>NZ_OCNJ01000040.1 GCF_900230255.1 Caenispirillum bisanense
GCGATCCGCCGATCAGGAAACTGAAAGCCGGAGAGCCCGGGCCGCAGCACCAGGCCGAAAGGCTCCTCGACGATAAGGAGGCGGGCAATGGCACTGGCGACGGTCTTTGCTTCCTCCGCTAGGTCGTGCCTCGCCCAGCGCTCTGCCGCCCTGAGGAGGGCCCAAGCGATCATCAGGTCGGCGTCGGCCGCATTGTTCCACTCCGCGACCGCGCCGCTGGTGGCCGTGGAAAGGTATTTCCAGGCGAACAGGGCATCCTCCCTGCGAAGCGTCTGCCGGGTCCAGCGCCAGACGAGCTCGAAGGTCGCCTGATCGTCGAAAGCAGTCGCCAAGATCATGCCGTAAGCTTGGCCTTCGCTGTGGGTGATGCCGCCGTTGTCGGTATCCACCACGCGCCCGTCGGGAAGCAGGAACATGCGCTTCCAGAGATCCCAATCGGCACACGGTTCACCAGACCAAGCATGCTTCGGGGCGGCCAGCATGGTCATGGACGTGAGGACGAAGCGTCGGCGGGTGATGTCCATGGCGGCAGATCCAGCTCAGCGGAGCGGAGGCGACATCACTACGCGACCTCACTACTCGCCGCCCGCGGCTTTCCTGATTCGGACGTCACGATATCCGGCAGCATGACCTCGACCCGATTGCGCCCGTTCTCCTTGGCGGCGTACAGCGCGGCATCGGCGGTACGGAGCAGCCCTACCATGCTTTCGTGAGTTCCGGCGTGCCCCGAAACACCGATACTGACGGTGAACGTGATCGTGCTCCGGCCCTCGGTGACTGAGGCCTCCTCTACGAGGCGCCGCAACTTCTCACCAACGCCTTTCGCATCCTCGGGTCCCGTGCCGGGCAGTAGGATGACAAATTCCTCGCCGCCGAAGCGAGCGACAACATCGTCCGTCCGGACCCCCTCGCGCAATATGGCGGCCAACTTCACGAGAACCTTGTCGCCGGCATCGTGACCGTAACGATCGTTGACCTTTTTGAAGAAGTCGCAGTCCACCACCAGGACAGAAAGCGGCTGCTGGTGACGCTTGGCGTAGCTGAAATAACGGAGTGCCGCCTCGTCGAACGCCCTGCGGTTGCTCAAGCCCGTAAGAGGGTCGACTGTGGCCTGCCGGTGCCACGTGTTCTCCTGCACGATCCGTCGTCCGTCGTGCGCAAGGAAAGCACCGATGAGGAGGATACCCCCGACTGTCGTCGCGAGGATGATCCAGCCGAGGTCAGCCAGCAGCGAAAAACCTCTCCCCTCGGGCAAGGC
>NZ_OCNJ01000037.1 GCF_900230255.1 Caenispirillum bisanense
CGAGGGTGTCACGTTCCGCGACGGCATCCAGGTGAATGACGCCGATCAAGCCGCCGCCGCCTGACCACGCCGTCACCCAAAATCGGTCATAGCTCGGGAGATGTCCTCGGTGGCCTTTGCCGTCTGTGTCGCCAGACTCTTCACCTCGTTTGCGACGACGGCGAAGCCCTTGCCGGCATCCCCCGCCCGCGCCGCCTCAATGGTGGCGTTGAGCGCAAGCAGATTGGTCTGGCTCGCGATGTCGGTGATCATGTTCACCACTTCGCCGATGCGGTCGGCGGCCGACGCGAGTCCGGCGACGATGCGGCTCGAGTTATCGGCGGCTTCCTTCGCCTGTCGGGAGATCTTCGAAGAATGCGCTACCTGCCGGGCAATCTCGCTGATAGAGGCCGAGAGCTCGTCGGCCGCCGCCGCCACCGTCTGCACGTTGGCCGAGGCCTGTTCGGACGCCGCCGCCACGGCCGAAGCCTGACGCTGCGTCTCTTCGGCGACGGACGACATGTTCTGGGCCGACGAATTGAGCTGGCTCGTGGCCGCGGTCACCGTGGAGAGGATCTCGGCGACGGCGCCGTCGAAGTTGGCGTTCAGTTCCTCTATCCGCTTCGCACGGGCCTCTCGAGCAGCCCTCTCCTTCTCCTGGGCCGTCGCGAGTTCGTCGGCCCGGATCATGTTCTCCTTGAACACCAGGACGGCCCGGGCCATGTCACCCACCTCGTCCTTGTGTCGCGTCGCCGGAACCTCCGCCGTCATGTCCTTATTCGCGAGGCGGCCCATCGCGCCGCACAGGGCGCCGACCGGTCGGGTGATCCCCGTGGCGATCAGGTACGCGGCGCCGCCGCCGAGGGCCAGGGCGATGACCGAGACGATGACCGAGCTGACGGTGGCGTTGTCGATCACCGAAACGACGCGCGGGCCGAGTTCGTCCTGGCTGCTCTTGGCGTTGAGCTTCACCTCCTCGATGGCAGCGGCCATGCGCGGGCCAATGACGTCGAGCGACTGGGTGATGATCCCGTTCCGCGTGTTGATCGTGGTGACGACCTCCTGGAAGCCTGAGAGATATGCTTCCGTCAACGTGACCGCCTCTCCCGCGAGGCGCCGGCGCTCGGGGTTCTGCAGACGGTTGCGAAGATTGACCGCCTCGCCGCCCAGGACCTCCCCTTCCCGCGTAACCCGATCCGCGGCCTCCTGCGAGTTGTCGAGCAGGAAACGATTGGCGTAGAGCCGCACCAGCATCACGCGGCGCAGTACCATCCCGCCCGTGTAAGCCGCTTCTACATCGCCATCCCGGCTGGCGCTCTCCATGATCGTCGTCAGGGTGCGCTCAAGTTCAGGGCCGCGCGTATTCAAGACGTCATTGACGATCGTGTTGCGATTTGCCTGTAAGGCAGTCACTTCATCAAAGCCTTTTTTGTACTCCTCGACCTCCTTGCGAAGCTGCTCCACGACGACCTCTGTCTCCTTAGAGATTGCCACCTTTTCCAGATCAGTGATTACCTGGGTCAGTGCCTCACGCCGATCGTTCACCTGGGCGATCGATGCCTCGTCCCCTTTGCTCAGAAAGAGCCGCATTCCGAGACGCATCTCCAAGATGTTCGCTTGCACGCGACCGGATTCGTTTGTTTCCCGAGCCAAGCCGCGGTACTGCCCGAAGTCGGTGCCGATTGCGTTAGGCTCCAGACTCATAACCAGTAGCTGACGAAGGCGGCGATCTGGACGGCGGCGAGGAAGTTGACGGCCAAGCGGTCATATCTCGTGGCGATGC
>NZ_OCNJ01000035.1 GCF_900230255.1 Caenispirillum bisanense
GAACTGGAGCGGCGCTATCCGCATCAGAACTGGCCGTCGCGCCGGCGGACGCTGGAGCGCCGGATCCGGGAGTGGCGCGCGCTGAAGGGGCCGGAGAAGGAGGTCATCTTCCGCCAGGCCAACCCGCCCGGCCGGATGGCCTTGTCTGACTTCACCGACGCCGCCGAACTGGCGGTGACCATCAACGGCACGCCGTTCGCGCACCGGCTCTACCATTTCGCCCTGGCCTACTCGGGCTGGCAGTATGCCGAGGTGGTGCAGGGGGGCGAAAGCTTCGTCGCCCTGGCCGCCGGCCTCCAGAACGCCCTCTGGTCCCTGGGCGGCGTCCCGGCCGAGCACCGCACCGACAGCCTGTCGGCGGCGTTCCGGAACCTCGACAAGGAGGCGGCGGCGGACATCACCGGCCGCTACGAAGGGCTCTGTGGTCACTACGGCATGGTCCCGAGCCGCAACAACCGTGGCATCGCCCACGAGAACGGCGCCATCGAGAGCCCGAACGGCCACCTGAAACGGGCCCTCGACCAAGCCCTCCTGCTCCGAGGCAGCCGAGACTTTCCCGACCTGGATGCGTACCGCCGCTTCGTCGCCGAGGTCGTGGGCCGGGCCAATGTCCGGCGCCGCGAGATGCTGGCTGTCGAGAAGCCGCTCCTGCGCGCCTTGCCGCCGCGCCGGACGGTGGACTACGAGGAGGCTCGGGTGCTGGTCACCACCGCCGGCGGCTTCGTCCTGCGCAAGGTCTTCTATACCGCACCATCGCAGTTCATCGGCCACCATCTCCGGCTGCGTATCCACGACGACCGGCTCGAAGGCTTTCTCGGTGGCACTCCCGTGCTGACCCTGCCGCGCGGGCGCGCGCCCGTCGGCAACGGCCACGGCTACGTCGTCAACTACCACCACGTCATTCACAGCCTGCGGCGCAAGCCCCAGGCCTTCCAGAACCTGGTCTACCGGGACCACCTGTTTCCGCGGACCGAGTACCGGCGGACCTGGGACGCCATGACGGCATCCATGGACCCGCGCGTCGCCTGTCGCACCATGGTCGGCCTCCTGGCCCTGGCCCATGACGCCGGATGCGAGGCGGATCTGGCACGGCGACTGGGCGAGGATCTCGACCACGGACGGCTTCCCGATCTTGCCGCTCTGCGGACGGCCTTTCCCGTCAACGGCGGGACGGTTCCGGACGTGACCGTGGTGCTGCCCTCGGCGTCGGACTATGACGTCCTCGTCGCGGGAGCCAGCCGATGAGCATCTCCGTCGATGTCGCCAAGCTGCCCCTGCTCCTCACCGAGCTGCGCCTGCCGACCATCAAGCAGTTCTGGGAGGAATTCGCCGAACGCGCCGACAAGGAAGGCTGGCCCGCCAGCCGGTTCCTGGCGACGCTCGCCGAGCTGGAACTCGCCGAACGGGAGCGCCGGCGCATCCAGCGGCACCTCGTGGAGGCCAGGCTGCCCTCCGGAAAGACCCTCGACACCTTCGACTTCTCGGCGGTGCCGATGGTCAGCAAGGCACATGTCATGGCGCTCGCCGCCGGCGACGGCTGGCTCGACCAGGGCAAGAACCTGCTGTTCTTCGGCCCGCCCGGCGGCGGGAAGACCCACCTCAGCGCCGCCCTCGGCCATACGCTTATCGACAACGGGTTCCGCGTCCTGTTCACCAGGACGACCGACCTCGTCCAGCGCCTCCAGACGGCCCGGCAGGACCTCGCCCTGGCGAGCGCCATCGACAAGCTGGACAAGTACGACCTGCTGATCCTCGACGA
>NZ_OCNJ01000033.1 GCF_900230255.1 Caenispirillum bisanense
CGGGCGGTGATCGAAGCCTATCGAGCGATTAGTACCGGTTAGCTGCATGCATTGCTGCACTTCCACACCCGGCCTATCGACGTGATGGTCTTTCACGGCTCTCAGGGACGCCTGGTTTTGAGGTGGGTTTCCCGCTTAGATGCTTTCAGCGGTTATCCCGTCCGTACATAGCTACCCAGCGGTGCCGCTGGCGCGACAACTGGTACACCAGAGGTACGTCCATCCCGGTCCTCTCGTACTAGGGACAGATCCTCTCAAGCGTCCTACACCCACGGCAGATAGGGACCGAACTGTCTCACGACGTTCTAAACCCAGCTCACGTACCACTTTAAATGGCGAACAGCCATACCCTTGGGACCTGCTCCAGCCCCAGGATGTGATGAGCCGACATCGAGGTGCCAAACACCGCCGTCGATGTGGACTCTTGGGCGGTATCAGCCTGTTATCCCCGGAGTACCTTTTATCCGTTGAGCGATGGCCCTTCCACTCGGGACCACCGGATCACTAGAGCCGACTTTCGTCTCTGTTCCATCCGTCGATGTCACAGTCAGGCGGGCTTCTGCTCTTGCACTCGACGACCGATTTCCGACCGGTCTGAGCCCACCATCGCGCGCCTCCGTTACTCTTTGGGAGGCGACCGCCCCAGTCAAACTACCCGCCACGCAGGGTCCCGGTCCCGGATGACGGGACGCGGTTAGACATCAAGGTCCGAAAGGGTGGTATTTCAAGGACGGCTCCACACAGGCTGGCGCCCATGCTTCAAAGCCTCCCACCTATCCTACACATTCGAACCCTGATGCCACTGCGAAGCTGTAGTAAAGGTTCACGGGGTCTTTCCGTCTAACCGCGGGAACTCCGCATCTTCACGGAGAATTCAATTTCGCTGAGTTGGTGTTGGAGACAGCGGGGAAGTCGTTACGCCATTCGTGCAGGTCGGAACTTACCCGACAAGGAATTTCGCTACCTTAGGACCGTTATAGTTACGGCCGCCGTTTACCGGGGCTTCGATTCAGAGCGTGAACCCCTCCTCTTAACCTTCCGGCACCGGGCAGGCGTCAGACCCTATACGTCGTCTTGCGACTTCGCAGAGCCCTGTGTTTTTAGTAAACAGTCGCCACCCCCTGGTCTGTGCCCCTCCCTGCTGGTTGCCCAACAGGAAGGCCCCCTTCTCCCGAAGTTACGGGGGTATTTTGCCTAGTTCCTTCAACACCATTCTCTCAAGCGCCTTGGTATACTCTACCAGTCCACCTGTGTCGGTTTCGGGTACGGTCTATACGTGGGAGTTATTTCCAGGCCCCCCTTCGCCGCCTCTCCAATCCGATAAGGAGAAACGACTTACGGGGCGCGTCACTTCCCACAGGCCCAGGACTATTAACCTGGTTCCCATCGGCTACGCCTTTCGGCCTCGCCTTAGGGGCCGGCTCACCCTGCGCGGATTAGCCTTGCGCAGGAACCCTTGGACTTTCGGCGACAGGGTTTCTCACCCTGTTTATCGCTACTCATGTCAGCATTCTCGCTTCCGATACCTCCAGCAAACCTCACGGTTCACCTTCGCAGGCCTACGGAACGCTCCGCTACCACTTGTCAAAGACAAGTCCGCAGCTTCGGTGCGTAGCTTGAGCCCCGGTACATCTTCGGCGCAGGACAGCTATTAGACCAGTGAGCTGTTACGCTTTCTTTAAAGGATGGCTGCTTCTAAGCCAACCTCCTGGTTGTTTTGGCCGTCCCACATCCTTTCCCACTTAGCTACGACTTGGGGACCTTAGCTGGCGGTCTGGGCTGTTTCCCTCTTGACCCCGGACCTTAGCACCCGGAGTCTGTCTGCCGTGCTGTACTCTGCGGTATTCGGAGTTTGGTTCGAGTTGGTAAGGCTCGCGCCCCCCGTCCCGATCCAGTGCTCTACCCCCGCAGGTAATCACACGACGCGCTACCTAAATAGCTTTCGCGGAGAACCAGCTATTTCCGAGTTTGATTGGCCTTTCACCCCTAGCCACAGGTCATCCCCGTCTTTTTCAACAGACGTGGGTTCGGTCCTCCAGTGGGTGTTACTCCACCTTCAACCTGCCCATGGCTAGATCACTCGGTTTCGGGTCTAGTCCTACGAACTGAACGCCCTGTTCAGACTCGCTTTCGCTTCGCCTACACCTAACGGCTTAAGCTCGCTCGCAAAACTAAGTCGCTGACCCATTATACAAAAGGTACGCCGTCAGGGCCTG
>NZ_OCNJ01000028.1 GCF_900230255.1 Caenispirillum bisanense
CGCTTTTCGGACTCCAGCTAGGAGGGCCGAAATGGGCCCTACGAGGCCCAAGAAGGGCAGGGGAGGGGCAGCACCGCAGGGCAGGGGACGCCGGACCGTCTCCAGCATCGAGAACGACGGAGAACACGTCTCATCCTGCACGAGGACCGGACGGTGGCGAGTGGCTCTGCGTGTCGACGAGGATGGACTTGCCGGCCCCGTTGGGGTCGGCAAGCAGAGCCATGACCCTGCTCACGGAACGCCGGTTTCTCGCACGATTTCACCGGCGTCCGAAAGGCCTACTCCTCGACCGAGGCGACGGCGCTCGGCGAAGAAGGCTTCCGCTTCCGGCGAAGGCGTTGCCATCTTCTCGCCGAAGGCTTCCAGCCAGACGTCGTGTTCCTCGGGCCCAAGGGCGTCGGTGGATAGAGATCCCGAAAGGACGGCTTCAATCTTGCGGTCGTCGAAGTTGCCAGCCATGGGCGCCTCCTGTGGTGGCGGGACAGACTACGCCGCGGCGGCCGGCGTGGGACCAGCATAGCCGATGTTGGCGGCCTGCAGTCGCACTGGATGTCGGCGGAGCCGGCAGAGGACACCCCGTATCTGATGGTCCTGGGCGCCCGGCAGCCGGCAGTCGCACCGTAAGCGGGTCTCCTCCCCCACCTGTTGACGAAGCGCGCTCTGCCGCATCGTGATCGCTTTCCGAGGCGAGCGAGGTGCGGCCGCGATGGATGACGACAGACTTGATGCCTGGCTTGGAGACAGAGATGAAGCCAGGCCGTACCAGCGGGTGGAGGTCATCACGGGCCGCCGGCAGCGCCGACAGTGGACGGCGGATGAGAAGGCGGAGATCGTGGCGGCGAGCGCGCAACCGGGCGCCAGCATTTCGGATGTGGCGAGGCGGTACGGCGTGAACCGCGGCCTGCTTACGGTGTGGCGACGGGACGCCAACATCGCCAAGGGAGCCGCGATCGCGGCCGGCGGTCCCTTCGCCGAGATGGTGGTCGAAGCTCCTAAGCTGGAGACGCGCCCGCCGCAGCCCGATGCACGGCGGCCGGGTCGCATCGACGTGGTGGTCGATGGCGGGCACGCCGTGCTGTCGGGCGACGTCGATCCCGCTTTGGCGGTCGCCGTCATCGGCGCCCTGCGGAGGCCGCGGTGATCGCGCCGCCGACGGGCGTGAAGGTGGTGCTCTGCACGCAACCGGTGGACTTCCGCAAAGGGCACGACGGCCTGGCGGCGGTCGTGCAGGAAGCCCTGCGGCGCGATCCCTTCTGCGGCGACCTCTTCGTTTTCCGCTCGAAGCGGCTGGACAGGGTCAAGATCCTGGCGTGGGACGGCAGCGGCCTGTGCCTGTTCTACAAGCGGCTGGAGACCGGCCGCTTCACGTGGCCGCCGGTGCGTGACGGTGTCGTCACGGTGTCGCCGGCGCAGATGGCGATGCTGCTCGAAGGGCTCGACTGGTCGCGCGTCCGGCGGCGGTCGGTCGAAGCGCCCAAAGCCGCCTGTTGAGCCGGTTTCCGGCTGGCCCGGCGACCCCGGAGCGGGTAAAATCCGGCCATGCCACTCGACCTCGACACCCTGCCGACAGATCCCGCCGACCTGCGTCGGCTGGTTCTGGCCTTGGCCGAGGAGCGCGACGTCGAAAAGGACCGCGCCGACCGCCTCGAGCACCTCCTGGTGCAGTTGAAGCGGCTGATGTTCGGCCGGCGGTCCGAGAAGCTCGACCCCAACCAGTTGGCCCTCGCCTTCGAGGACCTGGAGCAGAGCATCGCCGCCGTCCATGCCGAGATGGACGCGGCCGCGCCGGTGGAACGGCGCCGTCGACGGACGGGTGACGAGCGGGCCTCGCTGCCCAAGACCCTGCCCGAGATCGAGCGCGTCATCGACGTCGCGCCCGAGGACAAGGTCTGCCCCTGCTGCAAAGGCGAGCGGCACGTGATCGGCGAGGACGTCAGCCGGCGGCTCGACGTCGTGCCGGTGCAGTACCGCATCCTCGTCACCCGGCGTCCGCGCTACGGCTGCCGGACCTGCGAGACCGGCGTGGTGCAGGCGCCGGCACCCGATCATGTCGTCGCCGGCGGCCTGCCGACGGAGGCCCTGATCGCCCAGGTGCTGGTCGGCAAGTACGCCGACGGCCTGCCGCTCTATCGCCAGGCCCGCATCCTGGCGCGCCAGGGCATCGAGATCGACCGCTCGGTGTTGGCCGGCTGGGTCGGCCATGCCTGCTGGTGGCTGAAGCCGCTGTACGAACGGCTGCGGCTGCACCTGCTGTCGTCGGCCAAGCTCTACGCCGACGAGACGCGCCTGCCGGTGCTCGACCCGGGGCGCGGCAGGACCAAGACGTGCCAGCTCTGGGCCTATGCGCGAGACGACCGGCCCTGGGGCGGCGGCGATCCGCCGGCGGTCGCCTATGTCTATGCCGCCGGCCGCGCTGCGGACCACGCGCGCGACCACCTCAGCGGTTTCGCCGGCGTCCTCCAGGTGGACGGCTATGCCGCCTACAAGAGCGTCGTCACGGCGAAGGCCGGCGCCGCCTTGCCGCTGCCGATCACGCTCGCCTTCTGTTGGAGCCACCTGCGGCGCAAGTTCTACGAGCTTCATGTGAAGCAGGGGTCGCCGGTGGCCGCGGAAGCCCTGCGCCGGATCGCTGAACTGTACCGCATCGAGAGCGAGATCCGCGGCCGGGCGCCGGAGGAACGCCAAGCCGCTCGGGCCGAGCGTACCCGCCCGCTGGTGGAGAGCATGCGGACCTGGATCGACGCCCAACTCGCCCGCGTGTCCGGCAAAGCGCCGCTCGCCGAGATCCTGCGCTACGCCGTCAACCACTGGGACGGCCTCTGCCTCTTCCTTGATGACGGTCGCGTCGAGATGGACTCCAATGCCGTCGAGCGCTGCATCAGGCCGGTGACTCTGGTCAGGAAAAACTCGTTGTTCGCCGGCTCCGACGGCGGCGGCGACCACTGGGCCATCGTCGCGTCCCTCATCGAGACGGCGAAGCTGAACGGCGTCGAGCCCTTCGCCTATCTGAAGAGCGTCCTCGAGACGATCGTCATGGACTTCCCCGCAAGCCGGCTGGACGAGCTCCTGCCCTGGAACTGGAAGGCCGCCGTCAACGGCTGATCGCCGTGGGCGATATGCCCCGCTTACGTCGCACCAGATGCCGGCGAAGCCGGCGCTGATACCCCTCCCCAGTGGGACTTGAGGCGGCCCGTGGCCCTGGAGGGCCGGGGAGGAGCGCGTCGTACATAGGCACCGCGGGGTGAGGCGGCGCGGCCTTCGTCCGCCCCGCTTCGTCGAGTGGCACTGGTGCTCACGCTGCAGGGGAGGAGTGGGTGCCGTCTAATCTGTCTAACGGTGTCTAGTCGAGATTCAGCCCCATTAGACACCCAGGAGCGCCCCCTAAACCGTTGATTCTTATTGTATTTTTTATGAAGTTATCACTAAGTGTCTAATCTGTCTAATGGTTCCGTGGGTATAGATATGTTGGAGAGGCCGCCACTGCGTCAGATGTAGTAATTTCGCTAACGCGGCATGCGTCCGTCTATTAGCGTCTATGTGTGCGGGGAATCATTAGACACTTTAGACACCACCATCCGAAAGCTAGGATTTCTGCGGCTTTGAGCCTGTCTAATGGCCCTGTCTAATCGCGTGTCTAATCGCCTGTCTAATGGTCTACGAGGTCTTCACCAGCGAGGCCGGGCGCCATCAGACACTCACACCTCCCGCACCCCATTAGACACCTCATCCTCCCTGCAGCGCGAGCCCCCGGTGCTCCTCGACGAAGCGGGGCGGTCGAAGGCCGCGCCGCCTCTCCCCGCGGTGCCTATGCCAGTTCCTCCCGCCGGCTTTGCCGGCCAGGTACCCCATCAGGGCCTCCGCACCCTCCGGCGCCTACGTCGGTCCCCTCCGCCTGCTTGCCCCTCCGGCGCCCTCCGCTGCCGCCTCCACCGCCCTCGGCTGTCTTCCGCCGGTGATGCCTGCGGCATGCGGGTGCGCTATGCTCAGGCCCACATGCCTGACGGAGGTTGCCATGCAATTCGTGCCGGTGCGCGGGTCCGACCGCAAGCTGGTGGTGGACGACCAGGACTATGATCTGGTCGGTAACCATCCGGTGAGTACCGCAGGCGCCCAGGATCTCAGCGCGGTCGCTTGAGCGGCGGCGGTGCCTGGCCGATGGCCCTCAGGTCGTCGATGATGGTTTTCAGGGTCTCGATGCCGTAATCGGTGAAGGCGGTCGCCACGTCTTCCCCGACGCCGTAGACCCGCAGGCAGCCGTCCTCGGGGACCATGTCGATGGAGAGCTCCCACAGCCAGTCCTCGTCCTCCCCCAGCATCTCGGCGACACGGGCGATGGTGAAGACGGCGGCGATGGCGGCCATGGTCAGGCCGCCTGGCGTTTGGCGCTATCCTGCGGCCGCCAGTTCCAGGGGAGGAGATCGTCGATCCGGTGGGCGGGGTGCTCGGCGATGCGGGCGAGCACGTCGGCCAGCCAGGCCTGCGGATCGACGTCGTTCATCTTGGCCGTCACGATGAGGCTGTACATGGCGGCGGCGCGCCGGCCGCCGCGGTCGGAACCGGCGAACAGCCACGACTTCCGTCCGAGGGCAATCCCGCGCAGCGCCCGTTCGGCGGCGTTGTTGGACAGGCAGACGCGGCCGTCGTCGAGGAAGCGAGTGAAGGCGGGCCAGCGCTTGAGCATGTAGTCCATCGCCTTGGCCAAATCGTTGCCGCGTGACAGACCGGCGCGCTGCTCCCGCAGCCAGGCCTCCAGGTCGGCGACCAGCGGCGCGCTCAGCTCCTGACGAACGGCGCGACGCTCCTCGGCGGACTGGCCGGTGATCGCGCGCTCGATGTCGAACAGCGCGTCGATGCGGCGCACCGCCTCCAGGGCCAGCGGCGAAATCACCGCTCCGGTCTTGCCATGCGCCTTGCGGCGGGCATTGGAGGCGAGATCGGCAAGCGCGAAGAACGGACGCCGGGCATGGGCCCAGCAGGCGGCTTCCAGGATGGGGCCCGGCCTGCGGTCGGCCTCGTAGAGCTTGCCGTAGCCGCCATAGGCGTCGGCCTGCAGCAGGCCGGCATACCCGGCCAGATGCGCCTGGGGATGCTCGCCGGCGCGGTCGCGGGAATAATAGAACATGGCCGCCGGCGGCGCCGGGCCGCCGAACGGGCGGTCGTCGCGGGCATAGACCCAACATCGGCCGGTGTCGGTCTTGCCCTTGGCCAGGACGGGGACGGTGGTGTCGTCGGCGTGCAGCCGCTCGGCGGCGAAGACGTGGGCCTCGATCCGCCTGATCAGCGGCTCCAGCGCGGTGCAGCCGGCGCCGACCTGGTCGGCCAGGGTGGACAGCGCCAGCGGCACGCCCTCCCTGGCATAGCGCTCGGCCTGGCGGTTGAGCGGCTGGTGCTGCCCGAACTTCTCGAACAGGATCATCGCCAGCAGGCCGGGTCCGGCCCAGCCGCGGGGCGTGACGTGGAACGGGGCCGGCGCCTGGGCGTTCGTCTCGCAATCCCGGCAGCTGAACTTCTCCCGCACCCGCTGGATCACCGTCCACTGGCGAGGGATCACTTCCAGGGTCTCGGTCACGTCCTCGCCGATCTTGCGCAGCCGCTCGCCGCCGCAGCAGGCGCAGGCGGCCAGCGCCGGCTCGACGATCCGCTCGCGCGGCAGGTGCTCGGGGAAGGGCTGGCGCGACGGCCGCCGACGGGTGAAGGGCGCCACGGTGGTGGTGCGCGCCACGGCCTGCTCGGCGGCGAGTTCGTCGTAACGGTCCGCCGTATGCCGCGGTCGCAGGGCTCGCCGCGACGCCGGGCGACGGTATAGGAGATTTGGAGAGCTGGCGGCAGGCGGTGTAACGGTCAGGC
>NZ_OCNJ01000039.1 GCF_900230255.1 Caenispirillum bisanense
TCGCGGACTTCAGGGGAAAACTTGTTCATCGTCTTGCTCATGAGGGCTCCATCCTACTCTGGAGTTGGAGCCTCCGGCAAACCCGGCGCGGTTCAGTTCGACCTTCAGCCGGAGTTCGACCCCGAGCGCCTGGTCTTCATCGACGAGACCGGCGCCTCGACCAAGATGGCCCGGCTGCGCGGCCGCTCCCTCCGGGGCGAGCGCTGCCGGGCGCCGGTGCCGCACGGCCACTGGAAGACGACGACCTTCGTCGGCGCCCTCAGGCTCGAAGGGATGACGGCGCCCATGGTCCTGGATGGCGCCATGAACGGGCCGGCGTTCGTCGCCTACGTCGAGCAGGTCCTGGTGCCGACGCTGAACCC
Source organism: Caenispirillum bisanense (assembly GCF_900230255.1). GTDB lineage: Bacteria > Pseudomonadota > Alphaproteobacteria > Rhodospirillales > Rhodospirillaceae > Caenispirillum > Caenispirillum bisanense_A. The sequence goes on from NZ_OCNJ01000039.1 coordinate 363, forward strand.
GGGCGACGTCGTCGTGATGGACAACCTACCGGCCCACAAGCTCACGCCGGTTCGCGACGCCATCCATGCAGCCGGAGCCGAGTTGCACTTCCTGCCGCCCTACAGCCCCGACTTCAACCCGATCGAGATGGCCTTCTCCAAGCTCAAGGCCTTCCTCAAGAAGGCCGCGGCCCGGACCAAGGAAGCGCTGTGGGAGGCCATCCGTCAGGGTATCGACGCGATCATGCCGGCCGAATGCGAGAACTTCTTCGCTGCCGCCGGATATGACCGCGATTGAGAGGAAAACGCTCTAGTCGGCTTGAAGATGCCGCGCGCCCTGGAGATCCTTGACCACATCATCCGCCAACTGGAGCGCGGCGAGGTCTCGCGGCTGGAGGCGCTCGACGCCCTGCTGGCCGAGGAATATGCCGGCCGCGAAGGCCGACGTGTGAAGGCCGCCTTGCAGATGGCGCGACTGACGACGGTGAAGACGCTGGCGTGCACAGCGACACCGAAGTTGACGAGCCAGCGACAACGCTGGTGACGACAGGGTCCGACCGGAGGGCGGGCGTAGCCCGGCCGTAGGTCGGACCCTGTCCGGCGCGGGTTTTCCCCTCGCCAGTGGCCGCGACGGCTGCCAAGGACATCCGGTCTTCAACCGCCAAGAAGATGACCGTGATGCCCGGCAGACCGATCACCGACCACCAAGCGAGGTTGTACATGACCCTGAGAAAATCGCATCGCCGGATTACGGCATCGGCCATGGCCGGCTTCAGCCCCAGCACGGGTGCGCGCCTGGAGGCGGACCCGCGCCTGCCGTCGCAGAAGAAGGCCGAACGGCGCCATGGCGGCGGCAAGCCCGATCCGCTGGAGGGCATCTGGGACAGTGACGTCGTCCCGATGCTGGAGGCGGCGCCGGCGCTGCGCCCCGTCACCATCCTGCACGAGCTCTGCCGCCGCTATCCCGATCGCGACATCATGGCGGCGCGACGCACCATCGAGCGGCGGGTGACGCACTGGAAGGCGCTCCACGGGCCGGAGCG
>NZ_OCNJ01000025.1 GCF_900230255.1 Caenispirillum bisanense
CGCTGACCGCGAGGCCGATCCATCATCACCACCGTCGCGGTCCATCGTGTCACCTTCGATGTCGCGCGCTCCTCACCGACGATGTCGCTCTACACTCCAGGCCCAACCTCTGGCCCAAGACATCGGCCGCCAGAGTCCAACGTTCCGCGCCGAACCGTTCCGCTTCCTCAGGGTCCACGTTGATGCTGGCGTGATAGATCGCCTTTCGGCACCGCGTGCCCCTCGCAATCGCGCGCATCTCCTCGAAGGCCCCCGCTATATCCTTTGAGACAACACCGTGTAACCCGAGCACATCCACCGACTCGTTCTCGGCGGCCAGCAGGTGCCGAGCTAGACGACCGGCATCCCGTCGCGTCATGCCTCGGCTACTCCCCTTGATCACCATCATTTCCTCCCACCAGAGCCAGTTGGAGGCTCCGCTTGAGCGCGTCGACGTCGTTGGCGAGGCGTAGGAGGACCTTTGTTTCAGGCAGTCGGCCATGTGTATTGGCTTGCCTCGCGAGCTGATTGACGTTGGAGCCGAGCTTTCCGAGTTGCCCCAGTAGGCGCGCCAACATCTCGACGTCGGCCGCAGGCTTTCGACGGGGCGGTGCCCGTCTGGGCGGGACGGGATCAGGTACTCGGTCCATTGCCCACTTGAGAGCCAGCGCGCGACACGCATCCCCGGCGGTCCGTGGACGTCGCAGCCCAGAAGCGGCCGAGGCAATGCGTGCGGCTTCCTCGTCGGACACCCGAAAAGACATGACATGCGTTCGCTTCGGCGGGCGTCCTAAAGCCTTCCCGTTGGCCGACGGCGTCGAGGACGTCATTTCAGACCCTCCCCGCATGCTGGACGGTGATCATCATGGGGAGAGCAGGCGCCTCCTCCTCCACAGCATCGGCCAAGGCTCGCAGATACTCAGCCACGACGTCGGGGGGCAATTGCCCAGCGTGTACGGCAAGCTGCGCGCCGTGAGCCATGTGGGCTGACCCGATGGCGATGGCGTCGACAGTGAGGCCATCACCCACGGCGGCGGCAAGATCGGTCTTCATCCGATCGAGAAGCCAGTCGGCCCAGGAACTGGCGGCATGTCTCATGTTGTTCCTCCCTCTCTGTTGGGGGTCCACGGGGGCATCGCCCCCTGGCAAGCGCGTCGTGTAAACGACATGGCTTGCTGTCCTCCCTGTTGTTCTCTCAGGGTTAGCGCGGGGAGCCGCAAAAGGGAGCTGGAAACCGCACAAAATTAGGGGTTCCCGACCGCAACCTGTTGACAGGTGCTGGCGGTGTCAGACGTAGACGCGCCCAGAAATCGTGTATACACGAGCCGTTGGCTGCGCCCGAAAACGGCGACACGGGTATGCCCCCGCCTGTAGGTTCTTGAGGTTGTGCACCACAAGCAATACGCTGTGCCCCTACTACAACAGGCGCCTCATAGGCACGCCGTGCGCGGCCGTCACAGACGCAAGCGCGCACCATTAGGCGAAATCCTTGGGCAGGGTCTAACGCAGGAATATTAGGAACACTTCATTAATGCACTTGTTCAACCGCAAGACGCTGAAGCGTCAAATTCAAGCCGCAGCAATCCCCCCCGATCATCTCGCCACACTTAACGAATGGGCAGAGCTGATTCGCTCAGGCCGCATCGAGAAGCTCAAGGAAACTGCACTGCGCGAGGACTTCGGCTCTAAGATCGTCAGGGGAATTCTTGGCTATCGCGGCCCATCCTCTGGCGCTAGCTACACGGTCTCAACCGAGCAAGCTATCCTGGGCGGTAGCGTCGATCTCGCTCTCGGCCGCTTCGGCGGCACGACGCCTGACATCGTAGCGCCCTTTGAGCTAAAAGGTGCTAAGACGCGCGACCTGGACGCGATCATGCCAGGCCGAAACAAAAGCCCCGTCCAGCAGGCGTGGGAATACGCCATGAACGCGCGCGGCGTTAAATGGGTGTTGGTCTCCAATATGGTCGAGCTACGGCTCTACGGCTTTGGCGAGGGCACCCAGGCGTATGAGACGTTCCGCTTCGACCAACTAACTGATCCTGCTGAATACTCTCGGTTTATGCTCCTTCTATCGGAGGAGAATCTCCTATCAGGCCGAACACTGGACCTCCTCAAGCAAAGCCGCGAAGAAGACAAGGACATTACCGACAGCTTGTACCGCGATTACAAGAAGCTGCGCCTGGACTTACTCGGCGCCGTGCAAACCGCGGACAAATCGATCGGCTCCCTCGACGCAATCGCCATTGCGCAGAAAATTCTTGATCGCGTTTTATTTATTGCCTTCGCCGAAGATACCGGACTACTCCCCGACAACACTCTTGCGAACGCTTTCATCACACGGGATCCGTACAACCCACGTCCCGTATGGGATAACTTTAAAGGCCTCTTCCGCGCTATCGACGCAGGTAGCACTTCCCTGAACATTCCCCGTTACAATGGCGGGCTTTTCCGTTCCGACGCCCAGATCGACGCCCTCAAGCTACCTGACGAAATCTGTGAAGGCTTCAAGACTATTGGGAGCTATGACTTCGCTTCTGAGGTATCGGTCACCGTTCTCGGCCACATCTTTGAACAATCCATAGCGGACGTCGAGCGCCTGCAAGCTATGGCTCGTGGCGAAGAGGAAGAACCCGAGAAAACAAACGGAACAAGTGGCCGACGCAAGCGCGACGGAGTCGTATATACACCCGATTACATCGCGCGCTTCATTGTGGCGGAGACGCTCGGGAAGCACCTAGAAGAGATTTTTGAGAGCATTCTGCGCGACCACGCCAAGAAGGGAACGGACGTAAGAGACTATGCAAACATTTCTTGGCGTAGAAAAACGGCAGAATTAGAGGCATGGGAGAAGTACCGCGATCGATTGAAAACACTTCGTATTGTCGATCCTGCCTGCGGATCCGGCGTCTTCCTTATCATGGCTTTCGATTTTATGAAGGCCGAGCTAACGCGCGTGAACGACAAAATCAAGGAGCTGCTGCCAAAAGCGGAGCACGTTGGCGATCTGCTCACTTTTGTTCCTGACAGTGAAATCCTGACGAATAACCTTTTTGGTGTAGACGTTAACGAGGAGAGCGTCGAGATCACGAAGCTGTCGCTATGGATCAAGACCGCGCGGCGCGGCAAGGTGCTTGACAGCCTGTCTGACAGCGTCCGCGTCGGCGACAGTCTCATCGAGGACAGCAACTTCGCCTACCTCGACCATGCTTTCAGTTGGGAAACGGCGTTTCGGGATGTTTTCAGCGAAGGCGGCTTCGACGTGGTTCTAGGCAACCCGCCCTATGTCAGGATGGAATTTCTTAAGACCCTAAAGCCATATCTGGAAAAGAGGTATGAAGTTGTTTCTGACCGCGCCGACCTATACTGCTATTTTTACGAGCGCGGCCTCCGAATCCTAAAGCCAGGCGGTCGCCTGGGATACATTTCATCGAACACATTCTTCAAGACCGGCTCCGGCCAGCCTCTGCGTGAATACATACTGCGTGAAGCAACTATTGAAGGCGTCGTAGACTTCGGAGACCTCCAAGTTTTTCACGGCGTTACTACCTATCCGGCGATCATAACCATGAAACGTGGCAAAGCTCCAAAAGGGCACGAGCTACGCTTTTGGAAGGTAGACTCACTCCCCGAGAGCAACTTCCTTTCCACATGGGAGGCGGCTGCTGGGCCGTACCCGCAAAGCGCGCTGACTGAGGGTTCTTGGGAACTTGAGAACCGCGCGCTGCGCGCCCTGCGTGACAAGATAAGGAAAGGAAAGGAGACCCTAAAAGATGTTTACGGCTCCCCACTGTATGGCATAAAAACTGGCTTGAATGAGGCGTTCGTCATCGACACAGAGACTAAGGAACGCCTATGCGCCGAAGATCCAAACTCTATAGACCTCTTGAAGCCATTTCTTGAAGGCAAGGATATCAAGCGATGGCGAAACGAGCCGCGCGGGCTGTGGTTGATATATATTCCTCAGAGACGCATTAAAATTGACGCCTATCCAGCCATTCGGGACTGGCTACTACCCTTTAAAGACAAGCTGGAAAAGCGGGCAACAAAACAATCTTGGTTCGAGCTACAGCAGCCGCAGGAAGCTTACTCGCCTCATTTTGAGAATGCGAAGATTGTATACGGCCATTTTCAGGAAAAGCCGATCTACTCTATGGAGGAAACAGGAGCCTATTCTAACAACAAAACTTATTTCATACCACATGCCGACTGGGCTTTGCTGGCGATCCTAAACTCGAATGTGATCTGGTTTGATTTTTGCTCAAGAACCACGTCCGTTCGAGGTGGCTGGCGTGAAGCTACAGCTCAGCATGTTGAAAAGCTCCCGATACCTGTTGTAGCCGACGCTCTCAGAGTTGAGTTGGCGCGTTTGGCCAAGCAAGCGCAGCAAGCGGCAGCAAAGCGCTTGGCGCTTCAAACATCGCTGGTGCGCCGAATCCCCGACCTCTGCCCGGCTGGCCGAGAACCAAAGCTGACTGTTCGTCTTAGGGAATGGTGGACACTCCCAGATTTTGCAGCCTTTCGCGCTGAAGTGAAGAAGGCGTTCAAGTCCGATATCCCACTTTCTGAGCGTTCGGACTGGGACGACTGGATCACAAGAGATCGCCCAGAGATCGCGCGCCTGGGGGCGGAAATTGCGCAGGCGGAAGCGCAGATTAACAGCATCGTCTATGATCTCTTTGGCCTCACGAAAGAAGAGATTGCACTTTTGGAAGCGGCAATCTGAGAGGGCACAACGTCCTGGATGAGTTAATACCGCTTGCGAAGCATGAGTAACCACGCTCATGAACATGAGCGTGGTGCGCTCACCCGTATTATCTATTATCTGCTATTTAACTGGTTCCTATCGGAAGCCGTCGTTATGACGCCTAGCGGACCCAGACGGCGGAGGAGTTGGATGGTGAGCAAGCGACCCTTCCTAGCGTTCGAAGAGAGTATCGGACGCATTCTGGATCTGATTGACGAAGGAATTACGGTTGAACGTCCAGAGACTGTTGAGGCAGCCCGCCAGCTCGCCAACGTCGGGGGAGCCTTAAGCTTCTTTTTTGGCGCCAGCATGGTGTGGCACGGCGGTGAGGGCCAGACCACCGAGTACTCGGAGCAAGACCGCGAGCGCCGGCGAGCCCTCTACAGCCGCGCCGCCGCGGCGCTGGCCATGGCGCCTACCGAGGATCTGAAGATCGCCCTGGGCGACGACCTGAGGGGCTTCCAGAAAGCCCGAGACTATGTGCTCGGCGTTCATCTTCGTTTTCTGAAGGACCACTATGCCGAGACGGCAAGTCCGACCTTTGCTTGGCAGGCATACCTCTGCTGTCGTGCCGCCCAACGCCCTGTGGAAGACTGGGTCCTGGAATACCTCGACGTCTGCGCGAAGCGCCTGGTCGCGCTGACACGGGATCCCCCGAAAGACATTCCCAAAGAGGTCGCGAAGGCGGTCGGGTTCGGCACCGGGCGCGGGCGCGGAAGCCCGTTAACCGAGGCCCAAAGGCTTGAGCAGGATATCGAGATCTACAAACGCGTCCGCGCCCGTCTGGACATGGGCGACAAGCGGAAGATTGCTTGGGAGAGCGTGGCTGACGACATGGGTCTGTCGCCCTCCAAAGTTCGGGAGACCCACAAGACCTTCGCCGAGAAATTCGGCGACGGCGTGTTTCCTGAACAGGTTTGAGAAATTCTCTATTTAAGTAAACCTGGATTATAAAGAACCCCCTACATATTCACATATCTCTGAGCATCGTGCATGTCTTCTTGGGAGCGCGGGACTGCGCACCCATCAACAAGGAGATATGGAATGACGAAGAGAACAGAATCCTCATCCTCAGAATCAGAAACACTCAAGATGACGGGGGACTCTACTGGTATGACCCCCTTCGACTTGAACAACCTTCGCTTAGATTTGAACTACTTGGAGACAGGCGGGGTCAAGAAGCTCTTGAATACGGTGCCCGTGCGAAAGCCGCACAGGCAGGAGTTCTTTCGGGTTCACCCTGATGCTGGTTCGCGTGCCCTTACGCTGGTCGTCGACTACAAGGGCGACAACTTGATGTACCTCGTCCACCCGAGCCTGCGGGGCGAATTGGTTGAGGAGGCGATCCCCGTCACGCTGTACCTCGCCATCAACAGGGCAGGTGCCCCTTTCCTGTTTCCCTGCAAAATGCCACTGCCCGATGGCAAGATCCTCGACTGGCACCGTTCGGCCCTGGAGGCGGCCGAGTATGCCATGACCGGCTGGGTTCGCATGCAGGCTAATATGGCCCTTGGGGCGTACGACATTGCCATGCCGCAAGGGCAGCTGGCGGAACCGGCTTGGCCCGAGGAACCCTTCCAAAAGATTGTCGAAATCGCTTTCCGTAACAGGCTGATCGACTCTCTCGACCACCCGGTGGTCAAGGATCTGCGGGGTTTTGAATGATGGACGCCCTCCCCTTCAAAGAGGTCTGGGCAGTGGATTTCGAGTTCATCGCGGGGGAGGGTCGCACGCCCTCCCCCGTTTGCCTCGTAGCCCGCGAGATCAAGTCAGGCCGTCTCGTCCGCCTCTGGCACGACGAGTTTGGGCAAGAACCGCCCTATGCCGTCGACGCCGACGCCCTCTTCGTCGCCTACTACGCCAGTGCTGAAGTCGGCTGTCATCTGGCCTTGGGCTGGCCGCCCCCCGAACGTGTCCTGGACCTTTTTACCGAGTTTCGTGCGCGTACCAACGGCACGGCCGCCACGGCGGGAAACGGCCTTCTCGGGGCGTTGACCCACTTCGGCCTGGACAGCATCGGAGCAGTCGAGAAAGAGGGGATGCGTGACCTCATCCTTTCTGGTGGCCCCTGGGATGATGACGATAAGGCGGCCATCCTGGACTACTGCCAATCGGATGTGGACGCCCTCGCCCGCCTTCTGCCTGTAATGGTCTCAAAGATTGACCTGCCGCGTGCCTTATTGCGGGGCCGCTACATGACGGCGGCGGCGCGGATCGAGGCGACCGGCATCCCGATCGACGTCCCGACGCTGAAGGCCATGCAAGAGCATTGGCGGGACATCCAAGCCCTCCTGATCGAGGAGATCGACGCCAGCTATGGCGTCTTCGATGGTACCACCTTCAAGCATGACCGTTTCGCCAGCTACCTGATCGCCCGTGGCATCAATTGGCCGCGGACGGAGACAGGTCGCCTCGCGGTGAGCGACGACATCTTTCGGGAACAGGCGAAGGTCTACCCAGTCTTGGAGCCACTCCGCCAACTCCGCTCCATGCTGGGCCAGATGCGTCTTTCGGATCTGACGGTAGGCCCAGACGGACGCAACAGGACCATGCTGTCCGCCTTCCGCTCGAAGACCGGCCGAAACCAACCGAGCAACAGCCGCTTCATTTTCGGCGCGTCCAGGTGGCTCCGCGGTCTGGTTCGTCCTGAGCCTGGGCGGGCTCTTGCCTATGTGGATTGGTCGCAACAGGAGGTCGGCATCGCGGCCGCACTCAGCGGCGACGCCGCGATGGCCGCGGCCTACACCAGCGGAGATCCGTACCTGGCCTTCGCAGTTCAGGCAGGAGCGGCACCTGAAGGTGCCACCAAGGCGACGCACAAGGACGTCCGGGACCTCTACAAGGCGACGGTTCTGGCGGTCCAATACGGCATGGGGGAGGAGAGTCTCGCTCGCCGGATTGCCCAACCAGAGATCATGGCCCGCCAGCTACTGCGGAAGCACCGCGACGTCTACGCCGCCTTCTGGAAATGGTCAGACGCCGTCGTCGCCCATGCCATGACGTGCGGTTGGTTGTCGACCGTTTACGGCTGGCCGCTCCACGTGGGGAAGGCGGCCAACGAGCGGATGCTGAGGAACTTCCCCATGCAGGCAAACGGGGCCGAAATGCTCCGCATCGCCTGCTGCCTCGCCACAGAGCGGGGCATAGAAGTCTGTGCTCCCGTTCATGACGCCCTCTTGATCGAGGCATCCAGCGCGGAGATCGACGCGGTGGTGAAGGAGACTCAGGCGGCGATGGCGGAGGCGTCTCGGTTTGTCCTGGATGGCTTCGAGTTGGCGACCGACGCCAAGGTCGTTCGCTACCCCGACCGTTTCATGGAGGACGGGGGAACGGAGATGTGGGGGCGTGTCTCCACCATCCTCAACCGCCTGGACGCACAGTGCACAAAGAAGGACTTGGCCCATGCTTAATCTCGACGACTGGCAACTCGACGCAGCCGCTCCGCATGTGCCATCGGTGAAGCCGAAGGGGCAACCGCAAAAACGCCGTGCCCCATTTCTCAAGGGACCGGTCCCGCTGGCTTGGCTTGCCGCAGCGTCACAGCTCCCCGGTCGAGCCTTGGCCGTCGGTATCGCTCTGTGGTTTCAAGCAGGCCTTCACGGTTCGCAAGACGTCAAGCTAACGAACCAAGCCCTCTCCGCTTTCGGCGTCGACCGTTTTGCGAAGAAGCGGGCACTGGATGCCCTTGAGGAAGCTGGCCTTGTACTGGTGAAACATCAGCGAGGCCGAAGCCCTCAGGTTCGCATCCTTACCGTGCCTGAAGCTGATTGACGAAAGGACCGCTCTTCTGCAGCCTTATCCAAATTGGCCTTCCTGATACGGTTCGTTTTATGCCTCGAGCACGCAAGACAGGCGGCCCCCTGCGGGCCGCCATTTACGCTCGGTACTCGTCCGACCTACAGAGCGCTAACTCCATTGACGACCAAGTCGCCCAGTGCCGTGAATACTGCGCGCGGATGGGCTGGACGGTGGTCGCCGAGTACGCGGACCCCGCCACCTCAGGGCGCGGCAAGGTGCGGCCAGAGTACGAGCGGATGAAGGCGGAGACCGACCGCAACGCCTACGATGTCGTCGTTGCTGACACGCTTGCGCGCTTCGACCGCCAGCCGTCGCGGCTTCAGGCTTGGTATGAACGCCTCGTGTTTCACGGCATCAAGATGCACACCATCGCCCAAGGTGAGATGGACGCCCTTAAGCTGTCGATTTTCGTCGGCATCGCCGAGAACTACCTCGATGGCCTGCGGCATGAAACGCGGCGCGGCCTGCGGGGCAAGGTGACTGCAGGACTGTCGGCGGGCGGGCGCGCCTATGGTTACCGCCTGCACCCTGAGATCAAAGGCGAACGCATCATCCACGAAGAAGAGGCGGAGGTGGTGCGTCGCGTTTTTGAGGAGTATGCCGCCGGCGCCTCGCCCCGCGGCATCGCAGCTGGCCTGAATGCCGACGGCATCCCCGGTCCCCGCGGAGGTGAATGGGCGGACACGACGATTAGAGGAAGCGCGGCCAAGGGAACTGGTCTTCTCAACAATGCCCTCTACGTCGGCCGCTTGGTCTGGGACCGTTGTAGTTATGTGGTCGAACCGTCAACCGGCGCCCGAAAGCCACGCCCGAAGGATGAGGCCGAATGGCATGCCACCGACGTCCCGCACCTCAGGATCGTCGACGATGAGCTGTGGGAGCGGGTGAAAGCGCGGCAAGCCGAAGTGCGGACCGTCATGGCTCGCGACGAACATGGCAACGCGCTCAATCACGCCCGTAGAAGCAAACATCTTCTCTCGGGCCTCCTCATCTGCGGCGAGTGCGGCGCCCCATTCATCATGGTCGGCGGGCACTACTACGGATGCAACCGCGCGCGGAGCAAGGGGACTTGCACCAACAGCTTGAAGATCCGCCGCGAACGCATCGAGAAGCAGGTAATGCAGACCCTGCGCGAACGCCTGCTGTCGCCCGAGACTGTCGCCAAAGCAGTCGACGCCATGCGCGGCCGCCTGCGCCGTATGGAGGAAGAGGCAGACGGCCAGAAAGCGAAGCTGGTGCGCAAGCTCCAGGAGGTGGACGCACAACAGCGCCGGATTGCCGACGCCATCGCAGACGGCTTCTACAACGCGGCAATGAAGGATAAGAACACGGCGCTGGAGGAGAAGCGGCGCCAACTGCAAGCTGATTTGGCAGAGCTTGAAGGAGAGGCCCCGCCCATTCCCGATGCCACCGCGCTGGCAGAGGGCTACCGCCTGATCATGGACAACCTGACGACGCTTCTGGACGGCACCGAGTACCCTGAGGGTTCGTCCGCCTGGGATCTGCTGCACCGCTCGATCAAGCGGATCACCCTGACGCCCAAAAGTGACCGCTCGGGGCTGGACGCCGAGCTTGAAGGGAGCTTTGCGGGAATCGTCGGTTTGGTCGTCGCGGACGGCGCGGGCCACAAAGACGAAAACTCCCCCGAGGGCTCGGAGGAGTGTTCGACGTCGGTGGTTGCGGGGGCAGGATTTGAACCTGCGACCTTCAGGTTATGAGCCTGACGAGCTACCGGGCTGCTCCACCCCGCGGCAGGGTGTGGGGTGTTCGGGGGACATCGTGTAGGCCATTGTGGTGTGCGGTTGCGGTGTGTTTCGTGCTTGGAAGACCCGGCGGCGTTCTACTCTCCCACGCCTTGAGACGCAGTACCATCGACGCTGTGGGGTTTCTCGGCCGAGTTCGGGATGGGATCGGGAGTGGCACCCACGCCATGACCACCGGGTCGTCGAAGCGCGAAACGGGCAACCGTGTGAAGCGGTGACTGTAGTTGGTGGCGGGGAGCGCTGTGATCGTACGGCCCGGCGGCGGATTTGCCGCTGCGGGCGGTGATCGAAGCCTATCGAGCGATTAGTACCGGTTAGCTGCATGCATTGCTGCACTTCCACACCCGGCCTATCGACGTGATGGTCTTTCACGGCTCTCAGGGACGCCTGGTTTTGAGGTGGGTTTCC
>NZ_OCNJ01000024.1 GCF_900230255.1 Caenispirillum bisanense
GGCACCGAAATGGTGATGCCGGGCGACAACATCTCGATCACCGTGTCGCTGATCGCCCCCATCGCCATGGACGAAGGCCTGCGCTTCGCCATCCGTGAAGGTGGCCGCACCGTCGGTGCCGGCGTCGTCGCGAAGATCGTGAAGTAAGAAAATACGACCGGTCGCGCGGGGCCTTCGGGCACCGCGCGATTGGGACTTGTCAAGCCGGGACGATCCGTTTATATCGTCCGGCTCTGGTGAGCTTCGGCTTGCCGATCCGAAGGTTCGCGCCCCGGCGTGGACCGTAAGGGGCCCTAGGGGTGTAGCTCAATTGGTAGAGCACCGGTCTCCAAAACCGGGGGTTGCGGGTTCGATCCCTGCCACCCCTGCCAGCCCTCCCCGGGTTGGCGAGCGCGGCTCCCTTGCCGGACATAGCGCGCGTCGGGTCCCCTGACCGCAGGGTTTCCGCCGGGTCGGTATCCGATCCGGCTTTAGAATTTGGACGTGGAACAGCATGGCTAAGACCACCCCGGGCCAGTTCGTCCGACAGGTCCGTACCGAGTTGAGCAAGGTCACCTGGCCGACGCGCAAGGAGACCACCATCTCGACGGTCATGGTCTTCATCATGGTGACGCTGGCTGCGCTGTTCTTCCTGATCGTGGATCAGCTGCTCGCCTGGGGCGTTCAGGTGATCTTCGGGCTTGGAGGATAACTTCGTATGGCCGCGCGCTGGTACGTGCTGCACGTCTACTCGGGCTTCGAGAACAAGGTCGCCCAGTCGATCCGCGAACAGGCGGAGCAGAAGGGCATGACCGAAATGTTCGAGCAGGTCCTCGTGCCGACGGAAGAGGTCGTCGAGGTTCGTCGCGGCTCGAAGGTCCAGGCGGAACGCAAGTTCTTCCCCGGCTACGTCCTGCTCAAGATGGACCTGAACGACGAAACCTACCACCTCGTCACCGGCACCGCCAAGGTCACCGGCTTCCTGGGTGCGAAGGGTCGGCCGTCGCCGATCACCGAGCGCGAGGCCGAACGGATCATGAAGCAGGTGCAGGAAGGCATCGACCGGCCGAAGCCGTCGGTGACCTTCGAGGTGGGCGAGCAGGTGCGCGTCTCCGACGGCCCCTTCGCCAGCTTCAACGGCCTGGTGGAAGAAGTGGACGAGGAACGGGCGCGCCTCAAGGTGTCCGTCTCGATCTTCGGGCGCTCGACGCCCGTCGAACTGGAATACGCGCAGGTCGAAAAGATCTGACGCGGTCTGCTATTCCCGCACCGCCGTCCCCGTGACGGCGGCGCGGGTGTTTTCGTGGGAGGCCGACCCCCGAAGTCCAGGGGAGCCCGACCACGACCCTCTCGAAAGCCCCGGCCGCGCCATGCGCCGGGCATCACACAGAGGATGTCATGGCGAAGAAGATCATCGGTTTCATCAAGTTGCAGATTCCGGCCGGCAAGGCCAACCCGTCGCCGCCGGTGGGCCCCGCCCTCGGTCAGCGCGGCCTGAACATCATGGAGTTCTGCAAGGCGTTCAACGCCTCGACGCAGAACCTCGAGCCCGGCATGCCGATTCCGGTCGTCATCACGGCCTATTCGGACCGCACCTTCTCGTTCGTCACCAAGACCCCGCCGGTCAGCTACTTCCTGAAGAAGGCCGCCGGCCTGCCGAAGGGCTCGCAGACCCCCGGCAAGGGCACGGTCGGCAAGGTGACCATGGCGCAGATCGAAGAGATCGCGAACGCGAAGATGAAGGACCTGAACTGCGTGACCGTCGAATCGGCTTCGGCCATGATTCGCGGCTCGGCGCTGTCCATGGGCCTGGAAGTGGTGGAGTAAGACACATGGCGAAGATCGGCAAGCGTCTGAAGAACGCCTACAAGGGCGTCGAAGCCACCACCCTCTACGACCTCGAGAAGGCCATCGAGCTGGCGAAGGCGAATGCCTCGGCCAAGTTCGACGAGACCATCGAGATCGCCATGAACCTGGGCGTCGACCCGCGCCACGCCGACCAGATGGTCCGCGGCGTGGTCGAGCTGCCGCACGGCACCGGCAAGACGGTCCGCGTGGCCGTGTTCGCCAAGGCCGAGAAGGCCGCCGAAGCGCAGGCCGCCGGCGCCGACATCGTCGGTGCGGAAGACCTGGCGGACGCCATCCAGAACGGCACCATCGACTTCGACCGTTGCATCGCGACGCCGGACATGATGGGTCTCGTCGGCCGCCTCGGCAAGGTGCTCGGCCCGCGCGGCCTGATGCCGAACCCGAAGCTCGGCACAGTGACCCCGAACGTCACCGAAGCCATCCGCGCCGCCAAGGCCGGTCAGGTGCAGTTCCGCGTCGAGAAGGCCGGCATCATCCACGCCGGCATCGGCAAGGCCAGCTTCTCGGCGGCCCAGCTGCTCGACAACGCGCGCGCCTTCGTCGACGCCATCGCCAAGGCGAAGCCGGCCGGCGCCAAGGGCACCTACATTCAGAAGATCGCCGTCAGCTCCACCATGGGGCCCGGCCTGAAGGTCAATCCGGGCACCGTTTCGGCCGCCTGATCGACCGCAGGAATATCCGGCGGCGGCCTTCCGGCAAGGGGGCCGTCCACCGGAGCAGGGGATCCCTCGGGGTCCCCGACACCTGTCCGAGACCGCAGGAGCCTTCGGGCTTAAAGGGGCTTCCCTTCCTGCATAGACGGGAGCAGCAAGCGATTTCCTTTCTCCCGAGTGGGCAAGGACTTTCGGCTTGGGCTTCTGGGGCAGGTTGACCCGGCCGCGCCGCCCGCGGGGCGACCGGGTAAACGCAACCTCCCGCCGCGACCTCGGTCGAGGCGGGAACAGAGAAGCGGAGACGGAAGTGAACCGTACCGAAAAGCAGGAGCTCGTCGCCGAGCTGCACGCCCTGTTTGCGGAAAAGTCCTCCGTGGTCGTCACCCAGTACAAGGGTCTGACGGTCAAGGAAGTGGAGGCTCTCCGCGGCAAGGTCCGTGACGCTGGCGCTGGCTTCAAGGTCACGAAGAACCGCCTCACGCGTCTCGCCCTTGCCGACACGAAGTTCGCGGGTCTCACCGACCTGTTCACCGGTCCGACGGCGATTTGTTTCTCCGACGATCCGGTGGCGGCCGCCAAGGCCACCGCGGAATTCGCGAAGACGAACGACAAGCTGATCATCCTCGGCGGCTCCATGGCCGACGGCAAGGTCCTCGACGTCGAAGGCGTCAAGGCTCTGGCGTCGCTGCCGTCGCTGGATGAGCTGCGTGCCAAGTTCCTGGCCCTGATCCAGACCCCGGCGACCCGTATCGCCGGCGTCACTCAGGCCCCGGCCGGCCAGCTCGCTCGCGTCTTCAAGGCCTATGCCGACAAGGGCGAAGCCGCGTAAGGCTCGCCTACATACGAACCCAATCTGCCTGGTCCGTCCCCGAACCATCGGACGGGCCGCTTGAAAACTCAGGAGAAAGCTTAAAATGGCCGATCTCGCCAAGCTCGTCGACGACCTGTCCGCCCTGACCGTCCTGGAGGCCGCCGAGCTCTCCAAGATGCTCGAGGAGAAGTGGGGCGTTTCCGCCGCCGCTCCGGTCGCCGTCGCCGCCGCCGGTGGTGCCGCCGCCCCGGCCGCCGCTGCCGAGGAGAAGACCGAGTTCGACGTCGTCCTGGCCGACGCCGGCGACAAGAAGATCAACGTGATCAAGGAAGTCCGCGCCATCACCGGTCTCGGCCTGAAGGAAGCCAAGGACCTGGTCGAAGGCGCTCCGAAGACCGTGAAGGAAGCTGCGTCCAAGGACGAAGCCGAGAAGATCAAGAAGCAGCTGGAAGAGGCTGGCGCCAAGGTCGAGCTGAAGTAAGTCAGCTTCGCCATCTTCGGCTGAATGGGCCGGAAGGGCGATGCCCTCCCTGGAAGGGGAGGGCGTCACCCTCCGGCCCGCCGATGTTTCTGCTGCCGTCCGGCCCCTCGGGGCCGGGCGACGGTGGAGAAAAGTCGAGGCCCGCAGCCGAAATCCGCAGGCCGGTGGGTGCGAACGGATCGCACCGCACTAGATAGCTGCGGATTTCGCTTGCGGGCCGTCCGGCCCTCCGGTCCCGCCGCCGCGGCGTGGGACAGTCGTGCGGGGGGCAGGGACGTGCCGGGTGGACGGGGCCTTGGTTGGTCGGCCCCCTCCGCTGTTTCGCGCGGCCGCCGCTCCGTCCATCGCGCGCAGGACGGGGAACGGGTCGTGCAGACCAACAGGTCAAAGACGAGGAGCGGCAATGGCTAAGTCCTTTACTGGTCGGAAGCGGGTGCGGAAAGACTTCGGGCGGATCCCGTCCGTCGCCCCCATGCCCAACCTGATCGAGGTGCAGAAGAGCTCCTACGACAGCTTCCTGGAGTCCGGCGTCAACGGCCGGACGGTGAGCGGTCTCGAGGAAGTCTTCCGGTCCGTCTTCCCGATCAAGGATTTCGCCGGCAAGGGTGAGCTGGAGTTCGTGCGTTACGAGCTCGAAGAGCCCAAGTACGATGTGGAAGAGTGCCAGCAGCGCGGCATGACGTTCGCCGCCCCGCTGAAGGTGACCCTGCGTCTCGTCGTGTGGGACGTGGACGAGGACACCGGTGCGCGCTCCATCCGCGACATCAAGGAGCAGGACGTCTACATGGGCGACATGCCGCTCATGACGGACAAGGGCACCTTCATCATCAACGGCACCGAGCGCGTCATCGTTTCGCAGATGCACCGCAGCCCGGGTGTCTTCTTCGACCACGACAAGGGCAAGACGCACTCGTCGGGCAAGTACCTGTTCGCCGCCCGCGTCATTCCCTACCGCGGCTCGTGGCTCGACTTCGAATTCGACGCCAAGGACCTCGTCTACGTCCGCATCGACCGTCGCCGCAAGCTGCCGGTGACGACCCTGCTCTACGCCCTCGACAGCGTCGCGACCGAACTGCTGCGCAAGACCCGCAAGGCCGAGGGCAAGTCCGTCGACCCGATCGAGGTCAAGGGCATGACGCAGGAAGACGTGCTGTCGTACTTCTACGGCAACATCGTCTTCACCCGTGACGCCCAGGGCTGGAAGACCGAGTTCGTGGCCGACCGCATGCGCGGCGTCAAGCTCGTGTCCGACCTGATCGACGCCCAGACGGGCGAAGTGAAGATGGAAGCGGGCCAGAAGGTCACCGCGCGCGCCGCCCGCAAGCTGGCCGACGAAGGCCTGACCGAGGTGCGTGTCGCCATCGAGGATCTGGTCGGCCGCTACGCCGGCGAGGACGTCATCGACCCGACCTCGGGCGAGATCTTCGTCGAGGCCGGCGAGGAGATCACCGAAGGCATCCTCGAGAACCTGGCGCGCGGCGGCATCGACGAGCTGCCGACCCTGCACATCGACCACATCAACGTCGGTCCCTACATCCGCAACACCCTCATGGTGGACAAGAACACCTGCCGTGAGGAAGCGCTGATCGACATCTACCGCGTCATGCGCCCGGGCGAGCCGCCCACCCTGGAGACCGCCGAGGCTCTGTTCCGCGGCCTGTTCTTCGACAGCGAGCGTTACGACCTCTCGGCCGTCGGTCGCGTGAAGATGAACTCGCGCCTGGGCTTCACCCTGGACGAGGCGCCGGACACCCAGCGCACCCTGCGCAAGGACGACATCCTGCGCATCGTCAAGCAGCTGGTGGAGCTGAAGGACGGCCGCGGCGAAATCGACGACATCGACCACCTGGGCAACCGTCGTGTCCGCTCCGTCGGCGAGCTGATGGAGAACCAGTACCGCGTCGGCCTGCTGCGCATGGAGCGTGCCATCCGCGAGCGTATGTCCTCGGTGGACATCGACACGGTGATGCCGCACGACCTGATCAACGCCAAGCCGGCGGCGGCTGCGGTGCGCGAGTTCTTCGGCTCGAGCCAGCTGTCGCAGTTCATGGACCAGACCAACCCGCTGTCGGAGATCACCCACAAGCGCCGCCTGTCGGCGCTCGGCCCGGGCGGTCTGACGCGCGAGCGCGCCGGCTTCGAGGTGCGCGACGTGCACCCGACGCACTACGGCCGCATCTGCCCGATCGAGACGCCGGAAGGTCCGAACATCGGCCTCATCAACTCGCTGGCCACCTTCGCCCGCGTCAACCAGTACGGCTTCATCGAAAGCCCGTACCGCAAGGTCGTGGGCGGCGAGGTGACCGACGAGGTCATCTACATGTCGGCCATGGAAGAGGGCAAGTACACCATCGCCCAGGCCAACGCGGAACTGGACGAGGGCAACCGCTTCGTCGGCGACCTCATCTCCTGCCGCAAGGCCGGAGACTTCGTGATGGTAGCCCCCGACCAGATCGACTTCGTCGACGTGTCGCCGAAGCAGCTGGTGTCCGTCGCCGCGGCGCTGATCCCGTTCCTCGAGAACGACGACGCCAACCGCGCGCTCATGGGCTCCAACATGCAGCGTCAGGCGGTGCCGCTTCTGAAGGCCGAGGCGCCGTTCGTCGGCACCGGCATGGAGAAGGCGGTCGCCCGCGACTCGGGTGCCACCATCGTCGCCCGCCGCGCCGGCCTGGTGCAGCAGGTGGACGCCACCCGCGTCGTCATCCGCGCCACCGAGGACGTGCTGAGCACCGAATCGGGCGTCGACATCTACCGCCTGGCGAAGTTCCAGCGCTCCAACCAGTCCACCTGCATGACCCAGCGTCCGCTGGTGAAGGTGGGCGACGTGGTGGCGAAGGGCGACATCATCGCCGACGGCCCGTCGACCGACCTCGGCGAGCTGGCGCTCGGCCGCAACGTGCTGGTCGCGTTCATGCCGTGGAACGGCTACAACTTCGAGGACTCCATCCTCATCTCGGAACGCATCGTCCGCGACGACGTGTTCACCTCGATCCACATCGAGGAATTCGAGGTGATGGCGCGCGACACCAAGCTGGGCCAGGAAGAAATCACGCGCGACATCCCGAACGTGGGTGAAGACGCGCTGAAGAACCTCGACGAAGCCGGCATCGTCTACATCGGCGCCGAAGTGAAGGCGGGCGACATCCTCGTCGGCAAGGTCACCCCGAAGGGCGAAAGCCCGGTGACGCCGGAAGAGAAGCTGCTGCGCGCCATCTTCGGCGAGAAGGCGAGCGACGTGCGCGACACCTCCCTGCGTCTGCCCCCGGGCGTGCAGGGCACCATCGTCGACGTCCGTGTCTTCAACCGCCGCGGCGTCGAGAAGGACGAGCGTACGCTCGCCATCGACCGCGCCGAGATCGAGCGTCTGGCCAAGGACCGCGACGACGAACGCAAGATCCTGGAAGGCAGCTTCTCCAGCCGCCTCAAGGAAATGCTGCTCGGCCAGGTCGCCGTTTCGGGCCCCAAGGGCGCCAAGACCGGCGGCGTGATCGACGAGGCCCTGCTGGCCGACTTCACCCCCGGCCAGTGGCGCCAGTTCGGCGTCGAGAACGACACCGTGATGAGCGAGATCGAAGACCTGAAGAAGGCCTTCGAGGAGAGCATCTCGGCGTTGCAGAAGCGCTTCGAAAGCAAGGTCGAGAAGCTGGAGCGCGGCGACGAGCTGCCCCCGGGCGTGCTGAAGATGGTCAAGGTCTTCGTGGCGGTGAAGCGCAAGCTGCAGCCGGGCGACAAGATGGCCGGCCGTCACGGCAACAAGGGCGTCATCTCGCGTATCGTGCCGATCGAGGACATGCCGTACCTGGAAGACGGCACCCAGGTCGACATCGTGCTCAACCCGCTCGGCGTGCCCTCGCGCATGAACGTCGGTCAGATCCTGGAAACCCACCTCGGGTGGGCATGCCGCGGTCTCGGCCATCAGGTGCGCGAAGTGCTCGACCAGGTGACCTACAGCGGCGCCTCGGTGGACGACCTGCGGGTCAAGCTGCGCGACATCTACGGCGAGAAGTCCTACGGCGACGACATCGCCGACCTGGGCGACGACGAGATCCGCGAGCTGGCCTACAACCTGCGCACCGGCATTCCCATCGCCACCCCGGTGTTCGACGGTGCCCGCGAAAGCGACATCGCCGAGATGCTGGAGAAGGCCGGGCTGCACCGCTCGGGTCAGGTCACCCTGCACGACGGGCGCACCGGCGAGCCGTTCGACCGCCAGGTCACGGTCGGCTACATCTACATGCTGAAGCTGCACCACCTGGTCGACGACAAGATCCACGCCCGCTCCATCGGCCCGTACTCGCTGGTCACCCAGCAGCCGCTGGGCGGCAAGGCCCAGTTCGGCGGCCAGCGCTTCGGTGAAATGGAAGTGTGGGCGCTGGAAGCCTACGGCGCGGCGTACACGCTGCAGGAGATGCTGACGGTGAAGTCGGACGACGTGTCCGGCCGTACCAAGGTCTACGAAGCCATCGTCCGCGGCGACGACACCTTCGAGGCCGGCATCCCCGAATCCTTCAACGTGCTCGTGAAGGAAATGCGGTCGCTGGGTCTGGACGTCGAACTGAGCCAGAGCACCGGCTTCTGAGCCTTAGCACCGGACCGGGTTGCGGGACATCGTCCCGCTCCCCACACTCTAGGCCCCGGCGGCCGGCCTTTCGGCGGTCGCCACACTTTGCGGAACGCGGACGGCGGGATCGCTTCTCGGCAGGGCAGGTCCCCGTCCGCCGGACCGCAGCGGGAGAGTAGGCATGAACGAGCTTATGAAGATCTTCGGTCAGGTCAGCGGCACCCAGTCGTTCGACCAGATCAAGATTTCCATCGCGAGCCCCGAGAAGATCCGTTCCTGGTCCTACGGCGAGATCAAGAAGCCGGAGACCATCAACTACCGTACCTTCAAGCCGGAGCGGGACGGCCTGTTCTGCGCCCGCATCTTCGGACCGGTGAAGGACTACGAGTGCTTGTGCGGCAAGTACAAGCGCATGAAGTATCGTGGCATCATCTGCGAGAAGTGCGGCGTCGAGGTCACCCTCTCGAAGGTCCGCCGCGAGCGCATGGGCCACATCGAGCTGGCCGCTCCCGTCGCGCACATCTGGTTCCTGAAGAGCCTGCCGAGCCGCATCGGCCTGCTCATGGACATGACGCTGAAGGATCTCGAGCGCGTCCTGTACTTCGAGAACTACGTGGTGGTCGAGCCGGGCCTGACGCCGCTCAAGCAGCATGAGCTGCTGAACGAGGAACAGTACCAGCGCGCCGTCGACGAATACGGCGAAGACAGCTTCACCGCCGGCATCGGCGCCGAGGCCATCAAGGCCATGCTGTCGGAGATCGACCTGGCGCAGCTGCGCGAGGAGATGCGTGCCGACCTGCGCGAGACGACCTCGGAAGCCAAGCGCAAGAAGCTCGTCAAGCGCCTGAAGCTGGTCGAGGCCTTCATGGAGTCGGGTTCCCGCCCCGAGTGGATGATCCTCGACGTCGTGCCGGTGATCCCGCCCGAGCTGCGCCCGCTGGTGCCGCTGGACGGTGGCCGCTTCGCGACCTCCGACCTGAACGACCTGTACCGCCGCGTCATCAACCGCAACAACCGCCTGAAGCGGCTGATCGAGCTGCGCGCGCCGGAAATCATCATCCGCAACGAAAAGCGCATGCTGCAGGAGGCCGTCGACGCGCTGTTCGACAACGGCCGCCGCGGCCGCGCCATCACGGGTGCCAACAAGCGCCCGCTGAAGTCGCTGTCGGACATGCTGAAGGGCAAGCAGGGCCGCTTCCGTCAGAACCTGCTCGGCAAGCGCGTCGACTACTCGGGCCGTTCGGTCATCGTGGTCGGCCCGGAGCTGAAGCTGCACCAGTGCGGCCTGCCGAAGAAGATGGCGCTGGAGCTGTTCAAGCCGTTCATCTACTCCAAGCTCGAACTCTACGGCATGGCGACCACCATCAAGGCCGCCAAGCGCATGGTGGAGAAGGAGCGTCCCGAGGTTTGGGACATCCTGGAAGAGGTGATCCGCGAGCACCCGGTCATGCTGAACCGCGCGCCGACGCTGCACCGCCTGGGCATCCAGGCGTTCGAGCCGGTGCTGGTGGAAGGCAAGGCCATCCAGCTGCACCCGCTGGTCTGCACCGCCTTCAACGCCGACTTCGACGGCGACCAGATGGCCGTGCACGTCCCGCTGTCGCTGGAAGCGCAGCTGGAAGCCCGCGTGCTGATGATGTCGACGAACAACATCCTCAGCCCTGCCTCCGGCAAGCCGATCATCGTGCCGACCCAGGACATGATTCTGGGTATCTACTATCTGACCATGGAAGGCGACGAGCAGCCCGGCCTGCGCCTGAAGTTCAAGGACATGGACGAGCTGTCGGCGGCCCTGAAGGCCGGTGACGCCTACCTGTGGAACCCGCGTCAGCCGAACGTCGCCGTCGACACGACCGACCTCGCGCAGCTGTCGGCGGACATCGCCAACGGCCGCGTGTGGGCGCACCGCGTGCTGCACGTCACCGACGCCAAGGTGGTGGAAGAGGGCCTGAAGGCCGGCAAGATCGGCGTGTTCGGCAAGGAACAGCCGGGCA
The DNA here is from genome assembly GCF_900230255.1 of Caenispirillum bisanense. GTDB lineage: Bacteria > Pseudomonadota > Alphaproteobacteria > Rhodospirillales > Rhodospirillaceae > Caenispirillum > Caenispirillum bisanense_A. The sequence goes on from NZ_OCNJ01000024.1 coordinate 10,352, forward strand.
AGCCCTTCGAGGTCGAGTCCATCGACCAGCTGATGACGGCGGTGGAAGCCGGCCGTGCGCTGCTCTACCCGGTGCCGGTGTTCTCCAACGCCGCCGAGATCGAAGAGGCGCTCACCGAGAAGGTGGTCGGCCTGCACACCAAGGTGCTGGCCCGCATGCGCACCGTCGACAACGAGGGCGTGGACGCCGTGCGTCTGGTCGCCACCACGCCGGGCCGCAGCATGCTGGGCGAGGTGCTGCCCAAGCACCCGAACGTGCCCTTCACGCTGATCAACCGCCTGCTCCGCAAGAAGGAGATCGGCGAGGTCATCGACGTGGTCTACCGCCACTGCGGCCAGAAAGAGACGGTCATCTTCTGCGACCGGATCATGGCCATGGGCTTCAAGCAGGCCGCCCGCGCCGGCATCTCGTTCGGCAAGGACGACATGGTGATCCCGGACTCCAAGGCCGGCATGCTGGCGGAGACCGAGGCCCAGGTGAAGGAGTTCGAGCAGCAGTACCAGGACGGCCTCATCACCCAGGGCGAGAAGTACAACAAGGTCGTCGACGCGTGGTCGCAGTGCACCGAAAAGGTCGCCGACGCCATGATGAAGGAGATCTCCAAGGTCGATCCGGCCAAGGGCGTGAACTCCGTCTTCATGATGGCGCACTCCGGTGCCCGTGGCTCGGCCGCCCAGATGAAGCAGCTCGCCGGCATGCGCGGCCTCATGGCCAAGCCGTCGGGCGAGATCATCGAGACGCCGATCATCTCGAACTTCAAGGAAGGCCTGACCGTGCTGGAGTACTTCAACTCCACCCACGGTGCGCGTAAGGGCCTGGCCGACACCGCGCTGAAGACCGCCAACTCGGGTTACCTGACCCGTCGTCTGGTGGACGTGGCGCAGGACGCCATCATCATCGAATACGACTGCGGCACCGAGCGCAGCCTGACCGCCATTCCGGTGGTCGACGGCGGCGAGGTGGTGGTGTCGCTCGGCGACCGCATCCTGGGCCGTACCGCGGCCGAGGACGTGTACGACCCGAACAGCGACACGGTCATCGTGCCCAAGGGCACCCTGATCGAGGAGCGTCACGTCGAGCTGATCGAGGCGGCCGGCATCGAGTCCGTGAAGATCCGCTCGGTGCTGACCTGCGACACCCAGACCGGCATCTGCTCCAAGTGCTACGGCCGCGACCTGGCGCGCGGCACCGAGGCCAACATCGGCGAAGCCGTCGGCGTCATCGCGGCGCAGTCCATCGGCGAGCCGGGCACCCAGCTGACCATGCGCACGTTCCACATCGGCGGCGCGGCCCAGCGTGGTGCGGAGCAGTCGAGCATCGAGGCGGCCTTCGACTCCAAGGTCAAGGTGCTGAACCGCAACGTGGTGTTGAACTCGGAAGGCGTCGCCGTGGTCATGGCCCGCAACTGCGAGGTCCTGCTGCTCGACGTGAACGGTCGCGAGAAGGCGCGTCACCGCGTGCCCTACGGCGCCCGCATCCACGTCAAGGACGACGACACGGTCGCCAAGGGCCAGAAGATGGCCGACTGGGATCCGTACACCCTGCCGATCATCACCGAGCGCGAAGGCGTGGTGAACTTCGTCGACCTGGTGGAAGGCGTGTCCATGCGCGAAGTCACCGACGAGGCGACGGGCGTCAGCTCCCGCGTCGTGGTGGACTGGAAGCAGCAGCCCCGCGGCAACGACCTGAAGCCGCGTGTCACCCTGCGCGACGAGAAGGGCGAGGTCATCACCCTGCCGAACGGCATGGAAGCCCGCTACTTCATGTCGGTGGACGCCATCCTGTCGGTCGAGAACGGCCAGCGGGTGCATGCCGGTGACGTGCTGGCGCGTATTCCGCGCGAAAGCTCCAAGACCCGCGACATCACGGGCGGTCTGCCGCGCGTGGCGGAACTGTTCGAAGCCCGCCGTCCGAAGGATCACGCGATCATCGCCGAAGTCGACGGCCGCGTGGAATTCGGCAAGGACTACAAGAACAAGCGCCGCATCCTCGTGGTCACGGAAGAGGGCGATCAGGTCGAATACCTGGTGCCGAAGGGCAAGCACCTGTCGGTCCAGGAAGGCGACTACGTCCGCAAGGGCGACCCGCTGATGGACGGCAACCCCGTGCCGCACGACATCCTGCGCGTCATGGGCGTCGAGGCGCTGGCCGACTACCTGATCAAGGAGATCCAGGACGTCTATCGTCTGCAGGGCGTGAAGATCAACGACAAGCACATCGAGGTGATCTGCCGCCAGATGCTGCAGAAGGTCGAGATCACCGAGCCCGGCGACACGACGTTCCTGGTCGGCGAGCAGGTCGACCGCATGGAGTTCCAGAACGAGAACGAAAAGGCCATCAAGGAGAACGGCCGTCCCGCCCAGGGCGAGCCGGTGCTGCAGGGCATCACCAAGGCCAGCCTGCAGACGCACTCCTTCGTGTCCGCCGCCTCGTTCCAGGAGACCACCCGCGTCCTCACCGAAGCCTCGGTGTCGGGCAAGGTGGACCGTCTGGTCGGCCTCAAGGAGAACGTCATCGTCGGCCGCCTGATCCCGGCGGGTACCGGCGCGATGATGAACACCCTGCGCCAGGTCGCCGCCAAGCGCGACGAGGAGCTGCAGGCCGCCTCCACCGACGCCGCCACGGCCGCCCTGCCGGCCGACGGCGGCACCCCGAGCGCGCCGCCCGCCGGCGAGTGAGGGACCGAAGGTCCCGCCGGATCCCCGGCACCGGCTTCGGCGCGGTGACCGGGACTCGGCGGAAAGCCTGATGCGACTCCGGGACGCTCCGAGCAGGGGCGTCCCGGTCGTCGTTTCAAGGGCCGAACCCGGCGGGAAAGCTGATTCTTTCCCTTGACGGGGGTAGGGGGCGTCACTAGTATTCCGCCCTCATCGGGCCGCCGGTGGTGACGAGCAACGGCACGTCAGACGCGGCAGTCCGGCACGATATTTCCATAGGGTCCGCCGGCGCTGGTTGGACCACGGGGAAATGCCCACCGGACCTCCTGATAGGGGAGAGTCCTATGGGTTTTTTGTCTTGGTCGCGCCTGCGATACGGTCGCGCAAGAGCGTGAGAAAAAGGGAAGGTTAATGCCTACGATCAACCAGTTGATCCGCATGGGCCGCGAAGCGCCGGTGAAGCGCAACAAGGTTCCGGCCATGCAGGCGTGCCCGCAGAAGCGCGGTGTCTGCACCCGCGTCTACACCACCACCCCGAAGAAGCCGAACTCGGCGCTTCGCAAGGTGGCGCGCGTGCGCCTGACCAACGGCTACGAGGTCACCTCGTACATCCCCGGTGAGGGCCACAACCTGCAGGAGCACTCGGTGGTCATGATCCGCGGCGGCCGCGTGAAGGACCTGCCGGGCGTGCGCTACCACATCATTCGCGGCACCCTGGACACCCAGGGCGTCAAGGATCGCCGTCAGCGTCGCTCCAAGTACGGCGCCAAGCGTCCGAAGTAAGAGGGAAGCAGAACCATGTCTCGTCGCCGCGCAGCGGTTAAGCGCGAGGTCCTGCCGGACGCCAAGTTCGGCGATACGGTCATCGCGAAGTTCATCAACAACATCATGCTCGACGGCAAGAAGGGCGTGGCCGAGAAGATCGTCTATGGCGCTCTCGACCGTCTGGCCGCCAAGGGTGGTGACCCGGTGCAGATGTTCCACGAAGCCGTGGACAACGTGAAGCCGGCCGTCGAAGTGCGCTCCCGCCGTGTCGGTGGCGCCACCTACCAGGTGCCCGTGGAAGTGCGCACCGAGCGTCGTCAGGCGCTTGCCTTCCGCTGGATCACCGACTTCGCTCGCAAGCGTTCGGAGACCACCATGGTCGACCGTCTGTTCGGCGAGCTGATGGATGCCGTCAACAACCGCGGCGGCGCCGTCAAGAAGCGTGAAGACACGCATCGCATGGCGGAAGCCAACAAGGCCTTCTCGCACTACCGCTGGTAACGCCGGCGCTCCGACGCAGACACGCAGCGAAGAGTGAGCGAAATGAAACGCGAAACCCCGCTTGAGCGGTACCGCAACATCGGCATCATGGCCCACATCGATGCCGGCAAGACGACCACGACCGAGCGAATCCTGTACTACACGGGTAAGTCGCACAAGATCGGTGAGGTCCATGAAGGCACCGCCACCATGGACTGGATGGAGCAGGAGCAGGAGCGTGGCATTACGATCACCTCCGCTGCGACGACTGCCTTCTGGAAGGATCACCGCGTCAACATCATCGACACCCCGGGCCACGTCGACTTCACCATCGAAGTCGAACGTTCGCTCCGCGTGCTCGATGGTGCCGTGACGGTGTTCGACTCGGTCGCCGGCGTCGAGCCGCAGTCCGAGACGGTGTGGCGTCAGGCCGACAAGTACCACGTGCCGCGCATGTGCTTCGTCAACAAGATGGACCGCATGGGCGCGAACTTCTATCGCTGCGTGGACATGATCAAGGATCGCCTGGGTGCGCATCCGCTGGTCGTGAACCTGCCCATCGGCGTCGAGGCCGACTACACCGGCATCGTCGACCTGGTGAAGATGCAGGCCGTCATCTGGAAGGGTGACGACCTGGGCGCCGCCTACGAGTACACCGACATCCCCGCCGACCTCGCCGACAAGGCTGCCGAGTACCGCCAGGCGCTCGTCGAGACCGCCGTCGAGCAGGACGAAGCGGCGATGGAAGCCTACCTCGACGGCACCGAGCCCACCGAGGACGAGCTGAACAAGCTCATCCGCAAGGGCACGATCGGCATGGCCTTCACCCCTGTTCTGTGCGGCTCCGCCTTCAAGAACAAGGGCGTGCAGACGATGCTGGACGCCGTCATCAACTTCCTGCCGTCGCCGCTCGACGTGCCGCCGGTGAAGGGCGTTCTGCTCGACGGCGAGACCGAAGAGACCCGCCCGACCGACGACCAGGCGCCGTTCTCGGCGCTGGCGTTCAAGATCATGAACGACCCGTTCGTCGGCTCGCTGACCTTCGCCCGCATCTACTCGGGCACGGTCGAGAGCGGTTCCTACGTGCAGAACACGGTGAAGGAAAAGCGCGAGCGCATCGGCCGCATGCTGCTGATGCACGCCAACAACCGTGAAGAAATCAAGTGGGCGGCCGCCGGCGACATCGTCGCCATCGTGGGTCTGAAGGACACCACGACCGGCGACACCCTCTGCGATCCCGCCAAGCCGATCATCCTGGAGCGCATGGAGTTCCCGGATCCGGTCATCGAGGTCGCCGTCGAGCCCAAGACCAAGGCCGACATGGAAAAGATGGGCATGGCGCTGGCTCGTCTGGCTGCCGAAGACCCGTCCTTCCGCGTCTCCACCGACCAGGAGTCGGGCCAGACGGTCATCAAGGGCATGGGCGAACTGCACCTCGAGATCATCGTCGACCGCATGCGTCGCGAGTTCAAGGTGGACTGCAACGTGGGCGCCCCGCAGGTGGCCTACCGCGAGACCATCTCGAAGACGCAGACCGTCGAATACACCCACAAGAAGCAGACGGGTGGTTCGGGTCAGTTCGCGAAGGTCGTGATCAAGTTCGAGCCGAACCCCGAGGGCGACGAGTTCATCTTCACCAACGCCGTCGTCGGCGGCTCGGTGCCGAAGGAATACGTCCCGGGCGTGGAAAAGGGCCTGCGCTCCTCCACCGACTCGGGCGTGCTGGCCGGCTTCCCGGTCACCAAGGTGAAGGCCACCCTGGTGGAAGGCGCCTACCACGACGTCGACTCGAGCGTCATGGCGTTCGAAATCGCCGCCCGTGCGGCGTTCCGCGAAGGCATTCCCAAGTGCGGTCCGAAGCTGCTCGAGCCGATCATGAAGGTCGAGGTCGTGACGCCGGAAGAGTACATGGGCGACATCATCGGCGACCTGAACAGCCGCCGCGGCCAGGTGTCGGGCATGGACCAGCGCGGCATCGCCCGCGTCGTGTCGGCGATGGTTCCGCTGGCCAACATGTTCGGCTACGTGAACAACCTGCGCTCCATGTCGCAGGGTCGCGCCCAGTACACCATGTTGTTCGACCACTACGCGGAAGTCCCGAGCAACGTCTCGGATGAAATCCGCGCCAAGATGGCCGGCTGACGCCGCCGTCGCAGACAGCGAAGCTGGAGAGATCGAGAAATGGCGAAGGAAAAGTTCACGCGGTCGAAGCCGCACTGCAACGTCGGCACCATCGGTCACGTCGACCATGGCAAGACGACGCTGACCGCGGCGATCACGAAGGTGATGGCCGAGCAGGGCGGCGGCCAGTTCCTGGCTTACGACATGATCGACAAGGCGCCGGAAGAGCGGGCGCGCGGCATCACCATCTCGACGGCGCACGTCGAGTACGAGACCGCGAACCGTCACTACGCGCACGTCGACTGCCCGGGCCACGCCGACTACGTGAAGAACATGATCACCGGTGCCGCCCAGATGGACGGCGCGATCCTGGTGGTCTCGGCCGCCGACGGCCCGATGCCGCAGACCCGCGAGCACATCCTGCTCGCCCGTCAGGTCGGTGTGCCGGCGATCGTCGTGTTCATGAACAAGGTGGACCAGGTCGACGACCCGGAACTGCTGGAACTGGTGGAGCTCGAGATCCGCGAGCTGCTGTCGTCCTACGACTTCCCGGGCGACGACATTCCCATCGTGAAGGGTTCGGCCCTGGCCGCGCTCGAGGGCAACAAGCCGGAGATCGGCGCCAACGCCATCGCCGAGCTGATGAAGGCCGTCGACGAGTACATCCCGCAGCCGGAACGTCCGAAGGACCGTCCGTTCCTGATGCCGATCGAAGACGTGTTCTCGATCTCGGGCCGCGGCACCGTGGTGACCGGCCGCGTCGAGCGCGGCATCGTGAAGGTGGGTGAGGAAGTCGAGATCGTCGGCCTCAAGGACACCGTGAAGACGACCGTCACGGGCGTCGAGATGTTCCGCAAGCTGCTCGACCAGGGCGAGGCCGGCGACAACATCGGCGCGCTGCTGCGCGGCACCAAGCGCGAAGACGTGGAGCGCGGTCAGGTCCTGGCGAAGCCGGGCTCGATCACCCCGCACACCGACTTCGTGGCCGAGTGCTACATCCTGACCAAGGAAGAAGGTGGCCGTCACACGCCGTTCTTCTCCAACTACCGCCCGCAGTTCTACTTCCGCACCACCGACGTCACCGGCACGATCGCGCTGCCGGAA
>NZ_OCNJ01000009.1 GCF_900230255.1 Caenispirillum bisanense
CAAAAATGAGAATGCGTCACGATAAGCTCCCTTCCGGGGAGCTTGAATCACATCGTGAGCCGCTGGGGAAGCCGGTTTATGGGTCCTGACCCTAAAACGGAGGCGGCTCAGACACCAACCCAAAAGACGAAGCCCCGCAGCGCCAACTGCGGGGTCTCTGACGTGTAGGAACACGCCCAACTCTTCTCTTGTGGGCTAATTCTACGCGATGGACGGCTGTTGGCAAGCGTCAGCCTGTCTTGTGTCCGTAGCACGATGTATGTCCGGTCTTTGTAGCACCCGATCTGTCCGGTTTCTGGAAGTGCTCCAGGCTGGAGGGATCGGAGATGCTACCGGAGGTCAGGATGGCCCAGATCATCGAGGCGCTGGAACGCCATCGCTTGGGGCATTTGAGCTGCGTCGAGGCAGCGGAGTATCTGGGGATGTCGGAGCGGCATTTCCGGCGGTTGCGGGATCGTCACGACGAAGAGGGGGCCGCGGGATTGATCGACTGTCGCCGGGGTCGCAAGTCGCCGGCGGGCGGCGGTGGATCGCATCGAATGGATGCTGGAGGAGTTCCGCACGCGGTACTGGGACTTCCACGCGCTGCACTTCAGTTCACTCTACACCGACCGCGGCAGCCACTACTTCTTCACTCCGAAGGCTGGCGGCAAGGTCGACAAGGACAAGCCCACTCAGGTCGGCCGGGCGCTGAAGCAGCTCGGCATTCAGCACATTCCGTCCTACTCGCCCGAGGCAAGGGGGCGGATGGAGCGGCTGTTCCAGACCCTTCAGGGGCGCCTGCCCCAGGAGCTGCGCCTGGCCGGCATCGGCTCGGTGGCCGAAGCCAACCGCCATATCCGCGAGGTCTTCCTTCCAGCCTTCAATGCGCAGTTCGCCGTCACGGCCACCGAGGACGGCTCCTCCTTCGTACCCTGGGCCGGCGGCGATCTGGCGGAAATCCTCTGCATCCAGGAGGAGCGCCAGGTCGGCAAGGACAACTGTGTCCGCTACAAGGGCCGGTCGCTGCAAATCCCGGCCCAGACCCATCGCCACCATTTCGTCAAGGCGACCGTCGCCGTCAAGGAATACCCGCAGGGCCGCCTCGCCATCTTCCATGCCCCGAGATGTCTCGCCCGCTACGCTACCGACGGCACCACGCCGGACACTCAAATTGCGGCCGCGTGACCCCGCTCGACGCGCGCCGCCGGGGGATGGGGCTCGCCCCATCCTCCGGCAAAACCGAGCGGACATTTGATGTGCTACGAAAACCGGACATCTTCACATGTCATTGACAGCGTCAGCCTGTCTTGGGTTGAAGGCCGAAAAAATGCATGAAATCAACCGCATGTCCCGCCGGCATCGCGCGGCGGACCGAGACTTACGCGGAACTTGAAGCCTCGGCGCGCGGTGTCTCCGCGCCAGGTGTCACGACGGCCGCGGTGACCGGCCTGGTGCTGCGCGGCGTGAAGGTGCTGACGCCGGCGCTGACGCCGGCGGCGGTGCATCTGCTGGCCCTGCTGGTGGAGCACGTCCACGGCGACGACCGGTGGCGCCTCGGCCGCCTGCGGGTGGTGCCGAGCAACGCCCGGCTGGCGGCCATGATGGGCACCTGCGGGCGCGGCATCCGCCGCCTGCTGAGCCTCCTGGAGGCCAACCACTGGATCGTCCGGCGCTATACCGCCAGCAACCGCCGCAGCCGTCCCCAGGCCGGAATAGACCTGGCGCCCGTGGCGGCGCGGCTGGCCGACCTGCGCGAGGCCGTCGTGTGGGTGGCGGAGGAGGGCAGGGAAGCCCGGCGCCACGCGGACGGCGAGCGGCCGGATGGGCGGACAGACCAGTCCGCCCTGGAGGACAATCTGTCCCCCTGAAATCCTACAGTGGAACTCCCAAGCCTTCGGCTTCTGTACAGCCCGCCGCGGCCCGCGCCGACGACGAGCTGGTGAGCCTCATGCTCCACGCCTCGCCGCGGCTGCAGGGGCAGCTTTCGCCGCATGACCTGATCGACCTGCAGCGACCACAACCACCGGGGCCGATCACGTCCAAGACCGTGGTGTCGCTGGCGGCGGTGGTCGCCGGCGATCTTACGGCAAAGCCGGAAGGCCGCCGAGCAACGCATCAGGCCAGGCGCACCGGACGTCCGAGACTCGCTGCGGAGCTGGAAGGCAGTTCGTCCAGCGGCCCCCAAACCCGCTCGAATACGGGTTGCGCAAGTGGCCGTTTCCCCGCAGACAGAGTTTCCGGACCGCAACCCGAGGCGCCGTCATGCACCACCCGCCCCCTTACGTCACCTCCTACTGGGGCAAGGCGCGCCTGCCCGACGACCTCGCCGTCCCTGGAGAGCCGGACTGGCACCCAGCCGCCTACCACATGCTCGACGTGGCGGCGGTGGCGGGGCGGCTGATGGAGAGGCGGCCCGATCTGGCGGCGCGGGCGGAGCGGGTGATGCCCGGGCTGGCGGGGCTGCTGCCGATGGTGGCCGGCCTGCACGACCTGGGCAAGCTGTCGACGTGGTTCCAGGACATGCGGCCGGACCTGGTCGAGCGGTTGACGGGTGCCGCACCGGTGCCGAGCCCGTTCAAGGGGTTCCGCCACGGCGAGGCCGGCCTGCTCTTCTGGAACGAATTGCGGTCGCTGCGCGAGACTGTCGCCGAGGCGTCGCGGTGCCCGCAGCCGCTTCTCGATCTCTTCCTGCCGGCGTCCTTCGGGCACCACGGACAGCCGCCGGCGATCCTCGACAACGTGACGCCGCCGGCACGCAGCGGTGGGGCGGACGTGATCGCGCTGGCCGCCGAACTGGCGAGTCTGCTCGCCCCGCCGCAGCCGGTGGTGGTCCCTTCAGGAAAGGTCCGTCCGGCCGCCTGGCTCACCGCGGGCCTGTGCATCCTCGCCGACTGGATCGGCTCCAACCGCCGGTGGTTCCCCTACCGGGCGCCCGACCTGAGCCTCGCCGACTACTGGCACACGGTCGCCCGGCCCGCCGCCGAGCGCGCGGTGGCGGAAGCGGGGCTGGAGGCGCCGGCGCCGGCGGGTTATCGCGGCTTCACGACGCTGTTCCCCACCCTGCCGCGCGACGCCGCCCCGTCGCCGCTGCAACGCCTGTGCGAGACGCTGCCCGTCGCCGAGGGCCCGCAGATCGTCGTCGTCGAGGACGTCACCGGCAGCGGCAAGACCGAGGCCGCCCTCGTCCTCGCCGCCCGCATGATGGCGGCAGGGCAGGGCAGCCGCGTCTTCGTCGGTTTGCCGACCCAGGCCACCGCCGACGCCATGTTCAAGCGTCTCGGCGACAGCTACCGCCGGCTGTTCGCCGATGGAGCCCGCCCGACGCTGGCGCTCGCCCACGGCCGCGCCGGCCTGCATGCGGGCTTCCGCGAGGCGGTTCTGGCCGGCCGCCAGCAGGAGGCCGAGCGCCAGGGCGGGGAGGAGCGCGACACCGCCTCCGTCGTCGCCAACGCCTGGCTCGCCGACAACCGCAAGAAGGCGCTGCTGGCCGATGTCGGCGTCGGCACGTTGGATCAGGCGCTGCTCGGGGCGCTGCCGGTGCGGCATCAGGCGCTGCGCCTGTTGGGCTCGACCGGTGGCATTCTGGTGGTCGACGAGGTGCACGCCTACGACGCCTACACCGGCGGCCTGCTCGCCGGCCTGCTGACCTTCCACGCCGCGCTCGGCGGCAGTGCCGTCGTCATGTCGGCGACGCTCGCCGGCCACCAGCGGCGCGCCCTGATCGAGGCCTTCGCCGCCGGCCTGGGCCAGACGCTGGAGGCGGCGGCCGAAGATCCTGCCGCCGCGCCCTATCCGCTGGTCACCCGCTGGTCGGAGGCCGACGCCGCGCCCGTCGCCGAGCCACCGCCGCCGCCCGCAGCGCCGCCCCGTCGGCCGCCGCCCCGCCTGCGCTGCACCCGCCTGCGCGACGAAGCCGCCGCCGTCGCCGTGCTGGTGGAGACGGCGCGGGGCGGCGGCTGCGGCTGCTGGGTGCGCAACACCATCAAGGATGCCCGCACGGCCTTCGCCGTCCTGTCGGACCACCTGCCGCCCGACGACCTGCTGCTGTTCCACGCCGCCTTCATCCCCGCCGACCGTTCCCAGGTGGAGCAGCGCGTGCTGCACCACTTCGGCAAGACGTCCCGCGACGCCGAGCGCCGCGGCCGCATCCTGGTGGCGACGCAGGTGGTGGAGCAGTCCCTCGACCTCGACTTCGACACCCTGGTGACCGATCTCGCCCCGGTGGACCTGATCGTCCAGCGCGCCGGCCGGCAGCACCGCCACCCCGACCTGCGCCCGCCGCGGCCGGAGCCGGTGCTTCACGTCCTCGGGCCGGAGGCGGTGGCCGACCCCGCCGCCGACTGGTACGAGGCGATGTTCCCCGCCGCCGCCCACGTCTACAAGGATGCCGGCCGGCTCTGGCTCACCCAGCACCTTCTCACCGGCGCCGGCGCCCCGGCGGCGGGCTGGGACCTGGTGGCCGAAGCCCGCCGGCTGATCGAAACGGTCTACGGCCCCGACAGCCTCGACGCCGTGCCGCCCGGCCTTCAGGAAAGCTCCTGCGGCGAGGAAGGCACCCGCGACGCCCACCGCTGGCTGGCGCGGAAGACGATGCTGCGGCCCGACAAGCCCTTCGCCCTGCGCGACACGGCATGGGAGGACGACATCCGCGCCCGCACCCGCCTCGGCGACGAGCGCGTGCCCCTGGTGCTGGCGGTGGAGGGACCGGGCGGCACGCTCCTGCCGCTTTCCCGCGCCGACCGGACGAGCGAAGGGGCCCCGCCCGACCCGTTCGAGCGCCGCCGCGCCTGGGCGGAGAGCGAGATCTCCGTCGCCGCCCGCGGTGTCGCGACCGCAGCGCCACCACCACCGCGGTTCGCCGAGGCCGCCGCCGCCCTGCGCCGCGATCTCGGCTGGCAGGACGACGGCCCGCTGCTGGTCGTCCTGACCCTCGACCCCGACGCCCCGCCGGGCACCGGCTGGGTCGGCACCCTCCTGCGCGAAGACCGCCCGGCCACCCTCCGCTACCGGCGCGAGACCGGCCTTGCGCTCGCCTGAGGCGTGCGGCAAGGTAACTGCCGGATCTCTCCCGCGGACCGGCACGCATCGTGAACATCGGTCGGTGGATTTTCCCGTTCTTGAAAATCGTGCAGAAACAAGAGCTTCCAGGAAGAGTGTTCCCCGCGCGAGCGGGGATGAACCGGTGGTCATGCTGAGCCACAGCAGCGCCGACAACGTGTTCCCCGCGCGAGCGGGGATGAACCGGCGACGGGGCGCCCGGTGCGGGTGGCCGGCATGTGTTCCCCGCGCGAGCGGGGATGAACCGATCACGGCGGTGAACAAGGCCGCGCCGACCAAGTGTTCCCCGCGCGAGCGGGGATGAACCGCGGTCGCCCGGCGACAGGTACGACGTGTCGCCGTGTTCCCCGCGCGAGCGGGGATGAACCGGCGCAAGGCGAGATGGGGCACGCCGAGAAGGAGTGTTCCCCGCGCGAGCGGGGATGAACCGACCCGCTCGGCGGAAGAGACGCTGCTGTACAAGTGTTCCCCGCGCGAGCGGGGATGAACCGCTGCTGCTCGGCGATCCGCATGTGACGTTCGGCGTGTTCCCCGCGCGAGCGGGGATGAACCGGCCGGCAAGTCGGCGCTCTATCAGGCGCGGCGTGTTCCCCGCGCGAGCGGGGATGAACCGCCGTCGATAACCGGGCCTTGGTCATCCCAGTCGTGTTCCCCGCGCGAGCGGGGATGAACCGTGCATCCGGGTCGACGTCGACTACCGCTACTACCTTGTTCCCCGCGCGAGCGGGGATGAACCGCGGCTGGTGGAGCGGGGTGAGGTCATCCTGCATCGTGTTTCCCCGCGCGGGCGGGGATGAACCGGTCGGCGAGCTGACGAAGCCGAAGTTCGAAATGTGTTCCCCGCACGAGCGGGGATGAACCGCCCGCCACCGGGTCCCAGGCCTCGACGACGACGTGTTCCCGGCGCGAGCGGGGATGAACCGCGTGGCCCCCTGCTGCATCAGATTGTTGACGAAGTGTTCCCCGCACGAGCGGGGATGAACCGTCGAGGGTCGCCTCGACGCGGCCGCGCAGGGCCGTGTTCCCCGCACGAGCGGGGATGAACCGTGCTTGGACGTCGGCTGGTTGTCCACTACGCCGTGTTCCCCGCGCGAGCGGGGATGAAGCGGGCACTGTGTGGCTTGCCATCCGCCGGGACGGGTGTTCCCCGCGCGAGCGGGGATGAACCGAACCATTGGTCGCACGTGCACGACGCCGTGCAGTGTTCCCCGCTCGAGCGGGGATGAACCGTTCGGCCGGCGTGGGCAGATCTGCACGGCGTGGTGTTCCCCGCGCGAGTGGGGATGAACCGAAGTCGAGCACCCCGTCGAACCACCCGCCGTCGTGTTCCCCGCACGAGCGGGGATGAACCGTGGCTGACGGGCGGCATCCCCAACCGCTACCGGGTGTTCCCGGCACGAGCGGGGATAAACCGGAGCAGATGCGCACAGGCGTGGTCGACCTGCAGTGTTCCCTGCGCGAGCGGGGATGAACCGTCGTTGCGCTTGTCGTCTTCCATCTTGTCGAGGTGTTCCCCGTACCCACGGGGATGAACCGCCCGGACGGTGCTCGGCTGCTCGCCGACGTCGGTGTTCCCCGCGCGAGCGGGGATGAACCGAACTACGAGGCCGCCTGGGTGAGCGGGGTGCCCGTGTTCCCCGCGCGAGCGGGGATGAACGGCCCCCATGCGCGAACTCTCCCCTTCCTGGCGGCTCCTCTGCCTCACCCTCTAATTGACGATGGTCCGGCGTCATTTCCTCTTCCCTCCCACCCTTGCCCCTCATACCATTCTTCCAGATTCGCCGAAACGGAGTGTCCGCCGGTGTCGCACAACCTTCTTCTCCAGTCCTGGATCCCCGTCGCCGGGCCGGCTGGGGACGTGCGGCGGGTGACGGTGGCGGAGGCGGTGGCGGGGTTGGCGCCGGGGTGGCGCATCGGCTGGCCGCGGGCGGATTTCTCCGGCGCCACGCACGAATTCCTCATCGGCCTGCTGCACCTGACCGACCTGCTGCCCGCGGACGACGACGCCTGGGCCGAGCTGTGGGAGGCGCCGCCGACGGTCGAGCGGGTCACGGCGGCGCTGGCGCCGCTGGTGCCGCAGTTCGAGCTGGACGGACCGGGGCCGCGCGTGCTGCAGGACCCGACGGCGGCCGAGGGCGGCAAGCCGGTGGAGATCGCGGCGCTGCTCATCGACAGCCCCGGCGAGAACGCGCTCACCCGCAACATGGACATCTTCGTCAAACGCGGGCGCGCCGGCGCCATGTGCCCGGATTGCGCGGCGATGGCGCTGATCACCATGCAGTCCTACGCGCCGAGCGGCGGGCAGGGGCACCGCACCAGCCTGCGGGGCGGCGGCCCGCTGACGACGCTGGTCACCGCCGAAGGCGCCGGGCGCACCCTGTGGCACACCCTGTGGGCCAACGTCATGCCGCGCGATGCGCTGGAGGACGCGGCCGGCGGCGACCCCTTCGCGCCCGGTCCCGTGCTGCCGTGGACGGCACCGCTGCGCCTCAGCGAGGCCGAGGGCTCGCAGGCGAAGCCGCACCAGGCGCCTTTCCTCCAGGCCTTCTTCGGCCAGCCGCGCCGCATCTGGCTCGACTTCGAGGCGGTAAGCGCCGGCGACTGCGCCCTGTGCGGCCGCGCCTCGGACCGGCTGGTCGGCCGCATGGCGACCAAGCCGCGCGGCGTCAACTACGAAGGCGGCTGGCGCCATCCGCTGTCGCCCTACGGCGTCGAGATCGGCAAGCCGGAAACCTACGCCGCCCGCAAGGGCAGCCCGGCGGGGCAGGACTATCGGGATTGGCTCGGGCTGGTGGAGACGCCGCCGCGGCCGCCCGGCGGCAAGGGACGGGTGCGCGTGCCGGCGCTCGCGGTCGAGCACTTCCGCGCCCGTGCCAAGGCGCTGCACCTGAACGAGCCGCTGCGCCTGTGGGCCTACGGCTACGACACCGACAACATGAAGGCGCGCGGCTGGAACGACAGCCGCATGCCGCTGCATCCGCAGGCGCGCAACGAGGCGGCCTTCGTGGCGGCCGTCAGCCGCGCCGTGGCCGTGTCGGACGAGGCGCTGCACGGGCTCACGCGGGCGCTGCGGGTCGCGCTCATCGGCGACGCCGGCGACACCAAGGCCGAATTCCTGCCGCAGCGCGCCACCCTGGTCGACGCCACGCGCGACGCCTTCTTCGCCCTGCTGGAGGCGGTCGCCCGCCGCGACGCCGCCGGCGAGAGCATCAAGATGGAAGAGGTCAGCCCCGATATGGCGCGCTGGCACAAGGCGGTGGCGACGGCAGCGCTGCGGGTGTTCGACGACGCGGTGGCAGCGACCCCGTTCGGGGCGACCGAGGCCTTCGACCGCCGTGCCGCCGGTGGCGAGCCGCGCCAGCCCCGCTGGGTGCGCGCCCGCAACGACCTCATTGCCGGCCTGTGGGGCAAGCAGATGGAGGCCAAGGCGATGCTGACCCTCCGGCCCCAGTCTCGGGAGAGCGCCGCATGAACGACTACCTCTGCTTCTGGAAGGACGGCGAGGCGACGCCGGCCGGCGCGGCGCTGATCGCCTGGCACGCCGAGCTGAAGGACGCGACCGGCCTGCGCGCCGCCCTGCGCCGGGTCGAGCACCCCGACGACTGCGCCTTCATCCCCGGCTTTCACGCGCTGCGCCTGAAGCTCGGGGTCGGCACCGGCCGGGTGGCGACTTCGCTCGCCGTCGCCGTGGCGCTCGCCGCCCATGTGCGCCAGCACCGCAGCGGCGGCAGGCTGCCGCAGCGCCTGCGGGGCGGGCGCGACGACCGGCCGCTGCTCAGCGACATCCGCCTGCGCCGCCTGCTGGCGGAGGAAGACCCGGCCGAGATCCTGCGCCTGCTGCGCCGGGCGCTCGCCATGCTCGACGGGCCGCTCGACGTGGCCGAGATGGCGCAATGGGCGCTGCGCCTGACGTCGCCGGTCACGCACGACCGGGCGGCGCGTGAATTCGCCTACGCCTACTACGGCGCCCTGTCGCCCGACGAGCGCAAGGTCGCCGCCGACACCGACACCGACACCGACACCGCCGCCTGATCCCGCAACCATCCGCCACTCAGGGATGCCGTCCATGTACCTGCAGCTCCACCTGCTCACCAGCTACCCGCCGTCGAACCTCAACCGCGACGACATGGGCCGGCCCAAGGCGGCGACCATGGGCGGGGCGCCGCGGCTGCGGGTGTCGTCGCAGTCGCTCAAGCGGGCGTGGCGCACCTCCGCCATCTTCCAGGAGCACCTGGACGGCGCCCTGTCGACCCGTACCCGCCGCATGGCCGGCGAGGTGCTGACCCGGCTCACCGCCCAGGGGGTGGAGGAGAAGGTGGCGACCGCGTCGGCGGAGGCCATCGGCAAGGCGCTCTACGGCAAGGTGGATCCGAAGGAGAAGTTCCAGGCCGGTCAGCTCGCCTTCATCGGCCCGGCGGAACGGGCCGCCGTCGATGCCCTGGTGGCCGAGGTGGTGAAGACCGGCAAGGCGGTGGACGAGAAGACGGCCCTCGGCGTCGTCAAGGAGGCTCATCAGGGCGCCGACATCGCCCTGTTCGGCCGCATGCTGGCGGCGCGGCCGCACTTCAACGTCGAGGCGGCGGTGGACGTCGCCCACGCCATCACCGTCCACAAGGCGGTGATCGAGGACGACTTCTTCACGGCGGTGGACGACCTTCAGACCCGTGCGGAAGAGGACGACGCCGGTTCCGGCGCCGGCTTCATGGGGGAAACCGGCTTCGGGGCCGGCCTCTACTACCTCTATCTCTGCATCAACCGCCGTCTGCTGGTGGAGAACCTGGGCGGCGACGAGGCGCTGGCCGACACCGCCGTGCGGGCGCTCGCCGAGGCGGCCGCCAAGGTCGGCCCCGGCGGCAAGCGCACCAGCTTCGGCAGCCACGCCTACGCCCTGGTGGTGCTGGCCGAGCGCGGCCCCATGCTGCCGCGCAGCCTGTCGACCGCCTTCCTCAAGCCGGTCGGCGGCACCGACATGCTGCCGACGGCGACGGCGGCCCTGCTGACCACCGCCGAGAGCATGGACCGCGCCTACGGCGCCACGGCGGAGGACCGCTATCTGCTCGATGTCGCCGGCGGCGGCGGGTCGCTCGCCGGGCTGATCGGCTTCCTCGGCGGCGAGGCCGGCAACCGGACGCCCGCTCCGGCCGCGGCCTGACGGGCATGGCGGCGACCTTCCTTCTCGCCCGGCTCTACGGCCCGCTGTGCGCCTGGGGCGGCCCGGCGGTGGGCGAGCTGCGCCCGACCGGCGAAACACCCACGCGCTCGGCCCTGCTCGGGCTGGTCGGGGCCTGCCTCGGCCTGCGCCGCGACGACGCCGAGGCGCAGGCGGCACTCGCCGCCGGCTACGGTGTCGCCGTGCGGGTGGATGCGCCGGGGCGGCGCCTGGAGGACTACCACACCGTCCAGGCGCCCAAGGCGCGCAAGGGGTTCGAGCCGGCCTCCCGCCGGGCCGAACTGCTCGACGTGGACGAGGACGACATCGAGACCATGGTCACCCGCCGCGGCTACCTCATGGACGCGGTGTATACGGTGGCGTGGTGGCGGCGCGCCGCCGCCCGCTGGTCGCTGGAGGAGATCGCCGAGGCCATGCGCCGGCCGGTCTTCGTGCCCTACCTCGGCCGCAAGAGCTGCCCGCTCGGCCTGCCGCTGGCGCCGCTGCCGTCGCAGGCGGCGGACCTGGGGACGGCCCTGGCGGAGTTGGACGCCGCCGTGCCCGATCCCGATCCGCTGGCGGCGCTGCTCGAGCCCGGCCCGCGGCTGCTGGTGTGGGACGTCGATCCGCCGGGCGGCGACCCGGTCGCGCCGCAGCGCGTGACGCTCCGCCGCGACGCCCCCGCCGACCGCGCCCGCTGGCAGTTCGCCGAGCGCCCGGAGAACGCCGCCCAGTGGGAGCCGGCGCCATGATCATCAGCCGCATCCGCCTGTCGAACAGCCCCTCGGCCGGCTCGCTGTTCCGCCTGCTCGGCGATCGCCTGGGGGCTTACGAGAGCCATCGTCTGGTGTGGGCCCTGTTCGCCGACGACCCGGACAAGCCGCGCGACTTCCTCTATCGCCTGGACTGGAAGGCCGGCCGGCCGGAGATCATCACCGTCTCCGCCGAGCCGCCGCAGGACCACCACAACCTCTTCGAGATCGAGAGCAAGCCCTACGCCCCCGTCCTCCGCCCCGGCGACCGGCTGGCCTTCATGGTGCGCGTCAACCCCGTGTGGCGGAAGGAGGTGGACGGCCGCCGCCGCAAGGTCGACGTGGTGATGGACGGCGTCCACGCCCGCCGCGCCGCCAGCGACACCAAGCCCGACCGCCTGGAGGTCGCCCGCGCCGTCCTGCCGGGGTGGCTCGACCGCCAGGGCGAGCGCGACGGCTTCCGCCTGGCGCCCGAGGCGCTGCTGGTCGAGACCTACGACCGGGTGGAGTTCGTCAGCAGTACCCGTCGCCGCATCACCCTCGCCGGTTGCGACCTGCGCGGCGAGCTGACGGTCACCGACCCGGACGCCTTCCTCCGCATGCTGTTCGAGGGCCTGGGCGCGTCCAAGGCCTTCGGCTACGGCCTCGTGCTGGTGCGCCGGCCGCTCGGGATGTGACCATGTTGCCGCCGTTGCGCCCGATCCCCATCAAGGATCGCGAGCCCATGGTGTTTCTGGAATACGGTCACCTGGACGTCGCCGACGGCGCCTTCGTGCTGGTGGACGGGCAGGGCGTGCGGGTGCAGATCCCGGTGGGCGGGCTGGCCTGCCTCATGCTGCAACCGGGCACCCGCGTCTCCCACGCCGCCGCCGTGCTGGCGGCGCGCTGCGGGACCTTGCTCATCTGGGTCGGGGAGGCCGGGGTGCGACTTTACGCCTCCGGCCAGCCGGGCGGGGCGCGGTCCGATCGCCTGCTCTATCAGGCGCGGCTGGCGCTGGACGAGGACGCGCGGCTGCGCGTGGTGCGCCGCATGTTCGCCCTGCGCTTCGAGGACGATCCGCCAGCGCGGCGCAGCGTCGACCAGTTGCGCGGCATCGAAGGCGCCCGCGTCAAGGCGCTCTACAAGGGCCTCGCCCAGCAATACGGGGTGACCTGGCAGGGCCGCCGGTACGACCCCGCGAGCTGGACCCGCGGCGACCTGCCCAACCGCTGCGTCAGCGCCGCCAACGCCTGCCTCTACGGCGTCACCGAGGCCGCCGTGCTGGCTGCCGGCTATGCCCCGGCCATCGGCTTCCTGCACACCGGCAAGCCGCTGTCCTTCGTTTACGACATCGCCGACATCGTGAAGTTCGAGACGTCGGTGCCGGTCGCCTTCCAGGTGGCGCGCGAGGCGCCGCCCGACCCCGAGGCGGCCGTGCGGCGGGCCTTGCGCGACACCTTCCGCAAGACCCGCCTGCTCGGCCGTCTCATTCCCCTGATCGAGGAGATCCTGGCCGCCGGCGGTCTGGCGCCGCCCGAAGCCCCGCAAGACGCCGTTCCACCCGCCTTCCCCGACCCAGGCCCGTCCGGCGATGCTGGTCATCGTGGTTGAAAACGCCCCGCCGCGCCTGCGCGGCCGGCTCGCGGTGTGGCTGCTGGAGATTCGCGCGGGGGTCTACGTCGGCCGCTACTCGCCGCGCATCCGCGACCAGATCTAGGCCCAGGTGGAAGCCGGCATCGAGGACGGCAGCGCGGTGATCGCGTGGTCCGCGCCGACCGCCATGGGCTTCGACTTCGAGACGCTCGGCCGGGACCGCCGCGTGCCGCGCGACTTCGACGGCCTGAAACTGGTGTCGTTCCTGCCTGCCGATTACGAAGAAGATTCAGGCTGACGCCGACGCGCGAATCCCGGTAGAATTTCGCGTTCTTTAAAATCGTTGACGATCAATCACTTGCAGTAAGAGTGTTCCCCGCACGCGCGGGGATGAACCGTATCCGGTCACCCGCGAGGGCGATCCCATTGTGTGTTCCCCGCACGCGCGGGGATGAACCGTCCCTCACGGCCTCGACAACGGCTTCCGCCCGCGTGTTCCCCGCACGCGCGGGGATGAACCGGCGCGCAAGACCGACTGGATGGCGACGTGGCGGTGTTCCCCGCACGCGCGGGGATGAACCGCCTCGCGACAGGTGGTGGACGCCGGAGGAGATGTGTTCCCCGCACGCGCGGGGATGAACCGGCGTGCAGAGCTGGCTCCAGTACGCCCAATCGCGTGTTCCCCGCACGCGCGGGGATGAACCGTCCACCCGCCACGCCAGCGGATAGGTGCGGGTGTGTTCCCCGCACGCGCGGGGATGAACCGGAGCGCTGCTGGGGCACCTGCCGCAACGTCTCGCGTGTTCCCCGCACGCGCGGGGATGAACCGCTCATCGCAGCCCGCATCATGGCGAAGGAGGACGTGTTCCCCGCACGCGCGGGGATGAACCGGGGTCGTAGACCACGTCGCCGGGGTTGCTGTAGTGTTCCCCGCACGCGCGGGGATGAACCGACGCATGGCGAGTTCGGCCCGACCGAGGCCGCGTGTTCCCCGCACGCGCGGGGATGAACCGGCCTGATCCACCGCGACCGCGGGACGCGAGATGTGTTCCCCGCACGCGCGGGGATGAACCGCGGTTGGTGGAGCGGGGTGAGGTCATCTTGGCGTGTTCCCCGCACGCGCGGGGATGAACCGCGCGCCCTTGGCCGGGTTCGCGTTGTTCAGGTGTGTTCCCCGCACGCGCGGGGATGAACCGTTTTGGGGTCGAGCATGACGAAAAAAACACCGCGTGTTCCCCGCACGCGCGGGGATGAACCGGAGAGCAGCCCGATGGCCGCCCGCCAGACCACCCGTGTTCCCCGCACGCGCGGGGATGAACCGGCGTGGCAGAAGGCGAACAGCACCTTCAGGGCGTGTTCCCCGCACGCGCGGGGATGAACCGTCGGCGGTGTACCCGCAGCGGCGGCCGGCCTTGTTCCCCGCACGCGCGGGGATGAACCGCGGCCTTTGACGACCTCGCCATGCGCATCATCGTGTTCCCCGCACGCGCGGGGATGAACCGGAGGCGGCGCAGGAGGCGGGCGCGAAGAAGCTGTGTTCCCCGCACGCGCGGGGATGAACCGAACCTGTCGCTCAGGCCCAGGATCGCGAGGGCGGTGTTCCCCGCACGCGCGGGGAGGGAGTGTCCCCGGAGGTGGTGTAAGAGCACGCGAACGGGGATGATGGCGGAGGGCGCGTGGCGCCCGGAGGCACCATCCCCGGGCGGCCCCGAGCCTGGGGCGGTCATCGTCGATCTCCGGTAGGCTGAGGTTGCGACAAACTGCAACCCACGGAGACCAACCGATGACCATGGACAGGATGGTCCTTGCCGAGCTTCTTGAGAAGGGTTCCGACAGCGGCCTGCTGCGGGAGATGATCTCGTTCGTCGCCCAGCGGCTGATGGACTGCGAGGTCGAGGCCGTCTGCAACGCCCAGCCGAACGAGCGCACGCCCGAGCGCACCAACTCGCGCAATGGCTACCGCGATCGCTTGTGGCAGACCCGGGCCGGGGCGATCGCGCTGAAGATCCCCAAGCTCCGCCAGGGCAGCTATTTCCCGCCTTCCTTGAGCCGGGGCGCATCGCCGAGAAAGCCCTGGCGGCGATGATCCAGGAAGCCGGAGCCTGCCCTCGGGCTTGACCCGAGGGTCCACGGCGTCTCGACGCGCTCGGTGGACGACCTGGTGAAGGCGATGGGGATGACCGGGATCTCGAAAAGCCAGGTTTCCCGCCTGTGCGAGGACATCGACGACAGGGGCGGCACCTTTCTGGAGCGGCCGATCGAGGGCGACTGGCCCTATATCTGGATCGACGCCACCTACGTGAAGGTGCGCGAGGCCGGGCGCATCGTCTCGGTGCCGATGATAATCGCCGTGGGCGTCAATACCGACGGCCGCCGCGAGGTGCTGGGCATGGCCAGCGGACCTCAGCCCGCCGAAGACGACGCGGATGCCGGCGCTCTTACACCACTCCCCGGGACATGACCTCGCAGGGTCGAATTCGGCCGAACGCTACAACTCGCCAGGGCGTCCTGGCGGCGCTGGCGGGAATAGAGTCTTCACCGCACTGCAGCCCGCTCCTCCCTCAGCGCCGATCGACACAGTAGCCGAATATCTTCGGGTTCCAAAAATTCCTGATCGACCGCGTGATCCCCGCACAAAGCCAGCAGCCGATTGATGATCGCCTCGCCGCCGGTCCAGGCGAGTTGCATGGGCTTCCCACTCAGGTCGCTGTAGGGATGGCCGCCGCCCTGGCTCAACAGGTCGATCATCGGCTGCATCAGGGCGCTCAGCCTGATGTGGGGCACCTGGGACCGGATGCGGTGGAATATTTGCAGGCCTGCCTTATCCAGGTCGCCCCAGTGGAAAAGGGCTGGATGCCGTAGCAAGGCCTCAAGCGGCGGCGGCGTGCCTTCGCGGACAACTGGGGCGCAGGTCCACGGATTCTCCACCCCATCTGCCAAGCGTTGGCCGCCAGCCTCGGGCGCGGACAGGGCAAAGCCGAACGCCGCCACCCAAACCACCGGTAGGTCGCGTGTCGCGGCCATGGCGCGTTCGAAGGCGGCCGGGTTCTCCACCAGGACGACGGCCTCCGGGGTGGCCGGACCGGCGAGCATGATATAGTTAGGCAGCCGCGGCAGGGCGGCCATGTTTATACCCAATGCATGAAGGGCGGGGGCCGGAAGGTTCTGCAGAAGCTTCGAGGACGCCAGCGGTCCGACGGCACTGGCCAGCGGCAGGAGCATGTCGGCGGGCTTTGTGCGGCGGATCGTCTCGATCGTCGCGATCAGCGCGTCGAACCGGTCAACCGGCCAATCGGACAGCTTCGGATAGAACAGGTAATAGGCGGTGCGATCGGCGTCATCGGCGACCATCCGCAGGACCGTCTCGCGCCAAGCCTGTTCCGCGTCCCCGAGTACCGCCTCCGGTGGCGGGGTGATCGTCACGCGGCTGACGGGCCAGGTCGTGCCGAATTCGCAGTCGATCACGCTGTCCATTTTTAGCTGCTTCATCGCGTCGTTCAGCACGGCGCGGCTTTTGATGCCGGTGGCCTTCACGAGCTGCCCGTGCAGCGTCCCGGCGTTGACGTAGGTGGCTCCACCGGCGCGCTTGCGGTGAAAGAATGCCGCGACCCGGGCCACATCCTCCTTGCGCGCCAGCATCGGCCTAGCTCGCCGCCAGCGTGTTGACGGCGCGCAGGCTCGTGGTGCGGACGCGGCCGTTGTTCGGCTTCGGCACGCCCTCGATCATTACGAGGCTGGTCTTCCGGTTACCACCTTCCTCGTCGCTGTCGATGTGGCGGCCGTTGAGGCAGGTGGGAAAGAACTCCCAGTCGTTGCGATAGTAGGGCGAATGGATCAGCCCGATCAGCTGGAAATTCCCCTTGATCTCCTTCATGGCGTCGAGGCTTTCGGCGATCAGCCCGGGCTCGGAAAGGTCACTGAACAAGCCGTCCACGATGATGATCGACTGGGCGGCGGCGGCGGCCTTGCGCCTGTGCGCGCCGGTCAGGTGGCTGGTCTCCCGTTCGACGGCGAAGGCCGCCAACTTGATGGCCCACAGAAGGTTCAGTGCCGTGGACTGGCCGCCGGAAATGCCCTCCTTGATGAGCGGGAACTCGGTTCCGCCGCGCATGAGGGGGTGGCGGACGTGGATGCGGGCAGATGGGAAAAGGTTGTCGTGCAAGTCGTCGCGAATGCTGGTGCGGAAGCTGTCGCTGAACACGTCCCCCTGTGCCCGGCCCTTGGCGGCGTCTTCTTCGTGGCGCTGCTTGCGCACCTCCACCCGTTCTATGATGTCTTTGACCATCGATGCGATCGCCTCGTCGGATGCGACCTCGTCGTCGACCAGCAGGAAGGTGGCGCCGTCGCCCTTTTGCAGGACCCGCCGCAGGGTGGCGATGGACTGGGCCGCGATGGAGGACTGGTTCTGAAGCGTCTGCTGCAGGGTGTCCCGGTTGCGGGCCTCGGCCGACTGGGCCGCCGAAAGTAGGCTTTTCTGCCGGGTCAGGGCGACGTCCTGCTCTTTGAACAGGCGGTCGATCGCGCGCGGCTCGTTCTCCGCCTCCGCGATGCGCTGAAGGATGCCCTCGAAACCTGTCGGCAGCCTTTCGCGCAGGCCCGCCAGACGGCCCCTCAGGTGATGCGCGTAGTCCCTGTACGCGGCCTCGCGTTTGTCCTGCGCCGCCAGAAGGCGCGCGGACAGCGCGGGCAGGTCCGCCGCCCGAGCGCGTTCCACGATGTCATGCATGGCCGAGGCGATGGCCTCTGGGGTGACGTCGCTGGGGCCATCCTTCCCGACTGGCTGGGCCAGGGACATGATCTCCGCCGCGACGCCCCCGACCGGCGCCGATTCGACGTCCACTCGCAGCACGGGATCGCTGTAGACCTTCCGGATTTCCGGATGGATGTCGAGAAGCTGGCGGATGCCGAAGTCGTATTTCTCCAGGCGTTGGCGCGCCGTGGCATGACGGTCCTCGGCAATCAGACGGTCGGCCTCCAGGGCTCGAAGGCGGTCCCGACGCCGCGTGACCGAGGCTTGAAGCTCGCCCCGTTCCTTGATGATGCGCGCGCGCTCATCGCCGCCGCCGGCGGCGATGAAGCCGGCGGCCTTTTCGAAGGGCAGGGCGGCGCGGTGGCGGGCCGCGGTCGTGCGGGCCTCGGCGCGCGCCTTGTCGGCGGGATAGGCCCGCAGGAACGCCGGACCGCCATCACCCTCGAACTTGATCGCGGCCTGAAGCGGTTCCTGCCACTCGCTGCGGGCGGCGCTCGCTTGCCGAAGGTGGTCGTTGGCGCGGTTGGTCGCCGTTCGGGCCGCGTCCCGCGCCCGGTGAATGCCGCTGGTGATGGCCTTGCCCAGGTCGAGCCGCCGCTCGAAGCCATGGACGCGCCGCTGGGCGCTCTCGAGCGCGGGCAACCCACCCTCCGCGAGAAAGTCGGCCGCCTGCGTGCACCGCTCCCGCCATGTGGTGATGGCGTCGCGCGCCCGGTCGCGGGCCTCGCCGAGGGTTTCCTCGGCCGCTTGCGCCTCGTCAAGGCGTTCAGCGGCCCACTCCTGTTGCGCCTTGAACGTGGCCGCGGCGTCCAGGGCGGCTGCGTGCCGGGCGCGGCATTGTTCGTGGTGAGTGGTCCCGCCGGCGGCGGCATAGGCGGCGGCGCGCCTGGATAGGCCGATGAGGTCGGGCGTGAGAAGACCGTCGAGAACCGCGACGCGCCGTTCTGCCTCGACCATCTCCGTCTTCGCGCGGTCGGCCTTGGCGACGGCGTCCTCGGCCACGGCGCGCGCCGCCTGCCGGGCCTGCACGACGGCATAGGCATCGTCGGCGATGACGGCCCGGGCGTCCTCGAGCTCTTCGATCTGCTCCGACAGCCTTTCAATGGCGGCTTCGAAGTCCGCGATGCGCCGCGCCACGGCCGCCGGATCGATGAGGAGGTCGACGGTCGGCGTGCGAATGCCCGACAGCAGCAGGCTGTGCAGCAGCCCTGCCCGGCTGACCGGCATGCCGTCCGCCAGCGCGATGCGCTCGACCTCCGCCCGCAGGAGGACGGGGACCGGGATGTCCGCGTCGGCGATGTGCCGCGCCGCCTGGGCCGCCGCCTCGGCATCGTCGAATACGGGCGCATGAAGGATGGCCGACAGGGCGGACAGCAGGGCTTCCTTGCGCGCCGGCGCCGTGTCCGCCGCGTCCAGCACCTTGTGGAGTGGCTGGTAACTGTCGACGCCGATCAGGCGCTCGACCTCCAGGTCCACCGACGACGGCGCCAGCTTGGTATCCCGCAGCTTTTGCAGCTGCCGGGCCTTGATGTCACGGTCCTTTTCCAGGTCCTTGATCCTGATCGCGATCACCTCGCGGCGGCGCACGATGTCCTGCAGCCAGGTTTGCGGCTTCGTGCCCGGATGGGCGGCGGTGAAGGCGTCCAGCGCCGTCACCAACGGCTCCAGGTCCTCCAGCTGTGCGGCCGCCGTTATCCCTTTCTGCCGCGCCGCCTTGTGCTGGCCTTCCAGCCGGTCCTGGTATCCCTCGGGGGCTTCCGTCGGGACGCGGATGGCGAAGGCCTCCGCGTCCGCCGCGAGGGAATCCAGCCTCGCAAGCTCCTCGGCCAGCGTGCGTGCCGCTTGCTCCTGTTGTGCCAGGTTGTTCGCCGCGGCCGACTTCTTCTGTTCCAGCTCGTTGCGAAGCGCCCGGTTGTCGCTCAGGGCCGCGTCCGCCCGCGCCCGGGCGTCTTCCAGTGACTGAAGCAGGTCGCCCGGATCGGTATCGGCGCCGTGGGTCTCGCGAACCTGCTCCAGCGCTGTCGCCCCGGTCCCCAGGGTCTCCAGTTCCACGCGAGCATCCTTGCCGTCCGCCTCCACGCGGTCCAGACGCTTTCCGACCCGGTCCAGCCGCC
This sequence comes from Caenispirillum bisanense, assembly GCF_900230255.1. Taxonomy (GTDB): domain Bacteria; phylum Pseudomonadota; class Alphaproteobacteria; order Rhodospirillales; family Rhodospirillaceae; genus Caenispirillum; species Caenispirillum bisanense_A. The sequence goes on from NZ_OCNJ01000009.1 coordinate 19,379, forward strand.
GGTCGCAGCGCCCTTCCTCGGCCTTGCAGGCCTGCAAGGCCGTATCGGCGTCCTCCTCCTCCTGCCGCAGGCGTTGCAGGGCGTCGGTCAGCGGCTCTTCTCCGAAGCGGCGCGCGACCGGCTGATACCGTTTGTGACGCTCCTCGAACTGGGCCTTCCGTTCCTTGAGCTTCTCTTCCTGCGCCGTGGCCTGCGCCACCTCGTTCTGGACGCTGTCGGCGAAGTCCTTCACGGCCTGTTCGGTGGTTAGGCCGTTCCGTTCCTCCGCCGTGAGATGGGGCGAGGCCATGACCTCGCGGTAGGCGGTCGCGTTGGCCTCGACGTCCTCGACCTGCGCCGTCAGGACCTCCAGGCGCTCGGCCTCCTGCTCCCGAAGTCGGCTTTCCCTGTGGATCTCGGCATTGAGATCGTCGACCGCCTCTCGCGCCTCTCGTTCGGCATTTCGCACGGGATGCCGGGCATGGGCCAGCACCACGTCGGTCAGGGCGTCCAGCTTGGACCGCGCCTCGCGGCGGGTGACGTCGGCAAGCGCGTCCAGCGCGTCATGAACATCCTGCAGGCGGAGCCACGCGCGGCTGTCATGGCCGCTGATGCCCCGGGCGATGTTGGCGGTGGAAAACGGGATGACCTGGCTGTCCCGCAGCGTCGTCAGGCCCTTGAACGCGCCCGGCGTGCGGAGGTACTGGCTCAGCTTGTCCCGGTCGACGACGTAGCCCAGGCCGGGTTCCGCGCCAGCCATGGACAGAAGCTCCCAATCGGCGCCGAAGCGACCCTTTCGCGAAACCGGAAGGGGCGCGCCGGGCAGAAGGCCGTCCTCGATCAGCATGTGGGCGACATGAATGGTCCCGCCCTTGTCGGCAATGAGCGTCGCCCGGGCGTCCTCGGCCTGTAGAGCCTTGTCGGCGTGGACCTTGAACTCGGAGATGGCGCCGAAGACCTGTTCGAGGCGCGCGACCTGCCGGCCGTGCTCCTCTGTCTTCATCTTGGCCTCGATCACCTTGTCGGACTGGCTGATGATCTCCTCCTCAAGGGACAGCGTCGTCCGCTCGCCATCCTCATTGATCCCGGCCGGATTGGACAGGATGATGGGCGCGATCACCTGCCGGAAGAAGGCCCTGTCGTAGGTCTCGCCCGGACGGGGACGCACGTCGTAGAATGCCGCCGACTTGTCGCCGCCGCCCCGGCACTGGTAGGCGACCAGCTGGTCGCGCTGCTCCAGCGACATGAAGTTCCGCAGGACCAGCTCCATGTCCGACTTCGGGGAGAAGACACGGTAGCCGGGCGTCTGTTCCAGATTGTTCCGGAACTCGATGTTCGGCAGCAGGGACTTGATCGGCAGCCCTTCGTCGCCGGGTTCTTCCACGTGCACCGGCACATCCTCGAGCCGGCCCGGATAGTAATAGAGGTTGTAGTCCAGGCTTCCGTCGGCGCCACGCACGCCGAACATGCCGAAGACATGATACTCCCCGCCGGGGTCGGCGGCCCCCAGATCCAGAAGCGTCAACTGGCCGTCCTCATCGGGCACCACGAACTCGACGCGCACGTGGGTGAAGTAGCCGAAGCGCTCCGGCGCCACGCGGCCGAGCGTGCGCTTGCGAAGCACGGGGTTCATGGACAGCGTGAACAGCAGGGCGTCGGCCATGGACGTCTTGCCGGTGCCGTTGTCCATCACGAGCGCCGCCGATCCGCCGCCGACATCGATGGTTTCCCCGATGAAATCGGGAGACCATTTCCTCTGGTCGCCGGAGTTCAGGAAGTTGGAGAGCTGCCAGCGGTTAATCAGAGCCATGGTCGTCCTCCATGCCGTCGCCGGCATCATCGTCTTCCGGAATGTCGGCGTGGACGAAGGAACCGATGTCGTCGGCGACGGTGCGCTCCGCGTTCAACCGTTTGTCCGGCATGAATCCGATCAGGTCCTGGGCGAACAGTTCGTCGATCTGAACGGCGCAGACGAGCGACTGCTGGTAGGTCTGCTCGCCGTCGGCATCCTTCACCATGTCCAGCATGCTGGTGTCGACCATGATCTTCAGGAAATTGCCGACCCGCTTGCGGATCTGGGCCGAGGTCGTGCCCCTGCCACCATCGCCGTCGCCGCCGAGCAGCACTCTGGCGACCGGATTGCCGTCATCATGCGCAAGGCCGGTGCGGCGCATGTCCTCGATGTGGCTGGCGACCTTCTGCTCAAGCTCGTCGCGTCGGAAGTTGGCCTCCACATAGCGGGAAACCTCCGACACGGCGCGGCCGCTCCGGTCGTAGAAGAAGGACATGGTCAGGAACCACATCAAAGTGAACCAGTAGACCGTTTCGGCTTTCGGCTCCGCTTGGTTGAGGGCGACTGCCCTCCATGCGCGCTTCAGGGTCAGCACGTTGGGTCCGTCGTAATCGGGCCGGCGCACCGCCAACCAGACTTTGGCGCCGCGCGGAATGCCGGGGAATGTCTGATCCTCCACGCGCAGGCTGAACCCCTTGCCGGCGAGCATCTGCGAGAGTGCGTCGTACTCGTCGGCCGTCAGTTGCAGCATCTGACGGCTGACGTCCTTTTCCACGCCGCCGACGCGATGGTTTTCGGTGCCGTCGGTGTAGAGGATGCGGTGGCGGAGCAAATAGGCTTCCACCCGACCGATCCGCTCGAAATCCAACAGGTTCATGGCTCGGACGCCTTCTTCGTCTGCGTCTTGTCGACAAGGCTGAGTTCCACCGCGTGGCCGCTGACGCGCCAGCCGTCCGGCGTATCGAACCGGGTCACCGGCAGCGGCTTCACGAGGATGACCTTGCCGGGCCGGTCGTCGTGCACGTTCATCGTCAGCGGCGATGTGAAGACGCCAAGCGCGTCGACCAACTGCCCCTCTTCGCCGAGCGCGCTCCAGTCCAGCTCGTACTCGTCGTCAAGGAAGTTGGTCAGCCTGAGCGGGCCAGCGTCGAGGATGGCCAGAAGGGTTTCCCGGTTGGCCGCAATGAACTGCTCCAGGATGGGGAGGCGTTTCGTGCGCGTCTTGCGGACTTGCAGGCGGGGCGGGAGCGGGCGGTCGCGCTCCCTGGGGCGGGCGACGCTCCGCGCCAGGTCCATGATGTAGAAGTGCCCGGCCTCGATCGATAGCGGGCCCAGGCGTCCGTGAATGTCCTCCAGCACTTCCGTCCTCGTGAGCGGGTTTCGGCCCAGCGCCACGAAATGGCGCGCCATGTCCTCGAACCGGACACCGCTTATGTAGGACCGGGACCGCTTCTGAACCTCGGTCAGGAAGGTGGAGAACCGCCGTTGCAGGGCGAGCGTCGCGCTGTTGATCTCGCGCGTGATGTAGAAGAAGTGCTCAACGGATGCGCCCATCTCGGCATCGTCGTCTGCCCAGGCGTCGATGGCCTCGGCGACCTCCTGTCGGCGCAGGAGGCTCTGGCACTCGCCCATCACCCGGGCGGTCTCCTCCAGGGTCTGGAGGTATCGGTCGTGGTGGCGCGTGAAGTGTTCCCGCAGGGCTTCCGCCTCCGGTTGCTCCATAGCCTTGATGATTTCCGCCGACTGATCCCGGACTTGCAGCCAAACGCGCTGAGAGATCGCAATGAACGATCGGAACTCTGACATCTGAAGGTCGGTGACCAGCTTGGCGGCCTCGTGCGGGATGTGGACCCACTTCAGATAGCCATTGGCGAACTGCAGGGCCTCGCGCCCGGTCCGCGACAGCCGACAGTGATAGCCACGGCGCTTCTTGTCGATCAGCGCGGTTGACTTGGTGCTGACGGGGATCAGGCCGCTGTCGGCGTAATCCATGAACCGAAGCTCGGTGGGTGTGGCGAGCATGCGGACCACCTGCTTGACATCCTCCTCGCTGACGCCGAAGTCCGCCGCCGCACGGCGGGCGAAAGGGATCAGGTCGACGAAGGTATTCTTGCCGGTCAGTTCCTGGTCGCGCAGTTCTTCCAGGATGCGCCAGCCGATGGTCAGGTAGAGCCCCTGCGAATTGCCCCGCCTATGCTCCGGCGGTTGCACCAAGACATCGTTGCCGGGGGAACGGGCCGTGTCGTGCAGGTCGACCAGGCGCATCGCCGCGCCCAGGAACATGACCCACGGAGGATTCTGGGACGGCGCCCCTGCATTGTGATCTTTCGGCATTCCGGCTGCATTCGCCTGTGAAACAAGGGCGCGCGCCCGCCCGACCGCAGTTCAATATCTACTACGATCGAAGCGGTCTAGACAAGGTCAGTGCTTCTACAAAGAAGCGGATTGACAGCACCGTCAATGCGCCGGGACAGCGGCCGAGATCCGGTGGTGAAGTTGCTCGCCCGCCGGATTCGGGGCGGAAAGGACGAGTGTCGCCGGCGTCAGCCTATGTGTGCCGCCGTTGATCCGGGTCGTTGACTCGCGGCACGCTCAGCCGTTCAACCCGATTTGGGGACGCTGCCCAACGGCTTCGCCTCGATAGGGCCCTTCTTCACCAGCGCCTCGATGGAGACCATGAAGCAGCGTCGCCCGAAGTGCCAACAACCGCGCCATGGTTGAAGAAGGAGATCTGAGCATGCTTGCCTGGGTTCGGTCCGGACCCTCCAGGTATGCAGAGCAACTTTTTGTCGGCCTGCTCGCCGGGAGCCGGAAGGTCTGCGTCTTTCCACAAGTGCTTAATGTCGTCCGAGTTCACGGTCTGGCCCCCCGCAGCGGCCGGGAGGACGGCGTCGTCCGCATCCCCGACCGTCAGGCGCCGCGCGAAGCCGGACCGGCGGACGCCATCCCCCGTGCGTGAAACTCTACGACACTGCGTCGGCCCTCGATGCCTGCCGGAGCGTCATGACCGACACCACCACTGTCGCCCCTCTGCAGAACGGAGTCGAAGGGTTGGACCAGATCGCCCGATTAATGCATGCAATCAGGCGGGCAACCGGGTCTCCATGGGGCAAATGTGGTTGACGGTGGGCAAAACTGCATGCAACGGTGACGGAAAGTGACACGACATGCGGAAATGTGGCCGCCGTGCCGCACGCCGATGTCTGCCCCACGCCGCCATCCCGCCGGGTCCCGACCGGCGCATGCAACGCGAAAACAGGGAACGTCCCGATGACCGAGATCCCCCGCCCCTCCACCTCCTGCTGCCACGGCGGCGCCCAGTCGGCCGTGCCGAAGTTCGACGGCCCGCCGCTCCAGGCGACCCGCCCGCCGCGCTGCCCGCCCTTCGTCGAGGTGACGGACGCCGACCAGCTCATGCCCTATCTCGAACACGTCGCGCGCCGGCCCTACAATCACGGCCTGAACGCCTGCTGGGACCTGAAGGAAGGCGAACGGGTCCTGCTCCGCGTGGACAACTGGCACAGCGAGCTGACCATCGAGGCGTGCAAGCGGATTCTCGAAAAGTACAAGGTCAAGTACGAGATCAAGTACGTCGATCGCGGTCCGATCCCGCAGTGGGTGGGGGCCGACGAGGTCGAATACTACCTGTTCCGCACCCGGGAATTGGCGGAATGGATGGACATGTGGGAAGAGGAAGAGAAGAAGCAGCAGTACGACAAGATCCTGATGGGCTACGGCGGCCCCGTTCTTGCGGAACGCTTCATCAAGATCCAGCGCATGCCCTTCATCACGCCGGAAATTCTGGCCTCGCCCGCCCATGCCATGCCGATCGAGGTGGTCAACGCCATCGACCGCTGGACGTGGGATCGCATCCGCTCGGCCAAGCGGGCCCGCATCACCGACCCCGAAGGCACCGACATCTCGTTCACGAACCACGACGAGTACTGGGACAAGAACCGCGAGTTCTACGATCCCGGCCTGACGGCGGCCACGTGGACGGGCAACGAGCATTTCGGCAAGACCTACCTGCCCGGCCACATCACCGGCCGGCCCTGGATGTTCCATCCCTTCAAGGAGGATGGCTGCGGCGTCATCGCCGGCACCACCAATCACATCGCGCCCTGTGACTGGACCCAGCTGATCGTCGAGAACTCCAAGATCACCGAGATCCGCGAGGGCGGCGAGTTCGGCCGCAAGCTGCGCGAGGTGATGGAGCAGACGAAGGACATCCAGTACCCCACCTTCCCCGGGAAGGGGCTCATGTACTGGTGGGAAGCCTCCATCGGCACCAATCCGCATGTGCATCGGCCGCGCAAGGATTTCCCCTCGGGCTTCGTGAACTGCCTCTACGAGCGGGTGCGCTCGGGCGTCATCCACATGGGGTTCGGCACGATCATCTCCTCCATGGCGGAGCGCGAGGCGGCCCGCCAGGGGCACCTGGTCGGCCACTGGCACCTGCACCTGTACTTCCCGACCTACACGACGGAGCGGGAAGGCGACAACGAGCCGGTCATCGAGAACGGCCGTCTGCTGGCGCTCGACGACCCGGAAATCCGCAAGCTGTGCGCCAAGTACGGCGATCCGGACCTGTGGCTGGACGAAAGCTGGAACCCCGCCGTTCCGGGCATCAACATGCCGGGCGACTACTGGGACCACTACGCCAAGGACCCGCTGCACTGGGTGAAGACCGAACTGGAGGTCTGCCGCAACTACCACCCCATGTTCATGCAGATGGTCGGCGCCGACGGCAAGTACTGCCATGGCGAGGGCGCCGAGTGGTGGAAAGGCGGCTGCTGCAACCACAGTGGCGTCTCGGCCGCCCCCTTGCCGGGGAACTGCTGCGGGTAACGGAGCGATGCCTGCCGGACGCGCCCCTGCGGCCGGCAGGCCCGCCGGCGGATCAGACGGACCGGATCAGGGCAGCGCCGGGCGTGCTGACGAAGCGGCGGCTTTCCATCATGTGCTCGAAGCTGTCGCGCTTGTTCTCGGCGCTGCGCACCGCGTGGTCCCGCATGAGGTCGGCGGCGCGCGAGCCCTTGCGGGCGCGGATCGCGTCGAGGACCCGCAGGTGGTCGCTGTGGGCGCGCTCCAGTTGAACGCGGCTGTAGTCGGCGTCGGCCATGTCGAACACGATGGCGCGCGGGGACACCAGCGGTATCTCCGTCACCCGCTCGAAGGCAGCCTTCAGGGCCTGGTTGCGCGCCGCGTCGATCAGGCGGGCGTGAAAGTCCTGGTTGGTTTCCGTCCACCGCAGGCGGCCCTGCACGTCGTGCACGCCTTCCCGGATGATCGCTTCCGCCACTTCAACCGGCTCGAGCAGGCGTCGCTCGGTCTCCGGGTCCAGGCCCCGTTCCGCCACGTAGCGGGCGGCCATGGCTTCCAGTTCGCCGCGCACCTCGATGGCGCCGGCCATGTCGTCGAGGGTGAAGCTGCGGACGCGGAAGCCGCGCCGCGGCTCGCGGACGAGGAGCCCCTCGCGCTCCAGGGCGCCCAGGGCGAGGCGCGCCAGCGTTCGGCTGACGTCCAGCTCGCCGGCGATGCGTTCCTCCGCCACCTTCTCGCCCGGCATGAAGCGACCCGCCAGGATGATCTCCCTGAGGGCCTGCGTCGTCCTGTCCACACCCGTCATGAGAAGCGCCTCCCCTGCTAATTTGCATGCATTTTGTGGGCATTCCCGCCGGATGTACAGCGGTTTCGACATTGACGCTCTCAAAACTGCATGCAAACCTAGTTTCCGACTCGCGCGCTATGGCAATCGTCCATGTCCTTTGCATCCCCGTTCTCCGGCGCAGTCCGTCTGCCGGCGACGTGCGCCGGGGCGATGATCGCGGAGCGGGTGCGAAAGCGGAGTGTAGTCCGAAAAGACGAAAAGGCTCAGGAGGAACGACATGAACAGACTCACCGCCGGGCTCGTCGCCGGCGTCGCGCTGACCGTGCTGTCTGCGGGCATCTCGTCGGCGGAAGCCGTCACTCTGCGCTTCTCGGACTACGGACCGAACCGCGGCACCCGGGCCGAGGCGATGGAGTGGTTCGCCGACCAGATCAAGGAGCGGTCCGGCGGCAGCATGGACGTCGAGTTCTTCTGGGGCGGCTCCCTCCTCGGCGGCAAGGACACGCTGAAGGGCGTGGGCGACGGCGTGGCGGACATGGGCACGGTCGTCGGGTTCTTCACCCCGCGGGAGCTGCGCGCCTACAACATCGGCGACCTGCCGTTCGAGAACAGCGACATGTGGGTCGGCCTGCGCGCCATGCACGACCTGGCACGGGAGAACGAGGCGCTCGGCAAGGAATTCGCGGACGCCAACGTCGTCTATGTGACGAACTACACCACCGGCCCGGTGCAGCTGATCTGCACCAAGCCTGTCGAGACCCTGGACGACCTGAAGGGCCTGAAGGTCAGGGCGTCCGGGCCCTACGGCGATGCGCTGGCCGAACTGGGGGCCGAGGTGGTGCGCATGAGCCAGTCGGAGGTCTACCAGGCGCTCGATTCCGGCCTCATCGACTGCAACCAGAACTACTACTACTCCATGAAGGGCTACAAGCAGTACGAGGTGGCGCCGCACGTCCTCGAGATGGACTGGGGGCAGAACATGTCCTTCGGCATCGTCATGAACAAGTTCGCCTACGACGGTCTCGGCGACGCGGAGAAGAAGGTCCTCGCCGAGGTCGCGGCCGACTTCGAAGACCATCTGGCGCAGCTCATGATGGAGGAGCAGGCCAAGGTGAAGGCCGAGATGCAGGAAGGCATCGACGGCAAGAGCATCGAGGTCGTGGTACTGCCGCCCGACGAGAAGAAGCGGCTCATGGACATGAGCAGCAAGCAGATCGACGAGTGGAGCCGCGAGGCGAGCCAGGACGGCCTCGACGCCGCGGCCGTCATCGCCGACTACCGCGACCGCATCGCCGCCTACCAGAAGGAGCTGGACGCGCGGGGGTACCCATGGACCCGGTGAGCCACGAGCTGCCGCCGGTAGAAGCGACCAAGGGAGAGCGCCTTCTGGGCGCTCTTTCGATGGTCGGCCTCGGGCTGCTGGCGCTGATCGTGACCGTCACCGTCGTCTCCCGATGGGTCGGCCGTTCCATCATCCCCGACGACGTGCTGCTGGTGCAGGAACTGATGGTGGCGGTCATCCTGCTGCCGCTCGGGCTGGTCACCGCGGCGCGGCAGCATATTTCGGTCGAGGTGTTCACGGCCCGCGTCTCGCCGCGCACGCTCGCCGTCCTCAGCGCCCTCGGGCACGGGCTCGGCCTTCTGTTCGCGCTGCTGCTGCTGGCCGCCGGAGCGAAGGGGTTTCTGGGCGCCTGGAAGACGCAGGACTATTACAACGGCGTCCTCCACATCCCCATGTGGATCGGCCAGGCCGTCTTCGTCTTCGCCATGGTGCTGTTCGCCCTGCGGCTGGCCATCATGATCGTCCACGACCTTCGCCGCCTCGGCGCCGGAAAGGCCTGACCCATGGATCCCCTCCTGCTCGCGGCCGTGGCGATCGGTGCCGTCCTCGTCCTGCTCGCGCTTCGCGTTCCCATCGCCTTCTGCCTGGGCACGGTGTCGGCGCTCGGCCTCATCACCTTCTTCTCGTGGCGGCCGGGCGGCGCCTTCGATCTGGAACGGGGGATCGAGCCGGCGCTGACGCTCATCGGCTCGGCAGCCTACTCGTTCGTCCACAGCTACCCGTTGAGCATGATCCCGCTGTTCATCGGGCTCGGCCACGTCGCCTACCACGGCGGGATCACGACCGACCTCTATCGCGCCCTGCGCATCTGGCTCGGCCGGCTGCCGGGCGGGCTCGCCATGGCGTCGGTGATGGGATGCGCCGGGTTCTCGGCCATCACGGGGTCGAGCGTGGCCTGCGCGGCAGCCATGGGACGGATCACCGTGCCGGAGATGCTGCGCTACAACTACAGCCCGCGCCTCGCGTCGGGAGCCGTCGCTGCCGGCGGCACGCTGGGGTCGCTCATCCCGCCCAGTCTGCTGTTCGTCATCTACGCGATCTTCACGGAACAGTCGGTGAAGGTCCTGTTCCTCGCCGGCATCCTCCCCGGCATCCTGTCTCTCGCCGGATACCTCATCACGATCGCCGTCTGGACGTGGCGCCGCCCCGAGGATGCGCCGAAGCCGGACACGACCTTCACGCCCGGCGACGTGCGCGAGGCCGTGGCGGGAACCTGGCCGACGGTGGTTCTCCTCGCCGTCGTCATCGGCGGCATCTACCTCGGCGTCTTCACGCCGACGGAGGCGGCCGCCGTCAGCTTCGTCATCGCCGTGATCCTGGGGTTCGCGCGTGGACGCCTGACGATGGCGAGCCTCGTCGAGGCGGCGCGGGATACCGTGGTGCAGACCACCATGATCTTCCTCATCGCGCTCGGCGCCAAGGTGTTCACCACCTTCGTTTCCCTGACCCGCGTGACGCCGGCCGTCCTCGACTGGCTCCAGAGCGTCGATGCGCCGACGGTGATGGTGGTGGCGGGCCTCGTGGTGTTCTACCTGGTGCTCGGCATGTTCCTGGACTCCATCGGCATTCTGGTGCTGACGCTGCCGTTCACGGTGCCGCTGGTGACGGGTTACGGCCTCGATCTCGTCTGGTTCGGCGTCATCGTCATCAAGCTGCTGGAGATCGGCCTCATCACCCCGCCCATCGGCCTGAACGTCTTCGTCATCAAATCGGTGACACCAAGCTCGGTGACCCTCGGCCAGATCTTCCGCGGCGTGAGCTGGTTCCTGCTGCTGGATGGGGTGGTGCTCCTCCTCCTCCTGGCGGTGCCGGCCCTGTCGCTGTTCATTCCGGGCACCGTGGACTGATCCCGCGGGAGCGCCCCGGAGGTGCATCGCGATCGCCCGACCGAGGCGGGGTGCGGCCGCCGCCGGGCACGGCTGCCGCAGCGCTGCGGCTCGCCCCGGCCGGCGATCACCCCGCTTCGGCGGCGAGCCGGCGGTCCCCGTCGGCCATGGCGGCGAGGGTCGTGCCGTCGAGCACGGCGGTATTGGCCCGATGCGCCTCGGCGAAGACGCGGCGGATGCGGCAGGCCTCCTCGCCGTCGCAATCCTCGCAGCGGCGGTAGGCCATGCGCGACAGGCAGGGCAGGGGAGCCAGCGGCCCGTCGACGATGCGCACGATCTCGCCGACGGTCAGGTCGTCGGGGGCGCGCAGCAGCGCGTAGCCGCCGTTCTTGCCGCGCCGACTGGTCAGCAGGCCGCGGTGCTTGAGGTCGAGCAGGATCTGTTCGAGGAACTTGCGCGGAATGCGCTGCCCCTCGGCGATGTCCGAGATCAGCACCGACTCGCCGACGCCGGCATCGGCCAGCACCAGCAGGGCACGCAACGCATACTTCGCCTTCTGGGAGATCACGCTCCGGATCCGCTCCTTGGGGGTGGGCTGCCTTTGGTCGCCGATACGCCGGGGCGGGTCAAGGATCATCGCGGAGGACACGGCGGGCGGCTCGTCGAATTTCATTCTTGACTTTGTATACCTAGTCGGTAGGGATTGTAAAGATGTTCCACCGCACTGGGAGATGCGGATCATGCGAAGTCCCCGTTTCACGCGCTTCGGCGCCGTCACCATCCTCGCCGCCAGCCTCGCCTGGGGCGGCCCCGCGATGGCGGAAACCGCCATCCTCAACGTGTCCTACGACCCGACCCGCGAGCTGTACAAAGAGTTCAACGAGGCCTTCGCCGCCCACTGGAAGGCCGAGACGGGCGAGGACGTCGCGGTGCGCATGTCGCACGGCGGGGCGGGCAAGCAGGCCCGCGCGGTCATCGACGGGCTCGCCGCCGACGTGGTGACGCTGGCGCTCGCCTACGACATCGACGCCATCGCCGAGCGCACCGGCCTCATCAACGCCGACTGGCAGGCGGAACTGCCCAACGCCAGCGCCCCCTACACCTCGACCATCGTGCTGCTGGTGCGCAAGGGCAACCCCAAGGGCATCCACGACTGGGGCGACCTGGCGCGGGACGACGTGCAGGTCATCACGCCCAACCCCAAGACCTCCGGCGGCGCCCGCTGGAACTTCCTGGCGGCCTGGGCCTGGGGGCTCGACGCCTTCGGCGGCGACGAGGCCAAGGTCGGCGACTACATGACCAAGGTGTTCCGCAACGTGCCGGTGCTCGACACGGGCGCACGCGGCTCCACCACCACCTTCGTGCAGCGCGGCATCGGCGACGTGCTGCTGGCCTGGGAGAACGAGGCCTTCCTCGCCCTCGAGGAACTGGGGCCCGACAAGTTCGAGATCGTGGTGCCTTCCGTCAGCATCCTGGCGCAGCCGCCGGTGACGGTGGTCGACGGCAACGTCGACAAGCACGGCACCCGCAAGGTGGCGGAAGCCTACCTCGCCTACCTCTACTCGCCGGAGGGTCAGCGGCTGGCGGCGAAGCACTACTACCGCCCCGTGACGCCGGAGCACGCCGCGCCGGAAGACCGCGCCCGCTTCCCCGACGCCAGGCTGGTGACCATCGACGACACCTTCGGCGGCTGGCAGGCGGCGCAGCAGCGGTTCTTCGCCGACGGCGGCGTGTTCGACCAGATCTACCAGCCCAAGTGAGGCGGCCATGAACACCCGCGCCCTCGGCTCCGGGTGGGTGCGTCCGAGCGTCATTCCGGGGTTCGGCATGACGCTCGGCTTCACGCTCGCCTACCTCGGCCTCGTCGTCCTGATCCCGCTGTCGGCCGTGGTGTTCCGCGCCGCCGGCCTGGGGTGGCAGGATTTCCTGGCGCTCGCCACCGACGGCCGCACCCTGGCGGCGGTGCGCCTCAGCTTCACCACGGCCCTGATGGCGGCGGCGCTGAACGCCGTCTTCGGGCTGTTGGTCGCCTGGGTGCTGGTGCGCTACAGCTTTCCCGGCAAGCGCGTGCTCGACGCCATGGTGGACCTGCCGTTCGCCCTGCCGACGGCGGTCGCGGGCATCGCCCTGACCTCGCTCTACGCCGGCAACGGCTGGATCGGCCAGTTCCTCGAGCCGCTCGGCATCAAGGTGGCCTACGCGCCCCTCGGCATCGTCGTGGCGCTGACCTTCATCGGCCTGCCCTTCGTGGTGCGGACCGTGCAGCCGGTGCTCCAGGACCTCGACCGCGAGGTGGAGGAAGCCTCGGCCACCCTCGGCGCCCGCCGTGGCCGGACCTTCCGCACGGTCATCCTGCCGGTGCTCGGCCCCGCCCTGCTGACCGGCTTCGCGCTCGCCTTCGCGCGCGGCGTCGGCGAGTACGGCTCGGTCATCTTCATCGCCGGCAACATCCCGCACGTCTCGGAAATCGCGCCGCTGCTGATCGTGATCCGGCTGGAGGAGTTCAACTACGCCGGCGCGACGGCGGTCGCCGTCCTCATGCTGGCGATCAGCTTCGTCATCCTGCTGCTCATCAACCTGATCCAGGCCTGGAGCCGGGGTCGCATGGAGAGAGGGTGAGGCCATGCACGCTTCCGCCACGCCCGCCCAGGTCGCCGCCACCACCGAGTCGCCGGTGGTCCGCCGGCTCTTGTGCGCCGCCGCCTTCGTCTTCCTGCTGGTCTTCCTGCTGCTGCCGCTGGTGGCGGTGTTCGTCGAGGCCCTGCGCGGCGGCGTCGGCACCTACCTCGCCGCCCTGGTGGAGCCCGACGCGATTGCGGCCATCGAGCTGACCCTTCTGGTCGCCGCCATCTCGGTGCCGTTGAACATCGTGTTCGGCGTCTGCGCCGCCTGGTGCATCGCCAAGTTCGAGTTCAAGGGCAAGAGCCTGCTCGTCACGCTCATCGACCTGCCGTTCTCGGTGTCGCCGGTGATCGCCGGGCTGATCTACGTCCTGCTGTTCGGGGCGGCGGGGTGGTTCGGGCCCTGGCTGGCCGAGCGCGACATCCAGATCGTCTTCGCCGTGCCCGGCATCGTGCTCGCCACCATCTTCGTGACGCTGCCCTTCGTCGCCCGCGAGCTGATCCCGGTCATGCAGCAGAGCGGCACCGACGACGAGGAAGCGGCCCTGTCGCTGGGCGCCAGCGGCTGGCGCACGTTCCTGACCGTGACGCTGCCCAACATCAAGTGGGGCCTGCTCTACGGCGTGCTGTTGTGCAACGCCCGCGCCATGGGGGAATTCGGGGCGGTGTCGGTGGTGTCGGGCCACATCCGCGGCTTCACCAACACCATGCCGCTGCATGTCGAGATCCTCTACAACGAGTACAACTTCGCCGCCGCCTTCGCCGTCGCCTCGCTGCTCGCCGTGCTCGCGCTCGTCACCCTGGTCCTCAAGACCTGGCTGGAAGCGCGCGGCGGGCACGTCGTGTCGTCGCTCGGCCGGCATTAGGAGCCTCCCGCCATGGAAATCCGCGTTCACGGCATCCGCAAGGCCTTCGACGGCGCCGCCGCCGCGCTCGACGACGTCGACCTGACCATCCGCTCCGGCGAACTGCTGGCCCTGCTCGGCCCCTCGGGGTCGGGCAAGACGACGCTCCTGCGCGTCATCGCCGGCCTGGAGTTCCCGACCGCCGGAACCATCCTGTTCGACGGCGAGGACGCCTCCCGCCGCACGGTGCAGGAGCGCAACGTCGGCTTCGTGTTCCAGCACTATGCCCTGTTCCGCCACATGACGGTGCTCGACAACGTCGGCTTCGGCCTGGCGGCGCGGCCGCGCCGCAACCGGCCGCCCAAGGCCGAGATCCGCCGCCGCGCCGAGGAACTGCTGGCGCTGGTGCAGTTGCAGGGACTGGAGCACCGCTACCCGGCGCAACTCTCCGGCGGCCAGCGCCAGCGCGTGGCGCTGGCCCGGGCGCTCGCCATCGAGCCGACGGTGCTGCTGCTGGACGAGCCCTTCGGTGCGCTCGACGCCAAAGTGCGCAAGGATCTGCGGCGCTGGCTGCGCGACCTGCACGACCGCACCGGCCACACCACCGTCTTCGTGACCCACGACCAGGAAGAGGCGCTGGAGCTGTCCGACCGCATCGCCATCGTCAACAAGGGGCGGCTGGAGCAGATCGGCACGCCGACCGAGGTCTACCTGAACCCGGCCAACGGGTTCGTCTTCGAATTCCTGGGCTCCACCAATGTCCTGCCGGTGGAGGTGCGCGACGGCCGCGCCTTCGTCACCGGCTGCCCCGTGCCGGTGGCGGAGGGCATCGCGGCGGGCGACGGCCGTTACGCCCTGCACGCCCGCCCCCACGACCTGGTGCTCGCCGCCGAGCGGCAGGAGGCCGGGCTGGTGGGCGTCACCGACCTGGTGCGCGTGTCGCCGGGCCTCGTGCGCGTCGACATGAAGGTCGACGGTTTGCCGCGGCCCATCGAGCTGGAACTGCCCATGAAGGCCGGCGGCTGGACCGACCTGAAGCGCGGTCAGGCCCTGCGGGTGCGCATCGACCGCTACCACCTGTTCGCCGCCTGAGGGACGGGCTTGCGGTGGGGCGCGGCTTGAGCGACGCTCGGCCTCCCACCGGCCGGACTGCCCATGACGACAGACCAGATCCTGATCCTCGCGCTGCTGTTGGCGACCCTGGCGGCGCTGGCCGCCCACCGCTGGCGCCACGACGTGGTGGCGGTGACGGCGCTGCTGGCGGGCGTCGGCCTCGGCCTGGTGCCGGCGGCGGAGGCCTTCTCCGGCTTCGCCAACGCGGCGGTGGTGACGGTGGCCGCCATCCTGGTCCTGGGGCGGACGCTGGTGCAGTCGGGCGCGCTCGACCCGCTGGTCGGGCGCATCGGCGGCCTGCCGGGCGGCGAGACGGGGCTCGTCGCCGCCCTCTGCGCCGTGGCCGCCTTCAGTTCGGCCTTCATGAACAACGTCGGCGCGCTGGCGATGATGATGCCGGTGGCGCTGGCGGTGGCGGCGCGGCGCGGGCTGGCCCCGGCGAAGGTGCTGATGCCGGTGTCCTTCGCGACCTTGCTCGGCGGCATGACGACCCTCATCGGCACGCCGCCCAACCTGCTGATCTCGCAGGTCCGCGAGCAGGCGGTGGGCGAGCCCTTCGCCGTCTTCGCCTTCACCCCCTATGCCGCGCCCGTCGCGGTCGTGGGCCTCGTGTGGCTGGCGCTGGCGGGATGGCGGCTGACGCCCGACCGCACGCCGGCGGCCGAGGCGCCGGCCTACGATGTCGGCCGCTACCAGAGCGAGCTGACGATCCCGGCAGGCTCGCCGCTGGTCGGCACGGCGCTGCCCGACCTGCCGCCGGTGCTGGGCGTCCATGGCGTGCTGCGCGGCGGCGCCCGCGTCTTCGCCCGCCCGGCGGCGGTGACCATCGCCGCTGGCGACGTGCTGCTGGCCGAGGCCGGGCTCGACACCATGGAACGTTTGGCGGCCGAAGGCACCGTCGCGCTCGGGGGGATCGAGGAGCCGGCCGACTTCGTCGAGATGGTGGTGACGCCGGGATCGGTGGTGCTCGGCAGCGCCCTCGGCACCCTGCACGCCGAAGACCGGTGGGGCGTCGCCGTGGTCGCCGTCGCCCGCAACGGCCGCCGCTACGAAGGCCGGCTGGCCGACCTGACGCTCGCGGTCGGCGACGTCCTGCTGCTGCACGGACCGGCCGAGCAGGCGGTGCAGGCGGCCGACGACCTCGCCTGCCTGCCGCTCGCCCGCCGGCCCATTTCGATGAGCCGCCGCCGGCCGCGGACTACGGTGGCGCTGTTCGGCGCCGCCCTCGCCGCCGCCGCCAGTGGCCTGGTGCCGCCGGAGATCGCCTTCACGGCGGCGGTGGTGGCGCTGGTGCTCGCCGGCATCCTGCCCATCGGCGACGTCTACCGCCGCATCGACTGGTCGGTGGTGGTGATGCTGGCCGCCCTGGTGCCGCTGGGCGGCGCGCTCGCCGCCACCGGCGCGGCGGCGACCCTCGCCCATGCCGCCCTCGACCTCGCCCAGGGCGCCGGCCCGACGGCGCTGCTCGCCATGACCTTCGCCTTCACGGTGCTGGTGACACCGGTGCTCAACAACGTGGCGACGGTGATCGTCGTCGCCCCCATCGTGGTGAGCCTCGCGACCCAGGCCGGGCTGCCGGTGGACCCGTTCCTCATCGTCGTCGCCATCGGCGCCTCGGCCGACTTCCTGACCCCCTTCGGCCACCACAACAACACCATCATCATGGCGCCCGGCGGCTACCGCTTCGGCGACTACTGGCGCCCCGGCCTGCCGCTGGTGGTGCTGACGGGGGTGGTGGCGGTGGCGCTGTTGTCCATAGCCTGAGCGACAGGACCGCCATCCTCTCCGGCTCCCCGCGGGAGACCGGGGCGTCGGGCGGCGGTCGCGCCTCGGGGCGACGAGTCCACAGACCGGCGTCGTTCGACCAAAGTCTCGCTCTCCCTTTTATCGCTCGTGCTTTATCCAATTTCCTCGAAATGGCTCCCGCCCTAAGTATAGCCATGTGAAACGATTCGGGGTGAAGGTGCCGACGCCCCCGTGGATTGCGGCCTCTCTGGTGCTAGCGTCTCCCGGTGAGCCTTTCACGGCTCGTTGTCGAGAGAGGGTGCATGAGGGGATCTGCGGTCAGAAACGGGAGCCGGACCGCCGCCCTGCAGCGGATCACGCAGGCGGTCGACCGGAAGCCCGAAGTGCTTTACATCGCCCGCGACCTGCCCGCCGGCCTTGCGCCGCTGGCCGAGGGCTTCGTGGTGCGCCATGCGAAGCCGCCACGCCTGGATGGTCCCGGCGGTCCGGCGACACCGTGCGTGGCGATCGTCGACGTCGGGAACGACGCCGCCCGCATCACCGAGGCCCTGGCCGTCTGTGACCGCTCGTTTCCGCTGGTGCGGCGGATCGTGGTGGCCGATGCGGCCCGCATGGACGCCGCCGGCGCGGAAGACATCGGCGGCCATGGCGTCGACTATCTGGCGGCGGCGCCGGCGGACCCGTGGGAGCTGGCCGCGGTGGTCCGCGGCTTCTGGCGGGTGGGCGTGCTGGAGCGGGTCCGCAGGGCGGCGGAGCAGGCCGCCGCCGGCGAGCCCTGCATGATCGGCACGCATTCGGCCATGAAGACGGTCTTTTCCAACATCCGCCAATTCGCCCAGACCGACGCGCCGGTGCTGGTGACCGGCGAGAGCGGCACCGGCAAGGAACTGGCGGCGCGCGCCATTCACGAACGGTCCGCCGTGGCGTCGGGTCCCTTCGTCGCCATCAACTGCGCCGGCATCCCGGCCGATCTGGTGGCGTCGGAGCTGTTCGGCTACGAGAAGGGCGCCTTCACCGGCGCCCTCGGCCGCAAGATCGGACGCATCGAAAGCGCCGCCGGCGGCACCCTGTTTCTCGACGAGATCGGCGATTTCCCCCTGGCGCTGCAGGCGCATCTGCTGCGCTTCCTGCAGGAAGGCACCATCGAGCGCCTGGGCGGCGTCGGCAACATCCGCGTGCGGGCCCGGATCATCACCGGCACCCACGTCGACCTGGAGGCCGCCGTCGCCGCCGGCCGCTTCCGGCAGGACCTGTTCTTCCGCATCAACGTGCTGCGCCTGCACCTGCCGCCGCTGCGCGAGCGCGGCGACGACGTGGCGCTCATCGCCCGCTACTTCATCGACCGCCTGAAGGCCGAACACGGTCGACCGTCGGCACGGCTGGCCACCGACGCCGTCGCCGCGCTCGCGGCGCACCCCTGGCCGGGCAACGTGCGCGAGCTGATCAGCGCGGTGCGGCGCGGCCTCACCCTGTGCCGCAACGGCCGCATCACCGCCGCCGACCTGGGCCTGGCGGGCGGACTGCCGCCGGACGACCGGGTGGCGACGCTGGAGGCCGCGCGCGCCGAGGCCGAGAAACACGCCATCGGCATCGCCATGCGCCACGCCGGCAACCGCCCGGCGGTGGCCGCCGAGCTGCTCGGCGTGTCGCGCGGCACCCTCTACAGCCTGTTCCGCAAGCACTGCATCACGGCGTCGCGATCGGGCGGCGCCGCAGCCCAGCACGAGCCGGAATGCCCATGACCGAAAGCCGAACCATCGCCGCCGCCATCACTTCCGCCGCCCTCTGTGCCGTTCTGCTGGTGCCGCAAGGCGCCGTGGCCGCCGCCTCGGAAGAGGATCTCGCCCGCCTCATGAGCCTCATCGAGGAGCACGAGCGGCGCCTCGGCGAGCAGGAGGAAGCGCTGGCGCAGCAACGGCAGGAACTGCAGTTCCTCAAGGACGTGGCGCTCGGCGGCATCCTCGGCCGCGGCCGGGCGCCGGCGCCGCCGGGCGCCCTGGACCGTCCCTCCCCGGCGGCCCGGGCGCAGGTCGCGCAGGCGCCGGGCGACGACGGCGCCACCTCATCCACCCCGCCCGGCGACGGCAGCGAGGCGGGCGGCGGTGCCCGCGACATCGAACTGGCGGTCATCCGCGACGTCGGCGGGGTGCTGACGCCGCCGGGCGGCGTGGTGATCGAGCCGGAACTGGAGTTCAGCACCTCGTCGAGCAACCGCTTCTTCTTCGACGGCGTCGAGGTGGTGGAGGCGGTGCTGTTCGGCATCATCGAAGCCAGCGAGACCGACCGCGAGGCGGCGACCGCCGCCGTCGGCGGCCGCTACGGCGTCACCGACCGGCTGGAGGTGGCCGCCCGCGTGCCCTACGTCTATCGCAACGACCGCATTCAGAGCACCGGCGTCAACGATCCCTCCTTCAGCCGCCTGCGCGACCTGGAGGGCATGGGCGTCGGCGACGTCGAGTTTGGCGGGCATTACCAGATCAACGCCGGCGCCGACGACTGGCCGATCTTCATCGGCAACGTGCGCGTCAAGGCGCCGACCGGCACCGGCCCCTTCGACGTGGAGCGCAATTCGGCGGGCCTGGAGACGGAACTGCCCACCGGCTCCGGCTTCTGGACCGTGGAGCCGAGCGTCACGGCGCTGGTTCCCGTCGACCCGGTGGTGCTGTTCGGCAACCTCGGCTACTCCTACAGCATGGGGCGCGACATCGATGTCGAGATCCCCGACGCCAGCCGCGACGGGGTTGCCCGCATCGGCCGCGTCGACCCAGGCGATTCCGTCAACCTCAGCTTCGGCGTCGGCGTCGCCTTCAACGAGCGCTTCAGCCTGAGCGTCGGCTACGAGCACAACTACGTCTTCGCCACCACCACCGAAGTCGACGGCATCGAGTACGAGGGCGATCCGGCGCATGTGGCGTCCTTCCTGTTCGGCGGCAACTTCCGCCTGAACGAGTCGTGGTCGACCGACCTGCGCATCGCCGCCGGCCTGACCGAGGAAGCGCCCGACGCCCGCGTGACGCTCAGCTTCCCCTACCGCTTCTGAGCTGCGGCGGGGCCTCACGGGCCGCCGGCCAGGGTGGAGTGGAAGGACGCGGCGCCGGTGCCGGGTGCGCCGGCGGTGCGGGAGGAGGTGCCGCGCGACGGCCGCGGCCGCGGGGATTCCAGCTCGTCGAACAACACGACGCCGACCCGGATGCGGCCGTCTTCCGCCGGGTCGGCATCGGGGGCCCGGGCGGCGCGGGTGGTTCCGAGCACCGCGGCATCCAGCGGGGCGCTGAACCACGACACGGCGTCGGCCCCGGCGTCCGCCGCCCGCGCCGGCGTCGCGGTGGCGACGAGGCCGGCGATGCCGGCGCAGGCGAGCAGGAAGTACGTCCTCGGATGCATGGCGGCCTCCCTACTGCGGCATCGGCATCGGTATCGGCACGTCTCACCGGCCCGTCATCGACTGGCGCAGGGCTCCGTCGGCGATGCGGCGCGACCGCACCGTGTCGATGCGGTCGTGGAAGTTCCGCACCGTGATGTCGACCGTGACCAGTTGATCGATGGCGAGGCGGTTCAGGGTGTTGCGGATGGTGGTGGCGGGGATGCCGCCGAGCGTGTGAGCGACCTCGAGCCCGCCGCCGACGCTGCGGGCGACGACGTCGAAGCCGCCCGCCGGAATGCCGTCGGAGACCGCGACGAAGCCGTCGGGGCCGCTGCCGAGGCTGGAGGTGAGGACGGGCGTGCCGTCGACGGACGTGCGCAGCGCGATGCCGATGTCGATGTCGAAGTCGCCGATGCGCATGCCGCCGCGCACGCCGCCCAGCTCCGCCGCCGCGACCGGCGCCACGCCAGGGAAGGCGGCGTCGGCGGCGCGGGCGTCGGCGCCGGTGACGGCCGCCAGGGCGACGGTCAGCGACAGGGCCGTTGCGGCGGCGGCGCGATGCATGGCGGGGCTCTCCTCAGTAGGTGTTGCCGGCGCGGTAGGTGGTGGTGGTCAGGTCGGCCAGCGCCGTTCGTGACAGGGCGGTGCCGAGCGGCGCCCGCACCAGGGCCTGCCACGTGCGGTCGCTGTTGAAGCTGGCGCGGCCCAGGTCCAGGTCGTCGCGGATCACGAAGGCGATGCCGTTCCACACCCGGACGAAGGCGTCGCGCGTCAGGCGCGTCACCCCGACGGCGGGGTCGCCGATGAGCACGTGCTGCGCCGTGATGCCCTTGAGCAGGACGAAGTGCTTGTAGCCGTCGGTGTCGATCAGGACGATGGCGGGAATGCCGGCGGTCTGCAGGCGCTCGATGGGCACCTTGAAGCCGTCGGCGGGCACGCCGTTGCGCTCCAGGTACATCTTCATGTCGAGCAGGGAAAAGCCGTGGCGCTCGATCAGCGCGCGGTCGCCCGAGGCGTACATGGACTGGAACACCTCGTGCTCGGTGCGCGGCCGGTCGTAGTGGAAGGTCAGCAGCGAGGCGAGCGCCGCCGACCCGCAGGAGAAGTCGTATTCCTGGCGGAAGATGCCGCGGAACTTGCGTTCCTGCATGCTCTCGACGCCGAGCCGGAAGACGCCGCCGGCCCCCGCGCCGAGCCTGACCTCGCCGGCTTCCGCGGCGGCCGGTGCGGCGGTCAGCACCGCGACCGCCAGGGCCGCCGCGAGGGCGGTGCGGGAGGGGAGGGGGGACGGCCCGGCGGCGCGCGGCATGGCCTGCTCCTCACTGCAGCGAGATGTTGTACTGGACGGTGGTCTGGAAGGCGTTGAAGTTGCCGCTGTTGAAGTTGGAGATGGTCAGCCCGCGGTTGCCGGCGATGGAATTGCCCGTGATGGCGCCGCTGCGGGTGGGGGCGAGGATGGCGTTGTCGGTGATGGTGGCGCCCTGGCGGCTGTCGTTGATCGCCAGGTCGCCGTCGACGATCGGTTCGGCGGCCGCACCGCCGCGGATGTCGGCGAGGCCGCTCTCGATCACGCCGGGACCCATCAGGTCGTCGATCGTGACCTCGGCGGCCGCGACCGTCCCGGCCGACGCGGCCAGCCATGCACCGGCGGTGCAGGCGGTGACGACGCTGCGAAGCCTATGGTAGCGGGGCATGTGCGTCACTCCATGGGCAGGGAGGAAGCGGCGGGGTCGCCCCCGCCGCCTGGGACTGGCGTCACTGGCCGATCGTCGAGTTGATCGAGACGCTGTTGCTCATGGAGGCCAGGCCGGTGTTCATGTTGACCTGGTTGATGCCGCGCGAGCCGCTGATGTCGGCGCTGCCGATGTCGCCGGTGCGCACCCAGGCGCCCTCGGAGACCATGTCGGTGAAGTTGGAGCCGGAGATGGACGCGCTCAGGTCGGTCGCGTTCATGGCGGCGCTGCCCATGACGATCCAGGCGTTGTCCGTCGCCGTCATGCTGTTGTCGGTGTCGTTGTCCTGGTTGTAGCTGTTGGCGACCGAGTTGTCGGTGTCGTTGTCCTGGTTGTTGCTGTCGGCCACCGAGTTGTCGGTATCGTTGTCCTGGTTGTAGCTGCTGTTGGCCGAGTTGTCGGTGTCGTTGTCCTGGTTGTAGCTGTCGGCGACCGAGTTATCGGTGTCGTTGTCCTGGTTGTAACTGCCGTTGGCCGAGTTGTCGGTGTCGATGGAGTTGTCGTTGGCGTAGTTGCTGTCGGTGTCCGTGTCGTTGTCCTGATTGTAGCTGTCGGCCACCGAGTTGTCGGTATCGGTCGAGTTGTCGTTGTCGAAGTTGGTGTTGGTGTCGGTCGTGGTGTTGGTGTCGTTGTCCTGGTTGTAGCTGTCGACGGCGTTGGCGTCGCCGATGAAGGCCGCGTCCTGCGCCGCGTTGCCGGGGCCGGCTTCGCTGTTGTCCTGGGCGATGGCGGGGGCGGCCAGAAGAGCCACGGCGGAGGCGGCGGCGAGCAGGGTCTGCCTGATGAGCATCTTGACTTCTCCTCGTATGACGGTGTCTTCGCTTGATGGGCCCCCCAAAACACCGTTGCGGGGCGGTCCGCGCTTTGCATCCGTCATGCCATGCCGGATTATCGAGGAATATCAAGGCTCTGTGCTGGTCGGCCGAGGGGCGCGGCGGCCGTGGTCCGGAGGTTTGAACAGCGACCCGGCCGCCGATCGGCAAGCGTGGCGGCAAGTCCTTGAACCGGCGCGATTTTTCGCGATTTCCACGAGTTCAGGAATGTGCACGCGCCGTCGACCGCGGGCTCAAAAGGCGCCGCCGCGGCGGGTGACGGTCGGGGTGAGGAAGTCGTGCACGGCGTCCAGCCCGATGCTCTCGGTCAGGTCGCGGGGCGAGGCGTCGCGCGGCAGGGGCGATGCCGCAGCCTCCGGCGGTCCGAGCTTGCCGGGCGCGGTGGCGGTACCCGGCACCTGCTGGAGCGGTGCCGCGGCGCCGCGGGCGGTGTCGGCGTCGATGGAGCGTCCGAACACGCTGCCGAGGTCGGCCGCGGCGGGCGACGGCGCGGCGTCCTGCGCCGCGGCCGCCCCGCTCGCGGCCTGGGCGGCCAGGCTCAGCCACAGGGCGAGGGTCTTGGTCGACATGGGTGCCTCCTGCGCATAGGGCGACGGTCGACATCCACGGTACGGCTGCGGCCGGCCCCCACGAACCGCGCGAACGATTACGCCGGACGATAAAACGGCCGGGGCCGCCTCATCCGGTCGGCGCAGGCGGCGTGCGATGCGGGGTCTCGGTCAGGCGTCCTGCCCGTCGGCCGGGCCGGCCGGCGGCGTCACCAGGACCTTGTCGATGCGCCGCCCGTCCATGTCGACCACCTCGAAGCGGAAGCCGTCGCGGGTGAACGATTCGCCGGCCACCGGCAGGGTGCGGAAGCCGGTGAGCACGAAGCCGGCGAGCGTGGCGTAGCTGCCGCGCGTGCCGAGGCCGCGATAGCCGATGACCTCGCCGGCGCGCACGGCGTCCATGTCGCCGTCGATCAGCCACGAGCCGTCGTGGCGGCGCACCGCCTGCGGATCCCACGACTCGCCGTGCTCGCTCATGCCGCCCACCAGCTCGCCGAGGATGTCGGCCGCCGTCACCACGCCTTCCACCGAGCCGTATTCGTCGACCACCACGGCCATGTGGATGGGCGAGCGCTTGAGCCGTTCGAGCACGCCGAGGGCGCCGGCGCCGTCGGGCACGACCTCCACCTGGCGCACCAGGGCCTTCAGGTCGAAGTCCTCGCCGGCCAGCGCCCGGTCCAGGATGTCCTTGGCCACCACCACGCCGAGCAGCTCGTCGATGGAGCCGCGGCAGACGGGGTAGCGGGAGTGCTTGGTGGCGCGGATGCGGGCGACGATTTCCGGGTGCGGCTCGGACAGGTCCAGCCAGTCGACCTCGCGGCGCGGCGTCATGATGGTCCGCACCTTGCGGTCGGCGAAGCGCATGACGGCGCGCATCATTTCCTGCTCTTCCGGCGCGAGGACGCCGGCGGCGGTGCTTTCGCCGATGACCGCCTTGATTTCCTCTTCCGACATGGCGCTGTCGCGGGCCTCGACCCGCAGCAGCGCGAGGACGAGCGTGCTCGACCGGTCGAGCAGCCACACCAGCGGCGCGGCGATGGCCGAGATCACGCGCATGACGGGGGCGGCGAGGGCGGCCATGCGCTCGGGGTCGGCCAGCGCCACCTGCTTCGGCACCAGTTCACCAACGATGAGCGACAGATAGGTGATGGCGCCGACCACCACGGCGAGGCCGATCTCTTCCGACCACGGCGTGAGGGCGGGTGCCGTCTCCGCCAGCCAGCGGGCGAAGCGCCCGGCCAGGGTGGCACCCGAGAAGGCACCGGCGAGCACGCCGACCAGGGTGATGCCGATCTGCACGGTGGACAGGAAGCGCCCCGAATCCTCGACCAGGATCAGGGCCCGGCGGGCGCCGCGGGAGCCGTCGTCGGCCATGGCCTGCAGGCGGCCCTTGCGGGAGGACACCACGGCCAGTTCGGACATGGCGAGAAAGCCGTTGAACAGGATCAGGACGGCGATGACGGCGAGCTCGGTCGCCAGGGACATGATGAACGTCCGTTGCCAAACGCGCCGCGTCAGCGCAATGACGAACGAAGGTCCGACATCGCGACAACCGCCGTCGTCGCCAGAGGGGCCCGGACCTGATGCAGGGCAGGCGAAGAGGTACGTCGGTGGGCTGCCGTTGTCAATGAGACCGTCCGGACGCCGAGGCCGTCCCGGCCCGCGTCAAGGCGGCGGCAGCAGGGCGATCAGGGCCGTCACCGTCGCGACGCAGCCGAGCGTCGTCAGCACCACGGCGGCGGTGGCGCGGTTCACATAGGTGTCGTAGCGGCGGGCGAAGACATAGACGTTGGCGCCGCACGGCATGGCGGCGGCCAGCACGGCAACGGTCACCCAGCCGGGCCGCAGGCCGAAGACGTGGGCGGCGAGCAGGTAGACCGTCGCCGGCATGGCGATCAGCTTGACGGCGGTGATGACGAGCGTCTCGCGCAGGTCGCCGGCGATGCGGCAGCCGACCAGCGAGCACCCCAGCACGAACAGCGCCACCGGCCCGGCGGCGCGGCCGAGCAGCACCAGGGTCTCGTCGACGATGCCCGGCAGGGGCAGGCCGGTGAAGCCGAAGGCCATGCCGCCGAGCGCCGCCACCACGATGGGGTTGACCGCGACCGAGCGCAGCGGCGCGGCGACGCTGCGCAGCCAGCCGCGGCCCCTACCGCGCGGGATCTCGACGGCGAGCGTCGTCACCGTGAAGATGATGGCCGACTGCACCATGATGACGAGCATGAAGGGCACGAGGCCGGCATCGCCGTAGGCCCGTTGCACCAGCGGCAGCCCGATGAGGCCGAGGTTGGAGAAGGTGCCGGCCATGCCTGCCAGCCCCGCCGCATCGGCCGGCGTGCCGAACACCCCGCGCGACAGCAGCCAGGCCGCCACGAAGTTCAGCAGCGCCCCGCCGTAGTAGGCACCGAGGATCGCCCAGTCGAACTGCTCCTGCACCCCGCCCGTCGCCAGGGTGCGGAACAGCAGGGCGGGGATGGCGAGGTAGAAGACGAAGTTGGTGATGGCGGCCGTCCCCGTCCCCGTCACCAGCCCACGGCTGGCGAACAGCCAGCCGAAGGCGACGACGAGGAACACGGGGACGACGATTTCGAGGGTGGTGGTCAGCATCACCGGCCGGGAGGGATGGGGTGGGGAGGGGGCCGACGATCATCACCGCCCCGTCTTCGTCCTCCAAGCCCGAAAGTCAGCCTTCGCCGGCTCAGTCGGGCGCGGCGTGGCGGTCGTGCAGGCACTTGTCGTGGTCGGCGAGGATCTCGATGACGCGGCACTGGGCCACCGACGAGCCGGCGCAGTGGCCGGCCATGCGCTCCAGTTCCGACTCCAGCAGGCGCAGCCGGGCGATGCGCTGGCGCACGCCGTCCAGGTGGCGGCGGGCGATGGCGTCGGCCTGGTCGCACGGCGCCTCGGGGTGTTCGCTCAGGCGCAGCAGGTCGCGGATGTCGTCGAGCGTGAAGCCAAGGTCGCGGCCGTGGCGGATGAAGGCCAGCCGGTCGGCGTGGCGCTGGGCGTAGACGCGCTGGTTGCCCTCGGTGCGGGCCGGTTCCGGCATCAGGCCGATCTGCTCGTAGTAGCGGATGGTCGGCACCTTGCAGCCGCTCTCGCGCGCCAGCCGGCCGATGGTCATGCCCTTCGCCGCCATGATTTTTCCCCTTGAACCTATAGCCGCTAGAGACATTAGGTTTTCAGGCAGTGGAACGGAACCCCCTGCTCGGAGACCCTGCCATGGCAGGCACCTGCTGCTGCAACAAAGCCAAGTTCGACGGCCTGTCCAAGGCCTACAAGACGGTCCTGTGGATCGTCATCGCCGTCAACGCCACCATGTTCGCCGTCGAGATGACGGCCGGCATCGCCGCCCAGTCCAAGGCCCTGCAGGCCGACGCGCTGGACTTCCTGGGTGATACCGCCACCTACGGCATCAGCCTCGCCGTCATCGGCATGGCGGCGACGGTGCGGGCCCGGGCGGCGCTGCTGAAGGGCATCAGCCTGTCGCTCATGGGCGCCTGGGTGTTCGGCAGCACGCTCTACCGCGTGTTCGTCACCGGCGTGCCGGCGGCGGAGATCATGGGCATCGTCGGCGTCCTGGCGCTCGCCGCCAACCTGTTCAGCGTGCTGCTTCTGATGAAGTGGAAGGACGGCGACGCCAACGTGCGGTCCGTCTGGCTGTGCAGCCGCAACGACGCCATCGGCAACGTCGCCGTGCTGTTCGCCGCCAGCGGCGTGTGGGCGACCAACACCGGCTGGCCCGACCTCGCCGTCGCGGGGCTCATGGCCGGCCTCTTCCTGTGGTCGTCGGCCCAGATCCTGCGGCAGGCACGGGCCGAGTTGCGCGCCTGCGCCGCGCCGTCGACCGCCTCGGCGACCGCGGCGGAGTGAGGCCGCACTTTCTCGCTTCGGCGCCAGAGGGCGGGAAGCCGCCCGCGTGACCGGTCCCTAGGATCGCCGGCATCCACACCGGCATCCGAAGGAACCGCCATGCAGCCCCAGCTTTCCGACAAGGTCGTCATCGTCACCGGCGCGTCGTCCGGCATCGGCCGTGCCGCCGCCACCCTGTTCGCCGCCGAGGGCGCCCGCCTCGTGCTCGCCGGCCGGCGGGAGGGGCCGCTCGCCGACCTCGCCCGCAGCCTCGACCCGACCGGCGCCCGCGTGGTGGAGGTGGCGGGCGACGTCACCCGCGAGGACGTGGCCGCGCGGCTCGTCGCCGTCGCGGTGGAGCGCTTCGGCGGCCTCGACGCCGCCTTCAACAACGTCGGCGACACCGGCATGGCCGCGCCGATCCCCGACCTGAGCCTCGCCGACTGGCGGGCGGTGGTCGAGGCCAACCTGACCAGCGCCTTCCTCGCCGCCAAGACCCAGATCCCGGCCCTGCTGGCCCGCGGCGGCGGCGCCCTGCTGTTCACCGGCACTTTCGTCGGCCACACGGTCGGCTTCCCCGGCCTCACCGCCTACGGCGCGGCCAAGGCCGGCGTGCTCGGGCTCATGCGCGGGCTCGCCGCCGAGTACGGCGCGCAAGGCATCCGGGTCAACGCCCTGCTGCCCGGCGGCACCGACACGCCCATGTTCGCCGCCGGCCTGCCCGAGCCCGCCGCCGAAAGCCGCGCCTTCATCGAAAACCTGCACGGGCTGAAGCGCATCGCCGCACCTGAGGAAATGGCGCGGGCGGCCCTCTTCCTGCTGTCCGACGCCGCCAGCTTCGTCACCGGCGCGACCCTGCTCGCCGACGGCGGCCTGTCGGTCACCCGCGCCTGAGCCGGGCCGTCAGGCGGGGTCCTCCAGCAGGCGGAAGCGCTGGATCTTGCCGGTCGCCGTCTTCGGCAGGGCGTCGGTGAAGACGATGCGGCGCGGGTACTTGTAGGGGGCGATGCGGCTCTTCACGTGCTCCTGCAAGGCGAGCACCAGGGCGGCGTCGCCCTCCACCCCCTCGGCCAGCACCACGTGGGCTTCCACCACCTGGCCGCGGTCGGGATCGGGGGCGCCGACCACGGCGCATTCCAGCACGTCGGGGTGGGCGAGCAGGCAGGCTTCCACCTCCGGCCCGGCGATGTTGTAGCCCGACGACAGGATGATGCCGTCGTTGCGGGCGGCGAAGTGGAAATAGCCGTCGGCGTCCTGGATGAAGGAATCGCCGGTCAGGTTCCAGCCGTCGTGCACGTAGTCGCGCTGGCGCCCGGCGTCGGCGAGGTAGCGGCAGCCGGTCGGGCCGCGCACCGCCAGCCGGCCGATCTCGCCGCGCGGCACCTCCTGCCCGTCGGAGCCGATCACCTTGGCCTCGTAGCCGGCGACGGGGCGGCCGGTGCAGGCGGGAAAGCTGTCACCGAAGCGGTTGGAGATGAAGATGTGCAGCATTTCCGTCGCCCCGATGCCGTCGAGCATGGGCTTGCCGGTGCGCGCGATCCATTCCTCGTAGACCGGCGCCGGCAGCGTCTCGCCGGCCGACACGGCGGCGCGCAGCGACGACAGGTCGGCGCCGTCGGCCATGGCCTTGAGCATGGCGCGGTAGGCGGTGGGGGCGGTGAAGCAGACGGTGGCGCGGTACTTTTCGATGATCTCCACCAGGTTGGGCGGCGAGGCCGTCTCCAGCAGCGCCGCCGCCGCCCCGAAGCGCAGGGGAAACACCGCCAGCCCGCCGAGCCCGAAGGTGAAGGCGAGCGGCGGCGAGCCGACGAACACGTCGTCGGGCGTCACCCCCAGCACTTCCTTGGCGTAGCCGTCGGCGATGACGAGGATGTCGCGGTGGAAGTGCATGGTGGCCTTGGGCGTGCCCGTGGTGCCGCTGGTGAACCCGAGCAGCGCCACGTCGTCGCGCCCCGTGCGCACCGCCTCGAACCGCACCGACTTGGACAGCGCGACGCGGTCCAGCTCGGCGTCGTGGTTGAAGGTGCCGTCGAAGCCGACCACCTGCTTGAGGAACCGCGACGTCTTGGCGCAGGCCACCAGCTCGTCCATGAGCCGGGTGTCGCAGAGCGCAAACGAGATTTCCGCCTTGTCGACCACCTTCGCCAGCTCGCCGGCCCGCAGCATGGGCATGGTGTTGACCACCACTGCGCCGGCCTTGGTGGCGGCCAGCCAGCAGGCGACCATGGCCGGGTTGTTGGCGGAGCGCACCAGCACCCGGTTGCCCGGCTTGACGCCGTAATCCTCCACCAGCGCGTGGGCGAGGCGGTTGGTCCAGTCGGTCAGTTCCTTGTAGGTGCGCTGGCGGCCGTTGCCGATGAGCGCCACATGGTCGCCGAAGCCCTTCTCGACCATGCGGTCGGTGAGTTCGACGGCGGCGTTCAGATACTCGGGGTAGTCGAAGCCGTCGAGGCGGATCTCCGGCCACAGCTCCGCCGGCGGCAGGTTGTCGCGGGTGAAGGTGTCGACGTGGGCCGTCGGGCCGAGGGGGAGGGCGGTGCTGGTCATCGTCGTCTCCATGGCGTGCCTCGTCCCTTCGCGTCAGCGGCCGTCTTCGGGCACCACGGCGGTCGCTTCGATCTCCACCCGCGCCCGGTCCTCCACCAGCCCCGCCACCTGCACCAGCGCCATGGCCGGGTAGTGGCGCCCGATCTCGTCGCGGTAGACGGCGCCGAGGTCGGGCAGGCGGGCGAGGTATTCGTGCTTGTCGACCACGTACCAGGTCAGCCGCACCAGATGCTCCGGCCGGGCGTCGGCCTCGGCGAGCACGGCGACGATGTTGCGCAGCACCTGGCGCACCTGGTCGACGAAGTCGTCGCTCTCGAACTGCTGGTCGCCGGTCCAGCCGACCATGCCGCCGACGAACACCATGCGGCCCGAGGCGGCGACGCCGTTGGCGTAGCCGCGGGCGGGTTTCCAGGATTTCGGGTTGAGGAACTCGTGCGGGGACTGGCTCATGCGGCGGGTCCTTCTTCCAGGGCGGCGGTGAGGCCGGTTGCCAGGTCTTCGGGCCAGGGGGCGGCGCGGCCGTCGGGGCCGACCCAGGCGAGCGTGGCGGTGGTGGTCATGCGCACCGCGCCGTCCCGGGCGGCGGTGATGCGGAAGGTCACGCTGCTGCGGCCGAGGCGCACCGCCACCAGGGTGAAGTCCACCACCTCGCCGAGGCGCGAGGGGGCGCGGAAATCCGTCTCCAGCCGCACGGTCGGCACGCCGCAGCCCATCTCCATGACGATGCGCGCGAAGGGGTAGCCCAGCACGTCGGCGAAGAAGGTCTCGACCACCGAATTGGTCATCTCGAAATAGCGCGGGTAGAAGACGATCCCGGCGGGGTCGCAGTGGGCGAACTCGATGCGGATGGGGCGGACGTAGGCCATGGTCAGCCGCCTTTCGCCGCTTCGGCCAGCGTGGCGCGGGCGATGACGATCTTCTGCACGTCGGTGGCGCCCTCGTAGATGCGCAGGGCGCGGATCTCGCGGTAGAGGCTTTCGACGGCCATGCCGCTGCGCACGCCGTCGCCGCCGTGCAGCTGTAGCGCCGCGTCGATGACGCGCTGCGCCGCTTCCGTCGCGTGCAGCTTGGCCATGGCGGCCTCGCGGCTGACCCGCGGCGCACCGCCGTCCTTGGTCCAGGCGGCGCGATAGACCAGCAGGGCGGAAGCGTCGACGTCGAGCGCCATGTCGGCCAGATGCCCCTGCACCATCTGCAACTCGGCCAGCGGCGCCCCGAACAGGCGTCGCGCCTGCACCCGCGCCAGCGCCTCGTCCAGCGCCCGGCGGGCGAAGCCCAGCGCGGCGGCGCCGACCGTCGCGCGAAAGACGTCGAGCACCGCCATGGCGACCTTGAAGCCCTCGCCCGGTCGCCCGATCAGGGCTCCCGCCGGCAGCTCCACGTCGGTGAAGCGCAGGTGGGCGAGCGGGTGCGGGGCGATGACGTCGATGCGCTCCACCACCGCGATCCCCGGCGTGCCGGCGGGCAGCAGGAAGGCCGACAGGCCCTTGGTGCCCGGCGCCTCGCCGGTGCGGGCGAAGACGACATAAAGGTCGGCGATGCCGCCGTTGGAGATGTAGGTCTTCTCGCCGTTCAGCACCCAGCGGTCGCCGCGCTTCTCGGCCGTGGTGGCGGTGGCGGCGACGTCGGAGCCCGAGGCCGGCTCGGTCAGGGCGAAGGCGGCGATGGCCTCGCCGGCGCGGGTGCGGCTAAGCCAGTCGCGCTGCGCGGGCGTGCCGAACAGGCTGACGGCGCCCATGCCGAGGCCCTGCATGGCGAAGGCGAAATCGGCGAGGCCGTCGTGGCGGGCCAGCGTCTCGCGCATGAGGCAGAGGGTGCGCACGTCCAGCACTTCCCCTTCCGCCGCCCCGGTGCAGCGCAGCCATCCCGCCTCGCCGAGGGCGCGCACCAGGCCGCGGCAGGCGGCGTCGACGTCGCCGTGGTCGACCGGCAGGTGCGCGGCGCACCAGGCGTCCAGGTCGGCGGCCAGCGCGCGGTGGCGGTCCTCGAAGAACGGCCAGGCGAGGAAGGAGCGGTCGGCCATGTCAGTTCCCCTCGAAGACGGGCTTTTCCTTGGCGACGAAGGCGTGATAGGCGCGGGCGAAGTCCTGCGTCTGCATGCAGATGGCCTGCGCCTGGGCCTCGGCCTCGATGGCCTGCTCCAGGCTCATGCTCCATTCCTGGTTCAGCTGGGTCTTGGTGATGCCGTGGCCGAAGGTGGGGCCGGCGGCGAGGCGGCGGGCGAGGTCGAGGGCCGCGTCCTCCAGCGCTTCGGGGGCGTGCAGGGCGTTCCAGAAGCCCCAGCGCTCGCCTTCCTCGGCGCCCATGACGCGGCCGGTGTAGAGCAGCTCCGCCGCCCGGCCCTGGCCGATGATGCGCGGCAGCATGGCGCAGGCGCCCATGTCGCAGCCGGCCAGCCCGACGCGGGTGAACAGGAAGGCGGTCTTGGCGGCGGGCGTCGCCAGCCGCAGGTCCGACGCCATGGCGATGATGGCGCCGGCGCCGACGCACACCCCGTCCACCGCCGCGATGATGGGCTTGCCGCAGCCGATCATGGCCTTCACCAGATCGCCGGTCATGCGGGTGAAGGCGAGCAGGCCCTTCATGTCGCGGTCGATGAGCGGCCCGATGATGTCGTGGACGTCGCCGCCGGAGCAGAAGTTGCCGTCGTTGGACGCGAAGACCACCACGTCGACGTCGGTGGCATAGGCCAGCGCCCGAAAGGTGTCGCGCAGCTCGGCGTAGCTGTCGAAGGTGAGCGGGTTCTTGCGGTCGGGGCGGGCGAGGCGGATGACGGCGACGCGGTCGGTCACCGACCACTGGAAGGTGTCGGGCGTCAGGCCGGCGAGGTCGGTGCCGCCGAGCGGCGTCCAGGCGATGGAGGTCATCGGGCGGTCTTTCCCAGGCGCTTGAGGATGGTTTCCAGGGTGTCGATCTCGGCCGGCGTCAGGGCGGCGAACAGGGCGTCGACCTCGCGTTCGTGGTCGACGGCCAGTTGCTCGAACTGCGCCCGGCCGGCGTCCGTCAGGCCGACGGTGACGGTGCGGCGGTCGGCGGCGGACTTCTCGCGGCGGACCAGCCCGTCCTGCTCCAGCCGGTCGACCACGGCCGTCGCGTTGCCGTTGGACACCAGCAGCATGCGCGACAGCTCGGACATGCTGATGGGCTCGCGGCGGCGGTGCAGGGCGGCCATGACGTCGAAGCGCGGCAGGGTGGTGGCGTGGCCGACGCGCAGGAACTCCCGCAGGTGGCTCTCGGCGCTGCGGGTGACGCCGAGCAGGCGGATCCACAGCTTCAGCCGCCGCTTGGAGAGGGGGACGCCGTCGGTCTCGGGCACGGGCTGGGGCAGGGGGACGGTGCTCATACCTCGCCTCCCGCGATGGCGACGGCCTGGCCGGTGATGCCCTCGCTGCCCGGCCCGCACAGCCACAGCGCGGCGGCAGTGACCTCCGCCGGCTGGATCAGGCGGTGCTGCGGGTTGCCGGCGGTGAGGGCCGCCAGCGCGTCGTCGCGGCTCCGGCCGGTCTTGTCCATGATGGTGGCGAGGGACCGCTCGGTCATTTCGGTATCGAGGAAGCCGGGGCAGAGGGCGTTCACCGTCACCTCCCGCCGCGCCACCTCCAGCGCCAGCGAGCGGGTGAGGCCGACGACGCCGTGCTTGGCGGCGGCATAGGGCGCGGCATAGGCGTAGCCCTTCAGCCCGGCGGTGGAGGCGACGGCGATGAGCCGGCCCCAGCCGGGCATCTGCCGCAAGCCCTCGCGGAAGGTGAGGAAGACGCCCGTCAGGTTGACGGCCAGCATGGCGTGCCAGGCGTCCAGGGTGGTGCGGGTGACGGGGGCGCTGTCGGCGGCGCCGGCGTTGGCGATGACGATCTCCACCGGCCCGGCGGCGTCGAACAGGGCGGCGACGCTGGCCTCGTCGGTGACGTCGGCGGGGATGGCGCGGATGGCGGCATGGCTGGCCGCCACGGCCTCCAGCGGTTCCGCCCGGCGGCCGGCGATCACCACTTCGGCGGCGCCGGCGGCGGCGAAGCCGCGGGCGAGGTCGGCGCCGACGCCGGTGCCGCCGCCCGTCACCAGGACGCGCTTGCCGGAAAGCCCGCTCATGCCCGGATCGCCTCCTGCGCGCGTTCGGCCAGCCGGGCGGCCTGCGCCTGCCCGGCCAGATAGGGCTGCGGCCAGGCGCAGGACGTATCGCCGAGCGCCAGGGCGGCGTGCAGGGTCCAGTACGGGTCGGCGAGGTGCGGCCGGGCGAGGCACACCAGATCGGCGCGCCCGGCCATGAGGATGGAGTTCACGTGGTCGGGCTCGTAGATGTTGCCGACGGCCATGGTGGGGATGCCGGCTTCGTTGCGGATGCGGTCGGAGAACGGCGTCTGGAACATGCGGCCGTAGATGGGGCGGGCGTCGGGCGTGGTCTGGCCGGCCGAGACGTCGATGATGTCGGCCCCGGCGGCATGGAACATGCGGGCGATCTGCACCGCGTCCTCCGGCGTTACGCCGTCGCCGCCCACCCAGTCGTTGGCGGAAATGCGCACGGACATGGGCTTGTCCGCCGGCCACACCGCCCGCATGGCGGCGAAGACCTCCAGCGGGTAGCGCATGCGGTTGTCCAGCGATCCGCCGTAGTCGTCGGTGCGGTGGTTGGACACCGGCGAGATGAACGACGAGATCAGATAGCCGTGGGCGGCGTGCAGCTCGATCATGTCGAAGCCGGCCCGCGCCGCCATCTCCGCCGCCGCCACGAACTGCGCCGTCACCGCGTCCATGTCGGCGCGGTCCATGGCCTTCGGCACCGCGTTGCGCGGCGACCACGGCACGGCGCTGGCCGACAGGATGGGCCAGTTGCCGTCGGGCAGGGGGGCGTCCATCTCCTCCCACCCCAGCTGGGTCGAGCCCTTGCGCCCCGAGTGGCCGATCTGGCAGCACACCTTGGCGCGCGTCTCGGCGTGGATGAAGTCCACCAGCCGCCGCCACGCCGCCTCGTGCTCCGGCGCATAGAGGCCGGGGCAGCCGGGGGTGATGCGGCCTTCGGGCGAGACGCAGGTCATTTCCGTATAGACCAGCCCGGCGCCGCCCTTGGCGCGCTCGGCGTAGTGGACGAAGTGCCAGTCGGTCGGGCAGCCGTCCACCGCCTTGTACTGCGCCATGGGCGAGACGACGATGCGGTTTTCCAGCCGCATGTCGCGCAGGCGGAAGGGGGCGAACATGGGCGCCCGGCCGGGGGTGCCGCCGGCGCGCGCCTGGAACCAGTCCTCGGCCTCGCGCAGCCACGCCGGATCGCGCAGGCGCAGGTTTTCGTGGCTGATGCGCTGGCTGCGGGTGAGCAGGGAATAGGTGAACTGGACGGGATCGAGGTCGAGGTAGCGCTCCACCTCCTCGAACCACTCCAGCGAATTGCGCGCCGCCGATTGCAGGCGCAGCACCTCCAGCCGCCGTTCCTCCTGATAGCGGGCGAAGGCGCGCTCCAGCGTCGGCTCCGAATGCAGGAAGTCGGCGAGCGCGATGGCGCTGTCGAAGGCGAGCCGTGTGCCCGAGCCGATGGAGAAATGCCCGGTGGCGGCGGCGTCGCCCATGAGCACCACGTTCTCGTGGTACCAGCGCTCGCAGATGACGCGCGGGAAGTTCATCCACACCGCCGAGCCGCGCAGGTGGGCGGCGTTGGACATGAGCGCGTGGCCGTCCAGGTGGCGGGCGAAGATACGCTCCAGCGTCGCGATGGTCTGTTCCTTCGTCATGTCGACGAAGCCCCAGGCGTCCCAGGTCTGCTGGCTGCATTCGACGATGACCGTCGCCGTCTCGGCGTCGAACTGGTAGGCGTGGATCCACATCCAGCCGTGTTCGGTCTTCTCGAAGATGAAGGTGAAGGCGTCGTCGAACTTCTGGTGCGTGCCGAGCCAGATGAACTTGCACAGCCGCACGTCGATGTC
Source organism: Caenispirillum bisanense (assembly GCF_900230255.1). GTDB lineage: Bacteria > Pseudomonadota > Alphaproteobacteria > Rhodospirillales > Rhodospirillaceae > Caenispirillum > Caenispirillum bisanense_A. Next base: position 55,040 of record NZ_OCNJ01000009.1, read on the forward strand.
GGGCTTGAAGATCGCGGCGTATTCGCTGCGGACGCGCGAGTTGATGCCGTCGGCGGCGACCACCAGGTCGTAGTCGCGGCGGTACTCCTCGGCCGTTTTGAATTCGGTCTCGAAGCGCATGTCGACGCCGAGTTCGCGGGCGCGCTCCTGCAGCAGGACCAGCATGTGGCGGCGCCCGATGCCGGCGAAGCCGTGACCGCCGGAGACGGTGCGGGTGCCGGCGTGGACCACCGCGATGTCGTCCCAATAGGCGAAGCCGGCGCGGATGGCGGCGGTGCTCTTGGGGTCGTTGCGCTCCAGGGTGCCGAGGGCGTCGTCGGACAGCACCACGCCCCAGCCGAAGGTGTCGTTGGCCTTGTTGCGCTCGAGCACCGTCACCTCGTGCGACGGGTCGCGCAGTTTCATGGAGATGGCGAGGTAGAGCCCGGCCGGCCCTCCGCCGAGGCACAAGACCTTCATCCGTGGTCTCCCCGAGAAGCGGTCGTCTGTCCATGACGGTGGCAGCGCCGGCCGTATCTTTCAACCTTAAAATTTCAAGTTCAAAAGACTACAGCGCAGGCCCTTGCCCGCGGCTGCGCTGCGGCGTATGCCGGAAGGATCGCCGATGCAGCAGGGAGGAAGCCGGCCATGCCGGATGCCGCGCAGTCGTTCCGCCTCAAGCGCGTCTATGACCCGCCGGCACCCGAGGACGGCGCGCGGGTGCTGGTCGACCGGCTGTGGCCGCGGGGGTTGAGCAAGGAGGCGGCGGCCCTCGACCGCTGGCTCAAGGACCTGTCACCGAGCGACGCCCTGCGCCGCCGCGTCCACGGCGATCCGGAGGCGTGGGAGGATTTCGTCGCGGCCTATGCGGTCGAGCTGGAGGCGCCGGCCGCCCAGGCGGCGGTGGCGGAGCTGCGGGCGCTGGCGGCGCAGGGGCCGGTGACGCTGCTCTATGCCGCCAAGGCCGACGACCGCAACAACGCCGTCGCCCTGCGCGACTGGCTGGCGCGCGGCTGACGGATCAGGCGCTCCGGTCCGCCGCGTCGGCGTCGCGCAGCAGGGCGAGGCGGCGCAGCACCGCGGCGGCGGCGCCCTGTGCGGCGCGCACCACGGTCTCGTCCTCCGCCCGGTCGATCACCCGCATGAGCGTGTCGTAGTCGTCTTCCTGGCGGCGGATCTCGGCCACCAGCCACGGGCGGCGGTCGCCGTCGCGCGGCGGCTCGTGCAGCGGCATGCGGGAGGCGAGCCACGCTTCCAGGTCGGCCAGCGTCTCGGGCAGCGGTTCCGCCGGCGCGCCGGCGTGCTCCTGGCGCCAGGCGCGGCGGCGCTCCAGGCGCAGCAGGGCGACGTGCTCCAGTTCCTCGGCGGCCATGCGCTCGGCGTAGGTGCGGACGCGGGCGTGATCGGTGCGGGCGGCGATCTGGACGTAGAAGGCGAAGGCGCGTTCCTCGTTGTGCACGGCGAGGTCGAGCGCCTTCCACGGGGTCAGCGCCTCCACGCCGCCGACGTCGGCCAGCGCCGCCGGGCTGATGCCTTCCGGCAGGTCCCAGCGGAAGGTGAGGTGTTCGGCCGGCGTGATGGTCTCGCGCGCCGCCCAGGCGTCGATGCCGGCCTCGTGCTCGCTCTCCATGGCTTCCAGGCGGCGGAACAGGGCGGCGAGCTGCGGCTCGTCGCGCTCGCTCATGCGGGCGGCGAGCTGGCGGTAGCGCACCGTCGCCTCGTGCTCCATGGCCGTCGCCACGGCGAACAGATCCTCCGGCGCCGCGATGAAGGGCACCGAGTCGAAGGTCACCGTCCGTCGTGCGTCACTGGTCATGCATGGTCCTCCGCCCCTGGTGGAGCCGATGGTGGCGCGGCGGGGCCGCCGCGTCCTTGATTCCGGTCAAACGGGGCCGCAGGTGCTGCCGCCGCTGCATCCCCCACCACGGTGGTAGCGTACTTGACCAGCGTCAAGGTCGGCGTCCTCCGCTCCGGACATTCTGCGCCCGTTCGAAGCGACGCCCCGCACCAGGGCAAGAGGGAGCGCAATGTCCGGTCCGACCCGCCGTCTCCAGTCCGCCGCAGCGACCCTCATGGCCGCCGTCCTCGCCCTCGCCGTGCTGCTGGCCGGCGCGCCTGGGGCCGCCGCCAAGCCCGGCGACCTGGCGCGGTTCCTGACGGACGCCGACCCGGCCGCCCTGGTTCCCGACGCCGACCGCTTTGGCCCGACCGAGGGCGAGCCTGCCGTGGTGCCGGCCTATGCGGGCGACGCGCTCGCCGGCTACGTCTTCCTCAATTCCGACTTCACCAATTCCACCGGCTATTCCGGGCGCCCCATCGACGTGCTGGTGGGCGTGACGACCGAGGGCGTCATCGCCGGCCTCGACATGGTCGAGCACCACGAGCCCATCGTGCTCATCGGCATCCCGGAGTCGGAGATCACCGCGTATCTGCAAGGGATCGTCGGCTACGACGCCGTCACCATGACCGCGCCGGCCGACAAGGGCGACCCCGACATCATCTCGGGCGCCACGGTCACGGTGCTGGTCATCCACGACAGCGTCACCCGCGCCGCCGCCAAGGTGGCCCGCCGCCTCGGCCTCGGCGGGCTGGACGCCGCCGCCGCGACCGCCGCCCCGGTGCGCGAGATCGCGACCGACGCGCCGGTCGAGGTCAAGGACTGGCAGACCCTGCTCGGCGAAGGCTCGGTGCGCCGCCTGCGGCTGACCGTCGGCGAGGTGAACGAGGCCTTCGCCGCCCTCGGCGACCCCAAGGCCGCCAAGCGGCCGGAGCCGGGGCAGCCCGACGACACCTTCATCGACCTCTACGTCGCGCAGGTCAGCGTGCCGACCATCGGCCGCTCGCTGCTCGGCGAGAACGAGTGGACCAACCTGCAGCAGACGCTGGAGGAGGGCCAGTCCGCCATCCTGGTCATGGGCCAGGGCCGCTATTCCTTCAAGGGCTCGGGCTACGTGCGCGGCGGCATCTTCGACCGCATCCAGCTCGCCCAGGACACCGCCTCCATCCGTTTCCGCGACCGCCAGCACAAGCGCCTCGGCGGCGTGGCGGCCGAGGGCGCGCCGGACTTCACCGAAGTGGGCGTCTTCCGCGTGCCGAGCGATGCCGGTTTCGTGCCCGCCCTGCCGTGGCAGCTCGACCTGCTGGTGGCGCGCTCCACGGGCGCGCTGGAGAAGGCCTTCGTCACCTTCGATCTGTCCTATGCCGTGCCCGAGGCCTACCTGACCGAACCGCCGCCCCCGCCGGCCGCCGTCGCGGCTCCGGCGACCGATGCCGGCGCCCAGGCCGTGGCCGACGACGACGAGGCGGGTGCCCGCGACGCGCTGTGGAAGGCCATCTGGCGCTCCGACGCCTGGAGCATCGGCCTCCTGTCGGCGTCGCTGGTGTTCCTGACCGCCGTGTTCTTCTTCCAGGACTTCTTCGTGCGCCGGCCGAAGCTCCTGAAGGGCATGCGCTACGCCTTCCTGACCTACACGCTGGTGTGGATCGGCTGGATCACCAACGCGCAGCTGTCGGTGGTCAACCTGCTGACGCTGTCCAACTCCCTCGCCACCGGCTTCTCGTGGCAGTACTTCCTGATGGGACCGCTGGTCTTCATCCTGTGGTTCGCCGTCGCCGCCTCGCTGCTGTTCTGGGGCCGCGGTCCGTTCTGCGGCTGGCTGTGCCCGTTCGGCGCCCTGCAGGAGCTGACCAACCACGCCGGCCGCCGCCTGAAGATCCGCCAGATCAGTGTGCCCTGGGGCCTGCACGAGCGGCTGTGGCCGATCAAGTACATCGTCTTCCTGGCGCTGTTCGGCCTCGCCCTCTACGACCTCGCCTTCGCCGAGAAGATGGCCGAGGTGGAGCCCTTCAAGACGGCGATCATCCTCAACTTCGTGCGCGAGTGGCCGTTCGTGCTGTTCGCCGTGGCCCTGCTGGTGGCCGGCCTGTTCATCGAACGCTTCTTCTGCCGCTACCTCTGCCCGCTGGGCGGGGCGCTGGCCATCCCCGGCCGGGTGCGCATGTTCGAGTGGCTGAAGCGCTGGCCGGAATGCGGCACCTCGTGCAGCCGCTGCGCCCGCGAGTGCCCGGTGCAGTCCATCCACCCCGAGGGGCACATCAATCCCAACGAGTGCATCTACTGCATGCACTGCCAGGAACTCTACCGAGACGACTTCCGGTGTCCGCACAACGTCACGCGGCGCCTGAAGAAGGAGCGCCGCCACACCGCATCCAAGCGGGTGGAGCGCGACCCCGAGGCCGCCCCGACGTCCGAGCAGGGACCCGCGGCCGCCGAAAGTCCCCGGGCCTGACCCCGCCGGACGCTGAAAAAGAAAGACGGAGGACTGCAACAATGACCGATCACGACGACGGCAAGACCGGCCTCAGCCGGCGCAGCCTGCTCGAAACCACCGCCAAGGGCGCGACGCTCGCGGGTCTCGCCGGTGCGGCCGGCGTGGGTGTGGGCGTCGGCGGCCTGGCCGGCGGCGGCATCCCGGCCGCCCGCGCCGCCGAGGCGGGGGCTGCCGGCACCGTGGCGCCGGGCCAGCTCGACGACTACTACGGCTTCTGGTCCTCGGGCCAGTCGGGCGAGGTGCGCATCTTCGGCGTGCCGTCCATGCGCGAGCTGATGCGCATCCCCGTGTTCAACGTCGACAGCGCGACGGGCTGGGGCATCACCAACGAATCCCGCCGCATCCTCACCGACGGCCTGACCGAGGAGACCAAGAAGTTCCTCGCCAATCGCGGCGGCATCTACACCAACGGCGATGCCCACCACCCGCACATGTCGTTCACCGAGGGCACCTACGACGGCCGCTATCTGTGGATCAACGACAAGGCCAACACGCGCGTCGCCCGCATCCGCTGCGACGTGATGAAGCCCGACAAGATCATCGAGATCCCCAACGCCAACGACATCCACGGCCTGCGCCCGCAGAAGTATCCGCGCACCGGCTACGTCTTCGCCAACGGCGAGCACGAGGCGCCGCTGCCCAACGACGGCCGCGACCTGGATAATCCGTCCGCCTACCGCTGCATCTTCTCGGCCATCGACGGTGACGAGATGACGGTGGCCTGGCAGGTCATCGTCGACGGCAACCTCGACAACTGCGACGCCGACTACGACGGCAAGTACGCCTTCTCGACCAGCTACAACTCCGAAATGGGCGTGACCATGGCGGAGATGACGGCGGCCGAGCAGGATCACGTCGTCGTCTTCAACATCAAGCGCATCGAAGAGGCCGTGAAGGCCGGCAAGGCCACCATGATGAACGGCGTGCCGGTGCTCGACGGCCGCAAGGGCTCGCCCTACACCGCCTACATTCCCATCTCCAACAGCCCGCACGGCTGCAACATGGCGCCGGACCGCATCCACCTGGTGGTCAACGGCAAGCTGTCGCCGACCGTCACCGTGGTCGACGTGCGCAAGCTCGACGCCGTGTTCGACGGCGCCGAACCCCGCAGCGCGGTGGTGGCGGAGCCGCAGCTCGGCCTCGGCCCCCTGCACACGGCCTTCGACGGCCGCGGCAACGCCTACACCACGCTGTTCATCGACAGCCAGATGGCCAAGTGGAACATCGCCACGGCGGTGGAGCAGTTCCAGGGCAAGGACGTCGACCCGATCCTGGAAAAGCTCGACGTCATGTACCAGCCGGGCCACAACCACACCTCCATGGGCGAGACCCTGGAGGCCGACGGCAAGTGGCTGGTGTCGCTCAACAAGTTCTCCAAGGATCGGTTCCTGAACACCGGGCCGCTGAAGCCGGAGAACGACCAGCTGATCGACATCGGCGGCGACGACCGCCCCATGAAGATCGTCCACGACGGCCCGACCTATGCCGAGCCGCACGATTGCATCATCGTGCGCGCCGACATCGTCAACCCGCGCAACACCTGGGACCGCGCCGACCCGATCTTCAAGGACACGGTGGAGCTCATCAAGTCCAAGGGCGTCGACCCCGAGAACGCGGCGGACGTCATCCGCGAAGGCAACAAGGTCTTCGTGTTCATGACCTCGCAGGCGCCCATGTTCTCGCTCGACAAGTTCGAGGTGAACGAGGGCGACGAGGTGACCATCGCCATCACCAACATCGACGACGTCGACGACCTGACCCACGGCCTGACCATCTCCAACTACAACGTGGTGATGGAAATCGCGCCGCAGGCCACCGCCTCGGTGACCTTCACGGCCGACCGTCCGGGCGTGCACTGGTACTACTGCCAGTGGTTCTGCCATGCGCTGCACATGGAAATGCGCGGCCGCATGCTGGTCCACCCGAAGGCCAAGGCGTGATGCGCGCCCGCGGCTTCATACGCGCAGCCGCGGTGGCGACGGCGGTCCTCGTGACCGCCGCCGCCGGCGGCGCCCCTGCCGGGACTGGTCCCGGCGCGGGCGTCCTCGCGGAGACGCGGGATCTCGCTGCCCTCCTGGGCGCCGCGTCAACGGGCGGGGTCCTGCGTCTCCCAGAGGGCGTCTATCGCGGCGGTGTCGTCATCGACAAGCCGCTCACCCTCATCGGCGAAGGCGAGGTCGTCATCGACGGCGGCGGGCAGGGCCGGGTGATCGAGCTGGCCGCCCCCGGCATCACCCTGCGCAACCTGACCATCCGGGGTTCCGGCGCCTCCCTCGACCGCGAGGACGCCGGCGTCTACGTGACGCAAGCCGCCGACGGGGCGGTGGTCGCCGACAACCGCATCGTCGGCAACCTCATCGGCGTCTACCTGAAGGGCCCGGACGACGCCCTGGTGCAGGGCAATACCATCGCCGGCCGCATGGACCTGCGGGTGAGCGAGCGCGGCAACGGCGTGCAGCTGTGGAACACGCCGGGCAGCAAGGTGATCGGCAATCGCATCGTCGGCGGCCGCGACGGCATCTTCACCACCACGTCCAAGGACAACGTCTTCGCCGACAACGTGCTGGAAGACCTGCGCTTCGCCGTCCACTACATGTACACCAACGACAGCGTGCTCTCGGGCAACCGCTCCCTGAACAACGACGCCGGCTACGTCATCATGTTCAGCCACGGCCTGACCGTGGAAAACAACCTGAGCCGCAGCGACCGCGAGCACGGCTTCGTGTTCAACTACGCCAATTCGTCGAAGCTGCGGGGCAATGCCGTGGTCGACGGCGGCGACAAGTGCGTCTTCATCTACAACGCCAACAAGAACGACTTCCGCGAGAACCGCTTCGAGGACTGCGCCGTCGGCATTCACTTCACGGCGGGGTCGGAGCGCAACACCATCGTCGGCAACGCCTTCATCCGCAACGAGACGCAGGTGAAGTACGTCGGCACCCGGTACCTGGAGTGGGCGGAGAACGGCGTCGGCAACTACTGGTCCGACAACGCCGCCTTCGACCTCGACGGCGACGGCATCGCCGACCGCCCCTACCGGCCCAACGGTCTGGTGGACCAGATCGTCTGGCGCGCGCCGGCCGCCAAGCTGTTGCTGACCAGCCCGGCGGTGCAGCTGATCCAGTGGGCGCAGTCGGCCTTCCCGGCGATCCTGCCGGGCGGCGTGGTCGACCCCCATCCCCTCATGCGGCCGCCCGCCGTGCCGGCCGCCCAACTGGCGGAGAGCCGGAAATGACCCGCGACGCCATCCGCCTGACCGGCATCACCAAGCGCTACGGCGCCTTCACCGCCGTCGACGACCTGACGCTGGCGGTGCCGGAAGGCGAGTTCCTCGCCCTGCTCGGCCACAACGGCGCCGGTAAGACGACGCTCATGAAGATGCTGCTCGGCCTCACCCGCCCGACCGCCGGCAGCCTGTCGGTGCTCGGCACCGAGGGCGGCGGGGCGGCGGCGCGCCGCGCGCTCGGCTTCCTGCCCGAGAACGTCAACTTCACCGGCGGCTCGTCGGGCCGGGCGGCGCTGCGCTACTTCGCCCGCCTGAAGGGGGCGCCCAAGGCCCAGGCGGAAGACCTGCTGGAGCGGGTCGGCCTCGCCGCCGCGGCGCACAAGCCGGTGCGCACCTATTCCAAGGGCATGCGCCAGCGCCTCGGCCTCGCCCAGGCGCTGCTGGGCGAGCCGCGCCTGCTGCTGCTCGACGAGCCGACCTCGGGCCTCGACCCCATGCTGCGGCAGGAGTTCTACCGCATCCTGCGCGACATGAAGGCGCAGGGCGTCACCATCCTGCTGTCGTCGCACGTGCTGAGCGAGCTGCAACTGCGCACCGACCGCATCGCCATCATGCGCCACGGCCGGCTGGTGGCCTGCGACACCCTGCAGGGGCTGCAGCAGGCCGCCGGGCTGCCGGTGCGCATCCGTGTCCGCGTGCCCGAGGGCGGGGCGGAGCGTGCCGCCGCGCAGGCCGGGCCGGGTGCCCGCGTGCTGGCCGCCAACGGCCGCTCGGTGGAGCTGGGCGTGTCGCTCGCCGACAAGATGGAGGCCCTGCGCCGGCTCGCTAACGGCGGCGCCGGCGATGTCGAGGACCTCGACGTCCTGCCGCCGTCGCTGGACGACGTCTATGCCCATTTCGGCGGCAGCCCCGCCCCCGACGAGGAGGTCGCGCCATGACCGCCATCCTGACCATCGCCGGCCATGAAATCCGCGAGGGCCTGCGCAACCGCTGGGTCGCCACGGCGACGCTGCTGCTGGCGGCGCTCGCCCTCGCCCTGTCGCTGGTCGGCAGCGCGCCGGTGGGCGAGGTGGGGACCGGGCGCCTGACCGTGACCATCGTGTCGCTGTCGAGCCTGTCCATCTACCTGCTGCCGTTGATCGCCCTCTTGCTCGCGTTCGACACCGTGGTCGGCGAGAGCGAGCGCGGCACGCTGCTGCTCATGCTGTCCTACCCGGTGACGCGCTGGCAGGTGCTCGGCGGCAAGTTCCTGGGCCATGCCGCCATCCTCGCCTTCGCCACGACCGTCGGCTTCGGCAGCGCCGCCGCCGCCATCGCGGCCGTGGCGCCGCAGGCCCCGACGGTGGCCGAGTGGTGGAACTTCGCGGGTCTGATCGGCGCCTCGGTGGCGCTCGGGATCGCCTTCGTCGCCATCGGCACCCTGGTGAGCGTGACGGTGAAGGAGCGCACCACGGCGGCCGGCGTCGCCATCGTCGTCTGGCTGTTCCTGGTGGTGCTCTACGACATGGGCCTGCTCGGCGCCCTGGTGGCGACGGAAGGGCAGGGCTTCCTGGGCGAGACCCTGCCGGTGTGGCTGCTCGCCAATCCCGCCGACGCCTACCGCCTGCTGACGCTCGCCTCCTTCGACGGCGCCGGGGCGGTGGCGGGGCTGGAGGCGGTAGTGGCCGACCTGCCGGCGGTGTGGCCGGCGCTGGCGCTGGCGGCCTGGATCGTCGCGCCGCTGGCCGTCGCCTGGACCATCTTCGCGCGGAGGGAACTGTGATGCTGCGCCGCCTTCTCCTCGCCGCCGCCGTGGCGGTGACCCTCGCCGCCTGCGACGATGCCGCCGACCAGGCCGAGGCGCCGCCGCCGGCCAGCCCGACCCGCGAAGCCGTCACCCACTTCGGCGGCATGATCCTGCTCGACCACGCCGGGCCGCGCGCCCAGGCCCACCTGAAGAGCGGCGAGATCCTGTGGTTCCCGGCCGTCAGCGACCTGATCGCCTTCACCCTGCTGCCCGAGGAAAGCAAGGCGGTCACCGCCCTCTACGTCTCCGACATGGCGACATCGACCACCTGGGCGGCGCCGGAGACCTGGATGCCCGCCGAGGACGGGTTCTACGTCATCGACAGCGACGCCCGCGGCGGCATGGCCATGCCCGAGGCGGTGCCGTTCTCCACCCTCGCCGCCGCCGAGGCCTTCACGGCGGAGCACGGCGGCCGCGTGGTGAAGTGGGGCGAGATCCCGCAGGACTACGTGCTCGGCGGCCCCGACGAGGACATGCAGATGCCCATGCCCATGACCCACGGCGAGCAGCACGGGTCGCTCGCCGAGCCCACCGTAATCGAGCTGCTGAACGAGCCCGACGCCACCTGCCTGCCGGGCGTCGTCACCACTGCCGCCACGGAGGTTCCGCGATGACCCTGAGCCGCCGCCGTTTCGTCGCCATCGCCGCCGGTGCGGGCGCCGCCGCCGTGCTCGCCGGCACCGTGCCCGCCGCCGCCGCCCCCGGCTTGCGCCGCTGGAAGGGCGTCGCCCTCGGTGCCGCGGCAGAGATGATCCTGCCCGCCGACGCCATGGACCTGCTGCCCGCCGTGCAGGCGGAAATCGCCCGGCTGGAGGCGATCTTCAGCCTCTATCGCCCCGACAGCGCCCTGGTGCGCCTCAATGCGGCCGGCGTGCTGGAGGCGCCGCCGCTGGAACTGGTGGAGGTGCTGGGCCGGGCGCGGGCGCTGTCGGCGCTCACCGACGGGGCCTTCGACGTGACCGTGCAGCCGCTGTGGGCCTTGCACGCCCGCGCCGCCGACCCGACCCTGGCCGACCTGGCGGCGGCGCGGGCGCTGGTGGACTGGCGCGGCGTGTCGGTGGAAGCCGACCGTATCGCCCTGGCGCGGCCGGGCATGGCGATCACCCTCAACGGCATCGCGCAGGGCTACGTCACCGACCGCGTCGCCGCCCTGCTGCGGCGGGAGGGGCTGACGGAGGTGCTGGTGGCGCTCGGCGAGACCCGCGCCCTCGGTGGTCACCCCGCCGGCCGCCCCTGGCAGGTGGCGCCCGCCGCCGGGGCCGAGGCGCTGCCGCTGGTGGATGCGGCGCTGGCGACCACCGAGCCCGCCGGCCACGTCTTCGACCCGGCCACCGGCCGCCCCGGCGGCACGGTGGCGCGCATCACCGTGCAGGCGCCGACGGCGGTGGTCGCCGACGCCGTTTCCACCGCGCTCGCCCTGCTGCCGGCCGACCGCCGGGCGGCCGTGGCCGAGGCGGCGGGCGCGACGCGGGTGTGGTAGGTCTAGGGAGCCTACCCCGAAAGGAAGCCTTTCATTCGAACGATCACCCGCCCGGCGTAAGGCGGAGTGGCGATTGCGTCCGACGGCGCCGGCCCTCAAAACACTAGGGAACCGGCCCAAGGAGGATGTGATGAAGGTGACCTGGCGCGTGAGCGAGAAGAACTCCGGCAGTCTGGTCGGCGTGCAACTGGCGAAATCCGCCGACCGGGCCTGCCACTGGGTCGCCGAGCGCCGCGGCCTCGACCGTCTGCGCCTGGTGGCGACCCGCCTCGACGCCCCCCTCGCCGACGAACTGGCGGTGGTGCGCTGAGGCCCCTTCCGCGGTCCCGGCCTCGGCCCGACGATGGCGCGACCGGGCCGACCCGCACCGCCTGAACATCCTTCACTTGACCGAGCGGACAAGTCGGCCAATGCTCGCCCCTCCGTCAAGTGCGAGGCTGCCTCGGCATGCGTGACGATCATCCCGTAGACACGGCCGCGGTCATTGCCGTCCGCGGCCTGGAAAAGACCTACGCCAGCGGCCATCAGGCCCTGAAGCGCGTCGACCTGACCATCAAGCGCGGCGAGATCTTCGCCCTGCTCGGTCCCAACGGCGCCGGCAAGACCACCCTCATCAGCATCATCTGCGGCATCGTGCGGGCGACCGCCGGCACGGTCACCGCCGACGGCCACGACATCGTGCGCGATTACCGCGCGGCGCGCTCGGCCATCGGCCTGGTGCCGCAGGAAATCTCCACGGACATGTTCGAGACCGTGCTCGACACCGTGCGCTTCAGCCGCGGCCTGTTCGGCAAGCCGCGCGACGACGCCTACCTGGAAAAGGTGCTGCGCGACCTGTCGCTGTGGGACAAGCGCGACGCCAAGATCATGACCCTGTCCGGCGGCATGAAGCGCCGCGTCATGATCGCCAAGGCGCTGTCGCACGAACCCACCATCCTGTTCCTCGACGAGCCGACGGCCGGCGTCGACGTGGAGCTGCGCCGCGACATGTGGGCCATGGTGCGCGGCCTGCGCGAGCGGGGCGTCACCATCGTGCTCACCACCCACTACATCGAAGAGGCCGAGGAGATGGCCGACCGCATCGGGGTGATCCGCAAGGGTGAGATCATCCTGGTGGAGGAAAAGACCGCCCTGATGCAGAAGCTGGGGCAGTCGCAGCTGATCCTGCAGCTGCATCCGCCGGTCACGGCCCTGCCGGAGGAACTGGCGGGCCTGCCGCTGGTGCTGTCGGACGACGGCTACGAGCTGGTCTACACCTTCGACTCGCAGGCCGACCGCACCGGCATCGCCGGCCTGCTCCGCCGCCTCGGCGACCTCGGCATCGGCTACAGGGACCTGCAGACGCGCCAGAGTTCGCTCGAGGACATCTTCGTCACGCTCGTGAGGTCGCAGCCGTGAACGTCTACGCCATCAAGGCCATCTACAAGTTCGAGATGGCGCGCGCCTGGCGCACCCTGATGCAGAGCCTGGCGACGCCCGTCCTGTCCACCTCGCTCTACTTCATCGTGTTCGGCGCCGCCATCGGCTCGCGCATGGAGGAAGTGGGCGGCGTGCCCTACGGCGCCTTCATCGTGCCGGGCCTCATCATGCTGTCGATCCTGACCGAGAGCGTGAGCAACGCCGCCTTCGGCATCTACATGCCGCGCTTCGCCGGCACCATCTACGAGGTGCTGTCGGCGCCGGTGTCGCCCTTCGAGATCGTCGTCGGCTACGTCGGCGCGGCCATGACTAAGTCGCTGGTGCTGGCGCTGGTGATCCTGGCGACGGCGCGGCTGTTCGTGCCCTTCGAGATCGCGCACCCGTTCTGGATGCTGGGCTTCCTGGTGCTGACCGCGATGACCTTCTGCCTGCTCGGCTTCGTCATCGGCATCTGGGCCGACGGGTGGGAGAAGCTGCAGATCGTGCCCATGCTGGTGGTCATGCCGCTCACCTTCCTCGGCGGCACGTTCTATTCCATCGACATGCTGCCCGGCATCTGGCGCACGGTGGCGCTGTTCAACCCGGTGGTCTACCTGGTGAGCGGTTTCCGCTGGAGCTTCTATGGCATCAGCGACGTGGCGGTGGGCGTCAGCCTCGGCATGACCCTGGTGTTCATGGCGCTGTGCCTCGCCGTCATCGTGTGGATGTTCCGCACCGGCTACCGGCTGAAGGCGTGACGGCCTGCCCGCAAAAAGGTGGCCGGGACGATGCCCGGCCACGAGGGATACAAGCAGGGTAGGGCAGGGTTACGCGGTCACCCTCACGCGGTTTCCCGCGCGAAGTAGAGGTCGTGCAGGCGGTCGAGGTTCACCTCGGCCGCCGGCCGCGACAACAGCACCCGCCCCGACCGCATCAGGTTGACGTGGTCGGCGATGGCGAGCGCCCGGCTGGTGTTCTGTTCCACCAGCACCACCGTCAGCCCCTGCGCCTTCAGGTCGGCGAGGATCTTGAAGATCTCGTCGACGATGACGGGCGCGAGGCCGAGCGAGGGTTCGTCGATGAGCAGCACCTTCGGCTCTTCCATGAGCCCGCGGCCCATGGCGAGCATCTGCGCCTCGCCGCCCGACAGCGAGCCGGCCATCTGGCTGCGGCGCTCGCGCAGGCGGGGGAACAGGTCGAAGACGCGCTCCAGGTTCTGCTTCCAGCGCGGCCGGCCGCTGCGGGGGTAGGCGCCCATCAGCAGGTTGTCGAGCACGCTCATGTCGGGGAAGACCATGCGGCCTTCCGGGATCATCACGACGCCGCGGTCGACGATGTCCCAGGTGCGGGTGCGCGCCAGGCTTTCGCCGTGCAGGGCGATGTCGCCCGACGACGTCTTCACCAGGCCCATCACGGCGCGCAGCAGGGTGGTCTTGCCGGCGCCGTTGGGGCCGACGATGACGGTGGTGCGGCCTTCCTGCACGGTCAGGTCGACGTCCCACAGGACGTTGATGCTGCCGTAGCCGGCGCGCAGGGTGCGGACGTCAAGCAGCGCTGTCACCGGTGTAGCTCCTTATGACGCGGGCGTCGTTGAAGACTTCGTCGGGGGTGCCGTCGGCGATGAGTTCGCCGAAGTTGAGCACCACGACGCGCGGGCACAGGGTCTTGATGGTCTCGATGTCGTGCTCGATGACGATCATGGTCAGGCCGTAGCGCTCGCGCACCCGCTGCAGGGTCTGGCCGAAGGCGCGCTTGGTGGCGGTTTCGAGCCCGCCCAGCACCTCGTCGAGCATGAGCAGGCGCGGCTCCACCGCCAGCGCCTTGCCGACCTCCAGCGCCTTCTGCTCGGTGAGCGCTAGGCCGTGGGCGGCATCGATGTGCTGCTTGGCCGTCAGGTCGAGCAGGTCGAGGATCTCGTCGATGCGCCTGCCGTCGGTGCGGCCGGCGCCGAAGCGCTGGGCGACCATCAGGTTCTCGCGCACCGTCAGCTCGTGCATGGGCTGCGGGATCTGGAAGGTGCGGCCGATGCCCTGCCGCGCCCGCCGCCAGTTGGCCGCCTTGCCGAGCGGCTTGCCGGCGAATTCGAGCCGGCCGGCGCTCGGCGTCAGCACGCCGGAGATGACGTTGAACAGGGTCGTCTTGCCGGCGCCGTTGGGGCCGATGAGGCCGAGCGTCTCGCCCTCGTCCATGGCGAAGGTGACGTTGCGCAGGGCGGCGACGCCGCCGAAGTTCATGGATACATCGTCAAGCGCGAGCATTGCCGTCCTCCGTCGCGTGGGGCGCTGCCGCCTGAGGGGCCGTCTCGCGGCGGGGGCGCGCGACGCCGAGGCGGGCGAGCAGCGGCATCAGGCCCTGCGGGCTGAGCAGGATCATGGCGCCCAGCAGCACGCCGAACACCAGCTGGTGGCCGCTCGGCATGATCTCCTTGAACACCAGCTGATCGAGCAGATAGACCACCAGCGCCCCCATGAGCGGACCCCACACCGTGCGGTAGCCGCCGAAGATGGCCGCGGCGATGGGCAGCACGGTCCAGGTGCCCGAGAAGGCGTATTCCGGGTCGAGGAAGCTGATCTGGTGGGCGTTGAAGGCGCCGACGACGCCGGTCATGAAGGCCGAGACGACCAGCATCACCGCCTTCAGGTGCGTCGAGGGCACGCCGACCACCCGCGTCGCCAGCTCGCTGTCGTGCATGGCGCGGAGCGCGAGGCCCCAGGTGCTGCGGCGGATGGCGTGGTAGACCGCCATCCAGGCCAGCACGATGGTCAGGATCAGCACGTAGGCGCCGGTCTTGCTAGCGAGGTCGAGGCCGAAGACGGTGGGGAAGCCGGGGATGCTGAGCAGCCCGCCGGCGCCGCCGGTGATGCTCGAGAACTCGACGGCCAGGATCTTGAAGATGTGGGCATAGGCGAGGATCGCCAGCGCGAAGTAGGGGCCGCGCAGGCGGAGCGCCGGCATGGTGGCGACCGAGGCGATTGCGGCGCCCAGGCCGCCCGCCAGCATGGCCGGCAGCACCGGCCAGCCGTTGTCCATCACCAGCAGCGCCGAGACATAGGCGCCGACGCCGAAGAACGCCGCATGGCCGAAGCTGACGAGACCGCCGAGGTTGCCGAGCAGCGCCCAGGCCACCGCGATGCCGGCGATGGTCAGGGCGGCGATCACCAGGCTCATCACATAGTCCATGCCGCCGAACAGCAGCGGCACGCCGAGGTAGGCGACGGCCAGGAAGCCGAGCAGGAGTCCGGAACGCATCATGGTCATTTGCCCACCACCTTGCGGCCGAACAGGCCCGACGGACGCAGGAACAGGATCAGCAGGAAGATGACCATTCCGGTCAGTTCCTGCAGCGAGGGCTTGGCGAAGGTCGCCGTCATGGTCTCGCCGACGCCGAGGATCACCGCGCCCAGCAGCACGCCCGGCACCGAGCCGAGGCCGGCCAGCACGGTGATGACGAAGGCCTTGATGGTCAGGCCGTGGCCGAGGGCGGGGAAGACGACGGAGGCGGTGTAGAGCGCCACGCCCGAGACGGTGGCGAGCACCGCCGACACGACGAACGACATGGCCTCGACGCGCGCCGGGTTCACGCCCATGAGCATGGCGGCGTTGCGGTTGGACGACACCGCGCGCAGCGCCCGGCCGTGCCAGGTGTGGTTCAGCCACCAGTAGGTGCCGCCCACCAGGGCGACGCCGGCGCCGAAGAACAGCACCTCGCTGTTCATGCTGAACAGGGTGTCGGCGATGACCGCACCGTCCATGAACCAGCCGACGGAGGTGGAGCGGATGTCGGCCGACCACGTCATCAGGATCACGTTCGTCAGCACGATGGCGATGCCGAAGGTGAGGATGAGCGAGTTCAGCTCGCGGTCGTGGCGGATGCGGCCGATGAGGAAATAGACCAGCAGCGCCGTCAGGCCGACCACCACCAGCGCGACCGGAATGGCGGCGATGGGGTTGAGGCCGAAGCTGCGTTCCATCTCGAAGGCCACATAGGCGGCCAGCAGCACCAGCTCGCCGTGGGCCAGGTTGATGATGCGCATGGTGCCGAACACCAGCGCGAGGCCGAGGGCGACCATGGCATACCAGCCGCCGGCCAGCAGGCCCGAATACACGGCCTGCAGCGTCAGTTCGAACATGTCCCGTTCCCAGCGAGCCAGGGTTGAACGAAAGGCAGGGGGAGAGGGCCCCGGCCGCCGCCGCCGCTCCGCCCGGCTGCCGCAGGGGCGGCGGAGGGGGCATGGGGCGGCGGCGGCCGGGAGAGACGCCTTACCAGGGCACCGCCGGGAAGTTCATCTTGGCGGTGGCGGCCTTTTCCGGCCACACGATCTCGACCCGGTCACCCTGGTGCTGCCCCATGCGGTGCGAGAAGTTCGGGTTGTCGCCGTTCTCGTCGAAGGCGACGTCGCCGATCAGGGTGTCGGCCTTCAGGCTGCGCAGCTCCTGCGCCACCGTCTTGCCGCTCACCTCGCCCTTGTCGGCGGCGGCGACCACGGCGTCGATGAGCAGGCGCGTCTGCACGTAGCCGAACTGACCCAGGTAGTCCGGCTCCTTGCCGAACATCTCCTTGTAGGTGGCCGAGAACTCGACCGCCTCGTCGCCCGAGAACTTCACCGGGTAGGGCAGCAGCGAGGTGCCGTAGACGTTCTGCACCAGGTCGTGGAACTCGGTGTTCATCTGGCTGGTGGCGAGCGACCACACGCCGACGATGGCCTTGGCCTCGGGCTTCAGCACGGAGGCGGCGCGCAGGATGCCGACGTAGTCGTTCTCGTAGCCGATCATGGCGATGGCGTCGGAGCGGTCGCGCAGCTTCACCTTGTTCATGATCGACTTGAAGTCGGTGGTGGAGGCGTCGAACTCGTGCGTCGTCACCTCGACGCCGGCTTCCTTCAGCCCCTCTTCCACGTACTTGGCCATGGCGTCGGTGGCTTCCTTGTTGGAATAGATCACCGAGACCTTCTTGACGCCCATGTCCTTCAGCAGGCCGAGCATGGCCTTGCCGTAGCCTTCGCTGTTGTTGATGCGGAAGAAGGTGTCGAGGTCGCGGTGCGTCAGCTCCGGCGCCACGCCGCCCGAGGTGATGTAGACGAGGTCGCTCTTGGCGGCGGCTTCGGAGGCCGGGCCGATGATGTTGGAGCCGTAGCCGCCGGTCAGCGCGACGACGCCTTCGGACGCCAGCTTCTCGACGGCGGCGACGGCCTTGGCCGGGTTGCTCTCGTCGTCGATGGTCGAGACCTTGAACTCGTGCTTACCGCCGAGTTCCTTGTTGGCCATGGCGATGGCGACCGAGATGCCCTCGTGCATGCCGGTACCGACGCGCGCGAGGTTGCCGGTCAGCGGCACCTGCGAGCCGAGGGTGAAGGTCTCGGCCTGCGCCGCACCGCCGTAGGCGACGGCGGAGAACACGATGCCGGCGGCGACGCGCCGCAGAATGGTATTGAGTGTCATTCGCTTCCTCCGGTTCTTCGTCATCTGCCGGTCTTCGCCGGCGTTGCTGGGCCGCCCGCCGCCTGGCGGGGGCGGCGGAAAGTCAGGGTCGGACGACGCCCATGGTCTGGCGGATGCGGTCCCCCACGGCCACGAGGCGCGGGCCGATGTCGTCGACCAGCCGCTCCCGCGGCAGCATGTAGGCCGGGCCGCCGCAGTTGAGCGCGAAGGCCAGCGAGCCCTCGCCGACCCGCAGCGGCACGCCGACCGCGTAGACCTCGGACTTCCAGTCGCCCGCCGAGAGGCAGAAGCCGCGGGTGTTCAGGTCCTCGACCGCCTGCTCGATGCCGTCGCGCACGCGCGGCCAGCGGTCGCCCTCGTGCGCGGCCAGCAGGTCCATGAGGTGGCGGCGCTCGTCGTCGGGCAGGCCGGCCAGATAGGCGCGCCCCATGCCCGAGGTGCCGAGCTTGATGTGCGAGCCGACGTCGAGCGCCAGCGTGATGGCGCTGTCGCCGCGGCAGCATTCCACATAGACCATGCTCATGCGGTCGCGGGTGCCGAGGGCGACGGAGACGCCGGAATAGTCGGCCATCTCCTGCATGAGCGGGCGGGCGACGTCGCGCACGCCGATGCTGCCGAGGCAGGTGAAGCCCAGCGACAGCACGCCGATGCCCAGCCGGTACTTGCCGACGTCGGGCAGGTAGCTGAGGTAGCCGAGGCGGCTGAGCGTGTAGGTCAGGCGCGACACCGTCGGCTTCGGCAGGCCGGTGCGGGCGGCGATGTCCTGGTTGCCGAGCGCCTTGTCGGTCTGGCGGAAGGCGCGCAGCACCTCCAGCCCGCGCGACAGGGCGGTGACGAACTGCGGGTCGCGCTCGGTCGGGTCGATCGCCCGCGTCAGGTCGGGGACCTGGTGCCGCTTCCTCACGCCGCCGCTCCTTGCCGGATGAGCCCGACGGTCGCCGTCCGGCCCCGGTTGGGGGCTCCAGGCTGTTCCGTCCTTCTGCGACCTTGTCACGCTCATCGCGGCCTCGTCAATGGAATTGAAATTCATTTCCGCATGGTGAAATTATCCGTCGACGCGCTCCAGCACGGCCGCGATGCCCTGGCCGACGCCGATGCACATGGACACCAGCGCATAGCGGCCGCCGGTGCGTTCCAGCTGGCGGGTGGCGGTGAGCGCGAGGCGGGCGCCCGAGGCCCCCAGCGGATGGCCGACGGCGATGGCGCCGCCGTTGGGGTTGAGGCGGCTGTCGGCGGCGTCGATCTCGAGCAGCTTGAGGCAGCCGAGCACCTGGCTCGCGAAGGCCTCGTTGATCTCGATGACGTCCATGTCGGCGAGCGTCAGGCCGGCGCGGGCCAGCGCCTTCTTCGCCGCCGGCACCGGGCCGAGCCCCATGACGCGCGGCTCGACGCCGGCGACGGCACCGGAGACGACGCGGGCGCGCGGGCGGGCGCCGACGGCCTCGCCGGCCGCGCGCGAGGCGACGATGAGCGCCGCGGCGCCGTCGTTGATGCCCGAGGCGTTGCCGGCGGTGACCACGCCGCCCTCGAACAGCGGGCGCAGGCGCTCCAGGGTCGCGAGCGTGGTGTCGGGGCGCGGGTGTTCGTCGGCGGCGACGACGGCGGGCGGCGTCTTGCGGCCGGTCGGCACTTCGGCGGCCAGGATCTCGGCGTCGAAGAAGCCTTCGGCGCGGGCGGTCTCGAACTTGGTCTGGCTGGCGAGCGCGAAGGCGTCGGCCTCGGCGCGCGTGATGCCGAGGTCGCGCGCCACGTTGTCGGCGGTCTCCGGCATGGTGTCGGCGCCGTACTGGCGGGTCACCAGCGGGTTGGGGAAGCGGGCGCCCATGGTGGTGTCGTAGACGGTGGCCTGGCGGCTGAACGGCGTTTCCGCCTTGCCCATGACGAAGGGCGCCCGGCTCATGCCCTCGACGCCGCCGGCGATGTAGAGGTCGCCTTCGCCGGTGCGGATGGCGCGGGCGGTGTCGATGAGGGCGGCGAGGCCGCTGCCGCACAGGCGGTTGACCGTCTGGCCGGCGACCTCGATGGGCAGGCCGGCGCGCAGCAGGGCGTTGCGGGCGACGTTGCGGCTGTCTTCGCCGGCCTGGTTGGTGCAGCCGATCACCACGTCCTCGATGGCGGCGGCGGCGAAGGGCGAGCGCGCGACCACGGCGGCCAGCACCTGGGCCAGCATGTCGTCGGTGCGCAGCGGGGCGAGCGCCCCGGCGTGGCGGCCGAAGGGGGTGCGCAGGCCGTCGTAGATGAAGGCGTCGGTCATGGGGCGGTTCCGTCTCTCGATCTGGGGGCGCGTCAGGCTTCGGGGGTGGTCAGCGGCACGCCGAGCAGGGCGCGGCGCTTCAGCCAGGGGCTCGGGCGGTAGCGCGGATCGCCGTAGAAGGCGTGCAGCCCCTCCAGGATTTCCAGGATGCGCCGCGGCCCGACGTCGTCGCCGAAGCGCAGCGACCCGCGCGGGTAGCCGAGGCCCAGCTCGACGGCGACGTTGACGTCCTCGGGCGCGGCGATGCGCTGCTGGGCGATGTCGGCGCCGACGTTGACGATGCCCGCCACCATGCGCTGGGCGATGAAGCCGGGGCTGTCGTGGATGACCGTCACCGCGCTGCCGTCGGCGGCGAGCAGGGCGTGGGCGAGGTCGCGGCAGGCGGCTTCCGTGATGGGCGTGCCCATGACGGTGCGGCGGCCGCGCAGGTCGAACAGCATGTCGACGGCGACCACGCGGCGGGCGTCGAGCCCTTCGTCCACGGCGCTGGTGGTGGCGTCGGCACCGAACGGGGTGACGAGGCAGACCGCCTCGGCCGAGGGCGTGTCGCCGGCTTCGACGGTGGCGCCGGCCTCTTGCAGCACGGCGCGCAGGCGGTCGGCGGCGGCGGGATGGCGGCGGCTCACCCACACCGGGCGGGCGTCGGCGGCGACGGACGGCACGGCGGGCTCGGCCGGCAGGGCGGGCTTGCCGTCGGCGTATTCATAGAAGCCGTGCCCGGTCTTGCGGCCGTAGAGCCCCGCCATCTGGCGCTGCTTGCCGATGTAGTTGGGGCGGTAGCGCGGTTCCTCGTAATACTGGTGATAGATGGACTCGATCACCGTCTGCGACACGTCGAGGCCCGTCAGGTCGAGCAGGGTGAAGGGGCCCATGCGGAAGCCGGCGGCCTCGGTCATCACCCGGTCGACGTCGGCGAAGGAGGCGATGCCCTCGCTCACGATGCGCATGGCCTCGGTGCCGAAGGCGCGGCCGGCGTGGTTGACCAGGAAGCCCGGCGTGTCCGTCGCCAGCACCGGCCGATGGCCGAGGCGGCGGCCGAGCGCCATGAGGGCGTCCACCGCCCAGGCCTCGGTGAGCGTGCCGCCGATCACCTCCACCAGCCGCATGAGCGGCACCGGGTTGAAGAAGTGGAAGCCGGCGATGCGGCCCGGCCGCTGCGCCCCGGCGGCGAACCCGGTGACCGACAGCGACGAGGTGTTGGTGGCAATGATGCACTGCCCATCCACGGCGGCTTCCAGGCCGTCGCGCACGGCGTGCTTGATCTCCATGCGCTCGGCGACCGCTTCCACCACCACATGGCAGGGGGCGAAGGCGCCATAGCCGGCGTCTGGCCCGGCGTCGGTGCCGCGCACGCGGGCGGCGGCGTCCTCGGCCTCGGCCTCGGTCAGCTTGCCCTTGGCGGCCTTGCGGCGGAGCATGTCGGCGACGAAGGCGCAGGCCTCGTCCACCGCCTCGCGGCGGGCGTCGGCGAGCAGCACGGTGATGCCGGCCTCGGCGGCGATCTGGGCGATGCCGCGCCCCATGATGCCGGCCCCGACGATGCCGAGGACGAGATCGGGGCGGGCGGCGTCGAGGACGGTCGACGAATCGGTCATGTCGGCGGGGTCCCTTGGTCGGTGGGGCTCAGCGGCCGGTGAAGGTGGGGCGGCGCTTCTCGATGAAGGCGGCCATGCCTTCCTTCTGGTCGGCGGTGTCGAACAGCAGCTGGAAGGCCTGGCGCTCGATGAGCAGGCCGGCCTCCAGGGTCTGGTCGGCGCCGGCCAGCACCGCTTCCTTGATCTTGCGGGCGGCGAGCGGCGGCAGGCGGGCGATGCCGGTGGCGATTTCGACGGCGCGGTCGAGGGTGCGGTCGTCGGGCACCACTTCGGTCGCGAGCCCCATGGCCTCGGCCTCGGCGGCGGAGACGGGCTCGCCGGTGAGCAGGATCTTCATGGCCTTGAACTTGCCGACGGCGCGTACGAGGCGCTGGGTGCCGCCGGCGCCGGGCATGATGCCGACCTTGATTTCCGGCTGGCCGAACTTGGCGCCTTCGCCGGCGACGATGACGTCGGCGTGCATGGCCAGTTCGCAGCCGCCGCCCAGCGCCCAGCCGTTGACGGCGGCGACGAGCGGCTTCGGGAAGTCCTTCACCGGCGCCCACAGGCGTTCGGAGGCGCGCAGCATCATGTCGGTGGGCGAGGCCTCGGCCATGGCCTTGATGTCGGCCCCGGCGGCGAAGACGTCCGGCCCGCCGGTCAGCACCACGGCGCGCACCGACTCGTCGGCGGCGAGTGCGGTGAAGTGGGCCGCCAGCTCCTCGCGCAGGGCCGGGGACAGGGCGTTGCGCGCCTCCGGCCGGTTCAGGCGCAGCAGGGCGACGCCGCCGTCCAGGGTCTCGCGCAGCACGGCGGGTTCCGCCATCCGATCCTCCCTTGTTTCGTTGTACGAAATTCAATTTCGTGTTCTTGACGGGCATCGTAGTTCGTGCCACGGTCGGCGGCAACAGGTTTTTCGAAACTGTTTTTCACGATGCAAAATAAACACGAGGAAGGTCCGAGATCATGGCGTTGGACACCGAAACCCTGAACCAGCTCCTCGACACCGTCGGCCGCTTCGTCGAGCAGCGCCTCCGCCCGCTGGAGCAGCGCGTGGCGGAAGAGGACCGCATCCCCGACGAAGTCATCCAGGAGATGCGCGACCTCGGCCTGTTCGGCCTGTCGATCCCCGAAGAGTTCGGCGGCCTCGGCCTGACCATGAGCGAAGAGGTGCAGGTCGCCTTTCGCCTCGGCCGCACCTCGCCGGCCTTCCGCTCGCTCATCGGCACCAACAACGGCATCGGCTCGCAGGGCATCGTCATCGACGGCACCGACGAGCAGAAGGCCCACTACCTGCCCAAGCTGGCGGCCGGCGAGCTGATCGGCTCGTTCTGCCTGACCGAGCCCAACAGCGGCTCCGACGCAGGCTCGCTGCGCACCAGCGCGCGGCGCGACGGCACCGACTTCATCCTGAACGGCACCAAGCGCTACATCACCAATGCGCCGCAGGCGGGCGTCTTCACCGTCTTCGCCCGCACCGAGCCCGACAGCCGCGACGCCCGCGGCGTGACCGCCTTCGTGGTGGACGCGACCCTGCCGGGCATCAGCCTCGGCCCGGTCGACAAGAAGATGGGCCAGAAGGGCGCGCATACCTGCGACGTCATCTTCGAGGACGTGCGGGTGCCGGAAAGCGCCATCATCGGCGGCCCGGCGCGCCTCAACCAGGGCTTCAAGACGGCCATGAAGGTGCTCGACCGCGGCCGCCTGCACATCGGCGCCGTGTGCTGCGGCGTCTCCGAGCGGCTCATCGAGGATGCCCTGCGCTACGCCATGGACCGCAAGCAGTTCGGCCAGCCCATCGCCGAGTTCCAGCTGATCCAGGCCATGCTGGCCGACAGCAAGGCCGAAAGCTACGCCGCCCGCTGCATGGTGGAGGAAACGGCGCGCCGCAAGGAAGCCGGCGTCAACGTTTCCACCGAAGCGGCCTGCTGCAAGATGTTCGCGACGGAAATGGTCGGCCGCGTCGCCGATCGCGCGGTGCAGATCCACGGCGGCGCCGGCTACATCGCCGACTACGACGTCGAGCGCTTCTACCGTGACGTCCGCCTGTTCCGCATCTACGAGGGCACCACCCAGATCCAGCAGCTGGTCATCGCCCGCAACATGATCCGCGAGGCCCAGGCATGAGCGGCGGCGGCGACGACACCGTCGACCTCGCCGCCTTCCCGCGCCGCATCCACGAGCTGCCCGACCGCTGGCGGCGGGAGCGTCCCGCCGCCCCGGCGCTGGTCGACTTCGACGGCCGGGAGCTGGATTACGCGGCGCTCGGCGATGCGGTGGACGCGGCGGAGCGGGTGCTGCGCGAGGCCGGCGTGCGCGGCGGCGACCGGGTGATGCTGCTCAACGAGAACTCGGTCGCGACCGGTGCCTTCCTGTTCGCCTGTTCGCGGCTGGACGCCTGGGCGGTGCTGCTCAACGCCCGGCTGGCGGCGCCGGAGGTGGCGCGCATCCGCGACCACTGCCGGCCGCGCGCCATGGTGTTCACCCACCTGTGCTCGCGCGACGCCGCCCGCCACGGCACCGACGCCGGTGCGGCGGAGGTGACCGACCCCGGCTTCGGCGCCGTCCTGGTCGCCGGTGGGCTGGAGGCCGAGCCGGAGCCGGTGAGCGACGATCCCGCCGGCCAGGTGGCGGCCATGATCTACACCTCGGGCACCACCGGCCAGCCCAAGGGCGTGATGCTGACGCACCGCAACGTGCTCTTCATCGCCATCGTCTCGGGCCGCCAGCGGGCGCTCGGGCCGGACGACCGGGTCTATGCGGTACTGCCCATCAGCCACGTCTTCGGCCTCGCCTCCACCTTCCTCGGCACGGTGAACGCCGGCGGCTGCCTCGTGCTGGTGCCCAAGTTCGACCCGGCGCACCTGGCCGATGCGCTGGCGGGCGGCGTGACCGTGTTCCAGGGCGTGCCGGCCATGTACGCCAAGCTGCTGGAGTACCTGGAGGGCGCCGGCCGCACGCTGGAAGTGCCGCGGCTGCGGTACATGTCCTCGGGCGGCGCGCCGCTCGACCTCGACTGGAAGCGCCGCATCGAGGCCCGCTTCGGCCTGGCACTCAACAACGGCTACGGCCTGACCGAGGCCTCGCCCACCGTCTCCCAGACCCGCATCGACGGCCGCCGTGACGACGACAGCATCGGCCCCGCCCTGCCGGGGCTCGAGGTGCGCATCGTCGACCCCGAGGGCCGCGACGTGCCCGAGGGCGAGGTCGGCGAGCTGTGGGCGCGCGGCCCCAACATCATGAAGGGCTACTACCGCGACCCCGCCGCGACGGCCGTCGCCGTCACGCCCGACGGCTGGCTGAAGACCGGCGACCTGTGCCGCCGCGACCCCGACGGCGCCCTGTTCCTGGTCGGCCGGGCGAAGGAGCTCATCATCCGCTCGGGCTTCAACGTCTATCCGCCCGAGGTGGAGACGGCGCTGAACGCCCATCCCGCCGTCACCCACAGCGCCGTGGTCGGTCGTCGCGTCTCCGGCAACGAGGAAGTCATCGCCTTCGTCGAGGCGGTGCCCGGTTCGGGCGTCGACGAGGCGGCGCTGAAGGACTTCGTGAAGGACCGCCTCGCGCCCTATAAAAGGCCGCAGCGCATCTTCGTGGTGGACGCCATGCCGGCGTCGGCCACCGGCAAGGTGCAGAAGCATCGCCTCACCCTGCTGGCCGAGGAGATGTGTACGGCGGACGAGGAGACGGGTGCATGACGGAAACGACGGCGGCGGCGGCGGAAACGCTCGACAACCTCGCCTGGGAACAGGCCAACGGCAGCGGCCTGCAGGAGCTTCTGGGTTACCGGCTGGTGGAATGGGAGCCCGACCGGGCGGTGGTGGAGCTGGAGGTCGGGCCGCAGCACCTCAACCGCGCCGGCCTGCTGCACGGCGGCGTGCTGACCACGGTGCTCGACACCGCCAGCGGCTACTCGGGCTGCTTCTGCCCGGTGCCCGGCCACATCCGGCGCACCCTGACCCTGTCGCTCACCACCAACTACCTGGGCCAGATGCGCAACGGGCTGTTGCGGGTGGAGGCGCACAAGCGCGGTGGCGGACGGCGGCTCTACTTCGTCGATGCCACCGCCACCGACGGCGAGGGCAACCCCATCGCCACCTCCACCGGCACCTTCCGCTACCACCGCGGCAGCGAGAATCCGGAAGGAACACCGCGATGAGCCCCGACCTCGCGACGCCCTTCGACGTGCGCCGCCAGGGGCGCGTGCTGGTGCTGACGCTCAACGACCCGGCGACGCGCAACGCCCTGCACCCCGCTATCTACACCGCCGGCCTGGCGGCCATGGAGGCGGCGGACGGCGATCCGGCGGTCGGGGCGGTGGTGCTGACCGGCGCCGGCGGCACCTTCTGCTCGGGCGGCAACGTCGGCCGCCTGCGCGAGCGGCGCGAGCAGCCGCCGGCGGTGCAGCGCCAGTCCATCGAGCACCTGCATGGCTTCATCCGCGCCCTGCGGCGCTCCAGCCTGCCGGTGATCGCGGCGGTGGAGGGGGCGGCGGCCGGGGCCGGCTGGTCGCTGGTGCTGGCGTCGGACCTGGTGGTGGCGGCGCGCGATGCCCGCTTCTCCATGGCCTACGTCAAGGTCGGCCTGAACCCGGACGGCGGCGCCTCGGCCTTCCTCGCCCGCGCCCTGCCGCCGCCGCTGGCGGCGGAGGCGCTGTTCGACGGCGCGCCGGTGGGGGCGGAGCGGCTGCACGCCCTCGGCCTCGTCAACCGCCTGACCGAACCCGGCGCGGCCTTCGACGAGGCGCTGGCCTGGGCCGAGCGGCTGGCGAATGGGCCGCGCGCCGCGCTCGGCCGCGCCAAGCGGCTGCTGGAAGGCGCCCTGCGCCACGACCTCGACACCCAGCTGGACCTGGAGGCGGAGCTGCTGACGGAAGCGGTCCACCACCCGGAAGCCGGCGAGGGCCTGACCGCTTTCCTCGAAAAGCGTCGCCC
Organism: Caenispirillum bisanense; assembly: GCF_900230255.1. GTDB lineage: Bacteria > Pseudomonadota > Alphaproteobacteria > Rhodospirillales > Rhodospirillaceae > Caenispirillum > Caenispirillum bisanense_A. Next base: position 81,441 of record NZ_OCNJ01000009.1, read on the forward strand.
GCAGTGGGTGAAGGCAGGAGAGTAGCCTCAGCGGTAGCCGCGCCGCAGCAGGTCGGCTTCCACCGCGCGCACCATGGCGACCAGCATCGGCCCCACTTCCTCGCGCATGCGCGCCTCCGTCAGCACGAAGGACGGGCCGCCGATGTTGAAGGCGTGCACCGTCTGACCGTCGGGCGACAGGAAGGCGGCGCCGGCGCCGTTGATGTCGGGCATCCAGGTGCCGACGCCGAGGCAGAAGCCGGTGGTGGCGATTTCCTTTTCCGCCTGCTCGATGTGCGCCCGCAGGTCGGGCCAGTCGGCGCCCTCGGCGGCGGCGAGGGCATCCATGACCGGGCGGCGCTGGCCCTCCGGCGCATGGGCGAGCCAGGCCCAGCCCATGGAGCTGTGGCCGATGGGCAGGCGGGTGCCGGTATCCATGTGCAGGATGACGTGGGAGACGGCGCGCTGCACCTCGATGCACACCATGCTCAGGCGGTCGCGGTCGCCGAGGCCGACGGTGGCGCGGGTGGCGGCGGCGAGGTCCTGCATGTGCGGGCGGGCGACGTCGCGCACCACCATGCTCGCCATATACGCCTGGGTGAAGCCGAGCACGCCCGAGCCCAGGCGGTACTTCTCCAGCTTGGCGTCCCACCGCAGGTAACCCAGTTCCGTCAGCGTATAGGTGATGCGCGAGACGGTGGGCTTGGGCAGGCCGGTGCGGGCGGCGATCTCCTGGTTGCCGAGCAACGGGTCGGCGGCGTCGAAGGCGCGCAGCACGTCCAGCCCGCGGGCGAGCGCGGTGATGAACTGGCGGTCCTTGCCGCCGCTCGCGGTGTCGTCGTCGGCGCCAGACAATGCGGCGTCGTCGGCCGTCACCCTGGTGCGCCACGGCTTGCGCGTGCTCATGCGCCCGGTCCTTCCCTCGGTTTCCCTGCGGGGGCCTGTATAGCGCAGAATTTCGCTGGTCGAAACGGGCCTGTCAGGCGCGGTCGAACGGGTCGTCCGCCAGCCGCCGCCCGGCCTCGGCATAGTCGGCGGCGAGGCGGTCGACCAGGGCGGCGACCGTCGGCACGTCGGCGATGCCGCCGACACCCTGGCCGGCGCCCCAGATGTCCTTCCACTGCTTCGGCCGCTTCTCGTGGTTGCCGATGGACACCTCGCCGAGCGGCTGCAGGGCATCGGGGTCGAGGCCGCAGCGCTCGATGGACGGGCGCAGGTAGTTGCCGGGCACACCGGTGAAGGCGGGCGTGTAGACGATGTCGGCGGCCCGGCTGTCGCAGATCATGCGCTTGTAGTCGTCGGGCGCGTTGGCCTCGGCGGTTGCGATGAAGCGGGTGCCCATGTAGGCGAGGTCGGCGCCCAGCACCCGCGCCGCCCGCACCGCCGCGCCCGAGCCGATGGCGCCGGCCAGGACCACGAGGCCGTCGAACTCCGCCCGTACCTCGGGCAGCAGGGCAAAGGGGCTGAGGGTGCCGGCATGGCCACCGGCGCCGGCCGCGACCAGGATCAGGCCGTCGACGCCGGCGCGGATGGCGCGGCGGGCGTGGCGCAGGGTGGTGACGTCGTGCAGTACGAGGCCGCCATAGCCGTGCACCGCGGCCACCACGTCGTCCGGCGCGCCCACCGAGGTGATGACGTAGGGCACCCGGTGGCGCACCACCGTCGCCAAGTCCTGCTCGAGGCGCGCGTTGGAGCGGTGGACGATGAGGTTGACGCCGAAGGGCGCCGGCCGCCCGCCCGCCGCCCGGTCGATGGCGAGCGCGCCGGCGATGGTGGTCAGCCAGTTGTCCAGCGCCTCCGCCGGCCGGGCGTTGAGGGCGGGGAAGGAGCCCGCCACCCCGGCGCGGCACTGGGCGATCACCAGCTCCGGCCCGGACACGATGAACATGGGCGCGCCCATGACGGGCAGGCGCAGATCGGCGAAGGCGGCGGGCAGGGACATGGCGGCGGTCCTCGACATGACGGCGCGGCAGGGTGGACACCGCGATGGCACCACAGGGAGAGATATTCCGCAATGCAGTTTTGCATTCCGCTATGCGGAACTCGCGGCGGCGGGCGCGGCGCCGTTGAATCGTCGGGCGTCTTCCCCTAGATTGACCAGTGTTCCCGCCCCGTCGCCGGATGCCCATGAAATCGCCGCTGCTTTCCCTGCTGCTGGTCGTCGCGCTCCTCCTCTGGGGCGCCGCCGGGGCATGGGCCGGGCCGGCCGATCCGGCGCACATGGCCGAAAGCCACGCCGCCGGCGCCCATGCCGCCGAGTGCAGCCTGGAGGCCGCCGCAGCCGACGCCATGGCGGACGCCGATCACGGCCACGACGGTCCGGGCGGCCTGCTGCACGGTTGTTGCCTCGCCGCCTGTTCGGTGGTGATGGACGCCGTGGCGCCGACGCCGCAGCCCGCCGGCGGGCGCATGCTCGCCGTTTTCGCGGTGGCGCACGACGATGCCGCCTCGCTGCCGAGCCTGCCGCTGCGCCGCCCGCCCAAAGCCCACGCCTGAGAGCCCGCTTTCGCTGATGCCGCCGCCCCGCCCGGGCGGTGCCCCCTCTCGCGTGGACGATCGACTCCATGACCCAGATTTCCGTGCGCGGCGCCCTGGCCGCCGCCCTGCTGCTCGCCGTCGCCTCCGGCACGGCGCAGGCCCAGTCCTTGCCCTTCGGCGCCCCCGCCGACCCCGCCGCCGCCACCCGGACCGTCGAGGTGGTGATGCGCGACAACTACTTCGAGCCTGACGCCCTGTCGGTGAAGGCGGGCGACGTGGTGCGCTTCGTCATCCGCAACGAAGGCTCGGCGCTGCACCAGTTCCACCTGGGCACCGCCGCCATGCAGGCCGAGGAACAGAAGCACATGGCCATGATGGTCGACCACGGCATGGTCGGGCAGCATGGCATGGACCATGGCAAGATGAAGATGGATCACGGCAGCCATGCCACCATGCCCGCCATGACCCACGACGCCCCCAACAGCGTGCTGGTCGAGCCGGGCAAGACGGTGGAGGTGGTGTGGCGCTTCGCCGCCGGCGCCGACGACCTGGAGGTCGCCTGCACCATGCCCGGCCACTACGAGGCCGGCATGACCGCGCCCGTGGCCGTCGGCCGCTGACGCCGGAGGACATCGCATGATCCCGCGCATCCTCCGCACGGCCGCCCTCGCGCTCGCCGTCGCCGCCGGTCTGTCGGTCACCGCCGGGCAGGCCGCGGCCGCCTCCGCCCCGACCGCCACCTTCGCAATCACCATCGACGAAACCACCCTCGCCCTGTCGGACCGCACGGTCACGGGCATGGGCATGAACGACTCCATCCCCGGCCCGACGCTGCGCTTCACCGAGGGGCAGGAGCTGGAGGTCACCGTCACCAACCGGCTGGACGAGGACACCTCCATCCACTGGCACGGTCTGATCCTGCCCTCCTCGCAGGACGGCGTGCCGGGCCTCAGCTTCCACGGCATCAAGCCGGGCGAGAGCCACACCTACCGCTTCCCCGCCCAGCAGAGCGGCACCTACTGGTATCACAGCCATTCCGGCCACCAGGAGCAGCGCGGCGTCTACGGCGCCATCGTCATCGAGCCCAAGGCGCGCGAGCCCTTCCGCTTCGACCGCGAGTACGTGGTGATGCTGTCGGACTGGCACGACACCGATCCGAACCGCATCCTGTCGAACCTCAAGCGCCAGCCCGACTACTACAACCGCGGCCAGCGCACGGCGGCGGATTTCTTCGCCGACGCTGCCGACAAGGGCCTCGGCGCGACGCTTTCCGACCGCGCCGACTGGGGCGGCATGCGCATGATGCCGACCGACATCGCCGACGTGTCGGGTTACACCTTCCTGGTCAACGGCCGCGATGCCGCCCAGAACTGGACCGGCCTGTTCGCGCCTGGAGAGCGGGTGCGGCTGCGCTTCATCAACGCCGCCGCCATGACCATCTTCGACGTCCGCATCCCCGGCCTGCCCATGACGGTCGTGCACGCCGACGGCAACGCCGTGCGGCCGGTGCCGGTGGACGAATTCCGCATCGCCGTCGGCGAGACCTACGACGTCATCGTCCGCCCGACCGAGGACCGCGCCTATACCCTGTTCGCCGAATCCCTCGACCGCGCCGGCTACGCCCGCGCCACCCTGGCGCCGCGCGAGGGCATGACCGCCGAGGTGCCGGCCCTGCGGCCGCGCCCGCAGCTCACCATGGCCGACATGAACCACGGCGACGGCGGCCACGCCGGCCACGACATGGGCGGCCAGCAGGTGTCCGGGGCCGCGGGTCACGGCGGCATGGATCACGGCAGCATGGGCCCCGGCGGCATGGACCACTCGGCCCACGGCGGCGGCGGCGCCAAGGCCGATCCGTTCTACGCGCCCGGCAGCGGCCTCGTGCCCAGTGCGGCCGACGGCGGCAAGGTGCTGTCCTATGCCGACCTGAAGGCGCAGACACCGCTCTATCCCGCTCGCCCGCCGACGCGCGAGATCGAGATCCGCCTGACCGGCAACATGGAACGCTACATCTGGTCCATCAACGGCCGGAAGTATTCGGATGCCGAGCCCATCCGCCTGCAGTACGGCGAGCGCGTGCGCATCAAGTTCGTCAACGAGACCATGATGACCCACCCCATGCACCTGCACGGGCTGTGGACCATCCTCGACACCGGCGCGGGCGACCTCAACCCGGCCAAGCACGTGGTCAGCGTGGCGCCGGCCACCACGGTCTATGCCGAGGTCGAGGCCGACCAGCCCGGCCGCTGGGCCTTCCACTGCCACCTCATGTTCCACATGGCGACCGGCATGTTCCGCGAGGTGATCGTCGAGGGCGGCCCCGCCGCCATGACGCCCGCCGCCGTCTCCACGCCCGCCGTCACCACCACCACCACCACCGGGCCGACCGCCGCCGAGGGAACCGACCATGCCGCGCATCACTGACCGCCGCCCCCTCGCGGCCGCCGCCGTCCTGGCGGGCCTGGCCGCCGCCACCGCCCCGGCTTCGGCCGCCGACATGCACGAGCCGCTGTTCGGCGCCGTCGAGATCGAGCGGCTGGAGTACCAGGCCTCCGATCAGGCCGACACCATCGTCTGGGAGGCGCAGGCCCGCTACGGCGGCGACACCCACAAGGTCGCCGTCAAGACCACCGGCGAGTACGACCGCGACGCCTCCGCCTTCGAGAAGGCGGAGGGCCAGCTGCTCTACCAGCGCATGGTGTCGGACTTCTTCGACCTCCAGGTGGGTGTGCGCCACGACCTGGAGCCCGACCCGGAGCGCACCCACGCCGTGCTCGGCATCACCGGCCTCGCACCGCACTGGGTGGAGGTGGACGCCGCCCTGTTCCTCAGCGAGACGGGCGACGCCTCGGCCCGCCTCGACCTGGAATACGACCTGCTGCTGACCCAGAACCTGGTCCTTCAGCCGGCGGTGGAGGTGAACGTGGCGTTCTCCGACGACACCGCGGCTGGCGTTTACGCCGGGGTGACGGGGGTGGAAGCCGGGCTGCGGCTGCGCTACGAACTCACCCGCGAGGTGGCGCCCTATGTGGGCGTCGCCTGGGAACGCGCCTTCGGCAAGACCGCCGACCACATCCGCGCCCATGGCGAGGACCCCGAGCGGGTCGCGCTGGTGGGCGGCCTGCGGATCTCGTTCTGATGCGCCGGTTCACCCAGGAACGGAGGATCCCTCCCATGACCCGCACCACCCTGGCCGCCCTGGCCCTGGCCGCCGTGCTGCTGCCGGCGGCCGCCGTCGCCCACAGCGGCGCCACCGGCGTCGTGAAGGAGCGCATGGCGCTCATGAAGGAGATGGGCGACGGCATGAAGCGCCTGTCGGCCATGCTGCACGGCGAGGCGCCCTACGACGCCGCCGCCGTGCGGAAGGAGGCCGAGGCCATCGCGGCGCACGGCGGCGAAGCCATGCTGAAGGGCTTCCCGCCCGGCAGCCTCGACCACCCGACGGAGGCGCTGCCGGTGATCTGGAGCGAGCCGGAGCGGTTCCGCGCCCTGGCGGAGGAGGTGACGCGGCATGCCGAGGCCCTGGCCGCGGCGGCCGATCATCCCGACGCCGGCAAGGCCATGGCCGGTCACCCCCACACGCCCGACATGGACGCCGCCATGGGCAACCCGTCCATGCACGCGATGATGGGCGGGGCGCCGTCCATGCACCAGATGATGGGGGGCGATGCTTCGGCGGCGCCGGCGCCGACGGCGGCGACGCCGCAGGCGGCCTTCATGCAGCTCACCCACACCTGCGGGGCCTGCCACGACACCTATCGGGCGAAGACCCACTGATGCGGCGGTCGGCTTTCGCCGTGGTCGCCCTCGCCGCACTGGCGGCGGGGGCGGCGTCCGCCGCCGCGGCGGAGTTTCCCGACGGCGACGCCCGCCGCGGCGCCTATCTCGCCCGGCTGGCCGGCTGCATCGGCTGCCACACCGATGCGGCGGCGGGCGGCGCGCCGCTGGCCGGCGGGGCGGCCATCGAGACCCGCTTCGGCACCTTCCGCCCGCCCAACATCACCCAGCATGCCGAGGACGGCATCGGCGGCTGGAGCATCGCCGATTTCGCCCAGGCGGTGCGCCAGGGGCTCGCGCCCGACGGCAGCCCGTACTATCCGGCCTTCCCCTATCCCTCCTACGCCGCCTTCAGCGACCAGGACATCGCCGATCTCTACGCCGCCTTCCGCACCGTGCCGGCGGCGGCGGGCGGGCGGCAGGGCAACGACCTGTCTTTCCCGTGGTCGGTGCGCCAGGGACTGCACCTGTGGCGGGCGCTGCACCTCGACGCCGCACCGCCGCCGCAGGACCCGGCGCGGTCGGAGGCGTGGAACCGCGGCGCCTGGATCGTCGAAGGCCCCGGCCACTGCGGCGCCTGCCACACACCGCGCGGACTGCTCGGCGGGCAGGATGCCGAGGACGCGCTCACCGGCAGCAGCGACGGCCCTGGTGGTGGCCCCGGTGGCGGAAAGGTGCCGGCCATCACGGCTGCGGCGCTGGCGGAGAAGGGATGGACCGCCGACAGCCTCGCCACCGCCTTGCAGACCGGCCTCGGGCGGTCCGGCGACGCCTTCGGCGGCGGCATGGGCGAGGTGGTGCGCCACAGCACCGCCTGGCTGACGCCGGCCGACCGCGCCGCCGTCGCCGCCTACCTGCTGGAACCCTGAACCGGCAGCAGGGTCATGCCCTCGGCGGCGGCGAAGCCCGCCTCCGCCGCCAGCCCGAGGCCGACGGTCAGCAGCAGCCCGGCGGCGACGGTGGCGGCGGTCAGGCGGCCGAGGGTGGCGCGCGGCGCCTGTGGCGGGGCGGCGAACACCATGGGCGCCACCACCCGCAGGTAATAGGCGAGCGACACCACCGTATTGGCCACCGCCGCCACGGCGAGCCAGACATAGGCGCCGTCGAGCGCCGCCAGGAACAGCGTCAGCTTGCCGAAGAACCCGGCCAGCGGCGGAATGCCGACCAGGCTGAGCACGGCGACGACGAAGGCGATCGCCGTCCATGGCCGCTCGGTGGCGAGGCCGGCCCAGGCGGCCCGATCCGTCAGTCCGCGCAGGTGGACGACCACGGCGAAGGCGGTCAGGTTGGCGACGGCATAGGCGGCCAGGAACAGCATCAGGGCGGGCAGGGCGGCATCGGTCAGGCCGACCACCGTCACCGCCATGAGCGCATAGCCCGACTGCGACACCGAAGACCAGCCGAGCAGCCGCCGCACGTCGTCCTGCCCCAGCGCCCCCAGGTTGCCGACGGTCATGGTGGCGACCGACACCGCCGCCACCACCGGCCGCAGGGCGAGCGCGTCGGGCGGCACCAGGCTCACCAGCCGGGCAAGCGCCACGGCGGCGCCGATCTTCGGCACGACGGTCAGGAAGGCAGCCATGGGGGCGGGCGCGCCCTCGGCCACGTCGGGCATCCAGGTGTGGGCCGGCACGGCGCCCAGCTTGAAGGCGAGCCCCACCACCGCCAGCGCCGCCCCCGTCAGCAGCAGCGGCGAGCCGACGCCCGGCGCCGCCAGCGCCGCCGCCATGGCGGGAAAGCCGGGATCGCCCAGCAGCCCGACCAGCAGCGCCACCCCCAGCACCAGCAGCACGTTGGCGAGCGCGCCGACGAGGAAGTACTTCATCCCGGCTTCGACCGAAGGCGCCCAGTCGCGGTGCCAGGCGGCCAGCGTATAGCCGGTGACCGAGGACAGGAGGACGCAGATCACCACCTGCAACAGGTCCGCCGCCGCCGCCAGCCCCATGGCCCCGAGGGCCGAGAACAGCAGCACGGCGTAAAGCTCGCCGTGGCGGCGGTCGGTGGCGAACCAGCGCGGGCACAGGGGGATGACGGCGGCGGTGGCGGCCAGGATCATCAGGCGGCCCCAGCGGCTGGCGTCGTCCAGCGCCCACACGCCGTGGAAGGTGAGGCGGTCGGCGCCGGTCTGGCGCGTCACCAGCCAGCCGGCGACGGCGAGCCCGGCGAGCGCCAGCCCGGCGCACAGGCCATGCGTCCGCTGCGGCGTGAAGGCCGCCGTCAGCAGCACGACGACGGCCGTCAGCAGCACGGCGATCTCCGGCAGGATGTCGCCGATGGGCATGTCAGGGGGCTCCGGCGATGACGGCGGCGGTGCCGGCGTCGACCAGGTCCAGCAGCCAGCGCGGATAGACGCCGATCCCCACCACCAGCACCAGCAGCACGCCCAGCACCGCCGTCTCCCGCGCGTCCAGGTCGGGGAAGCGGCGGCGGTGGCGTTCCGGCAGCGGTCCGAAGAACAGGTCCTGCACCAGCGTCAGGAACAGCGCGGCGGTAATCAGGATGCCGAGCAGCCCGACGGCGGCGAGCCAGGGGTAGACGGCGAAGGTGCCGGCGAAGATCTGGAACTCGGCGACGAACCCGGCGAGGCCGGGCAGCCCGAGGCTCGCAAAAGAGGCGACGATGGTGGCGGCGGTCAGGCGCGGGGCGATGCCGGCGAGGCCGCCGTAGCTCTTCAGGTCGTAGTCCTGCGCCCGCTGCCAGAACGACCCGGCGATGAGGAACAGGGCGCCGGTGATGAGGCCGTGGGCGATCATCTCCACCACCGCGCCGGTCAGGGCCAGCTGGCGCGCCTCGGCGGCGGCGGTGCCGGTCAGGGCACCGGCCACCGCGATGCCGAGCACGGCATAGCCCATGTGGTTGACCGAGGTATAGGCGATGCGCCGCTTCATGTTGCGCTGCCCGAAGGCGACCAGCGACCCCCACAGGATCGACACGACGGCGACGATCGCCAGCACAAGCGCCCAGCGGGCGAAGGTCTCGGCCATCATGGACAGCGGCAGGCGCACGAGGCCGTAGGTGCCCATCTTCAGCAGCACGCCGGCGAGGATCGCCGAGGCCGGTCCCGGCGCATCCACATGCGCCGGCGGCAGCCAGGTATGGAATGGAAACAGCGGCGTCTTGATGCCGAAGCCGACCGCGAAGCCGAGCAGCACGAGACCGCCGTACAGGGTGGTGCCGGCCAGCGGCTGGGCGGCGATCAGGGTCCGCATGTCGAAGGTGAGCGGCGCATGCGCCAGCACGAGGCCGAGAATGGCGAGCAGCAGGGCGAGCGACCCGGCCAGCGTATAGACGAAGAACTTCAGCGCCGCCGCCTGCGCGTCGCCATGCCCCCAGCGGCCGATGAGGAAGTACATGCCGACCAGCGACAGATCGAAGAACACATAGAACAGCAGCAGGTCGAGCACCAGGAACAGGCCGAGCGACACCCCCTGCAGGAACAGGAACCACGCATAATACTGCCGCGCCCGCCCCTGCACGTCGGCCGGCCAGGCGATGGCGGCGATGAACAGCAGCGCGCTCATGAGGGCCAGCGACAGCGAGATGCCGTCGACGCCGACCCGCCACGCCACCCCCAGGCTCGGCACCCACGGCACCTCGCTCACCGCCTGGAAGGCGGGGGCGCCGCTGCCGGTGTCGAAGCCCGCCCACACCGGCAGCAGCAGGGCGAGCGGCACGGCGCTCACCGCCACCGCCAGCCAGCGGGCGGCCGTCTCGGGCAGGCGCAGCAGGGCCAGCGCCAGGGCGCCGAGCAGGGGAACGAGGATGGCGAGCGTCAGGGACATGGGCGGCTCAACTCACGAGGATCAGGACGAGGACGAGGGCGCCGGCCCCCGCGACGAGCAGGGTGTAGTAGTGATGGGAGAGGCCGCTTTGCAGCCGCCGCACGTCGTCGCCGGCCAGGGCCGCCAGCCGCGCCGCACCCTCGGGCAGGCCGTCGCTGACCGGCTCGCCGACCCGGTCGCCCATGCGGGCGAGCCAGGCACCGAAGGCGGCCGTCAGGGCGACGCCGCGATCCACCACCCGCCGGTCGCCGGCTGCCAGGGTGCGGCGCACGGCAGCGGCGAGGCGGGTGACGCCGCGCGGCAGGGCGTCCAGCACCCGGTCGTCGAGCCATCCGGCGGCGGTCGACAGGCGGGCGAAGGGGCGGGCGACGGCTTGGTCGAGAAGGGTCGGCAGCCCCAGCCAGTCGGCGGCGGGGCTGTCGATGCGGCCGCGGCGGGCGAGCAGGCGGCCCGCCAGCAGCCCGGCCGCCACCAGCAGCAGCGAGGCGGCGGTCTCCCACGCCTTGCCGGGCGGCAGCGGCACGCCCAGCGCCTCGGCCACCGGCGGCAGCCACAGCAGCGACAGGGCGACGGTGGCGGCGGCGAGCAGGGCCACAGCAGCCACTTCCCCGCGCGCTGGGGCGGGGCCGTCGGGGGCGTCGTCGCGCCGCGCCCAGGCCATGACGTGCAGGCGGGCGGCATAGGCGGCGCTGAGCGCGCCCGCCAGCATCACCGCCCCGGCGAGCCAGGGGGAGAGGTGGCCGGCGGCGGCGATGACCTCTTCCTTGGTCCAGGCGGCACCCAGCGGCGGCACTCCGGCCAGCGCCAGGGCGCCGATGGCCGCCAGCGCCGCCGTGCCCGGCAGGGCGGCGCCGAAGCCCATGCGGTCGAGCGCGTAGCTGCCGGCCCGCTTGCCCGCCATGCCGGCGGTGAGGAACAGCAGCGCCTTGAAGCAGGCATGGGCGATCAGGTGCAGCAGGGCGACTCCCGGATACCCCGCCCCGACCGCCACGAACATGAGGCCGTACTGGGCGGAAGTGGAGGCGGCGAGCAGCTTCTTGGCGTGGATCTGGAGGCAGGCGACCACGCCCCCCGCCAGCGCCGTCGTCAGCCCGACGCCCAGCACCGCGCCGCTCCACCCCGGCACCTCGGCGAAGGGGTCGTGCAGGCGGATCAGCACATAGGCGCCGGCGGCCACCATGGTGGCGGCGTGCAGCAGGGCGGAAACGGCGGTCGGCCCGGCCATGGCACGGAACAGCCAGGGTGCGAAGGGCACCTGGCCCGCCTTGGCCGCCGCCGACAGCAGCACGCCCCAGGCGGCGACCGCCTTCGCTTCCGGCGGCAGGGCGGCGAGGCCGTCGTAGGCGAAGGTGCCGGCGCCGGCGAAGGCGGCCATGGCGGCGGCGAACAGGCCGAGGTCGCCGAACCGCGTTACCACGAAGGCATAGAGGCCGGAGGCCGGGTTGCCCGGCTCCCGCCAGTGGTGGGCGATGAGCGCCCACGACAGCGCCCCCACCAGTTCCCACCCCATGAGCAGGGTGAGCAGGTCGGCGGCGATCACCAGCAGCAGCATCCCGCCGGTGAAGGCGAGCAGCAGCCCGACCAGCCGGGCGAGGCCCTCCGCCTCCTCGTGCAGCGCCGCCCACACCGTCACCGGCAGGGCGACGGCGGGCACCAGCACCGCCACGGCGGCGGCCATGGGCGGCAGGGCGGCGGACAGGACGAGCGTATCGCTCCACGCCAGCGCCGCCCGGGCGCCCGAGGCCTCGACGGCCAGCGCCAGCGTCGCCGCCAGCACCCCGGCCGCCGTCACCGCCAGCCCGGCGCGGGAGCGCAGGCCAGAGACGGCGACCAGGGCACCGGCCACCGCCGGCAGCAGGGCGAGGAGCCAGGGGGTCACTGCTTCAGCGTCCCCAGGCTCTCGGTGGTGTCGGCCTGCCGCTTGCGGTAGACGGCGACCACCAGGGCGAAGCCGACCGCCATCTCGACGGCCATGACGGCCATCACCAGGATCGCGAGAAGCTGCCCCTCCGGTGCCCCCGCCAGGCCGAAGGACCACAGGCCGATCACCGCCAGCAGGGCGCCGTTGAGCATCAGCTCCAGCCCCATCATCAGCATGACGAAGGACTGCTGCGACAGCGCCCCATAGAGGCCGATGCCGACGAGCGCGGCGGCGACGAGAAGAACGGACGTCAGGGTCACGGCGGCGCCTCCGTCAATGGTGGTGATGGTGGTGATGGTGGCCGCCGCCCTCGCCCTGGTCGTCCTCCGGCTTGCGGCCGGCGGGCTCGCCGCCGGGCACCAGGCCGGGCGGGCGCGAGCCTTCGTCGGACGGGCCGTAGCGGCCGGGGCGGCTCGCCAGGACGACGGCGGCGATCATGGTGGCGAGCAGGGTGATGCCGGCGGTCTCGAACACCAGCATGGAGGGGCCGAGCAGCTCGTGCCCGAGGTCGCGGACCACCGGGCGGGCGGGGTCGACGGGATCGTCGGGCAGGTCCGACAGCAGCACCGCCGCCGACAGGCCGAGGAAGGCGATGACCCCGGCGGCGATGGACAGGCGGTGCTGGTGGACCATCATCATGGGGTTGAGCCCGGCCGGGTTCATCATGAACATGACCATGAACACGGCCATGACCATCATCTCGACGGCCATCATGAAGATGGTGGCGATGCCGATGTAGGGCGCGGCGAGCAGCAGCAGGATGCCGGCGACGGCCAGGAACGACAGCAGCAGCAGGAACGACGCCCGCACCATGCTGTCGGTGGCGAACACCCGCCAACCCGCCACGACGGCGGCCAGCGACAGGGCGGCGAACAGGGCGTCGGTCGCGGTGAAGCCCATCATAGGAGAAGCTCCACGCCCACCAGCACGAGGTCGAGGAAGGCCGCCGGCAGCAGCACCACCCACAGTGCCGTCAGCATGCGCGACGGCGGCAGGCGGGCGAGCAGGTGCGTCGCCGCCACCAGCAGCGCCAGCACCGCCACCATCTTCAGCACCAGCCACAGCGGCCCCGGCAACCAGGGGCCGAGCGGCCCGCCGAGGAAGACGGCGCTCGCCATGCCCGCCACGGCCACCAGCATGCACAGCCGTGCCGCCTGCCACGCCGCCCGCGCCGGGCCGGAGGTCTCGGCCGCCGTGCCGCCGGCGAGGTCCTCGGGGTCGGCGTAGTCGAAGGGGCCGCGGAAGGTGAGGGCGAGGCCGAGCATGAGGAACAGCACCAGCCCCGGCGGCTGGCGCACCACGTTCCACACCTCGCGCTGGCTGTCGACGATGGCGGTGACGCTCAGGCTCTCGGCCGGCAGGGCGGCGGCGATGAGCACGAACATGCTGAGCAAAAGGGTCGGCAGGGCGATGGCGACGTAGCGATAGGCGCCGATGAGCGGCAGCGGCGCATTGGCCGACCAGCCATGCAGGAACACCACCACCACCGTCAGCGCCTCGCAGGCGCCCCACAGGACGATGCCGGTGGACAGGTCGGTCAGCACCACGCCCTCGGCCACCGGCACCACGCTCAGGCCGATGGCGGCGAGTGCCAGATAGAGCGCCGGGGCCAGCACCCGGCCGGTGGCGTCCGGCCGCTCGGTCGTCACCGGTTGCCGCAGCAGCAGGCCCGCCGCACGGGCGAGGGGCTCCACGAAGGCGCGGGCGGCGGGACGGCCGCTGATCCAGGCGACAGCCAGCCGGTCCATGACCGCCGCCATCCAGGCGCCGCCCAGCAGCAGGGCGGCGAGAGACAGGAGCGCGGTCGTCACGCCGCCACCTCCCGCGCCCCGCACAGGCTGCGCAGCTCGGCGTCGGTGAAGCTGTTGATGACGAGCACGGCGGCATGCCACTCCAGCCCCGGCAGCAGGGGGGCGAGGCGGGCCTCCTCCGGCAGCGGCGGCGGCGTGCGTTCCTCGCACCAGGCGCGCAAGCGGTCGCGCACGTCGTACCCGCCGAGGCGGCCGAGGCCGGCCGGGATGGCGGCGAAGACCCCGGTGCGGGCGAGCGCCCCGCAGCCCTCCGGCCGCCGCCGCAGGCGCTCCGCCACCGCCGGCAGCCCGAGCAGCCGCACCAGCCGCGCCGCCCGCCGCAGATAGGCAGCTGGGCCGCGCAACTCGTGCTGCAGGTAGGGCGGGCGCAGTACCTCGGCGCTCTGGATCACGTCGCCCTGCAGGGTCAGGTCGAGCACGAGGCCGGGCGGGAAGGCCGGCAGGAAGGGGCCGAAGGTGGCGCTGTAGGCGTCGAGCGCGAGGCCGTCGCGCAGGTCGTCGGCGGTCATGGCCATGGGGCGGCCGTAGGGCGTGCCGCCCATCATGCCTTCGCCGCCCTGGCCGTAGTCGCCCTTGCCGCGCCACGGGTTGGGCGGCTCGTCGGGCAGGATGTCGGGGTCGCTGTCCATCGCGCGCGCCGCCAGCGCCCGGTGCAGGTCGGCGAGGTCGCCGGCGGGGAAGCCGTGCGGCCCGACGGGGATGCCGGCGAACAGCGGCTCGCTCGCCCACCATACCGTGGCGCGCGGGTGCGGCATCTGGTCGTGCAGGCGGTAGAGGTCGGCGCGGTCCTCGGGGCGGATCTCGCCGGCCACCAGCAGGATGGCGGCGTGGCGCGGGCTCGCCACCAGCTCGACGCGCGGGTCGAGGGCGAGGCGCTCCACCGCCCGCAGGCCGTCGATGCCGGCGACGGCGAAGACCGGGGCCGGTGCGGCGGCGGCGAGGCGGGCGAGCAGGCTCACTGCCACCGGAACACGCCCTCCCGCCAGCCGTAGAGGATGCCGAGCGACAGGATGGCGAGGAACATGCCCATCTCCACCATCGCCTTCATGCCTTCGGCCACGAAGACGACGGCCCAGGGGTACATGAACATCATCTCCATCTCGAAGGCGATGAAGACGAGCGTCATGGCGTACCAGCGGGCGTGATAGCGCTGCCAGGCGTGGGTCTGAGGCACCCCGCCGCCGAGGAAGGGACCCTGCTGCGGCGCGGTGGTCGGAAAGGCCCTGCGGCCCATGAGAAGAAGCGGCAGCGAGACGGCGAGCGCCGCCCCGCCCGCCGCGAGGATAGCCAGAAGATCGTCCACGCTGCCTCGCCTGGGGTGCGGGTTGACGTGTGCAAAGGTCTTCTGGCGAACGCAGGAATTGCGGCGGCGGTTCCGGTGACGCCGCAGGAGGAAAGGGCGGTCCCGCCTACTCCCAATTGCCCTCGGGCGTACCGTCGAAGCGCTTCTTCAGCCCGGCCCAGCAGTCGGCGTAGTCGTCCTGGCGGGTCTCCAGGCCGGCGGCGAAGCGGGTGACGTGCTGCGGCAGGCGCGTTTCGAACATGAAGGCCATGGTGCCGTCGAGCTTCTGCGGCGTCAGGTCGGCGCGCGACGCCTTCTCGAAGCCCTCGGTGTCGGGGCCGTGCGGCAGCATCAGGGTGTGCAGGCTCATGCCGCCGGGCACGAAGCCTTCCTGCTTGGCGTCGTAGCGGCCTTCGATGAGGCCCATGAACTCCGACATGACGTTGCGGTGGTACCACGGCGGGCGGAAGCTGTTCTCGGCCACCATCCAGCGCGGCGGGAAGATGACGAAGTCGACGTTGGCGGTGCCCGCTTCCGTGGTCGGCGAGGTGAGCACGGTGAAGATGGACGGGTCCGGGTGGTCGAACAGGATGGCGCCCACCGGCGAGAAGGTGCGCAGGTCGTACTTGTACGGACAGTAGTTGCCGTGCCACGCCACCACGTCGAGCGGGCTGTGGCCGATCTCGGCGGCGTAGAACCGGCCGCACCACTTGGCATGGACGGTGTGGGGCGTCTCGCGGTCCTCGAAGGCGGCGACGGGGGTCTTGAAGTCGCGCGGGTTGGCGAGGCAGTTGGCGCCGATGGGGCCGCGGTCGGGCAGGGTGAGGGGGGCGCCGTAGTTTTCGCACACGTAGCCCCGCGCCCGGCCGTCGGGCAGGGCGACGCGCATCATCATGCCGCGGGGCACGACGGCGATCTCGTTGGGCTCCACCTCCAGCACGCCGAGTTCCGTGTGCAGGTGCAGGCGGCCCTCCTGCGGCACGATCAGCAGCTCGCCGTCGGCATTGAAGAACACGCTGTCGGTCATGGAGGCGGTGGCGGCATAGACGTGCGCCGCCATGCCGCTCTGCCCGACGGCGTCGCCGGCCGTGGTGATGGTGCGCAGGGCGGCGAGGAAGTCGGTCGGCTCCGTCGGCCACGGCACCGGGTTCCAGCGCTGCTGGCCGAGCGGCAGGTCGGCGCCCGCGTCGGGGGCGCTGCGCCACAGGGGCCGCTCGACGGCGCGGAAGCGGCCGACGTGGCGCACCGACGGGCGGATGCGGTAGAGCCAGGAGCGCTGGTTGCGCGCCCGCGGCGCCGTGAAGGCCGAGCCCGACAGCTGCTCGGCATAGAGCCCGTAGGGGCAGCGCTGCGGCGAGTTCTGGCCCTGCGGCAGGGCGCCGGGCAGGGCCTCGGTCTCGAAGTCGTTGCCGAAGCCGGGCATGGTGGCGAAGTCGGTCATGCGGGTCCTCCGGGTCAGAACATCTTCGACGGCAGCCACAGCGCCAGGATGGGGAAGCTGGCGAGGATCACCAGGCGCACCACGTCGGCCAGGATGAAGGGCAGGATGCCCTGCACCACCACGCGCTGCGACAGGCCGGGCTGGGTGGCCTGCACCACGAACAGGTTCATGCCGATGGGCGGCGTGATGAGGCCGATCTCGGCCACCGTCACGATGAGGATGCCGAACCACACCATGTCGAACCCGAGCGCCGCCGCCACGGGGGCGAGGAAGGGCACCGTCAGCAGGATCATGGACATGGCGTCCATGAAGCAGCCGAGCACGATGTAGAACAGCATGATGAGCACGAGCACGGCGGTCGGGCCGAGGCCGCTTTCTTCGATCAGGCGGATCAACGCGGCCGGCAGGCCCGTGGTCTCCAGGAAGTAGTTGAACAGCGAGGCGCCGATCAGGATGAAGAAGATCATGCCGGTCAGCGCCGCCGTCTCGCGCACCGACTCCTTCAGCGCCTGGCGCGTCAGTTCGCGCGAGATGACCGCCAGCACGAAGGCGCCGACGGCCCCGACGGCGGCGGCTTCGGTCGGCGAGAACCAGCCGAGGTAGATGCCGCCGATGACCAGCGCGAACAGCAGCGCCACCCCCCACACCCGGCCGATGGAGCGCAGCCGCATGGCCCAGGTGGAACGCGCCACCGGCGGCGCCAGGTGCGGCGCCATGCGCACCCGCACGACGATGGCGAGGCCGTAGAGCACGGCGCCGAGGACGCCGGGGATGATGGCGCC
Organism: Caenispirillum bisanense; assembly: GCF_900230255.1. Taxonomy (GTDB): domain Bacteria; phylum Pseudomonadota; class Alphaproteobacteria; order Rhodospirillales; family Rhodospirillaceae; genus Caenispirillum; species Caenispirillum bisanense_A. Next base: position 98,694 of record NZ_OCNJ01000009.1, read on the forward strand.
GATGAACAGCTGGCCGATGCTGGTCTGCGTCAGGATGCCATAGATCACCAGCAGGATGGACGGCGGGATCAGCACGCCGAGCGTGCCGCCGGCGGCGATGGAGGCCGACGACAGGCTGTCTGCGTAGCCGTGGCGCTTCATCTCGGGGATGGCGACGCGGCCCATGGTGGCGACGGTCGCCAGCGACGAGCCGCAGATGGCGCCGAACAGGGCGCAGGCACCGACGGCGGTGACGGCGAGCCCGCCGCGCACGTGGCCGAGGAAGCTGTTGACCATGTCGAACAGCGACCGCGACAGGCCGGCGCGGGCGGCGAAGACGCCCATCATGACGAACAGCGGGACCACCGACAGGGAATAGGGGAAGATCGCCTCGAAGGGCGACGAGCCCAGGATGAAGGCCGCCCCCGTCCAGCCGTTGAGCAGCCAGAACCCGCCGACGCCCACCACCGCCATGGCGACGGCCACCGGGAAGCCGAGCGCGATGAGGCCGAGCGCCAGCGCGAAGCCGAGAAAACCGATCATGCCGCCGCTCATGCCGCCGACTCCTGCACGGTCGGCTTGATGCCGTCGATGATGGTCAGCAGCGACGCCACGATCGACAGCGCCACCCCCGCCAGCAGCGGCACCCAGTACCACAGGATGGGAATGCCCAGCTGCTGCGAGCGGTCGCCGAACATGAGCTGCATGCCGAAGGCCTCCCACGATTGCCGCAGCACCAGGGCCAGCAGCACGACGGCGGCGAGGCTCGCGGCGATGCGCAGGGTGCGGCGCACCGGCGGCGGAAAACTGTCCACCACCAGGTCGACGCCGACGTGGGCGCCGGTGAGGAAGGCGTAGGGGATCACCAGCCAGGCGCCGCCGAGGACGCAGAGCTGCACCAGATCCACCACGCCGGGAACGGGCATGCTGATCTGGCGACCGACGACGTCGGCGACGGTGAGCAGGGCGGCGGCGGCGTAGGCCAGCACGCCGGCGACGGCGGCGGCGCCCACCAGCGCGCGGAGCGGGGCGAGGATGCGGGTCATGGACCGTCCGGTGCGGCAGGGGAGGGGAGCCGCCGCCGCGCCAGGGCCGGCGGCGGCTCCCCGTCCTCGGGTGCGGGTTACTGCTGGCCCTTTTCGGCCAGCTTGGCGCGCATGGCGTCGTAGATGGCCTGGGCGTCGTCCACCTGCTTGGCGGTCTCGGCGATGTAGGCCTCGGTCACCGGCTTCAGGGCGTCGCGCCAGCGCTGGCGTTCCTCCGGCGACAGGGCGGTGATGGTGTGTCCGGCGGCTTCCGCTTCCTGGCGGCCGGCGGCGTCCCACTTGTCCCACCAGTCGCCGAACTTGGCGACCAGGGCGGCGCCGGAGGCCTCGTCGATGCACGTTTTCGCCGTGTCCGACAGGCCCTCGTACTTGCGCTCGTTCATGACGAAGAAGAACGGCACGGTATAGGCGCCGGCGTCCAGGTGGTACTTCAGCACCTCGTTGAGGCCGAAGGACTTCACCGGGTCCCACGGGAAGACGGTGCCGTCGATGACGGTCTTCTGGATGTTCTCGTAGACCTCGCCGGGCGGCAGGCCCTGCGGCGTGGCGCCCAGCGCCGTCAGCATGGCCGAGACGGCGGGGCTCGGCGTGCGCAGGCGCAGGCCCTTCAGGTCGTCCATGGTCTCCACCTTCTTGTCGGAAGTGTGGATCAGGCCACCGTTGTGGGCGTGCAGGGCGAGCACCTTGAGGCCCTTGTACTCGGGCGCGAGGTGGTCGGGATACAGCTCCCACAGGGTCTCGCTGGCCGCACCCGCGTCGTCGGTGAGGAACGGCAGCTCGATGAGCGAGGTGCGCGGGAAGCGGCCGCGCGGAATGCCGTGCAGGCCGTGGGCGATGTCGACCACGCCGGCCAGCACCTGCTCCTGCTGCTTGGCGACGTTGCCCAGCTGGGTGCCGCCGGGGAAGATCTCGAACTGGATCTCGCCGTTGGTGCAGGCGGTGACCTGCTCGGTCCACGGCACGATGAAGTCGGTGTGGATGCCGTGGACGGGCGGCAGGTAGTGGCTGACCTTCAGGGTCGTCTGCGCGGCGGCGGTGCCGGCCCCGGCCGCCACGGCGGTGAGGGCGGCGCAGGCGACGGCGGCGATCTTCAACTTGGACGTCATGGAGTTCCTCCCGGGTGTGGACGGATGCCGGCCTTGGCGCCGGTCTTCTGTCAAAGGGCGAGCGTCAGGCCGCCGGCGCGGGCGCGCGAGCAGCAGGTCATCATGCGGCGGTTCTCCGCCCGTTCGGCGGCCGTCAGCACCTTGTCGCGATGGTCGACCTCTCCGTCGATCACCGCCACCTCGCAACTGCCGCACAGGCCTTCCTCGCAGTCGCTCGGCACGTCGACGCCGACGGCGCGCAGGGCGTGCAGCACCGTCTGGTCGGCGGGCACATGCACCGTCAGGCCGCTGTCCGCCAGCTGGACGTCGAAGGCGATCTCGCGGCTCGGGTCCAGGCTCGTGCCGGTGGCGGTGAAGTGCTCCACGTGCAGCACGTCGGGCCGGTCGGCCGTCAGGGCGGCGAGCGCGTCCAGCAGCCGCTCCGGCCCGCAGGCGTAGACCTGGCCACCCTCGGGCACGGCGGCGATCACCGCCGGCAGGTCGAGGCGGCGGCCCTCGTCGGCCGGGTAGACGTGCAGGGCGTCGCCGTGGTCGCGGGCGAGGCGGTCGAGGAAGGCCATGGTAGCCCGCCGCCGGCCCGCGTAGTGCAGCACATAGGGCTTGCCGAGGCGCTTCAGCCGGTCGGCCATGGCGAGGACCGGGGTGATGCCGATGCCGCCGGCGACCAGGGTGTAGTGGGCGGCGTCCTCGCGCAGCAGGAAGTGGTTCTTCGGCCCGCGCATGCGGATCTCGTCGCCCGGCTTCAGGCGCTCGTGGACGTAGGCGGAGCCGCCGCGCCCGGTGCGCTCGTGCAGCACCGCGACCTGCAGGCGGGAACAGTCCTCGGCGTCGCCGCACAGCGAATACATGCGCACGTACTCGCCGAGCAGCAGGTCGACGTGGGCGCCGGCGCTCCAGCGCGGCAGCGGGCGGCCGCGCGGGTCTTCGAGCGTCAGGCCGACGATGCCCTCGGCCAGCGGCGTCACGGCGGCGACGCGCACGACGCGGGCGGCGTCCTGCTTGTTGGGGGCGCCGAGGGGGAAGCTGAGGCGCGGCTCGCGGGCGGCGGCGTCGCGGCGCTCGGGGTTCTGCGCCGGGTCCCAGCGCACCCGCAGGTGATCGGGGCCGCGGAAGGAGGTATTGGGCAGGTAGGTGAAGGTCTGGCCCGGCACCAGCTCCATATGCGGCAGGCGGCGGGTGAATTCCTCCAGGAAGATGCGCATTTCCATGCGCGCCAGGTTCTTGCCCATGCACTGGTGGGCGCCATAGCCGAAGGTCAGGTGATCGGCGGTATTGGCGCGATAGACGTCGAGGTCGTCGGGGTTCTCGAAGTGGCGCTCGTCGTGGTTGGCCGAGGCGCTGACGATGAGCAGCTTGGCGCCCTTGGGGATGGCGACGCCGCCGACGGTGGTGTCCTTCAGCGCGAGGCGCCGCCACGCCGCGACGGAACCCGCGTGGCGCAGGGCTTCTTCCACCGTGTTGGGGATGAGCGAGGGGTTGGCGCAGACCTCCTCCCACACCGCCCGGTTCTCCAGCAGCAGGCGCAGCATGTTGGCGGAGGCGTTGGCGGTGGTCTCGTGGGCGGCGACGATGCCGGCCATCATCATGGAATGGAGGTAGCTGTCGGTGACGACGTCGGGCAGCTCCTTCTGGCGGCGGATGGCGTATTCCATCCAGCCGTGGCCCGACGGGTTCTGGCGCATCTTGTCGAGCACTTTCCCGGCGTATTGCCAGAACTTGCCCACCGCCTCGGCCACCGCCACCTGCTCGGCCGGCGAGGGGCGGCCCCAGGTGTTGACGGTGTGGGCGATGGAGTACTGGCGCAGGGTGTCCATGTCCTCCTCGGGCACGCCGAGGAAGTGGAGCGCGACGGTGAGCGGGATTTCCCACAGCATCTCGTCGACGAGGTCGGCCTCGCCCTTGTCCACCAGACGGTCCAGGTACTCCTGCGTCAGGCGGCGGACCATGGGCTCGTGGTGGGCCAGTTCGTCCAGCTCGAACGACTTCATGAGCGCGCGGCGGCGCTCCATGTGCGCCGGCTCGTCCTCGTTCACGAGGGTGCGGTTCATGGCGTAGTCGTACTTGCGCAGCGTCGCTTCCGCCTCGGGCGAGACGGGGGTGATCTTCTCCAGCGCGATGGCCGGCGAGAAGGTCTCGACGTCGCGGAACACCTGCTTCACGTCGGCGTAGCGCGTCACCACCCAATAGCCGAGCCGGGGGCTCCAGAACACCGGCTCGCGGTCGCGCGACCAGCGCAGCGCCTCGGCCGGGTCGACCTGATAGGGACCCTCGAACGGGTCGAATGCCGCCGCCTCCGCCGACACCGGGCAGCCGGTGGGCGAAGCGGCGCCGGTGAACGGGCAGCCGCTGCTCATGTGGACGTTTCCCTGAACCGTTGGTCGGTTTTCGCAGAGCGCACATTTTGTGCTTTCAGCGAACATACGGGTCGGCTACCGTCGGGGTCAAGACGTTACGGTCGCAGAACAAATCCGCAAACGGTTTGTGGGATCGGCGGCCAATCAAGCAGGAAAACTAAGGGAATGGCGATCGACCCATGACGCTTCTGCAGACCCTGGACCGCGGCCTCGTGGCCTTGGAGGTCATCGCCCAGAAGGCCGGCGGCCTCAGCATCGCCGAACTGGCGGCGGCGCTGGAGGTCCACCGCGCCATCGCCTACCGCCTCGTGGCGACGCTGGAGGCGCACGGGCTGGTGGCGCGGGCGCCGGACGGCACGCTGTTCCTCGGCGGCGGGGTGGTGGCGCTGGCGGCGCGGTTCGAGCCGCACCTGCGCACCGTCGCCCGGCCGCTGCTGGAGGATCTGGCGCGCGAGACCCAATCCACCGCCTATCTGTCCGTGCCGCAGGGCGAGGATTGCGTCGCCATCATGGTGGCGGAGCCGGAGGAGGCGCTGCTGCGCGTCGGTTACCGCGTCGGCAGCCGGCACCCGCTGAACCGCGGCGCGGCCGGCATCGCCATCCTGGCCGGCCGGCCGGCGCAGCCCGACGACCCGGAGGCGGTGGTGCAGGCCCGGCGCGACGGCTACAGCATCACCCGCGGCCAGTTGCAGCGCGGGGCGGTGGGCGTGGCGAGCGGCGTGCGCACGGCGGGGCGCGACGGCTTCGAGGCCTGCATCGGCGTCGTGGCCCTGGACGACCTCGACGTGACGGTCGCCGTGCCGGCCGTGATGCAGCGGGCGGAGCGGCTCGCCGGCCTGCTCGGCAGCCGCTGAGGCGGCCGGATTCCGCGCTGCCACATGCGACCCGAGATTGCGGTGGAACCTTTTTCGCTCTCGCCCTGTTCTTAACGGAACATTAACCCATCTCGGCGGTGCACCATGATCAGGCTCGAAACCCGGATCGACGACTACGTGCTCGGCCGGCTCGATCGCGCGTCCGCCGCCTCCTTCGAGGCGGAACTGCAGGCGGACCGCGCCCTCCAGGCCCGGGTGAAGGAGGCCGAGTGCCTCATGACCACGCTGAACCGGCTGGGTTCGGACGTGCTGGCGGAGCCGGTGCCCGAGTCGTTCCTGCAACTCCTCGAAGGCGCCCGCTAAGCCGGGTCCGGCGCCGCGTCACGCAGGGTGAGCAGGCGATAGGCCGCCCGCACCAGCGCCACCATGTCGCCGACCCCGAGGTCGCCGACGTCCACGTGCACGAGACCGTCCACCACGAACAGATCCGCCCGCTCCCCCAGCCGGGCGGCCAGTGCCGCGCTTTCCGTGTGCGGCACCAGCGGGTCGTCGCGGCCGTGGATCAGCACCACGTCCGCCGTCAGCCCGGATAGGTCGCGCCCGGCGAGGTCGAGGGCGGCGATCTCCTGCCGCAGGCCCGCGGGCAGGGCGGCGATCAGCTCCGGCACCGCCTCCGGGTCGTCGTTGGACAGGAGCCGCCACACCGCCCGCCCCTCGGGCCCGAGGTCGCCCGTCAGGCCATCCACCGGCGCCAGCGGGTCGCGCAGGCGGCGCTCGGCGATGGCGCGCAGGAGGGCGGTGTCGGCCGGCGCCACCCGGTCGGCATTGGCGCGCAGGAACAGCCAGCGCGCCCGATCGTCCACCGGCCCGCGCACCCAGACCCCGCCGGGGGCGGCGTAGAAGCCGGTGGTCATGTAGGTCACGGCCGCCGTGATGTCGTGATAGCCGCCGATGACCGCGACGAAGGCCACCCGCTCCGCCACCTCCGGCCGCAGCGCCGCCAGCAGGGCGGGGCCGGCGGCGTAGGACACGCCCACCAGCCCGACCCGCGGCACGCCCGCCGCCTCCGTCAGGCGCAGCACGGCGGCGGCCACCGCCTCGGCGTCGGCGGCGGAGACCCGCAAGGGGTCGCTGCCGGCCAGTTCCGGCACCATCACCAGGAAGTCGGCGCGCGCCAGATCGGCGGCGAAGGCGACCAGGCGACCGTCGCGCCGCCCGGCCTCCGCCGCGCCGGGCACCACCAGCAGCGCCGCCTCCGGCGCATCGGGGCCGCGGTAGAGGTCGGCCGGGCCGGCGATCTCCTGCCGCGTCACGGCGCCCAGCGCGGCGGCCGGCGGGTCGGACAGGTCGCGCAGCAGGCGCACCGCCTCCACCGTGCGCACCGGCGAGCACGCCACCACCAGAAGCTCCACCGCCACCAGCACGGCCACCGCCGCCGCCACCGTCTTCCGCCGCCGCCCCACGTCCGACCTCTCCGCCGCGCTCCGTCCCGCCCTCTACATGGGGGCGGCCGCGGCGTGAGGAAGCGGTGGCGGACCGAACGCCGCCGCCGCCCCGGCGTTGTGGTGGCAAACCGAATCGCTCAGAGAGGTATCCCCCATGGCCTACTCCCCCGATCGTTCCTCCAACGGCTACGGCATGGCCATCGCCGGGGCCGTCGCCGGCTTCCTGGCGGCGCGCGTGCTGCCGCCGCTGATCGCCCAGGCGGGCGGCCGGCTGGCGCGGTCGGACCCGTTCGACCGCCTGGCGCAGGACCACCGCGCCATCCTCGACCTCATCGACCGTTTGGAGGACGCCGAAAGCGCCGCCAACCGCGGCATCCTGCTGCTGCGCCTGAAGCGCCGCCTGACCGTCCACGCGCTGGCGGAGGAAGACATCGTGTACCCGCTGCTGCGCCAGGAGGTGGGCGAGGAACAGGCGGTCAAGCGCCTCTATGCGGAGCACGGCGACATCAAGGTCCACCTCTACGTCATCGAGACGCTGGTGTCGGGCGGCGAGGCGTCCGAGTGGCGGGCGCGGGTCGAGGCCCTGCGCGACCTCGTCGCCGAACACGCCGTGCAGGAGGAAGAGGTGGAGTTCCCCCGCCTGCGTCGCCTGCTGCGCCAGGACGAACTCACCGTCATGGCCGGCCGCATGCAGCGCGAGAAGGCGCTGGTGCTGTGATGGAGCGCGCGCCCCGCGTCGTCGCCTTCGACGTCATCGGCACGGTCTTCTCGCTCGACGTCCTGCGCGAGCGCCTGACCGCCGCCGAGGTTCCGGACCACGCCCTGGAGCTGTGGTTCAGCCGCAGCCTGCGCGACCTGTTCGCGCTGGCGGCGGCCGGGGTGCACCGGCCCTTTCGCGAGGTGCTGGACGGCAACCTGGCCGTGGTGCTCGACCGCTTCGGCGGCAAGCGCGACGAGGCGGCGCGCGCCCACATCCTCGACGGCTTCGCCGCCCTGCAAGCCCATGCCGACGCCGGCGAGGCGTTCCGGCGGCTGGCGGCGGCGGGGGTGCGCATCGTCGCCCTGACCAACGGCGCCGGCCCGACCACCGAGACGCTGCTGAAGCGCGCCGGCCTGCTCGATCTGGTGGAGCACGTGGTCAGCATCGACGACGTCGGCATCGCCAAGCCGCGGCGCGAGGTCTACCACCACGCCGCCCAGTTGGCGGTGGTGCCGGTGGAGGATATGGCGCTGGTGGCGGCGCATCCGTGGGACGTCAACGGAGCCGCCGAAGCGGGGCTGATGACGGCCTACGTCGCCCGCCGCGAGCCCTATCCCGCCTTCTTCCGCAAGCCGGACGTGACGGCGCCCGACCTGGACGCGGCGGTGGCGGCGCTCATCCGCACCGGCGGCTGAGCGCGCGCGCGCCTACTTGCAGGCGCGCGACAGCTTGACGCTGGTCTCGTCGATTTCCGGCATCTGCTCGAACAGGCTGACGCCGTTGAAGACCCCGGCGCCGGCCACTTCCTTGACGAGGGCCTCCACCCGACGGAGCAGCGGACCCATGGCCTTGGCGGTCTGCTGCGCGCGGGTGGCGCGGTCCTCGTAGAAGGCGACGATGAGCGCGTCGATGATGCGCGGCACGGCGAAGCAGGCGTCCACCCGGCGCTCCGGGTTGGGCTGCAGGCGCACGGCGATGCCGGTATAGGCGGTGCGGCCGCGCTCTTCGTCGACGATGGGGATGAACACCGGGTCGAGCAGGATGAACTCGCCGGACAGGGCGCCGGCCTGGTCGCGGCGCGGCCCGGTGTCCTTCTTCTTCTCGCCTTCCGCCGCCGGCGCGCCACCGGCCGCCACCGCCGCCGCCGGCAGGGCCGTCAGCAGCAGGAGCGCCGCCGCACCGGCCCGCGCCCAGCGGGGCAGGCGGCGGCGGGCGGAGCCGGGGCGGTGACGGGCAATGGCGGCGGCGGCGACGGGCATGGGCTCAGCCGCCCTGCTTGGCGTCGATTTCGGCCTTCATCTGGTCGAAGGCCTCCATGGCGATGCCGCCGTAGACGGCCGACGGGCCGCCGCCCATGTAGACCGACATGCCCAGCGTCTCGGCGATTTCCTCGCGCGTCGCGCCGTGGCGGGCGGCGGCGCGGGCGTGGAAGGCGATGCAGCCGTCGCAGCGGATGGCGACGCTGATGCCGAGCGCGATCAGTTCCTTGGTCTTGGTCGACAGCACGCCTTCGGCGGTGGCCGCCTTGGCCAGCCCCGAGAACGCCTGCATCACCTCGGGCGCCGCCTTGCGCAGCTCACCCATGGTGGCCGAAACATCCGTCGCGAACTGAGGCCAGTCCTTGTACATGAGAGTCCCCTCATATGCGTTGCCGTAAGGCGGCACAGCATGACCGAGCCGCCGCCCCAAGGCAAGCGGCGGCGGTGCGAGGCGGCCATGCCGGCGGCGCTCAGACCACCACGCCGCGCAGCCGTGCCGCGCTTTCGCGCAGGGCCTCCGCCGCCGCCTCGCGCAGCTCGGGCCCGAAGCGGGAGGCGAGGCCGGAGACGGAGAGGGCGCCGAGGAAGCCGCCCTCGCGGTCGAGCACCGGCACGGCCACGGCCGCCACGTCGGGATCGCGTTCGCCGACCGATATGGCGGCGCCGGCTTCGCGGACGCGGGTGCTGCGCTCGTCGTCGCCGCCGGTCCAGGCCAGGATCACCCAGGCGCTGGCGCCGCCCGACAGGGGCAGCACCTCGCCCTCGCTCAGGTGGTGGCGGGCGGCGCGCAGGCTGTTCTCGCGGTAGAGGCAGACGCGCTTGTCGCCGTCGCGCACGTAGAACGACGCCGTCTCGCCGGTGTGGTCGCGCAGGGTCGCCAGCTCGGGCCGGATGGCGCCGGCCAGTGCGAAGCGCCGCCGGTACGCCGAGCCCAGCCGCCACACCGCCGGCCCCAGCGTATAGCGCCCATCCGACGCCCGCCGGCCGACGTAGCCGAAGCGCTCCAGCGACCCGATCAGCCGCAGGATGGTGCTCTTGTAGAAGCCCGTGCGCTCGGCCAGCTCGGCCAGCGTCAGGGCCTGCTTCTCGCCGTCGAAGCAGTCGAGCACCGCCAGCGCCCGCTCCACCGCCTCCACCCGATTCTCCGCCGCCATTCTTCGACCCTTGAAATATCCGACACGCCGCGTCTATCATAGCGTCTAACGGAACGTCGTTCTATCTGACAGAACGTCGCAACAAGATGCAAGAGGAAACGTCGGTGCTTCGACCGCTTGCCGGGTTCCGCGTGCTCGACCTGACCAACGTGCTCGCCGGACCCTTCTGCTGCCACCAGCTCGCCCACCTGGGCGCCGAGGTCATCAAGGTGGAGGTGCCCGAGCGCGGCGACCTCGCCCGCCAGCTTGGCGCCGATGCCGACTTGAACCGCCGCCTCATGGGCGTGTCGTTCCTGGCCCAGAACGCCGGCAAGAAGTCGGTGACGCTCAACCTCAAGGCGCCGCGCGGCAAGGCGCTGTTCAAGGACCTGGTGAAGACCGCCGACGTGGTGGTGGAGAACTTCCGCCCCGGCGTCATGGACCGCCTCGGCGTTGGCTGGGAGGCGCTGAAGGCCGAGAACCCGGCGCTGGTCTACTGCGCCATCTCCGGCTTCGGGCAGGACGGGCCGCTGCGCGACCTGCCGGCCTACGACCAGATCATCCAGGGCATGTCGGGCGTCATGAGCATCACCGGCGACCGCGACACCGCGCCATACCGCGTCGGCTATCCGCTGTGCGACACCATCGGCGGGCTGACGGCCGCCATGGCTATCGCCGCCGCGCTGAACGCGCCGAAGGAGAGCCGCGGCACCTTCATCGACGTGTCCATGCTGGAGGCGACACTGGCCACCATGGGCTGGGTGGTGTCCAACTGGCTGGTGGCGGGCGTGCGGCCGCAGGCCAACGGCAACGAGAACGTCACCTCCGCCCCCTCGGGCGCCTTCCGCACCGCCGACGGGCTGCTCAACATCGCCGCCAACAAGCAGGAGCAGTGGGAAATCCTCTGCCGCCTCCTGGGCCGGGCGGAGCTGCTGGAGCGGTCGGAGTACGCGACGCGCGCCGACCGCATCCGCCACCGCTACACCCTGAAGGCGGAACTGGAGGAAACCCTGCAGACCCGCGGCGCCATGGAGTGGGCGGCCGAGATGAACGCCGCCGGCGTGCCCGCCGGGCCGGTCATGGCGGTGCCCGACGTGCTGGAACACCCGCAGGTGGCCGACCGCGGCATGCTCGGCACCTTCGACCATGTGCCGGGCACCGACCGGCCGGCGACGCTGGTGCGCACCGGCTTCAAGCTGGACCGCACGGCCCCGACGGTGGACACGCCGCCGCCGCAACTCGGCCAGGACAACGAAACAGTATGGGGCGGCCTCGGCCTGAGCGCCGCCGAGATCGCCACCTTGCAGGCGGAGGGCGTGCTGTGAGCGACGGGCAGGACGTGAAGGACTGGTGGCGCACCGCCATCATCGACATGGAGCCGGGCCGCATCGCCTTCCGCGGTCGGCCGGTCCAGGATCTGATCGGCAGCGTGTCGTTCCCGCAGATGATCTGGTTCATGGTCATGGGCGAGATGCCGACGCCCGAGCGCGCCGCGCTGTTCGAATGCGCCCTGGTGGCGGCGGTCGACCACGGGCCGCAGGCGCCGTCCATCGCCGCCGCCCGCATGGCGGCCACCTGCGGCGTCGGCATCAACAACGTCATGGCCAACGGCGTCAACATGCTGGGCGACGTCCACGGCGGCGCCGGCGAGCAGGCCATCGAGCTTTACGCCGACATCGCCCGCCGCGAGGACGAGGGCGCCACCCTGGCCGCCGCTACCGCCGATGCGCTGGCCGACTGGCGTGCGGCGCGCGGCAAGTTCGTGCCCGGCTTCGGTCACCGCTTCCACAAGCCGGTGGACCCGCGGGCGCCGCGCCTGCTCGGCTTGGTGGACGAGGCCGCCGCCGCCGGCACCGTGTCGGGCCGCTTCGCAGGCATCGGGCGCGCCGTCGAGTCGCACCTCGCGGGCGAGAAAGGCAAGGCGGTGCCCATGAACATCGACGGCGCCACGGCCGTCATTTTCGCCGAACTGGGCTGCCCGCCGCCGCTCGCCCGCGGCTTCTTCTGCCTGTCGCGATCGGTGGGAATCCTGGCGCACGGCTGGGAACAGATGCAGCAGGGCGGCCGCAACAAAGGCCCGACACCACCGCATTACCGCTGGACATACACCGGCCCCGGGGTGTCCAATTCCTGAAAAGCCTAAGAATCCAAGGCGTATAATACTAGGGAGGTACTTCCATGAGTTTCATTTCGCGCTCGCGCCATGTCCTGGCTGCGGCCGTCGTCGCCGCGGTGGTGCCGCTGTCGGCGGCCGTCGCCTTCGAGCCGACCAACCCCGAATGCATCGCGCCGGCCAACCCCGGCGGCGGCTGGGACTTCACCTGCCGCCAGGCCGGCAAGGCGCTCTATGACCTGAAGCTGGTGCCGCAGCCCATCCAGGTCAGCAACATGACCGGCGGCTCCGGCGGCGTGGCCTTCGCGCACATCGTGTCCAAGCGCAACGACGACGACAACGTCATCGTCGCCGCCTCCTCGGCCACCTCGACCCGCCTCGCGCAGGGCGCCTTCCCGGGCATGAACAAGGATCAGGTGAACTGGCTCGGCTCCGTCGGCGCCGACTACGGCGTCATCGCCGTCTCCAAGGACAGCCCCATCAAGACGCTCCCCGAGCTGATGGACAAGATCAAGGCCGACCCGACCTCCATCTCCGTCGCCGGCGGCTCGGCGGTCGGCGGCTGGGATCACCTCAAGGTGCTGAACACCGCCCGCAAGGCCGGCATCGAGAACCTGCGCCAGATCAAGTACGTGCCCTTCGAGGGCGGCGGCGAGGCGGTGACGCAGCTGCTCGGCGGCCATGTGCAGGCCTTCAGCGGCGACATCTCCGAGGCCAAGGGCTTCGTCGACTCGGGCGACATCAAGGTGCTGGCGGTGCTGGCGCCGGAGCGTCTGCCGGGCGAGTTCGGCAAGTTCCCGACCGCCACCGAGCAGGGCATCCCGGCGGTCGGCGCCAACTGGCGCGGCTTCTACGGCCCCGGCGGCATGTCCGACGAGGCGCAGAAATACTGGGCCGACAGCCTGCGCACCATGTACGACAGCCCCGAGTGGCAGAAGATCATGGAAAACAACGGCCTGATGCCCCTGAAGCTGTACGGTGACGAGTTCGAGGCCTTCGTCGCCGAGCAGATCAAGGACACGGAAGACCTCTCGCGGGAAATCGGCCTGATCAAATGACCAGCGATCGTGTCTTCGGGCTGGTCGGGCTCGCGCTCGCCGGCTTCTACGTCTGGCAGGCGACGCAGATCGAGCTGGGTTTCAGCAGCGATCCGCTCGGCCCCCGGAGTTTCCCGATCATCATCGGCGGGGTGATGGCGCTGGCCAGCGTCTATCCCCTCGTCCGACCCGACCCGCGGCCGGACTGGCCGGCCGCGGGCCGCCTGCTGGAGATCGCGCTCGCGGTCGCCGTGCTGGTGGCCTATGCGCTGGCGCTGCCGCAGGTCGGTTTCGTGCTGGCGACGGCGGTGGCGGCGGCGATCCTGTCGTGGCGCCTGGGCAGCCGGCCGCTGGGTGCCGTGCTCGCCGGCATCGGGATCTCGGTCGGGATCTACGTGGTGTTCCACCTCATACTGGGATTGTCGCTGGCGCGCGGCCCCTGGGGGTTCTGAACCATGGACGTGCTGTCTTCGCTGATGGACGGGTTCGCCGTCGCCCTGACGTGGCAGAACCTGGGCCTCGCCCTGCTGGGGTGCTTCCTCGGCACCATCATCGGCGCCATGCCGGGCCTCGGCCCGTCCAACGGCGTCGCCATCCTCATCCCGCTCGCCTTCACCCTCGGGCTGCCGGCGACGCCGGCCATCATCCTGCTGACCAGCGTCTATTACGGCGCCATGTACGGCGGCCGCATCTCGTCCATCCTGCTCAACATCCCGGGCGACGAGCCGGCGCTGATGACGACGCTGGACGGCTACCCCATGGCGCAGCAGGGCAAGGCCGGCGAGGCGCTGGCGCTGTCGGGCCTCGCGTCCTTCGTCGGCGCCTTCTTCGCCACCTGGGGCCTCGTGTTCCTGGCGCCGCTGCTGGTGAAGGTGGCGCTGCTGTTCGGCCCGGCGGAGTATTTCGCGCTGTTCGTGCTGGCCTTCGCGACGCTCGGCGGCATCGCCAGCCGCAACCAGTCCAAGGCGGCCTTCGCGGCGGCGCTCGGCCTCGGCATCGCCATGGTCGGCGTCGACCACCAGACGGGCATGCCGCGCTATACCTTCGACAACATCCACCTCTACGACGGCATCGACTTCCTGGTCGCCATCGTCGGCCTGTTCGCGGTGTCGGAGGTGTTCATCTTCCTCGAACACCGCGGCGAGGGTGTCGGCGGCAAGACCGGCCCGGTCGGGCGCATCACCGTGCCCTTCGCCATGATCAAGCAGACGGCCGGCACCATGGGCCGGTCCACGGTGCTCGGCTTCATCGCCGGCGTGCTGCCGGGGGCGGGTGCGTCGCTCGGCTCGTTCATCGCCTATACGGTGGAAAAGCGCCTGGTTGACCGCAAGGGCACCTTCGGCAAAGGCGACCCGCGCGGCGTGGCTGCCCCGGAAGCCGGCAACAACGCCGCCGCCGGCGGGGCGCTGGTGCCCATGCTGGCGCTCGGCGTGCCGGGATCGGGCACCACGGCGGTGCTGCTCGCCATGCTGCTGGCGTTGAACATCACGCCCGGCCCGCTGCTGTTCCAGAACAACCCCGATGTGGTTTGGGGGCTGATCGCCGCCCTGTTCATCGGCAACCTCATGCTGCTCGCCATGAACATCCCGCTGGTCGGGCTGTTCGTGCGGGTGTTGCAGGTGCCGCCGCGCATCCTCATGCCGGCCGTCGCCATGATTTCGGCGGTCGGCATCTACGGCATTTCGGGCTCCACCTTCGACCTGCTGGTGATGGTCGGCTTCGGGGTGCTGGGCTGGGTGCTGCGCAAGCTCGACGTGCCGCTGGTGCCGGTTATCCTGGGGGTGCTGCTCGGCAACCTGATGGAGGCCAACCTGCGGCGGGCGCTGACCATCTCCAACGGCGAGTGGAGCATCCTGTGGGGCAGTTGGCTCGCCATCGGCCTGTGGACCATCTCCATCGTCGGCTTCGTGCTGCCGATCTTCGTCGGCCGCTACATCCGCTTCACCCGCCCGGCGGGCATGAAGGACACGGCGGGGCTGGAGGGCGAGGACCCGGACTGACGTCCGGGCCGCGCCGCCGCCCTTGCCGCCGGCCGCCGCCTGCTCCATTCTGTGGCGCCTTTCCCCACACCAAGCATCGGCAGCCCCCATGAGCGACCTCGATCCCGCCACCGCGACCCCCGTTCCCCTCATCACCGCCGAGGAGATCGCGGCCCGCCTCGACGTCATGGCGCAGGAAATCGTCGCCGAGCTGGGACCGGAGATCACCCTGATCCCGGTGCTGAAGGGCGCCTTCATCTTCGCCGCCGATCTGGTGCGCGCCCTCGGCCGCCACGGCGCCCACGTCAACCTGCGCATCGAGTTCCTGCGGCTCGCCAGCTACGGCGACGCCAAGGAAAGCTCGGGCGTCGTGCGCCAGGAAGGCGCCTTGCCGCAGGTCGCCGGCGAGACCGTGCTGGTGGTCGAGGACGTGCTGGATTCCGGCCGCACCGCCTCGCGCGCGCTCGATCTGATGCGCGAGGCGGGGGCGACGCGGGCGGCGCTGGTGGTGCTGCTCGACAAGCCGGCGCGGCGGGCGGTGGACTGCAAGGCGGACTTCGTCGGCTATACCATCGGCGACCGTTTCGTGGTCGGCTACGGCATCGACTGGGCCGAACGCTTCCGCGAACTGGACCACGTGGCCGTGGTCGACTGATCGTTACCGATCAAAGACATTCCCCACGCCGATCTTGCACCCCCTGTCCCGATCCCGTATTCCGGTGCCAAAGCCGCATCCGTGGGGCTCCACCGTCGACAGGGGGATCGCATGAAGCACGTCACGTTCGCCGGCCGTCTGGTCATTCTCGGTTTCGGTTCCATCGGCCAGGGGGTTCTGCCGCTCGTCCTGCGGCATGTCGGCATGGACGCGACGCGCATCACCATCGTGACGGCGGAAGAACGCGGGCGCGACGTCGCCAAGGCCAACGGCATCCGCTTCGTGGTGCAACCGGTGACGCGCGAGAACTACCGCGCCGTGCTGGAGCCCATGCTGGGCGAGGGTGACTTCCTGCTGAACCTGTCGGTGGATGTGTCGTCGGTGGCGCTCATGGAGCTGTGCCGCGAGCGCGGCACCCTCTACCTCGACACCTGCATCGAGCCGTGGGCCGGCGGCTATACCGATACCTCGCTGTCGCCGTCGCTGCGCTCCAACTACGCCCTGCGCGAAACGGCGCTGGAGCAGCGCCGCAACGGCCACGGCCCCGGCGCGCCGACCGCCGTCATCACCCACGGCGCCAATCCGGGCCTCGTGACCCATTTCGTGAAGCAGGCGCTGCTCGACATCGCCCGTGACACCGGCCGCGCCGTCGATGCCCCCGCCGACCGCGCCGGCTGGGGCGCGCTCATGCAGGACCTGGGCGTGAAGGTGGTCCACATCGCCGAGCGCGACACCCAGGCGAGCCACGTGCACAAGAAGGTGGGCGAGTTCGTCAACACGTGGTCCATCGACGGCTTCGTCGGCGAAGGCTGCCAGCCCGCCGAACTGGGCTGGGGCAGCCACGAGAAGGCCCTGCCGCCCGACGGCCGCCGCCACGAGTTCGGCAGCGACGCCGCCATCTACCTCATGCGCCCCGGCGCCTCCACCCGCGTGCGCACCTGGACGCCGAAGGAAGGCCCGTTCCACGGCTTCCTCATCACCCACAACGAGTCCATCTCCATCGCCGACTACTTCACGGTCCGCGACGGCGACGCGGTGGCCTTCCGCCCGACCGTGCACTACGCGTATCACCCCTGCGACGACGCGGTGATCAGCGTGCACGAGCTGGCCGGCAAGAACTGGCACATGCAGCCCAACAAGCGGCTGATGATGGAAGAGATCGTCGCCGGCACCGACGAGCTGGGCGTGCTGCTCATGGGGCACGAAAAGGGCATCTACTGGTACGGCTCGCGCCTGTCGATCCAGGAGGCGCGGACGCTGGCGCCCTACAACAACGCGACCTCCTTGCAGGTCTGCGTGGCGGTACTGGGCGGCCTCATCTGGGCGCTGGAAAACCCGGCGCGCGGCGTGGTGGAGCCCGAGGAGCTGGACTTCCGCCGCATCCTGGAAATCGCCGAACCCTACCTCGGCGAGGTCGCCGGCACCTATGGCGACTGGACGCCGCTGCAGGACCGCGGCGTGCTGTTCCCGGAAGACGTCGACACCGACGACCCCTGGCAGTTCAAGAACTTCCGCGTGGTGTGAGGGGGGCGCGACGCCCGACCGGCGCCAGACGAAAAAACGCCCCACCGGCGGGGAGGCCGGTGGGGCGTGAGGCGGGATCGGAGACCGTACCGATCCGGGGGCCGTTACAACGAGCGGCTGATGACCAGCCGCTGGATCTCGCTGGTGCCTTCGTAGATCTGGCAGACGCGGACGTCGCGGTAGATGCGCTCCACCGGGAAGTCGGCGAGGTAGCCGTAGCCGCCGTGGATCTGGATGGCGTCGGAGCACACGCGCTCGGCCATTTCCGAGGCGAACAGCTTGGCCATGCTGGCTTCCTTCAGGCACGGCAGGCCGGCGTCGCGCAGGGAGGCCGCGTGCAGCACCATCTGGCGCGCCGCCTCGATCTGCGTCGCCATGTCGGCCAGCTTGAAGGCCACCGCCTGGTGCTCGATGATGGGCTTGCCGAAGGTCTGGCGGTCGCGCGCATAAGCCAGCGCCGCCTCGTAGGCCGCCCGCGCCATGCCGACGGACTGGGCGGCGATGCCGACGCGGCCGCCTTCCAGGTTGGCGAGCGCGATCTTGTAGCCCTGGCCTTCCTCGCCCAGCATCAGGTCGGCCGGCAGGCGCATGTCCTCGAAGGCGATCTGGCAGGTGTCGGAGGCATGCTGGCCGAGTTTCTCTTCCACCCGCACCACCTGATAGCCGGGGGTGTTCGTCGGCACGATGAAGGCGCTGATGCCCTTCTTGCCGGCCTCCGGATCGGTGACGGCGAAGGCGATGATGACGTCGCCCGACTTGCCGGAGGTGATGAACTGCTTGGCGCCGTTCAGCACCCAATGGTCGCCGTCGCGGCGGGCGCGGGTCTTCAGGCCCGAGGCGTCGGAGCCGACGTGCGGCTCGGTCAGGGCGAAGCCGCCGAGCATCTCGCCGCGCGCCAGCGGCTTCAGGAACCGTTCCTTCTGCGCCTCGGTGCCGTACTTCAGGATGGGGGCGCAGCCGACCGAGTTGTGCACGCTCATGATGGTGGAGACGGCGCCGTCACCGGCCGCGATCTCTTCCAGCGCCAGCACGTAGGAAATGTAGTCGGTGGCGGCACCGCCCCATTCCTCGGGCACGGTCATGCCCATGAAGCCGAGTTCGCCCATTTCGGCGATGGCTTCCTTTGGGAAGCGGTGCTCGCGGCTCCACTGCTCGGCGAAGGGCTTGAGACGGTCGCGGGCGAAGCTTGCCGCCGTCTCCTGGATCATCTTCTGGTCTTCGGTCAGGATCATGGTCGTTGCGCTCCCTTTTTGTTTTGCCCCTCAGGCGCCGGGCGGGCGCTCCTCGCGCCCTCGGCTCCCGCCGCTCGCGCGGCGCCGGCGCGGTCGCGCCGGCCGTCCCTGCGGGACGGGGGCGCCTGCCGCCGCGCCCGTCCGCCCTTATTTCGCCGGCATGCGGATGGCGCCGTCCAGGCGGATCACCTCGCCGTTGAGGTAGCCGTTCTCGGCGATGTGGCGGACGAGGCCGGCGAATTCCGCCGGCTTGCCCATGCGCTGGGGGAACGGAACCATGGCGTTCAGGGTATCCTTCACCTCGTCCGGCATGCCCGCCATCATCGGCGTCTCGAAGATGCCCGGCGCGATGGTGACGACGCGGATGCCCGAGCCCGCCAGCTCGCGCGCCACCGGCAGGGTCAGCCCCACCACGCCCGCCTTGGAGGCGGCATAGGCGGCTTGGCCGATCTGGCCGTCGAAGGCGGCGATGGAGGCGGTGTTGACGATGACGCCGCGCTCGCCGGTGGTGGCGTCGGGATCGTTCTTCATCATGGCCTCGGCGGCGAGCCGCAGCATGTTGAAGGTGCCGATCAGGTTGATGTTCACCGCGCGGGCGAAGCTTTCCAGCCGGTGCGGCCCCTTGCGGCCGACCACCTTCTCGCCCGGCGCGATGCCGGCGCAGTTGACCAGCCCGTCGACGCGGCCGAAGGCGTCCAGCGCCGCCTGGATGGCAGCCTGGGCGTCGGCCTCGGCGGTGACGTCGGCGGCGACGCATTTCGCCTGCGCGCCCAGCTCGGCGGCCTTGGCGGCGGCCGCTTCGCCGTTGAGGTCGACCAGCAGCACGCGGGCGCCGGCGGCCACCAGCCCCTCGGCGGTGGCGGCGCCCAGGCCGGAGCCGCCGCCGGTGACGATGAAGACCTTGTCGGTGATGTTCATGGCGGGTCGTCTTTCTTCCGTATCCATAGAGTTGTCATGGCCGGACTTGATCCGGCCATCCACGTGCGGGGAGCCGGGCGATAACGGCCGGCGCCGGGGACGCCGTGGATGCCCGGGTCGAGCCCGGGCATGACACGTACATCATTACACTCACACGCTTTCCTGCTTGCGCAGCAGGAAGCGCTGGATCTTGCCGCTCGGCGTCTTCGGCAGTTCCTCCACGAAGACCACTTCGCGCGGATAGGCGTGGGCGGCGAGGCGCTTCTTCACCAGCATCTGGAGTTCCTCGGCCAGTTCCGGCGTGCCCTCGATGCCCTTCTTCAGCACCACGAAGGCCTTCACGATCTCGGTGCGCTCGGGGTCGGGCTTGCCAATGACGGCGGTTTCCGCCACCGCCGGGTGCTCGATGAGGGCGCTTTCCACGTCGAACGGGCCGATGCGGTAGCCCGAGGAGGTGATGATGTCGTCGCTGCGGCCGACGAAGGCGATGCTGCCGTCTTCGTTCAGTTCCACGGTGTCGCCGGTCAGGTACCAGTCGCCCTTGAACGACTTGGTCTCCTGCTGCCAGTAGCCCTGGAACCAGAAGCCGGGCGAGGCCGGGCGGCGCACCGCCAGGATGCCGGGCTTGTGCGGCGGCAGTTCCTCCAGCGTCTCTTCATCCAGCACGCCGATGGCGAAGCCGGGCAGCGGCACGCCGGCCGAGCCGGCTTCCACCGGGTGGAGCAGGGCGTGGTGGTTGCACACCGCCATGCCCATTTCCGTCTGCCCGTAATGGTCGTAGATGGGGCAGCCGAGCGCGTCGTCGAACCAGCGGATGACCTCCGGGTTCAGCGGCTCGCCGGCCGAGGACACCACGCGCAGCTTGCCCTTCACGGCCGCCGCGGGCTCCTTGCCGGCGCCCATGAGCAGGCGGTAGGCGGTGGGCGCGCCGGCCAGGTTGGTGATGCCGTTGTCGAGGATCACCTTGTAGGTACCGTCGACCGTGAAGGGGCCGTCGTAGAGGGTGGTGGCGTGGCCCATCATCAGCGGGCCGGTGACGGCGTAGTAGAGGCCGTAGGCCCAGCCGGGATCGGCGATGTTCCAGTAGCGGTCGTCGGGCCGCAGGTCGACCGAGAACCGCATGTATTCGTAGAACGCCACCATGGCCTTCAGCGGCACGGCCACGCCCTTGGGCAGGCCGGTGGTGCCGGAGGTGAACATCATGAGGAACGGGTCTTCCGCTCCGCGCATCACCGGCGCGAAGTCTTCCGACGCGCGGTCCATCTCGGCGGCGAAGTCGAGGTCGCCGTCGCGCGGGGCGGCGATGGTCATGATCGCCGGGCAGCCCTTCACGTCGTCGAGCTTGGAACGGTTGGCCGCATCGGTGACCACCAGCTTGGCCTCGGAGGCGCCGCAGCGGTACTCGATGGCCTTGGGGCCGAAGGCGGTGAACAGCGGCTGGTAGACGGCACCGGCGCGCCAGGTGCCGAGGATGACCGTCAGCAGTTCGGGGATGCGCGGCAGCAGGCCGGCGACGCGGTCGCCCGGCTGCACGCCCTGGGCCTTCAGCACGTTGGCGAAGCGGGCGGCGCGCGCCTGCAATTCGGCGAAGGTGACGGTGGCGCGGTCGCCGTCCTTGTTCTCCCAGTGGAGCGCCACCGCGGCGGTGTCGCCGGCATGGCGGTCGCAGCACTCGACGCAGGCGTTCAGCCCGCCGGTGACCGAGCCGGACAGCACCTTGGCGGCCAGCGCCTCGTAGTCGAACCCGGCGACATAGGCGTCGTAGGCGGGCGTCTGCCCGGCGAGAACATCGAGATCAGCCGACATGCGGTCTTCGTCCCTTCTTGGATGTGGTTTCCACTTCGCTCTTTTCGGCACCCGGACTGTAGGCGCGGCGGTCCGGCGAATCCATGACGCGAGGAATCAGCAAACGTGATCGATTTTACCATGTTCCGTGCCTAAAGTGGCGCCATGAAGGATACCGGAACCGTCTCCGTCTGTTTCGTCCACGCGGCGCTCGAAGGCCTGATCGAGCACGGCCACGACCCCGCGCCCGTGCTGCGCAAGGCCGCCATCCCGCCGGAGCTGCTGGCGAGCCCGCGGGCGCGGGTGTCGCCGGCCGCCTACGGCATCCTGCTCAAGGTCATCGCCCAGGTGCTGGACGATGAGCTGTTCGGCCAGGACAGCCGCCGCATGAAGGTGGGCACCTTCGCCCTCCTGTGCCGCTCGGTCGTCCATGCGGAAACGCTCGGCAAGGCGCTGGAGCGCATGACGCGGTTCTTCGGCACGGTGATGGACGACGTGGGGGCGACGGTCAGCCGCGGCGACCGGACGGCGAGCCTGGTGCTCTATCCCCGTGCGCCCGGCCTGCCGCGCCACGTCTTCCTCTACGAGACGCTGCTGATCTTCATGCACGGCATCGCCTGCTGGCTGGTGCGGCGGCGCATCCCCATCCTGCGGGCCGACTTCGCCTATCCCCGGCCGGAGCACGCGGCGGAATACCACGTGCTCTACAGCGCCCGCCTGCGCTTCGACCAGCCGGCGACGGCCATCACCTTCGACGCGGCGCTGCTCGACCTGCCGTGCCTGCAGGACGAGCAGACGGTGAAGGCCTTCCTGCGCGACAACCCGGAAAACATGCTGGTGAAGTACAAGAACGTCGCCAGCGACGCGAGCCGCGTGCGCCGCCTGCTGCGCGGCATCCCGCCGACCGAGTGGCCGGACTTCGAGACGGTGGCGGCCCAGCTGTCCAGCTCTCCGCCCACCCTGCGCCGCCGCCTGCGCCTGGACGGCACCAGCTTCCGCGCCATCAAGGACCAGCTGCGCCGCGACCTGGCGCTGGCGCTGCTGGCCGACCCGGCGGCGCGGGTGGCGGACGTGGCGGCCGACCTGGGATTCGCCGAACCGAGCGCCTTCCACCGCGCCTTCCGCAAATGGACCGGCGGCCGGCCAGGCGACTACCACCGCCGGGTCAGGGACAGGGGGTGAGGGGAGGGGGAGGGGCTACACCTTCCCCTTCGTCTCCGCCCGGCTGTAGTTGCTGAAGTGGCCTTCGCGGGCGGCGGCGGCGCGGCCGGCGGCGAGGAGGCGGCCGCTCTTGGTGTCGGGGGCGGGCATGGAGAGCAGCTTGTCGAGCGCCTCTGACCCGCACGACGGGCATGCGGGTGTCTCGCCGCTGCGCACCAGGGTCTCGAAGGTGCCGTCGCAGGCGGTGCAGCGGTAGGAATATAGCGGCATGAGCAGGGTCCTCGCGAATCGCTTCGGGTCAGGGAAGACGTCGCTGGGGGCCGCGCGCAGCATAGCATCCCCGCCGCCGTCCGTGCCAGCACCCGATCGAAGGGCGCAGGACTGCTGCTTCCGGGCAATGCCGCCGGCCGAGTCGCGGCGCTAGTGTGTCGGAGCCGCGTTTCTTTCAGCCGAGTCCGCATGCCCGATCGCCAGCCGCCGCTTTCGCCGTCGCTTCCGTCGCCCGTGCCGCAGATCAATCCGACGCCCGCCAAGCTGCGGTACGACGCGCGCTGGGCCTTCAACCTCGGCTACCGCGCCGCCGGCCAGCGCGGCGGCGAGGGGGCGGCGCTGACGCAGTACGCGCTTTATGCCGCCTACCGCAACTTCCTGCGCGCGTATCAGGGCAATCGTCGCGTGGTGCCGGCGGCGCGCGTCTTCGTGCCGGAGGACCCGGAGACCTGGCTGCCGGCGGTGCTGCCCTTCTCCGGCCTGTCGGCGGAGGAGGCGCGCGACGTCTTCGCCGACTTCCTGGCGTGGTGGATCTACGAGGAGCCGGACGACGCCACCGCCGCCCGCTTCCGCCCGGCCATCCTGGAGGGCTTGAAGGCCATGGAGGCCGAGATCGGCCCGCGCGTGTGGGACCTCTGCCGCAACGACCCGCCGTGGCGCAAGGTGTTCGAGCCCGGCCCCTGGTGATCCCTGGTGATCCGGCCCGCTGGTCAAGCCGCGCCGGCTGTGGCATCGTCCTTGCCGCAAGTACGGGGATGACGCGACGGAGGGGCGGCGCATGCGGGTGGTTCGGCTGACGGCGATGGCGGTGCTGGTGACGGCGGTGGCGGCCTGCCGCACGACGGCGCCCGAAACCGCGATGCCGACGGCGCCGGAAACCCTCAGCCCCTACACCGTGGTCTATTCCGCCGCCGCCGAGCTGCCGGATCTGGTCGGGCCGTCGCTGAAGGCGACCACCGACCGCGCCGCGCTCTATTGCGCCCAGTACGGCCGCCGGGCGGTGCTGGTCGGGCGCTTCGTCATGGAGAAGCGGGCCTTCGCCCAGTTCGACTGCGTCACCGGCACCCCCGTGCCGGCGCGGGCACCGTCGCCCCCCGCCTCGTTCCCGGCGCCGCTGGTTCCCGCCGCCGGCTCGTAAACGGGCCTCAGCTCTCGTCCACCACCACCTGGATGATGTCCTCGCCGTAGCGGGCGAGCTTGGACGCACCCACGCCTTCGATGTCGGCCAGCTCGTCCAGGTCCATGGGCCGGGCGCGGGCGATGGCCATGAGCGTCGCGTCGTGGAAGATGACGTAGGGCGGCACACCCTGCGCGCGGGCCAGCTCCATGCGCTTGCCGCGCAGGGCCTGGAACAGCTTGTCGTCGGCTGGATCGGTGAGCTGCGGCCGCGCCTTGCGGTCGGCGCGGCGCTCGCCCTTGCCGCGGTCCTTGCGCAGGATCACCGTCTCCTCGCCGCGCAGCACCGGCCGGCAGCGGTCGGTGAGCACGAGCGCCCCGTGCGCCTCGGCGTCGGACCGCACGAGGCCGTAGGCGACAAGCTGGCGGAAGACGGTGCGCCACTGCTCCTTGTTGAATTCGGTGCCGATGCCGAAGGTCGTGGTGCTGTCGTGGCCGAACTGCTTCACCTTCTCGGTGGCGTTGCCCAACAGCACGTCGACCACATGCGCCGCGCCGAAGCGCTGGCCGGTGCGGTAGACGGCGGACAGCGCCTTGCGCACCACCTCGGTGGCGTCGTAGGTCTCCGGCGGGTCGAGGCAACTGTCGCAATTGCCGCAGGGCTCGCAACTGTCGCCGAAGTACTCCAGCAGCACCTGGCGGCGGCACTTGGCGGTCTCGGCGTAGGCGAGCAGGGCGTCGACCTTGCGGCGCTCGATGCGCTTCTGCTCCTCGCCGGCCTCGGAGCCGTCGATCATCTGGTGCAGGCGCGCCACGTCCTGCATGCCGAACACCATCCAGGCGTTGGACGGCAGGCCGTCGCGCCCGGCGCGGCCGGTTTCCTGGTAATAGGCTTCCAGGCTCTTGGGCAGGTCCAGGTGGGCGACGAAGCGCACGTCCGGCTTGTCGATGCCCATGCCGAAGGCGATGGTGGCGCAGACGATGAGGCCTTCTTCCTTCAGGAAGCGGTCCTGGTTCTCGAACCGCACTTCCTTGGGCAGGCCGGCGTGGTAGGGCAGGGCGGTGAAGCCCTCGCCCGAGAGCCACTGCGCCGTCTCCTCCACCTTCGCGCGCGACATGCAATACACGATGCCGCTGTCGCCGGCGTGCTCGCGCTTGATGAAGTCGAGCAGCTGGGCCTTGGCGTTGGTCTTGGCGCGCACGTGGTAGCGGATGTTCGGCCGGTCGAAGCCGGCGATGAACTGGCGGCCGTCCTGCAGCGCCAGGCGCTCGACGATCTCCTTGCGGGTCGGGCCGTCGGCGGTTGCGGTCAGCGCGATGCGCGGCACGTGCGGGAAGCGGTCGTGCAGGGCGCGCAGCTGCAGGTATTCGGGCCGGAAGTCGTGGCCCCACTGGCTGACGCAATGGGCCTCGTCGATGGCGAAGAGGGCGAGGTCGACGTGGGCGAGGTTGGCGAGGCAGCTTTCGCCCATCAGCCGCTCGGGCGCGATGTAGACGAGGTCGATCTCGCCGGCCCGCATCTGGCGCTCCACCTCCTGCTGCTCGAAGCGGTCGAGGGTGGAGTTGAGCGCGGCCGCCTTGACCCCGAGCTGCTTCAGCGCCTCCACCTGGTCCTGCATGAGGGCGATGAGCGGCGACACCACCACGGCGACGCCCGGCCGCACGAGGCCGGGGATCTGGTAGCACAGCGACTTGCCGCCGCCGGTGGGCATGATGACGAGCGCATCGCCGCCGCCGATGACGTGGCCGATGACGTCTTCCTGCATGCCGCGGAAGGAGTCGTAGCCGAAGACGCTGCGCAGGACGCTTCTGGGATCGGGCTGCATGGCGGCGGTTATACAGGCAGCAGGGCGGCCGGAGAAAGGGTGTTGACGGCGGCCGGCAGGGTGCCGATATACTCGGGGCAGATTGCCGGAGCGCGCCGATCATGCAGGATGTCTGGAGCGAAGCCCTTCGTCACCTGGGCGGTCCTACCGCCGCCGGCCCCGGGGGTGTCGCCGAGGCGGTGCGGCGCGGCCTGCCGCACGATGCCGTCGACCGCCTGGAGCGCGACGGCTTCACGGCGGCGGAACTGGACCGCCTCGTCCTGCCGGCGCGCACCTACCGCCACCGGCGCCAGCGCGACGAGGCGCTCACTCCGGCCGAGTCCGAGCGCGCCCTGCGCGTCGCCATGATCGCCGCCCTGGCCGAGGACACCTTCGGCACCGCCGAAAAGGCGCACCGCTGGCTGCGCCGGCCGCTCGCCCGCTTCGACGGCCGCACGCCGCTCGACATGCTCGACACCGAGATCGGCGGCCGGGCGGTGGAGGACCTGCTGCACGCCATCGGCCACGGGCTGCTCGCCTGATGCAGGCGTGGCGGCTGACCCGCCGGCCCTTCGCCGACCTGAGCGGCTCCGGCGGGCTGTACGCCGCCGGCCGCTGGCACGCGCGCGGCCGGCCGGTGCTCTACACCGGGCTGACGCCGGCGGTGTGCCTGCTCGAATTCCTGGTCAACGCCGAACTGGTGCCCGACCTGCTGCCCGACGACCTGGTGCTGCTGCGTCTCGATGTGCCGGCGGACATGCCCCTGACCCGCCTCGACGCCGCCACCCTGCCGCCCGACTGGCGCAGCCTGGATGGCCGCACCGCCTGCCGGGCGGCGGGCGAGGCGTGGCTCGACGGCGGCGAGACGGTGGGGCTGCTGGTGCCCTCGGCCGTGCTGCCGCAGGAAACCAACCTGATCCTCAACCCGCGCCACCCCCGCATGGCGGCGGTCCGGATCGCCGCGATGGAGCCCTTCGCGTTCGATTCCCGGCTGTTGCGCCACGGGGAGCATTGATGCCCCCCGCCCGTTCATGGTGTGATCCCTGCCACGCGCCGCAGGAGGGGAGACGCCGAGACCGATGACCGCTGAACCGCAGACCACCCTCTCCGTCGTCTCGCCCGTCGACGGCTCCGTCTATATAGAGCGGGCGCTCGCCACCGAGCAGCAGATCGCCACCGCGCTCACCGAGGCGCGGCTGGCCTGCGACCGTTGGGCGCGCGAGCCGGTGACCGAGCGGGTGGCCGTCTGCGCCCGCCTGCTCGACCGCGTCAAGGGCGGGGCTGGGCGCATCGCCGAGAGCCTGGCGTGGCAGGTCGGCACGCCGCTGGCGCAGGGAATGCAGGAATTGCGCGACGCCGAGGATCTGGCGCGCACCATGATGGGCCTCGGCCCGCATGTCCTGGCCGACATCCACGGGCCGGAGGAACCGGGCGTCGAACGTTTCGTGCGCCGGGTGCCGCATGGCGTGGTGTTCGTCACCCTGCCGTGGGCGCAGCCGTGGCTGGTGGCGCTGTCGGTCATGGTGCCGGCGCTGCTGGCCGGCAATGCCCTGGTGGTGCGGCCGAGCCCGCAGGCGCCGCTGGCCGCCGAGGTGATCGCCAAGGCGTTCCGGGAATCGGGCCTGCCCAAGGGCGTCGTGCAGTCGCTCCACCTGTCGGAGGCGGAGGCGGCGCGGGTGGCCGGGGCGGTCGAGGTCGACATGGTGATCCACGCCGGCGAGCCCGACATGACCCGCTGGCTGGTGGCCGCCGTCGCCGCCCGCAACCGGCCCATCGAGATCATCGGCGCCGGGCTCGACGCCGCCTACGTGCGGCGCGACGCCAACCTGGCCGCCGCCGCCGAAGCCATCGCCGGCGCGGCCTTCCGCGATGCCGGGCGCGGCTACGGCGCCGTCAAGCGCCTGTATGTCCATGCCGACGCCCACGACCCGCTGGTCGACCAGCTGGGCGACCATGCCCGCGCCCTGATGCTCGGCGATCCGTTGAAGCCCGCAACCACCCTCGGCCCCGTCGCCCGCCTGACCGAAGCCGTCGCCTTGCGCCAGCACGTTGCCCAAGCGGTGACCCGCGGCGCGGTGGAGGCGGTGGACCCGGCCGGCTTCGCGGCCGACGACGGCAAGGGACTCTATATCGCGCCGCGCGTGGTGACCGAGGTGACGCCCGATCTCGACCTCCTGCGCGAGCCGACGCCCGGCCCGGTGCTGGCGGTGATGCGCGTGTCCTCCGACGAGGAGGCGGCGGCCCTCGTCAATGACGGCGACTGGGGCCGCTCGGCCTCCATCTGGACGCAGGACGCGCGCGAGGCCGCCCGCATCGCCGCCGGCCTGCGGGTGGGGGCGGTGTTCCAGAACCAGTGCGCGCCGCTCGACGGCAACCTCGCCTGGACTGGCACCAACGCCAGCGGCGGCGGCGTGCTGCTGTCGCGCGCCTTCTACGAGCGGGTGACGCGGCCCATGACGTGGAACCTGCTGCATAAAGTTTAAGCCCCTCAGGCGCCGGGCGCGCGCGGTGCGCGCTTGGCTCCCGCGGCAGGGGCCGCGCGGCGCGGTCGCGCCGTCCAAGGCTCCGAGGCCCTGGCGCGCCAGGGACCGGACCGCGCCCGGCACCTCCTCCCCACGCAGGCGTGATCGCGCGGCCGCGGTCACGCCGCTTGCCCGCGCCGCGGCGCCTCGCCTAAGATGCGCCACAGTGGCGCGGCAGGCTCGGTCCGGGTTCGGAACCGTCGGCGCCGCCAGCGAGTTTCCCGACCCCGCCGTCGCACCCGCATCACTGGAGGAGGCCTCAGTGACCCGTATCGCGTCTTTGTTCACCGCCCTGATCCTCGCCGTCGTCGCCCTGCCGGGCCTCGCGGCCGCGCAGGACAAGCCCGCCGTCCCCGCCTATGAAGAGCGGGTGATGGGCAAGGCGGACGCCCCGGTCACCATCCTCGAATTCAGCTCGCTCACCTGCCCGCACTGCGCCGAGTTCCACAAGACCGTGCTGCCGCAGGTGAAGAAGGACTACATCGACACCGGCAAGGCCAAGCTGGTCTTCACCGACTTCCCGCTCGACCCGCTGGCCACCGCCGCCGCCATGATCGGCCGCTGCGTGCCGGAGAACACCTACTTCCGCTTCCTCGAGACCCTGTTCGCCAACCAGGACACCTGGGCCCGCTCGCAGAAGCCGCTGGACGCGCTGACCGGCTACGCCCGCCTCGCCGGCCTGCCGCCGGAGCAGGTGACCGCCTGCCTGCAGAGCCAGGACATGCTGAACGGCATCAACGCCGCCAAGCAGCAGGCCGCGCAGCAGTACGGCGTGCAGGGCACGCCGACGCTGGTGGTGAACGGCAAGGTGCTGCCGGCCTACACCGACCTGCCCGCGGCGCTGGCCGAAGCCACGAAATAAGCCGCCGCCGCCCCGCCACCGGTTGGACCCCGCCCCGTGATCCGCTTCTCCCGGCTTCGCCTGTCCGGCTTCAAGAGCTTCGTCGACCCGACGGACCTGCTCATCGAGCCGGGCATGACGGGGGTCGTCGGGCCGAACGGCTGCGGCAAGTCCAACCTGGTGGAAGCGCTGCGCTGGGTGATGGGCGAAACCTCCGCCAAGCAGATGCGCGGCGGCGAGATGGACGACGTCATCTTCGGCGGCACGGCGACGCGCCCGTCGCGCAACATCGCCGAGGTGACCGTCTCCCTCGACAACCGCGACCGCAGCGCGCCCGCCCTGTTCAATACCGTCGACGAACTGGAGATCACCCGCCGCATCGAACGCGGCAAGGGCTCGGTCTACCGCGTCAACGGCAAGGAGACGCGCGCCAAGGACGTCATGCTGCTGTTCGCCGACGCCGCCACCGGCGCGCGGTCGACGGCCATGGTGAGCCAGGGGCGCGTCGGCGCGCTCATCAACGCCAAGCCGAGCCAGCGTCGTTCCCTGTTGGAGGAAGCGGCCGGCATCGGCGGCCTGCACACCCGCCGGCACGAGGCGGAGCTGCGCCTGAAGGGGGCGGAAGCCAACCTGCAGCGCCTGGAGGACGTGCTCCAGGCCCTCGGCGCCCAGCTCGGCAACCTGCGCAAGCAGGCCCGCCAGGCCGCCCGCTACCGCGCCCTGTCGGAGCAGATCCGCCAGGTGGAGGCGCTGGTCCTGCACCTGCGCTGGACCAAGGCGATCACCGCCCTGGAGAAGGCCAAGGAGCAGTTCCGGCTGGCCGAAGGGCGCGTCGCCGAACTCACCGGCCTCGCCGCCTCGGCCTCGCGGGCGCATCTCGAAGCCGACGAGGCCATGCCCGCCCTGCGCCAGGCGGAAGCCGAGGCGGCGGCCAGGCTGCAGCGTCTGGTGCTGGCCCGCGAACAGCTGGATGCCGAGGAACGCCGCATCGCCTCCGCCCGCCAGGACGCCGAGGTGCGGCTGCGCCAGATCGCCGACGACATCGACCGCGAACGCCTGCGCGCCCAGGACGCCGACGAGGCCGTCGCCCGCCTGGAGGAGGAGCGCGACGCCCTCATCGAGGCCTCGTCCGACGAGGAACTGGAGCAGGAGGAAGCGCGCGAACGCCTCCAGCGGGTGAACGACGACGTCACCGAGCGCGAGGCCGAGTTGACGCGCCTCACCGAACGGGCCGCCGCCGAGGACGCCCAGCGCAAGGCCCTGCTGCGCCGCGCCGAGGAAGCCGACCTGCGGGCCGAGCGCGCCGAGCGCCGCCTGCGCGAAACCGAGGACAGCCGCGCCTCCGCCGCCGCTGCCGGCGTGCCGCGCGAGGATCTCGACGTCGCCGAGGAACGGCTATACGCCGCCGAAGAAGCCCTGGAAACCGCCCGCGCCGCCCGCGCCGCCGCCGAGGAGGCGCGCGACGCCCGCCAGGGCGATTACGAGGCGGCGCGCGATGCCCTGCAGACCGAATCCGCCGCCCGCGCCCGCCTGAAGGCGGAAATCGACGCCCTGACCGACCTGCTGGCCGGCGACCGCGACGAAACGACGGGCGAAGCGACCGCGCCGGTGCTCGATGCCCTGGCCGTGCGGCCGGGGTCGGAACAGGCGCTCGGCGCGGCGCTCGGCGACGATCTCGCCGCGCCGGTGGCCGAGACCGGCGCCCGGCGCTGGCAGGCGCTGCCGCCGGTGGCCGGGGCCGCCGGCCTGCCGGCCGGGGTGGAACCGCTCGACCGGATGGTGTCCGGCGCGCCGGCACTGGCGCGGCGTCTGGCCGCCACCGGCCTCGTGAAGGATCGCGACACCGCCGCGGCGCTCGCCCGCGAACTGGCGCCCGGCCAGCGGCTGGTGACGCCGGAGGGCGACCTGTGGCGGTGGGACGGCTTCGTCGCCGAGGCCGGGGCGCCGTCCGCCGCCGCCACCCGCCTGAAGCAGCGCAACCGACTGGCCGAGCTGCGCGAGTCGCTGGTCGAACTGGACGAGCGGGTGGAGGTCGCCGAGACGCGGGTGGAAGACGCCCGCCTCGCCGTCGAGCACGCCCAGGAAGCCGCCCGCACCGCCCGCGACCGCGAGCGGGCGGCGGAACAGTCGCTCACCGACGCCCGCAACCGCCAGATCGAGCTGTCGCGCCGCAACGCCGCGACGGAGAGCCGCCTGTCCGCCCTCGACCAGACGCTGGAGCAACTGGCCGCCGACCTCGCCGAAGCCCGTGCTCAGGTGGAGGAGGCCCGCGAGCAGCGCGCCCGCCTGGGCGACGGCGGCGGCGACCGCCAGCGCGTCGATACCCTGCGCGCCGAAGTGGCAGAACTGCGCACCCGCCTCGCCGAGGCCCGCTCGCTGCACGACCGCGTGTTCCGCGAGGCCGAGGAGCGCGCCCGCCGGGTGAAGGCGGTGGAGGCGGAACTGGAGTCGTGGCATCGCCGCAAGGACGGCACCGCCGGTCAGTTCGAGGAACTGGAAGCCCGCCGCGAGGCGGTGATGGAAGACCTCGCCCACCTCGCCGAACGCCCGGTGGAGATCGCCGAGCAGCGCGAGACGCTGGCCGAGGAGATCGAGCGCGCCGAGGTGCAGCGCCGCATCGCCGCCGACCGGCTGGCCGAGGGCGATTCGCGCCTGCGCGACGCCGACCGCACCCTGCGCGAGGCCGAACAGGCGCTCGCCAAGGCGCGCGAGGAACGGGTGCGCGGCGAAGGCGCGGTGGAGACCGGGCGCCAGCAGTGCCAGCAGATCGCCGCCGCCATCGCCGAGCGACTCGACTGCACGCCGGAACAGACCCGCGCGCTGGCCGGCCTCGACGACCCGGAGGCGCCGGCCGCCCCCGACCTGGGCGAGGCGGAAGACCGCCTGCAGCGCCTCAGCCGCGAGCGCGAGATGATGGGGCCGGTGAACCTGCGCGCCGAGCAGGAGGCGCAGGAGCTGGAAGAACAGGTGGCGACGCTCACCGCCGAGCGCGACGACCTGACCGGCGCCATCGCCCGCCTGCGCCAGGGCATCGCCGAGCTGAACCGCGAAGGCCGCCAGCGCCTGCTCGCCAGCTTCGAGAAGGTGGACCGCAACTTCCGCACCCTGTTCGTGCGCCTGTTCGGCGGCGGCCGGGCGCATCTGGCGCTGACCGAATCCGACGATCCGCTGGAAGCGGGGCTCGAAATCATGGCCTCGCCGCCGGGCAAGCGCCTGCAGATCCTGTCGCTGCTGTCGGGCGGCGAGCAGGCCATGACGGCGCTGGCGCTGCTGTTCGCGGTGTTCCTGGTGAACCCGGCGCCCATCTGCGTGCTCGACGAGGTGGACGCGCCGCTCGACGACGCCAACGTCGACCGCTTCTGCGCCATGCTGGACGAACTGACCCGCATGTCGGAAGCCTCCACCCGCTTCCTGGTGGTCACCCACCACCGCATGACCATGGCCCGCATGGACCGCCTGTTCGGCGTGACCATGGCGGAGCGCGGCGTCTCGACGCTGGTGTCGGTCGACCTGCACGAGGCGGAGCGCCTGCGCGAGGCGGGGTAGGGGTTGCGGGCCGGTGGCCCCTCCGACGGCCACCCCCGGCGGCGGCCCGCCCCGAAAGGGTAGTTTTGTCGCCTGCCCGCCGAAACCGTCTCAAGCCATTGAACTATAACGGTTTTGTGCACTGCACCCCGGCCGTGGGGCAGGGTTTTCCGGCTTGACAGGGCTGGAGCCAAACCTTATGGTGCGCGCGATTTTCAGGGGGCTCGCGCTGCCGTTCGCGGGGTTCTCGCCCGCACGGGGACCACCCGGAAGGTTGAGGACCGAAGACGAGATGAGCGACCGCGACAAGCCCTCGCTGGAGGATATCGATGCCCGGATCCGGGCCGCCCGTGGCGGTTCGGGGAAGGGTGCGGGGGTGAACGAGGAGGGGCCCGGGCCACGCAACGTCTCGGGCATCGGCATCGCCTTCCGCATCAGCATCGAGTTCACCGCCGGCGTCCTGGTGGGGTTCGGAATCGGATACCTGCTGGACCAGTGGCTCGACACCGCGCCGTGGTTCATGGTGCTGTTCCTGCTGCTGGGCTTCGTGTCCGGCGCGATGAACGTCTACCGCGTGGTCAAGGGGCTCGACCAGAGTGTCGGGCTGGGCCAGGCGGTGGAACGGAAGGAGGCGGAGCGACGCTCCGGCGACGAGACGGGGGGGTGACGGGCCGGTTCACGGCACGCCCTTTCCCTGAAAGAGATTGGCCGGCCCTGCTGGGCCCAAACAAGAGGAACGACAGTGGCTAGTCCGGTTGAGCAATTCGCTGTCAAGCCGATCATTCCGATCCAGGTCGGCGGCGTCGACATCTCCTTCACCAACTCGGCCCTGTTCATGACGATCGCCGTGGGCGTGTCGGCGCTGTTCTTCTGGTACGGCACGCGCAAGCGCGCCCTGGTGCCGAGCCGCTGGCAGTCGATGAACGAGGTGTTCTACGAGTTCATCGCCAACATGATCCGCGACAACGTGGGCAAGGAAGGGATGAAGTATTTCCCCTTCATCTTCACGCTGTTCATGTTCGTGTTCCTCGGCAACATGCTCGGCCTGCTGCCGTACAGCTTCACCTTCACCAGCCACATCGCGGTCACCGCGGCGCTGGCGGTGTTCATCTTCATCGCGGTCACGATCATCGGTTTCGCCCGCCACGGCACGCACTTCCTGCGGATGTTCTTCCCGCACGGCGCGCCCATCGCGACGGCGCCGATCCTGATCCCGATCGAACTGATTTCCTATCTGTCCCGCCCCTTCAGCCTGTCGGTCCGTCTGTTCGCCAACATGACCGTCGGCCACATCATGCTGAAGGTCCTGGCTGGCTTCGTCGTTGCGCTGGGCGTGTTCGGCTTCATTCCGCTGGCCGTCGTGTTCGGCGTCACCCTGCTGGAGATCGGCATCGCCGCCCTGCAGGCCTACGTGTTCACCATCCTGACCTGCATCTACCTCAACGACGCCATCAACATGCACTGAGGTGTCGCGGCGGCCTTGCCTTCGGCGCGGCCGCCGGGTAGACCCTGCCGCGGGTCATGCATGAGCCCCTTCAACCTGTGCCTTTGACAAGGGAAGAGAGAAATGGACGCTGAAGCTGCGAAGATGATTGGTGCCGGCCTGGCCGCCATCGGCATGATCGGTTCCGGTATCGGTGTGGGTAACATCTGGGCCAACCTGATCGCCACCGTCGGCCGTAACCCGGCTGCCAAGAGCAGCGTCGAACTGTACGGCTGGATCGGCTTCGCCGTGACGGAAGCCATCGCGCTGTTCGCTCTGGTCGT
This sequence comes from Caenispirillum bisanense, assembly GCF_900230255.1. Classification (GTDB taxonomy): domain Bacteria; phylum Pseudomonadota; class Alphaproteobacteria; order Rhodospirillales; family Rhodospirillaceae; genus Caenispirillum; species Caenispirillum bisanense_A. The sequence continues at coordinate 132,781 of NZ_OCNJ01000009.1, forward strand.
CGCCCTGATCCTCCTGTTCGCCGCGTAAGTTCCGCGGAGACTGACGACGCCGGCAGGCGGTGCGGGGCCAGCGAGCCCCGGCCGCCTTCCCGGCCCGTTTCGTGAAAGGGGGTCGTGCCCGTCCGGCACCGCCGCCCGATCCCCGGCCCCTGGGCCGGCGGAGAGAGGCGTGGGTGCAGGAGCCGACGGCCCTTCCGCCACCAGGAGCCCCAGGTAATGCCGCAGTTCGACCCGACGTCGTTTCCGTCCCAGCTGTTCTGGCTGGTGGTGACTTTCGTCATTCTGTACGTGCTCATCTCGCGCTTTGCCATCCCGCGCATCGGCGACGTGATGGAGCAGCGCCAGAAGATGATGGACGACGATCTCGACCGTGCCGCCCAGCTCAAGGCGGAAGCGGAAACGGCCGTCCAGACCTACGAGAAGGCCCTGGCCGACGCGCGCGCCAAGGCGCACGAGGTCATGAAGGCCGCCACCGACGAAATGTCGCGCAAGGCGGAAGAGCGCAACCGTGAGGTCGCCGGCCGTCTCGCCCAGCAAATCGCCGACGGTGAAGCCCGCATCGGCAAGGCCCGTGACGAGGCGCTCGCCTCGGTCCGCGAGGTCGCGACCGGTGCCGCCCAGGCCATCGCCGTGAAGCTGGCCGACGTGTCGCTCGCCGACGACAAGGTGGACGCCGCCGTCGGTGCCGCCCTGCAGGAGTCCCGCTGATGATCAGCCCCGCTCTCGCCGCCACGGCCGAAGGCGCCCACGACCTGCCGTTCTACGCCGACCCCACGTTCTGGGTCGCCATCGCCCTGCTGCTGGTGATCGTGGCCTTCGCGCGTCCGGTGCTGCGGGCCATCACCGCCGGCCTCGACACTCGCGCCGCGCAGATCCGCACCAAGCTGGAAGAAGCCCGCAAGCTGCGTGAAGACGCGCAGGCCCTGCTGGCCGAATACCAGCGCAAGCAGCGCGACGCCCTCGGCGAGGCCGAGGACATCATCGCCCACGCCAAGGCGGAAGCCGAGCGCGTGCGCGCCGATGCCGAAGTCGCGCTGGAGGAGAGCATCCGTCGCCGCGAGCAGCAGGCCATGGAGCGCATCGCCAATGCCGAGGCCGAGGCCCTGCGCCAGGTGCGCAACCAGGCCGTCGACATCGCCATCGCCGCCGCCGGCCGCCTGCTGCAGGACAACCTTCCCGCCGCCAAGGCCGACGCCCTGGTGGAGCAGACCATCCGGGACCTGCCGGCCAAGCTGCACTGAGTGCGGCCTGCGGTCACCAGGGTTTCCTGAGGTGTCGAAAGCCCCGCTGCCGGTCCCGGCGGCGGGGTTTTCGTATGCCTGTCGGCCGGCTTGTACCGCACTGCACCCTTCGATATAAGCAATCCCCATGACGAGGGGGATCCATCCACACCGCCGCCGTGGCGGGCGCACCGTGCTGTGCGCCGCCGTTCTGGCCGGCTGCCTCGCCGCTGCGGCGACGGCCGCCGGCGTGCCTGCCGCCGTCGCCGCCCCGCCGGCGCAGCCGGCCGTAGGAGCAGATCCGGCACAACCGGCCGTCGGAGCCGGTCCGGCGCAGCAGGCTCTGGTGCCGGCCCCGGCCGGCCGGCCCGCGGCACCCGATGCGGTGCTGTCGGAGGCCGATGTCGGGCTCTACCGCGACATCTTCCGCCTGCAGCAGGACGGTGACATGGCCGGCGCCGACCGGCTGATCGCCCGCCTGTCCGATCGCGTGCTGCTCGGCCACGTGCTGGCCCAGCGCTACATGCACCCGACCGCCTGGCGCTCGACGCCCGGCGAGTTGCGCGACTGGCTGGCGGCCTATGCCGACCACCCGGAGGCCGACCGCATCCACGCCCTTGCCCAGCAGCGCGGCGCCCGCAACCCGCAGGCGCCCCAGGGCCAGGGCGAACTGACCGGCGCCGGCGGCGTGGAGCACCAGTCCTGGCTGCCGCGCTCGGGCTACGATCACCTGTCGGCGGCCGACCGCAAGATCGCCATCCGCCAGTGGGCCAACTTCCGCAAGTGGCTGAGCCGCGGCGCCACCCTCAACGCCCGCGAGATCGTCGAGAGCGACGAGGCCAAGCGCCTGCTCACCAAGCTCGATCACGACCGCATGCGGGCGGCCCTCGGCTACGCCTATTTCATCGACGGCATGGACGACAAGGCGCTGGAGTGGGCGTCGCGGGCTGTGCAGGGCTCCGGCGACAAGGCGCCGACCGGCTACTGGGCCGCCGGCCTCGCCGAGTGGCGGGCCGGGCACGTCGACAAGGCCGCGCAGTGGTTCGAGAAGCTGGCGCGCTCCGAGACCGCCTCGCCGTGGCTGCGGGCCGGCGGCGGCTATTGGGCGGCGCGCGCCCACCTGCGCCTGCGCCGCCCGGCCGAGGCCTACCCCATGCTGCAGATCGCGGCGGAGGAGGGGCGCACCTTCTACGGCCTGCTGGCCCGCCGGGCGCTCGGCCTGCCGCTGCCCTTCCAGTGGCGCGACGGCGGCCTGTCCGAGGTCGAGGCGCAGGCGCTGGACGCGCTGCCCGGCGGCAGGCGCGCCATGGCGCTGGCCCAGGTCGGCGAGCGGGAGCGCTGCGAGGCGGAACTGCGCCGCCTCTACCCCGGGTCCGACCGCCGCCTCGCCGCCGCCATCACGGCGCTGGCCGAAGTGGCCGAGATGCCGGGCCTGGCGCTGCGGCTCGGCGGCCTCATGGATACGGGCGACGACCCCGACAGCATGAACGGCGCGCTGGAGACGGCGCAATTCGGCGGCCGCGCGGGCGCGCACTACCCCATCCCGCCGTGGACGCCGGTCAACGGCTGGGCCATCGACCGCGCCCTGGTCTACGCCTTCATCCGCCAGGAGAGCGGCTTCAATCCGGAGGCCCGCAGCTGGGCCGGCGCCCGTGGCCTCATGCAGCTCATGCCGGGCACGGCGGCGCTCATGCGCGACGCCACGGGCATCAGCGTCGCCGACGGCCACATCGACGAGCCGTCCATCAATCTGGCGCTGGGGCAGGCCTACATCGACCGCCTGCTGTCCGAACCCGTCATTTCCGGCAACCTGTTCTTCCTGGCGGCGGCCTACAACGCCGGGCCGGGCAACCTGCAGAAGTGGGTGGGGCGCGCCAACTTCCAGAACGATCCGTTGCTGTTCATCGAGAGCATGCCGAGCCGCGAGACGCGCGTCTTCATCGAGCGCGTGCTTGCGAACCTGTGGATCTACCGCCATCGCATGGGGCAGTCGCTGGCCTCGCTCGACTCGGTGGTCGCCGGTGAGTGGCCGATCTATACTGCGGCCGAACGCGAAGACCCCACGATGGCCGGAGTCCACAATGTCCAAGATTACTGAGGACCGCCCGTTCCTGCCGGTGCGCATCGCCGTGCTGACGGTGTCCGACACCCGCTCGCTCGACGACGACCGCTCCGGCCAGGTGCTGGTGGACCGCCTCACCGCCGACGGCCACACGCTGGCCGACCGCCGCATCGTGCGCGACGACGTGGGCGAGATCCGCGCCGCCGTGACGGACTGGATCGACCGCGACGACGTCGACTGCGTCATCGCCACGGGTGGCACCGGCGTCACCGGCCGCGACGTCACGCCGGAAGCCTTCGAGGGCCTGTACGAGAAGCACATCCCCGGCTTCGGCGAGCTGTTTCGCTGGCAGAGCTACCAGAAGATCGGCACCTCCACGATCCAGAGCCGCGCCACCGCCGGCGTCACCCGCGGCACCTACCTGTTCGCCCTGCCGGGCAGCCCGGGCGCCTGCAAGGATGCGTGGGACGGCATCCTGCACCAGCAGCTCGACAGCCGCTTCAAGCCGTGCAACTTCGTCGAGCTGATGCCCCGCCTGCGCGAACACCTGACGACGACGCGCGGCAGCCTGTAGGGCCGCCGGCCTGCGTCTGCCTACCGCCCCGCCGCCGGATGCTCGCGATGCAGGCCGGTCACCAGGGCCTCGTACTCCGGCGTGTCGTCGGGGCCGAGGATGCCGTGGCGGATGCAGAAGTCCAGCAGCACCAGCGGGATGTTGAACTTGAAGTCGTCGCCGTCGCGCAGGCGCGCCAGCACCTCCTCGGCGTCCATCAGGTGGAAGGCCTGGTGCTCGCCGTCGGTGGAGCGGGGCGTGAAGTCCTCCGGCACGGCGATGTCGAACAGCACCAGCGTGTCGGCCTTCAGGCCCGTTTCGCTCTCCATGGCGTAGGTGATGGTGCCGCAGGAGACGGCGGTGCGGGCGAGGGCGGCATCCATGCTGGTTTCCTCCGCCGCTTCCTTCAGCAGGTTGTCGCGGAAGGTCAGGCCCGCCGGCTGGCCGCCGCCGATGAGGCTGTCGAGCTTGTTCGGCGCCACCCGCTTGTTCGGCGCCCGGTGGCCGATCCACAGGCGATAGCCACCGTCGGGTCGGCGCAGCCAGCCGGTGGCGTGCACGCCCCAGGCGCGCAGGCCGAACAGCGGCGCGGCCGTGCGGTCCAGGCGGAAGAGTTCCGGCCCGTGCCACGTGGTCTTGGCGGCGTAGAGTTCGTCGCGCAGGGGCTCGATGCTGCCGTCGGCCGCCAGTTCGGCCAGCACGTCGGCGACGGCGGCGCTGCGGGCCGTCGGGCTGGTGAGCCCGGGGTGCAGGCACACCGCCTGGTCCTCCAGCCGGAAGGTGGCGGGAAAGCGGGCGAGCAGGCGGGCGGTCGCCGGGCGCACCCAGCCGACGGCGGTTCCGTCCACCAGGAACGGCCGGTATCCCGCCGGGTCGAAGGTGTTGCAGGCGGCGATGTGACGCAGGTAGCTCACGGGCGATCCTCCTCCGGCGGGTCGGGCGGGCGGCCTCTTGCAGCGTAGCGCAAGCGGCTACGCGGTGCATCAAGGCAACGTCGCGCTGCGGTAGAACGCTCGGCGCTCGGGCCTGCGGCGCCGTCCCAAGGTTCCAATGCCCCCTTGCCGGATGGTATACCGGGACCCGACCGGGCAGGCCAACCGTCGACACGGCCGGCATTCGTCCGGTGCAAGCGTGACATTTGAACGGATTATGCCACAATGCTGACCGGATTCCGGCGCGCGTCCACGGACCGCACCGCCATCACCGAGGCGGAGGACGTCTCAGAAGCTTCGCCGGGGGAGAGCCGCACCATGCCCGCGACCCTGATCGTCGTCGCCCTGACCAGCCTGATCACCGGCCTGTGGCTGTTCGGCGCCTGGCAGGCGCTGGTGCCGGCCGAAGGCCTGGCGGCGTTGACGCCGTCGGAAACCGCCGCCGTGCTGGCCGCCCTGGCGGCGCCGCCGGCGGTGCTGTGGCTGGGCCTCGCGGTCGGCGCCTCCGCCGTGTCGGCGCGCCGGTCGGAGCGGGCGCTGCGGGCGGTGCTGTTCCACACCCGCCGTGCCACCGAACAAGCCGAGGTGCAGGTCCGCACGCTCCTGCAGATGCAGGAAGACACCCGCCGCCGCCGCATGCTGGAGGGCCTGGACGAGGCGCTGGCCGACATGCGCGGCAGCCTCGCCGTCATCGCCGAGCGCACCGGCCTCTTGTCGGCGGAAGAGACCGAACTCACCTGGGCCCGCACCGCCGCCGGCGACCGCTGGGCCTTCGCCAACGCCTTCCTGACGCCCTGGGCCTATCAGCAGGACCTGCCGGAGATCCTCGGCGAGCGCGTCGCCCAGGCGCCCGAGGCGGCCGTCGCCCTGCAGGCCTACCTGCGCCGCTGGCGCCGCCTGCTGGCGGTGCTGAAGGAGAACGAGGCCGACAAGCTGCTGCGCGAGACCCTGGAGGACGGCCCCGCCGACCGCCTGCTCGCCTTCCTGCTGCGCGTCGAAACCACCGCCGTCGGCCTGATGAGCGGCGGCGACGGCGACACCCCGCCGCCGGCCGAGGCCTTCGCGTCCGAGCCCGCCGGCACTGCGGCCGCCCCGCGCGCCGCCGCCCCGTCTCCCTATGCCGACGGCTTCGGCGCGGTGGAAGACCTGCCGCCGGGCAGTGCCATGGCGCCCACCGACTTCGGCGAGGAGCCGGGCGGCGAGGTCGACCTCGACCTGCTGCCGGAACCGCGCCGCCGCGGCCGCAAGGACAGGGCGGCCTCCGAGATGCCGCTGTTCGGCGCCATGGCCGAGGGGCCGGTCGGTGCCGACCCGCGGGCCGGCGCCGGCGCCGCGGGCTGACGGCCGGCGGAGCCCCTTGCGCACCACTCTTCCCGATCCTCCCGGCGGCGGTGCCGCCGCCGGCTCCGGCGCCCGCGCCGACTGGCACACCGCCCGCCGCCTGCTGCCCTACCTGTGGCCGGCGGGGGAGGCGGAGCTGCGCCTGCGGGTGGTGGTCTCCATCGTGTTGCTGGTCGCCGCCAAGGTCGCGACCGTCGGCGTTCCCATCTTCTACAAGCGCGCCGTCGACGCCCTGACCGTGCCCGGCGACGTCGCCGGGGCGGTGGTGGCGGTGCCGCTGGCGCTGCTGCTCGGCTACGGCGGCTTGCGCGTGCTGCAGCAGGTCTTCGCCGAGTTGCAGGGCATGGTCTTCACCAAGGTCAGCGAACGGGCCACCCGCCGCGTCGCCCTGCAGGTCTTCACCCACCTGCACCGCCTGTCGCTGCGCTTCCACCTGGACCGCCAGACCGGCGGCCTGTCGCGGGTGATCGAGCGCGGCACGCGGGCCATCGACGTGCTGCTGCGCCTCGCCCTGTTCCGCACCGGGCCGCAGATCCTGGAGCTGGTCTTCGTCTGCGCCGTGCTGTGGACGCTCTACGACTGGCGCTACGCCGCGGTGACGCTGGTGACGGTGGGCGGCTACATCGCCTATACCGTGGTGGTCACCGACTGGCGCATGGCGCACCGGCGGGTGATGAACACCGCCGACAGCGACGCCAACACCAAGGCCATCGACAGCCTCATCAACTTCGAGACGGTCAAGTACTTCAACAACGACCGCCACGAGGCGGAGCGCTACGACGGCGCGCTGGAACGGCTCGAGGGCGCGTCGGTGAAGGCCAAGAACTCGCTGGCGGCGCTCAACGTCGGCCAGGGGCTCATCGTCGCCGCCGGGCTGGTCGGCATGATGGTGATGGCGGCGCAGGGCGTGGCGGCCGGGCGCATGACCGTCGGCGACTTCGTGCTGGTCAACAGCTACCTCATCCAGCTGTCGCTGCCCCTCAACATGCTCGGCATGGTCTACCGCGAGATCAAGCAGGCGCTGACCGACATGGAAAGCATGTTCGGCCTGCTCGACGCCCCGCCGGAGGTCACCGACCGCCCTGATGCGCCGCCGCTGGCGGTGTCGGGCGGTGCCGTGACCTTCGAGGACGTGCACTTCGGCTACGGGCCGGAGCGCGCCATCCTGCACGGCGTCTCCTTCACCGTGCCGGCCGGGCGCAAGGTGGCGGTGGTCGGCCATTCAGGGGCGGGCAAGAGCACGGTGGCGCGGCTGCTCTATCGCTTCTACGACCCGACGGGCGGGCGCATCCTGGTGGACGGGCAGGACATCCGCGACGTGACGCAGGAGTCGCTGCGCGCCGTGGTCGGCGTGGTGCCGCAGGATACCGTGCTGTTCAACGACACCATCGGCTACAACATCGCCTACGGCCGCCCCGGCGCCGACGCCGCGGCGGTGCGCGCGGCGGCGGAGGCGGCGGCCATCCACGCCTTCGTGGAAAGCCTGCCGCAGGGCTACGACACCCGCGTCGGCGAGCGCGGCCTGAAGCTGTCGGGCGGCGAGAAGCAGCGCGTCGCCATCGCCCGCACCATCCTCAAGAATCCGGCGATCCTCATCCTCGACGAGGCGACCAGCGCCCTCGATACGCATACGGAGCGTGCCATCCAGGACAGCCTGGACCGGGTGTCGCGCAACCGCACCACGCTGGTCATCGCCCACCGCCTGTCGACGGTCATCGACGCCGACGAGATCCTGGTCATGGACGCCGGCCGCATCGTCGAGCGCGGCCGCCACGACGCCCTGCTGGAGGCCGGCGGCGTCTACGCCGGCATGTGGCGCCGCCAGCAGGAAAGCGCCCAACTGGCCGGGCGTCTGGCCGCCATGGACGCCGACACCCGCCGCGACACCGAGGAGTTGGCGGAAGGCGTCGCGGCAGCAAAGTCTTAAGCCTCGCCGTGCATTATGGGTCGGACGTGCGGTCCTCCTGTGGTAGACTGCTCGTCCTTTTGGATCACCCGACCGGCGAGACGATGGGGTTCTTCGATAAGTTCTTCAGCCCAGGCGGCGCCCCGGCCGCCCCTTCGGCGTCTGCGGCCCAGCCGTCGCGGGCGCTGGTGCCCATGGCCGGCGCCGAGGAGGAAGACGGCAACCCCGACCTGACGGACGCCATCGCGCGGCTCGACAATCCGAAGAAGAACACGCGCATGGATGCGGCGCAGAAGACCATCCTCAACGCGTTCGACGACGAGGAACAATGCCGGCGCATGGTGGCGGCGATCCGGCGTCTGCTGCACGAGGGGAATCCCGGGCGCGGCGGCGGCGACGCCTGAAGATCGTTGCGCCCGCTGCGGGCCGGAGTATTGTGGGGGCGGAAAATCGCCTGGAATTTGTGTGGGATCGAGTAGGCCATCATGTCCGATCACAGCGACGTTCTGATCCTCAAGCGCGAACTTCTGGGCCTGTTCCAGCACATCCAGAAGATCCGCAAGGAGATCGCGGCCATCCGCCGGCCGGGCACGGATCCCGAAAAGGACCATTTCTCCAAGATGTCGGACGAACTCGACGCCATCGTGCAGGCGACCGAGGTGGCGACCGACACCATCATGACCAACGTCGAGCAGCTGGAAGACATCATCAACACCGTGCGGCCCATGGTGGCCGACCCCGACGGCCGCGCCCTGCTCGACACCGTGCCGGAGAAGACGGGCGCCATTTTCGAGGCCTGCGCCTTCCAGGACATCACCGGTCAGCGCATCACCAAGGTGGTCAACTCGCTGCAATACGTGGAAGACCGCGTCAACGCGCTGATCTCCATCTGGGGCGAAAACCAGATCGCCCACGAGGCGCCCGACGACCAGAAGCCGACCGACGAGTACAAGCAGTACCTCAACGGCCCGCAGCTGGCCGGCCACGGCGTCAGCCAGGCCGACGTCGACGCCATGTTCGGCACCGCTGCGCCCAAGCCCGCCGCCCCGACGCCTGCCGCCCCGGCAGCGGCGCCGCCGCCGCCGCAACAGCAGCAGGCCAAGCCGGTGAGCCCGGCACCCGCCGCCGCGCCGCGGCCGGTGGCCCCGGCGCCCGCTCCCAAGCCCGCCGCCGCTGCGCCGGCGCCGAAGCCGGCCGCGCCGCCGCCCGCGCCCAAGAAGGAAGAGCCGCCGGCCGCCGGCGGGTCGAGCTTCTCCCAGGACGACATCGACAAGCTGTTCGGCTGATCCGCCCCGCTCCCGCGGCGCGGAGGCCGAGGCTCAGGCGGCCGCCGCAGCCCGCTTGCGCCGTGCCGCCATCAGCCCCAGTGCCGCCACCAGCGACAGGGCGATGGGCAGGGTGGTCGCCATGTTGACGCCGTCCCAGCCGATGCGGGCCTGCATGGCCGCCGACCCGAAGCTCGCCAGCGCCACTGACCCGAACACCAGGCAGTCGTTGAAGGCCTGCACCTTGGCGCGTTCTTCCGGCTGGTAGGTTTCGGTGAGCAGGGTGGTGCCGCCGATGTACATGAAGTTCCAGCCGACGCCGAGCAGCACCAGCGCCAGCCAGAAGTTGGCCAGCTCCACGCCCGCCAGCGCCACGGCGATGCAGGCGAGGTTCAGCACGCCGCCGGCGACGATGATCGGCAGCACGCCGAAGCGCCGGATCAGGTTTCCCGTGAAGAAGCTGGGCAGGAACATGCCGACCACGTGCCACTGGATGACCCAGGCGCTGTCGGTGAAGGGAAAGCCGCAGGCGACCATGGCAAGCGGCGTCGCCGTCATCTCCAGGTTCATCACCGCATAGCCGAACATGGCCGCCAGCACGGCGACCACGAAGGCCGGCTGGCGGGCGATCCGCCCCAGCGGCCGGCCGCTGCCGGCGCTGCCGCCGGCCTTGGGCAGGGGCGGCATGCGCAGGAACTGCAGCACGACGATGGTGAGGGCCGCGAGGCCGGCGGTGCCGATGTAGGACCCGGCGAAGACCACCGGCAGCAGGTCGGTGGTGCCCTTGGCGAGCTCGCCGCCGATCAGCGCCGCCACCAGGCCGCCGGCCAGCACCCACGAGATGGCGCGGGCGCGGAACCGCTCGTCGCTGGCCTCGGCGGCGGCGAAGCGCAGGAACTGCCAGCTCGCGTTGTAGACGCCGATGATGGCGCCGGCGACGCAGAACAGCACGAAGTCGCCCATCAGCAGCGCCTGCATGGACAACAGCCCGCCGACGATGCCGAACACCTGCCCGACGGTGAAGCCGACCCGCCGGCCGAGCCGCGCCATGAGGTGGGCGAGGGGGAAGGTGGCGACCATGGTGGTGGCGAACTGCAGGGTCAGCGGCAGGGTCACCAGGCTCGGGTCGATGTCGAAGGTGCCGCCGGCCAGCGCCGTCACGGTGAACACCAGCACGGCGCTCGACATGCTGAGCGCCTGCGCCACCGACAGCAGCAGGACGTTGCGCCGCATGTGCGGCGGCGCGGAGGCGGCGGCTTCGGCCACGGCGCGGGCTCCTTCAGAAAGGTCTAATGCAGCACCCTAGCAGCCGCGGCCGGCGCCGGGCAGGGCCATTGCCTCAGGGTCGCGGCGGCCCGGCCAGCGCCATCTCCTGCTCCAGGCGCCGGAAACCGTCGAGGAAGCGGCGCTCCGCCTCGCGGCTCGGCAGCGGCGTCAGCACCACCTTCGGCAGCGGCCGCGCCTTGATGCCGAGCACCGGCTTCAGCTCGTCGGCGGTGAAGCCGGCCAACTGCACCGCCTCGGTGGCGGCGGCGATCTGGTCGGCCTTCTTGATGAGCGCCTTGATCTCGGGGTCGAGCCGCGCCGGCACGCCGAAGCGGATGTGGATGGCCTCCGTCAGGCGCGCCTCCACCTCGCGGAAGACGTCGCCGACCACGGCCTTGAGCGGCGTGATGAGGTCGTGCGTCACGTATTCGCTGGCGTCGTGCAGCTTGCCGGCCATCAGCACCCAGGGCGGCGGCTTGGGGCGGAAGCCGCGCAGGATGTCGACCACCAGGTCGGAATGCTGCGCGATGGACCAGGCGTGATCGCCGATGGTCTGGCCGTTCCACCGCGTGTTGCGGGCGAGGCCGAGGGCGATGTCGGTGATCTCCACGTCGATGGGCGACGGTTCCAGCAGGTTCAGCCGCCGGCCGGAGAGCATGCGCTGCCAGGTGCGCGGGGCGTGCTGGCGAAGCAGTCGGTGGGTATCGGTCACGGTGGGGGCTCGTCTCCCGTCGGCCACAGCGTTGCAGTGCGGCAACAGTCGGTGAAGGTCTTGCTGCGCCGGCCCAGTTTAACGCCCGGCGCGGCTTGATGAAACGAAGCGCCGGGTTATGGTGGAGCGCGCGGCCCGGATCAAGGGCTGCCGCCGTCCTGGAGGAGTTCCGCATGCCCGCCGTCCTGCGCAGATTGCGCGCCGTTCTCGTGCTCGTGCCGCTCATGGTGGCCGCACCCGGACTCGCGACGGCCCAGATGATCGGGACCCCCGACGGCTGGACGGAAGAAGTCTTCGCCGAACTGCGCGCCGGCCGCTACGACCAGTTCCAGCAGCGCCTCCAGGACGCGCTGGAGGCCGACCCGCGCCAGCTGTCGGAAATGGTCGGCCGCCTGCAGCGCTGGGCCGGGCCGGACGCGGTGCAGTACATCGACATGCTGGAAAGCGAGAACTACGGCACCAGCCTGTTGCGCCGGACCTATCAGGCGCATTTCGGCGGCCGGCGGTTCATGTTCTTCCTGGTCCAGTTCGCCCGCGGTGCCGACGGCTGGCTGCTGATGGACTTCAAGGCCTCCACCAGCCCGAGTGACTTCCTCGGCCCGTGAGGGCGGGGCGTGCGGCGCCGCCTGCTTTTGCCACTGGAGTCTTCTTTGTCATGCCCGGCCACCGAGCCGGGCATCCACGGCTCCCCAGGCGCTTGCCGTGGAGGGCAGAGCCACGGTCGACGCTGGGGACGCCGTGGATGGCCGGATCAAGTCCGGCTATGACAATGTGGTCTTTTAAATCAAACACTTGTGATAGCCGGCCTCCGAGCCGGGGATCCACGGCGTGCACGGCATAGGCCGCCGCGGCCTCTCAATCCCTCTTCCCCCGGCGCGGGAAGCGGCGTACTTCTGGCGATGTTCTACACCGTTCGGGGGAGCGAAGAGCATGGGGCGGTTGCTGGTGCGGTTGGGGGTGCTGGTGGTCGGCCTGCTGGCCATGATCGTCGCGGGGACGGCGGCGCAGGCCGCCAGCAGCGTCGAGAAATACCCGACGAAGAAGCAGAGCGCCCGACAGGCCTTCACCGCCGAGGAGCGCCAGGAAATAGACGACTTCGTCGCCGGCAACGTGCTCTTCACCCTCTATCACGAGGCCGGCCACGCCATGGTCTCGGAGTTCGAGCTGCCGGTGCTCGGGCGCGAGGAGGACGCGGTGGATTCGCTCGCCGCCCTCATGATGATCCCCGAGGAGCCCGACGAGCAGCAGGACGCCTGGATCATCGCCGCCGCCGACTGGTTCGCCATGGTCTACGAACTCGACGACAGCGAGATGGAATACGCCGATTACGCCGGCGAACACGGCCTCGACCTGCAGCGCTACTACCAGATCATCTGCCTGATCTACGGCTCCGACCCGGAAGGCTTCGCCGACCTGGCGGAATACGCCGAACTGCCGCCCGAGCGCGCCGAGCGCTGCCCCGACGAGCTGGCCCAGGTGGCACGCAGCTGGGTGTCGCTGCTGGAGCCGCACGAGGGCAAGGCGAAGAAGCCCATCGTCGTGTCCTACGGCGATCCCGGCGAGTATGGCGACGCCGCCGACGTCCTGCGCGAGAGCGGCGTGATGGAGGTGGTTGCCGAGGAACTCTCCACCACCTTCGCCTTCCCCAACCAGATCCGCATGGTCGCCGAGCAGTGCGGCGAGGAAAACGCCTATTGGGACCCGGACGCGCGCACCATCACGCTCTGTTACGAACTGGTGGATGGCGCCCGCCTCCTCATCGTCGACGACATCCGCGCCCGCTGAGACCCGCCTCGACCGGACCGCGACGCCTGCCCGCTTGCCCGACCGCGCCCGTACGCCGATAATCGACCCGCGCTAACCCCTTGGCGGAGAAGAGATGCGCGCGGCATGGCTGCGTCCGATCCTGGTTCTGGCGGCGGTGCTCGGCCTCGCCGCCTGCGGGGCCGGCGGCGGCGAAGGGCCGCGGGTGGATGCCTGCAAGGCGGTGCTCGCGCTGCTCGATCCCGGCACCCGGGTGCAGAGCGCGCGCGGCCCCGGTGTGTTCGAGCCGACGGTGGACCTCGCCTACAAGGACGCCACCGGCCAGGACCACTGGCTGAGCTGCACCTTCCGCCGCGGCGTGTGGCCCGACCTCGCCCTGGTGCTGACCGAGGTGACGGGCGACCGCTTCGGCACCGTGGAGCGCATGCGCCTGACCTGGCTGTCCCTCGCTCTCGGCCTGCCGCGCGAGTCGACGGCGCCCGATCTGGGCGGCACCGCGTCGCTCGGCGGGGTGCCGCTGCCCGACCAGGTGCTCTATCTGCTGCAGCAGGTGAACAACGGCATCGTCACCGCCTGCGTCTACGGCCTGCTGGCCATGGGCTTCACCCTGGTCTACGCCATCACCGGGCGCATCAATCTGGCGCTCGGCGGGCTCTATACCATCGGCGCCTTCGCCGCCGGGGCCGTGATCGCCGGCAGCGTCATGGCCGGCGCCTTCGGCAGCCCCGTCCTGCTGCTGCTGACCCTGGCCGCCGCCGCGGCCTGGGCGGCGCTCAGCGGCTGGACCATGGAGCGGTCGTTCTTCCGCCCGCTGCACGCCGCCGGTACCCAGGCGCCGCTGATCGCGTCGCTCGGCATGGCGCTGGCGATCTCGGAGGGGTTCCGCATCCTCACCGGCGCCCGCGACCTGTGGCCGCCGCCGCTGTTCGGCGACCCCTATGCGGTGCTGGAGGGCGTGGACCTCGCCTTGCACGTCCGCCAGGCGCAGCCGGCGGTGGTGGCGCTGACGCTGGCCGTCTACCTCGCCCTGTGGCACCTGCTGCGCAGCACCCGCCTCGGCCGCGAGCAGCGCGCCTGCGCCGACGACGTGGGCATGGCGCGGCTGTCGGGGGTGGACGTCGGCCGCACCATCGGGGTCACCTTCGCCCTCGCCGGGGCCTGCGCCGGGGTGGCGGGCACGCTGGTGACGCTGGTCTACGGCGGGGTCAACTTCTTCATGGGCTGGACCGTCGGCTTCAAGGCCCTGGCCGCCGCGGTTGTGGGCGGCATCGGCTCGGTGCCGGGCGCCATGCTGGGCGGGCTGCTCATCGGCATGGGCGAGGCGCTGTGGACCGCCTATCTGCCCGGCGAGTGGCGCGACGTGGCGGTGTTCGGCCTGCTCATCGTGTTCCTGACGCTGAAGCCGCGCGGCCTGCTCGGCGTCGCCCGCCAGATGCGCGACTGATCACATGCGGTAGACCCGGTCGCCGGCCCCGAGCGGCCGATGCAGCACCACGTGCGGCCCGAGCGGCGGCAGATCGAAGGGCGCGCCGATGCGCACGAAGCCGAAGCGGCGGTAGAAGGGCTCGACCTCTGTGCGCCCGTTGCACCACATCAGGCCGCCCTCCTGCTGCAGGGCGCAGTGGGCGATCACGGCGTGCAGCAGCGATTCGCCGACGTGGCGGCCGCGGAAGGCGGGCGCCACGGCCATGCCGCGCAGGCGCCACTCGCCGCGGCCGGTGCCGCCGTCCTCCGCCTCGTCGAACACCGACGCCACCCCGATCAGCCGGTCGTCGAGCCATGCGCCGGCGTGGAAGGCGCCGGGCGCCTCGTCCAGCGGGTAGACGCAGTCCGCCGGCGTCTGCATGGGGCGCAGCACGGCGTGGCGCAGCGGCACCGTGACGGCGGCGGCGATGGGCGCGAGGCGAACGGGCAGGGTGGCGGCAGCGGTGGTCATGGCGACGGCCTTTCGTGTCCCTCGTCCTTATAGGGTGTCGCGCGGCCGCCGGATCAATCCCGCCAGAACTGCGGCAGGAGTAGTACCAGCACGGTATAGAGCTCCAGCCGCCCGAGCAACATGCCGAAGGCGAGCAGCCACTTGGCGGCATCGGGGAGGGGGGCGAAGTTGCCGGCCGGGCCGATGGTCGACCCGAGGCCGGGGCCGACGTTGCTGATGGCCGTCACCGCCCCCGACAAGGCCGTCACCAGATCGAGGCCGAGCAGCGCCAGCGCCATGGTCAGGAAGGCGCAGGACAGCAGGTAGAGGAAGAAGAACCCCATCACCGCCTCCGGCACGCCGGCCTGGATGGGGCGATGATTGAAGTAGGGAATGAACACCCCGTGCGGCTGCAGCAGCCGCTTGATCTGCACGCGCGCCGTCTCGTACAGGATCTG
Source organism: Caenispirillum bisanense (assembly GCF_900230255.1). GTDB lineage: Bacteria > Pseudomonadota > Alphaproteobacteria > Rhodospirillales > Rhodospirillaceae > Caenispirillum > Caenispirillum bisanense_A. The sequence goes on from NZ_OCNJ01000009.1 coordinate 148,175, forward strand.
GAAGCGGAAGATCTTGATGGCGCAGGTGGTGGACCCGGCGCAGCCGCCGACGAACATCAGGCAGAACAGGGCCGCCACCGGGAAGCCGGTCCAGGCATTGAAGTCGGCGGTGGCGTAGCCCGTGCCGGTCATCACCGAGGTGACGTTGAAGGCGGCGTAGCGCAGCGCCTGGAGGGGATGGAAGGCGTCGAACAGCCACAGCCACGCCGCCACCGCCACGATGGAGACGGCCAGCGTCCCGAGGTACCAGTGCACCTGCGTGTCGGACAGCAGCGATCGGCCGTTGCCGCGCACGGTCTGCAGCAGCAGCAGGAAAGGGATGCCGCCGACGATCATGCCGCCGGTGATGATGACGTCGACCCAGGCGTTGTCGAAGGCGCCGACCGAGGCGTCGCGGGTGGAATAGCCGCCGGTGGCGATGGTGGTCATGGCGTGCGCCACCGAATCGAACCCCGACAGCCCGGCGAACCACAGCAGCAGCGCGCAGCCGAACGTGAGCGCGATGTAGAGGCCGAGCAGCGCCCCCGCCAGCTGGGTGGCGCGCGGCAGGATCTTCTCCTGCGCCTCGAAGGCCTCGACGCGGAACATCTGCATGCCGCCGACGCGCAGCAGCGGCAGGATGGTCAGCGCCATGATGATGATGCCGAGCCCGCCCAGCCACTGCAGCACCGACCGCCACAGCAGGATGCCGGGCGGCGCCATGTCGAGCCCGACCATGACCGTCGCCCCGGTGGTGGTGATGCCCGACATGGCCTCGAAGAAGGCGTCGGTGTAGGACAGGCCGGCCAGCCACAGGGGCAGGGCGGCGAAGGCCGGCAGCACGATCCAGGTGGCGTTGGTGAGCAGGAAGGCCTGGCGCAGGTTGATGCCGGCCGGGGCGCCGCGGCTGGTGAGCACCATGGCGGCACCGAAGAACAGGCCGAGCCCGCCGGAAACGGCGAAGACTTCCCAGTCCGGGTTGGCGAGATAGGCGTCCACCACCATCGGCAGCAGCATGCCGCCCGACAGGATGAGCAGAAGCCAGCCGATGACGAGCGTCACCGGCCGGAAGTCGAGACTGGTGACCACTGATCCTCCCGGCGTCCCCTCGGCCTTTTCGCCATCATGCGGAAGGCGGCGGCGGGTGTCCATCACCCTGACCGCGGCAGCGGAGCGCCGGAACGAAAGAGGGGGCCTTCCGGCCCCCTCGATCGTCGCGTCAGAACCCGCCGCGCTCGCCGGCGATGAGCGCCATGAACTCGCGCCGCGTCGTCGGGTTGTCGCGGAAGGCGCCCAGCATGCGGCTGGTCACCATGGTGACGCCCGGCTTGCGGATGCCGCGGGTGGTCATGCACTGGTGCGCCGCTTCGATCACGACGGCGACGCCCTTGGGCTGCAGCACGTCGTTGATGGCGTTGGCCACCTGGGCCGTCAGCTTCTCCTGGATCTGCAGGCGCTTGGCGTAGATCTCGATGACCCGCGCCAGCTTGGATATGCCGACGACGCGCTTGTCCGGCAGGTAGGCGACGTGGGCCTTGCCGATGATCGGCACCATGTGGTGCTCGCAGTGGCTTTCGATGCGGATGTCGCGCAGCAGCACCATCTCGTCGTAGCCGTCGGTTTCCTCGAAGGTGCGGCGCAGGATGTCTTCGGCGTCTTCCTCGTAGCCGGCGAAGAACTCCTCGTAGGCGCGCACCACGCGGGCCGGCGTGTCGACCAGACCTTCGCGGGAGGGGTTGTCACCGGCCCAGCGCAGCAGGGTGCGCACGGCGGCTTCCGCCTCTTCGCGAGACGGGCGGCCTTCGGCGGCCAGAGCGGCCTTGGCAGAGCCGGCGGCATCGCGGTAGTCGCGCAGGGGGGCGGGGGTCTTGACGGCTTTGGTATCGCTCACGGGCTCTTGCTCCCATCTTTCGGTCCGGCCTGCCGGGGTGCCGGCGACCCCAATGTCGTGCGCCGGGGCGGCGGGTGCAACGAAGACGTCTTCTTCATCACGCTGCTCCGGTTTACGGGGCGCGCGTCACTTCGGTTCACCTAGTTGACCGGTGCCTTGTCGTGCGGGCTGTCGAGGGAGAAGGCGGGGATGTCCGCCTCGAAGGTCTCGCCGTCTTCGTCCACGAAACCGTAGGACCCGACCATGATGCCGGACGGCGTGGCGAGCGGCGTGCCGCTGGTGTATTCGAAACTGTCGCCGGGGTGGATGACCGGCTGCTCGCCGACCACGCCGGCCCCGCGCACCTCCTGCACGCGCCCTTGCGCATCGGTGATGCGCCAGTGGCGGCTGAGCAACTGCACCGAGTGCGGCCGGTCGTTGACGATCGTCACATGGTAGGCCCAGACGTAATGGTTCCCTGCCGGCTGCGACTGGTCTTCCAGGAAGAAGGCGCGAACCCGGATGGTGATGCCGTTGCTCGTCTGCTCGTACATGAGTGGATGCTCGCGTCGTCCGACCGCGGCCGTCGGATGATCCCGCGCAGGCCGGCCCCTAAAGTAGGGCGCATGTCGCCGTTCTGCAAAAAAAATCCCCGCCGGAAGACCGGCGGGGAAGGCAGTGAGAGAGAGTGAGAGAGTAGAGAGTCGAGATGGACCTCGGTATGGGGAACGACTCTACGCCCCATGAAGTTCCACCCCGCCTCGCAAAAAATTTCGGGTGCGAGTGTGCGTCGCGCAAGGCTCTCAACCGAAAGGATGGGGCGCGGCGGGCGCCGCGGCGATGGCGCAAGTGCCTGAGACAGGGCGCGAATCGTTGCCTGGCATCGGCTTGCGACGGCTCCGCGGCGCCGCCGGAAGACGCGATCCTACCTCGCCGGTTGCGGCGATGGTCGAAACTTCTTCCGGCACACGGTCTACCGCCGAGGGAGCAGCGGGAGTCCGAGCGGGGCTCTCGGCTTCTCCCTCGGTACGGCGATCAGTCCATCCACAAGTCGACGCTGGCCTGCTGGGCGAGGGCGGTGGTCACGGTCGCCGGCGGCTGCCAGCTCGAATCGACGACGCGGGCGAAGAAGGCGTCGCGGCAGCGCAGGGCGTTGGGGCCGGCATCGGCCCAGCACTCCAGCGCGGCCTCGGCGGGCGCCAGGGTGGCGGCGGGGGTGCCGCCGTCCTCCAGCGCCGCCAGGAGATTGCGGGCGTCCGCCACCTCGCCGAGGGTTTCCTCCGGCAGCGGCGCGACGGGATCGGCGCCGCCCGAAGCGGCGGCGGCGGGAGCCGCGGCACCGGCGAGGCCGAGGGCGACGACGGCGGCGGCGAGCGCGATACGGTTCATCATGATGTCCTCCTTCGCGTGCCTTCCAGTTGTCCCACTCTGGAGAAACAACGTGGCAGCACGCGGGAAGGAGGCGTGACCATTGTGCGGCGATCTTGTGGAGAAGATGGCGGCGGGTGGGGAGGGGCTGCCTACCCCAGCGCGATCTCCAGGTCGCGGACCAGGTCGCCGGCGTCTTCCAGGCCGACGGACAGGCGCAGCAGGCCCGGCGTCAGGCCCTGGGCCACCTTTTCCTCGTCGGGGAGGGAGGCGTGGGTGGTGGTGGCGGGGTGGCAGATCAGGCTCTTGGCGTCGCCCAGATTGTTGCTGATGTCGATGAGCGACAGGCGGTTCAGCAGGCGGAAGGCGCCTTCCTTGCCGTTCTCCACCTCCAGCGCGACGATGGTGCCGCCGGCGGTCATCTGGCGGCGGGCGAGGGCGGCCTGCGGGTGGCTGTCGAGGGTCGGGTAGATCACCCGCGCGATGCCGCGGCCGAGGCGGCCTTCGAGGAAGCGCGCCACGGTCTCGGCGTTCTCCACGTGGCGCTGCACGCGGAGATCCAGGGTCTCCAGGCCCTTGGCCAGCACCCAGGCGTTGAAGGGCGACAGGCAGGGGCCGGTGTGGCGCAGGAACAGGCCGATCTTCTCCTCGAACCACGTCTGGTCGTTGGTCAGAATGGCGCCGCCCAGGCAGCGGCCCTGGCCGTCGATGTGCTTGGTGGCGGAATAGACCACCACGTCGGCGCCCAGCGCGAAGGGGCGCTGCAGGATGGGGGTCGCGAACACGTTGTCGACGATCACCAGCGCCCCGGCGGCATGGGCGAGGTCGGCCACCGCCTGCAGGTCCACCAGTTCCAGCGTCGGGTTGGACGGCGTTTCCACGAACACCGCCTTGGCCGGGCGGCGGAAGGCTTCGGCCCAGGCATCGAGGTCGGGGCCGTGGACGAATTCCACCTCCACCCCCCACGACGGCAGGATCTCGGCGATGATGTAGCGGCAGGAGCCGAACAGGGCGCGGCTCGCCACCACCCGGTCGCCGGCCTTCACCGTACAGGCGAGCGCCGCGAACACCGCCGCCATGCCCGAGGCCGTGGAGCGGCAGAAGCGGGCGCCCTCGATGAGCGCCAGGCGTTCCTCGAACACGTCGATGGTGGGGTTGCGGAAGCGGGAATAGACGAAGCGGTCCTTCTCGCCGTTGAAGCTGGCCTCGGCCTCCTCGGCGCTCTCGTAGACGAAGCCCGAGTTGAGGTAGAGCGCCTCCGACGTCTCGGAGAAGCCCGAGCGGTTGACGCCGCCGCGCACCAAGCGCGTGCGGGCGGACCAGTCCGCGGGGCCGAAGGCGGAAGAAGTGTCGCGGGTCATGGCGCAGCTCCGAAAAACAAAAAGCCCCGACCGGAATGGATGCGGTCAGGGCTGCCTTACGGACGCCTCGACCTTTTAGCGTTTGTTTACCGTGGCCGCAAGCCGGTCGCTCAAATCACCACGTCTCCTACCGTTAGCGGATCGGCCCGGCGCGGTCAAGAGCTTGACGACCACCCGCCGGGCCGGCTTCAATGGTGCCATGCGACACCATGGCTGCACCGTCCGTTTCCTGCTCGCCGCCGGCTGCCTTCTGACAGGCTAGCCCGCCCCGGACCGTGCGCCCCTTCCGGCCGTCCCGTCCGGGGCCGAGCCCGGTCGAGACGCCCGCAGTTCCCCCAACGCACCCGTACGATCCGCCGCCGCCGCCCTCCTGGCGTGCGGCCGCACAGGAGTTTCCGCCATGACCGTCGCCACCCGTCCGCCCGTCTTCGTGACGCCGGAAGACTTCCGCCGCCTCTACACGCTCGCCGAGGACGCCGAGCGCCGCACGCCCGAGGTCGCCGCCTACCTGCTCGACGAGCTGGAGCGGGCGCAGCAGGTGCCCGCCGCCGACCTGCCGCCCGATGCCGTCGGCATGGGCAGCCGCGTCACCTACCGCGACGACGCCACGGGGCGCGAGCGCAGCGTCACCCTGGTCTTCCCCGGCGAGGAAAGCGCCGACGCCGGAGCCGTCTCCATCCTCACGCCGGTGGGGGCGGCGCTGTTCGGCATGCGCCCGGGCGCGGCCATCGACTGGACGACGCCGGGCGGCCAGCCGCGCACCCTGACCGTGCTGGCGGTGGCGCCGCCGGCCTGACCGCCGCGCGCCGCCGCTTGACCGGACCGTCCCGCCGCCCCACATCGCGCCGCTCGGACGGCCGCGGTGGATGTTGCCGTCCGCACCCCCGCAAGGTACCCTGCGCGCCTCTGGACCATGGGGCGCCCCTGCGGCGCGGACTTTGGGAGTGACGGGACGGTGAGGTACGTGAGCACCCGGGGCGAGGCTCCGGCTCTATCCTTCGACGACGTGCTGCTGACGGGCCTCGCCCGCGACGGCGGCCTCTACGTGCCCGAGCACTGGCCCACCTTCACCGTCGACGAGATCCGGTCCCTGCGCGGCCTGTCCTACCAGGAACTGGCGGTGCAGGTGATGAAGCCCTTCGTCGCCGGCAGCCTGACCGACGAGGAGCTGACGGAGCTGGTCGGCCGCGCCTACGCGACCTTCGAGCACGCCGCCGTCGCGCCGCTCAAGCAGCTCGGCCCCGACCAGTGGGTGATGGAGCTGTTCCACGGCCCGACGCTGGCCTTCAAGGACTACGCGCTGCAGTTCGTCGGCCATGCCTTCGAGCATGTGCTGAAGAAGCGCGGCAGCCGCATCACCATCGTCGGCGCCACCTCGGGCGATACCGGCTCGGCGGCCATCGAGGCCTGCCGCGACCGCGACGCCATCGACATCTTCATCCTGCACCCCAAGGGCCGCACCTCCGACGTGCAGCGCCGCCAGATGACGACGGTGCAGGCGCCGAACGTGCACAACATCGCGCTCGAAGGCACCTTCGACGACTGCCAGGACGCCGTGAAGGCCCTGTTCGCCGACACCGAGTTCCGCGACGAGATGGCCCTGTCGGCGGTGAACAGCATCAACTGGGCCCGCATCATGGCTCAGGTGGTCTATTACTTCTGGGCCGGGCTGAGCCTGGGCGCGCCCGACCGCGGCGTCGTCTTCGCCGTGCCGACGGGCAACTTCGGCAACGTCTTCGCCGGCTACGTCGCCCGCCGCATGGGCCTGCCCATCGAGAAGTTCGTCGTCGGCTCCAACAGCAACGACATCCTGACCCGCTTCTTCGAGACCGGCGCCATGACCATGGAAGGCGTGGTGCCGACGCTCAGCCCGTCCATGGACATCCAGGTGTCGTCCAACTTCGAGCGCCTGCTGTTCGACGCCTACGAGCGCGACGGCCAGGCCGTGAAGAACCTCATGGCCGCCTTCCGCCAGTCGGGCACCTACACGGTCGCCGAGGAACCCATGGCCGAGATGCTCGGCCTGTTCGAGGGCCTGCGCCTGTCGGACGAGGAGACCAAGGCCGTCATCGCCGAGGTGCGCGCCACCACGGGCGAGCTGCTCGACCCCCATTCGGCCATCGCGGTGGCCGCCGCCCGCAAGACCGGCCTGCCCGACGGCGTGCCGGTGGTGGCGCTGGCGACGGCCCACCCGGCCAAGTTCCCCGATGCGGTGGAAGCCGCCACCGGCCATCGCCCCGGCCTGCCGGAGCGCCTGGCCGACCTGTTCGAGCGCGCGGAAAAGTTCGACGTCCTGCCCAATGACGTCGCCGACCTGCGCGCCCATATCCGCAAGACCCTGCACGTTTCGTAAAGTTCGTCACAAGAGGACCTGCATGAGCATTTCCGTCACCACCCTCCCCAACGGCCTCCGCGTCTGCACCGACCGCGTGGACACGGTGCAGACCGTCAGCCTCGGCGCCTGGGTGGACGTCGGAACCCGCCACGAACCGGCGGCCATCAACGGCATCTCGCATCTTCTCGAGCACATGGCCTTCAAGGGCACGGAAACGCGCTCCGCCAAGGCCATCGCCGAGGAGATCGAGAACGTCGGCGGCATGCTGAACGCCTATACCAGCCGCGAGAACACCGCCTATTACGCCAAGGTGCTGAAGGAAGACGCCGGCCTCGCCACCGACATCGTCGCCGACATCCTGCAGCACTCGGTGTTCGACCCCGAGGAACTGGCGCGCGAGCAGGCCGTGGTGGTGCAGGAGATCAACCAGGCCGAAGACACCCCCGACGACATCATCTTCGACCACTGGCAGGCCGCCGCCTACCCGAACCAGCCGCTCGGCCGGCCGGTGCTGGGGACCGAGGACATCGTCACCAGCCTGACGCGCGACACCCTCATCGACTTCATGCGCAAGCGCTACACGGCGCCGCACATCGTACTGTCGGCTTCGGGCAACATCGAGCACGACGCCTTCGTCGACATGGTCGCCAAGGCCTTCGAAAACCTGCCGACCAACGCCGGCGCGCCCGAGGAAGACGCCACCTACACCGGCGGCGAATACCGCGAGGACCGCGACCTGGAGCAGGCCCACGTGGTGCTCGGCTTCGACGGCGTGCGCTACGACGACCCCGACTTCTACGGCATCCAGGTGCTGAGCCAGCTGCTCGGCGGCGGCATGTCGTCGCGCCTGTTCCAGGAGATCCGCGAGAAGCGCGGCCTCGTCTACTCCATCTACAGCTTCACCTGGAGCTACCGCGACTCCGGCCTGTTCGGCATCTACGCCGGCACCGGCGAGAAGGAAGTGGCGGAACTGGTGCCCGTCATGACCGAAGAGATCCTCAAGGTCGGGCAGTCGGTGGACGCGGCGGAACTGGCGCGCGCCAAGGCGCAGCTCAAGGCCGGCATGCTCATGGGCATGGAAAGCACCTCCAACCGCTGCGAACAGCTGGCTCGCCAGTTGCTGGCCTTCGGGCGCCCCATCTCGGTCGAGGAAATGGCGGCGGCCATGGATGCGGTGACGGTGGAGGACATGACGCGCCTCGCCCGCCGCATGGTGCAGACGCCGCTGACGATGGCCGCCCTCGGCCCGCTCGACAAGCTGGAGAGCTTCGACAGCGTGAAGACCCGGCTGGCGGCGTAACCCTTTTCGCCTCTGACGTTCGGCCTATTGACCCTGTGCAGCTTGTGGGTAAACTTCTGCCCACAAGCAACACCGTGCACTGGGGAGTGACGGACCATGCGCCGCATCGCCGTACTGGCGGCGGCGCTGTTGCTCGGCGCGGCGGGTACGGGGGCCGCGTTCGGGTTTGGGGGAACGGCGCAGGCCGTGAAGACGTCCCACGGGGCCGTGGTCGGTGACCGCGGCGCCTATGCCGATCTGGTGACGCTGGTGACGGCGGCGCCGGTGGATGCCGCCTTGCCGCCGGACGCGACCGCGCCCCTGCGCGAGGCCGTGGCCGATCTGGCACACGATGCCTCGCTGCGCTGCGAGCGCATCGACCACCTGCTGCGCCGGCCGCAGGAACATCCCGCCTATATGGTCATCTCGGCCGTCTGCGACCGCGACGGCGAGCGCGCCCGGCTGGTCAACGTGCTGCTGTTCCCGACGGGGCGGGCGGCGGTGCTGCCCATGGGCGACGTGACGGTGGAGGACGGTCCGGACGGTCCGCGGCTCTTCGCCTTCTGACCGGCGGGGTCGGCCGGCGCCGTCGCGCACGGGCTGCCGCCTTCTGCATCACCGCGGTGGCGCTGCATTAGGGACTTGTCATGGCCGGCCTCCGAGCCGGCCATCCACGCCTCCCCTGTCGGCGGCCGTGGAGGACGGTGCCGGGCGGCCGCCGCCGGTGCCGCCGTGGATGGCCGGGTCCATCGCGGGGCGAGGTCGTAGGGCAGGGCTGCCGCCTTCTGCATCACCGCGGTGGCGCTGCATTAGGGACTTGTCATGGCCGGCCTCCGAGCCGGCCATCCACGCCTCCCCTGTCGGCGGTCGTGGAGGACGGTGCCGGGCCGCCGCCGCCGGTGCCGCCGTGGATGGCCGGGTCAGGCCCGGCCATGACAAATTTCTATTCTAAATCAAGTACTTGCCGTGAGCGGCGATCCACGATCGTCGCCCGCCCACGACGCCCTCGCACCCCTCACCGCCGGCCGATGGCCTGGCGGACCGCCGCGGCGACGTCCTCGGGGTCGGCGCCGGTGGCGGGGACGGCCAGGCGGTAGCCGCGTTCCAGGCCCATGCTGAACAGGCCACCGCGGCTGTCCACCGTCAGCAGCACCTCGTAGCCGCCGCCGGAGCGGGGCAGGAAGGCGACCTCCACTTCCTCCACGCCCCAGTCGCGGAAGGACGTCGGCTTGAAGTCGAACTCCTGCAGGAAGGGCGGCACGCGGCGCGGCTTGTATTCCACCTCCACCTCGCCCAGGCGGAAGCCGGCGCGCTGCATGCCCTCGAACACCGAGCGCTGGGCGGCGTCCGGCACGATGCGCACGGCGTCGCTGTCGCGCGGGTCGAGCGCCATGGGCACGTCGAGCCGGGTGCGCAGCGCCGTGTGGACCGGGCCGATGGACAAGGGCGCGCTCGGCGGCACCTCCAGGGTGAAGGGCAGGTCCAGGCGCTGCGCGGGGGCGACCTCCATGCGGTCGGCGGCGCGGGCGACGGCCACCGTCACCTCGCCGTAGACCTTGTTGTCGCCCGAGGTCTCGACGATGGCGCGGGTGACCAGCGCCAGCTCGATGGCGTCGATGCGCTGGGGCACGTCGCCGCCGACGATGCCGATGGTGCCCGACAGCCGGCCGCCGGGCTCGACGGTGGTTTCCGACACGATGGTGTCCACCTTCATGCCGCCGATACCGATGCTGGCGAGGACGTTCTTCAACATGCAGAGCCGCTCCGTTGGTCTCGTGGTCCGCGTCTGGGGTCAGACGTTGAAATACTTGGCCTGCGGATGGTGGCACACAAGGGCCGAGGTCGATTGTTCGGGGTGCAGCTGGCCCTCGTCGGCCATCACCACCCCGATGCGCTCCGCGCCCAGCAGGGCGAGCAGCTTTTCCTGGTCGAACAGGTTCGGACAGGCCGGATAGCCGAAGCTGTAACGGCTGCCGCGGTATTCCTGCTTCAACAGGCGTTCGATGTCGCGGCCTTCCTCGCTCGCGAAGCCCAGTTCTGCGCGGATGCGCTTGTGGGTGTACTCCGCCAGAGCCTCGGCCATCTCCACCGACAGGCCGTGCAGGTAGAGGTAGTCCTGGTACCGGTTCTCGGCGAACCACTCCCGCGCGATGTCGGACGCCTGCTGCCCCATGGTGACCACCTGGAAGCCGACCACGTCGCGCTCGCCGGCGTTCACGTCGCGGAAGAAGTCGGAGATGCAGATGCCGTCCTCGGCGTTCTGGCGCGGGAACTCGAAGCGGGTCAGTTCCGTCTCGCCGTCCTGGTCGAAGACGATGAGCGTGTTCTCGTGCGAGGCCGCCTTCCAGTAGCCGTAGATGGCCTGCGGGCGGAGGATCTGCTCGGCCTCGCACTGCATGACCAGGCGGTTGAGGATGGGGCGGACTTCCTGGTCGGCCCATTTCTTCCACTCGGCCAGCGAGCGGCCGGCCTTCTTGAAGCCCCACTGGAACTGGAACAGCATGGTTTCCGACAGGTAGGGCACCAGCGCCTTGACCGGCACGTTCTCCACCACCTGGGCGCCCCAGAAGGGCGGGGTCGGCACCGGCGCGTTGGCCGCCAGCTCGCGGCGGCGCAGGTTCACCACCTCCCAGTCCACCGGGCGCTGCACCTGCTTGGCGGCTTCGGCGGCCACCTTGGCGGGGTTGCGGCTGGACGGCTTGGCGGCGCGCTTGGCCTGCGCCTCCTGCAGCACGGTGTCGAACTGGCCGTCGGCGATGCGGGCCATGAGGTTGAGCCCGTCGAAGGCGTCGCGGGCATAGGCGACGCGCTTGGCGCCATAGGCATTCACGCAATCGGTCTCGACGTAGGCGCGCGTCAGCGCCGCGCCGCCCAGGATCACCGGCACGTCGAGGCCCTCGCGGGTCATTTCTTCCAGGTTCTCGCGCATGATGACGGTGGACTTCACCAGCAGGCCCGACATGCCGACGGCGTCCGCCTTGTGTTCCTTGGCCGCCGAGATGATGGTGGCGATGGGCTGCTTGATACCCAGGTTGACGACGCGGTAGCCGTTGTTGGTCAGGATGATGTCGACCAGGTTCTTGCCGATGTCGTGGACGTCGCCCTTCACGGTCGCCAGCACGATGGTGCCCTTGGCCTGGCCGTCGACCTTTTCCATGTGCGGCTCCAGCCACGCCACGGCGGTCTTCATGGTCTCGGCCGACTGCAGCACGAAGGGCAGCTGCATCTGGCCGGAGCCGAACAGCTCGCCCACCACCTTCATGCCGTCGAGCAGCAGGGAGTTGATGATCTCCAGCGGCGGGTAGGTCTTCATGGCCTCGGCGAGGTCGTCCTCCAGCCCCTGGCGGTCGCCGTCGACGATGCGCTGCTTCAGGCGCTCCTCCACCGTTTCCGGCCGGGTCTTCACGGCGGCGGCGACGGTGCGGTCCTTGAACAGGTCGATGAAGGCGTGCAGCGGGTCGTAGCCCTCGGCGCGGCGGTCGAAGATCAGGTCTTCGGCGGCCTTCACTTCCTCGGCCGGGATCTTGTGCAGCGGCATGATCTTGGAGACGTGCACGATGGCGCCCGTCATGCCGCGCTTCACCGCATGGTCCAGGAACACCGAGTTGAGTACGTGCCGGCCCGCCGGCTTCAGGCCGAAGGAGATGTTGGAGAGGCCGAGGATGATCTGGCACTCGGGCAGCTCGGTCGCGATGCGCTCGATGGCGTCCAGCGTCTCCAAGCCGAGGCGGCGGTCGTCGTCGTTGCCGGTGCAGATGGTGAAGGTGAGCGGGTCGAACATCAGGTCCGACGCCGGCAGGCCGTGCTGGTTGACGGCGAAGTCATACAGCCGCTTGGCGATGGCGAGCTTGGCGTCGACCGTCTTCGCCATGCCCTCCTCGTCGATGGTGAGCGCGATGACGGCGGCGCCGTACTTCTTCGCCAGCTTCAGGCGCTCGGCGGCGTGGCCTTCACCGTCCTCGAAGTTGATGGAGTTGATGATCGCCTTGCCGCCGTAGAGCTTCAGCGCCGCTTCCAGCACCGGCGTTTCTGTCGAGTCGATGACCAGCGGCGCGTTGACCGAGCCGCGAAGGCGGGACACCACGTTGGTCATGTCGCTGATTTCGTCGCGGCCGACGAAGGCGGTGCAGACGTCGAGCGTGTGGCTGCCTTCCTTCACCTGGTCGCGGCCCATGGCGACGGTGCCGTCCCAGTCCTCGGCGTCCTGCAGCTCGCGGAACTTCTTGGAGCCGTTGGCGTTGCAACGCTCGCCGATGGACAGGAAGGCGTTCTCCTGCCGCAGGTCGACGCGGCCGTAGAGGGAGGCGACACCCGGCACCCACACCACCGAGCGCTCCACCACGCGCGGCCGCTCGCCCTTGCCGAGGTCGCGCAGCATGGCGTCCACCGCCGCCGTGTGCTCGGGCGTCGAGCCGCAGCACGAGCCCACCATGTTCACCCCGTCCTCCAGGATGAAGCGGCGGTGCCAGTCGGCCAGTTCGCGGGGCGTCAGCGGGTAGAAGGTCTGGCCGTTGCGCAGCTCCGGCAGGCCGGCGTTGGGCTGCAGGGTTATGGCGCGCGGCCAGTTCTCGGCCAGCCACTTGACGTGCTCGGCCATTTCCTGCGGACCCGTCGCGCAGTTGAGGCCCATGGAGTCGACGCCGAGGCTTTCCATGATGGTGGCGGCGGCGGCGATGTCGGTGCCGACCAGCAGGGTGCCGGTGGTCTCGACGGTCACCTGCACCAGGATCGGCATGGCGACGCCGGCCTTGTCGCGCGCCAGCTTGGCGCCGTTGACGGCGGCCTTCACCTGCAGCGGATCCTGGCAGGTCTCGACGAGGATGGCGTCGCAGCCGCCGGCGATGAGGCCGTCGGCCTGCACGGCGAAGGCCGCTTCCAGGCGGTCGTAATCGATGTGGCCGAGGCTCGGCAGCTTGGTGCCGGGGCCGACGGCGCCCAGCACGAAGCGGCGGCGGCCGTCGGCGAATTCCTCCGCCGCCTCGCGGGCGATTTCCACCGACCGCTTGTTGAGGTCGAAGGCCTCGTCCGACAGGTCGAATTCCCCCAGCGTGATGGGGCTGCCGCCGAAGGTGTTGGTCTCGACGCAGTCGGCGCCGGCGGCGAAGTACTGCCGGTGGATCTCGCGCACCACGTCGGGGCGGGAGCGCGACAGGATCTCGGTGCAGTTCTCCTTGCCGAGGAAGTCCTCCTCCACCGACAGGGACATGGCCTGCACCAGCGATCCCATGCCGCCGTCGCACAGCAGGACTCGGTTCTTCAGGTGGTCGAGGAAATCGGTCATGGCGTCGGTCGCTTCACTGGCAGGAGAAAGGGCAGGATCAGACGGCGGCGGGGGTGGCCGCGGCGGCGGCGCGGGCCCGCACGCCCAGCACGTGGCAGATGGCGTAGGTGAGGTCGGCGCGGTTCAGCGTGTAGAAGTGGAACTCGCCCACCCCTTCCGCCGCCAACGCCCGGCAGGTCTCGATCGCCAGCGTGGCGGCGATGAGCTTGCGGGTTTCCGGGTCCTCGTCCAGGCCGTCGAACAGGCCGTGCATCCACGGCGGGATGCCGGCACCGCAGGCGGCGGAGAACTTGCAGACGGTGGCGAAGTTGGTCACCGGCAGGATGCCCGGCACCAGCGGCACGGTGATGCCGGCCGCCCGCACCCGGTCGCGGAACCGCAGGAAGTCTTCCGGATTGAAGAAGTACTGGCTGATGGCGCGGGTGGCGCCGGCATCCACCTTGCGCTTCAGGTTCTCGACGTCGGCGTCGGGCGACTGCGCCTCCGGGTGCGTCTCCGGGTAGGCGGCGACGGAAACCTCGAAGTCGGCGACCTTCTTCAGCCCCGCCACCAGGTCGGCGGCATAGGCGTAGCCGCCGGGGTGGGGGCCGTAGCCGCCGGCGCCCTCGGGCGCATCGCCGCGCAGGGCGACGATGTGGCGGATGCCGGCCTCCCAGTAGTGGCGGGCGACGGCGTCCACCTCCTCGCGCGTCGCGCCGACGCAGGTGAGGTGGGCGGCGGGCTCGAGGTCGGTCTTGCGGCGGATGTCGACCACGGTCTCGTGGGTGCGCTCGCGCGTCGTGCCGCCGGCGCCGTAGGTGACCGACACGAACTTGGGGCGCAGCGGTGCCAGGCGCCGGATGCAGGTCCACAGGCTTTCCTGCATCTTGTCGGTCTTCGGCGGGAAGAACTCGAAGCTGACGTCGATGGGCCCGTCGCACGGGGCGGCGATGGGCAGGCCGGCGCGCAGGGCGGCGAGCGTCGAGTCGGCGGCGGTGGTCACGGGCGGGTCTCCTCGGCAACGGCGGTGGCCGCGGACGGCGGCGAATGGGAAGCGGCGGCGGCGGCGGGCTTGTCGGCCAGCCACAGGGTCACGGTCAGCGGCTCGCCGGGCAGGTGCTCGGCGGTGCGCGGCGTCAGGCCGGCGGCGGCGCACCAGTCGAACACTTCCTTGTCGGCGAAGCCGAGGCGGCGGTGGCTGTGGGCCTCGCGCAGCTCTTCGAGCGCGTGCGGCGCGAAGTCCACCACCACCAGCCGGCCGCCGGGGCGCAGCACGCGGGCGGCCTCGGCGATGGCGTCGGCGGGGCGTTCGGCGAAGTGCAGCACCTGGTGGACGACGACGCTGTCGAAGCCGGCGTCGGCGGCCGGCAGCTGGTACATGTCGCCCTGCCGCACCATGCAGTTGGCGAGGCCGGCGTGGTCCAGGTTCATGCGGGCGACGGCCAGCATTTCGCGCGACCGGTCGATGCCGACGGCGCGCTCCACATGCGGGCCGTAGAGCGCCAGCATGCGCCCGGTGCCGGTGCCGATGTCGAGCAGTTCGCCCGCCGACTCGGGCGGCAGCAGGGCGGTGAGGCGGCGCTCCACCAGGGCGTCGTCGACGTGCAGGCTGCGCATGCGGTCCCACTCGGCGGCATTGCGGCTGAAGTAGGCGGCCGCGTCGGCGTCGCGCTCGGCCCGCAGGGCGGCGAGTCGCTGCATATCGAGGGCCAGCGTCGGGTCCTCGGGGTCGAGCAGGGCGGTGATGGCGCGCGCCACGGCGGCGCCGGGGCCGTCGTAGGCGAGTCGGTACAGCACCCAGGCGCCTTCGCGGAAGCGCTCCAGCAGCCCGGCCTCCACCATCACCTTGAGATGACGCGAGACGCGCGGCTGGCTCTGGCCGAGAATGCGGGTGACGTCGGTGACCGTCAGCTCGCCGCGGGCGCACAACGCCAGCAGCCGCAGGCGGGTTTCCTCCCCCGCGCCGCGCAGGCCCGACAGCACCGACTCCAGGGTCCCGTTCACCGCGTCTCCTCTCCTTCCGTGGCGAAATCAAACTCGGATCATGATATAAAGATATCTTTATATGATTGTCCAGCGCGGAGTCGAGGCAGTCCTGCCCCCTATGGTCCCGCCGCACTGCGGCATTTGTGCAACAGCCGCCTCCGCCGTGTGGCCAAGACCTTGTTGGCAAACTGGTAATGGAAAGGCGGCTATGATACCTCCATCTATAAGAGCGTCTGCGCCTCCCCCTGCGCCGACGATGGGGGATCAACCGTGGCGGGATGGGCCGAGTGCCGCCGGTCGGACGATCCGGAACGTGTATTTTGAAGAGCTGGACCGGTATGAAAACCACCGCCAAGACCATCGTCTCCGCCGTCTTCGCCATGACGCTCACGGCCTGCGCCTCGACGCAGCAGGCGGCCGACGTGCAGCCGGTCGACAACGACCCCATCGAGCCGTTCAACCGGGCGATGTTCCAGGTCCACGACGTGCTGGATCAGGCGGTCGTCTATCCGGTGGCGTGGACGTACAAGAACGTGCTGCCGAACCAGTTCCAGTACTACATCCACAGCTTCCTCACCAACCTGGGCGCCCCGGTGGTGTTCCTGAACGACGTGCTGCAGGGCAACGGCGACCGTGCCTTCAACACGTTCATGCGCTTCACGCTGAACTCCACCTTCGGCCTCGGCGGCACGCTGGACTTCGCGACCGAAGCCGGCTTCCCCGCCCATGACGAGGACTTCGGCCAGACGCTGGCGGTGTGGGGCGTGGAAAGCGGCCCGTACATCTTCCTGCCGCTGATCGGCCCGACCAACCCGCGTGACGCCGTCGGCCGCGTGGTCGACAGCTTCGCCGACCCGTTCAACTGGGCGGCCCGCCACAACGACTGGGAAGGCTTCATGTACGGCCGCCTGGCCGCCGAGGGCATCGACCGTCGTGCTCGCCTCATCCCGTACTACGACGATCTGCGGGACAGCTCGGTCGACTTCTACGCCACGCTGCGCAGCGCCTACGGCCAGCGCCGGGCGGCGGAGATCCGCAACCAGGAAACCGGCGACGCCCAGCTGCCCAACTACGAATTCGACGTGCCGGACGAGCCGGCGGAGACGCCGGCCAAGCCCGCCAGCTGAGGCGGCGCGCATCCGATCGGCTCTCCTGCGCGTACCGTAAGGCACCGCTGACGCTGACATAGCAAGGACGTCCCATGATCCGCCGTATGATCGCGCCGCTGTTCCTCGTGGCGGCCCTGGTGGCCACCCCGGTGGCGGCGCAAGCCGAGATCGCGCCCGAGCAGGCCAAGCAGTTCATCTCGACGGTCGCGGAGCGCGGCATCAACAACATCCTGGCCGCCGACGTGCCGGAGCAGGAGCGCACCCAGCGCTTCCGCGACATGTTCATCGACACCTTCGACGTCGACGCCACCGCCCGCTTCGTCCTCGGCCGCCACTCCCGCGGTGCCGATGCCGGCGAGCTGGATGAGTTCAAGAAGCTCTTCCGCGAGTACAACATCCTGATCTGGTCGCAGCGCTTCGGCGACTACAAGGGCCAGTCGCTGCAGGTCACCGGCACCCAGCCGGACGGCGACAAGGGCATCTTCGTCGAATCGCAGGTGGTGGACTCGGGCGGCAGTCAGCCCATCGACATCGTCTGGCGCCTGCGCGAGAGCAACGGCCAGCCGCAGGTGGTGGACATCGTGGTGGAAGGCGTCTCCATGGCGCTGACCTACCGCTCGGAATACGACTCCATCGTCGGCCGCTCGGGCCTGTCGGGCCTGAACAAGCTGCTGAGCGAAAAGGTGCAGCAGATGCAGGCGGCCCGCTGAGGCGCATGATCGGTTGCTGACAGACGACGCCCGGCTCCTCACGGAGCCGGGCGTTTTCGTGTGTGGGGAGGGGCGAGGCGATTCGGGTGGGGCATCTGTCGGCGGCGGAGCGCCCGCGTCCCCCGTCTTCCACCTTTGTCATGCGCGGATTTGATCCGCGCATCCACGGCGTCACCGTCGCCGGCCGCCGGTGCGGCGCCGTCATCCACGGCAGCCGTCCGGGGAGCCGTGGGTGGCCGGATCAAGTCCGGCCACGACAGGAGGGAGAGGGCGGTGCGAGGGTGGTCGCGGGCGTGACGAGCAGGTGGCGCGCGTCGTGGGCGAGGGCGGCGGCGGTGGTGGCGCACTGTCTTCCCCACCCACCCCCAGTGTCATGCGCGGACTTGATCCGCGCATCCACGGCGTCACCGTCGCCGGCCGCCACCGCGGCGCCGTCATCCACGGCGGTCGCCGGGGAAGCCGTGGGTGGCCGGATCACGTCCGGCCACGACAGGAGGGAGAGGGCGGGGGGAGGGCGGCCGCGGGCGTGACGAGCAGGTGGCGCGCGTCCCACCCCCTGTGTCATGCGCGGACTCGATCCGCGCATCCACGGCGTCACCGGCGCCGGCCGCCGCTGCGGCGCCGTCATCCACGGCAGCCGTCCGGGGAGCCGTGGATGGCCGGATCACGTCCGGCCACGACAGGAGGGAGAGGGCGGGGGGAGGGTGGTCGCGGGCGTGACGAGCAGGTGGCGCGCGTCGTGGGCGAGGGCGGCGGCGGTGGTGGCGCACCGCCTTCCCCACCCACCCCCAGTGTCATGCGCGGACTCGATCCGCGCATCCACGGCGTCACCGTCGCCAGCCGCCGCTGCGGCGCCGTCATCCACGGCAGCCGTCCGGGGAGCCGTGGATGGCCGGATCACGTCCGGCCACGACAGGAGGGAGAGGGCGGGGGGAGGGCGACGAGGCAAGCCCGCTGCCACCCCTTCACCCCACGCGGCGGCGGAAGTCCACCGTCGTCGGCGCGCGGCCGGGCAGGGTGAGGCGGCTTTCGCGCCGCGGCGCCTCGGCGATCACCGTCCCGCCGCGCACCACCGCCAGCCGCTCCGCCCGCAGGCGCAGGGCCTCCACGGTGTCGCGCGCCTGCAGCAGGACGAAGTCGGCGCGGCAGCCCGGTTCCAGGCCGTAGCCCTCCAGGTGGAGCAGGCGGGCCGGGTTCACCGTCACGGCGTCGAAGCTCGCCCGCATGCCGTCGACGCCGGTCATCTGGGCGACGTGCAGGCCCATGTGGGCGACCTCCAGCATGTCGCCGGTGCCCATGGCGTACCACGGGTCCATGACGCAGTCGTGGCCGAAGGCGACGGTCAGGCCGGCCGCCATCAGTTCCGGCACCCGCGTCATGCCGCGGCGCTTGGGGTAGGTGTCGTGGCGGCCCTGCAGGGTGATGTTGATGAGCGGGTTGGCGATCACGCCCACCTGCGCCTCGACCATCAGCGGGATCAGCTTGCTGACGTAGTAGGTGTCCATGGAGTGCATGGAGGTCAGGTGCGAGCCCGTCACCCGGCCGTGCAGGCCGAGGCGGTGGGTTTCCGCCGCCAGGGTCTCGATGTGGCGCGACAGCGGGTCGTCGCTCTCGTCGCAGTGCATGTCGACCAGCAGGCCGCGCTCGGCGGCGATCTCGCACAGGCGGCGGACGCTGGCGGCGCCGTCGGCCATGGTGCGCTCGAAGTGCGGGATGCCGCCGACGACGTCCACTCCCATGTCGAGCGCCCGCAGCAACTGCGCCTCGGCGTTGGGCGAGCGCGACAGGCCGTCCTGCGGGAAGGCCACCAGTTGCAGGTCGAGGTAGGGCGCCACCTGCTGCTTCACCGCCAGCAGGGCTTCCGTCGCCAGCAGGCGCGGGTCGCAGACGTCGACGTGGCTGCGGATGGCGAGCAGGCCGCGGGCCACGGCCCAGTCGCAGTATTCCAGGGCGCGGGCGGCGATGGCCTCCTGCGTCAGGTCGGGCTTCAGCTCGCCCCACAGGCCGATGCCCTCCAGCAGCGTGCCCGACAGGTTCACCCGCGGCATGCCGTAGGACAGCGTCGAGTCCATGTGGAAATGGGCGTCGACGAAGGGCGGCGTCACCAGCTGGCCGGCGGCGTCGATCTCGGTCGCGGCGGCGGCCTCGACGGCGGGGCGCACCTCGGCGATGCGGCCCTGCGCGACGACGATGTCCTGGCCGGTGCGGCCGTCGGGCAGGGTGGCATTGCGGACGATCAGGTCGGGGGCGGACATGGCGTCAGCGTTCTCCCTTGCGGAACGGAACCATCAGGGCGCGCGGATAGGCGGCGCGCCGCGACATGACGATGAGGGCGACGATGCTCAGCACGTAGGGCATCATCAGGTAGATCTGGTAGGGGATGGCGGCGCCCGACACCTGTTGCAGGCGCGTCTGCAGGGCGTCGAACAGGGCGAACAGCAGGGCTCCGAGCAGCGCCTTGCCGGGCCGCCACGAGGCGAACACCACCAGCGCGATGCAGATCCAGCCGCGCCCGTTGATCATGTTGAAGAAGAAGGCGTTGAAGGCCGAGAGGGTGAGGAACGCCCCGCCGACGGCCATGAGCGCGCTGCCCGCCATCACCGCGCCGATGCGCACGCCGGTGACGTTCAGGCCTTGCGCGTCGGCGGCGGCCGGGTTCTCGCCCACCATGCGCACCGCCAACCCGACCGGCGTGCGATGGAGCACCCAGGCCACCACCACCACCGCCGCCAGGGCGAAGTAGGTGAGCGGCGTCTGCTGCGCCAGCACCGGCCCGATCACCGGCAGACTGCCGAGCAGGCTGCCGTCGCCGATGGGCTGGAAGGGGGTGACGGTGGGCGGCGTCGTCGCCTGCGGCAGCACGAGGCGATAGGTGTAGTAGCTCAGGCTGGTCGCCAGCAGAGTCACGCCGATGCCCGTCACGTGCTGCGACAGGCCGAGCGGCACGGTCAGGGCCGCGTGCAGCAGTCCCGCCAGCATGCCCGCGAGGGCCGCCACCAGCACGCCGGTCCACAGGTCGCCGCCCTGGTAGACGGTCATCCAGCCGACCATGGCGCCGAGGGTCATGATGCCCTCGATGCCCAGGTTGAGCACGCCGGCGCGCTCGCACACCAGCTCGCCGAGGGTGCCGAGGATGAGCGGCGTGGCGATGCGCAGCACGGTCGCCCACAGGCTGGCGGAAATGAGGATGTCGAGGAAGATGTCCATGGTCGTCGGTCCCCGTCCTCAGCGCCAGCGCAGGCGGTAGCGCACCAGCAGCATGCCGACCAGCATGCAGAGGAGCGACGCCGCGACCAGCACGTCGGCGATGTAGTTGGGCACGGCGACGGCCCGGCTCATGGCATCCGCCCCGACGAACACGCCGGCCACCAGCAGGGCGGCGGCGATGCAGCCGAGCGGGTTCAACTGCGCCAGCATGGCGATGACGATGCCGCCGTAGCCGTAGCCGGGCGACATATCCAGGGTCAGGTAGCCGGTGCGGCCCATGACCTCGCTGGCGCCCGCGAGGCCCGCGAGGCCGCCCGACAGCAGGGCGACGCGCAGCACCACCCAGTTCACCGGCACGCCGGCGAAGGCGGCGGCGCGCGGGTTGCTGCCGACGGAGCGGATCTCGTAGCCGAACACGGTGCGCGACTTGATGACCCACACGGCCACCGCCGCCAGCACGGCGATCACGAGGCCGAGGTGCAGGCGGGTGCGCGGCACCAGGCGCGGCAGCTCGGCGTCGGAGACGACGGGCGCGCTCTGCGGCCAGCCCATGGCCATGGGGTCCTTCATGGGCCCTTCCAGCATCATGGACACGAACAGCAGCACGATGAAATTGAGCAGCAGGGTGGTCACCACCTCGTCGACGCCGAGGCGCGTCTTGAGGAAGGCCGGGCCGAGCAGCAGCAGGCCGCCGGCCGCCATGGCGACCAGCATGACGACGGGGATGAGCAGCGGCGCCGGCAGGGAGATCACGCCCGAGCCCACCGCCACGGCGGCCAGCGCACCCAGGTAGAGCTGCCCCTCGCCGCCGATGTTCCACAGCTTGGCGCGGAAGGCGACGGCGGCGGCGAGGCCGGTCAGGATCAGCGGCGTCGCCCGCGTCAGCGTCTCGGTCAGGGCGAAGCGGCTGCCGAAGGCGCCGGCGAGCAGGCGGCCGTAAGCCTCCAGCACCGGCGCCCCGCTCCAGGCGATGAGGCCGGCGCACAGCACGAAGGCGGTCAGCACGGCGCCCGCCGGGGCGGCCAGCGTCAGCCACAGGGGAACGGCGGTGCGTGCCTCAAGCCGCATGATGGCCCTCCTCGCCGGCCATGAGCAGGCCGAGGCGGCGCACGTCCACCTCCTCGCGCGCCATGGGGGCGGACAGGCGGCCGGCATGGATGACGGCGACGCGGTCGGCCAGCGCCAGCACCTCGTCCAGGTCTTCCGAGATGAGCAGCACGCCGGCGCCGTGGCCGCGCGCCTCCAGCAGGCGCTCGTGGACGTAGGTCACGGCGCCGATGTCGAGGCCGCGGGTCGGCTGGTTGGCCAGGATGAAGCCCGGCCGCCGCGCCAGCGTGCGGCCGAGGATGAGTTTCTGCATGTTGCCCCCGGAGAGCAGCCGCGTCACCGCCTCGGGCGACGGGCAGCGCACGTCGAAATCGCGGATCAGGTCACCGGCATGGGCGCGGGCGGCGCCGCGCTTGAGGAAGCCGGCGCGCTGGAAATCGGGCTCGCGGTAGCGCTCGGCGATGAGGTTCTCCCACACCGCCATGTCGCCGACCAGCCCTTCGGCGTGGCGGTCCTCGGGGATGCGGCCGACGCCGAGGCGCACGAAGTGGGACGGCTTGTGGCGGGCGATGGGGTCGCCGAACAGCAGGATCTGCCCGGCCGACGGGGCGGCCATGCCGCTCACCAGGTCGGCCAGCGTCGACTGGCCGTTGCCGGAGACGCCGGCGATGCCGAGGATCTCGTGGCGGTGCACGGCGAGGTCGGCGTCGCGCAGCGGCACCCGCACGCGCGGCCCGGCGACGGTGACGCGCTTCAGCTCCAGCGCCGGCGGGCCGGGCGGCAGGGGCGTGCGGCTCGGCGCCGTCACCTCGCGCCCGACCATGAGGGCGGCGAGGCCGGCGCGATCGAGCCCGGCGGTGTCGCGCACGGCGACGCAGCGGCCCTGGCGCAGCACGGCGACGCGGCGGCTGACCGCCATCACTTCCGGCAGCTTGTGGGAAATGAAGATGACCGACAGCCCTTCGTCCACCATGCGGCGCAGCGTCGCGAACAGGCGCTCGCTCTCCTGCGGCGTCAGGACGGCGGTGGGCTCGTCGAGGATGAGGATGCGGGCTTCGCGGTAGAGCGCCTTCAGGATCTCCACCCGCTGGCGCTCGCCGACCGACAGGTCGCCGACGCGGCGGTCGGGGTCGACGGCGAGGCCGAAGCGCTCCGCCAGATCGGCGAGGCGGGCGCGGGCGCGGCGGCGATCCTGCCACGGGCGCCACAGCGACTCGGTGCCGATCATGACGTTGTCGAGCACGGTGAGGTTCTCGGCCAGCGTGAAGTGCTGGTGGACCATGCCGAGCCCGGCGGCGATGGCGGCCTTGGGCGAGCCGTGCGGCAGGGCGCGGCCGAACACCTCCACGCGCCCCTCGTCCGGCACGTAATGGCCGAACAGGATGTTCATGAGGGTGGTCTTGCCGGCCCCGTTCTCGCCGAGCAGCGCCAGCACCTCCCCCTTCCGCAGGTCGAGGGAGATGCCGTCGTTGGCGGTCAGGCTGCCGAACCGCTTGGTGATGCCGTCGAGCCGGAGCGTCAGCTCCGGCCCGTCGGGTGCGCTGGCCGCTGCCGTCATAGGGTGGACTTCGGCTCGCTGTCGTCGACCTTCACGGTGAAGGAGCCGTCGAGGATGGCCTTCTGCTTGGCCTCCACCTTGGCCTTCAGGTCGGCCGGCACCTTGCTCTCGAAGGTGCCGAGCGGGGCGAGGCTGCCGCCGCCGTGCTTCATGTAGCTGTAGAGGCCGTAGTCCTCGGCCTTGAAGCTGCCGTCCTTCACCGCCGCGATGGCCTTGTCGATGGTCGGCTCCATGTGCCACAGCGCGCTCGCCACCACGGTGTCGGGGTACTGGGCCTGGGTGTCGATGACGTTGCCGATGGCGAGCACGCCCTTTTCCTTGGCGGCGTCGGACACGCCGAAGCGCTCGGCGTACATCACGTCGGCGCCGCGCTCGATCATGGCGAAGGCCGATTCCTTGGCCTTGGGCGGGTCGAACCAGCTGCCGATGAACGAGACCATGAACTTGACGTCCGGGTTGATCTCCTTGGCGCCGGCCATGAAGGCGTGCATCAGGCGGTTGACCTCGGGGATGGGGTAGCCGCCGACGATGCCGATGACGTTCGACTTGGTCATGCCGCCGGCGATCATGCCGGTCAGGTAGGACGGTTCGTGGATGAAGTTGTCGAAGACCGCGAAGTTCGGGTCCTGCGCCGGGAACGACGAGCCCATGAGGAAGGCCGTCTCCGGGTAGTCCTTGGCGACCCGGCGGGCCGCCTGCTCGACCGCGAAGGCCTCGCCGACCACGAGGTCGCTGCCGCCCTCGGCGTATTCGCGCATGACGCGCTCGTAGTCGGCGTTGGCGACCGATTCGGAATAGTCGTAGTCGATGTCGCCGCGCTCTTCGGCGGCGGTCAGTGCCTTGTGGATGCGGCTCACCCACTGCTGCTCCACCGGCACCGTGTAGACGCCGGAGACCTTCAGCTTCTCGGCCGCCTCGGCGACGCTCATACCCCCGGCCGCGGCGACCGCCGCCACGACCGCCGCCATCACGTACTTCCGGATCATGCGATGTGCCTCCCTCGCAGATGAACCCCAATGGACCCTAGAACCGCGTGATCAGCCAGGCGCCCGCGAACAGCAGGACGGCGCCGGCGACGCGCAGGAGCGTGAGCGGGTGCGGCGCCGCCAGCACCCCGAAATGATCGAGCAGAAGGGACGCCGTCAGCTGGCCGGCGATGACGAGCGCGATGGTCGCCGCCGCCCCCAGATGCTGCACGGAAACGATGGCCGCCGCCACATAGAAGGCACCGAGCAGCCCGCCCGCCCACAGCCACGGCGTCGTCGGCAGCTGGCCGAGCGTCGGCAGCGGCGCCCGCTGCACCAGCAGGAACAGGGCGAGGCCGACGGTGCCGACGAGGAAGGAGGTGCAGGCCGCCCACACCGGGCCGCCGATGCTCTGCCCCAGGCGAGCGTTGATGAGGGCCTGCAAGGGCAGCAGGGCGCCGCCCACGGCGGCCAGCGCGATGAAGCCCCACTGCATGCGTCCCCCGAGCCCCCACTTGTTCTGCCTAATTGCAAGGCAGTGTCCGACCGTTGCGCTAAGTTTGACCGATTGGACAGCGTTCGTAAATGGGCATGCACGGAACGGCGCCCTGACCGACGTGGGGCGCCGTGCTATCCTGCGCGTCCTGACCAGCGGATGACGGATGCGCGCGTGACGGGAACGCCCCACGACAAGGACCTGGTGCTCGTGGGCGGCGGCCACAGCCATGTGCACGTGCTGAAGATGTTCGGCATGCGGCCGCTGCCGGGCGTGCGCCTGACGCTGGTGACGCGCACGGCGGAGACGCCCTATTCCGGCATGCTGCCGGGCTTCGTCGCCGGTTGCTACGACCACGACCAGATCCACCTGGACCTCGTGCGCCTCGCCCGCTTCGCCGGCGCCCGGCTGGTGCTGGCCGAGGCCTGCGGGCTCGACCGCGCCGCCCGGCGGGTGCTGCTGCCGGGGCGGCCGCCGCTGCGCTACGACCTCCTGTCGCTCGACATCGGCTCCACCCCGCGGGCCGACGACGTGCCGGGGGCGCTGGAGCACGTGACGCGCCTCAAGCCCGTCGACCGGCTGGCGGAGCGCTGGCGCGCCCTGACCGAGCGGGTGCTGGCCGCCGACCACCGCCTGCGGCTGGTCATGGTCGGCGGTGGAGCGGCGGGGATCGAGGTGGCGCTGGGGGCCGAGCACGCCCTGCGCCTGCGCCTGCGTGCCGCCGGGCGCGAGGCGCTGACGCCCGCGGTGGCGCTGGTCACCGGCGGCCGGCTGCTCGCCGGCCACGCCCCGGCGGTGCGCACGGCCTTCCTGGCCGAGGCGGCGCGGCGCGGCGTCGCGGTGCGGGAAGACGCGCGGGTGGCGCGGGTGGAGGCCGGCGCGCTGGTGATGGCGGACGACCGCCGCATCCCCTTCGACGAATGCCTGTGGGCGACCCAGGCGGCGGGGGCGCCGTGGCTGGCGGAGACGGGCCTCGCGCTCGACGACGCCGGCTTCGTGCTGGTGACGGAGACGCTGCAGAGCGTGACCGACCCGCTGGTGCTGGCGGCGGGCGACGTCGCCACCATGGTCGGGCACCCGCGCCCCAAGGCGGGCGTCATGGCGGTGCGCCAGGGACCGCCGCTGACGGAAAACCTGCGCCGCCTGATCACGGGCCAAGCGCCGCAGCCGTTCCGGCCGCAGAAGCGCTTCCTCGCCCTCATCGGCACCGGCGACGGCCGCGCGGTGGCGTCGCGCGGCCGGTTCACGGCGCAAGGCGCCTGGGTGTGGCGGTGGAAGGATCACGTCGACCGCACCTGGATGCGCAAGTACCAGGAGCTGCCGGAGATGCGGCTGCCGGCCGCGGTCATGGACCCCGATGCCATGCGCTGCGCCGACTGCGGCGGCAAGGTGGCGGCCGACGTGCTGCGGCGGGCGCTGGCACGCCTCGGCCTCGCCGCCGCCCCCGCCGACGCCGCCGAGATCCCGGTGCCGCCGGGGGCGCGGCTGGTGCAGTCGGTGGATCATTTCCGCGCCTTCGTCGGCGACCCGTGGCTCATGGGCCGCATCGCCGCCGTGCACGCCCTGTCGGACCTGGAGGCCATGGGCGCCCGGCCGGTGGCGGCGCTCGCCATCGTCGGCCTGCCGGCGGCGGCGGATGGCCTGCTGGAGGACGATCTGGTGCAGGTGCTCGACGGCGCCCGCTCGGTCCTGCCCAGCATCGTCGGCGGCCACACGGCGGAGTCCGACTCCATGACGGTCGGC
The DNA here is from genome assembly GCF_900230255.1 of Caenispirillum bisanense. Taxonomy (GTDB): domain Bacteria; phylum Pseudomonadota; class Alphaproteobacteria; order Rhodospirillales; family Rhodospirillaceae; genus Caenispirillum; species Caenispirillum bisanense_A. Next base: position 174,448 of record NZ_OCNJ01000009.1, read on the forward strand.
TTCGCGGTGACCGGTGCGCTGCAAGGCCCGGGCCGGAGCAAGGGCGGCCTGCGACCGGGGGAGGCGCTGGTGCTGACCAAGCCGCTCGGCACCGGCACCCTGCTCGCCGCCGCCATGCGCGGACGGGCGAAGGGGCGCTGGGTGGCGGCCGCGCTCGACGCCATGGCCGAGCCCAACGCGGCGGCGGCGGCGGCCTTCACCGCGGCCGGCGTGACCGGCTGCACCGACGTGACGGGCTTCGGGCTGCTGGGCCATCTGGTGGAGATGCTGGAGGCCTCGGGCGTCGACGCCGAGGTGGACACGGCCACCCTGCCGGCGCTCGACGGGGCGGCAGAGACGTTGGCGGCGGGGTTGGTAAGCAGCCTGCACCCGGCCAACCTGCGATTCGCGGTGGCGGCGGAAGGGGCGGCGGTGCCGGCCCTCCTCACCGATCCGCAGACGGCCGGCGGTCTGCTGGCGGGAGTGCCGGCGGACCGCCTGGACGCCGTTCTCGCGGCCCTGCCGGCGGCGCGGGTCGTCGGGCGGGTGACGCCGCGCGCCGGCACGGGGCCGCAGGTGGTGCTGCGGTAGACGCCGACGGGCCGGCCCTCAGCCTTTGCGGTTCGGCAGCAGGTCCACCACCATCTCCTTGACGCTCTGGCGCACCATGCCGCCGGCCTCGGGGTCGCCCGACCACAGGCTGGACAGGAAGGCCTTGGCGTTCTTGAAGCGGATGTGCGGCGGCAGCGGCGGTACCTCGGGGTCCGTCTTGACCTCCACCACCGTCGGCCCGGGATGGGCGAGGGCTGCGTCCAGCGTCTCGGCGATCTGCTCCGGCCGGTCGACGTAGAAGCCCTTCAGGCCGATGAGGTCGGCGTAGCGGGCATAGGGGAAGTCGGGGATCGACTGGGTCGTCTCGAACTTCGGGTCGCCGTCCTGGGCGCGCATCTCCCACGTCACCTGGTTGAGGTCCTGGTTGTTCAGCACCAGCACCATGAGGCGCGGGTCGCGCCATTTCTTCCAGCAGTGGGCGATGGTGATGAGGCCGTTGATGCCGTTCATCTGCATGGCGCCGTCGCCGACGCAGGCGATGACCGGGCGGTCCGGCCAGGCGTACTTGGCGGCGATGGCATAGGGCACGCCCGGCCCCATGGTGGCGAGCCCGCCCGACAGCGAGGCGCGCATGCCGTCGCGGATCTTCAGGTCGCGGGCGAACCAGTTGGTCGACGAGCCCGAATCGCCCGAGATGACGCAGTTGTCGGGCAGGCGCGGCGACAGTTCCCAGAACACCCGCTGCGGGTTGATGGGGTCGGCGTCGTTCATGGCCCTGGCTTCCAGGGTCTGCCACCACTTCTCGATGCCCTTTTCGATGTCCGCGCGCCAACTGCGGTCGGACTTGGGCTCGATCATGGGCAGCAGGGCCTCCAGCGTGTCCTGGGCGTCGCCGCACAGGGGCACGTCCATGGGGTAGCGCAGCGACAGCATGCTGGCGTCGATGTCGATTTGCACGCCCTTGGCCTTGCCTTCCTCGGGCAGCCATTCCGAATAGGGGAAGCCCGAGCCGATCATGATCAGCGTGTCGCAGCCCTCCATGAGGTCGTAGCTCGGCCGGGTGCCGAGCAGGCCGATGGAGCCGGTGACGAAGGGCAGGGTGTCGGGCAGCACGTCGCGACCGAGCAGAGCCTTGGCGACACCGCCGCCGGTCTTCTCGGCCAGTTCGATCACTTCCTGCCGCGCTCCACGGGAGCCCTGGCCGACCAGGATGGCGACGCGCTTGCCGGCGTTGATGATGTCGGCCGCCTCGCGCAGGTCGGCTTCCGCCGGCAGCACCCGCGGCGGCCGGTAGCCGACGCCCGAGTGGATCGCGCCGTGGGCGCGCGGCGGCTTCTCCACCGCCGGCTGCTCCTGCACGTCCTTGGGCAGGATGATGGTGGCGACCGTGCGCTCCGACATGGCGATGCGGAAGGCGCGGTCGATGACGTGCCGCACCTGCGCCGGCGAATCGACCCGCTGGCAGAAGCCGCTGACGTCGGCGAACAGGGTCTCGAGGTCGATCTCCTGCTGGTAGTGCCCGCCGAGGGCCATGCGCGCCTGCTGGCCGACGATGGCGACCACCGGCGTGTGGTCGAGCTTGGCGTCGTAAAGGCCGGTCAGCAGGTGGACGGCGCCGGGGCCCGAGGTGGCGAGGCAGACGCCGACCTCGCCGGTGAACTTGGCGTGCGCCGTCGCCATGAAGGACGACAGTTCCTCGTGACGGGCCTGGACGAACTCGAACTTGTCCTCCTGGCGGTCGAGCGCGGCGACCAGCGCGTTGATGCCGTCGCCCGGGTATCCGAAGATGCGCTTGATGCCCCACTGGTGCACCCGCTCCCAGAAGAAGTCGCTGACGGTACTGGCCATGGTCTTCCACCCGTTCGTTCGTGGTTGAGCGATGGCGCCGGAAAGAGCGGCACCCGGCTTGTATCCGGTGAACGGTCGCGTGGGCGGGCCGGGTTGCCCGGTCGGGCGAAAGGGGCCGGCGCGACCGCCTGTGCACCGAGTCGCCGCCATAAGGCCCGTCGCCGCCGGAATCGGGCGGCCGGGGGCGCCGTGACAGAAGCCGACGCGCACGTACGGTTCCGTGACCATCGGCGGGTAGGACGGAAGGCCGGGACGGCTTCGAAAAACGCCGTCGTCTCAAGGGCCGGGGAGGGCTCGCGGTCGTCGCGGCGGCGCCGGTATCCCTGTTGCCCATCGGCCACAGGCTGTGACAAAGCAGTGTCCCCGCCCCAGAAAGGGGGCTTTGGATCGACCGTTGTGGAACTATCTGGACGCTGCGCCGTTATCGGCGTGTCGTTCGCACAACGGAGGACCATCGTGTGAAGCGGATGTCACACATCCCGGTCGCCGCGCTGTTCGCGGCGGGTCTCGCCATCGCATCGCCGGCGGTGGCCCAGGACCAGAAGGACGAGTCCTTCCAGGTCGGCGTCGCCTCGTGGTACGGCCAGGAATTCGCCGGCAGCATCACCGCGAGCGGCGAACCGTTCCGTCCCGGCGCCCTGACCGCGGCGCACCCGAGCCTGCCGCTCGGCACCGAGGTCAAGGTGGTCAACATGGAGAACGGCCGAGAAGTGGTCGTTCGCATCAACGATCGCGGGCCTTTCGCCGGCGATCGCATCATCGACCTGTCGGAGAAGGCCGCCAAAGTGCTGGCCATGCGCGACGACGGGCTCGCCAAGGTGCGCGTGGAACCGCAGCAGTAGCGCCGAGGCAGGGCGCTCCCGGCTTCCGCCGCAGCACCGCCATTTCCCGCAAGGCCCCCGGCGCTCGAACGGCGCCGGGGGTTTTCGCTTGCCCGCTCGCTCAGGCGACCAGCAGGTCGTCGTGGTGCTGGTGCGGCTGCGGGATGCCGAACAGGCCCGCGCCGGCGGCGTCGAGGTCTTCCGGCGCGGCGTAGGCATGGGCCGGGTCCGGCTGCTCCACGTGATCGGGCGTGCCGTCGACGATCACCTCCGCCCATTCCACCGGCGCCCCGGCCCGCGGCAGGTCCGCCGGCAGGCCGGACAGGTCGAGCAGCGGCGTCTGGTCGGCCAGCACCATGGCCGTGCCGGAGCCGTCGATGCCGTCGAGGTCCTGGCCGTTCACCGCGAAATCGGCGGGCTGCGGCCGCTCGCCGTCCGTGGTCGAGACCTTGAACGAGAAGCGCCAGGCATGGCCCGGCTTGAACACGTGGCCGAGCGTGTCGTCCTGCAGCAGCCAGCGGCCCTCGGCGGTTTCGGTGGCGACGCCGTTCCACACCTTGGTGATGTCGAGCGGCAGGTCGAACTCCAGCTTCGGCCGCACCAGATCGCCGCCCGAGGTGTTGGTGACCGCCACCTGCAACACGTAGCCCGTACCCCACGACGAACTGATGGAGGTGGTGACGCTGGCGACCTGCGGCGCGGCCACGGCATCGTCGCGGTCGAACAGGTGGTCGATGGTCTTCAGGTCGTAGTCCTGGAAGCGCGTCTGGATGCCTTCCGAGCCCATGGTGTAGCTCATCACCGTGTTGTCCATGGTGTCGAGCGACGCGGGCAGGGTCGGGCTGCCGTCGAACGGGTGCTTGAGGCCGATGGCGTGGCCGATCTCGTGCAGCAGGGCGAAATAGCCCCAGTTGCCGGCCGCCGGGGCGTCGGTCTTGAAGCGCCAGGCGTCGGTGTTGTCCAGGTAGACGAAGGCGTCGGTCTCGAAGGCGCTGATGCTGCCCTTGCCGTCGTGCCAGTAGCGGTAGGGCATGTAGGTGACGCCGAGCACGGTGTCGGAAAGGCCGGCCGTGCCGAAGTGGATCTCGGCGGACGACGACGCCACCTCTTCCACCTTCAGGCCGGTGACGCGGCCGACGTAATCCATCAGCTCGCGGGTGGCGCTCACCTGGGTGGCGTTCATGGCGGCGTAGCCGCTCGGGCCGTTGTCGTAGAGGGCGCGCTGGGTGTCCGAGGCGCCCATGAAGGAATAGCCGAGGGTGTCGTCGGCCGGCCACGGCTGCGGCCGCAGCCATGTGGCGTTGACGAGCGAATCGACGGAAGCGTCGCCGGACAGGGGCGTCCGGTAGTCGGCGAGGGTGACCATGATGAATGCTCTCGACCTGCGGAAGGAAGGATCAGGCGGGGCAGGGCAGAGCCAAACCTTTAACCACAGGGTGAATGAAAAATCCGTATCGTCATCAATTCGGTTCGTGATCTTGACGGGGCGCGCCGCCGCCCCGACCTGCGGTAGGTATTGCCGCCGGAGGACTCGCCATGCCTTTCACCGCCGCCGCCGATCGCCTGACCATCCCGCCGCGGGAGAGCGACATCGGCAACCTGATGGTGCGCCGCCTGCTGCCGTGGCGCGGCCGGCGGGCGGTCGGGCCGTTCGTCTTCTTCGACCACATGGGCCCGGCCGAGCAGGCCGCCGGCAGCGGCATCGACGTCCGCCCGCACCCGCACATCGGGCTCGCCACGGTGACCTGGCTGTTCGAGGGCCGCATCCTCCACCACGACAGCCTGGGCTGCCGCCAGGCCATCGAGCCGGGGGCGGTGAACTGGATGATCGCCGGGCGCGGCATCGTCCATTCCGAGCGCACCGCCGCCGAGGACCGCGCCGTGCCGCGCCGCGTCCACGGCGTGCAGGCCTGGGTCGCCCTGCCGGCGGCGGAGGAGGAGCGGGCGCCGTCCTTCGAGCACCACCCCGCTGGCACTCTGCCGGTGATCGACGGCCAGGGCTGGCGCGCCACCCTCATCGCCGGCACGGCCTGGGGCGAGACGGCGCCGGCGACGGTGCTGTCGCCGCTGTTCTACCTGGACATGGCGATGACGGCCGGCGCCGAGGTCGACCTGCCGGACGAGCATGCCGAGCGGGCGGTCTATGTGGTCGAGGGGACGGTGGACCTGGACGGCGTGCCGGTGCCGCCGCTGTCCATGGTCACGGCCGACGGGCCGGCGCCGGCGCGCCTGCGGGCGACGACGGCGGCGCGGGTGATGCTGCTCGGCGGGGCGCCGCTGGACGGGCCGCGCACCATCTGGTGGAACTTCGTCTCCAGCCGCAAGGAGCGCATCGCGCAGGCCAAGGACGACTGGCGCGCCGGCCGCTTCGCCGCCGTGCCGGGGGAGACGGATTTCATCCCGCTGCCGTCGGGCTGATCCTTCCCCTCAGCCGCCGCCGACGGCCAGCATGACGTGATCCGGCCCCTGCGCCTGCGCCGCCTGCAGGGCGGTCTCGGCACGGCCGAGCAACACTTCCACCGAATCGTCGCCGGCCTCCGCCCCGCCGATGCAGACGGTGACGGCGAGCCCGCCGGCACCGTCGGTGAGCGGCCGGCGCGCGAGCGTCGCCCGCAGGCGCTCGGCCAGGGCGAGGGCGCCGCCGCCGTCGGTGGAGGGCAGCAGGACGCCCATCTCGTCGTCGCCGAGGCGGCCGAGCAGGTCGGTCTCGCGCAATACGTCGACGCAACCGGCGGCGACGGCCCGCAGGACCGTGTCACCGGTGCCGATGCCGTGGGTTGCGTTGATGGCCTTCAGTCCGTCGACGTCGACCACCAGCAGGCTGAGGGCGTGGTTGTAGCGCCGCGCCCGTTCCACCTCCTCCACCAGGCGGCCGAGGAACGCCCGGCGGTCGAAGGCGCCGGTCAGCGGGTCGGAGCCGTCGCGCACCGCCCGCGCCCGCCGCGCTTCGGCGAGGCCGAGCAGCAGGTCGAGCCGCGCCGCCGCCTCGGCGGGCGTGGCATCGACGCGCAGCGCATCCGTCGCCCCGGCCTCGATCACCGCGGCGGCGGTGGCGGCATCGGGCACGTCCAGCGCCAGCAGCAGCGGCGCCGGGTGGAGCGATGCAAGGGCGCGCCGCACCGCCGCCACGTCTTCCCCCCACGCCAGCACCAGCCCCGGCTGCACGCCGGCCGCCGCGGCGGCGGCCTCGGCGGGGCTGCCGGCCGCATGCAGGTGCAACTCCGGCCGCGCCGCCAGGGCGGCGGCCACGGCGTGACCGGCAGGCGGCGGGGCGCCGATGGTGAGGATGGGGCAGAGGGAAGGCGTCATGGTGTTTTTCAGGCGCAATGGAAGCGGATTTCGACCGTAGCGAAAATCTTTGCGGGCGTCTGCATCTCCTGGTGGAGGATCTCTTTCGGCCGAGTGGCAGCCTCGCCGACCAGCAAGCGGTGCCGCAGCAGGATCCGTACCGCCTGCAAACAGAGGCCGAGGCCGTGCCGTTGCTCCGCATCCGCCGCCAGGGGGGATCTCGGCCCCGGCTCCTGACCGGCCGCGCCACCCGGGGCGCTCCGCCCGCGTTGCACTGCCAGTAATCCTTTGCACCGGGAGACGCCCCATGGCCGACCGCTCTGAAGACACCCGCCTGCGCGGCACCGAACCGCCGGCGATGCACGAGTCCAAGCCGCACCCCGACCAGGGCCGGCCCTCCACCACCACCGGCGAGAGCACCCGCGCCACCGACAGCCGCACCGGCCTTGGCGCCGACGACCGGCCGCCGCAGAAGAGCAACGCCTTGCGCATGGTGATGCTGGCCGTCCTCGCCGTGGTGGTGGTGGCGATCATCGCCGGCCTGTTCGCCTGATCCTGCCGCCGGGGGTTTCGCCGCGGCGCCGCGCGCCACATCTTCGGGAGACCAGCCGTTCCTCCTGGAGACCCGCACCCGCATGGCGCCGCCCCCCGACTCCCGCACCGACACCGCCTTCCTCGCCCGCTGCATCGACCAGGCCCGCGGCGTCGAGACCGCCGACCTGGTGATCCGCGACACCCGCTTCCTCAACGTCGTGACGGGTGAGGTGGCGCGCGGCGACATCGCGGTCTGCGGCGACCGCATCGTCGGCACCTACGAGTCCTACCGCGGCGCCCGCGAGGTCGACGGCCGCGACCTGGTGTGTGTGCCGGGCTTCATCGACACCCACGTCCATTGCGAATCGACCCTGGTGTCGCCGCTGGAGTTCGACCGCTGCGTCCTGCCGCGCGGCACGACCACGGCCATCTGCGACCCGCACGAGATGTGCAACGTGCTGGGAGCCACGGGCCTCGACTACTTCACCCGGGCGGCGGAGGCGACGGCGCTGGACTTGCGGGTGCAACTGTCGTCCTGCGTGCCGGCGACCGACCTGGAGACGGCGGCGGCGCGGCTGGGGGCGGCGGACCTGCTGGCCTTCCGCGACCACCCCAAGGTGATCGGCCTGGCCGAGTTCATGAACGTGCCCGGCCTGCTGCACAAGGACCCGGAGGTGCTGGAGAAGCTGGCGGCCTTCCAGGGCGGCCACATCGACGGCCATGCCCCGCTGCTGTCGGGGCATGATCTCAATGCGTATCTCGCCTGCGGCGTGAAGAACTGCCACGAGACCACGAGCTACGACGAAGCCATGGAGAAGCTGCGCAAGGGCATGCAGCTGCTCATCCGCGAGGGCACGGTCAGCAAGGACGTCGACGCCCTGACGCCGGCCCTGACGGCGGAAACCTCCAGCTTCTGCGGCTTCTGCACCGACGACCGCAACCCGCTCGACATCGCCGAGGAAGGCCACCTCGACCACGTCATCCGCAAGGCCATCGCCAACGGCGCGCCCATGGCACACGTCTACCGCGCCGCCACCTGGTCAGCGGCGACCGGCTTCGGCCTGCACGACCGCGGCCTTATCGCGCCCGGCAAGCGGGCCGACATCGTGCTGCTGGGCGACCTGGAAACCTGCGACGTGCAGGGCGTGATTTCCGCCGGCCGTGTGGTGACGCCCGACCTGTTCGCGGGGCGCCGGGCGCCCGATCCGGTCGGGCTCGACAGCGTCAAGCTGGACCCGGTGACGGCAGACGTCTTCGCCGCTCCCGCCTCCGGTCCCACCGGCCCGGTGATCGGCGTGCAGGCCGGGCGCATCGTCACCGAGCACCTGCGCGAATCGCTGCCCTACCGCGACGGCCTGCGCCACGCCGACCCGGCGCGCGACATCCTGAAGGTCTGCGTGCTGGCCCGCCACGGGGTGAACAACAACATCGGCCGCGGCTTCGTGAAGGGCTTCGGCCTGCGCGAGGGGGCGCTCGCCTCCTCGGTCGGGCACGACAGCCACAACATCTGCGTCGTCGGCGCCTGCGATGCCGACATGGCGGTGGCGGTGAACCGGCTGATCGCGCTGGGCGGCGGCTTCGTCGCGGTGCGCGACGGGCAGGTGGTGGGCGAACTGGCGCTGCCCATGGCCGGGCTCATGAGCCTCGACCCGTTCGAGCGCGTGCGCGACAAGCTGGAGGCCCTGCGGGCGGCGGTGCGCGGCATGGGCTGCGGCCTGCCGGAACCGTTCCTGCAGCTGGCCTTCCTGCCCCTGCCGGTGATCCCGCACCTGAAGATCACCGACAAGGGGCTGGTGGACGTCGACCGGTTCGAGCTGATCGCGGCCTGACCGGCCTCAGCCCTTGCGGAAGAGCTTGCCGCCGATCCCGACGAGGGGGATGACCAGGGCGCCGACGGCGAGCCCGAGCACGCCTGCGCCGGCGGCGCCGACCGCCCAGGCGACGATGGCGCCAGGCGTGCCGCCGCCCACCGCCGCTCCGGCCCCGACCGAGGCGTCGTGGATGACGTGCTCGATGCCCGCCAGCCCGAACGAGGCGAGGCCGTGGATGAGGATGCCGCCGCCGACCCACAGCATGGCCGCCGTGCCGACCACGCTCAGCAGCTTGAGCAGCTTGGGCATGCCGGTCACCAGCAGGCGCCCGACGGTGGCGGCCGCACCGCCGCGGGTGGTGAGGTGCAGGCCGACGTCGTCCGCCTTCACGATGATCGCCACGACGCCGTAGACCAGCAGGGTGATGCCGATGCCGACGATGGCCAGCACCACCGCCTGCGACCAGAACGAGTCGGTTTCCGCCGCGACCACCGCCAGGCTCATGGCCATGATCTCGGCCGACAGGATGAAGTCGGTGCGGATGGCGCCGCCGACCACGCGCGCCTCCAGTTCCGCCGCCGTCTCGGCCGCCGCCGGGCCGTCGTCGTGATGGCCGTGGCCGCCGCCCACCGCCTCCCACACCTTCTCGGCGCCCTCGAAGCAGAGATAGAGGGAGCCGGCCATGAGCAGCGGCATGATCGCCCACGGCGCGAAGGCGCTCAGCACCAGCGCGATGGGCAGCAGGATCAGCAGCTTGTTGCGCAGCGAGCCGAGCGTGATCTTGCCGATGATCGGCAGCTCGCGCGCCGGCGACAGGCCGACCACGTAGCGCGGCGTGACGGCCGCGTCGTCGACCACGATGCCGAGGGCCTTCACCCCCGCGCGGCCGGCCTGCGCCACGGCATCGTCCACACCGGCCGCGGCCACCTTGGCGAGGGCCGCGACATCATCGAGCAGGGCGAGAAGACCAGTCGCCATCATGAAACTCCAGGCGGGGAAGGGGAGGGCGAGGCAAGGGGTGTCGGGCGGGGATGGGCGGCTCCGCCTCAGCCCTCCAGCGCCGTCCGCCGCAGTTCGTACAACGCCACGGCGGCGGCATTGCTCACATTGAGGCTCTCCATGGCGCCGGTCATGGGCAGGCGCGCCAGATGGTCGCAGGCGTCGCGCGTCAGGCGGCGCATGCCGGTGCCCTCGCTGCCCAGCACCAGCACGATGCGCCCCGACAGCTTCGCGCCGGCCAGCGTCTGCGGCGCCTCGGCGTCGAGCCCGGCGGTCCACCAGCCGGCTTCCTTGAGGCGGTCGAGCGCCTGCTTGAGGTTGCCGACGCGCACCAGCGGCACCCGTTCCAGCGCGCCCGAGGCAGCCTTGGCCAGCGTCGCCGTCTCGTCGGGGGCGTGGCGGTCCTGGGTGATCACGGCGACGGCGCCGAAGGCCGCGGCCGAGCGCAGGATGGCGCCGACGTTGTGCGGGTCGGTCACCTGGTCGAGCGCCAGCACGACGCAGTCGGTCTGCGCCTCGCCGAGCCGCACCACGTCGTCGAGGGTGGCGGCGGGCAGCGGGTCGGCCTTGAGCGCGAGGCCCTGGTGGACGGCGCCGGCGGGCAGCAGGTCGTCCAGGCGGGAGCGGTCGACCGGCGTCACCACCGGCACCTCGTCGCGCTCGTCGAGCAGCGGGCGGATCTCGGCCAGCGCCTCGGCGGTGCCGAGGACCTCGCGGATGACGCGGGCCGGGTTGGCGAGCGCCGCCTCAACCGGATGGCGGCCGTAGAGCCAGCCTTCGCCGCCGCCTTCCCGGCGGGCGCGGGCTGCAGCCGCCTTGTGGGCGGGCTTGCCCTCCTTGCGGGGGCCTTTGGGCGCAGGCTTGCCGGGGCGCTGGGGCATGGGGTGTCCTTTTCTCGACGCGGGTGACGGGCCGCCGTGAAGGCGGCCAACGGATTGTTGGCTAAACGCTTTTTTTCTCGTTGACAAGGCGTCGCCGATCCAATAGTTCAAGGCCTCCGTTGTCACGGCGCCTGGCGCACGGCGGACGATGGAGGGGTGGCCGAGTGGTTAAAGGCACCAGACTGTAAATCTGGCGGCGTAGCCTACGTAGGTTCGAATCCTACCCCCTCCACCATTTCCCCGCCGCGGTGCGGCGCCGGGACGACGGGGCTTGCGGGTGTAGCTCAATGGTAGAGCCCCAGCCTTCCAAGCTGGTTGTGCGGGTTCGATTCCCGTCACCCGCTCCAGCTTAAATCCCAGAATTACCCACCATAGTCGACCTATCGGACGCACCACCAGGACACGGGTTGGAAGATGGCGAAGGAAAAGTTCACGCGGTCGAAGCCGCACTGCAACGTCGGCACCATCGGTCACGTCGACCATGGCAAGACGACGCTGACCGCGGCGATCACGAAGGTGATGGCCGAGCAGGGCGGCGGTCAGTTCCTGGCTTACGACATGATCGACAAGGCGCCGGAAGAGCGTGCGCGCGGCATCACCATCTCGACGGCGCACGTCGAGTACGAGACCGCGAACCGTCACTACGCGCACGTCGACTGCCCGGGCCACGCCGACTACGTGAAGAACATGATCACCGGTGCCGCCCAGATGGACGGCGCGATCCTGGTGGTTTCGGCCGCTGACGGCCCGATGCCGCAGACCCGCGAGCACATCCTGCTCGCCCGTCAGGTCGGCGTGCCGGCGATCGTGGTGTTCATGAACAAGGTGGACCAGGTCGACGACCCGGAGCTGCTGGAACTGGTGGAGCTCGAAATCCGCGAGCTGCTGTCGTCCTACGACTTCCCGGGCGACGACATTCCCATCGTGAAGGGTTCGGCCCTGGCCGCCCTCGAGGGCAACAAGCCGGAGATCGGCGCCAGCGCCATCGCCGAGCTGATGAAGGCCGTCGACGAGTACATCCCGCAGCCGGAACGTCCGAAGGATCGTCCGTTCCTGATGCCGATCGAAGACGTGTTCTCGATCTCGGGCCGCGGCACCGTGGTGACCGGCCGTGTCGAGCGCGGCATCGTGAAGGTGGG
>NZ_OCNJ01000012.1 GCF_900230255.1 Caenispirillum bisanense
ATCACGGAGAACCGCCGGCCCGGACGGGTCGCCCTGACGGCGGTGATGCGCAAGACCCTGGTCATCCTCAACGCCATGGCCCGCGACGACCAGCCGTGGAGGTACGCCGCGCCCTCGTGAGGCCGTCCCGTCGAAGGCCGACGCTCGGCGCTCCGCGCCGACGTCATGGCCGGCCCCCGAACCGGGCGCGCGGACGCGTCAAGGCCGAAGCCGCCCGCAGGGCGGGCGCGCCCGCCGCGCGCCTTGACGCGGAGCACGCCCGGTTCACTCCGACGCCGGCCACCCAGCGACTGCCCTTGACGCTGAACACGGAAGATGCCCGGCTCGGTGGCTGCTCGGTGGCCGGGCATGACAAGGGATTGATAAGACAGAGGAAATTTTCATGGCCGGACTTGATCCGGCCATCCACGGCGGCACGGGCGTCGGCCGCCGGGCAGCGCGCCCGCCCCTAGAAATCCAGGTCCGCGTAATGCGCCGGTGCCGGGATGCCCGGGATGACCTCGTTCACGATGGGGCGGAAGCTCGGGCGGCTCTTCACCCGGGCGTACCAGTCCTTGGCGAGCGGGTGGTCTTCCCACGGCACGTCGCCGGCGTAGTCCACCAGCGACAGGTGGCAGGCCGCCGTCAGGTCGGCGAGCGACAGGGCGTCGCCGGCGAGCCAGGTGCGGCGTTCGGTCAGCCAGGCGATGTACTGCAGGTGGATGTGCACGTTGGCGCGGCCGGCGCGGATGGCGCGGCTGTCCGGCGCACTGCCGCCGCGCACGCGCTTGGTCAGCTTCTCGCCGGCGCTGTTGACGGTGACCTCGGCGAAGAACTTGTGGTCGAACCAGTCCACCAGCCGCCGCACCTCCGCCCGCGTGACGGGGTCGGGGCCGAGCAGGCCGGGCTTGGGATAGGCTTCGTCCAGGTATTCGCAGATGGGCGTCGCGCCGCAGATCACCCGGTCGCCCTCGTCCACGAGCACAGGCACGTCGCCGGCGGGGTTCAGCGCCAGGAACTCGTCCGGCCGCTCCCAGTCGCGCACGACGATCTCGTCGAAGTCGAGGCCCTTCTCCTTCAGCACGACGCGGGCCTTGCGGGCGAAGGGGCTTAGACAATGGTAATAGAGGACACGCATGGACACCTTATTTACCCTATGTTGCGGCGCAAGCAAGCGCCATCGCGTAGACCCCTGACGGGGCGCGCGGATCGCCGCCGGTTCCCCCTCGCATCGGCATTCGCCTTGGGCTATCCTCCGCCGCCATGAGCCAGCAGAACGACACCACCCACTTCGGGTTCCGCACCGTCCGCACCGAGGAGAAGCAGACCCTCGTGCGCGAGGTCTTCGACTCGGTCGCCGCCCGCTACGACCTGATGAACGACCTGATGAGCGGCGGCGTCCACCGCCTGTGGAAGAACGCGCTCATCGACTGGATGAACCCGCAGCCCGGGCAGGCGCTGCTCGACGTGGCCGGCGGCACGGGCGACATCGCCTTCCGCTTCCTCGACCGCGCCGGCCATGTCGCCGCCGTGCGCCGCGCCGAGAAGCGCGAGGCGGGCGAGACCGTGGCCGAGCCTGCGCCCAATTCCGCCGTCGCCGGGGTGACGGTCTGCGACATCAACGCCGAAATGCTGAAGGTCGGCCGCTCGCGCGCCACCGACCAGGGGCGCCTCGCCGGGCTCGAGTGGGTGTGCGGCAATGCCGAGAGCCTGCCGTTCCCCGACCGCAGCTTCGACCTCTATACCATCGCCTTCGGCCTGCGCAACGTGACCCACATCGACCGCGCGCTGGCCGAGGCGCGCCGCGTGCTGAAGCCGGGCGGCCGCTTCTTCTGCCTGGAATTCTCGCGCGTCGTGGTGCCGGGGCTCGATGCCGCCTACGACCTCTACAGCTTCAAGGTGCTGCCGACCCTGGGCCAGGTGGTCGCCCGCAACCGCGAGGCCTACCAGTATCTGGCCGAGAGCATCCGCCGCTTCCCGCCGCAGGACAGGATGGTGGAGATGATGAAGGAGGCCGGCTTCGGCCAGGTGCGCTACCGCAACCTGTCGGGCGGCATCTCGTGCATCCACTCCGGCTGGCGCCTGTGACGGGCGGGCCGCAGAGACCATGATCCGCACCGTCAAGAACCTCGGCCGCCTGTTCGAGATCGCCCGCGTCCTGGCGCGCCACGACGCCCTGTTCCCGCTGGAGAGCATCGGCGTGGCGCGCGAGATCGCCGCGCTCGCCAAGCTCGTCAGCCGCCGCAACGTCGAAGGCCGCCCCGGCCAGCGCCTCGCCCGTGCCTTGCGCGAACTGGGGCCGAGCTTCATCAAGCTGGGCCAGGCCTTGTCCACCCGCCCCGACCTCATGGGCGAGGAAGTGGCGACGGACCTGTCGGAACTGCAGGACAAGCTGCCGCCCTTCCCCTTCGCCGAGGTCGAGAAGATCTTCGCCGAGGAGTTCGACCACCCCATCGGCGACCTCTTCGCGAGCTTCGAGCAGACGCCGGTCGCCGCCGCCTCCATCGCCCAGGTCCACTTCGCCACCACGACGGACGGCCAGGAAGTGGCGGTCAAGGTGCTGCGCCCGGGCGTCGAGCAGATGATCGCGCGCGACCTCGACCTCATGTACTGGATCGCCGAGATCGTGGAGGCGACGCAGCCGTCGCTCCGCCGCCTCAAGCCGGTGGAGAGCGTGCGCGCCTTCGAAGACTCGGTGACCATGGAAATGGACCTGCGCTTCGAGGCCGCCGCCGCCGCCGAAATGGCCGACAACTTCGCGGGCGACACCACGTTCTACGTGCCGGCCATCGACTGGCAGCGCACGTCAAAGCGCATCATGACGTCGCAGCGCGTCGCCGGCATCCCGACCGACGAGCGCGACACCGTCATCGCCGCCGGGCTCGATCCGACCGCGGTGGTGGCGAAGGCGGCCAACGCCTTCTTCAACATGGTCTTCCGCGACGGCTTCTTCCACGCCGACATGCACCCCGGCAACCTGTTCGTGGATGCCGAGGGCAACCTGGTGGCGGTCGACTTCGGCATCATGGGGCGCGTCGACGTGCAGACGCGGCGCTATCTCGGCGAGATGCTGCTCGGCTTCCTGACCGGCAACTACCGCCGCGTCGCCGAGATCCACTTCGAGGCGGGCTACGTGCCGGCCGACAAGTCGGTGGACGCCTTCACCCAGGCGGCGCGGTCCATCGCCGAGCCGATCTTCGGCAAGCCCATGCAGGAGATTTCCATCGCCCGCCTGCTGGGCCAGCTGTTCGCCGTGACCGAGACCTTCGAGATGGAAGCGCAGCCGCAGCTGCTGCTGCTGCAGAAGTCCATGCTGGTGGCGGAAGGCGTCGGCCGCCGCATGGCGCCCGACATCAACATGTGGGAGCTGTCGCAGCCCCTCATCGAGGACTGGATGCGGTCCAACCTCGGCCCCGAGGCGCGCATCCGCCAGACCGTCGGCGGCGTCGTCGGCACGCTGGAGAAGCTGCCGAAGATCATCGACGACGGCGAGAAGATCGCCGCCATGATCACCTCCGGCGGGGTGCGCCTGCACCCGGAAACCCTCGCCGCCCTGGCCGGGCAGCGGGTGGCGCGGCGGTCGCGCATGACCGTGCTCATGCTGCTGCCGTGGGCGCTGGTGGTCATCCTGCTGGGCCTGCTCATCGGCAACTAGGCCCGACCGAGGGGGTAGCCGCCGACATATGGTGCTAGCCCCTAAGCTCGCTGGCCCGGAGAGGGGCGGGCGCCCTAGGCTTTTCGGAAGAGGCTCGTCCCCGTCCGTCACGCCAGGAACGCCATCATGAACACTGCCGCCGCCGCCCGGGTCCCGCAGGAATCGAACGTCATCGTCTTCCCCGGCCCGAAGCGGTCCGGCGCGGCGCTCGGCTTGCGGCCCATGGGGCTGGAGGCCATGGAGCGGCGCATCGTCAGCGCCTTCACGGCCTGGCCGGCGACCGACGTGGAGCGGCGCGTGATCTGCGCCATGGCCGCCTGCCCGGGTGCCAAGACCGAGGAACTGTCCCGCCTGCTCGGCCATTCCGGCAGCGTCTTCAGCCTGTTCGTGAAGGGCATGGTGGAGGCGCGGGCGCCGTGGCTGGACGACGGCCGCGGCGGCGCCGGCGGTCTGGTGGCGCTGTACAACCCCTTCGTCGGCACCTGGCGCCTGCGGCCCGCCTCGCGTGGGGCTTTCACCACCCTCGGCTATCTTTAACCGCACCGTCATCCCGCGCCGGAGGGGCCGCGTTGTAGGGTTGCGCAGCCGCGCCGTCCCGCAACCGCCCCTGCCGCTGCCCCATGACCGCCGCCGCCCTCCGCCGTTTCGGATTCGAGCCGCTCGCCGAGCCCCCGTGGCGTGAGGCGGAGGCAGGGCCGTGGCGCCTGCGCGTGCAGCGGGGCAGCGCCGCCCACGGCTACGTCAGCCGCACGGTGGTGGAGCCGCGCCGCGCCGTCCTCTGCAAGGGCCGCACGCCGTGGATGTCCAACGGTGCCCTGGAGCGGGAAAGCCACGCCTGGCACGGGGAGCGGGCGCGCGGCCTCGTGGTCGTCGCCGGCCTCGGCATGGGGCTCCATGCCCATGCGGTGGCGGCCAAGCCCGAGGTGGAGCGGGTGGTGGTGGCGGAGGTCGCCCCCGACGTGATCGCCGTCATGTGCGCCGGCAGCGGCTTCGACGCCTGGCCCCACCGGGACAAGGTGACCCTGCTGCAGGCCGACGTGCTGGCTCCCGATTTCGCCGCCCGCCTCGCCGCGGCGACGGGCGGGCGGCGGCCCGATTACCTCTATGCCGACATCTGGCCCGACTACCCCGCCGCCGCGGCGCCGGCGCAGACCGCCGCCCTGGTGCGTGCGCTCGACCCCGTGGCGGCGGGCTGGTGGGGGCAGGAACTGGCCGCCGCCGCCTGGGCCCATCGCCGCCGCCTGCCGCTCGCCCCCGCGACTTTGGACGCCTGGGCCGCCGCCACCGGATTGCCGCCGCTGGCGGCGGAGGAGCGGCACGCCGCCTTCGTGCGCGCCGCCGCCGCCCTGGTCGACGTGGCGGCCCTGGCGGGGGAGGCGAGGCCGGGCTGGCTGGACCGTTTGCGTCAGCGCGTCGAATACCCCGCCTTGCGCCTTGCCATCGGGCGCCGTGATCGCTAGGTTATCCACACCTTCATCGCGTTAAATTGATGGAAATTCTCCATGCTCGACGGGCGGCGCGTCCTGCTCATCATCACCGGCGGCATCGCGGCGTATAAGTCGCTGGAGCTGATCCGCCGTCTGCGCGACCGCGGCGTGCGGGTGCGCTGCATCCTCACCAAGGGCGGCGCGCAGTTCGTCACGCCGCTGTCGGTGGCGGCCCTGTCGGAGGAAAAGGTCTATCAGGACCTGTTCTCCCTCACCGACGAATCGGAAATGGGCCACATCCGCCTGTCGCGCGAGGCCGATCTGGTGGTGGTGGCGCCGGCGACGGCCGACGTGTTGGCGAAAATGGCCGCCGGCATGGCCGACGACCTGGCGACGACCGCGCTGCTCGCCACCGACAAGCCGGTGCTGGTGGCGCCCGCCATGAACACCATGATGTGGAGCCACTCGGCCACCCAGGACAATCTGGCGACCCTGAAGCGGCGCGGCGTGCGCACCGTCGGCCCGAACTCCGGTGATCTGGCCTGCGGCGAGGTCGGCGCCGGCCGCATGGCCGAGGTGGCGGAGATCATCGCCGCCGTCAAGGGCTTCTTCGCCGAGTCGGCGGCGCCCAGGCCGCTCGCCGGCCGCCGCGCCGTGGTCACCAGCGGCCCGACGGTGGAAGCCATCGACCCGGTGCGCTTCATCGCCAACCGCTCCTCCGGCAAGCAGGGCCATGCGGTGGCCGCCGCCCTGGCCGCGCTGGGGGCCGAGGTGACGCTGGTCAGCGGCCCGGTCACCATCCCCGACCCCGCCGGCGTGCGCATGGTGCGGGTGGAAAGCGCCCGCGACATGCTCGCCGCCTGTCAGGCCGCGCTGCCCGCCGACATCCTGGTCTGCGCCGCCGCCGTCGCCGACTGGCGGGTGGAAGCCGCCGACCAGAAGCTGAAGAAGCAGCCGGGCGGCGCGCCGCCGGCCCTGGTGCTGAGCGAGAACCCCGACATCCTGGCCACCCTGTCGCAGGCGGGCGCCCGCCGACCGCGACTCGTGGTCGGCTTCGCCGCCGAGACGGAAACGGTGGTCGAGCACGCCGTCGCCAAGCGCCGCCGCAAGGGCTGCGACTGGATCCTCGCCAACGACGTTTCCCCCGCCACCGGCACCTTCGGCGGCGACGACAACACCCTGCACCTCATCACCGACCACGGCGTCGAGGACTGGCCGCGCCTGACCAAGCAGGCCGCCGCCGAGCGCCTCGCCGCCCGCATCGCCGAGGCGCTCGCCGCCGCCTCGCCCAAGGAGCCCGCATGACCGCCTTTCCCGCCTCCACCGATCGCCTGACGGTGGCCGTCACCCGCCTGCCGCACGGCGCCGACCTGCCTCTGCCGGCCTACGAGACCGCCCATGCGGCCGGCATGGACCTGCGCGCCGCCCTGCCCGAGGACGCGCCGCTCACCCTGGCCCCCATGGGGCGTGCCCTGGTGCCGACGGGCCTCGCCTTCGCCCTGCCGGAAGGCTTCGAGGCGCAGGTGCGGCCGCGCTCCGGCCTCGCCGCCAAGCACGGCGTCACGGTGCTCAACAGCCCGGGGACGGTGGATGCCGATTATCGCGGCGAGGTGAAGGTGATCCTGGTGAACCTGGGGGATGCGCCCTTCACCATCGCCCGCGGCGACCGCATCGCGCAGATGATCGTCGCCCCCGTCACCCGCGCCGTGTGGGCCGAGGTGGACGCCCTGCCCGAATCGGCGCGCGGCGCCGGCGGCTTCGGCTCCACCGGGGTCGGCGCCGAGACTTCCGCCTGATCGTTCAGAACAACGGACCGCCCATCATGCTCCGCCCGTCGAAGAAGCTGCTGTTCGCCATCGAGGCCGTGCTCGACATCGCCTACCACGCCGGCGGCGAGCCGGTGCAGAGCCGCGAGATCACCCGCCGCCAGGGCATCCCCCGGCGCTACCTGGAACAGACCCTGCAGCACCTGGTGCGCTCGGGCATCCTGGTCGGCGTGCGCGGGCCGAAGGGCGGCTACCGCCTCGCCCGCGAACGCCGCCGCGTGACGGTGGGCGAGATCGTGCGCGTGGTGCAGGCCATGGAGGCGGCGGAAGACCCCTACAAGGACCTGCCCGGCAGCCCGCTCGGCCTGACGGTGGTGCGCCCCATGTGGGCGGAGATGCAGGAGGAACTCATGCAGCGCCTCGACTCCATCACCGTCGACGACCTGTGCACCAAGGCCTTCCAGGGCGGCCTGCGCAGCGAGGCCCACGAGGCCATGGACTTCACCATCTGAAACCATACGTCTCCCCGCCCATTGCAATTCGCTCCCATGCGGCTATAAATACAGTCAAGTTTGCTGCATATCGGATGAACTACACTCAAGAACGGGGATTTATGCCATGAGCCAGCCCGAATTCCGCGGCAAGGTCTACGACTCCATCCTGGACACCATCGGCGCGACGCCGCTCGTGCGGCTGAAGCGCATCGCCGAGGAAGCCGGCGCCAAGGCGACTGTGCTCGGCAAGTGCGAGTTCTTCAACCCGCTCGCCAGCGTCAAGGACCGCATCGGCCTGGCCATGATCGAGGCCGCCGAGGCCGACGGCCGCATCGGCAAGGACACGGTTCTGGTCGAGCCGACCTCGGGCAACACGGGCATCGCGCTGGCTTTCGTGGCCGCCGCCAAGGGCTACAAGCTCATCCTCACCATGCCCGAGAGCATGTCGCTCGAGCGCCGCAAGATGCTCAAGCACCTGGGCGCCGAGCTGGTGCTGACGCCCGCCGCCAACGGCATGAAGGGCGCCGTCGCCCGCGCCGAGGAACTGGTGAAGGAGCTGCCCAACGCCGTGCTGCTGCAGCAGTTCGAGAACCCGGCGAACCCTGCGATCCACCGCGCCACCACCGCCGAGGAGATCTGGAAGGACACCGACGGCGCCGTCGACGTGGTGATTTCCGGCGTCGGCACCGGCGGCACCATCACCGGCCTCGGCACGGTGCTGAAGGAGCGCAAGCCGAGCGTGAAGATGATCGCCGTCGAGCCCGAGGACAGCCCGGTGCTGTCCGGCGGCGCCCCCGGCCCGCACAAGATCCAGGGCATCGGCGCCGGCTTCGTGCCGGGCGTGCTGGCCCGCGACGTCATCGACGAAGTGCTGAAGATCGGCAACGAGACCGCCTTCGCCACCGCCCGCAAGGCCGCCAAGCTGGACGGCCTGCCGGTCGGCATCTCCGGCGGCGCGGCCATCGCCGCGGCGCTGGAAGTGGCGGCGCGCGACGACATGGCCGGCAAGACCATCGTCGTCATCCTGCCGAGCTTCGCTGAACGCTACCTGTCGACGGCGCTGTTCGAAGACGCCTGACCGGCATCGTGTTCGAAGACGCCTGATCGGCCGCGACGGTCACAGGACGGGGGAGGGGCGGCGCCGCAGGGTGCCGCCCCTTTTCCGCTCGCCCCTTCACACCGCCGTGGAACCCGCTACAGTGCGGAAACCATGCCTGAATTGCCCGAAGTCGAAACCGTCTGCCGTGGCCTCTCCCTGGTGCTGGAGGGGCGGCGACTCGTGCAGGTGGAGGTCCGCCGGCCGGACCTGCGCATCCCCTTTCCCGCCGGATTCGCCGCCGCCCTCACGGGGCGGCGCCTGCAGCGCATCCGCCGCCGCGGCAAGTACTTCGTGTGGGAGCTGGACGACGGCGTGGCGCTGCTTGGCCACCTCGGCATGTCGGGCTCCATGGTGGTGAGCCCGCAGGGCACCAACTTCCCGCCGCCGGGGCCGCACGACCACGTGCTGTTCACCACCGAGGACGGAGCGCTGGTCACCTACAACGACCCGCGGCGGTTCGGCCTGATGACCCTGTCGACGGTGGAGGCGGTGGAGTCGCACCCGCTGCTGGCCGAGATGGGGCCGGAACCGTTGTCGGACGCCTTCACGCCCGCCGTGCTGGAGGCCGCCCTGGCCGGCAAGCGCACGCCCATCAAGAGCGCGCTGCTCGACCAGGGTGTGGTGGCGGGCCTCGGCAACATCTACGTCTGCGAGGCGTTGTTCCGGGCGCGCATCTCGCCGCGGCGGCTGGCCGACAACGTCGGACGGGCGAAGATCGCGGCGCTGGTGCCCGCCATCAAGTCGGTGCTGACGGAGGCCATCGCCGCCGGCGGGTCGTCGCTGAAGGACTACCGCCAGGCTTCCGGCGAACTCGGGTACTTCCAGCACGCCTTCGCCGTCTACGATCGCGAGGGGCAGCCCTGCCCCGGGTGCGACTGCGGCGCCGCCGAAGGGCGTGCCCCCGGAATCGCCCGGATCGTGCAGGCCGGGCGCTCGACTTTTTTCTGTGCCAAACGACAGCGGTGAGATAGCGTGTGCGCCATGCGGATCCTGCCTGCCATACGGGCCCCCCTGGCGGTGCTCGCAGCTCTGGTGGTGCTGGCGCTCGCCGGCGGCGCCCGGGCCGAGTCGTTCGTCGACGGGTTCGAAGACCTGCCGTTGATGCCGGGCCTGCAGCAGAGCACCGACAGCACGACGCTGTTCGATTCGCCCTATGGCCGTATCGTCGAGGCCTATGCCAGCGGCCCGACGACGCCTGCCCAGGTGCTCGACTTCTATGCCGAGACGCTGCCGCAGCTCGGCTGGACGCGCAGCGCGAACGCCGAGTTCCGCCGCGAAGGGGAAACCCTGCACATCGCTTTCCCCCGCCCGCCGGGCGGTGCATCCGGCCTCGTGGTCCGGTTCGAGGTTTCCCCGGACTGAGCCCCCGCGAGGCCCATTTTCGCCAAAGACCATAACCCAAGCCATCGACCACGGAGCATTTTCCGATGCCCTACGAGAACATCCTGGTGGAGACGCGCGGCCGCGTCGGTCTCATCACGCTGAACCGTCCGAAGGCCCTGAACGCGCTGTGCGTCGGCCTCATCAAGGACCTGGGCGCGGCGCTCGACGCCTTCGAGGCCGACGACGAGGTGGGCTGCATCGTCCTGACCGGCTCCGAGAAGGCCTTCGCGGCCGGCGCCGACATCAAGGAGATGGCCGACAAGACCTACATGGACGCCTACCTCCAGGACTTCATCACGGTGGGCTGGCAGCGCATCACCACCTGCCGCAAGCCGATCATCGCGGCGGTGGCGGGCTACGCGCTGGGCGGCGGCTGCGAGATCGCCATGATGTGCGACTTCATCATCGCCGCCGAGAACGCCAAGTTCGGCCAGCCGGAAATCACCATCGGCACCATCCCGGGCTCCGGCGGCACGCAGCGCCTGACCCGATTCGTCGGCAAGTCGAAGGCCATGGACATGTGCCTGACCGGCCGCCAGATGGACGCCGCCGAAGCCGAGCGTTCGGGCCTCGTGTCGCGAATCGTGCCGGCCGCCGACCTGGTGGACGAGGCGGTGAAGATCGCCGACCGCATCGCCGGCATGTCGCGCCCGGCCGTGTACATGACCAAGGAAGCGGTCAACGCCTCCTACGAGACGACCCTGCAGCAGGGCATCATGTTCGAGCGCCGGCTGTTCCACTCCACCTTCGCGACCGAAGACCAGAAGGAAGGCATGGCGGCCTTCGTCGAGAAGCGCCAGCCCAATTTCAAGAACCGCTGAGTCACGCCGGTGTGCCGCCCCGGCCGCCGGCATCCGCCGGCCGGGGCGGTTTTCCACAAGCTGCCGGTTGACGGCATGCTCGTGATTCCTTATAACCCGCGCTTCGGTACGAAGCCGGTTCCAAACGGACAGACAACAAGGTTAGGCAATGGCCCATCACAAGTCGGCGAAGAAGCGCATCGTCCGCAACGCCAAGCGCTACGAGATCAACCACTCCCGCAAGTCGCGTACCCGCACCTTCATGAAGAAGGTCGAGATGGCGATCGCCTCGGGCGACTACGACCAGGCGCAGGCCGCCATCACCACCGCCGCGCCGGAAATCGCGCGCGCCGTGACGAAGGGCGTGATGCACAAGAACACCGCCGCTCGCAAGATCTCGCGCCTGAACGCGCGCGTGAAGGCACTGAAGGCCGCGTAAGACAGCTTTCCGTACGGTCAGCCGCGGTGCTCCTTGCGGGCACCCGCTGGCGACCCGAACCGGATTCGGCCGGGGCCGCCCTCCGCCCGGCGGAGGCGCGGCCTTTTGCGCGCTTGGCGCGCGTTTTCCCGCGAATCCACAAAATGCGCCGTTCCCTTTTCGGACATATTGCCTTCGGCTAGCTGTCGTGGCTTGCTAGAGGGCGTCCCGAGACAGGGATGCCGATCACCGATGATAGCGAAAATGATGCCGAGTCTTTCAGTCGACCGCTGAAGGGCCGCGGTTTCCTTTTCGCATTCCAAATAAAACGTTCCGCTGCCGTGGCCAAGATTCGGCTTTCTCGACGGGGCGTTTTGGGGAATCATTGTCGGGCCTCGGCAGACACCCTCGCAGAAGGGTCGGCCGACGTCGTGCCCAAGGGTCCGGCGGCCGGGGCCGAAGCGCGCCGCGCACGGCGCCTTCGGGCGACCTCCAGAGGCGCATCGCCCAACGCCTCCGGTGCCGGAGCCAGTACGCCGGCGCCGCCAATCAGCCACCGAACCGGCAGGGCCGGCGGCGAAAATCCGAAGGGCGGCGGGGGAAACGAGGCCGTGCGCGAACCGCGCGACGGATCGCATTGGATAATGGTGGACCCACCGGACGGCTCAACGCCGGCCGCCGGTCAAGCGTCCGTTTGCCACGGGGCAGGCGAGGCGGGGGTCCCGAGAGAACGTGGGAGACCGCGGTGTCTGGGGCATCGTTGCAAGTCGAGAGTGCGTCGGAGTCGTTTATGGACAAGGGCCAGATGGACGCCGGACTCGCCGCCCAGTGGGATCGGGTCCAGGATCGTCTGCGCGAAGAGTTCGGGGATGCCGCGTTCAAGAGCTGGGTGAAGCCCATGACCGTCGCCGGCCTGCAGGACGGCGCGGTGACGCTGGCGGTGCCCACCCGATTCATCCGCGACTGGGTGCTGACCCACTACGCCGACCGCATCCGGTCGCTGTGGAACGGCGAGAATCCCATGGTGCGCAGCGTCGACGTGACGGTCGTTGCCGGAGCCCCGCGCCTGGCGCCGGAGCCGCGCGGCCGCCTCGCCGCCGCCGCGGCCCAGACCACCGCCCTCACGGCCTCCGTCACCGCCCTGCCGGAGCGCGCCATGCCGTCCGAACCCATGCGTCCCGCCAGCCTTCCCGCCACCGTGCCGCAGGCCCCGTCGGCCGGCGTGCCGGCGCTGGTGACCGCGACTCCGGTGGTCGACGACCTGTCGGCGCCGCTCGACCCGCGCTACACCTTCGACAACTTCGTCGTCGGCAAGCCCAACGAGTTCGCCTACGCCGCCGCCAACCGGGTGGCCGATTCCGACATGGTGTCGTTCAACCCGCTGTTCCTCTACGGCGGCGTCGGCCTCGGCAAGACCCACCTCATGCACGCCATCGCCCACCGCCTGCGCGAGCGCCGCCCGGACCGCCGGGTGATCTACATGAGCGCCGAGAAGTTCATGTATTCCTTCGTGCGCGCCCTGCGCCACCAGGACACCATCAGCTTCAAGGAGCAGTTCCGCACCGTCGACGTGCTGATGATCGACGACGTGCAGTTCATTTCCGGCAAGGACTCGACGCAGGAAGAGTTCTTCCACACCTTCAACGCCCTGGTCGACCAGGGCCGGCAGATCGTCATTTCCGCCGACAAGTCGCCCAACGACCTGGAAGAGATCGGCGCCCGCCTGCGCTCGCGCATGGCCTCGGGCCTGGTCGCCGACATCCACCCGACCACCTACGAGCTGCGCCTCGGCATCCTCGATTCGAAGGCCGAGCAGATGGGCGTCGAGGTGCCGGTGAAGGTGAAGGAATTCCTCGCCCACAAGATCACTTCCAACGCCCGCGAGCTGGAAGGCGCCCTGACGCGCCTGGTCGCCCACGCCCAGCTGGTCGGCCGCGAGCTGTCGCTGGAGACGGCGCACGAGGTGCTGGCCGACCTCTTGCGCGCCTACGACCGCCGGGTGACCATCGAGGAAATCCAGAAGAAGGTCGCCGAGCACTTCCAGATCCGCATTTCCGACATGCACTCGGCCCGCCGCGCCCGCGCCGTCACCCGGCCGCGCCAGGTGGCCATGTACCTCGCCAAGCAGCTGACCAGCCGCTCGCTGCCGGAGATCGGCCGCAAGTTCGGCGGCCGCGACCACACCACGGTCATGCACGCCGTGAAGAAGGTCGAGGAGCTGATGGGCCAGGATCCGGCCTTCGCCGAGGACGTGAACCTGCTGCGCCGCATGCTGGAGAGCTGAGCGGGGCATTGACGAGGCGGGCGGCCCGCGCGATATTTTCCCGTAGGACGGGAGGGGCCATGACTGCGGAACAGACCCTGCTTCTGAGGCGAGATCCGGCCGCGGCGCGCGCACGCGGACCGGCCGGCGTGATCGTCATCGACATGAAGTCGACCGCCAAGGCGACGCGGTTCCTGACCGATCGAAGCGGCCGGCGCTACAAGGTCATCGACCGCCAGAGGCTCGACCGCGCGTTGCGCGACGCCGCGGGCTGACCGCCATGCCCTACAATCGCATGTTCGAACGCCTCGTGGAGGCGGGTGACGAGCCGCGCCTGACGGGACTTCTTGCCTATGCTCTGTACAAGGAGCGCAAGCGGGACTGGATGATCCGGTTCCGCGGCGAAAAGGGGCGCGACCCGACGCCGCAGGAGGTCGAGGACTACGTGTTCTCCGTCGGCCCGCACGAGCTGGAAGACTTCCGCGATGCCGCCCGCCGCATGGTCGGCGAGGCGGCGGAAAGCTACTTGGCCGGCAGCGAGGACGCCTTACGGGCGCAGATTGCCGACGAGGTCTTCGCCGGGCATGCCGCCGCAGCGGTCACGCGGTTGTCCGACGCGGGAGAGGCGGCGGTCACCGCCGTCGCGGACGAGCACCGCCGCCTCGCCACGACGCTGTCGGGAGCGCTGGAGGGGCTGGGCAACATCTGGCGCCAGCTCGGCATGAGCATCCTCGGCGCCTTCGCCTATTCCTTCGTCCTGCTGGTTCTGTTCCTGGTCATCAGGATCTGGGGAACGGGCCTGGAGCCGCTGCGTCAAGCGATCGGCGACGGGGGCTGAGCCTACACCCGCCGGACCGGTGTTTCGGGGCCTTTTCCCTTCTCCCCCCGGTGCCCTGTGGTATACTCGGGCCCCCTGTCCGAAGCGGGCGGGAAGCCATTCTTGTCAAACCATTTTCAGGCCGCTTGCGACAATGAGACTGACCATCGAACGCTCCGTCCTTCTGAAGTCCCTCGGACACGTTCAGAGCGTCGTGGAGCGGCGCAACACCATTCCCATCCTGTCCAACGTCCGCCTCGACGCCACCGGTGACGGCCTGAAGCTCAACGCCACCGACATGGACCTCGAGATCATCGAGGCGGTGCCGGCGGAAACCGGCCAGCCGGGCGCCACCACGGCGCCGGCCCACACCCTGCACGACATCGTCCGCAAGCTGCCCGACGGCTCGCAGATCGAGCTGACCTACGACAGCGCCGACAGCCAGCTGTCGCTGCGCTCGGGCCGCTCGCGCTTCTCGCTGTCGTGCCTGCCGGTGGAGGACTTCCCGGCCATGGTGGGCGGCGAGTTCAGCCACACCTTCCGCCTTTCGGCCGCCGACCTGCGGGCGCTGATCGACCGCACCCGCTTCGCCATCTCGACGGAAGAGACCCGCTTCTACCTGAACGGCATCTACCTGCACGCCGCCAAGTCCAACGGCGTCGACGTGCTGCGCGCGGTCGCGACCGACGGCCACCGCCTCGCCCGCTTCGAGGTGCCGCTGCCCGAGGGCGCCGGCGGCATGCCGGGCGTCATCGTGCCGCGCAAGACGGTGGGCGAGCTGCGCAAGCTCATCGAGGAAACGGGCATGGAAGTGTCCGTCAGCCTGTCGGAGACCAAGATCCGCTTCGCCTTCGACGAGGCGGTGCTGACCTCCAAGCTCATCGACGGCACCTTTCCCGACTACGAGCGCGTCATCCCGACCGAGAACGACAAGATCCTGGAAGTCGACCGCAAGGTCTTCGCCGATGCCGTCGACCGCGTCTCGGCCATCTCCACGGAAAAGAGCCGAGCCATCAAGGTGGCGCTGGAAAAGGGCGTGCTGACCCTGTCGGCCTCCAGCCCCGAGGCCGGCTCGGCGGTGGAAGAGGTGGAGGCGGCCTACGACGCGAGCCCGCTCGAGATCGGCTTCAACTCCCGCTACCTGCTCGACATCATGGCGCAGATCGAGGGCGAGGCGGCCCGCTTCGACATGGCCGACGCCGCCAGCCCCACCGTCATCCGCGAGGTCAACGACGGCTCGGCGATCTACGTCCTGATGCCCATGCGGGTGTGACGGGCGCCATTTTGCGTGGACGGGACCGGGTTTTCCATGCGTCCGAGGGCGGCGCGGCCGCGCACGGCGGCGGATCGGGCGGGGCAGGGGAGCGCATCGGCGTGACCCGCCTGACGCTCACCGACTTTCGCGCCTACGGCCACCTGCGGCTGGACGTGGACCTGCGCCCGGTGGTGCTGACCGGCCACAACGGCGCCGGCAAGACCAACCTGCTGGAGGCGCTGTCCTTCCTCTCCCCCGGCCGCGGCCTGCGGCGGGCGAAGCTGTCGGAGGTGACCCGCCGCGACGCCGAGGGCGCCCCCTTCGCCGGATGGGCCGTCGCCGCCCGGGTGCATGGGCCGCTCGGCGAGGTGACCATCGGCACCGGGCGCGAGCGCGGCCCGAGCGACCGCCGCACGGTGCACATCGACGGCGAGACGGCACGGGCGCAGGGCGACCTGGGGCACTATGTCACGGCCCTGTGGCTGACGCCGGAGATGGATCGCATCTTCGTGGAAGGGGCGAGCGCCCGCCGGCGGTTCCTCGACCGCATGGTCTACGGCCTCGATCCGGCGCACGCGACGCGCACCGCCGCCTACGAGACCGCCATGCGCCAGCGCAACAGGCTGTTGCGCGACGGGCGGATGGACAAGGCCTGGCTCGCCGGGCTGGAAGACGCCATGGCGACCCACGGGGTGGCCGTCGCCGCCGCCCGCCGCGACTTCATGGGCCGCCTGACCGCCGCCCTGGCCGAGGCCGAAGGGCCGTTCCCGAAGGCCGAGGCGCGGCTCGACGGGCTGGTGGAGGGCTGGCTCGACGGCGCCCCGGCGGTGGACGCGGAGGACCGCCTGCGCGAGGCCCTCGCCGCCGCCCGCCGCCGCGATGCCGAGGCCGGCACCACGGCCGAAGGGCCGCACCGCACCGACCTCGCGGTGCGCCACGCCGCCAAGGGTGTGCCGGCCGAGCAGTGTTCGACCGGCGAGCAGAAGGCGGTGCTCATTTCCCTGGTGCTGGCGCAGGCCCGCATCCAGGCGGCGGCGCGCGGCATGGCGCCGCTGCTGCTGCTCGACGAGGTGGCGGCGCATCTCGACGATGCCCGCCGCCGTGCCCTGTTCGACCAGCTGGCCGCCCTCGGCGCGCAGAGCTGGCTGACCGGAACCGACCATGCGCTGTTCGCCGGCTTCGGCGAGCGCGCCCAGTACCTCACGGTGTGGGAGGCGACCGTCTCCCCCACCCGTTTGCACTGAAACCAAGAGTGTGACCATGAGCGAACCCCAGGCCGTCCCCGTCTACGACTCCAGCTCGATCAAGGTTCTGAAAGGGCTGGAGGCGGTGCGCAAGCGCCCCGGCATGTACATCGGCGACACCGACGACGGCTCGGGCCTGCACCACATGGTCTACGAGGTGGTGGACAACGCCATCGACGAGGCGCTGGCCGGCTGGTGCGACCGCTCGGAAGTCATCCTCAACGGCGACGGCTCGGTCACGGTGCGCGACAACGGCCGCGGCATCCCGGTGGACATCCACAAGGAGGAAGGCGTGTCGGCCGCCGAGGTCATCATGACCCAGCTGCACGCCGGCGGTAAGTTCGACCAGAACAGCTACAAGGTCTCGGGCGGTCTGCACGGCGTCGGCGTGTCGGTGGTGAACGCCCTGTCGGAATGGCTCGACCTGCGCATCTGGCGCGACGGCAAGGCCTATTACGCCCGCTTCGAGAACGGCGAGACCGCCAAGCACCTGGAAATGGTGGGCGACGCGCCGTGGGATGCGCGCCGCAACCAGCCGCAGTCGGGCACCGAGGTCACCTTCAAGGCCAGCCCCGACATCTTCACCATCACCGAGTACGAGTTCGCGACGCTGGAACACCGCCTGCGCGAGCTGGCCTTCCTCAACTCCGGCGTCTACCTGGTGCTGGAAGACCGCCGCCACGCCGAGCCCAAGCAGACCGAATTCCACTACGAGGGCGGCATCGAGGCCTTCGTCCGCTACCTCGACCGCGCCAAGCAGTCGCTGCACGAGCCGCCCATCGCGGTGGCCGGCGAGCGCGACGGCATCACCGTGGAGGCGGCCCTGGAATGGACCGACGCCTACCACGAGACCATGCTGTGCTTCACCAACAACATCCCGCAGAAGGACGGCGGCACCCATCTGGCCGGCTTCCGCGCCGCGCTGACGCGCACCATCAACGCCTATGCCACCGAAACCGGCCTGCTGAAGAAGGAAAAGGTGCAGCCGACCGGCGAGGACATGCGCGAGGGCCTGTCGTGCGTGCTGTCGGTGAAGGTGCCCGACCCCAAGTTCTCCAGCCAGACCAAGGAGAAGCTGGTCAGCTCCGAGGTCCGGCCGGTGGTCGAGACCATCGTCGCCGACAAGCTGGCCCAGTGGTTCGAGGAACACCCGCAGGAAGCCCGCAAGATCGTCGGCAAGGTGGTGGAAGCCTCCGCCGCCCGCGAGGCCGCCCGCCGCGCCCGTGAACTGACCCGCCGCAAGGGCGCACTCGACATCGCGAGCCTGCCCGGCAAGCTGGCCGACTGCCAGAACCGCGACCCGGCCGCCTCCGAACTGTTCATCGTGGAGGGCGACTCGGCCGGCGGCTCCGCCAAGCAGGGCCGCGACCGCGCCTTCCAGGCCATCCTGCCCCTGCGCGGCAAGATCCTGAACGTGGAGCGCGCGCGCTTCGACAAGATGCTGGGCAGCCAGGAAATCGGCACGCTGATCACCGCGCTCGGCACCGGCATCGGGCGCGACGACTTCACGCTGGAGAAGCTGCGCTACCACAAGATCATCATCATGACCGACGCCGACGTCGACGGCAGCCACATCCGCACCCTACTGCTGACGTTCTTCTTCCGTCAGATGCCGGATCTGGTGGAGAAGGGGCACCTCTACATCGCCCAGCCGCCGCTCTACAAGGTGACGCGCGGCAAGTCGTCCACCTACCTGAAGGACGACCGGGCCATGGAGGAATTCCTCATCGGCACGGCCATCGACGACTCGGTGCTGACCCTGAACACCGGCGCCCAGATCAGCGGCAACCACCTGCGCGAGCTGGTGGAGAAGGGCCGCCAGGCCAAGACGCTGCTCGGCAACATGACCCGCCGCGTGCCCATGCGCCTGCTGGAACAGGTGGCCATCGCCGGCGCCTTCAACCCGGAGACGCTCGCCGATCCCGCCAAGGGCCAGGCCGCCGCGCAATACGTCGCCCGCCGCCTGGACCTGCAGGAGGACGAGCACGACAAGGGCTGGACCGGCGAGGTGCGCGACGACGGCGCCATCGTGCTGAAGCGCACCCTGCGCGGGGTGACGGAAACCCACGTCATCGACGCGCTGGCCGTCCACAGCTCGGAAGCCCGCCGCCTCAACGGCATGGCGCAGGAACTGGGCGAGTATTACGGCAAGGTGGCGATGCTGAAGATCAAGGACGCCGAGCGCCAGATCCGCGGCCCGGTCCAGCTGCTCGACAGCTTCATCGAGGTCGGCCGCAAGGGCCTGTCCATGCAGCGCTACAAGGGCCTGGGCGAAATGAACCCGGACCAGCTGTGGGAAACGACGCTCGACCCCAACGCCCGCAGCCTGCTGCAGGTGAAGATCGCCCACGCCGACGAAGCCCAGGAGGTGTTCTCCACCCTCATGGGCGACGTCGTGGAACCGCGGCGCGAGTTCATCCAGGAGAACGCGCTGAACGTGACGAATCTGGATGTTTAGCTACTGGAGAGTCCGTCGTAGCTGCCTTGGTAGTCCCGATAGCACTATGTCACGGTGTTGATAGGGAAGGCTGCGAAAGGCGTCTTTTTCTAGTAAACTGGTAGCAATATGTATGTTTGCGCAGCACCGGCTGGCGGTGCTGCCAAACTTCTTCCAAAGACCTTCCTCAAAAAAAGGATAGTGGTTTAAGTGGAGCGCCAGCGTCATCTTGGTGGGGTCGGCGGTGTGAGTGTACGTACAAAGAACGCTATATTCTGCGCGAAGGTTATCAAGCGCCGGCACAATTGACCGATGCGAAGTATTTAGGCGAGCTCGCGTATCAGAAAACAGCTCGTGGACGGATGTGTGGTTAGGCGTGCCTCCACATCTAATCAGTATATATTTGATCGCATTCTCCACCGCGCTCCTCAAAACAATGGCGGCACTTTTATAGATTCCTTGGCTCCCAACCAATACGGCTTGGCATAAATCCGAAACGCACTCCGCAAAGTATAAGAATTTTAGATTCTCGTCTGAGCCTTCCCTCGCACCTCCCGCCGCTGTCGCAAGAGGCTGTATCCAGATCATAAGGTGATAAAGCCTTTTATGTATTACTCTCAAAGGGGCTATAAATTCTGGACCCCCTGCGGCCTGTGCTAAGCTGTAATTTTCTATAAATATGGTGAGGTCGGCGAAAGATTTGTCAATATCCGTCATCTTTGGTTTCCCCGATGAGCTCCTGTATTATCTCGTTCCATCCCTTTTTCTCAATTCTGCTGGCCGCAATCAGATAATTTCTTCCGGAGCTTCCGGATGCTATTTTCGAGAGGGCCCGCGCGATTTTTTCCAGTCTTTGATCGTCTGCTTCCGCAGTATGGCACACTATGTGGCCAATAATTTCGTATTTAGATTTTTTCTCCCACCTTGGTATTTTTGCGTTAAGTACGGTCGCAGAGAAATCTGCTATGTCTTCATTGTTCGGAAATAGTCTTTCATCCGAAAACATTACAGGAAGAACACCTACAAGCATCTGCTTGTTAGGGTTGTCAGGCATGAACTCGTCGAATCTGTAGCTCTTGGTGTTGCTGTGGTTCTCAGGTGATAGAAGGGGTTTTAGCATATACTTGAAGTCTATGTCCCGATTTGACTCAAGGAGCCAGTGAAGCTCCTCAATAAATCGAGCAAATTTTCGAGGGTCTTGGGACCGGCTTCTGGGTCGTCTCTTCTGCTCTTCACTCATCGCCAATTCTCTCTAAGAATTCTTTGGCAACATTGGCCAGGAGTCTTTTGCTCTCAGCGTCCTGCAGGTCTAGGATCTGTTGCTGGGAAAATTGCCCTCTTGCTATGGCCGTCCTTTTGGGAAGGTGTGCGTTAAAACGCTTCCCACGCCACACGTCGTTGCCGTCCAGAAAGCTCTTCGCTTCACGGAACACATTGGTGTTGATTTCCGCAATCGTCAACACCACGCCGAGCAGCGATATCGGATGCCCGAAGTTCTCCGAGCAGCGGTGAATGACGCCCCTTAGTAGATCGATGCCTGTCGTTGACAGAGGTTCTGGCTTAACGGGAACTAAATAGTAGTCTGAGGCGATTAGGGCGCTCATCATCCAAGCCGATGGCGTCGGAGGTGTGTCAATAATCACATAATCATATTTTTCTTTTGCCTTGGTGGCGTCTAGGTATCGCTTCAGGCGCTGCTCGCGCCCTTGCCCTGTTCCCATTTCCAGACGGTATAGCTCAAGGTCGCCAATTATAATATGGAGGCGGTCTTTTGCGACGGTGGGGCTGATCTCCTCCAGCGGGCGTGAATCGCGCCTTGTCGTTCCAGAAACTACAGACACGTACGAGTTGGGCGAATCATTAAATATATCGTGTATCGTCGGGACGCCCTTTTGCCTTAGTTCGATATATTCGCTTCCCGAGAAAAGGCATTGAGTAGCATTGAACTGCGGGTCCAGGTCAACTAGCAAGACTTTCTTGCCGTGCCGCTGCGTCAGCGCATCGGCCAAGTTTACTGCGAGAGTAGTCTTGGCGACGCCGCCCTTCATATTGACAATGCTAATAACCTTCATGCTTACCCTCCTGGCTTATGCGAAATATAAGGAGGGTGCAGTAAATTGGTGGATGCATCAAGAGGTTGCCGGCGGCTCTAGCGCGAACTGGTTTCCTTCTAGCAGCCGCCCGCTCCATCCTCTCACCCCAACCTCTCCGCCACCTCCGCCGCATCCAGCCCCATGACCACCCGCACGCCGGCGCTTTCGGCCAGGCGGGCGGCTTCGGGGTTCCAGGTGCCGGGTTCCAGCCACAGCACCTTCACGCCCAGCTTCTCGCGGTGCTCGGCGATGCCTTGGGCGGCGAACATCGCGTCTTCCGGGCCGCCGAACACCTGCAGCATGTCGAACTTGCTCGGGATGTCGAACAGGCTCGCCGGCACCACCTCGTTCACGTGCATCTCGCCGGCCAGGTTGGGGTTCACCGGGATGATGTGGTAGTCGCATTCCTTCAGGCGCTGGACGTAGGCGGCGCTCTCGTAGTCCGGGTGGAAGCCCAGCACGGCCACCTTGAACACGTCGTGCAGGATCTCGCGCAGGTACTCCTCGGGGTAGGCGATCTTGTCGTTGGGGTCCTCGGGGACGACGGACGGATCGTGGCGGAACTCGACCATGGCGGGCCTCCGGTGCGTGAGGAACGGGGGTTCTGTTCCAGCAACGCGCGACCGCGCCCGCCCGTGCCCGGCCCGGCCTCCGCGCCAAAAGGTAGAATGTCCGCGATCATTCGGTGTAGATATGGTTCATGCTTCGCCGACATGGGGGCGGCGGGGCGCCTATCGCATCGGGGATCAGCACGTGAGCTATCTGAAGCAGTGGCAGGCCGCCAAGAAGCAGTTCGAGACGGCCACCGGCAAGAAGAAGCCGAGCGAGAGCCTGCTCGGCGTGTTCCGCAAGTCGAGCGGCCTGGAGTCGGCCTGCAAGACCCTGGACGCGGCGCTCGCCAAGCCGACGCTCGACAGCACCGAGAAGGCCATGGTGGTCTTCATGAAGGCGCGCGAAGACTACGTCAAGCAGCTGGAAAAGGCCGACAAGGCCGACAAGGGCGACGACTACCGCAAGGAGATCGCCAAGCTGTCGGAGGCGCTCGACTCCATCCTCATGGACTACTCGGTGCAGAAGCAGGAGGCGCTGAACAACGCGCCGCGGCCGCTCACCGACATCCTCGGCCGCCACGCCAAGGACCTGTGCAGCGCCGACTTCCTGAAGAAGCCGGGCGTGAAGTGGTTCGCGACCGCCAAGGAGGTGCAGCTGTCGGGCGTCGACGGCAAGCCGCTGCCCGAGGCCATCGCCTGCCAGAAGGCCTTCCTCGCCTGCATGAAGAAGTACGACACCGCCGTGAAGGGCGCCAAGGCCGCCTGCGGCAAGTCCTTCGTGGTCAAGGCCGGCATCAAGGAGGCGGTGAAGCAGATCGGCCTCATCACCGACGCCGTCTCGCCCATGACCGACGGCGCGCGCTACCACTACATGATGTGGGTGGAAGCCCAGGGCAAAGCCTTCCGCGACGCCGGCCGCGCCGGCGACATGCGCGCCTTCATCGAACAGGGCCCGCTCAGCG
Source organism: Caenispirillum bisanense (assembly GCF_900230255.1). GTDB lineage: Bacteria > Pseudomonadota > Alphaproteobacteria > Rhodospirillales > Rhodospirillaceae > Caenispirillum > Caenispirillum bisanense_A. The sequence continues at coordinate 22,644 of NZ_OCNJ01000012.1, forward strand.
CCAAGATCGCCGCCGTCGGCACCCTGCTGGAAGACGAGGCCGGCCGCCTCAACGACCTGGAAGCCGACATCCGCGACCTGCACCGCTGACGGGGCAGGGGTTCGAAAGCACGAAGCCCGCCGCGGTGTCCCGGCGGCGGGCTTCGGTATCTGGTGGAGCTGAGGGGAATCGAACCCCTGACCTCTACAATGCCATTGTAGCGCTCTCCCAACTGAGCTACAGCCCCGTCTGGTAATCCCTCCGGCCGGTTGGGTCGGCCCGAGGACGCGGAACCTACTCGCTTCGCCGATGGCCTGCAAGCGAAAAAATCACCTGCCGTCGCATCGTCTTCGCCGCCGGTCCCGCCGCCGCGTCCGGCGCGGCCCGACGGGGGTCGGGCGGCGCCGGGGGAGCGGGCGGAGGAGCCCCTGGGCGGGGCCCCGCGTCAGGTTTCGTCGTCTTCGCTTTCGACGTGCTCCATCACCTCCGACATGTCCTCGTCGTCCTCGCCGAGGTCGGTGGTGTCTTCGATCACGTCCTCGTCGTCGTTGTCCTCGACGCCGAGATCTTCCTCTTCGGTCTCGTCGTCGGGCACGGCGACCTTGGCCGGCTTGGCGACCTTGGTATCCTTGGTGCGACGGATCTTCAGCGGCACTTCCGCTTCGTTCTCGGCGCCGCACTTCGGGCAGATGATGGGCGACTTGTTCAGATCATAGAAACGGGCGCCGCAGTGCGTGCAGGTCCGCTTCATGCCCCATTCCGGTTTCGCCACGCGGTGGTCCTCCCACTCCAACTAGCTCGACTGTCTGGTCTCTCAGGGACCGGGCATTTGCCATGATCGCCCCGGCCTGTCAAAGCCAAATGGCGCACCCGGCGGGCTGGAGGTCCCGCTGTGTTCTTGTCATGGATGCCGGGCCTGCGCAATGCCCTGTTGGCATGCTTCCCCTGTGTGGTAAACACAGGCTCCCGCGCCGCCCAATATAGTGCAGACGGCGGCGCCGCAAGAGATAAAGCGGAAGAGACGACCAATGAGCACCGCCGCCCCTTCGCCGCGCGCCCTGCGCTCCGACGCCGTCGCCGGCCTGTCCGGCGAACTGCGGGTGCCGGGCGACAAGTCCATTTCGCACCGCTCGCTCATGCTGGGCGCGCTGGCCGTCGGCGAGACGGTGGTGCGCGGCCTGCTGGAAGGCGAGGACGTGCTGGCCACCGCCGCCGCCATGCGCCAGCTGGGCGCCGAGGTGGTGCGCGAGGACCACGCCGGCGAGGCCGTGTGGCGCGTCTGGGGCCGCGGCATCGGCGGCCTGACCGAGCCGGCCGACGTGCTCGACATGGGCAATTCGGGCACCAGCGCGCGCCTGCTCATGGGCCTGCTCGCCACCCACCCCATGACCAGCGTCATGACCGGTGACGCATCCTTGCGCCGTCGCCCCATGAAGCGGGTGACCGAGCCGCTGAGCCGCTTCGGCGCCGAGTTCTGGTCGCGCGAAGGCGGCCGTCTGCCGCTGGCCGTCAAGGGCACCGGCGAGGCCGTGCCGGTGACCTACGAAACCCCCGTCGCCAGCGCCCAGGTAAAAAGTGCGGTGCTGCTCGCCGGTCTCAATGCGCCGGGCGAGACGACGGTGATCGAGACGACGGCAACCCGCGACCACACCGAACGCATGCTCGGCCACTTCGGCGCCAGCCTGACGGTGGAGCCGCACGGCCCGACGGGGCGCCGCGTCACCCTGGTCGGCCAGCCGGAACTGCGCGCCGCCCCCGTGGTGGTGCCGGGCGACCCCAGCTCGGCCGCCTTCCCGGTGGTGGCGGCGCTGATTACCGGCGACAGCCACCTGATCCTGCGCAACGTCGGCACCAACCCGCTGCGCTTCGGCCTCTACGAGACGCTGAAGGAAATGGGCGCCGACATCATCCTGCTGAACGAGCGCGTCGAGGGCGGCGAGCCCGTCGCCGACCTGGAAATCCGCTCCACCGGCCTGACCGGAATCGACGTGCCGGCGGACCGCGCCGCCTCCATGATCGACGAATTCCCCATCCTGGCGGTCGCCGCCGCCTGCGCCTCGGGCACCACGCGCATGAACGGCCTGGGCGAGCTGCGCGTCAAGGAATCCGACCGCCTGACCGCCATGGCCGAGGGCCTGGCGGCCTGCGGCGCCACGGTGACGGTGGAAGGCGACGACCTCATCGTCGAGGGCACCGGCGAGCCGCCGCGCGGCGGCGCCACCATCGCCGTCAACCTGGACCACCGCATCGCCATGAGCTTCCTGGTGCTCGGCATGGTGACGCGCGAGCCGGTGGCGGTGGACGACGCCTCGGCCATCGACACCAGCTTCCCCGGCTTCGCCCGCCTGATGAACGACCTGGGTGCCCGCATCCGCCCGCTGACGGAGACCGCCGCCCCATGATTGTCGCCATCGACGGCCCCGCCGCCTCGGGCAAGGGAACGCTGGCCCGCCGCCTTGCGCGGCACTTCGGCTTTGCCTATCTCGACACCGGGTCGCTGTATCGCGCGGTCGGCTTCGCCGTGCTGCAGGCGGGCGGCGATCCGGCCGACGAGGCGACGGCCGAGGTCGCCGCCCGCTCGCTCGACCCGGCCCTGCTGGACGATGGGCGCCTGCGCACCGACGACGTGGCCCAGGCGGCCAGCAAGGTGGCGGCCATTCCCGCCGTGCGGGCGGCCCTGCTCGACTTCCAGCGCCGCTTCGCGGCGGCGCCGCCCGACGGTGCCAAGGGGGCGGTGCTCGACGGGCGGGACATCGGCACGGTGGTCTGCCCCGACGCCGATCGCAAGATGTTCGTGACGGCATCCATCGATGTGCGCGCGAAACGGCGATTCAAGGAGTTGCGCGAAAAGGGACTCGACGTTATAGAGTCCGCGGTTCGCCAGGACATGGTGAACCGCGATGCGCGCGACGCAGGCCGCTCTGTGGCGCCCCTGGCGCCGGCGGAGGATGCTCTGGTGTTCGACACCAGCGATCTCGATGCCGAGCAGGTCTTCGCGCTGGCCGTCCGCTACGTGACCGACGGCAGGCTGGGGTGACGGGGTAACCCGGCGGCCCATTCGGCGTTTCGGCAGTCCGCTGCCGCCCGGCCTTGCTAGGGCGGCGGCAGAAAGATTTTCACCGACCCGACCGGGTCGGCGGCGCGCAAGCGCCGGGAGCCCTTAGCGGCGCCTGAGCGTGCCGTCTGTCCCCCGACCCGCCAGGGTCGGAACAGGGGCGGCGGCAGAGGTAAAGAGGGAACGACATGGGCGGTGGCTCCGGATGGTCCGGGGTGCCGCATAAAGACCGCCGGATACAACCGGTCGGCCGGAAAGACCAGTACACACGAAAGGAAGAAGTGAACATGGCTGAAGCCGCTGCCGATTTCGGCATGGAAGATTTCGCCTCCCTGCTCGACGAGAGCCTGGGTCGTGAGGCGGGCCTCGAGGGCACCGTCATCCGTGGCACCGTCGTTTCCGTGGACGGTGACTTCGCGCTGGTCGACGTGGGCCTCAAGTCCGAGGGCCGCATCAACCTGAAGGAATTCTCGCGCGCCGGTGAAGAATCCGCGCTGCGCCCGGGCGACGTGGTCGACGTGTACGTCGAGCGCTACGAAGACCGTGACGGCATCATCGTGCTGTCGCGCGACAAGGCGCGCCGCGAAGAGGCCTGGAACGTTCTCGAGACCAAGTTCAACGAGAACCAGCGCGTCGACGGCATCATCTTCGGCCGCGTCAAGGGTGGCTTCACGGTCGACCTGTCGGGCGCCGTCGCCTTCCTGCCGGGCAGCCAGGTGGACATCCGCCCGGTGCGTGACATCACGCCGCTGATGGGCAACCCGCAGACCTTCCAGATCCTGAAGATGGACCGCGCCCGCGGCAACATCGTGGTCAGCCGCCGCGCCGTGCTCGAAGAGAGCCGCGCGGAAGAGCGCGCCAAGCTGATGGCCGGCCTGAAGGAAGGCATGATCCTCGAAGGCGTGGTGAAGAACATCACCGACTACGGCGCGTTCGTGGACCTGGGCGGCGTCGACGGCCTGCTGCACGTCACCGACATCTCGTGGAAGCGCGTCAACCACCCGACCGAGGCGCTGTCCATCGGCCAGACCGTCAAGGTGCAGGTCATCCGCTTCAACCCGGAAACCCAGCGCATCAGCCTCGGCATGAAGCAGCTGGAAGCCGATCCGTGGGAAGGCGTGCAGGCCAAGTACCCGGTCGGTACCAAGTTCATGGGCCGCGTGACCAACATCACCGACTACGGCGCCTTCGTGGAGCTGGAGCCGGGCGTGGAAGGTCTGGTGCACGTCTCCGAAATGTCGTGGACCAAGAAGAACATCCACCCGGGCAAGATCGTCTCCACTTCGCAGGAAGTGGAAGTCATGGTGCTCGACGTCGATCCCGAGAAGCGTCGCATCTCGCTCGGCCTCAAGCAGTGCCTGGGCAACCCCTGGGAAGACTTCTCGGCCAAGTTCCCGCCGGGCACCGTCGTCGAAGGCGAGATCAAGAACATCACCGAATTCGGTCTGTTCATCGGCCTCGAGGGCGAGATCGACGGCATGGTCCACCTCTCCGACCTGGACTGGAAGATGTCCGGCGACGAAGCGGTCAAGGACTACAAGCGCGGCGACGTGGTGAAGGCGAAGGTTCTCGACGTCGACACCGAGAAGGAGCGCATCTCGCTCGGCATCAAGCAGCTGGCCGAAGATCCGTTCGAGCGCGCTGCCGATGGCCTGCGCAAGGGCCAGATCGTCACCTGCGTCATCACCGCGGTGCAGGACAACGGCATCGAGGTGGACGTCGGCGGCATGGGCACGGCCTTCATCCGCAAGTCCGACCTGTCGCGTGAGCGCAACGACCAGCGCCCCGAGCGCTTCGCCGTCGGCGAGAAGGTCGATGCCAAGGTGACCGCGCTGGACACCAAGAACCGCAAGATCTCGGTCTCCATCAAGGCCCGCGAGATCGACGAGGAGAAGCAGGCGATGGCCGAGTACGGTTCGACCGACTCCGGCGCGTCGCTGGGCGACATCCTCGGCGCCGCCCTGCGTCAGAAGCAGGAAGAGACCAAGGAAGACTAACGTCCTCCACGGTTCTCCGGCGTGCATACGCCTGAGGCAGACGCCCCGGTCCGCGAGGACCGGGGCGTTCGTCTTTGTGGGGATGGGTCAGGCCGTCCCGGCGGCGGCGGGCTCGTCGGCGTCGCGCAGGTGCAGCCGGAACCCTGCCGCCCCGGGCGCGCCGAGGTCGGCGCGCAGCCGCAGGCTGGGGATGTGGTAGTCGCCGCCGTTCTGCCGGCGGTAGGGGATCGGCGCGGTGGTCTCAAGGGTCCGCATCCTGTCGCGCAAGGCGCCGGCCATGGCGTCGAACCCGGCCGCGTCGAGCCGGTCCACCCGATAGGCGACGAAGGGCGGCAGCACGTCGAAGCCGGGGTAGTAGAGGATGCCGTGGTTGATCGGGAACAGCAGGTCGTCCATGGGGCCGTTGATCCCGCGCGCGGAATAGTGCTCGTCCCAGCCGCCGGTGGTGACGATCAGCATGGCCCGCTTGCCGGCGAAGCGGCCCTCGCCGAAGCGGTCGCCCCAGTGCCGGTCGCTGTGCTCGCCGACGCCGTAGGCGAAGCCGTAGGAATAGACGCGGTCGACCCAGCCCTTGAGGATCGCCGGCATGGAATACCACCACAGCGGAAACTGGAGGATGAGCGCGTCGGCCCAGTCCAGCTTGTCCTGCTCGGCCCGCACGTCGTCGGTGAGCGCGTCGGCGGCGAAGGCGGCACCGGAGGCGGCGGCCACCTTCAGGCGCTGGTCCGGCGGCAGCGAGGGGAAGTCGGCGCGGTCGACCGCGGATTTCCACCCCATGGCGTAGAGATCGGACACCTGCACCGCGTGCCCTGCGGCCTGCAGATCTTGGATTGCCGCGTCGCGCAGGGATGCGGCGAGCGACCGCGGTTCCGGGTGGGCGAAGACGAGAAGCACGTTCATGACCATCGTCCGGTTGTTGTTGGAGCCGGCCGGCAGCCTAGCGCCCCTCCGACTGATCCGGTATTCATGGGCAATGGATAAGATCGTGCCGAAAAATGAATAGATCCGACGTCACCCTCGACCGCATGCGCACCTTCGTCCGCGTCTCCGAGCGGGGCAGCCTGTCGGCCGTGGCGCGGGACCTGCGCGTCGGCCAGGCGACCGTCACCCGGCGCCTGCGGGAGCTGGAGGAGGCGCTCGGCGTGTCCCTGCTCAGCCGCACCACCCGCCGCGTCACGCCGACCGAGGAAGGCCGGCGGTACTATGCGCACTGCGTGCAGATCCTGCGGCTGGTCGAGCAGGCGAACGAGGAAATCGCGGAAACGCGCGGCGCACCGTCGGGCACCGTGCGCCTGTCCTGCACGGCCACCCTCGGCGTTCTGCACGTCACCCGGATGGTCTTCGCGTTCCAGGCGCGCCATCCGGCGATCCGCGTCGATCTGAGCCTGACCGACGATCGCATCGACCTCGTGAAGGAGGGGGTGGACGTCGCGTTGCGCCTCGGCCCCCTGACCGACAGCTCGATGAAGCTGCATCGCCTCGGCGACAGCGCCCGGCTGATCGTGGCGGCGCCGGGTTACCTCGCGGCGCACGGGCGCCCCGAGACGCCGGAGGACCTCGCCGCGCACAACGTCATCCGCATGTCGAACGTCGCCGGCAGCGAAACGCTCGTCCTGGAGGGGCCGGAGGGGCGACGGCACAGCGTTCCCGTCGCGGGCGATCTGCGGGTCGACCATGGTCTGGCGGCGCGCGAGGCGTTCCGGGCCGGACGCGGCATCGGCCCGGCCCACCGGTGGCTCGTGGAAGACCTGCTGGCGGAGGGTGCGCTGGAGCCCGTGCTGGCGGACTACGCCCTTCCGCCCACGCCGCTCAACATGCTCATCGTGCCGGAACGCGCCGCGATCGCCCGTGTCCGGCTGCTCATCGACACGCTGGTCGAGGAGATCCGGCGCCTGCCGGGGATCGCGACGACCGGCGCGTGATGCGGCGCGCGCGTCAGAACGCCTGCAGGCGGCGCGTCGTCTCGGGGTCGAGGAAGCCGGCGACGGTGGCGTCGGTCTCCAGTTGCAGGGCGCGATGGAAGTCGGTGGTCGCCGTCTGCGTCAGCACCCGCTTCATGGCCCGCACCGCCAGCGGCGGCAGGGCGGCGAGGCGTTCGGCGACGGCCTGGGCCTCCTGCGGCAGGCGCTCGTCGTCCACCACCTTCCAGGCGACGCCGGCGGCGAGCAGTTCGGGTGCGGTGTAGCGGTCGCCGAAGTACAGCATCTCGCGCGCCTTCACCGGCCCGACGAGGGCCGGCAGCAGCGCGGTGACGGCGCCGGTGACGAACAGGTTCAGCGATACCTCCGGGAAGAAGGCGCGGGCGGAGCGGCCCCACAGCGGGAAGTCGCAGTTGATGGCCCATTCGAAGCCGCCGCCCACCGCCCACCCGTGGATGGCGCCGACCACCGGCTTAGGGCCGAGCACCATGGCGACGGTGGCGCGCTGGATGGCGTCCACTAGGTCGCGCGCCTCCTCCGGCCCGGCGGGGTGGACGTGGTCGCGGCGGTCGTCGCCGGCGCAGAAAGCGCGGCCCTCGCCGGTGAACACGATGGCGCGGGTGGCGGGGTCGGCGTTGGCGTCGTCGAAGGCGCGGGCGACGTCGTCGATCAGCGCCCGGTTCATGGCGTTCAGGCGTTCCGGCCGGTTCAGGGCGATGCGGCGCACGCCCTCGGCGACCAGGGTGGAGCGGACGGTGTCGTAGGGGAATTCGGTCATCGGTCGCTCCGGATCACGCGGCGGGTCTTGCCCTCGGTCAGCGGCAGGCTGCCCGGCGGCAGCAGGGTGACGCGGGCGGTGGCGCCGAGCTGGGTCTTCACGGCGGCCTCGATGCGGGCGGCGAGGCCGGGGCCGGCAACTTCGCCGGCGGCCAGTTCGGCATGCACCGGCAGCACGTCGTAGGGCGGCGGGCCGGGCAGCACGATGCGGTAGTCGCCCGACAATTCGGCGAAGCGGCCGATCACCGCCGCCACCATGGTCGGGAACATGTTCAGGCCGCGCACCACCACCATGTCGTCGCTGCGCCCGACGACGCGGAAGCGGAAGCCGGTGCGGCCGCAGGTGCAGGGGGCGGTTTCGTCCACCGCGATGATGTCGCCGGTGCGGAAGCGCACCAGCGGCTGGCAGTCGCGCACCAGGTGGGTGAGCACCAGCTCGCCCTGGCTGCCGGCGGCCAGCGGTAGGGGCTGTTCGGTGTCGGGGTCTATCAGCTCCGGCCACAGCACGTCGGCGGCCAGGAAGTGCAGGCGGGTGTCGTGCGGGCATTCGGCGGCAAAGTTGGAGAACACGTCGGAGACGCCGTAGTTGGCGTTGCGCGGCTCCATGCCCCACACACCGCGCAGGCGGGTGCGGAAGGCGGGGTCGTCGAGCCCAGGCTCACCGCCGAACAGCCCGAGCCGCAGGCCGAGGTCGCGCGGGGCGAGGCCGGGGAAGCGCTCCGCCAGCACCCGCTCCAGCACCGCCGGGTAGGACGGCGTGCAGGAGATGGCGTCGATGCCGACCTCGCGGATGGTGCGGATGAGCAGGTCGGTGTTGCCGACGCCGAAGGGCACCACCAGGGCGCCGGTCGCCTCCAGCGTCATGTGGTCGGTCACGCCGCCCATCCACATCTGGTAATTGAGGCAATGCACGACCGTGTGGCCGGGGCCGAGGCCCGCCGCACCGTGGCAGCGTCCGCCGACCACCTGGGTGATGTGACAGTCGCGCGCCGACAGGGCGAGGTTCATGGCCTGCCCCGTGGTGCCGGAGGTGCGATGCAGCCGCACCGCCTGCGCCCGCGGCGCCGCCAGATAGTCCCCGAAGGGCGGTTGCGCCGCCTGGGAGAGGCGCAACTGGCTCTTGTCCGACAGCGGCAGGGCGGGCAGGTCGCGCAGATCCTCGGGCGGGGCGGCGCCCAGCCACAGGTCGCGGTAGAAGGCGGAGCGCTCCGTCACATGGCGGCGCTGCGCCTGCCACAGCGCCTGCTGGTGGGCGTGCAGCACGTCGGGGGCAGCGAAGGGGCCGTCGGGCAGCAGGCTCATGGCGTCATCCCCCGCTTCCAGATGAGGGTGAGGGTATTGATCACCGTGTCGTCGTCGCCCGACAGGGCGGCCAGCGTCGGATCGCGGTGGACGTGCAGGGCGACGAGGTACTGGTCGACCATGCCGCCGAGGGCATAGGCGCGGCGCAGCAGCTCGTCGCGGTCGGGCAGGGCGCGGCCGGCGGCGGCGGCGTCTCGCCGGGCCGCCTCGGCCACCGTCTGCGCCCATTCGCGGTTCAGGCGCTGGAAGGCCTCGCGCGCCTCGGGAAAGCCTTCGAGCCCGGCGGTGAGGCAGCGCATGAGCCCGACGTTGCGAGCGAACAGCGCCACATAGGCGGCGGTGGCCGGCCGCACCCGGTCGAGCCCGGCGCTGCCGCCGCTGCGCCCGGCGGCGCGCATCACGGCCTGCACGAAGGGCACGAAGTCGGCCAGCACGGTGCCGATCACGGCGTGGATGTCCTTGAAGTAGATGTAGAAGGTGCCGTGCGCGATACCGGCGGCGCGGCAGATGTCGGCGACCTTCAGGTGCTCCGGCGGGCCGTCGTCGAGCAGCCGGCACACGGCGGCACGAATGGCCGCCCGCGTCCGCTCCGCCTTCCGCCCGCCCGCCGCCGCCTGCTCCAGCACATCGGCAAAGGCGCTGTCGGGGGAGGGCGGGTCGGGCAGGGCGAGGGGTGGGGCGGCGGACATGGGCGGCTCCTAGAAATGACGTTGATATCATTTTCAGGAAAAGAACCTGCCGTCAAGTGGTCGGTGGGGGCAGCGGGATCAGGGGAGGCCCCGCTCCACCCGCGCCGCGAACCTATAGCCGTGGCCGCGCAGGGTTTCGATCAGGGTGCCGTCGTCGGCGAGCTTCTTGCGCAGGCGGCTGACCAGGATGTCGACGGAGCGGGCGCCGGCGTCGGGCTTCTTGTCGTCCACCGCCGCCGCCAGGACGTCGCGGCCGAGCAGCTGGCCGGGGTGGTCGAGCAGGACGCACAGGAGGTCGAACTCGGCTCCCGTCAGGGCGGCGTCGCGGCCGTCGGTGGAGACCAGGCGGCGGTTGGCGCGGTCCATCACCCAGCGGCCGAACGACAGCACGTCGGGCGCCACCATGTCGAGGTTGCCGCCGGAGCGGTCGAGCACGTTGCGCACCCGCGCCAGCAGCTCGCGCGGGAAGAAGGGCTTGGTGATGTAGTCGTCGGCGCCGAGCTCCAGGCCGCGGGCGCGGTCTTCGGGCTCGTCGCGGGCCGTCACCATGATGATGCCGAGGCGGGAGCGGGCGCGCAATTGGCGCGCCACCTCCAGCCCGTCGCAGTCGGGCAGGCCGAGGTCGAGCAGCAGCAGGTCCACCGGCTCGCGCTCCAGCACCGTCTGCAGGGCGAAGCCGTCGGCGACGGTCGTGACGGCGTAGCCGGCGTTGCTCAGGAATGCGGCAATCATCTCCCGCACCGCGCCGTCGTCTTCGACAACCAGAACATGCTTCTTGCCGATCATCTCGCGCGCCCCTTCCGCCTCCGCCGTCGTCATGGTGTCACGCGCCGCGGCGGGCGCCAACGGCGCTGTTGGGGTGGTCGCCGGGAAACGATCGCGAAACGGGGAGTGGATAAGTCACGTCGGACGTGGTCTCCTTAGACGGACCCAAGAAAAAATCCGGAAACATCCTGTTGATGCCGTGAATGGTCAGGAAAAAGTGGCGAGATGCTCTGGATGATCCACGCTCATACACTTTCCGGAAACGTTCGTAAAGCCGCTATCGCTGCTGCGGATATTGTATTTCCGCCGTGCTTCTGATGTGAGCATTTCGCAATTTTGCCTCAATCTTGCGCAGCGGCGCCCGCTGTTTTGGCAATGCAGCATGAATTGCGCCCGCTTTCGCGGCAGTGCAGCGACGTCCGGCCAAGGGGATCAAGGCCTTACGGGCTTTGGCACGGAACCTGCCAAAGAGGGCCCGTGATCCACTTCCTGGCGAGGACGCAACCGATGAAGCGTATCCGTTCCCTCATTGCCGGAGCCCTCTGTCTCTCGGGTGTCGCCGGCCTGGCGATCCCGGCGCAGGCGGCCGAGACCATCAAGGTCGGCATCCTGCATTCGCTCTCCGGCACCATGGCGATTTCCGAGACGACCCTGAAAGACGCCATGCTGATGCTCATCGACGACCTGAACGCCCAGGGCGGCCTGCTCGGCATGAAGGTGGAGCCGGTGGTGGTCGACCCCGCGTCCGACTGGCCGCTGTTCGCGGAAAAGACCCGCGAACTGCTGGAGAAGGAAAAGGTGGCGGCGATCTTCGGCTGCTGGACCTCGGTGTCGCGCAAGTCCGTGCTGCCGGTGGTGGAAGAGCTGAACGGCCTGCTGTTCTACCCGGTGCAGTACGAAGGCGAGGAAAGCTCGCGCAACATCTTCTACACGGGTGCCGCCCCCAACCAGCAGGCCATCCCGGCCGTCGACTACCTGATGAACGAGCTGGGCGTGCAGCGCTTCGTGCTGGCCGGCACCGACTACGTCTATCCGCGCACGACCAACAAGATCCTCGAGCAGTACCTCAAGGACAAGGGCGTCGCCGCCGACGACATCATGATCAACTACACGCCGTTCGGTCATTCCGACTGGCAGACCATCGTGTCCGACGTGAAGAAGTTCGGCTCGGCGGGCAAGAAGACGGCCGTCGTCTCCACCATCAACGGCGACGCCAACGTGCCGTTCTACAAGGAACTGGCCAACCAGGGCATCAAGGCCCAGGACATCCCCGTCGTCGCCTTCTCGGTGGGTGAAGAGGAACTGGCCGGCATCGACACCAAGCCGCTGGTCGGCCACCTGGCCGCCTGGAACTACTTCATGAGCGAAGACGCGGCCGTCAACGACGCCTTCATCAAGAAGTGGCACGCCTTCATCAAGAACGACAAGCGCGTCACCAACGACCCCATGGAAGCCCACTACATCGGCTTCAACATGTGGGTCCAGGCCGTGAAGCAGGCCGGCACCGCCGACGTCGACGCCGTGCGCCAGGCCATGTACGGCCAGAAGGTGCCGAACCTGACCGGCGGCATCTCGGAAATGCTGCCGAACCACCACATCACCAAGCCGGTGCTCATCGGCGAGATCCAGCCGGACGGCCAGTTCGCCACCGTGTGGCGCACCGACGGCCTGGTGGCGGGCGACGCCTGGTCCGACTTCATCCCCGAATCGGCCAAGCTGACCGCCGACTGGACCTACCCGTGGGTCTGCGGCAACTGCGAGAAGCCGACCTACGCCCAGGCCGGCATGTGATCGCCGCCCGGTCGCACCCGACCTGACCTGACCTACCCCCGGCGGCGGCCTGCCTCTCTCTCTCGCCAGGCCGCCGCCGGATCCCCCTGCGATTTCGTTCCGCCGCTCCGGGAGGTTCGCCCGTGCCCCGACGTCCGTCGTTCAAGCTGCTGCTCGCACTGGCGCTCACCGCGATGATCGGCGCCGTGTTGCTGGTCTCCGCCGCCGCGCCCGCGCGCGCCGCCGATGCCGCTGCCTTCGAGGCGGCCGTCACCGCGCTCGACCAGAAGAGCTTCGGCGACAAGGCCAAGGCGGTGGACGCCCTGGCGGCGCTCGGCGATGCCCGCACGCCGCAGGTGCTGCGCGCCCTGTCGGCCGGCCAGCTGGTGCGCCACAAGGAGACGGGGCGCATCCTCATCGCCGCCGGCGGCACCCTGACCGACGCCGCCACCGGCGAGGCCGTCGGCCCGGCCGACGGCGCCCCGCTGGCGAAGATCGTCGCCAACAACCAGATCCGCACGCAGATCGAGGCCGCGCTCGGCGCCTTCCTGCTGTTCAGTGAAAATCCGGCGGAGCGCATCACCGCCGCCCGGCAGGTGCTCGGCAACCCGACGCCCGAGGCCGCTCCGGCGCTGGTCCGCGCGCTGGACGCCGAAACCGACGCCGGCGCGCGCGAGGCCCTGACCCGGGCGCTGGCGGCCGTGCAATTGCTCGGCGGCGGCACGGCGGCCGAGCGTCTGGCGGCGGTGGAAACCCTGTCGGACACCAACGACCCGGCGCTCAAGGCCCTGCTGACGACCGCCGCCGCCAACGACCCCGACGCGGCCGTGCGCGAGGCGGCCGGCGACGCCGTGAAGGCCATCGACACCCGCATGGCGGTGCTGGAGGTCGGCCAGAACCTGATCTTCGGCCTGTCGGCGGGCTCCATCCTGCTGCTGGCGGCCATCGGGCTCGCCATCACCTTCGGCGTCATGGGCGTCATCAACATGGCGCACGGCGAGATGCTCATGCTCGGCGCCTACACGACCTTCGTGGTGCAGGAGGTGTTCCGCGCCACCCTGCCGCCGTCGGTCTTCGGGCTCTATCTGGTGGTCGCCATCCCCGCCGCCTTCGTGGTGACCGGCGCGGTCGGCGTCGCCATGGAGCGCGGCATCATCCGCTTCCTCTACGGCCGGCCGCTGGAGACCCTGCTCGCCACCTGGGGCATCAGCCTGATCCTGCAGCAGGCGGTGCGGTCCCTGTTCGGCGCCACCAACCGCGAGGTGGCGAACCCCGAGTGGATGTCCGGCTCGCTGGAACTGCTCGGCCTGTCGCTGACCGCCAACCGCATCGTCATCATCCTGTTCGCCTTCGCCGTGCTCGGCGGGCTGGCCGCGTTCCTGCGCTGGTCGTCCATGGGGCTGAACATGCGCGCCGTCACCCAGAACCGCCGCATGGCCTCGGCCATGGGGATCCCGACCGGCCGGGTGGACGCCCTGACCTTCGGCCTCGGCTCCGGCATCGCCGGGGTGGCGGGCGTGGCCATCAGTCAGGTCGCCAACGTCAGCCCCAACCTCGGCCAGGGCTACATCGTCGACAGCTTCATGGTGGTGGTGTTCGGCGGCGTCGGCTCGCTGTGGGGCGCGCTGGCGGGGGCCTTCTCGCTCGGCGTCGTCAACAAGTTCCTGGAGCCGATGGCGGGCGCCATGCTCGGCAAGATCCTGGTGCTGGTGTTCATCATCCTGTTCATCCAGAAGCGTCCCCGCGGGCTGTTCGCCCTGCGCGGCCGGGCCTTCGAGAACTGATCCGCGCGGCCAAGGGAGAAAACCAGCCATGGGACCGATCACCCGCCGACTGGCCAGCCTGGAGAAGGGACGCGGCTGGACCGTCTTCCTGATCCTCACCGCCGCCTTCGCCGTCGGCGTGCCGCTGCTCAACGCCTTCGCGCCGGCCGACAGCGCCCTGCACGTGCCGACCTGGGTGGTGCAGCTGATGGGCAAGTACCTGTGCTACGCCCTGCTGGCGCTGGCGCTCGATCTGGTGTGGGGCTTCGCCGGCGTGCTGAGCCTCGGCCACGGCGCCTTCTTCGCGCTCGGCGGCTATGCCATGGGCATGTACCTCATGCGCGGCATCGGCGACCGCAGCGTCTACGGCAACGCCGACCTGCCCGACTTCATGGTGTTCCTCAACTGGAAGGAGCTGCCATGGTACTGGTGGGGCTTCGACCAGTTCTGGTTCGCCGCCCTCATGGTGGTGCTGGTGCCCGGCGCGCTGGCCTTCGTGTTCGGCTGGCTGGCCTTCCGCTCGCGCATCACCGGCGTCTACCTGTCGATCATCACCCAGGCCATGACCTATGCCCTGATGCTCGCCTTCTTCCGCAACGAGATGGGCTTCGGCGGCAACAACGGCCTGACCGACTTCAAGGAAATCCTCGGCTTCGACATGACCGCCGACGCCACCAAGGTCGGGCTTTATGTCGCCACCGTGCTGTTCCTGGCCGCCTCCTACCTGCTGTGCCGCTTCATCGTGACGTCGCGCCTCGGCCGTGTGCTGCTGGCGCTGCGCGATGCCGAGAGCCGGGTGCGATTCCTCGGCCATTCGGTGACGGGGGCCAAGCTGTTCGCCTTCACCGTCTCGGCCATGATCGCCGGCATCGCAGGCGCGCTGTATGTGCCGCAGGTGGGCATCATCAACCCGTCGGAGTTCTCGCCCGCCAACTCCATCGAGGTGGCGATCTGGACCGCCGTCGGCGGCCGGGGCACGCTGTTCGGCCCCATCCTGGGGGCGCTGACGGTGAACGGCGCCAAGTCCTTCTTCACCGGCGTCGCGCCGGAGATCTGGCTGTTCTTCCTGGGCGCCCTGTTCGTCGTCGTCACCCTGTTCCTGCCCAAGGGCCTGCTGGGCCTCGCGGCGACGGTGAAGGGCCTGCGCCGCCCGACGCTGCCCACTCCCGACACCCAGCCGAGCGGAGAGAAGACCCATGCCTGAACCCGCGCTCGCCACCAACCACGGCCCGGCCGCGCTGGCCGCCGGCAGCATCCTCTACCTCGACGGCGTGTCGGTCAGCTTCGACGGCTTCAAGGCGCTGAACACGCTCAGCCTCGTCATCGCACCCGGCGAGATGCGGACCATCATCGGCCCCAACGGTGCCGGCAAGACCACCATGATGGACGTCATCACCGGCAAGACGCGACCCGACGAAGGCGCGGTGCTGTTCGATGGCTCGGTGGACCTGACGAAGCTGGACGAGGCCGCCATCGCCAACCTGGGCATCGGCCGCAAGTTCCAGAAGCCGACGGTGTTCGAGAACCTGACGGTGTTCGAGAACCTGGAACTGGCGCTGAAGGGCCCGCGCCGCACCTTCGCCGTGCTGCTGGCGAGCCTGACCGGCGCCCAGCGCGACCGCATCGACGCCCTGCTCGCGACCATCCGCCTGACGGAGCGGGCGCAGGCCCTGGCGGGCGCCCTCAGCCACGGGCAGAAGCAGTGGTTGGAAATCGGCATGCTGCTGGCGCAGGAGCCGCGCTTCCTCATGCTCGACGAGCCGGTCGCCGGCATGACCGACGCCGAGACCGAACAGACCGCCGACCTGCTGCGCGAGATCGCCCGCGACCGCTCCGTCCTCGTGGTCGAGCACGACATGGAGTTCGTGCGGGCGCTCGGCTGCAAGGTCACGGTGCTGCACGAGGGCTCGGTGCTGGCCGAAGGCAGCCTCGCCACCGTGCAGGCCAACGAGCGTGTCATCGAAGTCTACCTGGGGCGCTGACCATGCTGACGGTATCCGACATCCACCTGCACTACGGCGCCTCCCACACCCTGCGCGGCGTCGGGCTGACGGCGCAGAAGGGGCGGGTGTTCTGCCTGCTCGGGCGCAACGGCGTCGGCAAGACGTCGCTGCTCAACGCCGTGCTCGGCCTGCATCCCGTCAGCCGCGGCGCCATTCGGTGGGAGGACGACGACATCACCCGCCTGCCGACCCACCAGCGGGCGCGGCGCGGCATCGCCTACGTGCCGCAGGGGCGCGAGATCTTCCCGCGCCTGACCGTGCGCGAGAACCTGGAAACCGCCTATGCCTGCCTGCCGCGCGGCGAGCGCCGCCTGCCCGACGAGATCTTCGAGCTGTTCCCGGTGCTGAAGTCCATGCTGCACCGGCGCGGCGGCGACCTGTCCGGCGGCCAGCAGCAGCAGCTCGCCATCGCCCGCGCGCTGGTCACCAAGCCGCGCCTGCTGGTGCTCGACGAGCCGACGGAGGGCATCCAGCCCAGCATCATCAAGGACATCGAGCGGGTCATCCGGTTGCTCGGGCAACGCGGCGACATGGCGATCCTGCTGGTCGAGCAGTATTTCGAGTTCGCCCGCGACCTCGCCGACGATTATGCTGTGATGGACCGCGGCGAGGTGGTGCTCGCCGGCACCCGCGACAGCATGGAGGAGGCGGATGTCCGCCGTCACCTTACGGTGTGAGCCCGCACCCTCCCGCTTCCACGGCCGCCTGCGCGTCGCCGCCGGGCCGCGCGGCCTGCGCGACCTGCACCAGGCGGCCCCCTTGCGCGCCCTGTTCCCGCGCGTGGCGGCCGGCGAGCCGCTGACCGCCTGCCTCACCAACACCGCCGGCGGCCTGGTCGGCGGCGACGTGCTGGAGGTGGCGGTCGAGGCCGACCCCGGCGCCCGCCTGCTGGTCATGGCGCAGGCGGCGGAGAAGGTCTACCGCTCCCTCGGCCCCGACGTGCGCGTGACCGTCTCGCTGACCGCCGGTGCGGGGGCGTGGCTCGAATGGCTGCCGCAGGAGACCATCCTGTTCGACGCCGCCCGCCTGCGCCGTCTCACGACGCTGGAGGTCGCGCCGGATGCACGCGCGCTGGCCGGCGAGATGGTGGTGTTCGGCCGCACCGCCCACGGCGAATCGGTTAAGACGGGCCTGCTGCGCGATGCCTGGGAGGTGCGCGTCGGCGGTCGGCTGGTGTGGATGGACGCCCTGCACCTGGACGCACCCTTGCGCGCCCCGCTCGACCACGCCGCCGGCTTCGGCGGCGCGGTGGCGGCGGCGACGGCGGTGTGCGTCGGCGCGGGGCTGGAGGACTTGCGCGACGGCGTGCGGGCGCTGGAGGGCCGCGAGGCCGTGCTGCGCGGCGCGACGGTGGTCGGCGGCGTGCTGGTGGTGCGCTGGCTCGGCCGGGACGCGGCGGCCCTGCGGGCGGACTTTGCGGACGTGTGGGCGTGGTTGCGGCAGGCGGCGGGCGGATTGCCGGCGCGGCTGCCGCGGTTGTGGCATGTGTGAGAGGGCGGATTAACCACCAAGACACCAAGACACCAAGGAGAAGATCACCCCCCAGCCAGTGTCATGCCCGGACTCGATCCGGGCATCCACGTGGTGGGTCCGGGCACTGCGGCAAGACGGCTTGCGCCGGTGGCGCCGTGGATGGCCGGGTCGAGCCCGGCCATGACAATGATCTGAAGGCGCTGCAATCGGCACAGCCTCCTTGGTGTCTTGGTGCCTTGGTGGTTCAAAAACCATAGGGGACCGAAAGCACAATGAACCTGACGCAGCGGGAAAAGGACAAGCTCCTGGTCGCCATGGCGGCCATGGTGGCGCGCAAGCGGCTGGAGCGGGGGGTGAAGCTCAACTACCCCGAGGCGGTGGCGCTCATCACAGACTACGTGGTCGAAGGCGCGCGCGACGGGCGCACGGTCGCCGACCTCATGCAGGCCGGCGCCGGCGTGCTGACGCGCGAGCAGGTGATGGAGGGCATCCCCGAGATGATCCACGACATCCAGGTGGAGGCCACCTTCCCCGACGGCACCAAGCTCGTCACCGTCCACCATCCCATCCGCTGAGGAGGCGCGTCATGATCCCCGGAGAAATCCTCCCGGCGGCGGGCGAGATCGTGCTCAATGCCGACCGCCCCACCGTCACGGTCACCGTGAAGAACACCGGCGACCGGCCGGTGCAGGTGGGCAGCCACTACCATTTCGCCGAGGTCAACGGCGCGCTCGACTTCGACCGCGCGGCGGCGCGCGGCCATCGCCTCGACATCCCGGCCGGTACGGCGGTGCGGTTCGAGCCCGGTCAGGCGCGCGCGGTGACGCTGGTGGCCTATGCCGGCGACCGGGTGGTCATCGGCTTCAACGGCCACGTCGACGGCACCCTGGGGGACTGACAGCATGGCATATCGCATCGACCGCGCCGCCTATGCCGACATGTTCGGCCCCACCGTCGGCGACCGCGTGCGCCTCGCCGATACCGACCTGCTCATCGAGGTGGAGAAGGACTTCACCACCTACGGCGAGGAAGTGAAGTTCGGCGGCGGCAAGGTGATCCGCGACGGCATGGGCCAGTCGCAGCGCTCGCGCGCGCAAGGGGCGGTGGATACCATCATCACCAACGCGCTCATCGTCGACCACTGGGGCATCGTGAAGGCCGACGTGGGCCTCAAGGACGGCCGCATCGCGGCCATCGGCAAGGCCGGCAATCCCGATGTACAGCCGGGCGTGGACATCGTCGTCGGGCCGGGGACGGAGGTCATCGCCGGCGAGGGCCGCATCCTCACCGCCGGCGGCATCGACGCGCACATCCACTGGATCTGCCCGCAGCAGGTGGAGGAGGCGCTGCATTCGGGCATCACCACCATGCTCGGCGGCGGCACCGGCCCGGCGGAGGGCACCAACGCCACCACCTGCACCCCCGGCCCCTGGCACCTCACCCGCATGATGCAGGCGGCGGAGGGCCTGCCCATGAACATGGGCTTCTTCGGCAAGGGCAACGCGAGCCGTCCCGACGCCCTGCGCGAGCAGGTGGACGGCGGTGCCATCGGCCTCAAGCTGCACGAGGACTGGGGCACCACGCCGGCCGCCATCGACTGCTGCCTGACGGTCGCCGACGAGATGGACGTGCAGGTCGCCATCCACACCGACACGCTGAACGAAAGCGGCTTCGTCGAGAACACGGTGGCCGCCTTCAAGGGCCGCACCATCCACGCCTTCCACACCGAAGGGGCGGGCGGCGGCCATGCGCCGGACATCATCAAGCTGGCCGGCGTCGCCAACGTGCTGCCGTCGTCCACCAACCCGACGCGGCCCTTCACGGTGAACACGCTGGACGAGCACCTGGACATGCTCATGGTGTGCCACCACCTCGACCCCAAGATCCCCGAGGACGTGGCTTTCGCGGAAAGCCGCATCCGGCGCGAGACCATCGCGGCGGAGGATATTCTCCACGACCTCGGCGCCTTCTCCATGATCTCGTCGGACAGCCAGGCCATGGGCCGCGTCGGCGAGGTGGTCACCCGCACCTGGCAGACGGCGCACAAGATGAAGGTCCAGCGCGGCCGCCTGCAGGAGGAGACGGGCGACAACGACAACGTCCGGGTGCGCCGCTACATCGCCAAGTACACCATCAACCCGGCGCTCGCCCACGGCATCAGCCGGCACGTCGGCTCGGTGGAGGTCGGCAAGCTGGCCGACCTGGTGCTGTGGAAGCCGGCCTTCTTCGGTGTGAAGCCCGACCTGATCCTGAAGAGCGGCATGATCGCGGCGGCGCTCATGGGCGACCCCAACGCCTCCATCCCGACGCCGCAGCCGGTCCACTACCGCCCGATGTTCGGCAGCTTCGGCCGCGCCATGGGGGCGAGCTGCGTCACCTTCGTCTCGGGCGCCTTCGCGGCATCCGGCGCGGCGGAGCGGCTGGGCCTGACGCGCTCCGTCCTGGCGGTGGAAGGCTGCCGCACGGTGCGGAAGGCGGACATGGTCCACAACGGGGCGTGCCCGGTGATCGAGGTCGACCCGGAGACCTATGAGGTGCGGGCGGACGGGGAGTTGCTGACCTGCGAGCCGGCCGAGGTGCTGCCCATGGCGCAGCGGTATTTCCTGTTCTGATCGTCCGCCGATGGTTTAGCCACCAAGGCACCAAGTACACCAAGAGGATATCGCATCGTCGCTTCTTTCTCTCTCTTGTTCCCTTGTCATGCCCGGGCTCGACCCGGGCATCCACGGCTCCCCCGCCGCGTGTCGTAGAGGACGGAGCCAAGGCCGCCGGCCGTGACGCCGTGGATGGCCGGATCAAGTCCGGCCATGACAAGGAAATGGAGAAACAATGCGGAGGGAGCGCGAGGGAGGGCCTCCCCTCCCTCGTCCCGTGCCGCGAAGCGGCACCCTTGGTGTCCTTGGTGTCTTGGTGGCTACAAAAAGCACAACGCCCAAGGACCACCCCCATGACCCGAGCCACCACCGTCCTTCCCGCCGGCACCTGGGACGCCGCGTCCGCCGTCGGGACCGTCACCCTCCCCGTGGCCGAGCGGCATCGGCGGCGCATCCGGCTGCCTGTCGATGACGGCGGCGACGTGCTGCTCGACCTGCCGGACGCCGTCATGCTCGTGGACGGCGACGGCCTCGCGCTGGACGATGGCGGCGTGCTGCGCGTCGTCGCGGCGGCGGAGGAGGTGGCCGACATCGCCTGCACCGACCCGCTGCACCTCGCCCGCATGGCGTGGCACCTGGGCAACCGGCATCTGCCGTTGCAGGTGGTGGACGCGCATACACTGCGCATCGCGTGGGATCACGTCATCGCCGCCATGGTGCAGGGCCTCGGCGCCGGTGTCCGCCGCCGCTCCGCCCCCTTCCAGCCGGAGGGCGGCGCCTATTCCGGCGGCGGGCACGGCCACGGCCACGGTCATCACCACCAAGACGACCACGGCCATGATCACTGAAGACGCCCTTTACCGCCTCATGACCTGGCTGTCGCCGTCCTTCCCGGTCGGCGCCTATACCTATTCCCACGGCCTGGAGTGGGCGGTGGAAAGCGGAGCCGTGCATGACCGGGCGACGCTGGAGGACTGGGTGCGCGGCGTGCTCGCCCACGGCGCCGGCCGCAGCGACGCCGACCTGTTCCGCGACGCCTGGGCGGCCGAGGGTGCCGCGCTGGACCGCGTGATCGAAGTTGCCGACGCCTTCCGCGGCACCGCCGAACTGGCGCTGGAAAGCGCCGCCCAGGGCCGCGCCTTCCTGACCGCCGTGCAGGCCAGCTGGCCGCACCCGCGCCTCGATGCCCTGGCCGAGCGCTGCGCCGCCCTCGACCGCCCGCCGGCCTATCCGGTCGCCGTGGCGGTGGCGGCGGCGGCGCACGATGTGCCGCTGGCGCCGGCGCTGACGGCTTTCCTGCACGCCTTCACCGCCAATCTGGTGAGCGCGGCGGTGCGTCTGGTGCCGCTCGGCCAGACCGACGGCCAGCGCGTGCAGGCGGCGCTCGGCCCCGCCGTCGCCGCCGCCGCCCGCGCCGCGCTCGCCCGTCCGCCGGAGGACTTCGGCGCCGCCGCGCCCATGGTCGACCTGTTCAGCATGTTCCACGAAACCCAGTACACGAGGCTGTTCCGCTCATGACCGCTTCCGCATCCTCCCCCCTTCGCGTCGGCATCGGCGGCCCGGTGGGCTCCGGCAAGACGGCGCTGCTCGACGCCCTGTGCAAGGCCATGCGCGACACCTGGCGCATCGCCGCCATCACCAACGACATCTACACCCGCGAGGACGCCGAGTTCCTCACCCGCTCGGGCGCCCTGCCGCCGGAGCGCATCGCCGGCGTCGAGACCGGCGGCTGCCCGCATACCGCCATCCGCGAGGACGCCTCCATCAACCTGGCGGCGGTGGCCGACATGCACCGCCGCTTCCCCGACCTGGAGGTGATCTTCGTCGAGAGCGGCGGCGACAACCTGTCGGCCACCTTCTCGCCGGAACTGGCCGACATCACGCTCTACGTCATCGACGTGTCGGCGGGCGACAAGATCCCGCGCAAGGGTGGGCCGGGCATCACGCGCTCCGACCTGCTCATCATCAACAAGATCGATCTGGCGCCCATGGTCGGCGCCTCGCTGGAGGTGATGGACCGCGACGCCAGGAAGATGCGCGGCGAGCGGCCCTTCCTGTTCGCCCAGGTGAAGGCCGGCAAAGGCGTGCCGGAGGTCATCGACTTCCTGGTCCGTAAGGGCGGCCTGCGCGACCCGCGGTGAGGCAGGCGGGGGAAGGGGGCCGCGGCTCCCTTCCTGTTTGATCGATTCAGCCTGTTAAAAATGGCAATATAACGAATTTCTCATCTGGTCTGGGCCTCGCTACATTCACTCCTGTCGAGAGGCACACCCAACCACTGGAGAATTCGATGTCCCTGATCAACACCGAGATCAAGCCGTTCAAGGCCAATGCCTACAAGGACGGCCAGTTCAAGACCGTCACTGACGCCGACCTGAAGGGCAAGTGGTCGGTGGTGTTCTTCTACCCGGCCGACTTCACCTTCGTCTGCCCGACCGAGCTGGAAGACCTGGCCGACAACTACGCCGAATTCCAGAAGCTCGGTGTCGAGATCTACAGCGTCTCCACCGACACCCACTTCGCCCACAAGGCCTGGCACGACACCTCGCCGGCTATCGGCAAGATCAAGTACACCATGCTCGGCGACCCGACCCTCGCCATCAGCCGCAACTTCGAGGTCCTGATCGAGGAAGAAGGCATCGCCGACCGCGGCACCTTCGTGATCGACCCCGAGGGCAAGATCCAGATCGTCGAGATCACCGCCGGCGGCATCGGCCGCGACGCGCTCGAGCTGCTGCGCAAGGTGAAGGCCGCCCAGTACGTGGCCGCGCATCCGGGCGAAGTCTGCCCGGCCAAGTGGAAGGAAGGCGAGAAGACCCTCGCTCCGTCGCTCGACCTGGTCGGCAAGATCTAAGTCTGCCGCATCAGCCGTGGAAGGCCCGGACGTCGCGTCCGTCCGGGCCTTCGCGGACCTTCCGAACCGACACGCCGAGGGGAGCCCAGCCGCCATGTTGGACAGCACCATCCAGACCCAGTTGAAGGCCTACTTCGAGAACATCACCCAGCCGGTGGAGCTGGTCGCGTCCCTCGACGACGGCGCCAAGTCGCAGGAGCTGAACGAGCTGCTGACGGACCTCGCCGCGCTGTCGGACAAGATCACCGTCGTCCGCGCCGACGACGACGCCCGCACGCCGTCCTTCGCCATCCGCCGCGCCGGCACCGCCGTCGAAGTGCGCTTCGCCGGCATCCCCATGGGGCACGAGTTCAACTCGCTGGTGCTCGCCCTCCTGCAGGTCGGCGGCCACCCGAGCAAGACGGCGCAGGACGTCATCGCCCAGGTGCAGGCGCTCGACGGCGAATACCGCTTCGAGACCTACTTCTCGCTGTCGTGCCAGAACTGCCCGGACGTGGTGCAGGCGCTCAACCTCATGAGCGTGCTCAACCCCAACATCAAGCACGTCGCCATCGACGGCGCGCTGTTCCCCGACGAGGTCGAGGCCCGCAAGGTCATGGCGGTGCCGACCATCTTCCTCAACGGCGAAACCTTCGGCCAGGGCCGCATGAGCCTGGAGCAGGTGCTGGCCAAGATCGACACCGGCGCCGTCGCCCGCGAGGCCGAGAAGATCAAGCAGAAGGACGCCTTCGAGGTGCTGGTGATCGGCGGCGGCCCGGCCGGCGCGTCGGCCGCCATCTACGCCGCCCGCAAGGGCATCCGCACGGGCGTCGCGGCGGAACGCTTCGGCGGCCAGGTGCTCGACACCATGGGTATCGAGAACTTCATCTCGGTCTCCCACACCGAAGGCCCCAAGCTGGCCGCGCAGCTGGAACAGCACGTGCGCGACTACGACGTCGACATCATGAACCTGCAGCGCGCCGAGACGCTGGTGCCCGCGACCGAGACCGGCGGCCTGATCGAGGTGCACCTGGCGAGCGGCGCGGTGCTGAAGTCGCGCTCCGTCGTACTGTCCACCGGTGCCCGCTGGCGCCAGATGAACGTGCCGGGTGAGGACGACTACCGCAACAAGGGCGTGGCCTACTGCCCGCACTGCGACGGCCCGCTGTTCAAGGGCAAGCGCGTGGCGGTGATCGGCGGCGGCAACTCGGGCGTCGAGGCGGCCATCGACCTGGCCGGCATCGTGGCGCACGTCACGCTCATCGAGTTCGACACCAAGCTGCGCGCCGACGCCGTGCTGCAGGCCAAGCTGCACAGCCTGCCCAACGTGACCGTCATCACCTCCGGCCAGACGACCGAGGTGGTCGGCGACGGCAACAAGGTGACCGGCCTGACCTACAAGGACCGCACCACCGACGCCCTGCACACCCTGGAGCTGGAAGGCATCTTCGTGCAGATCGGCCTGGTGCCCAACACCGAGTGGCTGAAGGGCACCGTCGCCCTCAGCCCGCGCGGCGAGATCGAGGTCGATGCCGGCGGTCGTACGTCGGTGCCGGGTGTCTTCGCCGCCGGCGATGCGACGACCGTGCCCTACAAGCAGATCGTCATCGCCATGGGCGAGGGCTCCAAGGCGGCGCTCTCGGCCTTCGACTACCTGATCCGCCTGCCGCAGCCGGCCCGGGCCGCGGCGTAAGCGCCGGATTACCCTGTCGAATGCAGCAGCCCGGCCGTTCGTGGCCGGGCTGTTCGCATGTGCGGCACCGCCCGTTGCCTCCCGCGGCGGGTCGTGCCAAAGTCCGCCCCGACCGTCACTTACCACTTTCGGGGGATCATCGGGGTGGAACACAAGATCGAGAATGGGCTGTTCGCCAGCCGCTGGTTGCTGTTCCCGTTCTACGTCGGGCTGGTGCTGGGCATCGCCGCGCTGATGCTGAAGTTCGGCCAGGAACTGCTGCACCTGCTGCCGCACATCTTCGACATGACCGAGCAGCAGGTGGTGCTGATGGTGCTGGCGCTGGTCGACATGACCCTGCTCGCCAACCTGATGCTGATGGTGATCTTCGTCTCGTACGAGAACTTCGTGTCCCGCTTCGCCCGCGATCACCACGACCGCCCGGCGTGGATGGACACCATGGACTTCAGCGGCCTGAAGCTGAAGCTGCTGGGCTCCATCGCCGCCATTTCGGCGATCCAGCTGCTGAAGGTCTTCATGGACCCCGACGGCCCCGACCCCGAGCAGGTGCCCTGGCTCATCGCCATCCACCTGACCATCGCCGTCTCGGGCATGGTGCTGGCGCTCATGGACAAGTGGTCGCACGACGTGGAACCGCATGTCGGGTCGAGCGACGGCAAGGCCGGACACTGACGTCACCCGGCGCGGCGGGTGTGGGGGAAGGCGCCGGGCGGTTGCCGCCGGGGGGGCGCCGCCCACCATGTCAGCCCTTTGAAAACACAGCTGAATTCGTCATGGCCGGGCTCGGCCCGGCCATCCACGGCGTGCACGGCGTCAGCCGTGGCAGAGGCGCCGCGCGGCCGCCGCCGGGGACGTCGTGGATGCGCGGATCAAGTCCGCGCATGACAAGGGGTGGGGGAGGGGAAGGGGAAGGGGCGCGTCGCGCCGCCTACACCATCCGTTGCCAGCTCGCCGCCCAGCGTTCCAGCAGGCCGAAGGCCTTGGCGAGGCGGTCGGCTTCCAGCTTTTCCAGGCGGATGCCGTTGGTCGGCTTGCCGTTCTTCATCAGTTCGGCCGCTTCCGTCACCGTGCCGGTGAAGGACTCGATGTCGCCGTAGATGCGCGACATGATGTCGAGAAGCTTCTCCGTCTCGTCCAGCTTCTTGTTCATCATGGCGTTGCCGTTGGCGGCCTTGGTCAGGCTGCCGATGTGCTTGTAGGAAGTCTCCAGCGCCTTCTTGATGGCAGCGGTCGACTTTTCCATTTCCTTGGCGATTTTCTCCAGCTTCTGCTTGTTCTCGTTCTTGGCGCCGGGGTTGAAGCCCACCTTCTTCAGCTTGGCGGCGACGTCGTCGGGCAGCGAGTCGGCGATCTTGGCGGCGGCGCGATCCTTGAGGCCGTTGGCCACCTGCTTGGCGATCTTGTCGCCGCCGAGCGGCATCAGGCTCTTGAACAAGCGGTTCTGCGCCCGCTGGTCCTTGTTGTGGCCGCCGATGATGTCGAGCGCCTCGCCGTGGATCCTGGCGACCGTCGAAGCCGGCGCTCCGCCGCTCTTGGCGGCGGTGGCGATGGCCGCGGCGGCCTTGCGGAAGGCGCCCGCGTCGATGGGCTTTTCCTTCTCGCTGTCCTTGTCCTTGTCCTTGCCTTTGCCCTTTCCTTTCCCCTTGCCGCCGGCGCCGCCTCCGCCGGAGTCGTCATCGTCGCCCTGCAGGGCCTCGATGGCTTCCAGGAAGTCGCTGTCGTCGAACTTGAGGGGGATGCCCTTGCGGAACCGCGTCACGTCGGGCAGCAGCGCGTTCAGCGGCTTGACCGCCTCCTTCTTGTCGCCCGGGATGTCGGCGATGAGCTTGCGCGACTTCAGGACGATGCTGTCGAGCTGCCCATGCACGTTCTTCATGCGCTTGGCCCAGGTGGTGGCCATGCTCTTGCGCATCTTCTCGAGCTTGTCTGCGTCGGTGATGCGGGAATGGGTGGAGGCCTGGAAGGTCTTCCAGTTGATCTTGCTCCACAGCTTGTCGAAATCCTCGACCGCATCGACGAGACCTTCCGGCTCGTAGAGTTCGTGATACTGGGAGAGGTTGCCCCAGTACCGCGGCTGAAGCGTCGCCGGCGGCGGCATCGGCATCTTCTTCATCGGTCGGTCCCGGCATCTTGCAATGGAATCGCGGAAAGGATGCTCTAAAATCCCGACCACCGCAATTGGTCAGCCGCTCATCCGAAGGATCGGCATCGCAAGCAGGAGTCCCCATGCGCCTCAAGGAGTTCATCAGTGCCGACCCCAACATGGGCGCCATGGGCTGGCGCCAGGAGCTGGTGGCGGGCGAGGTGGTGACGCTGTCGCCGCGGCCCGAGCCGCTGGTGATGCGGGGCCTGTCGGTGTTCGGCGCGATCACCGGCTGCGCCCGCCGCGCCGACGGCCGCCAGCGCATCGACGCCGGGGCCGGCGTCGGCATCGAGGACGAGGCGGGTGACCACTACCGCATCGCCGACGTCATCGTCTCCATCCCGGCCAAGGTGGGGCGGCGGGCCGATGTCGCGCTCATCGCCCTGGTGGTGCCCGACGTCACCGACCTCGGCCCCGAGGATGCGGCGCGGCTGGCAGTCTACCGCCGCCAGCGCACGGCCAAGGAGATCCTGCTGTTCTCCGCCGACCGCCCGGCCTGCCTGGTCAACCGCCGCATCGGCGGGGAATGGCGCGAGGATCTGGTGGAAGGGACGCAGGCCACCATCCGCCTCGCGGCGCTCGGCGTGTCGCTGTTCCTGCTGGTCGCCTACCCCGACCTCGCGCCGCCCGACGAGGACGGCTGATCGGGCCGGTCGAGGGCGCCGCGCAGCGCCTCGATCTCGTCGAGAGCGGAACGCAGGGCGGCCTCCATGGCCGCGACTCGGCGCTCGGCGGTTTCCGCCCGCCGTTCGGCCGCCTCCGCCTGCGCGGTCAGGCGCCGTGTCTCCACCACCAGCGACGGATCGTCGATGTCCTGGCGCAGGTGGTGCAGGCCGACGAACAGCACGTCGGCCAGGCTCGCCCGCTCCGGCAGCAGGCGTTCCAGCGCCCGCAGGGCCGCCACGGCCTCGCCGCCCGGAGCCTCCAGCCGGGCCAGGATGGCGTGCAAGCGTCGGTCGAGCGCCATGCGTCAAATCTCCTGCCGCGCGTAAAATGACCCTGATTTGCCGCAGCCGACGCGCGCCGCTGCCGAGGATATCCAACCGCTGTTGTAAACCAAGGGAGAGTGCGCCATCCTGAGGTGGGGATTGGGGTTTCCTTTTGGGGGAGGGAAATGCGAGGGTTCGGTCGCCTTGCGATTACCGTCTGGCTGTGCGCCGCCGTCGTTCTGGCGCTGGCGTTGGCGACGTTCTTCGCCACGCTCGAGGAAGTCAAGACGCGCCTCGCCCTCGACCAGCTGGAAACGCTGGTCAACCGCGTGGAAGGCCCGGCCGCCGCGCGTGCCGCCCTCGGCTACCCCCTGGAATATCAGGCCGACCTGCAGGCCCTGGTCGACTCGCTCAGCCTGGCGGTGAAGCGCGGCGCCGACATCTACATCCTGGATGCCGCCGGCGTCGTCGTCTTCGCCAGCGAGCACGAGCGCATCGGCGCCGCGGCGCCCACCGAATGGCTGGGCGGCGCCGCCGGCAGCGCCGAGGTCGCCGGCGGCTGGACGCGCGAGACGGCGGCCGAGAACGTGGTCGGCGCCGCCGTCGTCAACGCCTTCGGCGAGCGCAGCGGCACCGTGGTCGCCCGCGCCCTGCGCCGCGACGTCATCATCGAGGTGATCTCCGCCATGCGGCTGCCGGTGATCGTCGGTGGCCTCGCGCTGGCCGTCGCCGCCGTGCTGGCGGTGGCCGGCACCGCGCTCGCCACCCGCACCGCCGCCGCCCGCAACGCCGCCGCCGCCGAGGACCTGGAGGCCGCCGCCGCCGCCGTGTCCGCCGGCAAGACACCGTCCGACGCCATCCTGAAGGCGCTGCCGGGCCTCGGCGACGTGCTGCGCCGCCTGCGCACGGTGGAAGAGGAAGTCCGCCGCCTCGACCGCTCGCAGGCCGCCGAGCCGCCGCCGCGCGCCGCCGCCGATCCCGCCGCCGCCCGCCGGGGAGAAGCGGCATGACCGCCAATACCCGCACCCTCGCCCTGCTGTTCATGGTGGCGACCGCCGTCGTCATCGTGCCGTGGGTGACGACGGCCATGTCGCTGGTGCTCTCCGCCGCCTCTCTCGGGCGGGAGAGCGCGGCGCTGCGGCTGGAGCTGGTGGCCGGCGGCATCACCCGCGACATCGCCGAATACGTCGGCGCCGGCATCGCCCTGCCCGACGCCGTCGGCCTGTCCGACTACCTGGGCGAGGAACTCGGACCTGCCGAAGGGGTGGTGATCGCCGCCGTCGAGACGCCGGAAGGCCGCGTCGTCGGGCGCTGGTCGGCGCCGGGGCGGCTGGACCTCGTCAGCGGCGCCACCGATGCCGCTGCGCTGGAGCAGGCGGGCGTCGTCGCCGCCGCCTTCCCGGTGGTGGTGGACGGGGCCGTGGTCGGCCGGCTGGTGCTCGGCCGCGCCACCGACGTCAGCCCACCGGGCCTGGACGGGGCGGGCCTGCGCTTCGTGGTGGTGCTGGTCACCGCTCTGCTGCTGGCCGGGCACATGGTGCTGAGCACCTGGCGCGATCTGGTGGAACGGCCGCAGCAGACGGTGGTCGCGCTGCAGCAGCGCATGGCCGAGCGCAAGTTCGACGCTTCTTCCGGCGACCTGCGCGACGGACCCGTGGGGCCGCTGGCCGAGGCGCTCAACCGACTGCTGGTGGCCGTCAACGACCGCGTGGCGCGGGCGCACGCCTACCTGCTGGAAGTGCGCGACTTCAGCTTCAACCGTGACGCCGCCGCCGCCGCCGGGCAGCTCGGCGATCATCTCACCCGCTCCGGCGCCTTTGCGCCCGACGGGCTGGTGCCGTTGCGGCTCGATCACGGCGGCCTCGCCGTCGGGCCGGCCACCTTCCGCATCACCCTGGTCGCCGCCATCGCCGCCGGCATGGTGATGACCGGCGGCGACGCCAGCATCCCGCCGGTGGCCGCCGTGACGGCCGCCGTCGCCGGTGCCGCCGCCGGCGCCTTCCTGCGCCTGCTGCCGCCGGTGCCGCGGCCGGCCTTCGCCGCCGGGCTGGCGGCCGCCATCATCGTCGTGCTGCCGGTGTTCCACGAGGCGCTGTTCGCCCTGCCGCTGCTGGCGCTCGCCACCGCCGCCGCCGTCGCCGCGGTGGCCGGCGTCGCCAGCCGTCACCCCGCCATCACCGCCGGCACCGCCGTGCACGGCGCCCTCGGCCTGTCGGCCGGGGCCGGCGTGGTGCACCTGGAATCGCTGGTCGGCGGCACGTGGATGAGCTGGGTCGTCGCCATCCTCGCCCTCGTCGGCCTCGCCCTGCAGGGCAGCCGCTTCGGCACCGCCGCCGCGGCGCGCGGCAATGCCGGCGTGCCGCAGCGGCCGCTGGCGCTCGCCCTGCCCATCGTCGCCTGGGCCGGCGCCGGTCTGTGGCTGGCGGCGGTGACGCCCTTCATGCCGGGCGCCGCCTTCGGCACCATCGTGCTGTGGGGCGCCCATCTGGCCGCCGCCGTCGGGGCCGGCGCCATGCTGCTGGTGCTCTACCGTTGGCGGTCGCGCATGGTGGCGGTGGTGACCATTCCCGCCGCCCTGGCGGTCGCCGCCGTGGTGGCGCCGCTGGCCGACGCGCCCTTGGCGGTCACCATCGGCGGCCTCGTCATCGGTGCCGCGGCGCCCGCTGCCCGCGGCCTGCAGGCGCTGGACGACGGCGGGACGGCCTGGCCGTGGGCGTCGCTCGCCGCCATCCTCGGCGTCGTCGCCGGCTGGGTGACCGGCCCGGTGGGCGCCGCCGGCCTGCTGGTGCTCTGCGCCCTCGCCGCCGCCGCCGCCGCCGCGGCCGAAGGGGCGCTTGCCCTGCGCGGGGGGCTGAAGCGATGAGCATCGTCCGCCGCGTCATCCTGCTCTTCGCGCTCTCCATCACCCTGCTCGCCCTGGTGCTGACTGCGGTGACGGTGGTGCGCCGCGGCCTAGAATCCTCGCTCACCGAGGATACCGAGCGCCTCGCCCTGCAGCGCGTGTGGGAAGCGACGGTGGCCGAGGCGGCCGACGTCACCCGCACCCGCGTCGCCGCCGCCATCGGCGGGGGCGACATGGTCGACGCCATGGCCGCCCTCGACCCGCTGGCCGCCAGCGGCATCCGCGAGGTGACGGTCTACGATTCCCTCGGCCAGGTGATCCTGGTGTGGCCGCCGGGGGCGGCGCCGACCCGCCTCGACGAGCGCCGGGTGAGCCAGCTGGTCTCCGCCCGCCGCGGCTTCCACACCGTGTCCTCGGCGCCCGACGGCCTCGCCCTCCTGGTGGCCGGGGCCGGCGGCGATGCCTCCGCCGCCAAGGGCTTCGTGGCCGTGCAGCAACTCGGCCCGGTGCTCGGGCAGGTGGTGCGCACCGCCGGCGTCGCCGGCTTCCTGCTCGACCCCGCCGGCCGCCCCGCCGCCGCCGCCGGTGCCATCGAGTGGCCGGAAGTGGCCGACGCCTTCGCCAACCGCGCCGGGGCGACCTTCGAGGTGACGCAGGCCCAGCTCGGCGCCGTGCAGGGCGTCGCCGTTCCCTTGCGCCAGCCGGGCGGCCAGCCGCAGGGCCATGTGGTGGTGCTGCGCGACCGCACCCTCTTCGTGCGCTGGCTCGACGTCATGGACGGCCTGTCGCTGACCCTGGTGCTCGGCGTCTGCGCCCTGCTGATCTTCGCCATGCGGTGGTTCCTGGTGCGCACGCTGGGGCCGCTGGAGCCCGCCATCGCCGCGCTGTCGCAGCTGTCGCGCGGCAGCACGAGCGTCGAGGTGCCGGGCCACGAGCGCGGCGACGAGATCGGCGAGATGGCGCGCTCCATCAAGATCTTCCGCGACCGCGTGCGCCGCCTGCGCGACAGCGAGGAGCAGCGCAGCCGCCAATGGGCACGCCAGCAGGACTTCATCCGCGCCCAGATGATGCAGATGGCCAATACCCTGTCGCCGGAGGGCCGCGACTCCCTGCTCGCCGACCTCGCGCGCATCGAGATGATGAGCAGCGGCGACGGCGCCCGCGGCGGCGACCGCGCCCTGGCGGCGGCGGTGGAAGTCATGGCCGAGCGCGTCGGCGACCAGCACCGCCGGCTGGAGAAGCTGGTGACCGAGCTGCGCGCCGCCCTGGAGACCAAGACCGAGCTGTTCCAGTTGCAGCAGCAGCTGGAAATCGCCCGCCGCATGCAGCAGTCCATGCTGCCGCGCGGCCTGCTGCCGCGGCCGTCGCTGGACGTCGGCGGCCTGCTGGTGCCGGCGAGCGACTTCGACGGCGCCTTCTACGACTATTTCTGGCTTGATGAGACCACGCTCGCCGTCACCCTGGGCCAGCCGGCCGCCGGCGGCCTGGCGGGCGGGTTCCAGTCGGCGACGGCGCGCGCCTCCCTGCGCGCCCTGCTGGCGGCCGGCATGACGCCCGGCCCGGCGCTCGAACGCACCCGCCAGCTGCTGAGCGGCGAGGACAACGGCGACGCCTATGCGGTCATGGCGGTGACGCTGGATGCGCCGTCGGCGACGGTCACCTGGGCCGGGTGGGGCTTCGCGCCGCCGGTCGCCGTGCGCCGCCTGGGCGACGCCGTGGAACTGGCGCGCACGGCCGAGGCGGAGGCCGCCGCCGGCGAAGGCGCGTTCGACCTGCCGGCGCGTTCGGCCGTCGTCTTCCCGTCGCCCGGTCTGGTGCCGGCGCACGGGTCGGCCCCGGCGCGGGCGCGGGTGGCCGAGGCACTGCGGGCGGCGGACGATCCGTCGCCCGAGGGACTGCTCACCGCCCTGCGCAACGAGGGCCTGCTGGAAACCGCCACCGGCGGCAACTTGAGGGATCGCGCATGCGTCGCCGTTCGCTTCCTCGCCTGATCGGCCTGCTCGCCGCCCTGGCGGTGGCGCTGCCCGCGGCGGCGGCTTCCGCCATGCCTGCGCTCGACGGCGGCGGCGAGGGCGACTGCCGGCCGCTCGCGGCCCAGGCGGAAGCCGAGTTCGGCGTGCCGCCGGGCATCCTGCAGGCCATCGCGCTGGTGGAGAGCGGCCTCGGCGGCCGGGCCTGGCCGTGGACCATCAACGCCTCCGGCCGGCCTTTCTACCTGCGCACCCATTCCGACGCGGTGGTGGTGGCGGAGGCGGCCATGCGCCACTTCGGCGACGCCATCGCCATCGGCTGCATGCAGGTCTACCTGCGCTGGCACGCCGAGAACTTCACCGACGTGCAGCAGATGCTGCAGCCGGCCCACAACGTCCGCTACGCCGCCGCCTATCTGGTGTCGCTACGGCGCGAGCGCGGCTCGTGGGAGGCGGCGGTGCGGCACTACCACGGATCGGAACGCCGGGCGCAGGCGGACTACCTGTGCAAGGTCCTGGCGGCGCGCACGCGCCTCGGCTACCAGGACGTGACCGACGCCATGCGCGACCGCTGTGCCGCGCCGGAGACGCTCGTCCGCCTGGCGGACCGCGACGGAGGTGGATCATGAAGACTGCATGGATCGTTCGAACCCTTGCGGCGGCGACCGTGCTGGCCCTGGCGGCGACGCCGGCGGCGGCCATGTGCAGCGTCGGCTTCGCCATGGCCGGCCCCAGCCTGACGCTGCCCTCGGCGAGCCTCGCGCTGCCGTCGCTCAACGCCAGCCTGCCGAGCCTGTCGGTGAGCCTGGCGCCGTCGGTGGCCATGAACATGCCGTCGCTGTCGCTGGCGGCCCCCAGCCTCGCGCTGCCGTCGCCCAGCCTGACCATGCCGAGCGTGTCGCTGACGGCGCCGTCGCTGTCGGCGTCGCTGCCGTCGGTCAGCCTGTCGCTGGCCGCGCCCAGCCTGGCGCTGCCCTGCGTCGGCCTGTGCTGCGGCTGAGGCGGGGAGGGGCGAGGCCGGATCATGAAGTGGGTGCTCGGGATCTTCGCCGGTCTGCTGCTGCTTGTCGGGGTGGGCGCCGGCGCCTACTTCCTCGGCAAGTCGTCGAGCGCGCCGGAGGGGGAAGCTGCGGCCACCGCGGCGGCGGTACCCGACCCGGCAACTCCGGCGGAGTCTGCAACCGATGCTCCGGCAGCCGAGGAGGAGCCACAACCGCCGCGCAAGGTGGAAGAGGCGCTGAAGCCTCCCAATTGGCCGCGGTTTTCTATCGAGCTGGCGAGTTTTCGCAGTCTGGACAACGCCAGGTCGTATCAGGCCGAGATGGCCCGACGCGATTTGAAGACAGAAATGGTAGAAATTGTAGATGCCGCAGGCCACTCGTGGTACCACATTCGGGTGGGGGAATTCGACGACCCCCGGCAGGCTGCGGCCAGGATGCCGGACGTCGAACGAAAAGCAGGGCTGTTCGGGATCGTGGTGACGGAAATCCGTCCCGCCGGCACCGAGGCCCAGTAAAAGGGGACCCTTTGGGGAAAGGGGGGAACGTTGGGGCGATTTTCCTTGGGAACGCTGCAGGCGGTGACGCTCGTCACCGGCAGTATCCTGATCGGAGCGCTGGGTTATGCGGCGGTTGCCATCGTTTCGGCGCCGTCCAATGACACTGCCTCCGGGTCGGATATGGCCGGGTTCGAGCAGCCGCAAGCCGCCGGGGTCGCTGCGGCGCCCGGGGCGGCCGGCGCGCCCGCGGAAGAGGGCGACGGCGGCCCGCTCGGCGGGCTTCAGAGCCGCCTCGCCTCGGAGTACGACAGCAAGCTCTACATCTACAAAGTTCATGCGTCCGACGCTGTCGCCGATCCGCTGGTCGACGGGGTCAGCGATGCTGTGACACCGGGCTTCGACGCCGGCGTGAATGCCGTCGATCGGGTGCTCCCCAAGTTTCTGCAGGGGCAAGTGCCCTGGCTGGCGGGCTACGCGAAATTCGTCGCGGAAGGCACCGCCGCAGATTCCCTCGGTGGTGTCGTCGAAGATCAGATCGTCGCCGCTTCCGATGCCGCCCGCCCCGAGTTTCTCGGTGGCACGCCGTCGGGCGGCGGCGCATCGGCAGCGGCGACCACGCCGGCTGACGGTGCCGGCGGGTCTGCTCCCGCCACCCGGCCTGCCGCCCCGACCGGCGCTGCCGGCACCGCCCCGGCCGGCGCTGCCGGCACCGCTATGGCGGCCCCGGTGCAGCCGGTGGCCGTCGGCATGCCGGCGCCGGCCCCGACCGAGATTTATGCAATCCGCATGGGACGTTTCGCCACCGTCGCCAATGCCGAACAGTTCGCCGCCGACCTCGGCCGCCGCGGCATCCCGGCCCACGTGGCCATGGAGCAGGACGGCGGTCGCTTGTGGTCGGTGGTCCGCCACGGCCGCTTCGTCGGTCGCGGCGCCGCCGAAGGCGCCTTGCGGGAACTGCAGGGGCGCGGCTACGGCGGCACCGTCGTCAGCGACACCGGCCTCGGAGGCGCCTCGTGACCCTGTACCGCCGTTCTCTCGTGCGCGCCCTGGTGGTCGCCGCCGCCCTCTCCGTCGCCGCCTGCGCCGAGAACCCGGAGCTGCTGCTCGACCGGGTGGAGCTGGCCGCCACGCCGCGGGCCAACGACGACACGCCGGTCGCCGTCGACCTGGTGATGGTGCACGACCAGCCGCTGGTCGACCAAGTGCTGGCGCTGTCCGCCGTCGACTGGTTCAAGCAGCGCGACCAGCTGCGCCGCGACCACCCCGAGGGCCTCACCGTGTTCAGCTGGGAAGTGGTGCCGAACCAGGTGCTGGAAGACGAGGTGCTGAACGAGAAGGCCGCCTGGGCCGGCATCGTCTTCACCAGCTACCGCACGCCGGGCGCTCATCGCCTGCGCATCGGCCCCGGCACCGCCACCGATCCCATCCGCCTGCGCCTGGAGGAGACGAGCGCCGTCATCGTGCCCTGACCGGCACAGCCACCGTCACGATCCGTCACCGTCGTCGCAGCGCGTCGCGACCCGCCTACCGGAGACATCCGTGAGTACAGTCCGGGACATTCCAGATCCGATCCATTGGCACGAGGGCATGCTGCTCGCTCCGCAGCATTTCCAGCAGGATTCGCTGCGCGCCCATGCCGCCCTGTCGGTGCGGCTCGACCAGGCGGTGCCCTTCCCGTGGGGCATCACGCACCTGCTGCTCGACCGCGTGGCGCTGGTGTCGGGCATGGTGCGGGTGCTGGAGCTGGAAGCGGTGATGCCCGACGGGCTGACGGTGTGGCACGACAACACCTGCCCGGACCCGCTCGAACTCGACATTTCCGCCCACGCCGACCCGCTGGCGCAGGTGCCCATCGTCATCCACCTGACCGTGCCGGCGGCGCGCGCCGGCAGCGCCGGCGGCATGCAGCGCTGGCGCTCGGTGGAAGGCCGCCCGGTGGCCGACGAGAACAGCGGCGACGAACTGTCGATCCCGCGCCTGCGGCCGCGCCTGTCGCTGGTGGCGACCACGGTGGCCGGCGAACGCCCGCCGCAGCGCTTCGTCGCCATGCCCATCGCCCGCGTCGCCTTCGCCAACGACGCCTTCGCCCTGGTCGACTTCGCGCCGCCGGCCCTGACCGTGCCCGCCAACTCGGCGCTCGGCCGGCTGTCGGCCGACGTCGCCCGCCGCCTGCGCGAAAAGGCCATGATGATCGCCGAACAGGCCGCCGACGGCGCGCCGGGCGGCGGCAAGCTCGCCGACGAGGTGAGCGGTCTGGTCGCCGGCCTGCCCCAGCTGGAGGCCCAGCTGGCGGTGGAGGTGGTGCATCCCTTCGCCGTCTACCTGTCGCTGTGCGGCGTGCTCGGGCACCTCGCCCGCCTGTCGACCAGCCGGGTGCCGCCCAAGCTGTCGCGCTACGACCACAACGACCCGCTGCGCAGCTTCGAGGAAATCCGCGACTACGTGGTGCGCATGGTCGACCGCGTGCGCTCGGTCGCCGAGCCCATCCGCTTCACCTTCGACAGCGGCATGTTCGGCGTCGAGATGCGCGACGAGTGGATGACGGCGCGCCTGCTGGTCGGCGTGCGCGGCCCGGCCGCCATGTCGACGGCGGAAATCGTCGCCTGGATGGAGAACGCGGTCATCGCCGCGCGCAGCAAGCTCGACCATCTGGCGGGCCTGCGCGTGAAGGGCGTGGCGCGCGAACCGGTGGAGGCCGACAGCGAACTCGGCCTCGTGGTGCCGCGCGGCACCGTCCTGTTCCGGATCGAGGTGCCCGAGGATCTGGTGATCCCCGGCGAACGGCTGGAGATCTGGAATCCCGACAACCTCGGCAGCCGTTCGCGGCCCGCCGACATCGTGCTGTACGTGATCTCATGACAGACGCCGCCCTGCTCGCCCGTCGTGACATTCTCGACAGCTTCCTCGCCTTCGCGGCGGAGCTGAACGTCCATCGCGTGGCCGTCGCCGGCCACCGGCGGCGCTCCCGTCCGGCGGCGGAAGCGGCGGGCGAGGGCGGCGGCGACGCCGACGCGCTGCCGGAATTCCTGCTGGAGGCGCCGGTGGGCGTCACCGAAGTGGCCGCCCGCGACGGCGAGCTGGCCCCCATGGCGCCGGTGGACGCCGACATCATCCTCGACCGCCTGCAGCAGTTCCTGGAGTCCGACGCCCGCCAGTTCGGCCGGCGCGCCACCGACTTCATGCTGGCGCAGTACCGCGAGGCGCAATACGCCATGGTGGCGCTGGCCGACGACGTGTTCCTGCACGAACTGGACTGGCCCGGCCGCGAGCAGTGGCGCGAGGCCCTGCTGGAACAGCGCATCTTCAATTCCCGCCTGGCCGGCGACCGCATCTTCGAGCGCATCGACCGCCTGCTGGCCGCTGGCGACCGCCGCCTGCTGCAATTGGCGGCGGTGTACCTCTGCATCCTGTCGCTCGGTTTCCGTGGCCGCCATCGCGGTCCCGGCGGCGAGGCGGCGGTGCGCGGCTACGCCCAGCGGCTGTTCGAGCTGCTGTCGGGCCGCGAGCCCGAGCTGCTCGGCGACTTCGTCACCACCACCCGGCCGCTGGTGCCGGCGGCCTATGCCCATACCGTGGTCGGCGACATCTCCCGCCGCCGCCGCGTCCACCCGCGCTGGCCGGCCATCGTCGCCGCCGTGGTCGTCGGCTGGCTGCTGGTCGGGCAGGGGGTGTGGATGCTGACCTCCTCGCCGACGGCCGAGGCGGCCGACAGCGTCATCCGCGCCGCGGGAGAAAGCCGATGATGGACGGCCTCTTCGTCTACGCCGCCCAGAACCAGATGATCGCGCTGGCGGTCATCGGCGTGCTGATCCTGCTGCTCATCGTCGGCATGATCGTCATCCTGGTGCGCGCCAACCGCGCCGCCCGCCTCGCCGCCGAGGAACCGCCGCCGGAGCCGGCAGCGACCGAGCTGGACGTGGTGGCGGTCACCCCGGCCGACATCGAGGCGCAGAAGCAGGAAGCGGCCAAGAGCCTGCGCCGCCTGCTGCGCGACGGTCTGGCCGGCGTGCGCGAGTCCTTCGCCCGCAACCCCTACCTCATGCCCTGGGTGCTGCGCGTCGGCGTCGGCGGTGTGCCGGCCGGCGGCCTGCTGGAAGCGGTGGACGAGATCCGCCCGAGCGTCGGCGAGGCCGGCCGCGACCCGCTGGCGTGGCGCTACTACGAGCGCGGCGTCGTCATCGACGTGTGCGATCCCGACGCCTGGACGGCGGTGCTGAACTTCACCGCCAAGGTGCGCCCGTCGCTGCCGGTGGACGGCATCGTCCTGACCGTGCCGGTGCAGGCCCTGCGCGACCCCAAGAAGGCGACGGCGCTGGGCGCCGAGGCCTACGGCATGCTGTGGCGCGCCCAGCGCATGCTCGGCTTCTCCATCCCGGTCTTCGTGGTGGTGGCAGGCACCGAGGAGTTGCCCGGCTTCCAGGCCTTCGAGGAGATGCTGCCGACCGTCTATCGCGACGGCATGCTGGGCTGGTCGTTCCCCTATCCCATGGAAACGGCCTTCACGCCCGATTACGTGACCGAGGCCCTGCAGAGCGTCGAGACCAGCCTGCTGGCGGTGGCGCTGGAAGCCTACGGCACCGTGCTCGACGGCGAGCAGGGGGCGGAGATCCTGCGGGTGCGCGACGAGCTGGCCGACCTGGAGGAGCCGCTGCGCGCCTTCCTGTCGACCGCATTCCGCCGCACCGCCTTCCAGGAATCCAACTACTTCCGCGGCCTCTACTTCATCACCCGCAGCGACGACGAGGGCGCGGCCTCCTTCGCCCACGATCTGCTCGACAAGAAGGTCTTCGCCGAACACGGCCTGCCGACCCAGCTGTCCGGCGTCGGGCGGTCGCGCGTGCTGCGCCGCTTCGCGTGGCCGACGGCGGCCGCCGTGGTCGGGCTGGTGGCGGCGGGGACCATCTGGGCCTCGGTCGGCCGCGTCGCCGACTACGAGAAGCAGGTGGTGCCGGTGCTGCGCTCCACCGCCGCCGACGTCGCCACCACCGCCGGCATCCGCACCGGCGAGACCGATCCGGGCGCCGCCGCCGATGCCGCCGTGCGCTACCTGCGCAACGCCACCGTGCTGACCGACGCCGAGCCCATGGTCTACATGCCCTCGACGTGGTTCCAGGACGATCCCTACGGCGTCGAGGCCGCCATGCGGGCGGGCTGGCGCCATGTGGCCCTGGCCGGCGTCAAGGTGCAGATCGAGAAGCGGCTGTCGGACCTCGCCACGTCGGGCGACACCGACCTGCCGGCCGACGTCGCCTTCACCCGCTTCATGACCCGCGTCGCCGAAGCCGAGGCCTTCGCGCTCGCCTTCAACCAGATCGGCCGCACGGGCAATGCGCCCATGGTGCGCGAGATGCTGAACTACGCGCTGGCAATCGACGTGCCGCGGCGGACCATCGACAACCTGGAAGCCTGGGGCGCCATCGGCGGCCGGGCCGAGCCCATCGACGATCCGCGCCTGCGCATCGACCTGACGCAGTTCCAGGAAGCCGCCCGCGGCACCTACCTGCAGCTCGCCGACGGCTACTTCCGCATGCTGGCGGCCGGCGGTCAGGCGGGCCTGCGCCTGCAACTGGTGGCCGAGGAAATGCGGCTGCTCGCCAGCGGCCGCCGGGCCGGCGGCGAGGCGACGGCCAGCTTCATGGAAATCTCCGCCGGGCTGGAGGAGGCCATGGGCCTGCTCGCCTCCGGCCAGCCGTCGTGGCTCGGGGCCGACGGCCCGGTGCTGCCGCAGGACGTGGACATCCTCATCCAGGCCTCGGCGGCGTCGCAGCTGCTGGGCGACCGCTCGACCCGCGACGCCATGGCCATCGCCCGCCAGCGCTACGAGCAGGTGCGCGACAAGCTGGCGGCCATCGACTCGCTCATCGGTCCGCTGGTGATGCGCAACGGCGACGGTACCGCGGCCCTGTCCGGCCCGGCCGAAGGCCTGCGCCAGGTGCTGGACGGCTGGCTGCAGCGCCGCTTCATGGCGCCGACCGACGCCGCCTTCGCCACCGCGCCGGCCTCCGGCTACGGCTGGGACGCCGCCATCCTGGAAAGCGTGCCGCCGCTGTTCGAGGACTACCTGCTGTTCGACGCCAAGGAACTGGCGCAGATGCCGCAGGCCCTGCGCGGCGCCGCCCGCTCGGCGGCCCAGGCGGCGCTGCTGTCGTCGGTGGAGCGGGTGTACGACCGCGCCGCCACGGGCGTCACCGCCGAGGCGGCGGCCGTCAGCAACTCGCTCGCGCAGCTGCGCGACTGGGCGCGGTCGCTGCGCATCGCCGTGCCGGTGGTGGAACGCTCCATCCAGACCTTCATGCAGCTCGGCATGGCCAATGCCGCCGATTCCCTGCGCTTCCGCGTCGCCGACCTGGCCCAGGCCATCGTCGACCGCGTCGACCGCATGGTGGACGAAGACGGCATCTACCGGGCGAGCGACCTCTACCTCGCCGGCTGGCACGGCGAGCCCATGTCGGCGCACGGCCTGTTCGACCAGCGCGACGCCGCGGCGCTGCGCCTGCGCCTCATGCAGTGGCGCATGGAGATCGCGTCGCTGGCCCGCGAGACGGCCAGCCCGCTGCTGGAAATCCTCGCCCGGCCGCTCATGCAGACGCCGCGCTCCATGGCCATCGCCAGCAAGTGGCTGGGCGTGGTCGGCGCGCTCGACGCCTACGACGGCTCGCGGCCCAACAGCACGCTGATGCAGCTGGAGAAGTTCGTCACCGAGGTGGTGCCGACCATCACCCAGGAAACCTGCCTCGGCCCGGCGACCGAGCCCGACATGGCCGGCGACTTCTTCGCCGACCGGGTGAACGCCCTGAAGCAGGACATCCGCACCCGCTGCCTGGAAGTCATGGACGAGCGCCTGATCGCCGCCTACGCCACGTTGCGCGGCATCTTCGAGCAGAGCCTGGCCGGCCGCGAGCCCTTCGCCGGCGGGGCGGCCGAGGTGGCGGCGACGCCGCAGGACGTGCGCGCCTTCTACGCCGCCTTCGACGCCAACGCCGAGGTGCTGACCACCGCCATCCCGGCGGCGGCCCGCACCCGGCCGGAATGGCGCACGCCGTCGGACTTCATCGCCACCATGGCGGCGGCGCGCCCGCTGCTCATGTACGTCGCCGATCCGCAGCCGAAGACCCGCCTCGTGGTGGCGCCGACGGTGCGCGCCGCGCGTGCCATCGAGGTCGGCGGCCGCGACATCATCGAGTGGACGTTCACCATGGGCGAACGCCGCTTCTCCAGCTTCGCCAAGGACGAGATCGCCTGGTTCCCCGGCGAGCGCGCCGGCATCGACCTGCGCTGGGCCAAGGACGGCCCGGTCATCCCGCTGCGCGCCGAGGGCCCGGTGGCCGACGGCATCGACGGCCTGACCGCGCGCTTCTCGGCCGACGGCCCGTGGGCGCTGCACAGCCTGCTGCGGGCGCTGGAAGCGCCGACGCGCGACCGCCCGGCGTCGCTGCCCGCCGGCTCGCTGCTCGCCCGCCTGGAAGTGGAGACCGGCCCGGCCTCCGGTCCGGTGGCGCAGCCCGCCCAGGCGGCCCAGCCGGTGGCACTGACCCCGGCCGATCCGGCCGCCGAACAGGGCGATGCGCCGGTCGGCGACGGCACCATGGCGCGCGTCTACGTGCAGGTCCGCCTGAGCAAGGTGTCGGAGGCCGAAGGCGCCGCCGCCACCGAGCCGGTCGCCTTCCCGCACCTGCCCGACCGGGCGCCGCCGGTGCCCGTGCCGGCAGCCGTGCGCTACCGCGCCGGCCTCGGCACCGGCTACGGCGACGTGAACTGGAGCGACGGGTCCAAGCCGCGCCTGCCGGCCTTCCCCGGCGACGGCCGCCCGCTCGACCCGGCGACCGTCGACCGCGACCTTTTCGGCCTGACGGGAGGATGACCGCATGACCAGCGTCGTCGATCCCATCCTCGCCCTGCACCGCAAGGTCGGCCTCGACATCACCGTTCTGCTGCGCACCATTCCGGGTGGCGACGGCGGCGGCGAGGACATCCGTTACGCGCCCGAGATGGACGCGCTGGCCGAGCTGCGCCGCGAGGACGCCGGCGGCAGCCAGGGCGTGTGGCAGACCACCCAGAAGAAGGCCGACTGGAAGGCCGTGCTGCAGCAGGGCACGGCGCTGCTCGCCAAGCGGTCCAAGGACCTGCAGGTGGCGGTGTGGGTGGTGCAGGCGCTGGTGCGGCTGAAGGGCATCAAGGGCCTCGCCGCCGGCCTCGACATGCTGGTGCGGCTGTCGCGCGATCACTGGGCGGTGCTGTGGCCGCGCCCCGACGGCGACGACTGGGAACCGCGCATGGCGCCGTTCTTCTGGCTCGACGCCCAACTGCCGGCCGAGGTGCTGCAGGTGGAGGCGACGGAGCCCCCCGAGGGCACCCGCATCGGCCTGAGCTACCAGGAGATCGTCAAGGGCCGCAAGCTGCGCCAGCTGGAGAGCAACAACCACCGCGCCTACGAGGCGGCGCTGGCCGACGGCGACCGCTCGCCGGAAGCCATCGACGGCGTCGTCGAGGACACCGGCGACCTGTTCTACATCGGGCTCGCCACCGACCTCGCCTTCGTGCGCCGCGGGCTCGACCGCCTGTGCGACACCCTGGACGAACTGGCGCCCGAGGCCGAGAGCCCGAGCTTCAGCGCCCTGACCACCCTGCTGCGCGACTACGAGGCCTTCGTCACCGGCGTGCTGACCATGCGCGGCCTGGAGACGGGCGAACCGGCGGGCGGCGGCGGTGACGACACCGGGGGCGACGCCTCCGACGGAGACGACATGGCGAACGACGACGCGATGGTGGATGACGACGACGACGCGGCGACCTTCGCCGCCCTGGTCGGCGACGGCCGCCGGGCGCGCGGCGCCGCCGATGCGGGCGAGGCGGGCGTCTTCGCCCTGCCGCCCATCACCGACCGGTCGCAGGCCTACCGCCTGCTCGACCATGCCGCCGACTGGCTGCTCGCCCACGAGCCGCACAGCCCGGCGCCGTACCTCGTCAAGCGCGCCGTCTCCTGGGAGAAGGCGAGCCTGCGCGCGGTGCTTCTGGAACTCATGGCGCGCGGCGGCGACAGCGAGGCGATCCTCGAGAACCTCGGGATCGACCAGGACGGCCGTCCCGCCGGCAACACCGGGGCCGCCGGTGTCGGCGGACGCCGCGCCATGCACACGTTGGGGGATGACTAGAGCAATGGGGGGACACAACCTGTCATGAATCTGTCGGAGAGCTTCAAGACGATCCTCGCGGAGCTCTTGTAGTCGGTCGTGTCGTCACCAGCAGGGTGACATTTCTATTCAATCACAGTCCTGAATGGGAGCTCGACAATGAGCGAGAGCACGCAGAAGAAACTGGATCGGGTGCGTCCGCCGCGCGTCCAGATCACCTATGACGTCCACATCGGCGACGCCATCGAGATGAAGGAGCTGCCGCTCCTCGTCGGCATCATGGCGGACCTGTCGGGCAAGCCGGAGAACCCGCTGCCCAAGGTGAAGGACCGCAAGTTCGTCGAGATCGACCGCGACAACTTCAACGACGTGCTCGCCGCGTCGGGCCCGCGCCTGGCCTACCAGGTGCCGAACCGACTGCAGGAAGACGGCAGCAAGCTCAACATCCTGCTGAACTTCGAAGAGGTCGACGACTTCGAGCCGCTGCAGGTCATCAAGCAGGTGCCGAGCCTGAACCGCCTGCTGGAAGCCCGCCAGCGCCTGAGCGACCTGCTCGGCAAGCTGGACGGCAACGACGAGCTGGG
Source organism: Caenispirillum bisanense (assembly GCF_900230255.1). Lineage (GTDB taxonomy): Bacteria > Pseudomonadota > Alphaproteobacteria > Rhodospirillales > Rhodospirillaceae > Caenispirillum > Caenispirillum bisanense_A. Next base: position 66,350 of record NZ_OCNJ01000012.1, read on the forward strand.
CGCCATGCTCAACGACATCGTCGCCAGCACCGAACAGCAGAAGGAGCTGCGCGGCCTGCTGGGTGACGGCAGCGCGCCGGCCGACGGTGGCGACGCCGCCGAAGAGCCCAAGGCCTGACGCCGACGGTCCCATGGACCTGCTTCCATTCGAAAGGGTATCGCCGTGAGCACCGAAAACAGCGTTCAGAGCGCCGAGAGCGCAAGCATCCTCGACCGGATGATGACCGAGGGCAAGCTGGCCCGCGAAGACGCCCAGCGTCCCTACGCCCGCGACCTGCTGTCCGAGTTCGTCGACCAGGTCCTCGCCGAGACCGGCGAGGCCAGCCAGGCCGACGTGGTCGAGCTGATCAACGCCCGCATCGCCCAGATCGACGAGCTGATCAGCGTGCAGCTCAACGAAATCCTGCACCACCCCGACTTCCAGCGCCTGGAAGCCACGTGGCGCGGCATGCACTACCTGGTGTCCAACACCGAGACCTCGACCCGCCTGAAGCTGCGCGTCTTCAACGCCACCAAGGCCGAAGTCCTGAAGGACCTGGAGAAGGCGGTCGAGTTCGACCAGAGCACCCTCTTCAAGAAGATCTACGAAGAGGAATACGGCACGCTCGGCGGCACGCCCTACAGCGTGCTGGTCGGCGACTACGAGTTCGGCCGTCACCCGCAGGACGTGGCGCTGCTCGAGAAGCTGTCCAACGTCGCGGCCGCCGCGCACGCGCCGTTCATCGGCGGTGCGAGCCCGCTGCTGTTCGACATGGCGAGCTTCACCGAGCTGGGCCAGCCGCGCGACCTCGCCAAGATCTTCGAGAGCGCCGAGCTGATCAAGTGGCGGTCGTTCCGCGAGTCGGAAGACAGCCGCTACGTCTCGCTCGCCATGCCGCACATCCTGCTGCGCCTGCCCTACGGCCCGAACACCAAGCCCGTCGAAGGCGTGAACTTCGTCGAGGACGTGGACGGCACCGACCACAGCAAGTACCTGTGGGGCAACGCGGCCTGGGCGCTCGCCCTGCGCATCACCACCGCCTTCGCCAAGTACGGCTGGATGGCGGCGATCCGCGGCGTCGAGGGCGGCGGCAAGGTCGAGGGCCTGCCGGTCCACACCTTCAAGACCGACGAAGGCGACATCGCACTGAAGTGCCCGACCGAGATCGCCATCACCGACCGTCGCGAAAAGGAACTCAGCGACCTCGGGTTCATCTCGCTCGTGCACTGCAAGAACACCGACTACGCGGCGTTCTTCGGCGGCCAGACCTGCAACAAGCCGAAGGTCTACAACACCAACGAGGCGAACGCCAACGCGCGCGTCTCCGCGATGCTGCCCTACGTGCTCGCCGCCAGCCGTTTCGCCCATTACATCAAGGTGATGATGCGCGACAAGATCGGCTCGTTCATGACGCGCGGCAACGTCGAGAACTACCTCAACACCTGGATGGCCAGCTACATCCTGCTCGACGACGACGCCGGTCAGGCGACCAAGGCGCGCTACCCGCTGCGTGAAGGCCGGGTGGACGTGTACGACGTTCCGGGCCGCCCCGGCGTCTACCGCGCCAACGTCTTCCTGCGCCCGCACTTCCAGCTGGAAGAGCTGTCGGCGTCGATCCGTCTGGTGGCCGAACTGCCGGCTGCCGGCGCCCAGTAACGCCTGCGTGCAACGCATTTCATCCGGAGAGAAATAGATGGCTCAGGTAATCCTCGACATTCCGTCGATCAAGGGCGAAAGCGGGCTGAGTGGCTACGAGGGCAAGATCCTCTGCGAAACCCTGTCGCACGACATGGAAATCGAGATCGAAATGACCTCGAACGCCCGTCGTACGGTCCACATTCCGACGGTCAACAACTTCGTGCTGTCGCGCAAGTGGGACTCGGCGTCGGTGAAGCTCATCGGCAACATGCTGCGCGCCACCGTCGACAGCGCGCCGTGGAAGATCATCTGCCTGAAGGGCCTGGGTGAAACCGGCGCCATGCAGAAGCCCTTCCTGACGGTCGAGCTGGAGAAGCCGATCTTCTCGAAGTACAGCCTGGAAGTGAACGAAGGCGACACCACCGAGAACCTGGAAATCAACGCGGTGGTCGTCAGCTGGACCTACGAAGAGTACGACAGCGAGCAGAAGAAGACCGGCAACTGGTCGGTCAAGTTCGACACCATCTCCGGCAAGGTCGGGGAATAATCCCGGAAGTGCCCCTGCCGCCATCGGGCGGCGGGGGCACCTCCCACCAAGACGAAGACACCCGGGCGCCGCGCCCTTCCGCGGTCGTCCAAACAAGGGTCACCCATGCGGCGCGAAGATCTCTATTCCCACTACGAGCGGGAACTGCTGTACCTGCGCCGGGCCGGGGAGGGCTTCGCCCGCGCCTACCCGAAGGTCGCCAAACGCCTCGCCCTCGGGCCGGAGAGCGCCGGCGACCCGCACGTCGAGCGGCTGATCGAGTCCTTCGCCTTCCTGACCGCGCGCGTGCAGATGAACCTGGACCGGCAGTTTCCGGTCTTCACCGACGCGCTGCTCGACATTCTGTATCCGCATCTGTCGGCGCCCATCCCGTCGTGCGGCATCGCCCGCCTGGTGCCCGACGGCGACGCCGGCCAGTTGACCGAGGGGCACGTCCTGCCGCGCGGCACCGAACTGGTGGCGACGGCCGGCGAGGACGCCCGCTGCCGCTTCACCACCACGGCGCCGCTCACGCTCTGGCCGGTGGCGCTGACCGAGACCGCCGCCCAGGCCCCCGACGGCACGCCCTTCGAGGACGATGCGTCGGTCGCCGGCGTGCTGCGCATCGAATTGGCCGCCCAGGGTGTGCCGCTGCACGAGACGGGCCTGCGCACCCTGCGCGTCTTCATCCACAGCGAGCCGACCGTCGCCGCCGCCCTCTACGAGGCTCTGACCTGCCACGTGCGGCAGGCGGTGGTGCGCTGCCCCGGCGCGCCCGACGTGCGGGTGCGCGGCGGCACCATCGTCGAGCCCGCCGGCCTCGGCACCGACGAAACCATGCTGCCGGTGCCGCCCAACAGCCATCCTGGCTATGCGCTGCTGCAGGAATACTTCGTGTTCCCGCAGAAGTTCCTGTTCCTCGACATCACCCTGCCGCCCGGCGCGCTGAGCGGCGAGACGGCGACCATCCTGCTCGGCCTGTCGCGCCCGCTGCCGCAGCGCCTGCGCCTGCGCCACGACACCCTGCAACTCGGCTGCGTGCCGGTGGTCAATCTGTTCCGCCGCATCGCCGAGCCCATCCGCCTGGACCAGCGCCGCACCAGCTACCTCGTCACGCCCGACGCCCTGCGCGACCGCATCACCGAAGTCTATTCGGTGCTCGACGTCGCCGGCGTGCGCGACGACGGCACGCAGATCCGCTACGTGCCGCTGTTCTCCACCCGCCACGCCCTCGCCGGCGAGGACCCGGAGGCCTTCTGGTTCAGCAGCCGCGGCGCCGGCCTGCGGCAGGACCGTCCGGGCACCGACACCTGGCTGAGCCTCACCGACCTCAACTTCGACCCCGTGAAGCCGGCGGCCGAGACGCTGCTGGTCACCACGCTCTGCACCAACCGCGGCCTCGCGGAAGAAGTGCCGGCCAAGGCGCGGCTCTACCTGGAAGACGCAGCCCCCGTGGGCGAGGCCATGCTGCTCTACAAGCCGACCATCCCGCGCTACCGCAGCGGCAGCGGCGAGACGTCGTGGCGGCTGGTCAGCCAGATGGCGCTCAACCACCTGAGCCTGGTGTCGGGGCCGGAGGCGCTGACGGCCCTGCAGGAGATCCTGGTGCTGCACACGCTGGACGATCCGGCGGCGCGCATGCAGGTCAGTTCCCTGCGCGGGCTGGAGGTGCGGCCCATCGTGCAGCGCATCGGGCAGGATGCCTGGCGCGGGTTCTGCCGCGGCCTGCTGGTCACCATCGACGTCGACGAACGCGGCTTCGTCGGGGCCAGTCCGCTCGTCTTCGGCGAGGTGCTGTCCCGCTTCCTCGGGCTCTACGCCTCGATCAACAGTTTCGTGCAACTGCGCTTCCAGTCCTTGCAGCGCGGTGGAGAATGGCGCACATGGCGGTCTATTTCCGGCGACCAGCACGTCCTCTGATCGAGGACCTGCGGCACGAGCCGTACCGCTACGACCTGTTCCAGGCCATCGCCATCCTGGAGCGGTTCAACGCCGGCTGCGTGCCGCTCGGCACGGGCATCGACCCCGACGTGGAAGCCCTGCGCATCGAGCAGGAGCCGGGCCTCGACTTCCCCGCCAGCGACGTCGCCTCCATCCGCGACGACGTGGACGGCCGCCCGGTGCTGCGCACGCCGGTCATCGGCATCGCCGGCGTCAGCGGCCCGCTGCCCTACGCCTTCACCGAGACGCTGACCGAGCGGGTGTCGCGCCGCGACACTTCCATGGCGGCCTTCCTCAACGTCTTCAACCACCGCATCGTGTCGCTGCTCTATCGCGTGCGGCGCGCCACCCTGCCGCTGCTCGACGGCCATCCGGAACGCTCGCTGCTGGCGCAGGCGCTGCGCTCCTTCGCCGGCATCGGCACGCCGGGCATGGAGAACCGGGTGGAGGACGTGGGCGACCGCGTGCTGCTCGGCTTCACCGCCCTGCTGGCCGACCGCCGCCGCTCCGCCGCCGGGCTGAAGGCGGTGCTGGCCGGCGTGTTCTCGGCGGCGGTGGAGGTGCGCAGCTTCGAGGGCCGCTGGCTCGACCTGGAGCCCGAGACCCACAGCCGCCTCGGCGGGGGCTCGGAAGAATCGCGCCGGCTCGGCGGGGGGGTGATGCTGGGCACGCGGGTGTGGGACCAGCACGCCGGCTTCCGCGTCGAGATCACCCTCGACCGCCTCGACAAGTACCAGGAGTTCCTGCCCACGGGGCGGAACTTCACCGCCCTGGTGGCGCTGTGCCGGTTCTATGCCGGCGAGACCACCGACATCGTGTTCGATCTCACCCTGAAGCGCCCGGCGGTGCCGGCCATGCGGCTGTCGCGGACGGCCGGGCGGCGGCTCGGCTGGACGACGTGGCTGCTCGGCCCGTCGGAAACGGCGGCCGACGACGGCCGCGTGCGCGTCGTGGTGACAAGCCAGCGGAAGGCCAGTGCATGACCATCGACCTCAAGACGCTGATTTCCAAGCTCGACCGCAACGCCAAGAAGGTGCTGGAGCAGGCGGCCGCGCTGTGCGTGTCGCACACCCACTACGACGTGGAGCCCGAGCACCTGCTGACGGCGCTGGTCAAGAGCGGCGACGCGGTGGTCAAGTGCGTGCTCGACCGCTACGGCCTGTCGGCCAACGACGTGCTGAAGCCGCTCGACGACGCGCTGTCGCGGGTCAAGCGCGGCAACGTGCGCACGCCGGCCTTCTCGCCGCGGGTGCCTGAAATGCTGGAATGCGCCCTGCTCATGTCGGTGGCGCGGCTGGAAAGCCCGTCCATCGTGTCCTCGACGCTGCTGCTGGCGCCCCTGGAGCGCGACCCGCTGCGCGCCGTGCTGCTGGAGGCGGTGCCCGCGTTTGCCAAGATCGACATGGCGGAAGCGCTGGAGCTGCTGCCCGAGATGAACCGCGTCGGCGGCCCCGCCCGCACGGCGCTGGCGCCGCTGCTGCGCCCCGGTGCCGGCCCGGCCGGCGGTGCGGCGCCGGCGGCGGGCGGCGGCTCGGGCTCGGAAACCGAGGCGCTCGACCGCTTCACCACCGACCTGACGGCCCAGGCCAAGGCCGGCAAGCTCGACCCGGTCACCGGCCGTGAGGACGAGATCCGCCAGCTGGTCGACGTCATGATGCGCCGCCGCCAGAACAACCCGATCCTGGTCGGCGAGCCGGGCGTCGGCAAGACGGCGGTGGTGGAGGGCCTCGCCCTGCGCATCGCCGAGGGCAACGTGCCGCCGCCGCTGCGCAACATGGTGGTGCGCCAGCTCGACCTCGGCCTGCTGCAGGCTGGCGCCGGCGTGAAGGGCGAGTTCGAGGAACGCCTGCGCAAGCTCATCGCCGAGGTGGCGGCCCAGCCGGTGCCGGTGGTGATGTTCATCGACGAGGCCCATACGCTCATCGGCGCCGGCGGCGCGGCCGGGCAGAACGACGCCGCCAACCTGCTGAAGCCGGCGCTGGCCCGCGGCGAGTTCCGCACCATCGCCGCCACCACCTGGAGCGAGTTCAAGCGCTACTTCGAGAAGGACCCGGCGCTCGCCCGCCGCTTCCAGGCCATCCCGGTGCAGGAGCCGGAACAGCCGGTCGCCTGCGCCATGCTGCGCGGCCTGGTGCCGAAGCTGGAAACGCACCACGGCGTGCGCGTGCTGGCCGGGGCGGTGGAGGCGGCGGTGGCGCTGTCGGCCCGCTACATGCCGGCCCGCCAGTTGCCCGACAAGGCCGTCAGCGTGCTCGACACCGCCTGCGCCCGCGTCGCCATCGGCCGCAGCGTGCAGCCGGCGCAGATCGGCCGCCTGGAAGCCGAACTGTCCATCCTCGACACCGAACGCGCCCAGCTGGAGCGCGAGCCGGGCGCGCCGGCGGAGGCGCAGGTGCGCCTCCTGGCCATCGCCGCCCGCGCCGATGCCGCCCGCGCCGACCTGGCGGCGCTGGAGGAGCGCCGGACGTCCGAGCAGGCGCTGCTGGAGAAGCTCGACGCCGCGCTCGCCGAGGGCGGCGACGTCGGTGCCGTGCCGGCCCTGCGCAAGGACCTGGCGGCGCTGCAGGGCGACGACCCGCTGGTGCCGTGGTGCGTCGACGAAGTGGCGGTGGCGCAGGTCATCTCCGAATGGACGGGCATCCCGGCCGGCTCGCTGTCGCGCGATCTGGCGACCACGGTCGGCGAACTGGACGCCCTGCTGCGCGAGCGGGTGATCGGCCAGGATCAGGCCCTGACGGTCATCGCCAACGCCATCCGCGCCTACCACGCCGGCCTCGCCGAGCCGGGCCGTCCCGTCGGCGTGTTCCTGCTGTGCGGGCCGAGCGGCGTCGGCAAGACCGAGACCGCCCATGCGCTGGCCGACATCCTCTACGGCGGCTCGGCCAGCCTCATCACCATCAACATGAGCGAGTACCAGGAGGCGCATTCCGTCGCCACCCTGCGCGGTGCCCCGCCGGGCTACGTCGGCTACGGCCAGGGCGGCGTGCTGACCGAGGCGGTGCGGCGGCGGCCCTATTCGGTGGTGCTGCTCGACGAGGTGGAGAAGGCCCACCCCGACGTCCTCGACCTGTTCTACCAGGTGTTCGACAAGGGCGTGATGGAGGACGGCGAGGGCGTTTCCGTCGACTTCAAGCACACCGTCATCCTGCTGACCAGCAATGCGGCGGAAGAGGTGCTGTCGCAGGACGCCGAGGCGGTGCGCGGCATCGAGGACAACACGGCGCGCCTCAATGCCCTGGTGCAACTGGTGTCGCAGGACCTGCGCCGCCACTTCCGCACCGCCCTGCTCGGCCGCCTGACGGTGGCGCCCTTTCTGCCGCTGGCCGAGGCGCAGGTGCGCACCATCGTCGACATGCGCTGCGCCCGCGTCGCCGAGCGCTTCGCCGGGCAGCGCGGCCGCAGCCTGGTGTTCACCGAAGGCGCCAAGGCCGAAATCGTGCGCCGCGCCATGACGGCCGACACAGGCGCGCGCATGGTCGACAATGTACTGAACACCACCATCGTGCCGCAGCTCGCGCCGCTCATGCTCGCCGCCATGACGGAGGGGGCGGAATTCGGCGCCGTCACCGTCGACGCCGACGCCGACGGCCGTCTCACCTGCCGCCAGGCGGCGGCGACCTGAGGGGAGGGGCCATGGGACTGCTGAGCAAGGACCTGACGCAGGGCGACCAGTACTTCTCCATCAGCACGCCGCTCGGCAAGGACAAGGTGATCCTGCGCGAGATGGAAGGGGAGGAGTGGCTGTCGGGCTGCTTCTACTACAAGCTGACCATGATCGCCGAGGACGAGGACCTGTCGTTCGACAAGGTCATCGGCAAGGCGGCGACCATCACCGTGCGCATGACCACCGACGAGGACAAGCGCTACATCACCGGCATCATCACCAGCTTCGAGCTGATCCACTTCGACGAGCGCGAGGGCCTCGCCACCTACGAGGCGGAGCTGCGCCCGTGGCTGTGGCTGCTCAACCTGTCGGGCGATTGCCGCATCTTCCAGAACAAGTCGGTGCCCGAGATCATCGAGGAGGTCTGCAAGGGCGCCGGCTATCCGCACGTCAAGAAGAGCCTGTCGGGCACCTACGCCAAGCGCGAATACTGCGTGCAGTACGGCGAGAGCGACTTCAACTTCATCTCGCGGCTGATGGAAGAGGAAGGTATCTTCTACTACTTCAGCCACACCATCTCGCAGTGCCAGATGGTGATCGGCGACGGCTCCAGCGCCTTCAAGAGCTGCCCGTCGGTCAGCAACCTGACCTACCGCCCGACCCGCGCCTTCGACGACGAGGACGACTACCTCACCTCGGTGCGCTATTCCCGCCAGGTGACCACCAAGACCGTCGGCCTCGACAGCTTCAACTTCGAGACGCCGTCGACGGACCTCTACGCCAAGGCGCAGGGGACCAAGGGCATCGGCACGGTGAACAGCTACACGGGCCGCTACCTCAAGTCCAAGGAGGGCGAGAAGTACGCCAAGGTGCTGATGGAAGCCGCCGCGGCGGACGGCGAGATCATCAAGGGCAGCGGCCGCGCCCGCTCGCTGGTGGCCGGCTACAAGTTCAAGATCAAGGAACACCCGCGCAGCAGCGTGAACGCCGAATACGTGCTGCGCCGCCTGCGCGTCTCCGCCACCCGCACCGACTACACCGCCAGCTTCGAGGCCTTTCCCGCCAGCAAATCCTTCCGCCCGCCGCAGACGGCCTTCAAGCCGCGCATCCACAGCTCGCAGACCGCCATCGTGGTCGGCAAGAGCGGCGAGGAGATCTGGGTCGACAAGTACGGCCGCGTGAAGGTGCAGTTCCACTGGGACCGCGAAGGCAAGAAGGACGACAAGAGCTCCTGCTGGATCCGCGTCTCCCAGGGCTGGGCCGGCAAGGCCTTCGGCGCCATGTTCCTGCCGCGCGTGGGGATGGAGGTGATCGTCTCCTTCCTCGAGGGCGACCCCGACCAGCCCATCGTGACGGGTGCGGTCTACAACGCCGAGCAGACCATCCCCTACACGCTGCCCGCCAACTCCACCAAGAGCACGGTGAAGACTCTGTCGTCCAAGCAGGGCACCGGCAAGTTCAACGAGATCCGCTTCGAGGACAAGAAGGACAGCGAAGAGATCTATGTTCATGCCGAGAAGGACATGAACGTCGAGGTCCTGAACGACCTGACGCGCACCATCAAGCACGACCTGACCCAGACCATCGAGAACAACCACACCACGACGGTCAAGAAGGACAAGACCACGACGGTGCAGGAAGGCAACGAGGTCCACAAGGTCGAGAAGGGCACGCGCGACGTCGCCGTGAAGGACAACGAGACCCACAACAACGACGCCGACTTCACCCACAAGGTCGCCGGCAACTACGAGCTGACGGTGGACGGCAACCTGACCATCACCGTCACCGGCGACGTGATCATGAAGGGCAAGTCGCTGACCTTCCAGTCGACCTCGGCCGGCATCGCCACCAAGTCGGCGACCACCACCGACATCGAGGCGGGCACGGCGCTCACCACCAAGGCCGGCACCGCCGCCACCCACAAGTCGGGCACCGCCATGACCGTGGAATCGGGGACCGCCATGGACATCAAGTCCTCCATGGCCATGAACGTGCAGTCGTCCATGGGCATGAACCTGAAGGCCAACCTCAATTTCCAGGCCGAAGGGCTGCAGACCACCGTGAAGGGCAGCGCCATGGGCACCGTCGACGGCGGCGGCATGCTGATGCTCAAGGGTGGCCTGGTGAAGATCGGCTGAGGATGCGACCATGACGGCAGACGCACTCGACCCGGCCGCCGCGGCCGCCGCTTCCGCCGACCCGGCGGCGGGGGAACCCGCGCCGGCGCCCGCACCGGCGGGGCCGGAAAGCGGCGAGCCCTTCGAAACTGTCGACGACGCCGGCCGCGTCACCTTCCGCGGCCGCATGGCCGACGGCGCCATGCACGGCGAGACCTACGACTACGGCCCGCGCGGCAAGCTGCAGCAGCGCGCCCGCGTCGCCGGCGGCAAGCTGCACGGCGAGCTGCGGCGCTACGACGACGACGGCGCGCTGGCGGAAATCTCGCAGTATGCCGACGGCGTGAAGCATGGCGACACGGCCTTCTACCAGCACGGCCGCATGGTGGCGCGCATGCCCTTCGTGCGCGGCGTGATGGACGGCGACGCCACCTACTTCGCGCCCAACGGGCTCGTCACGGCGGTCATCCCCTACCGCGGCGGCAAGATCGACGGGCAGGCACGCTACTACGACACCGACGGCCACCTCCTCCGCCGCAGCACCTGGGTCGCCGACCAGGAGGACGGGCCGCAGGTCGCCTACTATCCGACGGGGGCGGTGATGGAAACCAGCACCTACAAGAGCGGTCTGCTGGAGGGCGAGCTGAAGCGCTTCTTCCAGACCGGCGAGCTGATGCAGCGCGGCGTCTATCGGGCGGGCGTGCTGGTGTCGCCGCTGGAGACCTATTCCCAGGGCGGCAAGGTCACCGCCAAGGCCGAGCCGCCGCCGCGGCCGAAGCCGCGATGAGCCCGGGCACCCGCTTCTCCATGGCGGAGCCCGGGGCGAACGCTTATCCTGTTGGTCTAGTATCTATGTCTTTCGCGCAGTGGGATCGGGATCATGAGTGACTGGGGCAGCTCCAACGAGACGATCTACGTTGCCGCCACCCCTGGCGCCGACGATTCCGGCGTGCCGCAGTCGGTGCGCGGTGGTGCGGCCGGCAAGAAGGAAGCCGACGCCGAGCGGGCGGCCAACCGCCTGCGCAAGGCCGGCTACAGCTATCGCCGCATCGCCGAGACGCTGAAGATCCCCTACATCACCGTGTCGCGCTGGCTGTCGGGCGACGTCGGCGTCGTCCACAAGCCGCCGCCGCCGCCGCCGTCGCCGCTGCGTGTCAAGGTGGACCCGCGCGACCTCGTCCCCGCCGACCAGGCCGAGGACGGCACGCCCGCGCCCGCCCGCCCGTCGCCGCCGTCGCCCGAGCGCGGGGCGGAGGACGACACCGCCGACCTGGCCCACCGGGTGGAGGTGCTGGGGCTGCAGTTCTCCGCCTTCGAGGGTTACGCCCGCGACATGGCGGAGGAGTTCAACCACAGCCGCAAGGAACTGCTCGACAGCCAGGCCAAGGCGGTCGAGGACATGGCGCGCGAGCGGGACTCCATCGTGCTGGCGCGCAAGGGCTTCGAAACCGCCATCCAGCGCTTCGACAACAAGTTCGACGAACTGGCGGCCGAACTGCGCGGCGAGCTGGAGACCCTGAAGTCGAGCGTCGCCGAGCAGATCGCCGCGCTGCGCAAGGAGATGCAGGGCCTGGCCGCCGGCGGCGCTGCCCCCAAGAAGGCGGCCGCCGCCGATCCCTTCGCCGCCGACGACGACGAGGACGACGACGGCGACAATCCCTTCGGTGGCGGCGGCAAGAAGGCCGCCGACCCCGACGACCCGTTCGCCAGCGACGACGACGACGACCCGTTCGGCGGCGGCGGCGACGATGATCCGTTCGCCGCGGGCGACGACGACGACCCGTTCGCCGCGCCCAAGAAGAAGGCCGATCCGGACGACCCCTTCGCGTCGGGTGACGACGACGATCCCTTCGGTGCCGGCGGCGACGACGATCCCTTCGCCACGGGCGACGACGACGACCCGTTCGCCGCGCCCAAGAAGAAAGCCGATCCGGACGATCCCTTCGGCTCCGACGACGACGATCCGTTCGGCGGTGACAATCCCTTCGGGAGCGACGATAATCCCTTCGGCGACGACGCGTCGAAGAAGCAGGAGCTGACCTGACGCGGCCGTCGCCCGCCACCACCGCCATCGGGACCGGAATGCCACAGCCGAAAAGCCTCGTGGGCCTGCGTGCCCCCCTGTTCGAACGCCTGATCGACCTGCGGCCGGGCTCGGGCGAGGACGCGCAGGACCTGTCGTTCCAGACCCACGAGGCGGTGGCGGCGTCCATCCGCCGCGAGGTGGCGCGCATCCTCGACACCCGCCTGCCGTGGCTGCCCGAGGACGACGACGACGAGGCGCCGCCCGCCGACGACGAGGCGGAGGAGGGCATGCAGCCGGTGGACATGCGCACCACGGTCGTGCGCTACGGCCTGCCCGACCTCAGCCACCTCTGCGTCAGCAACAATTCCGAGCGCCACCAGATCGAGCGCCTGATCCTGGAGGCGGTGCGCACCTTCGAACCGCGCCTGGAGGAACCGACGGTGGCCGTCCACCTGCTGCCGTCGGGCGACGGCGCCCATGTGGAGATCGGCGGCATGGTCCGCCTCGGCCGCTCGCTGGAGCCGCTGGTGTTCTCGCTCGCCTCCGACCTGCGGGTGGGCGGCAAGCTGAAGCGCCGCCTGGTGAAGGCCGCCGCCGAACGCCAGCGCCGGGTGGAGGAAGACTGATGGCCGTGCAGATGACGCTGCCGCTCGTGCCGGCGATTTCCGAACCCGCCGGCGGCGCGGAACCCGTGGGCGGCCGTGCCCTCACGGTCGGCGCCGACGTCCGGCCGCGGGCCCGCGCCATCCCCATGCGGCGCGGCTTCCGCGATGCCGTCGAGCACCATTGCCATCGCCGCGCCGTGAGCCCCGACGCCCTGGTCGCCGCCGTTCTGGCGCTGGCGACGCCGGCGCAGCTGGCCACCGTCGCCGATCCCGGCGCGCCGCAGGGCGAGGACATCACCGTCGTCTGGCGGCGCACCCGCACCGGCGGCATGCGCCGGGTGCGCGAGGTGCCGTCGCTGCGCCTGCGCGTCGGGCCGGATGTGGCGCCCGAGGACGTGCGCCGCTGCCTCGCCTTCGCCCTGTCCATGGCCGGCACCGACCTGCTGCGCTTCGCCACGCGCGAGGTGCGCGCCGCCGAAGCCACGGCGGCGGCCGCCGCCGCGCAGCAGGAAGCCCTGCAGGCTGCCCGCGACGCCGCCATGGCGGCGCTCGAACGTCTGGCGTTCAAGCCGCTGGACGGCGGCATTCGCACGCCCGCCCAGGCCGCCCGCATCCTCGGGTTCCTGAGCGAGTTCGGCTGTACGCCCGACCAGGTGACCCGCCGCTTCCGCGAGCTGGCGCCCGTCTTCCATCCGGATACCGGGCTGCTCGCCTGTCCCGACCGCATGCGCCAGCTCATCGAGGCGCGGCGCATGCTGCTCGATTTCGTGCGCGCCGGCTGAGGGGGACGGGGCGCTTAAAGGGGGGAGACACGCCATGGCGGAAGCCGACGCCATCGATCAGAAGACCGCGGCCAAGCGGATCAAGAGCGCGACCCGCGAAATCGCCTTCGCCTTCGCCGTCGACAAGCGCGTCATGGCGGCCGACAAGACGCTGCCCGGCGAACGCCTGGCGCAGATGCTGAAGGACGAACTGGGCCGCGCCCGCATCGTCTCGGGCGACGTGGTCACCGCCGGCAAGGTCGTCACCTTCGACGTCGAGAAGGGCAGCCTGTCGGGCGTGGAAAAGGCGCTCGACACCTGGCTGCGCCGCAACCTCGGCGGCTACGAGGCGAGCATGGCCGGCTCCGGCGCGGCCAAGGACGCCAACGAGGACGGCGAGCCCGACAACCGTATCTTCCAGCAGATGTTCATCCGCCGCTGCCTGAAGATGGCGCGCGAGAAGCCCGGCAACTTCGCCTTCGGCGTCGGCGGGCCGGAAGGCGACCTGCTCGGCGTGCATCCGCGCAAGACGGGCAAGCAGATCGGCGCCCTCATCAAGCGCGAGACCGGCGCCATGCGCATCGCCTTCGGCACCGTTTCGGTGGACGGCCGGCTGGTCAAGTTCACCTGCGCGAAGACGCCAATGCCCGGCCTGAAGAAGCGCATCGTCCGCATGTTCAAGGGCTGGAAGCTCATGGTCCCCGTGCAGGTCTTCGGCCCCGAGGGCGAGCAGACCGACGACGACGAGTGAGCGCCCCGGTTGAACGGCACCTCCCCGCGTCGCGCCGAGTCTGCGCCGGTGGTTGTGGGTGGTGCCTTACTGTGCCGGTGGGGATCATGCCAATGGTTGTGGCCACGGCGTTGCGGCTGCTTCTAAAGAGGGTGTTTTCGTGTGTGATTACCTTAAAGGTGTATGACGATGGGTGAGTGTGCGGAATGCGTTCGCATTCCGTCGATCGTCTCGGGCCATCGTGGTAGGATACGCCCCCATTGGGGAAACTCTACCACCAGGGGGGAGACAGATGTCCGTCACGGACCCGAAAGCCGTCGCCAAGCTCATCAAGGGGGCGAGCAAGGGTGTGCCCTTCGCCTTCGCGCTCGACAAGAAGGTGATGGCCGCCGACAAGTCGCAGTCGGCCGACCGCCTCGCGACGGCGCTCAAGTCGGAGACCGGCAGCAGCAAGATCATCAGCGGTGAACTCACCACCGACGGCAAGATGGTCAGCTTCGACATCAAGAAGGGCAGCGCCGGCGGGGCGGAGAAGCTGCTCGACGAGTGGCTGCGCAAGAACGGCCTCAACGGCTACGACGGCGTCATCGGCGGCGGCAGCGAGTCCGACGCCAGCGACGGCGAGGAAGAGGCCGAGCCCGACAACCGCATCTTCCAGGAAGCCTTCATCCGCCGCTGCATCAAGGCCGCGCGCGAGAAGCCCATGCAGTTCGGCTTCGGCATCGGCGACGACGCCGACATGATCGGCCTGCACCCGCGCCGTCCGGGCAAGCAGATCGCCGCCCTCATCAAGCGCGAGACGGGCGCGGTGAAGATGGCCTTCGGCACGCTGACGGTCGAAGGCCGCCTGTGCAAGTTCACCTGCGAGAAGATGCCGCTGCCCGGCCTGAAGAAGCGCATCGTGCGCATCTTCAAGGGCTGGAAGCTCATGGTGCCGGTGAAGATCTACGGTCCCGACGGCGAGTTCGTCGAGGAAGGGGACGAGGATCTCGATCGCGAACTGCAGGCCGAGGGCGGCACCGACCTCGACGCCCCCGACGGCGACGATGCCGGCGGTGCGGAGGAAGGCCGCGAGGACGAAGCGCAGGACCGGCCCGACGGCGACGGCGGTACCGCCACGCCGGCCGACATCGGCGCCCGCTGGCGCGAGGCGCGCGAGGCCTATCTCGACGCGACGGACGAGGTCAACGCCCAGATCTCGGCCCTGCAGGCCATGCTCAAGCGCAGCGACGACGAGGAACTGGTGGCCATCGCCGAATTCGGCATGAACGGCGTCACCGGCAATTTCCGCGTGCCCATGATGGCCGCCATGCGCGACCTGGAAGGGGCCAGCGGCCCGGACATGAAGAAGGCCGCGGCCAAGCTGCTCACGGCCATCGGCAATTTCCGCGGCCACATCGACAGCAGCGAGGAAGTCGAGGCGGTCGACGAGAATCCGTTCGGCGTCAAGGTCAGCATCCGCCAGACGCTCGGCGGGGCACTCGGCCAGATGGAGACGGTGCTCAAGCAGGTGGCGTGATCCGCCGCCTGCGGTAGCAACCGCGCTCCGATCCAGCCGATAGACGACGACAGCCGAGAGCCGAGGGGAATTCCGCAATGGCGAAGACGATCGAGGCGTTCAAGCGCGCCTTCCAGAAGAAGTTCGCGTCCAACGAAAAGAACTTCGAAATCCGCAAGGGCAAGGTGGAGGCCGCCCTGACCGAAATGGCCGGGGCCGTGGCGCACCTGGAGAAGCTGGCCCATCCCGAGGCCGGCACCTACCGCACGGCGCTGACCGGCCTGCGCACCCAGGTGGCCAACGCCACCGCACTCTCCAAGGCCGACGCCAAGACGGCCTTCAAGAACCTGGACTCCGTCAAGGACGAAGCACGCGACAAGGCCAAGGAGGCCCGCACGCTGGCCAAGAAGACGCCCATGCCGGTGACGCTGGCCGACGGCGGCACGGCCAAGCTCTACATGCCCGACATCCCGGGCTTCACGGGCCTGGACGACGGCAAGAAGGACGCCGTCACCAAGAAGCTGACGGAGAAGATCTCCAAGGGCCGCGAGATGCTCGACACGGTCCTCTACGGCGACGACATCGACGACCTGCCGCCGCCGAGCCGCGAGGACGTGGCGAACCTCATGTGGGCCATCAAGTCGAAGGCCCAGGAGATGACCGGCGAGCCGTACGAGCGCGGCGCGCTGACCATTCCCGACCCCGACAACCGCCTGCGCAAGTACCTGGACAAGAGCACCGAGGTCTACGGCCGCGACAGTTCCCACATCAAGGAACAGCAGGCCAAGGTGGGCGGCCAGGCGCGCGGCATCGACTTCTACGAAGGCGTGAACGAGGAAGAGGGCTCCATCGAGAACCTCGACCTGCTGCTGCCCTCGGGCATGCGCACCGTGCTCTACCAGCAGGTGGAGACGGGCAAGGGCGAGCCGCGCCTCTACCTGAAGATGGAAACCGAGTCGGCGCGCTTCAATCCGACCTTCCGCAAGCGCGAGGACACGCCTGAAAGCCGCGCCCTGACCGGCGACGACGTGCCGCGCGCCATCCTCCACCTCGGCAACCTGATCAAGTCCAAGATCGGCATGAGCCAGGGCGAGGACAAGGACCTCAAGGGCTTCCGCGAGAAGGTGGCGAGCGAGATCAAGGACCCGTACAAGAAGGCCCTCGACCTCGCCAAGAAGGGCAGCCCCGAGGCTTACGCCATCCTCAAGCGCGGCGCGGTCGAGGTGCACCAGATCTCGGCCAACATCGACGCCGTGGCCGCCGCCAAGTGCGCCGTGGACGAGAAGACCTACGCGGCGCTCTACAACGTCTACGACACCATCGCCAAGACGTTCGGGCAGCAGGACATCGACGCCCGCATCGGCGGCGAAGTGGTGGTCGACGACAACACCCTGAAGGGCCCGGTGGAGGCCGTCGACCCGACCGAGGCGCTGCAGACCATTTCCGGCCTCGGCGCCGCCATCGATCGGCTCAGCTTCGACTACGACACCACCAAGACCCTGCGCGCCACCCTGGTGAAGATCCGCAAGGAAGCCGACAAGCTGAAGCGGTCGTCGGCCATGCAGAACGGCGACGTCGCCGAGGCCATGAAGGATCTGGAGGGCAAGGCCAAGGATCTGGCAGAGCTGGTGAAGCGCCGCGTGCAGTGGGACAAGGGCTCCATCGACAAGGGCGAGCTGGCCAAGTGGATGCGCCGCAACGGCGTGCCCGGCGGCCTGCAGGACAGCTTCGCCAAGGCGCTGTCCAAGGTGCACGACCCGAAGCTGCCGACCATCCCCTTCAAGACCCTCGACGCCGTCTACGACAGCGTGGTGGTGGTGAAGGAGGACGCCCTGGTGGGCGTGCTGCAGACCATGGTCGGCAAGGTCGAGGCCTGCCAGCACACCGACGAAGAGGCGGACCTGCGCACCGTCTACGAGAACTGCCAGTCGGCCATCCGTCTCGCTCGCCGGGCGCTGCCGGACAGCAAGCTGGTGGTCTCGCACGTCGCCGCGCTGCAGGACAAGATGGCGCCGCTCGGCCGCCTGATCACCAACATGGCCAACGCCTGACCGCGGCGGCCGGCGCCCTCCCGCCCGGGGGCGCCGGCCGGACGCGAGTCGCCGGGAGAACCGCATGGGCATGTGCGTGTGCATGGGCGCGACGATGATGTGCAGCTTCGGCATGGCACCGTCGACCCTGGTCGTTCCGCCGGTCAACCGCACCCTGACCGGGCCGCCGGCCGCCAACATCATGGACAACAAGCCCATGATGAACGTGCCGCCCTTCGGGATGTGCACCAGTCCCGCCAATCCCAACGTCGCCAGCAAGATCCCGGTGCCGCCGCCGGGCGTCATCAAGCCGCAGCCCTGCACGCCGACGCTGGTCGCGCCCTGGGTGCCCGGCGCGCCGACGGTGCTGATCGGCAACATGCCGGCGCTCAACAACACGTCGAAGCTCATGTGCATGTGGGGCGGGGTGATTCAAATCCTCGTTCCGGGCCAAGTGCAGACGCAAGTCCCGTAATCCCTCCCGCAGCGAGCCGTTGCGCGCTATCCTCTTTCCACTCGCCGTGGGGGAAAAGGGGAGGGCTCGCCGATGGGCATGTGCGTATGCATGGGAGCGATGACCATGTGCAGCTTCGGGGCGGCGCCGTCGTCGCTCATGGTGCTGCCCACCAACAAGACGCTGACGGGTGCGGTACCGGCCGCCAACATCATGGACAACAAGCCCATGGTGAACGTGCTGCCCTTCGGCATGTGCATGAGCCCGTCCAACCCGACCGTCGCCGCGGCGACGGCGGCGGCACTGGGGGTGCTGACCCCCATGCCCTGCATCCCGGTCACGGCCGCCCCCTGGGTGCCGGGCTCGCCGACGGTGCTGATCGGCAACATGCCGACGCTCAACAACAGCTCCAAGCTGATGTGCAACTGGGGCGGCGTCATCCAGATCACCGTGCCGGGGCAGTTCCAGGTGATGGTGCCGTAGCCCCGGTGCCGACGAACTGCGCTCGTCGGGATCGGACGGCGCGACCGCGCCGCGCGGCTCCTGCCGCGGGAGCCAAGCGGGCCAAGGGCCCGCGCCCGGCGCCTGAGGGCACAAAGATCAACCCGGCTCAGCCGGCGACGGGCATCCGCAGCGGCGTTTTCTGACGGCCGTCGGCGTCGAAGTTGTCGGGCGCGAGCCAGCGCTCCGCCTCGGCCTTCACCGCCGGCCACTCGCCGTCGATCAGGGCGTACCAGGCGGTGTCGCGGTTGCGGCCGTGCACCACCATGGCCTGGCGGAACACGCCCTCGAAGGTGAAGCCGAAGCGCACGGCGGCGCGGCGCGACGGCGCGTTGAGGGCGTTGCACTTCCACTCGAAGCGGCGGTAGCCCAACTCGTCGAACACCCGGCGCATCATCAGGATCACCGCTTCCGTCGCCGCCGTGGTGCGGGCGAGCAAGGGCGAGAACCACACGTGCCCGACCTCGATGACGCCGTTGGCCGGGTCGATGCGCAGGAACGACAGCACGCCGACGGCGCGGCCGCTCGCCATGTCGATCACCGTGAAGAACTGCGGATCGTCCTTGCCCGCGATGCCGTCGAGGAAGGCGCGGTAGGCGGCCTCGTCGGCGAAGGGGCCGTAGGCGAGGTAGATCCATGTCCGACCCTCGGCATCGGCCTGCACCGCCTGCCACAGGTCGGCGGCGTGGCGGGCCGGGTCGAGCGGCTCGAGCCGACAGGTGCGGCCCTGCATGGGCGTCGCCGGCGGACGCGCGCGCGGCGTCCAGCCGGGCACGAGCGGGCCGATGGGCTCGCCGAGGATGGTGTCGGTCATGGTGCGGTCCTCCCCTGGGAATGGACCGCCACGCTACCAGCATGGCCGCGGGGAGGCAGGAGCCATTTGCTCCCGCCGATCACTCCGCCGCGGCGGTCTTCTTGCGCTGCGGGGCGGTGGAGCGGGCGCTGCGGCCCTCCAGGGTTTCCATCAGCGTCTCGCGCACCTGCCGCAGCTTGGCGTCGTGCTCCACCTTCATGCCGAACACGTCCTTGACGTAGAACACGTCGACCACGCGCTCGCCGTAGGTGGTGACCTGGGCGGAGTGGATCTGCAGCCCGCAGCGGGTCAGCGCCGCGGTGACGTCGTAGAGGAAGCCGGGGCGGTCGCGGCCGTTCACCTCGATCACCGTGTAGGTCTTGCTGGCGGTGTTGTCGACCAGCACGCGCGGCGGCACCTTGAAGACGCGAGTGCGGCTCGGCAGGCCGGAGGGCTTGGCGGCCAGCTCGCGCTCCAGCCAGATGCGGCCCGACAGGGCCTTCTCGATGGTATCGGCCAGGCGCTTCAGTTTGTCGGGCTGGGTGACCGGCGAGCCGTCCGTCTCCTGGATGGAGAAGGTGTCGAGCGCCATGCCGGTGGTCAGCGTCATGATCTTGGCGTCGACGATGCTGACGCCCGACAGCGACATGGCGCCCGTCAGCTTGGAGAACAGGCCCGGGTGGTCGGCGGCGTAGATGGTGACGTCGGTGACGCCGCGGATCTCGTCGACGCGGCTGTCCACCGTGAGCAGCCGGCCCTCGCGCTCGGCCTTGCGCACCAGTTCCGCGTGGTGCTGCTGGGTGACGGTGTCGAAGGTCAGCCAGTAGGACGGATAGCCGCGCGCCATGTGCTCGTCGATGTCGGCGCGCGTCCAGCCCGTCGCTTCCAGGGTGGTGCCCAGGGCCTCCTTCTTGCGGGCGACGCGGGCGTCGCGCGAGCCGGCCGACAGGCCGCCCGACAGGGCGTCCTCGGTGCGGTAGAACAGCTCGCGCAGCAGCGTGCCCTTCCAGCCGTTCCACACCTGCGGCCCGACGGCGCGGATGTCGGCGCAGGTGAGCAACGTGAGCAGCTTCAGGCGCTCCGGCGACTGCACCAGGCCGGCGAAGGCCTTGATGGTGTCGGGGTCGTCGACGTCGCGCTTGAAGGCGGTACGGCTCATGTCCAGGTGGTGCAGCACCAGCCATGAGACGGTTTCCGTCTCCTCGGGCGTCAGGCCGAGCCGCGGGCAGAGCTTCAGTGCGATCTTGGCGCCGATCTCGGAATGGTCGCCGCCGCGGCCCTTGGCGATGTCGTGCAGCATGACGGAGACATAGAGCGCCCGGCGCGACTGCACCTTCTGGATCAGCTGGGTCGACAGCGGCAGCTCGTGCGCCAGCTTGCCCTGCTCGATGCGGTTGAGGATGCCGATGGCGCGGATGGTGTGCTCGTCGGTGGTGTAGACGTGGTACATGTCGTACTGCATCTGCGCCACGACGCGCGCGAAATCGGGGATGAAGGCGCCGAAGACGCCCGACTCGTTCAGCCGGCGCAGGGTGTTCTCGGCGTCCTTGGGGTGGGACAGCATCTCGACGAACAGGCGGTTGGCCTCGGGGTCGCTGCGCAGGCCCTTCACCCGCTGCAGGGTTTCGGTGACCTGCCGCAGGGTGTCGGGGTGGATGTCGAGGCCGTGGCGCTGCGCCACATGGAACAGCGACAGCAGGCGCACCGGTTCCTCGGCGAAGGCGCCTTCGTGAGCGACGGCGATGCGGCTGCCCTCCACCACGAAGCCTTCCAGGTTGCGCTTGCGGAAGGCGGCCGGCATGCGGACCTTGGGCTTGCGGCGGTTGCGCTCCTCCAGCACGGCGCAGAAGATGCGCGTCAGGTCGCCGACGTCCTTGGCGACCAGGAAGTAGTGCTTCATGAACCGCTCGACGCCCTTCACCGAGCCGCGGTCGGTATAGCCGAGCTTCTCGGCGACCGCCGACTGCATGTCGAAGGTGAGCCGGTCTTCGGTGCGCCCCGTGAGGTAGTGCAGGGCACAGCGCACGCTCCACAGGAAGGTCTGCGCCTTGATGAAGGTGGTGGCCGCCTGCTCGGAGATGACCTCCATCTCGGCCAGCTGCCGCATGTCGGAGACGCCGTAGAGGTACTTGGCGATCCAGTACAGGGTGTGCAGGTCGCGCAGGCCGCCCTTGTCTTCCTTCACGTTGGGCTCGAGCACGTAGCGCGAATCGCCCAGGCGGTCGTGGCGCTGGTCGCGCTCCGCCAGCTTCTGCTCGACGAACTGCAGGCCGGTGCCGGCGATGATCTCGGCCTTGTAGCGGTTCTGGAACTCGTCCCACAGGGCGCGCTGGCCGACCAGATAGCGGGCCTCCAGCATGGCGGTGCGGATGGTGATGTCGGCCTTCGCCTGGCGCATGCACTCCGACACCGAGCGGGTGGCGTGGCCGACCTTCAGCCCGATGTCCCACAGCATGTAGAGCATGTACTCCACCACCTGCTCGGAGTAGGGGGTGGTCTTGTAGGGCAGCAGGAACAGGAGGTCGATGTCCGACTGCGGCGACAATTCGCGCCGCCCGTAGCCGCCGACCGCCAGCACCGCCAGGTGCTCGCCCATGGTCTTGACGCGCGCCGGATAGACGTGGGTGACGGTGTAGTCGAACAGGGTGAGGACCAGCTGGTCGACCAGATAGCAGTTCTCGCGCACGCACTGGTCGCCGCGGCCGTGCTCGTCTTCGAAGCGGCGGCGCACTTCCTCGTGGCCGCGCTTGTAGGCGTCCTTCAGCGCCCCGAGGGCGGCCAGGCGCTTCTTCTGGTCGAGCAGCGCCCCGTCGGTGGCGATGTCCTCCAGCCGCCCGACGAGGGCCTTGCGGTCGATGACGGCGCGCGGCTTACGGATCTTCAACATGGCGGTTCCCGCCCCCTGCATTGCGGTTGCAGGCAATATAGGCCGTCGGGGCCGCGATCACCACAAGGGGATGCGGGAGGGGGCGTTGCGGTGCCTTCGGCGCAGTGCCATATTTTCGGCTGTGCCACACCGGAGGAACAGTCATGTCCCAGCACGTGACCATGGCGAAGAACGGTCGGATGGTCGTTCCGGCGCAGATCCGCGCCCGGCTCGGCATGCAGGAGGGCGGCGCCTTCCTCGTCGACGTCGAGGACGGGCAAGTGGTCATGCGCCCGTACCGCGCCGTGCTCGAAGAAGTGTGGGCCGAGATGCGCCGCTACGTCCCGGAGGGCGAGGACTTGGCCGGCGAGTTGGTGGCGGAGCGGCGCCGGGCTGCCGCCGATGAGTGACGTCGTGCTCGATGCGTCGGCCCTGCTCGCCCTCCTCGACCGGGAGCCGGGCTACGAGGCCGTTGCCGCGGTCATGCCTGGCGCGCTGCTCTCCACCGTCAATCTGAGCGAAGTCCTCGGGAAGCTCGTGGACCGCGGAGTGCCCGTGGCGGTGGCGGCCCGCGTGGCGGAAGCGGTAGGCGCGACGGTGGTCGACCTCGACACCGAGACAGCCGTCGAGGCGGCGGCCCTGCGGCAAGCGACCCGGGGCGCCGGGCTGTCGCTCGGCGACCGGGCCTGTCTGGCGCTCGCCCGACAGCGGGGGCTGCCGGCGCTGACGACGGATGCGGCCTGGGAGCGGGTTGCATCCGCCGTGGGAGTCGACGTGCGCAACATCCGTCCCAGGCCCTGACCGCCTACTCCGCCGCCGCCTCCGGCACCTCCGCGGCGCGGCGCATGTCGCCGTGGGTCTGGTAGGCGAGGTGCAGCGCGAAGGCGCGGTCCAGGCGGTGGGGCGTCTGGCCGCCGACGGTGCGTTCGGCGTCGCGGTAGTAGTCGCGCAGGAGGTCGCGGTACTCCGGGTGGACGCAGGTGTCGATCACCACCGCCGCCCGCTCGCGCGGCGCCAGCCCGCGCAGGTCGGCGAGGCCCTGTTCGGTGACGATCAGGTCGACGTCGTGCTCGCAGTGGTCGACGTGGGTGGCGAAGGGCACGATGGAGCTGATGGCGCCGCCCTTGGCCGTCGACTTGGTCACGAAGACCGACAGATAGGCGTTGCGCGCGAAATCGCCCGAGCCGCCGATGCCGTTCATCATCTGCGAGCCGGCGACGTGCGTCGAGTTGACGTTGCCGTAGATGTCGGCCTCCAGCGCCGTGTTGATGGCGATGAGGCCGAGGCGGCGGATGACCTCGGGATGGTTGGAAATCTCCTGCGGGCGCAGCACGAGGCGGCTCTTGTAGCGGCCGATGTCGTGCAGCACCTGGTCGTGGCGCTCGGGCGACAGGGTGATGGAGCTGCCCGAGGCGAAGACCATCTTGCCGGCGTCGAACAGGTCGAAGGTGCTGTCCTGCAGCACCTCGGAATACATGGTCAGGTCGTGGAAGTCGGTGTCGAGGAAGCCGTGCAGGACCGCGTTGGCGATGGACCCGATGCCCGCCTGCAGGGGCGCCAGCGACGAGCCCAGGCGGCCGCGGCGCACCTCGTTGGTCAGGAACTCGGTCAGGTGGCCGGCGATCAGCTTCGTCTCGGCGTCGGGCGGCTGGATGGCGGCGCAGCTGTCCTCCTTGGCCGTGATGACGATGGCGGCGATCCGCGACGGGTCGATGGCGATGGACGGCACGCCGACGCGGTCGTCGGGGCGGGTGATGGGGATGGGGCCGCGGAACGGCCGCCGCGTCGGGATGTAGATGTCGTGCAGGCCTTCCATGACCGGCGACAGGGTCAGGTTGATCTCGACGATCACCTTCTCCGCCAGCATGGCGAAGGTCGCCGAGTTGCCGACCGAGGTGGTGGGGACGATGGAGCCGTCCTCCTTGATCATCACCGCTTCCACGATGGCGACGTCCACCGGCCCCAACTGGCGGGAGCGCAGCATCTCCACCGTTTCCGACAGGTGCTGGTCGACGAACATCACCTCGCCGGCATTGATGCGCTTGCGCAGCGCCGGGTCGGACTGGAACGGCAGGCGGCGCGCCAGCACGTTGGCCTCGGCGAGCGTCTTGTCGAGGTCGTTGCCGAGGCTCGCGCCCGTCAGCAGGGTGATCTTCAGTGGCTCGCGGCGGCCGCGCTCGGCCAGCGCCAGCGGCACCGCCTTCGCCTCGCCGGCGCGGGTGAAGCCAGACATGCCGACGGTCATGCCGTCGCGGATGTGCAGGGCCGCCTCTTCGGGCGTCACCACCTTGCTCCACAGGGAGCGGGGCTTGATACGGTCTTCGTACATGGGAAACGGCATCCCCTCGGTTGGCGGGACGGGACACGCTTCGCGGCCGGGCCGGGAACCCCGGCGACGAAGCGCGCAGATCCGGGAACGGTCTGCGTTAGCACCGCTACATGAGGAAATGCGAGACAAAGAGCTCTGCGCTGGACGCATGGCTCCATGCGGCGGTGGCGGAAAGCCGGCGCGTGGAGTCAACTTCTCCTTGCCGCTGTCCGGAACGAGTCTAAACTGCACGGACAGACGAGAACATGGGCTGTCGGGCGTGGGGCCGGGCAGTCGTGCGGGAGGCCGGGTAGCGATCGCGCCCGGCTTTCTGCGTTTTCAGCGCCCTTTGGCGGCCTTGGGGTTGCTCTCGGCCAGCTTGGCGAGGGTGGTGGCGCGCAGATGATCGACCACCGCCGCCCGCTCCGGCGCCCCCGGATCGAATCGCCCGGCGCGTATGTCGGCCGCCAGGGCCGACTCCAGCTCGGCCAGCGTCTCGCGCTTGTCGGTGTAGAGGGCCGACAGGCGGGCGTGGGCCTCGTCCTCGGGATGGGCGCCGGCGCGCACCTGGCGGGCGGCGATGCCCATGGCGTTGGCGACCATCAGCGCGTCGTAGCGGCAGTCGGCCGGCAGGTGCGGCAGCAGGCGGTCCTTGAGCACGGCCAGCGCCGTTTCCAGCAGATCGGCGGCCTGGGGGTCGTCGCGCATCAGCCGTCCTCCCGCGTCATGTCGAGGATGTCCATTTCCAGCTCCGGCACCACATGGGCCGTCAGCGCCAGTTCCAGATTGGTCTCGCCGCCGCAGACATGGCGTTCCGCCTGCTGCAGGGCGATGATGGCCCACCGCATGGTCGCCATGACCTCCCAATAGAAGACCTGGGTGCGGTCGAGCGGCCGGCCCGATTCGCTTTCGTAGCCGCGGTAGAAGGCCTCGCGCGGGCCGATGCCGCCGGCCTCGTTCTGCCGCTGTCCGAAGCGCCAGCAGGGGGCGCAGAACCACCCCACGTCGGCCAGCGGGTCGCCCCAGGACGCGAACTCCCAGTCGAGCACGCCGGTGACGCCGCCGCGGTCCACCATCAGGTTGCCGGTGCGGAAGTCGTTGTGGGACAGCACGATGTCGCCGCGCTGCGGGGCGTGGCGCTCCAGCCAGCGCAGGCCCCATTCCAGCACCGGGTGCGCCCGCCGGTGGCCGTCGAGCCAGCCGCGGAACTCCGCCACCCAGGCGAGCGCCGGCGAGCCTTCGGGCATGGCGAGGAAGCCCAGGTCGTCGCGCGGCGGCCGTACGGTGTGGATGCGCGCCAGCTCCCGCCCCAGGGCCGCCACCAGCACCTCGCGCCCGCCGCCGAGGGCGTCGTCCTTCACCACCTTGTGGCCGGCGGCGACGCCGGCGATGCGGCGCATGGCGAAGAACGGCTTGCCGAGCACCGCGCCCTCGGCCTCCAGCCACAGTGGCTCGGGCACTGTCACGCCGGCGTCGAAGGCCGCCTTGAACAGGGCGAACTCCTGCGCCCGCCCGTGGCTGACGGCGACGCCCGAGGGCGCATCGGTGCGCACCACAAGGGCCTGCACGCCGGCGAAGGGTCCGCCCGTCACCTCGGCGTCGACCGCCCAGTTCTCCTGGATGGCGCCGCCGGAAAGCTTGCGCACCTCGGTCAGGCTCACCCGGTCGGCGCCCATGCGGGCGGCGAGCCAGGTTTCCAGGGCCTCCTTGCGGCCCTCCATCAGGCGCCCCACGACCAGAAGTCCTGCCCCTCGGCCGCGAGCGCGCGGGACAGCACCATCTTGTGGACCTCGCTGGCGCCGTCCACCAGCCGGGCCTGACGGGCGTAGCGGTAGATCCATTCCAGCGGCGTGTCCTTGGAATAGCCGCGCGCGCCGTTGAGCTGGATGGCGGTGTCCACCGCCTGCTGCAGGGCGTCGGCCACCACCACCTTGGCCATGCTCACCTCCTTGCGGGCGAAGTCGCCCTGGTCGAGCTTCCAGGCGGCCTTCATGGTGAGCAGGCGGCCGATCTCGATCTGCATGGCGGCGTCGCCCATCATGGTCTGCACGCTCTCGTGCTCGGCCAGCGTCGAGCCGAAGGCGCGCCGCTCGCTGATATAGTCCTGGGCGATTTCCAGCGACCGCTTGGCGAGGCCGGTCCAGCGCATGCAGTGGGTGAGGCGGGCGGTGCCGAGGCGGATCTGCGTCGCCTTCAGGCCGTCGCCGACCTTCACCAGCACGTTCTCTTCCGGGATCTCCAGGCCGTCGAACACCAGTTCGCAATGGCCGCCGTGTTCCTCCGGCCCCATGATCGGGATGCGCCGCTCGATGCGCCAGCCGGGCTGGTCGCGGTGGTAGAGGAAGGCGGTCAGGCCCTTGCGCGGGTCGTCGGAGGTGCGGGCGATGAGGATGAAGTGCTCGGCCGCGCCGGCGCCGGTGATGAACCACTTGCGGCCGTGGACGACCCAGCGGTCGCCCTTCTTCTCCGCCCGCGTCGCCATCATGCCGGCGGGGTCGGAGCCGGAGCCGGGCGCCGGCTCGGTCATGACGAAGGACGACCGCACCGTGCCGTCGATGATGGGCTGCAGCCAGCGGTCCTTCTGCGCCTCCGTCCCCACCTTGTTCAGCAGGATCATGTTGCCGTCGTCGGGGGCGGCGGAGTTGAACACGACGGGGCCGAAGATGGAGCGGTTCATTTCCTCGTAACACGCCGCCATGCCGACCACCGGCAGGCCCATGCCGCCGCGCTCGGCGGGCATCTGCAGCGCCCACAGGCCGGCGGCGCGGGCCTTGGCGCGCAAGGCCTGCAAGGCCTCTTCGGTGATGTTGTCGTGTTCGTCGTAGGCGCTGCGGTCGGCCTCCACCGGCAGGATGTGGTCGGCGACGAAGGCGCGGATGCGCAGGCGGATCGCGTCGATCTCGGGCGACAGGGCGAAGTCCATGGGGCGGATATCCTTCAGAGGGAGCTGACCAGGTGGCCGCCGTCGACGGCGAGCACGGACCCGGTGAGGTAGCTGGCGGCATCGCAGGCGAGCAGCAGGAGCGGGGCGTCCAGCTCCTCCGGCTTGCCCAGGCGGCGCTGCGGGATGCGCTTGATGAGCGCCTTGCCGGCGTCGGTGGCGAAGAACTCGGCGTTGATGTCGGTCTCGACGTAGCCGGGGCACAGCGCGTTGACGCGGATGCCGTGGCGCGCCCACTCCAGCGCCAGCGCCTTGGTCAGGTGGACGAGCCCGGCCTTGCTGGCGCAATAGGCGGCGACCGCCCCGGCCGGGCGCAGGCCGGCGATGGAGGCGATGTTGACGATGCTGCCGGGCACGCCGGCCGCCGTCATGCGCCGGGCGGCGGCCTGGGCGACCAGGAAGGCGCCGGTCAGGTTGGTGTCGAGCACGCGGTCCCAGTCGTCGGGCGTCACGTCGAGGGCGGCGCGGGTGTCGGCGATCCCGGCGTTGTTGACCACCACCGTCACCGGCCCGCCGGCCTTGGCTTCGGCGGCGGCGAAGGCTTCGGCCACCGAAACCGGGTCGGCGACGTCGAGCGCCACCGCATGGCCCTGCGGGCCGAGCGCGGCGGCGGCGGCCTCCAGCTTCTCCACCCGCCGCGCCGCCAGGACCACCGTGGCTCCGGCGCGGGCGAGCACGCCGGCGAAATGGCGGCCGAGGCCGCCGGAGGCGCCGGTGACCAGGGCCACCTTGCCGTCCAGACTCAACTGCATGAAGGAATGCCTCCCGGGCGAATGCTGGTCTTGTCGTTGACGTTCTTGTTCGTTCGTCCACGAGTGTTCGGGAAGGCGGCGGTCCGCGTCAAGGGCCGCAGGCGCAAGGCATTGCAGCCGAAGGGTCCGCTCCTGCGTTTGCCCCGGCGAGGCGAAAAGGTCGCCCGTCGCACAACCCGCCAGCAGGAGGAGTTCCATCATGGCCGAGGTCAACGAAGCCGCCGCCCGTGCCCAGGAAGGCACCGCCCGCGTCCGAGCCGAGGGCGACGTCGACCGCCTGAAGAGCGACATGGAGGCGCTGCGCAAGGACTTCGCCTCCTTGGCGGAAAGCCTGCGCGACCTGACCAGCGCGCGCGGCCACGCCACCGCCGAGCGCGCCCGCGCCACCGCCGACGACGTGCAGCGCCGCGCCCAGGCGGGCCTGGAGCAGGCGCAGGCGAGCATTGAGCAGCGCCCCATCACCAGCGTGCTGATCGCTTTCCTGGTCGGCCTCGTCCTCGGAAAAGTCATGGACCGTGACTAGGCGGGGATGTCGCCGGTGCCCGCAACGGGTGTCGGCCCAGGGCCGTTGATGAAGCAACACAACGGACTAACGACCCCCCGGAGGTCACCATGCTTTACTGGGCTCTGATTTTCTTCGTCGTCGCCATCGTGGCGGCCGTCTTCGGCTTCGGCGGCATCGCCTCGGCCTCGGCCGGCATCGCGCAGATCCTGTTCTTCATTTTCCTGGCGCTGCTGGTCGTCTCGCTCATCGCCCACGTGGTGCGCGGCAGGCGTTGACGCCGCGCCGGCCTCGCCCTTTCCCCGGCGCCCCATGGGCGTCGGGGATTGTTCTTGTGGGTCATATACCTTTGCATGAGGTGCCCCCGCGACCGACGGTTGCCCTGCCTTTGGCGTGCGCCACCGGCGTAGGGCCGCGGCTCTGCGGCGGAAATGGGGGCTTGCCAAAAGTCCCGCGACGGAACATTTCGCCGTTGCGATTGTTTTTCCGTCATCCAATCCCCGCGAAGGTCGTCCTGCCATGACAGCGCTCGCCACGGCCTGCCTCGATCCCCTGTTCACCGCGTGCGAGGCCGGCCGGGCGCTCTACGCCGGGGCTGCGCGTACCGTCGGCGACCCCGGCCTGAAGCTGCAGTTCAACCACATGGCAACGGCCCGTGCCGACGTGCTCGCGGAAATCGCAGCGGTGCTCGGCCGCGAGGTGGTGTCCATGGAACAGGACGTGGCCGCTCCCGTTGCACGGTGGCGGGTCGGCGGCAAGGTGCCGCTGGGTGGCGAAGTCCGTCCGCGCGCGCTCGCCGGCGACGAACTGTGCGGCCTCGTGCGCCGCCTGCGCGAACACGACGAGCACCTGCTGCTGCAGATGCGCCAGCACGTCGACACCATTCCCTGCCTCGCGACGGTCCAGGTGCTGGAGCGCGCCATCGGCGTGCTGTCGCAGGACCTGGACAAGATCCGCATCCTGGAAGCCCTGGCCGCCGGTCAGGAAGGCGCCCCGGCCACGCCCTGAGTGCCTCCGTGCCGGGCATCCACGGCGTGCCCGGGACCTGCCGGGGACACCCTCCCACGGCCCGGGCAGCGGGCCGTCCGCATACCTCCGATACGACCGCACCCCTACTAAGGTCTTGCCGACCTGCGCCGGGGACGTCACCTTGTCCCTTCGGCCGCCGGTCGGTGCGGTCGAGGGGGAAAGAGCATGACGCTGAAGGATGACGCCGCGGCCGCACCCACCCTGCGGCCGCACGGCCTCGTGGTGTCGGCGCTCGCCGCGGCGGTGGCGGCGGTGCTGGGGGGCGGTGCGGCGGCGCAGGGGTTCGGGGTGCCGGCGGCGGTGCTGGGCGGCGTGGCGGCGGGCGCCCTCGGGCTGGTCGTGCGGGCCGGGCTGCGGGCCCAGGCGACGGCGCGGGCGGCGGTGGCGCGGGCCGAGGAGGCGGAGCGGCAGGTGGCGGACAGCGCCGTCCTGCACCGCCATCTGGTGGACGCCGTCGATTCCATCTCGGAAGGCTTCGTGCTGTTCGGCGGCGACGGTCGGCTGGTCATGTGCAACGACCGCTACCGCCGCGCCTATCCCATGCTCGCCGATGCGCTGCAGCCCGGCATCACCTTCGACGCCCTGCTGCGCATGGCGGCGGCGCGCGGCGCCCACGATCCCGCCGAAGGCCCCCTGGAACCCTGGGTGCAGCGTCGCCTGGAGCGCCACCTGGACCATCGCGCGCCGGTCGATTGCCGTCTGTCCGACGGCCATTGGTACCGCATCAGCGAGCACGCCACCCGCGCCGGCGGCGTGGTGAAGGTGCTGATGGACATCACCGCCCTGAAGCGTCACGAGCAGGAACTGGCCGAATCGAGCGCCCGCCTGCAGACGACGCTGGAGAGCATCACCCAGGGCCTCGCCGTGTTCGACGCCGACCGCCGGTTGGTGGCATGGAACAGCGTCTTCCCGCGCCTCATGGACGTCGCCGAGGACGCCTTGCCGGGCCGCGGCCTGGTCGCCCTGCTCGGCGGCCAGTCTCTGCTGCCGGCCGAGGACACCGCCGGCGCCGAGACCTGCGAGGTCGACGTGGCCGGGCGCCGGCTGGAGGTGCTGGTCACCCCCATGCCGCTGGCGCACGGCGGCTGCGTCGCCACCGTCACCGACGTCACCGACCACCGCCGCCACGAGGCGGTGCTGACCGAGCTGGCGGCCGGGGTGACGGCGGGCGCCGCCGGGGCGAGCGACTTCTTCGCCGCCCTGACCGACAGTCTGGCGCGGGCGCTCGACGCCGACGGCGCCTTCATCGCCGAGCTGGCCGACGACGCCCTGCTGCCGGTGGCGGCGGTGCGCGACGGTCGGCCTTTCGTGCTGAAGCCGCTGCCGCTGGTCGGCGCCCTGCACGACGCCGTCACCCGCGGCCGCTGCCTCGTCGTCGACGTGCTGCACGATGCGCCGGGGGTCTGCGCTGCGGCGCCGGCCTTCGACGCCATCTCGTGCCGGGCGCGGGCGGTGATCGGCGGGCATGGACGGCCCATCGGCGTGGTCGCCGTGCTGTCGCGCACGCGCATGGAGCCGCGGGCCAGCGCCGAAACGCTGCTCGACATCTTCGCCGCCCGCGCCGCCGCCGAACTGGAACGGCAGCGGGCGCTCGCCGCCCTGCGCGACAGCGAGGCGCGCTACCGGCACCTGGTGGAGCGGGCGCCCTACGGCATCCTGCTGACCCGCGCCGGCCAGGTGCGCTTCGCCAACGCCGCCGCCCGCGCCCTGCTGGCGCCGCCGGAAGGAGAGGCCGTCTCGCCGCTCGGGCGCCCCTTGCCCGACCTGCTGGGCTTCGAGCCGCCGCTGACGGCGGCCGGCGGCGTCGAGGCCATGGTGGAGCACACCCGGCGCGGCGCCGGGGCCGCCGACCGTCACATGCTGATCGGCCGCTACCCCATCGACGCCGAGGGCGGCGACGCCGACCTGGTGGTGCTGGCCGACATCACCGACCGTCGCCAGACGGAACTCGCCCTGCAGCAGGCGCAGAAGATGGACGCCGTCGGCCAGCTCGCCGGCGGCATCGCGCACGAGTTCAACAACATGCTGACGGCCATCGGCGGCTTCGCCCGCATGGCCGAGCGGGCGCCGGACGATGCCGAGCGCGTCATCACCTGCCTGGCGGAAATCGTCAAGGCCTCCGACCGCGCCGCCGCCCTGACCGCCCAGCTGCTCGACTTCAGCCGCCGCCGCGGATCGGATCAGGCGGTGGTGCTCGATGCGGTCGAGACGGTCGGGCAGCTCAAGAGCTTCCTGCGCCCCGTGCTGGGCGAGACGGTGACGTTGACCATCGAGCCGCGCGTCGCCGCGGTGCGGGTGGAGGTGGATCCGGCGCGCTTCACCCAGGCGGTGGTCAACCTCGCCATCAACGGCCGCGACGCCATCGCCGAGACGGGGCGCGGCCACGGCACCCTCACCATCGGCGTGGATGCCGTCGAGCTGCCGGTCGACGCCCCCTTGCGCGACCGCCTGCCGTCCCTGCGCGGCACCCGCTTCGCCGTGGTGGAAGTGACCGACAGCGGCACGGGCATCGCGCCCGACATCGTCGACCGCATCTTCGAGCCCTTCTTCACCACCAAGGCGCAGGGCAAGGGCACCGGCCTCGGCCTGCCCATGGTCTACGGCCTCGCCACCCGCGCCGGCGGCGGGCTGGAGGTGGACGGCCGGCCGGGGCAGGGGGCGGTGTTCCGCCTCTACCTGCCGGCGGTGGAGGCAGCGGTGGCGCCCGTGGCGGCGGAGATCGCGACGCCGGTCGTCGACCTGTGGGGCACCGCCCTGCTGGCCGAGGACGAGGAGCCGGTGCGCGACTACTTGCGCCTGGTGCTGGAAGAACACGGCATGGAAGTGGTCGCCTGCGCCGACGGGGCGGAAGCCCTGGCCGTGTGGCGGGCGGAGGCGGAGGGGATCGACGTGGTCGTCTCCGACATGGTCATGCCCGGCATGGGCGGGCTTGACCTCGTGCGCGCGATGCGCGAGGACAGGCCCGACGTGAGCGTGGTGCTGGTTTCCGGCTATGCCGCCGAGGCGGAACCGCGGGTGGCCGAGTTGGGCCCCGGCGTGACCTTCCTGCCGAAGCCGGTGCAGCCCGACCGCCTGCTGGCGGCGGTGCGGCAGGCCCTGGAACGCTGACGGGGCGAGGGGAAAGAACCGAAGATGACGAGCGACAAGGCGGCACAGCCCGCCGAACCCGAAAGCGACTCCGACGCCGCGGCATCCGCCGAGGTGCCGGCCTGCACGCAGCCGGACGACCTCTACCTGCCCGAGTCGCGCCTCCTGCTCGGCCGCCTGCTGGTCGGCTGGCTGCAGGGCAACCACGTCACGCCGACCGAGCTTCTGCATACGCCGCACTGGCAGAAGCAGGTGGAGAGCGACCGGTCCTACCGCAGCGCCCTGCAGCACGTCGCCGACCTGCAGGCGCCGCGCCTGCACGTGAAGCCGGCGCAGCGCCTGACCGATCTGGTGGCGCTGGTCGGTGCCGTCCTCAAGCAGACCCGTGCCCGCCTCGCCGCCGGGAAGCCGCCGGAGGCCAAGGCCGGCCAGTTCGCCGCCCAGGTGCGCCAGCTGGAGGCCGCCGCCGAGTCGCCGGCCGAAGCGGCCTTCCTGATCGACGCCGCCCTGTCGCAGGCCCTGCACGGCAGCCGCGACTGGGCCGACAAGGCCGAACGCCTGCTCACCCTGTGGGAGGCCGAGGCGCTGCCGCCGTCCGCCAAGGCCGCCGTCGCCGGCCTGCTGGCGGAGATCTTCCGCTCGCCCGGCGCCCTGCACGACATCAGCGAGCGGGTCGACCCGGTGACCCTGGTCATCGAGGACGCCCTGGTCATGCTCGGCCTGCTGGCGCCGGAGCGGGCGCTGCTGGAACTGGAGGTCCTGGACGGCAAGGCGCCGGTGCGCCAGCGCATGCCGGCGGTGACGCGCCTCGCCGCCGTGCTGGGCGATCCGGCCATGGCCGGCGCGCGGCAGGCCCTGGTGGGGGCGCTGCACCGCGAACTCGGCCGCAAGGACCGCCTGCTGCCGGCGGTCGGCGGCGACATCTACGGCGTCAACCAGCTGATCCCGGAGCTGCAGCTGGTGGGCGGCCTCGCCGAGGCGCTGAAGCCCGACGGCCACGCCTTCATCGGCGGCCACGCCACGGCGGAGGCGCTGGAGCGCCGCGTCGGGCGGCTGGTGTCGGTGGGGGCGCTGCAGGACCTGCTGGAAGGGCGGACGGTGCTGGAGAAGGTCGAGACGCTGTTCGACCTGCAGACGGTGGTGTTCGGCGCCTATGCCCGCCGCATCGTCGAGGACTATCTGCGCAGTTTCCTGGAAGACCGCGATTTCCCCGGCCGCCTGCTCGACAGCAGCAAGACGCGCCTGAAGAAGCTGAAGTCGGTGGCCGAGGTGCAGCGCAAGGTGAAGGCCTCGCTGTTCCCCGCCGACGACCGCCTGCGCTGGATGACCATGCTGGATCAAGTGCAGGCGCTCTTCATCCGCACCAACCAGGTCTTCGCGCCCTTCGAGAAGGACAAGCCGCCGCCGCAGAAGGTGCTGGAAACCCTCGATCTGTGCGCCGAGGGCGCCTTCACCGAGGGCGAGTGCATGAAGCGCGCCCGTACCCTCCTCACCCGCTACGGCCAGCGGCCGACGGTGATCCGCGAGTTCCTGGCCGGCGTCAAGGACAGCGCCGAAGGGGCGGCACGCCTCGCGGCGCTCGGCGAGAAGATGCGCCGCGCCGGCGTGCCTTTCACCGACGTCACCCGCATGCGCGTGCTGGTGGTGGAGGACGAGGAGGCGGCGGCCGGCTACATCCGCATGGTGCTCGGCGACATGGGCGTGCAGAGCGTCACCGTCGCCCGCGACGGGCGCGAGGCGCTGGAACTGTTCACCGACCACGAGGACGATTACGACATCATCGTCTGCGACTGGATGATGCCGCGCCTGTCGGGCATCGACGTGCTGAAGCAGGTGCGCAGCGTGCGCCCGGTGCTGCCCTTCCTCATGGTCACCGCGCTCGCCACCCAGCCGGCGGTGGAGGAGGCCATGGCGCACGACGTCACCGCCTACATCGCCAAGCCCTTCCCGCCGGAGCAGCTGGAAGAGAAGCTGATGGTGCTGATGAACCGCGGCCACAAGGGCGCCAAGGAGGCGGCGGCGCGCAAGCCCAAGTGACGGCTCAGCGCCGCCGCGCGACGGCCCAGGCCGCGGCGCCCGCCACCAGGGCGGCGGCCGCCATGCCGATGCCCTTGCGCACCCGCTCGCCGTCGACCGTGACCGCCGTCTGCCGTGCCTCGTCGGCGAAGCGACCGCGGGCGGCGAAGACGCCGGGGGCGGCCTCGAACAGGTTGTCGGGGCGGTCGCGGGCGGCGATGTCGTCCTTCTGGCCGCTGAAGGCCTGGTTGGCCAGCAGGCTGTCGAGCAGGCCCGGTGCCACCATGCTGCCGAGCACGATCTTCAGGGTCGAGGCCCCCACCCACAGCTCGCGCGGGGCCTCGCGAGCGGCCCGCAGGATGGCGGCGGCGGCGACCTTGGGGTCGTAGACCGGCGGCACCGGGCGCGGCTCGCGGTCGAGTCGGTTGCGCGCCCAGTGGAACTGCGGCGTGTTGAGGCCCGGCAGGTGCACCGTGCTGAGGCGGATGCCGCTGCCGTCGTGGATCAGCTCGCTGCGCAGTCCGTCGAGGAAGCCGCGGATGCCGTGCTTGGCGGCGCAATAGGCCGTCTGGAGCGGGATGCCGCGGTAGGCGAGGGCGGAGCCGACGCAGACGATGGTGCCGCGGTCGCGCGCCTGCATCACCTTCAGCGCCGCCATGGTGCCGTAGACCTGGCCCATGAGCGTGACATCGACGACGCGCTTGAACTCGGCGGGCGTCATGTCCTGGAAGCGGGCGAACTGGGTGACCATGGCGTCGTTGACCCAGCAGTCGATGGGGCCCAACTCGCGCTCGATGCGCTCGGCGGCGGCGAACACGGCGGCGGCGTCGGACCCGTCGCAGGGCACCGCGAGGGCGCGGGCGCCGAGGGCCTCGATGGCGTCGCAGGCGTCTTCCAGGCGATCCTCGCCGCGCGCCAGCAGGGCGACGTCCCAGCCTTCCTCGGCGAACAGCTCGGCGGTGGCGCGGCCGACGCCGGCCGAACCGCCGGTGATGACCACCACGGGGGCGCGGGCGGCGGCGGACGGGGCGACGGTCTCGGCGGGCATGGAACCTCCTTGGGCGGTGGGCGCGGCAGGGTCTGCCGCCTTGCGGGCAACGCCGCCTGCATCGGCGCCGTTGCCGGGGCCGCGCCGCCGTGGCTAAGCTGGCGGCATGACCCCACCGCCGCCGCCGCCCCGCCATCTCCCCTTCCTCGACGCCGCGCCCTATCGCATGGCCATGGGCCTGCGCGCCCTGGCGCCCGCCGAGTGGATCGAACTCGACGCCGGTTGGGCCGCCGACGTGGCGGAGAAGGAGCGGCTGCTGGCCGAACGGCCGCACGAGGTGGTGGGCGCCGTGCCGGGATCGGAAGAGGCCGCGGCGGAAGCGCGCGACCTCCTGCTCGCCCACCTGACGGAGCACCACGCCGCCCTGTTCCGCCGCGACGGCGCCGTGCTGCACGGGCCGCAGGGACGGTCCTGGCGCTTGGACGAGCCGGGCGTCGCGCCGCTCGACGCCGCCGGGCGGTGGGTGCAGGAAGACCTCTGCCTCATGGAGCGGGGCGCCGAGGGCTGGGTGCTGACGGCGGCGTCCCTGTGCTTCCCCAACCGCTGGCGGCTGGCCGACAAGCTGGGGCGCGCCATGGCGGCGATCCACGTCCCCGTGCCGGGCTACGCCGATCGCCTGGGGGTGCCGGTGGACCGCTTCTTCGACCGGCTGGCCGCGGACCGGGCGGTGTGGCGCACCAACTGGGGCATCCAGGCCGACGCCCGCCGTTTTCAGCCGACCGGCCACGGCGGCGTCGAAGGCACCGACGTGACGCCGGCGACGGCGCCCGACCGGCTGGTGCTGCGGGTGGAGCGCCAGACCCTGCGGCGGCTGCCGCGCAGCGGCGCCCTGCTGTTCGGCATCCGCACCCACATCCATCCCTTGCGGGCGGTGGTGCGCGACGCCGCGACCGCCGCCGCCCTGGCGGAGGCGGTGCGGGCGCTGCCGCCGGAGATGGCGGCCTACAAGAGCATGACGGGGTTCCGCGACGCCCTGCTGGCGTGGCTGGACGGCGCCGCTCAGTCGATGCGGTAGCTGAAGGCGCCCAGGATGTGGGTGACCGTGCGGCCGTCGTCGGCGGCCAGCGGCATGACCGCCATGCGGTGCTTCAGCACGCCGCCGCCGCGTACCCGCGGCATGGTGGCGGCATCGGCCAGCGGCCGGCGGAAGTCGGCGACGGCGCGCACCAGGTCCAGCAGGTGGTCGGCGACGTCGGCCGGCATCAGGTCGTGCGGGCGCTTGCCGGCGACCTTGCGGCCGAAGGCGGCGGACAGCGAGCCGCCGCAGTGGGTGAAGGGCGCCTCGGGGATGCCGTCGCGGATGTCCAGAATGAACAGCTTGTCGGTCAGCGGCCCGCATTCCGCCAGGTCGACGTCGGCGAGTGTCGGCAGCGAGCGGTGGCCGCGGATGGCGTGCCAGTAGGACAAGGCCTGCCCCACCGTGCGCCGTTCACCGGCCATGGCTTCGAGTGCGGCGGCCGTACTGCGAGCCCCGCCGGCAGCGGTTGCGGCTGCCGGTGTCAAGCCGGTGGCGAGGGCCATCTGCGTCCTTTCTTCCTCAGTCCCCCAGGCGGGCGCGGCTTCTGGTGGACCGGCTCCAACCCGTTTCATGGGCGCGGATGGTGACGAAAGGATTACGCCGGGTCAATCCGGAAGAAGTGCATAGGGCCGAAAGAACGAACGCCCCGCCCCGGAGGTCCGGGACGGGGCGTCGCGCGGCGGCGCGTGCCGGTCTTGGTGTCACTGGCCCAGCGGCGGCGGGTTCTCGGTGTTGGCGCGCAGGAAGGCGACCAGGGCGGCGCGCTGCTGCTCGTCCTTCACGCCGGCGAAGGCCATCTTGTTGCCGGGCGCGAACTCCTTGGGGTTGGCGAGCCAGGCGTCCAGCTTGTCGGCCGTCCATTCGCCGTCGACGCCGGCCAGGGCGTCGGAGTACTTGAAGCCGTCGTGGGCGGCGATGTCGGCGCCGACGACGTTGTGCAGGTTCGGGCCGACGCGGTTGGGACCGCCGGCGTCGATGGTGTGGCAGGCCTTGCACTGGTTGAAG
This sequence comes from Caenispirillum bisanense, assembly GCF_900230255.1. GTDB lineage: Bacteria > Pseudomonadota > Alphaproteobacteria > Rhodospirillales > Rhodospirillaceae > Caenispirillum > Caenispirillum bisanense_A. Next base: position 104,126 of record NZ_OCNJ01000012.1, read on the forward strand.
GCCTTCTCACCGACGGCGGGGTCGGCGGCGGCGACCAGGGCGGCGAAGCCACCACCGGCGGCCGGAGCCTCGGCGGCGGCGGCACCCTCGGCCGGCGCTTCGGCGGCGGCCTGCTGCTCGCCGCCCTCGGCCGGCTGCTCACCCTCGGCCGGGGCGGCCTCGGCGGGCTGCTCGGCGGCGGCGGGCGCGGCGGGAACCGGCACCTCCGGCGGGTTCTCGGTATTGGCCATCAGGTACTTGATGAGGGCGGCGCGGTCGGCGGTGTCCTTGATGCCGGCGAAGGTCATCTTGTTGCCGGGCGCGAACGCCTTCGGGTCCGTCAGCCACGCATCCAGGTTCTCGTAGGTCCACTCGCCGCCGTGGCCGGCCAGGGCGTCGGAGTAGTTGAACCCGTCGTGATGGGCGATCTGCGCCCCGACCACGTTGTGCAGGTTCGGGCCGACGCGGTTGGCGCCGCCGGCGTCGATGGTGTGGCACGAGGTGCACTTCTTGAATACCGCTGCGCCGTCGTCGGCCGAGGCCTCGGAGATCAGCGTGAAGATGTCCGCCTCGGGTTCGGCGGCGGCATCGGCCTTCGCCGGGGCGGCGGCGCCGCCGTCGAGGCCGGCGCGGTAAACGGGTTCTTCCAACGTGCGCGTCGGGTTGTAGATGTCGCCCACGGCGTTCACGACGAACACCAGGACGATCGCCACGGCGAGCGCGACGACGGATTTGCCGATTATTGACATGCGCCTCTCCGAACGGTTCTGAGCCAGGGCAGCGAATCGCGCGGGAGGTTAGCGGCTGCGGCCCGTCCTGTCCACGCTCCGGTGCGGACTTGACGGGCATTTGGGACTTTCCCCCCGGCGTCTGGAACGATACCTTCGTGCCCCTTGCCCGCACAGGCTGAATTCGCCATGACGTCCCAGACCGCCGTTTCCGCCCTCGTCGTCATCCCCGCCCGCATGGCCTCGACCCGCCTGCCCGGCAAGCCGCTGGCCGACATCGCCGGCCGGCCGATGATCGTGCAGGTCTGGCAGCGGGCGCTGGAAGCCGCCGTCGGTCCGGTGCTGGTGGCCTGCGCCGAGCCCGAGATCGCCGAGGCCGTGCGGGCCGCCGGCGGCGAGGCGGTGCTCACCGATCCCGACCTTCCGTCCGGCTCCGACCGGGTGTGGCAGGCGGTGGAGCGATTCGACCCGCAGGGCCGCTTCGACGTCGTCGTCAACGTGCAGGGCGACCTGCCGACGCTGGACCCCGCACTGGTGCGCGCCGCCCTGGAGCCGCTGGACGATCCGGCGGTGGACGTGGCGACCCTCATCGCCGAGATCGCCGACCCGGCGGAGCGCGACAATCCCAACGTGGTGAAGGCGATCTGTGGCCTCGCGCCCGGGGTGCGCCGCGCCCGCGCGCTCTATTTCACCCGCGCCACGGCGCCCACCGGCGACGGCCCGCTCTATCACCACATCGGCCTCTACGCCTATCGCCGCGCCGCGCTGGAACGCTTCGTCGCCCTGCCGCCGGCGGTGCTGGAAACCCGCGAGCGGCTGGAGCAGCTGCGCGCGCTGGAGGCCGGCATGCGCATCGACGCCGTGCTGGTCGACACGGTGCCGCTCGGCGTCGACACGCCCGAAGACCTGGAGAAGGCGCGCCGCATGCTGTCGGCCCTGCCGCCCCCCGACCACATCTGATCCGTTCATCCACCCCTCCGGAGACCGCCGCCATCATGGCCGAGACGTCGAAGCCCGCCACCACCATCGCCTTCCAGGGCAGCCCCGGTGCCTACAGCCATCTGGCGTGCCGGGCGGTGTTTCCGGACTTCACGGCCCTGCCTTGCGCGTCGTTCGAGGACACCTTCCAGGCGGTGCGCGACGGGCTCGCCAAGTACGCCATGATCCCGGTGGACAACTCGGTGGCCGGGCGCGTCGCCGACATCCACCACCTGCTGCCGCGCTCCGGCCTGCACATCATCGGCGAGCACTACCAGCCGGTGAACCACCACCTGCTGGCGGTGCCGGGCGCCACCATCGCCGACATTCGCACGGTGCGCAGCCACGTTCACGCGCTCGGCCAGTGCCGCAACATCATCCGCGAGCTGGGCATCCGCCCGGTGGTCGCCGCCGATACCGCCGGCTCGGCGGCGGAAGTGGCGGAGAAGGGCGACAAGACCATCGCCGCCATCGCGTCGGAACTGGCGGCGGAAACTTACGGCCTCGTGTCGCTGCGCGCCAACATCGAGGACGAGACCCACAACACCACCCGCTTCCTCATCATGGCCGAGGAGGCCGTGACGCCGCCGCGCGACACGCCCCACCCGGTGGTGACCAGCTTCGTGTTCCGCGTGCGCAACGTGCCGGCCGCCCTCTACAAGGCGCTCGGCGGTTTCGCCACCAACGGCGTGAACATGACCAAGCTGGAGAGCTACATCGTCGACGGCCATTTCGTCGCCGCCCAGTTCCTGGCCGAAGTGGAAGGCCACCCGGAGGAGCGCAGCGTGCGGCTGGCCTTCGAGGAACTGCAGTTCTTCTCGCGCGAGGTGAAGATCCTCGGCGTCTACCCGGCCCATCCCTACCGCTTCGAAGCCCGCGCCGAACTGGAAGACTGACGGCCGGCGACGGCGGAGCCGCGGCTGCCCGGCCCGAGGCCGGGCAGGTCGTGGAGGGCCGGGCGTCGCGTCGTTTCAGCGCGATCCCATGCCCCCGATCCTCACGCCCAGCGGTAGACGTCCATGCGCAGGGCGGCGTATTCGGTGCTCCGGTGGACCGCCTTGGCGGCGGCGCCGGCCGCCGCGCCCTGGGCCGCGGGGAGCGGGAGGAAGTGTTCGGGCGAGGGGTGGTTGTCGGCGGCGTGGGGCAGGGCCGTCCAGTCGTCGAGGCTCTCGCCGCGCGTCACCCGGTCGGCCACCGCATCGCCGAAGGCCTCCACCCACGGCAGGCCGGGGCCGGTTTTCTGGCGCCAGGCGACGGCCCGCAGGTTGTGGGTGACGGCGCCCGTCGCGAGGATCAACACACCCTCGTCGCGCAAGGGGGCGAGCGCCGCGCCCAGCCGCCGGTGCCAGGCGGCGTCGCGGCCGGGGACGACGGAGACCTGGAACACCGGCACGTCCGCCTCGGGGAACAGCAGTCCGAGCGGCACCCAGGCGCCATGGTCCAGGCCGCGCTCCTCCATCGCCGGGGCGAAGCCCGCCGCGTCCAGCAGGGCATGGGCGCGGGCGGCCACGGCGGGGGCGCCGGGGGCGGGATAGCGGATGTCGAACAGCGCCTGCGGGAAGCCGTAGAAGTCGTGGATGGTCTCCGGCCGCGCCGCCGTGCTGACGGTCGGCACCGCCGTCTCCCAGTGGGCCGAGAGCACCAGCACCGCGGTCGGCCGCGCCAGGTCCTGCCCCAGCGCCCGCAGCGCCTGATGGGCGGGCGTCGGGTCGAGGGCGAGGGTGGGCGAGCCGTGGCTGACGAACAGGACGGGCATGGGCATGGCGGCGGTCTCCTGGTTCCGGTCCCAGCAAGATAAGGCGGCGCGGCGCCCGCGTCTGCGCCGGCTGCGGACCCGCAACGTTTCCGTGGCGGAAACGGCGGCGGTCACCTTGCCCCGGCGGCGCCGCCACTGCATGATGCCGCCGGCCGGCGACCGGCCTTGCCCGCGCCGCCGCCATGGGGCATACCCTCGGCGGCCGGGGCTCCCCATATGGGGGCCGCCTGCCGCCGCTTCCGCACCACAGCCGCCGAAACCACCGCCCCATGCGCGTCGACGCCTTCGACTTCGACCTTCCCCGCGACCGTATCGCCGACCGTCCCGTCTCGCCGCGGGACTCGGCGCGCTGCCTGCACGTCCGCCCCGACGGCCTGGACGACCGCATCATGCGCGACCTGCCGGACCTGCTGCAGCCCGGCGACGTGATGGTGTTCAACGACACCCGCGTCATCCCCGCCCGCCTGCTGGGCCGGCGCGGCGAGGCCAAGGTGGAGGTGACGCTGCACATGCGCCTCGCCGACGACACCTGGCGCGCCTTCGCCAAGGGCGCCAAGAAGCTGAAGCCGGGCCAGACCATCACCTTCGCCGAGGGCTTCGAGGCCCTGGTGGAGGACAAGGACGGCGGCGACGTGCGGCTGAAGTTCGACCGCGGCGGCCAGGCGCTCATGGACGCGCTCAAGGCCCACGGCCACATTCCGCTGCCGCCTTACATGGGCCGCGACGACGACGAGCGCGACCGCACCGACTACCAGACCGTCTACGCCGCGCCGGAAAAGGAAGGCGCCGTCGCCGCCCCGACGGCCGGCCTGCACTTCACGCCCGACCTGCTCGCCCGGCTGGAGGCGCGCGGCGTGTCGCGGGTGTTCGTGACGCTGCACGTCGGCGCCGGCACCTTCCTGCCGGTCACCGCCGACGACACCGCCGAGCACCGCATGCATGCCGAGATCGGCGAGGTGACGCCCGAGGCCGCGGCCGCCATCAACGCCGCCCGCGCCGGCGGCGGCCGGGTGGTGGCGGTGGGCACCACGGCCCTGCGCCTGCTGGAAAGCGCCGCCGACGAGAGCGGCGTGCTGCATCCCTTCAGCGGCCCGACCGACATCTTCATCACCCCCGGCTGGCGCTTCCGCATGGTCGACCGGCTGGTGACCAACTTCCACCTGCCGCGCTCCACCCTGTTCATGCTGGTCAGCGCCTTCTGCGGCCTGACCCGCATGCAGGCGGCCTATGCCCATGCCGTCGAGACCGGCTACCGCTTCTATTCCTACGGCGACGGCAGCCTGCTGGAACGCTGCGACGAGGACATTCCCGCGTGACCCACGTTTTCCGCTACGAGCTTCTGAAGACCGACGGCGCCGCCCGCCTCGGGCGCGTCCACACCGCCCACGGCACCATCGACACGCCCGCCTTCATGCCGGTCGGCACGGCGGCGACCGTGAAGGCCATGCGCCCCGAGGAGGTGCGGGCGACCGGCGCGCAGATCATCCTCGGCAACACCTATCACCTGATGCTGCGCCCGACGGCGGAGCGGGTGGCGGCGCTGGGCGGCTTGCGCAACTTCATGAACTGGCGCGGGCCGATCCTCACCGACTCGGGCGGCTTCCAGGTGATGAGCCTCGCCAAGCTGCGCAAGCTGACCGAGGACGGCGTCACCTTCCAGAGCCACGTCGACGGCTCGCGCCACCACCTCACGCCGGAACGCTCCATCGAGATCCAGCACCTGCTCGACGCCACCATCACCATGGCCTTCGACGAGTGCACGCCCTTCCCCGCCACCCACGAGCAGGCGGCCGAAAGCATGCGCCTGTCCATGCGATGGGCGGAACGGTCGCGCAAGGCCTTCGTCGCGCGCCCCGGCTACGGCCAGTTCGGCATCGTCCAGGGCTCGGTGTTCGAGGACCTGCGGCGCGAGAGCGTCGAAGCCCTGAACGCCCTCGACTACGAAGGCTACGCCGTCGGCGGCCTGGCGGTCGGCGAGGGGCAGGAGGCCATGTTCTCGACGCTGGAATTCACCACGCCGCTCATGCCGCAGCACAAGCCGCGCTACCTCATGGGCGTCGGCAAGCCGGCCGATCTGGTGGGCGCCGTCATGCGCGGCATCGACATGTTCGACTGCGTGCTGCCGACCCGCTCGGGCCGCACGGCGCAGGCCTTCACCCGCCGCGGCACGGTGAACCTGCGCAACGCCCGCCACAGCGACGACCCGCGCCCGCTCGACGCCGAGTGCTCGTGCGCCGCCTGCCGCCAGTACAGCCGCGCCTACCTGCACCACCTGATCCGCTGCGAGGAAATCCTCGGCATGATGCTGCTGACGCAGCACAACCTGCAATACTACCAGGACCTCATGCGCGGCATCCGCGGCGCCATCCAGGAGGGCCGGCTGGCCGAGTTCGCCGCCCGCTTCGACGAGGATCAGGCGCGGGGAGACATCGCGCCGCTGGCATAACCTCCCGCGCGCGCCTATGTGGCGGCCATGTCGATCAAGCAGGCGATCACCGACGAGGCCCGCCGCCTCGGCTTCGACGACGTGCGCTTCACCCGCGCCATGTTGCCGGCGGAGGTGCGCGCCAACCTCGACGCCTACCTCGCCGAGGGGCGGCACGCCGACATGGCGTGGATGGCCGAGACCGCCGAGCGCCGGGCGCATCCGCAGGCGCTGTGGCCGGAGGCGGTGACCGGCATCGTGCTCGGCGCCAACTACGGCCCCGGGCTCGATCCGCGGACGTTGCAGGACCACCCGGACCGCGGCCACATCTCGGTCTACGCCCGCAACCGCGACTATCACGACTGGATCAAGGGCCGCATGAAGACCCTCGGCCAGTGGCTGATCGCGCGCTTCGGCGGCGACATCAAGGTCTTCGTCGATACCGCGCCGGTGATGGAAAAGCCGCTGGCCGCGCAGGCTGGGCTCGGCTGGCAGGGCAAGCACACCAACCTGGTGTCGCGCGGCTTCGGCTCGTGGCTGTTCCTCGGCGAGATCCTGACGACGCTGGACGTCGAGCCCGACCCGCCCGAATCGGACCACTGCGGCTCGTGCAGCCGCTGCCTGCCGGCCTGCCCGACGGGCGCCATCACCGCCGAGCGGCAGATCGATGCCCGCCGCTGCATCAGCTACCTCACCATCGAGAACAAGGGGCCGATCCCGCGCGAGTTGCGTTCGCTCGTGGGGAACCGCATCTACGGGTGTGACGATTGCCTGGCCGTGTGCCCGTGGAACCGCTTCGCCCGCCCGACGCCGCACGCGGCGTTCCAGCCGCGGGCCGAGTTCATGGCGCCGCGGCTGGCGGATCTCGCGCAGTTGGACGATGCCGGGTTTCGGTCGCTGTTCACCGTTTCGCCAGTAAAACGGATCGGCCGCGACCGCTTCATACGTAATGTTTTCGTGGCTATAGGGAATTCGGGCGATCGCACACTCGCTCCATTGGCGCGAAAGGCGGCTTGTACCGACCCGTCGCCGCTGGTTCGCGGGGCGGCGGTCTGGTGTTTGGCTAGACTTGTCGATCCGGAAGGATATATTTCGTGCTACGAGAACTTTCGGGACCACGAAGGCGACCCTTCCGTGCGTGACGAGTGGGATGCCGCCTATCCTTCAGCCAGGGCGGCGGCGACGACCACCTGCGGCACACTAGGGGGTCCGCGAGGGCCGAGCGAGGACGAGGGGAGGGGCTGAATGCCCGACGATACCGTGGACGACACGATCGAGGAGGCCGCACCCTCGCGACGGGGCCGGCGCCGCAAGGTGACGATCGTCGGCATCGCCGCGTCGGCGGGCGGGCTGGAGGCGCTCGGCCACCTCATCACCAACCTGCCGGCCGACAGCCAGATGGCCTATGTGGTGGTGCAGCACATGGCGCCGCAGCACCCGAGCATGCTGACCCAGCTGCTGGCCCGCCAGACCGACCTGAAGGTGGTGGAGATCACCGACGGCCTGCGGGTCGAGCCCAACGTCATCCACATCACCCCGCCCAACAACGACCTCGACATCGAGGACGGCGTCCTCGCCCTGCGCGAGCCGCACGCCGCCATCGGGCCGAAGCCCTCGGCCGACTATTTCTTCGCCAGCCTCGCCGAGGACCAGGGCGAGCACGCCGTCGGCATCATCCTGTCGGGCACCGGGTCCGACGGCGCCCACGGCGTGCGCGCCATCAAGGCCGCCGGCGGCATCACCATGGCCCAGGACGAGGAGAGCGCCCGCTACTCCGGCATGCCGCGGGCGGCGGTGGAGACGGGCTGCGTCGACTTCGTCATGACGCCCGACCGCATGGGCGAGGAACTGCTGGAACTCCTCACCAACCCCAAGCGCGCCCACATCGCGGTGGAGGAGGAGAACTCCGACGTTGTGCAGCGGCTGCTGCTGATGGTGAAGAACCGCCTCGGCGTCGACTTCACGGGCTACAAGAAGACCACCATCACCCGCCGCATCCGCCGCCGCATGGCCGCCTGCCGCTGCGAGGCGCTGGCCGACTACCTGGCCTACGTCACCGAGATGCCGCAGGAACTGGAGGCGCTGCGCAACGACATCCTCATTTCCGTCACCAGCTTCTTCCGCGACGACCAGGCGTATGAAACGCTCGCCCGCGTCATCCCCGACATGGTGCGCGACAAGAAGCCGGGCGATACCATCCGCATCTGGGTGGCGGCCTGCGCCTCGGGCGAGGAAGCCTATTCGCTCGCCATCCTGCTGTCGGAGCACCTGGGCGAGCGGCTGGGCAACTACCAGGTCCAGATCTTCGCCACCGACATCGACGCCGACGCCCTGGCGCGTGCCCGCAAGGCGCTCTATCCCGACGCGGCGCTGAAGAACATGAGCCGCGAGATGCTGTCGCGGTACTTTCTGGCGCGCGGCGGATATTACCAGGTGGTCAAGTCGGTGCGCGACATGATCGTGTTCGCCAAGCACGACCTGATCCAGGACCCGCCGTTCCTGCGCATCGACCTGATCTCGTGCCGCAACCTGCTGATCTATTTCAACGCGGCCCTGCAGCAGAAGGTCATCAACATCTTCCACTACGCCCTGAACCCGGGGAAGTACCTGCTGCTCGGCAAGTCGGAGACCATCGGCGCCGCCACCAGCCGGTTCCACACGGTCGACAAGAAGTGGAAGCTGTTCCGCCGCCTGGGCGACGCCCGGCCGCAGACGCGCGAACAGATGGCGAGCTTCCAGCCGCGCGGCAGCGACGGCAACGCCGTGCGCGGACGGCGGGAGCCGAAGGAGGTGTCGCTCAACGACGTCGCCATGGCGGCCCTCATCGCCGCCTATGCGCCGCCGACGGCGCTGGTCGACCGCGACGGCCGCATCCTGCACGTCCACGGCGAGATGCAGAGTTACCTGCAGATCGGTCAGGGCACGCCGGACCTGAACATCTTCACCATGGTGCGGCGCGAGTTGCGGGCGGAACTGCGGTCGGTGTTCGTGCGCGCCCACCAGAAGCGCACCGAACTGGCCGGACCGGCGACCTCGTTCTACCACGACAACCAGGAAATCACGGTGCGCGTCTCCGTCCGCCCCCTGGCGCTGTCGACGGACGAGCTGTTCATGGTGTGCTTCGAGCCGGCGGTCGCCCCCGTCGGCACCATGAGCGAGCCGCGCCCCGGCCTCGACGAGGATCCCCGCGTCCAGGAACTGGAGCAGGAACTGGTCGCGACGCGCGAAAACCTGCAGACGGTGGTGGAAGAACTGGAGACCGCCAACGAGGAACTCCAGTCCCTCAACGAGGAACTGCAGGCCAGCAACGAGGAACTGCAAAGCTCCAACGAGGAGTTGGAAACCTCCAACGAGGAATTGCAGTCGACCAACGAGGAACTGACGACGGTCAACGAGGAACTGCAGATCAAGTCGTCGGAACTGGCGGGGGTGAACGCCGACCTCGAGAACATCCTGCGGTCCATCGGCTTCCCCATCGTCGCCATCGACCGCGGCCTGCGCGTCACCCGCTACAACCAGCCGGCCCGTCGCCTGTTCGACCTGCATCCGACCGACATCGGCCAGACCATCACCGCCGTCACCTGCAAGGCGGAGCTGCCGGGCCTGCGCGACCGCCTGCACAAGGTGGTGGAGGAAGGCCTGGTCGACCGCTTCGACCTGACCCACGACGGCACCCGCTTCCACGCCGCCTTCCTGCCGTACCGCGACGACATCGGCAATCCCACGGGCGCGGTGCTGACCTTCTTCGACAGCGCCCTGGCCGAGTGATGCGGCGGCGTCTGGCGGCGGCGGCGGCCGGCGTGCTGCTGATGGCGGCCTTCCCCGCCGCGGCGGGGGAGCCCTTCCGCGACTGCCCGGCGTGCCCCGAGATGGTGGCGGTGCCGCCGGGCACCTTCACCCTGGGTGACGCCCGCGTGCCCGACGCCGCGCCGCGCGAGGCCACCGTCGTCCGCCCCTTCGCCATCGGCCGCACCGAAGTCACCTGGCGCCAGTGGGGCGCCTGCGTCGCCGAGGGCGCCTGCCGCGGCGGCCAGGACGACCACGGCTGGGGCCGCGGCGACCGGCCGGTCATCAACGTCAGCCTCGCCGACGCCGAGGCCTACGTCGCCTGGCTCTCCGCCCGCACCGGCCACACCTACCGCCTGCCGTCGGAAGTGGAGTGGGAATGGGCGGCGCGCGCCGGCACCACCACCCTCTACCCCTGGGGCGAAGCCATGACCGAGGGCCGCGCCAACTGCCGCGGCTGCGACGGCCCCATCGTCGAGCACGGCGGCAGCTTCGCCGTCGGCAACTACCCCGCCAATGCCTGGGGACTGCTCGACACGGCCGGCAACCTGTGGGAACTGACGGCCGACTGCTGGACCGCCGACGGCGCGCCCTCCGGCGCCCAGGAACCGTGGCAGCCCGATCCCGCCTGCCGCGACCGCGTGATGCGCGGCGGCGCGTGGTACTACGTGCCGCTGCTGTCGGCCTCCGCGTCGCGCGCCCGCAACGCCGCCGACGTGTGGAGCTACGTGGTCGGCTTCCGGGTGGTGCGCGAGCTGGAGTAGAGCGGTTTCCGATCAAACAGGCTCGGAAACCGCGATCAGGGGCGCGACTGCGCCCCCGCGCCGGTCAGGCGCGGGAGCCTGCGTGGCGCGTGAACGCAGCTCTGGCGCGACCGCGACAGAGCGCAAACAGGACCAGCCTGGCCGCCTTCAGGCGGTCAGGCGGTCAGGCGCTGATGCGCCGCGGCGGCGGGGCGACGACGATGCGGTCGCGGCCCAGGCTCTTGGCGTCGTAGAGGGCGGCGTCGGCGCGGCCGAGGACGGCGTCGATGGAATCGTCGCCGGCATCCAGCGCCGCCACCCCGCCGCTCAGGGTCAGCCGCACCGGCGTGCCGTCGTCGGCCTGCACGCTCAGGGTCGCCATCAACTCGCGCAGCCGCTCTCCCACCTGCCGCGCCGACTCGGCGGTGGCGCCCGGCAGCACGATGGCCAGTTCCTCGCCGCCGTAGCGGCCGAGGATGTCGATGTCACGCAGCGTCGTGGCGCACAGGTCGGCGAAGGCCTGCAGCGCCCGGTCGCCGACGGCGTGGCCGTGGCCGTCGTTGACCTGCTTGAAGTGGTCGAGGTCGAGGAACAGCACCGCCAGCGGCTCCTGCGCGCGGCGCGCCCGCCGCACCGCCAGCCCCGCCTCCTGGTCGAAGTGGCGGCGGTTGTAGAGCCCGGTGAGCGGGTCGGTGATGGCCTGCCGCGTCAGCTCCGCCTCGGCCCGCCGACGCAGGGCGATTTCGTGGCGCAGGGCGCGGTTGAGCGCGTGGAACCGCCACGTCACCAGGAAGGCCGCCAGCACCAGGGCCGCGGCCGCGGTCAGGCCGCCGTAGAACCACCGCAGGTCGGGCTCGGGCACCGTCGGGTCGAACAGGAAGCCGTCGAGCGGCAGGTCGGGCGGCACCAGCCCGGCGGCGGCGAAGGTATCGGCAATGGCCCGCCAGCGGTCGGCGTGCATGTAGCCGACGTCGACCACCTCGGCGATCATCAGCCGGCGGATCTCCTCGGCCTCGAACTCCAGCTTGCGGCGCTCCATGCCCGGGGCGTAGCGCGTGGCGACGAGGTCGATGATCTCGTTGGGGTGGGCGAGGGCGTAGCGCCAGCCCTTCAGGGCGGCGTCGCGGAAGGCGCGCACCGTCTCGGGCGCGTCGCGGGCCAGCTGGCGGCTGGTGAACAGGGTGTCGCCGTAGAAGTCGATCCCCATCTCGCGCGGGTTGAACACCTGATAGGGGATGCCGTAGCGCACCAGGTCGTAGAGTTCGGTGGTGGTATAGGCGGTGGCGCCGTCGACGACACCCGCCTCCAGGTCGCGGACGTCGCCGGTGTGCGGCACCCGGTCCACGGTGATGTCGGCCAGCGCCAGATAGGCGTCGAGCTCCGCCGAGTGTTCCTCGGCCATGATGGTGCGACCGCGCAGGTCGGGGATGTCGTCGAGGCCGGGGCGGCGCAGCGCGACGATGACGAAGGGCGAGTGCTGGAAGATGGGCGCCACGGCCACCACCGGCCGCCCCGCCGCCAGGTCGAGCAGCAGCGACGCGGTGCCGACTCCGAAGTCGGCGCGGCCTTCCGCCACGGCCACGGCGGGGTCGACGGCCGGGCCGCCCTCGCGCAGCTCCACGTGGAAGCCGGCCTCGCGGAAGAAGCCCTTGGCGACGGCGGCATAGAAGCCGGCGAACTGGAACTGGTGGGTCCACTTGAGCTGCAGGGTCACCGAGCGCAGCGGCCGGTCGCCCTGGGCCGGCGTGGCGGCGGTCGCGAGCGGCGCGGCGAAGGCCGTCAGCAGTGCCAGCAGCAGCACGGCCGCGGCCCCTGCGCACCACGCCTCCCGCACCCGGACGCGACGCTGCGCCATGGTCGTCCCCCTCCCCCGCGTTCCCCATGCCTCCGAACGGCTCCGGCGCGGCGTCCCCTCGCCGGCCGAAGCGTCGGGGCCGGTCTTACTGGCCGACCAGATGCTCGCCCAGGTGCCGGCGGACGTTCTGCGCCATGGCCGCGTCGAAATCCTGCATCAGGTCGACCACCAGAGCGTACCACACCTCCTCGCGTTCGTTCAGGCTGGCCTTCTCGCCCAGCGTCTTGGAACGGTAGCCTTCGGTGGTGGCGCTGGCGAGCACGGTGCGGTCGCGCAGCACTTCGAGGTCGGCCTGGATGTGGGCGGTGTACTTCCACGCCTGCTCGTCGCTCAGGAAGCCGCGCACGCCTTCCGACGTCTGCAGCCGTTCCTCGCGCACCGAGGCGTCGCGGATGACGAAGCGCACCACCCGCAGGCCGCCGACCTCGCCCGGCACGCCGCTGGTGCCGGTGACGGCGATGCGGTCTTCCGCCCAGGTGCGCAGGGCGCGTTCCGGCGGCAGGGGCATCAGGTGTTCCACATAGGGCGGCTGGAAGCTCGGCTGGAAGTCGGACTGCACGACCTTGTCGTTGGTCTGGAAGGTCATGGCCTGCTTGTTGGTCCAGCGCAGGTCGGCGAAGTCGGGCACCGGCGCCGGCTGGGCGCAGGCGGTGAGCGCCGCGGCGGCGAGACCGGCGGCGGCCAGGCCGCGCAGGCGGGCGGAAATGCGGGCAAGAACGGTCATGCGAGAGGCAATCCCTTGTGAATGAAGCGGTTGAAGCCATTGTCGCACGGCCGGACCGGGGGTCAAGGCATGGCTGCAGCGCACGCCTTGCGGTCGTGGTGGTGCATCGTTCGTGCCATCATCGGAGTCGGAGAGGGGAACCGATCGTCCGGGAGGCCGCCATGCGCGCCATCCGCTTCGTCCTCGCCGCCGTCGCCGCCGCCATCGTCCTGAGCGGTTCGGGCGCGCCGGCCGCCGCCGAGGATCTGCACCGCCTGTTCGAGGACCGCTGCGCCGCCTGCCACGGCGACGCCGGCCCCTTCGCCCACGAGGTCCTGGCCGGCCGCGGCCTGACGGCGGAGCGCCTGGCCCGCTTCCTCGGCCGCCACGGTGGGGCCGGTGCGGACGCCGGGCCGCTGGCCACCATGCTGCTGGCCCAGGCGGAGACGCCGCCGCTGTTCCGCCGCCAGTGCACCATCTGCCACGGCAAGGCCGCCGACTTCGTGCGCGACCACCTGATCCGGCGCGACGGCATCCTCGTAGGTCGCTACACAGCGCGCCCGGTGGCGCCCTTCCTCGATCGCCACGCCGGCCTGACGCCGGCGGAGCAGGCCTTCTTCACGGATCTGCTGACGCGGGTGGAGGGGGAGGTTCACGCCCCCTGAGGCGACGGCGCCGGCCCGACGATCTCGCGCTGTGGTGAAAAGGTATATCGATGATCCGAAGGCCGTAGGGCGCCGTACGTTCGTGTGAGCCCTTATCCTTCCGTATCCCGGTCCCCAGCCATGGACGAGGAAGCCGTCTTCATGATCCAGTCGCCCATCAAGCCTGCCGCGTCGCCCTGTGCGAGCTGCGGACGCCCCGCTCCGCTCGCCGATACCGGCGGGACCCTTTACCTGTGGTGGCCGGCCGGCCACGTCGCCCGCAAGCTGCTGACCGCCGTGCGCGACGCCGGCCTGCCCGTCACCACCGCCGGCACCGCCGCGCGGGCCGAGGTGCCCGTGGCCGCCGAGACGCTCGCCCAGGTGGCCGGCCTCCTGTCCGCCGCGCTGACGCCGGTGGAGGCGCAGGCGGTGCGGGCGCTGTTCCTGCCCCAGGGTACGCCGGCCGACATCGACGCCCTCGGCCGCGTCACCACGCTGGCCCGCGTCGCCGCCCGCAGCGAAGCCGTGTGGCTCGACCGCCTGCTGGCCGAGGACCGCCTGACCAGCCACTTCCAGCCCATCGTGACGACGGAGGGCGGGTCCTTCGCCGTCGAGGCGCTGGTGCGCGGCATCACCGCAGGGGGCGACATGATCGGCGGCGGCCGCATCATGACCGCGGCGCGCGACGCCGACATGCTGTTCCCGGTCGACCTCGCCGCCCGCGCCTGCGCCGTGCGCACCGCCGCCGCAGCGGGCTTCAAGGGCCGGCTGTTCATCAACTTCAGCCCGGCCGCCATCTACGACCCCGACCACTGCCTGCGCTCCACCGTCGGCCTCATCGAGGCGGCGGGCATTCCGCCCGAGAACATCGTCTTCGAGGTCGGCGAGGCCGACAGCCTGGAAAGCCTCGACCACCTGAAGAACATCCTGCGCGTCTACCGCGCCGCCGGCTTCAAGGTGGCGCTCGACGACCTGGGCGCCGGCTACGCCTCGCTGAACCTGCTGCACGAGGTGCGGCCGGACTTCGTGAAGCTGGACATGGGGCTGGTGCAGGGCGTCGACGGCGACGCCTTCAAGGCGGCCGTGCTCGGCGGCTTGCTGCGCATGGCGCGCGAACTCGGCATCCCGACCGTCTGCGAGGGCGTCGAGACGGAGGCCGAAGCCGCCTGGCTGCGCGCCGCCGGGGCCGACTACCTCCAGGGCTACCTTTTCGGGCGTCCCGCGCCGCTGGCGGCGCAGACCTCCTGACGGGAACGAAGCGGAGGCGGGCTCCGTTCTACAGGAACCCGCCACCACCGCCGTGAGAGGGAGGAACCGCCATGGCCGATCTGGAAGGGCCCGATCCCGTCACCGAAACCCGCGAAACCGTCGGCCGGATGATCCATGTGGAGGGCCGCGACGGCACCTTCCGCGCCTACTTCGCGCCCGCCGCCACCCTGCAGCCGGCGCCCTGCGTGCTGGTCTGCCAGGAGATCTTCGGCATCAACAAGGAGATGTGGCGCATCTGCGAGAACCTGGCGCAGATGGGCTATTCCGCCATCTGCCCCGACCTGTTCTGGCGCCTGGAGCCGGGCATCGAGCTCGATCCGGTGAACGAGCAGGACCTGCAGCGCGCCTTCGACCTGATGGGCAGGTTCGACCTCGACGCCGGCCTGCGCGACGTCCAGGACACCATCACCCACGCCCGCGGCATGAAGGAGACGACGGGCAAGGTGGGCACCCTCGGCTACTGCCTGGGCGGGCTGCTCGCCTACCTGGCCGCCTGCCGCACCGATGCCGACTGCGCCGTCGGCTACTACGGCGTCAACATCGACAAGTACGCCGCCGAGGCCAAGGGCATCACGTCGCCGCTGCTGCTGCACGTCGCCGAGGAGGACGAGTTCGTCGACAAGGACCAGCAGGCCCGCATGCGCGAGGCGCTCGCCAAGCATCCGAAGATCGAGATGTACTCCTACGCCGGGGCCAGCCACGCCTTCGCGCGCCAGACAGACCCCACCCACTACAAGGCCGACGCCGCCAAGCTCGCCAACCAGCGGACGGAAGCCTTCCTGACGACCAATCTGGGCCAGGGGGTGACCCGTCTCGGCTGAGGCCGCGGCGGGCGAGGCGCGGCGGTGCCGCAAAAGCGTCATCGTGTGGCCCTTGGCCCAGCGGGTCGCTCCGGTATAGGCTCGACCCTGGATCCACGACGGCGTCCGGGACTCCCGCCGGGGCGGGGGCCGGGCGCCCCCTCCGGAGGCGCCATGCTCCGCCGTTTCGACACCGCGCGCGAGGCCCTGGAAGCCGCGCCGCCCGACGCGCCGCTGTACTGCCTGCGGCCGCACGAGTTCAGCGCCGCGGCCGCCGCCGCCATCGACGCCTTCCCGGGCGACGTGATGTACGCGGTGAAGTGCAACGAGAACCCCTACATCCTCTCGGCGCTGGCGGCCGGCGGCATCACCCACTGGGACGTCGCCTCCATCGCCGAGGTGCGCACGGCGCGCGACCTGTTCCCCGACAGTCGGCTGTACTTCATGCACCCGGTGAAGCATCCGGGGGCCATCCGCGAGGCCTACTTCGACCATGGCGTGCGCGTCTTCGCGCTCGACCACATGGAGGAACTGGACAAGATCCTGACGGCCACCGACAACGCCGGCGACCTGACCCTCATGGTGCGCGTCGCCATGGGGTCGAGCGCCGCCCTGGTGGACCTGTCGGGCAAGTTCGGCCAGTCGCCGCGCTTCGCCTCGCCCATCCTGCGGGCCTGCCGCAAGCGGGCGGCGCGGGTCGGCCTGACCTTCCACGTCGGCAGCCAGTGCATCTCGCCCTCGGCCTACGCCCGCGCGCTGGAGGCCGTGGCGAAGACGGTGGACCTGTCCAAGACGCCGGTCGACGCCATCGACGTCGGCGGCGGCTTCCCCGCCCGCTACCGCGGCGACGAGCCGCCCTTCGCCGCCTTCGCCGAGGAAATCGGCCGCGCCTTCGCCAGCCATCCCGGCCTGCAGGGCGCCCGGCTGCTGTGCGAGCCCGGCCGCGCGCTGGTGGCGCCCGGCATGTCGGTGCTGACGCGGGTGGAACTGCGCCGCGGCGACCGCCTCTACCTCAACGACGGCGTCTACGGCGGCCTGTCGGAGCTGAAGCTGCTCGGCCCGGTCTTCCCCATGCGGGTGCACCGGCTGGACGGCCCGGGGCCGGTGGGCGAGGAGGCGGTGTTCAAGTTCTACGGCCCCACCTGCGACAGCATCGACACCATGCCGGGGCCGTTCTGGCTGCCGTCGGACGTGCGCACCGGCGACTGGATCGAGGTCGGCATGATGGGCGCCTATTCCAACGCCCTGCGCACCCGCTTCAACGGCTTCTTCGCCGACCGCTTCGTCGAGGTGGACGACCAGGGACCCGTCAGCATTGCGGACCATGCGCCCGCCGAGGCCGCCGCCGCCGGCGAGTAGGGAACCCACCCCCGCCGGCCCTCCGTTCCTCGCAGAGACCCCGACCACTCATGCGAGGACCGGACCATGGCGGAACGCCAGCACAGCGACATCGAGGCGGGCCGGGTGCGCGACCAGATCGACCAGGGCCGCACCGGCGACAAGATCGGCCAGCACGACCCGGCGGCGAGCCCGCTCGGCACCGACAGCGAGGCGAGCGGCAACCGCGTCTCCCGCTCCGCCGCCGAGGCCGACCTGCGCGAGCAGCGCGCCGCCGGCGGGGCCGGGCAGCAGGGCACCGAGCACTACGGCAGCCGCGTACAGCCGCACCGCCGCACGCCGCGTCGTGGGGGCGTCATGTGGGGAGCGATCCTCGCCGTGCTGGCCATCGCCGGCCTGGTCCTCGGCTTCGGCCTGGCCTGACGGAGGCGATAAAAAGGGCGCGGCCGGGGGCCCGGACCGCGCCCAAGGGATCGTCTGCGACAGGGGACGGAGAAGGGGAGGCTCCCCTTCCACGCTTGCAGGGACAGTCAGGCAAGTGGGGGCGGTGAAAGGGGTTTCAACCGCTTTCGTCGGTCCGCATGGCTTTTCGGGCGGGGCGTGGGCACCGTCCGCCACGGCCGTCGCCAGGGGCGCCGTGGATTGTATGTTGGCGTCGCTCTCTGAGATGAGAGAGTAGGATGCCGGCGGCATTTCGGACGTGGATTGGTCTTGCGACCGAGGGCATCTCGAAAGCCGCCGGCATCACGGTCTTACACGCGAACGGAAGTCTGGGCATAACCCGCATACAATCCGGCGTGCGGACCCTTCCCCTATGGTGCGGGAGGTCGAAATGACGGACAAGCTCTATTACGGTGTCGACGTCTCGAAGGACTGGATCGACGTTTCCGACCACCTCGGCGGCTCAGGCGCGCGACTGC
>NZ_OCNJ01000026.1 GCF_900230255.1 Caenispirillum bisanense
CATGGCGCCGGTCGGCCTTCTTCTGCGACGGCAGGCGCGGGTCCGTCTCCAGCCGCGCGCCCGTGCTGGGGCTGAAGCCGGCCATGGCCGATGCCGTAATCCGGCGATGCGATTTTCTCAGGGTCATGTACAACCTCGCTTGGTGGTCGGTGATCGGTCTGCCGGGCATCACGGTCATCTTCTTGGCGGTTGAAGACCGGATGTCCTTGGCAGCCGTCGCGGCCACTGGCGAGGGCAAAACCCGCGCCGGACAGGGTCCGACCTACGGCCGGGCTACGCCCGCCCTCCGGTCGGACCCTGTCGTCACCAACAATGTCGCTGGCTCGTCAAGTTCAATGTCGCTGTGCAGCTGCCTGAAGTCAAGCGCGTCCACGACGAGAACTTCCAGGTTTACGGGGTGCGAAAGGTATGGCGGCAGATGCAGCGGGAGGGATTTGATGTCGCCCGCTGCACGGTAGCTCGGCTGATGACGGCGGTGGGCCTAGCGGGTGTTATCCGCGGCAAGGCCGTCAGAACGACGATCAGCGACAAGGGCGGCCCGTCCCCGCTGGACAGGGTGAACCGCCACTTCCGGGCGCCGGCGCCCAACAGACTGTGGGTCTCGGACTTCACCTACGTGGCGACGTGGCAAGGGTTCGTCTATGTCGCCTTCGTCATCGACGCGTTTGCCCGCCGTATCGTCGGCTGGCGGGTGAGTCGGACCGCCCATGCCGGCTTCGTTCTCGACGCTCTCGAGCAGGCCGTCCATCAGCGGCGGCCCGCCAAGGGCACAGGACTTGTTCACCATTCCGACCGCGGGTCGCAGTACCTGTCCATCAAGTACACGGAGCGTCTCGCCGAAGCCGGGATCGATCCCTCGGTCGGCAGCGTCGGCGACAGCTATGACAACGCCCTGGCAGAGACCATCAACGGTCTCTTCAAGGCCGAGGTCATCCACCGGCGCGGCCCATGGCGCAGCTTCGATGCGGTCGAGTATGCCACCCTGACATGGGTGGACTGGTTCAACAATCGCAGGCTCCTTGAGCCCATCGGGAACATCCCGCCCGTCGAGGCAGAGGAGAAATACTACGCCGCCCTGGTGCACCATGCCGTGGCCGCGTAACTAAGATCAATCAGCCTCCGGCAAACCCGGCGCGGTTCAGTCCGCCGCCGAATCATGCCTGGACCTCAGAAACTATTTGCAGCAGGGTCGCAGACTGTACGGCTGCAAAATACAACAGAAGACCTTCCACTGCTCGAATGGGCAGCGGGGTGTCGTCGCCGTATATGCTTGCGCTCAGCGACCAGACAGTGGCCGCTACCAGAATGGTGACTGAGCCAAAGCCATTTCCAAGCGCGGGAAGGGCTATAAAAAACCCGGTAGGCGCTAGAATAGCAGTTCTGCATAAGAATTGCTTAAGAATTGATGGTAGATGTACTCCCTGAACAAGCATGATCTACCCTCTTTCGTTCCGACATATGTTCTTTCTGGACTGATGTTCGCGAGGCCAAATCGGCGCAGTACGCTTTACAAGAGAGTGAACGTCTCCCACGGCGTTCCGTGGCACGCTCAGCCCTAGGATACCGGAGGAACGACCAGAACATCGCACTCAACAGTGCGAAGCACTTCGTCTGCGACGCTCCCAAGCAGAAAATGCTGAAAGCCCCTCAAGCCGCGCGTACCGATCACCAACAAATCTGGCGCGATCTCCTCCACCGCACGTCTGATGAATGCCGCTGGTGCTCCCTCACCGAGGCGAACATCATAGCCCGCTGAGCCGCCGTCGACAGCTGCGATCAGCGCGTCGACGGCACGATGTGCATCAACCGTTTCCCGGGCGACGTAAGCGTCGATGACGTCCTTCTCGAGATCCGCATAGATCATCATACCTTTGGCAAGCGGTTCGAACGTGTGCAGGTGGGTAACGGCGGCGCTACCGAGGAACCCGAGAGCGTGAGCTGTCTTCAGGGCTATTGCCGACACTTCCGAAAGGTCGAGAGCGACCGCAACCTTCTTGTATGGCCCTCGCGGCGACTGGTTGACCATCAGAACTGGCTTTGAACCGGTGCGCATGACGCGTTCTATGGAAGTTCCGACGAAGACGTCCTTCAGGATACGGCGGCGGTGGGCTCCCATTACGACCAAGTCTGCCGCCAGCTCTTGTGCCACATTGACGATGACCTCGAAGGGGTCACCGCCCCTCACCAAGGTGGCGACCTCGCAAACGCCGGATGGGTCGATGCGCGCGGCAGCTTCGCGAAGCAGGCGTTCCGCTCCCAATGACGCGTCGCTGATGAGCTCCGGCGGCTGATCATCGTCGACCACATGAAGCAAGGTCAGCTTCGCCGCATACTGCTCTCGTATCCTTGCAGCGCGGAGAATTGCGAGTTCGGATCGCATAGAGTTGTCGGTGGCGACCAAGATATTGCTGGCCGACATTGGAGTCCCCCCTTTGACAGATAGCATCGCAACTCGACATATGGTAGCGCGGCTGTGCGACCCAACCCCGCTGAGGGCGTTGTCCGGGCATGATGGAGATCACGTCGCTTTCGGATGCCTTCCTGCCGCTGATCGGTCTCGCCGGCTTCCTCGTCTTCGCCGTCATTGCCGGGCCGCTCGTCAGCACCCGCACGCCATTCTCGCCGCCGGCGCTGATGGTTGCAATTGGTGCCGTGTCGGCTTGCCTGCTCGGGGATGCCTTCGAGCCGGATCTGAGTAACCGGGGCATATCGCCCACGGCGATCAGCCGTTGACGGCGGTCTTCCAGTTCCAGGGCAGGAGCTCGTCCAACCGGCTTGCGGGATAGTCCATGACGATCGTCTCGAGGACGCTCTTCAGGTAGGCGAAAGGCTCGACGCCGTTCAACTTCGCCGTCTCGATGAGCGACGCGACGATGGCCCAGTGGTCGCCGCCGCCGTCGGAACCGGCGAACAGCGAATTTTTCCTGACCAGAGTCACTGGCCTGATGCAGCGCTCGACGGCATTGGAGTCCATCTCGACGCGGCCGTCGTCGAGGAAGACGCAGAGGCCGGCCCAGTGGTTGACGGCGTAGCGCAGGATCTCGGCGAGCGGCGCCTTGCCGGACACGCGGGCGAGCTGGGCGTCGATCCAGGTCCGCATGCTCTCCACCAGGGGGCGGGTACGCTCGTCCCGAGCGGCTTGGCGTTCCTCCGGCGCCCGGCCGCGGATTTCGCTCTCGATGCGGTACAGTTCGGCGATCCGGCGCAAGGCCTCCGCGGCCACCGGGGAGCCCTGCTTCACATGAAGCTCGTAGAACTTGCGCCGCAGGTGGCTCCAGCAGAAGGCGAGCGTGATCGGCAGCGGCGTGCCCGCGCCCTTGCCGGCCTTCGCCGTGACGAGGCTCTTGTAGGCGGCATAGCCGTCCACCTGGAGGATGCCGGCGAAACCGCCGAGGTGATCGCGCGCGTGGTCCGCAGCGCGGCCGGCGGCATAGACATAGGCGGCCGCCGGCGGATCGCCGCCGCCCCAGGGCCGGTCGTCTCGCGCATAGGCCCAGAGCTGGCACGTCTTGGTCCTGCCGCGGCCCGGGTCGAGCACCGGCAGGCGCGTCTCGTCGGCGTAGAGCTTGGCCGACGACAGCAGGTGCAGCCGCAACCGGTCGTACAGCGGCTTCAGCCACCAGCAGGCATGGCCGACCCAGCCGGCCAACACCGAGCGGTCGATCTCGATGCCCTGGCGCGCCAGGATGCGGGCCTGGCGATAGAGCGGCAGGCCGTCGGCGTACTTGCCGACCAGCACCTGGGCGATCAGGGCCTCCGTCGGCAGACCGCCGGCCACGACATGATCCGGGGCCGGCGCCTGCACCACGCCGGTCTCGCAGGTCCGGCAGCCGTAGCGCGGACGCCGGGTGACGAGGATGCGGTACTGAACCGGCACGACGTCGAGCCGCCGGCTGACGTCCTCGCCGATCACGTGCCGCTCGCCTTTGCAGCAGGGGCAGACCTTGTCCTCGGGCGCGACGTCGATGACGCGCTCGATCTCGGGCAGGGTCTTGGGCAGCGAGGCCCGCTCGTCACCCGTCCGCCGACGGCGCCGTTCCACCGGCGCGGCCGCGTCCATCTCGGCATGGACGGCGGCGATGCTCTGCTCCAGGTCCTCGAAGGCGAGGGCCAACTGGTCGGGATCGAGCTTCTCGGACCGCCGGCCGAACATCAGCCGCTTCAACTGCACCAGGAGGTGCTCGAGGCGGTCGGCGCGGTCCTTTTCGACGTCGCGCTCCTCGGCCAACGCCAGAACCAGCCGACGCAGGTCGGCGGGATCGGTCGGCAGGGCGTCGAGGTCGAGCGGCATGGCCGGATTTTACCCGCTCCGGCCCCGCCGAGCCAGCCGGAAACCGGCTCAACAGGCGGCTTTCGGCGCTTCCACCGACCGCCGCCAGACGCGCGACCAGTCGAGCCCTTCGAGCAGCATCGCCATCTGCGCCGGCGACACCGTGACGACACCGTCACGCACCGGCGGCCACGTGAAGCGGCCGGTCTCCAGCCGCTTGTAGAACAGGCACAGGCCGCTGCCGTCCCACGCCAGGATCTTGACCCTGTCCAGCCGCTTCGAGCGGAAAACGAAGAGGTCGCCGCAGAAGGGATCGCGCCGCAGGGCTTCCTGCACGAACGCCGCCAAACCGTCGTGCCCTTTGCGGAAGTCCACCGGCTGCGTGCAGAGCACCACCTTCACGCCCGTCGGCGGCGCGATCACCGCGGCCTCCGCAGGGCGCCGATGACGGCGACCGCCAAAGCGGGATCGACGTCGCCCGACAGCACGGCATGCCCGCCATCGACCACCACGTCGATGCGACCCGGCCGCCGTGCATCGGGCTGCGGCGGGCGCGTCTCCAGCTTAGGAGCTTCGACCACCATCTCGGCGAAGGGACCGCCGGCCGCGATCGCGGCTCCCTTGGCGATGTTGGCGTCCCGTCGCCACACCGTAAGCAGGCCGCGGTTCACGCCGTACCGCCTCGCCACATCCGAAATGCTGGCGCCCGGTTGCGCGCTCGCCGCCACGATCTCCGCCTTCTCATCCGCCGTCCATCGCCGGCGCTGCCGGCGGCCCGTGATGACCTCCACACGCTGGTACGGCCTGGCTTCATCTCTGTCTCCAAGCCAGGCATCAAGTCTGTCGCCATCCATCGCGGCCGCACCTCGCTCGCCTCGGAAAGCGATCACGATGCGGCAGAGCGCGCTTCGTCAACAGGTGGGGGAGGAGACCCGCTTACGATAGAGCCGAAACGGTCGGGAAACTCCGGCCGGTACTTCAGGGTCTTGAAGTGGCTTTCCGAGTAGGGATTGTCGTTCGACTGGTAGGGTCGGGAGTGGGTCTTGGTGATGCCGAGGTCGGCCAGCAGGTGCCCGGTTGCCTTGGCGGTCATGGCAGCGCCGCGGTCGGCATGCAGCGTCAGCGCGCCCGGCGTGATGCCGTGGCGGCGGCAGGTCTCGGCGATGAGTTTCTTCGCCTGCGTGGCGCTCTCACGGTCGGCCAGCATCCAGCCGACCACGCAGCGGCTGAAGATGTCGATGATGACGTAGAGGTAGAAGTAGCTCCACTTCTCCGGCCCCTTGAGCTTGGTGATGTCCCACGACCACACCTGGTTCGGCTTGGTCGCGAGCAGCTCGGGCTTGGCGTAGACGGGGTGGCGGAGGAGGTCGCGGCGTTCCCGCACCTCCTTGTTGGCCGCCAGGACCCGGTACATCGTCCGGATCGAGCACAGGTAGGTGCCCTCATCGAGCAGCGTGGCGTAGACCTCGGCTGGCGGAAGATCGACGAAACGATCCTCATGGAGCACGGCGAGGACATGATCCCGTTCGGCTGCGGTGAGCGCCCGCGCCTGCCGACGCGCCGCCGGCGGCGGCTCATGCTGTCTCCGCACCCGACGGTAGTAACTGGCCCGTGGCAGCCCCAGCGCTTCGCAGACCGCCCTGCGGCAGCCGCGCGGCACCTCGGCAACCAGGGCCGTCAGGTCGGCTCGTCGGGATCGGCGAGTTCTATCTCCAGGATCTGACACGCTTTTTTTTGGATATCGATGACAAGCTGCGCCTTGGCGAGTTGACGCTCCAGCCGTGCGTTCTCTCGCCGAAGCCGCTCCAGCTCGGCCACGTCGGCCGCATTCGCAACGGCCGGCGGCCCCCGCCGGACAGGCTCCTTCGGCCGCAAGGCCCCCTGCGCACGCTGCCGTCGCCATTCGACCAGCGACGACGAATACAGGCCCTCCCGCCGGAGGATTGCGCCGGTCTCCCCGGGCTTGGCTTTGTCGAGCTCCGCGAGGATCGCCAGCTTGTAGGCGGCCGTGAACGTGCGCCGCCGTGCCTTCATCGGCACCTCCGGATCCGGAGATGCCGGTGAAGGCACGGCCCCATCAACTGCAAACGTAGGCACAGCCTTCGACATCGCTCACATCCCCCTGCGTCTTGCTCACTAAACGGCACCCATCAGAGTGTCGCAAGCACGCTGTCACAGAGGGGCAGACCGTCCCAAGGCCACGCGCAGCGCAACGTGGAGGCATTTATGGCGCGGACGCGCCGGTGGAACGCATGGAACGCCTGTCGGCCATGCCCCTCCAGAATGCCTGTTTTGCTTGCGATATTGGATAGATCGAATAATTCTAGCGCCCGTGCATCGACATCGGCGCGGGAGGGAAAAATGAGTTGGATGTCGCGGTTCAAAATCGGTGCCAGGATCACCGTCGGCTTCGGGCTCGTTCTGTTGTTGATGGGCGTGTTGATACTCCTCAGCGATCGAACTGGCGACAACGCGAAGAACTCGATGGCGGAGTACGCTCGGGTAGCCGAAAATGCGATGGAGATCGGGCGGATTGATGCGAACGTCGCCAATATGCGGCGCAACGTCATCGTCTTCTCAAACAATGGGTCCGAGGCAGCCGCCAACGAAGTCGCGCGCCTTCGTGCGATGCTCACGAAGGACCTTGAAAAGCTGATCCAAGGGACGCTCGACGCTAGCCGGCGGGCTCGCTACGAGAGGCTTCTGTCGCTCGTCGGCTCCTACGGCGCGAACTTCGACAGAGTTGTCGAACTCCGGCACGAGCAGGAGAACCTCGTGGCAGAGGGCATCAATGAGCTCGGGGCCGAGGCCCGCCGGAAGCTGACCTCCGTCATCGAGACCGCAATGGCCGAAGGCGACATGAGGGCAGCAGCATTGGCCGGACAGACCCAGGAAGGGCTGATGTTGGCCCGCATTTCCGCCGTTCGTTTTCTCGCCACGCCGACCCGTGATCTGGTCGACACGACGAACCAGCGAATCGATGCCTTCGTGAGCCGGGCCCAGTCTCTGGAGCGCCAGTTGACGAACTCTGATGCAAGACGTTTGGCACGTGAAGTTCAGGAGATGGCAGAGCGCTACCGCACGTCGTTCGACGGCATTGCTTCTGCCGCTTTCGCCTTGAACGAGCTGATCGTCAACACCATGGCGGCCGAGGCGGCAACATTCGCCGATACGTCGGCTGAAGCCAAAAAGGTCATGGACGAGCGCATGGTGGAACAGCTGAGGTCGAGTACTGCCGCGATCAACTCTTCGCAAACCGTGAGCCTCACCATTGGTACCGGAGCACTTGTTCTGGGCATTGCCGCGGCCCTGCTGATTGCCTTGGGCATCACTCGCCCTGTCCGGGAAATGACAGCTGCCATGCAGAGGCTGGCTGAGGGCCAACTCGACACGGACGTGCCGGCCATGTCGCACCGCGATGAGATCGGAGCTATGGCGAAGGCGGTCCAGGTGTTCAAGGAGAACGCCCTTCGCGTGAAGGCCATGGAAGAGGAACAGCGCCAGGCGGAAGTGCGTGCTGCCGAAGAAAAGCGCCGCACCATGAATGCAATGGCCGACCGCTTCCAGGCCAGCGTCGGAAAGGTGGTCGAGAGCGTGTCCTCCGCAGCCACCGAGATGCAGTCGACCGCGCAGTCCATGTCGTCCATTTCGGAAGAAACAGCGCGGCAGGCAACTGCCGTCGCGGCCGCCTCGGAACAGGCTTCGGCCAACGTGCAGACAGTGGCTTCGGCGGCCGACGAACTCTCGTCTTCCATCGCCGAAATCGGCCGGCAGGTGCAACACTCCAGCTCGGTCGTTGGACGAATGGCGGAGCAGGCGCGGCATACTCACGAGGTGGTGAAAGGTCTCACTGAGGCTGCCGCGAAGATCGGTGATGTCGTCGATCTAATCACTGACATTGCCGATCAGACCAATCTTCTGGCATTGAATGCGACCATCGAGGCCGCGCGCGCCGGCGATGCAGGTAAGGGATTCGCCGTTGTGGCAAATGAAGTGAAGAATCTCGCCAACCAGACGGCCCGCGCGACCGAGGACATTAGCCGCCAGATCAACAGCGTGCAGGGCGAGACTCAAACCGCTGCCCAGGCAATCGAAGAAATCGTCAGCCGGGTGGCGGAAGTGAATGAGGTGGCGGCGACCATCGCGAGTGCCGTAGAGCAGCAGGATGCGGCAACGCAGGAGATCGCGCGGAATGTCGATCAGGCCTCCGCTGGAACGACAGAGGTGACCCGGAACATTGAAGGGGTCACGCAAGCTGCCGGAGAAGCGGGCCACGCTTCAGAACAAGTGGTCGCAGCTGCGGCGGAACTGGCGCGTGACGCTGACCTGCTGAGGCGCGAGGTGGAAGACTTCCTTGCGTCAGTCCGGAGCTCTGCATGATCGACATCTTCTGGGGGGCGATCGTCGTTATTCAGTCGGCGACGCCGGTCTTCACGGATCGCGTCGACGAGGTTCGTAAGCGTCCGGCCGTCCCCCCAGAACCGGTCAGGGTGAACCGCGCCGGGTTTGCCGGAGGCTCCAACTCCAGAGTAGGATGGAGCCCTCATGAGCAAGACGATGAACAAGTTTTCCCCTGAAGTCCGCGAGCGGGCGGTGCGGATGGTGCTGGACCATCAGGGCCAGCACGAGTCCCGATGGGCGGCCATCTTGTCGATCTCGGCCAAAACCGGGTGCGCGGCGCAGACGCTCAATGAATGGGTCAAGAAGGCCGAGGTGGATAGCGGTCAGCGGGCCGGCATCCCGACCGAGATGGCCGACAAGCTCAAAGCCCTGGAGCGTGAGAACCGGGAACTGCGGCAGGCCAACGAGATCCTGCGCAAGGCGAGCGCTTATTTTGGGTTCTTCACGAGATTCCGGGGAAGGCGGCGGACAACGGCGCTCTCTGACAAACTGGTAGTCGCCAAACATCGCAGACTGCCAGAGAGGCACCGTTGCCCGTGGGAGAGTCTATGTCGTGGCTCGGCGGCTGGGAAGGCTACCGGGTCAAGCGCGTCGAGCGCCGCGAGGGTGAAACGCCGGAGATCTGGGTCCACCTCGATCGCCGGCCGAGCGGCGGGATGATCGGCGACGGCTGCGGCAACCGAGGCGACAGCGTCCACGACGTCGAGATGCGCATGGTGCGGGACCTGCCGATCCTGGAGGCCCGGACGTGGCTATCGGTGCCGCGCCGCCGGGTGGCGTGCCCGCACTGCGGCCAAAAACTGGAGCGGCTGACGTGGCTGGACCGCCATGCCCGCGTCACCCGGCGGCTGGCCGACAGCGTGGTGCGGCTGTGCGCGGTTCTCCCGATCAAGCAGGTGGCGTCATTCTTCGGCCTTGGCCTGGCATCGGCCTGATACG
>NZ_OCNJ01000008.1 GCF_900230255.1 Caenispirillum bisanense
AGTGCCATTGCCCGCCTCCTTATCGTCGAGGAGCCTTTCGGCCTGGTGCTGCGGCCCGGGCTCTCCGGCTTTCAGTTTCCTGATCGGCGGATCGCAAACCTGTCGTACTGGGTTTGGCCGGCGCTCGACGCGCTGGCGAGCCTCACCCAGGACGGAATTTGGTCGCGCTTGGGTGGGAGCGGCCTCGATCTGCTCCGCAACGCGCGGTTCGGTCCAGACTTGCCGCCGGACTGGCTCGACCTCACGCGGGGACTGTCCATCGCAACGGATTATTCATCCCGCTTCGGCTACGATGCCATCCGGATCCCGCTCTACCTCGTGTGGGGTGGGCGAGAAACAGACGTCCTCCTCGCTCCCTTCGTGCGTCACTGGAGCCGTGACCCGATACCCGCTTGGACCGATCTGATCGGCGGTGGGGAAGGCGGGGCACCGGCTCCGACGGGGATGGCGGCAGTGGCCGAACTCGTTCGAGCCCGGTTTGAAGGGCGGCCGGCGCAGTTCCCGTGTCTGACGGAACGCGACGGGTACTATTCGGGAACTCTTCTTCTGCTGGCGCGACTGGCCGAAAAGGAGGCGACGGATCCGGCGTGACGGCATGCAGGCGCACTGTTGCACTCCGGTCCCTAAGGGGTAACCATTAAGCCCTACTGGTCCACTACGGTATGTGAGTGCCCTTCATGCGGATCGTCAAACTGGTGGTAGCCGGCTCCATCGTGGTGTTGGGCTCCTTCGTCATCATCGGGGAGCAACTTTCCGGAGCCAGTACGGACGCAGTCATCAACGCCCGCCTCACGACCGTGACCGCGCCGGTGGCCGGGCAGCTGACGCTCGCCGACCGGCCACTTGGCGCGCTGGTACGCCGCGGCGAGCAGCTCGGCTCGATACAGGATCCCCTGGTCGACACCATACGGCTCGACGACCTGAGCCTAGAACGCAGCCTCGCCCAGAGCGAGCGGACGCGTCTAAGCGAGCAGATCTCGGCGATCAACCAGTCGGTGGACGGGCTGACGAAGCGGTCGGACCGCTATCGGAACGAGCGCATCCGCCAGTTGGAAGCGGAGGTGGCCGCCGCGGGAGCCAGGGCCGAAGCGGCCAAGGCTCGCCTGGAAGAGGCGCGCGGCACGCTGCGGCGGGCGGAGGACCTGTCGGGGCGTGGCTACCAGACCGCAGCCGCCCTCGAAAGCGCCCGTGCGGATGCCCGTGTGGCAGAGAGAACACTGGAGCAGGCGCAGAACGAACTCAGCGTCTCCAACATCCAGCTGGAAGCCGCGCGCAACGGCACTTTCCTAGGTGACAGCTACAACGACGCGCCCTACTCGGAGCAGCGTGTCGAAGAGTTGTTCCTGCGGCGGCAGGAACTCGAGGCGCAACTCGCGGAGGTGACGGAGCGGATCGCCGCCCTCACGGATCGCATCGCCGCAGAACAGCGCCGAGTTGCCCGTTTTTCCGGTTCGGAGATAGCGGCCAACGTCAATGGGCGGCTGTGGCAGATTCCGGCCGGCGACGGCGAGAGAGTGCAGCGTGGCGAGCCCGTAATGCGGCTGGTGAACTGCGAGTCCGTGATCGTCACGCTCAGCGTCACCGAAAGTGTCTACAACGATCTTCGCATCGGAGATCCAGCCACGTTCCGCTTACGAGGGTCTGACGTGGCCTTCGAGGGCACCATTTCCCGTCTCGCCGGGTCCGGCGCCGCGACGATCTACGAGAACCTGGCGGTCAAGCCAGGGCAGAAGCAGTTGGAGCGCTATGACGTGACGCTGCTGTTGCCAGCCTTGCGAGACGATCAGGAACTGGGATGCGCCATCGGCCGCACCGGGCGTGCCTTCTTCACTGCCCGGCCGCTGGACCGCCTGCGGGCCTGGATCGGTGGTGACGGTGCGTGATGCTGGCTCTCACGGAGACGCAATCAGCCCTCGTGCATCTTGTGGTCGCCGCGGCGATGGTGGTCGTCTTTACCACGATCCTGCGTCCGGAACGGAATGCCCACCGAGTTGTCATGTTCGGGCTGGCGAGCTTTTTTGCACTTCGCTACATCGCGTGGCGGGCGACCGAGACGCTCGCGCCGTTCGGCGCGACATGGGATTGCGTCGCGAGTTGGAGCTTCTTCCTGTTCGAGTGCGGCGCCCTTCTGTCGTCGCTTAGCGCCTTTCTCATCCTGTCTCGGACCAAGTCGCGCAGCGCGGAAGCCGATGCCCATGCGCAATGGTGGTCGCCCCGCCGGGCGCCAAAAGTGGCAGTGCTGATTGCGACATATAACGAGGATCGCTCGATCCTGGAGCGCACGCTGGCAGGGGCCAGTGCGCTCGATTACCCCGACGTGGACGTCTACGTTCTCGACGATGGGCGTCGCGAATGGCTGTCGGAGTTCGCGGCCGCTTACGGCGCGCGACACGTAATGCGCCCCGATAATACCCACGCCAAAGCCGGAAACATCAACCACGCTCTCCGGATGCTCCTCGCGCAGGATGAACCGCCGGACTTCGTGGCGGTCCTGGACGCCGACTTCGTGCCGCACAGCGACTTTCTGACGCGAACGTTGGCGCTCTTTCACGAGCAGGACGTCGGACTCGTGCAGACGCCCCAGCATTTCTTCAATCCGGATCCGGTCCAGTACAACCTGGGCCTTCAGCGCTCTTATCCCGACGAGCAGCGCTTCTTCTTCGATCATCTCCAGCCATCGCGGGATGCCTGGGGTATCGCCGTCTGCTGCGGTACGTCGTCGGTGATCCGCACGTCGGCGCTCGCGGACGTGGGGCTCTTTCCGACGGACAGCGTGACGGAAGATTTTCTCCTCACCCTGGTTCTGAAGAACGCGGGCTACCGAACCGTCTACCTCGCCGAGCCCGTGACCGAGGGCCTGGCGCCCGAGGGGTTGAAGGAGTACGTCACCCAGCGTGCTCGGTGGTGCCTGGGGCAAATGCAAATTCTCCGCGGGCGGCTCGGTCCCTTCCGCCCCAACGCGCTGTCGTTGGCGGACCGCTGGAGCATGGTGGACGCGATGCTCTATTGGACCTTGAGCTTCCCTTTCCGCGTGGCAGCTCTCGTTTATCCGATTTTGTATTGGTACTTCAACATCATCGTCGTGAATGCCGACGTTCCTGATGTCCTCACCTACTTCGGCGTCTACTTCGTCTTTGTCCTAGGCACGATGAACTTCATTTCCGGCGGTCTCATCGTTCCGCTGGTCCACGACGTTAGCCAGCTTCTGGGGGCCTTTCCCATAATGCGAGCGGCAGCCATCGGCCTCGTCCGGCCGCATGGCCACCCCTTCAAGGTGACGGCGAAGGGCGGTGACCGAACCCGCACGGTTGTTCAGTGGACGTTGATGCGGCCGTTCATGGTGCTGTTCTCTCTGACCGCCGGCGGCCTTCTCATCGGCCTGTTCTCGCCCAGCTTCGCTTTTGCTGACGCAGGCGACGGAAAGGCGGTGATTCTGTTTTGGACGCTGGTCAACCTGCTCGTGCTGGCCCTCGTCATGATGGCGTGCGTCGAACTGCCGCGCAGCGAGCGCCATCTCGTCGACTTGCCTGACCGGGTCGGTGTCGAGATCGGGGGTGAGCAGCACGTCGTGTGGATGCGCGGCCTGACACCAGACGGAGCCCGCTTGCGCGGGATCGTGGGGCGCGTCGGCGAGCCACTACGGGTGTCGATCGAACGCATCGGCGTGGTACCGGGTGTCGTCGCCGCCGTCGACGAAGGCGGCATTCGCGCCTCCCTGCAGCCGGATCAGGCTCAACGGACGGCGATCCTGCGCCATCTCTACGGCACTGGATCGGCGCCTGGTGTCGTGAAGTCGAGTTCGACGAGCGTCTTCAAAGATTTCGTCATTCGCCTGCGATCCGGGCGCCCCTAACGGTCCTTCAGACGACGAGAGGAACAAGGATGGAGCCCCTATCTGTTCGCGCGCCGGCCCTCGCGTCCTCGATCATCCGCTATTCGTTGATGAGTGTCGCGCTGGTCATGGTCATCCTCGGCGTCGGCGCCTACCGGCACTTGGGTACGGTGAACCACGACACGCTCGCCACAGCGACGCAGGCGCGAGGGCAGGGGCTGGCACTGGTGCTGATGCGCGCGCTTCACCAGACATGGACGGATCTTCAAGCCATCGGCAGTGACTATTCGACCCTGCCGCCCGACGAACTGGCGACGCGCCTCACGGCTCTGACGGAGGGAGAACGCTGGGTCGCGTGGGCAGGCTATGCCGGCCTGGACGGACGGGTCCGAGCGGCGTCCGGTGGGCTGCTGGATGGCGCCGACGTGGCGGGAAGGCCTTGGTTCCGGCAGGGCCTGGAGGGACCCTTTGCCGGAAATCCGCACGAAGCGAAGCTCCTGGCGCCCCTCCTGCCGGCCAATGCCGACGGCAGCCCGGTGCGCTTGCTGGACCTCGCCGTTCCCGTGACCAACGACCGTCGGCAAGTGGTGGGCGTGGTTGGCGCCCATGTCGGATTGGCGGAGGTGGCGGAGTTCGTTCGCGAGACGGCCGCGGCTCTGGACATCGACGCCTTCATGATCACCGGAGACGGAGCCGTGGTCATCGCGTCGTCCGGTCCCGCTGAGGCTACCATCGATACCGCGAGTATTCGTGCCGCCATGGCAGGCGCGCGCCGGCCGTTCGTCGAGACCTGGCCCGACGGCGCGGCCTACATGACATATGTCCTGCCCAAGCTGACCTACAAGGACCTACCGCCCTTCGATTGGTCGTTGGTCGTTCGCATCCCGGTCAGCGCGCTGGCGTCGCGGAGCGAAACGATGCTGCAGGTCATGGGTATTGCCGCGCTGGTGGCGTCCCTTGTCGCTGCAGGCCTGGCGCTGTGGTACGCACGGTCGGTTGGAGGACCTCTTCAGAGCTTGGCGGAAAGTGCCGTGGCGATCTCGCGCGGCGAGGACGTCTATCCGGCCGAGTCCCGGCGCACGCGGGAAGCCGCCATTCTCTCCGGCGCTCTGGCTTCGCTGCAGCGTCAGCTTCGCCGTCGTGCGGCGGAGTGAGCCTGCCCTTGCGATGAGCTCCTTTTAGGATCACTTCGGCGCGAGTCAGGATGGTCGCGTTCCGCTCATCGCTATCGTGTGCTCTGACACTGCCTCCGATCACGTCCGTTCGGTCGATACATCCAGATCCAGATAAGGTTATCCTCGGATCCGCATGAGGCCACCGGGGGCGTTCCTCGCGCGTAAGCGACTCCCTGCCCATGCCGCATTTGCAAGCGCTAGGGCTGCAACAAAGGCCTGCCATTTGCGATCCGCCCGCGATGCGGGAGCCTTCTGGAGGCGCTCGGCGAGGGGCTGGTCACGACGATGCGGAGGATTCTCCCAGCTTGCGCCGCTGCCACGCCACCCATTCCGGGGCATAGGAGCCCAGCACGTCTTCCATGGTATGGGCGATGTCCTCGTCCGACAGGCCGGTCGTCAGCATCGCCTGGGCCATCTTCACGAAGAGGTCCCGGCCGGCCACCTTGGACAGCTTCCGCTCCAGCGCGGCAATGTGGTCCTGCTTGGCGATCAGGTCCTGAAGCAGGCGCTCGTAGCGCTGGAACGGGATGCGCACGTCGAAGGCCTGGTCCGACGGCGCCGGCTGGCCGGCCGGCTCGTAGCGGCCGGTCTTGCGGATCGCCGGCAGGACCTCGCCCACCACCCAATCCTCGAACCGCTCGGCCGCCGGCAGCTTGGAGCGCATGATCAGGCGGTACAGGTCGCGCTCTGGAATCACGTTGGTTTGAGGGTCCAGGGTGGGCGAAACGCCCACCCCCACCGGACGATAACACTTGCAGTGCGCCTTGATCGCCTTGGCCGTGTCGGCGTAGCCCAGCACATCGGCGACATCTTTGGCGATGAACCAGGGTTCACCGTCGATGCTCAGGCAGCGCACACCGGCGCCCTCGAAGTCGAAGGACACGATCTCAGTGGTCATGGCGAGGATCTCCGTATGCGGGTGGTGAAAGTGGATCAGTCGAGGCCGGCGCCCTTCGCTCGGCCGTTCTGAAGGCCGCGCGGCTCCAGCCCAGCGGCCGTCACGGCGACCTGGACCTGTCGGCGGTGGTCGGAGTTATCGGCGCGGGCCGGCAACGCCAGCGTTACGGCCTTCACGGCTGCCGGAAGCGGCGCCGACGCTGCCGCCGCGACCAGCACCCGCCGCTCCGGGAAGCGCTTTCGCAGGGCGTCCACGGTGGCGGACAGATCACCGGCGGCCTGCACCACCGGCGCCTTGGTCTCGCGGTGGAGGGCGAGCGCTGTCGGCAGGCTGTCGGCCACCACCAGCGGGCCACCGTCCTTGCCACCGAGCCAGCCGCCGAGGACGTGAATCAGGGACTTCGCGGCGTCGGCCGGAAGGTCGTCCAGGCGCCATCGCTCGCGGCCTTCGGCGTCGACGACCAGCAGGCCGGCGTGGCGGAGGTCGGCGTCGCGCAGCGGCAGGAGGATGTCGCCGGCGTCGTCGATGCGGGCGGCGGCGATAATGCGGCCGGCGGCTAGCCAGGGGTAGGTGGCGATGTCGTCGCGGGTGGCCGGGCGGGCGGCATCCCAGCGCAGGAACACCTGGTCGTCCAGCGACGAGGCGAACAGGCGGCGGAGGTCCTTCGCGTGTTCCGGTCGGGTGCGGTTCGCCAGGTCCTCGGCGACCACCGTTAAGCCCAGCTCGGCGGCCGGCTCGGCTGCCGCTGCGGCGTGTGCCGGCGGCAGGGCGAGGACGATGCGGGCCTCGGGGTGCTTGTCCTTCAGCGCCTTGGCGATGGCGGGCCAGTCGGCCGCGTCGGCGGCCGTCACCACCGGCGCCGCCGTGGCGCGGTGGAGGGCGGCGGCTTCGGCGTAGCCGGTGGTGATCACCACCGGCCCGCTGCCGAGGCGGTTGCGCGGGTCGATCACATGCACCAGCGGCTTCGGTGCGTCGGCGCCCACGATGCGCCGGCCGGCGCCGGCCTGGTCGATGAGCAGCACGTCCTCGATGCGGCCGGCGAGGGTGCGCAGCGGCACGGCGATGCTGCCGTCCGTCGTTGAGCGGACGCCGAAGCCGGGCACGCCCCTGTCCTTCAGCCAAAGGCTGGTCTTGGGTGTCGCCCAGTCGGTGGTGGCGTCCCAGGCGGCGATGGCGAGGTCGCCCAGCTCGGCGGCGAAGAGGGAGCGCAGGACGTGGCCGGGCCGCTTCTCGGGTAGCAGGATGCGCGGGCAGGACACCGGCACCGTCACCTTGGGCGAGGTGGCAGCCAGGATGGGGCGGATGCCGCCGTGCTGCCGGTCGAGGGCGGCGATCACCGCCGGCAAGTCGGCCTCGCTCGGCGCCACCACGACCGGCGCGCGGGTGGCGCGGCGGATCGCCACGGCCGCCTCGTAATCGGTGGTGACGACGATGGCGGCGCCGGGGCCGATCTGCCGGCGCGGGTCGATCACGTGCATGGTCGCACCACCGACGGCGCCGATGTCCAGCTGTTGGCCGGCGCCGTCGAGCAGGCGCAGGCCCTGGAGCAGGCCGCTCGCCTCCCGGAAGGGGATCACCAGGTTCCCGGCCTCGTCGATGCGGGTGTCGGCGCTGACCCTTGTCCTTTCCTTCAGCCATGGCGAGGCGGGCGCGTCCTGCCAACGGCCGGCGGCGCGCCAGCGGGCGAGGATGCTGGAGATCTCAGGCGACACCGGCTTCGGCGGGGCCGGTTCGGCCTCGCCGAGGAGAACGGCCAGAGCCTCCTGGTGCGCCATGAGGACGACGAAGGCGAAGGGGTCGTCGTACGCCTCCATCATGAGGAAGGCCTTCCAGTTGCGGGCGACCTTGCCCACGAGCGTCGGGCGCTTGCGTCCGCGCTGGGCCAGGTAGGCGCGCCACAGTGGCGCGATTCCGGGCCGGCGCAGCAGCGGGCGCGGCGTGTAGCGGGCCACCGGCCGGGGCGTCGGGAGGGGCGGCAGGTTCAGGCCGTCCCGCGGCGGCTCCGGCGCGCCGGCAACGTGGGTGATGCTGACCGGGGGCGCCGGCGGTAGGGTGGGCTGGGCCGTGTCAGGCGCTGGCGGCGCATCCGGCGCGCCATCGTTGGCCGGTGCGGCAGGTGGCGGTTCGTCATTCGCCGGCCGGTCGCCCCCAGTACTCTGATCCGCGAACCGCGCCGCCTGAAACCGCCCGAACCGCCGCTCCAGGGCGGTCTTGCCGCAGGACCGGTGCAAGGCGCTCGCCTTCATGGTCTGGCGCCCGGTCGGGTCGGTCAGCACCAGGCCGGCGCCGTGCGGTTTCAGGCGGATGTTGTAGCGGGCGAGGACGCTGTGCACGTCCTGCCAGTCGGTCGCCGTCTTCAGCTCGTCCAGGATCTCGTCGCGGTGTTCCAGCACGTGGCGCTGGAAGCTCTGCTGCCAAGTGTTGGCTTCGAAGTCCCGCGCACCGGGCGACAGCGTGGCCTCGGGCTTGGGGTCGGACATGCCGCGGTCGATGGCGAGGCCGTACTTCTTCTCCAGCGCCCGTGACGCCTTCTCCAGGGCCTTGAAGTCCTTGAACGGCGCGTGGAGCTTCAGCGTCTGCGGGTGGACCCGGTTGAAGGCGATGTGGAGGTGGAAGTTGTCGGTGTTGATGTGGCTGCCGGCGACGTACTGATGCTCGGCGAAGCCCAGGGCGTCCGCGAAGGTGGCGGCGATGTCCTTGAGTGCTGTGCCGTCCAGCCGCTCCCTGTCGTCGGGCCGCACGCTGACCACCAGGTGATAGGTCTTGTCGCCGGCCGGGGCGCTGAGGTGGCGCACCGCCTCGATCTCGGCGAGGGCGGCGTCGAGGTCGGCCAGCTCGGTGCCGGCATCGCAGTTGGCGATCCAGAAGCGGTCGAGCTTCTCGCCCTCCTCGCGGGCGGCCGCGATGTACTCCGCGAGGTGGGTGAAGTCGTCGGCGACCTCGGGCCGGCGGGCGATCTTCTTGGCGATCATGCCTGGCGGCGAGGCTGGAGGGTGCGGCGCAGGTCGACCACCAGGGCCTTCAGCTCGGCCTGGGTGGCGGCGATGTCGGCGGCGAGCGTCGTCACCTTGGCGGGGATCTCGGCCTCGGGCGCCTGGTCGAGCACCAGCTTCAGCAGGTTGCCGAGGCGGGCGAGGTCGGCGTTGGCGGCCATGAGGTCGCGGATGTGCTCCCAGCCGGCGGCGCGGGCGGGATCGGGCAGGTGCTGGCCGAGGATGAGGCGGCGCAGGATCGCGGAGCGGGAGAGGCGGGTCTGGGCGGCCAGGGCGTCGAGGCGGGCGCGCTCGTCGTCGCTGAGGTAGGTCTTGACCTGGTGGAGGGTGGAGGGCATCGGCCGCGCCTCACATACCGGCGGCCTGGGCCCTGTTCCGCTGGCGCTCCGGCGGCGGCAGCCCGAGGGCCTCGCGCTGGAGGGCGGTGTAGACCTTCTCGGCCGCCCGGATGTTGGCCTTGCGCTGGTCGAGGAGCTGCTTTTCCTCGGGATCGAGGCGGGAGCGGTCCTGGTTCAGCAGGCGGGTGGCGTGGGACTTGAAGAACTGGCGGGCCTCGTCATGGGGGACGCCGGCGGCGTTGCCCTTGGGCAGGCGGTTCTTCGGCAGGCTGTAGGTCTCGTCGATGGCTTTGTAGGCGGCCGGGTCCCGCACCAGCTGGACGTGCCGCTCGGCGGAGCCGAGTTCGGCGAGGGCGGCGGCCAGACTGTCGGCCATGCCCTTGCTGTTGGCGTGTCGGTCGAGGTCGTTCTGGAGGAAAGTACGCTCGGCGGTGAGGATCAAATCTAGGTCGCCGCTCTTGCCGACCACCTTCACCTGCTCAAGAAGGTCTCCACGGGTCTCCTGGAGCCGCACGGCCGGAGGGGTTCGGCCACGCTCCATCATGAAACCACCTTCCTGGAGTTGGAGGCGTTTAATGATCTCGATCAAGCCAGTCTTTTCCATAGACCTTCTCCGCCGTTTCCGTTCTCAATCCCTTGGCGCGAACCCAGTCCGCACCATTCAGCTTCTTCGCCGACATCAGCGAGTGCGCCGGCAGTTCTGCCAGCGCCAGCCATTGCCACGCGGCTTCCTCGTCGCCTGCTTTTCCGGCCGCAAGAGATTCCGCCAGGATGGCGCAGTTCTCGCTCATACCGGCCTTGTCGGCGTCGCTCAGGTAGCTCTTCGGCATGGTGGGTCTCCCATGGTGTGGTGTCCTTCGGAGGGGAGTTTAGCCGCCGGGGAGGCGGGCGTCAGGGGGTG
This sequence comes from Caenispirillum bisanense, assembly GCF_900230255.1. Classification (GTDB taxonomy): domain Bacteria; phylum Pseudomonadota; class Alphaproteobacteria; order Rhodospirillales; family Rhodospirillaceae; genus Caenispirillum; species Caenispirillum bisanense_A. The sequence goes on from NZ_OCNJ01000008.1 coordinate 10,138, forward strand.
AATTGTTGAAGCTCCGGCCTGAAGCACACGCCGCTCGACCAGCCGCAACAGGGTGCTTTTTCCTGCCGGTGGCGGCGGGGTGGTGGTGAGGTCGAGGGTGCCGAGGCCGGAGAGGCCGAAGGTCTGGCCGCCGGCGTCGGGGCGGAAGGTTGTGACGATGTCGTGCTCGATCAGCAGCGCTTGCGCTGGCAGGGTCCAGGTGATCAGCACCGACAGCTCCATCAGCGGCGCCGCCGGCAGGCGCACCTGAAGGCGACCGTCGTCGTCGGGACCATGGGCGACCAGCTGGTCGCCGTCGCGGCGCACCGTCAGAGGTGGCATGGGGATCTCGGTCAGGCCGATGCGGCCGGCGCCGAGGACGGCGACGTGGCAGCAGGTCGCCCCGGTGTCGGAGGCCCAGACCGGCAGGCGCAGGCGGGGGCGCAGGGGGAACGAGGGGCAGAGCGTCATGCGGGCATCCCAGGCAGGCCCGGCCGGGACCGCAGGCCCGGCCGGACGATGAGTCACATCGCCATGCCGGCGGCGCGGGCGCGGGGCTTGTGGCGGCGCAGTTCCTGGCGCGGCGGCTCCTTTTCCTGCTCTTCGGCCTGCTCCTGCCCAACCGCTGGCTTTAGCGGCGGACGCGACAGCGCCGCATCGAGCACCTGCAGGATGGTGGCATGGGCGGCCTCCGCGCCGCGCTCGGCGACCAGGTCGTTGAAGTCGGTGCGGCCCTTGGCCTTCTCGGCCTCGGAGAGCGGCGGGCGGATCAGGCGGGCGCCCACCAGCTCGGCGGCGGCGGTCGCGCGCTCGATGCCGGTGTTGGGCTTGTTCCGGGCTTCCAGGTGGTGGTCGTCGTCGGCCGCGATGATGAGGTCGGCCGCGGGATACTTGGCGCGCAGGGCCTCGGCGACCGCCTTCAGGTTGCCGGCATCGAAGGCGACCACCGTCGGCCGCCCCGTCGCGGTGTGCAGGGTGGCGGCCGTGGCGTAGCCCTCGGCGATGATCGTCGGCCCGACGCCGAGCCTGCCGTCGGGGTCGATGGGGTGATAGAGCCCCACCTTCTCGGCGCCGGCGACGTAGCGCTTCTCGCCGTCGGCGGCGATGGATTGGACGTTGCGCACGGCGCCGCCGGCATTGACCATGGGGACAAGCAGCGTGTCGTCCTTGAGGTGCAGCCGCGACATCGGGACGATGCCCTTGCGCTGCAGGTAGGGATGCGGCGTGCCGGCCTCGAAGGGCTTGCCGGCCCGCAGCAGGCCCCGCGCCACCTGGGCGCCGCGGTCGGCGGCGGCGGCGCGTTCGGCTTCGCGCAGGACGGCGCGGGCGGCGGCCTGGGCCTGTATCTGGGCCCGCTCGGTGGGATCGACGGTGGCGCCGGTGGCGACCCACTTCACCGCCTCCTTGCCCGTCTTGTAGTTCATGATCTGGCCGTTGGGGACGCCGTCGAGGAAGCCGCGGTAGCTGCCGCTCTGCACGCCTTTGCGGTCGCCGTCGACGGCGGCGCGGTGCCAGCGGCCGTCCATCACCGGCGCGCCGTCCACCACCAGGCCCTGGGCCTGCAGGGCATCGGCGAACTCCTTCACCGGGTCGACGGCGGGAGCCGTGGTGACGGCCGGCTCCTTGGCCTGCCAGCGCGCGACGGCGGCGGGATCGGCGTCGGTGCCGACGTACCACGCCTTGCGATGGCGGTCCCAGCGGGCGCCGGCGGCCTTGGCAGCGTGGCGCTCGGGGTAGGGCACGGCGAGGTAGACGCGCTCGGTCTTGTCGGGCGCTTTCTCAGCCGTGGGTGCCGGTGCCGGCGCCGGAGCCGGAGCTTCCGCTCCCTTCTCCCACTTGGCGAAGGCGGCCGGATCGGTGCCCTCGGGCACGTACCAGGATTTCGCGGCCTTGTCCCAGCGGGCGCCGGCTGCCTTGGCGGCGTGACGCTCAGGATACGGCACATCGAGATAGTGACGTTCGGCTGCCTCGGGGACCGGTGCCGGCGCAGCGGACAGCCACGCGGCCAGGCCGGATCGGTCGGCCTCCAGCGTCACCGTCCCATCGGGTGCGTGCTCGAAGGTGACGGCGGCGCCGGCTTCCCGCGCCTGCACCAGAGCGGCGATGGAAGCCCCATCGAAGCGCAGGGCGGCCAGATCGTGCAGGACCAGCCCGCTCTCGGCCTGTTGGAGAGCATGGCGGGCGCCGATGTCGACGACAGGGCCGGTGTGGTGGCCGGGACCGGCCAGGGTAACGGCCTGGCCCTCAGGCACCGGAAGCCGCTCCAGCGCCGGCATCTTCTGATCCCGGCCGGCGGCGGTGAGAACCGCGGTGAGGTCGGCGGGCGAGGCGCCGGTCTCCAGCGCCCAATGGACGGCCGCGGCGGGACCGCCCAGCGTCGTGGTGACGCCGTCGCGGGTGACTTGCGCCATGCCGTTGCGCACATCGACCGTGGCGCCGGCGAGTGAGGGCAGCGGTGCGCCGTCCATGGCCGGCTCGGAGGCCTGGCTCGGGGCGATTACGGGTTCGAAGGTGGGCTTGGCGGCGGCTTCGTTCTCCATGGCGGCTCCTCTCTCCAGGGCCTGGCGCCGCTCGGGCTCCAGCACCCAGGAGCGGATGGTTTCGGCGTCGCGGGCGGCGCGGAACAGCAGGTTGCGGTCGTCCTGCAGCACCTTCAGCCAGCTCTCGACGTAGCCGGCGTGGCGCTCGGGGTAGTGGCCGAGGCCGCTTTCGGTGGTCAGCAGGAAGCTCGCCATTTCGGCGCGCAGCTCCTCGACGGCGTAGTCGCGCGACCCGAAGGGGCCGAAGGTGCGGGCGAGCCGGCTCGGGTGGCCGGTGGCGTGGCCCAGCTCGTGCAGCGCCGTGGCGTAGTACTCGTAGGCCTCGGCGAAGGCCGCCTTGGCCGGCAGGTGGATGCGGTCGGTGGACGGGCGATAGAAGGCGCGGTCGCTCTGGTCGTGGGTGATGGAGACCCCGCCGGCGGCGAGGATCTCTTCGGCGCGCGCCACAGGCTCGAAGGCCGGTTCCGGCGTCACCAGCGGCGCCAGGCCGTCGATCTGTTCGGCGTTGAAGACGCGGGCGAAGAAGACGCGCGGCCGGTCGAGGCGCACGGTCTGCAGCTTCGGCTTGCCGTCGTCGTCGAGGATCTCGTTGCCGTCGGTGTCGACCTCGGGCACCTGGCGCGTCCACTGCCAGTATTCGACGGTGGTGCCGCGCTCGCCCTTGCGGACCTGGGCGTCGAGCGCCGTCGCCTGGCGGTAGGTGAGCCAGCGCGGATCGCCGCGGCCCTGCATCTCGAGCCACCAGCTGTTGATGCCGCGATAGTCCTTGCCGCTGGCCGGATTGAACGGCCGGGCGCGGATGACGCCGGGCTGCCACGGCTTCTGCCAGGGCGCGGTGCCGGCTTCGATCTGGCGGATCATCTCTTCCGCCACCTGGGCGCGGTAGTCAGCCATGGCCGGCGCCCTCCTCGCCGTCGGCCAGCCAGTCGACGATGCTGTCGAGCGCCTCGGCCTCGCTCAGGGCGTCGTCCTCGAAGGCGCCCATGAAGTCGGCGACGTCGGGATCGACGGCGACGGGGCCGTCGCCGGCGGCGCGGCCGACAGCGTCGGCGGCCGATTTTAGGTAGTCGTCTTGGGTGATCTCGGGCTCGGGATCAGGCTGCATGGGTCTGGTCTCCTGGTGCGGGGGAAGGGGATGCCGGCGGCGACACGGATGCGCCGGCCTTCCGATCGGGCGGCGGCGCCAGGCGCGCCCGCTTGAGCAGGGCGCGGTCCTGGAAGTAGAGGCGCTGGACGCCGCGGATGGCGGGATGGCCGGCGACGAAGGTGAGCACCTCGCCGGGGCGGACGCGGCCGAAGCGGTCCTTGCGGATGCCGCGCAGGCGCATGGCCTCGTCGGCGGTGAGCAGGGGGCGGGCCGTTTCCTGCAGGGAGTCCGACACCGAGCCGATCTCGCCGACGCGCCCCGACCGCGAGCGGCGGTGCTGCACGATGGTCGCCTTGCCGGCGAGGTCGGAGAGCGCCTTGGCGGTCTCGATCTTGTTGGGGGCGAAGGCGATGCGGACGTGGCAGTTGCCGGTGACGGCCTCGTCGCGGCCATAGGCCTCGTTGAGCTGCGCCAGGTCCTGGACGATGAGGAAGGCCTTGATGCCGTAGCCGGCCATGTAGGCGAGCGCCTTCTCGACGATCTCCAGCTTGCCGATGCTGGTGAACTCGTCGAGCAGCAGGAGCAGGCGGTGCTGGTAGCCGGCGACGCTGCGGCCGTCGGCGAAGGCCATGCTCTCGGTCAGGCGCGAGAGGATCAGCGTCATCATGATGCGCAGCAGCGGCCGCACCCGGCCGATGTCGGACGGCGGCACCATGAGGTAGAGGGCGGCCGGCGCCGCGCCGTGCATCAGATCGGCGACGGTGAAGTCCGACGCCGCGGTATTGGCCGCCACCAGCGGATCGGCGAACAGGGCCATGCCGGTGATGGCGGAGGAATGCACGCCGGAGCGTTCCTGCGGCGCCTTCAGCTTCATGCGGTTGGCGCCGCGCTGCACCTCGGCGTCGATGACGGGGTCGCCGTGGGCGAAGCCGATCATGTCGTCGAGAAGGGACGTGAAGCTGCCGCCTTCGTCGCTGTCGTCGTCGTCATCGACCACGCCGGAGAGGAAGGCGTTCACGTCGGCCAGCGTGGCCGTGCGGTTCTCGTCGCGCCGGATGCGATAGAGGACGTGAAGGAGCGCGGTGGACAGCCAAGCCCAGCCCTCCTTCATCCAGTAGTCCTTGAGGCCCTTGCCGTCGCCGTCGACGATCATCAGCGCCACGTTCTGGCAGTCGGCGATGTCGCGGCCGGTGCCGATGCGGATCTCGGCGAGGGGATTGAAGCGGGCGGAGCCGGTGGCGGCCGTGGGATCGAACTTGAGGATCGTGTGGCCCAGGGACGCCCGCCAGCCGGCGGTCAGAGCGTAGTTCTCGCCCTTGATGTCGAGCACCAGGACGGAGTGCCGCCACGACGACAGGAGCGTGGGGAGGATCAGGCTGACGCCCTTGCCCGACCGCGTTGGGGCGAAGCAGAGGACGTGCTCGGGGCCATCGTGCTGCAGGGTGCGGTTGCTGATCCACCGCTTCCAGCCGCCCGCCACGACGCCGGCCTTGGCGAAGAGGCCGGCCTCACGAACCTCGGCGCCGGTGGCCCAGCGGGCGGAGCCGTGCAGCGCATCCGACCCCACGCCGCCGCGCGCGGTGCGGTTTCTCGCATGCACCATGAGGGCAGTGAGCGCCCCCATGCCGACCACGCCGCCGACAGCGGTGAGGTACGCCGCGCGCGTCATCTCCGCTGGCAGGCCGGCGGGGTGGGTGCCGGCATGCCACAGCCAGATCCACCAGCGGGAGTCGCTGGGGTCGAAGCCGACCAGGTTCCGCCACTGCCACAGGATGGCGGCGAGCACGCCGACGAACAGGGCGATCAGCGTCAGGCGCGCCGCGATCAGCATCCACTGACCTCCCGCCCGTCCTTGAACACGTACCGCCCCTCGCGCACTTCCCAGATGTCGGTGATGTGGCGGAAGCCGGTGGGGGTGCGCTTGATCTGCACCACCACGTCCACGAGGTCGGTCAGGTACTCGGGGATGTCGGGCATCACCGCGCCGGCCCAGGCGACGTTCTGGGTGAACTTGCGGTGGATCACCTGCTCGGGGCTCTCGGCGTGGATGGTGCACATGAAGCCGGTGACACCGCTGTTGAGCGCCGCCAGCGCCGCGAAGGCGTTCTGCGTCGAGATCTCGCCGAACAGGATGTGGTCGGGGGTGATGCGCATGAGGTGGTCGTAGAGTTCCCGCCACCCCACCATGCCGGTCGCGGTGTTGGCCTCACGCGCCGCCAGCAAGCCGTTGCCGTCCCAGAACCGGCCGATCTGCAGTTCCGGTGTATCCTCCACCGCCACCACGCGCCGGTCGTCGGGCAGGGTCGCCAGCAGCATGTTCAGGAGCGTCGTCTTGCCGGTGTTGGTGGCGCCCGAGACGATGAGGTTGGCATCGCGCGCCACGGCCGCCGTCAGGTAGTCGCGCACGAAGGGCGTCGCGCCCCACTGTTCCCAGGTGGGGCTGAACGGGTGCTTGCAGCGGATGGCGAGGCTCAACCCGCTCTGCACGCTGGCACCCACGAGGCACTCGAAGCGGTGCCCGCCCGGCAGGACGGTGGAAAGCTTGACGTGCTCCTCGCCGTCGAAGGCCGTGCCGCTGGCGTTGCCCAGCGAGCGGGCGATGCGCTCGATGGCCGCCCGGTTGAGCCGGGCGTCCTCGTGGGCCTGCTTGCCGATGCCGCGCCGCTCGGTGATCACCTGGTGCGGCCGGTTCATGCGGATTTCGACGGTGGCCGCGTCGCTGTAGTAGTGGGCGAGCGGCGCCAGCAGGCGCCGCATCACCTCGCCGCCGGAGCGGCCGGGGAAAGAGTGAACCGCCGTCATGCTCACCACCCCAGCTCGGCGAGCCAGGCCGCGATGCTCGACGTCTGCGGCTGATTGCGGTTGGGGTTGGGCAGCCCGAGGGCGTGCTGCTGCGGGAACTCGTAATTTGGCTGCGCGCCATAGGGCGGCGGCGGCGCGGCCGGCGACCAGCTCTGCGAATAGGAGGCGCACGAGCCCGAGGTCTCGCTGCTCTGGCTGCACGAGGTCTGTAGCACCAGCGTTTCCCACTTGGTGGCGGTGGACGACGACATGGGCGTGCCGTCCTCGCGCACCGTCGTCAGGGTTCCCTGGTACTGCGCGGCGTGGAAGGCATAGAAGGCGGTGCAGGCGGAGTGCTGGCGGTTGTCGCCGTCCATCCACTGCACGGCGCTGCGGCACTCGTGGCGCCACGGCTGCACCGACACCAGCGTCCACTGGCCGGGATCGCTCGGCTGCTGGGTGTTGCAGGCGCCGCCCAGGTTGGCCGGGGCGCCCGGGCCCATGGGGCGGGTGTACTCGCTGCCGTCGGGGCGGCGCCAGATCTCCGACTTCTCGGTCTTCGCGAACCGGGTGCAGCCGTCGTAGTAGATCTGGTCGGTCTGGGTGACGACCTCGCGCTCCAGCACGTAGGGGTGCTGTTCGGTGCCCGGCAGCACCTCGGCCACCAGCAGGTCGTGCCGGCCCTGGGGAGTGCTGATGTAGACGGTGGAGAGACGATAGGCGAAGCGCTGCTCGTCGTGGTTCTGCCAGCCGGCGATCTCGATCTGGTGCGGATAGGTCGCCGAAGACGGCTGGCAGGCGGTGACGTACTCGCGCCGGCCGTCCTGGCGGCTGTAGTAGAAGCGCTCCTGGCCGTAGCTCTGGCCGGCGCTCAGGTCGTGGCGCCAGGTGCCGGGGTTGTCGCAGCCGTCGGTGGTGGCAATGAGCGCGCTCGACGCCGTGTCGGGCTGGCACTCGGTGATGAACTCGGGTTTGCCGTCCCCCGTGATCTGCACCCGGCTGGCGCGGGTGATGCGCTTGCCGGCGGTGTCGACCACCGGCGGGCAGATCTCCTGGCCGGCGGCGGTCTCGTAGAGACGCACCTGCGGGTACCAGGTGGCGCTGTCGATGCAGTCGCCGGCCTGATAGGTGAGGTCGCCCATGTGGTAGACCAGCTTGGTCTGGCGCCACGAGCGGCCGGCCGTGAAGTCATGCCGGATGGTGCAGCCTTCCGCCGTCTCTTCGAGGGGCACCGGCGTGGCCCCTTCGGCCGGGGCGCAGTCGCGCACGACGATGGTTTCGTTCTCGGCGTCGCGGTAGAGCAACTGGCCCTGCTCGACGACGGTCAGGCCGTCGTAGTCGACGAAGTGCGGGCAGACGGTGCGGTCCTCCTCGATGGGGAAGACCTGCTCGGGATGGTCCTCGCAAGCTTTGACCTCGACCTCGCGCCCCGTCGGGCCGACGTAGTAGAGGCGCCGCTGGGCGGTCGCGGTGCGGGCCGTCAGGTCGATGCGGTCGGGGCAGCTGAGCGACGACCACAGCAGCGGGTAGCGGGTGGTGCCGTCGCGGCACTGTTCGCTCGACGTCCCGTCCTCGCCGACGGTCTCGGTGCGGATCTGCTGGATCGCCATGCCCTGGTCGAGGTCGACGCGGATGTCGCAGCCTTGCGTCAGGACGCGGCGGGTCTCGATGGGCTGGCAGTCCTGCACCACCACGGTGGCGTTGTTGGCGTCGCGGTAGATCAGGCGCTGCAGGCGGACATAGGTCTGGTTGACGTCGTCCTGCTGCACGGCGCAGCCGGCCTCGTCCTCCTCGATGGGGAAGGAGCGTTCGGGGTCGGGCTGGCACTCGGCGACGCGCGTTTCGCGGCCGTCGGGGCCGGTGTAGGTGAGGCGGAAGGTGGGCGTGGCGTAGCCGGCCGACAGGTTGACGATGTCCTCGCAGCCGGCCGAGGTGCGCTCGATGGGGAAGCGGGTGGCGCCGTCGGCGCAGGGCTCGGTCTCGGTGGTGCTGCCGGTGGTCATGATGACGCGGCTCTGCTGGATGGCGACGCCCTGCGCCAGGTCGACGCGGATGGGGCAGCCGTCGGCGGTGATCTCCACCTCGGGCACCGGGCCGGGATCGAAGTCCTCGCCGTCGGTCTTGGCCTGCTCCAGCTTGTCGGGGGTCTTGTAGCCAGCGGCGTCGGGATTGGACGACGTGCCGGAGCCGCCGCTCTTGCCGTCGCGGCCGTCCTTGTTGTCGCGGTTGTCTTTCTCCTCCTTCTCGTCGTCCTCTTTCTCTTCCTCCTCCTGCAGGCGCTTCAGGGCGGCGATCATCGTCTCCTGATCGCCCTCGACGGTGACCTCTTCCGCCGTCGGCAGGACGGGGGCGGCCTTGATCTCGAACTGGCTGACGAACAGCTCGTGCGGCAGCGCTTCGACCTTCTCGTCCTTGGTGACGGCGGTCAGCACGAGCTGGCCGATGCGGTCGCCCTCCACCGTCACGTAGCGGGTGAAGGCTTTCGCAGTGACGCCGTCGAGCAACTCGGGCTCGGCGCCAGGAACCTCCTTCAAGGTCATGTCCAACGGCACGGGCTCGTTCTCCGGCACCTCCACCGACACCTTGGGCAGGGTCAGCATCGGGACTTTCTCGACGACGAGGTCTTCGGGCTTGGTCGGCGTGCCAGTGGTGCCGGGTTGAGCAGTGCCGGGTTGAGCAGTGCCGGGTTGGGCCGTCGCAGCGGGAGCGGCGGCCGGCGTCGCCGGCGTGCTCTGCGCCAGCAGCGGGGCGCTCAGGCAGGTGGAAGCCAGCAGGATGAGGAAGAGGCGTTTCATGAGGTCACCTCGCGGATGTACCAGTCGGCGGCGGGGCGGATCTGCACGCGGGTGCCCTGGGGCACGGTGATGATCGGCGCCAGGTCGACGGTCTGTTCGAGGACTGAGGCGGTGATTTCGCCGAAGCGGGTCGACATCTCCTCGGCGCCGGCGTCGGTGGCCTGCGCCAGCGTGTCGGCGGTCTTGTCGCCGCTCGACGCCATGGCGGTCGCCAGACGGACGGCGGTCGAGATGCCGGTCAGCATGAGGGCGGTGCCGTAGCGCTCGCCGAAGCGGGTGTCGACCTCGCCGGTGAAGCCGGCGCGGCCCTGGACGTCGCCGGCGGCGGCGGTCAGTTCGATGATCTCGGCGCGGTGCTCGGCCATGAGCACGCGGTTGCACGAGACGGCGAGCCGCGAGGCGCCGATCTTGTCGGGGCTCTCGTAGTCGCACACCAGCCGCGAGCCCTTGGGGATGAGCAGGTTGCGGCCGTGGTAGCCGAACACGTCGCGGCTCACCTGGATGACGATGGAGCCCGACGAGCCGTCGAGCTGGCTGTTGATGCCGGTCTCCAGCACGCCGGTGATGTAGCGGTCGGTGGTGACGATGCGGCTGTTGTCGACGGGGAGCGACGAGACGCGGCGGTCGCCCTCGTACTCCGGCTTGGGCGCCGGCGGTGCCACGTCAGGCGGTGCCGGCGTCGGGCCGGGCGTCAAGGACGCGGGCGACAAGGTCGGCACATTGCTGCGGTACGTGCTCATGCTGCCGTCGAGGGTGGGCCGCGCCGCTGCACGGGCGTTCCACACCGCCTGTGCCGCCAAGCGATAGGGATCTGGCGGCGGCGGTGGAGGCGGTAACGGCGGCGGCGCCGGCGGAGCCGCGGCCGGCATCTGCACCACCTTGGTGATCACCACCGGCGGCATGGGAGGCGCCACCTCGCGCACCGGCGGGGCCGGCGGGGCCGGCACCGACCACGCCGCCTCGTCGTCCTCGGGCAGGGCGGCGGCCGGCGGCGGCTCGGCCGGCGGGGCGCACAGGCCCGAGAGCGTCAGGCCGAGCACCAGGGCGACGTCGCAGACGGCGCTCATGCCCCGGCCTCCGCTCCGTCGTAGCGGATGCAGAGATAGCTGTCGCCCGACTTCAGCGTCACCAGCGGGCGGGTGCTCTCGACGATGAAGGTGTCGCCGTCGACGCGGGTGTTGACCAGCTCGTCGATGCCGTCGACGACGACATAGGCCGTCGGCAGCTCGATGTCCTTCCAGCGGTCGCCGAACTTGATGTAGGTGAAGTGGTCGTCGCGGTAGACGGTCTGCGGCTTCAGGCTGTCGTCGCTGCCCCACAGGCTGTAGTCGCCCCAGCCGCGCAGCGACGACGGGTTGAAGGGCTCGGACTTCACGAAATCCTTGTCGGCGGCGGCTTCCGTCGTGGCGGCTTCGGCCTCGGCGAGCGCCTGCGGCGGCACCAGCGGCAGAGGTCCCTCATTGTCCGGTGCCCCGCCCAGCGGCTCGAAGCCGGCGACGGCGGGGTCGCTGTCCTCGCCGACCTTCACCGAGCCTTCGATGCGCACCAGCAGGTCGGGGACGCGCTTGGAGTTGTAGCCCTCGGCCCGTAGGTAGATCGGATAGACGGTGCCGCTCTTGCCGTAGACGACGATGTTGCTGTCGAAGCCGAAGCCGCCGGCGCGGATGGCGAGGCGGCGGTCGCCGCGCGGCTTCACCTCGAAGCCCTTGCCGTCGCCGAGGTCCACCGCTTCGATCTGCTCGCCGGCCGGCAGCTCGACCACCGTCACCATGTATTCCCGCACCCGCACCTTGTAGGTGCTCATGGGGTCGAGGTCGTAGGTGAAGACCGCCGCACTCTCGGGCGCGTCGTCCCAGGCCGACTGGATCATGCCGATGGAGCGGTTGCGGGTGAGATCGCCGAAGTCGCCCTCGGCATGGGCCTTCATCTGGTCGACCATGGCGTCGGGCACCGGCAGGGCAGGAGCCGGCTTGGCGGCCGGGCTCGGCGGAACGCTCTGCACCGGCGCTGGCGGAGGCGGCGGCGCGCCGACCGGCGTTTGGGCGAGGGCCGGGGTCGACAGCAGGTGGAACACGGCGAGGCCGGCGGGGACGGTGAGGAAGCGGCAGGTCATCGGGATGGGTCCTCGGAAAGGGAGCGGCTGAGGGCGGCGCAATTGGCGATGCCGGACAGCGCGCCGGCGCACGCCAGCAGGACGAGGGTGGGCAGCAGGAAGGGGCGGCCGGGGGTACCGCTGGCGCCGGCGTAGGCATCGGCCAGGGCGAAGGCGGCGGCGACGGCCAGCAGGACGAACCGGCCGCCGGGTGCCTGGGGCATGGTGCGCTGGAGCCGCGCAGCCACGGCGGCGGCCACTGTCCAGGCACCGGCAGCGACGGCGCCGGCAGCCACGAGCACCATCCACAGCAGGGCCGGCCGGCCGGTGGTTACCACGTCGCAGGCGGCAGCCGTGGCGAGGGCGGCGGCGGTGCCGGCGAAGGAGAGGGCGGGTCTCATGACGTCGGCCGCTCCTTCAGCACGAACTCCAGCACCGTGATGCCGAGGGGATTGCTGAAGCGGTCCTCTGCCGAGACCGACTGCGGCCGCGTCGTCATGGACAGGTAGGCCCGCAGCGCCTTGCGGCCGATCTCCTGGCCGTGGCGCTCGTCGATCTGGGTGAAGTCGACGGCCAGCTTGTAGTCGTCGTCGAAGCTGACCAGCCGCGTCGCGTCGTCGACCACGACGTGACGGATCACGCCGTCGGCCAGCGCGTCGGAGCGCTCCTTGGTGTCGATGCGGTCGCGTCGGAAGCCGCGCCAGAAGCCGCCGTCGGACATGCGGGCGGCCTCGGCGCGCCGTTCGGCCTCGGTGATGGGGTCGATCTCCAGCACCAGGCGCACGTAGCGCCGCGCCATGGATTCCAGCAGCAGGTCGAAGCCCTGGACGTCCTCGGAGATCGGCTCGATCTGGTAGAGCTTGTCGTCGGCCTCGGAGGTGCGCACCAGGGCGACCTCCGTCGTCTTCAACGGCACCAGCGCGCCGATGGCGTTGGCCTGGACGACGACGGACGCCAGCAAGCCGACGTTGACGACCACCGACAGGCGAAGGAGCCAAGCCAGGCGCCGATGGGACACGGCGAAGCCGTAGGGATCGGCCTCGGCGACGGCGGTGTGGCGGTTGGTTTCGGGCGCAGGGCTCTCCGGTGCCGTCGGCGCGTCGTTGGCGGCCGCCGGCATCGCACCGGCCGTTTCCGGCGGCACCACCTTGCGCCGGCGGCGCAGGGTGGGCAGCGTCGGGCGGCGGAGCGTGATCTTGCTCAGCCGACCCATCGGAAGCCCTCGCTGTTGAAGGGCACCGGATCACAGGCGCAGGGGCTCAGCTTCATTTCGTCGGCGCCGTTGCCGCCGCCGTTCTGCGGCATCTCGCGGGGCGCGCCGCAGGCGGCCAGCGCCAGCGTGAAGGCAAGGACGGTCAGGATCTTCATGGGGGAGGTCCTCTTCGGGGGATGGGGACAGGGGGGCGGGCGCCGTCACCTGTCGAAGTGCGGCGTGTTCAGCTTTTCCTTGATCTTCTCGACGGCGGTCTGGGCGCCGGTCTGGCCGGCGCCGGGACCGGCGCCGCCACCGGGCAGCCGGGCCTTGTCGAGCATGTCGCCGACGTTGCCCTTGAAGTTCTTCAGCGGCTTGCCGAGGAGCGTGAGACCTGTCGCCGTGGCGCCGGCGGTGATGATGGCCGCGGCCTGGTTTGTCAGCTGCGAGTGGGTGACCGAGTTGGCGATACTGGTGGCCTCGGCGAGGAAAGCCGTGCCGAGCCAGCCCAGGGCGATGGCGACCAGGAGCTTGGGGTTGCTCAGGGTCATAACCCTGCCGATCTCGGCGCCCATAGAGGGGTCACCGATCCCCAGTTGCTGCGCCCCGTAGAGGATGAGGGCGACGGCGACGGTGCTGCCGAACAGCACCATGAAGGCCGCGAAGAGGGTGCGCAGCGCCGTGTAGGCCATGCCTCTGCCCCAGCCGAAGCCGAAGCACATCATTAGGATGGGGCTCAGCGCCGCCAGCATCATCACGCGGAAGATGCTGACGACCACCTGCGCGAAGAACACCACCAGCAGCAGAAAGTAGGGAATGATCAGCAGCAGGGCGTAGATGAGCGGCGCCAGTGGGTCCGTGAGGCCCGTCTGCTTCGCGATGTTGGCTGCCATGCCGAACATCTTGAAGACCCCGGTCTCAGCGGTCATGACCAGCTTCGTCATGCCGCCGATCCCTTCCGGAGCAAGGGTCGTGCCGCTGACGCTGCCGACGGACAACGCGGCGCTGGCGCCCGATCCCATGACCGACAGAGAGGCGTCGTAAACCTGCGAAACGAGCCCCGGTCCTTGGCCCGCCAGCAGCAGCCCTGCTATGCTGACGAACACGAATTCCTTGCCGAGTGCGGCTAAATCAGCCTGCCCGAGCATCATTTTGAAGCCGTGGACGACGATCCACAGGCTCGCCAATGAAAGGAACACCGCCCACATGGGACCGATCAGCACGTCGCTGAGATCGCTGACGAAGTTGTTCGCCAGGTCGACGTATTCCGTGACGATGTCGCAGGTGAAGCAAGTATCTTGCTGTCTAGCCATGGCTCTGGCCCTCGCGCCTGCAGATGCCGCTGCCGAGAATGCTCTGAAGAAGGGTTTCGTAGACTGGGAGTACGCCGTGCGTGTCTGGCAGACTCTGCCGACCGGCGAGGCCTTCGACCGCGAGTATGAGCGCGTGAACCCGGCCTACGAGGCGTGGAAGCAGGAAGGCGGGCAGCCGGATGTAACGACGCTGGCCGCTCTGCATGGCGACGACGCCGACTTGATTCGCCAAGGATACGACCTGGAGGGCGTCTATCTGGTCTGGAAAGACATATATGCCGTCTGGTGGCGGAGCCGAGGGACCGTCGATCCGGCGAACCCTTGGAACGAAACCACGGCCTGCGGCCTCATTGAATCGATGAACATCTTCACCGGCCAATGCAACGCTCTTCCCGACTGGCGCACCGAAGCGGATGTCGCCCGAGATGCCGAGGTGCTCGCCGATTATCGGGCGAAGCAGGCCGCCACCAACTGACGGGATCTGACGACGGAGGGTGCTCATTGGGCACCCTCCGGCGCTTCCGGCGCGTCCTCGTCGCTCATGGGGTCCTGGTCGACCATGCTCATGGTCGCCGTAGCGCCCTGGATCTTCAGCAGGCTCGCCAGCAGCTGCGTCTGCGTCGCCTGCTGGCGGGCGATCAGCAACAGCGCCTGATTGCCCACCGCCATGCGCGAATTGAGATCCTTGGCCGCCTTGGCCGCACTCTCCAGCTCGCGCACCGCCCGGTCGGACTGCTCGGCCGCCGCGGCGGTCTGCACGTCGGCGTGTGCCAGCGCGTCGACGGCGGCGGTGCGCAGCACCCGCGCCCGGCGCTGGATCACCTCGCGGCGTGCCTCCTCCTGCTCGGCCCAGTCCATGCCCGCGGCCCGCGCCGGGTCGAACCAGAGCGTGTTGGCATAGGCCTTCCGCGCCCCGCACACCGAGGTCAGGTCGAGATCGTCGAGGTCGACGTTCGGCATGATCTCGCTCAGGTCCGGCATCAGGCAGGTGGCGTCGCGCTGGATCTGGCCGGCCAGCTTCGCCATGGTGGTGAAGGGCACGGTGATCTGCCCGACCTCGCCGATGGCGTTCACCGTGTCCTGCACGAAGGTCGACACGTCGTTGAGCACCGACAGGATCTGCAGCGAGTTCTCCACCTCCTGCTTGATGAGCGAGATCTGCTCCTTCAGTGCCGACAGCTGCTTGGCCGCCTCGGCGAGGTTTTTGGTGTCGATCACCGCATAGG
This sequence comes from Caenispirillum bisanense, assembly GCF_900230255.1. Taxonomy (GTDB): domain Bacteria; phylum Pseudomonadota; class Alphaproteobacteria; order Rhodospirillales; family Rhodospirillaceae; genus Caenispirillum; species Caenispirillum bisanense_A. The sequence continues at coordinate 25,143 of NZ_OCNJ01000008.1, forward strand.
TCGCCATGGCCGCCGTGGGCGCCACGATCAGCCCGACCGCCAGCGCCGTCACCCGAAGCCGATGCCCGCGCCGTTTCACAGGTGCCGGTGCCATTGGTCCCCCCAGGTGGTCTTGAGCCGGTCGAGGTCGGCGTTGGCATCGGCGCCCGAGCGGTAGAACCGCAGCGCCCCGCCGAGGAACGACAGGTCGATGTCGAGGATGGCGCTCTCGTCGAAGCCGGTGGCGCCGTCGCGCTTGACCACCAGCGCCTGGCGCCGGCCGCCGGTCACCGTCTGGCCGAGGCAGAAGGCCAGCTGCTCGTCGTTGAGCCCGAAGGGCGCGAAGGTCTCGGCCTTGGCATTGGCGTTGGGCAGGAAGATCAGCGTCGCGCAGGATTCCACGAAGGCGTCGGCCCGCCCGGTCTTGAACAGTGCCGCCGGGTCCTGGAAGGCCATGCCGACGACGCCGTTGAGCTTGCGGTACTCGCGGAACATCTCGACGGCGAGGTCGAGGAAGCCGGCGTTCTGCAGCAGCTTCGCCGCCTCGTCGATGAAGATCACGAAGCCGCGGCTGTTCCTGGCCGCCGTCTGGCCGATGGACGAGGCGATGTGCGCCACCACCGGCGGGCCGAGGTCGGGATCGCCCAGCGCCTCGTTCATGTTGATGCCGACCATGTAGTGGTCGAGCACGCCCGCCAGGCTGTCGTGAGGGGCGTTGAAGACGTGGGCGTGCATGCCCGTGTTGCCCTTGTCGTCGACCACCCACTGGCTGAAGTGGCGCCGCAGGTCGGAGCGGCGGGCGAAGGCATGGTCGAAGATCTCGTTGAGCGTCCGGTGCGGCGGGTCCAGGTGGAAGGCGAGGTCGACGGCATGGCTGAGCGCGTCCTTGTCCTCGGCCGTCAGGTCGAGCCCGCCGCACAGCGCCCGCAGGATGGCGTAGACGCGGTTGCGGGCGGCCGGCGTGTCGGCGCCGACGTCGAGCGGGTTGAGCGCCAGCTTGTCGTAGCTCTGGTAGGCGCCGCCCATGCCCTCGACCATGAAGCGGGTGCCCTCTTTGGAATCGAAGATGTAGCTGCGCACGCGGTCGAACTTCGCCAGCCCGCCGAGCAGGTGCATCAAGAGCGTCGACTTGCCGCCGCCCGACGGCGCGAAGACCAGGAAGTGGCCGAGGGACTGCGGCTTGTCGGCAACGTGGAACTGGAAGGCATAGGCGCCGCCCGAGGGCGTCATGAAGTAGCGCACGGGCTGCGGCCCGAAGGGGCCGCTCTCCAGGCCGCGCGGCGCATGGTGCACCGGCCACAGGGCGGCGATGTTCTGGTCGCGCAGCACCAGCGGCCGCAACAGGCGCCCGCCGGGGACGACGGCGCGCTTGGCAGGGGCGGTCGGAAGACGGCCGAACCAGCACACCGGCGCCCCTGTCGTCTCTACCGAATAGCTGATGCGGCGGTCGCCCAACACCTCGCAGATGCGCTTGACCAGCTGCGCCAGCGCCAGCTCGTCCTTTGCCCGCGCGATCACCTGGAACTGGGTGACGAAGAGCGTCGAGCTGCCGTCGGAGAGCAGCTCCAGCACGGCGGCCGTCTCGGAGGCGAGCGCCGCATTGCCAATCAAGGCCGTGCGCTGCGCCCGCTCCTGGCGCTTGTACATGAGCAGCGCCTTGTCGCGGTCGAAGGGGTCGCAGACCTGGACGATCTCCAGGTCGCCATCGAGCGCCAGCAGGTCGCCGATCAGCCGGCCCGACACGGCCTCGGGCCATTCCCGGATGCCGATGATCCGATGCACCGCCGGCTGCGGCCCAAAGCTGCGGACGATGCCCGACGGCTCGAAGTGCAGGTCGCAGGCCGGCAGGCTGCCGGACAGGGAGCGGGATTGCGCCTTGAGGTCCCGGCGGTATTCGCCGCTGACCAAGCCATTCAACAGGCCCGTCAGCGGACAGGGTTCATTGGGATCGTCCGGCTTGGTGACGGCCTCAGGCTTGTAGGCCGCGAGGCTCGACGCCACGGCCTGGTCGGCGTCCGCCAGCACATGATGCAGCCGGCCGGTGGCAATGAGATACCATTCGACCTCATAGCTCGACTGGTAGCGAGCCGTCTCGGCGGCGCCGATCTCGGCCAGTGTCGGGTGCGGCCAGTGGCCGGCGCAGGACAGCGGCCGGCGGCGCTTCACCGCCAGCCAGCGCAGCTGCAGCCCCTTGCCGCCGAGCTGGTGCAGCAGCGCCTGGCGCCCCAACAGCAGGGCCAGCTGTTCCTGTTCCACCTTGGCGTCGTAGCTGACGCCGCGCAGGCGCCACACGCGGGACAGGGCACCGTCCTTGCCGACCACGGTGCAGCCGTCGCCGGCGATGTGGTCGAGTTCCAGCTCGCCCTGCAGCCAGTCCTGCTTGACGTCGCCGAGCACCATGCGGCGGGCGGCGGGCACGGCGACGGCGCCGCCGAGGGCGGCCATGACGCCGGTCGCGATCACGTCGGGCCAGATCATCGCCGCGCACTCCCCGCCACCAGGGCGCGGCCGGTGCGGAGCTGCGCCTTCCACCAGCGGCGGGCGGTGATCAGCACGCGGTCGTAGTGCGGATCGGCGCGGCTCGCCCGCCAGAACCGGTACCAGCCGACCAGGAAGACGACGACGGCGGCCGGCAGACTGAGCGGCATCAGGCCGAGGACGACGCAGAAGGCGGCGCTCACCGCGGCGGCGGCCGAGGTGAGGCCGAACAGCAGCGGCGGCAGGCCGAGGACGGTGATGGGCCGCTGGATCTGCGGCAGCACGGGGCTCGCGGCTTTCATGGCACCCACCGTCACGACGCGAAGAGGGCGGCGACGATGGTCGGGCCGACCATCACCAGCAGCCCGCCGATGAGCGCGAAGGCGAAGCGGTTCCAGTCCATGCGGCCCGACATGGCCGCCCACAGGCCCAGCGCGATGATGCCGAGGCCGAGCACGCCGGCGCCGATCTGCCCGAGGCCGCTGGTCAGCGTCTCGATGAACTTGGTGATCGGCGCCGTCCAGTCCTCGGCGGCGAAGGCGGGCGTGGACGACAGGGCGAGCAGGGCGGCGAGCGGCAGGGCACGGCGGCAGCGACGGATCATGATCGGATGTCCTTGCATCAGGGGATCTGGGAGAGGAGCAGGACGGCGCCGCCGAGGACGCAGACCGCCCCCAGCAGAGGCGCCGTGACGCAGGTGAGAAGGAGGGTGCGGCGGCTCACGGCGGACCTCACCGCAGCACCAGCACGGCGGCGGCGACCGCGAGGGCGGCCGCCACACCGGTGGCGAGGCTGAGAAGGGAGAGCCGGACCACCAGCCGGCGCATGGCGGCGGCGCTGCGGTCGGCGAGCACCGCCGCCTCCTGCATGGCCGCCAAGCGCTGCTTGAGCGCGTCGGAGGTGACGGCGTCGTGGATCTCGGCGAGTGCGGTGCGCACCTCGGCCGTATGGCCGCGCGAGATCGCCGCCACCTCGTCGCGGAGCGCAGCGCGGAAGGCGTCGAGGGCCTGGACGGTCTCGCCGAGGGCGGCGCGGTGGATGGTGTAGACCATCAGCACCGGGTCGTCCTTGGACACCGTCGCCCCGTGGTCCTTCAGCAGGGCGGCGCGGAGGTCGTCGATGCTCTGCGGCGGCGGCAGCGGCGCGCTCATAGCTGCGCCAGCTCCATGGCAGCGCGAATGCTGCGCCAGGTCATGGAAAGCCGCTGGCGGCTCATGATGGTGAACTCGGGGTCCTGGGCCGCCTGGTCGAACGAGAGATGCCGCCGCAGCATCATCTCGATGTCGAGGCCGAAGGTCTCCTTCCGCACCTGCGGCAGGCGCACCATGGCGAGGATGCGCTCGGCGTTCTTCTTGTAGAGTGCCGCGTCCTCGAAGGTCTGCACCTTGCCGCCGCTGACCCGCTCGACGCGGCCGAAGTACTCGTTCAGCCACACCACCACGGGGACGGTGGGGCAGTACTGCAGCACCGACGCCAGCCCCTCCAGCGTGTCGGTCATGGCCTGGCCGCCGGTGACGACGGAGTGGATGCGCACCTCGTGGCCGGCGCCCTGAATAAGACCCAGTGCTTCGTTTTCCACCATGTAGGCCAGCAACGGCAGGAACGTCGCGGCGCCGTTGTCGATCACCACGGTGGCGTCGGCCGGCGCGGTGACCAGCTTCTCCAGCAGCGCGTCGAAGGACCGCGGGTTGATCTCGTCGACCCGCTCGCCGAGCTGCACGCGCTCGACGCCGAAGGCGGTGTAGCCGCCGAAGGACTGGTTGACGGGGTCGGTGTCGTAGCAGGCGAGCGCCCCGCCGCGGCCCTGGTAGTACTGCGCGAGCAGCGAGGCGACGAAGGACTTGCCGACGCCGCCCTTGCCCTGAAGGGTGAGATTGATGAGCGCCATGATGGTTCCTTGGATCAGGGGGTGTCGTCGTCGAGATCCGGACGTGCGTCGTCGCCGCCGGCGGGCTCTGGGCCGTCGACGGGGGTGTCCGGGGTCTCGGTGTCGGGATCGGAGGGCGCGTCGCCCCAGAGGTCGGCACCGGTAGTGCCGGGCAGCTGCGTCACCGTCGGCATGTGCGAGGTGATGGCGGCAGACGGCGCCGGCGGCGCCGCGATGGCGGCCGGTTGCCGAGTCGCACTCGGGGAAATCTGCTGGGACGGCGGAGTCGCAGGCTGAGGACGCCGGATCTCGGCCGCCCTGCCCGTCACGTCTCGCCGCACCAGATCAGCAAAACGGCGGCGAGATACGGTAAGGCGGCCGGCTTCTGTTAGCAGCCGGTGAATGTAGGCAACGGAATGCCCTTGATCGATCAGGTCGAGGATCTCTCGGCGGAGAGTATGAACCTCGACTCTACCCTGTCCCCAACGCATGAGGTCTCCGCAGCAACATTTGGTTTACAGCACACGGCGTGGCTGTATATGCTGCTGCTGGATTCAGGGCAGGTGACGTCTAACGCGGCACGTCAGCTCCACCAGAATTCCGGTGAAACCCGCTGTCGTAAGACGGCGGGTTTTTCGCTTTCGAACCCCTGCCCCGGGGGGTGCGCACCTCTGGTGCGACGGGTTCGACTCCCCCCAGCTCCACCAGAATTCCGGTGAAACCCGCTGTCGTGAGACGGCGGGTTTTTCGCTTTCGGGTCCGGGTCAATCCAGGTTCTCCAGCGCGCTCGTCACCCGCGAGAACAAGGCGCCGGGGCAGGTCGGCAGGGGCATGATGTCGTAGAAGCCGAAGTGCCGTACCAGCGTCAGGTCGCCCACCGACGGAGCGGCGACGGCGAAGATCTTCGGTGTGCGGCGACGGTTGCTCTTCCAGATCTTGTTCACGCGCCGCGCCTCGAAGAACTGATCCCACCGGCGCACATCGGCGTGGATGATGACGGCGTCGGGATCGTCCGACTGCATGGCCTCGAAAGCCTCCTGGTAGGTCGTCGCGACCACGGTGCGGACGATGCCCGCCCGCTGCGCCGCCGCCGCCAGATACCGCGCCACCCCCGGGCTGCGCGAATACACGAGCAGGGTGAGCGCCGCCGGCCGTTCGGCCGGCACGAACATGTTGTTGGCCATCGCGGATGTCTCGGCAGCAGGAGGGTCAGGCAGTCAGCGGCGAGGCGTCGGGAACATCGTGCGGCGCCGGGGCCCGCTCGTCCTCCGTCAGGGGGACGATGGTCAGGATGTCCACCAGGGGCTCGATCATGGGACAACGCCGGCTGCAGGCCGTGCCGTCGTGCACGCCCGTGTCGAGAAGATCGCGCAACACACCCGCACGACCGGTGGATGCATTGTTGATGATCATACAGCCAATATAACGGGACTGCGGGCACAAAGAACGCAGATCGCACATGAGTTGTGCCCGCCGCAATCGATCAACTCGCCTGACCAGCTCTACCGTGATCATCAACCCCATCCCCTCGGTTCTTTGGTTTCTTCGATGATTTACCTGTAGAGAGGGTTTCGTCGGCAACCGCTCCATATTCATAAGACGATGGTCGCGCGCGCACGGAGGGCGCAGCCGCCTTGGGAAACTCCCCGACCCATGCGCTTTGAGCCGGCCTCCCATGCGCCCAATGCATGGCTTACTGGGAAGCTCTGCGGTATTTCCGCACCTCCAGGAAAGAGGTCGCGCAACAACGCCTCTGCGGCCCCAAGTGAAAGGCAAGATCTTCACAACCGGGGCACGCCTCGGCTCCGATCGACGCCGAGACTTAGATTGTGTCGGTTTTATTACAGACGGACGACGCGCTTTCCGCCCCGGCCTCGACGCGCCCGTTTCTTCGCCCTTCGCATCCTCACGCAGTCGTGCCTACCGCGCCCGCCGCAGTGCTGGTAGCGTCGAACCATGCCGCACGATCACGCCACCCACGCCACCGCCCACACATCCTCGCCGCCCCTGCCGGCGGCGGAGGATCTGTTGCTGCTGTTCGCCGACATCAGCGGCTACACCCGCTTCATCCGCGACAATCCCTACGACCTGGCGCACGCCACCTGGATCGTGAACCAGCTCATCGAGGCGGTGACGGCGGCACTGGCCCCGGACTTCCGACTGGTGAAGCTGGAGGGCGACGCCGCCTTCTGCGCCGCCGACCGCCCGCCCGCCGGGCTCGACGCCCCGCTGGTGGCCGCTTTCGAGGCCTTCCAGGCCCGCAAGGCGGGGCTCGCCGGCGAGAACGTCTGCCCCTGCGCCGCCTGCGTGGCCATCGGCAGCCTGGACCTGAAGATCCTGCTGCACCGCGGCCCGGTCGTGCGCTTCCGCGCCGGCGGCGTCGAAGACCTGTCCGGCCTGCCGGTCATCGTGCTGCACCGGCTGGGCAAGAACGGCGTGCGGTCGTCGCGCTACCTGCTGTGGACCGACGCCGTCGACGCCCTCGGCACGCCGCTGCCCGGCCCCGCCGACCGGCGGGTGGAGCGCTATGCCGACGTCGGCGCCGTGCCGGTGTCGGTCTTCGCCGACCTGCCGGGGCCGCGGCCGGTGGTGCGGGCCGGGCCGGTGCCGCGCGGCGTCGATTTCGTGCGCAAGATGGCGCTGTGGCTGCCCTTGCGCCTGCGCGGCGTGCCCCGCCCGGCGTGACGGCCGGCCGCCTTCCTTCGATGTAATCCGAAATCGGCACGCGGTGTGCTGGAGAACGGATCGCGGGGCTCGTCCCGCGATCCGTGCAGGAGCACACGCGATGAAGCTCGTCATCGCCATCATCAAGCCCTTCAAGCTCGACGACGTGCGCGAGGCGCTCTCGGCCGTCGGCGTGCAGGGCATCACCGCCGCCGAGGTGAAGGGGTTCGGGCGCCAGAAGGGGCAGACCGAAATCTACCGCGGCGCCGAATACACCGTCGCCTTCCTCCCCAAGATCCGCCTGGAGGTGGCCGTCCCCGACGCCATGGTCGACACCGTGACCGAGGCGGTGGAGAAGGCCGCCCGCACCGGGTCCATCGGCGACGGCAAGATCTTCGTGGTCGACCTGGCGCGCGCCGTGCGCATCCGCACCGGCGAGCAGGGCGACGCCGCTTTGTGAACGGTTGATGAATAAAGCGGCACGATCCGGCGCAATCGCCCGAAAAGCGGGCACGGGCTGAGGCGGGCCGCCCCCTCCGACTTTCCTTCCCAGAGGATTCCGATGCAGGCCTATTCCCCCCTTCGCCGCGCGCCGGCCGTCGGCGCCTTCGTCGCCGGCCTCGCGCTCGCGCTGCCGGCCGCCGCCCAGGACGCCGCCGCGCCGACCCTCGATTCCGGCGACACCGCCTGGATGCTGATCTCGACGGCCCTCGTGCTGATGATGACGATCCCCGGCCTCGCCCTCTTCTACGCCGGCATGGTGCGCAAGAAGAACATCCTGGCGACCCTGATGCAGAGCTTCGCCATCACCGCCCTGGTGACGGTGCTGTGGACCATCGCCGGCTACTCGCTCGCCTTCACGCCGGGCAACGCCTTCATCGGCGGGCTCGACAAGGTGCTGCTGGCCGGCGTGGGCGTCGACTCGCTGCAGGGGACCATCCCCGAGACCGTCTTCGCCATGTTCCAGCTCACCTTCGCCATCATCACCCCGGCGCTCATCACCGGCGCCTTCGCCGACCGCATGAAGTTCTCGGCGCTGCTGGTGTTCATGAGCGTGTGGCTGTTCGTGGTCTACGTGCCCGTCGCCCACTGGGTGTGGGGCGGCGGCTTCCTGGGCGGCGACGGCGTGCTCGACTTCGCCGGCGGCACCGTCGTGCACATCAATGCCGGCGTCGCCGGCCTGGTGGCCGCGCTGGTGCTCGGCAAGCGCCTCGGCTTCGGCAGCGAGAACATGGCGCCGGCCAACCTGACGTTTGCCGTCATCGGCGCCTCGCTGCTGTGGGTGGGCTGGTTCGGATTCAACGCCGGCTCGGCGGTCGCCGCCAACGGGCTCGCCGGCATGGCCATGGCCGTGACCCAGATCGCCACCGCCGCCGCGGCGCTGACCTGGATGTTCGTGGAATGGGCGCTGCGCGGCAAGCCGAGCGTGCTCGGCATCATCTCGGGTGCCGTCGGCGGTCTGGTCGCCATCACCCCGGCGGCCGGCTTCGTGACGCCGGGCGGCGCGCTGATCATCGGCCTGATCGCCGGCGCGGTGTGCTATTGGGGCGCCACCTGGCTCAAGCACAAGATGGGCTACGACGACAGCCTCGACGCCTTCGGCGTGCACGGCATCGGCGGCCTGACCGGCGCCCTGCTGACGGGCGTGTTCGCGGCCGAGGCGGTCGGCGGCAAGACCGGCCTGCTGGAAGGCAACGTCGAACAGCTGTGGCTGCAGGCCTACGGCGCCGGCGTCACCATCCTGTGGTGCGGCGTGGCGACCTTCGTGATCCTGAAGATCATCGACGCCACCATCGGCCTGCGCGTCAGCCCCGAGGACGAGACCATGGGCCTCGACCTGTCGCTGCACGGCGAGAAGATCCACGATTGATGTCCGGCTGCCTTGATCGGCGATCAAGGCAGCGCCCTCAGGCGCCGGGCGCGCGCGTCGCGCGCTTGGCTCCCGCGGCAGGGGCCGCGCGGCGCAGTCGCGCCGTGTTTACTGTGGCTTGCGCAGCACCCGGCCGGCGGCCTCCAGCCACGCCACCAGATCGTCGGTGATGTGGTGGATGAAGCCGAGGTCGTGGGTGTGGCGGAACCACTGCACGTCGTGCGGCCGCACCCACACCGTCGTCATGCCGATCTCCGCCGCCGGCTTCAGGTTGGCGGCGCTGTCCTCGAAGAAGGCCGAGGCCTCCGCCCGCACGCCGAAGGCCTTCAGCATGGCCTGGTAGGTCGGCGGCTGCGGCTTCGGAATGAAGTCCGCGGCGCGGATGTCGTAGATGCCGGTGAAATGATGATCCAGCTTCAGCCGCGCCAGCACCGCCTCCGCATGCCGCTCGCTGCCGTTGGTGAAGATGAGCTTGCGCCCGGGCAGGGCCTGCAGCGCCGCATCCAGCGCCGCCGACGGCTCCAGCACCGAGTGGTCGACGTCGTGCACGTAGGCGAGGAACTCGTCGGGCTCCAGGCCATGGTTCAGCATGAGGCCGCGCAGGGTCGTTCCGAACTCGTGATAATACCGCTTCTGGATCTCGAAGGCGGCGTGCGGTTCCACCTTCAGGAACTTGGCGATGAATTCCTTCATGCGCAGGTCGATCTGCGGGAACAGGCTGGACGTCGCCGGATAGAGCGTGTTGTCGAGGTCGAAGATCCAGTCCTCGACGTGATCCAGGCCCGGCGCGTTGGGGCTGTCCGGGGTTTCGACACGGTCGAGCGGGCTCTGGTCATCGGCCACGGGGATGGTCCTTTTCTCTTTGTGTGTCCCTCAGGCGCCGGGCGCGCGCTCGTCGCGCGCTTGGCTCCCGCCGCTTGCGCGGCGCCGGCCCAGTCGGGCCGGTTTGCTTTTCTGGTCCCTCAGGCGCCGGGCGCGCGCTGACCGCGCGCTTGGCTCCCGCCGCTTGCGCGGCGCCGGCCCGGTCGGGCCGGTTTGGTTTTCTGGTCCCTCAGGCGCCGGGGAGGGTTTTTGTTTGTCCCTCAGGCGCCGAGCGGGCGCTGACCGCGCCCTTGGCTCCCGCCGCTTACGCGGCGCCGGCCCGGTCGGGCCGGGGGGTGCCTGATCGCCCGTCGGGTGCTCGGCGCCGGCGCTTGGCCGGCGCCCGCCGCCTCAGTCCATCCACACGGCCGTACCGGCGCCGTGCGGGGTGAAGATTTCCAGCAGGATGGCGTGCGGCACCCGGCCGTCCAGGATCACCGCCCCTTCCACGCCCTGCTCCACCGCGTGCATGCAGGTTTCCACCTTGGGAATCATGCCGCCCTTGATGGTGCCGTCGGCGATGCAGGCGCGGGCTTCGGCGATGGTCATGTCGGGGATCAGCTGCCCCTCCTTGTCCAGCACGCCCACCACGTCGGTCAGCATGAGCAGGCGCGAGGCCCCCGTCGCCGCCGCGATGGCACCCGCCGCGGTATCGGCGTTGATGTTGAACGTCTCACCGTTGGGGCCGATGCCGATGGGCGCGATGACCGGAATGACGTCCGACTGCTCGAACATGTCGAGCAGATGCGGCGTGATCTCCGTCGGCTCGCCGACGAAGCCCAGGTCCAGCACCCGCTCGATGTTGCTGTCGGGGTCCTTCTTGGTGCGGCGCAGCTTGCGGGCCTTGATGAGGTTGCCGTCCTTGCCCGACATGCCGATGGCGAAGCCGCCGGCCTTGTTGATGGCGGTGACGATTTCCTTGTTGATGGCGCCGGCCAGGACCATTTCCACGATGTCCACCGTCGCCTGGTCGGTGACGCGCAGGCCGTCGACGAATTCCGACTCGATCTTCAGGCGGTCGAGCATGCGGCCGATCTGCGGCCCGCCGCCGTGCACCACCACCGGGTTGATGCCCACCTGCTTGAGCAGCACGATGTCGTTGGCGAACTGCTCGGCCAGGGTCGCGTCGCCCATGGCGTGGCCGCCGTACTTGACGACGACGGTGCTGCCGGCGAACTCGCGCATGAAGGGCAGCGCCTCCGACAGCGTCTTGGCCTTGCGCAGCCACACGTCGCGCTCTTCGGGGGGCAGCGGGGTCTTCTTGGGCGGGGTCATGGGCGGGCGGCTCCTCGCTTCGAACCGGGGTGACGGATGGCGGCGATCCTAGTGCAAGAGCCGGAAAGCTGTCTGCGAAAATCTGGCGTCAGGCCGCCTCCTCCAGCCGCGCGAAGCAGGCCACCAGCCGCTCGCGCAGGGCCGCGACGCGGGCCGGCTCCAGCCGCTGCGGCGGCGACACCAGCATGAGCGGCAGCGGCGACGGCTCCCACCCCTGCAGCACCTTGACCAGCCGGCCGGCGCGCACGTCGTCGATGACGTCGAGGCAGCTCTTGATGGCGAGCCCGGCCCCCGCCAACGCCCAGCGCCGCGTCTGGCCGCCGTTGTTGGAGACCAGCGCCGGCCGCACCCGCACCACCGGGTGCTCCGCCCCGCGCGCGAAGCACCACTCGTCGGCCAGGCGGTCGCCGGCCCGCCGCACGATGCAGCGGTGATGCGCCAGATCGGCCGGCACCTGCGGCGCGCCGTGTTCCGCGATGTAGGACGGCGCGGCCACCACCACCGGCCGGATGCTGCCGATGCGCCGCACCCGCAGGCGGCTGTCGGCCGGCACGCCGCCGCGGATGGCGAGGTCGAAGCCGCCGCTCACCAGGTCCACCAGGGCATCGTCGAGGTCGAGGTCCACCGTCACCTGCGGATGCTCTTGCTGGAACGCCTCCAGCAGCGGCGCCACGTGCTGGGTGCCGAGGTCGAAGGGCGCCGTGATGCGGATCATGCCGCTGAGCGCCGCCTCGCCGCCGCGCACGGTTTCCGCCAGCGACTCCCAGTCGGTCACCAGCCGCTCGCTGGCGGCCATGAAGCGGCGGCCTTCCTCCGTCAGCGACAGCGACCGCGTGGTGCGCAGGAACAGCCGCACGCCCAGGCTCTCCTCCGCCCCCTTCAGGCGGGCGCTGACGGTGGCCGGCGACAGGCCGGTCTCGCGCGCCACCGCCGCCATGCGGCCCAGTTCGGCGATGCGGCGCAGCAGGCGGATGTCGGGAAGGTCGAGGCTCATTGTTCGGTCGTTCCGAATAGTCTTTTCAGCGCTGGCGGTATTCTCTTGCCACACTATATACGGCATGTTCGCGGTCATGCATCCCTTTCCTCCCGAGGACGCCTTCATGACCGACACATCCGACATTCTCTTCCGCCCCCACCGCATGGGCGCCGTGACCCTGCTGAATCGCGTCGCCATGGCGCCCATGACCCGCTCCCGCGCCGCACAGCCGGGCGACGTGCCGACCGAGCTGACCGCCGCCTACTACGCCCAGCGCGCCGGCGCCGGCGTCATCGTCAGCGAAGGCACGCAGGTGTCGCGCGTCGGCCAGGGCTACGCCTTCACCCCCGGCATCTACTCGCCCGAGCAGACCGCCGGCTGGAAGACCGTCACCGACGCCGTGCACGCCAGGGGCGGCCGCATCTACGCCCAGCTGTGGCACGTCGGCCGCGTCAGCCATCCGCTGCTGCACGGCGCGCAGCCGGTGGCGCCCTCGGCGGTGAACGGCGGCGGCCAGGCGGCCTTCGTGGTCGACGACAAGGGTCCGCGCATGGAGCCCTCACCGGTGCCGCGCGCCCTGTCGACCGACGAAGTGCGCGCCGTGGTGCAGGAGTTCGCCCAGGCCGCCCGCAACGCCAAGGCCGCCGGCTTCGACGGCGTCGAGCTGCACGGCGCCAACGGCTACCTGATCGAGCAGTTCCTGCGCGCCGAGAGCAACCGGCGCACCGACGCCTACGGCGGCAACCTGGAAAACCGCCTGCGCTTCCTCGCCGAGGTGACGGAAGCGGTGGCCGGCGTGTTCGGCGCCGACCGGGTGGGCGTGCGGATCTCGCCCTTCCTGCCGCTCAACGGCATCGGCGCCGAGGAAGACGCGGCCGAGCTGTTCCTGGCGGTGGCGAAGATGCTCGACGGCCTGGGCGTCGCCTACCTCCACACCAGCGAGGCGAGCCCCATGGAGGTGCCGCCGGGCACCGATCCGGTGCCGCAAGACTTCCGCAGCGCCCTGCGCCAGGCCTTCCGCGGCACCATCATGGTCGCCGGCGGCTACGACGGCGCCCGCGCCCGCGCGATCCTGGAGACCGGCCTCGCCGACGTGGTGGCCTTCGGCCGGCCCTACATCTCCAACCCCGACCTGGCGGAACGCCTCGCCCGCGACCTCCCCTGGGCCGACGCCGACCGCAGCACCTTCTACGGCGGCGGCGAACAGGGCTACACCGACTACCCGGCCCACGCCGACGCGGCGGAGTGAGGGCGGAGGGGGTACGGGGCGGGGCTGGAGTGGGGCGGCGGCGACGTGTCCTCCACCCCGCTGCACGTTGCCCCCCCTCCCTCGTCATGGCCGGGCTCCGACCCGGCCATCCACGGCGTCCCCGGCGGTGGCCATGGGCTCCGTCCTCCACGGCCCCCGTCCGGGGAGCCGTGGATGCGCGGATCAAGTCCGCGCACGACAGTGTTGAGTGCTGCGGCGAATGGGGCGCTGTGGCGGATGGACCGCCGTCGCCACCGTCGCTCGCCCGCTCCCCGCCCCCTCCCCCGTTGTCATGGCCGGGCTCCGACCCGGCCATCCACGGCGTCCTCGGCGACGGCCATCGGCTCCGTCGCCCACGGCACCCGTCCGGGGAGCCGTGGATGCGCGGATCAAGTCCGCGCATGACACGGAAGGAAGAGCGGCCGACCACACTTCACCCCTGGTCAGGCCCGCCCATGACACTGGTGCATGGCAGCGACCGCCCATCCCGCCACCCCCTCCCTTCCGCCCCGGGCGCGGCTGTGCTATAGCGCGGCGCAGCTTCCTTCCACGACAGTCCGGGGTTTTCGGCCGATGACCACCACGCTTCCCATCCGGCGGGCGCTGCTTTCCGTTTCCGACAAGGCGGGCCTGACCGAGTTCGCCTCGTTCCTGGCGGCGCAGGGCGTCGAGATCCTGTCCACCGGCGGCACCGCCAAGGCCATGCGCGACGCCGGCATCGCCGTCATCGACGTGGCCGACTTCACCGGCTTCCCGGAAATGCTCGACGGCCGCGTCAAGACCCTGCACCCCAAGGTGCACGGCGGCATCCTCGGCATCCGCGGCAACGCCGAGCACGAAGCCGCCATGAAGGATCACGGCATCGCCCCCATCGACCTCGTGGTGGTCAACCTCTATCCCTTCGAGGCGACCGTCGCCAAGGGTGCGGACTTCGACACCTGCATCGAGAACATCGACATCGGCGGCCCCGGCATGATCCGCGCCGCCGCCAAGAACCACGCCGCCGTCACCGTGGTCACCGACCCCGAGGACTACGCCGCCGTGAAGGCCGACATGGAAGCCAACGGCGGCGCCACCACGGCCGCCCTGCGCACGCAGCTGGCCGCCATCGCCTATGCCCGCACCGCCGCCTACGACGCCGCCATCTCCACGTGGTTCGCCGGCCAGGTGAGCGACGAGTTCCCGCGCCGCTTCGCTGTCGGCGGCCGCCTGAAGCAGACCCTGCGCTACGGCGAGAACCCGCACCAGAAGGCCGCGTTCTACGTCACCGGCGAGGACCGCCCCGGCATCGCCACCGCCGAGCAGGTGCAGGGCAAGGAACTGTCCTACAACAACCTGAACGACACCGACGCCGCCTTCGAGCTGGCCGCCGAGTTCGACGAGCCGGCCGTCGCCATCATCAAGCACGCCAACCCCTGCGGCGTGGCCGTCGGCGGCGACGTCGTCGCGGCCTACCAGCGGGCGCTGGCCTGCGACCCGGTCTCGGCCTTCGGCGGCATCGTGGCGCTGAACCGCCCCATCGATGCGGCTGCGGCGGAGGAGATCACCAAGATCTTCACCGAAGTCGTCATCGCCCCCGACGCCGACGCCGAGGCCCGCGCCGTCTTCGCCGCCAAGAAGAACCTGCGCCTGCTGCTGACCGGTGGCATGCCGGACCCGGCCGCCCCCGGCGTCACCTTCAAGAACCTGTCCGGCGGCTTCCTGGTGCAGAGCCGCGACAACGGCCGCGTCATGGCCGCCGACCTGAAGGTGGTGACGCAGCGCCAGCCGTCCGAGCAGGAACTGCGCGACATGCTGATCGCCTTCCGCATCTGCAAGCACGTGAAGTCAAACGCCATCATCTACGTCAAGGACGGCGCCACCGTCGGCATCGGCGCCGGCCAGATGAGCCGCGTCGACAGCTCGCGCATCGCCTCGTGGAAGTCGGCCGAAGCCGCCAAGGCCCAGGGCCTCGCCCAGCCGCAGACGGTGGGCTCGGTGGTCGCCTCCGACGCCTTCTTCCCCTTCGCCGACGGCCTGCTGGCCGCCGCCGAGGCGGGCGCGACGGCCGTCATCCAGCCGGGCGGCTCCATGCGCGACGACGAAGTGATCAAGGCCGCCGACGAAAAGGGCCTCGCCATGGTCATGACCGGGATGCGCCACTTCCGGCATTGATGGGTGTTTGGAGTCTGTTTGCCCCTCAGGCGCCGGGGGTAGAGTCTGTTTGCCCTCAGGCGCCGGGCGAGGGCCTCTCGGCCCGCTTGGCTCCCGCGGCTGGGGCCGCGCCGTGGGGAGGCTTGGCGCGCCGACGACTATGCCCAGTAGAAAAAGAACGGGGCGGAGCTTCCCCAGCTCCGCCCCGTTCCCCCCTGTCCGGCCGATGCGTCAGAAGGCGACGCGGACGCGGCCGGTGATGCCGGTGATGTCGCCTTCGCCGAAGATGGCGCCGATACCGGCCGCCGCCCGCCCGGCCGAGACGCCGGCGGTGATCTCCTCGTAGGACTCGCTGTAGAGCGCATCGCCGAAGAAGCGCGTGTCGGTGATGCCGAGCGACAGCCGCAGCGGCGCATCGAAAGCCCGCGCGCCGGTGTCGTAGACGGCGGTGATGCCGTTGCGCGCCACCACGTTGGTCAGGTCGTAGTCCACCTCGTAGTCGCCGACCGTGACCGGCACCGTGGTGAACACCCCCGCCGTGTTGCCGACCACCAGGCTCAGCCGCTCGGTCAGGGCCGCCTCGTAGCGGCTGGTGAGCGCGCCACCCGTCAGCACCGCGCCGGCGCCCAGGTCCACCGAGCCGACGGCACCGGCCGAGACCGACGGCGTCAGGCTCCACGACTCGGTGACCGGCATGGTGAGGCCGAGGGAAAGCTGGCCCGACCAGGTGTCGGCGTCTTCCGTCTTCTGCCACGTCAGCGGCATGTCGAGCGCCAGCGTCCAGCCGTTGGCGAAGCCCCAGCCGATGGTCGGCGTCGCCGTCATGCTGCGCACGTCGGTGCCGTTGGCGCCGATCTTCATGCCGTCGGCGGCGAGGCCGAGCACCAGTCCGTCGGCGTCGAGGGCGCGGGTGCCCGCGTCGTGCATGCCGGCCGCCATGCGGCTCATGAGCGAGGCCGGGTTGCCGGCCACGGGGTCGAGCGCCGTGCGCGCGGCGGCGGCCTTGAGGATCTGCGTCAGCGTGCCGTTGCCTTCGCCTTCCAGATAGGCTTCCAGTTCCTCCTGGGCGGCGTCGCGGTCGGCGGCGGTGGTGCCGAAGCGGCGGTTCACGCCGGCCGCCGGCACCGTCAGCACGATCTCGGTGCCGTCGTAGGCGATGGTCGCCGGCAGGCCGCGGATGGAGGCATCGGCGGTGATGCGGTCGATGGTCGTCAGGTCGACGCCCAGGTTGGCCGACAGGGTGTCGATGTCGACGCCGTCGACCAGGTCGCCGACCGTGTCGAAGGTCAGGCGGCGGGTGATGCTCTGGCCGGTGGCGGGATCGGTCCAGGTGGGCTCGATCACGAACAAGGGCGTCTCGGCGAGCGCCGGTGCGGCCGCGCAGGCCAGCACCGCCGCCGCCACGGCGAGGCGGAAGGGTCGCATGGGAACTCCGGTCGGGTCGGATGAAGAGCGCCGAGGCGCGAATGGGCGGACCCTATGGGGCCAGTGCCGAACAAAGTATTAAGCAGCATGTACTTGCGGTGGAGCAGACGCAGAACGACTCGGCCCGAAGTACCTTTCTGCCACTTCTTCCCGACGGTCACGCCATTGGATCGCCAGCTGTGGGCAGCGGGGCGCGCGTGCTATAACGGGTCACCGATCCACCGCTGCGGGAGTCCGCCCCATGATCGTCACCACCACCGACGGCGTCGACGGCAAGCGCGTCGTCGCCTATCTCGGCATCGTGTCCGGCGAGGCCATCATGGGCGCCAACATCTTCCGCGACTTCTTCGCCGGCATCCGCGACATCGTCGGCGGCCGCTCGGGCGGCTACGAGAAGGCCATCCGCGACGCCAAGGAAGCGGCGCTGTCCGACATGCGCGCCAACGCCGCCGAACTGGGCGCCGACGCCATCGTCGGCGTCGACCTGGACTACGAGGTTGTCGGCCAGAACGGCAGCATGCTCATGGTCTCGGCCAACGGCACGGCGGTGCGGCTGGGGTAGGGGCGTCAGTCCCCCATGCCGATCAGGGCTGCGAGACGTGCCCGCACGTCTTCGAGAACCGCCATGTCGACCCGTCCAGCAAGCCGGATCGGCCGCGCCAATGTATCGATGCTGCGCACATGGCTGGTCAGGATCTCACCGGCCACCGCACTATCGGGCGGGAGGACGACGCTGGACGGAAACGGCCGGATCCGACTCGTGATCGGACAGACGATGGCGAAGCCCGTCGCCTGAATGAAGGCACCTGGAGACACGACCAACGCCGGCCGCCGGCCACCCTGCTCTCGCCCCGTCCTCGGATCGAAGTCGGTCCAGACGAGGTCGCCTGCCTCCGGCAGCCACGTCATTCAGAGACGTCCTCACGCCCCACGTCCGGCCCCCAATCATAGGCCCCGCACATATCTTCCGGGGTGACACCTGCGATCAGATCTTCCAGCCGATACCGCGGCTTCGGCAACGCGAGCACGATCTGCCCGTCGTGTACAACTACGGAAAGCCGCGAGCCCTCGGCGACACCGACGGCTGCGGCGACGTCCTTCGGGATACGAACGCCGAGGCTGTTGCCCCACCGGGACACCTGGACCGTCTGCATGATGACCTCCACGAGATATCCTATGGATATCTAGCCCTGCCGTGAGGGTTCCGCAAGCCCTCACCGTCCCCGCGCCGCGGCCTCCACCGCCGGGTCGCGGGCGTCTTCGGGGACGCTGCGCAGGAGCCACAGGCCGGCCACCAGGAACACCAGGATGGTCGCCATGCCGACGCGCTGGCTGTCGGCCAGGGCCGTCGCCCAGCCGACCGCGAGGGGGCCGGCGAAGGCGGTGATCTTGCCCGTCACGGCGTAGAGGCCGAACATCTCGGTGCGCACCTCGGGTGGGGCGAGGCGGGCCATCATCGAGCGGCTCGCGGCCTGCACCGGCCCGAAGAACAGCCCCATGGCCAGCGCCAGCGGCCAGAACAGCGCCACGTCGCGCACGATCAGGATGGCGGCGCCGAACACGATCATGCCGATCAGGCCGATGACGATGGTCCGCTTCGCCCCCAGTTTGTCGTCGGCCCAGGCGAACAACACGGCGCCCAGGCCGGCGGTGACGTTCATGGCGATGCCGAAGACGATGATCTCGGCGAAGCTCATGCCGAAGCTGCCAGCGGCGTAGATGCCGCCGAAGGCGAACAGGGTGTTCAGCCCGTCGGTATAGACCATGCGCGCCACCAGGAAGCGCGCCACCGGCCCCCAGGCGGTCAGCGCCCGCAGGGTGCCGCGCAGCTCGCCCAAGGCCTTGCGCACGATCTGGCCGGTGGAGGCGGTCGCGGCGCGCGGGCGGTCGGGCACGAAGACGAACAGCGGCCAGGCGAACAGCGCATACCACACCGCCACCAGCAGCACCGTCGCCCGCACCGGCTCCGCCTGCTCTGGGTCGAGGCCGAAGGGCGGCGGGTCGGCCTGCACGAAGACCTTCAGCGCCACCACCAGGCACACGAGCCCGCCGGCGTACCCCAGGCCCCAGGCCCAGCCGGAGATGCGGCCCATGCGCTCGGGCCGCGACACCTCGGGCAGCATGGCGTTGTAGAAGGCCGTACCCAGCTCGAAGGCGGCGTTGGACAGCGCCACCAGCACCAGCGCATAGAGCATCCAGCTTTCGTCGGGCGCGGCGTACCACAGCAGGGCGGAGCCGGCGATGCAGGCGAGAGTCAGGCCGCCGAGCCAGGGCTTGCGCCGCCCCGTCTGGTCGGCGACGGCACCGAGGATGGGCGCCAGCACGGCGATGAGCAGGCCGGAGACGCCCATGGCGTTGCCCCAGGCGGTGGTGCCCGCCACCTCGTCACCGGCGATGCCGCGGGTGAAATAGGCGGCGAAGACGAAGGTCGCGATCACCGTCGGATAGGCGGAATTGGCCCAGTCGTAGAGGCACCACGCGACGGTGGCGGACCGCCGCGGCGGCGGGGCGGAGTCTGTGGCGGCGGGGGAATGGGACACGCGAGCGACGCTCCGGCGGCGGAAGGGGGATCGGCGGGCAGGATACGGTGTCCCGCCCGCCGATGCCACCGCGCAACCGGAGGTCAGGCGGCCAGCGGCTGGCTGGGCGCGTTGTGGTCGACGATGGTGACGGTGTGGCTGCCGTTGGAATAGGACGTGTAGCCCTCGGGCGCCTCGCCGTCGACCGCCAGGAAGTCCTCGCTCAGCATCACGTTGTCGGGCGTCGCGTCCTGCACCTCGATGGTCAGCTCGCTGGTGTCGGAGCCCGAGAGCAGCTGGGCCACCGCTGCCGCGTCGAGGGTGATCGCATCGCTGCCTTGGTCGAGCACGAGGCGCTCGATGGACGCGACCTGACCCTCGCCGAGCTGGGTGAAGTCCAGGTCGCCGTCGATGTAGAGCGTGTCGAGACCGGCACCGCCGTCAATGCTGGGGAAGTCGGTGGAGGACACGTAGAAGGTATCGTCGCCGTCGGTGCCGACGGTCGGCTCCCCGCCGCCTTCGTCCTCGACCACCGCCAGCGGGGTCACGGTGCCGACGAGCTCGTTGAAGGCGATGAACAACGCGCTGTCGAAGCCCGTATCCGACGTGTCGGACACGGCGAAGGTGAGCGTATGGGTGCCGGCGGTGAGCGGCACGAACAGATCCTGCGGCGAAATCACGGAATCGTATTCGGTCGCCAGCTGGCCGCTGTTGAGGGTATAGGCCGCCGTCTGCGTGGTGTTGCCGTTGTACCAGGCGACCGGCGTCTCGCCGTCGGGCATGAACAGCAGGTTGGTGCCGTTCAGGAAGACACCCGCGATGTCGGTGACCGACTGTTCAGGCGCTTCCTCGGTGCCGTACATCCAGCGGAACGACAGCCCCTCGATGCCGCTGTCCACCGTGAAGGTGACGGTCAGCACCGTCGCGTCGGTGGTGGTGCCGATGTTCGGGATCGCGTCGAGCAGGGCATTGCCCTGGCCGCTCGCCAAAGTGCCGGTGCTGCCGGTGGTGTTGGCGTTGTCGAGCGGGTTGCTGCCGCTCGCCAGGGCGATGCCGGCCGACAGGCTGTGGACGCCGCCCATGGTGAGGCCGGAGAAGCTGCCGTAGGACTGCTGGCCGCTCGTGTCGTTGCCTTGCAGGGTGGCGCCGGTGACGGTGATGCCCGTCAACCCGCCCAGCAGCTGCGCGGCGAGCGACTCGGCGCTGCCGCCGCCAACCGTGTCGTCCGCGCCGGTGAGGGCGGTGACGTCGATGCCGTCCTCGACGCGCAGGGTGAGGGTCTCGCCCTGGTAATCCTGCGTCAGGGTCTTGTAGGCGACGCCGCCGATGGTGGTGGTGCCGGACGCGAGGCTCCAGGCTTCGGTCCCGTCGATGGTGTCGTCGGCATCGCCGCGGATGTAGAGGACGCCGTCGGTCGCCATGGCGGCGACGTCGTCCGCTTCCAGCGTCAGCGTCATGGCGCCGGCGCTGTCGAGCAGCAGTCCTTCGATGTCGGTGATGTCGTATTCGAACAGCAACGCGAGGTCCGACGCCGCCAGCGAACTGCCGCCGCTGAAGCCGTCGTGCACCTCCAGCAGGTCGAACCCGTCGCCGCCGTCCAGCACGTCGTCCGGGTCGTACCACAGGACGTCGTCGCCGTCGCCGGCGTAGATCGTGTCGTAGTCGCCGGCGATGGTGTCGGCGCCCGGGCCGCCCACCAGGATGTCGTTGCCGGCGCCGCCGTAGATGACGTCGTCGCCGAGACCCGCACGAACCTCGTCGTCGCCGTCGCCGGCGTAGATCAGGTCGTCGCCGTCACCGCCGCTGCCCTCGCCGCCTTCCACGATCAGGTCGTCGCCGCTGCGGCCGACCACCAGCTGGCCCTGGTCGGTATTCGACGTGAGGTAGATGGTGGAATCGGAAAGATCGTAGGTGAGCAGGGAGTAGCTCTCGTTGACCTCGCTCCACAAGGTGACGATCGTCAGCTCGTCCGCCGGATCGGCGGCATAGGCGCCCGACACCGTGACCGTGTAGGCCGTGCCGCGGTCGTGGCTGTACGTCGCGAGCAGCAGGTCGTCGCCGCTGCGGGAGGCACCCTGGATCTCGATGCCGATGGCGGTCGGCTCGTACTCTTCCTCGGAGTTGAACTTGAGGTCCATGGCGACGGTGGCGACGATGGTGTCGTCGCCCGTGCCGCGCACGATCTCGTCGTTGCCCGCGGTCAGGTAGTAGCGGTCGTTGCCGGCGCCGCCGTCGAGGGTGTCGTCCACCGCCGTCGGCAGGTCCACGAGCATGTCTTCGTCGGCGCCGAGGCCGACCAGGGTGTCGTTGCCGGTGGTGCCGACCGCGGCCTCGACGTTGCTCAGGGTGGCGATGGTGGTGCCGAACTGGGTCACCTCGCCCACCAGCTGTTCGCTGTGGTAGTCGTAGGTGCTCAGGCGGATCTCCACGGCCGTGCCATAGCCCGACAGGTCGAGGGTGTCGAGCCCCTCGCCGCCGTCGACGGCGTCCACGCTGCCGGGGCTGGTGTCGGGCCCGAAGGGCCGCAGCACGTCGTTGCCGGCGCCGCCCTGCAGGGAGTCGCTGCCGTTGCCGCCGACCAGGGTGTCGTCGCCGGCGCCGGCGTCCAGCAGGTCGTTGCCCGCGCCGGCGGTCAGCAGGTCGTTGCCCTCGGCGCCGAACAGGCGGTCGGCGCGGGCGTTGCCGGTCAGGCTGTCGTTGCCGCCGGTGCCGATGAGGATGTAGCTGCTCGCCGAGTCGGAACCGGTGACGGAGCTGCCGGTCAGGGTCACGAAGGGCGAGGCGTCGGCGATCTTGGTTTCCAGCGCGGCGACGAAGCTGCTCACCGTCGACGCCAGGGTGCCGGCGGCGATGGCCGAGGCGACCGTCGAGGCGGCTTCGCTCTGCGCCACGATGGCGACCTGAACGACGCCCGTCAGGGCGGCGGCGGGGTCACCGGCGGCGTTGCTGAGCGCCGTGTCGACGGCCGTGTTCAGGTTGGTCAGCACGGTCGCGACGCTGGCGACGTCGCCCGCGTCGACGCCGGCGTTGCCGAGCAGCGTCGTGAGGCCCGTGTCGAACAGGCCGGACGAGCCGCCGCTCGCCACCACCGCATCGGCGATGGCGGTGCTGGCGGCGGCCGGGTCGCCGTCGCCGCGGATGGCGGCGACCATGCTGATGACGTTGGCGACCTTGATGCCGGCGGCCAGCAGCTTGGCGCCGGCTTCGGCGGTGGCGCCGCTCAGCAGGGCCAGCGGGTTGGCGGTGGTGAGGTCGAGCCCGCCGATGTCGGCGGTGGTCAGGCCGACCATGCCGAGCACCTGCGACTGCGCCGCCGCGGCGGTCAGGCCCGGGTTGGACGACATGAGCGCCTGCATGAGCGTGGTCAGCGGCGTCACGGCCGAGGCGCCGACGGGCGCGCTCATGGTGAAGTTCAGCGCGCTGCCCGTCAGCATGTCGATGCCGCCTTCGCTGACGATGCGGCCCGAGGTGCCGGTGGTGGACAGCGAATAGCGGCCCTCGGCGTCGGTGTAGGTGAAGGCCTCGGTCGGGTCCCACACGCCGTCGCCGTCCTCGTCGATGAAGACGCGGGCGCTGAACACGTAGGGGTCGACGACGCGGCCGGCCACGGTGACGGTGCTGCCACCACCACCGCCGCCGCCACCACCGCTGCCGCCGGGGGTCGGATTCGGCGTCACGACGGGCGGAAGGGTCGGCGGGGTGGGCGTGGTCGGCGTCGGCGTCACCACGACGGGCGGCGGAACGGGCGTGCCGCCGTCGCCGCCGGTGATCGGCGTACCGCCCGTCGGGGGCGTCGGGGTGACGGGGTCGACGGTGGTCGGCGGGGTGGTCGTCGGCGTCGTGGTGGGCGTGGAGGTCGTGGTGCCGCCCGGGGTCGGAGTGGTCAGGGTGGCGACCACCACGGCGTCGGTGCGCACCGGCGCCATCAGCTCCAGCACCGACACCACGTTGGCGAGGTCCTTCTCGCCGACGTCGAGGCGGGCGCCGAGGATCTCGCGCAGCTGCCCCGCATCCAGCGAGACGCGGATGGTCGAGTTGCCGTCGGAGAACGGGTTGTCGAGGCGGCCGAGGGTGTCGAAGCCGGTCTGCTGCTGCTGCAGGCCGCCCTGCTGCTGGTTGTTCTGCGGACCGTCGACGGGGCCGTCCACGGCGCCCAGGTTGAAGCCGGCCGGCGTGTCGTACTGACCGGGCTGGGCCGACGGCAGGAAGTTCAGGGTGCGGCCGACGTCGGGGTTGGACGCCACGTAGTCGGCGTCGACGACGAACAGGCGCAGGGTGTTGCCGCCGCCGAACAGGGCATCCGCCGCCGCCTGGTTGGAGACCTGCAGGCCGGTGTTGACGGTGTTCAGGGTCTGCATCTGGCCGTTGAGCGTGCGGACCACGATCTCGCCGGAATCGAGCAGCGCGATCTCCATGCTCACCGGCCGCTCGCCGTCGAGCACGTCGTCGCCTTCCGCCACCTTGATGACGCCCTTGGTGCCGCGGATGCCGATGGTGGCGACCGGCGTCTGCACCTGCATGGCGTCGGGGCCGGTCTTGGCGATCTGGCCCGACACGAAGGAGAACACGCCCGACACCAGCGAGAACGAGCTTTCGCCCTGGCCGCTGTCGGGGTCGAAGATCATCTCGTCGAGCACGAGGCGGCCGCCGTTGCCGAGCGACAGTTCGGTGTTGTCGACGAAGGTGATGCCGACGGCGCCGTCGGCGCCGGTCTGCAGCACGTCGCCCTTGAACACCTGCGAGCCGCTCTGCAGCGCCACGCGCGTGCCGTCGCCGCGCACCACGAAGACCTCGCCGTCGATCTTGGTGACGACGCCGATGGCCTCGCCCGCCGAGGGGGCGGGGCCGGCGCCGGAGGCCTGGGCGACCGCCACCGGCGCCGGGCCGGCGAGGCGGGCCACCAGGGCGCCCGACAGGGTCTCGCCGCCGGGACCGGTGAGGTCGGCGGTGGGGCGTCCGGCCTGGAAGAAGTCGGTGACCAGGGTGCGCGTGCCGTCCGGCGCCTCGATCAGCAGATCCTGCCCGAGCCGGCTGTAGCTGCCGTGCAGCAGCGTGGTGCTGTCGGCGATGCGCGCTGCGCCGTCGGTGACGGCGACGACGGTGTCGAACCCGCCGGTGGTGTCCTGCGGCCCCGCAGCCGCGGAAGTCTCGAGCGACATGGCGTCCCTCCCCTGGTCATGCCCGTCGCCGCCGGTCACAGGAATACCCGGTGCGGCGGCGGCCCGATGGGCGATCTACCGGCAGAGTAAGCTGGTCTTTCGGAGTACGACCCGTTCAGTTGAATAGGCGGCAGGGCTTTTGTCAACGCTTGCAGAAAAAGGGGTATTGTTCGCGCAAGAGAAGTGTGCACAGGACAGGTCGACAAACTATTGGTCGCAAGTACAAGGCGACGTCCGTCGTAGATCCTGTAGACGGGTTGCCTTGGTCGATAAATTAACCTAAAAAATCATTCTAAAGTGGTGGCGGTAACGACCGCGGGGGAAAGAGTGTTACGCCCTGGAGATGACGTCGTCCGTGCGGCCTCCCGGCTGCGGCGATCTTGGGCCATGATCGGATGCCTTGCCGGCTGTCTGGCCGGTCTGGCGGCGAGCCCCGCCGGGGCCGCCGAACCCGCCCCGCCGCGCGTGGAAGCGGCGCGCCTGGCGGCGCCGTGGGTCGTCTACTATTCCGATCAGGCCCCGCTCGACGCCTTCGATCCCTATGGCCTCGTGGTGCTCGACAGCGAGTACCATCCGCCCCTGCGGCCGCTCGCCGACCGCGGCAAGACCCTGCTCGGCTACGTCAGCCTGGGCGAGGTGGAGCGCCACCGGCCGTGGTTCGCCGCCGTCGAGGCCGAAGGGCTGCTCGGCGACGAAAACCCCAACTGGCCCGGCAGCTTCTATGTCGACGTGCGCGACCCGCGGTGGACGCAGCGGGTGCTGACCGACATCGTGCCCGGCATCCTGCGGCGCGGCTTCCACGGCGTGTTCCTCGACACCCTCGACAACCCGGTCTACCTGGAGGAAGCCGATCCCGTCCGCTGGTCCGGCATGACCGAGGCGGCGGCCACCCTGGTGCGGGCGCTGCGCCTGCACTACCCGCGCATGCCGATCATGCTGAACCGCGCTTACGCCCTGCTGCCGGCGGTGGGCGGCAGCATCGACATGGTGCTCGGGGAATCGGTGCACGCCGACTACGATTTCGACGCGAAGACCTATGGCTGGGTGGAGGACGAGCTCTACCGCGAGCAGGTGCGGCTGCTGAAGGACGCCAAGGCGCGCCACCCCGGCCTCGCGGTCATGACCCTCGACTACTGGCGGCCCGACGACGCCGCCACCATCGCCCGCATCTACGCCGAACAGCGGCGCAATGGCTTCAACCCCTACGTCGCGACGGTCGAGCTCGACCGCATCGTGCCCGAGCCGCCGCCATGATCGGGCGCCGCGACCGCCTCATTCCCCTGGCGGCCGCCCTGGCGCTCGCTCTACTGGTCGTCGTCGCGGGCCTCGCCGGCCCCGCGCGGGCGGAGACGGGGACGGCGGTGCCGCGGACAGTGCTGTCGCTCTACGACGGATCGCAGAAGCGTGCCCGCACCTCGGCCGGGCACCAGTTGGCCGAGGCGGTGCTCAATCACCTGGGGCTCGAGGTGGTGCACCTCGACGTCACCCGGCGCCCGCTGCCCGATCCCGCCAGCCTGCCGCACGTGCGCGGCGTGCTGGCGTGGATCGAGAGCGACACGCTGCCCGACCCGGCCGGCTACATGACCTGGCTCGAACGCCTGGCGGGCGACGGCAAGCGGCTGGTGCTGGCCGGCTACGGCGGCGTCGACGCCGACAGCACCACCGGCGAAGCGCCGCCGCGCGAGCTGCTGCTGCGCCACTGGGCGCTGGTCGGCCTGCGCCCGCTGGATCAGTTCGTCGCCATCACCTACGACGTGACGCCGCGCATCCAGGATGCCGGCATGATCGGCTTCGAGCGCCCGCTGGCCAAGCCCTACCCGCCCTTCGTCGCCCTGCGCTCCATCGACCCGGCCAACACGGTGCACCTGCGGCTCGGCCGCGACGGCATCGACCCGGTGACCTCCGACCTGGTGGTGACGGGTCCGAAGGGCGGCTACCTCGCCCCCGACTACGGCGCCTTCCGCGGTCCCGACGGCAATGCGCGCGAGTGGATCGTCGACCCGCTGAAGTTCTTCGCCGCCGCCTTCGACACCGCCGCCCTGCCCAAGCCCGACGCCACCACCCTGGTGGGTCGCCGCCTCTATTACAGCCACATCGACGGCGACGGCTGGAACAACATCACCGAGATCCCGTCGCTGAAGCGCGAGCAGCTGCTGTCGGCCCGCGTGGTGATGAACGAAGCCATCGTCCCCTTCCCCGACCTGCCGGTGACCGTGGCGCCCATCGTCGGCGACCTGCATCCCGACCTCTACGCCCGCGAGGACAGCGTCGCGGTGGCGCGCGACCTGTTCGCCCTGCCGCAGGTGGAGGCGGGCACCCACACCCACAGCCATCCCTTCCAGTGGAGCTACTTCGTCGACTACGACCGCGCCGACGAGGAGCGGTTCCTGCCCGACCGCGGCGCCCTGTCGGGGGTGCTCGGCGGCCTCTACGGCGACGACCGCCGCGTCGCGCCCGCCGTGGTCGACCTCGCCCACGACGAGGAAGACGGCGAAGACCCGGCCCTCGGCAACGGCTACGCCCGGCCGCGCGCCTACCTCGACACGCCCTTCGACCTGGACGAGGAAATCTCCGGCTCCGCCGAATGGTTCACGCAGCTCCTGCCGCCCGGCAAGCGGGTGGAGATCCTGCAGTGGTCGGGCGACACCAGCCCCTTCGAGCTGGCCCTGCGCAAGACCCGGGAAGCGGGGATGGTCAACATCAACGGCGGCGACACCCGCTTCGACCGCGAGTACCCGTCGCTCGGCTGGGTGGCGCCCACCGGCCGGCGGGTGGGGGCGGAGATCCAGATCTACGCCTCCAACAGCAACGAGAACACCTATACCGACCTGTGGACGGACCGCTACTTCGGCTTCCGCCATCTGGTGCGGACGCTGGAGAACACCGAACATCCGGTGCGGCTGAAGCCGCTCAACATCTACTACCACATGTATTCGGGGCAGAAGCTGTCGAGCCTGAACGCCCTGCTCGCCAACCTGCACTACGCCCGCAGCCAGCCCATCGCGCCGGTCACCGCCGCCGACTTCGCCCGCATCGCCGCCGGCGTCTTCACCACCCGGCTGGAGGCCCTGGACGGCGGCCGCTGGCGGGTGCTCGACCGCGGCGGCCTGCAGACCCTGCGGTTCGACGCCGCCGCCTTCCAGGCGGTGGACTTCGCCCGCTCCACCGGCGTCGTCGGCCAGACCCACTACCAGGGCTCGCTCTACGTGGCGCTCGACCCGGCCGTGGCGGCGCCGGTGGTGGCGCTGCGCGACCACCCCCACCCCGACCGCCCCCCCGAAGCGCCCCAGCCCTACCTGATGGACGCCCGCTGGCCGGTGCGCGCGGTGGCGGTGGCCGACGACGGCCTGACCGTCGACTTCACCGCCAGCGGCTACGGCGCCGGCGAAATGCGCTGGAAGGTGCCGGGCGGCGCCGGTGCGTGGGTGGTGGAGGCGGACCTGCCCGACGGGCCGCGGCGCCAGCGTATCGCCGTCGGCGAGGACGGCGTCGCCACCTTCACCCTCGCCCCCGGCACCGTCACCCAGCCGGTGCGGGTGCGCCTCGCCCCGGCCCAGGGCGGCCGCCAGCGGCAGGCGGGGGCCGCGTCGCCATGAACCTGCGCAACCACCTGATCGCCGCCCTGCTGATGGTGATCGCCGTGATGGCGGGGGCCTTCCTGCTCATCCCGGGCGAGCGCGAGACGGCGCTCATGTACTTCCGCGACAAGGAATTCGAGCAGGCGCTCGACCGCTACGAGGCGCAGGTGCGTAGCGGCAACCTGTCGCCCACGGTCATCATGCCGCTCGCCAACCTCTACCTGCAGTACGGCCGGGTGGAATCGGCGGTGGCGCTGCTGGAACGCTACGTCGAGGAACACCCCGACGACCTGACGGCACGGCGTCAGCTCGGCGTCTATTACATGTACGCCCAGCGGCCCGACGACTACCTGATGAACCTGGAGCAGATGACCCGCGTCGACATCGGCGAGGATCAGCTGCGCGAGCTGTCGCGCATCTACAACTTCCGGGGCGACATCGACCGCCAGGTGGAGGTGCTGGAAGCGCTGGTGCGCCTCTACCCCGACCACGCCGAGGACTTCCTCGACCTCGCCCGGCTGCAGGCCAACCTGCGCCGCTTCGAGGACGCCGCCGCCACCCTGGAGCAGATGGCGAGCCGCTTCCCCGAGACCATGACGGGCGAAGCGGTGCTGTTCCGCGTCTACGTCCTGCTCGACGCCGGCGAGAGCCGCAGCGCCTTCGCCGTCGCCCGCCAGGCGGTGGCCGACGCCCCGGCGGCGACGCTGGCGCGGGTGGCCGGCGAGCTGTCGGGGCCCTTCGTCGCCCGCAGCCATCCGGAACTCGCCCTCGAGCTGCTCGCCCCGCACGAGGCGGCGCTGCACGAGGACCCGCGGCTGCTCGCCCTCTACATGCGGCTGCTGGCCCTCAACGGCCGCGGCGGCGAGGCCTTCGCCGCCCTGCACGCCCTGTGGCGCGACGGCACCCTGCCGCAGCAGGCGGTGGAGCCCCTGCTGGAACTGGCCGTGAACCGGCGCGAGGTCGATGTCGCCTTCGACGTGGTGGCGCGCACCGACGTCATGCTCCTGGCCGACTGGCTCATGGTGGCGACGGCCGAGATGGCGCTCAGCGTCGGCCGCCACGACGTGGCGCTCGGCCTGGTCGAACAGCTCGGCGAGGACTTCCTGCAGGAGCGCCCGGTGCTGGCCGCCCGCCTTGCCGTGCTGCGCGAGGACGGGCCGGCCATCGCCCGCTGGATCGGCGCCGCCGAACGCCGCCTGCCCGAACTGGACGCCGAGCAGCGGGTGGACCTGGCGACGCTCTACGGCCGCCTCGACCGGCGCGGCGACGCCCTCGCCCTGCTCGGCCGCGTGGTGGCGGCGGGCGACGCGCCGGCCGACGTCTTCGCCCGCGTGGCCCGCCTCTACGTGACGCTCGACGCCGTCGCCGACGGCCTCGCCGCCACCGAGGCGGCCCGCCGGCCCACCGCACCGGGGCCGGTGGACGCCGCCTGGGCCGCGCTCGCCGCCGCCGCCGGGCGCGAGGACGAGGCCGTGGCCTGGCTCGACGGCCTGCCCGACGATGCCGCGGCCGCCGTCACCCTGCGCGAGATCCACGCCGTCGCCGCCGACGCCGGCGCCTGGGGCGCCGCCCTGGCCGCCGCCGAGCGGCTCTACCGCCTGCGCGCCGCCAGCGACGACCTGGCGCTGCTGACCCGCGCCCTCGTCATGGCCGCCTACGACGACGAAGCCCTGGCGCCGCTGCGTCCGCTGCTGGCCGTCGCGCCGCCGCCGGGGCTGGTGGCGGCGGTGGCCGACCGCCTGCGCGAAGCCGGGGCCGACCGCCTCGCTGCCGCTCTGACGCCCCTGGTCGCGGCGGGCGAGGGCGACGCGACCGCCGTGCCGGCCCTGAGCGAAGCCCAAGCCGCCGTCGTCGCCGAGGCCGCCGCCCTGATCGCCGGCGGCCGCGCCGGGGCCGCCCTGCCGCTCACCCGGCCGCTGGCGACGGCGGGCGAGGCGGGCGCCGGCGCCTATCTCGCCACCGTGCTGGCGGCGACGAACCTCGGCCGCTCGCCGCTGCACGACGTGCTGCAGGAACAGACCGCCGCCCTGACGGACCCCAACGTCACCGAGGCCGGCCGGCAGGCGGCGGTCGCCACCCTGGTGCAGCTGGGCGCCTTCGAGGTGGTGCTGCCGCTGGTCGAGACCATGGCCGCCGACATGGGCGGCTCGTGGCTCTACGTCTTCGTCGAGGCGGCGACGCGGGTCGGCGCCGAGGACCGGTTGGTCGCCTTCCTGCAGCGCGAACTGGACCGCAGCGACCTCGACCGCACCGCCATCGAGGAACGCCTCTACCTGCTGACCGAGCACGGCGGCGACCTCGCAGTCCTGCCCGCCCTGGCGCGCTACGCCCTGGAACTGGGCGAGGGCTGGATCTTCACCTACGAGGACACGCTGCAGCGCCTCGGCCGCGTCGACGAGCTGGCGGCCTTCCTGGAGCGCCGCCTCGGCCTGCCCGGCACCGACGCCGAAACCCGCCGCGGGCTCGCCTTCCGCCTGCTCGACCTCGGCCGCAAGAAGCCCGCCGAGGCGGCCTTCCGCGCCATGGCCGCCGCCGAAGGACCGGAAGGCGACAACCTGCGCCAGCTGCTTTACCTGTGGGGGCCGCGCCCGGCGGCGGAGCAGATCGAGTGGCTGCGCCGCAAGGCCGTGGCCCGGCCCGAGGGGCCGGCGCGCGGGCCGTGGATGCGCCTGCTCGCCGACCTCGGTCAGCCGCACCTCGCCCTCGGGCTGGTGTCGCAGGAGGTGCTGTGGGCTTCCGACGACGCCGACCTGCTCGACACCGCGCTGGCCGTCATGGCGGCGGCGGAGGAGCGGGCGACGCTGGCCGCCTTCGTCACCCACCGCATGGGCCGCGAGCCGCCGGGGCCGCGCCTGCACGCGCTCGCCCGCCGCGCCCTGACGGAAGGGCTCTATGTCGCTGCCCGCCACGGCTACGAACGCCTGCTGGCGGTCGACCCGAGCGACCGGCCGGCGCTGCGCGGGCTCGGCCATGCGGCCTATCTGAACGGCGCCTTCGACGTCGCCATGGGCGCACTCGCCCCGTATCTCGCCAGCGAGACGGGCACCTGGGAGGACAATTTCTACATGGCCGAAATGCTTCAGCGCCGCGGCGAGACGGTGGCGGCGCGCGGGCGCTATGTGCGGGCGCTGGAGGTGATGGAGCGCGTCGCTGGGCGCGACCGCGACTACGTCCTGCGCCGCAGCCACGCCCTGCTGCTGCACCGCGCCGGCCGGTCGGACGCCGGCATCGCCTTGTTCCGCACCCTGCTGGAGGAACGGCCCGACGACCAGGCGACGCGCGCCGAACTGCTCGCCGCCCTGCTGGAGACCCGCCGCTTCGCCGAGGCCGCCGAGGTGATGCGCGGCCGCCAGCAGGACCGCCCCGCCCCCGTTCCGCCCCTGCAGCCGACACCCCGGCCGGCGCTGGCGGAGGCACCGCGATGATCCGCCGCGCTTCCCTCGCCGCCACCGCCGCCCTGGCCGCGGCGCTCGGCCTGCTGCCCGCCGCCGCCGCACCGGCCGCCGCCGCCGGCCGCGTGCTCGCCACCCTGGAAGCCGGGCGCGATCAGATCATCATCGTGCTGGCCCTCGGCGAGGCCTCGGACGTGACGTGGGAGGCCGGCGAGCGCGAGCTGCTGCTGCGCTTCGACGGCGCCGTCGAGGTGCCCGGCCTCGACCAGCTCGGCCCGCGGGCGCCCGAGTGGCTGGAGTACGCCAGCGCCGGCTTCGACACCATGCTGCTGCGCTTCGCCCGCCCGGTGGAGGCCGAGGTCGCCGCCGACGGTCGCGCTGTCGTCATCGTCGCCCGCGCCGCCACCGCCGCCCCGCCGGCCGGTCGCGACGACGAGGTGCGGCGCGCCGGCGCCCTGCGCGACGCCCTGCTGCGCGCCCGTCTGCTGGTGGAGGAAGGCCGCGTCCTGGAAGGCCGCCGCCTGCTGCGCCAGCTCGCCCGCGACTACCCCGACAGCGCCGAGACGCTGGCCTACCTGGGCGTGGTGGAGCAGAGCCTCGACCGCCGCCGCCACGCCCTGTGGTGGTTCGACCAGTCGCTGGCGGTCAATGCCGACGATCCCGGCGTGCGCGCCGCCCGCCGCACCCTGCAGGACGAGTTCCGCCCGCGCGCCTGGGTCGACGTCGACCGCGCCCAGGTGCAGAACGCCGACGAACAGATCATCGCCCTCACCGGTTTCGACAACTTGCCGGTGGGCGACGTGCTGCTGTCCGGCACCCTGGAGACCCGCAGCATCGACACGCCCTCGGTGCTGCGGCCCGACGGCACGCTCGCCCCCTATTCGGCCGACCGCCAGCGCCTGCGCCTGACGGCGGCGCTGCCGCTCGACCCCGAGTGGGAGGCGTCGGCGACGCTCCACCTCACCACCGACGGCGCCGGCCTGACCGGCACCCTCACCCGCCTCGGCCCGGTGGACGAGCTGACGGTGCTGGCGAGCCTGCAGGAGCCCTTCTGGGGCTTCGTCGAAGGTATCGTCGGCGGTGGCGTGCGCGATTCGCTCGGGATGCAGTACCGCCTCGACCTCGCGCCCGACACCGACCTGCTGGTCGGGCTGGCGGGCAACCTCTACGGCACCGACGGCAACGCCTGGAGCGGCGGCACCCTGGCGGCGCGGGCGGTGCTCGGCCACACGGTGCCGCTCGACCCCGCCACGTCACTGCGCCTGGAATACGGCATCGACGGCGAGTACGTCGGCTTCCGCGACACCCGCGACGACCCCAACGGCGTCGCCTTCCAGCCCATCCCGGTGACGACGCGCGAGACGCACAGCGCCGTCGCCACGGTCACCCACATCCCGGCCGCCGGCCTCGCCCTGTCGGGCTACGTCGGCTACGGCCACAACCGCTACGGCACCGGCGGCCTGCTCTACGGCCTGCGCCTGGAAGCCGCCCCGCACGACGACCTGCGCATCGAGCTGCGCGCCGGTCATGCCGAAACCACCTCGCGCGGAACCGGCGGTGCCCTCGACACCGTCGGCGGCCGCCTCACCCTCCTGTTCTGAGCCCCGCGTCCCTGGAGCCCGCCTCATGGTCCTTCGCCTGCTGTCCCGTCTTCTTCCCGGCCGCCGCGGTGCCGTCGTCGCCGTCGCCGCCACCCTCGGCCTCGCCGCATGCGGCGGCGCCGGCGACGGCGCCGCGCTGTCCTACGTGGCACGCGACCCGGCGCCGCAGCAGACCTTCAGCATCGCCGTGCTGCCCCTGGCGAACCTCACCAACCAGACGGAAGCCGGCATGATCGTCGGCCTGCTGGTGGAAAGCGCCCTCTACGACGCCGGCCTCTTCACCCTGCGTGAAGGAACGGCCGTGCGCGCCGCCCTGGCCGAGGCCAAGATCGACGCCGGCCGCCTCGGCAACGACATCGACAGCCGCCTGCTCGCCCAGTTGCTGGACGTCGACGGCGTGCTGACCGGCGCCGTCGGCGAATACGGCTACAAGTTCAGCCTGCGCGAGGAACCGGCCGTCGGCGTGACGCTGCGTCTGGTGGACCGCGAGGGCCGCGTGCTCTACGCCTCGTCCGACGCGGAACTCGGCGGCGGCCTGCTGGCCCGCGACAGTGTCAGCCACGCCGCCGCCCGTCTGGTCGACCGCATGGTCGGCCGCCTGGCCGACGGCGTGCAGCCCTGAGGCCCCGCCGCCCATGACCGCCGCGCCGCCGCGTTCCGCCCTCGCCCCCCGCCGCGCCGCCGCCGCCCCGGCGGACACTCTGGCGGCCGTGCCCCTGCCGGAGCCGCGCCGCCGCGGTTTCCGGCTGGTGGTGCTGGTGGAGATCGGGCTGTTCCTGGCGGCCGCCCTGGCGCTCGACTGGAGCCTGTTCGACGCCGACCGCTTCACCGACGTGCAGCCACATCCGTTCTGGATCATCGTCCTGGTCGCCGCCCTGCAGTACGGCACCAACGAGGGTCTGGCGGCGGCGGCGGCGGCGACGGCGGCGCTGCTGATCGGCAACATCCCGCCGCCGACCATCGAGCAGGACATCTACGACTACTACCTCAGCCTGTCGGCCAACCCGGTCATGTGGCTCATCGCCGCCGTGCTCATCGGCGAGATGCGCAACCGCCAGATCGTCGAACGCGACCTGCTGGCCGCCCGCGCCGCCGAGGCGGAGCGCCGCAACGCCGTGCTGGCCGAGGACTACCGCCGCCTCGACGGCGTGCGCGAGGGCCTCGAGGTGCGCGTCGCCGGCCAGATGCGCACCGCCCTGACCACCTACGACGCCGCCCGCGCCCTGGAGAGCAACGGCACGGCCCAGGTGCTGCGCGGCATCACCGAGCTGATCAACGTGCTGCTCGGGCCGGAGAAGTTCTCGGTCTTCCTGCTGGAGGACGGCGCCCTGGTGGCCGCCGTCACCGAAGGCTGGAGCGCCGAAACGCCGTGGCCGCGCCGCTACGAGGCGGGCTCGCGCCTGTTCGAGCAGGTGGTCGGCCGCCAGCAGATGGTGGCGGTGACCGATCTGGCCGGGCGCCTCGCGCTGGAGGACCAGGGACTGCTCGCCGGGCCGCTGCTGGCGGCCTCGGGCGAGGTGGTCGGCATGCTGAAGATCGAGGAGATGCGGTTCCTCCAGTTCAACCCGACGGCCATGGAGAACCACCGCGTCCTGTGCGCCTGGATCGGCACCGCCTACGCCAAGGCGCGGCAGTTCGAAAGCGCCCGCCGCGACAGCCTCTTCGATCCCGAGACCAACATGTTCTCGGAAGGCTTCTACGACCGTCAGGTGACTTTCCTGTCGGCGCTGGCACGGCGCGTCGGCTTCGACGTGACGGCCGTCGTCATCTCCATCGACGGCATGACCGACGGCGACCGCGCCCAGTTCGGCCAGGTGGTGGAGGCGGTGCTGGCGTCCGTCAACGCCGTGCTGCGCACCACCGACCTCGTGTTCGACCGCCTCGGCTCCGCCCGCACCTTCGAGGTGCTGCTGCCCAACACGCCGGTGGCCGGCGCCCAGATCGTGGTCGACAAGCTGGTCGCCGACCTGGGTGCCAGGCTGGCCGAGGGCACCACGGCCAAGGCCTCGGTCACCGTCCTCTACCACCACGAGGCGCGCCGATGACGGCCGCCGCCGCACCCTCGGTCGGACCGCCGGCCGAACCCTTGCGCATCTGGGCCGCCACCGGCCTCGCCACGGTCGCGGAATGGCTGCTGTTCGCCGCCGTCGCCGGCGGGACCGTGGGACCGGCCGAGGGCACCGCCCTGCACGTCGCCCTGGTCGGCGTCGTGGCGGCGGTGGTGCAGCCGTGGCGCCGCGACGGCGGCCGGTCGCGCTCGCGCTATGCCCTGCTGCTGCTGCCGGCGGTGGCCCTGATGGGGCCGTTCGGCGCCGGCGGCATCCTGCTGTCGCTCGTCGCCTATGCCGCCATGCGCCGCCGCGCCACCTCGTTCGAGGACTGGTACCTGTCGCTGTTCGACCAGGCGGGCGAGACCGACGTCGAGCGGCTGTACGAGCGCATCGTCGCCGGCCGCACCGCCGGCGGCGGCGACGTCGCCTCCTTCGCCGACATCCTGCGCACCGGCACGCTGGCCCAGAAGCAGGCGCTGCTCGCCCTGCTGGCGCGCGACTTCAAGCCGCAGTTCGCGCCCATCCTGCTCGCCGCCCTGAAGGACCCGACGCCGGTGGTGCGCGTGCAGGCGGCCTCGGCCGTGGTCGCCATCGAGACCCAGTTCACCGACGCCACCATCGCCCTGAAGAAAGCCGCCGACGCCGCGGCCGGCGACTTCGCCGCGGTGCACGCGCTTGGCCGCCATTACGACGACTATGCCTACAGCGGGCTGCTAGACCGCGAACGCGCCCGCGAGTGCCGCGCCGAGGCGCTCGGCTCCTACCGCGCCGCGCTCGCGCTGCGGCCCGACCGCCTGGACCTGCGCGCCCGCATCGCCCGCCTGCTGCTGCGCGACGACCGCGCCGAGGAGGCCGCCGACTGGCTGAGCCGCTGCCGCGCCGAAGGCTACCGCACCGCCGAGATGGACGACTGGCTGCTGGAGTGCTTCTACCGCCTGCGCCGCTGGGACGACCTGCGCGACCTGGCGGCGGAACGCGCCGCATCAGGCGAGCCGCTGCCGGCGCCGGTGGCCGAGGCGCTCGCCCTGTGGCGGCCGCAGGCGGCGGCGTCGGTGGTGGAGGCCCCGGCCCGTGGCTGATACCCGCTTCGACGCCGACGTCTGTCTGCTGCTGGAGGGCACCTATCCCTACGTCGCCGGCGGCGTCTCGACGTGGATCCACGACCTGATCCGCGCCCAGAGCCACCTGACCTTCCACATCGTCTGCATCCTGCCGCTGCCGGCGGACCGGCCGCTCAAGTACGAGCTGCCGCCCAACGTGGTCGGCGTCAGCGACATCTACCTGCACGCCATGCCGGCGGGCCGTTTCTGGGTTCCGGGCAGCGCCGCCCTGCTGAAGCGCATCGGGCCGGCGCTGGCGGGCATCCACCGCGGCGGCGGGCTCGACGACCTGCGCACGCTGGTGGAGGCCATCGGGCCGCAGCGCGACCGCCTCGGCCGGCGGGTGCTGATCAACTCGCGCGCGGCGTGGCAGACGCTGCTCGACATGTACGAGGCGACCATGCCGGCCGCCTCGTTCCTCGACTATTTCTGGAGCTGGCGCGGGCTGGTCGGCGGGCTGCTCGCCTGCCTGCTGGCGCCGCTGCCGCGGGCGGCCTGCTACCACGCCGTCTCGACGGGCTACGCCGGCATCCTCGCCACCCGCGCCAAGCTGGAGACGAACCGGCCGGTCCTGCTGACCGAGCACGGCATCTACACCAACGAGCGCCGCATCGAGATCAACATGGCCGACTGGCTGTTCTCGGGCGCGTCCCAGGGGCTGGCGGTGGACGGCCCGCGCAACGACCTGCGCGACGTGTGGATCAACACCTTCGTCAGCTACTCGCGCGCCACCTATGCCGCCTGCGACCGCATCCTCACCCTCTACGGCGGCAACCAGCTGCTGCAGCTGGAGGACGGCGCCGACCCGGCCCGCATGCGCATCGTGCCCAACGGCATCGACGTGGAGCGCTACGCCGCCCTGCAGCGCCGCCCGCACGCGCGGCCGACCATCGCGCTGATCGGCCGCGTCGTGCCCATCAAGGACGTCAAGACCTACCTGCGCGCCTGCGGCATCCTGCGCCGTGCCGTGCCCGACCTGCGGGCGCTGGTCATGGGCCCGACCGACGAGGACGAGGACTACTACGAGGAGTGCCTGCAGATCGTCGACATGCTCGACCTGCGCGACACGGTGGAGTTCACCGGCCGGGTGCGCATCGACGACTGGTTCCCCGAGATCGACGTCATCGTGCTGACCAGCATCAGCGAAGCCCAGCCGCTGGTGATCCTGGAGGCCGGCGCCGCCGGCATCCCGACGGTCGCCACCGACGTCGGGGCCTGCCGCGAGATGATCGAGGGCCAGCCCGGCGAGGACCCGCCGCTCGGCCACGGCGGCGCCGTCACCGCCCTGTCC
Source organism: Caenispirillum bisanense (assembly GCF_900230255.1). Classification (GTDB taxonomy): domain Bacteria; phylum Pseudomonadota; class Alphaproteobacteria; order Rhodospirillales; family Rhodospirillaceae; genus Caenispirillum; species Caenispirillum bisanense_A. The sequence continues at coordinate 62,611 of NZ_OCNJ01000008.1, forward strand.
AACCCGCGCGCCACCGCCGAGGCGCTGGTCCACCTGCTGTCGGACACCGGCTGGCGCCATGCCTGCGGCGAGGCCATCCGCGCCCGCACGCGGGCCATCTACAACAAGGCCGTCATCGACGCCATCTACCGCGACCTCTACGCCGAGGCCGTCGCGTCGCCGCCGACGCGCATCGACACCCTGCCGGTGACCCGGCCCGAGAAGGAGACCGTGTGATGGCCGGCATCGGCTTCACGCTGCGCAACCTGACGCGCCAGGACAACGTGGTCGGCATCGTCCAGGGCTACCTCTACGCCACCTTCGTGACGTCGGGGCCGTGGCTGTTCACCATCCTCGCCCTGGCGAGCCTCAACCTGGTGGCGCAGCGCTTCGTCGACCACGGGGCGCTGTCGGTGTTCCGGCTGGTGGTGATCTACAACTTCTCGTTCTCGCTGATCCTGTCGGCGCCGGTGACCATCATCGTCACCCGCTATCTCGCCGACAGCATCTTCGGCCGCGACACCCGCGACGCGCCCGGCCTGTTCGTCGGCGGCCTGACGCTGACGCTGCTGGTGCAGGCGCCGCTGGTGGTGTGGTTCTACGGCTTCTTCGTCGACCTCGCCATGCCCGAGCGGCTGGCCGCCATGTGGAACTACTGCCTGGTCACCAGCCTGTGGATGGCCGCCGTGTTCCTGACGGCGTTGAAGGACTACCGCACCATCTCGGTCGCCTTCCTGACCGGCATGGGGGTGTCCTTCGCCTCGGCGACGCTGCTGGTGCCGCACTTCGGCGTCACCGGGTTGCTCATGGGGTTCAACGGCGGGCTCGCCATCATCCTGTTCGTGCTGATCGCCCGCATCCTGGCCGAATACCCCGGCCCGGTGCGGCGGCCCTTCGCCTTCCTGCCCTATTTCCGCGAATACTGGATGCTGGCGGTGACGGCATTCCTCGCCAACACGGCGCTGTGGGTCGACAAGTGGATCATGTGGTTCGCGCCGGAAGGCGAGGTGCTGGCCGGCGGCATGGTGTTCTACCCCCACTACGACAGCGCCATGTTCATGGCCTACACCAGCATCCTGCCGGCGCTCGCTATGTTCGTCATGCACGTGGAGACGGCCTTCTTCACAGCCTACCAGCGCTATTTCCGCGACATCGACAACCACTGCACGATGGAGCGCATCCGCCGGAACCACCGCGAGCTGGTGGCGACGCTGGTCGGCGGCCTGCGCAACATCATGGCCCTGCAGGGGGCGGTGGCGATCACCCTGGTTCTGCTGTCGCCGCGCATCTTCGAGGCGCTCGGGCTCAACTTCACCATGATCCACATCTACCGGTTCGGGGTGCTGGGATCGTTCTTCCAGGTGACGCTGCTGTCGCTGTCGACGGTGCTGGCCTACTTCGACCTGCGCACCTCGAACCTCGTGCTGCATTCATTCTACCTGAGCGCCAGCATCACCCTGACGCTGGTCACCCTGTCCATGGGCTTCCCCTACTACGGCCTCGGCTACCTGCTGGCCGGCGGGTTCGGGCTGGTGGCGGGCTACCTGATCCTGTTCGCCCGCCTGGCCGACCTGCCCTACCTGACGTTCGTCGGCAACAACCCGTCGGTGCGCTGAGACACTGCCTTCAGGGTCGCCGCCAGACCGTCGGCCAGGGTCACCTCCGCCCGCAGGCCGAGCAGTGCCGCCATGCGCGACGCATCGCCGAGGGAGGTGTGGATATCGCCGGCACGCGGCGGCGCATGGCGGATCTCCGGCGCCCGCCCCAGCACGTCGCCGAGCGCGGCGGCCAGATCGAGCAGGGTGATGGCGGTGCCGGTGCAGACGTTGCTCACCGGCGCGGTGGTATCGGCCACCTCCAGCGCCGCCCGCAGCGCCCGCACCACGTCGCCGACGTAGACGAAGTCGCGCGTCTGGGTGCCGTCGCCGTAAACCGTCAGCGGCTCGCCCCGCGCCAGCCGGTCGGCGAAGATGGAGACGACGCCGGAATAGGGCGACGACGGGTCCTGCCCCGGGCCGAACACGTTGAAGAACCGCAGGCCGCACGACCGCAGCCCGAGCACCGGCCCGGCGGCGCGGGCGTGCAGCTCGCACCCCAGCTTGTCGGCGCCGTAGGCACTGATGGGCACGGTCGGCGAGGCTTCGGTCAGCGGCACCGTCGCCGGCACGCCGTAGACCGCCGCCGAGGAGGCGTAGACCACCGGCACGCCGGCCTTCACCGCGGCGTCGAACACCGCGAGCGTGCCGCGCAGGTTGGTGTCGTGGGAGCCGACGAGGTCGCGCGTGCAGCGCTCCACCGACGCCACCGCCGCCAGATGGAAGCAGCCAGCCGCGCCGTCCAGCGCCGCGGCCATGGCGGCGGTGTCGTTGATGTCGGCGACGGTCAGCGCCGCGCCCGCCGGCACCGCCTCGCGCCGCCCGACCGACAGGTCGTCCACCACCCGCACCGCATGGCCGTCCGCCAGCAGGTGCCGCACGAGGTGGCTGCCGATGAAGCCGGCACCACCGGTGACCACGTGAATCGCCATGACATCCCGTCCCCTGTTCCGAAGGTAGAGAAGCATGCCTGCGGGGGCCGGTCGCGCCAACGCCTTTCCCCCGGAGTCGCCGAGTCGCCGCCGTCGGAGCAGCGAATCGTAAGACGCACGGCGCCGCCGCGCCGCTCCGATGGATGTGGCGGCGCCTATACTTCCGGTGCATTAACCCTTCATAAGTCTTGTCCGCCCATGATGCGGGCGGGGTGCGAAGGGGCTGGCCGGCGGCGGCCCGCGGCGACGGTACGCCGCAACTGCGGGATGTGCGCCCCCGACCCGGAGGGATAGTGGATTATGCCCTTCGACGTAATCCTGGACTTCCGTCGAGGTGGATGGGCAGTCTCAAACCGCTAAAATTTTATCCAAATTAGGACGTGGCGAGGTCGGCATCGTGAGCAAGGGTTCCCCGACGCAGGCCCGCTGGGGCGGGTGGCGCCGCTTTTCCGGGGTCGGAAAGGCGGCGGTGCCGCTCGCCATCGGCACGATCTTTCTCAACCTGCTGGGACTGGTTCTGCCGCTGTCCCTGCTGCAGGTCTACGACCGTATCATCCCCAACAGCTCCACCGGCACGCTGACGCTCATCGTCCTCGGCGTGCTGTTCGCCATGGTGCTGGAAGTGATCCTGCGCGGCGCCCGCACCGCCATCACCGGCTGGCTGGCGGCGCGGTTCGAGCACAACGCCGGCATGGCCGCCTTCGACCGCGTCCTCGGCGCCCCCGTCCACGAGGTGGAACGCGAGGGCGCCGGCGGCCTGCTGGAGCGCATGTCGGCCATCTACTCGCTGAAGGAACACTACGCCGACCAGGGCATCGCCGTGTTCCTCGACCTGCCCTTCGTGTTCCTGTTCCTCGGCCTGATCTGGCTGCTCGGCGGCGATCTGGTGTGGGTGCCGGCGGCCGTGCTGGTGCTGTTCGGCGTCATGATGCTGTGGCACGGTCGCCAGCTGCGCCGCGCCATCCGCACCTACAACGAGGTGCGCGACCGCCGCCTCAGCTTCAACATCGAGATCCTGTCGGGCATCCACGCCGTCAAGTCGCAGGCCATGGAAGGCCAGATGACGCAGCGCTACGTGCGCCTGCAGGAAGCCGTCGCCCGCGCCGACCACGACGTGGTGCTGCGCAACGCCTCGGCCCAGACCCTCGGCAACATGTTCTCGCAGATGGTCATGGTGGCGACGGTGGCGCTCGGGTCCGTCTACGTCGTCAACAACATGATGACCGTCGGCGGCCTGGCCGCCTGCACCCTGCTGGCGGGCCGCGCCGTGCAGCCGGTGCAGCGCGCCGTCGCCATGTGGACCCGCATGCAGACCGTGTCGCTGGCCCGCGAGCGCGCCTCCGGCCTGTTCGGCCTGCCGGTCGCCGAGCGGCCCGCGGCGCCCTATGTCGCGGCGCTGGCCGGCAAGCTCGAGCTGCAGGACGTGTCGTTCACCTACGGCAAGGACGCGCCGACGCTGTTCGACGGCGTGTCGCTGACCATCGAGCCCGGCGAGTGCGTCGGCATCACCGGCACCAACGGCTGCGGCAAGTCCAGCCTGCTGCGCCTCATGGCCGGGTCGCTGCAGCCCACCGCCGGCCGCGTCCTGCTCGACGGCGTGCCGCTGACCGACTGGGCGCCGGAAGCCCTGGAGCAGGGCGGCATCGGCATCCTGCCGAGCGAGGCCTTCCTGTTCCGCGGCACCCTGCTCGACAACCTGACCATGTTCCGCCGCGAGCTGCGCGAGCGCGCCCTGCAGGCGGCCTCGGACCTCGGGCTCGACGACGTGGTGGCGACCTTCCCCAACGGCTACCTCACCACCATCGCCGGCGGCGCCGCCGACGCCATGCCGCGCGGCATCCGCCAGCGCATCGCCATCGCCCGCGTGCTGGCCCTCGACCCCCGCGTCATCCTGTTCGACGAAGCCAACACCGCCATGGACGGCCCCGGCGACGAGGCGCTGCGCGCCCACCTGGAAAGCCTGAAGGGCGACCGCACCCTGGTGATGGTCAGCCTGCGCCCGTCGCTGCTGAAGCTCGCCGACCGCCGCTTCGAGATCGTCGGCGCCCGCCTGGACGCGCGGGAAGATCCCTCCCTCACCGGCCGCTTCGGCGCCGGTGCCCCCTCGGTGCGCCGGTCTTCCGGCGGTGAAGGAGCCGTCGCGCAATGACCGACGCCGTCATGACCCCCGGCGACGCCGCCGCCCTGCCGGAACCCGGCGGCTGGGGCCGCCCGCGCGAGCAGGCGGCCCTGTCGCACGAACAGATCGTGTCGGGCCGGCTCGGCGGCTTCAAGGCCGTCACCGACCTCGCCCACTGCCTGCTGCCGCTGCTCGAGGCGCTCGGCTGGGACGGCGACCCGCGGCAGGTGTCGGAGGCGCTGCCCCACTTCGCCGACCAGCTGGACCTGACCGACTTCCTCAACGTCATGGCCAACCTCGGCTGGTCGAGCCGGTCGCTGCGCGTGTCGCTGCGCGGCATGGACCCGCGCCTCGCCCCCTGCCTGTTCCTGCCCGACCGCGGCCTCGCCAAGGTGGTGGTGCGGGTGGACGAGACGGGCATGACCCTGTTCGACCCGCAGAGCCAGGACTACGTCACCCAGGCCCGCCCGCGCGGCCGCGGCCGGCTGTACGTCTTCCACCGCGACGAGGACGACGTGGCGGCCGGCACGGCGTCGCGCCAGGCGCCGAGCGAGACCTTCGTGTCCGACATGGTGCGCCGCTTCCGGCCGCTGGTGATCCGTGCCCTGCTGGTCAGCCTGCTGGCCAACGTGCTGGCGCTCGGCGTGCCGCTGTTCACCATGACGGTCTACGACAAGGTGATCGCGACGGGGTCCATGGAGCTGCTGACCAGCATGCTCATCGGCGTCGCCATCGCCCTGCTCGGCGACTACCTGCTGCGCGCCCTGCGTGCCCACATGATCGCCTACATCGGCGCCCGCCTCGACCACATCCTCGGCAACGCCGTGTTCCAGCGCCTCATCGGCCTGCCGCCGGCCTATACCGAGATGGCGAACATCAACTCCCAGGTGGCCCGCCTGAAGGACTTCGAGGTGGTGCGCGAGTTCTTCACCGGGCCGCTCGCCACCGTCATCTTCGAGATTCCCTTCGCGCTGGTCTTCCTGCTGGTCATGGCGCTGCTCGGCGGCCCGCTGGCCTTCGTGCCGATGGCCGGCGTCGCCGCCTTCGTCATCGCCGGCCTGCTGCTGCGCCCGCGCATGCGCGCCGCCGTGGCCGAAGCCGGCCGTGCCTCGTCGCGCCGCCAGGAGTTCCTGGTGGAGAGCTTCTCGCGCCTGCGCGACATCGGCGGCACCGGCGCCCGCAGCGTGTGGCGCGACCGCTACCGCGCCATTTCCGCCGATGCCGCCATCAAGGGTTTCAAGTCGGCGCAGAGTTCGGCCTTCGCCGCCGGCCTGTCGCAGGCGATCATCGTCTGCACCGGCATCGCGACCCTCGGCTGGGGCGTCACGCGCGTGCTGGACGGCGCCATGACGGTGGGCGGCCTGATCGCCTCCATGATGCTGGTGTGGTGGGTGCTGCGGCCGCTGCAGGCCGGCTTCTCCACCCTGTCGCAGATCGAGCGCATGCGCGACTCGGTGGTCCAGATCAACCGCCTCATGCGCCTGGCGCCGGAGCGGCGCGAGGGCGTCTCGGCCCAGACCGCCGCCCGCAAGGCGTGGACCGGCCGAGTGACCTTCTCCAACGTCTCCATGCGCTACGTCGCCGACAACGACCCGGCCCTGTTCGGCGTCAACCTGCAGGTGGAGCCGGGCGAGATCGTCGGCATCGTCGGGCCCAACGGCTCGGGCAAGTCGACCATCCTGAAGCTGGTGCTGGGCATGTACCGGCCGCAGGCGGGCGGCGTGCGCCTCGACACCATCGACATCCGCCAGATCGACCCGGTGGAGCTGCGCCGCAACATCGCCTACGTGCCGCAGCACTGCGAGCTGTTCTTCGGCACCATAGGCCAGAACCTGCGCCTCGCCGACCCGACCGCCACCGACGAGGACCTGCGCTGGGCCTGCACCGAAGCCGGGTGCCTGGAGGAGATCGAGGCCATGGAGCGCGGCTTCGACACCCGCATCGGCGACGGCCGCACCGCGCACCTGGCGTCCAACCTGCGCCAGCGCCTGTCGCTCGCCCGCGCCTATCTGAAGCGGGCCCCGGTGATGCTGTTCGACGAGCCGGCCAACGGCCTCGACTTCGTCGGCGACCAGCAATTCATGAAGGTGCTGGAGCGCATCCGCGGCCACGCCACCGTGTTCCTGGTCACCCACCGCCCGAGCCACCTGCGCCTGTGCGACAAGGTGATCGTCATGCACCAGGGCCAGATCCGCATGATGGGCCCCGCCAAGCAGGTGCTCGACCGCCTGCCCGCCGGCATCTTCTGAGACAGAGACGACGATCATGAGCCAGCTTTCCACCGCCCCGTCGCCCACTGTCGGAAGCCCGCGCAAGGTCCAGCGGGGCAGCCGCCAGATCCGCTACCTCGCGCAGTTCGTGCTGCTGGAGGAAAAGGGCATGTCCTGGCTGGCCGGCGCCGCCGTGCTGGTGGTGGCCGCCCTGGTCACCGCCTTCGTGGCGTGGTCGAGCCTCATCAAGATCGACGAGGTGGCGGTGGCGTCCGGCTCCGTCATCCCGCGCAGCAAGGTGCAGGTGGTGCAGCACCTGGAAGGCGGCATCGTCCGCGACATCCTGGTGGAAGAGCGCCAGGTGGTGGAGCAGGGCGCCGTGCTGGCGCGCCTGGACCCCATTCAGGCGACGGCGGAACTGGAACAGATCCGCGCCCGCCGGATCAGCCTGCAGCTGCGCGAGGAACGCCTGCGCGCCTTCCTGTTCGGCCGCGATCCGGACTTCGCCTTCGTCGAGCCGCGCTACGCCCACCTCATCGCCGACCAGGTCGCCATCTTCCGCGCCGCCAAGGACCGCTGGGACTCGCAGCGCGCCGTGCTGGAAGGCGAAATCCTGCAGAAGGAAGCCGAGGCGGACGCCGCGATGCGCCAGATGGAGGCCGTCGGCCGCCAGGTGCGGCTGCTCGGCGAGGAAGTGGAGATGCTGCGCACCCTGTTCGAACAGGGCCACGCCTCCAAGGTCCGCTTCTTCGAGATCCAGCGCGAGAAGGCCGCGGCGGAAAGCGAGATGTCGCGCCTGCAGGGCCAGCGCGACACCGCCGAGAAGGCGGTGATCGAACTGCGCGAGCGCATCGGCGACCTCGACAACAACCAGCGCCAGGACGCCGTCGGCGAACTGGGCACCGTGACGGCCGAACTCGCCCAGGTGGACGAGGCCATCTCACGCGCCCAGGACATGGTGACGCGCCTGGAGGTGGTGGCGCCGGTGAAGGGCTACGTGCAGAACCTTCAGGTGCGCAACGCCGGCACCGTCATCCCCGCCGGCGGGGTGCTGATGGAAGTGGTGCCGGTCGACGACGAGCTCCGGGTGGAAACCAAGATCGCGACCCGTGACGTTGGTCATGTGGCCGCAGGTCAGATGGTCAAGGTCAAGGTTTCCAGCTATGACTTCGTTCGCTACGGGGCGGTGGAGGGCCGCCTCGAGTACGTGTCTGCCACCACCTACGTGGACGAGCAGAACGGTCAGCCCTACTACAAGGGGATGGTGAGCCTGCCGCGGACGTATCTCGGAGAGAACCCCAACGAAAACCGCATCCTGCCCGGCATGACCGTGCAGGCGGACATCGTGACGGGTGAGAAGACGCTGCTGCAGTACTTGTTGAAGCCGATCTACGTGTCGCTGGCCCACGCCTTCCGCGAACGCTGAGCGACCTAACCAATCCGTGCGGGATGGGCGCCGGGGGCGCCAGAGGGGAGAGAGCAGGTCATGGCCGAGAATGAAGATCGCGACGTGAACGTCACCGAGCCCGCCGCCCCGGGCGGCGAGGGGGCAGGCGGCGACGGTGCCACCGACGGCGGCCAGAGCGCCTCCGAAGGCCTGCACATTCACGGCCAGGGCCACGAGGCGCTGGAGGACGGCGTCGAGCAGCAGGGTACCCCCGACAACCTGCGCCCGTCGGAAGACGTGTTCGGCAACGCCAACGTCCAGAGCGGCCGCCGCTCCACCAACGAAGGCCTGCTGAACGGCCTGCCGGCGCAGGGCGAGACCGTCGCCGACCAGTCGCCGGTGATCGCCGACGACTACGTGCCGAGCGAGCCCGACAACGCCGTCGAGAGCGAGTTCGACGCCCAGCCCGAAGGCCGCCAGCGCACGGTCGCGGCCGACGGCGCCGACGAGGCGGACGAGGACGTCGTCGCCGAGGACGAGCCCGCCGAGCTGCGCCGCACCGAACTGCCGCCCGGCGAGCCGCAGGGCGCGCCCGCCGCCGACCCGGCCCCGCCCGCCGCTCCGCAGGCCGCCGCCTTCGCGCCGCCGCTGGCCGAGGACATCGTGCTGCCGCCGGCCGCCGCGGACGAGACGCCCGCCGACCCCGAGATCGGCGAGACCGATCCGGTCGAGGACCTCTTCCCGACCGACGAGACGCCGACCGCGACCGACCCGACGCCGACGCCGACGCCGACGCCGGATCCCGAGCCGACGCCCACTCCGGATCCCGAGCCGACGCCGCCGACCGACGGCCCGTCCGAACCGCCGCCGCCGCCGACGCCTCCCGAGGAGGAAGAGGAGGAGGAAGAGGAACCGGACACGCGGACCGCGCAGGATCCCAAGGTCGTGGCGGTCGCCGCCAATGGCATCGAAGACCTCGCCATCAAGCTCGACATCACGGCGTCCAGCACTGACAACGACGGTGGCGCGGAAACCCTGTCCGTCGTCATCCGCGACGTGCCGGGCGGCTTCTCCTTCGCCGACGGTGCGGGGGACGCCGTCGGAACGGAGCTGGAGCCCGGCGTCTGGAGCGTTCCCGTCGACGCTCTCGATGATCTCTACTTCGTGCGGCCTCAGCATTACAGCGGTGACGTCACCCTGACGATCGAGGTGACGGCGCGCGAGGTGACGGGGCATACCGCGACCACCACCACGACGCTGCCGGTGCATGTGGAAGCCGTGGCCGACGCACCGACCCTTCAGGCCACAAATGCGGCCGGTACGGAGAACGAGTGGATCGATCTCGACGTCCAGGCCGCCCTGGTCGACGCCGACACGTCGGAAACGCTGACCATCTACATCACCGGCATGCCCGACGGTGCGGTTCTGAACCACGGCACGCAACTCGCGGCTGATCTGGACCTGCCCGGCGGTGTCACCCTGCCCGCCGGAACCTGGGTCCTCTCCTCGACCGACCTGGGCGATCTCCAGGTCAAGTCGGCGGCGGATTCCTCGCGCGACTTCACATTGAACGTGTACGGCGTTACCGAAGAGGACATGAACGGCGACCGGGCCGTCACCGGCCCGGCGACGATCGAGGTCGATGTCGGCGTCGTGAAGCCGACGGTCACGGCGTCGGGCAGCGGTCTCGAGGACCAGTGGGCCGACGTGACCATCGACGCCCAGATCCAGGCCGATGCCGCGGGCGACGGCGAAGCCTTGACGCTCTATGTCGAGAACCTGCCGCCGGATGCCGTGCTCCGCGACAAGACGACCGGCACCATCATCACCGCCGGCCCGGACGGCCGGTACGACGTCACCGCATCGGCGACCTCGCTTCAGGTCCGATGGGCGGAAGGCTCGACCCACGAGCACTCCGACGAGGACATCACCTTCACCATCCGGGCCGTCGTGACCGACGACGACGTCGGGACCGATCGCGACACGCCCCGCGACACCAACGACCAGACCACGACGGTCACGGTCGACGTCAAGGCCGTCGCCGACGATGTCGTCGTGCAGGCCCAGAATAGCGGGATCGAGGATCAGACGGGCGGTATCGCCGTCACGCCGACCATCACGCTGATCGACAAGGACGGCACCGAGTCGCTGACCGGCGACGTGGTGCTGGTGACCACCGACGCGCAGATGGCCGAGGGTGTTCTCAAGCTGAACGGCGCGGCGGTGCCCGTCGTCCACGACGCGGCCGCCGGCACCTGGAGCTATACGCTCGCCGCCAGCGCCTTCACCTTCGACGCCGCGACCAAGTCCTATTCGATTTCCGGCCTGACCTATGAGCCGGAAACCCATTCCGACGTCGACATCAGCTATTCGGTGACGGCGACCGTCACCGACAACGACGGTTCGGTGAACACCAAGACGTACGACGGCGCCTCCATCACCGTCCGCGCCATTGCCGATGCGCCGGATCTGGCCGTCACGCAGGCCGGGGGTACCGAACACACGGGCGGAGCCGCGGACGGCTGGATCAGCCTGCCTGTGGCGGACTTGGCGCTGGTCGACCAGGACACCACCGAAAGCCTGACGCTCTACATCGGTGGCCTGCCCGACGGCGCGGAATTGCGCCTGGACGGCCAGCCTGTGTCCATGGTTGCGGCGCCGACCCTCGGAGGGACTGGTGCCGCCGGCCTGGCGGCCCCGGGTCTGACCGGCTCGGTCGCCATGATTCCGCAGGACATGATCGCCAAGGTTCTGGCCGGCGAGCTCGAAGTCCGCCTGCCCGCGGGCCGGTCGGAGGACTTCTCGCTCCGCTTCGTCGCCGTCACCGAGGAAGCCAACGGTGTCGCCGACCATGGCACCGCCGAGCAGAGCTGGACGGTCGCCGACATGCGCGTCGACGTCGGCGTTCTGGCCCCCGTGGCGTCGGCCGGGACCATGACCGGCACGGAAGGCCAGTGGGCCGCGCTCGATTCCCTGGCGGTGGAGGTCAAGGCACCCACCGCAGGCCTGACCCAGGAAACGCTGACGATCACCCTGAGCGGCGCCGACCTCGACCCGACCAAGTCGGAGTTGCGCGACAATACCGGCAAGATCCTGACGCCGGGCACCGACGGGTCGTACGACGTCTCCGCCTACTACAATGCCACCAGCGGCAAGGTCGAAGGGCTGAGCGCCCGTTGGAAGGATTCCTTCAGCTCGGACTCGCTCGATTTCACGCTGACGGCCAAGGTGGTCGACGGCGATGCCGGCACCGATACGTTCGATGCCGCCGGCACCCCCTATGCCGACGAAGCCAGCCACAGCACCACCGTCTCCGTCTCGTTCGCGCCGGTGGTCAATGACGCCACCATCGCGGCCAATGACAGCGGCAAGGAAGACGCCGACACGCCGTCCGTCGCCGGCGACGGCATCGCCCTGTCGCCGCGCATCACCTTGTCGGCGGACGGCAGCGAGGCCGTCAGCGGGCCGCTCGTGTTCACCTTCGACGCCACCAACGCCGGTCGCGGCACCTTGCGGTGGGTCCCCGCCGACGGAACCGGCGCGGTGGACGATGTACTGACGGCCGGGACCGTCGGGACCGACGGGACCGTGACGTACCAGCTCGCGTCCAGCGTCCTGGTTCCGGGCGCCGGCGGCGGGCTCGTCATCGACCCCTCCATGGGTCGCCTCGAACTGGTTCCGACGGAACACAGCGACGAAGACGTCACCTACGGGATCAGCGTCACCGTATCCGACGGAACCGCGCAAAAGACCTTCGACGGCACCGGTACCGTCACGATCGAGGCGGTGGCGGACAAGGTCGAAATCGTGTCGTCGGGCACCGGCATGGAGGATGAGTTCGCCGGGGCCATCACCGTGCCGCTGACCATCGCGCTCGTCGACAAGGACGGCTCGGAAAGCCTGACCGGAACCATCGACATCGTGCTGGATGCCGAAGCGGCGAAAGCCGGCACGCTGGCCTTCGCCGGCGACCCGTCCAAGTTCAGCGTCGAAACCGAGGCTGACGGCGGGCTCGTCTACCGCATCACGGTCGCCGACAACCCCAACGTCAGCTACGACGCGGCGTCCAAGAGCTACACGGTGTCCGGGCTCACCCTGGATCCGGCGACGAACAGCGACGCGGACGTGGCGTATTCGGTGCGGGCGACGACCATCGAGGCCGATGGCGGCGATACCCGGACCACGACGTTCGACGGCGGTCTCATTACCGTGAAAGCCGTCGCCGACAGGCCGGATCTGGAAGCCGGCGACGTCGGCGGCACGGAAAGCGCCACCGGTGACAACTGGATCACCGTGGATGTCACCAAGCTCGCCCTCACCGACACCGACACATCGGAAAGCCTGACGCTGTACATCGGCGGCGTTCCGGCCGGCGGTGCCCTGCGGTTCGACATGGCCAGCGGCGCGCCGGCGCTCGAAACCGTCGCGGCGGCGGATCTCGGGTGGAGCGGAGTCGACAAGCCGGACACCGTCCCCGCCCTGACCGGGACGGTCTACAAGATCACCGTGGCCGCCGATGCCGACATCGACGCCATCCTGTCTTCGCTGCAGGTGCGTCCGGCCGCCGGAAGCTCCAAGGACTTCAGCCTTCAGCTGGTTGCGGTGTCCGAAGAGCAGCGCGGCGAGGCCGACCACGACGGAGTGCCGGAGCGCAACTGGTCGACGGCCGAGGTGCGTGTCGACGTCGGCGTGCTCGCACCGACCGTCGATGTCTCCGCCACGCAAGGCGCGTCCGGCCTGGAGGAAAGCTGGACGCCGGTCGACGGCATCAAGATCGCACTTGCGGCACCGACCGGTGGCGAGGAAACGCTGACCGTCACCCTGACCGGGGACGACATCGGCGGCATGCTCTTCCAGAAGGGCGACGGATCGGCACTGACGGTGCAGACGGCCGCCGACGGAAGCAAGTATGTCGACGTCACCGGCCTTTACGACGAGGCTTCGAGCGAGATCAAAGGCCTGCAGGTCCGGTGGAGCGACGACGACCGCTCCGATGCGATCGACTTCACCGTCCGCGCCCATGTGGTCGACCAGGACGCGGTCGGCAGCCCGACCCACACTCCGCTCGGGCAGCAGTGGGCCGACGAGGCCGTCGCCGAACAGAGCGTCAGCATCGACATCAAGCCGGTGGCCGATGCCGCCACCGTCACCGCCTCCGGCGTCGGCGTCGAAAGCGATGATGCCGACGCCTGGGTGAAGCTCGACCTGACGTGGAAGGCGAGCGACTCGTCCGAGGTGGTTTCCGGGGTCACCCTGTCCGGCCTGCCGACCGGCGCCGTCGTCCGCTTCCCCGAGGCGGCCGGATCGAGCACCTTCACGGGCGTGACGGCCGATGCGACGGGTGCCGTCGCGCTGCCGACCTTCACGGACGCTGCAGACCAGAGCCGCATCTACATCGAATGGCCGGCGGACGCGAGCACCTGGAACGGCGGCAGCAACACCACGCAGCTGACGCTGTCGGTGACGACGCGGGAACCGGGCGCCACCAATCCGGAAGCCGAAACCACCCACGACACGACCTTCGACGTGCGGGTCTACGGCGATGCCGACACCCCGGAGGGCGCCACCGACGAAACCGCCCACCAACTGGCGGAAGGTGCGTTCCACACGATCCAGTGGAGCGCCGACACGACGCTGTCGGCCGGGGAAGACCTGTATGGTCGCGTGACGGATACGGATGGCTCGGAAAGCCTGACGTTCCGCATCACCCCCGACGACGCCGGTGCCCGCCTGATCATCGACGGCCGCCCCGATCAACCGCCCGGCGGCCCCTGGATCGTCTCCGCCGCCGACCTCGAAAGCGGCAAGGTACACATCGGCGGTCCCGAGCACTGGGGCAGCAGCGAGACCGATCCGGAAATCCGCTTCAAGGTGACGGCCATCGCCACCGAGGCGGATGCGGGTGAGTGGGACAACTCACTCACCGGTATCACCAATCCGGAGACCGGTGTTCCGCTGGCCCGGCAGGGCACGGCCGAAAAGGACATCGGCGATCTCGTGATCAAGGCCACCGCGGCGGCCGACTCGGTCAGCCTGATCGAGGGCACGGCCGGGGATACCGTGCTGGAGGATCAATCGGTCACGGTGGCGCCCAGCTTCACCCTGATCGATACCGACGGCTCGGAGTCCCTCTTCGACGCGCTCTATGTGGAAACGGCCGATCGCGACATGCTGCTCGGCACGCTCACGCTGAACGGTACCGCGCTCGAAGCCTACGAGATCACCGGCCGGGCGGCCGACGGACGGCCGATCGTGGCGACGACCGCCGTCGCTGCAGCCGACGTCGATGCCGGTCTCGACGCCGGCAAAACCTATGCCTACGTCCTGCCGCTTTCGGCGGCGGTGGCGACGACCGCCAACACCTTCGAAGTCCAGGGTCTCGTCTTCGCGCCGCGGGCACAGTCCGACGACGACGTCGACTACAAGCTTCTCGTCACCACCGAAGAAGCCTCCAACGGCGACACCAAGGTCACGTCCATCGACGGCACCATCACCGTGACGGCGGTGGCCGACGCCCCGACGGTCGCCAATGCGACGAACCAGGCGGTGATGGAGCAGGCCGGCACGGTGGACGTGCCGCTCGACTTCGACCTCTCCGCAGTCGACCTCGACACGTCGGAGACCCTGACGGTCTACCTGACGACCAGCCATGCGGGGGCGGGGACGCTGCTGTGGAACGGCACCGCGGTCGACCCTCTCGCTCAATCGACCACCATGCCGAACGGCTCCGTCTTGCCCGGCGCCAGAACCTATGCACTGGTCATCCCACAGGATCAGTTGGACAGCCTCGACACGGTTCTGGACAACCTCGTCCTGCGTCTGCCTGCCGGCGATTCGCGGGACGTCCTCGTCGACATCAACGCGGTCACGCGCGAAGACGACCCCAACGGTCAGCCGCGGGAAGCAATGGCTCTGGCCAGTCAGCAGGTCCGTATCGATGTGGGCACGGAAGAGCCGACGCTGACAGTCGTGGGCAACGGATCGTTCACACTCACGGAAGGCACGTCATTCTCAAATGGCTGGCAGCAGATCAACCTGCTGCAAGACCTCCAGGTGGCTGAGGCCTTCCCGAATGCGGCCGATGGCGGCAAGCTGTACCTGCATCTGTTCGACCTGCCGAGCGATTTGAAGCTGCGGGTGAAGGTTGGAAACACGTGGCAAGACATCAATAAGACCACCGTGCCCGACGAGAACGGCGGCACCAAAGAGGTGTATCGCTTCGAAGCGCAATACGCCGACGAAGTGCGCTTCCAATGGAAGAGCGGCGCGCTCAACGACGACACCAACTTCCAGATCAAGGCCCAGGCCGTCTACCAGGACAAGGACTACGGCACCGCCCTGAGCAGCGGTGTCGGCACCGCTGCCCCCGACATCGCCTTCAGCGCCGTTCAGACCCTCGACGTGGTCGTCGTGGCCAGGCCGGATGAGGCCACGCTGTCCGGGTCTGGCGTCGGCCTGGAGGAGGAGTGGTCGCCGCTGACGCTGAGCGTCGCGGTGAAGGACGCGTCGGAGGAAGTAACCGGCCTCACCCTGGCCGGCTTCCCGAGCGGAACGCAGTTGCGCTTGGACGGTGTCGTCATCACGGCCAACCCCGACGGCACCTTCACCTTGCCGACCGGCGACCTCGTCGCCTTGAATTCCAAGCTGGAGTTCAAGACCCCTGCCGACTTCTCCACCTACGACGGTCAGCTCAATCTCACCCTGAAAGCCACGACGGCGGAAAAGGACTTGGGCGACGGTCGCGAGATCGCGTCCACCAACGAGAAAGAGACGACGACCACCGTCAAGGTCACCGTTTACGGCGACGCCGACGCGCCGACTATCGATGTCGTCGACGCGACGCAGACACTCGCCGAAGACGGCTCCTACAAGCTTTCGGATGGCCTCACCGTCGACTATGGCGAGCCTGATGGCACCGACCTCGACAAGAGCGCCGACGGGTCCGAAAGCCGCTGGTACGAGATCAAGCTCACGGCAGACTCGCCTGCCGGCAAGGGCCGGCTGTTCCTCGACAACGACGGCGACGGCAAGCTCGGCGCCGGCGATACGGTGGTGGAGCAGACGGGCGGCGTCTGGCGCGTCGACGCGTCCGACATGGCGAAACTGCATGTCGGCGCAGTGGACAACTGGTCCGGCGACCTCGGGTTCGACGTGACCGTCTTCGTCCGCGAACACGACGCGGACGCGGCCGCCACCGGCCTGCCCGACGATCTCCTCCCGAAATGGCAGGGCCAGGCGGAAGCGACCGATACCCTGAGCCTGACCATCACCCCCGATGCCGACAGCGTCACCTTCGGCAGCACCGGCGGCGGCTGGGAAGACGGCGTCGAAGGTCATCCCATCGTCGTCACGCCGACCATCACCATGGTCGACGCCGACGGGTCGGAGCAGGTGACGTCCATCTATTTCGTGTCGTCCGACCCAACCCTGTTGGCCGACAGCGTGCGCCTGGACGGTGCCGTGCTGCAACGCCTGACGGTGACGGCGGTCGACGCCGACGGACGTCCGGTGGCGTTCTCCAGCGATCCCGCTGCGGTTGCCGTCACGGACGGTGGGCGGCCGCTTTACGCCTGGGACATCGCCGGCGCCTTCGACGGCACCATCGGCACCTCGCAGTCCGCCTATACCGCGTCGGGCCTGACCATCCAGCCCAAGGCCCACAGCTCTCAGGAGGTCGAGTACCGCCTGTTGGCGACGGTCGAGGATCATGGCGCGGGCGGCAGCACCTCCACGCGCCTCGCCTACAGCCCGAGCGCCCTCAGCATCCGCGTCGATGCCGTGGCCGACGCACCGACCCTGGGGCTGAGCGGTTCGACCGTTTCCGTGGTCGACGGCAAGACGCTGGTCACCGGCACGGAAGACACCTACATCGCCCTCGGCATCGGCACCGACCTGGTCGACAAGGACGGATCGGAAGTCCTGTCCGTCCGCCTCGACGACGTGCCCGACGGCTGGCGAATCGGCTTCATGAACGGCAGCACCTTCCAGGAGGTCAAGCGCCAGGACGACGGGTCGTTCGACCTGGGCGGCGATCCCGCGCGGATCGCGACGGCCGTCATCCTGCCGCCGAAGAACCTGCATACCGAAGTGTCGCCGACCGATCCGACCTACACACAGGCACCGACGATCCGGATCACTTCGACCTCTCGCGAAACCGAGAGTAGTGACAAAGTGGCCGTCGAGACGGCGTCGGTCAGCGAGACCGTCACCATCGTCGTCAATCCCACCGCGGACAAGCCGTTCCTGGTGGTCCGCAACGTCGTCATGAACGAAGACGCGGAGCCGATGTCAATCGACGTCCTGTCCGCTATTACCGACGACGTGAATCCGGAACAGCTGACGGTGCTGGTAAAGGCCGACCTGCCGGCCGGCACCAAGCTGTTCGGGACCGATGGTCAGGAACTGACCGCGACCGTCACCCGCGACGGCGCGACGTGGTACGACGTGACCGCCCACGTGGGGTCCCTGAAGGTTCAGCCGGCGGCCGACTCCAACGTCGACTTCGCCTTGTCCGTCCGCGCCATCTCCACGGAAATCGATGGCAGCGAAGCGGATCGCACCGGCGCTCTCAAGGTGACGGTCATCGGCACCGCCGACGACCCCACCTGGAACGGCGACGCCTTGGCCCCGGGCGCCACGGTCACCGTCGCCACGGTCGATGAAGACAGGACCGACAACGACGGCTGGTTCTCCCTGAACCTCGGCAAGCTCGGCACCGAGGATACCGATGGCTCGGAAACCATCACGCTGGTGCTGCGCGACATCCCCGACGGGATGCAGGTGGCCATGGCGGCGGGCTTCGAGAAGTACATGAAGTTCGTCGGCACCGTCGACGGTGCCCCCCGCTGGGCCATCGAGGGACAATACCTGGACAAGGTTCAGGCGAAGATCACCGACGCCAACTTCTCGGGCCAGAAGGCCGTGGGCGTCGATCTCATCGTGACGGAAGACGACGGCGCCACCAAGACGACGCAGCACATGCTCGCCGTGGACGTCGAGGCGGTGTCCGACCACGCCAACATCGGCATCGTCGCGCGCTCCGGTGGCGACGAAGACAGCTTCGGGGCGACCGGCGTCCCGGTGACCCTCTCGCTCACGCCCCAGGACCTCGTGTTCGAGGCCGAAAGCATCACCGGCGTCACCGTGAACTTCGATGCCCTCGGCCTGACCAATCTCACCCTGCGGGTGGCGGCCGTCGACGACAGCAACGATGTGCTCGAGGTCCAGATCGGCGATGGGGTCGAGCTGACTCTGTCGGGCCAAGACCTCGCCAAGTACTTCGACGCCGCCACCGGCAAACTCGGCGAGATGTCGATCAGCGGTCTGCCGGATCATTGGTCGACGGACATTCCCGTGACCATCACGGCCAGTTCCGGCCATGCCGGCAGTCCCGCCCAGACCACGACGGTCAATACCTCCGTGGTCATCGACGCCGTCGTGGACGAAGCGAAGACCTTCGCGGCCAGCAACGTGACCGGTACGGCTGCCGCCACATGGCACGCCCTGCCGATCGCCCTGGACCTGACCGATACCGACGGCAGCGAAAAGCGCTATCTGATCATCGACGGCGTCCCGGCCACCGCCAAGCTCAACCACGGCTATTTCGCCGGCGAAGGCCGCTGGATCGTCGCCCTGGATGACAAGGCCGGTGTCGATACGCTCGCCGATCTGAAGATCGCCGGCGCCGCAGGAACGTCGGGCACGCTCTCGGTTACGGCGATGATTCGCGACGTCGACCCCGACGACAAGGACGTCACGGTGTGGACCAGCACACAGCCCGTCTTCGTGGCGTTCGCCATCGACAACGGCGGCACCGGCGGCGGCAACGCCGGCGATCCGACCGACACCACGGTCGACACGTTCTTCGAACTGCTGCAACAGAACGGGCTCGAAGACCAGTCGATCGTGTTGCGGGGCAGCCGCGAGCATGTGGTCTCCGGTGAGACCGTACGCTCGGACGTCACCGCCATCGTCATCACCGGCCTCGTCGGCGCAACGCTGGTGGCGAAGACACCGGGCGCCTTCGCTTTCTATGAACCCACCGAAGGCACCTACGTCATCCCGGTCGAGAGCCTGGAAAACGGGGAGATCACCCTCCAGCAGACGCGCGCGGACTCCGATCAGCCCGTCACCTTCCAGATGAAGGTCGTGGCGCAAGGTGACGGCTTCACGACGCAGGAGACTGCAGCGGCTCCCGTCCAAATCCTCGTCGACCCCGAGACGGACGGCGTGACCATTTCGGCTGCCGTCACGACGGTGGCGGAAGACACGGCCTCCGTGCCCCTCGACCTGACGATCACTCCGAATGAACAGGCGAACTTCAGCGAAACCTTCGCCGAGGCCGATCCTGTTCTCGTCATCAAGATGACCAACGTGCCCGCGGGTGCGACCCTGTCGCTCAACGGCCAGACCTTGACGGCCGAATCCGACGGCAGCTTCAAGGTCAGGGTGGCCGACCTCCAGGACGCTGGCGAGTCCCCGGTCGCGGATCTGGCTGCGGCGCTCGAGGCTGGCCATCCCATAACCCTGACCGGGCTCGCCGTCGACAACTTACCCGAGAACTGGCACGGGACAGTCTCGCTCGAAGTGGCCGTGGACATCGCCGACAACGGGCAGGACGTGGAGACCTCGCTCGGCACCATCTCGTTCACCGTGACGCCGCAGACAGAGACCGGGACCTTTGACGTACCAAACGACCCGACTCCCGCAATCGAAGACAATCCGTTCGCGGTAACAGCACGGCTCGACATGGACGACCGCATCGGCAGCGGCGAAGCTCATGCCTCCGAACTCGTCTCGGTCGTCATCCGGGGCGTGCCGGCCGGGGCGGTTCTGAGCGGCGCCAGCAACAACGGCAGCTATACCGTCGACGGCGTCACCTACACCGAATGGGTGGTCAAGGCAGACAACATCGCCGCGGACGGCACGATCCAGGACGTGTCGCTTAGGCCGCCACTCGACTGGACCGGCGACATCAAGCTCGAACTGGTGGCCTACACCATGGAAGAGGATGTCAAGGTACCAGTGGAAGCGGCGCGCTCGACGGTCACGGTCGAGGTCAGCGGTGTGGCGGACGTCGCGACCATCGACCCGCAGGACGTGACGGACGCCCGGGAAGAAACACCCGTGAAGCTGGTCTTCGACGCCGAACTGAGTGACCAGACCGGTGAGACGCTTTACGTGGTCGTCAAGGGCGTGCCGGAAGGGGCGTCCCTCGTCAACGGCGATGGCACCGCCTTCATCGAGGTGAAGGTCGATGCCGACGGCAATGCGGTCTTCGATGTCGCGACAGGCACCCCCGTCGCCGCCGAAGCCGGCGAGGCGACGGGCGTCTGGGTCGTCACCAATCCCGAAGATGCCTACTTCAAGGGAGCCGAGAACGAGTCGGGCACCGTCGAAATGTCGGCGCGGGTCGTGACGGTCGAAGACGGCACCATCGCCCAGTCCGACGACATTCCCTTCACCGTCGAGGTGCTGGGGGTGGCCGATGCTCCGAACCTGAGCATCGCTCAAGACACCGTGACAGGGGCTGAGGATCAGGCCCGCAATCCGGACGGCAGCGCCGACGGCACGGCGGGCATCCCGCTCGGCATCACGGCGTCCCTCTCCGACCTCACCGGCGAAAGCCTGCAGCTGGTCATCACCGGGGCACCGGCCGGAAGCCTGTTCTTCGGCGCCGGCACCGCGCCCTACGAAGCGCAGACGGTGGCTGGTGTACCGACCTGGACCATCCAGGGCGACGACATCGCCGATCTGCGTCTGGTCACGCCACCCGACTACAATGGGACGGCGACGCTGCAGGTGACGGCGGTCAGCCTGGAGGACGGAACCGAGGCGTCATCCGTGACCATACCGCTCACGGTCGAAGTGGCGGCGGTCAACGATGCGCCGGTCATCAGCACCGACACCTTCTACAAGTCTCTGGAAGGCGGTGACGAGCCCGTGCTGGTTCTGCCCAACCCCGAGAATGGAACGGCAGATGTCGTCATCAGCGATGCCGACCTGAACGACGTCATCAAGAAGATGATGATCGCCATCAGCAAGGGCGCGCAGACCGGCGATACCCTCGGCCTCACCGATCAGACGGTGTTGTTCAACCCCTTGAATGGGCGGTTGGAGGTTTCGGTCGAGGGCCACGCCAGCCCCATTGCGCTCAGCTATGACGCCGCCACGCACACCATGACGTTCAGCGGGGAAGCCTCCCACGAGGTGTACGTGTCGCTCGCCAAGAGCGTCATTCTGACGAGCGGCGATGGTGAGCTCATCGGCAGTGAAGAAGAACGGACATTCACCATCACGGTCGAGGACAAGGAGGGCGCAACCAGTTCCGTCGAGACGCAGGTCTTGATAGAGAACGACATCACGCTCGAGGACGACGCCCGCGGCAACCTGTTCTTCATCACGGGCGACACTGCAACGATTACCGGCACGGACGGAGACGATCTCTTCGTCTATGGGGTGGCCGGTGCGGACTACAACGAAGACGTCGTCATCAACGGCATGGGGAACACGCCGGACGGCGCCGACACGCTGGTGATGATGGACGCTGGCGGCGTCGATGCCAATTGGCTGTTCCAGATCGACAGTGACGCGCCCTCGGCCGAGGATCCCGCCGACGGCACCGGCGGGCTGGTCTACGACGTCACTGTCGAGGAGGGCAACGCCACCGTGTCCGACGGCGGCCACACGGTCGATCTCGAACCGGCCGACGGCGGAACGGAAGTGGCGGCCACCATCACCTTCGACGACCACAAGACCGTCGAGACGCACGACGTGGAGCAAATCCTCACCTGAAGCGTTCATGCCCCGTAGCGACGGCGCGGCCCGGGTCGATCCCGGCCGCGCCGCTGCCATGCCCGCATCCGCTGGCCGCTTGAGTGGGGCCTGAAAAGCGGAGTAAGGTGCAGCCAGCTATTGTCACAATTTCGCGCGGAGCTTCTGACGTGAAAGTCCTGGTCACGGGCGGTGCCGGTTTCATCGGGTCCGCCGTCGTCCGCCTGCTCATCGAAGAGACGGATGCCTCGGTCGTCAACGTCGACAAGATGACCTACGCCGCCAACCCCTTCGCCATCGAAGGCGTCGAGGGCAACCCGCGCTACGCCTTCGAGAAGGCCGACATCTGCGACCGCGCCGCCATGGACGCGATCCTCGAGCGGCACCAGCCCGACGCCATCATGCACCTGGCGGCGGAAAGCCACGTCGACCGCTCCATCGACGGCCCCGACGCCTTCATCGAGACCAACATCGTCGGCACCTACACCCTGCTGCAGGCGGCGCTGGTGTACTGGCGCGCCCTGCCGGAAGAGCGCCGCGCCCGCTTCCGCTTCCACCACGTCTCCACCGACGAGGTCTACGGCACGCTCGGCGACACCGGCCTCTTCACGGAAGAGACGCCCTATGCGCCGAACTCGCCCTATTCGGCCTCCAAGGCGTCGTCGGACCATCTGGTGCGCGCCTGGCACCACACCTTCGGCCTGCCGGTGGTGACGTCCAACTGCTCCAACAACTACGGCCCCTACCAGTTCCCCGAGAAGCTGATCCCGCTGATGGTCATCAAGGCCTTCACCGGCCAGCCCCTGCCGGTCTACGGCACCGGCGAGAACGTGCGCGACTGGCTCTACGTGGAAGACCACGCCCGCGCCCTGTGGCTGATCCTCAACGAGGGCGAGCTCGGCGAGAGCTACAACGTCGGCGGCCACAACGAGAAGACCAACATCGACGTGGTGCGCGCCGTCTGCGACCTCATCGACGAGATCGAGCCCGACGCCCGCATCGGCCGCCGCCAGGACCTCATCACCTTCGTCACCGACCGCCCGGGCCACGACATGCGCTACGCCATCGACGCGAGCAAGATCGCCCGCGACCTGGGGTGGACGCCGCGCGAGAACTTCGAATCGGGCCTCCGCAAGACCGTTCAGTGGTACCTCGACAACCGCGGCTGGTGGCAGAACGTCGGCCAGTCCACCTACGCCGGCCAGCGCCTCGGCCAGGGTTCCAAGTGATGCGGCGGGTCCTCGTCGTCGGTGCCACCGGCCAGGTCGGCCGCGAACTCACCCGCGCCCGCTGGCCCGAAACCTTGCGCCCGGTGCAGCTCGACCGCATGGGGCTGGACGTCACCGACCCCGAGCGGGTGCGCCGCGTGATCGCCGAGCAGGCCCCGGCGGTGGTGGTCAACGCCACCGCCTACACGGCCGTCGACAAGGCCGAGAGCGACGCCGAGACCGCCTTCGCCGTCAACCGCGACGGTCCGCGCGCGCTCGCCGAGGCCTGTGCCGAGGCCGGTGCGGCGCTGATCCACATTTCCACCGACTACGTGTTCGACGGCAGCAAGGACGGCGCCTGGGTGGAAAGCGACCCGGTGAAGCCGCTCGGCGTCTACGGCGCCTCCAAGGCCGCCGGCGAGGATGCCGTGCGCGCCGCCCTGCCCGAGGCCCACGTCATCCTGCGCACGGCCTGGGTCTACAGCGCCTTCGGCGGCAACTTCGTGAAGACCATGCT
This sequence comes from Caenispirillum bisanense, assembly GCF_900230255.1. Lineage (GTDB taxonomy): Bacteria > Pseudomonadota > Alphaproteobacteria > Rhodospirillales > Rhodospirillaceae > Caenispirillum > Caenispirillum bisanense_A. The sequence continues at coordinate 86,331 of NZ_OCNJ01000008.1, forward strand.
GCGCGTCGGCGCCGAGCGCGACACGCTGCGCGTGGTCGCCGACCAGCACGGCTGCCCGACGGCGGCCGGCGACATCGCGCGCACCATCGTGGCCCTGGCCGACGGCATCGCCGGCGGCCGCCGCGACGGCTTCGGCACCTTCCACTACGCCGGCGCCGGCCCCACCACGTGGCACGCCTTCGCCTGCGCCATCTTCGAGCTGGCGGCGCGCCACGGTCACAAGGTGCCGCAGGTGGACGCCATCACCACCGCCGAATACCCGACGCCGACCGCCCGGCCGGCCAATTCCGTGCTCGACTGCACGGCGATCGAACGCACCTGGGGCATCGCCCCGCGGCCGTGGCGCGACGCGCTGGCCGAGGTGATCGACGAATTGCTGGGCAAGGAGGGGACAGCAGCATGAGCATGAAGGGCATCATCCTGGCCGGCGGCTCCGGCACGCGGCTCTATCCGTCGACCAAGGTGGTCAGCAAGCAGCTGATGCCGGTCTACGACAAGCCGATGATCTACTACCCGCTGTCGACCCTCATGCTGGCCGGCATCCGCGACATCCTCATCATCACCACGCCCCGCGACTCGGCGGCCTTCCAGGAGTTGCTGGAAGACGGCAGTCAGTGGGGCCTGAACATCCGCTACGCCGAGCAGCCGAGCCCCGACGGCCTGGCCCAGGCCTTCCTCATCGGCCGCGACTTCGTCGGCGACGACCCGGTGACGCTGATCCTCGGCGACAACATCTTCTTCGGCCACGGCTTCCCGGAGATCCTGGAGCGCGCCGTCGCCCGCCCGAGCGGCGCCACCGTGTTCGGCTACTGGGTGTCGGACCCCGAGCGCTACGGCGTGGTGGACTTCGACCGCGAAGGCCGCGCCGTCTCCATCGAGGAAAAGCCGGCCAAGCCCAAGAGCAACTACGCCGTCACCGGGCTCTACGTCTACGACAACGCGGTGCTCGACATCGCCGCCGCCGTGAAGCCCTCGGCCCGCGGCGAGCTGGAGATCACCGACGTCAACCGCACCTACCTGGAGCGCGGGACGCTGACGGTGGAACAGCTTGGCCGCGGCTTCGCGTGGCTCGACACCGGCACCCACGACAGCCTGTGCGACGCCTCATCCTTCGTGCAGACGGTGGAAAAGCGCCAGGGCCTGAAGATCGCCTGCGTCGAGGAAGTGGCCTTCCGCAAGGGCTTCATCGACGCCGAGCAGCTGATGAAGCTGGCGACGCCCATGCTGAAGAACGGCTACGGCCAGTACCTGACGCGCATCGCGGAGGGCTGATCCGGCCGGCATGACGCCCCTGTGCGCGCCATCACTGCCGGGGGGTGCCACAGCTTGAAAGAATAGCCACACTGCTTAAAAGACAAAGTCGTGTGGAGTTGAAGTCATGAGCAAGCCATCCTTCGCCGGCGGCGGCCCGTCCAACGGTGGTCCCAAGAAGACCGCTAGCGCCGTAACGGAACCCACCTCGCCCGAAGGTGACGACGCCCCGGCCCCCGTGCCGCTATGGCTGCCCAAGGGTCTGCGTGACGGCCTGCCCGAACATCTAGGGGGCGGCCTGCCGCCGGGCTGGGGCGGCAGCGTTCCCGGCCTGCTGAACACCAAGGCCAACCGGCCGTCCGTCGACGACGGCGGTGATGGCAGCGACGGGGGAGCCGGCAGCTTGCCGCGCTTCGCGGTGCTCGACGACGGCACCCTGTTCGATCGCGCCTTCTATCTGGAGCAGAACCCCGACGTGGCGGCGGCGGCCGTCGACCCGGCCCAGCACTTCCTGCTGTTCGGTCGCGACGAAGGCCGCGACCCCTTCGATCCCGAGGCTCCGCCGGCTCCCGGCGATGCCGGCATCGTGGAACTGGAGGACGGCACGCTCTTCGATCCGGCCTACTACCTGCTGCAGAATCCGGACGTGGCCGCCGCCGCCATGGACCCACTTGCCCACTATGTGGAGTTCGGCCGCCTGGAAGGGCGCGCCGCGTCGAGCATCGACACGCCGGTCGAAGGCACCGCGGATGACGACCTCCTGCAGGGCGACGTAGCCGACAACCTGATCCACGGCGGCGCGGGCAACGATACGTTGGAGGGTGGCGCCGGCATCGACCTGCTGAACGGCGGCGCCGGTGACGACACCTTGACGGGGGGCGAAGGCGTCGACGTCTTCTCGTTCGACTCAGGCAGCGGCAACGACACGGTCACGGACTTCGTGGTCGGCACCGACGTCCTGATGATCGGCGCTGGTTACGGGTTCGTCGACGCCGCGGGCGTCCTGACCGCGGCCGCGGACACCGACGTTGGGGTTGTCATCACCCTGGCGGAGGGCGAGACGGTGATCCTGCAAGGCGTCTCGCTCGCCGACCTGACGGCCGAGTCCCTCCTGCTCGGTTGACGGTCCACCTGCCAACACAGCGGATCCGACCGCCCGGCCCGTCTCGCGGTACCGGGCGGCATCGCTGACGAAGGCCATCGCTGCCAGCGACGATACCCCGGAGCGCGGGCGTCGGGCCGCAATTGGGTAGACAAGCGGTGACAGCGTCTCTATCACTGCCGCACAGGTTCTTCCCACAGCGTATCGGCGATGACATCCGCGCAGACTAATCCGGCTCCGACGGTCCCCGTGCCGCTGGTCGTCGATCTCGACGGCACCCTGATCCGGTCCGACATGCTGCTCGAAAGCTTCTTCGCGCTTCTGGCGACCCATCCGGTGCGCGCGCTGAAGGCGGCGGCGCACGTCCGGCAGGGGAAGGCAGCCCTCAAGGCCGCGCTCGCCGACGAAGCCGTGGTCGACGTCGCCCTGCTGCCCTTCGACGAGCGCGTGGTCGAATATCTGCGGGCGGAAAAGGCGGCGGGCAGGCCAGTCTACCTCGCATCGGCGTCGGATCAGCGCCTGCTGGAGCGTTTCGCCGAACACCTGGATTTCTTCGACGGCGTCTTCGGGTCGGACCGGTCGGTCAACCTGGCCGGCAATGCCAAGGCGAACCGGCTGGTTGCCGAGTTCGGCCGCGGCGGCTTCGACTATATCGGCAACGACACCGTCGACATGGCGGTCTGGAAGACCTGCCGCCGCGCGGTCGTTGTGAATGCGTCGTCCCGGCTGCTGGCTCGCCTGCAGGCCGAACACGCCGACCTCGTCGACCTGGGCGCGCCGGCGCGCAGGCCGCAAAGCTACCTGAAGGCGCTGCGGCCCCATCAGTGGATCAAGAACACGCTGGTCTTCGTTCCGCTGGTGGCCGGGCAGTACCTGGCGGCCATGGAGGTGGTGCTCGCCGTGCTCGCCTTCTGGGCCTTCAGCTTCGCTGCGTCGAGTGCCTATCAGCTGAACGACCTGCTCGATCTGGCCGGCGACCGCGACCACCCGACCAAGCGGTTCAGGCCCCTGGCCAGCGGCGTGGTGCCGCTGCTGCACGGCTCCTTCATGGTGCCGGGGCTATTCCTGGCGGCGGTGATCCTCGGCCTGTTCGTCTCGTACCAGTTCCTGCTGGTCCTGCTGCTGTATTATGCCATCACCATCGCCTATTCCCTGCACCTGAAGCGTCGCATGATGGTGGACGTGATGACACTGGCGGGGCTCTACACCCTGCGCATCGTCGGCGGCATCGTCGCCTTGCAGGCCGAACCGTCGCCGTGGCTGCTCGGATTCTCTCTGTTTGTGTTCTTCAGCCTCGCCATCGTGAAGCGCTATGTCGAGCTGATCGGGCGCCTGCGGGCCGAAAAGGGGCCGCCGCGCGGCCGCGGCTACGTGCTCGAAGACATGAGCATGCTCGCCGCCCTGGGCGCCGCGAGCGCCTTCAGCGCCGTCGTCGTGCTCGCCCTGTACCTGACCAGCGCCGAGGTCAACGCCCTCTATGACCACCCGGAGATCCTGTGGGTGGTCTGCCCGCTCTTCATGTACTGGATAAGCCGCGTGCTGCTCATCGCCCACCGCGGCGAACTGCACGACGATCCCGTCCTGTTCGCCGCCAAGGACCGCATCAGCCTCGCCATCGGAGGCGTGATCGTCGCCCTCGTGATGCTGGCGGTGTGACCCTGGCGGCGCCGCCTCCGCCCCCCTCAGACGGACTCCCGCATGCCCCCCTTCCTGCAGCATTGGCCGGCGCGGCTTTCTTCGGCTCTTCCGGCGCTGCTCTTCGCCGCCGCGGCGATATGGAGCCTGGTCGTCCTGGTCGGCTGGATCGGCGGCCCCATCCTCGACATGTTCGGCTTCCGCCAGACGCAGACGGCCATCAGCAGCGCCTATATGCTGAAGGACGGCCTCGCTCTGCGCTACCAGACGCCGGTGCTGGGCGCGCCGTGGAGCATTCCGTTCGAGTTCCCGACCTACCAGATCCTGACGGCGATCCTCGCCATGGCGGGCCTGTCGGTGGACGTCGCGGGGCGCATCGTCTCCTACGTCTTCTTCCTCGGCTGCCTCCACCCCATCGCGACGCTGTGCCGTCACGCCGGCATCGGCCGCGAGGGCTTCCTGGTGACCGGGGCCCTGTTCCTGTCGTCGCCGCTCTATGTGTTCTGGTCGCGCACCGTGATGATCGAGTCGGCGGCGCTGTTCTTCGCTCTGGTGTGGCTCGCCTTGCTGCTCGACCTGTTGGCGGCCGACCGGCCGGCGCGGCGACCGGTGGCGAGCTGGGCGCTCTGCCTGACGGCGGGTGTTCTCGCGGTCCTGACGAAATCTACCACCTTCCCCGCCTTCTGCGTCGCCGGCTGTCTGCTGGTGCTGGGCGCGGTGCTGCGGGACGTCCCCGATCTGCGCCGGCCGACGGTCGCCGACCTGCGCGGCGGCGTGACGCGGCTGACGGTGGCGGTGGGGGCGTGCCTGCTTCCCATTGCACTCGGTTACGTGTGGGTGCTCTACAGCGATCAGGTGAAGGCCGAGAATCCGTTCGGCGCACTGCTCACCTCGGCCGCACTCGCCAAATGGAACTTCGGAACTCTCGACCAGCGCGTCAGCGCCGCCCTGTGGAGCGACGTCGTGCTCGGCCGCGCCGTGCCGCAGGTCCTCGGCGCCGCGGCCTGGATCGCGCCGCTGGTGCTGGGGGCCGGCCTGGTGCTCCGGCGGGTGTCGTGGCCGCTGGCCGTTTTCGCCGCGGCCTTCGCGGTGCCGTTCGCCGTGTTCACCAACCTGCACATGGTCCACGGCTACTACCAGTACGCCAACGGCCTGTTCCTCGTGCTCGCGGTCGGCATCGCCGTAGCCGCCATCGGGCAGCAGCGCTCGCGCATCGCCGCGCTTGCGCTACTGGCGCTGTTCCTGGCCGGCAATGCCTGGACCTTCCGCACCATCTTCTATCCGCCCATGACGGCGAACTGGAGCGCCAGCGAAGTCGTGCGCATCGGCGAGAAAGTGCAGGCACTGGTGCCCGAGGACGCCGGGATCGTCGTGCTCGGCCAGGACTGGTCATCGGAGGTTCCCTACTATAGCGACCGCCGCGCCCTGGCCGTCGCCGCCTGGTTCCCGCCGGAGCTGGCGCAAGCCGCCCTGGCGGACCCGGACGCCGCCCTGGGCGAGGCCGCTTTCGGGGGGGTGGTGGCCTGCGGTGCCTCCGACCTCTATCCGCCGGCGCTGCGCCCCATGATCGAGTCCTTCAAGGCCGGTCGCCGCGTGCTCGCCACCGCCGGGGGATGTCGCCTGCTGTCGCCGGAGCAGGACCCAGCCGCCGGCGGGGCGAATCGCCTGCAGGTCACCGAACTGCTGGCGGCGGCCCGGGTGGAACGGGCCGACGTGCCGGTCGGCCCGGTGCCGGAAGGGTTCTTCGCGCATCCGTCGTCGCGCCTGGTGGCGAGCGCCCCGGCCGGCGAACGGCTGGACGGTCTGTACGGCTTCCTCGACAAGGTATGGGCGGAAGGCGGCAATCCGCCCCCGGTGACATTCACCCTCACCGCCCGCACCGCCGATGGAAGCGATATGCAGTTGCTCGCCCGCACCCTGGATCCGGCGGCCGGCGAGGCGGCACGCCTGCCGCAGACCTTCTCGGTCGAAGTCCCGGGCGTCGCCGGCACCACCACCGAACTGGTGTTCGAAACGGCCATCTCCGGCACCGACAACTCTTGGGGATGGACCTACTGGGGAAACGCATGGTAATCCCGCCGCACGTCCGGTACGGGAGGCCATGACGGACAGGACCATGCTGCAGCAGCGGACGGTTACATCGTGGGGCAACGTGCGCAAGGGCCGCCACCTGACGGCTGCCCCGGCCTTCCGCGATGACGTGCCCGCCGCCGTCGCCGCCCTGGTCGGCGCCGGGAACGGCCTGCTGCCCTACGGCCTCGGCCGCTCCTACGGCGACAGCTGCCTGAACGTCGGAGGCGGACTGATCGAGACGACCCGTCTCGACCGCGTCCTCGCCTTCGACACCGAGGCCGGCATCCTCCGCGCCGAGGCGGGCCTCAGCCTCGACGCCCTGCATCGCATCACGGTGCCGCGCGGCTGGTTCGTGCCGGTCACTCCCGGCACCCGCTTCGTGACCCTGGGCGGCGCCGTCGCCAACGACGTCCACGGCAAGAACCACCACCTGGCGGGCAGCTTCGGCTGCCACGTGCGGCGCCTGGCGCTGCGGCGGTCCGACGGAACGCTGATGGAATGCGGCCCCGACTGCGAGACCGGCCTGTTCCGCGCCACCATCGGCGGCCTCGGCCTCACCGGCCTGATCGAGTCGGTGGAGATCACCCTCGTCCCGCTGGCTTCCGCCGAGGTGGAGGTGGAGAACATTCCCTTCGACCGTCTGGAGGCGTTCTTCGACCTGTCCGCCGACAGTGCCGACTGGCCCTACACGGTCGCGTGGGTGGACTGCCTCGCGCGGCCGCCGCACCTCGGCCGCGGCATCTTCTCGCGCGGGCGACCGGCGGCGGACGGACCGCTGACCGCGACGCCACCCGGCCGCCCCCTGACCATGCCGCTGGAAGCCCCGAGCGGCCTCATCAACGGCCTGACGGTGCGCGCCTTCAACGCCCTGTACTATCGCCGTCCGGGCGCCCGGTACTGCGGGCGGAGCCATTTCCAGCCGTTCTTCTACCCGCTTGACGGCATCCTGCGGTGGAACCGCATGTACGGCGCCGCCGGCTTCTACCAGTACCAGTGCGTCGTGCCGCCCGACACCGCCCGCACGGCCGTGCCGCGCCTGCTCGACGCCATTTCGCGGGCCGGCGAGGCGTCGTTCCTGGCAGTGCTGAAAACTTTCGGAGACGTGCCGCCGCCCGGCCTGCTGTCGTTCCCCGGGCCCGGCACGACGTTGGCGCTCGACTTCCCCAACCGCGGCCGCAGTACCCTGCGGTTGATGACCGCCCTGGACGACATCGTGCGCAAGGCCGGCGGTCGGCTCTACCCGGCCAAGGACGCCCGCATGCCGGCCGACCTGTTCCGGTCCGGCTATCCGCAGTGGCGAGCCTTCGCCGAGTACCGCGACCCCGCCTTCGCGTCCGACCTGTGGCGGCGCGTCGGCGCCGTCTGACCCCTCTGGAGGACCTGCCCGGCATGTCTGGCGAGACAGTTCTGATCCTCGGCGCCACGTCGGCCATCGCCGAGCGCTTCGCCCGTCTGCGCGCCGCCGACGGCGACCGCCTGCTGCTGGTCGGCCGCGACGCCGGACGCCTGGATGCCATCGCCACCGACCTGAAGGCCCGTGGCGCCGACCCGGCGACCGCCACCCTGGCGCTCGATCTCGCAGCACCGGCCGAGGGGTTCGCGGCGGCGTTCGCGGCCATGACGGCGGCCCTCGGCGGGCATGTGGACGTGGTGCTCGTCGCCTACGGCCAGCTCGGCGACGCCGCCGTCACCACGGCCGACGCCGACCCGGCGGCGGTGGTCGACCTGCTGACGGTGAACATGACCAGCGCCTGCGCCTGGGCGAGCGTCGCGGCGGCCCACATGGAGCGGCGCGGGCGCGGCACCATCGCCGCCATCGGCTCCGTCGCCGGCGACCGCGGCCGGCGGTCCAACTACGTCTACGGCGCCGCCAAGGGCGGTCTGGCGCTGTTCATGGAGGGGCTGGCGCATCGCTTCGCCGGCACGGCCGTACGGGTGGTGACGGTGAAGCCCGGCTTCGTCGACACGCCCATGACCGCCGGCATGGCCAAGGGTGGCCCCCTGTGGGCGACGCCGGACGCGGTGGCGGCCGACATCGACCGCGCGATCGCCAAGGGCCGGCCCGTGCTCTATACGCCGTGGTTCTGGCGCATCATCATGACCATCATCCGCGCCCTGCCGCGCCCGATCTTCAACCGCATGAAAATCTGAGGTCCGCGCCCCATGACGCCCAACGGCAAGATCGTCATCACCGGCGCCGCCGGCCTGGTCGGGCAGAACCTGATCGTGCGGCTGCAGGCGGCCGGCTTCACCAACCTGGTGGGCATCGACAAGCACCCCGCCAATACCGACACGCTGGCCCGCCTCCACCCCGGGGTGACGGTGATCCGCGCCGACCTGTCGCGCGACGACGGCTGGCAGCACGCCCTTGAGGGGGCGGAGGCGCTGCTGCAGTTGCACGCCCAGATCGGCGGCCTCGACTACGCCGAGTTCGAGGCCAACAACATCACCGCGACGGAGCGCGTGCTGGCCGCCGCCACGGCCGCCGGCGTGCCCTACATGGTGCACATCAGCTCGTCGGTGGTGAATTCGGCCGCCGTGGACTTCTATACCGAGAGCAAGAAGGCGCAGGAAAAGCTGGTGGACGCCTGCGCCATTCCCCACTGCACCCTGCGCCCCACCCTCATGTTCGGCTGGTTCGACCGCAAGCACCTGGGCTGGCTCGCCCGCTTCATGCAGAAGGTGCCGGTGTTCCCCATTCCGGGCAGCGGACGCTATATGCGCCAGCCGCTGTTCGTGGGCGACTTCTGCGACGTCATCGTCGCCGCCCTGCAGCAGCAGCGCACGGGCACCTACGACATTTCCGGCCAGCGCAAGATCGACTACATCGACCTGATCCGCGCCATCCGCACGGCGACGGGCGCCCGCACGCCCATCGTGCGCATCCCCTACGGCCTGTTCCGGGCGATGCTGGCGACCTATGCCCTGGTGGACCGCAATCCGCCCTTCACCACCCGCCAGCTGGAGGCGCTGGTCACCCCCGACGAGTTCGTGGTGATCGACTGGCCCGGCCTGTTCGGGGTACGGTCGACGCCGCTCGACGAGGCGCTGGACATCACCTTCAACGACCCGCGTTACTCGCAGGTCGCGCTGCAGTTCTGAGCGACGGAACCAGGAACGGAAACGGGAACGACACATGGCGACGTTGGCTGTCATCGGTGCCGGGGCCATGGGCCTCGCCGCCGCCTACCATGCGCTGAAGGCCGGCCACACGGTGGAGGTCTTCGAGGCCGACGACCGGCCGGGCGGCATGGCGGCCCACTTCGACTTCGACGGCCTGAGCATCGAACGCTACTACCACTTCATCTGCAAGGCCGACCGCCCCACCTTCGCCCTGCTGGAGGAGCTGGGCATCGCCGACACCCTGCGCTGGCGCGACACCTCCATGGGCTATTACATCGACGGCCGCCACTACCGCTGGGGCGACCCGCTGGCGCTGCTCGGCTTCCCGCTGCTCGACCCGCTGAGCAAGCTGCGCTACGGCCTGCAGATGTTCCGCACCAGCCGCATGGCGTCGTTCGACAGCCTGGAAACCGTCTCGGCGCGCGACTGGATCGTCCGCGGCTCCGGCCGCAAGGTCTACGATCTGCTGTGGAAGCGCCTGTTCGAGCTGAAGTTCTACGAACTGGCCGACGACATCTCGGCGGCCTGGATCGCCACCCGCGTCAAGCGCGTCGGCACCTCGCGCAAGTCGCTGATGCAGGAGCAGATGGGCTACCTCGAGGGCGGCTCGGAAACCCTGGTGCGCGCGCTGGTGGACGCCATCGCGGCGCGCGGCGGCCGCATCCATCTGTCCTGCCCGACGGAGCGGGTGGAATGCGAGGGCGGCCGCGCCGTCGCCGTGCATGCGGGCGGGCAGCGCCACCCCGTCGACGCCGTGATCTGCACCGTCCCGACGCCCTTCGTCGCCGGCCTCGTCCCCGACCTGACGGCGGCCGAGAAGCAGGCCTACGCCGACATCGTCAACATCGGCGTCGCCTGCGTGGTGATGAAGCTGAAGCGCTCCGTCACGCCGCACTTCTGGCTGAACGTCAACGACCCGCGCCTGCCCGTGCCCGGCATCATCGAGTTTTCCAACCTGCGCCCGACGCCCGAGCCGGTGGTTTACGTGCCCTACTACATGCCGACCACCAACCCCAAGTGGGGCTGGAGCGACGAGGCGCTGGTGGCCGAGGCCTTCCAGTGCCTGCGCACCCTGAACCCGGCGCTGGCCGAGGACGACCTGCTGGCCAGCCACGTCGGCCGCCTGCGCCACGCCCAGCCGGTGTGCGAGCCGGGCTTCGCCGCCCGCATCCCGCCCATCCGCACCTCCATCGCCAACCTCCAGGTCGCCGACACCTCCTACTACTACCCCGAGGACCGCGGCATCGCCGAGAGCGTGCGCTACGGCCGCATGATGGCCGAGGCGGTGGCGTGAGCGCCGCCGGCAGCGGCGGCGGGGGGCCGGCGGCCGGCGAGGGTGCGGCCGGCGCGACGGCGGACGATCGCCCGGCGGTGGCGCGCGGCGGCGAGTTCCTGCGCTTCCTGATCACCGGCGGCATCGCGGCTGGCGTCAACGTCGGCAGCCGCTGGCTGTTGAGCCACGCCATGCCCTACGAGGCGGCGGTGCTGGTGGCCTATCTGTTCGGCATGACGACGGCCTACCTGCTCGCCCGCGCCCTGGTCTTCGCGCCGTCGGGCCGGTCGCGGCGCGACGAGTTCCTGCGCTTCGCCCTGGTCAACGTGGCGGCGGCGGCGCAGGTGTGGATCATCAGCGTCGGCCTCGCCCGGGTGGTCTTCCCCTGGGCCGGCATGACCTGGTACGCCGAGGACATCGCCCACGTCATCGGCGTCGTCTTCCCGGTGTTCACCAGCTACCTGGGCCACCGGCACTTCTCCTTCGGCCGGAAGTAGGCGGCGCGACCTGGGCAGCCGTAGACGGCCCAAGGGGGGGAGGACGACCAGGTCGGGCATCACGTCCACGACGACGACACGGACCACCAGGACGAGCTCGTCGCCCGCCTGTCCCGCATGTCACCGCGCCACCATGCCGCCTTGCAGATGATCCTGCGGGGCGCCGAGAACAGCGAGATCGGGCGACGGTTCAGCGTCTCCGAGAGCGGTGCGAAGACTTACGTGTGGGGTCTCTACCAACACCTGGGCCTGACCCAGACGCATGGTCACAACAAGCGGGCAAACGTCATCGCGTTGCTGAAAAGCCTGATCGGCGGAATGTCCGATGAGGACTACCTGCGGATTGCCAGCATCCCGAAGGACTGGGTTCGTCGCTACGACCAGATTGGTCAAGACTGGCAGCACGTCTTCGACAAGTCGAGGCGCGTAAACCGGCGACCAGTGTACGGCCCTAGCGGAAACGACTTAGGTTTGTCCGTCTTTTCACAAAACAAAAGGGGTGGTCCCGAAGGACCACCCCAGTTGCATCCGCTCGGGAGAGAGGATTAGGCGATCAGGGTGAAGTCAACGAAGGCACCCTGGTCGACAAGGTTGGCAGCCGTCGCCGCGGTGGCGTAGCCGACCAGAACAACGCCGGAGAAGTCGGAAGTGCCGCCGGTGTCGTCAACGTCGGCGACGAACAGGCTGTCGGCACCCGTCGCGCTGATAACAAACTGGCCGTTGCTGCTGTTGTAGGTGCCGCGAACCAAGTTGGCACCGTTGTCAGCGAACGTGGTGTTGAAAGCAACGGCGGTAACGGCAGTGTTAGCGGCAGCAGCGCCAACGCCGGTGTAGTTGGCAGCCATACGGATAGTGTCGCCAGCGGACATGCCAGTCACGATGTCGAAGCCTTCGGCAACGGTATCGATCGTCGTTCCACCGGTGATGGTGATAGCGGTGTTCTTATCCCCGAGGTCGCCCATCCGGAAATCGTCGGTACCGGTACCGACGTTGATGCGGTCGTTGCCGAGCGACTGGATAATGACATCGTTGCCAGCACCGGCATTGATCACGTCGAGCTGGTTGGAGCCCGTGATGGTGTCTGCACCAGCAGAACCAGTAACCGTAGCGCCGGAGTTAGCAGTACCGTTGAGGGTGATGGTGACAGCGCCAGCACCCGTCACGCCGCTGGCGTCGACCGAGCTGACATTGGCACCCAGAGTGCCGGTGTTGAAGGTCGCCGCGCCGGTGTTGACAATCTTAAGCGTAGTCAGCGCACCATCGGTCATCGCGAGGGTGTGTGCAGTGGTTGCGTTGCTGGCATCCACGTTGACCGTCTCAACACCATTCATCGTAAAGGTGCTGGTGGCCGAGGTGCCGCGGACGTCAAGATTGACAACGTTCGCGGTACCCGGAAGCGTCGCATCCTTGACGTTCAGCGTGACACCAGCAACGGAGCCGTCGAGGCGCACGCTCGCGGTTCCGGTAGAACCGCCGAGGTTATTCACGGTCACGGTTTCGCCACCGGCCTGCGCCTGGGCAGCCAGCCGGAGGTTCACAGCACCAACAAGCGATGCATCAATGGTGGCGTTGACACCCGACGCCGCATCGTCGGTCACCCGAAGAGTCTCAAACTCGGTGACCGAGGTGAGGACAGCTCCGGCAGTGTTGAGCGTATTCCAGTTAGCGGCAGTCGAGGCAATCGTGTCAGTACCGGTGCCACCCTTGACGGTGTCAGCAGAGGTCAGATTGCCACCCATGTCGACGGAATCGTTGCCGGATCCGAGGGTGATGGTGTGCGCGGCAGCACCAATACCGGCAAGCGTGATTGCGCCACTGGCCGCACTAGCATCAATGGTGGTCGCAGTCGTGGTGATGTTCGTTCCCATCGTCAGATTGCCAGCGGAGGAACCGCTAACGACAACCTTGGAGAGGGAGGCTGCAGCGTTGGTGTTCAGGGTAACGCTGTTGGCAGCAGTTCCCGCAGCGCCGGCGAGGACGACGTTGAGGGTCTCAATGCCAGTGGCGCCAGTGGTCGTCGACGTCGTGTTCAGGCTGACAGCGGCGGCATTAGCCTGAGCCACATTGTTCAGCGTCAGCGTGACAGCGTCGGCAGCGCCGGCCACAGCAGCGTCAGCGTAGACAACGCGAGTATCACCGTCGGTGTTCAGAACCTCAACGTTAGCGGCAGAGGCGACGTTGGTAAACTGCTGAACGTCGTTACCACCGGTGGCGTTATTGGCAGAGCCGTTGTTGCGAATGGTGGTCAGGCCGCTGATGCCGGTAAGATTAAAAGTACCACCAGCGGTGCCCACGCCGTCAGTCACCGTAGACGTCACCGACATCACTTCGATGCCGGTAATCTTTGCGCCTCCAGCATAGCTCGCGTTAAGTTCGAGCGAGAGAGTGTCGGTACCAGCGCCGCCGCTGATGCTGTCCACCGCCGAAAACTGCGTGGTGGTCGCGTTGTTGATACCCCCGAAGGTGTCATTGCCGGAGGTGCCATTCAGGTTGTCCGCATTCGCGGTCAGCGTGAAGGTCGAACCAGTCTGACCGGTCGAAGAACCCGGGAGAGTCACAGCGTTGCTGACCGGCGTGCCGTCCTTCAGAACAGCGCCCGGACGGCTCTCGTACTGACCGTTCAGGACGAAGTGCTGCCAAGCGGTCATCTGACCAGCGTCGACAGCAAGCTTCACGTCGTTGTTGGCGGCGAGGTAGGCGGTGGCGTCGAAGTTGTCGGCAACCGACTTGTACTCGGACGACGGAGCGCGGCCTTCCTTGGCACCGTTCGACAGGAAGTGGTTGAACGGGTTGATCTTCGCGTTCAGCACGTCGGTGTAGAGGGTGACGTAGTCCGAGGTGTCGAACACGGCGTTGGGATCGCGCAGCTCACGCCAGCCGAAGTTGTCGAAGTGGAAGCGCGCGCTCGGCATGGAGCCGTTCAGCACGGCGGCCAGCACGTCCGGGTTCTGCTGGAGATAGTACTGCTCGTCAAAAGCGAAAGCCATTGGTTTACCCCTCAATGGACTCGAGTTGGTATGTGCCGATCGATCGGCCCCCCTACGCGAAGAAGGCCCGAAGCGGTGGCGACCGCTCCCCCAGGAACCCGCCATCAATGTGGCGGGCGGGTCGCTGGGGGAGCGGTCGGCGACCCTAAGCGGTACAGCAACTACAACACTTAAGATCGTCGTGCAAGTCGCTGATACGTCATTGGATCGCGGTCAGGCGGGATTTTGCGGCACTGTGACCGGAAAACCCCACTTCGGCTAACCCGATGAGTCGGCGCCTACCTCCCGGGTACAGTAACTTTCACACCATAACCGGTCAACAGGATTCGAAAGGCAGGGGGTGCTCGTGGACCCGGAGGAGTCCAGGAGCACCCGATCTGCCGTCGGCATTAGTTCTGCTTGGCGCGATCCGACAGGTGGCGGCCGATATCCTGCAGCAGCTCGCCGGCGGCGCGCGGGCCGAGCAGCGACGCCAGGTATTCGGCATGGACGTTCACCAGCGCGTCGATGAACTGGCCCGCCGTCAGCTCCATGGCGTGGGCCTTGTCCATCAGCCCGCGGAAGGCGGCGGCCACTTCCTTCTCGGCGAAGGCCGAGGCGACGGGGCCGGTGGACAGCTGGAAGGTGCTGATCTCGGCGGCGGTGAACGTGTTGAGGGAGTCGTCTTTGCTCATGGTGAATTTCCGTTCCTGTGTGGGTGGGGGCGGCCGCACGCCATTGGCCCGGCCGGCCGGTGCCTGCTATGGTGCAGCGGGGCGCCGGTCGTGGCGGTGCACCCCTCCTGATACACATCCTGGGTCAGAATCACCATGTATACCTCGCTCGTCGCCCTCGGCCGGGAGGCTCATGCCGGGCACCGGCTCGCCGCCTCTCAGTCCTTCGCCTTTGCCGCCGCGCTGCCCGTCGTCGGGCTGGTGGGGTCCGAACTGGCGCGCGCCGCCGTCGCCATGCCTGTCGCCTTCGCGCCCGACGGCGCCGAGGACGATGGGGCGCCGCGCTTCACGCCGGTGGCGGTGATGGGGGTGCGGCAGGGACAGAACCTGTTCGTGGCGCCCGACGGCCGCTGGCTCGGCGAATACGTGCCGGCGTTGCTGCGGCGCTATCCCTTCGCCCTGGTGCGGCCCGACGGCGCGGAGCAGGACGCCCGCATTCTGGCGGTCGACGAAGGCTCCGGCCGCCTGACCACCGACGGCACCGGCATTCCCCTGTTCGACGAGGCCGGCGGCCTGTCGGAGCACCTGCAGCGGGTGGTCGGCTTCCTGCAGCAACTGGAGGCCAACGGCGTCGTCACCGCCGCCGCCTGCGCCACGCTGGCGGCGCACGGCGTGATCGTACCGTGGGAGCTTTCCGTGCAGGGGGCCGACGGCGCGCAACAGCCGGTCGGCGGGCTCTATCGGGTGGACGAGGCGGCGCTCAACGCCCTGCCCGACGACGCCTTCCTGGAGCTGCGCCGGTCGGGCGCCCTGGTGGTGGCGCAGTTGCAGCTCGTGTCCATGCAGCGCATCTCCGTGCTGTCGCACCTGGCGCGCGTGCACGAACAGATCGCCGCCGCCGAGGCACAACGGCCCAAGCTCGACGAGATGCTCGATCTGGGCGGCGGCGACGAGATCGCCTTCACGTTCTGATTTCCGTGTTCCGGGCGGCGCCCGCCGTGGCGCCCTTGCAGGACCTTCCGCCATGAGCCAGTTCACCGCCCCCACCACCCTCGCCTGGGCGACGGCGCCCGTGCGGTGGAGCGTCGCCTCCTACACCCTGCTCGATTCCGTGCTGGGCTATACCTACGGCGGCTATCCCGCCTTCGACCGCGCCCTGACGTCGCAGGAGACGGGGCTCGTGCGCCTCGCCTTCGACGCCTGGGCGACCGTATCGGGCATCAGCTTCCAGGAGGTGAGCGACGGCACCTCCACCCAGATCCGCCTGGGGGTGGACGCCGTCGACGGGCCGGGCAACACGCTGGCGCACGCCACCTATTGGTGGACCGGCGGAACCGGCGCCATCGCGCAGGCGGCCGTCGCCTTCGACAGCAGCGACCTGGCGACCGCCTGGATGGGCACGGCCGCCCCGCCGAACGGGCAGTGGTCGTTCTACACCACCGCGGTGCACGAGATCGGCCACGCCATCGGCATAGGCCATCTCTCCGACAGCCAGGCGATCATGTACCCCTACGCCAACGCGACGACGACGCTCACCGCCGCCGACATCGCCGAGGCCGTGCTGCGCTACGGCGCCCCGGCGGTCACCGCACCGGTCACCGTGGCGGCCCCGGCCGACGCGGTCCCGGTGGCGCGCCCGACGACGGCGGTGGCCGCGGTCGATGCGGCGTTCTACCTGGCGCGCAATCCCGACGTCGCCGCCGCGGGCATCGACGCCCAGACGCACTACGCCACCACCGGCTGGCGCGAGGGGCGCGACCCGGTGGCGTGGTTCGTCACCCGCAGCTACCTCGACGCCAATCCCGACGTGAAGGCGGCGGACGTGAACCCCTACGCCCACTTCCTCGACAACGGCCGGCACGAGGGCCGCGACCCCAACGCCTGGTTCGACACCAGCTGGTATCTGTCGCAGTACGGCGACGTCGCCGCCGCCGGCATCAACCCGGTGGCGCACTACTGGTCCAACGGCTGGAAGGAAAACCGCGACCCCTCGGCCGGGTTCGACACTTCGGCCTACCTCGGCCGCAACCCGGACGTCGCCGCCGCGGGCATGAACCCGCTGGAGCACTGGCTGCTGCACGGGCAGGCGGAAGGCCGCGCGCTCGCGTGACGGCCGAGCGGCGGCGGCCCGAGAGAAGGACGGGGCGGATGACCGGAACGGGCGGCGCCGTGGATCCCGGTGTCGTCAGCCGCCGGTGAGGTAGGCGGACAGGACCAGGTCGTGCAGCACCAGCTGCGAGCCGTCGGCGAAGCTGAGCACCGCCGTGCCTTGATCGACCGGCACGCTGGCCTGCCAGCGGTCGGCCAGCAGACGCGGATCGACCAGCAGGACGTCCTCGCCCGCGACGAAGCCGGAGACCGTGGCGTTGCCGCCACCGAAGTAGATCACCTGCTGCCCGGCGCCGAGCACCACGTCGTGGCGATTGTCGACGGTCATGGGAGGCGGGGGTGGGGGCGGCAACGTCGCCTTGCCCGTGCTGCCGGTTGTCGCCGTGCCGTCGGCCGTCGCCGTGGTCGCCGTGGGGGTCGCGGCCTCTGGCACTGCAGCCGCGCCGGCCGGGGCGGTGTCGAGGTGCGCTTCGGTCGGGACGATGAAGGTGATCTGTGTATAGGCGCCCTTGCGGTTGGCCAGCAAGACGTCGTCGATCCGCAGGTCGACCATCATGCGGCCGCTGCTGTCGCCCCCGTCGGTGACGGCGTTCGTGAGGCTGGGCGCAGCCACCCGCGATGCACCGGAGCTGCCGCCCGGTGGCGGTGCCGCCGGCTCGGCGACGGCGACGAGTTGAGCGGGGGCCGGCACAGGAGCCGGCTGCACGTCGAAGGCGGAGCGCTCGCCGTCCCCACTCACCCCAGCAGCAACCGCGGGCGTCACCGGTGCTGGGCCGATGCTGAACTGGTCGGCAGGATCGAAGGCCGCAGCCGCGGCCGCCCACGATGCCGCGTCCCAGGCGGCGGGAAGCGCCGTAACGGTGCCCGAATGCACATCCGCGCCGTCGAGCAGGAAAGCAACCCGTCCGTCGCCGGCAGCGATGGTCACGCGCACTTCGCCACCCAGTGTTTCGACGGCGGCGGGGGCCGCACCCGAGGGGGCATCGTCGTCGGCGGTCAGCGCGAGGCCGCCGTCGAGCCCGACCATGCGGCTTTCCGGCGCGGCGAGACGCAGGCTGTCGGCTCCCGCGGCGGCCTCCTCCGTCTTCAGGACGGTGGAGATGAGAGCGGCTGCGGACGCGAACGTGACGGCGGTGCTCTGGCCGGCCATGGCGGTCAGGAAGTTGGGGCCGCCCGGCAGGCCGCTTTCCCCGTGCCCCGTCGCAGCCTGGCTGGTGCCGCCGAGGCCGCTGCCGACGGCGGAGCCTGCGGCCGGCGCAGCATCGCCGGACTTGCCGGCACGCCGACCGACGCCGTCAGCGTCACCCTCGGTCGCCGCCATGGACTTGTTGGACCACAGCAGGGCCGTCGCGACAAAGGCCGTGAGGACCACCATGGGATGGAGGTAGAGGTTGGTCACCTTGCCCGACCGCTTGCGCGGCTGCGGGAAGACCAGGGGCTCGCAATCCATGATCTTCTGCACGAGATCGCGGAAGCAGGTGCCACGCAGGGGCTTCTCCTGCCCGGCCGCGACGGCGATGTAAACACCGCCGATGCGCGCGAAGTGGGCGATCACGTCACCCGAGTCGGGCGCGAAGAAGACGAACCACGGCTCGTTCTCGTCCGATACGCCAGAGTCTGTTCCCACCGCCATGCCGGCGCGACCCAGCAGATCGGCGATGCGGTAGAGTTCCGCCAGCTCCTGGTTCGTCCAGGGTCCGGGCACGGACTCGGTGCTGCGGCCACGGCCCAGCAGCGAGCGGAAGGAGATGACGGAAGCACCCATGCTCCACCCCTGGCGCAGTTCAGAGACCGTTGCGGTTGGACGCGGTGCGTTCGAACAGCAAGTGGTAGGTTACCGGATCGTAATAACTGAGCAGCCGCTTCACGAAGTCCACCACATCGACGCCCAGCGCCGTAGCGAAGGCCTCGTAACGGTCCGGCGGAATGCGACCGCGGCCGGCCTCGATCTGCGAGATGAACGTGTAGTAGTCCACCCCGACCTCCCGGGCGAGATCGCGCTGCGACAGGCCGGCGGCCTCACGCAGGGACTTCAGCCAGCGGCCGGCATCCTGCCGCAGCTTGGCGACGTCCGTTCCGACACCCTGTTGGGGATGGCTGTACATGGCGCTTCCAATGGCATCATGGCTGGTGAGAATAATACTATGGAAGTCACTGTACAGGACGGCGAAGCAGGAGTCCACCCGCTCCGTCGCCGTTCGATCCCGGGCTACGCCTTATTCTTCCTTCATCGCCCGCATGCTGAACTGCTCGATAGGCTTCAAGAAGTAGTCGAGGGCGGTGCGCTCACCCGTGGTGATGACGACGTCGGCAGGCATGCCGGGCACAAGATGGCGATTGCCGATCTTCAGCAATTCTTCGTCATCGACTTCCACTCGCGACAGATAATACGGTACGCCAGTACGCTCGTCTGTCAGGCGGTCGGCCGAGACGACCGTGACGATGCCGTGGATGGCAGGAATGTCTTGTGTGTGAAAGGCGGAGAAGCGCGCCTCGGCGAGCTGGCCGACCTGCACCTGGTCGATGTCCATTGGCGAAAGGTGTGCCTCGATGACCAAGCGGGCGTCCTGCGGCACCACCTGCATCAGCTCCTCGCCAGGGCGGATGACGCCGCCGACGGTGTGGACTGACAGCTTTTGCACATAACCGGTCTGCGGTGCGCGGATGACGGTGCGCTCCAGCACGTCGCTGGCGACCGTCAGCTTTTCACGCAAATCAGAAACCTGCACCTGAACGTCGCGCAGCTGCCCGACCACTTCCTCGCGGAACCGCTGGCGGGTCTGCTCGATCTGCAGCTTGGCCTCACCGATGCTCTTTTGGGCGCGGGCAATGCCGGACACTGCAGCACCGATTTCGCCTTCCAGCTCGGCGACTTCGCGCTCCATGGCGAGGATGCGGGTGCGCGGCGTGTAGCCCTTCTCGAACAGCTCGCGCAGACCCTTCAACTCTTCGGCAAAAATCCGGACCTGACGCTCCTTGGAGGCTTTCTGAACCTTCAGGCCCTCGATCTCCTGCTGGTTCTGGCCGATGCGCGCGTTGAGAATGCTCACCTGCCCCTCGAGCGACTTGCGGCGCTCGTCGAACTGGCGTTCCTGGGCAGCGACGATGGCGGAGATCTCAGCGTTGCCGACAGCACGTTCCAGCAGTTGGTCGGGGAACACGACCTGCTTGGCGTCGTCGCGCTCTGCCATGAGCCGGGCTTCCTGCGCCAGGGCGGCCCACAGCTGGTTCTCGACCAACGACGAGCTCGCCTGGGCCTGCACTTCCTGCAGGCGGACCACGATCTGACCGGCTTCCACCAGATCGCCGTCGCGCACCAGAACTTCCTTGACGATCCCGCCCTCGAGGTGCTGAACCGACTTGACGTTGCTTTCCACCACGACGGTTCCTGGCGCCACCACCGCGCTCTGCAGCGGCGCGAAGGCAGCCCACGAGCCGACGCCGCCGAAGGCGACCAGGATGATGAGAAGGCCGGCGATAATCGGCCAACGCATGTCCACCGAGGGCGGGGCGACGTCAATCAGATCGGGCGGCAGGGGAACCGCCACCGGACGCAGCTTACGCTCTTCAGCCGAGGGAACGCCGCCAGCAGGAGCGGCAGCAGGCACGGTGTTGGACATGACTCAGGCCTTCGAAAGACTTGCCACGGATGCAGCGGGCGCGGCGGACCCGGCCGAGGCAGGGGCTGTCGGCACAGCCGTCGGGCGGGTGAACTTTGCCAGCACCTCGTCACGGGGACCGAGCATCTCGACCAGCCCTCCGCGCAGCACCAGCACCTTGTCGACCACCGACAGCAGCGACGGCTTGTGGGTGATGACGACCACTGTCTGGCCATTCTCGCGCATGGCGCGGATAGCGGCGGTCAGGGCAGCCTCGCCCTCGGCATCTAGGCTTGCATTGGGCTCGTCCATCACGACGAGGGACGGGCTGTCGTACATGGCGCGCGCCAGGGCGACTCGCTGGCGCTGACCGCCGGACAAGGTCTGACCGCCGGCACCGATGGGAGTGTTGTAACCCTCGGGCAGTTGCTGGATCAACTCGTGCACGCCGGCTTTGGTGGCGGCCTCGATCACCTTGTCGGGATCGACCTCCGTGAAACGGCATATGTTTTCCGCGACCGTGCCATCGAACAGTTCCACGTCTTGCGGCAGATATCCAAGGTAAGGACCGAGCAGACTGCGGTCCCAATGGCTTATGTCGCTGCCATCGAGACGCACACTGCCCTGGAAGGTCGGCCACACCCCGATCATGACACGGGCCAGCGTGGACTTCCCGGCCGCCGACGGACCGATGACGCCGAGCACTTCGCCCGGCTCGAGATTCAGGCTCACGCCGCGCAGGGCCGGTAAGCGGCTTCCCGGCGGGACGGCCACCACCTGGCTGAGCGACACCCGGCCGGCCGGCCGGGGCAGTGGCATCGTGTCGCGGTCGGCCGGGGTCGAGTTCAGAAGGTCGGTCAGGCGGCCATAGGCGGCCTTCGCGTTGATCATGTTGCGCCAGTTGCCGACCGCCATCTCGACGGGCTGCAAGGCGCGCCCCATGATGATGGAACCGGCGATGATCATGCCGGCGCTGATCTGGTTTTCGATCACCAAGTAGGCCCCTAGCCCGAGGACCGCCGACTGCAGCGCCATGCGCAGGGTCTTCGAGATTGACAGCATCATTCCGGCGGTATCGCTGGCGCGGCCCTGCAGGCCGAGCACGGCGCGATGGCGCAGGGCCCAACGCTCGCGGATCTGCGGCAGCATGCCCATGGCCGTCAGCGCCTCGCCGTTGCGCAGCGACGACGAGACATAACCCGTGGCGCTGGTCGAGACGTCGGAGGCCCGCTTCAGGCTCTTCTGCGTGAACCAGTTGTTGGCCAGCGCCAGCACCAGCACCAGCACCATGCCGAAAAGCGACAGCAGGCCGATCAGCGGATGCAGCAAGAAGGCGACGGCCAAGAACAGCGGCGCCCAAGGCCCGTCGAACAACGCCAGCAACCCGGCGCCAGTCAGGAACTCGCGCACCGTGTCGAGGTCGCGTAGCGGCTGCGCCGAGGCGGCACCCGGCTGGTTCACAGTACGCTTGAAGATCGAGGAAAAAATGCGACCGTTCAACTCCTCGTCGAGACGCACGCCAACGCGCACCAGCACCCGCGACCGCATCCACTCCAACAGCGCCATCACGCCGAGAGCACCGAAAGCGGCGATGGTCAGCATCACGAGGGTGGGGACGCTGCGGCTGGTCAGCACACGGTCGTACACCTGCAGCATGTAGAGCGGGCTGACGAAAAGGAGGAGGTTGATGAAGAAGCTGAAGGCCGCCGTGGCGATGAACGCGCCGCGCACCTTCTTCAGCGCGAGGCGCAGCTCGGGCGGCATCTTCTTGTTCGGCGCGTTGTTCATCGCAGGCTGCAAGGCCACGATCGGTCTCCCCCTCGGAACTCGGGCGGGGATCGGTCGCCCGCCCAATGCGACGACAAATCCCGGATGATTATGGCGGAATAGTGATCGCACTATGGGATGCGGTCGGACAGCGATTACCACCAAAGAGGACCAAATGCAAGGACGGCCCAGCGGCGCAACACATCATTAGTGAATCAGTATGAAGATAGCGTTGACTGCGGAAGTCTAGAGCAAAATATCTAATCCACCTCGAAATATCGCTCTCAACAGTAGGCGATCGGTTCCCTCGCCTACACCATGAAAGTCTTGCAGCACTAGCCGTCGCACTGCCACCGAGCCGGGCACGGATCGCTCGGAGATCGCAACCGGTTCTTTCGAAAGAACTTTCCAACCGGCCGGCTGCCGCGCTGGCACCAGGCTTGCCATCCGGTTGATCAACTCGACGTACACACGAAGGCGCGAAGATGGTACTCTCAGCACCCGAAAGAGCCAGATTCACCATCAGACGACGGCGCTGACCAGGGGCCGACGCGCAAGACACGGACTGGGCCATGGACCTGAACTATTTCTTCAACGAGGCTTACTATCTGCGGCGCTACAGCGACGTGAGAGACGGTGTCAACAAGGGTGTCTTTACTTCCGGCCTGCAGCACTATCTCGAGTACGGTGTGCGTGAGGACCGTGATCCGCACCCCTTCATCGATGTCAGTTACTATCTCGACAACAACTCCGATATTGCCGCGAGCGTGGCGGCCGGGCGCACCTTGCCGTTCCACCACTTCCTGGTTAAGGGTGCGGCCGAAGCGCGCGCACCGTCCGCCTTCTTCGACTCCGCATTCTACCTGCTCTACAATACCGACGTCCGGGTTGCCGCCTTCCGCGGTGAGACCACGGCCTTCGAGCACTTTTCGAAAAACGGCCGCGGCGAAGGCAGAGTAGGATCACCCTTTTTCGATCCTATAGCTTACCTGAACGCCAATCCGGATATCCGCACCGCAGTCAACAGCGGCATCATTTCGGCACACGACCACTTTGTGAACTTCGGCGTCGCCGAGTACCGCAATCTCGGCAATGGCATAGACTTGGCGTTCTTCCGGCAGGACACGACCTTCACCACCGCCATCAACGTCGGCAATTTCGGCGCCGCTTTCGACCGGGTTTCCGACGTCGCTCCGTTCATGGCCTCGTGGCAGAAGCCGAAGGACTATGTGCTGCCGAGCACGCTGGCGGTGCCGGAAACCTTTACCCCGCCGGCCGGGCAGGGGCTGGTGCTGCCGGCCGGCAGCACGCTGAAGGCGCCGAGCAAGTCGACGGTGTTTTCGACCCTGACGGTCTCTCTCGATGCCGCCAGTTCCACCGTCACACTGGGCGGAACGCCGTCCAAGGACGGCACCGTCGTCGACCTTTCGGCGACCACCCAGGCGATCACCGATGGCACCCTGACCCTGTCGCTCGGCACCGGCGCCACGTGGGCCAATGTCAGCGCGGCGGCGATGAAGGACGGCGGGCTCACGCTGGTGGGTAACGGCAGCGCGAACACGCTGACCGCGTCCATCGGCGGCAGCACTCTCAACGGCGGCGGCGGCGACGACGTCCTCAAAGGCGGCGCCGGCGTAGACACCTTCATCTTCGCCGACGGCACCAAGGATGCTGCCTGGACCGGTGGCGCCGACACCATCACGGGCTTCACCAAAGGATCCGACAAGCTCTCCATCACACAAGCCGATCTGGGCGGCCTCGGCAACGGCGACACAGTGGTGGACAACGTCTACATCGGCGCGGTCGGAGCTGCGACCGCCGGTACCGACTACGAGGTGATGATCCTCACCGGCGCCGGTTATGCCGACGCCGACGCCGCCGAGGATGCCATCGCCGCGCAGATCACCAGCAACGGCAAGGGTGGCACTTTCATCTTCTACGACAGCGACGACAGGGTGGCCCGCATGGCCTTCGACCCCGACATGGGGGCAGACGGCGCGACCGGCACAGCAAGGGTCATGGCGACCTTCACGGAGATCACTTCGGTCGCATCGCTGGCCACTGCCTTCGGCGCAAGCGACTTCGTCTTCGCCTGAGGAGCTTGCCGGCTTGGGCCGGCAGGTGGCACATGAGGCTTGCAAGGCGGGACGGCGGGGCCTAGATTTCCGCCTCCCCGTCCCGAGGCGAAGAAGCACGTCCCATGACTCCTGTCCATGGCAAGATCAGGCCGCGCGGCGCGCCCCGGCACGAACTCGCCATGGCGCTGGTGACTCGCGACGTGCTCGGCCGGTACCGCGGATCGGCCATGGGCCTGACGTGGACCTTCGTCGTCCCGCTGCTGATGCTGGCCATCTACACCTTCGTGTTCGGCAACATCTTCAAAGCCCGCTGGGGCGGTCATGGCGGAGACGGCAGCACGCTCGACTTCGCCCTGTTGCTGTTCGTCGGCCTCATCCTCCACAGCCTGCTGTCCGAGGTGCTGACGCGGGCGCCGACCATCATCGTCGCCCACACCAACTTCGTGAAGCGCGTCGTCTTCCCGCTGGACCTGCTGCCGGCCATGACGGTGTTCACGGCGCTGTTCCATTTCTTCATCAGCTTCGGCGTGTTCCTGGTGTTCTTCGCCGTGGTGAAGGAGACCATCCACCCGACCGTGCTGTGGCTGCCGGTGATCGTCGCGCCCTTCGCCCTGCTGCTGACCGGCTGCGCCTGGTTCTTGGCCGGTGCGGCGGTCTATTACCGTGACGTCGGCCAGATCATGGGCCTTGCCGCCACGGTGCTGCTGTTCCTGTCGCCGGTGTTCTACCCGGCGTCCATGGTGCCGGCGAACCTGCTGCCGCTGTTCAACCTGAACCCGCTGACCTTCATCATTGAGCAGGCCCGTGCAGTGTCCTTCACGGGAACGGCGCCGGACTTCATCGGCCTCGCCATCTACACGGGGGTGGCGACGGTCGCGGCGCTGCTCGGCCGAGCCTCCTTCCAGGCCATGCGCAAAGGCTTCGCCGATGTCCTCTGATTCGGGCGCGGCGCCCGTCATCACCGTCGAAGGCCTGTCCAAGGTCTTCCGTATCTACGACCGCCCGCGGCACCGCCTGCAGCAGCTCCTGACCTTCGGCGCGAAACGCTACTACCGCGAGTTCACGGCGCTGGACGACATCTCGTTCACCGTCGGCCGTGGCCAGGCGGTCGGCATCATCGGCCGCAATGGATCGGGCAAGTCGACGCTGCTGCAGCTGATCTGCGGTACTTTGTTCGCCACCCGCGGCAGCATCGCGGTCGACGGCCGCGTCGCCGCCCTGCTGGAACTGGGGGCGGGTTTCAATCCGGACTTCACGGGGCGCGAGAACGTCTACATGAACGCCGCCCTGCTCGGTCTGTCGCGGGCCGAGGTGGACGACCGCATGGACGCCATCCTCGCCTTCGCCGACATCGGCCCCTTCGTCGACCAGCCGGTGAAGACCTACTCCAGCGGCATGTTCGTCCGCCTGGCCTTCGCCGTGATCGCCCATGTGGATGCCGACGTCCTGGTGATCGACGAGGCGCTCGCCGTCGGCGACGCCGCCTTCGGCCAGAAATGCATGCGCTTCCTGCGTCGCTTCCGCGAGACCGGCACCATCCTGTTCGTCAGCCACGACACCGCCGCCGTCACCGGCCTGTGCGACCGCGCCATCTGGCTGGACGGCGGCAAGCTGCGTGCCGCCGGCGAGGCCAAGGCCGTGTGCGAACAGTACTTCGGCCACATCTTCGCCGGCGACGCGCCGCCGGTCGCCGAGCCGTCGCCGACGGCCGCTCTGCCCACCCCCGAGGACGCCCAGACCGCCCCGCCCGCCGCCGACCGTCGCCGGGTGGCACCCGAGGATTGGTTAGACGCCCGCACGCCATGGCTCAACCGCACGCCGTTGCGCAATGACATCGAAGTCTTCGCCTTCGATCCGTCGGGCGCCGACTTCGGCGCTGGCGGTGCCGAGATCGAGGACGTGCGCCTCACCGACGACGACGGCCGCCCCTACCGCTGGATCGTCGGCGGCGAAGCCGTGAGCCTGTCGGTGCGTGTGCGCGCCCTGGCGACGCTGGACAGCCCCATCGTCGGCTTCTTCGTCAAGGATCGCCTCGGCCAGACCCTGTTCGGCGACAACACCTTCCTGACCACCCGCGAACCCGCCGGAGACGGGGCCAGCCTGCGTGCCGCCGCCGGCGACGTGCTGCTCGCCACATTCCGCTTCCCCATGCCGATCCTGCCGCGCGGCACCTACACGCTGGCGGTGGCAGTGGCGGACGGGACGCAGGAGGAGCATACCCAGCACCATTGGCTGCACGACGCCCTGACTTTCGAATCCCACACCTCCCATGCCGCTGCGGGCCTGGTCGGCATTCCCATGCTGGACATCCGCCTCGACCGGGCCACGGTAGACGCCGCCTCGTGACTGAACCCGGTTCAGGTGCGTTGCCGGTGGACAAGCCGGCATCGTCTGGCGCAAACATTCCTGTCCGACCCGGTTTGCCAATGAAACGAGTATGGTCATGACCCACGTTCCCGATGCCGCCGTCGCCGCTTCCACCCCGCCGTGGGCACAGGCGCGTCCGGAGATGATGGAGCCGGAACGGCTGGTGCCGCCGGATTCCTGGGTCGGCCACATCCCCTTCATGTTCTGGCTGATGGAGCGCAGCAGGCCGCGGCGCTTTGTCGAGCTCGGGGTGCACACCGGCAATTCCTACTGCGCCGTCGCGCAGGCGGTCACCCGCTTCGGCCTCGGCACCGAATGCTTCGGCGTCGACCACTGGATGGGCGACCCGCAGGCCGGGCACTACGGCGAAGACGTCTTCGCCGACCTGCGGGCCTGGCACGACCCGCGCTACGGCGCCTTCTCGCGGCTGCTGCGCATGAGCTTCGAGGATGCTCGCGACCACGTCGCCGACGGCACGGTCGACCTGCTGCACATCGACGGCCTGCATACCTACGAAGCCGTGCGGACCGACTTCGAGACATGGTTCGCGAAGATGAGCGACCGCTGCATCGTCCTGTTCCACGACACCAACGTGCGCGCCGGCGACTTCGGGGTGTGGCGATACTGGAAGGAAATCCAGGCGCGCTACCCCACTTTCGAGTTCCTCCACAGCAACGGGCTCGGCGTTGCCTACACCGGCAGCCGGCCGCTGCAGGACCCGGACCTCGCCGCCCTGTTCGCCGCCGACTCCCCGGTGGAGGAGGTCAACGCCCGCCGCCGCTACTTCGCGCGCCTGGGCGACGGACTGACGGCCCGCGTACAGCTGACGGAAACCCGTCGGCGCGGCGAGACCGTGGCGCGCGACCTGGCACGAGCGCACCACGTCCTGGCCGAGATCGACCGCGACCGCCTCGGGGTGCGCAAGGACCGCGAACACTGGATGGAGCGGGCCAAGATCGCCGACCGGTGGGAACGGCTGGCGCTGCACTTCGGCGAGGCCCTGCACGTCAACCTCGACGAGGTCGCCGAAGCCATCCGCCGCCTGTACAACGCCGGCAACCCGCAGGCCATGCAGGATCGCCGGATACTCCAGCGCACGCTGACGCGCCTCGTGCGCGAGGGCCGGGTGGAGGTCGGGCTGGAGGATCGCGCCCGTGCAGCCCTGCGCCGGGCCCGCCGCCGGCTCTCGGCCGCGCCCCAGGATGCCGCCAGCCCCGCTGCGGCGGCCGAGGGCGATCCGGTGCTGGCGCAGATGCGTGCCTCCGGCCTGTTCGACGACAGCCATTACGCCCTGACCGACCAAGCGCGGTCGGAAGGCTGGGATCCGCTGGAGCACTACCTGGAGATCGGCGAGCACCTTGGGATCGCGCCGTCCGCCTTGTTCGAGCCCGAGTACTATGCCCGCCGCCATCCCGACGTGGCTGCCTCGGGCGTCGGGCTCCTGCGGCACTATGCCTGCTTCGGACGCGCCGAAGGCCGCCACGGAGTGTCGCCGGCCCGCCGCATGACCATTCCCGCTCTGCCGTCGACCGAGCGGCCGCGGGTGCTGCTGCTGCTGCACGAGGCGTCCCGCACCGGGGCGCCGATCCTGGGCTGGAACCTGGCGCTCAAGCTGCGTGACAGTCACGAGGTGGTCGTCTTCCTGAAGAAGGGAGGCGAGTTGCGCGCCGCCTTCGAAGGCCTCGGCAGCGCCGTGGTCGAGATGCCGGCCGAGGACGCCATCCTGCGCCCCGACGTGGAGGCGGTGGCCCATCGCCTCGCCGCCGAGATCCGCCCTGCCTACGCCATCGCCAACACGGCCGAGGTGCGCGGCTTCATCCCGGGGCTGGTCGCCGCCGGCATCGGGGTCGTCAGCCTGATCCACGAGTTCTCGGCCTACGTGCGGCCGAAGAACGAGGTCTACGACGTGCTCGCCTGGGCCCACCGGGTGGTGTTTCCGGCCCGGGCGGTCTCCGATTCCTTCGCCCATGAACATCCCTACCTGGCCCAGCGGCGTATCGAGATCCTGCCGCAGGGCCTGCCGGCGCTGCCGCCGCGTCCGGAGGACGCCTTCGGCGCCGAGCAGTATTCCGCCGAGGTGAAGCGCCTGCTGCGGCCCAAGGGCAGCGACGGCGACCTGCTGGTGGTGGGCATGGGCCGCGTGCAGTTCCGCAAGGGCGTCGACCTCTTCCTCATGGCTGCCGCCGCCGTGCTGCGGGCCCGACCCGAGGCGGCCGTGCGCTTCGTCTGGGTGGGTGGCGGGCTCGACCCCGCCGACACCCACGAGTTCCCGAGTGCGCTGACCGACCAGTTGGGCCGCGCCTCCCTCGGCGACCGTTTCGCCATGGTCGGCGAGTTGGAGAACCTGGGCGAGGTCTACCGCCAGACCGACGTGCTGGCGCTGACCTCGCGCCTCGACCCCATGCCCAACACCGCCATCGAGGCGATGCTGGAAGGGGTTCCCGTCGTCTGCTTCGACCGCGCCAGCGGCATCGCCGAGCTGCTGGCGAGCGAGCCCCGCACCGCCGGCCTCGTCGCCCCCTACCTCGATGCCGCCGGAATGGCCGACGTCATCCTGCGCCTGCTCGACGATCGCGCGCAGCTCCACGGCCTCGGCGAGGCGGCGCGCGAGCTGGCGACCGCCACCTTCGACATGGACCGTTACGTCCGCGACCTCGTCCGCCTGGGCGGCGAGGCCGCCGCCGACGCCGCGGCCGTGGCGCGGGACCGATCGGTCATCCTCGAGGCCGGTACCGAGGCCTTCGACGCCGGCGTCTACATCGGTGCCCATGCCGATCAGGTCTCGCACGAGGCCGCCGTACAGGCCTATCTGGTGCGCAGCCGCATCGCCAGGCCCGGCCCCGACGGATCGCCGCCGGTGGGCCTGCGCCGCCCGCGTAGCGGCTTCAACCCGCTGGTCTACGCCGAGGACGTGCTGGCGGGAGTGCGGGAGACCGACCCGCTCGCCCACTGGCTCGCCGCCGGCCGTCCGGCGGGACGCTGGACGCCACCGACGGTGACCATCGCACCCGAGACTGCCGTCGCCCCGTCGGCCGGCGGCCAGAAGATCCTTCTGCACGGTCATTTCCACTACGTCGACCTGATCGCCGATCTGCTCTCCCGACTGACCGCCAACGACCTGGCCTGCGACCTCGTCCTGACCACGGCGGACGAGGATCGCGCCGCGGTTCTGCGGCAGGCCGTCGCGGGGTGGGAGCGCGGCACCGCCGTCGTGCGCGCCGTCGGCAACCGCGGCCGCGACATCGGCGCGTTCCTCACCGGCGTCGCCGATCTCGTCGCGAACTACGACATCGTCGGGCACGTCCACGGCAAGAAGTCGCTCCGCCTCGGCGGCGGCGACGGCGACGTGTGGCGCGACTTCCTGTGGGAAACCCTGATCGGCGGGAAGGCGCGGGCCGCCGACGCCTGCGTAGCCGCCCTCGCCGCCGATGGACGCCTCGGTGTGGTGTTTCCCGAGGACCCCAACCTGTGCGGCTGGGACGGCAATGCCGCGCTCGCCCGGGTCCTGGCTGCCCGCATGGGCCGCAACACGCCGCTGCCGGCCGCCTTCGACTGGCCCGTCGGCACCATGTTCTGGGCGCGCCGCGAGGCGCTGGCACCGCTGTTCGCCCTGGACCTGCAGTGGGGCGACTATCCCGAGGAGCCCGTGCCCGAAGACGGCACCATCCTGCACGCCCTCGAGCGCCTGATCCCGCTGGCCGCGGAGCAGGCCGGCTTCGCCTATGCCACCAGCCACCTGCCGGGGGTCACCCGATGACGCGTCACCTCGTTCTCGGCGGTTGCGGCTTCATCGGTCGCCACCTCGCCCTCGCCCTCGCCCGCCGCGGTGACCCTGTGGTCGTCGCCGACATCATGCCACCGCCGCCGGAGCTGGGCGAGGCCGGCATCGAGTACCGGGCTGTCGAGCCCGGCGAGCCGGCATGGGAACCCCTTATCGACGGCTGCGAGGTGATCCACCACTACGCCTGGACCACAGTCCCCGCCACTGCCAACGACGACCCGCTCGGCGATCTCGACGCCAACCTGCGCAATACCGTGCGCCTGCTGGAGACGTTGCGGCGCGAAGGCGGCCGGCGGTTGCTGTTCTCGTCCTCAGGCGGAACGGTCTACGGCCGCCTGACGCAGACGCCGGTGCCCGAGACGCACGCCTTCGCTCCCATCACCGCCTATGGCGCCTCCAAGGCGGCGGCGGAGATCTACATGGGGTTCTATCACGGCTGCCACGGGCTGGACTGCCGCGTCGCGCGCATCTCCAACCCCTTCGGTGCCGGCCAGGACCCGCGCCGCAAGCAGGGCGCCGCAAGCGCCTTCCTGTTCCAGACATTGGCGGGCGAAGAGATCACCATCTGGGGCGACGGTTCGGTGGTGCGCGACTACATTCACATCGCCGACCTGGTGGAGGGCCTGCTGGCCGTCGCCGACGCGCCGGTGCCCACGGCCGCCGCCGCCGCCATGCCGGTCTACAACATCGGCAGCGGCGTCGGCGTGTCGCTCAACGGCATCGTCGACGTGCTGCGCTCGCGCCTGCACCTCGACCCCACCGTCACCTATCTGCCGGGCCGCCCCTTTGACGTGCCCGTCAGCGTACTCGACATCAGCCGCGCCGCGGTCGAACTGAACTGGCGCCCGCGCCTGTCCTTCGCCGACGGCTGCGCCCGCATGCTCGCCGATCTGCGGCGCGGGCAGACCTCCTTCTCGACGCTGTTGGACTAGGATCGCCGCATGCCGAACACGCCGCTCGTCTCCGTGGTGATGCCGGTCTACAACCACGAACGCTATGTGATCGACGCCATCCGCTCGGTGTTCGACCAGACGTGGCGGCCGCTCGAACTGATCATGATCGACGACGGCTCGACCGACGGCAGCGCCGCGGCGATCCGCCGCTTCCTCGCCGACACGCCGGCGCCCGAGGGAGTGACGGTGTCCTTCGACTCGCGCCCCAACAAGGGCGCCCACACCACCATCAACGAGGGATTGGCGAAGGCCGCCGGCACCTACATCGCCGTCCTCAACTCCGACGACGCCTACCTGCCCGAACGTCTCGCGAAGTGCGTGCGGGCGGCGCAGGAGCACGCGGCGCGGCTGATCTTCACCTACGTCGACCCCATCGACGACGACGGTGCACCGCTGCCCCAGGGCCACCGCTGGCGGTCGTGGTACGCCGACGTGATGCTGGAGGAGATGGAACTGTCGCCCAGCATCTCCACCCTGCTGCTGCGCTACAACGTCGGCATCTCCACCGGCAACTTCGTCTTCCACCGGTCGCTGCTCGACGACATCGGGCCCTTCGCCGATTTCCGCTACGCCCACGACGTCGACTTCCTGCTGCGCGCCTGCTTCCTGGAAGAGCCGGTGATCCTGCGCGAGAAGCTCTACCGCTACCGCGTCCACGCCAGCAACACCATCGCCGAGAGCGACGACCGCATCACCGACGAGTATGCCGAGATCGTGCGCCGCTACCTCGCGCGCACGCTGGCGGAGCCGCCGGTCAACCCCGTCGCGCCCAGCTTCGACAACTGGACGTGGTCGCTGGCCGCCGCGCCGTGGCCGCCGCACCTCGGCCGGGCCATGGACCGCCTGCTGACACCGCCGCCGGCGCCACGCGGACCGGCGCGTCCGGCCGCCGCCACCGCGCCGGAACGGGTGCGGGCGCCGCAGGGGGCGCCGCACGTCACCCTGGTCACCCACGAGCTGAGCTACACCGGCGCGCCGGTCCTGCTGCGCGACGTCGGCGCCGCCCTGCACGGACACGGTGTCGCCACCAGCGTCATCAGCCTCACGCCGGGTCCCCTGGCCGCCGACTTCGCGACCATGGGCAGCCCGGTGGTGCAGGAAAGCCGGCTGGCACGCACGCTCACCAGTGCCGGCAACTTCCTCGCGCGCCAGACCCAGCACCCGCGCATGCCGGCCCCGCTCGGCAAAGGCCTGCGCGCCGTGGCCCGGGTGTCCGACGCCGTCGGGCATCGCCTGCGCATCCGCACCTACATGGCGGCGGCGGAAGGCACCCTGCTCATCAACTCCTTCGCCTGCTGGCCGCTCGCCCTGGCGCTGCTGAAGCGCTGGCGCGGCCGCGCTTTCTGGTACATCCACGAGACCTACGAGCCGGGCCTCATCATGCGCAGCGGCGCCATGCACGATCGCCTGCGAGCCCTGGTGGACGACGGCCGGGTGACCCTCATGTTCGGCTCGGACGCCACGCGCGCCGTGTGGGCCGCCGCCGGCTACGACGGCATCGTGCGGTACTGGAGCGGCCTGCCCGCCGCCGGCACCGAATCGTCGCCCGACGATGCGGCGGGCCATCCCGTCGTCCTGTCGGTGCAATCCACCGGCACCCGCAAGGGGACCCGCGCCCTGATCGAGGCCTTTGCCCTCGGCCGCCGCAAGGGCTGGATCGCCGCCGACGTGGAACTGCGCATCATCGGCTGCCACAAGCCGTCGCAGAACCCGCTCATGCGCGACCTGCTGAAGCGCGTTCACCAGCCCGATCTGCGGGGAGCCGTCAGTCTGGTGCCCGGCCAACCGCCGGCGGCGCTCGACCGCCACTACCGCGAAGCCGCCGTCTATGTGCAGTCGTCCATCATGGAATGCCTGCCGCTGGCGCTGCTCACAGCCATGGCGCACGGCCTGCCCATCGTGTCCAGCGACGCCGACGGCTGCCGCGAAGCCATCCTCGAGGGCCGCACCGGCCGTCTGGTGCCGCAGCGCCAGAGCGAGCTCATGGCGCGCGCCATCGCCGACCTGTTATCCGACCGCACCACCGCCGCCGCCCTGGGCCGGGGCGCGCGGGACTGGTTCGTGGAACGCTTCGCCCTGGAAGCGACGGTGCCGCCCCTGGTGGAGACACTGCTTCCGGGCAACGCCGCCATTGCTCCCGTCGGTCGGCCGGAAACCGCCCATGGGCGCTGAGGCACCGCGCCTCCGCCCGGTGGACGTGGTGGTTCCCGTCTACCGCGGCCTCGACGAGACGCGCCGCTGCCTCGAAAGCGTGCTGGCGACGGTGCGCCCGCCCGACGGCATCGTCGTCATCGACGACTGCAGCCCCGAGCCCGAAGTCACGCAGTGGCTTCGCGCCCTGGCGGCGCGCGAGCCGCGCCTGCGGCTGCTGCGGAACGAGGTCAACCTCGGCTTCGTCGGCACCGTCAACCGGGCCATGGCGCTGGAACCGGAGCGCGACGTCCTGCTGCTCAACAGCGACACCGAGGTGTCGGGGGACTGGCTGGCGCGGATGCAGCGAGCGGCCTATGGCGACCCGCGCATCGCTACGGTGACACCGTTCTCCAACAACGCCACCATCTGCAGCTGGCCGCGGTTCTGCGCCGACAACGCCCTGCCGCCCGGCATCGGGCGGGAGGAGCTTCACACAGCCTTCGCCGCCGCCAACGACGGCGCGATCATCGACGTGCCGACGGGTGTCGGCTTCGCCATGTACATCCGGCGCGACGCCCTCGACGCGCTCGGCCTGTTCGACGCCGAGGCCTTCGGCAAGGGGTACGGCGAGGAGAACGACTTCTGCCGGCGCGCCGCCAAGGCCGGCTGGCGCAACGTGCTGCTGGCCGACACCTTCGTCTACCACGCCGGTGCCGTCAGCTTCGGCGTCGATGCCGCGCGGCTCGATACCGCCACCAAGGCGCTACTCAAGCTGCACCCCGAATACCTGCAGGAAGTGCGCCGCTTCGTCGAGGCCGATCCGGCGCTGCCATGGCGCTGGCGGGCGGCCCTGTCGGTCATGCGCCACGGTCACCTGCCCGTGGTGCTGTTCGTCGTCCACCGGCGCGGCGGCGGCACCCTGGTGCACGTGGAGGACCTCGCCCGCCGGCTGGAAGGCCGGACATGGCCGCTGATCCTGGCGCAGGGCGACTGGAATGCGGTCGACCTCACCCTGCCGGCCGGGCTCGGCGGCACGGTGCTGCCCTTCGACCCCGCCGACGAGTGGGACGAACTGGTGGCGATCCTGCGCCACGTCGGCGTCGACCGCATGCACATCCACCACCTGCTCGACATCCCCGAGCGGGTGCTGGACCTGCCACAGACCCTGGGTGTGCCCTTCGATTTCACGGCCCACGACTTCTATGCCGGCTGCCCGCGGGTCGCTCTCGGCGGCACCGACGAGCAGTTCTGCGGCCAGCCCGACGTCGCCGGCTGCAACGCCTGTCTGGCGGCGCCGCCGCGCGCCCCCGTCGGAGACGTCGCCGCTTGGCGCCGTGCCACCGCCACCCGCCTCGGCCGCGCGGAGCGTCGTTTCGCCCCCCATCACGATGCCGCCCGCCGCCTCCAGGCGATGGTGCCGGAGCTGACGTTCCGGCCAGTCCCGCACCCCGATGCGGCCGGGCTCGCCGCCGCTCCGCCGCCCCGGCTGATCCTGCCGCCGCCGGGAGAACGCCTGCGCGTCGTCGTCCTGGGCGCCCTGAGCCGCCTCAAAGGCGCCGACCTCATCGAGGCGACGGCCCTGGAAGCCGCCCGCCGCGACCTGCCGGTGGAGTTCCACCACCTCGGCTACGCCTACCGCACGCTGAACCGCGCCGGAGGCCGCCTGATCCAGCACGGCCGCTATCGGCAGGACGAGGTGGAGAAACGGCTCGCCGCCATCGCACCGCATGTCGCCTGGTTGCCCGCGTGTGTGCCGGAAACCTACAGCTACACCCTGAGCGAGGTGATCCACATGGGATTGCCGGTGGTGGTGAGCGACCTCGGGGCGCCGCCGGACCGCGTCGCCGGCCGTTCCGCGTCGTGGGTCCTGCCCTGGTCGGTGACGCCGGCGGAAGCAGCCGATTTCCTGGTTTCCCTGCGAGAGTCGCCGCCGCCGCCGGAACCGCGGCGCCCGCTGCCACCGCTGCCCGACACCTTCTACGACGAAGCCTATCTGGCCGAGACGGGCCTGCCGGGCGCCCGCCCGCCGCGATCGGCCGAGGCACCCCCGCCGGCCGTGCTGCGCGGCCTCGCCCTGGCCCGCGCCCGCGCCGCCCGCCGCGAGGCCCTGCAGGGGGTGGCGGCCCTGCGGCAGCGGCTGTGGCGCATCATGGTCGTCACCCTGTCCCACCCCGCCTTCGGGCGGCTGGTCCGGCACATCCCCCTCGCGACGCGCGAATGGGTCAAGCGGCTCATCAAGGGTTAGGCGAAGCAGGTCCATTTCCGTTGCGTCGTACAGCCACTCGCCTATCATGACGCCCGCTGAGCAAGGCGTGCAGAGGGGCACCATGAGCGACTGGACCTACGGTTACGTTTCCGACATCGACTACACCCATGGGTTCTACCGTGAGCTGGCACCGGCGCACCTGCGTTTCTGCCTGCTGAGCAAGGGGATCCGGCCGCCGGAGATCGACGGCGACTTCACGTATTGCGAGTTGGGGTTCGGCCAGGGCGTGACGCTGAACGTGATGGCGGCAGCCAATCCGCGCGCCCAGGTGTGGGGCACCGACTTCAATCCCAACCATGCCGCCGGCGCCCGCCAACTGTCCCATGACGGCGGCGTCGCCAACAGCCACTTCTGTGACGACAGCTTCGAGGAGTTCCTGGCGCGCGACGACCTGCCGCAGTTCGACATGATCGTCCTGCACGGCATCTATTCGTGGATCAGCGCCGAGAACCGGGCCGTCATCGCCGCGTTCCTGCGCCGCCGGCTGAAGGTGGGTGGCGCCGTCTACATCAGCTACAACACCCTGCCCGGCTGGGCGCCGGTGATGCCGCTGCGCGAGCTGATGATCCAGCACGCCGCCGGCGGCCGCGACGGCGCCGCGCAGCGGGTCGACCGCGCGCTGGCCTTCGCCAAGAGCCTGGCCGACGACAACGCTGCCTATTTCGGGGCCAACCCGGGCGTTGCCCCGCGGCTGGAGAAGATGGTGAGCATGTCGCGCAACTACCTGGCGCACGAGTACTTCAACCGCGACTGGACGCCGCTCTATCACGCCGACGTCGTGCGCGAGTTGAGCGACGCCAAGCTCACCTTCGCCGCCACCGCCAACGTCATCGACCTGATCGACGCCGTGGCGCTGACCGCCAAGGCACAGGAGCGGCTGGCCGAGGTGTCGGACCCGGTGTTCCGCGAAACGCTGCGGGACTTCATCGTCAACCAGCAGTTCCGCCGAGACCTGTTCACGCGCGGCGCCGTGCGCATGAACGCCTACGAGCAGGCGGAGCGTCTGCGGGCGCTTCGCATCGCCCTTGTGGTGCCGCGCAAGACCATTCCGAATCAGGTCGCCTTCCCCATCGGCACATCGGACCTGAAGGCCGAGGTCTACGCCCCGCTGTTCGACCGCCTGGAGAAAGGTCCCGCCACCATCGGCGAGATCGCGGCGGGCGATCCGGCGCTCGCCGCCCTGCCGCTGGCGGCCATGTTGCAGGCGGTGCTGGTGGGCGTGTCGCAGGGCTGGATCGCCCCCTGCCTCGACGCCTCGGGCGACGGCGCCCGCCGCACCTCCGCCCGCCGGTTCAACGGTGCCGTGCTCAACCGCGCCCGCACCTCGGCCGACCTGACGGTCCTGGTGTCGCCGGTGCTGGGCAGCGGCGTGCCGGTCGACCGCATCACCCAGCTGTTCCTGCTCGCCCGACAGGAGAAGCAGGGCGACATCGCCGCCTTCGCGTGGCAGATCCTGGCCTCCCAGGGCCAGCGCCTGATCCGCGAGGGCGCGACGCTCGAGAGCCCCGAGGACAATCTGGCGGAACTGCGGGCCCGGGCCCAGACGTTCACCGATGGCTTCCTGCCCGTCTACGAAAAGCTGGGACTCGCATGATCATCACCCGCCGCTCCGCCGCCGTCACTTTCGCCGCCGCCTGGCTGCTTCTGCTGCTGGTGGCGGTGCCGGGGGCGAAGGCCGCCCCCGACACCCTGCCGGGGCGCTATGCGGTGCAGGGTATCGGCGCCGACGGCGCCACCACCTACGGCGGCGAGGCGGTGGTGGAGGCGACGGGGGAAACCTACAAGGTGACTTGGCTGCTGCCCGGCGGCCAGGTCTATGTCGGCACCGGCATTCGCCAGGGCGAGTCCTTCGCCGTGACCTACCTCAACGCCCGTGCCGAAGGCGCCTCGGCACCGGGCATCGTGCTCTATACCGTGCGGCCGGACGGAAGCCTGACGGGCATCTACAGCCAGCTCGGCAGCGCCACCATCAGCGCGGAGGCGTGGAACCCGAAGGGAACCTGAGCCCCTTCGGCCCGCGCAGGCCGTTGCGGCGGAAGAAGGTGACGGCCGAGCGAAGGAACAACCTCACGTGCGCCGCCCCCTTGCGCGCCGTGTTGCCGCCGTGATGGACGATGCGCATGGCCGGCAGATAGACGATCCCCCCCGCCTGCGCCAGCCGCAGGCTGAGGTCGAAATCCTCGAAGTAGAGGAAGTACGCGTCGCCGAAGCCGCCCACCGCCCGGGCGGCAGCGCTGCGCATCAGCATGAAACAGCCGCTGGCGATGACGATGCCCGGCACCGGATCGACCGTCTGCGGGCCGAGCACGTCGCGCATCTCGTAGCGCGCCAGCCGCCGCCCGAACAGGCGCCGCACTGCGGCGGGCGCGAAGCCGCGCAGCGCCAGGGTCACCACGTCCGGGTAGCGCTTGCACAACGGTTCGAAGGTGCCGGACGGCGTCTCCACCCGCGGCGCCACCATGGCGACGGTGGAGTGGCGGTCCAGGTAGCCGATGCCCTGGCGCAGGGCATCGGGAGCGATCACGACGTCGGGATTGAGCACGAGGTGGTACGGCGCGGGGTCGGGGCGCCGAATCGCCAGATCGTGGCCGCGGCCGTAGCCGACATTGCCGTGGCCGGCGAGCACG
Source organism: Caenispirillum bisanense (assembly GCF_900230255.1). Classification (GTDB taxonomy): domain Bacteria; phylum Pseudomonadota; class Alphaproteobacteria; order Rhodospirillales; family Rhodospirillaceae; genus Caenispirillum; species Caenispirillum bisanense_A. Next base: position 124,605 of record NZ_OCNJ01000008.1, read on the forward strand.
TCCACCGTCACGCCGGCTGCGCGGACCGGCGCGGCGGCACGATCCAGCAGCGCGCGGTTGTCGTCCGGCCCATTGTCGACGAGATACAGCCGTACCGCCGGTCCCGGAAGATCCGGTCCGACGGCGTCCGCCAGGCTTCGAAGGGTGGCGGCGAGCAGCGTTTCGTCCGGCCGGAACACCACCACGGAAACGTCGAGGATCAGCGGCGCCGCCTCTACCGCCGGACCCGTCATGTCAGTTCGCCGGTCGCGACGGCGACGCATCGACGGTGGTGGCCTGCATCCACGCCGACGGCGCCTCCAGATTCCACGCCGCCAGCTTCGCCTTGTCGTGCAGGAGCGCCAGCACCCGATGGGTGTCGCCGCGGTCGAGAGTCATGGCGCAGGCGGGTTCTGCCGCCGCTCCCACCCCGGCTGCGGGGGTGCCGCCGAGCGGCAATCCGATGAAACCGACCAGCAGGTGCGTGGCGCTCGCCCGGACCTTTATCTCGACGGCGAGGAAGGCCGAGGCCGGCTCTTCCTCGGGCGCCGCCTCACCGGCCGCGGCGGTCCCCGCCTGTCCGGGATCCTGCGCCTGCACGGCGGTCAGGGCACCCTGGTGCTCCATCTGCAGGACCTCGACGCGGTGCTCGCCGGGTGTCCGCGCCACCGTTCCCGTGGTCTCGAGGACCTGCGTGACGTGGGCGAGGAGAACGCGCAGCATGCGCCGGGTCAGCAGCACGAGCCGCCGTCCGTGGCCTTGAGTGTGGGCCACCAGAACCAGACGGTCTTCCACCAGATTGACCCCGATGTCGATCGTGCGGGTCACCGGGAAGGTGATGGTGGCGTCGGCGTTCGACATGCTGCCTCCGGCTGCGGATGGATTGGCCCTTCTGCGGCCTGCCTTAACGGAAACCCGCCGCCGCCGCAAGGCTGACGGGTCACGACGCCGCGAGGTGGTCGAAGGCCCAGCGGATGCGCTCCTGCAGTTCACCCACCTGGCGCGCCACCGCCGGGTGGAAGGCGCGCAGAACGGCCTGCGTCTCCTCCCCCGGTTCCGGGAAGACGCGCACCAGATAGCGGTCGCCGCCGTCGGGCCGCTCCACCGAGCGGTAAAGCCGCAGCGGCGCCGTGCGCTGATTGAGAAGCGCGAGGATGCCTAGGAAGACGGCGCCGTCGGTGCAGAAGGCCGAGGGGTATTCGACCGTCGCCTCCTCGTCCAGGTCGGCGGGGCGCAGGGCGTTGCCGTCCAGGCCGACGTCGGCGACGGCCCGGCGCATCTCGCCGGCCGGCCCGACCAGCCGCCAAACGGCGACGCTGGCCGGCAGGTCGTAGTCGAGATGGTCTTCGACCTGTTCGCCCCGGTTCCCCCCCACCACCACCTCCGTCAGCCGTAGGTGAACCAGGCCGGCAGGTCGGCCAACACGGGATGCCGCGTATCTTTTTCCGACAGAACCGCATCACCCGGCGCCACCCGCCAGTCGATGCCGATGGCCGGGTCGTTCCACAGCAGGCCCTTGTCGTGGTCCGGCGCATAGGGTGCCGTGACCTTGTACTGGACCTCGGTATCGGGTGCCAGGGTGGCGAAGCCGTGGGCGAAACCCGCCGGCACCAGGATCTGGCGCCAGTTCTCGGCCGTGATCTCCGCAGACACCCAGCGGCCGAAGGTCGGCGAGCCGCGCCGGATGTCCACCGCCACGTCGAGGATGGCGCCGCGGGTCACCCGCACCAGCTTGTCCTGGGCGTAGGGCGGCGTCTGGAAGTGAAGACCGCGCACCGTCCCCTGTTGACCCGACAGGCTGTGGTTGTCCTGCACGAAGTCGAGATCGATGCCGAGGTCGCGAAACGCCGCGCGACTGTAAGTCTCGCTGAAGAAGCCGCGATGGTCGCCGAAACGGTCGGTCTCGATGATCTTCACGTCCGGGATGTCGAGGGCGCGGATCTTGAATGCCATGTCGTCTGCCGTCGCTGTGGGAGGGAGGGCCACCTAGTGATACCTGCTTCCGGTGGCGTGCGATAGAGAGCGTGGTGGTGGTTCAGCCACGCCCGAGCATCCGCGCGAGGCCCTGGTCCAGCGTCAGCGGCGGCTGCCAGCCCAGCTCCGCCCGGATGGGGCCGTCGTCGACGGTCAGCGAGCCGAACAGCCGGTCCGCCAGCGCACCCCGGCCGAGCAGCCGCAGGGCCGCCGTCATGGCTCCTTGCGGCACCGGAACGAGTCGCGCCGGCCGGCCCTGCGCCCGGCGCAGGCGGCGGATCAGCTCGCCGGTGGAGACGTCTTCGCCGTCGCGCACCAGATAGGTCCGTTGGCCGGCCGCGGGCGCCGCCAAGGCGACGGCGGCCGCGTCGGTCAGGTTGTCAACGGAGATCAGGCTGCGGGCGTTGCGGGTGGCGCCGAAGGGCAGCGGCAGGCCGGTGTCGCACAGGCGGGCGAGGGCGGCGATGTTGGCCGCGACGCCGGGGCCGTAGACCACCGGCGGGCGGATCACCACCGTCTCGAAGCCCGGATGCGCCGCCGCCACCGCCGCCAGGGCGGCCTCCGCCTCGGCCTTGGAGCGGCCATAGGCGTCGGTGGGGGCGGGCGGGTCGTCGGCGCGGTAGGGGCGGCCGGGGGCGGTGCCGTCGCCGTTCACCTTGATGGTGCTGAGGAACAGGAAGCGCCGCACCCCCGCCGCCGCTGCGGCCTCGGCGAGGCGGCGGGTGAGGTCGGTGTTGACGCGGCGGAAGTCGGCCTCGTCGGCCGGCGTCGGGCGCATGACGTGGACCTTGGCGGCCAGATGCGCCACCGCGTCGGCCCCCGCCACCAGGGCGGCGAGGTCGGCGTCGGGCGCCGCCAGGTCGCCGACCACCCGCGCGGCGACTCCGGCCGGCAGGTCGGGCGACGGGCGGCGCACCAGCGCCGTCACCTGCCAGCCGTCGGCCGCCAGCCGGGCGCACAAGGCCCGGCCGACGAAGCCGGCGGCGCCGGTGACGACGACGCGGCGGCCGCCGCCCGGTCCGTCCTGCGTCACACCATGCCCCGCTCGCGCAGCAGCGCCACGACGCGGGCCGCCAAAGCCTCCGGCGTCTCCTCGCCGGCTGCCAGACGCAGTTCCGGCGCCTCCGGCGGCTCGTAGGGGCTGCCGATGCCGGTGAAGTTGGGCAGCTGGCCGGCGCGCGCCTTGCGGTACAGGCCCTTGGGGTCGCGGCTTTCGCAGACGTCGAGCGGCGCATCCACGAAGACCTCGAGGAACTCGCCGTCGCCCATCAGCTCGCGCGCCATGCGACGCTCGCTGCGGAAGGGCGAGATGAACGACACCAGGGTGATGAGCCCGGCCCCGACCATGAGCTTCGCCACCTCGGCGACGCGGCGGATGTTCTCGACGCGGTCCTCGTCGGTGAAGCCGAGGTCGCGGTTGAGGCCGTGGCGCACGTTGTCGCCGTCGAGCAGCATGGTGTGGCGGCCCATGCGGTGCAGTTCCTGCTCCACCAGGTCGGCGACGGTGGACTTGCCGGCGCCCGACAGGCCGGTGAACCACAGCACGCAGGGCACCTGCCCCTTGGCGGCGGCGCGGGCGGCCTTGTCCACCTGGGTGGCCTGCCAGTGGATGTTGCCGGCGCGGCGCAGGGCGAAGTCGATCATGCCGCAGGCGACGGTCGCGTTGGTCAGGCGATCGATGAGGATGAAGCCGCCCATGTCGCGGTTGGCGGCATAGGGGTCGAAGGGCACCGGCCGGTCGAGCGACAGGTTGCACATGCCCACCTCGTTGAGGTCGAGGTGCTTGGCGGCGCTGTGGTCGAGGGTGTTCACGTCCACCCGGTGCTTCAGCTCCGTCACCTGGGCGCCGACGGTGGTGGTGCCGAGGCGCAGCAGGTAGGGGCGGCCGGGCAGCAGCGGCTGGTCGTGCATCCACACCACGTGGGCGGCGAACTGGTCGGTCACCTCGGGCCGCGCCGCGGCGCTGGCGATGACGTCGCCGCGGCTGACGTCGACCTCGTCGGCCAGCGTCAGCGTGACGGCCTGGCCGGCGACGCCGCGGGCGAGGTCGCCATCCATGGTCACGATGCGCGTCACCGTGCTGGTGCGCCCCGACGGCAGGATGGCGACGGTATCGCCCGGCTGCACGCTGCCGCCGACGATGGTGCCGGAGAAGCCGCGGAAGTCGAGGTGCGGGCGGTTGACCCACTGCACCGGCAGGCGGAACGGCTTGGACCGCGCGTCGGACGCGACCTGCACCGTCTCCAGGTGGGCGAGGAGCGTCGGACCCTCGTACCACGGCGTGTCCGGCGACGCCGTCGTCACGTTGCCGCCGGTGATGGCGGAGACGGGCACGCAGGTGACGTGGTCGATGCCGAGCCGCCCGGCGAAGGTGCGGTAGTCGGCGGCGATGCGCTCGAAAGTGCCCTGGTCCCAGTCCACCAGGTCCATCTTGTTCACCGCCATCACCACGTGGCGGATGCCGAGCAGAGACACGATGTAGCTGTGCCGCCGCGTCTGGGTCAGCACGCCCTTGCGGGCGTCCACCAGCAGCACCGCCACGTCGGCGGTGGAGGCGCCGGTCGCCATGTTGCGGGTGTACTGCTCGTGCCCCGGCGTGTCGGCGACGATGAACTTGCGCTTGTCGGTGGTGAAGAAGCGGTAGGCGACGTCGATGGTGATGCCCTGCTCGCGCTCGGCCGCCAGACCGTCGACCAGCAGCGCCAGGTCCAGGTTGCCGGTTCCGGTGGTGCCGAAGCGCGTGGAGTCGCTCTCCAGCGCCGCCAGCTGGTCCTCGAACAGCAGCTTGCAGTCGTACAGCAGGCGGCCGATCAGGCTCGACTTGCCGTCGTCGACGGAGCCGCAGGTGATGAAGCGCAGCAGGTCCTTGCCTTCCTGGCGGGCGAGGTAGTCCTCGACCTCGGTGACGGCGGTATCGCGGGCCTCGGTCATCAGAAGTAGCCCTCCTGCTTCTTGGCTTCCATGGAGGCGCCGGCGTCCTTGTCGATGACGCGGCCCTGGCGCTCGCTGGTGGTGGCGAGCAGCATCTCGCGGATGATCTCGGGCAGCGTCTCGGCGCGGCTTTCCACCGCCCCGGTCAGCGGGTAGCAGCCGAGGGTGCGGAAGCGCACCCACCGCATGTCCGGCGTCTCGCCGGGGTTCAGGGGCATGCGCTCGTCGTCGACCATGATGAGGGCGCCGTCGCGCTCCACCACCGGGCGCGGCTTGGCGAAGTAGAGCGGCACCACCGGGATGTCCTCGCGGTAGATGTACTGCCAGATGTCCAGCTCGGTCCAGTTGGACAGGGGGAAGACGCGGATGCTCTCGCCCTTGTCGATGCGGCCGTTGTAGAGGTTCCACAGCTCCGGCCGCTGGTTCTTGGGGTCCCAGCGGTGGGTGCTGGTGCGGAAGGAGAAGATGCGCTCCTTGGCGCGGCTCTTCTCCTCGTCGCGGCGGGCGCCGCCGAAGGCCGCGTCGAAGCCGTACTTGTCCAGCGCCATCTTCAGGCTCTGGGTCTTCATGACGTCGGTATGGGTGGCCGAGCCGTGGCTGAACGGCCCGATGCCGGCGCGCACGCCGTCCTCGTTGATGTGCACCATCAGGTCGAGGCCGAGGCGCTCCGCCGTCTGGTCGCGGAAGGCGATCATCTCGCGGAACTTCCACGTGGTGTCGACGTGCATCAGCGGGAACGGCGGCTTGGACGGATGGAAGGCCTTCATGGCCAGGTGCAGCATGACGCTGCTGTCCTTGCCGATGGAATAGAGCATGACCGGGTTGCGGAACTGGGCCGCCACCTCGCGCATGATGTGGATGCTTTCCGCCTCCAGCCGTTGCAGGTGGGTCAGGCGGTCGGGGGAGAGCAGGGCGTCCGTCATGGCGTCACTTTCTCGGGCAGGGCAACGGGGGACGAAGGGGCGTATTCGGGCACCATGGCCCGCACGCCGTCGAGCACGGCGGCGGCGTCGCCGGCACGGGCGGCGGCTTCCAGGGCATCCACGGCCTCCGCCACGGCGGCGGCGTCGCCACCGCGCACGGCGGCCAGCAGGATGCCCTGGCGGCCGGTGGGCAGCGGCGGCTCGGCGCCGTGGAAGATTTCCTCGAACAGTTTCTCACCCGGGCGCAGGCCGGTGAAGACGATCTTCACGTCCTCCTCCGGCCGCAGACCGGCGAGGCGGATCATCTGGCGGGCGAGGTCGACGATCTTCACCGGCTCGCCCATGTCGAGCACGAAGATGCGGCCGCGGAACTCGGGTTGGCGGAAGCCGTAGGCGCTGGCCTGCAGCACCAGCTCCACCGCTTCCCGGATGGTCATGAAGTAGCGCGTCATGTCCGGGTGGGTGACGGTCAGCGGCCCGCCGTTCTCCAGCTGGCGGCGGAACAGCGGCACCACCGACCCGGTGGAGCCGAGCACGTTGCCGAAGCGCACCGTCACGAACTGGGTGCCGGCGCCGCCGGCGGTGTCGCGGGTCTGGCAGTAGCGCTCGGCGATGCGCTTGGTGGCACCCATGACGTTGGTCGGGTTCACCGCCTTGTCGGTGGAAATCAGCACCATCAGCTCGACGCCGTGGGCGATGCAGCCGTCGGCGACGATGCGGGTGCCGCCGACGTTGGTCAGCACGCCTTCCACCGGGTTCGACTCCACCATGGGCACGTGCTTGAGCGCCGCGGCGTGGAACACCAGTTCCGGGCGCTGGGCGCCGAACACCTCGGCGATGCGGCGGCGGTCGCGCACGTCGGCGATGAGCGGCCGCACCGGCAGGGCAGGGTGACGCTCGCGCATCTCGGTGTCGATGGTGTAGAGGGCGAACTCGGAGTTCTCCACCAGCACCAGTTCCGCCGGCCCCAGCGCCGCCACCTGGCGCACCAGTTCCGAGCCGATGGAGCCGCCGGCGCCGGTCACCAGCACCCGCCGGCCCTGCACCAGCGCCTGCATGGCGGGGCGGTCCAGTACCGCCTGCGGACGGCCGAGCAGGTCCTCGATGGCGATGGGGCGCAGTTCCAGCTTGTCGGCCATGCCCTGCTTGAGCGCGCTCAGCTCCGGCAGGCGGGCGAGGCCGAGGCCGAGGCTGTCGCACACGTCGAACAGCGCCTTCAGCTGCGACCGTTCCAGCGGCGGCCGGGTCAGGATGACGCGCTGCGGCCGGTCGCCGCGGGCGGCCAGTTTCTCCACCGTCTCGCGCAGGGTGTCGACCGAGCCGAGCACCCGCACCCCCTGGATGTCGCGCCCGACGCGGCCCGGCTTGAACGACAGCATGCCGACGACGCGGTAGGGGGCGTTCTCGCGGCGGGCGTCACGGATGAACAGGTCGGCCCCGTCGCCGGCGCCGATGAGCAGCACGGGGACACGCGGATTGCCGTCCTCGGCGAAGACGCCGATCAGCCCGTCCTTCATCAGGCGGTAGAGGAAACGCGGCGCGCCGAGCATGAACAGCAGGACGAACCAGTTGATGAGAAGCGCCGAGCGCGGCAGCCCCTCCAGCCGCGTCCACAGGAACATGACGCCGAGGAACACCAGGATCGCCAGCGTCACCGCCCGGCCGATGGTCATCAGGTCGCGCAGCGAGGCGTAGCGCCAGATGCTGCGGTACATCCCGTGGCTCCAGAACGCGATGCCGCACAGCGCCGTGAACAGCAGCGTCCAGCGCACCAGCGTCTCGGGCGGGATGAAGTCGAACAGGATGTCGTCGAGCCGCAGATAGAGCGACAGCACGAACGACGCCGCCGCCATGACGAGGTCGTGCAGGAAGACGTAATTGGCCTTGCGGAAGGCGCTGGCGTTGAACTTCACGATCGCACGGTCCTGGCGGGTACGGGCGCTGCGGCGCGCGCGTCAAGATAAAGGGACCACGCGCAAAGGATCAAGCCGATAACCCGCCCGACGACCCGCCGACGGAGGGGGTTGCACCCGCCCCGGTGCCCGGCGCAGACTCGCGGCTCGACCCTTCGATGTACAGAGGACCGCATGGCGCCGCTCGCCCATACCTTCGATCCGACCATCCTGCGGGAATACGACGTGCGCGGCATCGTCGGCGAAACCCTGTCCGCCGCCGACGCCTACGCCCTCGGCCGCTCGCTCGGCACCATTGCGGTGGAGGAGGGCGGCAGCACCGCCTGCGTCGGGCGCGACGGCCGCCTGTCGAGCCCCGAGCTGGAGGCCGCCCTGGTGCAGGGCCTCGCCGACTGCGGGCTTGCCGTCACCCGTGTGGGCTGCGGGCCGAGCCCGATGCTCTATTTCGCCGCCGTAACGTCGAAGGCCGACGTGGCCGTCGCCGTCACCGGCTCGCACAACCCGCCGAGCCACAACGGCTTCAAGATGATGCGCCGCGGCAAGCCGTTCTTCGGCGCCGATATCCGCCGCCTGGGCGAAATCGCCGCCGCCGGCGCCTGGGCGAAAGGGCAGGGCAGCGTGGTGGAGGCGCCCGCCCGCGCCGCCTACGTCGCCCGCATCCTGGAGGACTGGGACGGCGGCGAGCGTGGCCTCACCGTCGTGTGGGATGCCGGCAACGGTGCGGCCGGCGAGGTGATGGCCGATGTCGCCGCCGCCCTGCCGGGCCGCCACGTGCTGCTCAACGCCGCCATCGACGGCACCTTCCCGGCCCACCACCCCGACCCCACCGACCCCGCGACGCTGGAACAGCTCATCGCCGCCGTGCAGGCCGAAGGCGCCGACATCGGCATCGCCTTCGACGGCGACGGCGACCGCATCGGCGTGGTGGACGGGCAGGGCCGCATCCTGTGGGGCGACCAGATCCTGCAGATCCTCGCCGAGGACCTGCTGAAGACCCGCCCCGGCGCCACCATCATCGCCGACGTCAAGGCGAGCCGCGCCCTGTTCGATGAAGTGGCGCGCATGGGCGGGCAGCCGCTCATGGGCCGCACGGGCCATTCGCTCATCAAGACGCTCATGGCCGAGACCGGCGCGCCGCTGGCCGGCGAGATGAGCGGCCACATCTTCTTCGCCGACCGCTGGTACGGCTTCGACGACGCGCTCTATACCGCCGTGCGGCTGCTCGGCATCCTGGCGCGCATGGAGGAGCCGCTGGCGGCCCGCTTCGACCGCATGCCGCGCCTCGTCAACACCCCGGAACTGCGCTTCGACTGCGCCGAAGACCGCAAGTTCTCCGTCATCCAGGCGGTGAAGGACCGGCTGGCGGCCGAAGGGGCGGAGGTCAACACCATCGACGGCGTGCGGGTGAACGCGCTGGGCGGCTGGTGGCTGCTGCGCGCCTCCAACACCCAGGCCGTCCTGGTCGCCCGCGCCGAGGCGCCCGACGCGACGACGCTCGACGCGCTCATGGCCACCCTGCGCGGCCACCTGGAGGCGGCCGGCGTGGCGGCACCGGAAACGGTGGGGTAGGGCGCGCGGCTTACCGCAGGACCCCGGCCGCCCGCGCCCGGCGGGCGAGCAGGGCACAGAAGCCGGCCACCAGCACGGCGGCGGCGGCGAGCCCGGCCCACGGCGCGCCGGCCGCCGCCGCCAGGGCGCAGCCGATCAGGCCGGCGTTCACCACCGCCACCGCACCGCTCACCCGGGCATGGCTCAGGCCGGCGCGGACGGCGCGCTGGTAGAAGTGGCTGCGGTGGGCCTGCCACGGCTTCTCGCCGCGCAGCAGGCGGCGGATCAGCGTTACGCTGGCGTCGACCACGTAGTAGAGCGGCAGGATCAGCGCCGCCGCCAGGTGCCCCGAGCCCGCCAGCACGATCAGCAGGAAGCCGAGCAGGAAGCCCAGCGGCACGCTGCCGACATCGCCCATGAACAGCCGCGCCGGATGCCAGTTCCAGAACAGGAACCCGAGCGCCGCCGCCGTCACCACCAGCCCCGGCATGCCGAGCGCCGCCGGCGCCAGCCCCGCCGCCGCCAGCAGCACGAGGCCGCCGCCGAGGCTCGCCGTCTGCACGCCGGTGATGCCGTCGATGCCGTCCATGAAGTTGTAGAGGTTGACGAACCACAGCCAGCACAGGCCCGCCAGCAGGCGGTCGAGCGGCAGCGGCAGGACGCCCTGGAACACCAGCGCCTCGCGCGGCAGCACCAGCAGCACCGCCGTCACCGCCACGCCCTGCACGAGGAAGCGGGGCAGGGCGGGCAGCGTGAGCAGGTCGTCCAGCCACGACAGCACCGCCAGCACGGCGGCGAAGGCGAGCGCGGTGGCCTCGGGCAGGGCGTCGCCGGCCAGCGTCCAGCCGGTCGCCACCGCCCAGGCCGGCAGCACCACCGCCATGACCGCGAGCCCGCCGCCGCGCGGGGTGGGGCGGGTATGGCTCGACCGCTCGTTGGGCCGGTCGAGGATCTGGCGGCGACGCAACCAGCCGAGCAGCACCCCGGTGGCGAGCACCACGGCGGCAGCGACGGCGGCGAAGAGGGGCAGGGCGTAGGCAGGCATCATGGCGGCGGATGATGCCGCACGATGAGGTGACAGGAAAGCCTCGGCTATAGAACAGGAACGGAAGGTCGTCGCTTCCGCGATGCCTCTAAAGGCGCAAGAGGCCGAGTCGGTGTGAAAGCCACCGTGAGACGAGAAGACTGACGGGCAAAGTAGCCAGGCCGCTCGTGCGGATTGCCGACGACAAGCCATCCGTCATCGCTCGGCTTTTTGCCGTTGGCGGCGCCGGTCGCTCTGGCGTGATAACTGCGTGCGCTACGTTCAGATAGGGACGCGCAGACATAGCTTGGCCAATCACCGGTCAACATTAACAGGATTCAGCAATAACTTGGCAGCCAACCCTCACGTGCGACGCGAAAACGAGAGCCACCCGAAAGAGTGGCGTCAGATTCGCGCTTTAGACGGTCGCTGGCGCGCGAAAGGTCTTTGATGGCAAAATTGGCGTGGAGAGGTGGCATCGTGCACCCAGAGCCGGAAAAGCGGCCTTAGCGGCGACTGACACACCACAGGTGCGTAAAGGGCTTGCCACGTGCCCAAGATATTGAGATGATCTCCACATGCCAGAGGCGAGTCTGCGCTAACAGACCCGCCTCCGAGATGCCCTTCAACCTCGTTGCGATTATCTCGCACCGGGCTGTGAGGTCTTTCCACGAGACTCACGTTACCCGGTTACGTGGCAGATCGCAACCTCTTAGGAGGATCGCCGCCATGGCATCCGTTAACGACCTGTCGGCCCAGGATGTGGCCATCATCAAGGCGCGCCTCAAAAGAGGCGACTACCAGCATGTTATCGCCGCGGACTACGGCATCAACCAGGGGCGGATCTGCGAAATCAACCGCGGAAAGCGGTTCTCGTCGATCAAGCCCGCCCAGGAGGTGCCGTCCCATGGCTAACATCTACAAGCCGGGGCAAGAGACCCCGAAGTCAGGGCAGTACGAGATCGTCGGTCCGCGCGGCGGTCGTACTGGTGTCGAGCGAACGTCCACCGCGGGGAACCCGCTTCCGCCCACTGAAAAGGCCGGCCAGGGTTACATCCTGGTGGATCCTACGAAGCACCGGAAGCCGTGACGAGGGCGGCTGATTTCCTGAGGCCAGGAGCAACTTCCTGAACGAGGGGAGCACGAGGGGAGGCCGTTGCCTCCCCTCGTTTTCTTTTCAGTGCGCTTCCGCCCAGGTGTCGGCGATGCCGGCGTCCACGTCCAGCGGCACCGACAGGGTCGCGGCTTCCTGCATCACTCGCTTGATGACCGGCACCGCCGCCTCCGCCTCGTCGACCGGGGCCTCGAAGATCAGTTCGTCGTGGACCTGCAGCAGCATGGTCGTCTTCAGGCCGGCGTCGGTCAGCGCCAGCGGCAGGCGGCGCATGGCGGTCTTGATGATGTCGGCCGCGCCGCCCTGGATGGGGGCGTTGATGGCGGCGCGCTCGGCGAAGGCCCGCATGTTCGGGTTGCGGTCGTTGATGCCGGGCGTGTAGCACTTGCGGCCCATGAAGGTGGTGACGAAGCCCTGGCGCTTGGCCTCGGCCTTGGTCGCTTCCATGTAGTCGCGGATTTCCGGGAAGCGGGCGAAGTAAGCGTCGATGTAGGCCTTGGCCTCGCCGCGGTCGATGCCGAGCTGGGCCGCCAGCCCGAAGGCCGAGATGCCGTAGATGATGCCGAAGTTGATGGCCTTGGCGCGGCGGCGGATCATGGGGTCCATGCCCTCCACCGGCACGCCGAACATCTCGCTCGCGGTGATGGCGTGGATGTCCTGCCCCTCGTGGAAGGCGCGCTTGAGGGCGGCGATATCGGCGACGTGCGCCACCAGCCGCAGCTCGATCTGCGAATAGTCGGCCGACACCAGCTTGCAGCCCTCGGCGGCGACGAAGGCGCGGCGGATCTTGCGCCCTTCTTCCGTGCGGATGGGGATGTTCTGCAGGTTGGGGTCCTGCGACGACAGGCGCCCGGTGGACGCCACCGTCTGCGAGTACGACGTATGCACCCGCCCGGTGCGCGGGCTGATCTGGCCGACCAGGCTGTCGGCATAGGTGCTCTTCAGCTTCTGCACCTGGCGCCAGTCGAGCACGCGGGCCGGCAGGTCGTGGCCTTGCGCCGCCAGCTGTTCCAGGATGTCGGCGCTGGTGGAATAGGCGCCGGTCTTGCTCTTCTTGCCGCCCTGCAGGCCCATCTTGTCGAACAGGATCTCGCCCAGCTGCTTGGGCGAGCCGGGGTTGAAGGTCTCGCCGGCGAGCGCGTGGATCTGCACCTCCAGCTCCGCCATGCGGGCACCCAGGTCGTCGGACAGACGGCGCAGTTCCACCGCATCGACCTTGACGCCGGCCGCTTCCATGTCGGCCAGCACGCGCACCTGCGGCCGGTCGAGCCCCTCGTAGACGCCCATCATGTGCTCTTCCACCAGCCGGCGGCGGAACAGGGCGTGCAGGCGCAGCGTGATGTCGGCGTCTTCGGCGGCGTAGGCGCAGGCCTTGTCGAGCGGCACGCGGTCGAAGGTGATCTGCGCCTTGCCCTTGCCGCACAGGTCGGTGAACGAGATGCAGGTGTGGCCCAGGTGGCGCTTGGCCAGTTCGTCCATGCCGTGGCCGGTGGTGGTGCCGTCGAGCACGTAGGACATGACGATGGTGTCGTCGATGGGGTCGACGCGCACGCCTTCGCGGGCCAGCACGTGCATGTCGTACTTGATGTTGTGGCCGATCTTCAGCACCGCCGGGCTTTCCAGCAGGGGCTTCAGGCGGGCGATCGCCTCGGCGAGGTCGATCTGCTGCGGGCGCTGTGCCGGTTTGGCGGCGACGCCGCCGAGCAGGTCGCCCTGGGCGCTCTCCGGCTCCGGCGCGGCATCGGGATCGACGTGGCGCAGGGGGATGTAGCAGGCCTTCCCGGGCGCGATGGCCAGCGACACGCCGACCAGCGCGCATTCGTGGCAGTCGAGCCCGTCGGTTTCCGTGTCGACGGCGACGAAGCCCTGCGCCGTGGCGGCCTCGACCCACCGTTCCAGGTCCGCAACGGTCTGGATCAGCTCGTAGGTCACCTCGGCCGGCACCGGCACGGCGGTGCCCCCGGCGGCGGCGGGCGGGGCTTCGCCAGCGTCGGCCAGCTTGGCCTGCATGCGGGTCAGGATGGAGGTGAAGCCGTTGTCTTTCAGGAAGGCCGCCAGCTTGTCGGCGTCGGGCTTCTTCACGGCGAAGGTGTCGAGCGGCACCTCCACCTCGCAGTCGTCGCGCAGCAGCACGAGGCGGCGCGAGACGCGGGCGGCCTCGGCGTGCTCCAGCAGGTTCTGGCGGCGCTTGGGCTGCTTGATCTCGCCGGCGCGGGCGAGCAGCGACTCCAGGTCGCCGTATTCGGCGATGAGCTGGGCGGCGGTCTTCACGCCGATGCCGGGCACGCCGGGCACGTTGTCGGTGGGGTCGCCGGCCAGGGCCTGCACGTCGACCACCTTCTCGGGCGGCACGCCGAACTTCTCCACCACCTCCTCGCCGCCGATCACCTTGTTCTTCATGGCGTCGAACAGGGTGACCTCGCCGTCGCGCACCAGCTGCATGAGGTCCTTGTCCGACGACACGATGGTCACCTTGGCGCCGGCCTCCCGCGCCAGCCGGGCATAGGTGGCGATCAGGTCGTCGGCCTCGAAGCCGTCCATCTCGACGCACGGCAGGTCGAAGGCGCGCACCGCCTCGCGGATCAGGGCGAACTGCGGGATCAGGTCGTCGGGCGGCGGCGGCCGGTGGGCCTTGTACTCGGGGTAGAAGTCGTTGCGGAAGGTCTGGCGGGCCGTGTCGAACACCACCGCGATGTGGTCGGCGTCGGTGTCGGCGACCAGCTTCATCAGCATCTGCGTGAAGCCGTAGACGGCGTTCACCGGCACGCCGTCGGGCCGCGTCATGGGCGGCAGGGCGTGGAAGGCGCGGAAGATGAAGCCCGATCCGTCGACCAGGAAGACGTGTTTCATGGCGCTCGCCCTTCTCGCGGAACCGCCGGACGCGGCACGGGGGACAGGGCGGGACCGAAAGAGGCGGCGGGGCCGCGCCCCGGCCCCACCCAAAGAAGCGGCGGGACCGTCACCGGCCCCGCTGGGGGGATATGACGAAGAGGCCTCAGTGCTGGACGGCGGCGGCGGTCACGCCCGCGTCCAGCACGAAGCGGCGGCTGCAGTACGGGCACACGACGTCGCGGGTGGCCGGGTCGATGTGCAGCCACACGCGCGGGTGCCCGCCGGAAGCGCCGGTGCCGTCGCAGGCGACGTCGTTGGTGGTCACCGCGACGGTGTCGATCAGGTCCTTCTGCGTCATTGCCTCTGTCTCTCTGTGCCCTGGCGGCCGCCGCTGCCGAACGGTCGGCCGGTGCGAAAACGATGCCGGATGATGCCCCGACGCCCGCTCGCGATCAATGGGGGACTCGACCGCCGGCCCCGACCGGACCATATAGGGACGGCCCGCCCGTTTCCCATCCCCGCCTGAACGTCCGAGACCATGCCCCGCGACCTGCCGCCCGACGCCCTGCCCGCCCCCGACAACGCCATCGAGATCGACGGCCTGACCAAGACCTACCGCGGGCGGTTCGGCCAGAAGGAGAAGCGCGCCCTGAAAGGGGTGTCGCTCAGCGTGCCGCGCGGGTCGTTCTTCGGGCTGCTCGGCCCCAACGGCGCCGGCAAGTCGACGCTCATCAACATCATGGCCGGGCTGGTGACCAAGACCGCCGGCACCGTGCGCATCTGGGGCGCCGACATCGACCGCGACGAGCGCGGCGCCCGCCTTGCCATCGGGGTGGTGCCGCAGGAGCTGAACCTCGACCCCTTCTTCACCCCGCGCGAATTGCTGGAAGTGCAGGCCGGCCTCTACGGCGTGCCCAAGGCCGAGCGCCGCACCGACGAGATCCTGGCGCTGGTGGGCCTGTCCGACAAGGCCGACGCCTATGCCCGCACGCTCTCGGGCGGCATGCGCCGCCGCCTGCTGGTCGCCAAGGCCATGGTGCACGCCCCGCCCATCCTGGTGCTCGACGAGCCGACGGCCGGCGTCGACATCGAGCTGCGCCAGCAGCTGTGGGAGCAGGTGAAGGAGCTGAACCGCCGCGGCACCACCATCCTGCTCACCACCCATTACCTGGAAGAAGCGCAGGAGCTGTGCGACCGCATCGCCATCATCAACCACGGCGACGTGGTGGCCTGCGAGCCCAAGGACACCCTGCTCAAGCGCCTCGACAACAAGGCCCTGCACGTCACCGTGCGCGAGGCCCTGACGGCGGTGCCGCCGGCGCTGGCCGCCCTGGCGCCGGAACTGGTGGAGCCGCGCAAGCTGGTGTTCCGCTTCAAGCCGTCGGAGACGGTGATGGGCGAGATCCTGGAGGCGCTGCGCCGCGCCGAGTTGTCGGTGGTCGACCTGTCGACGGAAGAGGCCGACCTGGAGGACATCTTCCTCCAGCTCACCAGCAGCGCCGCCGCCGCCGGCGGCACCAGCAAGGACGCGGCCCGCGCATGAGGCCGACGGCGACGGCGGCGCTGCGGCGGCTGGCCGTCGCGGCCCTGGGGTTGACGCTGGCCGCCTGCACCCCCCGCCTGCTCGATCCCGGCCCCCTGGCCGCCCGACCGGCGCCGCCGGTGCTGACCGACGAGGCCTTCCTCACCCCCGACGGCACCGCCCTGCCGCTGCGGCGGTGGGAGCCGGCGGGCGCGCCGCACGCCGTGGTGCTGGCCGTGCACGGCTTCAACGACCATTCCCGCTCCTTCGAGGGCTTCGGCGAGGCGCTCGCCAACCTGGGCTTCGCCGTCTGGGCCTATGATCAGCGCGGCTTCGGGCAGGCACCGGGGCGCGGCCTGTGGCCGGGGACGGAGACGCTGGCGGCCGACGTCACCGCGGCGGCGCGGGCGGTGAAGGCCCGCTACCCCGGGCTGCCGCTGACCTTGCTGGGCGAGAGCATGGGCGGCGCCGTCGTCATCGCCGCCGCCACCTCCGCCGATCCGCCGCCGGCCGACCGCATCGTGCTCAGCGCGCCGGCGGTGTGGGCGCGCGAGACCATGCCGCTGCTCTACCGCGTCACCCTGGCGGTGGCGAGCCATACGGTGCCGTGGCTGACGCTGTCGGGCCGCGGCCTCGGCTTCATGCCGTCGGACAACATCGCGATGCTGCGCGAACTGGCGCGCGACCCCCACGTCATCCGCGACACCCGCGTCGACACCATCAAGGGCCTGGTGGACCTCATGGACCTCGCCTACGAAAAGGTGCACGCGGTGCCGGGGCCGGTGCTCTACCTCTACGGCGAGAAGGACGAGATCGTGCCGCCGGAGCCGACGGCGGCCGCCGTCGCCGGCCTGCCCGACCGCGGCGGGCGGGTGCGCGTGGTGTGGTACGACGACGGCTGGCACATGCTGCTGCGCGACCTGCAGGCCGAAACGGTCTATGCCGACGTCGCCGCCTGGATCGATCACCCCGCCCTGCCCCTGCCCTCGGGCGAGGAGCTGGGACCGGGCGAGGCGATGGTCGTGCAAGTTTCCCCTTGAATTGCGCCAGCGGTTCGCCATCTTCCGTTCATTCTCGGGTCCGGGCCCCTCTGGCGACGACGGCGGTCGTCGTGATGTCGGATCTTCGTCCGTCATGGCGCTCACGCGGCGCATCTGACAGCCGGAGGTTCCTCCTTGGAACTCCTCGATCTTTTGTTTGCGCCCGTGATGGGGAAACCCGCCTGGGCGTGGCTGGCGTTCGCCGGCATCGTGGTCACCCTGCTCGTCCTCGACCTGGGCGTCCTGCACCGCAAGGCCCACGTCATTTCGATCCCGGAAAGTTTGCGCCTCTCCGCCTTCTACGTCTTCGTCGCCCTGCTCTACGGCGGCTGGGTGTGGTGGTACATGGGCGAGACGGCGGGCATGACCTACCTGACCGCCTATTTCGTCGAGAAGAGCCTGTCGCTCGACAACGTCTTCGTCATCTCGCTGGTCTTCACCTACTTCGCGGTGCCCCGCGAGTACCAGCACCGGGTGCTGTTCTGGGGCATCCTCGGCGTGATCGTCCTGCGCGGCATCATGATCGGCCTGGGCGCGGCGCTGGTGACCGAGTTCCACTGGGTGCTCTACATCTTCGGCGCCTTCCTGGTGTTCACCGGCCTGAAGATGCTGTTCGCCAAGGGCGAGGACGACGCGCCCGACCTGTCGCAGAACAAGATGATCGGTTTCCTGCGCCGTCGCATGCGCGTCACCGACACGCTGCACGGCGAGCGCTTCTGGGTGAAGCAGCCCGACCCCAAGTCCGGCAAGGCCGTGTGGTGGGCGACGCCGCTGTTCCTGGCGCTGGTCGTCGTCGAGGTGTCGGACCTGATCTTCGCGGTCGACAGCGTGCCGGCGGTGTTCGCCATCACCACCGACCCGTTCATCGTCTATACCAGCAACATCTTCGCCATCCTCGGCCTGCGCGCCCTGTACTTCGCGCTGGCCGCCATGGTTCACCGCTTCGCTTACCTGAAGTACGCCCTGGCGGCGGTGCTGATCTTCATCGGCTCGAAGATCTTCTACGCCGACTTCTTCGGCAAGATGCCGGCGGCGGTGTCGCTGGGCGTGACCTTCGGCCTGCTGGCGGCGGGCGTCATCGTCTCGCTGCTGAAGACCCCGCGCGAGGCCCCCGCCGAGCCGGCGACGGAAGACGCGCGCTGACCTGTGCGGCGACGGCCGGCCCCGCCTCCGGGCGCGGCGGGCCGTCGTCTTTTTCCTGGTTGGCAAAGGCGTTCCGGGCAGGTATGGTCCCACCCTGCACCTCCGCTGGACCCGTAGCTCAGCTGGATAGAGTGTCGCCCTCCGAAGGCGAAGGTCGCGCGTTCGAATCGCGCCGGGTCCGCCAGATTCACGAAAACCCCCGCCGGTGACGGCGGGGGTTTTTCATTGCGGCCTGACTGAGGATGCATATCATCAACCCACTGCACGTCCGGCGTGTGCGCATTCGGACGCCCCTCCCCTTGCGCATCATGACCCAGAGGGTTACGTTGAAGCCTGTCGCGCCCTTGATCACGATCGTCGAGACCCGCGCGTTCCTGCAGCGCGCCGCTGCTCTTTTGACGGATGACGAGCGCGAGGACCTGAAGGCGATGCTGGCGGCCGATCCCGAATGCGGCGTCGTCATCCGGGGAACCGGCGGGCTCCGAAAGGTTCGCTTGGCCGTTCAGGGACGCGGCAAGAGTGGCGGCGCCAGGACGATATACTACTACCGAAACGAGACGATGCCGCTGTTTCTGCTGTCCATCTTCGCCAAGAACGAGAAGGACGACTTGTCCCAGGCCGAGCGCCACCAGTTGGCCGACTTTGTGGAACGCCTTGTCGATCAGTACCGGAGACTATCATGAGCCGCGCATTCGACGGACTCCGCGAAGGGCTGGAAGACGCCCTCGCCTACGCCAAAGGCGAACCGGGCCGCGCCGTGGCGAGCCAGGTTGCCGCCGATCGCGTGGACGTGGCGGCGATCCGAGTCGCCATGGGCCTCAGCCAGCCGGCCTTCGCCAAGACCTTCGCCGTCTCGCTCTCCACCGTTCGCAAGTGGGAGCAAGGCCAGCGCGTGCCGAGCGGGCCGGCGCGCGTGCTGCTGCGGGTGATGGAGCGCGATCCTCAGGCGGTGCGCCGGGCCCTCGAAGGCTGAGCCCTCACACCCCGTAATACTCCCGGTACCACTCCACGAAGCGCCGCACGCCGACGTCGATGCCGACCTGCGGCCGGTAGCCGGTGGCGGCCTCGAGTGCGCCGGTGTCGGCCCAGGTGGCGGCCACGTCGCCCGGCTGCATGGGCCTGAAGCGGATGTCCGCCTTGCGGCCGAGGGCGTCTTCCAGGGTGCGCAGGTAGTCCATCAGCGCCTGCGGCTCGCCGCGGCCGATGTTGTAGAGGCGGTAGGGGGCGATGCCGCTGGTGCCGACCGCCGGCGCCGCCGGGTCCCACGCCGGGTCGGGCGTCGCCGGCACGTCGGCGATGCGCACGATGCCCTCGACGATGTCGTCGACGTAGGTGAAGTCGCGGCTCATCTCGCCGTTGTTGTAGACGTCGATGGGCTCACCGGCCAGGATCGCCTTGGCCCACTTGAACAGCGCCATGTCCGGCCGGCCCCACGGCCCGTAGACGGTGAAGAACCGCAGGCCGGTGCACGGCAGGCCGAACAGGTGGGCGTAGGAGTGGGCCATCACCTCGTTCGCCTTCTTGGTGGCGGCGTAGAGGCTCATCTGGTGGGCCGTGCTCTGGCTTTCGTGGAACGGCATGGCCGCGTTGGCGCCGAACACCGAGCTGGTGGAGGCATAGACCAGATGCCCGGTGCCGGCCCGCTTGCAGGCCTCCAGCACGTTGACGAAGCCGACCAGGTTGGAATCCACGTAGGCGAAGGGGTTCTCGACGCTGTAGCGCACGCCGGCCTGGGCCGCCAGATGGATCACCGTGGCGAAGCGGTGCTGCTCGAACAGGGCGAGCACGCCGTCGCGGTCGGCGACGTCCAGCCGCGCCTCGGTGAAGCCGGGGTCCTGCTTCAGCAGGGCGAGGCGCGCTTCCTTCAGGCGCGGGTCGTAGTAGTCGTTCACCACGTCGAGCCCGACCACGGTCTCGCCGCGGGCGAGCAGGCGGCGGGCGGTGTGGAAGCCGATGAAGCCGGCGGTGCCGGTGACCAGAATGGGCATGCGCATCCGTCCTTGTGAGGTCTTCCTGTTCTGCCCGAGCGGTCCCGCCAAGGCAAGACCCGCCACCCGGATGCCTTGCGGCCTAGGCCGGGAGGCCGTAAACCCTGTCCCCACGAGGCACCTCGAAGGAAAGCGGGAGAACACCCCCATGCAGCGTATCGGCGTGATCGGAGGCGGCGCCTGGGGCACGGCGCTGGCGCAGACCCTGCGGCGGGCAGGCCGCGACGTCGTGGTGTGGGCGCGCGAGCCGGCGGTGGTGGAGGCCATCAACCGCCGCCACGAGAACCCGGACTACCTGCCGGGCGTCGCGCTGGACCCCAAGATCCACGCCACCGCCGAGCCGACCGACGCGCTGGCCGCCGACGCCGTGCTGCTGGTCGCCCCGGCGCAGCACCTGCGCGGCGTCTGCGCCCTGCTGGCGCCGCGCTGGCCGACCGGCGTGCCGGCGGTGATCTGTGCCAAGGGGATCGAGCAGGACAGCGGCCTCCTCATGCACGAGGCGGTGGAGGAGGTGCTGCCGGCCGACGTGCCCGTCGCGGTGCTGTCCGGCCCCACCTTCGCGGCGGAGGTGGTGCGCGGCCTGCCGACGGCGGTCACGCTCGCCTGCGACGACGAATGGCAGGGCCGCGCGCTGGTGGAGGCCATCGGCACCGCCACCTTCCGCCCCTACTGGACCGCCGACCGCATCGGCGCGGAGATCGGCGGCGCCGTGAAGAACGTCATGGCCATCGCCAGCGGCATCGTCGAGGGCCGGCGCCTGGGCGACAACGCCCGCGCCGCCCTGCTCACCCGCGGCCTGGCGGAAATCAGCCGCCTCGCCGTCGCCAAGGGCGGTCGGCCGGAAACGCTCATGGGCCTGTCGGGCCTCGGCGACCTCATGCTCACCGCATCGTCGTTGCAGAGCCGGAACTACTCCCTGGGCTTCGCGCTCGGCGAGGGCAAGCCGCTGGCCGACATCCTCGCCGGCCGCAAGGCGGTGACGGAGGGCGTGCACACCGCCTCGGCCGTGGTCGCCCTGGCGCAGCGGCTCGGCGTCGACATGCCGATCTGCGCCGCGGTGGACGCGGTGCTGAACCATGGTGCCGCGCTGGAACCGACCATCCAGGCCCTGCTCGCCCGGCCGTTCAAGGCGGAGTGACGGGGGGGGCGCCGTTCACGCCGGATACGCAAGGCCGACCCGGTCCTCCACGGGCGTCTCCGACGGCAGGCGCGGGCGCCGCCCTCCACGGCGAATGCCGTGCACGCCGTGGATGCCCGGCTCGGAGGCCGGGCATGACAACCTATTGAAATATCGCCATAAATTGTCATGGCCGGGCTCGACCCGGCCATCCACGGCGCCACGGCCGGCGGACGGGAGCGCCGCCCTCACGGCAGATGCCGTGCATGCCCGGCTCGGAGGCCGGGCATGACACATGGTTGATATTTCACGCCAAACCATCAAAAGCGGCCGCCGCCCGGCCCCTCGTCGCGCCCCTACCCCTTCCCCTCCGCCGGCGGCGGGGTTTTCGGCTTGAAGGCGCACAGGTCGGCGATGGGGCAGCGCCAGCAGTCGGGCTTGCGGGCCTTGCAGATGTAGCGGCCGTGCAGGATCAGCCAGTGGTGGGCGTGCAGCTTGTAGTCGGGCGGCGTCACCCGCTCCAGCACCTCCTCCACCTGCGCCGGCGTCTTGCCGGGGGCGAGGCCGGTGCGGTTGCCGACGCGGAAGATGTGGGTGTCGACGGCGATGAAGGGCTGCCCGAAGGCGATGTTCAGCACCACGTTGGCGGTCTTCCGCCCCACCCCGGGCAGCGTCTCCAGGTAGTCGCGGTCGGCCGGCACCTCGCCGCCCGTCTCGGCCAGCAGCTTGCGCGACAGGGCGATGACGTTCTTCGCCTTGGTGCGGTAGAGGCCGATGGTCTTGATGTACTCGGTCAGCCCCTCCTCGCCCAGCGCCGCCATCTTCTCGGCGGTGTCGGCGACCTGGAACAGCGGCCCGGTGGCCTTGTTCACCCCCTTGTCGGTGGCCTGCGCCGACAGCGCCACGGCAACCAGCAGGGTGAAGGGATTGACGTAGTGCAGCTCGCCCTTCGGCTCGGGGTCGAGGGCGTGCAGGCGGGCGTAGAGTTCGGCGATCTTCTTGCGGGTCATGGCGCAAGAGAGTACCCACCCCGGCGCCCGCCGCAAGGCCGACGTTCAGCCTCCGTTAAGGTCTATTCCCACATGGTCCGAAGGGTGACGACACCGGAAGGACCATCCGCCGCCATGCCCGATGCCGCCCTGTTGCCCGTGGACGCCCCCTTTCCGCTGCGACGCCGGTTCCGCCGGCGCATTCTGCCGGGGCTGCTGGTCTTCGTGCTGATGCTGGCCGTGCTGGCGGCCTTCGGCGGGCGGCGCCTGGTGGAGGGCATCTACCTCGACCTCGCCCAGGCCCGCGCCGAGTCCATCGCCGCCCTCATCCAGCGCGAGGCGCCGGAGGGCTGGAGCGCCCTGATCCGGGGCCACGAGCCGCCGGCCGTCGTGTGGGCCGGTCCGCACGCCGAAGCCCTGCGCGGCGCCTTCGCCGAGGCCCTGTCCGACGGTCGACTCGCCCGCCTGAAGGTCTACCGCCCCGACCGCACCACCGTCTTCAGCACCGACGGCGACGAGATCGGCGCGGTGGACGACGGCGATGCCTTGAAGGCCCTGGTGGCGGAGGGCCGGCCCCAGGTGGTCGACAAGCCCGATCCGGACGGACCGCTCTACGAACTCTATGTCGCCCACCGCGATGCCGGCGGGGCGGTGGTGGCCGTGTTCGAGTTGTACGAGCGGCAGGTGTTCCTCGACGCCATCCTGCTGCGCACCCTGGCGCCGGCGGTGGCGGTGCCGGTGGGGCTGCTGGCGGGGCTGGTGTGGCTGCTCGCCCGCCTGGTCGGCCGCGCCCAGGCCGACATCGACGGCCGCACGGCGCGTCTGGTGGACCTGCGGCGCCGCCTGGAAACCTTCGTGTCGCGCTCCGCCGTGCAGGCCACCCGCAGCGGCGGCGGCGCGGCCGAGGGCCGGCGCCTGGTCATGACGCTGCTGTACAGCGACGTGCGCGATTTCTCGGGCTTCGCCGAACTGGCGACGCCGGAGGCGGTGGTGGCCTTCCTCAACCACCTCATGAGCCTGCAGGTGGCGGCGGTGCAGGACCACGGCGGCGACGTCGACAAGATGATCGGCGACGCCCTGCTCGCCCGCTTCGACGGCCCCGGCGCCGAGGCCCGTGCCGTGGCGGCGGCGGAAGACCTGCTGGCGGCGGTGGCGGCGGCCGGCCTGCCGCGCGGCGTCGGCGTCGGGGTGTTCACCGGCGCCGTCGTCTCGGGCGCCATCGGCCCGGCGGAGCGGCGCGACTACACCGTCATCGGCGACGCCGTGAACGTCGCCGCCCGCCTGTGCACCCTGGCGGCGGCCGGCGAGCTGGTGGCCGACGCCGCCACCCTGGCGCGGGCCGGCATCGACGATGCGGCCTGGGCGCCGGTGCAGGCGGTGCCCGTGAAGGGGCGGCGCGAGCCGGTGCCGGTGCGCCGCCGCCAGGGCCGGGTGGTGGACAGCGTCAGTACTGAATGCGCGCCCGGTAGCTGAGCACCGCCTCGCCCTTGGCCGGCACCGTCACCCGCCACACGGCCTGATCGGAGCGCGCCTTTTCGGCGGGGGTGGAGGCCTCCAGGATCTCCCACTGGCCGGGCAGCGGCTCGGCGACGCGCACCGTCACCGCCTCGTCGCGGCCGTTGGTCAGGGTGATGCGGTGGGCGGTTTCGGTCACCCGGTCGGACAGGCGCTTGAAGTCGGTCTGCACGCGCTCCGCCGTCACGTCGAAGGCGCGGCCGAGGGTGACGTGCCCCTCGCGGCCCTCGCCCAGGTGATCGAGCCGGTCGGCCCCCACCAGTTGCAGCAGGCCGGCCGAATCCGGCGCGAAGACCCGCACCGTGCCGGCCGGCAGCGGCTTGCCGAGGCCCGAGGCCGTGTCGTTGGTGAAGGTCAGGCGGGTTTCCACATGCACCGGCGTGTCGCCCATCACCTGATTGAAGAACACGTGCGGCGGGCTTTCCAGGCGGTATTCGGTGGTCACCGGCACCGTCTGGGCCGACAGCAGGGCGTGCTGCACGGTGCGCCCGGCCGGCAGGTCGACCGGGCGGTCGAGGGTGTAGAGGTGGAAGGCCCCGATCTGCTCGCGCGCCGCGTCAGCCATGGGGGCGGCCGCCGGGGCGGCGGCGTATTCCATCATGCCGCCGCGGGCGGCCTTGGCCATCATCGGCGCATCGTCGACCCGCGCCACCTCGCCGGCCACCAGCTTGACGGCCGCGGCGGGGAAAGTCGTGCCGGTGTCGTTGTTCAGGGTCGCCATGGCCTGCAGGCTCAGGCTCTTGGCGTCCTCGCTCAGCGTCGCCGTGTAGTCCGCCTGCCAGCCGAGGCCGCCGGTGAGATAGGCGAGCGTCGCCGCCGGCGCCGTGGCCTCCGATCGCACCAGCCCGGTCCAGGCCGGATGCAGGCGCACGCCGGCCGGCAGGGCGTCGAACACCGGCGTGCCGGGGATGTCGGGGCGTACCTTGCCGTCGACCTCGAACAGCGGCGCCGGCGGCCCGGCGAGGACGCGGGCGCGCACGCTCTCGGTGGCGCCGGTCACCGGGTTGAGGCGCTCGAAGGTCACCTCCTGCCCGACGGCGGCGGCGAGCAGGGCGTCGGGCGTCGGCAGGCTGGTGTCGAGCGACTGCTGCACCACCTGCACCCCCGCCGCCCGCAGGCCGGCACCCGTGGGCTGCACCTCGCGCGGCAAGCCGGGGAACACGAGCCGCGCCTCGCCGGCCGGCAGGCTGACGCTGCGGCGGTCGGTCACCAGCGCCGAGCCGTGGTTGTAGATGGTGAGGCCGAGGGCGGTGCGGGCACCTTCCGCCGCCGTCACCTCGGGCACCGGATCGGCCGCCAGGACGGTCCCCGGTGCGGCGGCGAGCGCCAGGACCAGAACCGCGGCGACGGGGCGGGACGACGACATGGCGTTCTCCTTTTAGTCCAAATCGGTTGCGGGCGCTGCCGCTGTTCTGTAGACCATCAGGAAAGCATGGCGACAAGAGGGCGGTGACCCATGGACGCATCATCCTGGCTCGTGCCCGCGCTGCTGGTGGCGGTGGGGGTGTTGACGCTGCTCCTGCTGCTGCGCCGGGGCAGCGGCGTCGGCGGTGCGGCGGCGGGCGACCTCGGCGGCCGTCTGGCGCAGCTGGCCGACGCCCAGGCCCGCCTCGCCGACCAGCTGGGCGGCCGCCTGCAGGCGCAGGAACGGGCGCTGGCGGAGGTGCTGCAACGCTCCGGCGACCGCACGGCGGCGACCCTGACGGAAGTGCGCGAGCGCCTCGCCGTCATCGACCGGGCGCAGGCCACCATCACCGAGCTGTCGGCCCAGGTGGTGGGCTTGCAGGAGGTGCTGGGCAACAAGCAGGCGCGCGGCGCTTTCGGCGAGGTGCAATTGCACGACCTGATGACGGCCTGCCTGCCGCCCTCGGCTTACGGCTTCCAGGTGACGCTCGGCAACGGCCGCCGCGCCGACTGCCTGATCCGCCTGCCGGCGCCGCCCGGCCCCATCGTGGTCGACGCCAAGTTCCCGCTGGAAAGCTGGCACGCCCTGCGCGAGGCCCACGCCGCCGCCGACGAGCCGGCGCGGGTGGCGGCGACGCGCGCCTTCGCCGCCGCCGTCGGCAAGCACATCAAGGACATCGCCGAGCGCTATCTGGTCCCGGGGGAAACCGCTGACAGCGCCCTCATGTTCCTGCCGTCGGAAGCCATCTACGCCGAACTGCACGCCCGCTTCCCGCAGGTGGTGGAGGCCAGTTGGCGGGCCAAGGTGTGGATCGTCTCGCCGACCACGCTCATGGCTACGCTGAACACCGTGCGGGCGGTGCTGAAGGACGCCCGCATGCAGGAACAGGCGGCGCTGATCCAGGCCGAGGTACGGGCGCTGATGGACGACCTCGGGCGGCTCGACGACCGGGTGGGCAAGCTCGCACGCCACTTCGATCAGGCGGTGGAGGACGTGCGCCAGATCCGCACCTCGACGGACCGCGTGGCCCGCCGCGGCGACCGCATCCAGCGGCTGGAGTTCGGCGAGGAGCCGGAGGCGGCGGAGTAGGGGGGGCGTTAGGGCGCCGGCCCCACGGCAGATGCCGTGCACGCCGTGGATGCCCGGCTCGGTGGCCGGGCATGACAAGTGTTTGAGATCATTGCCAAATGTGTCATGGCCGGACTTGATCCGGCCATCCACGGCGTCCCCGGCGGCGGCCATGGGCGCCGGCCGTCACGACAGATGCCGTACACGCCAAGGGCCCGCGCACGAGGACGGAGGGGACGCCCCTCCGCCCCCCATTCCGCCTACAGAATGAACTTCGACAGGTCGCCCTTCTGGGCCAGGCCGCCGACGCGCTCCTGCACCAGATCGGGCGTGATGGCGATGGTTTCGCCGTCGCGGTCCGAGGCGGTGAAGCTGATTTCCTCCAGCAGCCGCTCCAGCACCGTGTGCAGGCGGCGGGCGCCGATGTTTTCCACCGACTTGTTGATGTCGGCCGCCAGCCCGGCGATGGCGTCCACCGCGTCATCCTGGAAGTCGAGCGTCACGCCCTCGGTCTGCATCAGCGCCTTGTACTGCTTGATGAGGCTGGCCTCGGGCTCGGTCAGGATGCGCTTGAAGTCGTCCTTGGACAGCGCCTGCAGCTCGACGCGGATGGGCAGGCGGCCCTGCAGCTCGGGCAGCAGGTCCGACGGCTTCGCCAGGTGGAAGGCGCCCGACGCGATGAACAGGATGTGGTCGGTCTTCACCGTGCCGTGCTTGGTGGCGACCGTCGTGCCCTCGATGAGCGGCAAGAGGTCGCGCTGCACGCCCTCGCGCGAGACGTCGCCGCCGCGTGCGCCGGCGTCGGAGCGGGCGGTGATCTTGTCGATCTCGTCCAGGAAGACGATGCCGTTGTTCTCGACCGACCGGATGGCTTCCTGCACCACCTCTTCCTGATCGAGCAGCTTGTCGCCCTCTTCCTTCAGCAGCACCTCGTAGCTGTCGGAGACGGTCATCTTGCGCGGCTTCTGCCGGCCGCCGAAGGCCTTGCCGAAGATGTCGTTGAGGTTGAGCATGCCCATCTGGGCGCCCGGCATGCCGGGGATGTCGATGGTCGGCATGCCGGCGTTGCCGGTATCGGCCACCATGACCTCGATCTCGCGGTCGTTGAGCGCCCCTTCGCGCAGCATCTTGCGGAACTTCTGGCGCGTCTCGGGGCTCGCGTTCTGGCCGACCAGGGCGTCGAGCACGCGGTCCTCGGCGGCCAGTTCCGCCTTGGCCGTCACCGACTTGCGCAGGCGCTCGCGCGTCTCGTTGATGGCGATTTCCACCAGGTCGCGGACGATGCTTTCCACATCGCGGCCGACGTAGCCCACTTCAGTGAACTTTGTCGCTTCCACCTTGAGGAAGGGCGCCTGCGCCAGCTTGGCGAGGCGGCGGGCGATTTCCGTCTTGCCGACGCCGGTCGGGCCGATCATCAGGATGTTCTTGGGCAGCACTTCCTCGCGCAGGCCCTCGGGCAGCTGCTGGCGCCGCCAGCGGTTGCGCAGGGCGATGGCGACGGCGCGCTTGGCGTCGCCCTGGCCGACGATGAAGCGGTCGAGCTCGGAGACGATCTCGCGGGGGGAGAAGGCGGTCATAGCGCTTCCACGATGATGTTCTGGTTGGTGTAGATGCAGATGTCGCCGGCAATGGCCATGGCCTTGCGGGCGATCGTTTCGGCATCGATTCCTTCGACGTCCACCAGGGCGCGGGCGGCGGCCAGGGCGAACGACCCGCCGGAGCCGATGCCGATGAGGCCGTCCTCGGGCTCCAGCACGTCGCCGTTGCCGGTCAGCACCAGCGACACGTCGGCGTCGGCGACGGCCATCATGGCTTCCAGCCGGCGCAGGTAGCGGTCGGTGCGCCAGTCCTTGGCGAGTTCGACGCAGGCGCGGGTGAGCTGGCCGGGGTGCTGCTCCAGCTTGGCTTCCAGGCGTTCGAGCAGGGTGAAGGCGTCTGCCGTGGCGCCGGCGAAGCCGACCAGGATGCCGCCGCCGGGGCCGATGCGCCGCACCTTGCGGGCATTCGCCTTCATGACGGTGTTGCCGAAGGAGACCTGACCGTCGCCGGCGACGACGACGCGGCCGTTCTTGCGCACGGACAGGATGGTGGTGCCGTGCCACGTGATGTCGGAAGGCTGGCTCATGAATTCCGCTGCCGTTGGAGGGCGTGGGGCGGGCGGAGCGGTCGTGGTCCGCCCGCGAAAGATGTCGTCGAACATGGGACGACGGCGCCGGGCGGTCAACCCTCGGTCCCGCCGGGCCGCTCGAGGCCTATACAATTTATGAGCGTGCTTCCGCATATGGCGCCCAAAAGTGTTGCCATGCGACCCGTAGGAGAGTATTGGAAAACGGGTAGTTCATCATCACGTGCAACCCCCGGCCAAGCCCTCAGGTCGGGGCCAGGCTTGCGAGGGACTCCGTGACCACCGCCACTCCCCGTTCCGGCCACCGTCCGACGTCGACCGTCCATGTGCGCATCGCCGTCGAAGCCGCCCTGAAGCTCGCCCGCGACGCCGCCCTGGACGGCTGCGTGGAGAAGCTGCGCGGTGCCCTGGCGGAACTGGATACGGTGGCCGGCGGCCGCGACGGCGCCTGACGGCGGCCGCCCGTCAGCGAAGAAAAACGGCCGGCCGGGCTGTGAAGCCCGTGCCGGCCGTCGTGCAACCGCAGCCCCCGCCCGGACCCGCTCAGTCGCGGCGGCCCATGGCCTTGAGCATCTTCAGAACGGTTTCCCGCTGTTCGTCGAGCGGCAGCTTCCAATAGGCCTGCACCAGCTCCAGCGTCTCGTTCTTCTTCATGGGGTCTTCTTCGAAGGGCGCCCGCGGAATGTCGGTGATGCCGGCCTGGGCCGGCAGGTTCTGCGTCGGGCGGTGCGACGTGATGCGGTCGTCGATGTCTTCGAAGAAGTATTGAATGGGCACGCCCATGACGCGGGCGATGTCGTACAGACGCGACGCAGACACGCGGTTGGACCCGCGCTCGTACTTCTGGATCTGCTGGAAGGTCACCCCGACGGCGGCAGCCAGCTGCTCCTGGCTGAGGCCGAGCAGCGTGCGGCGCAGGCGCAGGCGGCTGCCGACGTGCACGTCGACCGGATCGGGACCATATTCCTTCGCCGTGATCGGCTGCCGGCGTCTTTCGAAGGGGCGTTGAGTCTGCGTCACGAGCGGTACACCGTTGTAATTGGGCTGGAAGGTTTTATGCTTAGTATGCGGAAAAGATATATCTCTTGACGTTGCGGCTCCAGTTGATTTCACAACCTGCAACGCTCAAGACGTGTGGGTTTTTCGCCTGCGCTTATCCTGAAGGTTTGTAATCGCCAAGGACATCACCCAATGCGAGTCGCTTCCGTCGACCGGGTCACCCGCGAGACCCAGATCAGCGTCACCCTGAACCTGGACGGCACCGGCCAGTTCGACGGGGGGACGGGGATCGGGTTCCTGGATCATATGCTGGAAAATTTCTCCCGTCATGCGCTAATCGACCTCACCGTTCGCGCGACCGGAGACATCCATATCGACTTCCACCACACCGTGGAGGACACCGGCATCACCATGGGCATGGCGCTGGCGAAGGCGCTGGGCGACCGCAAGGGCATCCGCCGCTACGGCAGCGCGGTCATTCCCATGGACGAAACCTGTTCGGAAGTGTCGCTCGACCTGTCCAACCGCCCCTACCTGATCTGGAAGGTGGCCTTCACCCGCGACAAGCTGGGCGAGTTCGACACCGAGCTGTTCAAGGAATGGTTCCAGGCCTTCTCGCAGACCGGCGGCATCACGCTGCACGTGGTCAACCGCTACGGCGAGAACAACCACCACATCATCGAGAGCTGCTTCAAGGGCCTCGCCCGCGCGCTGCGCATGGCGGCCGAAATCGACCCGCGCGCCGCGGAAGCGGTGCCGTCGACCAAGGGCACCCTGGGCGGCAGCCTGTAACGCGGGCCAGGCCGCCGGCACACCCGGCGGCCTGCTGCACTCATGGCGGGCGCGAACCGCGCAGTGGCGGCAGACGATCGTGCCGCCGTGGATGGCCGGGTCGAGCCCGGCCATGACAACTCTGTGGTGCATACACCGCTCAGACGAAACCGATCACCCCTGGAGCGCGGCGGCGCGCTCAGGCGTAGTCGGGCTCCAGCGGTCGCTCAGAAGGCATAGACTGCGTCCCGCTGGACGGCCGCGCGCACCGGCGGGCGGAGCATGCATGCGTCTGCCACGTCGACGCGGCTTCCGGGCAGGCGGCGGCGGACCATGCCGCCGATGGCGTCGGCTACCGTCACCAGATCGAGAATGTCGCCGATACGTTCGACGTCGTACTCGATGACGATGTCGATGTCGCTGTCGGGGCGCTCGTCGCCGCGGGCGACGCTGCCGAACACGCCGGCATGCACGATCCCGCGCCGCTGCAGGTCGGGCGCGGCGCGGCGGAGTTCGTCCAGGACAGGGGCGAGGCGTGACGTCATCGGTTCGCTGGAAACGGGGTCGATCCAACCACATGCGCCCGCGCGGGCGCCGTCGTCAAGCCTCTCCCCTTCCGGCGCCGCCGTGCTCACTCAGTGGTCGGAGCCGTGCAGGATCTGGTCGCGCAGGCCGGTGTCGTACTCGCGGCCCGCCTGGGTCAGGGTGATGGCGGTCGGGTAGAACGAGCGCGCCAGGCCCTTGCGCTCCAGCGCCTTCCACACCGCCTCGTTGGACAGGCCGGTGGCGTCGGCGGAGCTGACGACGAAGCGGCCCAGGTGGAAGTGGTTGCCATGGGCATGGGGGAACCGGCTGACGGTGGAATCGCCCGTCAACTGGTCGATCATCGCCGTTTCCGGATCGTTGGCCAGTTCCTGCATGAGCGTCAGCGTCTTGAGCTGCAGCGGGTTCAGCTTCAGGGGGTTGGTCTTCGGCGGCATCGTCTGTCCTCGTGACTGGAAAGGGAACCCGCCGGCCGGCCCCCTGTGAGGACCGGCCGGCGGGTCTGCAACGGCTCAGGCGCCCTTCATGGCGCCGAACTGGCGGGCCGCGACCGTCAACATGGCGAGGTCGATGGCGTCGGTGGCGCGCAGCTCGGCGATGAGCTGGTCGGCCCGGTCCACCGCCGGCCCGTTGCCGGCCACCCATACCTCCACCGCCTCGGCGGCCTCGGTGCGCGGGCCGGCCACCGTGAGCACCGCCTCGGCCAGCTCGCGCTGGTCGCGGTACAGTTCCTCGATGATCGCCGCCACCGCCAGCTTCTGCCAGTGGCTGCCGACGGCGAGCGGTTCCGCCACCGCGCGCAGCCAGCCGAGCCCGAAGCGGGCACCCACCGCGAAGTAATGGCGGGCGGCGTCGCACACGTCGGCCATCTGGTGCCGGGCGGCGATGCGGGTGACGTCGGGCGCGCTGGCCAGCAGGATGAGGTTGGCCACCCGCCGCGCCAGGTCGTCGGGCACGCCCGCCGCGCGGTAATGCTCGGCGCGTGCCGCCACCTCGGCCACCACCTCGCCCGAGGCCGCCGTCTCGATGCCCGCCGCCAGACGGTCGACGCCCGGCGACAGTTCGGCGATGACGGCGCCCATGTCGAGCGGCGCCGGGCACTGGCGCAGCACCCACAGGGTACCCCGCTCGATCAGCCGGTTGGCCTCCAGCAGCATCTCCACCTGCGCCGTGGCCGGAACCTTGGCGTCCAGCGCCTCGATCTCGCTCCACAGGTCGCGCAGGCGGAAGGCGTCGCGGGTGATGATGTAGGCGCGCGCGATGTCGGCCGGCTTCACCCCGGTCTTTTCCATGATCTGGGTGACGAAGGTGCCGCCGACCCGGTTGATCATGCTGTTGGTGGCATGGGTCGCGATGATCTCCCGCCGCAGGCGATGGCGGCAGATGGCATCGCGGTACTTTTCCTGCACCGCCGTCGGGAAGTAGCGCACCAGATCGTCGAGCAGCATGGGGTCGTCCGGCAGGTCGGAGTCCACGATCTCGTCGAACAGCCACAGTTTCGAATACGGAATGAGCACGGCGATTTCGGGCCGTGTCAGGCCCTTCTTGGCCGCGAAGCGTTCCGCCACCACTTCGTCGTCGGGCAGGAACTCGATGGCGCGGTCGAGCCGGCCGGCGCGTTCCAGCATCTTCATGAGCCGCAGCTGGTGGTCGAGGATGTCGACGCCCTTGGCTTCGGTCAGGGAGATGGCGGCGGTCTGCAGGTAGTTGTCGCGCAGCACCAGGTCGCCGACCTCTTCCGTCATGTCGGCGAGGATCTGGTTGCGCTGCTTCTCGGTCATGTCGCCGTCGCCGACGATGCCGTTCAGCAGGATCTTGATGTTCACCTCGTGGTCGGAGGTGTCGACGCCGGCCGAGTTGTCGATGGCGTCGGTGTTGAGCTTCACCCCCGCCAGCGCCGCCTCGATGCGGCCGCGCTGGGTGCAGCCCAGGTTGGCGCCCTCGCCGACCACCCGCGCCCGCACGTCGCGGCCGTCGATGCGGATGGCGTCGTTGGCGCGGTCGCCGACCTCGGCGTTGTTCTCGGTGGCGGCCTTGATGTAGGTGCCGATGCCGCCGAACCACAGCAGGTCCACCTGCGCCTTCAGCAGGATGCGCATCAGCTCCGCCGGCGTCACCACCTCCTTCTCGATGCCGAAGGCGGCGCGGATTTCCGGCGTCAGGTGCAGCGTCTTGGCGCGCCGTTCGAAGATCATGCCGCCCGGCGACAGCACCGACTTGTCGTAGTCGGCCCAGGTGGAGCGCGGCGTGTCGAACAGCCGCTTGCGCTCGGCGAAGCTCGCCGCCGGGTCGGGGTTGGGGTCGACGAAGATGTGCAGGTGGTTGAAGGCGCCGAGCAGCTTGATGTGCTTGGACAGCAGCATGCCGTTGCCGAACACGTCGCCCGACATGTCGCCGATGCCGACGCAGGTGAAGTCCTGCGTCTGGGTGTCGTGCCCCATCTCGCGGAAGTGGCGCTTCACCGCTTCCCAGGCGCCGCGGGCGGTGATGCCCATGGCCTTGTGGTCGTAGCCCTTGGAGCCGCCGGAGGCGAAGGCGTCGCCGAGCCAGAAGCCGTACTCCAGCGACACCGCGTTGGCGATGTCGGAGAAGGTGGCCGTGCCCTTGTCGGCGGCAACGACCAGGTACGGGTCGTCCTCGTCGCGGCGCACCACGTCGGGCGGCGGCACCACGGCGTCGCCCTTCAGGTTGTCGGTGATGTCGAGCAACCCGCGCATGAAGGTCTGGTAGCAGGCGATGCCTTCCGCCAGCTGGGCGTCACGGCCGCCGTCGGCCGGCGGCTGCTTGACCACGAAGCCGCCCTTCGACCCCACCGGCACGATGACGGCGTTCTTCACCATCTGCGCCTTCATGAGGCCGAGGATCTCGGTGCGGAAGTCCTCGCGCCGGTCGGACCAGCGCAGGCCGCCGCGGGCGACCTTGCCGCCGCGCAGGTGGATGGCCTCGACCCGCGGGCTGTAGACCCACACCTCCACCCACGGCCGCGGCAGCGGCAGGTCTTCCACCGCCCGGCTGTCGAGCTTGAACGAGACATAGGGCTTCGGCCGCCCGTCGGCGCCGGTCTGGTAGTAGTTGGTGCGCAGGGTCGACCGCACGAGGTTGAGGTAGCGCCGCAGGATGCGGTCCTCGTCGGGGTTCGCCACGTCGTCGAGCAGCTGCTGGATCTCCAGCACCAGCGCGCCGGCGTTGGCGCCCGCGCCCTTGGGGTCGAACTGGGCGTGGAACAGCAGCACGAGGCGGCGGGTGATCTGCGGATGCGCCGCCAGGGCCTGTTCGATGTAGCTCTGGCTGAAGGTGAAGGCGGCCTGCCGCAGGTACTTGGCGTAGGCGCGCAGCACCGTCACCTCGCGCCAGGTCAGGTCGGCGCGCACCACCAGGCGGTTGAACCCGTCGTTCTCGCCCTCGCCCTGCCAGATGCGCTCGAAGGCTTCCTGGAAGCGCTCGCGGGCCGCCCCGACGTCGATGGTGGAGCCGTCGGCCGCCGTCATCTCGAAGTCGTGCACCCAGACGCTGCGGCGCTGCCCGCCGTTGCCGCCGTTGCCGGCCAGCTGGTCCTCGCGGATGCGCACCTCGAAGGGCACCTCGCCCATGACGCGGAAGCCCATGTTTTCCAGCATGGGCAGGATGTCGGACAGGGAAAGGGCGCGGTCGGCGTGGTAGATCTTGAACCGCACCTGATCTTCCGACACCTCCACCGGGCGGTAGAGGTTCATGCCGAGCGGCTTGTGCTCGGCCAGCATGGTCTCGATGCGGTCGATGTCGGCAACGCCCGCCTGCACCGTGTAGCGTTCGCGGTAGAAGCCGGGGAAGGCATGGGCGTAGCGGCGGAACAGCCGGGCGCCCTGCTCCTCGCCGCGGGCGGCGTAGAGGGCGTTCTCCAGGTGGTCGGACCACTGGCGCGCCGCATCGGCCAGCCGCGCCTCCACTTCCCGCAGGTCGAAGGGCGGGATCTGGAACGGCGTGGTGCGGATGATGAAGTGCAGCCGGGCGAGCGGGCTGTCCACCACCTGGGTGTAATAGGCGGTCATGACACCGCCGAAGGCCTTTTCCAGGATGTCCTGGGCGGTCAGACGCAGCTGCGTGTCGTAGCGGTCGCGCGGCACGAAGACGAGGCAGGAGACGAAGCGCTCGAACTCGTCGACGCGGGCGAACAGGGCGACGCGCTGGCGTTCCTGCAGATGGAGGATGCCGAGCGCGGTTTCGAGAAGCTGCTCGTCCGACGACTGGAACAGCTCGTCGCGCGGCAGGTTCTCCAGGATGTTCATCAGCTTCTTGCCGTCGTGGCTGCGCGGCCGGAAGTTGGCGTTGCGCAGGATGCGGTCGATCTTCCGCCGCAGCACCGGCACGAACATGGGGCTGTTGGTATAGACGTTGGACGTGAACAGGCCGACGAAGACGTGCAGCCCCACCACCTCGCCCGAGGCGTCGAAGCGCTTGATGCCGATGACGTCCATGTGCACCGGCCGGTGCACCCGCGCCCGCTGGTTCGCCTTGGCGATGACCAGGTAGTTGGGGCGCATGAGGAAGCCCTGCACGTCATGCGGCAGCTGGGCGCCCTCGCCCAGTTCGTCGAACACCAGCGTGTCATCGTCACGCAGGATGCCGAGCGCGGTGTCGCCGCGGGCGTGCACCCGGGTGGCGCCATCCGCGCCGCGGGTGAAGTCGTGGTCGCGGTAGCCGAGGAAGGTGAAGTGGTTCTCGCTCAGCCACTTCAGGAAGTCGCAGACTTCCGTGTGGTCTTCCACCGTCAGACCGGCCGGCGCGGCGGGCAGGTCGCCCATGACGGCCGCCATGCGGTCGTTCATGCCCTGCCAGTCGACGACGGCGGCACGCACCTCGTGCAGCACCCGCTCGATCTGCTCGGCGATGGCCGCCAGCACGGCGGGTTCGCCCTGCTCGGTGATCTCGATGAGCATGATCGACTCGGGGTGCGCCGACTCGTCCTCGCCCGTCTCCGAAAGCTCCGCCACGCGGCCCGAGTCGTCGCGGCGCAGATGCACGATGGGGTGGATGACCAGATGCACCACCAGGTCGAGCCGGTTCAGCTCGGCCGTCACCGAGTCGACGAGGAAGGGCATGTCGTCGTTGACCAGTTCCACGATGGTGTGGTCCGACGTCCAGCCGTGCTCCTCGAAGTTGGGGTTGTAGACCCGCACCTTGGGCGTGGCCGGCTTGCGCGAGCGCGCGAACTGCCACAGGCCCATGGCCGCGCCATAGAGCGACTCCGGGTCCTTGTCGAGGATGTCGTCCGGCGGCACATGGCGGAACATGTGACGCACGAACCGACCGGCCTGCTCGGCCGCCTCGGGATCCAGCCGGTCGGAGATCAGGCCGACGACGCGGTCGATCAGCTCCGCCTTGAGCGACACCGCTCGCTGGGACATTTGGGTTTCCTCCAGGGACGTTCGTTTCTTAAGGTTATGCTCGGGCTAGGCAAACAGCTTCGCGCCGTTGGCATTTTCTTTCAACCGCTTGCAGCACGGCCGATGCCCGACTTTTTCGCATTGCTGACGCGCGCCGCCGCCCGGCCGTTGCGCATAGACCGTAAGTCGTGGCGGAACGACCTTGACCGCAGTGGGGTCTCTCGGGACACTTTTGCGACAGCGGGAGCGGCGGCACGGAGAGGGCGGCCATGACGGAAATGATCGGGAATGCCGGCGCGGGGCGGTGGCCGGCGGAACTGCCGCCGGCGACGGCGGCGGCGGAAGAGGCGGCGATTCTCGCCCGGCTGCCGCCGGAGTTCGTCGCCTCGCTGTCGGCGGAGCAGCGGCGCTCCTTGCGCACCGCCCTGCCCGGCCAGCCGTGGCGGCGCCACCCGGTGGACCTGCGCTTCACGCTGCCGCTGTTCGGCCGCGGTCTCTACGTCACCGTGATCGCCGGCAGCGAGCGCCGCAATTCCGTGCGCCGCCGCGACGACCGTCTGCGCCATCCGCTCCACACCACCGGCAACCTCGCATTTCTCGTGGCGCTGGCGTCGCTGCTCTACGCGCTTGTGCTGACCGGCCTGGTGCTGGCGCAGGCGTCCTTCCCGGGCTGACGGATCACGCCGACGCGCGCCCCTGGACGCGCTCGCGGTGCCAGATGTAGACGCCGCTGCCGACGATGACGGCCGAGCCGAGCAGCGTCGTCGCCGTCGGCACGTGGCCGAACACCGCGAGCCCGATGACGCCGGCCCACACGATCTGCGCATAGGTGAAGGGCGCCAGCGTCGAGGCCTCGCCCAGGGCATAGGCCTTCACCGCCAGCACGTGGCCGGCCACCGCGAAGGCGCCCATGGCGGCCATGAGCACCATGTCGCCGCCACTCGGCATCACCCACACGAAGGGCACGGCGACACCGGCGCCCACCAGGCCGACGAAGCCGGTCCAGAAGCTGGTGACCAGCGCCCCGTCGTCGGTGCCGATGCGGCGGCTGGCGATGACCGCGCCGGCCCAGCTGACCGCCGAGCCGAGCGCCAGCACCGCGCCCCAGCCGATGGGGTCGCCGCCGGGCCGCACCACGATCAGCATGCCGACGAAGCCGGCGCCGACGGCGATCCACCGCCGCGGCCCCACCTTCTCGCCGAGCAGCGGAATGGCGAGCGCCGTCTGGATCATGGGACAGACGAAGAAGATGGCCGTCGCGGCCGCCAGCGGCGTATCCGCCAGCGCGGTGATGAAGAACAGGGCGGACGCCAGCATGAGGGCGCCGCGCACCACCTGCAGGACCGGCCGTTTCGGCCTCAGAACGGTCGTCAGGGTGCGACGGCCGCCCTTCAGCAGCAGCGGGCTGAGGAACAGCAGGTAGAAGACGTAGCGTCCGAAAGCGACCTCCACCGGCGGCACCGAGCCGGTGAGGAACTTGGACACGCCGTCCATGGCGGAAAACACGACGGTGGCGGCCAGGATCAGCATCGCGGCACGCGACGCCGATCCCGGTGCTGCGGCCGAAGACGCGGCGACGGGGGTGGTCATGGGTGTGATACTGCCGGCGGGATGCTCTCACGACGCCCGGCCGCGGAGCCCGCCCCGCCGACGCGACGGCTCCCGAATCCGGCACCTCCCCTCATACGCCCCTTCGCAGCGGCGGAGAAGAGCCGTTATCGCAGGGCGCCGGGGAGGCCGGTGAATCAGGCTTCCGCCACGGTGGGAACCGGATCGCCGTCCCACGTCAGGAGCAGACGGCGCCCGGGGCGGGGCAGTTCGACCAGCGGCGGCCGGAAGCAGACGAGGCAGTCCCCCGCCCCGCGCACCGACGGGTACACGAGCCCCGGCTCCCCCGCCCCCAACAGCCGGGCGGCCAGCGCCTGGCCCGCCGGATAGCCATCGGCGGGGTCGGCGGCGAGGCAAGCGGCGAAGCGATCGTCGCCGCGGATGTCGGGCCAGTCGCCGGAGAAGTCGGCCACCCACTCGTCGCGGTGGCTGACGTCGTGGAAGCGGTCGATCTCGGCAAGCCAGCGGGTGTGATGCCAGATCACCTCCGCCACTGCCGTTTCCAGGCCGAAGGCGGCATACCACGCCCCGCGCTCGCCGCTGTTGAAACGGGCGCCGCCGGGGCGGGCGTGGGTGAAGGCGTCGTTGACGAGGCGGGCGTAGGGCACGCCGTAGACCAGCTCGCGGGCGTCGATGCCGGGCAGCAGGTCGGCGTGGCCGAGCAGCCGCTCGTCGGTGGCGCCGACCAGGTCGTCGAGGGCGTCGCGCTCGGCCTCGGAGTCGGCGAGATCGGCCAGGGCCGGGCGGGCATACTCGGCCGGAATGAGCCGCGATGCCGCGGCATGGTCGAGCCGCACCGTCGCCGGCGTCACGCGCCGAGGCTCCGCCGCGCATCGAGCAGGCGGCGCACCTGCTGCAATCCCGGAATGCCGCCGCGGATCATGACGTCGAGCGGCCGGCGGCCGGCGAACATCTGGTTGCGGTTGGGCAAGGCCGGCCACTGGTCGGCCAGCGGCGGCGCGTGCAGCACCCGCAAGGAGCGCGCGATGCCGAGCAGCAAGGAGAGGCGCGTCAGTTCGTCCTGGCTGAGCGCCCGTACCGCCGCCTGCGTCTCCACCGCCTTGCGCAGGGACAGGAAGCGGGCGTGGCTCATGCCCCCCAGCAGGGCACGGGCGTCCTCCTCCCGCAGAGCCCAGGCGGCCGCCAGACGGAAGAAAGCCTTGAGCGCCGGCGCCGTCAGCCGCGCCCGTTCCCGCGGATCGGCGAGGTCGACCGGGTGTTCGATGGGCGCGCGTTCCGGCGCCCGTTCGGCGGCATAGCCCATGACACTCCTCCTGCCGGCGGCTTCCTGATGGAATATGGGTCGAAACCGACATGTCAACAAGTCGATTTCGACAACCGCCCACCCCATGAACCGCCCGTCATCTTGCGGTTGCGCGCCTTGTCGGCGGGGTTGCCGCCACCACTTTCGGGACGGGCGCCGCCCGCGTCGACAGCCACGGCGGGCAAGGAACTTTCGGTTCGGCCTCATCCAAAAGGGGAGGAGGCACTTCGCTCCGGAACCGAATCACCGGCATGCGGGTTCTACACCCGTTCGGATGCGACGGTTCAAGAAAAACGGGACAAATGTCCGGCCCGTCGCCAGGCAGAGCGCAGTCAGGATGATGCGGGAGAAGCGGTGATGCAGCGGAACGAAACTCTGGCGGCCAAGGCCGTGGCGCGGCAGACGGCGGCCTGCGCCCAACGGGTTCACGACCTCGGCTGTCCGGTCGAGACGCGGGTCGAGGACCGGCTGCCGGAGATGCTCGGTCGCGGCATGCAGGACGAAGCCGTGGAGATGGCGCTGGACGCCGCCCACATCGGCGTCTTCTGCTCGCGCAGCTGCCCCGCGGTCGATCCGCTGCTCGGCATCGTCAACCGCGCCGCCGAGGAGGAGGCTGCCGATCCCGACGGCCTCCTGCACGGCGGCGACGCCGACGGTGCCGCGTCCCCCACAGTGCGCCGCCTCAACCGCCTGCCGGCCGATGCGTCGGAGCCGGCGCGGCACGCCTTCCTGCTGGTGCGCGCCGCCTATCGCCTGCGCCAGGCCCGCACCGCCGATGCGCTGTGGCAGGCGGTGGACGGCAACGTCGGCTGCTGGATCGCCCTGCGCGCGGCGGTGGAGAGCGGCCGCGTCCGCCTGCCGGCCACCCGCCGGCGCCAGATCCTGCAGTACGCCGCCTACGTCGAACAGATGACCCGGGTGACGCGGCCCATGTCCGATCACCTGGTGGAAGCCTTCATCCGCCTGGGGCGGTCCGCCGCCGTGTGGCTGACCGAGGACGCCACCGACCGCGTCGTCGAACACCGCACCGTCCACGCCGTCGCGGCGGAGTAATCCCGCTCCTCGACGACCCCGATCCTCGACGAGCCCGATCGTCGCGGATCGGACGGCGCGACCGCGCCGCGCGGCCCCTGCCGCGGGAGCCAAGCGCGCGACGCGCGCGTCCGGCGCCTGAGGGCGGTGCGGTGATCGGCTCCGATCACTGCACCAACCAGACTCACCCCGCAGCGGATACCTTGCGCTCGATGACGTCCCAGATGTCCTTCTCGAGCTGGGTGCCGTCGAAGCGCGCCACTTCCTGCAGGCCGGTCGGCGAGGTGACGTTGATTTCCGTCAGGTAGTCGCCGATCACGTCGATGCCGACGAACACCAGCCCCTGCGCCTTCAGGGTCGGCCCGATGGCGTCGCAGATCTGGCGGTCGCGGTCGGTCAGCAGGCTCTTTTCCGCCCGCCCGCCGACATGCATGTTGGAGCGCGCCTCGCCCTGCGCCGGCACCCGGTTGATGGCGCCCAGCGCCTCGCCGTCGATGAGGATGATGCGCTTGTCGCCCTGGCGCACCGCCGGCAGGTACTTCTGCACGATCAGCGGCTCGCGCGAGCGCTGGCTGAACAGTTCCAGCAGGCTGTTGAGATTCTCGTCGCCCGGCGTGATGTGGAACACGCCGGCGCCGCCGTTGCCGAACAGCGGCTTGACGATGATGTCCTCGAACTCGTCGCGGAAACGCTTGATCTCGGCCACGTCCGAACTGATGAGCGTCGGCGGCATGAGGTCGGGGAAGTGGGTGACGAACAGCTTCTCCGGCGCATTGCGCACGCTCGCCGGGTCGTTCACCACCAGGGTCTTGGGATGGACGTGCTCCAGGATGTGGGTCGCCGTGATGTAGGCCATGTCGAAGGGCGGGTCCTGGCGCATGAGCACCACGTCCACCTCGGTCAGGTCCAGCGTCTCCCAGTCGCCGAGGGTGTAGTGGTCGCCGACCTTGCGGCGCACCGTCAGGCGGCGCGCCTTCGCCAGCACGCGGCCCTCGCGGAACGACAGGTGGCGCGGCTCGTAGTGCCACAGGGCGTGGCCGCGGGCCTGGGCCTCCAGGGCGAGGACGAAGGTGGAATCGCCGGCGATGTCGATGGCCTCGATGGGGTCCATCTGGATGGCGACTTTAAGCGTCATTGTGCAGCTCTCCGGATTGGCGCCGGCCGGGGGCGGCGCCGCAGGAACGGAAGGGATGGCCGCAAATGTCGTCTAGTGGAGGCGCTGGCGCAACTCCTGCAGCACCTGATCGATGCGCGTGCGGTCCGGGCCGTCGGCGGCGCGCGCCACGTATTCGTCAAGTGCGGCGATGGCGCCGGGCAGGTCGCCGACCCGCATGTGCATGAGCCCGCGCTCGCGCCACAGGGCCGGATCGTCGGGCGCCAGCAGCTGCATGTCGGTGATGGTCTCCAGCGCCTGGGCGAAGCGGCAGGCCTCCATGTGGCGCATCTTGACGTTGCCGAGCAGCCGCATGAGGACGCCGCGGTCGGTGAGCGGCTGGTACAGCTCCGGCGTCAGTTCCGCCGCCTGCCCCTGCACCGCCTTCAACAGCTCGCGCAGGTCGTGGGCCTCCACCGTGCGGCCCTGGTGGAAGGGGTCGAGGATGACGCGCTCGGCGTCGCCGCCCTGCACCCGCAGCAGGAAGTGGCCGGGGAAGTTGAGCCCCACCACGTCCCACCCCAGCGCCCGGGCGGTCTGGATGTACAGGATGCCGAGCGCCACCGGCAAACCCTTGCGGCGGTCGATCACCCGCATCAGGTCGGCGTTGTCGAGGTCGTCGTAGGTCTCGTCGTCGCCGGCGTAGCCGTGGCGCACCGCCAGCACGTCGGCCAGCGCCGCCGCCTGGTCGACGGCGCCCGACGCCTGTCCGGCGGCGCGGTCGCCCAGGTCCTGCGCCAGTTCCTTCAGGTGGGCGCGGTAGGGATCGAGCGAGACGCCGGGATGGCGCAGGGCGGCCAGGGCCAGGGCGGCCTCGGCGAGGTCGAAGTCGGCCTCGCCCTTGGCGGCGATGTCCGACAGCACGGCGCGCGGATCGGGGGTGGTGCGGGTGGGCTCGGTCACGGCCGCGCCTCCTCGGCTGTGGCGGGGGCAGTGTCTGGGGTTGCGGC
This sequence comes from Caenispirillum bisanense, assembly GCF_900230255.1. Lineage (GTDB taxonomy): Bacteria > Pseudomonadota > Alphaproteobacteria > Rhodospirillales > Rhodospirillaceae > Caenispirillum > Caenispirillum bisanense_A. The sequence goes on from NZ_OCNJ01000008.1 coordinate 166,438, forward strand.
GGGACCGACGCCGGGCGGCGGCGTGCGACGGTGGGCGCGGCGGCGGTCGGTCTTGAGGATCGAGTGGTCGACCACCCGGCGCACGTAGTCGGTGCCGCGGGCATGGGCGATCACCCGCCGCTGCTCCGCCTCCGACTGGGCGATGCCGAGCAGGTAGACGACGCCGTCCTCCACGTCGAGCGCGTAGTTGATGGCCAGCACCTCGCCGTCGAAGGTCAGCGCCGTCCGCAGGTCGGCCTCGATGAGGGCGTCGCGGGCGGCGGTGCCGGTGGCCGGTTCGGGCGTCAGGACCACTTCGTTGATCACCTCTTTCACCCCGTCGATGCTCCAGGCGATGCGCACCGCCTCGTCGAGGACGGCGGTCTCGGACGTCTGGCCGGTCAGCAGGACACGCCCTTCCATGATGGTGGCCGCGATGCCGCGGAACAGCACGCCCTTCTCATCGAAACGCTTGAGCAGCGTCACCTTGATCTCGACGTCGCGGGCGGCGCCGTCGAGGCCGCGTTCCTCGGCCGCGGCCGTGCCCACCATGGCACCGGCGCCCACCACCATGCCGACGGGGGTGCAACCGCCCGCCGCCAGGGCGCAGGCGGCGGCGAGGAGCAGCCCGGACGGGCGGCGGCGGAGCTGTCTCGGCGTCATGGTCTTCCCGTGCCGGCGGGCCTTGGTGGCGACCACCATAAAGGCTCGTCCGCACGAGAAAAGGGGAAAATGGCCCCGGGCGTCAGACCTTGCGGAAGCGGGCGGCGAAGAAGCCGTCCATGCCGCCGCGGTCGCCCAGGTGGAAGGGCAGCGTGCGCAGGGTGCCGTCGGGCGTCACCGCCTCGGCCAGGCCCCCCACCTCGGCCGCGTCGATGGGCTCGGGCGTCAGCGGCAGGGCGGCGGCGGTCGCCATGCGGGCCGGCCCTTCCTCGGGCTGCAGCGAGCACACGCAGTACACCAGCCGGCCGCCCGGCTTCAGCATGTCGGCGGCGGCCGTCAGCAGGGCGTCCTGGGTGACGGCGAGCGAGGCGGCGTCGCCCGACTTCTTGAGGCGCGGCACGTCGGGATGGCGGCGGATGGTGCCGGTGGCGGTGCACGGCGCGTCGAGCAGCACGGCGTCCACCGGCGCCTCGGGCCGCCACTGGGCGGCGTCGGCGACGACCGTGGTCACCCGCTCGGCGAGGCCGAGGCGCTGCATGTTCTCCGCCAGACGGCGCAGGCGCGCCTCCGACCGGTCGACGGCGATGACGGTGGCGCCGGCGGCGGCCAGCTGCGCCGTCTTGCCGCCCGGCGCGGCGCACAGGTCGATGACCGTCAGCCCCGCCACGTCGCCCAGCAGGCGGGCCGGCAGGGCGGCGGCGGCGTCCTGCACCCACCACGCGCCTTCGGCGTAACCGGGCAGCTGGCTCACCAGCCCGCCCTCCTTGCGGCGCAGGCTGCCGGTGGGCAGGATCTCTGCCTTGAGCTGCTCGGCCCAATGCGCGGCGTCGCCCTTGACGGTGATGTCGAGCGGCGGCTCCTCGGCGTCGGCGGCCAGGATGCGGCGCGCCGTTTCCTCGCCGTAGGTGGCGATCCAGCTGTCCCACATCCAGCGCGGCGTGTTGAGGCGCGGGTCGACCTCGGCCAGCACCGCCTGCCCCTCGCGCGCCAGCCGGCGGGCGACGGCATTGACGAGGCCGGTGAGCCCCGGCGCCTTCAAGAGCCGCGTCAGTTCCACCGAGGTATCGGCGGCGGCGTGCGGCGGCGTATCGAGGAACAGGATCTGCCCGGCGGCCAGCCGCAGCACGTGCTTCACGGCCCCGTGGCGGCGCGCCAGCGGGCGGTCGAGGAAGGCCTTCAGCACCGCGTCGATCTGGCCGAGCCGGCGCAGCGTCGTGGTCGCCAGCATGCGCACGAAGGCGCGGTCGCGGGCGTCGAGCTTGGCGACGGCGGCGTCGAACTGCTCGTCCAGCGGCTCGCCGTGGTCGAGCACGGCCTGCAGCAGGCGGAGCGCGGCGCGGCGCGGGGCCAGCGCCTTGGCGATGGCGGAGCGGGAGGGTTTGGACTCGGTCATACAGGCTCAATACGGCGAAAGGCCCGGCGCGACAAGAGGCGCCGGACCCGCGGTTTCGTTACGGGGTGAAAACGTCAGCCCCAGGGGCCGGTGGCGGCCAACCGCCCCATGCCGCCGACGCCGGCCATCTCGCGCAGGCGGGCGACGCGGTTGGCGGTGGCGGGGTGGGTGGAGAACAGGCTGTCGACCTTGCGGGCGTGCAGCGGGTTGACGATGAACAGATGGGCCGTGGCCGGGTTGTTCTCGGCCCGCGGCATGTCGATGTGGCGGGCGCCGGCCTCCAGCTTCTCCAGCGCGCTGGCGAGCCACAGGGGCTGGCCGCAGATCTCGGCGCCGGCGGCGTCGGCGGCGTATTCGTTGGTGCGGGAGACGGCCATCTGCACGATCATGGCCGCCAGCGGCGCCAGGATGGACAGCAGCAGCACGCCGACGAAGCCGAGCGGGCTCGGGTTCTCCTCGTCGCGCGAGCCGCCGAAGAAGAAGGCGAAGTTGGCGAGCATGCCGACGGCGCCGGCCAGCGTGGCGGTGATGGTGCCGGTCAGGGTGTCGCGGTGCTTCACGTGCGCCAGTTCGTGCGCCATCACGCCGGCCAGTTCCTCGGCGTTGAGCAGGCGCATGAGGCCGGTGGTGGCGGCGACGGCGGCGTGCTGCGGGCTGCGGCCGGTGGCGAAGGCGTTGGGCTGGGCGCTGTCGATGACGTAGACGCGCGGCATGGGCAGGTCGGCGCGGCGGGCCAGCTGCTCGACGATGCCGTAGAGCTGCGGCGCGCTGCGGGCGTCCACCTCCTGCGCGTTGTACATGCGCAGGATCATGCGGTCGGAGTTCCACCACGCGAAGACGTTCATGCCGGCGGCCGCCAGGAAGGCGATCACCATGCCCGTCTGGCCGCCGATCAGCCAGCCGACGGTGAGAAACAGCGCCGTCATGCCGGCGAGCAACAGACCGACGCGAAGGGTGTTCATGGGCCTCTCCGAGCGCTATATCCCCGTTCATCAATAGTGTGCGGCGTCGCCTTCTTCAAGGGGAATGCCGCAGTGCAGCAACCCCTCAGCCTCAGGATTTCCGCCATGTCCGACCCGAAGACGCCGGCCGCCGAGGCCGACCCCGCCGAGACCGGCTCCGCCGCCCCGGAAGACGCCGCCGAAGCCGCCGAGGCCGCCGAGGCCGCGCGCGAGGAAGAGTCCGGCGTGCGCACGGTCAATCTGCGCGACATGCCGCCGTCGCAGGCCGACGAGATCGGCGGCCCGCGCGGCCCCGAGCCGACCCGCTACGGCGACTGGGAACGCAAGGGCCGCGTCTCCGATTTCTGATCCCGGCACCGCCGACGGCGGGAGAGACGAGGCGAAATACAACGGGGACGTTCTTGCAACGTTCTTCTTGTCGGGTTAGACTGATGCATCCATAACTAGATGCGCGCGATTTTACGCGCAATGGATGCTGCCGATGCGCCTCTCCGCCTGTCTCGCCGCCGCCGCAGCGGTCGCCGCCGCGTTCGCCCCCGTCACCGCCGGCGACGGGCGGGCCACGCCCTACGGCGAGATCGCAGGGCCGGTGGAGGCGCGCGTACTGGAGGTGTTGGACGGCGACAGCCTGCACGTCCGCGCCCGCATCTGGCTGTCCCAGGAGGTCGAGACGGTGGTGCGCCTGGCCGGGATCGACACGCCGGAACTGCGCGGCCGCTGCGACGACGAGAAGGAACGCGCCAAGGCGGCCCGGGATTTCCTCGAAGAGTACGTGGCGGCGGCCGAGCGCGTCGTGCTGCTGCGCGACGTCTCGCAGGACAAGTACGGCGGGCGCGTGATCGCCACCGTCGAGGACTCCTACGGCACCGACTTCGCCAAGGCGCTGGCCGAGGCCGGGCACGCCCGCCTCTACGACGGCGGCCCGCGCCAGCCCTGGTGCCCGCATTAGCGGCTCGCGCCTGCGCCGCCGCCGCCCCGTGTGATCGCGCGCACTTGAACCCCCCGGCGATTCTGGCATCATGCCTTCCTCGCGGTGGAAGACGCGCCGGTTTCATCAATCGGTACGGCTGCGTCGCGTCGGGAGGGGGAAACGCATGGCATTGAGGGAAACCTTGCGCCGACTGGTCGGCGGCGGGCGGACTTCCGGTACGGCGGAAGACGGCGTGCCGCCGCGTGCCGCGGCCGGGCCGGTGCGCGTGCTGGTCGCCCAGTTCGGCGGCGACGACAGCGGCGCCGTCCAGGGCAACCTCGTTTCCCGCCTGTCGCACCGCTCCGCCTTGCAGGTCGCCGCCCTGCCCCGCCCCGTCACCACCGCCGCCGAGCCGTTGAAGCGCATCGAGGAAGCGGTGAAGGTCGGGCGCAACGCGCTGGAGAAGGCGGGCGGCGAAGTGCTGGTGTGGGGCGAGGCCGCCGGCAGCGCCCTGCGGCTGCGCTTCGTCACCCGGCCGCCGGCCACCGACTACGGGTCCGGCGCCGCCATCGCCACCGAACACCTGGACCTGCCGCTCTATCTGTCGGACGAACAGGCCGACGTGGCCGAGCTGATGATCCTCGCCGCCGCCCGGCCGCTGGAGGACGAGGTCCGCAAGGCCCGCGTCGACGCCCTGCGCACCGCCCAGACCGCCGGCCTGCGGGTGGTCAAGAACGGCGGCCTGCCGGAGGCCTGCCTGCCGGCCCTGAAGGGCTGGCTCGCCAACCTGGAACTGCACCCGTCGCTGCGCAACGAGGGCATGACCGACGTGGAACTGGCCGCCGGCCACTACCGCGGCGCCCTGGCGCACGGCGCCGAGGTGCTGGGCGAGCCCATGATCGCCGCCCTGCGCGGCCACCTGGGCGCCGCCGTGGCCGCCGTCGCCTCGGAACGGCGCGACGCCGAGGCCATGGACGAGGCCGCCATGCTGGTGCGCGCCGCCAGTGCCGTCATCACCCGCGAAGCCCTGCCCGACGAATACGCCGCCCTGCAGGGCCTGCTGGGATGGATCCTGCAGCGCCAGGGCACGCTCGCCAACCGCACCAACTACCTGCGCGAGGCCGTCGCGGCCTATCAGCTGGCGTGTTCGGTGTGGACGCGCGGCGCCAACCCGACGCGCTGGGCCGAGATGCAGGTGAACATCGGCCGCCTGCTCACCACGCTGGGCGAGTTCACCCACACCAAGGAATTCCTCGACCAGGCGGTGACGGTGTTCCGTCAGGTGGCCGGCGTCTACACGCGCGAGAAGGCGCCGGTGTTCTGGGCCAACCTGCAGAACAACATCGGCGCCGCCCTGTTCGCCAAGTCCAAGCACACCAACGACGCCGCCGACCTCACCGCCGCCGCCTTCGCCTACAAGGAGGCGCTGGCGGTCTACGAGGAACGCCAGATCACCAAGTCCATGCACGTGGCGAAGAAGAACCTGCAGCGCGTCGAGCGTCTGGTGCAGATGCGCGCCGCCGCCGCCCAGCCGGCCACCAAGCAGCCGGCGGGCTGAGCCGGGCGGCGCGCGCCCGTCCGCCGGCGCGCCGGTCCCCTTTCCCGCGCCTTGGCCCCTTGATCTTCGCCGCCGCCGCCGCCATTGTCGGCGGCGACCGTTTTTCCTCGCGCAACCGTTCAGGCGTTCCCCCATGCAGACCACCTTCCAGACCGATGCCATCGTGATCGGGGCCGGACCCGTCGGCCTGTTCACCGTCTTCCAGTGCGGCATGGTCCGTATCCGGTGTCACGTGGTGGACGTGCTGGACGAGATCGGCGGCCAGTGCACCGCCCTCTACCCGGAAAAGCCCATCTTCGACGTGCCCGGCTTCCCGCGCATCGAGGCCGGCCGCCTGATCGAGCAGCTGCACGCCCAGGCCGAGCCCTTCCACCCGGTGTTCCACCTGGGCCAGCAGGTCGACCGCCTGGAGCGCCTGGAGGCCGCCGGCACGTGGCGCGTCGCCACCAGCAAGGGCACCGTCATCGAGGCGCCGGTGGTCATCATCGCCGCCGGTGTCGGCGCCTTCGGCCCCAACCGCCCGCCCATCGACGGGCTGGAGGCCTACGAGGGCTCGTCGGTGTTCTACATGGTCGGCCGGCGCGAGCAGTTCCGCGGCAAGCGCGTCGTCATCGCCGGCGGCGGCGACAGCGCCGTCGACTGGGCCGTCTCGCTGGCCGAGGTGGCGGAGAGCGTGCAGGTGGTGCACCGCCGCGCCAAGTTCCGCTGCGCCCCCGACAGCTACGACAAGCTGAAGGCCCTGGAAGGCGCCGGCAAGGTGGAGCTGGTGGTGCCCTACCAGCTGGCCGGCCTGGAGGGCGACGGCGGCGCCCTGTCCGCCGTGGTGGTGGCCGACCTGGACGGCGTCGACCGCCGCCTCCCGGCCGACGTGCTGCTGCCGTTCTTCGGCCTGTCCACCAACCTCGGCCCCATCGCCGAGTGGGGCCTCGAGATGGGGCCGAAGGGCACCATCGCCATCGACCAGTCCACCGCCGAGACCTCGGCAAAGGGCATCTTCGCCGTCGGCGACATCGCCAGCTATCCGCACAAGCTGAAGCTCATCCTGACGGGCTTCGCCGAAGCGGCCCAGGCGGCCCACGCCGCCTTCGCCTACGTCCACCCGGGCGAGGCGCTGCACTTCGAGCACTCGACCACCACCGGCGTGCCGGCGGGGGCCTGACACTCACCGAAGGTGGCACGGCGCGACCGCGCCGCGCGGCCCCTGCCGCGGGAGCCCGGCGGCCGCAGGCCGCGCCCGGCGCCTGAGGGCAAAAAAACTCCCCCTACTCCTCGCGCACCAGGTTCAGCACCCAGAGATCGCGCACCCGCTCCCCGGCCTGGGCCGGCGGGGCGGGGTCGAGGCGGTAGGGGCGGCGGCCGAAGGCGTGGTCGGCGGCGGTGAACAGGCGGCCTTCCAGATAGTCGCGCCAGGTGGGCGCGTTTTCCGCACCGTCCCAGCGTTCCACCGTCACCGCCTCGCCCAGGCTGGCGGCGATGGTGTCGGTGAGCCAGTCGAGGCGCGGCTGGCCGTCGAGCCCCTGCGCATCCGCCTCGGCATGCAGACGCAGGCCGTCGAAGGCGCCGGCATAGGCGGGATCGGTGATTTCGGTGGTGCCGTCGCGCCACAGGCTGGCGACCATGCGGCCATCGTGGCGGAACACCGCCTGTGCTTCACGGATCAGTGCCGCCACGTTCACCCGCGCCGGCTCCATGCGGCCGCCGAGCCGCGTCATGAGATCCTGGAACAGCGCCTGACCCGTCGCTTCCGGCGGCCGCACCACCGTCGGACGCGGGCCGCGCGCACGCAGGCCGTCGGGACGGTCGGATGCGGCGGGCGTGTGGGTCATGGCTCGGGTCCTCCGGGACGGGCGGAAGCGGTCCAAGCAACAACCGGGCCAGCGGAAATCCCCGAAAACGGCCCGGTCGCGCTATTCTTGCCGGCAGCAAGGCGGCAGGTCCTGCCGGGAACATGTTGCCCGGTGCGCCCCTTGTGCCGACAATGCCGCCACCATGCCGCACGATCACGACCACGCCCCCGCCGCCGCTCCCCCTGCCCCGCCGCCGGGCTCGCCCCTGCGCGATCCCGCCTACCGCCGCCTGTTCCTGGCGCAGGTGACGTCGCTGGTGGGCACCGGATTGACCACCGTCGCCCTCGCCCTGCTCGCCCACGACATGGCCGGCGGCGACGCCGGGGCCGTGCTCGGCAGCGTGCTGGCGTTGAAGATGGTGGCCTATGTGGTGGTCGCGCCGGCGGTGGGCGGCATCGCCCACCTGCTGCCGCGCAAGAGCCTGCTGGTAGCGCTCGACCTGATCCGCGCCGCCATCGTCGCCTGCCTGCCGCTGGTGAGCGAGCTGTGGCAGGTCTATGCGCTGATCGTCGTGCTGAACGTGGCCGCCGCCGGCTTCACGCCGACCTTCCAGGCGACCATCCCCGACCTGCTGCCCGACGAGGCGCGCTATACCCGCGCCCTGTCGCTGTCGCGCCTCGCCTACGACCTGGAGGCACTGGCGAGCCCGGCGCTGGCCGCCGCCGCCCTGGCGGTGATGACCTACGACGGCCTGTTCCTGGCCGATGCCGCCACCTTCGTCGTCTCCGCCCTGCTGGTGGCGGCGACGGCCATCCCCGCCGCCCGGCCGGCGGAGCGCACGCGCGGCGTGCTGGCGAATCTCGGCTTCGGCCTGAGGGGCTACCTGAAGACGCCGCGCCTGCGCGGCCTGCTGGCGCTCAACCTCGCCGCCGCGGCGGGCGGCGCCATGGTGATCGTCAACACGGTGGTCTATACCCGCGACCGCCTCGGCCTCGACGACACCGCGACCGCCTGGGCCATGGCGGCGGCGGGCGGCGGGTCCATGGTGGCCGCCATCCTGCTGCCGCGGGTGCTGAGCGCGGCGCGCGACCGGGCGGTGATGCTGGGGGCGGCGGCGCTGCTGCTGACGGCGCTGGTGATCGGCGCCGTGCGGCTGCCGGCCTTTCCCGGGCTGATCGTGCTGTGGATCTTCGTCGGCCTGGCCGGCAGCGCCATCCAGACGCCCGGCGGCCGGCTGCTGCGCCAGAGCTGCCGCCCCGGCGACCGGCCGGCCTTCTTCGCCGCCCAGTTCGCCCTCAGCCACGCCTGCTGGCTGGTGGCCTACCCGACGGCCGGGCTGGTGGGCGCCTGGGCCGGGCTCGATGCCGCCTTCTGGGCGGCGGCGGGGCTGGTGCTGATTGGTCTTTGCGCGGCGGCGGGGCTGTGGCCGGCCACCGATGCCGAGGTGCTCACCCACCGCCACGCGGCGGTGGACCACGAGCACCTGCACGTCCACGGCGACCACCACGACCACGCTCACGAGGGCTGGGAGGGGCCGGAGCCCCACCGTCACCCGCACCGTCACCGGCCGGTGACCCACGCCCACGCCTTCACCATCGACCTGCACCACCCCGACTGGCCCAACCGGGGCTGAGGCCGGCCGTCGCGCCCTCGCCTACTCCGCCGCCTGCGGCGCGGCGGCGCCGGAGGTGCCGGTCAGCGGCACCAGGGCCCGTGACGGCGCCGTCCAGGCGATGGTGGCGAAGCCGTTGCACGCGGGGCACGACGGCGACCACTGGCGCGGCACGTGGGCGCAAGCGGTGCAGTGCCAGTGCGCCGGCACGATGGCCGTATCGCCGGTGGAGGCGTTCTCCGCCGCCTTGTGCAGCCAGCCGAGCGCCGCCTTGGCGTCGCCGTGCTCGCCCTCCTCCAGCCGGGCCATGAGGCGGGCGAAGCGCGGCCCCACCGGTTCGTCCTTCAGGGGCGTCAGGCGGGCGCGGGCCTGGCCCCACAGCTGGGCGTCGAGCGCCGCTTCGGCCACCAGCAGGCGGCTTTCGCGGTGTTCCAGGTTGACGGCGGCCAGCGCCTCCGCCCGCTTCACCCGCTTCAGGGCGTCCTCGCCGGACCACAGGTCCAGGTAGGCGCGGGCGAGGTCGGGGTGCGGGCTGCGCTTCCAGGTCTCTTCCAGCACGTGGGCGGCCTTGCGCTCCTTGCCGTCGCGCTGGTAGCCGCGGGCGAGCAGCAGCGCCGCCGGCACGAAGGCCGGGTCGGCGTCATGCGCCTGCTTGCCGAGCTTCACCGCTTCCCACTGGCCGTCGCCGGCCAGCGCCGCCTCGCCCTGGGCCACCAGCAGGGTGGCGCGCAGGGTGCGCGTGTCGCGGCCGTCGAAGGCACCGGCCTTCATGCCGCCGTCGAGGGTCTGCAGCGCCGCGGCGTAGTCGCGCGCCGCCACCTGCAGGTCGAACAGCGCCTGCGCCGCCCACGCCGGGCGGGTCTTGTCGGCATAGGCCGCCTCGGCATGCTCGCGGGCGCGGACGCGGTCGCCGTCGGCCAGCGCCTGGTCCATCAGGCCGCGCAGGGCTGGCAGGCGGGTCTCGGGCTTGTCGGCCAGCGCCTCGTAGCGCTTGCGGGCGTCGGGGCCGTCGCCGGCCAGCAGGGCCGCCTGGGCGCCGAGCAGGCGCGTCGCGACGCTGTCGTCGAGCAGCTTCTCGGCATCGCCGGCGTAGGAGCGGGCGCGGCGCGGATCACCGGCCGCCACGGCGGCATAGCCGTTGGCGAGCGCCGTCAGGCCGCGGCGGTGCCGCTTGGCGCGCACGCTCTCGCGCACCATGCCGGGCACCCGGCCGATGCCGCGCAGCAGGCGCCACACCAGCGCCACCACGGCCATGAAGGCGAGCACGGCGAGCAGCAGGATCGGCACGCTGGTGTCGACCCGCCAGCCGAACCATTCCATCACCACTTCGCCCGGCCGTTCGGCGAGCCAGACGGCGCCGGCCACGATGGCGGCGACGACGACGAGATAGGCGATAACGCGGATCATGGCTCAGCCCCCCGTCTGCGGCTGGGCCTGGGCGGCCTCGGCACCACCGGAACCGGCGCCGGCGGCGTCCCCGCCGCGCTGGGCGGCGGCGAAGCGAGCCAGGGACTCCGACGTCAGGTCGGCCAGCGCCTTGTCGGCGGCGAGGCGCGCTTCGGCCCCGGCCAGCCAGTCGTCGGCGACCACGGCGGCATCGCCCTGCAGCTTCTTCAGCTCGGCGACCGCGGTCGCCAGATCGCCGGCCTCTAGCGCGCTGGCGGCACGGGCGACGACGGCGGAGGCACCGTCGCCCACCGCCTCGCCGTCGGTGCGGCGCACGGTGACGAGGCCCATGAGGCGCTTCACCGTGCTCTGCACCCATTCCGGCGCATCGTCGGGGGCGGCGGCGGCGCGGATGATCTCGGTGCCGAGGCGGCCGAAGCGCTCCTGCAGCATGTCGCGGGTCGGGATGCCGGCGTCGGCGAAGTCGGCCAGCACCGGCGCATCGATGGTCACGCCCGACATGCCGTCGGCGATGGCGCGCACGGTGCGCAACTCGGTGGCGAAGGGGTTGCCCTGGTCGACCGCCTGGCGCAGCTGCGCCGTCGTCAGCATGAGGCCGAGGGCGGTATCCTGACGCGACGCCGTCTGACGGGCGATGGCGGCAACCTCCTGCAGGCGTTCCTGCATGGCCAGCACCGTCTGGGCATCGGCGGTGCCGCGGCGCAGCTGGTCCAGTTCCTCGGCCAGGGCGTCGAGGCGCGCCTGCGCCTGCTCGCCGGCCTGGGCCATGCTCTGCAGCGCCTGTGGGTCCATGCCCGACAGCAAGGTCTGCAGCTGCGCCTGCATGTCCTGCACCTGCTGCTGCAGCTCAGGCGAAGCGCCGCCGCCCTGCCCGGCTTCGGCGACGCGGCCTTCGACGTCGCCGAGTTGCGCCGTCACCTGCTCCAGGCGCTGGCGCAGGGACTGGACGTCGGACTGCAGCTGCTGGTTCTGCTGGCTCAGTTCGGCGACACGGGCGGTTTCCTGCGGCGGCGCCGGCAGCCAGGCCTTCAGCGGCTCGGGCGCGCTGTCGCGCCACCACGGCAGGGTGGCGAAGCCGACAAGGACCACCAGCACCAGCAGGACGAGGATCGCGGCAATCGCCTTGCCGCCCCCGCCGCCGCTCTTCTTCGCCGGCGTGGAGGCAGCAGCGGAAGACGTGGAGGGCGAGGACGCCGAAGCGGTCGCCGCCGAAGACGACGATGTCGGCTTCGGGGTGCCGCCGCCCACCGTGGCGGAGGACGTGCCGGTGCTCGCCGTGGCGGGCGGCACGCTGCCGACGCCGCCGGCCTTCCTGGCGCCGGAGGCATCGCCCGCGCCGGCCTTGGCCGGGTCGGGCGCCGGCCCGGAGGGTGCCGCGGTGGCCTCGGCCTTGGTCTTGTCCTCGGTCTCCTTGGCGTCCTTTTCCGGACGGTCGGTCATGACGGCTCCTCCCTCGGCATCAGCATAGGCGCCGGCGGCGCGGTCTTCGTCGAGCAGCGCCAACAGCGCCTCCTGGGTCGGCGTCGCCGCCACCCGCAGATGGGCGAAGGGCACTCCGCCCAGGTCTTTCGCCACGGCCTCGGACAGGCAGTAGGCGCGAATATCCCTGCAAGCGTCGGCGAGATCGGCGCGCTGCGCAAGCTCGGCGAAGATCCGCGCCGTGCGCGGTGAATAGAATAACGCGGCGTGAAGCGCTCGCGTGGCAATCAACCGTTGCGTATCCCGCGACAGGGCGACGGCCGCCCGCGTCTCGTAGAGCCGTTCGCGGCGCACCGTATAGCCGGCCGCCTCCAGCTCGCCGGCCAGGTCGCCGGCCAGCTCGGTCCCCGCCGCATGCACCAGGGTGCCGCCCGGCGGCCGCACGCGGGCGCGCACCAGGCGGGCGAGCGAGGTGACGTCGCCCTCGGCGGCCAGCACCTGGGTGAAGTCGTGCTCGCGCGCCGTCTCCGCCGTGGCGTCGCCGACGGCGTAGACGGGCAGTTCGCGGGTCAGGGGGTTGTCGGCCGGCAGGGCCTGGGCCAGCGCCCGCACCCCGTTGGCCGAGGTGACGAGATAGCCCTGCACGCCGTCCAGCGCGACGGCGGCGGCGGGAATGTAGGAGATGGAGAACAGCGGCTCGATCACCGCCTCCACTCCACGGTCTTCCAGCAGCCGGGCGGTGCGGCGGGCGTCGTGGAGGGGGCGGGTGATGAGGACTCGCATGCCCGGCCTCAGCCTCCCTGCCCCGGCACCGTGAAGTAATCCGGCGTGCACGAGGCGGCCAGTTCGCGCCCCGCGTCGTCGCACAGCGCGACCGCGTCGGCGCGCGGGCCGCTGCGGCTGGTTTCCAAAAGGCCGGTGCCGTCGGGGCGCACCACCAGCCCGTCGAACACCACGCCGCCCTGGCCGTCGAGCCGCGCCCAGCCGGCGATGGGCGTGCGGCACGAGCCGTCGAGCCGCTTCAGGAAAGCGCGCTCCGCCGTCACGCAGTCGAAGGTGTCGGCACAGTTGAGCGGCGCCAGCCAGCGGTGCGAGGCTTCGTCGTCGGCGCGGCAGGTGATGCCGACCGCGCCCTGCCCCACCGCCGGCAGCATCTCGTCCACCGCCAGCGGCGCCGTCGCCTTGTCGGCCATGCCGAGGCGGTTGAGCCCGGCCATGGCGAGCAGCGTGGCGTCCACCTGGCCCTCGCCCAGCTTGCGCAGGCGGGTCTGGACGTTGCCGCGGAAGGTCACCACTTCGATGTCCGGCCGGCGCGCCTTGATCTGGGCGCCGCGCCGCAGGGACGCGGTGCCGACCACCGCCCCCTGCTTCAGCTCGGCGATGGAGGCGGCGCTGGGGCACAGGAAGGCGTCGCGCACGTCCTCGCGCGGCAGCATGCAGGGCAGCACGATGCCGTCGGGCAGCACCGTCGCCACGTCCTTCATGCTGTGCACGGCAAGGTCGATGCGGCCGTCCAGCATGGCCTCGTCGATTTCCTTGGTGAACAGGCCCTTGCCGCCGATTTCCGACAGCGGCCGGTCGAGCACGGCGTCGCCGGTGGTCTGGATGACGACGATCTCGATGGACTCCGGCGCGGCGGCCAGGTCCGGGTGGGCGGCGAGCAGGCGATCGCGCACTTCGTGGGTCTGCGCCATGGCGAGCGGAGAGCCACGGGTGCCGATGCGAATCTTGGGCGTCTTGGTCATGACCAAAGTTTGTAAGGGCTGACCCCGACGGAGAAAAGGGCTAAATAGGCGGACATGATCGTACTCGGACTCGAAACCAGCTGCGACGAAACGGCAGCCGCCGTCGTCGACGATTCCGGCCTCATCCTGTCGGAGGTGGTGCTCTCGCAGTTCGAGGAGCACCGGCCCTACGGCGGCGTGGTGCCGGAAATCGCCGCGCGCAGCCATCTGGACCACATCGACCGCCTGGTCGACGAGGCCATGACGCGCGCCGGCCTCTCCTACGACGCGCTGGACGCGGTCGCGGCGACCGCCGGGCCGGGGCTCATCGGCGGTGTCATCGTCGGCGTCATGACCGCCAAGGCCATCGCCGCCGTGCACGGCAAGCCCTTCCTGGCCGTCAACCACCTGGAAGGCCATGCGCTGACGGCGCGGCTGACCGACAAGGTCGCCTTCCCCTACCTGTTGCTGCTGGTGTCCGGCGGGCACTGCCAGATCCTGGCGGTGGAGGGGGTCGGCCGCTACCGGCGGCTCGGCACCACCATCGACGATGCGGCCGGCGAGGCCTTCGACAAGGTGGCGAAGATGCTCGGCCTCGGCTACCCCGGCGGCCCGGCCGTGCAGGCGGCGGCGGAGCGCGGCGATGCCAGGCGCTTCCCCTTCCCCCGCCCCATGAAGGGCCGGCCGGGGTGTGATTTCTCCTTCTCCGGCCTCAAGACCAGCGTGCGGCAGATGGTGGAAACCCTGCCGCCGGGGCCGCTGTCGGAGCAGGACAAGGCCGATCTCGCCGCCGGGTTCCAGGCCGCCGTGGTGGACTCCATCGCCGATCGGGTGAAGCGGGCGCTGGCCGGGTTCCGCGGCACCGCCTTCGTCGTGGCCGGCGGCGTCGCCGCCAACAGCGCCTTGCGTGAGAAGCTGCAAGCCCTTGCCGCACAAGCAGGATTGCCGTTCGTTGCGCCGCCGTTACGGCTGTGTACGGACAATGCGGCGATGATCGCCTGGGCGGGCATCGAGCGCCTGAAGGCCGGCGAAAGCGACCCGCTCGACTTCCGCCCACGACCGCGCTGGCCGCTCGACCCCGACGCCCCCAAGAGCACCGGCGCCGGCGCCGTCAAGGCCTGACGGCCGCCGCCCGCACCTCCACCAGCGACACGATGAGCCGCCCGCCGGTGCGTTCCAGCACCAGCCGGCGCAGATCCGGCGCGCGCCGGGGGTCCTTGGCCGTCAGCACCGGCGCCTCCCCCAGCAGGACGCGGAAGGTGCCGTCGACGGTGCGTTCCAGCACCAGGTCGCGCACCTCGCCGCCGGCCAGGGTGTACGGCAGGGTCTGCGACGCCAGCGTGCTCTCCCCCAGGCCGCTGTCGCGGCTCAGCACCAGACGGCTGCGGCTGCCGAAGGACTCGATGGCGAGGCCATAGCCCTGGTCGCGCTTGGCGTCCCCGTCGGTCAGCCGCAGGGCGACGGCATGAGCGCCGGGCTCGTCCTCCAGCGTCACCAGCAGCCGCACGCGGAAGGCCTGCGGGATCGCCACCGGCAGGGCGACCGCCGCCGGTGCGGGGCGCGTGGTCGGGGCCTGGACGGGCGCGGGCGGCGGTGCGGGCTCGTCCTTCTTGCGCAGGCGCTCCACCAGTTCGGTCACCGCGCCGATGCGCTCGCGCAGGGCCTCGACGTCGTCGGGCGGCTGGGTGGGCGTGGTGAGCGCCGGGCCGGTGGGCGGGCTGACGACGCTGCCGGCGACGGCCTGCCAATCCCCCGACAGCACCCGCCATGCCGGATCGGAGGTATAGGTGCCGTCCTGGAAGGTATCGCGCACCAGCACATGCGCGAAGGGCTCGTCGTAACGACCGACGAGCCCCTTCAGCGTCTGCAGCAGGTGGTCGCGCGGCACGTCGCGCGCCTCGGCATCGCCGATCACCCGCCGCAGGTCTTCCACCAGCGCCTGGGTGCGCGGATCGCTCGGCGCACCCTCCTGCGCCGCCGCCGGCTGCACCAGGGCGGCGAGAAGCAGGAGGGCCGCGGCGTGCCTAGCGATGACCGGAGGTCTCCTCGTCGTCGGCGGCATCGTCCGCGTCACCGGCTTCGGAGTCGGCGTCGTCTTCCTCGTAGAGGGCATCGAGTCCCTCCTCGCGCAGCGCCTGCGTGATGGCCTCGGGGTCGAAGGCGGCTTCGTCCTCGGCCGTCTCGGCCTCCTCCTCCGCCGACCAGTCGAGGCCGTCCAGACCGTCGGCGGCGAGCGCAGCCTTCAGGTCGGCTTCGGCCTGTTCGATGCTGACCGGCGCTGCGGGATCTTCGCCATCGGCGGTCGCCGCAGCGTCCTCGGTGGCGTCGTCGGCGTCTTCCTCTGCGTCCTCCTGGACGACGGCGTCGAGGCCGCCTTCCCACACCGTCTCCTTCAGGGTCGGCGTGTCGACGTCGAGATCGTCCGCCTCGGCTTCCTCCGCCGCGACGGATACGTCGGCGGTCGCCAGTTCGTGGGCGATGGCGGCGTCGAGGTCTTCGTCGGCCTCCAGCGGCTCTTCCACCGCGCCCATCTTGTGAGCGCCGTCGGACAGGCGGTGCAGGATGTCGTCGAGCTGCTCGAGCGTATCGTATTCGATGCTCAGCGCCCCGCCGCGGCCGGCGAAGGTGATGGAGACCTTGAGGCCGAGCAACTGCGACAGGTCGCGCTCCAGCGCCACCGTGTCGGCATCCTTGTGCATGGACTCGACCGGCGCCGTGCCCTTCTTGCGCGGCTGCTTCTTGCCCTCGGTGACCGCCAGCTTTTCCGTCTGGCGCACGTTGAGGCCGCGGGTCACCACGCGCTCGGCGAGCGTCACCGGATCCTCGGCGTTGAGCAGCGCACGGGCGTGGCCGGCGGTGAGCTTGCCTTCCCGCAGCATGCCCTTCACCGGGTCGGGCAGGTTCAGCAGACGCATCATGTTGGCGACGTGGCTGCGGCTCTTGCCGACGGCCTTCGCCAGGTCTTCCTGGGTGTGGTGGAATTCGTCCATCAGGCGCTGATAGCCCTCGGACTCCTCCAGCGCCGTCAGGTCCTGGCGCTGCAGGTTTTCCACCAGCGCCACTTCGAGGGCTTCGCGGTCGGTGAAGGACTTCACCAGGACCGGCACCTCGTGCAGCTGGGCCTGCTGCGCGGCGCGCCAGCGGCGTTCGCCGGCGATGATCTCGAACAGGTCGCCATCGTCAGGGTGCTTGCGCACCAGGATGGGCTGGATGATGCCCTTCTCGCGGATCGACTCGGCGAGGTCGTCGATGGCCTGCTGGTCGAATTCCTTGCGCGGCTGGAACCGGCCCGAGCGCAGGCGGCCGATGGGCACCAGGCGTTCGGAGGTCAGGCGCTCGCTCTGCTCGGCTTCGCCCGCCGCGGCCGGGCCGCCGGCGGCGGCGACCTCTTCGTCGAGGCCGTCTTCGGTGTCGCCGAACAGGGCGGAAAGGCCCCGCCCGAGGCCGCGTCGTGCCGCGCTCATGCCCGCACCTCCTGCTTCTCACGCTTCAGAACTTCGCCGGCCAGATGCACGTAGGCCTGCGCCCCCTGGGACCGCAGATCGTAAAGCAGCACCGGCTTGCCGTGCGACGGGGCTTCCGAGACGCGCACGTTGCGCGGGATCACCGTGTCGAACACCTTGGCGCCGAAATAGCCGCGCACGTCGGCCGCCACGGCGTCCGACAGATTGTTGCGGCGGTCGAACATGGTCAGGACGATGCCCTGGATGTCGAGGTCGGGGTTGAAGGCCTTCTTCACCCGCTCGATGGTCTTCACCAGGTGGCTGACGCCTTCCAGGGCGAAGAACTCGCACTGCAGCGGCACCAGCACCTTGTCCGAAGCCACCAGCGCGTTCAGCGTCAGCAGGCCGAGCGCCGGCGGGCAGTCGATATAGATGTAGTCGTAGGCCATGTCGGCGAGCCGGCCGGAGATGGCGTCGCGCAGGCGGCTTTCGCGGCGGGCGACCGACACCAGTTCCAGCTCCGCACCCGCCAGATCGACACCCGAAGGCACGAGGTCGAGGCCGGGCACGTCGCTCTTCACCACCGCCTGATCGAGCGAGGCTTCGCCCATCAGCACGTGATAGCTGGACACCTTGCGGTTGGCGCGGTTGATGCCGAGCCCCGTCGAGGCATTGCCCTGCGGGTCGAGATCGACGATCAGCACCTTCTTGCGCACCGCGGCCATGGCTGTCGCCAGGTTGATGGCGGTGGTGGTCTTGCCGACGCCGCCCTTCTGGTTGGCAATCGCCATGACGCGGGGACGACGGGTCGGGGACACAGTATTCATTTGGGGCGCACCTCTCGCACACGCAGCACGATTCCGGACGCATCGGTTCGGCTGGGGGACCGGTCTTCGTCGAATATCCAGATTTTGCGGGCCGAGGTCAATTCTTCCTCTATATTTTGGCCCTTCAGGAACAGGCACTGTCCGTTTGATTCGAGCAACGGGATCGCCAGGTCCAGCAGTTTCGGCAGTGCGGCAAGGGCTCTGGCCGTCACCACCGGCGCCTTCAGGTCCGTCAGCGTCTCGATTCGCGCCGAGTGGACGGTGACGCGCGCGCCTGTCTGGCGGGCCACTTCCCGCAGGAAGGCCCCCTTTCGCAGGTCCGACTCGACCAAATGCACCTCGGGCACGCCGAGGATGGCCAGCACCAGCCCGGGAAATCCGGCGCCGGAGCCGATGTCGATGAGACGGGGCGTGGCGGGCGGCAGCAGCGGAAACAACTGCGCCGAATCGAGCATGTGGCGGCGCCACAGGTCGGGCAGCGTGGCCGGGCCAACCAGATTGATGCGCGCCTGCCACTTTTCCAGCAGCTCGGCGTAGGTCCGCAGGCGGTCAAGTGTTTCACGTGAAACACCGGTCTCGGCCTGGAACTGCTCCGGGGTCAGGGATGAAGGCATGGGGTCCTGTGTTTCACGTGAAACAGCGGGAGCCCCTTATACCCCCCTCAGACGGCCTGCGCCACCGTCTCCTCGCGTCGCGCGCGCTTGACGTGACCGAGCAGGGCCGTGATCGCCGCCGGGGTGACGCCGGGGATGCGCGCCGCTGCGCCGAGCGTCGCCGGCCGCGCCTGCTCCAGCTTCAACCGCACTTCGGCCGACAGGCTGCCGACGCTGGCGTAGTCCAGGTCATCGGGAAGCACCAGCGCCTCGTCGCGGCGGAAGGCGCGAATGTCGGCCTCCTGCCGCGCCAGATAGCCGGCGTAGTGGCCTTCGATTTCCAGCTGTTCCGCCACGTCGGGGCGCAGATCGCCCAGTTCCGGCCACAGGTCGCGCAGCCGTGCCATATCCACGTTGGGATAGCCGAGCAGGTCCATGGCGGATCGACGGACGCCGTCCTGGTTCACCTTGATGCCGCGGTCGGTGATCTCGCGCGGCGTCATGGCGAGGCTGCGCAGGCGCGCCCTGCCCTCCTCCAGCAGCGCCGCCTTCTCGGTGAAGGCGCGTGCCCGCTGCGGCCCCACCACTCCCAGGTCCATGCCCTTTTGCGTCAGGCGCAAATCGGCATTATCAGCCCGCAGCAGCAGGCGGTATTCCGCCCGGCTGGTGAACATGCGATAGGGCTCCTGGGTGCCGAGCGTGACCAGGTCGTCGATCATGACCCCCAGGTAGCCATCGGCGCGGTCCGGCGTCCATGGATCACCGCCACCGGCAAGGCGTGCCGCATTGAGGCCGGCGACCAACCCCTGCCCCGCCGCCTCCTCATAACCGGTGGTGCCGTTGATCTGACCCGCCAAGAACAGGCCCGGCACCTTGCGGACCTCCAGACTCGGGCGTAGTTCGCGCGGGTCGACGAAGTCGTATTCGATGGCATAGCCCGGCCGCACCATCACCGCCTTCTCCAGGCCGGGGATGAGGGCGATCATATCCCGCTGCACCTCTTCCGGCAGGCTGGTGGAGATGCCGTTGGGATAGACCGTCGGGTCGTCGTAGCCTTCGGGCTCCAGGAAGATCTGGTGGCGGTCGCGGTCGGCGAAGCGCACCACCTTGTCCTCGATGGACGGGCAATAGCGCGGCCCGATGCTCTGGATCTGGCCCGAATACATGGGCGCCCGGTGCAGGTTGCCGCGGATGATGGCGTGCACCTCGGGCGACGTCCAGGTGATGCCGCAGGCCACCTGCGGCTGGGTGATGGCGGTGGTGAGGTAGGAGAACGGCTGCGGCGGTTCGTCCCCGGGCTGGCTGTCGAGCGCCGCCCAGTCGATGGTGCGGCCGTCGAGTCGCGCCGGCGTGCCCGTCTTCAGCCGCCCCAGCGCCAGGCCGACGCGGCCCAGCGTCTCCGACAGGCCGAGCGCCGGCGCCTCCCCCACCCGGCCGGCGGGGATCTGCACCTCGCCGCAATGGATCATGCCGCGCAGGAAGGTGCCCGTGGTCAGGACGACGGCACCGCAGGCAATGCGCCGGCCGTCGCCCGTCAGCACGGCGGTCACCCGCCCCTGCCCGTCCAGCTCCAGGTCCTCGACGGCGGCGGCCTGGATGGTGAGGTTGGCCGTCTCGGCCAGCAGCGCCTGCACCGCCTCGCGGTAGAGCTTGCGGTCGGCCTGGGCGCGCGGACCGCGGACGGCGGGGCCCTTGCTCTGGTTCAGCATGCGGAACTGGATGCCGCCACGGTCGATGGCGCGCGCCATGATGCCGTCCAGCGCATCGACCTCGCGCACCAGGTGGCCCTTGGCGAGGCCACCGATGGCAGGGTTGCACGACATCTCGCCGATGGTTTCCACCTTGTGGGTGAGCAGCAGCGTCGCCGCCCCCGTGCGGGCGGCCGCCGCCGCGGCTTCGGTGCCGGCGTGTCCGCCGCCCACCACGATCACGTCGTACCGTTCCGTCATGCTCATTTACCGATGCAAAAGTCGCGAAAAATGACGTCGAGCAGCTCGTCCACCTCGACGCGGCCGGTGATGCGGCCGAGCGCCCGCGCCGCCATGCGCAGGTCCTCGCCCGCCAGTTCCGGCAGGGCCGCGGCCCGCGCTTGCGTCAGGGCCTCGACACACTCGGCCAGCGCCCGCCGGTGCCGTTCCCGCGTCAGGGCGGGTGCGCCGGTGCCGCCGGCGAGGCGGGCGCCGACCTCTTCCGTCAAACGCGCGAGCAGGCGGTCCATGCCCTGCCCCGTCTTCACCGACAGACCCAGCGCCGGCCGCCCAGCCACCGTCGGGGCCTCGGGCACGGCGGCCAGATCCGCCTTGTTGACCACCACCAGGGCCGAGTCGTCAACCAGCGACAGCGTATGGGCATCGAGATCCGGCCAGGCCGCGCCGTCGAACACCGCCAGCCGCAGGTCGGCCTGTTCCGCCCGCGCCCGCGCCCGCCGGATGCCCTCGGACTCGATGGCCTCGGCCGCCTCGCGCAGGCCCGCCGTATCGGCCAGCACCACGGCATAGCCGCCCAGGTCCAGGTGAACGTCGACCACGTCGCGGGTCGTGCCGGCGATGTCGGAGACGATGGCCGCCTCCCGCCGCGCCAGCGCGTTCAACAGGCTCGACTTGCCGGCGTTGGGCGGGCCGATGATGGCGATGTGGAAGCCGTCGCGCAGCCGCTCGCCGCGGCGACCGTCGTTGAGGTGGGCGGTCATCTCGGCGATCAGGGCCTCGACGGCGCCCCAGATGGCGGCCTGCGCTTCCGGCGGCAGGTCTTCGTCGGGGAAGTCGATGAAGGCCTCGAAGTGGCCGAGCGCCTTCACCAGGCGGGTGCGCCAATCCTCGATGAGGCGGGCGAGCGCGCCGTCCATCTGCCGCAGGGCTTGGCGCCGCTGCGCCGCCGTTTCGGCGTCGATGAGGTCGGCGAGCGCCTCGGCCTGGGTGAGGTCCATCTTGCCGTTCTCGAAGGCGCGGCGGGTGAACTCGCCCGGTTCGGCGACCCGCAGGCCCTCCTGCGCCGCCAGCAACCCCATGACCGCCTCGAGCACGGCGCGGCTGCCGTGCAGGTGCAGTTCCACCACGTCCTCGCCGGTGAAACTGGCCGGTGCCGGGAAGCGCAGCGCCAGGCCGTCGTCCACCGGCTCCCCGTCGGCATCCACCACCTTCACCCGTGCGGCCCGGCGCGGCGCCGCCAAGGGCGCACCCGCCGTCAGCGCCGACAGCGCCGCGTCGGCGGCCGGGCCGGAGATGCGGACGATGGCGACGCCGGCGCGGCCGGGTGCCGTGGCGGGGGCGAAGATGGTATCGGGGTGCATGGGGTTCGGCTTCATTTTTTTAAACCACCAAGACACAAAGACACCAAGGCGGTGGGGGCAAGCGTTGGCGACGGTACTTCAGGGGCTGATCTGGTTCGCCTACTTCAGCAGCAACATGCTCGCTGGCAGCGCCGAGCGTCGACCTGACAGTCGGCACGATCTCTTGGTGTCTTCGTGTCTTGGTGGTTCAACAGGTTTAGGGGTGGCTCACGAAGCAGACGCTACTCCGCCGCCTCACCGACCCGTTCCGCGACCTGCGCCCGCTCCGTCTCCTCCGGGCTCAGCATCAGGCGCGCGACGCGACCGCCGTCGATGAGGTGGGTCTGCAGGATCTCGTCGATGTCGTCGGCGTTGCGCACCGCGTACCACACGCCCTCGGGGTAGACGACGATCACCGGGCCCAGTTCGCAGCGGTCGAGGCAGCCGGAATTGTTGACGCGCACGCCGTCGATCTTCAGTTCCTTGGCGCGCGCCTTCATGTAGTTGCGCAGCTTCTCGGCGCCGAAGCGGGCGCAGGAGCCGCGCGGGTGCCCTTCCGGGCGGACGTTGGTGCAGGCGAAGACGTGGGCGCGGTAGTACGGCGCGGGGTCGGCGGACAAGGTGGGCTCCCTACTTGTCGGAGGTCGAGCCGCCGCCGGCGGAGCGGTTGAGCTGCGACCAGAAGAATTTCTGCATCTGCTCGAACCCCTGCACGCTGGCCGGCAGCCAGGTGCGGTACAGGGCTTCCGGCTCCATGGCCTGCAGGTTCTGCATCATGCGGCTCTGGATTTCCTGCAGCATGGCGTCCTGCATGGGCTTCACGTCGGGCAGGCCGAGGAAGGTGCGCGCCTCTTCGGGCGTGCAGTCGACGTCGACGGTGATCTTCATGGGGGTCCCCTTCCCGCGTCCGGTTGCATCGGCGGCATGGCAACACAAAGTAAGGCACCGGCCCCGGCGGCGCAACGTTTCCCGCCTGGAATCGCTTGACTCGCCGACCCTTTTCCCCCGGGAGGACCGCGCCGTGAACCTGCTCCGCCACGAGACAAGCCCCTATCTGCTCCAGCACGCCGACAATCCGGTGCACTGGCGCCCCTGGGGGCCGGAGGCGCTGGCCGAGGCGCGGGCGGCGGGCAAGCCGGTGCTGCTGTCGGTCGGCTATGCCGCCTGCCACTGGTGCCATGTGATGGCGCACGAGAGCTTCGAGGACGCCGACACCGCGGCGGTCATGAACGACCTCTTCGTCACCATCAAGGTGGACCGCGAGGAACGCCCCGACGTCGACGCCATCTATCAGGCCGCGCTGCAGCTCATGGGCCAGCACGGCGGCTGGCCGCTGACCATGTTCCTGACACCCGAGGGCGAGCCCTTCTGGGGCGGCACCTATTTTCCAAATACCGCCCGCTGGGGCCGGCCCGATTTCGTCAGCGTGCTGCGCCAGATTTCCGAAACCTACCGCACCGCGCCCGACAAGGTGCAGCATAACACCGGCCTGCTGGTGGATGCGCTGCGCAAGAACATGCACCTGCCGCAATCGAGCGACACGCCGCAGAGCCTTTCCCTCCCCCTGGTCGACGCCGCCGCCGGATCGCTGGCCGGCTACGTCGATCCCGAGTGGGGCGGCCTGCGCGGCGCGCCCAAGTTCCCGGTGGTCTTCGCCTTCGATGCCCTGTGGCGCGCCTGGCGCCGCACCGGCCGCCAGGACATGCGCGACGGCGTGCGGCTGACGCTCGACCGCATGTGCCAGGGCGGCATCTACGATCACCTGGGCGGCGGCTTCGCCCGCTACTCCACCGACGCCGAGTGGCTGGTGCCCCACTTCGAGAAGATGCTCTACGACAACGCCCAGCTGATCGACCTCATGACCAGCGTGTGGCAGGAGACGCGCAGCCCCCTGCTCGCCGCCCGCATCGAGGAGACGGTGGAATGGCTGGAGCGCGAAATGATCGCCGAAACGGGCGCCTTCGCCGCCACCCTCGACGCCGACAGCGAAGGCGAGGAAGGCCGCTACTACGTCTGGACGGAAGACGAGATCGACGCCCTGTTGGCCGACGACACCGATCTCGCCCGGCTGTTCAAGGCCGTCTACGACGTCAAGCCGGGCGGCAACTGGGAGGGCAAGACCATCCTCCACCGCAACGCCTTGGCGGTCGAGGACTACCCGGAGACGGAGCGCAAGCTCGCCCGCGCCCGCGCGCTGCTGCTGCGCGCCCGCGACCGGCGGGTGGCGCCGGGGCGTGACGACAAGGTACTGGCCGACTGGAACGGCCTGATGATCCACGGCCTCGCCCGCGCCGGCTGGGTGTTCGACCGGCTGGACTGGGTGGACCTCGCCCGCAGCGCCTACGATGCCGTCCGCGCCACCATGACCCGCGACGGTGGCCGCCTCGGCCACAGCTTCCGCCGTGGCAAGCTGCAGCCGGTCGCCATGCTGGACGACTACGCCGCCATGATGCGCGCCGCCCTCACCCTGCACCAGGTGACGGCGGAACCGCAGTTTCTCGACCATGCGCTGGCGTGGCTCGCGGTGCTGGATGCCGACTACGCCGACCCGGCCGGCGGCTACTTCCTGACGGCGGCCGACGCCACCGACCTGATCCTGCGCACCAAGACGGCGCAGGACAACGCCACGCCCGCCGGCAACGGGCTGATGGCGGTCAGCCTCGCCACCCTGTGGCACCTGACCGGCGACGACGCCCACCGGACCAAGGCGGAAAGCCTGATCCGGACGTTCGAGCCGATGGCGCTGAACGTCTACCCCCACTCCGCCACCCTGCTCGGCGGGTTCGAGCTGCTGGAGTCGGCGGTGCAGGTGGTGGTGGCCGGCGATGCGACCACGGCGCGGCCGCTGGTGCGCGCCGTGGCGGAGTCGCCGGTGGTCGGCCTGGTGCTGAGCCAGGTGCGCCCCGGGCAGGAGCTGCCGGAAGGGCACCCGGCGCGCGGCAAGGGGCCGGTGAACGGCGTCCCCGCCGCCTACATTTGCCGCGGCCCGGTGTGTTCGGCGCCGGTGACCGATCCGGAGGAATTGCGCACCCAACTGACGGCGCGCTAACGTCAGGGGTCCCTTCCTCTCCAGCGCCGGAGCCGCCGCGCCATGCCCCAGATCTCCGTCCACTCGCCCGTCGGCGACCTGACCCTGTTCGAGCACGACGGCCACATCGTCGCCGTGGAATGGGGCTGGGTGGAGGACCAGGAGGAAACGCCGGTGCTGGTGGAAGCCCGCCGCCAGCTGGAGGACTACTTCGCCGGCGACCGTCGCGACTTCGACCTGCCGCTCGACCCCGCCGGCGGCACCGCCTTCCAGAACAAGGTGTGGGCCGCCATGCGGGCCATCCCCGCCGGTCAGGTGCGCACCTACGGCGACCTGGCGACGGAGCTGGGCTCCTCGGCCCGTGCGGTCGGTACGGCCTGCGGGCGCAACCCGCTGCCGATCCTCATTCCCTGCCACCGGGTCGTCGCCGCCAGCGGCCGCCTCGGTGGCTATTCGGGGTGGGAGGGCACCGACACCAAAAAGCGCCTGCTGGCGCTGGAAGGTGCCACCCTGCCCACCCTCGTCTGATCCTGTTCCATTGCCCCAAGATCCATAACGGAGGAAACACAGTGGCGACCGTCATTCGCATTCATGAAAACGGCGGCCCCGACGTCATGCGCGTCGAGCAGGTGGACGTCGGCGAGCCCGGTCCGGGCGAGGTTCGTATCCGCCAGACCCATTGCGGCGTGAACTACATCGACACCTATCACCGCAGCGGCCTCTATCCGGTGGCGCTGCCGTCGGGTCTGGGGCTCGAGGGTCTGGGCGTGGTGGAAGCGCGCGGCCCGGGCGTGACGGAGCTGGAGGAAGGCGACCGCGTCTGCTACGCCACCGGCCCTATCGGCGGCTACGCCAGCGCCCGCCTCATCACCGCCGAGAAGCTGATCCGCCTGCCGGAAGACATCCGCGACGATCAGATCGGCGGCCACATGCTGCGCGCCATGACCGTGCAGTACCTGCTCCACCGCACCTACCCGGTGAAGAAGGGCGACGTGGTGCTGTTCCACGCCGCCGCCGGCGGCCTCGGCCAGATCGCCGTGCAGTGGCTGAAGCACCTGGGCGCCGTGGTCATCGGCACCGTCGGCAGCGACGAGAAGGCGGAGGTCGCCCGCAAGCTCGGCGCCGACCATGTCATCAACTACTCGACCGAGAACTTCGTCACCCGCGTCAAGGAGATCACCGACGGCAAGGGCGTGCCGGTGGTCTACGACGGCGTCGGCAAGGCGACGTGGGAGGGTTCGCTGGACTGCCTAGGCCTGCGCGGGCTGATGGTCAGCTTCGGCAATGCGTCGGGTAACGTCGACCCGTTCGCGCCGGGCATCCTGGCCGCCAAGGGCTCCCTCTTCCTCACCCGCCCGACGCTCGCCAGTTACACCAGCACCCGCGCCGATCTGGTGGAAACGGCGACCGGCGTGTTCCAGGCCATCGGCTCCGGCGCCGTGCAGATGGGCCAGGCGGTGGAGTATCCGCTCGCCGACGCGGTGCAGGCGCACAAGGACCTGGAGGCCCGCAAGATCGTGGGCTCGACGGTGCTGAAGCCCTGATCCACTGTTTCACGTGAAACACGGGCGCCGGAGTCGCGAGGCTCCGGCGCCATTTTTTTAACCACCAAGACACAAAGACACCAAGGGTGTGGTGCCGGCTGAAGCGGTGGACCTTGCATCCGAAGACTCTGATTTCTCATGTAGCCGGGTGGTCAGTGCAGCCTGCACGACCTCCTTGGTGTCTTCGTGTCTTGGTGGTTAATCAAAACAAAAAGCCCGCGACTCCCCGAGCCGCGGGCTTCTGTCTGTCCGGACCCGACAGCGATCAGGTGTTCATGCTGTCGAAGAAGTCGCCGTTGTTCTTGGTTTCCTTGATCTTGGAGACCAGGAATTCCATGGCGTCCTGGGTGCCCATGGGCGACAGGATGCGGCGCAGGACCCACATCTTCGAGAGCGTCCCACGGTCGACCAGCAGTTCTTCCTTGCGGGTGCCCGAGGACGTGATGTTGATGGCCGGGAAGATGCGCTTGTCCGACAGCTTCCGGTCCATGACGATTTCCGAGTTGCCGGTGCCCTTGAACTCTTCGAAGATCACTTCGTCCATGCGGCTGCCGGTCTCGATGAGGGCCGTGCCGATGATGGTCAGCGAGCCGCCTTCCTCGATGTTGCGGGCCGCGCCGAAGAAGCGCTTGGGGCGCTGCAGGGCGTTGGCGTCCACACCGCCGGTCAGCACCTTGCCCGAGGACGGCACCACGGTGTTGTAGGCGCGCGCCAGACGGGTGATGGAGTCGAGCAGGATGACGACGTCGCGCTTGTGCTCCACCAGGCGCTTGGCCTTCTCCAGCACCATCTCCGTCACCTGGACGTGGCGGACGGCCGGTTCGTCGAAGGTGGAGGAGACCACCTCGCCCTTCACGCTGCGCGCCATGTCGGTCACTTCCTCCGGCCGCTCGTCGATGAGCAGCACGATGAGGTAGACCTCGGGGTGGTTGGTGGCGATGGCGTGGGCCAGGTTCTGCAGCATCACGGTCTTACCCGTGCGCGGCGGCGCCACCAGCAGGGCGCGCTGGCCCTTGCCCAGCGGGGCGACGAGGTCGATGACGCGGCAGGTGTAGTCCTTGCGCGTCGGGTCGTCGATCTCGAGCGTCAGCTTTTCGTTGGGATAGAGCGGCGTCAAGTTGTCGAAGTTGATCCGGTGGCGCACCGCCTCCGGGTCTTCGAAATTGATGGTGCTGACCTTCAGAAGCGCGAAGTAGCGCTCGCCGTCCTTGGGCGCCCGGATCTGGCCTTCCACCGTGTCGCCGGTGCGCAGGCCGAAGCGCCGCACCTGGCTCGGGCTGACGTAGATGTCGTCCGGGCCGGGCAGGTAGTTGGCTTCCGGGGCACGCAGGAAGCCGAAGCCGTCCTGCAGGATCTCCAGCACGCCGTCGCCGTAGATGGGCGTGTCGTTGTCCGCCAGTTGCTTGAGGATGGCGAACATCATGTCCTGCTTGCGCAGGGACGACGCGTTCTCGACCTCGAGTTCCTCGGCGAAGGCGAGCAGCTCGGCGGGCGACTTCTGCTTCAGCTCCTGAAGATGCATGTTCTGTCCAACGATACAGGGCGTAAAGGGGGGACGGAGCGTCCGGGGGGAGATCGTCGAGGACCGTCGCGGAGGGTGCGTCTGCGTGACCACCGAGCCGGAAGCCCGACGAATGATCGGACGGAAGGGCCGGAGGAAACCGCATCTCGGGACGAGATCGTCGCGATGTCGAGGTGGGAAAAGCGCGGAAAACCGGGTGGTGCCGCGACTTTCCGGTCACCATACGCAATCGACGGTCCAAGTCAACACTTCTTGCGGCGCCGATGGTCACAACATGCGAAGCCGCGACTCGTTCCATGGCGCGGAGTCAGATGGGGGCCGCCGCCGCCGGGGCAAGACCCCCTGCCCGCTCAGAACGGCTTGAAGATCACCAGCGGAATGATCACCAGCAGCAGGACCGTCGGCACCTCGTTCATCCAGCGGTAGAACACGTGGTCGCGCGTATTGCGGTCCTCGGCGAAGGCGCGGCGCCAGCGGGCGTAGAAGCCGTGCATGGCGGCCATGCCGAACACCAGGAGGACCTTGGCGTGCATCCAGCCGTCGGTCATCCAGGTCGGGAACAGCAGGAAGCCGGTGACGAACACCAGGATCATGGACGGCGTCATGATGCCGCGCTGCAGCTTGCGCTCCATGACCTTGAATCGCTCCGACGTGGCCGAGCCCACTTCCTCCATGGCGTGGTAGACGAACAGCCGCGGCAGGTAGAACAGCGCCGCCATCCAGGTGATGATGCTGAGCACGTGCAGCGTCTTGATGGCGTCGTAGAGCACGCTGCCGTAGTCGAGCGGCATGGGGGCCTCCTCAGGCTCGGTTGGGGCACTGGCCGCAGGTGCCGGGGCAGATCCGCCCGCCCTGCTGGCTGAGGGTCGTCTCGGCCGCCGCCCCCGCCGCCCGCCGCACCAGTCCGGCGAGCCCGTCGACGAAGACCGGCGCCGACAGCACGGTGGAGACGCGGCGGTAAAGCGGCACGCCGGACGTATGGGCCAGCTCGCCGTATTCGATGTCGAGCTCCACCAGCGTTTCCGAGTGTTCCGACACGAAGGCGATGGGCACCACCACCAGCGGCTTGCCCTCGCGCCCGGCGGCCTCGATCTCGCTGTCGGTGGCGGGGCCGATCCACTCCAGCGGGCCGACGCGGCTCTGGTAGGTGACGCGCCAATCCAGGTCCGGCCGGTTCAGCGCCGCGGCCACGGCGGCGGCCGACTGCTCGACTTGCCACTGGTAGGGGTCGCCGCCGGCGATCACCTTCTTGGGCAGCCCGTGGGCCGAGAACAGCACCCGCGGCGGCGGATGGTCGCCCCGCTCGGCCTCCAGGGCATCCAGCGCGTCGGCCACCAGGGCCGCCTGGGCTTGCACGAAGCCCGGGTCGGTGGGGTAGCAGCAGACAGTGGTGGTGGGTGCCCTCAGGCCCGCTGCAGCGGCCCGCGCGCGCCACTGGCCGATGGAACTGCCCGAGGTGGTGCGCGAGTACTGCGGATAGAGCGGCAGCAGCACCACCTGGTCCGGGCCGAACTGTTTCACCGCCGCAACGGTCTCGTCGGTCATGGGGTGCCAGTAGCGCATGGCGATGAACACCCGTACCTCGTCGGCGGCCCCCGCCAGGGCGCCTTCCAGCGCCCGCGCCTGATCCTCGGTATGCGGCAGCAGGGGCGAGCGGCCGCCCAGGTGCTGGTAGATCTCCCGCGCCACCGGCGCCCGGCGGCGGCTGATGACCTGCGCCAGCGCCCAGCGCACGGGCGTCGGGGCGCCGATGATGGCGGGATCGTTGAACAGGTTGAACAGGAACGGACGGACGGCCTCGGGGCTGTCCGGTCCGCCCAGGTTGAACAGAACGACGGCGAGCTTCTTCATGCGGGACGGGTCCGGCGACGGGAAGGCGACCGACCCCGGACGGGGTCAGCCCTGGAAGGACCGGATGCGGTCGGCGAGCTGGGCCACATGCTCCGGCGGTGTTTCCGGAACGATGCCGTGGCCGAGGTTGAATACGAAGGGACCGCGCCCGAGGATCTCCAGGATGCGGTCGATTCCGTCCAGCATGGCCTGCCCGCCGGTGACCACCAGGATGGGGTCCAGGTTGCCCTGCACGCAGCAGCGGCTCTGCAGGCGGTCGCGGGCCCACGCCAGCGGCACGGTGGTGTCCAGCGACACGGCATCCACCCCCGTGGCGTCGATGAAGCCCTCGTAGAGCAGCCCGGCGCCGCGCGGGAAGCCGATGATCGGCACGCCCGGCCGCGCCGCCTTCACGCGGCGGACGATTTCGCCGATGGGGCGGGTCACCCAGCGGGTGAAGGCCTCTTCCGGCAGCACGCCGGCCCAGCTGTCGAAGATCTGCAGGGCCTCGGCGCCGGCGTCGACCTGGGCGATCAGGTAGTCGGTGGTCACGTCGACCAGCAGGCCGATGAGACGGTCGAAACCCTCGGGGTCGCCATAGGCCCACTTCTTGGTGGCCGCATAGTCCTTGGAGCCGTGCCCTTCCACCATGTAGGTGGCGACCGTCCAGGGTGCGCCGCAGAACCCGATGAGCGCGGTCGTCTGCGGGATCTCCCCTGACAGCCTCTTCACGGTCTCGAACACGGGCGCGAGGTGGGGAAGGACGCGCTCGGGGTCCAGGCGCGACAATTCCTCCGCCGAGCGGATGGGGTCGAGCTGCGGCCCCTCCCCCTTCACGAAGCGCACGCCCTGCCCCAGCGCATCCGGGATCACCAGGATGTCGGAGAACAGGATGGCGGCGTCGAAGCCGTAGCGGCGCAGCGGCTGCAGCGTCACCTCGACGGCGAAGTCGGGCGTGTAGCACAGCGACAGGAAGTCGCCGGCCTCGGCGCGCGTGGCACGGTACTCGGGCAGGTAACGGCCGGCCTGGCGCATGAGCCAGAAGGGAGGCGGCGTCAGCGCCTCGCCCCTCAGGGCACGCAGGAACCGTTTCTCGGAAGAGGCGGACATGGCGATCTCGCTTGGTTTGTCCCCGGACCCTCATAACAGACGGAAGGGTTTTGGTAAAAGGGTTGTGGTTGGTAGTAGGGCCTGTGAATCCTGTGGATGATTCGCCGTCCACAGGTCCGTCCACAGCGACTCCGGCGCGCTGGCGGTGTTTCACGTGAAACTGTGGACCGGCGCGGGAGGGCGCGGCACACTCCTCGGGAGTCCGCCGAGTCGCCGGGCGGTGGAGAAGTCTGGGGATTATGTGGATAACCTGCCCCGCCGGGCCGGTTCTCCCCGACTCTCCCGCAAGGTCCGCCGCCGCGGCCCACAGACTCACCTCCCTCCGGGCGGTTTCCCGGTGACCGTGGGAGAAATTCGGCGCCTTGGGAAAACAGGGCCGCTTATCCCCGACTCCCCACAGTTGTCCACAGGCCGCGAGTCGCCGTCGACCAGAGAAGAAGGAGCCCCGCGTGCGCAGCTTCCATCTGCACCTCGTGTCCGATTCCAGCGGCGAGACCGTCAGCGCCATCGCGCGGGCCTGCCTCGTGCAGCTGACCGACGTTCACCCCGACCAGCACCTGTGGTGGCTGGTGCGCACCCGCGGCCAGGCCGTCCGCGTGCTGGAGGGCGTGCGCGAACATCCCGGCGTGGTCCTGTGCACGGTGGTCGACCCGGAAATCCGCAGCCTGCTCGAACAGGGCTGCCGCGAGGCGGAGGTGCCCTTCATCCCCGTGCTCGACCCGGTGATGCAGACGCTCGGCGCCTATCTGCAGGTGGAGCTGGGCCGCGAGCCCGGCCGCCAGCACCTGCCCGACGCCGACTACTTCCGCCGCATCGACGCCATGCACTACGCCATCGAAATGGACGACGGTCAGGGCATGGAGCGGCTGGAGGAGGCGGACGTCATCATCATGGGCGTGTCGCGCACCTCCAAGACCCCCACCTGCATGTACCTCGCCAACCGCGGGCTGAAGGCGGCCAACGTGCCCATGGTGCCGGGCATCGGCATCCCGCCCGAGGTGCTGGCCTGCAAGCGGCCGCTCATGGTGGCGCTCACCCGCGACCCGCGCAGCCTCGCCGACATCCGCCGCACCCGCCTGCGGGTGATGAACGACGCCGCCAACGCCGAATACGCCGACGTGGAACGGGTGCGCGAGGAAGTGCAGGAAGCCCGCCGCATGTTCACCCGCCACGGCTGGCCCGTCATCGACGTCACCCGCCGCTCCATCGAGGAGACGGCGGCCACCATCATGCAACTGCACCGCAATCGGCTGGCCAAGGTGGGCGGGGTGTGAGGCGGATTGTCTGAACCACCAAGGCACCAAGACACCAAGGGGGCGGGGCTCGGTGGCGTCGGCGGCGCCCAGGCGGTAAAAGACGGTGCGTGGATATTCTTTCGTGATGGAGGTTCGATGGCCGAGCTGATTCTCGCGTCCGGCAGCCGCACCCGGCAGACCCTGTTGTCCCAGGCCGGCGTGCCCTTCGCCGTCGACGTGCCGCGGGTGGACGAGGATGCGGTCAAGGCCGCCATGCGGGCCGAAGGCGCCCCGCCGGGCGACGTCGCCGAGGCCCTGGCGGAGCTGAAGGCGACGCGCGTCAGCCCCAAGCACGTGGGCGCCCTGGTGGTCGGCTGCGACCAGATGCTCGCCTGCGAGGGCACCTGGTACGACAAGCCCACCGACCGCGCCGCCGCCCGCGACCAGTTGCTCGCCCTGCGCGGCCGCACCCACGAGCTGATCTCCTGCGCCGTGGTGGTGCGCGACGGCGAGCGCCTGTGGCACCACGTCGACCGCGCCCGCCTCACCATGCGGCCGTTCACCGAAGCCTTCCTCGACGAGTACCTGGACCGCGCCGGCGACGCCGTCTCCCAGTCGGTCGGGGCCTATCAGCTGGAAGGGCTGGGGGCGCAGTTGTTCGCGCGGGTGCAGGGGGACTATTTCACCATCCTCGGCATGCCGCTGCTGCCGCTGCTCGATTTCGTCCGCAATCACGGGGTGGTGACGCCATGATGCTGTCCGGCAAGGCCCGCGTGGCCGGGGTGATGGGGTGGCCGGTGTCGCACTCGCGGTCGCCGCGGCTGCACGGCTTCTGGCTGCGCGAACACGGCATCGACGGCGCCTACGTGCCCCTGCCCGTGCGGCCGGAGGATTTCGCGGCGGCGGTGCGCGCCCTGCCCAAGCTCGGTTTCGCCGGCGCCAACGTCACCGTGCCGCACAAGGAAGCGGCGCTGGCGGCCTGCGACGAGGTCAGCCCGCTCGCCCGCCGCATCGGGGCGGTGAACACCCTGGTCTGCCGGCCCGACGGCAGCCTCTGGGGCGACAACACCGACGGCTTCGGCTTCCTCGAGAACCTGCGCGCCGGCTGCCCCGGCTGGCGGCCCGAGGCGGGGCCGGCGGTGGTGCTGGGGGCCGGCGGTGCGGCGCGGGCGGTGGTGGCGGCGCTGCTCGACGCCGGCTGCCCGCAGGTGCGCCTCACCAACCGCACCCGCGACCGCGCGGCGGAGCTGGCCGCCGACCTCGGCGGCGCCATCGAGGTGGTGGCGTGGGAGGAGCGCCGCGCCGCCCTGGCCGGTGCCGGGCTGCTGGTCAATACCACCACCCTCGGCATGACCGGCGCGCCGCCGCTGGATCTGGCGCTCGACCCCCTGCCCGCGGCGGCGCTGGTGACCGATATCGTCTACGCGCCGCTGGTCACCGATCTGCTGGCGCGGGCACAGGCGCGCGGCAACGCGGTGGTCGACGGCCTGGGGATGCTGCTGCACCAGGGCCGGCCGGGCTTCGAGGCCTGGTTCGGCGTGCGCCCGGAGGTGACGCCCGCCCTGCGCGCCGCCGTGCTGGGGGATGCGCCGGCATGATCGTGCTGGGGCTCACCGGCTCCATCGCCATGGGCAAGACGACGGCCCACCGCATGCTGCTGCGGCTGGGGGTGCCGGTGCACGACGCCGACGCAACGGTGCATCGCCTGTTCGCCCGCGGCGGCGCGGCGGTGGCGCCCATCGGCGCGGCCTTCCCCGGCGTGGTGGTGGACGGCGCCGTCGACCGCGTTCGTCTGTCGCAGGCGGTGCTCGGGGACGAGGCCGCCTTCCGCCGGCTGGAGGGCATCGTGCATCCGCTGGTGCGGGCGGCGGAAGTGGAGTTCCTGAAGCGCCGCCGCCTCGCCCGCGTGCCGCTGGTGGCGCTCGACGTGCCGCTCTTGTTCGAGACCGGCGGCGAGGCGCGCTGCCATGCCGTCGCCGTGCTGTCGGCGCCGCTGTTCCTGCAGCGCCAGCGCGTGCTGCGGCGGCCGGGCATGACGGAGGCCAAGTTCCAGGCTATCCTGGCGCGCCAGATGCCCGATGCGGAAAAGCGCCGGCGGGCGGACTGGGTGGTGCCGACGGGCCTCGGGAAAGCCTTGACCCGCCGGGCCCTGGCCGGCATCGTGCGCGACCTCCAGGCCGGCCGCCTGCCCCGCCGCTCCCCCGGCCGCCGCCGCAAGCCCGAGTGAGCCATGCGCGAGATCGTCCTCGATACGGAAACCACGGGCTTCGAGCCCTCGGAAGGCCACCGGCTGGTGGAAATCGGCTGCGTCGAGCTGGTCAACCACGTCGCCACCGGGGCGCACTTCCACAAATACTGCAATCCGCAGCGGGAGATGCCCGAGGAGGCGTTCCGCGTCCACGGCCTGTCCAACGACTTCCTGGCCGACAAGCCGCTGTTCGGCGACATCGCCCAGGAGTTCGTGGACTTCGTGGGCGACAGCCCGCTCATCATCCACAATGCCCAGTTCGACATGAAGTTCATCAATGCCGAGCTGGTGATGTGCGGCCGCCCGCCCCTGCCCTTCGAGCAGGCGGTGGACACCGTGCAGATGGCCCGCCGCAAGTTCCCCGGCGCGCCGGCGAGCCTGGACGCCCTGTGCCGCCGCTTCGGCATCGACAACAGCTCGCGCACCTATCACGGCGCCCTGCTCGACGCCCAGTTGCTGGCGGAAGTGTACCTGGAACTGGTGGGCGGCCGCGAGCCGGGCCTGGCGCTGGCGACGGGCGGACGGGATGCGGGCGGCGGCGGCCGCGGCATCGTCGTCGACCGGCCCTACCGCGCGCCACGCCCCCACGCGGCGACGCCCGAAGAACTGGCGGCCCATGCGGCCTTCGTCGAGAAGCGCCTGAAGAAGCCCCTGTGGCACGAGCTGGAACCCCCGGCCCCGGCCGAACCGGCGGCGGAAGCGGTGTCGGCCTGAGCCGGCCGGCTTGCGTCGGTCAGGGCTGCTGGCGCCGCTGCTGCCGCTTGCGGGCGTGCCAGCGCAGGAAGGCGACCAGCACGTAGAGCGCGATCCCCGACAGCGTCACCGGCCAGATCACCACCACCAGCGGCAGGGCGGAGACGGCGGCGAGCAGCACCGACAGGACCAGCGCGATCGGCAGGATGCCGATCACGAAACCGAACAGGGACCGCAAAAGAAGGTTCAGGAACGGCACTTCTCGTAGGTTTCGCTGGTGCCACCCTTCAGATTGTACTTCTTCAGGATGGAGCCGGAGACGGTGATGACCTGGTCGGGGTCCTCGCTGGTCTGCACCAGCCGCTGGAGGCGGAAGAACACCCGATAGGCCTGCGGGCTGTCGTAGCGGTACTTGCCGCGGGCGAACCCCCAGTCGGTGCGCGAGGTGCGCCAGCGGTAGCCGCCGTCGGAAAAGATGACGAGCAGGCTGTCGTCGTCCTGGCAACGCCCGTCCTTGGCCCAGGTTCCCTTGATCTGTTGCGGTGCCGGGTTCACCCACTCGCCGGGGCGGAAGTTGAAGGCCTCGGCGCCGGCGCGCTTCAGGTCGCTCTCGGTGAACAGCATCAGCAGGCCGAGAATGGCCGGAATGATGACGATGGCCGCCATGCCGGCCTTGGCGACCGGGTTCTGATACCACTTCTCGTCGGCCACGGCGGCCTCCCCCGCGTTACCCCTACCTCCTTCGGATCATAGCAGAAAAGCGGCTCAGCGGGTGCGCCACGTCTCGATCAGCCAGCGCGAGATGCTGTCGGCGCGCGGCAGCTTGGGCCGGTCGGTGCCGTCGCCCCATTCGCCGAAGCCGGCCAGCTCGTCGCGGTGGACCCAGCAGGCGGTTTCCAGCTCCTGGCGGTCGATGTGGATGTCGGTGGTCTCGGCGGTCGCCCAGAAACCGAGCATGAGCGACGACGGGAAGGGCCACGGCTGGCTGCCGCGATAGACGACGTCGCGCACGACGACGCCCGCTTCCTCCTGAACCTCGCGGGCGACGGCCTCCTCCAGCGTCTCGCCCGGCTCGACGAAGCCGGCGAGCGTCGACAGCGCGCCGGGCGGCCACCACGCCTGGCGGCCGAGCAGCACGCGGTCGCCGTCGCTCACCAGCATGATGACGGCGGGGTCGGTGCGCGGGAAGTGCGGCGCCGCGCAGTCGGCATTGGTGCACTGGCGCTGATGGCCGCCCTTGCGCACCTCGGTCGGGGCGCCGCAGCGGCCGCAGAAGCGGTGGTTCTGGTGCCAGAACATGAGCCCGCGGCCGTAGGCGAGCACGCCGGCGACGTCGCGCGGCTGGGTATTGCCGAAGCCGCGCAGGTCGATCCAGCGGGCCGCCGCCGGCACCTCGGCGGCGGTGCCGGGGCCGAGGTCGCGGTCCTCGCCGTCGACGGCGGGGAGGTGCGACAGGTCTTCCATGAACCACGCCGTGTCGCCGGCGAGGCCGAGGAACACCGCCGCCTCGCCCAGCGGCGTCCGCCGCCACACCGGCGCGCCGGCGGCATCGAGGGCGTGGCGCCCCTGCCAGAACGGCAGGATGCGGACGTCGGGGCCCGAGAGGAAGCGCGCGGCGTCCTCCCGCAGGTGGTCGGCGCGGTCGAGGGGGGCGCCCGTGTAGTGCGGCGGCTGGATCATGGGCAGCAGCATGCCACGGCGGCGGAGGAGCGGAAAGGGCCGGTGCGGCGGCCGGCGGTCAGTCCGCCGCCGCCGCCTCCAGCGTCCGCAGCAGGGCGGCCAGCGCCGCATCCAGGGCCGCCCGCTGGTCGGCGTCGAGGCCGCCGAGGATGCGGTGCTCGTTGGCGACGTGGTCGGTCACGGCGGCGTCGATGAGCGTCAGCCCGGCGGGCGTCAGGCGCACCAGCAGGCTGCGGGCGTCGGCGGGGTCGGCAACACGCTCCACCAAGCCGCGGGTCTCCAGGCGCTTGAGCCGGTGCGTCATGGTACCGGAGGTGACCATCAGCGACGAAAACAGGGCGGTGGGCGCGAGGCAGTGGGGCGGGCCGGCGCGGCGGAGCGTCGCCAGCACGTCGAACTCGCCGCGCTGCAGGTCGTAGGCGGCGAACACGGCATCGAGCCGCTCGCGCACCAGCACCGCGCAGCGCCCGAGACGGCCGAGTGGCCCCATGGGCGAACAGTCGAGATCCGGCCGCTCGCGCGCCCACTGGGCGAGGATGGCGTCTACCGCGTCGCCCGGACGGTCGCTGGTCATGGGTTCGTTTCCCTCCCGGAACATCTGCGTCGAGACCGCTGCGCCCCCTCGGCGCCGCCGGGGTATCTTGACGTGGAGATACGGCCCTGTCCAACCGTGCGGGCGGCAGGCTCGATCGTGGGACGGGGAGAGGGTGGGCGGCGACGCGGGTTCAGCCCGCCGCGTCGCCCGTCGCGGCCAGGCGGTAGCCGCCGTCGGCGGTGAGCAGCAGCGTCACCTGCCCGGCGACGGGCTCGATCTTCTGGCGCAGGCGGTAGACGTGGGTTTCCAGGGTGTGGGTGGTCACCCCGGCGTTGTACCCCCAGACCTCGCCCAGCAGCTGGTCGCGCCCGACGGCGCCGCCGGCGCGGTAGAGGTACTTGAGAATGGCCGTTTCCTTCTCCGTCAGGCGGATCTTGCGGCCCTTGCCCTCGTCCAGCAGCATCTTGGTCGCCGGATGGAACTTGTAGGGCCCGACCTGGAAGACGGCGTCGTCGCTCGCCTCGTGGCTGCGGATGTGGGCGCGCAGGCGGGCGAGCAGCACGGCCAGGCGGAACGGCTTGGTGACGTAGTCGTTGGCGCCCGCCTCGAGGCCGGTGATGGTGTCGTCGTCGCTGTCGGCGGCCGTCAGCATGATGATCGGAGAGCGCACGCCGGCCGTACGAAGGTCGCGGCACACGTCGCGGCCGTCGGCGTCGGGCAGTCCGACGTCGAGCAGAACCACGTCGAACGGCTGGCCCTCGGCGGCGACGCGGCGGGCCGCGGCGGCGGTGGGGGCCTCGACGATTTCGGCGAAGTCGCCCTGGGCGGCCAGTTGTTCGACCAGCGAGCGGCGCAGAAGATCGTCGTCGTCGACCAGAAGCAGGCGTCGTCCAGCGCTCATCGTATTCGTCCGTATGCGAGTCCCCTTGTTCTAGCACCGCCCTTGCAATAATTCGACACGGTTGTTCCATGGCCCCCATCGCCCGCACGAAAGCGGCCTTTTGCCTCGCCGCCCGACCGGCTATTGTTCCCGCCCACGGAGAAACGCGCCCCCGATGACCGATCCACGTCCCCTGCCGACCGCCCCCGCCGCCCCTGCCCTGACCGCGCCGCTGACCGCGGTGGACCGGGCGTCGGCGGAAGTACGCCGCGGCGGGCTCGTGGTGGTGACCGGCGACGACGGCGAGACGGCCTGCCTCGTGCTCGCCGCCGAGGCGGTGACGCCGACCGCCCTGCAGGCCGTGCGCCTGCTGGCCGGCGTCGAGCCGGCGGTGGCGGTGACGGCGCGGCGCGCCCGCCTCCTCGACCTGGCGGCGGAACAGACGGAGGTGGCGGTCATTGCCTCCGACCACCCGCTGACGGCGGAAACCCTGCGGGCACTGGCCGAGCCGGGCGCCGGCGTGGTGGAACACGGCCTGACGGCGGAGCCGCGCGCCCTCGCCACCCCGGCCGGCGCGGCGGTGCAGCTCATGAAGGTGGCGCGCCTGCTGCCGGCGGCGGTGATCGCGCCGGTGCCGGCCGTCGGCGAGGCCGAGGCGGCGGCCTGGGCAGCGGGGCACGACCTGCCGCGCGTCGCCGCCGCCGATGTCGTCGCCTACGAGGAGACGGCGGCGCGCACCCTTGCCCTGGTGGGCGACGCCCGCGTGCCGCTGGAGGGGGCGGAAAATGCCCGCATCCTCGCCTTCCGCCCGGCGGACGGCGGTACCGAGCACCTCGCCATCCTCATCGGCGAGCCCGATCCCGGCCAGCCGGTGCTGGCCCGCCTGCATTCGGAGTGCTTCACCGGCGACCTGCTCGGATCCCTGCGCTGCGACTGCGGCGATCAGCTGCGCGGCGCCATCGAGGCCATCGGCAAGGCCGGCGCGGGCGTGTTGCTCTACCTGGCGCAGGAAGGCCGCGGCATCGGCCTCGTCAACAAGCTGCGGGCCTATACCCTGCAGGACGAGGGCTATGACACGGTCGACGCCAACCGCCAGCTCGGCTTCGACGACGACGAGCGCATCTATGCCCCGGCGGCGGAGATGCTGCGGCGGCTCGGCTTCGGGTCGGTGCGGCTGATGACCAACAACCCGCTGAAGGTGGAGCAGCTGGCCCGCCACGGCATCACGGTGACCGAGCGGGTGCCGCACGTCTTCCCGTCCAACCCCCACAACCTGCGCTACCTGCAGGCCAAGGCGACGCGCAGCGGCCACCTGTTCTAGGATTACCGCGCCATCAACGCGAAGACGCCCCAGCCCAGGTATTCCCGGGTGTAAGCGGCATAGCGCCGGGGTTCCGAGG
Organism: Caenispirillum bisanense; assembly: GCF_900230255.1. GTDB lineage: Bacteria > Pseudomonadota > Alphaproteobacteria > Rhodospirillales > Rhodospirillaceae > Caenispirillum > Caenispirillum bisanense_A. The sequence goes on from NZ_OCNJ01000008.1 coordinate 205,688, forward strand.
CCAACAAGGCGCGAACCTCCGGCGCGAACTCGTCGTCGGGATTGGCGTCGAGCCACCGGCGCATGGTGAGCCACTTGGCCGCTTCGTAGCGGTCCCAGCCGTCCTGGTTCGCCAGAACCATTTCCACGACGTCGTACCCGAGATCGGCGAACGAGGCGATCAGGTCGGGCAGCGTCAGAAAGTCGGCGATCGACCCGGCGCCGCATCCCTCGGCGACCTGTTGGTCGGGTGGCACCCGCAGCCAGTACGGTTCGCCGACGAGGATGATCCCCCCGGGGCGCAGGCTTTTCGCCAGAAGCGCGATGGTGCCGGCGACACCGCCACCGATCCACGTGGCCCCGACGCAGGCGGCCACCCCGACCGGATCGGCGGCGACGTAGCCGGCCGCGTCGCCATGGATGAACGCGACGCGATCGGCGACGCCGAGCTGTTCGGCGCGGCGCTTCGCTTGCGCGGTGAACAGCGGGCTCATGTCGATGCCGGTGCCGGTGATGGCGTGATCGCGGGCCCAGGTGCACAGCATCTCGCCGGATCCGCTGCCGAGATCCAGGACGCGGGTGTCCGGCTCCAGGCGCAAGGCCGCGCCGAGCGTGGCGTAGTTGTCCGCCGTGAAGGGATTGTGGATGCGGTGGGCACTTTCGGTGATGGTGAAGATGCGCGGAATATCCACGGCAGAAGCCCCCTGGTCGGTGCGCGGTGCCGGCCCGACAGCAATACACGAGTTCCGCCGCTCCGTCGCCGCCCTGACGGGGGAGCCCTGCGATGGACACTTTCTTGCCCGGCAGATTCTGCCGCCGGGCGGCGATGCACCGCCTGAACCCGCGGAAATCCTCGGCTGCCGAGTTGGACTCGTCCTTGCATGGGAGGGCGGTGCAGCAGAGGACCCGCCCATGAGCACCGTCGCCAACGCCCCGGTCGTCATCGACAACATCCGCCCCGGCGGTTCCGCCACCGGTGCGCCCGCCGGCAAGGCCAAGGCGGGCGACGACGACGTGTCGTTCTGGGACTTCGTCGACATCATCAACCCGCTGCAGCACCTGCCCATCATCTCGACCATCTACCGCGAGATCACCGGCGACACCATCAAGCCGCTCACCCGCGTGGCGGGCGGTGCGCTGTTCGGCGGCGTCATCGGCGTCGCCGCCGCCGTGGTGACCCAGGTGGTGGAGGAAGCCGCCGGCCTGCAGGAAGGCGAGACGCTGCTGTCGCTGTTCGACGGCGACGAGGGCGAGGCGCCGACCCAGGTGGCCCAGGGCGACAGCGCCACCGACCGCATCGGCCGCTACGCCACCGCGACGCCCGCCGGCGCCGAGGGGGGCGAGGTGCAGACCGCCGCCGCCATGCCCGCCTCCGCCGGCAACCTCGCCGCGCCGCCGGCCTCCGCTCCCGCTGCCGCCGGCGAGACGACCACGGCCGGGGCCGACGCCCGGTTCTTCCCGGCCGCCCAGGCGCCCGCCGGCTTCATGCCCATCCGCGCCTCCGACTTCCGCCCGACCGGCGCCCTCACCCGCATGCCGGCGCCGGAGAAGCGCCCCGCCGGCCTGTCGCCCGCCGACCAGATGGCGGCGCTGCGCCCGAGCTACGGCGCCGCCGCGGCGCGGCCTGCCCAGGCCGACGACGACGGCGCCCAGTACCTGAGCGTGCCGAGCAAGGCCCAGATGGCCGCCGCCGAGGCGCAGGGCACCGTCGCCCAGGCCTCCGCCGACGATGCGGTGATGCGCGCCCTGGAAGCCCAGGGCCTGAAGGGCGAGGCGGCCAAGCATCCCATGCTGCAGGCGGCCTTCCGCCCGGCCTCCGCCGCTCCCCTGGCGACCCCCGCCGCCGCCTCCGCCCCGGTGACCGGCGCGGCGGGCTATGCGACGGCGGCCGAATCGGTCGCCGCCGCCGAAGCGGCCGCTGGCGGCGAGCAGGGTCCGCAGGCCATGCCGGGCTGGTTCGACCAGGCCATGCTGAAGGCGCTCGACCGCTACCAGCAGACCGGCCGCCTCAACACCGCCACCGCCGGCTGAGGCTTGACGCCGGGGCTGCGGGCGCGCCAAGTGAAGGCCGCAACCGCCACAGCCCCGGATGACCCGCCGTGCCGCTTCTCGTCGATCCCGCCGGTTTCCTGATCCAGGGCGAGCGCCGCCTGCCCTGCGCGCTCGGCAAGGGCGGCATCGTCGCCGACAAACGCGAGGGCGACGGCGGCACGCCGGTCGGCACCTTCGCCCTGCGCCGCGTGCTCTACCGCCCCGACCGCCTGTCCACCCCGCCGCAGACCGCCCTGCCCGTGGCGCCCATCGCGCCCGACGACGGCTGGTGCGACGCGCCGGGCGATGCGGCCTACAACCGCCCGGTCAAACTGCCCTACCCCGCCAGCACCGAGGCGATGTGGCGCGACGACGGGCTCTACGACGTGGTGGTGGTGCTCGGCCACAACGACGATCCGCCGGTGCCGGGGCTCGGCAGCTGCATCTTCCTGCACGTCGCCCGCCCCGCCTACGCGCCGACGGAAGGCTGCGTGGCGCTGGCGCTGGAGGATCTGCTGGCGGTGCTGAAGGGGTGCGGGCCCGGCGAGACCCTTACCGTTCCGGGTTGATTTTTTGCCCTCAGGCGCCGGGCGGGCGCGTGCCGCGCCCTTGGCTCCCGCGCCAGGAGGCGCGCGGCGCAGTCGCGCCGTGCACCCGGCGAGGGGCTCCGCCCGTCACCGGGTGAGCCTACCCCACCAGCCCCCACAGCATGCGCAGGGCCGTCAGGAACAGGAAGACGGCGAAGGCGGCGCGCAGCTTGCGGGGGTCGATGGCATGGGCGATGCGGGCGCCCCAGGGCGCGGCCAGCACCGTGCAGGGCACGATGAGCGCGAAGCCGACGAGGTTGACGTAGCCGACCGTCCCCGGCGGCAGGTTTTCCGCCCCCAGGCCCGACAGCAGGAAGCCGATGGCCCCCGGCACGCCGATGATGAGGCCGATGGCGGACGCGGTGCCGACGGCGCGGCGGATGGGGTAGGCGAAGGCCGAAAGGATCGGCACCGACAGCGTGCCGCCGCCGATGCCCATCATGACGGAAATCCCGCCGATCACCACGCCGAGGGCGCCTTGCGCCGGCTTGGAGGGCAACTCGCCGCGCAGGGTCCAGCCCTCCTTGCGGAAGGCCATGTTGGCGGCGACGGCGAGCGCCACCACGGCGAACACGCCCGTCAGCACCGGCCCCTTGACGCCCGTGCCGACCACGGTGCCGATCACCACCCCGACGAACACCGCCGGACCCCAGCGCTTCAGCAGATCGAGGTCCACCGCCCCCTTGCGGTGATGGGCGCGGATGGAGGAGAGGGAGGTCGGGATGATGGTGGCGAGCGAGGTGCCGACCGCCACGTGCATACGCACCGCCTCGTCGACGCCCAGCAGCGTGAACAGGTGGAACAGCATGGGCACGATGACGATGCCGCCGCCGACGCCGAGAAGCCCGGCCAGCACGCCCGCCGCCACACCTGTCACCAGCAGGGCGGCGACGAGGCCGGCGAGGAACCACGGGTCGGCGGCGAGCAGGGCCTCCATGCCGTCAGTCCGCCGCCGCCGGGCGCAGCACGTGGGTGTGGTCGGCGGCGTAGAGGCGGCTGTCGGTGAAGGCACCGTCCTGATCGAACACCCGGCCGACCAGGATGAGCGCGGTGCGGGTGATGCCGGCCGCCTTCACCTGGGCGCGGATGTCCGACAGGCGCCCGCGCAGGATCTGCTGGTCCGGCCAGGTGGCGCGGTAGACGATGACCACCGGGCAGTCGGCGCCATACAGCGGCGTCAGCTCGTCCACCACATGCTTAAGGTTGTTGATGGACAGGTGGATGGCGAGCGTGCCGCCCGACTTGCCCAGGGTCGCCAGCGTCTCGTCGTTGGGCATGGCCGAGGACCGCACGGCGGTGCGGGTGAGGATGACGGTCTGCGCCACGTCGGGCAGAGTCAGTTCCTGGCACAGCTCCGCCGCCGCCGCCGCGAAGGCCGGCACGCCGGGGCAGACGTCGTAGGGAATGGACAGCGCATCGAGCCGGCGCATCTGCTCGGCGATGGCGCCATAGACGCTGGGGTCGCCGGAATGGACGCGGGCGACCGCCTTCCCCTCCGCATGGGCCCGTTGCATGATCGCAATGATCTGGTCGAGGTGCAGGGGGGCGGTGTCCACCACCTCGGCGCCGGCGGGCGCCTCGGCCACCACCTCGCGCGGCACCAGCGACCCGGCGTAGAGCACCACCGGGCAGCGGCGGATCAGGTTCAGGCCGCGCACGGTGATGAGGTCGGGGGCGCCGGGGCCGGCGCCGATGAAGTGGACGGTCATGGTCAGAGGACGTCCTTCAGGATGTCGAGGATGAGGCGGGTGCCTTCCTGCACCAGCACGACGTCGCTGCCCACCACCACCGGGCGGGCGCCGCGGTAGGACGGCAGGCGGCCGAGCAGGTCGGCGGGCAGCGGCAGCATCTGCACGTCGTCGGGCAGGCGCTGGCCGCGCTGGATCTGGCGGGCGATGCCCGGCGGCACCTTGCCTTGCTTGGCGAGGCCGGGCGGCAGGGCGCTCGGCGGCGTGCTGCGGAAGTAGTCGCCGATCAGCTGGCGCTCCAGCTCGCCGAGCACGGCGGCGGCCACCGCATCGCCCAGGTCGGGGGCGCCGGTGCCGGTCACCTTGGCCGGCTTGCCCTTGTCCGGCCCCTTGTCGGCCTTGTCCGGCTTGCCGGCGTGCTCGGGCTTGCCCTTGCCCTCCGGCGGGGATGCGGCGGCCGGGCCGGCGACGGCGAGGGCGGCAGCGATGGCGGTCGGCAGCAGGAAACGACGGATCATGCGGTTTCTCCCATGGCGACGGGCTCACCCAGCTTGGCGGCATAGCCGCGCGGCGTATAGAGCCAGCGGCGGCCGCCGTGGTCGACGAGGCGGCTTTCGCGGCTGCCGACCAGCACCAGCGTCAGCATGTCGGCCATATCGGGCGAAAGTTCGGCGAGCGTGGTGACGGTGACGCATTCGTCGGGCCGGCCGAGGTTCCGCGCCAGCACCACCGGCGTCGTGCCGGGCCGGCCGGTCAGCAGGATCTCGCGCGCCCGCGCCAGATGGTCGCGGCGGCGCTTGGAGACGGGATTGTAGAAGGCGACGACGAAATCGCCGGCGGCGGCGCCGCGCAGGCGGGCGTCGATGACCTCCCACGGCGTCAGCAGGTCCGACAGCGAAATGGTGCAGAAGTCGTGGCCGATGGGGGCGCCGGACCGTGCGGCGGCGGCCTGGATGGCCGAGACGCCGGGTTCCACCGTCACCTCCACGAAGCGCCACGCCGGGTCGGCCTCGTGGGCGATCAGTTCGAACACCAGGGTCGCCAGGGCATAGATGCCGGCGTCGCCCGAACACACTAGCGCCACGTCGCGCCCCTGCCCGGCCAGGTCGAGGGCGGCGCGGGCGCGGTCGGCTTCCGCCCCCAGGTCCGACTGGTGGCGCCGCTTGCCCGCGGCGGCCGGGCCGAGCAGATCGAGGTAGAGGCCGTAGCCCACCAGGTCGCTCGCCCGCGCCACGGCGGCGGAGACGGCGGGCGTGCGCCAGCCGGCCTGCCCCGGGCCGATGCCGACGACCGTAAGCCGCCCGAGGCCACGCCCGACGGCGGCGGCGTCGATGGGCGCCGGGCTGCGGGCGACGGCGCAGGTGGCGCGCGGCGACTTGGCCTTGGGCACCACCAGCGCCGCATCCGGACCGGCGGCGGCCAGGGCGGCGCCCTCGGATACGCCATGGCAGCCGACCTCGGCGAAGACCACGTCCGACGGCGTGGCGAGGCGCGGCGTCTCGCGCTCCAACTCGGCAGCCGTGAAGAACCGCGCCGGCACGTCGAGATCGGCGGCGAGCGCCCGCACCGCCGCCTCGTCGGCCTTGAGGTCGAGCGAGCAGACGCAGGCGACGGCTTTCTCGGACAGGCCGGCTGCGGCCAGCGTGCGCGCCACCAGATCGCGCAACTCGGCCGGGTCGGCACCACGCTCGCAGCCGACGCCGAGCGCCAGGGTCTGCGGGTGGACGACGAGGCCGGTGCAGTCGCGACCCTCGGTGACGGTGACGACATGGGCGGCATCCGTGCTCTGCGGCAGGGCGGCGAGCCAGGGGGCGATGCCGTCGAGGCGTACCGGCTGCCCGGCGGCCAGCGCGGCCATGACCGGCTTGGCGGCGGCGGGGTCGGCGAGGCGCCACCCCGGCGGCGGTTCGTCCAGGGCGATGCCGTGGACGACGTCGCCGGCGGTGGTGACGGCGGCGGCGACGCCCAGCACCTCGGCCAGCCGGCGGGCCAGGGCGTTGGCGCCGTGGTGGCCGCCGAGCAGGGGCACGACGGCCGATCCGTCCTGGGCGACGGCGATCACCGGCGGCTCGGCCTGCTTGTCGGCCAGCAGCGGCGCCACGGCGCGGATCAGGATGCCGGCGGCGCACACCCCGACGATGGGCCGCCCGGCGGCGAACAGGTCGCGGAGGTGGGCGAGCGTGTCCGCGAAGGTGGCGTCCGCCCCCTCCGTCCGTCCGGCGAGGCCGTGGACCTGCGCCTCCGGCAGGGCGGCGGCGAGGCGGCGGGCGAGCGCGAGGCCCGGGCCGGTGAGGGCGACGAAGACGGGAGAGGTCATGGGCGCTTCCGCACGAGCAGCAGGGAAAAATAGGGGACGCCCTCGGCGAGCGCCTCCGGCAGGGTGAGCAGGCGCTGGTCGGGATGGCCGGCGCGCACGACGATGCGCGCGTCCTCCGCCAGGCCGAGACGCGCCAGCACCGCCGCCACCTTGGGCAGATGGCGGCCGAGCTTCATGACGGCGGCGGCATCGGCGGCGACGAGGCGGGCTTCCAGCACGTCCTCGGCGAGCGTCGCCGGCAGGACCGTCAGCACCTCGTCCAGCAGCACGACGGGGCGGGCGGCGACGGCGGCGCAGGCGGTCATGCTGGTGATGCCGGGCACGACGGAGACCGGGAACCGCCCGCCCAGCCGCGCCAGGATATAGGCGAAGGAGCCGTAGAACAGCGGATCGCCCTCGCACAGCACGGCGACGTCGCGGCCCGCTTCCAGGTGCCCGGCGATGGCGGCGGCGGCGGCGTCGTAGGCGGCATTGGCGGATGTGCGGCCGCGCGAGACGAAATCCATGGTGACAGCGATCTCGGTCTTGCCGGGCGGAATCCACGACGCCACCACGGTGCGCGCCATGCTGTGCCCTTCCGGATTGGCGGGCCAGGCGAGCACCGGCGCTTCGCGGATCACCCGCAGCGCCTTCAGCGTCACCAGCTCCGGGTCGCCGGGGCCGACGCCGACGCCGATCAGGGTGCCCGGCGCGCTCACGGCTTCACCGCCACGAGCTGGGTGACGGGCGCCAGCGCCTCCCACAGGTGCAGGCCGCCGGCGGTTTCCTTGAGGTGCGACACGGCGAGGCGCGTCAAGTCGCCGTCCCAGGCGGCGCGGCGCTCCAGCAGGCGGGCCTCGGCCTCGGCGGTGACGGCGTTGGCGACGAGGCGCCCGCCGGGCTTCAGCGCGTCCCAGCAGGCTTCCAGCACGCCGGGGCGCGAGACGGCACCGCCGACGAACACGGCATCCGGTGCCGGCCCGGCCTCGGCCAGGGCTTCCGGCGCGCGGCCGGCGACGATGGTCAGGCCCGGCGTGCCGAGGGCGACGGCGTTGTCGGCGATGAGGGCGCGGCGGCCGTCGTGGCTCTCGATGGCGACGGCGCGGGCATGGTCGGCGGCGCGCATCCACTCGATGGCGATGGAGCCGCAGCCGGCGCCGATGTCCCACAGCAGGGCGTGGGGCCGCGGCTGCAAGGCGGCGACGGTGGCGGCGCGCACCACCCGCTTGGTCAGTTGCCCATCGTGGCGGAAGGCGCCGTCGGGCAGGCCGGGGGTGCGCGGCAGCACGCGGGCGCCGGGGGCGGCGACGCACTCCACCGCCATCACCACCAGATCGGGCGTCGGCTCGGGCGTCCAGGCGTCGGCGGTGGCGTCGCGGCGGCCTTCGGCGGGGCCGGCGAGGTGCCACAGGGCGGTCAGGCGGCTCGGCCCGAAGCCGTGGCGGCACAGCAGGTCGGCCAGCGCAGCCGGCGTGGTGCCGTCGGCACACAGCACCAGCAGGCGGGCGCCGGGGATCAGGTGCGGCACGATGCCCGCCACCGGCCGACCGTGGGCGGTCAGCAGGCGGCAGTCGGCGATGGACCAGCGCAGCCGCGCGGCGGCCAGGGCGAAGGACGACACGTGCGGCAGCACCACCAGCTCGGCGGGATCGAGCCGGCGGCTGAGCGTGGTGCCGAGGCCGAAGTGCAGCGGGTCGCCGCTCGCCAGCACCACCACGCCCGGTCGGCCGCGCAGGGCCTCGACGGCGGCCAGCGTCTCGCGCAGGCCGCCCCACTCCAGCCGCTCGGCGCCGGTGTCGGGTACCAGCGCCAGCTGGCGAGCGCCGCCGACCAGGACGGAGGCCGTTTCGATGACGGAACGGGCGGCGGCGGACAAGCCGGGCAACCCGTCCTCGCCGATGCCGACGACCGTGAGCCAGGGCGCCGCCGTCACGGGCGGTCCTCCTGCTCGGCGTCGAGCGGGGCGGCGAGCGCGTTCACCGCCGCGGCCGCCATGGCCGAGCCGCCGCGCCGGCCGCGCATGGTGACGAAGGGCACGCCGAACAGCGGGGCGTCGGCGATGAGGGCTTCCTTGCTCTCGGCCGCACCGACGAAGCCGACGGGGAAGCCGAGGATCACCGCCGGCCGCGGCGCCCCTTCCGCCAGCAGTTCCAGCAGGCGGAACAGGGCGGTGGGGGCGTTGCCGATGGCGACCACGGCGCCGAACAGGTGTTCGCGCCACAGGTCGACGGCGGCGGCGGAGCGGGTGGTGTCCAGCCGGCGGGCGATGATCGGCACCTCGGGCCGCGACAAGGTGCAGATCACCGGCGACTGCACGCGCCGGCGGATGACGCCGTGCGCCACCATCTCCACGTCGCACAGGATGGGCCGGCCGCCGGCGAGCGCGGCGCGGCCGGCGGTCATGGCGTCGGGCGAGAAGGCGAGGTCGGCGACCGCATCCACCATGCCGCACGCATGCACCACCCGCACGGCCAGCGGCCGCAGCGGCTCGGGCACCGCCGCCAGGTCGGCCTCGCGCCCGATGGTGGCGAAGCTTTCCCGATAGATGGCGGCGGGGTCGCGCAGGTAGGTGTAGCGGCCGCTCATGGCCGGCTTCCTCCGTCAGGCCTTTTCGTCTTCGTTGTCGTGGTGCGGGTGGTCGTGGTCATGGTCGTGGGAATGACCGTGGCCATGATCGTGGTGGTGATGGCCGTGGCTGTGGCCATGATCGTGGTGATGGTGATGCCCGTGACCGTGGTCGTGCCCGTGATGATGATGGTGGCCGTGGTCGCCGTCGGTGCCGATGCCGCGCACGTGGTGGTGATGGCCGGCCTGCACGGCGCCGACGTCACCCTCGTAGCCGATCACCTGCTCGCGGTACTTGCACAGCTGGCAGTTCATGGCGACCGACCCGGCCAGGATGTCGCCGACGCGCTCCACGAAGCTCTCGATCACCATGGGGTGGTCGTTGAGGTAGGGCGCCTTGACGAATTCCACGTCCGGATGGGCGGCGGCCACGGCGTCGGCCTGGTCGTAGATGCGGCGGACCAGGATGCCGGTGAACAGGAAGTACGGGAACACGATGATGCGCTTGAAGCCGAGCTTCACGGCGCGCTCCAGGCCGGCGTCGACGCGCGGGTGGGCGACGCCGGAATAGCACGTCTCGGCCCAGCCGAAGCCCATGCCTTCCCAGAGCATGCGGGCGACCTTGCAGACGTTGGAGTTGGCATCGCTGTCGTTGGTGCCGCGCCCGACCACCATGAGCAGGGTGTCCTGGCGGTCCACCTTGGTGGCGCAGGCGGCCTCGGCTTCCTCGATGCGGGCGGCGGCGGCCTTCAGCAGCTTGGGGTCGATGCCGAGTTCGCGGCCGTATTCCACGCTCAGGCCGGGGAACTCGGCGGCGTAGGAATTGACCTCCCACGGCAGGTCGTTCTTCACGTGGCCGGCGGCGAACAGCATGCCGGGTACGGCGAGGATGCGGGTGACGCCGGCCTCGCGCAGCTTTTCCATGCCGTCGCGCAGGATCGGGCGGGCGAACTCCAGGAAGCCGCTTTCCACGGGGTACTGCGGCAGGCGGTCGCGCAGGTGTTCGGCGAGGCGGGTGAATTCCGTCACCGCTCCCACGTCGCGGCTGCCGTGGCCGCAGAGCATCACGCCGATCTTTTCCGGTTTGCTGGTCATGTGCGCCTGGTCCTTGCCTTCGAGCGTCGTTTCATCCCATTGCCGCGCCTGGTCACGGCCTTCGGGCGGGCGGAGCGGACTATAGAGGCGCCGCCGCCGCCTGTCATGCCCCGTGAGGCGGAGGGGGGCGCCCCTTCGTCATGCCCGCCCTTCCCGTCTCCATAGGGTGGAACTGCCGCCCCCCTTTGAGGTATCCTGCGGTTTCGTTACACCGCCGGAGCGGTCGGGGTTCGGCAAGGGGAACGGCATGACGCAACCCGGGAACGGCACCAGCACCAACGCCGCGCGCGATCCGTCGCGCGCCTTTCTCGTGCGCCTCATCGAAGCCGCCAAGGAAGGCCAGCGGCTCGCCGATCCGCGCGACGTGGAGACGCTGAAGCGCTGGGTGCGCATCTGCGAGGGCATCCCCGACGCGCCCCTCATGCAGATCGTGCCGAAGACCGTGCGCGCCCTGTTCGGCCACCCCGACTACCGCGAGCCGCTCGTCCGCACCGGGCTCGACCCCCGGCAGCCGCTGCAGCACGAGGCCATCGCGCCCTACGTCATCGCTTACCGCCGCTATGTCCGGTCGCGCCGCAACACCGGCGATCCCGGCGAGATGCGCGACACCATCGACCGCCTGCGCAGCGAACTGCGCGAGCTGAAGGCGCAGTTCGACGCCGTCTTCGACAACGCCATGCAGCTGGAGGCGGAGCGCGACCGCCTCGCCCGCGAAAACGACAGCCTGCAGACCCGCCTGCTGGCCGAGCAGATGCGCGCCGAGGAAGCCACCCGCGCCCTCACCGAAGCGCGGCAGAAGGCCTTCCGCCTGTTCCGCGTCTACCTGTTCCTGCTGAAGGAAGAGCGCGACCGCCTGTCCAACGACCCCATGCGCGAACGCCTGCTGACCGCCGAAATCGCCGTCGAGACCCACTCCGCCACCCTGGAGGCCCTCGGCATGCGCGGCGAGGCCGAGGACACGGCGCTCGAGATCCTCGGCGAGCCACTGTTCCAGGAATACTTCCGCGAGACCGACAGCCGCCGCGTGCCCGACCCCGATACCGTGCAGGGCGAGTTGTTCGGCGGCGGCAAGGCGCCCGACCCCAAGAGCCAGGGCGGCAGCGTCCATCCCTTCCCCAAGCCGCGCATCGTCGGCGGCGAACGTTGAGCGCCTGACGGCCTGACGGAGCTGGCGCAACCGCGATACCGGCTGCGGCCGTTCATGCGTCATGAACCAGCACGCAGCGCGGGAGAACCGCCGGGCCGAAGCCTCGCCCGCCGACCGGGACGGGGCGGCGCAGAAACAGCGGGTCCAGGTCATCGACGCCGTCCGCGCCGCCGCCCTGTTCGGGGTGGCCGTCATGAACCTGCGTGCCATGAGCGGCCTGGAGTGGATGACGCCGGACCAGTGGGCGGCGGTGTCCGACGGGCTCGACCGCGTCGTCCACCATGGCCTGATGATCCTGGTGGACGCCAAGGCGCTGTCGGCCTTCTCGTTCCTGTTCGGGCTGTCGTTCTCCATCATGCTGGCGCACGGCGGCGACGACCGCCGCGCCTTCCTGTTCCTGTACGCCCGCCGGCTGGTGATGCTGGCCACCTTCGGCGTCGTGAACTTCACGCTGCTGTTCTGGGGCGACATCCTCATCGACTATGCCGTGCTCGGCGCCCTGCTGCTGCCCTTCGCCTTCCTGCCGCGGCGGGCGGTGCTGGTGCTGGCGGGGCTGCTGCTGGCGGGGGTGCCGCTCGCAATCGCCGCCTTCGCCCCGCTGCCGCCCGGCGGCGAGGACACCAGCGCCGTGGGCGACACGGCGGAGGCGGCGGCGCTGCGCCTCTACGCCACCGGCACCTATGCCGAGGTGGTGGCGCACAACGTCCACCGCTACTTCGCCCTCAGCGATTCGCTGCCGGTGCTCAACGTCTGGTACCTGACCAACATCTTCGGCCTGTTCCTGCTCGGCCTGTGGACCGGGCGCGGGCGCATCCCGCAGACCCTGGACCGCCACCGCACGCTGCTCGTGCGCACCGCCTGGGTCGGGCTCGGGCTCGGGCTGCCGCTGGCGGCGGTCAACGGGCTGCTGGTGGGCGGGGACATGCCGCGGCTGTACCGGGCGACGCTGGTCGGGATCCCGCTGCTCGCGCTCGGCCTCATCGCCGGCGGCACGCTGTGGATGGAGCGCCGCGGCGGCAGCGGCCTGCGGGCGGCCATGGCACCGGCCGGGCAGATGGCGCTGACCAACTACCTCGCCATCGGCGCCCTCGGGCAGCTGTACTTCCACGCCTACGGCTTGGGCCTGCTCGGCCGGGTGGGGGCGGCGGAGGTGCTCGGCCTGGCGGTGGTGGGCTATGCCGCGTTGGTCGGGTTCAGCCACCTGTGGCTGCGCCGCTTCCGCCGCGGCCCGGCGGAATGGCTGTGGCGCACGGTCACCAAGCTGCGGGTCGAGCCCCTGCGGCGCTGAGCCGCCGCCTCAGTCGGGCCAGCGGCCGAGGGTCTTCAGGTCGGCGGGTGTGAGGCTGCTGTCGAGCGCCTGCGCCTCGCCGGGACCGGCCAGCCGCAGGCGGTCGAGCGGCAGCACCAATTCCACCTCGCGCGCCGGGTCGATGAGCCGGGTTTCCAGCACCAGGCCGACGATGCGGTCGCGGTCGTCGCCGAGGAACTCGTCCACCCGGCCGATCTCCCGCCCGTCGGCGCCGCGGACGATCAGGCCCTCGAAGTCGGCCAGCCTGTGGCCGCGCACCTCGATGGTCTGCTCGCCGGCGCCGATCTCGTGCCGGGACTCCGCCGTGGCGCCGCCGAGCGTCCCGCCCTCCGGCACGGCGACGTCGGCCTGGGCGTTGATGGCGGCGACCAGCAGGGCGAGGATGGATGGGCCGGCGGTCATGGCGGGGCTCCCGGTCGTGGCGTCTCCCCCACAACGCGGCACCCCCCGGTCAGGGCTCCGGCAGGTCGATACGGAGCGGCGCACCGCCGTCGGCGCGGGCGACGGTCAGCGTGAGGCGCCACGCCGGCGCATCCGTCTCCACGGTCAGCAGCCCCGCACCCGCCAGGGCGAGAAGATCCGGGTGCGGAACGACCCCCGCAGGCAAGGCGAGCCCGAGGCCGATCACTTCGGTCAGCCCTGCCGCCGTCTGGCGGGCGCCGGCGCGGCCGTCGGTCCAGGCGTCCGGCCGGGCCGCACCGGGCGAGCGGAAGACGAAAGGCTGGCGCGGGTCGGCGCTCAGGTCGGCGACGGTGATGGACAGGCCCGGGGGCAGGTAGGGCGGCGTCCACTCCCACCCCGGCACGGGCAGGTCGCCGCGCAGGGCGATGCCGAAGGGGCAGGCGCCGGTTTCCCGCCACGCCGCGCGTGCCGCCAGGCCGGCCGGCGCGATGGCGGGCGCCGTCAGGGCGGCGGCATCGGTCACCCACAGCAGTTCCAGGTAGCTGTCGTCGAAGCAGAAGCAGGCGTTGGCGGTGCCCTGCCCCGGGTGCTCGCGCCGGAAGCTCTCCGCCAGCCCCGCCGGCGGCGTCGGGTCGGGGTCGCCGAAGACGAAGACGTGGCAGAGCGCCGGGCGGGCGGTGGAGGTGTCGGCGGTCACCCCGCCTCCGTCAGCGGATAGTCGGCTTCGGCCGTGTAGGTGGGGCCGCCGCGGCCGAGGTCGCTGGAAAACAGGGTGAAGCGGTCGACGCGGAAGGGCTCCGACCGGAACAGATTGTGGTGGGCGATGAAGTCCTGGACCTTGTGCACCGGCGCCTGCTTGACGCTCGCCAGGGTGACGTGCGGCGCGAACTTGCGGCGCTCGGGCGGCAGGCCGGTGCTGACCACGGCACGCTCCACCTTGTCGCGCAGGTGAACGAGCGGCGGGTCCTTGGGCACGCCGGCCCACAGGGTATGGGCGCGCTGGCCGTTGTCGAAGGCGCCGATGCCGGCGACGCAGAGGTCGAAGGCCGGCGCCCGCACCTCGGCGAGGGCGTCGTGGATGTCCTCACAGCGGTCCTCGTCCACCTCGCCGATGAAGCGCAGGGTGACGTGGTAGTTCTCCGCCGGCCGCCAATGGGCGCCTGGGATGCCGCCGGTCAGCAGGTCCAGCGCGTCGCGCAGGTCGGCCGGCAGGTCGAGGCCGACGAAGAGGCGGATCATGGCGTCGGTCCTTTCGGATCACAGGAACAGGGTCAGGACGCCCGCGTGGGAATAGAGGCGATTATGGCTGATTTCGCCGCTGCCGAAAAAGCCGGTGAGGGGAAACTCGCCCAGTTCCTCGGCGATGAGGCGGGCTTCGCGGGCGGTGCCGCCGAAGACGCGCGGCCCGCGGGCGAGGCAGCCGACGTAGACGCCGCCCCGCGGCGTGCGGTTGCCGAGGCGCGCCTTCAGGCGGCGCAGCATGGCGCGCATGTCGTCTTCGACCGTGCCGGCATCGCGCCGCACGAAGCGCAGACGCTGCCCGGGCTCGAGCCCGCAGCCGGTGGCGATCCAGCCGTTCTTCGGGTCGATGGCGACCAGCGGCAGCACCTCGAAGTCGCCGCGGTCGGACCCGGCCAGCGGCACCCCGACCCCGACGACGCCGGCCAGCGCCTCCAGTTCGGCGCGGCTGCGGGCGCCGGTCTCCTCGCGCAGGACGTCGAGCGGCAGGCGGTCGTCGAGGCCGGCCACCGCCATGCGCGCCGTCCCGGTCACCGTGTGCCAGCCGCCGATGGGACGGCATCCCTGCGTCACCCCCACCAGCGCCGGCAGGTGACCGCTGAACAGCACGCCCGACAGGCCGCCGCGGGTCGGCAGCCCGGCCACCTGCAGCGGCACCGAGGCGTCGGCCACCGCCGCCGTCACGCCGCCCACCAGGAAGCCCTCGGTCTGGTCCACCAGATCGTGGATGACGAAGGGCAGCGCGCCGTTGTCGGGGTCGCCGTGGACGAGGCCGAGCACCGGCGCGACCGGCCCGACCCAGTCCATGACGTCCTCGTCCGGGCCGTCGCCGTTGCGCATGAGAGTGGCGAGCAGCCGCCAGTCCTCCGCCGGCAGCGGCGCGATCATCACCGACACGGCCGGCGCTTCGTGCTCTTCCCAACCCGTCGCGATGACGCCTGAGCCGACGGCGCCCACCCAGTGCTCCACGCCGGTGCCCTCGCGCAGGGCGGTGAGGACGGCCCCCAGGTCGCGGGCCAGCGCCCGGGTGACGTAGACGAAGCCGAGCGCCTCCCCCGGTTCCGCCCGCAGGCGGGACAGGCAGGCGGCGACGCAGGCCCGCCAGTCGGACCCGCGGCCGAGCGCGTGCAGAAACCTCTCCGCCGTCATGACGTCCCCGGTTCACCCGCCGGCGCGGCGTGCCCGTTCGATCAGGGCTTCGACGTGCGGCAGGATGTTGTCGACGATCACCTGCACCCCGTCGGCGTTGGGGTGCAACCCGTCGGATAACAGATAGCGGTCCTGCAAGGCCACCCCTTCGAGGAAGAATGGGTAGAGCGGCACGTCGAACCGCTCGGCGAGGCGCGGGTAGAGGCCGTCGAAGGCGGCGACGTATTCGGGCCCCAGGTTGCGCGGCGCCATCATGCCGGCGAGCAGCACGGGGATGCCGCGGTCCTGCAGGATCTTCAGGATGGCGGCCAGGTTCTCCTCCGCCTTGGCCGGCGGCAGGCCGCGCAGGGCGTCGTTGGCGCCCAGCTCGACGATGACGGCGTCGGGCGTCTCGCCCGACAGCAGCCACTCCAGGCGGGCGAGGCCGCCGGCCGTGGTGTCGCCGGAAACACCGGCGTTGACCAGCCGCACGTCGTGACCCCTGGTCCGCAGGGTCTTCTCCAGCCGTACAGGGAAGGCGTCGTCGGGCGGCAGGTCGTAGCCGGCGGTGAGGCTGTCGCCCAGCGCCAGGATGGTCACGGGCTCGCCCGCCGCCGCGGCGGCCCCGCCGCTCCCGGCGTTGACAAGGGAGAACACGAGGCCAAATGTGCAGAGGGCTCGCAGCAGTGGAAATCGCATGACAAGAACATCTCCGGCTTCGTCGATGGCTTCGGCGTCGGCAACGGCATCGTCCCCCGCCCCCGTATCGTCCAACGCCCCGACCATCGATATGCGGTCGGTTCACGTGACCTTGGAGGGGCCGGCCGGCCCGGTCAACATCCTGCGCGGGCTCGACCTCACCGTTCACCCCGGCGAGGCGGTGGGCGTGGTGGGGCCGTCGGGCAGCGGCAAGTCCACCATGATGATGGTGATCGCCGGCCTGGAACGCGCCACCTCGGGCCATGTCGGCGTCGCCGGCCACGACCTGACGGCGCTCGGCGAGGACAAGCTGGCGCTGTTCCGCCGCGACACGCTCGGCATCGTCTTCCAGGGCTTCCACCTGGTGCCGACCATGACGGCGCTGGAGAACGTGGCCGTGCCGCTGGAATTCGCCGGCCGCAAGGACGCCTTCGAGCGCGCCGCCGAGCAGCTCGAGTCCGTCGGCCTCGGCCACCGGCTCGACCACTACCCCGGCCAGCTGTCGGGCGGCGAGCAGCAGCGCGTGGCGCTGGCACGCGCCTTCGTGGTGCGGCCGCGGGTGCTGCTGGCCGACGAGCCGACCGGCAACCTGGACCAGGAAACCGGCGCCCACGTCATGGACCTGCTGTTCGACATGGCCAAGCGCCACGGCGCAACGCTTCTTCTCATCACCCACGACCCGCGCCTCGCCGGGCGGTGCGACCGTGTCGTGTCGCTGCGCGACGGCCGCATCAGCGAGGCCCGCGCCGCATGACCACCGACACCCTCGCCGCCGAAAAAGGCGTCCCCGGCAACGCTTACAAGGCCGACCACGCGCGCCGCTACGACGACACCGTCCGCCGCGTCATTCCCGGCTACGACGCCCTGCACTCCATGACCGGCGTGCTGCTGCGCGACGCCATCCCCGACGACGGCCGCATCCTGGTGGTCGGTGCCGGCACGGGCAGCGAGCTGCTGGCGCTCGGTACCATGGGCCCGCAATGGCGCTTCACGGCCTGCGACCCGGCGTCCGACATGCTGGCGGTGGCGCGCGACCGCCTCGCCGGCCAGCCGGTGGAAGCGCGCACGACCCTGCACGCCTGCATCACCGACGACCTGCCGGCGGCGGAAAGCGGCTTCGACGCCGCCACCTGCCTGCTGGTCATGCATTTCCTGCCCGACGACGGCAGCAAGCTCGCCCTGCTGAAGAGCATCGCCGCCCGCCTCAAGCCGGGGGCGCCGCTGGTGCTCGCCGACATGCACGAGGACCCGGCGAGCGAGCGCTGGCAGCG
The DNA here is from genome assembly GCF_900230255.1 of Caenispirillum bisanense. Lineage (GTDB taxonomy): Bacteria > Pseudomonadota > Alphaproteobacteria > Rhodospirillales > Rhodospirillaceae > Caenispirillum > Caenispirillum bisanense_A. Next base: position 223,123 of record NZ_OCNJ01000008.1, read on the forward strand.
CATCCTGCGCGCCTGGGCCGGCTGGCAGGTGAGCAACGGCATCGACCCCGAGATGGTGGAACGCGGCCTCCAGCACGTGCGCCGCAGCGTCCACTTCGTGCCGCGGGCGCGCATGGAGGCGCTGTTCGACGAAGCGGGGTTCGAGCCGTCCATGGATTTCTGGCACGCCTTCCAGTTCGGCGCCTTCCTCACCCGCCGCAAACAGGAGGCCTGACCCCATGGCCGACGGCATGCTGAGCCCGCGTCGCTTCACCGGCCTGCCGGTCGCCTGGCGCTTCGCGCTGCGCGAGCTGCGCGGCGGGCTGAAGGGCTTCCGCATCTTCCTCGCCTGCTTGGCGCTCGGCGTGGCCGCCATCGCCGCCGCCGGCTCCATGAACCGGGCGGTGACCACGGGCCTGGCGGAAGACGCCCGCGTGCTGCTCGGCGGCGACATCGAGATCGAGCTGAACTACCGCCCGCCGACCGACGAGCAGTTCGCCCTGATGGAGCGCTACGGCCGCGTCTCGCGCACGGTCGAAATGCGCGCCATGGGCCGCAGCGCCGATGACGGCACCCTGGTGCAGATCAAGGCGGTGGACGACGTCTATCCGCTCTACGGCGCGGTGGAGCTGGACCCCTTCCAGCCGCTGGCCGAAGCCCTGGCCGAGCGCGACGGGCGCCACGGCGTCGCCGTCGATGCCGCCCTGCTGGTGCGCCTCGACCTCGCCATCGGCGACACCTTGCGCATCGGCGACACCGACTATGCGATCCGCGCCACCGTCGCCCGCGAGCCCGACCGCGCCAACACCGTCTTCGCCTTCGGTCCGCGCGTCATGATGGGCGTCGAGGCCTTGCAGGCCTCCGGCCTCGTGCAGCCGGGCGCCCTGGTGGAATACGAGACGCGCATCGCCACCGACCGCCCCGACGCCCTGCGGGCCGAGCTGCTGCAACGCTTCCCCGATACCGGCTGGCAGATCCGCGGCCTTGATCGCGCCGCGCCGGGGCTGGAGCGCTTCCTCGGCAACATCACCCTGTTCCTCACCCTGGTCGGCCTCACCGCCCTGCTGGTGGGCGGCATCGGCGTGGCGAATGCCGTGAAGGCCTTCCTCGACACCCGCATCCAGACCATCGCGACGCTCAAGTGCCTGGGGGCGAGTGCCGAGCGCATCTTCCACATCTACCTCATCCAGATCAGCCTGATCGCCGCCCTCGGCATCGCGCTCGGGCTGGCGTTGGGCGCCGCGGTGCCCTTCGTGGCGGCCGGCTTCCTGAGCGGCCTGCTGCCGGTGGAGGCGCGCACCGGGCTCTATGCCGGGCCGCTGCTGCAGGCGGCCGGGTTCGGCATCCTGACGGCGCTGGTCTTCGCCTTGTGGCCGCTGAGCCGCGCCCGCCGGGTGCCCGCCGCCGCCCTGTTCCGCAGCGTCGTCGCCGTGCCGCGCGGCCGGCCGCACGGGGCGGATCTGGCGGCGCTGGTGGTGCTGGCCGGGCTGCTGGCGGCGCTGACCGTGGTGACGGCCGAGAATCCGGGGCTGGCGGCGTGGTTCGTGGTGGGCTCGCTGGCGACCCTCGGCCTGTTCCGTGCCGCGGCGGCCGGCGTCCAGGCGCTGGCCCGCAGCCAGGCGTCGGGCGCCCGCGGGCGGCCGGGGCTGCGCCTCGCGCTCGCCAACCTGCACCGGCCGGGGGCGCCGACCGCCTCGGTGGTGCTGTCGCTCGGCCTCGGCCTGACGGTGCTGGTGGCGGTGGCGCAGATCGAGGGCAACCTGTCGCGCCAGATCAATGAAAGCCTGCCCGACGAGGCACCGTCGTTCTTCTTCATCGACATCCAGCGCGACCAGATGGAGCCCTTCCGCCGCGTGGTGGAGAGCGTGCCCGGCGCCCGCGTGCTGCAGACCGCCGACATGATCCGCGGCAACATCGTGCGCCTGAACGGCGAGCCGGTGAACGAGGCCACCGTCGACCCCGAGGTGCGCTGGGCCGTGCGCGGCGACCGCGGCCTGACCAGCGCCGACCGGCCGCCCGCCAATGCCACCGTGGTGGCCGGGGAGTGGTGGCCCGAGGGCTACGACGGCCCGCCACTGCTCAGCCTGGCGCGCAACATCGCCGAGGGGCTGCACATCGGCGTCGGCGACACGGTGACCATCAACGTGCTGGGGCGCGAGATCACCGGCACCATCGCCAACCTGCGCGAAGTCGACTGGGGCACGCTGGAGATGAACTTCAGCTTCATCCTGTCGGAGAACACGCTGGCCGGCGCGCCGCGCTCGTGGATCGCCACCGTCGATGCTCGCGGCGACGCCGCCAATGGGCTGGAGAAGGCCATCTCGGCCGAACTGCCCAACGTGTCGGGCATCCGCGTCGATCAGGCGCTGGCCGCCGTCAACACGGTGATGGAGGCGGCCGGCAACGCCGTGCGCGCCGTCGCCGCCGTGACGCTGGCCGCCGGTGCCCTGGTGCTGGCGGGCGCCATCGCCGCCGGCCATCGCCGCCGCGTCTACGACGCCGTGGTGCTGAAGGTGCTGGGGGCGACCCGGCGCGACGTGCTGCGCGCCTTCCTGGTGGAATACGGCATCCTGGGCGCCGCCACCGGCGTCATCGCCGTCGCCATCGGCTCGGTGGTGGGCTGGGCGGTGCTGACCTTCGTCATGCGCGGCGCCACCTGGGCCTGGTTGCCCGGCATGGCGGGCGGCACGGTGGTGCTGTGCGTCGCCATCACGCTGGCGGCGGGCTTCGCGGGCACGTGGCGGGCGCTGGGGGTGAAGGCGGCACCGCTGCTGCGCAACGAGTAGGGGGTGGGGGCGGGCCCTTTCGCCCTTCCCCTCTCCCATCATTGTCATGGCCGGACTTGATCCGGCCATCCACGGCGCCACGATCGTCGGCCGCTTCCCCGCCGCCCCAGCGAGAGGGCCGTGCATAGGCGGCCGATGCCGGGGACGCCGTGGATGCGCGGATCAAGTCCGCGCATGACAAGGAGGGGGAATGGAGGTTGGCGAGGGGCAGAAGGCCCCCCTACAGCACCACCAGCAGCAGCAGCGGCAGCGTGGCGAAGGACAGCGCCGTGGAGATCACCACCATGCCCGCCACCTGCTCCGGCGCCGAGTGGTAGCGCACGGCGAAGAGGTAGTTGAACACCGCCACCGGCATGGTGCTCTCCAGGATCACGACGCCGCGCGCCGCCCCTTCCATGCCCAGCGCCTCGGCCGTGCCCCAGCCGATGACGAAGCCGACGGCGAGGCGGAACACCGCCAGCACGGCGCTGCGGCCGAGCGTCGCCACCTGCAGCCGGCCGAGCGAAACGCCGAGCGTCAGCAGCATGAGCGGGATGGTCATGCCGGCCAGCAGGGTGACCGTGTTGTCGACCCACTTGGGCAGCGTGACCCCGCCCATCATGAGCGCCAGCGCGACTACGACGGAAATGACCACCGGATTGCGCACGATCTCGCGCACCGAAAAGCGGCCCGAGGCGACGCCCATGCCCAGGGTGAACTGCATCACCGCGAAGACCACGAAGTACCCGATGGCGAGCGCCAGCCCTTCCTCGCCGAAGGCGAACAGGCAGAGCGGCAGGCCCATGTTGCCCGTGTTGCCGAACACCAGGCCCGGCAGGTAGGCGCGATAGGACCACCCCATCACCTTGAGGAAGCCGAAGGCCACCAGCGCGTTCACCGACAGGGCGATGAAGGCCGCGCCCGCCATCTCGGTCAGCGCCTCGCCGGTCAGGTCGGCCTTCAGCAGCACGTTCACGATCAGGCACGGCACGCCGATGTTGATGACGAGCAGCGTCACCATGGGCGTGTCGAAGGTCTTGCCGCTGCGCCCCCACAGCCAGCCGATGAGCGCGATGAGGAACACCGGCGCGATGACGGAGAACAGGGTCTGCAGAACGTCCATGGGCGGCGGCGGCTCTCGGCGGCGGGGCGAAGGGCCGCAGGCTAGCAGCGGCGGGCGGTGGAGGGAAGCGGGCGGGGAAATGGCCCCCATCCGCCGCCGTGCATTGACACCGGCCGCGGGCGCGCCCACCCTTCCTCCATGACCACCACCATCCACGCCACCACGGTGGCGCTGTCCGGCCACGGTGTCCTGCTGCGCGGCGAGTCGGGAAGCGGCAAGTCCGATCTCGCCCTGCGCCTGCTCGACGACGCCCGCGGCGACGTGCGGCTGGTGGCCGACGACTATACCGACCTGAGCCTGCGCGACGGCGCCCTGTGGGCCGCCGCCCCCGTCACCATCGCCGGCCTGCTGGAGGTGCGCGGCCTCGGCGTGCTGCGCCTGCCGGTCGAGCGGGTGCAGGCGGAGGGCGCGCGGGTGCGCCTGTGCATCGATCTCGTGCCGTCGGACACGGTGGAGCGCCTGCCCGCCCCCGCCGCCGTGACTCTGCTGCCCGATCAAGTCGTTCCGCTGGTCCGCCTCGACCCCTTCGCGGCGAGCGCGCCGGCCAAGGTTCGGCTTGCGGTCGGGCTCGCTGTGGGGGATATACTTCCCGCACCATGACCGTCGAGCGAGACACCGCGCCGCCCGCAGCGGCCCAAGACCACCAAGCGCCGCTCGCCGTCGGCGGAGCGGGGCGCGTGGTCGTCGTCACCGGGCTGTCGGGCGCCGGCAAGACCACGGCGCTGAAGGCGCTGGAGGACATGGGATGGGAGGCGGTGGACAACCTGCCGCTGGCCCTGCTCGACGGCCTGCTGCACGCCGGCGGCGGCATCCGCCGGCCGCTCGCGCTCGGCATCGACATCCGCACCCGCGATTTCGACGTCGCCGCGCTCAAGCGCATCATGGCCGCCCTGCGTGCCGAAAACGACCTCGACGCCCGCCTGCTGTTCCTCGACAGCGACACCGAAGTGCTCATGCGGCGCTTCACCGAAACCCGCCGCCGCCACCCGCTGGCGGTGGACCTGCCGCTGCTCGACGGCATCCAGATCGAGCGGCAGATGCTGAAGCCCCTGCGCGACGCCGCCGACGTGGTCATGGACACCACCCGCCGCCCGCCGCGGGAACTGCGCGCCGACCTCGAGAACCTCTTCGCCCTCGGCGTTTCCCCCGGCCTGACGGTCTGCGTCACCAGCTTCGGCTTCCGCGAAGGCCTGCCGCGCGACGCCGACCTGGTGTTCGACGTTCGTTTTCTGACCAACCCGCACTACGTCCCCGACCTGAAGCCGTTCACGGGGCTGGATGCGCGGGTTGCGGCCTATGTGGAGGGCGACCCCGACTGGGGCGCCTTCTACGGCAACCTCACCACCCTTCTGGACCCGCTGCTGCCGCGCTACGAGGCCGAGGGGAAGAGTTATCTGACCATCGCCATCGGCTGCACCGGCGGCAAACACCGCTCGGTCTTCACCGCCGACCGGCTGGCGCGGTGGCTGCGCGAGCGGGGCTTGCGCGTCATCGTCCGTCACCGCGACGTCGATCCCCAGGCCTTGCCCGAGGGGTGGGAGAAGAGGGAAACCCTATGATCGGTATGGTACTCGTAACCCACGGCCGGCTCGCCGACGAGATGGTGGCGGCCCTGGAACACGTGGTCGGTCCGCAGGAGCAGATCGCCACGGTCTGCATCGGCCCCGAAGACGACATGGAGCAGCGCCGCTCCGACATCCTCGAGTGCGTCTCCCGCACCGACACGGGGGCCGGCGTCGTGGTGCTGACGGACATGTTCGGCGGCACGCCCTCCAACCTCGCCATCTCCATCATGGACAAGGCGAAGGTGGAAGTGATCGCCGGCGTCAACCTGCCCATGCTCATCAAGCTGGCCTCGGTGCGCGGCACCAAGGATCTCGCCGACGCCGTGGCGGCCGCCCAGGAAGCCGGGCGCAAGTACATCAACGTGGCCTCCAAGCTGCTGACCCAGGAATCGTGAGGCCGAGACCATGGGGACCGTCCAAGACATGATCCGACGCGAGGCGACCATAAAGAACAGCCGCGGCCTGCATGCCCGTGCCGCGGCCAAGTTCGTCAAGCTCGCGGCCGAGTTTTCCGCCGACATCACCGTGGTGAACCGCGGGCAGGAAGTATCGGGGCGCTCCATCATGGGGCTGATGATGCTCGCCGCCTCGCCCGGCACCACCATCGAGATCCGCGCCGCCGGCGGCGACGCCGAGGCGGCCGTCGCGGCCATCGTCCAGCTCATCGACGACAAGTTCCATGAAGACTGACGGGGCGCCGCGCACAAGCCGGCGGCTCGAAGGCCTGGGGGTGGCGCCCGGCATCGCGGTGGGAACGGTGCACGTCCACGACGCCGGTGCCCTGCACGCGCCGGAGTACCGCATCCCCCCCGGCCGCATCGAGTCGGAACAGAAGCGCTTTGCCGACGCCGTCCAGGCCGCGACGCGCCAGCTCGGCACGCTCAAGCGGCGGGCCGGCAAGCTGCCGGGCGCGGCGGGCGAGGAACTCGGCTACCTGCTCGACGCCTACCAGCAGATGCTGGGCGGCTCGCGCCTCGTGCGCGGCGTCAACGCCCGCATCGCCGAGCAGCGCCTGAACGCCGAGGCGGCGGTGAAGCACGAGATCGGCGACCTGCTGACCGCCTTCGCGGCCATGGAGGACAGCTATCTCGCCGGCCGCATGGTCGACATCCGCGACATCGGCCAGCGCCTCATCCGCAACCTGACCAAGACGCCGGTGCGGGCGTTCTCCTCCCTCGGCCGCAACACCATCATCGTCACCGAGGAACTGAGCCCGGCCGACACCGCCCTGCTCGACCCCGACACCGTCAGCGGCTTCGCGACGGAAGTGGGCGGTGCCGACAGCCACACCGCCATCATGGCGCGCTCGCTCGGCATCCCGGCGGTGGTCGGCGTCCAGGGGCTGACCCATGCGGTCTACAGCGGCGACGCCATCGTCATCGACGGCACCGCCGGTCAGGTGATCCTCAATCCCGACGAGGAGACCCTCTGCCTCTACCGCAAGCGCCGCGCCGACTTCCTGCGCCAGCGCCGCAGCCTGGGGCGGCTGCGCGAGGTGCCGGCCGTCACCCGTGACGGCTGCCGCATCCACCTCAACGCCAACATGGAACTGCCGGCGGAGATCGACGCCACCCTGGCCGCCGGCGCGGAAGGCGTCGGGCTCCTGCGCAGCGAGTTCCTGTTCATGAACCGCGACGACCTGCCCGACGAAGACGAGCAGGTGGAGCTGATGCGCCCGGTGGTGGAGGCCATGGACGGCCGCCCCGTCACCGTGCGCACCCTCGATGCCGGCGGCGACAAGCTGGGGTCGCTGGTCGGCGGCCGCATCTCGCCCAACCCGGCGCTGGGGCTGCGGGCCATCCGCCTCAGCCTCGCCCACGTCGACCTGTTCGAGGCGCAGCTGGCGGCCATTCTGCGGGTCGGCGCCTACGGGCCGGTGCGCATCCTGCTGCCCATGATCGGCACGCCCGAGGAACTGGTGCAGGCCCGCCGCATCATGGACCAGGTGGTGCGCCGGCTGCACCGCAAGCGCGTGCCCCTGCCCGACCCGCTGCCGCCGCTCGGCGTCATGATCGAGGTGCCGGGCGCGGCGCTGGCGGCCGATGCGCTGGCCTACCACGCCGACTTCTTCGCCATCGGCACCAACGACCTGACCCAGTACACGCTGGCCATCGACCGCTCCGACGACACCGTGGCACACCTCTACAACCCGCTGCATCCGGCGGTGCTGCGCCTCATCCAGTTCAGCTGCGAAGCCGCCCACCGCGCCGGCATCCCGGTCTCCGTCTGCGGCGAGATGGCCGGCGACCCGCGCCTGACGCCGCTGCTCCTCGGCCTCGGGTTCCGCGAGCTGTCCATGTCGTCGACCAACATCCCGCGGGTGAAGCACCGCATCCGCCAGATCGGCCTGCACGACGCGGCGCGGCGCGCCATGGCCATCATGAGCGAATGGGACGCCGCCCGCATCGGCGCCCTGCTCGACGACTACAACGCCGCGCTGGCCTGAAGGAAGGATGCGAGGGAGGGGAGGCCCTCCCTCGCGCTCCCTCCGGGAGGGGGCGTCGTCCTCCACGGCATCCGCCCGGGGAGCCGTGGATGCGCGGGTCGAGCCCGCGCATGACAAGGTGTTGAAAAACAACCCGAATTGTCATGGCCGGACTTGATCCGGCCATCCACGGCGTCTCCGGCCGCGGCCACCGGCACCGTCCTCCACGGCGCACGGTGGGAAAAGGCCGGCCACCCCTCCCCATTCGCATCACCATATAAAGATATCTTTATATCCCCCTTGCCAGCGGGCCGGCGCGAGGGTATATCCTCCCCAATGCCCAAGCCTGGAGGACCCCCATGAGCTTTACCGATTTCAAGGTCAAGGACATCTCGCTGGCCGATTGGGGCCGCAAGGAAATCGCCATCGCCGAAACCGAGATGCCCGGCCTGATGGCGCTGCGCGAGGAATACGGCGCGGCCCAGCCGCTCAAGGGCGCCCGCATCGCCGGCTGCCTGCACATGACCATCCAGACCGCCGTGCTGATCGAGACGCTGACCGCGCTCGGCGCCGAAGTGCGCTGGTCGTCGTGCAACATCTTCTCGACCCAGGACCAGGCCGCCGCCGCCATCGCCGCCGCCGAGATCCCGGTGTTCGCCTGGAAGGGCATGTCGGAAGAAGAGTTCTGGTGGTGCATCGAAGCCACCATCGAGGGCCCCAACGGCTGGCGCCCGAACATGATCCTGGACGACGGCGGCGACCTCACCCAGATCATGCACGACAAGTACCCCGAGTTGCTCGCCGACGTGCGCGGCATCTCGGAAGAGACGACCACGGGCGTCCACCGCCTGTACGAGATGGCCAAGAAGGGCACGCTCAAGGTGCCGGCCATCAACGTCAACGACAGCGTCACCAAGTCGAAGTTCGACAACCTCTACGGCTGCCGCGAAAGCCTGGTGGACGGCATCAAGCGCGCCACCGACGTGATGCTCGCCGGCAAGGTCGCGGTGGTCTGCGGCTACGGCGACGTGGGCAAGGGCTCGGCCGAGTCCCTGCGCAGCCAGGGCGCCCGCGTGCTGGTCACCGAGATCGACCCGATCTGCGCCCTGCAGGCTGCCATGGAAGGCTATCAGGTCACCACCATGGAAGACGCGGCGGCGGCCGGTGACATCTTCGTCACCACCACCGGCAACAAGGACGTCATCACGCTCGACCACATGCGCGAGATGAAGGACCGGGCCATCGTCTGCAACATCGGCCACTTCGACAGCGAGATCCAGATCTCGGCCCTGCGCAATTACAAGTGGCACAACGTGAAGCCGCAGGTGGACGAGGTCGAGTTCCCCGACGGCAAGCGCCTGATCGTGCTGGCCGAAGGCCGCCTGGTGAACCTGGGCTGCGCCACCGGCCACCCGAGCTTCGTCATGTCCGCCAGCTTCACCAACCAGGTGCTGGCGCAGATCGAGCTGTGGAACCACGCCGACAAGTACGACCGCCAGGTCTACGTGCTGCCGAAGGCGCTGGACGAAAAGGTCGCCATGCTCCACCTCGCCAAGCTGGGCGTGAAGCTGACGACCCTGAGCAAGGACCAGGCCGACTACATCGGCGTGCCGGTCCAGGGGCCGTTCAAGCCGGACCACTACCGCTACTGATCCGGCGGTACGGTCGAGCAAAAGGGGCGTCCGGCGGCAGCCGGACGCCCTTTTCGCATGTGCGGCGGCGTGCGTTGCCAGACTCAACCTGAAGGGGTACGCTTTCCGGCGCAACGTCAGGGGAGGCGGCGGCATGGCGGAGACGGTGCCGTGGTTCTGGATCATCGGCGGGCCCAACGGGGCGGGGAAGACGACCATCGCGTCGGTGGTCGTTTCGGCCGTCGCGCCGTCGGCGCAGTTTCTGAATGCCGACATCATCGCAAGCGGGCTCGATCCGCAGCAGCCGGAACGCGCTGCGATGCAGGCGGGCAGGCTGTTCCTCGACCGGTTGTCGGAGGAACTGTCGGCGCGCCGTCCGGTCGTGGTCGAAAGCACCCTGTCGTCCAGCAGATACGCCCGTCTGGCGCAGGATCTGAAGGGCCAGGGCTGGCGTGTCGGCCTGATCTACGTCTATCTGCGGGAGGCGGCCCTGTCGCCGCACCGCATTGCTTCGCGGGTCAGCCGTGGCGGCCACTTCGTGCCCACGGCTGACGCCATCCGGCGGTACGATCGGAGCCTCGGGCTCCTGCGCCGCCACTTGGATCTCGCCGACTGCTGGACCATATACGACAACAGCGGCAGCGAACCCGTACTTGCCGCGCGAGGAGCCGGGATGCACACTGAGCTTCTGGCCTGTGACGACCGTCTCGCCCAAGTGCTTACCCGTTCCGGAGTCCGACCATGACCGACGTCGCGCTCGATCCCGCCTCCCCCGACTTCGCCGCGCAGTTGACCGTCCGTGTCAGGCAGGCTGTGCGGGATGCCATCGCCGATCATGGCGCCGCCGGTACCGACATCGCCTACATGAAGGACGGCGCTATCGTCGTCGGTCCGGCCTCCGATCTGATCGCGGTCACGGACGCCCGGCCGCAGCGCCGCGCCGCCGGCCGATGACGCTCCGCCCGCACCAAAGCACCTCCCCCGCGTGACCCCCGACCTCCTGCCCGGCCTGCAGACGGCCGCCGTCGCCGCCATTGCGGCGGCGGGGCTGATGCTCGCCTTGTTGCTGCTGCAGATGCGCGCCCGCCGCGCCGCCGAGGACGAGGCGCGGCAATGGCGGGTGCGGGCGGAAGCGGTGGGCGAGGCGCTGGGGGCCGCCCCCGACGGCCATTACCTGTGGTACCACGGCGTCGAGGACGGCGGGTTGGGGCGGTGCTCGCGGCGGCTCGCGGTGCTGCTCGGCCTGTTCGACGGCACCGGGTCCGACTGGGACGGCGTGCTCGACGGCTTCGGCGATCAGGGCGGCGCCGAACTGGGCGGTGCCGTCGCCGTGCTGCGGGCGGAAGGCGAAGGCTTCGAGCTGGAACTGGAGCATGCCGCCACCGGCCGCCGCATCCTCGCCGTCGGCATCCGCGCCGTGCGCGACGACGGCGAGCCGCTGGCCGACCTGGTGTGGATGCGCGACGTCACCGAGGGCACCATCGCCGTCGAGGGCCTGACCCGCGAGACCACCCACCTGGGGGCGGAACGCGACATCCTGCGCGCCGCCCTCGACGGCCTAGACTGCCCGGTGTGGCTGCGCGACGAGAACCTGTCGCTCATCTACGCCAACCGCGCCTATCAGCTGGCGGTGGATGCCGAGGAACCGGGCCAGGCCGTCGCCGAAGGGCGCGAGCTGGCCTCCACCACCACCGCCCGCCGCCTGCGGGCGCTCGCCGCCGCCGCCCGCGCCGCCGGCGAGATGCGCCAGGACGCCGTGCCCATCGTGGTGCGCGGCAACCGCCGCCTCATGGAGGTGACGGAAATGCCCATCCACCTGCCGGCCCGCTCCCGCCACGAGCTGCCGCGGCTGGTCACCGCCGGCATCGCCTACGACGTCACCAGCCGCGAGGATCTCGCCAAGCGCCTGGCGCGCGAGGACGCCGCCCACGCCGAGGTGCTGGAGCGCCTGTCCACCGCCATCGCCATCTTCGACGGCGACGCCCGCCTGCGCTTCTTCAACGTCGCTTTCGCCGAACTGTGGCGGCTCGATCCCGAATGGCTGGCGCAGGGGCCGCGCTACGGCGAGTTCCTCGAGGAACTGCGGGCCAACCGCCAGCTGCCCGAGGTCGCCGACTACCCCGCCTACAAGGAAGGGGAACTGGCCCGCTTCGCCCGCCAGCTCGGCCCGACGGAAGATCTGCTGCACCTGCCCGACGGCTCGACCCTGCGACGGGTCATCGCGCCGCACCCCATGGGCGGGCTGCTGTGCACCTTCGAGGACGTCACCGACCGCCTGGCGCTGGAACGCAGCTACAACACCCTCATCGCCGTCCACCGCGAGACGCTGGACCACCTGCGCGAGGCGGTGGCGGTGTTCGGCGACGACGGGCGCCTGCGCCTGTCCAACCCGGCCTTCGCCCGCATCTGGGGCGTGGCGCCGACCGATCTGGCGGCCAAGCCGCACGTGGTGGAACTGGTGGACGGCCTGCGCCCGCTGTTCGCCGACGACGGCGAGGCCGAACGCTTCCGCGCCGTGCTCGCCCTGCCCGCCGCCGCCACCGGCGAGCGCACCGCCCGCCGCGCCCGCCTGCGCCGCGCCGACGACTCGGTGCTGGAGGCGGTGACCGTGCCGCTGCCCGACGGCGGCGCGCTCGCCACCTTCGCCGACGTGACGGCCAGCGCCCAGGTGGAGCGCGCCCTGCGCGAGCGGGCCGAGGCGCTGACCGCCGCCGACCGCCTGAAGAGCCAGTTCCTCGCCAACGTGTCCTACGAGTTGCGCACGCCGCTCACCACCGTGTCGGGCTTCGCCGAGATCCTGGCCGACGGCTATTACGGCGACCTCAACAGCCGGCAGATGGAATACGCCCGCGCCATGGCGGAAACGGCGCAGTCGCTGGTCACTCTCATCGACGACATCACCGACCTCGCCTCCATCGAGGCGGGCGAGCTGGCGCTGGAACTGGACGCCTTCGACGTCGGCGCGGCGCTCGCCAGCGTGCTGGCGCTGACGCGCGAGAGCCTGCGCCGCAAGTCGGTGACCATGCACTTCGACTGCCCGCCCGACACCGGCTGGATGGTCGCCGACGAGAAGCGCGTCAAGCAGGTGCTCTATCACCTGTTGTCCAACGCCGTGCGCTTCACGCCCCAGGGCGGCAGCGTGACGCTGGCCGCCCAGCGCGACGGCGCCGACGTGGTCTTCACGGTGGCCGACACCGGCGCCGGCATCCCGCCCGCCGACCAGGACTTCATGTTCGACACTTTCGCCCGCGGCCCCGGCTCGCCGGGCCACGGCCTCGGCCTCGCGCTGGTGAAGAGCTTCGTGGAGCTGCATGGCGGGTCGGTGGAACTGGTCTCGGTACCCGGCGAGGGCACCACCGTCACCTGCCGCCTGCCGGCCGGCACCGGTCCCGGCGCCGCCGCGTCGGCGGCGTGAGCGGGAAGCCGGCGTCGTTTCGATGTCGTGACGAGCCGGCGCCGCCTGCCCTATTCCGCCGCCACCACCGCCTTCTGCGCCGGCGGCAGGGTGACGTGGAAGCTGGTGCCGATGCCGTCGGCGTGGGGCTCGGCCCAGATGCGGCCGCCGTGCAGTTCCGCCACCTTGCGGCAGACGGCGAGGCCGATGCCGGTGCCCTCGTAGCGGCTGCGCGGGTGCAGGCGCTGGAAGATCTTGAAGATGCGCTCCGTCTGGTCGGCCGGCACGCCGATGCCGTTGTCGCTGACGGTGACGCGGATGCGGTCGCCGTCGGGCCGGGCGGAGACGACGATGACCGGCGGCCGGTCGGGGTGGCGGTACTTCACCGCGTTGCCGATGAGGTTCTGCAGCAGGCGCACCATGTCGCTCGGGTCGGCGAAGACGGTCGGCAGGAGGCCGTCGGACGTCACCGTGGCGGCGGTCTCGGCCAGCGCCACCGACAGGTTGCGCAGGGCCGTCTCCAGCGGTTCGGCCAGCGGCACCGCCGCCGCCTGACGATCGGAGCGGCCGACGCGGGAATATTCGAGCAGGTCGAGGATCAGCCGGTCCATGCGGCGCGCGCCCTCGGTGGCGAAGTCCATGAACTCGCGCGCGTCGGGCGGCAGGGTGCTGGCGTAGCGCCGTTCCAGCAGGCCGAGGTAGCTGGTCACCATGCGCAGCGGCTCGCGCAGGTCGTGGGACGCGACGTAGGCGAAGTCTTCCAGCTCGGCGTTGGACTGTTCCAGCTCGCGCACCAGGGCGCGCAGGTGTTCCTGGTAGGTGCGCTGGGCGGTGACGTCGTGCGCCACGCCCTCGACGCCGACCACCCGGCCCGCCTCGTCCAGCACCGTCGCCTCCACCACGGAAATGGCGCGGCGGCTGCCGTCCTCGTGGATGTAGGCGCATTCGTACGAGCGGGTGAAGGGCACGCCGGCGTGCAGCTGGGCCTGGCGTTCCTTCCACCGTTCCAGCTCGTCGGGCGGCATGTAGCGGGTGTAGTCGGCCCGCAGGTCGTCGAGCGTATGGCCGAGCACGTCCTCGGCCGAGGGGCTCAGGTAGATGAAGCGGCCGTCCACGTCGTGGGCGAAGACGGCGTGGTTCTTCAGGTTCTCCACCAGGCCGCGGTACTTCTCCTCGCTTTCGCGCACGGCCTGTTCGGCCTGGCGGCGGGCGGCGATGTCGACCAGACCGAGCAGCAGCACCCCCTCGCCCTTGAACAGCGCCGGCGCGGCCGACAGCAGCACCCAGCCGCGGCGGCCGTCGGCGGTGCGCACCGCCACCTCGCGGTCGGTCACCGGGTCGGTGCCGGCGCCGGCGTCGGCCAGCCGCAGGCGGTCGGCGGGCTCGATGAGGAAGTCGTGGAGGTGCGCCGTCTCGGCCAGCCCGAGCAGCCCTTGCGCCCGCTCGTTGCGCTGGAGCACCAGCCCGTCGGACACCCGCGCCATGAGCAGCGGGAAGGGCGCGGTCAGCGCCAGCATGCGGAACAGCTGCTCGCTTTCCCGCAACTCGGCCTCGCGGGCGGCGATGACGTCGAGGAAGAAGCGCAGGTTGCGCCCCATGTCGCCGATCTCGTCGCCACCCTCCGTCGGAACCGGGTGGCTGCGGCCGGCGATGTGGGCGGCCATGGCCGATTGCAGGGCCCGCAGGCGCAGGATGACGCTTTCGCGCAGGTACAGGAAGGTCAGCAGCATGACCACGCCGGTGGCGGCCAGCACGGCGGCGAAGGTGATCTGCGAGCGGTCGAAGCGGTCGGCGGCGGCGTTGGCGGCATCGCGCGCCGCCTGTTCGCCGTCGAAGAACAATTGCGCCGAGGCGGCCCGCAGCAGGTCCGCCAGCGAGCGGTTGCGGCCGAGCATGCCGCGGATGGAGTCGTCGAGGGCCAGCAGCCGGCGGCGCAGCGGCAGCACGCCGGACACGGGATCCTCCGCCCACGACGCGAGCGTGCGGCGCACGTCGAGCGCGCCGGCGCGTTGTTCGGGCGGCAGGTCGGCCGCCACGGCGTCGATCGACTGCAAAGCCGCGGTCAGGCTGCGCACTTCGCGCTCGAACACCGCCGGATGCTGGGCGAGGGCGCTGGCCTGCAGCGCCTCCAGGGCGGTGCGGGCGCCGTCGTGCCACGCCAGGGCGCCGCCGTCCCCGTCGTGCAGGTCGGGGCGCGCGCGCAACACGTGGGTGGTGGTCTGCTCCAGCGCCCGGCGCAGGCGGTGGCGTTCCGCCACCTGGGCGTCCAGCTCGCCGAGCGTTTCGACGAATCCGTCCTTCAGGCGCCGGATGGTGGCGACGCTGTCGTCCGGTGTGCCACCGGCCGCCAGTTCCTCGGTCAGCCGGTCGAGGGTGCGCACGAGGTCGAGGATGCGCATCATCTCGGTCTCGCGGGCGCCGTTGGTGTCGGTCAGCACGAGCGCGGAGGCCTGCGCCGACAGCAGCGCCGCCTGGCGGTCCAGCTTGGCGGCGGCGAGGATGGCCGGCAGGCGGTCGCGGGCGAGCCCGCTCACCTGCCCTTGCAGGTCGCCGAAGGTCCGCAGCGCGAAAGCGCCCAGCATCACCGTCAGGCCGACGATGATCAGCAAGGCCGCCAAGACGCGGAACGCCACACCGATACGCCAGCGGCCCATGCCGCCCCCTTGTCCGCCCGCGGGCGACCAGCCGCCCCCGATATGTCCCCCTGCACGACCCGGCCGCCAGCACAGCCGTCGCGAAAACAGGCGACAGTATGTATCATCGGATAGCACAAGGGAATGCCGCGCGAGCGGAACCAAGGGGGCCGCATGACCGACCGATGGAAACACCTGTGCCGAGGCGCCGGCAGCCTGCTGGGGGCGGCCGCCGTCGTCGCGGGCCTGGCGGTACCGCCGGCGACCGCCGCCGACACGGTGGCGGCGGTGCGCGAACGCGGCGTTCTGGCGTGCGGCATCGGCGAGATCCGCGGCCTCGCCGAGCGCCGCGACGACGGCCGATTCGTCGGCTTCCGGGCCGACGTCTGCCGTGCCGTGGCGGCGGCGGTGCTGGGGGAGCCCGACGCGGTGGAGTTCGTGCCGCTGGTCGCCGGCGCCCGGTTCGAGGCCCTGGCGCGGAACGAGATCGACGTGCTCGTCGCCGGCGCCACCTGGACGCTGGCCCGCGACGCCGGCCTGCCGATCCAGTTCACCGGCGTCCACTTCTACGACGGCCAGGGCTTCGTCGCCCACCGCCGCAGCGGCTGGACCAGTCTCGACGACGTGACCGAGGCGCGCGTCTGCGTCGTCAGCGACACCACTTCGCTCGACAACCTGCGCACCTTCGCCCGCACCACCGGCCGCCGGCTGGAGCCGGTGGAACGGGTGACGCGCGAAGGGGCATGGGAAGCCTTCGTCACCAACGGCTGCGACCTGATGACCCAGGACATGACGGCCCTGGTCGCCGGCCTGCGGGCTCGCGCGGTCGACCTCGCCGACTACACGGTGCTGCCGGACCGTATCTCGCGCGAGCCGCTGTCGCCCGCCGTGCGCGACGGCGACAAGCGCTGGGCGGCGCTGGTGCGCTTCGTCGTCAACGCCCTGGTACTGGCGGAAGCGGTCGGGGTGACCCAGGCGGTGGCGGCCGATCCCGCTGCGGCGGCGCCCGACGATCCGGAGGCGCGCCGCCTGCTCGGACTGGAGCCTGGCCTGGGGGCGGACCTCGGCCTCGACGACCAGTGGGCGCGGCGGGCGTTGGCCGCCGTCGGCCACTACGGCGAGGTGTTCGAGCGCCATCTGGGCGCCGGATCGCCGCTCGGCCTGCCGCGCGGCGACAATGCCCTGTGGCGCGACGGCGGGCTGCTCTACCCGCTGCCCATGCGCTGAAGAAGAAAGCCGACGAAGAGAGAGAGGGGGATTCCGATGACGACGAAGACGAGGGGGAGGCTGCGGGCGCTGGCCCGGGCCGCAGTGCTGGGCGGTGCGTTGCTGGCGGGCGTCGCCGCGGCCACCGATGCGCGGGCGGACACGCTGGAGGCGGTGCGCGAGCGCGGCGTCCTGCTGTGCGGCGTCGGCGAGGAATCGGGCTTCGCCAAGCGCGGCCCCGACGGCCGCGTGACCGGATTGCGGGCCGACATGTGCCGCGCCATCGCGGCGGCGGCCATCGGCGACGGCGAGGCGGTGACCTTCGTGCCGCTGTTCTCCGCCGCCCGGTTCGACGCCCTGCGCGACGGCGAGATCGACGTGCTGGTGGGCGGTGCCACCTGGACGCTCGGGCGCGAGGCGACGCTCGGCATCCACTTCACCGGGGCGACCTTCTACGACGGCCAGGGCTTCATCGCCCACCGCGCCGCGGGCTTCCGCCGCCTCGCCGACGTGACGGAGGCGCGCGTCTGCGTCGTCGCCGAAACCACCAGCATCGAGAACCTGAAGGCGTGGATGCGCGCCAGCGGCAAGACGCTGACGCCGGTGGAACTGGTCACCTCCGACGGGTCGTGGAACACTTTCCTCGGCCATGGCTGCGAGATCATGACCAACGACATCGCCGGCATGGTCATGGCGCTGAGCGACCGCGCCCCCGACCCCGAGGCCTTCGTCGTCTTCCCCGACCTGATCTCGCGCGAGCCGCTGTCGCCGGCGGTGCGCAACGACGACCCGCGCTGGGAGACGCTGGTGCGCTTCGCCATGAACGCTCTGATTCTGGGCGAGGCCAAGGGGGTGACGCAGGCCATGGCCGCCGATCCCGCGGCGACCGTCGACGACCCGGAAACCCGCCACCTGCTCGGGCTCGAACCGGGCATCGGGGCGCCGCTCGGACTGGACGACGGCTGGGCGCGGCGCGCCATCGCCGTCGCCGGCAATTACGGCGAGATCTTCGACCGCAACCTGGGCGCCCAGTCGCGCTACCACATGGACCGCGGCCTCAACGCGCTGTGGACCGACGGCGGCCTGCTGTATCCCCTGCCGATCCGCTGACGGCGGCAGGAACCCTGGGCACACGGGGGCGTTCATGGGCCAGAACACCCCCGATCTGCCGCAGGAGACCCGCGCCATGATACCGGATACAGCCGCCCGCATCCGCGATCACTCCGCCGACAGCGCCAACGCGCGCATCGACGACGAGACCGAGCGCCGGGTGCTGACGGCGGCGCACCGGCTGCAGGAACTGCAGGGCCGCATGCACGACCTGGAAAGCCGCCTGCGCGACCTCGACGGCGAGTGGGACGTGGAGCGCACGCTCATGGCCAATGCCGCCACCCTGACGGTGATCGGCAGCCTGCTGACCGCCTTCGTCGACCGCCGCTTCGTGGTGATTCCGGCGGTGGTGTCGAGCTTCCTGCTGCAGCACGCCTTGCAGGGCTGGTGCCCGCCGTTGCCCCTCTTCCGCCGCCGCGGCGTCCGCTCGGCGCGCGAGATCGAGGAGGAACGGGTGGCCCTGAAGGCCCTGCGCGGCGACTTCGACGGCCTGCCCGGCACGCCGGCCACCGGCGGGCACGACCGCGGCCGCGCCGCCCTGGCGGCGGCCCGCCGCGCCTGACCCGGTTCATCGCCGACGAAAAAGGGGAGCCGCGGCGCGCGGCTCCCCTTTTCCTGCAAGGCGGGGCGGCGATGGTGCCGCAGCAGTGGCGGCGTCAGTGCACGCTCACCGGCTCCAGGTCGTTCTGGCGGATGGCGGCCCAGGCGAGATCGCGGCTCTGCGCGACGCCGAGCTGGGTGCCGTCGCCGGCGTGGATGGACCAGAAGACCTGCCCGTCGACGTCCATGTACTTGGCGTAGGCCAGGTCCTCGGCCCCCAGCGCGGCCAGTTCGGCGGGGCTGATGGTGGGGCGGGCGGTCTGCTCCAGGCTCTGAATCTTGTCGGTCATGGTGTCCCTCGCTCCGCGGTCGCCGACCCGCCCTACGCGGCATCGGAACGAACACGGTCATTGTGCTCTTATGATGTGAACGAAAGGTTTCCGCCCGCCGTTCGCGCGTTCTGCAGCGCGCGCAGGCCTGCCCGGTGGGAAATGCCCGGTCCGGGCGGCGGACCTCGCCGATCGGAGCGCGTCGTCAGTCGCGGCCGTCGGGCTTCATCTCGATGGTGCGGGCGGCCTTGCGGCCGTCGGCGCCGGCGCCTTTGGTCTCGATCTTGATCTGGCAGACCTTGGGTTCCGGCATGGGGCGTTCGAGGTCGATGTTGAGCAGCCCGTTGTCGAGCCACGCCCCCTTCACCACGATGCCTTCCGCCAGCACGAAGCTGCGCTGCCACTGCCGCGTCGCGATGCCGCGGTGGAGGAACACGCGGTCGGCGTCGTCGCGGGTCTGACGGCCGCGGATGACCAGCTGGTTGTCCTCGGTGGTGACGGCCAGGTCGTCGTCGGAGAAACCGGCGACCGCGAGCGTGATGCGCAGGCCGTTCTCGCCGATCTGTTCGATGTTGTACGGGGGGTAGCCCTCGGCCGAGCTTTTGGCGACGCGGTCGAGCACGCGCTCGAACTGGTCGAACCCGAGCAGCAGGGGGCTGTTGAAGACGGACAGGCGGGTCACGATCGCGTTCTCCTCATTCGCCTGAGCGAGCCCGGCGCGGGGCCCGTGCGGCACCCCGTTTCGGTCGTGGAGCGCCCGACCGCAGACGGCATCGGGCGCAGAGCATATTTCGGGAGAACCGCCCTGATCGTCAAGTGTGCTGCGGGCGGGGGTCCGTCGGCCTCAGCCGCCGATTTCCAGGCGGGCGATGTTGTCCTGCGCCTGCTGCGCCTCGGGGCTGTCGGGCGGGGCGACCGCCAGCAGCGCCTTCCACGCCGCCCGCGCCGCCGCGTCGTCGCCGCCGAGCCGGGCGAGGACGCCCTTCTCCAGCAGCGCCCCCAGGGCATCGGGGTCGAGCGCCAGGGCGCGGTCGACGTCGGCCCGGGCATCGGTCAGGCGGTCGAGGTAGCGGTAGGCGGTGGCGCGGTAGACCAGGGCGTCCACCCGGTTCGGGTCGAGCTCCAGCGCCCGCGTCAGGTCGGCGGCGGCCTCGGCGTAGTTCTTGGCCGAGCCCAGCGTGACGGCGCGGTCGACGAGCAGCACCGGGTCGTCGGGCGTCAGTTCGAGCGCGGTGGTCTGGGCGGCGTTGGCGCGTTCCAGGTTGCCGTCGAGCATCCAGGCCTGCGCCGCCTGCGCCAGCATGCCGGCCCGCACCTCGGGCGCGCGGGTGGAGGTGGTGGCGAGCATTTCCAGGCGCTCGGCCGCCTCCTTGTACTCTTCGAGGCCGATGAGGGCGACGGCGGCGCAGTGGCGGGCGGGCTCGCCGCCGGCGAGGCCGATCCACTGGCCGGCCTTCTCCCACGCCTCCTTGGGCTGTTCGGCGGCGAGGCGCATGCAGTCGCGGTACATCTGCGCCTCGGTCACCTGCTGGGCGGCGGCGGGCGAGGCGGCGGCCGGCAGCAGCAGGGCGGCGAGGGTGAGCGGCAGGATCTTCATGGGGTCGCACCGGGTCGGCTTGAGGGGCGGGCGTCGGGGCCCTACAGTCGGAGGCCAATGTGGCGAATTTGCAAGAGGATGTCATGACCGAACCCGGCCGCCTGTTCGTCTTCGGCCTCGGCTTCAGCGGCACGGTGCTGGCGCGCCGCTTTCTGGCCGCCGGCTGGCGTGTCGCCGGCACCAGCCGCTCGGCCGAAAAGCGCGACCGGCTGGCGGCGCAGGGCATCGAGGCCTACGCCTTCGACCGCGACCATCCCCTGCCGGCGGAGGCGCTGGCCGGGGCGACCCACGTGGTCGTCTCGGTGCCGCCCGACGAGGCGGGCGACCCGGTGGCGGCGGTGCACGGGGCGGACCTCGCCGCCCTGCCCTCCCTGCGCTGGCTCGGCTACCTGTCGACCACCGGCGTCTACGGCGACCGCCGGGGCGGCTGGGTGGACGAGACGACGCCCGTCGCCCCCGACGTCGGCCGCAGCGAGCGCCGCGTGCGGGCGGAGGAGGCGTGGCTCGCCCTGGCGCGCGACCACGGCCTGCCGGTGCACGTCTTCCGGCTGGCGGGCATCTACGGCCCGGGGCGCAGTGCCATCGACATGGTGCGGTCGGGCCGGGCGCGGCGGGTCATCAAGGAGAACCAGGTGTTCTGCCGCATCCACGTGGAGGACATCGCGACGGTGCTGCAGGCGAGCATGGCGCGGCCGCGTCCGGGCGCGATCTACAACGTCGCCGACGACGAACCAGCGGCGCCCGAGCTGCCCATCGAGGAAGCCGCCCGCCTGCTCGGCGTCGCCCCGCCGCCGGCGGTGCCCTTCGAACAGGCCGACCTGTCCCCCATGGCGGCGAGCTTCTACCGCGACAGCCGCCGGGTGCGAAACGACCGCATCAAGGACGAACTGGGCGTCCGCCTCGCCTACCCCACCTACCGCGAGGGGCTGCGGCAGGTGCTGGCGGCGGAAGGGGACGGCTGAGGGCCTTCACGGCCGCCGGGCGCCGGGCGTGACGCCGTGAACGGCCGGATCAAGTCCGGCCATGACAATTTTCTTCTGCTTATAAAACACTTGTCATGCGCGGGCTCGACCCGCGCATCCACGGCTCCCCTGCCGTTCATCGTGGAGGACGGCGCCCACGGCTGTCGGTCGTGACGCCGTGGATGGCCGGGTCGAGCCCGGCCATGACAATTTTCTTATGTTCATCAAGCACTCACCCCGCCCCGGCCCCCGAGTCGGGGGCCTTGGGCGCGTGGCGTCGCCGTCCCGCCTCTCAGCCGTCGAAGTGCTTCGGTTCGACGATGGTGAAGCTCGACGTGTCGTTCTTCGGGCGGTCGGTCTTCAGTGTCTTGCCGGTGACCAGGTAGTAGGTCATTTCCGCCAGGTTGGTGGCCTGGTCGCCGATGCGCTCCAGGTTCTTGGCGATGAACAGCAGATGGGTGCACGGCGTGATGTTGCGCGTGTCTTCCATCATGTAGGTCAGCAGCTCGCGGAACAGGCTGGAATAGAAGTCGTCCACCTCGCTGTCGCGGTTGCGCACGGCGATGGCGCGCTCCACGTCGCGGCGCAGGTAGGCGTCCACCGACTGCTTGAGCATGTCGAGCACCAGCCAGCCCATGCGCACCGCCGACTTGAGCGGCGGCACCGCCGGGCTTTCGTGCAGCACGTGGACGCGCTTGGCGCAGGAGGCGGCGTTGTCGCCGATGCGCTCCAGCGTCGCCGCCGCCTTCAGCGACTGGATGATGGCGCGGAGGTCGTCGGCCATGGGCTGGCGCAGGGCCAGCATGCGGATGGCGAATTCCTCGACGTCGGTGTGCACCACGTCGATCTGGTGGTCGTCTTCCACCACGCGCTTGGCCTTGGCCTCGTCGCCGTCCAGGATGGACTGCAGGGCGTCGGCCAGCTGCGTTTCCGCGAGGCCGCCCATGCGCGCGATCATCTCGTTGAGGTGCGTCAGCTCCTCGTCGAAGGAACGGACCGTATGGGGATCGCCGTAGCCGGCCATGTCTCGGACACTCCTGTGGATTGCGGGCACAGCGTGTGCGCCGTTTCCTGACAATTACCGCAATATGCCGGTCATGAAAGTTAAATTTACGAGGCGGTTCCGGGGCCGCCCGGCGCCTGCAACGGCAGGTGGACGGTGAAGGTGGAACCCTCGCCGACGGTCGAGTCGATGGTCAGCGCCCCGCGGTGGCGCGCCACGATGTGCTTGACGATGGCGAGCCCGAGCCCGGTGCCGCCGAGCTTGCGCGAGCGCGCCGTGTCGACGCGGTAGAACCGTTCCGTCAGGCGCGGCAGGTGCTCCTTGGCGATGCCCTCGCCGCGGTCGCGCACCGACACCCGCAGGCACGGGCCGCGGCTGGTGGCCGGCATGTTGGCCGGGCCGCGCGGCACCACCACGGCGGTGACGTCTACGGTGGTGTCCTCCCGCCCGTACTTGAGCGCGTTGGCGAGCAGGTTCTGGAACACCTGCGCCAGCTCGTCGCGCTCGCCGGGCACGGCGGGAATGGTGTCGGGAACGTGCAGCCGCACCGTCATGGCCTTCTTGTGGGCCTGCGGCTCCAGCCCTTCCACCGTCCGGGTGAGGATCTCGCGCACGTCGGCGGTGCCGGTGGGCGGCGTGTGCTCGTGCAGCTCGATGCGCGACAGGCTGAGCAGGTCCTCGATGAGGCGGCGCATGCGCTCGGCCTGGTCCTGCATGATGACGAGGAAGCGGTCGCGCGCCTCGGTGTCGTCGCGGGCCGGGCCGCGCAGGGTCTCGATGAAGCCGAGCAGGCTGGCGAGCGGCGTGCGCAGCTCGTGGCTGGCGTTGGCGACGAAGTCGGCGCGCATTTCCTCCATGCGCACCAGCGTCGTGATGTCGTTGAGCACCAGCAGCACGCGCGAGCCGTCCGCCGCCGGTGCCGGCAGCGGCTCCACCACCAGGGTGAAGGTGCGGCCCGAGGGGGCGGACTGGGTGAACTGCAGCTGCCGCCCGGCGCCGCCGGCCATGACCTCGCCCACCGCCTCCAGCACGTCGGGCGCGCGCAGCACCGTGGCCAGGTTGGTGTCGCGCGCCTCGCGCCCGGCGAAGCGGCGGGCGGCGTCGTTGGCCCAGGTGATGCGGCGGTCGGCGCCGACCATGAAGAGCGGTTGCGGCAGGCTGTCGAGCACCGCCTCGGTGGAACGCGCCGAGGCTTCCGCCTTCTGCCAGCGGCCGGCCCAGTGGCGGGCGAGCTGGCCGGCGGCGGCGGTGACGTCGCGCGCCGGTTCCGACCAGTGCAGGCGCGGGGCGGCCGGCGGGCTCGGCGTCGCCTCGGCCACCAGCCGGCGGATGTAGGAAACGGCGGTGTAGAAGTCGGTGGCGAACAGGCGCACCAGGAAGGCCGTGGCGGCGAAGATCAGCACGCCCCACAGCATGGCCGGCACGACGCGCAGCTGGCCGGCCAGCACCATGACGATGAAGGCGACGGCGGTCGGCGCGCAGACCAGCGCCGTCAGCCCGATCACCCGGGCGAACGGCGCCGGCGCCCGCCGGCCGGGCGGCGGGGCGGGGGTGTCGAAGCCTTCGGCCATCTCGTCCTCCACCGCCGCGGCGCCGCCGGCCATCGCTGCCGTCACGTCCGCCTCAGCGCCGCACGGCGTCGTGGGCCGCCAGCACCGCCATGTGCACCATGTCGGAGACGGTGGCGTCCATGTTGACGATCTGCGCCGGCTGCGACAGGCCCATGAGGATCGGCCCGATCACCGTGCCGCCGCCCAGCTTCTGCAGCAGCTTGTAGCTGATGTTGGCGGAATGCAGGCCGGGCATGATGAGCACGTTGGCCGGCCCCGACAGGCGGGTGAAGGGGTACTTCTCCTGCAGCTCGGGGTCGAGGGCGGTGTCGGCGCCCATCTCGCCGTCGTACTCGAAGTCGACGCCGCGGTTCTCCAGCTCGGCGACGGCGAGGCGGACATGGCCGGGAACCTCGCCCTCCGGGTTGCCGAAGTTGGAGTAGGACAGCAGCGCGACGCGCGGCTCGTGGCCCATCTGGCGGGCCTTTTCCGCCGTCTGCACGGCGATGTCGGCCAGCTGCTCGGCGGTCGGGGTTTCATGCACAGTGGTGTCGGCGATGAACACCGTGCGGCCGCGGATGACCATGACCGTCAGGCCGAACACCAGCTTGCCCGGCTCGGGGTCGATGGCGCGCTGGATCTCGGTGAAGGCCTGGTAGTAGCTGCGGGTCAGGCCGGTCACCATGGCGTCGGCGTCGCCCATGGCGACCATGGTGGCGGCGAAGATGTTGCGGTCCTGGTTCACCAGACGCTGGGCGTCGCGGTAGAGGGCGCCGCGGCGCTGCAGGCGCTTGTACAGGAAATCGGTGTAGCGGGCGTTGTGCTGCGACAGCTTGGCGTTGACGATCTCCAGGCCCTGGGCGGCGCCGGCGAGGCCGAGCTGCTTCAGGGTCTCGGCGATGCGCTCCTCGCGGCCGACCAGGATGGCCTGGCCGTAGCCGGCGTTGCGGTAGGCGAGCGCGGCGCGGATGGACTTTTCCTCCTCGCCCTCGGCGAAGACCACGCGCTGCGGGTTGGCGATCACCTGATCGGCGATGGCCTGCAGGCTGGCCGCCGTCGGGTCGAGGCGGGCCGACAGTTCGTGGCGGTAGCCGTCCAGGTCGATGATCGGCCGGCGCGCCACGCCGGTGTCCATGGCCGCCTGCGCGACGGCCGGCGGGATGGTGTAGATGAGGCGCGGGTCGAACGGCACCGGGATGATGTATTCCGGCCCGAAGCGCAGCTTGCGCCCCGAATAGGCGGCCGCCACCTCGTCGGGCACGTCCTCGCGCGCCAGGCTGGCGATGGCCTGGGCGGCGGCGATCTTCATGGCCTCGTTGATGGTCGTCGCCCGCACGTCGAGCGCCCCGCGGAAGATGTAGGGGAAGCCCAGCACGTTGTTGATCTGGTTGGCGTAGTCGGAGCGGCCGGTGGCCATGATGGCGTCGCCGCGCACCGACTGCACCTCTTCCGGCGTGATCTCGGGGTCGGGGTTGGCCATGGCGAAGATGATGGGGCGGTCAGCCATGCCCTCGACCATCTCCGGCGTCACGGCGCCCTTCACCGACAGGCCGAAGAACACGTCGGCGCCCTTCATGGCGTCTTCCAGCGTGCGCACGTCGGTCTCGATGGCGTGGGCGCTCTTCCACTGGTTCAGGTCGGTGCGGCCCTTGTGGATGACGCCCTTGGTGTCGCACAGGGTGACGTTGTCGTGGCGCACGCCCATGGCCTTGACCAGCTCGACGCAGGCGATGGCGGCGGCGCCGGCGCCGTTGACGACGATCTTCACCGTGTCGATGGAGCGCTCGGTCATCTCCAGCGCGTTCAGCAGGCCGGCGGCGGCGATGATGGCCGTGCCGTGCTGGTCGTCATGGAACACCGGAATGTCCATGATCTCGCGCAGCTGCTGCTCGATGATGAAGCACTCGGGCGCCTTGATGTCTTCCAGGTTGATGCCGCCGAAGGACGGACCGAGGAAGCGCACGCAGTTGATGAATTCATCCACGTCGCGGGTGTCGACCTCGAGGTCGATGGCGTCGACGTCGGCGAACTTCTTGAACAGGACGGCCTTGCCCTCCATCACCGGCTTGCCGGCCAGCGCGCCCAGGTCGCCCAGGCCGAGCACGGCGGTGCCGTTGGAGATGACGGCCACCAGATTGCCCTTGGCGGTGTAGTCGTAGGCCAGCGACGGGTCGCGGGCGATTTCCTTGCAGGGCGCGGCGACGCCGGGGGAATAGGCCAGCGACAGGTCGCGCTGGGTGGTCAGCGGTTTGGTCGGCGTGATCTCGATCTTGCCCGGCCGCCCGGAGGCGTGCATGAGCAGGCTTTCGTGTTCGAGATTCTTGCGGCTCTGCTTGCTGGTATCGTCTTCCATGGTGCTGACCGTTTTCCCCGGGGTGTTTGCGGCGCCCGGGGTGGTCCCGGGCGCCGCAGGGTCGTGAAGGGCGGACTGAGGGGCGCGCGGACCGTTACGGTTCGGTGCGGGCGGGACCGACGTGCAGGTGGATGTTGCTGGCGCCGTGGCGTTCCAGGATCTCCCGCGCCTTGGGCTCGCGCGCGGCCGGATCGGCGGTCACGTCGGCCCACAGGGCGACGGAGCCGGCGGCCAGCTCGCGGGCGAATTCCTCGGTGTCGGGCAGCGAGGTCACTTCCTCCACCAGGTCGCGCACGGCGGCGATGCCGACGCCGGCCCCCACCAGGGCGGCGATGGCCGCGCCGGTCGGGCCGGAGGCGAGCGCGATGAGGCCGGCGCCCACCAGCGGCACCTCGTAGCGCCATTCGGTCAGCAGCGGCAGCAGGCGTTCGCGCAGCGACAGCTCGCCGTCGCCGCGGCCGACGTCGATGGCCTCGTGGCTGGTCAGCAGCGACAGGTCGGTGCGGTCGAAGCCGGCGGCGCGCAGGTCCTTGATGGCCTGTTCCAGGCTGTCGCGGTCGGCGAACAGGCCGACCACTTCGCGGTGTTCGGGCGTGCCGGGCGTGGTGTCGGACAAGGAGATCGTTTCCCGTAGGCTTGGGGTTTCGCAACAAAACTTCGGGCGCGTATTCTGCCCCACAGGGCCCTTCATGCATAGCCCCGCGTGAGGGTATAACGGGCCCGTCACACTGCCCGCCGCATCCGCCACCCGAGCAACCAGCCGGAGCCCCCGTGTCCCTGACCGCCCCCGCGACCGCGACCGACGGACTGCCGACCGCCGCCCCCGAGGACCCCGACGCCGCCGCGCTGGACGGTGTCACGCCCATGATGGCGCAGTACCTCGCCATCAAGCGCGAGCATGCCGACTGCGTGCTGTTCTACCGCATGGGCGACTTCTACGAGCTGTTCTTCGACGACGCCGTGAAGGCGGCGGAAGCGCTGGACATCGCGCTCACCAAGCGGGGCAAGCACCTCGGCGAAGACATTCCCATGTGCGGCGTGCCGGTGCATTCCCACGAGGCGTATCTCGCGAAGCTCATCCGCAAGGGCTTCAAGGTCGCCGTGTGCGAGCAGATGGAAGACCCCGCCGAAGCGAAGAAGCGCGGCGGCAAGACCCTGGTGAAGCGCGAGGCGGTGCGCATCGTCACCCCCGGCACGCTGACGGAAGACAGCCTGCTCGACGCCCGCCGCCACAACTACCTCGCCGCGCTGGCCGATGCCGGCGGCGGGCTCGGGCTCGCGTGGCTCGACGTCTCCACCGGCGCCTTCACCTGCCAGCCCATCGGCGAGGCGCAGGCCGCCGCCGCGCTTGCCCGCCTCGCCCCCGGCGAGCTGCTGGCGCCCGACCGCCTGCTGCAGCGGGAAGGCCTGTTCGAGGTCTTCGCCGAGTACAAGGACCGCCTGTCGCCCCTGCCGTCGGCCCGCTTCGACAGCACCAACGCCGCCAAACGGCTGGAGGCGTTGTACGGAGTGAAGGCGCTGGACGCCTTCGGCGGCTTCTCGCGGGCCGAGATCGCGGCGGCCGGCACCCTCGTCGACTACGTGGAGCTGACCCAGAAGGGCAAGCTGCCGCGCATCGGGGCGCTGCGCCAGCTGGCCGCCGGCGCGGTCATGGAGATCGACGCCGCCACCCGCCGCAACCTGGAACTGGCCGAGACCCTGACCGGCGAGCGCAAGGGCTCGCTGCTCGCCGTCATCGACCGCACGGTCACCGGCGCCGGCGCCCGCCTGCTCGCCGCCCATCTGGCCGCGCCGCTGACCGACCCGGCGGAAATCGCCGCCCGCCACGACGCCGTGCAGTTCTTCACCGAGGCCGGCCGGGTGCGCGAGGACGTGCGCGACCGCCTGCGCCAGTGCCCGGACGTGGAGCGCGCCCTCACCCGCCTGTCGCTCGGCCGCGGCGGTCCGCGCGACCTCGCCAACGTGCGCGACGCGCTGGGGCAGGTGCCGGGCCTGCGGGTCGCCATCACCGAAAGCGGTTTCGCGAGCGTCCCCAAAGGCCTGACCGAGACCTGCAAGCGCCTCGGCCGGCACGACGTGGTGGTGGAGCGGCTGATGCGGGCGCTCGACGCCGACCTGCCGCTGCTCGCCCGCGACGGCGGCTTCATCGCCGCCGGCTATCACCCGCAGCTGGACGAGCTGCGGTCGCTGCGCGACGAGAGCCGCCGCCTCATCGCCGGCCTGCAGCAGACATACGTGGAGGAAACCGGCATCTCGTCCCTGAAGGTCAAGCACAACAACGTGCTCGGCTACTTCCTGGAGATGCCGGCCAAGCAGGGCGAGAAGCTGCTGGCCGACAAGGACGGCCCCTTCATCCACCGTCAGACCATGGCCAATGCCGTGCGCTTCACCACGGTCGCCCTGTCGGAGCTGGAGGACAAGATCCGCGGCGCCGCCGACAAGGCCCTGGCGCTGGAACTGGAGCTGTTCGCCGATCTGGTGCGCGAGGTGCTCGACCGCGCCGCCGACATCGCCGCCGCCGCCGAGGCCCTGGCGGAGCTGGACGTCTCCGCCGCGCTCGCCGAACTGGCGGTCGACCGCCGCTGGGTGCGGCCCGAGGTGGAGGAGACGACCGCCTTCCACATCCGCGCCGGCCGTCATCCGGTGGTGGAGGCGGCGCTGGCCCGCGCCAACGAAGGCCCCTTCGTCGCCAACGACTGCGACCTGTCGCCCGAGCAGCGGCTATGGCTGGTCACCGGCCCCAACATGGCCGGTAAGTCCACCTTCCTGCGGCAGAACGCGCTCATCGCCATCCTGGCGCAGATGGGCAGCTTCGTGCCGGCCGAGAGCGCCCGCATCGGCGTCGTCGACCGCCTGTTCTCCCGCGTCGGCGCCGCCGACGATCTGGCGCGCGGGCGCTCCACCTTCATGGTGGAGATGGTGGAAACCGCCGCCATCCTGAACCAGGCGACCGAGCGCAGCCTCGTCATCCTGGACGAGATCGGCCGCGGCACCGCCACCTTCGACGGCCTGTCCATCGCCTGGGCGACGGTCGAGACCCTGCACGAGGTCAACCGCTGCCGCGCCCTCTTCGCCACCCATTACCACGAGCTGACGGCGCTGACGGCGCGGCTGGCGCGCCTGTCGTGCCATTCCATGCGCATCAAGGAATGGCAGGGCGAGGTGGTGTTCCTGCACGAGGTGGCGCCGGGTGCGGCCGACCGCTCCTACGGCATCCACGTCGCCAAGCTGGCCGGCCTGCCGCCGGCGGTGGTGGCGCGGGCCGAGGAAGTGCTGGCGACGCTGGAGTCGGGCGAGCAGTCCTCGGCCATCACCCGCCTCGCCGACGACCTGCCGCTGTTCGCCGCGGCGGTGAAGAACGTGGAGCGCCAGGAGGCCCAGGCCGCCGCCACCGGCCCGTCACCGGCGGAAGAGGCGCTGCGTGCCCTCGACCCCGACGCCATGACCCCGCGCGAGGCCCTGGACGCCCTCTACCGGCTTAAGGGGTTGCTGGGGTGAGCATGGCCGTTTCCTGAGAAAGTGTCATGGCCGGGCTCGACCCGGCCACCCACGGCGCCACGGTCGGCGGCCGTGGGCGACGTCCTCCACGGCAGACGCCGTGCACGCCGTGGATGCCCGGCTCGGTGGCCGGGCATGACAAGGTATTGAAACGTCACATCAAATTGTCATGGCCGGGCTTGACCCGGCCACCCACGGCGCCACGGTCGGCGGCCGTGGATGCAGCCCCGCCGCTTCCCGTCACTTCGCCTTGTTCAACTCCGCCGTGACGCGGTTGCCCTGGGGGCCGCCGGCCCAGCCGAAGGCGTCGCGGCCGGTGTAGTCGGACAGGCGCGGGTCGGCGCCCGCGGTGACCAGCTGGCGGACGACGGCCACCTGCCCGTCGCGCGCCGCCGCCATGAGCGGCGTGACGCCCTGGCGGTTCTGGTTGTCGGTCTTGGCGCCGGCCGTCAGCAGGCGCTCCACGATGTGGGCGTGGCCGGCTTCCGCGGCCCAGTAGAGGGCGGTGTTGCCGAGGCGGTCCACCGCGTCGGGGCGGGCGCCGTGGTGCAGCAGCGTTTCGATCATGTCGAGCCGGTTGGCGCGCGTCGCCACCACCAGCAGCGGCTGGCCGTCGTTGTCGGTGGCCGCCGGGTTGCCGCCGCCCAGCAGGTAGGCGGTGAGGCCTTGCGCGTTGCCGTCGCGGATGTTCTCCACCACCTCCTTCTCGAAGCGGATGATCATGTTCGCCTGCGCGTCCGGCGCGGCGGCGAGCAGGATCAGGGTGGCGGCGAGGACGGCGGCGGAACGGCGGACCATGGAACTCTCCCGGAGCTTCGGCCTTCAAGGGCGCTTCGGTTGGGGATTGTCGGGATGCGCAAGGGTGCGGTCAAGCCACTCGAGCGCAGCGGCAATCGTCGCCACCGCCTCGCCCGGCTCCGGCGGCGGGCGGCGGATCATCACCACCGGCAGCCCGAGGGCGCGCGCCGCCGCCAGCTTGGCCTCCGTCGCCGCCCCGCCGCTCGCCTTGGTGACCAGGGCGTCGACGCCGTGGGCGCGGAACAGCGCGATCTCCTCCGCCTGCGAAAACGGTCCGCGCCCGGCGACCACGGCGGCGCCGGGCAGCGGCGGAGTCGGCGGCGGCTCGATCAGGCGCACGACGCAGGGAAGACCGGCGAAGGGGGCGAGGTCGGCGGTGCCGAGGGTCACGAAGGGCCGGCGGGCGACCGCGCGCACCCGGGCGGCGGCCTCCGCCGTCGAGTCGACCGGCAGCCAGCGGTCGCCGGTCTGCGCGATCCACTCCGGCCGGCGCAGGATCAGGCGGGGCAACCCGGTCGTTTCGCAGGCGAGACGGGCGTTGCGGCTGATGGTGGCGGCGAAGGGATGGGTGGCGTCGACGACGGCGCCGATGCCGTCGCCCCTCAGGAAGGCCGCCAACCCCGCCGCGCCGCCGAAGCCGCCGACACGCACCTCGACCGGCGGCGGGCGGCGCGCTTCCGCCCGGCCGGCGAGGGAATAGACGACGCGCAAGCTCTCGCCCCGCCGCTCCGCCACGGCGCGGGCCAGTGCCGCCGCCTCGGTGGTGCCGCCGAGGAGGAGCAGGGCGTCACGGGCCGGCACGGCCGACCTCCCGCCCCTGGCGGTCGAAGGCCAGCACGGCGACGGCGACGCCGCCCGACAGGGTGGCCAGCGCCACCTCCCGCGCCCGCGCGCAGATCAGGTCGCCGAGGCGGCGGTCGAGGCCGAGGGCGCGGGCGATCTCCAGCACCGCACCGGCGGTGGTCGCCGCGCCGGCGGCGTCGACGGCATCCGGCGGGGCACCCAGGTCGTGCAGCATGACGGCCAGCGCGCCCTGGTCGACCCGGCTGCGACTGGAGTGCAGGTCCATGTGGCCGTCGGCCAGCTTGCTGATCTTGGCGAGGCCGCCGGCCAGCGTCAGGCGCGGCACCGGGTGCTTGCGCAGGTACTTCAGCACGGCGCCGGCGAAGTCCCCCATGTCGATGAGCGCTTCCTCGGGCACCGGGAAGAGGGCACGGGCGGCCCGTTCCGAGGTATCGCCGGTGGCGGCGAGGAGGTGGTCGCAGCCGGCGGCGCGGGCGACGTCGATGCCGCGGTGGATGGAGTGGATCCAGGCGGCGCAGGAATAGGGCACCACCACCCCCGTCGTCCCCAGCACCGACAGGCCGCCGAGGATGCCGAGCCGGGGGTTCATGGTCTTCAGTGCCAGCGCCTCGCCGCCGACGATGCCGACGGTGACTTCCGCGTCCACCGGCTCGCCGCCGGCGGCCAGGGTCAGGTTCTCGGCGATCATGGCGCGCGGGGCGGGGTTGATGGCGGGTTCGCCCGGCGGCAGCGGCAGGCCCGGCTTGGTGACCGTGCCGACGCCCGCCCCGGCGCGGAACACGACGCCCGATCCCGGCGGCAGCAGGCGCACCGAAACGACGATCTCCGCCCCGTGGGTGACGTCGGGGTCGTCGCCGGCGTCCTTGATGACCGACGCGGTGGCGACGCCGCCTTCCAGGCTCGTGCGGTTGAGCGCGAAGGCCGGCGTCAGGCCCTTGGGCAGCAGGATCTCCACCGGATCGGGGAAGGCGCCCGTGCGCAGGGCGGTCAGGCAGGCGCGCGCCGCGGCGGTGGCGCAGGCGCCCGTGGTCCAGCCTTTGCGCAAGGGGCGGGTGTCGGTCATGGCGCGACTGTACACCGGCCGGCGGGGAGCGTCATGTCCCCGCACCACCCCCTCACTCCGCCGCTGCGGCCTCGGCCCGGTGGCCGCCGCCGCGCACCAGCAGTACGAAGCACAGCAGCGCCGCGACGCCGCAGAGCGCCATGGAGGTGGTCATCACCCGCGTCGTGCCGTCGTGCAGCAGCCCGACCAGCCAGCCGGTGAGTGCGCCGGCGCCCATCTGCAGGAAACCGAGCAGCGACGATGCGGTGCCCGCCATGCGGGGAAAGGGCGAGATGGCGCCGGCTGTGCCGTTGGGCATGAGCACGGCGGCGCCGAAGAAGTAGATGGACACCGGCAGGATCACGGCCACCACCGTCTCCACGCCGGCCCAGGCGAGGCCCGCCGCCGCCACGCCCGCCAGCGCCGCGACGAGGGAGCCGAAGGCGAGCAGGCGCTCGATGCCGAGGCGCCCGCTCAGGCGGCCTCCGCCGAAGGCACCGGTGATGTAGCCGACGACGACGGCCATGAAGGCGAAGCCGAAGTACTGCGGGTCGACGCCGAGCACGTCGATGACCACGAAGGACGATCCCGAAATGAAGCTGAACAGCCCGGCGAATCCGAGCGCCACGCACAGCGTGTGGCCCATGAAGACGCGGCTCTTCAGCAGGTAGCCGAAGTTGGCGGCGAGCCGCGAGGGCCGTGTCGCCAGCGGGTCGCGGTGGGCGTTGGTCTCGCGCAGCATGGCCCAGGTGGCGACGGTGACGGCGATGCCGAAGACCGTCAGGGCGACGAAGTTGGCGCGCCAGCCGAAGCCGGCGTGCAGGGCGCCGCCGATCATGGGCGCGACGGCCGGCGCCAGCGCCATGGCCGAGGCCATGTACGACAGCATGCGGGCGGCTTCCGTCCGGTCGTAGACGTCGCGTACCACGGCGCGGCCGATGACCGGCCCGGCGCAGGCGCCGATGGCCTGCAGAAAGCGGCCGACCAGCAGCGCCTCGATGCTCGGCGCCACCATGCAGACGACGCTCGCCGCCACGTAGAGCGCCGCCCCGCCGATGAGCAGCGGTCGCCGCCCGAAGCGGTCGGACAGCGGCCCGTAGACCAGCATGCCGAAGGCGAAGCCGGCCGCGAACACCGACAGGGTGAGCTGCACCATGCTGACGGAGGTGTCGAAGGCCCGCGTCATGTCGGGCAGCGACGGCAGGTAGAGGTCCGTCGACATAGGGCCGAAGGCGACCAGCGCCGTCAGCAGCACGGCGACGGGAAAGGACCGGGGATCGAATTTGGCGGCGGACATGCGGCGGGCGGGCTTCCGGCGTTCGATTGCAGGTGAAACGAACGCCGATTGAGCCCCGCCCGACCCACCGGGTCAAGCGCCGGATGAACCGGCAGGGGCAGGTCAGCGGTCGGCCAGGGCCTCTTCCACCAGCTCGCAGATCAGGTGGCCGCAGGCGATGTGCATTTCCTGGATGCGGTCGGTGCGGGTGGCGGGCACCACGAGGGCGATGTCGCTCGCCTCCTTCAGCTTGCCGCCGGCCCCGCCGGTGAAGCCGAGCACGGTGACGCCCATCTCGCGCGCCGCCTCCACCGCCTTCATGACGTTGGGGCTGTTGCCGCTGGTGGTGATGGCGACCAGCACGTCGCCGCGCTTGCCGAGCCCCCGCAGCTGGCGGGCGAAGATGTCGTCGAAGCCGAAGTCGTTGCCGATGGCGGTCAGCGCCGAGGTATCCACCGTCAGGGCCACGGCCGGCAGCGGCGCGCGGTCGATGCGGTAGCGGCCGAGCAGCTCGGCGGCCAGGTGCTGGCTGTCGGCGGCCGAGCCGCCGTTGCCGCAGAAGAACACGGTATTGCCACGCGACAGGGCGGCGACCACCGCTTCGGCCATGGCGGCGACGGTGGCGGCGTGGGCGTCGAGCGCGCGGAAGTTCTCGGCGATGGCGGCGAAGGTGTCGGCGGCGCGGCGGGCGTAGTCGGTCATGGTGCGGGCGGGGGTCCCTGAAACGAGCGGGGCGGCGGCCGCTGGCGGGCCGTCCGCCCCCGGAATGCCGGACGGGTGACGGTCCGGCGGATCAGGCCTGCGCCTCGGGGTACATCTTGCGCAGCTTCTCGAGGATCGGCTGCTCGTATTCCATCAGGTTGTCGTAGCCGCCGATGAGGTGGCCGTCGATGAGGATCTGCGGCACGGTCTTGGCCTCGGGCAGGCGTTCCTTCATCTTGCCGAAGTCGGCGACGGAGGACACGTCGATCTCCTCGTAGGGGATGTTGTGTTCCTTGAACCAGGCCTTGGCCTTCTGGCAGTACATGCAGGTCTGCTTGGTGTAGATCTCGATCGCCATGGTCGTCTGCAATCCTCTGGGTCTGCGGGTGCGGGGGCGTGAGGCAAAGGTGGCGCGGATCGGCCCGCCTTGCAAGCCGCCGCGGCCGGATTTCAGCGCGCCGCCGCCTCGCCGTCGTGAAGGGTGACGCCGGCGCCGGCGCGCAGGTCGTGGATGGCGCAGTACTTGGCGCGCTTCTTCAACTCGCGGCACAGCACCGGCGCCAGCGCCGGGTCGCCGACCAGGTAGAGGCGGGTGAACATGCCCTTGCCGGGGATGTCGACCACCTTGGTCATGCGCTTGAAGTACAGAACGCCGGGCCAGAAGTCGGCCAGCTTCCACCAGTCCGTCGGCGCGTTGCCGGGCATCTTGTAGGACCCGACGTGGACCGCGAAGGCGAGCGCGCCGGCTTCGGCCTCGGCCTCGGTGATCTCCATGTCCGGGCCGGCCGCGGCCGCCGG
Organism: Caenispirillum bisanense; assembly: GCF_900230255.1. GTDB lineage: Bacteria > Pseudomonadota > Alphaproteobacteria > Rhodospirillales > Rhodospirillaceae > Caenispirillum > Caenispirillum bisanense_A. The sequence continues at coordinate 258,206 of NZ_OCNJ01000008.1, forward strand.
TCCCGGCGCGGCGACGAGGGCCCCGACGGCGATGGCCGCCGCCGCGATGATGGTCCGCATGGCCGTTATCCCCCTGCCGTGGCGCGATGATCGTCGAAACGTGCTTGTTCTTCATCGCCCAAGGCGACCGCAGCGTCAACCGGTGAGCACGTCGGCGCGCGGATGGGAGATGCGCGTCGGGCGCGGGGTGAGCAGCGCGTACCCCAGCGCCAGCGGCCCGAGGCGGCCGGCCAGCATGAGCACGATGAGCACGATCCGCCCGGCGGTACCCAACTCGCCGGTCAGGCCGCGCGACAGGCCGACGGTCGCGTGCGCCGACACCGCCTCGAAGCTGGCGTTCAGGAAGTCGGCCTGCGGCTCCGCCACCACCAGCGCGAAGGTGCCGAGCGCCACCGTGCCCACCCCGACGACCGCGATGGCGAGCGCCCGGCGCACGGTGTCGAGCGTGAGGGAGCGATCGGCCAGCACCACCTCGTCGCGGCGGCGCAGGAAGGCGGTGGTGGCGGCCAGCATGATGACGGCGGTCGACACCTTGATGCCGCCGCCGGTGGAGGTGGGGCCGGCGCCGATGAACATGAGCACCATGACCACGAAGGCGGCCGCCGTGCCGAGCCCGCCCATGTCGATGGTATTGAAGCCGGCGGTGCGCGTCGTCACCGACTGGAACAGGGCGGCCAACGCCTTCTCCACCGGGTCGTGCAGGCCGCCGAGGGTCGCAGGGTTGGACCATTCCAGCAGCGCAATGACCGCCCAGCCGAGGCCGACGAGGGCCAGCGAGCCGAAGATCATCACCCGCGTGTGCGGGCTCCAGCGGCCGGGCGGCGTGCGGCTCGCCAGTTCGTGCAGCACCGGGAAGCCGATGCCGCCGAGGACGATGAGCGTCACCACCACGGCGTTGCTGACGGGGTCGCCGGCGAAGCGGGTCAGGCTGTCGGGCCACAGGGCGAAGCCGGCGTTGTTGAAGGCGGACACGCTGTGGAACAGGCCGTTCCACGCCGCCTGCCGCAGGCCCATGGTCGGCGTCCACCAGGCGGTCAGCAGCACCGCCCCCGCCGCCTCGATCAGCAGCGTCATGCGGCCGATGCGCAGGGCCATGGCGAGCACATCGCCGACCGCCGTCACGCCGAGGGATTCGCCCAGGTTCAGCCGGTGCCCGAGGCCGAGCCGGCCGCCGGCGGCGATGATGGTGAGCGCGCCGAGCACCATGATGCCGAGCCCGCCGACCTGGATGAGGGCCAGGATCACCCCCTGCCCCGCCAGCGTGAAGGCGGTGCCGGTGTCGGCGACGGCGAGGCCGGTGACGGTGACGGCGGAGACGGCGGTGAACCATGCGTCCAGCGGCCCGAGGCCGGCGCCCTCGGTGGTCATGCCCGGCAGCAGCAGCAGCGCCATGCCCGCCGCCGACAGGATCACCAGCGACAGGGCCAGCAGGTGCGGCGGCGCGAGGCGGATGACGCGATGGTCCGGCCGCCGCCCCGCCGGCGGGCCGAGGCCGTGGCGGCTCTTGTCGATCATTGCGGCGGCTCGAGCCGCGCCAGGCGTTCGATGGCCGGCCGCTCGCCCAGGATGACGAGGCGGTCGCCGGTTTCCAGCTCCAGCCCGAGCGCGGGGTCGCGCAGGATCTCGCGGCCGCGCTTGAGCACCAGGACCTGCAGCGGCAGCTGGTCGGGGATGCCGGCGTCGGCGAGCGTGCGGCCCTTCAGCTGGCCGTCGATGCGGTACTCGGCCACATAGGTGTCGTCGCCGAGCGGCATGTAGTCGGTGATGCCGGGGTAGACGAGGGCATGGGCGATGCGCACGCCCATCTCGTGCTCGGGCAGGATGACGCGGTCGGCGCCGATGCGGGCGAGGATGCGGCGGTGGTCGTGGGTCAGCGCCTTCACCCACACGCGCGGCACCTTCATGGCCTTCAGGTGCAGGGTGGCGAGGATGCTCGCCTCCAGGTGTTCGCCGATGGCGACCACGGCGCCGTCGAAGTCGGCGACGCCCAGTTCCTCCAGCACCTTCTCGTCGCGCACGTCGGCGACGACGGCGTGGGTGAGCAACTCGGCGGCGCGCTCCACCCGCTCGCGGTGGCTGTCGACGCCGAGCACGTCGTGGCCCATGCGCATCAGCTCCTCGCCCAGCGGCAACCCGAAACCGCCGAGCCCGACGACCAGGAACTGCTGCTTCGATGCCATGGCGGGACGCCTTTCGCTGCCGAGGGTGCGGCGCGACCATAGCACGGCGGCGGGCATCGGGCGATGTGACGGCGCGGCGGCGGGTGGCTGCGGTCGGGCGAGGGCTGGAAAACGCGAAAGGCCGGTTCCATCGGAACCGGCCTTCCTGTATTGGAGCGGGCGAAGGGATTCGAACCCTCGACCCCAACCTTGGCAAGGTTGTGCTCTACCCCTGAGCTACGCCCGCATCGGGTAAACTGCCTCAACTCCTTGGTGCCGTTCGTTTTTTCGTCCGGCTCGGCGTCGCGGCGTGGAGGGGAATATATACAGGTCGAAAAACGATGCAAGCCCTTTTTTCAGAAATTTTCGCGACCCCCTCGCCGCCTCGCCGGGGCACGCCGATCCACCCCCGACGGTTCCGCGTTTGGCCCTTGCCAGGAAAGCGCCGTCGCGCCATTTACGTAAGCGAATTGCGATCATCTTCCACACGTGCGGCGGGCGCCGGGCCGCGGGCCGGGCGCTTGCGCCGCACCAGCACGACCGGGGACGGACCGACATGAGCTTCATTCTCGACGACGGCATGGGCAAGCCCCAGCCCCAGCAGGGCGCCGGCGGCGACGCCGTCAAGGAGACCACGGCGGCCACCTTCATGGCCGACGTCATCGAGCAGTCGCAGACGGTGCCCGTCATCGTCGACTTCTGGGCGCCGTGGTGCGGCCCGTGCAAGACCCTCGGCCCGACGCTGGAAAAGCTGGTGCGCCAGTCGGGCGGCCGGGTGAAGATGGTGAAGATCAACGTCGACGAGGAACAGCAGCTCGCGGCGCAGTTCCGCATCCAGTCCATCCCCACCGTCTATGCCTTCAAGGACGGCCGCCCGGCCGACGGCTTCCAGGGCGCGCTGCCGGAAAGCCAGCTGAAGCAGTTCATCGACCGCCTGGTGGGCGGCGGCGCCAACGTCATCGACGACGCGATCGCCCAGGCCAAGGAAGCGCTGGACGCCGGTCAGGCCGAACAGGCCGCCGCCATCTATGAAGAGGTGCTGGGCGAGGACCCGGCCAACCCGGTGGCGCTCGCCGGCATCATGCGCTGCTACATGGCCATGGGCGAAGCCGACGCGGCGCGCGAGGTGCTGGGCCAGCTGCCGGCCGACATTCTGGCGCACCCCGAGGTGCAGGGCGTGAAGACGGCCCTGGAACTGGCCTCGGAAGCCGGCAAGTACGCCGACGAGATCGCCGAGCTGGAGGCCCGCGTGCAGGCCGCCCCCGCCGACCTCGACGCCCGCTTCGAGCTGGCCAACGCCCTCTATGCCGCCAACAAGCGCACCGAAGCGGTGGATCAGCTGCTGGAAATCTTCAAGCGCGACCGCACCTGGAACGAGGAAATGGCGCGCAAGCAGCTGGTGAAGTTCTTCGAGGCCTTCGGGCCGACCGATCCGGCCACCATCCACGGCCGTAAGAAGCTGTCGCTGCTGATGTTCGCCTGAGCCGCCGGAAGGGCGGCGGCCGCGCCCACCGCGCGAGACGCCGCCCCGCCGCCATGCTAGACTCCGGGTCCGGCCGTCGGTGCCGGCGCAGTCCTGCGCCAGCCTCGGCCGCGCCCGATTTGCGGGGAGACCGACGTCGTGACCATGCCAGGGCCGTTCCACCCCCGCCGCGAGGATCTTCCCGACGTCGTTCCCATCTTTCCGCTGGCCGAGGTGCTGCTGCTGCCTAGCGGGCGCCTGCCGCTGAACATCTTCGAACCGCGCTATCTGAACATGGTGCTCGACGCGCTCGGCGGTGGCCGCATGATCGGCATGGTGCTGCCGCTCGACAACGGCCCGCTGCAGCCCGGCCGCGACCGGCCGCAGGTGTTTTCCGTCGGCTGTGCCGGGCGGATCTCGGCCTTCTCCGAAACCGACGACGGCCGCATCCTCCTGACGCTGACCGGCGTTTGCCGCTTCGGTGTCGGCAAGGAACTGCCGCTGCATCGCGGCTATCGGCGGGTGGAGGCGCAGTGGGGCGACTTCGTGCAGGACCTGGAGCTGCCGGGCGACATCAGCCTGAACCGCGAGCGCGTGATGGCGGCCCTGAAGGCTTTCTCCGCCCGGCACCGCATGCAGATCGACCCGCAGATCGTCGGCGCCCTGACGCCGCTCAACCTGGTGACCAGCCTCGCCATGCTGTGCCCCTTCTCGCCGGTGGAGCGGCAGGCGCTGCTCGAGGCCGACAGCCCGCAGGAGCGCGCCGACACCCTGGTGACGCTGCTCGAAATGGGCGCCTTCGACCGCGGGCTGCCGCCGGCCAGCCGCCAGTGACCCTTTCACCGTCCGCCCGCCCCGCCGCGGGCGTCTTCACGAGGACCCGACCGATGCCGCAATCCGCCGCCGCCATCGACCCGAAACTGCTGGAAATCCTGGTCTGCCCGCTGACCAAGGGGCCGCTGCGCTACGACCGCGAGGCTAACGAGCTGATTTCCGACAAGGGGGGCCTCGCCTACCCCATCCGCGACGGCATTCCCATCATGCTCATCGACGAGGCGCGCCCGCTCGACGAAGGCCACGGCGCATGACCGACGCCTGGCCGGAAGAAATCGGCGTCGACCGCGCCGAGCGCACCCTCACCGTCGCCTTCGACACCGGCGAGCAGTTCGTTCTGCCGGCGGAATATCTGCGCGTCCACAGCCCTTCGGCCGAGGTGCAGGGCCACAGCGCGGCGGAGAAGAAGACGGTCGCCGGCAAGCGCGGCGTCGGCATCTCCGACCTCGAGCCGGTGGGCAACTACGCGGTGCGCATCCTGTTCGACGACGGCCACACCACGGGCATCTTCACCTGGCAGTACCTGCTCGACCTCGGCCGCCGGCAGGGCGAACTCATGGCCGCCTACGAAGCCGACCTGGCGTCCAAGGGCCTGAGCCGATAGGGGGAACCGCGGGGGCGTCAGCCCTCGCGCGTGTACTCGATGCGCGGCCAGAACGAAATGCCGCCGCGCGGGGTGAACTGCCCCTCGATCACCATCCACGCGGGATCGAGCAGCGCCACCAGGTCGGCGTGCATGCGGGTGACGCAGCTTTCGTGGAACTCGCCGATGTTGCGGAAGGACATCAGGTAGACCTTCCAGCTCTTGCTCTCCAGGCACCAGTCGCGCGGCGTGTATTCCAGTACGATGGTGGCGTAGTCGGGCTGGCCGGTGAGCGGGCAGAGCGACGTGAACTCGGGCGCCACCACCTTCACCACCGACCGGCCCTTGGCGGCCTTCATGGGATTGGGAAAGCGCTCCAGCAGCGCCGGATTGGCGGTGTCGTACTCGTAGCGGGTGTCGCGGCCCAGCTGCGTGAGCGTCGAGGTATCGGAGAGCTTCTCGGTCATCGGTCCTGTCCAGGCTTGGCAAAAGCGGAAGATGGAGCGCCCCCGCCCCGGGTGGCAAGGTTGCCCGCGCCGCCGGGGCTGCTATAACGGCGGAACCATCCCGTATCAACGATAGGACCGCCGCCATGAAGATCGGAATCGTCGGCTGCACCGGCCGCATGGGCCGCATGCTGCTGCAAGAGGTGCTGAAGACCGATGGTGCCGGGCTCGCCGGCGGCACGGCACGGGCAGGGTCTCCCCACGTCGGCCGCGACGTCGGCCTGCTGGTGGGCTCCGAAGAGGTCGGCGCTCTGGTGACCGACGACCCGGCGGTGCTGTTCGCCGCCGCCGACGCCGTCATCGACTTCACCTCCCCCACCGCCACCCTCGCCCACGTCAAGCTGGCGGCCGAACACGGCACCGCCCTGATCGTCGGCACCACCGGGATCAGCGCGGCCCAGGAAGCCGAGATCCGCGAGGCCGGCGGCAAGACGGTCGTGGTCATGGCGCCGAACATGAGCGTCGGCGTCAACCTGCTGTTCGCCCTGACGCAGCGGGTGGCGGCGACGCTCGGCATCGACTACGACATCGAGATCGTCGAGATGCACCACCGCCACAAGGTGGACGCCCCCTCGGGCACCGCCCTCGGCCTCGGCCGCGCCGCCGCCGCCGGGCGGGGCGTGGCGCTCGACGACGTGGCGGTGTGGGCGCGCGAAGGCTTCACCGGCCCGCGCGAGCAAGGCGCCATCGGCTTCGCCACCCTGCGCGGCGGCGACGTGGTGGGCGACCACACGGTGGTCTTCGCCGCCGAGGGCGAGCGCGTGGAACTGACCCACAAGGCCTCCAGCCGCGCCGTCTTCGCCAAGGGCGCCGTGCGCGCCGCCCTGTGGTGCGACGGCCGGGCGCCGGGCTTCTACACCATGTTCGACGTGCTGGGGCTGCCGGCGGAGTGACGGGGCGCGGTGAGGGCCGAGTCGCGCTCGGTCCTCACCGGACGGTGCGACTGCGCCGCGCGGCTCCTGCCGCGGGAGCCAGGCGGCCGCAGGCCGCGCCCGGCGCCTGAGGGCGCTGTCGGGATCGCCCCGATCACGGCAGCCGGACAGACGCCTCGCTGCGCGAGGCCGCCAGGGCGAAGACGAGCAGCACCAGCCCGGCCAGCCACCAGCTCTGCCAGACGCCGTAGCCGGTGAGCCAAGCGCCGGCGAGCGCGCCGAGCGCCCCCAGGGTGCAGGCGCGCTCGGCCGTCGGCAGGCGGCGGGTGCGCAGCATCAGCCACGCGACGAATCCGACGCACAGCGCATAGCCGACCAGCCCCGTCTCCAGCATCACCTGGATGTAGGCGTTGTGGGTGTGCAGCGGGATGATGTCGGCGTCCGGCGCCACGAACAGGTTGGTGACGCCGAAGTTGGGCATGGCGCGCGCCGTGCCCAGGCCCCAGCCGAACAGCGGCTGCTCGGCGATGCGGTCGCCGGCGAAGCTCCAGATGAAGAAGCGGTGCAACAGCGAGCGCGGCAGCGCCGTGGAGTCGCCCAGCCACTCGTGGAATTGTGCCGCCAGCGGAACGACCACCACGGCGCCGGCCGTGAAGCCCGCCGCCAGCACCGCCGGCGCCGCCCGCAGCACCAGCGCGAGCCCGCCGGCTGCGACGCCGGCCACCGCCGCCATGCCCGCCGTGCCGCTGTCGAGCCCGACCGCCGCCGCCAGCGCCAGCGGCGGCAGCGCCAGGGCGAGGCGCCTGCGGCCGAGCGCGGCCGCCGCCTGCGCCGCCGGCCAGCTCAGCAGCACCATCATCAGGGTGGCGCGGTTGAGGACGTAAGGATCGGCCGACGCCGCCCAGCCGAGGGCATGCACCAGGCTGTGGTAGGGTCGGCCCAGGTGGCCTTCCAGGACGATGACGGCGATCAGGGCCGCGCCGGAGACCAGCGTCGCCCGCCGCACCGGGCCGCGCGCCGCCTCGGGCAGGGCGCAGGCGCCGCCGCCGAGCAGGGCGAGGGCGAGCAGCAGTCCCGCCAGTTGCCCGGCCTTGCCGAAGGTCTCGCCGGCATCCAGGCTCCAGGCGGCGGTGGCGAGGCCCCAGGCGAGGAAGGCGAGCGGGGCGGCCAGCATGGTCCGCGTCGGGCGCGGCCGCAGCCCCGCCGCCCACAGCGCCCCGGCGAGGCCGAGGGCGGTCACGGCGGCCACCACCGTGGTGCCGAGCGGCGCGAGAAAGACGATCAGGTGGGCGAGGACGATGCCGGCGACGGCGACGGCCGCGACGGGGACGGATTTCTGCATGACGCTTCCTGCCGAAGGCATCCGGCTCGGGCCGCCGGTGCCGGGTCGGCGCGTACCATAGCCAGCGGCCGCGCCGTCGGCAACGGCGGCTCTACCCCAATTGCGAGAGCATGGGGGCGGCGTTCTCGAAGGACTTGATGCGGTCGAAGCCCTGGCGCATCTGCGTCATGATGAACTCGGCCCGCCGCACCGGGGCGCTGTCCACCTCGCCCGGGAACTGGCGCACCCAGGCGTTCATCTTCACCGTCAGGGCGCACAGCACGCCGCCGATTTCCGTGTGGTAGCTCTGGATCAGCTCCTTCACCCGCTGGAAGCGGATGGCCGAGATGTTGGACCACATTTCGGCGGTGGAACGGTCGAAGTTCTCGAACCGCCCGGTCACCGCCGCCGCCAGCTCGTTGAGGCGGGCCTCCATCATGGTGCAGGTCTGCATGAGCGACTGGTCGTTCTTCAACTGCCAGTTCTTGCGCAGGCAATCGACGCTGTCGATGAAGTTGTCGAGCAGCGGCTGGATGCGGTCCAGGCACTGGCGGTAGTAGGACAGCGACAGGAAGATGTCGCCGTAATCTTCCAGGAACTGCGGGATCTCCATCATGTCGATGGACAGCTTCTGCGCCATGATCCGCAGCTTTTCCTTGGCCTTCTTGACGTCGGGGTCGCGGAACAGGCGGACGATGTCGTCGAAGTCGTGGATCGCCACGTCGCTGTCGCCGTAGACCTGCAGGATAAGTGGCCGCGTGAAATTGGTCATGTAGTCGCCGAGTTCGGCGTTCTTTTCCGGCGACAGCTTCAGGGCGGCGTTGTCGCGCACGGAAATGCCGAGGCGGCGCAGCAGGATGCGCAGCGAGAAGACGTCGTAGGTGGGCAGCAGCGCCAACTGGCGCAGGGTCACCAGATCGGGGTGGGGCTTGCGCGGCTCGCCGTCGTCCTCGTCCTCGTCGTCGGCCGGGACCCAGCCGAACATCTTGGGCAGGGTGTCGATCTCGAGCTGGCCGGAGCCGGTCTCGCGCTCGGAATAGATTTCCACCACGCTGCGCAACTGGTGATTCTTGATCATGCGCGCGCGTTGCAGCGCCTTGGTCTCGATCGGGATGATCGAGAGCGGCAGGACATAGAGCGAGTCCATGTCCGAATCGACGATCGGCGTCACGGGCTTCGTACCCATGGCGGTGGTCCCCTCCTGCTTCGGTCGCCGCGCCCGCACACGCAGCGCGGACACTCTACCACAAATGCGTCATGGGGAAGATGCCGTCAGCGGCTCTGGCGGTGCCTGCGGCTTCCCGCTACAAAGGGGCCATGCCGCGCTACAAGCTCCTCATCGAATACGACGGCGGACCCTTCGTGGGCTGGCAGCGGCAGGCCAACGGCCTGTCGGTGCAGGAAGCCCTGGAGACGGCCGTCAACCGCTACTGCCAGGTCGACGCCGTGGTCCATGCCGCCGGCCGCACCGACGCGGGCGTCCATGCCCTCGGCCAGGTGGCGCACGTCGACATCCCGCGCGACGACCCGCCCGACCGGGTGCGCGACGCCCTGAACTTCCACCTGCGGCCGCACCCGGTGGCGGTGGTGACGGCGGAGGCGGTGGACGATCGCTTCCATGCCCGCTTCTCGGCGCGCGAACGCTCCTATGTCTACCGCATCCTCAACCGCCGCGCCGCCCCGGCGCTGGAGGCCGGGCGGGTGTGGTGGGTGGCGGCGGCGCTCGATGCCGAGGCCATGCACGCGGCGGCGCAGGAACTGGTCGGCCACCACGACTTCACCACCTTCCGCGCCCGCGAGTGCCAGGCCCAGTCGCCGGTGAAGACGCTGGACGAGATTTCCGTCACCCGCCACGGCGAGGAAATCCGCCTGTTCTGCCGCGCCCGGTCGTTCCTGCACCATCAGGTGCGCAACATGATGGGCACCCTGCGGCTGGTCGGCGAGGGCAAGTGGACGGCCGCCGACGTCGCCGCCGCCCTGGCCGCCCGCGACCGCGCCGCCGGCGGCCCGACGGCGCCGCCGCAGGGCCTGTACTTCCTGCGGGTGGAGTACCCGGCGTCGGAGGATGCCGCCCCGTGACGTGGCTGATCCTGTTCGCCGCCATCGCCTTCGAGGTGGCGGGCACCACCAGCATGAAGCTGTCGGAGGGCTTCACCCGGCTGTGGCCGTCGGTGGCGCTGTTCGTGTGCTACGCCGCCGCCTTCGCCCTGCTGACGCTGACGCTGCGCACCATGGGCGTCGGCCTCGCCTATGCCATCTGGTCGGGCGTCGGCACCGTGGCGACGGCGATCATCGGCTACATGATCTTCCAGGAACCCATGGGACCCATGAAGATCGCCTGCATCGGCCTGGTCACCGTCGGCGTCGTCGGCCTCATGCTGGCTGAGTGACCGGCGTCGCCGCGCCCTGCGGCCCAGGCCGCTGCCACCGCGGTCCGCCGCCGGTGACGCGGGCGAGGAAGGCGTTGATGGTGGGCGTCGCCACCTCGATGCGCTCGACGCTGTCGTGGTCGCAGCGGGTGTAGATCACCAGCTCCACGTCCTCCTCGGTGCGGCGGTTGCCGTGGATGGCGTAGGCGTCGGCCACCGGAACCATGCGGTCGTCCTCGCCGTGCAGCAGCAGCACCGGGCAGAGCGCGCGGCGGATGGTGTTCTTCGGCGCGATATCGCGGAAGCGCCAGCCGATGCGCCATTCCACGTAGCGGTTCACCAGCCAGCCGAGCGGCCGGTAGGGCACGCGCACCCGCTCCATGAACCGCCGCATGACCGTTTCCGGGTCGGCGAAGGCCGACAGCGACACCGCCCCCACCAGGTCGGAGCGCCGCGAGGCGGTGAGCAGCGCCGCGCAGGCGCCGACCGAATGGCCGAACACGGCGATGCGGTCGCGGTCGACCTCCGGGTGGGTGCGCAGCCAGTCGACGCCGGTGGACAGGTCCTCGGCGAAGCGCGGCATGCTGGCGAAGCTGTCCTGCTCGCTGTCGCCGTGGCAGCGGCTGTCGAGGAGCAGGAGGGCGTAGCCGGCCGTGTGCAGCGGCGCCACCACCGGCAGCAGCTGCGATCGGTTGGAGCCCCAGCCGTGCATCACCGCCACCGCCGGCGCCGGGCGCTGCACGCCGGGCGGCGGCGGGATGTACCACGCCGCCAGCCGCTTGCCGTTGACCGCCGTCAGGGCGACGTCGCGGCTCGGCAGGCCGAGGTCCTGCGGGTGCACGTCGTTGGGGTCGCGGGTCGGCCGGAAGCCGACGTCGATGACCAGGAAGACCGCCAGCAGCACCACCGTCGGGCCGATGATCGCCAGGGTCCAGATCAGCCACGGCGCCATGATCGCCGCCCTCCCCTCACTCGGCGCCGGCGGCGGAGGCCGCGGGACTCTGTTCGGTCGCCGCGACGACGTGATCGCGCAGGGCTCGCAGGCGGCGGTCGGGGATGCCCAGGTCCTCCAGGTGTTCGACCGTCGACAACAGGTATTGGGCGCAGGTGCCGAGCCGGCCGGTGGCGCGGGCGATGACCGACGCCGCCTCGGGCACGCTCAGCTTGCCGGCGTAGCGGGCGGCCTCGCGGTTGATGGTGAAGGCGATGGCGCGCACCTCGCCGGCGTCGGTGCGCACGCGGGTCCAGCGCGGCAGGTAGCCGTCGGAGACCATCTCGCGCCGCCACACGATGTCCAGTTCCTCCCACGCCTCCGCCGCCCGCACCCGGAAGGCGACGCCGCGGCAGGCGCCGCCGCGGTCGAGCCCGAGCACCAGGCCCGGGCATTCCGGCGTGCCGCGGCCGAGCGGCGTCCACAGGCAGAACCGGCGGTGCCAGCCGTGCAGGGTGCCGAGGCGGCGTTCGGCGAAGTGGAAGGCCGGGTTCCAGATGAGCGATCCGTAGCCGAACACCCACACGTCCTCGGGCGGCGTGCGGCGTCCCCCCAGCATGGCGAGGATGGAGGCGTGGCGTTCGGCTTCGGTGGTGAGGCGGATGGGGCAGCCGCTTTCCTCGATCATGCGCTGCAGGACGCCGTCGCGGATGCTGTCGCGGGTCAGGCTCAAGGCGGGTCACCTCGGGGAAACGTTTCAGCCACGGTACACCATAATGACGGCGACTTGGTGGCGGAACCGCACGGGGCCTCCGACCGAAGTGGCCCTGGTGGCCGGCCGACGCGCCGTGCTTAAGTCGGACGTCCGGGAAGCCAAGCCGTCCCTGCTGCTCCGAAAGGTCCGCCACCTCATGCCCGCCCTGCCCGCGAGCGCCCGTCTGCCGCTCGGCTCCGTGATCGCCCGCGTGTTCCTGCCTTTCGCGCTCGGCTATTTCCTCTCCTACCTCTACCGCAGCGTCAACGCCGTCATCTCGCCCTACCTGCGCACCGACGTGGGGCTGGAGGCGGCCGACCTCGGCCTGCTGACCAGCGCCTACTTCCTCGCCTTCGCCCTGGCCCAGCTGCCCATCGGCGTGGCGCTGGACCGCATGGGGCCGCGGCTGGTGGAAGCCTTCCTGCTGCTGTTCGCGACCGCCGGCGCGGTGCTGTTCGCCGTCGGGCAGGACACGGCGACGCTGGTGGCGGGGCGTGCGCTCATCGGCCTCGGCGTCGCGGCCTGCCTGATGTCGGCGCTGAAATCCATGACGCAATGGTTCCCGCTGGAGAAGCTGCCGCTGGTCAACGGCATCGTCGTCGCCTCGGGCGGCCTGGGCGCCCTGGCGGCGACGGCCCCGACGGAGCTGATCGTCGATGCCGTCGGCTGGCGGCCGGTGTTCTGGGGGCTGGCGGCGGTGACGCTCGCCTGCGCCGTGATCCTGGTGGTGGTGGTGCCCGAGAAGCGGCGCGAGGGCGCGCACGAAAGCCTGATCGACAGCCTGCGCACGCTCGGCGCCATCTTCCGCAGCCGCGCCTTCTGGCGCATCGCGCCGGCGGTCGCCATGAACCAGGGTGGCTTCATGGCCATCCAGGGTCTGTGGGCGGGGCCGTGGCTGCGCGACGTGGCCGGCCTGTCCAAGCCCGAGGCGGCGAGCGTGCTGCTGCTGACGGCGGCGGCCATGGTGGGCGGCCAGTTGGGCCTCGGCATCGTCGCCGAGCGCGCCGGGCGCGTGGGCGTGAAGCCGCTGACCGTCTTCGCCGTCGGCATGGGCCTGTTCATCACCGCCGAGGCGCTGCTGGCGCTGGGGGTGGTGAGCCTGACCGTGCCGCTGTGGATCGCCTTCGGCTTCTTCGGGACCGTCGGCATCCTGTGCTACGCCGTGCTGTCCAGGCAGTTCTCGGCCGCGCTCGCGGGGCGGACCAACACCAGCCTGAACCTGACCATGTTCGCCGCCGCCTTCGCCTTCCAGTGGGGCATGGGCGCCATCATCGGCCAGTGGCCGCAGGACGCCGCGGGCGCCTATCCGCCGGCCGCCTACAGCGCTGCCATCGGCACCGTCGTGGTGCTGCAGACCCTGGCCTGGGGCTGGCTGATCGTGAGCGGGTGGCGGGAACGCGCCTGAGCCCCTACCACCCCGGCCGCCAGGCGTCCTCCAGGTGGACGGGGGCGGTCAGGCGGCCGACCAGCATGACGTCGAAGCGGCAATCCAGGTCGGCCAGCTCCGGGTTGGCGGCCAGGAAGACCTCGGCGGCGCGAGCGATGCGCTGCTGCTGGCGGGGCGTCAGGCTTTCCGCCGCGTCGGTCTCCGTCTCGCGGGCCTTCACTTCTATGAAGGCGAGCACACGGCCCCGGCGCGCCACGATGTCGATTTCCCCCGCCCCCTGGCCGCGCGGCGGGCGGAAGCGGGTGGTGACGACGTTCCAGCCGCGCAGCCGCAACGCCAGCACGCAGGCCGCTTCCGCGGTGCGGCCGAGCTTCTCGGCCTCGCGCCGTTCCGTCGTCGGCCGCGGCCGGGTCATTGGCCGGCGATCTCCAGGGCGCGGGCGTAGACCTCGCGCTTCTTGCGGCCCGTGGCGGCGGCCACGGCGGCGGCGGCGTCGCGCACGCTGTCGCCGCGATCGAGCGCGGCGCGCAGCAGGGTGTCGAGGTCTTCCTCCGTCGCCGCGGCGGCGGCCGGCGGCGGGCCGACCACGATCACCACCTCGCCCTTGGGCGAGCCGGCGGCGGCGTAGTGGGTCGCCAGATCGGTCAGGCTGCCGCGGCGGGTTTCCTCGTAGAGCTTGGTGAGTTCGCGGCAGACGGCGGCCTCGCGCGTCGGCCCCAGCACCTCGGCCATGTCGGCCACGCTGTCGGGCAGGCGGCTCGGCCCTTCGTAGATGACCAGGGTCGCCTGTACGGCCGCCACCTCGGCCAGCCAGTCGCGCCGCGCCTTGGTCTTCTGGGGCGGGAAGCCGCAGAACAGGAAGCGGTCCGACGGCAGCCCCGCCACCACCAGCGCCGCCAGCGCCGCCGAGGCGCCGGGCAGCGGGATCACCGGCAGGCCTTCCTCCACCACCGCGCGCACCAGCTTGTAGCCGGGGTCGGAGACCAGCGGCGTGCCGGCGTCGGAAACGAGAGCCACCGCCTCGCCGTTCTTCATCCGGGAGATCAGCTTGGGGCGCATCGCCTCGGCGTTGTGTTCATGGTAGGGCACGAGCGGCGTGCGGATGCCGAGCTTCTGGCACAGGCCGCCGGTGACGCGCGTGTCCTCGCAGGCGATGACGGCGGCGTCGCGCAGGGTGTCGAGCGCCCGCAGCGTGATGTCGCCCAGGTTGCCGATGGGCGTGGCGACGACGTGAAGCCCCGGTGCGAGCGGCCGGCTTTCGCCTTCCCTTCGCCCCATTGCGCGACTAGGCTGTTGCCCCGTCGGCCCGGAGTCCAAGGAGGTTGCCCGTGCCCCGCGCGGATCGTCGTCGGAAGTTTCGTGTCCTGCCATCGCTCGCCGTCCTGGCGGTTGTTTCGCTGGTCGCCGCCTGTGCCCAGCAACCCATAGCACCCGAACAGCCGCGTGTGGAAGCGCCGCGGCCGGCGGAACCGGCTCCGCAGGCGCCGGTCGCCCAGGAACCGGCGCGCCCGGACCAGACCCGCGTCGCCATGCTGGTGCCGCTGACCGGCCCGGCGGCGTCGGCCGGCCAGGGCCTGCTCAACGCCGGCCAGATGGCGGTGTTCGACGTCGCCCAGGAAGACTTCATCCTGCAGCCCTACGACACCAAGGGCACCGCCGCCGGCGCCCGCGAGGCGGCGTCGCGCGCCGTGGCGGAAGGGGCGCAGCTCATCCTCGGCCCGCTGTTCGCCGAAAGCGTCCGCGCCATCGCGCCGCAGGCGCAGGCGGCGAACGTGAAGATCGTGTCGTTCTCCACCGACACGACGGTGTCCGGCAACGGCATCTACGTCATGGGCCTGCTGCTGACCGAACAGGCGCAGGCGCTGGTCAGCTTCGCCCGCACCCAGGGGCTGGAGCGCTTCGCCGTGCTGGCGCCGGCCTCCGATTACGGCCGCGCCATGGCCACCGCCTTCCGCGACGCCGCCGGCCAGGCCGGGGCGCAGGTGACGGCGGTGGAATACTACTCCCCCGGCGGTCCGCCCGACGAGGCGGTGAAGCGTCTGGCCCAGGCCGGCGGCTTCCAGGCCCTGCTGGTGCCCGAGCGGGCGCAGAAGCTGCGCGAGGTGGCGGCCATGCTGCCCTTCCACGGCATCCGCCCGGAACAGACGCAGGTGCTCGGCACCCTGCTGTGGGCCGACGACCGTGACCTCGGCCGCGAGCCGGCGCTGGTCGGCGCGTGGTATCCGGCGCCGTCGCCGCAGAGCCGCGACTACTTCACCACCCGCTTCCGCGAAGCCTACGGCACCGAGCCGCCGGCCATCGCCTCGCTCGGCTACGACGCCGCGGCGCTGGCCGCCGTGCTGGCCTCGCGCAGCCAGGACGCCACGCCCTTCGACGACGGCGACCTGACCAACGCCAACGGCTTCATGGGCGTCGACGGCCTGTTCCGGCTGGAGCGCGGCGGTCTGGTGGACCGCACCTTCGCCATCATGCGGGTGACCCCGAACGGCACCGAGCTGATTGCCCCGGCGCCCGACGCCTTCACGCCGCGCGTCGGATCGTGACCGGCGCCGTGCTCGCCCCCTGCCCGGCCGCAGCCGCGGCGGGGAGCGCGATCCTGGCCGAGGGCGGCAGCGCCGCTGAAGCCCTGGTCGCCGCCGCCGCCGTCTGCGCCGTCACCCTGCCGCGGGACTGCGGCCTCGGCGGCGACGGCGTGTGGCTGCTCGCCGAGGGGGCCGACGCGCCGCCGGTGGTGATCGAATCCTTCGGCCGCGCCGCCGCCGGGGCGCCCGATGCCCTGGCGGGTCACGACTCCGTGCCGGTCGACGGGCCGCTGTCGGTGTTGACGCCGCCGGGTGCCGTCGCCTCGTGGGCCGCCGCGCTGGAGGCCCAGCCGGGCCGCCTGCCGCTCGCCCGCCTGCTGGAGCCGGCGACGGCCGCCGCCGAGGGGGCGCTGAAGGCGACGCTGGAACGGCTGGCGACGGCCGGCCTCGACGATCTCTACCGCGGCGACCTGGCGCAGGTGCTGGCCGCCGATCTCGCCGCTGCCGGTTCGCCGGTCGCGGTGGCCGATCTCGCCGATCACCGGGCGGAGCGGCGCGCGCCCCTGCGGCTGCCCCTGCGCACCGGCCTCGCCTATGCCGCGCCGCCGCCGAGCCAGGGGCTCGCCGTGCTCATGCTGCTCGGCCTGCTGGACCGGCTGGAGCTGGGGGCGCAGGCGGGCGGCTTCGACCATCTGCACAACCTGATCGAGGCCGCCAAGCAGGTCGCCCTGGTGCGCGACCCGGCGCTGGCCGAACCCGCCGCCATGACGCTGGACCCGGCGCAGATCCTGGCGCCGCGTTTCCTGGCCGAGCGGGCGAGCGACATCGTTCCCAATCTGGCGCTGCAGTGGCCGCTGCCCGCGGGCGGCGGCGATACCGTGTTCCTGGCCGCGGCGGACGCTGCCGGGCGGCTGGCCTGCACGCTGCAGAGCCTGGGCGCGGCGGGCGGCAGCGGCATGGTGTCGCCGGCCACCGGCATCGTGCTGCACAACCGGGGGGCGGCCTTCGTCCTCGACCCCGCCAGCCCGCGCGCCCTGGCTGCCGGGCGGCGGCCCTATCACACGCTGGCGCCGCTGCTGCTGCGCCTGAAGGACGGCCGCACGCTGCTGGCCGGAACCGCGGGCGGCGACGCCCAGCCGCAGATCCTGGGGCAGATCCTCAGCCGCCACCTGCGCTTCGGCGAGCCGCTGGCCGCCGCCCTCGCCGCCCCGCGCCTGCGGCTGGCCGAGGCGGTGGCGGCGGAACCGGGGCTCGATCCCCGTGTGGTGGACGGCCTGCGCGCCGCCGGTCATGCGGTGGAGGCGGCGGCGGAGGCCATCGGTGCGGCCGGCGTGCTGGCGGTGGCGGCCGACGGCGGCGTCACGATTGCCGGCGACCCCCGTCTTTCGCCGTAAGCCGCCCAGCGGCCGCCCTGCCGCTCCTGCGTCTTTGAGGCGGCGGCGGCGGGCGGCCTAGCATGGGCGTTCTCCTGTCCCCCGGACCAGAGGACGCGCCATGCCCGCTTCTGCCCCCATCCCGACCTCGTCCATCGTGCCGGTGATCCTGTCGGGCGGCAACGGCACGCGGCTGTGGCCGCTGTCGCGCGAGACCTACCCGAAGCAGCTACTGCCGCTGGTGGGGCCGGAGAGCATGCTGCAGCAGACCGCCCGCCGCGCCGCCGCCATCGCGCCGCCGCTGGTGGTGTGCAGCGACGCCCACCGCTTCCTCATCGCCGAGCAGCTGCGCCAGGCCGGCACGCCGCCTGCCGCCCTGGTGATCGAGCCGGTGGGGCGCAACACCGCGCCGGCCGTCGCCTGCGCCGCCCTCATGGCGGTGGAGCGCGACCCGCAGGCGCGGCTGCTGGTCATGCCGTCGGACCACCGCGTGCGCGACGGCGCCGCCTTCGCCCGGGCGGTGGAGCAGGCGGCGGCGACGCCGGCCGACCTGGTGTGCTTCGGCGTGCCGGCGACGCGGCCGCACACCGGCTACGGCTACATCGAACTGGGCGAGCCGGTGGGCGAGGCCGGGGCGCGGCGTATCGTCCGCTTCACGGAAAAGCCCGACATGGCGACGGCGGAGTCCTTCGTCGCCGGCGGCCGCCACGCCTGGAACGCCGGCATCTTCCTGTTCCGCGCCGGCCGTATCCTCGACGAACTGGCCGCCCGGCGGCCGGAAATGCTCGACCTGTGCCGCGCCGCCGTGGCGCAGGCGCGGGTGGACCTGGACTTCGTGCGCCTCGCGCCCGAGCCCTTCACGGCCATCACCGGCGAGAGCATCGACTACGCCGTGATGGAACACGTGGACGATGCCGCCGTGGTGGCGCTCGACGCCGGCTGGTCCGACATCGGCTCGTGGTCGGCCTTGCACGAGGAAAGCGACCAGGACCCGAGCGGCAACACCCTGGTCGGCGACGTGCTCGCCATCGACTGCCGCGACAGCTACGTGCGGTCGGAAAAGCCGCTGGTGGCGACGGTCGGGCTGGCGGGGGTGACGGTCATCGCCACCGACGACGCCGTGCTGGTGGCCGACGCCAGCCGCGACCAGGAGGTCAAGGCGGTGGTGGCGCTGCTGCAGGCGCAGGGGCGCAAGGAAGCCGCCGCCCACAGCCGCGTCCACCGTCCGTGGGGCTGGTTCCAGAGCATCGACGCCGGCCCGCGCTATCAGGTGAAGCACATCCTGGTGAAGCCGGGCGAGAGCATCTCGCTGCAGATGCACCATCACCGCAGCGAGCATTGGGTGGTGGTGGAAGGCACGGCGGAGGTGACGCGCGGCGACGACGTCTTCCTCGTGCGCGAGAACGAGAGCACCTACATCAAGGCCGGCGTCGTCCACCGCCTGCACAACCCCGGCCGCCTGCCGCTGCGCCTCATCGAGGTGCAGTCGGGCGCCTATCTCGGTGAGGACGACATCGTCCGCCTGGAAGACGCCTACGGCCGCCTGCCGCCGGGGCTGGTGCGCCCGGCGGCGGCGGAGGTGGGAGAGTAGGACCCCTCAGAGGCCGTTGGCGACGCTGATGGTGATGTCGCTGTCGATGTGGATGGTCTTGCCGTTGGTGTTTTCGTAGGCCGTGTAGCCGCTGAAGCTGCTGGTGGTCAGGGACCATTCCGGTCCCGAATAGTTAACCAGCTGCAAGCTGTCGCCGGCCTGGCCGTCGATCACCAGATCCGTCTCCGCATCCATCATGTGGGCGATCGAGCCGCCGGTGATAGCGGTGAGTCCGACGTCCGCAGTCGGGTCCAGCACGATGCGGTGCAGTCCCGTGACGGCACTGCCGCTGAACGACAACATGCTCATGCTCGTGGAGGACCCCGCCTCGATCTGCAGGAAGGCCGCGGCGTCAGACAGGTCCACCGTGCCGCCGCCGTCGAAACCCGACCAGCCGGCGGCAATGGCGATGCCGCCGCCGTTGATGTCGAGCGTCGCCCCATTCCCGACGGTGACCGTCGGCACGAAATAGGGGCCGGGCGCGTTGCCGGAGGTCGCGGTAAGGTCGAGGAAGGCACCGTTGGACAGATTGAGCGTGGTGTCGTTGTAGACCGCCATGCTGGAGTCGTCGTCCATGGACAGGCGGAGCTGGATGTCGTGGGCGGCGTTCACGGTCACGGAGCCCGTATCGACCCCGTATTGGTCGCCGACGGTCAGGTAGGACACGCGGCTGGTATAGCCCGTATCGGTCAGCGACAGGGTGATGTCGGCCGCCGTCGGGCGCAGGTCGAGCTCGATGAGGCCGACGTAGCGCGCCGCGAGCGAGGTCGCCGCCGTTTCGGCGGTTACGGAGAGGCTGGCGGAATAGGACTCGGTGTTGCCCGCGACGGAGCCGAGGGTCGAGGACCCGTCGGTGACGACGGTGGCAGCCCCGTCCATCCACAGGTTCAGGCCGGTATTGGACAGCGAGGCACCGTCGAGGGACGCCGCAGCACCGTCGAGCGTGATGGTGCCGCTGCCGGCGATGGCGCCGCCGGTGACGCTCAGCCCGTTGGTGATGGTCATGCCGCCGCCGAGCGTCAGCGTACCGGCGGAGACGTCGAGGGAGTCGAGGACCGACCCGCCCGCCGACAATGTGATCTGGCCGCCGGCCAGGCGAACCACGCCGGACCCGTCACCGTCGAAGGTGGAGGCCTTCAGATGGCTGCCCGCCACCACTTCCAGGCCGGCCATGGCGTCGAGGTTCACCGTGCCGTAGGTGGGGCCGATGCCGCCCTCATCGTACTGCACCTGGGCGCCGGTGATGGTCGGGTTGTCGCCGGGGCCGGGCTGGGCGCCCCAGTTGCCGCCGTTGGACCACAGCCCTTCGTAGGGGCCGGTCCACTGAGGCGTCGAAGGCAATAGCCCGAAGTTATTGCGAGTGATTCCGCCCTCGATGTAGATCTTCTGCCCCCCACCATTCTGGAACTTGAGGTAGCTGTGGCGGCCGGCGCTCACGACACCGTAGTAGGACCAGTCGCCGTCGGTGGTGCTGACGGTGTCGTTGCCGTCGCCGGTGATGTAGATCTCGGAGAGGAGGGCATCGCCCATTGCCGCCGCGGTAATGGCGAATGACATGGCGGCCTGATCGTCGAGCGCGACGCCTTCGAACTCGCGGCCCGCGAAAGTGAAGCCGTACGACGACGCCATGGACTCGAAGGCTGTAAGCGAATAGGTGGCCGTCTGGCCGCGCAGGCCGACGAAGTCGATGTAGCCGACGCCGCCGTTTATGGTTCCGTTGCCCTGCCACATGATGACGTCGTCGCCATCGCCGCCGTAGACCACGTCGGTGCCGTCACCGACCAGGGTGTCGTCGCCGCTGCCGCCAACGAGCGAGTCGACGCCATCGCCGCCGACCAGCGAGTCGTGGCCGTCGCCGCCCCACAGCGTGTCGTCGCCGAGGCCGCCGATCAGGGTATCGTCGCCGTCTCCACCGATCAAAATGTCGGCAGATGCGTCACCCGACATACTTTCGTTGGCGCCGGAGCCGATCAGAAAATCACTTCCTGCCGTTCCTAGCGCACCGCCGGCGCTACGTGTAACGGTGTAAGTGGTCCCTCCGTATTCAAAGTAATCTAGGACACCGCTGACCGATGCTACGCCATTGGCGCCAAAACCAAAGACCAAAGTATTATTATAATCGACGTCAAAATCAATCAGCGTTCCTGCATTTATCACAATTGTATTGCTTCCGCTCATATCGCGGATGAGGTCCTGACCAAATATTCCGTCAAAAATATATTGGTCATCACCTAGGCCGCCCGCCAGATAGTCGTTCCCGCTTCCGGCGTGAATGACGTCGTTGCCGGCATTCCCGAATATGGCATCGTCACCAGCGTCACCATCGAGCGTATCAGCGCCAGCTGTGCCAACGACAACGTCATTATCTGAAGTACCAGTCGAATAGAAAACGACAGAGCTGATGGTCGTTGAGAAATGTGAGAACACGAAGTTCTCGATCTTTCCAACGCCGAAGTAATTCTCCACAGTGATAGAGCCGTATCCGCCGCTATCGATCAGTAGGTCCCGGTTTACAATCTCAAAACTAGTTGGGGCGGATTCAATTCCGCTGGGCAGCTCTATTGTGTCTGTATGGTTGACAAAAACGCTTCCGAAAGCGCTAGGCGCCGTGTCGAAAGAAGAAAAGTCATAACCTGCTTCAAAATCTATAGTAAGACCATTCGTTTCGTCCCAGGAGGCACTCTGGACAGCCGACAGAGCCTGAATTGCAGCGGCGGAGGCAGACAGATTAGTAGGATCGACGTTCAGTATCTGGGCTGTTGTGATGTCTGTGTGCGCCGGGCCAGTAAAGTATGTGAGAACAAAATCATTGTCCGTTACATCCGTTACAGACCCCAAGGTGAACCTGTCCGCGGCAATCCGGTACGTGCCTGAGGATCCGTCTATTCCGTCGTCGTCTGCGATTCGATCACTTCCCCAAGCCGCTTCCGGATAATCGTAGACGTAAACGTCGCTTCCCCCGCCACCTTTCAAGGTGTCGTTCCCACCCAGGCCGACCAGCGTGTCGTTGCCGCCGCCGGCATCGAACGTGTTGGCGGCGCTGTTGCCGAACAACGAATCGTCGCCGCTGCCGGAGCGGATGTGTTCGAAGCCGAGCAGGGTGTCGTAGTCGACGTCGGCGCCATAGGCCGTGCCGTAGTTGGTGCCGTAACCGTCGGTCAGCGTCACGGTCACGCCGCTGACGGCGCTGGTGTAGATGAGCCAGTCGTCGGCGCTGTCGTCGGTGGTGGTGCTGCCGCCGTAATAGACATCGTAGCCGGCGCCCGAACCGCCGACCACGCTGTCGCCGCCCGAGCCGCCGTAGACGGTGTCGTTGCCATCGCCGCCGGTCAGGCTGTCGTCGCCGCCGCCGCCGTCGATGTAGTCACCGGCCGCGCCGCCGGTCACCGAATCCGAGCTGGACGAGCCGAACAGGGCCTGCGGCGTGGTGGCCGACGAGAAATCGGCCACGCCGCCGGTGAGCGTGGTTTGCGTGAAGCCGGCGAAGGGGTCGCTCGGGGTGTGGCCACCGCCGCCGCCACCGCCACCGCCGCCACCACCGTCCGTGCCGCCGTCCAGGTCGTCGTCGCCGTCGTCGCCGTCCAGGTCGTCGTCGCCGTCGTCGCCGCCCAGGTCGTCGTCGCCATCGTCGCCGCCGAGGCCGTCGTCGCCGTCCCCGCCACCGAAGTCGTCGTCGTCGTCCCCGCCGAGGTCGCCGTCGCCGAAGTCGTCGTCGTCGGGAAGCTGGCCGATCTGGTCGTCGTCATCCAGGTCGTCGTCGCCGAAGTCGAAGTCGTCGTCGTCGTCGTTCCCGACGTCGTCGTCCCCGAGCCCCAGTCCCAGTTCCACGTCGTCGTCGCCGGCGTCCCCGCCGCCCGCCAGCAGATCGGCCACCGCCTGGGTCAGCAGGGTCTGCAACTTGGGCGGCAGCGAGCCGGCGCCGGTGTCGCTGCCCGGCGGCGCCGGCGGCAGGCCGACGGCGGCGCGCAGCTCGTTGGAGCGCAGCACCGTGCGGATCACCGAGGCGGCGGCGATCTGCGTCGGATCGGGGCCCTCGCCCTCGGGGCCCGTGTCGGCGGCCGGGTCCTGCTCGTCGGGCGCCTCGCCCTGCACGGCGTCGTCGAAGCTCGGCACCGTGCCCTGGGGCAGCTGGCTCAGGCTGGTGCGGATGGACGGGTCGTTGAAGAACTCGGCGGTGACGGTGAATTCGCTCACCTGGCCCTGCTGGCCGCCGTCGGTGCCGAAGTCGCCGCCGGAGAACTGGACGATGCGGAAGCCGGTGTTCACCTGGTTGATGGTCTGCGTCACGCCGTTGAAGGCGCGCACCACGATCTCGCCGCTGTCGAGCAGCGCCACTTCGATCTGGCTGTCGGCTTCGCCGTCGCCGTCGGTATCGAAGGCGCCCACCTTCACCACGCCCTTGGTGCCGCGGATGCCGATGGTGGCCACCGGCGTCTTCACGGTCATGGCGTCGGGACCCGACTTGGCGATCTGGCCCGACACGAAGGAGAAGGCGCCCGACACCAGCGAGAACGAGCTCTCGCCCGAGCCGCTGTCGGGGTCGTAGATCATTTCGTCCAGCACCAGCCGGCCGCTGCTGCCGAGCGACATTTCGGTATTGTCGACGAAGGTGACGCCGACGGCGCCATCGGACGCCGTCTCGATGATGTCGCCCTGGAACACCTGGTCGCCGGAGGCCAGCTGCACCCGCGTGCCGTCGGCGCGCTGAGCGAAGACGATGCCGGTCAGCTTGGTGACGGTGCCGATGGCCTCGGCGCCCTGCGCCAGCTGCGCCCCGTCGACCGTCGCCTGCGCCACCTGGGCCGGGGCGCGCGGACCGGCCAGCGCCGTCACCAGCGGCCCGTCGAGCTGCAGTCCGGCCGGGCCGGCGATGGTCGGCGCCGTCTGGTGGGTGAAATAGTCGGTGATCAGCACGCCCTGCCCGTCGGCGCCGCGGATCAGCAGGTCGGGGCCGAGGCGTACGTAGCGCCCGGTCAGCAGCAAGCCGGCGTCGGCGATGGCGAGTCCCTCGCCGCCGTGCCCGTCGATGACCGTCAGGCCGTCCGTGTCGATGCCGTCGAAACCCGCAGCGGCGGCGCCCGCGCGCATGATCCCCATGAGTGATCCCCCTTACTCGGCAATCCGCCTTCCGGTTGGGTGGCAGACGCACGGCACCACCTTCGATCCCTCCCTCGCCTCTGTCAAGTACATGCACGAAAAGTATGACCATGGGCAGGGGCGCGGCAGAACCGTCGCCCGCCGCCGCCGTTGACGCTGGCGACGGCGGGCGACATTGTCGTCCATCGATCGTGTCGCAGCGCCGGGATGGCCGCCTTGAACGTCCTGTTCGTCCACCAGAACTGCCCGGGGCAGTTCAAGCACCTGGCCCTGCACCTGGGGCGCGACCCGGCCAACCGGGTGGTCTTCGTCACGCAGCCCAACGCCGCCCGGCTGCCGGGGGTGACGCGCGTCGACTACCAGCCGGCCCGCAAGCCGGGGGCGCAGACCCACGCCTACCTGCGCGACACCGAGGCGAGCGTGCTGAACGCCCAGGCCGTGGTGCGCAAGTGCGTGGAGCTGAAGGCGCAAGGTTTCGTTCCCGACGTCATCGTCGGCCACAACGGCTGGGGCGAGACGCTTTATGTGAAGGACGTGTGGCCCGACCGGCCGCTGTTGTCCTATTTCGAGTTCTATTACCGCACGCACGGCGCCGACCTCGGCTTCGACCCCGAGTTCCCGTCGGCCGCCGACGACCTCTTGCGGGCGCGCACCCGCAACGCCGTCAACCTGCTCGGCCTCGCCGGCTGCGACGCCGGCATCACGCCCACGGAATGGCAGCGCAGCCGCTACCCCGAGCAGTGGCAGGACTTCCTGACCGTGCTGCACGAGGGGGTGGATACCGACCTGGTGCGCCCCGACCCCGACGCCACCATCACCCTCGGCCGCGACGGCCTCGTCCTGTCGCGGGCCGACGAGGTCATCACCTTCTCGGTGCGCAACCTGGAGCCCTACCGCGGCTTCCACGTCTTCATGCGGGCCCTGCCGGAGATCCAGCGGCGGCGGCCGAACGCGCGCATCGTGGTGGTCGGCGGCGACGAGGTGTCCTACGGCCGCCGGCCGCCCGACGGCGTCACCTGGCGCCGCCGGCTGCTGAAGGAACTGGCGGGGCAGTTGGACATGCGGCGCATCCACTTCCTCGGCCGCATCCCCTACGCCGGCTATCTGCGGGTGCTGCGGGTCAGCCAGGCGCACGTCTACCTGACCTATCCCTTCGTCCTCAGCTGGTCCATGCTGGAAGCCATGAGCGCCGGCTGCCTGGTCATCGGTTCCGCGACGCCGCCGGTGCAGGAGGTGATCGAGGACGGCCGCAACGGCCTGCTGGTCGACTTCTTCGACGGCGCCGGCCTGGCCGACCGCATCGACGCCGTCTTCGCCCACCCCGACCGCATGGCCGACCTGCGGGCAGCGGCGCGGCGGACCGTGGTCGAGCGTTACGACCTGAAGACCCGCACCCTGCCCGCCTACCTGCGCCTGCTCGATCACTGGGCGAAGGCCGGCGGCCGCCCGCTCTGATGCCGCCGCCGCCCTGCCCTGCCTTGCATCGGCGGCGCGGGGCGGCGATTTTAGGGGCGCCCTCGCCAACCACAGGAGACCGGACCGTGCGACAGCCCCTGCCCGACGCGGCCCTCGACCAGCTTTTCCGCACCGCCCGCACGCACTGGCACTGGACCGACCGGCCGGTGAGCGACGAGACGCTGCGCGCCCTCTACGACCTGTGGAAGCTCGGCCCCACCAGCGCCAACAGCTCGCCGGCGCGGGTGACCTTCGTGCGCTCGCGCGAGGCCAAGGAGAAGCTGGCCGAGTGCATGGCCGGCGGCAACCGCGAGCAGACCCTGGCGGCGCCCGTGACGGCCATCGTCGGCTATTCGCCCACCTTCTATGAAGAGCTGCCGCGCCTCTATCCGCACGACGACGCCCGCTCGTGGTTCGCCGGCAACCCGCCGCTCATCGAGGAGACGGCCTTCCGCAACTCCACCCTGCAGGGCGCCTACCTCATGCTGGCGGCGCGGTCGCTCGGCCTCGACTGCGGGCCCATGAGCGGCTTCGACCGCAGCCTGTGCGACGCGCTGTTCTTCGAGGACGGCGACGTCAGATCCAACTTCCTCGTCAACCTGGGCTATGGTGACGAGACGAAGCTGCTGCCGCGCGACCCGCGGCTCGACTTCGCCGACGCCTGTTCCATCGTGTGAGCCGCCCCGATCCCATGCTGACCGAAATCACCGCCGACGGGTTCGGCGTCGACCTCGACATCGTCTACGCCACCGACCGCAACTTCACCGGCCGGCCCGTCTACGCCCGGCCGGCCTGCTTCCTCAACCCGGAAGCGGCGGACAAGCTGGCCAAGGCGCGCGACCTCGCCGCCGCCGTCGGCCTGACCTTGCGCATCTTCGACGCCTTCCGTCCGGCCGAGGCGCAGTGGAAGCTGTGGCACCACACGCCCGACGCCACCTTCCTGGCCGACCCGCGCCGCGGCTCGCCCCATTCCATGGGGGCGGCGGTCGACCTGACGCTGCTCGACCGCGAGAGCGGGCAGGAACTGGACATGGGCACGGGCTTCGACGCCATGACGCCGCTGTCCTTCCACGCCAGCACCGAGGTTTCGACGGCGGCGCAGAAGAACCGCTTCACCCTGCTCGGCATCATGTCGGCGGCGGGCTTCGACTTCTATTCGGCGGAATGGTGGCATTACCAGCTGTTCAATGCCCGCGCCCGCTACCCCGTGCTGAGCGACGCCGCCGCCGGCACGCGGATGATGTGACATGCTGATCCTCGCCCTCGATACCGCCATGGCCGCCTGCGCGGTCTGCGTCTGGCGCGACGGCACCGTCCTCGCCGCCCGCCGCGACGCCATGAGCCGCGGCCAGGCGGAGGCGCTGGTGCCCATGGTGCAGGCGGTGATGGCCGAGGCCGGGGTGGCGTGGGGCGATCTCGACCGCATCGCCGTCACCGTCGGGCCGGGCAGCTTCACCGGCCTGCGCGTCGGCCTGTCGACGGCGCGCGCGCTCGGTCTGGCGGCGGGGAAGCCGGTGGTCGGCGTGACGACGACCGAGGTGCTCGCCGCCGCCGTGCCGCCCGAGGTGCGCGCCGGGCGGCGGGTGCTGGCGGCGGTGGACAGCAAGCGGGCGGACCTGTTCCTGCAGTGGTTCGACGCCGACCTGGCGCCGCTCGGCCCGCCGCAGTCGGCGGAGCCCGAGGCGGTGCGCGCCGACCTCGCCGCCGCGCCGGCCGTGGTGACGGGCGACGCCGCCGACCTGCTGGCGCCGCTGCCCGCCGGGGCGGAGGCCGTGGCGGCCGGGGCGCAGACGCCCGAGCCGGCGGTGCTGGCGGCCCTGGCGGCCGACCGGCCGCTGCCCGCGGCGCCGCCGCAGCCGCTCTACATCCGGCCGCCCGACGCGGCGCTGCCGGCCGGCGGTGGCCAGTTGCGGCCGTCGTCGCCATGATGTCGGACAGCGTCGAGCTGGTGGGGGTCGGCGTCGCCCATGCGCGCGTGCTGGGCCAGCTGCACGCCGGCGCCTTCGGGCGCGACGAGGCCTGGGGCGAGGGCGACTTCGCCCGCCTGTTCGACACGCCCGGCACCTTCGGCTGGGTCGCCCAGGTGGGCACCGGCGAGGGGCCGCAGCCGGTGGCGCTGGTGGTCGCCCGCGCCGTCGCCGACGAATCCGAGATCCTGACCATCGGCACCCTGCCGACGGCGCGCGGCCGCGGCATCGCCCGCGCCCTGCTGCGCGCGGCGGCGGCGGAGGCGGCGACCCGCGGGGCCGAGCGCCTGTTCCTCGAGGTGGCGGTCGACAACGTCGCCGCCACCGCGCTGTACCGCGCCGCCGGCTTCGCCGAGGTGGGGCGCCGCAAGGCCTATTACCGCCGGCCCGACGGCGGGCGCGTCGACGCCCTCGTGATGGCGCGCGCCGTCCGCTGACCCGGCGGGGCCGGGCGGTCTGCCCCGCGCCGGTCGCTGTGCCGTGTCAGCCGATCTTCTCGACCCGCAGGACGTGCACGCCCCCCTCGGATTCGCCCGGCGCCGGGCCGAGATCGAGGATGCGATGGCCCAGCTCGGTCAGGGACCGCGGCACGTTCCGCAAGGGTTCGTCGCCCTGCAGGCGGATCACCAGCACCTCTCCGGGTGCCATGCGCTCCACGGCCAGCTTGGCCTTCACGAATGTGATGGGGCAGACTTCTTGGGTAATATCCAGCTGGTGGTCTGATTTACTGGTCACCGCAGTATCCCATCTCTTGACGTTCTTTCGCGGAGCATTGCCAAGCTCCGAAGCTTCAATTATATGTGTCCAAGCCGTTCGAGAGAGAGGTATGGAACGCAAATGAGCGATGCAATAACCGAGAAGGAACTGCTGGAACTGACCTCGGACATCGTGGCCGCGCACGTCGGCAACAACACGGTGGCCATGGCCGACATCCCGCAGCTCATCAACGACATCCACCGCGCCCTGGCCGGCCTGGGCTCGGCCCCCGTGCCGACCGAGCGGCCGCAGCCTGCCGTTCCGGTGAAGAAGTCCGTGACCCCGGACTACATCATCTGCCTCGAGGACGGCAAGAAGCTGAAGATGCTCAAGCGCCACCTCAAGACGGCCTACAACATGTCGCCGGAAGAGTACCGCGAGCGCTGGGGCCTGCCCGCCGATTACCCCATGGTGGCGCCGAACTACGCCAAGCACCGCTCGTCCCTGGCCAAGAAGATCGGCCTCGGGACCAAGGCGCGTCGCCAGGGTGCCGCCTGATCCCGCGACCTCCGGTCACGCCGATTCGAGGCGTCGTCGTCAGGGGGAATGACCCCAGGCGGCGACGCCTTTTCATTTCCCGGTGGGCGGACTACACTCTGCCGCCAACCAGATGTTCAAGCAAAACCGGCGAGAGACGTTCCGTATGACATCGCGCATCGAGCAGCGCTGCATCGAAAAAGGCATGAAGATGACCGACCAGCGGCGCGTGATCGCCCGCGTGCTGTCGGAGGCGACCGATCATCCGGACGTCGAAGAGGTCTACCGCCGCGCCACGGAGGAAGACCCGCGCATCTCCATCGCCACCGTCTACCGCACGGTGCGGCTTCTGGAAGAGGCCGAGATCCTGGAGCGGCACGATTTCGGCGACGGCCGGGCGCGCTACGAGGAGGCGTCGGACGACCACCACGACCACCTCATCGACATCAATACGGGCACGGTGATCGAGTTCCATTCCGAGGAAATCGAGCGCATCCAGCGCGAGGTCGCCCGCCAGCACGGCTTCCGGTTGGTGGGGCATCGGCTGGAACTCTATGGCGTTCCCCTGAAGGACGATGATAAGAACGGCGCCTGAGACTGCGGGCACCGGCCGCCCGCGGGCGGCCCCGTCCAGCCACCATCGGGAAGTTCCATGACCTCTTTCGCAGCCCTGACCGCCGGCGACCACGAGATCCGCGTCGCCACCGACGATGCCGAGATCAGGGCGGCTCAGGCGCTCCGCTACCGCATCTTCTACGACGAGATGGGGGCGAAGCCGACGCCCGAGATGGCGGAGCTGAAGCGCGACTTCGACGAGTTCGACGCCCACTGCGACCACCTGCTGGTCATCGACCGCAGCCGCGGCTCCGGGCCGGAGGGTGTCATCGGCACCTACCGCCTCACCCGCCGCAGCCAGGCCGCCAAGGCGGGGCGGTTCTATACCTCCGACGAATACGACATCTCGCCCATCGTGAACTACCCGGGCGAGGTGATGGAACTGGGCCGGTCGTGCGTCGACGCCGCCTACCGCAGCAAGTCGACCATGCAGCTGCTGTGGCGCGGCATCGCCGCCTACGTGTTCCACCACGGCATCGACCTGATGTTCGGCTGCGCCTCGCTGCACGGCACCGACCCGGACAAGCTGGCGCTGCCGCTGTCCTACCTCCACCACAACCACCTGGCGCCGGAAGACCTGCGGCCAACGGCGCTGCCCGAGCGCTACACCGCCATGAACCTGATGCCGGCCGACCAGATCGACGTGAAGCGCGCCCTGGTCAGCCTGCCGCCGCTCATGAAGGGCTACCTGCGGCTCGGCGGATTCGTGGGCGACGGCGCGGTGGTCGACCACCAGTTCAACACCACCGACGTCTGCATCATCGTCAAGACCGACCTCGTGGCGGACAAGTATTACAAGCACTACGACCGCACCGCCCGCGAGCAGGACTGAGCGGCGGCCGGGGCGGGGACGGACGATGGGATCGCAGATCGGCGCCGCGGCGCGCCTCCTTCTCTTCGTCCTGTGGACGCTGCTGGTCATCCCGCCCTATGTGCTGACCATGGCGGTCGGCGGCCCCTTCCGCCGCTTCGCCCGGCTGTACTGGGCGGTGGTGGCGCGCATCACCAACACCCGCATCGTGGTGAAGGGCGCTCCGGCGACGGAACGGCCGCTGGTGATGGTGGCCAATCACACCAGCTACATGGACATCGTGGTGCTCGGCTCCATCGTCTGCGGCGCCTTCGTCGCCAAGTCGGAGGTGGCGAGCTGGCCCGGATTCGGCACCATCGCCAAGCTCGGCCGCACGGTCTTCGTCGACCGCAAGCGCACCGCCGCCGGTCGCCAGCGCGACGAACTGGTGCGCCGGCTGGTGAAGGACCGCGAGCCGCTCATCTTCTTCCCCGAGGGCACCTCCAACGACGGCAACCGCGTGCTGCCGTTCAAGACGACGCTGTTCAACGTGGCGGAAAAGCCCGTCGGCGGCGAAGTGGTGACGGTGCAGGCGGTGTCCATCGCCTATACCCGCGTCAACGGCCTGCCCATGGGCTGGGGCTGGCGGCCGTTCTATGCCTGGTACGGCGACATGGACCTGGCACCGCACCTGTGGACCCTGCTCGGCTTCGGCCGCTCGACGGTGGAGGTGGAATTCCACCCGCCGGTGCGCGCCGACCGCTTCGCCGGGCGCCGCGACATGGCGGTGTGGTGCGAGACGACGGTACGCAACGGCGTCGCCCGCGCCCTGTTCGGCCGCGACATCCCCGCCGACCCGCCCCTGCCGGAGCCGCAGCAGGTGGATGAGGCGAAGGTGGATGAGGCGAAGGCGGGGTGAGGGTCGGCCAGGTTACCACGGCGGGCGCCGGTGGAGCCGTGGATGGCCGGATCAAGTCCGGCCATGACAATTTTCTAGGATTTTCAACCATTTGTCATGCCCGGCCTCCGAGCCGGGCATCCACGGCGTGCACCGCGCCGGCCGTGCATGGCGGCGTCACCACGGCGGCCGCCGGTGGCGCCGTGGATGGCCGGATCAAGTCCGGCCATGACTATGGGGGTAAGGCGGGGAGCGCGCGACGCCCCTCCGCCCGTCCCCTTTCCCGTCGCTTAACTTGACTTTGACCCGCTGCCTGCTAACTCTCGTACTATGAAGCGGGGGAGCATGGGCGACGACGCCGCCCGATCGTGCAGCCAGCCGGAACGGTAAAAGCAAGTCCTTGAAAAAACACCTTTATATCAAGACCTACGGGTGTCAGATGAACGTCTACGACTCCGGTCGCATGGCGGATGTCCTGGCGCCCATCGGGTATGCCCCTGCCGAGGCGCCGGACGGCGCCGACATGGTCATCCTCAACACCTGCCACATCCGCGAGAAGGCCGCCGAGAAGGTCTTCTCGGAACTCGGCCGCCTGCGCGTCCTGAAGGACGAGAAGCGCGCCGCCGGCGGTGACCTGCTCATCGCCGTGGCCGGCTGCGTCGCCCAGGCCGAGGGCGAGGAGATCCTGGCGCGCGCGCCTTTCGTGGACATCGTGCTCGGGCCGCAGGCCTACCACAAGCTGCCGGAAATGGTCGCACAGGCCGAGCGCGCCGCCGCGACCGCCGCCGCCGAGGGCAAGCCCAAGGCCGGCCGCGGCATCCTCGACACCGACTTCCCGGCCGAGCCCAAGTTCGACTTCCTGCCGGCGCCGAGCGTCTCCGGCCCGGCCGCCTTCCTGTCCATCCAGGAAGGCTGCGACAAGTTCTGCACCTTCTGCGTCGTGCCCTATACCCGCGGCGCCGAATACTCGCGCCCGGTGGCGGCCATCGTCGCCGAAGCGCGCCAGATGGTGGCGGCGGGCGTGACCGAGATCACCCTGCTCGGCCAGAACGTCAACGCCTTCCACGGCGAGGGCGCCGACGGCACGGAATGGGGCCTCGGCCGCCTGTGCCGCGAACTGGGCGCCATCGACGGGCTGACGCGCATCCGCTACACCACCTCGCACCCGCGCGACGTGGACGACGACCTGGTGGCGGCGCACCGCGACGTGCCGGCGCTGATGCCGTTCATCCACCTGCCGGTGCAGTCGGGGTCGGACCGCATCCTGCGGGCCATGAACCGCGGCCACACCGCCGACCAGTACCGCACCATCGTCGACCGGCTGAAGGGCGCGCGCGACGACCTGGCGCTGTCGTCGGACTTCATCGTCGGCTTCCCCGGCGAGACCGACGCAGACTTCGCGGCGACGCTGAAGCTGGTGGAAGACGTCGGCTACATCCAGGCCTACAGCTTCAAGTACAGCCCGCGGCCCGGCACGCCGGCCGCCGGCATGCCCAATCAGGTGCCGGAAGCGGTCAAGGACGAACGGCTGGCCGCCCTTCAGGCGTTGCTCAACAATCAGCAGGCGGCGTTCAACCAGTCCTGCATCGGCCGCGAGATGGACGTGCTGCTCGACCGCGAGGGCCGTCACGCCGGGCAGCTGCTCGGCCGCAGCCCGTACATGCAGCCGGTGCACGCGACGGCGCCTGCGGCGTTGTTCGGCCGCGTGGCCCGGCTGCGGATCGTTTCCGCCGGGCCGCTGAGCCTGGGTGGTGAGCTGGTGGCGGCGGACCCGCCTTCCTCGAGCGAAAGGGCTTGCGCGTGACAGATACGGCGACGACCCGCGACGACAGGACCGAGATTACCGTTCAGTTCGACGACAACGGGTTGCTCCAGGTCCTGTTCGGGCCGGCCAACGCCAATCTGGACCGCATCGAGGAGCGGCTCGAGGTCTCCCTCGCCGCCGTCGGCAATACCGTGGTCATCCGCGGCGGCCGGGTCGGCGCCGAGGAGGCGGCGGCGGCGCTCGACACCCTCTACCGCCATGCCCGCCAGGGCCGCGACATCACCCAGGGCGAGGTCGACGCGGTCATCCGCATGAAGGGCGAGCAGGTCACCGGCGAAGCCGGCGGCGAGGACCTGACCATCCGCACCCGCAAGCGCCACGTCATCCCGCGCTCCAAGACGCAGGCCGACTACGTGCGCGTCATGCGCGGCAACGAGCTGGTGTTCGGCATGGGCCCGGCCGGCACCGGCAAGACCTACATGGCCGTCGCCCAGGCGGTGTCCATGAAGATCGCCGGCAAGGTCGACCGCCTGATCCTGTCGCGCCCGGCCGTGGAGGCGGGCGAGCGCCTCGGCTTCCTGCCCGGCGACATGCGCGAGAAGATCGACCCCTACCTGCGGCCGCTCTACGACGCGCTCTACGACATGATGCCGGGCGACCAGGTCATCAAGGAACTGGAGGCCGGCACCATCGAGGTGGCGCCGCTCGCCTTCATGCGCGGCCGTACGCTGTCCAACGCCTTCATCATCCTGGACGAGGCGCAGAACACCACGCCGACCCAGATGAAGATGTTCCTCACGCGCCTCGGCGAGAATTCGCGCATGGTCATCACCGGCGACCTGTCGCAGGTGGACCTGCCGCTCGGCGCCAAGTCGGGCCTGCGCGACGCGCTGGAAGTGCTGGACAGCCAGAAGGGCATCGGCTTCATCAACTTCACCCACCAGGACGTGGTGCGCCACGACCTGGTGACCCGCATCGTCACCGCCTACGACCAGCGCGACCGCGCCGGCGGGGCGCTGCCCACCCGTGACGCGGCGCCGCGCCGCTGAGACCATGGCCGACCGCGACTCCGAAGACTTCGACCCGACCGACGCCGCCGACTTCGACGTCGACGGCATCCTGGCGGCGCCCGCCGTCGACGTGCTGGTGGAGGCCCCGCGCTGGGCCGAGCTGCTGCCCGACGCCGAGGCGCTGGTCGTCCGCGCCGCTCATGCCGCCTATGCGGCCGGGGCGCCGGACGCCTTCGAGCCGGAGCCGCCCGACCTGACCGAACTGACCGTCGTATTGCACGACGACTCGGCGGTGCGGGCGCTCAACAAGCAGTACCGCCGCAAGGACCAGCCGACCAACGTGCTGTCCTTCGCGGCGCTGGAAGGCGACATGCCGCCCCTGCCCGAGGACGAGCCGGTGCCGCTCGGCGACGTCGTCCTGGCGCTGGAAACCTGCGAACGCGAGGCGCAGGCGGCGGGCATTCCTTTCGAACACCATGTCTTCCATCTGGTGGTGCATGGCGTGTTGCATCTTCTCGGGTATGATCACGAGGACGACGGCGACGCCGACGAGATGGAAGCGATGGAGACGGCGGTGCTGGCGGCGGCCGGCATTCCCGACCCCTACGCCGCCGCCGGAGACAACGAGGAGGAGTCGGTGCCCCCGGCTCCCGAAAGCGAGAGATGAACGACCAGAGTTCCAGTAGCCAGCCCCGCGTGTACGGGGCCGAGCACGACAACGGCCTGCTCACCGGTGTCCGTCACTGGTTGAAGGGCCTGCGCCGCCGCAACGGCGGCGACCATTCCGTCCGCGAGACGCTGGAAGAGCTCATCGAAGAGCGGGAGCAGGACGAGCTTCCCATCGACGAGCACGAACAGGTCCTGCTGACCAACATCTTCCGGCTGCGCGACCTGACGGCCTACGACGTCATGATCCCGCGCGCCGACATCGTGGCGGTGGAGGTGGAAATGGCGCTGCGCGAGGTGACCGACATCCTCGCCCGTGTCGGTCATTCCCGCCTGCCGGTCTACCGCGAGACGCTCGACGACGTCATCGGCATGGTCCACATCAAGGACCTGGTGTCGGTGGTCGCCAAGGGCCGCACGGTGAACCTGCAGCACCTGGTGCGCCGGGTGCTGTTCGTCTCGCCGTCCATCCGCGTGCTCGACCTGCTGCTGGAGATGCGGCTGAAGCGCACGCACATGGCGCTGGTGGTCGACGAATACGGCGGCATCGACGGCCTGCTGACCATCGAGGACGTGGTCGAGCAGATCGTCGGCGAGATCGAGGACGAGCACGACACCGAGACCGACCCCGAAATGGTCGAGATGGGCGACGGCACCGCGGTCGCCGACGCCCGCGTGTCGCTGGAGGACTTCGAGGAGCGCTACGGCGAGATCGTCAGCGAGGACGAGCGCGAGGAGATCGATACCCTCGGCGGCCTCGTGTTCCGCATCACCGGGCGCATCCCGGCGCGCGGCGAGCTGGTGCGCCACCCCGAGAGCGGCCTCGAGTTCGAGATCGTCGAAGCCGACCCGCGGCGTATCCGCCGCCTGCGCGTGCGCAATCTGCCGCCCCCCATCGAACGGGCGGAGCGGCCGGAGGACTGATGGCCGCGCCCTCGCTGCTCACCCCCGTCGCCGCCCTGCGCGACCGAGTCGCGGGCCTCGGCGGCCGGTGGCGACTGCTGCTCGCCCTGGTGCTGGGCGGGCTGACGACGCTCGCCCTGCCGCCGGTGCATGCCGTGCCGGTGCTGCTGGTCACCCTGCCGTTGCTGCTGTGGCTGATCGACGGCACGCCGCGGCTGCGCAGCGCCTTCCTGGTCGGCTGGGTGTTCGGCACGGGGCATTTCGCCACCGGTTTCTACTGGATCGCCAACGCGCTGCTCATCGACCCCGAGCGCTTCGGCTGGATGATCCCCTTCGCGGTGGGCGGGCTCGGCGCCTTCATCGGCCTGTTCCCCGGCTTCGCCGCCATGGCGGCGCGGGCCGGCGGTGATCGCGGGCCGGCGCGGGTGCTGCTGTTCGCCGCCGCCTGGGCGGCGCTGGAGTGGGTGCGCGGCTGGATTCTCACCGGCTTCCCGTGGAACCCCGTCGCCAGCGTGTGGATGCCGGCCGACGCGGTGTTGCAGACGACGGCGCTGGTCGGCACCTACGGCCTCGGCCTGCTGACGGTGTTCGCCTTCGGATCGCTGGCGCTGCTCGGCGACCGGGCGGCGCAGACGGGGCGCGCCGGCTGGGCGACCGTGGTCGCCGCCTGGGCGGTGCTGGCGGTGCTGACGGGCTGGGGCAGCTGGCGTCTGGCGGGGGCGGAGGTCGCCATGGTGCCCGATGCCACCATCCGCATCGTGCAGCCCAACATCGACCAGAAGGACAAGTGGAAGGCCGACCAGCGCGACGCCAACCTGATGACGCACGTGGAGCTGTCGCAGCAGGAGGGCTTCGCCGACCTGACCGCCGTCATCTGGCCGGAGACGGCGGCGAGCTTCGCCGTCAACACCGACGAGGGCCGCCGCCGCCTGATCGCCCTGGCGGCACCGCCGGGCGGCGTGCTGGTGACCGGTGCGCCGCGCATCACCCCCCAGGGGGAGGAACCGTTCCAGGTGTGGAACAGTCTCGCCGTCATCGACGACGAGGCCGACATCCTGGCGACCTACGACAAGATGCACCTGGTGCCCTTCGGCGAGTACGTGCCGCTGCGCGGCATCCTGCCCATCGACAAGATCACGCCGGGCTCCACCGATTTCTCCTTCGGCCAGGGGCCGCGGCTGATCGACGTGCCGGGCCTGCCGGCGGCCGGGCCGCTGGTGTGCTACGAGGTGATCTTCCCCGGCCAGATCGTGCTCGACGGGCCGCGGCCGGGCTGGCTGCTCAACGTCACCAACGACGGCTGGTACGGCATTTCGGCCGGCCCCTACCAGCATTTCGCCACCTCGCGCCTGCGGGCGGTGGAGGAAGGGCTGCCGCTGGTGCGCGCCGCCAATACCGGCATCTCGGGCATCATCGACCCCTATGGCCGGGTGGTGGCGAGCCTCGATCTCGGCGTCCAGGGCATCATCGACGGCGCCCTGCCGCAGGCCCTGCCGCCGACGCCCTACGCCCGCGGCGGCAACGCCATCGCGCTGGCGCTGGCCGCCCTGCTGGCGGGTTGCGCCTTGTGGTTGCGACCGCGTCGCCGTGAATTGTTGGACCCTGCGTGAACCGCCCTGCCCGGGCTGACGTTTTCCGTACACGTCAGACGGTATGACACACTCTTCCGGTCGAAGGTGCCAATCCCAGAAGCTGGTTCCTCAGGCCTCGGAACTCGCGCCGCCGGAAGCGAGTCGTCGACCGTGAGAAGCGTCGGTTTCCCTTGGGGTTGTGCCATGAATTCACTCTCGCAGGCTTCCTCCGTCGATGAGAACGCCCGCCGTTCCTCGCGGGGCCGCATGCCGTCGGGCAAGCCCAACCCGGTGGACGTGCACGTGGGCAGCCGGGTCCGCCTGCGCCGCACCCTCCTCGGCCTCAGCCAGGAAAAGCTCGGCGAAGCCATCGGCCTGACCTTCCAGCAGGTGCAGAAGTACGAGCGCGGCGCCAACCGCATCGGCGCGAGCCGCCTGTGGGACCTGTCGCGCGTGCTCGACGTGCCGGTGTCGTTCTTCTTCGAGGAAATGGACGAAAGCGTCGCCTCGCGCAGCCCGCGCAACGTGCTGCGCGGCGCCGAAGAAGTGGCGGAGACCGAGGCCGATCCCATGACCAAGCGGGAGACGCTGGAACTGGTCCGCGCCTACTACCGCATCGTCGACCCGCACGTGCGCAAGCGCATCTACGACCTCGCGAAGACACTCGCCGTTTCGGGCGAGGACCGGCCGGAGCCGGAGGACTGACAGCGCCGGCAGGGCCTGTTTCGTAACGGCAAACGGGGGGCCGATTGCGCTTGCAATCGCCCCCCGTTTCCCTTACTTCCTGCCGGTTGATGCGGTGGGGCCCCAGGCGCGCCACCCATGTATGTCCCCTCAGTTCGCCACGGACCGCAACGCCCCCTAGTGGCGACCGAGGGGCGCAGATTTCCTGCTTGCATGGAGGGAAGCTTCAGTGTCCCAGTCCGATTACCTGTTTACCAGCGAGTCCGTGTCCGAAGGCCACCCCGACAAGGTGTGCGACCGCATCTCCGACACCATCGTCGACGCCTTCCTGGCCGCCGATCCGGAAGCCCGCGTCGCCGTCGAGACGCTGGCGACCACCAACCGCATCGTGCTGGCCGGTGAAGTGCGCGGCCCCGCCTCCATCACCCCCGAGGTGATGATCGAGAAGGCGCGCGAGGCCGTGAAGGCCATCGGCTACGAACAGGACGGCTTCGACTGGCGCACCGCCGACGTGTCCTGCTACGTCCACCAGCAGTCCGCCGACATCGCCGTCGGCGTCGACGCGGCGGGCAACAAGGACGAAGGTGCCGGCGACCAGGGCATCATGTTCGGCTACGCCTGCGACGAGACCGACGAGCTGATGCCCGCCCCCATCGCCCTGTCGCACCGCATCCTCAAGGCCATGGCCGCCGCCCGCCACGCCGGCAAGGTGCCGTTCGGCCCCGACGCCAAGAGCCAGGTCACCCTGCGCTACGTCGACGGCAAGCCGGTCGGCGCCACCTCGGTGGTCGTTTCCACCCAGCACCTGGAGGGTGTCGGCCAGGAAGAGGTGCGCGAGCTGGTGCGCCCGTTCGTGCTCGACGCCCTGCCCGAGGGCTGGATGTGCCCCGAGGACGAGTTCTACGTCAACCCGACCGGCCGCTTCGTCATCGGCGGCCCGGACGGCGACTGCGGCCTGACCGGCCGCAAGATCATCGTCGACACCTACGGCGGTGCCGCGCCGCACGGCGGCGGCGCCTTCTCGGGCAAGGACCCGACGAAGGTGGACCGCTCGGCCGCCTATGCCGCCCGCTACCTGGCGAAGAACGTGGTCGCCGCCGGTCTGGCCAGCAAGTGCCTGATCCAGGTGTCCTACGCCATCGGCGTCGCCAAGCCGCTGTCGGTCTATGTGAACTGCGCCGGTACCAACCGGGTCGACGAGACCGAGCTGTCCAAGGTGTTGCAGCAGCTCATGAACCTGAGCCCGCGCGGCATCCGCACCCACCTGCAGCTCAACCGCCCGATCTACGCCCGCACCGCCGCCTACGGTCACTTCGGCCGCGCCGCGGAAGAGGACGGCGGCTTCTCGTGGGAAAAGCTGGATCTCGTGTCCGAGCTGAAGAGCGCGTTCGGTGCCGCGGCGTCCGTCTGACCCGCAGCGCGAGGAAGCGGGGGCGCCGGCGGATGACGCCGGCGCCCTCTTCCGTGCCAATGATCCGCGCTTCTATGGCCGTCGCAAGGGCAAGCGCCTGAAGGCG
This sequence comes from Caenispirillum bisanense, assembly GCF_900230255.1. Taxonomy (GTDB): domain Bacteria; phylum Pseudomonadota; class Alphaproteobacteria; order Rhodospirillales; family Rhodospirillaceae; genus Caenispirillum; species Caenispirillum bisanense_A. Next base: position 297,041 of record NZ_OCNJ01000008.1, read on the forward strand.
ACGCGCTCGCGCCTCGTCGACGAGTTGCTGCCGCGCGTCGCCATCCCCGAGCCGGCCGAGGGCGAGCGCCTCGACATGGCCGCCCTGTTCCCGCGGCCCATGCGCGCCTATGCGCTGGAAGTGGGCTTCGGCAACGGCGAGCATCTCGCCGGCTGGGCCGAGCGCCACCCCGACATCGGCTTCATCGGCGCCGAGCCCTTCATCAACGGCGTCGGTGCCCTGCTGGTGCAGATGGAGGAGCGCGGGCTCGACAACATCCGCATCTTCCCCGACGACGTGCGCCTGCTGCTGCCGGCCATTCCGGCCGACGTGCTGGAGAAGGTGTTCGTCCTGTTCCCCGACCCGTGGCCAAAGGGACGCCACGCCCGCCGCCGCTTCGTCAACGTGTCGAACCTCGACATCCTGGCCGAGCGCATGGTGGACGGCGCCGAACTGCGCGTCGCCTCCGACGACATGGTCTACGTGCGCTGGAGCCTGATCCAGGCCACCAATCACCCGGACTTCCGCTGGACCGCGGAAAAGCCCGAGGATTGGCGCCAGCGCTGGCCCGACGGCTTCCCGACCCGCTACGAGGCCAAGCAGATCCGCGGCGAGCCCAAGTACCTCACCTTCCGGCGTCTCCCTCGGAACCCTTGACCCGCAGCCGCTCGGCGCGCGTTGATGGCGGAAGCCAGAGGACGACACGCGGAAAAGGAGGCGGCCGATGCGGCTCGACGGGTCCTGCCATTGCGGCGCGGTGCGGTTTTCGGTGGAGGCCTATGCGCCGGTGCCGTTCCTGCGCTGCTATTGCTCCATCTGCCGCAAGACGGCGGGCGGCGGCGGTTTCGCCATCAACCTGGGCGCCCGCGCCGACACCTTGCGCATTCATGCCGAGGACGGGGCGCTGGGCACCTACCAGGCCATGATCGACGGCGAACGCAGCCCCATGAAGCGCCATTTCTGCACCCGCTGCGGCACGGCGCTGTGGGCGGCGGATCCGCGCTGGCCGGACCTCGTCCACCCGCACGCCGGCGCCATCGACACGCCGCTGCCGACGCCGCCCGAGGTGGTCCACATGATGATCGGCAGCAAGCCCGATTGGGTCCGGGTCGACGCCCGCGACTCCGAAGCCTGCTTCGACGGCTACCCCGAGGACAGCCTGGCCGACTGGCACCGCGCCCGCGGCCTGCTGTCGGAGTAGGGGGCGAGGCGAGACGTAAACCGGACGGCGCGACCGCGCCGCGCGGCTCTTGCCGCGGGAGCCAAGCGGCCAAGGGCCGCGCCCGGCGCCTGAGGGCGCAGCGGTGATCGCTTCGATCACCGCTGCCAAAACACTTATGCTGTGCGCGGTCGCCGCAGGTAGGGCAGGGCTTCGACCGCCAGGATGCTGCCGAGGATGAGGGCGGCGCCCAGGTACTGGTCGGGGTGCAGGCGCTCGCCGAGGACCACGGCGCCCGAAATGGCGGCGAACACCATTTCCGAACTCAGGATGATGGCGGCGTCGGCCGGGTGGGCGCCGCGCTGGCCGATGACCTGGAGGGTGAAGGCGACGCCGACCGACAGGGCGCCGGCCCAGGCGATTTCGAACCAGGCGGCGGATACCGCACTCCAGCTCGGCTGTTCCAGCAGCAGGGCGGCGGTCAGGCCGATGGCGCCGACGGTCGCGAACTGGGTGCAGGCCAGCGTCAGGGCACGGCCCGAGCGGCCGACGAAGGTGCCGACGCAGATGACGTGCAGCGCCCAGAAGACGGCGCCGGCCATGACCCACAGGTCGCCGTCGGACACGGCGGTCAGGTCGCCGCCGTTGAGGAACCACGTTCCGATCATGCAGCCCAGCACGCCCGGCCACACCGCCCAGTGCGGCCGCCGCTTCAGCAGGAACAGGCCGAGGATGGGCACCAGCGGCACGTAAAGTGCGGTCAGGAACCCGGCGTTGGTGACCGAGGTACCGATGATGCCGACCTGCTGGGTGATGGAGCCGGTGAACAGCAGCACGCCGCACAGCACGAAGCCGAGGCGGTCGACGGGCTGTGCCGGCGCCGGTGCGCGGCCGGTCTCGCGCAGGGCCAGCGGCAGCACCACCAGGGCGCCGAGCAGGAAGCGGATGCCGGTGAAGGCCAGCGGGCCGAGGGCGCCGTCTTCCGGTACCGCCGGGGCGGCCGCGCCGTCCTCGTCGAGGAAGGCGAGCTTCTGCACCACGAAGGTGGAGCCCCAGATCATGGCGGCAAGCAGCAGGGTCAGGTCGGCGCGCAGTCTCGACACCGGGGGCCTCGTGCAGGATCGGTCGAAGGAAGGCGCCGGTTCTACGCCGGGTGCTTCTGCGCGGCAAGGGCCACTCTGGCCGCGACCGGCTCGCCGCAACGCCCGCGTGCCCGCACCGGACGAGGGTCCGATGCGGGCGGCGGGCGCTCCGGCGAGCCTGCCGGAGAAAGGACGGGATACGGCTCCTCAGGCGGCGTTGGCGGCTTCGCGCATCTGGTAGTACTGCGCCACCTGCTCGGCGGCCCAGCCCGGCAGGTAGTCCTTGAAGGCCAGCACGTCGGGGCGCTGCTCGGCTTCCAGCAGGACGCGCGGGCTCTGGCCCTCGAAGCAGCCGAGGTTGGGCTCGTGCACGGCGTAGCCGAGCAGGTCCTGCAGTTCCTTCGGATAGGTCCGCGCCATCTCCGGCGGGTTGGCGAGGTACTGGTTCTCCGCCTGGCGCATCCAGCCGAGGCAGTAGGCCAGCGACAGGCCGGTGCGCACGCCTTCCGACCGGTTGTGGCCGCCGCCGTGGACGGTGGAGCCGAGCCAGATGACCAGCGAGCCGCGCTTCATCTCGGCCGCCACCACCTTGGAGGGGTCGGGCAGGCGCTCGATCTCGACGGACTTGTGGCTGCCGGGCAGGATGCGGGTGGCGCCGTTCTCCTCGGTGAAGTCGGTCAGCGCCCAGATGGTGTTGATCTGGTATTCCATGCGGCCGCGCTCGATGGGCCACAGTTCCTCGTCGGCGTGCAGCACCTGTTCCGGCTCGTCGGGGTGGATGGCGATGGCCTGGGTGCCGGAGATCTGGATGGAGCTGCAGTGCTTCAGCAGGAAGCTCTTCACCACCTCGGTCACGTAGGGGTGGGCGCCCAGCTGGTGGGAGGCCTGCGACTTGGCGAAGATGGAGGCGGTGCGCTTGGTGCGGCGGCCGAAGAACTGGCCTTCGCCGAAGGGCGTGCGCTCCAGGTAGGGGGCCAGCTCGGCCTCGACCTGGTCGATGACGCTCATGGGCACCAGGTCGGTCAGGACCACGACGCCGTCGCGGGCCAGAATGTCGTGCACCTGCTCGACCGTGTGCGTCGCGGCGCTGATGGTCTGGATGGTCATGTCGATTCCCCTTGTTGGCTGGGCGGAGGACGAGAAAGGGCGCCGCGATCCGCCCCGGCGCGGCGGCGCGTTCCGGCGGCCGGCGCTGCGGCCGGCCGTTGGGTTCGGGAAGGGAGGGCGGCCCGCGGGCCGCCGGGTGTCAGAGCGCGCGGCCCGAAGGCCGCTGGGCCTGAGAGAGGGCGGCCAGAGGGCCGCCGGGCCTGAGAGAGGGCGGCCAGAAGGCCGCCGGGGCGGCAGCCGGCTTACGCCGGCTGCTCGGCATCCAGCGCGTCGAGCGCGTCGGAGATGCGGGCGGCGGTGCCGCCGAGGCCGCTTTCGCTGGCTTCGCGGTGCAGGTAACGCAGCATGGCCCGGATGGCGTGGATCTGGTCGTCTTCGATGACGTCGAAGGCGGACGCGAGCGGCTTGGCCGGGAACGGAATGACGGTGCTCATGCCTCGCACTCCTTGGCGCTCTGGCTGGTGTAGAGGTCGACGGCGGCGCGGATGGTGTGGGCCAGGTCGACGAGACGGGCGGCGGAGGCTTCCTGCTCCAGGTAGAGCAGGCCCTGCACGATGGACTGCTCGGCCTCGGTGCGGGCGGGGCCGGCGGTCTCCGCTCGGTCGGCGGCGGTCATCGCGGTGGCGGCGGCGTGACGCATCAGGCGGCCTCCGTCGCGGGCACGACGTCGTGCGGCCAGCGCACCACGGGGCCGGTGATGCCGGTGGCGGCGCGCACCGTCGCCAGCGCCGCCTCCGAGCTTTCGGTGGCGCACACGCCGCAGGCGATGCCGTCGATGGGGGCGGGGCCGCCGATCAGGCGCGTGGTGAAGTCGTTGCCCCAGAAGATGGAGCGCACGAAGGCCATGGGCGTCAGGTGCAGGAACTCGCGGATGCCGCGGGCGACGCCGAACTCGATCATGCCGACCACCAGTTCGTTGCGGATCTCGCGGCGCAGCGCCGGCGGGGCCGTGGGGTCGACGGCGAGGCGGGTGCATTCCCACACGTCTGCGGCATGGGCGAGCGGCGCTTCCGTCACCAGCTCGGGCCAGATGTCGGCGATCATGTAGGGGATGTCGGTCGGGCTGGTCCGCACCACGCCGCGGGCGACGCCCTCGGGATCGCGCCACACCAGGTAATGGGCGGCCGGGGTGTCGTACTGGTCCCACTCCATTTCGTTGATGTGCGGAACGTTCCAGCCGGCCCGCTGCACGAACACCCGGTAGCGGAGCCTGTGCTGTTCCGCCAGCGCGCTGCCGAAGAGGTGCGCGGTGGCCCATGTGACGCAATCGAGCATCGGTCTCTCCCTTGCAATCCGATGACGCCATTGAAAGGGAGAAGCCGCCAGGAAACAGCCCGGGCAATCATACAGGGTGAGGTAAACCAGGGCTGTACGCAGATTGCGTAGTTCAACCGCTGATGCGAAAGTCGCTCAATCAGCTCGCAATAAGGATAGCGTCAGCACGCCTTATACGCGCCAACGCTACAAAAGTGCCAACTTCGGATGAAATGCAAGCGACTCCGCGCAGAGGGAGGGGCGCGTCGCAGCGCCGCGGCGCGGCCGAGGGGCCTGCGCACGGTCGGTCGGCGATGACGGGAACGTCACCGGCGGGGGGAGAGCGGGGATGGGGGCGCCGGCGGGCTCACCGGGCGCGGGGGCGGCCGGGCGCGTCCGGGGCCGTCAGTGTGCCGGCCGGCGGCCGATCAGACCTGGATCAGGCCGTGGCGGATGGCCTTGAGCACGGCCATGATGCGGGTGGAGGCCTGCAGCTTGCGCATGGCATTGGTGATGTGGAAATTCACCGACCGCTCGGAGATGTGCAGGATCTCGCTGATCGCCCAATTGCTCTTGCCGCGGGCGCTCCAGGTCAGGACCTCCCGCTCGCGGCCGGTGAGCGGCACGAAGTCGGGCACCTCCGGCTCGTTCTCCAGCAGCGCCTGATGGGCGATGTAGAACTGCGCGGCGAGCGCGCTGACGAGCCGCAGCTTGGCTGGATCCTCGAGCTCGCGCCCCTCGCCGGCGGCCGACAGCAGGGCGGTGGAGCCGCGCGGGCCGAACAGCGGCACGGTGACGCCGTGCGGCAGGCCGGCGATGCGGCATTCCTCCAGGATGGTCTGCTGGCGCGCCAGCAGGCCCTTCTGCGCCCGCACCTGTTCCCAGGTGAAGGCCCGCGGGCTGTGGCGGGCGAAGTGGTGCACCGGGTCGATGTCGGCGTAGCCCTGGCGGACGTAGTGGTCGGTCCATTCCTCGGGGAAGGTCAGCACGACGGCCAGGCAATCGAGGTCGCCCGTCTCCTGATAGCGGCTGACGTCGCTGAAGGCGGTGTAGGCGAAGCCGAGTCGTTCGACCGCGGCCGTCAGCAGGCGACGGATCTCGTCGGCGCTGTCGGCCTGCGTCGTGGCCTCCACGAAGTCTGCGACGGACATTCCCGTTCCCCCGATCCTCGGCCCGGCCTGCGCCGCCGTGCTCCACCCCCCGGAAGAGCGCGCCGGCGGCCGGTGTCCCCGGCTGCCGCTGGCGGCGCGCGTCGCGCCGTCGGCCTTGCCGACCATAAACCGCGGCGACCGCCGGGGCAACGATTCGGCACCCGAACGGCGCTTTGCGACTTCCCGCTGTCGAGCCCTACACCCTTCCGCGCCCTTTACCGATACGGAAGTCGATAAAGCTTCGCGTTCGAGCACTACATAAGATTGCACGAGACGAGATTGATGTTTTCCTTCGACAACAAGTCTCATCCGCCGATTGCGTGGCCAAGATAAGACTTGCATCACCGGGAAATCAATAGGTAGTATTGGCTTCGGTTAAATAACCCGTCATTGCGAGGAAGTCCTAATGCCCCTCCCCACGACCAACACGGCTCCTGCGGCGTCCGAAGAGGACGGCGTCCGCGAAGGTCATCCGCTCGATCGCCACGTCGGCCGCCGCGTGCGCCTGCGCCGCACCCTGCTCGGCCTGACGCAGCAGGAGCTGGGCGAGCAGATCGGCGTCACCTTCCAGCAGATCCAGAAGTACGAGCGCGGTACCAACCGCATCTCGGCCTCCCGCCTGTGGGAGATCGCGCGCGTCCTGAAGGTGCCGGTGTCGTTCTTCTTCGAGGATTTCCGCGAGGACGACGATGCGGCCCACGAGACGGAGGAGAACGCCATCTCCACCGAGGAACTGCGCCTGCTCGTGGCCTTCAACCGCCTGAACAAGAAGCAGCAGACGGCCATCCTCGCCTTCCTCGAAGGCAGCAGCTGATCGCGCCGCCCGCCGCCGCGCCCCGGGGAGGGAGGCGCTGCGGCGGGCGAGTCGCCACGGCCGACGACATGCGAAGGGCGGCCTCTGGCAAGGCCGCCCTGTCTGCGTTCACCGCCGCGTCGGGACCGGCGGGGGGATGCGGGGGGATCGATCCCTCCGCGACGGTGAACGACTCCGCTCCTCGACCGCCGCCCTCAGGCGTCGAGCGGCCGGAAGAATGGCTTGCCCGAGCCGCAGAACGGGCATTTCCAGTCGTGCGGCAGATCCTCGAAGGCGACGCCGGCGGGGATCGGGTGTTCGGGATGGGCGATGTTGTCGGCGTCGCCGACGGCCGGATCGTAGACGAAGGGGTCGCAGTCGGCGTTGGTGCACACCCACTTGCCGGTCGCCTGTTCAGCCGCCGCGGCGCGCCGTCCGCCCGGCACCGCATAGCTGACGGCGAGCGACCCGAGCACCAGGTTCAGCACCCCGACGAAGCGGCGCCGCGTGGTCGGTCTCGCGATGATCGCCGCAGCGAGGTTTCCCATGACGTTCCTCCCCTTCGTGTCCCCGAAAGTGTCGAGCAGTTGCCCACGGGAAGGAAGTGACGATGCCGTGACAACGCTGTGGCGAAAGGGGTCGCGCGCAGCTCCCACGGGCTTAGGCGCTGCGCCTATCGGCCGCCGGCGCGGGGTGGTGAGGAACGACTTGCGTCCGGCGCCGCGGCGCATTAGCGTCGCCCCGCAACCTGTCCAGGTGCCGCCCGCTTGGCGGAATCGGTAGACGCAGCGGACTTAAAATCCGTTGTCCTTTCGGACGTGCCGGTTCGAGTCCGGCAGCGGGCACCAGTGGGAGAGTGCTGGGGGCGGGTCAGGTGCGCGTGGTAGGAAGGCGTTCTGGCAAGGCGCGGGCAGAGCATCCGACTGCGCAGAATGCGGGAAATCGGTGTGGAGCGGGATGGCCCCGCCTTCTTGCCGACGCTGTGGGTCACCCCGAGAAACCAGTAAGCTACCTGACCTCGCTTGACACCCACTCGAGCCTTACCGATTAATCAAGGCATGGCACAAGCAGCTATCAGCATGGGCGACTTCGACACCCGCGACCTGGACGCATCGACCGGGCGGATGCGGCGCGTGCTGACCCTCATTCACGACAAAGCTCCGTCTGAACAGATCGATCCCGAACTGGATGAGATGGAGCGAGGAGCGGCTGCGCTTGTGCTGCGCTTCGAGGCGAGCGTCCTGTCACGATTGGCCATGAGCCTCACGGCGGTCGAGGGCGGTATTCCGCTCAAGACCGATACGCTGCTCGGCAAGTGGGAACAGGTGGACCACGTAAATGCTGTCCTCCTTGATGTGCTCAAGTTCGCTCGGCGCCTCAAGTCTCAGGTTAAGGAGGCCCGCCTACGCGGGCGCATCACCCGGTTCATAGACGTGACGGAAAAGGTTCTGGCCGACAAGAAGCGGATCGGAAGCCGTTTTCGAGAGGAAGTGAAGAGGCTGGGGGCGGCTGATACCGGGTCGGCGCCAGAGCGACAGTCGGCGATCTTGTACATGGCCGCGCTCAGCCGACGCGGCGTCGAGCCGAAGCTGCTGGACTTGGCTCTGGAAGACGGAATAGTGACTCCGATAGTCGGCGCTGTTCCGCCGAGGCACATTGCGGAGGACTCCGCCAAGCTACTGGCGTTCGAGGACGGCATCCATGATGAAGTGGAACGCGCGGCGCCGCACCTCATGGGGCGTACGGTAATCTGGTGGATGAATGCCGACGCGCCCGCATGAACTCGTAGCCGCCGCCAAGGCCTTGTCGAAGCTGGATGGTGAAGTGTTTCGCAGGGCGGCGGTGCACCAAGCCTACTATGGCGTTTACCATCTCGCCTGCGAGGCTCTCGGGCTTGATCCGGTGAACCGTTATGCTGAGGCTAAGCATCGGGACGTCATCGACGCGGTCGAAAAGGCGCCGCCGGGTTCAGCGAGACTGCATCGGATGAAGCGTTACATGCGAAAACTGAAACGTCTTCGTGCCGTAGCCGACTACGATCTGGCCTCGCCTCTCACTGATCTGCAGGCGCGCAATGCCGTCGAGATGGCTGAAAGCATAATCACGGCGCCTCTATGACGGGGAATGCGTCCCGCGCCGGCCGGCGTGACGCGGAAGGTTACTGTGGGCCCACGACAGCTCCTAAGCCATCCCCGCCCGTCGACCGGCTGGCCGCAACGCCCTTCGAATAACCAACAGCCCCGCCGGATCGCTCCGGCGGGGCTGCTGTCTACGCACAGGCGACGACCCTTACGAGGTCACCGGGTCCTTGAGGGACCACACCTCGGGGCTGCGCTCCAGGCGGGCGATGAGCATCTGCTGGTGCAGGCGCATCTCCTTCGGCAGGCGGCCGTCGAACTGGGTGAACAGCTTGTCTTCCTCGTTGGCCTCGTCGAGGGCCACGGCCTTTTCCACGGCCATCAGCTTCTCGAACTTGTCCTTCGGGAAGTCGATGCCCTCCCACTTGATGTCCTCGTGGAACGGCTCCCAGCCGATCGGGCTCTCGACGGCGCGGGCACGGCCGTGCACGCGGTCGACGATCCACTTCAGCACGCGCATGTTCTCGCCGAAGCCCGGCCACATGAACTTGCCGTTCTCGTCCTTGCGGAACCAGTTGACGCGGAAGATCCGCGGCGGCTCGGGCAGCTTGCGGCCCAGGTTCAGCCAATGCGACCAGTAGTCGGCCATGTTGTAGCCGCAGAACGGCAGCATGGCCATCGGGTCGCGGCGCATGGCGGCCTGGCCGACGGCGGCGGCCGTCGCTTCCGAGCCCATGGTGGCGGCGAGGTAGACGCCGTGGCTCCAGTTCCACGCCTGGAACACCAGCGGGAAGTTCTTGGAGACGCGGCCGCCGAAGATGAAGGCCGAGATCGGCACGCCCTTCGGGTTTTCCCACTCGGGGTCGATGGACGGGCACTGGCTGGCCGGGGCGGTGAAGCGGGCGTTGGGGTGCGCCGCGGGGCGGCCGCAATCCGGCGTCCAGTCCTGGCCCTTCCAGTCCACGAGGTGCGCCGGCGCCTCGTCGGTCATGCCTTCCCACCACACGTCGCCGTCGTCGGTCAGCGCGACGTTGGTGAAGATGGAGTTCTTCGCCAGCGACGCCATGGCGTTGGGGTTGGACTTGGTGTTGGTGCCCGGCGCCACGCCGAAGAAGCCGTACTCGGGGTTGATGGCGTGCAGCACGCCGTTCTCGTCTGGCTTGATCCAGGCGATGTCGTCGCCGACCGTGGAGACCTCCCACCCATCGAAGCCTTCGGGCGGGATGAGCATGGCGAAGTTGGTCTTGCCGCAGGCCGACGGGAAGGCGGCCGCCACGTAGGTGCGCTCGCCCTTGGGGTTCTTGACGCCCAGGATGAGCATGTGCTCGGCGAGCCAGCCCTCGTCACGCGCCATGACCGAAGCGATGCGCAGCGCGAAGCACTTCTTGCCGAGCAGGGCGTTGCCGCCGTAGCCGGAGCCGTACGACCAGATCTCGCGCGATTCGGGGAAGTGGACGATGTACTTGTTGTCGGCGTTGCACGGCCACGCGACGTCCTTCTGGCCGGCCTCGAGCGGCATGCCGACCGAGTGCACGCAGGGCACGAACTCGCCGTCGGCGCCCAGCACGTCCAGCACCTTCTGGCCCATGCGGGTCATGATCTTCATGTTGACGGCGACATAGGCGCTGTCGGAGATCTCGACGCCGATGTGGGCGATCTTGGAGCCGAGCGGCCCCATGCTGAACGGCACCACGTACATGGTGCGGCCGCGCATGCAGCCGTCGAACAGGCCGTTCAGGGTGCCGCGCATCTCGCTCGGCTCGACCCAGTTGTTGGTCGGGCCGGCATCCTCGCGCCGCTGGGAGCAGATGAAGGTGCGGTCCTCGACGCGCGCCACGTCGCCCGGATCGGAGCGGCAGAGGTAGCTGTTCGGGCGCTTCTGCTCGTTCAGGCGGATGAACGTGCCGTGTTCGACCATCTCCTGGCACAGGCGATCGTACTCCGCGTCGGAGCCGTCGCACCAATGGATGCGGTCGGGCTTCGTGAGCTTGGCGATCTCCTCCACCCAGGCAAGCAGTTTGGCATTCTTGGTAGGCGCTTCGGTCATTACGGGTCTCCAATACCGACAATCGCCCAGCCGCCCGTCGCGTCCCGGCGGCCGAGTCGGAACTCACCTCTCGTCTGCGTTCGGATTCTGCGGCGCGGGGGACCGGAAACGACGGGCCGGAACCGGACACGACGCGGCGACGGGACCACGGGGTGAACTCACCCCTTCGGGTCGTGGCTGCACCGGTGTCGCCTCCCTCGTTTCCTGCTCCCCGGGAGCGGTCGCGATCCGACCTTCCCGGCGAGACGTACAGTAAGTCCGCACACCATAAGACGGCATTGTCGCCTCGGCAACGGGGCAGACGTTATGCTTCGGCGACATGCAGTCCGATCGTATGCATCCTGTGGGAGAAAACTCCGGGAGAGCAACGCCGGTTCCATCGCCCGTCCCGTCTTCCCACACCGCCGGGGAGTCCCCGTGTCCGACCTCGTCGCTGCCCTGAACACCCTGCCGCTGGTCACCCTCGGCGTCATCGCCAGCCTCATCGCCGGGTCCGCCGCCGGCATCGGCGCCCTGCCGGTGCTGGTGCTGCGGCGCATCACCCAGCGGCAGCAGGACGTCATGCTCGGCTTCTCCGCCGGCGTCATGCTGGCGGCGACGGCCTTTTCGCTGCTGCTGCCGGGGGTGGAGGCGGCGACGGTCCTGCACGGCCATGCGCTGGTCGGCTTCCTGGTGGTCGCCGCCGGCACGCTGCTCGGCGCCGCCGGCTTGTGGGCGGTGCACGGGGCGCTGCCGCACGAACACCTGGTCACCGGGCCGCAGCACGTCGACGGCCGCCAGGTCAAGCGCCTGTGGCTGTTCGTCATCGCCATCACCCTGCACAACTTTCCGGAAGGCCTCGCGGTCGGAGTCGGCTTCGGCGGCGGCAACGTGGAGAACGGCGTGACGCTCACCCTCGGCATCTTCCTGCAGAACCTGCCGGAGGGCCTGGTGGTGGCGCTGTCCATGCTGGCGCTCGGCTATGCCCCGCTGCCGGCGGCGGGCATCGCCCTGGCGACGGGGGCGGTGGAGAGCGTCGGCGGCTTCCTCGGCGCCGGGATGGTGGCGGTGGCCGAGCCGGTGCTGCCGTGGGGCCTCGCCATGGCCGGCGGCGCCATGCTGTTCGTGGTGAGCAACGAGATCATCCCGGAAACCCACCGCAACGGCAACGCGACCGCCGCCACCTTCGGCCTGACGGTGGGATTCCTGCTGATGATGGGGCTCGACGTCGGCCTCGGCGTCACCGGCTGACCGCGAGGGAGGTCACACCCGCCGCAGCCACACCTCGTAGACGCCGTGGTCGGGGCCCTTGCGCAGCACGACGTCGGCGCGGGCGCGGGTCGGCAGCACGTTCTCCCGCAGGTTCACCAGGTTGATGGTTTCCCAGATGCGGGTGGCGGTGTCGCGCGCCTCGGCCTCGGAGACGGCGGCGTAGCGGTGGAAGTACGCCTGCGGGTCCTGGAAGGCGGTGGCCCGCAGGGCGAGGAAGCGCTCCAGGTACCAGCTGCGCAGCGCCTCTTCCTCGGCGTCCACGTATATGGAGAAGTCGAAGAAGTCGGACACGAAGGGGCGATGCTCGCCCTCGGCCGGCAGCGGCCCGACCTGCAGGACGTTCAGGCCCTCCAGGATGACGACCTCGGATTCCTCCACCGTCACCGTGGCGCCGGGCACCACGTCGTAGGTCTGGTGGCTGTAGACCGGCGCCTGCGCGGCGCGGCCGAGGCGGATGTCGGTGAGGAAGCCGATGAGCGCCTTCAGATCATAGGTGCCGGGAAAGCCCTTGCGGTTCATCAGGCCGCGCTCGGCCAGCACGGCGTTGGGCAGCAGGAAGCCGTCGGTGGGCACCAGCGCCACCCTGCGGCCCTCGGCGCGCAGCAGGGCCGCAAGCACGCGGGCGGAGGTGCTCTTGCCGACGGCGACGCTGCCGGCCATGCCGACGATGAAGGGGCCGTGGCGCTCGACGCGGCGCGACAGCTCGGCGCGGCGGCGGCGCAGGTCCCAGCGGGCGCCCATGTGGGTGACCAGCAGCTCGACCAGCGGCATGTAGACGCGCTCGACGTCGGTCAGGGTGAGCGGCTCGTTGAGGCCGCGCAGGCGCTCCACGTCTGCCGGCTCCAGCGGCGGGGTGAGCCCGCCCCAGCCGGCCGCCCAGTCGGCGACGGAAAAGCGATCGAACAGCGGCCCCACGGTGCCGCTTCCGGAAACCAGCGTCACGGGTCGTCCCTCCCAAGCGCGCGCGGCCGGCCCGCCGAGGCCCCACACCTTCGGGCGGCCGCGCGCGCCAGCATGATCCTTCGCACCCGTCATGGCAATATTCCGCTGGGCCGCGGCGACGGCCGCGTCGTGGGCGGCTCGGCCGTTCGTCTCCCCTTGCGCCCTCGCGCGGGCCTGCCTATAACATCCGAACGCGCCGGTTCGCTGGCGGGACGCGGGTGTAGTTCAGTGGTAGAACGACAGCTTCCCAAGCTGTATGTCGTGGGTTCGATTCCCATCACCCGCTCCAAACCTCTCCTCCTTCTGGGACGACAGGCACATCCGGCTCCGGCCGGCGCATGGCGTTTTCCAGGGTGCGGAGGCAGTTTCACGGAACGGTAAAAAAGGGTGTTGACTCACCCCGCCCCGTCCCGTAGAAACCGCGCCTCCCGACGACGCGGTCGACGCCGACAGGCAGCGAAAACGAAGTCGGGGCAGCCGGAAAAAAACCGGTTGACAGGGTGGCCGGCCCCGAGTAGAAACCGGCCTCCTTCAGCGGGGCGGAGCAAGTCTCCAAGTCGCTGAAAGAAAAGAGAAA
>NZ_OCNJ01000032.1 GCF_900230255.1 Caenispirillum bisanense
GGGGTGACCTCCGGCCGGGCTACGCCCGCCCTACGGTCACCCCATGCGGACATCCTAGTCGTCGGCAGAGCGGCCATCGTAATCGTCGCTGGATAGACCACCCAGCCGTAGCGGATGGGACGCCCGAGCACCGTCACCGGCTGGCCGACCTGGTAGGTGGCGGGGGCATCCGCCAGCGGCGCCACCGGCAGGCCGCGCGCCGCGCGGGCAGCCCGGAGATTGATGATGGTCGTACCGCCAGCCATGAACCTTGCTCCCTTACCCGTCGGGCGACTACTCTTGTTGCCCGTCCCCGTCGATGTGTGCACTGTACAAACATCGGGCGGGTACGTCAATACAGGATCAACGGATGTGGGTACAGAGTCAAAATGATTACGCGGCAGCAGGTCAAGATGGCGCGCGCGGCACTCGGCTGGGGAGTGCGTGAGCTGGCGGAGAAAGCCGGTGTCACTGCCAACACCGTCTCGCGGTTTGAGAACGGAGCCGACGCTTACGGCGAGACGCTTGGCAGAATTCAGAGGGCTCTTGAGACCGCCGGCATCGTATTCATCCCGGAGGGACAGCCCAGCCCCGACGGCGGCGCCGGCGTGCGCCTGAAGGCTGGAGCCTGAGGAGAGCGGGCGGATCATCAGCCTTCTATCCCGTCGTCAGCCTCGATCGTGACCTTCCAGCGCCGCCCGTCGACGACGACGGAGCGCAGCGCCTTTTCCTGTCGTCCCCTCGGCGCGCCCCTGGGCGCGGCGCTCTGGCGTGCCTGCCGAGCCGCCTCTGCCTCAGCGGCATCTAGCCCGTGAATCTGCGCGATCTCGGCCAGCGATAACGGCCGCTGTCCTCGGCTCACCAGCAGCGCCTGGTGCTCGCCGACGGTCAGCGTGTTGACCTGGAGGCCGGAACAGCGCCCGGCCTGAACGCCGTCGCGCGTCCACCTGGGCTGATCGACGACGGGTAGGATGGGGATTGGCGATCTGTCACTCATGATCCGCGCCCTCCGTCGACAAGGCGCCGTAGGCTGTGGCGAACCGTGTCGGCCAGCTTGGGATGGCGGAGCATGGAGCGCAGGTAGCCGGCGCGCCGCTTCACCTCCTGTCGTTCCATCACCACCACGGCGGCTGCCAGCGCCGCCCATCCGTGCCGGGCGAGGGCCTCCGTCCAGATCCCGCTGGACAGCCCCAGCTCACGCACGAAGACGCCCACGACCACCGTCAGCCGGTTCAGGGCCGGTGCCGGCGGTCGTGGGCGTTGAAGATCAATCAGGTCATGGGCAGACAACAGCCCCTGGAGCCGCGGCGAGGCGTGGAGCATGAGGCTCACCAGCTCCCCGACAGCGCTGGCGTCGGCGCCGGCCTCGGCGGGCTGTACAGAAGCCGAAGGCTTGGGAGTTCTACTGTAGGATTTCAGGAGGACAGATTTGTCCTCCCTGCCGGACTGCTCTTTCCGCCCATCCGGCCGCTCGGCGTCCGCTTGGCGCCGGGCATCCCTGCCCTCCTCCGCCACCCACGCGACGGCCTCGCGCAGGTCGGCCAGCCGCGCCGCCACGGGCGCCAGGTCTATCCCCGCCTGGGGGCGGCTGCGGCGGTTGCTGGCGGTGTAGCGGCGCACGATCCAGTGGTTGGCCTCCAGCAGGCTCAGCAGGCGCCGGATGCCGCGCTCGCAGGTACCCATCATGGCCGCCAACCGCGCATTGCTCGGCACCACCCGCAGGCGCCCGAGGCGCCACCGGTCGTCGCCGTGGACGTGCTCGACCAGCAGGGCAAGAAGATGCACCGCCGCCGGCGTCAGCGCCGGCGTCAGCACCTTCACGCCGCGCAGCACCAGGCCGGTCACCGCGGCCGTCGTGACGCCTGGCGCGGAGACACTGCGCGCCGTCGCTTCAAGTTCCGGGAAAGTCTCCGTCCGCCGCGCGATGCCGGCGGGACATGCGGTTGATTGCATGCATGTTTTCGGCCTTCAACCCAAGACAGGCTGACGCTTGACAACAGCCGTCCATCGCGTAGAATTGGCCCATCTAGAGAGTGTTGGGCGTGTTCCTACACGTCAGAGACCCCGCAGCGCCAACTGCGGGGTTTCGTCTTTTCTGGGTTAGGAAGTGAGCCGCCTCCTGAGTTGAGGCGTGCGACCCCTGAACAATTTCCGCTTGCGCGGAAACCCAGAAATCCTGTATTTCAACTTGTAGACAGGATGTCTGGGGGTTGGTTGCGGGGGCAGGATTTGAACCTGCGACCTTCAGGTTATGAGCCTGACGAGCTACCGGGCTGCTCCACCCCGCGGCAGGGTGTGGGG
>NZ_OCNJ01000020.1 GCF_900230255.1 Caenispirillum bisanense
GCGCTGACCGCGAGGCCGATCCATCATCACCACCGTCGCGGTCCATCGTGTCACCTTCGATGTCGCGCGCTCCTCACCGACGATGTCGCTCTACAACCGGGAGGTCGCCATTCAATTCGAGGAAGTAACGCATAGCGACGCGGGCTTCGTCCTGCGTCCGCTGTGCGGGGTGTTTGTCATTCACCCAAAGCTGGAACATATCTTCCAGCCGATCCCGGACAAGAGGCTCTAGCGGCTTCCGCTTGGATGGCTTGGTGACTTCCTCGTGGATCGCGTCAATGCGCCGCTGCTCGTCCTCAAGGCCCTTCCACACGGCTGCAAGCACAGGCTCGACCGACACGCCAGGTAGGGGCGCCAAGCGGGCTGAAGCGTCTTCATACCGGGCTAGGAGGTGCTGCTTGTGGAAGCGGGATACCCACGCGAGGGCTTCGGTATCCCATCCATCAGGGGGGCTGCTGTAGCCCAGTTCATCCAACTCCGCCGCAATCTCGCTGAGGCGGCGTTTGCGGTGCTCTGCAGCGCGAGCCGCTTGGATCTCAGCGTCGGTCCTATCGAGGAGCTTTCGGACCTTCTGCTCAGCCTCTTTGCGGTTGCCGGTTTCCAGGCTGTTCCGCCACTGCGTTTTCCCGATCACCGCCTGAACGTCACCAGGCACCGCCCGAACGAAATGGTAGGTGCCGGCGCGGTTGACTGTGTAGCGAGGATTCTTACCCATGACTCGCGCCCCTGAATTGCCAAAAACTTTACCAGCAGATTGCCGGGAAACCTAGGCTAGGCGCGGATCTCAGGAAAAATGCGGTGCCGGGGAAGGGGTATGCGCCCTGCAGGATTCGAACCTGCGACCGTCCGCTTAGAAGGCGGATGCTCTATCCAGCTGAGCTAAGGGCGCGCGGGCCGGGCAGGGGCGGCGTGGCCTGGTCCGGAACGGAGGCCGCGCCGCCGGGCCGGGATCAGACGTTGTGCTTGACCTTGTAGGGCTCCGACACCTTGCTGTAGGCGAAGTTGTCGGCATAGGACTTGGGCTTCACGCGGCGCTCCTTGGGCTCGTCGACGCGGTAGTCGTAGCCCTGCTGCTTGGCGTAGGCGATCGCCTCTTCCTTGCTGGCGAACCACAGCTTCACCTGCTGGCGGGTGTCGCGGCTGCTGGTCCAGCCCATCAGCGGGTCGATGCTGCGCGCGGCCTGCGGCTCGAACTCGAGCAGCCAGCGGCGGCTGTTGCCGGTACCGGACTGCATGGCCGTCTTGGCCGGCCGGTGGATGCGCACGGAGATCGCCATGTCCTGTCCCTCGTGGTCTTCGTCGGTGGTCGGGGCGAGAGGATTCGAACCTCCGGCATCCAGCTCCCAAAGCTGGCGCTCTACCAGGCTGAGCTACGCCCCGGTCGGGTGGGAAACCTATGGGCTCGCGGGCGGTTTGGCAAGCCCGCAAGCGCAGGCCGGACACTGCTCGCGACACGCCGAGACCATGTGCCGAAAGACACCAAGCGGATTGCGACATTGGTCGCAGGACTGTAATATGTCCTCCACCCCCGAAACACCCGATCGCGCGGAGCGAGGCGTCATGCCGTTCATGGAGTGGCGGGACGAATACAGCGTGCATCACGCCACGCTGGACTTCGACCACCAGATGCTCATCAACATCATCAACCAGCTGCACGACGCCATCGAGACGCGCCAGGACACGGCCGTCATCGGCATGGTCATCGGCAGCCTGAAGCGCTACGTCGAAACGCACTTCGCCCGCGAAGAAACGGTGATGCGGGAATGCCGCTTCCCCGGCTTCAAGGCCCACGCCCGCAAGCACCGCGAGATCGAGGCGACGGTCAGCGACATCCTGACCCTGTTCCAGCGCTCGCCGCAGGAGGTGGACAGCCAGGAGGTGCTGCGCTTCCTGAAGACCTGGTTGGTGAACCACATCCTGAAGAGCGACATGAAATACGCGCCCTTCGTGGCGCACGAGGGCAGGCTGCCCGAGATCGTGGACTAATAGCCGAGCAGGGCATGCGGAAATAACCGCGCCCATGGCCCCCTCAAAAAGAGACCGCTCCGAGGACATCGGGGCGGTCTTTTAGGTTAAAAGAGGGGACTGATCATGTCGCATTCTCAGCCAAGACCCACGGTGCCACTCTGGCATTGTCCTGTCAATCGGGAATTGCCGGATCGGGCCGTTCTTTGAGATAAAATTACCTCTCCGTGAAGTGTGGAATAGCTGCGGTGCAGCAGGCGGATCAGCCGCCGTAGAGGTCCGACGTGATCCCGAGGGCGGCGCGGACCACCTTCTCGATGGCCGCCGGGCTGAGGTCGCGGGTGATGAACACCAGCCGGGAGCGCCGGTCGCTGCCCTCGGGCCAGCCGGGCAGGGTGGCCGGCGGGTGGAAGACGTGCTGCACGCCGTGCACCGCCACCGGCGCCTCCTGGCCGGCAACGTTGAGGATGCCCTTCACCCGCAGCAGGTTCTCGCCTTTCGCGGCGATGATCATCTCCAGCGCCTCCACCAGATGCTGCCAGTCCACCGGCTCGTCCAGGGTCAGGCAGAAGGCGCTGATGCGGTCGCCGTGGCGGTTCACGTCGTGGTGGCGGTCATGGCTGTGGGCGTGGCCGTGATCGTGGTGATGATGGTCGTGCCCGTGCCCGTGCCCGTGCTGATCGTGCGCCGTCTCATAGGCCTCCGCCCGTAGCCAGTCGGCGACGGCGGGGATCTTGCTGTCGGCCTTGAACAGGCCCGCCTCCAGCAGATCGGCCGGCTCCACTGCCCCGTGATCGGCGACGATGCGCGGTGCCGCCGGGTTCAGCCCGTCGAGGCGGGCGTGCAGGGCGGCGAGCGTGTCGGCATCGACCAGGTCCGCCTTGGTGATGACGATGCGGTCGGCGACGGCCGCCTGCTTCACCGACTCCGGCTGGGCGTCGAACTGCGCCAGGGCATGCAGGGCGTCCACCGTCGTCGCGATGCCGTCCAGGCGGTAGCGGGCGCCGATGAGCGGATCGGTCATCAGCGTGTGCAGGATGGGCGCCGGATCGGCGAGGCCCGTCGTCTCGATCATCAGCCGGCGGAAGTCCACCTCGCCGCGCACGCGCTTGAGGAACAGGTCGCGCAGGGCGGTGACCAGGTCGCCGCGCACCGTGCAGCACAGGCAGCCCGAGTTCAGCAGAACGATGTCGTCCTGGATCTCGCGCACCAGCAGATGGTCGAGGCCGATTTCGCCGAACTCGTTGATGAGCACGGCGGTGTCGGACAGCTCCGGCCGTTGCAGCAGGCGGTTGAGCAGCGTCGTCTTGCCGCTGCCGAGGAAGCCGGTGAGGATGGTGACGGGAAGGGTCTCGCTCATCGGCCGTACAGGTCCTCCTGCGACACCTCGGGCTCGGCGATGGACGCGAGGGCGCCGTCGCGCAGGGCGTGGAAGAAGCAGTTGCGCCGCCCCGTGTGGCAGGCGACTCCCAGCTGGTCCACCAGCACGAGCAGCGTGTCGCCGTCGCAGTCGATGCGCAGGTCCACCAGATGCTGCTGCTGCCCGGAGGTCTCGCCCTTGCGCCACAGTTTGTTGCGCGAGCGGGAGAAGTAGCACACCCGGCCGGTGGTCAGCGTCTCGGCCACGGCCTCGCGGTTCATCCAGGCCATCATCAGCACCTCGCCGCTGTCGTGCTGCTGCGCGATGGCGGCGACGAGACCGTCGGCGTTGAAGCGGATGGCGGCGAGCGCGGCCTCGATTTCGGCGGGCGCGGCGGGCGTACGGGTGAGGGCGGCGGTGTCGGTGGTCATGGTCTCTGTCATATGGGTCAGGCGGCGGCGGCGCGGAAGGCGGCGAAGCCGCGCTCGAGGTCGGCCTTCAGGTCGTCCACGTCCTCCAGGCCGATGTGCAGGCGGATGGTCGGGCCGGCGGCGCTCCAGGGGGTGGCGGTGCGCTGGATGGAGCCGCTGGTCGGGATGGCGAGGCTCTCGAAGCCGCCCCACGAGTAGCCGAGGCCGAACAGCTCCAGGGCATCCAGCATGGCTTCCATGGCCGCGACGGGGGCCGGGCGCAGCTCCACCCCCATGAGGCCGGAACAGCCGAGGAAGTCGCGCTTCCAGACGGCATGGCCGGGATCCTCGGGCAGGGCGGGGAACATGACGCGGGCGACGTCGGTGTGGTTCTGCAGCCAGCGGGCGATGTCGAGCGCGCTGTCCTGGTGGCGGGCGAGGCGCACCGACAGGGTGCGCAGGCCGCGCAGGGCGAGGAAGGCGTCGTCGCCCGACAGGCTGTAGCCGAAGGTGCCGACGCAGGTCTTCACCCGCTCGAACAGCTCGGCCGTGCGGCAGACGATGAGGCCGAGCATGGCATCGGAATGGCCGACGATATACTTGGTGCCGGCGTGCAGCGACAGGTCGACGCCCTTCTCGAAGGAGCGGAACAGCAGCGGAGTCGCCCAGGTGTTGTCGTTCACCACCAGCGCGCCGGCGGCGTGGGCGGCCTCGGCAATGGCGGGGATGTCCTGCATCTCGAAGGTGAGCGAGCCCGGCGCCTCGGTGAACACCACGCGGGTGTTGGGGCGGATCAGGCGGGCGATGTCGCCGCCGATCAGCGGGTCGTAGTATTCGACCTCGACGCCGAAGCGCGTCAGCACCGTGTCGCAGAAGCGGCGGGTGGGGAAATAGGCGCTGTCGGTCACCAGCAGGTGGTCGCCCGCCGACAGCAGCGCGGTGAGCGCCCCCGCGATGGCGGCGAGGCCCGAGGAGGTGGCGATGGCGCGGGCGCCGCCTTCCAGCTCGGCGACGGCCGCTTCCAGGTCCATGGTGATGGGCGTGCCGGTGCGGCCGTAGCTGACGGCGTCGAACTTGGCCTTGTTGCGGGCCTTCAGGTCGGCGACGCTGTCGGACAGGATGGTGGAGCAGCGATAGACGGGGGTGCTGACCGCGCCGTCGAACCGTTCGGGATGGCGTCCGGCGTGGACGATGCGGGTATCGGGCTTCATGGTGGGCCGTCTCTGTTCCTGGTCGTGGGCCGTGCGGGTGCCGGGCCGGCAGCCTGCGATATTGACGGCTGTGCCGTTCTCTTTCCACCCCCGATACACAGGACCTTCGTCGTAACGGCGGATAAAGAGACTTGTGTGCGGTGCAAAAAGGGCGCAAATTAACTGCAACAGGTGCCCCGCAACCCGCCTCGACACGGCGCGTTTCTTGGCTGTGCAAGCGACGGGACGCTTTTCGGCGACGGCACTGGCGGAGGGTGATCCTCCACCGTATATTGCAGTGCAACAGAAATGGATGGCGGCGGCTCGAACCGCCGCTCGGAGGGAATCAGTCCGGCGTAACCGCTAGGCTGAACCTGTAGGAGAGACTTCGAATGCCCGGCACCCCCACCGCCCATCACGCCCTGAATCTGTTCTCGCTGACCATGGAAAGCCGTCACGGTTGTGACTGGAAGGACAAGGTCGCGCCCCACACGGTCGCCCTGCTGGCCGACGAGATCGTGCTCGGCTTCGGCGCCGAGCCCCTGACGCCGACCTCCACCCAGAGCGGCGGGTCCGTCCCGACCGTCTGGCGCTTCCCCGACGGCTCCACCTGCCGCACCGGGTTCTTCGGCCTGAAGATGGAAGAGGCGCTGCGCAAGACCGCCTGACCCGGCGTTCCTCGCGACCGACCGGGCAGAACGACGAAGGCCGCCGCCGGATGGGATCCGGCGGCGGCCTTTTCGTTCGGGGAGGGGCCAGGGGCGGCAGCCGCCTGGGACGCCGTGGATGCGCGGATCAGGTCCGCGCATGACAAGTGGTTGATTTTACACTAAAAATTGTCATGGCCGGGCTTGACCCGGCCATCCACGGCTCCCCCGTCGCTTGCCGCCCTGCCGCTCCCCCGAAACGTCCGCCGCCACCCCGCCCGGGCGCCTCAACCGCCGCCGGGCGACGGCGCCACACGCCGCGACATCACCGTCACCGGATCGCGGTCGTAGCCGAGGCTGCGGTAGAAGTCCTGCACGGCCGCGTTAGTGTCGCGCACCATGAGCATCACCTTCCACACCCCTTGCGCCGCCAGCCACTGCTCGCCGGCCTCCACCATGCGGCGGCCGAGGCCGGTGCGGCGGTGGTCGGGGTGGACGGCGACGTAGTAGAGCCAGCCGCGGTGCCCGTCGTGGCCGCACAGAACCGAGCCGACGACGCGACCGTTGTCGGTCACGGCCACCAGCACCTCCGACGACGGGTTGGCGCGGGCGAAGGGGATGTCCCACGCCGGCGGGTTCCACGGGCGGGTGAGGCCGCAGGCGTCCCACAGGGCGGCCACGGCGTCCTGCTCGGCGTCGTCCATGGGGCGGATGGCGACGCCGAGCGCCGCCGTCGTCACGCGCCGCGCTCCACCGGCGTGTCGTCGCGGTTGCCCCATTCGGCCCACGAGCCGTCGTAGACCGCCACGTCCGTCTTGCCCACCTCGTGCGCCGCCAGGGCGAGCGTGCAGGCGGTGACGCCGGAGCCGCAACTGGCGGTCACCGGGCGCGCCAGGTCGATGCCGGCCGCTGCCATGCGGGCCGCGAGGGCGTCCGGCTTCAGCATCTCGCCGGTGGCGGGGTCGTAAAGCTCCGCCCACGGCAGGTTCTTAGCGCCCGGCATGTGGCCGACCTTGGCCGCCGGGCGCGGTTCCTGCGCCTCGCCGGTGAAGCGGGCGGCGGCGCGCACGTCGACGATCTGCTCGCGTCCCGTCTCCAGGTTGGCCAGCACGTCCTCCACCGAGCGCAGCAGGGTGCGGTTCATGCGGGCGGTGAAGTGGCGCGGCGTCGGCACCGGCGGGATGTCCTCGGTCGGCCGGCCCTCGCGCTGCCACTTGGGCAGGCCGCCGTCGAGCACGAAGACGCTGCGGGCACCGAAGACGCGGAACATCCACCACACCCGCGCCGCCGCCATGCCGCCGCCGTTGGCGTCGTAGACGACGATGGTGTTGCCGTCGCCGAGCCCGAGCTTGCGCACCTTTGCAGAGAACTTCTCCGGCGGCGGCAGCATGTGCGGCAGGTCGGTGGAATGGTCGGAGACGTCGTCGATGTCGAAGAACACCGCGCCGGGGATGTGGCACTCGCGGTACTCGGCGGCGGCGTCACGCTCGCTGCCGGGCAGGAATGTGGTGGCGTCGACCACGCGCACGTCGGGCGCGCTCAGGTGATCGGCGAGCCACTGCGTGCTGACCAGAGCCGACGGCTTGGCGGTGTCCTTCGTCATGTCTCCATCCCTGACGGTTATGCGTGGGCCGCCATGCTAGTCCATCCAGGGCGGCGTGGGCAGCCCCTTGGCGCGCAGGAACTCGGGATTGAACAGCTTGCTCTGGTAGCGCTGGCCGCCGTCGCACAGGATGGTGACGACCACCGCGTCCTCCGGCAGCTCGCGGGCCACCCGCATGGCGGCGGCGACGTTGATGCCCGACGACCCGCCGAGCACCAGGCCCTCGTTCTTCACCAGGGAGAAGACGACTTCCAGGGCTTCCTCATCGGGAATCTGCACGGCGTCGTCCAGCGGCGCGTCCTCCAGGTTCCTGGTCACCCGGCCCTGGCCGATGCCTTCGGTGATGGAGGTGCCCTCGGCCTTCAGCTCGCCCAGCTTCTTCCACGAGAACAGCGCCGAGCCCATGGGGTCGGCGAGCACGATCCTGACGTCCGGGTTCTTCTCCTTCAGCGCCCGCGCGACGCCCGCGAGCGTCCCGCCGGTGCCGGTGGCGCAGGTGAAGGCGGTGACGCGGCCGTCCGTCTGGGTCCAGATCTCCTGCCCCGTGGTGGCATAGTGGCCGTCGCGGTTGGCGGTGTTGTCGAACTGGTTGGCCCAGAAGGCGCCCGTCTCCTCGGCGATGCGGCGCGAGACGTGGACGTAGTTGCCGGGGTCCTTGAACGGCACGGCGGGCACCAGGCGCAGGTCGACGCCGAGCAGGCGCAGCGTGTCCTTCTTCTCCTGGCTCTGGGTCTCGGGCATGACGATGATGGTCTTGTAGCCGAGCGCGTTGCCGACCACCGCAAGGCCGATGCCGGTATTGCCGGCGGTGCCTTCGACGATGGTGCCGCCGGGCTTCAGCACGCCGCGGGCCTCGGCGTCGCGGATGAGGGCGAGCGCGGCGCGGTCCTTGACACTGCCGCCGGGGTTCATGAACTCCGCCTTGCCGAGGATGGTGCGCCCGGTCACCCGCGAGGGCCATTCCAGCTTGACCAGCGGGGTATTGCCGACGCTGCCGACCAGCCCGTTTCTCACGTCCATGGTGTACAATTCCTTCTAAAAACACGTGAGCATGAGGGTATGGCGCGCCGGCCTGCCGATCAAGGGCGCTTGGGCCACAGCTTGCGCACTTCGGCGCGGTTGAGCACCAGCCACTGGGCGGCGATGAGGGTCATGGCGTTGCCGATGGTGCCGGCGAAGACCATGCGCTCCAGGTCCGTGTAGGGCAGCACGACGACCTTGATGTCCTCGCCTTCCTCGGGCAGGCCGTGGATGCCGCCGGCGCCGCGGCTGTCGATGCGGCCGCAGAAGATCTCCACCGTTTCCGACGAGCCGCCGGGGGAGGACAGGTAGCGGGCGACGGGCACCACCTCGCCGACCGTCAGGCCCGATTCCTCCACCGCCTCGCGCCGCACCACCGCTTCGGGCGTCTCGTCGTCCTCGATGATGCCGGCGACGCATTCCAGCTCCCACGCCGGCATGTCGGCGGAATAGGCGCCGATGCGGAACTGTTCCACCAGCACCACGGCGTCGGCGTCGGGGTCGTAGAGGATGGCGGCGACGGCGTGGCCGCGCTCGAACACCTCGCGCGTCAGTTCGGGGCTCATGCCGCCGGCGTGCAGGCTGTGGCGCAGCCGGTAGGCATCGATGCGGAAGTACCCCTTGTAGACGGTCTCCCGGCTGACGATCTCGACCCGGTGTTCGGACATGCTAGGCTCCTGGCTCGGCTGGACATGTGACGAGGGTAAGGGAGAACGCCATGACGGCAAGCGAGAAGGTGACGTTCCACAGCGCCGACGGCCATACGCTGGCTGCCCGGCTGGAGCGGCCCGACGGCGAGGCGACGGCCTGGGCGCTGTTCGCCCACTGCTTCACCTGCTCCAAGGACGTCTTCGCCGCCTCGCGCGTCGCCAAGGCGCTGGCGGAGCGGGGGATCGGCACGCTGCGCTTCGACTTCACCGGCCTCGGCGACAGCGAGGGCGAGTTCGGCAACGCCGGATTTTCTTCCAATGTCGCCGACGTGCGCGCCGCGGTCGCCTGGATGGCGGAAGAGGGGCGGCCGGTGTCGCTGCTGGTCGGTCATTCGCTGGGCGGCGCGGCGGTGCTGGCGGCGGCGCCGGGGCTGGAGTCGGTGTCGGCGGTGGTGACGCTGAACGCGCCCTGCGGGCCGGCGCATGTGACCCACCTGTTCACCGACGAATTGGACGCCATCCACGAAACGGGCAAGGCCGAGGTGAAGATCGCCGGGCGGTCCTTCACCATCACCCGCGACTTCCTGGAGGACATCGACGAGCACCGCCTGCTCGACGGCCTCGGGCACATGCACAAGGCGCTGCTGGTGATGCACGCGCCGCGCGACGAGATCGTCGGCATCGACAACGCCACCCGCATCTTCGCCGCCGCCCGCCACCCCAGGAGCTTCATCAGCCTGGACGACGCCGACCACCTGCTTTCCGACCGCGCCGACGCCGCCTATGCCGCCGAGGTCATCGCCGCCTGGGCCGGCCGCTACCTGCCGGAGCATCCGGCGGCGACCGCCGTCGGGCGCGAGCCGGTGGACGTCGGCACGGTGCTGGTGGAGGAAACCGGGCAGGGCCGCTTCCAGCAGCGCGTCACCGTCGGCGGCCACGAGTTCCTGTCCGACGAGCCGGTGACGGTGGGCGGCATGGACAGCGGCCCGAGCCCCTACGACCTGCTGCTGGCGAGCCTCGGCACCTGCACCGCCATGACCATCCGCCTCTACGCCGCCCGCAAGCAGATCCCGCTGACCGGCGTCGCGGTCCGCCTGCACCACGAGAAGCGCCACGTCACCGACTGCGAACACTGCGACGAGGCGGGCGCCAAGATCGACCACATCGACCGCCGCATCACCCTGAGCGGCGACCTCGACGACGCGACGCGGGCGAAGCTGCTGGAAATCGCGGACAAGTGCCCGGTCCACCGCACCCTGCATTCCGAGGTGCGGATCGCGACGGAGCTGGTGGATTAGAGCGGCTTCCGATCGAACGAGATCGGAAGCCGCGAACCGGGGCGCGACTGCGCCCCCGCGCCGGTCAGGCGCGAGAGCCTGCGTGGCGCCTGAACGCAGCTCTGGCGCGACAGCGACAGAGCGCAAACCACTCTGCTACCGCCCCCGCTTCACCGCCTGGATGGCGTCTTCAAGGGCCTGCAGGACGCGCGAGCGGTCGGCCTTGGCGAAGCTGGAGGGGCCGCCGGTGATCTCGCCGGTTTCGCGCAGCGTCGTCATCAGGTCGCGCATGGCGAGCGCGTTGCCGATGCTGTCGGGGGTGAAGGGCTTGCCCTTGTTGCCGATGGCCTTGGCGCCCTTCTCCAGGCAGCGGGCGGCCAGCGGAATGTCCTGGGTGACGCAGATGTCGCCCGGCCCGATGTGCTCGGCGATCCAGTCGTCGGCGGCGTCGGGCTCGGCCGGGACGACGACGCGCTTCAGGCGCGGGCTTTCGGGCAGGCGGATCCAGCGGTTGCCGACCATGTGGACGACCAGCCCGTGGCGGTCGGCGACGCGCATCACCTCTTCCTTCACCGGACAGGCGTCGGCATCGACGTAGAGTTCCAGCACGGGCGGCGTCCTTCTGCGGTCGGTCTCCGCCGCAGGGTGGCCGGCCGCGCCGCCGCGGTCAATGATCGTGACCGTGGTGTGGGTCGGCGTGGCCGTGGTCGTAATGGCGGCGGAGCGGATCGTCGCCGAAGTCGCGGCCCGTCGGGTCGTGCCACACGGTGTGGACGTGGTTGGCGTCGTCCTGGGTGCAGTCGTATTCGATGAGCAGCGTCGGGGCGTGGATGCGGTAGTAGTGCGGGCGTCCGGGCGTCAGCGAACCGGCCCAGGCGAAGTGCAGCCGCTCGATCCCCGCCTGCCGCACCCGCGCCAGCTCACGCTCCGCCAGGTCGGGGCGCAGGCGGTGGGCGTAAGCTGCGACCAGCCGCATGAGGCCCTCGCGCCGGGCCTCGGGCAGATGCGCCGCCGCCAGCCCTTCGGGAGTCGCCAGAGCGGACTCGCGGCCGGGCCGGTGAGGATGTCGCCCATGGATCGGTCGGCGATGATCGCTTGCGCCCGCTCGCCCTGGTCGAGGCCGTCGAGCAGGCCGAAGGCGCGGTCCATCTCCTCGGCCAGCGGGCGCGTCCCGTCCAGGTCGCCGCCGTGCACCTCGGCCGGGTTGGCGCCCATGAAGTGGGGCGTGACGGTGAGGTCGCCGTCGGGCGTCGCCACCATGGTCAGCGACAGGTGGTGGCCGTCGATGCGCCAGCCCCAGGGGGTATCGTCGGACGGCTGGCCGAACACCGCGAAGGAGTAGTTGTCGGGGTGGTAGACCGACTCTTCCTCCATCCGCCGCACCAGGGTCTCCAGCCGCATGATCGCCTCGGCCTTGGCGAGGCCGCGCTCCGACAGGGCGGTGCGCAGCAGGCGGCGGGCGACCTCGCGCTGCGGCCCGTCCATTTCGGCGAGGCGCAGGCCCGGCTGGTCGAGGCGGGGGAAGTAGTGCCAGTCGCGCCGCGCCGGTCCGTCGAGCGGGTACTGGGCGCGCCGCCGCCGGTCGTCGTCGAGGCCGTCGAGGAAGGCCGCGGCGGCGGCGCAGAGTTCGTGGCGGACGGCGGCGGGCAGGGGAGTGGGCGTGAAGTCGGTCATCGCGGCGGCCATCGTCCTGCGAGGTTGCGGTCGGAGCGGGAGTCGGCGGCGGTGCCCAGCATGATGAGCCACCAGCCGAGGGCGAAGAGCAGCAGCCCGCCGATGGTCCCGAAGGCCCAGACGGCGGCACCCGGCCAGCCGGCCGCCAGCACCACGGCGGCGACGGCGGCCAGGGCGGCGGCGACCCCGGCCCACATCCACCACCGGTCGTCGCCGTCGCGCGCCATGAGCAGGGCGCGGGCGGCACCGTGCCCGACCAGCAGCACCGATGCCGCGAGCCCCAGCGCCGCGACGGCGTCGAGCGGCGTCCACAGGAGGGCGACGCCGACGGCCAGGGCGGTGAGGCCGCTGACGAGGCGGAAGACGATGGAGCGCGGACGCCAGCGGTGGAACAGGGCGCCGCGCAGGGTCTGCAGCAGGCCGCCGATCACCGCGCCGACGCCGATCACCCCGGCGAAGACGGCGGCGCCGGTCTCGGGCGCCGCGGCGCCGAGCACGCCGGTCACCACCGCACCGCAGCCGGCCAGCAGCAGCCAGGCCTTGGTGCGCTCCAGGCGTTCGCGGGCGACGAGGATGCTGTCCTGGCGCGTCGGGTCGCGCATGGCGGGGCCTCCGGTGTCGAGCGTACGGGTCTTCTCCTTCCAACGTCGGGGCGGGACGGAGGATCGCGCATGCGCTACCATGCGGGGGCCGCCATGCATTCCGGCGGCGCAGAGGGGGACGCACGGCATGCGCATGGACATGGGAGCGGCCACCGCCGAAGCGGTGGCGACGGCGTTGCAGGAGTACGGCGCGATGTCGCGCGGCGGACGCCTCGCCGACCGGCCGCCAGCGGGCCTGACGCAAGCCGTGGTGGCGCGCGAGCTGCTGGCGGGGTTCGTCCGCACCGAAAGCCGCGCCTATGTGACGCTCGACACCCGCTACGCCGATGCCGTCGCCCATGCCGGCCTGCCGCGCCCGACCAGCCTGCCGCCGGTGCTGATGACGGCGCGGGCGTCGCTGCTGGTGTGGAACCACCGCGACCTGCCGCGCGGCGCGCTGGAGATCCTGCCGCAGTGGGATCCCAACGCCGTGGTCGCCAGCCTCGCCCGGCTCGGCGCCTTCAATCAGGCCTGCGGGCCGGAGGCGGGCGGCACCGTCCGCTACGGCCTGCTCGCCATCCTGTCGGCCGGGCCGCTCGACGCCGCACCGGTGGAGGAGTTGTGCAAGGGGCTGGCGGGCGACGACGTGCGCCTGCATCCCGTGCCCGCCGCCGACTGGGGCGCGACGGGCGTGGTGGTGGAGATCCCCACCGCCGATGCGCCGACGCCGTGCCAGGAGGACGGCGTCGGTCACGCCTGAGGTCTGCTACTCCGCCGCCGCGGCGCCGTCGCACTGCGGGCGGCTGTCGATGAGCAGGTCGGCCACCGCCTGCACCGCCGGGGTCATGGGGCCGCGGGCGTAGAGGGCGATTTCCGCCTCCGGCATGGACGGGAAGCCCTCCTCCGGCCCGAGGATACGGGCGCCCGCCGGCACCTCCACCCGGTCGAGCAGGCTGACGCCGAGGCCCGCCGTCACCGCCGCCTGCACGCCCGAGAGGTTGGGGCTGGTGTAGGCGATGCGCCACGGCCGGCCCATGACCTCCAGTTCGTGCACCGCATGGTCGCGGTAGACGCAGCCGAGCGGGAAGACCACCAGCGGCAGCGGGTCCTCGTTCATGGGGCCGCCGTCGGCCGCCGTCACCCACATGAGCGGCTCCCGCCAGGTGGCGAGGGCGGAGCTGCCGGGCCGCACGTGCTTGACCAGCGCCAGATCCAGCTCGCCCGCCTCCAGGTCGGCCAGCATGGCGATGCTGAGCCCGCAGCGCACGTGCAGCCGCACGCCGCCGTGGTCGCGGGCGAAGCGGGACAGCAGGGCGGGCAGGCGGTCCACCGCGTAGTCCTCGGTCACGCCGATGCTCACCACCTCTTCCGTGCGGCGGCCGGAGAACAGGGCCTTGGCCTCGCTCGACAGCGCCAGGATGCGGCGGGCATAGGACAGCAGGCGCTCGCCGTCGTCGGTCAGCCGCAGGTGCCGCGCCGAGCGGTCGAGCAGGGCGACGCCGGCCTGGTCCTCCAGCTTCTTGATCTGCTGGCTGATGGTCGACTGGGTGCGGTGGACGCGCTGGCCGGCGCGGGTGAAGCCGCCGGCGTCGATCACCGAGACGAAGGTGCGCAGGAGCGCGATGTCGAAGTCGGGCATGGCGGGCGGCCCTCCGTCGGAGTGTGCATCGATAAAGCGGATGATAGGCAGTCTAACATCTAATTTCCCAATGATGAAGCCTCCTCCTAGCCTGGGTGTGTCATCGCCCCAGCCGGAGGACAGGTCCATGACCGCCGCCACCCGTTCGACCGCCTTTCTCGTGGTGCCTTTCTGCCTCATCTGGAGCAGCGCCTTCGCCGTCGGAAAGCTGGCGCTCACGGACTGCCCGCCGCTGACCTTCGTCGCCCTACGCTTCCTCATCGCCGGGGCGCTGCTGGCGGCGTGGGCGGCGTGGCGCGGCGCCTTCGCCGGCCTGACGGGACGGGCGCTGGCGGTGACGGCGGTGCTCGCCGTGTTCAACCAGGCGCTCTACCTGGGCCTGAGTTTCGCCGGCCTCGGCGGGGTGTCGAGCGGCCTGACGAGCCTCGTCGTTTCGGCCAACCCCATCCTGACGGCGGTCGCCGCGGCAGTGGTGCTGGACGAGCGGCTGACGGCGCGCAAGGGGCTCGGCCTCGTGCTCGGGCTCGCGGGGGTGGCGCTGGTGGTGCGGTCGCGGCTGGGCGCGGGGGCGGAGGACGCCGGCGCGTTGCTGCTCACCTTCGGCGCCCTGGCGGCGCTGACCACGGGCACCCTGCTGTTCAAGGTGATGGACGCCCGCCTGCCGATCCTCGCCAACGTGTCGCTGCAGAGCCTGTTCGGCGGCGTCATGCTGCTGCCGGCGGCCTGGATGGTGGACGGCGTGGTGCTGCCGACGCCGAGCCCCACCTTCCTCGCCACGCTGGCGTGGATGGTGCTGGTGTCGTCCATCGGCGGCTATCTGGCGTGGTTCGCCCTGCTGGCGCGCGGCAGCGCCACGGCGGCGAGCGCCTGGCACTTCACCCTGCCGCCGCTCGGCCTTCTGTTCGGCTGGCTGCTGCACGGCGAGCCGCTGGCGTGGAGCGATCTCGCCGGCATCGTGCCGGTAGCGGCGGGCATCGCGCTGGTGACGCGGCCCGCCGGCAGCGCGATCAGTCTTCCGCGTCGTCTTCGCCGTCGTCGTCCCGATCGGACGCCTTCGGTGCCGGCCGTTCGCCCGTCGCCAGACGGATGCGCACCAGGCCCTTGAAGTCGTCCGGGTCCTGGACCTCGCCCTTGCGGGTGATGTCGACCAGCCCCTGGCGGGCGAGCGCCACCATCTGCTGCTTTACCGGCACCATGTAGCGGCGCCAGTCCTCGTCGCGGTCCTTGGGGCGGCGGTACATCTCGAAGTAGGAGCGGGCGGCGTCCTCGGGGCGGATGCTGCCCTTCTCGCCGCACAGGGCGAGAATGTGATCGGCGAGCGGGTCGCGCTTGGGCCGGGTGTCGTCGGCGGAACTCATGGCGTCTCTCTGGATGGCTGTCGAACGCCCTTCCTAAACGCGCGGCGCCCCGACCGCAAGGGCCGGGGCGCGCGGGAGACGCGATGGGGTTTCAGTTCGCCGCCTTGGCGTCCTGCTCCTTCTTCGCCTTCAGCTCGGCGATCTTCTTCTTGCGGGCCTCCTCCAGCGGCTGGAAGGGGCCGTACTTGTGCTGTTCGGCCGAGGCCTCGTCGAAGTAGGGGGCGTAGGGGCTGTCCACCGGCTTCTTCGACAGGTCCGGATAGTCCTTCTCCACGCCCGCCTTGACGGGGCGGTCCTTGGAGTTGATGTAGGCCGCCACGTCGTAGGCGTCCTCGTCCGACAGCACCGGCGCGTCGTAGGTGGTGCCGAGCGGCATGTTGGACTTGATGAAGGCGGCCGCCGTCAGCACGCGGTGCATGCCGGCGCCGTGGTTGTAGGTGTCCGGCCCCCACAGCGGCGGGAACTGGTAGCCCTGGGCGTCGCCGGGCTCGCCGTTGCGGATGCCCTGACCATCGTCCTGATGGCAGACGGCGCAGGTTTCGGCGTAGACCTGTTCGCCGCGCACCGGATCCGCGGCGCGGTCGGGCGGGGTGAACTTGGGCGTCTGGCGGCCCTCGATCTTCTCGCGCACCGGTATGTCGGTGGACAGGAAGGCGATGTAGGTCACCAGCGCGCGCATCTCGCGGCTGTTGTCGGGCAGCGGCTTGCCGTTCATGGACCGCTGCATGCAGCCGTTGATGCGCCCGTTGATGGTGCCGATGGTGTTCTCGCGGCCGCGGTACTGCGGGAAGTCGGCATAGACGCCCACCATGGGGATGCCGAACTTCTGCGTGCCGCCCTGCAGGTGGCAGCTGCCGCACGCCAGGTTGTTGCCGGCGAAGCGCTTTTCGGGGTCGGCGACCTCCGGCCCGATGTGGGCATAGGTCTGCACGAAGAGGTCGCGGCCCTCGCGCACGAAATCACCGTAGACGTCGTGCGGCAGGGCCTCCACGTCCGGCACGGTCCAGGCGGCCGGTTCGGCGGCGGAGGCGGGCAGGGCGGTGACGGCGAGGGCCAGGGCGAGGGTCGCCGCCGCGACGGCGGGCGTGAGAATGCGCATGGATCGTCTCCCGGGGCGCCGTCGCGGGCTCTTCATAGGCCCTGGGGCTGCGGCGGCGCGTGTTGCAGGTGAAGATCCGAATTTTAGAAGTTCTAAATGTGCCGAGGTATTGGGGTTTTCCCTAAGGTGCTCTCGTCGCGCCGGGGCGACGGGAGCACCAATCGGGGTAGGGGGCAGGGACTTCCGTCAGGCGGCGCGGATCTCCCGCAGGAAGGCCTCCACCGAGCGGCTGAGCGTGCCGGCCTTGTCCTTCAGATCGCCGGCCGCACCGGAGACGTGGCCGGAGGCTTCGTCGGTGGCCCGCGCCGTCACCAGCACCGCCTGCACGTTGGTCGAGGCGTCGGCCGTGCCGCGGGCCGCTTCCTGGATGTTGCGGGCGATCTCCGTCGTCGCCGCGCCCTGCTGCTTGACGGCTTCGGCGATGCCTTCGGTGATGTCGCTGATGCGTTCGATGGTCGCGGCGATTTCCCGCGTCGCATTGACTGCCGCCGACGCTTCCGACTGCACGGCGGCGATGTGCTGGGCGATTTCGTCCGTCGCCCGGGCGGTCTGCGAGGCCAGTGTCTTAACCTCGTTGGCGACGACCGCGAAGCCCTTGCCGGCCTCGCCCGCACGAGCCGCCTCGATGGTGGCGTTCAGGGCGAGCAGATTGGTCTGGCTGGCGATGTCGTTGATGAGCTTCACCACCTCGCCGATGCGGTCGGCGGCGGCGGAGAGGCCGGTCATGGTCGTGTTGGTCAGGCGCGCCTGTTCCTCGGCCCGCGCGGCGACGTCGGTGGAGGCGCGCAGGCGCTCGGCGATTTCGGCGATGGCGCGGTCGAGCTGGTCGGTGGCGGCGGCCACCGATTCGGCGTTGCCGGTGGCGGCGCGGGTGGCGTCGGCGGCGGCGACGGCGCGCGCCGTGGTCTGCTGGGAAGACCCGGTCAGCGTCTGTGCCGTCCCGTCCAGGGTGCGGACCGAGCCGCTCACCGCCTCCAGCAGGCCGGAAACGGTGCGCTCGAAGTCGGAGGTCAGGGCGCTCATGCGGCTCGCCCGTTCCACCTGACGCGCCGCCGCTTCGGCCTCGCGGGCGCGCAGGGCCTCGCGTTCCGCCGCGCTGGTCTTGAAGGCTTCCAGCGCCACCACGATGTCGCCCACCTCGTCGCCGGCGCGCGCCTTGGGAACTTCGACGGTCAGGTCGCCGTCGGCCAGGCGCAGCATCACGGCCGTCGCGCCGCGCAGGGGCTTCACCGAGCGCACGTTCCAGAAGGCGAAGCCGGCACCGACGCCGAGGGCGACCAGGCACAGGGTGACCATGAGCGTGAGGAAGTTCTGCGCAACGGCGCGGGTCTCCGCCGAGATCTGCTGGTTCTTGTTTTCCTGGTGGTCGATGAAGGCATTGATGCGCGCCAGCCATTCCACGAAGGCGGGACGGGCGTCCTGCATGAGGATGCTCTTGGCGGTCGCCTCGTCGCCGGCGTTGCGGGCGGCGATGGTGCGGGCGATCATCGGCTCGGTCCGCGCCTCCGTCTCCTTGATGGCGGCGAGCAGGCGCCGTTCCTCGTCGGTGATGCTGTCGGATTCGGCGAACATCTTGTCCATGGCCACGGCCGCCTCGCGGTAGAAGGCGGCGAGGCGGTCGATGTCGTCCAGCACCGGCCGCAGTTCGGCGGGTTCGGTCACGAGCACGACGTCGCGCAGCGCGATGGCCCGGTCGTGGACGCTGCCGCGGAAGTTGATGGCGTAACGCTGCTTGACGCTGTTGACGTCGATGATGGTGGCGAGGCTGGCGCTGATCTTGTCGACCTGTACCGCCGCGATGGCGGTCAGGACGATCATCAGCACCAGAACGACGCTGAAGCCGATGATCTGGCGGCTGGCGATGGTGAGGGAACGGCGCGCGGCCGCTCCTGCTCCCGGCGCCGCCCCGGCGGACGTGCTGGCGATGGACATGGACGGGTCTCCGGAATGCTGGTCGGGTGAGCAAAAGGAGTATTCGATTATCCGCTTGAATACGGCCCGTCGGCGGTTCTGGATCTCCCACTAGCGTGATTGGGTTTTCGCCGGGCGAGGGGCGTGCGGAACCCCCTCCCGCCGCCGCCTCATCCTCTGCTATGGTCCGGCCATGACCGATACCGCCGCTGCCGCCAGCTTCGTCCATCTGCGCGTCCACACCGCCTACTCCATGTCGGAGGGCGCCATCTCCACCAAGGCCCTGCCCAAGCTCTGCAAGGAGATGGGC
The DNA here is from genome assembly GCF_900230255.1 of Caenispirillum bisanense. Taxonomy (GTDB): domain Bacteria; phylum Pseudomonadota; class Alphaproteobacteria; order Rhodospirillales; family Rhodospirillaceae; genus Caenispirillum; species Caenispirillum bisanense_A. The sequence continues at coordinate 18,695 of NZ_OCNJ01000020.1, forward strand.
ATGCCGGCCGTCGCCATCACCGACAGCCGCAACATCTTCGGCGGGCTGGAGTTCTCCGTCGGCTGCGCCGATGCCGGCGTGCAGCCCATCGTCGGTTGCCAGGTGGCGCTGCGCCGCAAGGCCGAGCAGGGCACCGGCTTCGGCGCGCGCGAGGTGCGCCAGCCCGATCCCGACGAGATCGTCCTGCTGGCGCAGAACGAGGTCGGCTATCAAAACCTGCTGAAGGTCGTGTCCAAGGCCTTCCTGGAGACCGAGGGCGTCGAGGCGCCGCAGGTGGGCCTGGACGCCCTGCGCGACCACGGCGAAGGCCTCATCTGCCTCACCGGCGGCCCCTGCGGCCCGGTCGGGCGCATGCTGCTCGACGGCCAGAAGGACCATGCGGAGGCCTGCCTGCGGACCCTGGCGGAGATCTTCCCCGGCCGCCTCTACGTCGAGATCCAGCGCCACGGCATGGAGCGCGAGGACCTGACCGAGCCCGGCTTCGTCGACCTCGCCTACAAGCTCGACCTGCCGCTGGTCGCCACCAACGAGTGCTTCTTCCCCAAGCGCGAGATGTATGAGGCGCACGACGCCCTCATCTGCATGGCGGAAAAGAGCTTCCTGTCCCACACCGACCGCCGCCGCCTGACGCCCGAGCACTACTTCAAGAGCCCGGCGGAAATGCGCGAGTTGTTCAAGGACCTGCCGGAAGCCGCCGACAACACGCTGGTCATCGCCAGGCGCTGCGCCGTCATGGTGGAGAAGCGCAAGCCCATCCTGCCGCGCAGCCCCAAGGCCGGCGACCGCACCGAGGACGAGGCCCTGCGCGACCTGGCCGAGGAAGGCCTGCGCAAGCGCCTGCACGTCCACGTCTTCACGCCCGGCATGACGGACGAGGAAAAGGAAGCGGTTGCAAAGCCTTACTGGGAGCGGTTGGAGTTCGAGCTGAACGTCATCATCAAGATGGGGTTCCCCGGCTACTTCATGATCGTGGCCGACTTCATCCAGTGGGCCAAGGACCACGACATCCCGGTCGGGCCGGGCCGCGGTTCGGGTGCCGGCTCGCTGGTCGCCTGGGTGCTGACCATCACCGACCTCGACCCCTTGCGCTTCCAGCTGCTGTTCGAGCGGTTCCTGAACCCCGAACGTGTCAGCATGCCCGACTTCGACATCGACTTCTGCCAGGACCGCCGCGAAGAGGTGATCCGCTACGTGCAGAAGGAATACGGCCGCGATCGCGTGGCGCAGATCATCACCTTCGGTAAGTTGCAGGCGCGCGCCGTGGTGCGCTCGGTCGGCCGTGTGCTCGAGATGCCGCTCGGCTACGTCGACAAGATCTGCAAGATGATCCCCAACAATCCGGCCAACCCGGTGACCCTGGCCCAGGCACTGGAGCAGGAACCGCAGCTGGCCGACCTGCGCGACAGCGACCCGCAGGTGGGGCACATGCTCAATCTGGCGCTGAAGCTGGAGGGCCTGTATTCCCACGCCTCCACCCACGCCGCCGGCGTGGTGATCGGCGACCGGCCGCTGGACGAGCTGGTGCCGCTCTACCGCGATCCGCATTCCGACATGCCGGTCACCCAGTTCAACATGAAGTGGGTGGAGCAGGCGGGCCTGGTGAAGTTCGACTTCTTGGGCCTCAAGACTCTCACCGTCATCAATACGGCGGTGAAGCACGTGATGGAGCAGCACGGCACGCCGCTGGACATGTCGGCGCTGCCGCTCGACGACCCCAAGTCCTACCAGATCCTGGCGCGCGGCGAGACGGCCGGCGTGTTCCAGCTGGAAAGCACGGGCATGCGCGACGTGCTGACCAAGCTGAAGCCCGACTGCCTGGAGGACATCATCGCCGTCGTGGCGCTGTACCGTCCGGGCCCCATGGACAACATCCCCTCCTACATCCGCCGCAAGCAGGGCGACGAGGAGGTGATCTACATGCATCCCGACCTGGAGCCGATCCTCAAGGAAACCTACGGGATCATGATCTACCAGGAGCAGGTGATGCAGGCCGCCCAGGTGCTGGCCGGCTACTCGCTCGGCGGCGCCGACCTGCTGCGCCGCGCCATGGGCAAGAAGATCAAGGAGGAGATGGACCAACAGCGGGCCATGTTCTGCGACGGCGCCGAAACCCGCGGCATCGCCCGCGAGAAGGCGTCGGAGATCTTCGACACCATCGCCAAGTTCGCCGGCTACGGCTTCAACAAGTCGCACGCCGCCGCCTATGCCCTGGTCGCCTACCACACGGCCTATCTGAAGGCCAACTACCCCGTCGAGTTCATGGCCGCGACCATGACCTACGACATGCACAACACTGAGAAGCTGGAGGCCTTCAAGGCCGAGCTGGGGCGCCTGAAGATCGCCCTGCTGCCGCCCGACATCAACAAGTCGGAGGTCAACTTCGCGGTGGAGAAGGGCGCCGTGCGCTACGCCCTCTCGGCGGTGAAGAACGTCGGTGCCCAGGCCATGGAAGTGCTGGTGGAGGAGCGCCGCAGGAACGGCCCCTTCAAGGACCTGGCCGACTTCGCCCGGCGCCTCGACACCAAGGCGGTGAACAAGCGCCTTTTGGAAAACCTGGTGCGGGCGGGCGCCTTCGACTGCCTCAACGCCAACCGCGGCCAGACCTTCGCCGCCATCGAGACGCTCATGCGCCACGCCCAGGCGGCGGCGGAGGAGCGGGCGTCGAGCCAGGTGAGCCTGTTCGGCGGCGGCGCCCAGGCCGCCCCGCCGCTGGTGCTGCCCAAGGTGCCCGACTGGACGCCCATGGAGAAGCTGGAGAACGAGCTTTCGGCCATCGGCTTCTACCTGTCGGCCCACCCGCTCGACACCTTCGACCGCACCTTGAAGCGCCTGTCGGTGGTGAAGTCGTCGGAACTGCTCACCTACCTGAAGAACGGCGGCGCCAACCCGGTGAAGATGGCCGGCTCGGTCGGCGGCCGGAAGGAGCGCGTCGGCAAGAACGGCAGCCGCTATGCCTTCGTCATGATGTCCGACGCCGGCGGCACCTTCGAAGCCATGTTCTTCTCCGAGATCCTGAAGGCCTCGCGCGAGTTGCTGGAAAGCGGCAAGCCGGTGCTGGTCACCATGGACGCCCGCCTCGACGGCGAGCAGGTGCGGCTGGCGGCCAAGGGCGTCGAGGACCTGGAGGAGGTGGCGGCGCGCTCGGCCAAGAAGATCATGGTCCATGTCGCCGACCCCGAGCCGGTGCCGCGCCTGAAGCAGATCATCGAGCGCGACGGCCGCGGCAACGGCCGCATCGTGGTGGTGGCGGAGATCGAGGACCACTCGGTGGAAATCGAGTTCGGCCGCACCTTCCAGCTCTCCGCCCAGACCATCGGCGCCCTGCGCAACACGCCGGGCGTGCGGGACGTGGTGGAGGTGTGACGGGGCGGCGTTGTTTTAGCCACCAAGACACCAAGAACACCAAGACGTCTCGCTTCCGATAGGCAGAGGCGGAAGGAGCGGGCGCCGGCGCGGGACAGGGGCGGCGAGAAGATTGGTCTCGTTTGCATCCGCGCCTGGATCAGGCAGCGCAGGCCGCACGACCTCTTGGTGTACTTGGTGTCTTGGTGGCTAATCACGCACCGCCGCCCGAGCCTGCCTCCGCCCGTCACCAACTCTTCACCGCCCCGGCCTTGCAAGGGGGTTGCCAAAGCGGGGCCTGCGCTGTACATAGCGGGCCTCAACCACGCACGCGGGTGCGCGGCCGGGGCGGTTTTGCCGCCCCAGCGTCGTTCCGGTGCCGGCGATCCCGCCGGTTCACTCCACCCGCGGAGGCTCAACCGGAAAAGAGGACATCATGGCCCTTCCGACCTTTACCCTGCGTCAGCTCATCGAGTCCGGCTGCCACTTCGGCCACAACACCCGCCGCTGGAACCCGCGCATGGCTCCGTACCTGTACGGTGTTCGCGACGGCGTGCACATCATCGACCTGCAGCAGACCGTTCCGATGCTGCACCGCGCCATGGAAGCCGTGCGTGACGTCGTCGCCAACGGCGGCCGCGTGCTGTTCGTCGGCACCAAGCGCCAGGCGCAGGAAATCGTCGCCGACGCCGCCAGCCGCTGCGGCCAGTACTACGTGAACCACCGCTGGCTCGGCGGCATGCTGACCAACTGGAAGACCGTCTCCAACTCCATCAAGCGCCTGCGCGAGCTGGACGAGATGATGGACGGCGGCCCGGTGGCCGGCCTGACCAAGAAGGAGCTGCTGAACCTCGAGCGCGAGCGTGAGAAGCTCACCCGCGCCCTCGGCGGCATCAAGGAGATGGGCGGCCAGCCCGACCTCATCTTCGTCATCGACACCGTAAAGGAAAGCCTGGCCATCGCCGAGGCCAACAAGCTGAACATCCCGGTGATCGCGGTGCTCGACTCCAACTCGGACCCGCACGGCATCACCTACCCGGTGCCGGGCAACGACGACGCCATCCGCGCCATCAAGCTGTACTGCGACCTGCTGTCGGCCGCCGTGCTGGACGGCATCTCCGCCGAGATGGCCGCCGCCGGTGTCGACATCGGTGAGCAGGCCGAGGCCCCGGTCGAGACCGGTCTGGACGACGGCGCGACCGAGGAAGCGGCTGCCGAGCAGCAGGGCTGATCCCGGTTCGCCCCGAGAGGATGGCGGCGGCCGATGGTCGCCGCCATTTTTTCAAGTTTTCAATTCGATCCGCTTGAACGCCAAACAAGAGGTTTAACGATGGCCGAGATTACCGCCTCCCTGGTGAAGGAGCTGCGTGAGACGAGCGGCGCCGGCATGATGGACTGCAAGAAGGCGCTGGCCGAGACCAACGGCGACATCGAGGCGGCCGTCGACTGGCTGCGCAAGAAGGGCCTCGCCGCCGCCGCCAAGAAGGCCGGCCGCGTCGCCGCCGAAGGCCTGGTCGCCGCCAAGGCCGAGGGCCCGAAGGGCGCCGTCGTCGAGGTGAACTCCGAGACCGACTTCGTCGCCCGCAACGAGACCTTCCAGGACTTCGTGCAGACCGTGGCCGGCGTCGCCTACGGCGTCGGCGGTGACGTCGAAGCCGTGAAGGCCGCCGAGTTCCCGGGCGCCGGCAAGAACGTCGCCGACCAGCTGACCACCATGATCGGCACCATCGGCGAGAACATGAACCTGCGCCGCACCCAGGTGCTGGAAGTGTCGCAGGGCGTGGTCTCCGCCTACGTCCACAACGCGGTCAAGCCGGGCCTCGGCAAGATCGGCGTGCTGGTCGCGCTGGAGTCCGCCGGCGACGCCGCCAAGCTCGAAGAGCTGGGCAAGCAGATCGCCATGCACGTGGCCGCCGCCAGCCCGCTGTTCCTGACCACCGAGTCGGTCTCGACCGAAGCGCTCGACCGCGAGCGTGACGTGCTGTCCGAGCAGGCCCGCGCCTCCGGCAAGCCGGAAGAGATCATCGCCAAGATGGTGGAAGGCCGCCTGCGCAAGTACTACGAGGAAGTCGTGGTGCTCGAGCAGCCCTTCGTGATGGATCCGGACCGCAAGGTCGGCAAGGTCATCGAGGACACCGCCAAGCAGATCGGCGCCCCGATCAAGATGACCGGCTTCGCCCGTTTCGCGCTCGGCGAGGGCGTCGAGAAGGAAGAGAAGGACTTCGCTGCCGAGGTCGCCGCGCAGCTCAAGAAGTAACTGAGTCCTTTGGAAAAGGGGCGACAGCGGCCCGGATGGTGTATATCATCCCGGCCGGTGCCGCCCCTTTCCGTGTGCGCGCAGCCCATCGCCGCGCGTGACCCGCCGCCACCGGCGGCCGGGAGCACCCCGCGTCCGTCCGTCCGCCGTCCGAGAGAGCGATCGAGGCCCCCATGTCCGCCGCCGCGCCCCAATTTCGCCGTGTCCTTCTGAAAATCTCCGGCGAGGGCCTCATGGGGTCCCGCGAGTTCGGTCTGGACAGCCAGACCGTCGCCTCCATCGCCCGCGAGGTGCGGACGGTGCGCGAGATGGGGGTGCAGGTGTGCCTGGTCATCGGCGGCGGCAACATCTTCCGCGGCGTGTCCGGCGCGGCCCAGGGCATGGACCGCACCAGCGCCGACTACATGGGCATGCTGGCCACCGTCATGAACGCCATGGCGGTGCAGAGTGCGCTTGAGAAGGTGGGCGTGCAGACCCGCGTGCAGTCCGCCATCCCCATGGAAGCGGTGTGCGAGCCCTACATCCGGCGCCGCGCCATCCGCCACATGGAGAAGGACCGCGTGGTCATCTTCGCCGCCGGCACGGGCAATCCGTTCTTCACCACCGACACCGCGGCTGCGCTGCGGGCGGTGGAAATGAACTGCGACGCCCTGCTGAAGGCGACCAACGTGGACGGCGTCTATTCCGCCGACCCGAAGAAGGTTCCCGACGCCCAGTACTATGCGCGCCTGACCTACACCGACGTGCTCGCCCGCGACCTGCGGGTGATGGACGCCTCGGCCATTGCGCTGGCGCGCGAGAACGGGCTGCCCATCGTCGTGTTCGACATGCATGGTGACGACGCCTTCGCTCACGTGATGAAGGGCGAAGGGCGTTATACGATCATTACCGAGGAGGAATGAGCCGTGTCCGGTGACGTAGCCGATTTCAAGAGTTTGAAGAAGGACCTGAAGCACCGCATGGAGCAGACGGTGGAGGTCCTGAAGAAGGAGTTCGCCGGCCTGCGCACCGGGCGGGCGCACACCAGCCTTCTCGATCCGGTCGTCGTCGATGCCTACGGCTCCAGCATGCCGCTCAACCAGGTCGCCAACGTCAGCGTGCCCGAGCCGCGCATGCTGGTGGTGAGCGTGTGGGACCGCAGCATGACGAAGGCCGTGGAGAAGGCCATCCGCGACGCCGGCCTCGGCCTCAACCCCGCCGCCGAGGGCCAGAGCATCCGCGTGCCGATCCCGCCGCTGACGGAAGAGCGCCGCACCGAGCTGTCCAAGGTCGCCGCCAAGTACACCGAGGCCGCCCGCGTCGCCATCCGCAACGTCCGCCGCGACGGCATGGACAGCCTGAAGAAGATGGAAAAGGACGGTGTGATCTCGCAGGACGAGCACCGCACCCATTCCACCGAAGTGCAGCAGCTGACCGACGAGGCCATCAAGACCGTCGACGAGACGCTGAAGCACAAGGAACAGGAGATCATGCAGGTTTGATGGGCGCCGAACCTCTCCCCAGCAGGGGTGACGCGCCGCCGATGCCGGTGCATGTCGCCATCATCATGGACGGCAACGGCCGCTGGGCCCGCGCCCGCGGCCTGCCGCGCACCGCCGGCCACCGTCAGGGGGCCGAGGCGGTGCGCCGGGTCGTGCGCGCCGCCGGCGAGATGGGCATCGGTACGCTGACGCTGTTCGCCTTCTCGTCGGAGAACTGGCGTCGTCCCGAGGACGAGGTGACGGAGCTGCGCGGCCTGCTGCGCCTCTATCTCCGCAACGAGATCGGCGAGCTGCACGCCAACGGCGTGCGCCTGCGCGTCATCGGCGACCGCGACCAGTTCGGGCCGGAAACGGTGCGGCTGATCGAGCAGGCCGAGGCGCTGACCGCCGGCAACGGCGGGCTGCAGCTGGTCATCGCCCTGTCCTACGGCGGCCGGGCGGAGATCGCCGCCGCCGCCCGCCGGCTGGCGGAGGAGGCAAAGGCCGGCCTGATCGACCCGTCCGCCATCGACGAGGACGCGGTGACGGCCCGCCTGTTCACCGCCGACATCCCCGATCCGGACCTGCTCATCCGCACCAGCGGCGAGCAGCGGGTGAGCAACTTCCTGCTGTGGCAGATCGCCTATGCCGAGATGGTGTTCTCCGATACGCTGTGGCCCGATTTCGACCGCGCCGATCTGGAAGCGGCCGTCGCCGCGTTCCGGGGCCGCGAACGCCGCTACGGCGGCGTGACGGACTGACGAGACGCTCGTGCTGAAGACCCGCCTGCTCTCAGCCGCCATCATGCTGCCGGTGGCGTTGCTGTGCGCCTGGGCGGGATCTCCGGTGTTCGACGTCGCCGTCGCCGGCGTCGCGCTCATCATGGCCTGGGAATGGCAGGCCATGGTGCAACCCGGCCACCGCCTGCCGGGCTGGGCCAGCGGCTTCGCCGCCGCCCTGGCCGCCGTGGTGGCCGTGCCGCTTCCCGAATACGCCCTCGCCGTCGCGCTGCTGGCGCCGTTGCCCGTGTTCCTGCTCGCCCGCGGGCGGGACGGGGCAGGGTGGGCGGCGCTCGGGGCCGTCTACGTCGCCCTGCCGGCCTTCGCGCTGGTGTGGCTGCGCGAAGCGGGCGGGCTCGGCACCCTCCTGTGGCTGCTGTTCATCGTGTGGGCCACCGACACCGGCGGCTACGTCTTCGGCCGGCGTATCGGCGGGCCCAAGCTGGCACCCCGCATCAGCCCCAAGAAGACCTGGGCCGGTCTGCTCGGCGGCGCCTTCTCCGCGGCGCTGGTCGGCGTGGCGACGGCGTTTCTGGTGAACCCGGATGCTCTTCCGGCCCTTATTCTCTTCAGCGGCCTTCTTGCGGTCGTCGAACAGATCAGCGATCTGACGGAGAGTTACGTGAAGCGGCGCTTCGGCGTGAAGGACAGCGGCCACATCATCCCCGGCCACGGCGGCGTGCTCGACCGTGTCGACGGGCTGGTGCTGACGGCGCCGCTGCTCGCGCTGGCGGTGTATCTGGCGGAAGGAGGAATTGCGGCATGGTGACTCCCAAGGCTCCTGCCGGCACCGGCCGCGACGGCCGCCGCCGCGTCACCGTCCTCGGCTCCACCGGCTCGGTCGGCTGCAACACCGTCGACCTGCTGATGCGCGACCGCGCCGCCTACGAGGTCGTCGCGCTGACCGCCAACGGCAACGCCGCCGCCCTGGCCGAGCAGGCGCTCGCCCTGCGGCCGGAAGTGGCCGTGGTGGCCGACGAAGCCTGCTACGCCGACCTCAAGGAGCGTCTGGCCGGGTCGGGCATCGAGGCCGCCGCCGGCTGCGCCGCCGTCACCGAGGCCGCCGCCCGGCCATCGGACTGGGTGATGTCGGCCATCGTCGGCGCCGCCGGCCTCGCGCCGACGCTGGCCGCCGTGCGCCGCGGCTGTGTCGTCGGCCTCGCCAACAAGGAAACGCTGGTCTGCGCCGGCGCGCTGGTCATGGCCGAGGTGGAACGCCACGGCGCCACCCTGCTGCCGGTGGACAGCGAGCACTCCGCCATCTTCCAGGTGTTCGACTTCGACCAGCCCGCGGCGGTGTCGCGCATCGTCCTCACCGCCTCCGGCGGCCCGTTCCGCGAGTGGGAGCGCGAGGCCATGGCCACGGTGACGCCGTCGCAGGCGGTCGCCCATCCCAACTGGTCCATGGGCGCCAAGATCTCGGTCGACAGCGCGACCATGATGAACAAGGGCCTGGAACTGATCGAGGCGTCGCACCTCTTCCCGGTGCCCGAGGAGCGCATCGAGATCCTGGTGCATCCGCAGTCGGTGATCCACAGCATGGTGGAGTACGTCGACGGCAGCATGCTGGCCCAACTCGGCACGCCGGACATGCGCACGCCCATCGCCTACGCCCTCGGCTGGCCGGCGCGCATCCCCGCGCCGAGCCCGCGCCTCGACCTGGCGGCGGTCGCGCAGCTGACCTTCCAGGCCCCCGATACGGAGCGCTTCCCGGCGCTGCGTCTGGCGCGCCACGCCTTGCAAACGGGCGGGGCGGCCCCTACTCTCCTGAATGCAGCGAATGAAATCGCCGTCGCCCGGTTCCTGGCCGGCGAGATCGGGTTCCTCGACATCGCACGCACCGTCGAGGCGACCATCGAGAAGGCCGGCGACCTGCCGCTCGCCACCCTCGACGACGTCCTCGCCGCCGATGCCGAGGCGCGCCGCATCGCGGCCGGCATGACCAGCACCACGTGCGCCGCGGAGTGACCTGCGGCGCGCCCTTGACCCCGAGAAGGCGCCTACCCGCATGGACATCCTTTCCGTACTCTGGACGACGATCCTGCCGTTCCTGGTCATCCTGACCATCGTCGTCTTCGTGCACGAGTTCGGCCACTTCATCGTCGCCCGCTGGAACGGCGTGAAGGTCGACGTCTTCTCCATCGGGTTCGGCCGCGAACTGTTCGGCTGGAACGACCGCCACGGCACCCGCTGGCGGGTCAGCCTGCTGCCGCTCGGCGGCTACGTGAAGTTCTTCGGCGACGCCAACGAGGCCAGCGGCGGCGCCGACAAGAGCCGCGAGCTGACCGACGCGGAGCGGGAGGTGTCGCTCCACCACAAGCGGGTGGGCCAGCGCATGGCGGTGGTCGCCGCCGGCCCCGGCTTCAACTTCCTGTTCGCCATCGTCGTCTTCGCCGCCGTCTTCATGACCGTCGGCCAGCCGACCACGCCGCCCGTGCTCGGCGGCGTGCAGGAGGGCAGCCCGGCCGCCGCCGCCGGCCTGCAGGCGGGTGACCGCATCGTCGCCATCGACGGCCGCGGCATCGACCGCTTCGAGGAAATCCAGCGCCTCGTGCCCCTCAACGCCGGCACCCCCATGCAGGTGGAGGTCGACCGCGACGGCGAGCGCCGCAGCTTCGAGGTCACTCCGCGCATGACGGAGATGACCGACGGCTTCGGCAACGTCCACCGCACCCCCATCCTCGGCGTGTCGGTCAGCAACCAGCACATGGAAATGCGCCGCATGGGCCCGGTGGAGGCCGTCGGGCAGGCGACCACCCACACCTGGGGCATCGTCGCCTCCACCATGACGGCGCTCGGCCAGATGATTTCGGGCGACCGCGGCACCGACGACCTGGGCGGGCCGGTGCGCATCGCGCAGTTCTCGGGTCAGGCGGCCCAGTCGGGTGTGGTGAACGCCATCATGTTCGTCGCCCTGCTGTCCGTCGCGCTCGGTCTGTTCAACCTGTTTCCGGTGCCCATGCTGGACGGCGGCCACCTGCTGTTCTACGGCGTGGAAGCCTTGCGCGGCAGGCCGTTGAGCGAGCGGATGCAGGAGTATGGCTTCCGCGTCGGCTTCGCGTTGGTCGTCTGTCTGATGGTCTTCGTCACATGGAACGATATCGTCCGGCTTATAGAGGGTTGAGTTCCTAGGCGGAACTGGGCATTCTCCCCCGGGTCAAGATCACGTCGATCACTCATCACCCCGGGGGTAATCCTTGCGTTCGCTCGTGCGCTCGGCGGCCGTGGCCGCCGCCCTTGCCGGACTCGCCGTGGTGCCGGCCACCGCAATCGCCCAGGATATCGGTGCCGGCCAGACCGGCGGCGTCATCCGTCAGATCGTGGTGGAGGGCAACCAGCGCATCGAACCGTCGACGGTCCGCTCCTACATGGCGGTCGCCGAGGGGGATGCGTTCGATCCGGCCAAGCTCGACCAGTCGCTGAAGAGCCTGTTCGCCACCGGCCTGTTCGCCGACGTGGCGCTGCGCCGCAACGGCGATGCCCTGGTGGTGCGCGTGGTGGAAAACCCCATCATCAACCGCATCGCCTTCGAGGGGAATCAGCGCATCGACGACCAGCAGCTGGAGGCCGAGACCCAGCTGCGCCCGCGCGTCGTCTATACCCGCGCCAAGGTTCAGTCGGACGTGCAGCGCATGCTCGACCTCTACCGCCGCAGCGGCCGCTATGCCGTCAACGTCGAGCCGAAGATCATCGAGCTGGACCAGAACCGCGTCGACCTCGTGTTCGAGATCAACGAGGGTCCGCCGACCTACGTGCGCCGCATCACCTTCATCGGCAACAGCCGCTACAGCGACAGCTCGCTGCGCGAGGAGGTCGCCACGAAGGAAGAGCGCTGGTACCGGTTCCTGTCCAGCGCCGATACCTACGATCCCGACCGCCTGACCTATGACCGCGAACTGCTGCGCCGGTTCTACCTGCGCAACGGCTACGCCGATTTCCGGGTGACCTCGGCCGTGGCGGAGCTGACGCCCGACCGCGAGGCGTTCTTCGTCACCTTCACCATGGACGAAGGCGAGCGCTACAAGTTCGGCAAGGTGGAGGTCAACGTCAGCCTGCCCGACCTCGATGCCGCCTCGCTGCAGGAGCACATCGTCGCCGAGGGCGGCGAGTGGTACAACGCCGACGAAGTCGAGACGACGGTGCAGAACCTGACGGACGCCATCGGCGCCCGCGGCTACGCCTTCGTCGACGTGCGCCCGCGCGTCACCCGCAATACCGATGACCGCACCATCGACGTCACCTTCGACATCCAGGAAGGGCCGCGCGTCTTCGTTCGCCGCATCGAGATCAACGGCAACGTCCGCACCCTCGACAAGGTGATCCGCCGCGAGTTCCGGCTGGTGGAAGGCGATGCCTTCAACACCGCCAAGCTGCGCCGCTCGCGCGAGCGCATCCGCAACCTCGGCTTCTTCGAGAAGGTGGAAGTGTCCAACATTCCGGCCGAGGACGCGCCGGACCAGACGGACATCATCGTCGACGTCGAGGAACGGGCCACCGGCGAGCTGTCCTTCGGCGTCGGCTGGTCGTCCAGCGTCGGTGCCCTGTTCGAGGCCGGCATCCGCGAGCGCAACCTGCTCGGCAAGGGCCAGGACCTGAAGCTCGACCTACGCCTCGCCCAGCGTCAGACGGAAGTGGACCTGTCGTTCACCGAGCCCTACTTCCTCGACCGCCCGCTGCGCGCCGGTTTCGACGTCTTCCACATCACCAACGACTACCAGGACGAGGCGTCGTACGACAGCACCATCACCGGCGGCTCGCTGCGCCTGGGCTGGAGCTACAACGAGTTCCTCGGCCACACGCTGAAGTACACGGCGCAGCAGACCGACATCCGCAACGTCGACGACGACGCCTCGCGCTACATCCGCGAGCAGGAAGGCACGTCGCTGCTGTCGCAGATCGGCCACACGCTGACCTACGACAAGCGTGACAGCATGATCGAGCCGACGGACGGCTACGTCGTCAGCGTGTCGAACGCCGTCGCCGGCCTCGGTGGCGACGAGAAGTTCCTGCGCAACGACATCGCCGGCGCGTACTACATTCCGCTGGCCGACCAGTGGACGCTGCGCCTTGGCGCCAACGCCGGTTACATCTACAATTACGACGACAAGGACCCGCTCGGCATCGCCTACCGCTACAACCTCGGCGGCGAGAACCTGCGCGGCTTCGCCTATGGCGGCGCCGGTGCCCGCGACGGGGACGACGCGCTCGGCGGCAACTGGATCGCCAACGGCTCGGTGGAACTGCGCCTGCCGCTCGGGCTGCCCGAGGAACTGGGCGTCACCGGCAAGGTCTTCACCGACTTCGGCATCATCGGCGAGCCCGACATCGACGTGATCCCCGGATCGCCGTACGAATACTCCAGTTCCATCCGTGCCTCGGTCGGCGTCGGCGTGATCTGGAAGTCGCCGGTCGGCCCGATCAACATCGATCTGGCGCAGCCGGTGCTGAAGGAAGACTTCGACGAGACCGAGCTGTTCCGCCTCAACTTCGGGACGAAGTTCTGATGCCCCTGCGCGGCGCGCTCCGGATTGCCGTCGCGCTGCTGGCGCTGACGGCGCCGGCGGTGCCGCAGGCGGTCGCGCAGCAGGCTCCGTCTGCGCCTTCGGGGGTTGCCGCGGGCGAGAAACCGGTCGCCCGCGTGCCGAACCCGGTGATCGGCGTCATCGATCTGCAGCGCATCCTGCGGGACGCCTCGGCGGCCCGTGATGTGCGGGCGGAGCGCGAGAAGTACGTCACCGCCTATCAGGCCGACGCCGCCCAGGTGGAACAGGAACTGCGTGCCGCCGACCAGGAACTGGCGCGCCTGCGGGCCGGGTCGTCGCCGGAGGAGTTCGCCGTCAAGCGCCGCGAGTTCCAGGACCGGGTGGCGACCAGCCAGCGCGAGGTCCAGACCCGCCGCCGCAACCTGGAGCGGGCCTTCGGCACCGCCATGAGCGACGTGCAGCAGGCGACCATCCAGGTGGCCGACGACATCGCCACCGAGGCGGGCGTCAACGTGATCCTTTACCGCTCGCAGGTGTTCCTGTTCGACAACGGCATGGACCTCACCGACGAGATCCTGCTGGAATTGAACGAGCGCCTGCCGACCGTGCCCTTCCCCGACCCCGAAGCCATGCCGGACGTACCGGATGCGCCGGACGGGGGAACGCCGCTCGCCATACCCGGAGACTGACCCGTGGCGGATTCCCGCTTCTTCACCAACGCCGGCCCCTTCACCCTGTCCCGCCTCGCCGAGGCCGGCGGGTGCGAGATCGCGGCCGGCGGCGACCCGGAGCGCCGCTTCGCCGACGTCGCGCCGCTGCACGAAGCGGACGCCGAGCAGGTGAGCTTCCTCGACAACAAGAAGTACCTGCCGGCCTTCCGCGACAGCCGCGCCGGTGCCTGCATCGTCCATCCCGACCATGCCGCCGAGGCGCCGGCCGGCATGGTGCTGCTGCTCAGCCGCGAGCCCTACCGCGCCTACGCCAAGGTGGCCGCCCTGTTCTATCCGGCCCCGGCGGCCGTGGCCGGCGTGCATCCGACGGCGGTGGTCGATCCGACCGCCGTGCTGGGCGAGGGCGTGCAGGTCGGGCCGGGCGCGGTGATCGAGGCGCGGGCGGAGATCGGTGCTGGCACCGTCATCGGCCCCAATGCCGTCATCGGAGCGGGCGTGCAGATCGGGCCGCTCGGCTCGGTCGGCGCCAATGCCTCGCTCAGCCACACCATCGCCGGCGCCAAGGTGCACATCTACCCCGGCTGTCGCATCGGCCAGGACGGCTTCGGCTTCGCCATGGGGCGGGAAGGGCACCTGAAGGTGCCGCAGCTCGGCCGCGTCGTCATCGGCGACGACGTGGAAATCGGCGCCAATACCACCATCGATCGCGGCGCCGGGCCCGATACCGTCATCGGCTCGGGGTCCAGGATTGATAATCTGGTGCAGATCGGGCACAACGTGCAGCTCGGACGCGGCTGCGTGATCGTGTCGCAGGTCGGCATTTCCGGCAGCACCAAGCTCGGCGACGGCGTCGTCATCGGGGGGCAGGGCGGTGTCGCCGGCCACCTCACGCTCGGCAGCGGCGCCCAGGTGGCGGCCCAGGCCGGGGTGATGCGCGACATCGAGCCGGGCGGCGTCGTCATGGGGTATCCCGCCAAACCGATCAAGGAGTTCTGGCGCGAAGTCGCCGCGCTGAAGCAACTGGCTTCCAAGAAGGGCAAGTAGAAGATGGACGCGACGTCTGACAAGACCGAAGCCACCACCGAGGGAACCACCATCGGCATCGAGCGGATCATGAAGATGATTCCGCACCGTTACCCCATGCTGCTGATCGACCGCGTCGTCGACGTTCACAAGAACGAGCGGTGCGTCGGCATCAAGAACGTCAGCATGAACGAGCCCTTCTTCCAGGGCCACTTCCCGCAGCGTCCGGTGATGCCCGGCGTGCTCATCATCGAAGCCATGGCCCAGACGGCGGCCGTGCTGGTGGTGGAGACGCTCGGCCCCGACAGCGAGGGCAAGCTGGTCTACTTCATGTCGGTCGACAACGCCCGCTTCCGCAAACCGGTGGTGCCGGGCGACCGGCTGGAACTGCACGTCAGCAAGGAACACAGCCGCCGCAACGTGTGGAAGTTCCGCGCCGAGGGCAAGGTCGACGGCAAGGTCGTCGCCGAAGCCACCTATGCCGCCATGATTCTGGACGACTGATGCCACTCATTCACCCCACCGCCATCGTCGATCCCGCCGCGCGCCTGGCCGAAGACGTCAAGGTCGGTCCCTATTGCCTGGTCGGGCCGGACGTGCACCTGGGCGCCGGCGTCGAGCTGAAGAGCCACGTGGTGGTCGACGGCCGTACCACGGTCGGCGACGGCACCGTCGTGTTCCCCTTCGCCTCCGTCGGGCTGCAGCCGCAGGACCTGAAGTACAAGGGCGAGCCGTCGCGGCTGGAAATCGGCCGCAACGTCGTCATCCGCGAGCACGTGACGGTCAACACCGGCACCGAGGGCGGCGGCATGCTCACCAAGGTGGGCGACAACGTGCTGCTGGCCATCGGGTCGCATGTGGCGCACGACGTGTTCATCGGCGACAACAGCATCATCATGAACCACGTGCTGCTGGGCGGCCATGTGGTGATCGAGGAGTTCGTGGTGGTCGGCGGCGGCTCCGCCATCCATCAGTTCGTGCGCCTCGGCAAGCACGTGATGATCGGCGGCGCCTCGGGCATCGAGAACGACGTCATCCCCTACGCCACGGCCTTCGGCAACCGCGGCCACCTGCAGGGGCTGAACCTCATCGGCATGAAGCGCCGCGGCTTCAAGCGCGACGACGTCAACGCCGTCCGCCACGCCTACAAGCTGCTGTTCAGCGCCGCCGACGGCTCGGTCATGGCCGACCGGCTGAACGCGGTGGAAGCGCAGTACGGCGGCAGCGAGCCGGTGCGCGACATCGTCGCCTTCGTGCGCGCCGCCGGCAAGCGCAAGATCTGCCAGCCGACGGCGGAGAGCCTGGCCGCGGCGACGGGCGATGCCGACGAATAAGCTCGGCATCATCGCCGGCGGCGGGGCGCTGCCCGGGCGCCTCGTGAGGGCCTGCCGTGAGAGCGGCCGGCCCTTTTTCGTGCTCGCCATCGAAGGCCACGCCGACGCCGCCGACATCGGCGCCGACAGCCCGCAGGCGTGGATCCGCATGGGCGAGGCGGGCAGCGGCATCCGCGCCCTGCACGAGGCCGGCTGCCGCGACCTCGTCATGGCCGGGCCGGTGCGTCGCCCGACGCTCGCCGACCTGCGGCCCGACTGGCGCACGGCCCGCTTCTTCGCCCGCCTCGGCCTGCGGGCACTGGGCGACGACGGTCTGTTGAAGGCGCTCATCGCCGAGCTGGAGGGCGAGGGGTTCCGGGTGGTCGGCGTCGACAGCATTCTCACCGACCTGTCTCCCGACCTCGGCCCGCTCGGCCGCCACGTGCCGGACGAGCAGGCGCGCGCCGACATCGCCCGCGCCGTCGCCGTCTGCCGCACCCTCGGCGCGCTCGACGTCGGGCAGGCGGTGGTGGTGCAGCAGGGCATCGTGCTCGGCGTCGAGGCCGTGGAGGGCACGGACGCCCTCCTCGCCCGCTGCCGCGACCTCGAGCGCAGCGGCCCCGGCGGGGTGCTGGTGAAGCTGTGCAAGCCGCAGCAGGAAACGCGCGTCGACCTGCCGACGGTCGGGCCGCGCACGGTGGAGAACGCCGTCGCCGCCGGCCTGCGCGGCATCGCCCTGCACGCCGGCCGCAGCATCCTGGTGGACCGGGAGGCGACGCTCGGCCGCGCCGACGCCCTCGGCCTGTTCGTGGTGGGCGTTTCGGGCGACGAGGAGCCGGCATGACCGACGCACCGCTGGTCTTCATCGTCACCGGTGAACCCTCGGGCGACCTGCTCGGCGCGCGGCTCATGCAGGCCCTGCGTGAGGCCACCGGCGGACAAGTTCGCTTCGCCGGCATCGGCGGCGAGTCCATGCAGGAACAGGGGCTCGACAGCCTGCACGACCTGTCGGACCTGGCGGTCATGGGCTTCCTGGAGGTGCTGCCGAAGGCGCGGCGCATCCTCGGCATCGTCCGCGAGACGGTGGACATGATCGAGCGCCTGAAGCCCGACATCCTGGTCACCGTCGACAGCTGGGGCTTCACGGGCCGCGTGCACGCCGCCGTGCGCAAGCGCGGCCTGCGGCTGCCGAAGGTGCATTACGTCGCGCCCATGGTGTGGGCGTGGAAGGAGAAACGGGCCAAGTCGGTGGCGGAGCGCGTCGACCACCTGATGTGCCTGCTGCCCAACGAGCCGCCGTATTTCGAGAAGCACGGCCTGGCCTGCACCCACGTCGGGCATTCCATCATCGAGAGCGGCGCCGGGCAGGGCGACGGCACCGCCTTCCGCACCGCCCACGGCATACCGGCGGAAGTGCCGCTGATCTGCGTTCTGCCGGGCAGCCGGCGGGTGGAGGTGACGCGCCTGCTGCCGGTGTTTCGCGGTGCAGTGGAGCGGCTGGCGCGCGAGCGGCCGGGGCTCTGCGTCACCATTCCGACCGTCGCCACGGTCGCCGACGCCGTTGCGGCGGCCGTCGCCGAGTGGCCGGTGCCGGTGGTGGTGGTACGCGGCCAGCGCTCCCGCTACGACGCCTTCGCGGCCGCCGATGCCGCCATGGCCGCCTCCGGCACCGTGGCGCTGGAACTCGCCATGGCGGGACTGCCGCATCTGGTGGCATACCGTGTTTCGGCGCTGTCGGCCTGGCTGTTCCGCCGCTTCGTGACGGTACGCTTCGTCAACCTGGTCAACCTGACGCTCGACCGCGCCGTGGTGCCGGAGTTGCTGCAGGAGGACTGCACAGCGGACCGGGTGGCGGCCGAGACGGCGCGGCTCATGGACGACCGCGCGGCACGGGAGGCTCAGCGCGAGGGCTTCGCCGAAGCCCTGGCCGCCTTCCGCGGCGGCAGCGGCAGCCCCTCGGGCCGCGCCGCCGCCGTGGTGCTGGATCTGATGGCGCGGGGGCGGGCCTAGGCCGTAAACTCATAAATTTCCTTGGCGTTATGCGGCCGTCGTGATTCAAGGTTCCCGAACCAGGGAGCCTTGAATGACGCGCCGCCGC
>NZ_OCNJ01000023.1 GCF_900230255.1 Caenispirillum bisanense
ACGCGCTATGACAAGCGCCCGGAGAACTACCTCGCAGCCGTAAAGCTCGTGGCAGCCAGGCTCTGGTGCAAGAGCTTATGAGTCTACGGCCTAGTGGGACAGGTGCCGGCGGAGCCGGCGGAAGTAACCCCTACCGGCTGGGTCTGGGGGCGGCCTACGGCCCTGGAGGGCCGACGAGAGATGCGTCTTACCCAGGCACAGCAGGGGTGAGGCGCCGCGGCCTTCGTCCGCCGCGCTTCGTCGAGGGGTACCAGGCCTTCGGCAGACGGGAGGAGGTGGGGCTCGCGCTGCAGGGAGGGGTGGGCCTGACGGCTGGAGGGATCCAGGTGGGCCCGGCGGCGGGAAATGTGACATCTGATGGGTGTGTCATTTCCCGATGTCACACTTTCACGGGGCTATAACCCGCAGAATTCCGCCATTTCCGGGCGATGTGACATTGTGAGATCGCCTCCCACCCCCACGAGCCATATAGAGGCAGAACACGCATCCGCGTAGCATTGAGAACTATAGCCAGCTGGATAGCATTAGTACGCTCGTACATGTTTGGGTCCGAGATAGCGTGTGTGCCGGGAATCAATGTCACGATGTCACATCATCTAAAAAGAGGAGGTAATATAAGGGGTTAGGGTGTGACATTCGGCGTGACATCGGATGTGACATTTTTCCAGATGTCACACGCAGACCTTTCGCCCGGGAGATGGATCCCAGTCCCTTCTTGAGGCGTGCGATGGCAGTTTTGTTAGGTGGTCCAAGGGCTTCGGCCTCCCTGCAGCGTGAGCCTCCAGTGCTCCCCGTCGAAGCGCGGCGGACGAAGGCCGCGGCGCCTCACCCCTGCGGTGCCAATGTAGGACGTGCTCCTTCACCGGCTCTGGATGGCCGGCCGTTCCGCCCCGGTCCTCCTGGGCAGTGGTGTCCTCTGCCGGCTCCGCCGGCATCTGGTGCGACCGTCGGCCGCCGGGCGCCCAGGACCACCAGGTGCGGCGTGTTCCCGCCGGCTCCGCCGGCATCCAGTGCGACTACAGGTAGCCGCCCCAAGCCTCTCATCCCTTTGCACTATGCCAACATCGGCTATGCTGGTGCCACGCCGGCCGCCACGGCATTGCTGGACCGCCTGCTGCACCACGCCATCGTCATCCAGATCGACGGCGCCAGTTATCGCCTCCGTCAGCACGCTGGCCTGATCCCTGAGAACAGCCTGGTTCGGCCGCAAACGTCGGCGCACGCCGCGCCGGCGAAACGCCGCGGCCGCCCACCAAAGAACAGGGTGCCCGATCACCACCCCGGCTGATCACCGGATCTTCAATGTGGGGTAATTTCGCGCGCCACATTCGGGGAAAGTTCAGGTGGCGTTGACAGGACCGCCCACCCGACCATTTCTGTCGTGATCTATGAGTATTCCAGATCACCTTGATATTCCGCTCTATCAAACATGATAAGGCAAATTACATCCCCAAAAACCGGCAAACTATATTCGCCTCATTGACAGAAACCTCTCTTCTCCGCAAAGATTTTTCCACTATATAAGCGTATTTTAGTTTCTATTATTACCGGGCATGGAAAATTTATTTATTATCTATGATGTTTATTCTATTTTATATTTTCAAACTAAAACCGCAATTGAAAAGACCGTTTATATTTATAAAATAGTTTTACTGTAATATTTAATTATCCATATCCTTCGCCAAAAATAAAACTCCGCTCTGAACGCCAATTATAGGGCATTAATATCTACTAACGACAGCAAGCAATCACGCGCGGCCATCACCTTCGAGCACGGGAATTTACCGCGCCATCAATACTTAGCATAGCGTCACATATCTTTTCGATCAGTTTTCCTACAAGCGCGCCGTCCACTCCCCCCTTAGGCAAACCTAGGATAATATGGTCCTCCAACTCGGCAGCCACCTTGGCCACTCCTGGTGCCCCGACAATCGCCGCCGTCCCCTTCAGCTTATGCGATATTTGCAGGAGAGCTGCCCAGTCGTGGGCATTGAGAGCCCGCCACAACTCAGCACCATCTCCTCCGCTGCTGCACCAGAACTCGTCGGCAAAAAGGTGTAATAGGTCCTGAGACATTTCGTGCTTCACCTCGACATATCCCAGGTCACCCGCCCTGCCGCCTCGGGCCTTCGATGCCTTCGGCATCCTGGCGGAGCTCGGCAACGAAGTCTGCGATCGGCTGCGGCTTGCCGAAGAGGTAGCCCTGGATGTAGTCGACGTCCATCGCGCGCAGCACTTCCGCCTGCTCCTCGGTTTCGACTCCCTCCGCTGTCACCTTCAGGCCCAGGGAATGAGCCAGTGCCACCGTCGCCGCCACGATGTTGCGGTGACGGGGCTGGGTCGGCGCGTCGATAATGAAGGAGCGATCGATCTTCAGCTTGGTGAAGGGATGGTCGCGCAGGTAACTCAGCGACGAGTAGCCGGTGCCGAAGTCGTCGATGGCGAGCGGCACACCCATCGCTCCAAGCACCCCTAGGATGTCCGATGCCATCGCCTTGTCGCCTGCGAAGACGCCTTCGGTGACCTCGACTTCCAGACTTGCGTCCGGGAACAGGAGTAGCAGGGTTTCCATACGCTCAAGCAGCCCGGTGCCGCTGAACTCCACCGGACTGACATTGACGGCCAACGGAATCCGCCGACCGAGGGCCTGGTTCAGCTCCTGCGATGTCGCCGCTGCCTCGCGCATGAGCCAGTCGGTGATCTCCACAATCGCGCCGCAGCGCTCGGCCAGCGGAATGAAGTCCGCCGGCGACACCAGACCCTCTGGTCGGCGCCACCGGATGAGGAGTTCGGCACCGACCACGTCACCCGTCGCTGCCGCCACGAAACGTTGCGCGTGGATTTCGATTTCCTGCCGGTAGACCGCCTTCTTCAGGCTCGTCTCCAACTCGTAGAGATGACGGATGCGGCGGTCGAGGTCGCGGTCGAACAAGCGGTAGGGCAGCCCGCCGCTATCCTTGGCCCGCGCTGCGGCGAAGTAGGCTTCGCCAAGGAGCGTTGCCGCATCGTCACCGTCGCGCGGTGCCACGACGATGCCGGCCCGGAGCGTGGGTGTCACGGTGGTGCCGTCCTCCAGGATGACAGGATCGCCGGCGCATGCTGCAAGAGCCCTCTGCGCCCAGGTCTCCGCCTCGGCAGGCGCGGTCAGGCCTGGGACCACCAGGACGAACTCGTCCCCTCCAACCCGGGCCGCAAGCGGTCGCCCGTCGGTATCTGCCGGCGTGGCAGCCGCCAGCCGCCGCAGTTTTTCAGCCACGTGGCCGATCAGCCGGTTACCGGCATCATAGCCTTTGGCTTCGTTGAGGCGCCCCATACTCGCGACGTCGAGATGAACGATGCCGACAAGTCCGCCGCTGGCCAAAGCTTCGGTCAGCGCCCGTTCCGCCAGCACGCGGTTGGCGAGGCCGGTCATGCGATCATGCGTCTCGTCGTATGCCTGCCGCTCCCGGCTCTCGACCTGTTCGGTGATGTCTTCCTTGATCGCGAGGAAATGGGTGACATCGCCGTCCGGGCCGCGCACCGGCGAAATGACGACCCGCTCCCAGTAGACTGTGCCGTCGCGGCCACGGTTGCGGAAGGTGCCGTTCCATGACTCGCCGCGGCGGATCGTGCTCCACAAAGCCTCCGACGCCTCGTCGGAAAGATCGCCAGGCCGCAAGCGACTGACGTGGCGGCCGACAAGATCCTCGCGGCGATACCCGCTCATGCGCTCGACAGCGGCATTTGCGAAAACGACGATGCCGTCGATGTCCGTCAGAACCACGCCATTGGCCGTCTGCGTAACCGCGCTCTCCAGCAGGCGCAGCCGCACCTCGGATGCCGCGATTTCATCGAAGGCGTCGTCTATTGCGCGGCCTATTCCCGCCAGTTCGTCCCGACCCGCGAGACGGCAACGGGCTGTCCGATCGCCTCGGCGGAACCGGCCTGTGGCCTCCACGATCCGCGTCGTTGGCGCCGTCACCGACAGGCCGATCAGCCACCAGCACACAAGCGACATGGAAATCACGGTGCCGGTCAGCACCAGCATTTCCTGAGACCGGGCGTGCACGGCGGCCTGCCATCGCGGCGCAGTGTCGTGCACGTACACAAGCGTGAGACAGGACCGGCGCGACAGATGCCCATCTTCGATGCGGCAGACGGGAAGGCGCCCGACGGTAAAGGTTTCAACCTCATCGATCTGCAAAGCCGACGCGGTATCGAGGATGTCTCGCGGTAGCCCCAGGACGCCCGGCAGAGCATCCGCCGACTTCCCGATCCATGTGCGGCGAGAGCTCGCAAGGATTATCCCCTCGTCGTCGATCAGGATCTCGAGGTCGGCGACCGCCCCCGGGGGCGGCACCGCGAACAAGGCGTCAGAAGGAGTGACCACGCCGGCCTGCCAGGACCGCGACACCCGCACGTGCGATGCATGCAGGCTGCTCATCACGTGCCGGACCGCCGTCTGCCGGACCTCCCCCACGGTTTGCCACCACGCCGCGGCGGCGATGAGTCCCAATGAGCCGCCGCCGAGCACCATCAGCGCCAGAACCACCTGCAGCGTGAGGGGAAACCGGGACAACAGGGCGCGAAGCATCATTCACCTTTCGCAGGAGCGAAGATGTCGGGAAGAGGGCCCGGTGCCGCCACGTCACGCAGCACGAGCCAGTCCCACAGGTTTTGTGCGACCTCGCGCAGCGGCGAGTTTTCCGAGAGCATCGCATCGCTCTCCGAGGACGAGGGGAATTCCAGAAGATCGAGGGCGTCGGCCACATCGCTTGCAGCCAGACCTTGACGGGCTGCAATGCCCCCCAAAACCTCCGCGTCCCGCGACACGATGCCACTGCGCCCAAGTTCCCAAGCACCCTTCAGGTGCTCCACCGCCTCCGCGTGAGTGGCTGACGCATCCGCCCGCACCGCGAGGACGTCGACGATCTCGCCGGGTATTTCCCAAGACGAGAAGACCTGAACGTAGCCTTCGCGAGCGAGCGCCGTGCCGTAGGGCTCGAAGGTCACGGCAGCGTCCACCTCGCCGGTCTGCAGGAGATGCTGATGGCGGTCCACCGGCGCTTCGACGAGGAGAACATCCGTCAGGGCGAGCCCCCGCTCTTCCAGGAAGCGCCCCACCATGTAGGCCCCCAGCGCCTTGCCCTCGAAGGCGACGCGAGCGCCAACGAGACTTTGCAGGTCCGCACGAGCCATGACGACGTCGCCGCCCATGGAAACGTCGACCACGGCGACGATGACGAGGTCCACTCCTGCGGCCTCGGCGGTCAATGCTTCGTCGAGTGTGAGTGCCGCCCCATCGAGCACGCCGTCACGCAGTGCGCGAAGCACGTCGGTGGTGGCCGGCAGGTCGATCACCGCGACGCGGCGGCGGTCGAGGGCGCCGGCTTCCTCAGCGACCGAAAGCGGTTCGTAGCCGGTCCAGCCGTTCCGCCCGATCCGCAGCGGGTGCTCCGGATCGGGCAATGCCGCGGCGAGACCGTAGGCGGAAACGGCAAGAACAAGGGATACTCCAGCAAAAATGCTTTGCCAGCGCCCCGCACCCTTCGAGAGTGCCATGGATGTAGGTGTGCCGGTCATCGAACGCCTGCGGCCTCGCCTTCCAAAGGCAGTTCCTTGCGATAGCGGAAGGATCTCCAGAAGACGAGTTCTGCTCGGCTTCCAGGCTCGAAGGGGCAGGCGATCGGACCGCGTTGTTCCGAGGTCCCGGCGATGATCGCTTCGGCAGCGCGAATGCCGAGATCCATCGCGTGTTCCAACTCGTCTTGGTGATGCTGACCGGTCATCGGAACCTCCTGCATTTTGCGAATTACCGCATCAAGTACAGGCTTATGAGCATACGTCGTGCCAGGTCTCGCTCGCGGCTCCGGAGGCCGACACGGCCAGCCTCCGGGTAACCGGGAATTACGCGGCTCGGATGTCATCTAGAAAGCGCTGCACGAGACCGCGCAGGTGATCCGCCTTCTTCGCCATCATCTCCGACGCCTGCAGAACCTGCGTCGAGGCCGACCCAGCCTCTCCAGCTGCCTGGGTGACGCCAGTGATGTTGGAGGAGACCTCGGCGGTGCCCTGCGACGCCTCTTGTACGTTCCGGGCGATCTCACCGGTGGCGGCGTTCTGTTCTTCCACGGCCGACGCGATGGCCGAAGCGACCGCATTCACTTCCTCGATGGTCCGGGTGATGTCGCCGATGGCGGAGACCGCTTTGGAAGTCTCGGTCTGTACCTCGCCGATCTGCCGCGAGATGTCTTCCGTGGCCTTGGCCGTCTGGGTCGCGAGACTTTTGACTTCGTTGGCGACGACGGCGAAGCCCTTGCCGGCATCCCCTGCACGCGCCGCCTCGATTGTCGCGTTGAGAGCCAGCAGATTGGTCTGATCGGCGATGTCGGTGATCATGTTCACTACTTCGCCGATCTTGTCGACGGCGGCGGCAAGGCCGGCGACGATCCGGCCCGTGTGATCAGCTGCCTCCTTGGCGTCTCGGGATATCTTGGATGAATGCTCGACCTGGCGGGCGATCTCGCTGATCGACGCCGACAGTTCGTCCGCCGCGGCGGCCACCGTCTGCACGTTGGCCGAAGCCTGTTCGGACGCTGCGGCGACAGCGGAGGCCTGACGCTGCGTCTCCTCTGCGATCGACGACATGTTCTGGGCGGCGGAGTTGAGCTGCCCTGTCGCCGCTGTCACCGTCGTAAGCACCTCGCCGACGGCTCCGTCGAAGCCCGCATTCAGCTCCTCGATCCGCTTGGCGCGCGCTTCCCGGGCGGCACGCTCCCTTTCCTGCGCCGCCGCCAGTTGGTCGGCCCGGATCATATTCTCCTTGAACACGAGAACCGCGCGCGCCATGTCGCCGACCTCGTCCTTCTGCGACGTGGCCGGCACCTCGGCCGCCATGTCCTTGTTCGCGAGGCGCGCCATCGCGGCACAAAGGGCTCCGACCGGACGCGTGATGCCGGTGGAGATCAAGTAAGCGGCTGCCGCTCCGAGGATCAGGGCGACGAGCGACCCGATGGCGCTCGTCAGGTTCGCGGTCTGGATGACGGACACAACCTGCGGGCCAAGCCTGTCCTGCTGTGTCTTCGCGTTGAGCTTCACGTCCTCGATCGCCGCCGCCATGCGGGGCCCGATTACATCGAGCGTGCCTGCGATGATGTCGTTGCGCTTGGTGATCGTCGCCGCGACGTCGGAAAAGCCGGAGAGATAGGCGTCCTTGAGGTCGATCACGTCGCCCGCGAGGCGGCGGCGCTCCGGGTTCTGCAGCCGGTTCCGCAGGTCCGTGGCATCCTTTGAAAATGCCTCACCTTCCGTCTTAACGCGATCCGCAGCCTCCTGCGAATTATCGAGCAGGAAACGGTTGGCATAGAGCCGGACGAGCATCACGCGGCGCAGCACCATGCCGGCGAGGTAGGCCGCCTCGACGTCGCCGTCGCGGTTGGCGCTTTCCATGATCTGGGTCAGGGCGCGCTCGATCTCGGGGCCTTTGGCGTTGAGGACGCCGGTGACGACGTCGTTGCGATGCGCCTGCAAGGCAGTGATTTGATCGAAGGCGGCCTTGTAAGCGTTTACGTCATCGTGCAAACGACCGACGACTTCCTTGGTGCCGGCGTCGATTGCTACACCTTCGAGGTCATCAATGACTTGCTTCAGGGTCTCGCGCCGCTGGTTCACTTGGTCGATGGACGCCTGATCCCCCTTCTCAATGAAGATTTTCATCCCGAGGCGCATGTCGAGGATGTTCGCCTGCACCCGGCCCGCCTCGTTGGTTTCACGGGCGAGGCCGCGGTATTGGCCGAAGTCTCTGTCGATAGAACTCAGGCTGAAGATCCCAACGGCGGCGACCGCGATCAACAGCACCAGTACCACCGCGAACCCGCCCCCGATTTTGCGGACGATGCGCACATTGTTCAGGAATGTCATGCCTTCCCCCTCTACGAGGCCGTCCGACCACTCAGGTGGCGGCTACTTGACCGCCCAAGTCTCAGTCGGACCTACCACTTCGTTTTTCGTTGTTCGGAAAGATGATCGCGCAGCCGCTCCATTGCGGCGATATCACCTGCCTCTATAACCTCCAGGACGAGCTTCCCTTCGGCGGAGACCCGCCGCATGGCATCGATGACGACCCCGAGAGTATCCGCTGACGCGCGTAGACCATCGGCGACAACGGCCAGCTCGCATGTCGCCCGCGCTAGGATCTGCCTGGCCTCTTCAGCCCGAGGGTCCACCTGAACACATCCGCCGGCCGCCGGAGGACCGGCCGTCAGTCCCGGCCGACGCGCATTTGGGAACGGGATGATGGCCATCTATCATGGCTTTCCTTCAAGGGTCGGTCGTGACGCCCTCATACCACCCGCGGCCCCACGTCGGAGGCTGCGTTCGACCCCTCGGAACCGCGGCATCTGACCACGAAACTCCAGATGGCTCTTGAATAGCAGATCGTCCCGAAGAACGTGGTCGACGAAGTTGCTGGCGAGACCAAGAACAGCTGCTTCGGCAGACATGTCGCCGCGTTCCACGGCGGCCACGAGCAGTCGCCCTCGCTTCGCCAATGCGCCATGGTCTTCCGCGTGAGTGTCTACGGCAACGTATCCGCTCTCGCGAAGCAAAGCCTCCTCCTCCATAAAGTGCTGCCTCTCAGCGTCCAGATATTCCTCGAGCTGCATCACGATGGTCTCTGGAGCGGCATCCCACCGGTTCGCCGCTTCGCTGCATCTGATGAGACACGAGAGGAGACGCCTGTGGTGATCATCTAACAGACGATCCGAAACCGAGAGCGGCCCCAGTCCCATTGTCTCTGCAAGACGACCGAGATACTGTGCGCTGTCAAAGGTGGTCGCCATGCTAAGCTCCTTCGCGGTTTCGCCCTGGCAGCGACGAGCACCATGTGCGATGCCGCCGCAGCGGAGGCTCGCTTGGTTTGCTTTCCGCCTTTGGCTTGGAATTCCTGTGCAAGCGGGATCCGGCTCGGCAGCCAGTTATCTAGTATATTAAGTTTAATTGATTAAAGCCGCCGACGGAACCTGACCATCGGCAGAGAGCAAAGTATAGACGTTTGGCCAGAGTGAACCCGTAGCACGGGAGCAGGAAATACAAAACTCAGCTCAGCGGCGGCAGGTTCCGACTATTGTAGAACCGGGGGGAGGGGGCCGCCGGAGCCCAGGCCATCTCCATGAGCGGCATGCAGCGAACTGCTGCGGCCAAGGCCGCGGGAAGCGAATGGCAGTCTCTGCGCGGAGACGCCGTTCAACCCTCCTGCCGAAGGACCGCCGCGAAGGCGGTCGCCACCGCAGCGCCATCCAGCGGCTCGGCGAGCGTTCCGAGCGCCTCGGCCGTCTTTGGATGGTCAGCCCCGGGGCCGACGCCTGTTTCCAGAAGAGCGCGGACGTAGCCCGGCTCGAACTCGGGGTGGAACTGCAACGATATGGCCCGGCGTCCGGCGTAATGGACGCCGCCATAGGGCGAGTGGTCCGTCTCCAGCAAGACCTCGGCCCCCGTCGGCAGGCGCATGATCTGGTCCTGGTGGAATGACAGGGCAGCGATGCCGGTGGCCTACCCGAAGAGCCGCTGTCCCGTCGGCGGCAGGGGATGAACATGGCGTCCGACTCCACATCCCCGATCGGATTTTTCCACGTGACCGCCGAAGGCTTCCGCCATGATCTGGTGGCCGAAGCAGACGCCGCCCACGGGCTTTCCAGCCGTCACGTAGCCGTTCACCTGATCTCTCAAGACATCGATCCACGCACGCCCGTCATAGACGCCGCAGCGCGAACCTGTGATGAGCACAGCGTCCACCGTCTCCGGCGCGGGCAGCGGCGCGCTGTCGCGGAACCACGCCCGGCTGGCCGACGCCTCGGGCAACACAGGAGTAAGCCACCGCTCGAACATGTCGGCGTACTCGACCGACCGCGTCTTGCACGGCGTTTGAAGGGGGGCACATCAGATGCTCGCGATGGCTTCGAGCGATTCCGGCAGGATCTGCCCGCCGTCGACGACGATGGTCTGGCCGGTGATGTACGCGGCTTCCTCCGACGCGAGGAAGAGCGCCGCATGGGCGATGTCCTCTACCCGTCCCAGGCGCTTGAGCGGGATGGATGCGGCCATGGTCGCCAGGTAGTCCTCGCCCAGGCCTTCCAGGCCTTCCGTCACGATGTAGCCGGGCATGACGGCGTTGATGGTCGTGCCGTAGCGCGCCAGTTCCATGGCCGCCGTCTTCAGGAAGCCCAGCTGCCCGGCCTTCGACGCGCCGTAGTGGGCCCAGCCCGGAAACCCGGTCACCGGGCCAGTGATCGACGAGGTCACGACGACGCGGCCGGTGCCGGCGGTCTCGAAGTACGGGATGCAGGCGTTGACGCTGAGGAAGGTGCTCTTGAGGTTGCACGCCATCACCGAGTCCCACTCGGCGGGGTCCATGTCGACCATCTTCGTCTGCGGGAACATGCCGGCGTTGGCGCACAGGATGTCGACCGGGCTCGCCACGCTCTTCGGGATCGCGGCGAGCCCACGACAGTACGGGGAAGGAACACCTCGCCTCAACCGGAGGCTCGTGCCCGCCCGACCTCCCACGCAGTAAGATCGGCGACCCGCCAATACCGCCGCCTCTGAATTACCAGCGGCTGCGGAAACCCTACGACGGGATCCCGTAGCCAGCGCCAGAGGGTCATATCGGAAATCTGGCCATACCGCCGACGGACGACGGCAGAGGTCACAAGCACGTCTTCAGGAGCGGCAGGGAAATCGGATGCCACCGTAGAACGCATGAACGTCGACATTATTGAGCACCTATGGGCTCTGCGCCAACGCGATGGGCGATGCGTGACGCACACCGGTGCTGCCGACCCGGCGTCTCAGCACGACGAGCATCTAGCCGCCAGATAATCTGGAGCGGGCGGAGCCTCGTCATTTGACTTTTCGCGCCTCTGCGCCGGCTCAACCATCTGCCCGGTGCCCATCAGCAAGTGAGGGTAAACCGCTCCAGCCTGTGCGACGTCCCGTCGCTGCCGGAGTGCAAATCCAGCAGGCAAGATAAACCATCTCAAACTTGCGGAGAAATTGCAATATCCAATGACACCCCGTTGGCACGCGTTATTTCGGCGCCCTCTCCACCAGGGCAGCCACGTGCCGGGCCCATCCCTCCAGAGCGGCACGCCTTTCTTCGAGGAACTCATGCCGTTGATAGACGCCGACGACGCCCCCGAAAGAACCGCTCGTGTGATTCAGAATCCGCTCGACCACGGGTAACTGCACCCCGAGAGCTGCCATTCCGGTGGCCACTGTCCGGCGAATGTCGTGCAATCGCCAGGGAAGAGGAGGCTGCGGAACAAACCGCTCCCCCGCCAAGTGGGCCGCAACTTCCTCATCCAGCCGCTTCTTCATTCGCCCGAAGCCCGACACAGGAGTATCTCCGGTGGTCGTGAATAACCAGATGGCACCGACACCCTTGCCGGAAGCGGCTATCCTGGGCTGTGCCTGGACGATCTCAGCCGCTTCGGGTGACAGGGGCACCGTATGAGCCCTGTTGTTCTTCGCCCGCGCCGCAGGAATGGTCCACATCGCCGCAGCGAGATCAAATTCGCTCCAGAGTGCCCGTGCCACTTCATCGCGTCTCTGGCCCGTCAGTATCAGAAGCTTGATCATCGGACCGAACGGCGGACCCAGCCTCTCGGCGGCTCGCCAGACTGCGACGAGTTCGATCTCCGACAGGACCCGATCTCTTTTCACCTCCGGTGCCGGGGGCCGCAGCCCACTGCAAGGACTGGACGGGATCATGTCCCGCTCTACCGCCCATGCGAAGAACTTCCGCATTGCCGCAAAAGTGCGGTTTGCCATGGTCGGAGCACCGCGGTCGACTATGGCATCTATGAGATCGATGACATCCCGTTTGAGGATTTGCTCTATGCTGCGTTCAGCCCAATAGGGCAAGGCTTCACGCTTGAGAATCCTCTCTGTCTCGGCCCAAGTCCTGTTTTTTCTCTTGGCATGCTTTGCAACAAATTGTTCGACCACTTGCTCGAACAGGCCCTCATCAGGCGCCGCCTCAGCGGAGGCAGTGGCACCCAGCGTTCTCGGATCTACACCAGAATCGAGGAGTTTGAGAGCTTCCGTAGCTCTTTCACGAGCATCCGCGAGGCCGACGATCGGGTATCGCCCCAGGCTCAGCTTTCTTGATTTGCCCGCGTGCCGGTACCGCAGGGCCCACCCCTTCACTCCCGACGGCTGTACCACGAGGTAAAGTCCCTTCAGACCCCCATCGGGGATCTCGACGCGACACTCGGTCGGCTTTGCAGCCTCGACCGCCTTTATCGTCAGCACTCGACCCATCGTGTCTTCCTTCGGCGAAGAGGCTACAGCTGCGCCCGAGTCAGGATAGCGCAGGGGTAACACCGGGGTAACAGGAGGATTGTCTTTCCACGTTACCCCGGCATATAACATCATATACCACGACCGACTTTTTCGAGCAATATCCGCCGCCTAAGAGGATCTCGACGTTCTGACGTGAGAACCCCTGAGATGGTATGTAATCTGATTTGTAATCAGGGGGTCGCGGGTTCGAACCCTGCTGCCGGCACCAGATGAAAAGGCCGCCAAAGCAAGCATTTGGCGGCCTTTCCTGTGGCGCGGGGGTAGCCCATGGACAGTGCGGACGATCCGCCGTCGGGGAGCGGTCCGGCTCCAGCCCTCGGCGGTCTGCGGTTGCGCTTCGCGCTCGAGCCGCACTGGTGGCGCACGACGCGGGGGCGTCGCCGCCGCGCCTTTCTCACCCGGCTGCGGCACGTCCACGATCCCGGCTATACGGCGGCGCACCTGCTGTGGTGGTGCTATTGCGCCATGGGGGTCAATCTGCAGATGGCCGGTGCCGACTTGGGCGAAGCCGACGACGCGGACCTGGAGGCCGCCCTCGCTGCCGGCTGTATTGCCATGGCGTCGTGGCTCGGCACGTCGCCGCACGCCCTCGCCACGACGGTCGACCGCCGCCTGCGGGGCGCGCTGCAGCCCGGCCTCGCGCGCTGGCTGGTACCGGGCCGCATCCCGCCGGAAGTGGCGACGGCGGCGGGCATCCACCTCGCCGCCGTCCTGACCGATCCTGCCGGCGCCGGCCGGGCGACGCGGGCGCTGTTCGCCCTGGGGCGGCGCCTGCAGGCGGGCGGCGCCCCGGCGGTCCCCGGTGATCCGGAAACCACCGTTTGAAGACCGCCCCCAGTTGGCCGGAGGCCTGCGATCAGTGGGTTCCGCCGCTGACCTTCAGGCGGCCGTCGAGGCGGGCACCGTGCTCCGGCGTCAGGGTGCCGACGGAACGGATCTGCGCCACCACCTCGTTGCGGTAGACGAGGCCGGTATCATGGCGCGGCAGGGCGGTCAGGTCGAAGCCGACGATGTCGCCCGGCACGCCGGCGCTGATGGTGCGGCCGTTCCAGGCTTCCGAGAAACCGCCGTTGCCGATGTAGGTGCCGAAGGCGACCCGGAAGGTCTGGTCCGCCACCTGCGCCAACGGCACGCCGCCGATGGTGGCGTCCACCGCGCGCGCCTCGGCCGTCGACGCGCCGAGGTCGATGGCGTAGCGCAGGCCCGACGAGAAGTGCAGGAAGCCGCGGCTGACGTAGCCGGCGAGGTCGAGGCCGCCGGCCTCTTCCGGCCGCACGATGCGCTTGGCGTTGGAGTCCAGCATCGCCTGGATCTGGGCGCCGGTCATGTCGACGACGATCACCGAATCCGTGAACGGCATCACCGCGAACCAGTCGGCGAAGGTGAGCGGCCCGCTGGCGGGAATGCCCTTCACCAGGCCGGTCGCGTTGAACACCGCCACGTCGACGCGGCCGCCGGGGAAGCTGTCGGAGCGCGCCACCAGCAGGTCGTTCATCAGGTTGGCGATGGGCGTCTCGGCGACGTAGCGGGTGGCCAGGGTGGTGTCGGTGGAGACCGCGTCGCCGACGGCGAGGTCGGCGATGGTCTCTTGCAGAACGCGATCCAGCCGCACCCGCAGCGGATCGATCACCAGCGTCTCGAAGCCGGCGTCCCAGTCGCCCTCGTGCTGCAGGCCGGCGTACTTCTCGTCGCCGGGCTGGACGCGGGCGTCGGACTTCTTCACCGCGATCAGCGCGGCTTCGGCGTCGGCCATGGCGACGGCGTCGCCGGCGGTCAGCCGGGCCGAGAAGCGGCCGACGTGGCTGCCGTGGCCGCCCGCCTGCAGCACCGGCACGCCGCCGAACACCTCCTTCAGGCCGTCGACGTTCAGCGCCGTGTGGGTGTGGCCGCCGACCAGGATCACCGGGCTGTCGACCAGCGAGCCGGCCAGTTCGGCGACGGCGCTGTCGCCCTCGCCGATGCGGCGCTCGGCCCCGGCCTTGCCCGAGCGATCGGTGCCCGCGCCGTAGCCCAGGTGGGTGAGCAGGATCACCACGTCGGTCGCCTCGGCCAGCGGCGGCAGCAGCGCCTTCACCGTCTCCAGCGGGCTGGCGACGGCGAGGCCGGCGTTCTCGGGCGTGCCGAGGCGGGTGTCTTCCGGCGTCGTCAGGCCCAGGATGCCGATGCGCAGGCCGTCGACGACCGCGATCATGGCCGGGCGGTAGTGGTCGCCGGATCGCACCACCTCCGACCCGCCGACGTTGGCCGAAACCACCGGCAGCAGCGGCGCCGACTCGATCCAGCGGGCGAGCATGGCCGCGCCGCGGTCGAACTCGTGGTTGCCGAGCACCGTCGCGTCGACGCCCGCCAGCGTATAGGCGGTGTAGGCCGGGTCGACGACGAAGGCATCCGGCGTGAAGCCGGTCAGTTCGTCGAAGATGCCGCCGGTGTGATCGTCGCCGGCCGACAGGAACAGCACCACCTCGCCCTCGCCCGCCGCGGCGCGGGCCTCGCGCACCGTCTTCACCATCTGGGCGAAGCGGTGGGTGTCGCCGCGCTTGGCGTGCGGTTCGGTCAGGTAATTGTGCAGGTCGTTGAAGTGGTAGAGCGTCAGCCGCCGCTCGGCGCCGGACTCCAGCACGCGCGCCGGCAGCGTCGCCCCCTCGGCCGGCAGAATGCGCACCGGCTTGCCGTCGAGCACCGGCCCCCGCAGGCCGTAGAGCGTGTCGACGACGCCATAGGGGTTCGGGGTCAGCCGCTCGGCGACCAGGTCACCCGCCTTGGCAGGACTGAAAGCGGCGGCGCAAGCCATGGTAATGGCAGCCAAGCCGGAGTACTTGCGAACAACACCCATGAACACGATCCGCTCCTCTCGCTGAAACAGGCCGCAGAGGATGCCAACTGTTCTTGGGATCAGGCGTGAATATTTTGTTACTGTAATATAACGCGGGAGCGGACACCGTCGCTCCCGCCGCTTACTACTCCTTCATCAACCCCTTGATGCCGCTGGAAAGCGCGACCTTGCCCTGGCCCTTGTACTGCTCGTGGTTGCGTTCGATCTCGTTGAGCTTGTATAGGTAGTTCACCATCAGGCCGTAAGCCTGCTTGACGCCCTTGCCGGAGATGTCGCCGAGCCAGTTCAGCCGCTCCACCCGCGCCCCGTTGGACAGGTGGAAATGCGCCACCGGATCGCGGGCGCGGGAGGCGACGCCGTCGCCACCGGGCCGCTTCTCCTGCGTCAGGTAGCGGGCGCACAGACGCAGCAGCGGCGCCCGCAGGGCCTGTTCCACCACCGGGTCGTCGTGCCAGTCGGGCACCGCCAACAGGGCCTTCAGGCCGCCCTTGGCGCCCACCGCCTCGGCCTCGCCGAAGCGTTGGCGGCAGGCGGCGGTCAGCACCTTGCGCTCGCCGGCGGTGAGCAGGTTGGGCTCGCCCTCGGCCAGCAGTTCGTCCATCCAGGCGCGGAAGCCGGGGATCGGCGACAGGGTGGCGAAGGTCTTGAGGTTGGGGAACTCGTGGTTCAGTTCCTCCACCACCTTCTTGATGAGGAAGTTGCCGAAGCTGATGCCGTCCAGTCCGCGCTGGGCGTTGTTGATGCTGTAGAAGATGGCGGTGTCGGCGTTCACCGGGTCCATCACCGGCGCGTCGGTGTCGAGCAGCGGCTGGACGTGGCCGGCCATGCCGTCGACCAGCGCCACCTCGACGAAGATCAGCGGCTCGTTGCGCATGCGCGGGTGGAAGAAGGCGTAGAGCCGGCGGTCGCTGTCCAGGCGGTTCTTCAGGTCGTCCCAGCCGTGGATGGTGTGCACCGCCTCGTAGGCGATGATCTTTTCCAGGATCACCGCCGGGCTCTGCCACGTCAGGCGATGCAGCTCCAGGAATCCGACGTCGAACCACGACATGAGCAGCGCCTTCAGGTCGCCTTCCAGGCCCTTGAGATCGTGGTTCTTCTTGGCCAGCGGCAGCAGCTCCGCCCGCATGTCGACGAGGAACTTCACGCCGTCCGGCAGGGCGTTGAACTGGGTCAGCAGGCGCACCCGCGGCGCTTCCAGCTGGGCCCGCAGGGTCTGTTCGGCGCGGGCGCGGTCCTCCACCGTTTCGGCCGCCGACAGGGCCGAGCAGGCGGCCATGACGGCGCCGTGGTCGGTGTCGAAGTCGCTCGCCATGATGCGCAGGAAGCGTTCGCGGCCGTGGGCATCCAGGCTCAGGAAGGCGCGGCCCAGTTCGGCGGCGCGGGCGCGGGCGGAGACGTCGCCGCCGCGGCCCTCCAGGCAGGCCTGCATCTGGGCGCGGACTTTCTCCGCGTCGTCCTCCGGCAGGTCGGCGCGCAGGGGCGGCAGCGCCTCGATGCGCGCCGGCGAGGCGATGTCGCGCCACAGGGTGGTCAGGTTCTTCAACCGCTCGAAGAAGCTCGGCGCCGTCTGCTCGGTCATGTCGTTCCCTGCTTTCTCGTGCGAAGCCAATGGGTTGGCATTCAGTCCTCAGTGTGTCCCGCCAACGCGCGGAGGACAACGGGAATCGCCTCCGGCACGTCCTCGGCGATCAGTCCCGGCCCGTGCGTCGCCGCCGCCGCGCCATGCACCCACACGGCCGCCGCCGCCGCCTCGAAGGCCGCCATGCCCTGCGCGAGCAGGCCGAGCACCATGCCGGCCAGCACGTCGCCGGTGCCGGCCGTCGCCAGCGTCGGCGGCGCCACGGCGTTGATGGCGACGCGGCCGTCGGGGGCGGCGATCACCGTGTCGGGTCCCTTGAGAACCACCACGGCGCCCGATCGTTGCGCGGCGGCGCGTGCTTTCATGAGCCTGTCACCCTCCAGGTCGGGGAACAGACGGGCGAACTCGCCGGCGTGGGGCGTCAGCACCGTCGGCCCGGTGATGCCGTCGAACAGGGCGGCCGGGTCGTCGGCGAAGCCGGTCAGCGCATCGGCGTCGAGCACCACCGCCCTGCCCGTCTCCAGCGCCGCCAGCACCATGCTGCCGAGCAGCGCCCCGCGGCCACCGCCGGACCCGAGCAGGACGGCGTTGTAGCGCTCGTCGCGCAGCATCTCCGCCAGATCCGCCGCCCCCTCCACCGCCGTCACGATGTTCCCCGGCGCGTCCATCTGGTAGACGGGCCGTGCGACGTCCGGGCAGGCGACGGTGAGCATGCCGGCGCCGATGCGCCGTGCCCCGCGCGCCGCCAGCCGGCCGGCGCCGGTCATGTGGCCGCCGCCCACCACCACCGCATGGCCGCGGCGGTACTTGTGATCCTCCGGCCGGGGTGTCGGCAGGGTCCACAGCGACGGGCCGTTCAGGAAGACGCTCGGCGTCACCTCCTCGCCCAGCACGGCGTCGGGAATGCCGATGTCGGCCACCACCTGCTCGCCGCACAGGCCGCGGCCGGGGTAGAGCACGTGTCCCGGCTTGCGGCGGAAGAAGGTGACGGTGAGCCGGCAGCGCGGCGCCGCCCCCCGCACCTGCCCCGTGTTGCCGTCGACGCCCGAGGGCACGTCCACCGCCACGCAGTCGAGGCCGCGGGCGTTCACCGCCTCCACCACGTCACGGGCGGGGCCTTCCAGGTCGCGGGAGAGGCCGGCGCCGAACAGGGCGTCGATCACCAGCGGCGCCGACTCCAGCAGGGCGGCGTGCAGCGGCACCACGGGGCCGCGCCAGCGCTCGAACATGGCGCGGGCGTCGCCGGTCAGCCGGTCGGCATCGCCGAGCAGCGCCACAGTCACCGGCCACCCCCGGGCGGCCAGGCGCCGCGCCGCGACGAATCCGTCGCCACCGTTGTTGCCCGGCCCGCAGGCGACCAGCACCGGCCGACGGCGGAAGCGTCGCCGCACCG
The DNA here is from genome assembly GCF_900230255.1 of Caenispirillum bisanense. Classification (GTDB taxonomy): domain Bacteria; phylum Pseudomonadota; class Alphaproteobacteria; order Rhodospirillales; family Rhodospirillaceae; genus Caenispirillum; species Caenispirillum bisanense_A. Next base: position 18,145 of record NZ_OCNJ01000023.1, read on the forward strand.
CCAGCGCCACGGCGTGCCCGGCAGCTTCCATGAGCGCCAGCGTCGGCACCCCGCGGGCGGCGGCGGCGCGGTCGGCGCGGGCCATTTCCTCCACCGTCAGAAGGGCGGCATCGGCGGCGTGCATGGTCTCCTCCGTCCTGCGGTCCGGCCTCCAGGGTAACGCCGCGCCGGGCCCGAGGGAACACCGCCAAAGGCCTGATGCCTCAAAGTGTTGCCGACGCTTTCGCCCACCGCCGCAAGGGTCTATAACCGACAGGGCACGCGAGGCCACGACGGCAGCGGGGGTGCGACGTGAAGGTTCTGGTGATGGGTGCCGGCGTGGTCGGCACCGCAGCGGCGTGGTTTCTGGCCGAGGCCGGGCACGAGGTGACGGTCGTCGACCGCCAGCCGGGCGTCGGGCTGGAAACCAGCTTCGCCAACGGCGGCCAGATCTCGGCCAGCCACGTGGAGCCCTGGGCCGGGCCGCGCACGCCCTTCCAGGCGCTGAAGTGGATGGGCGACCCCGACGCGCCGCTGGTGTTCCGCTGGGCCCGCTGGGACCCCGCCCTGTGGGCCTGGCTCATGCGCTTCCTGCGCAACTGCACGCCGGGGCGGGCGGCGCTCAACACCGAGCGGGCGCTGCGCGTCGCCCTCTACAGCCGGGCGCGCCTGAAGCAATTGCGCGCCGACACCGGCATCACCTACGACGAGCGCACCCGCGGCATCCTGCAGGTCTTCCACGACGAGCGCGCGTTCGACGCCGGCCGCCGGCTCGCCGCCGAGGTGGCAGAGAACGGCCTCGCCAGCGCGGTGCTGGACCGGCCGGAGGCGCTGACCCTGGAGCCGGCGCTCACCTACGCCACCGACCCGCTGGTCGGCGCCATCCACTTCCCCGACGACGAGAGCGGCGACGCTCACCTGTTCACCCGCCGTCTCGCCATGCTGGCGGCGGAGCGCTTCGGCGTCGACTTCCGCCTCGGCGTCACCATCGAGGCCATCGAGCAGCGGGCCGGGCATGTGGTCGGCGTGCGCACCGACGCCGGCACCTTCGTCGCCGACGCCTACGTGCTGGCGCTGGGCAGCTGGAGCCCGGTGCTCGCCCGCGACATCGGGCTGAAGCTGCCCATCTACCCGGCCAAGGGCTATTCCATCACCGTGCCGGTGGACGAGGACCCGCTGCCGGGCAACGCGCCCGGCGCACCCCTGGTCTCGGTGACCGACGGGGCCTTCAAGATGGTCTACTCCCGCCTCGGCGACCGGCTGAGGGCCGCCGGCACCGCCGAACTGGCCGGCTGGGACCCGACCCTGCGCGACCGCCGGGCGGAAACCATCATCCGCAACACCCGCCGCCTGTTTCCGCTCGCCGGCGACTACGACACGGCCGAACGCTGGTGCGGCCTGCGGCCAAAGACGCCGGACTCGGTGCCGATCATCGGCCGCACGCCGCTGCCCAACCTGTTCCTGAACACCGGCCATGGGGTGCTCGGCTGGACCATGAGCGTCGGGTCGGGCCGCATCGTGGCGGATCTGGTCTCCGGCCGGGAGCCCGAGGTGGACGTGCGCGGCCTGGGGCTGGACCGGTTCTGAGCCGGGGGCGAGCGCCCAATCCCGAACACAAAGCGGCCCGCGCCGAGGGAGGGGGGCGCGGGCCGAAGGTGCGGGCGGCGGGGGGATGCCGTCCCCCGCCGCACCGGTATCCCGACGGGCCTACATGGTCGGGAAATTGAACGCCGCACCGGCGCGGATGCCGGTCGGCCAACGCGAAGTCACCGTCTTCAGCTTGGTGTAGAAGTGCACGCCTTCCGGCCCGTAGATGCCGTGGCTGCCGAAGATGGACCGCTTCCAGCCGCCGAAGCTGTGATAGGCGACCGGCACCGGGATCGGCACGTTGACGCCCACCATGCCCACCTGGATGCGCGCCACGAAGTCGCGGGCGGCGTCGCCGTCGCGGGTGAAGATGGCGGTGCCGTTGCCGTACTCGTGCTTGTTGATGAGCGTCACCGCTTCCTCGTAGGAGCCGGCGCGCAGCACGCTGAGCACCGGGCCGAAGATTTCCTCCTTGTAGATGGTCATCTCCGGCGTCACGCGGTCGAACAGGGTGCCGCCCAGGAAGTAGCCGTTCTCGTAGCCCTGCAGGCGGAAGCCGCGGCCGTCGACCACCAGGTCGGCGCCTTCCTTCACGCCGGCGTCGATGTAGCCCGACACCTTGTCGAGGTGCTGCTTGGTCACCAGCGGGCCCATTTCGGCCTCGCTGTCGGTGGAGGGGCCGATCTTCAGGGCGCGCACCCGCGGGGCGAGCTTCTCGACCAGCCGGTCGGCGGTTTCCTCGCCCACCGGCACGGCGACCGAAACGGCCATGCAGCGCTCGCCGGCGGAGCCGTAACCGGCGCCCATGAGGGCGTCGGCGGCCTGCTCCAGGTCGGCGTCGGGCAGGATCACCATGTGGTTCTTCGCGCCGCCGAGGGCCTGCACGCGCTTGCCGTGGGCGGTGCCGGTGGCATAGACGTACTCGGCGATGGGCGTCGAGCCGACGAAGGAAATGGCGGCGACGTCCGGGTGGGTCAGCAGGCCGTCGACCGCTGACTTGCCGCCGTGCAGCACCACCAGCGCGCCTTCCGGCACGCCGGCCTGATGCGCCAGTTCGACCACCAGCACGCTGGCCGAGGGATCACGCTCCGACGGCTTCAGGATGAAGGTGTTGCCGCAGGCCAGCGCCATGGGGAACATCCACAGCGGCACCATGGCGGGGAAGTTGAACGGCGTGATGCCGGCGCAGACGCCCAGCGCCTCGCGGCTGGCGAAGCTGTCGATGGACGGGCCGACCTCGCGGGAGTATTCGCCCTTCAGCATCTGCGCGATGCCGCAGGCGAATTCCACCACCTCGAGCCCGCGCTGCACCTCGCCGAGAGCGTCGGCGTGTGTCTTGCCATGCTCGGCCGAAATGGCCTGGGCGATGCGGTCGGCGTTGTCTTCCAGCAGTTGCTTGTACTTGAACATGACGCGCGCGCGGCGCATGGGCGTCATGCCCGACCATTCGGGGAAGGCGGCCTTGGCGGCGGCGACGGCGGCGTCCACGTCGGCCTGGGTGGCGGTGGCGACGGAGCCGCTCTGCTCGCCGGTGGCCGGGTTGAAGACGGGCGTGCCGGAGCCTTCGGTGGTCGGGCTGCGGCCGGGAATCTTGTGATCGATGAAACCCATGGGGGTCCTCCCTGAGAAGTCTTCTTAGGCCGCGATGGCCTTCTGCGGCGCCGTCAGCGCATACCCGAGCGCTTCGGCGACAGCCGGATGGGTGATCTCGCCGTGCGCCACGTTCAGGCCGTCGAGCAGGTGGGCGTCGTCGGCCAGCGCCTGCCGCCAGCCCTTGTCCGCCAGCGCCAGCGCGAACGGCAGGGTGGCGTTGTTGAGCGCGAAGGTCGAGGTGCGCGCCACGCCGCCCGGCATGTTGGCGACGCAGTAGTGCACCACGTCGTCGACGATGTAGGTCGGCTCGGCGTGGGTGGTCGGCTTGGAGGT
>NZ_OCNJ01000007.1 GCF_900230255.1 Caenispirillum bisanense
CGCCTCCGACTGTCGCGGCGGCGAACCTCTTCTTGAGGCGCTGCCGGCGGAGGTCATCGTCCATGCCGACAAGGGCTACGACACAGACCGCGTGCGGCAGATCATCGAGAACCAGGGAGCCGCCCCGAACATCCCGCCCAAGGCCAACAGGCGCTGGAAGAACTGCTTTTCGCCCTTCCTCTACCGCGACCGCAACGCCATCGAGCGCATGTTCGGCCGGCTGAAGGACTTCCGCCGCATCGCCACGAGATATGACCGCTTGGCCGTCAACTTCCTCGCCGCCGTCCAGATCGCCGCCTTCGTCAGCTACTGGTTATGAGTCTGGAGCCTAGTATCCGTGCTTCCGTAGCTCTTCTTTACACACGGCGTCAGTAGTCGTTGCCCAGATTCTGCGAAGGTCTTCCGTAGTGGCGGATGAACATGGTATACAATTCTTCTCGAGTGAACGGCCGCACCAGCTGCAGCTCACGCTCTCTGACTTCTCTGATACGTCAGAAGTAGGCTCTAAACTCATCTGCGTCATCTCCGTGTTCTCAGCGAGGCAATGGAAAAATAAATGTAGAGGTCCCCATCTATCGCCGCCACCCCAGGGCCAAGCTATGACCGCCCAAGCAAATGCCACCATACATTTGGGCGGCATTGCACAATGGAAAACAACTGGTGACCGCCACCGAGCCACGCAGTTACACAATGCGAGCTCAGCACGATCTAGGACTCGTGCCGAAACAGACAAAATAACGATTGAAACTGGCGTCCCCACGGGGATTCGAACCCCGGTTGCCGCCGTGAGAGGGCGGTGTCCTAGGCCTCTAGACGATGGGGACGAGGCCGTGGCGCAGCGGAGAATCGCGCAGCCACATAGGAAGGTAGTCAGTCGCCGAGTGGCGTCCCCACGGGGATTCGAACCCCGGTTGCCGCCGTGAGAGGGCGGTGTCCTAGGCCTCTAGACGATGGGGACGTGGCCTCGGGAGGCACGTATGTAGGCGATAACGCCGACCCGTGCAAGCGAAAAACAAGCGGCCCCGCGTCAGTCCTCCGTCACCCGCAGATCCACCGGCTCGAACCGCCGGGCGGCGCCCTCGCCCGCCACCCGCCAGGCGGCGAGGTCGGTGGTGCCGGTGCGGTCGACGGCGCAGATCAGCCACACCAGGCCCGGCTCGTGCGCCTGTGCGAGGTCGGTGGCCGAGGGGCGCGCCGGGTGGTCGGGGTGGCTGTGCCAGTGGCCGATCACCCGCTCGGGCGTGCCGCGCAGGCTCTTCATCAGGGCGAGGCGGGCGCGCGGGTCGATCTCGAAGCGGTCGTGGGCGCGCTCGGCGACGTTGTCGGCGGGCACCACGCGACGCACCGCCTCCCCCTCCCCCACCAGCAGGCCGCAGGTTTCGTGCGGCCAGCCGGCGCGGGCGGTGCTGCGGATCGTCTCGGCATCGGCGGCGCGCAGGCGCAGCACCGCCGGGGCCGGGCCGCCGCAGGAGGGGAACAGGCGGTCCCAGTCGCTCACGGCTGGACGGTCAGCTCGATGGTGCCGAGGCGGGCGCCGTCGGCGGCGCGCAGCACCACCACGCGATCGGGCTTGCCGCCGCCGCCCAGGCGCAGCAGGATGCGGCCCTCGGCCACGCCCACCGCCTCGATCTCGGTCGACGGCGGCTCGGCGAGGGTGACGGTGCCGAAGGTGGCGGCCGGCGGCTGCGGCGCGGCGGCGGGCGCGGCGGGCGCGGTGCCGGCCAGCGGCGCTTCCACCACCGGGCCGGCGGCGGTGGAGACGGTGCCGGGCTTCTGCATCTTCGTGTAGATACCCCAGCCGAGCAGCACCAGACCGAGCACGATCAGGATGCCCATGACGGCGACCAGGGCCTTCAACGCTTTCATGACGGGAACACACCTTTGATGCGACAATCGGAGCCGCGATGATACAGGAACGCGCCGATCCCGCCACCGCCGCCGATGCGGACCTCGCCGACGACGCGCTCGACGACGACTTCGACGCCGCCGACGCCGCCACCGGCGAGGCGGCCGGGCCGCGCCGCCTGACGGTGACGGCCGACGCGGCGGCGGAAGCGCAGCGGCTCGACAAGTGGCTGGCCGAGGCGCTGGCCGAGGCCGGGCTCACGCGGTCGCGGCTGAAGGCGCTGCTGGACGACGGCTGCGTCACCCTCGACGGCCGGCCGCTCGGCGCCGCCGACGCCAAGCGCAAGGTGCGCGCCGGGCAGGTGGCGGAAGTCGCCCTGCCCGCCCCCGAGGCGGCGGTGCCGGAGCCGCAGGACATCCCGCTCGCCGTGGTCTACGAGGACGCGGAGCTGATCGTCGTCGACAAGCCGGCCGGGCTGGTGGTGCATCCGGCGGCGGGCAATGCCGACGGCACGCTGGTCAACGCCCTGCTGTTCCACTGCGGGCCGAGCCTGTCGGGCATCGGCGGCGTGCGGCGGCCGGGCATCGTGCATCGGCTCGACAAGGACACCAGCGGCCTGCTGGTGGCGGCCAAGACCGATCGCGCCCACCAGGGCCTCGCCGCCCTGTTCGCCCGCCACGACATCGAGCGGGTCTATCGCGCCGTGGTGTGGGGCGTGCCGCGGCCGCGCGCCGGCACGGTGGAGGGCAACATCGGCCGCTCGCCGTCCAACCGCCAGAAGATGGCGGTGGTGAAGAGCGGCGGCAAGCCGGCGACCACCCACTGGCGCGTGGTGGAGGCCCTGGCCGGCGACACGGCGCTGGTCGACTGCACCCTGGAGACCGGCCGCACCCACCAGATCCGCGTCCACATGGCGAGCCTCGGCCACCCGCTGGTCGGCGACCCGCTCTACGGCAAGGCGCGGCGGGCGGGCCGGCGCGGCGGTCTGGATGCCGAGCGGGCGGCGGTGGTGGACGGCTTCGGCCGCCAGGCGCTGCACGCCGGCGTGCTCGGCTTCGTCCACCCGGTGACCGGCGAGCGCCTGCGCTTCGAAAGCGCCCCGCCCGCCGACTTCCAGGACCTTCTCACCGCTTTGCGTCCTTGACCGCGGCGATCGGTTCGGGGTCAACTTCCGGTCGAATGCCAGCACCGGGAGCCTCCCCATGGAGATCAAGGACGTCGCCCCGCTGTCCGTCGTCCGGCAGCACCGCCGCCTCACCCTGCCGCAGGTCGGCCCTGCCTCGGTGGAGGCCTGCGCCGCCGTCGCCGCCGAGGTGGAGGCGGCTGGCCTGAGCGTGGCCGGCCCGTGGATCTTCGCCGCCCGCGGCCTGCCGCGCGACACCGAGACAGCCTTCGACCTGGACTACTGCCTGCCCGTCGCCGGCGGCTCAGACGGCCTGCCGGCGCTGCACTGCGCCGCCGCGATCTACGAAGGGCCGCTGACCGGCCTGTTCTCCGACGGCTACGCGCCGCTGCTGGCCGCCATCGCCGCCGCCGGCCTGCGCCCGACGGGCGACAGCCGCGAGGTCTATCATCGCTGGGAGGGGCCGGACTCGCCGGCCAACCGGGTGGAGATCCAGATCGGGGTGGCGCCGGCGGACGGCGGCTGACGGCGCGGGAGCGGGATCGGGCGAGGCGGTCAGCCGGCGGCCATGGCCTTGGGCTCGGCCATCGCCTCGCCGATTTCGTCCTCCGCCTGCATGACCTCGGTGCCCCATTCCTCGATCAGCTTGCGCTGGGCGGCCTTCAGGGCGGCGATGCGACGGCTGGAGGTCAGGCTGAGGAAGGAGCCGACCAGCGACGGCGTGGTGGTGTAGATCAGCCAGCCGAAGGCCGCCGCGCCGTAGATCATCATCAGCGCGAAGACGTTGGAGAGCGTGTCCAGCGCCATGGTGATGTCGTGGCGCTCGAACCACATGTTCAGCAGGTAGGGCGAGACGCCGGCGAAGTTCAGGCCGCCGACGCAGATGAAGCCGTAGCGGTACTTGCCGCGCTCCACCACGAAGGCCACCGCCGTCGGCAGCATGGCGAAGATCAGCAGCACCACCGTCGGCAGGAACAGGATGACGAGCGGCACGCCCATCACCAGCATGCCGATGCCGCTGCCGATGCCGCCCTTCTTCTTGCCGCCGGCCGCCGCCGGAGCGCTGCCCTTGTTCTTGCCCTTCGCCATGCCCCTACTCTACCTCATACCAGCCGGACGAGAAGCAGGATGACGATGGTCAGAAGACCGATGCCGACGGACGCAATGGCCGCCGTCTGGTGGCCGAGGCGCACGGCGTTCTCGTCGCGCGCCGCCTGGCCGGTCTCCAGCGCCGCCACCTGGCGGCGGGCCTCGGCGTATTCGGCCTTGGCGCGCTCGAACCCTTCGCCGTCGGAGCCGCGCTCCTCGGCGTTGTCGAGCAGGTTGTAGAGTTCCGGCAGGCTGCCCTTGCGCACCACGCGCGGGATCTCGCGCTCCAGGCGCTTGCGGCGGTCGCGGCTGTGGTAGCTGTTGATGACCGGCGCCACCAGCCCGCCGAGCCAGCTGGTCAGCCCGAACAGCGCCTCCGGCCCGAGCCGCCACTGCAGCACCGCGAGCAGGCTGAGCATGCCGAGCGCGTTGCGCTCCGGCCCGCCTTCGTTCATGGCGGTCAGCTGCGGCTTCAGGTCGCGCTCGTAGCGGGCGGTGACGAAGGCGGCGATGTGGCGGTCCACGGGCCACTGCTTGGTGTCGGCGGTCTTGGAGGCGGCCTCCAGCGCCGGCAGCAGTTCCTTGATTTCGGTGACGTACTCGCCTTCCAGGAAGGCGCTCTGGCAGGGCATGCCGTCGTTGAGCTCGTAGGTCACGCGCTCGATGCCGAAGCCCTTGTGGTTGTTGAGCAGCAGGTTGCGCAGTTCGCGGAACAGGCCCTCGGCCTGAGTGTATTCCGGGTTGTAGACCGGCTGTGCCTGCACCCAGAACTTCACCGCTTCGCGGCTGATGACGTCGGCGAAGGGCTTGACGTCGCCCTTGCGCAGCACCGCGTTGGCGAGCGCCGGGCCGAAGCCGTCGAGCGTGCAGCGGATATTGCGGAAGCACAGCGGCGCATCGTGCGCCAGCACCATGATGGCGCGCGAGATCATCAGGTCGGTCATGGTGGCCTTGTCGCCCTGCATGGCCTCGACCACCTTCACCGCCGTCGCCAGCGCATCGGCCCGCTCGTTGTCCTCCAGGCCGCGGCGCAGCCACACCTCCACCTTGCCTTCCTGGATGAGGGTGCCGGCCTTGCCCCAGTTGGTCATCAGGCCATAGGCGGCGCCGCGGGCGGTGGAATACTCGATGTCGCCGATCTTCAGCGTGCGCTGCGAGCGCTTCTCCATGCGCGGCTGCAGCGGCGTCATGCGGCGGCCGTTGAGCCACAGGTCGAGCGCCTCCAGCGTCCAGCGCTCGCGGCTGTCGTCGTGCAGCAGGCCGCGCAGCACCTCGATCATGGAGATGGGCACGCGGTTCTCGCCGACCAGCGTGGCGTAGGAGCCCTGCTGCAGACGCAGGCGCATGACCTCTTCCGAGGTGCGGCCGCGCGTCGGGTTGTAGCCGAGCATGAGGAACAAAAGCGTCACGCCCAGCGAGAACATGTCGTCGGAATAGTGGCCGCTGCCGCGCCCTTCGGGGATGCACAGCGCCGTCTCCAGCGGCTCGAACACGGGGTCGTTGTCGAACCCCGGCGGCGCGGTGACGCAGTCGCCCAGCACCAGCCGGTCACCCTTGGTGTCGAACAGGTAGATGTTGTCGGGGCGGATGGCGCGATGGGTGATGGAGCGCAGCTGCAGTTCCTGCATGGCGGAATGCAGCGGCTTGATGATCTTCTTGGCGAACAGCTGGTCCGGCACCACGTCGCAGGTGCCGTTGAGGTCGGGCATCAGCTTGCCGGCGGCCGGCCGCTCGTAGATGGCGGCCACCAGCTTGCGGCCGGCGGGGATCCAGTCGACCACGCCGCCTTCGATGAACTGCAGCATGCCGGCGTTCTGCATGCCGCGCAGCGAGCGCATGACCTGCTGGCGCTGCAAGGTGTCGGGGCGGCAGATGAGGGCGTAGAGCGGCCGGCCGGCGCCGCGGCGGTCCTGCACCTCGTAGGCCTTGGCGCTCGGCATGTCGAGCGACGGGATGGGCTTGTTGGGCAGGATCTCGAAACGGTCACGCAACGACACCGGGGCCGCGGCCGCACCCGTGGCGGCCGGCTTCTGGCCGGCGGCGGCGTCCGCGGTCTTGGCCTTTTCCGAGGCCTTGGCAGTCGCCGTGGCCGCCATGCGTCCCGTCCTCTCAGAGTCCTTCTACCCCGTTCGGGGCACCGACAGGGTAGCGGCGGGCCGTGCGGAACACAACAGGTCCCTGAAAGCCCGCCGCGTCACCCTCAGCCGGTGAACGGGTCGTGCACCAGGATGGTGTCCTCGCGCTCGGGACTGGTGGACAGCAGCGAGACCGGCGCGCCGATCAGTTCCTCGATGCGGCGCACGTACTTCACGGCGGTCGCCGGCAGCTGGGCCCACGAACGGGCGCCTTCGGTGCTGTCCTGCCAGCCTTCCAGCGTTTCGTAGACGGGCACGCAGCGCTCCTGCTGGGCGACGGCGGCCGGCAGGTGCTCGATCACCGTGCCGTCCAGCTCGTAGCCGATGCAGACCTTCAGTTCGTCCATGCCGTCGAGCACGTCGAGCTTGGTGAGCGCGATGCCGTCGATGCCGCCGGTCTTCACCGCCTGGCGCACCAGCACGGCGTCGAACCAGCCGCAGCGGCGCTTGCGGCCGGTGACGGTGCCGAACTCGCGGCCGCGCTCGCCGATGCGGTCGCCGACGGCGTCGTTCAGCTCGGTCGGGAACGGGCCGGAGCCGACGCGGGTGGTGTAGGCCTTGGTGATGCCGAGAACGTAGCCGACGCGGCCCGGCCCCATGCCGGAGCCCGCCGCCGCCATGCCGGCGACGGTGTTGGACGAGGTCACGAAGGGATAAGTGCCGTGGTCGACGTCGAGCATGGCGCCCTGGGCGCCCTCGAACAGGATGCGCTTGCCGGCGCGGTAGGCGGTGTCGAGCGTCAGCCACACCGGCTCGGCATAGGGCAGCAGCTTGGGCGCCAGCGCGCGCAGCTCGGCCAGCAGGTCGTCGCCGTTCAGTTCCTCGGCGCCCAGGCCGCGCAGCAGCGCGTTGTGGTGCGCGAGCAGGCGGTCGACCTTCATTTCCAGCGTGGCGTCGTCGGCCAGGTCGCAGACGCGGATGGCACGGCGGCCCACCTTGTCCTCGTAGGCCGGGCCGATGCCGCGGCCGGTGGTGCCGATCTTGCCCTTGCCGGCGGCGACCTCGCGGGCCTGGTCCAGCGTCGAGTGCAGCGGCAGGATGAGGCAGGCGTTCTCGGCGATGCGCAGCACCTCCGGCGTGATGGTCACGCCCTGGGCGCCGATGCGGTCGATTTCTTCCATCAGCGCCCACGGGTTGATGACGACACCGTTGCCGATGATGGACAGAGTGCCGCGCACCACGCCCGACGGCAGCAGGCTCAGCTTGTAGGAGACGCCGTCGACCACCAGCGTGTGGCCGGCGTTGTGGCCGCCCTGGAAGCGCACCACCACATCAGCGCGGGCGGCGAGCCAGTCGACGACCTTGCCCTTGCCCTCGTCGCCCCACTGCGATCCGACGACTACGACGTTCGCCATCTTTGCAATCCCGATCCTGTCTGTTTCCGGGGGTGTCCAGCCGCGGGAGCGCGGTCAGGACGCGAGTTCGTGCGCGGTTCCGTTCACCCACGCATGGCCGCAACGCAGGCGGGCGGCCTCCGCCATCGGGTCTTCCACCGGCTCCAGGCCGGCGATGACGGTCCAGCCCGCGGCGGCGAGCTTCGCCCGTTCCGCCTGGCCGGCACCGGCCGGCACATAGAGGCGGCGGCGCGGCTGCGGCCGCGGCGTGACGCCCAACACCGTGTCGAGGAACAGCGTGCCGCCGACCGCCGGCTCGAAGCCGTGGCCGTTGCCGAGGCCCGCCATGTAACGCCCGCCGCGGCCCAGTTCGCCGCGCGCGCCCTTGGCGAAAATGGAGAAGCTGACGCCCGTGTGATACTCGAAGCCGCGGTTCTCCACCGGGTCGACGGTCAGCGTCACGCCCGGCAGGTCGGCGCGCACCAGCGCCAGCACCTGCGCCAGCCGGTCGCGCTCGGCGGCGGCGGCGGCCGGCAGGGCGATGGCGGCGAGCGCCGTCATGGCATGCTCGGCCGTACCGGCGGCCTTCAGCAGCGCACCCAGCAGATCGGCGGCGCGGCCGCCCAGGTCGGCGACGGCGGCGGCGTCCTTCTGGTCGAGCGCCCGGCGGGCGTCCGCCCGCTGCGCCTCGGTCAGGCCCAGCTCGTCGCAGACGGCGGGCACCAGGGTCGGCAGGTTGAGGTCGACGGACAGGTCGGCGACGCCCACCGCCTGCAGGGCGGCGGCCATGAGCACCACGGCCTCGGCGTCGGCGGCGGCGGTGTCGACACCGATCAGCTCGATGCCGGCCTGGCTGAACTGCCGCTCGGGGCGCAGCTGGCTGCCCTTCACGCGCAGCACCTGGCCGGCGTAGGACAGGCGCAGCGGCCGCGGGTCGTTGCGCAGGCGGGTGGTGGCGATGCGGGCGACCTGGATGGTCATGTCGGCGCGCACGCCCAGCATGCGCTGCGACACCGGGTCCATGACGCGGAAGGTCTGCATGGCGGTGGCCGCGCCGGTGCCGGCGAGCAGGCTTTCCTCGAACTCGATGAGCGGCGGCTTGACGCGGTCGTAGCCGAAGGCGGCGAAATGCGACACCAGCCGCTCCACCACGCCCGCCTCGACGGCGGCTTCGGGCGGCAGCAGGTCACGCAGACCCGCGGGCAGCAGGGCCTTGGTGTCGGTGTCGGTCATCGCGCGATGTCGTCCTGTGGTCGGTGGAGGCCGGCCCGAGAAACACGAACCGCCGGCCCCGCAGACCGGGACCGGCGTTCCGCTGTGTACCGCTTTTGCCCCGGCGGGGCAACGGGAAAAGGCCCGGATCGGGCCGCCGGGGCCTGTCGCCGTCAGCGGGCGAGAACGCCGTCGAGCAGGCGCAGCACCTCGCGCGAGGCGGGCTCCACCTTGGCGATCTCCGCCAGCGCGCCGTCCAGGTCGCCCGCGCGGTAGAGCTCGGCGGCGCGGATGCCGTGGCGATGCACTTCGGCATGCGGCGTGACGAGGCGGCGGAAGGCGTCGGTGCCGGTGACCTGCCCGTCGGTCTGGGCGTCGTACCACTTGCCGAGGCGGCAGGTGTGGTGGTCGGCCAGTTCCTTGGGGTCGAGCTTGGCGCGCCCGACCACCATCTGCGCCAGCCGGCGCTTCCACACCACGTGGTCGGACTTGGCGACGTAGGCCGTGAAGTCCTTGATCTCCAGTTTCTGCAGGTCGGCGACGGCACCGCCGATCTCGCCGTCGAGCCCGTCCATGATGTCGAGCACGCGGTTGATGCCGCCGACGTTGGAGGTCGCCGTGCGGGCGATGCCGGCGATGCCGTCGGCCACTTCGCGCGAGGCCTCGTTCTGCTGGCCGAGGATGCCCGCCACCTCGCCCATGCGGTCGGACACGCTGTCGATGCGGCGCAGCACGTCACCGATGCCGTCGCCGGTGTGGCTGATGATCTCGCGCCCACGCGCCACCGCGTCGGCACCGCTCTGCATGGCGGCGACGATGGCGGCCATGTCCTGGCGCAGGGCGCCGATGCGGTTGCGGATGTCCTCGGTGGCGCGGGCCGTCTGGGTCGCCAGGTTCTTCACCTCGCCGGCCACCACGGCGAAGCCCTTGCCGGCCTCCCCCGCCCGGGCCGCCTCGATGGTGGCGTTGAGCGCCAGCAGGTTGGTCTGCTTGGCGATGGCCTCGATCTGCAGGGTGATCTCGCCGATGCGGTCGGAGGCGGCGGCGAGGCCCTCGGCCTTGCCGGCGGCGTCCTGCACGGCGGCGGCGATGGCCGCCATGGACTCGACGGCCCTGGCCGAGGTCTGGGCGGCGGCGGCGGCGGCGCTGTGGGCTTGCGCTGCGTCCTCGGCGACGGCGTCGGTGGAGCGGGCGATCTCGCCGACGCTCGCCACCATTTCCTCGGCGGCGGCCGCTATGGCCTGGGCGCGGCCATCGACGTCGCGCACGTCGCGCGTCATCTCGGCCGTCGCGGTCACCGCTTCGGCGCAGGTGATGGAGATGGCGACCACCCGCTTCACCTCGTTCACGGCGCGGCCGTGCAGGGTGTCGGCCAGGTGCTTCAGCTTGGCGGTGACGGCGTCGGTCCCCTCGGGCACGGACAGGTAGCGGCCGGCGATGAGCAGATCGAGGATCTCCTCCACCGACGACGACGCCACCGGCTGACTGATCATGTTCATGATGCTGCACTTCCCCCACTGGCGGGCGCCGATGCGCCCCTTCGCACGGCGGCGGGAGAACCCCTCTCCCGCGCAGCGCGAAATGCTAGTACAGAAAGTACGCTCTTTTCACCCCGGTTCCAGGGACGCTTCGATAAAATTTCCGCGAGCAACCGCTCGTGGTCAGGTGCGGCCTTCTGCCACCTGGGCATAGGCCCACTCGATCCACGGCAGCAGGGCGCGGATGGAGTCCGTCTCGACTGTCGCGCCGCCCCAGATGCGGAAGCCCGCCGGGGCGTCGCGGTAGCTGCCGATGTCGTAACCGGCGCCCTCGCGCTCGATCATCGCCGCCATCTCCTTGGCGACCTTGGCCTGGGCGTCGGCGTCGAGCGCCTGGAACCACGGCGCGGTGATGCGCAGGCAGATGGCGGTGCACGAGCGGATTTCAGGGTCGACGGCCAGGAAGTCGATCCAGTCCGTCTTCGCCACCCACTCGGCGACCGCCGCCAGGTTGGCCTCCGAACGGGCGATCAGGGCCGGCAGGCCGCCGATCTGCTCGGCCCACTTCAGGCCGTCGAGCGCGTCCTCGACGCACAGCATGGACGGGGTGTTGATGGTGTCGCCGCGGAAGATGCCCTCGATCAGCTTGCCGCCCTTGGTCAGGCGGAAGATCTTGGGCAGCGGCCGACCGCTGTCGAAGCTCTCCAGGCGGGCGACGGCGCGCGGGCTGAGCACCAGCATGCCGTGCTGCGCCTCGCCGCCGAGCACCTTCTGCCACGACCACGTCACCACATCCAGCTTTTGCCACGGCAGGTCCATGGCGAAGGCGGCCGAGGTGGCGTCGCAGAGCGTCAGGCCCTTGCGGTCGTCGGCGATCCAGCCCGCTTCCGGCACCCGCACGCCCGAGGTGGTGCCGTTCCAGGTGAACACCACGTCGCGGTCGCAATCCACCTGGTAGAGGTCCGGCAGGCGGCCGTAGTCGGCCTTCAGCACGCGCACGTCGGGCAGCTTCAGCTGCTTCAGCACGTCGTTGACCCACTCGAGGCCGAAGCTTTCCCACGCCGGCATGTCGATGCCGCGCTCGCCGAGCAGGTTCCACAGCGCCATTTCCACCGCGCCGGTGTCGGAGGCCGGCACGATGGCGATGCGCCAGTCGTCGGGAATGCCGAGCACGGCGCGGGTGCGGTCGATGACCTCGGCGAGGCGGGCCTTGCCTTCCTTGGCGCGGTGCGAGCGGCCGAGCAGCGCGCCTTCCAGCGCCGCCACCGACCAGCCCGGACGCTTGGCGCAGGGGCCCGACGAGAAATGCGGGTCGGCGGGAAGAACGGCGGGCTTCGGCGGCAGGCTCATGGGATTCGCGCTCCGGACGGTGGGGCCGGCACTTTAGGCAGCGCCGCCCCGGCCGTCAACGGAGCCACTGGGCGGGCCTCAGAGGGGCCAGAACAGCGGGATCAGCGCCACCGCCATCACCCCGATCAGCACGTTCAGCGGCAGGCCCACCTTCACGAAGTCCGAGAAGCGGTAGTTGCCGGCGCCGTAGACGAAGGTGTTCGTCTGGTAGCCGAGCGGCGTCGCGAAACTGGCGCTGGCGGCGAACATGACGGCGACCACGAAGGGCCGCGGGTCGACGCCCATCTGCTCGGCGAGCGCCACGGCGACGGGCGTCAGCACGATGGCGACGGCGTTGTTGGTGACCAGTTCCGTCAGCACGCTGCCGACGATATACAGCGCCGCCAGCACCGCCACCGGACCGAACTGCCCGGCGATGTCGCGCAAGCCCGTGACGATGAGGGCGACGGCGCCGCTTTTCTCCATGGCCATGCCCACGGCCAGCATGCCGAAGATGAGGAACAGGATTCGCCAGTCGATGGCCTGATAGGCTTCCTCGGCCGACACGCAGCCGGTGGCGATGACCACCACGGCGCCGAGCAGCGCCGCGGCATGGATGGGCAGCACGCCGAAGGCCGCCGCCAGCACCACGGCGGCGATGACGGCGACGGCGAGCGGTGCCCGTTCGGGCCGATTGCGGCGCAGCTCGGGCTCGCTCAGGTTCACCAGGTCGCGGGCGTCGAACAGCCGCTTCAGGCCCTCCGGCGGGCCTTCCAGCAGCAGGGTGTCGCCGGTTTCCAGTTGCAGGCGCTCGAAGTTGTGCAGGATGTCGTCGCCGTGGCGATGCACCGCCAGGATGCGCACGTCATAGAGCCGCCGCAGGTTGAGCGACCCCACCAGCCGGCGGGCGATGCGCGAGTTGGGGCCGACGATGCCCTCGCGGATGGCGGTTTCCTGCTGCCGCACCGTCTGCAACCCGGCCATGGCGATGCGGGCCCGCTCGGTGGCATTGGCGGGCGGCGGCTGGTCCTCGCCCTGGCCGTCGGCGGTGTGCGTCTCCGACGCCGTCTGGCGCAGGCCGATGGCCTCCGCCGCCGTGGTCAGCACGACGATGCGGTCGCCGGGCTTGAGCAGGATCCCGCGGTCGATGGGCCGCACGGCGAGGCCGTTGCGGATCAGGTCCACCACCTCGGTATCGCGGCCCATGACGGTGTCGAGCGGCTTGCCCACCAGATCCGACGGGCCGAGGATCAGCAGCTCGGTGATGAAGCGCCGGCCGGTGCGGGTATCGAGCAGGTCGCCGAAGGCCGGGCGATCGGGCAGCAGGCGGCGGCCGATGAGCATCATGTAGGCGACGCCGGCCAGCCCCATGACGATGCCCGGCAGGGTGATCTCGAAGATGTGGAAGGGCTCCACGCCGCGCCGCGCCGCCGTCGCCGACACCAGCAGGTTGGTCGAGGTGCCGATGAGCGTGCACATGCCGCCCAGGATCGCCGCGTAGGACAGCGGCATCAGAAGCTGCGACGGCGAGGTGCCGAGGGTGCGCGACAGGGCGATGACGACGGGCGTCAGCACCACCACCACCGGCGTGTTGTTGATGAAGGCCGACAGCCCCATGACGCCGCCGAGCAGCGTCGGCACCACCAGGCGCTTGGACCGCTGCGCCAGCGCCGTCACCAGCCCCGCCAGCTGGGCGATGACGCCGGTGCGCTGCATGGCGGCGCTGAGGACGAACATGGCGCCGACCGTCACCGGGCCGGGGTTGCTGAAGACGTCGAACAGCTCGTCGGGGGTGATGAGAGCGTCGGGCACCAGCAGCCCGCCCAGCATGAGCACGCAGGCCCCGGACATGGCCAGGATGTCGGGCGACGCCCATTCGCGCACGAAGCCGACGAAGACGACCAGGATCACCGCGAAGACGAAAATGGCCGGAGCATGGGCGAGGAAATCCACGGCGCCTCCCTGCGCAGTCGTCACGCGCCGCACTGACGGACGGGTTCCGCTGCGGGCTCTGCGCCGCCATCAATGCGGCGGCCCCACCTTCGGTTCATACAGGCACGCGACGGGGCCGCGCAACCTCAGGGAGCGAAGGCCACGCTGATGCGCCGATTGAGCCGGCCCTTCTTCTCGATCTTGGTCACCTGCACCGGACCGATCTCGCCGGTGCGCGCCACGTGGGTGCCGCCGCAGGGCTGCAGGTCGACGCCCTCCACCGCGATGATCCGCACCCGGCCCGAGCCGCTCGGCGGCTTCACCGACATGGTGCGCACCATCTCGGGGTTGGCGGCAAGCTCGTCGTCGGTGATCCACGAGTGGGCGACCGGCGTGTCGGCCGCAACGAGGGCGTTGAGGCGCGCCGTCAGGTCGTCCTTGTCGGGGCTCTCCTCCAGGTCGAAGTCGAGCCGCCCCTTGCCGTCGCCGACGCTGCCGCCGGTGACCGCGCCCGGCACCAGCGAACACAGCAGGTGCAGGCAGGAATGCATGCGCATGAGCCGGTGGCGGCGATCCCAGTCGATCTCGGCAGTGACGCGGCTGCCGGCCGGCGGCGGCGTCTCGCCCTCGGCCAGCACGTGCAGGACGTCGCCCGTCTCCTTGTCCTTCACCGTATCGGCGATGCGGACCTCGACGCCCTCCCCCAAGCGCAGCACGCCGCAGTCGCCCGGCTGGCCGCCGCCCATGGGATAGAACACCGTGCGGTCGAGGGTGACGCCACCGGCCGCCATGCCGGTCACCGTCGCCTCGCAGGAGCGCAGGTAGGAGTCTTCGCGGAACAGTTCCTCGGCCATGGGGCTCTTTCGTCGTCTACAGGCGGTCGAAGGGGCGCACGGTGTGGGCGTGGTCGAGCGGACCGTGGCCCTTGCCGAAGCCCGGCGCGGTGCGGATGGCGCCGAGCACGTAGTCGCGCCCGCGGGCCACCGCCTGGGTCAGGTCCCGCCCCTGGGCGAGGCCGGCGGCGATGGCCGAGGCCAGCGTGCAGCCGGTGCCGTGGGTGGAGGTGGTGGCGACGCGGCCGCTTTCGAAGCGCGTCACGCCGTCGGGCGTGATGAGCAGGTCCATGAGCCGCTCCTCCGCCGCCAGATGGCCGCCCTTCAGCAGCACCGCGCGGGCGCCGAGCGCCAGCAGGTCGTCGGCGGCGGCTTCCATGTCGGCCAGCGTGCGGATGGGCCGGCCGACCAGCGATTCCGCTTCCGGCAGGTTGGGGGTGATGAGCGCGGCGCGGCGGATGAGCCGGCCCTTCAGCGCCGTCACCGCTTCCTGGGCGAGCAGCGGGTGGCCGCCCTTGGCGACCATGACCGGATCGACCACCAGCGGCACGTCCGGCGCGAATTCCTCCAGCGCCAGGGCGACCGTCTCGATGGTGGGCGCATCGCCGAGCATGCCGGTCTTGATGCAGTCGGCGCCGATGTCCTGCACCACCACCTGGATCTGCTGGCGGATGAAGTCCAGCGGGATCGGGTGGACGCCGTGGACGCCGCAGGTGTTCTGCGCCGTCAGCGCCGTGATGGCGGTCATGGCGAAGCCCTGCAGGCAGGTCACCGCCTTGATGTCGGCCTGGATGCCGGCGCCGCCGCCGCTGTCGCTGCCGGCGACGATGAGAACGCGCCCCTGCATCATGCCGCTTCCTTCGCCGCTTCGCGTGCGATGGCGTCGCACAAGCCCTCGACCACGTCCTTCACCAGGGCGGCGTCGTCGCCCTCGGCCATGACGCGCACCACCGGCTCGGTGCCCGACTCACGGATGAGCAGGCGGCCGCCGGCCTCGGCGAGGCGCTTGTCGGCGGCGCCGATGGCGGTGCGGATGACGTCCGACCCCATGGCCGCCTTGGCGGCGGCGCGGTCGGCCATGCGCACGTTCTTCAGAAGCTGCGGCACGGTCTCGAACACGTGGAGAAGCTCGCTCGCCTTGCGGCCGGAGCGCACCAGTTCCGACAACACCTCGAGCCCCGCCATGAGGCCGTCGCCGGTGGTCGCCTGGCCGCCGAGCACGATGTGGCCCGACTGCTCGCCGCCGAGGTTGTAGCCGCCCTCGCGCATGGCCTCGACCACGTAGCGGTCGCCCACCTTGGTGCGCACCATGGCAAGGCCGACGCTTTCCAGGTAGCGCTGCAGGCCGAGGTTGGACATGACCGTCGCCACCAGGGCGTCGCCCTGCAGCTTGCCCTCGCGCTTCCAGGCGGCGGCGATGAGGCCCATGAGTTGGTCGCCGTCGATCATGCGGCCGGTTTCGTCGCACACCTGGATGCGGTCGGCGTCGCCGTCCAGCGCGATGCCGATGTCGGCGCCGTGGGTGACCACCGCCTGCTGCATGCGTTCCGGATAGAGCGAGCCGCAGCCCTTGTTGATGTTGGTGCCGTTGGGCTCGACGCCGATGGGGATGACTTCCGCCCCCAGTTCCCACAGCACCATGGGCGCCACCTTGTAGGCCGCGCCGTTGGCGCAGTCGACCACCACCTTGAGGCCGTCGAAGCGACGGTCGCGCGGCAGCACGCCCTTGACGTATTCGATGTAGCGGCCCGAGGCGTCTTCCATGCGGCGCGCGCGGCCCAGGCGCTCCGGCCCGACGCGCAGGGCGTCGAGGCCGTTGTGGACCATGTGCTCGATGGTGTCCTCGGTGGCGTCGGACAGCTTGAAGCCGTCGGGGCCGAACAGCTTGATGCCGTTGTCCTCGAACGGGTTGTGCGAGGCCGAGATGACGACGCCGAGATCCGCCCGCAGCGAGCGGGTGAGCATGGCGACGGCCGGCGTCGGCATGGGGCCGACCAGGATCACGTCCATGCCGACGGAGATGAACCCCGCCGTCAGCGCCGGTTCCAGCAGGTAGCCCGACAGGCGGGTGTCCTTGCCGATGACGACGGTGTGGCGGTGATCGCCGTTGGTGAAGTGTGCGCCGGCGGCCATGCCGATCTTCAGCGCCACGTCGGCGGTCATGGGATAGGCGTTCGCGGTGCCGCGCACGCCGTCGGTGCCGAACAGCTTGGTGGTCATGGACGGGTCCGTTGCCAGAGGTGTCGACAGAACGGTTCCCCTAGGACTAGCCGAGAACGGCCGCCCTTGGCAACACGTCGTCAGGCGAGGGCCAACCCCCGCCATAGGGCGCACGCCTGACGCGCCTCGGCCACGTCGTGCACCCGCAGGATCTGGAAGCCGCGGTCGAGCCCCGCCTGGTCGGCGGCGATGGTGCCCGGGAGGCGCTCCTTCGGCGGCTCCTGGGCGCTCAGGCGGCCGATGAAGCTCTTGCGCGACACGCCGAGCAGCAGCGGCAGGCCGAAGCCGTGCAGCAGCCCCGACCACGCCAGGACTTCCAGGTTGTGGTCCACCGTCTTGCCGAAGCCGATGCCGGGGTCGAGGCAGAGGTTCTCGCGCGCCACCCCAGCCGCCTCCGCCGCCGCCACGCGCTCGGCCAACCAGTCGGCGACGTCGAGCGGCGCCACGTCGTAGACCGGCGCCTGCTGCATGGTCTGCGGCTCGCCCTGGATGTGCATGAGCACCACCGGCACGCGCAGCCGCGCCACCGTCGGCAGGGCCTCGGCGTCCCAGGTCAAGGCCGTCACGTCGTTGACGATGCGCGCACCCGCCGCGACGGCGGCGGCCATGGTGGCGGCGTTGCGGGTGTCGATGGAGACGCAGGCGCCGCGCTCGGCCAGGGCCCGCACCACCGGCACGACGCGGCGGATTTCCTCCTCCGGCGGCACCGCCAGGGCGCCCGGGCGGGTGGACTCTCCGCCGACGTCGAGGATGGTGGCACCGGCCTCCAGCATGGCGGTGCCAGCGGCGATGGCGACCGCCGGGTCGAAGCGGTCGCCACCATCGGAGAAGCTGTCCGGGGTGACGTTGAGGATGCCCATGATGTGCGGCCGGTCCATGGGCAGGCCGGCGAAATCGGGGCGCGCCGCCGCCAGCCGGTCGAGCGTCGCCGCCACATGGGCCGCGACGCCTTCGCCGCAGTCTCGCCCCCAGGCGGTCAGGGTCGGCTCGTCGACGACGGTGAGGCTCGCCCCGCCGCCGTCGCGCCGCACCAGCACGGCCACCAGCCCGAAGGCGAGGTCCGTGCGCCCGGCGAGCGGCCGGCCGCGCCCGCCGCCCACCAGGGCACGGGCGGCGGCGCCGGTGGCGAGGCCGGCGGGGGCGAGGTAGACGCGGCGGGCGACGGCCGCCGCGTCGGACGAGGAAAAGCCCCGCGGGAGGGCGGGGCTTTCCTGGATCGCGGTCTGGAACGCGGTCATGGTCACGGTCGGTTGCCTCAGGTACCGGGCTGCGGCTCCGGACCCATGCCGCCGCTGCCGCCGACTTCGCCCTTGCCGGCCACCGGCACGGAGGAGCGTCGACCGCCGGCCGGCTGCGGGCTGCCGCCGCCGGTGTCTTCGTCGCGGCGGATGCTGCCGCCGTTGAAGATGGTCTTCAGTTCCTCGCCCGACAGCGTCTCGTACTCGAGCAGCGCCTGGGCGATGGCTTCCAGCCGGTCGCGCTGTTCCGTGATGATGCGGTAGGCGCGGTTGTAGCCGGAGTCGACGATGCTGCGGACTTCCTCGTCGACCATCTGCGCGGTGCGCTCGGACATGTTCTTGTGCTGCGTCACCGAGTGGCCGAGGAAGACCTCGCCGTCCGGCTCGCCGTAGGTCAGCGGGCCGAGCTTCTCGGAGAAGCCCCACTCGGTGACCATGCGACGGGCGCGGTCGGTGGCCATCTTGATGTCCTGCGAGGCGCCGGTGGTCACCTTCTCCTTGCCGAACACCACTTCTTCCGCGATGCGGCCGCCCATGGCGATGGCGAGGAAGGCTTCCAGGTACTCGCGGGAGTGCGACATGCGGTCGCGCTCCGGCAGGCTCTGCACCAGACCCAGCGCACGGCCGCGCGGGATGATGGTGGCCTTGTGGATGGGGTCGTATTCGGGGCAGTTCAGGGTGACCAGGGCATGGCCGCCTTCGTGGTAGGCGGTCAGGCGCTTCTCGTCCTCGGTCATGACCATGGAGCGACGTTCGGCGCCCATGATGACCTTGTCCTTGGCTTCCTCGAAGTCGCTCTGCGTCACCACGCGCTTGCCCTTGCGGGCGGCCATGAGGGCGGCCTCGTTCACCAGGTTGGCGAGGTCGGCGCCCGAGAAGCCGGGGGTGCCGCGGGCGATGATGCGCACGTCCACGTCCGGCGCCAGCGGCACCTTGCGGGTGTGGACCTTCAGGATCTTCTCGCGGCCGAGCACGTCGGGGTTCGGCACCACCACCTGGCGGTCGAAGCGGCCGGGGCGCAGCAGCGCCGGGTCCAGCACGTCGGGGCGGTTGGTGGCGGCGATGAGGATGACGCCCTCGTTGGCCTCGAAGCCGTCCATCTCCACCAGCAGCTGGTTCAGGGTCTGCTCGCGCTCGTCGTTGCCACCGCCGAGGCCGGCGCCGCGATGACGGCCGACCGCGTCGATTTCGTCGATGAAGATGATGCAGGGGGCGTTCTTCTTGCCTTGCTCGAACATGTCGCGCACGCGGCTGGCGCCGACGCCCACGAACATCTCGACGAAGTCGGAGCCCGAGATGGTGAAGAACGGCACGTTGGCTTCGCCGGCGATGGAGCGCGCCAGCAGCGTCTTACCGGTGCCCGGCGGGCCGACCAGCAGCACGCCCTTCGGAATCTTGCCGCCCAGGCGCTGGAACTTCTGCGGATCGCGCAGGTATTCGACGATCTCTTCCAGTTCCTGCTTGGCTTCGTCGATGCCGGCGACGTCGTCGAAGGTGACGCGGCCCGACTTCTCCGTCAGCAGCTTCGCCTTGGACTTGCCGAAGCCCATGGCCTTGCCGCCGCCGCCCTGCATCTGCCGCATGAAGAAGATCCACACGGCGATCAGCAGCAGCATGGGGAACCAGCTGATCAGGATGCCCCAGAAGGTCGGCACGTTGTCTTCCGCCGGCATGGCATTCACGCGCACGCCGTGTTCGCGCAGCTGCGGCACCAGGTCGTTGGTCTGCGGCGGCACGTAGGTGGAGAACTGCCGTCCGTCCTGGTAGTGGCCGCTCAGCTGGTTGCCCTGGATGGTGACGTCGCGGACCTCGTTGCGGTCCACGTAGTCCAGGAAATCGGAGTACGCCACGGGCGCCTGGGTACCGCGCGGGGAAGACGTCTGAAACAGGTTGAACAGCGCCACCAGCAGGACGGCGATGATCACCCACAGAAGAACGTTTTTGCTGAAGTTCAAATCCAGACCCTTCCACTCAAGACGCGCGGCCCGATGGCTTCGAGGCCGGTAGCCGCCGCACGGTCAGTCTACACCTGCATACATAGGGGGCGGCGCCCCGCGCGCAAGCCGCCACGGCCAACATACGTCATGGCAACGCGCGGGGCAAACCTCGGGCTCGGAAATGCCGGAAGGCCTTGCTCGGCAACCCATTGCAGCGGCCCGACGGCGACCGGCACGCCACCACGCAGAAGCGTGGGCAGCCCTTCGACCACAACCGCCGGCAGGCCGCGCCGCGCCGCGCGCGGAACATGACCCAGCCCGCCCGCGCCCACGGCACCCATGGAAAAGTCCTCGGCAGCGGCGGCCGGCGCCGGCCACGTCCAGCGGCCGTCCCACGTCCCGGCGGCGAGCGGTACCGGCGGCGCCGCCCTGCCCGCCTCGCGGCAGACGATCCAGCCGCCGCCCCGCCGCACGAGGCGGCAGCCGGCGACCGTCAGGGCCTCCTGCCCGATCCGGCCGTAGGCGCCTTCCAGCGACTCCAGGCGCGGCGCGTAGGCCCCGCCGCCGACGCAAGCCAGCACCGCCGCCAGCGCCCGCAAGCCGACCTCCTCCGGCGCCGCCAGCAGGGGCGCCGGATCGAGCATCGCGAAACCGAGGTCGTGGTGCAGGTCCACGGCCGCCGCCAGCACGGCGGCTACGGCCGCTTCCTGTGCCGCCCGGGCACGGCCGAGGCGGTCGGCGGTCGCCGCCAGACGCTCCGCCGTCAGCCCCTCCGCCGCCAGCAGGGGCGCGAGGCCGCGCAGGCGGACGCGGGCGTAATCGGCGCGGCCGTTGCTCGGGTCGTCGATCCACGGCTGGCCGACGGCGCGGCAAGTCGCTGCCAGTGCCGCGCGCGGCACCGGCAGCAGCGGCCGCAGCAGGCGGCATTCGGCGAAATAGCTCTCCGCCGCCATGCCCGACAGCCCGAACAGGCCGCTGCCCCGGCCGAGCCGCAGCAGCAGCGTTTCCGCCTGGTCGTCGCGGTGGTGGGCGGTGAGAAGGTGCAGGATGCCGGCCTCGGCGCAGGCCCGGCGCAGCAGGCCGTAGCGCGCCTCGCGGGCGGCGGCCTGGAGGTTGGCGGCGGGCTTGTCGCCCCGCCACGCCAGCACCCGATGGGCGACACCGCGGGCGGCGAGCCACTCCCCCACCCGGGCGGCCTCGTCGGCGCTCTCCGGCCGCAAGCCGTGGTCGACGGTCAGGGCGAGGACGGCCCCGCCCCGCTCCCGCGCCCAGGCGTCGGCGAGCAACGCCAGCGCCAGGCTGTCGCGCCCGCCGGATACCGCCACCGCCAGCCGCGGCGCCGTCTCGAAGGGCGCGAAGGGCGCCATGAGGCCGGCGAAGGCCTCCGCCGAGACGGCTGCGGGCGCGGCGGGGGCGGCGCCGCTCATGGCCTCACTGGGCGCCGCAGTTCAGGCGCTGGGACTCGCTCTGGGCGCGGCGCTTGATGGCGTCGGGGGCCTGCGGGTACTCGCTGCCGATGCGTCCGAAGGCGGCGCAGGCCTCGCGGTCCTTCTTCAGGTTGGCCATGGTGAGGCCGAGCTTCAGAAGGTTGTCCGGCGCCTTGGAGTTCTTCGGGTAGGTGCGGTAGCCCTCGAGGAAGGCGACGGCCGCCTTGTCGAAGGAGTTCTGCACGTAATAGGTCTCGCCCAGCCAGTACTGGGCGTTGCCGGCCAGATCGTGCTTGGGGTGCTGCGCCAGGAAGGCCTCGAAGGCCTTGGCGGCGGACGGGTAGTCGTTCTTGCGCAGCAGGCCGAAGGCGTACTTGTACTGCTCCTCCGGCGCGCCGGCCGGCAGCGCGGCGCCGGCGGGCGCGGCCGCCTGCTGCGAGCCCTGGCCCTGAGCGGCCGAACCGCCGAGGGTGCCGAGCGTGCCCTGGCCGGGCGCCAGACCCGGATTGGCGGCGGAGTTGCTGGAGCCGGCGGCCGGCGCGGCGGCCTGGGCCGGCGCCTGACCCTGGGCCGGCGCGGCCTCGGCCGTGGCGGCGGCCCCGCCACCCTTCTCCAGTTCCTGCAGGCGGAAGTCGATGTCGTCGACGAAGCGGTCGACCTTGGAGGACAACTGCTGCACCTGGTACTGGTTCTCCTCGACGCGCCCGGTGAGCTTGGTCACCAGTTCCTCGATCTGGATGAGCCGCTGCTGCAGCCGGGCCGCCATGTCGCCCGACAGCTCGCCGCCGCCGGCGAAGCCGCCCGACGGCGCGGACTGCTGCGCGCCGCCGACCTCGCCGCGGTAGAGCTGGCGCTGCAGCACCTGGAGGTCGCGTTCCAGCCGTTCCATGCGGGCAGACAGCTCGCGCGCGTCCTGCGCCGCCGCCGGCGGCGCCTGCAACGCGACGAGGCTCGCCCCGACCAGCAGCGCGGCCGCGAGACGACGCCCGGAACCCATGATCCAGCCCTTGCTGCGCACGATGGAACCCTCCTTGGTGCCTGTCGACTTCATCCGTCCCGCCAGCATGGCGCGACTTTGAGACGAGAATGGGGCGCCCTGCCCCGCCGCTTCGTCAACGCGAAACGGCGGCGCCGGGCGCCCGATCCTCGATCATACGCGATGACGAACGTCCGCCGCGATCAGCGCAGGACGGTCACGCCGCGACGGTTCTCCGCCCAGCAGGCCTGGCTGCTCTCGGCGCAGACCGGGCGCTCCTTGCCGTAGGACACGACGTTGATGCGGCTCGGCGAGACGCCCTGGGCGGCCAGGAAGTCGCGCACGGAAACGGCGCGGCGCTCGCCGAGTGCGAGGTTGTACTCGCGGGTGCCGCGCTCGTCGGCGTGGCCTTCGATGAGCAGGCTGGCCTGCGGGTACTGCTGCAGCCACTGGGCCTGACGGCGCAGGGTGGCCTGGGCCTCGGCGTTGATGGCGTATTCGTCGGTGCCGAAGAACACGCGGTCGCCGACCACCTGGCGGAATTCCTCCACCGAGCCCGGGGCGTACTGGCCGGCACCCATGCCGGCACCGCCCGCACCCACGCCGGCTCCGGCGCCGGCGCCCGCACCGGCACCCATGCCGGCGCCGCCCATGCCGGCGTCGTCTTCCGGCGCCGACGAGCAGGCGGCGAGCAGCGCGACGGCCGCGATGACACTCAACGAACGGATCTTCATGGAAACTCTCCCGTGGAAATGTGACGTCTGCCCGACGGGGGGCTGGAAATGCATCAGGCTGGCGCCTGTGTAGCGGAAATCATCCCGCGCCGCCAAGCCACGATGGCGTGACGGCGCTGGGTCATTCGCGTGTCACTGCAGCAGCGGCGACCAGGCGGGGTCGGAACCGTCGCCGGGGGTGACCACCAGCCGCTCGTTGTTGCCCGTCAGGTCGATGGAATAGAGCTTCGGCGCGGCGTTGCCACCGCCGTGGCTCTGGCGGAAGAACTGCAGCACGCGGCCGTTGGGCGCCCAGGTCGGGCCTTCCACCAGGTAGTCGGTGGCCAGCTGGCGCTCGCCCTGGCCGTCGGGGCGCATGACGCCGATGTAGAAGCGGCCGCCCTTCATCTTGGTGAAGGCGATCAGGTCGCCGCGCGGCGACCACACCGGCGTCGCATAGCGGCCGTCGCCGAAGCTGATGCGGCGCACGTTGCCGCCGTCGGCGTCCATGACGTAGATCTGCTGGGCGCCGCCGCGGTCGGAGTTGAAGGTGATCTGCTTGCCGTCCGGGCTGTAGCTCGGGCTGGTGTCGATGGCCGGGTGATTGGTCAGACGGGTGATGCGGCGGGTGCGCAGGTCCATCTCGAAGATGTCGGTGTTGCCGTCCTTGGCCATGGACAGGATCACCTTGTTGCCGTCCGGCGAGAAGCGCGGCGCGAAGGTCATGCCAGGGAACTCGCCCAGCAGCTCCTGGCGGCGCGTGTCGATGTTGTACAGGAACACCCGCGGCACGCCGTTGGAATACGACATGAAGGTGATTTCCTGGCTGGTCGGCGAGAAGCGCGGCGTCAGCACCAGGGTGGAGCCGTCGGTCAGGTAGCGGTGGTTGGCACCGTCCTGGTCCATGATGGCGAGGCGCTTGCGGCGGTTGGTGGCCGGGCCGCTTTCCGCCACGTAGACGACGCGGCTGTCGAAGTAGCCGGACTCGCCGGTGATGCGCTCGTAGATGTCGTCGGCGATGATGTGCGCGATGCGGCGCCAGTTGTCCACCTGGGTGGTGTAGGCCTGGCCGGTCATCTGGGCCTCGGCGAACACGTCCCACAGGCGGTAGCTGATGCGCACGCGGCCGTCGGGCTGCGGCTCGACGACGCCGTGCACCAGCGCCTGGGCGGCGATGGAACGCCAGTCCATGAAGCGGGGCGGCGCATTCATCTGCAGGTCGCGCTGGATGAAGGCGGCCTGGTCGAGCGGCCGGAACAGGCCGGAACGCTCCAGGTCCGCCGCCACCACCTGGGCGACGTCGCGGCCGAGCTGGGCCGCCTGCGCGTCGGCGGCGCCGAACGGCACCACGGCGATGGGCATGGGCTCCACGTTGCCGCGGGTGATGTCGATGCGGACCTCGGCTCGCGCCGGCGCCACCGCCAGCACGGCCGCCGTCGCCACCACCGCGAGCGCGGCGAGCATGCCGCGCAGGAAGAACTTGGTCGGGCTGATCATGCGCATGAGTTCGTCGTCCTCCAGGATGGACGGCAGGGAGTGGATTGCGGGCTCGCGGCGAGGTGGCCGGAGGGGCGCCATATGCTTACAGCGCATCCTCCGGCCTGAACACCAGGATCATATCCTTGAACGTGTCGTACTTCCCGGGCGGGATCGGAATGGGGCTCGATTTCAGCACGGCACGCCGCGCGCTCTCGGCGAACGCCTTGAACTGCCTCTCGGTGCCCGGCGGTGCGGAACTCACCACCTCGGCCGACAGCACCTTGCCGTCGGGGCCGACCTTGACGCGGATCTCGGCGAACATCTGGGCGATGCCCTTCATGCCCGCATCGAGGAACCAGTGCGGCTGCACGTGGGCACGAATCGCCTCCCGCTCGCTCGCCGTGGCGATGTCGGAAATGCGCGGCGCCTGCGCCACCTGATTGCTCGCCGCCTCCTTGGAGGTGGTCGAGCCGCGGGCCGGGCCGGGATCCGTCTTCGGCGGCGCGGCCGAGGGCGAGTCCTTCATCTGCTCCACCGTCTTCAGCAGCGAGTCGAAGGGGTCCGGCTCCTTGGCGGCCGTCTTCTTCGGCTCGTCCTTCTTCGGCGGCTCCGGCTTCTTGGCCTCTTCCTTCTTCGGCTCCGGCGGCTTCGGCTTCGGCTCTTCCTTCTTCGGCTCGGGCTTCGGCTCCGGCTTGGCCTCGGGCTTGGGTTCCGGCTTGGCCTCGGGCTTCGGTTCGGGCGGCTTGGGCTCGGGCGGCTTCGGTTCCTCCTTCTTGGGAGGCTCCGGCGGCTTGGGCTTGGGCTCTTCCTTCTTGGGCTCGGGCGGCTTGGGCGCGGGCGCCGGCTTCGGCGGCTCGGGCGCCGGCGGCTCGGGCTTGGGCGGCTGCGGCTTGGGCGGCTCGGGCACCGGCTCGGGCTTCGGGATCGGGCTGTCGACCTTGGCGGGCGGCGGCGTCGGCTTGTCGGCCTTCTTCGGCGCCGGCGGCGGCGCGGCGGTGATGTCGGCGATCTGCGGGTTCACCACCATGACGAACTGCTCGACCTCGGGCGGCTCGCGCGTCAGGAACGGCAGCCCGACCACGCCGACCACCACCACGGCCGCATGAAAGACGACCGACAGCACCACGCCCGTGCGCAGGCCGCCATCGTCTTCCGGATCGTCACCGCCGAACAGCATGATCGCGTGGTCGCCTCAGTTCGTCTTGTTGGTCTTGTTGGCAGCGGCCTTGGCCGCCGCCTTGGGGTCGGTGTTCAGGGCGACCTTGGTGTAGCCGGCGGTGAACAGCACGCCCATCACCTGCATGATCTGCCCGTAGGCGAGCGACTGGTCGCCCTTCACGAAGACCATGCTCTCCTGCCCGGCCTGCTCGTTGGCCTGGCGGATGGCCGCCATCTGGGCCACCAGGCTTTCCAGGTCGGTGGTGCGGTCGGGCTGGTCGCCGCCGCTGTTGAGGATGATCGAGCCGTCGGCCAGCACGTTCACCGTGATGGAGTTCTTGTCCGTCTGCGGCAGCGGCGGGGCGCTGGCGTTGGGCAGGCTGACGTCGACGCCGGTCGCCAGCATGGGCGCGGTGACCATGAAGATCACCAGCAGCACCAGCATCACGTCGACCATGGGCGTGACGTTGATCTCGCTCATGGTCCGGCGGGCCCGCCGGCCGCCGCCGCGCTTGACGGACATGCCCATGGCTCAGTGCTCCTCGAGCTGGCGCGACAGGATGGCGGCGAACTCGCCGGCGAAGTTCTCCAGGCGCTTGGCGTAGGCGTCGAGGTCCGACGAGATCTTGTTGTAGGCGATCACCGCCGGGATGGCCGCGACCAGCCCCAGCGCCGTGGCGAACAGCGCTTCCGCGATGCCCGGCGCGACGGTCGCGAGGCTCGTGTCCTTGCTCATGCCGATGGAGTGGAAGCTGTTCATGATGCCCCACACCGTGCCGAACAGGCCGATGAACGGCGCCGTCGAGCCGGTGGAGGCGAGGAAGCCGAGGCGCTTTTCCAGGCTTTCCATCTCGCGCGCCAGGGTGATCTGCATCACCCGCTCGATGCGCTGGGCGAGCGAGGCGCGCGCGCCCCCTTCCGACCCCAGCTTGCCCGCCGAGCGGCGCCATTCGCGCATGGCGGCGACGAAGACGGCGCTCATGGGGTCTTTCGGGCGGTTGCCCATGCGGTCGTAGAGGTCTTCCAGCGACCCGCCCGACCAGAACTTTTCCTCGAAGTTCTCGGCCATGGCGGAGAGCTTGCGCAGGCGGATCACCTTGTCGAAGATGATCGCCCAGCACCAGATCGACGCCAGGACCATGCCGATCATGACCGACTTCACGACGATGTCGGCCTGCATGAACAGGCCCCACATCGACAGGTCGGCGACTTGACCCGCAGCGGCTACGGCTTGCGCTTCCATGGACCCCTCTAGTCTCCGCTCAGCAGCCCCGCCAGGCGATGCTTCACGGCATCGGGCAGGCGCGCCACGCCTCCGGCCAGCGCCATGCTGGCCAGCTTGATGTCGATGCGCACGAGGATCTCCCCGTCGCGCTTGATCTCGTGCACCGCCTCGAACGAGGCGCCGCCGACCTTGCCGACCGTGGTGTGGACCTCCAGCAGGTCGTCCAGCACCGCCGGGCGGCGGAAGTCACAGGTCGCCTTGCGCACCGCGAAGGCGATGCCGGGATCCTTCATGAGGTCCCGGTTGTCGTAGCCGCACAGGCGCATCAGTTCCGACCGCGCCCGCTCGGTGAAATGCAGGTAGCGGGCGTGGTAGACGATGCCGCCGGCGTCGGTGTCCTCGTAATAGATCCGCACCGGGAAGACGTGCACGCCGTCGCGGACCACGCCCTGCGCCGGCACCGGGGCCGTGGCGGAACCGCTCATGCCTCGTCCCCGTCGTCGGCGCGGGGGTCGAGCAGGTCGAACTGCGCGGCACCCGCCTCGCGGGCCGGCGGCACCAGCCCCATGTGGCGGAAGCCGCTTTCGGTCAGCACGCGGCCGCGCGGGGTGCGCTGGATGAGGCCCTTCTGGATGACGAAAGGCTCGATCACCTCTTCCAGGGTGTCGCGCTCCTCCGACAGGGCGGCGGCCAGCGTCTCCACCCCCACCGGGCCGCCGCCGTAGTGGCGGGCGATGCAATCCAGGTAGCGGCGGTCCATGGCGTCGAGCCCCATGGCGTCCACGTCCAGGCGCTTGAGCGCGGCGTCGGCCACCACCCGGTCGACCGGCGAGCGCCTGGCCACCAGGGCGAAATCGGACACGCGGCGCAGCAGGCGGCCGGCGACGCGCGGCGTGCCGCGCGACCGTCGGGCGATTTCCATCGCGCCGTCGCGGGTGATTTCCAGCCCCAGTACCGTGGCGCCCCTGCGCACGATCGCCTCCAGTTCGTCGGGTTCGTAGAAGTTCATCTGCAGGGGGATTCCGAACCGGTCGCGCAACGGGCGGGTGAGCAGGCCGCGCCGCGTCGTCGCACCCACCAGCGTGAAGGGCTGCAGGTCGATGCGCACGCTGCGCGCCGCCGGCCCTTCGCCGATGACGAGGTCCAGCTGGAAGTCCTCCATGGCCGGATACAGCACTTCCTCTATGGCAGGATTAAGGCGATGAATTTCATCGATGAAGAGGACGTCGTTGCGTTCGAGATTGGTCAAAATGGCGGCCAGATCGCCGGCCCGCGCGATCATCGGGCCGGAGGTGGCGCGGAAGCCGACGCCCAGTTCGCGCGACACGATCTGCGCCAGCGTCGTCTTGCCGAGGCCGGGCGGACCGTGGAACAGCACGTGGTCGAGCGCCTGGCCGCGCTGACGCGCCGCCTGGATGTAGACCTCCAGGTTCTCGCGCAGCACCCGCTGGCCGATGAACTCGCGCAGCGTCTGCGGCCGCATGGCCGGGTCGGCGGCGGCGTCGTCCTCGCGCGGGCGGCCGGAAATGATGCGCTCCTCGTCCATGGGCCGGTTCGGGCCTCCTCGTCCTTAGAGTTGCGCCAGGTCCTTGAGCGCCGCCGTCACCAGCGACGACACGCTGGCCGCCTCGCCCTGTGCTTGGGCCGCGCGCGCCACGGCGGCGAAGGCCTCCATGCGGCGGTAGCCCAGGTTGACGAGCGCCGAAGTCGCGTCCTCGGCGACCGACCCGGCGAGCGCCACGTCGCCCGCATCGGCTGCGCCGGCTGCAGCGGCCACGCGCACTCCCGGCGCCGGCGCCGGCACGAAGGTGGCGCCGAGCGTCGCCGCCTTGTCCTTCAGCTCCGACAGGATGCGCGCCGCCAGCTTCGGCCCGACGCCCGAGGCGCGCACCAGCGGCGCCTTGTCGCCGGCGGCGATGGCCTGGGCCAGCACCTGCGGCGTCGCGACCGACAGGATGGCGAGCGCCACCTTGGCGCCGACGCCCTGCACCGTCGTCAGCAGACGGAAGGCGTCGCGCTCGCCCCGGTCGGCGAAGCCGTAGAGGTGGATGTGGTCCTCGCGGACGTGGGTCTCGACCTCCAGCGCCGCCGCCTCGCCGACGGCCAGCTTGCCGAGGGTGCGGCCGGAGCAGAACACCAGGTAGCCGACGCCGTTGACGTCCACCACCGCCCAGTCGTCGCCGAGGCTGTCGATCAGGCCTTTCAGCTTGGCGATCATCGCGCCACCCCTGCCAGCGCCAGGGCCGCGGCCGAGGCGCGGAAATGGGCGTGGCAGATGGCGACGGCCAGCGCGTCGGCGCTGTCGGCGCTGTCGCAGGCGGCGCCCGGCAGCAGGGCCTTCACCATCATGCCCATCTGCTGCTTGGCCGCCCCGCCGGTGCCGACCACCGCCTTCTTCACCAGGCTCGGCTGGTATTCGGTGACCGGGATGCCGGCCCGCGCCGGGGCCAGAAGCACGACGCCGCGGGCCTGGCCGAGCTTCAGGGTCGAGGCTGGGTTCTTGTTGACGAAGGTGTTCTCCACCGCCGCCTCGTGCGGGGCATAGTCGGCGATCACCCGGTCGAGGCCTTCGTAGAGCTGCGCCAGCCGCTCGGCCAGCGACAGCCGCTCGTCGGACCGCACGGTGCCATCGGCCACCGCCCGCAGGCGGTTGCCGTCCACCGTGATGATGCCCCAGCCCGTGTTGCGCAGGCCGGGGTCGAGACCGAGAACGCGGATCACCATGCCTCTGCTCTCTCCCCCGCCCGTGGACGCGCGCCGGTTTCGGCTTAAGCGTCGAGGCTTTCCGCCAGCTCGTCGGCGATGCTGTAGTTGGCCGACACGCGCTGCACGTCGTCGTTGTCTTCCAGCACGTCGAGGAACTTCATCAGGCTCTTGGCCTGGTCTGCGTCGGTGATGTCGACCAGCGTCAGCGGCTTCCAGTCCAGGCGCGTGACGTCGGGCTCGCCGAGCTTCTCTTCCAGCGCATCGCGCACCGCCGACAGGTCGTCGGGCGCGGTGTAGATGGAGTGGGCTTCCTCGTCGCTCTCCACGTCCTGGGCGCCGGCCTCGATGGCGGCTTCCAGGATGGTGTCGGCGTCGCCCTTGGCGGCCGGATACTGGATCAGGCCGACGCGCTCGAAGTTGAAGGCGACCGTGGACAGGCCGCTGCCGTACTTGGTGAAGGCGGCACGCACGTCGGCGGCGGTGCGGTTGCGGTTGTCGGTCAGCGTCTCGACGATGACGGAGACGTTGCCCGGCCCCATGCCTTCGTATGTCACTTCCGAGTATTCGGCGGAATCGCCGCCCGGCAGCGCGCGCTTGATGGCGCGGTCGATGTTGTCCTTGGGCATGGACTGGGCGCGCGCGGCGGCGATGGCGGCACGCAGGCGCGGGTTCTTGTCCGGCTCCGGCAGCCCGGTCTTCGCCGCCACGGTGATTTCCTTGGCGAGCTTGGTGAAGACCTTGGCGCGCTTGGCGTCCTGCGCACCCTTGCGGTGCATGATGTTCTTGAACTTGGAATGACCAGCCATAACGTCTCGTCCGACCGTATCTACGGGTTCACTGCGGGGAGTTATACCAGATGTCGTGGTGAATGCCAGGAGTCCACGCTCCGGCCCCGCGAATGGCGCGGACTATGGCAGGAACGGACGGCGGTGGGAAGGGTCTGGCGCGGGCGGCGTGGCGGCAACAACCGCGGCGCGACGAACCACCGCAGGTGTCATTTCTATCCTTTCGTGCTACGCTCTGTGGAACAGACTGCGGTACCACAAGAACAGTTTGGATAATGGGGGATACGATGCTGCGAGGAATGTCCATCGCCGCGAAACTGCCGGCGTTGATCGTCGGCACCGCCGTCATTGCCGTCGGAGCAACCACCTGGATCGCCTACGACCGCTCGTCCACCGCCCTCGCCGAGGCGGCGGAGGAGAAACTGGTGGCCGTGCGCGATGCCCGGCGCGCCACCGTCGGCCAGTATCTCGACGCCATCCGCCAGGACCTGTCGGTCACCGCGGCGAGCCCGGCGGTGGCGTCGGCGCTCGGTGAGTTCGCGGCCGCCTATGGCGCCCTGCCGGCCGCCGAAGAGGCGCTGAAGGGGACTTACGTCCGCCGTGACCGGCCGGCCGAGGCGCTCGGCGCCTACGCCACCGCCCACGACCGCCGCCACCCGTGGTTCAAGCAGTTGCAGGAGGAACGCGGCTACTACGACGTGTTCCTCATCGACCACCAGGGCCGCGTGGTCTACACGGTATTCAAGGAGTCCGACCTCGGCAGCGACCTGATGAACGGTCCCTTCGCCGGCAGCGGCCTCGCCCAGGCCTTCCGGGAGGCGCGGCAACTGGCCGAGGCGGGCGGCGCCGGCCAGGCCTTCGTCGACTTCGCCCCCTATGCCCCGTCGGCCGGGGCGCCGGCGGGCTTCGTGGCGGCGCCGGTGCGGGACCAGGGCGGCCGGTTCCTCGGCGTTCTCGCCTTCCAGATGCCCATCGACCGCATCGACGCCGTCATGCAGGAACCGAGCGGGCTCGGCCGCACCGGCGAGACCTATCTGGTCGGCACCGACGGGCTCATGCGCTCCAACTCCCGCCTCGCGCAGTCCGACACGCTGCTGAAGACCAAGGTGGACACCTCCGCCGCCGCCGCCGCCCTGGCCGGCCAGAGCGGCGTGCAGGAGGTGCGCGACTACCGCGGCGAGTGGGTCGTCTCCGCCTACGCGCCGCTGACCGTGCAAGGCACCACCTATGCAATCCTGGCCGAGGCCGACAGCGCCGAGATCTTCGCCCCGGTGGTGCGCCTGCGCACCATCCTGCTGGCGGCCGGCGGGCTGGTGGTGGCCGCCGTGGCGGCGCTCGGCTTCTGGTTCTCGCGCAGCCTGACGCGGCCGCTGTCGCGCATGACCGGGGCCATGAACCGCCTCGCCCGCGGCGACCTGTCGACCGAGATCCCCGACCGCGACCGCACCGACGAAATCGGCGCCATGGCCGCCGCCATGGGCATCTTCGCCGACAACGCCCGCAAGGTGGAGGAGATGAAGGCCGAACAGGCCGCCGCCGAGGAACGCGCCGCCGCCGCGCGCCGGCAATCCATGCTCGACATGGCCGACCGTTTCGAGAAGAGCGTCGGCGCCGTCGTCGGCGACGTGTTCCGGGCTGCCGAGAGCATGCAGGACGCCAGCCAGTCGGTCTCGGCCGCCGCCGACCAGACCAGCCGTCAGGCGAGCGCCGTCGCCGCCGCCGCCGAACAAACCTCGGCCAACGTCCAGACCGTGGCGAGCGCGACCGAGGAACTCAGCGCCACCACAGCGGAAATCGCCCGCCAGGTGGAACAGGCCAAGACCGTCGCCCAGGCCGCCGTCAGGGAAGCGGTGGAAACCACCGGCGTCATGCGCGGCCTGGCCGGCGCCGTCGACAGCATCGGCACCGTCGTCACCCTCATCGGCGACATCGCCGACCAGACCAACCTGCTGGCGCTCAACGCCACCATCGAGGCGGCCCGTGCCGGCGATGCCGGCAAGGGTTTCGCCGTCGTCGCCAACGAAGTGAAGCACCTCGCCACCCAGACCAGCCGCGCGACGGAGGACATCACGCGGCAGATCCAGGAGGTGCAGCAGGCCACCGACCGCTCGGTGACCGCCATCGACCACTTCAGCCAGACCATCCGCCGCATCGAGGACATCTCCACCGCCATCGCCGCCGCCACCGAGGAACAGGACGCGGCCATGCAGGAGATCGCCCGCAACGTCCAGCAGGCGGCCGCCGGCACGCAGGAAGTGACCAGCAACATCGAGGGCGTTTCGGTCGCCGCCCGCGAAAGCGGCGAGGCGGCGAGCACGGTGCTCGGCAATTCCAAGGCGCTCGGCAAGGAAGCGACGGCCCTGCGCGGGCAGGTGGAGGACTTCCTGCGTCAGATCCGCGCCGCCTGACGGCGGCCGCGGCGGCGCGGCGGCGCGGCGGCGGCGGCGTTACAGCACCGGCACCGTCGACGCCAGACGGCCGCCCAGGCGCACCGGCTCCACCCGCTTGGCGAGGCCGGTGGCGTCGTCGCTTTCCACGAACAGGCCGCAGACGGTGGCCGGGCCTTCGGCGGGCGAGAGCTTTTCGCCCGGCAGCTTGCGGACGAAGCGCTGGATGGCGCCGTCCTTCTTCATGCCGATGACGCTGTCGTAATCGCCGCACATGCCGGCGTCGGACTGGTAGGCCGTGCCGCCCGGCAGGATGCTGTAGTCGGCCGTGGGCACGTGTGTGTGGCTGCCGACCACCAGCGTCACGCGGCCGTCGCAGAAGTGCCCGACGGCACA
This sequence comes from Caenispirillum bisanense, assembly GCF_900230255.1. Taxonomy (GTDB): domain Bacteria; phylum Pseudomonadota; class Alphaproteobacteria; order Rhodospirillales; family Rhodospirillaceae; genus Caenispirillum; species Caenispirillum bisanense_A. The sequence continues at coordinate 32,959 of NZ_OCNJ01000007.1, forward strand.
TTTCTCGCTGGTCGCCTCGGCGTGGACGTCGACGATGATGGCGTCGACCGACCGTTTCAGCCCGTGGCGGGCGAACTCGGCTTCGAGCGACTGGAAGGGATCGTCCAGCGGATCCATGAACAGCCGGCCCATGACCTGGATGACCAGCACCTTCCGGCCGCGTTCGGTGACGAACAGGGTGGAACCCCGCCCCGGCGTGCCGGGCGGGAAGTTGGCCGGCCGCACGAGGCGCGGCTGGCGGTCGATGTAGGACAGGATCTCGCGCTGGTCCCAGGCGTGGTTGCCGAGCGTGATGACGTCGACACCGGCCTGCAGCATGTCCTCGACGATGCGGGTGTTGATGCCGAAGCCGTGCGCCGCGTTCTCGCCGCACACCACGACGCAGTCCAGCTTCAAGGTCCGGCGCAGGTCCGGCAGGTGCTCCAGCACCGCGTCGCGGCCGGCGCGGCCGACCACGTCTCCCAGGTACAGAAGCCTCATGCCGTGTCCTTTCGCCTGTTCACCACGATGATGCCGGTTTCCGTCGCGATCCAGTCCAACGGCTCGTCGTGCGCCTCCTCGGGCACCTGCGGCACCGCCTGACCGGCATAGGCGACGCCGACCGCCAGCACCGGCCGGCGCAGGCGCAGGGCCTGCAGCGTGCGGTCGTAGAAGCCGCCGCCGTAGCCGAGCCGACCGCCGGCGCGATCATAGGCGACCAGCGGCACCAGCACCACCGACGGCTCGACGGAGCCCGTAGCGGCCGGCGGGTGCCGCGTGCCGTAGGGGCCGTCCTCCAGCGCCATGCCGGGACGCCAGGCGCGGAACTCCAGCGGCTGCGCCTTGCCCACCACCGCCGGCAGGCAGGCGCGGGCGCCCGCCTCCGCCACGGCGGTCAGCAGCGGCAGCACGTCGATCTCCTCGCGCATGGGCCAGAAGCCGGCGACCACGGCGTCGGGAGAGGGAGTCCAATGCTGAAGGAAGACGTCGCGCAGGGCCTGTGCCGCCCTGCCCCGCCCGGCGGCCTCGGCAACGGCCGGGCGCCTCGCCAGACACTCCGCGCGCAGGCGCTGCTTGGTGTCGGCGGTTGGGGTCATGGGAAAGAACCGGTCGGAGCCTGTCTGCGGACGGACCCGGCGGTCAGCGCCGGGAAAGAAGGGATGCGAAGCCACCCTGGCCGTCGGCTCTACGCGACCTCCACCTGGGCCACGAGCACTACGTGGGCGCCGTGTAGTAAGGCCAGGGCCCTACCAGGGACAGCTCCCAATTCTATATTTATAGCCCCCGGGAGTTGTGCGGCCTAACGCACCGGGCAGCTTCGCGACACCATACTTAGGACCGATCGAGCCGGTCGGCAACCGTTGAAATGCGTTGGGCCACCGCATCGAGCGATTCCACCACGTCCGCCTCGGCCTGTTCGCGGGCTTCGCCGTCGCCGCGCAGGGCCTCCAGCTCGCCGTGGGCGTCGGTCAGTTCGTCGGCGACGGTGAGCGCCGTCATGACCAGCAGAAGATTGTCGCTGACCATGCCGACGGTGCGCACCAGCTCGCGCGCCCGGGCGTCCAGGTAGTCGCCGAGCTGGCGGATGTGCTCTTCCTGACCGTCGTCGCAGGCGACGGTGTAGGTCCGTTCGTTGATGGTGACGGTGACCTGTCCCACGTGACGTGCTCCCCCGGCGTCAGGTCTGTTCCAGCACGGCCCGCAGGCGGCCGATGGTGGTGTCGAGCCGGCCGGTGATGCGGCCGGAGGCGTCCTTCAGGCGCTGGTGTTCGGTGCGCAGGGCGGCCAGCTGTTCGGTCAGGCGGGAGCGCTCGGCCCGCGCCTCGGTCAGGTCGGCGGTCAGGCGCTCCGCCTCGCTGCGGGCGGCGGCCAGTTCGGCGACGGCCTGCTCGCCGCGGCCCTGCAGGGCGGCCGCTTCCTCGACCCGGCGGCGCACCTGGGCCAGTTGCTCCGAGAGCCGGTCGCGCTCGGCGGTGATCTCGGCCAGTTCGGCGTCGAGCCGTTCGGCCTCGGCACGGACCGCGGCGAATTCCTCGGCGTCGATCCCCTCCGACGCGCCCTGCGCCACATCGTTGGCGAGGCGATCGCGTTCCGCCCGCACGTCGGCCAGTTCGGCGGCCAGATGCTCGGCTTCCGCCCGCGCCGCCGCCAGATCGGCAGCCAGTCCTTCGCCGGAGCCGGCGGCTTCGCGGGCCACGGCGAGATCCGCCGTCAGCCGGTCGCGCTCGCCCTGCACCTCGGCCAGTTCGGCGTCGAGCCGTTCGGCCTCGGCCCGCACGGCGACCAGTTCGGCCGTCAGCTCGGCGCGGTCTTCCGCCACGGCGGCGCGCTGGGCGTCGGCGAGGCGGGCATTCTCCGCCTGGGCACGCGCCAGCTGGTTGCGCAGGGTCTCGATCTCGGTGGCGAAACGGGCGTTTTCCGCGGCCAGGGTCGACTCGCGGTCCTGACGCTGGGCCAGTTCGGCGGCGAAGGTGTCGCGTTCCTCGGCGGCGCGGTCGCGCTCGTCGGTCAGACGGGCACGCTCTTCCTCGTGGGCCGTGGCGGTGGCGGCGGCGGAATCCTCGAGCCGCTGCACGGCCGCAGCCAGGGCCGCGACCGCACCGTCGATGCGCTTCAGTTTATAGATCGATAAGTCTTTCAAAGCCCTATCGCCGATTTCTTGAGTTGTGCCTCAGAATATTCGCAGACCCCGAAGCCGTCAACGGCTTAGAACCGGCGTTGACAGTCCATGTGGCTGGGGTTTTCCCTCGTTCGACCATGACAGAGACTACGCCGCCGCCCCGCATCGTCGTCCACACGCCGGCGCACGTCGCCGCCGCCCGCGCCGCCGCGCAGGCGGCCAGGGTGCGGGTGATCGTGCAGAGCCCGCCCGATTGCGCCCGTCGCGCCGGCGCCCCGTGGTTCGCCGCCCTCACCGCAGAGTGCGGCCCGGAGGCGCTGCCGGTGCTCGATTGCGCCGACGCCCCCGGCCTCGCCCTCGGGGCGCTGCGGGCCGGCGCCCCGGCGGTGCGGCTGGATCCGGGCCCGGCGGTCGCCGCGGTGGTCGAGACGGCGGCGGCGTTCGGCGCCCTGGTGGACACGGCGCCGGCCGCGCCGCTGCTCGACTTGCGGGGCGAGCGTGACCCGGCGGCGGCCTGCCGGCGTTTTCTCGGGCTGGCGTAACGGCCGCCCGAGGGCTACAACGGCCGCAGCATTCAGCATCCGACGCTCCAACAGAAAGCATGCCGACCATGGCCGACCGCGACGACGACCTGCCCGACGACCTCGACCGCGACCTGGAAGACGACGACGAGGACGAGGGACCGCTGGAGGACATCGACCGCGAGCCCTGCCGCCTCTACCTCATCACCCCGCCGCGGCTGGACGACCTTGGCGCCTTCGCCGCGACGCTGGCGCGGGCGCTGGACGCCGGCGACGTGGCGGCGCTGCAGATCCGCCTGAAGGACGTCGACGACGACACCGTGCGCCGCACCGTCGAGGCCCTGCTGCCGGTGGCGCAGGACCGTGAAGTGGCGGTGATCCTCAACGACCGCCCCGACCTCGCCCACGCCACCGGCTGCGACGGCGTGCACGTCGGCCAGGACGACACGCCCTACCGCGAGGCGCGCAAGATCATGGGGCCGGACGCCATCGTCGGCGTCACCAGCCACGACAGCCGCCACCTCGCCATGCTGGCCGCCGAGGAAGGCGCCGACTACGTCGCCTTCGGCGCCTTCTACCCGACGCTCACCAAGGAGCCCAAGGCCCAGGCCGAAATCGGCATCCTGGAGTGGTGGCAGTCCATGATGACGGTGCCCTGCGTCGCCATCGGCGGCATCACCCCCGCCAACGCCGAGCCCCTGATCCGCGCCGGCGCCGACTTCCTGGCGGTATCGTCGGGCGTGTGGACCTGGCCCGAAGGGCCGGAGGCGGCGGTGCGGGAGCTGAACCGGCTGATGGGGCGGGACGCCTGATAGCCGTTGCGCAATGGCTACACACTTCCCAATTGACAGGAACCCGTCCACGCTCCCACGCTGGTAACGCACGCCGTGGGGAAGATGGAATGGGCAGGAGCGTGAGCAGCCGCGACATCATCGCGGCGCTGGAAGAAGATGGCTGGCGGCTCGTCGCGGTGAGCGGCGACCACCACCACTTCAAGCACCCGCTCAAGCCCGGCAAGGTCACCGTGCCGCACCCCATGAAGGACATCAGCATCGGCACGGTGAAGAGCATCGAGCGCCAGTCCGGCCTTCGCCTGCGTTAGGAGGTACGTGCCATGGGCATCCGCTACTACCCCGCCATCGTCGAGGGCGACGACGACACCGGCTTCAGCGTCTTCTTCCCCGACCTGCCCGGCTGCACCAGCGGCGGCGCCGATCTTCAGGCGGCGGCCCGCAACGCCGAGGTCGGCCTGACCGGCCACCTGCGGCTCATGATCGAGGACGGCGACCCGATCCCCGACCCGTCTGACCCGCGAAGCATCCCCGCCGATCCCGAGGTGCAGGAGGTAGCCCGCATCATGGTGCGGGCGGTCCTGCCGAGCCGGTCCGTGCGGGTCAACGTGAGCATGGACGAAGACCTGCTGGCCGAGATCGATGCGGTCACCACCAACCGCAGCGCCTTCCTGGCCGAAGCGGCGCGCTCGGAACTGAAACAGCGCCGAGCCGGCTGACGGTCGCCCGCCCTACCCCTCCCGCCCCACCGGCGCCCACAGCACCTGGCGGATGTCGTCCACGCCCGCCGCCAGCATCACCAGGCGGTCGAGGCCGAGCGCGATGCCGGCGGAGTCGGGCAGGCCAAGTTCCAGCGCCGCCAGGAACTCCTCGTCCACCGGCCAGCGCTCGCCGTAGAGGCGGTCCTTGAGCGCCATGTCGTGCTCGAAGCGGCGGCGCTGTTCCACCGGGTCGGTGAGTTCGGCGAAGGCGTTGGCCAGTTCGATGCCCTGGTAATAGATCTCGAACCGCTCCGCCACCCGCGCATCGGCCGGCGAGCGGCGGGCCAGCGCGGCCATGCAGGCCGGCCAGGAATGCAGGATGGTGGCGCGGCCGTCGCGGCCGAGGTTCGGCTCCACGTACTCCAGCATCAGGCGGAAGAACATGTCCTCCCACCGCTCGCCGGGGCGGGCGGCGTGGCCGAGGGCGGCGGCGGCCTGTTGCAAGGGGCGCGGGTCGGGGTCGGGCGACTCCGGGTCGTCGACCGTCTCCAGCACACCGAAGCCGACCCAGCGGCGGAAGGCCTCGTCCACCGACAGGCGCTCCGCCGGTCGCGGGCAGACGCCGGTTTCCGACAGGATGGCGTCGCAGTCGTCCATGAGGTCTTCCAGGCCCGCCCCGGCGCGATACCATTCCAGCATGGTGAACTCGGGGCTGTGGGTCGGGCTGCGCTCGGCGTTGCGCCAGACGCGCGCCAGTTGATAAAGGCGCGGAACGCCGCCGGCCATGAGCTTCTTCATGGCGAACTCGGGGCTGGTGTGCAGATAGAGGCGCTGCGACGGGCCGCCGAAGGGGTCCTCCAGCTCGGTCGCGAAGGCCTTCAGGTGCACCTCCGCCCCCGGCGCCACCTGCAGATACGGCGTCTCCACCTCCAGAAAGCCGCGGCTGTCGAAGTAGCGGCGCAGGGTGGCGATCACGCGGGCGCGGGTGCGCAGGTGCGGCAGGCGCTCGGCGACGGCCTCGGGGTGCCACCACGGGCGGCCGGCGGCGGGAGCGGACGGGGAAACGGCCATCGGCGGTATCCGTTCATGCGGAGGGGCAGCGGGGCCGTGGTTGCCACGGGCCCGGCAACCTGATAGAACCCGGCAACTCCGTCAATCGATCAATCACACTCACTTGGTAGACTTCCGATGAAGATCCAGGCCAACACGATTCGTCCCGGCCATGTTCTCGAGCACGAGGGCAAGCAGTGGCAGGTGCTCAAGATCCAGCTGATCCAGCCGGGCAAGGGCGGCGCCTTCATTCAGGTGGAAATGCGCGACGTCGCGTCGGGCAACAAGACCAACGAGCGCTGGCGCACCGCCGACACCGTGGAGAAGCTGGACGTCCGCCAGGTGGACTGCACCTACCTGTTCGCCGACGACAGCGGTTTCCACTTCATGGACAAGGAAACCTTCGAGCAGTTCATGATGACGTCCGACGACATCCCGCAGGAACAGTCCGCGTTCCTGCAGGACGGCATGGAAGTCGTCGTCGACACCATCGAAGGCAAGCCGGTCTCCATCAACCTGCCGAGCACCGTGGTGCTCGAGGTCGTCGAGGCCGATGCCGTCGTGAAGGGCCAGACCGCGTCCAGCTCCTACAAGCCGGGCCTGCTGTCCAACGGCCTGAAGGTCATGATTCCGCCGTTCATCGAGGCCGGCACCCGCATCGTGGTCAACACGAGCGACGTCTCCTACGTCGAACGCGCCAAGGACTGAGGACAAGCATCACCCGATGGCTTTGCGTTCCCCCAACCTGAACGTCATGGTCAACGCCGCCAAGAAGGCGGCGCGGTCCATGGTGCGCGACTTCGGTGAAGTCGAACAGCTGCAGGTGTCCCTGAAGGGCCCGAGCGATTTCGTCTCCGCCGCCGACGTCCGCGCCGAGAAGGTCCTGCGTGCCGAACTGGGCAAGGCCCGGCCCGGCTGGGGCTTTCTGGGCGAGGAAGGCGGCGAGACGCCGGCCGACGAAGGCGCGCTCGGGCACCGGTGGATCGTCGACCCGATCGACGGCACCACCAACTTCATCCACGGCATGCCGCACTTCGCGATCTCCATCGGCCTGGAACGGGCCGGGGAGCTGATCGCGGGCGTCATCTACAACCCCATCACCGACGAGCTGTTCTTCGCCGAGAAGGGCGGCGGCGCGTTCCTGAACGAGCGCCGCCTGCGCGTCGCCGGCCGTCAGCGGCTGGACCACGCGGTCATCGGCACCGGCATCCCGCACCTGGGGCGCGGCGAGCACGGCCCCTACCTGCGTGAACTGGCGCACGTCATGACCCACACGGCGGGCATCCGCCGCCTGGGCTCGGCGGCGCTGGACCTCGCCTATGTGGCGGCCGGGCGCTACGACGGCTTCTGGGAACACGGCCTGAAGCCGTGGGACGTGGCCGCGGGCATCCTGATCATCAAGGAAGCGGGCGGCTTCGTCGCCGACTTCGAGGGCAAGGGCGACCCGCTGCAGACCGGCAACATCGTCGCCGCCAACGAAAAGCTGATCGGCCCGCTGACGGACCTGATCCGCAAGGCAAACGCTTGATCTTGCGCAAGGATCGGGTTCGCGCCCGGGTTGCCCCCGATGCGTGCCTTGATATATACCGGTAGCGGATGCCCCGACGACGTATGGAGTTCGGGGCATCCGCCCGTCACCTGCGCGGAGGCAGCCGCCTGCTCATGACCCGCCTGGAGCGTCCCTCCCTCACGGCCCTCGGCCTCGCCGCCGGTCTGGCCGTGTCGACTGCCGCCCTGCCGGCCCACGCCGACGGAGCCGCCGTCCAGGTGTTCCCGCAGGCCGCCGCGCCCTACGCCGGCACCGACCCCGGCCTCGCCTTTCCCGGCGCCCGGCCGCCGCAGAGCCGCCTGCTGGTGCCTGCCTCGCCCGGCAGCCTGACTCCCCCCGCCCGCCCGACATCGCCTGCGCCGCCGCGCGCCGCCGCGCCGAAGCCGCAGAAGCCGGCCCCCGCCACCAAGCCGGCGCCGGTCGTGGCGCAGCCCAAGACGCCACCGAAGCCGACCGCGGCCCCCGTGGCCGTCGCAGCGCCGGCACAGGCTGCCCCGGTGGTCGCCGTGCCCGCGCCGGTCGCCGTGCCGGAACCGGCTCCCGCCCCGCCGCCTCCCGCCCCTGCCCCGGCGGCCCTCGGGCCCGATCAGGCGCCGCAGGAGGATCTGGTCGCCCGCGAGCCCACCCCCGCCGCCCCTGCGGCAGAGCCGCCCGCGCCCGCCACCGTCGCCCCGGCCGAACCGCCCGCTGCCCCGGCCGTGACGCCGGCCGTCGTCACTGCTGCTCCGGCAGCCCAGCCCGTGACGCCGGCCGCCGCGCCCGAGGCGCTGACCATCGCCTTCGTGCCGGCCACCGCCGATCCCGCCGCCGACAACGCCCCCGACGTGGCCCGTCTCGCCGCCGCGCTCTCCGCCGATCCGGGCGCGCGGGTGCGCCTGAACGCCTATGCGCCCGGCGGGCCGGAGGAAGAAAGCAGCAGCCGCCGCCTGTCGCTGTCGCGGGCCCTGGCGGTGCGCGCCAAACTGGTGGACGCCGGCGTGGCCTCGACCCGCATCGAGGTCCGCGCCCTCGGCAACCGCGTGCCCGACGGCCCGGCGGACCGTGTCGACGTGATCGTGCTGGAGCGCTGAAGGGCGCGCCGGCCACTACATCCCTGCGGGTGCCCGCCGGACGCTCCGGCCGGGCCCGTCGAAGGAAGGTCTGAGCATCCATGATACGACCCAGACGATACCTGGTCCGCATCGGCGTCTTCCTCGCCGCCGTGCTCGTGGTCGCGGGGCTGCTGTTCGCGCCGCTGCTCGAAGCCTTCATGGCGAACCCGGCGCTCAACGGCCTCATCCTCGGCGTGCTGCTCATCGGCGTCGGCCTCAACATCCGGCAGGTGGTGATGCTCGGCCCCGAGGCCGACTGGATCGACGACTTCCGCCAGAACCGCACCGCCGTCGCGTCGGGCGAGGCGCCGCGCCTGCTCGCCCCCATGGCGACCATGCTCGGCCAGGGCCCGCGCGACCGTCAGGGGCGGTTCTCGCTGTCGGCGCCGGCCATGCGCTCGCTGCTCGACGGCATCGCCTCGCGCCTGGACGAAAGCCGCGAAATCAGCCGCTACTTCATCGGCCTGTCCATCTTCCTCGGCCTGCTCGGCACCTTCTGGGGCCTGATGCAGACCATCACCGCCGTCGGCGACGTCATCGGCCAGCTGAGCATCGGCGGCGCGTCGGACATGCAGGCGGTGTTCGACAACCTGAAGCAGGGGCTGGAGCAGCCGCTGCAGGGCATGGGCACGTCGTTCAGTTCCTCGCTGTTCGGCCTCGGCGGCTCGCTGGTGCTGGGTTTCGTCGACCTGCAGGCCGGCCAGGCGCAGAACGCCTTCTTCAACGACCTGGAAGACTGGCTGTCGGGCGTCACCAAGGTGAGCAGCGGCGGCGGCGGCATCGAAGCGGACACCTCGGTGCCCGTCTACATCCAGGCCCTGCTGGAGCAGACCGCCGAGTCGCTGCAGGAACTGCAGTACACTGTCTCGCGCACGGAAGAAGCCCGCACCGGCGCCAACAGCCAGCTGCGCGACCTGACCGACCGCCTGACCACGCTGACCGACCAGATGCGCACGGAACAGACGCTGCTGCTGCGCATGGCCGAGAGCCAGCAGGAACTGCGTCCCCTGCTGCAGCGCCTGGCGGAGGCCGCGGCCACCGGCGGCTTCGGCATGGACGACGCCAGCCGCAGCCACCTGCGCAACGTCGACGTCGCCCTGCAGCGGGTGGTCGACGAACTGGCGCGCGGCCGCGAGTACACGGTCAAGGAAGTGCGCAGCGAGATCAAGCTGCTCGCCCGCACCATCGCGGCGCTGGCCGAAGAGCCCGACCACCGCCAGTCGTAACCGCCGCACCTCCAACGGGGACGCCGCATGGCCCTTTCCTCCCGTCGCCGCAACCGCCGCAGCCAGGACTACTGGCCGGGCTTCGTCGACGCCATGGCCCAGCTCGTCATCATCATCATCTTCGTGCTGATGGTGTTCGTGCTGGCGCAGTTCTTCCTCGGCCAGATGCTATCCGGGCGCGAGGCGGCGCTCGAGCGCCTGAGCCGGCAGGTGGCGGAACTGAGCGACCTGCTCGCCATCGAGCGCGCCGCCAACGACGACATGCGCCTGAACGTGGAACAGTTGACCGCCCAGCTGACGGCGGCCAATGCCCAGGTGGAGAACCTGCAGGCGACCCTACGGCAGACGGCGCAGGAAACGGCGCGCCTCGACCAGCAACTGACGGAAGCGCAGGGCGCCCGCGAGGGAGACAAGGCGGAAATCGCCCGCCAGCTGAACACCATCGCCAGCCTGCAGCAGGACATCAAGGCGCTGGAGGCCCTGAAGGCCGACCTCGACCGCCAGCTGCAGGAGATGGCCGGCAAGCTGGAGGAACGCGACGAGCAACTGGCCGGCGAGCAGCAGTTGTCCATGGAGGCGCGCGCCCACGCCGCCCTGCTGGAACAGCAGATCGAGGCGCTGAAGAACGAACTCGCCCGCCTGAACGAGACGCTCGAGGCCTCCGAAGCCCTCAGCAAGGAGCAGGAAGCGCAGATCGCCGACCTCGGCCGCCGCCTCAACCAGGCGCTGGCGTCCAAGGTGCAGGAACTGCAGCGTTATCGCTCGGAGTTCTTCGGCCGCCTGCGCGAGATCCTCGGCAACCGGTCGGGCATCCGCATCGAGGGCGACCGCTTCGTCTTCCAGTCGGAAATCCTGTTCGGCACCGGCTCGGCCACCCTCGGACTCGCCGGTGAGGAAGACCTGAAGAAGCTGGCCGCCGCCATCAAGGACATCAGCGACGAGATCCCCGACGACATCGACTGGATCCTGCGCGTCGACGGCCACACCGACCGCCGCCCCATCCGCACGCCCGAGTTCGACAACAACTGGGAGCTTTCGGCGGCGCGCGCCATCGACGTGGTGGAATTCCTCATCAGCCAGGGGGTTTCGCCGGAACGGCTGGCCGCCGCGGGCTTCGGCGAATACCAGCCGCTGGTCACCGGCGACGGCGAGGAAGCCATGGCACGCAATCGACGTATTGAACTGAAGCTCGATCAGCGCTAAACAGGCGTCCAACCAATGCCTGCGCGTTTTTGCGGCACCGCCCTTGAAAGGGCGGACGGCCTGAGCTATACAACGCGCTCTTTTCAGGACCCCGAGGCGGACGATGAAGAACGACATCCACCCCGAATACCACGAGATCACGGTCATCCAGACCGACGGCACCGAGTTCAAGACGCGTTCGACCATGAAGGGCGACACCCTGCGTCTGGACATCGACACCAAGTCGCATCCGGCGTGGACGGGCGTGCACCGCCTGCTCGACACCGGCGGTCAGCTGGCCAAGTTCAACAAGCGCTTCGCCAGCTTCGGCATCAAGTCGTAACAGGCGGACCGCCGCGGCGCCTGCGTCGCGACCGGCAAAAAAGCCCGTTCTTCGCGCAGGAGAACGGGCTTTTTGCACGGGCGGCGTATAGGCGTAGCCCTGTGATCGCGGTCATTGTACAGTCGTGCGGGGGACCCCATAACGGGCTGATGGCCGAAAGGGGCCGTACACCGGTGGGCAGAAGGGCCGCGACCGGGATCAGGATGGGTCAGGCAGCATGCCGGCGATCGTCAATTACGAGGTCTACGTACTCGAGGGGAAGGAGTGGTCGCTTTACGCCCGCTTCCCCGGGGACGAGCGCACCAAGGCCATCGACGAGGCGATCAACGTCGAAGGCCAGACGTCGAAGCCGACCAAGGTCATGCGCGAGACCTGGTACCCCGAGAGCAATTCCAGCGAAGAAGCCGTCGCCTACGTCAGCCCGCGCGCCCGCAAGGCACAGGCCGAGGCGCGCGCCGCCAGCGCCCGCGCCAGCGCGCCCGGCGCCCTGGTGGGCGGCTACGGCCGCACCGATTTCGCCTGGACGGGCACCGGCGCGGCAGGCGCCACGGCACCCAAGGCCTCGGCACGGGAATTCGTGCTGCGCCTGTCCATGGTCATGGTCAGCGCCCTCATCATCGCCGTGCTCGGCACCGGTCTCGCCTCGCTGTTCGTCGGCCAGCTCGCCGGCATGGGCGTGACCATCGGCACCAGCCTGTCGAGCCTGCTGTTCATGGTCTTCGTCGCGCTGTTCCTGCTCAGCGCCGTGCCGCTGGTCATGGCCTACGTGCCGCTCGACGGCTTCATGGACAAGGACAAGGCCGACGACGAGGCCGAAGACCCGGCCGCCAAAGCGGCCGCCACCGCCGCCGCCGAGAAGGAACGCGACGCCAAGCGCAAGTCCAAGGCCGACCAGGACGCCGCCGCCGCCAAGGCGGAGGCCGACCGCAAGCTGGCCGAGGCCGACGCCCCCGGCCACCACGACCCCGAACTGGAAGCCCGCCAGAAGAAGGAGGCGGAAGCCGCCACCAAGGCCGCCGCCGAGGCGCGCGAGGCGCTGAAGAAGGTCGCCGTCGCCGAGGCCGACCCCGCCAAGGCCCCCAAGGCCGAAGAAGCGGCCAAGCCGGCCGAAAAGCCCGTACGCGAGGAGCCGGAACCCGATCCGGAGACGCTCAAGTACGAGCAGGACCGCGCGCGCATGATGAAGTTCCTGGGCGCGGCCGTGCGCGTGCTGCGCACCACCCATCCGCAGCTCGACGCCTTCAACAAGTTCGGCGTCAACCTCTACCTGGCCGGCGCGGCGCGGGTGCTGTGCGACCGCAACCGCCAGGACCGCCAGTTGGAGCTGCTGCGCGAGACCATCGAGGTCATCGGCACCAAGCCGGCGCTGGCGCAGTCCTTCGTCGACAAGCTCGACGAATACATGCTGGAGCCGCGCTACGTCGCCATGGCGCAGTCGGGCCGCAAGGCCATGGAGAAGTGGCTCGCCAAGGCCAACGACGCCTTCGCCGACCTCGGCACCGTCATGAAGGAATGGAACACGCCGGCCACCAAGGCCGCCGCGCCGACCATGATCACCATCGTCTTCACCGACATGGTGGGCTCCACCGACCTGACCCATGCCGTCGGCGACGAGGCGGCGCAGGAGGCGGTGCGGGCGCACAATGCCATCGTCCGCTCCGCCCTCGCTCGCTTCGACGGCAACGAAGTGAAGCACACCGGCGACGGCATCATGGCCACCTTCCCCGTCACCGCCAACGCCGTATCGGCGGCGGTGCAGATCCAACAGGGCATCGCCGAGCACAACGAGGCGCGGCCCGACATGCCCATCAAGCTGCGCGTCGGCCTCAATTCCGGCGAGCCGATCGCCGAGGACAACGACTACTTCGGCGCCACTGTGCAGCTCGCCTCCCGCCTGTGCAACGCGGCGGACGAGCAGCAGATCGTCTGCGCCGCCATCGTGCGCGACCTGTGCGCCGGCAAGGCCTTCACCTTCAAGCCCCTCGGCCCGCTGCAGTTGAAGGGCGTGCGCGACGCCGTGGAGGCCTACGAGATCGGCTGGAGCGCCGCCGACGCCGATGCCGCCGACCCGGAGCAGACCCCCAAGGGCCGCGAGCCGGTGCCGACCGAGCCGCCGGCCCCGGCTCCGGCCGCCGCCGCCCGCAAGGCCGCCGTGGAGCGTGCCCTGCGTCCCGTCGGCAGCGCCGCCCAGCAGCCGACTCCGGGCTGACCACCGCCGGCACATCGGTCCGCGCCCTGCCCTCGCCCGGCCGCCCCTCTTGACGGGCGGCCGACGCTTTTCCATATCCCCACCGACCGCCGGTCGCCGTCCAACGGGACCGCGGCGCTCTTTCCATCGCACCGCCGATACGGGCTTCGGACGTATCGACGCCATATTGCTCTGTGGAGGATATGACCATGCGTGCTCATGATCTCGCCCCCCTGCACCGCTTCACGGTGGGCTTCGACAACGTCGGGCGTCTGCTCGATACCGCTGCGCGCCTCGACGACGCCGCACTGTCCTACCCGCCCTACAACATCGAGAAGCTGGGCGACGACGACTACCGGGTGACCATGGCGGTCGCCGGGTTCTCCGACGACGATCTCGACATCACCGTCCACGACAACACCCTCGTCATCAGCGGCCGGCTCGCCAAGCCGGACGCCGCCGACGAAGGCCGCCGCTATCTGCACCGCGGCATCGCCACCCGTGCCTTCGAGCGCCGCTTCGAACTGGCCGACCACATCAAGGTGCGCGGTGCGCGCCTGGTGAACGGCCTGCTGCACGTCGAACTGCAGCGCGAGGTGCCGGAGGAGAAGAAGCCCCGCCGCATCGCCATCAGCCGCGGCGAACCCTCGCGGGTGCTGGAGCACAAGACCGACGACGCGACCGCCGCCGGCGACCAGCAGGCGGCCTGACGCAAACGGGCGGGCGCCGGATGGGCGCCCGCCCGTAGTCTTTGCGGTGGAGCCTCTGCGGGCCGTTACTGGGCGGTCCAGCCGCCGTCCATGGGCAGCGAGGCGCCGGTGATGCCGTCCGCCGCCTCGGTGCACAGGAACACGGCGAGCGCCGCCAGGTTCTCGGGCATGACGAAGCGCTGCGACGGCTGCTTCTCGCGCACCAGGTCGCGGGCGCCTTCTTCCACGGTGCCGCCGACGGCCTCGGCGCGCTTCTCGATCTGCGCCTGCACCAGGGGCGTGCGCACCCAGCCGGGGCAGATGGCGTTGCAGGTGATGTGGCGCTGGGCGTTTTCCAGGGCCACCACCTTGGTCAGGCCGACGATGCCGTGCTTGGCCGCCACGTAGGCCGCCTTGTCGATGCTGGCGACCAGCCCGTGCACCGAGGCGACGTTGATGATGCGGCCCCAGTCGCGGCTCTGCATGCCCGGCAGGGCGGCGCGGATGGTGTGGAAGGCCGCGCTCAGGTTCACCGCGATGATGGCGTCCCACTTCTCCAGCGGGAAGTCCTGGGTCGGCGCCGTGTGCTGGATGCCGGCGTTGTTGACCAGGATGTCGACGCCGCCGAACTCGCTCTCTGTCCGCCGCACCAGGGCGGCCGCGTCGTCGCCCTTGGCGAGGTCGGCGAACTGGTAGCCGACGCGCACGCCGCAGTCCTTTTCCATACCCGCCCGCAGCGCCTCGATCTCGTCGGGGTCGCCGAAGCCGTTGAGCATGATGTTCACGCCCTGACGGGCCAGCGCCTGCGCCATGGCGAGGCCGATGCCGCTGGTCGAGCCGGTGATGAGCGCCGTCTTGCCTGTCAACACGTCCTGGTTCTCCCCTCTGTCTGGCCGGCCCCTGGCGAGCCGGTCCGGCGGTTCATTTCTTGCGGAAGAAGCTTTCGGCGCCCTGGCGGGCCTGCTCCTTGCGGGCGATCACCTCGTGCACGCGGGCGATTTCGCCCTCCAGCTCGCCGATGTAGTCGCGCAAGCCCTCGACCGACATGATTTCGAGGTCGCGGGGCGCCAGCGTCGGGGGGCGCGGTTCCAGCTCGTCGGTATCGAGTGCCATCGGGGCCTCCTCTGCGTTCGTGCTTGCATACCTGAGGGGTGACACACTACCAGACAAGGAGCCCCGTGACACTGACGAGAGGATCGAGCCCATGGCGCCCACCATGACCTGCGTGGAGATCACCGAGCCCGGCAGCCCCGACGTGCTGAAGGCGGCGAGCCGCCCCCTGCCCGCCCCGCGCGCCGGCGAGGTGCTGATCCGGGTGGCGGTCGCCGGCGTCAACCGGCCGGACGTGCTGCAGCGCCAGGGCAACTATCCGCCGCCGCCGGGCGCCTCCGACATTCCCGGCCTGGAAGTGGCCGGCGTGGTGGAAGCCGTCGGCGAGGGCGTCACCAGCCCCGCCCCCGGCGACGTGGTCTGCGCCCTGCTGTCGGGCGGCGGCTATGCCGAGTACGCCGTCGCCGACGCCCGCCTGTGCCTGCCGGTGCCGCAGGGCTTCTCGCCGGCCGAGGCCGCCGCCCTGCCGGAGACCTTCTTCACCGTGTGGCACAACGTGTTCCAGCGCGGCCGCCTGCAGGCCGGCGAGGCCTTCCTGGTGCACGGCGGGTCGAGCGGCATCGGCACCACCGCCATCCAGCTCGCCAAGGCCTTCGGCGCCACCGTCTTCGCCACCGCCGGGTCGGAAGACAAGTGCCGCGCCTGCCGCGACCTGGGCGCCGACGTCGCCATCGACTACAGCCGCGAGGATTACGTGGAGGTGGTGCGGGCCAAGACCGGCAAGGGCGTGGACGTCATCCTCGACATGGTCGGCGGCGACTACATCGGCCGCGACATGAAGGCCATGGCGCCGGAAGCGCGCCACGTCTCCATCGCCTTCCTGAAGGGCTCGAAGGTGCAGGTGGACCTCATGCCCATGATGCTCAAGCGCCTGACCTTCACCGGCTCGGTGCTGCGCTCGCGCCCCACCGACGACAAGGCCGCCATCGCCGCCGAGCTGCGCCAGAAGGTCTGGCCGCTGCTCGACGCCGGACGCATCAAACCCGTGATCCACAAGGTGTTTCCCCTTGCCGAAGCGGCCGCGGCGCACCACTTGATGGAGAGTTCCGCCCACATCGGGAAGATCGTTCTCGACGTCCACCCGGCAGACCCGGCGGCGGTGTATGGCGTTTGATTCTCGCTGCGGAATACCGTAAAGGAACAGTCCGTTTTTCAGTCTCTCGGAACGATTCGGAAGGAAGATACATGGCGCTGCCTCTCATGCCGAAGGCAACGGCCGTCTGGCTGGTGGAGAACACGGCCCTCACGTTCGAGCAGATCGCCGAATTCTGCGGCATGCACGAGCTCGAGGTCCAGGCGATCGCCGACGGCGAGGTCGCGACCGGCATCGTGGGCGCGGACCCGGTCGCCAACGGCCAGCTCGGCCGTGAGGAGATCGAGCGTGGCGAGAAGAACCAGAACCACAAGCTCCGCCTGAAGATCTCCGACATCCCGACGCCGCAGCAGCGCTCCAAGGGCGCCCGCTACACGCCGGTGTCCAAGCGGCACGACCGCCCCGACGCCATCTCGTGGCTGCTCAAGCACCACCCGGAACTGTCGGACGCCCAGCTGTGCAAGCTGATCGGCACCACCAAGCCGACCATCACCGCCGTGCGCGACCGCACCCACTGGAACTCGGCCGGCATCAAGCCGCGCAACCCGGTGACGCTCGGCCTGTGCACGGAAGCCGACCTGGAAAAGGCCCTGATCCTGGCCGCCCCGCGCCGCCGTGCCCTGCCGCAGCAGGAAACGGAAACCCCGGCCTACGAGAGCGACTCGAATTCCGGCGGCTATACCGCCGAACCCGGCCCCTCCGCCCGTCCGGTGCAGGTGGACGAACCGACCATCGAAACCGTCTTCGGCCGCCCCGCCCAGCACGGCGACCAGGCCCCGGACGACGAAGAGCAGGGCTGATCACCCACCCGCCGCGGCATGGCGGCGCGATGTGCGAAGGGAGGCCGGAGCGGCCAGCCATTCCACAAAGGTGTTGATACTTGGAGCGTCGTCGCAAGGCGACGCTCCTTGTCTTTGTGCAGAACATCTTGTGGATTTCGTGTCTTCGCATACACTACAGGTAGTGCGACCTTAAATGCGGAGCCACCCATGCCGATCCACCGTCCGTTCCCCGAAAAGCTCGAAGTGACCATCCCGGTGGAGGAAGATGAGGATGGCTATTACGACAAGGAGTGCCCGAACGAGCAGTGTCTATCGCAGTTCAAAGTTCATGCTGCTGATTGGCATGCCTTGACCGAAGAATCGACGATCTACTGCCCGTTCTGTAGACACGAGGCTGGTCCCCGTAGCTGGTGGACAACCGAGCAGATTGAGCGAGGAAAGGAACAGGCTCTCGCGCAGGCCAAGCACCTACTGAGCGGCCACATCAACAAGGTCTTGGGCGACATAACGAAGGACTTCAACCGGCGGCAGCGGTCGAATTCCTTCATCCAGATGCGCATGGACTACCGAGGCTCGACCTCCCCCGCACCTGTCATGGTTCCTCTCGCAGCAGCGGAAGTGATGCGGTCAAAGCTGACGTGCGGGAACTGTGGCTTCCGTTATGGCTTCACCGGCACGGCCTATTTCTGTCCTGGCTGCGGGCATCATGACGCCGAAGCCCTGTTCGCAGCCAAACTGGAAAAGGTGCGTAGGCTTCCGGAAGCCATAGCGACATTGCGCGAGGTAATGGACCGCGACATGGCAACCGATCTGGCGAACACCTTGCTGGAAGACGCCATCAAGGGCGGCGTCACGCAGTTCGAGACGGTCGCGAAGCACCTCTACGAGCGTGCCACAGGTGCTCCCCCGGCCAAGAGCAAGGGCAACCTGTTCCAACGGTTGTCGGGCGCCAGCGACGAATGGGAGAAGATCACCGGGAAGGCGTTCACCGCCTTTCTGCGCCAGGACGAGATCGACCGCCTGAACGTGTATTTCCAGCGCCGCCACGTGCTGGGGCACAACGACGGGCACGTGGACGCGAAGTATGTCGAGAAGTCGGGGGATGCCAGCTATCAGCCGACCCAGCGGATCGTGGTCAAGCCAAAGGCTGTTCTGGAATTCGCTGACCTGTTGGAGCGGTTGGTGAACGGGATGCGTGCTTCCCTACCGTGACTGCTTCTGTCGCCCGGCGGGGTCGATCATCGGCATCAACGCGTCGAGCGGGATGGGAACGCGAAGCTGCTTGTTGGCGACGAACAGGACCGTCTCGTCCTGTGCCGGGTCAGCGTCACATACCATCTGGATGCTGGCGATCCGCACAAGGTGACGGATGTCATCACAGTCCCGGAACCACAGGTGTTGACCAAGCCGACCAGCTTCCATCACAGACCTCCACGATGGAGCATAACAAGAACATACAGGGGGGTATCCAGCCCCCGTTCGGACATGTCCTCTCCTGTAGACATTGTAAGGTTGCTTCTGTAGAAGATGCTCTATCGGCGGAATGGACTGCCGATCACCTAGTGTCCACGCGGTTGCGACAGGGAGATAAGGAATGTGCGTCACCGTCACCTGCACAGACATGGGTTACAACACTGACTACAGCGGTTGGCGTTATGACTTCACAGGCTTAGTGGATGAGAAGCAGGTCATTTACACACCGATTATTGTTCCTGACTCTGTTCCCCAACAGGACCGTCGCGATCAGGCGATCCGAAACTTCGGGGATTTGCTCGACGCTCTTGCGGTCGAAGCCAGAAATCTCTGAAACCAAATCGACAGAAAAGCCACCGCAAGAGTGAAAATTTCGGTGGAATCCCGAATTTATTCCAAGCGTCTATTTCGCCCGTGCTCATGTTGAGGCGGTAAATCCATGAAATAAGATAGATCATCGTGCGCTTTCTCCTGAAAAGGCGATGAACTTATTTATCAAATGGATTTCCGGACATCGAAATATACGATGTCCTGCATCCTGACCTTGCCCTCGGCCATGCCCAACTTCTCGGCAGCGGTCTTCTTCGCCTTGGAATCGATCCACACGTAGTTGTGCCAGACGCGGAAGATGGTCAGCATCTTCTCGACCATCGCCGCGTCATACGGCGCATAGATGTGCCACATGCGCCGCGCACGCCTGACCGACTGCACCGGCCTCTCGAACATGCTCATCCGCCGCCGGATGCGGTTGAACACCGTATCCACCGGCCACAGCGACCCCTTCATCAACAGATTCGCCACGTGATGGTCGTCGTAGTCGTCCAGGTCAGTCACGAAACGTAGCCTCTTCCCAGGCTCGGCCATGTCCGGGAACGGGTATTCCAGCCACACTTCCTGTAGCTTCCCCTTCTCGGTCTTGCTGGCTTCCTTGGCTGCCGCGATCCGCTCGGCAAGGATTGCGGTCCGAATAACGTTGTCCTTCATGCCAGGGAACCGTGCCCGCTCCCCCTCGAACCACCGACGCGCCTTCCCATGCGCATTTTTCCGCTGGTCGATGGTGAGGTTCTTCTGAATGTCCACCTGCACCACGTCCGCCTGTCGGTCCCGAACCTTGTCAGCGAAAGCACCAAGGCACGCATGGAGAAGACCAGCGTCTTGGTCGATATAGAAGCGCAGCTTTTCGGCCCCATGCGTCAGCGACCGCAGAAACCAGTAGTGCCCGTGCATAAGGTAATCGGCGTGAACTTGCGCGCCGTTCTTCGGTAGCTGCTGTCCCAGGTCCATAAGCTCGGGTGCATCGAGATCGTCACGCGCTGGTGCTGCGGCATCTTCACCAAGCCGCCCAGCACGAGCCATCGACATCCGGTAATCGAACTCGGTCCACACGCGGGCCAGGGAACGCATATGCGGCCTCTTGGTCGATTCCCGCTCATCAACCCACCGTTGTTCGATTTCCGCAGGGTCCACAGACGCATCGAAGTTCGGCGTCAGACCAAAGATGTAGCCGCTGCCCTGTTCGGCTGTCGCGACCGCTGTCAACTGAATGGTCTTCCTTGCTGATCGCTCGCCCCAATTCACAAGGTAGTCCTGTCGGTCGGTGCTGAGATAGAGCCGCTTGAACTCCATCTGCCGAAGCTGACTTTCGCGGGATGCAGCAAATAACCGACACTGCTCGTAGATGAAATCGATCTTTCCGTAGAGTGTGCTGTAGCTGACATCCAGGATTTCCGCCATTCGGTTGAGCGGAACCTTGTTCACGATCAACTCGAACGCCCGAATATTGATGTGCGGTTTCTTGTGACCGACAGTTGGCTTCCCCAACGCGAATGTCTTCTTGCACTCCCGGCACTGCCATCGGTCGGAGCCTGATTTCGTCTGCCCGTATTTCCGGAAGCCCGTTTTCAGGCTTTCCTTTGTGGGGCGGTGGTTGATACAAGAAGCATCAGGGCACGACAGCGGATGCGGCACGAACAGGTAGGCAGACTGTCTTTCGAATTCCTCGTGGACAGCCAGATTGCTCTTGATGCGGGTGGTCCGGCGACAACCGCTGCACATCAGGGAAGAGCCGCCATCTTTGTTCCCGAGGATGGTATAGCGGTCCTGTGCGCCTGAGCCGCGTCCCTTGATGATCAAGCCCTTCCTGGGCGGCACCCCGAAGTTCTCGCACCCTGGCATTTTACAGAAATTCACCTCGATATGCTTGCAGGCATCGGGGATAGGGCGCGTTCTACCTGCCGGAGATATTTCCGGCAGAGTGTTCGTCCCGTTAGCAGAAGGTCCGTCCGCAAAGTCATTGTTCGATTTTTGTTCTCCATCACCCAAAACCACCTCCCGCGCCAAGGGGAAACCCCACCCATGAAGTCAATCATGGATGGGGTTCGCCATCAACACCTTTGTGGAATGGCTGGGCCGGAGCGGCCTCCCTTTTTCTATGCCGGGTCGGGTTTGGCGAGGCGGCGGGCCAGGAGGGCCGTCCAGTCTTCCCGCTCGTGGAAGAGGCCGATGAGGAGCAGTTCGTCGCCGTTGGCGCGGCAGATGGCAATGTAGCCGTCCGGCGACCGGTACTTGAGGTGCTTCGCAAACGAAACCGCTCTCCGCGGTTCCAGTTGCGACACGTACTCGATCAACCGGAGCTGAAGGTGAAGAGCCCGTTCCGCCCCCTTGGCTGCGACATTGAAGCGTAGAATCCTGACGACATCGGCGCGGGCCGCAGCGGACCACACGACCTGCGTCATTTTTCAGGCATCTCCGCGACGAGCTGACGGAAGACCTCCATGCTGTAGGCCATGACTTCCTCAGTCGTGTAGCGCGGGCAGGTCAGCGCCTCGTCGGAACGCCGCTCCAGCTCTTCCCGCAGCGCCGCCGGCATGGTTTCCCACGTCCACGAGTCGTCCCACCCGACACGCCCCTCCGGCGCCGGTGCAGGCGTGAAGGCCGCGCGCTCCTCGGCGAGGCCGGGCGGCGGTGCAGGCGGTCGGGGACGGCGGTCATCGGCCATGGCGGGGACTCCGGATGCGTCCGGCAAGTGTAGGGCCGGCGGTGCGGGGCGGCAAGGGTGGCGCCGTGGCCGCCCTCCCCGCCCCGGCCCGGCCTCAGGCGAAGCGGCGGCGGGGGACCGCTTCGTGGTCCTTCATGACCATGCCCGTCACCGCGTCCACCTCCTGCAGCGCCACGTCGTAGCCCCACAGGTTGGCGAGGTGACGTAGCACCGCCTTGGCGTCGCTCTCGTCGAGCAGGATGCCGTTGACCACCCGGTGCTGCAGCATCAGGCGCCGGTTGCCGGCCAGATCGACGTCGACCACCTGGATGTCGGGCTCCACCCAGGCGATGTCGTACTGGCGGGCCAGCATCTCGCGGACACGGCGGTAGCCGCGTTCGTTGTGGATGGCCTCCACCGACAGCATGGGCTCGTCGGCGTCGTCCTCGATCTCGAACAGGTGCAGGTCGCGCATCACCTGCGGGCCGAGGAACTGCAGCACGAAGCTCTCGTCGCGGTAGTTGGCCCAGCAGTCGCGCAGCACGGCCATGGGCTCGCCGCAGCCGGCGATGTCGGGGAACCACTGGCGGTCCTCGTCGGTGGGGTCGAGGCAGACGCGCTCGATGTCCTTCATCATGGCGAAGCCGAGGGCATAGGGGTTGATGCCCGAGTAGCGCGGGTCGTCGAACTCCGGCTGGAAGACCACGTTGGTGTGGCTTTGCAGGAACTCCAGATAGGCGCCGTCGGTGATGAGCCCGCGTTCGTGCAGGCGCGTCATGATGGTGTGGTGGACGAAGGTGGCGCAGCCTTCGTTCATCACCTTGGTCTGGCGCTGCGGGTAGAAGTACTGGGCGATGTTGCGCACGATGCGCAGGATCTCGCGCTGCCAGTTCTGCAGGTTGGGCGCCGTCTTCTCCAGGAAGTAGAGCACGTTCTCCTGCGGCAGCTGCAGCAGCGAGCGGCGGCGCTCTTCCTCCCGCGCCGCCTCGTCGGGCGCCTTGGGGGCGGCCTGGGGCACCGTGCGCCACAGGTCGTTGAACATGCGTTCCTGGTGTTCCTGGCGCTCCAGCGCGCGGATCTGCTCGGACCGCAGGTCGGGCGTCTTCTTGCGCGGGTAGCGGAACACGCCCTGGCTGTTCAGGGCGTGCGCCGAGTCCAGCAGCCGCTCCACCGGCAGCGAGCCGTAGCGTTCCTCGCAGTCGGCGATGTAGCTCTGGGCGAAGGCCAGGTAGTCGAGGATGCTTTCGGCGTCGGTCCACTGGCGGAACAGGTAGTTGTTCTTGAAGAAGTGGTTGTGGCCGAAGGCCGCGTGCGCGATGACCAGCGTCTGCATGGTCGCCGAGTTCTCCTCCATCACGTAGGAGATGCACGGGCTGGAGTTGATGACGATTTCATACGCGAGGCCGCGCATGCCCTTGCGGTACAGCATCTCGTGCTGGGCGAAGTGCTTGCCGAAGGACCAGTGCTTGTAGAGCAGCGGCAGCGCCGACGACGAATAGGCGTCGAGCATCTGCTCGGTGGTGATGACCTCGATCTGGTTGGGGTAGACGTCGAGGCCGAGTTCGTCGAGAGCGATCTCCTCCACCGCCGCATGGACGCGGCGCAGGGTGTCAAAATCCCAGTCGGCGCCGCTGTAGAGGGGCTCGGCGGCGGTATGCACGGCGGGGGCCGCGGGGGATGCGGTCATGTCACCTCCTTCGCGGACGGTTCGGCATTGCGCTGGAACAGGTCGCGGAAGACGGGGAAGATGTCGCGGCGGTGCCGTACCTTGCGCATGGCGAGCGGCACGCCCGGCTGCACCAGCACCTTGTAGGTGCGCCACAGGTCGGTGTCGCGGCGGATGGGGCCGGCCGGCATGAAGTCGTCGTCGCGGCCGACCTCGATGTAGGCGTAGTACTGGCACACCGGCAGGATGACGTCGGCCATGAGCGCCGCCGTCTTGTGGGCGTCGATGGAGGTATTGTCGCCGTCCGACGCCTGGGCCGCATAGATGTTCCAGTCGGAGGTCGGATAGCGCTCGCGCACCACCCGCGCCATTTCCTCCAGCGCCGTGGACACCACCGTGCCGCCCGTCTCGGGGCTGTGGAAGAAGGTGTCCTCGTCCACTTCCTGCGCGATGTGGGTGTGGCGGATGAACACCACGTCCACATGGCGGTAGCGCCGCGTCAGGAAGATGTGGAGCAGCATGAAGAACCGCTTGGCGAGGTCCTTCATGTCCTCGGTCATGGAGCCCGACACGTCCATCAGGCAGAACATGACGGCCCGCGCGATGGGCTTGGGCACGCTCTCGAACCGCTTGTAGCGCACGTCCAGCGGATCGACGTAGGGGATGCGGGTGGTGCGGGCCAGCAGGCCTTCCAGCTGCTCCATCAGTTCGGCGAGGCGGGCCGGGTCCTTGCCGGTGCGCTCCAGGGCCTCGATCTCCTCCCGCAGGCTGCGGATCTCGGCGGCGCGGGGGCGCTTGAGCGCCAGGCGGCGGGACAGGCTGTTGCGCATGGTGCGCGCCAGCGCCAGGTTGGCCGGCGAGCCGGAGGCGGCATAACCGGCGCGCTGGAGGGAGGTGCTTTCCGACGTGGCGAGGCGCCGCTTCACCAGGTCGGGCAGTTCCAGGTCTTCGAGGAACAGGTCGACGAACTCGTCGCGCGACAGCATGAAGCGGAAATCGTCCTCGCCGCCGCCGTCGGCGCTGCCTTCGTTGCCCCGACCGCCGCCCGTCGGCGGCCGGGGGATCTTGTCGCCCTCCAGGTACTCCTTGTTGCCGGGCAACACATAATTGCGCAGGCCGCCGCCGCGGCCGTGATGGAAGCCCGGTTCGCTGACGCCGTCGCGGGGGATGGAAAGCTCGCCGCCCTGTTCCACGTCGCGGATGCCGCGGGACGACGAGTTCTCGTGCACCGCCTTGCGCACCAGGGCCTTGGCGCGCCGCAGGAAGCGCTGTCTGTTGGGCAGGCTCTTCCCTTTGGGATTGAGCCGGCGGTCAATGATGTGCATCGGCAGGTCCTATCTCGCCCGTGAGCGTGTCATCCCGCGTGCTTCACCCGCATGTACCACTCCACCAGACGCCGCACCTGGCGCTCGGTGTAGCCGCGATCGATCATGCGTTCGACGAACTCGGCGTGCTTCTTGTCGGTGTCGCTGTCCTTCTTGGAGCCGAAGCTGATGACCGGCAGCAGTTCCTCCACCTGGCTGAACATGCGCCGCTCGATGACCGTGCGGATCTTCTCGTAGGAGGTCCAGGAGGGGTTCTTGCCGGCGTTGGAGGCCCGCGAGCGCAGGGCGAACTTCACCACCTCGTTGCGGAAATCCTTGGGGTTGGCGATGCCCGCCGGCTTCTCGATCTTGCTCAGTTCCTGGTCGAGCAGGCCGCGGTCGAGCAGCTGGCCCGTGTCGGGGTCCTTGAAGTCCTGGTCCTCGACCCAGGCGTCGGCATAGTCGACATAGCGGTCGAACAGGTTCTGGCCGTAGTCGTGGTAGCTTTCCAGATAGGCCTTCTGGATCTCGTGGCCGATGAATTCCGCATAGCGCGGCGCCAGGTCGGCCTTGATGAACTCCATGTAGCGCTTCTCGGTCTCGTCGGGCAGTTGTTCCTGCCGGATGGACTGTTCGAGCACGTACATGAGGTGCACCGGGTCGGCCGCCACCTCCTGGGTGTCGTGGTTGTAGGTGGCCGCCAGCACCTTGAAGGCGAAGCGCGTCGAGATGCCGTTCATGCCCTCGTCGACGCCGGCCGCGTCCTTGTATTCCTGCAAGGACCGGGCGCGCGGATCGACCTCCTTCAGGCTCTCGCCGTCGTAGACCCGCATCTTGCTGTAGACGTTGCTGTTCTCGTGCTCGCGCAGGCGCGACAGCACGGCGAAGCGCGCCAGCATCTGCAGGGTGCCCGGCGCACAGGGCGCCGTCGCCAGTTCCGAGTTGCTGATCAGCTTGTCGTAGATCTTCTGTTCCTCGGTCACCCGCAGGCAGTAGGGCACCTTGATGACGTAGATGCGATCGATGAAGGCTTCGTTGTTCTTGTTGTTCTTGAAGGTCTGCCACTCCGCCTCGTTGGAGTGCGCCATGACGATGCCCTGGAAGGGGATGGCGCCGATGTTCTCGGTGCCGACATAATTCCCTTCCTGCGTCGCCGTCAGCAGCGGGTGCAGCATCTTGATGGGCGCCTTGAACATCTCGACGAATTCGAGCATGCCCTGGTTGGCGCGGTTGAGGCCGCCCGAGTAGCTGTAGGCGTCGGGGTCGTTCTGGGCGTGCAGTTCCAGGCGCCGGATATCGACCTTGCCGACCAGCGAGCTGACGTCCTGGTTGTTCTCGTCGCCCGGCTCGGTCTTGGCGATGCCGATCTGGCGCAGGCGCGAGGGGTGGATCTTCGCCACCTTGAAGCGCGAGATGTCGCCGCCGAACTCGTCCAGCCGCTTGACGCACCACGGGCTCATGAGGCCGGTGAGGCGGCGGCGCGGGATGCCGTATTCCTTCTGCAGGGTATCGGCCATGCGTTCGGGATCGAACAGGCCGAGCGGGCTTTCGAACACCGGGCTCAGCTCGTCGCCGGCCTTCAGCACGTAGATGGGGTGCGCCTCCATCAGAGCCTTCAGCCGCTCCGCCAGCGACGACTTGCCGCCGCCCACGGGCCCGAGCAGGTAGAGGATCTGCTTGCGCTCCTCCAGCCCCTGCGCCGCATGGCGGAAGAAGCTGACGATGCGCTCGATGGTCTCCTCCATGCCGTAGAACTCGGCGAAGGCGGGATAGACCTTGATGGTGCGGTTCATGAAGATGCGACCGAGCCGCGGGTCTTTGGCCGTGTCGACCATTTCCGGTTCGCCGATGGCCGCCAGGATGCGCTCGGCGGCGGTGGCGTACATCATCGGGTCTTCGCGACAGCCTTCCAAGTATTCCGCAAGAGACATCACCGTCTCGCGGCGACCTTCGTAGCCGCGTGCGAAGTCTCTGAAAAGTTCGTCTGCCAGAACCATCCGACTCTCCCTGCGAGGTTTAGTCCGATCGGCTCGCAACGCCCCTTCCGGATGCGAGCATGCGCAACGCCCCCAATTCAAACGCGAATTGGCCCGGTCCCGTTTCGACTACTGGTAAAAGAGCGCCTTCCACTCTCGCGACGCCCGCAGGCAGCTGGTGTGCGACCGTCCAGCGGGTCGCGGTGCCCTCTTCGGCGGGGCATGGGCGGCTGGAGTCCCTGCGCCGTCGCCGTCAGCCTTCCCTCGATCTCAGGGTAACGCCGAAAACACTAAGCTTTCACCAAAATCTTGGGCCTCTCGTGATTTATCTGGGGGCTTAAGCACGGCGACACCAGGGTGCACAGGCAGTTTTCGGGACCATGAAGTGTTCCGAGGGCGCGGTGCCGCACGCAAAAGAAGAACGGCGCGGTGCCCCCTCGGGGTCCGCGCCGTCCGCCTTAATTTCCGCACCTGTGAGATCAGGCCGCCGGCTGAGACTCCGCCGCCAGCATCAGATCCTGCACCGCCGGCAGGGGCGGCAGGTCGGCGGGGCCGAAGGCGAAGCACTCGCCCGGCGAGCGGATGAAGGCGAAGTCGGCGCTCTCGATCGGATCCATGGTTTCCGTCTCGAAGAAGAACCGGGCGGTGAAGGGGTTGTAGTCGAAGCGGGTGCATTCCACCGCCTGCTCGGCCACCACGTCGGCCTCGGGCAGCCAGGGGAAGGCTTCCTCGACGGTGTCGGAGACGATGGGTTCCTCCACCGCCGCCACGTCGGCGGCGATGAGGCGGCCGGTGACCCAGGCGTGGACGTTCTTCTGCCCGGTGTTCAGGACCTGGAAACGGCCGTGCTCCTGCACGACCATCTCGGCGTCGGCCAGCAGCAGGGCGTCGGCGTGATGGCCGACCCGCCAGATGCGGTGGTCGTCGGGAAACACCACCGACAGGCAGCGTTGGGCGAGGTTTCGGTAGACGCGGACGAGCACGCGCGACCTCCTTTCGCTTCGTGATGAGCCGGTTGTACCGTCGCCCACGGCAGCGCAAGCACCGCCGATCGTCGGCCACCGGATCGGGCGGCGCGGTCGGGACGGAGGGTTCGCAGGGCCGCACCCTACCCGCTCCCGCCCGCCCTGTCACCCCGCGGAGGGCGAAAAATGCCCTGCCGGAGCGCGGGCGCGTGCGTTATGAGGGAACCATGACCGTCTATTTCACCAGCGACACCCACTTCGGCCACGGCGGCGCGCTGGGCTTCATGAAGCGCCCCTTCGCCTCCGTCGCCGAGATGAACGCCGTCATGATCGAGCGCTGGCGCGAGCGCGTGGGTCCCGACGACGAGGTCTGGCACCTGGGCGACTTCGCCCTCACCCTGCGCCCCGACGCGCGGGCGGAGCTGCTCGACGGCCTGCCGGGGCGCAAGCACCTGGTCACCGGCAACAACGACGACGCCGACACCTGCGCCCTGCCCGGCTGGGCGAGCGTGCAGGCCTATGCCGAGATCACGGTGGAGGACACGGCGCTGGTGCTCTGCCACTACCCGTTCCGCACCTGGAACGGCATGAGCAAGGGCGCGCTGAACCTGCACGGCCACAGCCACGGCCGCCTCGCGCCGCTGCCGAAGCAGATGGACGTGGGCGTCGACGTGTTCGATTTCCGCCCGGTGACGCTGGCCGAGGTGCGGGCGGCCATGCGGCGCCGTCAGCCCATGTCCGGCGGGCGGCGGCAGAGCCAGACGCCGTCCTCGTAGACCACGCTGAAGCAATCGTAGGCCGGCAGGTAGCCGAACCCCTTCCACGCCGGGCGGTCGGGCGGCCGGCCGTCGCGGCCCTCTGCCGTGTCGAAGGGGCCGGCCCAGCGCAGGGTGCGGCTGTCCAGCGTGAACAGCCCGACGCCGCGCTGGTAGGCGGCGATGGCGGTGCTGCCCGGCAGATGCTCGCCGAGATGGACCCAGCTGGCGGTGGTGGTGACACCCGCCGGCAGCGGCGTCGCGCCCTCCAGCCGCTCGAAGGTCCCGCCGCCGGGGCCGTCGAAGCGGCGGCAGATCACCAGTTGCGGCGTCTTGCCGGCGGCCCAGGTGAGGTAGGCGGGACCGTCGGCGCCGGCCTCGCGGATCAGGGCCGAGGACGGCGAGGTATAGGTCGCCCGCACGCCGGACCGGCCGTCGGCGATCCGGCCCGGGCGCGTCTCGCCGACGTCGAACACCCGCACCACGCCGTCCTGGCCGGTGTAGGTGAACAGCCGCCCGTCCCCGAGCGACTGCGTCCAGGCGTTGTAGCCGTTGCTGTCGGTGGCGATGGTGTCGGCGCCGCGCCAGCGGAAGTCGGTGTCGTCGATGACCCAGATGCCGCCGGGCTTGGCCGAGCCGCCGGGGAAGCCGGCGCCGCCGTATACGTACAGCCGGCCCCGGTCGGGCATGGCGGCCACACCGCAATAGGTGTGCGTCGACAGCGGCGCGTGACGGCCGCGGATGTTGGGCCAGGGATAGTGGTAGCGGCTGCCATGGGGCTCGGCGCGCACCGGGGCGGTCGGGTCGAACAGGTCCGGCTCCACCGGCTCGCCGGCGCCGGCGCGGCCGACCACGTAGCGGGCGCTGTCCTCGGTGCGGTGCCAGCGGCGGGTGCGGTAGTCGAACACGCCGATCTCGCTGCCGAGCCAGTCGCCGTGGCCGCCGCCGGTGAACACGTACTTGCGCCGCTCCGGCAGGAAGGCGCCGCTGGAATAGGCGAAGGGCAGCCGGTTGGTGTCGTTGAGCGGCTCGTCCGTCTTGCCGGCGTGCCAGTAGTAGGGGTCGAAGCCGCCTTCCGCCGGCCGTCGCACGATGTCGCGGTAGCGGTTGAGGCTGATGCGGCGCCATTCCCCCGGCGCCAGCTCGGCCGCCACCGCCGCCGTCAGGTCGGGTTCCCGGTAGCCGAGGATGGGCTCCTCCGTCACCGGCGGCCGGGCGTCGCGGGCGAACTCCGGCCACAGGGCGGTCGGCTCGGCGGGCGGCGGCCCACGGCGGGGGCGGAACTCGACGACGATCGCATCCCCCGGCGCCATGGGCGGCAGGAGCAGGGTGACGGCCGCTTCGGCGAGGCTGCCGTCGGGGTGGGTGGCGATGGTCTGCTGGTCCCAGTCGAGCACCGGCAGGTCGACGGCGACCCGCGGCTCCACGTGCCAGCCGGCGGGCACCGCGCCGGCCGGGAAGGCGTGGCGCAGGGTGACGTGGTGCATGTCGGGCACGACCGCCCGCGCGGTCAAGCGCCGCGCGCCGGCCACGCCCTCCGCCACCGCCCGCTCCAGCAGGTCGGCATACCAGCCGGCCCCGGCCGCCCGCAGCCGCCGGGCGCCGCCGGCCCCGGCGAAGACGCTCATGCCGGCGCCCCGGCCGGTTCGGGCGGCAGCGCAGCGGGATCGGAGCGGCCGCCCACCAGCGGCTCGTAGACGCCGCGGTAGCGCGCCGCCACCGCCGCCCACGAGCGTTCCGTGGAGACATACGCATGCGCGCGGTCGAGCACCGCCCGCCACGCGGCGCGCGCCGCCAGCACCTCGTCCACCTTGTCGGCCAGCGCCTGCGGGTCGTCGGGGCGGAACAGCCAGCCGGTGCGGCCGTCGCGGATCAGCTCGCGGTGGCCGCCGACGTCGGAGGCGAGCACCGGCTTGCCCATGGCCATGGCCTCCAGCGGCTTCAGCGGCGTCACCAGTTCGGTCAGGCGGATGGAGGTGCGCGGGAAGACCAGCAGGTCGACCAGATCGTAATAGGCCTGCACGCGGTCGTGCGGCACGCGGCCGGTGAAGATCACCCGGTCGGCGACGCCGAGACGGTCGGCGAGCGCCTTCAGGCGGCCTTCCTCCGGCCCGCCGCCCACCAGCAGCACCCGCACCTCCGGCCGCAGCGCCGTCAGGGCGGGCACCGCCCGCAGCAGCACGTCGAGCCCCTCGTAGCCGTAGAACGAGCCGAGGAACCCGAGCACCACCGCCCGCCCCAGTCCCAGCTCCTGCGCCAGGCGCGGGTCCCGGCGGCCGCCGGCCTGGAAGGCGGCGACGTCGACGGCGTTGGGGATGACGGTGATCTTGTCGCGCGGCACGCCGCGGGCGATGAGGTCGTCGCGCAGGCCATGGGCGATGGTGGTGACGGCGCTCGCCCGCTTCACCGCCCAGCTTTCCAGGCCGCGCGTCAGGCGGTAGCGCCAGTTGCCTTCGCGGGCGGTGCCGTGGCTGGCCGCCGCGTCCTCCCAGAAGGCGCGGATCTCGTAGACCACGGGCAGGCCGAAGCGGCGCCCGACGCGCAGGGCGGGCACGGCGTTCAGGGCCGGCGAGTGGGCGTGCAGGATGTCGGGCTTTTCCTCCGCCACCACCTCGGCCAGGCGCTTTTCCAGCGCACGCATGAGCATCAGCTCGCGCAGCACCGGCTTGCTGCCGGCCCCATTGGCGGGCAGCTGCGGGGTGCGGTGGAATTCCAGGCCCTCGACGATTTCGCGCGGCAGGCTGTCGCGCACGTGCTTGGGCGAGGTCAGGTGGCAGGTCTGCCAGCCGAGCGCCCGCTGGTGCCGCAGAATGCCGAGGGTGCGGAACGAGTACCCGCTGTGCAGCGGCACCGAGTGGTCCAGCACGTGCAGGATCTTCATGCGCCGTCCTTCCGGGAATGGAATGCGGCCCTCATGGTGGTCGGGCGGCGGCGCGGCGGCAACCTATCGGGCGGACTACGCCCGGCGCGCCCCGCCCTTCCCCACCCACGAAAATGGGCCGGAGCACCTGGCTCCGGCCCGAGGTTCGTTCGTGCGAGACAGAGGATGACGCCGACGGATCAGGCGGCCTTGTCGCTGCGGCGGCGGCGAATGGCGCCGATACCGAGCATGGCCAGGCCGGCGCCCAGCAGACCCACCGTGCCGGGTTCCGGCACCTGGATCTGAGCATTCACCACGGTGGTGGCGGTGTGGTTGATGGAGAAGTTGTAGCGCACGCCGCGATCGAGGGTGATCGGCAGCAGCACGCTGCCGCTCTCGTTGAAGGCCGCGGAGGTGAACTCTTCCGAGATCGCCACGCCGACGTTCAGGTCGGCCGGGGCCAGCACGAGCGGGGTCGGGCCGCCGAGGATGGTGACGAAGAAGCTGGCGCCGGCGGAGGCGTCCTGGATGCCGCCGTCGATTTCATGCGCCACGAACAGGTCGATGATGTAGTCCAGCGACAGCACGAGGTCGACGGTGCCGGAGCCGTTGAGCTCCAGTTCGAACTCCACGCCGCCCTGCGAGGTGTTGGTCGAGGTGGCGCGGCCGATGGTATCGCCGTCGACACGGGACTCGCCCATCACGATGGAGGTCAGGCCGGTGGTCGGCCGCACGCCGGACACGATGGCGCCCTCGATCGACGCTTCGGCGCGGGCGAAGTCGGTTTCGAGCGGTGCGGAGCAGGCGCCGCCGTTCTCGACGCAGGTCGCGGTCGACAGGGAGTTGCCGGCGACGTCGTCGATGATCGTGGTGCCGTTGTAGCTGAAGTCGTCGGTGACCGTCGGCGCGGTGACGGTGCCCGAGGTGCTGAGGAAGGCGGTGCCGCCGACCGTGTCGGTGAACGACAGGTAGGAGAAGTCCGCCAGGTCCACCACGCCACCGCCGCCCGCATAGTTCAGCGTGACGTTGGAGAACTGGGAATTGGAGTAGCCGTAGACGTCGGCCTTCGCCGCGCCCGCGGTCGCGACCGAGAGCGCGAGCGCCCCGGCCAATGCCACGTACTTCAACGGTTTAACCATCTTTGCCATCCTTCTTGCAGCGGGTTCGGCGCCCTGCGCCACACTGACGGCGGCGTCCGCGACGCGCCTGCCCCGTAAAAGCACGGGCCGTGCCAAGCCGCTCAAGCCTTTGTAAAAGCTGCATTATCTTCTTATCGCGGGGCTTTTCGCGCGGCGGTTTGGCAAGAATTCCGACGCCACCTCCGGCGGGCATCCGGCCCGGATCCGCCATTTCGGGGCTCCCGTCCGCCTCCAGGCGGCAAAGCGGGCCGAACCGGGCGTCGAATGGCCTGTCCGCCAAGGAAAAAGGCCCGTGCGGGGCTGGAAGGCCTGCCGACACGAGCCTTTCGAGATACGCCGGACGGTGAAAGCCGCCGGCGCGGGGCGAACCCTCAGACCAGCACCTCCGCCGGGCCGCCGTGGCCGAGGAAGCCGTGCGGGCTCGCCGAGGCGCCATAGGCGCCGGACTGGAAGATGACGACCAGATCGCCCACCTCCGCCCGTGGCAGTTCGACGCGGTCGGCCAGCAGGTCGATGGGGGTGCACAGGCAGCCGACGACGCTCTGCGTCTCCACCGCCGCCGCCGCCATGCGGGTGCCGAGGACGACGGGGTAATTGCGCCGCAGCACCTGCCCGAAGTTGCCCGTCGCCGCCAGGTGGTGGTGCAGGCCGCCGTCGGTGACCAGGAACACCTGCCCGCGCGACACCTTGCGGTCGACCACGCGGCAGACGTAGACGCCCGCCTCGCCGACGATGTAGCGGCCGAGTTCGATGCCGAGCCGCGCCTCCGGCAGGTCGCGGGCGAGGCGGTCGGACAACGCCGCCATGCCCTCGCCGACCACCGCCAGCGGCAGCGCCTCGTCCTTCTCGTGGTAGGGGATGCCGAAGCCGCCGCCGACGTTGACCAGCTCCGGCGGGCCGGGGGCGTGTTCGGTCAGGCGCAACACCAGGTCGACGCTCTTTTCCTGCGCCTCGCGGATGAGCGCCGGGCGCAGGGCCTGGCTGCCCCAGAACACGTGGAAGCCGACGAAATCGGCGTCCAGCTCGGCGATGCGGCGCAGCAGTTGCGGCACCTCCTCGGCGTCGATGCCGAACTGCTTGGCGCCGCCGCCCATGCGCATGCCGGAGCCGCGCAGGTCGAAGTCCGGGTTCACCCGCACCGCCACGCGCGGCGCCACGCCGATGCGGGCGGCCTCGCGCGTCAGCACTTCCAGCTCCGCCGGGCTTTCGATGTTGACGGTGACGCCCGCCGCCACCGCCTGCGCCAGTTCCTCCGCCCGCTTGCCGGGGCCGGCGAAGCTGACGTGGCTCGGGTCCATGCCGGCATCCAGCACCTTGGCGAGTTCACCGGCCGAGGCGACGTCCATGCCGTCCACCAGCCGCGCCAGATGGCCGATCACCGCCGGCATGGGATTGGCCTTCACCGCGTAGGACAGGTGCAGGCCGGCCGGCAGATGGTGACGCAGGGCGGCCACCCGCTCGGTCAGCAGGCCGCGGTCGTAGGCGTAGAAGGGCGTCGTGCCCACCCGCGCCGCCAGCCGCCGCAGCGGCAGGCCACCGACCACCAGCTGGTCGCCGCTCACCGGGAAGCCGTGGATGCGGCGCAGGTCGGGGTTGGTCACGGGCGCGTTCATGCTCAGGCTTCCTCCCTGCGGAACAGATCCTGGTGGGCGAGTGCCAGACCCTTGCGGTCGGGCTTGCCGTTGGCGTTGCGCGGCATGGTCTCCAGGGCGACGACGTGGCGCGGCACCATGTAGGCCGGCAACTCCGCCCGCGCCGCCGCCAGCAGCGCATCGATGTCGAGCGCGCCGCCTTCCGGCCCGGTCGCCGCCACCACCACCGCCTGCCCGAGGTCCGGATGCGGCACGCCGATGGCGACCACCTCGCCGACCAGGCCGGTGGCATAGAGCACTTCCTCGATCTCGGTCGGGCTGGTGCGATAGCCCGAAGTCTTGATCATCTCGTCCTCGCGGCCGATGAAATAGAGGAACCCCTCGGCATCCATCTTCACCGTGTCGCCCGACCACACCGCCATTTCGGGGTGCGGGATGCCCGCCTCCTGCCCCGGCGCCGGCCTGAAGCGGGCCGCCGTGCGCTCCGGGTCGTTCCAGTACCCCAGCGCCACGAAGGCGCCGCGGTGGACCAGTTCGCCGGGCTCGCCGGGGGCGCAGGGGGTGCCGTCCTTGCGCACCACCATGATTTCGGCATTGGGCACCGCCTTGCCGATGCTGTCGGGGCGGCGATCCACCTCCGACGGCGGCAGGTAGGTGGAGCGGAAGGCTTCCGTCAGGCCGTACATGAGGTAGGGGCGCGTGGTCGGCAGCAGGGCGCGCAGGCGGTCCAGCACCGGGCGCGGCATGCGGCCGCCGGTGTTGGCGATGTAGCGCAGGCGGCGCGTCGCTTCCTCCGGCCAGCGGCACTGGGCCAACTGCACCCACAGCGGCGGGATGCCGGTGATGCCGGTAACGCCTTCGGCCGCCGCCGCCTTCACGGCGTCGCGCGGCAGCAGGTAGTTCATCAGCACCACCCGTGCGCCGACGGCGAAGGCGGTGGTCAGCTGGCTGAAGCCGGCGTCGAAGCTGAGCGGCAGCAGCGACAGGATGCGGTCCTCGGGGCCGTTCTCCAGGTACTGCGCGACGCTGAAGGCGCCGGCCAGCAGGTTGCGGTGACTGAGCACCACGCCCTTGGGCAGGCCGGTGGAGCCAGAGGTATAGAGAATGGCCGCCATGTCGGCGTCGATCACCCGGTACGGCAGGGCGCCGCCGACGGCACCGTCGGCCATCACCTGGGTCCAGCGCAGCACCTCCACCCCGTGCAGGCCTCCGGGCATCTCGGCAGGCGGATCGACCAGGACGATGCACCGCAGGTCCGGGCAATCGCCCAGCACCGCGCGCAGCGCCTCCAGCCGGGCGGTGGAGGTGACGAGGACGCGGACGTTGCAGTCGCCCAGGATGTGCGCCACCTGACGGCCCTTCAGCACCGGATTGACCGGCACGAAGACACCACCGGCGTGGGCGGCGCCGAAACAGCCGATCACCGTCTCCAGCCGCTTGTCGAGGTAGACGGCCACCCGCTCGCGCCGGTGCAGCCCACCGGCCACCAGGCCGCGGGCGAAGGCTTCCACCGCCTGGGCGAGGTCGCCGTAGGACAGGCTCTCGCCGTCGCAGCGCAGGGCGACCGCCAGCGGATCGCGCAGGGCCGACGACAGGATCAGCTCGGACAGGCGATGGTGCATGGATGTCTCCGGAAGAAGAGGAAGCGGTGCCGCGGCCGGCGGTTCAGCGGCGGTCCGGACGGGGCCGGCGGCCGGCGCGGGCGCGGGCCGCAGCCTGTTCGGCGGCGGTCGGCTCGTCGGCGGGCGGCGGCTTCATGCGGCACAGGCCGGTCTGGTCGCGGATGCGCTCCGCCCCGTCGTTGTGCACCAGCCAGTGCATGACGTAGAGCGTGGCGCCGAGCGCCAGCAGAAGCAGTCCAGTCTCCACGGGCGGCGGCCTCCGGCTGAGGGAGTGGGAGCCCGTCCATGAATACCAAGGGCTGGTCGCCCCCTCATCAACTCACGCGGTCTAAGCCGCGGGGCACGGGGACTAAACCCGACGGGTGACTCCTAATCGAGCCCCCTGCATGCCATCGTCTTGTGCGCCTACTCTTCCGCCAGGACCGCCGGGACGCCATGCGCGACATCGCCATCATTCTGTATTTCCTCGCGCTGGTGCCGATGATTCTGCGCTGGCCCTTCCTCGGCATTCTCGGCTGGTCCGTGGTGTCGTACATGAACCCCCACCAGCTGGGCTGGGCCTATACGGAAAGCCTGCCCTTCGCCATGCTGGTCGGGCTCGCGACCATCTTCGCCTTCGTCATCCAGCCGGGGCGCAAGAGCATTCCGCTGCAGCCGCTGACCATCCTGCTGGCGGTGTTCTTCGGCTACACGACGCTGACCACCCTGTTCGCGGTGGCGCCGACGGCGGCGACGTCCAAGTACGTCGAATTCTTCAAGATCATGCTGATGACGTTCCTGACGATCCCGCTCATGGCCTCGCGGGAGCGCATCCATGCGCTGGTCTGGGTCATCGTGCTGGGCGTCGGGTTCTACGGCGTGAAGGGCGGCATCTTCACCCTCATCACCGGCGGCGACCACCGCGTCTGGGGACCGCCGCACACGGTGATCGCCGACAACAACCAGTTGGCGACCGCCCTCATCATGCTGCTGCCGCTGGTGCGCTACCTGCACCTGCAGACGGCCGACAAGTGGGTGCGCTACGGCCTGCTGCTCGCCATGGTGTTCATCGGGGTGTCCATCGTCGGGTCCTACTCGCGCGGCGCCTTTCTCGCCTGCTTCGCCTGCCTGACGTGGATGTTCCTGAAGTCGCGCCACAAGCTGCCGGTGTTCATGCTGGGCCTCGGGCTGGTGGTCTTCATGCTGTTCCTCATGCCCGACCAGTGGTTCTCGCGCATGCAGTCCATCGAGGACTATGCCAGCGACCCGTCGGTGCAGGGCCGCTTCGACGCCTGGACCTACGCCTTGCGGCTGGCCGAGATCCGCCCGCTCATCGGCGGCGGCTTCGCGCCCAACTACAACGAGGAACTGTTCATGACCCTGGTGCCGGACGCCTTCAAGGTCCGGTCGTTCCACAGCATCTACTTCGAGGTGCTGGGCGAGCACGGCTGGCCGGGCCTGATCCTGTTCCTGACCATCGGCGTCACCGGCCTCGTCACCGCCCAGCGCATCGCCGCCCAGACCCGCGACCGCCCGGACCTGACGTGGGCCCACGACCTCGCCTCCATGGTGCAGGTGAGCCTGGTGGGCTTCGCCGTCGGCGGCACCTTCCTCAACCTGTCCAACTTCGATCTGTACTACCACATCCTCATCCTGCTGGTGCTGACCCGCGTCGTCATCGCGCCGGACCTCGCCAAGGCGCCCGAGCCCTTCCGCACCCGCCCCGCCACCGCGGGCGGCGGGGCGGCGCTGCCGGGGAGTGCGGCGTCATGAAGGTGCTGCTGGTCACCGGCTTCTTTCCGCCGCACGCGCCGCTCGCCGCGACCCGCGCGCCCGCCCTCGCCCGCTTCCTGCGCGAGCGCGGCCACGGCGTGCGGGTGATCGGCGCCCGCAACACCGATTTCCCGCCGGTGCTCGACCACGGCCTGCCGGAGGAGGACGTCACCTTCGCCCCCGTGGACGCACCGCAGAGCGCCCGCCTGCTGCTCGGCGCCCTCGTCCGCGGCAACGCCGCCGCCTGGAGGGGCCTCGCCGCGCCGCTGCGGACGGCGCAGGCCATCGCCGCCTGGCCCGACCAGCGCATCGGCTGGTTGCCGCACGCGCTGGAGGCCGCCGACCGCCTGTGCGCCCGCTGGAAGCCCGATGTCATGGTGGCGAGCGTGCCGCCCCATTCCGGCCTGCTGCTCGCCCGCCGCATCCACCGCCGCCACGGCATTCCCTGGGTGGCCGACCTGCGCGACCTGTGGACCGGGCACCCCTACTACGACGGCCGCGGGGTGGTGCGCCTGCTCGACGGCGCGGCGGAGCGGCTGGCGCTCGGCACGGCGGCGGGGCTGGTGACGGTGACCGAAGGCTGGCGCAGCCTGCTCGCCCGCCAGTGGCCGGGCAAGCCGGTGCGGCTGGTGCGCAACGGCTATGAGGAGGCCGACGACACGGCGGACCCGTCGGCCGAGGCCGAGGGGCCGCTGCGCATCGTCTATTCCGGCGTGCTCTACGGCGCCCGCCGCGACCCGCGGCCGCTGTTCGCCGCCGTCCGCACGCTCGGTCTCGGCCCCGACGACATCGCCATCCGCTTCTACGGCAGCGAGCCCGACCTCGTGCGCGCCCACATGGCCGAATACGGCCTCAGCGAGCCGGTCGTGGAGGTGCTGCCGCCGGTGAAGCGGGCGGAACTGCTGCCCATCCAGCGGGCCGCCGACGTGCTGCTGCTGCTGCGCTGGAACGACCCGCGCGAGAACGCCGTGCTGGCCGGCAAGCTGTTCGAATACATCGGCTGCCGCCGCCCCATCCTGTCGGTCGGCCTGACCACGGGGGAAGCCGCCGACATCCTGCGCGACGGCGGGCTCGGCGTGGTGGCCGACGACCCCGCCGTCATCGCCGCGCACCTCACCGATCTGCTGGCCGCCAAGCGGGCCGGCGGCGTTCCCGCCCCGCCCGCCGCCGCCGCCGAGAGCCACGCCCGGGCGCGCCAGTTCCTGCACCTGGAAGACCTGCTGCACGAGGTGACGGCGGCGCCCCGGCCCGCCCCGGCGGCCGCGCCGGTGGGCGCCGTGCGGCGGGGTTCCTAAGGTGTACGTCGTGAAGCCGAATGGACGCCGCTGCCGCCCGCTCCCTACCATCGGGAGGCACGCCGCTGCGGAGGGAAAGAGCATGTTCAGGAAGGCCCTCGCCGGGCTCGTCGTCGCCCTGTGCACCGCCACGGCGGCGGCCCCGGCCGTCGCCGACGGGCCGGAGAAGATGGTCGGCCCCATCTGGAACCCGCACACCAAGTCCTACTTCGGGCTGGTGGACTCGCTCAGCAACAGCCGCACCTGGGACGAAGCGGCGCGCGCCGCGGCGTCGCGCTGGTTCAAGCGCACCCAGGGGCGCCTCGCCGTCATTCCCGACCGCGACACCCACGACTTCGTCATGACCACCTTCGCCAAGGCGCTCAACGACGACACGTGGTTCGGCCTGCGCTACTTCTGCTCCATCCGCAAGCTCATGTGGGTGGACGGGCGCATCCTGGAGACCTCGCCGGCCGGGGTGTGGCACCCGCAGTGGTTCCGCACCGCCAAGTCGAGCTGCGAGGGCGTGCGCTCCATGGGCTACATGCCGGTCTATTACCGCGACATGGGCGGCGTGGCGTCGTGGCAGGCCTCGGGCGAGATCAAGCGGTTCTACGACTACCTGATCGAATTCCCGACCGGAAAGCCCTGAGCCCATGGCCGCCCTCTACGCCGTCTCCGGCCTGCCGGAGGACCGCCTGCGCGCCGCCGCCGACGGCCTGGACGACGCCCTGCGCCGCCAGGGCTTCGGCGGCCTGCGGCGGTTCCGCGGCGGCGCCGGCATCGTCGGCGTCACCGGCCCGCTGGAGGGCGAGGCGGCGGCGCTCGTCCATGCCGAACCCGACGGCAGCGCCACCATGGTCTGCGCCGGCACCTTGTTCTACCGCGGCCACGCCGGCGGTGCCGCCATGCCGCGGCTGCTGCGCGACGTGCTGGCGGGGCGTGTGGAGGAAAGCCTGCTGTGGGGCTGTTTCGCCGTCGCCGTGGTCGCCGCCGACCGGGTGATCGTGTTCGGCGACCGCACCGGCACCTTCCACCTCTACGCCGCCGAGGGCGGCCGGCTGGTGTGTTCGTCCTTCCTCGCCCTGGCCGAGATCCTGCCGCGCCGCACCGTCGATGCGACCGCCGCCTACGACTACGTGTTCCACGGCGCGCCGCACGGCGGCATCACGCCCATCGCCGGCATCGGCCTGCTCGGCCCCGCCACCCGCACCACCACCGACCGCGACGGCCGCCAGATCACCGAGGGCCGCCCCTGCCCCATCCCCGACGAGCGGCGCGGCGAAACCCTGGACCAGAGCGCCGAGCGCTGCCTCGCCGTGCTCGACTCCCGCTTCGAGGACGTCGCCGACGGCTTCCGCGACCGCGCCGACACCGCGCTGTCCGGCGGCTACGACAGCCGGCTCATCGTCGGCATGCTGCGGCGGCGCGGCAGCACGCCCGCCCTGCACGTCTATGGCCGCGCCGACAGCGACGACGTGCGCGTCGCCCGCGCCATCTGCAGCGGCGAGCGGCTCGCCCTCGACCACACCGACAAGGCGCGCCGCAAGCTGCCGCGCGACCCGGCGGAGATGGCGGCCATCGTCCAGCGCAACCTGATCGCCTTCGACGGCTGGCCGTGCGACGGCGTGTTCGACGGCGGCGGCGACCTCGATACCCGACTGTCGCGCGTGCGCGGCGGCCGGGTGGCGCTCAACGGCGGCGGCGGCGAGGTCTTTCGCAACTTCTTCTACCTGCCCGACCGCCCGCTGACGCCCGACGAGATGCGCCGCGTGTTCTGGCGCCAGTACGATCCCGAGGTCGGCGGCGAATTGTTCGACCGCCGCGCCTATGCCCGCGACTTCGCCCGCCGCATCGGCGACACCTTCGGTGTGCCGCCCGACCTGCCGCTCGACCGCCAGCGCATCGACGGGCTCTACCCCTACTTCCGCTGCCGCTGGTGGATGGGGCGCAACACCAGCCTCAACGCGCGCTTCGGCGCCGGCCTGACGCCCTTCGCCGACCCCGAGGTGGTGGCGGCGGCGCTCGCGAGCCCGCGTCGCCATCGCAACTTCGGCCGCCTGCAGGCGCGCATCATCCAGCGCGCCGACCCGGCGCTCGCCGCTTACGAGTCCGCCTACGGCCACGCCTTCGACCGGCCGCCGCCGCTGGTCCGCCGCGTGAAGGAGGGCCTGACGCTGGCCCGCCCGCCATGGCTGCGGGCGCGCGGCTACGGCCTGCGCCGCCTGCCCGCCAAGCTGCCGCCGGCGCTCGACCCGGCGCGGGTGGCGGGCGTGCTCGGCCCGACCATGGCCTATGTCGGGCGGCTGTTCCGCATGGACCGGCTGCGCGACCCCGGCCAGCTCAACCGGGCACTGACGCTGGAGGTGCTGTATCGCCACCTCGACGCCGAATGGGCCTGACACCGTTGCCAGGGAGCCGCCGCATGTTCCGCACCGCCACCCATCGCCCGGCCGACCTGCCGCCCGGCCATTCCCCGGTGCTGGCGGTGATCGTCGATACCGAAGAGGAATTCGACTGGACCAAGCCCCTGTCGCGCGGCAACCGCGGCGTCACCGCCATCGACGCGCTGGAGGCCTCGCACGAGGCGGTCTACGACGCCCTCGGCCTGAAGCCGGCCTACGTCATCGACCACCCGGTGGCGGCGACGCCGTCGTCGGCCCGCATCCTGCGCCGCCTGCAGGACGCGGGGCGGTGCGAGGTCGGCACCCACCTGCACCCCTGGGTCAACCCGCCCGACGCCGAGATCGTCACCAGCACCACCTCCTACGCCGGCAACCTGCCGGCGGAACTGGAGCACGCCAAGCTCGCCCTGCTGACGGACGTCATCGGCGACGCCATGGGCCGCCGCCCCATCCTCTACAAGGCCGGGCGCTACGGCGCCGGGCCGAACACGGCAGGCATCCTGGCCGGGCTCGGCTACCGCATGGACGCCAGCGTGGTGCCGTGGATGAGCTTCGGCGACGACGGCGGCCCCGACTTCCGGGCCATCCGGGTGCAGCCCTACTGGTTTTCCGGCGACGACGACGGCGCCGGCGAGCCGCTGCTGGAACTGCCGCTCACCAGCGGCTTCTGCGGCCTGCTACGCGGCCTCGGGCCGCGGCTGCACGGGCCGGTGACGCGCCCCCTCGGCATGCGCCTGCACCTGCCCGGCCTGCTCGCCCGCAGCCGCCTGTTCGAGCGCGTGCGCCTGTCGCCGGAAGGCTGCACCCTGGCCGAGATGCAGCGCCTGACCCGCGCCCTGCTGCGCGACGGCGTGCGCGTCTTCACGCTGACCTACCACAGCCCCTCGGTCGCCGTCGGGCACACACCCTATGTGCGCAGCGAGGAGCAGCGCCGCGCCTTCCTCGCCACCATCGCCACCTATGCGACGTGGTTCCGCGACAGCCTGGGCGGCACCTTCCGCACGCCGAGCGAGATCCTCGCCGTCCTGCAGCGCCCCGGCGCCGATCGCGCCCCCGGCGTCCCGGCCGACGGCGACCGCCCTGCCGCCGCCGCCCGCGTCGCCTGATTTCCTCCTGCCCCGGGAGACCGCCGCCATGTCCCAGATCCGTGCCGTCCTGCTCGCCGCCGCCCTGTCCGCCGCCGGCCTCGCCGGACCGGCCGTGGAGGCGGCCGCGGCCACCCTGGAGGTCGGGCCGACGCGCCAGTTCTTCCGCCCGAGCGACGCCGCCAAGGTGGCCCGCGACGGCGACGAGGTGGTCATCGACGCCGGCGTCTACGAAGGCGACGTGGCGGTGTGGAAGGCGAACGACCTGGTCCTGCGCAGCCGCGACGGCCGCGCCCACCTGCAAAGCAACGGCGCCGTCGCCCAAGGCAAGGCCATCTGGGTCATCGCCGGCAGCGGCGTCACGGTGTCGGGCATGGAGTTCTCGGGCGCCGCCGCCGCCGACAAGAACGGCGCCGGCATCCGGCTGGAAGGCGGCGGCGACCTGACGGTGCGCGACAGCGTCTTCCACGACAACCAGATGGGCCTTCTGACCGGCAACGAGGGTACGTCGACCATCGTCATCGAAGGCTCGGAGTTCTACCGCAACGGCGAGGGGGTGGAGGGCGGCAACCGCGTCGGCCACAACATCTACGTCGGCGTGGCGAAGAGCTTCACCCTGCGCCATTCCTCGTCGCACCACGCCGTGCGCGGCCATCTGGTCAAGAGCCGCGCCGCCCGCAACCTGATCGCCTACAACGAGCTCGCCGACATGATCGACGGCACCTCGAGCTATCTGGTCGACCTGCCGGTCGGCGGCGACAGCGTGCTGATCGGCAACGTGTTCCAGCAGGGGCCGGGCACC
The DNA here is from genome assembly GCF_900230255.1 of Caenispirillum bisanense. Taxonomy (GTDB): domain Bacteria; phylum Pseudomonadota; class Alphaproteobacteria; order Rhodospirillales; family Rhodospirillaceae; genus Caenispirillum; species Caenispirillum bisanense_A. The sequence goes on from NZ_OCNJ01000007.1 coordinate 75,521, forward strand.
GAGAACCACACGCTGGTGTCCTACGGCGCCGAGAAGAAGAACGCGCCCATCGGCCGGCTCTACGTGGTCAACAACACCTTCGTGAACCAGAACGACGACGGCATCTTCGTCGCCAACTACGGCGTCGAGCCGGTGACGCTCGTCAACAACCTCTACCAGGGCCCCGGCCGGCTGGTGCAGGGCGACCACCGCCAGCAGGCCTTCCTGCACGCGCCGGCCCGCATCGGCGAGAAGGGCCTGGTGGCGAGCGTCATGGAAAACCCCGGCCAGTTGCTCGACCTCGCCAAGGCGATGATCGCCGACGGCGGCGACGTGGGCGGATTCGCCTTCCGCGACCCGCTGCAGCTCGACTTCCACCTCACCGCCGCCAGCCCCGCCATCGACCGCGGCATCGACCCCGGCAGCACCCCCTGGGGCGAGAGCCTGCTGCCCGCCGCCCAGTACCGCCACCCGCTGGCGGAGGAACCGCGCCGGGTGAGCGGCGCGGCGCCGGACCTCGGGGCCTACGAGTTCACCGACTGAGGCGCTTCACCCCGCAAACGGCAGATGGCCGGGGCGAGCCCCGGCCATCGACTTTCCGGGCGAACCCGGCATCCCAGTCCCGCGGTACCGCCGTGGGCCGCGATCACTCGCCCCGGTTTCCGAAGAAACCGCCGGCCGGGCGCATGCGCGACAGGCTGGCGAAGGGCGACAGGCCGGCGAAGGCCGGGGTGATGCGGTGAGCGCCGTCCAGCGCCGAGGCGCGGCGCGGCTCGCGCTCGCGGTCGACGGTCTTCCAGAAGTCCTCGAGATCGTGCGGACCCAACATAGGCTCAATCCCCTCGTCTGGTCGTGGTTCTTGCTTGCGTCCGTTCCGGCCCTGCTGCTCCCTCCTCGGATCAGCAACGCCGGTGCGATGGGCCATGTTGCTCCGCAGCATCCCTGGCGGAATGGCCTCTGGTTGAAGCCGTTACACACCACGGAAACAAATTTGTCAAATGACATCTGCTGACGAAACATCCTTGCGTATGCGCACGACGTGCGGGCGCCGCATAGACCAGAGGATGCAAGCACTTACCCGACAGGTGATACCTAAGGAGCATGCGACCTCGGCAAAGCGGCACCGGGTCGTCCTTCCGAGCTCGTGCCGGCGGCGGCGCGACTCTTCGCATCCGCGCAATGGTGGGGCGCGGCGCCGGCCGGCGGGCGGCCATGGGGGTCTACATGGGCGCCGCCGGCGCCGCTTCAACGGCCGTGGAACGGTTTCCGCTCAGCGGCCCGCCACGCGGTCGCGGATGCGGTCTTCCTGGGCGGCCAGGTCGGGGGTCAGGGCGTCGCCGAAGTCCTCGGCCTCGAAGATCGGGCGGATCTCGATGGCGCTCGGGCCCGGCATGGGGTTGGGGCAGCGCTTCAGCCACGCCACCGCCTCGTCCATGTCGGCGACCTGCCAGATCCAGAACCCGGCGAGAAGCTCCTCGGTAGCCGCGAAGGGGCCGTCGGCGACGGTGCGCGCGGCACCGTCGAACAGCACCCGCTTGCCCTTCGACGACGGGTGCAGGCCCTCCCCGGCCAGCAGAATGCCGGCTTCCGCCAATTCCTCGTTGTAGCGGCCCATGGCTTCCAGCATCTCGGTGGAGGGCATGATGCCCGCCTCGCTGTCGGCCGTCGCCTTCACCAGAACCATCACACGCATGATCGTCTTCCTCCTGGGCAGGGGGGCTCGCATCGGCCCCGTCTCCTGGAAGACGATCGGCACCGGGCGCCCCCGACAGCGCCGGGGTGGATTTTTCAGTCGGTGCAGCGGCCGGCGGCGCAATCGACCGCCTGTTCGACCAGCGCCTTCAGCAGGTTGGACTGGCTGTGGGCGTAGAACAGGAACTCGGGGTGCCACTGCACCCCCACCAGCAGCGGGTCGGCCTCGCGCTCGATGCCCTGCACGACGCCGTGGTCGTCGCGCGCCACCACGCGCAGGCCCTGGCCGGGCTGGTCCACCGACTGGTGGTGCAGGCTGTTGACCTTCAGCCGCCGCCGCCCGCCGAGCAGGCGCGACAGCCGCGAGTCGGCCTCCACCTCCACCCACTTCTTGGGCAGGATGGTCCGCATGTAGGGCGCCTCGTGGTAGACCTTGCGGATCTCCTGGTGCAGGGTGCCGCCGCAGTGGACGTTGATCATCTGCGACCCGCGACACACCCCCAGCACCGGCAGGCCGCGGCGGAAGGCCTCGTCGAGGGCGGCGCGTTCCAGGCGGTCGCGCTCGGGGTCGATGCGCACGTCGAGGGTCAGTTCGCCGCCGTAGATCTCGGCGCCGATGTCGTCGCCGCCGCCGAGCAGCAGGCCGTCCACCGCCCGCAGCGCCTCCGGCCCGTCGTCGGCGGTGATGCGCCGCGGCTGGCCGCCGGCGAGGCGGATGGCGAGGCGGTTGGCCATCCACATCCAGCGGCCGCCGCGCCGGCTGGCCGTCACCCCGATGACCGGCCTCACGGCGTCAGCCATCGCGTCGCCTCCCGCGCCCAGCGCCCGCGTGAGCCCGGCTCGGACCGGCCGCGATGGCGCATCCAGGCGTCGGCCATGGCCTCCAGGCGCGGCCGGTCCTCGGCCAGCATCTCCACCTGCACCCAGTCGTTCCACTCGGCGGCGAGGCTCCAGTCGGGGTCCGACAGGCGGGCGTCGGGCAGGCGGTAGTGGAAGGTCGGCCGCGCCTTGATGAGCGGATCGTCGGCCAGCCGCCGCACCCGCGGCCCGTCCAGGTGGGCGAACAGAGGATAGAGGTCGAGGCCGCGGTTGCGGCTCGGGTTGAAGCGGACATAGTCGTCGATGAGCGTCGGCAGATCGGGATCATAGCCGGGGCGCAGGCAGTGGCGCCCCCAGTCGCCGGGGAAATCGGTGGCGAAGGCCAGCAGCCGGCGGGTGTTGTCGGGCACGATGCGGATCTTCAGCCAGTCTTCCAGCACCACGTAGGCGCGCATGACCGCCAGGATGTAGTCGGCATCGAGGCGCGCCGCCTCCGGGTTGAACTGCAGGGCGAAGGCGTAGACGACGCTGGCGCTGGTGCCTTCCGCGCCGGCGAGGCGCAGGGCGTCGAGCACGCGCTCCATCTCGCCCAGGCGGCCCACGGGCACGGGCGGCGCGACGATCTCCACCGGCAGCCACCGGCTGGAGACGTCGCCGAAGGCCTCGGCGACGCGGCCGCGCAGCTTGTCGAGCAGCTCGCGTGCCTTGCCGGCCTTGGCGGCGCCCTTGGCATCGGGGTGGGCGTACTGGCTGTCGAGTTCGCAGACGAAGGTGCCGTAAGGGGTGTCGCGCACCTCGTGGCGATAGGGGTCGCGCAGGACGATGGTGCCGCCGAACAGATCCTGCACCAGCCGCGCCGCCGCCGCGGCGTCGAGGCCGGCGAACTCCACCTCGACGCCGACGCGCCGCTCGCCGCCGCCCTGGGTGCGGGTGTGCGGCGGCGGCAGCAGGTCCGGCCGCCCGCTGCGGGCGGCGGGAGCGATGTGGTGCGGGCTCACGCGCGGGCACTCCTGTTGTTTCCGGCTCCTGCGGAAGGTACGCGCGAGGGGGCGCCGAAGGTCCGCCGCAGGGCGTTTGCGCCCGGCGCGGCAGGCTGGCATGCTGGCCGCTCGCCTGGTTTCAACCTGCCGAGGAAGGATCCCGCATGTTCATCGCCATGAACCGCTTCCGCATCCGCAAGGGCCAGGAGGCCGAGTTCGAGCGCATCTGGCGCGAGCGCGACAGCCACCTGAACGAAGTGCCGGGCTTCGTGGAGTTCGCCCTGCTCAAGGGCCCGGAGCACGAAGACCACACGCTGTACGCCAGCCACACGGTGTGGCGCTCCGCCGAGGATTTCCAGGCCTGGACCACGTCGGACGCCTTCCGCAAGGCCCACGCCGGCGCCGGCGCCAGCCGCGACGTCTACCTCGGCCCGCCGCAGTTCGAGGGCTTCGAGGCGGTGCAGGTGCTGAAAGGGGCGTGAGGGACGCGCAGGCGGGCTCCCGCGAGCGGCACCGCCCGTTCCCGTGGCCCCGCCGCCCCGCCGCCCCGCCGCCCCTATGATCGATGCTTCCGCCGTCGGAGGACCGCCCATGCCCCTGCCCGTCCGCGCCGCCCTGGTCGGCCTCGCCACCCTCGCCCTCGCCGCCTGCGGTGCGGCGACGGTCGTCGGCAGCAGTGCGGAGGCGATCCTGTTGCGCGTCCCCGACCAGGCCGCCGTGCAAGGCACCCGGGCCCAGGCCGCGGAGCACTGCGCCGAACGCTACCGCACGCCCGTGCTGGTTTCCGCCGACCCGCTGGGGGACGAGGTGCTGGCGCGCTGGGAGTGCCGTTAGGGTCGGTCTGCGTCGCCGCGGGCCGCCAGATAATCGGCCGAATCGCGCGCCTGCCGCTCTTCGGGCGTGAGGTCCGGCACGGCTGCCGCCGCCCGGCGCCGTCGCAGCAGCAGGCCGCCGAGCAGCGCGAGGGCGCCGCCCACCAGTGCGATCAGCAGCCCGCCGGCCGCCACCAGCCCGAGGAACAGCGACAGGGGTCCGTCGCCGCCGCCCGGGATCAGGGTCGCCGCGGCCAGCGCCAGCCCGGCCGCCACGACCGCGCCACCCACCACTTTCAGAAGACTTCCCGCTCCCCGCCGGATGCCGTCGCCCATGGCGCGCCCTCCCCCATGTCACCCGAGGGCGGGCAGCGTAGCGCCCTTCGCGCGGCGGCGGAAGGACCAGCCCCTACGCCTCCTGCACCGCCACCGGCGCCACCCGCTGCGCGTTCTTCCCGCACATGGGATCTTCAACTGCAGGAGGATGCGCCATGGCGCACAGACGTCTCCTTTTCGCCGCCGCCGCGACCGCCGCCGCCGTCCTGGGGCTGGCGGCCTGCGCCGACCCCGAGGTCGCCGCCCATCAGCCCGACACCCTGACCCTGGTGGTGGAAGACGCCGACGAACTCGCCCAGGCCGGCGAGGATGCCGCCGAGTACTGCGGCCAGCAGGGGCTCGGCGCCGATCTGGTGGAAACGACGCAGCTCGACGACGGTGTGGTCGCCCGCTACGTCTGCGAGTGACGCCCGACCGCCGCCGCCGCCCGCGTCACAGGGCCGTCCGCACCGGCTGGCGGCCCTTGGCGCGGGCGTGCTCGCGGGCCAGTTCCACGAAGAACCGGGCCGTCTGCCCGACCGAGCTGCCCTTGCGCCACGTCAGGCCGACGTCCACCGTCGGCAGAGGCTCGGCGAAGGGGCGTACCTCCACCCGGTCGCCATCCAGCGACCACGGGCGGTAGGCCATGTCGGGCAGGATGGCGATGCCGATGCCGGTGCCGACGAGGGACCGCACCGCCTCCACCGACGCCGTCTTCAGCACCACCCGCGGCGCGATGCCCGCCTGCCGCCACTGGGCGTGGGTGAGCACGTGCATGTCGTCGGTGGTCAGCTGGATGAGCGGCTGGTCCGCCAGGTCGGCGACGCTCACCGTTTCCTGCGCCAGCAGCGGATGATTGGCCGGCAGCCACACGCGATAAGGCGAGCGCAGCAGCACCTCGGCCGCCAGCGCGTCCTGGTTCTCCAGCGCCGAGCAGATGAGGATGCCGACGTCGATCTCGCCGTTGATGAGCAGGTGCTCGATGAAGCGGCGCTGATCCTCCACCACCTTCACCGTCACGTCGGGATAGACCCGGCGGTAGCGCGCCAGCAGGTCGGCCAGGTAGTAGCCGGCGACCATGGCCGTCACGCCGAGCGTCAGCGTGCCGCCCACCGTCTGCGCGTGCGCCTTCACGGCCCGCCCCGCGTCCACCACCGCCCCCATGATGCGCTGGGCATGGCGCAGGAACTGGTGGCCTTCCTGGGTCAGCACCACGCCCTTGGCGGTGCGCAGCAGCAGCGCCGCCCCCACCTCGTCCTCCAGTTGCTTGAGCGCCACGGTCACCGCCGACTGCGAGATGCCGAGGTCGCGGGCGGCGGCGGAGACCGACAGCGTGCCGGCGACGGCGATGAAATAGCGGACCTGGCGGAGCGTGATGTTCACGACAGCGATCTCCGAAGCGCGAATTTCGGGCATGCTATCATGTTTTTCGATGGCGTGGCGCCCATCGGCAGCCTCTGGTACACCGGACGGATGAGCCTACGCCCCGTCCCCGCCCTGCCCGTCCGCGTGATCCGTGCCCTCGCCAGGGCCGCCGCCCTGGTGGGCGCGACGCTGCTGGTCGCCGCCGTAGTGACGACGGTGTGGAGCGTGCTCGGCCGCTGGCTGGCGGCGGCGCCGTTGTTGGGGGATACGGAACTGGTGGAGCGGCTGGTGGGGGCGGGCATCTTCCTGGTGCTGCCCTACGGCCATCTGGTCGGCGGCAACATCGTGGTGGACCTGCTGGTCCGCCGCTTTCCCGGCCGGCTGCGGCGTGCCCTGGCGGCCGGGGCCGAACTCCTGTTCGCCGCCGTCGCCGCATTGCTGGCGTGGCGCATGACGCTCGGCGGGCTCGACCTGCACCGCTACGGCGAAACCTCGATGATGCTCGGCTTGCCCACCTGGTGGGGCTTCGCCGCCGGTGTGCCGGCGCTGGTGCTGCTGGCGCTGGTGTGCCTGGTGCGGGCCTTCGCGCCGGGGCAGGGGCAGGCGCCGACGGGCGGCGGCGCCTGACGCGACCCCATCCCGGGCCGGCGCCTCAGCCCTTGGCCTCGGCGGGACGGCGGCGCTCTTCGCGCAGTTCCTCGACCACTTCGGTGTAGAGGTCGCGGTAGACGGCTTCCAGGTCGGGATGCTCCGTCAACAGATCCTCGATCACCTGCTCGGCCCGCATCTCCCCGAGGGTGGTGCGGAAGGTCTTGGACAGGAACTCCTCGATGGACAGGTCCTTCTCGCTGGCGCGCGCTTCCGCCATGTCCATCTGTTGGCGCACCAGCGTCTTGATCCAGTGCCTGAGCGCCTTGCGTTCGGCCGCCACGTCCCGATCCTCCCCGCCGACCTCAGGCCGACCGTCGGCCGGGCTCGTCGCCGGCGGCGACGCGCTCGCACTCGGCGATCATTTCGCGCATGATGCCGACCACATGCCGGCGCATGCCCGGAGCGAGGCTGGTGAACAGGCCGTAGAGCTCGTCGCGGTCGGGATCGTCGCCCCGCGCGGGCGCCGCGGCGGGCGCGACGGCAGCAGCGGCCGGGGCGGCCTCGACCGTGGCGGACTCGGGCACGGCGGCGGGCGCGGGCGCCAGCGGAGCCACCGGACGCTCGCCACTGAACCACGCGAGGTCGACCTGCAGCACCTGGGCGATGCGCGCCAGAATGGCGACAGGCACGCGGCGATGCGCCAACTCGAAGTTGCGCATGCGGGCCGGCGCGACGCCGACGCTCACCGCCAGTTCGTCCAGCGACAGCCCCAGTTCCTCGCGCCGGGCGGTGATCGCCTCGGCGACGGCACTGTCGCCCTGCGGCTCCTCGCGCGCGGCGGCGATGCCTTCGTGTCCGGCACGGGCGCGGGCGGCGCGAGTCGCACGCGCCGAAAGCATGCGGTTGATACGGAACAGCACCGCCGTACGGTCGTATTCGGCGAGGTCGGGGAAGCGCTCGTTCAGGACCGCTTCCGCCGCCCCCTCGCTGTCAGCCGTCAAGCCGCGGCGCGCGCCGGTGAGCTCGGCCAGAACGTCGCGGGCGATCGCCTGCGCGCGCTCGGGGGTCATCATCTCGTCCTTCATTCGATCAGCCGCCCTTCATCGTGACGTATATGGAATGAACCTCTACGCCGTCTTGCGTGTCACGTCAAACTTCACGGGGTATTAGAGGACGCCTTATTCCTCCTCACGGTTGCAGGCGAAACACAACCATCCAGTTGGGTTGTTTTCCGGGCCGTTCGGGGCATCGGGCCCGTCCGACAGGATAATGCGACGGCGCCACCAGGGCGAGACGTGAAAAGATGACCGGTGCGATCATTGATGATAGCCATGGTCCCATGAAGGACGCCTCGCCCCCTCCGCCGTCGCTCGCGGCCGCGGCACCCGATGCCGCCGACACCGAGCGGCAGCGCGCCGACCTGCGCCGCCACCGCATGGCCGCCACCGGCCTGCTGGTGGCCATGGGCGGCGTCTTCGCCGGCAGCCACGCCCTGCCCGGCCAGGGCACCTACTGGATGGGCCTGCTGCAGGCGGGCACCGAAGCGGCGCTGGTCGGAGGACTGGCCGACTGGTTCGCCGTCACCGCCCTGTTCCGCCGCCCCCTCGGCCTGCCCATCCCGCACACGGCTCTCATCCCGTCCAACCAGGACCGCATCGCGCGGCGGCTCGGCGCCTTCGTCACCCGCTATTTCCTGGCGCCCGAGATCCTGCAGGAGCGCCTGCGCACCCTGGAGGTCGCCGGCCGCGCCGGGGCGTGGCTCGCCAGCGGCGACAATCCGCGCCGACTGGCCGGGCGCATCGCCGACCTGCTGCCGGCCCTGCTCGACGCCGCCGGCGACGAACGCCTGCGGGCCCTGGTGGCGCGCGGCCTCACCGCCCGCCTGCGCCAGACCGACGTCGCGCCGCTGCTCGGCCGCCTGCTCGCCGCCATCCCCGACGAGGAATACGGCACCCTGCTCACCCAGGCGGTGACGCTGGCGCGCGAGCAGCTGGTGCGCAACGAGGATCGCATCCACGCCATCGTCACCGAACGCAGCGCCTGGTGGCTGCCGAAGGCGGTGGACCGCCGCGTCGCCCGCGCCCTCATCGGCGCCGCCTTCGAGCTGCTCGACGACCTGGAGGACCCCGACAACGAGGTGCGCCGCCGCTTCGCCGACACCCTGCGCGACTTCCGCGCCCGCCTCACCGACGACCCCGACCTGCACGCCCGCCTGCGCGCCGTGAAGAACCGGGCGCTCGACCATCCCCAGGTGCAGGACGCCCTGTCGCGGGTGTGGGACGAGATCCGCCGTGCCCTGACCGAAAGCGCCGGGCGCCGCGACGGCCGCCTGCGCGCCGGCCTGACGGAAGCGCTGCGCGGCCTGGGGGACCGACTGCTGGCGGATGCGGACCTGCGGCAGGCCGTCGACAGCCGCATCGAGGCCGCCGTCATGAAGGGCCTGGTGCCGTGGCGCGACCAGATCGGCGGCTTCATCGAGGACGTGGTGCGCAAATGGGACACCCGCACCCTGACCGAGCGGCTGGAGCTGACCGTCGGCCGCGACCTGCAGTTCATCCGCATCAACGGCACCCTGGTCGGCGCCCTGGTCGGCTGCGTGCTCTACGTGCTGGTGGAGGCGCTGTCGTAACCCGGACGGCCGGCCGCCTTGCCAGGGGCGCGACGGGCGGCCACACTGGCGCGACAGCAAGACCAACCCGGGAGGCCCCATGTTCGTCCATTCCCTGTCGCTCGACGCCGCCTCGCAGATCGTCGACGAAGCCCTGCGCCAGGGCCGCAGCCGCAACTTCCAGCCGCTGACGGTGGTGGTGCTCGACGCCGCCGGCGTCGTCAAGGCGCTGAAGCGCGACGACGGCGCCAGCCTCATGCGTCCGGAAATCTGCATCGGCAAGGCCTGGGGCGCGCTCGCCCTCGGCTTCGGCGGGCGGGAACTGGCGCGGCGGGCGGAGAAGATGCCCGGCTTCATGAACGCCGCCTCCGACCTCGCCGGCGGCCGCATGGTGCCGGTGGCCGGCGGCGTGCTGGTGAAGGACGACAAGGGCGTCATCGTCGGCGCCGTCGGCATCACCGGCGACACCTCCGACAACGACGAGATCTGCGCCGTCGAGGCCATCAAGGCCGCCGGGTTCACCCCCGACACCGGCGCCTGAGCGCCGCCGCCTTCCGCCGCTGCGCCCAGGCCTGCAGGCGCGGACGCAGCGGCAGGAACAGGCGGTAGGCCGCTTCCAGCACCAGGGGCAGCGGCGGCACCGTCGCCATCCGGCCGAGCCAGGCCAGCCGCGGCACCCGGCGCCACAGGGCGATGAAGGCCCGCGCGCCGGACTCCATCCGCCCGTCCGCCCACCGGACGTGAAAGCGTTGCAGCAGCTGCGCCGGGTCGAGCGGGCAGACCGCGGCGGCGCCCGGCGCGGCGACGTTCACCCAGCGCACGCCGTGCGGCCGCAGCGCCCGGTAAACGGCGATCTCGCGCCGGCACAGCGGACAGGCGCCGTCGTAGAACACGGTGAGCGGAGCGGGCACGGGGCGGTCGAGGGCGGCGGTCATGCCGTTCCTACGCCGCCGCCGACCCGGCGGACCAGTCGGCCGATCAGATCGGCGCCGACTCCGCCCGGCGCCGTTCCGCCAACGCCTCGCCGAGGGCCTGCACCACCCGGCGGGCATCCACCGGCTTCAGCAGCACCGCCGTCGCCACCCGCGTCACCGGATCGCCGTCGGCGATGACGGCGCCGGTCACGACCAGGGCCGGCAGGCGCGGGTCGCGCTCGCGCAGGCGGCGGATCAGGGTGGCACCGTCGTCGCCTCCGGGCAGGTTGAGGTCGGCGATCACCGCATCGGGCGGGTCCAGCCGCGCCTTGGCCGACGCCTCGCTGGCGTCGGAGGCGGTGGAAACGCGGAAGCCGTGCTCGATGAGGTAGACGGCCAGCGCCTGGCGGGCCAGCGGCTCGTCCTCCACCAGCAGCACGTGGCCGGTCGGCACGCCGGGCATCGGCGCACCGGTGCCGCCGCCGCTCAACCCCACCACCGGCGCCCCCGCCGCCTCGGCCACCGCATTGTCGGCCAGCGGCAGGCGGATGGAGAACACGGCGCCGCCGCGGTTCTCGACGCGCAGGGTGCCGCCCATCTTGGTGATGGCGTTCATGCAGATGGACAGGCCGAGGCCGGTGCCGACGCCCTCGCGCTTGGTGGTGAAGAACGGCTCGAAGATGTCCTGCAGCAGATGGCGCGGCACGCCGGGGCCGTTGTCGGACACCTCGATGAGCAGCTGCGGCGCCTGCGGTTCCGGCACCACGCGCAGCCGCGCCGTGGCCTGCCATCCCGGCTCGACGTCGCCGTCCGCCCGCCGTTCCAGCAGGGCGTCGAGGGCATTGCGCAGCAGGTTGATGACGACCTGCTCGAACTCCACCGGGCTGCCTTCCACCACGCCGGCGCGCGGCGGCACGTCGATCTCGAGCGCGACGCTCTCGCGGGCGAAGACCGGGCGCATCATGTCGACCGCCGCCGTAAGGGGACCGGCGGCGTCGAAGGCCGACAGCCGGCCCTTGCTGGAGCGGCTGAAGACGCGGATGTGGTCGATGATCTCGGCCATGCGGCTGCACTGGCGGGTCGCCATCTCCAGCTTCTCGGCCGTTTCCTGCGGCGGCACGCTGCCGCCGGCGAGACGCAGTCGCAGGCCCTCGAGGCCCATGGACAGGATGTTGAGCGGCTGGCTCAGTTCGTGGGCGACGCCCGCCGCCATCTGACCGAGGGTCGCCATCTTGGCGGTCTGCATCAGGCGCCCGCGCACCCCGTCGCCGACGTCGAGCGGCCGGATCACCGCCTGGGCCGCCGGGCGGTCGTGCAGGCGGATGGGGGCGCTGATGATCCAGGCGTCGAACAGGCTGCCGTCGCGGCGCTGCAGGTCTTCCTGGATGCCGTTCCATGGCACCTCGGCGGTGGCGCGAGTGGCCTCGCCCACCTGCTCGCGCACCGACGGCGCCACCAGATCGGTGACCGCCAGACCGTCCGGCACGTCCGCCGGCCCGAAGCCGAACAGGGTGAGGGCGGCGCGGTTGATGAACAGCACCCGGTCGTCGGCATGCACGACGATGGCCTCCGGCGACTGCTCCACCAGCGCCCGGTAGCGGCTTTCGCTCTCGCGCAGGGCTTCCTCGGCGGCGAGGCGGGCGGAGACGTTGCGGTGGAACCACACGCGCCCGAGCAGCGCCCCCGCCGAATCCCGCAGGTCGCCTTCCAGGGCGTCGACGATGCGGCCGTCGGTCAGCCGCAGGCGCGTCCACCCCGGTTCGTCGCCGGCGGTGGCGGCGCCGGGCACCACGTGGGACGCGACGTGCGCCAGCAGCGCCTCGGCCTCGCCGTCCTCCACCAGCCTTTCCGGCACCCGCCACAGCTCACGGAAACGGGCGTTGCACGACCGCACGCGGCCGCCGGCGTCGACCACCAGCAGGCCGTCGGGCGTCGCTTCCTGCTGGATGCGCAGCAGGCTGTTCTGGAAGGCGATGGCCTTTTCGCGCGCCTTCTGCTCGGTCAGGTCCTGGATGACGCCGACCAGCAGCGGCTCCTGGTCACCCATGCGCGGCTTCAGGCTGAGGGTGACCAGCGCCTCGACGTCCTGCCCGTCGCGGCGCAGATAGCGCTTCTCGTAGGCGATGCCCGAGGGCCCGAGCGCCTCCATGCGGCTGACGCGGTACATGGTGCCCAGGCGGTCGTCGGGGTGGGTCAGGTCCTCGATGTTGGCACCGGTGAGCCCGCCCGGCGGGTAGTGCAGCAGACGGTCGAAGCCCGTGTTGGCGAAGCGGATGGTGCCGTCGCGCGCCACCAGGGTGATGCCGACCCCGACGTTGTTGAGGATGGAGCGGAACAGCAGCTCACGTTCCGCCAGATCGTGCGCCGCCGCCTCCTCGAAGCGCAGACGGCGCATGGTCATGGGGTAGAGCCCGAACAGCACCAGCAGCACCAGGCCGCCGAAAGCCCATTGCAGCGTCATGGCCGCGGCCGCCGCCGCCCGCACGTCGCTGGTGGAATAGGCCGCCGTCACCGCCAGCGGCAGGTTGCCGACGCGGGCGAAGCTGACGACGCGCTGGCGGCCGTCGCTCACCGAGTCCACCCGCAAGGTGCCCGATTCGGCGCCGCGGCGGATTTCGGCGAAGACGGTGCTGTCGACGATGGAGCGGCCGACCATGCCGGACACGGCCGGATAGCGGGCCAGCACCACGCCGTCGGCACGGATCAGCCCGATCGCGCCGTTGCGGCCGAGCACCGAGTGGGAGAACACGTCGGCGAGGTCGGCCCCCGGTATGCCCAGCGTCGCCACGCCGAGGTAGGCGCCGTCGGCGCTGCGGATGGGCCGGCCGATGAGGAACAGGGAGCCGCTGCCGAAGGCGCCGGCGACGGGATCGCCGATCAGAAGCCCGTCGGGCGCGTCCACCGCCCGTCGTGCCAGCACCGCCAGGGCGTCGCGCACGGCGGCGTCGGCGGGTGCGGTGGCGATGCGACGCTCCCCGGCCGCATCGAGGAGCCACAGGCCGTGCACCCACGAGGATCCCTCCGCCAGGGCCTGCAGGTCGAGGCGGGTGCGGTCGAGGTTCAGCGCCTCCCAGCCGAGGGTGGCCACCTCCGCCGCCGAATGCCGCAGGATGACGTCGGCGCCTTCGAAATGATGCAGCATGTGCTGCTTGAGGATGAGTGCGCCGTCCGCCACCGCCCGGTCGGCATCGCTGCGCGCCTTGCCGAACTCGCTGACGGCCGACAGGCTGAGGCCGCCCAGGATGACGCCCACCATGGCGGCCCACAGGATGCGGAACCGGCGTTGGTTGCGGCGTCCGTGCGTCGGCGCCGGCGCCGCGGCGGCGGCATCGCCGGCGGCGGTGTCCAAGGACGGGGCCGGCGTCGGCGACGTCGGCGGAATACTCTCGGCGGTCACGATCTGTCCCCTGCTGCGGCCGCCGCTGCCGAGGCGCGCCCGCGAGGGGCGGCGCCGTCAGGCGACCAGCAGCCTGCGCATATCCTGAAGCGAGCCGGTTCCCGCGGCAACCATTCGCTGATGAGACATATGGGATAGACCGCCGGTACCGCTCGCGAGGCGGGTCTGGCGCAGGCCGCGCATCACCCGGTCGCGCAGCCCCTCGCCGCCCGGCAGCAGGCGCTCCACCCCCGGCTCCATGGCGACGGACGGCAGCAGCGCGCGCGCCGTCGGGCCGATCAGCGTCACGTCCAGCAGCCCGGCGACGCGGGGATCGTCCAGCCGCACCACCTGAAGGGCGCCGGCCATGAAGGGCGACAGCGGCAGGCCGGTGCCGGCCACGTGGCAGATCTCGGCCCGGTTGTGCGGCTCGTGATCGGACGCGCGGCCGTAGGTGGGCTGATCCGTCCCGCCGATATGGCGCAGCACGAGGTCGTAGAACTCCGCCACCGCGTCGTAATAGGCCATGCCGGTCAGGCCGCCCTCGGCGAAGGGTGCAAGCACCGCGTCGCGCCAGTGATCGAGGAAGCGGCGATGCTGCCCGGCATGGGTCGCCACCAGCTCGGCGTCGACGTGACCGCGGGCGAGCGACCAGGCGACGCCTTCCTCCTCGTCGAGGAAATGGACCCAGAGGTAGAGGGTCGCCACGTCGGTCAGCGTGCGGGTGCGGCGCTGGCAGCCGGTGCGCACGGCCTTCAGCAGATGCCGGTACAGGATGACCAGCATGGCGTGCTGGATGTCGTTGTACCAGTGGTCGGTGCGCAGATGCTCGGGCACCTGGAGGATCGCCTCCAGCGCCCGACCGTCGACGGTCGACGACTGGGCGGCGGCGGCGTCCGTGCTGGCAGTGGCTGGCATCGTCTTCATCCCCTCGACTTTGGTCTGGCGCCATTGTTCGCCGCGGTTCTAACAGACGGCATAGTCGAATCGCTCGCGCGAACTGGTTGGTCAAGACGATGAAAACGCATACCGAATTCGGCGGCCTGCGCTATACTTTGGGTGATCGCGGCACCGCCATCGCTACATGCGGAGCGGGAGATCCGTGCCGTCAACAGCGAGGTCGTCGAAGATGAAGAGGCAGAACGTGGAGGTCGGCCAACGGTTCCGTGAGCGAACCTCCTGGGCCGCGGAGTGGGAGGTGGAGTTCATCTACAGCGATGGCGCGCGCATTCCCCATGCCCGCCTGCGCAACATCCGCAGCCCCGTCGATGCCCGCACCCTGGCGATCGAGGCCCTGCTCGACCGCAACCGGTTCGAGCGGGTGGCCTGACGGTCGCCCCGCCGGCCTCACCCCGGCGGAGCAAAAGAAAAACGGTCGCACCCGGCGAGGGCGCGGCCGTTTTTCCGTGACCGAAGGGCGTGTCCTGCGTCAGCGGCGCGGCGGCGTCCGCCGGTCGCGCACCCGCACCGGAACGGGCTTGGGCTGCGGCGCGAGAGCCTTGGCAGCCGCGACCGCAATGGCGACGGCGGCCGCCGCGGCGGCGATCGCTGCCGTGACCGGGTCGAGAAAGAGCGTGGTGACGCTGGTCATGGGCAGGCTCCCGTGCATCGCGTGATCTCACCCACAAGAGGTGAGCCCATAAGGCCTCTTCGTCAAGATGCTCTTTGGTACACGCCGGTGCGGCCGTGGTGTCAGGCGTTGCCGCGCTGCTGGTCGCGGGCGATGAAGCGCATCATCCAGCCGCCGAGCAGGCCGAGCGCCACGACGGCGAAACCGACGAGCACGGCCACCGTCCCGTTGCTCTCGAAGCCGAACAGATTGCCCGACGAGCCTTCGACCATGAGGGTCGCCACGATCGCCCAGACGATGGCGGGCGCCGCCATGAAGCCGACGAGGACGAGCGGAAGGTAACGCATGCCAGTCTCCGATTGATCTCGTTGAATTTTGTGCAGCGCGCACGGCTTTGCCGCAGCGCAAAACGAAGCGCGCATCACCTAGCGCCCCGCCCCGCCCTTTTCAAGAGGCTCTGTCGACAATCGACATGGCGCGGGCGGCGAAAAAAAGCGGCCGGGAGGGGAAGCCCCGCCCGGCCGGAGTGTTGGGAGACTGTGGCGGAAACCGGCCGTGGCGGCCGGCTCCGTCGCAAAGGATGCTGCAACGGAACAAGGAAAGCAGATCCACCCCACCAAACGCATTGACATTTCTCAGCCGCCGGACCATTTTCTGCCTCCCTGCCGGGGCCGGCAGCGGGTACCACCCGATGCGTTGCAAGAAACTGCAACAAGGCCCTTGCAAGGGGGACAAAGCCTTGTTATAAGGCCGCCCTCCCCGGGAAATGCGGGTGTAGCTCAGTTGGTTAGAGTGCCGGCCTGTCACGCCGGAGGTCGCGGGTTCGAGCCCCGTCACTCGCGCCATCCCGAGGGGGAGACAGTAGGTAAGTCAGTGCATCCTGGATTGCGGGTGTAGCTCAGTTGGTTAGAGTGCCGGCCTGTCACGCCGGAGGTCGCGGGTTCGAGCCCCGTCACTCGCGCCACCAGGAACGCAACGAAAAGAGACCGGCCATCGCGCCGGTCTTTTTCGTTTTCCGGCCATGTCGAAACAACGGGGTGTTACACCGGAGTCGTGCGTCCACCGAGCGTTGGCGCTATGGTGGGAGTGTCTACTCCCATTGCTGCTGCGGAGACCCCGTGCCGTGCCCCCGTTCTCCGTGCCCTTCGAACGCCGGGCCTGCGTCGCCGTTCTCCTGATCGCGGCGCTGCTGGTGCTGGCCCCGGCCGCACATGCCGCCGAGAAGGTGGTGCTGCAACTGCGCTGGGCGCCGTCGTTCCAGTTCGCCGGCTATTACGCCGCCCTGTGGGAGGGCTACTATGCCCAGGCCGGGCTCGACGTGGAGCTGCGCTCGGGCCTCGACGCCGCGGGCAATCCGCTGTCGGGCACCCGCGAGGTGGTGGAGGGGCGCGCCGATTTCGGCATCGGCGGCAGCGACATCCTGCTCGCCAACGACCAGAACCACCGGCTGGTGGTCATCGGCAGCTTCTTCCAGCACAGCGGCGCCGCCCTGTTCATGCGGGACTCGCCCGACATCCGCACCCTCGGCGATGCCCTGAAGAAGGACATCCTGCGCCGGCCGGGCGACCTGACGGACGTGGAGCTGATGGCCATGGCCCAGGCCGCCGGGTTCGATCCGCCGCCGGCCGCCAAGCGCGGCAGTTCGCGCGACTTCTTCGGCGGCAAGGGCGACGGCTACGTCGGCTATGTGATTTCCAGCCCCTTCCACTTCGCCCAGAACGGCGTGCCGGCGCGCATGTTCCGGCCGCTCGACTACGGCGTCGACTTCTACGGCGACAGCCTGTTCACCACCCGGCGGCTGGTGCAGCAGGACCCCGCCCTCGTCGACGCCATCCTGCGGGCGACGCAACGCGGCTGGGAATATGCGCTGACCCACCCCGACGCCATGGTCGCCCGCCTGTCGGAACTGCCGCAGAACATCGCCTTCCTGGACGACAACCGCGCCCTCAACCGCTTCATGGTGGAGCCGGTCCGCCAGTTGACGGCCTGGCCCATGGTGGAGTTGGGCCACATCAACCCCGACCGCTGGCGCCGCATGCACCAGACCCTGGCCCGGTTCGGGCTGGTGAGCGAATCCTTCGCCCCCGAGACCTTCCTGTTCGACAAGGTGCGCCTGGAGATGGCGCGCACCGAGCGCACCTACATGATCCTCGGCATCGTCGCCGTGGTGCTGGCCGCCGGCCTCGGCATCGCCGCCGTCGGCGTGTGGGCCCTGCGCCGGGTGGTGGTGCGGCGCACCCGCGCCCTGCTCGACACGGAGCAGAGCCTGCAGCGCTTCATCGGCGCCGTGAAGGACTACGCCATCGCCCTGCTCGACGAGGAGGGCCGCGTGGTGAGCTGGAACGACGGCGGCACGCGCCTGTTCGGCTGGCACGCGCCCGAAGTCATCGGGCAGCCGTTCGCCCTGTTCCACCCCGACGACGCCCGCACCGAAGGACGGCCGGAGCAGGAGATGATCCAGGCCCGCCACGACGGCACCACGCCGCTCGACGGCTGGCGGCGGCGGCGTGACGGCAGCCGGTTCCAGGGCGAGGGCGTGCTCGCCGCCCTCACCACCCCCGACGGCCGCCTGCGCGGCTTCCTGATGGTGGTGCGCGACGTCACCAAGCGCCGCCAGGCGGAAGACCGCATCCGTTTCCAGGCCCACCTGCTGAACGAGGTGCGCACGGCCATCATCGCCACCGACGGCGACGGCGCCATCACCTACCTCAACCGCCGCGCCGAGGTCCTGTTCGGCCTCAGCCAGCGCGAGGCACTCGGGCTGCCGCTGCGGGCGCTCGACCTGCTGCCGACCGAGGTGCTGGCCGCCGATCCCGACCGCACGGCCGACCTGGACGTCACCCTGCGCCGCCGCGACGGGCAGATGCTGCCCGGCCTCGTCTCCGTGTCGCGCCTGCCGGGTGCCGACGGGGCGTCCGGCGGGCTCATCTATTCGGCGCTCGACCAGTCCGACCGCCGCCGCATGGAAACCATGCTGCGCCAGGCCAGCAAGATGGCGGTGCTCGGCGAGATGTCGGCCAGCCTGATCCACGAGATCAGCCAGCCCATGAACATCATCCGCCTGCTGGCCGAAAGCGCCGTGGCGAGCCTGGAACGCGCCCCCGCCGACACCGACGCCGCCGCCCTGCGGGCCATGCTGGGCGGCAAGTTCGGCGAGATCGTCAATCAGGCGGAGCGGCTGGTCGACACCTTCGATTACATCCAGGCCTTCTCCCGCCGCGACGGCGGCACCAAGGAGCCCTTCGCGGCGCAGGCCGCCATCGTCCAGGCGGTCAGCCTGTTCGAGCAGCAGGCCGCCAAGGACGGCATGCGCATCGACCTGCACCTGGAGCCGGAGACGGCGGACGCGGTGGTGGTCGGCCACCGCAACCAGCTCGACCAGGTGCTGCTCAACCTGCTGCGCAACGCCACGCAGGCGGTGCTGAGCAATCCCGGCCGCCGCCGCGCCCCGCCCTACGGCACGGTGCGGGTGACCGCCGCCGTGCAGGTCCGCGGCGATCAGGGCGAGCTGCGGCTGGTGGTGGAAGACGACGGCCCCGGCATCCCGCCCGAGGTGCTGGACCACGTCTTCGAGCCCTTCTTCACCACCAAGCCGACCGGCGAAGGCACCGGCCTCGGCCTGTCCATCTGCCTCGACATCGTGCACGACATGGGCGGCGACATGGGGGCGGCGAACCGGCCCGAGGGCGGGGCCCGCTTCACCATCTTCCTGCCGCTGGCCCGCCAGCCGGCCGCCGCGCCGCCGGCCGGCACCGCCGTCGACCAGGCCGCCGCCGCGGCCGCCGCCACCGCCGCCGCTGGCGGAGGCACGGACGAGGAAGCCGGCGGCGCCCGCATCCTGGTGGTCGACGACGAGGTGCTGGCCGCCGACGTCATCGCCGACGCCCTGCGCGAGTCGGGCTACGCCGTCACGGTCGCCCACGATCTGGGGGGCGCGCTGGCTGCCCTGGATGCGGCACAGCCCGACGCCGTGGTGACCGACCTGCACCTGCCCGACGGCCGCGGCGAGGACCTGCTCCAGCGCCTCGCCGAGGACTGGCCGCAGGTCTTCACCATCGTCATGACCGGCCAGCCGCTCGCCGAACGCCGCCTGCTGGAACAATTGCCGGGCGGGGTCGACGCCTTGCTGCGCAAGCCCGTCAGCATCCGCGACCTCAAGACCCGCCTGCGCACCCTGCTCGACAGCGACAGCCTGGTGCTGGAGGACTGACGGCGCCGCCTCCCTCAGCGCGAGGCCAGCAGGTCGGCGACCATGGTCGCCAGCACCTTGGTCTCGCGCGCGCCGCGGCGGGTGACCAGATCGAAGGGCGCCGTATAGGCCGTCGCTTCGGGCAGCAGCGCCTTCAGGCGACCTTGCGCCACCCACGGCGCGGCGTAGTGCTCCGGCAGGAAGCCGAGGTAGCCGCCCGACAGGATGAGCATGGCCTGCGCCTCCATGTTCTGCACCGTCGCCGCCGCCGACGATAAGGGCAACCCGACTCGGCGCAGGTCGTTCTGGTGCCAGTAGCCGCGGGCGACGATGCGGCAGGCGCGCACGTCCTCCAGCGTCGGCGCCGGCGCGTCGAACAGCGGATGGCCGGCGCCGCAGTAGAACGTCTGGCTCTCGGCATAGAGCGGCGCGTATTCCAACCCCGTGACCCGCGTCGGGAAGCTGCCGACGGCGATGTCGAGCGCGCCCGCCAGCAGGCGGCGTTCCAGGTCCTGCGGCGCCTCGATGCCGACGTGCAGGTGGACGCGGTGTTCGCGGCCGTTGAAGCGGGTCAGCGCCCGCACCACCGGGCTCGCCGGGTCGGTGATGGTGGTGTCGACCAGCCCGATCCGCAGGTCGCCGACCAGCTGGCCGCGCACCTGGGCCGCCTCGCTGCGAAAGGTTTCCGCCGCCGCCAGCAGCCGGCAGGCGGCGTCGTAGACCACCCGCCCCTTGTCGGTCAGGCGGAAGCCGATGCGCCCGCGCTGACACAGCTTGACGCCCAGGCGCTGCTCCAGCGCGCTCATGTGGTTGGAGACGGTGGAGCCGGCGACGTTGAGGGTCGCCTGCGCCGCCGAGAAGCCGCCCGCCTCCACCACGGCCACGAAGACGCGCAGGAGACGGATGTCGACTTCGGTGATCTGACCGATGCTCACGTTCGCAGACTCCCGCGATGACCAGG
Organism: Caenispirillum bisanense; assembly: GCF_900230255.1. Lineage (GTDB taxonomy): Bacteria > Pseudomonadota > Alphaproteobacteria > Rhodospirillales > Rhodospirillaceae > Caenispirillum > Caenispirillum bisanense_A. The sequence continues at coordinate 95,692 of NZ_OCNJ01000007.1, forward strand.
GGCTCACATTGAAGTTCATCAAAGTGAAGTTTCCTGATCCACTATTTTCCGCACGCCGGCCGTCCGCCACCTTCGTGGGCAAGGGCGGGCCACCGCCCACGGTTTGAGCAATCTGGAGGACCGGGCGTGACCTGGAGCGTGGATTCGGAGACGGGTGTCCTGCGGGACGTGCTGCTGTGCGCGCCGGACCATTACGCCTGGCAGCCCACCAACACCATCGCCACCGCCTCGCTCGACAGCGGCCGGCCCTATGACGCATCCCAGGCGGCGGCCCAGTTCGGCGAGCTGGTGGATGCCCTGCGGCAGGCCGACGTCGCCTGCCACTTCCTGAACCGCCTGGAACCCCACCTGCCCTACCAGGTCTATACCCGCGATTCGAGCCAGGTGACCCCCTGGGGCCCGGTGATGACGCAGCTGTTCCGGCCGCAGCGGCGGGGCGAATACGCCTCCATCCTCGACTTCTACGGCCGCGACGGGTTCTGGAAGATGGCGACCGCCGGCAGCCTGGAAGGCGGCGACATCCACATCATCCGCCCCGGCCTGCTGCTGGTCGGCGCCTCGGGCGAGCGCACCACCCTCGACGGCGCCCGCCAGTTCTGCGACTGGTTCGAGGCCGAGGGCTGGGACGTGCGCGTGCAGCCCTTCGCCGAGCACTTCCTGCACCTCGACGTGCTGTTCTGCATGGCGGCCGACGGGCTCGCCGTCGCCTGCCCGGACGTGCTGCCCGACGACCTGCTGGACTGGCTGCACGACCGCCAGATCCGCATCGTGCCGGCGACCTACAAGGAGGTCATGCAGATGAGTTGCAACGTCCTGGCGCTCGGCAATGATACGGTGATCTCGCCGCGCCACTCCACGGCGCTGAACGCCAGGCTGCGGGCGGAAGGACTGACGGTGCTCGACCCCGAGCTGGATCTCTTCGCCGCCGGCGGCGGCAGCGTGCATTGCATGACCATGCCGCTGCGGCGCGATCCCCTCTGACCGCCGGACACACGCTTCCCATGACCCCTTCCGACCAGCCGACGACCCCGCCGCTCAACCCGCTGCTCGCCGCCGTGGCGCCGCCGCCCATCGCCGACGCGCAAGGCTGGGTGCGCGGCCTTGCGCCGGTGCCGGGCCGCCCCCTCATCGACCTGTGCCAGGCCGTGCCGGGCCACCCGCCCGCCGCCGAGCTGGTGGAGCATCTGGCCGCGCGCCTGCACGACCCGGCCGTCCACAAGTACACCGACATCCTCGGCATGCCGGCCCTGCGCGAGGCGCTGGCGGCCGACATCGGCCGGGTCTACGGCGCCCGCCCGTCGCCCAGCCACGTCGCCATCACCGCCGGCTGCAACCAGGCCTTCTGCGCCGCCATGATGGCGCTCGCCAAGGCTGGCGACGAGGTGATCCTGCCGCTGCCGCACTACTTCAATCATAAGATGTGGCTCGACGCGCTCGGCATTCACGCCGTTCCCCTGCCCTTCCGCCCCGAGGCCGGCGGCGTGCCCGACGTGGACGAGGCGGCCGACCGCATCGGCCCGCGCACCCGCGCCATCGTCCTCGTCACCCCCAACAACCCGACCGGCGCCGTCTACCCGCCCGAGGTCATCGCCGCCTTCTACGCCCTGGCGCAGAAGCACGGCATCGCCCTGGTGCTGGACGAGACCTACCGCGACTTCCTGCCCGAGGACCGCCGCCCGCACGCCCTGTTCGACGACCCCGCGTGGCCGGAGACGCTGGTCCACCTCTACAGTTTCTCCAAGGTCTTTGCCATCACCGGCCACCGCGTCGGCGCCCTGGTCGCGGGGCCGCGCCTGATGGCGTCGGTGGAGAAGGCCGTCGACTGCGTCGCCATCTGCGCCCCGCGCCTGGGGCAGGAGGCGGCGCTGTTCGGCCTGACGTCCCTGCGCGACTGGGTGGCCGGCAACACGCTGCTCATGCGCAGCCGCGCCGCCGCCTTCCGCCAGGCGGTGGAGGGCTTGCAGGGCTGGCGGCTGGTGAGCATCGGCGCCTATTTCGCCTACGTCGAACACCCCTTCGAGGGCCGCGCCGCCTACGACGTCGCCCGGTCACTGGCGCAGGAGCAGAGCCTGCTCACCCTGCCCGGCTCCATGTTCGGCGAGGGCCAGGACCGCTTCCTGCGCCTCGCCTTCGCCAACGTGCCCGGCGAGGCCGCCGCCACCGTCGCCGCCCGGCTCGCGGCCTTCGCCGAACGCTGAACCCAGACAAAAAACGAAGTCCGAACAGGAGGCTTTTCCCCATGCGCAAGACCACCTACCGCTACGACCCCAGTCGCCGCACCGTGCTGAAGTTCTCCGCCGCCGCCGCCGCGGCCGGCGTGGTGGCGCTGAAGGCGCCGTCGGTGTTCGCCCAGGACCGCTCCATCAAGGTCGGCACCTACGGCGGCTACTTCGAGGAGAGCTTCCGCAAGCACATCTTCCCCGAGTTCACCAAGGCGACCGGCATCACCGTCGAGAGCGTGCCGGAGCCGACCGGCGAAGCCTGGCTCGTGCAGCTGGAGCAGGCGGCCAAGGCCGGCGTCGCCCCCGCCGACGTCAACATGATCGCCCAGGTGCCCATGATCCGCGGCATCCGCGGCGACCTGTGGCAGCGCCTGGACATGGCCAAGATGCCCAACGCCGCCAAGGTGTTCGAGGACTACCTGAACACGTACCCCGACGGCGGCGTCGCCGGCGTGCCGGCGGTGGCGTGGTTCATCACGCTGGTGACCAACACCGAGACCTACGCCGACGCGCCGCAGAGCTGGAAGTTCTTCTGGGACGGCGCCGGCAAGAACAGCCTCGGACTGCTGGCGCTGGCGTCCAACTCCTTCATGCTCGACATCGCCGCCAAGACCTACTTCCCCGGCCAGGACGTGCTGAAGAGCGAGGACGGCATCCAGAAGGTGCTCGACAAGATCGCCGAGCTGAAGCCCAACGTCGCCCTGTGGTACCGCGACGAGGGCCAGTTCCAGAACGCCCTGCAGACCGGCGAAATCCCCGCCGGCCAGTACTACCACGACGTCACCGGCCTCGCCGCCGCCGACGGCTTCCCCGTGCGCTCCACCTTCCCGCAGGAAGGCGGCGTCGCCGACCGCGGCTCGTGGGCCGTGACCAAGGCCTGCAAGAAGGTCGAGGAAGCGCAGGTCTTCATCGACTACATGTGCCAGCCGGCGGTTCAGGCGACGCTCGCCCGCAAGGTCGGCACGGCGCCCGTGATCCCGCGCGACCTCATGGACCTGTCGGCGGAGGAATTCGCCGCCGTCTCCAGCGACACCGCGCCGATCATCCCCGACTACACGCTCTACACCGACAAGGGCGACTGGGTGAACGAGCGCTGGACGGCCATGATCACCGGCTGACGGCACCCCGGCGCCCCGCCCCGCCATGACCGGCCCGCTGCCGGCGCGGCGGCGGCGGGGCGCCGGGCCGTCCCCTGCCCCCTTACCTCCGTTCCGGACCCGCCATGCACGATCTCGTCCTGGAAGGCGTCGGCAAGAGCTATGGCTCCGTCCTGGCCGTCACCGACGTCGACCTGCACATTCCCGCCGGCAAGCTGGTGTGCTTCCTCGGCCCCTCGGGCTGCGGCAAGACCACCCTGCTGCGCCTCATCGCCGGGCTGGAGCAGCCGAGCCGCGGCCGCCTGTTGCTCGACGGCGCCGACATCTCCGGCCTGCCGCCCGACCGCCGCGGCTTCGGCATGGTGTTCCAGAGCCTCGCCCTGTTCGACCACCTGACGGTCGGCGACAACATCGCCTATGCCCTGCGCATCCGCGGCGAGGGCAAGGACAGCCAGCGCCGCCGCGCCGAGGAATTGCTGGAGATGGTGCGCCTGCCGGGCGTCGCCGACCGCCACGTCAGCCAGTTGTCGGGCGGCCAGCGCCAGCGCGTCGCCATCGCCCGCGCGCTCGCCGTCGATCCCAAGCTGTTCCTGCTCGACGAGCCCTTGTCGGCGCTCGACGCCAAGCTGCGCGAGGCCATGCAGATCGAGCTGCGCCTGTTGCAGCAGCGGCTGGCCGTCACCACCATCCTGGTGACCCACGACCAGCGCGAGGCCATGACCATGGCCGACCTGATCGTCGTCATGGGCGACCACCGGGTGCAGCAGGTCGGCGCGCCGTCGCAGATCTACCGCGAGCCCGCCAATACCTTCGTCGCCGACTTCATCGGCACCTCCAACCTGCTGCCGGTGACGGTGGAGGCCGGCGCCGTGCAGTTCGGCGACCGCCGCATCACCGTCGCGGCTATCCCCGACGGCTTGCGCCGCGGCCAGCCGGCGACCCTGCTGGTGCGGCCCGAGGAGTTGCACGTGCTGCCGACGCCCGACGCCGCCGGCGAGGCCCTGCCCAACCGGCTGCCGGCCACCGTCACCTTCGTGCGCGACGTCGGCGGCACCGTCGAAGTCCATGTCGACTGCCAGGGCCACGCCCTGATCGCCGAAAGCCTGCGCAAGGACGCCGCCCCTGTCGCCCCCGGCGACGCCGTGACGGTCGACCTGCCGCGCGAGGCCTGCCGGGTGCTGGCGGCATGAGCCTGCAAACCCGACCCCGCGGCCTTCTCCAGCACCTGCCCATGGCCGGGCCGGCGCTGGTGCTGACGGTCTTCTTCCTGGTGCCCTTCGGCATCATGGTGGCCTACAGCTTCTTCCACCGCGTCGAGGGCGGCTTCTACGAGCCGGCCTTCGAGCTGGCCAACTACGCCCGTTTCCTGACGCCGCTGTTCCTCGGCGTGCTCGGCTTCTCCTTGACCGTCTGCGCGCTGGCGGCGGTGCTGTGCACGGCGGCGGCGGTGCCCTTCACGTGGTTCCTCGCGCGCCTCTCGCCCCGCGGGCAGACGGCGTGGCTGGTGTTCATCCTGTCGGTGCTGTCGCTGTCGGAGGTCATCATCGGCTTCGCGTGGTCGACCCTGCTGTCGCGCTCGGCCGGCATCTCCAACCTGTTCGTGGCGCTCGGCCTGATCGAGACGCCGCAGGCCTATTCGCCGAGCTTCCTCGCCCTGCTGCTCGGCATGTGCTTCATCACCTTCCCCTATACGGTGCTGGTGCTCTACCCGAGCGTCACCCGTCTCGACCCCGAGGTGACGGAGGCCGCCCGCACGCTCGGCGCCTCGCCGCTGCGCACGTTCTTCACGGTGGTGGTGCCGTCGCTGCGCCAGGCGGTGCTGGCGACGCTGGTGCTGGTGTTCGTCTTCACGCTCGGTGTCTACGTCCTGCCGCAGTTGCTGGGCGAGCCGCAGCACTGGACGCTGTCGGTCTTCATCACCGACCAGGCCATCTACCAGAGCAACATCCCCTTCGCGGCCGCCGTCGCCGTGTTCCTCATGCTGGTGAGCCTGGCGCTCATCGGACTCACCCTGCTGGCCGGCGGAGGCCGCAAGCCATGACCGACCGCCGCACGCGCATCTTCCGCGCCGTCTACATGGGGCTGATCGCCCTGTTCCTCGCCGCCCCGGTGATCGTGGTGGCAGGGGTCAGCCTCAACCAGCCGCGCCGCCTGCTGTTCCCGCCGCAGGGCCTGTCGTTGCGCTGGTACGGCGAGCTGTTCACCGACCCGACGTGGCTGAACGCGCTGAAGAACAGCCTCATCGTCGCCGCCAATGCCTCGGTCCTGTCGGTCGCCATCGCGCTGCCGCTGGCGTGGTTCCTGTGGCGCTGGCGGGTGGCCTATGCCAAGCCGCTGTTCCTCATGGGCATCGCGCCCTTCATGCTGCCGCCGGTCATCACCGCGCTCGGGTTCCTCATCTTCTGGAACACGGTCGGCTTCTACGGGCAGATCTGGGCGACCATCATCAGCCACGGCATCTTCTTCGTGACGCTGCCGCTGGTGAACATCTCGCTCGGGCTCGACAGCCTGTCGAAGGAGCAGGTGGAGGCCGCCCGCACGCTGGGCGCCGACGAGAAGACGGTGTTCCGCACCGTCGTCCTGCCGACGGTGACACCCTACGTGCTGGCGGGCCTCGCCTTCGTCTTCGTGCTCAGCCTGAACGAGTACATCGTCGCCTACATGGTGGCCGGCTTCACGGTGGAGACGTTGCCCATCAAGATCTTCAACAGCCTGCGCTACGGCTATACGCCGGTGATGGCGGTGGTGGCGGTGCTGTTCGTCGCCGTGGCGGCCCTGCTGTTCGGCCTGACCGCCCGCAAGGGACGGTTGCTGAAGCTGCTGGGCTCGGCGCGGCCGGAGCGGCGATAGCGGCCCGGTCAGTGGTGCCGCAGGGCATCGATCAGGTCGGTCTTCTTCATCCTGGACCGCCCCTCGATCCCCACCTTTTTAGCCTGCTGGTAGAGGTCGTCCTTGCTCCAGTCCTCGTAGGCGCCGTGGCGGCCGCCCTTGGCCGCCGGTTCCGACTTGCCGCCGCCCGTCTTGCTCCTGGCCTGGGCGTTGGCGATGCGGGCCGCCTTTTCCTTGCTGGCACCCTGATCGCGGATCGCCTCGTAGGTCTTGTCGTCCTTGATCTGCTTGCCGTGGTTCTCGACCATGACGGACCTCCTCGGTTTGCCATTGCTGCCATAACGCCGCAGACCCGCGCCGGCTGCCGGTTGCACGGCGGCGGCCGGCGCGGTATGACGCACCTCCTTGCGCGCACCACCGAGGCTTGTTCTTCATGTCAGACGATCGTTACCGCCGCGGACTCGACCGGCTGCGCACGCTGCACGACGTGGTCGGCGACGGTTTCCTCGACGACCTGCGCGCCATCGCGCCCGATTTCGCCCGCATGGTGGTGGAATTCCCCTACGGCGACCTGCACACCCGCCCCGGCCTGTCGGCCCGCGACCGCCAGCTGACCATCGTGTCGGCGCTCGCCGCCCAGGGGACGGCGCCGAAGGAACTGAAGATCCACATCCGCGCCGCCCTCAACGCCGGCCTGACCCGCGACGAGTTGGTGGAAGCTTTCATGCAGCTGGCCCCCTACACCGGCTTCCCGCTGGCGCTGGAGGCCCTGTTCGCCCTGAAGCAGGTGTGCGCCGAACACGCCCAGAGCGCCGAACCGGCGAAGGAGGACTGACCATGTCGGCCAACGGACGCTTCATCGGCCGCGCCCTGCAGGCGGGCGGCGTTCTCGTCCTGGCGGGATTCCTGGCGCGGGCGGCCTATTCGGCGGCGCACATGGATGCAGCCGCCTCGCTCGGCACCCAGGCCACCGTCTTCGTCTTCGCGCTGCTGCCGGGGCTGGTGGTCGGCGGCATGCTGATCTGGGCCGGCGCCGGCGTGGTGAAGCGCAACACCCCGCCGCCCGACGCCTGAGCCGCCGCCGCTACAGCGCCGGCACCCGCAGGTTGGAGAACGGCGTCAGCGCCGGCATGGGCTGCACCGCCGCCCCCTCCAGCGCCTGATAAAGGCAGGCGCACAGAAGCGCGTCCTCCAGCGCCCCGTGCACCGCCGTGGTGCGCCCGAGGCCGAAGGCGCCGCAGCAGGCATCCAGCGACGACGGCCGGCCGGGGAACAGGCCGCGCCAACTCTTCATGGTGCAATGGAGCGCCCAGGCGGGTGGCGGGAAGCCGGCCAGGGCGAATTCCTGGCGCAGCATGCGGTCGTCGAAGCCGACGTTGTGGCCGACCACCACCGCGTCGCCGATGAAGTCCCACACCTCGGCGGCGTGGTCGGCGAAGGGCGGCTGGTCGGCCAGGAAGGCGTCGGACAGGCCGTGCGCCTTGTAGGCCGCCCAATGGTTCCGCCGCCCCGGATTGAACACCAGGTGCAGCACGGCGCCGAAGCGGTGGTCGAGCAGTTCCACCGCCGCCAGGCTCACCACCCGGTCGGCGTGGCTGGTGCCGGTGGTTTCCGTGTCGACGACGACGACCCGCCGCGCCACCGGCTCAGCGCCCTTCCCACACGGGGTCGCGCTTGGCGAGGAAGGCGTCGATGCCCTCCTCGGCGTCGCGGGCGAGCATGTTGCGGGTCATGACCTCGCTGGCATAGGCGTAGGCCTCGGCCAGCGGCATCTCCAGTTGGCGGTAGAAGGCTTCCTTGCCGATGGCGAGCGTCAGCGGCGACTTGCCGGCGATGGTGCGCGCCATGCCCATGACGGCCTCGTCCAGTTCCGCCGCCGGCACCACGTCGTTGACGAGGCCGGCGAGCATGGCTTCCTCGGCGCCGATGGGGCGGCCGGACAGCAACATCTCCATGGCCTTCTTGCGGCCGACGGCGCGCGACAGGGCGACCATGGGGGTCGAGCAGAACAGGCCGATGTTGACGCCGGGCGTGGCGAACTTGGCCTCTTCCGCCGCATAGGCGAGATCGCAGCTGGCCACCAGCTGACAGCCGGCCGCCGTGGCCATGGCATGGACGCGGGCGATGACCGGCTTGGGCAGGGTGACGATGGACATCATCAGCTTCGAGCACTGCTCGAACAGCGCCGCATAGGCCTCGCGGCCGGGGTTGGCGCGCACTTCCTTGAGGTCGTGGCCGGCGCAGAAAGCCGGACCGTTGGCGGCCAGCACCACCACCTTGACCGCCGGATCGGCCTTCACCGCATCCAGTTCCGCCTGCAACGCCGCCATGAGGCCCACCGACAGGGCGTTGCGCGCCTGCGGGCGGTTGAGCGTCAGCGTCGCGATGCCGTCGGCGTCGTGGCGCAGCAGGATGGCATCGGAAGCGGAAGCGGCGGCGGCGGTCATGGACGGTCTCCTGGCGGTTTTCCCCATGGTGACGGCCCGCGGCGCCGGCTGCAAGCGGCTCTTGCCGTTGACGTAAGCGTAAAGCATCACCATGCTGGACCGGCCACAAGAAGAACCGCCCGGGGAGGACGCAGCGCCCATGACCACCAAGATCACCATTCCGGAAATCCAGGCGATCCTGGACGCCGAGCTGCCGCTGGTGGACATCCTCGGCATGCAGGTGGAGGACGTGGCCGCCGGCGCGTGCCGCGTGCGCATGCGCTTCAAGCCCGACCTGGTGCGGCCGGGCGGCACCGTCGCCGGCCCCGCCATGATGGCGCTGGCCGACCTGGCCATGTACGTGGTGGTGCTGTCGCTGATCGGGCCGGTGGAACTGGCGGTGACCACCAACCTCAACATCAACTTCCTGCGCAAGCCCGGCCCGCGCGACATGATTGCCGAGGGCCGCATTCTGAAGGCTGGCAAGCGGCTGGCCGTGGTGGAAGTCGACCTCTATTCCGAGGGCGAGGAAGGCATGGTCGCCCACGTCACCGGCACCTACTCCATCCCGCCGCAGGACAAGGCGCCGACCATCGCCCAGCTGACCGGCGCCGCCGGCGCCTGACCACACGAGCCGCCGCCGGCACCTGACGCGAGACGGCCGGCGCCACGGGAGGGAGGGCGCCGGCCGCCGGGGCGTGCAGCCGCGAGACGTCAGTTGGCCGAGCCGCTCGCGCCGCCGGTGGTGGTGCCGCCGGTGGAGGTCCCGCCGCTGGCGTCGTCGGGCTTGGACTGCGGCATGGGCTCGTCGCTGCTGCCGGCCGTGCCCGAGCCGGTGGTCGTGCCGGTGGTGCCGCTCGGGGTTTCCGCCTGCTGGGTGGCGCCGTCCTGGACGCCGGTGCCGAGGTCGAGGCCGAGCGCCGTCAGGGTCTCGTCGTCGAGCTCACCCGAGGCGGTGATGCCTTCCTCTTCCTGGAAGTCGCGCAGGGCCTGGGCGGTGCCGTCGCCCCACACGCCGTCGACCTCGATGTCCTGGCCGGCGTCCTTCAGGGCCTGCTGCAGGTCGCGGATTTCCTCCTGATCCATGTTCTCGCCGGACATGCCGGCCGCCTGCCCCGGCATGGCGGTCGACGCCCCGGCGCTGCCGGTGTCGCTGGACATGGACGACGACGCGCTGCCGCTCTGGGCCTGCGCCTCGGTCGCGGTGCCGCTCGTCTTCGCGGCATCGTCGGACCCGGCGGCGAAGGCCGGGGCACTGAGCGCGGTGGCGGCCGCCAGGGCGGCGGCGAAAGAGATCTTCCTCATGGCGCGTCTCCTCCGATGCGCTGTTGATGAGCGATCAACGAAGGACCTACGCCAAAGGCTTGTGTGGATTAAGGGGCAGGCGCGTGTCTTATGGGGGCAATAGCGCTACCAAAAGTATCGGAACTGCCGACGCGGCCACCGCCCACAACCTTACTTTACAACTTCGCGCAGCAGTGCTCGTATTACGGACGATTCCCTCTGTTCAGGAATAACCTCGCGAGGCGAAATCACGATGCCAGAATATCCGGTCCGGCTAAAGCGAGACAGCACAACAAGCAAACATCCCGCGCGATTGACACAGGTAACTCGCTTCAACGAAGTTGCGGAACTAATCGAACGCCACATAAATAGCGAATTCGAAAGGGAAGGCGGCGAGATTCAGATGTTTTCTTATGGCCGCCTCGCCATTGACCTTGAGCTACCCGAAGACACGATCGAGCGACATTGCAGTGAAGCAGGCGGCGGCAACGGCATTACCGTCTGGCGCGGCGCCGCTGACTGAGCGCAACAGTCTCGCTGCCAGACCTCAGGCGCTCAGGTTCACCCGGTTCTCCGCCGCCGTCAGGCGCAGGCGGAAGGACTTGAGGTCGTCCCACGCCGCCAGCAGCGGGCGCGAGGCGTCCACCGCCACCTTCAGCACCGTGCCGCGGCCGAGCGGGTCGGGGTCGTAGACCGATCCGACGTGCCGCAGCATGCGGCTGGCGCCGCTCATGGCGCGCTCCGCCCGGTCGGCCAGCGAGGCAAGCCCGGCGAAGCGCTTCGCCTTCTCACCGGCGGCGCCGTCGGCCGCGGCCGGTGCGGGGGCCATCGGCTGGCGCAGGTCGGCGACGGTGCGGCGGGCGAGTTCGCCGCCCATCTCGCGCACCACGGCGTTGATCTCGCGCGCCACGTGGCCGAGCGTCGCCGCCATGGGGCGGGCCGTCTGCGGCGTGGTGACGAGGCTGAGGTAGGGCCGCATGGCCTCCATGATCTTCTCCGCCGTTTCGAGTCGGCGGGAGAGGAAATCCTCCCTCATGGCCGTCAACGCCGCCGGCGACAGCCCGACGGGCGGCGCGGCGGGTGCGGCCGCCGGAGTCGCGGCGGCGGCGGTGGTGGACGCGGGCGCGGTCTTCTGGCGCGCCGGCAGAAGCGGTCCTGCCGCGGCGGGCAGGAGGGCGGATAGGGTCATGGCAACCTCCAGGCGGGCACTTCTGCGCCCATGTGCCGAGTATGACTCCGCCGTGCGGCACGTCAAGCGACCGGCGGGGGCGACGTCGCCGTGCACCCGATCGGCCGCAAACCCGCAGCCAGCCTCGGTTTGCTGCGACGGTAAAATAATACCTTTTTGCTAAGTCATTGATTTTGCAGCTTCTTATGTGTTTGACAAATCCGCGCATCGTGACATATTTCGCACCCTCAGTTCCGTGGGCCGCTCCTGCAGCGGTCCGTTTCGTTTTTCGAACGAGATGGTGCCATGAAGACCTATTCGGCCAAGCCCGCCGAGGTGGAAAAGAAGTGGATCCTGATCGACGCCGAAGGCGTCGTTCTGGGCCGCCTCGCCTCGCACGTGGCGAACATCCTGCGTGGCAAGACCAAAGCCACGTTCACGCCGCACATCGACGTCGGCGACAACGTCATCATCATCAATGCCGAGAAGGTCAAGCTGACCGGCAAGAAGATGAGCGACAAGAAGTTTTTCTGGCACACCGGTCACCCCGGCGGCATCAAGGAACGGACCATGGGTCAGATCCTCGGTGGCCGTTACCCGGAGCGAGTGATCGAGAAGGCCGTCGAGCGCATGATCCCGCGTGGTCCGCTCGGCCGTGCCCAGATGAAGAAGCTCCGCGTCTACGCCGGCGCCGAGCACCCGCATGAAGCGCAGCAGCCGGAAGTCCTGGACTTCGCCGCGCGCAACCCGAAGAACAAGAGGAGCGCCTAACCGATGGCCGAGGAAAAGCTCACCCTCGAAGACCTGAAGGGCGCCACGCAGGGTACCGTCGCCGAGGCTCCGCGCTACGAAGCCAAGCGTGACGAACTGGGCCGTTCCTACGGCACCGGTCGCCGTAAGGACGCCGTGGCCCGCGTGTGGGTCAAGCCGGGCACCGGCAAGATCATCGTCAACGGCCGCGACCTGGCGCACTACTTCCCGCGCCCGGTTCTGCAGATGCTGATCAACCAGCCGTTCCAGGTCGCCAACGTGTCGAACCAGTTCGACGTGATGTGCACCGTGTCCGGTGGTGGTCTGTCCGGTCAGGCCGGCGCCCTGCGCCACGGCCTGTCGCGCGCCCTGACGGCTTACGAGCCGGCCCTGCGCCCGGCCCTCAAGGCCGCCGGCTTCCTGACCCGCGACCCGCGCGCCGTCGAGCGTAAGAAGTACGGTAAGGCCAAGGCCCGCCGCAGCTTCCAGTTCTCGAAGCGCTGATCCCCGCGGATCATACGCCCGTTACGGAAGGGCGCCCTCTTGCGGGAGGGCGCCCTTTCGTTTTCACTGGCCCTCCCCGCGACTCCATCTTCCAGGGACACACGACGACATGAGCGCGAAGACCAAAGTGGCGATTCTCGGTGCCTCCGGTTACACGGGTGCCGAACTGGTGCGCATTCTGGCGCTGCATCCGCACGTCGAAATGACGGTGCTGACCGCCGACCGCCGCGCCGGCAAACCCTTCGCCGACGTCTTCCCGCATCTGGCCGGCATCCGCCTGCCCGACCTCGTCGCCATCGATCAGGTGGACTGGGCGGGCGTCGACTTCGTGTTCTGCGCCCTGCCCCACGGCACCACGCAGGAAGTGGTCGCCGGCCTGCCGGCGCACGTGAAGTGCTGCGACCTCTCTGCCGACTTCCGCCTCAAGGACGTCGCCGCCTACGCCGAGTACTACGGCCACGAGCACCTGGCGCCGGAGCTGCAGAAGGAGGTGGTCTACGGCCTGACCGAGGTCTACCGCGAGCAGATCAAGGCCGCCCGCGTCGTCGCCAACCCCGGCTGCTACCCGACCTCGGCACAACTGCCGCTCATGCCGCTCATCGCCAAGGGGCTGATTGCCGCCGACGGCATCATCGTCGACGCCAAGTCGGGCGTCACCGGTGCCGGCCGGGCGCCCAAGGAAGGCACGCTGTTCTCGGAAGTGACCGAGGGCATCCACCCCTACGGCATCGCGACCCACCGCCACGCGCCGGAAATCGAGCAGGGCCTGTCGGAGGCCGCCGGCCGCCCCGTGCTGGTGAACTTCACGCCGCACCTCATGCCCATGGCGCGCGGCATCCTGTCGACCATCTACGTGCAGTGCGCCGAGGGCGTGACGGCCGCCGACCTGCGCGCCGCCCTGGCCGACCGATACGCCGGCGAGCCCTTCGTGCGGGTGCTGCCCGAGGGTCAGGTGCCGGCGACGCGCCATGTGCGCGGCTCCAACTTCGTGCTGATGAACGCCTTCGACGACCGCCTGCCCGGCCGCGCCATCCTCACCTGCGTCGAGGACAACCTGGTGAAGGGCGCCTCCGGCCAGGCCGTGCAGAACATGAACGTGATGCTCGGCTTCGAGGAGACGACCGCCCTGATGCAGCAGCCCATGTTCCCGTAATCGCGCCGACGGAGAGACGCCGCATGAGCCCGATCACGACCCAGCAGCCGCTCGTCCTGCCCTGGCAGGGCGTGTGGCCGAAGATCGCCGACACCGCCTTCGTCGCCCCCAACGCCACCGTCATCGGCGACGTGGAGATCGGCGCCGACAGCTCCCTCTGGTTCAACGTCACCGTGCGCGGCGACGTGAACTTCATTCGCATCGGCGCCCGCAGCAACATCCAGGACGGCAGCGTCATCCACGTCACGCGCGCCAAGCACGAGACGGTGATCGGCGACGACGTGCTGGTCGGCCACATGGCGGTCATCCACGGCTGCCGGCTGGAAAGCGGCAGCTTCGTCGGCATGGGCGCGACGGTCATGGACGCCGCCGTGGTCGAAGGCGGCGCCATGGTGGCGGCCGGCGCCCTCGTCAGCCCCGGCAAGGTGGTGAAGTCGGGCCAGTTGTGGGCCGGCACCCCCGCCAAGTACATCCGCGACCTGACGGCCGAGGAACTGGAAAGCCTGCCGAAGGGCACCGCCCACTACGCCAACATGGGCCGCCAGTACCGCGAGATGCTGGCGGGCGGCGGCGCATGACGGCGGCGACTCCGCCGGCCACCGATGACGCCGAGGCCGACCCGCACCGCCGCTTCATGCACCGCGCCATCGAGCTGGCGCGCCAGGGCATGGAGACGGGCGCCGGCGGCCCCTTCGGCTGCGTCATCGTGAAGGACGGCGTCATCGTCGGCGAGGGCCACAACGAGGTGGTGGCCGGCTGCGACCCGACCGCCCACGCCGAAGTGGTCGCCATCCGCCGCGCCGCCAGGGAACTGGGCGCCTTCCACCTGGAAGGCTGCACGGTCTACACCAGCTGCGAGCCCTGCCCCATGTGCCTCGCGGCGCTGTACTGGGCACATGTCGAGCGCATCTTCTACGCCGCCGACAAGCAGGACGCGGCCACCGCCGGCTTCGACGACGCCTTCCTCTACCAGGAACTGCCGCGCCCCATGGAGGCGCGCAGCATCCCCTTCGAGCGCCTGCTGGCCGAGGACAGCCGCAAGGTCTTCGAAAGCTACATGGCCCTGGAAGGCCGGATTCCGTATTGATTTCGGATGGTGTCGATCGCTTGCGATCGACACCGCCCTCACGCGCCGGGCGGGTCGCGCCGCGACCCTCGGCTCCCGCGCCTCGCGGCGCGCGGCCGCACTTGCGGCCGGGCAAGGGGCGAAGAGGCCCTCGCCTGCCCCCTCCCCTACTCCGCCGCCGCGCCCAGCGACGGTGCGGCTTCTTCCGTCGCCGGCTCGGGGTCGGCGAGCGCGCGGCAGATGCGCTTGCAGAAGTAATAGATGCGCCGCAGTTGCTCGATCAGCTCCATCTCGCGGGTATAGGCGGCGACGCGGTTGGGCTCGTTGGCGACAAGCCGGGCGGCGCCGTGGCGGGTGGCGGCCTGCACCAGGGCGTGGATGTCGGGCTTCATGGCGACCACCCGGCGCGCCGCGTCCACGTCGCCCGAGCGCACCGCCTCCAGCGTGCCGTCCAGCGCATCGAGCACCCGGTCGTGCAGGGCGGTGACGCGGCGGGCGGAATGTTCGCTGATGGCGATCTTCTCCTCCAGCCGACGGCGGCCGATGGTCACCATGTCGGTCTCCACCAGATCGCCGATGCTCTCCAGCCCCCGCGCCGCCTCCATGAGCGCCAGATAGGTCGTCGCCTGGGACCGCGTCATGGTGCGCGAGCCGATGCGCCGCAGGTAGTCCATCACCGATTCGTAGAGCACGTCGACCCCGGCATCCATGCGCGCCACCGCGTCCAGCGCCGGCCGCGAGCCCTGGATGGCCGCCGGCAGCCCAGCCACCAGCATGCGCCGCACCCGCGCGCCGACATTGCCCAGTTCCAGGCGCACGGCATCCAGGGCGGCGGGCGGCGTCTCCAGCAGGGCGGAGTCGAGGTAGCGGGGCCGCGGCAGATCCTCCATGCCCGGCAGCGGCGCCCGTTCGGGCACCAGCCACAGGATCAGGCGGGTGAGCGGCCCGGTGAACCAGATCATCACCGCCACGTTCACCACGTTGAACAGGGTATGGGCGTTGGCAATCTCGCGCGCCGCGCTGCCGGGCGTCAGGCCGGTGACCACCGCCTCCAGCTGCGGGATGAACGGCAGCCAGGCGACCACGCCGATGACGTTGAACAGCACGTGCGCCAGCGCCGCCCGCACCGCCTCGCGCGGGCGGCCGATGCAGGCCAGCATGGCCGTCGCGCAGGTGCCGATGTTGGCGCCGAGCAGCACCGCGATGCCGGCGTCGAGCGGGATCAACCCCTGCGACGCCATGGTGATGACGATGCCGAGGGTGGCGGCCGAACTCTGCACCACGGCGGTGAACACGAAGCCGACCAGCACGCCCCAAACCGGTTCACGCAGGGTCGCCACCGCCTCCACGAACTCGGGCGACTGGCGCAGGGGCGCCATGGCGTCGCTCATCATCGCCATGCCGAGGAACACGAAGCCGAGGCCGAGCAGCACCGCGCCCCACTGCTTCACCACCTCGTTGCGGGCGAGGAACCCGATGGCGAAGCCGGCGGTGACCAGCGGCAACGCCGCCTCGGTGATCTTGAAGGCGACCAGTTGGGCGGTCATGGTCGAGCCGATGTTGGCGCCCATGATGACGCCGATGGCCTGCCCGAGCGTCATGATGCCGGCCGAGATGAAGCCGACCACCAGCACCGTCGTCACCGACGACGACTGGATCACCGCCGTCACCAGGGCGCCGGTGAAGGCGCCGACGAAGCGGTTGGTGGTCAGCGTCGCCAGCACCTTGCGCATGCTGTCGCCGGCCACCGTGCGCAGGGCGCGCGACAGGGTCTCCAGCCCGAACAGGAACAGCGCGAGCCCGCCGAGCAGCCCGGTGACGATGGCGAAGACGGGAAGGTCCGCGGCGCCGCTGGCGTCCATGGTAAAACCCCCTCGAAGGACGGCGGTCACGAGGCCGCCGGGCCGCAGCAAGCGCACTCTGTGCGCCTTTCGCAGCATACACGGCGACCGGGAAGGTTACAATGGTGTGACAGCGGCCGGTCGCATGGCCCCTTGACCCTACGGGGAATCCCGGCATCCTGACGCGGAAGGCGGGGCAACCATCATCACCGCACGGCATCGGGAGAAGCATGGCGCGACGGGAACGGCTGGTGATCGTCGACGACGACCGCACGGCGCGCGAGTTGACGGGCGACTATCTGCGGCGCGAGGGCTTCGACGTCTGGGAAGCGGCCACCATGGCCGAGGCTCTGGAGGGCGCCCCGCGCTGGGGGGCCGACTGCTGGCTGCTCGACGTCCGCCTGCCCGACGGCGACGGCTTCGACCTGGCGCGCAGCCTGCGGGCCGGGCCGGCGCCCGACGCCGGCATCATCTTCGTCACCTGCCGCGACGACACCATGGACCGCGTCATCGGCCTGGAACTGGGCGGCGACGACTACGTGCCCAAGCCGGTCGCCCTGCGCGAGCTGCTCGCCCGCGTGCGCAGCGTGCTGCGCCGCCGCCGCCCGGCCGTGCCGGCCGATCTGTCGGTGCATACCTTCGACGACTGGACCATCGACCTCACCCGCCGCGAGTTGATGGACCCGGCGGGCGCGCCGGTGCGCCTGACGCGCGGCGAATTCGACCTGCTGGCCGCCCTGGTGCGCTCCGCCGGGCGGCCGGTGGCGCGGTACTACCTGGTGGAGGTGGTGTCCAACCGCGATCCCGACGTCGGCGAGCGCACCGTCGACACCCTGGTGTCCCGCTTGCGCCGCAAGCTGGAGTCCAATCCGCGCAGCCCGCGGCTGATCGTGACGGTGCAGGGGGTCGGCTACAAACTCGCGGCCCAGGTGCGGGGCGGATAATTCCGGGTCCGGACGGATCCCGCGGTTGAAATGTCGCGGTTGCGCCCCATGTCGAGTCGGTGACGAGAAGACTTCCCCTTCTTCGATCAGATCCCGTCCTTGGCGGCGAGCGGCATCCCCTGCCGTTCGCCGCTTTTTTCGTCGCCCGGCCGCGGTCGCGGTGCAAACGTGCGAAGGCCCGGCGCGACGGCCGGGCCTTCGTGTCGGGGCGGTGTGCGGCGGGCGGCGCCGGGCGTCAGCTGCGGTCGGGCGTGGCCGGCGCCGGAATGTTGGCGTGGGCGTCGGCGAAGGCTTCCAGGTCCCGCACGGCGATCCGCCAGTCGCGGCCCACCTTGATGGCGCGCAGCTTGCCGTGGCGGATCCAGTCGCCCACCGTGCGGGGCGTGACCTTCATGCGCTCCGCCACTTCGTTGACGGTCAGCATGGGAGTGCGGAACATGCGCGGACTCCAGTGATCGGGCTCACCGGGTATCCACATCCGGCCGGCGGCGCGCCGCACCGGAGGATACCCTTCCGAAAACGCATATAAACACATGCCCGCTGCTTTCAACCACTGTCTCATGCGCATCCCGCCGTCGCCCTTCGGCGTAGCATGCGCGACTCCGCCACCGCGAGGGAGACCGCCGCCATGCCCGCCGACGACTTGCGCCACGCCCCCATGGACGCGCGCGTCCACGCCCTGCTCACCCAATGCCGCCGCATCGCCGTGGTCGGCGCCTCGCCCAAGGCCCACCGCGCCAGCAACCGCGTCATGGCCTTCCTCGGCCGCCACGGCTACGAGACGGTGGCGGTGAACCCGGGGCACGAGCGCATCGACGGCGTGCCCTGCTTCCCGCGCCTCGCCGACGTGCCGGGGCCGGTAGACATGGTGGACGTGTTCCGCCGCAGCGAGCGGGCCGGCGACATCGTCGACCAGGCCATCGCGCTGAAGGACGAGAAGGGCATCCGGGGGGTGTGGCTGCAGCTCGGCGTCATCGACCATGCGGCGGCGGAACGCGCCGCCGCCGCCGGGCTGATCGTCGTCATGGACCGCTGCCCGGCCATCGAACTGCCGCGCCTCGGCCTCGGTTGACGCGCGGCGGGCGCCCGCCCTACTCGGCCGGCACGGCCACGGGGGCCGGCTTGGGCTGGTCGCCGGGCAGGCGCAGGGCGCAGGCGGCGATGATGGCGGCGGCGCTGGCGAGGCCGACGTAGAGCCAGAAGAAGTCGCCCGTGGTGCCGCGGATCCACCCCGCCAGCTGCACGCCGAGGCCGGAGATACCGAAGGCGATGACGAACTTGGCGCCATAGGCGGTCGCCCGCCAGCGCGCCGGGGTGAACTTGGCGAGCAGGCTGTTCTCCGCCGGCAGGGCGCCGATGCTCAGCGTCACCATCATCACCGCCGTCAGCAGCAGCGGCACGCCGGCGAGGCTCGCCGCCGCCGCCAGCAGCGGCACCTGCACCAGATACATGCCGATGTAGACGGCCTTCAGCGGGTAGCGGTCGGCGAGATGGCCGCACCACACCTGCAGCAGCCCGGCGACGCCGTAGACGATCATCACCGCCGTGCCGATGCCGAGCGTGCCGGTGCCGCCGATCCAGTCGCCGAGACGCTCCTCGAACACCTTGGGCAGGCTCGATTGCGTCGCCTGATAGATGAGGCCGCCGCACAGCATGCATAGGGCCAGGATGGCGTAGGCGCGCACCGTGTCGCGGCGGTCGGGTTCGGCCTGCGGGGCGGCGTCGCGCTTGGTCTCGCGGATGACGCCGGTGCGCAGCAGCACGACGAAGACGACGCCCAGCGCCAGCACCAGCACCGCCGGCGCGATGAAGGCCGACCGCCAGCCGAAGGTCTCGATGAGGGCGCCGGCCGTCACGCCCGCCGCCGCCGGGCCGAGGCCGCCGAACACGCCGTTGAAGCCCAGCGCCTTGCCGCGGTTCTTCGCCGAACGCACCAGCCAGGCGATGCCGACGGGGTGGTAGATGGACCCGAAGATGCCCATGGCGACCAGTGCCAGCGCCATTTCCGTCGGCGATCCGGCGAGCCCGACCCACAGGGCGGAGGCGCCGAGGCCGAGGAAGTAGACCGCCATCATGCCCGTCGCCGACCAGCGATCGCCGAGCCACCCGGCCGCCGGTGCGCACAGGCCGTAGAGCAGCTTGCCGACGATGATGAGGGTCAGCGCCTGCTCGTAGGGAATGCCGAACTGCTTCGGCAGCACCAGGGCGACCACGTAGAACACGGGCTCGAACAAGTGGCTGAAGAAGTGCGCGATGCCGGCGATCCACGCGACCGTGCGGGCCTCGCGCTCGGCGGGGTCGGCGGCGACGGAGGTCGGCATCGGCGGGCTCCATGGACACGGTGGAGGCGACAGCATAAGCGCACCACCGCGCAGCGTCCCAGGGCCATTACCGGATCGTGGCGGGGCTGGCCGTCCCGGACGGCCGGCCGCGCGTCACCAGGGGAAGCTGCCGCGCGCCTGCTTGAGGCAGCGGCTCAGCTTCTTGGCGTTGCCGGCGTAGCGCAGATGGCAGCCGTCCTCCAGCGCTTCCTCGAACAGGCGGGGGTCGCCGTTGAGGCAGCGGCGCAGCTTGCTCGGGTTGCCCTCGTAGCGGGCGACGCAGCCCTGGTCGAGGGCGGCCGACTGCCCCTTGCTCAGGTTGTCGCGGGGGTCGTCGCGGTCGCGCCCGCCGTAGCCGCCGCCGAACCCGCCACCGCCGCCGGGGAACCCGGGGAAGCCGAGGTTGGTCTGCGGCCGGCCGACGGAGTCCGTGGGGATCTGGCGGCCGTAGCGGTCGACATAGATGGCGCGGCCGTATCGGTCGGTGACCGGGCGGCCGAAGCGGTCGACCAGCAACCGCGCGTCGCCCTGCCGGCCGTAGGAGGAGGACGAACCGCCGTCGCCCCAGCTCCAGCTCAGGGTGCCGTCGTTGCCGTACCCGCCGCCGTCGTTCAAGCGCGGGTCGAGGGCCCCGGCCGAGGTCACCGACAGGCAGCCGGTGAGCAGAAGGGTGGCGCAGGCGGCGGCGAGGCTGCGGAGGCTCGGCATGGCGGGGCTGTCCGGCTGGAGGGATCCACGCTGGCTACGCTGCCCCGGCATGATGGCGGAATTGCGGATGGGGTGGTGGGGCGGCACAACGGGCGTTCCGTCCGCGCCCCGCCGCCCCCCCAAAGCGAAAAAGGGCCCGCCGTCCGGGAGGAGGACGGCGGGCCCGGCGGTGGTGCGGCGTCCCCTCAGCCGCCGCAACAGCCGCAACAGTGGTCCTTGCCGCGCAGCTTTTCGATGCGGACCTGCCACTGCTCCGGCCCCTGGGCGAGGTAGGCCCAGGCGAACTCGCCGTCGTGCAGGGCTTCGAACTGGCGGTGCAGCGGCACCGGGTCGTGGTCGACGTCCAGGCGCAGGGCGCCGCCCACGGGCAGGCGGCCGAAGCTGTCGAAGATGGCGTGGTGGCGGTCCCACGGCGCGAGGGCGGCCACGTCGATGACGATGTCGGACAAGGAAGCGGTCTCCGCTGATCGGTTGTGCGTCGCGCCCGATCCTGCCCGGCCCGCCCCCCCCGCCCCTTGATCCCGGTCAAGCCGCCGCCCGCCCCATCGCCCCGTTTTGACCAACGTCAAGGGCGCCCCGTCACGGTGCGGGCATGGTCCGGAAACGATGGCGCCGACACCTCTTCCGTTCGGTCGGCGCCCGGTCTATATGATGCAGATACGATGCATCTTATCCAAACGGGGTCCGCATGAGCCAGACGCAGACGCACGGGGGCGGCAGCCTCTACGCCAGCCGCGTGAAGATCCACCCGAAGGCGGTCAAGGGGCCGTTCCGGCGGGCGAAGGACGTTCTCGGCGTGGCGCTGATGATCGTCTTCTTCGTGTCGCCGTGGCTGCGCTGGACCCGCACCGGCACGGCACCGGACCAGGCGATCCTGCTCGACCCCGTCGGCCAGCGCGGCTGGTTCTTCGGCCTGGAGATCTGGCCGCAGGAAGTCTACTACCTCGCCGGCATCCTCATCGTCGGGGTGCTGGCGCTGTTCATGACGGCGTCGCTGGCGGGCCGCGTATGGTGCGGCTTTTCGTGCCCGCAGACGGTGTTCACCGACCTGTTCATCCGCGTCGAGCGCCTGTTCGAGGGCGAGCGGGCCGCCCGCATCCGCCTCGACAAGGCGCCCATGAGCCTGAACAAGGCCGCCCGCCGCGCCGGCAAGCACACCGTCTGGCTGCTCATCGCCGCCGCCTTCGGCGCCACCGTCACCTTCTATCTGGCCGACGCGCCGACCACCCTGGTCGGCTACCTGACCCTGGACGCGCCGCTGTGGCTGGCCGGCATCGCCGCCACCTTCATGGCCTCGACCTACCTGCTGGCCGGCTTCGCCCGCGAGCAGTTCTGCAACTACATGTGCCCGTGGCCGCGCATCCAGTCGGCCATGCTGGACGACAACAGCCTAGTCGTCACCTATCAGGACCAGCGCGGCGACAGCCGCGGCCCCAAGCGCAAGTCGCAGACCTGGGAGGAGCGCTTCGCCGCCGGCTTCGGCGACTGCATCGATTGCGGCCAGTGCGTGCAGGCCTGCCCCATCGGCATCGACATCCGCCAGGGCGTCAACGCCGACTGCATCAACTGCGGCCTGTGCATCGACACCTGCGACGGCATCATGACCACCATCGGCCGACCGCAGCGCCTGATCCGCTTCGACAGCTTCGCCAACGCCCGCGCCCGCACCGAGAAGCGCGCCGAGCCGACCCGCCTGCTGCGGCCGCGCAGTTTCGCCTACGTGGCGGTGCTGGCGGTGCTCGGCATCGGCCTCGCCGGCGCCTACGCCGGCCGCTCGACGCTGGACGTCACGGCGCTGAAGGAACGCTCGCCGCTGTTCGTGGCGCTGTCCGACGGCTCCATCCGCAACACCTACACCCTGAAGGTCCACAACAAGGACCGCGAGGCGCGCCGTCTGGAACTGGCCATCGCCGACGCCCCCGAGGGCATGTCGCTCAGCATGCTGGCCGCCGACGGCACCGCCACTGAAGCCTTCGACGCGGTGGACGTGGCGCCCGACGGCGTCGCCTCGCTGCGCCTCTTCGTGCAGGCGCCGCGCGGGGCGGAACGGCCGGAGGAAGTGACGCTGGTGGTGCGCGACGCCGATACCGGCCAGACCCTGCGCGAGGGCCTCGCGTTCAGCTGGCCGGGGGCCTGACCCCCGGCAGTCGGTTGGCGGGGCGCCTCAGCGCCCCTCCACCTTCAGGGCCAGGGCGGCGGAGCCCTGCCCCATCTGCAGCGCCGCCAAGGCGACCGGCAGCAGCACCGGTGCCGTCGGCTGCAGGGTGATGCTGAAGGCGTTGCCGCCGACCAGGAAGGCCCGCACCGCCTCCGCCACCATGGCGGCATCCTCGGCCGAAACGGCCTCCTGCGCCTCCATGGCGACCATGGCCGCCGCCATGTCGGCGAAGCCCTGGCGATCGCCGCCCGACAGGTCGTCGATCAGCACGTCGGCGAGGCGGTCGTCCGTATAGGTCAGGCTCGCGCCGACCAGGGAGATGCGTCCCGCCATGGCCTCGGCGGCGGCGAAGTCGTCGGCATCCAGCGCGGCGGCCAGTTCCACCAGCGGTACGTCGCGCAGATCGGCCTGCAGCACCGCCTCGCCCATGCCCTCGCTGCGCACCCGCAGCGGGCCGAGCGTCAGCGCGCCGGAATCGGCGTCGAACCGCTGCACCGCTTCCACCGACAGGTCCACCGTATCGCGCCCGAGCGCCTGCAGCATGGCACCGGCGACCGGGTTCTCGTCGGCGACGACGCTGGCCGGCAGGGTCACGTGGTCGATGCGGGTGTTCGACGACACCAGCACACCATCCACGCGCTCGATGCCGTCGACGGTGACCCCGCCGACGCCGAAGGACACCGTCGGGCCGGTCAGGGACAGCTCGGTCAGGCCCAGTTCGGTGATGCCGAAGGCGTTGCCGGCGGCGACCTGCAGGGCGTCCTCGTCCATCCGCCCGATGCCGCCCAGGTCGAGGCCGGCGACGGCCAGCCGCTGCAGGCTCATGGCCGTGCCGTCGGTGGCGGCCAGGGCGGCGCCCTCCAGCGTGACGCGGCCGTAGCGGCCGGCGGCGACGTCGGCGAAGGTCAGGGTCTTGGCGGTCATGCTCACCGAGCGATCGTCGGGCCGCGCCTCGACCTGCGTCAGTACCAGGGTGCCGACGCCGAGCCCGCCCAGCAGATGGGCGACGGCCTCGGCGTCGTCGGCCTGGTCGGGGATGTCGGGCAGCGGCGCGACGGCGGTGGCGGCGATGCCGCCGATGGTGACGACGCCGGCATCCGGCAGGGTCATCACCACGTCCGTCAGGTCGGCGGTCTCGGCGCCGCCCTCGGGCGTCAGGCCCTCGGCGCGCAGCGAGGCGATGCGGGCCTGATAGCCGTCGGCGCGCTGGTAGGTCAGGCCGCGCACAGTGACGCCGCGGCCGAAGGGCTCGGCATCGACGCCGCTCCAGGTCAGCTGCTCGCCGGTGCCGAGAGAGGCCGCCAGATCCTCCAGCACCGTCTGGGCGCGGGCGTCGGCCACCCGGTCGGCGATCAGGTATCCGCCGCCGGCGACGGCGACGACGGCAGCCGCGGCGATGGCGGCGACCTTGGTATTCATGAACGTGATCCCCCCCGAACTTTCGATGCCCATAGGAGTAGCACGGGTGCCGGGAGCCGTCAGCTTTACGTTTACGGAAACTTCCGCTTGCGGCACTCTGGCGCTCGCCGTTCATCGCCCACCGCTTCGCCCGGGAAGGAGCCCCCGCCCCATGCTTGCCGATTGCCTCGCCGGTATCCGCGTGCTCGACCTCAGCCAGTACGTGCCTGGGCCCTATGCGACGCTGCTCATGAGCGACCTCGGGGCCGAGGTGGTGAAGGTGGAGCCGCCGGCGGGCGACCCCATGCGCGGCCTGCCGCCGCTGGGCGCCGACGGCGTGGCGCCGGCCTACCACGGGCTCAACCGCAACAAGACGGTGGTGCGCCTCGACCTCAAGAGCGAGGACGGCAAGGCGGTGCTGCGCGACCTGGTGGCGGCGGCCGACGTGCTGCTGGAAAGCTACCGCCCGGGCGTGCTGGAGCGCCTCGGCTTCGGGCCGGAGGACCTGCGCCGCCTCAACCCGGGTCTCGTCCACTGCGCCCTGTCGGGCTTCGGCCAGACCGGGCCGCTGCGCCTGCGCGCCGGGCACGACTGCACCTACATGGCGCTCGCCGGGGCGCTGGCGGTGACGGGGACGGCGGACCTGCCCATCGCGCCCTTCCCGCCCATCGCCGACCACGCGAGCGCCATGAACGCCGTCATCGCCACGCTCGCCGCCCTGGTGCGCCGCGGCCGCACCGGCCGAGGGGCGGCGCTCGACCTGTCCATCTACGAAAGCGGCCTCGCCCTGCAGTACCAGAGCCTGCTGACGGCGGCGACGGCCCCCATCGCCCACGAGCGCGACCTGTTGAACGGTGCCGCGGCCTATTACCGCGTCTACCGCTGCGCCGACGGCGGCTTCATGGCGCTGGGTGCCATCGAGCCCAAGTTCTGGCGCGATTTCTGCGTCCAGGTCGGGCGCGAGGACTGGATCGCCCGCCAGGACGAGCCCTTCCCGCAGACGGCCCTGACCGCCGAGGTGGCGGACTTGATCGCGAGCCGCAGCCGCCAGGAGTGGACGGACGCCTTCGTCGAGGTCGACTGCTGCTTCGAGCCGGTGCTGACGCCCGCCGAGGCCGCCACCCACCCGCAGGCGGCGGCGCGCGGCATGGTGACTCTGCTGCCGACGGGCGACGCCGAACCGCTGTTCCCCGCCCACGCCGACGGCCAGCCGCCGGCGGCCCGGCGCCCGCTGGTGGAGGCCGAGGCGACGGCGGTGCGCGACGCCTGGACGGCGCGGCGCGACTGAGCGGAGGCAGAGGGCAGGACGAGGCCGGCCGGCGCCGGCCTCAGCCGTCCAGCGTCATGTCGACGGCGATGCCGCCGGCCTTGGCGACGCGCACGACCTTGCGGCTCTTGCGGGCGATGGGGATCTTCGCCTTCATGCAGTAGGCGAGCAAAGCCGCCGCCACGAAGGGCTCCTCCATGACGTGGTAGAGCTGCTTGCCCTCGCGCGTCTGCATGTGCACGCGCAGCTTCACGGGCAGTTCGCCCTCCACCTTGAAGTCGAGCACCGCCCCTTGCGGGGCGCCGGTGTTGGACGTCAGGCTGAACTCGGACAAGGCGCGCGCCACCTCGACTTCGCTGAAGAGCAAGCGGCGGATTTCCGTCGGCATTCCACAGGGTCCCCCAAAGGCGCCCTTGGTTCGGCGCCCGATTCCCCCAACACATTACCGTGTAATGACTCTCACGCAAAGGATGCCGCTCGGCGCGGCTCGGCTCCGTCAGCCGGCGGCCAGGCGGGACTCCATGTGGCGCTGGATGTGCGGCTTCAGCTTCATGTCTTCCTGCAGGATGTGCTCCAGCAGCCAGGCGTTGAGGATGCCGAGCAGTTCCGCATAGGAATGGTGGTCGCATGCCACCCCTTCCGACTCCAGCTTCTCGCGCTTCTGCTTGAACCGCTTGTAGGCGGCGAGCAGCCGGCCGACCAGCACGCGGTGCTTCTCCTGGTGGGTGTCGCGCAAGGGATACCCGATCTCGCGCTGCAGGGCCTCTTCCCGCGCGAAGTGGATCTTGGTGTATTCCGCCAGCTCGCGGAACGTCTGGTCGAGCGCGATGAACGCCGCGCCGTTGCGGGTCAGGTTCTCGAAGGTGTTGAGAATGTCGATGAGCGCCTTGTGATCGCCGTCGATGACGGGATGCCCGACACTCATCTGGTCGCGCCACGTGATGGCCATGTGAGTCCGCCTCCCAACCTCACAGGTATTCTTGGTTGGGACAACCATCGCACGACGTTCTGTCCCCTGCAAACAGTGCGGAGGGCATAAGACCGCCCCTGCCGCCCCGCCCCGACCCGCCGTTTGGTCGGAAGCGGGGTCGCAGCGGACTCGGCCGTGCCGGGTCTGACCGGGCCTGCCTCAGCCGAGCGGGCTGCCGGCGGCGCCGGTGCTGGGCTGGCCTTCCAGCAGGCGCTTCAAGGCCATCAGGTCGTCGCGCGCCTGCACGTCCGGCTCC
Organism: Caenispirillum bisanense; assembly: GCF_900230255.1. Lineage (GTDB taxonomy): Bacteria > Pseudomonadota > Alphaproteobacteria > Rhodospirillales > Rhodospirillaceae > Caenispirillum > Caenispirillum bisanense_A. The sequence goes on from NZ_OCNJ01000007.1 coordinate 122,054, forward strand.
TCGCCCAGCAGGCGGGCGATGGCGGCACCCAGCCTGCCGCCGGGGGCTTCGTAGGTGAGTGTCAGGTGGACCTCGGTGCCATCGTCGGGCGCGTCGTCGAACACCACCGTCCCTTCGCTGCGCACGTCGGCCGGCGGCACCGTGCGCCAGCGGATGCGGCGATCCTGCTCGATGTCGTAGAGCTCGGCGTCCCACCCGAACGAGGTGCCGGCGGGGCCGCGGACCACCCAGTGGTGGCGGTCGGGACCGGCGGCGGTGACGCTCTCCACATGGCTCATGAACTGCGGGAAGTGGGTCGGGTCGCGCCAGTAGGCGAAGACCTCGTTGCGCGGCCGGGCGATGGTGACGCTGCGGTGGACGCGCAGCCAGCGGCTCGGCTTGTGGGCGGCGCCGGGCGCGATACCGTCGCCCTCGCGCATGCGGTGGTAGAGGTAGGCGCCGCCGGCCGCGACCGCGGCGAGGCCGAGCGGCCCCATCTTGCGCAGCGCGAACAGGGCGACGAGCCCGCCGGCGACGAGGGCGCCGGTGCCGAGGGGTCTGGCGTCGCCCCCGGCGGGAGGTGTGCGGTCGGTCATTGCGGGGCCTCCGGTGGATCTGGGCCGGGCGGCGGAGTGCCGCCCTGTCGATCCCCCGAACGCCGTGCGGCCGACCGCCGTTCCGCGCGGCGGCCGTCGGAAGCCGGGAGCGGCGGCGCCGGCCGCCGCTCCCTGCCCCCGCGTCGTCACACCGAGAAGCCGGCCAGCTTGGTCTCCAGGTACTCGTCGATGCCCTCGTGACCGCCCTCGCGGCCGAGGCCGCTGTCCTTCATGCCGCCGAAGGGCGCGGCGGCCGCGGTCGGGTTGATGTCGTTGATGCCGACGATGCCGAACCGCAGCGCCTCCATGCAGCGCCACGCCCGCCCGATGTCACGGGTGTAGACGTAGGCCGCGAGGCCGTAGGACGTGTCGTTGGCCATGCGCAGCACCTCGTCCTCGTCGTCGAAGACGATGACCGGCGCCACCGGGCCGAAGGTCTCCTCGCGGTAGATGCGCATCTCCGGCGTCACCCCGGCGAGCAGGGTCGGCGCGAAGAAGTGGCCCTGGGCGAGTGCCCCCTCGGTCAGGCGGGCACCGCCGGCGACGGCGGTCGCGCCCTTGGCGACGGCGTCCTGCACCTGGGCTTCCACCTTGGCGACGGCCGCCTCGTTGACCAGCGGGCCGATGGTGACGCTGTCGTCGAGGCCGGAGCCCGCCTTCATCTTCGCCACCCGCTCGGCGAACACGGCGGTGAAGCGCTCCACCTGGCTGCGGTGGACGAAGAAGCGGTTGGGCGAGATGCAGGCCTGCCCGGTGTTGAGGAACTTCACCAGGCTGGCGCCCTTGGCGGCGTGCTCGGCGTCGGCGTCGTCGAACACCAGGAAGGGCGCATGGCCGCCCAGTTCCAGCGACACCCGCTTCATGTTGGCGGCGGCCTGCGAGGCGAGCATCTTGCCGACCGGCGTCGAGCCCGTGAAGGTGATCTTGCGCACCACTGGGTTGGTGACGAATTCCTCGCCCACCGGCTTCGGGTCGAGCGCGGTGACGAGGTTCACCACGCCCTTGGGCAGGCCGGCGGCCTCGAACACCCGGAACATCTCCACGGCGCACAGCGGCGTCGCCTCGGCGGGCTTGAGCACCACCGTGCAGCCGGCGGCCAGCGCCGGGCCGACCTTGCGGGTGATCATGCTGATGGGATAGTTCCACGGTGTCACAGCCGCCACCACGCCGACCGGCTGCTTCAGCACCACGAAGCGCTGGTCGCCGCGCGGCGCCGGGATGGTCTCGCCGTAGACGCGCTTGGCTTCCTCGGCGTACCACAGCAGGAAGTCGGCGCCGTACTGCACCTCGTTGCGGGCGGCCTTGAGCGGCTTGCCCTGCTCGGTGGACATCAGGCGGGCGAGGTCTTCCTTGCGCTCCAGCATGATCTGCCAGGCGCGGTAGAGGAAGGCCGAGCGCTGGTAGGCGGTGGTGCGCGACCAGCCGGCGAAGGCGGCCTCGGCGGCGGCGATGGCGGCGCGCGCCTCGGCGGTTCCGCCGTCGGGCACCCGGCCGATCTCCTCGCCGGTCGCCGGGTTGGTGACGGGGAAGGTCCGGCCGCCGTCGGCCTGCACCCACTGTCCGTCGATGTACATGGATCGTCTCCTGGCTTGTTCTCGGTTTCGTGGCGCGCGCCCGCCCGGCCGTCGCGCCGGCGGATTGTGGGCGGCGGCGCGCCCCTTGGCAACCGCTCCGCGACTCCCGATCTTTTGCCATTGCACAGCATCTTCGTTTGCCGCACTCTGCGCCGAGGATCTTCCGAGGATTCATCCGCCCATGCTCACCACCCTGGCGCCCGACGGCCTGCGCACGCTGATCGATGCGATCGGCGCGCCCGTCTTCGTGGTCGCGGTGGAGGACGAGGGCGCCTTCCGCTTCGTCGCCGTCAACGGCCGCCTGGAGACGCTGGTCGGCGTCACCGACGCCGCCCTGCGCGGCCACCGCATCGAGGACGCCCTGCCCGCCGACGTCGCCGAGCGCCTCGGCCGGCGGCTGGCGGACTGCGTCGCTGCCGGCCATGCCTACGAGTACGACGGCTACATCGAGAACGACGGCGTCCGCTGGCTGAAGGTGTCGCTGACGCCGCTGCTCGACGACGCCGGGCGGGTGGTGCGCATCATGGGCGTACCGCTCGACGTCACCGACACCCGCATGGCCGAGGACCGACTGCTGCGCGCCGCCGAGGCGGGCGGCGTGGCCGTGTGGGAATGGACCCTCGGGCCCGACGCGGACGGCGGGCTGCTCAAGCAGGTGAACCTCGCCCCGCTGCTCGGCCTGAGCGAGGACGCCGGCACCGACGCCGCCGCGTGGCTCGGCGCCATGACGGACGAGGCCCGTGCCCGCCTGACGCCCATGATCGAGGCGGCCATCGCCGCCGGCGGCGGCATCGTCACCATGGATTACGCCCAGCCGACGCCGGCCGGCCCGCGCCACCTGCTCGGCCGCGGGCGTGTGTGTGTCGACGGCGGCAGCGTGCGCATCGTCGGCTCGACCGTCGACGTCACCGAGCGCCAGGCCCTGACCCGCGCCCTGACCGCCGAACGCACCATCTTCCGCGAACTGGCGCAGCTGTCGTCCGACTGGTTCTGGATGACCGACGAGAACGACCGCTTCGTGCCCTTCCCCGCCGTCGGCGAGGGCGACGGGGTGACCGTGCTGCAGGCCGAGGGCCTGTCGCGCCGCGACCTGCTCGACCCCCGCCTGCCGGCCGAGGACATGGCCGAGATCGAGGCGGCGGTGGCCGCACGGCGGCCGTTCCGCGACCTCGTCTACCCGCAGCGGCGGGCCGACGGCACCACCTCCACCGTCAGCATCAGCGGCAACCCGCGCTTCGACGAAGCGGGGCGCTACCTCGGCTACATCGGCGTCTGCACCGACATCACGGCGCGCCGCAACTGGATGAAGCTGCAATACGGCCGCCAGAAGATGGAGGCGCTGGGCCAGATGGCTGGCGGCCTCGCGCACGAGCTGAACAACCTGCTGCACCCCATGATCGCCTTCGCCACCCGCGCCCGCCGCATGGTCGGCGACGAGTCGCCGGCGGCACCGCTGCTGGAGGACATCGCCACCAGCGGCCGGGCGGCGCGCGACATCGTGCGCGGCGTGCTCACCTTCTCGCGCCACGACCGGGCGGAGCAGCGGCCCATCGTGCTGGCCGACGCCATCTGCCGCGCCGTCGATTTCGCGGTCGGCGTGCTGCCGCGCGAGGCGCGCGTGGTGCGGTCCATCGAGCCTCTGCCCGATACCGCCGCCGTGCGCGCCGCCGACGTGGCGCAGGTGGTGATGAACCTGGTCAGCAACGCGCTCGACGCCACCGGCGGCGGCGGCACCCTCACCGTCGGCCTGCGCCGGGTGCAGGTGCCGGGCGACGCGGCGGCGGAAGCGCGGGGGCTGGCGCGCGGCGCCTATGCCGTGCTGCGCATCGCCGACGACGGCTGCGGCATGGATGCCGCCGTGCTCGGCAGCATCTTCGATCCGTTCTTCACCACCAAGCCCGTCGGCGAAGGCACCGGCCTCGGCCTGTCCGTCGTCTACGGGATCGCCCGGGGATGGGGCGGCGACGTGGCGGTGACCAGTGCCCCCGGGGAGGGTGCTGCCTTCGAGGTGTTCGTCCCGCTGGTGGCGGAGGCGGCATCGTCCCAGCAACGGCAGACGAGGGATATCGCGGTTTGAAGCGGATACTCTTGGTGGAGGACCAGCCGCTGGTCCGCAAGGCGGTGCGCGGCGCCCTGGAAGACGCCGGCTTCGGCGTGGTGGAAGCCGGCGACGGCGAAGAAGGCCTGTCGGCGGCGCGGCGCGACAGCTTCGACCTGGCCATCGTCGACATCTGGATGCCGCGCGTCGACGGCATCGAGTTCCTGAAGCAGGTGCGCGCCATCCACGCCGACCTGCCGGTGATCGTCATCTCCGGCGGCGGCCCCGACGCGCCGCTCGAGGTGAAGGCCCACCTGGCCCAGGCCCACGGCGCCCACGAGGTGCTGTTCAAGCCCTTCGAGGACGACGAACTGATGGCGGCGGTGGACCGCGCCCTCGGCTGAGACCGTAGCAAGGTCGGGCGCCGGCTGTCGCAGGCCTGCGCCCGCCTCTCCGGGCGGTCTTACTTGCCCTTCATGGCCCGCACGTACATCTGCAGGCGGCCGTCTTCCAGCAGGATGCCGTAGCTGTCGCCGGTGCGGAAAGTCTCGCCCGACTTCTGGCCGCCGGACCAGATGAGCGGCAGTTCGAAGATTTCCTGCTCGTCGCCCTGGCTGATGACGAAGGTCACCGCGCTGCCGGTCTGCGACACGACCGTGAACAGCTTGCCGCTCTCGCCGTCTTCGAATACCGAGCCGAGCTTGGCGTCGCCGAATTCGCGCACGGTCCAGGCCTTGGTCTGCACGGCCGGGGGCATGGACTTGATGACCTTGGTGGTGCCGATGGCGCCTTCGGCGGCGGCCTGGGCACCGGCGTCGGCGGGCGCCAGGGTCGCGGCGGCGAGCGCCAGCGCGGCGAGGGCGAAAAGGCGGCGCGGGGCGCGCAGGGAAAGCAGCATCGTCCGGACTCTCTGTCTGTACCGCTCGGGAATGGACGGCCGACTCCGGCCGCACGTCCTCCATTACCACAAGCGAGCGGCCCCGTCGCCGATTCCGTCACCCGATGGCTTAGACCGTCCGGTCCCTCACCGCGTCCGGCGGTTGAAGTCGAGCAGCTTCGGGCGCGGCAGGGCACCGCCTTCGGCCGGACGGTCGTCGCGGCGCACATAACGGCGTTCCGCGTCGGGAATCTCGGGGCTGCGGCCGCCGGTGAAGTCGTAGACCTTCGGCGTCTGCACGGTCACCGGCGATCCGCGGTCGCCGGGCAGGCCGGTGAGTGCGAAGCCGTAGGGTGTGCGGGTCCGTGTCGTCATGGGGTCCTCCTGCGTGCCGTCCGGGGGCGGCCGCGGGCCGCGCCTCCTGCACGAATCGTAGACCCAGACTTAGCGAGTCGGACTTTGGTATCCAGTGACCTGGATCACACCGGCGGTTGAAGGGATCATCCGCCGGGGAACGCGCGCAGATCCGTCGGCGGATCGTCGTCGTCCATCTCCGGCGGCATCGGGGCGGGATGGCTGCGCACCGGGCGCGGCTGCGCGGGCACCGCCGGCTGGGTGGCGGCGCTCATGCGGGCGAGATCGCGCCCCACCGCTTCCAGCGCCCGCTGCAGCTCGAGCTGGCGGCGGCGCAGCTCGTCGATGGCTTGGGCCTGCGCGAGTCTCGCCGCCTCCCCCTCGCGACGCACCTCCGCCACCGTCTCGGCGGTGCCGGCGGCGGCCTCGGCAGTCAGTCGTTCGACGTCGCGGGCCAGCTGTTCCTTCAGCTTGGCGACATCGTCGTGCACCTCGCGCCGGATCTTCTTGGAGCGGCCGGCCGCCTCCTCCTCGATCTCGGCGAGCCGGCGGTCGAGCACGGCGTTCAGCTCCACCTTCAGCTCGTAGGCCTTGCGCACCAGCGCCGACATGTAGGTCAGCAGCCCGATGACCAGCACCGCGAGCAGCGCGAGGCCGATGGTCATGCCGGCGACGGAAGACATGGACATGGCTCAGATCCCCTACGGAGGAGGTAGATCCCCCTTCCTTGGTCGTAGATTGTCTTCCTCCGAAAGCGGTTGCGCAAGGGCCGAAGCGACACGCGCTGCGGTAGACGTTTTTCGCTCTGCGAGCCCCCTGTCGCCAAACCCGACGGTCACGGTATAGTACGGTTGTTCGCAACCATCTGCGTGAGTGACATGCCAAATGCAGACACACCCCCCCAGCACACCCCTGAACAGTCCGTCGAGTACCTGACCGAGTGGATCCGCTCCCGCGGGATCACCGAAGTCGAGTGCCTCGTGCCCGACATGTCCGGCATCCCCCGCGGCAAGATCCTGCCGGCCCACAAGTTCCTCTCGGGCCTCACCGACCGCGGCCTGCGCCTGCCGGAAAGCGTGTTCATCCAGACCGTCACCGGGGAATACCCGGAAGAAGACGTCATCGACGAGATCGACGGCGACATCTATCTGCGGCCCGACGCGGCCTCCATCCGCATCGTGCCGTGGTACGAGGAACCGACCGCCCAGGTCATCAACGACTGCATCCATCGCGACGGCCGCCCGGTCGACATCTCGCCGCGCCACGTTCTGCAGAACGTGCTGCGCCTGTACGAGAACAAGGGCTGGAAGCCGGTCATCGCGCCGGAGCTGGAATTCTTCCTCGTCAAGGTGAACGCCGACCCCGACTACCCGCTGGAGCCGCCCATCGGCCGCTCCGGCCGGCCGGAAATCGGCCGCCAGGCCTACGGCATCGACGCCGTGAACGAGTTCGATCCGCTGTTCGAGGACGTCTACGACTACTGCGATGCGCAGGACCTCGACGTCGACACGCTGCACCACGAGGGCGGCGCCGCGCAGATGGAGATCAACTTCAACCACGGCGAGGCGCTGAGCCTGGCCGACCAGGTGTTCCTGTTCAAGCGCACCGTGCACCAGGCGGCGCTGCGCCACGACGTCTATGCGACGTTCATGGCCAAGCCGCTGGAGGGCCAGCCCGGCAGCGCCATGCACATGCACCAGTCCATCGTCGACCCGAAGACCGGCAAGAACCTGTTCGCCACCGCCGACGGGACGGAGACGGACCTGTTCCGCTGGCACATCGGCGGGCTGCAGAAGTACCTGCCGCAGGCCATGCTGCTGCTCGCGCCCAACGTGAACAGCTTCCGCCGGCTGGTGCGCAACTACAACGCCCCCATCAACATGCATTGGGGCCGCGACAACCGCACCGTCGGCCTGCGCGTGCCGTTCTGCCAGCCGGAGGCCATGCGCGTCGAGAACCGCCTGTCGGGGGCCGACGCCAACCCCTACCTCGCCATGGCGGCGTCACTCGCCTGCGGGTACCTGGGCATGACCGAGCAGATCGAGCCGACCAAGCCGATCACCGGCTCGGGCTACACCAAGGCGCACGCCCTGCCGCGCCACATGCCGGAAGCCATCGACCGCTTCGCCCATGCGCGCAAGCTGCAGGAGGTGCTCGGCGAGAGCTTCTGCCGCGTCTACGCTGCGGTGAAGGAGGCCGAGTGGGACGCCTACCAGGACGTCATTTCGTCATGGGAGCGCGAGTATCTGCTGCTGAACGTGTAAACAGCCGGCAGTCGCCGTAAAAGAAACGCCGCCGGACCCGGGTCACCCCGGTTCCGGCGGCGTCTTTGCTTTCGGCGCCGGCGATCAGGCCGCCGCCGTCTCCGCCTTGGCGACGCCGATGCGCACCGTCTGGCCCTGCATCTCGTGCTCCGAGACGTGGCCGGCGGCCGAGAGGTCGTCGGTCAGGCGCAGGTCGACGGCCAGCGTCTCCTTCTTCACCGTCTCGCCGAACTGTTCCAGCGCCGGGCGCAGGCCCTCGGGCGCCGCCACCGTCAGGACGATGCGGTCGGAGATGTGCAGGTCGGCGTCCTTGCGGGTCATCTGCACGAGGCGGATGACGTCGCGCGCCTGGCCTTCGCGCTCCAGGTCGTCGGTGACGGTAACGTCGAGGATCACGACGCCGTGGCCGCGGGCGACGGTCGCCGAGTGGACGCCCTCGGCCGTCAGCACGCGCAAGCTGAAGTCGTCGCCGGCCAGAACCTGCCCGGCGATCTCCACCGTGCCGGCGTCGGTGAGCGTCCACTCGCCCGCCTTGCCGGCCGCCATGACGTCGCGCATGGCCTTGCCGATGCGGGCGCCGATCTTGGGGTTCACGTGCAGCGACTGGGTACCGTACGCATGCGGATTATCCGACAGGGTGATCGCCTTGACGTTCACCTCGTCGCGGATGACGTCCTCGAAGGCGCGCAGGCGCTCCACCTCCGGCACCGCCACCGTCAGTTCCGGCAGCGGCAGGCGGACGCGCTTGTTGGCGGTTTCGCGCAAGCCCAGCGTCGCCGAGGCGATCTCGCGCACCAGATCCATGGTGTCGAGCAGCTCGGTCTCCGCCGGCAGGGCCTCGGCCTCGGGCCAGTCGGCCAGGTGCACGCTCTCCTCGCCGGTCAGCCCCTTGTAGATGGCTTCCGTCAGGAAGGGCAGCAGCGGCGCCGCCGCCTTGCACACCGTCACCAGCACCGTATAGAGCGTGTCGAAGGCCGCCTGGTCCACCTTGCCGCCCTCGGCCCAGAAGCGCGGGCGGGAGCGGCGGATGTACCAGTTGTTCAGCGTGTCGATGAACGGCGGCAGCGCGGCGCAGGCGCCGGGGATGTCGTAGACGTCGAGCGCCTTCTGCACGTCGGTCACGAAGCGGCGCGTCTTGCCGAGGATGTAGCGGTCGAGCACGTTGTCCGAGCCCGTGGCGATCTTCGCCTGCACCCCTTCCGCATTGGCGTAGAGCGTGAAGAAGTAATAGGCGTTCCACAGCGGGATCACCACCTGCCGCTGGGTCTGGGCGATGTCGCGGCCGTCCTTGGCGAGCGCCAGGTCGCCGCCGGTGAGCAGCGGCGAGCCCATCATGTAGAAGCGCAGCGCATCGGACCCGTAGGTGTTGAACATGTCCACCGGGTCCGGATAGTTCTTCAGGCGCTTGGACAGCTTCTGGCGGTTCTCGTCCAGCACCACGCCGTGGCACATGCAGCTGCGGAACGGCGCCTTGCCGAACAGCGCCGTCGACAGCACCACCAGCGTGTAGAACCAGCCGCGCGTCTGGGCGACGTATTCCACGATGAAGTCGCCGGGGAAGTGGCCTTCGAACCACTCCTTGTTCTCGAACGGGTAATGCACCTGGGCGAAGGGCATGGAGCCCGATTCGAACCAGCAGTCGAACACGTCCTCGATGCGGCGCATCATGGACTTGCCGGTCGGGTCGTCGGGGTTCGGGCGCACCAGTTCGTCGATGAACGGGCGGTGCAGGTTGTCGGGCCGCACGCCGAAGTCGCGCGCGATCTCGTCCAGGCTGCCGTAGACGTCGACGCGCGGATAGCGCGGGTCGTCGGACTTCCAGATGGGCAGCGGCGTGCCCCAGAAGCGGGCGCGGCTGATGTTCCAGTCGCGCGCGTTCTCCAGCCAGTTGCCGAACAGGCCGTCGCGGACGTGCGCCGGCGTCCAGTCGATGCCCTTGTTGACCTCGACCATCTTGTCCTTGAAGGCCGAGACCTTCACGTACCAGCTGTTGATGGCCTTGTAGATCAGCGGCGTGTCGGTGCGCCAGCAGTGCGGATAGTTGTGGCGGTACTGCTCGTGCTTGACGACGCGACCCTGCGCCTTCAGCTCCTGGATGATCGGCTTGTTGGCGTCGAACACCAGCATGCCGTGGTAGTCCGGCACCTCGGCGGTGAACTTGCCTTCGCTGTCCACCGGCACCACCAGCGGGATGCCTTCCTTCTCGCAGACGAGCAAGTCGTCCTCGCCGAAGCCCGGCGCGAGGTGGACGGTGCCCGAGCCCTCGGAAACGTCGACGAAGTCGGCGGTGATGACGCGGAAGGCGTTGGCGGTCTTGGCGAACCACGGGAACAGCGGCTGGTAGGCGCGGCCGGCCAGATCACGGCCGGTGACCGTGCCGACGCGCGGCAGGTCGCCCAGCTCCTTCTTGTAGCGGCCGAGCGTCTGGGCACCGATGATGAGGTGCTCGCCGTCCTTCTCCAGCACGGCGTATTCGATGTCGGCCCCGACCGCCAGCGCCAGGTTGGACGGCAGGGTCCAGGGCGTGGTCGTCCAGGCCAGCAGCTTGAGCGGCGCCGCATCGCCGTCGCGCGGCACCAGGGTGAAGCCGACGGTGATCGCCGGGTCCTCGCGCTCGCGGTAGGAGTTGTCGAGGCGGGTCTCGAAGTTGGACAGCGGCGACTGCACGGCCCAGCTGTAGGGCACGACGCGGTGGCCTTCGTAGACCAGGCCCTTGTCCCACAGGGTCTTGAACGCCCACAGCACCGACTCCATGAAGTCGATGTTCATGGTCTTGTAGTCGTTCTCGAAGTCGACCCAGCGGCCCTGGCGGGTGACGTAGTATTCCCAGTCGCTGGTGAACTGCAGCACCGACGTCTGGCAGGCGGCGTTGAACTTCTCGATGCCGTAATCGAGGATGGCCTGACGGCCGGAGACGCCGATCTCCTTTTCCGTCGTCAGCTCGGCGGGCAGGCCGTGGCAGTCCCAGCCGAAGCGGCGGTCGACCTTGTGGCCGCGCATGGTCTGGTAGCGCGGCACGGTGTCCTTCACGTAGCCGGTGACCAGATGCCCGTAGTGCGGCAGGCCGTTGGCGAACGGCGGGCCGTCGTAGAACACGAACTCGCTGCCGCCGTCTCGGCTCGACACCGACCGCTCGAAAATCTTCTCCCGCTTCCAGAACTCGAGGGTCTGTTCCTCGAGCTTGGGGAAGCTCGGGCTGGACTGGATTTCGGGGTAGTGTTTGGTCATCGGTGTTCCGGCATCCTGAGTGGCGGCCCGGCGCCCGCGCAAAACCACGGCGCCCGCGTCCGCGAAGCGACACGGTGAGATGGGGAGCGGATCATACGAAAGCCACCCCGCGCCTGTCGAGCGCGGGGTTTGGGCGAAAGCCACCCCGCGCCCGTCGAGCGCGGGGTTTGGGCGGAAGCCGAACTCGATACGCGCCCTACCGCTTGGCCGCCACCACGCCGCGGCCGCCGTCCACCGCCAGCACCTGCCCGGTCACCCAGCCGCTCTCCGGCCCGAGCAGCCAGGCCGCCGCCGCCGCCAGATCGTCGGCGGTGCCGAGGCGGGGAATGGGGTGCAGGGCGGCGATGCCCTTGGCCATGGCCTCGGTGCCGATCAGCGGCTGCGCCATGGCGGTGTCCGACAGGCTGGGGGCGACGGCGTTGATGCGCACCCGCGGCGCCAGTTCGGCGGCGAGGCTCGCCACCAGGCCTTCCACCGCCGCCTTGGCGCTGCCGATGGCAGCATGGGCCGGAAAGCCCGACCGCGCGGCGACGGAGGAGAACAGCACCACCGCCCCGTTCGCCTGCGCCAGGGCCGGCGCCGCCGCCTTCACCGCCAGCGCGGCGCCGAGCACGTTCAGCCGCCACGCCTGCTCGAAATCCGCCGCCGTCGTCTTGGCGAGCGGCTTCAGGACGATGGACCCGATGCAATAGGCGAGCCCGGCCAGCCCCTCGCCCTCCCCCGCCCGTTCCACGGCCGCGCCGAGCGCAGGCTCGTCCAGGGCGTCGGCGACGGCGTAGCCGGCGTGCAGCTCCCGCGCCAGGTCTTCGACCTTCGCCTCGTCGCGGGCGATGAGGAAGACCGGCGTTCCGGCGGCGGCGAGGCGGCGGGCGAGCGCTTCGCCCGTGGCGCCGGTGGCGCCGAGGACGGCGACGGGTGCAGGCATGGCGGCGGACCTTTCCGGTCTGTCAGGGGCGGCGGGGGGATGCGGCGGCGGCGGCGACCGCAGGGGATACGGCCGGACCACCGGCCGCCGCGCCGACGCGCTTGCGATCGCGCCGGCATCTCTCGGAACACCACACGACCTCCGCCCACACCAGCGCCCACTTGCGCCGCCACGCGAACGGACGGCCGCAGGCGGGGCAGGTCTTCATGGGCAAGTGCGGCTTGGCGTGGGCCATGATCGGGCGCTCGCGACGCGAGGGAAGGAAGGAGGGGCGTCACGATCCCCGGCGCCATCCGGCTTCCACATCGTACGCACGGAGGGGTGACGCTCGATGCCGGGTTTGGAAGCCGCCCAGACCGACAGCGTCCGGGGTCGTGACATGACGGTTTACGGGGGTCCGGATGGGCCGGATCACCGGCCGTTCGCACCGCGCCGAAGATTTTTCGCGGCCCGCCGCCCCGGCCCCTGACTCCGCCTTGAAAACACCGCACTTCCACGAGCAAATGAAGCCACGAACACGATTGTTCGTGGTACGCCCGGGGGGCGTACCGGACTGCCCTTTGGGGGATCAGCATCATGCGTAACCTGATTGGTGCCGCCGTCGCCGTACTGGTCGTGGCGGGGTCGGCGCTGCCGGCCGCGGCCGGCTCCTGGACCTTCGGCCTTCTGAACAACACCGGTGAGACCATCACCGGCTTCCGCACCAAGGAAGACGGCGCCTGGAGCGGCAACTGGCTGAACGGCAAGGTGGCGCCGGGCGACGAATTCGAGATGGACTTCGGCACCGCCGAAGGCGAATGCGTCGTCCGCACCCAGGTGACCTTCGCCGACGGCAGCTACTTCGACTACGACGTCGACTACTGCCAGGTGTCCAACCTGTACGTCTACGACCAGGAAATCCGCTGGGATTGATCCGGTCGCCACGGCCGTCCGCGACCCTCGGGTCGCGGGCGGCTTCGCCGTGAGCAGGCCGGCCGCGCGCCCTATTGCGCCGCCTGCGCCGCCTTCTCCTCGGCTTCCTTAAGAAAGACCCAGACCTGCCGTTCCTCCTTGCGCAAGCCCTCCGGCGCGCGATCGGCGTTTGCGTGGGCCGAGGCGCAGGCGGCGGCCAGCTCGCCGATCTCCCAATGGGCGATGACGGCGGGGTGGACGTAGGCCTTGCGGCAGATGGCCTGGGTATTGCGCAGGCGGTCGGCGACCTGCGCCACCGCCGCCTTCAGATGGCTCTGCCGCTCCTTCTTGGTCGTCGCCTCGGGCGCAGCGCACAGGGCATGGTAGGCCATCACCGTCGCCGCCCAGGTGCGGAAGTCCTTGGCCGTGAAGTCGTCGCCCGTGTGGTCGTGCAGGTAGGCATTGACCTCCGCCGAGCCCACCGAATGGCGCGGGTCGGCGCAGATCCAGACGTCGCGGTAGGCCGGTGGCACCGCCAGGGCGTTGCAGCGCGCGATCTCTTCCGGGTCGGTGATGCGGGTGCCGGCGGCATCGTAGAAGGTGAAGCCCTTGCCGCGCCGCCGGCGGCGGATGCCCGGCTCGGTGTCGGAGGAATGGCGCAGGCCGTGACGCTTCAACTCGGGGCCGGAGACGGGACTGGGGTCGGGCATGGACGCAGGCGCCTCCACCACGATGATCGAAACGGGCTTCTTCAAGCCTTCAGAAGCCGGTTTTGCGCTTCTTCTGGCGTCTTTTTCGTGCTTTCCGACAACGGCAATCGATTCGAAGGCGTTGCGATCGGCAGAGGAGCTTCCGCGGCCCTCCCTGCCCCGCCCCGCCGTCTTCCCGTCCGGCCCCAGCCGAAAGGAGAAGATGAACCAGCGGAACCGCCAGCAGAAGGTCCGCGTTGCCTCCCCTGAGCTCAACCTTAGGAGGGGCCATGAGCGGCAAAGTTCTCATTACCGGTGGTGCAGGCTTCATCGGCTCTCATCTTGCCGACGCCTTGCTCGCCGACGGTCATTCGGTGCGCGTCTTCGACAACCTGTCCGAACAGGTCCACGGCCCCGACGCCGGCGTGCCCGACTATCTTTCCCCGGACGTGGACTTCGTGACCGGCGACGTGCGCGACAAGGATGCCTTGCGCGCCGCGCTGGACGGCGTCGACACGGTCTATCATCTGGCCGCCATGGTCGGCGTCGGTCAGAGCATGTACCAGATCGACGACTACACCGCCGTCAACGACCTCGGCACCGCCGTCCTGCTGCAGTGCCTGAGCGAGCGCCCGGTCGGCCGTCTCGTCGTCGCCTCCAGCATGTCCATCTACGGCGAAGGCCTCTACAAGGACTGCTACGGGCGTCTGGTGGACGACGCCAGCCGCGCCGTCGACCATCTCAAGCGCGGCCAGTGGGAGCCCATGGGCCCCGAGGGCCGGCCCTACGAGCCGATCCCGACGCCCGAGAGCAAGCGCCCGGAACTCGCCAGCGTCTATGCGCTCGGCAAGTACGTGCAGGAACGCATGTGCCTGATGGTCGGCCAGGCCTACGGCATTCCCACCACCGCCATGCGCTTCTTCAACGTCTACGGCACCCGTCAGGCGCTGTCGAACCCCTATACCGGCGTGCTCGCGATCTTCGCGAGCCGCCTGCTCAACGGCAAGCCGCCGCGCATCTTCGAGGACGGCAAGCAGCGGCGCGACTTCGTGCATGTGAAGGACGTGGCGCAGGCTTGCCTCGCCGCCATGAAGCGCCCCGAGTCCGCCGGCCACGCCATCAACATCGGCTCCGGCCGGGTCCACACCATCACCGCCATCGCCGAGGCGCTGGGCCGCACCATGGGCTGCGCCGACATCGTGCCGGAGATCACCGGCGAGTACCGCGTCGGCGACATCCGCCACTGCTTCGCCGACATGACCCTGGCCGAGGAGGTTCTCGGCTTCCGCCCGCGCATCGAATTCGAGGACGGGCTCGCCGAGCTGGTGGACTGGGTCGCCGCCCAGACCGCCCAGGACCGGGTGGAGGACGCCGCGCGCGAACTGCGACAGCGGGGGCTGGTGGCATGACCGGCGGGACACCCACCCAGGCCCGCGGCGCCCCGGCGCTCGGGCTCGTCGAATGGCTGCGGCCGGGCGACCACGACCGCGTGGAAGCCCTGCTGGCCGACATGAAGCGGCTCGGCATCGGCCACCTGCGCACCGGCGTCTCGTGGGCCGACTGCTACACCGAAGACGGCCGCGCCTGGTACGGCTGGCTGCTGCGGCGTCTGGCACGCGACGTGGAGGTTTTGCCCTGCGTCACCTACACGCCGCCGTCCATCGCCGAGCAGCCCAGGACCAGCGCCCCGCCGCGCGACCTGAAGGCCTATGCCGACTTCCTCGACGTGCTGGTGACCGAGCACGGCGAGTGCTTCGAGTGGGTCGAACTGTGGAACGAGCCCAACAACCTGAACGACTGGGACTGGCGCCTCGACCCGGCGTGGAACAAGTTCGCCCACATGGTGGTGCTCGCCAGCTGGTGGATGCGCGAGCGCGGCAAGAAGACCGTGCTCGGCGGCATGTGCCCGACCGATCCCAACTGGATGTCCCGCATGCGGGAGCTGGGCGCGCTGGAGGCGGTGGACGCCGTCTCGCTGCACGGCTTCCCCGGCACCTGGACCCATGACGGCAAGGACTGGGGCCGGCATGTGGAGGAGGTGCGCGCCTCGCTGGACGGGATGGACCGGCAGCCCGAGTTCTGGATCACGGAAGCCGGCTATTCCACCTGGCGGCACGACGAGACCAGCCAGGCGGAAGTCTTCCTCGACCTGCTGAAGGCGCCGGTGGAGCGCGCCTACTGGTACGCCTGGTCCGACCTCGACGACCGGCTGGAGAGCCAGGAGGGCTACCACGTCGACGAGCGCCACTACCATTTCGGCCTGCGCACGGCGCAGGGCCGCGAGAAGCTGCTGTTCCGCCTGCTCGCCAAGGGCGGCGTCGACCTGGTGCGCAAGGTGGACGACGAAGCCCACCGCAAGCCCCTGCCCGCCCCCGCCGTGGCGCGCGGAGAGAAGCCGGTGCTGGTCACCGGCGGCGCCGGCTTCCTCGGCTCCAACCTCGCCCACCGGCTGGCGGCGCAGGGCCGCCACGTGCTGCTCTACGACAACCTGAGCCGCGCCGGTGTCGAGGACAATCTGGCCTGGCTGCTGGACGAGCACCCCGACCGCGTCGAGCCCGTCGCCGGCGACATCCGCGACCGCTGGACCGTGCGCGACGTGGTGGCCGAGGCCGGCACCGTGTTCCAGCTGGCCGCCCAGGTGGCCGTCACCACCTCGGTCAACGACCCGCGCGAGGACTTCGACATCAACCTCGGCGGCGTCATGAACGTGCTGGAGGCCGCCCGCGCCGCCAAAGTGCCGCCCAAGCTGGTGTTCGCCTCCACCAACAAGGTCTACGGCGCGCTGTCGTCCATCGAGATGATGGAGGAGAAGACCCGCCACCAGCCGCTGAACCCGCACGTGCGCCGCCACGGCGTGCCGGAGAGCCAGCCGCTCGACCTCTACAGTCCCTATGGCTGTTCCAAGGGCGGCGCCGACCAGTACGTCGTCGACCATGCCCGCATCTTCGGGCTGCCGGCCTGCGTGTTCCGCATGAGCTGCCTCTACGGCCCGCGCCAGTTCGGCACCGAGGACCAGGGCTGGGTTGCCCACTTCATGATCCGCGCCCTGCGCGACGAGCCCATCACCCTCTACGGCGACGGCAAGCAGGTGCGCGACGTGCTGTTCGTCGACGACGTGGTCGACGCCTGGCTGCTGGCCGAGCGCCACATGGACGCCGTGCGCGGCACCGCCTTCAACATCGGCGGCGGCCCGACGAACGCCCTGTCGCTGCTGGAGGCCATCGACCACATCGGCACGCTCGCCGGCCGCCGGCCGGAGGTCGGGTTCGGCGACTGGCGGCCGGGCGATCAGCCCTGGTACGTCAGCGATACCCGCACCTTCGGCGCCATGACCGGCTGGCGCCCCCGCGTCGCCCCGGCGGACGGCTTCCGCCGCCTGCGCGACTGGCTGGTGGCCCAGGGCATGGGCCGCGTCGCCGAAGCTCCCCCGGCCAAGAAGGTGGCTGTATGAAAGTCTGCCTCGTCAATCCGCCGTGGACGTTCGACGGCAGCATCTACTTCGGCTGCCGCGAGCCCCACCTGCCCCTCGAACTGGGCTACGCCAAGGCCCTGCTGGAGCGCGCCGGGCACGAGGCCGTCCTCGTCGACGGCCACCTGGAGGGCCTGAGCCTCGCCGAGGTGCGCGACCGCATCGCCGCCTTCGCGCCCGACATGACGGCGGTGACCACGGCGCCCACCTACCTGTTCTGGCGCTGCGCCCCGCCCGAGCTGCGGGTGCCGCAGGAACTGATCGAGAGCGTGCGCGACGTCGCCGGCGACATCGTGGCGGTCGGCCCGCACGCCTCCACCACGCCGCGGGCGGCGCTCAAGAAGCTCGGCCTCGACACCGTCGTCATGGGCGAGTGCGAGGAGACGCTGGTGCGGCTGGCGAACCGCGAGGACCGCCGTGCCATCCCCGGCGTCGCAATACGCGACCCGGCCATGGAGAGCGGCTTCAAGGTCACCGGCGGCCCGCAGGCGGCCAGGTTCACCGACCTGCCGGCGCTGCGCTGGCCCGACGACTGGGTGCGCCGCCATCGCCACCATCACCACCGCTTCGACGGCGAGCCCACCGGCCCCGGTGCCGAGGTGGAGGCCAGCCGCGGCTGTCCCTTCTCCTGCTCCTTCTGCGCCAAGGAGAACTTCCGCGACAAGTACCGCCGCCGCGACCTCGCGGTGCTGCTGG
Organism: Caenispirillum bisanense; assembly: GCF_900230255.1. Lineage (GTDB taxonomy): Bacteria > Pseudomonadota > Alphaproteobacteria > Rhodospirillales > Rhodospirillaceae > Caenispirillum > Caenispirillum bisanense_A. The sequence continues at coordinate 139,634 of NZ_OCNJ01000007.1, forward strand.
AGGAGATCGACGGGCTGATCGCCCAGGGTGTCGAATACCTCTACTTCGTCGACGAGATCTTCCTGCCCGACCGTGCCCTGCTGGAGGCCCTGGTGGACCGGCCGGTGAAGTTCGGCATCCAGACGCGCCTCGACCTGTGGAAGTTCGACATGATCGACCTGCTCGGCCGCGCCGGTTGCGTCTCCATCGAGGCGGGGGTGGAGAGCATCACGCCCGAGGGGCGCGCCCTGCTCGACAAGAACTGCAAGCTCGGCACCGACGAACTGACCGAGCGTCTGGTCGCCGCCAAGAAGGTGGTGCCCTTCGTGCAGGCCAACCTCATCGAGCTGCCGACCGACGACGACGCCGAGATCGCCGCCTGGCGCGAGGTGGTGCGCGAGCGCGGCGTGTGGGCCAACGACCCGGTGCCGCTGTTCCCCTATCCGGGCTCGCCCGACTACCGCAAGCTGTTCGGCCTGCCCGACGACCAGGCGTGGGAACGGGCCATGGACTACTACCTGACCCACTACGTCGACTTCAGCGACATCCAGGAGGACAAGCCGCTGCCGCTCGCCGCCCTCGAACGCCGGGCGGCGGAATGAGCGCGGCGGCCGCTCCCCCCGCCCCGCGCTGCGTGCTGATGACCGCCGACACCGTAGGCGGCGTCTGGCATTACGCCCTGGAACTGGCGCGCGGCCTCACCGGCCGCGGCATCGTCGTGGCGCTCGCCACCATGGGCCGGCCGCCGACCCCCGACCAGCGCGCCGCCGCCCGCGCCGTCGACGGGCTGGTGCTGGAGGTCAGCGGCTATGCGCTCGAATGGATGCGCGACCCCTGGGCCGACGTGGAGGCCGCCGGCGACTGGCTGCTGCGGCTGGAAAAGCGCTACCGGCCGCAGATCGTCCACCTGAACGGCTATGCCCACGCCACCCTGCCCTTCGCGGCGCCGGTGCTGGTGGTGGCACATTCCTGCGTGCGCACCTGGTTCCAGGCCGTGAAGGGTGCCGAGCCCGGCGACGAATGGATCCGCTACCGCGCCGAAGTCACCGCCGGCCTGCGCGCCGCCGACCTGGTGGTGGCGCCGACCATGAGCTTCCTCGCCGACATGGCGACGCTATACGGCCCCTTCGGCGAGGCCCGCACCATCCGCAACGGCCGCGACGCCGCCGACTACGACCCGACCCGGCCCAAGGCGCCGCAGGTGCTGGCCGCCGGCCGTGCCTGGGACGAGGCCAAGAAACTGCGCGTGCTGCAATCGGCCGGCCTGCGCGGCCCGTGGCCCATCCGCATCGCCGGCGACGCCCACGGCCCGGAAGGCCGCGCCCAGCCGGTGCCGGGGACCGAGCCCCTCGGCCTGCTCGGGCCGGACCGCCTGCGCGAGGAGATGGCGCGCTCGGCCGTCTTCGCCGCCCCTGCCCTCTATGAGCCCTTCGGCCTGGGCGTGCTGGAGGCGGCCCTGTCGGGCTGCGCGCTCGTGCTGTCCGACATCCGCACCTTCCGCGAGTTGTGGGACGGCGCCGCCGCCTTCTGCCCGCCCGACGATTCCGAGGCCTGGGCGGCCGCCCTCGCCGACCTGGCCGCCGACGACGCCCGGCGCAAGCGGCTCGCCGCCGCCGCCCTGGAGCGCGCCCAGCGCTATTCGGCCGAGGCCATGGTGCGCGGCTACGCCGATGCCTATGCCGACCTGCTGACGGGCGCCGTCGCGCCGCCGCCCGTGGCCGCCCAGCCGTCTCCGACGACGGAGGTTCCTCTGTGAAGTTCGTGCTGTTCTACCACTCCCTTCACTCCGACTGGAACCACGGCAACGCCCACTTCCTGCGCGGCATCGTGCGGGAGCTGCAGGCCGCCGGCCACGAGGTCGCGGTGTGGGAGCCGGCCGACGGCTGGTCGCGCGCCAATCTGGTGGCCGACCACGGCGAGACGGCGCTCGACCGCATCCAGGAGGCCATGCCCGGCCTGCGCTCCACCCTCTACGACCCGGCGGCGCTCGACCTCGACGCCGCCCTCGACGGCGCCGACGTAGTGCTGGTGCACGAGTGGAACGACCCCGCCCTGGTCGCCGCCGTCGGTCGACGCCGCGCCGCCGGCGGGCGCTTCCGCCTGCTGTTCCACGACACTCACCACCGCAGCGTCAGCGCGCCGCAGGAAATGGCCGCCTACGACCTGTCGGCCTACGACGGCGTGCTGGCCTTCGGCGAGGTGATCCGCCGCCTCTACCTCGACAAGGGCTGGGGCCGCCGCGCCTGGACGTGGCACGAGGCCGCCGACACCGCCCTGTTCCACCCGCGCGACGACGTGGCGCCCGAGGGCGACCTGGTGTGGATCGGCAACTGGGGCGACGGCGAGCGGTCGGAGGAACTGGCCCGCTACCTGCTCGCCCCGGTGCAGCGCCTGGGCCTGCAGGCCAAGGTGCACGGCGTGCGCTACCCCGACGAGGCACGCGACGCCCTGGCCGCCGCCGGCATTCCCTACGCCGGCTGGCTGCCCAACCACCGCGCGCCCGAGGTCTTCGCCGCCCACCGGGTGACGGTGCACGTGCCGCGCCGCTACTACACCGAGATCCTGCCCGGCATCCCCACCATCCGCGTCTTCGAGGCGCTGGCCTGCGGCATCCCGTTGGTCTCCGCCCCGTGGGACGACGCCGAGGGCCTGTTCACGCCGGGCGAGGACTACCTGGTCGCCCGCGACGGTGCCGAGATGGAGGCGCACCTGCGCGCCGTGCTGTCCGACCGCGCGCTGGCGGAGTCGCTGCGCGACCGGGGCCTCGCCGCCATCCGTGCCCGCCACACCTGCGCCCACCGCGTCGAGGAGCTGATGGCCGTCCTCGCCGAGCTGGGCCTTTCCGACGCTTCTCCGGCAGAGGTCGCCTGACCATGCATATCGCCTTCTTCGGCTCCAGCATCGTTTCCGCCTACTGGAACGGCGCCGCCACCTATTACCGCGGCATCCTGGGGGCGCTCGCCCGCCGCGGCCACCGCATCACCTTCTACGAGCCGGACGCCTTCGACCGCCAGAAGCACCGCGACATCGAGCCGCCGGAGTGGTGCCGCGTCGTCGTATACAAGCCCTGCGAGGACGCCGCCGCCGCCCAGCTGGAAGACGCCCGCGGCGCCGACCTGGTGGTGAAGGCCTCGGGCGTCGGCGTGCTCGATTCCTTCCTGGAAAAGTCCGTCCTGGCGCTCAAGTCGCCGCGCACCCGCGTGGTGTTCTGGGACGTCGACGCGCCGGCGACGCTGGAGAGCATCCACACCAGCCCCGACGACCGCCTCGGTCCGCTGGTGCCCGACTTCGACATGATCCTCACCTACGGCGGCGGACCGCCGGTGGTGAGCGCCTACGAGGCGCTGGGCGCCAAAGCCTGCGTGCCCATCTACAACGCGCTTGAGCCGGAGACCCATCACCCGGTGCCGCCCGACCCGGCCTTCGCCGCCGACCTGTCGTTCCTCGGCAACCGCCTGCCCGACCGCGAGCGGCGGGTGGAGGAGTTCTTCCTGAAGGCCGCCGCCGGCGTGCCGGGCAAGCGCTTCCTCATGGGTGGATCGGGCTGGGACGACAAGCCCATGCCGGACAACGTGCGCTGGATCGGCCACGTCTATACCCACCAGCACAACGCCTTCAACTGCTCCGCCCGCGCCGTCCTCAACATCACCCGCGACAGCATGGCGCGCACCGGCTTCTCGCCGCCGACGCGGGTGTTCGAGGCCTGCGGTGCCGGCTCGTGCCTGGTCACCGACGCCTGGACCGGCATCGAGCAGTTCCTGGAGCCCGACCGCGAGGTGCTGACGGCCGTCGACGGCGACGCCGTGGCCGCGCACCTCGCCGACCTGTCGCCCGAACGCGCCGCCGCCATCGGCGCCGCCGGCCGGGCGCGGGTGCTCGCCCATCACACCTACGACCACCGCGCGCTGGAGGTGGAGCGGCTGCTGGAAGGCCGCGACACCGGCGCACCCGCCCTGGAGGGCGCCGCCCGATGAGCCTCGACATCGTCATCATCGGCCTGTCCGTCACCTCGTCCTGGGGCAACGGCCACGCCACCACCTACCGCGGCCTCGTGCGCGAACTGGACCGCGCCGGACACCGCGTCACCTTCCTGGAACGCGACGTGCCGTGGTACGCCGCCAACCGCGACATGCCGCACCCCGCGTGGTGCGCGACGCACCTCTACCAGGACCTGGCGGACCTGAAGACCCACGCCGCCACCGTCGGCCGCGCCGATCTGGTGATCGTCGGCTCCTACGTGCCCGACGGGGTGGAGGTCGGCCGCTGGGCGCAGCAGACCGCACGCGGCGTCGTCGCCTTCTACGACATCGACACGCCGGTCACCCTCGCCAAGCTGGCCCGCGGCGACCACGAGTACCTGTCGCCCGAGGTGGTGCGCGGCTACGACCTCTATCTGTCCTTCACCGGCGGCCCGATCCTGCGGCGCATCGAGCAGCAGTACGGCGTGCCGCTGGCCCGCGCGCTGTACTGTTCCGTCGACCCGGACATCTACTACCCCGAACCGAGCGTGAAGCAGTGGTGGGATCTCGGTTACCTCGGCACCTATTCCGACGACCGCCAGCCGACCCTCGACCGCCTGCTCATCGAGCCGGCCCTGCGCGCGCCCGACAGCCGCTTCGTGGTCGCCGGCCCGCAGTACCCGCCGGAAATCGCCTGGCCGGTGAACGTGGAGCGCATCGAGCACTGCCCGCCCATGGAGCATCGGGCCTTCTACAACGCCCAGCGCTTCACCCTCAACGTCACCCGCGCCGACATGATCCGCGCCGGCTGGAGCCCGAGCGTCCGCCTGTTCGAGGCAGCCGCCTGCGGCACGCCCATCGTCTCCGACTGGTGGGAGGGGCTGGACGAACTGTTCGAGCCGGGCCGCGAGATCGTCATCGCCGAGACGCCCGACGACGTCACCCGCCTGCTGCGCCACATCGGCGCCGATGACGCCCGGGCCATGGGCGAGCGGGCGCGCCGCAAGGTGCTGTCGGCCCACACCGCCGCCCATCGCGCCGCCGAACTGGTGGCGGCCTTCGACGAGGCGCTGGCCGCCAAACGGGTGCGCCGCGACGCCGAACCCCTGGCTCAGGAGGTGCGGGCATGACCCACGGCGCCAAGCCCACCGGCCCGACGGTGGAGGATCTGGCGCCGTGGTTCCACAACCTTCATCTGCCCGACGGCCGCCAGACCCGCCCCGACCATCCTTTCGGCGACTTCCCCGCCTGGAAGTGGGCCGAAATCGCGCCGCACCTGCCCGCCGACCTGACGGGCGCCCGCTGCCTCGACATCGGCTGCAATTCCGGGTTCTACAGCTTCGAGCTGGCGCGGCGCGGCGCCACGGTGGTCGGCATCGACATCAACGATCACTTCCTGCGCCAGGCCCGCTGGGCGGCGGGGCACATGGGGCTCGAAGACCGTGTGTCCTTCGAGAACCGCGCCGTCTACGACTACGCCCGCCTGCCGCGGGAGCATTTCGACATCGTGCTGTTCATGGGGGTGTTCTACCACCTGCGCTATCCCATGCTGGCGCTGGACACCCTGCGGCGGCTCGACCCGGACCTGATGGTGTTCCAGACCCTGACGACGCCCGACCCGGACGTCGACCCGCGCGCCATGGACGACATCGGCTTCCAGGAGCGCGAGATCCTCGACCGGCCGGGTTGGCCGCGCCTGGCCTTCATCGAGAACGCGCTGAACGCCGACCCCACCAACTGGTGGGTGCCCAACCACGCCGCCGTCGTCGGCATGTTGCTGGCGGCGGCCTTCCGGGTGACGGCGCGGCCGGGGGCGGAGACCTACCTCTGCCGGCCCATGGCCATCCACTCCGGGTTCTGGCAGCCGGAGGAATTCCAGGGCGCCACCGGCCTCACCGACGAACCGCCGGGAGAACCCTGACCGCCCCGCCGCCGTTCGCAGGGGATGAGGCCGGCCCGTCCGCGGCCGGTTCCCAGACCCGCGTAACGGAGGAAGATCATGGCGCAGCGCGTCAAGGAGATCATGTCCAAGAACGTCCGCCTCGCCGAGCCGGGCATGTCGCTCAAGGAGGTGGCCAACGTGATGAAGCAGTACGACATCGGCATGATGCCGGTGTCCGACAACGGCCGCCTGGTCGGCACCATCACCGACCGCGACATCGTGCTGAACGGCACCGCCAAGGGCCTCGACCCCAACAACACCAAGTGCGTCCAGGCCATGAGCGAAGGCATCGAATACGCCTACGAGGACGACACCATCGCCGAGGCGGCCCGCCTGATGGCCGACCGCCAGATCCGCCGCCTCGCCGTCCTCAACGCCCAGAAGGAACTGGTGGGCCTGGTGGCGACCGCCGACATCGCGACGCACTCGGGGCCCGAAACCACCGACCGCGCCATCGACGGCATCTCGCGAGGGTGAGGGCGGTGCCGAGGCACGGTCCTCCACGGCCACCGTCCGGGGAGCCGTGGATGCGCGGGTCGAGCCCGCGCATGACAAGTGGTTGATTTCGTGAAGAAAAGTGTCATGGCCGGACTTGATCCGGCCATCCACGGCGCCCCCGCCGGTGGCCAGAGGCCCCGTCCTCCACGGCCACCGTCCGCGGGAGCCGTGGATGCGCGGGTCAAGCCCGCGCATGACAAGTGGTTGATTTCGTGAAGAAAATTGTCATGGCCGGACTTGATCCGGCCATCCACGGCGTCACCGCCGGCGGCCAGAGGCTCCGTCCCCCACCGCCGCCGTCCAGGGAGCCGTGGAGGCGCGGGTCAAGCCCGCGCATGACAGGTCACTGATAAGAAAAGAGAAATTGTCATGGCCGGGCTCGACCCGGCCATCCACGGCGCCCCCGCCGACGGCCAGAGGCACCGTCCTCCACGGCCGCCGTCCGCGGGAGCCGTGGAGGCGCGGGTCGAGCCCGCGCATGACAAAGGGCGGAGGGCACGCCCCCGCACGCAAAAGGGCCCGCCGGTTTCCCGGCGGGCCCTTCGCGCGTCGGCGAAACGCCTTGGCGTTTACTCGTCGACCGGTTCGAAGCCCGTCTTGCGGTCGAAGTTGTGGTGCGCCTCGATGTAGCGGACCGTGCCCGACTTGGAGCGCATCACCATGGAATGGGTGACCGCGCCGCCGTGCCAGCGGCGGACACCGCGCAGCATGGCGCCGGTGGTGACGCCGGTGGCGGCGAACATCACGTTGCCCGAGGCGAGGTCCAGCAGCTTGTACTTGCGGTTCAGGTCCTCGATGCCCCAACGCTTGGCGCGGGCGCGCTCGTCGTCGTTGCGGAACAGCAGACGGCCCTGCATCTGGCCGCCGATGCAGCGCAGCGCCGCGGCCGCCAGCACGCCTTCCGGCGCACCGCCCGAGCCCATGTAGATGTCGACGCCCGACTCGGCCTGGGTCGTCGCGATGACGCCCGAGACGTCGCCGTCGCCGATGAGCATGATGCGGGCGCCGGCGGCGCGGACGCGGGAGATCAGCTCCTCGTGGCGCGGGCGGTCGAGGATGCACACCAGCAGGTCGTCGACGTCGGACTTCTTGGCCTTCGCCAGCTCACGCAGGTTCTCTTCCGGCGTCGCGTCCAGGTCGACCACGTCGTCGGGCAGGCCGTTGCCGACGGCGATCTTGTCCATGTAGACGTCGGGCGCGTTCAGGAAGCCGCCCTCTTCCGCCATGGCGATGACGGCCAGCGCGTTGGGGCCGCCCTTGGCGGTGATGGTGGTGCCTTCCAGCGGGTCGAGGGCGATGTCCACCTTGGTGCCGCCGTTGCCGAGGCCGACCTTCTCGCCGATGTAGAGCATGGGCGCCTCGTCGCGCTCACCCTCGCCGATGACGACCGTGCCGTCGATGTTCAGGCTGTTGAGCGCGCGGCGCATGGCGTCGACGGCGGCCTGGTCGGCGGCCTTCTCGTCGCCGCGGCCCATGAGGCGCGAGGCCGACAGGGCGGCCGCCTCGGTGACGCGCACCACCTCGAGCGCCAGGTTGCGCTCGAGAACGTTGTTGAAGCTGCTGGTCTGCTCCGACATGGGGACCTCTAAATGGCTTGAACCAATGGCGGGAATATCCGGTGAATGAACGCTCGGCCGCCGGCTTACAGCTCTTCGATGCGGATGACGTGCGGCGGTTCCACCACCGCGTCGAGCGCCTCGATGCGCTCCAGCGCCTGCCGCAGGGCCGACCCTTCGGTCTCGTAGACGGTCATGACGACCGGCACGATCTCGCCGGGGGAACGGCCGCGCTGCAGGATCTGCTCCATGGACACCTGCGCGTCCCGCAGCGCCGCGGCGATGTCGGCGAACACGCCCGGTACGTCGAGAACCTGCAGGCGGATGTAATACGCGCCGGTCAGCTTATCGAGCGCTCCGACGGTGTGCGCCTTCAGTTCGGCGGCGGGTACCCCGAAGGTGAAGCCGTGCCGCCCGCAGGCGAGGTCGATGACGTCGGCCACCACCGCCGAGGCGGTCGGGCCGGCGCCGGCGCCGCGGCCTTCCAGAACGGTGCGGCCGACGAAGTCGCCCTCCGTCACCACGGCGTTGAACACGCCTTCCACATGGGCGATGGGGCTGGCGATGGGCACCATGGTCGGGTGCACCCGCTGCTCGACGCCGAACTCGGTCTCGCGCGCGATGCCGAGCAGCTTGATGCGGTAGCCGAGCAGCTCGGCATACTCGATGTCGAGCGCGCTGACGTTGCGGATGCCCTGCACGCTGACGGCGCCGAAGTCCACCGGGCTGCCGAAGGCGAGGCTGGTGAGGATCGACAGCTTGTGCGCAGCGTCCACCCCGTCGATGTCGAAGGACGGATCGGCCTCGGCGTAACCCAGCGCCTGCGCCTCTTCCAGCACGTCGGCGAAGTCACGCCCCGTCTCGCGCATGGTGGTGAGGATGTAGTTGCAGGTGCCGTTCAGGATGCCGTAGAGCGAGGTGATGCGGTTGCCCGCCAGACCCTCGCGCAGCGTCTTGATGATGGGGATGCCGCCGGCCACCGCCGCCTCGTAGGCGAGCACGACGCCGGCCTTCTCGGCCTCCAGCGCCAGCTGGGTGCCGTGGTGGGCGAGCATGGCTTTGTTGGCGGTCACCACGTGGCGGCCGCGCGCCATGGCGGCCTGCACGGTGCGCTTGGCGACGCCGTCGGCGCCGCCGATCAGCTCCACCACCACGTCGCAGTCGGCGGTGTCGGCCATTTCGACGGCGTCGTCGAACCAGGTGATGCCGGTCATGTCGAAGCCGCGATCCCGGCCCGCGGTGCGGGCCGAAACGGCGGTGACGGTGACGGGCCGGCCGCAACGGCGGGCGATGAGGTCGGACTGCTCCTGCAGGAGCTTGACGGTACCGGCGCCGACCGTGCCCAGGCCGGCGATGGCGACTTTCAGCGGTTCTCTCACGTTGCGCTCGCCCGTTTCTTTTCGGAGTCTTCCAGGACCTTGTCGTAATTCGACAGGAACATCTTGATGTTGCGCACCGCCTGACGGACGCGGTGCTTGTTCTCGACCAGGCCGATGCGCACATGGCCGTCGCCGTGCTCGCCGAAGCCGAGGCCCGGGGCCACCGCCACCTTCGCTTCCGTCAGCAGCAGCTTGGAGAATTCCACCGAGCCGAGGTGCGCGAAGGCGGGCGGGATGGGCGCCCAGCAGAACATGGTGGCCGGCGGCGCCGGCACCTTCCAGCCGGCGCCGTGCAGCCCTTCGATGAGGACGTCGCGGCGCTCCTTGTAGAGCTGGCGGATCTCGTCGACGCAATCCTGCGGGCCGTTGAGCGCGGCGGCGGCGGCCACCTGCACCGGCGTGAAGGCGCCGTAGTCCAGGTAGCTCTTCACCCGCGCCAGCGCCGACACCAGCTTGCGGTTGCCGCAGGCGAAGCCGATGCGCCAGCCCGGCATGTTGTAGGTCTTGGACATGGACGTGAACTCGATGGCCACGTCGCGGGCGCCCGGAATCTGCAGGATGGACGGCGGCGGGTTGCCGTCGAAGAAGATCTCGGAATAGGCGATGTCCGACAGGATCCAGATGCCGTGGTGGCGGCAGAAGTCCACCACCTGGCCGTAGAAGTCCAGGTCGGCCACGTAGGCGGTCGGGTTCGACGGGTAGTTGATGACCAGCGCGACCGGCTTCGGCACCGAATGGCGCACGGCGCGGTCGAGCGCGGCCAGGAACTCCGGCCCCGGCTCGGCCGGCAGCGAGCGGATGGAGCCGCCGACGATGATGAAGCCGAAGGCGTGGATCGGGTAGCTCGGGTTCGGCGACAGGATGACGTCGCCCGGGCTGGTGATGGCCGACGCGAGGTTGGCGAGGCCTTCCTTGGAGCCCAGCGTGGCGATCACCTCGGTCTCGGGGTCAAGCTGCACGCCGAAGCGGCGCTCGTAATAGGCCGCCTGGGCGCGGCGCAGGCCGGTGATGCCCTTGGAGACGGAGTAGCGATGGGCCCGCGGGTTGCGCGCGGCCTCGCACAGCTTGTCGACGATGTGCGCCGGGGTGGGCTGGTCGGGGTTGCCCATGCCGAAATCGATGATGTCCTCACCGGCGGCGCGAGCTCGGGCCTTCATCGCGTTCACTTCAGCGAAGACGTAAGGCGGCAGCCGCTTAATCCGGTGGAACTCCTGGTCGATCATGGCACTGTCCAAAATGACGTCGACGGCCTTGCAGACGAAGGGGAACGGCACGCGCAGGCGAGCCCGTGGAGGGCCGGGCGCCGAGGCCGGAACGGCCGCCTTCCCCCCGGCCCCTTTCTACAGCCTCGCCCGCATCGGCGCGACTGCTTTCTGTAAGGATTTGCGGGTGCCGCGCGACAGATCGTTGCGTGGCCCGGGATCAGCGGACGAGGTAGATCTCGACCCGCTGGTTGCCCACCTGACCCGACGGCATGACTTCCTGGTACACGGGCTGGCTGGACCCCACCGCGGCGGTCTCCAGCACCTCGTGCGGCACGCCCTCGCGCACCAGCGCCTCGGCCACGGCGTCGGCGCGCGCCACCGAGGTTTCGAAGTTCACCAGCATGTGCCGCTCCTGCGGCATGTCGGCGGTGAACCGCGAGGAATGGCCGACGACGCGCACGAAGCCGCCCTGGCGCGCCTGCAGGTCGGCGACCTGGCGGATCACCTGACGGTCGCGCGCGGTCAGCGCCGTCGAGCCGAAGCCGAAGTGGATGACCGCCGTCGGCGTGCCGGACGGCAGGTTCACGGCGGACCCGGCGCCGGCGGAGCCGTAGCCGTAGCCGCCGCCCACCACCACCGCCGGCTGGGCCCCGCCGACGACGACGGTGCCGCCGTGGCTGGTCACCGCCGGCTGCATGGCGGGCTGCACGATGCCGCCGCCGACCATCACCGGGCCGCCGGCAGGGACGATCCCGCCGGCGCCGATGCTCGGCGCCAGGGGCGCCATGCGGCTGCCGTAGGAGTGACCGCCGTAGGCATGGGCGACGGCGGCGTCGAGGCGGCTGGTGTCGGCCACCAGCGGCGCGGGCGGCGGAACGGGAACGGGAACGGGCACCGGAACGGGCGCCGCCGCCACCTGCGGTTCGGGTTCGGGTTCGGGCGCCGGCTCGGGCGCGGAGTCGGCGGCCAGCACCAGCGGCGTCGGGGCGGGCGTCGATTCGGCGATCACCGGCGAGGCGCCGGAGGGCTTGGCGGCCACGGCGGCGACCGGCGCCGCCTCCACCGGGGCGGTTTCGGCCACCGGCGCGGGGGTCGGAGCCGGAGCGGGGGCCGGAGCGGCGACCGGCTCGGGCGCCGGAGCAGGCGCGGCGGCGGCCTGCGGTGCGGCCTCGACCGGCGCGCTCGACGTCGGCGCCGGCACGGGGGCCGGCTCCGGGACCTTCGCCTCGGCGGGGGCGTCCTCCAACGGGCGCACGGTGGTGACCGGGCGGCGGCGGATGCTCTCGTCGTAGCGGGCGTTGCCGGAATCGCCGATCAGGCCCTCGCTCACCGGGCCGATGTCGCGCCGCTCTGCGGCTTCGGCGGCCGCGGCGGGCTCGGCGGCGGCGGGCTGATCGGACGAATCTTCACCAAACATGGAACAAGACGCCACGATGGACATTCCCACCAGCAGCGCCCCGGCCTTCAGGCCGCGACGGGCCCCCGACTTCACCGCTGCCTCTACCTTCTGCCGATCCACCATGACGTCTCCGAACCCTCGCTTGCCGCTGCGGCAACAATTCGTTCAACAAACGCGACTTTATGTCTGCCCGCTCCGTCACTACAGTGATGCGGCGCGGCTGCCGACGGTCGGTCGCGCGGCGAGTATACAGGGCCGTAGGCGTCTCGCCCAGCCCGGCCTTGCGGTGCCGGCAGGGACACTTCCGAGTTAGAACAATGGACAAGGCAAGCCGATCTCTCTAGCCTCTGCGAAATACCCACAAGCGGAGAACCGGCAAGCCCCGTCTTCCCGACAGCACCCACCCTCCAGGTTTCCAGGGACGGTTCCACGAAGGACTGCACGATGGCCGACAATCAGGACCCCGATTTGAAGATGCCCGACCCCGCCGAGCTCACCAAAGCGATGACCGGCATCGCGGAACGCAGCCAGCGGCTGGTTTCGGACTTCCTCGCCCGGCAGGCGCAGAACCCCGAGGTGCAGGTCAGCGACCCGCTGAACCTGGGCCAGGCCTTCCTGGAAATGACCACCCGCCTCATGGCCGACCCGACCAAGCTGGTCGAGGCGCAGATGACGCTGTGGCAGAACTACATGCAGCTGTGGACCAACACGGCCCGCCGCATGATGGGGGAAAAGACCGATCCGGTGGTGACGCCGGAACCGGGCGACCGCCGCTTCAAGGACGAGACCTGGCAGGACAACGAAGTCTTCGACTTCATCAAGCAGTCCTACCTGCTGTCGTCGCGCTTCGTGCAGGACGTCGTCAGCCAGACCGACGGCATGGACGAGCACACGCGCAAGAAGCTCGACTTCTTCGCCAAGCAGTACGTCGACGCCATGGCGCCCACCAACTTCGCCATGACCAACCCGGAAGTGCTGCGCGCCACCGTGGAAAGCGGCGGCGAGAACCTGGTGAAGGGCCTCGAGCACCTGCTGGAAGACCTGGAGCGCGGCCACGGCCGGCTGCGCATCTCCATGACCGACGAGAAGGCCTTCACGGTCGGCGAGAACGTCGCCGCGACGCCGGGCCAGGTGGTCTTCCAGAACGACCTGATGCAGCTGATCCAGTACACCCCGACCACCGAGAAGGTGCGCGAGGTGCCGCTGGTGATCGTGCCGCCGTGGATCAACAAGTTCTACATCCTCGACCTGCGGCCGAAGAACAGCTTCATCAAGTGGTGCGTCGACCAGGGCCACACCGTCTTCGTCATCAGCTGGGTCAACCCCGACGAGAAGCTGGCCCAGAAGTCCTTCGAGGACTACATGCAGGAAGGCACGCTGACCGCCATCGAGCAGGCCAAGATCCAGACCGGCGCGCCGAAGGTGAACATGGTCGGCTACTGCCTGGGCGGCACCCTGCTGGCCTCCACCCTCGCCTACCTGACCGCCAAGGGCGAGGCCGACCAGGTCGCCTCCTCCACCTTCCTGACCACGCTGACCGACTTCGAGAAGGCCGGCGACCTGAAGGTGTTCATCGACGAGGACCAGCTGAAGAGCCTGGAAACCAAGATGGACGAGGCCGGCTACCTGGACGGCGCCGACATGGCGACCACGTTCAACATGCTGCGCGCCAACGACCTGATCTGGTCCTTCGTCATCAACAACTACCTGCTGGGCAAGGACCCCTTCCCCTTCGACCTGCTGTACTGGAACAGCGACAGCACCCGCATGCCCGCCGCCATGCACAAGTTCTACCTGCGCAAGATGTACCTGGAGAACAAGCTGCGCGAACCGGGCGGCGTCGAGCTGTGCGGCACCCCCATCGACCTGTCGGCGGTGAAGACCCCCGTCTACATGCTGTCGACGCGGGAAGACCACATCGCGCCGTGGGTCGCCACCTACGAGCTGATGAACAAGGTTTCCGGCAAAGCCAAGTTCGTGCTGTCGGCCTCCGGCCACATCGCGGGCGTCGTCAACCCGCCGGCGGCCAACAAGTACTGCTACTGGACCAACAACCGGAAGGCCAAGACGCCGGACACCTGGCTGAAGGGCGCCGAGCAGCACGAAGGCTCGTGGTGGACCGACTGGGACGCCTGGGTGAAGCCCTTCGGCGGCAAGGAGATCGAGCCGCGCGACCCCGCCAAGGGCAAGCTCGAGGCCATCGAGCCGGCCCCGGGGTCCTACGTGAAGGCCCGCGCCGTCTGACGGGCGCGGCCGGTCGCGAGTGCAAGCGCAACGGGGACGGTCGCTCGGCCGTCCCCGTTGGCGTCGGTGGAGCAGAAAAGGAAGCCCGTCCATGACCAGCGCCCTCTCGCGGCGACACCTCCTCGGCGCCGCCGGTGCGGCCTCCGCAGCGCTTCTGCTCGGCCGCTCGCGAGCGGCGCGGGCGGCGGAGGTGGACGTCGTGGTGGTCGGTGCCGGCTGCGCCGGCCTCGCCGCCGCCGGCGCCCTCGTCGACGCCGGACTGACGGTCACGGTGATCGAGGCGCGCGACCGCATCGGCGGCCGGGCGGTGACCGAGCCGCTGTTCGGCACCCCCATGGACCTCGGCGCCGGCTGGCTGCATTCCTCCGACCGCAACCCGCTGACGCCGCTGGCGCGGGCGAGCGGCTTCACCGTGGTGCGCGACCCGCAGGACTACGAAGTCTGGCTGCCGCGCCGCGGCTTCCTCGACGCCGACGGCCTGAGCGCCTTCGAGGACATCCTCGACGCCACCGGCGAGGCCCTCTCCACCCTCGCCGCCGACCAGGGCGACCTGGCCGCCGCCGCCCTGCCCAAGCCGGCCGGCGACAGCGAGCGGCTCGCCCGGCATCTGCTCGGCCCGCTGGAGCAAGGCGTGCCGTTCGAGGCGATCTCGGCCGCCGACTACGACAGCCAGATCGCGACGGGCGAGGAGAGCTTCGTCGCCGAAGGGCTCGGCACCCTGGTCGCGACCCTCGGTGCGGGCATCGCCGTGCGCCTGAACACGGCGGCAGTCGCCATCGACTGGTCGGGCGCCGGCGTCGCCGTCGAGACCACCGCCGGCACCCTGCGGGGCCGCGCCGTGCTGGTGACCGTGCCGGTCGGCGTGCTGAGCGCCGGGCGCATCCGCTTCACCCCCGCCCTGCCCGACGACACGGCGCGCGCCATCGGCGGCCTGAGCATGGGGCTACTGAACAAGGTGGTGCTGCAGGTGCCCGGCAATCCGCTCGACATGGACCCATTCGACCAGTTGCACGCCCTGCTGCCCGACGGCGGCACGCTGGACCTGGTGCACCGCCCGTTCGGCAGCGACCTGATCCTCGCCCTGCTCGGCGGCACCGAGGCGTGGGACCTGGAGAAGGCCGGCGAGCGCGCCGCCATCGACCTGGTGACCGAGCGGCTGGTGACGGTCTACGGGTCGGATGCCCGCGGCATGGTCAAGGCCGGCCGCGCCACCGCCTGGGGGCAGGACCAGCTCACCCTCGGCGCCTATTCGGCGGCCCTGCCCGGCCAGCAGACGGCACGGGCGGCCCTGGCGACGCCGGTGGGCGAGCGGGTGTTCTTCGCCGGCGAGGCCTGCGAGCCCGAATGGGCGACGCAGGTGCCCGGCGCCTGGCTCACCGGCCGCAAAGCGGCGTCGGCCATCATCGACGCCCTGGCCTGATCGGCACCTCCCCTCCTCCGAGCATAGAAAAAGGCCCGCGCGGTGCGGGCCTCCTCCTTCATGCGGTGCGGTGTGGCGCCGTCGCTTACTGCGACTGGCCCTCCTGCTGGCTGCCCTCGTAGCGCGGCAGTTCGGAAATCTGCTGCTTGCTCATGGGCACCTGCACCTGCTCGCCGTTCATCTGCAGCTGGTCGGCCGAGATGACGTACTGCTTTTCGCCGATGCCGAGCACGCCGCCGCGTTCGATGACCACCTGCGGCGAGCCGCTGCCCTGGGCCGGCAGAACCTCGGCGATCTCGCCGGCCTCGTTGCCTTCCTGGTCGTAGATTTCCTTGCCGACCAGGGCCTCCAGCTCCTGCGCGCTCATGCCGGCCTGCTGCTGGCTCTGGGGCTCGGTCTGGGTGCCGGTCTGGGTCTGGGCCGTCGTCTCCTTTTCCTTCATGATGACGTCGGCGTTGTCGGACTGCTGCACCTGCACGTCGGGCTTGCCCTGCTCGACCTCGACCTCCGGCTTCGGCTGGTCGACGGTCACCTGCGGTTCGGGCGTTTCCACCTTCACCTTGGGCTCGGGGTCGACGACCGTCACGGTCGGAGCCGGCTGCGTGACGGTGACGTCGGGCGCGCCCTGGTCGACCTTCACCTCGGTGCCCGGGTCTTTCTGGGCCGTCTGCTCCTGCCCGGTCTGTTTGCCCGTCGTCTCCGGCTGGCTCTGGGCCATGGCGGGGGCGGCGAGACCGAAGGCGGCGATGACGGCGGCGCTGGCGACCATCTTCTTCATGACGGCTCTCCTGTTGTCGTGTCCGGGACCCCACCGCTGTGGACGGGGTGTGTGCCGGACCAACGCCGCCGCGCCTCGCCCGTTCCCGGTTTCCATTATGGCCGGAGCCACCCTTTACTGTTGGGCGATCAGACACCGCCAGATGCAACCTGCGTCGTGACGGACGTGCATGAAACGATCCTCAATGGGCATCGCCTCTTCCTTTGAGTTCGTTTGATCCACGACTACGTTTTCAACCAATCGGGAGCCCGACCATGTTCAAGTTCCTGCGCAATGTCGCCCTGCTGCGGATCGTCCAGCGCGCCCTGCGCCGTCGCCGCCGCTGAGGCGCCTCCCCATCCCCTGACGAGAAACGCCCCGGGACGATGCCCCGGGGCGTTTTCTCTTGCGCGTGCGCCTGGCGATCACAGGCGATCGCTCATCTCGATCTCGCCCGGCTTGGCGTAGCCCTCGGCGACGGCGATGGCGGCCGCCTTCAGGGTGTAGAGTTCCAGGCCTTCGACGCTGTCCGGGCGGTGGACGGTCCGCTCCAGACGTCCGATGCGCGAAAGGAGACGGTTGTAATCCCGGTGGGTCATGACTTGCCTCCTGAGTTTCGACCAGATCCCAGGGCGCCTAATGCGCTCTGTTTTGCCGGATCAACGACGATGCGGCCTTTGGTGTTGCAATTGATCCTACGCAACCCGTCCGCCCTTGGACCACGGGCGCCGCACGATCTCCGCCCCGCCCGCCGTGCGGCCGGCACAAAAAAGACCCGGACGCCGCGCAAAAGGACGTCCGGGCCCAGGGTACAGGGAGGGGCCCCTCCGGGGGGTAGAGGGGCGCAAGAAGCGTCCGAGCAGGGGTACGAAATCGGCACACTTCGCACCACCTACGCTGGCCCTTCGGGCGGGGTTCGTGCCGTCACGGATTTTTTACCGCGGCACCGACTGGTCCTCCGGCGGCCGCAGCAGGTCGGCGCGTTGTCCGCCGCCGTCGCCCGGCTCGCCCCCGGGCGACCGTTCTTCGTCGGCGTCCACCCCGTCGTGGCGCCGGCGGGTCATGGGTTCGACCACCAGCGTCTCGAACCAGTTGACCGCCACCAGCACCACCAGCCCGAGGCCGGTGCACAACGCGGCGATGCTCAGGTGGCCGGTGCCGCAGGCGACGCCGATGGCGCCGGCCAGCCAGATGGAGGCGCCGGTGGTCATGCCCGCCACCTTGCCGCCCGACTGCTGGATGATGGTGCCGGCGCCCAGGAAGGCGACGCCCGTGACCACCGCCTCCACCACGCGCACCGGATCGGGCTGGCCGCCCTCTTCCACGGCGTCCATGAACATCTCGCGCGCCAGCACGCCGAAGGTGGCGGCGGCGAGCGAGACCATGATGTGGGTGCGCAGGCCGGCCGGCTTCTGCAGCCACTCGCGGTTGAGCCCGATGGCGCCGCCGAGCACCAGGGCGGCCGCCAGCCGCACGGCGATGTCCTCGAAGGGCAGATGCGTCTCGAGCGACGCCTGAAGGATCTCGTTCATGGCGCGGCGTCCTTCTTCGTCCGGTGGAGAAGCCAACGCCGCCTGCTCGCGCCACGTTCCGCGCCCCGCCGGGCGGCCGACGCCGTCCATGGGCAACGGTGCCGCCGTCCTCGCGTTTTTCGGACAACCGTCGTCCCCTGCGAGGAGAGCTGCCATGCGGCCCGACGAAAGAACCGCGACGCGCAAGCCGCGACGCTGGATGGTCGGCCGCGCCACCCGGCCCGCCGCGCACTGACACATCCGCCGGCGCCCAGGCGGCGTAGAAGTACCCGAGGAACCCGCGCCGCCCGGCCTGTGTTCCTCTTCCAGGGAGACGGGAGGAGGATGCCACGCATGGTTCTCGATGCCGACGCGGCCTGGCGGCTGGTGCTGGCGCTGCGCGACCGGCCCTGCGACCGCCACACGGCGGCCGACTTGACGGTCCGCCCCGACGGCGGCTGGACCGCGCCGGAGCCACCTGTGCCCGAGGTACGGGCGCTGCTCGACCTCTACCTGCCGCTGGCGGCCTCCGGGACCTGGGTGCTCGGTCACCTCGGGCAGAGCCTGGACGGCCGCATCGCCTGCGAGAGCGGCCATTCGGCGGCGCTCAACGACGACCCCAACCTCGATCACCTGCACCGCCTGCGGGCGCTGGCCGACGCCGTGGTGGTGGGCGCCGGCACCGCGCGGGCCGACGACCCGCGCCTGACCACCCGCCGCGTCGCCGGCACCTCGCCGGTGCGGGTGGTGCTGGCCGGCGCCCGGCCGCTCGCCCCTGGCCTGCGCCTGTTCACCGACGGCGCGGCGCCGACGCTGGTGATCCGCACCGCCGCCGCCGCGCCCTGCCCGCCCGGCGTTCCCTGCGTGACCGTCGACGCCGGCCCCGACGGGGCTCCGGCGCCCGCGGCCGTCTGCGCCGCCCTGGCCCGCCGTGGCCTGCGGCGGGTGTTCGTGGAAGGCGGCGGGCGGACCGTCTCCGCCTTCTTCGAGGCCGGTGTACTGGACCGCCTGCAGATCTGCGTCGCGCCGTTGCTCATCGGCGCCGGGGTGCCCGCCATGACCCTGCCGCCCGTCGCCGCCCTCGGCGACGCGGTGCGCCTGGACGGCCGCTGGCTACCCATGGGGCGCGACATGCTGTTCGATTGCGTGTTGCGGCAGGACGGCCCGGCAGCGGCCGAAGACGGCGCCGACGACGAGCGCCGCGGCTTGGCCGACCGCGTCGGGGTCTGAACGGGTCAGGCGCTTTCGCGCCGCCTCGTCACCTCGTCCACCCAGGCGGCGATGCGCTCGCCGGCGCCGTAGTCGTAGAGATTGGCGTGCAAAGCACCGGGGTAGACGTGCAGCCGTTTCGGCTCGCTGGCCTTGGCGTAGAGGGCGCGGGCCATCTCCACCGGCACCAGATCGTCGTCCTCGCCGTGCAGCAGGAACACCGGGCAGCGGATGCGGCCGATCTTGGCCAGCGTCTCGAAGCGGTCGCGGGTCAGGCGGTGCACCGGCAGCCAGGGGTACTGCCGCTTGCCGACGGCGGGGATGGACACGAAGGCCGCCTCCAGCACCAGGGCGGCGGGCGGGTGCTCCAGCGCCAGTTGGGCGGCGACGCCGGAACCCAGGCTCTCGCCGTGGATGACCAGCCGGTCCTCGACCACGCCCTCCTGCGCCAGCACGAAGCGGCGGGCGGCGCGGGCGTCGGCGTAGAGGCCCTGTTCGGTCGGCGAGCCGGGATTGCCGCCGTATCCGCGGTAGTCGAACAGCAGCAGGCCCATGCCGGCCTCGCGGCAGGCCGCCGCCTTGAAGGCGCAGTCGGCCAGGTTGCCGGCGTTGCCGTGGCAGTAGAGCACGACGGGACGCTCGGGCGCGGCCGGCGGCAGCCACCAGGCGTTCAGGGCGAGCCCGTCCTCGGCGGTCAGCGTCACCACCCGCATGTCGGGCACGCCGGCCGCCGCCGGATCGGGCTGCGTCGTCGTGGGGGCGTAGAGCAGCGCCCGCTGGCGCAGGTACATGTAGGCGACGGCACCGGCGTACATCACCAGCACCGCCACCAGGGCCCACAGGATGGTGTTGAGCAGGATGGTCACGCGCCGGCCGGCCCCGTCTCCGCACAGAGAAGCGGCGGGCCTCAGCCCGCCGCCGTCTCGCCTCGCCGTTCGGTGCCCGTCAGCTTCGACGCCAGGGACGCCTGCATGAACGGGTCGATGTCGCCGTCCAGCACGCCCTGGGTGTCGGAGGTTTCCACCCCCGTGCGCAGGTCCTTCACCATCTGGTAGGGCTGCAGCACGTAGGAGCGGATCTGGTGGCCCCAGCCGATGTCGGACTTGGCGTCCTCGGTGGCCTGGGCCGCCTCCTCGCGGCGGCGCAGTTCCGCCTCGTACAGGCGGGCGCGCAGCATCTTCATCGCGTGATCGCGGTTCTGGTGCTGCGAGCGTTCCGACTGACACGCCACCACGATGCCGCTCGGCATGTGGGTGATGCGCACGGCCGACTCGGTCCGGTTCACGTGCTGACCGCCGGCGCCCGAGGCGCGGTAGGTGTCCACGCGCAGATCCTTGTCGAGGATCTCGATCTCGATGGTGTCGTCCACCACCGGATAGACCCAGACCGACGAGAAACTGGTGTGGCGCCGCGCCGCGCTGTCGTAGGGCGAGATGCGCACCAGGCGGTGCACGCCGCTCTCCGTCTTCAGCCAGCCGAAGGCGTTGTGGCCCGAGACCTTGACGGTGGCCGACTTGATGCCCGCCTCTTCGCCGTCGCTCTCTTCCACGTATTCCACCTTGTAGCCGTGCTGTTCGGCCCAGCGGGTGTACATGCGCAACAGGATCTGCGCCCAGTCCTGCGCCTCGGTGCCGCCGGCGCCGGCGTTCACCTGGAGGTAGCAGTCGTTGGAGTCGGCCTCGCCGGACAGCAGGCTTTCCAGCTCCGCCTTGGCGACCTGATCCTTCAGCGCCCGCAGGCCCTGCTCGCCCTCGACGACGGTGTCCTCGTCGTCCTCCATCTCACCCAGTTCGATGAGCGTCAGCGCATCGTCCAGATCCTTCTGGATGCCGTGGTAGCGGTCGAGGTTGGTCTGCAGCTGCGTGCGCTCGCGCATGAGCTTCTGGGCCCGCGCGGCGTCGTTCCACAGGTTGGGGTCTTCTACGATCGCGTTCAGCTCGTCGAGCCGTCTTACAGCCTGATCGTAGTCAAAGATGCCTCCTCAGCAGTGCCATCGACTGCTTGATCTCGGAGACCATGGTTTCGGTTTCGGCCTTCATGTTCATCCTCCCATGACGGCATGAGGGTCTTACTTACGGAAAAGACGCCGCCGGAACAACCCTTTCGCGCCGACCGTGCCGAAAGAGTCGGGGCGCCGCCCTTGCAGGCGGCGCCCCGATCCCGGTTGCGGCTGGCGTCAGTACAGGCCGCCGGCCGTCGGCGCGCGGGTGGCGCCGCCGCCGTCGCCCGGTGCACCGCCCGGCATGCCGGGAACGGCGCCGGTCTCGGACCAGGCATCGCCCTCGCCGGCCCCGAAGCCGTCGCCGGTGAAGCCCTGCGGCCCCACCGCATAGTCCGGCTCGCCGACGCGCTGGCTGGAGTACGGCGTCTGGCCCGGCTTGAAGGCCTCCAGGATGACGCGGCCGGTGCCCGGCATGGCCGGCAGGCCGCTGTCGTGGTCGACGCGCACCAGCTGCACGCCCGAGGGGATGCGGAACGGCGTCGCCTTGCCGTCGAGCGCCGCGGCCATGAAGTCCTTGAAGATGGGCGCCGCCACCGACGAGCCGGTCTCCTTCGGGCCGAGCGTCTTGGGATCGTCGAAGCCGACGAAGACGCCCACCACCAGGTCGGGCGAGAAGCCGACGAACCAGGTGTCGAAGCTGTCGTTGGAGGTGCCCGTCTTGCCCGCCAGGGGCACGCCCAGTTCGGCGATGCGCTGGCCGGTGCCGCGCAGCACCACGCCTTCCAGGATGGAGGTCATCTGGTAGGCCGTCACCGGGTCCACCAGTTGCTGCCGCGCATCGGGCACCGCCGGCACCGCCTGCTCCTGCCAGAACACACCGCCGCAGTCCGGGCAGGTGCGGTCGTCGTGGCGGAAGATGGTGTGGCCGGTGCGATCCTGGATGCGGTCGATGAGGGTCGGCGTCACCTTCTTGCCGCCGTTGACGATCTGCGCGTAGGCCGTGGTCAGGCGCAGCACCGTCGTCTCGCCGGCACCGAGGGAGTAGGACAGCATCTCGGGCATGTTGTCGAAGATACCGAAGCGCTCGGCCATCTCGGCCACCTTGTCCATGCCGACGGCGTGGGCGAGGCGGACCGTCATCAGGTTGCGCGACTTCTCGATGCCGATGCGCAGGGTCGACGGGCCGTAGAACTCGCCCGAGTAGTTCTTCGGGCGCCACTTGGGCAGGCCGGGGCCCTGGTCGAACTCCACCGGCGCGTCGAGGATGATGGACGACGGCGTGTAGCCGTTCTCCAGCGCCGTCATGTAGACGAAGGGCTTGAACGACGAGCCGGGCTGGCGCCACGCCTGGGTGGCGCGGTTGAACTCCGACGCCTCCAGCGAGAAGCCGCCGACCATGGCGAGCACGCGGCCCGTGTGCGGGTCCATGGCGACCATGGCGCCGTTGACGTTGGGCACCTGGCGCAGCAGGAAGCGGTTGGGCACGTCACCGGCGGTGGCGGCGGCCGGCTGGACGCCCTCCTCCGCCTTGGCCGCCTTGGCCCCGGCCTCTTCCACCAGCACCAAGTCGCCCACCTTCACCACGTCGGCCATGGACTTGGGCGCAGCGCCGAAGCGCTGGTTCTCCAGCCACTGGCGAGCCCACTTGGTGTCGTCGAAGGTGAGCGTACCGGCGCGGCCGCGCAGGCCGATGCGGGCTTCCTTGGGCGAAACCTCCAGCACCACGGCCATTTCCCACTCGGGCAGCGCGCCGCCGGGGCGCGGAACGTCGCCGAGCTTGCGCGCCCAATCTTCGGTGCCGTCGAAGTGCGCGACCGGACCGCGCCAGCCGTGGCGGCGGTCGTAGTCCATCAGGCCCTCGCGCATCACGCGGGTGGCGATGCCCTGCAGGCGCGGCTCCAGCGACGTGCGCACGGCGAGGCCGCCCTTGTAGAGCATGGTGTCGCCGTAGCGCTGCTGCAGTTCGCGGCGCACTTCCTCGGCGAAATAGGCGCCCTCGGCGACGATCTGCGTCTCTTCGCGCGGGCGCACGATCAGCGGCTCGTTCCACGCCTGCTCCGCTTCCTCGCGGGTGATGCGGCCGTCTTCGAGCATGCGCCCGATGACCCAGTCGCGGCGGCCCTTGGCGGCCTCGGGGTGGCGGAACGGGTTGTAGTTGTTGGGCGCCTTGGGCAGCGCCGCCAGATAGGCCATCTCGCCGATGGACAGCTGATCGAGCGACTTGTTGAAGTAGTTCATGGCCGCCGCGGCGACGCCATAAGACCCGCCGCCGAGGTAGATCTCGTTCAGGTACAACTCCAGGATGTGATCCTTGGAGAAGGCCTGCTCGATGCGGAAGGAGAGGATCGCTTCCTTGATCTTGCGGTCGATGGAGACCTCGTTGGTCAGCAGGAAGTTCTTGGCCACCTGCTGCGTGATGGTCGAGGCGCCTTCGGGGCGCCGGCCGCTGCCGTAGTTCTTCACGTTGGTGACGACGGCGCGCAGCAGGCCTTTGAAGTCGAGGCCGGGGTGCGTGTAGAAATTCTGGTCCTCGGCCGAGATGAAGGCGTCGATGACCAGCCGGGGCATGGCCTCCACCGGCACGAAGACGCGCTTCTGCACCGCGTATTCGGTGATGAGGCGGCCGTCGCCGGCGTAGATGCGGGTCGACACCGCAGGCTCGTAGTCGGCCAGCTGGGTGTGGTCCGGCAGGTCGCGGCCGTAGTAGTAGAGCGCCCCGGCGATGATCGCGACGCCGACGATGGCGCCGAGGAACGCGAGGCTGAGCGCGCCCACCACGAAGCGGCCGAACAGCGAACGCCGCTTGCGCGGTGCCCCTTGCGCGCCCTTCCGCGTCTTCTTCGCTCCGTCGTCGCCGCCGCCTTTCGGCCGCCGCGGGCGGGGAGTGTCGTGCGGGTCGCGCTCGGCGCGCAGCTCCGGCTTCCTGGTCTCGTCCGTCATCCTGTCGGGTATCCGTGATCGCCCGTGGTAGGGCCCATGCCCTCATCAACGTGTCGCGGCGCGGTATAGCACGACACCGGGGCAACATTAAGGCCGGAGGGGTGCCGGGGCTGCCCCTTACGGACGATAGGCCTTCTGCGTTCGGCTGAAGAAGCCGTCAAGCGTCCGTTCCAGCGCCTTGCCCAATTTCGCGCGATAGGCCGCCTGGCGCAACAGGCGTTCCTCGTCGGCGTTGGACAGATACCCCATTTCGACGAGGATGGAGGGCACGTCCGGCGCCTTCAGCACGGCGAAGCCGGCGAAGCGGTGGCTCTGGCGCAGCAGCTTGACGTCGCGCTGCAGCTCGTCGATGAGCTGCTCGGCGATACGCGACGACAGGTTCATGGTCTCGCGTTGGGCGAGATCGATGAGGATGTTGGTGACCTCGACGCTTTCGTGGCTGAGGTCGATGCCGGCGATGATGTCGGCCTTGTTTTCCTTGTCGGCGAGCGCCGCCGCCTCGGAGTCAGACGCCTTCTCCGACAGGGTGTAGACCGACAGGCCGCGCACGGCCGGGTTCTTGATGCTGTCGGCGTGCAGCGAGATGAACAGGTCGGCATCGTGCCGGCGCGCCACCTCGAAGCGGTCGCGCAGCGGCAGGAAGATGTCGCGGTCGCGCGTCAGCACCACCTTGAAGCGGCCCGACTTCTGCAGGATGTCGCGGAACTCGCGCGCCGCCGCCAGGGTGATGTTCTTTTCGTAGACGCCCGAGGCCCCGATGGCACCGGGGTCGACGCCGCCGTGCCCGGGATCGAGCACGATGACCTTGGGGCGGTTGGGGTCGCGCGGCGGCTGCGTCGCCTGCGGCGCCGGCCGCAGGGCGGCCTCCTGCACGCCGCCGGTCGGCTCGGGTGCCGTCTTCAGGCTGCCGATGCGACGCTCCGGCCCCGCCGCGGCGAGGAACTGCGCGGCGGTGGTTTCCTGCAGGTCGAGCACGAAGCGCCAGCCGGCCTGCCCGTTGGGCGGCAGCAGGAAGGCCTGCTTGACCGTGGCGGGACGCACGAGGTCGAGCACGACGCGCGACTGGCCGGGCTGGAAGAGGCCCCAGCGCAGGGCGGAAACGACGCCCTTGGCGGGCGGCAGGTTTTCCTCGCCGAAGCTCCACTCCACCTCGGGCAGGTCGAGCACGATGCGGTTGGGCTCGGTCAGCGTGAACAGGCTGAAGTCGATCGCCTGCGACACGTCGAGGACGAAGCGGGTGAATTCCTGGTGATTGCCGAGCCGCACGGCGGAGGCGCGCACCGCCGCCCACGCCTCGGACGGGCGCAGAACGCCACCGAGTGCGGCCGTGGCGGCGGCACCCAGCATCACCATGCGTCGCGTCACTGTCGGGAAGGGCCAGGCGGCCATGATCCCCCTCGCGGCCGTCGTCTGCGGTATGGGCTCGTCGGGAAGGCAACCTGCCCAGTTAACAAACGCTTAAGCAGGTACCTTGATAAAACGGATCATCCCCGAATCGGAGTCGGGACGCAAGGAAAACCCGCGCGACTCCGCAGATTCTTCGACGCAGGGCGCATCCGTCGCCCCTGCCGGACGGCTGTGGCGGGCAACAAACCGTTGTGCGGGGCGCCGCCCGTCGCTATGTTGGACTTGCGAATTTCCGCTGTCGGCGGAAATCCCTGCCGCCCGGTCGCGATGCTCCGGGTCCGGCGCCCGAATGGGGCGGCCGGATCGGAACGGCGCCTCCCGGCAGACGGACTCCCCGGGCTCCCCGCCCGGCCGCCGCCGACGGCCTGTTCGAGATTTTGTGTCCGAGGCCTTCATGCAGTCCCGCGGCATTCCGATGTCGATGCACCCACCGACCGTGCCCGCCGTGCCCCTTCGGGCGCCGCGCGGGGCGAGCGCGCCGCCGTGCGCGCCGTCGGGGAGTGAACGCATCGCCGTCGCCGCCGCCGTTTCCGCACCCGGCCTCGTCGGATCGACCTCCCGTCCAGGATGGCGCACAGATCGCCGCCGGGCGGGACTGCGGAGTCAGACAGTTAATGGTCAAGCGTATGCTCATCGACGCCACGCACTCGGAGGAGACCCGGGTCGTCGTGGTGAACGGAACCCGCCTGGAAAGCTTTGACGTCGAAACCAGCACGAAGAAGCAGAACAAGGGCAACATCTACCTCGCCAAGATCGTCCGGGTGGAGCCGTCGCTCCAGGCCGCCTTCGTGGATTACGGCGGCAACCGGCATGGTTTCCTGGCGTTCAGCGAAATCCACCCCGACTACTACCAGATCCCCGTCGCCGACCGGCAGGCGCTGCTCGCCGAGCAGCAGGCCGAAGCCGCCCGCGAAGCCGCCGAGGCCGAAGCCGCGGAGAACGACGACGTCGACGATCTGGGCGGCGACGAGGCCGAGGAAGAGCCGGCCACCCGCTCCCGCCAGCGCTCGACGCGCAACTACAAGATCCAGGAAGTCATCAAGCGCAAGCAGATCATGCTGGTGCAGGTGGTCAAGGAAGAGCGCGGCAACAAGGGGGCGGCGCTGACCACCTACATCAGCCTCGCCGGCCGCTACTGCGTGCTGATGCCCAACACCGCCCGCGGCGGCGGCGTGTCGCGCAAGATCACCTCGGCGCAGGACCGGCGTCGCCTGAAGACCATCATGTCCGACCTGGACGTGCCGGGCGGCATGGCGGTCATCCTGCGCACCGCCGGGGCGGAGCGCAACAAGACCGAGATCAAGCGCGACTACGACTACCTGACGCGCACCTGGAACCAGATCCGCGAGAACACGCTCGCCAGCCGGGCGCCGGCGCTGATCCACGAGGAAGCCAACCTCATCCGCCGCGCCATCCGCGACGTCTATTCGGCCGACCTGGAAGAGGTGCTGGTCGAGGGCGAGGAAGGCTATCGCCTCGCCAAGGACTTCATGAAGACGCTGACGCCGAGCCACGCCCGCAAGGTGCAGCGCTACCGCGACCCGATCATGCCGCTGTTCCACCGCTACCAGGTGGACAGCCAGCTCGACGCCATGCACAGCCCGACCGTGCAGCTGCGCTCGGGCGGCTACGTGGTCATCAACCAGACCGAGGCGCTGGTCGCCATCGACGTCAACTCGGGCCGCGCCACCAAGGAGCGGCACATCGAGGAGACGGCGCTCAAGACCAACCTGGAAGCGGCGGAGGAAATCGCCCGCCAGCTGCGCCTGCGCGACCTCGCCGGCCTCATCGTCATCGACTTCATCGACATGGAGGAGAGCCGCAACAACGCGGCCGTCGAGAAGCGGCTGAAGGAAGCACTGAAGAACGATCGCGCCCGCATCCAGATGGGCCGCATCTCCGCCTTCGGCCTGCTGGAACTGTCGCGCCAGCGCCTGCGCCCGTCGCTGATGGAAACCAGCTTCCACGCCTGCCCGCACTGCGGCGGCACCGGCATGATCCGGTCCACCGAGTCGACGGCGGTGCACATCCTGCGCATCATCGAGGAAGAGGGCGTGCGCCAGCGCTCGACCGAGGTGACGGTCACCGTCCACCCGACGGTCGCGCTCTACATCCTCAACTACAAGCGCCAGGCCATCGAGGACATCGAGGGCCGCTACGCCATCAGCGTCTTCATCCAGGGTGACGAAAGCCTGATCCCGCCCGACCACCGCATGGAGCGCGTGAAGGGCGACCGCAAGGAAGAGGTGCGCCTGACCGACCTGCCGCCGCCGGTGATCGACGCCGACGAGGACGAGGACGAGAGCGAAGACGTCGCCGAGGAGGTCGAGGCCGAGGTCGAAGCTCCGGCCGCTGCGGCTGC
Organism: Caenispirillum bisanense; assembly: GCF_900230255.1. Taxonomy (GTDB): domain Bacteria; phylum Pseudomonadota; class Alphaproteobacteria; order Rhodospirillales; family Rhodospirillaceae; genus Caenispirillum; species Caenispirillum bisanense_A. Next base: position 167,343 of record NZ_OCNJ01000007.1, read on the forward strand.
GCCGGCGCCGGTCTCCGAGAAGGTGGCCGAGCGGGCCGAGGCCGGCTCCGACGAGGACGGCGAGTCCGACGACGGCCGCAAGCGCCGCCGCCGCCGCCGCCGCCGTCGCGGCAAGCGCAACGGCGACTTCGAGACGCAGGGCGAATCCGCCGCCGACGCCGTCGGTGTCGAGGACCAGCTCGACGAGGACGCCGAGGGCGAGGAAGACGCCGAGACCGAAGCCGAGGGCGATGCCGAGGCGGAAGGCGAAGCTGAAGGCGAAGGCACCGATCTCGGCACCCTGGAAGGGGAAAGCGAGAGCGACGCCGACAAGCGCCGCCGCCGCCGCTCCCGCCGCGGGGGCCGCCGCCGCCGCAAGGGTGGCGTCGAGGGTGACGACCAGCAGCCCGCCGTCGCCGCGGAAGGCGCCGAAGACGCGGCCGAGCCGGCCGAAGTGGCCGTCGCCGACGAGGACGAAGGCGGCGCCCTGACCCCGCCGGCCGACGACGAGGAGGCCGCTCCGGCCGCCGCCGATCAGGCCGAACCGGCCCGCAAGCCGCGCCGCCGCCGTGCCAAGGCCGACGAACCGGCCGCCGACGAGGCCGCCGACGCCGAGGGCCGCACCGCCCGTGGTCGCGGCCGCCGCCGCGCCGCCGCGCCGGTGGACGAGGTGACCCCGGCCGTCAGCGAGCCGACGGAACTGGCCGAAGCCGTGGCCGAGGAAGAAGCCCGCATCGAGGCCTCTCCGGCGCCTGCCCCGACCGAGGAACCTGCGCCCGCGCCGCAGCCCGAGCCGGTCGCCGCCGCCGAACCGGAACAGCCGGCCGCCCCGGAAGAGCCGCAGGAACCGGCGAAGCCGCGCCGCGGGTGGTGGGAACACTCCCTCTGACGGCAGTGCCGAACGAGCACGACGAAACGGGCGCCGGAGTTTCCTCCGGCGCCCGTTCTCTTTTCCGATCTGTAGGGTGGGTGCCTTACGCCGCCAGCACGGCCTGCACCGCTTCCGGATTGCGGGCGATGACGGCGAGCAGGATGCGGCTCGCCGTATCGGGGCTGCTACGGCCCTGCTCCCAGTTGCGCACGGTGGCGACGTCGAGCCCGAAGCGCAGGGCGAAATCCTCCTGGCTCAGGCCGGTACGCTCGCGGATGGCCTTCACGTCCACCTGGGCCGGCGCCTGATAGGGCACGGCGGTAATGCCGCAAGCCGCCAAGTCGGCCTCCAGCGTCGCGCGATCCTCCACCATGGGCAGCTCCGCGATGGCCCGGCCGGTCTCGGCCAGGGCGGTCATGGCGCGGTGAGCCTGACGCATGGTCATGTGACGGCGCACGAGCGCGTCTGCCGCGTCCACCGTCCGCGGCGGCGCGTCAGTCGCGGGCAGCAGCAGGATCCGCACGGCGGAACCGGAGGACACCCGGTCGACGCCCTGGACCTGCACCCGTGGTCCGAACCGCTCCCTCAAGGACGATTTCATCGCAGTCCACAGCCTCCATCACGGCCTGCGCGAGCCAGCGCAGGCGCACCATTCCGAACTGGCGAGGCCCCATGTCCTCGCCATGGGTGTGAACGCCCGAAAGAACCATGCGGCGGTCCACGAACCGCACCTCGGCCAGCATGGCGAGCGTTCCGGCCGGCGTCGACAGGCGAACCGTCAGCGCATTGTCCTCGGAAAGATCGTCGGTGACGACGATGCGGATGTCGGCGGCCGTCCACATGGATTATGTACGCAAGCTGCGCAGCATTTCAAGCCCCGCCCCGCGCCGTCGCCAACGCCTTCAGCACCGCCACCAGGGCGGCGTCGCGCTCGGCTTCCAGCTCGGGCAGGCCGCGGCCGGCGGCTTCCGCCTCCACCCCCGCCACCAGCGCCGCCTTCACCGCATCGGCGAGGGCCGGGGTGCCGAGGTCGGCCCAGCGGCGTTCCTGCGCCGGCCCCAGATGGTCCAGATAGGCCTTCAGGCCCCCTGCCCCGCCGCCGAGGTGATAGAGCATGTGCGGCCCCATCACCGCCCAGCGCAGGCCGGGGCCGAAGGCGACGGCCTTGTCCACGTCCTCGACGTCGGCGATGCCCTCGGCCACCAGATGCACCGCCTCGCGGTAGAGAGCGGCGGCGAGACGGTTGGCGACGTGTCCCGTCGCCTCGCGCTTCACCAGGATGGTCTGCTTGCCGAGGCTGTCGAAGAAGGCCCGCACCGCCGCCGTCACCGCCGGATCGGTGGCCGCACCCGGCACGATCTCCACCAGCGGCACCAGGTGCGGCGGGTTGAAGGGATGCGCCACCAGCAGGCGCTCGGGGTGGGCCAGCCCCTCCTGCAGGGCCGAGGGCGGATGCGCCGTGGTGCTCGACGCGATGGGCACGCCCGGCGTCGCCGCCGCATCCAGGTCGGCGAGCAGCGCTTGCTTGGCTGCCAGGGCCTCCGGCCCCGCCTCGATGACCAGATCGACGCCCGCCACCGCCTCGGCCAGGGGCAGCACCTGCCAGCGTCCCGGCGTGGCGGGCGGCGCCTCCAGCTGGCGCAGAGCCGTCCAGGCGCGGGCCTGCATGGCCTCGATCCGCGCCGCCGTCTCCGCCGCCGGATCGACGACGCGCACCGCGTGGCCCTTCCAGGTCAGCAGGGCCGTCCAACTGGCACCGATGAGGCCGGCGCCCACCACCGCGACCACCGCCACGTCAGCGCCTCCAGGCGGTCAGGGCGGCGACCGCTTTCTCCATGTCCTCGGTGGCGCCGGCGAAGGAGAAGCGCACGAAACGGTCGCCCTCCACGGCATCGAAATCGACGCCCGGCGTCGCCGCCACCCCCGTCTCGGCCAGCATGCGGCGGCAGAAGCCCAGGCTGTCGTTGGTCAGGTGCGCCACGTCGGCATAGAGGTAGAAGGCGCCGTCGGCAGGTGCCAGACGGTCGAAGCCGGCGCCCGGCAGGCCCTGCAGCAGCACCTCGCGGTTGCGGGCGTAGCGGGCGACGTTGGCCTGCAGTTCGTCCTCGCAGTCGAACACGGCGATACCGGCGTGCTGCGACAGGGTCGGCGGGCTGATGAACAGGTTCTGCGCCAGGCATTCCACCGGCCGCACCATGTCCTCGGGCAGCACCAGCCAGCCGAGGCGCCAGCCGGTCATGCAGAAGTACTTGGAAAAGCTGTTGATGATGATGGCATCGGGGGCGAAGCCGGCCACGGTCTCGGCGTCCATGCCGTAGGTGATGCCGTGGTAGATCTCGTCTGACACCAGCCGCACCTTGTGGGCATCGCACCACGCCGCCACCCGCCGCAGCTCGTCGGCGGGCATGACGGTGCCGGTCGGGTTGGACGGGCTGGTGACGATGAGACCGTCGAGCGTCGCCGCCGTCTCGCCCAGGCCCTCCAGCACCTCCACCGTCGGCTGGAAGCGGGTGGCGGGTCCGACGGGTACGGGCACCGGTGTGATGCCGAGCGCCTTCAGGATATGGCGGTAGGCGGGGTAGCCCGGCTGGGTGACGCCGACGCGGTCGCCGACCTCGAACGCCGACAGGAAGGCGAGCACGAAGGCGGCCGACGACCCCATGGTCGCCACCACCCGCTCCGCCGGCACGTCGACACCGTGGGTGCGGGCGTAGTGGCCGGCGATGCGGCTGCGCAGCTCCGGCAGGCCGAGGGCCACCGTGTAGCCGAGCGGCTGGCCGGAGGCGAGCAGCGCCTGCACCGCCTCCGCCGCCCGCCGCGGCAGGCCGGTGGAGGGCTGGCCGACCTCCAGGTGGAGTGTCGCACCGCCGGCGGCTTCCCGCTCGGCGGCGGCGCGCATGACGTCCATGACGATGAACGGGGGGACGGTGCCGCGCTGGGCGATCTTCAATGCCATACGCCGCTCACTCCCGCCCGACGACCATGCCGTAGCCGCTGGAGCGGCTGTCGGTGACGACGCGGCAGCTCGACGGGTTGGGCGGAATGCCCTGGCCGCAATGGGCGGCGTTGACGAGGCCCGAGATTTCGTCGCGGCCGGAGATCACCTCGCCCAGGGCCGCCTGCAGGTCGGCACCCTGCTCCAGCGCCCGGCCGGCGATGCGGCCGATGGACGAGGCGGCGGCGGCACCGCCGGCGGCGCCGGCAAAGTAGAACTCCTTCACGTTGGGGTTCACGGCCATCAGAAGGCCGATGGGCTGGCGCACCGCGCCCGGCTGCGGCGGCGGCACGGCGATGAGCATGCCGCTGCCCGGCGCCATGCCGCCGGCGCCGAAGGGGCCGTTCATGGTCAGCACGCAGGCGACGGCCCCGCCCTCGTTGTCGACCACCACGAGGCCGGAGGAGCCCGGCGCCGGCTGGCCACCCTGCTGCGGCACCGCGCCCCCGGCGGCGACGGCCTGGTAGACCTGCAGCGTCTCCGTCCCCGGCACGCCGGCCGGCGGGGCGGCGACCACCTCGTTGCCGCGCATGGCGGTGGCCGGCTCCAGCCAGCGCGGGCGGTAATCGCGCAGGGAGTCGAGCGTCAGGGCGAAGCCGACGCGGCGGTAGGCCGCCACCAGGTCGCGCGCCATGAGGCCCTGATAGAAATCGCCGACGCCACGCAGGCGGATACGAGCGAGCGAGGCGCCCAGGTTCTCCTGCACGAGGCGCGAGCCCTCGCCGGGCGACATGCCTTCGCTGTCGGCGAAGGTGCGCACGGCTTCCATGTCGTTGCGCAGCACCGCACCGCCGGCGACGAATTCCTTGGCGAGCGCCCGCGAGGCCGGGAAGCCTAGGCGCGCCATCTGTTCCGCCGGGGCGAGCAGGCTCTCCCACCGCAGCTCGCCGTACTTGGCGTGCAGGGCGAACAGGCCGCGCGGCAGGCCGGGCACCGCCGCCGGGAAGCGGGCGCCACCGTCGATGGGGGCGAAGCCGGGCAGGAACTCGAGCACCTCGACCTTCTCGGTCTCGGACCCGTGCACCAGACAGATGCCGCCGCCGAGGATGCCGGCCGACGACGGCAACGTCACCGCCATGGTGAAGGCGGCGGCGACGGCGGCGTCGGCGGCGGTCCCACCGGCCGACAGGATATCGCGGGCGGCGAGCGCGGCGTGCGGCTCGTCGGCGGCGACGAGGCCCGCGAAGCCGGTCACCGCTCCGATCTGGCCGCGTTCCACGTCCGAACCGCCGGCGCAGGCGGTCAAAGCGAGGGCGGTGGCGACCGCGACACCCAGGCGGGCGGTGCGGCTGCGTTGACGGCGCTGCGGGCGGTCACTAGCTTCAGGGGACAACATCGAGGGTCGGTCCTTGATCAAGCACGTGTTCTTTCGGGCGATGGCCCGGCGGCGGAATGCCGGCAGGCGCTTCGCCTCGCTGGCAGTGGTCGTGGTTACGGCGGTCGCCCTGGTCCTGGCAAGCCCTGCCCGGCCGGCGTTCGCCCAGGGTATGTCCCTGATCCGCGACGCGGAAATCGAAACTACCATCCGCGGTTGGGCCGCGCCACTGCTGCGGGCGGCGGGGGTCGCCCCGGAGTCGGTCAGCATCAGCCTGGTGCGCGACGAGTCGCTGAACGCCTTCGTCACCCTCGGCAACAAGCTCTACCTCCACACCGGCCTGCTGAAGCGCAGCGAGAACGCATCGCAGGTGATCGGCGTGCTGGCGCACGAAATCGGCCACATCGCCGGCGGCCATGCCGTGCGCCTGAAGGACGAGATGGAGACGGCGCAGATGCTGTCCATGATCGCCGCCGCCCTCGGCATGGCGGCGGCGGCCGGCACCGGCCGCGGCGACGTCGGCGCGGCGGTCATCATGGGCGGCGGCCAGGCGGCGCTGAAGAACCTGTTCAGCTTCACCCGCACCCAGGAAAGCGCGGCCGACCAGGCGGCGCTCAAGTACCTCAACGCCACCGGCCAGTCGGCGGCGGGCCTGCTGCAGTTCTTCGAGATCCTCGGCGACCAGGAACTGCTGCTGACCAGCCAGCAGGACCCGTACGTGCGCACCCACCCGCTGACCACCGAGCGCATCGCGACGGTGCGCAACGCCGTGGAACAATCGGTCTATCCCGAGGTGCGGGAGACGGCGGCGGACCAGGTCGCCCACGACCGCATGGTGGCGAAGCTGTTCGCCTTCCTCGAAACGCCGGGCCGCACCTTCCAGCGGTATCCCGAAACGGACGAAAGCGTCCCCGCCCGCTACGCCCACGCCATCGCCTACTACCGGCAGGGCAAGCTGGCCCAGGCCGTGCCCATCATCGACGGCCTCATCGAGCAGTACCCGCAGGACCCCTACTTCCACGAACTGAAGGGCCAGATGCTGCTGGAGAACAGCCGCGTCGCCGACAGCATCGGCTCCTACCGGCGGGCGGTGGACCTGCGGCCCGACGCGCCGCTCATCCGCATCTCGCTCGCCCATGCGCTGATCGAGACCCAGGACGACACGCTCCTGCCCGAAGCCCAGAGCCACCTGACCGAGGCCCTGAAAACCGAGCGCGGCAACGGCTTCGCGTGGCGGCTGCTCGGCACCACCTACGGGCGGGAGAACGACATGACCATGGCGTCCTACGCCATGTCCGAAAGCGCGCTGCTGCAGGGCGACCCGAGCCAGGCGCTGTTCCACGCCAGTCGGGCGGAACAGGGGCTGAAAGTCGGAGACCCTACCTGGCTGAAGGTGCAGGACGTGAAGCAGCGGGCGCAAAATCTCATGGAGGAGATGAAGCGCCGCGGCGGCTGAGCCTTGCATCGGTCCCGCCGCGTCGCCATCATCGCCGCAACCAACCTTTCCACTCCTATCGGAAGACCCGCATGATTCGCCTGCTTTCGCCGTCGCGGCGCACCCTCGCGGCCGCCGCCGTCGCCCTGGCCGCCGCCGTCGCCGCGCCCGTGCCCGCCGCCCACGCCGCCGACGCCCTGAGCGCCGCCCAGGCCGACCAGGTGCGCGACATCGTCCGCCAGTACCTGATCGAGAACCCGGAAGTGCTGGTCGAGGCCATGCAGGCGCTGGAGGCCAAGCAGCAGGCCGCCGCCGAGCAGGCGCAGCAGGACGCCCTGAAGACCCACGCCGAACAGATCTTCCGCGACCCCGGCAGCCCGGTGTTCGGCAACCCCGACGGCGACGTGACGCTGGTGGAGTTCTTCGACTACCAGTGCGGCTACTGCAAGGCGGTCCACCCGTCGGTCCTGAAGGCCATCGGCGAGGACAAGGGCCTGCGGGTGGTGATGAAGGAATTCCCCATCCTCGGCCCGGCCAGCGTCTACGCCTCGCGCGCCGCGCTGGCCAGCCGCGAGCAGGGCAAGTACGAAGCCCTCCACAACGCGCTGATGAGCCACGACGGCAAGCTGGACGAGGCGACCGTGGACCGCATCGCCGGCAAGGTCGGGCTCGACATGGAAAAGCTGAAGAAGGACATGGCGGCACCGGCGGTCGACGATCAGATCGGCGTCACCATGGCCCTCGCCCGCGCCCTCGGCATCCGCGGCACCCCGGCCTTCGTGGTGGGCGACACTCTGCTGCCCGGCGCCGTGCCGCTGGAACGCCTGAAGCAGGAAATCGCCAAGGCCCGCGAGGCGGGGTGACGGCGAAGGGGCGGCGCCATCGCCGCCCCTCGGTCGTGGAGAACGCCGCACCCACGGCGACCGTCGGTGACGCCGTGGATGGCCGGGTCGGGGCCCGGCCATGACAATTTCTTATGTGCTCTCAATACCTTGTCATGCCCGGACTTGATCCGGGCATCCACGGCTCCACGGCCGGTTGCCGTCCTGCACGCCCCACAGCCGACCCAGGGCGAACCCCTCACGCCCCGACGTGCAGCGTCGGCGGCAGGGTGTTCATCTTGGCGAGCAGGTATTCCAGGTCGCTGTTCTCGAAGTCGACGCCGAGGTCGCCGTACTGGGTCAGCACGCGCTCGATCATGCGGCGGGAGTAGCGTTCGCGGTCGTTTTCCTCGCCGTCGTAGTCGGTTTCCCGCGCCACGTCGACGGCGGCCCGCACCGCCGGGTAGAAGGTCTTCGGCAGGCCTGCCTTCTCGAAGATGCCCTTGAGGCCGAGCGAGCCGGCATCGTGGATCAGCTGGCGGGCATTGATGATGGGAATGCCCGCCCGCACCGCCAGGGCGTATTCGCAGAACTTCACGTCGCCCATGCACACCGCCCGCAGGATGATGGAAGGCGTCAGGCGGCCGTGGTCCTGCATCTGGATGACGAGGCGCTCGACCTCGTCCTCGGTGCTTTCGCTCGACAGGCCGATGGTGGCGCGCTCGCGGCTCTGCAGCACCAGGTCGGCGGCCACGTCGGCCGGCAGCTCGTGGTTCTCCAGGATGTGGGAGCGCAGCGTTTCCGACACCCGCGTCACCAGCTTCTCGGCGACGGTCACCGGCAGCACGGCGCGGTGGGCGAGCGGGTTCTGCACGGCCTCTTCGTCGCCGAAGCGGTCGACGATGCGCAGCAGCGCGCTTTCCGAAAGCTCGGCGCCCTCGTTGCCGGCCAGGGTCGCAGCCACCTCGACGTCGCCGCGCTCGACCAGTTCGTCGGCGACCTTGGCGTCGACGGTCTCGCGGCGGGCCACCGCCTTCTGCTTCTCGCGGTCCTGGCTGCGGACGATCTCCACCAGGTCCTCGGTGTTGAGCACCGTGGAGAATTCGAGGATCGGCAGCGCCACCTGGGTCACGTCGCGGGCCAGGCTGAGCGCCACGTCGTGCGGCACCAGCGGATTTTCCTTGAGGTTGACCGCCAGCGCCCGGCGCACGCGGACTTCGGCGTCGCGCACCATGATGCGGAAGATATCGACCGCGAGCTGGCGCTCGGACTCCGTCAACTCCAGCTCGCCGAACTGGCGGGCGAGCTTGTCGGCGGTCTCCGACCGCGCCTCCCCCGAGGGATCGGACAGGAGGCGGTTGACGTCTTCTGCGGTAAGCTTCTGTTCAGCCATGGCCCGGTCTTGCCGTCCCTGCACGTGATGGCGCCGCATCCACCGCAGGCGCCTGCGAAAGCGCCACGGTAGGTCTTCCTGTTCTCTTTGTATACGGGTAAGTGCCCTGCGGCAATGACGCGCGTCACTCGCCGCAGGGAGTATCGGACTGCAGATGTCGGGTGACGGCTACTCGCGCACCACGAGAACGCTCACGTCGGCATGGCGCACCACCCGCGCGGCGTTGGGGCCGAGCAGGTAATCCTTCAACTCCGGCCGGTGGGCGCCGATGACGATGAGGTCGGCCTTGGTCTTTTCCGCCATGCGCAGCACGGTCTCGTAGACGTTCCCCTCGCCGACGATGTGCTGCACCTTCATGCCCTCGGGAAGGTGGGGCCGGATCTCCTGGCGCAGGCGCTCCAGCAGCTTGCCGGCCATCTCCTTCTCGTAGCCCTTGGGGAAGAACTGGCCGACCATGCTCATGCCGAAACTCGGCAGCACGGTCATGACGTGCAGCGTGCCGCCGGCGAAGCCGTTCAGCTCCGCCGCCGTCTTCAGCGTCGCGCGCAGGTCGCTCGGATCGTCGAGATCGATGGCGACGAGGATGTCGTGGTACATGCGTCGGTCTCCTTGCGCGGCGGCGGTCAAGCGGGCGCGTGGGCGGCGGCGCCCTGCTCGGCGCGGCGGCGGCGGAGTTGTACCGCCACCAGCCCGCCCAGCAGCAGCAGCGCCGGAATGTACATGAGTTCCTTGGGCGGCACGTCGGCATCCAGGCGCACGGCCTGCAGCTCGAAGTCGAAATCGACCCCGGCCTGTTCCGCCGGGCCGCCGAAGGCCAGCAGGTCGACGAAGAGCTTGCCGTCCTCCTCCCGCGTCGCCGTGATGCCGGCATTGGCCAGCCGCTCCTCGAAGGAGCCGGCGCCGCCCAGCGGCAGGACGACGGTGCGCTCCACCTCCTCGCCCTCGATGGTCATGCCGGCGACCCGGAACGGCAGGCCGGCGTCTGGGCGCGCGCCCTCCACCGCCTCGACCATGCGGTCGGCGCCGACCCACTCGGTCGGCGGATAGATCATGTCCATCCAGTAGCCGGGGCGGAACAGGGTGAAGGCGACCAGCAGCAGCACCGCCGTCTCCCACAGCTTGGTCTTGGTGAAGAACCAGCCCTGGGTGGCGGCGGCGAAGGCGAACATGGCGGTCACGCCGATGACGAAGACCATCAGCGCGTGCCAGACACTATGCACGTCGATGAGCAGCAGGTCGGTGTTGAAGATGAACAGGAACGGCAGGATCGCCGTGCGGATGTCGTAGGCGAAGCCCTGGATGCCGGTCTTGATGGGGTCCGACTTCGCTATGGCCGCCGCGGCGAAGGCCGCCAACCCCACCGGCGGCGTGTCGTCGGCCAGGATGCCGAAGTAGAACACGAACATATGCACCGCGATCAGCGGCACCACGAGGCCCGCCTCGGCGCCCAGGGTCACGATCACCGGTGCCATCAGGGTCGAGACGACGATGTAGTTGGCCGTCGTCGGCAGCCCCATGCCGAGCAGCAGGCTGATGAAGGCGGTGAAGATGAGCATCAGCATCAGGTTGCCGCCGGAGATGAACTCCACGAACTCGGTCATGACGAGGCCGATGCCGGTCAGCGTCACCGTGCCGACCACGATGCCCGCCGCCGCCGTGGCGACGCCGATGCCGATCATGTTGCGGGCGCCCATGACGAGGCCCTCGAACAGCTCGTGCAGGCCGGTGCGGGTTTCCTCCGCCAGGTCGCCGGCCCTGCCGAGCAGGGTCTTGAGCGGCCGCTGGGTGAGCGCGATGAAGATCATGAAGCAGGTGGCCCAGAAGGCCGCGAGGCCCGGCGACATGCGTTCGACCATCAGGCACCACACCAGCACCACCACCGGCAGCAGGTAGTAGAGGCCGGCGCGCACGGTCGGGCCGACCGGCGGGCATTCCTCGATGTCGGTGGCGTGCGACAGTTCGGGCTCGCGCACCGACACCCACAGCAAGCCGGCATAGGCGATCAGCAGGGCGGCGCCGGCGATCCACACCGTGGCCTCGCCGAACACCGTCTTGCTCCAGCCGAGGCCGTAGTAGACGGCGGCCGACAGGATCACCAGGCCGAAGAAGGTGAAGACTGCCGACAGCACCGCCCGCTGCCACGATCCCGCGTGCGGCCGCGGCAGGCCGCGCAGACCGGCCTTCTCGGCCTCCAGGTGCACGATGTAGACCAGCGCGATGTAGGAGATGAGCGCCGGCATGATGGCGTGCTTCATCACCTCGATGTAGCTGATGCCCACGTATTCGACCATCAGGAAGGCCGCCGCGCCCATGATGGGCGGCGTCAGCTGGCCGTTGGTCGACGACGCCACCTCGACGGCGCCCGCCTTTTCGGGCGTGAAGCCGACGCGCTTCATGAGCGGGATGGTGAAGGTGCCGGTGGTCACCACGTTGGCGATGGACGACCCCGAGATCAGGCCGGTCAGCGCCGACGACACCACCGCCGCCTTGGCCGGGCCGCCCTTGAAGTGGCCGAGCATGGCGAAGGCGACGCGAATGAACCAGTTGCCGGCCCCGGCGCGCTCCAGCAGCGACCCGAACAGCACGAACAGGAAGACCATGCTGGTCGAGACGCCGAGCGCCACGCCATAGACGCCCTCGGTGGTCAGCCAGTAGTGCGACGCCGCCTTGTTGAGCGACGCCCCGCTGTGGGCGATGACGTCGGGCATGTACGGCCCGCCGAAGGTGTAGATCAGGAACACCGCCGCCACCACCATGAGCGGCGGCCCGAGCGCGCGGCGCGTCGCCTCCAGCAGCAGGATCATGCCGACGCCGGCGACCACCAGGTCGATGGTGGTCGGCAGGCCGGGGCGCTGCGACAGCGCCTCGTACTGGTACCACAGGTAGCCGGCACAGACGGCGCCGACGGCGGCGAGCACCCAGTCGAGCACCGGCACGCGGTCGCGCGGGCTCGATTTGAGGGCCGGATAGGCGGTGTAGGCGAGGAAGATGGCGAAGGCCAGATGGATGGCGCGCGCTTCCGTCGAATTCAGCACGAAGCCCATCACATAGGGCAGCGGCGAGGCGTACCACAGCTGGAACAGCGACCACGCCAGCGCCGTGCCGATGAGCAGCTTGCCGGCGGCGCCGGCCGGAGCGCGCGAGCCGGTTTCCGCTTCGGCGACGAAATCCTGGTAATTCTCGTCGGCCTCGCCCGGGCCGTCGCCGACGGGCTTGCCGATGTCGGCTTCGCGGGGCGGGGCGCCGGCGGGGGCGCGGGGCTTGGTCGGATCGTCGTCGGGGCGGTGCTCGGCCATGGCGGTGTTTCCCGATGCTATCAGGGCAAGACGGGGGAGCCGGTGACGGCTCCCCCGCTCTGCTGGGACTGCGACGGCAGCCGGATCACTTCAGGAGGCCGGCTTCCTTGTAGTACTTCTCGGCACCGGGGTGCAGCGGGGCGGCCAGGCCATCGGCCACCATCTGCTCCTTCTGCAGGTCGGCGAAGGCCGGGTGCAGCTTGCGGAAGTCGTCGAAGTTCTCGAACACCGCCTTGACCACGTTGTAGACGGCCTCGTCCGACACCCGCGCGGTGGTGACGAAGGTGGCCTTGGGGCCGAGGGTGGTCACGTCGGCGTCGGTGCCGTCGTAGGTGCCGCCGGGGATGGTGGTGAAGGCATAGGACGGGTACTTCTCGACGAAGGCCTCGGCCCAGGCGCCTTCCATGGGCACCAGCACCGCGTCGCAGGCCGTGGTCGCTTCCTTGACCGAGCCGTTGGGCACGCCGGCGGTGTAGGAGATGGCGTCGACGCGGTTGTCGCACAGGGCCTGCGCCTGCTCGGCCGGCTTCAGCTCGGCGGCGAGCGAGAAGTCGCCGGTGGTCCAGCCCAGCTGCTCGAGGATGAGCCCCATGGTGGCGCGCTGACCGGAGCCCGGATTGCCCAGGTTGAAGCGCTTGCCCTTGAGGTCCTCGAAGGTCTTCACGCCCGAATCGGTGCGGGCGACGATGTGCAGCGGCTCACCGTGAATGGAGAACACGGCGCGCAGATCCTTGAACGGCTCGGCGAAGTCGCCCTCGCCGTCCCAGGCGCGGCCCTGGACGTCGGACTGCACGACGCCGAACTCCAGCTCACCCTGCTGCAGCGCATTGATGTTGTAGACCGAACCGCCGGTGGATTCGACGGAGCAGCGGATGCCGTGGTCCTTGCGGTCCTTGTTCACCAGACGGCAGATGGCGCCGCCGGTCGGGTAATAGACGCCGGTGACGCCGCCCGTGCCGATGGTGACGAACTGCTGGTTCTGCGCGGCGGCCGGCGTGGCGTCGACGAAGGCCGAAACGCCCAGCGCCACGGCGGCGGCGAAGGTGATGGCGCCAAATTTCTTCATTTCGAAGCTCCCTTGAACTGTTGGTCGGCAAGGCCGGCGCAATGCATGCCGGTCCGGACGGTGGGCGAGCCCGCGACCGCGCCGCGACCGCTCGCCCCAGGGCCGCCGGGCGGCGGCCGAAGTCCCATGGTCGCCGCGCGGGCGGCGGAAGCCCGCGGGGCGGGACCCGAACAGTCGGCGGATCGATCGACACCGTCGAATGGTTGTATCGGCATCGTAGCGCGATGCGCCGGATGTTCCACCAAAAAAGTCCGACGAACTAAGGTGCTTATTGGTTTTGCATCGCCGTCATCGGAACAATCGGAGCATGTCTCGCGCCTGCGCCGCAGTAGCCGGGCGACGGCCCAGCAGGCGGCCGCCCTGGGCGACCTGGGCGACCAGATCGGCGTTGTCGGCGGCGAGCGATCCGTCGGCGCGGTGCAGGTTGTTCTCGAATCCGACGCGGGCGTGGCCGCCGAGTCCGACGGCGGTGAGCACGCAGGCGGCTTCGCGTCGGCCGAAGGCGCAGACGCTCCACAGCCCGTCACGGGCCGCATCCCACCGCTCCACGAAGGGGAGAACATCGCGCGGGTCCGACTCCTGATTGCGCGTATAGCGTCCAAGAACGAACAGCACGTGCATCCGGTTGCCGGGAATCACGCCGCGGCGGCGCAGATCGCGCATGCGGTCGAGATCCTCGCCGGAATAGAGGATGTACTGCACCAGGCACTCCCGCTCGTAAAGCTCGCGTAGGAAGGCCTCCCCCGCCGCCTCGTGGTCGGCGTCGGGGATCAGTTCGCGCACGGCCAGCGACACGGCTTCGGGCTCGACGGCGCGCACCACGGCCATCTGCTCGGGCGCGGTGTAGCGGCCGACCGCTTCGGTGGTGATCTGCAGGATCAGGTCGTCGCCGACAGTCGACCGCACCGCCGCCATGGACTCGCGGTAGAGGCCGGCGTCGAGGATATGCCCGCCCTCGGCATCGCGCACGTGCAGGTGGAGCATGCAGGCGCCGGCGTCGCGCCAGCGCACGGCGCCTTCGGCCATCTCCGCCGCCGTCAGGGGAATGGCGGGGTGGTCGGACTTCACCTTGCGGGCACCGTTGGGCGCCACGCAGATCATCAGGAATTCGGGCTCGGGACTGGTCATGGCGCCACCTCGGCAAAGACGTCGGTCAGCGAGGCGGCCAGCTTGTCGACCAGTTCGCCGACCTGCGCCTCGCTCAGGATGAACGGCGGCGCGAGAAGGGCGTGATCGCCGGTGCGGCCGTCGATGGTGCCGCCCATGGGGTAGATCATCAGGCCGCGCGCCAGCGCCGCCTTCTTCAGCCGCGCATGAAGACGCTTCGCCGGGTCGAAGGGCTGCCGGCTCACCCGGTCGGCGACGAGTTCCAGCCCGAGGAACAGGCCGCGGCCGCGGATGTCGCCGACGTGGGGATGGTCGCCCAGGCGGTCGCGCAGGGCGTCCATCACCGCCGCGCCCTTGGCCTGCACCTCTGCCATCATGCCGGGCTCGGACAGCCGGTGCTGCACGGCCAGCGCGGCGGCGCAGGCGGTGGCGTGGCCCATGTAGGTGTGGCCGTGCTGGAAGAAGCCGGTGCCGTCGCGGAAGGCATCGTACAGCCGGTCGTGCACCAGCACCGCGCCGATGGGCTGATAGCCGGCGCCGAGGCCCTTCGCCACCGTCACCAGATCGGGCACGATGCCTTCCTGCTCGTAAGCGAACAGGCTGCCGGTGCGGCCCATGCCGCACATCACCTCGTCGAGGATGAGCAGCACGCCGTACTTGTCGCAGACCTCGCGGATGCGCCGGAAATAGCCCGGCACCGGCGGCAACGCGCCGGCCGTGGCACCGACCACCGGCTCGGCGATGAAGGCCGCCACCGTCTCCGGCCCGAGGCGCAGGATCTCGGCCTCCAGCTCGGCGGCGAGGCGGGCGCCGTACTGCTCCGCCGTCTCGTCGGCGCGGCGGTCGCGGTACTCGTAGCACGGCGCGACGTGGCTCACTTCGATGAGCATGGGCTCGAACTGCGCCCGCCGCCACTGGTTGCCGCCGGCCGCGAGCGCGCCGAGCGTGTTGCCGTGGTAGCTCTGGCGTCGGGCGATGAGGCGGGAGCGCGACGGCTGGCCGATCTCCAGGAAATACTGCCGCGCCATCTTGAGCGCCGCCTCCACCGCCTCCGACCCGCCGGACACGAAGTAGACGTGATCCAGCGGCCCGGGTGCCGCGTCGGTCAGGGCCTCGGCGAGGGCTTCCATGGGCTCGTTGGTGAAGAAGCCGGTGTGGGCGAAGGGCAGCTTGCGCACCTGCGCCGTAATGGCCTCGATCACCGCCGGGTCGCTATGCCCGAGGCACGAGACGGCGGCGCCGCCCGAGGCATCGAGGTAGCGCTTGCCGGTGGAATCGAGGATGTAGCAGCCGTCTCCCTCCACGGCGACCGGATAGTCGGCATGGAGCTGGCGGTGAAACACACGGGTCATGGGCTTTTCCGTCTGCGTCGGGGTTCCTGCCAATAGGCGTTGAAGCGCGCCAGTTGTTCCTCGGCGGTGCTGATGGCATCCAGCGCCTCCTCGCCGCCGTGGGCGACGACGGCGGCGACCAGCACCTGCACCACCGACATGGCCGGCACGATGGAGGAGAAGAAGCTCGGGCTCGCCGTCTCCACCGCCAGCACGTGCCTGGCGCGGAGCGCGATGGGCGAGACGACGCTGTCGGTGACGGCGATGATGGTGGCGCCGGCATCGGCCGCCACTTCCGCCGCCAGCACCGTGTCGCGGGCATAGGGGCGGAAGCTGAAGCAGATCAGCGCATCCTGCGGCCCGATGCCGCGCAGGCCGTCGAACACCGTGCCGGCGGTGCCGTGCACCAGCGTCGAGTTGGGATAGGCCATCTCGTAGGCATAGTGGAAGTAGTGGGCCAGCGAGAACATGCTGCGCAGGCCGAGCACGTAGACGCAGCGCGCGTTCACCAGCGTCTCGCGGCAGCCGAGCAGGGTCGCCACCCGGTCGTCGTCGTGCGCCATCTGGGCGAGCGCGGCGGCGTCCACCTCCAGCATCTCGCGCACGAGATCGACCGTGCCGGCCTCGCCGCGGGCCTGCAGGGTGCGGGCGCGGGCGACATAGGCGCCCTCGCCGCCGCGCAGCCAGGCGCGGTAGGGCTCGCGCATGGTCTCGAAGCCGTCGAAGCCGAGGGCGCGGGCCAGCCGCACCATGGTCGACGGTTTCACGCCGGCGTGCTGGGCGAGGCGGCGCATGGACGTCAGCGCCACTTCCTCGGGATGGGCCAGCAGGTAGCGGCCCGCCTGCTTCAACTGCGGACTGAGGTCTTCGTACATCGCCTGGATGCGTTCCTGCACGCGGGCGACGTCGAGGTCGGCCGCATCTTCCGACGCGACCGGGTCTTGAACGATGGCCATGCTTTTTGTCCCGGCCTTGGTTCCTCCGTCCGGAAACGTTAGGGCCATGCGCACGAGACTGCAACGTTTGATTCATTTCGCTTCAGAATCGGATCATCCTGCCCATGGCGACGGACGGCGGCACTTGGTCTTTGACCCCATGACTGTTCGGAGTAGGATGCGACGATCCTTCCCCATTTCGCGCCGAAAGAGGCCTGCCCCGCGATGGACATCCGCGACCATATCCGCCAGATTCCCGACTTCCCGAAGCCCGGCATCAATTTCTACGACATCTCGACGCTGCTCGCGCATCCCGACGCTTGGCAGGTGAGCATGGGCCGGCTGGCGAAGAAGGTGTCGGTGTGGCAACCCGACGTGCTGGCGGGCATCGAGTCGCGCGGATTCCTGGTTGCGGCGCCGCTGGCACTCAAGCTCGGGCTCGGATTCGTCATGGTGCGCAAGCCGCGCAAGCTGCCCGGCAAGGTGATGCGCCACGAATACTCGCTCGAATACGGCACCGACACCGTCGAGATCCAGGCCGACGCCGTGCAGCCGGGGCAGCGCGTGGTGGTGTGCGACGACCTGCTCGCCACCGGCGGCACCGCGCAGGCCGCCGTCAACCTGTTCCGCGAGGCCGGAGCGGAGGTGGTCGGCGTCGCCGCCATCATCGAGCTGTCGTTCCTGGAAGGCCGCAAGCGCCTGGACGTGCCGTTCGACGCCCTGATCGCCTACGACGAGTAAGCACACCCGCTCCACCGCGCGGATGCGTCGCCCCGGGCGGCGCCTCCGGTCCGCCGCCGCCGGAACCGCCGCCCCATGACCATGAGCCTTCCCCTCGACACCGCGACGCTCGGCGCGGTTCTCGGCTCGGCGGTGCTCGCCTTCGCCATGCTGCTGGCGCGCGCCCTGCCGCAGGCGCCGCGGGCGCTGACGTGGTGGGCGGCGGCCTTCTCGGCCCAGACGCTGGCCTTCGGCACCCTGTTCGCCGCCCCCTTCGTCGGCGCCGACGCCCTGATGTGGGTGGCCGAGGCGCTGCAGGCCGCGTCGGGCCTGCTCATCGTCGCCGGCGTGTGGCGGTTCCTCGGCGGCCACATCGACCCGCGCGCCATCCTCGCCGGTGCCGTCGCCGCCCTGCTGTGGCCGGCCGCCTCCATCGGCCTGCACGGCGACCACCCGCTGGAAGAGCCGCTGCTGTTCGGCCTGCTCGGCGTGCCGCAGGTGGTGGCCGGCGCCGCCTTCCTGGTCACCCGCGAGGGCCGCCGCGAGGTCGCCCACAAGGTGGCCGGCGTGCTGTTCATCGTCAGCGGCATGCACGGCCTCGCCTCGCCGCTGCTGCAGGGGTGGGACGCGCTGCTGCCGTGGCTCTACGTCAGCCACCAGATGCTGGCGATCCTGCTGGCCGTCGCCCTGCTGGTGGTGGTGCTGCGCCGCCTGCAGCAACTGGCCGAGGCCGAGACGGCGCGCGCCAACCGCACCCAGGCGCAGTTCCTCGACGCGGTGGAAAGCCTCAACGACGCCTTCTGCCTGTTCGACGCCGGCGACCGGCTGGTGCTGTCCAACCGCCGCTACCGCGAAGCCTTCGAGCGCCACGGCGTCGCCGTCCGCCCCGGCATGACGTTCCAGGAACTGGTGGAGATGGCCGCCGACAGCGGCATGCTGACCGACAGCCTGGGCCGCCGCGACGCCTGGATCGCCGAGCGCCTGCGCGCCCACGCCAACCCCGCCGGCCCCTTGGAACAGACCCTGGGCGACGGCCGCGTCGTGCTGCTGCGCGAGTACGTGACCAGCGAAGGCGGCCGCGTCTCGGTCCGGTCCGACATCACCGAGGCCAAGCAGGCCGAACAGGCGCTGCAGGACAGCCAGCAGCGCTTCAAGGATCTGGCCGAGGCGGCGTCGGACTGGTTCTGGGAAACCGACGGCGACCTGCGCTTCACCTTCGTCAGCCCGCGCGTGCGCCACGTGATGGGGGTGGAGGCGGCGCATTTCGTCGGCCGCACCCTGCTCGACCTCGCCGACGAGGCGCCCGACGCCGCCGGCGCCCGCAAGCGCCTGGAGCGCCTGCGCGACCACCTGCCGTTCCGCGACCTCGACATCGCCCAGGCACTGCCCGACGGCCGCGTCAAGCACCTGCGCATCAGCGGCCGGCCGGCGCACGACAAGCAGGGCGTCTTCCGCGGCTTCCGCGGCACCGCCACCGACGTCAGCGCCGAAGTGGAAGCCCGCGCCGCCGCCCAGTGGGCGCAGCACCAGCTCATGGACGCCATCAACTGCATCTCCGACGGCTTCGCCCTGTGGGGGCCCGACGACCGGCTGGTGCTGTTCAACGAGAACTACCGCATCCTGTTCGGCCCCGCCGCCGCCAAGGTGCGGCCGGGCATGACCTTCGACGATCTGCTGCTGCTGCAGCTCGACAGCGGCAGCGTGCCGGTCGCCGCCGCCGACCGCGACGCCTGGCTCGCCGCCCGCCGCGCCAGCCACAGCCGCGCCGCCAGCAGCATGGAGATGATGCAGCGCGACGGCCGCTGGCTGCTCATTTCCGAACATCGCACCCCCGACGGCTACGTCGCCGGCGTCTATACCGACGCCACCGCGCTCAAGCGCCGCGAGCAGCAGGTGGCGGAACAGGGCGCCCGCCTCGCCACCATTCTCGACAACATGCCGCAGGGCATCGCGGTGTTCGACGCCGAAACCCGGCTGGTCGACCACAACCGCCTGTTCCGCCGCATGCTGGGCCTGCCGCTCGACCTGGCGCGGCCGGGCACCGAATACGCCGCCATCATCCGCCAGCTGACCACCCAGGGCACCTTCGGCGCCTGCGACATCGAGGCCTGCGTCGCCGAGAAGGTTGAGGCGCTGCGCCTCCTGTCGCGCGACCGGGCGGAATGGACCATGCCCGACGGCACGGTTCTGGAAGTGCGCCGCGCCGCCATGCCCGACGGCGGGGCGCTGACCACCTACATCGACGTCACCAGCCGCAAGCGCAACGAGATCATCCTGCGCGAGGCCAAGGAAGCCGCCGAGCGCGGCAACCGCGCCAAGGCCGCCTTCCTGGCCAACGTCAGCCACGAGCTGCGCACGCCGCTCAACGCCATCATCGGCTTCTCGGAAGCCATTTCGAGCGAGCTGTTCGGCCCCATCGCCAACGCCACCTACAAGGAATACGTCAAGGACATCTTCGACAGCGGAACGCACCTTCTGAACCTCATCAACGACATCCTCGACATGTCGAAGGCCGAGGCGGGGCGCATCGATCTGGACGAGGAGATCATCGACGTCCCCGCCGCCATCGAACTCAGCCTGCGCATGGTGCGCAAGCGCGCCGAGGGCGCCCATGTCGCGCTGCTGGTGGACGTGCCGCCCCGGCTGCCGCGCCTGCAGGGCGACGAACGGCGCATCAAGCAGATCCTGCTCAACCTCCTGTCCAACGCCATCAAGTTCACCGACATCGGCGGCAGCGTCTCGGTGGCCGCCTGCCTGCGCGACGACGGGCGCCTCGCCATCCGGGTGGCCGACACCGGCATCGGCATGACGGCGGAGGACCTCGACAAGGCCATGGAGCCCTTCGGCCAGGTCGACAGCCGCCTCGCCCGCCGCTACGAGGGCACCGGGCTCGGCCTGCCGCTGACCAAGGCGCTGGTGGTGCAGCACGGCGGCGACCTGGAGGCGGAGAGCGCGCCGGGCGTCGGCACCGCCATCACCGCCATCTTCCCGGCCGAGCGCGTGCTGCCGCCGCTCGACGGCGACGCGGACGACGGCACAGCCACCCCGGTGGCGCCCGAACGACAGACGCACCCGGCATTCTAGGCGGTCTAGGTGGTCTAGAAGTGGCCGAGGAAGGCCACGGCGATGGCGGCGACGGTCATGATGGCGACCAGGAACCAGCCGCGCAGGTGATTGGTCTTCTCGTCGTGGCGGTCGGCGCGGAAGGCCGACAGCCCCCAGATGGCGGCGGAGGCCACGGCGAAGAGAATGCCGAACTTGAGGGCGTAGAGCATCAGATCCATGCGGCGGAGCCTACACCCGCCGCGCCCGCGTTTCCACCGCCGCCGATCCTTCGGAGCAGTCCCCGGCCGTCCGGTTCCGGACGGGCGATATGAGGGCTTAAGTCCGCGTTCTCCATTGATTCCCCGTGCCTTCCTCTGGCTTGCTTCCTGTCGGGAAGCATTTCCGGACAAGGCGGCGGGAGGGCCATCGTGGCGGCAAGAGCCAGTCAGAAGACGGCGGCGGGCGAGACCGTGCGCCCACCGGAAACGGTGGCCGCGCGGCGGCGCCTGCTCGCCGCGCTCGGCATCGTGCTGGCGTTCAGCTTCGTCATCGGCCTGCTGATGTTCGTCGGGCCGCTCTACATGCTGCAGGTCTACGACCGCGTGCTGTCGAGCCGCAGCCTGCCGACGCTCGGCGTCATCACCGCCGCCGCCGTCGGGGCGCTGCTGGTCATGGCGGTGATCGACGCCCTGCGCACGCGCATCCTGGTGCGCGCCGCCGCCCGCCTCGACGCCGACCTGGCGCCGCGCCTGTTCGATGCCGCCTTCCGCGCCGGCCTGCGCCACCCCGAGGGCAACCACGTGCAGGCCCTGCGCGACCTCGACAGCGTGCGCGACACCATTGCCGGCCAGGGCATCGCCGCCCTGTGCGACCTGCCGTGGGTGCCGCTGTTCGTCGCCGTCTGCTTCCTCGTCCATCCCTGGCTGGGCGCCGCCGCCCTGCTCGCCGCCGGTCTCAGCGTCGCCATGGCGCTCGCCAACGCCTGGACGACGCGCCGGCCGCAGCGGGAAGGCACCCGCGCCGGCCTGACCGCCGCCGCCCAGGCCGCCGACGGCGCCCGCAACGCCGAGGTCCTGCAGGCCATGGGCATGCTGTCCGCCGCCCGCGCCCGCTGGCAGCAGGCGCACCAGGCCGCCGTCGGCTGGCAGGCCCGGGCGCTGGACCGCTCCGCCGTCACCATGGCGGCGTCCAAGTCCCTGCGCATGATGCAGCAGGTGCTGGCCCTCGGCACCGGCGCCTGGCTCGCGCTCAACGGCGAGATCAGTCCGGGCATGATGATCGCCGCCTCCATCATCATGGGTCGCGCGCTCGCCCCCATCGACATGCTGGTCGGCAACTGGCGCGGCCTCACCGCCGCCCGTGCCGCCTGGGGCCGCATGGACGACCTGCTGCGGCTGGTGCCGGCGGAACGGGCGCGCATGGCGCTGCCGGCGCCCACCGGCCACGTCTCCGTCGCCGCCATGACCGTGGTGCCGCCGGGCCGCACCACCCCCTGCCTGCGCGGCGTCACACTCGACATCCCGGCCGGCGAGCTGCTCGGCGTCGTCGGCCCCTCCGCCGCCGGCAAGTCGAGCTTCGCCCGCGCCCTGGTGGGCGTGTGGCCGGTGGTGCAGGGCACGGTGCGGCTGGACGGCAACGAGGTTTCGGCCTGGGATCCCGACGTGCTCGGCCGCTCCATCGGTTACCTGCCGCAGGACGTGGAGCTGTTGGACGGCACCGTCGCCGAGACCATCGCCCGCGGCGGCCCGGTGGACGCCGACGCCGTACTCGCCGCCGCCCGGCTGGCCGGCGTCCACGGCATGATCCAGGGACTGGAGCAGGGCTACGACACCCGCATCGGACGCGACGGCCATGCCCTGTCGGCCGGCCAGCGGCAGCGCCTGGCGCTCGCCCGTGCGCTCTACGGCGACCCGGCGCTGGTGGTGCTGGACGAACCCAACTCCAACCTCGACGCCGAGGGCGAGGCCGCCCTGGTGCGCGCCCTGCAGGCGGTGCGCCGCGCCGGCCGCACGGCGGTCATCGTCACCCACCGCACCAGCATCCTGTCGGCGGTCGACCGCATCCTGGTGCTCAAGGGTGGCCAGGTGGAGGGGCTCGGCACCCGCAACGAGATCCTCGCCGCCCTCATGCCCAAGGCCCGCACGGCCGCTCCTGCCGGCACCGGCTCCGGCACCGGCGCGACAGCGGGCGCCGCCCCCTCGCCCCTGTGGACCACCCTCGGCCAGAGCGGATCCTGATCCATGTCCGTCACCCCTGCCGCCTCCGCCCTGCCCGCCCCCGCCGGCGCCTCCCGCGATGCGCCGCGCCCGCCCCTGCGCCTGCGCGGCCCGGTGCTGCTGGGTGCTGCCGTGGTCGGCCTGTTCGTCCTCGGCCTCGGCGGCTGGGCGGCGACGGCGCCGCTCGCTAGCGCCGTCACCGCGCCCGGCGCCATGGTGGTGGAGAGCAACCGCAAGACCGTGCAGCACCTGGAAGGCGGCATCGTCGCCGCCATCCTGGTGCGCGACGGCGACACCGTGCGCGCCGGCCAGCCCCTGCTGCGCCTCGACGACACCCGCGCCCGCGCCACCGTGCGCCTGCTCGCCAACCAGACGGCGGCGCAGGAGGCCCTGGCGGCCCGCCTGGAGGCCGAACGCGACGCCGCCGCCGCCGTGACCTTCCCGCCCGCCCTGCTGGACACCGCCGCCCGCGAGCCGGAGGCCGCCGCCGCCGTCGCGCTCCAGCAACGCCAGTTCGAGGAGCGCCGCCTGTCCCACCTCGGCCAGACCGAGATCCTGGAAAGCCGCATCGGCCAGCTGCGCGAGCAGCGCGACGGCCTCGCCATCGAGAAGGCGGCCGGCGAACGCCAGCTCGCCCTGTTCCGCGACGAGGTGGCGGGCCTGCGCGAGCTGTTCGCCCAGGGCCATACCTCGCGCACCCGCATCCTCGCCATCGAACGCGAGATGGCCGCCCTGGAAGGCGCCGTCGGCCGCATCGTCTCGGCCATGGCGCAGGCCGACCAGAAGGCCGGCGAGACGCGGCTCGAGATCCTGCAGCTGACCCAGACCTTCCGCGAGGACGTGGTGGCCCAGCTGCGCGAGGTGCAGGTGGCGCTCGGCGATCTGGTGGAGCGCCGCGCCGTCGCCGAGGACGTCCTGCGCCGCACCGAGATCACGGCGCCGCAGGACGGCATCGTGCAGGCCCTGGCCGTCCACACGGTCGGCGGCGTGGTGGAGGCGGGCCGGCCGCTCATGGAGATCGTGCCGGCCGCCGACCGGCTGCTCATCGACGCCCGCCTGTCGCCGCTCGACATCGAGAACGTCACCCCCGGCCAGACGGCGGAAGTGCGCTTCTCCGGCCTGCACGACCGCACCCTGCCGCTGATCGAGGCCGCCGTCACCCGCGTCTCGCCCGATCACTTGACCGATGCCGACGGCCACCCCTACTACGCCGCCCGCCTCGACCTGCCGGCCGCCGAACTGGCCAAGCTCGGCAGCCACCGGGTGCAGGCGGGCATGCCGGTGGAAGTCTTCATCCAGACCGGCGAGCGCACCGTGCTCGACTACTTCGTCGAGCCGCTGACCCGCTCGCTCGACCGTGCCTTCGCCGTGGAGTGACCAGCCCCAGCCCCCGATGACCGCCGCCGCCGAGGAGGACCGCATGAGCCGTACCGTGATCCAGGGCACCACGAGTTCCGACCTCCTCGACCACAGCGGCGAGACGGCCGCCTTCGAGATCCTCGGCGATCGCGGCAACGACACCCTGCTCGGCGGACTCGGCGACGACCTGCTCGACGGCGGCGACGGCCACGACATCCTCGACGGCGGCGCCGGAAACGACATCCTGCGCGGCAGCGCCGGCCTCGACCGCTACGAGGGCGGCGCCGGCGTCGACACCCTGGCCGGCACCGACGGCGACGACGCCGTGCGGCTCTACGTGCTGAGCGGCATCGAGGTCATCGACATGGGCGCCGGCGACGACCGGGTGTACGGCGGCAACGGCAGCGACTTCTGGGACTTCTCGGCCATGACGCTGACGGGCGTCGAGCTGATCGACCTCGGCAACGGCTGGAACAGCTTCACCGGCAGCGCCGGCGACGACCGCATCACCGCCGGCAAGGACGGCGACGTCCTCGACGGCGGCGGCGGCACCGACACCGTCGTCTACCGCGGCGCCTATGCCGACTACACGCTCTCGCTGGCGGGCGGGACGCTCACCGTCCAGGGCCTCGACGGCAAGGACAAGCTGACGAGCATCGAGCGCGTCGAGTTCGCCGACGGCGTCTGGCAGGACGGCACCTTCACCGCCGACGACGGCAGCACCGGCGGCGGCGGCGGAGAGGGGGGAGGTGACGGCAGCGGCGGGACGCCGGGCGGCGGTACCTATACGCTGGTGGAGGGCACGGCCGCCGCCAACCGCCTCGACGTCTCCGGCGCCACCGCGCCGCAGGAATTGCGCGGCTACGGCGGCAACGACACCCTGATCGGCGGCGCGGCGGGCGATCTGCTGGACGGTGGCGACGGCCACGACATCCTCGACGGCGGCGCCGGCGACGACATCCTGCGCGCCAGCGCCGGGCTCGACCGCTACACGGGCGGCAGCGGCACCGACACCATCCTCGGCACGGCCGGCGACGACGCGGTGCGGCTCTACGCCTTCGGCGGCATCGAAGTCATCGACATGGGGGCCGGCACCGACGTGGTGTTCGGCGGCAACGGCAGCGACTACTGGAATTTCTCGGCCATGACGCTGGTCGGGGTGGAGCTGATCGACCTCGGCAACGGCTGGAACAGCTTCACCGGCACCAGCGGCAACGACCGCATCACCGCCGGCAAGGACGGCGACGCCATCGACGGCGGCGGCGGCACGGACGAGGTCGTCTATGCCGGCGCCTATGCCGACTACAGCCTGAGCGTCTCCGGCGGCACCATCACGGTCGAGGGGCCGGACGGCCGCGACAGCCTGACCCGCATCGAGCGCCTCGCCTTCGCCGATGGCGTCTGGCAGGGCGGCAGCTTCACGCCCACTGACGGCGGGGGCAGTGGCGACACCAACCGGGCGCCGGTGGCGCAGAACGACAGCCTCTCCACCGCCGCCGGCACGGCCGTCACCTTCGCGCCGCTCGGCAACGACAGCGACCCCGACGGCGATACGCTCTCCATCGTCGGCAACACCCTGCCGGCGCACGGGTCCCTCGCCAAGGCCGGCGACCAGTGGACCTATACCCCGGCGTCGGGCTTCACCGGCACCGACAGCTTCCAGTACACCATCAGCGACGGCGCCCTGCAGGACACCGCCACCATCAGCGTCTCCGTCACGCCACCGCCGAGCGGCGGCGGCGCCGTGGTCTCCGCCGCCTTCTGGAACGCGCTCACCGCCGTGCCGCTCGGCGGCTGGGGCAAGATCAACACCAACAGCTTCCGCGACGTCTGGCCCGATATGGCGGACCGCGCCACCGAAGGCACCCCGGCCAGCATCCTCCAGGCCTGGAGCTCCATGGCCTGGGACAGCAACCGCAACGACCTGATCTTCTGGGGCGGCGGCCACGCCAACTACTCGGGCAACGAGATCTACCGCTTCGACACCGACACCCTGAGCTGGCAGCGCGCCTCGCTGCCCACGGCCTTCGAGACGACCGCCAACCAGGCGGTGTTCCAGACGGTGGACGGGCCGGACCATTCCCCCATCTCCGCCCACACCTACGACAACAACGAGTTCCTGCCGCTGACCGACCGCTTCGTCACCTTCGGCGGCGCCGCCTACGGCAGCGGCTCCAACTTCGTCTATGTCGATCCCGTCACCGGCGCGACCACGCCGACCGGCCCCTACTTCTGGGATCCCGACCGCGCCGACCCCGACAAGGTGGGCGGCCTGACGGGCTCGGGCATCGACCCCTCGACGCCCGGCGGACAGATGTGGGAGAACCGCGACGCCATTGGCCCGGTGGGCGGCACGCCGCTCGGATACCTGCTCAACGGCACCACCGACACCGCCGTCATCGGCGGCAAGGACGTGGTGTTCGTCGGCACCAACAACCTGTGGAAATACACGGTCCACGACCCGAACGACGCCGCCAAGGACACATGGGAGGTCATGGGCAAGAAGTGGGCGGGCTTCGACGGCCAGGGCACCGGCATCTACGACCCCGTCAACAACATCTACGTCCGCTCCGCCGGCAGCACCTTCACCTACTGGGACCTGGACACCCCGGGCACCCAGAACCACAACGTCAACTTCACCCCGACCGACCTGACCGGCGGCTTCTCCATGACCTCGGGCACCGCCATGGAATACGACGCGGAACGCGGCCGCATCCTGCTGTGGCGCGGCACCGACGACGTGTGGGAACTGGACGCGCCCGATACCATCGGCGCGGCCGGCTGGACCATCCGCCGCATCGACGGCGTCGCCGGGCCGGACGGGGTGCCCGACCTGCCGGGCTACGACCAGACCACCACCGGCATCCTCGGCAAGTGGAAGTACCTGCCGGACATCGACGTCTTCCTCGGCGTCTACGACCACACCGAGGGCGGCATCTGGGCCTACAAACCGACCGACTGGAACCCCGACGTGGCCCTGGCCTGAGACGGTTTCGGCCCGGCGGCGGACACCGGACGGCCGCGCGGCGTTGCTCCTGCAGGCCCGCCCCCAGCCGGAGACCGCCATGCGTCCCGCCCAGCCCCTGCTCGCCGCTGCCGCCGCCGTCCTCGCAGCGGCCTTCGCCCTGCCCGCCCCCGCCCAGGAGGGGGCGGCCGATCCGCTGGAGCGCGACCGTACCCAGCCGGTGACCAACGACACCTACGTGCGCCTGTGCACCGGGTGCCACATCGCCTATCCGCCCAACTTCCAGACCGCCGACGCCTGGCAGGCGATCCTCGACCGCCTGCCCGAGCACTTCGGGGCCGAGGTTCCGGTACCGGCGGAACGGGACGGCCAGGACCTCGCCCAGTACCTGCGCGATTTCGCCGGCCGCCCGGGCCTCGGCGTGCTGACGGGGGTCGAGCCGGACGCCGTTCCGCTGCGCATCACCGAACTGCCGTTCTTCGCCAAGGCCCACGCCGAGGTGCCCGACCGCGCCCTGCAGCGCGCCGGCGGCGCCTGGCGCTGCGAGGCCTGCCACCCACGGGCGCAGGAAGGCTCGTTCGAACGCGCCCGCGCCGGCGGCCAGAAGTAGGAGGCCGCCGTGTTCTTTGATCAATGGGACGGCCTGCTGCGGGTGGTCGTGGTGGGCACGCTGGCCTATGTGGCGCTGATCGTGCTGCTGCGGCTGACCGGCAAGCGGACGCTCTCGAAGATGAACGCCTTCGACTTCGTGGTGACGGTGGCGCTCGGCTCCACCCTCGCCACCGTGCTGCTGTCGAGCGACGTGGCGCTGGCCGAGGGCGTGACGGCCTTCCTGCTGCTGGTCCTGCTGCAATGGGCGGTCGCCTGGGGCTCGGCCCGGTCGCGCCGGTTCCGCCACCTGGTGAAGGCCGAGCCGCGCCTGTTGCTGCACGAAGGCGTGATGCTCGACCAGGCCCTGCTGGCCGAGCGGGTGGCGCCGGAAGAGGTGATGGCCGCCGTGCGGTCCTCCGGCCACGCCGACCTGAGCAAGGTGACGGCGGTGATCCTGGAGACCGACGGCACCTTCAGCGTCGTGTCCGACGGTCCGCCGGAGCGACGGACGGCGCTGGCCAACGTGGCCGGCCGCCCGCCGCCCTGAGCAGGGGGCGCCCCCCTACTCTGCCGCCTTGGGCAGCAGGGGCGCGGGCAGCGGCACCGGCGGGGCGGAGCCGTCCTTGTCCTGCCCGAAGTAGAGGGTCATGTGCGGGAACGGGATTTCGATGCCGGCGGCGTCGAAGTGCTTCTTCACCAGCCGGTTGTAGGCCCGCCCCAGCGCCCACTGCGAGCCCGGCGCGGTCTTGATGCGCACGCGGATGTTCACCGAGCTGTCGGCCAGCGCCGTCACCCCGTGCACCTCCAGGTCGTCGAGGATGAGCGCCCCGTTGGCCGGATCGGCGCGCAGTTCCTCGAAGGCCGCCTTCAGGTGCTCGATGGCGTCGTCGATGTTCTCGCGGTAGGCGATGCCGTATTCGCCGACGTGGTAGGCGAAGTCGCGCATGAAGTTGGTCACCATGTCGACCGAGCTGAACGGGATGATGTGGTACGACCCCGCCAGGTCACGCACGCCGATGGAGCGGATGGTCAGCTTCTCCACCGTGCCCGTGATGCCGCCGGCGGTGACCACGTCGCCGGCGTTCATGGCGTTCTCCAGCTGGATGAAGACGCCGGTGATGATGTCCTGCACCAGCTTCTGCGACCCGAAGCCGATGGCGAGGCCGAGCACGCCGGCACCGGCGATGAGCGGGCCGATGTCGATGCCGATCTCCGACAGCACGATCATGGCCGTCATGGTGATGAGCACGATGGAAAAGGCGTTGCGGAAGATGCTGAGCAGCGTCTTCTCGCGCGCGCCGGGCTCGCCGGTGCCGGTTTCCGGGCTCAGGCGATGCTCGACCCACGAGGCGACGGCGATCCACACCGCCACCGACAGCACGATGATGAGGGCGACGTCGAAGAAGGCGCCGATGAGGCCGGAGCCGCGCTCGCTTTCGGCCCAGGCGGCCAGGTCCCACAGGTCCCAGGCGTCGGCGATCAGCGCCAGCACGCCCACCAGCACCACGATGCGCACCACCCGCAGGCCGGTCGGCACATAGGCGTTGAGGCGCTTTTCCAGGTTCGGCAGGTTGCGGCGGGTATCCTCCGGCACGCGGATGCCGAGGGTGATGAGGCGTTCGAGCAGCGCCGAGACGATGAAGCCGCCGGCCACCGCCAGCAGGCTCTGCAGGGTAGAGGCCGCCATGAACGGCAAGGCGTCTCCGGGGCGCACCACCGTCACGAAGGCGAGCGCGGCGAAGTAGCCGATGGCGAAGATGTGCCAGCTGCGCGCCAGCAGGCGCAGCACCGCCCGCACGAAGCCGCTGCCCGAGCGGTCGGCGCGGGCGGTGAGGCTGTCGCGCACGCGGCGGCGGTTCTGCAGGATCACCATCAGCGCGTAGACGAAGGCCAGCACCATGATGAGCACGGCCGTCGCCCGCCCCGCCGCCAGGGAAACCTGGGCATTGACGATGGGCACCGCCGTCAGCATGCCGTAGCCGATGAAACCGACCATGCGGGCGAGCCAGGTGTTCCAGTAGGCGGCGTCCTCGTCGCCCAGCGGCAGGATGCGAAGGCCCGCGAAGCGCCCGGCGAACAGGCCTCGCAGGCCGGTCTTGACGATCTCGATGATTAGGAAGGCGTTCAGGAACAGCGACTGCGCCGTGTTCATGCGCCCCTGGTCGCCGAGCACCGTCAGCGCCAGCAGGTAGCCGGCCACCCAGGCCAGCAGCACGACGCCGACGTCGAGCAGCGCCGCGCCGGCGATGGCCAGCGTCCGCCGCACCCAGCGCCGCCCGCCTTCCGGCGAGGCCAGCACCCAGCGGTCGGCGCGGCCGTAGACGGCGGCCACCAACCGGCGCAACACGAAGAACAGTACCAGCGTCACGCCGACCACGATGGCGAGTTCGCCCGCCCAGGTCGCCATGCCCGAGAAGAAGTCGCGGCCGTCGCCGTCGGCCATGTCGGCGAGGCCGCGCCACACGGCGGTCGCCTGATCGACGGCGCCCTCGGCGAAGCCCTTGGTCAGGGCCGCCACCCGGCGGGCCAGCGACGGCTCCGGCGACAGGCTCGCCGCCTCCGCCTTGGCCGCCGCCTCCAGCGCCGCCGGATCGCCCTCGGCCACGCCCTCCCCCGCCGGCGCCGCCAACTGCCGCAACGTGTCGATCAGGGCCTGGCGGGAGGCCTCGTCCTCCAGGATGTCGGCCAGTTCGGCATAGCCGGCCGGCGGGGCTTCGGCGGCGGCGGGCTCGGCGGCCGCCTCCTGGGCGAGAGCGGGCGAAAGGGGCGCCAGGGCGGCGCAGATCAGCAGCAGTAGGCCGGTGAGGCGGGCGAGCACGATGTCCTCCGGGTGATCGGTACGTCATCTATCCGGACGATGAGCATGATCGCCCGGATAGATAAATACGACACGATCGGCCCGGTGGATGACAAGGTTGGCGACTCTTTTTCTGCCCTCGGGCGCCGTTGCGCCCTCGGGATCAGGCTTCCAGCGCCGCCGCCGCGTGGCGCAGGTGGTCGTCGATGAAGGTGGCGATGAAGAAGTAGCTGTGGTCGTAACCCGGCTGCATCCGCAGCGTCAGCGGATGCCCGGCCGCCTCCGCCGCCGTGCGCAGGGCGTCGGGCTGCAGCTGCTTGCCGAGGAAGCTGTCGGCCTCGCCCTGGTCGACCAGCAGCGGCAGGCGCTCCGTCGCCATCTCCAGCAGTGCGCAGGCGTCCCACGCCCGCCAGGTGGAGCGGTCGGGGCCGAGATAGCGCGAAAAGGCCTTCTCGCCCCACGGCACCGCGCTCGGGTTGACGATGGGCGCGAAGGCGGAGACGGAGCGGTAGCGGCCGGGGTTGCGCAGGGCGCAGACCAGCGCGCCGTGGCCGCCCATGGAATGGCCGGCGACGCTGCGCTTGTCCGACACCGGGAAGTTGGCCTCCACCACCGCCGGCAGTTCGTGCACCACGTAGTCGTGCATGCGGTAGTGGGTAGCGTAAGGCTCCTCCGTCGCATCGACGTAGAAGCCGGCGCCGTGGCCGAAATCCCACGCGCCGTCGGGGTCGCCCGGCACGTCGGGGCCGCGCGGGCTGGTGTCCGGCGCCACGATGGCGAGGCCCAGCTCGGCGGCGAGGCGGAGGGCGCCCGCCTTCTGCATGAAGTTCTCGTCGGTGCAGGTCAGCCCCGACAGCCAGTAGAGCACCGGCACCCGCGCCCCCTCTACCGCAGCCGCAGGCGGCAGATAGACGGCGAAGGTCATGTCGCAGGCGACCGTGGCGGCGCGGTGCTTGACCCGCAGATGACGCCCGCCGAAGCAGGCGTTTTCCGCGACGATGGTCAGGTCGTCGGCCATGGTGTCGGTCCTTCTCCCCGGGTTCAGCGGTCGTACAGGATGACGGAGCGGATGCTCTTGCCCTCGTGCATCAGGTCGAAGGCTTCGTTGATGCCGTCGAGCCCCATGGTGTGGGTGATGAAGGTGTCCAGCTCGAACTCGCCGTTCATGTACTGCTCGACGATGCCCGGCAGTTCCGACCGCCCCTTCACGCCGCCGAAGGCCGAGCCGCGCCACACGCGGCCGGTGACCAGCTGGAACGGGCGGGTGGAAATTTCCTGGCCGGCGCCGGCGACGCCGATGATGGTCGACTCGCCCCAGCCCTTGTGACAGCACTCCAGCGCCGCGCGCATGACGTCGACGTTGCCGATGCATTCGAAGCTGTAGTCGACGCCGCCGTCGGTCATCTCCACCAGCACCTCCTGGATGGGCCGGTCGAAGTCCTTGGGGTTGACCACGTCAGTGGCGCCCAGCTGGCGGGCGATCTCGAACTTGTCGGGGTTGATGTCGATGCCGATGATGCGCTCGGCCTTGGCCATGACGGCGCCGATGATGGCCGACAGGCCGATGCCGCCCAGGCCGAAGACGGCGACGGTCGAACCCGGCTGCACCTTGGCGGTCTTCAGCACCGCGCCCATGCCGGTGGTGACACCGCAGCCGAGCAGGCACACCTTTTCCAGCGGCGCGGTCTTGTTGATCTTGGCGAGCGCGATCTCGGGCAGCACCGTGTATTCCGAGAAGGTGGAGGTGCCCATGTAGTGGAACAGCTCCTTGCCCTTGGCGCT
This sequence comes from Caenispirillum bisanense, assembly GCF_900230255.1. Lineage (GTDB taxonomy): Bacteria > Pseudomonadota > Alphaproteobacteria > Rhodospirillales > Rhodospirillaceae > Caenispirillum > Caenispirillum bisanense_A. The sequence continues at coordinate 199,362 of NZ_OCNJ01000007.1, forward strand.
GAAGCGGCTGGTGCCGTCGGGCATCAGGCCCTTGCCCTGGGTGGCGCGGATGGCCTGGCAGAGGTTGGTCTTGCCCGACAGGCAGAACTTGCACGTGCCGCATTCCGGCGTGTAGAGCGGGATCACATGGTCGCCGACCGCGACCGAGGTGACGCCCGGCCCCACCTCTTCCACCACGCCGGCGCCTTCATGGCCCAGGATGGAGGGGAAGATGCCTTCCGGGTCGGCGCCCGACAGGGTGAAGGCGTCGGTGTGGCAGACGCCCGTCGCCACGATGCGCACCAGCACCTCGCCCGCCTTGGGGGCGGCGACCTGCACCTCCTCGATCTGCAGCGGCTTGTTCACTTCCCAGGCGACGGCGGCGCGCGACGTGACCATGTGTGGCTCCATTCCCTACGAAAAACCGTGACTCGAACGCTCACCCTAGCACCGGCGCCGCCGAAACGATCTTGCACAATGGGCGAGGATTGTTGCCGTATGGGGACAATGCCCGCAGACGGAGGACCATGGCCATGAGCCGGTGGGACGGCATCGACGAGTTCGTGGCGGTGGCCGAGGCCGGCGGTTTCGCCCGCGCGGCGGAGCGCCTGCACGTTTCCTCCTCCCACGTCAGCCGGCAGGTGGCGCGGCTGGAAGACCGTTTGCAGACCCGCCTGTTCTACCGCACCACCCGCAGCGTCACCCTGACCGAGGCCGGCCGCCTGCTGCTGGAGCGCTGCCGCCGCCTCATCGAGGAGCGCGACGACGCCCTGACCTCGGCGGCGGAGACGGAGGGCGAGCCCAAGGGCCTGCTGCGCCTCACCTGCTCGGTCGCCTACGGCGAGCAGTTCGTGGTGCCGCTGGTCAACGATTTCCTGGAGCACCACCCGCGCCTGCGGGTGGACATGGTGCTGACCAACAGCACGCTCGACCTGGTGGCCGAGGGCATGGACCTGGCGGTGCGCCTCGGTCGCCTCAGCGACAGCAGCCTGGTGGCGTCGCGCATCGCGCCGCGCGTCATGCACCTCTGCGCCGCCCCCGCCTACCTGGAGCGCCACGGCGCGCCGGAGAGCGTGGACGCCATCGCCCGCCACGCCTGCCTCGTCGGCACGTCGGACCTGTGGCCCTTCGCGGATGGTGCGGGCGGCGAGCGCATGGTGCGGCCGCAGGGGCGCTGGCGCTGCAACAGCGGCACCGCCGTGCTCGACGCCGCCCTGCGCGGCTTCGGCCTGTGCCAGTTGCCGGACTACTACGTCATGCCGCACCTGCAGGACGGCAGCCTCGTGTCCCTGCTGCCCGACCGCCGCCCGGCGCATACCGCCGTCTGGGCCGTCTATCCGCAGCGCCGCCATCTGGCGGCCAAGGTGCGGCTGCTGGTCGCCCACCTGAAACAGGGGCTGGCCGCGCGGCCGGAGTATGCCGCCTCGTCCCCCCTCACGCCAGGCTGCGCGCCAGGGCCTTCAGGTTGATGGCATCCAGCAGGGCGCGCAGTTCCTGGCGGGCGGCGACGTGGCTCATGCTCAGTTCCACGTTCACGCCCTGGGCGCGCAGGTCGAGGAGCGTCAGGCCCTGCAGGAACAGCTCGCGGTAGATGACGCGCTCGCCGAGGCCGGGTGCGGTGCGGAAGCCGATGCGGCCCGACAGTTCGTCCACCAGTTCTTCCATCTGCCGCTTCATGCGGCTGTCGACGTGGCTCAGGCGGTTGCGCAGGACGACCCAATCCACCGAGCCGCCGTCCTTCAGCGCCCGGTTCTTGCGCGTTTCCCAGATGGAGGCGGCGTAGTGGCTGGGGCCGGCGATCTTCATGGTGTCCGGGTCGACGCGGGCGATGACGTCGAGGTCGACGAAACTGTCGTTGAGCGGTGTGATGAGGGTATCGGCGAAGACGTGGCCGGCACGCGACAGGTAGTTGTCCGAACCCGCCGTGTCGATCAGCACCACGTCGTTGGTCTTCGACAGGTCGGCGATGGCGCGCAGCAGGCGGCGCAGGTCGGTGTCCTTGTCGGGCGACATCTCGATGGGAACGTGGGTCGGCTGCGGCAGGTCGAGGCCGCGGTCGCGGCAGGCGCGCGCGCGGTTCTCGATGTAGCGGGTGAGCGTACCCTGGCGGGCGTCGAGGTCGACGGTGCCGACGCGCAGGCCCTCGTAGAGCAGGCTCACCACCAGGTGCATGGCGATGGTGGACTTGCCGGTCCCGCCCTTCTCGTTGCCCATGACGATGGTGTGCACGCCCTCGCCCTGGGTCCAGTTGCGGCGCACACCCTGCGGCGCGTCTGCGTTCATGGGCCGTCCCTCCCCCTCGTTGGTCGTCATGTCACGACGCCGCCCGCAGCCACACGGTGGTGTCGTGGAAGGCGCCGCCGCCGGCCGGAGGCGGCGGTTCGGCGCTGGTCAGCGTGTTGATGCCCTCGCCGCCCTCGAAATCGGCGTTGGGCCAGATGCTTTCCACGATCAAGATACCACGCTGCACGCCGTCGAACACCTCGGCGTGAAGCGGCACCTCGCCGCGCCGGTTGCCGAGGACCACCACGGCACCGTCGGCGACGCCGTACTCGGCGGCGTCGAGCGGGTGGATCTTCACGGTCGGCCGCTTCTCCTGCTTCCGGCTGGTCGGCGTTTCGGAAAAGCTGGAGTTGAGGAAGTTGCGGGCCGGCGCCGTCACCAGGCGGAACGGCCGCTCGTCGCTCAGCTCGTCCAGGATCGCCACGTGGTCGGGCGCCGCCGGCAGCGCGCCGCCGAGCGGGCCGAGTTTCGTCCAGTCGGGGTGGAACCGGAACCGCCCGTCGGCCTGCGGGAAGCCGTCGTGGAAGCAGCCGCCGGGCCCGTGGTCGTTGCGCACCGAGACGTCGATGCCGCCTTGCGCCAGCACCTCCTCCGCCCCCGGCCAGCCGCTGGCGCGCAGGGTGGCGTCCACCACCTCCCACGCCGTCATGTGCAGGGTCGGGTGGTCGGCGCCGAGGCGCTTCAGCAGTTCATTCACCACCCAGTGGTTCTCGCGGCACTCGCCGGCTGCGGTGATGACCGGCTGGTGGACCTGCAGGAAGGTGTGCCCGCCCGCCTTGTAGACGTCGGCGTGCTCCAGGAACATGGTCGCCGGCAGGACGAGGTCGGCGTATTTGGCCGTTTCCGTCATCACCTGCTCGTGGACGCAGAGGAACAGGTCGTCGCGCGACAGGCCCGCCTTCACGGTGCGGTGCTCGGGCGCCACCATGGCCGGGTTCATGTTCTGGATCATCATGGCGTGGACCGGCGGCCCGCCCGCCAGTTCCGCCGGGTCGTTGGTCAGAACCCGGCCGATGCGCACCATGTCGAGGCCGCGCTGGCCGCGGCGCGGCGCATCGGCGGCGGTGATGAGGCGGTCGTCGATGTGGTAGCCGCCGGAGTAGCTATAGAGCCCGCCGCCGCCGCGCACGCCCCACGCCCCCGTCACCGCCGGCAGGCAGGAGGCGGCATGCATGGCCGCCGCGCCGTTGCGCTGGCGGGTGAAGCCGTAGCCGAAACGGATGTAGCTCTTCTTCGTGCTGCCGTAGAGGCGGGCGAAAGCCTCGATCTCGGCGGCCGTCAGCCCCGTGATGGCCGCCGCCCATTCGGGCTTGCGGTCCTTCAGGTGCGCCTCGGTCGCCGGGCCGAAGTCGGTCAGGCGGGCGAGGTAGTCGCGGTCGGCCAGGCCGTCGCGCAGCAGCACGTGCATGACGGCGCAGGCCAGCGCCCCGTCGGTGCCCGGCCGCAGCATGAGGTGGACGTCGGCCTGCTTGGCCGTCGCGTTGCGGTAGGGATCGACCACCACCACCTTGGCGCCATGCGCCTTGCGGGCCTTGGCGACGTGGGTCATCACCTGCACCTGGGTGTGCACCGCATTGGTGCCCCACAGGACGATCACCTCGGCCTCGGCGATTTCCAGGCTGCTGGTGCCCATCTTGCCGCCGACGCCGGCCAGCCAGCCGGGATCGGCCGTGCCGGTGCAGATGGAGCCGGTCTGCAGCGAGTAGCCCATGAGGTTGGCGAGCCGCGCGATGCCGTCGCGCTGCACCAGGCCCATGGTGCCGGCGTAGTTGTAGGGCCACACGGCTTCCGGCCCGTGGCGGTCGGCGGTCGACTGGAATCTCTCCGCCAGCAGGTCGAGCGCGGCGTCCCACGACAGCGGCTCGAACCGGCCCTCCCCTTTGGCGCCGACGCGCACCAGCGGGCGGGTCAGGCGGTCGGGATTGTGGACGCGCTCGGCATAGCGGGCGACCTTGGCGCAAACGACACCATCCGTAAACGGATGATCCTTCGCCCCATGCACGCGCCCGATGCGGTCCGGCGCGAGGCGTTCCACGGCCAGCGCGCAGGCGGACGGACAGTCGTGCGGGCAGACGGAGGGAACGATCTCGGCGACGGTCATAAACACCATATGATGAGAGCTGGGACGATTGCCCAGACTGTAGCGGCAAAGCCCGCGCCGACGCCAGCCGAACGTTGCGGGACCGGTCGATTCGGGTTATCTCTCGCCCACTGTTCTCGCCCCGGCGGTGGTCGCCTGGGGTCGTGCCCGCCGTCTGTGCTGCGGCGTGTGGCTGTAGATAAGGACCGTTGTCGTCATGAACCGTCTCATCCTGCCCGTCGCCGCCATGGCGGCCGTGGTGGTGGCGTCGAACATTCTCGTCCAGTACCCCATCAACGACTGGTTGACCTGGGGCGCGCTGACCTACCCCTTCGCCTTCCTCATCACCGACCTGACCAACCGTACCTGGGGCCCCGCCGCGGCCCGCCGGGTGGTGACGGTCGGCTTCCTCATCGCCGTGGTCATGTCCGCCTGGCTCGCCACGCCGCGCATCGCCGCGGCCTCGGGCGCGGCCTTCCTGGTCGCCCAGCTGCTCGACGTGACCCTGTTCGACCGCCTGCGCCACCTGCGCGTCTGGTGGGCGGCGCCGCTGGCGTCCTCCACCGTCGGCTCGGCGGTGGACACGCTGATCTTCTTCGCCGGCGCCTTCGCCCTGACCGAGGTGCCGTGGGTGTCGCTCGCCGTCGGCGACTACGGCGTGAAGCTGGTGCTGGCATTGGCCATGCTGGTGCCCTTCCGCATCGCCATCAGAACGGTCCTGGCGAAGCCCTCGCAGGCTTGATACAGAAACGGGGCGGGCCGCAGGGTCCGCCCTTTTTCGTTGCACAGGCAGGAGGATCGGCGGCGTGACCGAACGGATGGACTGCGTGGTGATCGGGGCCGGTGTGGTCGGCCTCGCCGTGGCCCGCACCCTGGCCCAGCGGGGCCGCGAGGTGATCGTGCTGGAGGCCGAGGACGCCATCGGCACCATCACCTCCAGCCGCAACAGCGAGGTCATCCACGCCGGCGTCTACTACCCCACCGGCAGCCTGAAGGCGCGGCTGTGCGTGCGCGGCAACCGCATGCTCTATGCCTATTGCGACGCCCGCGCCGTGCCCTACAGCAACTGCACCAAGCTCATCGTCGCCTGTTCGGAAGACGAAGTTCCGGCCCTGAAGGCCCTGCAGGCGAAGAGCGCCGAGAACGGCTGCCGCCTCGACTGGATGGAGGCGAAGGACGCCATCGCGCTGGAGCCCGCCCTGCACTGCTTCGGCGCGCTGCACTCCCCCACCACCGGCATCGTCGACAGCCATTCGCTCATGGTCTCCCTGCAGGGCGAGCTGGAGGACCGCGGCGGCATGATCGCCTTCAAGTCGCCGGTCATCGGCGGCGCGGTGCTCGATGACGGCCGCGTGCGGCTGGAGGTGGGCGGCGCCGAGCCCATGTCCATCGAGGCGGGGCTCGTGGTCAACTGCGCCGGCCTCGGCGCCCAGACGGTGGCGCGCGCCATCGCCGGCCTCTCGCCCGAAACCATCCCGCCGCAGCACTACTGCAAGGGCAACTACTTCACCATGACCGGCAAGGCGCCGTTCGAGCGCCTCATCTACCCGCTGCCGACGGCGGCGAGCCTCGGCCTGCACTACACCCGCGACATGGCGGGCCAGGGCCGCTTCGGGCCGGACGTGGAGTGGATCGACAACCTCGACTACACGGTCGACCCGAAGCGCGCCGAAACCTTCTACGAGTCGATCCGCCGCTACTGGCCCGACATCGTCGACGGCCAGCTGCAGCCGAGCTATTCGGGCATCCGGCCGAAGATCCAGGCGCAGGGGGAGCCGGCGCGCGACTTCGACATCCAGGGTCCGGCGCAGACGGGCGTCGCCGGTTATTGCGGCCTTTACGGAATCGAAAGCCCCGGCCTGACATCCTGTCTCGCGATCGCGGACTACGTGGCGGAGATGGTGGCGTGACGGCATCGGCATGGCGCAAGGCCCTGGCGACGACGACCCTGGCGGTGACGCTGGCGGCGGCGGCCCCGGCCGTGGCGCAGCAGCAACAGCAGCAGCCCGCCATGCCGGAAGTGACCTGGCCGCCGCCGGCCGACGCTCCGCCGCGCAAGGTGGAGATCATCAAGGTGCAGGACTGGCGCACCCGCGCCCGCGACATGGTGGAGACCCTGTCGGAATACGTCCGCGCCCGCGCGCCCAACGCCACCCTGCTCATGCGCGGCGGCGCCTCGCTGCTGTTCCGCACCGAGAAGGACCAGGAACTGGCCGACCTCGCCGCCCCGCCGGGGGTGGCCGCCAACCGGCCGGAGCCGGAGCCCATCGGCACCCTGCAGCGCCAGTTCGCCCGCGCCATCGACGGTGTCGTGGTCGACGGCCTGTCCTGCGGCTTCACGCCCGAACTGTCCGCCGACCAGGTGAAGCGGCTGCACGGCTTCGGCGTGAAGGTGCTGACCATCGAGGCCTGCCCGACCGACGAGGCCGCCAAGGCCGCCCGCGAGAGTGCCGCCAAGCTCGGCGTGCTCGCCCACGTGGGCGGGGCCGACAGCCTGGGGCAGATCCCCGGCGGCCGGCTCGCCGGCGCCAACCCGCAGATGGTGCAGGCCCTCGGCGAGGCGAAGACCATCCTGTTCAACCTCGACAACCGCGCCTACGCCTCCAAGGGCGACTGGCTGCGGGCGCTGTCCGAGACCAACCACGACGTCCTGGTGATCGAGCCCTTCTTCCGCGGCGACAAGGCCCTGACGCCGCAGGAGGTCTATGCGCTCAAGTTCAAGAAGGTGGGCACGCCCCGCCTGGTGCTCGCCCGCCTGCCGATGACCACCGCCTACGACACGGCGTGGTACTGGAAGGCGACGTGGAAGGTGGGCAACCCGTCCTTCATCAAGGACGTCGGCGAACGGCCGGGCGCCTTCGTGGTGGACTACACCAACACCGAATGGCGCTCGCTGGTCGGCCAGACCTTCTCCGGCCTCATGGACCTGGGCTTCGACGGCATCATGCTCGACGGCATGGACGCCGTCGCCCGCATGGACGACGAGGCGGTGAACTGAGGGGCGTGGGGCCGGATCAGGTCCGGCACTGCCTGTTTTCTACTGAAGTTTCAATCACTTGTCATGCCCGGGCTCGACCCGGGCATCCACGGCGTCACCAGCGGCGGCCGCCTGAGCACCGTTCTCCACGGCCGCCGGCAGGGGAGACGTGGATGGCCGGATCAAGCCCGGCCATGACACGATCTTGTGGTTTTTCAGGCACTTACGGCAGCCGTGCCCACTGCCCCCTCACCCGCCCTTCAGCCGCACCGGCTCCCCATGCGGGGTCGCGCGGTAGGCGTCGGCCCAGGCGGCCTTCAGGGCCTCCAGCGTGTCCTTGTCGGCGACGTCGCGGGCGGCCAGCATGACCTCCAGGGCCGTCACCCAGTGACGCCAGTAGGCGCTGCCGTCGGTGTCGGGCTGGCCGGCGGCGCGGGCCATGGCGAGGGTGGCGCCGAAGGTTTCCGTCCATTCGGTCCAGGTGAACAGCCCGCGCTGCGACAGGTGCACCGCCACCGCGAAGGCCTGCGCCTGCCACGGCTCGGCGAAGGGCCTTTCGGGCACGGGAGTGGGCGCGGTCGCGTCAGACGGCATCGAGGTAGGGCTCCCACAGGTCGAGGGTGACGGACTGGCGCGGGTCGGCGTCCGGCCCCCACAGCTCGCGCGCGGTAAAGCGCACGGCGTAGAGGTGGCAGGGCGCCTCGCCCAGGCGGTGGGCGTTGCTGTCGGGGAAGACGTGGCCGCCGTGCTGCATCACCACCTCGCCCACCTTGCCACGGGCGTAGCGCGGCAGGCGGGTGTGCCCGGCCGGGTTGATGTTTTTCGCCCGCACCCGGTCGCCGACGGCATAGCGCGGCGCCTCTGCGACGGGACGGGCGCTCGGGCCGCCGCGGCGGAGCGTCGGGCCGACCTTCTCCGCCGTCAGCGGCGGCTCAGCGCGCTGGGCGCCGGCGTCGGGGCGGCCGGTGGCGAGTTCGTCCGCCGTCAGGAGCCCCGTCTCCACCATGAGCATGCCGAGGGCGGCGATCCACTTCTCGTAGTAGGTGTAGCGCAGGTAGTCGGCGGCCGGCAGGCGTTCGCGGGCATGGCGGCTGATGTCGATGTTCCACCGCCCCCAGGCGGCCATGGCGAGGGTGAGCGCCAGCGCCCGCTTCTCCCATTCGCCGTGGAAGATGGGCTCGTCGGCCTCGGGGCGCACAGGGCCGAAGCCCTGCATGCCGCCCATGTCGTGGACGCCGTTCATGCGGCGGGCTCCTGCGCCAGGCCGGTGCCGATCATGCTGTCGCGGGTGACGAGGTCGGCGAGCGCCTCTTCGTCCATGCCCTCGGTGCCGGCGGGGCGGCGCGGGATGACGAGGTAGCGCATCTCGGCCGTCGAGTCCCACACCCGGATCTCCGTCTCCTCGGGCAGGGTGACGCCGAAGTCGGCCAGCACGCCGCGCGGGTCGATGACGGCGCGCGAGCGGTAGGCGTCGGATTTGTACCACACCGGCGGCAGGCCGAGGACGCTCCACGGGTAGCAGCTGCACAGGGTGCAGACGACCATGTTGTGGACCGTGTCGGTGTTCTCGACGATCACCATGTGCTCGCCCTGGCGGCCCTCGTAGCCCAGTTCGGCGATGGCGGCGGTGGCGTCGTCACGCAGGCGGGCGAGGTAGGCCGGGTCGCTCCACGCCTTCGCCACCACGCGGGCGCCGTTGCGCGGGCCGACCTGGGTCTCGTAGGTGTCGATGATGGCATCGAGCGCCGCCGGGTCGACGAGCCCCTTCTCCACCAGCAGCGTCTCCAGCGCCTTCACCCGCAGCGCCGGGTCGGAGGGCACCGCCTGATGATCGTGGTCGTGATCGTGGTCGTGGCCGTCGTGCGGCATGGACGCTCCCCGTCGACTGTGGTTCTTATGGGCCAGCGTGGCCGATCCGGCGCCCGAGCGCAATGGTCGGACATGGGGCGCCCCCTTGCGCGCGGCCGGCGGAAGGGATAAATGAGTTTGATATGCATCTTACGTGCGGAAGGAGAACACCCATGCGCCGCGATCAGGTGACGGAAGAGGGCATCGTGGCCCTGGTGGACGGCTTCTACGACAAGGTGCGCGCCGACGCGACGCTCGGCCCCATCTTCGAGGAGGCCATCGCCGGCGACTGGGGTCCGCACCTCGCCAAGATGTACGATTTCTGGTCGAGCATCATGCTGACCACCGGCCGCTACAAGGGCCGCCCCCTGCCCGCCCACGTCCGCCTGCCCATCGAGCCGCAGCACTTCGGCCGCTGGCTGGAGCTGTTCACCGAGACGACGGACGAGTTGTTCGAGCCCGACGTGGCGCACGCCTTCCAGGTCAAGGCCCACCAGATCGCCAACAGCTTCCTGACGGCGCTGGAAACGGTGAAGCAGTTCCCCTCCATGGCGCGGTAGGGCAGCGCCCTCACCCCGCTTCCGGCACCCGCGCGTCCAGCACCCAGCGGGCGAAGTCGTCGGCCGGCAGCGGCTTGGCGAACAGCCAGCCCTGCCCCACCTGACAGCCCTGGCCGCCCAGGTAGTCGCCCTGGGCCAGCGTCTCCACGCCCTCCGCCACCAGCTTCATGCCGAGGTCGCGGCCCATGGCGATGACGGCGTTCACGATGGTCTGGCTGCCCGCCGTGTCGGGCAGGCCGCGCACGAAGCTCTGGTCGATCTTCAGCTCGTCGGCCGGCAGGCGGCCCAGGTAGCTGAGCGACGAGTAGCCGGTGCCGAAGTCGTCGATGGACAAGGACACGCCCGTCATCCGCAGCATGGCCAGCGTCGCCACCATCCCGGCGTCGTCCTCGCCGGCCAGCGCGCTCTCGGTCATTTCCAGCACCAGGGCAGAGGCCGGCAGGCCCGTTTCCTCCAGCACCGCGCGTACCATCTCGGGGAAGTCGGGCTGGCGGAACTGCTGCACCGACACGTTCACCGCCACCCGGAAGTCGGCCGGGAAGCCGGCGTCGAGCCAAGCCTTCATGCGGCGGCAGGCGTCACGCAGCACCCAGGCGCCGATGTCGATGATGAGCCCCGTCTCCTCCGCCACCGGGATGAACACCGCCGGCGACACCCGGCCGAGGGTCGGGCTGTGCCAGCGCAGCAGCGCCTCCGCCCCGATGGGGGTCTGGGTGGCGAGGTCGACCTTGGCCTGGTAGTGCAGTTCGAACTCGCCGGCGGAGAGGGCGTCGCGCAGGGCGTGGGCGATTTCCAGCCGTTCCAGCAGCTTGCCGGCCTGATCGGCGCGGAAGACGCGGCTGGCGTTGCCGCCTTCCGCCGCCACCGCGTGCGCCGCCTCCTCCGCCCGCGTCACCAGGGCGGCCGCTTCGGTGCCGTGGTCGGGGTGGACGGCGATGCCGATGGAGACGGTGGTGAACAGGCGCCGGCCGCCCACCTCGTAGGGCGCGCCCATGGACCGGCGCAGGTCCTCGGCGCACTCCAGCACGCGGCCGGGGCCGTCCAGCGCCACCACGAAGCGTTCCGACCCGTGCCGCGCCACCCGCGTCCCCGGCGGCAGGCTGGCGCACAGGCGGGCGGCGACACCGCACAGCAGATCCTCCGCCCCGTCGGACCCGAGCGCCAGTTCGAGCTGGCGGAAACGGTCGACCTCGACGAACAGCACCGCCAGCCGCTGCGGTCCGCCGGCCAGCACCTCGGCCAGGGCGGTCAGGAAGGCGGCGCGCGTCGGCAGGCCGGTGAGCGCGTCCTCGCGCCGCGCCTGGGCGGCGGCCGCCACCCGCTCCGCCTCCATGCGCGCTTCCAGCCGGCGCACGCGGGCGAGGCGGGTTTCCACCGTCGCCAGCAGCATTTCCAGGTCGATGGGCTTGGTCAGGTAGTCGTCGGCGCCCAGTTGGCGGCCGGCGATGACGTCCTTGCGGTCGGCGAGTGCCGACAGGAAGACGAAGGGAATGTCGGCCAGATCGTCGGCCCGCTCGCGCAGGCGGGCGAGCACGTCATAGCCGCTCAGGCCCGGCATGGTGACGTCGCACAGCACCATGTCGGGGCGCGTCTCGGCGATGAGGTCGAGCGCCTGCAGGCCGTCGTCGGCCTCGATCACCTCGAAGCCGGCGTCGCGCAGTTCCTCTGCGAGAATCCGCCGCAGCGCCGCTTCGTCCTCGACGCACAGAATCCGTGCCATTCCCACCCGTTCCCCCACCTGAACCACCGCCCCGCCGGGCGCCCCACATCACTCTGTCCCTCACGCCGGCTCGGCGTCCACCTCTTCCGCCACCGCCGCCGGCACCCGCGCCGGCGGGCGCAGCGGCAGTTCCACCGTGAAGGTGGTGCCCGCCCCTTCCACGCTCTGCACCGCGATGGCGCCGCCGTGCATTTCCACCAGCCGCTTCACGAAGTTGAGCCCGATGCCCGTGCCGGCGATGCCGGTGGAGGTGCGGGCGCGGAAGAAACGCTGGAACAGGCGCGGCAGGTCCTCCGGCGGGATGCCGACGCCCTGGTCGGACACCGAGAACAGCGCCCTTTCCCCCTCCTGCCAGCCCTTCACCAGCACCTGCCCGCCCTTCGGCGAGTACTTCACGGCGTTGGCGAGCAGGTTGGTGACCACCTGGTCGAGCAGCGTGCCGTCGGCCACGAGCCGGTCGGGCAGCGCGTCCACCTCGCACAGGATCACGTGGTTGCGGGTCAGCGCCTGCTGGCGGTGGCAGACCTCGGTCACGATGTGGCGCAGGTCGCAGTCCTGCGGGGCGAAGCGGATCTCGCCGGAATCCAGGCGCGAGGCCGACAGAATGGCGTCGATCAGCCCCACCATGCGCGCCACCGCGGCGCGGATCTCGGTGCCCAGGTTGACGAAGTCCTGCTCGCCGAGCGTCGCCCGCCGCCGCATGAGGCGCTGGGTCGAGGCGTCGATGATGGCGAGCGGCGTGCGGAATTCGTGGCTGGTCATGGACACGAACTCGCGCTGCAGCTGGTTCAGCTCGCGCGCCCGCTCCAGCGCCGCGCGCAGGGCGTCGGCGGCCTGCTTGTGGGCGGAAATGTCGGTGATGACGAACAGGGTGGAGCCGTCGGGCGTGTGGTCCACCATGGTCTCGATCCACCGCCCGTCGGGCAGTTGGCGCTCCGCCTGGAAGGCCTCGCGGCGGCGGTAGAGATCGAGGCGCTCGGCGATCCAGGCCTCGTTCTGGCCGAGGCCCTGGGCGATGGCGCGGGTGATGGCTTCCATGGGCGTGCCGGGCTTCAGCAGGCTGCCGACCTCGGGCATGAAGTCGCGCACCTGGTCGTTGCACAGCACCAGCTTCTCGTCGGCGTCGTAGAGGGCGAAGCCGCCCTTGAAGGTCTTGATGGCGGTGACGAGCCGCTCTTCCGCCTGCCGCTGGGCGGCGGTGCGGCTTTCCACCAGTTCCTCCAGATGGCCGCGGTAGGCCGCCAGTTCCTCCTCCACCCGCTTGCGGTCGGTGATGTCGCGGATGAAGGCGGCACAGGTGCGCGCGCCCATCATGGGCATCTGCGTCACCGTCAGCTCGATGGGGAAGGTGGAGCCGTCGGCGCGCAGGCCGAGCGCCTCCATGCGCTGCTCGCGGTGGCGCAGCTCGCCGGTGGCGAGGTAGCGGCGGATGCCCTCGGCGTGGCCCTTGCGCATCTCGGCCGGCACCAGGGTCTCGACGATGAGGGTGCCGACCACGTCGCGGCGGCGGCGGCCGAAGATGCGCTCGGCGGCCTTGTTGAACTCGACGATGCGGCCCTGGCCGTCCATGGTGACGATGGCGTCGGCGGCGCCTTCGACGATGGCGCGGAAGCGTTCCTCGCTCTGCTTGTGCTCGGTGATGTCGGAACGGATGCACACCGTGCCGCCGTCCTGGGTGCGGAAGTCGGCGATGCGCAGCCAGCGGCCGTCGGTGAGGCGCCGCTCCACCATGGTGCCGGGGTCGCGGAACTGCTCCAGCCGGCGGGCGATGAAGCCGTCGCGGTCGATCACCGCCTCGTCGAACATGCCGGAATCGGCGGCGTGGCACAGGAAGTCCAGGTACGGCGTGCCGGGCATGAGCGTGTCCGCCCCCGGGCCGTAGGTCTGCATGAACTTGGAATTGGCGATGACCAGCCGTTCCTCGGCATCGTAGAGGGCGAAACCGTCGGAAATGGCCTCGATGGCCTCGGCGAGGCGCTGACGGACCTCGCGGTTGCGCGTCTCGGAGGCATGGGCGGCGGCGAGGCGGTCGCGTTCGGCCAGGTTGTCGCGGAATACGCCCAGCGCCCGCACGATGTCGCCCACCTCGTCGCTGCTGCGCACCGGCGGCAGGGTGACGTCGCGATCGCCCGCCGACAGCCGCCGCAGCGCCTCGGTGGCGCCGGTCAGTGGCCGCACCACGAGGCGCCGCACCACCAGCAGGCCGAGCACGGCGACCACGAAGGTGACGGCCAGGCCGCTCAGGATGGCGCGCTCGCGCATGCGGGTGACGGGGGCGTGCACCTCGGCGAGGTCGGCGGTCGCCACCACCGCCCAACGGGCGCCCAGGAAATCGAGCGGCGCATAGGCGGCGAGCAGTTGGGTCGGCGCGCCGTCGGGCCCCATCTCCTCGCTCACCATGATGCCGCTGCCGCCGGTGAGCGCGGCTTCCACCGGCGCGGTGTGGACGGCGCGGGCGAACAGGGTGGTACGGCCCGAGACGCGGCTGTCGGAGCGCATCATGTGGTCGGCGCCGACGATGAACACGTCGCCCGAACTGCCGAGGCCGGTGGCCGCCTGCACGATGCGGTTGATGCGCTCGGTCGGGATCTCCAGCACCAGCACGCCGGTCAGCGCCCCCGCCGGGTCGAGCAGCGGTGCCGCCAGGAAGGCGACGGAGCGGCCCTGCCAGGGATCGTAGGCGGAGAAGTCGACGAAGACCTGCAGGTCGGGCTGGCGGGTGCGGTCGTGGATGGCGATCACCGCCTCCCACACCCGCCGCAGGCCGGTGGCGGCATAGGGGCGGTCGGTGACGGTGACGGCGAAGTCGCCGCGCTTCTTCACCGAATAGATCACCCGCCCGGTGGCGTCGACCAGCAGCAGGTCGGCATAGCCGAAATCCTGGGTGAACTGGCGCAGCCGCGGGTGGAAGCGGTTGTGCGCCAGGCTGAAGATGGACGGGTCGTTGGGATGGTCCAGCCGGTCGCGGTCCTGCGGGCTGTAGGGGTTGGCGTCGATGTAGAAGTGCCGCAGCTTCTCCGACGCCCGCTCGCCCACCTCGTCCCAGCCGACCAGGAAGCTGGAATAGGCCTCCTCCAACAGCGGGTTGGCGAGCTGGCTGCGCAGGTCGCGGCGCAGGGTGTCGAGGTATTCCTCCAGCGCCAGCCGGCGGCTTTCCAGCAGGGCCTCCAGCCGCTCCTCGGCGGCGGTCGACAGCTCGCGCGCCGCCCGGTCGTAGTCGGCGTAGGCGACCACGAGCCCGGTGACCAGCGTCGCCAGGACGACCAGCAGGGGGATCTTCTGTGCCAGCTTCAGGCGCAAGGTGGACCGTCAGTAGATGCTGAAGGGGAAATACTTGGCATTGATCTTCTCGTAGGTGCCGTCGATGCGCACCCGCAGGATCGCCCGGTTCAGCGCCTGCAGGAGCGCCTCGTCACCATGCCTGACGGCGATGCCGATTCCCTCGTCCGCATAGATGGGGGCGCCGACGAATTCGAAGGCGGCGCCCTCGGGCGTCTTGGTCAGCGCCCACATGACCAGGCTGTCGGCGATGAGCAGGTCCGCCTCGCCGCGGATGAGCGCCGCATTGGCCTCCGACTGGGTGACGTAGATGCGCATCTCCATGCCGACGTCGCCCAGGTTCAGCAGGTACTTGTGGGCCGTCGTCTGGGCCTCCACCGCCACCCGCTTGCCGCGCAGGTGCTCGGGCGAGACGTCGATCTTCGCCCCCTTGCGGGCGATGAACTGCATGGGGGTGCGGTAATAGCGGTTGGTGAAGGCCACCAGCCGCTTGCGTTCCTCGGTGATGGACATGCTGG
Source organism: Caenispirillum bisanense (assembly GCF_900230255.1). Taxonomy (GTDB): domain Bacteria; phylum Pseudomonadota; class Alphaproteobacteria; order Rhodospirillales; family Rhodospirillaceae; genus Caenispirillum; species Caenispirillum bisanense_A. The sequence continues at coordinate 214,606 of NZ_OCNJ01000007.1, forward strand.
CGACGATGGCGTCGATGCGCCGGTCGTTGAGCGCCGGGATGAGGTCGCCCCAGGGAATGGCGACGATGTCGCACTCCACCTTCATGGCGGCGCACAGCGCATGCGCCATGTCGACGTCGAAGCCGCCGAGGGCTCCCGTCGCGTCGATGTAGCTGAAGGGGGCGTAATCGCCCTCCGTCCCAATGATGAGCTTTTCGGCGGCACGGCCAGCATGCGGCGCCGCGACGGCCGTAACGGCCGCCAGCACCAGCACCAGGGCCGCCCGCAGGAGCCACGCCCGCACGCCCTCGTCCCCCTACCCTCTCCTCGTCCGCCGGCCCTCCCGCCGTCGGTCGGAAAAGTGTCCCACAGCACGCGCCCCTTGCCCAGCGCCAAGGCGCAGGCCCGCACGGTCCGGCGGCGGACGGGGCGTTCAGCGGCGGCGCGCCGGCTCCGGTGGCGGCGACTCGTGCGCCGACCGCCGCCGGGCGCCCAGCTCGGCGTCGATCTCGGCGCCCACCAGCACGGCGTAGGACCCGACGAAGAACCACATGAGCAGCACGACGACGGCACCGAGCGACCCGTAGGTCTCGTTGTAGGAGGCGAAGCTCGCCACGTACCACGAGAACAGCATGCTGGCGACCAGCCACAGCACCGCCGCCACCACCGATCCCCAGCTCAGCAGCCGGAAGCGGGCGCGCGGACGGTTGGGCGCGACGTGGTAGATGACGTTGAGCGCCAGCAGCACGCCCGCCGCCATCAGCAGCCAGCGGCCGCCCAGCAGCACCTCCGCCGTGCCGTCGCCGGTCAGCCCGACGGCAGAGAAGGCCGCCGGCAGCACGACGATGAGCAGCAGCGCCACCACCATGCCGAGAAGCGTCGCCGCCGTCAGCCCGAGCGCCACCAGGTTCTGCTTCACGATGTTGCGGTTCTCGGCCTCGGCATAGACGATGTTGAGCGCCCCCATGATCGCCTTGATGCCGCGGGTGGAGGAATAGAGCGCGATGGCGGTGGACACGATCAGGCTGATGCTCAGGCTGCCGCCGCGGGCGGCCAGTTGCTCCATCTGGTCGTCGATGATCGCGTAGGCGTCGGCCGGCACCGCGGCCTCCAGCGTCTGCATCTGCTCGCGTACCGTCGCCGGGTCGGCGACCAGCCCGAACACGCTCACCAGCGCGGCGAGAAAGGGGAACAGCGCGAGCAGGCCGTAGAAGGCGACGCCGGCGGCGACGACGTTCAGGTTGTCCTGGCCGATGCGCTTCTGCACGCGCAGCAGGAAGCGCCACAGCCACACCAGCGGAATGCGGTCCAGGCGCCCGCGGCGGCGGCGGCGGGCGGCGGGCGGCGCATCCTGGGTGGCGGGACGGGTGGCGGAACCGGGCGGCATGGCGGGCGTTCCCTCTCGACGTTGCAGTGCGGCGGGTACCGCCCTTCCTCCGGCAACGGCCGGACGCGGGGCGGGGTTCTGCCACCGGCCTCGAACCGTCGGCGCATTTTTCTTGCACGGCGGGGTCCGGGCAGGCTACCGAACGCCCCCGTTCCAAGCGGGCAGGCCGGCCGCCCCCCGATCGCGCGCCCGCCGCCCCATCCTGCCGCAACCTGAGGGGAGACCCATGGCCGCCGCCGACATCGACGTGGTCCTGGACGTACACGACCGCCCGCGCCCGGGTACCTGGGCCATCCTGAGCCTGCAGCATCTGTTCGCCATGTTCGGCGCCACCATCCTGGTGCCGTTCCTGACCGGCCTGAACCCGGCCGTGGCGCTGGTCACCAGCGGCCTCGGCACGCTGCTCTACATCCTGTGCACGGGCGCCCGCATCCCGGCCTACCTGGGCAGTTCCTTCGCCTTCATCACGCCGATCATCTCCGCCGCCTCCATCGCCGGCACCGGCGGCGCGCTGGTCGGCGCCCTGGTCGCCGGGCTGATCTACGTGGTGGTCGCGTTCTTCATCTGGAAGGCCGGCATCGGCTGGCTGATGCGCCTGCTGCCGCCCATCGTGGTCGGGCCGGTCATCATGGTCATCGGCCTCAGCCTCGCGTCCGTCGCCGTCGACATGGCCATGAACATCCCCGGCCAGGGCACCTATTCGGCGCCCCACTTCGCGACGGCCATGGCGACGCTGCTCATCGCCATCCTCTGCGGCATGTTCCTGAAGGGCGTCTTCGCGCTGGTGCCGATCCTGTTCGGCATCGTCGGCGGCTATGTGGTCGGCCTGGCGCTCGGCATCGTCGACGTCAGCCACGTGGCCGAGGCGGCGTGGTTCGCCGTGCCGGCCTTCGCCCTGCCCTCCTTCGACCTGCCGTGGCCGCAGCTGCTGGCCTGCATCCTGGTGGTCGCCCCGGTGGCGGTGGTGACGCTGGCCGAGCACACCGGCGACCAGATGGTCCTGAGCAAGGTGACCGGCCGCAACTTCCTGGAGAAGCCGGGCCTGCACCGCTCCATCCTGGGCGACGGTGCGGCGACCATCCTGGCGGCCCTGCTCGGCGGCCCGCCCAACACCACCTACGGCGAGAACATCGGCGTCATCGCCATCACCCGCGTCATGAGCGTGTACGTGATCGGCGGCGCCGCCTGCCTCGCGGTGGTGTTCGGCTTCGTCGGCAAGATCGCGGCGCTGATCCAGACCATCCCGACGGCGGTGATGGGCGGCGTGTCGATCCTGCTGTTCGGCATCATCGCCAGTTCCGGCATGCGCATGCTCATCGACCGCCACGTCGACCTGGGCCGCAAGCGCAACCTCATCATCTCGTCGGTGATCCTGGTGATCGGCATCGGCGGCGCCCTGGTGCAGATGCCCTTCTCGGTGGACGTCGAGGGCGAGACGGTGGAAATCAGCGTCAAGATCGCCGGCATGGCGCTGGCGACCCTGGTCGGCCTCGTGCTCAACCTGCTGCTGCCGGGGCGTGAAGCGGCGGAGCACGGCGGCTCCATCTTCCAGCGCACGGAGGCGTGACGGCGGGCACGGCAAGAGATTGAAATAGCGTGAGAAATTGTCATGGCCGGGCCCCGACCCGGCCATCGGCGGCGGCCACCGGCGGCTGACACAACGCACCGCCCTCTACGGCCACCGTCCGGGGAGCCGTGGATGCCCGGCTCGGTGGCCGGGCATGACAAGGTATTGAAATGTCGTGAGAAATTGTCATGGCCGGGCCTGACCCGGCCATCCACGGCGTCACCGGCGGCTGACACAAGGCACCGCCCTCCACGGCCACCGTCGGGGGAGCCGTGGATGCCCGGCTCGGTGGCCGGGCATGACAAGCGATTGAAATGTCGTGAGAAATTGTCATGGCCGGGCCCCGACCCGGCCATCGACGGCGGCAACCGCGCCCCGCGTCACAGCCCCTTCCCCTTGACCTCCGGCGCCGGCCGCCAAACATCTGCGGCATGCATGCACGCGACTGGGTCAAGGTCACCCGCCAGGGGATCTACGTCGAGCCGGGGGACTTCCACATCGATCCGCTGCGGCCGGTGGGGCGGGCGGTGGTGACCCACGGCCATGCCGACCACGCCCGCGCCGGCCACGGCGCCACCCTCGCCACACCGGAAACCCTCGCCATCATGGCCGTCCGCAACGGCGGCAGCCTCGACGGTGGCGACCCGCTGCCCTACGGCGAACGCCGCACCGTCGGCGGCGTCGCGGTCACCCTGGTACCGGCCGGGCACGTTCTCGGCTCGGCGCAAGTGGTGATGGAGTACCGCGGCCAGCGCGTCGTCGTCTCCGGCGACTACAAGCGCCGCCGCGACCCCACCTGCCCGCCCTTCGAGCTGGTGCCTTGCGACGTCTTCGTCACCGAGGCGACCTTCGCCCTGCCCGTCTTCCGCCATCCCGACGACCGCCACGAGATCGCCCGTCTGCTCGGCTCGCTGGCGATCTTCCCCGAGCGCGCCCACGTGGTCGGCGCCTATGCCCTGGGGAAGGCGCAACGGGTCATCGCCCTGCTGCGCGAGGCCGGATGGGACCGCCCCATCTTCGTCCACGGAGCCTTGCAGGCGCTGTGCGACCTCTATGGCGCCCACGGCGTCGACCTCGGCCCCCTGCGCCCCGCCACCGCCGCCGAAAAGGCGGAGATGAAGGGGGAGATCGTCATCGCCCCGCCCTCGGCCCTCGCCGACCGCTGGAGCCGCCGCCTGCCCGACCCGGTCACCGCCGTCGCCTCGGGCTGGATGCGGGTGCGTGGGCGGGCACGGCAAAAGGGCGTGGAACTGCCGCTCGTGCTGTCCGACCATGCCGACTGGGACGAGCTGACCCGCACCATCGAGGAGGTGGGTGCCGCCGAGATCTGGGTCACCCACGGCCGCGACGACGCGCTGGTCCACTACGCCCGCACCCGCGGCCTGCACGCCGAGGCGCTGCACCTGGAAGGCTACGAAGAGGACCCCTCCGACGCCACCGGCGGGGGCGGCTGACGCCCATGCAGCAGTTCGCCGACCTGCTCGACGGTCTCGTCTTCATGCCCAGCCGCACCGGCAAGCTGCGGCTCATCGCCCACTACCTGGAGACGGCGCCCGATCCCGACCGCGGCTACGGCCTCGCCGCGCTGACCGGCGACCTCGACCTCGGCCCCGCCAAGCCGGGTGCCATCCGGGCGCTGGCGGAGGCGCGCTGCGACCCGACGCTGTTCTACCTGTCCTACGACTACGTCGGCGACCTGGCGGAGACGCTGGCGCTCATGTGGCGACCGCCGCCCGGCGTGAATGCCGCCCCGCCGCCGCTGCCGGAGGTGGTCGACACCCTCATGGCCGCGCCGCGCACGCGCACCCCCGAGCTGCTGGCCGGCTGGCTCGACCGGCTGGACGCGACGGGGCGGTGGGCGCTGCTGAAGCTCATCACCGGCGGCTTGCGGGTCGGCGTCTCGGCCCGCCTCGCCCGCACCGCCTTCGCGCAGTGGGCGGGGCTCGACCTGCACGACGTGGAGGAAGCCTGGCCCTGCGTCCGGCCACCGTATGCCCCGCTGTTCACCTGGGCGGCGGGGGGCGAGAAGCCGGCGCTGGCCGACGTCGCCGGTTTCCGCCCCTTCATGCTCGCCAACCCGCTGGAAGAGACCGACGTCCGCCAGCTCGACCCCGCCGCCTATGCCGTGGAATGGAAGTGGGACGGCATCCGCGTGCAGGTGGTCGGGCGGGCCGGCGACCGGCGCATCTACGCCCGCTCCGGCGACGACATCACCCACAGCTTCCCCGACGTGGCAGCGGCCATCGACTTCGACGGCGCGCTCGACGGCGAGTTGCTGGTGCGCGACGCCGACGGCGCCCCGGCGCCCTTCAACCACCTGCAGCAGCGCCTGAACCGCAAGACCGTCTCGGCGGCGCTGCTGCGCAAGTACCCGGCCTTCGTGCGCGCCTACGACCTGCTCCAGGCGGGCGAGGAAGACCTCCGCCCGCACCCCTTCGCCGAGCGCCGCCGCCGGCTGGAAGCCTTCCTCGCCCGCCCGCGCGAGCGCTTCGACCTGTCGCCGCTGCTGCCGCTGACCGCCTGGGACGATCTCGGCCGCCTGCGCGAGGAGGCGCGCGAGCGGCGCATGGAAGGGCTCATGCTGAAGCGGTGGGACAGCGTCTACGTCCCCGGCCGCCCCAAGGGGCCGTGGTTCAAGTGGAAACGCGATCCGCTGACGGTGGACGCCGTGCTGCTCTACGCCCAGCGCGGCCACGGCAAGCGGTCGAGCTACTACAGCGACTACACCTTCGGCGTCTGGCGCGGCGACGAGCTGGTGCCGGTCGGCAAGGCCTACTTCGGCTTCACCGACGAGGACCTGCGGCAGCTCGACAAATGGATCCGCGCCAACACCACCGACCGCTTCGGGCCGGTGCGGCAGGTGAAGCCGGGCCTGGTGTTCGAGGTGGCCTTCGACAGCATCCACCCCTCGCCGCGCCACAAGAGCGGCCTCGCCATGCGCTTCCCGCGCATCAGCCGCATCCGCTGGGACAAGCCCCACACGGAAGCCGACCGCCTGGAGACACTGGCGACGCTGGTGGAGGCGGGGGGAGGAGCGTGATCTCGTTGGCAGCGGGGGCTTTTCGCCACGGCAGCCGCCAGGGGAGCCGTGGATGCGCGGATCAAGTCCGCGCATGACAAAGGGGGAAAGTGTGACGGCCCGGCCAGCCGCTCGGCCGTCGCCCCCTACCATCTTTTGTGTCATGGCCGGCCTCCGAGCCGGCCATCCACGGCGTCACCGGCGTCGGGCATGAGGGCTTTCGCCACGGCAACCGCCAGGGGAGCCGTGGATGGCCGGGTCAAGCCCGGCCATGACATAGAGAGGTGCTTAATGGCCTCCCTGAGGCCCCTCAGCCGTCGCCCAGGAAGCCGCCCGACTGGCGTTCCCACAGGCGGGCGTAGAGGCCGCCGCGGGCGATGAGGTCTTCGTGGCGGCCTTCCTCGATGATGCAGCCTTCGTCCATGACCACCAGCCGGTCGAGGCTGGCGATGGTCGACAGGCGGTGGGCGATGGCGATCACCGTCTTGCCTTCCATCAGCACCGTGAGCTGTTCCTGGATGGCGGCCTCCACCTCGGAGTCCAGCGCCGAGGTCGCCTCGTCCAGCACCAGGATGGGGGCGTCCTTCAGGATGACGCGGGCGATGGCGATGCGCTGGCGCTGGCCGCCCGACAGCTTCACGCCGCGCTCGCCCACCTGCACGTCGTAGCCCGAGCGGCCGCGCGGGTCGCGCAGGTCGGCGATGAAGCCGTCCGCCTTGGCGAGCGCCGCCGCCCGCTCGACCTCGGCCTGGGTCGCGTCGGGGCGGCCGTAGCGGATGTTGTCGGCGATGGAGCGGTGGAGCAGCGCCGTGTCCTGCGTCACCACCCCAATGGCGGCGCGCAGGGAGGTCTGCGTCACGTCGCGCACGTCCTGCCCGTCGATGAGGATGCGCCCGGCCTCGACGTCGTAGAAGCGCAGCAGCAGGTTGACCAGCGTCGACTTGCCGGCGCCGGAGCGGCCGACCACGCCCACCTTCTCGCCGGGCCGGACGTGCAGGTCGAGCGCCTCGACCACGCCGCCTTCCTTGCCGTAGTGGAAGCTCACGCCCTCGAAGCGGATGTCGCCCTGTGTCACCGCCAGGTCCACCGCCTGCGGCCGGTCGGTCACCGTGTGCGGGCGGGCGATGGTCTCCATGCCGTTCTGCACCGTGCCGACGTTCTCGAACAGGGCGGTGATGGTGCGCAGGATCCAGCCCGACATCTGCGTCAGGCGGATGATGAGGCCGGTGGTCATGGCGATGGCGCCGGCGGTCACGTCGCCCGCCTGCCACAGCCACACGGCGAGGCCCGTGGTCGCCACCAGCAGAACGCCGTTGAGCACGGTGAGCGTCACCGTCATGTCGAAGATGGCGCGCATCATCACCCGGAAGGCCTCCAGGTGACGCGACAGCCCGGCGTGGGCGAAGGCGTCCTCGCGCTCGGCATGGGCGAACAGCTTGACCGACAGGATGTTGGTGTAGCTGTCCACCACCCGCCCCGACAGGGCCGAGGTCGCCTCCGACAGCGCGGCGCTCTTCTGCCGCACCGGCGGCACCATGATCCAGATGACCGCCGCATAGGCCGCCACCCAGGCCACCACCGGCACCAGCAGCCAGAGGTCCAGCGCGGCGAACAGGCCGAGCGTGCCGACCAGGTAGGTGACCAGGAACCACACCCCGTCGAGCACGTTCACGACCGACTCGCGCACCGCCGGGCCGGTCTGCATCACCTTCTGGGCGATGCGGCCGGCGAAGTCGTTCTGGAAGAAGGACAGGCTCTGGCGCAGCACCCAGCGGTAGTTGTGCCAGCGGATGTCGTTGGTCAGCGCCGGCACCAGCGTCAGGTTGATGAGCCCGCGCGACCACAGCACCAGCACCGGCCGCAGCACGGCGGCGACGAAGGCCATGCCCGCAAGCTCCCAGCCATAGAGGCGCAGGAAGTCGGCCGGCGCGGTGGTGTTCACCCAGTCCACCAGCACGCCCATGAAGGCGAACAGCGCCAGCTCGGCGAAGGACGCGAGCCCGGACACGACCAGCGTCAGGATCAGCAGCCCCCGCACCGGATCGAGGAAATGCCGGTAGAAGGCGGCGGTGCGCGACGGCGGCCGGACGATGTCGGTGAAGCTGAGCACCTGCACCAGGCGCTCGAAGAAGGCATGCATGGGGGTACCGGCCTCGGGGCTAGTCGTAGGTTTCCGTCCGCACCCGATAGCCCAGCCCGCCGAGGCGCGCCGCCGCCGTCTCCACCATGCCGGTGTTGCCGCAGGCATAGGCGGTGGTGTCGGCGGGCGCGAGGCTGTGGCGGGCGATCACCGCCTCGATCAGGGCATCGGCCCGGCCGCGGGCGCCGCGCCAGCCGGCGTTGCGGGGCTCGTCGGGACGGCTGACGGTGGGAATATAGGTCAACAGGCCGGGATGCGCCGCCGCCAGGGCCGACAATTCCTCATTGTACCCGAACTCGTCGGCGTAACTGGCCCCATGCACCAGCACCACCCGCAGATCCGTGCGCCCGCGGCGGACGGCGTCGCGCAGGATGCTGACGAAGGGGTTCACGCCGGTCACCGTCGCCAGCATGAGGTGACGCTTGGCCCCCGTGTCGAGGGCGATGCCGCCCTTGGGGTCGCCGGCGATGCCGATGGCCGCCCCCGGCCGCAGGCCGCGCAGGCGGGCCGACATGCGGCCGCCCGGCACCAGCTCCACTAAGAACTCGAGCGCCGGCTCGTGCGGGGCGGAGACCATGGTGTAGCGCCGCCGCGTGCCCTCCAGCTCCAGCCGCACCGACTGGCCGGGGGCGTAGGAAAAGCCCGACGGCTTGGCGACCGTGAAGCGCCGCAGGTCGGGCGTCGGGGCGTCGAGGGTCAGCACCGTGCCCGGTGCGGCGCCGGTCGGCGCTGCGGCGGCCGGACGCGGCTCCGAAGCCGCCGGGCGGGCCACGGGGGCGACGCGGCGGGCCGTCAGGCGGCGGCGCGCGGCGATGCGGCGGCGCTCCACCCACAGCAGCAGGTCGCGCAAGGACAGGTCGTCGGGAAGAATGGGCGGGCCTCTCATGACGCGGATGCCGGCGGACGATACCGCCCTAACAACCCGTGAGGCGGGTGGATCGTTGCGCCGCCCCTACTCCGCCGCGCACCGCAGCTCCACCGCCTCGGGATCGCCGAGGATCAGGGCGTGCTTCCAGGTGCCGAGGTCGCCCGCGAAGCGGCTGAAGGGGTGCCAGCGGCCATCGCCGTCGCGCCAGCGGACGACGCCGCCGGCCGCCAGCACCAGCGGAATGCCGCCGGCCACGTCCCACAGGTTCGGCGTCTCGAAGCGGGAGACGCGCAACAGCCCGGCCGCCACGAAGGCGCAGTCCACCGCCGCCGAGCCGGTCTTGCGGGAATCCCACGGCAGGGCGCCACGCGCCAGCGGCCGCGGCTCGCCCGCCAGCCGCCGGCGCAGGCCGAGGCCCGAGCGCGTCGTCGGGTCTTCCTTCTCGAAGCGCAAGGGGCCGCCGCGGCGGGCGTGGTAGACGCCGGGCCGCAGGGCGTGGGTGGAGGCGCACCACACGGCGCCGCACACCGGCACGCCGTCGTGCAGCACCCCGATCGAGGCGGCGAACAGCGGGAAGCCGTTGACGAAGCTGGCGGTGCCGTCGATGGGGTCGAGCGCCCAGGCGACGGAATGGCTGCCGCCGCCCGGCTCGGCCACTTCCTCGCCGATGATGCGGTGGGTCGGGAAGCGGTCGGCGAGGCGGGCGCGCAGCATGATCTCGACGGTGCGGTCCACCTCCGACACCGGGTCGAGGCCGGCCATCTGGTTCTCGGCGTCGCCCTTGTAGCGGACGCTCAGGGTCTGGCCGAACATGGTCGAGGCCTCCGCCCCCGCCACGCGGGCGAGGTCCACGGCCAGCAGTTCGATCTCGCGCAGTTCGGGGTCGGTCAGGCCGGTCATGCGGTCTCTCCTTCTCCGTCGGGCATGAGGATCCCGATGCCGCGGGCGAGGGCCGCCGTCACCGTCGCCGGATGGGGCGGCGGCGGCAGGACGTCGCCGGCCGAGACTTTGGCCTTGCCGGCCTTCGCGTTGTGTGCAGAAGGAGCGTCGTCATGCCGGAAGCAACAGCGCAGGCAGGGGCGCGGTTGCCGCGGTGCGATCAGCGGCGGAAGTTGACCTCGATCAGCACCGTCGCCGTTTCGAACACCGCCGCGTGCCAGGTACCGGCGCCGATGTGCAGCACGGTGCCGGGGCGCAGGGCGACGGTGCCCTCGGCGGTGGTCAGGCGGCCCGTGCCCTCCAGCACCAGGACGAACTGCTCGTGCGGGTGTTCGTGCCGGTCGGCGGTGGTGCCGGCGGGGATTTCGACGCGCTTCAGGTCGCCGCCCTCGCCGGCGATGAGCATGCGACGGACGCCGCCCGCGACGTCGGCGGGAAGCTCGTCCCAATGGTAGGTGCGGCAGGCGGACATGGGCGGCGGCTCCTCGGGCGCGAGGGGATGGCGGGCCGCGATCATGACACGTCGGCGCCGGCCGCGTCAGCCACCGGCGAGGCCGGGCTCGCCCTTCGCGTGCGCCGACCGAACCCCGCCGGCAGCACCAGCCGCAGGCGGCGGCCGAGCGGCGTCACCTCCACCACCACCGCATGGCGGCGCCACCCGGCCTTGGCGAAGGCACGCAGCGAGGCGCGGTTGCTGTGCCAGACGCGGGCATAGAGGCGGTCGAAGCCGCGCCGCGCCATCTCGTGCCGGGCGAAGGCGACGAGCTGCGGCGCGATGCCTCGGCCGCGCGCCTCGGCGCGAGTCTCCAGGCTGATGAGCTTGGCCTCGGCCGGGCCGAGGGGCCAGAAGTTGCGGTCGCGGCGGTAGCGTTCGCCGTACCACACCCAGCACCACGCCAGCCGCCGGCCGTCCTCGCGCCACTCGAAGCCGATGGCGTCGGGGCCGGCGTAGCCTGAGCCCGCCGCCGGCGCCTCGGGCGTGGAATAGACGCCGAGATGGTCCGCCGCCGCCCCGTCGGGCGGCGCGGCGCCGGCGCAGTCGACGGCCAGGACGACGAAGACCTGGTAGTCGCCGAGCAGGGCGCGGGCGAGGCGGCGGATCACGGCAGCGGGTCCTTCCCGAGGGGCGCCACCGGCGTCGCCCGGTCGGCGGCGCGGGCCGGCGTCAGGCGGTCGAGCAGGTAGGCGAGCGTCGTCACCGGCCAGGTCGGGCGCCACGTCTCCTCCCGCCACGCCACCAGCCCGGCGGCGGTCTCGGCCAGGGTGGCGGCGCTGGAGCGCAGCGGATAGTCGAGCGGGTCCTGGCGCCCCTGCAGGCGCCGCAGGGCCGCCTTCACCAGCGCCTGCTTGCCGGTCGCCCAGCCGGACGCGAGGCGCAGGCGGTCGTCGCGCAGGGCGGGCACGAAGGACGCCAGCAGGTGGCGCGGCTCGTCGTAGCCGAGGGCGAAGACCTTGCCCGTGGTGCCGCCGAGGCGCCCGTTCATCTCCAGGAACCAGGGGCGCCCGTCGGCGTCCTCGATGAACTCGAAGTGGAAGCAGCCGGTGACGCCGATGGCTTCGGCGAAGCGGCGGCAGCCCGCTGCCAGGGCGGGGTCGAGGGCGGTGGCGCCCATGCGCAGGGTGACGCCCTCGAACTTGCGGTCGACGCGGAAGGCGGCGAGCGCGAAGACCTCTCCCGTCGCCGCCGCCCGCGCCCCGTGCACCACCAGGTTCGGGCCGACGATCAGCCGCTGCGCCACCAGCGGCCGGTCGAGCCGCCGCAGGCCGGACAGTACCGCCGCCAGCTCCGCCGGCGTGTGCAGCAGCAGGGCCTTGAAGTCGGGCGCCACGGTGGCCGGGTCGTCGGGGCGCAGCACCAGGGGGAAGGCCTCGGGCGGCAGGACGGTGTCGCGGGAGACGGCCATGGTGGGCAGCACCGGCAGGCCGCTCGCCGCCGCCATGTCGGTCTGCACCGCCTTGGAGGCGAGCCGCGCCAGCGCGTCGGGCGGCGCCACCCAGGGCGCGGCCGGCAGGGTGCCGGCGGCATGCAGGCGGTGCAGCCAGCCGGCCAGGCTTTCGGACAGGCAGGTGATGCCGTCGGCGCCGTGCTCCCGCAGCGCCGCCGCCAGCCGCGCCGCCCCGGCGGGGGTTCCGGCCAGGTCCGGCGGCAGGGTGACGGTGCGCGCCGCGACCCGCTGCCCCAGCGGCAGCGGCCGGTCGCCCAGGTGGACGAACAGCACCGGCAGCCCGAGCCGCCGCCAGCTGCGCAGGCAGGCGATCTGCGCCGGTCCGTAAGGCCCGATGAGGGCCGGCCGCGTCGTCGTCTCGGTCATGGCCGTCCGTCCGTTGTCCGCTTCCGCAGCATGACGGCGGCGGCGGCGGCCGGATAGTCGACCAGAAGGCGCGACGCGGGCCGGGCGGCGTAGTGCGGACGGCGCAGCCGGCTTACGGCGGCGGTTCGCCGCGCGGCCCCGGGCGCTCCGCCCCGCCGCCGCCGAACAGCCAGCTCTGCGGCTCGGGCACCGGCTCGCCACGGCCGGCCCAGGTCATGCCCTTGACGGCCCGGATGACGATCCAGAAGGCCCACAGCACGAGGATGAGGAACCCGACGTAGGCGTAGCTCAGCAGCGCGCCGATGACCACGGCGGCCAGCGACCCCCAGAACGTGCCGATCTGGAAGGTGTAGTGGCTGGCTTCCACGGCCGTCGCCCGGCGGCGCTCCAGGCCGGCCCAGACGGCGCCGGCGGCGGTGACGATCGGGATGAAGACGCCGATCAGGTACAGCACGTAGATACACGTCACCGCGCGCGACACGCCGCCGTAGACGGGGCGCCCGACGTGCGGCCCATGGGCGTCGCGCGGCGAGGTCGGCAGCGGCCGGTCGGCCGGCGGCGGGGGATGATGGTCTGGCCCCGGGCCCGTATAGCCGCCGCCCGCAGCCGGGTCGGCGTGCGGACCGTGGGCATCACGGGGCTCGGGGGGTGGATCGCGGTCGTCCCGCTGTTCGGGCGGCACGCGATCCGACGGCGGACGACGGTCGTCCTGCGGCATGCGGACCCTCCTGGGTCGTGTGGTCACTCCCAGGACCAACACTCGCGGAGGGGCAGCGGTTGGCGGCGCCTTACGCGCGCCGCACCGTCGGCAAGGCGTCGAGCAGCTTCAAAAGCGCCGGCGGCACCGGCTCGTCGAGGATGTCCCGGCCGAGGTTGCGGAGAGCGATGTCGAGGGAATCCCGGCCGTCGCCGGGTCCTTCCAGCGCCGAGGCTTCGGCCTCGCGGCTGCTACGATGGTCGTGGAGGATCATGCCGAACGTTCTGTTCCCTGCGTCTTCCGGTGTGGATCGCACCCATGAGGATGCTCCGGAGGCATTAGAACCGTGGGACCGAAGGATGGTCAACGCCTCGTTGAACAGCATGCACAAAAAAGGCACCCGCCGCGTTCGTCCGCGGCGGGCTCAGGTGCTTCGTTGACGCGAAGGGGAAGAGAGAGAGTGCCGCCGTCTGCCGGGTGAAGGTGGCGGGTCGCCGGCAGACGGCGGACTTACCGACGACGGTGGGTCCACGCGGGGGGCGGGCACCGTCGGCGGATTCCTCGGCGGGTAGACCGGCTTCGCCCCGTTTCCCCCTGGACGAAGCCGATCCCCCGAACCCGAAGCCGCCGTGATGGGCGCGGCGGCGCCGGACATCTGAACCTCGAAGCCGTCTCTGGTCGGCGTCGATGAACCCAATCTGCCAAGGCGACGGGGCATCGGCCCCGTTCGGATGAACAGGCGGCGCGATTATTTTTCGTCGCGCTCGCGCCGACGGGATGGCGGGAGAAGCCCCGGCGGGCGCTTGCAAGTCTCTACTACTGGTTCCATAATCGCCGCCGTTTTCCAGCCTTTCGATCGGCCGCCGCCCTGCCCAGGCCGGCCCTGCAGGAGGTCGTGCGCGTGCGCAGTGCGGTGTTCGCCCTGATGGTGCTGATCGGCGTCGCGGCCGCGGCCCTTCCCTCCGCCCCCTCTTCCGCCGCCGGGCCGCTGCCGCAGCCGTCGGGGGCGCCGCTGCTGACGGTCGACGGCGCCATCGACGCCACCAACCGCGACGGCAAGGCGGTGTTCGACCGCGCCATGCTGGAGCGACTCGGCATGCACGCGCTGCGCACTGGCACCACCTGGACCGACGGGGTCAATACCTTCGAGGGGGTGCTGGCACGCGACGTGATGGCGGCGGTGGGGGCGCGCGGCGATACCGTCATCGCCATCGCCATCAACGACTACCGCATCGACATTCCGGTCAGCGACTTCAGCGACTACGACGTGCTGTTCGCCCTGCGCATGGACGGCAAGGACCTGACGGCGCGCGACAAGGGACCGCTGTGGATCGTGTACCCGCGCGACGACCACGCCGAACTGCAGGACGGCCGCAGGGATCATCGATGGGTATGGCAACTGAACGCCCTGCGGGTCGAGTGACCGCCGCACCCGGACGCTGGACCTACCTGCTGTCGCTGGCGGCGGTGGTGGTCTTCGTCGTCAGCATCGTCGTGTCGGGCGCCCGCCTCGCCGAGATGGAGCAGGACATCGCGCGCGGAGTGCCGGAAAACCTGGTGTGGATGGCCGCCCAGGCGCAGTTCGAGGCGGTGCGACTGGCCGACGCCGTCGGCCGCCATGCCGCCGGCGACCCGGAGGTGGACGCCGAGGTCCTGCGCACCCGTTTCGATGTCCTGCTCAGCCGCATCGACATCCTGCACCAGGGCAAGCCGGGCGAGTACCTGCTCGAATTGGGCGAAGGCTCGGCCGTGGCGGCCGTGCTGCGCGACGCCACCGCCATCGAGGCGCGGGTCGGAGAGGCCTTGCTCGGGGTGCCGACCGCCGCCGAGGCGCTGCGCCACCAGGCCCACGGGCTCGCCATGACCCTGCGCGACATGACCAACCGCGTCATGCTGGCCGATCGCTCCCGCTCCCTCGAACTGGCCGACCGGCGCCGGCAGGTGATGCTGGAACTGCTGGCCTACGGCGTCGGCATCCTGGCCAGCGGCACGGTGCTCGCCCTCAGCCTGCTGCGCGGCCTGCGCCACCGCGCCGCCGCCGAGGCCGAACTGGCCCGCCACCGCGACCATCTGGAAGACATGGTGGCCGCCCGCACCGCCGACGTGCTGGCGGCGGAGGAACGGCTGGTGTCGGCCATCGACACCGCGCCGGACGGCTTCGCCGCCTACGGCCCCGACGGCCGGCTGGTGCACGCCAACGGCGGCATCCAGACCCTGCTGCCGGCCCGCCGCGGCCTGTTCGCCGCCGGCGCCCGTCTGTCGGTCCTGGCGGCCGAGCTGGCGGCGTTGGGGGTGCCGGGACTCATCGAGGCGCACGACGACACCGACGTCGACGTCCGCCTGCCCGAGGACCGCTGGTGCCGCGTCTCCATCCGCCGCATGCCCGACGGCGGCACCGTCGTGCGCGTCGCCGACGTCACCCCCTACATCCACGCCACCCAGGCGCTGGAACAGGCGCTGGCGCGGGCGCAGGGGCTGACCGACCTCTACCGCAGCTTCGTGTCCATGGTGTCGCACCAGTTCCGCACGCCCATGGCCATCATCGACGCCGCCGCCCAGCGCCTGCTGCGCCGCGCCGACTCCATCCCGCCCGAGGAACTGCGCGACCGCGCCGGCAAGATCCGCTCCGCCGTGCTGCGCCTGACGGCGCTCATGGACAGCACGCTCAACGCCGCCCGCCTGGACGCCGGCGAACTGGCGGTGGAGCCGCAGCCGAGCGACCTCGCCGCCCTCTTGCGCTTCGTCGCCGAACGGCAGCGGGAGATCGCGCCGGACCGCGCCGTGGTGGTGGATCTGGCCGGCCTGCCGGCGCTGGTGCGCATGGACGCCACCATGATGGAACAGGCGCTCGCCAACCTGGTGTCCAACGCCGTGAAGTATTCCGCCGCGCCGACGGCGGTGGAGATCCGCGCCGTCGCCGTCGGCACGGACGTCACCGTGTCGGTGCGCGACCACGGCGTCGGCATTCCGTCCGACGAGCTGCCGCGCCTGTTCGAGCGCTTCTTCCGCGCCCGCACCGCCAGCGGCATCGCCGGCACGGGCATCGGGCTCGCTTTCGCGCGCCACATCGTGCGGCTGCACGGCGGCGACATCACAGTGGAGTCCCGGGAGGGCGAGGGCTCCACCTTCACCGTGCGCCTGCCGGGGGCCGCGGTCGCACCGGCCCCCGCCACCGCGGGCGCGCCGGGACATCTGCAGGGGGTAGACGGGGAATGACCAAGAAGATCCTGTGCGTCGAGGACGAACCGGGCCTGCGCGCCGACATCGCCGACGAGTTGCGCGACGCCGGCTACGACGTGACCGAGGCGGGCGACGGGTATGCCGCCCTGGCGGCGCTGGAGACCCTGACGCCCGACATCGTGCTGTGCGACATCACCATGCCGGGCCTGTCGGGCTACGACGTACTGAACGAGGTGCGCGCCCGCCGCCCCGACCTCGCCGACATGCCCTTCGTGTTCCTGACCGCACTGGCGGGGCGCGCCGACGTCATCGCCGGCAAGCGGGCGGGCGCCGACGACTACCTCACCAAGCCCATCGACTTCGACGTCATGCTGGCGACCATCGAGTCGCGCCTCGGCCAGGTCGAGCGCATGCGCGAGAAGCAGAAGAGCGAGACCGAGAAGGCCCAGGAAGCCTTCGAGGCACTGATGGAAAAATCCGCCCGCATCACCTTCGAGGTGGCGACGGAGGCGTTCAACCGCGTCTCGCTCGGCATGTTCCTGCTGGATTCGGAGCGGCGCGTCGTCTTCGCCAACCAGACCGGCCGCGCCATCCTGGACGAGCAGGACGGCCTGCTGCTGTCGGGCGGCCTGCTGCGCGGGGCGACGCCGAAGGAGACCAACCAGCTGAAGGCCCTGGTGGACGAAGCCCTGGCCGCCGCCCAGCGCGGCGCCGCCCCCGGCGACGGCGAGGGCGGCGTCGCCCTGCCGCGGCCCTCCGGCGCGCGGTCGCTGGTCACCCTCGTCTGCCCGCTGCAGCGCCCGGCCGACGCCGGACCGGACCAGCCGGCGGTGGTGGTCTTCGTGTCCGACCCCGAGCGCAAGCCGCGCATCCCGACCGACCTGCTGGCCCGCCTCTACGGCCTGACGCCGGCCGAGACGCGCCTCGCGGTGGCGCTGGCGGAGGGTCAGCGGCTGGACGAGATCGCCGAGAACTTCGGCGTGGCGCGCACCACCATCGCCTTCCACCTGCGCAGCCTGTTCCGCAAGACCGACACCAACCGGCAGGCCGACCTGGTGGCCCTGTTCACCGGCAACCCGGTGACGCTCGGGACGGAGTGAGGGGCGGGCGCCCCTATTCCCCCAGCAGGACCTTCTTCGCCTCGTTGAGCTTGGCGGCCATCCACGACGAGCCGCCGTGGTCGGGGTGCATCTGGCGCATGAGGCGGCGGTAGGCGCTCTTGATTTCGGCGGCGTCGGCACCTTCGGTCAGGCCGAGGATCTTCAGCGCGTCGCCCCGGGTCATGGGGCCGTCGTCGGGCGGCGGGGCGTCCTGAGCACCACTGCCGCCGGCCGCCCGCCAGTCGGGATCGGCGCGGTCGAGCCAGGCTTCGTAGATGCGGGCGGAGTCGGCGTCGGCCTGCACCTGGCGCCACAGGTCGAGGCGTTCCTCGGGCGACAGGCTGTCCAGCTCCCGCCCGAGGTAGGGGCCTTGCAGCACCCGGCCGGCCATGGCGCCGGTGTCGTGGTCGAGGGTCATGCTGAGCCACGCGGTCATCACGTCCGACGCCTGCCCGCGCGCCCGGCCCGAGCCGCCGCCCGGCATACCGAAGCCGAAGCCGCCGCCGCCGGGGGTCGAAAACCCGCCCGGCCCGCCGAACAGGCCGGAGCGGCGCAGCAGGTGGCCGAGGAACAGCAGCCGCAGGATCTTGCCCGCCCACGGCGCCAGGCCCGCCAGCAGCGCCAGCGCCCAGCCGAGCCGGCCGGTCGCCGCCAGGGCGACGACGCCGAGCAGCAGCAGCACCACCGCGGCCCGCTTCAGGCCGCGGATGATGTCGCGCGGCTGGGCGTTCACGTACCACTGGCCGAGCAGCAGGAAGGCCACCAGCAGGCCGACGCCGAGGATCACCGCACCGAGCAGCATCGGCCTCAGCCCCCCATCTGGTGGGTGATCTGCAGGACCGTGCGGCTGCCCGAGCGGCGGCCGTAGTCCATGAGCGCCTTGCGGCCGCCGGCAGCGAACACCGCCACCGCCTCCAGCAGGTCGCGCAACTCGCGCGGGGCGTTGACGTCGAACCGGCAGCAGGCGCCGCCCGACAGCTTGGCAGCCTGGCGGAAGATGTCGTAGGCCGCCATGTCCGGCCCCTCGTGGAACAGGAAGGCAGGCAGGCCGTTCAGGCCCATCTCGCCGGCCAGGTGGCAGATCTCGTCGGGGTTCTCCTCCAGGCAGTCGCCGACGAAGACCAGCGCCGCCACCTTGCGCTCGCGGGTCTGGTTGAGGGCATGGCGGAGGACGCGGGCGATCTGGGTGTGGCCGCCGACGCAGGACACCTTGCTCATGCGGCGCAGCAGGTCGTCGCCGTCGGTCAGCCAGGGCGTCGCCTTGAACTCGCCGAAGCCGCGGTAGAAGGCGACCTGCATCTCCAGCCCGCCGAGCCCGGCGGCGACCGAGAACATCTCCATCTGCAGCCGGCTCGCCTGCGCCCAGGTGGGCTGGCGGCTGGCGGTGGCATCGAGGGCGAACAGCAGGCGCCCCTTCTGCCCCGCCTTGGGCTGCGGTGCCGGAGTCGCGGCGACGCGCTTCAGGAAGGCGTCGACGCCGGACCCGGTGGTCCGCGGCGCTGGCGTGTGCATGTCGTCGTCTGCGGTCATGGCGTCGTCCCGGCCGTCTGCGTTCCGTTCAGATAGGGCGGCGGAGCCTCCGCTTCCACCATGTCGGGGCGTCACTCGCGCCATTTCGGCGGGCCGTCCAGGGGTTTGTCGGGGCGGCGGTAGTGCGGCAGCGACCAGCCGCGCAGGATCGCCAGGGCGCGGACGGTGAAGGTGAGGGCGAAGGCGGCGAGCGCCTGCACCTCGCGCGGCGCCCCCAGTTCCTGCAGCACCACGAACAGCGATCCGCCGGCCAGGGCGGCGGTGGCATAGATCTCCTTGCGCAGCATGAGCGGGCTCTCGCCGCACAGGATGTCGCGCACGACGCCGCCGAAGGCCGCCGTCATGATGCCCATGGCGATGGCGACCGACGGCGCGGCGCCGGCCGCCAGGGCCTTCTGCGTGCCGGTGACGGTGAACAGCGCCATGCCGAGGGCGTCGGCCCACACCAGCGCCTTGTAGCGGCTGTCGAGCAGGCGGGCGAGCCAGAACACCGGCAGGGCGGCGACGATGCAGGTGATGAGGTAATGCGGCTTGGCCACCCAGAACACCGGCAGGCCGAGCACCAGGTCGCGAATCGTCCCGCCGCCCACCGCCGTCGCGACGCCGAGCACGATGAAGCCGAAGGGGTCCATCTCCTTGCGCGCCGCCGTCAGCGCGCCCGAGATGGCGAAGACGGCCACCCCCAGCACTTCCAGGACGGCGATGAGGCCTTGCAGGGCGACGGCGGACGGCAGCTCGGGCATGGGGGAGACTCGGACGGTGACGGGGTCTTCGACAATGCCCTCTCGCACCGCCGGGTGGAAGCCCGTGCAGGCCGCAGACTTCCGTCATCCCGCTGAAATCGTTTTCAACCTAGCGCTAGACTCGGGTACAACTGGAGAAGAACAAGGAACCGGGAGGTCTTTCGCCGATGCTGAAACACTCCGTCGTCGCGGCTGCTGCCGCCGCCGTTCTCGCCGCCGCCGCCGGCTCCGCCCTGGCGGCCGATCCGGTGAAGATCGGCATGGTCACCACGCTGTCGACCGGCGCCGGCTACCTGGGCGACCACGTCCGCAAGGGCTTCGAGCTGGCGCTGGAACAGGGCGGCGTCGCCGACCGGGTGCAGTTGCTGGTGGAAGACGACGGGCTCGAGCCGGCCAACGCCACCCAGCTGACCGAGCGCATGGTGGAACGCGACGGCGTGAAGATCATGACCGGCTCCATCTTCTCCAACGTCGCCATGGCGACCATCCCGAAGCTGGTGCGCAACTACGACATCCTCTACGTCAGCCCCAACGCCGGGCCGGCGCCGCTGGCCGGCAAGGGCTGCCACCCGCGCTACTTCAACACCGCCTACCAGAACGACAATTTCGCCGAGGTGATGGGCGACTACGCCAACAAGCAGGGCTACAAGCGCGTCTACCTGATGGCCCCCAACTACCAGGCGGGCAAGGACTCGGTCGGCGGCTTCAAGCGCATGTTCAAGGGCGAGGTCGCCGGCGAGGTCTACACCAAGCTCGGCCAGACCGATTACGCGGCGGAAATCGCCGAACTGCGCGACGCCAACCCCGACGCCGTCTACTTCTTCTATCCCGGCGGCATGGGCATCAACTTCATGAAGCAGTTCGCCCAGGCCGGCCTCGCCGACAAGGTGGTGGCGCTCGGCCCGGCATTCTCCTTCGACGACACGCTGCTCGACGCCGTCGGTGACGCGGCACTCGGCTTCTACAACGGCTCCCAGTGGTCGCCGGACCTGGACAACGCCGCCAACAAGACGTTCGTCGAGGGCTACAAGGCCAAGTACAACGAGTACCCGACCCTCTACGCCGCCCAGGGCTACGACACCGCCAACGCCATCGTCGCCGCCCTGAAGCAGACCGACTGGTCCACCGACGACCTGGACAAGCTGGCCGCCGCCATGAAGAAGGCCGACTTCCAGGCCGTGCGCGGCGACTTCAAGTTCGGCAACAACAACCACCCGATCCAGGACGTCTACGTCCGTCAGGTGGTGAAGGACGACAGCGGCAACATCACCAACCGCGTCTCCACCAAGGGCTTCGAGGACCACGTCGACGCCTATGCCGCCGAATGCGACATGAAGTGAGCATGACGGCCCCCTGCCGGCCGGCCCCTCGCGGGATCGGCCGGCGGCGCCGGTGATGCCGCCATGCTGCTTTTCCTCGAACAACTCCTCAACGGCGTCCAGCTGTCGGTGACGCTGCTGCTCATGGCCTCGGGCCTGACGCTGGTGTTCGGCATCATGAACCTGCTGAACCTGGCGCACGGTTCGCTGTTCATGGCCGGCGCCTACGTCGCCGCCTGGACCACCGGCGTCACCGGATCGTGGCTGCTCGGCCTCGTCGCCGGCGCCGGGGCGGCCTTCGTCACCGGCGTCGCCATCGAGCTGGTGGTCATGCGCCGGCTCTACACCCGCGACCACCTGGACCAGGTGCTGGCGACCTTCGGCCTGATCCTGTTCTTCAACGAGCTGGTGCGCCTGATCTGGGGCATCCGACCCATGCGGCTGGACGTGCCGGAGGCGCTCAACGGCTTCGTCGAGATCGTGCCCGGCGCCCCCTACCCCGTCTACCGCCTCGCGGTCATCGCCGCCGGCGCGCTGGTCATGCTCGGCCTGGCGTGGCTGGTGCAGGGCACGCGGGTCGGCATGCGCATCCGCGCCGGATCGGTGGACCGCGAGATGATTGGCGCGCTCGGCGTCGACATCGGCCGGCTCTACACGCTGGTCTTCGCCCTCGGCGCCCTGCTGGCGGGGCTGGCCGGCGTGCTGGCGGGGCCGTTCCTCGCCATCCAGTCGGGCATGGGCGAACCCATCCTCATTCTCGCCTTCGTGGTGGTGGTGATCGGCGGCATCGGATCCCTGAAGGGCGCCGTCGCCGGCTCGCTGCTGGTCGGCATCACCGACACGCTGGGCCGCGTCTACCTGCCCAAGGTGAGCGATGCCGGCACGGCGCTGTCGTCCATGCTCATCTTCCTGGTCATGGCGGTGGTGCTGGCGCTGTTCCCGACCGGCCTTTACGGACGGAAGCCCTGATGCGCGCAGTTCTCCGCGACGCCCTGCCCTTCGCCGTGCTGGCGGCCGCACCCGTCGCGGCGACCCTGGCCGGCGCCGACTGGCTGGTGCCGGTGTTCACCCGCATGGCCGTCTTCGCGCTGGCCGCCATGGCGCTCGACTTCATCCTCGGCGTCGGCGGCATGGTGAGCCTCGGCCATGCCGCCTTCTTCGCGCTCGGCGGCTACGTGGTCGGCATCGGCTCGCACCACGCCTACGACGGCAGCCCGACGCCGTTCTTCGGCCTGCCCGGCTGGAACGATCTGCTGATAAGCCTGCCGCTCGCCTTCGTGGTCGGCGCCGTGATCGCCCTGCCCTTCGGCTGGGTGTCGCTGCGCACCCGCGGCGCCTACTTCATCATGATCACCCTGGCGCTGGCGCAGATGGTCTATTACGGCCTCGTCGGCCTGACGTCCTACGGCGGCGACGACGGCATATCCATGTGGTGGGGCCACAACACGCTGGCCGGCTTCGAGACGGCCGACCGCATCGTCCTGCACTTCCTCTGCCTCGCGCTGCTGGTGGTCGCCTTCGTGGTGCTGAAGCGCCTGCGCGCCGCTCCCTTCGGCCGGGTGCTCGACGGCGCCCGCCAGAACGAGGCACGCATGCGGGCGCTCGGCTACCGGCCTCTGGCCTATCAGGTGGGCGCCTTCGCCGTCTCGGGCGGCATCGTCGCCGTCGCCGGGGCGCTCATGGCCAACGTCGACGAGTTCGTCTCGCCCGGCATGGGCCACTGGACCATTTCCGGCGAGCTTCTGGTCATCGTCATCCTGGGCGGCATCGGCAGCCTGTCGGGCGCGGTGTGGGGCGCCGTCGTCCTGCTCGGCCTGGAAGAGGGCCTGCGGGAGATCACCGAGCACTGGCCCATCATCCTCGGCCCGCTGCTGGTGGTGATCGTGCTGTTCGCGCGCGGCGGCATCGCCGGCCTGGTGGCGCGCCTCGGCAAGGGAGGCGGCCGTGCTGGAAGCCCGTGACCTGCGCAAGAGCTTCGGCGCCATCGTCGCCACCGACGGCCTGTCGCTGACCGTCGAGCATGGCCGCATCCACGCCCTCATCGGCCCCAACGGCGCCGGCAAGTCGACGGCGCTGGCCCAGCTCGGCGGCTCGCTGACGCCCGACGAGGGGCAGGTCCTGCTCGACGGCCGCCCCATCGGCGGACTGGACGAGGCGTCGCGGGCGCGGCTCGGCATCGCCCGGTCGTTCCAGATTTCCGCCCTGTTCCCCGAAATGACGGCGCGCGAGAGCGTCGCCATGGCGGTCATGGCCGCCCGGCCCCACCATGCCCGCTTCTGGCGCCCCGCCGCCACCGACCGCGGCCTGACCGACCCGGCGCAAGCGGCGCTCGACCGCCTCGGCATCGGCCACCTCGCCCATACCCGCGCCGGTCAGCTCGCCCACGGCCAGCGGCGCCTGCTGGAAATGGCCATGGCGCTGGCCTGCCGGCCGCGCGTGCTGCTGCTGGACGAACCCATGGCCGGCCTCGGCGCCACCGAGACCCGCAGCCTGACCGAGGTCATCCGCGGCCTGAGGCCCGACATGGCGATCCTGCTGGTGGAGCACGACATGGACGTGGTGTTCGAACTGGCCGACGTGGTGACCGTGCTGGTCGACGGCCGCGTCATCGCCAGCGGCCCGCCCGCCGCCATCCGCGACGATCCGGAGGTGCGCCGCGCCTACCTGAGCGAGGGGGACGAGGCATGCTGATCGAAGCCGCCGGCCTGTGCGCCGGCTACGGCGACGCCCGCGTGCTGCACGGCGTCGACCTGAGCGTCGGCGAAGGCGAGATCGTCGCCCTGCTCGGCCGCAACGGCATGGGCAAGACCACCACCGTCAAGGCGCTCATGGGCCTGCTGCCGGCCATGGCGGGGCGCATCCACATGGGCGGCACCGACGTCACCGCCCTGCCCGCCCACCGCCGCGCCCGCCTCGGCCTCGGCCTGGTGCCGGAGGGGCGGCGGGTGTTCCCGACCCTGACGGTCGAGGAGAACCTGCGTGCCACCGCCGTGCCCGGCGGCCGCTGGAGCCTGCCCGACGTCTACGCCCTGTTCCCCCGCCTCGCCGAGCGCCGCAGCAACTTCGGCAACCAGCTGTCGGGCGGCGAGCAGCAGATGCTCGCCATCGGCCGGGCGCTGCTCACCGATCCGCGCGTGCTGATCCTCGACGAGGCGACCGAGGGGCTCGCGCCCGTCATCCGCCGCGAGATCTGGGCGACGCTCGCCCGCCTGAAGGACGAGGGCCAGGCCATCCTGCTCGCCGACAGCCGCCTGCAGGCGATCCTGGCGCTGGCCGACCGGGCGGTGATCCTGACCAAGGGCGAGATCGCCTGGACCGGCGCCACCGCCGCCCTGCAGGCCGACGCCGAGTTGCAGCGCCGTCACCTGGCGGTCTGACGCTCCTCCCGCCGGCGCACGTGGCGCGGCGGGAAGCGCTGGCGCAGGTCGGTCAGGTGCTCGGCCCGCGTCACCAGCAGCACCCGGTCGCCCGGCCGCAGCCGCGTGTCCGGCTCGCACAGGCGGGCATCGTCGCCGTGCTGCGCGACGATGGGCCGCGTGCCCGCCGGCAGGTCGAGGTCGCCGCAGCGCCGGCCGGTCTCCTCCGTCACCTCGAAGGAGAAGAACCGCACATTGCCGCCAACGAACCCGGCGAGGTCGGCATCGGCGCCGCAGGTGACCAGGTCGACCACGTGGCGCGCCATGGTGCGGGTGGGCAGCAGCACGTCCTCCAGCCCCAGTTCCTCGCAGATGGGCAGGAACCCGGCGTCGCGGATGGCCGGCACCACCCGCTTGAAGCCGAGCGAGCGGCCGACCAGGGCGGCCAGCAGGTTGTCGTCGTCGTCGTCGGACAGGCAGACCAGCACGTCCGATCTCTCCGGCTGGGCGTCGCGCAGCACGTCGGGGTGGCTGCCGCTGCCGTGCAGGAAGCCGGCGTCGAGGCCTTCGGCGATCTCGTCGATGCGCTCCCGCCGCTTTTCCACCAGCACCACGTCGTGGCCGCGGTCCAGCAGCATGCGGGCGATGGCGAGGGCGAGGTCGCTCGCGCCCATGAGGACGACGCGCATGGATCAGCCTCCCTTCCAGGTGTGGGGCATGAAGACCACGAGCAGCGCCAGGAACTCCATGCGCCCGAGCAGCATGCAGGCGGCGAGCACCATCTTCACCGCCGTCGTGGCGTCCGGTCCGGCGACGCCGGCGCTGAGGCCGACGGTGGAGGTGGCCGACACCGCCTCGAACAGCGCCGGCAGGGGCGGCACGGCCAGGGCGGTCAGAAGGCCCCAGGCGACGGTGACCGTCGCCACGTAGAGGCACACCACCAGGAGCGCCGAGGTGATGGTCGCCGGGTCCACCGGCTTGCCGCGCAGGCGCGGCGGCGCCACCGCATGCTCGGGCAGCGAAGTTTCCAGCAGGGCGCGCCGCACCACCACCAGCAGCACCAGGAAGCGCGCCACCTTGATGCCGCCGCCGGTGGAGCCCATGTCAGCGCCGACCATCATCTGGCCGATGAGCACCACTTGCGTCGCCGGCGCGAAAGCGGTGGCCGGCACGATGGAAAAGCCGGTGGTCGACTGGGCGCTGGCCGAGGCGAAGGCGACGGTGCCGACCAGGCTCCAGTCTATGCTGCCGAGGCCGCCGGTGCGGGCGCTCACTTCCGTCAGCAGGGCCAGCAGGGCGCCGGCGACGATGAGCGCGATCAGCATTTGCGCCTCGCGGTCGCGCAGCAGGTGGCGCCAGCCGTCCTCGGCCAGCCGGTACCAGAACAGCAGCGACACCGCCCCGGCGACCGAGAAGACGATGGCCAGCGCCTGCGCCGTCGGGTTCCAGCCGGCGAGGCTCGACGGCTGGGTGGCGAAGCCGGCGGTGGAAACGGCCGTCAGCCCGTTCATCAGGCCCTGCCGCCACGAGCCGGTGGCCGCCCACAATACGGCGATGCACAGCACCGTAAGGGCGACGTAGATGACCAGCACCCGCATGGCGCGGGACCGGGTCGAGCCCAGGAAGTCCTGCCGCGCCGCCTCCTGATTGCCGAGCCGCACCGCCAGCCCGCCCGGCCGCACGGTCAGCGCCAGGGCCAGCACCAGGATGGCGAGGCCGCCGTACCACTGCCCCCACGACCGCACGAACTGCACGGCGACGCCGCGGTCGTCGATGTTGCCGAAGGTGGAGAGGCCCGTCGAGGTGATGGCCGACACCGCCTCGAACACCGCCGAACCGGGCGGGATGCCGGGCGGCATGAGCGGCCAGACCAGCGCCGCGCTGGCCAGCAGGAAGCACAGGGCGGCGATCACCAGCGCCTCGTTGCGCCGCACGTCGGGGCCGGGGCTCGGCCAGCGGCGGCGCGCCACCGCCCACTGCAGCAGGATGACCGCCACCGACAGGGCGCAGCGCCCGGCCGTGCGCCAATCCGCCGCCAGCAGCGCCACCGGGATCGGCACCCCCGGCGCCAGAAGCAGCGACGGCGCGAACTCCCCCAGCGCGCCGAGCACGACGGCGGGGCGAATGGGCCGGGCCAGCGTCGCCGCGCCCTTGGTCGGCATGAAGCCTCGCATCCGTCCGTGGTGGAACCCTTCGCGTCTGCAACGGAAGGCAGGCTTGCGCGGTTGCCGCCGCGGCAGCTAGAACCGGAGGTCCCGCCAGCAGAGAGCGCCGCCCCCATGCCGCCGACCGACCCCCGCCGCCCCGCCGCCTTCCTCGACCGCGACGGCGTGCTGAACGTCGACCACGGCTACGTGCACCGCTGGGAGGACTGGGAGTGGATGCCGGGCGCGCCTGAGGCGGTGCGCCTGTTCAACGAGGCGGGTTGGTTGGTCTTCGTCGTCACCAATCAGTCGGGCATCGCGCGCGGCATGTACAATGTGGCGGCCATGCAGGCCCTGCACGACCGCGTCGGCCAGGATCTGGCGGAGATCGGCGCCCACGTCGACGCCTGGGAGTTCTGCCCCCACCTGAAGACCGGCAGCGTACCGGACTTCGCCGTCGACTGCTCCTGCCGCAAGCCGAAGCCTGGTATGATCCTGCGCCTGCTGGAGACCTGGCCGGTGGACCGCGCCCGCAGCCTGCTCATCGGCGACAAGCAGCGCGACCTCGACGCCGCCGCCGCCGCCGGCATCGCGGGGCACCTCTACACCGAGGGCGATCTGGCGGCGGTGGTGCGGCGGCTTCTGGCGGCCTAGCAGCACTCGTTCTCGATCCGCTCCAGCAGGGCGACGCCCTCGTCGTCGTCGTATTGCTCGAACAGCTCGTAGAGGATGCCGACGCGGGCGCAGACCAGGCATAGGCCGTCGAACTTGCGTTCGTGGACGTCATCGGCGGCCTGAACCTCGGCGCGGAACTTCTCCCAGAAGGCGTTGGTCTTGGCCGGGTCGTCGATGTGGTGGAAGACCCGCGCCAGCAGCTTGGCCGTGTTGCCCTCGCAGTCGATGCCGGAGAAGCTGACGTAGCGGTCGGTGGCGGTGGTGTCGGTGGTCGTGCTCATGGTGCCGCGATCCCTGATGAGGCGGTGTCCGGGGCGGGGGCCACGAGCACCTTACGGGCCGCCCGACGCCTGACAAGACACCGCCGCACGACCGGCGCACCCGCTGCGCGAGCGACCGCCCGCCGGCACGAACGGCGGCGGCTCACACCGCCAGCACGTCCTTCAGGGCCGCCACCCGCGACCGGCTGACCGGCACCGCCTGCCCCTCCGGGCGCGCCAGCACCAGCTCCGCCCCCGTCTCCCGCCGCCGGAACCCGCCGACGTGGCGCAGGTTGACCAGATAACTGCGATGCGGCCGGAAGAAGACGGCCGGATCGAGCCGCCGTTCCAGGTCGGCGAGCGGCAAGGTGCAGAAATGACTACCACCGGCCGCATGGACCCGGCTGTAGTGGCCCTCGGCCTGGATGAAGAAGGCCGCTTCCGGATCGAGGAACAGGGTGATGCCGCCGCTCTCCACCGGCAGCTTCAGCAGGAAGCGCCCCGGCTGCGGGTCGGTCGGCCGCAGACCCGCCGCGTCGTCGTCCAGCCCGTGCAGCACAACCACGAACCCCGCCTCGCCGCCTGCCAGCGGGCAGACCCGCACGTGGATGGTGCGGCCGGGATAGGGGACCATCATGGAGGCCGCCGCCTCACGCGCCTGCTGCGCCTGGGCGAGCAGCAGCTCGACGCGGGCGCGCGCCTCGCCGGGGTGCATGTCGAGCAGCGGGCGCCCGACCAGCCGCTCCGGCGCGACGCGCAGGAGCGTCGCCACCGACCCGCTCACCGACCGCACGGTCAGGTCGGCGGCCAGCACGATGGCACCGATCTCGGTGGTCTTCAGACGGTAGGCGAAATCACTCACGGTGCGGCCCCCTGCCCTGCCCGGCGCGACGCCGCCATCATGGGCGGCGCCGGGCGCGAAGGGAAGCCCTACCGACCGTGTGGACTCAAGCCGTGCGTTCCAGCACCGCGACGAAGAAGCCGTCGGTGTCGTCGCGGCACGGCGTCAGGCGCAGCGTCTCGCCGTCGCCC
This sequence comes from Caenispirillum bisanense, assembly GCF_900230255.1. Classification (GTDB taxonomy): domain Bacteria; phylum Pseudomonadota; class Alphaproteobacteria; order Rhodospirillales; family Rhodospirillaceae; genus Caenispirillum; species Caenispirillum bisanense_A. The sequence goes on from NZ_OCNJ01000007.1 coordinate 242,853, forward strand.
GGACAGGTGGGGGAGCCGATGACCTCGGCCCACACCTCACCGACCGACTTGAGGCGGAACGTCTCGGCGTGCTGCGCCAGGAAGGCGTCGATCTGCCCGCGGTTCTCCTCGGGCAGCACCGAGCAGGTGGCGTAGACCAACCGGCCGCCCGGCTTCACGAGGCGGGCGGCGCTTTGCAGGATGCTCGCCTGGCGGCCCTTCAGGTCCTCCAGATGCTCGGCGGTCAGGCGCCAGCGGGCATCGGGGTTGCGGCGCCAGGTGCCGGTGCCGGTGCAGGGCGCATCGGCCAGCACGCGATCGTAGGTGCGGGCCTGGCGCTTCACCCACTTGTCCTGCTCGCTCGACAGCACCCGGCGCGTCACATTGTGGGCGCCGGCCCGCTTCAGGCGCACGGCGGAGCGTTCCAGCCGCCCCTCGGACACATCGCAGGCCACCAGCCGACCCTTGTTCGCCATGGCGGCGGCGAGCCCGAGGGTCTTGCCGCCGGCCCCGGCGCAGAAGTCCACCACGGCCATGCCGGGGCGGGCGTCGGTGAGCAGGGCGACCAGCTGCGAGCCTTCGTCCTGCACCTCCACCAGTCCATCATTGAACAGTTTGAGGCCGCCCAGGTTCACCCGGCCCGACCGCACCCGCAGGCCGAGCGGCGACAGGCGTGTCGGCTCCACCCGCACGCCCTCGGCCTCCAGGGCGGCGGCGGCGGTGGCGCGGTCGGTCTTCAGGGTGTTGACGCGCAGGTCGACCGGCGCCTCGTCGAGCATGGCGGACAGTTCGCGCTCGGCCTCCTCGCCATACAGGCCGGCGAAGCGGCTCCAGATCCAGTCCGGCACCTCGAAGCGCACCGCCGGCGGCATGTCCTTGGACCACTGCGGGCGGCCCTGGATGGCGCGGGCGATGGCCATTTCGCTGTTGGACAGGCGGTCCGGGCAGTGGCGGTCGCTGGTGAACAGGCCGATGAGGTCCTCGTCGGCCTTCAGGTGGTCGGTGATCATCAGATCGGCGAGCACCCGGTGGCGCGCCGTCAGCTTGATGTCGCGGCCGGTGCGCATGGCGCCCCAATGCAGCCACCACGTCAGCTTGGCCCAGCGCCGCAGCACGCCCCACACGCGGTCGGAAATGGCGCGGCGGTCCTTGGACCCGATGAAGCGGCGGTCGCGGAAATAGGCGGATGCCGTCCCGTCCGCCGGCCGCGGCACGGCCTCGATCTCGGCCAGCAGTTCGATGGCGGCTTGCAGGCGGGCGGCGTTGTGCATGAAAGGGGAACCGTTTCGACAAAAGGAGATGGAAGGCGGGATGTAGGGCATCCCGCCCGCGCCGTCACGCCCCCGCACCGGGCGGGGCATGACGGACGATGCTCATACGCCGCTCAGGTGCTGATGCGGTAGTTGGGCGCTTCGGCGGTGATGGCGACGTCGTGGACGTGGCTTTCGCGCAGGCCGGCGTTGGTGATGCGGCGGAAGTTGCAGTTGCGCTGCATGTCGTGGACCGTCCCGTTGCCGGTGTAGCCCATGGCCGCCTTCAGACCGCCGAGCAGCTGGTGGATGATGCCGCTGACCGGACCCTTGTAGGGAACGCGGCCCTCGATGCCTTCCGGCACCAGCTTCAGGTTGTCGCGCACTTCCTGCTGGAAGTAGCGGTCGGCCGAGCCGCGCGCCATGGCGCCGACGGACCCCATGCCGCGATAGGCCTTGTAGCTGCGGCCCTGGTAGAGCACCACCTCGCCCGGCGCCTCGTCGGTGCCGGCCAGCAGCGAGCCCACCATGCAGCAGTCGGCGCCGGCGGCGATGGCCTTGGCGAAGTCGCCCGAGAACTTGATGCCGCCGTCGGCGATGACCGGCACGTCGTGCTTGCGGGCTTCCGCCACCACTTCCAGGATGGCCGACAGCTGCGGCACGCCCACACCGGCGACGATGCGGGTGGTGCAGATGGAGCCGGGGCCGATGCCCACCTTCACGGCGTCCACGCCGGCCTCGATCAGCGCCTTGGCGCCTTCGGGCGTCGCGATGTTGCCGGCGATGATCTGGGCGGTGTTGGAGGCCTGCTTGATGGTGCGCACGGCATCGATGACGCCGCGCGAATGGCCGTGGGCGGTATCCACCACCACCACGTCGACGCCGGCGGCGATGAGCGCCTCGGCCCGCGTGATGCCGTCCTTGCCGACGCCGGTGGCGGCGGCGACGCGCAGGCGGCCGCTGGCGTCCTTGCAGGCGTTCGGGTAGGTGGTGGCCTTCTCGATGTCCTTCACGGTCACCAGGCCGATGCAGCGGTAGGCCTCGTCGACCACCAGCAGCTTCTCGATGCGGTACTTGTGCAGCAGGCGCTTGGCTTCGTCGCGGGTCACGCCCTCACGCACGGTCACCAGGTTCTCGTGGGTCATGAGGCTGGAGACGGGCTGCGCCATGTCGCTGGCGAAGCGGACATCGCGGTTGGTGAGGATGCCGACCAGCTTCTCGCTGCCGCGCTCCACCACCGGGATGCCCGAGATGCGGTTGTCGGCCATCATCTGCAGGGCGTCGGCGAGGCTGGCGTCGGGGGTGATGGTCAGGGGGTTGACCACCATGCCGGACTCGAAGCGCTTGACGCGGCGGACTTCCTCGGCCTGGACCTCGATGTCCATGTTCTTGTGGATCACCCCGATGCCGCCGTTCTGCGCCATGGCGATGGCGAGCTGGTTTTCCGTCACCGTGTCCATGGCGGCGGACACCAGCGGAATGTTCAGCTCCACCCCGCGGGTCAGGCGGGTGCGGGTGTCGGCTTCGGCGGGAAGCACGCTGGATGCCGCGGGCACCAGCAGCACGTCGTCGAAGGTCAGGGCTTCGGGGAAGATCATGGCACCTCTCCAGGGGGACGACTCAAGGTGCGCGCCAATATACACAGAAACACCCCCGCCTCAAGCAACTGGAAAATGATCTGTCAAGCGTTTCGCGCAGGGCTGCCGGCACGCAATGAAACACCGGCGGCGGCGGCGGGCGGCGCGGTCAGGCGGCGGTCGCCGGCTCGCTGACGGCGACATGGCCGCCGGTGACGGGGTCGGCCAGCAGACGCACGCGGCAGCGGTAGGTGGCGCTCAGGTGCGCCTCGGTGAGCACCGCCGCCGCCGATCCGCCGGCCAGCAGCCGGCCGTCCCGCAGCAGGAGGGCGTCGTCGCCGTAGCGCAGCGCCAGGGTCATGGCGTGCAGCACGGCCACCACCGCGACGCCGTCCGCCGCCACCCGGCGGGCGACGGCCATCACCGCGTGCTGGTGGGCCGGATCGAGCGCCGCCGTCGGTTCGTCGAGCAGCAGGACGGCCTCGTCGCGCACCGCCGGCGGCGGTAACTGGGCCAGGGCGCGGGCGAGGCTGACCCGCTGCCGCTCGCCGCCCGACAGGCTGGCGACGACGCGGTCGGCGAGGTGTCCGATCTCCGCCTGCTCCAGGGCTTCGGCCACCACCCGGGCATCCTGCGCCGCCGAGGACTGCCGGCGGTGCGGCGCCCGCCCGAGCGCCACCACTTCGGCGACGCGCAGCGGCAGGGGGCGGGTCTGCTGCGGCATGACCGCGCGGCGCCGGGCGAGGTCGCCGGGCCGCCAGGCGGTGAGCGGCAGGCCGGCGAAGGTCGCGGAGCCGGCGGTGGGGGCCAGGTCGCCGGCCATCAGGCGCAGCAGCGTCGACTTGCCGGCACCGTTGGCGCCGAGGATCACCGTCACCCGGCCGGGGCGCGGGGCGCAGGTCACGTCCTCCACCAGGGCCTTGCCGCGCAGGCGCAGGCTGACGCGGTCGAGGTGCAGGGTCATGCTCATGCCCAGTCCCCCCGGCGCCGCGCCACGATCAGCAGGCCGACGAAGAACGGTCCGCCGACGCCCGCCAGCACCAGCCCCACCGGCATTTCCGCCGGCAGCACCACGGTCCGCGCCACCAGGTCGGCGAGGCACACCATGGCCGACCCCAGCAGGGCGGCGCCCGGCAGCACCAGCCGATGGTCGGAGCCGCCGAGCAGCCGCACCAGATGCGGCGCCACCAGCCCGACGAACGCCACCGGCCCGGCGGCCGCCACCGAGGCGCCGACGCCGATGGCGACCAGCACCACCGCCACGGCCTTCAGGCGGTCGACGGCGACGCCCAGGTGGAACGCCTCCGCCTCGCCGAGCAGCATGAGATTGAGCGGCCGCCACAGCAGCACCCCGCCGAGCGTCGACACCAACATGAGCGTCAGCGCGGGCGTGAGCGTGCCCGGCGCGGCACTGCCGAGGCTGCCCATGCTCCACATGGACAGCTGGCGCAATTGCTGGTCGTCGCTGAGGTAGCTCATGAGCCCGACCACGGCACTGGCGACGGCGTTGAGGGCGATGCCCGCCAGCAGCATGCCGGCCACCGAGGTGCGGCCGTTGCCCTGGGCCAGGGCATAGACGGCCGCCGTGGTGACGAGGCCGCCGAGGAACGCCGCCACGGGCATCTGCCAGGCGCGCGGCAGGGGGAGCAGCGTGCCCGCCACCTCCGTCAGCACGATGGTCACGGCGACCGCCGCCGCCGCGCCCGCCGACACGCCGATGAGGCTGGGATCGGCCAGCGGGTTGCGGAACAGCGCCTGCATGACGGCGCCGCCGACCCCGAGCGTCGCCCCGACACAACAGGCGAGCAGCACGCGCGGCACGCGGATCACTTCCAGCACCGCCTGGGCCGCCGGGTCGACCGGGTCGCTCTCGACCAGACCCACCCAGTCGCCGAACACCGCGGCGACGTCGGCCAGTCCGAGGGTCACGCCGCCGAACAGCACCGCTGCCACCGCACTGACGGCGGCGACACCGGCGAGCAGGGGCAGCAGGCGGGTCGGTTGCCGCAGCAGGGTGTCGCCCAGGATCATCGCGGCGCCCCCGCGGTCGCGGTTCCGAAAGCCTCCGCGAGCCGCCGCGCCGCCTCGGGCATACGCGGCCCGAGGCCCTGGAGCAGCGCCGACGGTACCGCGACCACCGGCCGTGCCGCGATGTCCGCCAGCGGTGCCAGCACCGGCTGCGCCAGCAGGCCGGCCTTGCCGCCCAGCATCTCCAGCGTGCGCTCGGACACGATCAGCCCGGCTGGGGCCGCCGCCAGCAGCGCCTCGGTGGAGATCTGCTTCCATCCCGTGGCGGCGGCGAAGGCATTGCGCAGGCCGGCCGCCTCGATGAGGGCGTGAATGGGCGTGTCGCGCCCCGCCGCCATGGGCGCGCCGCCGTGGCCGATGAGCAGGAACAGGACGGCCGGCGCATCGGGCGCCGGCGCCGTCGGCAGCCGCGCCACGTCGGCCCGCAGCGCGGCGACCAGCTCCGCCCCGGCGGCGGGCGTGTCCAGGATGGCGGCGATGCGCCCGATGACGTCCTCCAGCGCCGCCAGATCGTTGGCGGGCGGCAGGCGCAGCACGGGCACGCCGGCCGCCGCCACCTGCGCCAGCACCTCGTCGGGGCCGGCGTCGTTCTGCGCGATCACCAGGTCGGGGCCCGGCGACAGCAGGCCCTCGCCGCCCAGCGCCCGCAGGTACCCGACGCGCGGCAGGCCCTCGTAGACGGCGGGATAGGTGGTCGTCGAATCGACGGCGACCACCGTGTCCGCCTTGCCGAGGCCGGCGATGATCTCGGACACCGGGCCGCCGATGCTGACGACGCGCGCCGGCGCCGTCACGCCAACGGTATGCCCGGCGGCATCGACGGCGGTGCCGGCGGCGACCGGCGACGACAGCCCGCCCGCCACCAGGGCGACGAAGGCGAGGGTGACGGCATGGCGCTGCAGCCCGGGACGGAGGACAGCCATCATGCGGCCGCCGTCCGCCCGCCTTCCGGAAGGCGCGGCAGCGTTTCCAGCACCGCCCGCCAGGCGTCGCTCTCCGGCACACCGGCGGGACGCACGCCATAGAGGATGGCGAAGTTCCGGCCGTCGGCGTCGTAGAGTTCGAGCGCCGTCACCACGCCGTCGGCCTGCGGCTTGCGGACCACCCAGGCGGTGGCGGTGGCGGCGGTGACGACGTGCAGGTTGAAGCCGGGGTCGAGCACGTTGGTCCAGCCGCGCATCTCGACGATCTTCTTCACCGGGCCGCTGTGGATCTGCACGCAGCCGCGGTTGCCGACGAAGACCATGATGGGAACGGCCTGATCGGCCGCCAGGGTCAGGGTGCGCGACAGGGCGTCCGGCGTGACTTCCTCGGCGAACTCGGGGCCGATGAGGCGCAGCGCCTGGTGCCGCGACGCGCCCGCATCCTTCAGCAGCCGCCGGAAATCGTGGACGTCCTGAAGGTCGCGCCACCCGGTGCGCAGCACCTCCATGTCCACCGCGTCGTCGGGTGGCGGCAGGTCGCGGGCGGGCGCCGGGTCGAGGGTCAGCAGGGCCGGCCCCGCCTCGGCGTCGTGGAACCGCCCGCACAGGGCGTCGAAGGCCGCCGCGTCGGTGTTGGCGGTCCGGTAGATCTTGATGACGGCATCACCGTGGACGTCGAAGATCTGAAGGCTGCGGCGCTCGCCGTGCAGCCCCGTCGTGGTGACGTCGAAGCCGCTGTGCCAGACCGACAGGAACAGGCGCAGGTCGACGGCGTCGTTCAGCACCAGCATGGCGCCGCCCATTCCCCGCACGTTGCCGAAGCAGCCGGTCTTTTCGTGGACGGCGTGATCGTTGCGGGTCAGGACCATGACCTCGCCGACCTCCGGCAGGGCGTGGATCAGCTCGGCCCAGCGCCCCCCCTCCAGACGCCGCACGCCGGTCGCCGGCGATCCTGCCGCGACCAGTTGCGCCTCCGGATGGCCGAGGCTCGCGGCCAGGTCGCGCGGCCGCTGCTCGGCCGTGCCGGCGTGAACGGAAGACCAGGCCTCACTCAAGGCCGCGAGGCTGGCGGGGTGCATGGTCATGGTCGCACTTCTCCTGTGGCAGTTCCAGGCGCCGGCGGGCACGGCTTCGACGGCCGGCGCGGCGCCTCCTGCATTCGACATACTGCGAATGAGAATGCGTTGCAATTGCGAATTTGCGCGCTATCAATAGGGGCAGTGTTGTCCGACATTGCGTGAAGGAGCAGGAGGATATGCCCGCTTTCAGGACCCTTTTGGCCGGAAGCACCGCCGTCGCCTTGGTGCTGGCGCTGCCGGTAATGGCCGAGGCCGAGGAGGCCGCCGCACCGGCGTCCATCGTGCTGGACCCGGTGATGGTATCGGCCGAACGCACCGAAAAGCGCCCGGTCGACTCGCTGGCACCGGTTTCGGTGCGGACTTCCAACGACTTCGCCCGCTTCCAGCCCCTGTCGGCGGGGGATCTGCTGGACGGTGTTCCCGGCGTCACCACATCCGTCTCGGCGGTCAGCGGCCCCGGCACCAAGATCGGCATCCGCGGCATGGAGAACTTCGGCCGCGTCAACGTCATGGTCGACGGCGCCCGGCAGAACTTCCAGCGCTCCAGCCACGGCGAGAACACCATGGTGTTCATCGATCCCGAACTGATCGGTCAGGTGGACGTGGTGCGCGGGCCGTCGGCGGCCATCTACGGCTCGGGCGCCGTCGGCGGCGTCGTGAACTTCCGCACCAAGGACGCCGCCGACCTGCTGCGGCCCGGTGAAACCTTCGGGGCCTCCCTCACCGGCACGGTCGGCACCAACGGCGACGGCCGTCGCGGCACCGCCACCGCCTATGGCGCCGTCGACTGGGCCGACGTGGTCGTGTCCACCTCCCTCGGCCGGCTGGAAGACTACGAGGACGGCGACGGCACCAAGGTGGTGAACTCGGGCTGGGACCAGCAGAGCGCCCTCGCCAAGCTGACCCTGACACCCAACGACTCGCATATGTTGCGAGTGAGTCTCATTCACAATAAGTTCGACTTCGAGAGCGGCACCGCCACCGTCGACGACCTGACGACCACCGCCAACACGGTCACCGGCACCTACCACTTCACGCCGGAAGACACGCCGCTGGTCGACCTGACCGTCAACGCCTACTACACGACCACCGAGCAGGAAGAAACCCGCATCAGCGGCTCGCCGCTCGGCCGCGAAACCCGGCTGGAGGTGGAAACGCCGGGCTTCGACGTGTTCAACACCTCGCGCTTCGACCTCGGCGGCACGGGGCACGCGCTCACCGTCGGCGTCGACGGCTTCCAGGACACGGTGGAGGCGACGCGCGCCGGCGGCCCGCTCGAATTCACCCCGGCCGGCGAACGGCGCGTCCTCGGCGCCTTCATCCAGGACGAGATCGCCCTCACCGACCGCTGGTCGCTGGTCGGCGCCCTGCGGTTCGACGACTATACGCTGGAAAGCGGCGCCCTCGAGTCCTCCGACAACGCCGTGTCGCCCAAGGTCACGCTGGGCTACGAGCTGCTCGACGGCATCACCGCCTACGGGTCGTGGGCCAACGCCTTCCGTGCGCCGTCCATCACCGAGACGCTCATCAACGGCAGCCACCCGCCGCCGGCGTCCTTCCGCTTCGTTCCCAATCCGAACCTCCAGCCGGAGACGGCGGAGAACTGGGAAGTCGGCCTCAACGTCGCCCAGGACGACCTGTTCCTGCCGCAGGACAAGCTGCGCCTGAAGGCGTCGGTGTACCAGGCGAGCGTCGACGACTACATCGCGGAGTACTTCAATCTGGTGATGGGCCGCTTCGGGCCGAACTTCGCCGCCTCCACCTACGGCTACGAGAACATCCCGGAAGCGCACCTGCGCGGCGGCGAGCTGGAACTGTCCTACGACGCCGGCTTTGCCTACGCGGGCCTGTCGCTGAGCCGCGCCCGCGGCAAGAACGCCGAGACCGGCGAACGCCTGCAGAGCGGGCTCGGCGATCACGCCACCCTCACCATCGGCGCCCGCGACCGCGACAACGGCCTCGACTTCGGCTGGCGCTTCACCGGCCGGCGCGACCTGGACGTCGCCCTGCCGGACGACCCGACCGACGCCGCCGACGATCCCGCCGGCGGCTACCTGCTGCACACCGCATACGTCAGCTACACGCCGCCGCAGCTCGACGACGCCGTCACCCTGCGCCTGACCGTGGACAACATCTTCGACACCACCTACCAGACCACGCTGGCAAACCAGGAGGCGGAACCCGGCCGCACCGTGCTCGTCAGCGGCACCATCCGGTTCTGATCGCCCGACGGCGGCGGCCGTAATGAAGACACCCCTCTCCGCGCCGGCGGAGAGGGGTGTCGTCGTCTTCGGCGTTCCGATGGGTCAGCGGGCGTACATCATGCCCGGCAGCCAGAGGATCAGATCCTCCCACAGGAAGACCGCGGCAAGAACGAGCAGCTGCACGATCACGAAGGGAATCACGCCCCTGTAGATGTGCCCGATGGTGATGCCGGGTGGCGCCACTCCCTTCAGATAGAACAGCGAGAAGCCGACGGGTGGCGTCAGGAAGCTGGTCTGCAGGCAGACGGCGAACATCACCGTGAACCAGGTCAGGTCGTAGCCCAGATCCTTCACCACCGGGGCCACCAGCGGCAGGATGATCAGGCTGATTTCCAGCCAGTCCAGGAAGAAGCCGGCGAGGAAGGCGATGAACAGGATGAACATCACCACGCCCCACGGCGGGAACGGCAGGCCCTTCAGCAGGTCGCCGATGAACTCGTCGCCGCCGAGCGAGCGCATGACCAGCGCGAAGGCCGTGGCACCGAGGAAGATACCGAAGATGAAAGCGGTGGTCAGCGCCGTCTCGCGGCACACCTGACGCACCACGTTCATGTCGAGGCGGCGGTTGGCGAGCGCCAGGATCGTCGCGCCCAGCGCACCGATGCCCGAGGCCTCCGTCGGCGTCGCGATGCCGAAGAAGATGGTGCCGAGCACGGCAAGGATGAGGCCGAAGGGCGGCAGCACCGCCAGCACAGTCTCCCACACGTCGTGCCAACCGATGCGCTCGTGATGCGGCGGCGCCGGCGCGGCCGAGGGGTTCACGAAGCCGACGATCACCACATAGACGATGTAGGAGACGCCGAGCAGCAGGCCCGGGATGATGGCGCCCATGAACAGGTCGCCCACCGGCAGCGACAGCTGGTCGGCCATGATGACCAGCATGATCGACGGCGGGATGAGGATGCCGAGGGTGCCCGACGACGCCACCACGCCGGTCGACAGCGTCTTGGCGTAGTTCTTCTCCATCATGATCGGCAGCGCCAGCATGGACAGCAGCACCACCGAGGCACCGACGATGCCGGTGGAGGCCGCCAGCAGCACGCCGATGACGATGACGGTGATGGCGAGGCCGCCGCGCAGGCCGCCGAACAGCTTGGCGAAGCTCTTCATCAGGCGTTCGGCGACGCCGGAGCGGTCGAGCATCAGGCCCATGAAGACGAACATGGGCAACGACACCAGCACCCAGTTCGACATCTGGGCATAGATGCGGTCGACGATGACCGCGAAATCCGACCAGCTGTCGAGGAAGTAGGTGTCGATGTCGAACCAGTTCAGCAGCGCGAACGAGATGACGGTGAAGAGAAAGGAGATGCCGCCCAGGATCCACGCCAGCGGGAAGCCGGTGAAGATCAGGCCGATGAAGCTGAGCAGCAGGATGATGACGACGATTTCATACTGTTCCACGATGGTTCCCCCGTGCCCTGCTCATTCTTTCGGCCAGATCGGGCGCGGCACGCCGAACAGCATGGCGGTGCAGCGCAGCAGGCGAGCCACCGCGGCCAGGATCAGCAGCAGGAACCCCCAGAAGATGAAGGACTTCAGGATCCAGCGGTACGGCAGGCCGCCCGGCGCGGCGGAGCGCTCGTTCTGGATGAAGCTCGTCTCGATGTAGGGGATCGACTGCAGAAGGATCGTCACCAGGAACGGCAGCAGCATGAACACCAGGCCGAACAGCTCGATCCAGGCCCGCTTCTTCGGCCGAAGACGCTCGGCCACCACGTCGACGCGCACGTGCCGGTCCTCGACCATGCAATACGACAGGCCGAGGATGAAGCCGATGGCGTAGATGTGCCATTGCAGCTCTTCGAGCTGAATGGACCCCATGTTGAAGAAGTATCGCAGGACCACCTGAAGGACGATGACCGCCACCAGGATGACCCAGATCCAGCTGGTCACCCGCCCGACCCAGCGCACGAAGCGGTCCAGCACGTTGGACGGCGCGGTGCGCGGCAGGGCGAAGTCGGCCGGCAGGTCGTCGCCGGGCGCTTCAGGGCGGTCCACGGGCTGTGCGCTCATGGATGCTCCGTCTTGTTCAGAAATAAGGGCGTCGGCGCCCTCGTCCGGAAAAGGGCGGGGACTGTCGGGCCCCCGCCCCGCAGGAAGGTCGGAAACGCGGGCCGGCGCCGGGCCGGCCCGCCCATCGGCCGCTTACTGCTGCGACTGGCGCCAGTCGCGCGGCAGGTAGCCCATGCGGTGCCACTGGGCGTTCTCGTCCATGAAGGCCTGCATGCTCTCGTAGACGCGCTTGAAGTCGGCGTCCTTGGCCGAGTAGTCGGCCAGCACTTCGTCGGAGGCCTTCTTCAGAGCCCGCAGAACGTCTTCCGGCATCTCGACGACCTTGGCGCCGTGCTCTTCCTGCAGGCGCTTCAGGGCGGCGCCCTGGGTGCCTTCGGCGCGGGCGATGGACTTGGCGACGCCGGCGATGCAGGCGGTGCGCATCATGGCCTGCTGCTCTTCGGCCAGGGCGTCCCACTTCGCCTTGTTGACGTAGAGGAACTGGTTGGTGGACGGCTGGTGCCAGCCCGGCAGGTGGTAGTAGTTGACCACCTTGTAGAAGCCCAGCTGCTCGTCGACCACCGGCAGGGAGAACTCGGTGGCGTCGATGACGCCCTTCTCGAGCGCCTCGAACAGCTCGGAGCCCGGCAGCAGGGTGACGGAGGCACCCAGCTTCTGCAGGATCTCGCCGCCCAGGCCCGCGAAGCGGATCTTCAGGCCCTTGATCTGGTCCAGGTTCTCGATCGGGAAGCGGAACCAGCCGGCGGCCTCGGGGCTGATGGAGCCGCAGTACAGCGGCACGATGTTATGGGGAGCGTAGATCTCCTCCATCATCTGCTGGCCGCCCTTTTCGAGCATCCACGCGGCGTACTGCGCCGGTTCCATGCCGAACGGCACGGCGCCGTAGAGGGCGGAGGCCGGCAGCTTGCCGATCTCGTAGCCGGCCCAGACGTAGCCGGAGTCGACCTTGCCGGCGGAGACGGCCTCGAACACCTCGGTGCCCTTGACCAGCTTGCCCGGCTCGAAGACTTCCAGGTTGATCTTGTTGCCGGACATGGCCTTCAGCTGCTCGGCCACCCACGGGCCGGTGTCGGCCAGCGCGGGAAGGGTCGAGGGAAAGCCCATGGTCATCTGCCAGCGCACGCGCTCCTGCGCCTGCGCGCCGGTGACGAGACCGGCGGTCAGAACGCCGGCCACGCCGAGGGCGACCGCGTGCTTCGTTACTCGCTTGAGCATATGTAACCTCCCTGGGGTCGAGTTCATGCCGGCCGTTGGCCGGCCAGTCTCAAAACTTCTTTACGGGCCGTTGCGCCCTGAAGCGCCGGCTCTTTACCGTACTTGCGCGCTCAGGCTATCCAATGATCGGGAGAGGCACAAGCGCCGTATGCACGGCGTAAGGGAATTGCGCACGAAAGAGCCTTGTAACCAAAGAGCATTGCGGGGCGGCGGCGGCCCGTCGTCTTCATCTGGACCCTGACCGGCCGCACGAAAAGCCCTCCGTCGGCTGCTTTTGCCGTCGCAATGCGAGTCGGCGCGACTTTTCTGCATGGTCGGTCGCACGAGAGCCGAAATCTATTCCTGAAGGCATAAGCGGACACCCGGCGCCCTCCGGCAGAGGTCGTAGACCAGCGGGATCCTGTTGACGCCGCCCGCGGAAAGGTTCAAGACCGCAATGTGTATGCGGGCTTCCTCCGCCGCCCGGCGGTGAGCCCGGAGGAGGTCCAGGTGCAGGCCATCACAATCCTGCTGGTGGAGGACAATCCCGCCGACGCGCGGTTCGTCCAGCTTATGCTCGCCGAGGGCACGACGGCCCGTTACGTCGTCACCGAGGCCTCCAGCCTCGCCGCGGCCCGAGCGCATCTCGCCGCCCATGTGCCCGACGTGGTGCTGCTCGACATGCACCTGCCCGACAGCCGCGGCATGCCGACGGTCGAAGCCGTCGTCGCCCTGTGCCCGGAGACGCCCGTGGTGGTGCTCACCGGCCTCGACGACGAGGAGATCGGCATGGAGGCCATCCGCGCCGGCGCCCAGGACTTCCTGGTCAAGGGCTTCACCGACGGCACGCTGGTCCGCCGCGTCATCGCCCATGCCATCGAACGGCGGCGCATCGGCGTCGAGCTGGAACACGCCCACGCCGAACTGGCGCGCTCCAACGCCGAGAAGGACCGCTTCTTCTCCATCATCGCCCACGACCTGAAGAGCCCGTTCAACGCGCTGCTCGGCTTTTCGGAAGTGCTGCTGGCGCGGGCGCCGGCCATGCCGCCGCAGCAGGTGCTGGAATACGTGCAGATCATCCACGACAGCGGCAAGGCGGCCTACGAACTGCTGGAGAACCTGCTGGAGTGGTCGCGCCTGCAACTCGGCCGCATGGAGATCCGGCCCGAGCCCGTGTCCCTCGCCCGCCTCGCCGACCGGGTGACCACCCTGCACCGGCTGGCGGCGGAGGAGAAGGGCATCACCCTGCGCCACCGTGTCGACGGATACCACGTGCTGGCCGATCCGGCGGTGGTCGACACCATCCTGCGCAACCTGGTGGGCAACGCGGTGAAGTTCACCGAACCCGGCGGCACCGTCGCCATCACGGCCGCCCCGGCCCCGGACGCGCCGGGTCGCATCGCCCTCACGGTCACCGACACCGGCGTCGGCATGAGCGCCGCCAGGGTGGCGGAGCTGTTCCACATCGACCGCCCCATCTCCACCGCCGGCACCCGCGGCGAGAAGGGCACCGGCCTCGGCCTCGTGCTGTGCGCCGAACTGGCGGCCAAGTCGGGCGGCCGCATCACCGTCGACAGCACCCCCGGCGCCGGCACCCGCTTCCACGTCCTGCTGCCGGCGGCGGAGGTGGCCGAGGTGGCCTGGCGGGCGGAGCAGGAGGAGGCCGTGGCCTGAGGCGACTGGTCGGCCTGACAACGCCTCGGCGCATGGAGCGAGGACGGCCGACGCCAGCGCCGCCGTGGATGGCCGGATCAAGTCCGGGCATGACAATTTTTTCTTCCTCCCAGTAACTTGGCACGCCCGGCCTCCGGGACCTCCGAGCCGGGCATTCACGGCTCCCCGAGCGGCCGCCGTGGAGGAAGGAGGCCGAACCGGCATTCTTGCCACAGGGATCATTCGGATATAATTGGCCTGATTTCGGTATCCGAAAGATCCAACACAGCGATCCGTGCGTAAAGATAATCCCCAGACCAAACCCGAGGATCCCCCGCATGTTCCGGAGCCCCCGCCCATCCGCGGCCGCGAAATACGCCGCCCTGAGCGCCACCCACGCGATGATCGAGTTCACGCCGACCGGCGAAGTTCTCGACGCCAATGGGGCGTTCCTCGACCTCATGGGCTACCGGCTGGAGGACGTGCGGGGCCGTCACCACAGCCTGTTCGTCGCCCCCGAGGATCGGACTTCGGAGACCTACGCGGCCTTCTGGCGCGATCTCGCCGCCGGCCGGCACTTCACGTCGGAGTACAAGCGGCTGCGCAAGGACGGGCACGAGGTGTGGATCCAGGGCACCTACCTGCCCATCCGCGACCGCCGCGGCGCCGTCGCGAGCGTGCTGAAGATCGCCAGCGACATCACCGACCGCAAGCGCCGCAGCGCCGACTTCGAGGGTCAGGTCACCGCCATCGGCCAGTCCCAGGCGGTGATCCACTTCACCATGGACGGCACGATCCTGGAGGCCAACGACAACTTCCTCGCGGCCATGGGCTACCGCGCCGACGAGATCGTCGGCAAGCACCACAGCCTGTTCATGGCCCGCGACGACCGCACCGGCAGCTACGACGCCTTCTGGCGCGAGCTGCAGGCCGGCAAGGCCATGATCGGCGAGGTCCGCCGCGTCACCAAGTCCGGGCGCGACATCTGGCTGCAGGCCTCCTACACCCCCATCCGCGACATGAACGGCCGGCTGTTCAAGGTGGTGAAGTATGCCACCGACATCACCGCCGCCGTCCACGAGCGCCGCGAGCGGCAGGAGATCCAGCGCGTCATCGACGGCGAGCTGAACGGCATCGCCGACGCCGTCGCCGGCGCCGCCGGTCAGGCCTCGGCCGCCGCCTCGGCGTCGGACGAGACCACCTCCACCGTCCAGGCCGTCGCCGCCGGAACCGAGCAGCTGGCCGCGTCCATCCAGGAGATCAGCCACCAGGTCACCCAGGCGCTGGACGTCTCGCGCCGTGCCGTGGCGCAGGCCGAGCGCAGCACCGGCATCGTCGGCGGCCTCGCCACCGCCGCCGCCCGCATCGACGAAGTGGTCAAGCTCATCAACGACATCGCCAGCCAGACCAACCTGCTGGCGCTCAACGCCACCATCGAGGCGGCGCGGGCCGGCGATCTCGGCAAGGGCTTCGCGGTGGTCGCCAACGAGGTGAAGAGCCTCGCCAAGCAGACCTCGACGGCGACGGAGGAAATCGCCGGTCAGGTGGCCGCCGTGCAACAGGCGACGGAAGGGGTCGTCGCCGCCATCCGCGACATGAGCGGTACCATCGACCTGCTGAACGAGATTTCCGGCAACATCTCGGCGGCGGTCGAGGAACAGTCGGCGGTCACCCGCGACATTTCGCAGAACATGCAGGTCGCCGCCGACGGCGTGCACCGCATCTCGGCCAGCGTGCGCGACATCGCCGCGGCGTCGGAGCAGATCGACGACGCCACCGCCAAGGTGCGACGGTACTCGGCGAAGGTGGCCTGACCGGGCGGGATCGGGCCGGCGGCTACGGCGCCTTGGGGGCCGTTTCCGCCGGCACCTGCACGTGGTCGAGGGGGCGCTTGACCGCCGCCACCAGCCCGGCCGTCACCAGCGTGCCGACGACGATGGCGACGATGTACATGCCCAGGTTCCCGACGGCATTGGGGATGCCGAGCACGAAGATGCCGCCGTGCGGCGCCCGCAGCGTGCAGCCGAAGAACATGGAGAGTGCGCCGGTCACCGCGCTGCCGGCCATGATGCAGGGGATCACCCGCACCGGGTCCTTGGCGGCGAAGGGGATGGCGCCTTCGGTGATGAAGCAGATGCCGAGCACGCCGGCCGCCTTGCCGGCCTCCTGCTCCTCGGCGTTGAACTTGCGGCGGGCGATGAAGGTGGCGAGCGCGAGGCCGAGCGGCGGCGTCATGCCGGCGGCCATGGTCGCCGCCATGGGTCCGAAGGTGTCGGAGCCCAGCAGTCCGACCGAGAAGGTATAGGCCGCCTTGTTCACCGGCCCGCCCATGTCGAAGGCCATCATGGCACCCAGCAGCACGCCGAGCAGCACGGCATTGGTCCCCGACAGGCCGTTCAGCCAGGCCGTCAGCCCGTCCATGATCGCTTTCACCGGCGCGCCCACCACGTAGATCATCAGAAGCCCGGTGATGCCGCCGGCGATCAGCGGGATGATGAGCACCGGCTTCAGCCCTTCCAGGGTCTGCGGCAGCGGCAGGCGGTCGCGCAGGAACAGCGACACGTAGCCGGCGATGAACCCGGCGATGATGCCGCCGAGGAAGCCGGCCCCCAGCTGGCTCGCCAGCATGCCGCCGATGAGGCCCGGCGCGATGCCCGGCCGGTCGGCGATGGAATAGGCGATGAAGCCGGCCAGGATCGGCACCATGAGCGCGAAGGCCGCGCCGCCGCCGATCTGCATGAGGGCGGCGGGGATGGTCCCTTCCTGCTCGAAGGCGTCGATGCCCCAGACGAAGGAGAGCGCGATGAGCAGCCCGCCCGCCACCACCAGCGGCAGCATGTAGGACACGCCCGTCAGCAGGTGCTTGTAGGGCCCGGCCCGCTGGGCGCTGAGCTGCTGCTTGGCGCGCTGCACCTCCTGCTGGTAGCCGGGCGACCCGGCGGCCCCGGTGGCCGCCCCGGCCGCCCCCTCGCCCGCCGTCTTGCCGGCGGGGGTGGCGAGCGCCTGTTCGATGACGGCGCGGCCGTTCTTCAGGGCGGCGGCGGTGGAGGTCATGACCATGGCCTTGCCGGCGAAGCGGTCCGTCGCGACGTTCATGTCGGCGGCGATGACCACGGCGTCGGCGTCGCGGATGTCCTCGTCGGTGAGCTGGTTCTTGGCACCGACCGACCCTTGCGTCTCCACCTTCATGGCGTGGCCCATCTCCAGCGCCGCCTTGCGCAGGCTTTCGGCCGCCATGAAGGTATGGGCGATGCCCGTCGGGCAGGCGGTGATGGCGACCAGCCGCTTGCCGCCGGCAGGGGCCGCCGGCACCGGCTCGGGCACGGCACCGCGCTCAGCCCGGGCCTCCGCCCGCGCCTCGTCGGCCGGCGGCGGGGGTGGCGGCGGAGCGGCAGTCGCGCGGCCGGAGGATGCGGGCGCCTGTCGCCCCAGCGCCGCCTCGATCACCGCCCGCGGGTCGCGAATGGCGGCGGCGGTGGAAGTGCTGTGGATGGGCTTGCCGCCGAACCGCTCCGTCGGGACGGTGGTGTCGGCGGCGAGGATGACCACGTCGGCCGCCTCGATCTGGTCGAAGGTGAGTTCCGAGCCCGCCCCGGCGGAGCCGCGCGTCTCGACGGCGATGTCGTGGCCGAGCAGGCTCGCCTGCTTCTTCAGCGCCTCGGCGGCCATGAAGGTGTGGGCGATGCCCGTCGGGCAGGCGGTGACGG
Organism: Caenispirillum bisanense; assembly: GCF_900230255.1. GTDB lineage: Bacteria > Pseudomonadota > Alphaproteobacteria > Rhodospirillales > Rhodospirillaceae > Caenispirillum > Caenispirillum bisanense_A. The sequence continues at coordinate 260,523 of NZ_OCNJ01000007.1, forward strand.
CGACGATCCGGGCCATTCCGGGGCTCCTTCGGACGGACGGGTTCAGCGCGGCAGCGGGGTGATGCGCACGTCGGACATGCGGGCCTCCACCTCCGCCGGCGGCGGCAGGCGGGGCCCGAGGGTGGTGAGGGCGGCGGCGGAGAAGGCGGTGGCGAGGCGGGCGCGGTCGGCCAGCGACAGCCCGCGCAAGAGGCCGAGCACGAGCCCCGCCACCATGGCGTCCCCCGCCCCGACCGTGGAGGCGACGGCGACGGACAGCGGCGCGGCGTGCACGGCCTCGCCGGGCTCCACCAGCACCGCGCCCTCGCCGCCCAGCGACACGACGACGGAGCCGACGCCGCGGTCCATGAGGTCGCGGGCGGCGGCGGCCACCTCGGCGGGGTCGTCGCCGACCCGTCCGACCAGTTCGCGCAGCTCGTGGATGTTGGGCTTGATGAGCGCCGGGCCGGCGCCGACGCCGTGGCGCAGCGGCGCCCCGCTGGCGTCCAGGATGACCTTCCGGCCGCGCCCCTTCAGGCGGGCGATCAGGCGGGCGTAGACGTCGTCCTCCACCCCCGCCGGCACCGAGCCGGACAACACGAAGACCTCGTGATCGGCGGCGAGGGCGTCGAGGGTGGCGCCCACCTCTTCCAGGGCGGCCGGCGTCGCCGTCGGGCCGGGGAAGTTGAGGTCGGTGACCGCCGCCTCGCCCGCCGCCGCCTCGTCGATGAGCTTGACGTTGGTGCGGGTGCGCCCCGCCAGGCCGATGAAGCGGTCGGCGATGCCCTTTTGCGCGAACAGGTCGGCGAAGGGCCGCGCGTTCTCCAGCCCCATGAGGCCGGTGACGCTCACCCCGACGCCGAAGTCGGCCAGGAAGCTCGCCACGTTGACGCCCTTGCCGCCCGGGTCGGCGCGGTCCCAGGCGATGCGGTTGACGCGCCCCGGCCGGAAGTCGCGCATGCCGGCGGTCAGGTCGATGGCGGGGTTGAGGGTGACGGTGCAGACGCGGACGGTGCGGTCGGGCATGGCGTGGTCCTTTCCGCTCATGCCAGCCGGCGCACGTCGGCGGCGGTGCGGCAGGCGAGCGCCGCCTCGGCCAGCTCGCGGCACTCGCCGTAGGACAGGCCGCGGATCTGCGCCTTCAACCCGGCGACGGCCGGCGGGCTCACCGACAGCTCGTCGACGCCGAGGCCGATGAGGATGGGGGCCGCCACCCGCTCCGCCGCCATGTTGCCGCACACGCCGACCCAGCAGCCGTGCGGATGGGCGGCATCGACCACGGCGCGGATGAGGCGCAGCACGCTCGGGTGCAGGCCGTCGGCCTTGCGGGTGAGCGTCGGGTGCAGGCGGTCTATGGCGAGGGTGTACTGCGTCAGGTCGTTGGTGCCGATGGAGAAGAAGTCGACCTCGCGGGCGAACTCCGGCGCCATGAGGGCGGCCGAGGGCACCTCCACCATGATGCCCACCTCCACGCGCGGCGCGCCGATCTCGGCCCGCGCTTCCTCCAGCATGGCCTTGGCCTCGCGGAATTCCTCCAGCGTGCCGATCATGGGGAACATGACCTTCACCGCCCCTTCCGGGGCCCGCGTCGCCGCCCGCATGATGGCGCGCAGCTGGCTGCGGAACAGCTCGGGCTTGGCGAGCGCGAGGCGGATGCCGCGCAGGCCGAGGAAGGGGTTGTCCTCCGGCGGCATGGGCAGGAAGGGAATGTCCTTGTCGCCGCCGATGTCGAGGGTGCGCACCACCAGCGGCAGGCCGTTCAGCGCCTCCACCATGCGGGTCAGTTCGGCGGCCTGCTCGTCCTCGGTGGGGGCTTCCTCGCGGCCGAGGAACAGGAACTCGGTGCGCAGCAAGCCGACACCTTCCGCCCCCGCCTCGACGGCCCGCGCCGCCTCGTCGGTGCGGCCGATGTTGGCGACCACCTCGATGCGCTCGCCGTCCGTCGTGAAGGCGGGCTTGTAGGCAGCGGCCTTGGCGTCCTGCGCGGCGGCGCGGCGCTCGTCGCGGGCGTCCTCGGCCTTGCGGCGGTCGTCGGCGTCGGGGGCGACCAGAAGGAGGCCGTGGTCGCCGTCGAGCACCACCTCCGTCCCGTCGTCCACAGCATCGATCTCGTGCCCGAGCGACACGACGGCCGGGATGTCCAGCGAGCGGGCGAGGATGGCCGAGTGGCTGTTGGGGCCGCCGGCGGTGAGCGCGATGCCGAGCACCCTGGCGGTATCCAGGTTGGCGGTGTCGGACGGCGCGAGGTCTTCCGCCGCCAGGATCACCGGATGGTCGGGCATGGGCGCCGGGCTGAGCACGCCGGTCTGCCCGGCCAGGATGCGCAGCACGCGGGCGCCGACGTCGCGCATGTCGTTGGCGCGTTCCTTCAGGGTCGCGTCGGACAGCTCGGCCATTTCCGCGGCGCGGCGGTCGGTGACGATCTGCCACGCCCGCCCGGCGGACTGGCCGCCGTCGATGAGCGCCTTGGCCTCGGCCGCCAGGTCGGGATCGTCGAGGAATTCCTGGTGGGCGAGGAAGATGGCCGCCTGCTTGGACCCCGCCCGCGCCGCCACCGCCGCATGCAGCGCCTGCAACTGGTGGCGCGCCTCCGCCATGGCCGCTTCCAGCGAGGCGGTCTCGCGCGAGGCGCCGCGGCTCTCGTCGCGGATCAGCACGTCCGGCCGGGCGAGACGATGCAACGGGCCGATGGCGAGACCCGGCGAGGCCGCCACGCCCTTGCGCACGTCGCCCGCGAAGTCGACGGCCGGCGCCGGACCGCGCCTGGCCGCCCCGGCGGTGCCTTCGTCGGGCAGGTCGTCGCCGGCGTCGTCTTCCTCGAGCCCCGCCCGCACCGCCTCGGCCAGCGCGCGCACGGCGGCCTTGGCGTCGCCGCCGTCGGCGAGGATGCGGATGGTGGACCCGCTCTCGACCCCGAGGGTGAGCAGCGAGGCGAGGCTCTTGGCGTTGGCGACCTTGGCGCCGTGGGCGACCCGCACGTCGGCGGAAAACTGCTTGGCGAGCCCGGCGAAGACCGCCGCCGGCCGGGCATGCAGGCCGTGGTGACCGCTGACCGTCACGTCCTCCCGCACCGGATAGGCGGCATAGCGGTCGAGGTCGCCGCTTCCGCCGCCCGCCGCCGGGGCGGAAGCCTGGTCGCGGTCGCGGTTGAGGATGTCGAGCACGTCCTGCGGATCGCCGGTGGCGGCGAGCCGTCGGGCCGCCGCCTCGTCCTGCAGCACGTCGGTCAGGTTGGCGAGCACCTGGATGTGTTCGTCGGATTTGGCGGCGATGCCGACGGCGATATGCACCACCTCGCCGTCGCTCCAGGTCACGCCCTGCGGGAACTGGGCGACGCAGATGGCGGTGTCGCGGATCATGCCGCCGTCGCCGCGCAGGCCGTGCGGAATGGCGATGCCGTTGCCGAGGTAGGTGGCCGTCTGCTGCTCGCGCTTCAGCATGCTGTCGGCATAGGCCGGGTCTACCTTCCCGGCATCGGCCAGGATGGCGGCGGTCTTGCGGATGGCGTCGGCCTTGTCGGTGGCCGTCATGCCGAGGACCACCATGTCCTTGGACAGGCGTAGCATGGCCGCTTCCCTTCCTCCCGGAGCCGCTCGCCCGGCGGCATTCAGGTTATGGCGGTTGAGAAAGGGTACCAAAATAGCCGCGCCGGTTTAACCCCTTCTCCCGGCGCATCTCCCGAAAGTCGATGCGCGCGTGGAGAAACGGTGGCCTGCGTCCGCCGGTTGCGGCAGGAGGGCGCGGGGAAGCCGCCCGCTCAGACGCCGCAGGCGGCGAGGTCGAGCATGAAGCGGTCGAAGCGCTTCTGGTCGAAGTCGTCCAACGCCGAGTGCAGATGCGCCCGTTCCGCCGGCGGCAGGTCGTGCAGCGGCGCGAACAGGGCCTGGAACAGGGTGCAGAACTCGGCCTTGCCGAAGGGCGCCGGCGCCTCGTTGCCGAGGGGCTTGGGCACCGGGATGAACATGTGGGCGCCGAGGCTGATGGACGACGGGTGGTACTGCATCAGCTTGACGAACCACTCGCGGCGGGCGTCGAAGTTCTTGAAGGCCTTGGCGATGGTCCACAGCACCTTGGCCTGGATGGCGCGCGCGTCGGGGTGGGCGTAGAAGGTGTCCCACTCGAAGTCCTCGCCCTTCTCCAGCTTCAGCACCTGCACGATGTCGGCGCAGGCCTCGGCGTAATGCTCCAGCTGCTCGCCGAGCGACAGCTGCAGGAAGTGGAACAGGTTGGGCAGGAGGGAGCGGTCGAGCCGCTCTTCGTTGAACAGTTGCGCCAGCGGGTGGACCATGAGGCGGCCGAGCGCGTTGCGCCGCATCTCCAGGCGCGAGTCCTTCTCGATCGCCTCCACCAGGTGGTCGTAGGCGTGGCCGTAGAAGGCGTCGAACTCGGGGTTCGACTTCAGCGCCTCGGCGACGGAGCGCAGCGTCGCGACCTCCACCGTGCCGCCCTTGGCCTTGGCGAGCACGCTCGCCACCAGGGCATCGAGGATCTGCCCGGTCATCCGCCGCAGGTACTTTTCGCCGGAATGGCTCATTGCGCGACCCTTCGATCCATGCGCCCACAGGCTTACGCCCTTGGTGCGATAGTGCCCGGAATCGGTCGGACTTGGAAGCGTGACACGCAAGCGCTGCAGCCCGCGGGAAGACAGCCCGATCATCTGCAACCGCCGCGAAATATCCCGCGTTGCGGCAAGGGAGTTCCGACCCTCCGAAGCCGTCGCCGTTTCTCACTGCCCCGGGGAGATCCCATGGACTTCGACCCCCTGCTGCTGTCGCGCATCCAGTTCGGCTTCGTGGTGTCGTTCCACATCCTGTTCCCGGCCTTCACCATCGGCCTGTCGGCCTATATCGCGCTGCTCGAAGTCCTGCACATGATCACCCGCAACGACGTGTGGGGGCGGCTGTCGCGGTTCTGGATCAAGATCTTCGGCGTGTCTTTCGGCATGGGCGTGGTGTCGGGCATCGTCATGTCCTACCAGTTCGGCATGAACTGGAGCCGGTTCTCGGAAAAGACCGGCAACGTGCTCGGCCCGCTGCTGACCTACGAGGTCCTGACGGCCTTCTTCCTGGAGGCGACCTTCCTCGGCATCCTGTTGCTCGGGCGGCGCAGGGTGTCGCAGGGCATGTTCACCATCGCCGCCATCACGGTGGCGCTCGGCACGCTGGCGTCGAGCTTCTGGATCCTCGCCGCCAACTCGTGGATGCACACCCCGGCCGGCTACGAGATCCTGCCCGACGGCAGTTTCGCGGTCACCGACTGGTGGGCGGCGATCTTCAATCCCTCCTTCCCCTACCGCCTGACCCACATGGTGACGGCGGCCATGCTGACCACCGGCTTCTGCGTCATGGCGGTGTCGGCGTGGAAGCTGCGGCGCGGCGAGGCGGTGGTGGAAAGCCGCACCATGATGTCCATGACCCTGTGGCTGCTGCTGATCCTGGCACCGGCCCAGGTGGTCATCGGCGATCTGCACGGCCTCAACACCCTGGAGCACCAGCCGTCCAAGCTGGCCGCCATCGAAGGCCACTTCGAGACCAACCGCGACGGCGAGGCCATGGGGCTCAGCCTGCTCGGCTGGCCCGACATGGACGCCGGCGAGATACGCTGGAACCTGGAAATCCCCTATGCCGGCAGCATCCTGCTCACCCACAGCCTCACCGGCGAGGTGGCGGGGCTCGACCAGGTCGCGCGCGAGGACTGGCCGACGGTGCCCTACGTCTACTTCGGCTTCCGCCTCATGGTCGGCATCGGGCTGCTGATGGTGTTCATGGCGCTGGCCGGCAACCTGCTGCGCCTGCGCCGCGGCGGGCCGTGGGGCGCCGGGTGGTATCTGGCGCTGTCGCAGTGGTGCCTGCCCATCGGCTTCGTCGCCATCCTGGCCGGCTGGGTGGTGACCGAGCACGGCCGCCAGCCGTGGGTGGTCTATGGCCTCATGCGCACCGCCGACGCCGTGACGCCGAGCCTGTCGGGCGGCGACGTGGTGTTCAGCTTCGCCCTGTTCATCGCCGCCTATGCGGTCATCTTCCCGGCCGGCATCTGGTTCATCCGCAAGCTGATCGTCAAGGGTCCGCCGACCGAGCTGGAACCCGCCGGCCCCGGGCCGACCATCGGCATGAAGCAGCCCGCCGCGCGGGCCGCCCACGGCGCCGATGCCCCCGAAACGGGCACCTGAGAAGGACACGCACGCCATGGAGATGCCCACCGCCGTCGACCTGACGCTCATCGCCGCCGCCATCCTGGCGCTCGGGGTGTTCATGTACGTGCTGCTGGACGGCTTCGACCTGGGGGTCGGGTTGCTCTATCCCCTGGCGCCGTCGGAGCATTCGCGCGACCTGATGATGGACTCGGTCGCGCCCGTGTGGGACGGCAACGAGACCTGGCTGGTGCTCGGCGGCACCGCCCTGCTGGCGGCCTTTCCGCTCGCCTATGCGGTGCTGCTGCCGGCCTTCTACATCCCGCTCATGCTCATGCTGATCGGGCTGATCTTCCGCGGCGTGTGCTTCGAGTTCCGCGCCCAAGGCGGGCCGAGCAAAGGGTGGTGGTCGGTGGGCTTCTTCGCCGGCTCGCTGCTCGCCACCTTCGCGCAGGGCCTGGTGCTCGGCACCTTCGTGCAGGGGGTGGAGGTGGAGGGGCGCCAGTTCGCCGGCGACCCGCTGGCCTGGGTGTCGCCCTTCAGCTTCCTGTGCGCCGCCGGGCTGATCTGCGGCTACGCCCTGCTCGGCGCCGGCTGGACCATCCTGAAGACGGAAGGCATCACCCGCGACTGGGCGTGGGAGCTGGTGGCGCCGCTGACGGTGATGGTGGTGGCGGCGGCGGTCGGCGTGTCGGTGTGGACGCCGTTCCTGCACGAGTGGATCGTGCAGCGCTGGTTCGAGTGGCCGCGCATCCTGTTCGTCGCCCCGGCGCCGGTGATCGGCGCCCTGCTCGCCGGACTGCTGCTGCGGGTGTCGCGCACCCACGACGACCGGGTGCCGTTCTTCGCGACGGTCGGGCTGTTCCTGTCGAGCTACTACGGCCTCGGCGTGACGCTGTGGCCCTACGTCATCCCGCCCGACATCACCATCTACGACGCCGCCAGCGCGCCGTCGGCGCAGGGCTTCGTGCTGGTCGGGCTCGGCATCCTGGTGCCCATCACCATCGGCTACACGGTCTATTCGTACTGGGTGTTCCGCGGCAAGGTGACGGGCGACGCCCACTACTAGGGGCGCCGCCCTGCCCTACCCTGCCCGATGCCGGGCGATGGCCGTTACGCCGTCTTCTCTTCCGCCAGGCCCAGTTCCTCCGCCAGCTGCTTGCGCATGACGAACTTCTGGATCTTGCCCGTGACGGTCATAGGGAACTCGTCGACGAAGCGGATGTACTTGGGGATCTTGTAGTGGGCGATCTGCCCCTTGCAGAACTCGCGGATCTCGTCCTCCGTCACCTCGTGTCCTTCGCGGACGCGGATGCAGGCGCAGAGTTCCTCGCCGTACTTCTTGTCGGGCACGCCGATGACCTGTACGTCGTTGACGGCCGGATGGCGATAGAGGAATTCCTCCACCTCGCGCGGATAGATGTTCTCGCCGCCGCGGATGACCAGGTCCTTGATGCGGCCGACGATGTTGCAATAGCCCTCGTCGTCGATCACCGCCAGGTCGCCGGTGTGCATCCAGCCGGCGGAGTCGATGGCCTCGGCCGTCTTCTCCTCGTCGCCCCAGTAGCCGAGCATCACCGAATAGCCGCGGGTGCAGAGTTCACCCGCCGTGCCGCGCGGCACGATGCGGCCGTCCAGGTCGACGATCTTCACTTCGATGTGCGGCTGCACCCGGCCGACCGTGGACACCCGCTTCTCCAGGGCGTCGTCGACGGCCGACTGGAAGCTGACGGGGCTGGTCTCCGTCATGCCGTAGGCGATGGTCACCTGCTCCATGTTGAGGTCGCGGATGACCCGCTTCATCACCTCGATGGGACACGGGCTGCCGGCCATGATGCCGGTGCGCAGGCTCGACAGGTCGAAGCGCTTGAACTCCGGGTGGTCGAGCTGGGCGATGAACATGGTCGGCACGCCGTAGAGGCCGGTGCACTTCTCGCGCTCCACCACCTCCAGCACCGCCAGCGGATCGAAGGCCTCCGACGGGTAGACCATGGTGGCGCCGTGGGTGACGCAGCCCAGGTTGCCCATGACCATGCCGAAGCAGTGGTACAGCGGCACCGGAATGCACAGGCGGTCGCCGTGCTGCAGGCGGATGGCCTCGCCGACGAAGAAGCCGTTGTTCAGGATGTTGTGGTGGGTCAGCGTCGCGCCCTTGGGGAAGCCCGTGGTGCCGCTGGTGAACTGGATGTTGATGGGGTCGTCGAACTGCAGCCTGCCCGCCAGCTCCGCCACCCGCTTGCGCGCCGCGTCGTCGGCCGCCTCGGCGATCTGGTGGAAGGCGTACATGCCGTGGATGTGCTCGTGCCCGATGTGCGCCACCACCTTCAGCTCGGGCAGGCGCGCCGCCTTCAGGTCGCCCGGCGAGCAGCGGTCCAGCTCCGGCGCCAGGGTGCGGATCATCTCGACGTAGTTGGACGACTTGAAGCTGTCGGCCAGGACGAGGCCCTTGCAGCCCACCTTGGTGAGCGCGTACTCCAGCTCGGCCAGGCGGTAGCTCGGGTTGATGTTGACCAGCACGAGGCCGGCCTTGGCCGTGGCAAACTGCGTCAGGCACCATTCGGCGTTGTTGGGCGACCAGATGCCGATGCGGTCGCCGGGCTGCAAGCCCAGGGCGAGCAGGCCCGCCGCAACCTCGTCCACCCGCCGCTTCAGCTCGGCGTAGGTCCAGCGCACGCCCTGGTGGCGCACCACCAGCGCCTCCGTGTCCGGCCAGCGAGCCGCCGCCTTATCGAAGTGCTGCCCGATGGTATCCCCGATCAGGGGCACGCTGCTGGTGCCGCTGACGTAGCTGGGGCTGGCCGTGGCCGTCATCTCGCTCATGGCGAAACATCTCCTCCCGTCTTATTAGGTCCGCCCCCTTTCCGGGGTGACGGCGGGAGAGCCTAGCGCGACCTTGCCGTTTACGTAAACGTCAATGTGATCGGCCGAAGGGCGTAGCGCGAAGCGGCTCTTGCCTGCGGCGCTCCCAGCCCTGAATCTGCGGGCGGAGACCGCCTGCCTCAAGGACCACCATGACCGTGCGCGCCGAAGACCTCACCGTGACGCTGACCGACGCCCCCGCCGCCGCCGACATCGCGGCACTGCACCGCGGGCTGGAGACCTTCAACACCCGCGTCAGCCCGCCCTACGACCGCCGCGAGTTGTGCCTGTTCGCCCGCCGCCCCGACGGCACCGTCGCCGCCGGCCTGACGGGGTGGACGCAGTGGAGCTGGCTCTACGTGGATTACCTGTGGCTGGACGAGTCCCTGCGCGGCGGCGGCCTCGGCGGCGATCTGCTGGCGCGGGCGGAGGCCGAGGCGGTGGCGCGCGGCTGCCGCTGGGCCCGTCTCTATACGTACGATTTCCAGGCGCCGTCGTTCTACGAGCGCAAGGGATACAGCCAGTGGGGCGTGCTGGAGGACTTCCCGCCCGGCCACCGCCAGATCTGGTTCCGCAAGGATCTGGTGCCGACGGACTGAGCGTCCGCCGGCACCCCTGCCCCCCTTACTCCTACTCCGCCGCCAGCGCCCGCACCCGGGCGAGCGCCGCATCCACCGAGCGCGGCGTGATGGGCAGCGGCAGCATGGCGATGCCCATGCGGGCGAGGCGCGCCGTCACGTCGGCGGCGGCCGGGTCGGTCACCGCCAGCACCTGCACCCCGATGGAGGTGGCGGACAGGCGCGTCAGGCGCTCGATGGCGTCGACGCCCATCACCGGCACCACCACCAGGTCGCCCGCCTCCACCGACTCGGCCAGCGCCGCGGCGGCCGGCTCCACGGCGAGGGCGTGCTTGGCCAGGATGGCGGTCAGCAGGGCCTGGGTCGTGCGGTCGAAGCCGGCGACCAGGGCGCGGCGCCGCGTTTCGGGCTCGTCCCGCGTCGGCATGACCTTGGGCAGCTTCACGGGCACCGTCAGCGTGAAGCGGCTGCCGCCGCCCGGCCGGCGCTCCGCCGTCAGGTTGCCGCCCATGCGCAGCGCCAGGTCGCGGGCGATGGCGAGGCCGAGACCGAAGCCGCCGTACTTGCGGTCGAGGCCGTTCTGGCCCTGAGTGAAGGGCTCGAACAGCGCCTCCACCGGACCCTCGGGCAGGCCGATGCCGGTGTCTTCCACCATCACCGCCAGGGTCGCCGCCGAGCTGTCGCCGGCGGACAGTTCCAGGTCGGCCACCACGGCGACGGAGCCGCGTTCGGTATACTTCAGGGCGTTGCCGATCAGATTGGTCACCACCTGCCCGATGCGCGCCGCCGGCGCCAGCGCCCGCATGCCCAGCGCCGGCCCCGGCAGCAGGGCGAGCCGCAGGCCGCGTTCCTCCGCCTGCGGCCGGAACGAGGCGATGATGTCGTCGAGCAGGGCCGAGGGCACGAAGGGCCGCTCGTCGAGCGGAAGGATGCCGGTGTCGATGGCCGACATGGTCAGCAGGTCCTCGACGAGGCCGAGCAGATCCTCGCCCGAGCGGCCGATCATGGCGACGCTGTCGCGCAGGGTGGCGGCGTCCCTCTCGCCGCGGCACACGTCGGCGAGGCCGATGATGCCGTTGAGCGGCGTGCGCAGCTCGTGGCTGACCTTGGCGAGGAATTCGGACTTGAGTCGCGCCGCCTCGAGCGCCCGGTCGCGGGCCTCGGCGATCTGGCGGCGGGCTTCTTCCAGCACCGTGACGTCGAGCAGCACGCACAGGACGCCGCTGTCGCCGCCGTGGGCCAGCCGCGCGAAGCGGCCGCGGAAGCGGCGGGCGGGCTCGCCCAGGGTGAGCGCGATCTCGCCTTCCTCGGCGTCGGCGCCGGCCACCGCCAGCGCGTCGTGCACCGCCGCGTGGCCGTATTCGGCGACCAGGGCGTCGTAGGCGCTGTTGTGGGCGATGACGAGGTCGGGGTCGCCGGGATGATAGAGCACCACCGGCGCCGGCAGGTTCTCGATGAGGGCGCGGCGGAAGGCGTCGGACTCTTCCAGCGAGCGCGAGGTGGCGACCAGCCGCTCGGTCTTGTCGCCCAGGTCGGCGCCCATGTCGACCACGGCGCGGGCCACGTCGCGGACCTCGACGATGCCCGACTCCGGCATGGACTGGCGGAAATCGCCGCGGGCGATGGCACCGGCCGCCTGCACCACCGCTTCCAGCGGCTGCGCCAGGCTGGCGGCATGGCGGCGGGCGGCGAACCACAGCGCGGTGAAGAAGGCGCCGTAGAACACCACCAGCGCCGCCACCATGGCATAGCCCAGGCGGTCGAAGCGATCGCCGACGGCGACGGCAGAGGCGAACAGGTCGGCCTCCGGCACGAAGACGATGAGGTGCCAGTCCGTCGCCGGCACCGCCTGCCACGATACGAGGTGCGTGCCACCGACCAGATCGGCGGCGCCCAGGCCCTCGCCGCTCATGACCGGCAGGTCGCGCAGGCCGTCGATGCGGGCCAGCGAGAAGTCCTCGGGCTTGAAGGTATTGGCGCGGATCGCCTCGTCGTAGCTGTGGCCGCCCACCTCGTGCAGGCCGAGCGCCTCCTCGGCGGCCGGCGGCATGGCGAGGATGGTGCCGTCGCGCCCGACCAGCACGGCATAGCCGCCCCAGGGGGTGCGGATGTCGAGGATGCGGCGGACGATGGTGTCGATGGTGATGTCGAGGCCGACCACGCCTTCCAGGAAGTCGCCCTTGTAGACCGGCGCGATGGCCGAGATCAGCCAGCCCTGCCCCGCCGGGTCGACGTAGGCGTCGGTCCAGGTCACGCCGCGGCCGGGGTTATGGGAGGCGTCGGCCTCGTAATAGAAATTGAAGCTCGGGATGTCGAGCTTCGGGGCGTACTGCTCCAGCGTGTCGAAGAACGGATAGATGCGGTTGTAGCTGTCCCAGGTGTTGTAATAGGTCTGCACCACCAGGGGGTTGGCCAACTTGACGTCGCGCAGGATGGGGTCGAGGGCGGCCAGCCGCACCGCCTTGTCCTGCATCGCCGGCGTCACCGGCACGACGCCGGAATAGAAGCCGGCGCCGCGGCCGACGTCGGCGGTGGTGTAGTAGACGACGCCCGTCGGATCGAAGGCGAAGCGCGCCGCCTCGTCCGCCGGCACCGGCGGGGGCACGGGGGCGGCATGCAGCGCCTCGGTCTGGCGGCGCATGACGTCGGTCAGGTCCGCCACCGCCGACAGCCGCTCGTCCACCGCCGCCGCGTTCAGCCGCGCCACCTCGGCCAGCGACTGCTCCGCCGTCTCGCGGATGGACGCGATGTTGGCGTCCTTGGTCAGCATGTTGGTGGTGAAGTAGGCCGCGACCAGCAGCAGCTCCACCGCCAGCAGCGGCACCAGCGCCGTGCGGGCATAGGACGCCCAGATCCAGCGGAACAGCGTCTTCGGCGACGGCGAGGCGGCGGTGGCGGGCGACATGGCGGCTTCCCGAGCGGTGGGCGGAGCGGCGGTCGCCCCGACGGCATGCGCCATTGGTAGCAAGTGGGGTGCCAGATCGAGAAGACGCGGCGACTCGGCGGATTTAGCCACCGGGAGGCCCGCGCCGCTGCGATCGCGTCGCATCCTGCGTGGCGTGTCGCAGCCGCCGTTCGCGTCGTGCGAGGGGGCGCGCCGCCGCATGCGACGATACCCCTATTGCGCTACTGGTTTTGTCGACTTTGCGGATAGCGCCGTATCGCATTGCACCCAACGGAGATCGGCAGTTTCTCGCCATTCCAAGCCGTGAAGCCGCCGTTTTGCCGTCCCTATCCCCGATAAAAGCGTTACAGTTTTATCTAGCGACATGGCAAAAAGTGCATTACATTCGGCTCAGCAAACACCGGCCGGCCGAAGACCGGCAACGACGGGAGGTGACATGGTGATGAAGGATGCTCTGTCGGGCCCCGATCCCCGCGAGGCGGCGTTCCAGGCGACCGTCGACTCCGAGGGCAAGATCGAGCCCAAGGACTGGATGCCCGAGGCCTACCGCAAGACGCTGATCCGTCAGATCTCGCAGCACGCCCATTCCGAGATCATCGGCATGCAGCCGGAAGGCAACTGGATCGGCCGGGCGCCGACGCTCCGCCGCAAGGTGGCGCTGGTCGCCAAGGTGCAGGACGAGGCGGGCCACGGCCTCTACCTCTACAGCGCCGCCGAGACGCTGGGCGCCTCGCGCGACGACATGGTCGACGCCCTCATCGACGGCCGCGCCAAGTATTCCACCATCTTCAACTACCCGACGCTGACCTGGGCCGACATCGGCACCATCGGCTGGCTGGTGGACGGCGCCGCCATCATCAACCAGGTGGCGCTGTGCCGCACCTCCTACGGGCCCTATGCCCGCGCCATGGTGCGCATCTGCAAGGAAGAAAGCTTCCACCAGCGCCAGGGCTACGAGATCCTGGTCGACCTGTGCCAGGGCACGGCCGAGCAGAAGCGGATGGCCCAGGAATCGCTGAACCGCTGGTGGTGGCCGGCGCTGATGATGTTCGGCCCGTCCGACGACAACAGCCCCAACTCCGCCCAGTCCATGGCGTGGAAGATCAAGCGCCTGTCCAACGACGAGCTGCGCCAGCGCTTCGTCGACCAGTCGGTGCCGCAGGCCGAATACCTGGGCCTGACCATCCCCGACCCGGACCTGAAGTGGAACGCGGAGCGCGGCCACTACGACTTCGGCGAGGTGCCGTGGGACGAGTTCATGGAGGTGCTGAAGGGCAACGGCCCGTGCAACCGCCAGCGCATGGAAGCCCGCCGCAAGGCCCGCGACGACGGCGCCTGGGTGCGCGAGGCGGCCCTCGCCCATGCCGCCAAGCGCGCCGCCCGCGCCGAGAAGTCCGCCGCCTGAGAGAACATGGGCCGCCGCCCGCAGCGCCGGCGGCCGCGAGGAGCCTGAGGAAATGACCAAGCAGCAGTGGCCGCTCTGGGAAGTGTTCGTCCGCAGCAAGGCGGGCCTGTCCCACAAGCACGCCGGCAGCGTGCACGCCGCCGACGCCAAGATGGCGCTGGAAAACGCCCGCGACCTCTACACCCGGCGCGGCGAAGGCACGTCCCTCTGGGTGGTGCCGGCCGACGCCATCGTCGCCAGCGCGCCCGAAGACAAGGGCGCCCTGTTCGACCCGGCGGACGACAAGGTCTACCGCCACCCCACCTTCTACAAGATCCCCGACGACGTCGGGCACATGTGAGGGGCGGCGGGGCGATGACCACGGTTTCCAACGACGACCTGTTCGCCTATGCCCTGCGGCTCGGCGACGACAGCCTGATCCTCGGCCAGCGCCTGGGCGAGTGGTGCGCCAAGAGCCCGGAGATGGAGCTGGATATCGCGCTCATGAACACGGCGCTCGACGTGCTCGGCCGGGCGCGGGGCTTCCTCACCTACGCCGGACAGGTGGAGGGCAATGGCCGCGACGAGGACGCGCTCGCCTTCCTGCGCGACGTCGAGGCCTTCGGCAACGTGCTGCTGGTGGAACAGCCCAACGGCAATTTCGCCGACACCATCGCGCGCCAGTTCCTGTTCGATGCCTTCGACCTGCCGTTCATGGAGGCGCTCGCCGCCTCCGCCGACGAGACGCTGTCGGCCATCGCCGCCAAAGCGGTGAAGGAGACGGCCTATCACCTGCGGTTCTCGCGCGAATGGACCATCCGCCTCGGCGACGGGACGGAGGAAAGCCACGCCCGCATGCAGGCCGCGGTGAACGAGATGTGGCCCTACGTCCACGAACTGTTCGAGATGGACGCGGTGGAGGAGCGCCTGTGCGCCGCCGGCGTCGCCGTCGACCGCGCCGCCCTGCGCGACCGCTTCGAACGGACCGTCGCCGACACGCTGGCCGAGGCCACCCTGACCCGCCCCGAGACCTCGTGGCGCCCCGTCGGCGGCCGGCATGGCCGCCACACGGAACAGTTCGGCCATCTGCTGGCGGAGATGCAGTGGATGCAGCGGGCCTATCCCGGCTGCACGTGGTGACGCCGCCATGACCGACGATCCCGCACGCCGCGCCTGGCAGGCCCTGGAGGAGGTGCACGACCCCGAGATCCCGCACGTTTCCATCGTCGACCTCGGCATCGTGCGCGGGGTGACGGCGGCGGCCGACGGATCGCGGGTGGAGGCGGCTTTGAGCCCCACCTACTCCGGCTGCCCGGCGGTGTCGGTGATCGAGCTGGACGCCGAGACGGCCCTGCGGGCGGCGGGCTTCGCCGAGGTGGTGATCCGCCGCCAGATGGCGCCGGCCTGGACCACCGACTGGATCACCGAGCGCGGGCGCGAGCGCCTGAAGGCCGCCGGCATCGCGCCGCCCGACGCGGCCGGCGCCGGCAAGGCCGCCCTGCTCGGCCGGCCGGCGCAGGTCGCCTGCCCGCAGTGCGGATCGCCCCATACGGAACAGCTGTCGGAGTTCGGCTCGACCGCGTGCAAGGCGCTGTGGCGCTGCCGCGACTGCCTGGAGCCCTTCGACTACTTCAAATGCATCTGAACAGGACGGACCGTTCGATGGCCACTCACTTCCACCCGCTCACCGTGTCCGACGTGCGGCACGAGACCGACGACTGCGTCTCCATCCGCTTCGCGGTGCCCGAAGACCTGCGCGAGTCCTTCCGCTTCCAGCACGGGCAGTACCTGACGCTGCGCACCACCATCGACGGCGAGGAAGTGCGCCGCAGCTATTCCATCTGCGCCGGCGTGCCCGACGCGGAGTTGCGCGTGGCGGTCAAGAGCGTGCCGGGCGGCCGCTTCTCCACCTGGGCCAACCAGGCCCTGAAGCCCGGCGACGTGATCGAGGTGATGCAGCCCGCCGGGCGCTTCACCACCCCCATCGAGCCGGACGCCGCCAAGACCTACGTGCTGTTCGCCGCCGGCAGCGGCATCACGCCCATCATCTCCATCGCCCGCACGGTGCTGGCGCTGGAGCCCCACTCGAACGTCACCCTGTTCTACGGCAACCGCAAGGGCAGCGCGATCATCTTCCGCGAGGAGGTGGAGGACCTGAAGAACCGCTTCATGCAGCGGTTCCGGGTGTTCCACGTGCTGTCGCGCGACGTCCAGCAGGTGGACCTGCTGCGCGGCCGCCTCGACCGCGCCAAGGTGGAGACGCTGCTCGACGCGCTGGTGCAGGTGGACACGGTCGACCATGTCTTCGTCTGCGGCCCCGAGGGCATGACGGACGACGTGCGCGCAGCACTCGCCGACCGCGGCGTGCCGCCCGAGAAGGTGCATTTCGAGCTGTTCGGCGTGCCCGGCCAGGGCAAGGCCGCCAACCGCAACGACGAGCCGGCGCGCATCACCGGCGAGACCAGCACGGTCACGGTGACCCTGGACGGCCTTGCCACCCGCTTCCCCATGGACCGCGGCCTGACGGTGCTGGACGCCGGCCGCGAGGCCGGGCTCGACCTGCCCTACGCCTGCAAGGGCGGCGTCTGCGCCACCTGCCGCTGCAAGGTGGTCGAGGGCGAGGTGGAGATGGAGGTGAACTACGGCCTGGAACCGTCGGAGGTGGCCGCCGGCTACGTCCTGTCGTGCCAGAGCCGCCCGAAGACGGACACGGTGGTGGTGGACTTCGACGCCTGAGGGGCCGATGGACGGCGACAGAGGGCTTGCGACGGGAACGACACCGGTGGGCGTCAGGCGCCGCCCGTCCCCTTCTCCGTCATGCCCGGCCTCCGAGCCGGGTTTCCACGGCGTGCACGACGTCCGCCGTGGAGAACGCGGCCAAGCGACCGGCGCCGGTGACGCCGTGGATGGCCGGATCAAGTCCGGCCATGACAATTTCTTGAGTTGTTTCAATACTTTGTCATGCCCGGCCTCCGAGCCGGGCATCCACGGCGTGCACGCCGCCAACCGTGGCGACAGGCGTCCCCTCTCCCCCCTTGAACGCCGGCACCTCCGCGGATAGTATCAAATGAAACTGTTACAAGAAAAACTATCCAAATCCGAACGGGGAAGCGTCCAATGCTCAGCACGTACCAATACCCGGAGTATGCCTACGTTCCACCCGCCGCCCTGAAGGCCGGCGGCACCGAGAAGCGGCCGGCGGTCGTCATCGGGGCCGGGCCGGTGGGGCTGACCGCCGCCCTCGACCTCGCCGCGCACGGGGTGCCGGTGGTGGTGCTCGACGACAACAATACCGTCTCCATCGGCTCGCGCGCCGTGTGCTACGCCAAGCGGGCGCTGGAGGTGTGGGACCGCCTCGGCTGCGCCGGCCCCATGGTCGACAAGGGCGTGCGCTGGAAGATCGGCAAGGTGTTCCGCGACGAGGATCTGGTCTACCAGTTCGACCTGCTGCCCGAGCCGGACCACAAGATGCCGGCCTTCATCAACCTCCAGCAGTACTACCTGGAAGAGACGCTGGTGGACCGCGCCCAGGCGCTCGGCGAGCTGGTGGACCTGCGGTGGAAGAACCGCGTCACCGCGCTCGACAGCCGCGACGACGGCGTCACCCTGACGGTGGAGACGCCCGACGGCCCCTACACCCTGGAGGCCGACTGGGTGATCGCCTGCGACGGCGCCAAGTCCGACGTGCGCGGCATGATCGGCGCCCGCTTCGACGGCCAGGCCTTCAACGACCGCTTCCTCATCGCCGACGTGGTGATGAAGGCCGACTTCCCGACCGAACGCTGGTTCTGGTTCGACCCGCCCTTCCACCGCAATCAGAGCGTCCTCCTGCACAAGCAGGCCGACGACGTCTGGCGCATCGACTTCCAGCTCGGCTGGGACGCCGACCCCGAGGAGGAGAAGAAGCCCGAGAAGGTGCTGCCGCGCCTGAAGGCGATGCTCGGCGAAGACACCGACTTCGAGCTGGAATGGGTGAGCGTCTACCAGTTCAACTGCCGCCGCATGGACAAGTTCCGCCACGGCCGCCTGTTCTTCGCCGGCGATGCCGCCCATCAGGTGAGCCCCTTCGGCGCCCGCGGCGCCAATTCCGGCGTGCAGGACACCGACAACCTGGCCTGGAAGCTCGGCCTCGTCGTGGCCGGCAAGGCGCCGGAAAGCCTGCTCGACACCTACGACGACGAGCGGGTTCTGGCGGCCGACGACAACCTGCTCAACTCCACCCGCTCCACCGACTTCATCACGCCCAAGAGCGCCATCAGCCGCGCCTTCCGCGATGCGACGCTGGACCTCGCCCGCGACCTGCCCTTCGCCCGCGGCCTGGTGAACTCGGGCCGGCTGTCGCTGCCGACGCCCTATGTCGGCAGCCGCCTCAACACGCCCGACCGAGACGCCTTCCAGGGCCGCATGGCGCCGGGCTGCCCGGCGGCCGATGCGCCGCTGACCGTGGACGGGCGCGACTCCTGGCTGCTCGACCACCTGGGCGGCTGCTTCACCCTGCTCTACTTCAGCCCCGACGGCACGGTGCCCGAGGCGCTGACGGCCTTCGAGCAGGACCCGGTGCCGGTGAAGGTGCTGGCCGTCGGCACGCCCCGCATCGCCGACGCCAAGGGCGTGGTGACCCAGCGCTACGACGGGCGGCCGGGCACCCTCTACCTCATCCGCCCCGACCAGTACGTCGCCGCCCGCTTCCGCGCCTTCGACCCGCGACTGGTGCGCATCGCCCTCGACACCGCCTGCGGCAAAGGATGATCCCCGTCGCCGGCCTGCCGGCGACGGCAAGGCCGACCGGCCGCCGCGCCCCCTGGCGCGAGAGCCCGCGTGGCACCTGAACGCATCCCGCGGCGGCCGCAGGGCGTCGCGGGCAAACAAAAACGGAGGACCGGGAGATGTACATGAAGACCGACGCCACCACGGCACCACGCAGCGCCGCCCTCGTCACCGCGCCGAACATCGGCCGGCCCGACGACTTCTACGAAGCGCTCATCGACACCCATCGCGGCCTGACCGACGACCAGAGCCGTGACGTCAACTGCAAGCTGGTGCTGCTGCTCGCCAACCACATCGGCGACATGGACGTGCTGCGCGAGGCCATGGCGATCGCCCGCCGCGGCTACGACGACCAGGCGTGACGGGACCGGAGCGGCGGGCCTGCGCCCGTCGCTCCGCCGCCCTCAACTCACCGGCGCGGCGTCGTCGACCACCAGCTGGGCCTCCGTGCGGCCCTGCCAGGTGTCGGCCCGCAGGGTGCCGGCAATGTGCAGCAGGCGGCCCGACGCATTGAGCAGCATCTGGCCGAGGTCGCCGTCGACACAACGGAAGGCGATGGCCTTCAGGCGCCCGACGCCGCTCGCCCCCGACAGGAACAGCCGCACGTGGCCCGACCCCACCACGTCGGCCCGCGCCACCCGGCAGTTGGCGACCACGAAGCGCGGTTCCTCGTTGCCGGCGCCGTAGGGGCCGCACTGGGCCAGCGTCGCCACCAGATCGGCCGAGGCGGCGCCGACGTCGAGCGCGCCGTCCAGTTCCAGGGTCGGCACGATGCCGCCGGCGTCGAGCTGGGCGCGCAGGCGCTCCACCAGGAAGGCGCGGAAGGCCGGCAGCTTCTCTTCCGCCAGGGTGAAGCCCGCCGCCATGGCGTGGCCGCCGCCGGCCATGAGCAGCCCGGCCTCGCGCGCGGCGATGACGGCGCGGCCGAGGTCCAGCCCCGGCACCGAGCGGCCGGAGCCCTTGCAGATGCCGCCTTCCACCGCCAGCACGCAGGCCGGCATGGCGTAACGTTCCTTCAAGCGGCTGGCGACGATGCCGACCACGCCCGGATGCCAGCCCTGGCCGTGGACGAAGACCAGCGGGTCCTCGCTCGGGGTGCCTTCGGCCAATTCGATGGCGTCGAGCAGGCAGGCGGCCTCGATCTCCTGGCGCTGGGAATTGTACTCGTGCAGGCGCATGGCGAGCGCCACCGCCTCGTCGCGGTCGTCGGTGGAGAGCAGCCGGGTGCCGAGGTCGGATTCGCCGACGCGCCCGCCGGCGTTGACCCGCGGCCCCAGGATGAAGCCCAGGTGATAGGCGTCCAGCCGGTCCTTCACGCCGGCCACGTCGGCCAGGGCGGCGATGCCGGCGTTGCCGCGCTTGGCGGCGACCTTCAGCCCCTGCGTCACCAGCGCCCGGTTGAGGCCGGTGAGCGGCACCACGTCGCAGACGGTGCCGAGCGCCACGATGTCGAGCCACTGGCGCAGGTCCGGTTCCTTGCGGCCGGCGGCGGCGTACCAGCCGCTGTCGCGCAAGGCCCGGTTGACGGCGACGCACAGCAGGAAGGCGACGCCGACCGCCGCCAGATGCCCCTGGCCGGAGGTGCAGTCGAGCCGCTTCGGGTTCACCACGGCGACGGCGGCGGGCAGCGTCGGCTCCGCCTGGTGATGGTCCACCACCACCACGTCGAGCCCGGCGTCGTAGGCCGCCTGCAAGGGCTCGTAGGCGGTGATGCCGCAGTCCACGGTCACCACCAGCGAACAGCCGGCCTCGCGCAGCTTCAGCAGGGCCGGGGCGTTGGGGCCGTAGCCCTCGGCCATGCGGTCGGGGATGTAGGCCCGCACGTCGGCCCCGACGGCGCGCAGGAAGCGCAGCAGCAGCGCCGAGGAGGTGGCGCCGTCGACATCGTAGTCGCCGAACACGGCGATCTTCTCGCCGCCTTCCAGGGCCACGGCGACGCGCTCGGCGGCATCGTCCATGCCGGCGAAGGTGGACGGGTTGGGGATGAGGTCGCGCAGGGTGGGGTTGAGGAAGCCCTCGGCCGCCTCCAGGCTGACGCCGCGCGCCGCCAGCACTCGCCCGACCACCTCGGGCAGCGCCAGCCGCTGGCTGATGGCCAGCGCCATGCGCTCGTCACCCTGCCGCAGGGTCCAGCGCCGGCCGTTGACCGAGCGGTCGACACCGAGGAAGGGCGGGACGGTCATGCGGGGGCTCTCCGACGTGAGGGGCGATGGAACCACCGTATCATAGGGAGGCGGCCGGCCTGCGTCCACCGGGCGCCTCCCCGTCTCCCCGTCGCGCTCAGTCGGCGTGCTCGGCGTCGAAGGCCCAGACGCGCTCGAAGCCCATGAGCTTGCTGAACTCGGTGAAGGAATACAGGTCACCGGCGATGGCCTGCGACGAGCCGTCGCGCCGGATGGTCTCGTAGGTGCGGCGCAGGGCCGCACCCGCGGCCAGGAAGCCGGTGCCGGGGAAGATGGCGATCTTGTATCCCAGTTCCTCCAGCTCCGCCTTCGAGAGGATCGGCGTGCGGCCGCCTTCAACCATGTTGGCGAGCAGCGGCTTGTCGATGGTGGCGCAGATGCGGCGCATTTCCTCCACCGTCTCCGGGCTTTCGACGAACAGCACGTCGGCGCCGGCTTCGGCATAGGCCTCGGCGCGGCGCAGCGCCTCGTCCAGGCCGTGGGCGGTGCGGGCGTCGGTGCGGGCGACGATGAGGAAGTCGTCGGACTCGCGGGCCTGGACCGCCACCTTGATCTTCTTCACCATGTCGGCCATGGGGATGACGCGGCGGCCGGGGGTGTGGCCGCACTTCTTGGGGAATTCCTGGTCTTCGAGCTGGATGGCCGCGGCGCCCGCCGCCTCGTAGCCCTTCACCGTGAAGTCGACGTTGAGCAGGCCGCCATAGCCGGTGTCACCGTCGGCGATCAGCGGCGTCGCGGTGCCGCCGGCCAGGGTGCGCACCCGCGTCACCATGTCGGTGTAGCTGGCGAGCCCGGCGTCGGGCAGCCCGAGGTGGGAGGCGACCGTGCCGTACCCGGTCATGTAAAGGGCGTCGAATCCCATGCCGTCGGCGATCTTGGCCGAGATCATGTCGAACACCCCGGGGGCCACGATGAGCCCGGGGGCAGTCAGGCGTTCGCGCAGGCTGGTCACGCATCGTCTCCTTGTCGTCACTTGGTCTTTCTGCGGCCATTGTATACAATGGATGCATCCCAAATCGAGTCCGGAGTTGCCATGACCGTGCCCGACCCCTCTCCGCCGCCCGCCGACGGCGGTGAACGCGCCGCCGATCGCGCCTACAAGCTGATCCGCGAAGGCATCCTGCGGCAGCACTGGAGCGGCGGCGAACACCTGCGGGAGCACGACCTGGCCGCCTTCACCGGCGTCAGCCGCACGCCGGTGCGCGACGCCCTGCGGCGGCTGGCGGCGGAAGGGCTGGTGGAACTCACGCCCAATGCCGGCGCCCGCATCTGGGAATGGACGACGGAGGAACTGGACGACATCTTCGACCTGCGCTCGCTCATGGAGGGTCACGCCGCCAACCTGGCCGCCGCCCGCATCGGCGCCGAGCAACTGGCCGAACTGGACGAGCTGTGCGACCGCATGGAAGCGGTGGTGGAGGGCTCCGGCGACTCGCAACTGGCCTTGGCCGAACTGTCGCCGCTGAACGAGCGGTTCCACGGCGTCATCCTGGAAGCCTCGGGCAGCCGGCGGCTGCGACTGGCCCTGCGGCAGGTGATCCAGGTACCGCTGGTGATGCGCACCTTCGCCGTCTACAGCGCGGCGGAATTGCGCCGCAGCATGTCGCACCACCGCGAGATCGCCGAGGCCCTGGCCGCCCACGACGGCGTGTGGGCAGAAAGCGTCATGCGGTCGCACCTGCACGCCGGCCACGCGGTGATGACGCGAGGTCGCGCAAATATTGACCGAGCGGCGGAGTAGTGTATACAATCCCTCCCTGACCGGCCAAAAGAGCCGGGTCGCCCGCGGCTACCGCGCCGCGACCACAACGGGTTTCGACACGCGAAACCACAGGGAGGAAACCATGCGGAAGATGCTCACCGCCGCGGCCATGGCCGTCGGCATCGCGGCCCTGTCCATCAGCCCCGCCCTGGCCGAGCGCACCCTGCGCCTGTCGCTGCAGGTGTCCAGCAGCCATCCCATCGGGCAGAACATCGACTACTTCAAGAAGATGGTCGAAGAGGAATCGGGCGGCGACATCAAGATCGAGGTCTACGATTCCGCGCAGCTCTACAAGGGCAGCGAGATCCCGCAGGCCGTCGCCTCGGGCGCCATCGACATCGGCCTCGTGCTGATCGACGAATTCGCCGGCACGGTGCCCGTCACCGGCATCTTCGGCGTCGCCTTCATGTTCCCGAACTACGATGTGCTCGCCCGCGCCGCCGCCCCGGGCAGCGAGGTGCGCACCATCATCGACGAGGAAATCCGCAAGACCGGCGCCCGCGTGCTGTGGTGGCAGGATTACGGCCCCGTGCAGTTGCTGTCCAACGGCGAGGCCATTCGCCTGCCGTCCGACCTCAAGGACAAGAAGATCCGCGTCCTCGGCAAGCCGTCGGGCGACTTCATCAAGGCGGTCGGCGGCGTGCCGGTGAAGATCGGCGGGTCGGAACAGTTCCTCGCCTACCAGCGCGGCACGGTCGACGTCGGCATGACCGGCACCACCGCCATCGAGACCCGCAAGCTGCACGAGGTGATGGACCACGTCACCATCACCAACCACGCGCAGACCGAATTCCTCATGGTCATCAACGACAAGCTGTGGGATTCGCTGACCGACGAGGAACGCGCCATCCTCGGCAAGGCGGCCCAGGCGGCGGAAGACAAGCTGCGCAGCGAGACCGAGGCCAACAACATCGCCTCGGAAAAGGTCATCGCCGAAAAGGGCATGACCGTCGTGCACCTGACGCCGGAAGAGCTGGCCGAGTGGCAGCGCGCCGCCGCGCCGGCGGTGGAAGCCTTCATCGCCTCGTCGGGCGACGAGGGTCGCAAGCTGGTGGATGCCATTCGCGTCCTCTACTGATCGCGCGCAGGCAGGCCCGGTGACGCCCATGACCACGACCGCCCGCAGCACCCCCGACACCACACCTCCCTCTGGTCCGCCCGGCCGCGGCGGCGGCTCGCGGCTGCTGTCGGCAGTCGACTGGATTTCCGACCAGTGCGCCCGCCTCGGCATGGTCATGGTGGCGCTCATCGCCGGCTTCCTGTTCTACGAGGTGGTGGCGCGCTACGTGTTCCTCGCGCCCACCATCTGGACCCAGGACGTCTCGGTGACGCTGCAGGTGTGGTTCACCTACCTGGGCATGGCGTGGGTGCTGCGGCATCGCGACATGATCCGCATCACCGCCGTCACCGGGCTGCTCGGCCGCGGGCCGCGCAAGGTGCTGGAGGCCTTCTCGCTGCTCGTCATCGTCGCCTTCAGCGTCATGGCGGTATGGGAAGGCTGGCGGGTGGTGGAGGACAGCATCCGCCTCGGCCGCCGCCAGCCCACCATGCTGGAACTGCCCAACTGGATCGCGGAAGTGCCGGTCATCCTCGGCTTCCTGCTGCTGGCCGTGCAGGGCGTGGCGGAGTTGATCCGCCTGCCCTCCCGCACCGACGACGACAGCGCCGGCGGCAGCCACTTCGCCCCGCCCGAGGGCGCCGACGCCGAGCCCGTTCCGCCCCCTGCTCCCACCGGCCGGAGGGCCGCCGAATGACCCTGATCCTGATCGTCGGCCTGCTTCTGCTGCTGCTGTTCAGCGGCCTGCCGGTGGCCTTTTCCCTCGCCGGGCTGGGCGCCGCCATGCTGGTCGCCAAGGGCCTGCCGCTGGTGATGGTGGCGCAGAACCTGCACGGCGCCATCGACAACTTCGTGCTGCTGGCGGTGCCGCTGTTCCTGCTGATGTCCAACATCCTGCTGCGCGGCGGCGTCGGGCGCGACCTGTTCGAGGCGGTGCAGAGCTGGGTCGGCCACTGGCCGGGCGGTCTCGGTGTCGCCACCCTGCTGTCGTGCGGCCTGTTCTCGGCCATCTCCGGCTCGTCCGTCGCCACGGCGGCGACGGTCGGCACCGTCGCCATCCCCGAAATGACCAAGCGCGGCTACAAGCAGCCCTTCGTGCTCGGCCTGCTGGCGGCGGGCGGCACGCTCGGCATCCTCATCCCGCCGTCCATCCCGCTCATCGTCTACGGCGTCATCACCGAGGAGAGCATCGGCAAGCTGTTCCTGGCCGGCATCGGCCCGGGCCTGCTGCTGATCGTGCTGTTCGGCGCCTATTCCATCCTCAACGCCGCCTTCACCGGCGACTACGAGCGCATGCCCAAGGCGACGTGGGAGGTGCGGCGCCGCGCCTCGTGGCGGGCCATGCCGACGGCCGTGCTGGCGGTGCTCATGGTCGGCGGCATCTACAGCGGCGCCTTCACCCCGACGGAAGCCTCGGCGGTGGGCGCCGTGGCGGCGCTGCTGCTGACGACGCTGGTGCTGCGCACCCTGACCTGGGCCGCCTTCAAGGACGCCGTGCGGGCGACGCTGTCGACCAGCGTGGTGCTGTTCCTGGTGGTCATCGGCGCCAAGATCTTCGGCAAGGCGGTGACGCTCTACCAGGTGCCGGCGCAGGTGGCCCAGTTGGTCGACACCCACGTCGCCGACCAGACCGTGTTCCTGCTCATCGTCGCCGCCATCCTGCTGTTCATCGGGCTGTTCCTGGAAAGCCTGAGCATGCTGCTCATCATGGTGCCGGTGCTGTTCCCGACGGTGCTGGCGCTGGGCGTCGACCCGGTGTGGTTCGGCATCTTCTTCGTGGTGCTGATCGAGATCGCGCTCATCACCCCGCCGGTCGGCCTGAACCTGTTCGTCATCCAGGCGGTGGCACGAACGCCGCTCGGGGTGGTGGTACGCGGCGTGTCGCCGTTCATCGCCCTCATGCTGCTGTCGGTCGGCCTGCTGTGGCTGATCCCCGGCATCGCCCTCTACATCCCGTTCGGGCTCTGACGAGCCTGCGCCCCGGAGACTCTGCAATGCGCAAGACCACCCGCCTGCGCCGCCTGATGGAAGCGCCCGAGATCCTGCGGCTGCCGGGCATTCATGATGCCCTGTCCGCCAAGCTGGCCGAGGAAGCCGGTTTCGCCGCCGTCGGCCTCGGCGGCTTCCCGGCGACCGGCACCCTGCTGGCCGAGCCCGACAGCTCGCAGCTTTCGCTCTCGGAACTGGCCGAGCATCTGGCGCGCATCTGCGATGCCACCAGCCTGCCGGTTCTGGCCGACGCCGACACCGGCTTCGGCAACGTCACCAACACCGCCCGCACGGTGCGCACCCTGGAGCGGGCCGGCGTCGCCGGGCTGTTCATCGAGGACCAGGTGTTCCCCAAGCGCTGCGGCCACACGCCCGGCAAGGCGGTGGTGCCGCCCGCCGAGATGGCGGCCAAGATCGCCGCCGCCTGCGACGCCCGCCACGACCCCGACCTGCTGATCATGGCGCGCACCGACGCCATCGCGGTCAACGGCCTGGACGACGCCATCGCGCGCGCCAACCTCTACCGCGAGGCGGGCGCCGACGCCCTGTTCGTGGAGGCGCCGGCGACGATCGACGACATGCGCCGCATCGTGGCGGAAGCACCGGGCCTGCACATGACCAACATGGTCGACTTCGGCATGAGCCCCGCCCTGACGGGGGCCGAGGCCCAGGCCATGGGCTTTGCCTGCATCATCTGGCCGGTCACCACCATCCTCGCCCAGGTGAAGATGCTGCGCGACCTGTTCGCCCGCCTGAAGGACGACGACGGCACGGCGGGCCTGGCCGACCGGCTGGCGCCCTTCGACGACTACACCCGCCTCGTCGGTCTGCCGCGCCTGCGCGAGCGGGAACAGGCCTTCCTCGACCATGCCGCGGCCCTCGCCGACGGCCGGTAACCACCTGCGGGACGCATGGCGCGCGACCTTTTCGCAACCAGGTAGAACGGGGCGCGGCGGCTGGACGTTGTTGGCGAGCACTCCCGCTTGACGAGGTTCGCCATGAACAGAACAGACACCCTGGCCGTCTGGGCGCCGCGGGCGCTCGCCGTCCTGCGCATCGTCGCCGCCCTGATCTTCCTGGAACACGGCACGCAGAAGCTGCTCGGCTTCCCCGACGGCGAGCGCGCCGGCGTCGCCTTCGGCACCCTGTCGTGGTGGGCCGGCGCCATCGAACTGGTGACCGGCGTCCTGCTCGTGATCGGCCTGTTCACCCGCGCCGCGGCCTTCATCGCCTCGGGCGAAATGGCCGTCGCCTACTGGATGGCGCACGCACCGCAGAACTTCTTCCCGGTGAACAACGGCGGCGACGCGGCCATCCTGTACTGCTTCGTCTTCCTCTACCTGGTCTTCGCCGGACCGGGCGCATGGAGTATCGACGGCCGCAGGAGCAAGGTGTAGAGGAAAGGGCAACACACGCCCGGAGGAGCATCATGTCGTCCGTCGCGGCGTCGCCGGCGGCAGTTTGTTTTCCTCTCGCCGGGCGGCGCATCTGGGTCACCGGCCACACCGGCATGGTGGGCGGCGCCTTGGTGCGGCGCCTCGCCGACCTCGACTGCCACGTCCTCACCGCCCCGCGCGCCGCCGTCGACCTGACGCGGCAGGCAGCGGTGGAGGACTGGATGGCGCGCGAACACCCCGACGTGGTGATCGTCGCAGCGGCCAAGGTCGGCGGCATCCATGCCAACGACAGCCGACCGGCGGAGTTCATCCACCAGAACCTCGCCATCGCCACCACCGTCATCCACGCCGCCCACGTCTGCGGCGTGCGGAAGCTGCTCTATCTCGGCTCCTCGTGCCTCTATCCGCGCCTCGCGCCCCAACCGATGACCGAGGACGCACTGCTGACCGGGCCGCTCGAGCCGACCAACCAGTGGTACGCCGTCGCCAAGATCGCCGGCCTGAAGATGTGCCAGGCTTATCGTCGGCAGTACGGCGACGATTTCATCGCCGTCATGCCGACCAACCTCTACGGCCCCGGCGACACGTACGACCACGCGACGGCCCACGTTCCGGCGGCACTCATCCGCCGCTTCCACGAGGCGCGCCTGCGGGGCGATCCCGCGGTGGTGGTATGGGGGACGGGCACGCCCCGGCGGGAGTTCCTCTGCGTCGACGACCTCGCCGATGCGTGCGTCTTCGTCCTGGAGCGCTGGTCGTCGGAGGAGCCGCTCAACGTGGGTACCGGCGAAGACGTCACCATCGCCACGTTCGCCGCCATGGTGGCCAAAGTGGTGGGCTATGACGGCCGCATCGTCTTCGACCCGTCCCGCCCCGACGGAGCCCCCCGCAAGCTGCTCGACGTCTCCCGCCTCGGCGCACTCGGCTGGCGTGCCCGGACACCGCTGGAAAGTGGCCTGCGGGCCGCCTATGCCGACTTCCTGGCCGGCGGCGGGCGTTAGCGGCGGCGTCATTTCCAGGACCGAGGAACCGAATGCGGAGTTCCCCCACCCATCGGTAAAGGTCACGTCCGCGCACCCCTCTTCTCGCCGCTCGCGGCGCGGTCGGACGGGTCCGCACAAGTGCGAAACAACTCATGAAATGGCCCAGTGCGTCATCGGCGATGCCCCGGAGCTAACGGCGGTCCACGTCAACCGGACGGTGAAAGCCCTGCGCGCCGAGGGACTCCTCCGTGCCACCGCCCGCCATGAGGGCGCGGTAGGCCATCTGGTCCTCGTAGAGGCGCAGGAAGACGCGGTACTTGCGGTCGTGGTAGGCACGCACCGCACCCACCGCCGGCTCGATCACTCGCCCCGGCCGCGTCATGGCGGCCATGGCGGTGGCGATGTCGGCGTGGGTTCCGGCGGCCACGGCACCGAGCAGGGCGGCGCCCAGCAGCACCGCCTCCGGCTCCTCGGGCAGCACGAGGCGGCAGCCGGTGGCGTCGGCGTGGGCCTGGAGGAAGACCGGGTTCTTGGTGCCGCCGCCGCAGGCCAGGATGGTGTCGATGGCGTAGCCGGCGGCGTTCATGGCCTCGACGATGTGCCGCGTGCCATAGGCCACCGCCTGCACCGTCGCCAGATAGAGCAGCGCCAGGTCGTCACGCTCGGCCGACAGGCGCAGGCCGCTCACCATGCCGCGCAGCCACGGCTCGGCGCGCGGCGAGCGGTTGCCGTGGAAGTCGGGCAGCACGTGCAAGTCGGCGGTCAGCTCCGCCACCGGCACACCCTGCTCCACCGCCATGGCGTCGAGGTGCTCGTTCAGCAGTTGATAGACGGTGCGACCGCCGGCGTCGGCCTCCGCCGCGAGGTCGGCATGGGCGGCATGGCTGCGCACGACGTGGTCGATGAGTGCCCCCGTCGCCGACTGGCCGCCCTCGTTGAGCCACAGGCCCGGCACCATGGCCGAGTAGTACGGCCCCCACACGCCCGCAATGAAGCGCGGGTCGCCGGGGCTGACGGTCATGTGGCAGCTCGACGTGCCGCCGATGAGGGCGAGACGACGGTCGAAGTCGACGGCGCCGCCCGCGCCGTCCTCGGGCAGGCGGGCGCCGATGACGCCGAGGCCGCCGGCGTGGGCGTCGATGAGCGAGGTGCCGACGGCGATGCCCGGCGCAAGCCCCAGGTCGGCCGCCGCCTGCGCCGTCAGGCCGCCGGCGATGGCGCTGCCGACGGCGCCGACATCGGTGCCGATGCGGCAATGGGCCTCGTCGGCCAGATCGCCGAGGCCGACCGCCCGCAGATAGGCGTCGTCCCAGCGGTCCTCGTGGCCGAGATAGGTCCACTTGCACACCAGCGAGCACAGCGACCGCCGCGGCGAGCCGGTGGCCCGCCACGTCAGGAAGTCCGGCAGGTCGAAGAAGTGCGCCGCCCGCGCCCAGGTCTGCGGCAGAGTCTCCTTCAGCCACAGCAGCTTGGGCGTCTGCATCTCGGGCGAGACGCGGCCGCCGACGTAGCGCAGCACGTCGTGCCCGCCGGCGTTGATGCGCGCCGTCTGGTCGAGCGCCCGGTGGTCCATCCAGACGATGACGTTGCGGGCATCGTCGCCCGCCGGGTCCACCGTCACCGGCCGCCCCTCGCCGTCCAGCACCACCAGCGAGCAGGTGGCGTCGAAACCGATGCCGACCACGTCGGGCGGCTCGGCGCAGGCTGCCACGGCCTCGCGCACGCAGGCGCAGACGGCGGCCCAGATGTCGTCGGAGGACTGCTCCGCCCACTCCGGTTCCGGGTGCCACATGCGGATGGGCCGCACCGCCATGGCGAGGCGGTGGCCGTCGAGGTCGAAGATGCCGGCGCGGGCGCTGCCGGTTCCGACGTCCACTCCGATGACCGCGCGGACCATGGCGGGGCTCCCTTCCTCCGGTGTGGCTCAGGCGTCGCAGGTGGCGCAGAAGGCCTCGAAGGCCTCGCGCGTGGCGTAGGACTTCTGCGTCCCCGGCCGGGTGATGCTGTCGGCGGCATAGCGCACCGCCTTATGCAGCGAGGCGTCGAGGTCGTGGGTCTCGACGTAGTAACGGGCGAAGCTGCCGATGAAGGCGTCGCCGGCGCCGGTGGTGTCGACCGGGGTGACGCGCACCGGCTCGATGCGCCGCGTCGCCTCGCCGGCCGTCACCAGCAGGGCGCCGCGGGCGCCGAGGGTGACGATGACGGTGCGGATGCCGCGGGCGACAAGGGTGCGCGCCGCCGTCTCCGCCTCGGCCTCGGACGTCACCGGCAGGCCGGTGATGGTCGCGAGTTCCGTCTGGTTGGGCACGAAGAAGGTTACCTGCTCGATGCGCGCGGGATCGAGGTCGGGCGCCGCCGGGGCGGGGTTCAGCAGCGTCTCGATGCCGTGCGCGGCGCCGAAGGCGATGGTGTGATAGACCGTCTCCAGCGGCACTTCCAGTTGCATGACGATGAGGTCGCACTGCTTGAGCGCCTCCGCCGCGCGGTCGACGTCGGCCGGCGACAGCAGGGCGTTGGCGCCCTTGACGATGAGGATGCTGTTCTCGCCCGACGGCTCGACGAAGATGGGCGCGACGCCGCTGGAGGTGCCCGGCACGCGCTCCACGAAGCGGGTGTCGATTCCCGAGGTTTCGAAGTTGCGGATGGTGTTGTCGGCGAAGATGTCGTCGCCGACCTTGGTCAGCATCATGACGTCGGCGCCCAGGCGGGCGGCGGCGATGGCCTGGTTGGCGCCCTTGCCGCCGCAGCCCATCTCGAAGCGCGGCGCCTCGATGGTTTCGCCGGGGGCCGGCATGCGGTCGGTGTAGGTGATGAGGTCGACCATGTTGCTGCCGACCACGGCGATCTTGCCCGACATGACGGGGGCCTCCTCTCTCACAGGCTGGCGATGACGGCTTCGGCGGCGTCCGCCTCGGACGCGGTCAGGTAGCCGAGGCGCACGGCGAAGCGGCGGGTCTCGCCGCCTTTCAGGGTCTGGACGTTGCCCTTGGCCTGCTCGGCGAGGAAGCCCTCGGGCTCGCAGGTCGACGGCAAGGCGAAGGCGGCCACCTTCTGGTCGCTGTTGACCAGAATCCACCGCACCGTCTTGGGGAAGTCGGCGGTGTCGTAGGCGATGTGGAAAGCATCGCCCTCGCGGCGGCGCATCATCAGGGCGGTGCGGCCGGCGGCATCGGTGCGCAGGCCGCGGATGTAGAACACCTGCTCGGGGTCGTAGCGGCCCGGCTCGTCGAGCACTTCCATGACCGACGGGTCGGCCGCCAGGTCGGCCAGCAGGGCGTCGTAGGCGGCACTGCGCGGCACGTGGGCCGGCACCTCGGTGCGCACCGCCGTCGCCTCCGGCGTGAAGGGCGCCGGCTGGACGATGCGCGCGCCCTCGCAATAGGCGAAGTTGACGTGGCACATGTACATGAGGTCCATGGCCGCGCCCGACAGGTTCTCGACGCTCATCTCGATGTCGAACAGGGTGGCGTCGGGGCGCAGCACGACGCGCGGCCGGGCGACGTAGTGGGCGCCGAAGCCCATGACGTACTCGCGCCGGCCGGTGAGCGCCATGTAGGGCCCCTCGGCGTCCTCGCCGATCTCCAGCCCGGCGGCGTCCATGGGGGCGCAGGGCATCTCGCCGTGCAGCGGATGGGCGTCGCGCGGCCCCGGACAACCGTTGCGCAGCAGGCCCGAGTGGAAGGCGAAGCAGCCATAGGTGCCGACGATGACATCGGCCGGGCGCGGCATGTCGAACATGTTGGCCATGGTCAGGTCGACGCCGTCGAACACCGCGTCCCAGATCATCTGCCCGAAGTACGGCAGCACCACCAGATGGCCGCGCCGGTTGGTCAGGCGCACCGCCTCGATGCCGCTGTCGTAGCGGAACAGGCTGGCCGACAGGCCGTCGATCTCGGCGACGGGGCGCTCGGTCTCGCCGAAGAAGCTCTTGCGGAAGTGGATGGTCGTGCGGACGCTCATGATGTCCTCCGGCACCCTTTAGCGGGTACGGTTCTTGTAGGCGTTGATGGCGATCACCAGGAGCAGGAAGGCGCCCCAGATGAAGTCGATCAGGTGGTTGGAGAACCGCAGGATCTGGAAGCCGCTCGACAGCAGCATGAGGGCCACCACGGCGATGGAGACGCCGAGCACCGTTCCCTTGCCGCCGGCCGGGTTGGTGCCGCCGAGCACGGCGATGAGCACCGCCTGCAGCAGGTAGGACGTGCCGTAGTCCGACTTGGCGGCGTTGGTGCGCCCCGACAGGATGATGCCGGCCACCGACGCCAGCACGCCGGTCAGCATGTAGCTGTAGAAGATCATCCGCTCGCGCTTCAGGCCGGCGAACAGGGCGGCCTTCGGGTTGGTGCCGATGAGCAGCAGGTTGATGCCGAAGGCGGTGCGCGACAGGATGAAGGCGATCACTATTGCCAGCACCACGAACAGCACGAAGGGCGTGGCGATGCCGAGGATCTTGCCGTTGCCGAGGAAGGCCCAGGCCTGCGGGAAGCCGACGATGGCCGGCCCGCCGGTCAGCA
This sequence comes from Caenispirillum bisanense, assembly GCF_900230255.1. Taxonomy (GTDB): domain Bacteria; phylum Pseudomonadota; class Alphaproteobacteria; order Rhodospirillales; family Rhodospirillaceae; genus Caenispirillum; species Caenispirillum bisanense_A. The sequence continues at coordinate 293,010 of NZ_OCNJ01000007.1, forward strand.
CGATGGCGAGGCCGGTGAATACCTGCCCGGTGCCGAGGGTCGCCAGGATCGGCGTGATACGCAAGCGGGTGATGAGGAAGCCGTTCAAGGCCCCGGCCACCACGCCGGTCCCCACCGCCACCACGCCGCCGAGCAGCACCGTCATCACGCCGGTGTCGGCGACGCCCGTCTCCTGCGCCAGGCGGTGGAACAGCACGCCGGCCAGGATGCCCGACAGGTTGGCGATGCCCACCACCGACAGGTCGATGCCGCCGGTCAGCATGGCGATCATCATGGCGATGGACAGCAGGCCGAGTTCGGGGAAGATGTAGGTGATGGACTCGAAGTTGTAGTAGCGCAGGAACTTGTCCGGGCTGAGCGCCGTCATGACGACGAAGATCAGCACGGTCATGATGAGCAGCTGGGCGATGTTGTTGTCGCGGTTCAGCAGGCTGCGGAAATCCGTCTGGAACTTCATGATCGGCCTCCTCACGCCTGCCGGCGGCGATCGCGCCAGGCGGTGACCGCCGTGGCGATGACGATGATGACGCCCACCACCACGCGCTGCCACGTGGTGTCGACCTTCATGATGATCAGGCTGTTCTTCACCATCACCAGCATGAAGACGCCGAGCATGGTGCCGAGCACCGTGCCGCGCCCGCCGAAGATGGAGGCTCCGCCCAGCACCACGGCGGCGATGACGTCCAGCTCCAGCCCGACGAAGTCGCGCGGGTTGGCGAGCCAGATCATGCCGCTGTGCAGCAGGCCCGCGAAACCGGCGAGCGCACCGGCGGTGCAGTAGATGAAGAAGATGGTCTTGCGCAGGTCGAAGCCGGCGCGGCGGGCCGCTTCCGCGTCCCCACCGAGGGCATAGACGCTGCGCCCGATCATGGTGTAGCGCAGCACCACGTGCATGAGCACGGCGATGCCGACATAGACCAGCACCATGGCCGTCAGGCCGTAGGTGGTGCCGTCGACCTTGGTCAGGCTGATGACTTCCGTCTTGGCGAAGTCCATCAGCGCGTCGGGCATCTTGTTGATGTTGACCATGCTGGTGCCGACGACGCCGAGCAGGAAGCCGCGCACCATGCTGCCGGTGCCGAGCGTCACGATCAGCGGGATCATGCGGAACTTGTAGACGAAGAAGGCGTTCAGGCAGCCGAACAGCAGGCCCATGACCGCCGCCGTCAGGAACGGCAGCGCCACCCCGTCGTAGCCGAAGTAGATCATGCCCTTCACGGTCAGGTACATGGCCGCGACCGCGAAGGCCGGGAACGACACGTCGATGCCGCCCGAGATCATGACGAGCAGCACGCCCAGCGCCATGATCCCGATGATCACGTTGCTGCGCGCGAGGCTGAACAGGTTGTCGAGCTGCCAGAAGGCAGGGTTGACCAACCCGATGAGGATCATGGCGAGCACCAGAATGCCCGCGATGACCACTTCCGAACGGCGGAGCCAGGCCATCACATCCCCCTCACGCGAACGTCTTCAGCGTCTCGCTGACCTGCTCTTCCGAGGTCGCGGCGCTTTCCCTTTCGTCGACGAACCGGCCGCGGTGCATGAGCACGATGCGGTTGCAGTTCTGCACCAGTTCGAGGACGTCGTCGGAGATCATCAGGACGGCGAGCCCGTGGTGGACGGCCAGTTCCCGGATCTTGCGGTGAATTTCTGCCTTCGAGCCGACGTCGACGCCGACGGTCGGCCCGTTGAGGATGAGCACGCGGGCGTCCGTCAGCAGCCAGCGGGCCAGCACCACGCGCTGCTGGTTGCCGCCCGACAGCTGGATCACCGGCTTCTCGCCCGAGGGTGTCGCGATCTGCATGGCGCCGATCATGTCGGCCGCCATGCCGTCGGCCTTCTCGCGGTCGACCACGAGGCGCGGTGCCAGCCGCTCGTAGATGGTCGCCAGCATGTTGCGGTCGATGCTCTGGGCGAGGAACAGGCCTTCCGTCAGCCGGTCTTCCGGCACGTAGGCGATGCCCGCCTCGATGGCGTCGTGGGTGGAGGTCAGGCGCACCGGCTCGCCGTCGATGCGGATCTCGCCGCGGTAGCCGGGCATCATGCCGAACAGCGTCAGCGCCACCTCGGTGCGCCCGGAGCCGAGCAGGCCCGACAGCCCGACGATCTCGCCCGGCCGCACGGCCAGGTTCAGGCCCTCGAAGTGGCAGGGCAGCGTCAGGTCGCGGATCTCGACGCGCGGCGCCGGTGCCGTGCCCGCGGGCGGCGTCCAGACGTAGGGCTCGTTGAGGATGTCGGTGCCCGTCATGTGGCGGGTGATGGAGGCTTCGTCGAAGTCCGACGTCGGCCCCTCGGCGACCTTGCGGCCGTTGCGGATGACGGTGATGCGCTCGCTGATCTCCAGCATCTCGCGCATCTTGTGGCTGACGAACAGAATGGCGATGCCGCGCGCCTGGATGTCGCGGACGATGCGGAACAGCGTCTCCACTTCCTTACGGGTGAGCGCCGTGGTCGGCTCGTCCATGACGATGAGGCGGGCGTCGGACATGAGCGCGCGCGCGATGGCGACCAGCTGCTTGCCGGCGGTCGGCAGGTTGCCCACCTCGGCGTCCAGATCGAGGTCGACGCCCAGCCGGCTCACCGCCTCGCGGGCGATGCGGCGGGTGCGGCCCCAGTCCATGAACCGGCGCTTCTCGCGCAGGTGGACGTTCATCGCCAGGTTCTCGGCGACGGTCAGGTTCCCGAACAGCGAGAAGTCCTGGTAGATCACCTGCACGCCGTGACCGATGGCGCGGATGGGGGAGAGCTTGTCGACGGGCTTGCCGTCGATGAGCATCTGGCCGCCGTCCGGCTGGTAGACGCCGGACATGACCTTGATGACGGTCGACTTGCCCGACCCGTTCTCGCCGGCCAGGCAATGGATTTCGCCGGGGCGGATGACGAGCGAGATGTCGTCCAGGGCGACGACGCCGGAGAATTCCTTCCGGATGTCGCGCAGTTCGATGAAGGCTTGCGGTGACATGGTCGGGCCCGCCTGCTGGGGACTGAGGAACGTGCGAGGCGGCGGGCGGCGAAGGCACCGGCGGTGAAGCCGGCGCCTCCGCGCCCCGCGGTCAGGCTCAGAAGTCGTACTTGTCCATGTTTTCCTGGGTCACGCCGACCCAGCCCTGGCCGTACAGCAGGTTGCCCTTGCTGCCTTCCGGCGCGGACAGGTCGGTGTAGCCGGGCAGGCCGAGGTCGAGACCGGCCTTGATCTGGTCGGCCTTGCCGTCGAGCGCCATCACGGCCAGCATGTTCATGGCATAGCCGGCGACGGCCGGATCCCAGAACTGGATGTACTGGATGTTGCCGTTGGCCAGGTACTCACCGGCGACCGACACGAGGCCGGTGCCCGCGAAGTACAGCTTGTCCTTCAGGCCGCGCTCGGCGATCAGGCGACCGGCGCCCGCCGAGGTCGGCATCGGACCGCCGACGATCCCCTTCAGGTCGGGATAGGTCGTCAGCACTTCCTTCAGCTTGTTGTAGTCGGTGTTGGCGTCGTCGTAGGTCTCGAGCCGGTTAGTGACCATTTCCATCTTCGGGAAATGCTGCTTCTGGTACTCGATGGCGCCGTCGATCCACTCGTTCTGCGACTTGGAGGTCAGGCTGCCGACGGTGGCGATGTACTTGCCCTCGCCGCCCATGTACTCGCCCAGCACTTCCATCAGCTTGGCGCCGTAGGCCTTGTTGTCGAAGGCTTCCAGGACGAAGTCGGCGTTGGTGATGTTGGACGCCTCGTGGGCGATGACGACGATGCCGCGGTCACGCGCCTTCTTCAGCACCGGCTCCACGGCCTCGACCGAGAACGGCACGATGGCGATGGCGTCGACGCCCTGGGCGATGAGGTTCTCGACCAGCTGCACCTGCGCCGCGGCGTCGGCCTGGCTCGGGCCGACCATCCAGGTGTCGTGGCCGGTGTCGGCGCCGAACTGCTTGACGCCGTCGCGCATGCGGTCGAACCAGGCGATGCCGTCCACCTTCACGACGGTGGCGATGGAGTAGGTCTTGCCCGTCGCCTCGGAGGTGAGGGTCTTGACGGCGTCCGGCGTTTCCACCGGGTCGGCGGCGAGCGCCGGGCCGGCGGCCAGCGCGCCGGCGATCATCAGCGATGACAGAAGCTTCTTCATGACGGAACTCCCTTGGAAGTCGTGCCCTTAAGTGAAGCGGTCCCCTAAGACCGTGGCGCGCCGGCCGGTTGTTGGTGCCGGTTCTGCGGTTCCGTGGCGCTGCGGCACGCGGCCGGGCGGACGGACGGAACGGGCCGCCGCCGGAAAAGGCGCGTCAGCCGCCGATGATGGCGACGCTGGCGCTGGCTCCGATGCGCGAGGCGCCGGCCTCGATCATGCGCAGGGCATCGGCCGTGGTGCGCACGCCGCCGGAGGCCTTCACGCCCATGTCCGGGCCGACGGTGCGGCGCATGAGCGCCACGTCGGCGACGGTCGCGCCGCCGCCGGCGAAGCCGGTGGAGGTCTTGACGAAATCGGCCCCGGCCTCCTGCGACAGACGGCAGGCGAGCACCTTCTCGTCGTCGGTCAGCAGCGCGGTCTCCAGGATGACCTTGAGCAGCGCGTCGCCGCAGGCCTGCTTCACGGCGGCGATGTCGGCGCGCACGGCGTCGGCGTCGCCGGCCTTCAGCAGACCGATGGGGATGACCATGTCGACTTCGCGGGCGCCCTGCTCCACCACCCACGCGGCTTCCGCCGCCTTGATGGCGGTTGGGTCGGCGCCGAACGGGAAGCAGATGACGGCGCAGGTCGCGACGCCCGACCCGGCGAGACGCTCGGCCACCAGGGGCACGAACAGCGGGTTGACGCAGACCGCCTTGAAGGCGTGCGCGCGCGCTTCGTCGCACAGCCGCACCACGTCGGCGGGCTGGGCGTCGGGGCGCAGCAGCGTGTGATCGATGTAACGCGCCAGATCGGCCGGCGCGGGGGCGACGGGATGCTCAGACATTTTCTACTCCCGGCCGGCGCGGGGGATCGCCGGGCCACGTTGGATGTTATCATCCTAACAAATCTTGATATGATGGTTTCACGTTGACGCGACTTACGTCAAGGTTAAACCATTCCTGCGGGAGGGCGGCTTACGCTTCGGGCGGAGGCTCGCCCTCGAACACCGCAGAATCCGGGGCTCGGACGGCCGGTCCGGCCCTTTCCGACAACGCGAGGCTGCCATGTCGAAACAGAGGAAGCACCGCCTGGACCAGTTGCAGGCCGCCCTGGCGGCCGGCGGATTCCTGCGCCTGAAGGACGCGGCCCGCCTGCTCGACGTGTCGGAAATGACGGTGCGCCGCGACATCGCGGCCTGCGACGGCTGCGTCACCTACCTCGGCGGCTACATCATGGCGGCCGGCGAGGCGCCCGGCAGCATGGGCTACATCCTCGACCGCGAGCGCGACTCGCACACGCCCCTGAAGCGGGCCGCCTGCGACGCGGCGGCCACGCTGCTGAAGCCCGGCGAGACCATCTTTCTCGATTGCGGCACGACGATCCCGCATCTCGCCAGCCGGATCCCGCCCAACAGCGGCATCACGGTGGTGTGCTACGCCATGAACGTGGCCGAGATCGTGTGCAAGAAGCCGGGGGTGCGGGTGGTGATGCTCGGCGGGCTCTATCACAGCTCGTCGGCATCGTTCTCGAGCCCGGAGTCGCTGGAGACCCTGCGCGGCATCGGCATCAACACGGCCTTCATCTCGGCCGGCGGCATCCATGCGGCGTTCGGCGTCAGCTGCTCCAACTTCCACGAGGTCGCCGTCAAGCAGACCGCCATCGGCAACGCGGTGAGCAAGGTGCTGGTGGTCGATTCCAGCAAGTTCGACGTGGTGAAGCCGGTGTTCTTCGCCGGCCTCGACCGCTTCGACACCGTCTGCTGCGACGACGCGCTGAACGCCGCCGGCCGCGACCTGGTGGCCGACGCGAAGTGCCGGCTGCTGACCGCCTCCCCCGGCGCCGGCCGCGGCTGACCCGACGCGGCCGGACCGGACGGAGCAGCGCCCCGCCCGGTCCGACTCAGCGGACCGCCGTCACGACAGGTGATGCACCTCCTGCAGGCCGTAGACCGGCGTCGGGATGTCCTCGTACCGCGCCTTCAGTTGCAGGGCGAGGTAGAGCGAGTAGTGGCGCGACTGGTGCAGGTTCCCGCCGTGGAACCACAGCGCCTCCTGCGCCGTCGGCTTCCACATGTTGCGCAGCTCGCCCTCCCACGGGCCGGGGTCCTTGCGGGTGTCGGAGCCGAGGCCCCACACCTTGCCCACCTTGTCCGCCACCTCCTGCGAGATCAGGTCGGCGGCCCAGCCGTTCATGGAGCCGTAGCCGGTGGCGTAGACGATGAGGTCGGCCGGCAGCTCCGTGCCGTCGGAGAAGGCGATGGCGTGTTCGCGGATCTCGTCCACCTCCACGCCGCTCTTCAGCTTGATCTGCCCGTCCACCACCAGCTGCGAGGCGCCGACGTCGATGTAGTAGCCCGAGCCGCGCCGCAGGTACTTCATGAACAGGCCCGAGCCGTCCTCGCCGAAGTCGAGCATGAAGCCGGCCTTGCGCAGGCCGTCGTAGAAGACCTTGTCCTCTTCCTGGATGCGGTCGTACACGGGCTTGTGGAACTCGTGCATGATGCGGAACGGCACCGAGGCGAAGATCAGGTCGGCCTTGGCGGCGGTGATGCCGGCGGCCACCGCCCGCTCCGAGTAAAGGTCGCCGAGCGCGTATTCCATCAGCGGCTCCGACCGCACGATGTGGGTGCTGGACCGCTGCACCATGGTGACGTCGGCCCCGGCCTCCCACAGCGCCGCGCAGATGTCGTGCGCCGAGTTGTTGGAGCCGATGACCACGGCCTTCTTGCCGGCGTAGGCGTCGGGGCCGGGATGCCGCGAGCTGTGGTGCTGGTCGCCCTGGAAGCGGTCCATGCCCTTGATCTGCGGGATGTTGGGCTTGCCCGACATGCCGGTGGCCAGCACCATCTGCCGCGGCCGCAGCACCACCTCTTCCCCGGCCCGGTCGACCACCAGGGTCCAGGTGCCGGCGGCCTCGTCGTAGGTGGCCGACTTGCAGGTGGTGGAGCCCCAGTAGTTCAGCTCCATGACCTTGGCGTACATCTCCAGCCAGTCGCCGATCTTGTCCTTGGGCGCGAAGACCGGCCAGTTGGCGGGGAAGTCCATGTACGGCAGGTGGTCGTACCAGACCGGATCGTGCAGGCAGAGCGACTTGTAGCGCTTGCGCCAGGAATCCCCCGGCCGCTCGTTGCGTTCGACGATGATGGTCGGCACGCCCAGCTGGCGCAGCCGCGCCCCCAGCGCGATGCCGCCCTGGCCGCCGCCGACGATGACGACGTAGGGCTGCGTCGTATAGCCCAGCTCCCGCGCCTCTGCCTCGCGTTCCTCCAGCCAGGTGCGGCGATTGCGGTCGGCGCCGTGCTTGGCGCCCTTGGGGCGGCGGGTGCGCAGGGGCTCCTCGTGCCCCTTCAGCTCCTGGATGGCGGTCAGCATGGTCCAGCACTTGCCGTCCTTGAGGCGCAGCAGGCCGCGGCCGCGGGCGACGGCGGTCTCGAAGGTGAACCAGCTTTCGGTGACCCCATTGGCCTCCGTCGGCTCCTCGTCGATGGCGAAGGCGTGCGGGCCGGTGTGGGCGAGGGTCGCGTCGAGCAGGGCGCGGACGTCCGCCTTGCCCTCCACGGTCTTGATGTTCCAGGTGAAGGTGACGAGGTCGCGCCAGAAACAGACGTCGGCGAACAGCTCCGTCGCGCCGGCCGCGTCGCCGGCGGCGAGGGCGATCTCGAAGTCGGCCAGCCAGCGGGCGACGGTGTCGCGCGGGGTGGCCGGGGCGGTTCGCGTCTTGTCGAGCAGCGTGGTCATGCAGATCCTCCCATGGCGGCGGCTTGTGTGCCGCTCGTGTGATGGTGGGCGGGCGGTTAGGCCCACCCCGCCATCAGCACGCGCCGTGCCAGGAGGATCGCGACGGAAGACTGCGGCTCACCGGCTCCTGACGGCCTCCGGCTGCGACAGGTGTGGCGCCACAGGACGCCTCAGGTGTGGCGGCGGTTGGGCGGCACGAGCCCGAGCCGCTTCATGCGCCGGTGGACGGTGGTGCGGTCGACGCCGAGCCGCCGCGCCACCTGCGACACGTTCCAGCCGCAGGCCGCCAGCACCGCCGCCAGCTCGTCGTCCGCGTCTTCGGCCGCGGCGGCGACGGGCACCGCCCGCCGCGCCAGCACCGTCTCCGGCAGGTCGGCGGCCTCGATGGCGCCGTCGCCGGCCATGGCGGCGGCGAACTGCAGGGCGTTGACCAGCTCGCGGATGTTGCCCGGCCAGTCGTGGCGGATGAGCGCGAGGCGCGCGCTTTCGCCGACCACCCGCCCGGCCGGCAGCAGGCGGCGCACCAGCCACTCGAAGTCGGAGCGCGCCCGCAAGGCCGGCAGCGCAAGCTCTGCGCCGGACAGGCGGTAGTAGAGGTCTTCGCGGAACCGCCCCTGCCGCACCAGGTCGGCGAGGTCGCGGTGGGTGGCGGAGACGATGCGCAGGTCCACCGGCACGGGCCGCGCGCCGCCCACCGGGACCACCTCGCGCTCGGCGATGACGCGCAGCAGGCGGGCCTGCAGCGCCAGCGGCATGTCGCCGATCTCGTCCAGGAACAGGGTGCCGCCGTCGGCCTCGCGGATGAGCCCCTTGTGGCCGCCGCCGACGGCGCCGGTGAAGGCGCCCGGCACGTGGCCGAACAGTTCGTTCTCGATGAGGCTTTCGGGGATCGCCGCGCAGTTGACGGCGACGAAGCGGCCGCGCCGGCCGCGGCACTCGTGGATGGCGCGCGCCATGCGCTCCTTGCCGCTGCCGGTCTCGCCGCAGATCAGGATGGGCAGGTCGGTGCGGCTGAGCTTGAAGGCCTTGTCGATGGCCGCGTCCATGACCGCGTCGCCGCCCGACAGCTCGGCCAGCGGCGAGGCGACGGGGCGGCGCTGGGGCGCGCTGACCACCGGCTGCGGCGCGATGGCATGGGCGAAGACGGCGCCGCCGCCGCGCGTCAGCACCAGGCGGTCGCGGGCGGCGCGGCTGCGGGTGAGCGACGGCAGGTCGTCGGGGTCGACGTCGAGGAAGTCCGACAACCGCCGCCCGATGACGCCGCCGCCGGCGGCACCGGGCGCGCCCTGCCCCACCGCCTCGCAGAGCATGCGCTGCGCCAGGTGCGTGGTGGCGGTGATGCAGCCGCTGCCGTCGACGGCGACCGCGCCGTCGGGATCGACTTCGATGAACTCGGGCGAGCGCGAGAAGCGGATCACCCACTCGCCGCGGGCCTGCGCCATGAGGGTCGCCAGCTCGATGCGCCGCGCCGTCGCGCTGACCATGTGCAGCACCAGGTTCTGGCTGGTCTTGGCCTCCGCCGAGCGCAGCGCCGAGACGTCGAGCACCGCCGCCAGATTCCCCAGGCTGTCGTAGATGGGGGCGGCGCTGCACGTCAGCGGGACGTGGGTGACGTCGAAGTGGTCCGACTGGTGGATGGTCAGCGGCTCGCCGGTCACCAGGCAGGCGCCGACGGCGCAGGTGCCGGCGCGCCGCTCCGACCACTCCGAGCCGAGGTAGAGCCCCGCCTTCTGGAGGGCGCCGTCGAAGGCCGGGTCGCCGATGAAGTCCACCGTGACGCCGCGGTCGTCGGACAGGAGAAGGACGTAGCCGAGCCCGGCGAGTTGCTGGTGCAGCGTCTCGATGCCGCCTCGGGCGGTGCGGATCAGACCCTCCGCCCGCTCGCGGTGCTCACGCAGGCGCGACCGCGGGACGATATAGGCCTCGCAGGCCCGCGCCGGATCGAGCCGGTAATCGTCGAGGCAGCGCCGCCACGACCCGAGGACCACCGCGTCCCGACGCGAGGGCGCGCCGAGGGCGACGCTCTCCAGTTCGCGGATGTGGTCGATGCCCGTGGCCATGGCGCGCCTCCCGCCGAATCACCGTCTCCCCTGACGGTGCCGGAGCGATGCGCGCCCTTCAACCACAAGAAAGAAGGTCCAAAGGCCCCATCCGACCGCCGACCGGCTGTGACGGCCCTATTCGATGCGCCCGAGGGGTCGGGTTCGGCATGCTCCCGATCGCCGCCGCCCGATGACGCCGCACCGCGGGCGTGTTCCATCCATTGGGGACACGCCCGCGGCGGCCGGTCAGTGCGAGGGCAGCCCGACGACGCAGCGGGTGCGGTGATCGCCGACGACGCTTTCGTCCGGTGCGGTGACGGAACAGGTCGCGACGGCCTCGGCGCAGCGCGGGTGGAAGACGCAGCCGGACGGCAGGTTCATGGCGTCCGGCTGAACCGCCTTCAGCGGCACCGACGGCGGCCCCCGGTGCGGGTCGGGCACCAGGATCGAGGCGAGCAACGCCTTCGTGTAGGGGTGCGCGGGCGCCCGGAACAGGGTTTCCGCGTCCGCCTCCTCGACGATCTGCCCGAGGTACATCACCGCCACCCGGTCGGAGATATGCTCGACCACCCCGAGGTCGTGGCTGATGAACAGGTAGGTCAGGTCGAATTCCGCCCGCAGGTCCATGAGCAGGTTCAGCACCTGCGCCTGCACCGACACATCGAGCGCCGAGGTCGGTTCGTCGCAGATGACGACGTCGGGCTCGGTCACCAGCGCGCGGGCGATGGCGATGCGCTGGCGCTGGCCGCCCGACATCTGGGCCGGGTAGGCGTCGATGACGCGCGACGGCATCCCCATCAGATCCAGCATCCGCCGCACGCGGCGCTCGCGGTCGGCGCTGTCGCGGTTGCCGTGGACCACCAGCGGCATCTCGATCAGCTGGCGCACCGTCTTGCGCGGATTGAGCGACGAATAAGGGTCCTGGAAGATCGGCTGGATGCGGCTGCCGAAGACCTTGCGGCCGTAGTCGGCGATGGGCCGGTCCTCGAACAGGATCTCGCCGCCGGTGGGCCGGTCGAGGCCGAGCAGGATCTGCGCCAGCGTACTCTTGCCGCAGCCGGACTCGCCGACCAGCCCGAGCACCCGGCCCTTGGGAATGTCGAGGGTGATGCCGCGCAGGGCCTGCAGCGGCCGGCGGCCGCGAAACAGCCCCTGCGAGACCTGATAGGTCCGGGTGACGTCGCGGATCTTCATGATCGGGTCGCCGGGACGGGTCATGGCGCCGAAGCCTCCTGCACGAGGGGAGCGGCCGCGGCCGCATCGGCCAGGGCGACGCAGCGGGCGCGGTGCCCGTCGGCGACGGCGGCGGCGGGAACGGCCTCCAGGCACGCATCGCGGGCGAGCGGGCAGCGCGGCCGGAACATGCACCCCGACACGTCGCCGATCAGCGACGGCACCACGCCGGGAATGGAGCCGAGCGGCGCCCCGCGCGCCACCAGCCCGCTGTTGGGCAGGCAACGGAACAGGCCTTGCGTATAAGGATGGGCGGGGGTGCCGAACACCTGCGCGGTGCTGCCGCCCTCCACCTCGCTGCCGGCATACATGACGCTCACCTTGTCGGCGACGCGCGAGATGACGCCGAGATCGTGGCTGACGAAGATCATGGCCGCCCCGCTCTCGCGCTGCAGCTCGGCCAGCAGGGCGAGGATCTGCGCCTGGATGGTGACGTCGAGCGCCGTCGTCGGTTCGTCGGCGATGATGAGGTCGGGGTCGCACATGAGCGCCATGGCGATCATCACCCGCTGGCGCAGGCCGCCCGACAGCTGGTGCGGATACTGGCCGAGGCGGCGCTCGGCCGAGGCGATGCCGACACGGTCGAGCAGGTGCAGCGCCTTCTCGCGCGCTTCGCGGCGGCCGGCGGCGCGATGGCGGCGGAAGGTCTCCATCAGCTGCTCGCCGATGGTCAGCAGCGGGTTGAGCGCCGTCATCGGCTCCTGGAAGATCATCGCCATGCGGTCGCCGCGCAGGTCCGCCAGGCGGCGCTCCGGCAGGCCGAGCAGGTCCATGCCCTCGAACCGCAGCGTCTCGGCCCGCACGGTCACATGGCGCGGCAGCAGGCCCATGATCGCCATGGACATCATGGACTTGCCGCAGCCGGACTCGCCGACGATGCCCAGCGTCTCGCCGCGATCGAGGGTGAAGCTCACCGAGCGCACGGCGGACAGGATGCCGGCGGGCACGGGAATGGAGACCGACAGGTCCTCGACCGTCAGCAGGGGTTCGGTACGGTTCGTCATGACGCCCCCTGCGGTGCGACCACGTCCTGGAAGCCATCGCCGATCAGGTTGATGCACAGCACCAGCAGCGCGATGGCGGCGCCGGGAATGGCGACCAGACGGGCGTCGAAGAAGATCATGCCCTTGCCCTCCGCCACCATCAGGCCCCACGACGGCGTCGGCGGCTGCACCCCGAGGCCGAGGAAGGACAGGGCCGATTCCAGCAGGATGGCGTGCGCCACCTCGAGACTTCCGACCACCGCGAGCGTGCTCCCCAGGTTGGGCAGCACCTCGCGCACCAGGATGCGGCCGGTGCTGCAGCCGACGGCGCGGGCGGCCTTGATGTAGTCGTTGGCGCGCACCTGCTTGGTGGCCGAGCGCACCACCACCGCGAAGCGGTCCCACAAGAGCAGGCTCAGGACCACGATCACCACGGTCAGCGAGCCGCCGAACAGCGACACCACCGCCAGCGCCACCAGCACCACCGGCAGGGCCAGCCGCGCCGAAACCAGGAAGCTGACCACCGCGTCCACCCGCCCGCCGAAATACCCGGCGAGCAGGCCGAGGGTGGTGCCGATCAACCCCGAGCCGAGGGCCGCGAAGAAACCGATCAGCAACGACACCCGCGCTCCGTACAGCAGGCGCGACAGGTAATCGCGGCCGAGCGCGTCGGTGCCGAGGATGTGGGCCCAGCTGCCAGCCTCCGCCCACACCGGCGGCACCAGGCGGCGCGACAGGTCCTGGGCATAGGGGTCGTGCGGGGCGAGCCACGGCGCCAGCAGCGCCACCGCCACCACCACCGCAAGGCCGCCGAGGCCGATCATCAGGCCGACATGGCCGGTGATTCGCCGCCACATCAGGCTGCGCGGCGACGGGCCGGCGACGTCTTGAATCGTGTAGGCTGTCGTCATGGTCAGGCCACCCTTATGCGCGGATCGATCCAGGCGTTGAGGACATCGGCGAGGAAGGTCAGGCAGACGTAGATCATGGCATAGACCAGGATGATGGCCTGGATGGTGGGGAAGTCGTTGCGCCCGATGCTCTCCCACGCCAGGTAGCCGATGCCGCGCAGCGAAAACACGCTCTCCACCACCACCGAGCCGCCGAGGATGAAGCCGAACTCCACCGCCGCGACGCTGACCACCGGCAGGACGGCGTTGCGCAGGGCGTGCTTCAGGATGATGGTGCGCGGCAGCATGCCCTTGGCACGGGCGGTGCGGATGTAGTCCGAGCGCAGCGCCTCGATCATGCCGCCGCGGGTCAGCCGCATCATGGACGGCGAGGCGTAATAGCCGAGCACGATGGACGGCAGGATGAAGTGCGCCAGCGTGTCGGCCCCGGACACCGGCAGCCAGCGCAGGTTGACCGCGAACAGGACGATCAGCATCAGCGCCAGCCAGAAGCTGGGCGTCGCCTGCCCCACCGTCGCCAGCGCCAGCGACAGCCGGTCGGCCAGGGAATTGCGCTTCACCGCCGCCAGGATGCCCAGCGGAAGCGCCAGCAGCAGGGCGAAGCCGATGCTGAAGACGGCCAGCGTCGCCGTCACCGGCATGCGTTCGGCCAGCAGTTCCACCACCGGCTGGTTGAAGTAGAAGCTCTGCCCGAAGTCGCCGCTGGCGGCGCCGGAGATCCAGTCCCAGTACTGGACGGCGAAGGACCGGTCGAACCCGAAGGTGCGGCGGATCACCTCGATATCGGCCTCGGTCGCCCCTTCGCCGGCAATGGCGATGGCGGGATCGCCGGTCAGGAACATCAGGCTGAAGCTGATCGACGATACGAAGATCGCCACCAGCAGAGCAAGCGCCAGGCGCTTGGTCACGAAGGCTGCCACGGCATCGCCCCTCTTTGTCGCCAACTCGTAAGAAGCCGGAGGGGGAGGCGGCCGATGCGCCGGCCTCCCCGCCCCGTCAGGTTACTTCCAGCTGGCCCGGAAGAACCGGGGCAGTTCGTCGGGCGTCGGCGCGAATTGCAGATCGGCCGAGAAGGCGTAGTTCTTGGTGTAGGTGAACAGCGGCACCCAATAGGCCGCCTCGGCGATCTTCGCCAGCGCCTCGGCATAGGCCGCCCGCCGCTCGGCGGGGTCGGTGGCGCTGTCGCCGCGGGCGATGATCGCCATCACCTCCGGGTCCTTGGCCGGATCGTCGGGGCCGCCGCCGAAGAAGTAGCTGGTGATGGCCGAGACGTCGGGGATGGAACTGGACCCCCAGGTCATGTTGGCGACCCCGACCTTGCCCTCGCGGATCATGTCGCGCAGGGCGGCATACTTCAGCCACCGCAGGTCGGACTTCATGCCCGCCGCCGCCAGATCGCTGGCGATCGCTTCCGCCACCTGGCGGTCGCGGTAGCCATAGAACTCGAACGTCAGGCCGTCGGGATAGCCCGCCTCGGCCAGCAGGGCGCGGGCCTTGGCCGGGTCGTAGTCATAGCCGGCGATGTCGGCGGCGCAGCCGAACTGCGTCGGATGGCAGGCGGCGGCGATCACCTGGCTGCTCTCGCCCATCAGGTTCTTGGCGATGTTCTCGCGGTTCACCGCATGGGCGAAGGCACGCCGCACTTCCGGCTTGGTGAAGGCGTCGGACCCGGCCGAGCCCTTGATGTCGAAGGTGAGGTAGCTGATGCGCATGGTGGGCGCGTTCAGCACCGTCAGGTTGGGCGCCTGCTTCAGCATCTGCGCCTGATCGGTGGACATGCCCCAGATCCAGTCGACGCCACCGGTCATCAGCTCGGCGATCTGGGTGGTGTCGTCGGTGATGGTGCGGAAGGTGAGGCGCTCGATGGCGGGTTTGCCCTTGGGGCCGTCGGCGAAGTAGTCGCCGTTCGCGACCATGTCGACGTGGTCGCCGGGCTTGAACGACGTCACCTTGTAGGGGCCGGTGCCCACCGGCGGCACCGCCTGATAGCGCTTCTTGCCGTCGGTACCGACGGGAGCCGCGTCATAGTGACCCTCGGGCAGGATGGGCAGGGTCAGGGCGAGGTAGGCGAGCGCCGAGGGAAACGGCTCGTCCAGCAGGATCCGGACGGTGTCGGCATCCACCACCTCGGCGCGGTCCAGCCACTTGATGTCGCCGTAGTTGAGGACGCCGTTGGCTTCATCCGCACCGAAGTTGATGGTGTAGGCCACGTCCTCGGGGCCGAAGCTGGAGCCGTCGTGGAAGGTCACGCCCTGGCGCAGATCGAATTCCAGGGTGCGGCTGTCGACCCAGCGGTACGCGCTGGCCAGCAGGGGCAGGTAGTCGCCGGTCGCCGGGTCCCAGTAGACCAGCCCGTCGTGGACGTGCTGCGCCAGTACGATGACCTCGCGCGAGGTATCGAAGAACGGGTCGACGGCCGTGACCTCGGCATTCGACGACCACACCAGCGAATTGTCTGCCTTCCCCGCCTGGGCGGCGGGAGCCGCCAGGACGGCGGCGGCAGCAGCGGCGGCAAGCGCCGTGGCGGTCGAGCAATGGCTCAGGAATTTCATTCTGATGTCTCCCTGTGACGATCGGGCACTGGCCTCCGAGGCACCGCACGCAGTTCATTGCCATGCGTGTCTTTTGTATTGAATATTGATACCTTGAATTAAACTATGATGGATGGCATACAGAACGCTGTCAAGCCGGTTGGCCGGCACGGCACGCCCGCACCCCGCTCGCCGGTTCCGGCAGGCGCTTCTCTGGATCGGAACTCCGCCCATGGACAAGAAGGACCCGCTGTTCGTCGGCACCCTGGAAAAGGGCATGCGCATCATCGAGCTGTTCCGCGGCGTCCACACGCCGCTCGGCCTCAGCGACATCGCGCGACGGACGGACCTGGAGAAAAGCGCGGCGCAGCGCCTGTGCCACACGCTGTTCAAGCTCGGCTTCCTGGAGCGCGACGACGACACCCGGCGCTACCGCCCCGGCATGCGCATGCTGGAGATGGCCTTCGCCTACCTGATCCAGGACCGCCTGGTGGAACTGGCCATGCCGCGCCTGATCGAGGTCGCGCGCACCTTCGACACCACCGTGAACCTGAGCGTGCTGGACGGCGTGCACATCGTTTACAAGACGCGCATCCCGCACGCCCGCCAGGCCTATGACACCACCCTGATCGGCGTCCGCCAGCCGGCGCTCAACACGGCCGCCGGGCTGGTCATGCTGGCGTTCCGCCCGCCGGAGGACCTGGAGGCCGTGCTGGCCGGGTGGCAGCCCGCCGCCATCACCCCCCATACCACCACCGACCCCGACCTTATCCGCGCGCAGGTCGCGGCGGCCCGGAACGACGGCTACACCATCACCAGCAATCAGTTGCTGTTGCAGGAAGTCGGCGTCGCCGCGCCGGTCCTGGGCGACGGCGGCACCGCCGTCGCCGCCGTCAGCATGCCTGTCTACATGCCCGAATGGACGGTGGACCGGGTGCGCGACGAGCTTGTCACCGTGGTCACGGAGACGGCGCGGTCGGTCTCCTCCGCCTGCTCGGCGGCAAAACTCTAGAACGGGGAATCCGGATGACGTTCCATGTGCTGGCGGCCATGTTCGGCCACGAAACCAACGTGTTCTCGCGCATCCCCACGACGCGCCGGAACTTCGAGGACAGCATCTTCCTGCGCGACGACGCCGTGCTGCCGCGCCTGGGCGCCACCAGCACCGAATTCGGCGGCCTGACGCGCGCCGTCGCCGATCTCGGCTGGACGGTCCGCACGCCGCTGGCGGCCTGGGCGACGCCGGGCGGCCGCGTGGACGAAGACACCTTCGAGACCTGCGCCGGCATCCTCACCGACGCCTGCCGCGACGCCCTGGCGCAGGGGCAGCTGGACGGCGTTCTGCTGTTCCTGCACGGTGCCATGTCGACCACCAGCCACGACGACGCCGAAGGCCGCCTGCTCACCCGCCTGCGCAGCGTGGTGACGGCCGGCATTCCCATCGCCATCACGCTGGACCTGCACGCCAACGTGACGCCCGAGATGTGCCGCGGCGCCGACATCCTGTGCGCCTACCGCACCTATCCGCACATCGACCAGGCCGACACCGCCCGCCGGGCCGCCGGGCTGCTCGACCGGGCGATGCGGCGCGAGATCGCGCCCCGCCTGCTGCTCGACCGCGCGCCGACGCTCACCGGGCTCGACGACGGCCGCACCACCGCCGAAGGCCCCATGACCGCCGCCCTGCGCATGGCCGACGAGGTCGAGGCCGGCGGTGACGACGGCGTGCTGTGCGTCAGCCTGCAGGCCGGCTTCATCCATTCCATCCTGCCCGAAGCGGGGCCGTCGGTGGTGCTGACCTGCGACGGGACGCGGCCCGAACACACCGCCGTCGCCGACCGCTTCGTGCGCCACATCTGGGACACCCGCGGCTACAATTCCTGCACCTTCCTGTCGCCGCAGCAGGCCATGGAGCGAGTGGCTGCCCGCCACGCCGCGCCGCTCGACGGGCCCATCGTGGTGGCCGACTATTCCGACAATCCCGGCGGCGGCGCCTATGGCGACGCCACCCGCCTGCTGGAGGCGGTGCTCGCCGCCGACGTCGGCCGCTGCGCCTACGGCACCCTCTACGACCCCGACGCCGTGCGCACCCTGTGGTCGGTGCCGGAGGGGGAGACGGCGACGCTGCCCATCGGCGGCAAGATCGACCCCGCCTTCGGCCCGCCCCTGACCGTCACCGGCACGGTGGTGCGCAAGACCGACGGCACCTTCGTCGGCGGCGGGCCGCGGTGGAAGGGGGTGAAGATGAACTTCGGCGACACCGTCGTGTTCCGGGTCGGGACGGTCGACATCCTGGTCTCGTCCAAGCGCGTGCAGTGCACCGAGATCGAAACCTTCACCCACGCCGGCATCGCGCCGGCGGCGCTCGACGTGGTGGTGGTGAAGTCCATGCAGCACTTCCGCGCTGCCTTCGCCCCGCTGGCGTCGGAAATCCTGGTGGTCGATGCCGGCGCCCTGTGCAGCGAGGCCAACCGCCCCGGCGGCCTGACCGCCGTCGAGGCGCCGCAGCCATGAAGGTGCTCGTCCTCGGCGCCGGCGTCGTCGGCGTCACCACCGCCTGGTATCTGGCGCGCGCCGGTCACACCGTCGCCGTCGTCGACCGCCAGCCCGAGCCGGCCGGCGAAACCAGCTACGCCAACGCCGGCCTGCTGACGCCGAGCGATGCCCTCAGCTGGGCCGCGCCGAGCGCGCCGCTGCGCTTCGCCCGGTCGCTGCTGCATCCCGAATGGGGCGTGCGGGTGGTGCCGACCGCCCGGCCCTCCGACTGGGCGTGGTACGGCCGGTTCCTCGCCCAGTGCCCCGCCGAACGCCACCGCGCCAACAGCCGGACCAAGCTGGACCTGGCCACCCGCTCGCTGGCGCTGCTGGAGGAGTTGATCGCCGAGACCGGCATCGCCTTCGATCATGCCCGGCGCGGCGTCGTCTATGCCTACGAGACGGAGGCGACGCTGCGCGACGCCTTCGCCGGCTTCGGCGTGCTGCGCGATCTCGGCTGGCCGCTGCACCAGCTCGACCGGGCGGAGCTGTTGGCGCTGGAACCCGCCTTCGCCCACAGCACGACGCCCATCGCCGGCGCCATCCATTCGCCCGGCTGCCAGACCGGCGATTGCCGCCGCTTCACCCAGGCGCTCGCCGACCTGTGCCGGGCGACCGGCCGCGTCACCTTCCACCTGGGCGAGACCATCGGCGGCCTGACCGTCACCGGCGGTCGCGTCACCGGCGCCACCACCGACCGCGCCCGCCACGCGGCGGATGCGGTGGTGCTGTCGCTCGGCTGCCAGAGCCGCGACATCGGCGCCGCCGTCGGGCTCGATGTGCCGATCCTGCCGGTGAAGGGCTATTCGGTCACCTACCGCATCAAGAACCCGGCGGGCGCCCCCGCCATGGGCGGCGCCAACGAGGACCGCTTCATCGCCTTCTGCCGCCTCGGCGACCGCCTGCGCCTCGCCTGCAAGGCCGAGTTCGGCGGCCGCGGCCTGACCGGCACGGCCAAGGACTTCGCCATGCTGTCGGAGGGCGTCGAGCAAATGTTCCCCGGCGTGGTCGACCACGCCACCGCCGACTTCGCCGCCCGCACCCGGCCGATGACGCCCTCGTCGACACCGCTCATCGGGCCGTCGGGGCTCGACGGGCTCTACTACAACACCGGCCACGGCCACCTCGGCTGGACGCTGGCCTGTGCGTCGGCGGAGCGGTTGTTGCAGGCGCTGGCTTAGGTCGGCGTCGCCGGCGAGGCTTCATGGCTGTCGCCGGAGGATCATGCCTGCGTGGTGCAGCGTGTTTTCATCAACGAAGACTCCATCGGCGGTGAAGCCGGTATCATCCCAGTACTGGATGTAACTCCCGTCCACTTCGTAACGACCCTGGTAGGCACTTTCGCGCGTTCCGCGCGCCTCGTCGTAGCGCCCGTTCGGCAACAGTTCATGGCGGACTCTGTCGTCGTCGGTGTGCCACATCCCGACATAGGGGTGACTGGGCTGAGCACTTTCGGAAGCCGCGCCGGACGGTTGCCCGAGAAGGGCCAGGGCCACGGCGGAGGCAAGTGTTTTCTGCATCTCTGTCTCGTCCATCCGAGGAGGGTGGAAGGGGGCGCCCTGTAAAAGCGCGCCCCCCGGATCGGGTCACTTCGGGGATGTGATGGGAGGTAAAACGGCGGTCGCCGCTCATCCCTGCTGCCCCTGCGGGCGCACGGTGATCTCGTTCACGCCGACGTTTTCGGGGCTTTCGACGATATGGCGCACGAGCCGGCCGATATCGGCAGGCTGAAGGGCGACGGCGCGATATTCCTCCATGAAGGCCATGGTCTCTTCATGGGTGATCGTCTGCGCCAGTTCGCTTTCCACGACCCCCGGGTTCACGCAGGTCACCCGGATATGCGGGCTTTCCTGCCGCAACCCGTCCGAGATCGCCCGAACGGCGAATTTCGTGCCGCAGTAGACGGCCGCCGTCGGCACCGCGTTCAGGGCGCCGATGGAGGCGATGTTGATGATCTGGCCGGCGTTCTGCCGGTCCATGGCGGGAAGAACCGCGCCGATGCCCCAGAGCACGCCCTTGATGTTCACGTCGACCATGCGCTCCCACTCGTCATGCTTGCCCACCGACATGGGCGACAGCGGCATGACCCCGGCGTTGTTCACCAGCACGTCGATGCGGCCCCAGAGGTCGAGGGCGGTGGCGGCAAAGGCGGCCATGTCCTCGCGACGGGTGACGTCCAGCGCGCGGAACTCGGCGGTGCCGCCTTCGAACCTGATCTCCTCGGCGATCGCGGCAAGCCGGTCGGTGCGCCTTGCGCCGAGCAGCAGCTTCGCACCGGCGGCCCCGAGGGCGCGCGCGATGCCTTCCCCGATCCCGCTCGAAGCGCCGGTGATGAGAATGACCTTGTCCATGTGCAACTCCTTGCGTCAGGTCCTCTTGCGTCCGGGGAAAAGGTGGCAGCGCTTGAGTGTCGCGTGTAGATGCCTTTCTATTGATGCCATGGTTAGCAGCGTTGGACAGTGACCATGGATCTCAACCTTCTTCCGCTTCTGCTCGCCGTTGCCGAAGAACGGAATTTTCGCGCCGCCGCCGACCGGATGGGGGTCACGCGCTCGGCCGTCAGCCAGGCCATCAGGCGGCTCGAAGACCAGCTCGGCATGGCCCTCGTCGTCCGCACCACCCGCTCGGTCCGCCTGACCGAGGCGGGCGCGGATCTCGTCGGCGCGCTGCAGGCACCGCTGACCGAAATCGGCAGCGCACTGGAAGCCGCGGGGGCGCGGGACGCGCCGCGCGGCCACCTCAGGCTGACGGCGACCTCGATCGCCGAGCCTTTCCTCGCCGGCCCGCTTCTGGCGGATTTCATGGCGGCCCATCCGCATGTGACCGTGGACGTGACAGTGACGGACGAGGAATTCGACATCGTCGCCCATGGCTTCGATGCCGGGGTCCGGCTGGGCGAGGTCATCGAGAAAGACATGATCGCCGTGCCGGTCGGCGGTGAGCAGCAGGAACGCGCCGCCGCCTCTCCGGCCTATCTGGCCCGGCATGGTGCGCCGGCCCATCCCCGCGATCTGGTCGATCACCGCTGCATCGGATGGCGCCGCGCGCCGGAGCTTGCCCCCCACCGCTGGGAATTCGTCGAAGACGGCCAGCCGTTCGACGTGGCGGTGAACCCGGTGTTCACCACGAACGACCTGCGCCTGATGATCCGGATGGCCCTTGCGGGCGCCGGGATCACCTTCGCGCCGGAGGAGTGCCTGCGCGAGCAGTTCGACGACGGGTCTCTCGTCCCATTGCTGGAAGAGTTCCTGCCGCCCTTTCCGGGGTTCTTTCTCTATTTCCCGCAGCGGCGCAACATGCCCCCCAAACTGCGGGCGCTGGTGGACCATGTGAGGCGTTTCCGGCTCCCGACGGAGGCCGTCGACCGTCCTGCCCGAACCACCTGATCCTGATCCCGCCCGCGATCGAGCGGCGGTCAGCGCAACAGGGCTGCGAGCAGCTCGGCGACATGCCGCAGAGCGCGATCCCGTCTGCGTCGGCTATGCCACGCCAGAGACAGGGTGAACCCTTCGGTGTCGATGGGCGGCTCGAAGGCCGTAAGGCCCGTCGTTCCGTCGACGATCCGCCGCGGCAGCAACGCCACCATCGAACTGGAGCGCAGAAGCGGCGGCACCATTCCGAACGTCGGGACAACCAGCCCGATACGCCGCCGGAGGCCCCGACGCGCCAACGTTGCGTCGACCGGGGTCCGCGTATCGCCGCGTCCGGAAACGATGATGTGCGAGAGGGCGAGCCAACGCTCCAACGTGAAGTCCTGCGCCGACGGATGATCGTCACGCATCACGACGACGTAGGTTTCGTGGCTCAACGGCTCCACGTGCAGATCATCGTCGGTTGCCGGGAAGACGGAGACGGCGATGTCCGTCGTGCCTTCTGCCAAAGCTCGCCTCGCCGCATCGACGCCGTGCCAGGGTTGCAGGACGAGATCGATGCCGGGGGCGGATGCTGCCAGGTCGCTCAGGAGTGGCTCGATCACCAGCATGGCCGGAAGATCCGCCATGCAGAGCCGCATGACCGTTTCGATCTCGGCCAAAGGCGTCTCGGGGGGATCGATCATGTCGGCGGCGGCGGCCAGCCAGGCCTTGAGCGGTACACGCAGGCTCTCGGCCTTCGGGGTCAGGCGCATCGTTCCCCGGCCCCGCTCGAGAAGCCTGTCGTCGAAGATGTGCCGGCACCGTTGCAGCGCCGCCGATGCCGCCGACTGCGTGAGGCCGACACGATCGGCGGCGCGGCTCACGTGCGCTTCGTCGAGGAGGGCGTCGAGGACGACGAGGAGGTTCAGATCGATCGACCGTAAATTCATGGGATCGATAATCGCATAGTCAGAATATCGATTGGAAGAGTTCAGCGGCGAGGTCCAGAGTTCGGTGCGTCGCCTCTACCCCTCACCGCGCCCGGGCATTCCGGCCGGTCGCGCGTCGTCGGGACCTTCGCCAAACCGGAGACTCCTCATGTCCAGAACCATCATCCTTCTCTTCCATCCGAACTTTGCTCGATCCCGCGCGAATGCCGCCTTGATCGAGGCGGCGTGGTCCAACCTCGATGTCGAGATCGTCGACATGTACGGATGCCATCCGGGCGGCCTCGACATGATCCGGGACGGCGAGGCAGAGGCGCAGCGTCTGATGGCCGCCGCCCGCGTCGTCCTTCAATTCCCCATGCAGTGGTATTCGACGCCGGCGCTTCTGAAGTCGTGGCAGGATACGGTCCTGACCCGCATGGGCTACATCCATCCCGCGACCGAGGGAGCGGCGCTCGAAGGCAAGCCCCTCATGGTCGCCACGACCATGGGAGCGGAAGAGGAAACCTATCGACCGGAGGGGCGGAACGGCATCACCGTTCCGGAACTCCTCGCGCCGCTGCGCACGACGGCCCTCCGGTTCGCGATGACCTGGTGCGAGCCGTTCCTCCTCTATCGCGCCAATGACCGCAGTGATGCCGAACTCGCCGCCGCGGGTGACCGCTACCGGGAAGCCCTCGGCAGCTTTGCAGGCGTGTCTTCTGCCCGCGAGGCGGCGTGATGGCGCTTCATCCGCACGGCGGCCTGATCCGCCCACCGGGCAAGACGCCCGTTTGGTTCGCGACCTGCATCCGGATCATGCCCCTCGGGGTTCTGATGCAATTCCTCCTGGCTGGGTTCGGTCTGTTCGAGGATGCGGGGTTTGAAATGCATGTGGTGGTGGGGGCCGCCCTCGGCGTTCCGGCATTCGCGATCTTTGCGGGGGCCGTTCTGGTCGCGCGTCTGCGCCCACTGGCATGGTGGGCCGGCAGCCTTGTCGCGTCTTACCTCGTGCAGGTCGCGCTCGCGGCTGGCGGTGATCCCTCGTTGCTTGCCTACCACCCGTTCAATGGCGCGCTCGTGCTCGTAGCGAGCGTCGTTCTCTTCGCGGAAGTCGAACACGGCAAGGCGAGCCTTGACTGAGAGACGTCCATTTCCGCCTCTCCGCGATCCCCCTCGGCAGCAGCCCTAAGCGCCGCCCCGGTGGTCCGGAAGCGCACCGGCACCGGTGTTTCGCGCGGCGAAGACGCCCGGAGATACGCCCTCGTGTCGCGCAAAGGCCAGGCCGAACGCGCTGGCCGACCCGTAGCCCACCCGCTCGGCGATCTCCCCGTTGGTCAGCCCGCCGCGCAGCAGCAGATCGCGCGCCACGGCCATCCGCCATGCCGTCACGTATTCCATGGGCGCGCAGCCGAGGGCGTGCTGGAAGCGCTCGTAGAAGGACGAGCGCGACATGCCGGCATCGCGGGCGAGCGTCGCGACGGACAGCGCGCCGGCCGTGTCGGTGTGGATCCGCTGCAGCGCCGCCGCCAGTCGCGGATCGGACAATCCCCGAAGCAGACCCGGCGACCGCTCCGGCCCCGGGCTCGACCGCAGTGCTTCGATCATCAGGACTTCGAGAAGCCGCTCCAGGATCATGCCCCGGGCCGGCCGGTCGGAGCGGGTCTCCTCGTGGATCGCGGGCACGAGCGCCATGAGCCGGTCGTGTCCGGACAGGTGGATCATCTCTGGCAGAAGTGACAGGAGAAGCGCCCTCCCCGCGGCAGCGAACCGGCAGTGACCGACCAGTGCCCGCAGGTCGACGGGCGTCTCGGCGGATCCGAGGCGAAACGTGCCCGGCCCCGTTTCGATCGGGAGACGCGCCACGCCCGCCGGCGGGGGGATCTCGCTGCACATGGTGAAGCCGTGAAGGTCGGGGATCAGGACGAAGTCGCCTGCCTGCAGCAGGACCTCCGCCCGCCCCCTGACCGTCAGGCGGCAACGCCCCTCGACGATCGCGGCATAGAACGGGCTCGCCATGTCGGTCCGCTCGACCTGCCACTGGCCGCTCGCCTCCACCCTTTTCGCGACGGAGGGCCGAGGCTTCAGCAGGGCGACGACGCTGGAAAGCGCATCCGTCGGGGTGTCGAGCATGCCGGCCTGGACTTTCGATGGATTATTTCGGACGTTCAGATATAGAAGGTCCGGACGTTCGCGTCTATCTCTCGCTTGGACAGAAACAGGAGAGAGATCCCCATGCCCCGCATCCTCATCACCGGTTGTTCCTCCGGCTTCGGCCAGGCCATCGCGGCGCGTTTTCTCGCAGAAGGCTGGGACGTCGTCGCCACCATGAGGACCCCGTCAACCGACGGGCTACCGGCATCCGACCGCCTGCGCGTCCTGCCGCTCGACGTGATCCGGCGCGAGAGCATCGACGCCGCGCTGGAGGCGGCCGGCCCCCTCGACGCGCTGGTCAACAACGCCGGCGTCGGCATGTTGAACGTGCTGGAAGGGTCCGAGATCGCCAAGGCCCGGGAGCTGTTCGAGACCAATGTCCTCGGCACCATGGCGATGACGCAGGCTGTGATGCCCACGATGCGGGCGCGCCGCAGCGGCGTGATCGTCAACATCAGCTCCAGCGTCACGCTACGAAATTTGCCCGCGCTGTCGATCTACTCGGCCAGCAAGGCGGCGGTGAATGCGTTCACGGAGAGCTTCGCTCTGGAGGCGGCTGAATTCGGCGTCCGCGCCCGGCTGGTGCTGCCCGGCAGCGCGCCGGAGACGTCCTTCGGCAAGAATGCCGTGGCGCGCATGGGCATGACCGTGCCCGCTCCCTACGAGTCCTTCGTTCAGGCCTATTTTCAGACGCTTCGGACTGCGGCGGAGAAGACCCAGGCCAAGGATGTGGCGGATGCGGTCTGGCGCGCCGTCACCGATGGCGATGCGCCGATGCTGCTGCCTGCCGGGGCAGACGCCGAAGCATGGTTCCGTGACTCCGGCCGAAACGCCGGTTGAACATGCTTGGAAGCAGGGAGCGCAGATAGCCGGCCCGGCGCGTCACTCCGTGTCTTTCCATCACCACCACGGCGGCCGCCAGGGCCGCCCATCCATGCCGGACGAAGGCCTCGTCCAGGCCCGCTGGACACCCCCACCTCACGCACGAAAGCGCCCACGGCCACCGTGAGCCGGTTCAAAACCGGCGGCGGTGGTCGCGGGCGCTGCTGGTCGATCAGGTCGCAAGCTGAGAGCAACGCCCGGAGCCGCGGCGAGGCCTGCGGTACGAGGGTCACCAGCTCGTCGATGGCTCCGACCTCGGCGGGCGGTACGGAAGGCGAAGGCTTGGGAGGTCCACTTTAGGATTTTCAGATGGACGGATTCATCCGGCACCCCTGACTACTCTGTCCGCCCATCCGGCCGCTCGGTGTCGGCCTGCCGCCGGGCCTCCCTGCCCTCCTTAGCCCCCCATGCGACGGCCTCGCGCAGGTCGGCCAGCCTCGCCGCCACGGGTGCCGAGCCGATCCCGGCCTGCGGACGGCTGCGGCAGTTGCTGGCGGTGTAGTGGCGACGATCCAGCGGTTGGCCTCAAGCAGGCTCATCAGGCCGCGGATGCCGCGCTCGCAGGGTGCCATCATCGCCGCCAGCCGAGCGTCACTCGGCACCACCCGCAAGCGGCCGAGGCGCCACCGGTCGTCGCCGTGGAGGTGCTCCACCAGCAGGGCCAGCAGATGCACCGCCGCCAGCGTCAGTGCCGGCGCCAGCACCTTCACGCCGCGCGGCACCAGGCCGATTGGCGTGGCCGGTGTGAGCCCTGGCGCGGAGCCGCCGCGTGCGGAGGCTTCGAGTTGTGAGTCACTCCCAGTCTGCCAGGCAATGCCGACGGAATTCGCCTTGAGCGCTTCCCCAGCGGGCACACACGAAAAAGCCCGCCAAGCCATAGGCCTAACGGGCTAATTGGTTGCGGGGGCAGGATTTGAACCTGCGACCTTCAGGTTATGAGCCTGACGAGCTACCGGGCTGCTCCACCCCGCGGCAGGGTGTGGGGTGTTCGGGGGACATCGTGTAGGTCATTGTGGTGTGCGGTTGCGGTGTGTTTCGCGCTTGGAAGACCCGGCGGCGTTCTACTCTCCCACGCCTTGAGACGCAGTACCATCGACGCTGTGGGGTTTCTCGGCCGAGTTCGGGATGGGATCGGGAGTGGCACCCACGCCATGACCACCGGGTCGTCGAAGCGCGAAACGGGCAACCGTGTGAAGCGGTGACTGTAGTTGGTGGCGGGGAGCGCTGTGATCGTACGGCCCGGCGGCGGATTTGCCGCTGCGGGCGGTGATCGAAGCCTATCGAGCGATTAGTACCGGTTAGCTGCATGCATTGCTGCACTTCCACACCCGGCCTATCGACGTGATGGTCTTTCACGGCTCTCAGGGACGCCTGGTTTTGAGGTGGGTTTCCCGCTTAGATGCTTTCAGCGGTTATCCCGTCCGTACATAGCTACCCAGCGGTGCCGCTGGCGCGACAACTGGTACACCAGAGGTACGTCCATCCCGGTCCTCTCGTACTAGGGACAGATCCTCTCAAGCGTCCTACACCCACGGCAGATAGGGACCGAACTGTCTCACGACGTTCTAAACCCAG
>NZ_OCNJ01000027.1 GCF_900230255.1 Caenispirillum bisanense
GATCGCCGCCCGCTACGAGCGACGGTCGCTCTTGATCACCGCCAACCAGCCGTTCGGCCAGTGGGACCGTATCTTTCCCGACAAGGCCATGACCATCGCCGCCATCGACAGGCTGGTCCACCACGCCACGATCTTCGAGCTGAACGTCGAGAGCTATCGGCGCCGGACGGCAGTCGGCCGGGACGCCGCATCCTCCGCGACAACTACCGAAGTGGATAATTGTCGCTCAGCGACAACTACATCGGAGGCCGGCGACAATTAGACTTGCCGGCGCCGCTGCGCGGCGCCACCATCATCATCCCATCACGGCGACCGGCCATCGTAGTTGTCGCCCACCGGCCATCCCAATTGTCGCGCTACACCCTCGACCGCCTGGGCGTCAAGCCCGAACACGGCTGGAAGCTGAAGAACACCCCGCTTGGCCGGGTGTGGCTCCCCCGCAGCGCCGACGACGTGGCGCACCGTCTGCGCGAAGTCCGTCGCCTTGCGGAGCCGCTGGCGGAGGCCTGCGACAAGCTGCGCGGCCTGGATCTGACCGAAGAGCCCGAACTTGCCCGCGAGCTGGCCGAGCTGCTGACCGCCCTCGGGCGCGGCGGCCAGGCCGACCGCATCGCCCGCCTCGCCGGCGTGCCGGCGCCGCGTGGCCGCTGAGGGAGCCGACGGCAATGGTCGCCTACAACTTCCAAGCCCGCTTTGCCGCAGCCGTCGAGGCTGGCGAGAAGGCGATCACCATCCGCACCATCGGGGGGCGGCGCTATCCCCGCATCGGCGAGCGGTTGCAGCTCTACACCGGCCAGCGAACCAGGGCCTGCCGGAAGCTCGTCGAACCAGATCCGGTAGTGACTGGCGTGCAGCTCATCACTTTCCACGCCGGTGGCAGGGTGTGGATCGAGGGACACGACTGGCTGACCGACCTGGAGATCGAGATCCTGGCCCGCCTCGACGGCTTCCCATCGGGTACCGAGTTCCTTGCCTTCCACGAGCCGTCGGAGGGCGTCCGGCAGGCGGTCCTGATCGAGTGGCGGGTATGCGGAGGAGGCTCGTGAATGTGGCTCCACATGCCGCCTGTCGTCCCGACGACGACCTTACCGTCCTCAGTCTCTGTACCGGAGCCGGTGGCCTGGACCTCGCCCTCAGGATCGCTGAGCCCGTGCCCGAGCTGTGTGTTATGTCGAACGGGAAGCCCGTGCTGCGGCCACTCTCGTGGCGCGGATGGCGGATGCGTCCCTGGATCACGCTCCTGTCTGGGACGATCTGCGCACCTTCGATGGCCGACGCTGGCGCGGATGCGTGGATATCCTCGCTGCGGGCTACCCGTGCCAGCCGTTCAGTGCCGCCGGCCGGCGCCGAGGCCCTGACGATCCCCGCCACCTCTGGCCCGACATCGCCCGTATCATCGACGAGGTGCGGCCGGCGCGCGTCTTCCTTGAGAACGTGCCCAACCACATCAATCTGGGTCTCCGCCAGGTCCTCGATGACCTGGAAGGGTTGGGTTTCATCGCTGCGTGCGGGATCTTCAGCGCGGAGGAAGCAGGCGCGTCTCATCGCCGCGAGCGATTGTTCATCCTGGCCGACGCCGAAGACCAAGACGGGCGGCCCGAACTCCAATCGAGCCGACAGGACCCGTTGCGGCGGCCCGGATCTCCAGGAATACGCCGAACGCCTGTGGATGACGCCGACGACGGCGAATGCTCATGGCAATGCCTATCAACGGGATCGGGGGAAGATGGGGGCCGAGCGGCCGACGCTGGTGGGACAGGCGGAGACCTGGCCCACGCCGCAGGCAAGGGATGGCGACAGCCGGGGAATGGACCTGGGGCGGCTCGGCCATCCCGAACGATCCCGCGATCTGGCGGAGACCGCCAGCCAGTGGCCCACGCCAGCAGCGCGCGACTACCGGGCGCCGAACACGGTGGAGAGCCAGGCGCGGCGGAATGCCGGCAGCCTACGCGGCCAGCAGCTCCAGAACTTCGTGGAGCACTCCTGCCCCTCCATGCCCCAGGCCCGTCCGATCCCCGCTGGCGACGCATCCTTGCAGATGCACCGCACCTCACGCCAGCGGCTGAACCCGAGGTTCTGCGAGTGGTTGCTGGGGTGGCCGACCGGGTGGACGAACTGCGCCTTGCCGGTAACGGGGTTTGCCCGCTGGCTGGAGCGGTCGCGTACCGAACTCTCGCGGCTGATCTCGCCGCCCACCTTGCTGCCGGGCAATGAACCGGACGGCCAGGGTCGCCTCCTCTGAGGACCAAGGAATGAAGTGCCATCCTGCACAGCGATCCTTTGTCGCCGCCGACTGGCGGCCGGGTTATCTGGCCGTGCTCGCCGATCTTCGCCGTGCCCGCGCCGCCAGCGGCTTCACCCAGGCCGAGGTGGCCACGCGTCTCGGCATCCACATGCGCACCCTGCGGCGGTGGGAGAATGGCGAGGGCGATCCACCGGCCGGCATGTTGTTCCGCTGGGCGGCCGCCATGGGCGTGGTGCTGACGGTCGATCATGGGGCAAATTTGCCCCATCGGGAGCCGGGCGAAACCGGCGTAACGGCGTAATGGCTGTATCTATCTGTACGCTCGCGGCAGCCCTGCGTCGGTTTGGTCGCGCTCGTCAGCGAAGCCGATAATAACACGCAACAGCTCGGCATCCTGGATCTGCCCGAGGTTGCCGAGGCGCATCATCTCTTTGGTCATCGGTTCATGTTGGTAGTCGTTCCCCCGGCGCACCGCGCGATAGCCGATAGACACCGACATCAGGTACGCCACTGCACGTGATGAGACTCCGAACGCCGCACAACACGCTGAGAAATTTGGTTGTTATCGTACTCAACCCTTCTGTGGTAAAGGGCTCCATTAGGAGGAGCAGTCCGTACTGGGGGGAGCGCCTGTGAACGCAGACTTCTTGTGGGGAGCCCTGCCACCTGGCAGCGCCCGACGCCCTACATTTATCGATCTCTTCGCCGGATGCGGCGGATTATCCCTCGGCCTGAGAAATGCTGGCTGGTCGCCCAGCTTCGCAGTCGAGGCGCACCCGGACGCCTTCAACACGTACCGTACCAACCTCGTAAGCCCGCCACACGGAAAGGCAGAATGGCCAGCCTGGTTGCCAGTCACTGAGCATGATGTCTCTCGGCTCATTGCGGAACACGAAGGGGATTTGATTGGCCTTCGTGGCAAGATTGATGCCGTTGTAGGAGGCCCCCCTTGCCAGGGCTTCTCGACGAATGGCCGGCGCCGAAAAGATGACCCCAGAAACGAGATGGTCAAAAGTTACCTTGCAATTGTCAGGATGGTCGCGCCGAAGCTCGTCCTGATAGAAAATGTTCGGGGGTTCACATCGACAGAGCATGATGGCGAAGGCTCCTACGCCGATTACGTTCAGCAAGAGCTCAGTGAAATCGGCTACGACACTTGGTCCCAGCTTCTCCTTGCGTCGGATTGGGGCGTCCCACAACGGCGACCACGCTTTTTTCTGATTGCAGCCAAGAAGGGCATGTTGTGCGGCGTAGATCCCTTCGAAAGGCTACGAACGGGTAGGCGGTCATTTTTGCAAGTGCGGGGCCTTCCTATTCGGCGTCCAGTAAGCGCACAAGAGGCGCTTGGGGACTTGGAAACTGCCGACAAGCCACTCGTACCCGATCCCGAATTCGGCGAATCCGGCTTCCAGTGCATCGACTACCGGGAACTCTCGCACCTTTCGGCCTACGCCCGCCTCATGCGGGTTCATGCGCCGGAGCAACCGACGGACTTGAGGCTTCCCAGGCACACGGGAACTGTGAAAGACCGCTTCGCCAAGATACTAGAGACCTGCCCGAAAGGGCGTTCCATCTCGCCGGAGAATAGGTTGAAGCTTGGCATAAAGAAGCGATCCACTACCCCAATGTCAGGTGCTCAGCCGTCTCCGACTGTTACAACGCTGCCCGACGACATCATACACTACTCTGAGCCTCGCGTGCTCACAGTGCGTGAACACGCGAGGCTGCAATCGTTTCCCGACTGGTTCCGCTTCACTGGCCCATATACAGCAGGTGGGCCGTGGAGAAAGCGAGCCTGCCCCCGCTACACTCAGGTGGGAAATGCGGTTCCTCCGCTACTAGCCGAAGCGCTTGGCGAGGTGCTACGAGGCCTTCTGGATTCCAGTAGCAGCGAGGATCTCACCGAGTGCCACAATGTTGTCGAAATGGCGAGCCATCTCCCGACGTAACTCCGGAAAATCTTCTATGTTTATAGAAGCGTCGGCGTCTTTCGATATCTCCCACCCGCGGGGGCCGCGAACTTCAGCCACGTGTCCAAGAACGTTCCGCAGATCGAGTACGGCCGTATTGTAGCTCTTCAGAATCTCCCGGTGCTCTTTGCAAGCCTCTCGTCCTTTGGTGAGGTGCAAGGCCAATTTGTAGAGATGAAAGCTTGTAACGGTGCGGGAATGTAGCCGGTCTCTAAAAGTTTCAGCCTTACCATACTTGTCCCGCATGGCTGCGGCAGATTGGGTGACAAGTGTGTCTAGCTGGTCGACAATTTCTGTTTTTTTGTCCGCCTCCGCAGCCTCGTACTCACTTAGCAGAATAGACTTCAGCGCGGCGTCGCACTTCCCGACGATGCCCATTGCAAGCCCCCGCATACCCTCAAGTCTCGACAGCCGCCTAGCTGCCTCGTCGATACGCCCTTCTAGGCGGTCAGCGAGATGCCGCCGTTCCATGCAATAGACGCCGTCAATTTGCGCTTTGTGAACCAGATTCCTGAGGTCAACGGTCGTTAGGCCACTATAGAACACGATGTCGGTGAAGCCGAAGCCCTTGCGTATGCGACCCGCAAGCTTGTCGCCTTTTCCTGCCTGACCAAGATCATAGTCCACTAGTACAATTTCGAAATCATCGTAAAGCCGTTGCCTCTCGGCCAAGATCTCAACTTCATCGCCGTCCGAGAGCATCTCGATCCTAGGCTTGAAGCCTAGCTCCTCAATATACTCTTCGATCTCTTTCCGTTGCCCGCGCACGTCGTCGGGCTGATTCTCAAACCAGAGCACACCAAATTCTAGCCTCACTTCTTCCCCCTCTTTGGCAGGCGAATAATGAACTGCGCAGCCCCCTGGGGCCGCTGGGGATCAAGGGCAATGCTTCCTCCGATCCCCTCGATGACCTGTTTTGCATGATAGAGGCCTAACCCCGAGCCGCGCCGCGAACCGCTATATCCCCTCTGAAAAATTCTAGTGACATCGACAGCTTGTTCATCGATGCCACCCCCATCATCCGAAACGACGATCTCAATGGAGCCAGTAATACCCGTAGATTTTCTGCACTTAAAAGCCATTCGACGGGCGCCCGCCTTACCAGCGTTGCTAAACAAGTTATCAAGAACGATCGTGAGCTCGACTGGCTTGAACTCCATAATTTGAGAGGCGCCTCCGGCGTCAAAATCAACGTCGCCGATATCCCCGTATAGCGGCGCAACTTTACTCACGTACTCCCCGATATATTGAACTATGTCTTCTTCAATCCGATCGGCGTTAAGCTTGAACTTCGCCTGTGTAGCAATCCTAGTGACAGCCAGTATCTTGCTGTTTTGGAAAGCGATCTCCTCAAGATCGTCCAGGACTGACTCTGTTTGACCACCACGGCTTAGTTTTCGCAAGCACCTTTTGGTGAGTGTCTCAACCTCCGTGGCATATATAATCACCTGATGATGTAATAGTTGCAACTCCTCGCTGCCCTGATCTTTCGCGTTTAGCAGTAGCTTGGCCTGCTTTTCAACCCGTTCTAAGCGGGCCCCTGCGTCACGTGCAGCCTTTTCGGCAACGCTCGCCCGCTTCTCAGCCTCCTTGCGGGCTCGAAGCTCTTCATCGGCTTTCTGCTTTGCGGCGGCCTCGCTCTGTTTTAGCTCTTCGTAGCGTCGCCGAGACCTTTCGATTCGCGCCAACAGCGCCTGATCCCCCGCTTCCTGCGCAACAAGCGCAAGGCCTTCAAGCGAGTCCTCAAACTCCGCGGCGCGCTCGTTAATGATATCGATCAGCTCTCTATCATAATCAAGCAGCCTTACGCTTGGCGAACCGGCAAGAGCCTTGACGATGCCAATAATACGGGCCCTTGCGCTATCTGATTTAAGACCAGCAGCATCATCGCTTTCCTGATCTAGACTATCAACCCAGTTGACGGTCACTGCATATCGCTCAAGGCGGAAAAAGGCGTGCTTCATTACCGCTTCGTAGAGCTGAACTTGAGCAGGACCTTCGATCAGGCCTGCATCTCGGCTAGAAGCTTCTTGGAAAACACCGACTGGCGCTGTGACGTCGATCTTTCCAAGGATGTCACGGAGACCAAGGTAACGGGCAACACCCTGTTGTTTACGGCGGCCAATCCCGAAGGTGTCGTCCGTCGGCTCTCCCACTGGATAGACACGGAACCCATTGACAAACAAGAAGATGTTGCCGAATTGCACCGGCTGCACGCCCATTCGGTGAGTGAAGGTTTGTTTCGCACTTTTGTTCAGGAAATGCAGCGTCACCTCAACACCGCAGTGCGCCAGTACGGGGAATCTATTATCTTCCTCTATCCTGTATATTAGAGTTCCGCGATCCCAAAGACTTGTTTCGACGCGTGAAGAATTTATCGATACAGAAATCTTTGCCGTCTTCTGATCGAGAAGATCGACTATATGGTTCCCAACGGGGCCTTCGATATCATCTTGCGGTGCGCATGTAACATGTGTCTCGATTCTCAGGTCTTCGCTTGTATCGAAGGGATTTACGAGCTTTGCGAGATATGCCCTCAGCTTCTTTATCTTTTCCCCCGACCACGTGTCGCGAAGACGGCTGATTACAAGCATCGTTCCTTCTGCAGTCGGCGCATGGGCTTTCTCTGGTTTCGGAAACGCGCCTACTTCACCCAGCTGCACATCTACTGTCGCGAATTCTGTGTCGGCATCTAGCTCAAAATCCGTCCAATTAACTACAAGGTGCTGGACAGCCTTGCCGCCGAATGGTCTTGAATAAAGATCCAGCTGCATTCCAAGTCGGTCGCATGAAAAGCGTCCAATACCCTTGTTACCTGCATAGCCCCGTCTCGCAGAAATCGCGTCACGATAGTCCCTCGGCAGCTCTTCGTCTTCTCTACCCCATCGCTTCGCGGAATAGGCGACGAACAACCACTTTCCGATGATGTCATCACGGGACATACCTTTGCCATTATCGGTTATAATAATGGTATCGTCGCCGAATTCGATCCCAACGTGGCTCGCGTGAGCATCGAACGAGTTTTTCACGAGCTCGAATATAGCGACGAAGTCGTTAGTAATGAGGTCTCGCCCAATGATGTCTTTCAATGCTGAGCTGATGCGGAATTTTTTCTGCATGACGTTCCCTTTTAGCGACCCCTTGGGGCGGCGAGAGCCCTAAAGTGGTAGAAGCCGACACGTCGGCAGGCTAAACGTGAATGGATGGTCTGTCGACTCGATACTACCGGGAAGATCTAGCAAGGCAGAGCCCGAGATCGTCGACAGCGACAGTGACTTTGGTCGTGGTGGTCAGCCCGCCCCGGGGACTTCCAGAGCTTGCGCACCGCGCTGATGGCGTGCGGCAGCGGCTCGCGCCGGGCCTGGCTGTTGGGGTGGCGGTGGCGCCGTCCGATGACAGTCGGCGATGCAGCACTGGGCTGCGGCCGTCGGGCGCGGGTTGGCTGGCCCACGGCCATTCTTCTAATTTCGGCGAGGATGTGGGCTCCGACGGAGCGCCGCAGGGTGCAGTCGGTTAGCCGTAGAGATCACCATCGACGGAGCCATGCCGTCGCAGGTGATGCCCCCGCCCAGCGTTAGGGCGGGGCCTTAGGCCGCCATGGCCGGAGTTTTCCCAGCGTTTTGGCCTTGACGTGCGGGCAGTACAGGACTGGGAACAGAAGGGGCGGCGACCGGATCGGGCGGTGCGGGCCTATCTGCGCGTTGTCCAGCATAATCCGGCTGCAGACGAGGCGGCCTTGCACGCCGCCTGACAAGCCTGCCTGGTGGCGGGGCCAGTCTGCCCGACCAGGATCGGCGCCGTCCTGAGTTGCCCGCCTCTCAAACCGTCACGCCCGGCCAAGCGCCCTGGATCTGCACATAGAAGTCCCCCCAGCCCTCGGGATTGAGGCGGATGTCCATCGTCTCGCCGCGCGCCTTACCGGGAATCGGCGTCAGCACCACTTCGTTCACCACCAGGGCCAACGCCTTGGCGATAGGGTCGGCGTAGCGGGGAACCGAGAAGTTGGTCTCCATCCGCACCAGCGCCGACACCAGCAGCGCCCGAATGTCCTCCGATGGCAGCAGGTCGGGCAGGCGGGGCATGGCGCGGATGGACGCCAGGCGGTCCTGCAGGGCCAGTATGCGAGTGGTGGCCTGCTCAGCCTGCACGCCGTTCTCTATCGCGGTCAGCAGGCGCGCCATGGCCGCGTCAATCGATGCCACCTCGTCATCCAGCTGCGCACGGACGGCGTACTCGGCTGCCAGTTTGGCGCCGATGGGCACGGCCCAGTCCTCGACTGCGGCCACGTGGTCCAGCAGGGCCTGGAAGACGGCTGCCGCCACCTCCTGCTCGCGTCGGCCGCGGGCGTTGGTGCAGGTGCGGTGGATGCGGTAGGTCTGGCAGACATAGCGGGTTGCGTTCGCCACCACCTTATGGCCGCCGCAAGCGCCGCATTTCACGAGGCCGGTCAACGGATGCGGCAGGCCCTTGCGGTCCTCGGCGAACTTGCGCCGGCGCTCGCTGGGCGGCTTCTCCCACTTCCACTTGGGGTTCCGTTCCGCCTGGACCCGGTGCCACAACTCGTCGGAGATGATCTGCAGCTCGGGAACATGGGTGCGCAACCACTCCGATTCCGGGTTATTGGCATAGCGGACACGGCCGGTCTTCGGGTCCACGACCTTGCGGGTGCGGTTGTGGATCAGCCAACCGCGGTAGATCTCGTTGGCGAGGATGCCGCGGCCACGGCTGCGCTCGCCTCGGATGGAGTGGATGCGCCAGCGTTCGCCGCCTGGCGCCGGCACGCCCTCTTCGTTGAGCTGGCGGACGATCTCGCTCACCGGAATGCCGGCGGCTACTTCCTCGTAGATCCGGCGGATGACCGCCGCCTGGTCTGGGTCGATCTCGCGCAGGCCGTTGACGTAGCCGCCGCGATCATCCGTCACGCCGCGTACCACCCGGTAGCCGTAGGCTAGGCCGCCGGCGGCGCGGCCGGCGGCGGCGATGGCCTTGTGGGAGCGGCGGATCTTGTCCTTCAGGTCCCGCAGGAACAGGGCGTTCATGGTGCCCTTGAAGCCGATGTGGAGGTCCGTCTGCACAGCGACATTGAACTTGACGAGCCAGCGACATTGTTGGTGACGACAGGGTCCGACCGGAGGGCGGGCGTAGCCCGGCCGTAGGTCGGACCCTGTCCGGCGCGGGTTTTGCCCTCGCCAGTGGCCGCGACGGCTGC
>NZ_OCNJ01000005.1 GCF_900230255.1 Caenispirillum bisanense
CGCTCTTGATCACCGCCAACCAGCCGTTCGGCCAGTGGGACCGTATCTTTCCCGACAAGGCCATGACCATCGCCGCCATCGACAGGCTGGTCCACCACGCCACGATCTTCGAGCTGAACGTCGAGAGCTATCGGCGCCGGACGGCAGTCGGCCGGGACGCCGCATCCTCCGCGACAACTACCGAAGTGGATAATTGTCGCTCAGCGACAACTACATCGGAGGCCGGCGACAATTAGACTTGCCGGCGCCGCTGCGCGGCGCCACCATCATCATCCCATCACGGCGACCGGCCATCGTAGTTGTCGCCCACCGGCCATCCCAATTGTCGCGCTACAAGGCGGCGCGCGAGGGGCTCGAAACCTTCTGGCGCAAGGTCGCCGAGGCATCGCGCTTCACGCCCTTCAAGCGCGGCCCCTTCGGCTGGCTGACCGGCTCGTGGAGCCTGGACGGCAACCCGTGGTTCATCTGGGCCGACCTCATGCAGCGGCTCTACAGTCCGTACGAGTTCAACCCGTCCAACCACAATCCGCTGCGCGAGATCGTCGACGCCTGCGTCGATTTCGAGCGGGTGCGGCGGTGCGACCGGGTGCAGGTCTTCGTCACCGCCACCAACGTGTCCACCGGCCATCCGCGCGTCTTCCGTCACGACGAACTGACGACCGACCACGTCCTGGCCTCGGCCTGCCTGCCGCACCTCTACCAGGCCGTGGAGATCGACGGCGAGGCCTATTGGGACGGCGGCTACATGGGCAATCCGGCGCTGTGGCCGTTCATCTACCGCGGCGGCAGCCGCGACATCATCCTGGTGCAGATCAACCCGCTGCGCCGCCAGGCGGTGCCCCGCACGGCGCGCGAGATCATCAACCGCATGAACGAGATCACCTTCAACGCCAGCCTCTACCGCGAGATGCGCGCCATCGCCTTCGTCGGCCGGCTGCTCGACCAGGGCAAGCTGGACCCGCAGGATTACAAGCGCATGCTCGTCCACCGCATCAGCGGCGAGCCGGAGATGGACGCCCTGTCGGCCTCCAGCAAGCTCAACGCCGAGTGGGACTTCCTGTGCTGGCTGCGCGACCTGGGGCGCGAGAAGGCGCGCGGCTGGCTGGATGCCCACGCCCATGCCGTCGGGCGCGAGAGCACGGTGGACATCGGCACCACCTTCCTCGGCGCCGCGGACTCCGACGCCGTGCCGCCATGGCTGCGGGACGAGACGGCGGGCACCCGCGAAACCACCGCCCCCTGACCGTCGGCAGGCCCCGCCCCGGTTTCCGCGGCCCCATTATCCCGAAAATCCGGGAGGAAGGTGTTTACCTCTGGTGCGTGTTCCCCCACATTGAAAGGGTGGGAAGGCGAAGCCAAGACTTCGCCAATATTCCGGGGTGCAGGGGGAAAGGCATGACGTCTGGGGAGACGGTTCATGTCATCATAGACAAGATCTATGATGGGGCGGTGCAGGAACAGGCAGACGCCTGGCAGGACGCCATGGCGATGATCGAGCACGCCACGGGTGGTCTCGTCACACTTACTCTGGAAGACACCCGCGTCGGCAGCGTCGATGTGTTCGTCGCGCCCAGTTTGCCGCCGGCGGCGGTGGAGAGCTATTCTTCCCACTTCTTCCGGGTCAATCCCTGGCTGCCGCTGATCCCCGAGCATCCGGGCGACCAGCCGCTCGACGGGGATGCGCTGCTGGACCCGCACATCCTGCTGGCCAGCGAATATTACACGGACTGGCTGAAACCGCAGGGGCTGCGCTACGCCATCGGCGCCGACCTGTTCCGCGAGCCCGGCCGGGTGATGCTGCTGAGCATCCTGCTGGCGCCGGACAACCCGCCGACCGACTCCCATTTCGCGCTGTTGCGTACCCTGCAGCCGCACCTGCGCCGTGCCGCCCAGGTGCGGCGCCAGTTGGCCGACGCCTGGGCCGCCCGCAGCAGCGCCGACGCCATGCTCGAGCGCATCGCGACGGCCGTCCTCCTGCTCGACGGCGGCGGCCGGGTCGTCGCCCTCAACGATCGCGCGCGGCGGCTCGTCGAAGCCCGCCGCGGCCTCGACATCGACGGCCGCCAGCACCTGCAGGCGGCGGCGGCGGCGGCCAGGGAGCCGCTGCGCCGCCGCATCGCCTCCGCCCTGGCCGTGGGCAGCGGCGGGGCCGGCGGTGTTCTGGCGGTGCCCTGCGGCCCGGAGGAGGAGCGGCTGCACGTTCTCGTCGCCCCCACGGGCAGCGGACGCGGCTGGCTCGGCATCGCCGCGCCGGCGGTCGCCGTCTTCGTACACGACCCCGCGGCGACCGGTCGACCGTCGCCAGAGCGGCTGGCGGAGCTGTTCGGCCTGACCCAGGCGGAGGGCCGCGTGCTGGCGGAACTGGCGATCGGCGCTTCGGTGCAGGAGGTGGCGAGCCGCTCCGGCGTCGCCGTCTCCACGGTGCGCCACCACCTGAAGCAGTTGTTCGGCAAGACCGGCGTCAACCGGCAGGCCGAACTGGTCCGCCTGGTGTTGCAGGACCCGGTGACGCGCAGCCGTCGTCACGGCCCCGGCTCCACCGGGTGAGCGGCGAAAAAGAGGGCGCTTCCACCGGGGAAGCGCCCTGCAATGCCCGCACTACTCGGGGATAATCGCAGCAGCTCTCGGGGGTCGGGTGACAGCCGCCGCAGTCTTCAGGCATCACTCGGTCAGGATAGAAACAAGTGACCGCCATCACACCCTCCGTTTGGGGGAGGAAGCGACAAAAAGTTCGCTCAGGCGGTGCGGTCGCGGACGATCCAGCCGCCGCCCAGCACGCGGTCGCCGTCATAGAGCACGCAGGCCTGCCCCGGCGCCACGCCGTGCACCGGCTCGTCCAGCCGCACCTCCGCCGCGCCCTCGCCCGCCGACAGCACGGTGGCGGCGGCGGGGCGGAAGCTGTTGCGGATCTTCACCACGCACCGCACGCCCGCGGCGTCCGGCGCCGTGCCCTCGCCGATCCAGTTGAGGTCGCGGATGCGGAAGGACTCGCGGCCGAGCGCCTCGCGCGGGCCGACGATGACGCGGTTGGTGGTCGCCTCCACCCGCACCACGTAGAGCCGGTCCGCCGTGCCGCCGATGTCGAGGCCGCGGCGCTGGCCGACGGTGTAGTGGATGATGCCCTCGTGCCGGCCGAGCACCGTACCGTCCACATGCACGATGTCGCCGGGACGGGTGGCGCCGGGGCGCAGCTTTTCCACCACGCGGGCGTAGTCGCCGTCGGGCACGAAGCAGATGTCCTGGCTTTCCGCCTTGTCGGCGGTCGGCAGGGCATAGCGGTGGGCGAGCGCGCGCGTCTGGTCCTTGCTCAGGCCGCCGAGGGGGAAGCGCACGAAGTCCAGCTGTTCGCGGGTGGTGGCGAACAGGAAGTAGCTCTGGTCCTTGGCGGGATCGGCGCCGCGCCACAGTTCGGAGCGGCCGTCGGCACCGCGCTGGCGGCGCACGTAATGGCCGGTGGCGAGGGCGACGGCACCCAGGTCGCGGGCGGCCGTCAGCAGGTCGCGGAACTTGACGGTCTGGTTGCACAGCACGCAGGGCACCGGCGTCTCGCCCGACACGTAGCTGTCGGCGAACTTCTCCATGACGTCGCCGAGGAAGGTGCCCTCGTAGTCCACCACGTAGTGCGGGATGCCGATGGCGGCGGCGACGCGACGGGCGTCGTGGATGTCCTTGCCGGCGCAGCAGGCGTTGGCGCGCGCGATGGCGGCGCCGTGGTCGTAGAGCTGCATGGTGATGCCGACCACGTCGTAGCCGCGCTCGGCCAGCAGGGCGGCCGTGACCGAACTGTCGACCCCGCCGGACATGGCGACCACCACCCGCGTCTCCGCCGGCGGGCGCGAGGGGGCGATGTCGAGATCGAGGGCGGCCACGTCGGGCGCGTCGGGCAGAACGGCGGTCGTCATGGCGCGTCACATAGGGTCCGCGGCGGGAAATGGGAAGGGCGCCGCAGCGCCCTTCGGCAGGCGCGTCCTCAGTCGCTCATCACGTTGCGCGTGCCCGAGGGCAGGCGCACGACCAGACCGTCGAGGTCGTCGGTCATGATGATCTGGCAGCCGAGGCGCGAGGTCTTGGTCAGGCCGAAGGCGAGGTCGAGCATGTCTTCCTCGTCCTCGGACGCCTCGGGCAGCTTCTCGTACCAGTCGGGGTCCACCACCACATGGCAGGTGGAGCAGGCGAGCGACCCTTCGCAGGCACCCTCGAGATCGATGCTGTGACGGTGCGCCACTTCCAGCACCGACAGCCCTTCCGGGGCGTCGTAGGTCTGGGCCTCGCCGTCCTTGTCGATGAAGGTGATCTTGGGCATTCGCCGCTCCCTTTGTAACCGCTCGTGTTGGGGGTTCAACGCTTTCGGGGTGACTGCATAGCGTTCCCGCCGCCTCTCGGCAAGGGGGCAGGATGGATCACGCCGCCGCCCGCGCCGCCAGCGGCGCCCAGGCGGCGAGGAAGGCGTCGACGTCTCCCTCGGTGGTGGTCCACCCCAGGCTGACGCGGATCGCCTCGCGGGCCTGCGCCTCGCCGGCGCCCATGGCGAGCAGCACGTGGCTCGGCCCCACCTTGCCGGAGGAACAGGCCGCGCCGGCGCTGACCGCCACGCCGGCGAGGTCGAGCGCCATGAGCTGGGTCTGGGCAGTGACGCCCGGCAGGCCGACGCAGGTGGTGTTGGGCAGGCGGGCCGCGCCGGCGCCCCAGATCACCGCCGCCGGCTGACGGGCGCGGATGCCCGCCTCCAGCCGGTCGCGCAGGGTGGCGAGGCGCGCCGCTTCCTCCCGCCAGCCGGCGGCCACGACACGGGCGGCGGCGGCGAAGCCGGCGAGGCCGGGCACGTTCTCCGTCCCGGCGCGCTTGCCGCGCTCCTGCCCGCCGGCGAACAGCGGCTGCACGGCGACGGGATCGGTCGCCACCAGGGCGCCGACGCCGGGCGGGCCGCCGATCTTGTGGGCCGACAGGCTGAGCAGGTCGACGCGCAGGGCGTGGACGTCGGTGAAGATCCGCCCCGGCCCCTGCACGGCGTCGCAATGCACCAGGGCGCCGTGGGCATGGGCGAGGCGGGCCGCTTCCTTCACCGGCTGCACCACACCCGTCTCGTTGTTGGCGAGCATGACGGAGACCACCACCTGCCCGTCGGCCTGGGCCTCCGCCAGCAGGGTCTCCAGCGCCGCCAGGTCGAGCACGCCGTCGGGCGTCACCGGGCAGACGGCGACGTCGGGGTGGCCGCGCAGGACCGCCGAATGCTCCACCGCCGACGCCACGGCGCGTGGCCGGCCGCAGCCGCGCAGGGCGAGCGCGTCGGCCTCGGTGCCGCCGGAGGTGAAGATCACCTGCTCGGGCCGCGCGTTGACCAGCGCCGCCACCGCCTCGCGGGCGTCTTCCACCACCATGCGGGCGCGCCGGCCGAGCGCGTGCACCGACGACGGATTGCCGCCGTCGCGCAGGGCCTGCATCACCGCCTCCGCCGCCTCGGGGCGGATGGGGGCGGTGGCGTTGTGGTCGAGGTAGTGCACCGGCCGGGTCATGGATGGATCATCTGGTTCGCACATGAAAAGACCGCCGGCGAGCCGGGGCGGGGGCATCTCCCACCACGGCCACGCGGCGGCCTTTCGCGGACGCGGGCCTTACTGAGCGGCGGCGCTGATGGCCGGATCGCCGAACAGGCCGCTGGTGCCGAGCACCTTGCGCTGGACCACCTGCTCCAGCGTCACGCTGGAGAGGTACAGGTAGATCTGGTTGCCCAGTTCTTCCCACAGGTCGTGCGTCAGGCAGCGGCCCTTGTTGTTGTGGCAGCCCGCCGGAGTGCCCGGCGTGCAGCGCGTCGTCTGGATCGGCTCGTCGACCGCCAGGATGATGTCGGAGATGCGCATCTCCGCCGCCGCGCGCGACAGCAGGTAGCCGCCGCCGGGGCCGCGCACGCTGCGCACCAGGCCGCCCTTGCGGAGCTTGCCGAACAGCTGCTCCAGGTAGGAGAGGCTGATTTCCTGACGTTCGGCGATATCGGCCAGAGCCACCGGCTTGCCCTGGGAATGCGAGGCAAGATCCCCCATCGCCATCACCGCGTAGCGGCCCTTCGTACTCAGTCTCACGGTCCGTACTCCCTCTGGGCCCGCGCCGCGGCAGCGACACGAACCGTTCCCGTCTGCGCCCTCATCACGCCTGCCCCCCGCCGGAGGCGGCGCGGCGGTCTTCCTCGTCTCGTGCTCCGGAGGGGGAGGCGGCATCGCTGCCGGAGACGGACGACTCCTCCGCGGCTGTCTTGTCCGAGTCGCTGTTGTCGGCGACCACCTGCGGAAGTCTCGGAATGCGCCCGGCCGCGGCGACGGCTCCGGTGGCCGGGGCGCCGCCGGCCCGCTCGCGCTCCAGCGTCTCCACCCGGTCCATCAGCGCACTGATCTGGGCGCGCAGCCCATCCATCGTGCGCACGACGGGGTCGGGGAGATGCTCGGTCGGCAGGCCGTAGGCGCAGAAATCCTCTTCGATGCCCTTGGGCTTGCGCATCACCATGCGGGCCGGGATGCCGACCACGGTGACGCCCGGCGGAACCTCGTCCAGCACCACGGCATTGGCACCGACGCGCGCCCCCTCCCCCACCGTGTGGGGACCGAGGATCTGGGCGCCCGAGCCGACGATGACGCCGGCGCCCAGCGTCGGGTGGCGCTTGCCCTTGTGCAGCGAGGTGCCGCCCAGGGTCACGCCCTGGTACAGGGTGACGTCGTCGCCCACTTCCGCCGTCTCGCCGATGACGACTCCGGTGGCGTGGTCGATGAAGACGCGGCGGCCGATCTTGGCGCCGGGATGGATCTCGACGCCGGTGAAGATCTTCGCGACATGCGACAGGAACCGTGCCGTCAGGCGAAAGCCCTTGCCCCACAGCCAGTGCGTGGCGCGATGAGTCGCGATGGCATGGAAGCCCGGATAACACAGGAAGACCTCCAGCCGTGAACGGGCGGCCGGATCGCGTGCCAGGATGGCGTCCATGTCTTCCTTGAGTCGTGCGAACATCTTCGAAATCTGTTGAAAATTGCCGCTGTGAGTATGCTAATATGCGCCCCGTTTTACACGGTCGGGTCGCACCCCTGCTTCCCGCCGCGCAACAGTAGATAACAGAGGCCATGGCCCCTGTGGAGTTGAATAT
Organism: Caenispirillum bisanense; assembly: GCF_900230255.1. Lineage (GTDB taxonomy): Bacteria > Pseudomonadota > Alphaproteobacteria > Rhodospirillales > Rhodospirillaceae > Caenispirillum > Caenispirillum bisanense_A. The sequence continues at coordinate 7,127 of NZ_OCNJ01000005.1, forward strand.
ATGATCCCCGACCAAGCCGGTCAAGTTTGCCCGGGGCCGTCGGCGCCCGTTTCCGGGCCGGCCGGCGCAGCATGCGGCGGCCGGCCTTTCGTCCCCTCCGCGCGTCCTGTTGCGATCCCTTCCGCCGCGCCAGAAGCCAGGGCTCACCGTACCCATGCCTGAAGTGATCTTCAACGGGCCGGAAGGCCGCCTGGAAGGCCGTTACCACCACTCCAAACGGCCCAACGCCCCCATCGCCCTGGTGCTCCACCCGGACCCGCAGCACGGCGGCAGCATGAACAACCGGGTGGTCTACAACACCTACCACACCTTCGCGCGTCGCGGATTCTCGGTGCTGCGCTTCAACTTCCGCGGAGTCGGCCGGTCGCAGGGCGTCTACGACGCCGGCCAGGGGGAACTGTCCGACGCCGCCTCGGCGCTGGACTGGATGCAGCAGATCAACCACAACGCCGGCGCCTGCTGGGTGGCCGGCTTCGGATTCGGCGCCTGGATCGGCATGCAGCTGCTGATGCGCCGGCCGGAGATCGAGGGGTTCGTCTCGGTGGCCGCGCCGGCCAACCAGTACGACTTCACCTTCCTCGCCCCCTGCCCGTCGTCGGGCCTCATCGTCCACGGATCGAAGGACGAACGGGTGCCGGAAGCCGCCGCCGCCAAGCTGGCCGGCAAGCTGCAGCAGCAGAAGAACATCACCATCGACTACCACGCCATCGACGGCGCCAACCACGCCTTCACCGACCACCAGGAAGCCCTGGTGCGGGTGATCGACGCCTACCTGGCCAAGGCGACGGGCTGAGAAGGGACTTCCGGCCGCCTCGGGCAGCCCTTGTCTTTGGCCCATGCAGGGCTGCCGGAGGTCGCACCATGGCGACGGCGAAACGCTTTTATGACGCCGACTTCTACGCCTGGACCCAGGACCAGGCGGCGCTGTTGCGCGACATGCGCGGCGTCAACACGAGCCTCGACGTCGAGTATCTGGCGGAGGAAGTGGCCGGCATGGGTCGGGCAGAACGCCGGGCGATGGCGGGCCACGCCGCCACCCTGCTCATGCACCTGCTGAAGTGGGCCCACCAGCCGGATCGCCGCAGCCCAAGCTGGCGCGTGACCATCCGGGAAAGCCGGCGCCAGATCGGCCGGCTGCTCGACGACAGCCCGTCGCTGCGCGGTGCCTTCGAGGCCGGTCTGCCCGAGTGGTACGCCGATGCGCGCGAGGACGCGGCCGACGAGACGGGCCTGCCGCCGGAGACCTTCCCAGCGGTCATGGCGTTGCCGGTCGACCGCCTGCTCGATTGCGACTGGCTGCCGGAATAGCCGCGACGCGGCGGCGAAACCCGCCGCCGCGCCTTACTCTCCCGGTGTCAGACCACCACGGCGTTGGCGTCGAGCGCGTAACCGGCGGCGCGGACGGTGCGGATGACGTCCTGTTCCGTCTCGCCGTTCAGCGCCTTGCGCAGGCGGCGGATGTGGACGTCGACCGTGCGCGGCTCGACGTAGATGTCCGGCCCCCACACGGCGTTCAGCAGTTCCTCGCGCGAGAACACGCAGCCCGGATGCTCCATGAGGAACTGCAGCAGGCGGAACTCGGTCGGGCCCAGGTGGACGTAGCGGCCGGCGCGGGTGACGCGGTGGGCCGACAGGTCCATGGAGATGTCTTCGTAGGTCAGCACGCCCTTGCTCTGTGCCACCGGCTGCGAGCGGCGCAGCAGGGCGCCGATGCGGGCCATCAGCTCGGGCATGGAGAAGGGCTTGGTGATGTAGTCGTCGGCGCCGGTGTTCAGACCGCGCACCTTGTCGGTCTCCTCGCCGCGGGCGGTGACCATGATGATGGGCACGTCCTTTGTGGCCGGCTTGCGGCGCAGCTGGCGGCAGACCTCGATGCCCGACATCATCGGCAGCATCCAGTCGAGCAGGATGAGGTTCGGCGTGTTCTCGGCGGCGACCGTCAACGCTTCCTCGCCGTCGGTGGCCTCGACGACGCGATAGCCTTCCTTCTCGAGGTTGTAGCGGAGCATGGTGACGAGGGCGATTTCGTCCTCGACGATCATGACAAGGGGCTTCATCTGTCGCTCTACTCCGTCGCGTCCTTGGCCGGCGCGGGGGCGTCGGTGCCCCCGGGCGGCAGGCTGTAGTCCTGGTCGGCGCCCTTGGGGCGCTGGCCGCGCAGGGGCGTGCCCTGCACCAGGAAGTGGATGGTTTCCGCGATGTTGGTGGCGTGGTCGCCGATGCGCTCGATGTTCTTGGCGATGAACATGAGGTGCGTGCAGGCGGTGATGTTGCGCGGGTCTTCCATCATGTCGGTGACCAGTTCGCGGAACAGGCTGGTGTGCAGCTCGTCCACTTCCTCGTCGCGCTGCCAGACGTCGATGGCCTTGCGCACGTCGCGCTCGACATAGGCGTCGAGCACGTCGTTGATGAGTTCCTGCACGATGCGGCCCATGCTGGGCACGCCCGCCACCGGCCGCACCAGCGGCAGCTGGTTGAGCACCAGCACCCGCTTGGCGACGTTGGCGGCGTAGTCGCCGATGCGCTCGATGTCGGCGGCGATCTTCAGGGCGCCGACGGCGTTGCGCAGGTCGTCGGCGACCGGCTGGCGGAGCGCGATGAGGCGCACGACGCAGGCGTCCACCTCCCGCTCCATTTCATCGACCTTGGCGTCGGCCGTCACCACCTTGGCGGCGAGGTCGCTGTCGCGCCGCGACAGGGCCTGCAGGGAGGACGCGAGTTGCGCCTCCGCCAGGCCGCCCATGCGCACGATCATGTCGCCGAGGTCGCGCAGCTCCTCGCCGAAGGCGCTGACCGTGTGGTCCGACGAACGCTGTTCCACGGTGCTTCTCCTGCCTCGCCCGCGAACGCCGCGGGATGGGGGACGGACCGCCGCCTCAGCCGAAGCGGCCGGTGATGTAGCCCTGCGTCAGGCGGTGCTGCGGGTTGGTGAAGATCTGCTCGGTATCGCCGCACTCCACCAGATTGCCCAGGTGGAAGAAGGCCGTGCGCTGCGACACGCGGGCCGCCTGCTGCATGGAGTGGGTGACGATGACGATGGTGTAGTTCTGCCGCAGCTCGTCGATCAGTTCCTCGATCTTCGCCGTGGCGATGGGATCGAGCGCCGAGCACGGCTCGTCCATGAGGATCACCTCGGGGTGAACCGCGATGGCGCGCGCGATGCACAGGCGCTGCTGCTGGCCGCCGGACAGGCCGGTGCCGGGCTGGTCGAGGCGATCCTTCACCTCGCCCAGCAGGCCGGCGCGCTCGAGGCTCGTCATGACGATCTCTTCCAGCTCGTCCTTGTGGCGGGCGATGCCGTGGATGCGCGGGCCGTAGGCGATGTTCTCGAAGATGGACTTCGGGAAGGGGTTCGGCTTCTGGAACACCATGCCGACGCGGGCGCGCAGCTGCACCGGGTCGACGCGCTTGGCGTAGATGTCCTCGCCGTCGAGGGTGATGAGGCCGGTGACGCGGGCGATGTCGATGGTGTCGTTCATGCGGTTCAGGCAGCGCAGGAACGTCGACTTGCCGCAGCCCGAGGGACCGATGAAGGCGGTCACCTCGTTCTGCTTGATGTCCAGGCCCACGTCCTTGATGGCGTGCTTGTCGCCGTAATAGACGTTGGCATTGCGCGCGGAGACCTTGGCCTGCTCGCCCGGGCCGACCAGCGGCGTGCCGGCGGTGCCCTGGGGGGCGGGGGCTTCGGTCTGAACCTGGGCGGCGGTGGCTTGGCTGTTCATGTCGGGTCCTACCAGCGACGTTCGAACTTCTTGCGAAGAATGACGGCGAGCGCGTTCATCACCACCAGGAAGGCGAGGAGAACCATGATGGCCGCCGAGGTGCGGGCCACGAAGGCGCGCTCGGGGCTGTCGGCCCACAGGAAGATCTGCACCGGCAGAACGGTCGCCGGGTCCATGGGGCCGCCGGGGATGTCGACCACGAAGGCGACCATGCCGATCATCAGCAGCGGCGCCGTCTCACCCAGCGCCTGGGCCATGCCGATGATGGTGCCGGTCAGCATGCCGGGCATGGCCAGCGGCAGGACGTGGTGGGTGATCATCTGCAGCTTGGAGGCGCCGACGCCGAGCGCCGCTTCGCGGATCGACGGCGGCACCGACTTGAGCGCGGCGCGGCTGGCGATGATGATGGTCGGCAGGGTCATCAGCGTCAGCACCAGACCGCCGACCAGCGGTGCCGAGCGCGGCAGCCCGAAGACCTGCAGGAACACCGCGAGGCCGAGCAGACCGAACACGATGGACGGCACCGCGGCGAGGTTGTTGATGTTCACCTCGATCAGGTCGGTCCACTTGTTCTTCGGCGCGAACTCTTCCAGGTACACCGCCGCCGCGACGCCGATGGGGAACGACAGGGCGAGCGTCACCAGCAGCGTGTAGAAGCTGCCGACCACCGCACCCCAGATGCCGGCCAGTTCCGGCTGGCGCGAGTCGCCGTTGGTGAACAGGATGGTGTTGAACTGGCTGTCGACCAGATCCCGCTCCTGCAGCGTCTGGAACCACGCCACCTGATTGTCGTTGAGGCGACGTTCCGTCTCCGGCACCGAGGTGTCCACCTGGCCCTTGGCGAGCAGGTCGAAGTCGGCGGCGACGGGCGCTTCCAGAAGGATCTCGCGGCCCACCAGCTCGGGGTTCTCGCGGATCATGTTCTGCAGGCGGTAGGTGGCGCCGTCGGACAGGATGGCATAGAGGTCGCGCTTGTCCGACCGGCCCGTCACGTCGGGGAACTGGGCCTCCAGCGCCTTGCGCATGGGCACGGCGAAGTTGGCGTAGGCCAGGCTGTCGGTGGTCACCTCGCCCTGGGCGTTGGCGACCATTTCGCGCTCGACGGTCACCGGCAGCTCGATCACCGTGGTGGTGAAGGCGGTCCAGCCCTGGGCGAAGATGGTCACGAACAGGGTCGCGAGCATGGCCAGCGCCACGCCGATGGCGACGACGCCATAGACCTTGAAGCGGCGCTCGGCCCGGTAGCGGGCGGCGAGCCCGGAGTTGACGATTTCTGCGATGTTTCGGTTCACGGTGCGTCCCTCGGCAGCCACGGCGGCGGCGGGATCATAGGCGTTCGGAGTGTTCGGTGCCATGGTCCGGCCTCCCTACTCGTACTGCTCGCGGTACTTGCGCACCACGTGAAGGGCGATGACGTTGAGCACCAGCGTCACCACGAAGAGAACGAGGCCGAGGGCGAAGGCCGCCAGCGTCTTCGGGCTGTCGAATTCCTGGTCGCCGACCAGCAGGGTGACGATCTGCACGGTCACCGTGGTCACCGCTTCGAAGGGGTTGGCGGTCAGGTTGGCGGCGAGGCCGGCGGCCATCACCACGATCATGGTCTCGCCGATGGCGCGCGATACGGCGAGCAGGATGCCGCCCACCACGCCCGGCAGCGCCGCCGGCAGGATCACCCGCTTGATGGTCTCGCTCTTCGTCGCGCCGAGGCCGTAGGAGCCTTCGCGCATCGCATTCGGCACGGCGGTGATCACGTCGTCCGACAGCGAGCTGACGAAGGGGATGATCATGATGCCCATGACGATGCCGGCGGCGATGGCGCTTTCCGAGCTGATGGACAGGCCGAACAGCTGCCCCGAGTCGCGGAAGAAGGGGGCCACCGTCAGGGCGGCGAAGAAGCCGTAGACCACCGTCGGGATGCCGGCCAGGATCTCCAGCAGCGGCTTGACCACGCTGCGCACCTTGCGGGGCGCGTACTCGGCCATGTAGATGGCCGACAGCAGGCCGATCGGCACCGCCACCATCATGGCGATGAACGAGATCAGCATCGTGCCGGCGAACAGCGGGATGGCGCCGAAACCGCCCGACGATCCGACCTGGTCGGCGCGGATGGAGATCTGCGGGCTCCAGTGGGTGCCGAACAGGAACTCCACCGGCGAGACGCGCGAGAAGAACCGCAGGCTCTCGAACAGCAGCGACAGGATGATGCCGATGGTGGTGAAGACGGCGATGGTCGAGCAGACGATCATGAAGATCTTCACGGCCATCTCGACGTCGTTGCGGGCACGCAGGTCGGCCGACACGCGCTTCCAGCCGAAGCCGGCGCCCAGCACCGCGAGCGACAGGGCGGCCGCCGTCAGCAGCCAGTCGCCGGTGGCGCGGATGCCGTTGTAGTACTGCGCCGCCTGCTGGACGATGGCGTCGGAGCTGCCGGCGATGTTGCCGGTGGCGGTGTTGCGGATGTCGTTGAGCAGAAGCCCGATGCGCGCCTCCGACAGCGGCTGGCCGTCCGGCCCCTGCAGCGCCTGGGGCGGCAGGTTGGCGAGCGTCAGCTGCGTCGCGATGGAGGATTCGAACAGCATCCACAGCCCGAACAGCACGAACGACGGGACGGCGCACCACAGGGCGACGTACATGCCGTGATAGCTGGGCAGGGAGTGGAGCTTGCGCGTCTCGCCGCCGACCACGGCGACGGCACGACCGCGTCCCATGCGGAAACCGACGACCGTCAGCACCGCCAGGACGAGGATGAGGGTGAACGCTTGCATGGGCTCTCGCTACACCGGCTGGAAGGAATTGGGGGAAGCCTGAAATGCGGCTGCGCGACGAGTATGGATCAATGAAAGGCTTGTCGAGTCCGAACTGTCGGATGCCGCCCCGCATACGAACGAGTGGCCGGCCGTGCGGCCGGCCACTCTTCGTGCCGTCGGAGCGACGGAAGGCCCTTAGTGGGAAGCCTTCAGCTGTTCCATGGTGATCGGCTGCAGGCTGTTGGCAGCCTGGGCCACCTTCTCGCGCTCGGCGTCCGGCATGGCGATCAGGCCCTTGTCGGCGAGGTAGCCGTCGGCGCTCCAGGCGCGCGGGCTGGTGTACTCGGCGATGAATTCCTTCATGCCGGGGATGGTGCCGACGTGGGCGTTCTTGGCGTAGACGTACAGCGAACGCGACACCGGGTAGGCGCCCGAAGCGATGGCTTCGTAGGTCGGGACTTCGCCGTCGACCTTCGCACCCTTCAGGGCGCCGGAGTTCTGGTCGAGGAACGAGTAGCCGAAGATGCCGAAGGCGTTCGGGTTGGCCTGCAGCTTCTGAACGATCAGGTTGTCGTTCTCGCCGGCTTCGACGTAGGCGCCGTCTTCACGCACCTGCTGGCAGACGGCCTTCATCTCGTCCTTGCCGAGTTCGACCTTCTGCTCCTTCAGGGCCGCCTCGCAGCCCACTTCCATCACCAGCTCGACGAAGGCGTCGCGGGTGCCGGAGGTCGGCGGCGGGCCGAGGACTTCGATCTTCTCGTTCGGCAGCGAGGCGTCGATCTCGTTCCAGCTGGCGTAGGGGTTGGCGACGATCTTGCCGTCGACCGGAACCTGCTTGGCCAGGGCGAGGTACAGCTGCTTGCGGGAGATGGCCATCTCCGGCGCGGCCTTGTCGTTGGCCACCACGATGCCGTCGTAGCCGACCTTGATCTCGGTCACGTCCTGCACGCCGTTCTTCTGGCAGGTCTCGAGCTCCGAGGCCTTCATGCGGCGCGAGGCGTTGGTGAAGTCCGGGTGCTCGGTGCCGACGCCGGCGCAGAACAGCTTCATGCCGCCGCCCGTGCCGGTGGACTCGACGATCGGGGTCTTGTTGCCCGTGGTCTTGCCGAAGTTCTCGGCGACCGTGGTGGTGAACGGATAGACCGTGGACGAGCCGACGAAGCGGATCTGGTCGCGGGCCTCGGCGGCACCGGCGGCGGCGACGGTGGCCAGAGCGGCCAGAACGATGGTCTTCTTGAGCACTGGGACCTCCAATTGGTCAGTCGAGCGAGTGAGGCTCAAATTCCGAGCCGGTGGACGAGCCGCGTTCGGCCGGCGTCCTCGGCACGGCGCAGACTGTAGTCACCGATGGAGTCCCCTTCGTGACGGATTTCTTAAACTTATGTGACAACCGCGACCGTTGCAGAACAACGAGATATTCCAGAGACTTAGACAATTGGGCCAGTTGTCGCCATGGGCACCGGCCGGTGCATCCGCCCGCCCCATATCAACCGCAGCGGCAAGCCCTGTCACGAAAGGCCTCTCGATCGCCGCACGAGGGCGACTCCGGCGGTGGGTTTTTCCGCCCGGCCGCCGCCGTCCGCCCGCCTCCGCCGGGCCGCACCGCCGCCGGCCCGATCGACGCACCGTCCGGCGGCCCCGCGCGTCCGCGGCCGGTCCCGCCCCTCCGGGCAGGCGGACCCCGCACTTTCGGTCATAACGGCATTTGCCTTCCGGGATACATGCTGTAGCCTATGGGCCCACGGACCAGGGGGGTCCGGTTGATCCTAGGCACGACCACAACCAGGCGGCCCGGCGCATGCCCAACGACAAAAAAGCGAAACGGCCCATCGAGATCGTGATCGCGGAAAAGAACCCGCTCCTGCAGAGCAGCCTCATCAAGCTGTTCGCCGGGGACGAGCGGTTCACGCTCCTGCACATGTGTCCGGACGGCGAGCGCTTCCTGGCCGCCTGCGACCGCATGAAGTTCGACGTCGGCATCATCGGGTGGGAAATGCCCTACCTGGACGGCCGCGGCGTGCTGGAGGCGCTGTCGACCCGCCAGGAAGGGCCGCGCATCATCGTCTACACCGGGTCCGGCAACCCCGACATCCCGCGCCAGGCCATGGCGTTGCGCGCCGCCGGCTTCTGCTCCAAGTCCGATCCGCCGGCGCAGTTGCTGGAAACGGTGGCCGCCGTCGCCGACGGGCGCATGATGTTCCCCTTCGTGGACGTGAGCCAGCTGGGCGCCGACCCGCTCGCCGGCCTGACGCGGCGCGAGCGCGAGTTGCTCGCCTCCCTCGCCAGCGGCTTCACCAACCAGCAGATCGCCGAAAAGCTCGACATTTCGCTGAACACGGTGAAGTTCCACCTGAAGAACCTCTACGACAAGCTGGGCGTCAGCAACCGCGCCCAGGCCGTCGCCTTCTTCCTCAAGGGCCGCGACCGGGCCTGAGGCGGGCCGGTCCGCCGGCGCACGCCCCGGGGCGTGCGCCGGACGGCCCTTTCGTGTTGCATTGGCCGCCGCCAGGGTCTATGTCCCGGCCCGATCGCACCACTCCGCCGGGTGGCGGTCCCCCACCCGAGGCCGACGTCCTGCCGGACCGACGCCGGCAGGGAAGGAAACGACGATGTATCAAGGCCCGTCCTCCGCCGCGGAGCACTCGCCGTCGCCGCTGGCCTTCACCTACGCCCTGCGCGCCGCCACCGAGGCGGCGGCGCTGGCCGTGCATGGCGGCCTGCGCCGCGGCGACCGTGCCGCCGCCGCCCGCGCCGGTGCGGCGGCCATGCGCCGCGAGCTGGAGACGCTGGGCCTGTCGGGCACCCTGGTGGTCGGCGAGGCCATCGACGCCTCCGCCGCCCTGCTGCCGCCAGGCCTCGCGCTCGGCGACGCCGACTCGGACGCCGCCTTCGACATCGCCGCCGACCCGGCCGAAGGCACCACCTACATGACCGAAAGCGGCGTCAACAACGCCCTCTCCGTCGTGGTGGTGGCGCCCAAGGGCAGCCTGTTCCGCCCCGGCCCCGCCTTCTACATGGAGAAGTTCGCCGGCCCGCCGGCGGTGCGCGGCCGCATCGACCCGACGGCCCCCGTCGCCGAAAAGCTGCGGGTGCTGGCCGACTGCCTCGACAAGCCGGTGTCGGCGCTGACCATCTACGTGCTGGAGAAGCCGCGCCACCGGGCGCTGGTGGAAGCCATCCAGCGGGCCGGCGCCCGCGTCGCCCTGCACCCCGCCGGCGACGTCGCCGGCGCGCTCATGGCCGCCATCCCGGGCTCGGGCGTCGACGCCATGATGGGCACCGGCGGCACGCCGGAAGGCGTCATCGCCGCCGCCGCCATCGGGGCGCTGGGCGGCGAGTTCCTCGGCCGCATCAACCCGCAGCTCAACACCGAGCGCATGGCCGTCGAGGCGGCCGGCATGGACACCCGCCGCTGGCTCGGCACCGCCGACATGGCGGCGTCGCAGGCGGTGCACTTCTGCGCCACCGGCATCGCCGACGGATTGCTGCTCAACGGCGTCGCCGCCACGCCCGAGGGCATGTGCACCCAGAGCCTGCTCATCGCCGGCGGCGCGCCGGGCCGGCAGGTCGTCACCGCGTGGCGGCGGGATTGAGCCCATGTCCGTGCCGCTCGCCACGCCGTCGCCCATGTCGCTGAAGCGCGTCGCCGACCGCCCCATCATCCTCGGCATCGTCGGCGACAGCGCCGCCGGCAAGAGCACCTTCGCCGCCGGCGTGGCGCAGATCCTCGGCGAGGACCGCGTCACCATCATCGCCCTCGACGACTACCACAAGCACAGCCGGGCGGAACGCCGCCGCCTCGGCCTCTCGGCCCTCGACCCGCGCGCCAACCACATGGACGTGATGGAGCAGCACATCCGCCTGCTGCGCGAGGGCCAGCCCATCCTCAAGCCCGTCTACGACCACAGCGACGGTACCCTGCGCGCGCCCGTCTACGTGCAGCCCAAGGACTACGTCATCGTCGAGGGGCTGCTCGGCTACACCACGCGGGCCATGCGCGACTGCTACGACGTGAAGGTCTACCTCGAGCCCGAGGAGGACCTGCGCGTCTATTGGAAGATCACCCGCGACACCAGCCAGCGCGGCTACGCCGAATCCGAGGTCCGCGAGTCGCTGCAGAGCCGCGGCGAGCTGAGCGAGGCATGGATCCGCCCGCAGCGCACTTTCGCCGACATGGTGGTGCAGTTCGTCCGCCCGGAAGGCCGGCGCGAGGAGGTGGGGCCCAACTTGGTGGTGCGCCACACCTTGCGCCCGACCCTGCCCCATCCCGATCTTTCGCCCATCCTCGAGGGCAGCAAGGACAAGGTGTCCCTGACGCTCGCCCGCGACATCGACGGCAAGCCGGTGGACGTGCTTGAAATCTCCGGCGATCTCGACGACAAGCGGGCCAAGGCCATCGAGGACCTGTTGTGGAACCTGATCCCGGAGGCCAGCCACCTGCGCGCCCACCTGGGCCAGTTCATGGACGACCGCGAGCACCGCGCCAAGATGAGCCACCCGCTCGCCCTGTCGCAGCTGCTCATCACCTATCATCTGGTGAAGGCCGCCATGGGGCATTACGCGATTTGACGTTCCGCGCTATAGAGACGCCACCGATACTGCAGCCTCGCCGCACGACGCACGAACAGCACCACGGATACAGAGCCAGCCAATGACCGACACCACCGCCACCGCCCCCGTCGACGTCCGGACGATGGCCAACGCCGTCCGCTTCCTCGCCATCGACGCCGTGCAGAAGGCCAACAGCGGCCACCCCGGCATGCCCATGGGCATGGCCGACGTGGCGACGGTGCTGTTCACCCGCTTCGCCAAGGTCGACCCGACCAGCCCGCGCTGGCCCGACCGCGACCGCTTCGTGCTGTCGGCCGGCCACGGCTCCATGCTGCTCTACGGCCTGTCCTACCTGCTGGGCTACGCCGATACCGACATCGAGCAGCTGCAGAACTTCCGCCAGCTGGGCGCCAAGACCGCCGGCCACCCGGAATACGGCCACGTCGATTTCGCCGAGACCACCACCGGCCCGCTCGGCCAGGGTATCGCCAACGCCGTCGGCATGGCGCTCGCCGAGCGCATGATGGCCGCCCGCTTCGGCGACGACGTGGTCGACCATTACACCTGGTGCATCGCCGGCGACGGCTGCCTGATGGAAGGCATCAGCCAGGAGGTCATCTCCTTCGCCGGCCACCAGAAGCTCGGCAAGCTCGTGGTGCTGTGGGACGACAACCGCATCTGCATCGACGGCGACACGTCCAAGGCCACCAGCGACGACCAGATGAAGCGCTTCGAGGCGAGCCAGTGGCACGTCCAGGCGGTCGACGGTCACGACCCGGAGGCGGTCGCCGCCGCCCTGGAGAAGGCCAAGGCCGACCCGCGCCCGAGCCTGATCGCCTGCCGCACCGTCATCGGCTTCGGCTCGCCGTCGCTCGCCGGCTCCGAGAAGACCCACGGCGCGCCGCTCGGCGAGGCCGAGATCGCCGCCACCCGCGAGGCGCTCAACTGGCCGCACGCGCCCTTCGAGGTGCCCGAGGACGTGCTGACCGCCTGGCGCGCCGCCGGCACCCGCGGCACCGAGGCGCGCCGCGCCTGGGAAGCCAAGATGCAGGCCGAGCCCGCCGACAAGCGCGACGCCTTCTTCGACTTCGTCGCCGGCAAGCTGCCGCTGGGCTGGGAACGCGGCCTCGACGACTACAAGAAGAAGTGCGCCGAGGAGCAGCCGAAGGTCGCCACCCGCAAGGCCAGCCAGCAGTGCCTGGAGCACATCGTGCCGGCCCTGCCGCAGATCGTCGGCGGCTCGGCCGACCTGACGCACTCCAACCTCACCATCACCAAGCAGATGAGCGCCGTGGAGCCCGGCCACTACGCCGGCAACTACATCCACTGGGGCATCCGTGAGCACGGCATGGGCGCCATGATGAACGGCATCGCCCTGCACGGCGGGTTCATCCCCTACGGCGGCACCTTCCTGGTGTTCACCGACTACCTGCGCCCGGCGCTCCGCATGGGCGCCATCATGAACCAGCGGGTGATCTACGTCGGCACCCACGACTCCATCGGCCTCGGCGAGGACGGCCCGACCCACCAGCCGGTGGAGCACCTGGCCTCCCTGCGCGCCATGCCGAACGTGCTGGTGCTGCGCCCCTGCGACCCCATCGAGACGGCCGAGTGCTGGCAGATCGCCCTGCACACCGACGACGCGCCGAGCGTGCTCGCCCTGTCGCGCCAGAACCTGCCGACGGTGCGCCAGTACACCGCCGAGAACCTGTCGGCCCGCGGCGCCTACGTGCTGTCGGAGCCCGAGGACGGCGGCCGCGACGTCACCCTCATCGCCACCGGCTCGGAAGTGCAGCTTGCGCTGACGGCGCAGGTCATGCTCGCCAACGTCGGCGTGAAGGCGGCCGTGGTGTCCATGCCGTGCTGGGAGCTGTTCGACCAGCAGCCGACCGACTACCGCAACCAGGTGCTCGGCAAGGGCGTTCTGCGCGTCGCCGTCGAAGCGGCGTCGACCTTCGGCTGGGAGAAGTACGTCGGCCTCGAAGGGGCCGTCGTCGGCATGCGCCAGTTCGGGGCGAGCGGCCCCGCCGAGGAGCTTTACGAGTTCTTCGACATCACCGCCAAGTCGGTCGCGGACGTCGTCCTGACCCGCCTGAAGCGCTGATCGTCGGTCGTCCCGTTACGACTCAAGTCCACCGGAGGGAAACAGTCATGGCTCTCATTTCGCTGCGTCAGCTGCTCGACCACGCCGCCGAGCACGACTACGGCATGCCGGCCTTCAACGTGAACAACATGGAGCAGGTGCTCGCCATCATGAAGGCGGCGCAGAAGCTCGACGCGCCGGTCATCCTGCAGGCCAGCCGCGGCGCCCGCTCCTACGCCGGCGACATCATGATCAAGCACATGATCATGGCCGTCGCCGAGATGTACCCCGACATCCCGGTGTGCATGCACCAGGACCACGGCAACAGCCCGGCCACCTGCCTGTCGGCCATCACCGCCAACTTCTCGTCGGTGATGATGGACGGCTCGCTGATGGAAGACGCCAAGACCCCGGCCGACTACGACTACAACGTCGAAGTCACCCGCAAGGTGACCGAGATGGCCCACATGGTCGGCGTCTCCGTCGAGGGTGAACTGGGCGTGCTCGGCTCGCTCGAGACCGGCATGGGCGAGAAGGAAGACGGCCACGGCTTCGAGGGCAAGCTCGACAAGGAGATGCTGGTCACCGATCCCGACCAGGCCGCCGACTTCGTGGCCCGCACCAAGGTCGACGCGCTGGCCGTCGCCATCGGCACCAGCCACGGCGCCTACAAGTTCTCGCGCAAGCCGACCGGCGACATCCTGGCCATGGACACCATCAAGAAGATCCATGCCAAGCTGCCGGACACCCACCTGGTGATGCACGGCTCGTCCTCGGTGCCGCAGGACCTGCAGGACATCATCAACCAGTACGGCGGCGCCATGCCGCAGACCTACGGCGTGCCGGTGGAAGAGATCGTCGAGGGCATCAAGCACGGCGTCCGCAAGATCAACATCGACACCGACTGCCGCATGGCCATCACCGGCCAGATCCGCAAGGTCTTCCAGGAGACCCCGGCCGAGTTCGACCCGCGCAAGTACCTGAAGCCCGCCCAGGAAGCGATGCAGAAGATCTGCGAACAGCGCTACGAGCAGTTCGGCGCCGCCGGCATGGCCCGCAAGATCAAGGCGATCCCGCTGTCCGACATGGCCAAGCGCTACCTGAAGGGCGAACTCGACCCGAAGGTGCTGGCGGCCACCGCGACCGCCGCGCAGTAAGCGCGTGAGTGACGACCGCCCCCGGGGGACTGCTCCCGGGGGCGGGTTTGTTTTTGGCCACCAAGGCACCAAGACACCAAGGGGGCGGCGGTGCCGTCTCCATCACCATCTCTCCATTGTCATGCCCGGGCTTGACCCGGGCATCCACGTGGTCGGTCCTGGGGGAGCGCAAGACGGCTCACTTCAGTGGCGCCGTGGATGGCCGGGTCGAGCCCGGCCATGACAAGAGGAAAGAAGCGAAGGCCCCTTGGTGTCTTGGTGTCTTGGTGGTTCAAATCCCCCCTCCCCCGACCCAGAGCCCGAAAGCCATGACCGTCAAGATCGCCCCGAGCATCCTTTCCGCCGACTTCGCCAAGCTGGGCGAGGAAGTCCGCGCCATCGACGCCGCCGGCTGCGACTGGGTGCATGTGGACGTCATGGACGGCCACTTCGTGCCCAACATCACCATCGGCCCCGGCGTCGTGAAGGCCATCCGGCCGCACAGCGCCAAGACCTTCGACGTCCACCTGATGATCGAGCCGGTGGACCCCTACATCCCCGAATTCGCCGCCGCCGGGTCGGACATCATCACCGTCCACGCCGAGGCCGGCGCCCACCTGCACCGCTCGCTGCAGCTCATCCGGTCGCTCGGCAAGAAGGCCGGCGTGTCGCTCAACCCCTCGACGCCCGAGAGCGTGCTCGAATACGTCCTCGACGACCTCGACCTCGTGCTGGTCATGAGCGTCAACCCGGGCTTCGGCGGCCAGGCCTTCATCGAGAGCCAGGTGGAGAAGATCCGCCGCATCAAGGCCCTGGTCGGCGCCCGCCCGATCGAGATCGAGGTGGACGGCGGCGTGAACCCGGAAACCGCCAAGCGCTGCATCTCCGCCGGCGCCACCGCGCTGGTCGCCGGCTCCGCCGTCTTCAAGGGCGGCCCGGACGCCTACGCCGCCAACATCGCGGCGCTGCGGGGCTGAGGCTCGGACGGTTCTTTAACCACCAAGGCACCAAGACACCAAGGATGCGAGGGAGGCGGGGGCCTCCCTCGCGCACCCTCCATCAGTTGTTTCTTCAGCATCTCGCCGCAGAGGAAACGAATCGGAGGGAGCGCGAGGGAGGGCCTCGCCTCCCTCGCACCCTTCTTGGTGTCCTTAGTGTCTTGGTGGCTAACCGATCACCACGTCAAGCCGGCGCCGCTTCCGCCTCGGGCGCGGCTTCCGGTTCGTAGAACTGGTGGTTCTTCTTGCCCTGGGCCTTGGCGGCGTACATCGCCGTGTCGGCGTTGCGCAGCAGTTCCTCGCAGTCGGCGGCGTCGGCCGGGAACAGGGCGATGCCGATGGAGGCCGACACGCGGCCCTCGCGGCCGCCCAGGTCGAACGGCACTTCCAGGGTACGGATGATCCGCTGGGCGACGATGGCGGCGCCGGGGCGGCCTTCCACGTTGTCCATGATGATGGTGAACTCGTCACCGCCCAGGCGCGCCACCGTGTCGCTTTCGCGCACGCACTTGCGCAGGCGGTCGGCGGCGCCCTTCAGCAGGTCGTCGCCGGCCTCGTGGCCGAGGGTGTCGTTGACCGCCTTGAAGCCGTCCAGGTCGATGAACATGAGGCCGAGCGTCGCCCCGCTGCGCCGCGCCGCGGCCACGCCGTGCTCCAGCCGGTCGAGGAACAGGGCGCGGTTGGGCAGGCCGGTGAGGGCGTCGTAGTTGGCCTGGTAGCGGATGCGCTCCTCGTCGCGCTTGCGCTGGGTGATGTCGTTGACCACCACCACGAACTGCCGCAGGGTTTCCTCCCCGTCCTCCGAGGGCACGGCGGAGGCGGCGATGCGCGAGGCGTATTCCTCGCCGCGCGGCCGGCACGACCACTGCTCGCCGACCCAGTGGCCCTCGGCGGCCAGCGCCTCCAGCATGACGCCCTGGTCGAAGGCGCCGCAGCCGAACACCTCGCCCACCGACCGCCCGACCAGCGCCGCCGCATCCTCGCCGGTGATGGTGGCGAAGGCGGGGTTGACGGTGGTGATGGTGCCGTCGGCCTCGCACACGGCGATGCCCTCGGCCGTGGTGTCGAACACGGTGGCGGCGACGCGCAGGCGGCCTTCGGCCTTCTTGCGTTCGCTGATGTCGCGGAACAGCACCACGGCGCCCGAGCGGGTGCCGTTGTCCTCGATGGGGGCGGAGGCGTATTCGGCCTCGAAGGTGCCGCCGTCGCGACGCAGCAGCGTCAGTTCCGTGCTGTCGTGGAACATGCCGCGGCGCAGGGCGGCGCGCACCGGCACCGGCCGGCCGCAGCGGCGGCCGTCGCCGTAGCGGAACACGCCGGCGGCATCCTTGCCGGGCAGATCCTCGCGCCGCCAGCCCAGCATCTCGGCCGCCGCCGGGTTGGCGACGGTGATGAGGCCGTCGTTGTCGAGCGCCACGATGCCGTCGCCGGCGCTTTCGAGGATGGATTCGCTCTGCCGCGACAGGGCGCGCAGTTCTTCCGTGCGCTCGCGGACGTGCGTCTCCAGTTCCTCGTTGTAGCGCTTCATCGCCTCCTCGGCGCGCTTGCGCTGGGTGATGTCGCGGATGACGCCGGTGTAGAGGCGCGAGCGGCCGATGCGCATTTCCGCCAGCGACAGCTCGATGGGGAAGACCGATCCGTCCTTGCGCAGCCCTTCCAGCTCGCGCGTGCGGCCGAAGGACTTGGGCGGCCCGCCGCCGTGATAGGTCGCCATGTGGCCGTCGTGGTAGGCGGCGTAGCGGGTCGGCATGAGGACCGACAGGTTGCGCCCCACCAGCTCGTTGCGCTGCCAGCCGAACAGGCGCTCCGCCGCCGGGTTGACCGACTGGATGACGCCGCGCTCGTCGGCGGTGACGATGCCTTCCGCCACCGTGTCGAGCACGCCCTGCAGGCGCGCCTCGCGCTCGCGCAGGGCCTCGGCCGAGCGCATGCGGTCGGAGATGTCGCGCGCCTCGATCATGAAGCCGTGGGAGCCGAAGGGGATGACGCGCACTTCCATGTCGTGCACGGCGGCGTCGAGGCCGACCATCTTCAGCGGCAGCACGCCGTCTTCGGCGGCCAGCGCCTCCAGCCCCAGGTCGACGATGTCGCGGTAGTCGGCGTGCACCAGATCGGCGAAGCCGCCCGTCAGCAGATCTTCCGGCCGGTCGCCGCCGAGCAGCTTGCGCGCCGTGCCGTTGACCACCACCAGCCGGTCGTCCTGCACCACGAAGATGAGGTTGAGCGACATCTCCACCACGTTGCGGTAGCGATGCTCGCTTTCCAGCAGGTTGGCGACGGCACGCGCCCGCTCGGTCACGTCGCGGGCGTGGATGAGCACGGCCTCGCCGTCCTCGTCGCCGGACAGGATGGAGGGCGGGCTCGGCGCCACCCGGCTCGCCTTCAGCTCCACCTCGATCACGCGGCCGTCGAGGGCCTGCATGAGCAGCGGCATGGCGCCGCCGTCGTCGGCCAGTACGCCGAGGCCCATGTCGACGATGTCGCGGTAGTCGCCGTGCACCAGGTCGCGGAAGGCGCGGCCGACCAGCAGCGGCGCGCCGGGCGCGGTGCCGGTCATCAGCCGGTGGCCGGCGCCGTTGATCCAGACGATGCGTCCTTCACGGCAGACGCAGACGAGGTCCTCCACCAGTTCTGCGAACTGGCGGCTCCATTCCCCGATGAGCGTCGACGATCCCATTGCGGGCTCTATCCCCCAGGCCCTTGGACGCACGAAAGCTTCGCCGTGCCCGATCGCGACGAAAGCGAAGACATGATGAGGCTTCGCCCTACGACGTACAACAACAACGTGAAGGACTTATAACCAATGTTCTAGGGGGCACTCTATCCTTGGTCAGAGACCACGGCCTGCGGTACGGACGCGCCCCTCCGCCCCGCTCCGTCGCCGGCCCCGCCAGGACTTGAGCGCCGGGCGCGCCGCCAGCAGCAGGGCGAGAACGACGCCATGGATCACCGGCTGGGTCAGGTCGGCCTTCACCATCAGCCCGTAATGCACCACGGCCAGCACGGCGGCGGGGTAGACCAGCCGGTGCAGCGCCTGCCAGCGCCGCCCGCCCAGGCGTCTCACCGCCGCCTTGGGCGAGGTCAGGGCCAGGGCCAGCAGGATCGCGAAGGCCGCCATGCCGACGGTGATGTAGAGCCGCTTCACCACGTCGGCCCAGATGCGCGCCCAGTCCAGCCCCTGGTCGAGCCCGACGTAGGCCGCGAGGTGCAGGGCGGCGTAGAAGAAGGCGAACAGCCCGAGCATGCGCCGCAGCTTCATGGGCCAGGCGAGGCCGGTGAGCAGGCGCAGCGGCGTCACCGCCAGCGCCACCAGCAGCATGCGCAGCGCCCAGTCGCCCGAGAAACGCACGATCGACTCGATGGGATTGACGCCGAGCGCGCCCCACAGGCCGAGCCCGAACAGGCGCAACGCCAGCTCGGCCAGCGGCACCAGGGCGAGGGCGAAGACCACCGGCTTCAGCGCCGGCGAGCGGCCCCGCGCTTCCCAGAAGGCGCGCTGGGTCAGAACCACTTCTTCAGGTCCATGCCGGCGTAGAGCGGGGCGACGTCGTCGTAGCCGTTGAACATCAACGTGTCGCGCCGCTCGAACATGGAGAAGATGCTGCCGCCGTCGAGCCGCCGCTCGCTCGCCTGGCTCCAGCGCGGGTGGTCGACGGTGGGGTTCACGTTGGCGTAGAAGCCGTACTCCGAACCGCCGCCGTAGGCCGCCCAGGTGGTCTGCGGCATGTCCTCGACGAAGGAGATGCGGACGATGGACTTGATGGACTTGAAGCCGTACTTCCACGGCACCACGAGCCGCAGCGGGGCGCCGTTCTGGTTGGGCAGCACCTCACCGTAGAGGCCGACCGCCAGCAGCGCCAGCGGGTGCATGGCCTCGTCCATGCGCAGGCCCTCGACGTAGGGCCAGTCGAGCACGCCGCTGCGCTGGGCCGGCAGCATCTTGGGATCGTGGATGGTCTCGAACCGCACGTACTTGGCCTGCGCCGTCGGCTCGAAGCGCTTCAACGCCTCGCCGAGCGGGATGCCGACCCAGGGGATGACCATGGACCACGCCTCGACGCAGCGCAGGCGATAGATGCGCTCCTCCAGGGCGTGCGGCTTCACGAAGTCGTCGTAGGAGAGCTTGCCCGGCTTGCCGCAGGCGCCGTCCACCGTGATGGTCCACGGCTCGGTCACCAGCTGCTCGGCATTGGCCTTCGGGTCGCCCTTGCCGGTGCCGAGTTCGTAGAAGTTGTTGTAGCTGGTCACGTCCTCGAAGGGCGTCAGTTTGTCGTTTGGCCCGACGGTGCTCCACTGCGTTTCGGCGATGGGCTCCAGGGCCTCGCGCACCCCCGGGCGGGCGACCAGCGCCTCGGCCTCACGCCCCCCGGCGAGCAGCGCGGGCGCGGCGGCGGCGGCCCCGGCGGCGGCCATGAAGGCACGGCGGCTGAGGTAGACCTCCTTCGGCGTGACCGCGCTCTCGGGCATGTCCCACGGACGGCGGCGACGGATGAGCATGACGCAACTCCTGTTGTGACGCTCCGCCGATATAGGAACGACTCGGGCGGGGTTGCGACTCACAGGCGCGTGAAAAGCCGTTCACGTTCCGGTGGGCACGGCGAGCGGCTTGCCGTCCGGCGGGTTCACCAGCGCCTTCGGCCCGAGGCGGCGGACGAACCAGCCGCGGCGCTCCGCCTCGCCAACCAGGGCGGCGGGAGCGATGGCGTTGAAGCCGCTCAGGTGCGCGGCATAGGTGCCGCCGTCGGCCCAGAAGGCCAGCTCCTGCGCCAGTTGGGCGTCGGTGAGGCGCCATGCCGCCCGCCCCTGCCAGGCCGCCAGCACCCGTTCGAGTCCCGCCGCACCGAGCCGCGCCGCCAGCCCGCCGTCCTCCAGGGCTGCCCGCAAGGCCTGCCAGGTATCGTGCTCTTCCACCAAAGCGATAGCAGCGGCGAGATCGGGACTTTCGGTTGGTGACACGCAAATCCTCCTTCGTCCTTGGGACTAAGTCATACGCGCGACGGCACCCCCTATGGAACCCCCGTTTCCAGCGCCATCCCGATACCATCAGAAATTCCGCGGTTTCGCTTGGTCCTGACCGGCCGCGGAGTCACACTGGACGGTCTCAGGGGAAAGGGACACAGGGGGGCGACGGTCCGCAGAGGCCGCGGCTCCGTCGATGGTAGGCCGGCTCGGGCGGCCACTGTCGACTGTATGGACCCGACAGGATCGAGGGTGATGGAAGAGAGCAGACGATTGATGCTGGAGGAGCTGCCGCGGCTCCGCCGGTACGCCCGCATGCTCGTCCGGGATCCGGCGCGAGCCGATGATCTCGTGCGGGAATGCCTGGTACGGGCCATTGGCGCATTGGCAAGCTTTCAGCCTGGAACAAACATGCGCGCCTGGCTGTTTACGATTTTGCGAAACACGCTTTACAACGAAACCAAGCGGGCGAGGCGCCAGGTCGAGCAGACGGAAGAGCCGGTTTCGGCGGTTTCCGGGGGCCAGGAAGAAGCGCTCGCCATGCGCGACGTTCAGCGGGCCTTCGACAGCCTGCCCGAGATCCAGAAGGAAGTGGTCCTGCTGGTCGCCGTCGAGGGCATGGAATACGAGGACGCGGCCGCCGTTCTGGGCGTGCCGGTCGGTACGGTGAAGTCGCGCCTGTCGCGGGCGCGGCAGGACATCAGGGCATTCTTGGACACCGCCAAACCCAAGTCGGGCGGCTGAGGACATGGTCGGATACCGATGACATCACTTCGCCAATCAGGCGCCGTCGAAACCCTCGACGCCACCATCGACGACTACCTGGCCGGCCGGCTGACGGCCGACGAGCGGTCGCGCCTGGAGACGCTGATCGAGGAAAATCCCGAGGTGCGGCGCCGCGTCGATGTCCTGCGGGCACAGGAGGAGGCCCTGCGCCACCTGGGCTCCGACATCCTCGACGAGCCGGTGCCCGACCGCCTGCTGCAAGCCCTCGGCCTGGACGACTGAGTCGCCCCGTTCCCCCTCGTCTCCTATCCCGCGTTCCGTCGCCTCGCCAGGCGCCTACCCCTTCCGGAGTGGGCGCCTTCCTCTTGCCGCGCGTGCGCTGCGCGCCATGTCTTCGGCGAGCCGCCCTCCTCCGAGCGGCCGTATGCCCACGGGCACCTTCTACCCAGACGCAATAAGGCCTTGCAAATTGCGAAATTTCGGGTTGTTATTGCTCGCAGGAACTTTCGAGTCTTATAACTTTCGGGCATAACCCTTCGGGTGTACCGGCGAAGCATCGAAAGTGGTAATGCTGCAGCGCGATAACCCAAGGATTTTTGCGGCGTTGACAGGGTTCCTTAGAAGGTGACACTATCAGTTTAGGGGTGTAGGACAGGCTGCCGCAGGGTTCCGTCTATCCGTCCGGATAACGCGGGGTTATAGGGCGAAAGACATAGCGGCCGTTTGTCGGACGTCGGGGGACGCGACACTCGGGGAGTAGGATCGACATGCTCACTTCGGTTGATTTGAGGGACCGCCTGCCGCGCTTGCGGCGGCACGGGTACCTTTTGACCGGCAACCGCCACGCCGCCGACGAGGCGGTGATGGCCTGCCTGGCCGCCCTGCCGCGCGACGCGGCCGGGAAGCCTTACGCCGCCGACGACGCGGCGCTGTTCCGCACCTTCCACTCCGCCGTGCTGGCGCCGACCGAGCCCGTCGCCGGGCCCGACGCCGCCTGCGAGGCCGACGCCGACCTGGCGGAGACGCGCGACCGCCTGTTCGCCCTGCCGCCGGTGGAACGCCGGGTGATCCTTCTCGTTTCGCTGGAAGGCTTCACGGTCGCCGAGGCCGCCGCCATCCTCTGCATCGCCCCGAGCCGCGCCGCCCGGTCGCTGCTGACGGCCCGCAGCCTGATGGTCCAGCCGCAGCGCCGCCTGCGCGCCATGATCATTGAGGACGACCAGCTCATCGGCATGGACATCGCCGAGTCGCTGCAGGAAATGGGCTACGGCGACTGCGTCCACGCCGCCAACGGCCGCGAGGCGCTGGAAGCCTTCGGCGGCGGCGAGCCCGACCTCATCATCGCCGACGTGGTGCTGTCCGACGGCCCCTCGGGGGTCGAGGTGGCGCGCCGCCTGCGGGGCCGCTACAAGGCGCCGGTGGTCTTCGTCACCGCCTTCCCGGAAATGGCCCTGGCCGATCCGAGCGTCCGCGCCGACTGCGTGCTGCCCAAGCCCTTCAGCCCGAACGCGCTCAAGTCCATGGTCCGCCGCACGGTGCAGGCGCCGGCCGCCTGACCTGCCGGCAGGCCGCATCGCCGGACCGACGGCCGAGGCAAGTCCTCGGCCGTTCGTTTTTTCATCGACTGTCGCATTTTCCGGGGAACACGAAGGGCCGTTCGCTGTTTTCTTTGCGTTGGCTCTGTTTTCGACGTGTACGGCATCCCATCACGTCTCCACTCTCCGACAGGCCAATTCCCTCGACCTTGGCGGCGGTCCCTAGACCGCCGCATTTTTTTGGTCCTGCCGCTTGCGTCCTTTGCGCCGCCGCCCGGCCGCAACGGGGCGGTCGCGTCTTCCGTTTCCTCCCTGCCCCGACAGTGTGCACAGAGGATCCCATGGATCAGACGCAGTACAACGCCGCCCGCGGCGAGTTGAATCGCCTGCAGGCCTTGCCCTCCCCCGACGCCGAGGCGCGCGAGCGCATGGAAACCCTGCGGCGCGAGATCGACGCCTACGAGCAGGGCGCCGAGTCCAAGGGCAAGCCCGGCCAGGAATGACACCATGGCCCGCCGGGCGCTGCTGATCGTCAACGAAAACAGTTCGCAGGGGCGCGACGGCGACCTCCGCCCCCTCCTCGACATCCTGCGCCACGACGGCGACATGCGGGTGGACGTCCACAAGAGCCGCTCGCGCGAGCACGTGGCCGAGATCATCGCCGAGCACGGCGACGGCATCGACCTCGTCATCATGGCCGGCGGCGACGGCACCATGAACGCCGCCGTCGACATCCTGCACGAGCGCGACATCGCGCTGGGCCTGCTGCCGCTCGGCACCGCCAACGACCTCGCCCGCACCCTCGGCATCCCGGCCGGCGTGCAGGCGGCCTGCCGCGCCATCGCGCACGGGCGGCCGCACCGCATCGACCTCGGCCGCGTCAACGGCAAGCTCTTCTTCAACGTCGCCTCGGTGGGCGCCGCGGCGCAGTTGTCCAAGCAGCTCGACCGCGAATTGAAGGCCCGCTGGGGGGTGCTCAGCTATCCCATCCGGGTGCGCGACGTGCTGGGCGACGCCAATGCCTTCGACGCCGAGATCGAGGACGACCAGGGCGCGGTGGAGCGGGTGCGCTCCATCCAGGTCGCCGTCGGCAACGGCCGGTTCTACGGCGGCGGCATGAAGGTGGCCGAGGAAAGCGCCATCGACGACGGCCGCCTCGACCTCTACAGCCTGGAGCCGCAGAGCCTGTGGCGGCTGGTCCTCACTCTGCCGTTCATCCGCTCGGGCCGGCACGGTAAGCTGGAGGGATCGGTCGCCATGACCGGCACCCGCTTCACCGTCCGCACGGCGGAGCCGCTCGACGTCTCCACCGACGGCGAGGTGACGACGCGGACCCCAGCCACCTTCGACATCCTGCCGGCGGCGCTGACGGTCATGGTACCGAAGGACCGCAACGGCGAAGGAGTGACGCGGGAAATGCTGCGCGACGACAGGGTGGTGGCGCTCGACGACGTGATCGTCGCCCTCAAGCGGTCCATCGCCGACATGGAAGAGGCCGCCGACACGCACGACGAGCCCGACTCGCTCGACCGCACCCTGCGCGCCATCGCCAGCCGGCGGCACACGGTGGTGACGACCCTGGAGGACGCGCTGCGGGCGCTGGGCGACCTGCCCTCGGCGCCGGACGCCGACCGCCAGACCTTTTCGCACCTCGCGCTGCGCGTAAGGGCGCTGCTGTCGGGAGACGAGGCCCGCACCCTCGCCGACGCCGCCTGCTCCGACGAGGATGCCCTCGCCGAAGCCATCGAAGCCGCGCTGGATGCCGACCTGCCGGACGCGGTGAAGCACACCCTGCGGGCGCTGCGCGGCGACGTCGACCGGGCCTGCGACGAGATCAAGGCCGTTGCGGCGGCGCGGCCATGACCTCCTCGCCGAAGTGACGCAAGATGCGGCGGATGTTGCGGCGGTTGGCCTTGAAGCCGACGTCGAACACGTCGCCCACCAGCGGCACCAGGCCGATGGCCCAGTCGACGCCGACGGTGCCGGCCATGGCGACCAGATCCCGCCGCGGCATGCCGAGCCGCCACGCCTCCAGGATGATCCAGCCGGCCACCGCCGTGGTGGCGGTGTCGCCGACGCCCGGCACCAGCCCGGCGATGCCGTCCAGCCCCACACGGATGTTGGTGCCGGGCAGGCGGAAGCGGTCGTCGAGCCAATAGGCCACCGTCTGCAGACGGGCGAGCCGCCGGCGCCGGTCGGCGTCGGGGCCCGTCGTCGTGTCTGCGGCGGCTGAGGCGGCGCCGGAAGGGCGGCCGGGGTCGGTCCAGGTGCGGTCGGGCATGGGCGGCATCCGTCTGTTGCGTCTCTTTCACAAACAGCGCGCCGCCGACCGACGTTTCAAGAGGCCGCGGGCGTCACTCCGCCGGCTGCTGCGCCTGCTGGTCCTCGGCGGTCACTTCGTCCCAGGTGCGTTCGAGGTCGCTGACCGCCTGGCGGAAGTTCTCCTGCGCCGACTGCCAGCCGTCCGCCGTCGCCCCTTCCACCTGCGCCCAGGCCTGGTCGACCCGCGCCAGGGCCTCGGCCACCGCCTGCTCCGCCTCGGTCCCGAGACCGGCCGTTTCGGCGCCGGCGGGCGCCGCCGGTTCGATGGGCGCGGTGCCGCCGGACGACGGCTGCGGCAGGCTGGCTGCCACCTCGGCCTGCTTCGGATCGTAGTCCGGCAGGGCTTCCAGCTCGTCCTTGGCCATGCCGAGCACGAGGCGCGGCTCGCCGCCCTCGCCGCCGGGCTGCACAGACAGCTCCACCGGCGCCACCGCCACCTCGCGGCTGCCGATGCCCATGACGCCGCCGTGGGAGATGACGGCGCGCGGGCTGCCGCCGCCGGCCAGGGCCACACCCGTCAGCTCGCCGAGCGGCTCGCCGGTCGGGGAATAGACGGTCTCGCCGATGCGCTCCGCCAGCGTGTCGACGCCCGGATCCAGCGGCCCGCCGCCGTCGCTCGTGGCCACTTCGGCGGGCGCCGCCGGCATGGGGGCGGAGGCCGGTGCGCCCTCCTGCGCCAGCGCCGGCGCCAGCGGCAGGACCAGGGCGGTGGCAACCAGAAGGTGCTTCAGCATCGTCGTGCTCCTCTGCAGTGACCACGGCAGGAACAGCCGAGGCAGCCCCCTGGTTCTCATGGTCCCCGAAAGGTCACGGCCGCAGGCGCGCCGTCACTGGTCGTCGCCGGCGACGCCGTCGCCGCCGTGACCCTTGCCGATTTCGGGCTCGACCTTCTCCAGCACCTCGTCCATGGCGCCGCCGTCGGCCTGCTGCGGCCGCGGAAAGGCCTTGGTCTCGTCGACGTCGGGCAGCATCTGGGAGGCGGTGGGCTGGCCGGAGCCGCGGTCGAAACCCTGGTCGTCGCCGATGGCCTGTTCGCCCGCCAACCCGGCCGCCGCCGTGCCGGGGGCGGTGATGGCCGCCGGACTGTCGCCGAACACGTAGTCGGGCCGCTGCGCCAGTTCCTGCGCACCGAGGTCGGTGGTGATCGTCAGGCGACCGTCTTCGCCGCCGCCGCGGCTGACGGTGACGCGGTCGGCCGGAATCATGACGGTGCGGTCGTCGGTCTCCACCACCAGGCCCTGGATGCCGGCGGTGCTGTGGACGATGGCGTCGACCACCGTCCCGACGGCCTCGCCGCCCTGGCCGCCCTGCACCTCGACGTCGAACAGGGCGTCGGAGACGGCGGTCACGCCCTGCGCCCGCTCGGCGTCGAAGCGCGGCAGGTTGGCGAGGTCCATGGGCGTGACGCCGGTGACCAGCATCCAGTTCTCCGGCCCGCGGCCGGTCTGCACCCGGATGTTGGCGAAGGGCACCAGCACGCGGTCGCCCTCGACCTCGACGGCGGCGTGGACGCTGCCGTCGTCGGACAGCACGATCTCGGAAATCTCGCCGATCTCCTCCTCGTCGCCGCTGCGGAGTTCGTCGTCGACCAGCGCCGAGACGGGCAGCGCGAAGGTCGTATCGCCGCCCGCCACGCCCGGGTCGGCGAACTGCGCCGCCTCGCGCGGGCCGGCGTTGAGGCCGCCGATCTCGTCCACCGAGGTCGGCTGGTTGCGGCTGGCCTTCTCGCCGTAGGACATGTCGCCCTCGGCCGTCTCGCCACCTTTCTTGGAGTCGGTCTGCGCCTGGGTCTGCGTCTGGGCCTGTTCGGCGCCGGCGAGGGCGGGAACGATCAGGACGGCGGGCATGGCGAGGGCGCTCGCCAGAAGGGCTCTGCGAAGCATGGAATGGTCCTCCGTGGCGGCCATGGCGGGCCGCATAGCGGTTGAAACCTTTCCCTGCCAACGCCCGCAGGCCGCGTCGGGTTTACTCGCCGTCGTCCTCGTACCCGTCCTGGGTGACCAGGTTGCCGAACTTGGTGTAGTTGCCGTCGAAGAACAGCCGCACGGTGCCGATGGGGCCGTGACGCTGCTTACCGATGATGACCTCGCCGACGTTGGCCGCCTTGCCGAGGCGCTCCTGCCACGCCGTGTAGCGCTCGAGGAACTTGTCTTCCTGCTCCTCCGGCTTGCGGCCAGGCTCGGCGCGGGCGAGGTAGTATTCCTCGCGGTAGACGAACATGACCACGTCGGCGTCCTGCTCGATGGAGCCGGATTCGCGCAGGTCCGACAACTGCGGCTTCTTGTCGTCGCGCTGTTCGACGGCGCGCGACAGCTGCGACAGCGCCATGACCGGCACGTTCATTTCCTTGGCCAGCGCCTTCAGGCCGCGGGTGATGGCCGACACTTCCTGCACGCGGTTCTCGCTGCTGCCCTTGCCGCCGCCGCCCGAAAGGAGCTGCAGGTAGTCGATGATGATGAGGCCGAGGCCCTGGCCGCCGTTCTGCCGCGCGAGGCGCCGGCAGCGCGTGCGCAGGGCCGAGACGGTCAGCGCCGGCGTGTCGTCGATGTAGAGCGGCAGGTTCTGCAGTTCCTGGCTCACCTGGATCATGCGCTGGAAGTCGGCGTCGTCCAGCTCGCCGGTGCGCAGCTTGTGGCCGGAGATTTCGGCCTGCTCGGCGAGGATACGGGTGGCCAGCTGCTCGGCCGACATTTCCAGCGAGAAGAAGGCGACGCGGCCGCCGTCCACCACCTTACGGGTACCGTTCTCGTCGACCTCCTCGCGGTAGGCCTTGGCGGCGTTGAAGGCGATGTTGGTGGCGAGCGACGTCTTGCCCATGGAGGGGCGGCCGGCGAGGATCAGCAGGTCCGACTTGTGCAGGCCGCCGAGCTTGCGGTCCAGGTCGATGAGGCCGGTGGTGCAGCCGGCCAGCGACCCGGCGCGGCGGTGGGCGTTCTGCGCCATCTCGATGGCGCCGGCCAGGGCGCTGGCGAAATCCACGAAGCCCTTGTCGGTCTCGCCGGTGGTGGCGAGGTCGTAGAGCGACTGTTCGGCCGATTCGATGTGGGTACGCGCCGTCGTCTCGAAGTCGACCGTGAAGGCGTCGTTGACCAGCTTCTCGCCGAGGTCGATGAGCTCGCGCCGCAGGTGCAGGTCGTAGATCTGGCGGCCGTATTCGGCGGCGTTGACGATGGTGACGACGCTGTTCACCAGCGTCGCCAGGTAGTCCATGCCGCCCACCTCCTGCACCGCCGGATCGCGTTCCAGGTAGGTCTTCAGCGTCACCGGCGTGACCGTATGGCCCGCCTCGATGAGCTTGCCGCAGGCGCGGTAGATGGCGGCGTGGGCCGGGTGGGCGAAGTGCTCCGGCCGCAGGTATTCCGACACCTTCTCGAAGGCGCGGTTGTTGACCAGGATGGCGCCGAGCAGGGCCTGCTCGGCCTCGTAGTTGTGCGGCGGGATGCGGGCCGGCGTCGCGGCCGCGGCGGCGTCGCCGCCGCCGGGAATGGCGGTCAGGTGCATGGGGCTCGTGCTCATGGCGCGCAGTGTAGCAGATGCGGTGCCCGGTGGGGGCGCCGCGGCACCTGTGGATAACGAGGATAACAGGGATAAGACGCCGCGTCCGGGTCATCCGGATGATGACGTGCGACTCGGTTTCCGGTATGGTTCCGACCAGAGAGAGAGTAGCAAAAACCGAGGGAGTCCCGGCCCATGCGGCGCTTTGTTGCGACGCTGTGTCTCGCCGTCTGCGTGACCGTCCTGACCGCCGTCCTGCTCGCCCCCCGCCCCGCCGCCGCCGGCGAGGCCGTGGCCGCCATGCGGCCCATGGGCTCCATGATCGACAAGATCGTGGTGGAGAAGGGCAAGCGCGTGCTGACCCTGATGTCGGAAGGCCGCGCCGTGAAGACCTGGCCCATCGCACTCGGCTGGGAACCCGCCGGCCACAAGCAGTACGAGGGCGACGGCCGCACGCCGGAAGGCTGGTACGTCATCGACTACCGCAACGACGAGAGCATCTACTACCGCTCGCTGCGCATCAGCTACCCCAACGGCGAGGACCGCGCCTCGGCCGCCGCCCGCGGCAAGAGCCCCGGCGGCGACATCTACATCCACGGCCAGCCGACCACCATCAAGAGCAGCCTGCGCGCCAAGACCATGAAGGACTGGACCGCCGGCTGCATCGCCCTGTCCAACGACGCCATGGACGAGCTGTGGGCGCTGATCGACATCGGCACGCCGATCGAGATCTTCCCCTGACGCCAGGGCACTGAACGGCACGGGGCCGAGGGCGGACGCGATGCCGCCTTCGGCCCCGTTTTCGTTACAGCGGCGGCAGGCCGTGGATCTCCAGCGCGCGCTGCGTCGCCGGCCGCTCCTGCACGCGGCGGGCGAGGCCGACGTAGCGCGGGAAGTCCTTCTCCAGGTCGAAGCCGGCCCGGCCGCCCCAGCGCAGGAAGACGTAGAGGTGGGCGTCGGCCACGGAGTAGTCGCCGAGCGCGAAGCCCTCGGCCGGCAGGCGGCCGTCCACTTCCTTCAGCGCGGCGTGATAGGCCGCCAGCGCCGCATCCTTCACCGGCTGGGCGTCGGTGCCCTCGGTGACGAAGCGCTCGGGGCGGAAGAAGCGGGTGAAGTGCGGGTGCACACCGGCGGCGCAGTGGTTCATCCACTCGTGGGCGCGGGCGCGAGCCAGCGGATCGGTCGGGATGAGGCGCTTCTCGGGGTGGGTATCGGCGAGGTAGGCCATGATCGCGTGCGTCTCGGTCAGTACCTGCCCATCGTCGAGCTGCAGCGCCGGCACCTTGCTGCGCGGGTTGAGGGCGCGGAACGCCTCGCCGTACTGCTCGCCCTCGGCCAGGTTGACCCGCACCGGCTCGTAGGCGGCACCGGTTTCCTCGATGACGATGTGCGGCGCCAGCGAGCAGGAGGCGGGGGAGTAGAAGTAACGCAGGGACATGGATCGGCTCTCGCGGATCGTGAACGATGCGTCGAGGATACCCGAGTGCGCCGAGGGGAGTAAGGGCCGGTATGGCGAGGCGGAGGCGGGCCGTCGGTTGCCGAAGCCGCCAGCAGCCGCTACGTCAGGGACACGCCGCGGCACGAGCACGGTCGAGAAGACCGGCCACGTATTCGGAGATACCGCCGTCCGCAACGGCCGTCACGCGGCCAGCCCGAACGTCCGTGAGGCCGACCTCCACCGCAGCCCGGAGTACCTCGGCACGCACCGTCCGCTCCTTTTCGACCTGTCCCCCGGACACGGGTTCATCCAGGTGCTCGGGAAGGTCGAAGGTGCGGCGGGTCATGGACCGGTCCTCGGTGGCATATCTCCGAATATCGGCCAGGGTCCGGCGGCCGTCAACGCCGCCCGGACCTCGGCTCCACCACCACGCTCTCGTCTTCGTCGCCCTGCCCCTCCACCACGTCCTCGACTTCGGCGGCGTCGGCGCGGCGGATGGGGTGGTCTTCGCCGTCGCCTTCCTCGCGCACCTTCTCGCCGCGCACCAGCGGCACGCGGCCCGGCTGGATGAGGCCGAGGTCGGCGGCGTGCTCGGCCATGGCGATGCTGTCGGCGGCGAGCAGCAGGGACGAGCCGTGCGCCACCGCTTCCTCGGCCATGGCGGCGATTTCGTCGGCGCGGCCGGCGTCCTTCGAGACGTTGCGGATGTAGACGGCCAGCACCCGGTCGCCGTGCTCGGCGACGATGCGGCGGTAGACCTCGGGGTCGTGCTGACCGCTGTCGCCGATGAGCACGACGGGCAGGTCGCGGTAGACGTCCAGCATGTGGTCGATGAGCATGCGCTTGTGGTCCACCGCCTTGCGCGGCAGCGGGCTCGACCACCGCATGCCCCATTCGCGCAGGAACAGGATCGGACCGACGGGAATGCCGTGGCGGCGGAAGAACTCGTCCAGCACGTCGTAGATGCCCCACGGCGCCCGGCTGACGTAGAGCATGGGGTTGCGCTCGTCGCCGCCGGCGCCGTCGTAGAGGGCGCGGTAGAAGGCGGTGACGCCGGGGAAGGCGGTGCGGCTGTTGGCCCCCTGCACGAACAGCCGCCACATCATGCCGAACACGTTGGCGACGCCCGTCACCATCACCGTGTCGTCGATGTCGCTGATGACCACGAAGCGGCTGCGTTCCGGCGGAATGAAGACCCGCGCCGTCGCCTCCACCACGTCGGGCGCCTCCAGCGTCAGGGCGACCTCGTGCCACTCGCGCCCGTCGGGCACCGGCGCGGGCAGCCGCAGGTGGACGCGGAAATAGCCGTCGCTGTCTGTGTGGATGCGCTGCTCGCAGCCGTGGAAGCGGGCCGTCAGCGGCGCGTCGGCGACCGCCCGGCGGGCGATACGGCGGCCGATGTCGTGCAGCATGCGCCGCACCGTCAGCGCCGAGCGCGGCGCCGGAGCCTGACGGAACACCCGGCCGATGACGAAGATCTCGGTGCGCGAGCCGTAGCCGCGGTAGGGCTGCACGACGATGCCGCGCTCCCCGTGGGCCCGCCGTGCCGGCCGGCCGGCGAGGCGCAGCAGCCCGCGCACCGCCTTGCCTGCCCCGGAAATCATCGTGCCGAACGCCATGGCCCCTGCCTGCAAGAGAAAAGCCCGCTCCGGGAGAGGAACGGGCTTTCCTGGGGAACCGTTTCGCGATGCCGCCGCGCGGCCCGCCGTCAGATGAGGCCGGCGAGCGGGCTCGACGGGTCGGCGTACATCTTCTTCGGCATGCGGCCGGCCTGATAGGACAGGCGCCCGGCCTCGATGGCGAGCTTCATGGCGCGGGCCATCTTGATGGGATCCTTGGCGCCGGCGATGGCGGTGTTCATGAGCACGCCGTCGCAGCCGAGTTCCATGGCGACCGCCGCGTCCGAGGCGGTGCCGACGCCGGCGTCCACCAGCACGGGCACGCTCAGGCTTTCCTTGATGAGGCGGATGTTCACCGGGTTCATGATGCCGAGGCCCGAACCGATCAGCGAGCCGAGCGGCATGACGGCGACGCAGCCCATGTCCTCCAGCCGCTTGGCGACGATGGGGTCGTCGTTGGTATAGACCATGACCTTGAAGCCGTCGGCGATCAGCGCCTCGGCGGCGGCCAGGGTTTCGGTGATGTTGGGGTAGAGCGTCTTCTGGTCGCCCAGCACTTCCAGCTTCACCAGATCCCAGCCGCCGGCCTCGCGGGCGAGGCGCAGGGTGCGCACGGCGTCCTGGGCGGTGAAGCAGCCGGCGGTGTTGGGCAGGTACGTATAGACCTTGGGGTCGACGTAATCGACCAGCATGGGCTGGCTCGGGTCCGACACGTTCACGCGGCGCACGGCGACGGTGACGATCTCGGCGCCGCTCGCCTCGATGGCGAGGCGGGTTTCCTCGAAGTCCTTGTACTTGCCCGTACCCACCAGCAGGCGGGAGCGGAAGCGGCGGCCGGCCACCTCGAAGAAATCGTCGGCGTCCAGCGCCGGCATGCGGTCGCCGTCGGGCAGGCCGCCGCCGATGAAGTGGACGATCTCCAGGCGGTCGCCGTCGGTCACCGGCGTCTGCTGGAAGGCGGACTTCGGCACGATCTCCAGGTTGCGCTCCACGGCCACCTTGCGGGGGTCGATGCCGAGGGTGGTCAGCAGCCCCTCGACGGTGGTGGCGGTGGACAGCGGGCGGGCTTCGCCGTTGATGGTCACCTGCATCGGCTTGCATTCTCACTCAGGGATCAGGGTTGGCGAGAGTATGGGGCGACGCGGCCCGTCCCGCAACCGCGAGAACGCGCTGCCGCGGGCGCTTGCGCAACATTATGTCGCGGAAGACGCCGGCGGGTCTGCTGCGTCCCCTGCGCTTTTCGGTCGTTTTCGGCCGGATGCCATGCATTGGGCGCATGGCGGCGCACCTTGCCGCCAATCCAGACGTTGCCAGCAGGGTCCGCCTGCTATAGGACTAGGCGACATACCGTTACGGCAACCAGCGACGGCAACCGCGCGCGTGTCCCCCACCGTCTTCATCCTCAACGGCCCCAACCTGAACCTGCTCGGCACCCGCCAGCCGGAGGTCTACGGCCATGAGACGCTGGCCGACATCCGCCGCCTGTGCGAAGACCACGCCGAAGGCCTCGGCCTTTCCGTCGACTTCCGCCAGACCAACCACGAAGGCGAGCTGGTGACCTGGGTGCAGGAGGCGCGCACCGCCGCCGCCGGCCTGATCGTCAACGCCGCCGCCTATACACACACCTCCGTCGCCCTGCTCGATGCGCTGCTCGCCGTCGATCGTCCGGTGGTGGAGGTGCACCTTTCGAACATCCACAAGCGCGAGCCGTTCCGGCACCATTCCTATGTGTCGAAGGCCGCGCACGGCATGATCTGCGGGTTCGGATCCCACGGCTACGTGCTGGCGCTGGACGCCGTCGCCCGCCTCATTCGAAGCCAGAAAGAGAAGAGCTAGATGAGCAGCAAGCCCTTGATCGACAGCGCCGCCGTCCGCGACCTGGCGACCCTGTTGGACGAGACCGGCCTCACCGAGATCGAGTACGAGACGGAAAACGTGCGCATCCGCGTCGGCCGCGCCGCCGCGCCGCAGATGGCCTACGCCCCGGCGCCGATGCACGCCGCCGCACCTGCGCCGGCCGCCGGCGCCGCCGCGGCCCCGGCCGCGGTCGAGGACGTCGCCAAGCACCCGGGGGCCGTCACCAGCCCCATGGTCGGCGTGCTCTACACCTCGTCGGAGCCGGGCGCCCCGGCCTTCGTGACCGAGGGCGCGACGGTGTCGCAGGGCCAGACCCTGTTCCTCATCGAGGCCATGAAGACCTTCAACCCGGTGCGTGCCCCCAAGGGCGGCACGGTCAGCCGCATCCTCGTCGACAACGCCCAGGCGGTCGAGTTCGGCGAGCCGCTGTGCGTGATCGAGTGATCCTCCCCGGCCAGGTTGGGAAAAGCATGTTCGACAAGGTCCTCATCGCCAACCGTGGCGAGATCGCCCTGCGCATCCACCGCGCCTGCCGCGAGATGGGCATCAAGACCGTCGCGGTGCATTCCACCGCCGACGCCGATGCCATGCACGTGCGCCTCGCCGACGAGAGCGTCTGCATCGGCCCGGCGCCGGCGCGCGAGAGCTACCTGAACCGCGCCGCCATCCTGTCGGCGGCGACCATCACGGGGGCGGACGCCATCCACCCCGGCTACGGCTTCCTGTCGGAGAACGCCGACTTCGCCGAGATGGTGCAGGACCACGGCTTCGCCTGGATCGGCCCGAGCCCGGAACACATCCGCCTCATGGGCGACAAGGTCACCGCCAAGAAGGCCGCCATCGAAAGCGGCCTGCCGGTGGTGCCGGGCAGCCCCGGCGCCGTCGAGACGGCGGAAGAGGCCAAGACCATCGCCGCCGAGATCGGCTACCCCGTGCTCATCAAGGCCTCCGCCGGCGGCGGCGGGCGCGGCATGAAGGTGGCGCGCGACGCCTCCGAGCTGCTGGAAGCCTGGTCGACGGCCCGCACGGAAGCCCAGGCCGCCTTCGGCAACCCCGAAGTCTACATGGAAAAGTACCTGGGCCAGCCGCGCCACATCGAGATCCAGGTGCTCGGCGACCACTACGGCAACGTGGTGCACCTCGGCGAGCGCGACTGCTCGCTGCAGCGCAAGCACCAGAAGGTGCTGGAGGAGGCCCCCTCCCCCGCGCTCAACGCCGACCAGCGCGCCGCCATCGGCAAGGTCGCCGTCGACGCCATGAAGACGCTCGGTTACCGCAACGCCGGCACCATCGAGTTCCTGTACGAGAACGGCCAGTTCTTCTTCATCGAGATGAACACCCGCCTGCAGGTGGAACACCCGGTGACCGAGAGCATCACCGGCATCGACCTGGTGCGCGAGCAGATCCGCATCGCCGCGGGCGCGCCGCTCGGCTACACGCAGGACGACGTCATCATCGCCGGCCACGCCATCGAGTGCCGCATCAACGCCGAGGACCCGGAAACCTTCGCCCCCAACCCGGGCAAGGTGGTCGGCTACCACGCGCCGGGCGGCCTGGGCGTGCGCGTCGACTCCGGCCTCTACGCCGGCCTGTCGATCCCGCCGCACTACGACAGCATGATCGCCAAGCTCATCGTCTCCGGCGCCAACCGCACGGAATGCCTCATGCGGCTGAAGCGGGCGCTCGGCGAGTACGTGGTGGACGGCGTGAAGACCACCATCCCGCTGCACCAGCGGCTGATGGACGTGCCCGACTTCCAGAACGGCGCCTACGACATTCGCTGGCTGGAAAAGTTCGTGGCAGGCGACCTCTGAGGCGGACGGGGGAGACGCGCTTGACAGAGCTTCCCGTCACCCCCGACCTGCTCCTGCGCGCCTACGCGAGCGGCGTCTTCCCCATGGCGCGCTCGCGCGGCGGTCGTACCCTCTACTGGGTGGATCCGGACGAGCGCGGCATCATCCCGCTCGACGGCTTCCACGCCCCCAAGTCCCTGCTGAAGACCGTGAAGCGCGGGGTGTTCGACGTTCGCGTCGACACCGCCTTCCGCGCCGTCATGGAAGGCTGCGCCGCCCCCGCGCCGGGCCGCACCGAAACCTGGATCAATGACACCATCTTCAAGGTGTTCTGCGACCTGCACGCCATGGGCTACGCCCACAGCGTCGAGTGCTGGCAGGACGGCCGGCTGGTGGGCGGGCTCTACGGCCTGCAGCTGGGCGCGGCGTTCTTCGGCGAGAGCATGTTCTCGCGCGCCACCGACGCCAGCAAGGTGGCGCTCTGCCATCTGGTGGCCCGCCTGCGCGGCGGCGGCTTCACGCTGCTCGACACCCAGTTCATCACCGACCACCTGCAGCGCTTCGGCGCGACGGAAATCCCCCGCGCCCGCTATCACCGCATGCTCGGCGAGGCGCTGAAGCGGCAGGCGCGGTTCGACGGGGATTATCCGGTGGAGCTGGTGTCGTCCCTGCTCAGGCAGTCGAGCACCCAGACGTCGTAGATGGGGTGCTCCATGGCCGACAGGGCGGGGCTGGAGGCGAACATCCAGCCGCGGAACACCTCGCGCGCCGGGGCGCCGGGCTCGATCTCGGTGATGTCGAGGAAGGCGGCCGACTCCGGCGTCTCCTCGGGCGGCCGATAGCGGCAGGCGCGCACCAGGATCTCCAGATTGCCGATGCGCGTCTTCTGGCCGACCGGCGCCGTCACCGTCGAGACGCGCGCCGTCACCTTGTCCAGCCACTGCAGCACCGCCTTGTCGCCCGTCACGTCGGTGGCGGCGGCAGCCGGCGCCACCGCACCGGCGGCGAGCGTCAGGGACAGGGCGGCGGAGCGGAGAAGGATCGTGAACGTCGTCATGGCGAAGCGGTAACCCGTGGCGGCTGGGGGCCCGAAGGCGGCGTACCGGCTCAACGGCCCGGCTGCGCCGCACCCTGGGCGGAGGGCGACTGGGTGGCGAGGAAGATGATGTCGCCCACCAGATCCTCCATGGACTGGAAATCCTCGGTGTTGTCGATCCTGCCCCCGGAATCGAGCATTTCCGTGGCAGAGCCCGGCTGCAGGCGGACGTATTTGCCGCCCAGCAGGCCGTCGGACACGATGGTGGCGACGGTGTCGGCCGGCAGGCGCACGTCGGGGACGATGGTCATGCTGACCACGGCCCGGAAGGTCTGCGGGTCGAGCCGCTGTTCGGTGACCGAGCCCACCTTGATGCCCGAGACGCGCACGTCGGACCCCACCTGCAGGTCGCCGGTCTTGGAGAACACCGCCTGCAGCGGATACCCCTCCACCGGGCGGACGTCGGCCATGGTGTAGGCGATGGCGAGGAACAGGCCGGCCACCACCAGCACCACGGCCCCCAGGATGGTCTCGATCGGATTGCGTCCCATGACGGTCGGGTCCTTCCCCTGGTGCGGGTCAGTCGGTGAGCGAGGGGAACGGGCTGGCGCCCGGCGGGGCGGCGGTGCCGGCCGGACCGCCAGCCTCGCCGGCATCACTTCCGTCGCCGTCGCCGTCGGGATCACCCGGGGCGAGGATGTCGCCGCCCTGCTCGGCCGCGGCGCCGCCCTCGGCCGCCGCGGCGCGGGCCGCCTTGGCGCGGGCGACGATCTTCGCCAGCAGTTCCTCGAGGATCACCGCGTCCTGGGTGTAGGAGATGCGGTCCCCGTCGGCCAGCAGGTCGAGGCCGCCGCCGGGCTGCAGCTCGATGTACTTGGTGCCGAACAGGCCCTCGGTTTCGATGATGGCGGCGCTGTCGTCGGGCAGTTCCACGTCGCCCCGCAGGGACAGCACCGTCTCGGCCTTGTAGCGGTCGGTCAGGCGCATGTCCGACACCACGCCCACCGGCACTCCGGCCAGCCGCACGGGCGCGCCTTCGCGCAGGCCGTCGGTGCGGTTGAATTGCGCCGTCAGCGTCATGATGGCGCCGTTGTCCACGTGCCGCTCGTGCCGCTGCATCACATTGTACGTCAGCAGCACGCCGACGACCGAGACCGTGGCGAGGCCGTAGAGGGTTTCCCTGGTGCGGCTGTTCATGACGACTCCGCGGTGCCGGGCGGCCCCGCCGGCCCGGTCAGGAGCCGGGGGTCCAGGCCTCGTAGTCGCCGGTGCCCTTGGCGCGATTGCCGCCGCGGCGGTCGTCGCCCTGGGGGACGTAGGCGTTCACCGTACCCGACAGGTTGGGCAGGTGTTCCTTCATCCACGGCTTCTTCTGGTCGATCTTGATGGGCTCGTCGACGGTGTAGTGCAGCCAGGCATGCCATTCGGGCGGAATCTTCGACGCCTCGATCTTGCCGTTGTACATCACCCAGCGCTTGCGGCGACCGGTCTTCGGCTGCCGGCGGTCCTGGTAGTAGCGGTTGCCGTACTGGTCCTTGCCGACGAACTCACCCTTCAGCCAGGTGAAGAACATGGTGCCCGTGATCATGTGACGGTCGCTCCGGTGCGCACTCTCTAACACATAGGCGTTCCGGCCGGGCGGCGGCGGCCGTCGGCGGAACGGGCCGCACTATGGCGCAGAAGGGCGCCGCAGTCCAGCACCGTCGCCACCCCTGCCCCGCCCGTTCGGGTAAGGCCGCCGGTGTGACGGCGGTCACCGCCCGAAGACTACATATAGTGTCTCCTCGGGGTGCTCCGGCAGCTGTCCACAGCTGTGGAGAACTCGGACGAGGGCCACCCCCAGGCGGCGACTCGCCCGTTTGCCTCGGGTTCCGCAGGTTCATCCACCGGCTCATCCGACTTACCCACAAGACATACGAGATATTGTGTTGCAGCCGCGGAACGACACAAAATTCGGTTGCCCGGCTTATGACGTTCGCCTAGTCTCATCGCCCGTCGGTAGGGACATCCCACAGTCCCGGCACGCGGCTCGGGCGGAGGAAGCCGAGGGTCGCTCAACCACCGTGCACAGTCCTCACGGCCATAGCGAGCACGCTACATCTAGGGGAGCATCCACATGCAGATCGGTCGCCTGTTCACGCAGGAGGGGCAGTCGCCCTATGCGGACATCGACTTCCGTCACACCACCAGCGAGATCCGCAATCCGGACGGCTCGGTGGTCTTCAAGGCCGACGGAATCGAGGTGCCCGCCGACTGGTCGCAGGTGGCGAGCGACGTGCTCGCCCAGAAGTACTTCCGCAAGGCCGGCGTGCCGGCGGCGCTGAAGCCGGTGAAGGAAGACGACGTCCCCGAATGGCTGTGGCGCCAGGAAGCCGACAAGGCCGCCCTCGCCAAGCTGCCGGAAGACAAGCGGTTCGTCGGTGAGTCCAGCGCCCGCCAGGTGTTCGACCGGCTGGCCGGCACCTGGACCTACTGGGGCTGGAAGGGCGGCTATTTCGACTCCGAGGGCGACGCCCGTGCCTTCTTCGACGAGATGCGCTTCATGCTGTGCACCCAGATGGGCGCGCCGAACAGCCCGCAGTGGTTCAACACCGGCCTGCACTGGGCCTACGGCATCGACGGCCCGGCGCAGGGCCACTCCTACGTCGACTTCAAGACCGGCAAGCTGGTGAAGTCCAAGTCGGCCTATGAACACCCGCAGCCGCACGCCTGCTTCATCCAGTCCATCCAGGACGACCTGGTGAACGAAGGCGGCATCATGGACCTGTGGGTGCGCGAGGCGCGCCTGTTCAAGTACGGCTCGGGCACCGGCACCAACTTCTCCGCCCTGCGCGGCGAGGGCGAGCGGCTGGCCGGCGGCGGCAAGTCGTCGGGCCTCATGAGCTTCCTGAAGATCGGCGACCGCGCCGCCGGCGCCATCAAGTCGGGCGGCACCACCCGGCGTGCCGCCAAGATGGTCATCGTCGACGTCGACCACCCCGACATCGAGGCCTTCATCGACTGGAAGGCGCGCGAGGAGCGCAAGGTGGCGGCGCTGGTCACCGGCTCCAAGCTGTGCAACCGCCACCTCAACGCCGTGCTGAAGGCGACCACCGAGTGGGACGGCGCCGCCGACGGCGAGGACCGCTTCGACCCCAAGGTCAACAAGGCGCTGAAGAAGGCCATCGTCGCCGCCCGCAAGGCGATGGTGCCGGAGAACTACGTCCAGCGCGTGCTGCAGTTCGCCCGCCAGGGCTTCACCGAGATCGCCTTCGAGGAATACGACACCGATTGGGATTCGGAGGCCTACCTCACCGTTTCGGGCCAGAACTCCAACAACTCGGTGCGCGTCACCAACGACTTCTTCGAGGCCGTGACCCGCGACGAGGAATGGCCGCTGCGCGAGCGCACCACCGGCAACATCAAGGCGAGCCCCAAGGCCAAGGACCTGTGGGAGAAGATCGCCGAGGCCGCGTGGTCCTGCGCCGACCCCGGCCTGCAGTTCGACACCACCATCAACGAGTGGCACACCTGCCCCGAGTCGGGCCGCATTAACGGCTCCAACCCGTGCTCGGAGTACATGTTCCTCGACGACACGGCGTGCAACCTGGCCAGCCTCAACCTGCTGACCTTCCGCCGCGAGGACGGCAGCTTCGACGCCGACGGCTTCGCCCATGCCTGCCGCCTGTGGACCGTGGTGCTGGAAGTCTCGGTGCTGATGGCGCAGTTCCCGTCGGACCGCATCGCCGAACTGTCCTACCGTTTCCGCACCCTCGGCCTCGGCTACGCCAACATCGGCGGCCTGCTCATGGCGGCCGGCATCCCCTATGACAGCGACACCGGCCGCGCCCTGTGCGCCGCCATCACCGCGCTGATGACCGGCGTGTCCTACGCCACCTCCGCCGAGATGGCCGAGGAGCTGGGCGCCTTCCCCGGTTACGCCGACAACCGCGACGCCATGCTGCGGGTGATCCGCAACCACCGCCTCGCCGCCCAGGGCGAGCACCGCGGCTACGACGGCCTGTCCATCAAGCCGGTGGCGCTCAACGCCGCCCACTGCCCGGACAAGGCCCTGGTGGACGCCGCCCGCGCCGCCTGGGATCGCGCGCTGGAGCTGGGCACCGCCCACGGCTTCCGCAATGCCCAGGTCTCCGTCATCGCGCCGACCGGCACCATCGGCCTCGTGATGGACTGCGACACCACCGGCATCGAACCCGACTTCGCCCTGGTGAAGTTCAAGAAGCTGGCCGGCGGCGGCTACTTCAAGATCATCAACCGCCTGGTCCCGACCGCCCTGCGCACCCTCGGCTACGAGGAAAGCCAGGTGCAGGCGATCATCGACTACGCCGTCGGCCACGGCACGCTGGCCGGGGCGCCGCAGATCAACCACGAGACCCTGCGCGCCAAGGGCTTCGGCGCTGAGCAGATCGGCAAGCTCGAGCAGAACCTGAAGAGCGCCTTCGACATCAAGTTCGTCTTCAACAAGTGGACGCTCGGCGAGGACTTCTGCCGCAAGACCCTCGGCCTGACCGACGCGCAGCTCGACGACTTCGCCTTCGACATGCTGAAGGCGCTCGGCTTCACCCGTGAGCAGGTGGAGGCCGCCAATACCTACGTGTGCGGCGCCATGACCGTCGAGGGCGCGCCGTTTCTGAAGGCCGAGCACCTGCCGGTGTTCGACTGCGCCAACGCCTGCGGCCGCATCGGCAAGCGCTACCTGTCGGCCGAGAGCCACATCCGCATGATGGCGGCGGCGCAGCCCTTCATCACCGGCGCCATCTCCAAGACCATCAACATGCCCAACAGCGCGACGGTGGACGACTGCAAGGCGGCCTACCAGCTGTCGTGGCAGCTCGGCCTGAAGGCCAACGCCCTCTACCGCGACGGCTCCAAGCTGTCGCAGCCGCTGTCGGCCGCCCTGCTCGACGACCTGCCGGAGGACGACGAGGACGACGCCGTGGCCGAGGCCGCGCCGGTCGCCTTCACCGAAAAGCTGGCCGCCGCCCAGAACCCGGTGCAGCGCGCCGAAGTGGTCGCCGAGAAGATCGTCGAGCGCTACACCGCCCAGCGCCGCCGCATGCCGGACCGCCGCAAGGGCTACACCCAGAAGGCCGTGGTCGGCGGGCACAAGGTCTACCTGCGCACCGGCGAGTACGAGGACGGCAAGCTCGGCGAGATCTTCATCGACATGCACAAGGAAGGTGCGGCCTTCCGCTCGCTGATGAACAACTTCGCCATCGCCGTCTCCATCGGCCTGCAGTACGGCGTGCCGCTGGAGGAATACGTCGAGGCCTTCACCTTCACCCGCTTCGAGCCCTCGGGCATGGTGGAAGGCAACGCCGCCATCAAGATGGCGACGTCGATCATCGACTACCTGTTCCGCGAGCTGGCCATCAGCTACCTGGCCCGCAACGAACTGGCCCACGTCGACCCCGCCAACATCGGCCACGACGTCATGGGCGGCGGCCACGACGAGGGCGACATCGACGAGTGGGGCGACGTCGCCTACCAGCGCGGCATCTCCAAGGGCTACGTGCGGTCCAACCTCTACGTGCTCAACAAGACCACCGAGCGCGGCGAGGCCATGGAAGTGACGGCGCGGGCCACCGGCACCGACGGCCACGGCCACACCATCACCGCCGGCGCCACCGCCAGCATCTCGTCGGCCGGCGTCTCGGCCGCCTCCGCCGTCGCCAGCGGCCGCAGCCACCAGATCGCCGAGGCCCGCATGAAGGGCTACGAAGGGGACAGCTGCCCGGAATGCGGCAACTTCACCCTGGTGCGCAACGGCACCTGCCTGAAGTGCGACAGCTGCGGCGCGACCACCGGGTGCTCGTGAGGGTCGGGTCGTAACGAAGAAGAGTGAGAGAGACTGCGGGCGGCGCCTTTCAGGGGCGCCGCCCGTGGGCGTTTCGGGGGCGGCCCGAGCGGTTTGAACTGGATGGAGACGATGTGCATTGGTACGATCATGGTGACTTTTCCCCGGAGAGACACCATGTCCGTCGTCAGGTTCCATTCCGTCACCGAGGCCGCCATGCCAGACAGAAGGGACGACGCGGCAGAGACGGAAATCTCGACCGAGGCCCTGGAAGAGATCGACCGCCGACTGGCCGCCCTGGATCGAGGCGAACGCCTGACCGGCGACGAACTGCATGCCGACATGGAGGCATGGAAAGCGGAGCGACGGGAGCAGCGGCGCCGACGCTGACGCCATGGCCGTCTTCTGGGCCCGTGCGACGCGGCACGACCTCCGGCGCATCTTCGTACACAACGAAGAATGGCGGGGCGAAGAGCGAGCAGAGGCCATCGACACCGACATCCGCCGTTTCGGCGAGACGCTGACGCCGACCGCCGGCTCGCCTTGGCCACCGCGGCCGTTTTTGCGCAAGGCCCTGGGACCACACGGCTACTGGGTCTTCTTCCGATCGACCGGCGACGACGTCGAGGTCGTCGCCGTCTATCATGCCAAAGAGAACTGGACCGCGATCCTGCCCTGGCGCCAGACCTGACGCCCCTACTCCACCCGCTCGCCCGGCAGAATGACGCGGCTGCCGGTGAGCGGGTCGCTCGGCAGGGGGGCGGTGTCGAGCCCGTAGTAGCGATCGTCGCGGCGTGGGTGGCTTGCCCTGCGGCAGATCGCGCAGCCTCCGTATCACCGGTCGCCGTCCGTGGAGCCGTGGATGG
Organism: Caenispirillum bisanense; assembly: GCF_900230255.1. Taxonomy (GTDB): domain Bacteria; phylum Pseudomonadota; class Alphaproteobacteria; order Rhodospirillales; family Rhodospirillaceae; genus Caenispirillum; species Caenispirillum bisanense_A. The sequence continues at coordinate 49,807 of NZ_OCNJ01000005.1, forward strand.
CCGGGTCGAGCCCGGCCATGACAAACTTTTCTGCAAAATCAAACACTTGTCATGCCCGGGCTTGACCCGGGCATCCACGCGGCGGGTCCTGGCAGAGGCGGCCGTAACGGGGGACGGGCGCCTGCCCCTACTCCACCCGCTCGCCTGGCAGGATCACCCGGCCGCTGTCCAGCGGGTCGCTGGGCAGCGGGTCGGTGCCGAGCCCGTAGTAGGTGTCGTCGCGCCGCAGCGGTTCACCCTGCGGCAGCTCGCGCAGCTTCTGCACGTCGGGCATGGAGTCCAGGCTGTAGCGCTTGCGCTCGGCGTCCTCCGGCGGCGCGGGTACGGCGGCCAGCGTCAGCGGCACCGTGCGGTCGCCGGACCCTTCCGCCACCGGCACCGGCGTCTCCGAGCGGTAGAGCGTGCGGGCCTCGGTGAACACCCGGCCGGCCAGGGCGTACTCGTGGCCCGGCTCCAGCGTCATGGGGCGCCACTGCAGGCGGTAGGGTACCGGGGCGGTGAGCGGCCCGTCGATCACCTGGCTGGCGACGAGGAAGGGGCGGCCGGGTTCGGACCGGGTCAGGTCCACCAGCCGCACCTCGCCGCGCGCCGTCGGCGGCAGGGCGTCGCCCGCCGGCACCACGAGAACACCGCCGAGCGTGTCGACGCCATGGGGGTCGGCGCCGCGATCGGCGAAGGGGGCGCAGGCGGCGGCGAGCAACGGCAAGCAGACGGCGGCGGCGGTCACGGCGAGACGCATGGGCTGGGTCCTTTCCAGGCGGCGGAAGCGGAACTGGTGCAACTGCAAACACTACGGCATCGTCGCCGTTCCAACGCATCCAAAAAGGGAAACGCCGCATGAGTGAACCGCAGACCGGCCGCCCGGGTCCATACGCCCCGCGGCGCTATCGCTTCGCCGGCCTGTGGCAGACCGCCGGCTGGCGCCTGAAGGCCTACGGCATCGAGGCCGACGAGGCGGCGGCGCCGCTCGGCCCGGCCGTCCTCGCCGCCGCCCGGCGGGCCGTCGACGCCCACATCGCCGCCAGCGGCTCGGACGAGGGGTTCGAGCGGCTCGGCTTCGTCATCGTCCACCGCGGCGAGGAAGGCCTGTGGCTGCCGGTGTTCTGGTGGCACGGCGACATCCTGTGCAGCCGCCTGTTCCGCGCCGACCCGCACACCGAAGAGCCGGTCTTCGCGCCGGTGACGGAGCCCTTCGTCGCCTGCGTGTGGGAGCTGGTGGTGGTGCAGCACGAGACGGCGGCCTGGGCCGGCACCCTCATGGGCACCGACCCCGAGCCCACCCGCTATCTCGCCCGCATCCTGCCGGACGGCGTGTACTGACGGAAGGTCACAGGATCTCCAGCACCTGCTCCGGCGGCCGGCCGAGGCGGGCGCGGGCGTCGTCCACCACCACGATGGGGCGCTCGATCACCGCCGGGTGGGCGGCCATGCCGGCGATGAGCTGGGCGTCGGTCAGCGCCGGATCGTCGAGCCCGGCCTCCTTCGCCTCCTTCTTGCGCATCAGCTCGCGCGGCGTCATGCCGAGCAGACCGAGCAGGCGGGTCAGGTCCTCGGCCGACGGCGGCGTCTCCAGGTAGGCGACCACGGTCGGCTCGATCCCGCGCTCCTGCAGCAGGGCCAGCGTCTGGCGGGATTTCGAACAGCGGGGATTGTGATAGATGGTCACGGCCATGGTCGACTGCTCCGTTTGGTGTCGGCGGCCGCCATGCACTACAACTGTCGGCATCCGATGCGCCGCCGGGCGCGTTGCGCCGGTTGAACCAGATGAAGGGTGCTTCCTCTTGCCATGAAGCGTACTGCCGCACAACCCCGCCTCCTCCCCGCCCTTCTCGCCCTGGTCCTGATGCTGACCGCCGTGCTCGCCGCCGCACCGCCGGCGGCGGCCCAGCAGAGCGGCGGCCAGCCCGCCGTCTCCGCCGAGACCACCGAGCAGCTGGAAGCCCTGGTCGGCACCCTGAAGGACGAGGGCCGCCGCCAGCAGCTCATCGGCCAGCTGGAGGCCATGATCGCCGCCCAGCAGCAGGTGGACGCCGCACCGCCGCCGCCGTCGTCCCTGGGCGCACGCCTGCTCGACCGGGTGTCGACCGGCCTCGGCGCCGCCAGCGCCCAGGTGGTGAAGCTGGCCACCGCCGCCGCCGACCTGCCGGGCGTCGCCCGCTGGTTCGCCCGCTGGACCGGCGACCCCGACATCCGTGCCCGCGTCGCCCTCGGCGCTTTGCGGGTGACGGGCATCGTCGCCTGCGCCCTGCTCGCCCTGTGGATCGCTCAGCGCGCCGTCGCCCGCCCGCGCCACCGCCTGGAGGTGCGCGAGGTGAAGCCGCGGTGGCTCGAGCGCGTCTTCCTCACCATCGGCCTCGCGCTGGTGGAGCTGATCCCGCCCGCCGCCATGGTGGCCGTGGGCTACGCCGTCATGCCGCTGGTCAACCCGGCGCCCAGCGCCCGCGTCGCCGCCATTGTGCTCATCACGGCGCTGGCGGTGCTGCAGGTGGTGCTGATCGTCGCCCGCCTGCTGCTGGCCCCCCGCGCCCGACCGCTGCGCTGGCTGCCGCTGGGTGACGAGACGGCGCATTACCTCTATCTGTGGGTCCGCCGGCTGGCGCTGATCGGCGTCATCGGCTTCTTCGGGGCCGAGGCCGCGGTGATCTTCGGCCTGCCGCCGGGCGGCCATGCGCTCATCACCCGGGTGGTCGGCGCCGTCATCGCCGTGCTGCTGGTCATCATCGTCATGCAGAACCGCCAGCCGGTGGCGCAGTGGATCCGCGCCCGCCGCATGGTGGTGCGCCAGGCGCCGCTCGACGCCACGCCGGAAGGCGCCGCCGCCGAGGCCGACGCCCACGCCAAGCCCCTGCGCCCCACCGGCGCCATCGGCCGTGTCGTGCGTGAACGCTTCGCCGACGTCTGGCACATCCTGGCCGCCCTCTACGTGCTGGCCCTCTACGGCGTGTGGGCGTTGTCGGTGGATGGCGGGTTCGAGTACATCCTGCGCGCCACGGTGCTGTCGGCGGTGGTGATCGCGCTCGCCGTCGGCCTCGTGACGGTGCTGTCGCGCGGCGTCGACCGGGTGTTCCACATCTCCGACGACGTGAAGGACCGCTTCCCCGGCATCGAGAAGCGCGCCAACCGCTACACCCCGCTGCTGCACACCACCGTGCGGCTGGTGGTCTTCGTGGTCGCCGCCGGGGCCGTGCTGCAGGTGTGGGGCGTCGGCGTGGTCGAGGCCCTGGCGAGCGGCACCGGCCGCCGCGTCGCCGGCGCCGCCGTCACCATCGCCATCGTGCTGACGGTCAGCCTGGTGATCTGGGAGTTCGCCTCCTCGGCCATCGAGCGCTACCTGTCCACCACCGACGCCGACGGCAACGTCGTGGAGCGCTCCGCCCGCGCCAAGACCCTGCTGCCGCTGGCCCGCAACGTGCTGCTCGTCGCCATGATCGTGGTGGTCGGGCTGGTGGTGCTGTCGGAGCTGGGGGTCAACATCGCGCCGCTGCTGGCCGGTGCCGGCGTGGTCGGCCTGGCGGTCGGCTTCGGCTCGCAGAAGCTGGTGCAGGACATCATCACCGGCGCCTTCATCCTGTTCGAGAACACCATCTCGGTCGGCGACGTGGTGGCGGTGGGCGGCCATTCCGGCGTGGTGGAGGGCATGACCGTGCGCTCCATCCGCCTGCGCGACATGACCGGCACGGTGCACAGCATCCCCTTCTCGGCGGTCGACAAGGTCTCCAACCTCACCAAGGACTTCAGCTACTACGTGCTGAACATCGGCGTCGCCTACCGCGAGGACACCGACCAGGTGGTGGAGGTGTGCAAGGAGATCCTGGAGGAGATGCGCCAGGACCCCGAACACGCCGTCAACATCCTGGAGCCGCTGGAAGTGCTGGGCGTCGACGCCTTCGCCGACAGCGCGGTCATCATCAAGGCCCGCATCAAGACCCTGCCCATCAAGCAATGGTCCACGGGCCGCGAGTACAATCGCCGCATGAAGAAGAAGTTCGACGAGCTGGGCATCGAGATCCCCTTCCCGCACCAGACCATCTACTTCGGCGAGGACAAGCAGGGCAAGGCGCCGCCCGCCCGCCTGCTGCTGGAAGGCAACGGAAGCAGCGGCGGCGCGCCGATCCCGCCCGCGCCACCCTCCCCGCCGGTCAACGACACCGGCCCGGCGCCCGAGCCGCGCCCGGCCTGACGCACGGGCCGGGAGGGGCCGCCGCCCTCGGCGTGCCCCTCCCGCCTGTCGCACACCCTCAACATTTCCGCCGCAAACCCTTCACTGGACCCGCCGCGCCGGCGCCCGCACAACTCTCGGCACCGCAGCCACCGCCGCCGAGGGCCCTCCGCCGTGCGCATCGCCATCGTGACCGACGCCTGGTATCCGCAGCGCAACGGCGTCGTGCGCGTCCTCGGCACCCTGCATGATCGGCTGGTGGCGCGCGGGCACGAGGTGCTGGTCGTCAGCCCCGACCAGTTCTTCACCGTGCCCATGCCCACCTACAGCGAGATCCGCCTCGCCCTCTTCGCCAAGGCGCGGGTCGGGCGCATGCTGGACGCCTTCGCGCCCGAGGCGGTGCACATCCCGACAGAAGGGCCGCTCGGCAAGGTCGCCCGCGCCTGGTGCCTGCGCCGCGGCCACCCCTTCACCACCGCCTATCACACCAAGTTCCCGGAATACGTCCACGCCCGCACGCGCCTGCCGCTGCCGCTGCTGCGCACCTGGATCCGCCGCTTCCACGCGCCCTCGCAGGCGGTGCTGGCGCCCTCCCCCTCCGTCTTCCGCGAGCTGACGGCCGAGGGCTACGGCAACGTGGTGGAATGGAGCCACGGCGTCGACGTCGACACCTTCCGCCCCGGCCCCAAGGACTTCTTCGCCGCCCTGCCGCGGCCCATCTTCCTCTACGTCGGGCGGGTGACGGTGGACAAGAACCTGCCGGCCTACCTCGCCCTCGACCTGCCGGGCAGCAAGGTGGTGGTGGGCGACGGGCCGAGCCGCGCCGATTACATGAAGCGCTTCCCCGCCGTCACCTTCCACATCGCCGACGGCGGCGATACCGAGCTGGCGGCCTGCTACAACGCCGCCGACGCCTTCGTCTTCCCGAGCCGCACCGACACCTTCGGACTGGTGATGCTGGAGGCGCTGGCCTGCGGCGTGCCCGTCGCCGCCTTCCCCGTCACCGGCCCGACCGACGTGCTGGGCGACAGCGGCGCCGGCGTGCTGGACGAAGACCTGCGCGCCGCCGCCCTCGCCGCCCTGGAGATCCCGCCGGAGCGCTGCCGGGCGCACGCCTGCGGCTTCTCGTGGGAGACGGTGACCGACCAGTTCCTCGGCTTCCTGGCGCCCCTCGACGCCGCCGCCGACCGCGAGCCCGCCCGCCGCCGCCGCGCCGGCGCTGCGTGATCGAACCGTTCGCTCAATAGCGACAACACTTCCAATTGGAGCGATGACGGGCCCGGCGCTAGGGTGATGTCAGCGATCAGGACCGACCGCCCCGGCTCCCCTCCCCGGCGCGGCCCCTGCATCGAGACGACCCGGCAGCCGCCCGGAGCCCGACTCCCCCGACGGGCTCCGCTCCCCCCGAACGCGGGCAGATGCCGGCCACGGCCGGGGGCGGCGGACACGCTCCGCCCCTCCCACCCCGCGATCCCCTCCTCCGGGAGGGCGACCCCGCCGCCCCCGCGCCGCCGACGTTTCCCGCCTGGACCAGAGTTGCGCCGCCGGTTGAGCGGAGCCCATGCGCGTGCCGCGCGCGGGCTGCCGCCCGCATCCGCTTGGAGGCACAGCCTCCACACCTCCAGCCTTTTCTTTAGGGAGGTCGGGGCCTGGGCGATCCAGCGGCGGCGGCGAACGCGGCTTGAGGGGGTAGTGTGTAACGACAGGAACCGCCGCAATGCATTGACACGCAATCCACTGCCTGCTCAACTTCGGCCAGCCCTACAAAATTCCGACGCCCACAAGTTATGACCTTTAGCACCTATATTAACGAGACCGAAGGACCGCCCGCGCGGCTGCCGCTGACCCACGCGACAGACTGCATTGGGTTCCATTCAATAATGACAGCGCAGGCGATAACATTGCCGGAGAAATGCAAAGTTTTTAACAGAGAAATAGTCTACAGCTTCTACGGTCGCCCCGCATACCGAGTCAACTTTAAGGATGATGCCGCGCATTCTGAACTGGCCTATGCGCCAGTTTGTTTTGTTTTAAACCCTTCAGAAGCACCTGTCGACGCGATATATCCCTTCGACACTGGAGGATTCGAGCGGTATCGGCCTTTTATCCACCACAACCTCACGCTCGAAGACTTTCGCTTACCTGGAGATATCGGGTTTGCGCAAAAAATAGTCGCTCGCTTTTTCGGAAGCAACCGAAGGTACTATGATGCAGCTGCTCATGGGGCAGCGGACGTACCCGTGCTTGAGTTTGCGGCCTCAGCCTACAACTCCTTGATCCAATCGCAAGGCAGGGGTGGTGACGACAGAAACTCGTGCATCGAAGTTCAGATGTCTCCACCTCTAGACATCCGGAACTCCGTACTGGCTGTGGCAATGCCGGTAAAAATGGCTGATAATACAGCTATTTTATCTTACATAAAGTCAATTAACGCCACTATACTACCATATAGAATCAAGGATAGATTTCGCCCAATTGAGTTGGCGGGGCTTATTGACCATCTAGTGGAGAACTTTTACGGAAACGCGGGCTATCTCAATGATTGACGACAAATACAAGCTCGCCGGGCTATTTGTTCCCACCGGAGAGTTTCCGAGCTTCTCATTGCCGGTTTTCCTGTGCGCATTCAGGAATCCTTACTACATACAAAACGTCAACGAATCGGGAAACATCAGCCATTTTGAGGAGCTTGACCCAGAAGGCTTGATGATAATCCCGATATTTACAGATGAAGAAAATTACAAGAAGATAGATGATGAGGCAATTTGGGCTATATCTATAGATCATGAAAATCATATCTATGGAACAAAAGAAAATCTCTTAAATATGGCGGCGCGGCCGCTCAAACGAGGCAAATTCGACAACGACATTTTTTTGCTTTGGAACTTTCTCAATTCCTAGACGACGAGAAGAGCATACGGAAGTACCTTACTCGGTGCGATCGTTCACTTTCGGTAGCGGCGCCGCGCGCAGTTGAAGGATGGCGAAGCTCACTACTCTTCAGTGCAACTTTTGATGTACTGAAGGATTATTCCCAAGAAGGCAAACGCCATCTTACCGCGCCCCCTCGCGTGCGACTTCAAGGGGACCAAGCGACAGTAAGGGTAAAAGGATCTTCTCTCTCTGCAGCGGACGTTCAAGAATTCCGCGCCGCTCTTACTCGTGCCCTCCAACCATACTTGTCTACGTTCGGAATTAGTCAGAGTGGTTTCTCCCTATCTATAGACGATGACGACGCCTCTTCCTCCGATATGCATAGTTCAGCCAGCCCTTATCCAGTTGCAGTTGTCTCTCTCGATCAGCCATCCCGTCGCTTGTTAGCACATGCCTCATCTTCGGCTGCTTTTCCCACCAACTTCGACGCTTATCATCTTCATGACGGAAATTTAACTCAGAAGCTAATTGCTAAGCACGACGCTTCATGTGCGACAAAAGAACACCTACTTCTGGTTTTTGCCTTAGTCACCAAGTTCACAGATACAAGCATTTTATTATCTCGGATCCATGGCCTTAACGGCGACGCTCTCCATGGTAGATGTGCTCACGTGAACTTCGTCGTACTCGACGGTGGAGCCAAGCCCAGCGGACGGTCACTTGCCGAACAAGACGCTACGATCACGTGGCTCTACAGACCTGAACGCATAAGGCAAGACTTCAGAACCGCTCCTAGCCATATCGCGCTGACCAGCTTTCTGCGGTCAGCACAAACACTTCTAGAAAGCGAATTATTTGGCGTCAATGATTGGAAAAATCGCCAAGAAGGGCACAATGTTTACATTTGTGTTGCGCACCCAGAAGTATACAGCCAACCAGAACTATTCAAGACCGTTCTAGGTGCTCCTCTCCCCGTGACGGCTGCACGCCGGATTGAAGTCTTTACCGCTCGTGGGCGCGATTCGGGTTTTGATAACAGATTTCCTGCCTTTTTCAGGGCCAGCGGGTGGCCTCGATCAGGCCAGGTAAAGATGGGCCGACCACGAAGGTATACGACCTCTGCCGCACATCTGCGGAGGTACGCCGGGGTTCTATTTTCAGCCTTTGACGAGAGCAACGACACCGGCGCCAGATTGAAGTTGCTTGAACCCTTCCTGAGGTGGGCCGGGATGCATGTCCGGCGTAAGGGCACGGACTCCCTCACCTGCGAGTACGGCGGAGTACAGGCGGAGCTTTCATACGGCTCGCCATCTCGGACACCTGTTGTTACGGGCACATTTCTAGGTCATATCACCACTCAGGGCGCATACCCAATCCCACGGCAGGTTGAAGCTATGCGAGAGGGTCTTCTTCTCGTCAGCGAACGTCAGTTGGCGAGGATGCCGCCCGCAGCGGGACTGTGGGGATTGCTTTTTGCCCAGTTCAGGGGCCTGCCAAGCAATTCAATAGCGGAACTCCTAAAGCCTGTGGTCAACTACATGTTTGAGGAGAAAGTAACCACTTTGAGCGGAGCGGCAATAACAAAGCTCTTGTCTGAAATTCCTAGGCCATGGGCTGAATCACAATTCCCTGCATGGGAAAAAAAGTTTCGAGCCACAAGCGCAGAGTGGCCGGAAGCTTTTATCATGAATTTTGGGGGCCGCCGAAAGATCGTGGTTTTCTGCGGCTACGTGGGTATCTACCTTGAGTACGTGTTGCCACCAGATCAAGATGAGCCGTCTACGCCCGCGTAGCGTTGCCAACGATAAGCACCTTCTCCACCGCCTCCCGCGGATCGAAGTCCGGCGACAGCAACTCGTCCAGCGTCAAGGGGCAGGTCTTCGGCAAGGCCGGAACGGGGTCGCCATGCACGGCCAGCGAGGCCGCCGCGCCGTTGCAGGCCAGCTTCCAGATGCGGTCGAGGTCGATGCGCTGGCGCAGGCCGGGCGAGAAGGCGAGGACCGCGTCACCCTGGAAGGTGATCGCCTCATCGTACCAGTGCGCCACGGCCGGCGCCTCGGGGGCGGCGGCGATCTTGATCAGGTGGATCAGCGTCTGCCGGAGCAGGCTGGACACCTTGAAGACTTTTTCGCTGCCCAAGTCTTCGATCTCCTCCGCCAGATTGTCGCGGTCGAGATCGTAGGCGTCGGCCGGCAGGCGGCGCAGGCGGGCCGCCTGGTCCTGGGTCCAGCCGTAGAAGTCCGTCTCGTACTGCGGTGCGCCGGTCATGTCGTGCCTCCATCACACCCGTAAACGGTAATGCGCGGCGGCACGCGAGGCCAGAGGGTTTCGCGCCGCCCCTAAACCCCCATCAACCCCCGCGCAAAGTCCTCCGCCTTGAAGGGGCGCAGGTCTTCGGCCGTCTCGCCGACGCCGATGAAGTGGACCGGCAGGCCGAAGCGGTCGGCGAGCGCCACCACCACGCCGCCCTTGGCGGTGCCGTCCAGCTTGGTCATCACCAGGCCGGTCACGTTCACCATCTCCTTGAACACCTCCACCTGGCTGTGGGCGTTCTGGCCGACGGTGGCGTCCAGCACCAGCAGGGTGTCGTGCGGCGTGTCGGGGTCCATCTTCTTCAGCACGCGGACGATCTTCTGCAGCTCGTCCATCAGGCCCTTCTTGTTCTGCAGGCGCCCGGCGGTGTCAATGAGCAGCACGTCGGCGCCCGCCGCCTCGGCCTCCTTCAGGGCGTCGAAGGCGAGCCCCGCCGCGTCGGCGCCGGTGTCGCGCGAGATGACGGGGGCGCCGGTGCGGTCGCCCCACACCTTCAGCTGCTCCACCGCGGCGGCGCGGAAGGTGTCGCCGGCGGCGATCATCACCTTCAGGCCCTCGTCGCGCCACTGGTGCGCCAGCTTGCCGATGGTCGTCGTCTTGCCCGAGCCGTTGACGCCCACCACCAGCACCACATGCGGCTTCTTCGCGCGGTCGATGGCGAGCGGGCGGGCCACCGGCTCCAGGATCTCGGCGATGTCCTCGGCGAAGGCCTTGCGGACCTCCTCGCCGGTCACGTCGCGGCCGAACCGCTCCTTGGCGAGCGAGGCCGTCAGCTTGGCCGCCGTCGTCACGCCCAGGTCGGCGGTGATGAGCAACTCCTCCAGTTCCTCCAGCGCCTCGTCGTCCAGCTTGCGCTTGAGGAACAGGCCGGTGATGCCCTCCGTCAGCTTGCTGGAGGACTGCGACAGGCCGTCGCGCAGGCGGGCGAACCAGCTCTTCTTGGCCGGCGCGGGCACAGGCGCAGCGGCGGGCGCCGGCTCCGGCTCGACCGCGGCGCGGCCGCCTTCGGCCGGCTGGTCGGGCTCGGCGGAGGGCAGCGGGTCGGGGCGGACTTCCGGCGCCGTCGCCTCTTCGCCTGCGTCGTGGAGGGCCGGCGGTTCGGCCTGCTCGACACCGCCCTCGGCGGGCTGGTCGTGGGGCACGGGGGCGCGCAGATCGGGCCGCACTTCCGGCGCCGTCGCGTCCTCGCCCGCGTCGTGGGGGGCCGGCGGCTCGGCCTGCTCGACGCCGCCCTCGGCCGGCTGGTCGTGGGGCACGGGGGCGCGCGCATCGGGCCGCACCTCGGGCGCCGTCGCCTCGTCGCCGGGAACCGGGGCCGGGGCCTCCGCCTCGTCGCCGCCGCGCCCGAACAGACGGGAGAAGAACCCCCGCTTCTTCGGCTTGTCGTTGTCGCCGTCGGAGCCTTCGGGGCGCTTCGTCTCGTCGGTCACGCGGGGACCTCTCCGATCAGGGTGTCGCCGTCGACCGCCGCCAGGCGCACGGTCACGATCTCGCCCACCGGCGCCGTCGCGGGCACCTGTACGGGCACGTAGTGTTCGCAATGGCCGCGGCCGGGGTCTTCCACCAGCACACGCGCCTCGCTGCCAACGCGCGAGGCGAGGTAGGCGTCCATCACCGCCTTGCCCTTGGCGCGCAGGCGGGCGGCGCGCTCCTTCACCACGTCGCCGGGCAGGGCCGGCATGCGGGCGGCGGGCGTGCCGGGGCGGGAGGAATAGGGGAAGACGTGCAGGTGCGTCAGCCCCGCCTCGTCCACCAGCCGCAGGGAATTCTCGAAGTGCTCGTCGGTTTCCGTCGGGAAGCCGGCGATGATGTCGGCGCCGAGCACCGCGTCGGGGCGCAGGGACCGGATGCGGTCGGCCAGCTCGATGACGTGGTGGCGCAGGTGGCGGCGCTTCATGCGCTTGAGGATGAGGTCGTCGCCCGCCTGGGCCGAGAGGTGGAAGTGCGGCATCAGGCGCGGCTCCCGCCCGATGAGGTCGAGCAGATCGTCGTCCACCTCCACCGGGTCGAGCGAGGTGAGGCGCAGGCGCGGCAGGTCCGGCACGTTGGCGAGCAGGCGGCGCACCATCTGCCCCAGCGGCGGCGTGCCCGGCAGGTCCTGGCCGTAGGCGGTGATGTCGACGCCGGTCAGCACCACCTCGCGGTAGCCGTTGTCCACCAGGGCGCGCACCTGCTCGGTGATGCGGCCCATGGCGACGGAGCGGTTCGGCCCGCGCGCATAGGGGATGATGCAGAAGGTGCAGCGGTGGTCGCAGCCCTGCTGCACCTGGACGAAGGCGCGGGTGTGGCCCTCGAAGCCGGCCAGCAGGTGCTCGGCGGTCTCGCGCACCGTCATGATGTCGTCGACCAGGATCTGCTGGTTGAGGCCGGGCGCGTAGAATTCGGCCTTCAGCTTCTCGGCATTGCCGAGGACGCGGTCGACCTCCGGCATGCCGGCCCACAGGTCGGCGTTCACCTGCACGGCGCAGCCGGTGACGATGATGCGGGCGCCCGGGTTGTCGCGCCGCAGCTTGCGCACCGCCTGGCGGGCCTGGCGCTCCGCCTCCTTGGTGACGGCGCAGGTGTTGACGATGATGGCGTCGCCCAGGCCGGCGGCGCGGGCGTGGTCGCGCATCACCTCCGACTCGTAGGTGTTCATGCGGCACCCGAAGGTGACCACCTGCGGGTCGAGGCGCTTGGTCATGGTCATGTGAGAGCCGGAGCGGGGGCCGGGAGGAGGCTCGGGTCGAGGGTGCCGGCGAAGGCCGTGGCGACCGGGCCGGTCATCAACACGTGGCCGTCGGCCTCGCGCCATTCGATGGTGAGCGTGCCGCCGTCGAGCGCCACCGCGACGCGGCGGTCGGTGAGGCCGCGGCGCACGGCGGCGACCCCCACGGCGCAGGCGCCGGAGCCGCAGGCCATGGTGATGCCGGCGGCGCGTTCCCACACCCGCATGCGCACTCGGCCGCGGTCGAGCACCTGAACGATTTCCACGTTGGTGCGCGCCGGAAACAGCGGATGGCGCTCCACCTGCGGGCCGACGGCGGGCAGGTCGACGGCGGCGACGTCGTCGACGAAGAACACCGCGTGCGGATTGCCCATGGAGACGCAGACCGGATCGTGCAGCGGCCCGACGGAGAGGTCGGCGTGCAGGGTGTCGCGCGGCTCGGCCAGCGGGATCTCCTGCCAGTCGAGGCGGGCCGGGCCCATGTCGACGGTGACGAGGCCGGTGGCGACGTCGCGCCAGCCGCGCAGGAGGCCGGAGACGGTGCGGATGGTGACCTCGGCCTTGCCCGTCTCCTGCATCAGCAGGTGGGCGACGCAGCGCGTGGCGTTGCCGCAGGCGCCGGATGGGCTGCCGTCGTCGCCGTTGTAGATGCCCATGACGGCATCGGCCTCGGCGTCGCCGGGCTCGATGGTGATGAACTGGTCGCAGCCGACCCCGGTGCGCCGGTTGCCGACGGCGGCGATGGCGGCAGCGGGAAGCGGACGCGCGTCGGTCCGCCGGTCAACGATGACGAAATCGTTGCCGAGCCCGTGCATCTTCAGGAAGCGCAGCGGCGTCGTGCTGGTCGTGCTCATGCCCGGAGTTATAGGGCGCGGGCGGGGCCAAGTCCAGGGGCCGCCCGAGGACGCGGCCTCAGGCCAGACCCTTCTCAACCGCATAGTTGTGGATGGCGACGCCGTCGACCTCCAGGTCCCGCCGGTGCAGGACGGTGAAGCCGCGCCGGGCGAAGAACCGGCAGGCGGCCTCGCTGGCCTCGGAATAGAGGCGCGGAATGCCGCGGGCGCGGGCCTCGGCTTCCAGGGCGGCATAGAGGGCGGCGACGACGCCCGTGCCGGCGGCTGCGGGTGCGGCGTAGAGGAAGTCGATGTGGCCGTCGGCCTCCAGGTCGCCGAAGGCGAGCAGGCGGTCGCCCGCGTCCACCGCCGCCAGCACGGTGCGGCCGTCGGCCATCATGGCGCGCCAGCGGTCGGGCGCCGGGGCGAGGCCGGCCCACACGCGCACCTGCTCGGGGCCGTAGTCGCGCGGCCCGACGCCGTCCACCGAGGCGCGGTAGAGGGCGGTCATGGCCTCGGCATCGGCGGGGCGGACGGGGCGGATGGTCGCGAGCGTGTCGGTCATGGGCGCGGAGGTATCACACGCTCCAGCCGATGAACAGGCCGGCGTCGCCGGGGATGCCGCCGGGGAACTCCAGGATGCGGGCGCGCAGGCGGAAGCCGAGGGGATGCAGGTGCTCGTGCCACAGGTCGTAGATGTCGCGCGGCTTGCCGAGCAGGGTGTCGGGCCACTCCGGCAGGCTGTTGTTGATGGCGCGGCCGCCGTCGGTGCAGGCGTCGCTGGGGAAGCGGCAGACCAGCAGCTCCTTCTCGTCGCGCTCGGCCGCTTCCTTGAAGTGGTTGATGAGGGCGTGTTTCTCGGCTTCGGTCAGGTGGCTGTCGCGGAAGCGGGCGACCAGCTCGTCGTGCGCCTTGCGGGCGCGTTCCTCGGCCTCCACCCGCTCGCGGTGCCGGCGCTCCTCGGCCGACATCATGAGCTGGCGCAGGTCTTCGGCGGTGACGTAGTCGGCGGCGGGCATGGCTCGGCTCCTTCGTGACGGCCGGTGCAGCCTAGCACGAACGGCGGCGGGGCGGCCCCTGGGACCGCCCCGCGCAAGTCTGCTCTGACGACGGAGAAGACCTCAGCCGTCGGTGGTGATGCGGTCGACGAGCGCCGCCATGGCTTCCTCGGCCATGGAGTTCTCCACCTGGCAAGTGCCGGCCGCCATGTGGCCGCCGCCGCCGTATTCCAGCATCAGCTTGCCGACGTTGGTCTTCGACGAGCGGTCGAAGATGCTCTTGCCGACGGCGAAGACCGTGTTCTGCTTCTGGAAGCCCCACATGACGTGCATGGAAATGTTCGTCTGCGGGAACAGGGCGTAGATCATGAACCGGTTGCCGGCCCAGATGGTGTCCTCGTTGCGCAGGTCGAGCACCACCAGGTTCTTGTGCACGGTGGCGCAGCGGGTGACCTGTTCCTTGAACTTCTCGGCGTGCTCGAAGTACAGGTCGGTGCGCTCGCGCACGTCGGGCAGCTCCAGCACCTTGGAGATGTCGTGATCGAGGCAGTAGTCGATCAGCTCCATCATCAGCTGGTAGTTGGAGATGCGGAAGGTGCGGAAACGGCCGAGGCCGGTGCGGGCGTCCATGATGAAGTTCATCAGGTCCCAGCCGGTCGGGTCCAGCACCTGGTCCTTGGTGAAGTCGGCGGAATCGCCGCGGTCCACCGCCTCCATCATCTCGTCGGAGATGCGCGGGAACTTGGCCTTGCCGCCGAAGTAGTCGTAGACCACGCGCGCCGCCGAGGGCGCATCGGGGTCGATGATGTGGTTGTCGCGCTTGCCGACGCGCAGGGTCTCCGACAGGTGATGGTCGAAGGCCAGGTGCACCCCTTCCACGTAGGGCAGGTTGGTGGTGATGTCGCGGTCGGTGATGTCGATCTTGCCGTCCTGCATGTCCTTCGGGTGGACGAACTTGATGTCGTCGATCATCCCGAGTTCCTTCAGCAGCATGGCGCACACCAGGCCGTCGAAGTCGCTGCGCGTCACCAGACGAAAGGTCTTCCCCTCGGTCATTCCCCGATCCCCGGATCCATGTCTAAAGTGGTAGGCTCCGCGCAGAGTAGACGGGTCTTCGGGCCGACGCAACGCGGCATGCGCGACCGCCGGGGCCGCTGCCACCACCACGTCAGCAGCCCGCGCGAGCGCTCAACCGGAGGTGCCGGTGGCGGCGTCGTCCTCGGGCGGCACGGCGCAGAAGGCGGCTTCCAGCTCGTGGCGCAGGCGCAGGCCGAGCCCCGCCGGATCGAGCCGCACCGCCGCCCGCGGCACCGGCCGCCCCGCCGCCACGGGGCGCAGCAGCGTCACCCGGTCGGCCAACGCCAGCGGCAGCAGGCCCGCCGCCACCGCGTCCTCCGCCGGCATCAGGGCGCCGCGCACCGTGCCGCCGCCGGGTCCGTCGAGCACCTCCCCCACCGCCAGGTCGCGTTTGGCCACCGCCACCACGTCGCCGAGGAAGGCGGTGGGGTGCCCCGTCGCCTCGCCGCGCAGGCAGGCGGCGGCGACGGAGACCGCCACTTCCAGCCCGCCCAGCGCCTGCGGCCGCCACAGCGCCGCCGTGCGCCCAGCCGCATCCGTCGGCACCCCGGTGGCGGCGAGGGCGGCGGCCGTCGCCTCGCCGCCCGCCGCGACCGTGATCCAGCCACCGCGCGCGAAGCCGGCATCCGTCGTGGTCACCGCCGCCACCACGCCGGCCCGCGGCAACAGGCCGCCGCTGGCGCGCGGCTGCATGAGGTCGGCCAGCGTGTCCGGCTCGACCAGCGGCGCGGCCGGCGGATCCGCGGGCACGGCGAGGCCGGTGGCATTGGCGACGGCGGCGAGCGCCAGGGCGACGGCGGTGCCGTCGGCTTCGGCGACGGCGCGGCGGTCGCCCTCGGCGAGGGCCTCGTCCGACTGGGGCGGCGCGGCGACGCCGGCCGCCAGCACCTCGAAGCCGCTGGTGCGGGCGCGCTCCACCAGTTCGCAGACCAGCGCCGGCCGGCTGCCGTACGCGAGACCGTAGACGAGGCCGGCGGCAGCGAAACGGCGGGCGAGCAGCGGCCCGACCAGGGCGTCGGCCTCCGTCGTCGCCATCACCAGCGGCCGGCCGTGTTCCAGGCAGGCGGCGGCGTGGCGCAGGGCGGCCTCGGGATCGCCCGTCGCCTCGATCACCACTTCGAGCCCGCCGGCGGCGACCAGCGCTTCGGCGTCGTCGGTGAGCCAAGTAGTACCATGGCGGAGCGCCTTGGCGGGCGAGCCGGCCTCCGCTCGCCCCTCCTCCCAGCCGGCGGCGGCGCAGGCGGCGCGGGCGCGGGCGACGGTGAGGTCGGCAACGGCCATGACGTGGAGGCCCGGTGTCCGGCGCGCCTGGGCGAGCGCCAGGGTGCCGAGCCGCCCGGCGCCGATCAGGCCGACGCGCAGCGGGCGTCCCTCGGCGGCGCGGGCCGTCAGCAGGGCGTGCAGGAACATCGAACATCTCCTCCGGCGACGGGTTTTCCCGTTTCTCCATCGGCAGTCTAGCCCATCGCCGCGCGATCCCCTACAACAGGGACGATCGCCAGGAGGAGTGCCTCAGAGGATGCCGCTCATGCCCCGTTCCGCCGCCGTCGCCCTCGTCGCCGCCCTGGCGTCCGGCCTCGCCGCCTGCGCGCCGGAGCCCTTCGTGGACATGCGGCGCGAGGCGGGCACCCTGACCACCGTCGGCGCCTCCACCCTCGACCGGCCGGCGGTGTGCTACAATACGGCCAACGCGACGCGCGAGGAGGTGCAGGCGCTCGCCGACGCCGTCTGCGCCGAGACGGGCCGGGTGGCGGTGTACGAAAGCACCGACCTGCTGCGCTGCACGGCCCTGCAGCCGCACCGCTCGCTGTTCCGCTGCGTGAAGCCGGAGCGCACGATCGCCGTCGACGGCGTCCGCCGCCTGCAGCCCGGCGTGCTGGGCGTGCGGGTGCCGAACCAGGGCGTCACCCCGCCGGCCGACGGCGCCGGGAAAGACGACGACCTGCCCATCCCCCAGGTCCCGCCCCTGCCGGAGAAGCCGCAAAGCCCCGACGGCGACGGGCTGCTCGGGATCTTCTGAGGCCCGGCATCGGGCACCTGGGAACTCGGGCAGACGAACGGACGAACAGGCAAAGAAAAACCGCCGGAGGGCTGCCCCTCCGGCGGTTTTCTCGTTCAGTCCCTGCGGACCGTTCCGTCGGCTTACAGAACGCGCTCGGCGAGCTTGTTCTTGATGTCCTGAATGGCCTTGGCCGGGTTCAGGCCCTTCGGGCAGGTGTTGGTGCAGTTCATGATGGTGTGGCAGCGGTACAGGCGGAACGGGTCCTCGAGCTGGTCGAGGCGGTCGCCGGTCGCTTCGTCGCGGCTGTCGTTGATCCACCGCGCGGCCTGCAGCAGGATCGCCGGGCCGAGGTAGCGGTCGCCGTTCCACCAGTAGCTCGGGCAGCTGGTCGAGCAGCAGAAGCACAGGATGCATTCCCACAGGCCGTCGAGCTTGGCGCGCTCTTCCGGCGACTGCTTGCGCTCCTTGTTGGCCGCCACCGCCGTCTCCGCCTTCATCCACGGCTCGATGGAGCGGTACTGGGCGTAGACGGTGGTCAGGTCGGGCACCAGGTCCTTCACCACCGGCATGTGCGGCAGCGGGTAGACCTTGACGTCGCCCTGCACCTCGTCGATCGGCTTCAGACACGCCAGGGTGTTGGTGCCGTCGATGTTCATGGCGCAGGAGCCGCAGATGCCTTCGCGGCACGACCGGCGCAGCGTCAGCGTCGAGTCGACCTCGTTCTTGATCTTCAGCAGGGCGTCCAGGACCATGGGGCCGCAGGCGTCCAGGTCGATCTCGAAGGTGTCGAGACGCGGGTTCTCGCCGAGGTCCGGATCGTAGCGGTAGATCTTGAAGGACTTGACCCGCTTGGCACCGGCCGGCGCCTTGAAGGTCTTGCCTTCCTTGACCCGGCTGTTCGGCGGCAGGTTGAATTCAACCATCTTTCTATCCTCGCAACAGGCGTCGCTTCACGGGAGCCGGCTCAGTACACGCGCTTCTTGGGCGCGATGTACTCGATCTCGTCCGTCAGGGTGTAGGTGTGCACCGGACGGTAGTCGAGGGAGACCTTGTAGTCGTGGTCGACGACCGCGAGGGTGTGCTTCATCCAGGTCTCGTCGTCGCGCTCGGGGAAGTCCTCGTGCGCGTGGGCACCACGGCTCTCGTGACGCGCTTCGGCGCCGTAGATGGTGGCAAGGGCGCAGGTCATCAAGTTCTCGAGCTCGAGCGCCTCGGTCAGGTCGGTGTTGAACACCAGCGACCGGTCGGTGATCTTGAGCTGCGGCAGGGTGCCGGCGATCTCGCTGACCTTGTCACAGCCTTCCTTCAGCGACTGGCTGGTGCGGAAGACGGCCGCATCGTTCTGCATGGTGCGCTGCAGGGCCGAGCGGATTTCCTGCGTGGTCTGCGAGCCGTTGGCGTTGCGCACCCGGTCCAGACGCGACAGCGCCAGGTCGTCGCAGCTCTTCGGCACCGGCTTGTGCTTGGTGCCGGGCTTGACCAGCTCGGCGGCGCGGTGGGCGGCGGCACGGCCGAACACCACGAGGTCGAGCAGCGAGTTGGTGCCGAGGCGGTTGGCGCCGTGCACCGACACGCAGGCCGCTTCGCCGACCGCCATCAGGCCGCCGCACACGGCGTCCGGGTTCTCGGCGGTCGGGCGCAGCACTTCGCCCATGTAGTTGGTCGGAATGCCGCCCATGTTGTAGTGCACGGTCGGCAGCACCGGGATCGGCTCCTTGGTGGCATCGACGCCGGCGAAGATCTTCGCCGTCTCGGTGATGCCGGGCAGACGGGCGTGCAGCACGTCGGCGCCCAGGTGCTCCAGGTGCAGGTGGATGTGGTCGGCATCCTTGCCGACGCCACGGGACTCGCGGATCTCCATGGTCATGGCGCGCGAGACGACGTCACGCGAGGCCAGGTCCTTGGCGGTCGGCGCGTAGCGCTCCATGAAGCGCTCGCCGGCGGAGTTGGTCAGGTAGCCGCCTTCGCCGCGGGCACCCTCGGTGATGAGGCAGCCCGAGCCGTAGATGCCGGTCGGGTGGAACTGCACGAACTCGTGGTCCTGCAGCGGCAGGCCGGCGCGGGCGGCCATGCCGTTGCCGTCGCCCGTGCAGGTGTGGGCCGAGGTGCAGGAGAAGTAGGCACGGCCGTAGCCGCCGGTCGCCAGCACCGTCTGGTGGGCGCGGAAGCGGTGCAGCTCGCCGGTCGCCATGTCGAGCGCGATGACGCCGCGGCAGGTGCCGTCCACCGGGTCCATCAGCAGGTCGAGGGCGAAGTACTCGACGAAGAACTCGGCGTTGTGCTTCAGCGACTGCTGGTAGAGCGTGTGCAGGATGGCGTGGCCGGTGCGGTCGGCGGCGGCGCAGGCGCGCTGCACCGGCGCTTCGCCGAAGTTGCGCATGTGGCCGCCGAAGGGGCGCTGGTAGATCTTGCCGTCGGCGGTGCGGCTGAACGGCACGCCGAAGTGTTCCAGCTCGTACACCGCCGGCACGGCCTCGCGGCACATGTATTCGATGGCGTCCTGGTCACCGAGCCAGTCGGAGCCCTTGACGGTGTCGTACATGTGCCACTGCCAGGTGTCCTCGGCCATGTTGCCGAGCGACGCGCCGATGCCGCCCTGGGCGGCGACGGTGTGGGAGCGGGTGGGGAAAACCTTGGTGACGCAGGCCGTCTTCAGGCCGGCGGCGACCATGCCGAAGGTGGCGCGCAGGCCGGCGCCGCCGGCGCCGACGACCACCACGTCGTATTCATGGTCGATGAGATCGTAAGCAGCCATCTGACTTCAGCCTCCAACGGCGACTTTGAGAACCGACAGGACACCGAACGCGCCGAGCGCGAAGCAGGCGATCTTGACGGCGATCAGCGAGGCGGCACGGGCGATGCCGTGCATGTAGTCCTCGATCACCACCTGCAGACCGAGCGCGGCGTGCCAGAAGGCGGCGACCAGCGTCAGGATCATCAGGGTGGCGTTGCCGGGGCGGCCGAGCCAGGCGGTGAAGGTGGCGTAGTCGGCCCCGACGTTGGAGATGACGGCCGCCACGAACCAGAAGCCGAGCAGCACGAGGCCGATGGCGGTGATGCGCTGCGCCAGCCAGTGGCCGACGCCTTCCTTGGCGGAACCGAGGCCGCGGACGCGACCGAGCGGAGAACGAAGGCTCATAGGATCTTTCCCCCTCACGCCAGACCGATGATCCAGGCGAGGACGGTCAGCACGCCGGTCGCCGCGATCACGGCATACGACGAGCGACGCGCCTCTTCCTTGGTCAGGCCGACGCCGATGTCCCAGGTGAGGTGACGGATACCGCTGACCAGGTGGAAGAAGAAGGCCACCGAGAAGCCGAGCAGCAGGAGATAGCCGAACCACGAGGTGATGAAGCCCATGGCGGCGTCGTAGCTTTCCGGACCGTAGGCGGCGGCGCCGACCCAGTACAGCAGCAGCAGCATGCCGACCGAGAGGCCCACGCCGGTGATACGGTGGGTGATCGACAGCTTGCCCTCGATGGGCAGCTTGTAGATCTGAAGATGCGGCGAGATCGGCCGGGTATCAGATTTCATGGCGTCAGCCTCTTCGACGGTCGGCGCCCGCCCCCTCGACTCGGGCCGGTGCGCACCTTGGCCTGCGGCGCTCGCGCGCCCGTTCCACGTTCAAGCGGCGCCCAGGGCGCCGAAACTCTCGGCAAGGACGCGACCCGCCCCTCCCCTCGGGGAGGAGGCCGCGCCCGACTCCGTCCGGGACGTCCGCGCCGGGTCACCCCGCCGTGGCCGCCCCGCCCCCTCGATCTGGCGTTCCGGGAGACGCCTGGAGTCATGCGGCAATGCGGCGAAAGGTTTAGCCCCTCGCCCCCGCGGTGTCAACGTCGGCGGGGTGGGCCTGCGGCCGGGCCGCCCCCACCCCGCCGGGTGGGTCAGACCGCGCGGCGCGGCATCAGCACCGTGTAGTCGAAGTCGAGCACCACCTGCGGGTCGTACTTGCCGTCCGCGTCCTTGTAGGGGAAATCGGCGCACGGCTTGTCCTTCGTCGCGACGGTACGCAGGCGCAGGGCGCCCAGATCATGGCGCTCGTGGATCTCGTAGGTGCCGAGCACTTCCGTCCAGGCGTGGATGGTGTCGCCGGCGAAGGTCGGGTTGCAGTGGCTGCCGGCGTTGATGGCGACCACCTTGAAGGCGTTCTCCAGGCCGTTGAACGACAGCGCGCGGGCCAGGCTGATGACGTGGCCGCCATAGATGAGGCGCTTGCCGAAGCGGCCCTTGGCCTGCTCGAACTGGTTGAAGTGCACCTTGGCGGTGTTCTGGTAGAGGCGGGTGGCCATCATGTGCTCCGCCTCCTCGATGGTCATGCCGTCGACGTGGTCGATCTTCTCGCCGACCGCGTAGTCCTCCCAGCAGAACGACGAGCCGGCGCCGGCGAA
Source organism: Caenispirillum bisanense (assembly GCF_900230255.1). Lineage (GTDB taxonomy): Bacteria > Pseudomonadota > Alphaproteobacteria > Rhodospirillales > Rhodospirillaceae > Caenispirillum > Caenispirillum bisanense_A. Next base: position 71,158 of record NZ_OCNJ01000005.1, read on the forward strand.
GTCGTAGCCTTCCAGGTTGAGGCCGACCGGCAGACGCAGCGACTCGGGCGCCACCACCGCCGGCAGGTCGGGCACCACGGTCTCGGGCGCCGGCTTGCTGTGGTCCTTCTTGTTGACCATCACCCAGCGCACGTAGTCCACCACCATCTCGTCGCGCTGGTTGACGGCGCGCGAGCGGACGTAGACGACGCCGGTCTTGCCGTTGGAGTTCTCCTTCAGGCCGATCACCTCCGACACCGTGCGGATGGTGTCGCCGGCATAGACGGGCACGCCGAAGCGGCCGTCGGCATAGCCCAGGTTGGCGACGGCGTTGAGCGACACGTCGGGCACGGTCTTGCCGAAGGCGACGTGGAACACCAGCAGGTCGTCCACCGGCGCGTCCTCGAAGCCGATGTCCATGGCGGCGACTGCGGAAGACTGCACCACGAAGCGCGGCCCGTAGAGCGCCGTGTAGAGCGCGACGTCGCCCTCGGTCACGGTGCGCGGCGTGGCGTGCACCAGCTGCTGGCCGATGCGGAAGTCCTCGAAGTAGTTGCCCTGGTTGGTCTTGGTGGTCATGGGGGCTCGTCCCGTTGCTGGCGTGCGTTGTTGAGGAACCACCAAGACACAAAGACACCAAGAACCGCTCTCAGCTCGTCATGGCCGGACTTGATCCGGCCATCTCCCTCCGCTCTGGGAGATGCCCGGGTCGAGCCCGGGCATGACACTGAATGGAGGGAGCGCGAGGGAGGGCCTCCCCTCCCTCGCGCCTTGCCGCCACGGCGGCAGCCTTGGTGTCTTGGTGCCTTGGTGGTTCAAAAAAGGAGCGGCGTAGCCTCAGCCCGCCGCGGCCTTCAGCGCCTCGATCTGGTCGGCCAGCGCCACCAGGCGCTTGGCGTTCACGACATGCAGGTTCTCCACCAGCTTGCCGTCGACCACCACGACGCCCTTGCCCTCGGCGGTGGCGGCGGCGTGGGCGTCGATGATCTTGCGCGACCACTCCACCTCGGCCGGCGACGGCGCGAAGGCCTCGTTGGCGGCGTCGATGGTCTTGGGGTGGATCAGGGTCTTGCCGTCGAAGCCGAACTCGCGGCCCTGGCGGCAGTGGTCCTTGAAGCCCTCGTCGTCGGACAGGTTCAGGTAGACGCCGTCGAGCATGGCGAGGCCGTAGGCGCGGGCCGCCAGCATGCACAGGCCGAGCGAGGTGACGAACGGCAGCCGCATGGGCGTGTGCTCGGCGTGCAGGTCCTTGGCGAGGTCCGACGTGCCCATGACGAAGCCGCCGAGGCGGGGGCTGGCCGCCGCGATCTCCTCGGCGTGCAGGATGCCGAGCGGCGTTTCCATCATGCACCAGATGGCCATGTCGGGCCGGGCGCCGGCGTTGACCATGATGGCTTCCGCCATGCGCACGGCGTCGGCGCTTTCCACCTTGGGCAGCAGGATGCCGTGGGCGGCGGAGCCGGCGGCGGCGGCGATGTCCTCGAAGCCCCACGCGGTGTTCAGGCCGTTGACGCGGATCAGCACCTCGCGCTGGCCGTAGGAGCCGGCGGCGGCGACCACGTTGGCGCGGGCCTCGACCTTAGCGTCGGGGGCGACGGCGTCCTCGAGGTCGAGGATCAGGCCGTCGGCGGCGAGGCCCTGGGCCTTCTCCAGCGCACGGGTGTTGGAGCCCGGCATGTAGAGAACGCTGCGGCGCGGGCGGGACACGGTTGCCATGGGACTTGTTCTCCCTTCTCGGACGGATGGCGGGTAGGATGCTGCGGCGCAACGTATCCGACCGGCCCGGCCGCGACAAGCGCTCTTTGAAACAATCGAACAGGAAATGCGGCTGATACGGTCATAATCGAAGCCTCGACCGCAGTGTCCATGCGGGCGGCGGGGGAAATGGCCGTTGCGGCGCGAGTCGGGCGCCCTATGATCGGCTCCGTCCACTCTGCGCATTCCGCTTCGGGAAGGAGCCACTCGTGGCGATTCTCTCCATCCAGTCGCATGTCGCCTACGGCCACGTCGGCAACTCGGCGGCGGTGTTTCCGCTGCAGCGCCTCGGCAACGAGGTGTGGCCCGTCCACACCGTGCATTTCTCCAACCACACGGGCTACGAGACCGTGCGCGGCACCGTGCTGGGCGCCGACCTGGTGCGCGACACCGTGACCGGCATCGCCGAGCGCGGCGTGCTCGGCCGCTGCGACGCCGTGCTGTCGGGCTACCTGGGCGACGCCGCCATCGGCCATGCGGTGGTGGAGGCGGCGGCGCTGGCCAAGGACCGCAACCCGGCGGCCGTCTACTGCTGCGACCCGGTGATGGGCGACCACGACGCCACCGGCGGGCCGGGCGGGCTCTACGTGAAGCCCGACATCCCCGACCTCATGCGCGAGGCGGTGGTGCCGCAGGCCGACATCACCACGCCCAACCAGTTCGAGCTGGAGCTGCTGACCGGCCTGCCCTGCGCCACCCTGCCGCAGATCGTCGCCGCCGCCGATGCGCTGCGGGCACGCGGTCCGGGGATCGTGCTGGTGACGTCGGTCCGGCGCGACGACGGCGACCCCGAACGCATCGAGGTGCTGGCCCGCACCGCCGAGGGCGCCTGGCTCATCGGCACGCCGCGCATCCGCCTCAGCCATCCGCCCACCGGCTCGGGCGACGCCTTCGCCGCCCTGTTCCTCGGCCACTGGCTGAAGAGCCGCGCCGTGCCCGCGGCGCTGGAGCAGGCGGTCAACGCCCTGTTCGCCGTGTTCGAGGCGACGGCGGCGGCCGGCGAGCGGGAACTGAGCCTGATCACCGCCCAGGACGCCCTCGCCGCCCCCACCCGCCGCTTCCGCTGCGAAGCGCTGGCGGTGCCGGCCTGACGCGCGACGGCGCCGGCCCCAGCAGACCGGGGACCGGCGGCGGGTGGTTCGACCGGCAAAAGGCGCAGCCCACCCCTTCCGATAATCGCCCACCCAAAGGCCTTACTCCCGCGCCTTCTTTGGGATAGGGTGCGAACGAGGGGTCAAGAGGGGGTTTGCGCCATGCCAGGACGGGCACGCATCGACGACATCACCACCCGCACGGTGGAGGGTCTGTGGCGCATCTGGCGCAGTGCCGATCCCGGCCTGCGGACGCGCGTGGCCGACATCGCCCGCCGCGACTCCGACGCCCTGGCCGAGGTGTTCTACGACACCCTGATGCGGGATCCCGCCGCGGCCACCTTCCTCAGCCACGACCTGGTGCAGACGCGCCTGCGCGGTTCCATGGCCAAGTGGCTGCAGGCGGTGTTCGCCATCGCCGTGGAGGACGACGTGCGCGCCGTGGTCGCCACCAACTTCCACGTCGGCAGCGTGCACGCCCGCATCAACATCCCGCTGACGCTCATCCCCGCCGGCATGCGCGTCATCAAGCGCGACCTGACGCGCCGGCTGGTGGCCGAGGCCTCCCTGCCGCCGGCCGAGGTGGCCGACGCCGTCCTGTTCATCGGCGAGCTGCTCGACACCCTGACGGACACCATGCACGAGGCCTACATCGGCGATCTGGTCGGCAACGTGCGCCACCAGCAGTCGCTGAAGATGTTCATGTCGGGCCAGAACCTCGCCTTCGAGAGCGAGCGGCTGAAGGGCTCGCTGCTCGACTGGCTGCGCACCGTGGTGGTCGGGCTCTACGAGCGCGGCGACGCGCCGCCGTCGGTGCCGTCGCTCGAAACCAGCGACTTCGGCCTGTGGCTGAACCACAAGGCGGAGCTCACCTTCGGCGCGGCGCCCGAACTGGACGCCCTGCGGGCGCGCGTGCACGAGGTGACGGAGCGGGTGGACGCCGCCGTCGCCGCCGGCGGCGAGGCCGTGGGGGCGACCTTCGTGCGCCAGCTCGACCGCGACGTGACGGAAATCTCCTACCTGCTCGGCTCCATCACCGCCCGCGCCGTCGAGATGGAAAGCGGCCGCGACAGCCTCACCCGGCTGCTCACCCGCCGCTTCATGCCGGCCATCTTCCAGCGCGAAGTGGCCATGAGCCTGCGGCACGGCAAGCCCTTCGGCGTGCTGCTCATCGATGCCGACCACTTCAAGCAGATCAACGACACCCACGGTCACGACTGCGGCGACCGCGTGCTGACCACCCTATCGGAACTGCTCATGAGCACCGTGCGCGCCGGCGACTTCGTGTTCCGCTACGGCGGCGAGGAGTTCCTGGTGCTGCTCGCCGAAATGGACGCCCCGGCCCTGGCCGCCAAGGCCGAGCAGGTCCGCGACGCGGTGGCCAATCACCCGGTGACGCTGCCCGAGGGCCGCCAGCTCGCCGTCACCGTTTCCGTCGGCGCCGCCCTGCACGACGGCCATCCCGACTACGAGCGCATCATCAAGGCGGCGGACGCCGCGCTCTACGAAGCCAAGCGGCGCGGTCGCGACCGCGTCGTGCTGGCCGGCGCCGCGGACTGAGGGAGACGGCGCCGCATCATGGCGGGATTGGACCTGTCCAACGTGATCGTGCTGGTGGCGGAGGACAACACCTTCTCGCGCCAGCTCATGCGCACCACCCTGCGCGCCCTGACGGTCGGCGAGATCCAGGAGGCGGTCGACGGCGTCGAGGCGCTGGAGATGGTGCGCCACCGCATGCCCGACCTGGTGTTCACCGACTTCGACCTGCCGCACCTGGACGGCATCGAATTCACGCGCCTCGTCCGCACCGGCATGGACAGCCCCAATCCGTTCCTGCCCGTGGTGATGATCTCGGCCCACGCCACCCGGTTCCACGTGCTGGCGGCGCGCGACGCCGGGGTGAACGAGTATCTGGTGAAGCCGTTCTCGGCCGCCGGCCTGTTCAGCCGCATGCGCGCCGTGATCGAAAGTCCGCGCCGATACGTTCGCACCAAGACCTACTTCGGCCCCGATCGCCGCCGCCGGGACGACCCGCTCTATCGCGGGCCCGACCGGCGCGGCCGGGACGTCCAGCCCACCGCCCCCCAGGCCCCGCGGGAGTACGAGATGACGCAGGAGCAGATCGACCGCGACGACTTCACGGGCGGCGTCGACGGCGGTCGCGGCGGGCCGGCCGTCCTGACGGCGCCCCGCCGGCCGGGATCGAAATAGTCGCACCGGCGGCCCGATGGCGCTAAGGTCGGCGCCGTTCTTCCGCCGTCAGCAGGGAAGGCTCGACGACCACAGGCATGGATTATCTCTTCCTCAGAGGCATCGCCGTCGGCTTCGCCATCGCCGCGCCAGTGGGGCCCGTCGGCCTCCTGTGCATCCGCCGGGCCCTCGCCGACGGGCGCTTCGCCGCCTGGGTGGCCGGCCTCGGGGCCGCCGTCGCCGACACCTTCTACGGCGCCGTCGCCGGCCTCGGCCTGACGCTGGTGTCGGACTTCCTGATGGAGCACCGCACGCTGCTGTCGCTGATCGGCGGCGTCTTCCTCATCGGCCTCGGCCTGCACACGGTGCGCCTGAAGCCGACCCTGTGGCAGACGCCGCAGGTCCACCTGGGGCTGGTGCGCGACTTCTCGTCGTCGTTCGTGCTGACGCTGACCAACCCGGCGACCATCCTCGCCTTCATGGCGGTCTTCGCCTCCATGGGCGCGGTGCACGTCACCGAGGACCGCATGGACGCGACGCTGCTCATCGGCGGCGTGTTCGTCGGCTCGGCGCTGTGGTGGCTGGTCCTGAGCGCGCTCGCCGGCGCGGTCCGCCACAAGTTCTCGGAGACGTGGCTCCTGTGGCTGAACCGCGGGTCCGGCGTGATCCTGGTGCTGTTCGGCATCGGCGTGCTGGCGAGCCTGGCCTTCCTGCCCGCCGGCGACACCGCCGCCTTCGCCCTGCCGGCGCTGTTCGAATAGGCGTCAGCCGCCGGCGCGGTGTTCCGCCGGCCTCGCCGTGGCGCCACCGCGCACCGCCGCCCGGCGGGCGCGGTCGACGCGGGCGCGGCGCTTCTTCCACCAGATGACGACCCCCGTCACCGACAGGCCGGTGATGACGAGGCCGAGGACGGCGACGGCGATGCGCCCCGGCAGGCCGGCGATGCGGCCGCCGTGGATGGGCGTCTGCAGCTGCATGAAGACCTCGCCGGCGGTGCCCTCGCCGGGGACGTCGGCGCGGATCAGGCGGCCGTCGGTGCCGTCGAAATAGAGCCACGGGCTGCCGAGGGCGAGGTCGTGGTGGTCGCCGATGCCGGCGGCGTAATAGTTCAGCTCCCGCGCCAGGAAGATGGCCTGCACCGGATGGGTGAGCCCGCGACGGGACGCCTCCTCCGCCGCCCGCGCCTCGATCTCGGCGTAATCGAGGCGCACCTCGCCGAGGCTGCCGGGCGGCTGCTGTCCGCGCTCGTGCCACACCGTCGGCGCCACCGGCGAGAACAGGTTGACCACCGGGCGGAACACCTGGTCGGGCAGGTTCATGGCGATGGAGCTGACGGCGATGGGCAGCAGCAGAAGCCACAGCCACAACGACGCCGCGCGATGCAGGTCGACGTTGAGGCGATAGGCGCCGGCGCCGCGCTTGATGCGCCACGCCGTCTTCCAGCGGACGAAGAACGGGCGCCCCGGCGGCAGCGTCAAGGCGACGCCGGTGAAGCAGTCGAGCGTCCACAGGATGGCGATCACCCCCATGAACACCAGCCCCGTGACCTCGGGCAGCATCAGGGTGTGGTGGAACTCGTAGACGAAGGGGATGAGGTTCTCGGCCTCCAGGCAGCACTCGCCCCACTTGCGGGTGGCGAGCGTGTCGCCCGTGACCGGGTCGAGGTAGACCCAGTCGTAGGCGACTTCGGGGATGGCGCCCGTCGCCGGGTCGGGCTTGGGCTGGCCGACGGCGAGGGCGGCATGGCCGGGTTCGTGCTCGCTTTCCACGTAGATGATGGACAGCGACGGATGATCCGCCGCCGCCCGGTCGGCCAGGGCGGCCAGACCGAGCGGCGTGCCCTGCCCCGGCGCCTCGTAGAACTGCGGGTTCAGCACCTCGTCGATCTCGTGATGGAAGGCGAGGATCGATCCGGTGAGACCGGCCGCGGCCAGGAACAGGGCCATGGCGAGGCCGACGTAGCGATGGAGGACGACCAGGACGGAACGCATGACGGCTTCTCCTCCCCCTTACCAGGCGTAGGTGACGCGGGCGTTCACCCGCATGCCGGGACCGTAGTAGCAGGCGTTGAAGGCGCAGGTGGTGACGTACTCGGTGTCGAACAGGTTGTTGGCGTTGACCTGCAGGGTGGCGCTGTCGGTCAGCTCGTAGCTGAGCATGGCGTCGACCAGCGTGTAGTCGTCGGCCTTCGATGTATTGGCGCGGTCGTTGAAGGCCGAACCCACGTAGCGCAGGCCGCCGCCGAGCGTCAGGCCGGCCAGCGGACCGGTGTCGATGGTGTAGGTCAGCCAGCCCGAGGCGGTGTGCTCGGGCACCTGCACCGGCACCTTGCCGAGGTCGATGTCGTTGCTCTTGGTGACCTCGGCGTCGGTATAGGCGTAGGCGAGCGCCACGTCCCAGCCGGTGAACAGGCTGGCCTTGGCTTCCAGTTCCAGGCCGCGCGCCCGCACCTCGCCCGCCTGCACCGAGGCGTTGATGTTGGACGGGTCGCGGGTCAGCACGTTGGTCTTGGTCAGCTGGTAGACGGCGGCCGTGAACAGGGCGTTGGTGGCCGGCGGCTGGTACTTCACGCCGACCTCGTACTGCTTGGAGTCCTGCGGCTCGAAGGACTCGCCCGACAGGTCGGTGCCCTCCGTCGGCGTGAAGCCTTCGGTATAGGCGACGTAGGGCGCGACGCCGTTGTCGAACACGTAGCTGAGGCCGAGGCGGCCGGTGAAGGCGCTGTCCTTCTTCTCTTCGGTGGTGCCGGCCAGCTTCTGCTCGGTGGTCTGCTCCACCCAGCTGTAGCGGCCGCCGAGCGTCAGCACCCAGTCCTCGTAGAAGGTGATCTGGTCCTGCAGGTAGAGGCCGGCCTGCTCCAGCGTCTGTTCCGTCACCTGGTAGGGCGCGGGCAGCACGGCGCCCGAATAGCGGACATCGGTCAGGTCGAGCGGCGCGACGGCGCCGTTGTAGTAGCTGAAGCTGTCGGTGCTGTGGCTGTAGTCGGCGCCGAGCAGGACGACATGCGCGGTCGGGCCGGCGTCGAAGCGGGTCTCCAGCTGGTTGTCGATGGTGAACTGGTCGAGCACGTCCGGCGACGCCCAGACGTAGCGCTGCAGCGTGCGGCCGTCGGGCTCCACGTAGTTGGCCGCGACCGTCTGGTAGTCGACGTCGATATGGGTGTAGCGGGCGCTCTGGCGGAACTGCCAGGACTCGTTGAAGCGGTGGGTCAGGAAGGTGCCGATGCTGGCCTGCTCCTGCTCGAAGCGGTCGAAGCCGGGCTCGCCGGGCACCACGTTGGTGCGGCCCGCCTCGGTCGCCAGCGTGCCGAAGATGGTCGAGCGGTCGTCCTTCATGTAGTCGGTGAGCAGCGTCAGGCTGGTGTCGGCGGTCGGCGCCCAGGTCAGCGACGGCGCGATGTAGAGGCGGTCGTGCTCCTGCGGGGTGCCGTCGTTGTAGTCGAACTCGGTGTCGCCGGTGCGCGCCACGCCGACCAGGCGCACCGCCACGGTCTTGTCGTCGGTGACGGCGCCGCCCAGGTCGAAGCCGCCTTCCACGGTCTCGTACGAGCCGCCTTCGATGTAGACTTCCTGCTGCAGGTCGGTGCGCGGGCGCTTGGAGGTGCGGTCGACGACGCCGCCCGCTTCCGCCTGGCCGTACACCGCACCGCTCGGGCCGCGCATGATGTCGACGCGCTCCAGGCCGTAGGGCTCGGAGGTATAGGCGGCGAAGAAGTTGCCGTCCATGCGCAGGCCGTCGCGGAACGACCCGGTGGTCGCCGAGGCGAAGCCGCGGATGGCGATGGAATCGAAGCCGCGCGGGTCGACGCCGTAGCCGTCGACCACCACACCGGGGCTGTAACGCACCGCCTCGGCCACCGTCTTCACGTCGCGCGCCCGCAGTTCCTCGCGGGCGACGGTCGAGACGGACTGCGGCGTCTTGATGACCGGCGTGTCGGTCTTGGTGGCGGCCACCGAGAAGTAGGAGACGTAGCCGTCGGTGCCTTCGTAGGAGGTGATGGAACGCAGCGCCTCGACGCGGATGGGGTCGAGCTGCATGGCCGCGGCGTCTGCCGGCACCGCCTCCAGCACCGCCGTCGCCGGATCGGTCAGGCGGTAGGTGACGCCGGTGCCGGACAAGAGGGCCGCGAGCGCCGCCTCGCCGCTCATGCGGCCACTCACGCCAGGCGACTGCACGCCGGACACCAGCGGCGCCGCATACCCGAGCTGCCAGCCGGTCGCCGCCACGAAGGCATCGAGCGCCGCGCTCAGCGGCTGGGCGCCGATGGACAGGTCGTAAGCCGGCGTCGCCTGCGCCACCTGCTCGACCCCGCTCCCCAGGCTGATCTGCTCCGCGGCCGCGGCGGGCGCGGCGGCGGACACCAGAGCCGTCGTCAGCAGCCATGCCGCCTTACGAGTTCCCCACGAAAACACCATCTCTCGCTCTCCAAACTTCCCTCTGGTCGCGAATGCGAACTATTCGCGTTACTCAAAGGGACGTCCGAAGGCGGTCGCTCTCTTACAGGAAATTCATGAACGGACGAAAATCAGGTGGTCGCCGAGGGTTTCGACCCGCGCGCCCACCACCTCGGCCAGGGCACGGACCACGGCGCGGGGGTCGTCCAGGCGGTAGCTGCCGCTCACCGGCCGGTCGCCGAGGTCGTCGTCGAGCAGCACCACGAAGCCCGGAATGTAACGGTCGAGGTCGGCCAGCACGGCGCGCAGCGGGCGGTCGTGGAACTGGATGCGCCCGGCCACCCAGGCGAAACCGTCGGGGTCCGCCGCGGCGGCGGTGACGCGGCCCGTCGGGGAGACGGCGGCGGCCTGGCCCGCCTCCAGCCGCACGGATTCGCCAGAACGCTGGCTGCGCACGGCGACCGTTCCATGCGCCACGCTGACGTCGGTTCCGGCGCCGCTGCCGTCGCGGACGGTGAAGGCGGTGCCGACCACGCGCACCTCGGCATCGCCCGTGCGCACGGTGAAGCTCTGCCCCGCCGCCACGGGCTGCACCTCGAAATAGGCTTCGCCGGCCAGCACGGTCACGCGCGGCCCCGCCGGCGTGGCGGTCACGTCGACGGCGCTGCCGCTGTCGAGGGTGATGCGCGAGCCGTCCGGCAGGGCGACGGTGCGCCGCTCGCCGACGCCGGTGGCGTGGTCGGCGAACAGCGCCTGCATCCGGTCGACCGCCGCATGGCGCAGCCCGTCGGCGAGGACCGTCACCGACACGGCGACCGCCACCGCCGCCGCCATGGCCATCCAAACCGGGCGCACAGGGCGCCGGCCCGGTACGGCCGCCGATGATGGACGCGGGACGGATGCGGCCAGCGCCGCCCCGAAGGCATCGCTGCGCCACAGGCTTCCGAGGGCGTCGTAGGCCGCCGCATTGGCGCCGTCGGCGCTGCGCCAGGCGTGAAAGGCAGGGCTGTCGAGGACGGTGCCGTCGTGCAGGGACCGCGCGAACCATTCCGCCGCCTGCTCCTGCGGCGTCTCCCTCGGTGCGCTCTGCGGCATCACCGCCGCCGGCCCGTGGTCGCCCTGATGCTGTCCGGTCATCGCCGCTGCCCTCGTCGCGGCCCGCCCGCGCGGTCGGCGGTGCAGGCTTCTCCATTTATAGACGTCCCGGGCACCCGTTTCTCCCACTCACCGGTTGTCCATCAGGACGAGGCAGCGGGCGAGCGCCGCCCGCATGTCCTTGTAGACCGTGTTCTCCGACACCCCGAGGCGGGCGGCGATCTGCGGGTAGCTCAGCCCCTCCACCCGGCCGAGCAGCAGCACCTGCCGCTGCCGCTCCGGCAACTCGGCCAGCACGGCGAGCAGGCGGGCGACGGTCTCGCGGTCGGCGGCCCGGCCTTCCGGCGACGGCTCGGTGGTGGCGACCACCGCCAGATCGGCGTCGCTGCGGTCGCGGTCGAACAGGCGGTCGCTGCGCCGCTGCCGCCGCAGATGATCGAGGGCGAGGTTGTGGGCGGTCTGGAAGAGGAAGCTCGGCACATGCTCGACCGGCTGGCGCTCCATCGCCCCGACGACCCGCAGATAGGACTCGTGGACCAGGTCTTCCGCCGTCGCGGCGCAGCCGACCAGCCGCATGAGCCGCCGGATCAGGGTCGGGCGGTGCGTCTGGAAGACGAGTTCGAGGGAGTGGCGGGCGGAACGGGGCATGGGCGGCGGGCTGCGAGGACACGGGAGGCGCCCACCATAGTGAAACTGATATTCATTCTCAACACGCCAATGCGGCGAGCCGGACGGAGAGAGGGGCGATGCGCCCCTCGCCCTATTCCTTCGCGGCCGCCGTCGTCCGCCGGGTCGGCGTGTGCGGGACGTATTCCGCCAGCAGGCCGTCCGGGTGGCGGACGAAGAGGGTCTTGGCGCCCGTCTCCGTCGCCTTCTCCTCCAGCACCTCGCCGCCGATGTAGGTGAAGGCCTTGCGCACCGCCTCCACGTCGTCGACCTCGAGCGTCAGGGCGATGGCCTCGAAGGGCCGGCGGGCGGCGGGTTCCCCCGCCACCACCAGCACCGACAGGGTCGGCGACTTCACACCGGCCATGCGCACCTTCTGTTCCTTGTAGCCGTAGCGCAGCGTCACCTCGCCGCCCGTCAGGCCGCGATAGAAGTCCACGGTGTCGTCGAGGGCGCGGGGCTCGCAGAACACCCGCACCCAGGCCTGCCGCACGTGCATCGCCCGATCCTCCCCCTCGTCGTCTGTCGCTGTGGCCGCCGGCTCAGGCCGTGCCGGGCTGGCTGAAGCGGGCCGCCAGCAGTTCGCCGACGCGGGCCGCGTTGATGGCCTGGCGGCGCAGGTTGTCGCCGCACAGCCAGAAGCTGGCGGCGTTGTCGGCCGAGGTGTCGGCGCGCACGCGGCTGATGTAGAGGTTGTCCTCGCCGTGGGTTTCGGCCGGCGTGACGACGCCCTGCTCCTGGCGGTGGTCGACCACCGAGATGCCCTCGTCCTTGCGCCAGACGGCGCGCAGCTGGTCCTCGTTGAACCCGTCCTCGCACTCGATGTTCACGAAGGCGCCCTGGCCGACGAAGACCGGCACCATGGCGGCATTCACCGTGCAGGCCAGGTCGGCGCCGAACATCTTGAAGATCTCCTGCGCCGTCGCCTGCTCCTCGCCCGTCGCGCCGCCCTTCTCGAAGCCGCCGACGGCGGGGATGACGTTGAAGGCGATCTGCTTGGCGAATTCCGACTGGTTGGACGTGATCGGCTCGTTCACGAAGATGCCACGCGTCTGGTTGAACAGCTCGTCCATGGCGCCGCGGCCGTAGGTGGAGACCGGCAGGACCACGGTGGCGACGCAGCGCAGCACCGAGAAGGCGTCGTGGATGGGCGCCAGCGCCTGCGACAGCATGAGGGTGGTCACCTGCGGGGTCGCGACGATGCGGCCGGCGAGCTTGTCCAGCGCCTGCGGGTTGACGTCGGCGGCCACCATGGGCACCGCCGGGTCGTGGCGGAAGGCGCCCGACAGGTCCACCACCGCCGCCCCGGCCGCCGCGGCGCGGGTGCAGGCGGCCTTGGCGTCGCGCTCGGGCAGGACGCAGTAGGCGAGGTCGACGCCCGCGAAGTCGAAGCGGTCGAGGTCGCCGAGGTCGAGTACGTCGTCCTCGCCGAACGAGACCTGCCCGCCGACGGCCCGGCCGGTCGCCAGCGGGATGACGGCGTCGCCGCGCACGCCCCGCTCGGACAGGACCTGGAGGAGTTCGCGGCCGGCATTGCCGGACGCGCCCATAACCGCGATGCGTAGAGCCATGTGTGCGTGCCTTCGGTCGGAGTGCGTGTGCGTGCGTTCGTTCAACGCTGCGCAATCTGTTCCGGCCCGCGCGTCATTTCAACCCATTCCGCGAAGGTCAGCGGCGGCGGCACCACCCGCGGCCCTTCCTCGAAGGACGCCAGCAGCATGTCGGTGGTGGTGGGCACGTCGCCGTCGTCGAAGGTCGGACGGTCGGTATAGAACCAGTGCGCCCCGATGCGCGCCGTCTGCTGCAGCCGCCCGGCCCAGTCGGGCTGGACGTGTTCGGCGTGGTACCACAGGGCGCCGCCCGTCGGATCGTCGATGCCGTTGGTGATGCGCAGCACCGCCACCGCCAGCAGCAGCGACTGGCGCCAGCTGTCGATGTCCGTCGGGTCGTCCGACAGGCCGTCGCAGGTCCAGGAAAACTGGCACAGATGCTGCTCGGCCGACAGGTTCTGGCCGATCACCTGGCAGATGTCGCGCGGGAAACGGTCGTCCCGCGCGCGGTTCAGCACCACCTGCGCCACCGCCACCCGGCCGCGCAGCGATTCGCCGCGGGCCTCGAAGTAGTCGTTCAGCGCCAGGCAGATCAATTCGTCGCGGGACACGGCGAGCCCCTCGGACGGCAAAGAGATGTCCTCCGGGACGTTCGCCGAAAACGCCTCCGCTGTTGCCGGCGCGATCGTCAGGATCGCGGCCAGCACCATGGCCTTCAGTCGTTTCATCGACGCGCTTCCTCGCAGCCTGCGTGATCCGAACCGCCGCCCGGCCGGCGTCACCCAACGCCGGCCTTCAGCCCCGAATTTCTTCGGCGGGACGGACCACCGTCACACGGTTGTCGCTCCCTCACTCCACATCCATATTGCACCGCAACCATATTTGTTGCAGCGCAACATGTCAAATCTACGTGCCACACCCCAGGAAAAGCATTAGGATTCAGTGTCCTCGGCCTCAATGTCGGCGTGGCGCCGAGCCGTACAGAGGGTTCTCCTCATGACACTGACGGTCATAACGCTTCTTCTCGGCTGCCAGTTGCTCGGAGAAGTACTAGTTCGTCTGACGGGGGTTCCGGTACCCGGTCCCGTCGTCGGCATGGCTTTGCTTTTCCTTGGTTTGGTCGCCAGAGGATTAATTTATCGGGCGGATATGCCAGATCCATTGCGCGACACCGCAGGGGGCCTTCTGCGCCACCTGTCGCTGCTGTTCGTGCCCGCCGGAGTCGGCGTCATGGCACACCTGCCGCGCCTGGCCGAGGAATGGGCGCCCATCACCGCGGCGCTCGTCCTCTCCACCCTGATCACCATCGTGGTGACCGGCGCCATCATGCAGATGCTTCTGCGCCGCCGCCCCGTGCGTTCGGACGGGCCGGCGGACGGCGGCGGGACCTGACGCCGCCATGACCACCGACCTGCAGAGCATCTGGGTCTATCTGGCGGCGGAGCCGCTGACCGGCCTGTTCATCACCCTCGTCGCCTACCAGATCGGCCTGGCGCTGTTCGAGCGCCTGGGCCGCACGCCGCTGCTCAACCCGGTGCTGACGGCGGTGCTGCTCATCGTCGGGCTGCTGACGCTGACCGGCGTCGAGTACCGCACCTACTTCGAGGGCGCGCAGTTCGTCCACTTCCTGCTCGGCCCGGCCACCGTGGCGCTCGCCGTTCCGCTCTACAACCAGCTGGCCCAGGTGCGGCGGTCGCTGCCGGCCTTGTCGGCGGCCCTGTTGTGCGGCTCGCTCACCGCCGCCGGCAGCGCGGTGCTGCTGGGCTGGGCGCTGGGGGCGAGCCCGCAGACCGTGGTGTCGCTGGCGCCGAAATCGGTCACCACCCCCATCGCCATGGGCATCGCCGAGCGCCTGGGCGGCCTGCCGTCGCTGACCGCCGTGCTGGTGATCCTGACCGGCATCGTCGGCGCCGTGCTCGGCCCCTGGCTCTTGCGCCTCGCCCGCGTCACCGACGACCGCGCCGCCGGCGTCGCCATGGGGGTGGCGAGCCACGGCATCGGCACCGCCCGCGCCATCCAGAGCGGCGAGGTGGCGGGCGCCTTCGCCGGCCTCGCCATGGGGTTGAACGGCCTGCTCACCGCCGCCCTGCTGCCGCTGCTGTGGGCACTGCTGACATGAGCGCGCCATGACCGCCGGCCTCGCCCGCCGCGCCGACCTCGCCCGCGCCCTCGCCGCCCTGGCACCCCGCCTGCCGCGGCACGAGCGCGAGGCGGTGCTCGACCATGCCGAGGACAGCCCCGGCCTGCGCAAGGGCTCGGCCGAGGCGGCGGCGTGGCTGTCGCTGGTGTCCTACGCCCGCCACGTCTTCACCGACTACGACGCCCTGCTGGCCGACGGCTACGACCCCGACTCGGCGCGCTTCTTCATCCTGGAAGACCTGAACGAGCGGCTGGCCGAGTGGGGCGTGCGACGGCGGGTGGAATAGCTCAGGACGCCGGCACCAGGCGCAGCACACGGCCATCGTCCGAATCGGTGAGGACGTAGAGGAAGCCGTCCGGCCCGGCCCGCACGTCGCGGATGCGCTCGTTCAGGTCGTCCAGCAGTTCCTCCTGGCCGTTCACCCGGTCGCCCTGCACGTCCAGCCGCCGCAGGTGGGCACCGGCCAGCGCGCCGACGAACAGGTCGCCGCGCCACTGCGGGAAGGCGTCGCCGTCGTAGAAGGCCATGCCCGACGGCGCGATGGACGGCACCCACACCACCACCGACGGCTCCATGCCCGGCGCCGTCTTGCGGTCGGAGATCACGGCGCCCGAGTAGTCGACCCCGTGGGTGACCGCCGGCCAGCCGTAGTTGGCGCCGGGCTTCAGGATGTTGACCTCGTCGCCGCCGCGCGGGCCGTGCTCGTGCGCCCAGATGCGGCCGGTCTCCGGCTGCAGGGCGATGCCCTGGACGTTGCGGTGCCCGTAGGAGAACACTTCCGGCCGCGCGTCGGCACGCCCCGCGAACGGATTGTCGGCCGGCACCGCGCCCGAGTCGGTGATCCGCACGATGGAGCCGAGGTGGGTGCCGGGGTTCTGCGCCTCCTGCATGAAGCTGTAGCGGTCACCGAGGGTGACGTAGAGGGTGCCGTCGGGCGCGAACAGCAGCCGCGAGCCGTAATGGGCGCGCCCCGCCGTCTTCGGCGCGGCGACGAAGATCGTCTCGACGTCGGTGAGCGTCGTGGCGTCCTCCGACAGGCGGCCGCGCGCCACCTCCGTCCCCGCCCCGTCGCCGCCGCGCCCGGCGTAGCTGACGTAGACGAGGCGGTTGGCGGCGAAGTCCGGGTGCAGGGCGACGTCGAGCAATCCGCCCTGGCCGGCGGCGAAGACCTCCGGCAGGCCGCGCACCGGTTCCGCCACCAGGGCGCCGTCGCGCACCACGCGCAGGCGGCCGGGCCGTTCCGTAACCAGCAGGGCGCCGTCGGGCAGGAAGGCGAGGCTCCAGGGGTTCTGCAGGCCGCGCACCACCGTCTCGATGCGGAAGGTCGCCAGTTCGGACCGTTCCACCGTCTGCGCGACGGCCGCCGACGGCGCGGCGAGCGGCGGCGACAGCACGGCCAGGGCGGCAAGCAGGGCGAGCGGCAGCGGACGGCGCAGGAGCATGCGACGGGAACCTCCGTGGTGGGGAGTCGGTTCTTCCCACATGAGCGCGCCTGCGCGAGACGCAAGGCCGCCGTGCCGGGCCGGCGGGGGTCGCCCCGGTTACACTCTGTTACCATGGAACGGCGTGGCGGACATCGGCCTGTTACCGGCGCCGCGCAGACTGGTCTCCAAGGTCGGACAGACGGCCTTGCCAGACGAACCGGAGCGCGCCCCTTCCCCCCTCCCCGCGGGCGTGCCGGACCAGACCAGGAGACGGATCATGAAACGCACCCTCAAGACCCTGCTCACCGCCAGCGCCGCCGTCGCCGTGATCGGCTTCGCCACCGCTGCGGTGATCGACGCCCCGGCGCTCGCCTTCGGCGGCGGCTATGGCCACGGCTGGCACCATGGCGGCGGTCCGCACATGACCATGGCCCAGGGCCAGCCCGGCATGGGCCCCGGCATGGGCATGATGGGCGGCCGCATGCAGCAGCGCATGATGCAGCTCGACACCGACAAGGACGGCGCCGTCAGCAAGGCCGAGTTCCAGGCCATGCACGACCAGCGCTTCACCGCCCTGGACGCCGACAAGGACGGCACCGTCAGCCAGGACGAGTTCGTGAACGCCGACCCGCAGGCCATGGGCATGGGCATGGGTCCCGGCTGGAACGCCGACGCCATGCCCGAGGCCATGAAGGACATGATGGCCGAACGCCGCGCCTTCATGTTCCGCGGCCTCGACGCCGACGACAGCCGCACCCTGACCAAGGACGAGCTGGCCGCCCACGCCGAACCGCGCTTCGAGATGATCGACGCCAATGACGACGGCAAGATCACGCCCGACGAGATGGGCCGCATGGGCCCGCGCGGCATGAACGGCCCCGGCCAGGGCATGGGCCAGGGCATGGGTCAGGGTCCGGCCCAGCCGGCGCCCGCCCAGTGACCGCCCGCGTCTTCCCTGCCTGAAAAAACAAAGCCGCCGGCTCTCGCGAGCCGGCGGCTTTCCCCCTCCCCCCGGAAGGGGTGGCGTGCCCTCAAGCCGGAGCCGTGGCGAGGGCGCGCGCCAGTTGGCTGAGCGCCTCCTGATGGCGCTCGTTGTTGATCATGCTGAAGTTGCGGGCGAGTTCCAGGCACATGCGCTGGCGCTGGCCCATGTCCTCGCCGCGCTCGTCCTCGAGGCCTTCGAAGAAGTAGCTCACCGGCACGTTGAGGACCTGCGCGATCTCGAACAGGCGGCCGGCCGAGATGCGGTTGATGCCGCGCTCGTACTTGTGGGCCTGCTGGTAGGTGACGCCGATCATGTCGGCCATCTGCTGCTGCGACAGGCCGAGCATGATGCGGCGTTCGCGGATGCGCTGGCCCACGTACTTGTCGGTATCGGTGGCGCGATTGGTCGGCTTGCCGGCGCGCGGAACGGACATGTTGTTCATGACAATTACCCCTTGACCCTCAGAGCGTAAGCGAGCCGGTCGTTGGTCGCCGGCTTCCCCGCAGGTGATCCCGCGAGCATTGTTTTTTCAACCTCCGGGATACGCCTTTCTATCGCGTCGCGCAAGCCCCTTCTAATACTCCGGGATCAGCCCACAGGTCGTAGACCGGCCCCGCACAAGGCCCGGAAAGCAAAAGGAAAATGGCGGGTCATATAACTTTCGGCGGGGGATGAGCTTATGCCATCAGATCTGGCGGCGCACCATCCGGTTGTGCGGTGCAGTGGCAGGAGTTTCGGCAACCGCCGCAACCGCACGGTAGCAGGCGGTTGCGGCCGCCGCTCCGGGGTGCGGAAGCCCGAGCGGTGCCGGCAGCGGCGGGGCGGCTTCGGCGGCGCACTGGGCGGCGAAGCCGAGCCGGGCCGCAGCCGCCCGCCGCGCCAGATGATCGCGCATGTCCTCGCGCCCCGCATCGTCGAGCAGGGTGATGCGCACCACCTCCGCCACGGCCCGTGCGGCCTCCGCGCCCGGCGGCGGGGCGGGCCGCCGGTGGGGCGGCCCGGCGTGGGTGGAGGCGACGGGGGAAACCAGGCGCACGGGCTCTCCTGTTCAGGATCTCGGGTGATCCTGTAACGATTGAGCCACGCGAAGGTGACCGGCGCGAGCGGCTGGCGGGAGGAGCGGGCGGCGAAGACGGATGACGGCGCGTGCGCCGCCCGGCGCAGGCCCGGGCGGCGCGACTGCGACCAAGGCCGCGGCGGGAGTGCTACTTGGTGCGGCTGCCGGTGCGGCCGAGCAGCTGGTCGATCTGCGACTGCATGGCGTTCATGCGGGAGCGCAGCTCGTCGATGTTCTCCTGCCCGCGCTGGACGGGGTTGTCGCTGCGCGACTTCTCGCCGGCGGCGAGGCCGGCGACGGCGCCTTCGGGGCCCTTGCCGCCCTTGCCCTCGTTGTAGAAGGGCGAGAACATCTTCATGGCGCTTTCGAAGATCGCCATGTTCTGCTTGTTCATTTCCTCGATCTGCTGGAGGGGAAACATGCCCTCCACCGCCTTCTGCATCAGCGTGCGCATCTGCTCTTCGTTGCGGTAGAACGAGCTCATGGACATTTCGAGGTAGCGCGGCACCACTTCGCCCAGGCTGTCGCCGTAGAGCGAGATGAGCTGGCGCAGGAAGCTGATGGGCAGCAGGTTCTGGCCCTTGCCTTCTTCCTCGACGATGATCTGCGTCAGCACCGACCGGGTGATGTCTTCCCCCGTCTTGGCGTCGTAGACCACGAAATCCTCGTTGTCCTTCACCATCTGGCAAAGGTGGTCCAGCGTCACGTAGCTGGAGGTCGCCGTGTTGTACAGGCGCCGATTGGCGTATTTCTTGATGGTGATGGGCGCGCGCGGCGACTTGGAAGCTTCAGCCATATCCCGACTTTTCCCCGCAGTGTTTTACCCGCTTGGGCTCCGACCCTGTTTTCGCAAACTTACCATATTTTTCCAAAGAGATATCGCCTTTCTCGGCAGGTTCCGTGGTAGAGTACGGTGGTTTTTGGTATATTCCCCGTCATGTCCGACGCTCCCGACCTCGAGGCGCTGGCGCGCCGCTATCTCGACCTGTGGCAGGACCAGATGGCCGCCATGGCCGCCGATCCCGCCATGATGGAGGCGTTGTCGCGCACCTTCGCGCTGATGACCCAGGGCGCGGCCGCCTTCGCGGGCGGCGCCGCCGAGGCCATGCGCGGCGCCGAAGCGGCGAGCCCCGCCGCCGCCGCCACCGCTTCTCCAGCCGGCGGAGACTCGACCGATGCGACCGTTCGTGCCGACCGAGATGCCGACCCTCGCCCCGCCGCCGCAGGCGGCCGCCCCGGCGCACCCGCCGCGCCGGCAGGGGCCGCGGCCGCTGCCGCTGCACCTGGCGACCCAGGGGTGGACGTTTCTCACCTCCTGCGCCGGATCGCTGCGCTTGAACAGCGCCTCGCCGACCTCGAATCCGGCGGCGCCGACTCCGGGGCCGCCGCCGAGCCCAGACCAAAGCCAAAGCCGAAGCGACCCGCTGGCCGAAATCGCCAGCCTGCTGCAAAGCCCCGATGACCGCCGGCGCTTCCTGGCCGAGGTCGACGCCGAGGCGCGGCGGCGGTTCGACACCTTCCTGCGCGGCGTGCAGGCCTATCGCGACCACCCCTACCACCGCCCGCTGACCGACCCGCCGGCCGTCTGGCGCGCCGGCACCACGGCCTTGCGCGACTACCGCGGGACCGGCGGCGCCGTCTCGCCCGCCGGCGAGGGCAAGGGGGCGGCGGTGCTGGTGGTGCCGTCGCTGGTCAACCGCGGCTACGTGCTCGATCTGACGGCGCGGCGCAGCTTCATGCGCCACCTCGCCCGCCGCGGCTTCCAGCCCTTCCTGGTGGACTGGGACGCGCCGGGGCCGGAGGAGCGCGGCTTCGGCCTGTCCGACTACGTGACGCGCCGCCTCGACCCCATGGTGGACGCCGTGCGCGCCGCCAGCGGGCGCGACCGCATCGGCGTCGTCGGCTACTGCATGGGCGGCACCCTGTCGCTGCCGCTGGCCCAGCGCCGGCCCGACGCCGTGGCCGCCCTGGTGACGCTGGCCGCGCCGTGGGACTTCCATGCCGGCAGCCGCCGCCAGCAGCGGGTGATGGCGGCGCTCGGCGAAGCGCTGCGCACCGTCATCGACGTCCACGACCAATTGCCGCTCGATCTGCTGCAGGCCATGTTCGCGAGCCTCGACCCCGGCGGCATCCCGCGCAAGTTCCGCGCCTTCGCCGCCATGCGCGCCGGCAGCGCCAAGGCGCGCGACTTCGTGGCGATGGAAGACTGGCTGAACGACGGCGTGCCGCTGACGGCCGGGGTGGCGCGCGAAACGTTGTTCGGCTGGTACGCCGACAACCTGCCCGGCCGCGGCCTGTGGACCATCGGCGGCGAGACCGTCGACCCGGCGCGCATCGCGGCCCGGGTGCTGCTCGCCATCCCGTCGCGCGACCGCATCGTGCCGCCGGAGTCGGCGCTGGCGCTGGCCGCCGCCTGTCCGCAGGCGGAAACGGTGCAGGTGCCGCTCGGCCACATCGGCATGATGACCGGCCGGCGCGCCGGCGAACTGGTCTACCGGCCGCTCGCCCGGTGGTTGGGCAAGGCGCTGCGCTCGCCTTGACCATCATGTTGCACTGCGATTGTCCGTTTGCCGGGCGAAGGGCCGCCCGTTATCATGCGCCGCCCGTTCGTGTGGGCGGACGGACCGGCCGGTGACCCGTGGGCGCGCGGACTCCGGCTTCTGTGAAACCAGGGAGAACTCGTCATGACCGATATCGTCGTCGTCAGTGCGGTGCGTACCCCCCTCGGCAGCTTCGCCGGCAGCCTGGCCGCCACCCCGGCCGCCAAGCTGGGCGAAATCGCCATCAAGGAAGCCATGTCGCGCGCTCAGGTGGACGCCAAGGAAATTTCCGAGGTCATCATGGGCCAGGTGCTGAGCGCCGGCCAGGGCCAGAACCCGGCCCGCCAGGCCGCCCTCGGCGCCGGCATCGACCAGCACACCCCGGCCTACATCATGAACCAGGTCTGCGGTTCGGGCCTGCGCACCATCGCCGCCGGCTTCGCCAACATCAAGGCCGGCCTGTCCGACATCGTGGTCGCCGGCGGCATGGAGAACATGAGCCTGTCGCCGCACTGCTCGTACCTGCGCAACGGCGTGAAGATGGGCCCGACCGAGCTGGTCGACACCATGATCAAGGACGGCCTGTGGTGCGCCTTCAACGGCTACCACATGGGCAACACCGCCGAGAACATCGCCACCAAGTGGCAGATCACCCGCGAAGAGCAGGACGAATTTGCCACCGCCTCGCAGAACAAGGCGGAAGCGGCCATCACGTCCGGCCGCTTCAAGGACGAGATCGTGCCCGTGCCGGTGAAGGTGAAGAAGGACGAGAAGCTCTTCGACACCGACGAATTCCCCCGCGCCGGCGTCACCGTCGACGCGCTCGGCAAGCTGCGCCCGGCCTTCAGCAAGGACGGCACCGTCACCGCCGGCAACGCCTCGGGCATCAACGACGGCGCCGCCGCCGTGGTGCTGATGACCGCCGCCGAAGCCGCCAAGCGCGGCCTGACGCCGCTGGCCCGCATCGTGTCCTTCGCCTCGGTCGGCGTCGACCCGGCGATCATGGGCACCGGCCCCATCCCGTCGTCGCGCAAGGCGCTGGAACTGGCCGGCTGGAGCGTCGACGACCTCGACCTGATCGAAGCCAACGAAGCCTTCGCCGCCCAGGCCATCGCCGTGAACAAGGACATGGGCTGGGATACGTCGAAGGTGAACGTCAACGGCGGCGCCATCGCCATCGGCCACCCCATCGGCGCCTCGGGCACCCGCGTGTTCGTCACCCTGATGCACGAGATGCAGAAGCGCGACGCCAAGAAGGCGCTCGCCACCCTGTGCATCGGCGGCGGCATGGGTATCGCCATGTGCGTGGAGCGCTGAGGCGACCGCCTCACCCTCCGACGCCGAACGGGAAACCGCCCCGGAGCCGCCGCGCTCCGGGGCGGTTTTTTCGTGCGCCGCGCGTGCCCTGCGACTCGGTGTAGGCGCGGCCCCGCCCCATGGGGTGGCATTTTTCGTGGAACAAGATGGGCCCTTCGCGGGTTTCCGCGACGACAGGGCCACGTGCCGACCACGCACCGGTTCCGGACCGGGACTAATTTTGTTACCCTGGGTGCGGGGCACGGCACGCGCATCGCGCGGCGTTTCCGGTGCGATGCTACCGCAGAGCCTTGTCCCTCCCCTCCCGACGGCGCCCGGCGGCACCGCCGCCATCGGCGTTCGTCACGGCTTACGCACTAAAATTTCATTTTTTGCCACCTAATTGGGGCTTTATTACCGCGCTCGATTCTTCTACAACAGTTCCCGCAGGGTTCGTGATTCACCGAAGCTATCAATCCGGAGGGATACTGAATGTCCAAGGGACGTGTTGCGCTGGTCACCGGCGGCACCCGCGGCATCGGCCGCGCCATCAGCGAGCATCTGCGCGACGCAGGCTACAAGGTGGCCGCCAACTACGGCGGTAACGACGAAGCCGCGAAGCGCTTCACCGAAGAGACGGGCATTCCCGCCTACAAGTTCGACGTCGCCAGCTTCGACGACGTGAAGGCCGGCATCGAGCAGATCACCAAGGACCTCGGCCCCGTCGAGGTGGTGGTCAACAACGCCGGCATCACCCGCGACGGCACGCTGCACAAGATGAGCTACGAGCAGTGGGAAGCGGTGATCCACACCAACCTCACCTCGTGCTACAACACCTGCAAGTGCGTCATCGACAGCATGCGCGAGCGCGGTTTCGGCCGCATCGTCAACATCGGCTCCATCAACGGCCAGGCCGGCCAGTACGGCCAGGTGAACTACGCCGCCGCCAAGTCGGGCATCCACGGCTTCACCAAGGCGCTGGCCCAGGAGGGTGCGGCCAAGGGCATCACCGTCAACGCCATCGCCCCGGGCTACGTGGACACCGACATGGTGCGCGCCGTGCCGCACCACGTGCTGGAAAAGATCATCGCCAAGATCCCCATGGGCCGCCTCGGCCGCGCCTCGGACATCGCGCGCGGCGTGCTGTTCCTGGTCGCCGACGACGCCGACTTCATGACCGGCTCGACGCTGTCCATCAACGGCGGCCAGCACATGTACTAAGCCTTCGCTCGGGTGGGATTTCCGCCCGGACGTGCAAACGCCCCCCGCACGCGCCCGTGCGGGGGGCGTTTTCCTTTGCGATCCTATTCCGCCGGCGCCTCGGCGACGGTCGGCTCGGGGCGCACGGCCGGCACCGGTCTCCATGCCACCGCGGCGATGAGCCCGGCCGTCGCCATGGCGGCGATGCCGACGGCCACCACGCCCGGCCAGCCGAAGGCGTGCCACACCGGCGCGGGGCCGACGGGGCCGGTGGTGCCGCCCATGTAGTAGAACAGCACGTAGAGACCGACCGCCGACGACCGTCCGCCGCTCGGCACCACCTGCCCGACGCGGCCCATGGCGACGGCCTGGGTCACGAAGACGCCGACGCCGCCCGCCGCCAGCCCCGCCACCACCACCGGCAGCGACGGCGCCAGCGTCGCCAGCAGGCCGAGGGAGCTGACGCCCGCTGCCAGGGCCACCGTGCCGCGGGTGCCGAAGCGGCGCAGCAGGCGGCCGGTCATGGGCGTCACCACCACGCCCGCCAGATAGACGGCGAAGATGAACCCGAGCTGGGCGGTCGACAGGTTGTACGGCGGCTGCGACAGGTGGAAGTTCACCCAGGTGAACACCGCCTGCAGGAAGAACAGCATGAGGAACCCGACCACGCAGACCGCCAGCAGGCGTCCGTTGGTCAGGTGGCCGCGCCAGGCGTCGAGCACCGCGCCGATGCCGCTGCGCCGCCCCGTCGGGCGCGGTGCGTCCTTGGGCAGCCAGCGTACCAGGATCACGGCGCAAAGGGTGGTGATGAGCGCCAGCGCCACGAAGGCGAAGCGCCAGCCTGCCACCGGCTCGATCATCGCCGAGACGAAGCGACCCGAGAACCCGCCCAGCACCGACCCGGCCATGTAGAGCGCGGTGACGTCGGCGCGCTCGTCCACCGGCCACTGCTCGCTGATGTGGGCGACGGTGACGGCGAAGATGGCCGGCAGGCACAGGCCCTGCAGCAGGCGCCAGACGATCAGTTCGTGCAGCGAGGCCGCCTGCGCCGCCAGCAGCGTCGGCACCAGCAGCAGCAGCACCGCCGCCACCACCATGCGCTTGCGCCCCACCGCGTCGGCCAGGGTGCCGGCGAAGGGAGCCACCAGCGCCACCGAGATGGTGGCCGCGGACACCGTCAGCGCCACCGCCGCCTCCGACGCGCCGAACACCCGCGACAACTCCGGCAGCAGCGACTGCGTGGCGTAGAGGTTCAGAAACGACACGGCACCGGCGGCGAACACGGCGATGCGGGGGCGGATGGGTGTCATGGCGGCGTCATACTCCTCGCTCTCTATGTGGCGCGGCGCCGTCATATGATCCAATATATTCTTCTGCAGGCTGTGATAGGTAGGAGCTATGACCGATGGAGCTGCGGCATCTGCGCTACTTCGTGGCGGTGGCCGAGGATCTGCACTTCGGTCGGGCGGCGGCGCGCCTGCACCTGTCGCAGCCCTCCCTCAGCCAGCAGATCCAGGCGCTGGAGGAGCGCATCGGCGCCGCGCTGTTCGTGCGCAACCGCCGCAAGGTGGAGCTGACCGCCGCCGGCCGCCTGATGCTGCCCGAGGCGCGCGCCACCCTGGCGCAGGCGGAGAAGGCGCTGGTGGTGGCCCGAAGGGCGGGCCGCGGCGAGGTCGGGCGGCTGGAGATCGGCTTCACCGGCTCTGCCCCCTTCAACCCGTTGCTGCCGCAGAGCGTGCGCCGCTTCCGCGAGCGCTGGCCCGACGTGCAGCTGTCGCTCAACGAGATGTCGACCACGGCGCAGTTCGAGGCGCTGGCCGCCGGGCGGCTGGACGTCGGCTTCCTGCGCCCCGGCCAGCCCATGGAGATGGTCGGCATCGCCCAGCGCCTGCTGCTGCGCGAGCCCCTGCTGGCGGTGATGACCGCCGCCCACCCGTTGGCGGCGGGCGCGTCGGTGCGGGTGGCGGACCTGGCGACGGAACCTTTCATCCTGCACCCGCGCGCCATCGGCACCGGCCTGTTCGACAAGGTGATGACGCTGTGCGCCGCCGCCGGCTTCGCCCCGCGCATCGCGGTGGAGGCGCACCAGATGTCGACGGTGGTGACGCTGGCGGCCGTCGGCATGGGCGTCTCCATCGTGCCGGAGGCCTTGCGGCGGCTGAACACGGACGGCGTGGCGTTCCGCCCCATCGACGACGATGGCGCCTTCATGGACCTCATCGCGGCCCGCCGCGCCGACGACGACACGGCGGTCGTCCGCAACTTCTTCGCCGTGCTGCCGGAGGCGGTGTAGGGGGACGAGGGCGGCGCCCCTCAGTGTCAACCATGCACCGGCGCGGTCGGCGGTGACGCGGAAGCGGGCCGCCGCCCCTTCCCTTAGTGTCATGCGCGGACTTGATCCGCGCATCCACGGCTCCCCGGACGGCGGCCGTGGAGACGGCATCCACGGCGGCCGCCGTGCACGCCGTGGATGGCCGGCTCGGAGGCCGGCCATGACGAGGGGGCAAAAGAAACTGCACACGCTCCAGCCACGGATGTGACCCGGCGGCGACGGGGGCCAGGCCGCCACCCTTCCCCCCAATGTCATGCGCGGACTTGATCCGCGCATCCACGGCTCCCCCGACGGATGCCGTGGAGGACGGCGCTACGACGGCCGCCGCCGTGCACGCCGTGGATGGCCGGCTCGGAGGCCGGCCATGACGAGGGAGTGTGGGTGCCTGCGCCCGCTCCAGCCACGGATGTGACCCGGCGGCGACGGGGGCCAGGCCGCCACCCTTCCCCCCAATGTCATGCGCGGACTTGATCCGCGCATCCACGGCTCCCCCGACGGCGGCCGTGACGACGGTATCCCACGGCCGCCGCCGTGCACGCCGTGGATGGCCGGCTCGGAGGCCGGCCATGACAAGGGGGAAGGGACCGCGACGGGTGTCTGGCGACGCCGACGGCCGACCCCAGCCCGCCGCCCCGCAGCCGCCGGCCCTTACCGCCCGACGGCGCGCCAGCCGATGTCGCGGCGGCAGAAGCCTTCCGGCCAGTCGAGGGCGTCGACCGCCTGATAGGCACGGGCCTGCGCCTCGCGGACGTCGGTGCCGAGCGCCGTCACGCCCAGCACGCGGCCGCCGGTCGCCACCACCGTGCCGTCCTGCAGCGCCGTGCCGGCGTGGAACACCGTCACCCCCGGCACCGCGCCGGCGGCGTCGAGGCCGCGGATCTCGGTGCCCTTGCGGTAGGGGCCGGGGTAGCCCTCGGCGGCCATGATGACCACCAGCGCCGCCTCGTCCTTCCAGGAGAGCGACACCTCCGACAGGCGGCCGTCGGCGGCGGCCTTCAGCACCGGCAGCAGGTCGCAGTCCAGGCGCATCATCAGCACCTGGCATTCCGGGTCGCCGAAGCGGACGTTGTATTCCAGCACCTTGACCGTGCCGTCCTTGGCGATCATCAGGCCGGCGAACAGGATGCCGGTGTAGGGCCGGCCGTCCTTCGCCATGCCCTCCACCGTCGGCACGATGCACTCGCGCATCACGCGGTCCTGCAGCTCGGGCGTCACCACCGGAGCCGGCGAGTAGGCGCCCATGCCGCCGGTGTTGGGGCCGGTGTCGCCGTCGCCCACCGCCTTGTGGTCCTGGGCGGCGGCCAGCGGCAGCACGTCGGTGCCGGAGACCAGGGCAAAGAAGCTCGCCTCCTCGCCGTCGAGGAATTCCTCGATCACCACCTCGTCGCCGGCGGCGCCGAACACCTTGTCGCCCATCATCTGGTCGAGCGCCGCTTCCGCCTCGGACACCGTCTGGCACAGGATGACGCCCTTGCCAGCCGCCAGCCCGTCGGTCTTCACCACGATGGGGGCGCCCTTCTCGCGCACGAAGCGCTTGGCCTCGTCCAGGTCGGTGAAGCGGCCGTACCACGCCGTCGGCACGCCGTGGCGGGCCAGCACGTCCTTCATGAAGCCCTTGGAGCCTTCCAGCTCGGCGGCCTCGGCGCTCGGTCCGAAGGTGCTGATGCCGGCCTCGCGCAGGCGGTCGGCGAGGCCGGCGACCAACGGCGCTTCCGGCCCGACCACCACCAGGTCGACGGCATTGGCCTTGGCCCAGGCGACCACCGCCGGCACATCCTCGGCCTTGAGGCCCTGCAGGCATTCCGCGACGGCACCGATGCCGGCGTTGCCCGGCGCGCACCACAGCTTCGTCAGCAGCGGCGACTGCGCGATCTTCCAGCACAGCGCGTGTTCGCGCCCGCCCGAGCCCACCACCAGGACCTTCATCGCCGTCGACCTCCTCGCCCGATAGATCGTTCACTGGGCCGGCGTTTTAGCATAAGTTCGGGCCATGACGACCCCCTATTCCCCGCCGCCGCGCGCCGGCGCCCGCAACGTGCCGGAGATGAGCGTCTCCGAGCTGTCCAACGCGCTCAAGCGCACGGTGGAGGACAGCTTCCCGCTGGTGCGCGTGCGCGGCGAGATCAGCCAGCCGAAGGTCGCCGGCTCGGGCCACTGCTACCTGCGCCTGAAGGACGACCAGGCGGTCATCGACGGCATCATCTGGCGCGGCAGCATGATGAAGCTGTCGCTGCGCCCCGAGGAAGGGCTGGAGGTCATCGCCACCGGGCGGCTGACCACCTACCCCGGGCGCTCGTCCTACCAGATCGTCATCGAGTCGCTGGAACTGGCCGGCGAAGGCGCCCTGCTGAAGATGCTGGAGGACCGCCGCCGCCGCCTGCAGGCGGAAGGCCTGTTCGACCCGGCGCGCAAGAAGCCCATCCCCTTCCTGCCGCGCATCGTCGGCGTCGTCACCTCGCCCACCGGCGCCGTCATCCGCGACATCCTGCACCGCATCTCCGACCGCTTCCCGCGCCATGTGCTGCTGTGGCCGGTGGCCGTGCAGGGCGAGGCGGCGGCCGAGCAGGTGGCCAACGCCATCTACGGCTTCAACGCCATGCCGGCGGACGGCTCCGGACCGATCCCGCGGCCCGACGTGCTCATCGTCGCGCGCGGCGGCGGCAGCCTGGAAGACCTCATGGCCTTCAACGAGGAGATCGTGGTGCGGGCCGCCGCCGCCAGCACCATCCCCCTCATCTCGGCCGTGGGCCACGAGACCGACACCACCCTCATCGACCACGCCGCCGACCTGCGCGCGCCCACCCCGACGGGGGCGGCGGAAAAGGCGGTGCCGGTGCGCATGGACCTGCTCGCCCAGGTGCGCGACTGCGCCGGCCGCCTCGACGGCGCCGCCGGCCGCCTGCTGGAGGAGCGCCGCCTGCGCCTCGACGGCGCCGTGCGCGGCCTGCCCGACCTGCCGCGGGTGGTGGAGGATTTCGCCCAGCGCCTCGACGACCGGGCGGAGCGCCTGACCGCCGCCCTGCCCCGCTGCCTCGACGGGCTCGACGGCCGGGTGCGCGAGGCCGGCGGCCGCCTGCGCAAGCCGAGCGAGCTGATCGCCATGCGCGCCCAGCAGCTGGACGCCTGCGGCCGCTCCATCGACCGCGGCATGGAGCAGCGCCTGCTCGACCGCCGCCAGGCCCTCACCCACGCCGGCGCCCGCCTGCGCCCGGAACCCTTGCGCACCGACATGGACCGGGCGGGCAAGGACGTGGCGCGCCTCGGCAAGCTGCTGCGCGACGACATGGACCGCCTGCTGGCGCAGGTGGGCGACCGCCTGGGGCGCGAAGACCGCATGCTGGAAAGCTGCTCGCACAAGAGCGTGCTCAACCGCGGCTTCGCCCTGGTGCGCGACGCCGCCGGCAAGGTGGTCTCCGACCCCGCCGGCACCGCCGCCGGCACGGCGTGGACCGTCGAGTTCCGCGACGAGCAGCGGGTCGCCGTCACCGTCGGCGAAGGGGCCGCACCGCCACCGCCTGCCCCGCCCGCGCCGCCGGATTCGCCGGGGGAAGCGGAGGACGCCCCGCTCAAGTCCCGCAAGAGCCAGCGCGGCGTCGCCGCCGCCCCCACCTTCCACGGCCGTCAGGGGAGCCTGTTCTGATGCGCCTGCGCACTCTGGTCCTGGCATTCGCCGCCCTCGCCGCCTCCGCCCTGCCCGCCTGCGCCGCCGAGTTGACCGGGGCGGTGCAGCAGGGCGCCCTGGTGCTCGGCCGCACCCAGCCGGGGGCGACGGTCACCCTCGACGGGCGGCCGGTGCGGGTGGACGAGCAAGGGCGCTTCGTCATCGGCTTCAACCGCGACGCCGCGGGCGAGGCGACGCTGGTGGAGATCGGCCCCGGCGGCGATCAGGCGGAAACGCGCCTGACCATCGCGCCGCGCCAGTGGGACATCCAGCGCATCGACGGCCTGCCCGACAAGCAGGTGACGCCCGACCCCAAGCTGCTGGAACGCATCCGCGCCGAGAACGCCCGCGTCGCCGCCGTGCGCGAGACCGACCGGCCGGACCCCGACGTCTTCGCCGGCTTCGCCCTGCCGGTGCCGGCCGAGACCCGCGTGTCCGGCGTGTTCGGCAGCCAGCGCATCCTCAACGGCCAGCCGCGCAGCCCCCATTCCGGCACCGACTGGGCGGCGCCCGAGGGCACGGCAGTCGGCGCCGTCGGCCCGGGCGTGGTGTCGCTGGCCGAGGACGACCTGTTCTACACGGGCAAGACGGTGATGATCGACCACGGCCACGGCGTGCAGTCGGTCTATGCCCACCTGAGCCGCATCGACGTCGGCACCGGGGCGCGCGTCGCCACCGGCCAGACCATCGGCGCCGTCGGCGCCACCGGCCGCGCGACCGGCCCGCACCTGCACTTCGGCATCAGCTGGTTCGGCGAGCGGCTGGACCCGCAGACGGCCCTGCCGGTGCTCATCCGCCCCGGCGAGTAGCGCTTTTAAGCCAGGCGCTCGACCAAAGCCGCAAGCGCGTCGAAGGGTGTCTCGTTCGCCGGCAGGGTCAGCGGCGCGACCTTCTTCAGTCCTTCCCGCCCGAAGCGTTCGCGGACGAATTCCTCCAGCCATTCGGCCCCCTGGGCGGCGCGGGCGGCGGCCAGGGCGTGGCGGTCGCGCAGGTGGGCGAGGTGGCGGTCCATGGCGGCGACCACCGCGTCGACGCCCTGCTTCTGCATGCTGGAGACCATGAGGACGGGCACGTCCCAGCCCTCCATGTCGGCTTCCGCCAGCGACAGGGCGCCGTGGACGTCGGCGCGGGCACGTTCGGCGGCGGCGCCCATGTCGGCCTTGGTGACCAGCACGAGATGCGGGATCTCGGCGATGCCGGCCTTCATGAACTGCAGGCTGTCGCCCGATCCGGGTTGGACGCAGAACACCACCGTATCGGCGACGCGCACCACGTCGGTCTCCGACTGGCCGACGCCCACCGTCTCGATCAGCACCACGTCGTAGAGCGCCCGCATGACCACCATGGCGGCGACCGTGAGGCCCGCCAGCCCGCCCAGCCGGTCGCGGGCGGCCATGGAGCGGACGTAGACGCCCTGGTCTTCCGGGTCGGTCTGCAGGCGGGTGCGGTCGCCGAGCAGCGCGCCCTTGGACTTGCGCGACGACGGGTCGACGGCGATGACGCCGACGGTGCGCCCGCGCGCCCGCCAGCCGCCGATGAGGGCATTCATGAGGGTGGACTTGCCGACGCCCGGCGGCCCGGTGATGCCGATGACGTGCGCCCGCGGCCGCCGATAGGCCTCCGACAGCAGGGCCACCGTCTCCGGCGCATCGGGCCGCGCCTCGATCTGGGCGAGCGCGCGGGCGAGCGCGGCCTTGCCACCGTCTTCGAGCGTCTTCAGGTCCATCGTGTGCTGTTCCCGCCGTTCTGCCGGTTTTGGGGAACCACAAAGACACCAAGACACCAAGGCGGCGGAGCCTGCCTCGGCACCGGCTCTCTGCGCTGGCGCATCGCCAAGTCATCGCCGAAGGCATTCACGGTCTGCCGCGCAGAGCGGGACGGAGTTCGACGCCTACAGCCGAACCCCGCCCTCTTGGTGTCTTTGTGCCTTGGTGGTTAAGACCTCACGCCGTCGTATCGCGATGCTTGCCCAGCACCGCCTGCGCCGCCGCCAGGCGGGCGACCGGCACGCGGTAGGGCGAGCACGACACGTAATCCAGCTTCAGCGCCTCGCAGAAGGCGATGGACGACGGGTCGCCGCCGTGTTCGCCGCAGATGCCGAGCTTGATGTCGGGCCGCGTCTTGCGACCACGCGCCGCGGCGATCTCCACCAGTTCGCCGACGCCGTCCTGGTCCAGGCTGGCGAACGGGTCCTTCTCGTAGATGCCCTTCTCGCGGTAGTAGTGCAGGAACGGGCCGGCGTCGTCGCGCGACATGCCGAGCGTGGTCTGCGTCAGGTCGTTGGTGCCGAAGCTGAAGAAGTGGGCGGTTTCGGCGATGTCGCCGGCGCGCAGGGCGGCGCGCGGCAGCTCGATCATGGTGCCGACCACGTAGTCGAGGCGCTTGCCCTTGGCCGCGAAGACCTCTTCCGCCGCCTTGTCGACGACGGCCTTCATGAGGTCCAGCTCCTTCTTGGTGCCGACCAGCGGGATCATCACCTCGGGCACCACCGTCTCGCCGCTCTTCTGCGCGACCTCGACGGCCGCCTCGAAGATGGCGCGGGCCTGCATCTCGTAGATCTCGGGGAACGACACGCCGAGGCGGCAGCCGCGCCAACCGAGCATGGGGTTGCTTTCGTGCAGGCGGACGATGGCGGCGCGGATGGTGCCCTCGTCCACGTCCGCCGCCTTGGCGACGTCGGCGATTTCCTCGTCCGACGACGGCAGGAACTCGTGCAGCGGCGGATCGAGCAGGCGCACGGTCACCGGCAGGCCCTGCATGATGGAGAACAGGTCGACGAAGTCCTGCCGCTGGTAGGGCAGCAGGGTGTCGAGCGCCTTGCGGCGGCCGGCCTCGTCGTCGGCCAGGATCATCTGGCGCATGTGGATGATGCGCGCCGGATCGAAGAACATGTGCTCGGTGCGGCACAGACCGATGCCCTCGGCGCCGAACTTGCGGGCCGTCTGGGCGTCGAGCGGGGTTTCGGCGTTGGCGCGCACGCGCAGGCGGCGGATGCCGTCCACCCAGCCCATGAGAATGCCGAAGTCGCCGGTCAGTTCCGGCTGGATGGTGGGCACCGCACCCGCCATGACTTCGCCGGTCGAGCCGTCGAGGGTGACGGTGTCGCCTTCCTTGATGGTGCGGCCGCGGGCGACGAAGGTCTTCGCCTTGTAGTCGACGCGGATTTCGCCGGCGCCCGCCACGCAGGGGCGGCCCATGCCGCGCGCCACCACGGCGGCGTGGCTGGTCATGCCGCCGCGGGTGGTGAGGATGCCTTCCGAGCAGTGCATGCCGCCGATGTCTTCCGGCGAGGTCTCGATGCGGACCAGGATCACCTTCTCGCCGCGCTTCACCCACTCCTCGGCATCGTCGGCCGAGAACACGACACGGCCCGCGGCGGCGCCCGGCGAGGCCGGCAGGCCCTTGGCCAGCACGTCCTTCTCGGCATCGGGGTCGAGCATGGGGTGCAGCAGCTGGTCGAGCTGCGCCGGGTCGATGCGGTCGACGGCCTCGGCCTCGGAGATCAGGCCCTCGCGCGCCATGTCGACGGCGATCTTCAGCGAGGCCTTGGAAGTGCGCTTGCCGGTGCGGGTCTGGAGCATCCACAGCTTGCCGCGCTGGATGGTGAACTCCATGTCCTGCATGTCCTTGTAGTGCGCTTCCAGGCGGTCGCGCACGTCACACAGGTCCTTGAACAGGGCCGGCATCACCTCTTCCATGGCCGGCAGGTCGGAGCCGTGGATCTGCTTGCCGTGGATGGTCAGGTGCTGCGGCGTGCGGATGCCGGCCACCACGTCCTCGCCCTGGGCATTCACCAGGTACTCGCCGTAGAACACGTTCTCGCCGGTGGAGGGGTCGCGGGTGAAGCAGACGCCGGTGGCGCAGTCGTCACCCATGTTGCCGAACACCATGGCCTGAACGTTCACCGCCGTGCCCCATTCGGCCGGGATGTCGTGCAGGCGGCGGTAGGTGATGGCGCGCTGGTTCATCCAGCTGCCGAACACCGCGCCGATGGCGCCCCACAGCTGTTCCTGCGGGTCTTCCGGGAAGGGCCGGCCCAGTTCCTCGTGCACCTTCGCCTTGAAGCGCCCGACCAGTTCCTTCCAGTCGTCGGCGTTGAGGTGCGTATCGAGGTCGACGCCGCGGTCGTCCTTGAGGTCCTGCAGCAGTTCCTCGAAGTGGTGGTGTTCCACGCCCAACACCACGTCGCCGTACATCTGGATGAAGCGGCGGTAGCTGTCGTAGGCGAAGCGCGGGTCGCCCGACTGCTCGATCAGGCCCTGCACCGTCTCGTCGTTGAGGCCGAGGTTCAGCACCGTGTCCATCATGCCCGGCATGGACGCCCGCGCGCCGGAGCGCACCGAGACCAGCAGCGGGTTCTTCCGGTCGCCGAAGCCGGCGCCCATGATCTTCTCCAGCTGCGCCACGCCGGCGGCCACCTGGTCCTTCAGGTCGGCGGGATAGGTCTCGCCGTTGGCGTAGTAGTAGGTGCACACCTCGGTGGTGATGGTGAAGCCGGCCGGCACCGGCACGCCGAGCGACGACATTTCCGCCAGGTTGGCGCCCTTGCCGCCGAGCAGGTTCTTCATGTCGGCCCGGCCCTCGGCCTTGCCGTCCCCGAAGGTGTACACCCACTGAGTCATGGTCGGTTCTTCCTACCCTTCGATCTTGCTGAAGTCGGCAACCTCGCCCATCACCGCGACGATGCGGCCGAGCAGGTGCAGACGGTTCCTGCGCAACGCCGCATCCTCGGCGTTGACGGTGACGTCGTCGAAGAACGCATCGACGGGCGCGCGCAAGCCCGCCAGCGCCGCCATGGCCCCGGCGAAATCCTCCGCCGAAAGCGCACTGCGGGCCGCCGGCTCCGCCGCGTCGAGCGCCGCCGCCAGCGCCTGTTCCTGCGGCAGGACCAGGGCACCGGCGTCGACCGCGCCGCGGTAGGCAACGCCGTCCTTCTTCTCTTCGATGCGCAGAATGTTGGCGGCACGCCGGAAGGCGACCAGCAGGTTGGCGCCGTCCTCCGAACCGACGAAGGCCGACAGGGCATCCACACGCGCCAGCAGGCGGACCAGATCGTCCTCGCCGCCGAGCGCGAAGACGGCCGTCACCAGATCGTGGCGCACGCCGGCCTCGCGCAGGTGGACCTTCAGGCGGTCGGCGAAGAAATCGAGGAGGTCGTCAGAAAACGCAACAAGCTGACGAGCAAAAAAATTCTTTCCGACGCTGGCTCTATCGTTTGCGTCTGAAGCCAGAAGCTCGAAGTTCACGAAGTATGGCTCAAGCGCACGCTCCGCGAGGTTGCTCATTCTCTCGTACTCATCACTAAACATGTCTGTACTCTCAGCTTTGAGCCACAAGGTCTCTGCCTCAGTTCCCTTGAGGAAGAATTTCGTGACAGCAGCTTCCAGAAGCATTCCCCCGTAGGACGCCCCACCTGAAGCTGAGAGTCCTGTATCCTTTTCGCAGCGCGTCATCTCATCATACACACTGCGGACATGGTGAATCAGGGCCGATCTAAAAATTGTACGTAAAGAAATTCTGACGTTATTCTCGCAGATGAGGCGAATAACTCCCAGAGCGGCCCGCCTCAGCGCGAACGGGTCCTTGGAGCCGGTCGGCTTCTGTTCAATCGCCCAGAACCCAGCCAGCGTGTCGATCTTGTCGGCCAGCGCCACCGCCACCGACACCGGCGCCGTCGGGCAGCGGTCGTTGGGGCCGAGGGGGGAGTAGTGCTCCGCCACCGCGTCGGCCACCGCCTGCGGCTCGCCGTCGCCGAGCGCGTAGTAGCGGCCCATGATGCCCTGCAGCTCGGGGAACTCGCCCACCATGCCGGTGGACAGGTCGGCCTTGGCCAGTTCGGCGGCGCGGTCCACCTGGGCGGCGTCGGCCCCCATGTGGGCGGCGATCTCGCCGGCGAGGCGGCGGATGCGGCTCACCTTGTCCCAGTCGGTGCCGAGCTGGGCGTGGAACACGCGGTCCTTCAGGCGGTCGACGCGGCTTTCGAGCTTCGCCTTGCGGTCCTGGTCCCAGAAGAACTTGGCGTCGGACAGGCGGGCGCGCAGCACGCGCTCGTTGCCCGCCACGATGGCCTGGCCGCCGTCCTCGGCGATCATGTTGGCCACCACCACGAAGCGCGGCGCCAGGCTGCCGTCGGGGTTCAGCACCGAGAAGTACTTCTGGTGGCTGCGCATGGAGGTCGTCAGCACCTCCGCCGGCACGTCCATGAAGGTATCGTCGATGCGGCCCATGAGCACGACCGGCCATTCCACGAGGCCGGTGACCTCGCGCAGCAGGCCCTCGTCGTCCTTGAGCGTCAGGCCCTCGGCCTCGCACAGGCGCTGCGCTTCCGTCAGGATGACGCGCGCCCGCTCCGCCGGGTCGAGCATGACGTAGGCGGCGCGCAGCTTCTCGCGGTAGCCGTCGAAGTCGCCGACGGTGAAGGGCTCGGGCGCCAGGAAGCGGTGGCCCACCGTCTCCGCCCCGGCCTGCACGCCGGCGTACTGCACGTCGACCTCACGGCCGTTGAGCAGCGCCACGATGCGGTGCAGCGGCCGCACCCAGCGGGTGGGGTTGGTGCCCCAGCGCATGGACTTGGGCCACGGCAGGTCGGTGAGCGCCTGTTCCACCACGTCCTTCAGCACCTCGACCGTCTCGCGGCCGGGCTTCTCGATGACGGCGAACCACACCTTGCCCTTGGGGGTGTCGCGCTGTTCGCACTGCTCCAGGGTCAGGCCGGTGGAGCGCAGGAAGCCGTCGACGGCGGCGGCGGGGGCGTCCACCTTGGGGCCCTTGCGCTCTTCCTTCACGTCCGGCTGGCTGAGCGGCAGGCCCTCCATCACCACCACCAGGCGGCGGGGCGTGACGAAGGCGCGCGGGTTCTCGGGCGTCAGGCCCTGCTTCTCGAGGCCGGCGAGCAGCAGGCTCTTCAGGTCCTCGGCGGCCTTGGCCTGCATGCGGGCGGGGATTTCTTCCGAGAAGACTTCGAGCAGGAATTCGGTCATGTCCTCAGCCCTCCGCCACGGCGTGGCCGCGGGACTTGAGCCAGCCCTCGCAGCAGGCCTTGGCGAGCGCGCGCACCCGGCCGATGTAGGCGGCACGCTCGGTGACCGAGATCACGCCGCGGGCGTCCAGCAGGTTGAAACGGTGCGAGGCCTTGATGCACTGGTCGTAGGCCGGCAGGGCGAGGCCGGCGGCGAGCAGGCTCTTGCACTCCGTCTCGGCGTCGGTGAAGTGCTTGAACAGCATGTCGGTATCGGCGTGCTCGAAGTTGTGGGCGGAATATTCCACTTCCGCCTGATGGAAGACGTCGCCGTATTTCACGCCGCGCCCGTTGAAGTCCAGGTCGTAGACGTTCTCCACGCCCTGGATGTACATGGCGAGGCGTTCCAGGCCGTAGGTGAGTTCCACTGCCACCGGGTCGCATTCGATGCCGCCGACCTGCTGGAAATAGGTGAACTGCGTCACCTCCATGCCGTCGCACCACACTTCCCACCCGAGTCCCCAGGCGCCGAGCGTCGGGCTTTCCCAGTCGTCCTCGACGAAGCGGATGTCGTGCTTGTCGGGGTCGATGCCGAGCGCGCGCAGGGACTCCAGATAGAGCGCCTGCGCGTCGGCCGGTGACGGCTTCATGATGACCTGGAACTGGTAGTAGTGCTGCAGCCGGTTGGGGTTCTCGCCATAGCGGCCGTCGGTCGGCCGGCGCGAGGGCTGCACGTAGGCGGCGTTCCACCCCTCGGGGCCGAGCGCCCGCAGGGTGGTGGCCGGATGGAACGTACCGGCGCCGACCTCCATGTCGTAGGGCTGGAGGATGACGCACCCCTTGTCCGCCCAGAACTGCTGGAGCGTCAGGATGAGCTGTTGAAAACTGCGGCTGGACGCGCCGGAAACGGCCATGGACTCGGTCTCTTCGAAGCCTGGGTCTGAAAGGAGGCTAGAAGCTACCGGGCGCGGGGGTGGGAATCAAGCGGGGGGTGGGGACAAACGCCCGGTCAGGCCGCGAGGACGAAGCTGCGCTCCAGCCGGCGGAGCACGTCGAACGTGTTCACGAACGGCCGCCCGAACTCGGCACAGAGGTTGGGTAGCGGCACCCGCCTGCGCGCCTCGGC
The DNA here is from genome assembly GCF_900230255.1 of Caenispirillum bisanense. GTDB lineage: Bacteria > Pseudomonadota > Alphaproteobacteria > Rhodospirillales > Rhodospirillaceae > Caenispirillum > Caenispirillum bisanense_A. The sequence continues at coordinate 108,597 of NZ_OCNJ01000005.1, forward strand.
GCTGAAGGTTTCGTGCGTGACCACCGTCGCATCCATGGCCATGGCCTTCGCCACCAGCCACGGATCGGCGCCGGAGAGGAAGTGCGCCTTGCCCTGACTGCTCCAGGGCCCCGCCTGGACCGCCGCCGCCACCTCCCGGAAACACCGCTGCGTGTCGTGGTCACGCACATCGGCGACCCATGCAGCGTCGCGGCGGGCGCGCATCCAGTCGGCCAGCTCGTCCCGACCTGCGATCAGCTCGTCCCTGACAGGGGCGATCGTGGCGACCATGCCGGAGGCCCCGGCCGCGTCGAGCCATGTCCAGAACCCCGGACAGATGTCGAAGGCGTAGTAGCGGTTCTTCGCTTCGATGAAGACGTTGGCGTCGAGCAGGTAGGTCACAGGCGCCCCTCACCCATGCGGGCATGGGCCACCCGCAGCGTCTTCGGCGTCATGTTGAGCAGAGATGCCGCATCCCGCAGCAGAAGGTGCCCGGACATGGCCTGCGCCACGACGGCGCGCATGAACCGGCCGCCGTTGCGGGAGCGCGCCGTGACGTAATAGTCGCCGCCACCGCCCTCTGCGGACTCGCGGAGCCGGCGCCACCGCTGTAGCTCGGCATCACGGAACCGCTCGAAGGTGTCGCGGTCGACCAAGCCCATGTCGCGCGCCCGGATGCCGATCACCATGGCACTGACCCGGAAGTGCCGTGCAAGGATCTCGGCATTGCGGTCGAGAGACAGGTCAGCGACCCACAGAGCCTGCACGTCCTGCCGCGGCGCCAGAAGATCGGCGGCGACACGGTTGCAGCACGCCTCCACCCGAGCCGCTCCGGCACGCCCGGACGGGACGGCCAGCGGGTCGGAAATGCCGCTCTGGCCGATCCACAGGTGCGCAAGCTCGTGCGCCAACGTGAAGATCTGGCCGGCGTAGGCATCTCGGCCGTTCAGGAAGATCGTCGGCAGTACTGGATCGGCGATGGCGAAGCCGCGGAAGACGCCGACGTCGAGCGGCCGGTGGGTATTGCCGCCGACGACGCCGTTGCGCAGCACCCAGATACCCGCCCCTTCGGCCAGACCGATCAGGCGCCGCAGAAACTCCTCGGCGCCCCGGCTGGCGGCCCTGACCTCGGGTGTGAGGCCGAGAACCCGCGCCATGTCTTCCGCCACCACCGCCGCCTCGGTGCGGGTGGAATAGCGCCCGACGAAGGGCAGTGGGTCCGCCCCTTCCTGCCGCCGGTACTCGCGATACCAGTCGAACTTGTAGAAGACGTCGCCCAGGGCATCCTTGAAGGCGGCATCGAGGGCCGGAGACCGATGGGCGCCGCCCGCCCGCAGGTCCGGAAGCGGTAGGTCGTCGTCGGGTGGGGAGGGAAGAAAGAAGGCGCCGAAGGGCACATGGGTCGTCCGCGCCAACTGCTCGGCCTGCCCGAAAGTGGGTCGTTCCGCCGCGGTCTCCCACGCGATGACACGGCCTTCTTCCACGCCGAGGCGCTCGGCCAAGGCAGCAGTGCTCAGGCCTGCCCGCTCGCGCGCCCAGGTGAGCACCTCAGGCGTGACCAGCGCCTCTGCCATGATCGCCCATCAACCTCCACGTGCGCCCGTTCCACGAGACATAATATGAAGTAGTCGCGCAGCGCAGACAACTACCCCCGCCCGCACCCGCACTTCTCCCCCGCCGGCTTCCACGTCCCGCACGCGGGGCACTGCTCCAGGTCTTCGACCTTGCCGCCCTGGCCGCCGTCGGCCGTCTCGCCCCGCTCCGTCATGCGGGCGCGAACGGCGGCGCGGGCGGCTTCGGCGGCGCGTTCGTGGGGGCGCTGGCGGGGGACACCGCCGGCCTGGTGGCGCTGGAACGCCTTGAACAGCCACCACACGATCACCACGGCGGCAACGGTGAACAGAACTTTCGTCAGCATCGTTTCGGCACATCCATGTAAAGCGTCACGACCGGGCACCGCCCGGCGCATCGGGGAACAACGGGGCGGCGTCGCGCAGGATCGCCTCGGCCTCCGCCGTGTACTTGGCGGGGCCGGTGCCGTGCAGCACGAGCCCCGGGTAGAGCACCGCCGGGCTCTTCACCCCCTTGCGGGCGCGCACGATCACCCGGCGGGCGGCCTCGCCGGCGCGCGGCCACAGGGGAATGATGCCCACCGCCCCGCACTGGCGGTGCAGGGCGGCGAGCACGTCGTCCAGGCGGTCGGCGCGGTGGATCAACGTCAGCCAGCCGCGCGGGCGCAGCACCGACAGGCAGCCCTTGATCCAGTCGGCGAGGTCCGTCGCGCCCTCGGCGTGGGCGGTGGCGCGGCCCTCGTTCTCGGGCAGGGTGCCGCCGGCGGAGAAGGGCGGGTTTGTGATGACGTGGTCGAGCGAATCGAGGGTGAAGGGCGGCCGCTTGGCGTCGCCCACCGCCACCGCCGCCGGCAGCTCGTTCAGGGCCATGTTGCGGCGGGCGAGGTCGGCAGCGGCGGGGCGCCACTCCAGCCCGCGCCAGTCGCCGCGGCGCTCCAGCCGGGCGGCCAGCGCCAGCAGCGCCGCGCCCGGCCCGATGCCGACGTCGAGCACGCTCTGCCCCGGCCGCATGGGGCAGGCGGCGGCCAGCAGCACGGGGTCGACGGCGGCGCGATAGCCCTCCCGCTCCTGCAGCAGGCGCACGCGGCCGCCGAGCAGACGGTCTTCCGTCACGCCGTCGGCGAGGCCTGGGCTCACGATCCGCTCTCCGCCGCCGCTTGCAGCGTGCGCAGGAGCCAGGCGGCGCGGTCGGCATCGTCGTCGGCGACCATCACGCGGCGCGGCAGAACGCCCAGCGATCCTTCGGCGATGCTGGTATAGGCGTCGAACACGACGGCCGCGATCCCGTCTTCCGCCAGGGCCGCCTGAAGGGCCGACAGCAGAACGGGGTCGTTGGTCCGCAGGATTTCCTTCATGCCGTCTCCGCATCCCGGCCGGAAAACGGCCGCAATCGCTTGACCGCCCCTGAAAGCCGCTTCTATTCTCCCGGCGCGCATAGGGTCGGGCGCAGCCGAGGCGCCATACCGGCGCGGACCCTATTGTATAGGAACGACCGTGGAAGAGAACCAGAAGCCGAAGGCCGCCGCGCTGGATGCCCTGGTGGCGCTGGTCGACAGCGACATGCAGGGCGTCAACCGCACCATCGTGGAGCGCATGCAGAGCCCGGTGGCGCTGATCCCCCAGCTCGCCGGCCACATCGTCGCCGCCGGCGGCAAGCGCCTGCGCCCCCTGCTGACCCTGTCGGCCGCCAAGCTGTGCGGCTACCGGGGCGACCGGCACGTCAAGCTCGCCACCTGCGTGGAATTCATCCACACCGCCACCCTGCTGCACGACGACGTGGTGGACGAGAGCGAGCTGCGCCGCGGCCGCCAGTCGGCCAACGCCGTGTGGGGCAACCAGGCGAGCGTGCTGGTGGGCGACTTCCTGTTCTCCCGCGCCTTCGAGCTGATGGTGGAGGACGGCAACCTCAAGGTGCTGGCGATCCTGTCGCGCGCCTCCTCGGTCATCGCCGAGGGCGAGGTGGCGCAGCTCATCACCACCAACGACACCGATACCGACGAAGCGGCCTACCTCGAGGTCATCAAGGGCAAGACGGCGGAACTCTTCGCCGCCGCCTGCGAGGTCGGCGCCGTGGTCGCCGGCCGCCCCGAGGCCGAGGAACGCGCCATGCGCGACTACGGCATGGCGCTCGGCATCGCCTTCCAGCTGGTGGACGACTACCTGGACTATTCCGCCAAGCAGGAAGCGCTGGGCAAGACCGTCGGCGACGACTTCCGCGAGGGCAAGCTGACCCTGCCGGTGATCCTCGCCTTCCAGCGCGGCTCCGACGAGGAAAAGACCTTCTGGCGCCGCTGCCTGGAAGACCTGGAGCAGACACCCGACGACCTGCCCCACGCCATGGCCCTCATGCAGAAGCACGGCAGCCTCACCGAGACGCTGGAGCGCGCCCGCTTCTACGGCGAGCAGGCGCGGCGGGCGCTGGACGCCTTCCCCGACGCCCCGGTGAAAACGGCCCTGCGCGACATCGTCGATTTCTGTATCGAGCGGGCGTATTGAGAAAAAAGGGGGCGATCGGTTGATCGCCCCCTTTTTTTGTTTGTCCCTCAGGCGCCGGGAAGAGTCTTTTTGTCCCTCAAGCGCCGGGCGCGGGCCTCGCGGCCCGCTTGGCTCTCGCGCCAGGAGGCGCGCGGCGCAGTCGCGCCGTAGATGGGGTTTGTGGTTGCCCTCAGGCGTGACCCGGCGTGTCGACCAAGCGGCTCATGTCGATGCCCATGCGGGCCATGGCGAGCGTCCATTTCTGGCCGACGTCGCCGCCGAACAGCAGATCCTCGTCCGGCTGGCAGATGAGCCAGGCGTTTTCCTTCAGCTCCGTGTCCAGCTGGCCGGAACCCCAACCGGCATAGCCCAGCACCATCAGGCTGTGGCGCGGGCCCTGGCCGCTCGCGATGTCCTTCAGCACCTCGGCCGTCGCCGTCAGCGAGATGTTGCTGTCGACCGGCAGCGTGCCCTCGTCGCGGTAGTCCGCCGTGTGCAGCACGAAGCCGCGCGCTGCCTCCACCGGGCCGCCGAAGTGGACGCGGATCTGGTCGGTGTCGACGCTCGGCGTGATGCCCATCTGCTCCAGGATGTCGTCGAAGGACAGCTGGTCGATGGTGCGGTTGACCACGAGGCCCATGGCGCCTTCCGCGGTATGCGCGCAGACATACACCACGGTGCGGTGAAAGTTGGAGTCCGCCAGAGCCGGCATCGCCACCAGGCATTTGCCGACCAGGTACCCCGAGGTTGAAAGCGTCGTCGTCATACCGAACACTTATGCCGAAGCCGCGCCCGCGGCAAGGGGCGCGCCGCTTTGGTCCAGTGTATCACGTCGGCGTGAGACGGCTCACGTCCTTCCGAATCGGCTTGCCCTGCCAGGGGGAGGAAGCCATATCCTGCGTCGGCTCAGTCCCTGGAAGACCGCATGCCGCGCGTCCGTCGCCGCGGCCGGAGTTGCCCGCGATGCTCGCCCTGCCCCGTTCCGTCCTGCCCCTGCTCGCCGCCCTGCTGGCCCTGGCGACCGCCGCCCTGCCGGCCCGCGCGCAATGGGCGGAGCCCGGCTCCTCGGGCTGGGCCGAGACCGCCGAGGCCGACGTGCGGCTGGTGGCCGCCGAGGGCGCCACGGCCGGGCACGAGACGGTGACGCTCGGCCTGCAGTTCCGCCTCAAGGACGACTGGAAGGTCTACTGGCGCGACGCCGGCGACGCCGGCTATCCGCCGGAGATCGACTGGACGGGCTCGGAGAATGTGGCCGAGACGGCCATCCAGTTCCCCGCGCCGCACCGCTTCAGCGTGCTCGGCATCGAGACGGCCGGCTACAAGGCCGACGTCGTCTACCCCGTCACCGTGCGCCTGCAGGAGCCCGGCAAGCCGCTGCAGGTGCAGGCGGCGGTGGATTACCTCATCTGCTCGGAGATCTGCGTCCCCGGCCGCGTCGACCTGAGCCTCGGCCTGCCCGGCAGCGGCGCCGGTCCGACGCAGTTCGCCCACCTGATCGAAAGCTGGGAAGCCCGCATCCCCGGCGACGGCGCCCGTCACGGCCTCGCCCTGGCCGAGGCGGTGGTGGAAACCGGCGGCGAGACGCCCATGCTGCGCGTGGTGGTGCGCGCCGACCCGCCGCTCGCCGCCGCCCCCGACCTGTTCGTGGAAGGCCCGGCGGAGCTGAACATCGGCGCGCCGGAGGTCACCCTGCGCGACGGCGGCGGCACCGCCATCCTCCGCGCGCCGGTACGCGAAGGCGGCCTGACCGGCGCCGAGCCCGTCACCCTGACCGTCGTCGAAGGCGACCGCGGCATGCAGGTCGCGGCCACGCCGCAGCCGGTGGCGGCGCCCGCCGGCGGCGCGGCGGTGCTGGCCGGCATGCTGGGCCTCGCCCTGCTCGGCGGGCTGATCCTCAACGTCATGCCCTGCGTGCTGCCGGTGCTCAGCCTCAAGGTCATGGGCGTCGCCCACCTGGGCGGGGCGGAGCGGCGCACGGTGCGGCTCGCCTTCCTCGCCAGCGCGGCGGGCATCGTCGCCACCTTCCTCGTCCTGGCGGGCGGCGCCGTGGCGCTGAAGACCGCCGGCGCGGCCGTCGGCTGGGGCATCCAGTTCCAGCAGCCGCTGTTCCTGGTCGCCATGATCGTGCTGCTGAGCCTGTTCGCCGCCAACCTGTGGGGCCTGTTCCATATCCGCCTGCCGGGTGCCGTCGGCGACGCGGCGGCGCGCGGCGGCGACGGGCAGGGTCACGGCTTGGCTGGCCACTTCGGGTCGGGCGTGTTCGCGACGCTGCTCGCCACGCCCTGCTCCGCCCCCTTCCTCGGCACCGCCATCGGCTTCGCCCTGGCGCGTGGCCCGCTGGAGATCGTCGCCATCTTCGCCGCCCTCGGCCTCGGCATGAGCCTGCCCTACCTGGCCGTCGCCGCCGCCCCCGGTCTCGCCCGCGCCCTGCCCCGCCCCGGCCGCTGGATGCTGACGGTCAAGGCCGTGCTCGGCGTCGCCCTGGCGGCCACCGCCGTGTGGCTGCTGTGGGTGCTGTCGGCCCAGGTGGGCACCCGCGCCGCGCTCGCGGTCGCCGGGCTGATGGTCGCCGCCGTCGCCGTGCTGGGCGCCAGGACCCTGCTGCCGGCCCTGCGCGGTGGGCTCGCCGGGGCCACCGTCGCCGTGCTGGCGGCGGTCGCCTTCACCGTGCCGTGGTGGGGTGCGGCGGCGACGCCCGCCGCGCCGGTGGTGCCGACCGCCTGGAGCGCCTTCGACCAGCCGGCCATCCCGCGGCTGGTGAGCGAGGGCAAGGTGGTCTTCGTCGACGTCACCGCCGACTGGTGCGTCACCTGCAAGGTCAACAAGGCCGCCGTCATCGAGCGCGGCGCCGTCGCCGAGGCCCTGAAGGCGCCCGGCGTGGTCGCCATGCAGGCCGACTGGACCAACCCCGACGCCGCCATCTCCCGCTACCTGGAGAGCTTCGGCCGCTACGGCATCCCCTTCAACGCCGTCTACGGCCCCGGCGCGCCGCAGGGCATCCCCCTGCCCGAGCTGCTGACCGAGGGCGCGGTGATGGACGCCATGGCCCGCGCCGGCGCCCCGGCCGCGGGGTAACCTCGACAGAGCCCTTGCGGCCTCCCATGTGAGTGCGGCGTTTGTTTGCGGCATTGCACACAGGAGGATCATCCATGACCATTTCCGTCGGCGACCGGATTCCCGCCATGGCGCTCAAGGCGGCCAGCAACGACGGCCCCAAGGACGTCGACACCGGCGACATCTTCGGCGGCCGCACCGTGGTGCTGTTCAGCGTTCCGGGCGCCTTCACGCCCACCTGCTCGGCCAAGCACCTGCCGGGCTTCATCGAGAAGTACGACCAGCTGAAGGCCAAGGGCGTCGACGAGGTGGTCTGCCTCGCCGTCAACGACGCCTTCGTGATGACCGCCTGGGGCCGCATGAACGAGTGCCTCGACAAGGTCACCATGCTGGCCGATGGCAATGCCCAGTTCACCAAGGCCCTGGGGCTGGAGCTGGACGCCAGCAAGAACCACATGGGCACGCGCGGCCAGCGCTTCGCGCTCATCGCCCGCGACGGCGTGGTGGAGCACCTGTTCGTCGAAGAGGCGGGGCAGTTCAACGTCTCCAGCGCCGACAACGTGCTGGCCCACCTGTAATCCGATCCGCCGGTCGCTTCCGCCCGTCGGGAAGGCAGACGCCATCCCGACGGGAGGGAGAGACCCATGCGCCTGCGCATCATCGTGGCGGCCATCGCCGCCCTGCCCCTGCTCGCCGCCTGCCAGCCCTACGACGCGCCGGTGCGGCCCGGGTACGACTTCGAACCTCAACTCGGCGTGCCGCAGCCGAGCGGCTCCCCCGACGACCCCGACCGCGCCTCCAACGCACCCGCCCAGGACTGGAGCGGCATCGAAGGCCCGCGCCGCGTGATTCCGTCGCGCTGACGAAGGGACCACGCCCGGCGTGTCATCCGCCGCGCCGGCTGCTATAACCCGGTGCGTCACGAGAAGCGGAGCGTGCGATGACCCTGCGGGTGAGCAAGACCATGGCCGTGCTGGCGGTGCTGCTGGCGCTGGCCGGATGCCGGCTGTACGACCCGCAAGGCCGGCCGCCGCCGGGCGAGAACTTCAACGCCGGATCGGGCTTCGGCGTGCCGTCGCAGCCGCGCCAGACGGTGGACCTGAGCGGTACCCGCGGCGTCTTCACCGGCAGCCAGACCGCCATGGACTCCCTCGCCGGCCTGAACGACACCCAGCGCGGCGGTCTGCTCGCCGGCTGCGACCTGCTGTTCGGCCGCCAGCCGGACAAGCGCCGCGCCTGCAAGGGCGGCGACTACGCCTTCACCGAAGCGCTGCAGGCCGGCTGCGGCGAACGCTACCGCGACGACGCCGACCGCCGGCGCGACTGTCTGGCGCCGCTGGCGGACTGACCGGCCGCCCTCAGAACCCGCCGTCCTTGCGCTGCTGCTCGCGGCGGCGGTGCAGGGTGAGGCCGATCTCGTCCATGCGCTCCTGCTCCTTGCGGTCGCGCTCGCGCTTTTCCGCCAGGTCGCGGCTCGCCTGGGTGATCTCGAAGGTCTTGAGGTCGAGAAAGGCCTCCGCCAGGTCCTGGCGCGCCTTGTCGATGCGGCGGCGGATGTCCACCAGCGCGCGGGCCAGGGCGTCGCGGCGGGCGACGTAGCGCGGCAGGTAGCGGCCGAAGGCCATGGCGAAGGTGACGTCCTGGCGGGCCAGCGCCTGCTCGCGCGCCAGTTCCTCCTGCAGCTCGCGCTGCATGCGCAGGATCTGTTCCTCCTGCGACTGCAGCTGCCCGAGCGCCCGGCGCTTTTCGTCCACCGTCCACTTGTGCAGGCGGATGACGCTGTGCAGGCCTTTCGCCATGACCGGTCAGCTACCCCTGTGACCCGGGCGCGCCCATCATGTCCTGCGGCGCGGTGTTGAGGATCTCCAGCAGCATGCGGTAGCCGTCGGCCAGCGGCGTCTGCTCGCGCTTGCCCTGGGTGAGGAACTGCTCGATCAATGGGTAGTAGAAGATCGCCTCGTCCACTTCCGGGTTGGTGCCCTTGCGATAGGCGCCGAGGCGGATGAGCTCCGCCATGTCCTCGTAGGTAGACAGGAGCCGGCGGGCGACGCGGACGATCTGGTTCTCCTCGTCGCTGTTGCACCCCGGCATGGTACGCGACACCGAGCGCAGGATGTTGATGGCCGGATAGCGGCCGCGCTCGGCGATGCTGCGCTCCAGCACGATGTGGCCGTCCAGGATGCCGCGCACGGCGTCGGAAATGGGCTCGTTGTGGTCGTCGCCTTCCACCAGCACCGTGAACAGGCCGGTGATGGAGCCCTGGCCGGGGCCGCCGGGGCCGGCGCGCTCCAGCAGCTTGGGGAGTTCGGCGAAGACCGTCGGCGTGTAGCCCTTGGAGGCCGGCGGCTCGCCCGCCGACAGGCTGATCTCGCGCTGCGCCATGGCGAAGCGCGTCACCGAGTCCATGAGGCAGAGCACGTTCTTGCCCTGGTCGCGGAAGTATTCGGCGACGGCCAGCGTCATGTAGGCGGCCTGGCGGCGCATGAGCGGCGCTTCGTCCGACGTCGCCACCACGACGACGGAGCGCGCCATGCCCTCCGGCCCCAGGTCGTCCTCGATGAACTCGCGCGCCTCGCGGCCGCGCTCGCCGATCAGGCCGCAGACGATGATGTCGGCGCCCGAATAGCGCGCCAGCATGGACAGCACCGAGCTCTTGCCGACGCCCGAGCCGGCGAAGATGCCCATGCGCTGGCCGAGGCAGCAGGTGAGGAAGGTGTTGATGGCGCGGATGCCGACGTCCAGCTTGCCGCCGACGCGCTGGCGCCCGTGCGCCGAGGGCGGGGTGTTGCGGATGGGATAGGCCGCATCGCCGCTCGGCAGCGCGCCGAGGCCGTCCACCGGCTCGCCCATGGCGTTGATGACGCGGCCGCGCCACGCCTCGGTCGGGTAGATCGACGGCTCGCCGTCCTGGATCTCCGCCCGCGCCCCCAGTGCCACGCCGCTCAGGTTGCTGAACGGCAGCAGCAGCGCCCGCCCTTCGCGGAAGCCCACCACCTCGCACGGCACGTCGCGGCCGTCGCGGGCGTGAATGATGATGCGGTCGCCGACAGACACGCTGGTCTGAATGCCGCCGACTTCGACGAGCAGGCCTTGAACTGCCACCACTCTCCCAAAGATACGGGTGTCGGGTAGCCTTTCGATCTCGTTCAGGATATTGCGGAGGTGGACGGTCACCTGTTATCACTCCCGCGCGTCGGTAAATAAAGGCGGTGCCCGCGCAACCGAGGGGTTATCCGGCGGCGTTTTCATGCAAGACGTTCGTCCTGGATGGCGGGCCCGGTAGTATGGGGCGGCGCGCTTAACAGGCGGTAAAGACCCAGTTGCACACGGGGACCGGGGGCTTTATCGTGAAGATTAGACTTCCCCCATCGAGGTAGGCGAAGACGCATGCGCGTACTGCTGGTCGAAGACGATCCTCATACGGCGAAGTCGGTGGAGCTGATGCTGCGCCGGGAAAGCTGGGTCGTGGATTCTACCGACCTCGGCGAAGACGGGCTCGAGATCGGCAAGCTCTACGACTACGACATCATCATTCTCGACTTGATGCTGCCGGACATGGACGGGCTGGAGGTGATCCGCCGTCTGCGCCAGGCGCAGGTCGAGACGCCGGTCCTCATCCTCTCCGGGCTGACCGAACCCGAGAAGAAGATCAAGGGCCTGGGCTCGGGCGCCGACGACTACCTGACCAAACCCTTCGACACCGGCGAACTGGTGGCCCGCTGCCAGGCCATCGTGCGGCGCGCCAAGGGCCACGCCCAGTCGGTGGTCAAGGTCGGGCGGCTGGAGGTCAACCTCGACGCCCGCACCGTCGCCGTCGACGCCGAGCCGCTGCACCTGACGGGCAAGGAATACGGGATCCTGGAACTGCTCGCCCTGCGCAAGGGCTCGACGCTGACCAAGGAACAGTTCCTCAACCACCTCTACGGCGGCATCGACGAGCCGGAACTGAAGATCATCGACGTCTTCATCTGCAAGCTGCGCAAGAAGCTGACGCAGGCGACGGGCGGCGAAAACTACATCGAGACGGTCTGGGGCCGCGGCTACGTGCTGCGCGAGCCGGCGGCGGGGGTGGCCGCGCCCGGCAAGGCTACGCCCGCAGGAGAGACCGGCGCCCGCCTCTGACGACGGCGGGGTTCAGGAGCCAGGGCCGATCACGGGAACGTGATCGGCCCTTTTTCTATCGGAGCGTGATCCGGTCACCGTGGCGCCCACGTAAGCCTTGCGTCGCGACGGACAGAAACGGGTACCCGGTCTCCCCCCCCAACAACCGGATCAACGAGGACCACCATGACGCTTCGCTCCGCCCTGCGCGCGGCCGCCCTCGCCGCCCCGCTGGCCCTCTTCGCCGCGCTGCCCGCCAAGGCCGCCGACATCGTCGACACCGCCGCCGGCAACCCCGACTTCGAAACCCTGGTCGCCGCCGTGAAAGCCGCGGGGCTGGTCGACACTCTGAAGGGCGACGGGCCGTTCACCGTCTTCGCCCCCACCGACGCCGCCTTCGACGCGCTGCCCGCCGGCACGCTCGACACCCTGCTGAAGCCCGAGAGCAAGGACCAGCTCACCGGCATCCTCACCTACCACGTGGTGCCCGGCAAGATCATGTCCGGCGACATCGCCATGGGTGAGACCATGGTCGAGACCGTCAACGGCAAGCAGATCAAGGTGCAGAAGACCGCCGACGGGGTCATGGTCGACGGCGCCAAGGTGACCACCGCCGACATCGCCACCGACAACGGGGTGATCCACGTGATCGACAGCGTCGTACTGCCTTCTGATCAGATGTGATCCCCGAGGGGCGGTGCCCGCGCCGCCCACCCAACGCCCGCCGCGCCTCCCCCACGCGGCGGGCGTTTTTTTATGGTGCGTCAGGGACCGAGCAGCGCCTCCAGGCGCGCCAGCAGGGCCACCACCTCCTCGAGCCATGCCGCGACCTCGTCGGCTTCGGGCTCCGGCAATTCGTCTGCGGCGGGATAGCGGTAGGCGAGGTTCAGGTAGCTCAGATGCCCGAGCGCCAGGCACTCTGCCCGCAACGGGTGATCCGCCGGGAGCAACTCGCCCAAGGCTTCGATGTCGTGGGTGCGCGGCGGCGTTCGGCCGAGGGCGACGAGCGCCGCCTTGACGGCCTTCTCCGCCGCCTGCTGGACGTGATAGGCCGCACCCGCCGGCAACGGATCGGGCTCGGCGAGGGCTTTTTCCGCTAGGCGCGCGTCGGCGCGGGCGACGACGAGCCAGCGGCGGGCGGCGTCAGCGGCCATAGACCCGACGCCCGGCCGAGGCCACCGCGTGGTTGAGCGTGCCGACCTCGCGGGTGCGGCGCTCGTGGACGGCCTTGCGGCACGGCACGATGTCGGCCCCGATCCCCGGTTCGCGCTGCACGCGGCCGGTGTCGCGCCAGGCCCGCTGGATGTCGCGATCGTCCGGCACCACCACCAGGAAATCGTAGTCGCTGTCGGGGGCCGCATCGCCGCGGGCGCGGGAGCCGAACAGCCACACCGCTTCGGGCTCGAACACGTCGACGATGCGCGCCACCAGGCGCGTCAGGATCGGGTCGGGATCGGGTGTCGGTGCGGCGGCGGGCATGGCGGCGACGGCGTCCGGCTGAAGCCTCGAAGGTCCCCCATGATAGGGAACGCCGGCCGCCGGCGGAAGGGGCGGCACTGGGGCCGCCCGCTGGTCAGACTGCGGCGACGCCCAGGGATGCCCCGTTGGCCGGCGCGCCCGGCTTGTTCACGGCATAGACGCCGCGCTGGCCGGGGATGGGCTTGAACTTGTCGGAAATGCCGAGCACCGTCTCGGCGCCGCCCAGGTAGAGCACGCCGTCGTCGGCCAGCTGCTTGGACATGTTGTCCAGCACCATGGACTTGGTCGGCTGGTCGAAGTAGATCAGCACGTTGCGGCAGAAGATGACGTCGAACTGCCCGAGCCCGCGCAGGTCCTGCAGCAGGTTCCATTCCTTGTACTGCACCATCGCCCGCAGGGCCGGGTCGATCTCCCACTGGTCTTCCTTCTTCTTGAAGTACTTGACCATGAGCTGGATGGGCAGGCCTCGCTGCACCTCGAACTGGGAATACAGGCCGGCGCGCGCCTTCTGCAGGATCTCGCGGCTGATGTCGGTGCCGACGATCTCGGTGCGCCAGCCCTGCAGGCGGGCCGAGGCCTCCTTCAGGATGATGGCGAGCGAGTACGGCTCCTGCCCCGACGAGGCGGCGGCGCACCAGATGCGGAAGCTCTTCTTCGCCGCGCGGGTCTTGATGAGGTTCGGCAGCACCACGTCGCGGAACTGCTCGAACGGCTTCATGTCGCGGAAGAAGAACGACTCGTTGGTGGTCATCGCCTCGGTGACGTCGGCGGCGAGCGCCTCGTCACGGCGGCGCAGTTGCGCCACCAGGTCGTCCAGGCCCTTGAAGCCGCGCTTGCGGGCCACCGGCATGAGGCGGCTTTCCAGCAGGTACGACTTGTCCTTGGTGAGGACGAGGCCGGACCGCGTCTTCAGCATCTGCGCGACGTAATCGAAATCTTCCGGCTTCATGTCACACCCGCCTGTTGGCGAACTTGTGAATGTAGGGTGCGACGTCCGGCAGCGGCAGGACGGCGCTGCACACGCCCGCCTGCGCGGTCGCTCCCGGCATGCCCCACACCACGCTGGTCGCCTCGTCCTGGGCGATGACGGTGCCGCCGGCGTCGGCGATCACCTTGCCGCCGCGCGCCCCGTCCGAGCCCATGCCGGTCAGCACCGCCGCCAGCACACGGCGACCGTAGGCCTTGGCGATGGAGCGGAACATGGGATCGACGGCGGGCCGGCAGAAGTTCTCCGGCGGGTCCTGGGTCAGGCGCAGCACCTTGTCGGTGCCCTTGGTCTCGACCAGCATGTGCCAGTCGCCCGGCGCGATGTAGACGCGGCCGTTCTGGATGACCTCGCCGTTCTCCGCTTCCTTCGCCTGCAGGCCGGCGATGCGGCCGATGTGCTCGGCCAGGATGGTGGTGAAGGTGGCGGGCATGTGCTGGGTGATGAGGATCGGCTGGGTGATGCCGCCGGCCTTCTTGATGCCGCCGAGCACCGTGAACAGCGCCTGCGGGCCGCCGGTGGAGGAGCCGATGGCGATGACGTCCGGGCGGTCGTTGGCGGCGGGACGCAGCTGGATCTGGGCGCCGGCCTGGTGCAGCGACGGCACGCGGCTCGGCGTGGTGGCCGCACCGGCCGCAGCCGGCGACGGCGTCAGCGGCGCCGGACGGGCGAGCGTGCGCGGCGCCCCGCCGGCGCGGCGGGCGGCGGCGCCCAGCGCCTTCACCTTGTCGACCAGTTCCTGCTTGAAGTCGGTGCCGCCGGTCAGCTCGCGCGACGACGACGGCTTGGTCACGTATTCCGAGGCGCCGGCCTCCAGCGCCTTCAGGCTGATCTCGGCATTGCGGGCGGTCAGCGTCGAGGACATGACGATCTTCACGCCCGGCGCCTTCTTCAGAAGGTGCGGCAGGGCGGTGATGCCGTCCATGACCGGCATCTCGATGTCGAGGACGATCACCTCGACGTCGTGGCGGTCGAGCGCCTGCACGGCGGCCTGACCGTTGCCGACCGACGCGATGACGGAAATGGCGGGGTCACTTTCCAGGATTCGCGTTTCCAGCCCGCGCACGACGGCCGAGTCGTCGACGACCATGACGCGGTACGGATCGGAACCCGACCCCGACGCCCGCGCTGCTCCGGCACCCTGGCTCAACGACAATGGAAGTACCCCCCGGGTAGGAAACTGGCTCAACCCTGCTCGAACAGGCCGACCTGCGCGAACTTCGCCTGCAGGATCTCGCTGTCGAACGGCTTCATGATGTATTCGTTGGCGCCGGCTTCGATGGCTTCCTGGATGTGCTCGATGTCGTTTTCCGTGGTGCAGAAAACGACCACCGGGTGGTCACCGCCGGGCAGCTGGCGCAGCGCCCGCAGGAAGTCGATGCCGTTCATGACCGGCATGTTCCAGTCGAGCAGGACGGCGTCCGGCATGTTGGCCTTGCAGGAGTCGAGCGCCTGCTGGCCATCCTCGGCTTCGGCCGTGGTGAACTGCAACTCCGTCAGGATCTTCCGCGCGACCATGCGAATGACCTTGGAGTCGTCGACGATCAGACAAGACTTCATGCCAGTACTTTCACCCCTGCATGGTCCCTACCCGGGCCGGCCGGGCCGCCGAATCAGGGCCGGACGTTCGAGACTTAAAGCGTAGAACCCCCGGCGCGTCAAGGAGAAGCATTCCCCTCGGAAGCGCTGCAAACTGCGGACTTCGCGCCCCGCGTGAGCGCCGGCCCCGGCGGGACCGTCGCAAACCCGGATGCATCATACGGGCTTGATGCAGGCCGACGCAACCGCCGGATGAGCCCGCCGCAGGCGGCGGGCCCGGCAGCAAAGATCACACGCGGATCGACAGCGTCGACTTGAGCGTCTCGAGCAGCGCGTCGCGGTCGAACTTGGTCACGTAGTCGTCGAAGCCGACCTCGCGGCCGCGCTCGAAGTCCTTCTGCGTCGCATGACTGGACAGGGCGACCAGCGGCGTCTTCGCCCAGCGTGCGTCGGAGCGGATGGTCTCGGCGAAGTGGAAGCCGTCCATGCCCGGCATCTCGATGTCGCTGATGATGGCGTCGAACTCCAGCCCCTGCTCGCGCATGACCAGCGCCCGGTCGGCGCTGTCGACGGCGGTGACCGTGTAGCCGGCCACCGACAGCAGCGGCGTCAGCAGGTTGCGGAAGAACGGGCTGTCGTCCACCAGCAGCACGCGCTTCTTGCCGCCGGCCAGCGACGGCGCCGCCTCGTCGGGGTTGCCGAACCAGTCGCCGAAGGCCTGGGTGAGGTAGTAGCCGGTGTCGATGACGTCGGTCGCCTTCTCGCCGATGATGGCGGTGCCGATGACGCCCATCTTGTCGGCCTTCAGCTCGACCTTCAGGCGGTCCTCGACGATGTCGACGATTTCGTCCACCACCAGGCCCATGCTGCGGTCGCGGTCGGAGAACACCAGCACGGGCTGGCGGCCGTCGCTCGGCATCTCGTAGCGCTCGTTCACCATCACCAGCGGCATCAGCTGGCCGCGGTACTGCACCACCGGGCGACCGTAGGAGTGCTCGATGGTCGCGCAGTCGATCTCTTCCAGGCGCGCCACCAGGGCGAGCGGCACGGCCTTGAGGTCCTTGCCGCCGGCGCGGAACACCAGCAGCGAGGTCTTCTCGTCGCTGTGGGTGTCGTGCGACGCCTGCGTGTCGGTGGTCTGACCGCCGCCCAGGCCCATCTCGCCGGTGGCGGTGGCGATGC
The DNA here is from genome assembly GCF_900230255.1 of Caenispirillum bisanense. Lineage (GTDB taxonomy): Bacteria > Pseudomonadota > Alphaproteobacteria > Rhodospirillales > Rhodospirillaceae > Caenispirillum > Caenispirillum bisanense_A. The sequence continues at coordinate 124,962 of NZ_OCNJ01000005.1, forward strand.
CGTTGGGGTCGAGGATCATGATCACCGAGCCGTCACCGAGGATGGTGTTGCCCGAGAACATGGTGATGTGACGCAGGATCGGCGCCACCGGCTTGACGACGATTTCCTCGGTGTCGAACACGCGGTCGACGATGATGCCGAAGGTATAGGTGCCGACCTGGGTGACGACGATGAAGGTCTCGGCCGAATCGCTGCCCGCCACGTGGGCGCCGCCGATCTTGCCGGCGGTCTTCTTCACCGGCTTGCCGTCCTCGGCGTCGATGAGGGCCTCGACTTCCTCGTGCACGCTGGTCTTGCGCAGCTTCAGCAGGTTGCCGAGGCTGACCAGCGGCAGCAGGCGGTCGCGCAGGCGCAGCACCGGGGCGTTCGAGATCATCTCGATGCCGGTTTCGCTGTTCTTGGTCACGCGCACCAGCTCTAGCACGCTGATCTGCGGGATGGCGAAGCGCTCGGACGCGCATTCGACGATCAGCGCCGACACGATGGCCAGCGTCAGCGGGATCTTGATGGTGAAGGTGGAGCCGCGGCCCCACTGGGTCTTCAGCTCGATGGTGCCGCCGATCTTCTCGATGTTGGTGCGCACCACGTCCATGCCGACGCCGCGGCCGGAGACGCTCGTCACCTTCTCGGCGGTGGACAGGCCGGCCTTGAAGATGAACTGGGCGATCTGCTGGTCGCTCATGTTGTCGATCTCGGCCTCGGTGGCGAGGCCGTTCATGATCGCCTTGTCGCGGATCTTCTGCAGGTTGAGGCCGCGGCCGTCGTCGGAGATCTCGATGATGATGTGACCGCCCTCGTGGTAGGCGTTCAGCTTCACCACGCCCACTTCCGGCTTGCCGGCGGCGATGCGGCCTTCGGTGTCCTCGAGCCCGTGGTCCGCCGAGTTGCGCACCATGTGGGTCAGCGGGTCCTTGATCAGCTCCAGCACCTGGCGGTCGAGTTCGGTCTCGGCGCCGTACATCTGCAGGTCGATCTTCTTGCCCATTTCGATGGACAGGTCGCGCACGATACGCGGCAGCTTGGCCCAGGCGTTGCCGATGGGCTGCATGCGCGTCTTCATCACCCCTTCCTGCAGGTCGGAGGTGATGTGGCTGAGGCGCTGCAGGGGGGCGGCGAACTCGCTGTCGTCGCGGCCGCGCACCATCTGCAGCAGCTGGTTGCGGGTCAGCACCAGCTCGGACACCAGCGTCATGAGGTTTTCGAGCAGGTCGACGTTGACGCGGATGGACTGCGACGCGACGGAGCTCTCGCTGCCCTTCTTCTCGGCGGCGGGCGGCGCTTCGGCCTTGGCCGGGGCGGCCTTGGCGACGGGCGCCGGCGGCTTGGCGGCGGCGGCCGGGACGGACGGCGCGGGCGCCGGCGGCGCGGCCTTGGCGGCGGCTTCGGCGGCCTTGCGCTCGCGCTCGGCCTCGGCGGCCAGTTCGGCCTGCAGCTCCGCCTCGGTGGCGGCGCGCTTGCCGGCGGCCTGGGCGGCTTCCACCTCGGCCAGCAGTTCGGCGGCCACCGGGAAGCCCTGGTCGGAGACCTTGGGGCCGGACGCGCCGGCGCCGGTGGTCGCCTGCTCGAACTCGGCCAGCAGTTCGGCGGCCACCGGGAAGCCCTGGTCGGACACCACCGGACCGGCCGACGCGGCGGCGGGCGCGGCGGCGACCGCGGCCTCCAGCTTGCCCTCGGCGGCGGCGTTGAGCTGGACCTTGAGGTCCTCGTCGGTGCCCTCGGGCTCCTGCTCGGTCTTTTCCAGGTGCGTCAGGATTTCCTTGATGCGGTCGATGGAGCACAGGATCAGCGTCACCGCCGCCGGAGTCACTTCCAGTTCGCCGTCGCGGAACTTGCCGAGCACGTTCTCGCCGGCGTGCGCCAGGCTTTCCAGGCGCGGCAGGCCGAGGAAGCCGCAGGTGCCCTTGATGGTGTGAACGAGGCGGAAGATGTTGGAGAGGATGTCCCGGTCGTTCGGGTTCTGCTCCAGATTCACGAGTTCCACGTCGAGCGTGGCGAGGCTTTCCGACGTTTCCGTGAGGAATTCGCTGAGCAGGTCGTCCATCATTTCTCTCCCGTTGCACGGCCGTCTTCGGACGGCCGCACGGCGCTTCTTCCGCAGCGGTTCCCCCAGCGGCCGGCCGGCCGCCCGCCTTACCCTTCTGGGCCGAGACGGAATGGGGACATCCTTGTCGTTCGGAGGTGAACGCTACCACTTCTCGGCAGGGCATAGAAGCGCTCATTGCGCATCCGGAGGCAGCCGAACGGCGCGGGACTCAGCCCTGCGGGAGAACGATGGCGGCGGTACTACCGGACGCGGTGGCGGCCACCTCCACGGTGCCGCCGAGCCGACGTCCGAGCGCCCCGGTCAGCCATGCCTGCACGGTACGCGGGCCGAGTCCGTCGGTGCGACCGGCCACCGCCTCGACCATGGCCGGCTCCAGCCGCGGCGCCCGCCCTTCGGCAGCGGCGGCGAGGCGGTCGCCCTGCACCTCCACCACCAGGGTCGCCGGCGCCACGGCCGTCTCCGTCGCCAGCAGGGCCAGGTTGAGCAGCAGCCGCAGCGGCTCCGGCGCCAGGGCGGTCAGGGCGTCGCGCGGCGGCAGCGTCACGGCGCAGCGCGCCCCGGCCCAGGCGGACAACTGGCGCGGCAGGTCGCCCGGTTCCACCGCCCCGGCGAGGCCGAAGGCCGCCCGCAGGGTGCGCAGGCGCAAGGACGCGCCGGCAGCGCTGCCGGTCAGCAGGCCGAGCGCCTCGGCGTCGATCATGGCGGGGTCGTCGCCCAGCAGTTCCGCCCCGTTGGCGACGGCCCCGACGGGCCCCGCCATGTCGTGGCACAGGCGGGTGGCGATCAGGGCGGCGAGGTCGAGCGGGTCGAGCCCGCCATCCGGTTCGGCGCTCATTCCGTGGGATACCCCCTCGCGGTGGTGACGTTGGCATTTATATGAAGAGAACGGACCCGAGCCGCCGAGGGTAACGCGCGAGCGGCAGCGGTCAAGGCATGGAAGGATACGGCGCATGTTCACCGACTTCGTTCCCGGCGTCTTCGTCACCCACCCCGGCGAACCCGACTGGGGCATCGGGCAGGTGCAGTCGGCGGTCGGCCACCGGGTGACCGTCAACTTCGAGAACGCCGGCAAGCGCACCATCAACACCGGGGTGATCGATCTGCGTGTCGTCACCGAGGACGAAACCACCCTGCCCCACCATTGACGCCAGCCCTTCCGCCATCCGGAGGGTGATCCGGGCCGCCGCCCGGCGCGTTCGAAAGACGAGACCGTCCACTGCAGGAGCGTGCCCGATGCCGGCCCAGATCATCGACTTCACCTCCGTCCGCCTGCTCCGCCGCCTGGACACCTTGCGCGGCAGCAACGATGCCCTGCAGGCCCTGGCGCGCGATCAAGTGCGGGCCTGCCGGCAGGCGGAGCAGCGCCTGGGTGATCTGCACCACGACCTGACCACCTTCGTGCGCCGCCTGGACGAGCACCGCACCCGCTGCGACCACACCGCCCGCCGCCTGCGTCGCAGCGTCGAGGCGCTGGAGAGCGGCGACGTCGACCGCATGATCGCCGCCCGCGACGATCTGCGCCGTCACATGGCCCACCGCCGGCCGATGTAGGCGGCTCTTCCGGTCCGGCGGTCCGTTTGTTACAAGGTCCGATCGACCGTTCCTGACCGCGAGGACCCCGCCATGACCGCCACCGCGCGGACCATCACCCTGTTCCGCGCCGACGTGCCGGAAAGCCGTCATCCCATGATGGGCGTCGTGTGCGACGCCGCCGGCACCGTGGTGCGGGCCTGGGGCGCCGACCCGCACGCCATGGTGTTCCCGCGCTCCGCCCTGAAGCCGCTGCAGGCCCTGCCGCTGGTGGAAAGCGGCGCCGCCGACGCCTTCGCCGTCAGCGATGCGGAACTGGCGCTCGCCTGCGCCTCGCACAACGGCCTGCCCATGCATGTGGAGCGGGTGGCGGCATGGCTCGATCGCATCGGCTGCACCGTCGACGACCTGGAATGCGGCGCCCACGACCCCTACGACGCCGGCGCCACCCGCACCATCTACGAGCACCACGACAAGCCGAGCGCCCTGCACAACAACTGCTCGGGCAAGCACACCGGCATGCTGACGGTGTGCCGTCACCTCGGCCTGCCGACCAAGGGCTATTCCGACGCCCATCATCCGCTGCAGCAGCGCATCCTGACCACCTACGCCGAGACCAGCGGCACGCCGGAAGCGGCCATGCCGGTCGGCATCGACGGCTGCTCGCTGCCCGCCGCCGCCATGCCGCTGTCGGGCCTCGCCACCGCCATGGCCCGCTTCGCCGACCCCGACGGCCGCTTCGCGCCGGCCCGCGCCGAGGCCGCCCGCCGCCTGTGCCGCGCCTGGGCGGCGCACCCGGAACTGGTGGCCGGGCCCAACACCTTCAACACCGACGCCATGGTGCTGAGCGGCAATCGCGTGCTGCTGAAGCGCGGCGCCCAGGGCGTCTATGGCGGCTGCGTGCCGGAAAAGGGCCTCGGCTTCGCCATCAAGGCGGAAAGCGGCAATTCCGTCGCCGCCGACGCCATGACCGCAGTCGTGATGCGGGAACTCGGCTTGGTGGACGACGAAGTGTGGAAAAAGATGGTGGATCTGCCATACTTCCGGGAGACAAGTTGGCGCGGCCTGCCCGCCGGCACCTATCGGCCGGAGGACGGCTGGCCCGCCTGACAGGGGTGCGACGGCCGAGTATTGGGGCGCGGCCGCGCGCTCCCACCCGGCTGGGGGACGGGCCATGCAGGACGCGGCAGCGACGCCGACGCCCGATCCATACGATCTGCTGCCGGACCCGGTGCTGCGGCTCGATCCGGCGGGGCGGGTGACGAGTGCCAACCGCGCCGCCGCCGCCCTCGGGGTGATGCCCGGCCTCTCCTTTCTCGACTGCCTGCGCGCCGACGACCGCACCGCGAGCGAAGCCGCCCTGCGCCTCGCCCTGCCCTTCGACGCGCGCTTCGCCACCCTGCCCGAACGCTGGTGGTGGCTGCGCCCGACGGCCGCGGCCTGCGGCGGCACGGTGGTGATCGGCGCCGACGTCACCTCACGGCGGGCCGGTGAACGGTCGGGCCGGCGCAACGCCGTCGAACACGTGCTGACGGCGCTGGACGAGATCCACGACGCCTTCGTCATCTACGACCGTGACGGCCGGCTGGTGGTGTGCAACCGCCGCTTCCGCGCGCTCTACGGCTACACCGAGGAGGAAGCGCGGCCCGGCGTGCACTTCCGCGAGCTGGGCGAGATCGACGTGCGCCGCGGCAACGTCATCGTCGGCGACGGCGAGGGCATGGAGGGCTACCTCGAGCGCAAGGCCGAATACCGCCGCCGCCTCACCGGCACCTTCGACGTGCTGCTGAAGGACGGCCGCTGGATCCAGACCCGCGACCGCCGCATGCCCGACGGCGGCTTCGTCTCCATCCAGACCGAGGTCACCGAAAGCCGCCGCGCCGAAGCCGCCCTGAAGGCCGCCAAGGACGCCGCCGAGGCCGCCCTGCGCGACGTCGAGGCGGCCAATGCGCAGCTCGGCCAGTTCGCCTACGTCGCCAGCCACGACCTGCGCGAGCCGCTGCGCATGGTCATCAGCTACCTGGATCTGCTGCAACGCCGCCACGCCGGTGCCCTGGCGCCGGAGGCGCTGGAGTTCATGACCCACGCCCGCGACGGCGCCCAGCGCATGAACCAGCTGCTGCTCGACCTGCTGGCCTACAGCCGCGTCGGACGCGGCGGGGACGCGCCGGCCGAGGTGGCGGTGGCGCAGGTGCTGGGGGCGGTGGCCGCCAACCTGGAACTGGCGCTGCGGGAAAGCGGCGGCGCCCTGGTCCTGCCCGAGGCGGTGCCCGCGGTGGTGGGCGCGCGGCCGGAGTTGGTGAGCCTGTTCCAGAACCTCATCGGCAACGCCCTGAAGTACCGCCACCCGGACCGCCCGCCGCGGGTGGAGGTGACGGCCGAAGCCGACCCGGCGGCCGGGCGGGCGGTGTTCCGCGTCGCCGACAACGGCATCGGCATCGAGCCGCGCTTCCACGAGCGCATCTTCCAGATCTTCCAGCGCCTGCACCCGCGCGGGCGGTACGAGGGCACGGGCATCGGCCTCGCCCTGTGCCGGCGCATCGTCGAGCACCACGGCGGCACCATCCGGGTCGAGTCCGAGCCGGGCGCGGGCAGCACCTTCACGGTCGCGCTGCCGCTGGCCGGCCCCCGCCCGAAGCGATCGGCGGCGGACGAACTGCTGGGCGCCTGACCCGCGGCGTCGGCGCCGGTCTATTCGGCGGCGACCCGCGCTCCGCCGGCCGCCAGGGGCCGGCCGTAGGTCTTGAACTTCTCCAGCACCCGGTCCATCTCCGCAGCGTCGAGCAGCGGCGGGTCGCGGGTGATCTGCAGGATGCGCCAGTACTGCTCGGCCAGTTCCTCCAGCTCCACCGACAGCTTCAGGGCCTTCTGTGCCGTCTCGCCGACCACGATCATGCCGTGGTGGGCGAGCAGGCAGGCCTTGCGCCCCTCCAGCGCCGCCAGGGCGTGGTCCGACAGGGCCTGCGTGCCGAAGGTGGCGTAGGGGGCGCAGCGCACGTCGTGGCCGCCCGCCGCCGCCACCATGTAGTGGAACGACGGGATGCCCATGCCGAGGCAGGCGAGCGTGGTGCAGAAGGGCGCATGGGTGTGCACCACGCAGCCCACTTCCGGGCGGCCCTGCAGGATGTCGCGGTGGAAGCGCCATTCGCTCGACGGGGCCCGCTCGCCGCCGAAGTGGCCGTCCATCTCCATCAGCACCATGTCGGCGGGCTTGAGCAGGTGCGGCTCGACGCCCGAGGGGGTGACGAGGAAACGGTCCTCGTCCACCCGCAAGGAGGCGTTGCCGGCAGTGCCGCGGTTGAGCCCCTTGCGGACGAGGCCGGTGGCGAGGTCGACGAGCTGGTTGCGCAGGGCGAGCAGGGACACGGGCGCTCCTCTCGGGGTCATTCGGCCGCCGCGGCGGCGGCGGCGAGGTCGGGGAACAGGCCGGCGAGGCCCTCACGGGTGGCGGGGCAGACGCCGCGTTCGGTGACCAGCGCGGTGACGTAGCGCGCCGGGGTGACGTCGAAGCCCCAGTTGCCGCACGGGCTGCCCTCGGGCGTGACGGTCACCGCGACGATGTCGCCGGCGGCGGTGCGGCCGGTGACGACGGAGACTTCCTCGCCCGCCCGCTCCTCGATGGGGATTTCCTTCAGGCCGTCGGAGATGGACCAGTCGACGGTCGGGCTCGGCAGCGCGACGTAGAAGGGCACGCCGTTGTCGTGGGCGGCCAGCGCCTTCAGGTAGGTGCCGATCTTGTTGCAGACGTCGCCCGTCGCCGTGGTGCGGTCGGTGCCGACGATGCACAGGTCCACCATGCCGTGCTGCATGAGGTGGCCGCCGACGTTGTCGACGATGACCGTGTGCGGCACGCCGTGCTGGTTCAGCTCCCACGCCGTCAGGCTGGCGCCCTGGCTGCGCGGACGGGTCTCGTCGACCCACACGTGGACCGGGATGCCGGCGTCGTGGGCCTTGTAGATGGGGGCGAGCGCCGTGCCCCAGTCCACCGTCGCCAGCCAGCCGGCGTTGCAGTGGGTGAGGACGTTCAGGCGACCGGTGGCGCCCTTCTTCTCCCACGCGGCACGGAACAGGCCGAGGCCGTGGTCGCCGATGGCTTCGTTGATGGCGACGTCGTCGTCGCAGATGGCCGCCGCCCGCGCCCAGGCCGCCGCGGCGCGCTCGGCCGCCGGCAGCGGGCGCAGGGTGCGCAGCATGTCGGCCAGCGCCCAGCGCAGGTTCACCGCCGTCGGGCGGGTGGCGTAGAGACGGTCGTGAGCGGCCTGCAGGGCGGCGTCGGAGGCGTCGTCGCGCATGGCGAGCGCCATGCCGTAGGCCGCGGTGGCGCCGATCAGCGGCGCGCCGCGCACCAGCATGTCCTTGATCGCCACCGCCGCGTCCTCCATAGAGCGCAGCGTGGTGGTGACGAAGGCGTGCGGCAGCCTGGTCTGGTCGATGATCTCGACGCTGCCGTCGGCGTTCGGCCAGATGGTGCGGGTCGGCGTGCCGTTGACCTTCATGCGTCGGTTCTCCTTCAGGCCTTCAGAAGGCGCCCGGCGACGGCGTCGAGCTGCGCCAGAACGGCCGGGTCGCGCGCCGTCGGCGCGGTGATGAGGGCGTGCTCCAGGGCCGTGTGGCAGCCCTTGTCGCAGGGGGCGGCGCGGTCGCGCAGCTTGGGCGCCACGGTCTTGACCAGGCTGCGCGCCTTGTCGGCGTTCTCCAGCAGCACCTTGATGACGGCGTCCACCGTCACCGCGTCGTGGTCGGGGTGCCAGCAGTCGTAGTCGGTGACCATGGCGACGGTCGCGTAGCACATCTCCGCCTCGCGGGCGAGCTTGGCCTCGGGCATGTTGGTCATGCCGATGACGTCGCAGCCCCACTGGCGGTAAAGCTCGCTCTCGGCCTTGGTCGAGAACTGCGGCCCTTCCATCACCAGATAGGTCCCGCCGCGGGCGTAGGGAATGCCCGCCTCCGTCAGGGCCGCCGCGCAGGCGTCGCCGAGCCGGCCGCAGACGGGGTGGGCCATGGAGACGTGGGCGACGCAGCCGGTGCCGAAGAAGCTCTTCTGGCGGGCGAAGGTGCGGTCGATGAACTGGTCGACGATGACGAAGGTGCCGGGCGCCAGTTCCTCCTTCAGCGAGCCGACGGCGGACACCGACAGGATCTCGGTGACGCCGGCGCGCTTCAGGGCGTCGATGTTGGCGCGGTAGTTCAGATCCGACGGCGGGCGCGGGTGGCCGCGGCCGTGGCGCGGCAGGAACACCAGCGGCTGGCCGTCCAGCTCGCCGAACAGCAGCTGGTCCGACGTCGCGCCGAAGGGGCTCTCCACCGTTTCCCAGCGTGTGTTGGTCAGGCCGTCGATCTCGTAGACGCCGCTGCCGCCGATGATGCCGAGAACCGGCTTGGAATGACCGTCCGCCATGGGACCTCCCCTCGCTGCGCATGGACCGGCGCGCCGGCGGCCTCTGGACAGGGCCGGGGACCGCGGCGCGCGCCCTGGTGTTTTAGCCGCCCGCCCCGCGCTTGAAAAGGGAAAGGCCGCCGCTCCGGTCGGAGCGGCGGCCTCGCCTGAGTCCCCCAGTGCCCGCCGGAGCGGGTCACCTGATCCGTGCCTCAGTGTTCCACGTCGGCCCAGATCTTGCGCTTGAGCGCGTACAGCATGGCGGTCAGGACCAGCAGGAACAGCATGACCTTGATGCCGAGCGACTTGCGCGCTTCCAGCTCGGGCTCTGCGGCCCAGTTCAGGAAGGCGGTGATGTCGCGGGCCAGCTGCTCTTCCGAGGCCTCGGTGCCGTCGGCGTATTCCACCAGGCCTTCCATCAGCTGCGGCGGCATGGAGATGGCGTGGCCGGGGAAGTACTCGTTGTAGTACTTGCCGTCGGGCAGCTCGAAGCCTTCCGGCGCCTCGTCCTTGAAGCCGAGCATCAGGTGGTAGACGTAATCCGGGCCACCCATGCGCGCCTTGTTGATGAGCGACAGGTCCGGCGGCAGCGCGCCGCCGTTGGCGAAGCGGGCCGCGTTGTCGTTCGGGAACGGCGACACGAACCGGTCGGACGGCATGGCCGGGCGCATGAACATGTCGCCCGCGTCGTCCGGACCGTCTTCCACTTCCTTCTCGGCCGCGATGGCCTTCACCTGATCCTCGCCCAGACCGATGTCGGTCAGGTTGCGGTAGGCGACCAGCTTCAGGCCGTGACAGTTGGCGCAGACGTCGTGATAGACCTGGAAGCCGCGCTGCAGCTGCGCCTTGTCGTAGTAGCCGAACAGGCCTTCCCAGGTCCACGACTCGTCGGGCACCTTGACGCCGCCCGCGGCCTGCGCGGAGGTGGCGACCAAGGACAGACCCAGCGCCGCGGCGGCGGTGAGGATGAACTTACGCATCATGCCTTCTCCGTCGTGCCGAGGTTGTTGGTGAGCGGCGCGGGCTCCGCCTTGCCCTTGCGGGCGGCGGCCGAGATGCTCTCGGGCAGAGGCCGCGGCTTCTCGAACCAGCCGATCAGCGGCAGCAGCACGATCCAGTGGAAGAAGTAGTAGGCGGTGGCGATCTGGCCGATGGTCACATAGGGCTCTTCCGCCGGCATGGCGCCGATGTAGCCGAGCACCACGGCGTCGACGGCGAACAGCCAGAAGAACCACTTGTAGATCGGACGGAAGGCCGCCGAACGGACCTTGGAGGTGTCGAGCCACGGCAGGGCCGCCAGCACCAGGATCGCCGCGAACATCAGCAGCACGCCGCCGAGCTTGTCGGGCACCGCGCGCAGGATCGCGTAGAACGGCAGGAAGTACCATTCCGGAACGATGTGCGCTGGGGTCACCATCGGGTCGGCGGGGATGTAGTTGTCCGGGTGACCCATGTAGTTGGGCGCCCAGAAGACGAAGAACATGAAGAACATCATGAACACGCCCAGACCGTACAGATCCTTGATCGTGTAGTACGGGTGGAACGGGATCGCGTCGTTCGGGCCCTTCATGTCGATGCCGAGCGGGTTGTTCGACTTCGCCTGGTGCAGCGCCCAGATGTGCAGGATCACCACGCCGACCAGAACGAACGGCAGCAGGAAGTGCAGCGCGAAGAAGCGGTTCAGCGTCGGGTTGTCGACCGAGAAGCCGCCCCACAGCAGGGTCACGATGTAATCACCGACGACCGGGAAGGCCGAGAACAGGTTGGTGATCACGGTGGCGCCCCAGAAGGACATCTGGCCCCACGGCAGCACGTAGCCCATGAAGGCGGTCGCCATCATCAGCAGCATGATCACGAGACCCAGCCACCACAGCACTTCGCGCGGCGGCTTGTAGGAGCCGTAGTACAGGCCGCGGAAGATGTGAATGTACACGACGATGAAGAACATCGACGCGCCGTTCATGTGGATGTAGCGGATCAGCCAGCCGTAGTTCACGTCGCGCATGATGCGCTCGACGGAATTGAAGGCGTAGTCGACGTGGGCCGTGTAGTTCATGGCCAGGAACACGCCGGACAGGATCATGATGACCAGCACGATGCCCGCAAGCGAGCCGAAGTTCCACCAGTAGGACAGGTTCTTCGGGGCCGGATACTTGCTGCCGAGCGAATGGTCGACGAACGACACGATCGGCAGCCGCGCTTCGAGCCACTTCAGTGCCGGGTTGTTGGTGTTCAGTTCACTCATGGAACTCGCCCCTTAACCGATGACGATCCGCTGGTCCTCGATGAACTCGTACCCGGGAACGGGCAGGTTCAGCGGAGCGGGACCCTTGCGGATGCGTCCGGAGGTGTCGTAGTGCGACCCGTGACAGGGGCAGAAGTAGCCGCCGAACTCGCCCTTGGGCTCGCCCGGCTTCTGTCCCAGCGGGACGCAGCCCAGGTGCGTGCAGATGCCGATGGCGATGAGCCATTCCGGCTTCTTGACGCGCTCTTCGTCGGTCTGGGGATCACGCAGCTCGGAGACGTCGGTGCTCCGCGCCATTTCGATTTCTTCGGCCGTGCGATGACGCACGAACACAGGCTTGCCGCGCCAGGTGACGGTGATCGCCTGGCCTTCCGCTACGGGCGACAGGTCCACTTCCGTGGACGACAGCGCCAGGACGTCGGCGGCCGGGTTCATGCTGTGGATGAACGGCCAGACCGCGAGGCCGGCGCCGACGACGCCGACCGCGGTGGTCGCATACAGCAGGAAATCGCGGCGGCTTTCGCCCTCGGAGGAGCCATGAGCGGTATGTGCCGTATCAGCCATGCTCAGTTACCCTCTCGTTGCGCACTGGGGGGCACGCATTCGCTAGACGTTGACGGCCCGTCACGGGGGGAAACGAGCCGGCCGTGTTTCTTGACGCGGCCTTCGAACAGTGTGTGGCGCCGGGCCCTGCGTAATGGCCCCCGACCGCGCAAAAGGGGGGTCCGGCGACCGGGGCGGTATAATCGAAAACCTGCCCCTTGAAAAGGGCCTAACGCCGCCCCACCCTGCCCACCCCCTCTTCCTGCCATGGACGCGCCCCATGCGCATTGCGCTTTATCAGCCCGACATCCCGCAGAACACCGGCACGATCCTGCGGTTCTGCGCCTGCTTCGGCCTGCCCTGCGACATCGTGGAGCCGTGCGGCTTCCTGTTCGACGACCGCCGCATGCGGCGCGCCGGCATGGACTACCTGGACCGGCTGGAGGTGGTGCGCCACGTCTCGTGGACCCGCTATCTCGACTCGCGAGCCACCCGTCCGGGTGGGTCCGGACGCCTGATCCTTCTGACCACGCGCGCCGCCGTTCCCCATACGCAGATCGAGTACCGTCCGGATGACACCCTGCTGCTCGGCCGCGAGAGCGCCGGCGTGCCCGACGACGTGCACGCGGCCGCCGACCTGCGGGTGGTGATCCCGCTGGCCGGCGGCCTGCGCTCGCTGAACGTCGCCATGGCCTGCGCCGTGGTGGCCGGCGAGGCGCTGCGTCAGACCGGCGGCTTCCCGCCGCTGGAGGAAGGCGTCACCGCACCCGCTGGCTGACCGCGGGCACGGTGCGCAGCCAGGCGACCAGGGCGTCCAGGTCCTCGGGCGTCATGTTGGCGTAGTTGGCGACCGGCATGGGACCGACGAGGCGGCTGCCGTCGGGGCGCACGCCCTTGGTGATGGCGTCCTTCACCTGCTGGTCGGTCCAGCCGCCGATGCCGGTGTCGCGGTCGGCGGTGATGTTGGCCGCCACCACCACGCCCCAGGGACCGGGGAACGCCAGCCCGCCGGCGCCGACGCGGCGCTCGTCGGGGATGGGCGCCTCGGCGTGCAGGGGCGTGTGGCAGTGCATGCAGTGGCCGATGTCGGCCAGATAGCCGCCGTAGGCGACGGGGTCCGTACGGTCGGGCGCCGTCAGCCCGGCGGAGGCCGGCGGCCCCCACGAGGCCGGCAGCGGGAAGTCGTAGGACGAGCGCGCGACGGCGTGCTTCACCGGCGAAATGCTGCGCAGGTAGGCGATCAGGGCGGCGACGTCGGCGTCGGCCATCTTCTTGTAGAAAGCCACGGGCATGGGCGGGCCGATGAGGGACCCGTCGGGCCGCACACCGTCGCGGATGGCCGTGGCGAGCTGAGCGTCGGTCCAGGCGCCGAGGCCCGTGTCGGGGTCGGGCGTCAGGTTGGCGGCGCGCCACACCATGCCGACGTCGGGCATGTCGCCGCTGCCGGCCAGTTCCATGCCCGCCAGCGGGCCGGTCGGCCCCATGGGCGTGTGGCAGTTGCCGCAGGCGACGATGGAGTTCATGAGGTAGGCGCCGCGCGCCAGCAGGGCGTCGTGGTCGCTGTCGGTGGCAGTGGCTGCGCCGGCAGGGGCGGCGAGAACGAAGGAAGCGGCGGCCGCCGCGCCGACGGCGCGGAGGGTCCGGCGGACCGTGGTCATCTTGGTCGTCTCCGAGGGTTTCCCGCCGCGTCCCGGCGCGGCGTGGGGAGACTATGACCAAAGCCATACCGGCCGCGCCCCGTTCGAACGAACGGTGTTTCACTGCCAAAATTCGTGCAGGTTTGGGACCGTCAGAGGATGGCCGTCGCCACCATGTCCTCGGCCTGGGGGGAGGATACGCGACGGAATTCCAGCGGCCGGAAGGCGTTGGGATCGCGCTTCACCACCGGGCGCGGGCGCGGGAACCAGTCTTCCCACGCGCTCCAGGCCGCCACCGCCTCGGCGACCACGGCGTGGCCGTCGGCCGTCGGGTGGACGCCATCGCCGTCGATGAGGGCGCGGCGGTAATCGCGGTTGGCGCCGAGCGCGGCGCAGAGGTCGAGGTAGGGCACGCCGAGCTCGGCGGCGAGCATGCCGAAGGCCTCGTTCAGGGCGGCGAGACGCGCCGGGCTGTAGGCGACCCAGTGGCCGCCTTCCTCGCGCGGCTCGGCGGAGCGCAGCATGGGCGCCGGGCCGATCCACAGCACCGGGCGCCAGGCCTTGGCCTCGGTGATGATCTTCTCGGCCATGGCCAGCGTCTCGAACAGGGTGACGCGGATGCCCTGGTCGTCGATGTCGGCCATGTCGGACAGGCCGAAGCAGAACACGAGGCCGCTGCGGGCGACCCCGGCGAGGCGCGGTTCGGCCTCACGGCGCCAGCGAGCGGCGATGTCGGCGGAGGTCTGGGTGGGAACGGCGAGGTTGTAGATCTGCAGGTCGTGCACCCGCTCCGACTCGGTCCGCCACAACCGGTTCGGCCAGCCGCCCTGGTCGGCGTCGCCGAGACCGAACGCCAGCCCGTCGCCGAAGAAGCAGATCTTCTTCATCGGCAGGCTGTTTCGCGCCTCGGTTTTCTTCGCCGGCTGTGCCATAGCAGTCTCGGACCTTCCACATGCTCCACCACCCCATTGCCACGGTACGAGTGGTGGACCGCCCCGACAGTGATGATTATCACACGAACGGCACGGCGGGCAATGCAACGTGAGGCTATGACCGACCGGTCACCCGGCGCCCCCGGCAGGCCCCGTTTCGCGCAGCCGGCGCAACAGGTCCGCCCGGTCGGGCCGGAAGTCCTCGGCGAGCCACAAGGCCTCCGCCCGGCGCAGCAGCTCGCCCACCTGCGGACCCGGCGGGACGCCCAGGTCGGCCAGCACGTCGCGCCCCTGCAGCGGCAGCGTCGGCGGCGTCCACTCCGCCGCGAAGTCGAGCAGGCGGATCCACAGGCCGGTGCGGCGGCTGTCGGGATGCCCCTGGGCCACCCGCTCCGCCGCCCACAGCACCAGGGCCCGATCACGCAGGCGGGCGTTGCCGAGGCCGTAGGCGAGCCGCCGCAGGCCGGCGTCGTCGAGGGCGGGCTCCGGTTCCGGGCTGCCCGCGGCCGGCGCCGCCAGATCGGCCAGGCGGTCGCGCTGGTCGTTGGACAGGCGCAGCCGCTCCGCCAGGGCCAGCACCGCCGGCCGGTCGTTCTCGACCACCGCCGCCAGGCGCCGCAGCGGATCGGGAGTCAGCCACTCACGCCGCAGGCCCGCCGTCTCGATCCACGCCAGGGTGCGCAGGCGGCCGATGTGCACCGCCTCGGGCAGCACCTGTTCCAGCACCCGCTCGCCGCGCATCTCCAGCAGCGCCTCGGCGGGCTGCGGCGCGGCCAGGATCTTCAGCAGTTCGTCGCGCACCCGCTCGCCCGACAGCCGCGCGAGACCCGCCGCCTCCATGCCGCAGGCCTTCAGCGCCTCGTGGTCGGGGGCGCCGGCGCCGTAGTGGGCGTGGAAGCGGAAGAACCGCAGGATGCGCAGGTAATCCTCGCGGATGCGCTGCTGCGGCCGGCCGACGAAGCGCACCTTGCGCGCCGCCAGATCGGCGAGGCCGTCGAAGTAGTCGTAGACGGCGCCGTCGGGCGTCGCCGACAGGGCATTCATGGTGAAGTCGCGGCGCGCCGCGTCCTCGCGGAAGCTGTCGGTGAAGGCGACCTCAGCGTGGCGGCCGTCGGTGGCGACGTCGCGCCGCAGGGTGGTGACCTCGAAGCTCATGCCGTCGGCCACGGCGGTGACGGTGCCGTGGTCGAGGCCGGTCGGCACGGCGCGCAGGCCGGCGTCCTCCAGCCGGCGGATCACCACGTCGGGGGTTTCGGGCGTGGCGATGTCGACGTCCTTGACGGCGCGGTGCAACAGGGCGTCGCGCACGCAGCCGCCGACGAAGCGCACCTCCGCCCCGCCCGCGGACAGGGCTGCGATCACGGCCGCCGTGCGGGCATCCCGCATCCACGGCTGGGGCGACAGCTGCCCCACCGCGGTACGCGCGCCGCCGGCGCCCGTCGCGGGGATCAGGCGGATGGTCGTGTCGTGCTCGGTCGCCATTTACTGCGCGTCTTGCTGCTGCCTCGGCGCGATGTGGCCGGGAACCACCTTGCCGTCGATAACGCGGGGCGGCACGTACTCGTCGCTCGGGTCGCCGCCCTGGGTCATGGCCATGACGCCGAGCCCGACCAGTATCGCCACCGCCAGCCCGAGCAGCCCGTAGTCGATGGCGCCGGCCGTCTCGCCCTCGCCCCGGCGGAAGCGGCGCCAGATCAGGAACAGCAGGATCGGCAGCAGCAGCAGGACGAGCAGCCGGATGATCACGATCCCAGAACCTCCGCCAGATTGACGAGCATGCCGGCCGTGGCGCCCCAGATGTAGCGCTCGCCGTAGGGCATGGCCCAGTAGGCGCGGGTGCGCCCCTTCACCTTGTAGGTATGCCGCTGGTGATTGGATCGGTCCAGGACGAAGGCGAGCGGCACCTCGAACACCTCCGCCACCTCGAAGGGATCGGGCGCCAGCTCGAACGGCGGCGCGATGAGCCCGACCACCGGCGTCACCCGGAAATTGGTGACGGTGACGTAGTCGTCCAGCCGCCCGAGCACGTCCACCAGCTCCGCCGGCAGGCCGATCTCCTCGTGGCTCTCGCGCAGGGCGGTCGCCACCGGGCCGTCGTCGTGATCCTCCGACCGGCCGCCGGGGAAGCTGATCTGCCCGGCGTGGTTCTTCAGGTGCGCCGTGCGCTGGGTGAGCAGCACGGTCAGCCCGTCGGGGCGCTGCACCAGCGGCACCAGCACGGCGGCGGCGGTCTGCGGCCGCGTGTCCATGGCGGCGCCCGGCGGCACTTCGGGAGCAGCAGCAGCCGCCGCGACGACTCGCGGTCCGCCGTCGATGGCGGGGCCGTAATCGTAGTCGCCGCCCAGTTCGCGGTTGATGCCGACGTCCGACCGCTCGCGCGCCGGGCGACCGCGGGTCAGCCGGCGGACGATGGCGTCGCGGTCTAGTCGGTCTCCGTCAGGGTCCCGAGAGGGAAGAACGTGCCCGTGCTCCATACGCCGTAGTGTACCCCTTTCGCATCGCCGGCGTCTTCCTCGACGCCGTGCTCCACCAGTTCGTAGAACACCGGGCGGTTGAGTCTGGCCTCCAGACCTTTGCGGATCAAGACGTAAGGTCGCGGCTCGCCGGTGTCCGGATCGTGCTCGACCCGCAAGGGGTGCTCGGCGTCCAGGGTGACCCAATCCTCGACGTTGGTACGGAATCGGATCCGCCGGTTGCGCCCCTCGCCTTCCGTCTCCATCTCGACAGCGAGGAAGGGAACGTCCTCGACGTCGATCCTCCCTTTTTCGGCGGGCGTTTCCAGCCAGTAGGAGCCGTCTTCCTCGCGCTTGAGCACGGTCGAGAACAGGCGCACCAGTTCCTTACGGCCGATCGGAGAGCCGTGATAGAACCAGGTGCCGTCGCGGTCGATGCGCATGTCGAGGTCGCCGCAGATGGTCTGGCGTGGCCGGGCCTTGGGGGCCGCCTGTCCGGGAGCAGCCGCGTTGGTCTCTTCGCTGGTCCTGGGCATCCGTTCCTCCGTGGGTTGTCGTGTCCTATGTAGTGCGGAGAGTGCGTCGTGACCAACCCTTCCAACGAAGCAGCCCTCGCAGCCGGTCCCGACGCGGTCGCCGCCGTCGACCGTCTCGCCGAACGCCTGTCGAACGCCCGCGCGGCCCTGAACGCCGTCATCTTCGGCCAGGAAACGGTCATCGAGGACAGCATGGTGACCCTGCTGGCCGGCGGCCATCTGCTGCTCATCGGCGTTCCGGGCCTCGCCAAGACCAAGCTGGTGCACACCCTCGGCACCGTCCTCGGCCTGGCCGACCGCCGGGTGCAGTTCACCCCCGACCTGATGCCCGCCGACATCCTCGGCAGCGAGGTGCTGGAGGAAGACGAGACCGGCCGCCGCGCCTTCCGCTTCCTCAAGGGGCCGGTGTTCTGCCAGCTGCTCATGGCCGACGAGATCAACCGCGCCAGCCCGCGCACGCAGTCCGCCCTGCTGCAGGCCATGCAGGAGATGAAGGTCACGGTGGCCGGCGAGAGCCACCCGCTGCCGCGCCCCTTCCACGTGCTGGCGACCCAGAACCCCATCGAGCAGGAAGGCACCTACCCGCTGCCCGAGGCGCAGCTCGACCGCTTCCTCATGCAGGTGGACGTCGGCTATCCCGGCCGCGATGCCGAGCGCGAGATGCTGCTCGCCACCACCGGCGCCCTGGAAGCCCCCGTGCCGCGCGTGCTGACGCCCGAGGACCTGCTGGAGGCGCAGGCGGTGGTCCGCCGCATCCCCGTCGGCGACAGCGTGGTGGACGCCATCCTCACCCTGGTGCGCGCCGGCCGCCCCGAAACCAGCGACATCGACGAGGTGCGCCGCCACGTCGCCTGGGGGCCGGGGCCGCGCGCCAGCCAGGCGCTCATGCTGGCGGTGCGCGCCCGCGCCCTCATCGACGGCCGCTACGCCCCTTCGGTGGACGACGTGCTGGCGCTCGCCCGGCCCATCCTGCAGCACCGCATGGCCCTGACCTTCGCGGCGCGCGCCGACGGCGTGAGCATTCCGCAGGTCATCGGCCGCCTGTGCAGCCTCGTCGGCTGACGGCGGGACCGCCCATGGCCGATCCCACCGCCGCCGCTCCCCTTCTCGGCCGTGCCGAGGCCGCCGCCAGCGTGCTGCCGCCGCTGCTGGTGGCGGCGGAGCGGGTTGCAGTCACCGTCGCGCCCGGCATCCACGGGCGGCGACGGTCCGGCCCCGGCGACCAGTTCTGGCAATACCGCCGCTACCAGCCCGGCGACAGCGTGACGCAGATCGACTGGCGCCAGTCGGCCCGCAGCGATCCCCTCTACGTCCGCGAGCGCGAGTGGTCCGCCGCCCAGACCGTGCTGGTGTGGGCCGACCGCTCGGCCAGCATGGACTTCCGCTCCGCCGCCACCCTGCCGCTCAAGCACGAGCGCGCCGCGCTGCTGGCGGTCGCCCTGGCCGCCCTGCTCAACCGCGGCGGCGAACGCCTCGGCCTGCTCATGCCGGGCGCCCCGCCGCCGGGCATGGGCCACGCCGCGCTCGCCCGCCTCGCCGAGGCGCTGGAGCGCAGCCCGGTCGGCGAAGGCGCCCACTGGCCGACGCTGGCCGAGAACGTGCCCTTGTCGCGTCACGGTAGCGTGGTGCTGTTCGGCGATTTCCTCGACCCGCCCGACCGCCTGGAGCCGACCCTGCGGGCGCTGGCCGGGCGGGGCTTGCGGGGCCACCTTTTGCAGGTGGTCGACCCGGCGGAGGAAAGCCTGCCCTTCCGCGGCCGCATCCGCTTCACCGGCGCCGAAGGGGAAGGCGACCTGCTCATCGCCCGCACCGAGGACGTGCGCGACGCCTACGTGCGCCGCTTCCAGGCCCAGCGCGCCGCCGTGCAGAGCCTCGCCCGGTCGCTGGACTGGAGCTTCGCCGTCCACCACACCGACCAGCCGCCGCAGACGGCGCTGCTCGCCCTGCACGCCCGCCTGGCGGAGGTGCGCTGAATGTGGACCCTCGGCCCCCTCGCCTTCGCCGCCCCCTGGGTGCTGACCGCGCTGGCGATCCTGCCGGCGCTGTGGTTCCTGCTGCGGGTGACGCCGCCGGCGCCGCGCCGCATGGTGTTTCCCGGCCTGCGCCTGCTGCTCGACCTGCGGGCCCGCGAGGACGTGACGGCGCGCACTCCCTGGTGGCTCATCCTGCTGCGGCTGCTGATCGCCGCCCTGGTCATCGTCGGCCTCGCCCGGCCGCTGCTCAACCCGGTGGGAGCCGAGGCGACGGGCGGGCCGCTGCTGCTGGTGATCGACGACGGCTGGGCCGCCGCCGGCGAGTGGGACGCCCGCCGTCAGGCCGCGCTGGACCTCATCGCCCGCGCCGACCGCGAGGGCCGCCCGGTGCAGGTGCTGACCACCGCCCCGCCCGCCGACGGCGACCCCATCGCCGCCGGCCGCCTGGGCGCCGCCGCCGAAGTCCGCCCCATGGTGCAGAGCCTGACGCCGCAGCCCTGGCCGGTGGACCACGACGCCGCCCGCGCGGTGGTGGAGGGCCTGACCTTCGACGGCGGCCTGTCCACCGTCTGGCTGTCCGACGGCCTCGTCCACCCCGGCAGCGTCGCGCTCGCGACCACCCTGCAACGCCTCGGCCCGCTCACCGTGCTGACCGGCGAGCAGGCGGCCGTGCTGCTCGACCGCCCGACGCGCGAGGGCGACGGCCTGACGCTCGCCGCCCGCCGCGCCGCCGGGCCGGAGGCGCCGGAACGGACCGTGGCGGTGCAGGTGCTCGACGCCCAGGGCCGCGCCGTCGCCCGCGCCCCGCTCACCTTCGCCGCCGGCGAGGCCGTCGCCACCGCCCGCGCCGAAGTGCCGCCCGACCTGCTCAACGCCATCGGCCGCCTCGACATCGAAGGCGTGCCGAGCGCCGGCGCGGTGGTGCTGCTCGACGACACCTGGCGGCGCAAGCCCATCGGCCTGACCTCGGGGGCGCCGCTCGGGGCCGACCTGCCGCTGCTCGGCGACGTCTACTACCTCGACCGCGCCCTGCAGCCGGTGGCCGAAACGCGCCGCGGCGAGATCGACGCGCTGCTCGACCGGCCGCTCTCCATGCTCGTCGTCGCCAATTCGGGCCCGCTGTCCGGCCCGGCGGCGGCGCGCCTGCAGGAGTGGGTGCAGGCGGGCGGCGTGCTGGTGCGCTTCGCCGGCCCGCGGCTCGAGGAAAACACCGCCGCCGACCCGCTGCTGCCGGTGCGCCTGCGCGGCGGCGGACGCCAGTTCGGCGGCACCCTCAGCTGGTCGGAGCCGGTGCGCCTCGCGCCCTTCCCGTCCGACAGCCCCTTCGCCGGCCTCGCCATCCCGCCCGACGTCACCATCTCAGCCCAGGTGCTGGCCGAGCCCTCCGCCGCCCTGCCGGACAAGACCTGGGCCCGCCTCGGCGACGGCACGCCGCTGGTCACCGCCGAGCCGCGCGGCCAGGGCTGGGTGGTGCTGTTCCACACCACCGCCAATGCCGAGTGGTCCAACCTCGCCCTGTCCGGCCTGTTCCCGCAGATGCTGGAGCGCCTGCTGACCATTTCCGCCGGGGTGGAGGGCGCCGCCGCCGACGACGCCGGCCGCCCGCTGCCGCCGCTGTCGAGCCTCGACGGCTTCGGCCGCCTCGGCGAGCCGCCGGGCAACGCCCAGGCCCTGACGCCGGCGCAGTTGACCGCGACCGTGCCCGGGCCCGTCCATCCGCCCGGCTGGTACGGCACCGCGCAGGATCGCCGGTCGCTCAACCTGGTCGATCACGTGCCCGAGCTGGAGGCCCTGAGCGGCCTGCCGCAGGGCGTCGCCCGCGGCACCGTCGCCGACGTCGGCCGCGAGGTGGAGCTGCGGCCCTGGCTGCTGCTGGGCGCCCTGTGCCTCGCCCTGGTCGACTGGGTCGCGAGCTATGCCCTGCGCGGGCTCGCTCCCCGCCTGCCGCGCCGCGCCGCCGGCGCCGTGCTGGTCGCCGCCGCCCTGGCCGCCGCATCCGGCGAAGGCCGGGCGCAGGAGGCCGCACCGCCCGCCGAACCGGCCAGCGAGCGCGTGCTCGACGCCGTGACGGAAACCCGCCTCGCCTGGATCGAAACCGGCGAGCCCGGCGTCGACCGCATGTCGGACGCCGGCCTGCGCGGCCTCACCCGCATCCTCGGCAGCCGGTCCTCGGCGGAGTTGGGGCAGCCCATGGCGGTGGACCCGGAAAGCGACGAGCTGATCTTCTACCCGCTGGTCTACTGGCCGGTGACGGAGGGTGCCCCGCCCCTGTCCGTCGACGCCCGCCAGAAGGTCAACGACTACCTGCGCCACGGCGGCATGATCCTGTTCGACACCCGCGACCTGCCGTCGACGGCGGTGGAGCCCGTGCTGGCGCAGTTCGACGTGCCGCCGCTCATGCGCCTGCCCGACGACCATGTGCTCACCCGCTCGTTCTACCTGCTGCAGGACACGCCGGGCCGCTTCTCCGACACCACCGTCTGGGTGGAGCGCGAGGGCAGCGGCAACGACCGCGTCTCGTCCGTCATCATCGGCAACGGTGACTGGGCCGGCGCCTGGGCGCGCGGCCAGGACGGCACCTATCTCGCCCCCGTGGTACCGGGCGGTGAGCGGCAGCGCGAGATCGCCTACCGCTTCGGCGTCAACGCCGTGATGTACGCCCTGACCGGCAACTACAAGGCCGATCAGGTCCACCTGCCCGCCATCATGGAGCGCCTGACGCAATGATCGAGGCCGTCACCGACATCGTCTTCGCGCCGGTGATCCCGTGGCCGGCGCTCGCGGCGCTGGCGGCGGTCGGGCTGGTGCTGTTCCTGTGGGGCCTGGTGCGGCGGGCGCGCGGCACGCTGGTGCGGGCGATCCCCGTCGCCGCCCTGCTGGCCGCCGTCGCCAACCCGCAGGTGGTGCAGGAAGACCGCCGGCCGCTGCCCGACGTCGCCGTGGTGGTGGTGGACGAAAGCCTGTCGCAGCGCGTCGGCGACCGCGAAAGCCAGACGGCGCTCGCCGTGCAGCAGTTGACCGAGCGCCTGCAGGGCGACGAGAGCCTGGAGGTGCGCGTCGAACGGGTCGGCTCCACCCTCGAGTCCGGCACCCGCCTGTTCGAGGCCCTGTCCCGCGCCACCGCCGACGTGCCGCGCCGCCGCGTCGCCGGCGCCGTGGTGGTCACCGACGGCCAGGTGCACGACGTGCCGGGCGACGTGGCCGACAGCCCGCCCGGTTTCCCCGTCCACACCCTGCTCACCGGCGAGCCCGGCCAGACCGACCGCCGGCTGGTGGTGGAGCGCGCCCCCGACTTCGGCCTCGTCGGCAAGCCGGTGGAGGTGACGGTGCGGGTGGTGGACGAGAACGCCCCGCCGGGCAGCGTCGCGCCGGTGACCATCGCCGTCGACGACCGCCCGGCGCGCGCCGTCTCCGTCCCCATCGGCCAGCCGGTGCGCCTGCCGGTGCTCATCGACCACGCCGGCCAGACGGTGGTGGCGCTGGAGACGCCGGGCGGCGAGGAAGACCTGTCGCCGCTCAACAACCAGGCCGCCATCGCCATCAACGGCGTGCGCGACCGCCTGCGCGTGCTGCTCATCTCCGGCGAGCCGCACATCGGCGAACGGGCCTGGCGCAACCTGCTGAAGTCCGACCCCAACGTCGATCTGGTCCACTTCACCATCCTGCGGCCGCCCAGCAAGGACGACCTGACGCCGCTGCGCGAGCTGGCGCTCATCGCCTTCCCCATCCAGGAGCTGTTCGAGCAGCGGCTGTACGACTTCGACCTCATCGTCTTCGACCGCTACACCCGCTCCGGCCTCGTGCCCGACCCCTACATGGCCAACGTGCGCGACTACGTGCGCCAGGGCGGCGCCCTGCTGCTGGCCGTCGGGCCCGAGTTCGCCGAGCCGTTCAGCCTCTACGACAGCCCGCTCGGCGACATCCTGCCGGCCGCGCCCTCCGGCGAGGTGCTGGACGAGACCTTCCGGCCGCGCGTCGCCGGCCTCGGCCTGCGCCACCCGGTGACCGACGCCCTGGTGCCCGGCCCGACGGCGCAGCCGCTCGGCCCCTGGGTGCGCCAGATCGCCGCCCGCCCCAAGGGCGACGCCGCCACGGTGATGACGGGGGCGGCCGGCGAGCCGCTGCTGCTGCTCGACCGCGTGGACGACGGCCGCGTCGCTCTGCTGCTGTCCGATACGCTGTGGCTGTGGGAGAAGGGCTGGCGCGGCGGCGGTCCGCAGGCGGAACTGGTGCGCCGCCTCGCCCACTGGCTGATGAAGGAACCGGACCTGGAGGAACGCTCGCTGCGCGCCGAGGTCTCGGGCGGCACCCTCACCGTCACCCGCCGCAGCCTGGAACAAGGCCCGCCGGAGGTCACCGTCACCAGTCCCTCGGGCGTCGAGACCACGGTGGCGCTGGAAGCCGCCGAGGGCGGCATGAGCCGCGCCACCCTGCCGGTGGAGGAACCGGGCGTGTGGCGCGTCACCGACGGCGACATGACCGCCATCGCCGCCGCCGGCTCGGCCAATCCGCTGGAAACCTCGGCCGTGGTCGCGACGGATGCGGTGATGCAGCCGGTGGCCGAGGCCTCGGGCGGCGGCCTGTGGTGGCTGGCCGAGGGCGGCGTGCCGGACGTGCGCCGCGTCTCCGCCGAGGCCGCCACCGCCGGGTCTGGCTGGCTGGGTTTGCGCGCCAACGGTGACTACGTGGTCGCCGGCGTGCGCCAGACGCCGCTCCTGCCGCTGTGGGCGGCCATCCTGCTCATCCTGGGCGGCGTGGTGCTGGCGTGGTGGCGCGAGGGGCGCTGACGGGAAACCCCGGCCCGCGAGGGGGCGTTGATGAGGACAGACCTCCCGTCAGGAGTTGCCCCATCATGCCAGATCCCACCATGCCGACGCGCAGCAGTCCCGACCGCGACGCCCGGCAGCGCCAGGACCACCTGCTGAGCGTCGAGGAATGCATCGACGAGGCGGGCGACGAGAGCTTCCCCGCCTCCGACCCGCCGTCCTTCACCCCCGCCGAACCACTGCGCGCCGGTGGTGGAGACAAGAAGGACGAGCCGACGCCCGACGACGAGGACGACGTCGACGAAACCATCGAGGAAAGCTTCCCCGCCTCCGACCCGCCGTCGTGGACTCCGGCGAAACCGGCGCGGGAGGATGAGAAGTAGTGCAACGTAGCGACAAGCAGCCCTTGAGGATGTCCACCTCAAGTGGTATCAGCATCTCTCACTCAACGAGATGCCATGCCGATGCCGCGAGAAATTCCGTCTGTCCCGGATCACTGGCAGCAGTTTCTCTCCTCGCTGTTGGTGGCCGTCGCGCTGCCACTGTCGCCTCTTGTGATCGACAAAGCGATCAAGGGTTACGTCCCCGACACCACGCTGTTTCTGACCGTGGCGTTGTACATCCTGGCGATCGCCGGATCGTCGAGATCTACGCTCATGTTGGGGCTGTCTATCTTCGTGGGAGGCGGCTACTTGCTAGCCTACGGCTACATCTCCAACTCGAAGGCTGACGCAGCGCTGGCGCCCGATGAATGGATACCGGTCGTAGCCCGTTACGCCTTCGTGGCGATTTTCGTGCTACAGCAGGTCGCCGAACGCTATAATCGTCACGTCGCCAAAAAAGACCCGTTCTGGCCATTCCGGCCGACTACCGGGAACTGAGGTGCGTCATGGAGTCGCTACGCAGCATCGTAGGCAATGCGGATTTGATGGTAGCCATCATCCTAGGCGTGAACTTCATTGCCATGATCGTGATGACCGGCATTTCCCTGCGAGACCTCCGCGCGTCGTTGAGGGCACAGGTCAGGCTGACATCTAACCTTCGCGAACAACTCCTCCGCGATGCCATACTGCGGGCCAGATTGAGCGCCATGGACACGTGTGCCGACAATCCCCAGGCGTATGCAGCAGCGCTACAAGTACTTGAAGAAGCGGCCGCTGTCCTGGAGACGGCGGAACGACAGGCTGCCGAGTCCGCGCTTCACCAGCCCACGAAAGCAGGGCGCTTCCGCTATGTCCGGACGATCGTGCACGATGCCTTGATGCCAGCCGGCCATGCCGCCTGACGGCAGGGCCGGGGCGTCGCCACCCCGGCCCGCTGTCTGCGCCGCGCAATGATGAAGCCTTACCAGCTGGTCACCACCGACTTGCCGAAGCGCTGGTCGATGAACTGCTTCACCGCCTCGGAGTGGTAGGCCTTCACCAGCGTCGCCACCCACGGCGCGTCCTTGTCGGCCGTGCGGACGGCGACGATGTTCACGTAGGGGCTTTCCGGCTTCTCGATGAAGATGGAATCCTTCTTCGGGTCGAGGCCGGCGCTCATGGCGTAGTTGGTGTTCACCGCGGCCACCCCCACGTCGTCGAGCGAGCGCGGCAGCTGGGCGGCGTCCAGTTCCTGGAACTTCAGGTTCTTGTCGTTCTTCACCACGTCGAGCGGCGTCGCCTTCAGGCCGGCGGCGTCGTCGACGTCGATGAGGCCGGCCGATTCCAGCAGCAGCAGGGCACGGCCGCCGTTGGTCGGGTCGTTGGGGATGGCGACGGTCGCGCCGTCTTCCAGCTTGGCGAGGTCGTCGATCTTCTTGGAGTAGAGGCCCATGGGGAAGACGACGGTCTTCGCCACGGTCGCGATCTCGTAGCCGCGGTCGCGGATCTGGTTGTCCAGGTACGGCTGGTGCTGGAAGCTGTTGGCGGCGAGGTCGCCGTCGTTCAGGGCCGTGTTGGGCAGCACGTAGTCGGAGAACTCGATGATCTCGACGGTCAGGCCGTCCTTGGCCGCGACCTCGGCCACCTTCTCCATGATCTCGGCGTGCGGGCCGCCGGTGACGCCCACCTTCACGGTGTCGGCCGCGGCGGCGGTGCCGGCGGACAAGGCGGCGGCGAGGGCGCCGGCGGCGAGGATCTTCAGGGTACGCGCGACCATCAGGCCTTCTCCTTGGAAATGTTCCGTTTGTTGAGCTTGCGGGCGAGCATGTCGCCGGCGGTCTGCACCGCCTGCACCAGCACGATCAGCACCACCACCACGGCCAGCATCACCTCCGGCTGGAAGCGCTGGTAGCCGTAGCGGATGCCGAGGTCGCCGAGGCCGCCGCCGCCGACGGCTCCGGCCATGGCGGAATAGCCGATCAGGCTGACCAGCGTGATGGTCAGGCCGGCGATGATGCCGGGCCAGGCTTCCGGCAGCAGCACCTTCAGGATGATCTGGCGCGGCGAGGCGCCCATGGCCTGCGCCGCCTCGATGAGACCCGTGTCGACCTCGCGCAAAGACGTTTCCACCAGCCGGGCGGCGAAGGGGATGGCGGCGAGGCTGAGCGGCACGATGGCCGCGGCGGTGCCGATGGAGGTGCCGACGATCATGCGCGTCAGCGGGATGATGGCGACCATCAGGATGATGAAGGGCGTGGAGCGCGCCGCGTTGACGATCGCCCCCAGCACCCGGTTCACCGCCAGGCTCTGCAGGATGTGGCCGCGCTGGGTCGTGACCAGCACGACACCGAGCGGAATGCCCACCAGGGCGGCGAGGGCGCCGGAGACGGCCACCATCACCGCGGTTTCCTTCAGCGCCTCAAGCAGCAGCGCGACGAGTTGCGGCGACATGACCGACGATCTCCCCTTTCAGGCCGTTGGCGGCGAGGTAGTCGAGCGAGGGCGCCAGCGCCGTCTCGCCGTTCAGCACCTCGACCGTGAGCACCCCGTAGGGCTTGTCCTGGATGTAGTCGATGGAGCCGTGCAGGATGTTGGCCTGCAGCCCCTTGCCGGCGATCAGGTCGCCGAGCACCGGCGTGTTGGCGGCCGGCCCGGTGAAGGTGATGCGCAGGAGCGGGTTGGTCCCCTCCCCCGGCCCCTCGGCCAGCCGCGCCGCCACCGGCGCCGGCAAGTCGTGGTTCAGCAGGTCGCCGACGAAGCTGCGCGCCACCTCCGACTGCGGCTCGGTGAAGACGTCGAACACCGGGCCCTGCTCCACCACGCGGCCGGCATCGAGCACCACCACCGTGTCGGCGATTTCCTTCACCACCGCCATCTCGTGGGTGATGAGCACGATGGTCAGGCCGAGGCGGCGGTTGATGTCCTTCAGCAGCGCCAGGATCGACTGCGTCGTCTCGGGGTCGAGGGCGCTGGTCGCCTCGTCGCACAACAGCACCGAGGGGTCGCCGGCGAGCGCGCGGGCGATGCCGACGCGCTGCTTCTGGCCGCCCGACAGCTGCGCCGGATAGCGGTCGCTCTTGTCGGCGAGACCGACGATCTCCAGCAGCGGGTCGACGGCCTTGCGGATCTCGTCGCGCGAGCGGCCGGCGATCTCCAGCGGGAAGGCGACGTTGTCGTAGACGGTGCGGCTCGACAGCAGGTTGAAGTGCTGGAACACCATGCCGATACGGTGGCGCGCCTTGCGCAGGTTCGCGTCGGACAGCGCCGTCATCTCCTGGCCGTCGACCAGGACGGTGCCGCTGGTGGGGCTTTCCAGCATGTTGATGCAGCGCACCAGCGTCGACTTGCCGGCGCCGGAGCGGCCGATGATGCCGAAGATCTCGCCGCGCCGGACGGTGAGCGAGATGCCGTCCAGCACGCGGGACGGGCCGGCCTTGGTCGGGAAGACCTTGACGATGTCGGTCAGCCGGATGACCGGTTCCGACTCGGAGGATGGGGTGGTGAGGGTCACGGAAAACGGCTCCTCGTGCGGCTCCGCGCGCCGGTTAAGGCGCGGGATCGCGGTCAGACGATGCGGCGAACGGAAACTGGGGCGGTCAGGCCGGCATTCGGCGCGGACACGACGGGCGCAGGGCGGCGGGGGATGCGGCGGTGCGGCTCATGGGCGGGTTTCCTTTCCACCGAGTGGTGAGAGAAACCACGAACGTCGTGTCGTGGCGCTTTAGCGGTTGGTGACGCGGCGCAAGCTGCTCTCGTCAAATTGCCGCGGAGCCGTTTTGCGCCCGGCCCAGGCGTTGCCGTCCTACATCGGCCATGACGGCGGCCGTGTCAAGAATTCACCTATGCGTTGGCGGAATAGGGGGTAATACACAAGACTTGCAGGTAGAACCTGAAGCGGCTCAGCGGGGACGGTCGCTCAGCAGGGGCGCGGCGGCGCTCCACCACTCGGGCCGCGTCTGCGCCAGGGCGGCGGCGGCGGCGCGGGCCTCGGCCTCGGCGGCGAACAGGCCGAAGCAGGTGGCGCCGCTGCCCGACATGCGGGCGAGCAGGCAGCCCGGCAGGGCGCCGATGTCCACCAGCACCGTGCCGATCTCCGGCGCCAGGGTCACCGCCGCCTTGGTCAGGTCGTTGGCGCGTGCCCGCAGGGCCTCGGCGAGCGCGGCGGCATCGGCCGGCGCCTCGGTCAGGGGCGCGGCCTGGTTGAAGCGGCCGCGGCGGGCGCGGAACACCTCGGGCGTCGACACCGCCACCAGCGGATTGACCAGCACCAGCCAGGCCGGCGGCAGGGTCGGCGCATCAATGATGCCCTCACCCACGCCGGAGACATTGGCGGCGCGGCCCTGCAGGCAGACCGGCACGTCGGCCCCGAGCCCCAGCGCGAGCGCCATCAGATCCTCGCGCGGCGGCGCCACGTCCCACAGGCGGCACAGCGCCAGCAGCGCGGCGGCCGCATCGGCCGACCCGCCGCCGATGCCGGCCGCGACGGGCAGGCGCTTGGTCAGGGTCAGGCGGGCGCGCGGGGCGATGCCGGCGGCCTCTGCGAGGCGGCGGGCGGCCTTCAGCACGATGTTCTCCGCCCCGGCCGGCAGAGCGGCGGCGAGGGCCTCGGCGAAGGGGCCGTCGACGTGCAGGGCGAGATCCTCGGCCGGCGCCGCGGTCAGCGTGTCGCCGACGCCGGCGAAGGCGATCAGGCTGTCGAGCAGGT
This sequence comes from Caenispirillum bisanense, assembly GCF_900230255.1. Lineage (GTDB taxonomy): Bacteria > Pseudomonadota > Alphaproteobacteria > Rhodospirillales > Rhodospirillaceae > Caenispirillum > Caenispirillum bisanense_A. The sequence goes on from NZ_OCNJ01000005.1 coordinate 154,065, forward strand.
GATAGCCGTCGTCCCGCCGCCCGACCACGTGCAGGCTCAGGTTGACCTTGGCGGGGGCCTCGACGACGACGACCGTCATGGCGCTCAGTTGCCGGCGGCGGCGGGCTGGGCCGGCGTGTGCTCGGGCTCGCCCAGGCCGTCGCGGATCTTCTCACGCAGGCGGTCGGCCTGGCCCGGTTCCTCCGGCTTCATGTCGAGCGCCCGCTGCCACTGGAAGCGCGCCTCGTTGCGCCGGCCGACCATCCAGTAGGCGTCGCCCAGGTGGTCGTTGATGGTCGGGTCCTCGGGCGTCAGTTCCACGGCGCGCTCCAGGTGGCGCACGGCCTCGGGATAGTCGCCCATGAGGAACAGCACCCAGCCCAGGCTGTCGACGATGTAGCCGTCGCGCGGCCGCTGCTGCACGGCCTTCTCGATCATCTCGCGGCCTTCGGCGAGGTTCATGCCCTTGTCGATCCACGAATAGCCGAGGTAGTTGAGCACGAAGGGCTGGTCGGGGCTGAGGTCCAGTGCCTTCTTGAAGTCGGCTTCGGCCTGCGACCACTGGTCGGCGCGCTCGTGGGCGATGCCGCGGCTGTAGTACCACGACCAGTGCTCCGGCCCGATGACCGGCACGCGGTCGAGGGCGGCATCGTAGGCCGCGACGGCCTCGGTCCACTGCTTGTTGCGGCGGTGCAGGTCGCCGACCACCACCAGCGGCTCGGCGCGGTCGGGGAAGGCCGCCGCCACCTCGCGCAGCAGCGCCACCGCCTCGTCCAGGCGGTCCAGGCGCTCCAGGTTGTCGGCCATGCGCAGGCGGGCGGTGTACCACGCGATGCTGCCGGGCTCGGCGGTGGCATAGACCTCGTTGGCGTCGGCCTCGCGGCCCATGCGGGTGAGGATGTCGCCGGTCAGCATGCGGGCGAGCGCCAGGTCGCGGTCGAGGTGCTGGGCGAGGCGCGCGAAGGCCAGCGCCGTGTCGAAGGCATTGCCCTGCAGCAGCGTGGTGGCGGCGCCGTAGAACACCTCCGCCATGCCGTCGCGGGCGTCGGCGACCGGCGCCTGCTTGCCGCCCTGGGAGCGGATCTCCTCCAGCGCCGCCTGGATCAGGCCGTTGTCGTTGTGGGCGGCGGCGAACTCGTCGAGCAGCGCCTCCGCCTCCTGCGTCCGGCCCTGGCGGTAGAGCCAGCTGGCGCCGGCCTGCAGGGCGCGCAGGGTGATGTCCGGCGCGTCGGCCAGCACCGTGGCGTAATGGCGGTCGGCCTCTTCCGTGCGGCCGGCGATGTCGGCCAGCAGGGCGGCGTGGAAGGCGTAGAGATCCTGGAACTGCGGCTGGTCCTTCAGCGGTTCCAGGACTTTGAGCGCCGGCTCCCAGCGCTTCTGCCCAGCCAGCGCCCAGGCGCGCATGAGCGGTACCATGAAGGCGTTGAGGCCGCGGTCGTCGAGCCGCGCCACGATCTCCTCCGCCGGGGCGAAGCGGCCGTCGGCGACGGCGGAGGCGGCGAGCACCAGCGGCGCCAGCGGCTCGGAGGCGTCGAGCGCCAGGGCCTTGCGGGCGAGCGGCACCGCATCCTCGATGCGGCCCTCGGCCACCAGGTAGAAGTAGGCGCGGCGCAGGATGAGCGGGTTTTCCGGGTCGGCCTCCAGCGCTTCGACGAAGCGGTCGGCGGCGACGCGGGTGTCGCCCCCCATCTGGGCCTGGCGGGCGGCGAGGTAGCTGCCGTAGCCCTGCGGCCCGGACACCAGCGGCTCGCCCTCGCGGATCTTGCCGAGGCCCCAGGCGCGCAGATCGTGGATGGTGCCGGCCTGCGCCGTCACCGACCCGTCGCCGGCCTTGCCCGCGGTGGCGCAGGCGGTGGGAACCAGGGCGAGCAGGGCGGCGAGCGCGGCCCCGCGCAACAGGCGGGCGGACAGGCAATCCAGGGTCATGAAGATCCGTCGATCAGGGGCACCGGAAACGTTCCGGCGCCAGTATGGCGCAAGCGGGGGGCACCCCGCCACCGCCGCGGCCGGAAAAACCGGCCCGCCGCGGCGCGCGGCGCCCCATGCGCTCACATATTGGGATAATTGGGGCCGTCGCCACCCTGCGGCACCACCCAATTGATGTTCTGGGTGGGATCCTTGATGTCGCAGGTCTTGCAGTGCACGCAGTTCTGCGCGTTGATCTGCAGGCGGCGGCCGCCCTTCTGCTCGTCTTCCACGAACTCGTAGACGCCGGCCGGGCAATAACGTTGCTCGGGACCGTCGTAGTCGGCCAGGTTGACCGCCGTCGGGATCGACTGATCCTTGAGCGTCAGGTGGCTCGGCTGGTCTTCCTCGTGGTTGGTGTTGGAGATGAACACCGAGGACAGGCGGTCGAAGCTGATGACGCCGTCGGGCTTCGGGTAGTCGATCTTCGGGCACTCGCTCGCCTTCTTGAGCTGCGCGTGGTCCTCGTGGATCTTGAAGGTCCACGGGGTCTTGCCCTTGAAGACGTAGGTCTCGAGCGCCGAATAGGCGATGCCGAAGTACAGGCCCTTGTGGAAGCTCGGGCGGATGTTGCGCACCTTGTAGAGCTCGTCCCACACCCAGCTCTGCTTGATGAGGTCGCCGTAGGCGGCGGGCTCGCGGGCCGGCGCATCCTTGCCCAGCTCGGCGAAGACCGCCTCGGCGCACACCATGGCCGACTTCATGGCGGTGTGGGTGCCCTTGATCTTCGGCACGTTGAGGAAGCCCGCCGTGTCGCCGACCAGGGCGCCGCCCGGGAAGGTGAGCTTCGGGATGGACTGGTAGCCGCCTTCCGACAGCGCACGGGCGCCGTAGGAGACGCGGCGGCCGCCTTCCAGCAGCGGGCGGATGGCCGGGTGCTGCTTGAAGCGCTGGAATTCCTCGAACGGCGACAGGTGCGGGTTCTGGTAGTCGAGGCCGACCACGAAGCCGATGGCGAGCTGGTTGCCGTCCAGGTGGTAGATGAACGAGCCGCCGTAGGTGTGCGGGTCCATGGGCCAGCCGACCGTGTGCATGATCGTGCCCGGCTTGGACTTGGCGGGCTCGATCTCCCACAGTTCCTTGATGCCGATGCCGTAGGTCTGCGGGTCGCAGTCCTTGCGCAGGTCGAACTTGGTGAACAGCGCCTTGCTCAGGCTGCCGCGGCAGCCCTCGGCGAAGAGGGTGTACTTGGCGTGCAGTTCCATGCCCGGCGTGTAGCCGGCGGTGCGCTCGCCGTTCTTGCCGATGCCCATGTCGCCGGTGGCGACACCCTTGACGGCGCCGGTCTCGTCGTACAGCACCTCGGCGGCCGCGAAGCCGGGGTAGACCTCGACGCCCAGCTCTTCCGCCTGCTGGCCGAGCCAGCGGGTGACGTTGCCGAGCGAGACGATGTAGTTGCCGGCGTTGTGCATCTGCGGCGGCGTCGGCAGCTTGAAGCTGCCGGTCTTCGTCAGGTAGACGAAGCTGTCGTCCTTGGCCGGGACGGTCAGCGGCGCATCCTTGCTCTTCCAGTCGGGGATCAGCTCGTCCAGGGCGCGCGTCTCGATGACCGCGCCGGACAGGATGTGGGCGCCGACCTCCGAGCCCTTTTCGATGACGCAGACAGAAATCTCGCGGTCATTCTCGAGGGCGAGCTGGCGCAGCCGGATCGCGGCCGACAGACCGGCAGGGCCGGCGCCGACGACCACGACGTCGAATTCCATCGATTCCCGTTCCATCCTTCCTCCAAAACTCTGCGGCCCGCTCAGCGCGGTAGAGGCTTCCCGTTCCCGTGGAGCGGTTTATACCACATCATTCGTCCCTGTATCGAAAAACCAAGCCGCCTGTTACCTTGCCCGCCATGACCGCCGACGCCCCGCCCGCCGCCGACCCGCTCGCCCTCGACCTGACGCCGGAGGCCCTCCTGCGCTGGTACGTGGATGCCGGCGTCGACGAGTGCATCGCCGAGACCCCGGTCGACCGCTACGCCCTCTCCGCCCGCCTGCTGGCCGAGGCGGAAGCCCGCCGTGCCCGTGGCCCGGCGCCCGCCCCCGGCCGCCCCGGCGCTCCCGGCCGCCCGCAGACAGGCCCCGCCCCCGCCGCCCGCCGCGCCCCCGGCGCGCCGCCGCCCGCCGCCGCTCCGGCGCGGCCGCTGGCGGCGCACGGGCAGGAGATGCGCTCCGCCGCCGCGCTGGCCTCGGAATGCCGCACGCTGGAGGCGCTGCACGCCGCCATGCAGGGCTTCGACGCCTGCCCGCTGAAGGTGACCGCCACCAACACCGTCTTCGCCGACGGCAACCCGCAGGCCGACCTCATGGTCATCGGCGAGGCGCCGGGCGCCGAAGAGGACCGCCAGGGCCTGCCCTTCGTGGGCGCCAGCGGCCAGTTGCTCGACCGCATGCTGGCGTCCATCGGGCTGAGCCGGCAGACCTTCTACATCACCAACGTCATCCCCTGGCGCCCGCCCGGCAACCGCAAGCCGACGCCGCAGGAGGTGGGCCTGTGCCTGCCCTTCATCCAGCGGCACATCGAGCTGGTGGACCCCAAGGTGATCCTCATGGTCGGCGGCCTGTCGGCCTCGACGCTGGCGGCCCGCAACGAGGGCATCACCAAGCTGCGCGGCAAGTGGATCGACTACGCGAGCCCCGGCCTGTCGCACCCCATCCCGGCCATCGCCACCTTCCACCCGGCCTACCTGCTGCGCAGCCCGCAGATGAAGAAGCTGGCGTGGCGCGACCTGCTCACCCTGCGCCAGCGCATGCGGGAGTTGGGGTGCAGCAGCGTGGCGTGAGGGGGATGGGGGCGGGCCGGTTCCGGTGTGCCTGCCGTGGAGGACGGCGCCCACGCTCGCCGGCGGAGACGTCCGTGGATGGCCGGGTCAAGCCCGGCCATGACAATTTCTGACGGTATTTCAATACGTTGTCATGCCCGGCCTCCGAGCCGGGCATCCACGGCGGGCACGGCGCCCGCCGCGAAGAACGGCGCCCACGCCCACCGGCAGAGACGCTCGTGGCTGGCGGGGTCGACCCCGGCCATGACACTTTCTTCTTTCTTTTCAACCACTTGTCATGCCCGGCCTCCGAGCCGGGCATCCACGGCGTGCACCGCGCCTGCCGTGGAGGACGGCGCCCGACGCCCACAGGCGGAGACGCCCGTGGATGGCCGGGTCGAGCCCGGCCATGACAATTTTCAGCAGTATCTCAAGCACTTGCCGCACTCCGCCGTGGAGGACGCCGCCCTCACCCGCCGGTGCGCATCTCCAGCCAGGCGTTGATGAGCCCGTTGGTGGAGGCGTCGTGGCCGTCCACCGGCGTGCCCGCCTCCAGTTCCGGCAGGATCTGCTTGGCGAGTTGCTTGCCCAGTTCCACACCCCACTGGTCGAAGCTGTTGACGTCCCACACCGCGCCCTGGACGAACACCTTGTGCTCGTACAGCGCGATGAGCATGCCGAGCGTATGCGGGTCTACCTGGTCGACCAGGATGGAGGTCGACGGCCGGTTGCCGGGGAACACGCGGTGCGGCAGGGCGGCGGCGACGGCGGCCTCGTCCAGGCCCTTGGCGGCCAGTTCGGCGCGCACTTCGTCGGGCGTCTTGCCGCGCATCAGCGCTTCGGTCTGGGCGAAGAAGTTGGACAGCAGGATGGCGTGATGGTCGCCGATGGGGTTCTGGCTGCGGGCCGGCGCGATGAAGTCGCACGGCACCATGCGGGTGCCCTGGTGGATGAGCTGGTAGAACGAGTGCTGGCCGTTGGTGCCCGGCTCGCCGAACAGGATGGGGCCGGTCTGCACGTCCACCGGCTCGCCCGACAGGGTCACGCGTTTGCCGTTGCTTTCCATGTCCACCTGCTGGAAGTGGGCCGGGAAGCGGTGCAGGTACTGGTCGTAGGGCAGGATGGCGTAGGTGTCGGCGCCGAAGAAGTCGACGTACCACACGCCGATCATCGCCAGCAGCACGGGGATGTTCTGGTCCAGCGGCGCGGTGCGGAAGTGCTCGTCCATGGCGTGGCCGCCGGCGAGCAGTTGCTCGAACCGCTCGAACCCGACCGCGACCGCGATGGGCAGGCCGATGGCCGACCACAGGGAATAGCGCCCGCCGACCCAGTCCCAGAACTCGAACATGTTCGCGGTGTCGATGCCGAAGGCGGCGACGTCCTGGCCGTTGGTCGACAGCGCCGCGAAGTGCTTCGCCACCGCGTCCTCGCCGAGCGCCTCGACGATCCAGCGCCGCGCGGTGTGGGCGTTGGTCAGGGTTTCCTGCGTCGTGAAGGTCTTGGACGCGACCAGGAACAGCGTCGTCGCCGGATCGCAGGCCTTCAGCACCTCGGCGATGTCGCTGCCGTCGACGTTGGAGACGAAGCGCACCCGCAGGCCCGGCTGGTGCCAGGGCTTCAGCGCCTCCACCACCATGCGCGGCCCGAGGTCGGAGCCGCCGATGCCGATGTTCACCACGTCGGTGATGCGCTGCCCCGTCGCCCCGGTCCAGGCGCCGGAGCGGATGCGGTCGGAGAAGTCCTTCATCTTGGCCAGCACGGCGGTCACCGCCGGCATGACGTCCTGCCCGTCCACCAGCACCGGGCGGCCGGAGCGGTTGCGCAGGGCGGTGTGGAGGACGGCGCGGCCTTCCGTCGTGTTGATCTTCTCGCCGGCGAACATGGCGTCGCGCTTGGCTTCCACGCCGCACTCGCGGGCGAGGTCGAGCAGCAGGGCGAGCGTCGCGTCGGTCAGGCGGTTCTTGGAGAAATCCACCAGCATCCCCGGCAGGCGCCGCGAGAAGCGGCGGAAGCGGTCGGCGTCGGACGCGAACAGGTCGCGCAGGTGGACCTCCGCGATGCGGCCGTGATGCTGCGCCAGGGCTTCGTAGGCCGGGCACTCGGTCAGGCGCGACGGACGTGCGGGCATGGTGGGCGTCTCTCCTCTCTCCGCGCGGGAATCCCCTTCCCCAACGCAGGGGAACGGTAGCAGGCTTCGCGGCGCAGAAACAGGGAGCGGCGCATGACGGTTGCGCGAAAGACGAGCGCCGCCTCAGGCCGACTCGCGGCACAGCAGGCCGAACACCGGCGCCGGCCGCGGCGGCCAGTGCAGCGGCGCCTGCGCGAGGATGGGCTCGGCCAGCACGTCGGCCCCGAACAGGCGGCCGATGCGCAGGGCGTTGTCCTCGTAGAAGGGCTTGTCGATCATGTCGAGATCGCAGACGTGCTGGTGCCACCAGTCGAAGATGACCGGCATCACCGCCCGCAGCCGCCCCAGGTCGCGGTGGGTGGCGTATTCGGTCCGCACCCCGTCGGACCACGCGACGAAGGCGGCATGGGCATGCTCGTGCGCCGCCTCCACCGGGCGGTCGAGGGCGCGGCACACGCGCTCTTCCCGCAGCACATGGGCGCGGGTCAGTTCCACCCCCACGGTGAGCAGGCTGGCGACCACCTCGAAGCTCTCATGGCTGCGCACGGCGGCGTCGAGCCGCCGCACCAGCGCCAGAAGCGCCCGGTGATCGGCGTCGAGCAGGTCGCATCCGACGCTCATGTCCGGAGTCCACAGCAGGTCAGGCATCTGCCGGCATCGCCTTGTCTGATCAGTGAAGTGTCCGCCGCCCCCGTCCGGCGCCTCCACTGGAACGATCATCACGCCCGGGACGATAGCGCAGGGCGTAAAAACCGTCAGCACGGCTTAGGTAATAGGTGTGAACGGCGGTTCATAGACCTGCGTCTGCTCCGGTCATTCGACCGGAGCAGGGTCACCTCAATTGGAGGCCGCACCGGCCGGTTCCGTCGACACCGCCGCCTCGGCCGGCTTGCCGACCACGACCACGAGCAGGTTCTCCGGCTTCAGCAGGCGCTCGGCCACCCGTTTCACGTCGGCCAGCGTCACCGCTTCCACCTGGGCGTTGCGGGTTTCCAGGTGGTCGATGGGCAGGTCGTCGAGCTGCATGGCCATGAGGATCGACGCGATGGCCCCGGTGGAGGAAAACCGCAGCGGAAACGCACCGGTCAGGTAGGTCTTGGCGTCGGCCAGTTCGCCCTCGGTCGGGCCGGCGGCGGCCATCTTGCGCCATTCCTCGCGGATGACGTCCATGCTGGTCTCGAACCGCGCCCGCTGGGTGGCGACGCCGCCGATCATCAGCGCGGCGTGGTCGAGCGGATAGAGATAGCTGTAGACCGAATAGGCGAGCCCCCGCTCCTCGCGCACCTCCTCCATCAGCCGCGAGGCGAACCCACCGCCGCCGAGGATGTAGTTGAGGACATAGGCGGCGTAGAAGTCCGGGTCGTCGCGGGCGATGCCGGCGTGGCCGAACATGCCCACCGTCTGCGGAATGTCCATCTCCACGGCGACGGTGCGGCCGGTGAACTCGCGCGTCACGTCGGCGACCTTGGGCAGGTCGCTCTTTTCCGGCAGGCCGCCGAACACGTCGTCGAGGACGGTCTTCAGCTCCTCGGGCGTGATGTCGCCGGCGACGCCGATCACCAGGTCCTCGCGGTTCAGGCGGGTGGCGGCGAACTGCTTCAGGTCGTCGACCGTGATGGCGCGCACTGTCTCTTCCGTGCCTTCCGTGCGCTTGCGGTAGGGGTGGTCGGGGAAGGCCGTCTCGAACCACGTGCGCGAAGCGATGGTGTTGGGGTCTTCCTTCTCGAAGCGCAGCCCGGCGAGGATCTGGCCGCGGATGCGCTCCACCGGCTCGGGGTCGAAGCGCGGCTCGGTCAGCGCCGTTTCCAGCAGGTCGAAGGCCGTTTCCCGGTTGTCGGTGATGGTCTTCAGGCTGCCGGAGAAGGTGTCGAGGCCGGCGTCGAAACCCAGCTCGATGGCGAGGTCCTGCAGCTTGGACTGGAAGGCGAAGCTGTCGAGCGCGCCGGCGCCCTCGTCGAGCAGGCCCGAAGCCATGTTGGCGAGGCCCTGCTTGTCCTCCGAGTCCTGCGCCGCGCCGCCGCGGAAGGCGAACTGCAGCGAGATGATGGGGAGCGTATGGTCCTCCGCCAGCCAGGCCTCGATGCCCTGGTCGGAGACGACGCGCTGCACGTCGATGACGGCCTGCGCCGGCCACACGGCGACGAGCAACAGGCCGAGGCCGCCGAGGACGGCGCGGAACGGGGTGGGGATGCGCATATCGGGCCTCCTCAGCCGGCCTTGCCGCCGGCGGCGGTGCCAGCGTCGGACGGGGTGGATGCGGGGGTGGACGGGGCGGCGGCGGGGGCCGGCGCGGCGGCGGTTTCCGGCGGGGCCGCCGGCAGCAGCACGCCGGTGGCCGACTGGCCCTCGCGCAGGACGTCGCGCGCCACCTGCATCACCTGCTCGGGCGTCACCGCGCCGATGCGCTGCGGCCAGGCCTGCACGTCGGCCAGCGTCGAGCCGGTGGCGAGCGCCGCGCCGATGGTGCGCGCCGCCGACTGGCTGGAATCGCGGGCGTAGACCAGGCCCGCCTTCAGGCGCTGCTTGGCTTGCGTCACCTCTTCGGCGGTGACGCCCTCGTCGAGCAGGCGCGCGACCTCGGCATCGATGGCGGCCTGCACGTCTTCCGGCGCGCGGTCGGCGGCGGGGGTGCCGTAGAAGCCGAAGGTGCCGTAGTCGACGGCGGTGCCGCGGTAGAAGGCGCCGGCCGAGACCGCCACCTTGTCCTTCACCACCAGCTGCTGGTAGAGCCGGCTGACGCTGCCGCCGCCGAGGATCTCCGACAGCACCTGCAGGGCATAGGGCTCCCACGCTTCGCCGATGTTGTAGCTCGGCGCCACGTACTGGCGGCTCCACGAGGCCTGGCCGACGCGCGGATGCTCCATGACGACGCGGCTGTCGGCCGGCGGCGGCAGCTCGCGCACCCGCTCGCGCTCGAAGTCGGGGCCGCGCGGGATGGCGCCGTAGGTCTCCTCGGCGAGGGTGCGCACCTGTTCCACCGTGGCGTCGCCGGCGACCACCAGGATGGCGTTGTTGGGGGCGTACCACTGGCGATAGAAGGCGACGGCGTCGTCGCGGGTCAACTCGCGCAGCTCGTGCTCCCAGCCGATCACCGGGTTGCGGTAGGGGTGGACGGTCCACAGCGCCAGATCCACCCGCTCGCCCAGCAGGGCGGCAGGCTCGTTGGCGACGCGCGACAGGCGTTCTTCCAGCACCACGTCGCGCTCGGTCAGCACCGTCTTCTCGTCGAGCGTCAGGTCGGCCATGCGGTCGGCCTCCATGCGCATGACGAGGTCGAGGCGGTCGGCGGCGATGTTCTGGAAGTAGGCGGTGTAGTCCGACGCCGTGAAGGCGTTGTCGGTGCCGCCGTTGCGGGCGACGATCTTGGAGAACTCGCCCGGCGGGATCTCGTCGGTGCCCTTGAACATCAGGTGTTCGAACAGGTGGGCGATGCCGGACTTGCCCGGCGGCTCGTCGGCGGCGCCGACCTTGTACCACACCATCTGCGTCACCACCGGCACCCGGTGGTCGGGAATGACGACCACCTGCAGGCCGTTGTCGAGGGTGAAGGCGTGCGCGTCGAACACCTGGTCGATCTCGGCGCCCGGCGTCGCGGTCTCCGCCGCGGCGAGCGCCGGCGGCGGCGCCAGCAGCGCGCCGGCCAGCAGGGCGGCGGCGAGGGCGCGGGGGCGGGTGACGCGAGATGTCATGCGGCTCTCCCTGAAAAAGCGAAGGCCCGGCCGGTTCAACACCGCCCGGGCCCGGTCGTGCCTGGCATATGGGTCCGGGCCAGCGGCGGGACAACCCGCCGCGGCCGGCGCCGCCTCAGAACAGCCCTTCCAGGAAGGCCTTCTCGCGGCGTTCGATCTTGGGCGTCTCGCCCTGGGTAACGGGCGTGCCGAGAGCCTGGTTCTCGCGGATGCGGCGGGCTTCCGCCTCGGGGTCGACGATGGTACCGGGCGGCGTCGGGCCGCGCCAGAACACCAGGCGGTCGGTGAGCGTGCGCTCCTCCTCGGCGAGCACCGAGGACTCGCGGTTGACCACCTGGCGGATGTCGTCGGGGGCCTGGGCGGCGCCGGTCTTGGACAGCAGCACCGATTCGCCCGGGCTCAGGCCGGCGTTGAGGTAGGCCTGCTGGACCTGCTGGCCGGTCAGCGCGCGACGCGCCTGCATCTCGGCCGTGCCTTCCTGCGGGCGGGGCGCGCCGGGCTCTGGCGGGCGCAGGCTGAACTGCGGCGGGATCGACAGCGGCGCGCGGGACACCACGGTGAACTCGTCCGGGCCTTCGCGTTCGAGGCCGAGAACCTGCTTGGTGTTGCCGCAGGCCGACAGCGCCAGCGTCACGGCCAGGGCACCGCCGACCAACCAGACGGACCGCAAGGAGGAAGAACGCATCACAATCACACTCCGTCGTGCTGTCTATTCCGGCTTGCGCTCGGAGGGTCGGAAGATGTTGTCGAGCACCAGGATGGCCGCACCGACCACAATGGCGGCATCGGCCACGTTGAACGCCGGCCAATGATAGCCGAAAGCGTGCAGGTCGAGGAAGTCCGCGACGGCACCCCAGCGCACGCGGTCGACGACGTTGCCGACGGCACCGCCGACGATGGCGCCGAGCGCGAGGCGCGAGGCCCGCGACGGCTCGCGCGCCATCCACACCAGCAGGGCCGCCGCCACCGCCAGCGACAGGCCGATCAGCGCCCAGGCCTGGGTGCCCGGCTCGTTGAACATGCCGAACGAGACGCCGTAGTTCCACGCCATGACCAGGTTGAAGAACGGCGTCACCTCGATGACGCGCGGCACCGCCATGACCGTCTCGACGATGTAGATCTTGCTGATCTGGTCGACGACGAGAAGAACCGCCGCCAGCACCAGGCCGGGGATCATGCGCCGGAAATCGAAGGTCATGCGGAAGGGCTCTGGTCGGTTGCGGGGGCGGGCGGGACGGGTGCGGCGGTCACGGCGTGGCCGGCCGCCAGGGAACGTCTGCAGCCGGGCCAGCATGCGGGCCGAGTTCGGCGAGAATGCGGCGCGCCTCCTGCCCGTCCTGCACGATCTGGGCGCGCAGGTCTTCGAGGCCGGCGAACTTGCGCTCGGCCCGCAGGTGCTCGACCAGGGCGACGCGCAGGTGCTCGCCATAGAGGTCGGGCGAGGTATCGAACAGGTGGACTTCCAGCAGCAGCGTCTGCTTGTCGAAGGTCGGGCGGCGGCCGAAGTTGGCGACGCCGTCGTGCCACAGGGTCTCGGCGCCCTTGTCGATGCCGGCGCGCACCGCATAGACGCCCACCGCCGGGCGCAAAAGCTCGCCGAGCGAGACGTTGGCGGTCGGGAAGCCGATGGTGCGGCCGCGGGCGTCGCCGTGCTCGACGCGGCCCTCGATCTCCCAGCAGCGGCCGAGCAGCCGGGCGGCCTCGGCCGGGCGGCCCTCGCGCAGGGCGGTGCGGATGTTGGTCGAGGAATAGATGGTGCCGTCGGCGGCGGTGACCGAGCCGACGGAGGTGACGTCGAAGCCGTACTTCACCGCCATCTGGCGCAGGAAGGCGACGTCGCCCACGCGGCCGCGGCCAAAGACGTAATCGGCCCCCACCACCACGTGACTGACGCCGAGGCCCTCGACCAGCACTTCCTGCACGAACTCCTCCGCCGACTTGGCGGCGAAACCCAGGTCGAAGTGCTGGGCATAGAGGAAGTCGAGCCCGATGGCCTCCACGTGCCGCGCCTTGGTGCGGAAGCTGGTCAGGCGGAAGGGCTCCAGGTCGGGCTTGAACACCATGCGCGGGTGCGGCTCGAAGGTCATGGCCGCCGCCGGCCGACCGGCCTGCCGGGCGAGGCGCTGGGCCGTTCCGAGCACCGCCCGATGGCCGAGGTGCACGCCGTCGAAGTTGCCGAGCGCGATCACCGCACCCCGCACGTCGGGCGAGACCTCCTCGTAATGGCGGAAGATGCGCATGGACGGAGCGGGCGACTCTCGGCGGTTGAACGGCGGGACCTGTCCCTCGTGGAGGGTCAAGGGGTAGTGCATAACGCGCGCCGAGGCAAGGGCGGCTGCACGGCACCGCCGGCCGCCCGCCCGCAGGGCCGCGCGCGGCCCTTGTGCGCCTTCCGTCTTCGCCTATACTGCGCCCTTCGCCAATTCCCACACCTACGGTTCAAGGGCGCATCATCATGAAGAAGGGCGACGTGAAGAAGGTCGTGCTGGCCTATTCGGGCGGCCTCGACACCTCCATCATCCTGCGCTGGCTGCAGGAAGAGTATCGCTGCGAGGTGGTCACCTTCACGGCCGACATCGGCCAGGGCGAGGAGCTGGAACCCGCCCGCAAGAAGGCCGAGATGCTCGGCATCAAGGAAATCTACATCGAGGACCTGCGCGAGGAATTCGTCCGCGACTTCGTGTTCCCCATGTTCCGGGCGAACACCCAGTACGAGGGCGTCTACCTGCTCGGCACCTCCATCGCCCGCCCGCTCATCGGCAAGCGCCTGATCGAGATCGCCGAGGCCACCGGCGCCGACGCCATCTCCCACGGCGCCACCGGCAAGGGCAACGACCAGGTGCGCTTCGAGCTGACGGCCTATGCGCTGAAGCCCGACATCAAGGTCATCGCGCCGTGGCGCGAGTGGGACCTGAACAGCCGCACCAAGCTGATCCAGTACGCCCAGGACCACCAGATCCCCATCCCCAAGGACAAGCACGGCGAGGCGCCCTATTCCATGGACGCCAACCTCATGCACATCTCCTACGAGGGCAAGGCGCTGGAAGACCCCTGGGTCGAGCCCGACGAGGACATGTTCCGCCTGACCGTCAGCCCCGAGCAGGCGCCGGACAAGGCGGAATACATCGAAGTCGAGTTCAGCCAAGGTGACGCCGTCGCCGTGAACGGCGAGAAGCTGTCGCCGGCGGCGCTGCTCACCAAGCTGAACGAGCTGGGCGGCAAGCACGGCATCGGCCGCCTCGACCTGGTGGAGAACCGTTTCATCGGCATGAAGTCGCGCGGCGTCTACGAGACCCCGGGCGGCACCATCCTGCTGACCGCCCACCGCGCCATGGAGAGCATCACGCTCGACCGCGAGGAAGCCCACCTCAAGGACGAACTGATGCCGCGCTACGCGGAACTGATCTACAACGGTTTCTGGTTCGCGCCGGAGCGCCTGATGCTGCAGGCGGCCATCGACCAGACCCAGAAGAACGTCAACGGCGTCGTGCGCCTGAAGCTCTACAAGGGCAACGTGATCGTGGTCGGCCGCCAGTCGCCGAACTCGCTCTACCGCATGGACTACGTGACGTTCGAGGAAGACACCGTCTACGACCAGTACGACGCCAACGGCTTCATCCGCCTCAACGCCCTGCGCCTGCGCCTGGGCAAGATGGCGCGCGGCTGAGCCCCAGCATCGCTGACATGACGGAAGGGGCGGCACCACCGGGTGCCGCCCCTTGTTGCTGGACATCCTGCTGCAAAAGCTGAGCCCCGGGCGCATACCAGAAGGCAGAGGCGGGTCCGGGGCTTACGAAGCAAGTATGGGCGGAACCGAGGCGCCTGGTCAAGCAACCGGGCGGCTGCGCCGGCGGCCGCTCCACCCCCGGCCTCAGCCGTGGGGATCGTCGGCGATGCCGGCTTCCAGGCGCGCCTTCAGCAGCGACTTGCGCTCGCGCTCGCTGGCCGACTTCAGCTGGCCGCAGGCGGCCAGGATGTCGCGGCCGCGCGGCATGCGGATGGGCGCCGTGTAGCCCTCGTCCGCCAGCATGTCGGAGAACCGGCGGATGCGGTTCCACGAGCTGACCTCGAAGGCGGAGCCGGGCCAAGCGTTGAAGGGGATCAGGTTGAACTTGCAGGGGATGCCCTTCACCAGCCGCGCCAGCTCGCGCACGTCGGCGTCGCTGTCGTTGACGTCCTTCAGCATGACGTATTCGAAGGTGATGCGCCGCGCGTTGGAGACGCCCGGATACTCGCGGCAGGCCTTCATCAGCTCCGCCAGCGGGTACTTCTTGTTGATGGGCATGATGCGGCTGCGGACCTCGTCGGTCGCGGCGTGCAGCGACACGGCGAGGTTCACGTTGATGTCGGCGCCGAGGCGGTACATCTCCGGCACCACGCCCGAGGTCGACAGGGTGATGCGCCGGCGCGACAGGGCGATGCCGTCGCCGTCCACCAGGATCTTCAGCGCCTTCACCACGTTGTCGTAATTGTAGAGCGGCTCGCCCATGCCCATCATGACGATGTTCGAAAGCTTGCGGCTCTCGTCGGTCGGGCTCGGCCACTCGCCGTAGGAGTCGCGCGCCAGCATGAACTGGCCGACGATCTCCGCCGCCGACAGGTTGCGCACCAGCAGCTGGGTGCCGGTGTGGCAGAACTTGCAGGTCAGGGTGCAGCCCACCTGGCTCGAGATGCACACCGAGCCGCGCGTCTCTTCTACGTCGGGGATGTAGACGGTCTCCGCCTCCTTGCCGTCGGCGAAGCGCATGAGCCACTTGCGGGTGCCGTCCTCGCTGGTCTGCTCCACCTGCCTGGTCGGGCGGCGGATGACGAAGTGCTCGTCGAGCTTCGTCCGCAGGTCCTTGGACAGGTTCGACATGGCCGCGAAATCGGTGACGCCGCGGTTGTAGATCCACTGCCAGACCTGCTTGACGCGGAACGGCTTCTCGCCCAGTTCGGCCAGCGCGACGCCCAGTTCCTCGCGGCTCAGGCCGACGAGGTCGCGCTTGCCGTGGTCGGCGGCGATGGCGGCGCGCGTGGCGGCGTCGCTGGCCTGCAGCGGCAGCTTCTCGATGCCGTCGTCGGTGACGGCGTTGGTCTGGTCGGCGGCGGTGAGGGCGGCGTCGGTCATGGCACGGGTCTCCAGCATGGCCGCGTATATAAGGCGTCCCGCCCCCGGCGCAAAGCGCAACATGCCCCTGCGGCGCGTGCGGATGCAGGGCCATCCTGCCACTTCAGCGCCTGCCGACCGTTGAGCAGACGGGTATACTGCCCGTCCACTCACCAGGAGGAAGGAGCCGCCCCATGCGCTTCACGGCACCCGCAGCCGCCCTCGCCACCGTCGCCCTGCTCGCCGCCTGCGCGCCCGACACCGCCAGCACCGACGCCGTCGGCACGGCGACACCCGGCGCATCCGCCCCCACGACGACCGCGCCGCAGGCCGCCGCAGGCCCCAGCTTCCCGGAGGCGCTGATCGAGGCCTACGGCGCCATGGCGCAGTTCGAGGACCGCGCCGGTTCGCCCCAGGACGCCGTGTTCTTCCGCAACAAGCAGACGCTGGTCGCGACCTCCGCCCTGCCCGAGCCGGAGCCGGCGCCCACCGACACCCTGGCCGCCGCCCGTGGCGACCTGATGGCCGCCCTCGGCTACCGCGAGGCCATGCCGGTGCGCGTGGCGACCGCCCAGGCCGCCTACGACTGCTGGGCCAACGACGCGCGCTCGGCCGCCCAGCCGGTGCCCATCGATTGCCCGCGCCTGTTCCGTGATACCATTCAGGAAATCGCCGCCGCCCGTTGAGGGCGGACGGCTGGGCCAGGAAATCGCCGCCGCCCGCTGAGGGCGGCAGCGCGCCCCCGTTTCACCGAAACCACGGCGGCGGCATGCCTGCCATGATTTGTGCACGATCGCAGGCCATGCTGCCGCCGTACCGACCACCCAGAGGAAACGCACCACCGTGACGACGATGCCGCGCCGCCTTCTCCCCGTCGCGCTCCTGCTGACGCTCGCCGCTTGCGCCGGCGAAGACAAGGCGCCCGAACCCACCGCCGCCGCCGCTGTGACCCCCGCCGCCGTCGCCACCGGCACCCTGCCCGGCGTCACCGCCGCGGCGCTGCCGGAAGCGCTCGCCCAGGCCTATACGGTGCTCGCCGAATCGGCGCAGGGCCAGCCGGCCGAGGTGTTCCAGGCCAAGGCCGCCGCCGCCGGCACCGGCGCCCTGCCCGAGCCCGAGGCACCGATGACGCCCGACCTGCACCGCGCCGAGGCGGCCCTGCGCATCGCGCTCGCCAACAACGCCGGCGCCCTGCTGCCGCGCGAGGCCGCCACCGCCCAGGCCGCCTACGACTGCTGGGCCGTCGCCGAGCGCACCGGCGCGCCGCCGAGCGCCGCCGTGGACTGCCGCGCCCTGTTCGGCAGCAGCATCCGCGAGCTGTGGGCCCGCAGCTGAGGCGGCGGGGTCCGTCCCCGCTCCCGCCTCAGTTCCGCTGCGTCACGAACTCGCTGCCGTTCCAGTAGACCAGGATGCCGTCGCAGGCGGTGTCCTGGACCACCAGCGCCGGACACTCGGGGTCCTCCGGGTTGACCGCGAGGCTCAGGCTGACGTCGGGCTCGCACACGGCGTCCTGCCGCGTCGGGTCGATGGGCCAGGTGAGGAAGCCGGTGCCGACCATGAGCTGCACCTCCACCGGCACCGCCCCTTCCCGGGCGGCGAGCCCGAGGCGCGCCTCGGTGAGCTGACCGTCGCAGGCGAAGGCGCCCACCTGGCGGCCGCCGTCGTCGGCGATGAAGCGCGGCGGGTCGCTGCCCTCCAGCGGGGCGCCGAGCAGACGGGCGCGGTCGCGCGTCAGCTGCGTGCGGCAGGCGATGTCGACCAGCGGCGCCATGGTGCCGCCGCGCATCTCGTCGGCCTCGTAGGCGCAGGTGGCGTCGCGCATGGCGATCCAGGCGCGCTGGGCGTCGCGCAGCAGCGCCTTGCCCTGGTCGTCCCGCTCGTCGCGCAGGATCGCGTAGATCTGGTTGAGCCAGCGGTCGGCGACGTCCAGCTCCCACGACGCGCATTCCACCATCTCGACGGTGGTCGCCATGGTGTCGCACGACGGCGGCGGCACCTCCTGCGCGGCCGGTGCCTGCGTCGCCACGCCGGCGGCCAGCAGCCCGGCCGCGATGCTGTTCTTCATGATCGGCTTTCCCCTCCGCGATCCCCTCGCCTTCCTTTTCCGCCCGGCCCGGGCGGCGGTCAAGCCGCAACAGATCGTTTCCGCACCGGCCCCTTTTCGCCGGTGGCGCGCGGCGCCATCTTGCGGCGACAGAAGAGAACAGGAGCCCCGCCATGACCGTCGCCGCCCTCCCCCGCTCCCGCACCGTCGCCCGAGTCGTGCCCGGCATGCCGGCGGAGGACGGCGCCGGCGTGAAGCTCACCCGCCTGGTCGGCCAGCCGCGCCTGCCGGACCTCGACCCGCTGCTCATGCTCGACCGCATCCACAGCGACGATCCGCGCGCCTATATCGCCGGCTTTCCGCCGCACCCGCACCGCGGCTTCGAGACCGTGACCTATCTGGTGCAGGGGCGCATGCGCCACCGCGACAACCACGGGCACGAGGGCCTCATCACCGACGGCGGCGTGCAGTGGATGACCGCCGGGCGCGGCATCGAGCATTCCGAGATGCCCGAGCAGACCGACGGCCTGCTGTTCGGCTTCCAGCTTTGGCTCAACCTGCCGGCGGCGGAGAAGATGCGCGAGCCCTGGTACCGCGACATCCCGGCCGCCGACCTCGCCCGCCTGTCGCCGGCGGACGGCGTCGAGGTCGTGGTGATCGCCGGTGCGTGGGACGACGCCCGCGGCCCGGCGCCCGAACGCCCGACGCAGCCCTTCATCGTCGACGTGGCGCTGGCGCCCGGTGCCGTGGCGGACATTCCGGTGCCCGACGGTCACGCGGCTTTCGTCCACCCCTTCCAGGGCAGCGTCACCCTCGGCCCGGCCGAGGCCGGCGAGCGGGTGCACGACGGCTGGCTGGCGGTGCTGGACGACGGCGGCGGCCTGCGCGCCGCCGCCGATGCCGAGGCGGGCGCCCGCCTGCTGGTGGTCGCCGGGCGGCCGCTGCGCGAGCCCATCGCCAAGTACGGCCCCTTCGTCATGAACACCCGCGACGAACTGATCCAGGCCGTCGACGACTACCGCGCCGGACGCTTCTGAGGCGCCCGGCGCGGCGGCCGGTCACGGCACTTCGGTGACGTCGCTGTCGGTGACGTCCACCGTCACGGTGTCGGTGCGGTCGCGGCCGCAGACGCGGGCGACCTGGTTGCGCACGGTCTGGCTCATGGCGGTGTCCATGTGCCCGTCCACCACCCCGAGCACGAGGCCGGTCGCCGCCACGAACACGAGGTTCATGGTGCCCTGGGCGCCGATGTGCAGGTGGCGCAGGCCCTGCTGCGGACCCTCGCGCCCTTCGGCCGTGCGGTTGAAGACGGCGGTCAGCGCCTGCGCCAAGTCGGCGTCGCGGCCGAGGATCTCGCGCCGCGCCGCGCGGACGATGGTGCCCCGAGGAGGCATCGCATTCTCCCTTCCCTGTCATCGCCGCCGGGCCCGGTGCCCGGCGGTGTGACGATGATGGGAGAGCCGCCCGCGGACGGCGCCTGCCGTGCGACAGGGGCGCGGTCACGACGCGACGTTCAGCATCTCGCACATCATGCGGCCGTCGCGCAGTTCGAGGAACAGGCGGTAGGCGCCGGCCGCCCGGCCGAGGCCACGGGCGAAGTCGGCGGCGGTGCGGCGGTCGGCGAAGCGGTGGATGCGCTGGTCGCCCTCGCGGCGGACCACCCAGCGGCGGGCCTCGTCGCCGTCGGCGGTGGCGGCGTCGCTGACGACGTGGAAGACGGGCGTGCGGCGCCCGGAGTGGACATGCGGAACGGCGACCATGGCCGGACCCCTTCGATGATCTGAAATCCCGAGGAGCCCAGGGTGCCGGTCGGCGCCGCCCGCTTCTCCCTGCAAACGGAGGGGGCGGCGCCGTGTCCGACGGCTTAAGCGCGATCCGATCGACCGCGATCGGACCGCCGCGGTCAGGGGCGCGACCGCGCCCCCGCGCCGGTCAGGCGCGGGAGCCTGCGTGGCACCTGAACGCAGCTCTGGCGCGGTCGCGACAGAGCGCAGACGATCAGACTACCCCTTGCGGACCTCGTTGCCCTCGACTTCGACGTCGACGGTGGTCTGGCGGGCGCGACCGGCGACCTTCTCTGCCTCGGACGCCACGGTGGGCGCCATATTGCGGTCCATGTGGCCGTTGACGATGCCGAGCACCACCTTGCCCTTGAACAGCAGGTTCAGCTTGGCGTTGCCGCCGACGTGGATGTGCTTGATGCCCGTCGTGCCGGGCGCGGAGCGGCCGTTGGCCGTCTCCTTGAAGACCATGCGCACGGCCTGCGCCATCTTGGCGTCGCGGCCCCGGATCTCTTCCATCGCGTCCTTGGCGGCCTTGCCGGTGTCGACTTCCGCCTCGTCCTCTTCGTCGGGGCGCTTGATCTTCAGCACCACGTCGATGTGCTTGGCGACCTGATCGACATTGGATTCCGTCGTCCGGCTCTCGCCGGGGAAGGCCGCCTCGATGGCGCGGGTGATCTTGGACTTCGCCTCCTCGGGCGACACCGCGATGCCGTTCTTGAGCTTGCGGCCGAGATCCTTGGCCGCGTCCTGCTCCAGCACCTTGCGCAACTGCGTTCCGTTCAGCGACATGATCGCTTCCCCCCATGTTCCCCAGTTGATCGGTCGCGCAGGCATTGCGCGCCCCACGACCATCCTACCAGAGACATGAGAGAAGAAAACGACCTTCGCGCGAGAGACGCCAGCACGTCGCGTCAGTGCGCGACGTTCAACATCTCGCACAGCAGTCGACCGTCGGCCAACTCCAGGAACAGGCGGTAGCCGCCGGCGGCCTCGCCGGTCTCGCGGGCGAAGCGGGCGGCGGCCTTGCGGTCGGTGAACCGCCGGGCGTGGGGCTCGCCCTCGCGGCGGACGACCCAACGCCCGGTTTCATCCCGCTGCACATAGAGCACGGGCGTGAGCGGAGCAGACGGCGGCGACGACTCGATGTGCATGGCACCAACCTCCGAACAGGTTGATCGAACACGTCGATTATCACCCGTGCGGATCGGCCGCCTCCACATCTTTCGGCCGGTCCGGAGCATGGTTTCCCGCCCCCTGTGGCGACGGCGACACGCCCCGGAGTGACGGCCGTCACGCCTCGCGGAAGCCTCAGCGCCGGAACACCGCCACCACCTCCACATGGGCCGACCACGGGAACTGGTCGACCGGCACGACGCTCTCCATGCGATAGCCGCCGTCCACCAGCAGGCGGGCGTCGCGGGCGAAGGTGGCCGGCGCGCAGGAGACGGCGACCACCACCCCCGGCCCGTCCTCGGCCAGCGCGGCGGCCTGGGCGGCGGCGCCGGCGCGCGGCGGATCGAACACCACGGCGGCGAAGCGCTTCAGCTCCTTGCCCACCAGCGGCTTGTCGAACAGGTCGCGCGCCTCCGCCGTCAGTCCAGCCCGCGCGAGCCCCGCCACCGCGCCCACCGCCGGCCGCGCGCCTTCCACCACGTGCACGGCGCGGCCGCTCGCGTGCAGCGGCAGGGCGAAGGTGCCGATGCCGCCGAACAGGTCGGCGACCGGCCCGGCAGGTGCCGTCGCCACCGCCTCCAGCACACGGCTCACCAGCGCCGCCTCGCCGGCCCGGCTCGGCTGCAGGAAGCCGCCCGCCGGCAGCGGCACCAGGGCATCCCCCAGGCGCACCTGCGGCAGGCGGCGCTCGGCGGCGACCTCCGGCGAGGCCCCGGCGACGCGCAGGGACAGGCGGGCGAGGTCGTGGTCGGCGGCGAAGGCGGCCAGCCGCTCCCGTCCCGCCAGATCGGGGTCGGCGGCGAGGTCGATCACCACGTCGGCGCCGCTGTCGGTCAGCGTCACCGTCACGTCGCCGCCCTTGCCGGGCGTCGGCAGGCTCACGAGCAGGCTGCGCAGCGGCTCCACCAGCGCCCACAGAGCGGGCTCCGGCAGCAGACAGGTGTCGATGGCGACGACGCGGTGGCTGGCGCGGGCATTGAAGCCGAGCGTCAGGCCGCGGCCCGAGCCGGCGAGCGCGAAGGTGGCCCGGCGGCGGCTGCCGGGGGCGATGCTCACCGTCTCCGCCACCGGCACGTCGGTGAGGCCGCGGCGGCCGAGGGCCTGCGCCACCAGGTCGCGCTTCCACGCCGCCAGCGCCGCCGGCGCCATGTGCTGCAACTGGCAGCCGCCGCAGGTGCCGAAGTGGGGGCACGGCGCCTCCACCCGCTCCGCCGCCGGGGTCAGCACGGCGTCCAGCACCGCCACCCGGCCGTCGCCGCGCGCCTCGCCGGGACGCACCCGCACCCGCTCGCCGGCCAGGGTGAGCGGCACGTAGAGCGGACGATCGTCCAGGTTCGCCAGCCCGTCGCCCCGAGCCCCCACCTCCGTCACCGTCACCTCCACCGGGGCCGCCGGACGCGACGGCTTCGCAGATGCCCGGCGCGGGCGCTTTCGCATGCTCACAGTGAAAAACCCCTGTTGGCAGTCATGGCGTGGATCGCCGAAGTTGAACGGAAGCGGAGCAGCAAACGCAAATCCACTTTCACCCACGTGAAATTTTTATGTCTCGGCCGCACATCCGTTGACGGTGCTACCTCTGGTGATGGATGTAGATCGTGGTCGACCGTGTGTCGACTGTTCTTCGGGAACCGGAGGCTCGCTTGATCATCGGCTCAGTCCAGGTGCGCGAGGCCACCCAGCCGCAGCGCGACAGCCACTATCGGCCGACCTTCTCCAAGGATTCGCCGGTGGTGCTGCCGCCGCGCTGGCTGTCCATCGCCCAACTGCTCGACATGGCGCTGCAGCCGGTGGTCAACATCCACACCGGCCGCTGCCTGGGGTACGAGGCGTTGGTGCGCGGCACCGACGCGGCCGGCTTCGACGACATCGCCGCCTTCCTCGACGCCTGCGCCGCCGACGGCGTGCTGATGGAGATGGAAGTCCTGCTGGCCGACAAGGCCATGCGCAAGCTCGGCGGACTGCCCCACACCCGCGACATCAAGCTGTTCCTCAACGTCGACGGCCGCACGCTGGCGCACGTGGTGCGCTTCGACAAGGCGCTGCACGCCGTGATGCAGGCCAACGGCGTCGGCGAATCGAGCGTCATCCTGGAGATCAGCGAGCGCCACCAGATCTACGCCACGTCCGAGGGCCGCGACGCCATCGCCGCGCTGCGCCGCATGTGCGGCAAGATCGCCGTGGACGACTTCGGCGCCGGCTACTCCGGCCTGCCGCTGCTGTATTTCGCGCAGCCGGAATACATCAAGATCGACCGCTTCTTCATCGAGGACATCGGCGGCGACAGCCGCAAGAAGCTGTTCCTCAGCCACATGGTCAACGTCGCCCACCTGCTCGGCATCCTGGTCGTCGCCGAGGGCGTGGAGACGGAGAAGGAATACTACATCTGCAAGGACATCGGCATCGACCTGGTGCAGGGCTGGCTGGTGCAGCGCCCGACGCTGGAGCCCGAGCGCCTGCTGCCCGTCTACCCGCAGGTGCAGGACCTCGCCGCGCAAGACCGCCGCACCGCCGCCGGTGACCAGAAGCTCATCGCCCAGTGGATCGAGGCCATTCAGCCGCTGGTCTACGGCGTCGACATGACCGCCGTGTTCGACCGCTTCCGCCAGGACAAGACCTCCACCTTCTTCCCGGTGGTGGACGAGCATCACGAGCCGCTCGGCATCATCCGCGAGCTGGACCTCAAGGACTACACCTACTCGCTCTACGGCAAGGAGCTGATGAGCAACAAGGCCTTCGGCCGCAAGCTGCGCGACTTCGTATGGAAGTGCCCGGTGGCCGACATCAACACCAAGGCCGAGACGATCCTGGAGGTGTTCAGCGCCGCCAAGGACGAGAGCGAAGGCATCATCATCGTCGACGACAACAAGTACGTCGGCTTCCTCTCCGCCCGCTCGCTGCTGCGCGTCATCTCGGAAAAGAACCTGGCGCTGGCGCGCGACCAGAACCCGCTGACCAAGCTGCCCGGCAACAACCTCATCAACGAGTACCTGGGCCGGGCACTGGCCGAAGCCGAGGCGGCGTACACCATCGCCTACATCGACTTCGACAACTTCAAGCCGTTCAACGACAAGTACGGCTTCCGCCAGGGCGACCGCGCCATCACCCTGTTCGCCGACATCATGCGCTCCGACCTGCCCAAGCAGGACGTGTTCATCGGCCACGTCGGCGGCGACGACTTCTTCGCCGCCTTCCGCAACTTCGAATTCGCCGACGCCGAAACCCGCGTGCGCGCCGCCATCGAGCGGTTCCGGCTGGACGTCGAGAGCTTCTACGACGAGGAAGCGCGCCACCGCGGCTACATCGTGGCCAAGAACCGCGAGGGCGCGGTGCGCCAGATGCCGCTGCTGTCGGCCTCCGCCGCCATCGTGCGCATTCCCGCCGGCCACGCCCCCAGCTCCATCGACGACATCAGCACGCTCATCGCCCAGCTGAAGAAGGAGGCCAAGCAGGCCCCCGAGAAGCTGGCCTCCGCCCAGGTCGGCGCCGCCTGAAACGGCGACGGCCGGCCCCGTCGCCAGGGCCGG
Organism: Caenispirillum bisanense; assembly: GCF_900230255.1. Lineage (GTDB taxonomy): Bacteria > Pseudomonadota > Alphaproteobacteria > Rhodospirillales > Rhodospirillaceae > Caenispirillum > Caenispirillum bisanense_A. The sequence goes on from NZ_OCNJ01000005.1 coordinate 178,189, forward strand.
CCGTCGACCGCATGTCGGTGCGCCGGGGCGTCAGCCGCCGACGGAGAAGCTTTCGCCGCAGCCGCAGCGCGCCGTCTCGTTCGGATTGGTGAAGACGAACCCGGACTGCATCTTGCCTTCCTGGTAGTCCATTTCCGAGCCCAGGATGAACATGAGCGCCGAGGGATCGACGAAGATCTTCACGCCCTTGTCCTCGACCACGTCTTCGAAGGGCTTTTTCTCCTCGGCGTATTCCACCACGTAGGACATGCCGGAGCAGCCGCGCGTCTTGATGCCGACGCGCAGGCCTTCCACCGGCTTGTCCGACTTGGCGATGAGGGCTTTCACCCGCGCCGCCGCGGCTTCGGTCAAGGTCAGCACCTGGGGGGCAGCCATTCGCACGAACCTCCAAACTTCTCGAATGCGTCTCGTTCGCCCTGATATCGGGAGGACGTCAGAACATGTCCAGGGCGATCTTGGCCTCGTCGCTCATGCGGTCGGGCGTCCACGGCGGTTCCCACGTCAGCTCGACGAAGACCTTGCCGACGCCGTCCACCGCCGCGACCGCCTCGGCCACGTCGCCCGGCATCTCGCCGGCCACCGGGCAGGCCGGCGCGGTCAGCGTCATGACGATGCGCACGTCGCCGTCGGGCTTGCGGTCCAGTTCGTAGATCAGGCCGAGATCGTAGATGTTCACCGGAATCTCGGGGTCGTAGACCGTGCGCAGGGCTTCCACCAACCGCTCGTCGGTGGCCGGCTGGATGCCTTCGGGCAGCTTGGAACCGGCCTCGGCCGACAGGTCGCCGTCGGGCGGCGGCGGTTCGGGCGCGATCATCGGGGGTCGCATCACGGACATGGTCGAATACCTCTTGTCCCGTCGGGGGTCAGGCGAAGATGCGGCGGACGGTCTCCAGCGCCTTGATGAGGCGGTCGACGTCGTCGCGGGTGTTGTAGAGGCCGAGCGAAGCGCGGCCCATGGCGGGCACACCGAAGCGCTCCATCACCGGCTGGGCGCAGTGGTGGCCGGCACGGATGCACACCGCCGACTGGTCCAGGATGGTGGCGATGTCGTGCGGGTGGGCGCAGTCGAGCGTGAAGCTCATCACCGCCGCCTTGCCGGGCGTGGTGCCGAACAGGGTCAGGCCCTCGACGCTGGCCAGCTGCTGCTGGGCGTAGTTGAGCAGGTCGTGCTCGTGCCGGGCGATGCGGTCGAGGCCGAGGCCGGTGACGTAGTCGATGGCAGCCCCCAGCCCCACCGCCTGGGCGATGGGCGGCGTGCCCGCCTCGAACTTGGCCGGCAGCTCGGCCCAGGTGGTTTCCTGGAACGTCACCTTGGCGATCATGTCGCCGCCGCCCTGGTAGGGCGGCATGGCGTCGAGCAGCTCTTCCTTGCCGTAGAGGATGCCGACGCCGGTCGGGCCGTAGAGCTTGTGGCCGGAGAAGGCGTAGAAGTCGACGTCGAGCGCCTGCACGTCCACCGGGATGTGCACCGCGCCCTGGCAGCCGTCGATCACCACCTTGGCGCCGGCCGCGTGGGCCTTGCGGGTGATCTCGGCGATGGGCAGCACGGTGCCGAGCACGTTGGATACGTGCGCCACCGAAACGATCTTGGTGCGGTCGGTCAGCAGGCGGTCGAAGGCGGCCATGTCGAAGCCGCCGTCGTCGGTGATGGGCACCACCTTCAGCACCAGCCCCTTCTCGTCGCGCAGCATCTGCCACGGCACGATGTTGGAGTGATGTTCCAGCTCCGAAATGATGATCTCGTCGCCTTCCGTCAGGAACCTGCGTCCGTAGGTGGCGGCGACCAGATTGATGGCCTCCGTCGCGCCCTTGGTGATGATGACCTCGCGGGTCGAGCGGGCGTTCAGGAACACGCGCGCCTTCTCGCGGCTGTCTTCGTAGCGGGTGGTGGCCCGCTCCGACAGGGTATAGGCGCCGCGGTGGACGTTGGCGTAGTCCTCCAGATAGAGGCTGTCCATGGCGTCGATGACCGCCTGCGGCTTCTGCGCCGAGGCGCCGGAGTCGAGGTAGACCAGCGACTTGCCGCGGATCTCGCGGGCGAGGATGGGGAAGTCCTTGCGCACCGCCGCCACGTCGAAGCCGTCGGCCTCGGGCGCGATGGCCGCGGCATGCGCCGGCGCGGTCGTTCCGGAAGCGGTCCGCTGTTCAACTGCATTCGCAGACGACGTCATGGTGTCCCTCTCTGTCACGCGGCGCTGCGGGATGCGGCGGCGAGCCGGCGATCCTGCCAGACGTGGATCATGTCGGCGAAGGCCTGGCGCAGGCTCTCCGACGCGATGCGGTCGACCACGTCGTCGAGGAACCCCTCGATGAGCAGGGCGCGGGCCGTCTGCGGGTCGATGCCGCGCGAGCGCAGGTAGAACAGCGCCGTGGCGTCCATCTCGCCGGCGGTGGCGCCGTGGCTGCACTTCACGTCGTCGGCGTAGATTTCCAGTTCCGGCTTGCAGTTCACCTCGGCGCCGCGGTCGAGCAGCAGGGCCTTGTGCAACTGGTTGCCGTCGGTCTTCTGGGCCGGGCGCCGCACCAGGATCTTGCCCTGGAAGACGCCCTTGGCCGTATCGGCCAGCACGCCCTTGTAGACCTCGTTGGAGGTGCAGCACGGCACGGCGTGGTCGATGTAGCTGGTGGTGTCCATCAGCTGGTCGCCCATGGCGCCGTAGGCCCCGTTCAGGTGCGCCTCGGCATGCTCGCCGGCCATCTCCACCCGCAGGTCATGGCGGCTGAGTTTGCCGCCGATCTGCAGCACGAAGCTGTCGTAGACCGCGCCTTCCTCCACCTTGGCCGCCGTGGCGGCGATGGAATAGGCCGTCTCCGGCAGGTTCTGCAGGATGCAGTGGCGCAGGTTGGCGCGCGGCGCGACGTAGACCTCGGTGACGCTGTTGCGCAGCGTCTGCGGGCCATCGGCGTGGGTCGCGCCGATCCAGCTTTCCAGCACGGTGGCGCTGGCGCCGGCTTCCAGGACGATGAGGTTGCGCGGCTGGTGGACCGTCGGCGCGCCCTCGGCGGCGCTCACCTGCACGATGTGCACCGGGCGCTCGATCATCGCCCCTTCACGCACCCGCACGGCGAAGCCGTCGAGCAGCCCGGCCTGGTTGAGCGCCGCAAAGGGCAGCGTGCCGGCATCGGCAAGGCGGCCGAACCACGGCTCCACCAGATGCGGCTCGGTCTCCAGCAGCTTCGCCAGGCTATCGACGCGAATGGCGGCCGGCAGGGCCTCCAGGTCGGACAGTTCGGGAGCGAAACGACCGTTGACGAAGACCAGCACGTGGGCGTCCACCGTCAGGGCGTCGCCCGCCGGCAGGTCGGTGAGGCCCAGGGCGGCGGCGCCGTCGGCCACCTGGAAGGGGATCTTCAGCAGGGCGCGGAGGTTGGTGTACTTCCACTGCTCCACCTTCACGGTCGGCACGCCGTGGGCGAGGAACAGCTTGGCACCCTCCTCGCGGGCCTTGCGCACCCAGTCGATGCGGCCGCCCGGCAGGGTATCGGGCGCGCGCTCCAGCAGGGCGGCGAAGGGGGCCGGGACGGACCCGGTCGCGGCGGTGGTCAGGCTCTGCGTTTCGGCCATCGTGATGCGATCTCCGTTACGCGGCCTGCTCGGCGAACTCGGCGTAGCCTTTTTCTTCCAGCTCCAGCGCCAGTTCCTTGCCGCCGCTCTTGACGATGCGGCCGCCGGCGAAGACGTGGACGAAGTCGGGCACGATGTAGTTCAGCAGGCGCTGATAGTGGGTGATGACGAGGAACCCGCGCTCGGCCGTGCGCAGCTTGTTGACGCCGTCGGACACGACCTTCAGCGCGTCGATGTCGAGGCCCGAGTCGGTTTCGTCGAGGATGCAGAAGCGCGGCTGCAGCATGGCCATCTGCAAGGCCTCGGCGCGCTTCTTTTCGCCCCCGGAATATCCCATGTTGACCGGGCGCTTGATCATCTCGTCGGGGATGTCGAGCTCCTTCTGCTGGGCGCGCAGCAGCTTGAGGAACTGCATGGCGTCGATCTCGCCTTCGCCGTGGGCGCGCCGCTTGGCGTTCATGGCGGCCTTCAGGAAGGTCGTGGTGGCGACGCCGGGGATTTCCACCGGGTACTGGAAGGCGAGGAAGATGCCGGCCGTGGCGCGCTCGTCGGCTTCCATGTCGGCGATGTCGCGACCGTCGAACAGCACCCGGCCGCCCGTCACCTCGTAGCCCTCGCGGCCGGCGATGACGTTGGACAGCGTCGACTTGCCGGCGCCGTTGGGGCCCATGAGGGCATGCACCTCGCCCGGATTGATGGTCAGGCTGAGACCCTTGATGATCTCCTTGCCGTCGACGGTGGCGTGCAGGTCCTGGATTTCGATGAGCGGCATGATGATGGTCCCTGAATTCTGCGGCCTCAGCCGACGCTGCCTTCGAGCGAAATGTTCACCAGCTTCTGCGCTTCCACGGCGAATTCCATGGGCAGGGTCTGCAGGACCTCCTTGCAGAAGCCGTTGACGATGAGGCCGACCGCCTCTTCGGCGTTGAGGCCGCGCGACTGGCAATAGAACATCTGGTCGTCGCTGATGCGGCTGGTGGTCGCCTCGTGCTCCAGCTTGGCCGAGGGGTTCTTGCTCTCGATGTACGGCACGGTATGGGCGCCGCACTGGTCGCCGATGAGCAGGCTGTCGCACTGGGTGAAGTTGCGGGCGCCCTCCGCCCCGGCCAGGATGCGCACGAGGCCGCGGTAGGTCTGGTCGGCATGGCCGGCCGAGATGCCCTTGGAGACGATCTTCGAGCTGGTGTTCTTGCCGATGTGGATCATTTTGGTGCCGGTATCGGCCTGCTGGTAGTTATTGGTGATGGCGACGGAATAGAACTCGCCCACCGACCCCTCGCCCTGCAGGATGCAGCTCGGGTACTTCCACGTAATGGCCGAGCCGGTCTCCACCTGCGTCCACATCACCTTGGACTTCTTGCCGCGGCAGGCGGCGCGCTTGGTGACGAAGTTGTAGACGCCGCCCTTGCCGTTCTCGTCGCCCGGGTACCAGTTCTGCACCGTCGAGTACTTGATCTCGGCGTTTTCCAGCGCCACCAGCTCGACCACCGCGGCGTGCAGCTGGTTCTCGTCGCGCTGCGGCGCCGTGCAGCCTTCCAGGTAGCTGACGTAGCTGTCGTCGTCGGAGACGATGAGCGTGCGCTCGAACTGGCCGGTGTTCTTCTGGTTGATGCGGAAGTAGGTCGACAGCTCCATGGGGCAGCGCACGCCTTTGGGGATGTAGACGAAGCTGCCGTCGGTGAAGACCGCCGAGTTGAGGCAGGCAAAGTAGTTGTCCGACGGCGGCACGACGCTGCCGAGGTACTTCCTCACCAGATCCGGGTGGTTCTTTACCGCCTCGGAGATGGCGCAGAAGATGACGCCCTTCTCTTCCAGCTTCTTGCGGTAGGTGGTGGCGACGGAGACCGAATCGAACACGGCGTCCACCGCCACGTTCGGGTTCTCGACGCCGGCCAGGATCTCCTGCTCCTTGATGGGAATGCCGAGCTTGGCATAGGTCTCGAGCAGCTTGGGGTCGACCTCGTCCAGCGACTTCGGCCCGTCGGCCTTCTTGGGCGCGGCGTAGTAGTAGGCGTCCTGGTAGTCGATGGGCGGATAGTGGACCTTCTGCCACTTGGGCTCTTCCATGGTCAGCCACAGGCGATAGGCCTTCAGCCGCCATTCGAGCAGCCACTCCGGCTCCTCCTTCTTGGCGGAGATGAAGCGGATGATGTCCTCGTTCAGGCCCTTGGGCGCCGTCTCGACCTCGATGTCGGTCTCGAAGCCGTACTTGTAGCGCTCCATTTCGCGCACGGTCTGAACGGTCTTGTCTGTCGCCGCCATGGCGTCAATCCTTCCGCTTGCGTATCGCTTGCGCCTTATTGCGCGGGCACGCCGAACATCGGCTGGTCCTTGGCCATGTCGGCCAGGCTCACCGTCGACAGCGCCGTGCGCACGGCAGTATTCACCGTGGACCAATGGCCGTGCATGGGGCACAGGGCCTCGATCCCGCATTCGTCGTCGGCCTCGTCCACGCAGGAGGTGAGCGCGATCGGCCCCTCCACCGCCTGGATCATGTCGGCCACCGTGATCCCCGCCGGCTCGCGCCCGAGGGTATAGCCGCCGCCGGCACCGCGGACGGAGGTCACGAGCCCGTCGCGCGCCAGGGTCTTCAGAAGCTTCGCCACCGTCGGCAGCGGCACGCCGGTTTCCGCGGCGATCTGCTGGGCCGCGCGCACCTGTCGCTTGCGGGCCATGTCGACCAGCATCACGACGGCGTAGTCGGTCATGCGGTTGATGCGGAACATGCGGCTTGGCCTTGCTTCGGCAGTGGTTTCGGTGTCTCTACGGCCGGGCTTGAATTCCAGACCGATCTGGTCCCTTTTTAATAGGACCATGCGGGTCCCATTTCAAGGTCAAACGCGGCGACCGCCTTGAGCGGTTGCCCGTTATTCCTCATGTTGGGGCCACGCGACCGAACACACCGACGACGAGGGGCGCCCGCCGGGGCGCCGCATGTGGAGGGACATCATGGCGGGCACGCCGCAGGACACCATCGAGGAACTGGCCGACAACTTCGCGCTCTTCGACGAGTGGGAGGACAAGTACGCCTACATCGTCGACCTCGGCCGCCGCATGGACGCCCTGCCCGACGCCGAGAAATCGCCGGAAACCAAGGTGACCGGCTGCATGAGCCAGGTGTGGATCAAGCCCGAGGTGACCGACGACGCGCCGGCCCGCCTGCGCTTCCGCGGCGACTCGGACGCCCACATCGTGAAGGGGCTGATCGCGATCCTGCTGCAGATCTACAGCGACCGCACGGCCGAAGAGATTCTATCCGTCGACCCCAAGGCGATGATGACCCGCCTGGAACTGGAAAACCACATCAGCCCCAACCGCCGCAACGGCCTGGTCAGCATGGTGGAAACCATCCGCGGCTACGCCTCCCGCCTGAAGGCGAAACAGGAGGCGTGAGGGACGACGCCCTCCACGGCGGCCGTTGGTGGAGCCGTGGATGCCCGGCGCCATGACAGCTAGGTCTTTGAGATACCGTCAGAAATTGTCATGGCCGGGCTCGACCCGGCCATCCACGGCGTCCCTGACGTCAACCGCCGGGCTCCGTTCTCCACGGCGGCCGATCGTGGAGCCGTGGATGCCCGGATCAAGTCCGGGCATGACAAGGGGTTGGAATGTCGTCCGAAATTGTCCCGGCCGGTCCACCCGTGGTCCGCCAGCCGCCCCTATTCCCGCTCCAGCGTCGCCTTCAGGTGCGACAGCAGCGGGTAGAGGCCGGCGAACAGGGCGATGAGCAGCCCGTAGCCGCCCTCGCGGTAGCCCTTGCGCGACACGTAGCACTTCCAGAACCGCGACACGAGCCGCCGCACGTTGCTGGCCGTCGACCCCCAGGTCTCCCCCGCGTCGCGCAGGTCGCGCGCCTTGGCGGTGGAATAGGCGTCGAGCCGCCGCACCATGTCGGAGATGTCGCGGTCGACGTAGTGCAGCACCGGGTGCGCCAGGCGCGGCCCCTTGCGGGCGCCGTCGGCCCAGGTCAGCGCCGGGTGGACGCGCTGCGGCCCCCAGGTCTTCACGCCCTTGCGGAACAGCCCCGGATAGGCCGACTTGCCGAACGAGCCGCCCCAGCCGTGGCGCACCAGCCGGCCGCCGATGAAGTTGTCCACCGGCAGCTCGTGCCAGTCCCACGCCGACTCGGCGACGGTGCGGCGGATCTCGGCGGCCAGATCGGGCGTCACGTGCTCGTCGGCGTCGATCTCCAGCACCCACGGCCCGGCGCAGGCGGCGATGCCGGTGTTGCGGCGCGGGCCTTCCAGGTCCCACGAGCCCTCCACCAGCCGGTCGGTGAACTCGGCGGCGATGGCCTTGGTGCCGTCGGTGCACTTGTCGAGCACCACGACGATCTCGTCGGCGAAGGTCAGCTTTTCGAGGCAGGCGCGCAGGCGGGCTTCCTCGTTGTGGGCCACCACCAGGGCGGAGACGGCGGTCACGGCGCGCACTCCCGCCACAGGGCGCGCGCGGCGGCCTCCACCGCGTCGACCTCCAGGCTGTCCATGAGGGTGCCGGTGGTGCGGTGGTCGAACTCGGGCTGCTGCATGAACACCTGCCACTCGTCGTAGGAGCGCGGCGTGCGCGCCACCGCCGTGCGCGGACCCCAGGGGCCGTAGCGGCGGTCGTCGGTCGGGCCGAACAGGCCGACCGTCAGCGTACCCATGGCGGCGGCCATGTGCATGAGGGCGCTGTCGTTGCCGACGAACAGGCGGCAGCGCTCCAGCGCCGCGGCGATGGTGAGCAGGTCGGCCGCCCCCACCAGATCGAGCGTGCGCTCCGCCGGCAGGGCGGCGAGCAGCGGTGCGATGACCTCGCGCTCGCCCGGTGCGCCGAACACGGCGATGCGGGCGCCCGGCAGCGCGCCGCCCGGGCCGGTCAGGCGCTCAACCAGGGCCGGCCAGCGGTCGATGGGCCAGGTCTTGCCGGCCCAGTTGGCCGCCGGGCCGATGCCGAGCACCGGCTCGTCGCCGGGGATGAGGCTTTCCGCCAGGCGGTGGTGGCGCGGCATGGTCCATACCACCGGCGCCGGCGGTGCATCGCCGCAGCCGATGGCCTCGGCGTTGAGCGCGACGCGGTGGATGGCGCGGTCGGCAGGCACCGTGTGGATGTGGCTCGTCAGCACCAGCCAGGGCATGGCCGAGCGCCGCAGGTCCACCACCCGGTGCCAGCGCGTGCCGACCACCTGCCGCCACAGCGAGATCCAGTGCCCGGCCCGCTTGCGCTTTGGCATGGGGATCAGGCGGTCGAGGTTCACCGCCGCCGCGAACAGGGGCGCCGCCAGCGGCCCGCAGGCGACGGTGACCCGCAAGTCGGGCTCGCTGGCGATGAGGTGGTTGAGGATGCCGGTGGACAGGACGGCGTCGCCGATGCGCGTCGGCCCGATGAACAGCAGGCGCCTGGTCATCCCCGCTGCCCCCGCAGCAGGCTGTCGACCTCGGCCGCCGCCGCCGCCCAGGTGCGGCGGCGCTGCGGCGCGCGGGCGGCCTGCGACAGGCTGTCGTACATGCCGTCGTTGGTCAGCAGCTCGACGGTGACGTTCGCGAAGGCGCTGCCGTCGGGCACCAGATAGCCGGTCTGGCCGTTGTCGACGCGCTCCGCCACCGCCGGGAATCCGCGCGCCACGGCCGGACAGCCGGCGGCCTGGCTCTCGGCCAGGGTCCAGCACGCCATGTCGTCGGGGTGACCGGGGTAGAGGTGGACGCGCGCCGTGCGGTAGGCCCGCGCCATGCCGTCGTCGCCGAGCGGCTCCAGCACCGCGACGCCGTGGTCCTGCGCCGTCAGGCAGCGGACGACCAGGGGCTTCAGCTCCGCCGGTGCCGCCTCGGGGTCGATCATCGCTTTGTGCAGGCTCATGGAATAGATGTCGAGCTGGGCCTCGGGCACCTGCGGTCGGACTTCCTCCACCCACAGGTCGAGCAGCCAGTCGAGGCCGTGGCCCGGGTGCGTCGTCACCACCGCCCGCGGCGGACCGGCCGGGGCGTCGGCCTCCGTCGCCGGCCGCTCCTTGTGGTAGACGGCGGCGACGCCGGGGCGCACCACGACGCCCTCGCCCTCGGCCCGCGCCTTCTGGGCCTGGCCGATGAACACCAGGGTCGGACGCAGGGCCTCCAGGTACTCGCGGGCGGGCTTCTTCGTCAGGTACTCGGGCGCCGCCGTCACCCACAGCAGGCGACGGTCGACACGCCGCACGCTTTCCAGCAGCGACGGGCGGCGGAAGGCGATCAGGGCGTCGGCCTCCGCGGGCCGCGGCGCATCGGGGTTGTGCCAGCGCGCCGCCTCGATGGGCATGGAATACTGGCAGCGGTTGTAGACGTGCACCTCGTGCCCGCGCCCGGCCAGCGGACCGGGCAGCAGGGCGAAGGCCTTCTCGGCGCCGCCCAGCGGCTTGCGGGCGGGCGTCCAGGCATCGAACGGGACCGAGTCGTCGAACAGGCAGATCTTCATGCGCGCCCTGCGGTTGGGAGCGGTCTTTATAGGGCGGGCCACGGACCTTGCCAAGCCGCGCCCATGGCGCCACCTTGGGCGGCAGACCATTCATCCGTTCGCCACGAAGGGAAGGCCATGGCCGAAACCCGTTACACGATCCTGGAACACCGCGGCCTCGTGTCGGTCGCCGGCGAGGATCGCCGCACCTTTCTCCAGGGGCTCGTCACCAACGACCTCGGCAAGGTGGCGCCCGACCGCGCCGTGTGGGCGGCGCTGCTGACCCCCCAGGGCAAGTTCCTGCACGAGTTCTTCGTGTTCGAGAAGGACGACACCCTCTACCTGGAGGCCGAGCAGGCCCGCCTGGACGACCTCAAGACCCGCCTGTCGCGCTACCGCCTGCGCGCCAAGGTGCAGATCGCCGTGGTAGAGGGCTGGGAGGTCGCCGCCGCCTGGGGGCCGGGCGCCGCTGCCCGAGTCGGCCTGCCGGAGACCACCGCCGGCGCCGTCCTTCCCCTGCCCGGCGGCGAGGGCCTCGCCTTCGCCGACCCGCGGATGCCCGAGGCACCGCTGCGGGTGATCGTCCCGACCGAAGGGGCGGCCGGCATCCTCGGCGACCTGTTCGGCGAACCGGCCGAGCGGAGCGCGTGGGACGCCCTGCGCCTGCGCCTCGGCCTGCCCGACGGCAGCCGCGACATCGAGGTGGAGAAGGGTCTGCTGCTCGAATCGGGCTTCGAGGAACTGGGCGGCGTCGACTTCAAGAAGGGCTGCTACATCGGCCAGGAGCTGACGGCCCGCATGAAGTACCGCGCGCTGGCGAAGAAACGCCTGCTGCCGGTGACGGTGGAGGACGGCCACACCCTCGCCGCCGGCACGCTGCTCCAGACCCCCGAGGGCAAGGAAGCCGGCGAGGTGCGCTCGGCGGTCGCCGGGCTGGCGCTGGCGCTGGTGCGGCTGGAGCACCGCGAGGCCGCGCTGACCGCCGACGGTGTTCCGGTGCGGGTGGCGATGCCCGACTGGGTCCGCCTGCCGCAGCCGAAGGAGGCCGCGGGGTCCTGACCATGCACGTACCCCGCCGCCGCATCCTGTTTCCGCTGGCCGCCGTGGTCGGGCTGGTGCTGGGCGCCGTCGCCTCGTCGTGCGGGCACCAGCCGCCGTTCCAGACGAGCAACGGCGCCGAGTATTCGGCCCGCCTCGCCGCCCGCCTGGACAACCCGCCGCCGGCCCCGGTGTTCGAGACACCACCGGCCGACTGGGTGTGGACGGCGTGGCTGCCCGACTTCCTGCCCGCCGTCTCCGCCTGCCTGGCGGCGACCGAGGTGCCGAAGGCCGTGGCGACCCAGGCCTGGCCGGTGCGGCAGGGCGTGGTCGGCGTCCACCTGCGCGGCCCCGACGGCCGCCGCTGGGACTGCCTCGCGCCGGCCGCCGGCATGACGGTGGACCGCCTGACGCCCCTCCCCGCCGACAGCCCGCCGGAAGGCCCCGTCTTCGCCCGCCTGAGCGACACACCGCCGCAAGGCTGCGGCCCCGCCCGGCCCGCCACGACGGCGGCAGGCCGGCAGATCGGTTGGGTCATGCCGGGGCCGTGCTGAGGGGGTGGTGACGGAGGGGGCGGCGCCCGCCGTGGAGGACGCCGCCCACGCCGACCGGCGGACACGCTCGTGGATGGCCGGGTCAAGCCCGGCCATGACAATTCGGAAGGTATTCCAAGCCCGTAGAGAGCGCCCCAAGGCGCCCTCTACCCCCGTCAGATCACCGCCCGTTCCCAGCCGCGGCCGCCACCGGCGCGGGGTGGTTCGTCGAACAGGTCGGTCAGCTGGCGCATCACCGTGCCGCCCAGTTCCTCGGCGTCCATGATGGTCACGGCGCGGCGGTAGTAGCGCGTCACGTCGTGGCCGATGCCGATGGCCACCAGATCCACCGGCGAGGCCGTCTCGATGGCCTGGATCACCTCGCGCAGGTGGCGCTCCAGGTAGTTGCCGGGGTTCACCGACAGCGTCGAGTCGTCCACCGGCGCACCATCGCTGATGACCATGAGGATCTTGCGCTGCTCCGGTCGGGAGACGAGGCGGCTGTGGGCCCACAGCAGGGCCTCGCCGTCGATGTTCTCCTTCAGGATGCCCTCGCGCAGCATGAGCCCCAGGTTGCGGCGGGCGCGGCGCCACGGCGCGTCGGCGTTCTTGTAGACGATGTGGCGCAGGTCGTTCAGCCGCCCCGGGTTGGGCTGCTTGCCGCCGGCCACCCACATCTCGCGGCTCTTGCCGCCCTTCCAGGCCGAGGTGGTGAAGCCCAGGATCTCCACCTTCACGCCGCAGCGTTCCAGGGTGCGCGCCAGGATGTCGGCGCTCATGGCGGCGACGCCGATGGGGCGGCCGCGCATGGAGCCCGAGTTGTCGATGAGCAGCGTCACCACCGTGTCGCGGAAGTCCATATCCTTCTCCATCTTGAAGGACAGGCTGTGCATGGGATTGGCGACGATGCGGGCGAGGCGGCTGGCGTCCAGCATCCCCTCCTCCAGGTCGAACTCCCACGACCGCGTCTGCTTGGCCATGAGCTTGCGCTGCAGCCGGTTGGCGAGGCGCGCCACCACGCCCTGCAGGTGGGCGAGCTGGTTGTCGAGCTGGGCGCGCAGGCGCGTCAGCTCGTCGGGGTCGCACAGGTCGGTCGCTTCCACCACCTGGTCGAAGCGGGTGGTGTAGGGGTGGTAGCGAAGGAGGTCGCCCTCGTTGTGGCCGGGCTTGGGGCGGGCCGGTTCGGCGCTCGGGCCGGCCGGTTCCTCGGCGCCCTCGCCCTCGCCGGCCATCATGGCCTGGCTGTCGTCGGACTCGCCCTCGCCGGCCTGGTCCTGGGGCGCCGCCTCGGAGCCGGCGTCCATGCCGTCCTCGCCCTGCTCCTGCTGGCCGCCCTGCTGCGGTTCCTCGGACTCGCCCTCCTCGGGCTTTTCCTGGTTGCCGCCGGAGGATTCGTCCTCTTCCTCCTCGCGGCGCTCCACTTCCTCGATGTCGTCTTCCTCGAGGTCGAGGTCGGCGATGAGGCGGCGCAGCTCGTCGGCGAAGGCGGTCTGGTCGCCGAGCACGTCGAGCAGCTTCGGCAGGTGCTCGCCGAGCTTGCCCTCCAGGTAGGGGCGGCAGATGTCGACCATGTGCTGCATGGTCGGCCCGGCCTCCACGGCGCCGAAGCGCTCGTGGGCGTAGAGGCGCAGGACCTCGTGCAGGGGCATGCGGCTCTGCTCGTTGATCTGGCCGTAGCCTTCGCCGGACAGCCGCTGCTCGATGGTGCCGCCGAGGTTGCGCGCGATGCCCTTCAGCCGGCGCGCGCCCAAAGCCTCCACCCGCGCCTGTTCCAGCGCGTCGTAGACCTCGCGCGCCTCGCGGCTCTGCGGCAGACGGCGGCGGTGGACGCCGTCGTCGTGGTGGCGCAGGCGCATGGCCAGGCTGTCGGACACGCCGCGCAGGCGGGTGACCATGTCCGGCGTCATCTTGGCCGCCGGCAGCGGCAGGCGCACGCTCTTGCCCGACACCGAGGCGGCGTTCTGGGCATAGGTGAGCGGGGTGTAGGTCACCGTCACGTCGCGCTCGCCCGAAAGCGCGCGCACGCAGGCGGTGGTCGCCCGCTTCACCAGCTCGGTCGGGCTGCTGTCGCCGCTCGCCAGCTTGCCCGGCCGGTTGGAGCCGGGCCGGGCGGTGGGGGCGGGGCCTCTGCGTTCCATGCTTGCTCCGATGTCGGGCGCCTTCAGACGGCGACGGCGCGGGCCGGGGCCTCGGGCAGATCCTCGCCGAAGCAGCGCTGGTAGTACTCGGCGATCACCGGCCGCTCCGTCTCGTCGCACTTGTTGAGGAACGTGAGACGGAAGGCGAAGGCGACGTCGCCGAAGATCTGGGCGTTCTCGGCCCAGGTCAGCACCGTGCGCGGGCTCATGACGGTGGAAATGTCGCCGTTGATGAAGCCGGCGCGGGTCATGTCGGCCACCGCCACCATGGCCGAGATGGTCTGTCGGCCGTCGGTGGTGTCGAACTCGGGGCGCTTCTTCAGGACGATGTCGGCCTCGGCGTCATGCTCCAGATAGTTGAGCGTGGCGACGATGTTCCAGCGGTCCATCTGGCCCTGGTTGATCTGCTGCGTGCCGTGATACAGGCCCGTGGTGTCGCCGAGGCCGATGGTGTTGGCCGTGGCGAACAGGCGGAAGCCGGGGTGCGGGCGGATGACGCGGTTCTGGTCGAGCAGCGTCAGCTTGCCTTCCACTTCCAACACGCGCTGGATGACGAACATCACGTCCGGGCGGCCGGCGTCGTATTCGTCGAACACGAGCGCGCAGGCGTGCTGCAGGGCCCACGGCAGGATGCCCTCGCGGAACTCGGTCACCTGCTGGCCGTCGCGCAGCACGATGGCGTCCTTGCCGATCAGGTCGATGCGGCTGACGTGGCTGTCGAGGTTGATGCGGATGCACGGCCAGTTCAGCCGCGACGCCACCTGCTCGATGTGCGTCGACTTGCCGGTGCCGTGGTAGCCCTGGATCATCACGCGGCGGTTGAACTTGAACCCGGCCAGGATGGCGAGCGTGGTGTCGCGGTCGAACAGGTAGTTCGGATCGCGATCGGGCACGTACTCGCTGCCGTCCTTGAAGGCGGGAACGGTCATGTCCGTGTCGAGTCCGAACACCTCGCGCACCGAAATCTCGGTGTCCGGGGTGCCCGTCGGGATGTTGGCGCCGACCTCCATGATCCTCCTCGAAGCCTTTTCAGCTGAAAACTGTCGTCGTCGTTGCGGTGGCCCGGAGCGCGCTGCCGCCGCCGTCAGGCGGAGACGCTGCCGAGCAGGGTGCGGTAGGCCTGGTTGACGGCCTTGAACTTGTCTTCCGCCGCCTTGTCGCCCGGATTGAGGTCCGGATGGTAGCGTTTGACCAGCTCCTTGTATCGCGCTTTCAGGGCCTCCTTGGTCAAGGGCCACTCCAGGTCCATGACGCGGAGCGCCTTGTCCGGGTCGCTGCCGCGCTGCGGGCGACCGTTGGCGTATTCCCTGTTGTAACGCTGCTCGCGGGCGTGGGCGTCCGTTTCCTCGTCGAAGAATCGGAAGGTGTCGCGCACCCGCCCGGCACGGAAGGCGCGATAGGCGGCGGTGGAATTCTCCAGATTGCGGTGGATGTGGCCGAGCTTCCAGCTCGGGCGCTGCCAGGTGGTGTCGGCGCGCACCGAGGCCTCGACCTCGTCCTCGTTCATCTGGGCGTAGTAGTTCCAGTTGCGATTGAACTGGCGGACGTGTTCCAGGCAATACCAGTCGTAGTCCCGCAGGGTGCGATCCCGCGGAGCCTTGTGTTCGGCCGGCTCGTGGCAGCCGGGCCAGGCGCAGGTATGCGCCGTGACGCCGGGCTGTTGCTGCTGCCCGCGGCCGAAGGGGGAACTGGAGTGTCTACGTCCGTTCATCGCGACAATATGCGGGTGTGGCGGCATTCAGGCAACCGCCCAAAACGGCCGCCCGACCCTTGACGAACGGCCGGCGCCGCCCCACCCTCGGGCCCTCGACACGCCAGGGGACAGACCGCCGATGCCGACCATCCGCGAGCGCATGGAAACCAAGCTGACGCAGGCCTTCGCGCCGGCGCGCCTCGTCATCCACGACGACAGCCACCGCCACGCCGGCCACGCCGACCGCATCGCCGCCCTGAAAGACCGCGGCGCCGGCGACGGCCATGCGCCCATCGACGGCCAGGGCGAGACCCACTTCCGCGTCGAGATCGTCTCGGCGTCCTTCGCCGGGCAGAACCGGGTCGCGCGCCAGCGACTGGTGTTCGACGTGCTGAAGGAAGAACTGGCGGAACGCATCCACGCCCTCCAGATCAGCGCCAAGACGCCCGAGGAAGCGGGGGGCTGACCCGCTTTTCGAACCACCAAGACACAAAGACACCAAGAGGGCGGCGCTCTACTCACACGGCGCGACGTAACGCCCCGCAAATCAAATCGATTCACTCGTGCGAGCGGTCACGCTGAAGCTCATCGGCGCCGCTTGCGAGGACGCCTTGGTGTCTTGGTGTCTTGGTGGTTACCCCACCCTCACGCCCACCCGAACGCCCGCGCCCCCGCCACGACCCCGGCGCCGATCACCATGGCGAGCAGGGGGCTCCTGGTCAGGAGGGCGGCGGCGCCCGTGGCGGCGGCGGCCGCTGCGCCCAGCACGCCCAATTGCGTCACCGCCGGCACCACCAGGGCCAGCAGGACGATGCCCGGCAGGCGCTCCAGGCCGGCGGCGACGGGGCCGTCCTTGGGCAGGCGGCCGGCCAGCAGCAGGCCGCCCAGGCGCAGGGCGTAGGTGCCGAGGGCGACGCCGGCGATGGCGAGCACCAGCGGATCGGTCAGCAGCTCAGGCATCGGCGCGGCACTCCTTCAGCGACTCGCGGCGGGCATGCAGGGCGACGGTGACGGCGAAGCCCGCGGCGGCGGCGATCAGCACGTACCACTTGCCGGGCAGCAGCTCCGAGGCGGCCCAGGCGGTGGCGCCGGTGACGATCCACGGCAGCAGGTCGTCCCTGCCCTTCCACAGGCCGAGGGCGAGCGCCAGGAACACCGCCGTGAAGGCGAAGTCGAGGCCGAGCACCTCGGGCGCCGGCAGGAAGCCGCCGAGGGCATGGCCGGCGATGCTGGCGGCGTGCCAGAACCCCGCCAGGCACAAGCCGCCGCCGAGCAGGTGGGCGGGCGTCAGGTCGGGGCGGCGGGCGAGGCCGTTCATGGTCACCGCCCAGTTCTCGTCGGCCACCAGATGGATGCCGACGGCCTTGTGGCCCAGCGGGCGGCCCTCGAACAACGGCCGCAGGCTGGCGCCGATGAGCAGGTAGCGCAGGTTCACGATGAGGGCGGCGAGCACGATCTCGGCCGCCAGCGCGGTCGGGTGCCACATCTCGACCATGACGAACTGCGCGGCGCCGGCAAAGATGAAGAGGTTCATGGCCTCCATGGCGGCCAGCGAAATGCCCTTGCCGGCAGCCAATACGCCGAACACGGCGCCGTATCCGGTGACGGCGACGCCGATGCCCAGGTTGTCGCGGGCGCCCTCCCACAGGGCGCGAGGCGCATAGGAGTCTGCGAAACGCACGGCTCTTCTCCTTATCAGGAGCGGCAGAATGCCCGACCATCGCCGCGGGGTCTTGTACGACGTTGCGCCCGCCGCAACCGTCCCGTTCGCGGGCCGCCAAACGGCCCCATCGCGTCAGTCGGGAACGGCCAGCGTGCCGTCGGAGATCATCACCGCCGTGCCGCCGATGCGCACCGCCGCCAGGTCGCCGCCGCGGCGGTCGAGGGCGAGGCGCAGCGTGCTCGGGCGGCCCATCTCGACGCCCTGGGTGATGGCGACGTCGAGGGTGTCGTCGCCGAGCGCCGGGCGCAGGCGGTCGATCCAGGCCGCCACCGCCGCCGCCGCGCCGCCGGTGGCGGGGTCTTCGGCGATGCCCATGGCGGGGGCGAACATGCGGGCACGTAAGCCTTCCGGCCGCTGCGGATCGTCCAGCGCGACGACGTAGACGTGCGGCGCCGGGCCGTCCTTCAGGTGCTCCTCCCACACGGCGCGGTCGAGGCGGATGCGGCCCATGGCCTGCGGCGTCACCGGCACGACGCAGAACGGCACGCCGGCCGAGCAGATCGCTGGCGACAGCGGCTCGCGCGTCACCACCTCGCCCGCCTCCAGCCCCAGCAGGCGGGCGAGCACCGGCGCCGGCGGCAGGCCCTCGGTCGACAGCACCGGCAGGCGCGGGGCGGTGAAGGTGGCGAGCGGCCGGCCCGTCTCGTCCTGCCCGAGCGTGACCGGCACCGGCCCCACCGTCTCCTCCAGCACCAGCGAGCCGCCCGGCTCGGCACGGCCGAGGGCGGCCAGCGCCAGGGCGCAGCCCACGGTCGGGTGGCCGGCGAAGGGCAGTTCCATGGCCGGTGTGAAGATGCGCACCGCCGCCGTGTGTGCGGGGTCGGCCGGCGGCAGGACGAAGATGGTCTCCGACAGGTTGAACTCGGCGGCGATGGTCTGCATCAGCCGGTCGTCGAGCCCCGCCGCATCGGGCACCACGGCCAGCGGGTTGCCGCCGAAGGCGGTGTCGGTGAAGACGTCGCAGGTGAGGAAGCGGTACTGGCGCATGGGGTCGGGTCTCCGGTCGGTGTGACGGCAGGATAGGGCCGCCGGGCGATCCTGTGGCGCGAGAAAATCTAAACGGCGAGATAGCCCGCCAGCCACAGCCACAGCGCGGCGCCGGCAAGGGACAGCAGCGTCATGGGCACGCCGCAGCGGGCATGGTCGGCGAAGGACAGGGTCACGCCCGCCGCCCGCGCCCGCTCCACGGTGATGATGTTGGCGAGGCTGCCGACCACCAGCAGGTTGCCGGCCAGCGTCGACAGGGCGGCGAGACCGTAGAGGGTGCCCGGCGCCAGATCGGGCCACACCGCCAGCAGCAGCATGACCAGCGGCACGTTGCCGATGGTGTTGCTGCCGACCAGCGACAGCGGCAGCAGAACGCTCAGGCGGTCGGGCACCAGCCCGGCCTCGGCCAGCGCCGCCACGCCCTGCGCCGGCAGACCGGTGAGCGCCAGTGCCTTGGTGACCACGAACAGGCCGGCGAACAGCACCAGCAGGTGCCAGTCGACCATCCCCAGCATGGTGCGCGTCGCCATGCGGCGGCTCACCAGCAGCAGGCCGGCGACCAGCAGCACGCCGGTGGTGTGCGGCAGCGGCGCCGAGAACAGGCCGAGCAGCAGCAGCGCCGCCGCCGCCGCCTTCCACAGGGCGCCCCGGTCGACCTCGGGCACCGGCGGTAGGGCGCCGGCTTGCGCCAGATGCCACCGCCCGCGCCACAGCCGGCTCACCACCACATGCACGCAGGCGAGGCCGATGAGCGCCGGCACGCCGCAGGCCGCCACGAAAGCCCAGAAGTCGAGCCCGCCCACCTGGCCGATGAGGATGTTCTGCGGATTGCCGATGAGCGTCGCCGCCGAGCCCGCGTTGGCCGCGCCGGCCAGCCCGATGAGGAACGGCCGCGCATCCAGCCCGCGGCCGGTCAGGCCGGCGCACAGCATGGGCGTCATGGCGAAGACCACCACGTCGTTGGCCAGTACCATGGACAGGCCGCCCGCCGTCACCACCAGCAGGGCCAGCAGGCGTTCCGGCGCCGCCTCGGCCACCGCGATGCGGCGGGCGCACCAGTCGTAGAGCCCCGCCTGCGCCGCCTGCGCCGACAGGATCATGAGGCCGAACAGGATGACCAGGGTCGGCCAGTCGATGGCCGCCTGCACCTCCGCCGCCGGGACGGCGCCCGCCAGCACCACCACGAGCGCACCGAGCAGGGCGATGCCGGTGCGGTCCACCGCCAGCCCCGGCCAGCGGCCGGCGGCCATGCCGAGGTAGGTGAGCACGAAGACGGCGACGACGAGGAGGGTCATGGGCTCGGACGGCAGGCGACAGCGGCGGGGGCCGCCTCACCGCCGGTCGAGCAGAGCGCCGATGGTGGCGAGGCGGGGGATGTTGTCGCAGAAAATCTTGAAGGTCGCCAGCATGGGCACGGCCAGCAGCATGCCGGGAATGCCCCACATCCAGCCCCACACCATGAGCGCCAGGAACACCGCGACCGGGTTCAGCGTCAGCCGCTTGCCCAGCACCGAGGGCGTCACGAACTGCCCCTCGATGGCCGTCAGGGCATAGAAGGTGATGGGCGGCAGCAGGGCATAGCCGATCTGGTCGAAGGTGATGAAGGACACCAACCCGATCACCACCATGGTCGCCAGCGCCCCGAGGAACGGCACGAAGTTCAGCACCGCCGCCAACGATCCCCACAGGATGGCGTTGGGCAGCCCGTAGGCCCACATGGCAAGCCCGGTGAACACCCCGAGCCCGACGTTGATGAGGGTGATGGTGACGAGGTAGGTGGAGATGTCGGTCTCCGCCCGCCGGAAAATCTCCACCGTCCGCTTGCGCTGGCCGCGCCGCTTGGCAAGGCGCAGGCTCTTACGCAGGAACAGGTCGCCGCCGGCCAGCAGAAAATACAGCAGCACCAGCGTCAGGGCGAACTGCGCCACCACCGTGCCGGTGCCGGACATCAGGGTATCGACCACGCCCTCGCTGCGGACGATGACGGTCTGCGGCTGGTCGACGTCGCGGTTTTCGCCGCCCGATGCCGCCTGCTCCATCTGCGCCACCGCCTTGCGCACGTCGTCGAGCGGTGTCTGCAACTCCTTCAGGCGCAGGCGCAGGATGGCCATGTTCACCGGCGCCCGGTCGAGCCACCCGGCGGCCGGCCCGGCCAGCATGGTGCCGGCACCGCCGATGACCGACAGCAGCAGCAGCACCGCCAGCGCCGCCCCGACGGCGCGCGGCACGCCGATGCGTGCCAGCCGCCGCACCAGCGGCGTCAGCAGCAGGCTCAGCAGGATGGCGAGCGCGATGGGAATGAACAGGGTAGCGGCGAAGTAGAGCGTCGCGAAGCAGGCGATGACGAACAGCCCGATCACCGAGGCGCGCCACCAGCTCACCCTCCGGCGCGGCGACGACAGGGAGTCCTCGGAAGGCGGGGGTGCGTCGGGCAGGACGGGGCGGTCTGGCAGAGTCATGCACAGGAAACGCCCGAGCAGCACCCCCCGCTCAAGCGCGAAAGTGGAGGTGCCGCCAGCCGAAAAGCACGGGCCGCCCCCACCGGAGGAGGCGGCCCGTCCCGCCGGATCTAGAGGCGCACCACCTTGCCCGGGTTCATCAGACCCTTGGGGTCGAGCGCCTGCTTGATGCGCCGCATGAGGTCGATCTCCACCGGCTGCTTGTAGTGGACGATCTCGTCCACCTTCAGGCGGCCGACTCCGTGCTCGGCGGAGATGGAGCCTTCCATGTCAACGATGATGTCGTGGACGATGCGGTTCATGTCCTCCCACAGGGCCAGATACTCGGCCTTGTCCATGCCTTCGGGCTGGGTGAGGTTGTAGTGGATGTTGCCGTCGCCGACGTGGCCGAAGGGGCACGGGCGGATGCCCGGCAGCGCCGCTTCCACCGCCGCCGTGGCGCGATCGAGGAATTCGGGCACGCGGCTGATGGGCACGGCGACGTCGTGCTTGATGGAGGCGCCTTCGTGCTTCTGCGCCTCCGGCAGGCCCTCGCGCAGGCGCCAGAACATCTTGCCCTGGTCGAGGCTCTCGGCGACCACGGCGTCGGCGATGAGGCCTTCCTCGAAGGCGGCCTCGAGGAACGTCTCGAAGGCGCCGCGGAGGTCGGAGTCGGGGCGGGAGCTGGAGAACTCCACCAGCACGTACCACGGGTGCGGCGCCTCGAACGGGTCGGACACTCCGTCCAGGTGCTTGACGGCGATCTCCATGCCGAAGCGGCCGATCAGCTCGAAGGCGGTGACGGCGTCGCCGGACAGGGCGCGGGCGCGGCTCAACACCTTGGTGACGGCGGCGATGTCGTCGAGGGCGCACAGCGCCGTCTGCTGCTCCACCGGCTTCGGGAACAGCTTCAGCACGGCGGCGGTGATGATGCCGAGCGTGCCCTCGCCGCCGATGAACAGGTGCTTGAGGGCATAGCCCGTGTTGTCCTTGCCGAGCGCCTTCATGCCGTTCCAGATGGTGCCGTCGGGCAGCACCACTTCCAGGCCGAGCACCAGTTCGCGGGTGTTGCCGTACTTCAGCACGTTCACGCCGCCGGCGTTGGACGAGATGTTGCCGCCGATCTGGCAGGACCCTTGCGCGCCGAGCGCCAGCGGGAACAGGCAGCCGGCTTCCGACGCCGCGTGCTGGATGGTTTCCAGCACCACGCCGGCCTCGACGGTCATGGTGAAGTTCACCGGATCGACGGCGCGGATGCGGTTGAGGCGCGAGGTGTTCAGCACGATCTCGCGGCCGTGCTCGAAGGGCACGTTGCCGCCGACCAGGCCGGTGTTGCCGCCCTGCGGCACCAGCGGCACGCCGGCATCGGCGCACAGGCGCACGACCTCGGCCACCTCGGCGGTGCTGGCGGGCTTCACCACGGCCAGCGCCTTGCCGACGAACAGGCCGCGTTCCTCGGCCAGGAAGGGCGCCATGTCGCCCGCGTCGACGAGGATACCCTTGTCGCCGACCACCGCCCGCAGGGAGTCGATCAGTTCGGCCGTGACGGCCTGTTCCAGCAGTTCGGACACGGGGGCGGCTCCTTCCGGTGCGTGAAGGGATGGGCGTTCTGCCAACGATTTAGCGTGTCCGCCGACGGGCGGCAAGGAAGGGTTGACGTTGATGGCCTCTGGCGCCGGGCGGGCGCGTCGCACCCTCGGCTCACGCGCCAGGGGGCGCACGGCGCACTTGCGCCGTTCATCCGGCGACGCGGCGGGCGCGTCACCGGATGGATCCGAGCGCCGGGCGATGGCTTCAGGCCGCCGCCTCGGCGGCGAGGGCGGCGATCACCGCCTGCGGCTGCTCGGCGTGCACCCAGTGGCCGGCGTCGGGCACCGTCTCCAGGCGCGCCTGCGGGAACAGGCGGCGGATCTCCGCCTCGTGCTCCGGCCGCACGTAGTCGGACTTGGCGCCGGACAGGAACAGCGTCGGGCCGTCGTAGGTGCGGTCGGCGACCGGGAAGTCGGCGATCTGTGTCCACTGGTCGAGGATGGCCGGCAGGTTGAGCTTCCAGCGGAAGCCGCCGTCGACGCTTTCCAGGCTCTGCAGCAGGAACAGGCGCACCATCTGGTCCGGCACCTGGGCGGCCAGCGCCCGGTCGACGTCGGCGCGGCGGGCGCAGCCGGCGAGGTCGACGTCGAGCATGATCTTGGCATAGCCCACCGTCTGCGCCGACAGGGTCGTCGGCGGCATGTCCACCGACACCAGCCGCCGCACCGCCGCCGGCTCCATGAGTGCCAGCGTCATGGCCGTCTTGCCGCCCATGGAATGGCCGACCACCACCGCCTCGCCCAGCAGGCCCTGGGCAGCCAGGAAGGCGCGCACGTCGGCGGCCATGTCGCGGTAGTCCATGGCGGCGTCCCACGGGCTGTCGCCGTGGTTGCGCAGGTCGAGGGTGAAGACGCGGGCGGTTTCCGCCAGCCCCTTGGCGATGGTCGCCCAGTTCTTCCGCGACCCGTAGAGGCCGTGAACGATCACCACCGGCGGCTTGGCGGCATCGCCGTATTCGGTGAAGGCGAGGTCCATGGGGCGTCTCCATCGTGGGCCGTGCGGCGCCGGCGTCTGCCGTGGCGGGGCCGGCGCAAAGGGCGCGCAGCATAACGCGCGCCCGCGCCGCCGGCCAAGGCCGACGTGCCTCACCCAAGCGCCGCGCCGAAGCCTCAGGGCTTGGTGTGGCGGCTCATGCGGTAGGCGTAGACGTAGATGTCGCCGGCGTTGAAGCTGTCGCCGTGGCCCTTGGTGCGGCGGGTGCGCATGAAGAACTCCACCACCTCCTGCGCCTGGATCTCGGTATTGGCCGTGCGGATGGCGCCGATGTCGGTGCCCTGCTTGAAGTTGTGACGGCTGACCAGCTGGGTCTTGGGGTCGGCGCACATGCCGACGTACCACTCGCCCCACTTGCCGCCGTTGCGCACGATCAGCTGTTCGATGTCGTGGATGATCTCGGTCTTCGACTTGGCCATGGCCGGCGCTCCCCCTCCTGCGTGCGCAGCGTCGTCCCTTATACGACGAACTCGCTGCGGCGGTACCCCTGCGCATAGAGGAGGGCCGTCAGGTCGCCGTGGTCGATGCGCACGCGCGCTTCCGCCGCCACCACCGGCTTGGCGTGGAAGGCGACGCCCAGGCCGGCGGCGCGGATCATGGGCAGGTCGTTGGCACCGTCGCCGACGGCCACCGTGCGCGACAGCGGCAGGCGGCGCTCGGCGGCCAGGGCGATGAGGCTTTCCAGCTTGGCGTCGCGGTCGAGGATGGGCTCCACCACCGTGCCGGCCAGCACCGCGCCGTCGAGCACGAAGTCGTTGGAGCGGTCCTCGTGGAAGCCGCAGAAGGCGCCGACGCGGGCGGTGAAGAACTTGAAGCCGCCCGACACCAGCACGCAGTAGGCGCCGTTGGCGGCCATGGTGCGCACCAGCTCGACGGCGCCCGGGGTGTACTCGACCCGCGCGAAGCACTGCTCCAGCGACTCGACGGGCAGGCCCTTCAGCTTGCCGACGCGCTCGCGCAGGGCTTCCTTGAAGTCCAGCTCGCCGTTCATGGCGCGCGCGGTGATGGCGGCGATCTCGTCCTTGATGCCGGCGAAGTCGGCCAGCTCGTCCAGCGTCTCGCCGGTGACGATGGTGCTGTCCATGTCGGCGATGAGCAGCATCTTGCGGCGGTCTTCGGCGCCCTGGGCCACCACGTCGCAGGCCACGCCGGCGTCGGCCAGGGCCTTGCGGGCGGCGGCGTCGGCGGTGTCGGGGCTGATGTCCTCGAACGGCAGGTCGAAGGCGACGCCCTCGTCCAGCCAGTCGGGCGATCCCACCTGCCCGCCCAGCGCCTTCAGGGCCTCGCGCACGGGGCGGACCGTGCTATCGTCCAGGTCCGCACGGGCCGGAGCGGTGATGAGCGTCAGCACGTTTTCCATGGCCCGGTCCCTTTTCCATCCGGCATGTGGGGGCGTGGTCGCCGCGCCCTCCGTATAAAGACGAGCCCGGTCGCCTGCAAGCGCATGATGAGCCCCGAGAACCCCGACTCCCCCCTGCCCCCGCTGGTCGTGGTCGCCGGCCCGACGGCCAGCGGCAAATCCGCCCTCGCCCTGGCGCTGGCCGAGGAATTCGCCGGCACCATCGTCAATGCCGACAGCATGCAGGTCTACCGCGAGCTGCGGGTCCTCACCGCCCGCCCGAGCGCGGAGGAAGAAGCCCGCGCGCCGCATCGGCTCTATGGCGTGCTGCCGGGCACCGTCGCCTGCTCGCCGGTGATGTGGCGCGACCTGGCGGTGCCCGAGATCGCGGCGGCGTGGGAGGCTGGGCGCCTGCCCATCGTGTGCGGCGGCACCGGCCTCTACATCAAGGCGCTGCTGGAAGGATTCGCGCCGGTGCCCGAGGTGCCCGACGCGGTGCGCGCCGAAGCCAGGGCCGACCTCGCCCGCCTCGGCCACGCGGCCTTCCATGCCCGGCTGGCGCAGGAGGACCCGGAGACGGCGGCCCGCCTCGCACCGGCCGACACCACCCGCATCCTGCGCGCCTGGGAAGTGCTGCGCGCCTCCGGCCGGTCCATCGGCTGGTGGCAGGCGCAGCCGCCGGTGCCGGCGCCCATCCGCTT
The DNA here is from genome assembly GCF_900230255.1 of Caenispirillum bisanense. Taxonomy (GTDB): domain Bacteria; phylum Pseudomonadota; class Alphaproteobacteria; order Rhodospirillales; family Rhodospirillaceae; genus Caenispirillum; species Caenispirillum bisanense_A. The sequence goes on from NZ_OCNJ01000005.1 coordinate 203,332, forward strand.
CCGCCCCTTCGTCGTCCACATCGAGCCGCCGCGCCCGGTGCTCTACGCCCGCTGCGACGCCCGCCTGCGCGCCATGGTGACCGACGGCCCGGCGCTCGCCGAGGTGGCGGCGCTGCTCGACCTCGGCCTGCCGCCCGACCAGCCGGTGATGAAGGCGCTCGGCGTGCCCGAGCTGGCGGCGCACCTGCGCGGCGAGACCGACCTGGAGTCGGCGCTGACCCGCGCCCAACAGCTGACGCGGAATTATGCCAAGCGGCAAGGAACGTGGTTCCGTGGGCAGCTTCGTGCGGACCTGAAGCAGGATACGCAATTTTCGGAAAGCGTGGCCGCAAAAACCTTTCAGATAATTCGCCGCTTTTTGTTGACCACCTGACGACGAGTCTATACCGTGCAGCTTCCCCGGAATGGTCCGGGGCAGGCGCGGCGCGCCGGACGGCACCCCCACGGTCGAACTGAGGTGGACGCTGTGTCCGCCGACGCCGGAGAAACAGGTGTCGGCGGCGCCGAGGTGTGCCCGCGTGTCATAGGAAGACAGGTGCAGAAATGTCGCAGGACCGCATGAACGGAGCTCAGATCGTCCTCAAGGCCTTGGCCGAACAGGGCGTCGAGGTAATCTTCGGCTATCCGGGCGGCGCCGTACTTCCGATCTACGACGAGATCTTCAAGCAGAACCAGATCAAGCACGTGCTGGTGCGCCACGAACAGGCGGCGGTGCACGCGGCGGAAGGCTATGCGCGCTCCACCGGCAAGGTCGGCTGCGTGCTGGTGACCTCCGGCCCCGGCGCCACCAATGCCGTCACCGGCCTGCTCGACGCCATGATGGACAGCATCCCGGTGGTCTGCCTGACCGGCCAGGTGCCGACCCACCTGATCGGCAACGACGCCTTCCAGGAAGCCGACACCACCGGCATCACCCGGCCGTGCACCAAGCACAACTACCTGGTCAAGAAGAGCGAAGACCTCGCCCGCGTGCTGCATGAGGCCTTCCACGTGGCGCGCAGCGGCCGCCCCGGCCCGGTGGTCATCGACCTGCCGAAGGACATCCTGATGAAGCCGGCGGAGTACATTCCGCCGTCGCGCGTCAAGCACCGCACCTACAAGCCGCAGGTGAAGGGCGACCGCGCCGCCATCGAGCAGGCCGTCGAGATGATCGCCGCCGCCAAGAAGCCCATCTTCTACACGGGCGGCGGCGTGGTGAACTCTGGCCCCGGCGCCTGCCAGCTGCTGACCCAGCTGGTGCGCCTGACCGGCTTCCCCATCACCCAGACGCTCATGGGCCTCGGCGCCTACCCGGCCTCCGACCCGCAGCACCTGGGCATGCTCGGCATGCACGGCACGTATGAAGCCAACCTCGCCATGCACGGCTGCGACCTGATGATCTGCATCGGGGCGCGCTTCGACGACCGCGTGACGGGGCGCCTGGATGCCTTCGCGCCGGGCTCGAAGAAGATCCACATCGACATCGACCCCAGCTCCATCAACAAGAACGTGGCCGTCGACCTGCCCATCATCGGCGACGTCGCCCACGTGCTCGAAGACCTCATCAAGCTCTACAAGGCCCGCCAGGTGCGCCCCGACGCCAAGGCGCTGAAGGCGTGGTGGAAGCAGATCGAGGACTGGCGCGCGGTGAACTGCCTCGCCTACCGCCAGGAAGGCAAGATCATCAAGCCGCAGTACGCCATCCAGCGCCTGTACGAGCTGACCAAGGACCGCGAGACCTACATCACCACGGAAGTGGGCCAGCACCAGATGTGGGCGGCGCAGTTCTACAAGTTCGAGAAACCGAACCAGTGGATGACCTCGGGCGGCCTCGGCACCATGGGCTACGGCTTCCCGGCCGCCATCGGCGTGCAGATGGCCCATCCCGATGCCCTGGTGGTCGACGTCTCGGGCGAGGCCAGCTTCATGATGAACATGCAGGAGCTGGGCACCGCCATCCAGTACCGCCTGCCGGTGAAGGTGTTCATCCTGAACAACCGCTACATGGGCATGGTGCGCCAGTGGCAGGAACTGCTGCACGGCGGCCGCTACTCCGAGAGCTATTCGGAGGCGCTGCCCGACTTCGTGAAGCTGGCGGAAGCCTTCGGCGCCCACGGCATCGTGTGCGAGGACGCCGACAACCTGGACGCGGCCATCCTCGAGATGATCAAGATCGACAAGCCGGTCATCTTCGACTGCCGCGTCGACCAGTCGGAGAACTGCTTCCCCATGATCCCCTCGGGCGCGCCGCACAACGAGATCCTGCTCGGCCCGCCGGAGACCGGCAAGGAAGCCATCGCCGACGAGGGCAAGGTTCTCGTCTGAGGCCGCCGCCCCACCCGCATCCGACGCATCAACGACTCGCACCGCCCCGGCGCCCACGACGGCGCCGGGGTCCCGCCGCGAGACCCTGAGGGGGAGACACGACCCGTGTCGAACAACGACCACGAAGAGATCAAGACCCACACCATCGCCGTGCTGGTCGACAACGAATCCGGCGTGCTGGCGCGCGTCATCGGCCTGTTCTCGGGCCGCGGCTACAACATCGAGAGCCTGACCGTCGCCCAGGTCGACCCGACCGAGAAGCTGTCGCGCATCACGCTCGTCACCAGCGGCACGCCCATGGTGATCGAGCAGATCAAGGCGCAGCTCGGCCGCCTCGTCCCCGTCCACAAAGTGCGCGACCTGACGGTCGAAGGCCCGGCCGTCGCCCGCGAACTGGCGCTGGTCAAGGTGGTCGGAACGGGCGAGAAACGAGTCGAATCCCTTCGCATCGCCGACATCTTCCGTGCGAATGTGGTCGACAGCACGAACGAAAGCTTCGTGTTCGAAATCGTCGGCAAGACCGAGAAGCTCGACGCCTTCATCGCGCTGATGGAGCCGCTCGGCCTCGTCGACGTGTCGCGCACCGGCGTGGCCGCCATCGCCCGCGGCCTCGGCGCTCTGTGAGCCGACCCACCAAGACCAAGACCAACACCAACGATCTGCATCAAGGATTTGGACAAATGCGCGTTTACTACGATCGCGACGCCGACGTGAACCTGATCAAGGGCAAGAAGGTGGCCGTGGTGGGCTACGGCTCGCAGGGTCACGCCCACGTGCTGAACCTGCGCGATTCGGGCGTCAAGGACGTCGCGGTCGCCCTGCGGGCCGGCTCGGCCACCCGCAAGAAGGCCGAAGGCGAAGGCCTGACCGTCATGACCCCGGCGGAAGCCGCCGCGTGGGCCGACGTCGTCATGATCCTGACCCCCGACGAGCTGCAGGCCGAGCTGTACTACGCCGACCTGCACGGCAACATGAAGGAAGGTGCCGCGCTCGCCTTCGCGCACGGCCTGAACGTGCACTTCAAGCTCATCGAGCCGCGCAAGGACCTGGACGTGTTCATGGTCGCCCCGAAGGGCCCCGGCCACACCGTCCGATCCGAATACAAGCGCGGCGGCGGCGTGCCCTGCCTCGTGGCGGTGGCGCAGAACGCCTCCGGCAACGCCATGGAAGTGGCGCTGTCCTATGCGTCGGCCATCGGCGGCGGCCGTTCGGGCATCATCGAGACCAACTTCCGTGAAGAGTGCGAAACCGACCTGTTCGGCGAGCAGGCCGTGCTGTGCGGCGGCCTGACCAAGCTGATCGCCGCCGGCTTCGAGACGCTGGTGGAAGCCGGCTACGCCCCGGAAATGGCCTACTTCGAGTGCCTGCACGAGGTGAAGCTGATCGTCGACCTGATGTACGAGGGCGGCATGGCCAACATGCGCTACTCGATCTCCAACACGGCGGAATACGGCGACTACGTCACCGGTCCGCGCATCGTGACCGACGAGACCAAGGCCGAGATGAAGCGCGTGCTGGAAGACATCCAGACCGGCCGCTTCACCCGCGACTGGATGCTCGAGTGCAAGGCCGGCCAGCCGTCCTTCAAGGCCACCCGCCGCCTGTGGGCCGAGCATCCCATCGAGGAAGTCGGCGAGCGTCTGCGCGGCATGATGCCGTGGATCAAGGCGAACGCCCTGGTCGACAAGGACAAGAACTGATCCCCGATTGCGGGTGCGCGGGGCGGCTTTCCGCCGCCCCGCGCCTTGCACCGGGCTTTTCCCCCTTGACTCGTCCCGGAGGCACCGGTACACAACCGGCCTTCGGATTTTCCGCCAGTTTTCAAAGATCGAAGAAGGACAAGGCCATGCCCCGTCGTTGTGCCATCACCGGCAAGGGCGTCATGACCGGGAACAACGTGAGCCACGCTCACAACAAGACCCGCCGCACGTGGGACCCGAACCTGCAGGTCACGTCGATGACGTCCGACGCCCTGAAGAGCCAGGTCCGCCTGCGCCTGTCCGCCCACGGCCTGCGCACTGTCGAGCACCGGGGCGGCATTGACGCCTATCTGCTGTCCACCGCCGACACCAAGCTGTCGAGCGAGGCCCGCAAGCTGAAGAAGCGCATCAAGAAGGCCGCCGCGCAGTCCGCTGCGTAAGCACCTTCGGCGTTTCCGCCGCGATCGACCGGGGCCGCTTCCGCGAGGAGGCGGCCCCGTTCGTTTGCGCGCGTCGCGGCCGCCCCGGCTTTACACCGGCCGCTGCCGCCCCCACGTCGGCATCTTCCCCGCCCCCTCGCGCGTTCGCTTCGGCGCCCGTGGAAGAAGGAAGGAGACGTTGCGCCCATGATCCCCCGCCGTACCGTGATGAAGGGCCTCGCCGGCGTGCCGCTGGCGGCCGTGCTGGCCGACCCGCGACTCGCCCGCGCCGCGGCCGACGAGTTGCAGCAGGTGAGCCTCCCCACCGCCGACGGGCGCACCGTCGAGGCGGCGCTCGCCCTGCCCGATCGCATCGAGGACCCGGTGCCCGGCGTCATCCTCGTCCACGAGTGGTGGGGCCTCAACGACCAGATCAAGTCGGTCGCCCGGGAGCTGGCGCAGCAGGGCTTCGCCACCCTGGCCGTCGACCTGTTCGGCGGCGAGGTGGCCGAGACGCCCGAGCGCGCCCGTGAGCTGACCGGCGCCGTGAAGCCCGAGCAGGCCATCGCCACCCTGACCGGCTGGGTCGACTGGCTGGAGAAGCGGCAGGAGACGTCGTCGCAGGTGGGCGTGGTCGGCTGGTGCTTCGGCGGCGGCTGGGCCTTGCGCACGGCCATCCACGCGCCGGTGGACGCGGCCGTCATCTATTACGGCAACGTCGACGTGCCGGTGGACGACCTGCAGAAGATCGACGCCCCCGTGCTCGGCCACTTCGCCACCAAGGACCAGCACATCACCGAATCCATGGTGAACACCTTCCAGGAGCGCATGCGCGAGGCCGGCCAGCCGCTGGAGCTGTACTGGTACGACGCCGACCACGCCTTCGCCAACCCGACCGGCGCCCGCTACGACGCCGGTGCGGCAGCGGTGTCGTGGACGCGCACCCTCGCCTTCCTGGTGGAGCACCTGCGCACCGCCCGCGGCCAGGGTCGCGCCGACCCGACCGAGCAGCCGGTGCAGACGGAGACCAAGGCCGAAACCGACGCCGCCGACGAAGTGCCCGACGCCGGCGCCGTCACCGCGCCGCAGTGATGCGTCCGTCGGTGGCGGGTGCCACGGTGCCCGCCGCCGCCAGCGCGTCCATGACCACCGTCGACAGCAGACGGGCGCCCTCGGCGGTGACCGTGCGCGGCGCGTCCGCCAGCACGGCATAGCCGTCGCCGCCGCGGCCGATGTAGTCGTTGACGGCGACCGTGTAGGTGGCGGCCGGGTCCAGCGGCGCCTGCCCCACCGTCACCTCGCGCAGCCGCTCGCCGGCCGGGGCGGCGGGGTCGTAGGTCAGGCGCAGGCCGGAGACCTGCGGGAAGCGTCCCGCCCCCTGCTCCACCGCCGAGACCCCGTGCTCCAGGGCGGCGTGCAGCTGGGCGCCGGTGAGGCGCACGACCTCGACCACGTTGCCGAAGGGCAGTTCCGCCAGCACGTCGCCGCGGGTGAGCGTGCCGCCGCTCGCATAGGTGCGGTCGCCGCGGATGCCGCCGCCGTTGGTCAGGGCGACGTCGGCGCCCGTGGCCGCGCGCATGGCGTCGGCGATGAGATTGCCGATGGCCGCCTCGCGTCCGCGCACCGTCGACCGCCGGCTGTCGAGGTCCGCCCCCAGGGTGGCGAGCGGCGCCGCCAGCGCCCCGTCCAGCTCCTGCTGGAAGGCAGCCACCTTGGCCCCGACCGCCGGGTCCGCCGGCCCGCCGACGGGCACCATGGACCAGCCGGCGGTCACCACCGGCTGCTTGCCGCCCGTCTCCACCGTCAGGTCGACGACCGCCAGGAAGCGGGCGTTGTAGCCGGCCTTCAGGATCAGGGTGTCGCCGTCGTGGTGCGCCCAGGGCTCGTGATCGTGACCGCCGAGCACCACGTCGATGCCGTCGAGGCGGCCGACCGCCAGATCTTCCTCCAGCGTCAGGTGGGTGAGCGCCACCACCACCTCCGCCCCCTCCGCCCGCAGCGCCGCCGCCTGCTCCTTTGCCGCAGCCAGAGGGTCGGAAAAGGCGATGCCGGCGCCGGGGCTCGACAAGGTGGCGGTCTCGGCCGTGACGACGCCGAACAGCCCGACCTTGACGCCGCCCACCTCGCGGATCTCGCGCGCCTTCACGCCGGCGATCCCGGTCGTGTTGGCGGCGAGCCAGGGGAAGGCGGACTCCCCCAGACGGTCGGCGAAGACCTCGGGGCCGAAATCGAACTCGTGGTTGCCGACCACCGCGGCGTCGGTGCCGATGGCGTTCATCAGGCTCACCATGTGGGCGCCCCGGGTCAGCGACGACAGCACCGAGGGCGAGATCAGGTCGCCGCCGAAGGTGACCAGGGCCGGCTCGCGCTCGGCGATCAGGCGGCCGAGCGGGCCGAAGCCGCCGAGCCCGTCGCGATCCGGCGCGATCTCGTAGACGTCGTTGACGTGCAGCAGCCGGGCCTGCCGCGTCTCGGCATCGGCCGCCGTCGGGGCGGCCAGCAGGACGGCGGCGGCGGTCAGGGACACGAGCAGGCGCATGGACGGACTCCCGTTGCGGTTGCGCGCCGAGCATAGCCGCAAATCCGGCGCGGCGGGAGTGGGAACGGCGGTTTTCCGGGCGGCGGGTGCTCTTCCCTCCGCTACGCTTTTCACCACCAAAGGGGAAAATAGGTGTTCCGCACACCGCGGCGAAGGTGATATACAGAGGCGGTACTTGAGTGGGGGCAACGGCCTTTGCCGAAATCACTCCTGCGCAAGTCGAAAACATCCGCAGCAAGTCGAACTTCCGTTCCGGCGGCAGGGAGTGCCAATGCGCAGCGACGCGAGGACAACGGTCAGGGCGATCGATCCGGAACAAGCTTCCGGTTCCGCCGGTCCGGTCTTCGCCCCCGTCTCCGCCGGCTCTCCGCGAAGCCTCGTTCCCGGGAGGCCGCGACGCGCCTGTGCTTGATCGTGTTCCGCTCCGGCTTCCGCGGCGGCGTCCGGTCCGCAGGAGCTCGGTGCCCGCCCGTTCCATCCCCCTGCCCGCCCCGTTCTTCCGTTCCTGATCCCGGTCCCCGATGAGCAGCCAGTCCAACCGCGTCGTCATCTTCGACACCACCCTGCGCGACGGCGAGCAGAGCCCCGGCGCCTCCATGAACCTGGAGGAGAAGTGCCGCATCGCCGCGCTGCTGGAGGAAATGGGGGTCGACGTCATCGAGGCCGGCTTCCCCATCGCGTCCAACGGCGATTTCGAAGCTGTCAACGCGGTCGCCAAGCAGAGCCGCGAGGCCATCGTCGCCGGCCTCGCCCGCGCCACCAAGGCCGACATCGACCGCGCCGCCGAGGCGCTGGCCCCGGCCGCGCGCAAGCGCATCCACACCTTCATCTCCACCAGCCCGCTGCACATGAAGTACAAGCTGCAGATGGAGCCGGAGGCCGTGCTGCAGGCGGTGAAGGACAGCGTCGCCTACGCCCGCTCCAAGGTGGACGACGTGGAATGGTCGGCCGAGGACGGCTCGCGCACCGAACACGACTTCCTGTGCCGCTGCGTGGAAGCCGCCATCGCCGCCGGCGCCACCACCATCAACATCCCCGACACCGTCGGCTACGCGGTGCCCGACGAATACGCCGCGCTCATCGCCATGCTGATCGAGCGGGTGCCCAACGCCGACAAGGCCATCTTCTCGGTCCACTGCCACAACGACCTCGGCCTCGCCGTCGCCAACAGCCTGGCGGCCGTGAACGCCGGCGCCCGGCAGGTGGAATGCACCATCAACGGCCTCGGCGAGCGCGCCGGCAACGCGGCGATGGAAGAGATCGTCATGGCCCTGCGCACGCGGCCCGACCGCATGCCCTACGAGACGGGCATCGACACCACCTACATCACCCGCGCGTCCAAGCTGGTGTCGACCGTGACCGGCTTCGTGGTGCAGCCCAACAAGGCGATCGTCGGCAAGAACGCCTTCGCCCACGAATCGGGCATCCACCAGGACGGCATGCTGAAGAACGCCCAGACCTACGAGATCATGACGCCCGAGAGCGTCGGCCTCAACAAGTCGACCCTGGTGCTCGGCAAGCACTCCGGCCGCCACGCCTTCCGCGACAAGGTGAAGGCGCTCGGCTACGACCTCGGCGACAACCGCCTGAACGACGCCTTCAAGCGCTTCAAGGACCTGGCCGACGTCAAGAAGGAAGTGTTCGACGAGGACATCGTCGCCCTCATCGACGACCAGCTGATCCGCGCCCGCGACCGCATCAAGGTGGTCGACCTGGCGGTGGTGTGCGGCACCAAGGGCCCGCAGACCGCCACCCTGACCCTCGAGATCGACGGCGACAGCAAGACCACCACCGCCGAAGGCGACGGGCCGGTCGACGCCACCTTCAAGGCCATCAAGCAGCTGTGCGGCGCCACGCCCCGCCTGCAGCTCTATCAGGTGCACGCCGTCACCCAGGGCACCGACGCCCAGGCGGAAGTGACCGTGCGCCTGGAGGAAAACGGCAAGACCGTCAACGGCCAGGGTGCCGATACCGATACGCTGGTGGCCTCGGCGAAGGCCTACGTCACCGCGTTGAACAAGCTTCTGGTGAAACGCGAGAAGACCGCCCCCGGCGACATGGGGGCGTGATTCGCGCGCAGGGCCCTGGTTTTCACTTGTTGCCGGGCCCTCGGGAAGATAGGGATATGGCGATGCCGGAGGGACCTTCCTCCGGCATTGTCGAATCGCAGGCCACAACGTTTGGCATTAGCTTGGCTGAGTGAGGAAGCATGTTTTCCAGGCTGACCGGTTGGCTCTCCGCCGACATGGCGATTGACCTCGGTACCGCGAACACGCTGGTGTACGTGAAAGGGCGCGGCATCGTTCTGAACGAGCCGTCGGTGGTCGCCATTGCCGAGGTCAAGGGCAAGAAGCAGGTGTTGGCCGTCGGTGACGAAGCCAAGCAGATGCTCGGCCGCACGCCTGGCAACATCCAGGCCATCCGCCCCTTGCGCGACGGCGTCATCGCCGACTTCGAAGTCGCCGAGGAGATGATCAAGCACTTCATCCGCAAGGTGCACAACCGGCGCAGCTTCGCCTCGCCCATGGTCATCATCTGCGTGCCGTCGGGCTCCACCGCCGTCGAGCGCCGCGCCATCCAGGAAAGCGCCGAGGCCGCCGGGGCCCGCCGCGTCTACCTGATCGAGGAACCCATGGCCGCCGCCATCGGCGCCGGCCTGCCGGTGACCGAGCCGACCGGCTCCATGGTCGTCGACATCGGCGGCGGCACCACGGAAGTGGCCGTGCTGTCGCTCGGCGGCATCGTCTATGCCCGCAGCGTCCGCGTCGGCGGCGACAAGATGGACGAGGCGATCATCGGCTACATCCGCCGCAACCACAATCTGCTGGTCGGCGAAGGCTCGGCGGAGCGCATCAAGAAGGAAATCGGCTGCGCCTGCCCGCCCGAACAGGGCGAAGGCCGCACCATGGAGATCAAGGGCCGCGACCTGATGAACGGCGTGCCCAAGGAACTGGTCATCTCGGAACGCCAGATCGCCGACAGCCTGGCCGAGCCCGTCTCCGCCATCGTCGAGGCGGTGAAGGTGGCGCTGGAGCACACCGCGCCCGAACTGGCCGCCGACATCGTCGACAAGGGCATCGTGCTCACCGGCGGTGGTGCGCTGCTGACCAACCTGGACTATGTCCTGCGCGCGGCGACCGGCCTGCCCGTTTCCATCGCCGACGACCCGCTGTCGTGCGTCGCGCTGGGCACCGGCCGGGCGCTGGAAGAAATGAAGAAGCTTAAGAACGTCCTTACCTCCATGTACTAAGATCGGCGGCGCCGCGACCCGGAGGGGGCAGCGGCGCCGTTCCGGACACGAGGCGGACGGCCGGGCATGAGTGGAATACCGGTGCGAAAATCCTCGTCGCGCCGGCAGTTGGTGGGGGATGGCTCCTCGTGAAGCAGTCGACCGTCGCGCTGAACCGCCTGGGCGCCCTGAAGGGCGTCATGCAGCGCTTCGCCCTTCTCGCGCTGGTGGGGGCGTCCTTCGCCCTCATGCTGCTCGGCAAGGCCGACACAGTCCTGGTGGAGCGGGTGCGCACCACCGTCGCCGACAGCGTCGCGCCGGTGCTGGACGTGCTGTCGCGCCCGGCCGCCTCGCTGGCCGCGGGGGTGGAAGCGGTGCGCGGCCTCACCGACCTCTACGAGGAAAACCAGCGCCTGCTCGAAGAGAACCAGCGCCTGCTGCGCTGGCAGATGGTCGCCCGCAAGCTGGAAGCCGAGAACGAGGCCCTGCGCAGCCTGCAGAACTTCCGTCCGGAGCCGGGGGCGTCCTTCGTCTCCGCCCGCGTGGTGGCCGACACCGGCGGCGCCTTCGCCCACAGCCTGCTCGTGCTGGGCGGCAGCAGCGACGGCATCCGCAAGGGCCAGGCCGTGATGACCGGCGAAGGCGTGGTCGGGCGGGTCGCCGAAACGGGCCTGCGCACCTCGCGCGTGCTGCTCATCACCGACATCAACTCCCGCATCCCCGTCATGGTGGGCGAAGGCCGCCAGCGGGCGATCCTGGCCGGCGAGAACACCGACCGGCCGCGGCTCATCTACCTGCCGGCCAATGCCGGCGTGGTGCCGGGCGACCTGGTGGCCACCTCGGGCGCCGCCGGCGCCTTCCCGCAGGGGCTGCCCGTGGGCGTGGTGGCGTCGGTGGAAGATGGCGTCGTGCGGGTCGCGCCCTATGTACAGCGCGACCGGCTGGAGATCGTGCAGGCCGTCGACTACGGCCTGAACGGCATCCTCCCCGGCGAAGCCCTGGAGTGAGCCCCGTCGCGGCCCCGCGGGCTGCGGCCCGGCTCGACCAGTAGAAGAAGAAACGGCGGCGATGCGTCCCACCCTGTGGCAGCGGATGGACACGATGGCACGGCACCTGGTGCCGTTCGTGCTCACGCTGATGCTCATCCTTCTGGCGGCGACGCCGACCCACCTGCCCGGCATGGTGCGGGTCGGCCCCATGCTGTCGCTCATCGGGGTCTATTACTGGGCCGTCTACCGGCCCGACCTCATGGGCTACGGCTCGGCCTTCAGCCTGGGGCTGTTCGAGGATATCCTGACCGGGGCGCCGCTCGGCTCGGGCGCGCTCATGCTGCTCATCACGACCAGCATCGTGGTCAGCCAGTACAAGTTCTTCAACGGCAAGTCCTTCGCCGTGACGTGGTGGGCCTTCGCCCTGGTCGGGCTCATCGCCGCCGGCACCAAGTGGCTGGCCGTGTCGCTCATCTACGGATTGTCGGCCGACCTGCAGACGGTGGCCGTGGAATATCTGCTGACGCTCGCCCTCTACCCCGTGCTCGGCTGGCTGCTGGCGCGGGCGCAGCTCTACCTCATCAAGGACGCCTGACCCATGATGCGCTCCATGACCACCCGCCAGGGGGATCGCGCCAAGGTGTTCTCCCGCCGCGCCATCGGGCTGGCGGCGGGCAAGGCGGCGCTTATATCCGCACTGGTCGGGCGCATGTACTACCTGCAGGTCCTGGAATCCGACCGCTACAAGACGCTGGCGGAGGAGAACCGCATCAACATCCGCCTGCTGCCGCCGCCGCGCGGCCGGCTGGTGGACCGCTTCGGCGTGCCGTTGGCCGTCAACAAGCAGAACTTCCGCGTGCTGCTGGTGCGCGAGCAGACCAAGGACATCGAGGGCACCCTGGATGCGCTGGGCCGCATCATCGCCCTGTCGGACCACGACCGCCAGAAGGTGCTGAAGGAAGTCAGCCGCAAGCGCGGCTTCGTGCCGGTGACCGTGCGCGAGAACCTGTCGTGGACCGAAATGGCCCGCATCCAGGTGAACGCCCCCGACCTGCCCGGCATCATCATCGACGAGGGCCTCGCCCGCTATTACCCCTGGAGCGAAGATTTCGCCCACGTGCTCGGCTACGTGGCGGCGGTGTCGGAGGACGACCTGACCGGCGACCCGCTGCTGGAACTGCCTGGCTTCCGCATCGGCAAGGCCGGCATCGAGCGCGAATACGACCTCGCCCTGCGCGGCGCCGCCGGCACCAGCCAGGTGGAAGTCAACGCCGTCGGCCGCGTCATCCGCGAACTGCGCCGCGAGGAAGGCGACCCGGGCGACGAGCTGACCATGACGCTCGACGCCCGCCTGCAGCGCAAGGCGGTGGAAGTGCTGGGCGAGGAAAGCGCCTCCATCGTGCTCATGGACGTGCACACCGGCGAGGTGCTCGCCATGGTGTCCAACCCCGGCTACGACCCCAACGCCTTCAACCGCGGCCTGACCACCGCCGAGTGGAAGACCCTGGTCGCCAACGATCACGCCCCGCTGACCAACAAGCCGGTGGGCGGCCAGTACGCACCGGGCTCCACCTACAAGATGGTGGTGGCGCTCGCCGCCCTGGAAGCCGGCGTCATCAAGCCCGAGAACAGCGTCTTCTGCCCCGGCCACATGTCGCTCGGCAATGCCCGCTTCCATTGCTGGAAGAAGGGCGGCCACGGCTCGGTGAACCTGGTGGAGGCGATCGCCCAGTCGTGCGACGTCTATTTCTACGAAATCGCCAAGCGCGTCGGCGTCGACCGCATCGCCGAGATGTCGCACCGCTTCGGCCTCGGCAAGCCGGTGGACGTCGGCCTGCCGCACGAGCGGCCGGGCCTGATTCCGACCACCGCCTGGAAGCGCGCCACCATGGATCAGCCCTGGCACAAGGGCGAGACGCTGGTGGCCGGCATCGGCCAGGGCTACGTGCTGACCACGCCCTTGCAACTGGCGGTGATGACGGCGCGCCTGGCCACGGGCCTGGCCGTGCGGCCGGTGCTGACGCGCCAGATCGTCGGCCCCGACGGCAACCTGCTGCCGCGTCCGGCGCAGACGCCCGATCAGCTCGGCATCTCGCGCCAGAACATGGAGATGGTGCGCCTCGGCATGCTGTCGGTGGTGCACGGCGACCGCGGCACCGCCCGCAAGGCGGCGCTGGAGGACAAGACCATCCAGATGGCCGGCAAGACCGGCACGGCGCAGGTGCGCCGCATCACCATGACCGAGCGCCAGGGCGGCGTCATCAAGAACGAGGACCTGCCCTGGAAGTACCGCGACCACGCCCTGTTCGTCTGCTACGCCCCCTACGACAGCCCGCGCTACGCCTGCGCCGTGGTGGTGGAGCACGGCGGCGGCGGCTCGGCGGTGGCGGCGCCCATCGCCAAGGCGGTGATGGACGAGTGCATGCGCCTCGACCCCGCCCGCCGCACGCCGACCGCCGAGGAAATGCTCGCCCTGCCGCCCGAGGCCGAGCCCGGCCCCGACGATCCCACGGGCACCGGCACGGCCGGCACCGGCGAGGCGGCGGCGGTGGAGCCGGCGCTGTTCGAGAACGGCCTGCCGCGACCGCTCGCCAAACCCGATGCGACGGGGACCTGAGCCATGTCTGAGTTCCTGTCCCACCACCGCCGCCGCGGCGACATGACGACCACCGAGAAGCTCTGGCAGGTGAGCTGGAGCCTGGTGTTCGTCATCACGCTCATCGCCTCGGTCGGCTTCCTGATGCTCTACTCGGCCGCCAACGGCAGCTGGGATCCGTGGGCCGACCGCCAGATGGCGCGGTTCGCCGTCGGCATGGTGTTCATGCTCGGCCTGGCGCTGGTGGACGTGCGGCAGCTGATGAAGTGGGCCTACCCCGTCTACGGCATCGTCTTCGTGCTGCTGGTGGCGGTGGAGGTGCGCGGCGAGATCGGCATGGGCGCGCAGCGCTGGATCGACCTCGGGTTCTTCCAGTTGCAGCCGTCCGAGCTGATGAAGGTGTCGCTGGTGCTGGCGCTCGCCAAGTACTTCCACGGCGCCAGCCTGGAGGAAGTGGGGCGGCCGTTCTATCTGGTGCCGCCCATGCTGATGGTCTTCGCGCCGGCCGCCCTGGTGCTGAAGCAGCCCGACCTGGGCACGGCGCTGATGCTGATCGCCGGGTCGGGGGTGATCTTCTTCATGGCCGGCGTGCGGCTGTGGAAGTTCGCCGTCGTGCTGGCGGCGGGCGTGGGCGCGGTGCCCATCGCCTGGGGCTTCCTGCGCGACTACCAGAAGAACCGCGTGCTGACCTTCCTGAACCCCGAAAACGACCCGCTCGGCACCGGCTACCACATCCTGCAGTCGAAGATCGCGCTGGGGTCGGGCGGCGTGTTCGGCAAGGGCTTCCTGCAGGGCACCCAGAGCCACCTGAACTTCCTGCCGGAACGCCAGACCGACTTCATCTTCACCATGATGGCCGAGGAATTCGGCATGGCCGGCGGGCTGGTGCTGCTGTCGCTGTACCTGGTGGTGCTGATCTACGGCTTCGCCATCGCGGTGCGCTGCCGCCACCAGTTCGGCCGCCTGGTGGCGATCGGCGTGACGACGACGTTCTTCCTCTATGTCTTCATCAACATCGCCATGGTGATGGGCCTGATCCCGGTGGTCGGCGTGCCGCTGCCCCTGATCTCCTACGGCGGCACGGCCATGCTGACGCTGCTGATCGCCATGGGCTGCCTGATGAGCGTGCACGTCCACCGCGACGTCCAGATCGGCCGCCGCGGCGGCTATGACGAACCGTGACGGAGCGGCGTGAACTTTTTTGAAAAAAGCCCTTGCGGGGTGGCCGAGCGTTGGGTATAAAGCGCGCCTCGGCAGGACGGAACGCCCCGGTGAAACGGAGCTAACATCCTGAAGGGACGCAGAAAAAAGTACTCTGCGGGCGCATAGCTCAGTTGGTAGAGCAGCTGACTCTTAATCAGCGGGTCCAAGGTTCGAGTCCTTGTGCGCCCACCAATTCAAGGCCCTGGAAACGCTGGCGTTTCCGGGGCCTTGCTCTTTGTGCCATACGGCGCGTCAGACACTCCGATCAACCGGCCGGGCCGGCTGCGATCCAGCGCGAGGGCCCTGCGGCGCGCACGGCACCCCCACGTCGATCAGCAGGCCGACGCGGGGGTATGGACGGCCGCTCGTCGCCGTCCATACCCCCGCCCGAGACCACGCGGTGCAGCCGCGTCAGTGGCCGCCCATCATCATGCGATAGCGCACCTGATCGAACACCACCGCCAGGATCAGCAGCAGGCCGAGCAGGACCATCTGCATGTAGGAACTCACCTGCGCCAGGTTCATGCCGTTCTGCACCAGCACGATGAAGAAGGCCCCCAGCACCACGTTCTCCACCCGGCCGATGCCGCCGCGCAGGGAGACGCCGGCGATGACGCAGGCGGCGATGCTTTCGAGCGCGATGGTGCCGCCCAGGTTGGCCTCGCCGCTCTCCACGCGGGCGGTCAGCAGCAGGCCGGTCAGCGAGGCGATCAGCGAGCACAGCACATAGGCGAAGATCTGCGTCCGCCGCGTGTTGATGGCCGACAGATGGGCGGCCTTGATGTTGCCGCCGACGGCATAGACATGGGCGCCGATGCGGGTGCGGGCCATGATCAGCCACATCACCGCCACCGCCAGCGCGGCGACGATCACCGGCACCGGCACGCCGGCCAGGCGGCCGAAGCCGAAGGTGTCGGCGAAGGTGAAGGGGATGCCGGAGACCGGCACGCCGCCGGTGAGGAACAGCGAGATGCCGGCGGCGACCGAGCTGACGCCCAGCGTCATGATGAAGGGCGAGACGCCGAAGAAGGCGACGCCGACGCCGTTCACCGCCCCGATCACCAGCGCCGCGGCGAAGCCGGCGAAGGCGCCGAGTACGATCACCAGCCACACCGCGTCGGGGAAGGCCGCCGCCAGCCCCACCATGGCCATGGCCGACACCACCGAGGTCAGAGCGATGGCCGCGCCCACGGACAGGTCGAAACCGCCGGTGATCAACACCAGCATCTGCCCCATGGACACCAGCACCAGATAGACCGACTGGCGGGCGACGTTGACCAGGTTGTCGAGCGTGAGAAAGCGGTCGGACAGGCCGCCGAAGATGATCAGCGCGCCCACCAGGAAGAACGGCAGCACGCCGAGGCGGACGAACAGGGCGCGGGCAACCGCCGGCAGGCCGGCGTGGCGCGGCGCGACGGCGGCGCGGTCGGGCGTCGGCGCGTCGGTAGCGGGCGTCGCGGTCATGCGGGAACTCCAGGCTGGGCGAAGAAGTGGGACAGCACCGCCGCCTCGGTGGCGGCCTCGCCCTCCAGTTCGGCGGCGATGCGGCCGTGGGCGAAGACCACCAGGCGATGGGCCAGGTTCATGACTTCCGGCAGGTCGGAGGAGATCACCACCACCGCCTTGCCGGCCTCGGTCAGGTCGCGGATGAGGCCGTAGAGGCTGGCGCGCGCCCCCATGTCGACCCCCACCGTCGGCTCGTCGAAGATGTAGAGGTCGTAGTCGCCGCCGAGGCCGCGGCCGAACAGCGTCTTCTGCTGGTTGCCGCCCGACAGCTGGGCGACCAGCCGGCCGCGGTAGGCCGGCGGCAGGTCGACGCGCTCGGCCACCGCCTCGGCCCGGGCGCGGATGCGGCGCCACGGCAGCAGGCCGCCGCCCTCCTCGCCCCCGGCCAGGATGCCGTGGGCCAGGTTGTCGCGGGCGGTGAAGGCCAGTTGCAGGCCCTCGGTCTTGCGGTCGGCGGTCAGGTAGTAGGCGCCGGCGGCCATCATGGCGCGCGTCGGCTGCCCGGTGACGTCGCGGCCGCCGAAGCGCACGCGCCCGCCACGGATCGACAGAAGGCCCATGACGGCGCGGAAGAACCGAGACTTGCCGGAGCCGACCAGCCCCGCCACGCCCAGCACCTCGCCGCGCCGCACCTCCAGGTCGACGCCGTGGACGCCCCAGGCGTGCAGCCCGGTCACGCTCAGCAGCACCTCGCCGGGGCGGCGGGCGATGGTTGGATAGACCTCGGCGATGGCGCGGCCGGCCATCATCTCCACCAGTTGCGCCTCCGACGTCTCCGCCATGGCGACGGTGCCGATGCGGGCGCCGTCGCGCAGCACGGTGACGCGGTCGGCGATGCGGCCGAATTCCTGCATGCGGTGGGAGATGTAGATGATGCCGACCCCCTGCCCTTTCATGCGCAGGACGACGTCGAACAGGTGGTCCACCTCGCGGTCGGTGAGCGAGGCGGTGGGCTCGTCGAGGATGAGGATGCCGACGTCGCGGTGCAGCGCCTTGGCGATTTCCACCATCTGCTGCTCGGCGCGGCTCAGGCTGACGACGCGGCGCTGCGGGTCTATGGCGAATTCCAGCCGGGCGAACAGCTCGGCGGCCTTGCGCACCATGGCGCGCCGGTCGATGAAGGGGCCGCGCCGGGGCTCGTCGCCCAGAAACAGGTTCTCGGCGACGGTCAGCGTCGGCACCAGGGAGAATTCCTGGAACACGGCGGCGATTCCGGCCGCCCGCGCATCGGCGACGGAGCCGAACCGCACCGCTTGCCCGCGCACCCGGATCTCGCCGGAGGACGGCTGCGACGCGCCGGCCAGCATGGAAATGAGGGTCGACTTGCCGGCGCCGTTCTCACCGAACAGCACATGGACCTCGCCGGGACGCAGGTCGAAATCCACCGCGTCGAGGGCGACCACGCCGGGGTAGCGCTTGGTCAGCGCCACCGTCTCGACCAGAGGGGTCTGGGTCATGAAGGAACCCCGCAGTGTGAAGGACGTCTCAGACGGAAGCGGAAAGGCCCGCCGGGCGCGGCAGGGAGGGGAAACGCGCCCGGCGGGGTCCGCCGCCGCGGATCAGGGCACCTGGAACACAGGCGTGTAGTTCTCCGGCGGCAGGATGGCTTCGCGGGCGACGGAGCCGATGTTGTCTTTCGACACCACGAAGATCTTCGGCCCGACGTGCTTCACCACGTCCTGGTTCTCCAGCAGGCGCACCGCCTGGTCGACCGCGATGCGGCCCTGGATGACCATGGAGTCCGCCGGAGCGGCCTCGATGAAGCCGCGCTGGATGCCCTGGTAGACACCCGGCGTCATGTAGAAGGCGAGCAGGCCGATCTCGTCGGTCAGGCCGCGTTCCCGCAGCAGGCCCTGGGCGGCCTCGGCGGTGACGGCGGTACCGGCGATGTAACGCACGTCGGGCGTCGCCTGCAGCACGTCCTCCACCAGCCGCAGCTGAGCTTCCTTGCCGGTATCGCCGTAGCGCGGCTCCAGCACCTCCACCGCGGACCCGGCGACGGCCTCCATGAAGCCCTTGTGCGCCGCCTCCACCCAGCCGGCGCCCGCCGGGCCAGGGAACCAGCCCACCTTCACCGGCTCGCTGCCGGCCGGGTGCTTGGCGGCGAGGTAGCGGCCGGCCTCGCTGCCCATGGTGTGGAACGACACCAGCGACTTGGCCGACAGCTCCGGCGAGGAAATGCCGTTGATGACGTCGATCACCGGGATGCCCTTGCCCCGCACTTCGCGAACGACGTTGTTCAAGCCGTCAAACGAGATGGCGCCGATGATGACGGCGTCGGCGCCGCGGGCGACGCAGTTCTCGATCTGGCTGATCTGGGTGTTCAGCTCGGTGTAGCCGCCGGCTTCCACCAGCGTCATCTTGACGCCCTGGCGCTTGGCTTCCTCGGCGATGCCGTAGTTCACGCCGAGCCAGTAGGCGTCCTTCATGTGCGGGAACGAGACGCAGATGTCCCAGTCCTTCGACGCCTTTGCGAGCGGCGAGTACTCCACCGGGCGCATCTCGCCGTCGGCGGCGAAGGCGGGCACGGTTTCCTGGGCCGGGTACGGGAACCAGTCGGCGGCATGGGCGCCGCCGGCCAGAGCCGTCGTCAGCGTCAGGGCAAGCGCAAGGGTCTTCATGTGGTGCCTCCACTGTCCTGTAGGTCTGTTCTGTCGATTCTTGGTCGTACCCGCCGGTCGTTGCGCGCCGGCGGGCGGGCGCCCCGGCTTACGCCAGGGCGTCGCGCACCTTCGCCAGCAGGGCGGCGCGGTCGTGGCGGGCCTTCAGCGCCGCTTCCATGTCGACCCGCACGAAGCGGACCGGCGTGTGGGGCTGCAACTGCCCGATCAGGTCCATGTCGGCCGAGATCACGGCGCCGAGGGTGAAGTAGCCGCCGCCCGACACCGCATCGCGGTGCAGGACAATGGGCTCCGACCCGCCGGGCACCTGGATGGAGCCGTAGGAATAGCAGCCGTCGACGATGTTGGAGGGGTCCGACCCGGCGCCGAAGGGCTGTTCGCGCGGCTCGAACTCGACGGGGCGGCCGCCGCGGAAGCGATAGCCCATGCGGTCGGCTTCCGGCGCCACCTTCCACTCGTCGTCGAAGAAGTTGCGGCCGGCCTGTTCGGTGATGAGCCGCCAATAAAGCCCCGGCAGCACCCGCAGTTCCGCCGGCGCCCCCGGCAGGCGACGCAGGGCCGGCGCCAGGGTGCGGCCGTCCTTCACCACGCCTCCCTGGCCGAGCGGCACCACGTCCCCCACCGCCAGCGCCCGGCCGTGATAGCCGCCCAGGGCACCGATGGCGTAGGTGGATCGGCTGCCGAGCGCCGGTGGCGTGTCGATACCGCCGGAGATGGCGATATAGGCCCGCGCCCCGCCGCGCAGGTAGTCGAAGGTGAGCGTCTGGCCGGCCTTCACCTTGAAGGCGGTCCAGGTTTCCACGTGCTGCCCGTCGACCCGCGGCGGCATGTCGGCGCCGGTGACGGCGACCGTGCAGTCGACCTCGAACTCGAGCTGCGGCCCCATGAACACCGCTTCCAGGCCGGCGGCGCCTTCGTCGTTGCCGACCAGCAGGTTGGCGGCCCGCAGGGCGAAGCGGTCCATGGCGCCCGACATGGGAATGCCGAGGTGGAAGTAGCCGGGGCGGCCGAGATCCTGCACCGTCGTCAGCAGGCCCGGAGAGATGACCTTAAACGCCATAGAGAGCCTCCATCAGCCGAGCGTTGGTGCCGTCCATGTCCGCCTTGAAGGCGTCGAGGTCGAAGGTGACCTCGCGGATGCGCGGCTCGTAGCGGCCGGCCGCCACGTCGGCGGTGATGGCGTCGTACTCCTCGCGCCCGATGGGCTTCCACTTCACGATGTCGCCGGGGCGGAAGAACACCATGAAGTCCCGCAGGTAGGAGACCGTCTGCGTCGGGTCGTAGATGGGCATGGGCGTGATGCCGAACATCTGGTAGCCGCCGGCCCCGCGCACCGAATAGATGCAGGAGAAGGACCCGCCGTAGCCGACCGTCTGCTTGGGCGTGTCGGTGCGCGGCCGCAGGTACTTGGGCACCTGAAGCTGCTTCTCCCGCGCCACCAGCTGGTAGAGGAAGGGCAGCCCCGCCACGAAGCCGACCATGGAGACGAACCACGGGCTCGCGTGGTGGGCGGTGATGAAATCGTCCACCGTGGCATAGCCGTTGATGCGCGCCGCGTAATCCAGGTCCGTCCCGCTCGGGTCCTGGTGGCGTTCGCGGAAGCGCATGAGCGTTTCGTGCGTCCACGGGTCGCGGTAGAACACCGGCACCTCGATGATGCGGGTGCGGATGCGCTTTTCACCCGCCTCGGCGGCGTGTTCCAGGGCCTTCAGCTCGGCCAGCAGGGCGTCGGGCGCGATGCGGTCGGGGTCGAACTTGACCTGGAAGCTGGCGTTGGCCGGGCATACCTCGGTCACGCCGGCGATGTCGGCGGCCCGCACCGCCTCGGTCATGGACAGGCTCTTGAAGAAGGCGTCCAGCGACATTTCTTCGTCCATTTCGACGAAGATGTGCTCGTCGCCTCCGAACGAGTAACGCGTTTTCATCCGGTCCTCCCTATTCGGCAGCCAGGCTGCGGCCCGCGAGCCAGGGTTCGAGGAACTGGGTGTGGAAGTCGCCGGCCCGCACCGCCGGATCGGCGGCCAGGGCGACGTGCAGCGGGGCGGTGGTCTTCACCCCGTCCACCCGCAGGGTGCGCAGCGCCGCCGCCAGCCGGTCGATGGCCGCCCCGCGGTCGGGGCCGTGGACGATCAGCTTGCCGAGCAGCGAGTCGTAGAAGGGCGGGATGGCGTAGCCGTCGTAGATCATGCCGTCGAAGCGCAGGCCCTCGCCCTCGGGGATCACCAGCGTCCCGACCACGCCGGGGAACGGCATGAAGTTGTTGGTCGGGTCCTCGGCGTTGATGCGCACCTCCACCGCATGGCCGGTCAGGCGGATGTCTTCCTGCCGCAGCGACAAGGGCGCACCGCCGGCGATCCGGATCATCTCGGCGATCAGGTCGACGCCGGTCACCATCTCGGTCACCGGATGCTCCACCTGGATGCGGGTGTTCATCTCGATGAAGAAGAAGGCGCCGCTCGCCGGCTCGTAGAGGTATTCGAGCGTGCCGGCGCCGCGGTAGCCGACGCTTTCCGCCAGGGCGACGGCAGAGCGGCACAGCTCGGCGCGGGTGGCGTCGTCGAGGCAGGCGGCGGGCGCTTCCTCCCACACCTTCTGGCGGCGGCGCTGCAGCGAGCATTCGCGCTCGAAGCAATGGACGGCGCGGCTGCCGTCGCCGACGATCTGCACCTCGATGTGGCGGGCGTCGCGCACCACCCGTTCCAGGTAGAAACCGCCGTCGCCGAAGGCCGCCTGCGCCTCCGCCTGGGCCTGCGGCACCAGCCGGCGCAGGTCGTCGGCGGTGTCGGCGACGCGGATGCCGCGCCCGCCGCCGCCGGCGGCGGCCTTGATCATCACCGGGTAGCCGATGGCCTCGGCGGCTGCCACCGCCGCCGCCACGTCGGCCAGCCGACCGTCGGACCCGGGCACCACCGGCACGCCGGCGGCGATGGCGGCGGCGCGAGCGGCGGCCTTGTCGCCCATGGTGCGGATGGTGTCGGGCGACGGGCCGACGAAGATCATGCCGGCCGCTTCCACCGCCTCGGCGAAGGCGGCGTTCTCGGCCAGGAAGCCGTAACCGGGGTGGACGGCGTCGCAGCCGGCCTCGCGGGCGGCGCCGACCACGGCCTCGATGTTCAGATAGGAGTGCTTGGCGGCGGCGGGGCCGATGCAGACGGCGCGGTCGGCCAGGCGCACGGCGAGCATGTCGGCATCGGCCTCGGAATGGGCCTGCACCGTCTCGATCCCCAGCGCCTTGGCGGAGCGCACCACCCGCACGGCGATTTCGCCGCGGTTGGCGATGAACAGCCGACGGATCGCCATCGGCCTCACCCTTCCAGCTCGGCCAGGACGGCACCGGCGGTGACCGGGGCCTCATTCTCCACCAGGAAGCGGGCGATGGTGCCGGCGACCTCGGCCTTCACTTCCATGAAGGACTTCATCACCTCCACCAGACCGACGACGTCGCCGACGGCGACCGCATCGCCTTCCTTCTTGAACGGCGGCTCGCCGGGGGCGGCGGCGCGGTAGAAGGTGCCGGGCAGCGGGGAACGGATCTCGGGCATCGGGGGGCTCTCCCTTGTTGTGCGACTGTCCCTGTTCGGTAACTCGGTACTGCGGCGGCGCCGGCGGTCAGCGGCCGCCGCCGGCCTGGGCCACCACTTCCGCCGCCGGCGCGATGCGGATGCCGTTGTCGATCAGCGCCGCCCGCAGGGTGGTGCCGATGCGCAGGGCGCCGGGGGTGTCGGAGTGGAAGCAGATGGACTCGAATTCGATGTCGATGTCGTCGCCTTCCACGGTGCGGACCTTGCCCTCCAGGCAGGCGCGGACGCACTTGTCGGCGACCTCTTGCGGGTCGAGCGGCCGCATGCGGCGGGCGAAGACGATGGAGCCGCTGCGGTCGTAGTCGCGGTCGGCGTAGAACTCGCGGGCCACCGGCAGGCCGGCGGCGCGGGCGACGGCATAGGTCTTAGAGACGTCCATGCAGAACAGCAGGGTCTCCGGGCTCGACTTCAGCAGGGCTTCGACCAGCTGTTCCGACAGCGTCTCGTCGCGCGCCACTTCCATGTAGAGGGCGCCGTGCGGCTTGACGTGCTGCAGCCGCACGCCGTGGCGGCGGGCGAACTCGCGCAGGGCGCCGAGCTGGTAGAGGATGTCGTTGACCAGTTCCTCCGGCCGCGCCTGGATGACCCGCCGCCCGAAACCCTGGAGGTCGCGGAAGCCGGGATGGGCGCCGAGGGCGACGCCCCGCTCCACCGCCAGCCGCACCACGCGGTCCATCAGGTTGGGGTCGCCGGCATGGAAGCCGGTGGCGACGTTGGCGGAGCTGATGAGGTCCATGAGGTCGTCGTCGGAAGCCTCCAGCGTCCACTGGCCGAAGCCTTCGCCGAGGTCACAGTTCAGATCGACGAGTCTGGCTGCCACTGTCCGTTTCTCCCTTGTTCGGGCAGGTCCGGCGAGCCTTGCGCCGTCCCGTGCTTCACCATCAAGGCTGCGAGATGGGACAGGCTTTGACAAATTTTATTTTTGGCTGCACCATTATCTGCAAAATTTAATTCCCTCCGAACATACACTGGGCGCAACACCCTGTCTTTCTGCGCCATGGCCCGACGTCGCGCTCATTTTGGCGGCACGTGATCAGATTTTGTCGCCTGCCGTGTTCGGAAAATCAGATAGAGAAGGCCGCCGATGTCGCTCAACTTTCGCCACGTCAAGTATTTCGTTGCGACGGCAAATCTCGGGCAGGTGTCGCGGGCGGCCAAGGAACTGTCGATCTCGCAATCGGCCATCACCGCCGCCATCAAGGACCTGGAGGCCGAGATCGGGGTGCGCCTGTTCGACCGCACCGCCCAGGGCATGCACCTGACCGAGGCCGGGCGCCGCTTCCTGGCATCGGCCCACCGCATCCTGGCGAGCGTGGAGGAAGCCCTGCACCTGGACTCGGGCGCCCACGACGTCGCCGGCACCCTGTCGGTGGCGGCCAGCTACACGGTGCTCGGCTACTTCCTGCCGCAGCACCTGGAGCGCCTGGAGCGGCGCTATCCCGACCTGCGCATCCAGCTGTATGAACTCAGCCGCGAGATGATCGAGGACGGCCTCGTCACCAACCGCTTCGACATGGCGGTGGTGCTGACGTCCAACATCGCCAACCCCGAGATCGCGACCGAAACCCTGATGAGCAGCCAGCGGCGCCTGTGGCTGCCCTCCGGCCACCCGCTGCTCGAACGCGATTCAGTCGGCCTCAAGGACGTGGCCGACCAACCCTACATCATGCTGACGGTGGACGAGGCGGCGCACACGGCGCTGCGCTACTGGAACACGACGCCCTACCAGCCGCAGATCCGCCTGCGCACCTCGTCGATCGAGGCGGTGCGCTCGATGGTCGCCAACGGTCAGGGCGTGACCATCCTGTCGGACATGGTGTACCGCCCGTGGTCCCTCGAAGGCCGCCGCATCGAGACGGCGGTGCTGGCGCAGCCGGTCCCGCCCATGAACGTCGGCCTCGCCTGGCGGCAGGGGGTGGAGCTGACCCCGGCCATGCGGCTGTTCCGCACCTACTTCAGCAGCGTCTACCAGACCCCGGTGAGCCAGGTGGTGGCATGAGGCCGCGGCGCATCACCCGGCGCGGCGGCGCACGTCGCTCGGGCTGGTGCCGAAGCGGCTGCGGAAGGCGCGGCTGAACTGGGCCTGGTCGGCGAAGCCCCAGCTGTAGGCGATTTCGGCGATGGTCCGGCGCGGCGCCCCCGTGGTCAGGGCGGCATGGCACGACAGCAGGCGCTGCTCGCGCACCCAGCCGTTGACGGTCATGCCGGTGTCGCGGAACAACTGATGCAGATAGCGCACCGAGATGCCGCAGCCGGCGGCGATCCTCTGGGGCGACAGGTCGGGGTCGTGCAGGTTGCGGCGGACGAAGCTCTCGATGCGCTGCAGGTGTGCCGCCCGCACCACCGACTCCGCGCTGTCGAGCACCCGCGCATCGTCCTGCAGGGCCAGCACCAGCAGATCCAGCACCTGCCCGCCGACGGCCGCCCTGCCCTCTTCGCCCAGTTGCGGCAGGCGGCGCGGCAGCAGGCGCAGGAAGTCGACGAACAGGGCGCCCGCCCCCTCCTGGGCGTCGAAGCGCAGGGCACAGAAGCGATCGGGCGCCCGCAGGCGGCTGCGCAGCACGTCGGACGGCACCTTGACCACCCACAGGGCGCTGGCGTCGCGATGGCTGAACTCGTAGGGCTCGTGGCTGCGCTGCAGGATGAAGCCGCCGGCGCCGCAACGCACGTCGTGGCCGCACTGGGTGAAGTCCACCTCCCCCTGCTCGGGCACGGTGATGAGGAACTGTTCTTCACGTTCCTTGCGCAGGTGGTGGACGTCACGGCGGTAGGCCAGCCCGCTGGACTGATGGCGGGAGATGGAGAGCGGCCCGACCGCGTCGATGGCGATGCTGCCGCCGAACGTCTCCGGGCGGGGGATGGTGATCTCCAGCGGGAAATAGGTGGCGCCGACGATTTCCCGCCAGCGGTGGGCCCGTTGCGCGGGAGTGACGTTCTCAGTCGTAAACCGTGCGTTCATCCCCTGGCCTCCCTGGCGATGTCGTGGCGCGGCGGGGTGGAGTGTCGATCCTTGCGCCTTTTGCCGGTCTTCGCAAGGTGTGGGGCCGCGTCGTCAAGCCCGAGCAACGCGGCCCCACCGGGACGCATCAGGCGACGGTGGCCGCCGCGCGATCCGCCCGTTCCGCCGTTCCGCCCGCCGCCCGCCGGGTGGCGAGGTAGCTGCCGGAGCGGTGCAGGGTGATGGTCCAGCCGGGCAGCACCACGATGCTGGTCGTCGCCTCTTCGACGATGGCCGGGCCGCTGATAGTATTGCCGCCGACCAGACGGGCGCCGTCGTAGACCGGGGTGTCGACCGGTGCGCCGCCGTCCGGGTCGAACCACGCCTCGCGGCGGCCGACCAGGGCCGCGGCGGGATCCTCGTCCCCCACCGGCAGATCGGGCACGGCCGGCTTGGCGACGCGGCCGATGGCGCTGCACTCCAGGTTCACCAGCTCGACCGGGTTGTGCGGCTCGCTGTAGGTGTAGAGTTCCTCGTAGCGGCGGTGGAAGGCCGCCAGCATGGCCGCCACCGTTTCCGCCGTGATGCGGCCGCCGGGAACCTCGACGCTGCATTCGTGGATCTGGCCGACGTAACGCATCTCGACCGTGCGGCGGGTGGTGATGTCGGCGGCGGTGAACCCGTCGGCGGTGAGGTCGGCGACGCCCTTGTGCTCCAGCTCGTCGAACAGGTGGTTGAGCCGCACGAGGTCGCAGCCGGCATCCAGGCGCATGGGGCTGGTGGCGAGGTAGTTGTACTTCATGTCCGAGATGATCTGGCCGAAGGCGCACAGGCCCGACGCCACCTTGGGCACCAGCACGGTGTCGATGCCCATCTCCTCGGCCAGTGCGCAGATGTGCATGCCGGCGGCGCCGCCGGCGCAGACCAGCGCGAAGTCGCGCGGGTCGTAGCCGCGTTCGATGGAGACGCGGCGGATGCCGTTGACCATGTTGATGTTGACGATGGTGCTGATGCCGTGCGCCGCCTTCTCGACGGAAATGCCGAGCGGCTCGGCGATCTCGCGGCGGATGGCCTCGGCGGCGGCGGCCCGGTTCAGGCGGATGCTGCCGCCGAGCACGGTGTCGGGGTCGAGGTAGCCGAGCACCACGTTGGCGTCGGTCACCGTCGGCAGGGTGCCGCCCTTGCCGTAGCACACCGGCCCCGGATCGGCGCCGGCGCTTTCCGGCCCCACGTCCAGCATGCCGAGCGTGTTGATGCGGGCGATGGAGCCGCCGCCGGCGCCCAGCGTCTCCACCTGGATCATGGGCACGCCGATGCGGTAGCGCAGGAAATCGACGTTCTTGTTGACGTTGGTCTCGCCGCCGCGCGTCAGGGTGATGTCGAAGGACGTGCCGCCCATGTCGACGGTGATGACGTTGTCGATGCCGAAGGGCCGCGCCACGAACAGCCCGGCCTGCGGCGCCGAGGCGGGACCGGAGTTGATGGCGTTCACCGCCCGGTCGCGCATGGCCCGGCCGAGCGCCAAACCGCCGTTGGACTGGAAGTAGCGCACCGGATGGCGGGCGCCGAGCTTCTGGAAGTAGTCGTCGATCTTCGCCACGTAGCGGCCCATGACCGGGCTGAGGTAGGCGTTGACGACGGTGGTCGAGGTGCGCGTGTACTCGCGCACCTGCGGATAGACCTCCGACCCGCAGCAGACGAAGGCGTCGGGCATCATCTCGCGGACGATGGCGGCGGCGCGGCGCTCGTGCTCGGGGTTGGCGATGGACCACAGGAAGGAGATGGCGACGCTGCGCACGCCCGCCGCCTTCAGCACTTCGACGGCGGCCCGCACCTCGTCGTCGCGCATGTGGGTGCGCACGGTGCCGTCGGACAGCACGCGCTCGTGGATCGGCCGCCGCAGGTGGCGCGGCACCAGGTTGAAGGCCGGCGGATAGGCGGCATCGTAGCGGTAGCCTTCCTCCTTGTGGCCGAGGCGGATCTCGATGCTGTCCTCGTGGCCGGCGGTGCACAGCAGGCCGACCGGGACGCCCTTCTTCTCGATGAGCGCGTTGAGGGCGACGGTGGTGCCGTTGATGCACAGGTCGGCGTCGCGGATGAGGTCGCGCACCGGAATGCCGAGGGCGTCGCCGATCTGCGCCAGGCCGTTGCCGATGGCGACGGTGCCGTCGTGGGGCGTCGACGGCGCCTTGAACAGGCGGACCGGGCCGCCGCGTTCGGCCAGGACGAAGTCGGTGAAGGTGCCGCCGGCGTCGATGCCGAGACGATACTTGCCGTTCATGGGGATATCCTCGATCAACTGGTCTCGCTCAGGCACGCGGCTCAGGCCGCGGCGGCGGAGGCGCGCAGGGCTTCGGTGGCGGCCGTGTCGACGGCGAGCGTGGCGGCATCGAGCACGACGCCGTATTCCGCCCGCGCCGCGGCCACCGACACCAGGCCGTCGCGCACGTCGGCGACCACCTGCGCCACCGGCCGCGCCATCGGATCGCCGTAGCCGCCGCCGCCGGGGTTGCGGTTGGCCACGCGCTCGCCGGGCTGCACGGTGGTGATGAGGTTCTTGCGGTGCTCCTCCGTCCGGCCGTGGCGGTCGATGAGGATGCGGCCGAGCTTGGGCTCCTCCAGCGCATTGCGGGCACCCGCCGCGCCCTGGGTGGCGATGCGGCGGCCTTCACCGAAGGCGACGACGGTCATCTCGTGGCCGAGGGGCTCCACTTCCCACACGGTGCCCGAGCCACCGCGATGGAGGCCGGCCCCGCCGCTGTCCTCCATGAGGCCGTAGCGATGGATGACGATGGGGTAGGAGTATTCCAGCAGCTCGACGTCGCCGGAGCTGAGGGCACCGAAGCAGCACAGCGGGCCGCAGGCGTGCCAGCCGTCCATGTGCTGGGTCGCGCCGGCACCCGAGATGATGGAGGCCAGCACCATGGTCACGTATTCCTCGCCGGTGCGCGGATCGCGGCCGGCGATGTTGATGCCGCTGGCGTGCCCCCACGAGGCCGACACCCGCTCCGGCGCTGCCTTCTCGAAGGCGAGGCGCACGGCGTCGGTCAGGGTCTCCATGGGCGTCGTCGTGCAGTTGGCGTGCGGTGCCGGCTCCTTGGCGTTGCAGAGCGTGCCGTGGGCGCCGAGGTCGACGCTCACGCAGCGGTACAGGCCCTCGTTGTAGGGCGGCGGCAGCTGGGCGAACATCATCAGGCCGAGGTAGACGCCCGACATGGAGTTGCCGGCGTAGGAGTTGATGAAGTACGGAATCTGCGGCGGGCTTTCGATGGCGATATGACAGGCGTCGCCGGCGATCTCCACCGTCGCCGTGATCTCCATGTCGCCGAAGCCGTGGCCGGCGTCCTCCAGCACGGCGGTGCCGGTGTAGACGCCGTCGGGCACGGCGGCGATGAGCGACCGCATGTGGCGGTCGGCCATGGCCTTCAGTTCCTCGATGCAGGCGCGCACCGTCTCGACGCCGTACTTGTCGAGCAGGGCCACCAGGTTGCGCTCGCCCACCCGGCAGGCGCCGTACTGGGCGTTGAGGTCGCCTTCCTGGTCGCGGCGCGCGCGCATGTTGGTCAGCAGCAGGTTGACCACGTCGTCGCGGCGGCGCCCCTTATCCCACAGCTTCACCGGCGGGATGCGCAGTCCCTCGGCGTAGATTTCCTTGGCGTCGGGGTTGTAGCCGGCCGGCACCGGGCCGCCGATGTCGGTCAGGTGGCCCTTGCACACCGTCCAGAACACCAGCTCGCCCTGATAGAACACCGGCTTGTACATGCAGCAGTCGATGATGTGACTGCCGGCATGGGCGGGATCGTTGTGATAGATGACGTCGCCGTCGTGGATGTCGTCACCGAAGAACTCGGCCACCGCCTTCATGGCGGGGATCAGCGAACCCAGGTGGATGGGGATGTCCTGGCCTTGCAGGATCATTTCCGGGTGATGGTCGAACAGGGCGTTGCTGTAGTCGTGTGCGAGGTTGAAGACGCTCGACCGCCCGGTCTTTTCCAGCGTCACGGTCATCTCCCGCTGCGCGGTTTCGAGGGCGCCTCGAACCACCGCGAGGGTGATGGGGTCGACGGTACCAGTCATGGTGCCTCCTGTTGGGACTGCGTTCTTTTTTTGTCGTGGAGCGGCGGCGGATCTGCGCCCGCCAGCCTCTTCCGTCACGGTAGCGTCACGATCGGTCGGTCGGCTTGCCGGCCAGCGCAGGGTCTGTTGACGCCGAGCGAAGGCTCATCGTCCGCCGCCGGTGCGCAGGCGGTCGGCCACCACGGCGGCGACGATGACGCAGCCGAGCACGATGGCCTGGACGTTGCCGTCGACGCGGGTGAGGTTCATGCCGTTGGCGAGCACGGTGACGAACAGCGCGCCCAGCACCGCGGCCCCCACCCCGCCGGCCCCGCCGCGCAGGCTGGCGCCGCCGACGACGGCTGCGGCGATGCTCTCCAGCGTCAGGGTGCCGCCGAGGTTGGGTTCTCCGGTGCCGGTACGGGCGGTGAGCAGGAGGGCGCCGATGCCTGCCAGCAGGGAACACAGGGCATAGGCGCCGACCAGCACCGCCCGCACCGGCACCCCCGCCACTTCGGCCGCCCGTGGGTTGCCCCCGACGAGGTAGAGCGAGCGGCCGAAGACGGTATGGTGCAGAAGGGCATAGAGCAGGCCCGCGACCCCCAGCGCCACCAGCACCGGCGCCGGAATGCCGAGGGGCGCTGCGGCATAGAACAGCGTGGTGAAGGTGTCCGGCAGGCCGGCCACGGGGCGGCCGTCGGACAGCAGGGACGCGAGGCCGAGGCAGACGTTCAGCATGCCGAGCGTCGCCACGAAGGGGCTCACCCGCAGCCACGCCACCACGGCGCCGTTGACCGCCCCGATGGCGGCGGCGAGTGCGAGACCGCCGACGATGCCCGCCAGCGTTCCCGCCGCCCCGCCGAAACTCCCCGTCAACAGCAGAGCGGCGAAGACGCTGACCGTCGACACGGCGGTGCCGAGCGACAGGTCGAAGCCGCGCGTCAGCAGCACCACCACCTGGGCCAGGGCGAACAGCGTCAGGTAGCTCGCCTGTACGACCACGTTGAGCAGGTTGTCGCCGGCCAGCATGCGCGGCTCGGCCACCGTGAAGGCGGCGACCATCACCACCAGGGCCGCCGGCAAACCGAGGCGCCGCACCAGGGAGCCGGCGGCCGGCATGGCGGCCGGCGACGCGACCGTGGCGGTCGAGGGAACGGGGGTCTCAGTCACGGATCTGCCTCCGCTTGGCGAGTTCGTCGATGGCGACGGCGGCGACCAGCACCACCCCCAGCACGATGAGCTGCAGCTTGCTGTCCACCCGCAGCAGGTTCATGGCGTTGGTGACGATGGCGAGGAAGACGGCGGCCACCGCCACCCGCTCCACCCGCCCGACGCCGCCCCGCAGGCTGGTGCCGGCGATGACGGCGGCGGCGATGCTCTGCAACGTCAGGTCGAGGCCGCCGAGGTTCGCCTGGCCGGACCCGACGCGGGCCGTCAGCACGAGGCCGGTCACGGCGGCGAGCAGGCCGCTCGCCACATAGGCGCCGACGAGGTGGCGGCGGGTGGCGATGCCGCTCACCAGCGCCGCCTGCGGGTTGCCGCCGATGGCGTGCAGATGGCGGCCGGCCACCGTGCGGGTCTGCGCCAGCCACACCAGCGCCACCACCGCCGCCGCCACGAAGACCGAGGCCGGCACGCCGAACCAGAGGGCGCGGCCGAAGTCGCGCACCAGGGCTTCCGGCAGGCCGTAGACGGGGATGCCGTTGGTCAGCAGCAGCGCCAGACCGCCGACGATGGACATGGTGCCGAGGGTCACCATGAAGGGCGACACCCGCAGCAGCACCACGCAGGCCCCGTTCACCAGCCCGACCACGGCGCCGACCGCGAGGCCGGCAACGAGGCCGACAGCGATGACGGTCGCCGGCGCCTCGGGCAGCGCCGCGCCCAGTGCCGCCATGACCGAGGCCGAGACGGTGCTGGTCAGGGCGACGACGGCACCGACCGACAGGTCGAACCCGCCGGAGATCAGCACGATCATCTGCCCCGCCGCGATGATGGCGAGGAAGGAGGCTGCCCGCAGGATGTTCAGCAGGTTCATGAGGCCGAAGAACCGCGGCTCCAGGATGCCGACGACGACCACCGCCGCCACCAGCAGCAGCGGCAGCAGGCCGATGGCGGCCATCAGGCGCAGGGCGCGTTCGTCGGGCCGCAGGGGGACGGGCGGATGGTCGAGGGGACGCACGCTCATGACGCCACGCCCTCCCGCCCGGTGCGGCCATCGCCGGTTTCGGCGAAGAAGCAGGACAGGATCGCCTGCTCGGTCAGGTCGGCGCCCGACAGTTCCGCGATCATGCGGCTGCGATGCATGACGTAGACGCGGTTGGACAAGTGGAGCACTTCCGGCAGTTCCGACGACACCAGCACGATGGCCGCGCCGCCTTCCGCCAGTTCCTTCAGGACCGCGTAGAGGTCGGCCTTGGCGCCGACGTCGATGCCGACGGTGGGCTCGTCGAACAGGAAGACCTGGGTGTCGCGCACCAGGCCGCGGGCCAGCACCACCTTCTGGCGGTTGCCGCCCGACAGGGCGCCTACCGGCCGTTCGATGTGCGCCGGCCGCAGGGCCAGGCGCTCCACCGTGCGCTGGATCAGGCCGCGCTCGCCGGCCCGCCGCAGCACGCCGCCGCGGGCGATGGCGGCCTCGTCGAGCGCCGCCATGGAGGCGTTCTCGCGGATCGGCCGCTCCAGCGCCAGCCCCTCCGCCACCCGGTCGGACGGGAAGTAGCACAGGCCCTGCCGCAAGGCGCGAGCCGGCGACGGATGCCGGAAGGTCTCGCCGAACAGCCGGACCTCGCCGCCCTCCAGGGGGCACAGGCCATACGCGGCGCGCACCAGTTCCGACTTGCCGCAGCCGACCAGCCCGGCGATGCCGGTGATCTCGCCCCGGCGGGCCACGAAGTCGGCGCCCTGGACGCTGCGGTCGGCGGTGGTGAGGCCGCGCAGTTCCAGCGCCGCCTCCCCCGGCCGGTGCTGGATGTGCGGGAACAGCACCTCGACCTTGCGGCCGGTCATGAGTTCCACCAGCGCCTCCTCCGTCACCCCCGCCATGGGCAGGGTGCGGACGTGGCGGCCGTCGCGCAGCACGGTGATGCGGTCGCCCAGGCGACGGATTTCCGGCATGCGGTGCGAGACGTAGATGATCGCCACGCCCTCGGCCCGCAGGCGCTCGATCAGGCCGAACAGCTTTTCCGTCTCGCTTTCGGTCAGCGAGGCGGTGGGCTCGTCGAGGATCAGCACGCGCGGCTCGGCCAGCAGCGCCTTGGCGATCTCGGCCATCTGCTGGTGCGCCCGCGACAGGGTGGCGACAGTGCGCGCCGGGTCGAGGTCGAAGCCCAGGTCGGCGATGATGCGCCGTGCCTCGGCCCGCATGGCGCGCCGGTCGAGGAAGCCGAGGCGGCGCGGCTCGCGGCCGAGGAACAGGTTGTCCTCGACCGTCAGGTTGGGCGCCAGCGAGAATTCCTGGAACACCGGACAGATGCCCAGCGCACGGGCGCGCTGCGGCGTCAGGGCGCCGGCCGGCATTCCGTCGATGAGGTAGTCGCCGGCGTCAGCGGCGAAGGTGCCGGCGATGACGTTGATGAGGGTGGACTTGCCGGCGCCGTTCTCGCCGAGCAGCACATGCACTTCGCCCGGCCGCACGTCCAGCGAGACACCGTCGAGCGCCCGCACGCCGGGGAAGCACTTCACGATCCCCCGCAGCGACAGGACCGGCGCCGCGGAGGCGGTCCCCGGCGCCACTGGCGCCGGGGCTGTGGGCAGAGGCGCCACCGCCATGGCCGTCACCGGGCCGAGACGGTGTAGGACGGACGCCAGTCGGCCGGCGCCAGCACGAGGTCGAGGTTGATGGCGTCGGCCGTCTTGCGCGTCACCACTTCCGGCACCGGCTGGGCGAAGGCCATGACCTCGGCCCCTTCCAGCGCGCGCACCGCCATGTCGACGGCGATGCGCCCCTGCAGCACCGGATACTGGGTGGCGAAGCCGGCGATCTCGTCGCGCTTCATGGCGTCGAGCATCGCCTGGTTCTCGTAGGTGGACATGATGAGCACGTCGTCCCGTCCCGCTTCCATGGCGGCCCCGATGGCGGCCTCGGCGGTGGGGGCGGTGCCCCACACGACGGTCATGTCCGGGTAGGCCTGCAGGGCGTCCTGCACCAGTTGCTGCTGCACGGCGACACCGGTATCGCCGAACTTCTCGTCCAGCACGGTGACGGCGGAGCCGGCGACGGCCTGCTTGAAGCCGTCGTTGTAGGCTTCCGCCCAGCCCGATCCGGCCGGGCCGGGGAAGGTGACGACCTTGCCGCCCTCGGCGCCCAGGTGATCCACCAGATAGCGGCCGGTCTGGGCGCTCATGGTCGGGAAGTCGACGAAGATCTTGCCGTTGGTGGCGGCCTCGGCCATGGGGTTGACGGCACCGACGACGGCGACGCCGGCGGCGCGCGCCTCGGCGATCTTCTGCGCGAGCCCGGCTTCCGAGATGGCGCCGACGATGACCGCATCCGCCCCGGCGGCGCGGCAATCATCGAACTGCGACAACTGGCGCGGCAGGTTGGAATAGCCGCCGGCCTCGTAGAGGGTCATGCCGATGTTCTGGCGCTGCGCCTCGCTGACGATGCCGTAGGCGACGGCGACCCAGAAGCTGTCCTTCATGTGCGGGAACAGCACGCAGACCGACCACGGCTTGCTGGCCTTGTCGAGCGGCACGTAGTCGACGACGGGCTTGTCGGCCTTGGCGGCATCAATCACCTTGGCCGGCCACCAGGGCGCAGGGACCGGCTCGGCAGCGGCGGCCGGAGCGGACACGATGGCGGAGGCGAGGCAAAGGGTTCCGAGCACCGCGAATGCGGCGCCGGGCTTGTGCGAGGATCGCATGGATGAAGTCTCCCATTCCGCGGCGCTCAGACGGCACCGGCGGGCGAGGTTTGTGGTCCGGCCGGATGGACCGGTGACGGCGAAGCGACGGCTCCGGCAGGAGCCCCTGTTCACGGTTTCTTGTTTCCCGCCGGCCACGACCGACCGGCGGGTGATGCTCTACGGCATGATTGGAAAGGCTAAGTCAGGGCGGCGCCGGGCGTCTTGTCATCGAGCGCACGGCGGACAGGCATTGAGCGCACGCCCGATGGGTGAACGCGCTTCACCGTGTCGTGGGCGAGGATGATGGGGTCTCCCGGTGCCCGGAAAGGACCTGTGCGGCAAGCCGCCGCAGAAGGGCTCCGCTACATGGCGATCATGCGGCGGGCCGGTGTCGGCACCACCGGGCACTGAAGTCATGACCAGCGTTAAGCCCTTCAGCCCGGCGATTGGCCGGGCTGAAGGGGTGGCGGGTGATGCGCCAGCAGGCCTCCGGCAGGGGACCGGCGGCCCCGCACCTCAAGCAGCGCGGATGTCGGCCAGGAAGCCTTCCACCGTCGCCTTCATCCGTTCCGAGCGTTCGGCGAGGCGGCGGCTGACGTCCAGGACTTCGCCGGCCGAGCGGCCGGTGACCGAGGCGGCGTCGGAGACGCCGGCGATGTTCTGCGTCACCTGGTCGGTGCCGCTGGCCGCTTCCTGCACGTTGCGCGCGATCTCCTGCGTCGCGGCGGACTGCTCCTCCACCGCCGAGGCGATGGTGGCGGAAGCCTCGGCCACCGTACCGATCTGGCGCGACAGGCGGTCCATGGCGGCGACGGCTTCGTCGGTCTCGCCCTGGATGCGCTGGATCATGCCGGTGATGTCCTCGGTCGCCCGCGCCGTCTGGGCCGCCAGGCTCTTCACTTCGTTGGCGACCACCGCGAAGCCCTTGCCGGCGTCGCCGGCGCGCGCCGCCTCGATGGTGGCGTTGAGCGCCAGCAGGTTGGTCTGGCTGGCGATGTCGGTGATGAGGCCGACCACGGTGCCGATCTCGGCCGCCGCCGTCGCCAGCCCGCCGACGATGTCGAGGGTGCGGCGGGCCGCCTCGGCGGCGTCCTCGGACACGGTGTTGGACTGGTGCACCTGGCGGCCGATCTCCTGGATCGACGCCGCCAGTTCCTCGGTCGCCGCCGACACGTTCTGCACGTTCGCGCCCGCCTGGTCGGCCGCCGCCGCCACGGTCGTCGACTGCCGGTTGGTGAGATCGGCCGTTTCCGCCATGGACCGCGCCGTCGCCTCCATTTCCGTGGCCGCTTCCGCCAGGTTGGAAAGCAGGGCCGCCGCCTCCTGGTCGAAGTGGGAGATCAGCGCCTCCACGCGCTCGGCGCGGGCCACCTTCTCGGCCTGTTCGCGCGCCTCCAGTTCGGCGAGGCGGCGGCGCTCCTGGGCGTTCTCCTTGAAGACGGCCATGGCGCCGGCGATGGTGCCGATCTCGTCGCCGCGGCCGGTGCCGTAGATCTCGGCATCGAGGTCGTCGTGCGCGAGACGCTGCAGACTGTCGACCGACCGCTTCAGGGGCAGGACGATGCCGTAGCGCGAGACGGCGATGCCGGCGAAGAGGCCCAGCGCTACGCCGAGCGCCGCGATGGCGATCACCAGCCAGCGGGTGGCGGCCGCGGTTTCCGCCTGGGCGGTCGTCAGGGTGTCCACCCGTTCCGAGAACAGCTGGCTGAAGGCGCGGATGTCGGTCTCCAGCCCCTCGGACAAGGCGCGCGACTGCCGCACGAGGTCGACCAGGGCGCGATGGTCCTCAGACAGGTCGGCATTGCCCTGCAACTGGCGGGCGGCGGCCGTGGAAGCGGCGACGGACGCCACATAGGCCTGATAGTCGGCTTCGATGCGGGCGAGCGCGTCGCGGTGCTCGGAACCGGCGGTTTCCTTCAGGCGCGCGAGGCGCCGCTCGAAACCGTCGCGCGCCTCGCCGATGCTCGACAACGCCCGCTCCAGGCTCTCGGGCGTCGCGGCGTAGCGGTATTCGCCCTGGCTGATCTCGATGACGTTGCGGTGCATGTTGGCCGCGTCGCGCATGGCGTCGGCCCCGGCCGACATGCGCTCGCCGGCGCCGCGGATGGTTTCCACGCCCCACAGGCCGGCGACGGCGACGCCGGTGATGATGGCGGCCATGAGGCCGATGACGAGCAGGATCTTCTTGGAAATGGACCAGTCGGCCATGAGGATCTCCCGGAATGCGGATGCACTGGACGCTGGCACGGGGCCAGCCGTGGCGGCTGGGATGCCACGCGGGACAGTACGGCCGTTCGGGAAAGGTCGGACCTTTGTGACAAGGTATACGGGCCGGTGCTTTCGGCACCGTTTCGTATCCCCTGCTGCCCTACGAAAGGATAGGGGCCCTGGCGCCGCCTCAGCCGGCGGGCGTGGCCGCCGGCAGTTCCAGGAAGGGCCGGCAGACGCCGGTCAGTTCCCGCAGGCACTCGGCCGGGGACCGCCGGCTGGTGTCGAGCACGTAGTTGGCGGTGCCGTAGAAGGGCTCGCGTTCGGCCAGGATGCGGCGCAGGTCGTCCATGGCTTCGTCGTTGCCGCGCATGGGCCGCAGGTCGCCCTGCTGGATCACCCGGTTCATGTGCTCCTCGGGCGAGGTGCGCACCCAGACGGTGAAGAACGAGGCGCGCAGGAGTTCGAAGGTGTCGGACTCCGACACCAGGCTGCCGCCGGCCTCGACGATGGCGCGCTCGTGGCGGTCGACCACGTACTGCACCGCCTCGCGCTCCAGGCGGCGGTAGGTCTTCTGGCCGCCGAGGGAGAAGATCTCCGCCAGTTCCATGCCGGCCAGCTGCTCCACCAGGTCGCCTAGGCGGATGAAGGGCACGTCGAAGGCCTCCCCCATGGCGCGGCCGAGGGTGGTCTTGCCAGCCCCGCGCAGGCCGATGAGGGCGACACCACCGAGCGTCTGCGGCGGCTGCCGCGCGAAATGGCGGACCAGCATGCCGTAGGCCTGGTTCTGCTCCTCCGCCGACAGGTTGCGCAGCAGGTCGAGCAGCGGCGCATGGGCCATGGGCTGGACGGAGCGGTCCGACACCAGTTCGTCGAAGCTGATGCCCATGGCGTGCACGATACGCCACAACAGCTCCACCGACGGATTGGCGGCGCCGTTCTCGAGCTGGGCGAGGTAGCGTTCGGAAATGTCGGAATGCCGCGACAGATCCTTGCGGGTCATGCCGCGACGGGCCCGCAACGACCGCACCCGCTCTCCGAGGTCGCGGAGGTAGGCGCCGATGTCGATGGTGTCTGGGGTCTCGGTCATGGCAGGCGAGTCCGAAAGTTGCGAACGGGTCAATCTAGAGGGGGCACCGCCGGAAGGGCAACAGCCGCGGGGAAGCCGCGGAACTCGGTGAAGTCCTCGACCTCGGCCCGCACCGTGCGCAGACCGTTCTCCGGCGCGTCCGGATCGGCGTGGCCGAGAGCCATGGCGCAGACCAGCATCCTGTCCTCCGGCAACCGGAGAACGCGCGAGACCACGCGGTGGTACTTGCCGAAGGCGCCTTGCGCGCAGGTGTCGAGTCCCCGCGCCCGCGCCGCCAGCATGACGTTCTGCACGAACATGCCGTAGTCGAGCCAGCTGCCGCGCTCCATGACGCGATCGATGGTGAAGACCAGGGCGACCGGCGCGCCGAAGAAGCGGTAGTTGCGTTCGAAGTGGCGGCGCGTGCCCTCGCGGTCGCCCTTCTCCACGCCGAGCAGGGCGTAAAGATCCCACCCCACCTTGCGCCGGCGGCCGAGGTAGGGCTCGCTCCAGGTGCGCGGATAGTAGGGCCATTCCTCCTCGTGCGCCTCCGGCTCCTCGCGGGAGGCCGCCACCACCGCGTCGCCCAGCTCCGCGAGGGGGGCGCCGGTCAGCACCGTCACCTGCCAGGGCTGGATGTTGGAGCCGCTCGGCGCATGGCGGGCGGCGCGCAGGATGTCCTCCACCACGCGGCGCTCCACCGGCGTCGGCAGGAAGCGGCGGATGGAGCGGCGGGAGGTCATAACCCCATCGAACAACTCGGTTTCTCGGGTCACGGAGTGCGGGCTCCTCTGTCGTGGGAAGGGTTGGCGCCCAGGCTGCGCCTGCTATATAATGCACAAAAGGTGCGGTCTTGGCACGCTTGATCTGCATTATGATGCATGATAGCGTCAGTCGGGTATTCAGGCATTCCTGCTCTTCCCGAGAGGATTTCCATGACCCAGACGGACTTCCAGAAGCTGGTGGCCGACCTCACCGGGCGCATCGCCGGCCGGCCGCTGGACCAGGACCTCGACGCCTGGCTCAACCGCGAGTACCCGCCCGACGGCGAGGCCTTCCAGGCGCTGCGCCGGGCGTGCGAGGCGGGCGTGCGCGACGGCTGGATGTGCGCCCGCGAACACGGCGGCATCCGCTACGGCCGCGTCGTCAAGCCGGGGCCGGAGACCCACGGCTTCAGCGTCGACGTGGTCCACATGACCGACTGCGCCGGGCCGCACCACAGCCACCCCAACGGCGAGATCGACATGATCATGCCCATCGCGCCGGAGGCCACCTTCGACGGCCGCGGCGCCGGCTGGCTGGTCTACCCGCCGCAGAGCGCCCACCCGCCGACCGTGCGCGGCGGCGACGCCTACGTCCTCTACCTGCTGCCGGAGGGCGAGATCACCTTCACCCGCTGAGCGGGCCACACGAAGGGCCACGGGAACCCGCAAGAGGTTCGGCCCAGGGAGCGGCGCGGTCGGGCGCCGGTACGAGAACGAGGCGCCGAAGCGCCCACATTGGGAGGAACACATGGTGGCGTTGGACACGATGCCGGCCCCTGCGGAGGTGCCGGCGCCGCCCACCCTCGCCTTCGACCGCTACTACAATGCGGCGAGCGATTTCATCGACCGGCACCTGACGGAAGAACGCGGCGACAAGACCGCCGTCATCGACGATGCCGGCACCTATACCTACCGCGACCTCGCCGAGCGCGTGAACCGCGCCGGCAACGCCTTCCGCGCCCTCGGCCTGAAGCCCGAGACGCGCATCCTCATGATCATGCTCGACGGCATCGATTTCCCGGCCGTCTACTGGGGCGCCATGAAGGCGGGCTTCGTGCCGGTGCCGGTCAACACCCTGCTGCCGGCGCACAACTACCAGCACATGATCGGCGACAGCCGCGCCCAGGTGGTGGTGGTGAGCGAGGCCCTGCTGCCGTCGGTGGAGCCGGCGCTCGCCAACCAGCCGTGCCTCGACCATGTCATCGTCGCCGGCTCGACCGGGGCGGGACGCCCGCGCCTCGCCGACCTGCTGGCGGCGGCGGCACCGGACCTGGAGGCCGCCCCCACCACCAGCGACGACGTCGCCTTCTGGCTCTATTCCTCGGGCTCCACCGGCGCGCCCAAGGGCGTGCGCCACCTGCACCGGAACCTGCGCGCGACGTCGGACCTCTATGCGGTGCCCGTGCTCGGGATCGGCGAGGACGACGTCATCTTCTCGGCCGCCAAGCTGTTCTTCGCCTACGGCCTCGGCAACGGCATGACCTTCCCCTTCGCGGTCGGCGCCACCGCCGTCTACATGGCCGAGCGCCCGACGCCGCCCGCCGTCATGCGGGTGCTGCGCGAGCACCAGCCGACCATCTACTGCGGCGTCCCCACCCTCTACGCCGCCATCCTGGCCGACGAGAGCAACGACCGCTCCAAGGCCTCCGCCCGCCTGCGGCGCTGCATCTCCGCCGGCGAGGCGCTGCCGGAGGACGTCGGCAAGCGGTGGGAAGCGCGGTTCGGGGCGGAGATCCTGGACGGCGTCGGGTCGACCGAAATGCTGCACATCTTCCTCAGCAACCAGCCGGGGTCGGTGCGCTACGGCACCTCCGGCAAGCCGGTGCCGGGCTACGAGGCGCGGCTGGTCGACGAGCACGGCACCGAGGTCAGTGACTTCGGCGAGTTGCACATCAAGGGCCCGTCGGCCGCCGACGGCTACTGGAACCAGCGCGACAAGAGCCTGATGACCTTCGTCGGGCCGTGGACCGTCACCGGCGACAAGTACACCCGCGACGCCGACGGCTACTACCACTACTGCGGCCGCGCCGACGACATGATCAAGGTGAGCGGCAACTGGGTCTCCCCCTTCGAGGTCGAATCCGCCCTCATCGAGCATCCCAAGGTGCTGGAAGCCGCCGTCATCCCCCACGACGACGGCGACGGCCTCATCAAGCCCAAGGCCTACGTGGTGCTCAAGGACGGCGTCGAGGCCGACGGCGACCTGGAGATCGAACTGAAATCCTTCGTGAAGTCCAAGGTGGCGCCGTGGAAGTACCCGCGGTGGATCGAGTTCATGGACACCCTGCCCAAGACCGCCACCGGCAAGCTGCAGCGCTTCAAGCTGCGGGAGATGGACCAGGGATGACGCAGGCGACGGAGTTCCTGACGGTCGACGGTCGGCGGCTGGAGGTGGCGCGCCACCCCGGCACCGACCACGACGCGCCGACCCTGATCTTCCTGCACGAGGGCCTCGGCTCCGTCGGCCTGTGGAAGGGCTTTCCGCAGGCCGTCGGGCAGGCGACGGGCTGCCCGGTGCTGGTCTACAGCCGGGCCGGCTACGGCCGGTCCGACCCGGTGCCGGTTCCGCGGCCGCTCACCTACATGCACCACGAGGGCCTCGTGGTCCTGCCGGAACTGATGGACGTCGCCGGCATCGGCGACGCCATCCTGGTAGGGCACAGCGACGGCGCCTCCATCGCGCTGGTGAATGCCGGCGGCGTGCGCGATCCGCGGGTGCGGGGCGTCGTCGCCATGGCGCCGCACGTCTTCAACGAGGACATCAGCGTCGCCAGCATCCGGGAGGCGCGCACCGCCTACGAGACGGGGGGCTTGCGCGACCGCCTCGCCCGCCACCACGCCGATGTCGACTGCGCCTTCTGGGGCTGGAACCGGGCGTGGCTCGACCCCGATTTCCGGCACTGGACCATCGAGGAGTTCCTGCCGGCCATCCGCATCCCGCTGCTCCTCATCCAGGGCCGCGAGGACGAATACGGCACGGCGGCGCAACTCGACGCCATCGCCCGCCAGAGCGGCGGCCCGGTGGAGACCTGCTGGCTGACGCCGTGCCGCCATTCGCCGCACAAGGACAGACCCGACGAGACGCTCGCCGCCATCGCCGCCTTCGTCGCCCGCGTGCGGCGGGAGGTTCCGGCCGCCGCGGCGCAACCCTGACAGACGGAAGAACGCCATGATCCTGCAGCATTATCTGGGCGGCCGGTGGCTCGACGGCACCGGCGCCGCCACCGCCCTGCTCGACCCCGTGACCGGCGACGAACTGGCCACGGTGGCCGGCGGCGGCCTCGACCTCGCCGCCGCCCTCGACCACGCCCGCCGCGTCGGCGGTCCCGCCCTCAAGGCCATGACCTACGCCGAGCGCGGCGCGCTGCTGAAGGCCGTCGCCGAGGTGCTGACCGCCAACCGCGACCG
Source organism: Caenispirillum bisanense (assembly GCF_900230255.1). Lineage (GTDB taxonomy): Bacteria > Pseudomonadota > Alphaproteobacteria > Rhodospirillales > Rhodospirillaceae > Caenispirillum > Caenispirillum bisanense_A. Next base: position 245,309 of record NZ_OCNJ01000005.1, read on the forward strand.
CTACAACGACCTGTCGCTGCAAAACTCCGGCGCGACGGCGGTGGACTGCGCCTTCGACGTCGACGGCGGCATCGGCACGCTGCGCTACTTCGCCGGCCTCGGGAAGGGCCTCGGCGACACCCGCCACCTGGTGGAGCCGGACATGGAGCGCCTCGGCCGCGACGAGAGCTTCCAGACCCTGCACGTATGGGCGCCCTATGGCGGCGTCGCCATTCACATCAACGCCTTCAACTTCCCGTCGTGGGGCCTGTGGGGCAAGGTGGCGGTGGCGCTGCTGTCGGGCATGCCGGTGCTCGCCAAGCCGGCGGCGGCGACGGCCCTGCTGTCGCACGCCATGGTGAAGGACGTGATCGAGGCCGGCGTGCTGCCCGACGGCGCCCTGTCGCTGCTGTGCGCCGGCGGGCGCGAGCTGATGGACCTGGTGCGGCCGCAGGACGTGGTGTCGTTCACCGGCTCCGCCGACACCGCCCGGCGACTGCGCGCCAACGCGACGGTGATCGCCGCCGGCGTGCCCTTCAACATCGAGGCCGACAGCCTCAACGCCGCCGTCCTCGGCCCCGACGCCGGGCCGGAGACGGAGGAGTTCGCCGCCTTCGTGAAGGAGGTGCTGAAGGAAATGACGGTGAAGGCGGGCCAGAAATGCACCGCCATCCGCCGCATCCTGGTCCCCGCCGACCGCCTGGACGCGGTGCAGGAGGCCCTGACCGCCAAGGTCGTCGTCGGCGATCCGCGGCAGGAGGGCGTGCGCATGGGGCCGCTGGTCAACCGCGCCCAGGTGCAGGCGGCCGAAGAGGGCCTCGCCCGCCTGACGCAGGACGCCCGCGTGGTGTTCCAGAGCGACGTGCCGCGGGGCGGCGCCGGCTGCTTCTTCCCCGCCACGCTGCTGCGCTGCGACGACCCCGACGGCGCCGAGGCGGTGCATGCGCACGAGGTCTTCGGGCCGGTCGCCACCCTCATGCCCTACCGCGACGCCCACCACGCCTTTGCCCTGGTGGCGCGCGGCGAGGGGTCGCTGGTGACCTCGGTCTTCACCGCCGACGCCGACTTCGCCGCCCGCGCCAGCGTGGCGCTGGCCGCCGTCAACGGCCGCGTCGCGGTGGTGGACGGCTCGGTCGCCAAGGCCAACCCCGGCCACGGCGTCGTCATGCCGCAGTGCCTGCACGGCGGTCCGGGTCGGGCCGGCGGCGGCGAGGAGATGGGCGGCCGGCGGGCGTTGCGCTTCTATCACCAGCGCTGCGCCATCCAGGGCAGCGTCGCCCATCTGACGCGCCTGAAGGAGACGGGCGCGTCCTTCACGGGCTGAGGCCGCCACCCCATGCAGTATAGTGCACCCCGGCGCTACACGGTGCTGCCCCTGCCGCCCTATGCCTTCCTGCCGGGCCGCGATCCGCACCCGACGGCGAACCCGCTGGGCCACGGCGGCATCGCCCCGGTGCCGGAGGAGCGGCTGCGGGCGGCGGAGTGGGAACGCAACACCGGCTACCTGTTCGGCTGCGATCTCTACAACGCGGCCTTCTTCTGGGAAGCGCACGAAGCCTGGGAAGGCTGCTGGAAGGAGACGCCGCGCGACACCGACGAGCGGCGTCTGCTCCAGGGCCTGATCCAGACCGCCAACGCCCGCCTCAAGGAGCGCATGGCCCGGCCCGCCGCCGTCCAGCGGCTGCGCGGCCGGGCCTTGCAGCTTCTGCAGCCCTTGGCCGAGCGGTACGGCGACCGCCCCGTCTGCGGCCTCGTGCTGCCACCCTTCCTGGCCGCGACCGAACGGGCCTTCGACGGCGGCGACGGCGACGGCGAGTATCCACCCATAGTTCTCATGGATACTCCGGCCCACGGATGCACTCAAGTTCATTAGGGCTTAAAGCCCCTCCTTCTCCGATGAACTTATAGTGCATTTTTCTTCTTGCCCTCCACTGCTGCTGCACTATACTTCCATCCATAGGCGGCGACGAGCCCGCCGGGGAAACGGCTTCAGGATGGAGACCCATGATCGACTTCCGCACCCACCCGGACCAGTACAAGCACTGGGCCCTGTCCTTCGACGGCCCGGTCGCCACCCTCACCATGGACATCGACGAGAACGGCGGCCTGTTCGAGGGCTACCAGCTGAAGCTCAACTCCTATGACCTGGGCGTCGACATCGAGCTGGCCGACGCCGTGCAGCGCCTGCGCTTCGAACATCCGGAAGTGCGCGCCGTCATCCTGCGCTCCGCCAAGGACCGCGTGTTCTGCGCCGGCGCCAACATCCGCATGCTCGGTGGCGCGACGCACGTCCACAAGGTCAACTTCTGCAAGTTCACCAACGAGACGCGCAACGGCATCGAGGACGCCTCCAACCACTCCGGCCAGGTCTACCTGTGCGAGGTGAACGGCACGGCGGCCGGCGGCGGCTACGAACTGGCGCTCGCCACCGAATACATCGTCATGGCCGACGACGGCGCCTCCGCCGTGTCGCTGCCGGAAGTGCCGCTGCTGGCGGTGCTGCCGGGCACCGGCGGCCTGACCCGCGTCACCGACAAGCGCAAGGTGCGCCGCGACCTCGCCGACGTGTTCTGCACCATCGAGGAAGGCGTGCGCGGCCAGCGTGCCGTCGACTGGCGCCTGGTGGACGAGGTGGTGCCGGCATCGCAGCTGCGCGAGACCACCGAGGCCCGCGCCCGCGCCTTCGCCGACCGCTCCGACCGGCCGGAAGGCGCCCGCGGCGTCACCCTGACCCGCATCGAGCGCGAGATCACCCCCGACCGCGTCGCCTATCGCCACGTCACCATCGACCTCGACCGCACCCGCGGCGTCGCCACCCTGACGGTGCACGCCCCCGCCGAGGCATCCCCCCGGGACGTGGCGGCCATCGAGGCGCAGGGCGCCGACTACTGGACGCTCGCCGCCGCCCGCGAGCTGGACGACGCCATCCTGCACCTGCGCCTCAACGAGACGGAAACCGGCACGCTGCTGCTGAAGACCGCCGGCGACCGCGACGTCGTCGCGTCCTACGACGAGGCGCTGCGGGCCAACGCCGGCCACTGGCTGGTGCGCGAGATGACGCTCTACTGGAAGCGCGTGCTGAAGCGCCTGGACGTCACCTCGCGCAGCCTCTTCACGGTGGTGGAGCCGGGCAGCTGCTTCGTCGGCCTACTGGCGGAACTGCTGTTCGCCGCCGACCGCAGCTACATGCTCGACGGCCAGTTCGAGGGCGACGACACCCCGGCGGCGGCCATCCGCCTGACCGAGTCCAACTTCGGCCCCTTCCCCATGAGCAACGACATCACCCGCCTGCAGACCCGCTTCCTGGGCGAGCCGGAATCGGTGGAGGTGGCGCGCCAGCGGGTGGGGAGCGACCTCACGGCGCGCGATGCGCTCGACCTCGGCCTCGTCACCTTCGCCCCCGACGACATCGACTGGGACGACGAGATCCGCCTGGCGCTGGAGGAACGCGCCTCGTTCTCGCCGGACGGCCTGATCGGCCTCGAAGCCAACCTCCGCTTCGCCGGCCCCGAGACCATGGAAACCCGCATCTTCGGCCGCCTCACCGCCTGGCAGAACTGGATCTTCCAGCGTCCCAACGCGGTCTCCGAGACCGGCGCCCTGAAACGCTACGGCACGGGCGAGCGCGCCCAGTTCGACAAAGTGAGGGTCTGATCATGCAGAACATCGACTACGAAACCCTGATCCCGAACAACGTCAACCTCGCCGGCGACCGCCGCCTGCAGCGCGCGCTGGAGCAGTGGCATCCGAACTTCATCCAGTGGTGGATGGACATGGGCCCCGACGGCTTCCAGGAACTGGACGTCTACCTGCGCACCGCCATCAGCGTCGACCCCAAGGGCTGGGCCCACTTCGGCTACGTGAAGATGCCGGAATACCGCTGGGGCATCTTCCTGGCGCCGCAGGAGGAAGACCGCAAGATCGGCTTCGGCCGCCACAAGGGCGAGCCGGTGTGGCAGGAAGTGCCGGGCGAATACCGCGCCATGCTGCGCCGCCTCATCGCCATCCAGGGCGACACCGAGCCGGCGTCGGTGGAGCAGCAGCGCCACCTCGGCAAGACGGCGCCGTCGCTCTACGACATGCGCAACCTGTTCCAGGTGAACGTCGAGGAAGGCCGCCACCTGTGGGCCATGGTCTACCTGCTGCAGGCCTATTTCGGCCGCGACGGCCGCGAGGAAGCGGAAGCCCTGTTGCAGCGCCGCTCGGGCAACGCCGACAAGCCGCGCATGCTGGGCGCCTTCAACGAGGACACGCCGGACTGGCTGTCGTTCTTCATGTTCACCTTCTTCACCGACCGTGACGGCAAGTACCAGTTGGAAGCCCTCGCCCAGTCCGGCTTCGACCCGCTGGCGCGCACCACCCGCTTCATGCTGACGGAAGAAGCGCACCACATGTTCGTCGGCGAGACCGGCGTCGGCCGCACCATCGAGCGCACCTGCCAGGCCATGACCGAGGCCGGCATCACCGACCCGTACAACGTGGACGCCATCCGGGCGCTCGGCGTCATCGATCTGCCGACGCTGCAGCGCTACGTGAACTTCCACTTCACGGTCAGCATGGACCTGTTCGGCCAGGAGACGTCGACCAACGCCGCCAACGCCTTCAACGCCGGCATCAAGGGACGCTACCGCGAGCACGCCATCGACGACGACCATCAGCTGCTCGACAGCACCTACCCGGTGCTGAAGCTGGTCGACGGCCAGTTCCGCACCGAGGAGGAACCGGCGCTCAACGCGCTCAACGCCCGCCTGCGCGACGACTACATCAAGGATTGCGCCGCCGGCGTCGGCCGCTGGAACAAGGCCATCGCCAAGGCCGGCATCGACTTCGAGATCGCCCTGCCGCACCAGGCCTTCAACCGCCAGGTCGGCCAGTTCGCCGGCCTGCACGTCGACCCGCAGGGCAGCATCATCTCGGCCGACCGCTGGGACGCCGGCCAGGCCGAGTGGCTGCCGAGCCTGGCCGACCGCACCTACGTCGCGAGCCTCATGGTGCAGTGCCTGGACAAGGGCCGCTATGCCGGCTGGATCGCGCCGCCCAAGGTGGGTGTCGACCAGAAGCCCGGTGATTTCGAGTACGTCCGCATCGAAGGCGTCGCCGCCGAGTGACGCGCGCAACCGGGCGGGGCGGTCCTCTCCCGCCGCCCCGCCCGGACCCTGCCCGACGAAGAGGTATCCATGGCAGCCCTGCTCCGCCAGCACCTGATCGACCCCGAGGTCTGCATCCGCTGCAACACCTGCGAGGACACCTGCCCGGTCGACGCCATCACCCACGACGACACCAACTACGTGGTCAAGGCGGACGTCTGCAATTTCTGCATGGACTGCATCGCCCCCTGCCCGACCGGCGCCATCGACAGCTGGCGGACCGTGCTGACGGCCTACACCCTGGAAGACCAGTTCGGCTGGGACGAGCTGCCAGAGCAGGACGACGTGCCGGCCGACGCCGAGGTCCGCGACGGCGCCGCCGCCCGCGACGAGGAGGCGGAAGCCATCCTGGAAGTCGCCCACGCCGGCCAGGGCCGGCTGGTGCCGCCGTTCTCCGCCGCCCACCCTTACGTCAACATCTACCCGCGCGAGGCGCCGGTGACCGCCCGGGTGACCGGCAACTACCGCCTGACCGCCCCCGACGCCGACAGCGACATCCGCCACATCGTGCTCGACTTCGGCGCCCACGCCTTCCCGGTGATCGAGGGCCAGAGCATCGGCATCATCCCGCCCGGCGTCGATGCCAAGGGCAAGCCGCATCTGGTGCGCCTCTATTCCGTCGCCAGCCCGCGCGACGGCGAGCGGCCGAACCACAACAACGTGGCGCTGACCATCAAGCGCACGGTCTACGAAAAGGACGGCGCGACGCACAACGGCGTCGGCTCCTGCTACATGTGCGACCTGAAGATCGGCGACGAGGTGCAGGTGACGGGGCCGTTCGGCAACACCTTCCTGATGCCGAACCACCCCGACGCCAACATCATCATGATCTGCACCGGCACCGGCGCCGCCCCCTTCCGCGCCATGACCGAACGCCGCCGCCGCAAGATGCCGCAGGCACCGGGCAAGCTGCTGCTGTTCTTCGGCGCCCGCACCCCCGGCGAACTGCCCTACCACGGGCCGCTCGCCAAGCTGCCCAAGGACTTCATCGACGTCGAGCTGGCCTTCTCGCGCCTGCCCGACCGCCCGAAGGAATACGTGCAGGACCGCATGCGCGGACGCGCCGACGACCTGGCGGAACTGCTGAAGAGCGAGCACACCCACGTCTTCATCTGCGGCCTCAAGGGCATGGAAGCGGGCGTCAACGAGGCCTTCGCCGACATCTGCCGCCGCCACGGCCTCGACTGGGACGACCTCATGCCGGCCATGCGGGGGAGCGGTCGCTACCATGTCGAAACCTATTGAGCTGAACGACGTCGTCTCGCACACGCCCTTCGTCTTCCGCCGCCGCATCGGCTGGGGCGACACCGACGCCGCGCGCATCGTCTACACGGTCCGCTTCTTCGAGTTCGGCATGGCCGCCATCGAGGCGTGGTTCCGCGAGATCTGGGGCATGGACTGGTACGCCATGCACGTCGAGCGCGGCGAGGGCTCGCCCTTCGTCCATGTGGAGATGGACATCGCCGCCCCCCTGGTGCCGGGCGACCTGCTCGACTGCACGGTGCGCGTCGAGAAACTGGGCACGGCCTCCCTCGGCTTCCACGTCGAGGGCCGGCGGCGGGACGAGACGCTCTGCTTCACCGCGCGCTTCGTCAGCGTGGTCGTGAAGATGGATCCCATGCGGTCGGCGGAGATCCCGGCCGACAAGCGACGGCTGGTGCAGGACTACATGGCGGCGGCGCCCGTTCCCGCCACGTCCTGACCACGCCCCGAAACCAAGCAGCAAAGAGAAGTATAGTGCGTGATTCCCAACGATTTTGGGGCCATAGAAGCCTTGTTGGGCGCTCGGACATGCACCATACTTCCACAAACAAGAACTATAAATCCAGTCGCCAAGATCCTGGGAGGAACACGATGTTGAAGACCATCCTGAAAGGGGCGGCCGTCGGGGCCGCCGTGGTCGGGTTCATGGCATCGGCGCAAGCCGCCGATCCGGTCAAGGTGGGCGTCATGCTGCCCTACACGGGCACCTATGCGGCGCTCGGCGAGGCCATCACCAACGGCATGAAGATGGCGATCGAAGACGCCGGCGGAACGCCCGGCGGCCGCGCCATCGAGTACGTCGTGGTCGACGACGAGTCCGAGCCCGGCAAGGCGCCGGCCAACATGGAGAAGCTCGTCTCCGGCGCCAACGTCGACATGGTGGTCGGCACCGTGCACTCGGGCGTCGCCATGGGCATGCTCAAGGTGGCGCGCGAGAAGGACGCCATCCTGCTGATCCCCAACGCCGGCTTCAACGCCGCCACCGGCCCGCTGTGCGCGCCGAACGTCTTCCGCACGTCCTTCACGTCGTGGCAGACCGCCTATCCCATGGGCAAGGCCGCCGCCCACCGCGGCTACAAGAAGGTCGCCACCATCACCTGGAAGTACGGCTTCGGCGAGGAATCCGTCGAGGCCTTCAAGGAAGGCTTCGAAGCCGCCGGCGGCGAGGTGGTGGAAGAGATCACCCTGCCCTTCCCGGACGTGGAGTTCCAGGCCCAGCTCACCCGCCTGGCGCAGATCAAGCCCGACGCCGTGTTCGCCTTCTTCGCCGGCGGCGGTGCCGTGAAGTTCGTCAAAGACTACGCCGCGGCGGGCCTTAGCAAGGACATCCCGCTCATCGGCTCGGGCTTCCTCACCGACGGCACGCTGGCGGCCCAGGGTGCGGCGGCGGAAGGCATCATGACGACGCTGCACTACGCCGACACCCTCGACAACCCGACCAACCGCAAGTTCCGCGAGGCCTACAAGGCCGAGTTCGGCAAGGATGCCGACATCTACGCGGTGCAGGGCTACGACACCGGCCTCGTCATCGCCGCGGCGCTGGAGGCCACCAAGGGCGACACCTCCGACCGCCAGGCGCTGCTCGCCGCCATCCGCGGCGTCACCGTGAACAGCCCGCGCGGCCGCTGGACCTTCTCGCCGGCCCAGAACCCGGTGCAGGACATCTACCTGCGGCAGGTCAAGGACGGCCGCAACGTCATGGTCGGCGTCGCGGCGGAGAAGCTCGCCGACCCGGCGCGCGGCTGCAAGATGATGTGATCGTGCGGCAGCGGCCCCGGGCGCCCTTCGCCGGCGCCCGGGGCCTTCGCGGGGGGGTGACCTCCGGGGGAGCCGGCCAGGAGTTGTCCGATGGACCTGTCAATCTTCCTCATCCAGACCATGAACGGCGTGCAGTACGGGCTGCTGCTGTTCCTCATCGCCAGCGGGCTGACGCTGATCTTCGGCATCATGCACATCATCAACCTGGCCCACGGCGCGCTCTACATGATCGGCGCCTACCTGGCGTGGTGGCTGACGAGCCAGGTGGGGAACCTGTTCCTCGCCATCGTGCTGGCCCTGCCGGTGACGGTCGCCATCGGCATCGTCATCGAACGCTTCCTGATCCAGACGCTCTACAAGCGCGACCACCTGGATCAGGTGCTGCTGACCTTCGGCCTCATCCTGGTCTTCGACAGCCTGCAGAGCATGACCTGGGGCAACGACGTCCACAGCGTGCCGATGCCCGAGATCCTGTCGGGCTCCATTGCGCTCACCGACACGCTGCAATACCCGGTCTACCGCCTGTTCGTGTCCGTCGTCTGCGCCCTCATCGCGCTGTCCATGTACCTGGTGATCCAGCGCACGCGCCTCGGCATGATCATCCGCGCCGGCGCCAGCAACCGCGAGATGGTGCAGGGCCTCGGCCTCAACATCCGCAACATCTACACGCTGGTGTTTGCCGCCGGCACGGCGCTGACCGCCTTCGCCGGCATGATCGCCGCGCCCATTTCCTCGGTCTATCCGGGCATGGGCAGCCAGATCCTCATCATCTGCTTCGTGGTCGTCGTCATCGGCGGGGTCGGCTCCATCAAGGGCGCCTTCCTGGGTGCGCTGCTGGTCGGACTGACCGCCACCTGGGGCCAGATCCTGGTGCCCGAGTTCTCCGGCGTCGTCGTCTACGCGCTCATGGCGGCGGTGCTGCTGTGGAAGCCCCGCGGGCTGTTCGCCTGAAAGGACCCCAGATGCGCAGCCTCCCCACGCCCATCCGCGCCCTGCTGCTGACGCTGACCGTGCTCGCGGCGCTGTTTCCGCTCTATGGCCCGCTGGTGGCCGGCGACGCCTACGACTTCTACCTGCAGAAGGTGACGGGCATCCTGATCCTCTGCATCCTGGCCGTCAGCCTCGACCTGCTGGTCGGCGTCACCGGCATGGTGAGCGTCGCCCACGCCGCCTTCCTCGGCATCGCCGGCTACACGCTCGCCCTCTATGCGCCGGAGTACGAGGCCGCCAACATCCTGACCGCCCTGCCCGTCAGCCTGGCCGCCGCGGCGCTCGCGTCGCTGGTGATCGGCCTGCTCATCATCCGCACCGGCGGCATCTTCTTCATCATGGCGACCATCGCCTTCTCGCAGATGATCTACTACCTGTTCCACGACGCCGACTTCGCCGGCGGCTCGGACGGCATCTACATCATGGTGCGCCCGGCGCTCATCGTCGGCGACACCGAGATCCTGACCTTCGACAATCCGCACACGCTGTTCTACGTGACCCTCGGCTCGCTGGTCGGCATCTACCTGCTGCTGCGCGCCATGCTGCGGGCGCCCTTCGGCCGGGTGCTGGCGGGCATCAAGGAGAACGAGAACCGCGTCCAGGCGCTGGGCTACAACCCGGTGGTCTACAAGCTGGCGGCCTTCGTCATCGCCGGCACGCTGGCGGGCTACGCCGGCTTCCTGACCGCCAGCCAGTACGGCTACATGAACCCGGCGCAGCTGTCGTGGACCCTGTCGGCGCACGCGCTCATCATGGTCATCATGGGCGGGCTCGGCACCCTGTTCGGCCCCATCCTCGGCGCCTTCGCGCTGGAGGGCCTGCACTACGTCTTCGCCTCGTGGACGTCGCACTGGGAGCTGCTGCTCGGCCTCGTCGCCATCGGCATCGTCCTGCTGCTGCCGGGCGGCATCGCCGGCCTGCTGCTGCGCCTCTGCGCCCGCTCCGCCAAGGCCGCCGCCCCCGACACCGGCGAGCCCGCCGGGACGCCCGCGCCGCCCCGCCCGGTACTCGCCCGCACGCCGACCACGACCGCGACCGGCGGCGGCGCGCTCAAGATGGCCGCCAACAAGGAGAAGAGCTGATGGCCATCCTCCAGACCACGGCCCTGACCAAGAGCTTCGGCGGCCTGACGGCGGTCCGCGACGTCAGCATCGCCGTCGCCGAGCGCGAGGTGCACGCCATCATCGGCCCCAACGGCGCCGGCAAGAGCACCATGGTCAACCTGCTCACCGGCCAGATCCCGCCGACCTCGGGCAAGGTGACCTTCGAGGGCCGCGACATCACAGGCCTGCGCCCCGACCGCATCTCCAAGATCGGCATCGGCCGCAGCTTCCAGCGCACCAACGTCTTCCCGACCTTCACCTGCCTGGAGAACTGCTGGCTGGCGGCGCAGTCGCGCATGCGCCATTCCTTCCGCTTCTTCCGCCGCGCCGAGCGCTACGCCTCCTGCGGCGAGCGGGCGGAACGGGCGCTGGAGCTGTGCGGCCTCACCCACCGCCGCGACACCGCCGCCGCCGACATGAGCTACGGCGAACAGCGCCAGCTGGAAATCGGCATGATGCTGGCGACCGAACCGCGCTTCCTGGTGCTCGACGAACCCATGGCCGGCATGGGCAAGGAGGAGAGCGGCAAGGTGGTCGCCCTGTTGCGCGACCTCGCCCGCAGCTACCCGCTGGTGCTGGTGGAGCACGACATGGACGCCGTCTTCAGCATCGCCGACACCCTGACCGTCATGGTCAACGGCACGGTGATCGCGAGCGGCCCGCTCGACGAGGTGCGCGACAGCACCGCCGTGCAGGAAGCCTATCTCGGCGACGGCGAGGAGGACTACTGATGACCGCGATGACCGCCGCCGAACCGCTGGTCGAGGCCGAGGGCCTGCAGACCTATTACGGCCGCAGCCACGTGCTGCACGGCGTCAGCCTGACCATCCGGCGCGGCGAGACCGTCTGCCTGCTCGGCCGCAACGGCATGGGCAAGACGACCACCATCAAGTCCGTGCTCGGCTTCGTGCCGCCGCGCGACGGGCGGGTACGCATCAAGGGCGCCGACCTGACGGGCGCACCGGCCAACCGCATCGTCCGCCAGGGCATCGGCTACGTGCCGGAAGGGCGCGGCATGTTCCCGAACCTGACGGTGCGCGAAAGCCTGCTCATGGCCTCGCGCGCCGGCACCGACGGGCGCCGCGACTGGACGCTGGAGCGCGTGCTGCACACCTTCCCCCGCCTCGCCGAGCGCATCGACAACCTGGCCGGCACCCTGTCGGGCGGCGAGCAGCAGATGGTCGCCATCGGCCGGGCGCTGATGACCAACCCGGACCTGATGATCCTCGACGAGGCGACGGAAGGCCTCGCCCCCCTCATCCGCCGCGACATCTGGCGCGTGATCCGGGCCATCAAGGAAACCGGCATCGCGACGCTCGTGGTCGACAAGAACGTCAAGGTGCTGCTCGACCTGTGCGACCGCTCGCTCATCATGGTGAAGGGGGTGCTGGTCCACGACAGCCCGAGCGCCGAGCTGCGCGCCCGCCCCGACATCCTGCAACAGCACATCGGCCTGTGACGGAGCCCGCCATGCAGACCACATCCCTCGGCCGCAGCGGACTGTCCGTCAGCCGCCTCTGCCTCGGCACCATGAACTTCGGCGCCTCCGTCGACGAGGCGGCGGCGCACGCCCAGCTCGACATGGCGCTGGACGCCGGCGTCACCTTCCTCGACACCGCCGAGCTGTACCCCTCGCCGCCCGACGCCGGCAGTTTCGGTGCCACGGAAGCGATGATCGGCCGCTGGCTGGCGGCGCGCGGCGCCCGCGACCGGGTAGTGATCGCGACCAAGGCGACGGGCCGCAGCCGCATGCCCTGGCTGCGCCCGTGGGAGGGCGGCACCCGGCTCGACGCCCGCAACATCGAGGCGGCGGTGGAGGGCTCCCTGCGCCGCCTCGGCACCGACGTCATCGACCTCTACCAGCTGCACTGGCCGGACCGGAAGACCAACATCTTCGGCCAACTGGGCTATACGCCGGCCGCCAAGGACGACGCGGTGCCGCTGGAAGAGACGCTCGGCGCCCTCGGCCGGCTGGTGGACGCGGGCAAGATCCGCGCCGTCGGCCTGTGCAACGAGACCCCGTGGGGCATCATGACCGCGCTGGCCCTGGCGGAGGCCCACGGCCTGCCGCGCGTGGCGACCGTGCAGAACCCCTACAACCTGCTGAACCGCACCTTCGAGATCGGCCTCGCCGAGATCGCCCACCGCGAGGACATGGGGCTGCTCGCCTACGCGCCGCTCAGCATGGGGATGCTGACGGGCAAGTACCTGGGCGGCGCCCGCCCGGCCGGTTCGCGCCTGAGCGAACATCGGCACTTCGCGCGGTTCCTGGAGGGCGAGGAGGCCGCCGGGCGCTACGCCGCCCTCGCCCGCGACCACGGGATGGAGCCGGCAACGCTGGCGCTCGCCTGGGTGCTGTCGCGGCCCTTCACGGCGTCGGTGCTCATCGGCGCGACCTCGCCCGAGCAGCTGCGCCGCAACATCGCCGCCGCCGAGGTGACCCCGTCGGACGAGGTGATCGCCGCCGTCGACGCCATTCACGCCGAGCATCCCAACCCGGTGCCCTGACGGCCCACCGGGGGCACGGCCAGCACCACCCGCCGCCGCGACGGCACCACCGCGGACCCGCCCAGGGGTCCGCCTATCCGGGGAGGACGGACATGGATCGCGTCAGGGAGCGTCGTCTCGTGACCTTCGACACCGCGCCCGACGTCGGCGGCGTGGCGGAGCTGTTCGCCATGGCGGCGGCGCTGGAACGGGCGGCGGTGCAGCGCTACCGCCAGCTCGCCGAGCGCATGGAGGGCTCGGGCGAGGCCGACCTCGCCGCGCTGTTCCGGCGCCTCGCCGACATGGAGGCCGGCCACGAGGACGGCCTCGGCGCCTGGGCCGCGCGCGAAGGCGTGGCGGCGGCCGAGGACGTGGTGTTCGACTGGGACATCACCGAGGGCATCACCGAAGCCGACATCGCCAGCGCCGGCGGCACCGCCGCGCTCAGCCCCTGGAAGGCCCTGGCGCTCGCCGTCCACAACGAGGAGCGCGCCTTCGCCTTCTACGCCCGCATCGCCGCCGTGGCGACGGACGCCGCCGTGCGCGCCTATGCCGAGCAGATGGCCGACGAGGAACTGTCGCACGTCACCCTGCTGCGCCTGGAGCGGCGGCGCGCCTGGCGGCGGGCGCACGGCGACGCGGCAGCGGCGGGGCCGTCCCTCGGACCCAAGGGCATGGCCGCCTGGATCGCCCGCCGCGAGGCGGCGGCCGCCGCCCGTCACCACGAACTGGCCGCCCTCGCCGACCATGCGGGGGAGCCCCGCCTCGCCGCCCTGCTGCGCCGCCTCGCCGCCGGGACGGAACCGCCGCCGGCAGCGGACGGTACGCCGGCGCAATGGCTGCGGGCCGAGATCCGCCGCCTGGGCGACGACTACAACCGGCTGGTCGACATCGCCGAGGGTGGCGGCGACGCCGAGACTGTGCGCCTCGCCCGAGACGCCGCTCACCGCCTGACCGCCTGCCTCGCCCAATTGCGCGACGCCGAGCAGGGGTTGGGCGGCGGCTGAAGGATGGGTCAGGCGGCGGCGGCGGCGATGCGGGCGGTCAGGGTCTCCGCCTCGGGCAGCACGCGGCGGGCGAAGACGCGGGCGGTCTTCCGCTTGGCGGCGTGCAGGGCGCCGTCGCCGCGCTCCGCCGCGGCGGCCATGCGGCCCCACATCCAGCCGTAGGACAGCAGCGCGAACAGCCGCAGGATGTCGGTCGCGGCCTCCGCTGCCGCCGTCGGGCTCAGGCCCGCCTGCAGGGTCTCCACCACCCGCTCGCTGGCGGCCAGCACGCGGGCCACGGGCTCCCGCAGGTCGGCGGGCATGCCGGGCAGGTCGGCGCGGACGAGGTCGAACAGGCGCTGCGGCAGGCGACCGCCGTCGGGCAGCAGCTTGCGGCCCACCAGGTCGAGGGCCTGGATGCCGTTGGTGCCTTCGTAGATCTGCGTCACCCGCACGTCGCGCACCAGTTGCTCGACGCCCCAGTCGCGGACGTAGCCGTGGCCCCCGAGCACCTGCTGCGCCGCCACGCAGGCCTCGAAGGCGAAGTCGGTGCCGGCGGCCTTCACCACCGGCGTCAGCAGGGCGACCAGATCCTCGGCCGCCGCCCGACCCGGTCCGGGCGGCAGGTGTTCGGCGCGGTCGAGCTGGATCGCCACCCAGGCCGCCAGCGCCCGGCCGCCTTCGGTGGTGGCGCGGGCGGTGTCGATCATGCGGGCGACGTCGGGGTGATGCACGATGGGGTCGGCCGGCAAGTCGGGGCGGACGGGACCGCCGGGGGCGCGGCCCTGGAGGCGCTCGGCGGCATAGGCGGCGGCGCTCTGCCAGGCGCATTCGGCGGCGCCGATGCCCTGGATGCCGACGAACAGGCGCTCGTCGTTCATCATGGTGAACATGGCCGGCAGACCGCGGTGGGGCTCGCCGACCAGCCAGCCCAGGGCGCCGTCGTAGTTCACGACGCAGGTGGGCGAGGCGTGCAGGCCCATCTTGTCTTCCAGCGAGCCGACGGACCAGCCGTTGCGGCGGCCGTCGGGCAGCATCTTGGGCACCAGGAACAGGCTGATGCCGCGCGTGCCCGGCGGCGCGTCGGGCAGGCGGGCGAGCACCAGATGCACCACGTTGTCGGTCAGGTCGTGATCGGCGGCAGAGATGAACATCTTGGTGCCGGTGAGCCGCCAGCCGTCACCGTCCGCAGCCGGCTCGGCGCGGGTGCGTAGCAGGCCGAGGTCGGTGCCGCATTGCGGCTCGGTCAGCGCCATGGCGCCGGTCCAGGCGCCGGTCGCCATCTTCGGCAGCCAGCGGCGCTTGAGGTCTTCCGAGGCATGCGCCGCGATGGCCCGCCACGCTCCGCGCGTGAGGCCGGGCAGGATGCTGAAGGCGAGGCTGGCGCCGCACACCATCTCGGTCACCAGGAAGTCCACCACCCGCGGCAGGCCCTGGCCGTCGTAGGCCGGGTCGAGGGCAATGCCGGTCCAGGCGCCGTCCGCCCACTGGCGATAGGCGTCGTGGAAGGCGGCCGGCATGACCACGCCCGCATCGGTGAGCGTCGCCCCCTCGCGGTCGCCGACGGCATTGGCGGGAAAGACGGCGCCCTCGCAGACCTTGGCGGCTTCGCCCAGCACGGCGTCCATCAGGTCGGCGTCCACCTCCGGCAGGCCGGGCAGCCCGGCGAGCGCGGTGGACACGTCGAACACCTCGTGCAGCAGGAAGCGCATGTCGTCGACGGGCGCGGCATAGACGGTCATGGGCACGGTCCTCAGTTGGCCAGCGGCTTGCCGGTTTCGAGCATGGCCCGCAGGCGGTCGCGGGTGGCAGCGGTGGCGGCGAGGCGGCGCACGGCCTCGCGCTCCAGGGCGTAGAGGGCGTCTTCCGCCACCAGCGCGGCGGGTTGGGTGTCGCCGCCGGTGACGATGGCGGCCAGTTCTTCCAGCACCACCACGTCGTGCGGCGACAGGCGTCCGGCGGCGCGGGCGGCGTGGACGCCGTTCATGAGCGACACCCGCCCCGACGGCCCCGGCAGGGCGACGGCCTGCTCCGCCGACGGCGCGTAGCCCGGCGCCAGGGCGAGGCAGCGCGCCTTGGCATCGGCCAGCAGGCGGTCGCGGTTCATGGTGATGCCGTCGCCCTCCCCCAGGAAGCCCATGGCGCGTGCCTCCAGGGCGGAGCGGGAGATGCGGGCGCCGGCGATGGTCTCGAAGGCGGCGGCCGGGGCCGGCAGCGGTCCCTTCGGCAGGTCGGCGCGGGCGGCCATGCGCAGCAGCAGGCGGGTGGTGCCGCCCCAGCCGGGGATGATGCCGACCAGCCGCTCCACCAACCCGAGCCCGGCCTCCGCCCAGGCCTGGACGGCGTCGCAATGGAGCAGGATCTCGCAGCCGCCGCCGACCGCGACGCCCTGCGGCGCCCCGACCACCGGGAAGGGCGCGGCGCGCAGCGCACGGAAGGCCTGCTGGCCGCGCAGGATGTAGGCGTCGAGCCCCGCCGGGTCGTCCAGCAGGGCGACGAAATGCGCCAGGTCAGCCCCGGCGGAGAAAGCGCGCGGATGGTCGTTGGCGAGCACGAGACCGGCGAGGTCGCGCCGCGCCGTCACCCGTTCCACCGCCGCCAGCAGGTCTTCCGACACCACGTTCATCTTGGTGCGGAAGGACAGGCAGGCGATGCCGTCGCCGAGGTCGCGCAAGCATGCGGCCGGGGTGTCCTCCATCACCGCCGCGTCGTCCAGCCGCAGCACGCCCGGCGCCCTCAGCGGCGGCCGGTGGAAGCCGCCGGCGGCGGCGGCCTCGGCGAGCAGCGGCGGCACGTCGCGGCCCTCGGCGGCGAGGCGGTCGGCGATGGTGCGGCAGCCGACGGCATCGGCGAGCGCGAAGGGGCCGCGGCTCCAGTTGTAGCCCAGCTCCATGGCGGCATCGACGGCGGCCGGGTCGTCGGCGATCACCGGCGCCACGGCGGCGGCGTAGCTCACCGTCTGCGACAGCACCGCCCAGGCGTAGCGGCCGAGGGCGTCGTCGCGGGCCATGAGGGTGGCGAGGTCGGGCGCCACGGCAGGCGCCGGCTGTTCGGGGCGATAGGCGCCGGTGTCCAGGTCCATCACCTCGCGCGTCTTCCGCCCGGCGGCGTCCTTGACCATGCGGTAGAAGCCGCCGCCCGCCTTGCGGCCCACCTGCCCGGCCTCGATCATCGCCCGCAGACGGGGCTGGCCGAGGATGTCGTGGGCGCGGTGGGCGTCGTCGGCCGGCAGGGCGTCGAACAGGCTGCCCCAGACGTGCGGCACGAGGTCGATGCCGACCAGGTCGAACAGGCCGAAGATGCCCGTCGGCGGGATGCCGAAGGGGCGCCCGGCCACGGCGTCCGCCTCCTCCACCGTCAGGCCGTGGGCGAAGGCTTCCATCAGCGCCACGGTCATCCAGTAGCAGCCGATGCGGTTGGCGATGAAGGCCGGGGTGTCGCGGCAGTCGATCACCGTCTTGCCGAGCAGCCGGTCGGCCGCCTCACGCACCAAGGCGGCGGTGGCGGGGTCGGTGCGCGGGCCGGCGACCACCTCCAGCAGGCGCATGTGGCGGACCGGGTTGAAGAAGTGGGTGATGACGAAGTCGCGCGCGAACCGCTCCGGCAGGCCCTCGGTCAGGCGGGCGAGCGGGATGGTGGAGGTGTTGGACGATACCGCCGCGCCATCCCGCCGCACCGCCTCCACGCGGGCGAAGAGGGCGCGCTTGACGTCCAGGTTCTCGACCACCGCCTCGACGATCCAGTCGGCATCGGCGAGGCGGCCGAGGTCGGCATCGATGCCGCCCGTTTCCACCAGCGCCACGGCGCTGTCGTGCATGAAGGCGCCGGCCTTGATCTGGCGGGCGAGGCCGGCGCGCGCCTGCTCCGCCGTCACGTCGAGCAGCACCACCGGCACCCCGGCATTGGCGAACTGCGCCGCGATGCCGCCGCCCATGGAGCCGGCGCCGAGCACCGCCGCCTTGCGAACCGTGCGTGTCATGCCGCCTCCAGGATCATGGCGATGCCCATGCCGCCGCCGATGCACTGGGTGGCGAGCGCGTGGGTCTTGCCCTCGCGCGCAAGCAGGCTGGCCGCCTTGCCGACCAGCCGCGTTCCGGTAGCGCCGAGCGGATGGCCGAGGGCGATGGCGCCGCCGTCGATGTTGAGCCGTTCCTCGGGGATGCCGAGGTCGCGGCGGCAGGCTTCCGCCTGGGCGGCGAAGGCCTCGTTCATCTCCACCAGGTCGATGTCGGCGATGGTCAGGCCGGCGCGGGCCAGGGCCTTGCGCGTCGCCTCGATGGGGCCGAGGCCCATGACGCCCGGCGCGCAGCCCGACACGGCGAAGGATTTCACCGCCGCCAGCACGGTCAGCCCGTGACGGGCGGCGAAGTCCTCGGTGCACACCAGCACCGCCGTCGCGCCGTCGGTCATGGGCGAGGACGACGCGGCGGTGACGGTGCCGTCGGCCTTGAAGGCCGGCTTCAGGGTGGCGAGCTTCTCCAGCGTCGTGGCGCGGATGCAGCCGTCGGTATCGACCAGCGTGTCGCCCATCGGCACCGGCACGATCTCGGGCGCGAGGCGGCCGCCGTCGCGGGCGGCGACGGCCTTGCTCTGGCTCCAGTGGCCGAAGCGGTCCTGGTCCTCGCGGGTCAGGCCGTACATCCCGGCCACCCGCTCGGCGGTCAGGCCGACGTTGATGTAGTCGGCGACCATCTGCGCGTCCCACGCCGGGTTGGGCAGCTGGTTGAAGCCCATCATGGGCACCCGCGACATGCATTCGGTACCGCCGCAGACGAAAGCCTCGCCGGCGTTGGTGGCGATCATGCCCGCCGCCATCTGCACCGCCTGGATGGACGAGCCGCACCAGCGGTTGATGGTGGCGCCGGCCACCGTCTCGGGCAGGCCCGCCAGCATGCCGACGACCCGGCCGATGTTGAGGCCCTGCTCCCCTTCCGGGAAGGCGCAGCCCCAGATGACGTCCTCGATCTCGGCCGGCGGCACGCCGGTGCGCGCGATCAGGGCGCGGACGACGTGGGCGCCCAGGTCGTCGGGGCGCATCCCGGCCAGCGCGCCCTTGTGGGCGAAAGTGAAGGGGGTGCGGCAATAGCCGGCGATGACGGCCTTGCGGGTCATGCGTCGTTCCTTCCTGCGGGCGTCGGCGGGCTCAGGCGTAGAGGCCGGCGATTTCGGTGGCGTATTTGGTGGCGATGTTGGAGCGGCGGACCTTCATGGTCGCCGTCACCTCGTCGTCGTCGTGGTCCAGTTCCTTGGTCAGCAGGTGGAACTTGCGGACGTGCGACACCTGGGCGAGCTGCCCGTTGGCGGTGTCGATCTCGCGCTGCACCAGCTCGCGCACCGCCGGGTTCTCGACCAGGCTGCGGAAGTGGGTATAGGCGATGCCCTGCTCCTCGGCCCACTTGCCGACGGTGTCCAGGTCGATCTGGATGAGGGCGGAGACGTACTTGCGCCCCTCGCCGATGACGATGCATTCCTTGATGTAGGGGCTGCCCTTGACGGTGTTCTCGATCTCCGACGGGCTCAGGTTCTTGCCGCCGGCGGTGATCATGATGTCCTTCAGGCGGTCGACGATGCGGAACTGGCCGTCGATCATCTCCACCACGTCGCCGGTGTGCAGCCAGCCGTCGCGGATGGAGGCCGCCGTCGCCTCGGGGTTCTTGTAGTAGCCGGCGAAGACGAGGTCGCCGCGCACCTGCAATTCGCCCAGGTCGCCGATGCGGCACTCCGCCCCCTCCACCGCCGGCCCGACGCAGCCCGGCGCCGTGCGGCCGGGATACTGGCCGGTGACCATGCCGGTGGTCTCGGTCAGGCCGTAGATTTCCAGCACCGGCACGCCGATGGTGCGGAAGAAGGTGACGATGCGCCGCGAGATGGGCGCCGCCCCCGTCATGGCGACGCGCGCCTTGCGCAGGCCGATGTAGTTGCGCAGCGCCCGGAAGACGAGCGCCGAGTAGAGGGCGAAAGTGAGCGTCTGGCCCAGGCTGCGCTGCGCCGGCGGCGTCTCGGCGAAGGGCTCGCAGGCGGCGATGGCGCGGTCGAACAGCCAGCGGCGCACCCCGCCGGCCTCGATCATCTTGATGTGGATGGAACTGTGCAGCTTTTCCCAGATGCGCGGCACGCCGAGGAAGCTGGTCGGAGCCACCTCGCGCAGGTCTTCCTGCACGGTGCGCAGGCTTTCGCCGAAGTTCACCATGCCGCCGGCATAGATGGGCGCCATGGTGGTGAACATCTGCTCGGCCACATGGCAGAGCGGCAGGTAGGACAGATGGCTGGTGCCCGGCCCGGCGCCCAGCCGCTCGACCATGGCGGCGGCCTCGGCCCGCATGTTGCGCCACGCGATCATGGCGCCCTTGGGCTTGCCGGTGGAGCCGGAGGTGTAGATCATCAGCGCCACGTCGTCGAGCGTCTGGGCGTCCACCGCCCGCTCCACCTCGGCGGGGTCGAGCCCGGCGCCGAGCGCCTCGACGTCGGCGAAGGAGATGATGCGGTCGCGCGGGTAGCCGCGCAGGCCCTTCATGTCGATGACGACGATGCGCTGCAACTGCGGCAGCCGGTCCTGGCATTCCAGCACCTTGTCGGCCTGTTCCTGGTCCTCGCAGACGACGATCTGGCAGTCGGCATGGCCGAGGACGTAGGCGACTTCCGACGCCGGGCTGGTGGGGTAGACGCCGACCGCCACACCGCCGGCGATGCCGGCGCCGAACTGCGCCAGCACCCATTCCACCCGGTTGTCGGACAGGATGCCGACGTGGCCGCCTTCCGGCAGGCCGAGCGCCCGCAAGCCGAGCGCCACGGCGCGGGCGCGGCGGTAGTAGTCGGCCCAGGTGATCGGGTTCCAGATGCCGAAATCCTTCTGGCGCAGGGCGATGCCGGCCGGCGTCTCGGTGGCGCGGCGGCGCAGCATCTGCACCAGGGTCAGCGGGGGAAGCTCGGGCATGGCGGGCATCCTCAGGAAAGCCAGCGCTTGCGGCGCTTGTAGTGCTTGACGTCGCGGTAGTTCCGCGCCGCCCCTTCCTCGCCCATGCCGAGGTAGAACTCGCGCACGTCCTGGTCGCGCATGAGCGTCTCCACCGGCCCGTCGGTGACGATGCGCCCCGTCTCCATGATGTAGGCGTAGGAGGCGACGGCGAAGGCCATGGCGGCGTTCTGCTCCACCACCAGCATGCTGGTGCCGTGCTCGGCGTTGATGCGGGCGATGATGGTGAAGATCTCCTCGGTCAGCAGCGGCGACAGGCCGAGCGAGGGTTCGTCGAGCAGGATGAGGCGCGGGTTCGCCACCAGCGCCCGGCCGATGGCGAGCATCTGCTGCTCGCCGCCGGACAGGTAGCCGGCGAGCCCCTTGCGGCGCTCGTACAGGCGGGGGAAGTATTCATAGACGAGGTCGAAGTCCCGCGCCGACGCCCCGGCGCGGGAATAGGTGGCGGCGACCAGGTTCTCCTCGACGGTCAGGTCCTCGAACACGTGGCGCCCTTCCATGACGTGGAAGAGGCCGGCGTGTACCAGCTCGTGCGGCTTGCGGCCGCGCGTGGTGGTGCCCGAGAACAGCACGTCGCCGGCCGTCAAGGCGCCGTTCTCCAGCGCCAGCAGGCCGGAGATGGCTTTCAGCGTGGTGGTCTTGCCCGCCCCGTTGGAGCCGAGCAGCGCCACCACCTGCCCTTCCGGCACCCGCAGCGACAGGCCGCGCAGCACCTGGACCGTGTGGTTGTAGACCACTTCGATGTTGGTCACCTCGAGGACGCTGGGCGCCTCGGCGACCCTGGCCGCCGCCACCGCCATGGCGTCAGCCCCCCGCCTTGTCGAGGCGGATCCAGTCGGACACCGGCACCATCTTCTGCTGCTTCATGTCGGCCTGGTAGATGCGCCCGACCGGGATGGAGTTGCCGGGGATGCTGACCGGCACGCCGATGATGCCGCCGGTGTCGAAGTCCTTCAGGCTGTTGAGCGACGCCTTCAGGTTGGGGCCCGTCAGCTCCTTGCCGTCGGCCAGCGTACGCTTGACCGCCTCGGTCATCAGCATGGCCGTCAGCATGCCCTGCAGGTAGGCGGTGGACTGGTACTCGGGCCGCATCTGCCGGATCTTCTCCAGCATCGGCGCCTTTTCGCTGTCGTCGTAGTAGTAGCGGTAGGGCATGACGCCCATGAAGCCGTCGGCGGCCTCGCCCATCTTCATGACGATGCCGTTGTCCATGGACCAGAACGTGCCCATGAACTTGGTCTCCATCCCCATCTGCTTGGCCTGGTTGATGAATTCCGGGATGGGCGCCAGCACGTAGCCGTGGAAGATGGTGTAGTCGGGGCGCGCGCGGCGCAGCTTCAGCACTTCCGTCGACACGTCGACCGAGCCGGGCGGCGTGACGATGGTCTCCACCACCTCCAGGCCGAGGGTCTTGGCGCGTTCGGTGCTGCTGGCGATGGGGTCGCGGCCGAATTCGGTGTCGGAATGGACGAAGGCGACCTTGGCGCCCGGCTTCTCCTTGGACACGTATTCGAGCAGGATGCCGAACATTTCCGTATAGTCCGGCCCGGCGATGAACTGCAGGGGGAACTTCTCGGGGTCGTTCAGTTCGGTCGCGAAGGATGCGCCGGCCATGAGGATCTTGCCGTTGCGCTCCAGCTCCGGGTTGATGGTCTTGGAGAAGGCAGTGGAGTCCGCGTAGTAGAGGTTCACCGCGTTCTGGCCGGTGATCTTGTTGAAGGCGGCGACCGAGGCGTCGACCTTGTAGGCGGTGTCTTCCGGCACGTAGCGCAGCATGCGGCCGTCGATGCCGCCCTGCTCGTTGACCATCTTCACCCAGTCCTGGATGCCGGCATGGATGCCCTCGCCGGCGAAGGCGAAGACGCCCGTCAGCGGGATGGAGCCGCCGAGCACGATGTCGTCGGCGGCACGCGCCTGCGGCGCGAGGGAGCCGGCCGCGAGGCCGGCGGCGACCAGCGCCGCCAGTACGGTCCGGCGGGAAAGCTTGAACGTCATCACGATACCTCCCTGTACGGTCTTGGGTCTCGTCGTTGCGAGGTGTTGTTTTTGCGAAATGTCAGGTCTTGAAGGGCCACAGGTGGAAGAACCGCCGGACGCGGCGCCACACTTCGGCCAGGCCCTGGGGCTCGAAGATCAGGAAGAGGACGATCAGGCCGCCGAACACGATGGTGCGCACCGGCGACAGCAGCGCGACCGCATCCGGCACCCACGGCGACATCCAGCCGACCACCAGCTTCAGCGCCTCGGGCACCATGGTCATGAAGGCCGCGCCCAGGATGGCGCCGAGGATCGACCCCATGCCGCCGACGATGATGGCGGCCAGGAAGAAGATGGACATGACCAGCGGGAAGCTCTCGGGCGTCACCACCCGGAAGAAATAGACCCACAGCCCCCCGGCGACACCGGCGTAGAAGCTCGACAGCGCGAAGCTCAGCAGCTTGAAGCGCAGCAGGCGGATGCCCAGCACCTCGGCCGAGATGTCGCGGTCGCGGATGGCGATGAAGGCGCGGCCGATGCGGGTGCGGAACAGGTTGGCGGCGCCGAACACCATCAGCACGGTCACCGGCACGATCACCCAGTACAGCTCGTGCGGCTCGTCCAGCGTCAGGCCGAACAGGCTGCCCGGCGGCATGGTCAGGCCGGACACGCCGCCCGTCACCGCCGTCCAGTGGGAGAACACGAAGTGCAGGATCACCGAGGCGGCGATGGTGGCGATGGCGAGGTAGAGGCCCTTCACCCGCAGGCTCGGCACGCCCACCACCATGCCGGCCAGCCCGGCGACCACGCCGCCGAGGATCAGGTTCAGCGGCAGCGGCGTGCCGACATTGACCTCCAGCCACGCCACCGTATAGGCGCCGACGCCCATGAAGGCCGCCTGCCCCAGGCTGACGAGCCCGGTGTAGCCGGTGAGGATGTTGAGGCCCGTCGCCGAGGCGATGTTGATGGCGACCAGGCAGGCCATGTAGACCCAGTAAGGCCCGGCCATGAAGGGGAAGACGGCCAGCAGGGCGAACAGACCGATCAGCCAGGCGCGCTGCACCGTGGTGTCGAACAGGGCCTCGTCGGCGGCATAGGTTTGTTTGGCGGCTCCGATGCGCATGGCTACAGTCGCTCGATCTCGTGGGTTCCGAACAGGCCGTAGGGGCGGACCACCAGGACCGCGACCAGCAGCGTGAAGGTGGCGAGCATCTTGAACTCGCCGCCGAGGAAGGCGCCGGTCAGCGCCTCCAGCAGGCCGATGAACAGCCCGGCGACCATGGCGCCGAGCACGCTGTCGAGCCCGCCGACGATGACCACCACCAGCACCGACAGGCCGAACACGCCCATGGTCGGCGAGATGCCGCCGATGGCGCCGACAAGCATGCCGGAGGCGGCGGCGGTGATGCAGGCGATCACCCAGGCCAGCGAGAAGACGCGCGGCACGTCGATGCCCATGGAATAGGCCGCCGCCTGATCGCCCGCCGTGGCGCGCAGGGCGACGCCGCCGCGCCAGAAGCGGAACAGCAGCAGGAAGGCCACCACCGTCACCGCCGCCACGGCAAAGGCCGTCGCCACCTTGGCCGAGACATAGGCCTCGCCGATGAACAGCGGCGTGTTCGGCATGTAGTCGGGCAGTTGCAGCGGGTTGGCGCCCCACAGCAGTTCCACCACGCCGACCAGGATGCTGCCGAGGCCGATGGTCAGCATGAAGACGCTGATGGGGCTTTCGCCCAGCATGGGGCGGATGAGCAGGCGCTCCACCACGCCGCCGAACAGGCCGGCGACGGCCAGCGTCAGCAGGATGGCGAGCCACGTCGGCAGGGCGAGCCCGGCGGCGAAGCCGAAGAACACGTAGCCGCCCAGCATGAGGATTTCACCGATGGCGAGGTTCACCACCCGCGTCGCCTTGTAGATGAGCACGAAGGCGAGGCCCGTCAGGGCATAGAGGCCGCCGGCGCCGATGCCGGCGAGGCTCACCTCGGCGAGGAACAGCCAGTCCATCACGCCACCTCCCGCCGGCCGCGGCCCTGCTGCACGCGGGCCCGCAGGTCGCCGACGTCACCCGACCCCAGGTAGGCGGCGATGACCTCGGGATTGTTGGAAATCTCGCGCGGCTCGCCCTGGGCGATGACCTGCCCGAAGTTCAGCACGACGACGTGGTCGGAAATGTCCATGACCATGCCCATGTCGTGCTCGACCATCAGGATGGTGACGCCCCATTCCTCCTTCACGTCGAGGATGAAGCGGGCCATGTCCTCGGTCTCCTCGCGGTTCATGCCGGCGACCGGCTCGTCGAGCATGAGGATGCGCGGCTTCATGGCCAGCGCGCGCGCCAGTTCCACCCGCTTCTGCAGGCCGTAGGACAGGGCGGCGACGGGGGCGTTGCGGATGTGGTCGATTTCGAGGAAGTCGATGATGCGCTCCTCGATCTCGCGGCGCAGCTCCATCTCCTCGCGCCGCGCCCGGCCGAAGTACCACAGGGCATCGAGCAGGCTGGTTTCCATGTGGGCGTGGCGGCCGAGCTTGATGTTGTCGAGCACGGTCATGCCGCGGAACAGGGCGATGTTCTGGAAGGTGCGCGCCATGCCGAGCTTGGCGCGATCCGGCGCATGCAGGCGATCGACGCTGTCACCGAAGAACCGGATGGAGCCGGTGTTGGCCTTGTAGAAGCCCGAGATGGTGTTGAACAGCGACGTCTTGCCAGCGCCGTTCGGCCCGATCACCGAGGTGACCGACCCTTGCGCGGCGCTGAAGGTGACGCCGTCCAGCGCCCGCAGGCCGCCGAAGTACAGCGCCACGTCCTGCACCGCCAGGGCCGGCACGGCGGCGGCGGATGCGGGCGGCCCGGCTTTGGGCAGCGGACTCACGTTACTCGCCATGGAACTGCGGCCTCCTCTTTTCCGTGAAGGCGCGGCAGCCTTCGGCGAAGTCGCGGGTTCGGGTGCTCGCCATGAAGGCCTCGCGCTCGGCCTCCAGCTGGTCGGCCAGGGTGGCGCCGAAGGATCGCTCATAGAGCCGCCGCACGCGGCCGTAGGCGGCGGTCGGCCCGGCGGCAAGGCGTTCGGCCAGGGCGAGCGCCGCCGACTCCAGGTCGACAGTCGGCACCACCTGCGAGACGAGGCCCAACTCCAGCGCGCGGGCGGCATTGATGGGCTCGCCGAGGAGGGCGATCTCCATGGCCCGGCGCAGACCGACCAGCCGCGGCAGGAAGAAGCTGCCGGAGCCGTCGGGCGTGGTGCCGATGGCGGTATAGGCGAAGACGAAGCGGGCATCCTCGGCCGCGATGGCGAGGTCGCAGGCGAGCGCGAGGCTCATGCCGGCGCCGGCGACCGCCCCTTGCAGGGCGGCGACGACCGGCGCGTCCTGGCGGCGCAGGGTCAAGAGGCCGTCGTGCAGCGGCAGGATGATGTCGGAAACGGCGGCGGCGCTTTCGTCGGGGGTGCCGCCGAAGCGGCCGATGTCGCCGCCGGCCATGAAGGCGCGGCCTTCGCCCTCCACCAGCACGCAGCGCACCGAGCGGTCGGCGGCGACGGCGCGGCAGGCGTCGCGGAAGGCGACGGCCGTGGCTTCGTCGAGGGCATTGAGCGCCGCCGGCCTATTGAACCGGATGCGGGCGATCGGCCCCTGGCGCGCCAGGAGCACGGGCACTGTCTCGGGCAACGTCTCCTCCCTGGTGACACGCCGGCGCCGTTGTTGTGATCGGGGCGCTTCGGCGTCTTGCCGCTACGAGTTCGTCAGTCCGCCTAGAGGCTCCCCCTGGTCTGGAAGATGCTCTCGAAGGCGATGGCTTCGACGGGTGTTTCGAGGCTGCGCCCGGTGCGCACGAAGCCCTTGCCGAAGTCGGCGACGTGGCGGCGCATCCAGGTGCGCGCGGCATCGGCGTCGCGGCTGTGCAGGGCGGCGAGCAGGTGGGCGTGGGCGGCCAGCAGGCGCGGGCCGGCTTCCGGCACCGCCTCGAAGATCGGCTGGGTGGCGGGATAGATGAGCAGGCTGGCCGGCTCGCGCGCCAATTGCAGCACGCGGTTGCCGGCGGCCTGGGCGATGAGGGTGTGGAATTCCGTGTCCAGCTCGGCGAGGCGCGAGGGGTCGTCGAGGGCGTCCTCGGTGCGCGCCACGTTGTCGGCGATGGCGGCGAGATCGTCTTCCGTGCGGTGGACCACGGCCAGCTCGATGGCGCTGCGCTCCAGCATGTCGATGGCTTCGTAGAGCTCGCGGAAGGTCACCTGATGCAGCACCAGCGCGCGGCTCATGCGGGTGGCGAGCTTGCCCTGGCGCGGCAGGCTGGCGACCAGCTTGCGGCCCGATTCGCGGCGCAGCAGGCCCGACTGCTCCAGGCAGCGGATGCCCTCGCGCACGGTCGAGCGGTTGACGCCGAACTGCTTCACCAGGTCGGCCTCGGTGCCGATGTGCTCGCCGGGGCGGATGCGGCCGGTGACGATCTCGCGCTCGATGGCTTCGGCGACCAGCTGATAGGCCGGCGCCGTGCTGATGCGCTCGAACTTCTCGGCGGTGGCGGCCTCGGCGCGGGGCATCGTCTCTCCAACAGACTGACAGATTGTCCGACAAACTGATCGTCTGCTGATTCGGGATCGCCTGTCAAGCGGCCTCGCAGGCCCCGGCGGCGTTTACCGGACGGCAACCCGAAAAGGCGTAAACTGTTGATGGTCATGGAAAACCGGTCGCGTCGGGTCCCCCTGGACGTCGCCCCGCCGATGACCGATCCTTGTCCCAATCCCGAGACACCGGGGCGCCACCGGCGGCGCCCAGGCCTCCTCCCCCCAAGGAGTCCGAATGATGGGCATCATGTTCGACAGCGAGACCGTCGCGGCTGCGTGGCGCGGCTTCGCGGACGGCGCGTGGAAGACCGAGATCGACGTCCGCGGCTTCATCCAGGCCAACTACACGCCGTACGAAGGCGACGCCGGCTTCCTTGCCGGCCCGACCGCGCGCACCAAGGCCCTGTGGGCCAGGCTCGGCGACTTGCTGGCGGAGGAGCGCAAGCGCGGCGTGCTCGACGTCTCGGCCGACCGCGCTTCGTCCATCCTGGCGCACGATCCGGGCTACATCGACCGCGACGCCGAGATCATCGTCGGCCTGCAGACCGACGCGCCGCTCAAGCGCGCCATCATGCCCAACGGGGGCCTGCGCATGGTCGAGGCCGGGCTGAAAGCCTACGGCTTCGAGATCGACCCCGCCGTCTCCGAGGTCTGGACCAAGTACCGCAAGAGCCACAACCAGGGTGTGTTCGACGCTTACAGCCCCGACATCCTGGCCGCCCGCAAGTCGGGCGTCATCACCGGCCTGCCCGACGCCTACGGCCGCGGCCGCATCATCGGCGACTACCGCCGCGTCGCCCTCTACGGCGTCGACGCCCTGCGGGCCGAGAAGCAGGCCGAGTTCCACGAACTGGACGACGCCGTCTTCACCGAGGACGTCATCCGCCTGCGCGAGGAATTGTGCGAGCAGTGGCGCGCGCTGGCCGAGCTGAAGGAAATGGCCGCCCGCTACGGCTTCGACGTCGGCCGCCCCGCCGCCTCCGCCCGCGAGGCCATCCAGTGGACCTACCTCGCCTATCTGGCGGCGGTGAAGGAGCAGAACGGCGCCGCCATGTCGCTCGGGCGCGTCTCCACCTTCCTCGACGTCTACATCCAGCGCGACCTCGACGCCGGCGTCCTCACCGAAGAACAAGCGCAGGAGATGATCGACGATCTGGTCATCAAGCTGCGCATCGTCCGCTTCCTGCGCACGCCCGACTACGACCAGCTGTTCTCCGGCGACCCGACCTGGGTGACCGAGTGCCTGGGCGGCATGGGCGAGGACGGCCGCACGCTCGTCACCAAATCCAACTTCCGCTTCCTCAACACCCTCTACAACCTCGGCCCGGCGCCGGAGCCCAACCTGACCGTGCTGTGGAGCACCCGCCTGCCGCACGGCTTCAAGACCTTCTGCGCCCGCGTGTCGGCGGAAACCAGCGCCATCCAGTACGAGAACGACGACCTCATGCGGCCCCAGTGGGGCGACGACTACGGCGTCGCCTGCTGCGTCTCGGCCATGCGCATCGGCAAGCAGATGCAGTTCTTCGGCGCCCGCGCCAACCTCGCCAAGGCGCTGCTCTACGCCATCAACGGCGGCGTCGACGAGAAGACCGGCCAGCGGGTGGCGGCAGGCATGACGCCCATCACCGCCGACGTGCTCGACTTCGACGAGGTGGTGGGCAAGCTCGACGTCACCATGGACTGGCTGGCCAAGACCTACGTCAAGGCGCTCAACGTCATCCACTTCATGCACGACAAGTACGCCTACGAGCGGCTCGAGATGGCGCTGCACGACCGCGACATCCTGCGCACCATGGCCTGCGGCATCGCCGGCCTGTCCGTCGCCGCCGACAGCCTGTCGGCCATCAAGCACGCCAGGGTGAGCGTCGTGCGCGACGAGCGCGGGCTGGCCGTCGACTACGTGATCGAGGGCGACTATCCGGCCTACGGCAACAACGACGACCGGGCGGATTCGCTGGCGGTGTGGCTGACCGAGACCTTCATGAAGAAGGTCGCCGCGCAGCCGCATTTCTACCGCGGCGCCACGCCGACCCAGTCGGTGCTGACCATCACGTCCAACGTCGTCTACGGCAAGAAGACCGGCAACACGCCCGACGGCCGCCGCGCCGGCGAGCCCTTCGCGCCCGGCGCCAACCCCATGAACGGCCGCGACACCAAGGGCTTCATAGCCGCCGGCGCCTCGGTCGCCAAGCTGCCCTATGCGGCGGCGCTGGACGGCATCAGCTGGACCGCCTCGGCCACCCCCGGCTCCCTCGGCCACACGCCGGAGGAGCGGGCGGAGAACCTGGTGAACTGCCTCGACGCCTATGCCGAGGCCGGCGGCTTCCACGTCAACGTCAACCTGTTCGACCGCGACACCCTGGTCCACGCCATGGAACACCCGGAACTCTATCCGCAGCTGACGGTGCGGGTGTCGGGCTATGCGGTGAACTTCGTGAAGCTGACCCGCGAGCAGCAGCTCGACGTCATCAACCGCACCTTCCACGAGGCGATGTGACGCCGCCGCCAAACCGCCCGCCCGACTCTCCGGAGGAGGCTCCGCGCATGACCACCGCCGGTCCGGCGCCCCATCCCCATCTGGCGCCGCACGTCTCGGCCGCCCTGCACCACGACCCGTCCCACGGCTATCTCCATTCCGTGGAGACGGGGGCGGCGGTGGACGGGCCGGGCATGCGCTTCGTCTTCTTCCTGTCGGGCTGCCTGTTCCGCTGTTCCTACTGCCACAACCCCGACACCTGGAAGCTGCACAACGGCCGGCGGGTGGACCTGGAGCAGGCCGTGGCGGAAGTCCGCCCCTACGCCGGGTTCCTGCGCCGCGCCGGCGGGGTGACGGTGTCGGGCGGCGAGCCGCTCATGCAGGCGCCCTTCGTCGGGGCCCTGCTGCGGCGGCTGAAGGACGAGTTCGGCCTGCACACCGCGCTCGACACCCAGGGCTTCCTGCACGCCTCCGTCGACGACGCCTGGTTCGACGCCGTCGACCTGGTGTTGCTCGACATCAAGCACTCCGACCCGCAGGCCTACCACGCCCTCACCGGCCAGGACCTGCAGCCGACCCTCGACTGCGCCCGGCGCCTCGCCGCCCTCGGCAAGGCCATGTGGATCCGCTACGTGCTGGTGCCTGGCCTGACCGACGCCCCCGACGACATCGCCCGGCTGGCCGATTTCGTCGCCACCCTGGGGCCGGCGGTGCAGCGGGTGGAGGTGCTGCCCTTCCACCAGATGGGTGCGCACAAGTGGACCGACCTCGGGCTCGACTACCCGCTGGCCGCCACACCGACCCCGACGCCCGAGGCCACCCGCGCCGCCCGCGCCATCTTCGCCGCGCGCGGGCTGACGGTGACCTGAGCGCAGACCGCCTGCCACCCCGGCGCCGCGCCGACGGCGTCACCGACGAACAGGATGGCCGGACCGCTGCCCATGGCCTCCCCGCCGCCGGCGGCGAACCCGGCGGCGGTGCCGAAGTGGTGGGCGGCGTCGGGGCGGCAGGCGTTCTCCGCCACCGCCATGGGCGTGTCGCCCGGCAGGCCGGCGGCGACGAGGCGGCGGGCGATCGCGGCCATGCGGTCGCGCCCCATGTAGACGGCGAGCGTCGTCGCCGCATCGGCGAGCGCACGCCAGTCCATGGCCGCCGTCTCCGCCTCGGTGCGGCACTGGGCGGTGACGAAGCGCACCGAGCGGGCGACGCCGCGATGGGTGAGCGGCAGGCCCATCTCCGCCGCCGCGCCGACCGCCGCCGTGATGCCCGGCAGGACGCGCACGGGGATGCCCTTGGCGCGCAGGTAGTCGGCTTCCTCGCCGCCGCGGCCGAAGACGAAGGGATCGCCCGCCTTCAGCCGCACCACCCGCAGGCCGCGCGCCGCACAGGCCGCCATCATGCGGTTGGTGAAGGCCTGCGCCACCGACGGCCGCCCTTTGCGCTTGCCGACGGGCACGAGGCGCGTCTCGCGGCGGGCGAGGCCCAGGATCGCCGCCGGCACCAGGGCATCGTGCAGGATGACGTCGGCGGTCTCGATGGCCTTGGCGGCGTGCAGGGTGAGCAGGCCGGGATCGCCGGGGCCGGCGCCGACCAGCGTCACCGAGCCCTCTTCCGCCGGAGCGGCGGCGAAGCGGGCCAGCTCCGCCTCGATGGCCGCGACGGCCTCCGCCTCCGGCAGGGCCATGAGCGTGTCGGCGCGGTCGCCGGTCAGCACGCCGTCCCAGAACCGCTGGCGGGCGCGCGCCGTCGGCAGGGCGTCCTTCACCCGCTGCCGGCAGGCCTGCGCCGCCCGCGCGAGGCGGCCGTAGCCGGCGGGGATGGCGGTTTCCAGCCGCTGGCGGATGGTGCGGGCGAGCGCCGGCGCCGCCCCGCCGGTGGAGACGGCGACCACCACCGGCGCGCGGTCGAGGATGGCCGGCACGATGAAGTCGCACTGCTCCGGCACGTCCACCACGTTGCAGGGAATGCCGCGCGCCTCCGCCGCCGCCCGCACCTCGGCGGTCAGGGCGGCATCGCCGCTGCCGTCGATGACGATGGCGGCGCCGTCGAGCAGCTCGGGGCGGAAGGAGTCGCGGTGCCACACCACGCTCCCCTCGCGCACCAGGGCGGCGAGGTCGGGGCAGAGGCTCTCGGCCACCACCACGGCGGCGGCGCCGGCACGCACCGTCAGGCGGGCCTTGCTGGCGGTCGCCTCGGTGCCGCCGACCAGCACGACCTTGCGGCCGCGCACGTCGAGGAACACGGGCAGGTAGGGCAGCGCCTCAGGCGGCGACGGCGGGTTTGGCATGGCTCAGGATCTCCTTGATCTCGGGGACGCAGGACCCGCATCCGGTGCCGGCGCCGGTCAGGCGCCCGATGTCTTCGGCGGTGAGCGCACCGCCCCCGGCCGCCGCCGCCTCGATGGCGGCGAGGCCCACGGCCATGCACGAACAGACGATGCGGCCGCTTTCCGCCACCGCCCCGCCTTCCGGCGCCCGGCCGGCGAGCAGCACGGCCCGATCGGCGGCGGACAGGGTTTCAGCGGCGAACAGGTCGCGCAGCCAGTCGCGCGCCACCTCCGGCCGCTCCGGCGCCAGGAACAGGCAGGCGGAAAGCCGGCCGTCGGCGGCGATCCAGGCATGGCGGGCGATGCCGTGGCGGGCGTCGGCGTAGTCGAGCCGTTCCCCGTCCAGGCGGTCGAGCGGGAAGGCCTCGTCGCCGGCCAGCTCGTAGACGGCGCAGGGGCCGGCCGCCTGCTTCACCCAATAGGGCAAGCCGGCGAGGTCGACGGGCGCGCGGGCCAGCAGCAGGCCGTGCCACGCCGCCCGCAGCGGCTCGACGCGCACCGGCACGTGCTTGCTCTCCGGCTGGCCCGACACCGAGTCGACATGGCCGGGGACGAGCCGGCCGATGCTGCCGCGGGCCGACAGGGTGTCGCTCCAGTGCATGGGCAGGAAGACCTCGCCCGGCCGCTGCGCTTCGCCGATGGCGACGCGCATCACGACCTCGCCGCGCCGGCTGGTGACCCGCGCCAGGGCACCGTCGGCGAGGCCGGCGGCGGCGGCGTCCTCGGGGTGCATCTCCACCAGCGGCTCGGGCCGGTGGGCGGCGAGGCGGGGCGACAGGCCGGTGCGCGTCATGGTGTGCCACTGGTCGCGGTAGCGGCCGGTATTGGCGACGAGGGGGAAGCGCAGGGACGCCCGCTCCGCCGGGGCCTCCTGCCGCACGGCGATCATGCGGCCGCGGCCGTTGGCGTGGGTGTAGCGGCCGTCGCCGTAGAGGCGGGCGGTGCCGGCCGAGGTGCCCGCCGGCACCGGCCATTGCACGGGCGCGAGCGCGTCGTAGGCGCGTGGTTTCAAATTGGCGAGGCCGCCGATGTCGAAGGCGCGCAGGCCGTCGTTCTCGAAGGCCGACAGGGCGGCATGCTCGCGGAACAGGTCCACCGGCGCGCGGTAGCGGAAGGCCGTCTCGAAGCCCATGGCACGGGCGACCTGCGTCACGATCCACCAGTCGGGCTTCGCCTCGCCGGCCGGCGCCCGGAAGGGCCGCTGGCGGGAGATGCGGCGTTCCGAGTTGGTGACGGTGCCGTCCTTCTCGCCCCAGCCGGCGGCCGGCAGGCGGATATGGGCGAAGCGCTGGGTGTCGGTGTCGGTCACCATGTCGGACACGATCACCGTCGGGCAGGCGGCCAGCGCCGCGCGCACCAGGTCGCCCTCGGGCAGGCTGACGGCCGGGTTGGTCGCCATGATCCACAGCGCCTTGATGCGGCCCGCCCGTACCGCCTCGAACAGCTCCACCGCCTTCAGCCCCTGCCCGCCCGTCAGGTTGGGCGCCCGCCAGAAGCGGCGCAGGCGGTCGACGTCGTGCGGGTCGTCGGGGTTCATGTGGGCGGCGAGCTGGTTGGCGAGGCCGCCCACCTCGCGCCCGCCCATGGCGTTGGGCTGGCCCGTGACCGAGAACGGCGTGGCGCCGGGCAGGCCGACGCGCCCCGTCGCCAGGTGGACGTTCAGGATGGCGTTGACCTTGTCGGTGCCGCGGCTCGACTGGTTGACGCCCTGGCTGAACACGGTGACCGTCTTCGGCGTGGTGGCGACCCAGTGGTAGAACAGCTCCACGCCCTCCACGTCCGGCGGCGTGTCGGCGCGCGCCGCCGCCAGGGCTTCGTCGAGGCCGGAGACGTGGCGCAGCACGTACTCGCGGTCGATGGCGTCCACCCGGTCCAGGTGGGCCAGCAGGCCGTTGAACAGCGCCACGTCCTGCCCCGGCGGCAGGGCGATGTGCAGGTCGGCGAAATCGCAGGTGGCGGTGCGCCGGGGGTCGACGACGACGACCTTCGTCCCCCGGTCCCGCCGCGCCGCCCGCAGCCGCTGGGCCAGCACCGGGTGGCACCAGGCGAGGTTCGACCCCACCAGCACCACCAGGTCGGCCAGTTCCAGGTCCTCGTAGGTGCCCGGCACCACGTCCGCCCCGAAGGCCCGCTTGTGGCCGGCGACGGTGGACGCCATGCACAGGCGCGAGTTGGTATCGACGTGCGGCGTGCCGATGAAGCCCTTGGCGAGCTTGTTGACGGCGTAATAGTCCTCGGTCAGCAACTGGCCGGACACGTAGAAGCCGACGGCGTCCGGCCCGTGCTCCGCCACCACCGCCGCCAGGCGGTCGGCGACGGCATTGACCGCCTCGCCCCAGCCGGTGCGGCGGCCGTCGACCATGGGGTGGAGCAGGCGTACCGGGCCGGTGTCCTCGGCCGTCACCGTGTCCATGAGCGTCGCGCCCTTGGAGCACAGGCGGCCCCGGTTGGCCGGGTGGTCGGGGTCGCCGCCGACCGCCCAGCCGTCGCGCGTCGGGCTGACGATCAGGCCGCAGCCGACGCCGCAATAGGGGCAGGTGGTGCGGATGGCGGCGTCAGCCATGGGCACAGCCTCCCCCGCCGCCGGCCCAGGGAACGAGGCCGAGGAAGACGCGGCCGTCCTCGATGCGCACCGGGATGGTGCCGGTGCAGCCCTCGTCCGGCCCCTGCGCCGCGCCGCTGCCGAGGTCGATGACCCAGTTGTGCAGCGGGCAGGTGACCGACCGGCCGTGGACGATCCCCTCCGACAGCGGGCCGCCCTTGTGCGGGCAGGCGTCGCGCAGGGCGAAGACCTGGTCGTCCACGGTGCGGAACACGGCGATGCGCCCCTGCGGGTGGGCCACGGTGCGCGCGCCTTGCGCGGGGATGTCGGCCAGCGGGCCGACGTCGGTCCAGGTGATGATCTGATCCATGGCGGCTCACTCCACCGTCGCGAGGGTCTTGAAGGAGGCGGCGTGCTTCTGCGTCTGCTCCGCCCAGGGGTCGGACTGGCTGTGCCGCTGGCTTTCCAGGAAGCGGGCGTTGAGGGCGGCGCGGTTGCCGGCGTCTTCGACGATGCGCTTCTTCACGAAGTCGAGGCCGACGCGCTCGATCCACGGCGCCGTGCGCTCCAGGTAGCGCGCTTCCTCCCGGTAGAGCTGCATGAAGGCGCCGACGTATTCGTGCACCTCGGCTTCCGTCGTCACCTTGGTGAGCAGGTCGCAGGCGCGCACCTTGATGCCGCCGTTGCCGCCGACGTAGAGGTCGAAGCCGCCGTCGGTCGCCACCACACCGAAGTCCTTGATGGTGGCTTCGGCGCAGTTCCGCGGGCAGCCGGAGACGGCCATCTTGAACTTGTGCGGCGTCCACGAGCCCCAGGTCAGGCGCTCCAGGTCGATGCCGATGGACATGGCGGCCTGCGTTCCGAACCGGCACCACTCGCTGCCGACACAGGTCTTCACCGTGCGCAGGGACTTGCCGTAGGCGTGGCCCGAGACCATGCCGGCGGCGTTGAGGTCGGCCCACACGGCCGGCAGGTCTTCCTTCCGGATGCCGAGCAGGTCGATGCGCTGGCCGCCGGTGACCTTGACGGTCGGGATGGCGAACTTGTCCACCACGTCGGCGATGGCGCGCAACTCCTTGGCGTTGGTCAGGCCGCCCCACATGCGCGGGACGACGGAATAGGTGCCGTCCTTCTGGATGTTCGCGTGCACGCGCTCGTTCACGAAGCGGCTGGCGGCGTGGTCGACGTACTCCCCCGGCCAGGCGGCCAGCAGGTAGAAGTTGAGCGCCGGCCGGCAGGAGGCGCAGCCGTCGGGCGTCTTCCATTCCAGCGCCTGCATGACCGCCGGGATGCTCTTGAGACCCTGGCTCTTGATCAGGCGGCGGACGCTGTCATGGTCGTGCTCGGTGCACTTGCACAGGGGCTTGATCGCCGCGGCCTCGTAGGCGCCGCCGAGGGTGTGGGCGAGCAGCCCTTCCACCAGCCCGGCGCAGGAGCCGCAGGAGCCGGCGGCCTTGGTGTGCGCCTTCACCTCGTCGAGCGTCGTCAGGCCCTTGGTGGTGATGGCCTGGACGATGGTGCCCTTGCAGACGCCGTTGCAGCCGCAGATTTCCGCATCGTCAGGCAGCGCTGCAACGGCGTCGGTAGGGTTTCCCGTGCCCGCTCCCGCGGCGGCGAAGGCCTGGCCGAACAGCAGGGTGTCGCGGCGGTCGGAGACGTCCTCGCCCGCCTTCAGCAGCTGGAAGTACCAGGCGCCGTCGGCGGTGTCGCCGTAGAGCACGGCGCCCTTCACCCGGCCGTCCTGCAGCACCACGCGCTTGTAGACGCCGCGCCCGGCGTCGCGGAAGACGATGTCCTCGGTGCCCGGCCCGCCGGAGAAGTCGCCGGCAGAGAACACGTCGACGCCGGTCACCTTCAGCTTGGTGGAGGTGACGGAGCCGACGTAACCGGCGCCCTCCAGGCCGGCCAGGCGGGCGCCCAGCACCTTTGCCATTTCGAACAGCGGCTGCACGAGGCCGTAGCACTGGCCGCGGTGCTGCACGCATTCGCCGACGGCGAAGATGGCGGGGTCGGAGGTGGTCATGTGGTCGTCCACCACCACGCCGCGCTCCACGTCGAGCCCGGCCTCGCCGGCGAGGCGGGCGTCGGGGCGGATGCCGACCGCCATGACGACGATGTCGGCGGCGATGTCGGTGCCGTCGCGCAGCCGTACGCCCGTCACCCGGTCGTCGCCCAGGATGGCCGCGGTGTCGGCGCCGGTGAGCACGGTCAGGCCGCGGCGCCGCAGTTCCTCCGCCAGCAGGTGCCCGGCGGAGGCGTCGAGCTGGCGCTCCATGACGTGGCCGGCGAGGTGGAGGACGGTGACGTCCATGCCGCGCGCCTTCAGCCCGACGGCGGCCTCGAGGCCAAGCAGCCCGCCGCCGATCACCACCGCCGAGCCGCCCTTCGCCGAGGCGTCGAGCATGGCGTCCACGTCGTCGACGTCGCGGAAGGTGACGACGCCGGGCAGCGTCGCGCCGGGCACCGGGATGACGATGGGGCTCGAGCCGGTGGCGACGATCAGGCGGTCGTAGGGCACGGCGAGGCCGCTTCGCGCCACCACCTGCCGGCGCAGGCGATCGATGCGGACCACCGGGTCGCCGGCGTGCAAGGTGATGCCGTTGGCGTCGTACCAGTCGCGGTCGTTGAGCACGATCTCGGCGAAGGTCTTCTCGCCCGACAGCAGGGGCGACAGCATGATGCGGTTGTAGTTCACGCGCGGCTCGGCGCCGAACACGGTGATGTCGTAGAGGCCGGGCGCCCGGTCGATCAGGTCCTCGACGGCGCGGATGCCGGCCATGCCGTTGCCGATCACCACGAGCCGCGGCTTGGCTGCGCCGGGGGCGGGGTGGGTCACATGGGTCATCGTCTGGTGCTCCATCCTGCGGTGCACAAAAATCGTGCAAAGAAAAAGGCGCCCGATCGCGCCGCCGCCCCGTGGGGCACATGCGCGTTCGGACGCCGTTATCCGGTGTGGGGCCCAGCCTCGGGCTTCCCTATGTCGACCGCCGGGAGGGCGGCGGAGCGGACGCCGTTGCCCGCTCGCCGCATCCTCCTGCGAGCGCCGTGCCAGACCAACGGCCGGGCCATAAGTCTCTGTTTTCCGGGGAGACCTCGCCTGGAAGCCATACCCGGCCGCGCCCTGCTTGCTCAATTTTTCCGCACGTACACGCAACACGCCCATATTTTGAGCATTTCAGAGCAAGCGGCCCCGATTCCGGCCCAGTCGAAAGGCCCGGCGGCTGGCACCTTTCCTCAAGCGCCGCAAGGCTTTGCTGCGTCGCACCCATCCCTTGGGCGCAGATGGCACGGCGGTTGCTGATACTCCGGCATCTCCCGACGACGGGAGACCAGACGCTTCCTCGTCCAATGGCGGACGACCAGGCACAGACGCCTGACCAGCACAGCGGCACCCGGCCTTGCCCGGCGCGCCGCCACGGTCACGGTGTCTTCATGCGTGGCCGCCGCGGGACGAGAGAAACGAGATCCACGCGAGCGGCCCTTGGGACGACTTCACGAATTCGAGGGCTTGCAGATGGACATCCGGCACAAAGCCACACGCATCGATCTCTTCTCGCTGAAGACGATACAGATGCGCACCTTCCACCTCACCTGGACCGCCTTCTTCCTGTGCTTCTTCGGCTGGTTCGGCATCGCGCCGCTCATGGCCGTGGTGCGCGAGGACCTGGGCCTGACCAAGGGCGAGATCGGCAATACCATCATCGCCTCGGTCGCCATCACGGTGCTGGTGCGCCTGATCATCGGGCCGCTGTGCGACCGCATCGGCCCGCGCAAGACCTATACGGGCCTGCTGATGCTGGGCTCGCTGCCGGTCATGCTCATCGGCTTGGCCGACAGCTACGAGACCTTCCTGCTGTTCCGGCTGGGCATCGGCGCCATCGGGGCGAGCTTCGTCATCACCCAGTACCACACCTCGGTCATGTTCGCGCCGAACGTGGTCGGCACCGCCAACGCCACCACGGCGGGCTGGGGCAACCTGGGCGGCGGCGTGACGCAGATGGTGATGCCGCTGGTCATGGCCGGCGTGCTCATGTTCGGCGTCGAGCAGACGCTGGGCTGGCGCCTCGCCATGGTGGTGCCTGGCGCGGTGATGCTGGTGATGGCCGCGCTCTACTGGCGCTACACCACCGACTGCCCGGACGGCAACTTCGCCGACCTGCGCGCCCGCGGCGCGCTGCCGCAGTCCAGGGACAGCGCCGGTGCCGGCGGCGGCTTCGTGGCGGCGGCCAAGGATGCCCGCGTGTGGGCGCTATTCGTGGTCTACGCCGCCTGCTTCGGCGTCGAGCTGACCATCAACAACATCGCCGCCATCTACTTCTTCGACACCTTCAAGCTGGACCTGGCGACGGCGGGCATCATCGCCGGCCTGTTCGGGCTGATGAACATCTTCGCCCGCACGCTCGGCGGCGTGTTCTCCGACCGCTTCGCCCGCACCGGCGGCCTGAAGGGCCGCGTCGCCTTCCTGTTCCTGGCGCTGTTCCTGGAAGGCCTCGCGCTCATCCTGTTCTCGCAGATGACGACGCTGGTGATCGCGGTCTCGGCCATGGTGGTGTTCTCGCTGTTCGTGCAGATGAGCGAGGGGGCGACCTTCGGCGTCGTGCCCTTCATCAACCGCAAGGCCCTGGGCGCCGTCGCCGGCATCGTCGGCGCCGGCGGCAATGCGGGCGCGGTAGCGGCCGGCTTCCTGTTCAAGTCGGAGAGCCTGTCCTACCAGGACGGCCTGTTCTACCTGGGCTGCGCGGTGGTGGTGTGTTCCTTCGCCGCCCTGGCGGTGAAGTTCTCGCCCGAGGTGGCGGCCGAGGAGAAGCGCCGGTTCGACGATGCGGTCGCCGAGCGCAACGGCGTGCCCGCCGTGGCGGCGGCGGAGTGAGCGGAACCGGCGGGCGGCGGCGGTGCGGCTGCGGCCGGGCCGTCAGTCGCCCGACCGGGTCTGGCGCAGAAGGTGGCGGAAGATCATGGCGGCGGCGACCACGAAGCCGAGCAGCCACAGGCCTTCCCACAGGATCTGGTCGATCATGGCGGCGCCTCCTCTGCCGTCGCGGTCGGCCAGTGTAGCATGACGACGGTCAGGGGTGAGCGGGCGGAATGGGCGACAGGGACCTCAGCATCCTGGTCATCGACGGCGACCCCGACCGGGCGGCGGTGGTGGAGCGCGGCCTGGTGGAGGCGGGCTGGGTGCGCGTCAGCGTCATCGGCCCCTCGGTCAACCTGCTGGCGCGCATCCAGGCGCTGGCGCCGGACGTGGTCATCATCGACCTGGAGAACCCCGACCGCGACACCCTCGAGCAGATGTTCCAGGTGAGCCGCGCCGTGCAGCGGCCCATCTGCATGTTCGTCGACCACAGCGACGACCACATGATCCACGCCGCCATCGAGGCCGGCGTCAGCGCCTACGTCGTCGACGGCCTCAAGCAGGCGCGCATCAAGCCGATCGTGGAAACCGCCATCTCGCGCTTCAACGCCTTCGACCGCCTGCGGCGCGAGCGCGACGAGGCGCAGGCCAAGCTCGCCGACCGCAAGCTGGTGGAGCGCGCCAAGGGCCTGCTCATGAAGAACCGCGGCCTGACGGAGGAGGACGCCTACGCCCTCATGCGCAAGACGGCCATGAAGCAGAACCGCAAGCTCTCCGACATCGCGCAGAGCGTCATCACCGCCTTCGAGATGGAGTTCTGAGCCATGGCCGAGACCGTCACGCTGGGCTTCGTGCCGCTGGTCGACTGCGCCGTGCCGGTGGTCGCCCGCGAGCTGGGCTTCGCCGCCGCCGAGGGCATCGACCTGGTGCTGGAGCGCGAGGCCGGATGGGCGGCGGTGCGCGACAAGCTCGCCTTCGGCCTGCTGGACGCCGCCCACATCCTGGCCCCCCTGCCGCTCGCCCTGCACCTCGGGCTCGGCGGCATCCCGGCGGTGCCCATGGCCGTGCCCATGGCGCTCGGGCTCGGCGGCAACGCCATCACCGTCTCCCTGCCGCTGTTCGAGCGCATGAGCGAGGCCGACCCCGACGCCATGGCGGGACCGCGCGCCGGCTCGGCGCGGGCGCTGAAGGCGGTGATCGAGGCCGACCGCACGGCGGGGCGGCCGCCGCTGTCCTTCGCCACGGTCTTCCCCTTCTCCAGCCACACCTACGAGCTGCGCGCCTGGCTCGCCGGCGCCGGCATCGACCCCGACCGCGACGTCAACCTGGGCGTGGTGGCGCCGGCGCGCATGGTGGAAAGTCTCGCCAGCGGCTGGATCGACGGCTACTGCGTCGGCGAGCCGTGGAACCTGCGCGCCGTGCAGCGCGGCATCGGGGCCGTGGTCGCCAGCAAGTGGGACATCCGCCCCGACGCACCGGAAAAGGTGCTCGGCCTGCGCGCCGCCTGGGTGGACCAGGACCCGGCGCGCACCGTCGCCCTGGTCCGCGCGCTGGTGAAGGCGGCGGCCTGGGCCGATGCGGCGGAGAACCGCCCCGCCCTGGCCCAGATGCTGGCCGCCCCGGACTACGTCGGCACCTTCCCCGAGGTGATCGCCATGGCCCTGACCGGCCGCCCGGTGCTGCAACCCGGCGGCGAGCCGGTCGCCCTCGACACCCACGTCTTCTTCCGCGACCGCGCCACCGAGCCGCTGCCGGAGCGGGCGCAATGGCTGGTGGAGCAGATGCTACGCTGGGACCGGACCGGCCTGACGGCGGAAGGGGCGAAGGCCGCCCTGGCGGCGGTGTGGCGGCCGGAGTTGTGGGCGGCGGCGGTGGGGTGAAGGCAGCGGCACCGCGCGGGAACACGCCGATCTGGTGGGCCCCATCCTTGCCAGCATCGTAGAGACGGTAAAGACGTCCCCGCTCGGCGACATGCAGACCCTGGACCAGCGTATGAAGGACAACACCTTCGCCTTCGTCCTCGGCAAGGCGTAGTCCGGCACTTCGGACGTCGGGAGCGGCGCCACCGCAGGCGGCGCCGCCCTCCCGTCTCAGGCCTGCAGGTCGGGCACTTCGGCGAACAGCTCCAGCGCCTCGGGGTTGGCGAGCGCTTCCTTGTTCTTCACCGGGCGGCCGTGGACCACGTCGCGCACGGCCAGTTCCACGATCTTGCCCGACTTGGTGCGCGGGATGTCGTCGACCTTGACGATCTTCGCCGGCACGTGGCGCGGCGTGGCGCCTTCGCGGATGGTCTTGCGGATGCGCGCCTGCAGGTCGTCGGACAGCTCCACGCCCTCGCGCAGGCGCACGAACAGCACCACGCGCACGTCGTTGTCCCAGTCCTGGCCGATGACCAAGGCCTCGATCACCTCCGGCAGCTTTTCCACCTGGCGGTAGATCTCGGCGGTGCCGATGCGCACGCCGCCCGGGTTCAGCGTGGCGTCGGAGCGGCCGTAGACCACGATGCCGCCCGTCTCCGTCAGCTCCACCCAGTCGCCGTGGGTCCAGGTGTTGGCGTACTTGTCGAAGTAGGCAGCGTGGAACTTGGCGCCGTCGGGGTCGTTCCAGAAGCCGACCGGCACCGACGGGAAGGCCTTGGTGCACACCAGTTCGCCCTTCTGGCCCTGCACCGGCTTGCCCTCGTCGTCGAACACCTCCACCGCCATGCCGAGGCCGCGGCACTGGATCTCGCCGCGGTAGACGGGGCTGATGGGGTTGCCGAGCATGAAGCACGACAGGATGTCGGTGCCGCCCGAGATGGAGGCCAACTGCACGTCCTCCTTGATGCCCTCGTACACGAAGTCGAAGCTTTCCGGCGCCAGCGGCGAGCCGGTGGAGGTGAGCAGGCGCACCGTCTCCAGCGAGTGGGTCTTCTTCGGCTCCAGGCCGGCCTTCTTGACGGCGTCGATCCACTTGGCCGAGGTGCCGAAGAGGGTCATCTTCTCCGCGTCGGCGTAATCGAACAGCACGTTGCCCGAGGGGTAGAACGGCGAACCGTCGAACAGCAGCAGAGTCGAGCCCGCCGCCAGACCGGCCACCAGCCAGTTCCACATCATCCAGCCGCAGGTGGTGAAGTAGAAGACGCGGTCGCCCGGCTTCTCGTCACAGTGCAGCACGTGTTCCTTCACCTGCTGCAGCAGCGTGCCGCCGTGGCCGTGGACGATGCACTTGGGCACGCCCGTGGTGCCGGAACTGAACATGATGAACAGCGGATGGTCGAAAGGCAGCGCCTCGAACACGATGGGCGCCGGCGCGAGCCCGGCGACGAAGTCCGGCCAGGTGACGGCGTTGCGCACGCCCGTCACGACCGGCGCATCGCTGGTGTAGGGCACGATCACGACCTTCTCGACCGTCGGCATCTTGTCGACGATGGCGGTCAGCTTCTCCAGGCAGTCGTGGGTCTTGCCGTTGTAGAAATAGCCGTCGCAGGCGACCAGCACCTTGGGCTCGATCTGGCCGAAGCGGTCGAGCACGCCCTGCACGCCGAAGTCGGGCGAGGCCGACGACCAGATGGCGCCCAGCGCCGTCGCCGCCAGCATGGCGATGATGGTTTCCGGCATGTTGGGCATGTAGCCGGCGACGCGATCGCCTTTCGTCACGCCCATGGCGATCAGCGCCTGCTGGAAGCGCGACACCTCGGCCTGCAACTCGGCGTAGGAAAGGCGGCGCTTCACCTTGTCCTCGCCCCAGAACACCAGCGCCTCGGTGGCGGCCGGGCGTTCCTTGAGCAGGTTGGCGGCGTAGTTGATGTGCCCTTCGGCGAACCACTTGGCGCCGGGCAGCTTGCCCAGGTCGTCCACCACCACCGAGCCGGGCTCGCCGACGACGCCGCAGAAGTCCCACACCAGGCGCCAGAAGGCGGCCGGATCCTCCACCGACCACGCGCGCAGCGACTCGTAGTCGGAGAAGTCACGGCCGGCGACGCTGCGCGCCTCCTGCATGAAGCGCGTCATGTTGGTGCGCGCGATGCGCTCCGGCGAGGGTTCCCACAGCTTGGCGGACACGGACGGTTCTCCCTTGTTGCTTGGTCGTCTGGCGCGACGCGGTTCCGGATGATGCCCGATTCCGCCCGCCTTCGCCAAGCCGGGAGAGGGGTTTTTGTGCGCCGCGGTCAGGAGGCGACGCGCACCGGCTCCGCCGCCGCGGCCGTGGCCTCGGCTTCCAGCCGATCGAGCAGGCGCAGCACCTCTGGCCGGGCGCGGTCCTCGGGAATGTCGAACAGGCCGACCCGCCGCGCCCAGGCACCGGCGGCCGGCGCGGCCGTCAGCACGGCGAGGGGCACGGCGCACAGGAAGGCGAGCAGCACCGGCGCCATCCACGGCAGCAGCGCCGGCTGCGCCCACGCCACCGCCGCCAGCAGCCCGATGCCGGCCGCTGTCTGGGGCCACAGGCCGCGCAGGGCTTCCGTCCAGGCGAGGCGGCGGGCGTCGCGCACCTGCCCGCTCCACGTCACCGCCCGGCCGAGCGGCAGGCCGGCCATGAAGCGCGTCTGGGCC
The DNA here is from genome assembly GCF_900230255.1 of Caenispirillum bisanense. GTDB lineage: Bacteria > Pseudomonadota > Alphaproteobacteria > Rhodospirillales > Rhodospirillaceae > Caenispirillum > Caenispirillum bisanense_A. The sequence continues at coordinate 289,262 of NZ_OCNJ01000005.1, forward strand.
AGGCTGACCGCCGGCGCGAGCAGGGTCGAGGCGGCCAGTTCCAGCACCGCCGCCCCCGCCAGCCGCAGGCCGCCGCCATAGGCCCGCCGGGTGCGGGCACGCAGCAGCACGTCGAGCACGCCCAGGATCTTGGGCATCAGGCTCATGGTCACGACGGTGACGAACAGGGCGACGCCGCCGGCGACGTTCAGCGGCGCGGAGCCCGCATTAACATAGACTTGCGCCGTGCCAGCGGCGATGAACAGCATCCACCCCGGCGCCCCCAGGTACATGAGGATCGCCAGCACCAGCTGCATGCGGCTCACCGGGTGCAGCCCCGGCATGCCGAGCAGGCGCCAGTACTGCATGTTGCCCTGGCACCAGCGCAGGTCGCGGCCGATGAAGCCCGGCAGGGCCGGCGGGTTTTCCTCGAAGCTGTCGTCCTCCTCGGCGAAGACGCGCACCTCCCACCCGGCGCGGCGCATGAGGGCGGCTTCCACCTGGTCGTGGCTGAGGACATGCCCACCGAGCGGCGGCCGCCCCGGCAGCAGCGGCAGACGGCAATGGTCGCGGAAGGGGCGCAGGCGGATGGCGGCGTTGTGCCCCCAGTACGGGCCGCAATCGCCCTGCCACCACGCACTGCCGGTGGTGTAGCTGCGCATGCCGTGGCGCATGCCGAACTGGAAGACGCGGGCGAACAGGCTGCCGGAGGGCATGCCGACCACCAGCCCCTGCACGATGCCGAGCCGCGGGTCGGCCTGCATGGCCCGCACCAGCCGCACGATGGCGGCGCCCGACATGACGCTGTCGGCGTCGAGCGGCACGAAGAGGTCGTAGTCGTCGCCGCAGCGCTCCACGAACTCGCGCACGTTGCCGGCCTTGAAGCCGGTGTTGTCGGTGCGGCGGCGGTAATGCAGGCGTTGCGGCCGCCCCATCTGGCGGCGCCATGCCTCCACCAGACGCTCCTCCTCGGCGGCGACGGCGGGGTCGGCGGTGTCGCTCAGCAGGTGGAAATCGAACCGCGGGCCGTCGGGCTCGGCGTCCAGGCTCTGCTGGATGCAGCGCAGGCGGGCGACGGCGCGGGCGGCATCCTCGTTGCGGATGGTCATGACGACGGCGGTGCGCAGGGTGATCGCCGCCTCGCCCCGCAGCCCGGCGAGGGTCGGCGCGACGTAGAGGGCCGGATCGCGCGCCGTGTGCAGGATGACGAAGCCGATGACCGCGTTCCAGAACCCGAGCGCCAGCCATGGCAGCGTCAGGGCGAAGCCGCCCAGCATCAGCGCCTCGGTCCAGCCGATGCCGCCGCCGGCGAAGAGGGCGTACAGGGCGGCGAAGAGGCCGATGCAGGTGGCGGAAACCAGCAGGAAGACCAGGAGGCGCCGCCGGCCGAGGATGCGGGCGGCGGTGGTGTCCGGGGCCGGCAGGGCGGTGACGGCGGCCTCGGCGGCGGTGCGGCTGTCCATGCGGTCTCCTGCGGAAGGACTGCGGTCGGTCGGCACTCTACGCGGTGGGATGGCGGGTGGATCGCTCCGGCGCGCCGTGGCGGCCCGGCAGCATGCGGGCCAGCACGTCGTCGCGGCGGACGAAATGGTGATGCAGGGCGGCCCCCATGTGCAGGGCGACCAGGGCGCCGAGGGTGATGACGCCCCAGACGTGGAAGGCGAGCACCGTCTCCGCCACCGCCCGGTCCTGCGCCACCGGCACCGGCAGGGTGAACAGGCCGAAGACGCTGACGGCGGCGCCGAAGTACGAACTGCCGAGCCAGCCGAGCACCGGCACGGTGAACAGCAGCGCATAAAGCACCCAGTGCGTCGCCAAGGCAGCCGCCTGCTGCCACCCCGGCAGGTCGGCGGGCAGCGGCGGCGGCGGATGAGACAGCCGCCACAGCAGGCGCGCGGCCGCCAGGACGAAAATGACGAAGCCGACGGAGCGGTGCAGGTCGAACAGGCTGTTCTGCGTCTCCCCCGGCCCGACGTTGAGCATGGCGATGCCGAGCGGCACCACGATGACGATGCCGAGCACGGTCAGCCAGTGGAACGCCTTCGCCGTGGCGCCATAGGACGCAGCCATGACACGCCTCCTCCGATGCATCCCCCGGTGCTTACGTGAGGGCGGCGACGGTGGATCGGAAGGGGGCGCCGGGGTCGGGGAGGGTTCGCCGCCGCCGCGAGGCCGTTTTCACGGCCGCCGTAGGTGACGCCGTGGATGGCCGGATCAAGTCCGGCCGTGACAATTTTCGCTGTCTTTCCAAGACCTTGTCATGCCCGGCCTCCGAGCCGGGCATTCACGGCTCCACCGCCGCTCGCCGTGGAGACCGGAGCCCTAAGGGCCACCGCCGTGGAGGGCGGTGCCCATGTCCGCCGGCAGAGACGCTCGTGGATGGCCGGGTCGAGCCCGGCCATGAGAATTTGGACTGTTGTTTCAAAAACTTGTCATGCCCGGACTTGATCCGGGCATCCACGGCTCCCCGGGCGGCGGCCGTGGAGAGCGGCGCCAGCGTTCGTCGCCGGAGCGGGCGGCAGACGCCGTCTGCGGGGGCGCCGGCCCTCCCACCCAGTGCCGCCAGACCCACCGAGTCGATCCCGCCCCGCCGTCGACAGTCGGCCGGGAACCGGAAAATCTTCGAATTCTTCCAATTTGCTACGGGTCTTTCTGGACAGGCGCCGCGCCGATGGCATAATGCGGAACGAATTTGGGGTTTCTCCCGTGCGGAGGGGGAAAGCCTGCTGGTCCGCCCGCGGGCGGCGTTTGGAGGGGTGTTTTCCATGTCCGTTACCGGCAAGACGCTCGGCATCGTCCTCATCGGCCTCGTCGGCCTGCTGGCCTATCTGGCGATCCAGATCGGCAGTGCGCTCGGCGTCGGCGTCGCCCACGGCCTGATCTACTTCGGCCTGTTCATGACGTTCAGCCTGCTCTGCCTCGTCATGTACCTGACCTCGGCGCCCGCCGCCGACTGACGCTTCACAGCGCGTCCGGGGCGACGGCGTGCGGCCGTCGCCCCGCATGGCAGACATAGACGACCCGCCAGCCGCCGCGGCCGGATCTTCCGGTGCGGCGCCGGGCGGGTTTTGTCGTTCCCGGGGCGGATGAGGCGGACCCGCCGCCTCACTCCCCCAGCAGATGCACCACGACCCGCCGCCGGTGCGGGCTCGCCCGGTGTTCGCACACATAGACCGCCTGCCACGTCCCGAGCGCCAGCCGGCCGTCGCTCACCGGGATGGTGAGCGACACGCCGGTCAGGGTGCTGCGGATGTGGGCCGGCATGTCGTCCGGCCCTTCCATCGTGTGGCGGTAGAGGGCGGTGTCGCGCGGCGCCAGACGCTCCAGATGCGTCGTCAGGTCGCGCAGCACGTCGGGATCGGCGTTCTCCTGGATGGTCAGCCCGGCGCTGGTGTGCTGCAGGAAGAGCGTCGCGAGCCCGCTGTCGATCCCCGAGTCGCGCACCACTCCGTCCACCTGCGCCGTCACGTCGACGAAGCCGGTGCCGCGTGTCTGCACGTCGAGCGTGGCCTGGTGTTGTCGCAGGCTCATGGTCGCCGGTCCTCCCTCCGCGTCACCGAATGCCGATCACCGCCTTGCCGACGACGCTGCGGTCCTTCAACGCGGCGATGGCGGCCGGCGCTTCGTCCAGGGCGAAGGTGCGGCTGACGCGGGGCTTCAGCTTGCCTTCCTCGTACCACCGCAGGCATTCGGCGAAGCTGGCGCGGATGCGCTCGGGCGCGAGGCGGCGGTAGGCGCCCCAGTAGAAGCCGATGATGTCGATGTTCTTCACCAGCAGCAGGTTGGCGGGGATCTGCTGCACCGTGCCGCCGGCGAAGCCGATGACGATGAGGCGGCCGTCGGGCGCCGTGCAGCGCAGCGACTGGTCGAACACGTCGCCGCCGACCGGGTCGTAGACCACGTCGACGCCGCGCCCGGCGGTGAGGGCTCGCACGCGGTCCTTGATGTTCTCCACCTTGTAGTCGATGCCGTGGTCGGCGCCGTGCTCGGCGGCGACGGCCAGCTTGTCGGTGCCGCCGGCGGTGGCGATGACGGTCGCCCCCATGGCCTTGCCGCATTCCACGGCGGTCAGCCCGACGCCGCCCGCCGCGCCGTGCACCAGCAGCACCTCGCCGGCCTTCAGCCGCGCCCGGTCGGCGAGGCCGAAGTGGCTGGTGCCATAGGCGATGGGGAAGGCGGCGGCCGTCGCGAAGTCCATGTCGTCGGGGATGCGCATGACGTCGGCCGCCCGCGCCACGGCTTCCTCGGCATAGCCGCCGTGCTCCAGCACCGCCATGACGCGGTCGCCGGGGCTGACGTGGGTCACGCCCGGCGCCACCTCGGTCACCACGCCGCCGATCTCGAAGCCGGGGGCGAAGGGGAAAGGCGGCTTTTCCTGGTATTTCCCCTGCACGATCAGGCCGTCGGCGAAGTTGACGCCGGCCGCATGCACGGCGATGCGCACGCCGTTCTCGACCATGGTGGGGGCATCGACTTCGGCCACGCGCAAGGCGTCGGGCGTTGTGAACTCGCGGACCAGGACCGCCTTCATGGAAACCTCCTGCTTGAACGATCGACGTTTTCTCTTAAGGTGCCGCCTTCAATAAGACCAAACCGGGAGCAACCCCATGCGCGGCTATTTCGGCATCGGAGCCGAGAGGATCCACAAGCCCTACAACGTAGGCAACCTCTTCCGTTCCGCCCATGCCTTCGGCGCCGGCTTCGTGTTCACCGTGGATGCCCAGTACGAGCGCCGCATCGGCCACCGCACCGATACCTCCGACGCCCTGAAGCAGCTGCCCTTCTACCAGTTCGACGGCGTCGCCGACATGCTGCTGCCCAAGGGCTGCCGCCTGATCGGCGTGGAGCTGACCGACGACGCCATAGAATTGCCGAGTTTCCGGCATCCCCTGCAGGCGGCCTACGTCATGGGGCCGGAGCGCGGCAGCCTGTCGGCCGAGATGCAGGCGCGCTGCGACTTCATCGTCAAAATCCCGACGAAGTTCTGTCTCAACGTCGGGACGGCGGGCATCATCGTCATGTACGATCGCCTGCTGAGCCGCGGGAAGTTCGCGCCGCGCCCCGTGCGGCCGGGCGGCCCGACCGAGGAGGCGCGGGAGCACGTGCACGGCGGGCCGGTCTTCCGTACCATGGAGCGGTTCCGCAAGGAGCCGCCGCTCGCCGAGGTGGCGGTGGCGGAAGCCACGGCGGAAGAGGAGGAGGCCGACTCGTAACCCGTTGCGATTGCACCGCCCGGCGGGGTTGCCGGCGGGGCCGACCACCCCCACATCCGCGATGGCCTCTCGCACAGACAAAACCCCCTGCGAACGAAGACGGAGTGACAGACCCATGCGACGCGCAAGACTTCCGGGCCTGCTGACGACCCTGTGCGCGCTGACGCTCGCCGCCTCCCCGGCCGCGGCGGCGGACCCGGAGATCCTCGGCGCCTACACGGACTGGACCGCCTACACCTTCACCGAGAACGGCAACAAGGTGTGCTACATGGCCAGCGAGCCCAAGAAGGCCGAGGGCAAATACGACAAGCGCGGCGACGTCTTCGTGCTGGTGACCCACCGCCCGGCCGACAAGACCCGCGACGTGGTCAGCGTGGTCGCCGGCTACCCCTACAAGGCCGAAAGCGAGGCTCGCATGACCATCGACGGTCGCGACACCTCGCTGTTCACCCACGGCGAACGGGCCTGGGCGCGCGACACCGCCACCGACCGCAAGCTGGTGGAGTCCATGAAGGCGGGCCGCCAGATGGTGGTGAAGGGGTCGAGCGAACGCGGCACCAACACCACCGACACCTACTCGCTCAGCGGCTTCACCGCCGCGCACGAGGCCATCACCAAGGCCTGCGGGCTGTAAGGCCGGACGCGGCCGCCGCGGTGCCTCAGGGCGCGGCGGCCAGCGCCTTCAGGGCGGCGATGAAGTCGGGGCTGTCCCACGCGGCGACGCCCTCCTTGTAGGCGAGCTTGGTGCCGTCCCTGCCGATGAGGTAGGTGGTCGGCATGCCGCGCAGGCCCATGCCGCGGGCCAGCGCCTGCTTGTCGTCGACGTAGACGTCGAGCGCCGTCAGGCCCTGTTTCGCCAGCCATTCGGGCGCCACCTTGGCGCCGTTGCGGTCCTCGTTCACCACCACGACGGCGATGCGGTCGTCGCCCTTCACGGCGGCGGCGAGGCGGTCGAGGGCGGGCATTTCCTCGATGCAGGGGGCGCACCAGGTCGCCCAGAAGTTCAGCAGCACCACCCGGCCGCGGAAGTCGGCGAGGGTGACTTCGCCGCCGTCGCCCTTGAAGAAGGCCGTGTCCGGCAGGGCGGCGGGGTTGTCCACCTTCACCATGTGGGGCACGTCGACACCGGCGATTTCCGCCGCCAGCGCATCCTGGCCCCTTGCGATCTGACCCGTTATGGTGATGATCGCGATGACCATCGCGACGCCGACCGCGCCCAGCGCCATCGGCGCCTTCCTGCCAGCGAACAACCCGAGTAGCCCGTTCATGAGCGACAACACCAAGCAGGCCTCCAACGCCATGTGGGGTGGCCGGTTCGAAAGCGGCCCGTCCGCCGTCATGGAGAAGATCAACGCCTCCATCGGCTTCGACAAGCGCTTCTACCGGCACGACATCATGGGCTCCAAGGCCCACTGCGCCATGCTCGTCCGCCAGGGAATCCTGAGCGAGGACGACGGCCGGGCCATCATCGACGGCCTCGACCAGGTCCTGCAAGAGATCGAGGACGGCCGCTTCGAGTTCAAGACCGAACTCGAGGACATCCACATGAACGTGGAGGCCCGCCTGGCCGAGATCATCGGCGAGCCGGCCGGCCGCCTGCACACGGCGCGCTCGCGCAACGACCAGGTGGCGACCGACTTCCGCCTGTGGACGCGCGATGCGCTCGACGAGATCGACCGCGGGCTGGAGGCGCTGCAGCGCGCCCTCATCGCCCAGGCCGAGGCGCATGCCGAGACGGTGATGCCCGGCTTCACCCACCTGCAGGCGGCCCAGCCCATCACCTTCGGCCACCACATGATGGCCTATGTGGAGATGATCGGGCGCGACCGCGGCCGCTTCGGCGACTGCCGCACCCGCCTGAACGAATGCCCGCTCGGCGCCGCCGCGCTCGCCGGCACCAGTTTCCCCATCGACCGCCACGCCACCGCCGAGCTGCTCGGCTTCGACCGCCCCTGCGCCAACTCGCTGGATGCCGTGTCGGACCGCGACTTCGCGCTGGAGTTCCTGTCGGCCGCCTCCATCTGCGCCATCCACCTGTCGCGGCTGGCCGAGGAGATGGTCATCTGGACGACGGCGCAGTTCGCCTTCGTGAAGCTGTCCGACGGCTACACCACCGGCTCGTCCATCATGCCGCAGAAGCGCAACCCCGACGCCGCCGAGCTGGTGCGCGCCAAGGCGGGCCGCGTCATCGGCGACCTCAACAGCCTGCTGATCGTCATGAAGGGCCTGCCGCTGGCCTATTCCAAGGACATGCAGGACGACAAGGAACCGGTGTTCGAGGCCTACGACACGCTGGAACTGTGCATCGCCGCCATGACCGGCATGATCACCGACCTGCGCGTCAACAGCGAACGCTGCCGCGAGAGCGCCTCGGCCGGCTTCACCACCGCCACCGACATGGCCGACTGGCTGGTGCGCGAGCTGAACATGCCGTTCCGCCGCGCCCACCACGTCGCCGGCAGCCTGGTGAAGCTCGCCGAGACCAAGGGCTGCGACCTGCCGGACCTGACCCTGGCCGAGATGCAGTCCATCGAGCCGGGCATCACCGCGGCCGCCATGGCGGTGCTGACGGTGGAAGCCAGCGTGCGCAGCCGCACCAGCTTCGGCGGCACGGCGCCCGACAACGTGCGCGCCGCCGCCCATGCCGCCCGCGACGTCTTCCTCGCCGGCGGCCCGACCATCGACGAAGACGGGAGCGCCTGATGCCCGTATCCGCCCCGCTGACGGCCCGCCAGGGCCGGCTCGCTCCCCCGGCGGCCCGCCAGGGCCGGCTCGCTCCCCCGGCGGCCCGCCTGGGCCGGCTCGCCGTGGTGTTGCTGCTGGCGGCGGCGGTCACAGCGCCGCTCGCCGCCTGCGGCAAGCGCGGCGCCAACGAGCCGCCGGAAGGCGCTTCGTTCCCGCGCCACTATCCCTCCCGCTGAGGCCCCGACGTTCATGCACCACTTCACCTACCGCGACGGCGCCCTGCATTGCGAGGACGTGCCGCTGGCCGCCATCGCCGCTGCCGTCGGCACGCCGGTCTACGTCTATTCCACCGCGACCCTGACGCGCCACTGGACCGTCTTCACCGGCGCCCTGAAGGATGCCGGGCTGGACGCCAGCGTCCACTTCGCCACCAAGGCGAACGGCAACATGGCGGTGCTGCGCACCCTGGCCGACCTGGGCGCCGGCGCCGACGTGGTGTCGGGCGGCGAGCTGTTCGCCGCCATGCACGCCGGCATCCCGGCCTCGCGCATCGTGTTCTCGGGCGTCGGCAAGACGCGCGACGAACTGGCCTACGCCCTCGACCAGGGCGTCTTCCAGATCAACGTGGAGAGCGAGCCGGAACTGCGGCTGCTCGACGCGGTGGCGCGCGAGAAGGGCGTGCAGGCGCCCATCGCCATCCGGGTCAACCCGGACGTCGAGGCGGGCACCCACGAGAAGATCACGACCGGCAAGCTCGACAACAAGTTCGGCATCGCCTGGACCCAGGCCCATGCGCTCTATCGCCTTGCGGCGGACCTGCCGGGCATCGCGGTGAAGGCCATCGCCATGCACATCGGCAGCCAGATCGCCGACCTCGCGCCCTTCGCCGCCGCCTTCCGCCGCATGCGCGACCTGCTCGCCATCCTGCGCGCCGACGGCATCGAGATCGAGCGCCTGGACATCGGCGGCGGCCTCGGCGTGCCCTACGACCGCGAGGGCGACCCGACCCCCATGCCGCCGGCCGACTACGCCAAGGTCATCCGGCAGGAGTTGGGCGACCTCGGCTGCAAGCTGCTGCTGGAGCCGGGCCGGCTCATCACCGCCAACGCGGGTGTGCTGCTGACCAAGGTGATCTACCGCAAGGAAGGCGCGACGCGCACCTTCGTCATCGTCGACGCCGGCATGAACGATCTGGTGCGCCCGGCCATGTACGACGCCTTCCACGCCATCGCCCCGGTGCGCGAGCCGGCGGCCGGCGCGGCGACGGAACTGGTCGACGTGGTGGGGCCGATCTGCGAAAGCTCCGACATCTTCGCCAAGCAGCGCTCGCTGCCGCGGCTGGAGGCCGACGACCTGCTGGTGCTGCGCACGGCGGGCGCCTATGGCGCGGCCATGTCCAACAGCTACAACGGCCGCCCGCTGGTGCCCGAGGTGCTGGTGAACGGCGACCAGTACGCCGTCGTCCGCCGCCGGCCGACGTGGGAAGAGCTGGTGACGCTGGAGTCGCTGGCGCCCTGGCAGGGGTGAGGGGCCGGGGCCGGCTGGCGGTTGCCGGCTCCTATGGCTGCGGTTTCCACGGCGAGCGGCGGTGGAGCCGTGGATACCCGGCTCGGAGGCCGGGCATGACAAAGGCTTGGAAAGACAGCAGAAATACTCATGGCCGGGCTCGACCCCGCCCATCCACGGCGGCACCGGCGGCGGCCCTTAGGGCTGCGGCCTCCACGGCGAGCGGCGGTGGAGCCGTGGATGCCCGGCTCGGAGGCCGGGCATGACAAGGGCTTGGAAGACAGCAGAAATACTCATGGCCGGGCTCGACCCCGCCCATCCACGGCGGCACCGGCGGCTGGCCCGGGCGTGGGGCATCCCCCTGCACCCTCGCCATGCCCCCCTTACGACGAAATCAGCCGCACCGGCTTGTCGAACAGGTTCAGCAGGTCGAGCAGGCTGGTGCTGCGGCGGATGCGCTTGTCGCCCTCGAACAGCAGGTACTCCGGCGCGGCGTTGGGGCCGCGCGGGGCCAGCTTGACCACCGTGTACTGCGCCGTCTCGTGGGTGTGGCGGTGGACCGAGAAGCGGGCCATGCCCGGTTCGTGGGCGATGCCGTAGTCGCGCCACTCGCCCTTGGCGACGAAGCGACTGTACACGGCCAGCAGGGCGTTCAGCTCCGCCCGGTTGAAATAGACGGGCGCACCGCGCTTCTTGCGGTCCGCGAGACGGATGACCTGCGCCATGAGGTTCGGGTCGCCTCCGTTGTAACCTGTCCGTCATCCATTGTTCACGGATGCCGCCGACAGGGCAAGGCCAAATGCCCGAACCGGATCCCCCGCGATGCCCCGCCTCAGCGCATCGGAATGAGCGGCGTCGCGGTCGCCGGCGCGGATGCCATGGGGGCTGCGGTCGCGGGCGCCACGGGCGCGGCCGAGACCGGCGCGACCGGCGCCACCGGGGTCGTCACCACGGGGGCCGGCGGCGGCACGGCGACCACGCCCGGCACGTCCTTCACCGCCACCACCCCGGCGGCGGGCTCGGCGGCCAGGGCCTGCACCGGGCGCACCGCCGCCATCTTGGGCAGGATGATGCCGACCAGCGTGTCGCCGGGGTGCGGGCTCGGCCGGTCGTAGCACGACACCTCGGCGAGCGTGCGGTAGCAGAAGGTGGGCTGCGGCACCTGCGGCATGCCGACCAGCGAGGAATCCTCGACGCACCACACGCCGCCGACGCTGGCGCGCACGCTGGAGCAGTCCATGGGGCCGAGCGAGGCGATGTGGTCGATGATCGTCTTGTCGGTGTTGATGAGCGAGACCATTTCGATGCCGGCGACGGTGCCGCCGACGGCATTGGCCTGGGGCGAGCAGCCCGTCACGGCGGCAGCGCCGGCGAGCGCCGCGGCGGCGGCCAGCATGCGGATGGGCGTCACGGCGGCGTCTCCCCTCTCGACCGGAAGCGGTAGTTCGGCCGCAGTATGACGCCGGGCCGTTAACGAGTCTTGAAGAAAGCCGCCGCGCGACCCGCGACCGCCCCCTTCCCGCGGCGATTGCCTTACCCCATGACACGGCTTATGTTTGGCGCTCGTTTTTCAGAAGTGGTTCGAGCAGGAGCATCTCGTGGCCGACCGTCGCGAAGACGCCACCCAGGAAGCATTGTTCCGGGAAGTGGACGAAGACCTTCGCCATGAACAACTGGCGAGGCTGTGGAAGAAGTACGGCGGCGTGGTGATCGCGCTCGCGCTGGCCCTGGTGGTCGGCGTGGCCGGTTATCAGGGCTGGCAGGCGTGGGAACGCTCGGCCCGGCAGGACGAGGCGGCGCGCTATACCGCCGCCATGCGCCTGCTGGAGCAGAACCAGACGCAGCCCGCCGCCGAGGCGCTGGCCGCCCTGGCGGCCGACGGCAATACGGGCTACGGCACCGTCGCCGCCCTGCGTCGCGCCGCCCTGCTCGCCGACCAGGGCGACGAGGCCGCCGCCGCCGAGGCCTATGGCGCCGTCGCCGCCGACGGCGCGGCCGACCCGACCTTCCGCGATCTCGCCCGCGTGCTCGCGGTGCTCCACCGCATGCAGGGTCCGGCCGAGGGCGCGCAGCCCGACGCCCTGATCGCCGAGCTGCAGCCGCTGACCGATCCGGCCAACCCGTTCCGCTTCTCGGCGCTGGAGCTGACGGCGGCGCTGGCCCTGAAGCAGGGCGACGAGGCCCGCGCCCGCGACATCTACAAGTCGCTCGCCGGCGACGCCAACGCGCCGCAGGGCCTGCGCTCGCGCGCCCGCACCATGCTCGCCGCCCTGGGCGGTGACGCCGCCGCCGCCCCGCGCCAGGAGGGTTGATGCGCATGACCGTTCGCCGCCGTCTGTCCGCCGCCGCCGTGGCGGTGCTGCTGCTGCCCGCCCTCACCGCCTGCGAGAGCTGGCTCGGCGACAAGGAAGCGCCGCCCCTGCCCGGCAAGCGCATCAGCGTGCTGCAGATGCAGCGCGGCCTGGAAGGCGTCCAGGCGGAAGCCGTCGACATCCTGGTGCCGCCGCCCGAGCCGAGCGCCGACTGGCCGCAGGCCGGCGGCTACGCCCACCACGTCATGCAGCACATGGTGGTCGCCGCGCAGCCGCGCGAAGTGTGGAGCAGCGACATCGGCGAAGGCGCCGGCTCGCGCGATCGCCTGCTGGCGCAGCCGGTGGTGGCCGCCGGCCGCGTCTACACCATCGACACCGAGGCCAAGGTCGCCGCCTTCGACCTGCAGAGCGGCCGCGAGCTGTGGGAAACCGACCTGCTGCCCGAGGACGAGGACACCGCGACCCTGCTCGGCGCCGGCGTCGCCGTCGCCGCCGAGCGCGTCTTCGCCACCACCGGCCTCGCCCAGGTGGCGGCGCTGGATGCCGCGACGGGCGCCGAGATCTGGCGCACCCGCGTGCCCGCGCCCCTGCGCGCCGCGCCGACCTACGACGGCGGCCGCGTCTTCGTGGTGACGGTGGACAACACCGCGCTCGCCCTCGCCGCCTCCGACGGCCGCATCCTGTGGAGCCAGCCGGGCGTCGGCGAAGCCACCGGCCTGCTCGGCGGCGCTGCCCCAGCGGTCGACAACGGCGTCGTCATCGCCCCCATGCGCTCGGGCGAAGTGCTGGCCCTGACGGTGGATACCGGCCGCCCGCTGTGGTCGGACAGCGTCATCGCCGCCACCCGCACCGACGCCGGCGCCGGCCTCGCCGACATCAGCGCCCGCCCGGTGCTGGACGACGGCCGCGTCTACGTGGTCAGCGCCTCCGGCCTCATGGCCGCCATCGACCTGCGCACCGGCCGTCGCATCTGGGAACTGCCGGTCGCCGGCATCGAACAGCCGTGGCTGGCCGGCAAGGTTCTCTATGTCCTGAACACCGACAGCGACCTCGCCGCCGTCGACGCCCGCACGGGCCGCGTGCTGTGGGTGACGCCGCTGCCGCAGTGGGAAGATCCCGAGGACCGCGACGGCCGCATCCTGTGGTCCGGCCCGGTTCTCGCCTCCGACCGCCTCATCATCGCCGGCAGCCATGGCGAGGCCATGACCGTCAGCCCATATAACGGCCAGGTCCTGGGCCGCGAGGAGATGCCGTCGGGCGTCACCATCGCCCCCATCGTGGCCGACGGCACCCTGCTTTTCCTGACCAACGACGCCCAGCTCGTCGCCTATCGCTGAATCGAGTCCCTTTCTTATGTTCACCGTCGCCATCATCGGCCGGCCCAACGTCGGCAAGTCCACCCTGTTCAACCGGCTGGTGGGCCGGCGTGAAGCCATCGTGCACGATTTCCCTGGCGTCACCCGTGACCGCAAGGAGCGCAAGGCGAGCCTGCTCGGCCTCGAGTTCCTGGTCATCGACACCGCCGGCCTGGAAGAGGCCGAGCCCGACAGCCTGGCCGCGCGCATGAGCGCCATGACGCTCGGCTCGCTGGCGCAGGCCGACGTGGTGCTGTTCCTCATCGACGCCCGCGCCGGCGTGACCCCCATGGACGAACACTTCGCCGACGTGCTGCGCAAGCAGCCGACGCCGGTGGTGGTGGTCGCCAACAAGTGCGAGGGCAAGGCCGGCGAGCCGGGCCTGCTGGAGGCCTATGCCTTCGGCCTGGGCGAGCCGGTCGGCATCTCGGCCGAGCACGGCACCGGCATGGGCGACCTGCTGGAAGCCCTGCTGCCCTTCGCCCGCCAGTACGCCGACGATCACGGCGAGACCCTGTTCGGCGAGGAGCCGGCAGCCCCGGTGCTGACGGCCGAGGAACAGGCCGCCCTCGACGACGAGACGCTGGGCGCCGACGAAGACCCGTCGCTGCCGCCGGTGCGCACCGAAGAAGACGTGACGAAGCCGCTGCGCCTCGCCATCGTCGGCCGCCCGAACACCGGAAAGTCCACCTTCGTCAACGCCCTGATCGGCGAGGAACGCCTGCTCACCGGCCCCGAGGCCGGCGTGACGCGCGACGCCATCTCGGTCGACTGGACCTTCAAGGACCGCGCCATCCAGCTGGTGGACACCGCCGGCCTGCGCCGCAAGGCGCGCATCCAGGAAAGCCTGGAACGCCTGTCGGTGGGCGACACGCTGAACGCCGTGCGCATGGCCGAAGTGGTCATCCTCATGCTCGACGCCAACATGGTCATGGACAAGCAGGACCTGACCATCGCCCGCCTGGTGGTGGAGGAAGGCCGCGCGCTGGTCATCGCCGTCAACAAGTGGGACGCCGCCGAGGACCGCCAGGCCTCCATCCAGCGCCTGAAGGACCGCCTGGAGTCGAGCCTGCCGCAGGTGCGCGGCATCCCGACGGTCACCCTGTCGGCCATCAAGGGCCAGGGCCTCGACCGGGTGATGGACGCGGTGCTGAAGATCCACCGCGTGTGGAACACCCGCGTCTCCACCTCGGCGCTGAACCGCTGGCTGGAACACACGCTCAGCAAGCATCCGCCGCCGCTGTCCAAGTCCAAGCGCCGCATCAAGCTGCGCTACATGACCCAGCCCAAGGCGCGGCCGCCGACCTTCGCGGTATCGTGCTCGCGGCCCGAGGACCTGCCCGAGTCCTACGTCCGCTACCTCGCCAACGGCCTGCGCGAGGATTTCGGCCTGGACGGCGTGCCCATCCGCATGCACTTCCGCAAGCCGAAGAACCCCTACGTCGATTGAACATCCCGCCGCTGCTGCATCCGACCGGTTGCAGCAGCGGCGCCCCCGTGGCAGCCTTTGGCGGTCACCGTGGCGGAGGGGCTCGTGATGGCCCAGATGTTCAAGCGGTCCGAAGACGGCGCCATCGTCTGCGCCGACTGCCTCGCGCCCGACGAAGAGATGACGGCGGCCGCCCTGCAGCCGCGCCACTTCCCGGGCACCTACCATCGTCTGCACTGCGCCCGCTGCGGCGCCCCCGGCACCCCCGATCCGGCCATCCCGCCGGCGCGGGTGCGCGGCGATGCTCGCCCCTGAACGGATGGCGGCGGCGGTGGTGCGCCGGGCGGGCGCCCCTGCGGCGCCCGAGCATGACGCCGAAAGCAGCAAGACCTGACCGCGACGACGGGCCGGCGTTACCTGCCGGGCCGCGGCCCGCGATTAGTTCAAACGTCATATATTTGCACCTATGTCCAGTACTGCCCCTACTTTTATCGCATGCGGACTTACCCTATACGGAGGTGTAGGACTTATCCCAACGGATCACCCCGCAGGAGGCCCCGCCATGACGGAGGCGCCGCTCGTACTCGACCGCCCGGCCGCCGCCGGCGCGGTCGCCGACGTTCTGGACCATCCCTTCGTGCGGGCCGTGCGCGACGCCAGCCAGCCCATGACCCTGGCCGATCCCAACCGGCCGGACTGCCCGCTGGTGTTCGTCAACCAGGCCTTCCTCGACATGACCGGCTATAGCGAGGGCGAGGTGCTCGGCCGCAACTGCCGCTACCTGCAGGGGCCGCTGACCGACCGCGACACCATCGCCCGCATCCGCGCCGCCATCGCGGCGCACGAGCCGCAGTGCGTCGACGTGCTCAACTATCGCAAGGACGGCACGCCGTTCTGGAACCAGCTGGTGCTGAGCCCGCTGTTCGGGGCGGACGGGCGGCTGCTCTACTACTTCGGCTCGCAGCTCGACGTCAGCGACCGCCACCGCACCCACGATGCCCTGGCGCAGGCGCTGGACATGCAGCGGGCGCTGGTGCGCGACATGAACCACCGCATCGCCAACAGCTTCACGCTGGTGCTCGCCATGATGCGCCTGCAGCGCAGCGCCATGGACGACGCCGACGGCCGCGCCCTGCTCGACACCCTGGAAAGCCGCATCCGCGCCACCGCCGAGGTGCACCACGCCCTGCACCGCGGCCAGGGCGACCGCGTGACCATCGCCGCCGACGTGTTCCTGCACCGGCTGGTGGAGGGCGTGCGCGACAGCATGGTCGCCACCGCCGACGGCGCCCTGCTCACCTTCGACCTCGCGCTCGCGCCGGTGCGCCTGCCGGCCGACCAGGCCATCCCCCTCGGCATCGTGGTGACCGAGCTGGTGACCAACGCCGCCAAGCACGCCATGCGCGGCGGCCGGCCACCCCACCTCGCCCTCGCCCTGCTGCCCGCCCGCGACGGCCGGCGGCTGTGCCTGCGGGTGTCCGACGACGGGCCGGGCCCTGCGGCGCCCCTGTCGGCGGGGACGGAGCGCGGCAGCGGCCTCGACATCGTGGCGGCCATGACCCGCCAGTTGAACGCCGCCGTCCTCACCGGTTTCACGGCCGCGGGATCGTGGACGGAGCTGACCTTTCCCCTGCAAGAAGCCCCCCTCCTCTCGGCCTCGTGAGCGGGTGCCGCAGCGGGTGCGTTGACCGGGCAGCAGCCCGCCGACGACCACCACCCGAGGACGGCATGACGGACTTCCACATCGCGATCCTGTGCACCACGAGCGTCGTCCTGGTGCTGGGACTGACGTCGGGCCTGTTCAAGAGCACCCTGCCGCTGTCGGAACCCATGGTCGCCATCGCCGCCGGCATCGCGGTCGGCCCGTGGGGCTTCGGCTGGCTGCGCCTGGAGGCGCTCGGCGACCCGCATACGCTGCTGGAGCAGGTGGCGCGGCTGACCATCGCCGTCGCGGTGGTCACCGCCGCCGTCCGCCTGCCGCGCGGCTACTTCACCACCCGCGCCGCCCTCGGCCCGCTCCTGGCGCTGGGTCCGGGGATGCTGATCATGTGGGGCGTCTCGACCCTGCTCGCGTGGCTGATCCTGGGGGTGCCGGGGTGGACGGCGGCGCTCATCGGCGCCATCGTGACGCCCACCGACCCGGTACTCGCCGGCTCCATCGTCACCGGCCGGCTGGCCGAGAGCAAGCTGCCAGAGGGCGTGCGGTCGCTCGTCACCGGCGAGTCGGGGGCCAACGACGGGCTCGGCTACGCCTTCGTCTGGCTGCCGCTGCTGATGCTCGCCCACCCACCCGGAGAGGCCCTGCGGCTGTGGCTCGTGGAGACCTGGCTGTGGGAGATCCTGGCCGCCGTCGCCGTCGGTCTGGCCGCCGGCTGGATCGCCAGCTGGCTGGCCAACGGCGCCCGCCGGCTCGGCCTGACCGGCGAGACGTCGCTGGTGACCATGACGCTGGCGCTCGCCTTCGTGGCCGTCTCGGCCGTCAAGCTCATGGGGTCGGACGGCATCCTGGCGGCCTTCTGCGCCGGCGCCGTGTTCCGCACCCACACCACCAGTCATACCGACGACGAGAATGAACAGTTCCAGGAAGCCGCCAAGCGCTTCTTCGAGCTGCCGGTCTTCGTGCTGTCCGGCGCTTTCCTGCCGGTGGAGGCCTTCCTGCGCGACGGCTGGATGCTGTTCGGCCTGGCCGCCGCCCTGCTCCTGCTGCGGCGGCCGCCGGGCTACTGGCTGCTGACCCGCGCCATGCCGCAGACGCCGCGCCGCCGCGACCGCGCCTTCGTCAGCTGGTTCGGGCCGGTCGGCATCGCCGCCCTGTTCTACGCCCTGGTCGGCCACAAGGAGGGCGCCGCCGCGATCGTCTGGCACGCGACGGCCGCCACCGTCCTGCTGTCGGCGGTCGTGCACGGCGTCACCGCCACCATCGGCACCCGCGCCTATATGCCCGCGAGGAGGGCGAACCGCCGCGCTGACCCGTGGTAGGCTGGCGGCAAAAGCACAGGGAGGCCGTTCCGCCATGCACATCCTCGCCATCGACCAGGGCACCACGTCGAGCCGCGCCATCGTGTTCGACGAGACCGGCCGCGCCGTCGCCGTGGCCCAGCGCGAGTTCCCGCAGCACTACCCCGCCGCCGGCTGGGTGGAGCACGACCCCGAGGACATCTGGACCTCCACCGTCGCCTGCGTGCGCGAGGTGCTGGAGCGGGCGGGCGACCGGGTGGGCGCCATCGGCCTCACCAACCAGCGCGAGACCACCGTGGTGTGGGATCGCCGCACCGGCAAGCCGCTGCACAACGCCATCGTCTGGCAGGACCGCCGCACCGCCGAGCTGTGCCGGGGCTTGCGCGAGACGGGTGTGGAGGCGGAGGTGACGGCGCGTTCCGGCCTCATCGTCGACCCCTATTTCTCCGCCACCAAGGCCGCCTGGATCCTCGACCACGTGGACGGCGCGCGGCTGCGGGCGCAGCAGGGCGACCTGTGCTTCGGCACCGTCGACAGCTTCCTCATCTGGCGCATGACCGGCGGCCGCGTGCACGCGACGGACGCCACCAACGCCTGCCGCACGGCCCTGTTCAACATCCGCACCCAGGACTGGGACGACGGCCTGTGCGAGGTGTTCCGCGTGCCGCGCGCCATGCTGCCGGAGGTGAAGGACAGTGCCGCCGACTTCGGCACCACCGACCCCGAGGTCTTCGGCACCGCCCTGCCCATCCTCGGCGTCGCCGGCGACCAGCAGGCCGCCGCCATGGGCCAGGCCTGCTTCGAGCCCGGCACCATCAAGAGCACCTACGGCACCGGCTGCTTCGTCATCCTCAACACCGGCGACACGCCGCTGTTCTCGCAGAACCGCCTGCTGACCACCGTGTGCTGGCGCCTGAAGGGGGTGCCGACCTATGCGGTGGAAGGCTCCATCTTCGTCTCCGGCGCCGCCGTGCAGTGGCTGCGCGACAAGCTCGGCCTGGTGCGCAGCGCCGCCGAGACCGAGGCGCTCGCCGCCAGCCTGCCCGACAACCGCGGCGTCTATCTGGTGCCCGCCTTCACCGGCCTGGGTGCGCCGCACTGGGTGCCGGAGGCGCGCGGGGCGCTGTCGGGCCTCACCCGCGACACCGGCCGGGCGGAGATCGTGCGGGCGACTCTGGAGGCGGTCGCCTACCAGACCCGCGACCTGTTCGAGGCCATGGCGCAGGACGGCATGCGGCCGCAGACCCTGCGAGTGGACGGCGGCATGGCGGTGAACGGCTGGCTGATGCAGTTCCTCGCCGACACCCTCGACGTCCCCGTCGACCGGCCGGCGGTCACCGAGACGACGGCCCTCGGCGCCGCCTTCCTGGCGGGCCTGCAGGCGGGCGTCTTCGCCGACCTCGCCGACGTCGCCCGCCGCTGGCGCCTGGACGCCCGCTTCACCCCCGCCATGGCCGCCGACACCCGCCGCCGAAACCTGGAGGGCTGGGACAAGGCGGTGGGGCGGGTGGCTAGTTCCCGATAGAGGAAAGGCCGTCCAATTGGCTTGCCGCCCAACGAAACGGACCTGAGACGTCGCTGCGGCGACCTAGCTCTTGCACAATCAAGTCAACCTCACGATTGTCCGCGCTACCACTCGGGCACCAAAGAGCACGAATTAGGTTCTCGTAATATTTTGCGTAATAACTAATTTCTCCATTTCTCGATGCCCACCGCCTTACGGACAAAAATTCTAGCAAGTCTTCTGAAGAAGCAGAACCAGATTGGATCTTCCGGAAAAAATCAGAATCCTCATGCCGGATTATTGCACAGATAACAACTATATCCTGGTAAACATCGCGACCTATATTGCCGAGTCCGGCCAAAGCGATGCTGGCCACTACCCTTTCAAGAGATCTAAAAGACATTTTCCTGAGGTGCGCAACATTGCTTAATATTTCTGATAATTTTGCGTGATCCGTTGGAACAGAAACGACCATCTTCGCCATCAAAAAGCTCACGTATTTTCTTACCTCATCATGACGATATTCGTGCATTCTAGCCGGTAAGCGCGCCACGAGGTGATAGAACTTCTCCAAGTAGCGCTTGGCGTCAACGTTCCCATTGGCGAGCCGAACCGACGCTTCCATCTGCGAAATCTGCATAGCCAGAATGAAGACAACGCCCTCGACGTCGAAGTAATGCTTAATAGATTCGATCACTTCCAGGGCAAAGGAAGGGCGACATCTGTCAAGCTCGTCAATTACAATAACCAGCTTCGCATCGTCACGAGCTTGGGATACAGACTTGGCGTACGCGGTAAAGCTACTCCTGAATGCCGCCACCGCCTTCTTTCTGGCCCGGTATGCCTCAAGTATGTCGACATGGCCGTCTGGGACTTCACTCAGCACCTCCGTAGTCGCAGATTTCAGCCTATCGGAAATGCCCGAGAAGGCTTCTAGATCCACCAACCCCGCGGTTGCCAAACGCAACCCGGCACGGGCTACCGAAGGCCCGAGAAGCGCCGCTATGTTGATGAGCTTGTGCCGGAGTCGCCCTTCCTCCACCTGAGCACCGGAAGCCTCGGCCATCTCTTCAAGGGCATCCAGGACCTCCGCGGTGATCGCGAGAAGGGCGCTATCTGTATGATCTATGGAGAATGCGTCGATGTACACGCATGGGATGCTCTCCTTCCTGAGAAGGCCCATCCACATCTTGATGAAGGTCGTCTTTCCACTTCCCCAATCCCCGTCGAGGATGACGGTGGCCGACCCTTCAACCGCTTTTACAAAGGACGCAAGCTTCGCTCCGTACTCTGCGCGGCCGAAAAGATCTTTCTCTCGCACGAATCCTTCATCATCGGCGATGTTGAGCGGTTGCGGATATAGACGCATCTTGGTCCCCTGATGGGCGAATCGAAAAGGGGCACATACTATAGGATCTCCACTGGGTGAATGCCATCTGAGGACGCAACTCTCATGTCCACTGGTTTTCTCTCGCAGCGCCGGAATGCCCGATCATCCGCACGGCGGCTATGGTAAAACCCGTGCAGGCACTTACTTGAACCAACCCGGGCGCGGAGAGGGAGCGCGCGGCGTGAGGAGGGGGACGCGGCCGTGGAGACGGTGTTTCAGGAATTGTCGGTCGTGCTGCTGTTCGCCACGGCGGTCGGCGGCATCGGGTTGTTGCTCAAGCAGCCGCTCATCGTGTCGTTCATCGCCGCCGGCATCCTGGCCGGGCCGTCGGCGCTGGGGCTGGTGACGGCGGATGCGCATGTGGAGGTGCTGGCGCAGTTCGGCATCGCCATCCTGTTGTTCATCGTCGGCCTGAAGCTCGACGTCCACCTGATCCGCACCATGGGCGCCGTGGCGCTGACCACCGGCCTCGGGCAGGTTATCTTCACCTCCGTCTTCGGCTACTTCATCTGCCTAACCCTCGGGCTGACGCCGCTGGCGAGCCTCTATGTCGCCGTCGCCATCACGTTCTCGTCCACCATCATCATCGTCAAGCTGCTGTCCGACAAAGGCGAGATCGACGCCCTGCACGGCCGCGTGGCGCTCGGTTTCCTCATCGTGCAGGACATCGTCGTGGTGCTGGTGATGGTGGTGGTTTCCGCCCTCGGCGCCGGCACGGCGGAGGCCGGGGCGGGCGGCATCGCGCTGGCCATCGGCGCCGTGGTGCTGAAGGGCGCGGCCATGATCGCCGCCGTCGCGCTGTTCATCCGCTACGCCGCCCAGCCGCTGCTCGACCGCGTCGCCACCTCGCAGGAGCTGATGGTGCTGCTGGCGGTCGGGCTGTCGGTCGCCTTCGCCTCGGGCGCCCAGATGCTCGGCTTCAGCATGGAGCTGGGGGCCTTCCTGGCGGGCGTGGCGCTCGCCTCCACCAGCTACCGCGAGGTGGTGGCGTCGCGGCTGAACGCCCTGCGCGACTTCATGCTGCTGTTCTTCTTCATCTCGCTCGGCTCCCACATGGACCTGAGCACGGTGCAGAGCCAGATCGGGCCGGCCATCGTGCTGTCGCTCTTCGTGCTGATCGGCAACCCGCTCATCGTGCTGGCGATCATGGGGATCATGGGCTACCGCAAGCGCACCGGCTTCCTGGCCGGGCTGACGGTGGCCCAGATCAGCGAGTTCTCGCTCATCTTCATGGCCATGGGGCTGACGCTCGGCCACGTGGCGGTGGAGGATGTGGGGCTGGTGACGCTGGTGGGCGTGGTGACCATCGGCCTGTCGACCTACATGATCCTCTACTCGCACCAGATCTATCCGCGCCTGGAGTGGATGCTCGGCCTGTTCGAGCGCCGTGTGCCCCACCGCGAGATCGGCGCCGAGGACGCCGCCGCCCCCGGCCGCGCCGACGTCATCCTGTTCGGACTCGGCCGCTACGGCACCAACATCGCCCGCGAGCTGCGCCAGCGCGGCCTGTCGGTGCTCGGCGTCGACTTCGACCCCGAAGCCGTGCGCCTGTGGCGCCAGCAGGGCCATGCGGCGCTGTATGGCGACGCCTCCGACCCCGACTTCCCGGCCAGCCTGTCGTTGCGCGAGGACCAGTGGGTGATCACCGCCGTGCCCGCCCAACGCGGCGGCACGGTGGGGGCCGATCCCGCCGAGATCCTGGTGCGCGGCCTGCGCGACGGCGGCTTCCGCGGCCGCATCGCCGTCACCGCCCACCGCGCCCACGACGTGACGCCGCTGCGCAAGGCCGGCGCCGACGTAGTGCTGCTGCCCTTCGCCGACGCCGCCCACAAGGCGGTGGAAATCATCACCAGCCACGACTCCGGCGCCGCGCCCGCGGTGCATGCCGACCCCGACGACCTGCGAGTTGCCCGCCATGCATGACACCCTGCCCGCCGCCATCCTGGTCGCCACCGACATGTCGCCGCGCGGCGACCGGGCACTGGCCCGCGCCGTCGACCTCGCCGCCGCCTTCGGGGCGCGGCTCGCCGTTCTTCATGTGGTGGACGAGGATCTGCCGGCCTCCCTGCGCGCCGCCCTGATCCCGCAGGCGGAGCGGCTGCTGGCCGAACAGGTGGCCGCCCTGCCCGCCGCCGCCGAGGTCGCCTGGACGGTGACGGTGATGGCCGGCGTCGACGTCGCCGCCATCGTCGAGCAGGCGGAACAGCGCGGCGCCGGCCTGGTGGTGCTGGGCATGCACCGCGAGCATCCGTTCCGCGGCATCGTCTTCGGCACCACGGCGGAACGGGTGATGCGCAGCGGCCATTGCCCGGTGCTGGTCGCCAAGGGCGCCTATCGCGGCCCTTATCGCCACATCCTGGCGGCGGTGGACGACTCGCGGGCGGCCGGGCGGGCGCTGGCGGCCGCCGCGCGCTGCTGGCCGCAGGCCACCGTGCAGGCGGTGCATGTGGACGACGTGCCGGCGCCGCTCGACGGCCTCGCAGGCACGGCTTTCGCCGCCGAGCCGCGACCGGCCTGGCCGGCGCACCTCGCACCGGCGCTGGCGGACGTGGAAGCGGCGACCGGCCGGCGTCCCGCCCTGCTGGTGCAGCCGGGCGACGACGTGGCGGACGCCCTGCGCGCCCTCGCCGACCGCTTCGCCGCCGATCTGGTGGCGGTGGGCAGTGCCGCCGGCAACCGGCCCATGCGGGCGCTGCTCGGCGGCACGGCCGAGCGTATCCTCGACCTCGCCCCCTGCGACGTGCTGGTGGTGCCGCCGGGCTGACGGCGGTCCGTCGGCCCGGCGGGTGGTCTGCGGCCTCAGCCGATGACCTTCAGGACGTCCAGGAGGTGTCCCTTGAACTTCTTGATCTCGGGCACCTGCTTGGCGAGGAAGTTGGCGTGCATCTGCAGGGCCTCGTCCTCCGTCTGACCGCGCTTCTGCATCTGGTCCTGGAGCATTTCCTCCCACTTGTTGGGAGCATGGTTGGCGCCGTATTCGCGCACCGGCGGGAAATAGGTGTCCATGGCCTTGCCCTTGAACACCGGATCGCGGATCTCGGGGAAGTCCTTCAGGATCTGGTCCCAGTTCTTGCACTGGGTGCAGTAGCCGCGGGCGCCGCCGTCGCCTGTCGCCAGCTTGAGCAGGTTCTGCTTGGTCGGACTGCTCTTGAAGGTGGCGATGTCGCTGAGGAACAGGTCCACCTTCTGCACGCCCTTGCTCAGAATCGGCTTGAGGGCGGAGCGAACGGTGTTTTCGATTTTCTTGCGCTCGGTCGCGTACTCGGCCTCGGCGAGCTGCTCGAACGCCAGGGCCTGCTTGCCGTAGTCGTCGGCCGCATCGGCGATGGCCTTGCAGGCTTGCGCCGCGGATTTCGGGATCAGCTTGTCCTTGCTGAACTTGGCCGCCCAGGAATTGGCGAGGCTCGCCACGTCCTTGCAGGCGCGGGCGATGTTCTTCACACTGCCGTATGACTTCTTCGCGATGTCGCGGGCACCGTCGATGGAAGCCAGCGCACCATGCTTGGTGAAATCGAATTCCCCCCAGGCAATGGTACCGTGATACTTCTCCAGATTCTTCAGAAGATCACCGATACCGGTCGATTTCGTTTTCGCGATGAGCGGCTTCTTCTTGTCCCAGTCCTTCTTCGTAAGAACTACGGGATAATCGATCTTGGCCATGAGTCTAACCCCAATCTTGCGTCGCCCCACGTTGGGCGACTCCCCGCCTCAAGAATACGCCGGATGGTAGAGTGCGCAACGGCAAAACTCCATCGACCGGCGACCTTTCCGACCCGTCGCGGTCCGGCCGAACCTGTGGAAAATGGGGGTGGGCGGCGGGGCGCGTCTGGAGTATGGTCCGCCCCAAACTCACCCCAGCAGCCCCCGGACTGCCTTTAGTCGGACACGGACGCCCATGACCGATCGCATCCTCATCATCGACTTCGGCTCGCAGGTCACGCAGCTCATCGCCCGCCGGGTCCGCGAGACCGGCGTCTACTGCGAGATCCACCCCTTCAACAAGGTGACGGTGGAGAGCATCCGCGAGTTCGACCCGCGGGGCGTGATCCTCTCGGGCGGCCCGGCCTCGGTGACGCTGGACGTCAGCCCGCGGGCGCCGCAGGGCCTGTTCGAGATGGGCCTGCCGGTCCTCGGCATCTGCTACGGCCAGCAGACCATGGTGGCGCAGCTGGGCGGCAAGGTCGAAACCAGCGACATGAAGGAATTCGGCCGCGCCTTCCTCGACGTGAAGAAGGACTGCAGCCTGTTCGAAGGCGTCTGGCAGCCCGGCGCCCGCGAACAGGTGTGGATGAGCCACGGCGACCGCGTCGCCAGCCTGCCCGAAGGCTTCGAGGTCTACGCGACGTCGGACAACGCCCCCTTCGCCTTCATCGCCGACGAGGCGCGCCGCTTCTACGGCGTGCAGTTCCACCCGGAAGTGGTGCACACGCCGCACGGCCACCAGCTCATCCAGGCCTTCACCCATCAGGTGTGCGGCTGCTCCGGCGACTGGACCATGGCCGCCTTCCGCGACCAGGCCATCGAGGCGATCCGCAAGCAGGTGGGCAGCGGCCGGGTGATTTGCGGCCTGTCGGGCGGCGTCGACAGCTCGGTCGCCGCGGCGCTCATCCACGAGGCCATCGGCGACCAGCTGGTCTGCGTCTTCGTCGACCACGGCCTGCTGCGCGCCGGCGAGGCCGATCAGGTGGTGAAGGTGTTCCGCGACCGCTTCAACATCAACCTGGTGCACTCCGACGCCTCCGACCTGTTCCTCGGCAAGCTGGCCGGCAAGACCGACCCCGAGGAAAAGCGCAAGATCATCGGCGCCACCTTCATCGACGTGTTCGAGGCGGAAGCCAAGAAGGTCGGCGGTGCCGACTTCCTGGCCCAGGGCACGCTCTACCCCGACGTGATCGAGAGTGTCAGCTTCGCCGGCGGCCCCTCGGTCACCATCAAGAGCCACCACAACGTCGGCGGCCTGCCTGAGCGCATGAACATGAAGCTCGTCGAGCCGCTGCGCGAGCTGTTCAAGGACGAAGTCCGGGCGCTCGGCCGCGAGCTGGGCCTGCCCGACGAAATGGTCGGCCGCCACCCCTTCCCCGGCCCCGGCCTCGCCATCCGCATTCCGGGCCAGGAGATCACCCGCGAGAAGCTGGACATCCTGCGCAAGGCCGACACCATCTATCTCGAAGAGATCCGCAACGCCGGCCTCTACGACGCCATCTGGCAGGCTTTCGCCGTGCTGCTGCCGGTGAAGACGGTCGGCGTCATGGGCGACGACCGCACCTATGACTATGCGCTGGCCCTGCGCGCGGTGACCTCCACCGACGGCATGACGGCCGACTACTACCCCTTCGACCACGGCTTCCTCGGCCGCACCGCCAACCGCATCATCAACGAGGTGCGCGGCGTCAACCGGGTGGTCTACGACGTCACCAGCAAGCCCCCCGGCACCATCGAGTGGGAGTGACGGGAGCCACACCGGCTCCCCTTCCCTTCCTTCTTCCCCTACGGACTCCATGATTCGTCTCGACAACATCAGCAAGCAGAACGGCCATCAGGTTCTGTTCATCGACGCGTCGATGGGCATCCAGAAGGGGGAGAAGGTGGGACTGGTCGGGCCGAACGGCGCCGGCAAGACCACCCTGTTCCGCATGATCGCAGGCCAGGAAGCGCCCGACGACGGGCTGGTCACCATCGACCCCGGCATGACCATCGGCTACTTCAGCCAGGACGTCGGCGAGATGTCGGGCCAGAGCGCCGTCGCGGCGGTGATGGACGGCGTCGGCCCGGTGAGCGCGCTGGCGACCGAGATGGCGCAGCTCGAGGCGGCCATGGTCGACCCCGACCAGGCCGACGCCATGGACGAGATCATCGAGCGCTACGGCGAGGTGCAGTCGCGCTTCGAGGAACTGGACGGCTATGCCCTGGACGCGCGGGCGCGCGAGGTTCTGGCCGGCCTCAGCTTCAGCCAGGAGCGCATGGACGCCGACGTCGGCCTGCTGTCCGGCGGCTGGAAGATGCGCGTGGCGCTCGCCCGCATCCTGCTCATGCGCCCCGACGGCATGCTGCTGGACGAGCCGAGCAACCACCTGGACCTGGAAAGCCTGATCTGGCTCGAGTCCTTCCTGAAGGACTACGACGGCGCCCTGCTGATGACCTCGCACGACCGCGAGTTCATGAACCGCATCATCGGCAAGGTGGTGGAGATCGACGGCGGCACGCTGATCACCTACTCGGGCGACTACGACTTCTACGAGAAGCAGCGTGCCCTGGGCGAGGCCCAGCGCCAGGCGCAGTACGAGCGCCAGCAGGCCATGCTCGCCAAGGAAGTGAAGTTCATCGAGCGGTTCAAGGCCCGCGCCTCCCACGCCGCCCAGGTGCAGAGCCGCGTGAAGAAGCTCGACAAGATCGAGCGGGTGGAGCCGCCGCGCCGCCGCCAGGCCGTGCAGTTCGAGTTCCGCTCCCCGCCCCGCTCGGGCGAGGACGTGGCGACCTTCAAGGACGTCCACAAGGGCTACGGCAGCCGGTCGATCTACGCCGGGCTGGACTTCCGCGTCCGCCGCAAGGAACGCTGGTGCGTGCTGGGGGCCAACGGCGCCGGTAAGTCGACGCTGCTGAAGCTGGTGGCGGGCAGCGAGACGCCCGACCAGGGCTCGGTCACCATCGGCAGCGCCGTGCGCATGGGCTATTTCGCGCAGCACTCCATGGACCTGCTGGACGGCGACGAGACCATCTTCGAGTCGCTCGACGGCTCGTTCCCGCAGGCCGGCCAGGGCGCCCTGCGCACGCTGGCGGGCTGCTTCGGCTTCTCGGGCGACGATGTGGAAAAGCCCTGCCGGGTGCTGTCGGGCGGCGAGAAGGCGCGGCTGGTCATGGCCAAGATGCTGTTCGACCCGCCCAACTTCCTGGTGCTGGACGAACCGACCAACCACCTGGACATGGCCACCAAGGAAATGCTGGTCGCCGCCCTGGCGGATTTCGAGGGCACCATGCTGTTCGTCTCGCACGACCGCCACTTCCTGGCGGCGCTGTCCAACCGCGTGCTGGAACTGACGGCCGACGGCGTCCACCAGTTCGGCGGCGGCTACACGGAATACGTGGAGAGCACGGGGCAGGAAGCGCCCGGCCTGCATCCAGGCGGCGCCGTGGGGGGCTGATCGCCCCCCTCCCTCAGAACTTCATCATGTTGTCGATGTCGTCCTGCGACATGCCCATGCCCTCGTGCTGGGGGCCGTGGAGGAGGTGTTTGTCCTCGCGCGTGTCGCCGGGGCGGTTGCGGATGATCTCCGACCGCGCGCGGCCTTCCTCGATCTCCCACAGTTCCACCAGGCGGCGCAGCTCGGCGTCCAGGTGCAGCAGGGTGTGCATGGAGGCGGCGATGCGCTGCCCGGTGATGTCCTGGAAGCCGCAGGCGGTCATCAGGTCGATGACGTGCGAGCCGAGCGCCTGGTAGAGCTCGACACCCAGCCGGTCGGCGTTCTCGTCCAGCGCCAGCTGGATGGCCTCGGCGGTTTCGAGGATCTGGTTGGTGGCCGTCTCCGTCGCGTTGATGACGGCGTTCAGCTCGGTGGTGGTGGTGGTGATCTGGTCCTGCTCGCCGGCGGCGGGGGCGAGGCCGGCGACGTAGTCGCGCGTCAGGTCCAGGCGCTCCACCAGCTCGGCGAGGCTGAGGCGGATGAGGTCGAAGTTGTCGGCCATGAGCAGGCGGGCGTGGTCGTCGTCCACCACCGGCTCGGCGTCGGGCTGCGGCTCGGGCGGGGCCGGCGGCGGCGGTTCGGGCGCCGGAGCGGGGGCCGCGGCGGCGACCGCGCCGGCCGGGATCAGGGCGCCGCTTTCCACCAGACGCGCGATCTCCTCGCGCACCGCTTCCTGCACCGATTGCTTCACGATGCCGCGCAGCTCGCCGGCCATGGCGAGCATGGCTGCCGACAGGTTCGCGATCTGCTGGTCGGTGGTCGACGCCATGGCAGCCTTCCGAGTGGGTTATACCCCTGTTTACACGTCTGGCCCAATGTCGCAAAGAGCAACGACTGGCGGTGCCCGTTGCGATTGTACGTAAACGCGGCAATTCAGCGGACTTGTAGAAGCGACGCGACCCGGCGCCGCACGCCGCATACTTGCCTCCAACACTTTGGATTGAGTGTATTCTCCTTTTGATACGGCGCAAACCGTGGTTTCCGCTGCGAACATCAGGGTAGAATGCGCCGAGATCAAAAGGGGGGGAGCATTGAAATGACCCGCGCGGCACGCCAGACCGAAAGCAGGGACATGCTGTCGCAAGAGGCCGCCATGCCGGTGGAAGGATTCTGGATCGTCCGCGTCGAGCAGGACGCCGCCGGCGATGCCACCGGCGCGACGCTGACGCTCGACCGCGGCCACCTGACCGGCGGCGACGACACCTACTACTACCTCGGCACCTATCGCCAGGAACCCGACGACACCCTGGCGCTCGACATCGACGCCACCCGCTACGCCGGCGACCCGCCGCCGGCCCTGGACGACCTGCAGGACATGGTGTTCCTGCGGCTCACCCTGCGCCCGCGCGGCGGCTCCGCCGACCTGTGGGAGGGCGAGGTGGTCGACCGCGTCACCGAGGACGCCGAGCCGGTGCGCGCCGTCGCCCGCCGCGTCGCCGCCTGGCGGTGAGGCCGGATCAGCCGGCCGCCACGTCTTCGCCCAGGGTGACGATGCGGCCGGTGAAGTCGACCTCGGGCACCAGCAGGTCGACGAAGGCGCCGGTGACCGTTTCGGGCAGCGGCACCGTTTCCGGGTTCTCGCCGGGGAAGGCGGAGGTGCGCAGGCGGGTGCGCACGCGCACCGGGTCGATCAGGTTGACCCGCACCTTGGACACCTTCTCGATTTCGTGCGCCCAGGTCTTCACCATCACTTCGAGCGCCGCCTTGGAGGCCGCATAGGGACCCCAGTAGGGATGCCCGTCGCGGCGCGCCACGCCGTCGGTGACGAACACCGCCCGGCCGGCATCGGACGCGCGCAGCAGCGGGTCCATGCTGCGGATCAGGCGCCAGTTGGCGGTGACGTTGGTGGCCATGCACTCGTCGAACTGCTTGATGCCGACGTGGCCGATGGGGGCCAGCATGCCGAGCGTGCCGGCATTGCCCACCAGCACATCGAGCCGCCCGAAGCGCTGGTAGAGGGCGGCGCCCACCTGGTCGATCTTGTCGCCCTGGCGCAGGTCCTCGGCCACCAGCACGGCGTTGCGGCCGGTGCGGGCCTTGATCTCGTCGTCCAGTTCCTCCAGCGCCCCTTGCGTACGGGCGACGGCGACCACGGTCGCGCCTTCCTCGGCGAGGCGCAGGGCCACGGCGCGGCCGATGCCGCGCGACGCGCCGGTGACGAGGGCGATGCGGTCCTTCAAGCGTTCGGTCATGGGTCTTCCTGGCTACTCGATCAGGCGAGCTTCTCGCGGAGCAGGCTAAGCTGCTGCGAGGTGCACTCGGTGTCATTGCGATCCGTCAGCGGCAGGAAGTAGTCGCCGGTGAAGCAGGCGTCGCAGAAGGTGGGGTTGCCGAGCTCGCGGCCCACCTGCCCGACGGCGCGGTAGAGGCCGTCGATGGAGATGAAGGCGAGGCTGTCGACGCCGAGCAGCTTCTCCATCTCCGCCAGATTGTGCTGGGCGGCCAGCAGGTTGTCGCGGTCGGGCGTGTCGATGCCGAAGAAGCAGGGGTGCGTGGTCGGTGGCGAGCTGATGCGCATGTGCACTTCCGTCGCGCCGGCCTGACGGACCATCTGCACGATCTTCTTCGACGTCGTGCCGCGCACGATGCTGTCGTCCACCAGCACGACGCGCTTGCCTTCCAGGAAGGCGCGGTTGGCGTTGTGCTTGCGCTTGACGCCCAGGTCGCGGGTGCGCTGGGTCGGCTGGATGAAGGTGCGGCCGACGTAGTGGTTGCGGATGATGCCGAACTCGAAGGGCACCCCCGATTCCGCCGCGAAGCCGAGCGCCGCCGGCACGCCGCTGTCGGGCACCGGCACGATCACGTCGGCCGGCACGGCGCTCTCGCGCGCCAGTTCCTCGCCGATGCGCTTGCGCACGTGATAGACGCTGGTGCCCTCCACCACCGAATCGGGGCGGGCGAAGTAGATGTATTCGAAGATGCAGAAGCGGCTCTGCACCGGCACGAAGGGCTTCACGCTGCGCACGCCGTCGCGGTCGATGACCACCAGCTCGCCCGGTTCCACGTCGCGCACGTACTCGGCGCCCATGATGTCGAGCGCGCAGCTTTCCGACGCCAGGATGTGGGCGCCGTCCAGATGGCCGAGCACCAGCGGGCGGATGCCGTACGGGTCGCGGATGCCGTACATGGTGTTCGTCGTCATGGCGATCAGCGAGTAGGCGCCTTCCACCTTGCGCAGGGCGTCGACCAGCCGGTCCTCCACCGCCAGGTAGTCGGAGCGGGCGACCAGCTGCAGCACCACTTCCGTGTCGGATGTCGAGGAGAAGATGCAGCCCTTCTGCACCAGCTGGCGGCGCAGGGTGACGGCGTTGGTCAGGTTGCCGTTGTGGCACAGGCCGAGGCCGCCGAAGGCGAGGTCGGCGTAGAACGGCTGCACGTTGCGCAGCGCCTTGTCACCCGACGTGGAATAGCGGTTGTGGCCGATGGCCATGGGGCCGGCGAGGCGGTTCATCACCTCTTCCGACTTGAAGTTCTCCGACACGTGGCCGAGACCGCGATGGCTGTGGAACGAGAAGCCGTCGCACGACACCACGCCCGCCGCCTCCTGCCCGCGGTGCTGCAGGGCGTGCAGCCCGAGCACCGCGTGGCTCGCCGCGTCCGGGTCGCCGAAAATGCCGACGACGCCGCATTCCTCCTTCGGCTTGTCGTCGTCGTCCTCGTCGCGGAGATGGGCCGGGGCGAGGTCGAAGGGGTTGGTGGTCAGCATCGAACGCCGAAGCTCCTGCACAGGCGATGCGTCGGGACGGACGCGGGTCACTGGGTCGTTTCGAACAGACGGTCGAGCGTCTGGCGCTCGTCGTCGGCATAGCCCACCGGCGGCTTGGCCGGCGCGGCGGGGGCCGGGGCCGCCTGCTTGGCGGCGGGCGGCGGCACCGGCACGGGCACCGCCGCCGGAGCGGGGGCCGGCGCCGGGGCGGGCGCGGCCTGCACCACCGGCTGCGGCTGCGGCGCGGGGGCCGGAGCGGGCGCGGGCGCGGGGGCCGGGGTCACTGCCGCGGGCACCGGGGCCGGCGCGGGGTCCGGCTGGCGCACCTGCGGCTGGGTCAGGTTGTCGAAGGTGCGCTTCAGCTCGATGGCTTCCTCGGCGGTGCGCTTGCCCTGGTCGGCGGTATCG
The DNA here is from genome assembly GCF_900230255.1 of Caenispirillum bisanense. Taxonomy (GTDB): domain Bacteria; phylum Pseudomonadota; class Alphaproteobacteria; order Rhodospirillales; family Rhodospirillaceae; genus Caenispirillum; species Caenispirillum bisanense_A. The sequence goes on from NZ_OCNJ01000005.1 coordinate 320,885, forward strand.
GCGATGCCGAGTTCGGCCGGCACGGCGGAGCGGATCATGGCCGCCGACTGCTCGATGAGCGGCAGGCCGCGGGCGTTGCGGATCCAGTCCGGCTGGTCGGCCGGCGGGATCAGCCACGCCAGCACGATATAGGCCAGTCCGACCAGGAACGCACCCCGCGCCAGCCCGAACAGCACGCCGAGGGAGCGGTCGAGCGACCCGAGCGAGCTGTCCTGCACCCGCTTGGCGATGCTGCGGGTGATGATGGACAGGATCAGCAGCGTGACCAGGAAGATGGCGACGGCGGCGGTCGCGTCGGCGGCCCAGGACACGGGGATCAGCTCGCGCACCTTGGCCTGGATCACGGGCAGGCCGTAGAGGGCGGCGAAACCGGCGCCGACCCAGGCGGCGATGCCCAGCGTCTCGTGAACGAAGCCGCGGAAGAAGGCGAGCACCGCCGACAGGAGCAGCACCACGAGGACGATGAGGTCCAGCACGTTCAACGGCAGTCCGTCCATAGGATCCCCGGGGCCCGCAGGCCGATCAGTAAACTCTCACCCGTCGCGCTTCGGCAGCGGCGGGAACATGGCCACCAGATCCTGCAGGTGACCCAGTTCGCGCACCTGCAGGCCTTCGATCGCCGGCGGCGGCCGGCCCTTGTCGCGTCCGCCGGCCGCCGGCTTGGGCGGGCGGCGCGGCACCAGCGCCTCGGCGAAGCCCAGCTTGGCGGCTTCCTTGAGGCGGACATCCGCCTGCGCCACGGCGCGCACCTCGCCCGACAGGCCGATCTCGCCGAACACCGCCATGTCGGCGGCCACCGGCTGATTGGTCGCCGAGGAGATCAGCGCCGCCGCCACCGCCAGGTCGGCCGCGGGCTCGGCGACCCGCAGGCCACCGGCGACGTTCAAATACACGTCGTTGCCGCCGAGGGCAAGGCCGCACCGGGCCTCCAGCACCGCCAGCACCATGGCGAGGCGACCCGAATCCCACCCCACCACGGCGCGGCGCGGCGTCGAGAAGCCCGACGGCGCCACCAGCGCCTGGATCTCCACCAGCACGGGGCGCGAGCCTTCCAGCCCGGCGAAAACGCAGGAGCCCGAGACGTTGCCGCGCCGCTCGGCCAGGAAGAGGGCGGAAGGGTTGAGCACCTCTGCGAGGCCGCGGTCGGTCATCTCGAAGACGCCGATCTCGTCGGTCGCGCCGAAGCGGTTCTTCACGGCGCGCAGGATGCGGAACTGGTGGCCGCGCTCGCCCTCGAAATAGAGCACCGTGTCGACCATGTGCTCCATGACGCGCGGGCCGGCGATGGTGCCTTCCTTGGTGACGTGGCCGACCAGGAACAGGGCGAAGCCCTTGCGCTTGGCCAGGCGGATCAGCTCGTGGCTGCAGGCCCGCACCTGGGCGACGGTGCCCGGCGCGCTGTCGAGCGTATCCAGGAACATGGTCTGGATGGAATCGATGACCGCTACCTCGGGCGGGTCGGCCTCGAGCGTCGCCACGATGTCGCGCACCGAGGTCGCCGCCGCCAGCTCCACCGGCGCGTCGTCGAGGCCGAGGCGGGCGGCGCGCAGGCGCACCTGGTCCACCGCCTCTTCGCCCGAGATGTAGGCGCAGCGCATGGAGCGGGCGAGCGCCGCGGTCGCCTGCAACAGCAGGGTGGACTTGCCGATGCCGGGGTCGCCGCCGACCAGCAGGGCGGAGCCGGGCACCAGGCCGCCGCCGCACACGCGGTCCAGTTCGCCGATGTTGGTGCGCCGGCGCGGCGGGGCGGCGGTCTCGCCGCGCAAGGGGACGAAGTCGAGCTTGCGGCCGCCGCGGCCACCGGTGGCGCCCTTGGGCAGCGCCTCGGGCGCCGCTTCCTCGACGATGGTGTTCCACTCGCCGCAGCCGTCGCACCGCCCCGCCCACTTGGCGAAGACGGAGCCGCACGACTGGCAGACGAAACGGGAGGCGGCGGCTTTGGCCATGGCTGCGCGTGGTCGGGTCCCGGGGGCGGAAAAGGCCGCCACACTATAGGGCGGGCGGCCTTCCGGGGGTAGAGGCAGGGGTGAAAGTTTTTTGCCGGTCCTTCGGGCCGTGACGAAAGGGGAAACGTTGAAGCCTTTGGAACGATGCCGCCGTTCCGGCCCGCCGCGGGTGCCGCGGCGGCCCCATGCAGGCAGCGAGGGAGCCCTCATCGTGCACGACACCGGCGCCACGGACGCCCAGGACATGGCCGCCCGCATCGCCGCCCATCCGTGGGCGACGACGCCGCTCGGCCCCAGGGCGGACTGGCCGCAGGCCCTGAAGACGCTGGTGGAGACCATCCTCGTCGTCCCGTTTCCGCAGATCCTCGCCTGGGGGCCGGAGCTGACCTGCGTCTACAACGATGCCTACCGTCCCCTGCTCGGCCGCAAGCGAGAGGCCCTCGGCCGCCCGTTCCTGGACGTCTGGGCCGAGGCGGCCGACGTCGTCGCCCCGGCCCTCGATCAGGTGTGGCAGGGCCACAGCACCGCCGCCTCCGACTTTCCCTTCGTCCTGCTGCGCAACGGTGAACCCGAGGAGGCCTTCTTCGACTTCTCCTTCAGCCCCGTGCGCGACGAGACGGGCGCCGTCGCCGGTGTCCTGAACGTGGCGGTGGAGACGACCCGCCGGGTCGCCAGCGATCGCGACCGCCGCGAGAGCGACATGCGCCTCGGCGCCGTGCTCGAGCAGATGCCGCTCGGCGTCGCCCTCGCCGCCCTGCCGAGCGGCGCGTTGCTCTACCACAATCCCAAGGCGGTGGATCTGCTGGGCCATCCCATGCTGGCCGCCGCCGACACCGCCGGCTACGCCTGCTACGGCGCGCTGCACGACGACGGCACCGCCTACGGACCCGAGGAATACCCCATGGCGCGCGCCGTGCTCGGCGGCGAGACGGTGGACCGCGAGATCATGCGCTACCGCCGCGGCGACGGCCGCGAAACCTGGTTCGAGGTCAGCGCCGGCCGCGTCCACGACAGCAACGGCGACCCGGTGCTCGCCGTCAGCACCTTCCACGACATCGCCGCCCGCCGCGCCGCCGAGGCGGCCCTGCTCGACCGCGGGCACCGCCTGCGCGAGAGCGAGCGGCGCCTGCGCTCGCTCATCGAGGGGATCCCGCAACTGGTGTGGCGGGCGGTGGACGCCGGCAACTGGACGTGGGCGAGCCCGCAGTGGACCGAGGCGACGGGCCTGGACGAGGCCGACAGCCACGGCCACGGATGGCTGCAGGCGGTGCACCCCGACGACCGCGAGACGGCGCTGGCTGCCTGGCGCAGTGCCGGCGAGGCGGGCCACGGCTTCACCCTGGAGGCCCGCATCGGCCCGCCCGACGGCAGGGCCTGGCGGTGGTACCGCACGCGCGCCACGCCGGTCCTCGACGAGGCCGGCGGCATCGTCGAATGGCTCGGCACCTGCACGGACATCGACGACCTGCGCCGCATGCAGGACCAGCAGGGGGTGATGGTGGCGGAGTTGCAGCACCGCACCCGCAACCTGCTCGCCATCGTGCAGTCCATCGCCACCCAGACCGTCGGCCTCAGCGACTCGCTGGAGAGCTTCGAGAGCCACTTCGCCGACCGGCTGGCGGCGCTGTCGCGGGTGCAGGGGCTGTTGTCGGCGGGCGACCCGGAAACGGTGACCATCGGCGCCCTGGTGCGCCTGGAACTGGATGCCCTGGCCGCCGACCTGGACGGCGACCGCATCGCCTGCGGCGGCCCGGAGGTCCCCCTGCGCAAGCGGGCGGTCCAGACCCTGTCGCTGGCGCTGCACGAACTGGCCACCAACGCCCGCAAGCACGGCGCCCTGTCCGGCCCGGCGGGGCGGCTCGACGTCCACTGGCGCATCCGCGACGACGACGGCGAGCATCGCGTGGTGCTCGACTGGACGGAAAGCGGCGCCCCCTTGCCCGCCGCCACCGCGACGAGCCGGCACCGCGGCTACGGCCGTCGACTCATCGAACGCGCCCTGCCCTACTCGCTCGGCGCCCGTACCGAGTTCGTCCTCGACGACCGGGGCCTGCGCTGCCGCATCGACCTGCCGCTCACCCTCAAGGACAACCGCGAGGTGGCCGGATGACGGCGCGCCCCCTTCGCAGCCTCGACGGCCGCCGCATCCTGGTGGTGGAAGACGAGTTCCTCATCGCCGACGACCTGTGCAACGGCCTCGCGGCGCGCGGGGCGGTGGTCGTCGGGCCGGCGCCGACCGTGGGCGCCGCCCTGGAACTGGTGGCGCGCACCACCCGCCTGGACGGCGCCGTGCTCGACATCAACCTGGGCGGCGAGCCGGTGTTTCCGGTGGCCGAGGCGCTGCTGAAGCGGCGGGTGCCGTTCCTGTTCACCACCGGCTACGACGCCTTCCACATCCCGCCGCGCTTCGCGACCGCCGAGCGCTACATGAAGCCGGTGAAGCCCGCCGTGCTGGCGGCGGCGCTGTTCGGTTAACGCCGCAGCTCCATCTTGATCGGGCCCTCGGCGCGTCCGTGGACGAACTGGTCGACGTAGGGGTTGCCGCTGTCCTCCACCGCCTGGGCGTCGCCCACCCAGATGATGCGGCCGTGGTAGATCATGGCGATGCGGTCGGCGATCTTGCGCGCCGAGGCCATGTCGTGGGTGATGGACAGCGTGGTGGCGCCCAACTGCTCGCGGCAATCGACGATCAGGTCGTTGATGACGTCGGCCATGATGGGGTCGAGGCCCGTGGTCGGCTCGTCGAAGAAGATGATCTCGGGTTCGGCGGCGATGGCGCGGGCGAGGCCGACGCGCTTCTGCATGCCGCCCGACAGTTCCGCCGGCACCAGGTCGGCGACGTCGGGCGACAGGCCCACCTGGCGCAGCTTCTCGACCGCCACCTCACGGGCGTCGCGGCGCGGCATCTTGTCGCCGTGGACGAGGCGGAAAGCCACGTTCTCCCACACCGTCAGGCTGTCGAACAGCGCCGCGCCCTGGAACAGCATGCCGAACTTGTGCAGCATCCGGTCGCGGTCCTTGCCGGACAGGCGCGCCGTTTCCTGGCCGTCGATGCGCACCGATCCGGCGTCGGGGTGCAGCAGCCCGAGGGTGCACTTCAGCAGCACCGACTTGCCCGTGCCCGAGCCGCCGATGATGACGACGGACTCGCCCGTGCCGACGTCCAGGTCGACGCCGTCGAGCACCGTCTTGGGGCCGAAGCTCTTGCACACGCCCCGGATCTGGATCTTCGGCTGGTCGGTCATCGGCTGAAGAACAGCTCCGTGATGATGTAGTTGGCGGTCAGGATCAGGATGGAGGCGCCGACCACGGCGTTGCGCGTCGCCTGGCCGACGCCCTGGGCGCCGCCCTTGCTCATGTAGCCGTTGTAGCAGCCGATGAGGGCGATGAGGAAGCCGAACACCGCCGCCTTCACGAGGCCCGAGAAGACGTCGACGAATTCCAGGTAGTCGAGCGTGCGCTTGACGTAGTTGGTCGGGTTGAAGCCGAGCTTGTAGGTGCCGACCAGATAGCCGCCGAACACGCCGATCACGTCGGCCACCAGTACCAGCAGCGGCAGCATGAGCGTCGCCGCCCACAGGCGCGGCGCCACCAGGTACTTGTAGGGATTGGTCTCGAGCGTCGTCAGGGCGTCGATCTGCTCGGTGACGCGCATGGTGCCGATCTCGGCGGCCATGGAGGCGCCGATGCGCCCTGCCACCATCAGGCCCGCCAGCACGGGGCCGAGTTCGCGCGTCATGGACAGCACGACGACCGTCGCCACCGCCCCTTCCGCCGAGAAGCGGGCGAAGCCGGTGTGGCTCTGCAGGGCCAGCACCATGCCCGAGAAGATGGCCGTCAGCCCCACCACCGGCAGCGAGTAATAGCCGATCTCCACCATCTGCCGGCCGATGTTGCGCAGGAAGAACGGCGGCGTGAAGCAGTGCAGCAGCGACACCACCGTGAAGGTGCTCAGCCGCCCCGCGTGGCGCAGGAACGACAGCACCATGCGGCCGATGATGGCGAGGAAGTTCAGGTTCATGCCGCCGCGCCCTCCGGCCCGCCGACGTAGACCCGGTGGTAGCGGCGGCCGAGCTGGGTCAGCAGTTCGTAGGCGATGGTGCCGGCGTGGGCCGCGACCTCGTCGATCGGCATGTCGGGTCCGATGAGCTGGATCATGGCGCCGGGACGCGCCTCGGATGCGGGGACGCGGGTGACGTCGAGCGTGGTGAGGTCCATGGACACCCGCCCGACGATGGGCACGCGCGTTCCCGCCAGAACGCCGTACCCACGGTTGCTCAGCGCGCGGGAGAAGCCGTCGGCGTAGCCGACGCCCACCGTCGCGACGCGCGAGCCGGCCGCCATGACGTGGCTGGCGCCGTATCCGACCGACTCCGCGGCGTCGATTCGGCGCACCTGCAGGATCGGCGCCTCCAGCCGCACCACCGGCGCCATGGGGTTGGGCAGGTGGGGCGTCGGGTTGACGCCGTAGAGGGCGACGCCCGGTCGCGCCTGCTCGAAGGCCGCGGCACCGTCGAGGAACACGCCCGAGGAATTGGCCCACGACCCGCGCACGCCGGGCAGTGCGGCGTGCAGGCGGGCGAAGAGGTCATACTGCTCGGCGTTGAGCGGATGCTCCGGCTCGTCGGCGCAGGCCAGGTGCGTCATTACGGTCGCCGGGGCGATGTCGGCCAGCGCCGTCGGGTCGGCCAGCAGGGACTCGGCCTCCGCCGCCGTCAGGCCGAGGCGGCGCATGCCGGTGTCGAGGTGCAGGGCCGGCGCCGGCAGGGCGGCGCGCAGCTCGGCCGAAAGCCCCCGCCACTCGGCGATCTGCTCCGGCGTCGACAGGGCGGGCGCCAGACGGTGGGCGGCGAACAGGTCGGCGGTGCCGGGCAGCAGGCCGCACAGCACGAAGACGGCGGCCGGACGCTCGGCCAGCGCCGCCCGCAGGGCAATGCCTTCGGAAATTTGGGCGACGAAGAAGGTGCGGCAGCCGGCAGCGTGCAGGGTGCGCGCCACCGGCGCGACACCCAGGCCGTAGCCGTCCGCCTTGACCACGCCGGCGCATTCGGTGCCCGACGGCGCCAGCCGGTCGGCCAGCCGGCGCCAGTTGGACGCCAGTGCGTCCAGGTCGATGGTGAGAATGGCGCCCGCGGCGCGCCGGTCGATCATGATGCGTCTCGCTGCCCCGCATGATGGCGGCGCGACTGTACGGCGAAGAACCCGCCGCCGCCAAGCCTTTCCGGCGACCGGGCATGGGTGAGCTGCGCCGGTTTGCGATGCGGCACGACCGGAAAACCCTTAAACTGCGAAGGAACGGGCGATCCATCCGCAGGAGGTAGCCATGCCGCTCGACATCCACCCGACCGCCTGGCACGCCGCCTCGCCCGAGGAGGCCCTGGACGGGCTCGCCGCCGCGCCGGGCGGGTTGGCCGAGGCCGACGCCGCCGAGCGGCTGCGCAGCCACGGCCCCAACAGCCTGCCCGAAGCCGCCCGCCGCCCCGCCTGGCGCCGCCTGGTGGCGCAGTTCGACAACGTGCTGATCCTGGTGCTGCTGGCCGCCGGCGTGGTGACGCTGCTGCTCGGCCACTGGGTCGATGCCGGTGTCATCTTCGGCGTCGTGCTCATCAACGCCCTCATCGGCTTCATCCAGGAAGGCAAGGCGGAGAAGGCGCTCGACAGCATCCGCACCATGCTGTCGCCCGAGGCCGTGGTGCTGCGCGACGGCCGCCGCCGCCGCATCAAGGCGGTGGAGGTGGTGCCCGGCGACGTGGTGGTGATCGAGCCGGGCGACCGCATCCCCGCCGACCTGCGGCTGCTGCGGGCGCGCGGCCTGCGCGTCCAGGAAGCCGCCCTGACCGGCGAATCGCTGCCCGTCGACAAGGCCGCGGCACCGGTCGCCGCCGATACGCCGCTGGCCGAACGCACCAGCCTCGCCTTCGCCGGCACGACCGCGGTGCAGGGCCACGGCGAGGGCGTCGTCGTCGCCACCGGGGCCGCCACCGAGATCGGCCGCATCTCGCAGATGCTGTCGACGGTGGAGACGCTGGATACGCCGCTGCTGCGCCAGCTCGCCGCCTTCGGCCGCCTGCTGACCGGCGCCATCCTGGCCGTCGCGACGCTCGCCTTCGTCATCGGGGTGGTCGGGCGCGGCTATTCCATGGCCGCGATGTTCCTCGCCGCCGTCGGCCTCGCCGTGGCGGCCATCCCCGAGGGGCTGCCGGCGGTGGTGACCATCACGCTGGCCATCGGCGTCAAGCGCATGGCCGGGCGCAACGCCATCATCCGCCGCCTGCCGGCGGTGGAGACGCTGGGGTCGGTGTCGGTCATCTGCTCCGACAAGACCGGCACCCTGACCCGCAACGAGATGACCCTGGCCGCCTGCGCGCTGGCCGACGGCGAGGTGGCGGTGGAGGGCGTCGGTTACGGCCCCGAAGGCACCTTCCGGCGCGACGGCGCGGGGCTCGACGACCCCATGGCCGACCCGCTGCTCGCCCGCCTGCTCGTGGCCGGCTGCGTCTGCGCCGATGCGCTGGTCGACCAGCGCGACGGCCGCTGGACCATCACCGGCGACCCGACCGAGGCCGCGCTGGTGGTGGGCGCCGGCAAGGCCGGGCTCGCCCCCGAGACCCTGCGCCGCGAGCACCGGCGGCTCGACGCCATCCCCTTCGAGTCGGAACACGCCTACATGGCGACCCTCGACGCCGATCCCGACGGCGGCCGCCCCAACATCCACGTGAAGGGCGCGCCGGAGGTGATCTTCGCCCTGTGCGACCGCGAGGCCCGCGCCAATGCCGCCGACGCCCCCTTCGACGCCGCCGCCTGGCGCGCCCGGGTCGAAAGCCTGTCGCGCCGCGGCATGCGCGTGCTCGCCCTGGCCGAGCGGGCCGGCGCGCCCGACGAGCTGCGGCTGCGCCAGGCCGACTTCGACGGCAGCCTCACCTTGATCGGCCTGGTCGGCCTGCTCGACCCGCCGCGCGAGGAAACCGTCGCCGCCGTGCACCGCTGCCTGCGGGCCGGCGTGCGGGTGAAGATGATCACCGGCGACCATGCCCTCACCGCCGCCGCCATCGGCGAACGCCTGGGCCTGCCCGGCGCCGCCGGGGCGCTGACCGGCCGCGAGGTGGACGGGCTCGACGACGCCGCCCTGCGCACCGTGGTGCAGGAGGTGGACGTCTTCGCCCGCGCCACGCCCGAGCACAAGCTGCGCCTCGTGCAGGCCCTGCAGGCCGACGGCTCGGTGGTCGCCATGACGGGCGACGGCGTCAACGACGCCCCGGCCCTCAAGCGCGCCGACGTCGGTGTCGCCATGGGCGTCCAGGGCACCGACGCGGCGAAGGAGGCGGCCGAGATGGTGCTCGCCGACGACAACTTCGCCTCCATCGCCGCCGCCGTGGAGGAAGGCCGCACCGTCTACGACAACATCAAGAAGGCGATCCTGTTCATCCTGCCCACCAACGGCGGGCAGGCGCTGACCATCCTGGCCGCCATCGCCGCCGGCATGGTGCTGCCCATCACCGCCGTGCAGATCCTGTGGGTGAACATGATCACCGCCGTGACGCTGGCGCTCGCGCTGGCGTTCGAGCCGGCGGAGCGCACCGTCATGACCCGCCCGCCGCGCCGCGCCGCCGAGCCGCTGCTGTCGGGCTTTCTGCTGTGGCGCGTCGGCTTCGTGTCGGTGCTCATGCTGCTGGCGGTGTTCGGCCTGTTCGTGTGGGAGATCAGGACGCAGGGCACCGACCTCGCCACCGCCCGCACGGCGGCGGTCAACATGCTGGTGGCGGTGGAGATCCTCTATCTGTTCAGCGCCCGCTACCTGACCGCCAGCGCCCTGACGGCGGAGGGCCTGTTCGGCTCGCGGCCGGTGCTGATCGCGGTGGCGCTGACCATCGTGGCACAGGCGGCCTTCACCTACCTGCCGGCCCTGAACGTGCTGTTCGGCACGGCGCCGCTGGAGCCGCGCCACTGGCTGCTCATCGTCTGCCTGGCGGTGCCGGCGTTCCTGGCGGTGGAGGCGGAAAAGGCGCTGCTGCGTCGGCGGGGCGGGTGAGGCGGCGCCCGGCGGACCGTCGCCGGCGACACACCCCTACGGCGCGACCGCGCCGCGCGGCCCCTGCCGCGTGAGCCAAGCGGGCCGCAAGGCCCGCGCCCGGCGCTTGAGGGGCAAAATAACTCCGCGACCGCGCCGCGCGGCTCCTGCCGCGGGAGCCGAGCGGGCCGCAAGGCCCGCGCCCGGCGCCTGAGGGCCGTAAGGATCACCCCTCGGGGCCGCTGACCTTGGTGATGACGGCGTCGAGGCCGCGCATGAGGTTCTCGCCGGCCCGGCCGCCCTCGCCCGCCATGCGCTGGGCGATGACGAGGCGCAGGGCGTCGATGTGGACCTTCACCACTTCCATGTGGCCGCGCGTGATCTCGCCCGGCAGCTTCTCGATGAAGCGGCAGAGCTTGTTTCCGATGGCGGTCATGAGGTGGTAGTCGAAGCTGCCGCCCTGGCCCTTGACGTCGTGGGCGACGGAGAACACGTCGTTCAGCCGCGCACGGCGGTCGGCCCCTTCGGCGGCCATGGCCTGGCCGTAGAAGGTCTGCAACTTCTCCAGGTCGCCCTCGACCCATTCCAGGTAGCTGTCCTGCAGGCCGGCGATGAGCGCCTCGGCCTTTTCGAGCGCGTCCAGGTCGACGCCGCCCTCGGTGATCTTCACCTTGTCCTTGAGGTGGCTGGGCGGCTCGATGAACTCCGGACCGTTGTTGCTCATGCCCCTGCCCCCTCGCCCCCTGCGACCGGACCATCGGTCCGGCGCTCCTTATCCGTCCGGGCCATCCTAATCCATTCGGACGATTGGTCAACGTCCGGCGCGGACGATTGGTCAACGTCAGCCGTTGAGCAGCGCCTCGACCTCGGCCTGGCTCAGCCCGCCGTCGGCGGCGTTGGAGGCGCCTGCGGCGGCCATGCCGGCCTTGCGGCGTTCCGGGCCCTTCCAGTCGATCTGGCGGCGGCGGCGGTCGGGGCCGAAGTACATGCCCGCCCGGATGAAGGGGCGCGGCCGCTCGATGATGGACCGGATGCGCGAGAACAGGCCCTTGGCCGAGATCGGCTTGGCGAGGAATTCGTGGACGCCGGCGTCGCGCGCCTCGATCACCCGGTGCATTTCCGTGTGGCCGGTCAGCATGATGATCGGCACGAAGGGGTTCGGGCTGTCCTTGCCGGTGCGCACCAAGCGCACGAAATCCAGACCGTCCAGCGGCGACATGTTCCAGTCGCAGATGATGATGTCGGCCGGAAAGTGCCGCAGTTCCTTGAAGGCGTCGGCGCCGTCGGCGGCTTCGTGCACATTCTTGGAACCGAGCGCATGCAGGATCGTCTTGACGAGCGCCCGCATGTGCTTGTTGTCGTCGACGCAGAGGAAGTTCAGACGTTCCAGATTGTAACCAGCCATCCGATCGACCTTCGCCCTGGCGTTCTGTTGACGGTTGCGCCGTTTTCCCGGCGGGCAGATTTCCAGATCGTGTATACCGCGAAAACTTCTGTGCCGAAAAGCGGAATTCTACTCCGTAGGTAGGGATGACCTGCGGCGATCGGGGTGCGGAACGGCCACCTGGCGGCGCCGCCGGTCGGGACCGAAGTATCCCTCGCACGATACGAACGGCCGCGGGTTCTGGAGCAGTTGCACGATGCGCGAAAGCAGCGTCTTGGCCGAGATCGGCTTGGCGAGGAACTCGCTGACCCCGGCGTCGCGCGCCTCCGCCACCAGCTTCGGTTCGGTGTAGCCGGTGACCATGAGCACGGGGACGTAGGGGTTGGCCGAGCCCGGATCGGTGCGCAGGCGGCGGGTGAATTCCACACCGTCCATGGGGGTCATGCGGTAGTCGACGATGACCAGGTCGGCGTCGCAGCCGGCCAGGGCGGCGAGCCCGGCGGCACCGTCGGCCGCCTCGCTGACCTGGGTGATGCCGAGCGCCTGCAGCACGGTGCGGATGAGCCGGCGAAAGTGCTCGTTGTCCTCCACCAGCAGAACGCGCATCTGGCGCCCGTCGAAACCGATCATCCCTTGCCCCATGCTCGTGTCCCGCGCCGCGGTTCTCCGCCGCGGGTCGCCCATCATACCCAACCACCCGAAGGATTTAAACAGCGGCCCTACGTCCTATGGATCATCCGCCGCCCAACAGGCCGATCATGCGCCAATAGACGATGGTCGCAGGCCACGACAGGACGACGCTCGCCGCCGCCACCGCGAGCGTCAGCTTCGCCCCGCGCCGCAGGGGCACGCCGCCCATGGCCATGGCGACCAGCAGCGGCGGCACCTGATAGGGCAGCAGCGCCGTGGCGTAACCCATGACCTCGGCCATCAGCACCGCCTCCAGCGGCAGGCCCGAGGCCTCGGCCAGCCGCGGCGCCAGGGGCGTCACCACCGCCGCCGCGCCCGGCGTGGTGACCGCCACCGACACCGCCATGGACAGCGCCGCCACCAGCACCGCGTCCCACGCCCCGCCGGCCGCGGGGTCGAGCGGCAGGCGCTCCACCAGCCGTCCGCCGAGGCCGGTGGCGAGGCCGCTCTGCGCCACGGCCGCCCCCAGGCCGACGAGCGCCGCCACCAGCACCAGCGCCTTGACGTTGACTGCGCCGGCCAGCCGCGGCGCCGGCAGAACGGGGCGCGGCGGCAGGACGCACAGCACCGCCGCCCCGACGGCGATCCAGGCCGGCGAGACGTGGTGCAGGAAGTCCGTCGCCCACAGGGCCAGGGCGGCCGCCAGGATGAGCAGCAGGCGCGTCTGCGGCCCGGTCAGCGGTCGCGGGTCCTGCGGCGGCGCCGCCTGCGGCCGCTGGCGGTAGAGCAGCCACGCGATGGCGACCACCAGGGCGGCGCGCAGCAGGCCCGTGGTCGGCAGGTGCGCCGCCATGAAGTCGAAGTAGCGCAGCGTGCCCGGGTGCTGCGCCTCCACCGCGCCCAGCATCACCACGTTGGGCACGGTGGCCGGCAGCACGGCCATGGCGGGGATGATGCAGGCGGTGCCGGTGGCGAGCACGAGCCCCTCGTAGCCGCGGCTGCCGTGCCGGAAGCCCAGCGCCGCCGCCAGCGACAGCACCACCGGCGTCAGCAGCACCGTGCGCCCCATGCTCGACGGCATGACGAAAGCCATGACCAGGGCCACGGCGACGATGCCGGCCAACAGGGCACCGTAGGAGCCGCCGATGCGCGCCACCAGGCCGCGCGCCAGCCGCTCCCCCAGGCCCGAGTGCTTGACGGCGACGCCGACGATCATGCCGCCGGCGACCAGCCACACGGCGCCGGAGGTGGCCACCGCCCGCACCACGCCGAGGGGTGCGGCGGCGACGGCCAGCGCCGTCAGCACCCAGCCCGAGGCGCTCGCCCACGGCCCGAGCAGCCCACCCGCCCATAGCGCCGCCACGGCGAGGACGGTGCCCGCCAGCCGCAGGCCGGCGGCGGCGGGCGCGGCCGTCTCCAGCCCCGCCGGCAGCACCACCAGCACGGCGCCGACCGCCAGGGCGGCGGTCGTCGCGGCAGGGTTACGCACACCCGCCCCGGGCGCGCGCCACCTTGGACCCGGTGGGGCGGCCGAGTTCGCCGGAGATGTAGGCGCCGGCGGCGATCAGCCGGTCGATGTCGACGCCCGTCTCAATGCCCATGCCGTCGAGCATGTAGAGCACGTCCTCGCTGGCGACGTTGCCCGAGGCGCCCTTGGCATAGGGGCAGCCGCCGAGCCCGGCGACGGAACTGTCGACCACCGCGACGCCCTTCTCCATCACCGCCAGGATGTTGGCGAGCGCTTGGCCGTAGGTGTCGTGGAAGTGCGCCGCCAGTTTCTCCACCGGCACCACCTGCGCCACCGCCTCGATCATGGCCTGCGCCTTGACCGGCGTGCCGGTGCCGACGGTGTCGCCGAGGCTGATCTCGTAGCAGCCCATGGCGAGCAGTTTCTGCGCCACCTCGGCCACCTTGGCCGGCGCGATCTCGCCCTCGTAGGGGCAGCCGAGCACGCAGGAGACATAGCCGCGCACCCGCCAGCCGTTGGCGAGCGCCCGCTCGGCCACCGGCGCGAAGCGGGCGAGGCTCTCGTCGATGGAGCAGTTGATGTTCTTCTGCGAAAAGCTCTCCGACGCCGCGCCGAACACGGCGATCTCGTCCACCCCGCCGGCCTGTTCGGCGGCTTCCAGGCCCTTCAGGTTGGGCACCAGCACGGGATAGGAGACGCCGGGCCGCCGCGTGATGGCGGCCAGCACCTCGGGCGTACCGGCCATCTGCGGCACCCACTTGGGGCTGACGAAGCTGCCGGACTCGATGGCGGTGAGGCCGGCCTCGGCCAGCATGTCGACCAGCCGCGCCTTGACGGCGGGGGCGACGGGCGTCGGCTCGTTCTGCAGGCCGTCGCGCGGCCCGACCTCGACCATCTTCACGGACTTGGGCAGGGGCATGGGAGTTCCTCTTGCGGTTATTCTTCGTCGTCCAGGATGCGGAGGGCCTCGGTCACGTGCAGGACCAGGGGCCGGTGCGGAACATGACCCGCGCGCCAGCTCTCGAACGCCCGGACGAAGCGCCGGTCGGCGGTGACGACAGCGGCAGCCTGCGTCTGCTCCGCCGCGGCGACGTAGGCGCAGTCGTACGCGGGATGATCGACCTCGTAAGCCAGCTCGAGCGCCCGCGTCCAGAGGCGGCGGTCGGCGATGGGGTGCAGCGGCGACGCCTCGACCAGAGCCATCGCGACGTCGGCCGCGGCCACATCCACCGTGCCTCGCCGCTGCTTCTTCCAGAGAATGTTCGAGATTTCCAGGTAGAAGAGCTCGGGCACGACCAGTCCGCGGCGGCCCATGAACGACCGGGCCGCCGCCGTTTCGAGCGGCTCTTCCGGAAGAGCCCACTTCAACACGACCGAAGAGTCGATGACGACGGCGCTCACTTGTCGCAGCCGCGCATGGCCCGCACTTCGGCGAGATCGTCCTCGCTGTTGCTGTAGGGCTTGCCCTCGGCCATGCGCCGGGAGATCGCCGCAAGTCGCTCGACGCGGGCCCAGGCCTCCGCCTCGTCCTCGGCAGCGGCGTCCGTCAGGATCTGGCGGACTTCCGTCTCGCGCGTGATGCCTTTGGCCGCAGCCCGGCGGTCGAGCCTGCGCAAGGTCTCTTCGGAAAGGTCGCGCACCATCATGTTCGGCATGTCACGTCTCCCTGGCCCTTCCCGCGGCATCTCCTCAGCCCGCTACCGATGACATCGGCCGACCGGCGGCCCTGGTCAATCCTCCTCCTCGCCCACCTCGGCCACCAGGGCGTAGGCGCGGTCGAGGACGGTGCGGCCGTGCTTGGCGGCGGCGCGGATCTCCGCCAGTTGGGCGCGGGCGCGGTCGGCGACCTCGGCGGCGTTGGGGCGGTCGATGCGGTGCTCGATGAAGAAGGTGTTGATCAGCCGGTCGCGGTCGTTCTTCAGGCGCAGCAGCGCCGCCTTGTCTTCACCCGTCAGGCCCTTCAGCACCGCCGCGTGGCGGGCCGTCTCCGGCGCCATTCCCATGGTCAGCAGTTCCACGTCGCCGTAGAAGTTGCGTTCCTCGAAGGTGTCGGCGCCGATGGCGGTCACCAGAAGCGACAGGCTGTGGGCCAGGTGCTGGAAGTCGTGGACCGTCCACGCATAGTCCAGCATCAGGGCGTCGATGGTACTGTTGGTCACGGGTTCTCTCCCCTCCTGAGACACTGTTTCGACGGAGAGAGAACCCGCACCCCACTGTGCCGCTTTCTCAGTCCGCCCGCTCGAACGACAGCAGTTCCGCGCCGTCCGCCACCTGATCGCCGGGACCGTAGTGGATGGCCGTCACCGTCCCGTCGGCGGGAGCCGTGATTGTATGCTCCATCTTCATGGCTTCAAGCACCACCAAAGGCGTACCCTTGGAAACTTTCTGGCCTTCGCTCACCGGCACCTGGATGACCTTGCCCGGCATGGGCGCGGTCAGCTTGCCGCCGGCGCCGTCCTGGTCGGCCGCGGCGGCGGCCGGGTCGAACAGGGTCAGGCGGTGCTGGCGGCCGCCGTGCATGATGACCAGCTCGTCGCCGAGCCGCACCACGGTCGCCCGCTGGCGCACGCCGTCGAGGTCGACCATGAGGTCGCCGTGGGCATCGCGCGCCACCCGCGCCGCCACCCGGCCGCCGGGCAGTTCCAGCTCGTAGCCGTCGCGGCGGTAGTGGACGACCACCCTATGCTCCGCCTCGCCGTCGAGGAAGCGCAGGTCGACGTGCCCCAGGTCGTTGAGGCGCCAGCCGTCGGTGTTGTGCCACGGCGAGTAGGGGTCGGCCCCGGCCAGCGCGAAGGCGCGGGCGTCGTGGTCGCGCTTCGACAGCACCTCCAGCGCCGCCAGCGCCAGGATGCGGTCGTCGGCGGGCGTCGCCTCGGGGATGAGGTCGGCCCGGTAGCGCTCGATGAAGCGGGTGTCCAGTTCCAGCGCCTCGAAGGCCGGGTGGCTCGCCACCGCCGTCAGGAAGGCGGTGTTGGTGGCGACGCCGACCACCTGGTAGCGCTCCAGCGCCTGCTTCAGCTTGCGCAGGGCCGCCGATCGGTCGTGGTCCCACACCACCAGCTTGGCGATCATGGGGTCGTAGTGGATGGAGACCGCATCGCCCTGGCGCACGCCGGTGTCGACGCGCACGCCGCCCTCCTCCGCCGGCGGGCGCAGGTGCGTGAGCGTGCCGGTGGCCGGCAGGAAGTCGCGCTGCGGGTCTTCCGCATAGAGCCGTGCCTCGAAGGCGTGGCCCTGGGTGCGGATGTCTTCCTGGCGCAGCGGCAGCGGCTCGCCCGAGGCGACACGCAGCTGCCATTCCACCAGATCGAGGCCGGTGACCATCTCCGTCACCGGATGCTCCACCTGCAGGCGGGTGTTCATCTCGATGAAGTAGAACTCGCCGTCCTGGTAGAGGAATTCCACCGTGCCGGCGCCGACGTAATCCACCGCCTTGGCCGCCGCCACCGCCGCCTCGTGCAGGCGGGCGCGGACGGCGTCGGGCAGGGCCGGGGCCGGGGCTTCCTCGATCACCTTCTGGTGGCGGCGCTGCAGGGAGCAGTCGCGCTCATAGAGGTGGACGACGTTGCCGTGGGTGTCGCCGAAGACCTGCATCTCCACATGGCGCGGACGGGACAGGTACTTTTCGATGAGCAAGGAGTCGTCGCCGAAGGCCGCCTTGGCCTCGCGGCGGGCACCGGCGACCGCGGCTTCGAACTGGTCGCCGCTCTCCACCACGCGCATGCCCTTGCCACCGCCGCCGGCCGAGGCCTTCACCAGCACCGGATAGCCGATGCGGTCGGCGTGGCCGCGCAAGACGGCGAGGTCCTGGTCCTCGCCGTGGTAGCCCGGCACCAGCGGCACGCCGGCCGCCTCCATGATGCGCTTGGACTCGGACTTGGAGCCCATGGCGACGATGGCCGGCACCGGCGGCCCGATGAACACCACGCCCTTGGCGGCGCAAGCCTCGGCGAAGGCGGAGTTCTCCGACAGGAAGCCGTAGCCGGGATGGACGGCTTCGGCCCCTGCGGCCTCGCAGACGGCGAGGATCTTCTCGCCGCGCAGGTAGCTGTCAGACGCCGCCGCCGGGCCGATGCAATAGGCCTCGTCGGCCATGTGGACATGCATGGCCTCGACGTCGGCTTCGGAGTAGACGGCGACCGTCTTTACGCCGAGCCGCTTGGCCGTCTTGATGACCCGGCAGGCGATCTCGCCTCGGTTGGCGATGAGGATCTTGCTGAACATTCCTGATGTCTCCCTTCGCCTCAACCCTGGCCCTGGACCCAGGCGGGCTTGCGCTTCTCGAGGAAGGCCGTCACGCCCTCGCGCCCTTCGGCGGAGGCGCGGGTGTCGGCGATGCGTTCGGCGGTGTCCTGGATGACGGGCGCGTCGATGGGCCGCTCCGCCACCGCGTCCACCAGCGCCTTGGCGGCGGCGATGGCGGCCGGGCCGTTGGCGAGCAGCGTCGCCACCATGCGGTCGCCGGCGCTCGCAAGGTCTTCCTCGTCCTCCACCACCTCGTGCAGCAGGCCCAGGCGCTGGGCGTCGGCCGCTTCGATGCGCTCGGCGGTGAGGAAGTAGCGGCGGGCGGCGCGGGCGCCCATGGCGCGGACCACGTAAGGGCTGATCACCGCCGGGATGAGGCCGAGCTTCACCTCACTCAGCATGAACTTGGCGTGGGTCGTGCCGATGGCGATGTCGCAGCAGGCCACCAGCCCGACGCCGCCGCCGAAGGCAGCACCCTGCACCAGCGCGATGGTCGGCTTCGGGCATGTGTCGATGGCGCGGCACATGGCGGCGAGGCCCAGCGCGTCCTCGACGTTCTGGTCGCGGGTGTAGCCCGCCATGCGCTTCATCCAGTTGAGGTCGGCGCCGGCCGAGAAGCTCGGCCCCTTGGACGCCAGCACCACCACGCGCACGCTGTCGTCGGCGCCCAGGTCCTCGAACGCCTTGGTGATGCGGCCGATGAGCACGTCGTCGAAGGCGTTGTGCACCTCCGGCCGGTTCATGGTGACGGTGGCGACGCCGCGCTCGTCGCGGCTCACCAGGAGAATATCGTCGGACATCGTCTTGCTCTCCTGGCGGGTTACATCCGGAACACGCCGAAGCGCGTCTGCGGGATCGGGGCGTTGAGCGAGGCCGAGATGCCGAGCGCCAGCGTCATGCGGGTTTCCGCCGGGTCGACCACGCCGTCGTCCCACAGGCGGGCGCTGGCGTAGAACGGGTGGCCCTGGTGCTCGTACTGCTCGCGGATGGGGGCCTTGAAGGCTTCCTCCTCCGCCGCCGGCCACTGGCCGCCGCGCCCCTCGATGCCGTCGCGGCGAACGGTCGCCAGCACGCCGGCCGCCTGATCGCCGCCCATGACGGAGATGCGCGAGTTCGGCCACATCCACAGGAAGCGCGGGCTGTAGGCGCGGCCGCACATGCCGTAGTTGCCGGCGCCGAAGCTGCCGCCGATGAGCACGGTGAACTTGGGCACCTGGGCGCAGGACACCGCCGTCACCATCTTGGCGCCGTCCTTGGCGATGCCGCCGTTCTCGTACTTGCGCCCGACCATGAAGCCGGTGATGTTCTGCAGGAACACCAGCGGAATGCCGCGCTGGCTGCACAGCTCCACGAAATGCGCCCCCTTCAGCGCGCTTTCCGAGAACAGGATGCCGTTGTTGGCCACGATGCCGACGGGGTAGCCCATGATGCGGGCGAAGCCGGTGACCAGCGTGGTGCCGTAGTTGGCCTTGAACTCGTCGAACCGCGAGCCGTCCACCAGCCGCGCGATCACCTCGTGCACGTCGTAGGGCTTGCGGGTGTCCTTGGGGATGACGCCGTAGATCTCGCGCGGGTCATACAGCGGGTCTTCCGGCGCGACGATGTCGAGCGGCACCTGCTTGCGGTGGTTGAGGTTCGCCACCACCCGGCGGGCCAGGTGCAGGGCGTGGGTGTCGTCCATGGCGTAGTGGTCGGTGACGCCGCTGATCTTGCAGTGGACGTCGGCGCCGCCCAGGTCCTCGGCCGAGACTTCCTCGCCGGTCGCCGCCTTCACCAGCGGCGGGCCGCCGAGGAAGATGGTGCCCTGGTTGCGCACGATGATGCTCTCGTCCGACATGGCGGGCACATAGGCGCCGCCGGCGGTGCAGGAGCCCATGACCACGGCGATCTGCGGGATCCCCATGGCCGACATGGTGGCCTGGTTGTAGAAGATGCGGCCGAAGTGCTCCTTGTCGGGGAACACCTCGTCCTGGCGCGGCAGGAAGGCGCCGCCCGAGTCCACCAGATAGATGCACGGCAGGCGGTTTTCCTTGGCGATCTCCTGCGCGCGCAGGTGCTTCTTGACCGTCATGGGGTAGTAGGTGCCGCCCTTCACCGTCGCATCGTTGGCGACGATGACGCATTCCACGCCCGACACCCGGCCGATGCCGGTGATGACGCCGGCCGCCGGAACGTCGTCCTCGCCGTACATCTGGAAGGCGGCGAGCTGGCTGAACTCCAGGAACGGCGAGCCGACGTCCAGCAGGGTGCGGACGCGGTCGCGCGGCAGCAGCTTGCCGCGCGCCAGGTGCTTCTCGCGCGCCTTCTCGCCGCCGCCCTGCTTGATGCGGGCGACGACGTCGCGCAGGGCGGAGACCTGCGACTCCATGTGGGCGGCGTTGGCGCGGAATTCCTCGGACCGAGGGTTGAGGGCGCTCTTCAGGACGGTCATAGGGTCAGGACCTCAGCCGATCTTCTTGGAGGGAGTGGAGTGGGCGGGGCGCGGGACGGTGGGCAGGCCGGCCTTGTTCCAGGCCTCGAAGCCGCCGTCGACGTGCGCGACCGGGGCAAGCCCCATGTCCTGCACGGTCTTGGTGGCGAGCGCCGAGCGCCAGCCCGCGGCGCAATAGAACACGAAGGTCTTCGCCTCGGCGAAGACGGGCTTGTGATAGGGGCTGTCGGGGTCGACCCAGAACTCCAGCATGCCGCGCGGCGCGTGGAAGGCGCCGGGGATCATGCCGGCGCGCTCCAGCTCGCGGACGTCGCGGATGTCGACGAACTGAACCGACGGATCGTCGAGCAGGGCGTGGGCCTCGGCCGGCGACAGGGTCTTGACCTGCGCCATGGCCTCGTCGATCAGCGCCTTGTATCCTTTGGTGATCGCCATGAGCCCGCCCTCACCAGCCGCCGCGTTCGAGCCAGGCGCTCAGCATGGGCAGGCGGTCGGAGCCCCAGAACGGCTCGCCGTCGACGATCATGAAGGGGCTACCGAAGACGCCCTTGGCGAGCGCCGCCTCGGTCTCGGCCTTCAGGCGCTCCTTGTTCTCGGGGGCGGCGATGGCGGCCAGGAAGGCGTCGCGGTCGACACCCTGCTCGGCCGCCACGTCGGCGGCGATCTCGGGGGCTGAGACGTCGCGGCCGTCGACGAAATAGGCGGTGAAGGCGGCCAGGCTGAAGCGCTTGGCCAGCGCCGGGTCCTGCTCCCACAGCCAGTAGTGGCCGCGCGCCGGGGCCTGGCTCGCGATGGGGAACTTGGCGGGGAACTTGAAGGGGACGTTGTA
This sequence comes from Caenispirillum bisanense, assembly GCF_900230255.1. Classification (GTDB taxonomy): domain Bacteria; phylum Pseudomonadota; class Alphaproteobacteria; order Rhodospirillales; family Rhodospirillaceae; genus Caenispirillum; species Caenispirillum bisanense_A. Next base: position 341,826 of record NZ_OCNJ01000005.1, read on the forward strand.
GTAGCGGCAGGTGCGGGCGAAGTCGTGCTTGCTGTAATCGCCCTTCAGGGGCACCTCGGTCAGCGGTGCGCTCTGGGTGGCGCGGAAGACGACGCCGAGCAGGATGGGCTTCCACACCACCTCGCGGCCGTGGGCGGCACCGATGTCCTCGATGCGGGTCGCGGCGACGTAGCCGTAGGGCGAGGAGTAATCGAAGTAGAACTCGATCGGACCCTTGGTGGTCATGGTGCTCACAGCCTCCTTGGACGCGCGCGATGGGCCGCCGCCGTCCCCGGGGGACGGCCCTCGACACGCCTGGTTCTTCCTCCCCGGACCGGGCCGCGTTCGGCATCGTCCGGACGTTTCTTCGTCTTCGTTCGTCTTCACCCGTCGCCGGATGCGCGTTTCTTGCTCAGACGCGCTTGTCGTAGGCGCCGGTTTCCCGGTTCAGTTCCCACAGGTTGCCGGTCTCGATCTGGAACCACCAGCCGTGCAGGTCGAGTGCGCCGGAGCTGACGCGCTCGGCGACCCAGGGGAAGGTCAGCAGGTTTTCCAGCGACACCTTGATGGCGGCCTTCTCGGCGTCGTCGGAATGGTCGTGGTTGCCGGCGTGGCCGCAGATGGACACCCACTGGCCGACGAAATCGCGGCCGGAGAGTGCCGTCTCGTCCTGCGCCGAAGCCATCAGCGCGCGGATGCCGCCGCAGCGCGAATGGCCGAGGATGACGATGTGCTCGACGCCCAGGTCGCGCACCGCGTATTCGATGGCGGCCGAGGTGCCGTGGTAGGCGCCGTCGGGGGCATAGGGCGGCACCATGTTGGCGACGTTGCGGACGATGAAGATCTCGCCCGGCTCCGAGTTGGTGATGATGGCCGGGTCGACGCGGCTGTCGGAGCACGCGATCATCAGCACCTTCGGCTTCTGCCCGACGTCGACCAGATCGCGGATGCGCTCCGGCCGCTGTTCGTAATAGAGGGCATGGAAGCCACGGAAGCCGGCGATCAACCGGTCCACGGGGTTGTGCGTCACCAGGGAATCTCCTTGCCGCTGTAATCGTAGAATCGGCCGGAAGTGTGCACCGAAACGCCGTCGATGACACGCCGCATTCCCGAGACGCTGTCCTCCGTGGTGATGAGCGCGTTGGGTCCGCCCATATCGGTCTTCACCCAGCCCGGATGCAGCAGCACCACGGCGATGCCGCGGGGCGCCAGCTCGATGGCCAGGTTCTTGCCCACCATGTTCACCGCCGCCTTGGACGTGCGGTAGAGGGTCGCGCCGCCCGACGTGTTGTCGGCGACGGAGCCCACCTTGCTGGTGAGGATGGCGATCTTGCCCTTCGCCTTTTCCAGGCCGCCGGCCAGGGCCTCGGCCAGCTTCATGGGGGCGATGGTGTTGATCCGGAAGGTGTCGAGCCAGGCGCCCGCATCGGTCGAGCCGAAGGCCTGCGCCGCCCGGTCGCCGCCGTAGGTGCCGGCATTGTTGACGAAGAGGTCGATGGCCTCGGCGCCATAGCGGGCCCCGAAGGCCGCCACGGCATCCAGGTCGCCGACGTCGAGCGCCGCGACCTCCACCCCGTCGATGCCGGTCAGGGCGCCGGCACCGGCCGGGTCACGGCAGGTGGCGATGACCCGCCAGCCGGCGGCGGCGTACTGCTTGGCGAATTCGAGCCCGAGGCCCCGGTTGGCGCCGGTGACGATCACGGTCGGCATGGGAGCGTCCTCCTTCTCGCGTCAGGGGTTCGGGTCCGAGGATGGGGGACCGGCCGGCGCAGGGCAAGCCGGTCCCCCGGGTCAGGCGACCGCCACAGGGAGTGTGGGCGGGAAGCGAGCGCGGCCTGTCAGTGGACCTCGATCGCCATGGCGGTCGCCTCGCCACCGCCGATGCACAGGCTGGCGACGCCGCGCTTCAGGCCGTTCTTCTTCAGCGCGTGCATGAGGGTGACCAGGATGCGGGCCCCCGACGCGCCGATGGGGTGACCGAGGGCGCAGGCGCCGCCGTGGACGTTCACCGCATCGTGCGGCAGGTCGAGGTCGCGCATGGCCGCCATGGTGACGACGGCGAAGGCCTCGTTGATCTCCCACAAGTCGACGTCCTTGGTGGTCCAGCCCACCTTGCCCAGCACCTTCTCGATGGAGCCGATGGGGGCGGTGGTGAACCAGCGCGGCTCGCGGGCGTCCGTCGCGTGGCCGACGATGGTGGCGAGCGGCGTCAGGCCGCGCTTCTCCGCCTCGGAGCGCCGCATCATCACCAGTGCCGCGGCGCCGTCGGAGATGGACGAGCTGTTGGCGGCGGTGACCGTGCCGTCCTTGCGGAAGGCGGGCTTCAGGGACGGGATCTTCTCGATGTTGGCCTTGAACGGCTGCTCGTCGCCGTCGACCACGGTGTCACCCTTGCGGCCCTTGACGGTGACGGGGACGATCTCGGCCTTGAAGGAGCCGTCCTCGTTGGCGGTCTTGGCGCGCTTCAGCGAGGCGATGGCGAAGTCGTCCATGCTCTCGCGGGTGAACTGGTAGTGCTGCGCGGTGTCCTCGGCGAAGGTGCCCATGAGGCGGCCCTTGTCGTAGGCGTCTTCGAGGCCGTCGAGGAACATGTGGTCCTTGACCTCGGCATGGCCCATGCGCAGGCCGGCGCGGGCCTTGGGCAGGATGTAGGGGGCGTTGGTCATGCTCTCCATGCCGCCGGCGATCATGACGTCGTTGGTGCCGGCGAGCAGCATGTCGTTGGCGAACATGGCGGCGCGCATGCCCGAGCCGCACATCTTGTTGATGGTGGTGCAGCCGGCGGCGTCCGGCAGCCCGGCGCCGCGCGACGCCTGACGCGCCGGCGCCTGGCCGAGGCCGGCGGGCAGCACGAGGCCCATGATGACCTCCTGCACGTCTTCCTTCGCCACGCCCGCGCGCTCCAGCGCCGCGGTGATGGCGGCGGCGCCCAGCTCGGGCGCGCTCAGGTCCTGCAGGGACCCCTGGAAGCCGCCCATGGGCGTACGGGCGGCACCGACGATGACGACGGGATCGGAAGCGGTCATGTGTCTGTCTCTCCCATTGGACTGAAGCGGCCGGGGCTCTAAGGGGTGAACCACCAAGACACCAAGACACCAAGAGGCTGCGGCAGGTCGGCTGGCGTTGCGGCCTCGGGTCAGGCGGGGTTTTCCTGCGGCCTGCGGCCGCTGAAACCTTCCGTCCCTTCCGCCGCTACACCGTCGAGCCGGCCTCCGGCCCGACGGCTTGCACGGCACCTTGGTGTCTTTGTGCCTTGGTGGTTCAAAACCCCGTCACGCGGTTTCGTTGAACAGCTCGCGGCCGATGAGCATGCGGCGGATCTCGCTGGTGCCGGCGCCGATTTCGTAGAGCTTGGCGTCGCGCAGCAGGCGGCCCGTCGGGTAGTCGTTGATGTAGCCGTTGCCGCCCAGGGTCTGGATCGCCTCCAGCGCCATCCAGGTGGCCTTTTCGGCGGTGTAGAGGATGGCGCCGGCGCAGTCCTTGCGGCTGGTCTCGCCGCGGTCGCAGGCCTGGCCGACGGCGTAGGCGTAAGCCTTGGCGGTGTTCATGGCGACGTACATGTCGGCCACCTTGCCCTGCATCAGCTGGAACTCGCCGATGGCGGTGCCGAACTGCTTGCGCTCGTGGATATAGGGCACCACCACGTCCATGCACGCGACCATGATGCCGAGCGGACCGCCGGCGAGCACGGCGCGCTCGTAGTCGAGGCCGCTCATCAGCACGCGGACGCCCTTGCCCACCTCGCCCAGCACGTTCTCTTCCGGCACTTCGCAGTCCTCGAACACCAGTTCGCAGGTGTTGGAGCCGCGCATGCCCAGCTTGTCGAGCTTCTGGGCGGTGGAGAAGCCCTTCATGCCCTTCTCGATGAGGAAGGCGGTGATGCCCTTGGGGCCGGCGTTGATGTCGGTCTTGGCGTAGACCACCAGGGTGTCGGCGTCGGGGCCGTTGGTGATCCACATCTTGTTGCCGTTGAGGACGTAGCGGTCGCCCTTCTTGTCGGCGCGGGTGCGCATGCCGACCACGTCCGAGCCGGCGCCCGGCTCCGACATGGCGAGGGCACCGACGTGCTCGCCGGAAATGAGCTTCGGCAGGTACTTTTCCTTCTGCGCCTTGGTGCCGTTGCGGCGGATCTGGTTGACGCAGAGGTTGGAGTGGGCGCCGTAGGACAGGCCGACCGAGGCCGAAGCGCGGGAAATTTCCTCCATCGCCACGATGTGCTCGATGTAGCCCATGCCGGCGCCGCCGTCTTCCTCGCCGACCGTCAGGCCGAGCAGGCCCATGTCGCCGAACTTGCGCCACAGGTCCATGGGGAATTCGTTCTTCTGGTCGATCTCGGCGGCGCGGGGCGCGATCTCCGCCTGGGCGAAGTTGCGCACGCTGTCGCGCAGCATCTCGACCTGCTCACCCAGATCGAACTTCAGGCTGGGGAAGTTGATGGCGTTCATGGAAACCGTGTCCTCTCGTCGAAGCCTGTCCTGGCGCTCCCCGGCGGTTCGGCCTCTGGCGGGCCCGTCGTCCGGCTGTGGGATGGGAGCCTACTTTACGTTAACGTAAACGTCAACACCGGGAATCGTACCGCAATGCAGCGAGAACGGCTTGACTCGCCGGTTAACTATCGGTTGATTTCGGGTGCCGAGTCGGCCACTCTGCGAAAGGCTTACTCCTCCAGGAGGTAAAGCACAGTACGCCCGCCAGGAGCGCCATGTCCGACCGCACCTCCGACCATGCCGCCCGGGCTCGCAAAGCCCGCTTCACGGTCGACGCCGCCATGGGCGACGGCCGGGCGCTGGCGCCGGTGCCGTCGCCGCTGCGCCCGCCGCTGCGCAGCATCGGCACGTCGCTGGCGCGCGGCCGCAAGGCGCGGCTGATGCACACGGCGGCGCGGCTCTACCCCATCCTGCGCCGCATCGAGGAAAAGCTCTACCCGGCCGACAAGCGCCTGCTGCTGCCCGCCGACATGGCGAGCGCGCTGGCCCATCCCGACGTGGTGGAGCGCGCCTTGCGCCTGTTCGACGGCGCCTGGCAGGCCCGCCTCATCGCCGTGCGCGGCCTCGACGGCAAGCCGCTGGCGCCCGGCGACCGCAAGCGCGCGGCGGCGGCCTGCGGCATGACCGTGGCGGCGGCCGAGCAGGTCTTCCTCGACCGCGCCGTCGTCGCCGTGTTCAGCGAGAACCCGGTGATGGGCGAAAAGCTGCAGGGCGCGGTCGCCGACGTCGAGGGCCTCGCCAAGGTGCGCATGCTCGCGGAACTGGACGCCCTGACCGTCGAGGAATTCACCAAGGGCCTCGGCACCAACTTCCTGCAGATGCTGGCCCGCTTGCCGCTCGACCAGCTGCAGGCGGCGGTGAAGCTGAAGCCCTATCACATCCGCCCCTTGCGCCAGATTCTCAAGAACGACTTCCGCAAGGTGCTGGGATGGTCGCCGGAGGTGCTGACCGCCATCGCCGAGAGCTTCCACTGCGTCGAGCAGATCCGCGACCTGGACGAAGACATCGACTTCATCGAGGACCCCGAGAGCATCCGCGTGCTGGGCGCCTGGAGCACCTACGACATCACCGAGAAGGTCAACGAGGAACGCCGCTCCCGCGGCCAGCCGCGCCTGAAGGGCCGCCGCTTCGAGACCGACATCGGCGGCCTGCGCCGCATCCTCGGCGGCACCTTCGCCGACCTGGTGCGCCGTCCGCCGGCGCTCCTCGCCGCCTTCGGCCAGATCATGCACGACCTGCGCGCCCTGCCCGGCCCGCAGCGTTCCGACCGCATCGACCAGCTGCGCACCTTCGCCGAGCGCTACGTCGAGTACATGACGCCGCAGCTGCTGGTGGCGCTGAAGATCATCGGCCCCAACAACAGCCGCATCGCCGAGCGCGACAAGAACGACCCGACCTTCGGCGAGGCCATCAACATGCTGGAAGGCCTGTGGATGAAGGACCGCCTGGGCCGCAAGTTCTTCGAGGGCCAGTTGCAGGAGCCGCAGGGCGCCTCCGCCGTCGCGCTGCTGGTCCGGCAGTTCTCCGAGATGAAGGCCCGCGGCTCCATCAAGGGCGAGGCCGAGATCGTGCAGATCGTCGCCCAGAGCGACCTGCTCGACGGCCCCCTGCGCCCCTTCATGAAGCTGAAGTAGGGGCGGCCCGCGACCTCGAGAGCGCGCGTCCCGCAAAACCAGAACCGCGCGTCCCGCGACCTCAAGAGCGCGCGTCCCGCGCCGGGCGCATGGCGGCAATCCTCCACCTCACGTCCGGATCCGCTTCGGCGAAGGCGTTGTTTCTGTTACAATAGACGCCAGGAAACACCCCCTGCCGCCACTCCCCGCAAGGCGAGCGCGCGGGGCGCAACGGAGGCGATCCAATGCCCGACGTCCAAGCCATCATCCAGGCCATGCTGGCTGCCGCCAGTGCCCCCGAAACCGGCGAAAAGCCGCGCGAGAAGATGCCCGCCATCGCCATTTCGCGCGACTACGGCTCGGGCGGCGACGAGATCGCCCGCCTGCTCGCCGACCGGCTCCACCTCAAGCTCTACGACGCCGAGATGATCGAGCGCGTCGCCACCCGCATCGGCACCGACCCGCAGACCGTCCGCCAGCTGGACGAAGGCATCGGCCGCGTGCGCGAAATGTGGCTGACCCGCCTGTTCAGCGGCCAGGACCTGTCGCCCGACACCTACAAGCGGCATCTGGTCGACGTCATCCTCAGCCTCGGCCGCGCCGGCGGCGTGCTGCTCGGACGCGGCTCGCACGTGGTGCTGTCGACCTCGACGGCGTTGCGCGTGCGCATCACCGGCTCGCCGGAAGTCTGCGCCAAGCGAGTCGCGGCGACCGAGAGCCTCACCTACGACGAGGCGCTGGAGAAGATCCGCGAGGTCAACCACAACCGCGGCAAGTTCGTGTGGGAGCTGTTCGGCGTGCGCACCTCGGACGCCACCAACTTCGACATCGTGGTCAACACCGACCGCCTGATCGACTTCAACCAGGCCGCCGTCATGCTGGAACACGCCTACCACGCCATCGGCGGGTTGAACGAAAAGGCCGACGTGTCGGCCTGACGCCGCCGCGGGAGCCGGACCGCGCTCCCGCCCCGACGTTCGTCGTCCCCGTTGCGCGCCCTGGCGCGGCGGCGCCTCCCCCGTGGAGGCCGTCGCCGCGGCCCGGAGCCTTTCCGGAGGGCCGATCATGTCGGACCCGTCCCCCACCGCCGTTCCGGGCGACCCTGCGCCGCCGCCCGCCCGCATGCGCATCGGCGAACTGGCGCGCCGCGCCGCCGTCACCGTCCGCACCATTCACCACTACGAGCGCCAGGGCCTGCTCGGCGACGGCGACCGCTCCGTCGGCGGCCACCGCTACTACGGCCCCGACACCCTGGTGCGGCTGGAAAAGATCCGCCAGCTCAAGGAAATGGGTCTGACGCTGGAGGACATCGGCGGCATCCTCGACCTGTTGTGCGGCGACCCGCGCACCCTGGACGGCCGCCGCCGCGTGCTCGATGTCCTGCGTCGGCACCTGGCCGAGGCCGACGTCCGCATCGCCCACCTGCGCCGCTTCCGCGCCGACGTGGCGCAGCGCATCGACATGCTGGAGCACCTGCTGCAGGACGCCTGACCGCCGCCCCTGCCCCTCAGGCGGCCACGAGTCTCCACGGCCGCCCTCACGCGGCCACGAGTCTCCACGTGTTCTTGCCCGCCAGCTTGGCGTCGTACATGGCGGCGTCGGCGCGTTTCAGAACGGCCTCCGCCGTTTCCGCCTCCATCGCGCCGAAGCGGGCGATGCCGATGGAGACGCCCACCCGCGCCGACCCGGCGCGCAGCAAGAAGGGCTCCTCCAGGGCGTCGAGCACCTTCTCGGCCACCGTCACCGGCGCCTCGTCGTCGTCGGCGTTCTCGATGACGAGGGCGAACTCGTCGCCGCCGAGGCGTGCCAGCAGGTCGCCCTCGCGCAGTACCGCCCGCATGCGCGCCGCCACCTGCAGCAGCAGTTCGTCGCCCGCCTCGTGCCCGAGCGTGTCGTTGACCGCCTTGAAACCGTCGAGGTCGAAATACAGGACGGCGCCGCCGTGGGCCGAGCGGCGGGCGCGGGCGACGGCGCGGATCAGCGATTCGAAAAACATGCGGCGGTTGGGCAGGCCGGTCAGGGCGTCGCTGTGGGCCAGTTCGTGCAGCCGCGCCAGCGCCTGATGGCGGCGGTCACTCTCGGCCGTCACCTTCTCCAGCACGGCGTTGTAGAAGGTGGCGATGTGGTGCGCCTCGGTCTCCGGCTCGACCACCACGGGGCGCGAGAAGTCGCCCATGCGGGTGTGCTGGTCCATCTGGGTGACGAGGTCGAGCAGCGCCGTGCCGGCGCCGTGCTCGGCGATGTTGAGGCCGATGCGCTCGTCGTCGGCGCTCACCCGCAGGGGCATCACGCGGTCGAGCAGGCGCAGCAGCACGTAGGGCACACCGAAGGAGAAGAGCCCCACCGCCGCCACGCCCGTCGCCTGGATGACGAGCTGGTGCAGGCGACTGTCGGCCGTCGGGAAGACGTCGGGCCGCGCCAGCAGGGCGACTGCCAGCGTGCCCCAGGCGCCGGCCACCAGATGCGACGGCACGGCGCCGATGACGTCGTCGATCTCCAGGCGCTCCAGCAGCCGCATGGAGGCCACCACCAGCAGGCCGGCGACGAGGCCGACCACCATAGCCGCTTCCGCCCCCATGACGTTGCAGCCGGCGCAGGAGGCGACGAGGCCCGCCAGCACGCCGTTGATGATGCGGTCGACGCGCGGCATGCCCTGGGTCAGCCAGCTCGCCGCCAGCGCCGCGAGGCCGCCGCAGGCGCCGGCCAGGGCCGTATTGGCGATGATGATGGGCACCGAGGCGTTGAGCGCCAGCGTGCTGCCGCCGTTGAAGCCGAAGAACCCGAACCACAGCAGGAAGACGCCGAGCGTCGCCATGGGCAGGTTGTGGCCGTCGATGGGCCGCCCGGCCTGCCCGAATCGTCCGATGCGCGGGCCGATGACCAGGATCGCGGCGAGGCTCACCCAGCCGCCGACCGAATGCACCACCGTCGAGCCGGCGAAGTCGATGAAGCCCATCTGCGCCAGCCAGCCGCCGGCGACTCCGTGCGCGGCGCCGTTCCACACCCAGTGGCCGGCCACCGGATAGATCACCGCCGCCGTCAGCACGGTGACCAGGATGTAGCCGAAGAAGCGCATGCGCTCCGACACCGCGCCCGAAATGATGGTCGCCGCCGTGCCGCAGAACATGGCCTGGAAGATGAAGAAGGTGACGTCGGCCGGCGGGCTGTCGGGGTCGAGCGGGAAGTCCGGCAGGCCGATCCAGCCGCCGATGCTCGGCCCGTACATGAGGCCGTAGCCGATCAGCGTGAACAGGGCGCAGCTGATGCAGAAGTCGACCAGGTTCTTGATGGCGACGTTGATGCTGTTCTTCGCCCGCACCATGCCGCTTTCCAGGCAGGCGAAGCCCGCCTGCATGAGCGCGACCAGAAAGCTGGACAACAGTACCCAGGTGACGTGCGGGTCGAGCCCGGTCGACGTCGGCGCCACGGCAGTCCCCCTCGATCCCCCTCCCGGAAGTGCCCGATCTTTCGCCAGGCGCCCTCGACGCCTAAAGCTTAGGCATATTCGCGGCGGGAGTCACCTTCTTTAGCAGCGACCACACGCGCCACGGGAAAGACTAAGGTCGTATACTTTTTCACCGGGAGCGTAGCCCTCGGCACCCCCCTCCCGAGTCCATCTCCGCGTATTGTTTAAAAAAATATTATAAACACAGCGCGAGGACACCGATGACCGCCACCAGCCGCGACACCCAGTTCCCCTCCCCCGCCCAGGGTCAGGCCGAACTGCTCGACGCCGCCCGCCGTACGCGGCGCAGCGCCACCGCCTTCGCCGCCATCGTCGCGCGCTTCGGGCGCGAGATGCCGCAGCACCTGGCGGGCTTCCACGACATCATGCGCGACGTGCGCGCCACCGCCCACCGCCTGGAGACGGGCGAGCAGCCCGCCAGCCTGCGCCGGCCGGTGCTGATGGCCGCGGAATAAGAAGAAGAAAAAGACGAGGACGACGGCCGCTCAGCCGCCGAGCAGCTGCCCGCAGGTCGGGCAGGTGGCCGTCGCCATGACGCGGCGGCGGTCTTCCGGCGTCAGCGACCCGCCGGCCAGCTCCGCCTGCAGCACGGCCAGCATCTGGTCGTGGCTGGATAACGCCCGGCAGCGCGCCTGCGCGTCGCGCACCGCCCACACGTCCTGCACTGTCGCCTCCTCCTCGCGGAAGGCGAGCGCCGGCTGCGCGGCCGATCCCACGCCCAGCAGGGCGGCGGCGCTCAGGCCGGAGGTGGCGAGCAGGCGGCGGCGGCTGATCATGGCGAATCCTCGCGACGGACGGCGGTGCACTGGCCTCTACAGGTAGCGCCGCCGTCGCGTCGACGCAATATCCTCCCGTCGCGCTGCGTTGCAACCGACGCACGACCTCTGCTACGGTCCTCGCGGTACCGGTTCCCCCACGGGATTGAAAGGGAACACGGAACGACGGCGCCGTCCTTCCCCGGGCGGCCTGTCCGAGCCGTGGCTGCCCCCGCAACTGTGACCGGCGAGTCTTCGCCCCTTCGAAACCATGGCCACTGGCACAGCCGGGAAGGCCGCGGCGGAAGACGACGACCCGGAAGCCAGGAGACCTGCCGGTGCAAGCGTCGCCTATCCGACGGACGGGGGTCCTTCGTCGGTCCGGGTTCTACCGCAGCGGTGACGCGCTTCGTCGAACCGTCACCGCACGGCCGCCCCCAGCGGCCGCGCCGGCAGAACCGTGGAAGGACCACACCATGCGCGCAGGCGCGCTTTCCGTCACCGCCGCCACCCTCGCCCTCGCCGCCGCTTCCGGGCCGGCCGCGGCGCATTTCCAGGAACTCATCCCGTCGACCGACATCGTCACGCCGGACACCGGCGCGACGGTCGACCTCGCCATCCGCTTCACCCACCCCATGAGCGGCGGACCGCTCATGGACATGGGCACGCCGGCGCGCATCGGCGTGCTGGCCGGCGGCACGGTCACCGACCTGACCGCCCAGGCCAAGCCCGTCACCGTCGACGGCAAGGCCGCCTACGGGCTGTCGCACGTCCTCACGGCGCCCGCCGACTACGTCTACTTCATCGAGCCGGCGCCGTATTGGGAGCCGGCCGAAGGCAAGATGATCGTCCACTACACCAAGGTGGTGGTCGACGCCTTCGACGCCCAGGAAGGCTGGGACGCCCTGGTCGGCCTGCCGGTGGAGATCGAGCCGCTGGTGCGCCCCTACGGCCTGTGGACGGGCAACGTCTTCCGCGGCATCGTGCGCAAGAACGGCGAGCCCGTACCCTTCGCCGAGGTCGAGGTGGAATGGCGCAACGACGGCAGCGTCACGCCGCCAGCCGACGCCTTCGTCACCCAGGTCGTCAAGGCCGGGCCGGACGGCGTGTTCTCCTACGCCATGCCGCGCGCCGGCTGGTGGGGCTTCGCCGCCCTGCTGGAGGCCGATGCGCCCATGAAGAACCCGGCGGGCGAGGACGTGCCGGTCGAGCAGGGCGCCCTCATGTGGGTGCGTACCGTCGACATGAAGTGAGGGGAGACACCGCCATGGTCCATATGGTGGAAGGCATCGCGAGCCTGCCCGTGGTGGCCGGCTGCACCGTCCTCGCCGCGGCGGGCGTCGGCTACGGCCTGACGCGCCTCGCGCCCGAGGACATGCCGAGGACGGCGGTGGTGGGGGCGGCGTTCTTCGTCGCCTCCCTCCTGCACGTCCCCATCGGGCCGTCGAGCGCCCACCTGCTCGCCAACGGGCTGATGGGGCTGCTGCTCGGCTGGGCCTGCCTGCCCGCCATGGCGGTGGCCCTGCTGCTGCAGGCGGTGTTCTTCGGGTTCGGCGGCGTCACGACGCTCGGCCTCAACCTGGTGATGATCGGCGCACCGGCCGTGATCGCCTACTACCTGTTCCGCGGCGCCGCGCGGCGCGGCACCGGCGCCTGGGCCGCCGGGCTCGGCGCCGGGGCGCTCGGCGTCGGCCTGGCGGCGACGCTGGCCGCCTGCGTGCTGGCCCTGTCGGGCGAGGCCTTCCTGCCGGCGGCGAAGCTGGTGCTGGCCGCCCACCTGCCGGTGATCGTGGCGGAAGCCCTGGTGACCGCCGCCGCCATCGGCCTGCTGGCGCGGGTCAAGCCCGACGCCCTGGGGCGCGCCCCCGCCCCGGCCGCCACGCCGGCGGAGGGTGCGGCATGATCCGGCCCCTCCTGCTCGCCCTGGCGCTGGTCGTGGCCGTCAGCGCCCCGGCCCTCGCCCACAAGATCAAGGTCTTCGCCACCGCCGAAGGCGCCGTGGTGAGCGGCCTCGTCTACTTCCCCGGCGGCGGCAAGGCCGTCGGCGCCCCCGTGCAGGTGCTCGGCCCCGACGGCGTCGAAATCGGCCGCGTGACCACCGACGACGCCGGCGCGTTCACCTTCGAGGCCACCCGCCGCATCGACCACACCTTCGTCGCCGACACCGGCGACGGCCATCGCGGCACCTTCGTGGTGAAGGCGGACCAGCTGCCGGTCTCCCTGCCCGGCGGCGAGGACGCGGCCGGGGCCCCTTCGACGGCGGCCCCCGCGGCGGCGCCTGCCGCTGCCGCTCCGGTGCTGGACCCGGCCGCCCTGGAGGATGCCGTCGCCCGCGCCGTGGCGCGCGAGGTCAACCCGCTCCGCCTGCAGATCGAGGCCTACGAGGAGCGCATCCGTCTGCACGACATCCTCGGCGGCCTCGGCTGGATCGCCGGCATCACCGGCCTCGCCTTCTGGCTGCTGGGGCGGAAGAAGCAGGGCTGAGCGGCGGGCGGCACGGGCGCCCCCGGTGGCGACCGTGGCGACGTCCTTCACGGCAGACGCCGTGCACTCCGTGGATGCCCGGCATGACAAGCTCTTGAGAAATCTACAGAAATTGTCATGGCCGGGCTTGACCCGGCCATCCACGGCGTCACCGGCGGGCGGCACGGCCTCCGTCCCCGCCCCCTGCCGGTCGGAAGGGGGCGGGGACGGCCCGGCGCGGCGACGGCCTTGACGCAAGGGCGTTTAGCTGTTCGCCGTCGGCCGCCCCGCCCCAGCCACTCACGCCGCCCGGATGTGGGCCACCGTCTGAGCGACGCGGGTGTGCAGCAGGTCGGCCTGTTCGGTCAGGCTGCCCGAACTGAGCAGCACCTGCCGCGCCGCCTGCCCCGTTTCCTGCGCCGCCGAGGTCACCGCGCCGATGGTGCTGGTGACCTGCTGGGTGCCCGAAGAAACCTCGGCGACGTTGCGGGCGATTTCCTGCGTCGCGGCGTCCTGCTGGTCCATGGCCGTCGCCACCGCCTCGGTGATGGTGCTGATGCGGTCGATGGTCGCGGTGATGCCGGCAATGGCGGCGACGGCGCCGTGGGTGGCGCGCTGCATCTCGCCGATCTGGCCGGCGATCTCGTCCGTCGCCCGGGCCGTCTGCGTGGCGAGGTTCTTCACCTCGTTGGCGACGACGGCGAAGCCCTTGCCGGCCTCGCCCGCCCGCGCCGCCTCGATGGTGGCGTTCAGGGCCAGCAGGTTGGTCTGCTCGGCGATGTCGGTGATGAGCCGTACCACCTCGCCGATGCGCTCGGCGGCGCTTTCCAGGCCGCGCATGATGTCGCCCGCCTCGGCCGCCTTGCCGACGGCGTCGCGGCTGATGGCGCTGCTTTCCTCCACCTGCCGGCTGATCTCGGCGATGGACGCCGAGAGTTCCTCGGCCGCCGCAGCCACCGTGTGGACGTTGGCGGCGGCCTGTTCGGCGGCGGCGCTCACCACCGTCGCCTGATCGCTGGTCTCGTTGGCGGTGTCGGCCATGGCCTCGGCGGTGGCGTGCATTTCCTCGGCCGCCGCGGTGATGCCGTCGACCACCGCCTGCACCCCCTGCTGCAACTCGTCGGCGAGCCGTTCGAGCAGGGCGCGGCGCTCCCGCTCGGCGTCGGCGGAGCGGTCGGCCTGGCTGCGCTCCACCTCTGCGGCGTGGCGCAATTCCGCCCGGAACGCCGCCAGCGACTCGCCGATGCGGCCGAACTCGTCGCTGCGGCCCGTCAAGCGCAGCCCCTCGTCGGTCCCGCCGGAGACCACCGCCACGTCGTGCTCGAGGGTCCCGACGACGCCGCCCACCAGACGCGCCACCGCCACCACGCCCGCCGCCGCGGCGACGGCGCCGGCGCCGGCCAGCACCAGCACGATGGTCATGACACGGGACGCGGCGGCCTCGGCTTCCGCCGCGCCGGAGGTCACCTTCGCCAACGCCGTCTGCTCCGCCGCATGGGTGCGGGCGGCGGCCCGGTCGAGGGCGGCGCCCAGGGCGTCGGCCTGGGTGTCGAAGGCGGCCATCAGCGGCTTGCCCGCCGTGCGGTCGCCGGCGGCATAGACCGCCGCCATGTCGCGGCCGGCGGCGTACCAGCCGGGGAAGGCCGCGGCGACCTCGTCCACCGCCTGCGCCACCTCGGTCAGGCCGCCGGTGCGGGCGAGCCCGCGCGCGGTTTCGAGACCGGCCTGGGCGGCGCGGGCATGGCTTTCGGCCTCGGCGTAGCCACCATCCTCGCCGGTGGCGGCGACGTCCTGCAACCACTGCTGCACCTGCACCACGTCCACCAGCACGCGGTCGACCGCCCCCACCAGCGGGACCACCACCTGCGACAGGCGCTCCGTCTCCTGGTCGAGGGTGCGCAGCGCCGGCCGCTGGCCGTCCACCGTCACCACCACCGCCACGCCGGCCAGTCCGGCCAGCCCGAGAACGCCGGCGAGGACCGCCAGCACCTTGCCCTTGAAGCTCATGCCCGAATGCTCCCTCCTCCGCACGGCCCCGCCGCTCTCCCCGGCCGGGCCGTTCCCCGGCGACTATACCTGTCGGTGTGGTGGGGCCATACCTGGACGGATGTCCGTATGGCGCTTGGCGGGCGCGTCGCGCACCGGGCGGCGGGACACCCGGGAGCCCGAGTCGCGGCGTGCGATACCCTGCCCGATGGGCAGGTCCTGACCGAAGGTCCTATGTCCCTATGACCACAGGCGCATTACGTCCATCCGGATTGCCGCCGGGCGCCTGCGCCCCATAATGGTCGACAGCGATACCGGATCATCGTGAACGGCGGAGGCCGCGGCGGATGTCGAGCCTGTCCTTCCTGAACTACGTCCTGAGTGGCGACCGGCCGGCCAACGTCCCCTTCGTGTGGCGGCGGTCGCGCAGCGATTTCTCATGGCCGACGCTCGGCGCCATCGACCCGGTGCGCGAGGGGTTGAAGGGCGTGCCGGGTGTGGTGGTGGTGTGGAGCCAGGCGCGCCACGGCCGCTACATCTACGTCGGGCAGAGCCGCGACCTGGCGGCGGCGGTGACCATGCTGCGCAGCGACCCGGCGGTGGACGCCTACGGCGCGCGCCAGTTGAACGTCACCTGGGCGCCCATCGGCGTGGCCCACCGGCCGGGCGTGGTGGCCTACCTGCGGCGGGTGCTCGACCCGGCGGTCGACCGCTGCTCGCTGGACGATCGCTGGCCGGTGGGGTCGGCGGTACGGCCGCTGAGCGTGCCGCTGCCGGCCTGAGCCACGGCGGCGGTGACGGCGGCGGCAACCGGCCGGACCCGCATGTAGCGGCCCGGCATCATGTCGATCTCGGCCGCGCAGCCGAGGCAGTCGGTCGGCACGCCGGGCGCGACGTCCTGGGCGGTCCGGCAGGCCGGGCAGGTGACCGCAACCGGTCGGGGAGAAGGAAACATGGCTGGCGTTGTCCTCCGTCTGTGCGTCTGAGGAGGACAACGCCCGGGGCGGCGCGGCCCGTTCGTGACATCAGAGGAACAAGAGGGCCGTTCCCGTCACGACCAGGGCCGCGCCCACCCAGGCGCCGAGGCCCGGCCGCTCGCGCGTGCGCCACCACAGCAGCGGCAGGATGAGCACCGGCGTCGTGCCGGCGAGCGTCGCCACCAGGCCGGCATCGCCCGTTTCCAGCGCCCACAGCAGCAGCGTCATGCCGATGGTCATGCCGGTGAGGCCCGACAGGCCCGTGCGCACCACCATGGGCCACGACAGCGGCGCCTGCGCCCGCACCATCGCCAGGGGCAGCAGCGCCATGAGCAACAGGCCGGTGACCGCCACGCCGACGCGCACCGCCGCCGCCGCGAAGGGATCGACGCCGGCCGCCATCACCGGCTTGACCAGCAGCACGCCGCCGGCCTGCGCCAGGGCGGCGGCGAGGCCGAGCAGCACGCCCTGCCACAGCGGGCCGCGCACCGATTCCCAGTCGTGCAGGCTCTTGCGGCCCTTGCCGAACAGCACCGCCAGCACCACGCCGCCGGTGATGAGCCCGAAGCCGGCGAGGCGCTGACTCGACAGCGGCTCGCCCAGCAGCCAGGCGCCGAGGGCGACGGTCATGGGGGCGTTGGTGGCGAAGATGACGCCCGTGCGCCGCGGGCCGAGCCGGCGCAGGCAGGCGAACAGGGCGGTGTCGCCGGCCATGATGCCGACGAGGCCGGAGACGATGAGCGGCAGGGCATAGGCGTCCGACAGGCTCGCCCAGCCGCCCGTCACGGTGGCGAGCGCCGCCACCATGAGGAACACCAGCGCCATGCGCAGGCGGCCGAAGGCGAGCGCGCCGAGCGCCCGTGCCGGCTCCACCGCGATCATGCCGCCGAGCGCCCAACAGAAGGCGGCCCCGAGCGCCGCCGTCGCCGACACCACCATCGGTCCGTCTCCGAGGAAGGGGGAAGGAGTTCCGCCTTCTCTCTAGCGGCGGGCGGCGCGGCGGGGAAGGGCCACTCCGGCGGCCCCACGGCGGAGCCGTCAGTACTTCTCGCCGCGCAGGACCTCGACGTCGGACATCCAGGCGACGCCGGCGTCGGCCAGCAGCGGCGCCAGGGCGTCGAACAACGGGTCGGCACGCTCGGCCGCCATGACGGCGACCACCAGCACGCAGGTCTCGGCGTCGGAGACATGGCCGCGGTCCCACGTCCCCTCGCCGCCGCGGCCCGAGAGCGCCGGCAGCACCGTGTGGCCGGGCGCGCCGTGCTGCTTCAACAGCGCGACGACGCGGCCGAGCAGCGGCATGGGGGTGAGGATCTCGATCTTGCGGCGCGGGTGGTGCGGGCGCGGCGCGGCGGTCATGGCGTGCCTCCGGCGAGGGTGGTGATCATGGCATGATACAGCGGAATGCCGATGGTCAGGTTGAAGGGGAACGTCACGCCGAGCGCCAGGGTGATGGAGACCGCCGGATTGGCCTGCGGCAGCGCCATGCGCAGGGCCGCCGGCACCGCGATGTAGCTGGCCGAGGCGCCGAGCACGGCGAGCAGCGTCGCATTGCCCGGCGCGAGGCCGAGGGCGAGGCCGAGCAGGCCGCCGGCGACGCCGCCGATGGGCGGCATGACCAGGCCGAAGACCACCAGCGGCGCGCTGATCGCCTTGCCGTCGCGGAAGCGGCGGGCGGCCACCAGGCCCATGTCGAGCAGGAACAGGCACAACACGCCCTTGAACGGATCGACGATGAAGGGCGCGATGGTGGCGAGGCCCTTGTCGCCGGTGATCCAGCCGATGACGAAACTGCCGACCAGCAGCACCACGCTGCCGTTGAGCAGCACCTCGCGCCCCAAGGCCCCGCCGCTCTCGCCGACGCGGGCGCCGCCGCGGCCGGCCAGCCACAGGCCGGTCAGGATGGCCGGCGTCTCCATGGCGGCGACCACGGCCACCATGTAGCCGTCCCAGGCGACGCCGATGGTCTGCAGCAGCGAGGTGGCGGCGACGAAGGTGACGACGCTGATGGAGCCGTAGTGGGCGGCGACGGCGGCGGCGTTCACCGCATCCAGCCCGCACAGGCGGCGCAGCACCGGATAGGCCCCGAGCGGCAGGGCGAAGGACAGCGCGATGCCGCCCAGCAGCGCGGCGATCACCTCGCCGTGCAGGCCGTGCGCCGCCATGGCCGCCCCGCCCTTGAAGCCGATGGCGAGCATCAGATAGAGCGACAGGCCCTTGGCGACGGCCTCGGGAATGGTCAGGTCCGACCGCGCGAGCCCGGCGGCGACGCCGAGCGCGAAGAACAGCACCAGCGGCGACAGCAGCGTCTCGCCGGCCAGGGAAAGAACGTCGGGCACGTGCGTGGTCCCCCCGCAAAACGGATCCGGTGTCGGAAGATCGGGTCGCTTTTGCGCGTTTCAAGCGGTTTTCTGTACCCGCTTCCGGCCTTCGGGTCCAGTGTCGTGGCGATCGGCCCGCCCAATGGTCAGGGATGCACCTGACCGGGTGGCCTATACCCGGCGGTGCCATGGACGGCAGGGGCCGCCGTCGGGCATCATGGGATCTGCTGTGCGCGATCGGGGGCGGTCGCGTCCGTCACTCGAGAAGAGGGGGTGCGCATGAGCGGCACCGTCGTCTCCTTCGCGCAGGCGCGCGTCCAGCGCAACTGCCGCCGGATCCTGGACTCCAACCGCCAGACGCTGATCCATGTGGAATCGCTGCGCGAGGCGCACCGTTCCATCGCCGACTCGCTCGACAGCATGCGCGACGGGCTGGTCGACTTCTCCGACAGCCTGGGCCGGTCCATCGAGCAGCTGCGCGATTCCGGCAAGCGGCAGCAGAGCATCATGGACCGCATCGAGGAGATCCAGCGCACCTCCGCCGCCTTCCGCTGACGGGCGCCCCTTGCGGCGCGGGGCCGGCGCACCGACCTCTGTCGCAGGACCAACGCCCTTACCCGAAGGAAGAGAGGACGCGCCCATGGCCATCGCCACCTTCGCCGCCGGATGCTTCTGGGGCGTCGAGGAAGCGTTCCGCCGCATTCCCGGCGTCACCGCGACGCTCGTCGGCTACACCGGCGGCACCGTGCCGGACCCCAGCTACGAACAGGTCTGCACCGACCGCACCGGCCACGCCGAGGCGGTGCGGGTGGAATACGATCCCGCCCAGGTGTCCTACGAGGACCTGCTGGAGGTGTTCTGGAAGGTGCACGACCCGACCCAGAAGAACCGCCAGGGCTTCGACGTCGGCAGCCAGTACCGCTCGGCCATCTTCGTGCACGACGCCGCCCAGCGCGCCGCCGCCGAGGCCAGCCTGCGCGAGAACGACGAGTCCGACCGCTTCCCCCGCCCCATCGTGACGGCCATCGTCGACGCCGGCGCCTTCTACGAGGCGGAGGACTACCACCAGCAATACATGGCCAAGCGCGGCCGCGGCACCGCCGTCTGCGGCATGCCGTCGCGCTGGTAGGGGACGCTCACGCCCACCGCCAGGGGCGCCGCGGACGGCCGGGTCGCGCCTGGCATCTCAACTAATTGTCATGCCCGGGCTACGAGCGCCTACGAGCCGGGCATGCACGTCGCCCGCCGTCGAGGACGGCGCCCACGCCCGCCGCCGGGGACGCCGTTGCGGACACCACCTCCGCCACCCGCCCCGCAGCCATGAAAAAGAGCGCCGCTCCTGCCGGAGGGCGCCCCTTTCCGTAACCCGTCCGCCGTCACTTGTCGGCGAAGACGATCTCCACGCGGCGGTTGCGCGGCTCCTTGACGCCGTCGCCGGTCTTCACGGCCGGCTGCTCCTCGCCGTAGGCTTCCAGGGCCATGGCGGCGGCGGGCATGCCCTTGCCTTCCAGGTAGGAGGCGACGGCCTCGGCGCGCTTCTGCGACAGCAGCAGGTTGGACACGGTGTCGCCCACGGTGTCGGTGTGGCCGGCGATGACGACGCGGGCCGGCTTCTCCTGGCGCCAGTCGACCAGCACGGCGTCGAGCGTCGCGCGCGCCTCGGGGGCCAGGACGGCGGCGCCGAGCGGGAAGGTGATGGTGTATTCGCCCGCCGGCACGGCGGCCGGCTGCGGCGCCGGCGCGGCCGGGGCGGCGGTCAGCTCGGCCATGGCGGCGCGGAAGCGGTCCTCGCAGGCCTTGATGTCGCCGGGCTGGTGGCCTTCCTCGAGTTCCTCGAGCCAGCAGTCGAAGGAGGCCTGGGCGCGGGCGGCGACCTGCGGCATGGCGGTGCGGGCGGTGCCGTCGAGAGCGGCGATGAGGCTCTGGCGGCCGCTGGCGGCCTCGGCGGCGCGGGCCGAGATGGCGCGGTCGGTCACGTCGTCGGGCAGCACGGTCTGGCCCGCGGCGGCGGCGCGCGCCTTGTCGAGGAAGTAGGCGGTGTCGCCCCAGTCGTAACGGCCGCGCTCGGCTTCCGCCACGGCGACGTACTCGGCGAACAGCGCCTTCTGGAAGGCATCCCCGGTCGGCTGCAGGGTCTTCACGCCATCGACGTCCCAGGTATTGGCGCACGCCGACAGGAAGCCGGCGGACACGGTGACGAGAAGAGCCTTTTTGAGCATGTTTGTCGGAGTCCTTCGCTGCGTCGTTCCAGCCCGAATGTGTCGCCTACCCATTGCGCCCCCCTTTGCAGTTCTTGGACGATCGGGGCCACACGCTCGCTCGAAATGTTCGTCCGCGACCCGCCGCACCCCTGCGCGGCCGAAGGAAGGGACCCTCCGTTGTTAAATGTCCGTGTTTTCAACGTCAAGCACGGCCGCCCTTCGATCGGCACAAAAAATACGCCTATGGTCGAAGAGACACGCCCCGGCGGTCGGAGCGGGCGGCGGAAGTTCATGCTTTGTTTGGTGGGTGGTGATAGACTGCCCCGACCATGAGCCACACCCTGTGCCGCGACTGCCTGACCGAGATTCCCGCCGCGGTGCTCGCCTGTCCCGCCTGCGGGTCGGAGCGCCTGCGCCGGCACGCGGAGCTGTTCGACCTCAGTCTCGCGCACATCGACTGCGACGCCTTCTACGCCTCCATCGAGAAGCGGGACCGGCCGGAGCTGCGCGACCGCCCGCTGCTCATCGGCGGCGGTCATCGCGGCGTGGTGGCGACGGCCTGCTACATCGCCCGGCGCTACGGGCCGCGCTCTGCCATGCCCATGTACAAGGCGCTGCAACTGTGCCCCGACGCCGTGGTGCTGCCGCCCGACATGGCCAAGTACGCCGCCGTCAGCCGCCAGATCCGCGCCCTGTTCGAGGCGGCGACGCCGCTGGTGGAGCCGCTGGCGCTCGACGAGGCCTTCCTCGACCTCGCCGGCACTGCGGCCGCCCACGGCGAGTCGCCGGCGGCGACCCTGGCCCGCATCCAGAACCGCATCCGCGACGAGATCGGCATCACCGTCTCCATCGGCCTCAGCTACAACAAGTTCCTCGCCAAGATGGCGTCGGACCTCGACAAGCCGCAGGGCTTCGCCGTCATCGGCCGGGCCGAGGCCAGGGATTTCCTGGTGCCGCGCCCGGTGCGCGACATCCCCGGCGTCGGCGAGGCCTTCGCGCGGCGGCTGTTCCAGGCGGGCTACAAGACCATCGGCGATCTGCAGCAGGTGTCGGAGTCGCGGCTCGCCCTGCAGTTCGGCAAGCTCGGCCGCGCCCTGGCGCAGCGGTCGCGCGGCGAGGACGACCGCCGCGTCACCCCCGACCGGCCCGCCAAGAGCGTCTCCGCCGAGACCACCTTCGACATCGACATCCACCGCCTCGACGCCCTGGAGCAGCAACTGTGGCCGCTGTGCGAGAAGGTGGCGCAGCGCTGCAAGAAGGGCCGAGTCGCGGGCCGCACCGTGGTGCTGAAGCTGAAGACCCGCGACTTCCGCACCCTCACCCGCAGCCACCGCCTGCCGGGGCCGACCCAGCTGGCCGACGTGGTGTGGCGGCACGGCCGCGCCCTGCTGTCGCACGAGGCCGACGGCCGCGCCTTCCGCCTGATCGGCATCGGAGTCGCGGACCTCTGCGACGAAAGTATTGCCGACCAACCCGACCTTTTCGACCTCGCCCGGCACCGCGATGCCCGCCGCGAGCGCGCAATCGATGTATTGCGGGAAAGATACGGCCACGAGGTCGTGTCGCGGCGCACTTTCGGCACGCGGACCCAACCGGAGGAGTGACTGGTTCGTCTTTCGGTGTTACTTTTGCGATGGGAGCGTAGAACCTGCTCCCCGGCACCAGGGAGAAGCCCATGAAGACCGGCCTCATTCCGGCGGTCGTGCCGGCGCCCTTGGACGCCGCCCGTCCGCCACCCATCGCAGCCAGCGCCGCAATCGGCGACTCGGGAAGCACAGCCGTCGCGGCCGTCGCCGCCGCCGGCGGGTCCGCCTCGTCGTCCTTCGACGGCGCCGCAGCCGGGTTCGGCGCCAACGTGGGCGCCGGCACCGCCGCCGTCGCCGCGTCCGGCCGCCGCGACGCCGGCGGACGCTCGACAGGCGGGGAAGCCATGGCGGCGCAGCGCGTCGCCCTGTCGCGCCTGCGCATCGAAGCCCTCATGCTCGAAGCCCAGATGGCCTCGGCCACCGGCGACTCCGAACGCGCCCGGGCGGTCGCCCGCGCCGTGCGGACCGAGGCGGGCAACATCCGCCAGGCCCTGCGCAGCAGCCTCGACGGCCCCGCCGCCGGGACCGGCGCGGCCACCGCCGATGCCTCGTCCGCCGTCACCCGCGCCCAGGCCGCCGCCCGCAAGGCTGCGGCGGAACAGCGTCAGGCCGGCGACCCGGCCCTGGCGCCCTGGATGTCCGAGCGTCCGTCGCCGCGCGAATCGGCAGCGGTGGAAGCCGCCCCGGCCGGCGTCCCGGCCTCCAGCCTCCACCGCAGCGCCTATGAAGCCCTGCGGCGCGCCCAGCAGGTGCTGGAGGAACTGGCCCGGGTGGACTGGCAGCGGCCGCCCGAGGGCGACGAGGCCGAGCCGCGGGAAGCCCTGGTCAACGCCCTCGAGGACGAGGACGGCGCCCTGTGGGGCGGGTTCAACGGCGTCGCCTGACGGCCGTCGACTCGGCGGGCCGCCCATCGGCTGCAGCGAAGGCATTCATCGGACGAACGAAAAATCGGCAGTCCACCGTTTCGCGCGCGTTTCCCCCATGCGCGGGCGTGCGGAGCATGCTATATGTGTTTCGGGTGCCGGCTTTCGCCGGGCAGGACCGAGTGACGTTCGAGAGGACTTCGACACCGCATGACGCGCCTGTCGAAACGGGTTGGACCGGATGCCGAGACGGTGGGGCTGCAGGCCCTGGCGTTCGTCGCCGCGGATGACGCGCTGATCGACCGCTTCCTCGCCCTGACCGGGATGGGGCCGGCGGAGTTAAGGGAACGGGCGCAGGACCCTGTGGTTCTGGGTGCCGTTCTCGATTTCCTTCTGGTCGACGATTCTCTGGTGCTCGCCTTTGCCGCCGCCAGCGATCTTTCGCCCGAAGCCCCCATGCAGGCTCGTCGGAGCCTGCCGGGATCAACGGCGGAAAGCTGGTAACGGCTCCCTCCCCCGCGATCCCACTGCGTTTACGATCCGCCGCGCCGGCAAGGAGGCGTGGGCGACTTGTGAGTTGGATACGAGCACCATGGCGTGGAAACGAGATGCCGGGGACTTTCCCGGTCACGGCGGCCCGGGTATGAACCGGCGGTCCCGTTACGATGACGATGCTGGCGGCCCGGCGACCCCGACCGAGGCGTCCGTCAAGTGGTTCAATGCCTCGAAGGGCTTCGGCTTCGTGAAGACCGAGCCGGCGGGCGAAGATGCCTTCCTGCACGTTTCCGTGCTGGAGCGTGCCGGCCTGTCCGCCCTGCCCGAGAACACCCGCATTTCCTGCACCGTCCGTCCGGGCGGCAAGGGTCTGCAGGTCGATGCCGTCGTTTCCGTCCTCGAGATGGGCACGCCGTCGGCCGGTGGCGGCGGTGGCGGCTTCGGCGACCGTGATCGCGGCGGCTTCGGCGGCGGCGACCGCGGCGGCTTCGGCGGCGGTCGTGGCGGCTTCGGCGGCGGTGACCGCGGTGGCTTCGGTGGCGGCCGCGGCCGTCCCGAGATCATCGGCGAGTCCGAGGGCACGGTGAAGTTCTTCAACAGCGAGAAGGGCTTCGGCTTCGTGACCCCCGACGACGGTGGTCGCGACATCTTCGTGCACATCCGCGCCGTGGAGCGTTCGGGCCTGCAGGGTCTGAACGAGGGCCAGCGCGTGAAGCTGTCCGTCAGCCAGGGCCAGAAGGGTCCGCAGGCCGAGCGCATCGAGATCGCCTGATCCCGAGCGCAGGCCCGGACGCCTTCGGCGCCCGGCGGCGAGCAGACACGATGCGGCCGGCCCTCGGAAACGGGGGCCGGCCGTTGTCGTTTGCGCCTGTAGGGATGGCGCCTGCAGCCATCAGCCAGCGGCGGGGCCGAAGCCCTGCAGCACCAGCTTGCCGCGCGTCCGCCCGCTCTCGATCAGGGTGTGGGCCCGGCGCAGCGTTGCCGCGTCGATGGGACCGAGCACCTCCGACAGGGTGCTGCGCAGGGTGCCGGCGTCCACCAGCGCCGCCACCTCGGTCAGCAGCGCGCCCTGCGCCGCCATGTCGGGCGTGCCGAACAGCGAGCGCGTGAACATCATCTCCCAGTGCACCGACACGCTCTTGCGCTTGAAGGGCATGATGTCGAGCGTCTGCGGATCGTCGATGACGGCGACCCGCCCCTGCGGCGCGATCAGCGCGGCGATGTCGGCCAGATGCCCGGCCGTGCCGGTGGTCGCGAAGACATAGGCCGGCGCGCCGATGCCCAGGGCCTCCACCTGCGGCGCCAGGGGCTTGGAATGGTCGACCACATGGTCGGCGCCGAGGTCGCGCACCCAGGCGGCCGTCTCGGGGCGCGAGGCGGTGGCGATCACCGTCAGCCCCGCCACCCGCCGCGCCACCTGCACGGCGATGGAGCCGACGCCGCCGGCACCGCCGATGATCAGGATGGCGGCGGCCGCGCCGGGCACCGGCTCGCGCACCCGCAGCCGGTCGAACAGCGTCTCCCAGGCGGTGATGGCGGTCAGCGGCAGGGCGGCGGCGGTGGCATGGTCGAGGCTCGCCGGCTTGCGGCCGACGATGCGCTCGTCCACCAGGTGGAACTCGGCGTTGCTGCCCGGCCGGTCGAGGGCACCAGCGTACCAGACGGCGTCGCCGGGCGCGAAGCCGGTGACCTCCGATCCCACCGCGACCACGACGCCCGAGGCGTCCCACCCCAGCACCTTGTGGCCGCCGGGCTCGGCGGAGGCGCTGGCGCGGACCTTGGTGTCGACGGGATTGACCGACACCGCCTCCACCCGCACCAGCAGGTCCCGGCCGCGCGGCTCGGGGCGGGGAAGCTCGACATCGACCAGGGGGCCGGTGGCGGTGAGGGGGCCGGCGGTGGTGTATGCGACGGCACGCATGGGCGTGTCTCCTGTGCGGTGTTGCTTGTGAAGGAGACAGTTGCGCCCTATCGTCAAACCTCGCAAGAACGCACAATTTCAGCCCATAGTGTCGAAAAGGATACCGTCATGGCCCGCGTACGGCACCGCCGCATGGACTGCAGCCCCGGCTGCGTGGTGGAAGGGACGCTGGATCTCATCGAGGGCAAGTGGAAGGGGCTGGTGCTGTTCCACCTGATGGAGAGCGGCACGCTGCGCTTCAACGAGCTGCGCCGCCGCCTGCCCAACTGCACCCAGCGCATGCTGACCACACAATTGCGTGAGCTGGAGGAAGACGGCCTGGTCGCCCGCCGGGTCTATGCCGAGGTGCCGCCCAAGGTGGAATACTCGCTCACCCCCCGCGGCGAGAGCCTGCGGCCGGTCGTCGCGGCGCTGAAGGCCTGGGGCGACGCCAACGTGGTGCTGGCCCCGGCGGCCGCGGCGGACGCCGGCGCGGAAGCCGCGGAATGACAGGAAAAAGGCGCCGGAAGCCCATGGCCTCCGGCGCCTTTCCGTGTGGTAGGGG
The DNA here is from genome assembly GCF_900230255.1 of Caenispirillum bisanense. Classification (GTDB taxonomy): domain Bacteria; phylum Pseudomonadota; class Alphaproteobacteria; order Rhodospirillales; family Rhodospirillaceae; genus Caenispirillum; species Caenispirillum bisanense_A. The sequence continues at coordinate 367,483 of NZ_OCNJ01000005.1, forward strand.
CGGGGGGACTCGAACCCCCAAGACCGAAGCCACTCGATTTTGAGTCGAGCGCGTCTACCAATTCCGCCACGCCCCCGCAGGGTGTTCCGTGCGCCACGGATCGCACGTTCTACACCGCCCGCGCAGCCGCCGCAACGCCTTGCGGGCGTTGCCGCCGACGCGCCGACCTGATAAAGGTCCGGCGCCCCCTTATCCGCAAGGAGCCCGCATCCGTGCTGCAGCGGACCTACGACTGGACCATGCGCCAGGCGAGCCAGCCCCACGCCCTGTGGACGCTGGCGGTGATCTCGTTCATCGAAAGCTCCATCTTCCCCATTCCGCCCGACGTCCTCATCATCCCCATGGTGCTGGCGGCGCGCGAGAAGGCATGGCGCATCGCCGCCGTCTGCACGGTGGCGAGCGTGGTCGGCGGCTATGCCGGCTACGCCATCGGCTATTTCCTGTGGGAGACCATCGGCCAGGCGGTCCTCGGCTTCTACGGCTACCTGGACAAGTTCGACGCCTTCAAGCAGCTCTACAACGAGTGGGGCGCCTGGATCGTCGGCATGGCGGGCTTCACGCCCTTCCCCTACAAGGTCATCACCATCGCGAGCGGCGTGACGCAGCTCGACCCCGTGGTGTTCGGCATCGCCTCGGTGGTGTCGCGGGCGGCGCGGTTCTTCCTGGTGGCGGCGCTGCTGTGGAAGTTCGGCCCGCCCATCCGCTCGTTCATCGAGAAGCACCTGGGCAAGCTCACCATCGCCTTCTTCGTCCTGCTGCTCGGCGGCTTCGCGCTGCTGAAGGTGCTGTGACCATGGCCATGACGCTCTCCCCCGACCGGGCGGTGCCGCTGGCGATCTTCGCCGTCTGCGCCGCCGCCCTCGCCGGTGCCTACACGCTGGAGTACGGCTTCGGCGTGCTGCCGTGCATCCTGTGCCTCTATCAGCGCGTGCCCTACGCGGTGGCCGGCGGCCTCGCGGCCCTCGGCCTGCTGCCGGGCCTGAGCCCGGCGACGCGGCGGGTGATCGTGGTGCTGTGCGGCCTCACCTTCCTGGCGAACATGGGCCTCGCCGTCTATCACGTCGGCGTCGAGCAGAAGCTGTGGGCCGGCACCGCCCAGTGCACCGCCCCGGCCGGCGGCGCCCCGCAGAGCCTGGCCGAGCTGCAGGCGGCGCTGGAAAACCCGCCGCAGCTGGCGCGCTGCGACGAAGTGGGCTGGTCCCTGTTCGGGATCTCGCTGCCCGGCTACAATATCGCCTTCAGTCTGATCCTGGGCGCGGCGTCGCTGGCCGCCGCCGCCCGCAGCGATGTGTGGAGACGCCGTTGACCATGGACGACCGCAGCACCGCCGACCGCCGCAACCTGCGCCGCACGGGCGACGACCGCCTGCCCGGCGACCCGTCGCGCGACCAGTTCCTCGACCGCCTGTGCCGGGTGAACCAGGCCGGCGAATACGGCGCGGTACGCATCTACGAAGGGCAGCTGGCGGTGCTCGGCCGCACCAATATCGGCCCGACGCTGCGCCACATGCTCGACCAGGAGAAGGAGCACCTGCGCTACTTCTCCGACACCGTCGGCCGTCGCCAGGTGCGCCCGACCGCCCTGCAGCCGCTGTGGCACGTCATGGGCTTCGCGCTCGGGGCCGGTACCGCCCTGCTCGGCGAGAAGGCGGCCATGGCCTGTACGGTGGCGGTGGAAGAAGCCATCGACGAGCACTACGCCGAACAGCGCGACAAGCTGGGCGACGACGAAGCCGACCTGCGCGAGACGGTGGAAAAGTTCCGCCTGGAGGAACTGGAGCACCGCGACATCGGCTACGAGCACAAGGCCGAGCAGGCGCCGGGCTACGGGCTGCTCTACAACATGGTGCGCAACGGCTCCAAGCTGGCCATCTGGCTGAGCAGCCGGATCTGACGGGCGGAGGCGCCGTCGGCCACGACAGGCGCCGTGGAGGCCCGGCTCGAGCGTCAGAAATTGTCATGGCCGGACTTGATCCGGCCACCCACGGCGTCACCGGCCGCCGCCAGGAGCGCAGTCCTCCGCGTCAAGTGCCGTGCACGCCGTGGATGCCCGGCTCGGTGGCCGGGCATGACAACATATTGAGATAGCGTCAGAAAATGTCATGGCCGGACTTGATCCGGCCATCCACGGCGCCACCGGCGACCGACAGGGGCGCCGTCCTCCACGACAGGCGCCGTGCGCGCTGTGGAGGCCCGGCTCGGAGGCCGGGCATGACACCGCGGTGGTTGCCGCGGGCGATCCGGCCAGCCACGGCGCCACACGCCCACGATCGTCCCCCGCCTCCCGGGCGTTGACAGCCGCCACCGGCGGTGGCTTGGTGTGCACCGCCGTAGCAACCAGGGGAAAGACGTGGTGGGCTGGCTAGGCCGCAAGCTCGACAGCGCCGCCGGCGCCGTGTTCGGTGCCGTGCTCGGGGCGACCGCCTCGCAGGGGCAGGCCTTCACCGCCGCCTACGTGCAGCGCCTGGGCGGACGCCTGGACGAGGCGGTGATGGTGTTGCAGCAGGCCCGTGACGGCGCCCTGCTGCCCGATGTCTCCACCGCCACCCGCGACCAGCTGGTGGCCGAGTTCGCCGCCCGCGTGGAGCACCTGAGCGCCCTGCGCGACGCCCTGGTCGACGTCGCGCCGCTGTGGCGGCCCTTCGCCCTGCTGGCGCAGATGGACCGGACCATCGCCGCCGCCACCCTGGGCGACTTCGTCCCCGCCCTGCCCCTGACCGCCGCCACCGCCGTGCATGCCGCCGTCGGCCTGGTCCTCGGGCTGCTGCTGTGGGAGCTGTGCAAGGCGCCGGCGCTGTTGCTGCGTCCGCGTCGGCGTCCGGCCGCCAAAGCCGCGCGGCCACGCCACGCCGGCCGACCGCAGGAGGCCCCGCCGCCGCGCCGCGAACCCACCCTCACCGCCACGCCGACCGACCGGCGGGAGTGACGGCGGCGTCAGTCGCCGGTGTACCACTCCGGCCACTGGCGCTGCACCACCGGGCTGTCGCTCGCCAGCGCGTGACAGGTGTCGATGATGCGCGGCCGCTCGCCCGGAGCCGGCGCGGCGCCGGACCGGCCCTGGCGCTCGCGCTCGGCATAGAGGGTCTGGAAGGCGGTGGTCGCCATGGGGCCGAGCAGCAGTTCCACCAGATGGGTGCAGCCGTGCACGCCGCCGAACGCCTCGCGCACCTGCTTGCGGAAGCCCGGCCCGATGCGCAGCCCGGCAAGGCGGTGGAAGGCCGGGTTGATGTCGCGGCAGATGGCGAAGGGGCCGTAGTCGGTCACCGCCTCGGCGGCGTGGATGAGCATGTCGCCGTCGATGGTCAGGCGCAGCTCCATGCCGTGCAGGGGTTCGCCGGCCTCGATGCGGCCGCGGTCCTGGTTGGGGAAGCCGTAGGTCTTGGTATCGACCAGCCGACCCTCGATGTCGAACAGGCCGTCGTCGCGCCGGTAGCCTTCCACCGTGACGGTGCGCGTGTGCTGCTTCTCGCGGGCGGCGGGCGGGCTGAGGGGCATCGGGGCGACTCCGGGTGATCTCGTAAGGTTCCCTGATGATGGGGCGGCTTTCCGTTTACGTCAACGTCAGCGACATGGCGTAAAGGGAAGACCCGCCGCCGGAAGCCGGCGACGGGTCGGGTCGATGATACGCAAGAGAGGGAAAAGTGTTTCAGGCGGTGGCGCCGTAGCTTTCGCCGAAGATGTAGGCGTCGCGGTTGGCGATGTCGGTTTCCAGTTCCGACTGCACGGTGGCGTAGAGGTCGCGGATGGACACCATGCCCACCGGCCGTCCGTCCTCCACCACCGGCAGGTGGCGGTAGTTGTGCTCGCGCATCATGCGCAGCGCGCTGGAGGCCTGGTCGCCCGGCGCCAGGGTGTCGGGGTCGGGGGTCATGACCTCGGCGACCGTGGTGGCCTCGGGGTCGCGGCCCTGGGCGACGACGCGGGCGGCGATGTCGCGCTCGGTCATGATGCCGGCCAGCTGGTCGCCGTCGCAGATCATGACGGCGGCGATGTTGCGTTCGCGCATAAGCCTGGCGGCATCGCGGACGCTGGAGTCGGGCGGAACGATGTAGACGTCCTGGGTGCTCGGGATGATGTCGGGTACGATCCTCGCCATGGGCGGCACTCCCGTGAAGTCTCGCGGAATTATGTTTCGCGGTTGACGCATTTCACATGCGTTCGTGTCTCATTGACTTCAAGTGTGACAGCGTCCCGGGCCGCGTCAAGCAAAATGGCCGAGTGATACAATGGGGTATTCTGGAGCCGGACGGATGGGTCCGGCTCCATGACCCGCCGCCGGTGTCACCCCTTCAGATGCCTGGCGAAGAAGTCGGTGGTGCGCTGCCAGGCCAGCGTCGCCGCCTGTTCGTCGTAGCGGGCGGCGTTGGTGTCGTTGTTGAAGGCGTGGTTGGCGCCCTCGTAGACGTGCAGGGTGTAGGGGATGCCCGCCTCCACCAGGGTCGCCGTGAACTGCGGGATGCCGGCGTTGATGCGCTCGTCCAGGCTGGCGTAATGCAGCATGAGGGGCGCCGCGATCTTCTTCGCCTCCTCCGCCGACGGCTGCCGGCCGTAGTAGGAGACGGTGGCGTTCACCTGCGGGTCGGCCGCCGCGACGCGGTTCACCAGGGCGCCACCCCAGCAGAATCCGACGGTACCGACGCGCCCCGTCACGTCGTCGCGCCCCCGGCGGGCGTAATCGACCACCGCCAGCGCCTCGGCCAGGGTCTTCTCGGCGTCGAGCTGGCCGATCATCTCGCGCGCCTTGTCCTCGTCGGCGGGGGTGCCGCCGGCCGACGACAGCAGGTCGGGCGCCACCGCAACGTAGCCTTCCAGCGCCATGCGGCGGGCGACGTCGCGGATGTGGGGGTTGAGGCCGCGGTTCTCGTGGATCACCACCACCGCCGGCAGCGGCCCCGCCGCATCGGCCGGCTTGGCGACGTAGGCCGCCACCGTGCCGCCGCCGGGCGCCGGGATCGACGCCTCCTCGGTCTTCAGGCGGGCGTCGTCGGGCGCCACGATCTGTGCGACGGCATAGTTGTTCTCCAGCACCGGCAGCAGGGCATAAGCCGCCGCCGAGCCGCCCGCCAGCGCCGCCAGACGCTCCAGGAAGGCGCGGCGGTCGAGGGGCGCGTGGGTGTACTCGTCGTAGAGATCGATGATCGGCTGCGGGATCGCGGAACGAGTCGGCGGCATGGCGGTGTATCCTCCCGGCGAGTGGATGCCGCTCCCATGTGAGGGCGCCCGCCGCCCGGGTAAAGCCCCCGGGGCCGTCAGCCGGTGCCGCCGTCGGAGGCGAGCGTGCCGAAGGCGCGGGTGCACAGCGCCTTCACCGCCCCCCACTGGGCGTAGGTCAGCGCCGGCGCCCCGCCGGCGGAGCCGCTGCGCAGCCGCTCCACCCGGTCGCGGTCGGCGGGGTGGGTGCGGGCGTAGAGCGGCGCGTGACCATCCTGCACCGCCTTGCTCGCCACCACGTCGTGGAAGGCGGCGAGGCCGCGGGTGCGCAGGCCGGCGTTCTCCAGCAGCGCCAGCGTCGCCCGGTCGAGCGCCGCCCGCTCCGCCGCCGATGGCACGGCGCGGTCGAGGGCGGCGGCCATGTCGGTGGCGTCGGCCTGGGCGCCGGCGCGCCACACGTCCACCAGGTCGGGCAGCGCCAGGTTGGCGAGGATGGCACGCTCCGGCCCCCAATCGCGGGTCGCCGCCACTTCGTGGGCGAGCACGCCGGCCAGTTCGTCGGGGGTGCGCAGCAGGTCGATCAGCCCACGGGTGAGCAGGATCTCGCCGCCCGGCAAGGCGCGGGCCTCGGCGGCGGCCTCGTCGACCACGGTGACGGTGATGGGGTAGTTGAGCCCGGCGGCGGCTTGCAGGCGGCCGGCCAGGGCCTCCAGCGCCTCGCGCCCGGCGGCTTCCTCGCAGCGCGCGCCGGCGGCGGCGGACAGGCCGGCACCCCAGGTGACGCTCCAGGTGGTGGGCAGGCGGTCGGCGAGCGAGGCCGCCACCCGCGGCGCCGCCACCGCCGCCACGCCATAGAGCGCAACGCCGAGCACCACCAGCCCGACCGCCGCCAGTCCGCCGTGCGCCCGCGCGAAGGACGGCATCGGCAGACGCAGACGCCAGGGTCGCCGCGGCGGGCGGGCCGGCTTGGGCGCGGTGGCCAGGCGGCCGCGCAGCACGCCGGCGAAGGACGGGTCGAGCACGGCGAGCGACGCCTGCGGCTTGGTACGGCAGCCGATCCGCAGCGCCTTGGTCGGATCCTCCGCCGGCAGGGGCGTCACCTCGCCATAGGGCCAGACGGACAGCAGCAGGCCGCGCTGGTCGCGGATCTCCAGCCGGGTCAGGGTGGCGCGCACGACCGCGTCGCGCGGGCCTTCGCCGCGGCCCGCGTCGTACAGTCCGGGGTATGATGTATCCGATGGTGTCGTCACGGCGGCAGTTTTAGCGGTCCGGGCGGCTGCCGTCCATTGCCTGCGTTTGTCCGAGGCGGCGGCTCTGCTAAGGTGGCCGCACAGGACAGAAACGCGAGCGGAGGACGATTCCCATGACGGCTGCGAACGAGTTCCGGGCCCTGGTGCTGACCAAGGGCGACGACGGCACGGTGACGGCCGCCTTCGAGACCCTGACCGACGACGCGCTGCCCGAGGGCGACGTGACCGTGCGGGTGTCGCATTCCACCCTGAACTACAAGGACGGCCTGGTGCTCAACGGCCTCGGCGGGCTGGTGCGCACCTATCCGCACGTGCCGGGCGTCGACTTCGCCGGCACGGTGGAGGCGTCCTCCCACCCCGACTTCAAGGAAGGCGACGCCGTCGTGCTCACCGGCTGGCGGGTCGGCGAGGTCCATTGGGGCGGCTATGCCCAGAAGGCGCGGGTGAAGGGCGACTGGCTGGTCAAGCTGCCGCCGGGGCTCGACGCCCGCCGCGCCATGGCGGTCGGCACCGCCGGCTTCACCTCCATGCTGGCGGTCATCGCGCTGGAAAAGCACGGCATCACCCCCGACGCCGGCCCGGTGCTGGTGACCGGCGCCACGGGCGGCGTCGGCTCGGTGGCGGTCGCCATCCTGGCGAAGCTCGGCTACACGGTGGAAGCCGTCACCGGCAAGGCGGAGAGCGAGGCCTATCTCAAGGACCTCGGCGCCACGACCATCGTGCCGCGCGGCGAATTCGCCGAGCCGGTGACCAAGCCGCTGCTGAAGGAGCGTTGGGCCGGCTGCGTCGACGCGGTGGGCGGCCAGATGCTCGCCAACATCCTGCCGCAGATGAAGTACCGCGGCGCGGTGGCGGCCGTGGGCCTGGCCGGCGGCAACAAGCTGGAGACGACGGTGGTGCCCTTCCTGCTGCGCGGTGTGAACCTGCTCGGTATCGACTCGGTCATGTGCCCGAAGGCCGAGCGCGAGGAAGCCTGGACCCGGCTGGTGACCGACCTGCCGCTGGACAAGCTCGACGCCATGATCCACCCGGCGACGCTCGCCGACCTCCCCGACCTCGGCAAGCGCATCCTCAAGGGCGCCGTCACGGGCCGCGTGGTGGTGGATGTGAACGGCTGAAGGCGGACCCTACTGTTCCGACGGAACCGGACGCCCCTCGCGCGGCCTGCGCGAGGGGCTTTTTCTTGTGAAGATTTTGCACTAGATTAGCCACGTCGGCTGCCGGAGGAAGACCGTGCCGCTCATCGTCGACCTCGGCGCCGCGCGTCTCTACATGTATCGCGGAGACCACAATCCGCCGCACTTTCACGTGCTGGAAGGGAACGCCGCCTGCACCGTCCGCATCGACGCCCTGACGGTGATGGCCGGACGAGTTTCGCCACGAGCCCTGCGGGCTGCGCTGGCCTGGGCCGAAGCCAACCGCGACGCGCTGAACGCGCGTTGGCGGGCCTACAACGAGGAAGACGACGAATGGTGACGCAAACCGACATTCCGCGCGTGACGCACGTCCGTCCCGACGAGGACGTGCCATTCGTGCTTCACGCCACCTTCGCCGACGGTGGAGCCTGCCGAATCGACATGACGGGCGTCGTCCATCGTCTCAAAGCGTTCGCGCCGCTACGCGACCCGGCCGTTTTTCGCCGCGTGCGCATCATCAATGCCGGCGGCGGCATCGCCTGGAGCGACGACCTGGATTACTCGGCCGGTGCGCTTCGCCGCCTGGGCGAGGAGCAGACGGACATGACGGGCGTCGACCTCGCGCAGTGGATGGACCGCATGCGCCTGTCCAATGCGGAAGCGGCGGAAGTGCTCGGCACCAGCGATCGCACCGTCAAGGCTTACAAGACCAAGGAAACGGCGCTGCCGGCGTCCATCGCCATAGCCTGCCGCGCCATGGAGCGGGATCGGCAGATCCTGCTCGCCCGCCTCCGCCACGTTCGCGTGCCGGGCCGCCCTCCCCGGCCCCAGACCCAGCCGTGATCCCCCGCGCCTCCGCCGCCGTTGGTCGGGCATGATGCAACGGCGTTTCCTGATCCTGTTCCTCGCCCTGTTCACCGCCGCCTGCGCCTGGTTCCTGGTGCGCTACGGCGGCGGGGTCGGGGACGTGCTGCGGTCCGCCCAGCGCGGCATCGAGTACTGGGTGGGCCTCAACCCCGTGCTCGGCGCCGTCGCCTTCCTGGCGGTGGCGACGCTCGGCAAGGTGACGCCCTTTCCCGGCGGCATCGTCATCATGCTGGCCGGCGGTTACCTGTTCGGGAACATCGTCGGCCCGCTTCTGGCGGCGACGGGGGCGGCGCTCTGCGCCCTCACGGTGGGCTACTTCGGCCGCATCCTCATCTACGAGGCCATCGACCGCCGCTTCGGCCACCGCATCTCCCACCTGGAAGAGGCGGTGACGGAGGACGGCTTCAACTGGCTGCTGGCGGCGCGCCTGCTGCCGGTGCTGCCGGCGTGGCTGGTGAACCTGGTGCCGGTGGTCTTCCCCATTCACCTCGGCAAGGTGTTCGTCGCCACCCTGCTCGGCCTGCTGCCCATCGCCTTCGTGCTCGGCGGCATCGGGTCGAGCCTGTCGGGCCTCGCCGCCGCCGAGTTCGTGCCGAGCGACATCCTGTTTTCCGGCGAGGTGCTGCTGCCGCTCATGGGGCTCGCCGTGGTGGCGCTCGCCCCGGTGCTGGTCAAGCGGGTCCGGCGGGCGCGGCGGCGGCGTCGGCAGCAGGGCCGGTGAGGCCCTGCTCGCGGCGGTTCACCCGTTTGGTGCTGGCCCACAGCGACAGCGCCACCCAGGCCACCAGCACGGCGACCGACGTCAGGTATCCGCCATCGGCCAGCAGCACGGCCGGCGCCTCGTAGAACGGGCCGCGCAGAACGGTCAGCGCATGGGCGACCGGGTTGACCAGCATCACCCAATGCAGCCACGTCGGCACGTTCTCCATGGGGAACAGCGCGCCCGACAAGAGCCACAGCGGGAACAGGAACACCATCATGATGGCGTGGAAGCCGGCCGTCGACTTCATGGTCCAGGCGATGGAGAAGCCGAGCCCGGTGAAGCCGAGCGCCGACAGCACCAGCGCCGCCAGCACCATGAGCGACCCGCCGAGGCCCGGCAGCATGCCCATGAAAGGTGCCGCCACCAGCAGGATCATGGCCTGGAACAGGGCGATGAGCGTGCCGCCGCCGACCTTGCCGAGCACGATGGCGAGGCGCGGCACCGGCGCCACCAGCACGCCCTGCAGGAAGCCCTGGTCGCGGTCCTCGATCACCGTGATGGTGGAGAAGATGCCGGCGAACAGGATCAGCATCATCAGGACGCCGGGATAGAAGTACTCGGTATAGGTCATGCCCTCCATGCCGGGCGGCTGGAAGGACGGCGTCAGGCCGGCACCGAGGAAGGCCCAGAACAGCAGCGGCTGCCCGATGGAGCCCGCGACGCGCTGCGGCTGGCGGATGAAGCGCACGAATTCCCGGCGGGCGAGCGCGGCGGCGAAGCGGATCATGCGAGCGCGCCCTCCTCGACGCGGCCGGCGGCCTGGGCCTCGGCCGGGCTCTTGCCGGTGATGTGGATGAATACGTCCTCGAGCGTCGGCTGCTTGACGGCGATGGACAGGATCTCGTCGCGGTGGGTGGTCAGCGCCCGCTCCACGATGCGCGGCACCTCGGCCGGCGGCAGGTCCTCGACGCGCAGTTCGTCGCCGTAACGGGCGACCGGCAGCCCCAGCGTGGCGGCGAGGCCGACCTTCAGCACGGCGGCGTCGCGCGCCTGGATGACCAGCACTTCCTGGCCGATGCGGGCGCGCAGGGCCGCCGGGCTGTCGTAGGCGAGCAGCCGGCCGTCGCGCATGATGGCGACGCTGTCGGCGTCCTCCGCCTCGGAGAACACGTGGCTGGTCATGAGCACGGTCATGCCGCGGCTCTTCTGCACGCGCTTCAGCACCGTCAGGAAGCTGCGGCGGCTGGCCGGGTCGAGGCCGGTGGTCGGTTCGTCGAGCAGCAGCACCTGGGGGCGGGTGAGCAGGCACTTGGCCAGTTCCACCTGCCGCGCGAGGCCGCCCGACAGCGTCTCCACCTTGTCGTTCAGGCGGTCCTTCAGGTCCGACCAGCCGAGCGCTTCCGCCATGCGGTCGCGCAGCTCGGCGCCGCGGATGCCGTAGAGGGCGGCATGCAGCTCCAGGTTCTCACGCACGGCCAGGTGCTTGTCGACGGCCGGGCTCTGGAACACCACGCCCATGACACGGCGCGCCTCGTCGGCGGCGGAGGCCATGTCGTGGCCGGCGATGGCGACGCGCCCGGCGCTCGGCCGGGCGAGGCCGCAGAGGATGCGGAACAGGGTCGACTTGCCGCTGCCGTTGGGGCCGGACAGGATGCAGAAAGCACCCGCGGGCACGCTCAGCGACAGGTCGTGGATGGCGGTGCGCGCCGGCTGGCGACGGCCGCCGGGATAGACGTGCTTCAGATTCTCGATGACGATCATGCGTTGCCTTGTCCGGCGCCGGAAGGGATCGCGGCCGAAGGTCGGGAGGGGCATCTATTCCATAACGATCCGCCGACGGCAAGGCACGCCTGCACCTTGGAACCATGAAAAGGCGTTCATTCCTCGATCCCGGGGCACGCCCGGGGGACACCGGAACGGAGGCCGCATGCTGCCGTCCTCATTGTGCGCCGGGCCGATTGGCGGTAGGGTCCGGCGCATGCAGAAACGCCTCATCTACAAGCTGTGCCGCATGGACGACTGGCAGACTGCGGTCGCCGCGGGCACCTTCACCGGCTCGGAGCACGACAAGCGCGACGGGTTCATCCACTGCTCCGCCGCCGACCAGGTGCCGGGCAGCGCCGCGCGCTATTTCCCCGGCGAGGACGTGGTGCTGCTGAGCATCGATTCGGGGCAGGTGGCCGACATCGTGAAGTGGGAGGAAAACCCGCGCGGCCTGTTCCCCCACCTCTACGGCGAGTTGCCCATCACCGCCGTGACGGGGGTGGAGTTCGTGCGCTGGAACGGCGAGGACCACGTCCTGCCCTACCTGCCCGACGCCTGATCCGCCCGACCACCGACCGAGCGAACGAGCCCGCCCCATGCCCGAGACCATCCCTGGCCACAGCGGCCTGCGTGCGCTGGCCGACCGCTACGACGCCTTCATCCTCGACCTGTGGGGCGTCGTCCACGACGGCCAGACCCCCTACCCCGATGCCGTGGCGACGCTGGCAGCCCTGAAGGACGCCGGCAAGCCGGTCATCATGCTGTCCAACGCCCCCCGCCGCTCGGTGGTGGTGGAGAACGCCATGACCGCCATGGGCATCGACCGGGCGCTCTACGATCAGGTGCTGTCGTCGGGCGAAGCGGTGCGCATGGAGCTGGAACGCCCGCGCGACCCGTTCTACGCCGGCCTCGGCGACACGGTCTATTACCTCGGCCGCCGCGGCGACGAGAGCGTGCTCGAAGGCCTCCCCCCCTTCCGCATGGTCGACGACCCGGCCGAGGCCTCGTGGATCCTCGACACCGGCCCGCGCTCCTTCGAGCAGACGCTGGACGACCTGGAACCCGAACTGCGCGCCCTCGCCGCGCGCAAGCTGCCGCTGGTCTGCGCCAACCCCGACCGGGTGGTGATCCGCGCCGGCAAGCGCATCCTCTGCGCCGGCGCCATGGCCGACCGCTACGAGGAGCTGGGCGGCGGCCCCGTCAGCTGGCGCGGCAAGCCCGACCCGGCCGTCTACGAGCTGTGCCTGGAGCGCCTCGGCCTCGGCGACCGCAGCCGCGTCGCCACCGTCGGCGACAGCTTCCACACCGACATCGCCGGCGGCACGGCGGCGGGCATCGACACCATCCTGTGCACCGCCGGCATCCACGGCGAAGAGTTGGGCGTCGGCTACGGCGACCTGGCCGACCCGGCCCGCGTCGCCGAAGTGGCCGCCCGCGAAGGCGTGACGCCGACCGCCTACGTGCCGGCGTTCCGGTGGTGAGGGGCGGGGCTTAACGCCCCTCCCCTTCCTCCCCCAGCCACCGCCGCAGGATCTTGAAGGCCAGCGGCGCCAGCATCACCACGATCATGATGCGCACCAGATGGTGCGTCGACACGAAGGCGACGTCGCGCCCGAGCGAGATGGCGATGAGCGACATCTCCGCCACGCCACCGGGGCTGAAGGCCAGGATCAGCGACGAGAAGGGGATGCCGGTCAGCGCCTGCACCGTCCAGGCGAAGCCGGCGGCGATGACCAGGATGATGCTGGTGGAGCCGAGCGAGGCGACGAAGGTGTCGCGCATGGCCTTCAGCGGCACGCCGACGAAGCGGCTGCCGATGGCCGCGCCGATCACCACCTGGGCCAGCGCCACCGCCACCGGCGGCGGGTGGGCGGCGGTCAGGCCGGCGAGGTGGACGACGGCACTGCCGATCATCGGCCCGGTCAGGAAATAGGCCGGCAGGCGCAGGGGCTTGGCCACCAGGGCGCCGATCACCGCGCTCGCCGCCAGCAGGCCGAGGTCGGTCGCCGTCACCAGCGCGTCGGCGGGCGGCAGGCCGCCGGCGGGACGGTCGTAGCCGGCGAAGATCTGGTAGAGGAACGGCAGCGTGAAGACGGTGATGAGGATGCGGATGGCGTGGACCAGGCTGATGACGCGCTCGTCGCCGCCCATGCTGGTGCCGACCAGGATCATTTCCGTCAGGCCGCCCGGGGCCGCCGCGAAGTAGCTGGTGACCGGGCCGAACCGCACCACCCGGCGGAAGAACAGGATGACCGCCCCGGTGGAGGCGACGACGTAGAACAGGAGCCCCACGAGGCTCACCACCCAGTCGCCGATATGGTCGAAGATGCCCGGCGTGAAGGCGCTGCCGAGCATGACGCCGAGCACCGCCACCATGCCGAACCGCAGCGGCTGCGGCACCTTCGGCCGCAGCCCGGCCATGGCCGCCGCCAGATTGGCGAAGATGGCACCGAGCATCCACGGCAGCGGCGCGCCGATCTGCGTGAAGATCCATCCTCCGGCCGCCCCCAGCCCGAGGGAAAGTGTCCAGGCCCCCACCGTCCGGCGGTCGGGCAAGGTCATGGGGCGAATTGCTCGCTCAGGATACGTTCCTCGAGGTTGTGTTCGGGGTCGAACAGCATGGTGAGCTGGACGTCGCGCGCTTCGTGCACCTCGACGCGCGCCACGTTGCGCACCTCGGTGTAGTCGGCGACGGCGGAGACGGGGCGCTTGCCCGGCTCCAGGATCTCGAAGGCCACCTTGGCGGTGTGCGGCAGGATGGCGCCCCGCCAGCGTCGCGGCCGGAAGGCGCTGATGGGCGTCAGGGCCATGACGTTCGACCCCATGGGCAGGATCGGGCCATGGGCCGACAGGTTGTAGGCGGTGGAGCCGGCGGCGGTGCACACCAGCGCGCCGTCGCAGATCAGCTCCTGCAGGCGCACCTTGCCGTCGATGCTGATGCGCAGCTTGGAGGCCTGGCGCGTCTCGCGCAGCATGGAGACCTCGTTGATGGCGAGCGCCGTGATCTGCTCGCCGTCGCGGGTGGCGGCGATCATGCGCAAAGGATGCAGCACCACCTTCTGCGCCCGGGCGAGGCGGTGCGGCAGGTCGTCCTCGCCGTAGGTGTTCATGAGGAAGCCGACGGTGCCGCGGTTCATGCCGTAGATCGGCTTGTTCATGGCCATGTAGCGGTGCAGCGTCTCCAGCATGAAGCCGTCGCCGCCCAGCGCCACGATGGCGTCCGCCATGTCCGGCGGCGTATGGCCGTAGCGGTGGCGCAGCCGCATGAGCGCCTCCTGCGCCGTGTCCGATTGGGCGGCGACGAAGGCGATGGCGGAGACGTCGGGCGGTGTCGCGGGTCGGGCGTGCATCATGGGGCTTCAACCGGAGAGGGAGGCAGTATAGCGGGCGGGCCTGCGGAAGAGAACGCTCGACCGGCGACGGGGGGCGGCGCGGATGGCGATGGCTGCCCTGCCTCGCACGCGACCCCCGGCCCAGCCGCCGCCGGGCAGACACGGAAACGCCGGCCGCGGCAGGCCGGGCCGGCGTTTCTCTTTCTTGGACGCGCCCCTCGGGGGCCTCGATCAGCGCGACAGCAGGCCGCGCGCCACCACATGGGCCTGGATCTCCGCCGCGCCCTCGAAGATGTTGAGGATGCGGGCGTCGCACAGGATGCGGCTGATCTGGTATTCCTCGGCGTAGCCGTTGCCGCCGTGGATCTGCAGGGCGTTGTCGGCGTTGGCCCAGGCGACGCGGGCCGCCAGCAGCTTCGCCATGCCGGCCTCGATGTCGCAGCGGCGGTCGCTGTCCTTCTCCTCGCCGGCGAAGTAGGTCAGCTGGCGGGCGATCATGGTCTCCACCACCATCCACGCCAGCTTGCCGTAGACGCGCGGGAACTCGAAGATCGGCTTGGCGAACTGCTGCCGCTCGTTGGCGTAGCGCAGGCCCACTTCCAGCGCGTTCTGCGCCACGCCGACGGCGCGCGCCGCGGTCTGGATGCGGGCGCTTTCGAAGGTCGCCATGAGCTGCTTGAAGCCCTGACCCTCGACGCCGCCCAGCAGGTTGGCGGCCGGCACGGTGAAGCCGTCGAACGACAGCTCGTATTCCTTCATGCCGCGGTAACCGAGCACCTTGATCTCGCCGCCGTCCATGCCCTCGGCCGGGAACGGGTCGGTGTCCGTGCCGCGCGGCTTTTCGGCCAGCAGCATGGACAGGCCCTTGTAGCCCTTCTCGTCCGGGTTGGTGCGGGTGAGCAGGGTCATGAGGTCGGAGCGGCTGGCGTGGGTGATCCACGTCTTGTTGCCGGTCACCACGTACTGGTCGCCCTGCTTGACCGCGCGGGTGCGAAGGCTGGCGAGGTCGGAGCCGGTGTTGGGCTCGGTGAACACCGCCGTCGGCAGGATCTCGCCGGAGGCGATCTTCGGCAGGTAGTGCTGCTTCTGCTCTTCGGTGCCGCCGAGGCGGATGAGCTCCGCCGCGATTTCGGAACGGGTGCCGAGCGAGCCGACGCCGATGTAGGCGCGGCTGAGTTCTTCCGTCACCACGCACATGGCGGTCTTGCCCATGCCGTGGCCGCCGAATTCCTCGGGGATGGTGAGGCCGAAGACGCCCAGCTCCGCCATCTGCTCGATGATCTCGAGCGGGATCAGCTCGTCCTTCAGGTGCCACTCGTGGCAGTGCGGCACCACCTGCTCCTCGGCGAAGCGGCGGAAGGTGTCGCGCACCATGGCGAGCGTCTCGTCCTGCAGGCCGAGGTCGCCGAAGTGCTCGCCGTCGCGGATCAGCTCGGCGATGCGCTTCTTGCAGGCGGCGGTGAAGCCGTGCTCGCGCAGCAGCGTGGTCTGCGGGCTCTGCAGCAGCTGGCGCTGGCGCACCTCGATGCCGAAGTCGGCCAGACGCACCATCTCGCCCTGCCCCATGGGCAGGCCGCCGAAGATCTGGTGCAGGTATTCCGAGAAGGCGGCCTGCACCAGCAGCTGTTCCAGCTCGCCGAAGCGGCCCTGGGACTCCAGCCGCTTGCCCCAGGCGAGCATCTGCTCGAGGGCGGCGACGTAAGTGGCGTACCAGGAATAGCCGTGGGCGGCGAACTGGTGCTGTTCCAGCGCGTCGGAGTCGACCTTGCCGTCGACCATCACCTTGGCCGACACGTGGTCGCGAATGGTGTCGAGCACGCCGCGGGCGGTGTAGAGCGCCTTTTCGCAGGTGTGCAGTAGGTCGTTGATGATGAGCTTGGAGGGCATCTGCACGATCAGTCTCTCTGAAGAGCCATTGCCGGATCAGTCATACGGTGCGGAGTGCCGGCCGGCCCATCGTGTGGGATGGGGGGCTTGACCGGCCGGCGTCCGCGAGGGGAGAGGGGCGCGGGGTAGCGCCGCCCCTCAGCCCTCCACCACGTCTTCCAGGGTGCGGCGGCCGGGCACCTTGGCCTGCACCATCACCGCCATGTTGCCCGGCTTGTGCTTGTTTTCCAGCATCAGCGTGTGGGCCTTCGGAATGTCGTCCCACGAGAAGACTTCCGACATGCACGGGTCGATGCGGCGCTCGATCACCAGCTGGTTGGCCTGGGACGCCTGCTTCAGGTGGGCGAAGTGGCTGCCCTGGATGCGCTTCTGGCGCATCCACACGAAGCGGGCGTCGAAGGTGAGATTATAGCCGGTGGTGCCGGCGCAGAACACCACCATGCCGCCGCGGCGCACCACGTTGCACGACACCGGGAAGGTCTGCTCGCCGGGGTGTTCGAAGACGATGTCGACGTCCTTGCCCTTGCCGGTGATGTCCCAGATCGCCTTGCCGAACTTGCGGACTTCCTTCATGTACTCCTTGAAGCCCTCGCCGTTCACCGGCGGCAGCTGGCCCCAGCAGTCGAAGTCCTTGCGGTTGAGCACGGCCTTGGCGCCGAGGCTCATGACGAAGTCGCGCTTGGTCTCGTCGGAGATGATGCCGATGGCGTTGGCGCCGGCCGTCGCGCACAGCTGGATCGCCATGGAGCCGAGGCCGCCCGAGGCGCCCCACACCAGCACGTTGTGGCCGGGCCGCAGGATGTGCGGGCGGTGGCCGAACAGCATGCGGTAGGCGGTGGCGAGCGTCAGGGTGTAGCAGGCGCTCTCTTCCCAGGTCAGGTGCTTGGGCCGCGGCATCAGCTGCTGCGCCTGCACGCAGGTGAACTGGGCGAAGGAGCCGTCGGGCGTCTCGTAGCCCCAGATGCGCTGGCTGGGCGACAGCATCGGGTCGCCGCCATTGCACTCCTCGTCGTCGCCGTCGTCCTGGTTGCAGTGGATGACGACCTCGTCGCCCACCTTCCAGCTTTTCACCTTGGAGCCGACCTTCCACACGATGCCGGACGCGTCGGAGCCGGCGATGTGGAACTCGGCGCCATGGACGTCGAAGGGCGAGATGGGGGTGCCGAGGCCCGCCCACACGCCGTTGTAGTTGACGCCGGCGGCCATGACCATGACCAGCACTTCATGGCTGTCGGGCTCGGGCACGTCGACCACTTCCACCTGGAAGGACTGCTCCGGCGGGCCGTGGCGGTCGCGGCGGATGAGCCAGCCGTACATCTGCTTCGGGGTGTGGCCGAGCGGGGGGATCTCGCCGATCTCGTAGAGGTCCTTGACGTCGTTGCCGCCCTTCAGGTTGATGACTTCCGCCGTACTGGTCATGGGTCGCATTCCCCTACAAGATGGTCCCGGTCACCGCCCACGGCTCGGACTTTGGGCGCACCTTGTTCGGCGCTGCAACATCCAATGTCCGGCCCCGCGCGTTCGTTGCGGCGGGGCGGCCTTGCTCCACCTTTAGCGTTTTGCCGCTTTCTTCGCAATGCACAAAATGATACTTTCTTGCCTAGATACCTGGGGCGAGAGTAACAATATGACCGTCTCGCTGCACCAGAGGTTGAAATTTCGGTGAATAATCACCCGGATCGGAGGAATCCTGAATGACCGCGAAGCCTGAGACCCCTGCTGCCTCTGCCGCGCCCAAGCGCGACAAGCCCTGGCTTTTCCGGACCTATTCGGGGCACTCCTCGGCGGTGGAAAGCAACAAGCTCTACCGCAAGAATCTTTCGCGCGGCCAGACGGGCCTGTCCGTCGCCTTCGACCTGCCGACCCAGACGGGCTACGACAGCGACCATCCGCTGGCGCGCGGCGAGGTGGGCAAGGTGGGCGTGCCGGTGTGCCACATCGGCGACATGCAGACGCTGTTCGACGAGATCCCGCTCGGCAAGATGAACACGTCCATGACCATCAACGCGCCGGCGCCGTGGCTGCTGTCGCTCTACATCGCGACGGCCGAGCGCCAGGGGGCGGCGCGCGCCGAGTTGCAGGGCACGACGCAGAACGACATCGTGAAGGAATACCTGTCGCGCGGCACCTACATCTTCCCGCCGCAGCCGTCCCTGAAGCTGACCAACGACGTCATCGCCTTCACGTACAAGGAAGTTCCCAAGTGGAACCCCATGAACGTGTGCTCCTACCACCTGCAGGAAGCGGGCGCGACGCCGGAGCAGGAGCTGGCCTTCGCGCTGGCCACCGCCCAGGCGGTGCTGGATACGGTGCGCGACTCGGGCCAGGTGCCGCCGGAGGACTTCCCCCAGGTGGTCGGCCGCATCAGCTTCTTCGTCAACGCCGGCATCCGCTTCGTCACCGAACTGTGCAAGATGCGCGCCTTCACCGAGCTGTGGGACGAGATCTGCCAGGAGCGCTACGGCGTCGAGGACGAGAAGCACCGCCGCTTCCGCTACGGCGTGCAGGTCAACTCCCTCGGCCTGACCGAGCAGCAGCCGGAAAACAACGTCTACCGCATCCTGCTCGAGATGCTGGCCGTGACGCTGTCGAAGAACGCCCGCGCCCGCGCCGTGCAGCTGCCGGCGTGGAACGAGGCGCTCGGCCTGCCGCGTCCGTGGGACCAGCAGTGGTCGCTGCGCCTGCAGCAGATCGTCGCCTATGAAACGGACCTGCTGGAATACGGCGACCTGTTCGACGGCTCGCCCGTCGTCACCGCCAAGGTCGAGGAACTGAAGGCCCAGGCGCGCGAGGAACTGGCGCGCATCGACGCCATGGGCGGCGCCATCGCCGCCGTCGACTCCAGCTACATGAAGCAGCGCCTGGTGGAATCCAACACCCGCCGCCTGAAGGCCATCGAGGCCGGCGCCATGACCGTGGTCGGCGTCAACGCCTTCACCGACGCCGAGCCGAGCCCGCTGACCACCGGCGAGGGCTCCATCCTCACCGTCGACGAAAGCGTCGAGCGCGACCAGATCGAGGCCGTGAAGGCCTGGCGCGCCCAGCGCGACGGCAAGGCCGCCGAGGCCGCCATCGCCGACCTGACGGCGGCGGCCAAGGAAGGCCGCAACATCATGGAACCGTCCATCGCCTGCGCCCACGCCGGCGTCACCACCGGCGAATGGGCCCAGGTGCTGCGCGAGGTCTACGGCGAATACCGGGCCCCGACGGGCGTCGGCCGCGCCGCCTCCGCCGCCACCGAGGGCGGCATGGCCGAGGTGCGGGCGCGGGTCGATGCCGTGTCGGAACGGCTCGGCCGCCGCGTCAAGATCCTGGTCGGCAAGCCGGGCCTCGACGGCCATTCCAACGGCGCCGAGCAGGTGGCCGTGCGGGCCCGCGACTCGGGCATGGAAGTGGTCTACGAAGGCATCCGCCTGACCCCGGCGCAGATCGTCAATGCGGCGCTGGAGGAAGGCGTGCACGTGGTCGGCCTGTCCATCCTGTCGGGCAGCCACGTCACGCTGGTCACCGACGTCATGGACCGCATGCGCCAGGCCGGCCTCGGCGACATCCCGGTGGTGGTCGGCGGCATCATCCCGCAGGAGGACGAGCGCACGCTCAAGGCCGCCGGCGTGGCGCGCGTCTACACGCCGAAAGACTACGACCTGACCCAGATCATGGCCGACATCATCGACCTAGTGGACCAGGAGACCAAGCGGGCGGCGTGACCCGGGCACGGCCGGGCGCAGACCCGGCCCGTCGCGCACCCACGAAAAAGGCGCCGTCCCGCGCGGGACGGCGCCTTTCCCCCCTCTTCCGGCCCCCTCAGGCGGCCCGGACGTCCGACAGGAAGCGGTTCACCAGCCCGTTGAGGCGGTTGGCCTGGTCGGACATCTGCTGCGTCGCCGACAGCACCTGCCCGGCCGCGGAGCCCGTCTCGTTGGCGGCTTCCGTCACTCCGATGATGTTGCGCGACACCTCCTGCGAGCCGGCCGCGGCTTCCTGGACGTTGCGGCTGATCTCGTGGGTGGCGGCGTTCTGCTGTTCCACCGCCGCGGCGATGGCGGAGGCGACCTCGTTCACTTCCTCGATGGTGCGCACGATGGTCTGGATGGCCTGCACCGCCGTGCCCGTCTCCGACTGCACCTGAGCGATCTGCTGGCTGATCTCCTCGGTGGCGCGGCCCACCTGCCCGGCCAGGTTCTTCACCTCGTTGGCGACGACGGCGAAGCCCTTGCCGGCATCGCCGGCGCGGGCCGCCTCGATGGTGGCGTTGAGCGCGAGCAGGTTGGTCTGGTCGGCGATGTCGTTGATGAGGCTGACCACTTCGCCGATGCGCTCGGCCGACTTGGCGAGGCCCTGGACGATGCCGTTGGTGCGCTTGGCCTCTTCCGCCGCCGAGCGGCTGATGGCGCTGGAGTGGTTCACCTGGCGGCCGATCTCGGCGATGGACGACGACAGCTCCTCGGCCGCGCTCGCCACGGTCTGGACGTTGGCGGAGGCTTCTTCGGAGGCGGCGGACACCGCCGTCGCCTGGCGGGTGGTCTGCTCGCCGATGGCCGACATGTTCTGCGCCGTCGCCTTCAGCTGCGTGGTGGCGGCCCCCACCGACTCCAACAGATGGTCGACATCGCTGCCGAAGCCGCGGGTCAGCTCTTCGATGCGCTTGGCGCGCGCCTCGCGGGCGGTATGCTCGCGTTCCTGCTCGGCGGCCAGCTGGTCGGCGCGGATCATGTTCTCCTTGAACACCAGCACGGCGCGGCTCATGTCGCCGATCTCGTCCTTGCGGTCGACGCCGTCGATGCCGACCGTCTTGTCGCCGCCGGCCAACTGGCCCATGTCCACCGTCAGCTCCCGCACCGGCTTGGTGATGCTGCGGGCGATGACCGCCGACAGGGCCACCATGGCGCCCAGGATGAGCAGCGCGACGATGCCGAAGGTGGTCGCCTGGCGCCAGAAGGCGGCGGAGACGTCGTCGATGTAGATGCCGGTGCCGACGAACCACTTCCACTCGGGAATGGTCTTGACGTAGGACAGCTTCTCGACCGGCTCGGTGCCCTGCGACTTCGGCCACATGTAGCCGACGTAGCCTTCGCCGGCGGAGCGCGCGACCTGCACCATCTCGGCCACGAAGGCCTTGCCGGCGGCGTCCTTCAGGCCCGACATGTCGGTGCCGTTCAGCTTGGGGCTCGGGTGGAATGCGGCCATGGCGTCGAAGGTGAGAATGAAGAAGTATTCCGCACCTTCTTCATAGCGCATGGCGCCGACCGCCTCGATGGCGCGGGCCTTGGCCTCGTCCTCGGTCATCTGCCCGGCCTGCGCCTTGGCGACGTAGCTGCCGATGACGGTGTGGGCCGCCTCGATCAGGTTGCGGGTCTTGATGCGGCGGTCCTCCATCAGCGAGGACTGCAGACTGGACAAGGCGACCGTCACGAGGACGATCATGCCGACGAGCGCAGCGGCCACGATGAGCCACAACTTCGCTCCGATCTTGATGTTCTTCACAGCACGCTCCACCAGATGACGCCCACCACCACCTCTTCCGGATGACGGCTGAAGGCGTAGCTCCCACTGATGATATAGCATGGAGAAGTTCACCGGACCTTAACGAAAACCGTAAAGGTACCCTGCGGTGCGCGCCTATTCTCCGATCGGCCCGTATTCGACCGGCGACTTGTTGCACCGCACAAACAAAAGGCCCGGAACGATCCGGGCCTTTATTATCCATCTATTATATGCGCGTTTCCGGAAGTCAGTCGCCGAAGTCCAGGAACGCGTCGATGTCGAGCACCACCATCAGCTCCTCTTCCAGGCGCACGACGCCGGAAGAAATGCCGCGCCAGCGCGGGTCGAGGGTGGAGGGGTTGGGCTCGATGCGGCTGACCGGCAGGCTCTGCACGTTGCCGACGCTGTCGACCTGCAGGCTGTAGAGTTCGGCGCCCTGTTCGACCGTGACACACATGATGTTGCCCTTGGTCTTCTTGGGCGGCAGGCCGAGGCGGGTGCGCACGTCGATCACCGTGACGATGCGGCCGCGCAGGTTGATGGAGCCGGCCACTTCGGGCGGCGCCAGCGGGATGCGGGCGATCTTCTCGGGGATCAGGATGTCCTGCACGCGTTCCACCGCCAGCCCGAACAGCTGGTCGGCGACGTAGACGGTGACGAAGACCTGCTCGTCCACGGACTGCACGGCCCCGCGGTGGGTATCCGTGGTCGCCAGGGCGCGGCTCTGGGTCGCGGGGGCCATATCGGTCATGTGCTGCCTCTCAAGACGCATTCTGCGGCACGGCGCAGACGGCTCCGACGCGCGGTCGCCGGGGTCGCGGGCCACGCAGATATTGCCCCGTTTCGCCAGCCCGTTCCAGTCATTTCGGGACTTTTCCTGCGCCTTTCGGATGAATCGGCCTCAGTTCGCGCGGGGCGTGTCCAACCCCTGGGATCCTCCCGGAGCGGCGGTCGGCGCCGCCTCGTCGGGCGCGATGCAGCAGCCGGTGACGGTGCCGCCGCCGGGCAGGGAGAGCACGGCGCGGGCGTCGCGCAGGTCGCCCTTCATGCTGTCGCGGCACTCCTCGCGGCGGATGACGGCGACCAGATCGTCGCCCGCCCCCTCCGCCACGTCCGTGCCGTCGCCGCTGGCGGCGGCGCCGCGCCACACCATCCACGGCGGGTCGAGGAACCCGAGGCTGTCGAGGGTGCCGGTGAAGGTCGTCTCCTCCACCTGTTCGCCGCCCGGCCGGCGCAGCAATGCCGTGCCGGGGCCGAGGTCGAGGGACCAGAAGGGCTCGTTGCCGGTGCAGCGCAGCACCATCACCGGGGGCTCGCTGGCTTTCTGGCGCGGCGGTGCTTCCTGCGCGACGGCGGCGGCGCCGGCGAGCGGCAGGGCGGTCAGGAACACGGCGGCGGCGAGAACGGGACGCATGGCGGGGCCTCCTTCGCCGGCTGCGGCCCGCGCCCCGCCGTCCGGCTATTGGGTCTGCTGTTGCTGCTGTTGCTGCTGCTGTTGGCGCGGCGGGGCGGCGTCCTTGCGCGGCACCGGTGCGACGGTCACCCCGACGCTGACGGTATGCGCGCCGCCCCCCATCATGACGCCTTTGAGCGGGCTGACGTCGCCGAAATCCCGTCCCCAGGCGATGGTGACGTGCTCGCGCGTCGGCAGCTTGTCGTTGGTCGGGTCGACGTCGACCCAGCCGCCGTCGGGCAGATACACCGAGATCCAGGCGTGGCTGGCGTCGCCGCCTTCCAGCGCCTTCTCGATCTCGTCGAGGGAGCGGGTGAGCACGTAGCCCGACACGTAGCGCGCCGGCAGCCCGAGCGACCGCAGGCAAGCGATCTGCAGGTGGGCGAAGTCCTGGCAGACGCCGCGCCGCGCCTTCAGCACGTCGGCGAGCGGGGTCGCCACCGTGGTCGCCGTCGGGTCGTACTTGAACTCGCCGTGGATGCGGTGGGTGAGGTCGAGCACCGCCGCCAGCAGCGGCCGACCGGCCGGGAAACTGGCGAGCGCATAGGCCTTCACCGCCGGCAGCAGCGGCACGCCGGGGCTTTCGAACGTGTACTGGCAGGCATCGAGCAGGTCGCGGCGGCGGGCATCGCGCACCAGGTCGCGCACCCCTTCCCACGGCGGCGTGCGGGCGGGGTCCGGCAGGCGCGGCGGCGCCACCGTCACCAGACTGTCGGCGACCACGGCCAGGGCGTCGTGGGTTTCCTCCAGCGTGAAGGTGAAGGCCGAGTTGCCGAAGTAGTCGCGCCGTTCCGCCGTGGTCGCCGGCTGCGGCGTGATGGTCAGGCGGTGGCTGTGCACCTGCTGGGTCGCCAGCTGGCGCGGCCGCAGGTGGGCCAGGTGATGGCTGATGGTCACCGGCTGGGTGTAGTCGTAGCGCGTCTCGTGCGTCACCCGATAGGTGACGGGCGCCGTCGGGTCGGCGGCGGCGGCCTTGGCGGCGGCGGCCACTTCCTCGCGCTGCTGCTGCTGGATGGCCAATACCGTGTGCAGGGGGCTGTCGCTCATGACGTGCGATCCTTCGCCGCCAGCAGCTCCACGAAGGGCGAGATGGGCTCCGACACCTCGGCGGCGTGGACGAAATACTGCCGCGTCAGCGTCTCCGAGAAGTCCCACAGGCCCGAGCGCATGGTGCCCACCAAGTCGATGAGCCGCACCTCGCCGCCCTTGGGCTCGGCCAGGGTCACCAGCGCCGGGTCGAGGGTGCGGGCGCCGGTCAGCAGGCCCATGACGATGCGCTGCTCGGGCGTGAACATGCGGTCGGCGAGGTAGGGCGCGAGCGCGTCGGCATGGTCCATCAGGCGGGCCAGCTGGAAGCCGAGCGAGCGCGGGTTGGTCTCGTCCACCAGCAGCAGGTCGAGCACCGGCACCACCTGCGGCGCCGCCAGATAGCGGGCGCGGTAGGTCATCACGCTGTCCGACAGGTCGAGCACCACGTCGAGCGCCGGCCCGACATCGTCGGGCGGCGAGGACAGCAGCGCCGACAGAAGGTCGAGCGCATGCAGGCCGCGCTCCAGCCGGCGGCCGACGTCCATGAAGCGCCAGCCGGGGCCGCGGGTCATGTTCTCGCTGCACAGCCCCGACAGGGCCGACAGGATCATGATGGTCTCGTTGAGCGCGCCGAGCATCTCGTCGGGGCTCACCGCCGCCGGCTTGCGCAGGGCCGCCAGCCCCTCGCCCAGGCGGTTGATGGAGCGCCAGGTGTCGAGCGACAGGCGGTCGCGCACCACCGTCGCGACGCGCTGCAGGTTCTGGATGACGCCGCGCAGGCCGACGAAGTTGGCGACGTCCATATTGCCGGTGATGAGCAGCCGCACCGCCTCGTCCTGCGCCGCCGGCTCGCGGCGATCGAGGTCGTGCGGCAGGTGCCCGAGCATGGCGAAGAGGTCGAGCACCACCGCCAGTTCCGGGTCGCCGCCGCCGGCCGAGCCTTCGACGGCGCGGCTCATGGCGGCGCGCAGCACGCGGGTGGTGTCCTCGCAGCGCTCAAGGTAGCGGCCGAGCCAGAAGGTGTTGTCGGCCACCCGGCTCGGCAGGTCGCGGCTGCCGCGCACGGTCTTGGCCGGCGCGTTGCGGCTGCGCAGCAGGCTGACGTGGCTGACCGGCGCGTCGGACAGCACCCAGGCGTCCTTGGACCCGCCGCCGTGCTGCATGGACAGCGACAGGGTGCCCGGCGCCGTGGTGCGGCACAGGCCGCCCGGCATGATCTCCGGCCCGTCGCGGGTCATGACGGCGTGGCAGCGCAGCGTGACGGCGCGGGTCTCCAGCCGCCCCTCCACCCAGGCCGGGGCGCTGGACAGGTGCACCGCCTCCTGCGCCACCCACAGGTAGGGCGCGGCCTCGATGCGGGCGGCGAGCTGGGCGCGTTCCGCCGACGACAGGCGCGAGGCGTCGGTGATGGGCGCCTGCACGGTGAAGGCCGGCCGCACCGCCAGGCGGTGCAGGTTCGCCAGCACGTAGGCGCGTTCCTTGTCCTGGCCGCACCACCACGAGGCGATGCCGGGCAGGCGCAGCTCCTCGCCCAGCAGGTGGCGGCACAGGCCGGGCAGGAAGGGCATGAAGGCCGGCGTCTCGATGAGGCCGGAGCCGAGGCCGTTGGCCACCGCCACCGTGCCCGCCTGCACCGCCCCCACCAGCCCCGGCACGCCGAGGGTGGAATCGTCGCGCAGGTCGAGCGGGTCGCAATAGCTGCCGTCGGTGCGGCGGAGGATCACCTCCACCGGCTTCAGGCCTTCCATGGTCTTCAGGTAGACGCGGTTCTCGCGCACCGTCAGGTCTTCACCCTCGACCAGGGTCAGGCCCATGTAGCGGGCGAGGTAGGCGTGCTCGAAATAGGTCTCGTTGTAAGGGCCGGGGGTCAGCACCACCACGCGCGGGTTGTCCGGGTTGCGCGGGGCGAGGCCGATGAGGGCGTCGCGCGCCTTGAGGAACCAGCCGGCCAGCCGCTGCACGTTGGCAGTGCGGTAGAAATCGGGCAGCACGCGGCTGACGATGATGCGGTTTTCGAGCGCATAGCCGGCCCCCGACGGCGCCTCGGTGCGGTCACCGACCACCCACCACGTGCCGTCGGGGCTGCGGGCGACGTCGGCGGCGTAGAACTGCAGCTGCTTGCCGGCCTGGCCCTGGGCGCCGTGCAGCGGCCGCAGGAAGCCGGGATTGCCGAACACCAGCGCCGGCGGCAGCAGGCCTTCCGTCAGCAGGCGCTGCGGCCCGTAGAGGTCGGCCAGGATGAGGCTCATGAGGGTGGCGCGCTGCTTCAGCGCCGCCTCCAGGAAGGCCCATTCCTTGCTGCTGACCAGAAGCGGCAGCGGGTCGAGCTGCCACGGCCGGTCCATGCCTTCCGGGTCGCCGTAGACGTTGTAGGTGACGCCGTTGTCGCGGATCAGCCGCTGGCCGCGGTCCCAGCGGGCCCGCATCTCGCTTTCCGACAGTTGCGACAGGGCATCGGCGAAGGACTGCCAGTGCGGCCGCACGGCGCCCGTCTCGTCCACCATCTCGTCGTAGGTGCCGCGCGAGGTGCCGTAGCCGATGTGCGTGAAGCCCGGCAGAACGCCCTGCCCGTCACGGCCCATGCGCCTCGTGGTGTCCAGCATCGGCATGACGGTCGGCCCTCAACGACGGCGGCGGGAGCCCCTGCCCCCGCACCGCCGCTTCAACGCTCTCACGTCGGAGTAAAGCGCAAATCCAGCGTACAAGGGAAGTCGGGATTATACTCCTTCGGAGGCACCGGTTTGCGCCCGGGGGTATGACCGATCGGATAGAAGCGGGCGAGACGCCGCGCCTCCGCCTCGTAGGAGTTGATGGGAGTGGTGTCGTAGTTGCGCCCGCCCGGGTGGGCGACGTGGTAGGTGCAGCCGCCGAGCGACCGCTCGTTCCAGCCGTCCATCAGGTCGAACACCAGCGGAGCGTGGACGCCGACGGTGGGATGCAGGCAGGCCGCCGGCCACCATGCCCGGAAGCGCACGCCGGCGACGTAGGTGCCCTGCTCGCCGGTGGGCTGCAGGGGGATGCGGCGGCCGTTGCAGGTGACCACGTGGCGCTCCGGGTGGAGGCCCGACACCTTCACCTGCAGCCGCTCGACGCTGGAGTCGACGTAGCGCACGGTGCCGCCGCCGCCCGGTTCCTCGCCGAGCACCAGCCAGGGCTCCAGCGCCTGGCGCAGTTCCATGTGGACGCCGTCGTGCACCACTTCGCCGTAGCGCGGGAAGCGGAACTCCACGTGCGGCGCGAACCACGCCGGATCGACGGGGTATCCGGCGGTGTTCAGGTCCGCCAGCACGGCGCGGAAGTCGCGCTCCACGTAATGCGGCAGCATGAACTCGTCGTGCAGGCGGGTGCTCCAGCGGGTCAGCGGCCGGGTGAAAGGCTCGCGCCAGAACCACGCGATCAGCGCCCGCAGCACCAATTGCTGCGCCAGGCTCATCTGGGCGTGCGGCGGCATCTCGAAGGAGCGGAACTCCACGAGGCCGAGGCGCCCGGTGGCACTGTCGGGCGAGAACAGCTTGTCGATGCAGATTTCCGAACGGTGGGTATTGCCCGTCAGGTCGGCGAGCAGGTGACGCAGCGCCCGGTCGACCAGCCACGGCGGCGCCTCGCGGGTGTGCGGCGGCAGCTGCGACAGGGCGATCTGCATCTCGTAGAGGCTGTCGTTGCGCGCCTCGTCGATGCGCGGGGCCTGGCTGGTCGGGCCGATGAACATGCCCGAGAACAGGTAGCTGAGGCTCGGATGGTTCTGCCAGTAGCGGATCAGGCTGCCGAGCACGTCCGGCCGGCGCAGGAACGGGCTGTCGGCGGCGGTGGGGCCACCCATGACGATGTGGTTGCCGCCGCCGGTGCCGCTCGCCCGGCCGTCGATGAGGAACTTCTCGGTGCCGAGGCGGCAGGCGCGCGCGTCCTCGTAGAGGCCGGTGGTGATGGCGACGGCCTCGTCCCAACTGGCCGCCGGGTGGATGTTGACCTCGATGACGCCGGGGTCAGGCGTGACGGAAATGCTGCCGAGGCGCGGGTCGCGCGGCGGCGGGTAGCCTTCCAGCGTCACCGGCAGGCCGGTGCGGACGGCGGCGGCCTCCACCTCGGCCACCAGGGCGATGTAGTCGTCGGCGGTTTCCGTCGGCGGCATGAAGACGTGCAGCCGGCCGTCGCGCGGCTCAACGGCGATGGCGGTGCGCACGGCGCGGCCGTGGGTCAGGCTCTGCGGATGCTGCGGCCGGTCGGTGGGCGCGTCGGCGCCGCGCACCAGGCGCTGGTCGAGGTCGCGCGGCTCCGGCAGGTCGCCGCGCGGCGCGAAGGGGTCCTGCTCGACGATGTAGGGGTAGCGGGCGGCCGGCACCCACGGCAGGCTGTCGAGCGGCATGCGCAGGCCGACCGGGCTGTCACCCGGGTGCAGCACCATGCGGCCGGTGCGGAAGGTCCAGATTTCCGTCTGCCAGCGCGGCGCCTCCGCCGCGCCCTGCCAGCGCTGCACCGGCAGGACGTAGCCGACCGGCACATGCAGGCCGCGCCCGAACACGCGGGCGAGGCGGGCGCGTTCCTCCGGGTCCTTCAGCTTGCTGTCGAAGGGGTCGACGTTGTCGGGCAGCCGCGCCTCGCGGGCGAGGAAAAGGCCGGCGTCCTCGTAGGCGGGATGCACCGCCGCGCCGTCGACGCCGAGGCCGTCGCACAGGGCGACCATGAAGCGCTCGGCATCGGCGATGGTGCTGTCGGGGCGGTCGGTCTCGTCGGCGAAGAGGGACAGGTCGCGCCACAGGGGCTTGCCGTCGCGCCGCCAGTACAGGTGGAAGGCCCAGCGCGGCAGGCTCTCGCCCGGATACCACTTGCCCTGGCCGTAGAGCAGCATGCCGCCGGGCGCGAAGCGGGCGCGCAGGCGGCGGATCAGGTCGGCGGCGAAGAGTCGCTTGGTGGGGCCGACGGCGGCGGTGTTCCACTCGGCGGCGTCCATGTCGAAGGCGGCGACGAAGGTCGGCTCGCCGCCCATGGTGAGGCGCACGTCGCCGGCCTTCAGGTCGGCGTCCACCTGATGGCCGAGCGCCTCGATGGCGGCCCACTGGTCGGGCGTGTAGGGCTTGGTGACGCGCGGCGTCTCGTGGATGCGCGCGACGCTCATCTCGAAGCCGAACTCGGTCTCGCATTCGTCGACGCCGCCGGTGATGGGGGCGGCCGAGGGCGTATCCGGCGTGGCGGCGAGCGGGATGTGCCCCTCGCCCGCCAGCAGGCCCGATGTGGGGTCGAGGCCGATCCAGCCGGCGCCTGGCAGGTAGACCTCGGCCCAGGCGTGCAGGTCGGTGAAGTCGTGGTCGGTACCGGCCGGGCCGCCGTCGATGGGCTTCTCGTCGGCCACCAGCTGCACCAGATAGCCCGAGACGAAGCGGGCGGCGAAGCCCAGGTGGCGCAGGATCTGCACCAGCAGCCAGCCCGAATCGCGGCACGAGCCCGACAGCTTGGTCAGCGTCTCCTCGCAGCTCTGCACGCCCGGCTCCAGGCGGACCAGGTACTTGATCTCCTGCTGCAGCCGCTGGTTGAGGCCGACGACGAAGTTGGTGGTCTGGGTCTTCTCCCGCGGCACGCTGGCGAGCCACGCCTCCAGCTTCGGGCCGAGCGGTTCGCAGCGGCGGAAGGGGCGCAGTTCCTCGGCCAGGATGGGGTCGTAGTCGAAGGGCCAGTGCTCGGCCTGCGGCTCCAGGAAGAAGTCGAAGGGGTTCACCGTCTCGATCTCGGCGACCAGATCGACGTCGATGACGAACTCCCGCACCTTCTCGGGGAAGACCACGCGGGCGAGCCAGTTGGACTGCGGGTCCTGCTGCCAGTTGAGGAAATGTCCCTTGGGGCTGATGGACAGGTTGTAGGACACCACCTTGGTGCGCGTATGCGGCGCCGGGCGCAGGCGGATCACCTGCGGACCGAGGGATACCAGCCGGTCGTACCGGTAGGACGTGCGGTGACGCAACGCGACGCGGATGCTCATTCCCAGGAATCCCCTTCCCCGGCTGCCCAAGTTCCGGTCAACGATGCCCGATGCCCAGCGGACGGGCAATGGGGAAAGGAGGTGGTTGCCGCGACGGCCGGCGGGACGTATCTCTTGGAAGGCCGTATCGAGGAGTCGGAGCCATGGGCGTCTTCCAGCTGAAAGTGACCAGAGTCGGCGATCAGCTCATGCTGGCGATACCGAACGAAGCGACGTCTCGCCTGGAGGTGGGCGAGGACGACGTCGTCTTCCTGAGCGACCTGGAAGACGGCGACTACAGGCTGTCGGCCGCAGGACCGGCGCACGACGACCAGATGAGCGTGGCACGCCGCCTCATGAAGAAGCGCCGGGCCGCGCTGAACGAGCTGGCGAAGTGACGACCGCGGTCAGGATCCCGCTGTCGGTGGTGATCGCGATCCACGAGGAACAAATCGCCGAGCATGGCGGCGCCGGGGGCGTGCGGGACGCGGATCTACTGGCTGCCGCCCTCGCGCGCCCGGACCATCTGGCAGCCTATGGCGATCCCGATCTGGCGGACTTGGCCGCCGCCTATGGGTTCGGTCTCGTCCGTAATCATGCCTTCGTCGACGGCAACAAACGCACCGGCGCGGTGGTGATGGAACTGTTCCTGGCCCTTCACGGCGTCGAACTGACGTGCAGCGACGACGAGCTGGTCCGGACGATTCTGGCGCTGGCCGGCGGCGATTTGAGCCAGGAGGCTCTCGCCGCCTGGATCAGGCAGCACACCGCGTAGCCCTTCCCCCTCACACCCCGCGGGCGTGGGCGTGCAGGTCCCAGTCTTCGCGGCGTTCCTTGCGCAGGACCGTCACGCGGGTCGGCTGGTCGAAGGTCCAGCCGTCGTCGGTGCGGGTGCCCAGGTCCTCGAAGCGGACCCGCAGGGCGGCCTCGGCGGCGTCGAAGCGGGCCTCGCGCTCGCTGTTGGCGCTGATGATGCGGTCGCGGAAGGCTTCGAAGCTGCGCAGTTTCACGGTGTGCACGAACACCGTCTCGCGCTCCACATGCAGGCCGTGGGCGTGGGCGGCATGCAGGGCGCGGTAGGCGAGGCCGCGCACTTCCTTCTCGTCGTCCACCGCTTTGCACAGGTCGTAGAACGGCCCCTGCGCCAGCGGCTCCGAGCAGTAGAGCTGGCCGCCCGACTTCAGCGCCCGCGCCGCTTCCGCCATGGCGGCGGCCATGTGCTGCGGCGGCACGTGGTGCAGGCTGTTGAAGAACACGACGACGTCCATGGTGCCCGACAGGATGGGCAGGGCCTCCGCCACGCCGTCGATGATGACGACGCCGTCCACCGTCTCCGCCGCGCCGGCCTTGGCGAGCTGGCGCGGGCTGCACTCGACGCCGATGACGCGCGCCGCGCCCGCCCTGCGGATGGCCCGCGCGAGGCCGCCGTCGCCGCAACCGATGTCGGCGACCGCACGGTCCTCGAGCACGAGGGACTCGAACAAGACGTCGCGGCTGTTCCTGCGTTCCATGGCACTGTCACCCGAACCGAAAAGGGGGATGGCGTCAGAAGAGCTCCGGCCGCTCGGGGCGGTAGGAGACCTTGTTCGCCCGCTCGAAAGCGTTGACGAAGGCCACCAGCTCCTTGCGGCGGTTCATGGCGCCCTGCACCTGCGCCGGCGTCACGGGCGGACCGGAGATGCGGTTCTCCTCGATCATCGCCTTGATGCGCTCCAGGAACATCCGCACGTTCACCGCCTCGATCAGGTCGGCGCAGAAGTGGATGAATGTATCATACCGCACCGGCTTCTTGGGCTTCGGCGGATGGTGCACGGAAGCGGCGAAGGAACCGGTACGGCCGCCGCGGCGCTCCAGGATGGCGGCGCGGTGGTAGCTGGAGAAGGGGGTGAACACCACGGCCGTCTGGCTGTCGTGCTGCACCACGAACTCCTCGTCGCGGCCGAACAGGGTCTGGCTGACGCGGCGGACGATCTGCTCGTTGACGTCGCCGCCCTGGGCGAGCGCCTCGATGGCGTCGATCTGCTTGGAGGTGTTGGTGGAAAACAGGGTCTGCCCGTTGTGGTGGATGGACACCCAGGTTTCCGGTACGAACTGGCGTTCGTACGACGACATGCGCTGGTCCCACTTGGCGGTCCACTCGGTCCCCGCCTCGTTGCGGAAGGCGAAGGGATTGCGGCTGAACACCTCGTACACCATGGCGGCGGCACGGAGGGTGCAGGGGATGTTCTGGCCGCGCACGACGACGGTCTCGTTCACGTCCGCCGACTTCAGCACCATGGCGATGCGGTTGGACCGGATCGACATGGCCGCCTGGCCGCCTTCCGACGCCGTGTCGAAGGAGAACTTATGAACGGTCGTCTTCTCGCGGAACAGCGTGATGCCGAGGACGGAGGCCATTTCTTGGCTCAGGCAAAAAGGTCGAGCGGGCGGAACGCCTACCAAAGCAAGCGGTTTGGGACGGCGATCATGGAGGCAATACTACCAAATGTCCATCGAAGAAGCGGCACCCTCCGAGGTTTCCCCACGACCCTTGCGGAAAGGCCGGAATGCGGCCGATGCGGTGGTGGTTCTGGGGGCGAAATTGACGCCGGAGGGCGGCGCCGGGCCGGCCCTGAGGCGCCGCCTCGCCGCCGCCGCCGTGCTGTGGCAGGAGGGAGTGGCACCCTGGCTGGTGGTTTCCGGCGGAGCCACCGGGCCGGGCGATGCGGCGGTGACGGAGGCCGCCGTCATGGCCCGCCGGCTGGTCGACCGCCACGGCATCCCGGCCGCCGCCGTGGTGCTGGAGGAAGCGTCGCAGGACACCCTCGGCAATGCGCGCGAAACCCTGGCCCTGGCGGCCGAGCGGGGCTGGCGGCGGCTGGTGGTGGTGACCGACGAGTTGCACCTGCCGCGCGCCCTGTGGACCTTCCGCCGCCTCGCCCGGCCGCTCGGCATCGCCGTGGAGGGCCATGCCGCGCCGCCGCCGCGCCGCCTCACGCCGGCGTGGTGGAGCCATGCGGCGCGCGAGGCCGCCGCCTGCCTCGCCTACGCCTATCGATTGCAGCGGGCCGCACCCGTGTCCTTGCGCGGGGCGGCAGCGCTGCCGCAAGATCCGCCGAACACGCCGCCCGCCTCCGACGCGAAGGACCGCCGATGACCGACACCGCCGCCGCCGCCCCGCTGCCGCTCGCAGGCATCCGCGTGCTCGACTGCGCCACCTTCATCGCCGCGCCCTACGCCGCCGCCATCCTGGCCGAGTTCGGCGCCGAGGTGATCAAGGTGGAGCAGCCCGGCAGCGGCGACCCCTTCCGCCGCTTCGGCACGCCGACGCCGCGCGGCGACACGCTCGCCTGGCTGTCGGAGGCGCGCAACAAGCGCTCCGTCACCCTCAACCTGCGCGACCCGAAGGGCGCCAAGCTGTTCCGCCAGATGGCGGCGCAGGCCGACGTGGTGTGCGAGAACTTCCGCCCCGGCACGCTGGAGAAATGGGGCCTCGGGTGGGACGACCTGCGGGCGGTGAACCCCGGCCTCGTCATGCTGCGGGTGTCGGGCTACGGCCAGACCGGCCCCTACCGCGACCGCCCCGGCTTCGCCCGCATCGCCCATGCGGTGGGCGGCCTGACCCACCTCGCCGGCATGCCGGGCGGGCCGCCGGTGACGCCGGGCTCGACCTCCCTCGCCGACTACATGAGCGGCCTGTTCGGGGCCGTCGGCGTGCTGGTCGCCCTGCGCCACCGCGACCGCACCGGCGAGGGCCAGCAGGTCGACATCGGCCTCTACGAGAGCGTCTTCCGCGTGCTCGACGAACTGGCGCCGCGCCATGCCTACGAGGGCACGGTGCGCGGGCCGGAGGGGGCGGGCACGCTCAACGCCTGCCCGCACGGCCACTTCGCCTGCGCCGACGGCCACTGGGTCGCCATCGCCTGCACCAACGACAAGATGTTCGAGCGCCTGACCCGCGCCATGGCCCGCCCCGACCTCGCCGAGCGCTACGCCCGCGTCGCCGATCGCCTGGCCGACCGCGAGACGGTGGACGGCGCCGTCACCGCCTGGACCGGCACCCTCACCCGCGCCGAGGTGCTCGACCGATGCCTGACGGAAGAGGTGCCCTGCGGCGCCATCAACACCATCGCCGACATCGCCGCCGACCCCCAGTTCGCCGCCCGCGGCAACCTGCTGACGCTGGTCGACCGGCTGGTGGGCGAGGTGGTGGTCCCCAACGTCGTCCCCCGCCTCACCGCCACACCGGGCCGGGTCGAGCACCTCGGCCCGGAACTGGGCGAAGGCAACGCCGAGATCTACGGCAAGCTGTGCGGCCTGACGGAGGAGGAACTGGCGGCATACCGAGCGGCGGGGGTGGTGTGAGGGGAGGGCCGGCGGCCGCCGCCGCTTGCACTCATCCGCGAGCGCAGGCATTACTTGTCACCTTCGTTTCGACAACACGCGAGGCTGCGGTGTTCGGTCCCAGTATCTTGGCGCGGACGCTCAGCCGCCCTACGCGAGAGGATGCCCACGGGAACCTCTGGCAATATCACTCGCGCAGCGACCACCATTCGAAGGTCGCCTGCTGGGGCATCCTGTTCGACCTCCTGCTGACATGCGGTCTGTTGCGATCCCACATCGAAAGCGGCAAGGTCGCCTTCGGCATCAACCACAAGATGACCGACTTCCAGCACAACAGGAAGAAGGTGCTCGACCTGGTCCTGTGCACGCCGGCGGCCGGTGTGCCGAAGGGGCGACCGCCGAGCACTTTCGCGGCCATGGTCGAACACTACGAGATCGACTTGTCCGACGACGAACGGTCGGCGCTGGTTGCCCTGCCGCAGCTCGTCGGCGCGCCCGTCGGCAGCGTGCTCGCTGCGCTCGAGGCGAAAGCCTGCATGACGGCGCATCAGCGCGCGTTGCCGCGGCTCTACGACGAACTGAACTCCAGCCACGCCACGACCCACGGGGCCACCGACCAGGCCATCGCCGCGGGGTTCGTCATGGTCAACGTCGCACCGACCTTCGTCAGCACCGACTTGAACAAGTGGCCGCTTTCGCAAATGCCGCCGCGTGTCTCCGATCACGTTCAACCCCGCGCGGCGGAATTGGTCGTCGCCAAGATGACGCAGATCCCGCGCCGCTCGAAACTCGGCGACGCCGGGTTCGACGCCTTCGCCATCACGGCCGTGGATTGTCGCAACGACGGCACGCCGGTGCGGCTGATCGAAGGGCCGCCGGCGCCGGCGAGCGGCGACATCTACTCCTACGAGTCCATGATCGCGCGGTTCGCCCACATCTACGCCACCCGCTTCGCTCACCTGTGAGCGAGGATCCGCTCCAGCCGGGCCGCGAGCACGTCCGGAGCGGCGGTTTCGCATTCCCAGACGATCACGACGCGATAGCCTCGCCGGCGCAAGTCTCGCACCACGCGGGCGTCGCGCCGCCGGTTCGCGGCGAACTTGGCGGTCCAGAACTCGTGGTTGCGCTTCGGGACGGTAGCACGCCGACAACTCGTGTGGTGGTGCCAGTAACAGCCGTGGACGAAGACGGCCCAACGACGACGCCGGTTGACGATGTCCGGAGACCCCGGCAAATCGCGAGCCTGCAGGCGATACCCCAGGTGAAGAGACCGCAGGATCCCCCGGACGACGAGTTCGGGCGCCGTCCCCTTCTGCCGGACCCGCGTCATGAGGCGCGAGCGCTCCGGATCCGTTACCACCGACGGGATGCCGCTCACTCGGCCGCCACGGGAACCGCGGCCCCGCCGCGCACCCGGTCCAGGTGCGCCGCGACCGCATCCAGGAAGCCCTCGGGGAACCGCAGCGACCCTTTACGCGCCCTGTGGTAGAAGCCGGCGGTCGCCCGCTCCGAGAGCGGCTTGCCCGGGTACTGGAGAAATTCGTGCAGTGGCGGCCGTTCGAGCACGACGGGCGCTTCACCGATCTCCACCGCGATGCGCCGCCGACCGTCGAACCGGGCGGCCGCCGGCCACCCTTTGCCCGGCATCTCCCGGTCACGGTCGCCGCCATAGGATCCGGGCGTCGCGAGACGTCGTCCGAGCCACTCGGCGACCGGCACGCTCACGGCGTTTCCGACCAGCGACCACCGCCGCGAGGCTCGCGCCACCCGTTCCGCCGCCACCGTCCAATCCGCCGGAAAACCCTGCATGCGTTCGGCATCCCGAATGTCGGGTTGGATCAATCGGCCGTCGGGAAGAAGAATGGCCGGCGGTGACGGAATGCCGACCGTCGAGCCGTTCTTCAGCGTCGGGACGGCGTCCGCCGCCCAGCCGAGCCCGCGAACGCCTTCCGTCCAGTAGAACCCATGAGCCTGCTCCCCCAGCCGCGTCGGCGGCTCCCGGAAATCGGCGTCGTCGACGAGTAGCACGTCGGCCGGATCGGCGACCGTGGAGGCCACGATGAACACCCGCTTGCGGCGCTGCGGCAGCCCGAAGGCCAGGGTGTTGACGACGCGATAGGCCCACCGGTACCCGAGCGCCTCCAGGGCGGACACGACGTGGTCCAATGCCTTGCCGCCGGCGAGTTGCATCATGAACGGCACGTTCTCGAGGACGACCCACGGGGCGCGGCGCTTTTCGAGCAAGCGGAAGACCTCGCCCACCAGACCAGAGCGCAGCCCGCCGATTCCGGCGGTGCGGCCTGCCTGACTCAGATCCTGGCAGGGAAACCCGGCGGCCACGAGGTCCACGTCGACCGGCAAGGCCGCGATCGTCCGGACGTCCTCGGGGCAGGGAACGTCCGGATATCGCGCCTCCAGCACCGCGCGCGCCGCCGGCTCGATCTCACACAGGAGAGCGGCGTCGTGACCGGCCCGGGCCAAGCCCCGCTCCAAGCCGCCGATTCCAGCGAACAGGCCAGCCACGCGCATTCCCGTCACTCCTCCCTCGACCTACGAGCACAGCTTACCGGACGGCGGTGTACGCCGCCAGCCGGCAAGAACAAAAAATGCACAAAAGGCTGTACACCCTCACCCCGCGTAGCATTCCTGGAACTGCACCGGCCGCCCCGCCGGGTCGCCGAGGACTTCGTCGTCGCGCATGACGATGCGGCCGCGGATGATCGTCGCCTTGGGCCAGCCGGTCACCGTCTTGCCGTCGAACGGCGTCCAGCCGCAGCGGCTGGCGATCCAGGCGTTGGTGATCTCGCGCCGGGCCGACAGGTCGACCAGGGTGAAGTCGGCGTCGTAGCCGACCGCGATGCGGCCCTTGCCGGCGATGCCGTAGATGCGGGCCGGGCCGGCGCTGGTCAGGTCGACGAAACGCTCCAGCGTCAGGCGCCCCGCCGCCACATGATCGAGCATGAGGGGCACCAGGGTCTGCACGCCGGTCATGCCAGACGGGCTCGCCGGGTAGGGCTTGGCCTTTTCCTCCAGCGTGTGCGGCGCGTGGTCGGAGCCGATGACGTCCACCACCCCCTGCTGGATGCCCCACCAGAGCATATCCTGGTGTTCCTTCTCGCGGATCGGCGGGTTCATCTGGGCCAGCGTGCCGAGCGTCTCGTAGGCATCGGCCGTCATGGTCAGGTGCTGCGGCAGCACCTCCACCGTCACCAGATCCTTGTGATCCTTGAGGAACTGGATCTCCTGCGCCGTCGTCACGTGCAGTACGTGGACGCGCCGGCGCGCCGCCTCGGCCAGCTTCACGAGGCGCTGGGTGGCGCGCAGGGCGGTTTCGGCGTCGCGCCAGACGTGGTGCAGGCGCGGGTGGGCGCCTTCGTCGGCCAGGTGCTTGCGCTCGCGCAGGCGTTCCTCGTCCTCGCAGTGGACGGCGACGCGGCGGCGGCCGTTGGCGAGCACGCGGGCGATCACCTCGTCCTGCTCCACCAGCAACGAGCCGGTGGACGAGCCCATGAAGATCTTCACGCCGGCGCAGCCGGGCAGCGTCTCCCACCCGCCCAGGTCCTCGGCGTTCTCGGGCGCGGCGCCGATGAAGAAGGCGTGGTCGCACCACGCCCGGCCCTTGGCGCGGGCGAGCTTGTCGGCGATGGCGTCGGGGGTGGTGGTCGAGGGCTTGGTGTTCGGCATCTCGAAGATCGCCGTCACGCCGCCCTTCACGGCGCCGAGGGTGCCGGTCGCCAGGTCTTCCTTGTGCTCCAGGCCCGGCTCGCGGAAGTGGACCTGGCTGTCGATGACGCCCGGCAGCACGTGCAGGCCGGTGCAGTCGATCACCTCGGCCGCCTCGGCGTCGGCGGGCACGCCGAGCGCGGCGATGCGGCCGGCGCGGACGCCGACGTCGGTGGCGACGCGGCCCGAGGGGGTGAGCACGGTGCCGTTGCGGAGGATGAGGTCATACCGGTCGGCCACGGCGGAATCTCCTGTCAGGGGGCGGCGGTCAGGGTGGCGAAGACGTCGCCCTCCGGCATCCGGCCGAGCACGTGGCGGCGGTACCAGAGGGCATAGAACAGCAGCGTCCAGGCGGCGAAGCGCGCCCGCTTGTCGCCGCTGGTGAAGAGATGGCGGCCGGCTTCCGGGTCCACAAGCTCCACCACGCCCGGCTGGGCCACCACCATGGGGCCGAGCATGGCGCCGTGGCGGGCGATCCACTCGCCGACGGGCACGGTGAAGCCGCGCTTGGGCGTGAACGGCTGCGACGCCGGCAGGGTGCGGCGCAGCCATTCGCGCAGCAGCCACTTGCCGTGGCCGCGGCGCACCTTCAGGCGGTCGGGCAGCGGGAAGGCGAAGGCGGCCAGCGCTACGTCGAGGAAGGGCACCCGCCCCTCCATGCCGTGCGCCATGAGGCAGCGGTCGAGCTTGGTCAGCAGGTCGTTGGGCAGCCAGTCGGCGATGTCGAGAGCCTGCGCCGCCTGCAGCCGCGTCCGCCACTTCTGGCCGGCCGCCGCCGCTTCGGCGCGGGCGAAGCCGTCGCGCCACGCGCCGGGCGGCTGGCGCAGCACGTTGAGGCCGTCGAAGGTGCCCTTGCGGCGCATGGGCTTGGCGAAGGGCCACGGGCGCATGGCGTGGCGATAGCGGCCGTAGCCGCCGAACAGCTCGTCGCCGCCCTCGCCGGACAGGATGACGGTCACCGACTTGCGGGCCTCGCGCGCCAGCAGCCAGGTCGGCACCACGGCATAGTCGGCGGCGGGGTCGTCCATGCAGGCGGCGATGGCCGGCAGGTGGTCCCAGAAGTCCTTCTCGGTGACCGCGACCTCCACATGCTCCGCCCCGGCGGCGCGGGCGACGGCGCGGGCGTGCTCGCGCTCGTCGGGCACGCCGGTCTCGGGGAAGCCGGCGGTGAAGGCCAGCACCGGCTGCGGGTTGAGCCGCGCCATCATCGCCAACACGGCGGAACTGTCGACGCCGCCCGACAGGAACATGCCGTAGGGCACGTCGGAGCGCTGGTGCAGCTCCACCGTCTCGGCGAACAGCTGGTCGAAGGCCTGGACGGCCACGGACTCGCGCCGCACCGCCGGCCCGGTGCGTGGCGGCGGCAGGGCCGACAGGCGGCGGCGGTCGACGATGCGGCCGCGCTCCACCACCAGCGTCTCGCCGGGCAGCACGCGCAGGATGCCGGGGAAGATGGTGGCCGCGCCGGTGGTGAACTGCAGGTTCAGCAGTTCCTCGCGCGGCGCCTCGGCCACCTTGGGCGGCACGATGCCGGCGGCGACCAGGGCGGCGGGCTCGCTGGCGAAGGCGAACAGACGGTCCGTCTCGGCGTAATACAGCGGCTTGATGCCGAAGGGGTCGCGCGCCAGCACCAGCCGCCCGGCGCGGGCGTCGTGCAGGGCGATGGCGTACATGCCGCGCAAAGCGTCGGTGAAGGCGAGCCCGCGGCGGCGGTAGAGATACAGCGGCGGCTCGCAGTCGGACAGCGTGCGATAGGGCTCGCCCGGCATCTCCGCCCGCAGTTCGCGGTAGTTGTAGATCTCGCCGTTGGCGACCAGCGCCAGGTCGTCGCCGGCGAACAGCGGCTGGTGACCGCCTTGCAGGTCGATGATGGCGAGGCGGGCGTGCGCCAGCCCGACGTCGTCGCGCTGATGGGTGCCCTGCCCGTCCGGCCCGCGATGACCGAGCGCCGCCGCCAGCCGCGCCAGCAGATCGGGCGCAACGGGCGAGCCGTCGCGGCTCATGGCTCCGGCGATGCCGCACATGCGCCCTACTCCGCCGCCGCCACGGCCTTCTCGGCGACCACGCGGGTGAAGAAGTCGCGGTACTGCGCCACCACCTGGGCCTCGGTGTACTCGGCCTCGTAAGCGGCCCGGCCGGCGGCCCCGAGCTTCGCCCGCAGGTCCTTGTCGCGCATCAGCTTCTTGATGGCGTCGGCGAGCGCGATGGGGTCGTCCACCGGCGTCAGGAGGCCGGTTTCACCGTCGGTGACGAGCTTGGCCGGCCCCTGGCTGGCGGTGGCGATGACGGCGCGGCCGTGCGCCCAGGCCTCGATCACCACGTTGCCGAGGGGCTCGTGCCGCGACGGGCAGACGAACATGTCGGCGGCGGCATAGAGCGACGCCACGTCTTCCCGCCACCCCAGGAACCGCACCCGCGGCTTGATGCCGAGCGCGTGCGCCTGGTCCTCCAGCTGCTGACGCAGCGGGCCGTCGCCGGCGATCCACAGATAGACGTCGGACAGCCGCGCCATGGCCTTCAGCAGCACGTCGAAGCCCTTGTTCTCGTGCAGGCGGCCGAGCGCGAAGATGAGCGGCACGCTGTCGGGCGTGTAGTTGGGCTTGCGCGGCGCGGCCGGTGCCTGCTCGGCATTGACGAAGTTGGGCAGGTAATGCGCCCGCTCCGCCGGCCAGCCGTTCTTCACCAGGTAATCGACGATGTCGTGGGTATTGCCGACCAGATGGTCGCAGCCGCGGTAGTATTTCAGGTCGTAGTAACCGCCGAGCCGCGCCACGTGCACGAAGCCCTCCGCCTTGGGGCAGAAGCTGGTGGCGCGGTTCATCCAGGTCAGCACCACGTGCGGCTTGAAGCGCTCGATCTCGCGCTTGAAGGCCGGCTTGGTCTTGAAGTCGAAGCGGCCGCCGAACGGCAGCTCCACCGGGTTGAGCCCCACTTCGCGCAGCTTGCGGCCGCGCTCGGCGTTCTGGCGCAGCACCACGTGCTGCTGGATGCCGGCGCGGTGCAAAGCCGTCACCAGCCGCTCGAAGAACAGCTCGGCGCCGCCGTGTTCGGCACCGGCCATGGCCTGTAGAATCCGCAAACGCTCCATCAGTCCTCCGGCAGCAGCCGCTCGAAGGCGGCGGCGGCATCGTTCCAGGTCCATGACCGTTGTTCCGCCAGCGCGGTCCGGTGGAGTTTCCGCCACAGTGCATCGTCGCGCAAGAGCCGCACGGCATCGGAAACAAAAGCCGTGTCATCGGTGGCGACGAAGCCGGTCCCGCCGGACCGCACGCGCTCCGGCAGCGCCCCCTGGTTCAGCACCACCGCCGGCAGGCCGAGCGCCTGCGCCTCGGCGACGGCGAAGCAGAAGGTCTCGTTGAGGTCGCCGGGGTAGAGCATGACCCGCGCCTCCTGCAGCACCGCCGCCAGCGCCTCGCGCGGCAACGGATCGTGCAGCA
The DNA here is from genome assembly GCF_900230255.1 of Caenispirillum bisanense. Lineage (GTDB taxonomy): Bacteria > Pseudomonadota > Alphaproteobacteria > Rhodospirillales > Rhodospirillaceae > Caenispirillum > Caenispirillum bisanense_A. The sequence goes on from NZ_OCNJ01000005.1 coordinate 408,971, forward strand.
CCACCCCGGCGCCGGCCAGGGCGCGGGCGCGGTCGAGCACGCGGCGCATGGCGTCGGCCTTGCGGTCGCCGACGCTGCCATAGACGCCGGGGCCGCAGTAGAGATCGAGCCCCGCCTCCGGCACCTGCGGCCGGATGTCCCGCTCCCAGCGGTCGAGCAGCCAGTCGAGCCCGCGCAAGGGGTTGGAGGTGAACACCGCCCGCGGCGCCGGCGGCTCGCGCGGCGCGGCGTGCAGGAAGGTGTCGGGCAGGCCGTGCGGGATCACCAACCGGCCGCCGTCGGGCACCCAGGCGGGCAGGGTCGACAGGTGATAGGCGCCGAGGCAGACGATCACCGGCCGCGTCACCGCCAGCTTCCACAGATAGCGCGCCTTCAGCAGGTAGCGGCAGGGGTTGTGGACCCAGAAGGCGGTGCGCCGCGCCCCCGGCAGGGCGCGCAACAGCTTGTCCGAGCGGTTGGCGATGTGCAGGTCGCAGGCGGCCGGGAAGCCCTCGGCGAGCGGCCGCCACGCCACCCCCGCCACCTCCACCGGCGCCGTGCAGGCGTTGCGCACCTCCACCCGGTGGCCGCGCGCCGCCAGGGCTTCGGCCAGCGCCACGAAGGCCCCTTCGGCGCCGCCGAGCGGCCGGGTGCGCGGCGTGGTGCCGTCGAACGCGATGCCGGCATCGGACAGGACGATGTGCGCCATGGGGCGGAGAAGCTTCCGGAAGCGGGAGAAAGGCGGGTTGCGCCGGTCATACCACCGCCGGTGGCCGGAGACCAAGCGGTTCCGCCGTCCTTGCGCGAGCCCGTTGACGGCGCCCGCCAGTCCTCTACACTGATGCAGTCCCGATCCGCCACGCGGGAGAGATCGGTCGCCGTTCGTCGTCACCCCGGACCAACCGCCGGACCACGCCGCCACGGCCGCACCGGCGCCGAAGGAGCAACCGCCCCCGGAAACTCTCAGGCAAAAGGACCGCGTGGGTCAGGGGGACGCTCTGGAAAGCGGTTGATCGCCGCGGCCTGCCCTGGACAGGCCCGCCCGGTCACCCCACCGACGAAGTAAGCCGGCCATTGCGACGCCGGTGAATCTTTCAGGTCCTGAGACAGAGGGGGGCATCACCCGCCGCAGCCGGAGTCCGGCCGCGGTCGATGCCTTGGCTGTCGGAGGACCCGTATGACGGATACCCCCACTGCCGGCGACGCTTTGCGTACCACGCCGCTCGACTCGCTGCATCGCGAGCTGGGCGGCAAGATGGTGCCGTTCGCCGGCTATTCCATGCCCGTGCAGTACCCCATGGGGGTGCTGAACGAACACCTGCACACCCGCGAGCACGCCGGGCTGTTCGACGTCAGCCACATGGGCCAGTGCCGCCTGACCGGGGCGCCCGTGGCGGAGCTGGCCAAGGCCCTGGAAACCCTGGTGCCGAGCAACATCCAGGAACTGAAGGCCGGTCGCCAGCGCTACACGCTGTTCACCAACGACGACGGCGGCATCCTCGACGACCTCATGGTGTCCAACGCCGGCGACTGCCTGATCCTGGTGGTCAACGCCGCCTGCAAGGACGCCGACTTCGCCCACCTGAAGCGCCACCTGGAGCCGCGCGGCATCACGGTCGACGTGCTGGAGGACCGTGCCCTGCTCGCCCTCCAGGGCCCCGGCGCGGCCAAGGTGATGGAGCATCTGGCTCCGGCCTCGGCGGCCATGACCTTCATGTCGGCGGGCAAGCTGGAGGTCAACGGCGTCCCCTGCCTCGTCACCCGATCGGGCTATACCGGCGAGGACGGCTTCGAGATTTCCGTGCCCGCCGATCAGGCGGAGCACCTGGCGCGCCACATCCTGGAGCAGCCGGGGGTGGCGCCCATCGGCCTCGGCGCCCGCGATTCGCTGCGGCTGGAGGCGGGGCTCTGCCTCTACGGCTCCGACATCGACACCACCACGACGCCGGTGGAAGGCGCGCTAGTGTGGGCCATGCAGAAGCGCCGCCGCGAAGAGGGCGGCTTCCCCGGTGCGGCCGTCATCCAGCGCCAGCTGGCCGAGGGCACGGCGCGCCTGCGCGTCGGCATCCAGCCCGAGGGCAAGGCCCCGGCCCGCGCCCATACCGAAATCCAGGACGACAGCGGCCGCCGCATCGGCGAGATCACCTCGGGCGGCTTCGGCCCGACGGTCGGCGGCCCCATCGCCATGGGCTACGTCGAGACCGCCTTCGCCGAACCCGGCACGGCCGTCACCCTTCTCGTGCGGGGCAAGCCGCAGCCGGCGCGCGTCGTTGCCCTGCCCTTCGTCGAACAGCGCTATTACAGGGGATGAGAGTCACATGACCATGTGGTTTACCAAGGATCACGAGTGGGTCCGCGTCGAGGACGACAACACCGCCACCGTCGGCATCAGCCACTACGCCCAGGAACAGCTGGGTGACGTGGTGTTCGTGGAACTGCCGGAAGTGGGCCGCACCCTCGCCAAGGGCGAAGAGGCCGCGGTGGTGGAATCGGTGAAGGCCGCCAGCGAGGTCTACAGCCCCATCGGCGGCGAGGTGGTCGCCTTCAACAAGGCCCTGCCCGACAGCCCCGGCACCATCAACCTCGACCCCTTCGGCGAGGGCTGGTTCTACCGGATCAAGCTCGACGGCGAGCCGGACACCGAAGGCCTGATGGACCAGGCCGCCTACGACGACTACGTGGCGTCGCTGTAACGGCCGGCGGGGTTCGGGCCAGCGCGCCAGCGCAGTATAGCCACCAAGACACCAAGTACACCAAGAGGTCGGGTCGAACGGCACCATCATCAGATCAGTGTCATGCCCGGACTTGATCCGGGCATCCACGTGGTCGGTCCTGGCGCCGCAGCCAGTCGGCTGGCGCCGGTGGCGCCGTGGATGCCCGGGTCAAGCCCGGCCATGACACTGAACTGAGAGGGCGGCGAAGAGCACCGCCGCCCTTGGTGTCCTTGGTGTCTTGGTGGCTAACGGACCCGGCGCCGCCCCCGTCTCCTGCGCACAAACACCAGGGAACCGATCCCCATGCGATACCTTCCCCTCACCGACGCCGACCGGCAGGCCATGCTCCAGGTCATCGGCGCCGAGAGCGTCGATGCGCTGTTCAAGGACGTGCCCGAGGCCGCCCGCGGTGCCGAGATCGTCGGCCTGCCGCCCCACCAGTCGGAGATGGCCGTCGAAAGCACCCTCGGCCGCCTCGCCCGCAAGAACATGACCCAGGCCGACGGGCCGAGCTTCCTCGGCTGCGGCGCCTATCGCCACCATTGGCCGGCGAGCCTGGATTACCTCATCCAGCGCGGCGAGTTCCTCACCGCCTATACCCCCTACCAGCCGGAAATCGCCCAGGGCACGCTTCAGTACCTGTTCGAGTTCCAGACCCAGGTGGCGCTCATGACCGGCATGCCGGTCGCCAACGCCTCCATGTACGACGGCGCCACCGCCTGCGCCGAAGCCGCCGCCATGGCGGTGCGCGTCACCCGGCGCAAGAAGGTGATCCTGTCGGGCGGCCTGCATCCGCAGTTTGCGTCCACCACCGAAACGTTCCTCAAGTTCACCGATGCCTTCTGCGAGACGCTGGCCCCCGATCCCCTGTGCCTGGAAGACCTGCTGGGTCGGATTGATACCGAAACGGCCTGCGTGGTGGTGCAGAACCCCGACTTCTTCGGCCACCTGCAGGACCTGAGCACGCTCGCCTACGCCTGCCACGAACACGGCGCCCTGCTGGTGGTGGCGGTGGCCGAGCCGCTGTCGCTCGGCCTCGTTACGCCCCCGGGCGAGATGGGTGCCGACATCGTGGTGACGGAAGGCCAGTCGCTCGCCACGCCCACCGGCTTCGGCGGCCCCGGCGTCGGCCTGTTCGCCACGCGCGACAAGTTCGTCCGCCAGATGCCCGGCCGCCTGTGCGGCGAGACGGTGGACGAGGACGGCCGCCGCGGCTTCGTGCTCACCCTGTCGACCCGCGAGCAGCACATCCGGCGCGAGAAGGCGACGTCCAACATCTGCACCAACTCGGGCCTCATCGCGCTCGCCTTCACCATCCACATGACGCTGCTCGGCGAAGCGGGCTTCACCGGCCTTGCCGAGCTGAACCACAAGACCGCCGTGCTGCTGGCCGAGAAGATGGCGCAGGTGAAGGGCGTGAAGGTGCTGCCGCGCGCCTTCTTCAACGAGTTCGCCGTGCGCCTGCCCAAGCCCGCCGCCGAGGTGGTCGACGCGCTCGCCGCCCGCGGCATCCTCGCCGGCGTGCCCGCCAGCCGCTTCTGGCCGGAGTACGAGGAACTGGCCGAGGTGATGATCGTCGCCGCCACCGAAATGAACAGCGAGGCCGACATCGACGCCTATGTCGCCGCCCTCGCGGAGGTGCTGTGATGCCTGAAGGACTGACCGCCATGGACGCCATGCAGGGCGCCAACAGCTCCACCGTCACCGGCAACCGCGGCCTGGTGGTGGAAGAACCGCTCATCTTCGAGATGGACAGCCCCGGCAAGACCGCCGTGGACCTGCCGCCCGCCCCCAACGTCGACGACCGCCTCGGTGGCCTGCGGCGCAAGGCGGCCGTCGGCCTGCCCGGCCTGTCGGAGCCCGAGGTGGTGCGCCACTACACCCGCCTGTCGCAGAAGAACTACGGCATCGACACCGGCTTCTTCCCGCTGGGGTCGTGCACCATGAAGCACAACCCGCGCCTGAACGAGAAGCTGGCCCGCCTGCCGGGCTTCGCCGACATCCACCCGTTCCAGCCGGAGCAGACGGTGCAGGGCGCGCTCGAGCTGATGCACGAGCTGGCGCGCTGGCTCAAGGCCATGACCGGCATGCCGGCCGTCGCCCTGTCGCCCGCCGCCGGCGCCCACGGCGAGCTGTGCGGCATGCTCGCCATCCGCCAGGCGCACGAGCACAAGGGCGACGCCCGCAAGGTGGTGCTGGTGCCCGAAAGCGCCCACGGCACCAACCCGGCCACCGCCGCCCTGGTCGGCTACACGGTGAAGTCGATCCCGGCCACCGACGACGGCCGCGTCGACCTCGACGCCCTGAAGGCCGCCCTCGGCCCCGACGTCGCCGCCTTCATGGTGACCAACCCCAACACCTGCGGCCTGTTCGAGCGCGACATCATCGCCATCTCGCAGGCGGTGCACGACGTCGGCGCCTACGTCTACATGGACGGCGCCAACTACAACGCCATCATGGGGCGGGTGAAGATCGCCGACCTCGGCGTCGACGCCATGCACATCAACCTGCACAAGACTTTCTCCACCCCGCACGGCGGCGGCGGCCCCGGCTCCGGCCCGACGGTGCTGTCCGACGCGCTGGCGCCCTTCGCCCCGCTGCCCTTCGTGGTGGAGGAGAACGGCGCCTTCCGGCTGGTGGAGCATGTGAAGGACCCCGCCTGCGCCGCCGCCGGCAAGCATCCCTTCGGCCGCATGAAGGGCTACCACGGCCAGTTCGGCGTGTTCGTCCGGGCGCTCGGCTACATGATGAGCATGGGGCGCGACGGCCTGAAGCAGGCCAGCGACGACGCCGTGCTCAACGCCAACTACCTCTACGCCCGCCTGTCGGACGTGCTGACCCCGTCGTTCCCGGCGCCGGTGATGCACGAGGCGCTGTTCGACGACCGCTTCCTGAAGGACACCGGCGTCTCGACGCTGGACTTCGCCAAGGCGCTCATCGACGAGGGCTTCCACCCCATGACCATGTACTTCCCGCTGGTCGTGCACGGCGCCCTGCTGATGGAGCCGACGGAGACGGAAAGCCGCCAGACGCTCGACGTGTTCATCACCGCCGTGCGTCATCTGGCGGAAAAGGCGAAGAGCGACGCCGACAGCTTCAAGCAGGCCCCGCGCCTGACGCCGCGGCGGCGCCTCGACGAGACGCTGGCAGCCCGCAAGCCGGTGCTGCGCTGGTCCCCACAAACCGAAGGGTGATGCGCCGTCTGCGCGCAGGTAATCCAACGGTCCTAGCGCATAAGGGGAAGCCGGCCGGAAGGAGGCCGGCTTCGCCTTTTTTATTTGTCCACTACCCCTTTCGCCTGCATCATGATGCTTAAAGCTTAGTCGCCTGGTAGGGATACGCGATGCAGTCGTGCGCGAGCTCGACCAACGGCATGGGGAAAGGGCGGCTCCGACCGTCGGCGCCGCGCTCGCGTGGGGCCGCTCTCCTGCGGGCCGCCGCGGGTGCCGTCGCGCTTCTCCTGCCGGCCGCGCCCTGCGCCGCCGCCGAGGGCCCGGTGCAGCCCGGCGACGTGCCGCGCGTGGTGGTCGCCGGCGAGCCGGTGGAGCCCGTGCCGGTGGCCGTGCCCGTCGACCCCGCCCTCGCCGACCTGGGACGGCATCTGTTCTTCGACACCCGCCTGTCGGGCGACGGCACCCTGTCCTGCGCGTCCTGCCACGACCTCGCCACCGGCGGCGACGACGGCCGACCCCGCGCCGTCGGCCCCGGCGGAGTCCTGCGGCCCTACAACGCGCCGAGCCTGTTCAACCTCGCCTTCCACGACCGCTACGGCTGGGCCGCCGAATACCGCTCCCTGCCGCAGCAGGTGGGCCACGCGGTGGAGGAGGAGATGGGCGCCACCTGGCCGCAGGTGACGGCACGCCTGGCGGCGGACCCGGCCGTGACGCAGCGCGCGCCGCAGGGCCTCGACCGGCCGCTGGCGGAGGCGGCGCTGGCGGCCTACGTCGCCTCGCTGGTGACGCCCGACTCCCGCTTCGACCGCTGGCTCGGCGGCGATGCCACCGCCCTGACCGAGGAGGAACGGCGCGGCTACGCCCTGTTCAAGTCCTACGGTTGCGCCTCGTGCCACCAGGGCAAGGCCATGGGCGGGACCATGGTGCAGAAGGTCGGGCTGTTCCACCCCTTCTTCCCGCGCCGTGGTGATTCGCCCGAAGCCGACCTCGGCCGCTTCGCCGTCACCGGCCAGGAACAGGACCGCCACGTCTTCAAGGTGCCGTCGCTGCGCAACGTGGCCGAGACCGCGCCCTACCTGCACGACGGCTCGGTGGCGACCCTGGAAGGCGCCGTGCGGCTCATGGCCTACTACCAGGTGGGCCGCAGCCCGGAAGACCTCGACGTCGCCGCCATCAGCGCCTTCCTGCGCACCCTGACCGGCACCCCGCCCGGCACCATCCGCCCGCCGGTGCGGAAGGTGGGATCATGACGCCGGGACGTGTCGCCATCCAGATCGTCGGCGCGCTGCTGGTCGGGGCGCTGACCGTGTTCTTCCTGCAGAGCCGGGTCGACACCGCCCTGCCGCGCGAAGCCGCCGCCGAGGTGCAGGCCTTCAGCCAGCGGGATGCCACGCTCAACCGCGACCTCGTGCTGGCGCGCTACGGCTATCTGGCGCATGTCGACCCGCTGGTGGAGCACCTGCGCGCCCTCTACGCCCACGCCGGACGCCTCGACAGCCTCGCCGACGGCCTCGACACCCCCTGGCGCGACGAGGCCCGCGCCGCCGTCGCCGACCTGCGCCGCGAACTCGCCCGCAAGGACGACCACATCGAGGCCTTCAAGTCCGCCAACGCCGTGCTGCACGCCTCCCTCGCCTACTTCCCGACGGCCGTCGAGGAGATCCTGGCCGAGCTCGACACCACGCGCCTGACGTCGCCGCGCCGCATGGCCGCCGAGCGCGCCGCCGGCGCCCTGCTGCGCGCCGTGCTCGACGACACCCGGCCGGGGCCGGAGCCGCTGTCCGACGCCGTCGCCGAGGCGCGCCGGCAGCTGGGCACCGCGGCCCAGGGCGGCAGCGCCCTGCTCGACCAGACGCTGGCGACGGCCTTCGCGCACCTGGACATGATCACGGCGCAGAAGGCGAGCCTCGATTCCCACCTGCGGGCGGCGACCGGCGTCGCCATCGAGGCGCCGGCGCGGCGGGTCGATGCCTCCTACGCCGCCGCCTTCGCCGCCGCCGGCGAGCGCGCCACCCTGTTCCGCGGCCTGCTGTTCGGCACCGCCGTGCTGCTGGTGCTCTACGTCGCCGCCGTGCTCGCCCGCCTGCGGGTGAAGGCCGCCGCGCTGTCCCGCTCCAACGCCGACCTGCGGCAGGAAATGGCGAGCCGGGCCGCCGCCGAAACCCAGCTCGCCATCACCGGCAAGGTGTTCGACAGCGCCGTGGAAGGCGTCATCGTCGCCGACGCCGAAGGGCGCATCGTCTCGGTCAATCCGGCCTTCACCGCCATCACCGGCGTGCTGCCGGGCGATGCCGTCGGCCGCCACTGGGGCACGCTCACCCGCGCCAGCCGCGCCGACCAGGACTTCCCCGGCATCTGGCGCACCGCCCGCCAGGAAGGCCGCTGGCAGGGCGAGGTGTGGAACACCCGCCCCGACGGCAGCGAATACGCCATCATGCTGACCGTCACCATGATCGAGGACTGGGACGGCCGGCCGCGCAACTACGTCGCGCTGTTCCACGACGTCACCGACGCCAAGGCCAGCGCCGAGGAACTGCACTTCCGCACCTACCACGACGCGCTGACCGGCCTGCCCAACCGCGCCATGGTGAAGAACCGCCTCGCCATGGCCATCGGCCTGCGCAAGCCGGACGAGACGGTGGCGCTGGCGCTGTTCGACCTCGACAACTTCCGCACCTTCAACGACGGCCTCGGCCACGCCGTCGGCGACGCCCTCATCCGCGAGGTGGGCGAGCGCCTGTCGGCGGTGGTGGACGTGGAGACGCACACCGTCGGCCGCCTGGGCGCCGACGAGTTCGCCCTGGTGCTGCGCGGCTTCACCGACGTGCAGCAGACGGTGGCCGTGCTGCGCCGCGCCTACCAGGACCTCGCCCGGCCGCTGCACCTGGAGGGGCACGAGCTCTATACCAGCGCCTCGGTCGGCGTCGCCGTGCACCCGACCGACGGCCTGGACGCCGAGGCCCTGTTCAAGAACGCCGACGTGGCGCTCGCCCGTGCCAAGGAGGCCGGCGGCAACACCTTCCAGTTCTACACCCAGGACATGGAAGCCGCCGTGTTCCGCCGCCTGACCCTGGAGGCCGACCTGCGCCGCGGCCTCAAGCGCCACGAGTTCGCCCTCGCCTACCAGCCCAAGGTCTGTGCCCGCACCGGCCAGGTGGTGGGGCTGGAGGCGCTGGTGCGCTGGCTGCCGGCGGGTCGGCCCATGGTGTCGCCGGCCGAGTTCATCCCGGTGGCGGAACAGACCGGCCTCATCGTGCCGCTGGGTGCCTGGATCCTGCAGGAGGCGACCACCTTCGCCGAGGGCCTGCGCCGCCAGGGCTTCGCCGACCTGACCGTCGCCGTGAACCTGTCGGCCCGCCAGTTCCGCGAGCGCACCCTCATCGACGACGTCGCCGCCGCCCTCGGCCGCTCCGGCCTGCCGGCGGCCAACCTGGAGCTTGAAATCACCGAGAGCATGGTGATGGACGACGCCGAACAGTCCATCGCCACCCTGCGCCGCCTGAAGGGCATGGGGCTGCGGGTCGCCGTGGACGACTTCGGCACCGGCTATTCCTCGCTGAGCTACCTGAAGCGCTTCCCGCTCGACGCGCTGAAGATCGACCAGGGCTTCGTGCGCGACCTGACCAGCGAGGCCGACGACCGCGCCATCGTGGCGGCCATCATCTCGCTCGCCCGCTCGCTCGGGCTGAAGGTGGTGGCGGAGGGCGTGGAGACGCAGGCCCACTTCGACTACCTGCGCGCCGGCGGCTGCGACCAGTTGCAGGGCTACCTGCTGAGCCGCCCGCTGATGGGCGACGACATCACGGCCTTCCTGCACCGTCACCGCGAAGGCTGGCAGCCCGACCCCGCCAGCGCCGCCACCACCCCCTGGGCCGCCCGCGCAGCGACCGGGGAGCAGGGTGCGCTCGCCTGATCGGGCATCGGAGCGGCTTGCGCGGGCGCGCCGGATGGACTACTTTCGCGTCCCTCCCCGGCCTCCGGCCGGCGCTGCTGGGGCGTCGCCAAGCGGTAAGGCAGCGGTTTTTGGTACCGCCATTCGCAGGTTCGAATCCTGCCGCCCCAGCCATCTTCCCCGAGATAGACATTTCAGTGCCTTAACAGGCGGCCAAGTCCCGTGTGGACCATATGTGTGGACCAGCCCCGTGTATCACGGAGGCCACGCATGGCAACGCTCGCGACCCACATCCATCGCCGCGGAGGGACTTACCATCTGCGGTGCAGGGTCCCGCTTGATCTGGTAGACAAGACGGGACGCACTGAGATCCGCCGTAGCCTGAGAACCTCTTCTCCAGCAGAGGCGAAGCGGCGTGGATCGGTGCTGTTCACTCGGCTATCGAAAGTCTTCTCGGAGATTAGGGTCTTGGCGAATCCGAAGGATGAACTCATTGCAGTTCTCATGGACACGGTCTCTCTGGAAGCGTCAGTCGCGGAACAGGAAGCCAGGAACCGTGAAACGGAACGGACGCTCAATGGGCTACGGAAAGCGGTCGAGGATATCCGAGCCTGCGAGGAGCAATCCCTCAAGCTTCGCCTTGCCGCTTCAGAACTGAAGGCCCTGGACATCCAAGCCCAGCGTGTCGCGGATATCGCCAAACTGAAAAGTCTCACCGATCAAGCGGAGCATCTGAAATCTCTTGTGTCGAGGGCGGGTGCCTCCGTGCAGAAACGAGAGATTCCAACGGTCCTTCAATATCTTGAGTCTGCGTACGAGCAGAAAAAGCGGCTTCAGGACGATGGTCGTCGGCACATGAAGCACTACATCCGAACATTCGCTCGCATCGTCGGCGACAAAAGCTTGGCCGACTACACGGCGACTGACGTAGTCTCCTGGGTTCGGACCCTCGAAAAAATTAAGAAGAGCTTTGGAAAGTCGCCCCGCGACGCAATCATCACGGTCGAGGAGCTTCTCAAGGACTCTGAAGGCAAGCCAACCCTCGGGGTTACGACCCTCGAAAAGCACATTACGCATGTCAAGGATTTTTTTCAATCGGCCAACAAGGATATTCGTTGGGGTCCGATGGATGAAGTTGTGTCTATTTTTGAAGACGTTGAGCTGAGCGACTTTGTTCCTGGTGTAGAAAAAAGAAAGACTTGGTCCATCGACCACCTTAACAAGCTGTTTGCGTCCCCAATCTGGAGTGGAACTGGCAGCAGAAAAGAGGATCTCTCAAAGCGGTACATTCCAGGGCCTGACATCTTCCGCGATGCCTACTGGTGGCTTCCTGTAGTAGCCCTGTGGACGGGTGCTCGACTAGAAGAAATCGCACAGCTCAGAAAGGAAGACTTGGTATTCGACGCAAACGGTATCGCTTGCATCAATATCAACGACGATGGCCCTCGGCGGCTCAAGACCGAGAATAGCCGACGGCTGGTCCCGATCCACTCCAACTTGCGGAGGCTAGGCTTTCTTGATTTATTCGAACAGGCAGATCAGGAATGCCAAATCTTCACCGAGCTTTCGCCTACTGGCCGCCTAAAGAAGCTCGGAGACACCTATTCGGGGCATTTCACCAACTATCGCCGACGCTGCGGCATCTATGAGCCGCTCATGGATTTTCACAGCCTTCGCCGCACCTTTATTACGACGCTACGGAACAAGGCGAAGATCGACGTGATGACTGTTGCCGCCCTCGTTGGGCACGATGACGACCTCCCAGCCCTCGAAAGGTTTCGCCAAACTGACGACTATACCGACTACGATGCAGCCGACCTCGCAGAGGCTGTAGAAGCTCTCGATTATGAGGCACTCGGGCTGGACATCATGTGCCTGAAAGGGAGGTAGCGAGGTGCTGGGCAAGGCGGAACTGACCGACGCCCGCCCCCACGACCTGCGGTATAACTACGGTGCTGGTTTCTGCAGGGCTTGTCGCTACCCATCGTCGGTGCTCTTCTTGGGCACACGCAGGCCCAGACCACCCTGCGGTATGCCCACCTCTACGATGACCCGCTTCGAGCGGCCACCAACGCGGCGGCGACGCGGATCAGCGGCAACGAGAAGCCCGCCAAGGAACGAGCATGAGCCCCGAGGAAGACGACGCACGGTGCGACGCCCAAACTAAGCTGTTCATGGATACGGATGTGCTGTGCGGCCTGATGCTGGCAGGAAACGACGAAAAATGGTTTTCGGAATACATGGCCATGATCGAGCGGAAGCAGTCTTGCAACACCAGCAATTTTTCACCGATCTCGTCTTTGGATGACCTTGCGATGCCTTCCGTGGACGCGTCCGCCTTTGAACAACAAATTCGGGTCCGCAACGTGAGGGGATGGATGGTCGGCGAGGGATTCTCGCTTCTCCTCCGCATTAGGCATTTTCATCCTGAAGAGCAAATACCAGCGGGCCGCGGAACGGCGGACTCCCTCACGAAGGTCGGAACCCTGCTGGACAAATTCTACATCGAAATGAAAATCGGGAACTACGGCACCCCCGAGGGAACTTCGTCCACAAGATGGCAGAAAGCCTACAAGAGCTACTGGCACCTGTCACACCTCTGGGCCGCCCACATTTCGATGACCCAGCGGCTAGTTGGCGATAGAGCAGACAAACCGAAGGCATCAGCGAACCGCGGCCCGCAGTGGTGGGCCGACTTTGCGGCCACAGCCGAAAGCTTCCGCATTCTCGGCCTTGAATACGGCATCTTCGACATCCTGGCCGCCCGAAAGATCGAAAATCCTGATGATGAAATTCCGCGTCTCAGAACCCGCCCTCTCGAAGAGGTCCATCTTGACCCACTGAGCGACGACGAAAGGCGAACCCTCGCAGAATACCAGTCCAAGAAGTCTCTGCGGAAGCAACGCCTAAAGGGATAGGCGACAGGGGTCTCCTACCCCCATCGACCTCTTCACCAGCCTATTCGATACTCTCCCTGTCAGCCGCCGCCACGCGGCGAACCACAGAACAGGGAGAGACAAATGACCAATGATTACCGCCACGGCAACGACATCGCCGTCGCCACGGCCGCCAACGACAACAACCCGTTGTCGGACCACCTCACCCAAGAGCAAGCCGCCGAGATCCTGGGGGTGTCCGTTCGGACCCTCCAGCGTCTCCATGCGTCCCGTCGTGGCCCCGCCCGCATCAAAATCGGCCGCGTCATCATGTATCGCGTCGAAGCGATCCGTGAGTGGCTTGCCGCGAACGAAAACGGGACCGTCGGACGCCCGAGCCGCCGCCGCGGCTGACTTCCTCTTTCCCCACCAAAAACGAAGGAAATTTCCGATGTCGCAGACGCTCGAACTGTATCACTTCACGACGCACCACTACCTGGCGAGCATCTTCAAGCACGGCATCTGCCGTGGCAAGACCCAGGTCACCTGGAAGCAGACGGTGGACTCCGTGTGGCTCACCGCCGACAACGACCCGAACCGACAGACCTGGGACGAGGGTTGCGAACGCCTTATGACGCCTCACGAACGACAGGTCATGATGGCGATGGACCGCATCTTTATCTCCGAGGACGCCCGCTGGCCGAACAAGCGTGAGGTTCGTCTGACGGTTCACGTTCCCACCAACGACCCCCGCCTCGTCCCCTACATCGACTTCGCCCGCCACAACGTGAAACGGGGCGTCGATCGGGCCATCCGCAAGGCCGCCCCTGGTTGCGACGCCCGCGACTGGCACCTCTTCTTCGGCATTGTGCCGCCCCAGTGGATCGCCGCCGTCCACCAGTACACCAACAGTGCCATGAACATCGGCAAGGCGGCCAACGACAACTGAGGAGGACGGACTTCAAAAGCAGAAAGCCACGACCTAGAGGCCGTGGCTGACGGGCGGCGGGGCCGCTGGAACTGGAATCGACACCCAAGTCCTACACCGCCTCGCCGCTCCCGTCAACCCGAACATCGGCCGCCGCAGATTGTGTGGCCGAGCCGTGTCCGCCTACCGCGGAACGCGAACCCTGGGCTATGCCCGAAGCACGGAGAGCGAAGAAATGGATCAAAGCTACCCCTTCACCGTCGGCCTGGACTTCCCCTACGAGGACGAAATCCGCTTCCGCCTTTACCACCGCATCTGGACCAGCGACGCCTTCTTCACCGTCGACGAGATCGGCGATGCCGTCGCGGAGATCGACGCGAAGCTGGACGACCTCGAAATTCCCGCCGAGGAGCGTGCCAAGACGGTCCGCGACATCCTCGACGCTGGCACCCGCTCGATGCCTTTCGACGGCTACCAGATCCGCGTCTACAGCCGCCTCGTGACCTGGCTGGCCGCCCACGAAGGCTTGGTCGGCACCCTCTCGCCCAACGGTTTCAACGGCGTCGACTACCGCCGCCGTCCCGCCACCAACGGCGGATGCCTGTCCCGCGTCCGCCTGCCCCGCTTCAGCGGCCCCTGCGGTCGCTGATCCCCTGGCGGCGGGCCGCTGGAACTGGAATCGACACCCGACTAGCCCCGCCGCCGCAACCTCCCATGGAGACGTTTCGGCATGAAACATGATCTTTTCCGCCGCGTGAACGACGCGGCCCTTCCCAACGCGGCGGCCATCTGCCGTCGCATTCTCCCCGACGGCAAGCTCAACGGCATCGAATACGTCGCCCGCAATCCCCGTCGCGACGACCACCGCCCTGGCTCCTTCAAGATCAACGTCAAGACGGGCCGCTGGGCCGACTTCGCCACGGGCGACAAGGGCGGCGACCTGATCGGTCTCGTCGCCTACCTCCACGGCCTTCGCCAGATCGAGGCCGCCCGCAACCTCGCCGTCATGCTGGGAGTGGACCATGACTGACACCGCCATCGCCAAGACCTTCGCCCCGCTGACCGAGGAAGAACGCTCCCGTTCGGCGGCCAACGACAACGCGGGCCGCGAGGAGTTGCTGACCACCGTCCCGCCCGACGCTCCCCAGCCCGACTTCAACCTTCGCGGCTTCAAGGTCGCCCTCGTTTCCGACTACCAGAATCTCGACGGCTCCCTCTCCAACTACGTCGTCCGCTATCACAAGATCGACGCGAACGGCACCGAGGTTCTCGACGAGAAGGGCAAGCCGCGGAAGACCTTCCGCCCCTGGTCTGTCCTGCGTCAGGCCGACGGTACCCTGACGTGGACCCAGAAGGGCGTGAACGCCCCGCGTCAGGTGCACAATGTGCTGGCCGTCAAGAACGCGACGCACGTCGCCGTGGTCGAGGGCGAACAGTGCGTCGAACGCATGCGGGTCTTCACCAGCGAATGGGTGCCGACGACCTGGCAGGGCGGTGCGAATAGCGTCGGACGTACCGACTGGTCGACGCTTCGGGGCAAGACCGTCATCGGCTTCGCCGATCTGGACGATGCGGGCCAGTCGGCCATGCAGACTGTGTCGGAGCATTGCCTTGCGGCGGGTGTCGCCCGCTTCGGCCGCGTCCGCATCGAGCGGATCGCCCAATTCACCGTCAAGGACGGAAAGCTCGTTCCTCGCGAGGGGCAGGTGGCGAAGGGCTTCGATGTCGGTGATCTGGCTGCTGAAGGCATGACCTGGAACATGCTGGTCGAGCATCTCGGTGAGGAGAACCTCGTCGAGTGGGATCAGCCGCCCGAAGACGCTGGCATTCCTGAGGATTACGACCTCGAAGACGGTCGCCTCTCCCGCTTCGTGCCGACCCCGAACTGTAGAGCGACATCGTCGGTGAGGAGCGCGCGACATCGAAGGTGACACGATGGACCGCGACGGTGGTGATGATGGATCGGCCTCGCGGTCAGCGCAACGGCGATGTCGCCGGGCGGTGTCGCTGGCGGATGTCGTTCAGGTCTCCTGTCCGGTGTCGCCGGGTTCCTCGTGCGATGTCGCTGGCCCGGAAGCGGTGTCGCGGCGCGACATCGCCCGATCGACGGCGGTCTTCCGGCGGTAGCTTTCGACGTTCATCTCGAAGATGACGGCGTGGTGGACGAGGCGGTCGATGGCGGCGACGGTCATGGCCTTGTCGGGGAAGATGCTGTCCCACTGGCCGAATGGCTGGTTGGCGGT
>NZ_OCNJ01000041.1 GCF_900230255.1 Caenispirillum bisanense
GCCCGCCGCAGCATGGATCAACCCGCCCAAGAGCTCCGAGCAGCAGGCTGCCTAAACTGCTGAAAAGACTGTCTCAATATCGTTGACACGTTCCGGGCGTGGAAAAGTGGTTTTCAGAGCCGACTGATAGTGAAAGGGGCCTCGAAATTGCTGACGATCGTTTCCGTCGCCTCCCTCAGCGGCCGCGCGGCGCCGGCACCCCAGCGAGACGCGCGATGCGGTCGGCCTGACCTCCGCGCCCGAGGGCGGTGAGCAATTCGGCGAGCTCGCGGGCCAATTCGGGCTCTTCGCTCAAATCCAGCCCTCGCAGCTTATCGCAGGCCTCCGCTAGCGGCTCGGCGAGGCGACGGACTTCGCGCAGGCGGTGCGCCACGTCCTGGGCGCTGCGGGGGAACCACACCCGGCCGAGCGGGGTGTTCTTCAGCTTCCAGCCGTGTTCGGGCTTGATGCCCAGGCGGTCGAGGGCGCGGTCGGCGCCGATCTCGGTGCCGGCGTAGCCGTGGAACCGGCCGCCCTGGAAGACCGGATGCGTAGCCTTGCCCTGCTGGCGCTGCGGGTAGAAGGGCCGGAACAGCGGCCCCTTCAGGTCGACGACGATGAAGCCGTCGCGCACCTGCTTGCCATAGCGCCACCTGTCGTCGAGCAGCGGCTCGAAATGGGCGCCGGTGATGTGGACGTCGGCGGTCTCGACGATCCAACGCGAGTGCGCCTCGATCTCCTCCGGCGACAGGGCCTCGCCCTCCTTGGCCGGCCTGGCGGCCTTGTCGATAACCGGGAGAGTGTCCGTCTCGTAGAGGCTGAGGCCGTCGTGGGTGACGATCTCCAGCGAGAACGACGCCGTCTCCCAGCTCCTCGTGGCGGGCCTGTAGGTAGGGACCACCTGCAGGGCCTCCGTGGCGTCGGCGCCGGCGATGAGGCGGTCCGCCAGCTCGGGCGCGAGGCTCTGGAAGCTGAGGGCGATGCGGTGGTTCACCTGACCGCGCTGGGGGCGGACGTCGTGACGGTAGGCGAAGAGCTTCATGGTCAAGCCTCCCGGTCGGCGGCTGAGCCGCGCAACGTGGTCTCACGGCAGACGATGCGGCCGTGGGGCGTCTGGATGGTGTAGGAGAGAGTTCCGGTGCGGGAGCAGCGGCTGATGCCGACCACTGTAGCGCGACAATTGGGATGGCCGGTGGGCGACAACTACGATGGCCGGTCGCCGTGATGGGATGATGATGGTGGCGCCGCGCAGCGGCGCCGG
>NZ_OCNJ01000015.1 GCF_900230255.1 Caenispirillum bisanense
CTAAGAGGCTGTTTGAAAAAGGCTTGAGCGCCTGAGGCGGGGATGATTCAAGCTGTCGATGTGGAACACATCGACGCGCAGCCGCATGGCGGCCATTGAAAAGAAGACGAAACGGTATCCCAGCGACCTGACCGATGAGGAATGGGGCGCGCTGGAGCCTTTTCTGCCGCAGCCTTCGGGGCGTGGGCGCAAGCGGACGACCGATTTGCGCGAGGTGGTGAACGCCTTGCGCTACATGGTTCGGTCCGGTTGCGAGTGGCGGATGTTGCCGGTCCATTTCCCACCGTGGCAGACGGTCTATTGGTGGTTCCGGCGTTTTGTGCGTTCTCTGCTGTTTCGCACCATCCATGACGTGGCGCTGATGATCGACCGCGAGCGCGCCGGACGGGAGGCCAGCCCGACGGCAGGCGTCATCGACAGCCAGACCATCAAAGCCCCGATGGCTGACAAGCGCGGTTACGACGCGGGAAAGAAGATCGTCGGTCGCAAGCGGCACATCGCGGTGGACACAGATGGGCGGCTGCTCGCCGTTAACCTGACCACGGCAGATATTTCCGACAGCGCCGGGGCAATGCCTATCCTCGACGCCATCCGCAAGCGCTGGCCGTGGGTGAAGCACTTCTTCGCTGATGGCGCTTACGACCGCCGCAAGCTGCTCGACAAGGCCGCCTTCCTCGATTTCGTCGTCGAGGTCGTGCGCCGCTCCGACACCGATCCTGGGTTCAAGGTCATCCCGCGTCGCTGGGTGGTTGAGCGTAGCATCGGCTGGCTGACCCGGTACCGCCGCCTCGTCCGCGATTACGAGCAACGTATCGACGTGTCCGAGGCAATGATCTTCCTCGCAATGGGCAACCTACTCGTCCGCAGGATCTGCCACCCCTGACATTCTCAAACGGACTCTAATTCCGTGGCCACGCATGTACCGCAGAAAAAGCGCAATCGCTGACAAAATGACCACAAATGACGCGGTGCCGGTAGCAATCACAACAACGCTGCTTTCGGTCATTGTCATCTTTCGTCACATTTGCCTCTGGTTTCCTCATATACCGTAGCGCTGGACAGAAAACAATTCAAGGTCAGAAGGAACGGCGATAGATATGTCGGAAGCAATACTGGCCCAGGACGATTCCGGCAGACCTACCTGCGTTGCGTCTCACCGGCCAGGCAACGTCTGCTCGATGGCGGCGATCACCTTGTCGCTGTCGGGGCGGGTGACGGTGGAGAACCAGTCCACCAGGCGGCCGTCGGGGGCGATGAGGTACTTGTGGAAGTTCCACTTGGGCGCCGCCAGGGCGCCCTTTTCCGCCTTCGCCCACTGATAGAACGGATGCGCCTCGGCGCCGCTCACCTGTTCCTTGGCGGTGAGCGGGAAGTCGACGCTGAAGGTGGTCTCGCAGAAGTCCTTGATCTGCGCTTCGGTGCCCGGTTCCTGGCCGCCGAAGTCGTTGGACGGCACGCCGAGCACCACGAGGCCGCGGTCGCGGTAGGTGTCCCACACCGCCTGCAATTGCTCGTACTGCGAGGTGAAGCCGCACTGGCTGGCCGTGTTGACCACCAGCACCGCCTTGCCGGCGAATTGCGACAGCGGCAGGGGCGCGCCGTCGATGCTCGTGAAGGCGAAGGCATGGGCGCTGCCGCCCTGCCCCGCCGCGCCGGCCTGTCCACCGAACAGGCTGCCGGCCACCACGGCCGCCGCCGCCAGGATCCTACTCATACCGTTCCTCCGTCCAGGGGTCGCCGCGCATGTGATAGCCGCGGGCTTCCCAGTACCCGGGCTTGTCCTCGTCCATCACCTCGATGTGGCGCACCCACTTGGCGCTCTTCCAGAAGTACAGGTGCGGCACCACCACGCGCACCGGCCCGCCGTGCTCGCGCGGCAGCGGGTAGCCGTCGAGCGCATGGGCGACGATCACCCCCTCCGCCGCGAAGTCGTCCAGGGTGACGTTGGTGGTGTAGCCGTCGTAGCACCGCAGCATCACGGCCTTCGCCGATGGCTTCGGCCGCACCACGTCCAGCAGGTGCCGGCTGGTCACCCCGTCCCACGCCGTGTCGTAGCGCGACCAGGTGGTGACGCAGTGGATGTCGGTGACCGTCGAGACCTGCGGCTGCGCCATGAAGCTGTTCCAGTCCCAGGTGATGGGCGTCTCCACGCTGCCGCCGACGGTGAAGGTCCAGTCCCGCGTCGCGACCTGCGGCCGGTTGCCGAGGTCGAGCACGGGCTGGTCGGTCACCAGCCGCTGGCCCGGCGGCAAGCGATCGCGCGCAGGCGACGACCGCTCCCCCGTCAGGCCGCGGCCTTCCTCGGCCCAGCGCATCTTGGTACGGATCAGCTTGTCGTTCGGATCGGTGGGCTCGTCGGTCAATGCTGGTGCTCGTCGCCGCGCATGTTGAGGGACCACATGAGGCCGAGCGCCATGCCCTTGGCGCGCGGCAGGAAGAAGAACACCAGTTCCATGCCGACGACCGCCCATAGGGCGGCATGGATCAGCACCGAGGGGTGGAACCACGTCTCCACCAGGATCGCCAGCGGCACCAGCACGTGGCCGATGACCAAGATGCCGAGCCACGGCGCGAAATCGTCGGTGCGGATGTGGGCGTAGCTTTCACCGCAGGCGGCGCAGGCGGTGGTCGGCTCCAGGAAGCGCTGCAGCACCCGGCCCTCGCCGCAGCGCGGACAGCGCAGGCGCAAGCCTCGGGCCATGCAGCGCAGGATGGGGCCGCGCTTGCGGCGCTCGGCGGCGTCCATGGCCTTGTGGGCGGCCCACTCGTCTTCCCAGCTGGTGCGCTCGCCTTCGCGGGCCGGGCGGTCGTTGCGGTAGAAGGTCATGGCCGGCGCCTCGCTGTGCTATGAGCCCTTGATATTCGCGCAGCGGCACCCAGGCGCAATACACAAAGAGTCAATGGGTTAAGGGGGCGCGGTCACGATCAGAAGTGCGCCACGTAACCGCCGTCGACGAACAGGACGTGCCCGGTGACGTAGGACGCGGCGTCGGACGCCAGGAACACCACCGCCCCGCCGATCTCCTCCGGCCGGCCCCAGCGACCGAGCGAGGTGCGGCGCGCGAGCCAGTCGGCGATGCCGGGGTCGGCGACCATGGCCGCATTGGCGTCGGTGGCGAAGAAGCCCGGCGCGACTGCGTTCACCGTCACCCCCTGCCCGCCCAGTTCCGCCGCCAGCGCCCGCGTCAGCCCCTCCAGGCCCGCCTTCGCCATGGTGTAGGCGGGGTCGCCGGCGCGCGAGATGGGGCCGGCGATGGAGGTGATGTTGACGATGCGCCCCCTGCCCTTGGCGGCCATCTGGCGGGCGGCCCGGCGGCTCAGGTGGAAGGGCGCCAGCAGGTTGGTCTCCAGCAGGCGGCGCGCCGCGTCCGTCTCGAAGTCGGCGAAGGGGCGGCGGTCGCGGGCGCCGGCGTTGTTCACCAGGATGTCGAGCCCGCCGTACTCCGCCTCGATGTGGGCGAAGGCGGCGTCGCAGGCGGCTTCGTCGGTGATGTCGAGCGGCAGCGCCACCGCCGCCGGCAGCCGGGCCGCCAGCGCCTCCAGCGGTGCC
Source organism: Caenispirillum bisanense (assembly GCF_900230255.1). Taxonomy (GTDB): domain Bacteria; phylum Pseudomonadota; class Alphaproteobacteria; order Rhodospirillales; family Rhodospirillaceae; genus Caenispirillum; species Caenispirillum bisanense_A. Next base: position 3,551 of record NZ_OCNJ01000015.1, read on the forward strand.
GCCGTGCGCCCGACCAGAAGAACGGTGGCGCCCGCCTCCGCCAGCGCGCCCGCCGCCGCGGCGCCGAGCCCGCCGCCGGCGCCGGTCACCAGCGCCACCTGTCCCGTCAGATCGAAAGCCGTCGCCGCCATGCCGGTCCTCCTCGCGTGGAGCGGAAGGGATGCCACGGCACGGCGGCGGCGTCCAGTCAGGCGGCGCCGCGCTCGGCTCCGCTCGACGCCGTGGTGAGGGTGCGGCGCACGGCGTCGCGCCAGCCGGCCACCTTGCGGGCGCGCACGGGCTCGGTCATGGCCGGCTCGAACCGGCGGTCGAGGCGCCAGTCGCGGGCGAACTCGGCGGGAGCCGGATAGAACCCGGCGCGGTAGCCGGCGAGGTAGGCGGCACCCAGCGCCGTCGTCTCCAGGGTGTCGGGCCGGTCGACGGGCGTGTCGAGGATGTCGGCGAGGAACTGCATCATCCAGTCGCTCGCCACCATGCCGCCGTCGCAGCGCAGGACGGACGCGCCGAAGTCGTTGCCGCCCCAGTCGCCGCGCATGGCGTCGAGCAGGTCCCGCGTCTGGTAGGCGACGCATTCGAGCGCCGCCCGGGCGAACTCCCGCGGCCCGGTGGCGCGCGTCAGGCCGTAGATCGCCCCGCGCGCCTGGGCGTCCCAATAGGGCGCGCCGAGACCGACGAAGGCCGGCACTAGGTAGACGTCCTGCGCCGCATCGGCCGTTTCCGCCAGCCCCTGGGTCTCGCCGGCCGTGGCGATGAGGCCCATGGCGTCGCGCAGCCACTGCACGGCGGCGCCGGCGACGAAGATGGAGCCTTCGAGCGCGTAGGTGCGCTTGCCGTCCAGCTGCATCATCACCGTGGTCAGCAGCCGGTTGCGACTGGTGACGCTCTGCGGCCCGGTGTTGAGCAGGGCGAAGCAGCCGGTGCCGTAGGTGGATTTGATCATCCCCGGTTCGAAGCAGGCCTGGCCGATGCAGGCCGCTTGCTGGTCGCCCGCCATGCCGAGGACGCGGATGGGTCCGCCGAACAGCTCGGGCAGCGTCTCGCCATAGTCGGCGGCGCTGTCGCGCACGTCGGGCAGCAGGCTCTCCGGCACCTCCAGGATGCCGCGCATCACCGGGTCCCACTCGCCGGAGTGGATGTTCCACAGGAGGGTGCGGCTGGCGTTGGTGGCGTCGGTGGCGTGGACCTTGCCGCCGGTCAGCCGCCACAGCAGGAAGCTGTCGACGGTGCCGAAGCACAACTCGCCCTGCCCTGCCCGCTCCCGCGCGCCCGGCACGCGGTTCAGGATCCAGGCGAGCTTGGTGCCGGCGAAATAGGGGTCGATCAGCAGGCCGGTGCGGCTGCGCGCCTCCGTCTCGTGGCCGGCGCGGCGCAGGGTGTCGCACAGGTCGGCGGTGCGGCGGTCCTGCCAGACGATGGCGTTGTGGATGGCCTTGCCGGTCGCCCGCTCCCACACCACGGTGGTCTCGCGCTGGTTGGTGATGCCGATGCCGGCCACGTCGGCGGCGCGGGCGCCGGCCTCGGCCAGCGCGGCGCGGCAGGTTTCCACCACCGTCGCCCACAGGTCCTCGGGATCATGCTCCACCCAGCCGGAGGCCGGGAAGTGCTGCGGGAATTCCTTCTGCGCGACGGCGCGCACGCGGTGCTCGCGGTCGAACAGGATGGCGCGCGACGAGGTCGTGCCCTGGTCGATGGCGAGGACGTACTCGGTCATGTCGGTCACCCCCGGGAAAAGAAGGGGCCGGCGGCGCGGGTGCGCCCCCGGCCCGAGTTGGGGTTAGGGTCGGCTTGGGAGGAAACGGATCAGTTGCTCTTGGCCGCGCTGGCGTCCTTCCAGGACTTCACCAGCTCGTCGTAGGAGATGGTCTGGCCCTGTTCCTTCTCGTTCGCCAGCTTGGGTTTCGGCGAGCCTTCCTGGTCGAACCAGTACTGCGCGTCGCGCGGCTCGTTCAGCTTCGGACCGCATTCGCCCTGGATGCCGGCGCGCTCGAGGCGGGCCATGACGTCGTCCTGCTGCTTGGCCAGGTTGTCCATGGCCTCCTGCGGGGTGACCTCGCCGGTGACCGCCTGGGCGACGTTCTGCCACCACAGCTGGGCGAGCTTCGGGTAGTCGGGCACGTTGGTGCCGGTCGGGGTCCACAGCACGCGGGCCGGGCTGCGGTAGAACTCGACCAGACCGCCGAGCTGCGGCGCCCGCTCGGTGAAGGACTCGTGGCGGATGTCGCTGTCACGGATGGGCGTCAGGCCGACGTGGGTCTTCTTCAGGCTGACGGACTTGGAAGTGACGAACTGAGCGTAGAGCCAGGCGGCCTTGCGGCGCTCCAGCGGGGTGGAGTTGAGCAGGGTCCAGGAACCGGCGTCCTGGTAGCCGAGCTTCATGCCTTCCTGCCAGTAGGGGCCGTGCGGGCTCGGCGCCATGCGCCACTTGGGATTGCCGTTCTCGTCCACGACCGGCAGGCCGTCCTTGGCCATGTCGGCGGTGAAGGCGGTGTACCAGAAGATCTGCTGCGCGACGTTGCCCTGCGCCGGCACCGGGCCGGCCTCGGAGAAGGTCATGCCGGCGGCTTCCGGCGGCGCGTACTGCTTCAGCCAGTCGATGTACTTGGTGAGCGCGAAGACCGAGGCCGGGGCGTTGGTGGCGCCACCGCGGGTGACGTCGGAGCCGACCGGGCGGCAGCCGTCGACGCGGATGCCCCACTCGTCCACCGGCTTGCCGTTGGGCAGGCCCTTGTCACCGGTGCCGGCCATGGACAGCCAGGCGTCGGTGAAGCGCCAGCCGAGCGACGGGTCCTTCTTGCCGTAGTCCATGTGGCCGTAGACGCGCTTGCCGTCGATCTCCTTCACGTCGTTGGTGAAGAAGTTGGCGATGTCCTCATAGGCCGACCAGTTGACCGGAACGCCCAGCTCGTAGCCGTACTTTTCCTTGAACTTGGCCTTCAGCTCGGGGTCGTTGAACCAGTCGTAGCGGAACCAGTAGAGGTTCGCGAACTGCTGGTCCGGCAACTGATAGACCTTGCCGTCCGGCCCGGTGGTGAAGGAAATCCCCATGAAATCCTCGATGTCGAGCATGGGGTTGGTGACGTCCTTGCCCTCGCCGGCCATCCAGTCGGTGAGCGGCGTCACCTGGTCGTAGCGGATGTGGGTGCCGATGAGGTCGCTGTCGTTGACCCAGCCGTCGTAGATGTTCTGGCCGGACTGCATCTGGGTCTGCAGCTTCTCGATGACGTCGCCCTCACCGATCAGGTCGTGGGTGAGGTTGATGCCGGTGATTTCGGAGAACGCCTTGGCGAGGGTCTTGGCCTCGTACTCGTGCGTCGTGATGGTTTCCGAGACGACCTTGATGTCCATGCCCTTGAAGGGTTCGGCGGCCTTGATGAACCACTCCATCTCCTTCAGCTGCTCTTCCTTGGAGAGCGTGGAGGGCTGGAACTCGCTGTCCACCCACCGCTTGGCCGCCTCCATGTCGGCCCAGGCGGACCCGGACCCGAGGACCACGAACATGGCGGTTGCCGCCGCCAGCGTTCGACGCTTCATGATGTTCCTCCCTGTGTTGCTCCGGTTGCCGGATGCACTTGGTGCGGACGGATCGGCGGGGGCCGCACCTCCCCCGGGTTCGGCCGGGCCGTCAGACCCAGCGGAAGACGCAGAGGGCGTAGATCACCGACAGGATCGACGCGCCCCACAGCGCCAGATCGGTCGTGCCGAGCCACGCGAGGTGGATCCAGGCCGAGCCGAGCAGCGAGATGAACAGGCGGTCGCCGCGGGTGGTGGCGATGCGCAGCACGCCGACCCGCTCGGTCTGCGGCCGGGCGACCTCCCAGGCGGTCATGGCGACCAGGGCGGCGACGATGCAGAGGAAGAAGATCGCGGTCGGCCACGTCCAGGCCATCCAGGCGAGCGTCATGGCGGAAGTCTCCTTCGTCACACGCGGCCGAGGGCGAAGCCCTTGGCGATGTAGTTGCGCACGAACCAGATCACGAGCGCGCCGGGGATCAGCGTCAGGAAGCCGGCGGCGGCCAGCACGCCCCAGTCGAGGCCGGAGGCGGACACGGTGCGCGTCATGATGGCGGAAATCGGCTTGGCCTCGGTGGCCGTCAGGGTGCGGGCCAGCAGCAACTCCACCCAGCTGAACATGAAGCAGAAGAAGGCGGCGACGCCGATGCCGCTGGCGATCTGCGGCATGAAGATCTTGGTGAAGAAGCGCGGGAAGCTGTAGCCGTCGATATAGGCCGTCTCGTCGATTTCCTTCGGCACGCCCGACATGAAGCCTTCGAGGATCCACACCGCCAGCGGCACGTTGAACAGGCAATGCGCCAGCGCGACCGCGATGTGGGTGTCGAATAGCCCGACCGCCGAATACAGCTGGAAGAACGGCAGCGCGAAGACGGCCGGCGGCGCCATGCGGTTGGTCAGCAGCCAGAAGAACAGGTGCTTGTCGCCGAGGAACTCGTAGCGCGAGAAGGCATAGGCCGCGGGCAGCGCCACGGTCACCGAGATCAGCGTGTTCAGGACCACGTAGATGGTCGAGTTGATGTAGCCCGAATACCACGACGGGTCGTTGAAGATGACCATGTAATTGGCCAACGTCGGGCTGTCGGGCCACAGGTTGAAGGTCGACAGGATCTCCGTGTTCGTCTTGATGCTCATGGTGAACAGCCAGTAGATCGGCAGGAGCAGGAAGACGATGTAGAGGGTCGGCACGATCCAGCGCTTGGGGAACCGCCGCCGGCCGGCGCGGGCGCGCGCCTTGGCGTCGACGGTGGGCCGCCGGGTCGGGGTCTGGGCGCCGGCGGTGACGGCGGCGGCGGTCACGCGGGTGTCCTTCATCACTGCGAGTCCTTCGTCTTGCCGGTCATGACCGTGTAGAAGGCCCACGACACCAGCAGGATGATCAGGAAGTAGACGATGGAGAAGGCGGCGGCGCGGCCGAGGTCGAACTGGCCGATGGCCATCTTCACCAGGTCGATGGACAGGAAGGTGGTGGCGCTGCCCGGGCCGCCGCCGGTGACGACAAAGGGCTCGGTGTAGATCATGAAGCTGTCCATGAAGCGCAGCAGCACGGCGATCAGCAGCACCCGGTGCAGTTTGGGCAACTGGATGTGGCGGAAGATCGCCCACTTGCTCGCCCCGTCGATGCGCGCCGCCTGGTAATAGGCGTCGGGGATCGACTGCAGGCCGGCGTAGCACAGCAGCACCACCAGGCTCGTCCAGTGCCACACGTCCATGACGATGACGGTGATCCAGGCGTGCAGCGGGTTCAGGGTGTAGTTGAACGACATCCCGAGGACGTTGTTCAGGAAGTAGCCGAGCAGGCCGATGTCCGGGCGGGCGAAGACCTGCCAGATGGTGCCGACCACGTTCCACGGGATCAGCAGCGGCAGCGCCATGGTCACCAGGCACACCGGGACCAGCCAGCCCTTGCGCGGCATGGCGAGCGCGACGGCGATGCCGAGCGGCACCTCGATGGCCAGGATGATGCCCGAGAACAGGAACTGCCGCCACAGGGCGTCGTGGAAGCGGTCGGACAGCAGCACGTCCTCGAACCAGTCGGTGCCGGCCCAGAAGAACACGTTGTTGCCGAAGGTGTCCTGCACCGAGTAGTTCACCACCGTCATGAGCGGCACGAGGGCGGAGAACGCCACCAGCAGCACCACGGGCAGCACCATGAACCAGGCGCGGTTGTCGTACTTCTTGTCCATGGATCAGGCCTCCCCTTCGGCGGGCCACAGGTGGTCGTCGACGTAGAGGTTGGTCGCCTGCGGATCGAAACTGGCGCGCACGCCATCGGCGGGAATTTCCGCGCCCTCGGGGATCAGCGCATTGAAGGCGAGGCCGTCGAGGCGCGCCTTCACCACCCGGAAGCGGCCGGTGTCGTCGACGCGCTCCACCTGGATCGGCAGGCCCTCGCCGCGCGACAGGGTCACGAACTCGGGGCGCACGCCGATCTCCGTCTTGGCCCCCTGCGGCAGGGCGCGGTAGCCGCCGCGCAGGCGCACCACGTGCTCGCCGACCGTCGCCTGCGCGCCGTCGACACGGCACGGCAGCACGTTCATGCCCGGCGAGCCGATGAAGTAGCCGACGAAGGTGTGCGCCGGGCGCTGGAACAGCTCTTCCGGCGTGCCCACCTGCACCACCTCGCCCTCGTACATCACCACCACCTTGTCGGCGAAGGTCAGCGCCTCCGTCTGGTCGTGGGTGACGTAGATCATGGTGTGGGCGAAGCGCCGGTGCAGGTGCTTCAGCTGGCTGCGCAGCAGCCACTTGAGGTGCGGGTCGATGACCGTCAGCGGCTCGTCGAACAGGATGGCGTTGACGTCGGCACGCACGAGGCCGCGGCCGAGGCTGATCTTCTGTTTGGCGTCGGCGGTAAGGCCCTGGGCCTTCTTGTGCAGGTCCGCCGTCATTTCCAGCATTTCGGCCATTTCCTTCACGCGCCGGTCGATCTCGTCGGCGGGCACGCCGCGGTTCTTCAGCGGGAAGGCGAGGTTGTCGCGCACGGTCATGCTGTCGTAGACGACCGGGAACTGGAACACCTGGGCGATGTTGCGCGCCTCCGGCGGCAGGCGGGTGACGTCCTCGCCGTCGAACAGCACGCGGCCGTGGCTGGCCGCCAGCAGGCCGGAGATGATGTTCAGCAGCGTCGTCTTGCCGCAGCCCGAGGGGCCGAGCAGCGCATAGGCGCCGCCGTCGTCCCAGGTGAGATCGAACTCCTTCAGGGCGTAGTCGGCCGGTCCCGACGGGTTCGGGCGGTAGGAATGCGCGAGGCGCGAAAGCTCGATGCGGGCCATGTGTCTTGCTCCTCCCTTCCCGCTCAGGCCGCGGCGGCGCGCGGTTCCGGCGCGGCGACCAGGTCGCCGGCACGGTCGAACACGAAGAAGCGCTCGGGGTCGAGCCACACGCGCACGGGCGCGTCGATCTCCGGTTCGTGGACGCCGTGCGCGAGGGCGACCCAGCGGCAGCCGGCGTAGTCCATGTGCACGAAGCTCTCCGACCCGGTGATCTCGGTCACCGCCACCACCGCCTCCAGCTCCACGGCGTGCGGCCGGCCGGCCTTGAGCGCCAGGTGGTTGGGGCGGAAGCCGATGGTATAGCCGCCGTCCGCCAAGCCGTGCAGCGATCCGGCCGCCGGCACCACCGCTTCGCCGATCCACGCCATGCCGCCCTTCAGCTCGATGTCGAGGAAGTTCATGGGCGGGTCGGAGAACACCTGCGCCGTGCGGCGGTCGTGCGGCCGGCGGTAGACGTCGAGCGTCGGGCCGAACTGGGTCACGGCGCCTTCGTGCAGCGTCGCCGTATGGCCGCCGAGCAGCAGCGCTTCCGCCGGCTCGGTGGTGGCGTAGACGAGGATGGAGCCGGTTTCGGCGAACAGCCGCGGCAGTTCCTCGCGCAGTTCCTCGCGCAGCTTGTAGTCCAGGTTGGCGAGCGGCTCGTCCAGCAGCACCAGGTCGGCGCCCTTCACCAGCGCGCGGGCGAGCGCCGTGCGCTGCTGCTGGCCGCCCGACAGTTCCAGCGGTGTGCGGTCGAGCATCTTGTCGATGCGCAGGAGCTTGGCGGCCTCGGCCACCTTGCGCTCGATCTCGTCCTTGGGCCGACCGGCGACCTTCAGCGGCGAGGCGATGTTCTCCCACACCGACAGGGTCGGGTAGTTGATGAACTGCTGGTAGACCATGGCGACGGAGCGCTTGCGCACCGGCCAGCCGGTGACGTCGGTGCCGTCCATGATCACGCGGCCGGAGGTCGGTTCGTCGAGCCCCGCCATGAGGCGCATGAGGCTGGTCTTGCCCGACAGCGTCGGGCCGAGCAGCACGTTCAGGCTGCCCCGTTCCAACCGCAGGGAGACGTCGCGGATGTGCGTCTCGCCGCGGACCACCTTCGATACGTTGTGCAACTCGAGCGTCATGCCGCCCCTCCCTGACGCAGCGCCGGCGCCGCTTCCCCGTGCCGGCGCGCGTGCATCCAGGCCTCCAGGCGGTCGCGCTGGGCCGGCGACAGACGCAGGCCGAGCTTGGAGCGGCGCCACAGCACGTCGTCGGCGGCGACCGCCCACTCTTCTTCCATCAACCACGCCACCTCGCGGGCCGTCAGGCTGCCGCCGAAGTCCTCGCCCATGTCGGCGAGCGAGGCGGCGCCGTTCAGCATCTTGCCCGCCAGCGTGCCGTAGGCGCGCACCAGCCGGCGGGCCCAGGCCTCGTCGAGGAAGGCATAGGCTTCGCGCAGCTTGGCGACCTGGGCGTCGACTGCCGACACCGCGAAATTGCCGCCCGGCAGGGGTGCGTTGGCCGTCCACGGCCGGCCCATTTCTGGGAAGCGCGGCTGCAGCTTTTCCATCACCGCCTCGGCGAGCTTGCGGTAGGTGGTGATCTTGCCGCCGAACACGCTGACCAGGGGCGCCTGCCCTTCCCCGCCGTCCGTCTCGATGGTGTAGTCGCGGGTGGCGGCGCGTGCCTCGCTGGCACCGTCGTCGTAGAGCGGCCGCACGCCCGAGAAGGTATGGACGATGTCCTCCTTCCGGACAGGGGCGCGGAAGTAGGCACTGGCGGCCCGGCAGAGGTAGTCGACTTCGGTTTCGGCGATGTGCACGTCGGCCGGATCGCCCTGGAAGTCCTCGTCGGTGGTGCCGATGAGGGTGAAGTCGGTCTCGTAGGGGATCGCGAAGATGATCCGCTTGTCGGGATTCTGGAAGATGTAGGCGCGGTCGTGGTCGTAGAGGCGCGGCACGATGACGTGGCTGCCCTTGACCATGCGCACGCGCGCCGGGCTGTTCATGCGCAGGCGGTTGCTCAGCACCTCGGCGACCCAGGGTCCGGCGGCATTGACCACGGCGCGGGCGCGGATCTGGGTGGTGGCGCCGGTGTCGACGTCCTCCACCGTCACCAGCCACTGGTCGCCCTGGCGTTCGGCGGTGCGCAGGCGGGTGCGGGTGCGCACCTCGCCGCCGCGCTGGCGCACGTCCATGGCGTTGAGCACGACGAGGCGGCTGTCCTCGACCCAGCAGTCGGAGTACTCGAAGCCCTTGGCGAAGTCGCTCTTCAGCGGTGCGCCGAGGGTGTCGGTGCGCAGGTCGATCTGGCGGGTGCCCGGCAGGATCTCGCGGCCGCCCAGGTGGTCGTAGAGGAACAGGCCGAGGCGGATGAGCCAGCCGGGGCGCAGGCCGTCGTGGTGCGGCAGCACGAAGCGCAACGGCCAGATGATGTGGGGGGCGGCGCGCAGCAGGGTTTCGCGCTCGATCAGCGCTTCGCGCACCAGGCGGAATTCGTAGTATTCCAGGTAGCGCAGGCCACCATGGATGAGTTTCGTGCTCGCCGAGGAGGTGGCGCCGGCCAGGTCCGCCTGCTCGCACAGGAAGACCGAGAGCCCGCGGCCGGCGGCGTCGCGGGCGATTCCACACCCGTTCACGCCACCGCCGATGACGGCGATGTCGAACACTTGCGGCTGCATGGCCTCCCTTTCGCTCCGTCCTGAACATGACCGCCGGGTTGGCTCCCGGTCTGGTCTGGGACCGACGCGTCCCCAGCCGAGGAGACCCGTCACGGAACTTTCAATTAGAAGGTTAGTCGAAAATCCGACGGCCGCAAAGCGAAAAAAGCGAAAGCAGAATCGATGATGGCGAAAGCGCCGGAAATGGGCGCAAAAGCAAGGGGCCGGGTCGCGAACGACCCGGCCCCTTCCGGTGCGGCAGGTTTCGGTTGGCGGTCTTTCCGCTGCCTCAGGCGGCGCGAACCTCCATCAGGAAGCGGCGGACGGTTTCGCGCAACGCGCCGCTGTCGCGGGTCAGGCGTTCGGAGGCGTGCAGCACGCCGCTCGCCGCCTGCCCGGCCTCGCTGGCCGCCGCCGTGACGCCGCCGATGTTGGCCGACACGTCGCCGGCGCCCTGCGACGCCTGGGCGATGTTGCGGGCGATTTCGGCGGTGGCGGCGTTCTGCTCCTCCACCGCCGAGGCGATGGCCGAGGCGGCATGGTCCACTTCGCGCACCATGCCGCCGATGGCGCCGATGGCCTCCACGGCGTGAGTGGTCGCCGACTGCACGTCGGTGATCTGGCGGCTGATGTCTTCCGTCGCCTTGGCGGTCTGGCCGGCGAGCTGTTTCACTTCGCTGGCGACGACCGCGAACCCCTTGCCGGCGTCGCCCGCGCGCGCCGCTTCGATGGTGGCGTTCAGGGCCAGCAGGTTGGTCTGGTCGGCGATGTCGGCGATGAGGCCGACGACCTCGCCGATCTTCTGCGCGCTGTCCGACAGGTGCGAGACGACGGTGGCCGTTTCCTCCGCCTGGGCGGCGGCGCGGCGGCTGACTTCGCTGCTCTCGGTGACGCGGCGCCCGATCTCGGCCGACGAGGCGTGCAGTTCCTCGGCCGAGGCGGCGACGGTTTCCACGTTGGCGCTGGCCTCCTCGGCGGCGGCGGAGACGGCGACGGCCTGCCGGCTGGTCTCCTCGGCGATGGCCGACATGCTCTCCGCCGTCGTTTCCAGTTCGTTGGCCGCACCGGCGACCGTGTCGAGCAGGGCGCTGACGGCGCTGTCGAAATCGGCGGTGAGGGCTTCGATGTGGGCGGCGCGGGCGGCGCGGGCTTCCTGCTCTCGCCGCTGGTCGGCGGCCAGCTGGTCGGCGCGGATCATGTGGTCGCGGAAGACCTCGACGGCGCGCGCCATGTCGCCAACCTCGTCCTCGCGGTCGAGCCCGGCGGGGACCATGCTGGTGTCGCCGTCGGCGAGGCGCTTCATCTCGTCGGTCAGCGCCCGCACGGGGCCGACGATGCCGCGCACGATGACCGTCACCAGCACCAGCGTCACCGCCAGCAGCGCCACCGACACCGCCAGCGTCGCCGCGAAGGTGTTGCGCGCCACCGCCGAGAGGCCGGCGAGGCGGCCGGTCAGGTCGGCGGCGATGGTGTCCTCGACGCCCTTCATGAGGTCGATGCGGGCGGTGGCCGCCTTGAACCACGCCGGACCTTCGATGCCGGTCGTGGCCGCGCCCATGCTTTCGATGCCGACGCGGCGCATGCGCTCCACGTCCTTGGCGGCCGGGCTGTCGGCGACGGCGGCGGCGGCGGTTTTCCAACCGTCCTCGGCGAAGGCCTGGAAGGTGGCGAGGAAGGCCCCCTGGGCACCGATCAGCGCGACGAAACGCTCGTGCAGGGCGGGATTGAAGGCGCCGGCGCCGAAGCCGGCCGCGCCCGTGGCGCGCTCGATGCCGGCGCGCTCCTTGGCTTGCAGGTAGGCGACGTAGGCCGCCACGCTGCGGGTGACGCCGGCGTTGGTCGACACCGCCGCCATGCGGGCGATGACGTCGAGGTTACCGGCGATGGTGGCGGTGTACCAGCCGATGGCGGCCGGCGTCTCGATGCCGCCGCCGTCGACGGCGCGGCGGGTGGCCGCCAGGTCGCCGAGGCGGGCTACGTCCTTGGTCACCTGATCGCGCAGCACCCGGTCGTCGGTATCGGCCGCGAGGATCTGGAACTGGGCCAGCAGCGTCGTGATCGCCTTGTCCGACAGGCGCCGCTGGTTGTCGAGCAGGGTGCGGAACTCGTCGCTGCGGGCGGCGAGGAAGCCGGCGGTGGCGCCGCGTTCCTTCTGCAGTTCATGGACGACTGCCGACACGGCCGGGGCGACGCCCGCCACTTCCTGCAGCCGCGACGCCTCGGTCATGGCCTGATAGGAACGCGCCGACTGCAGGACCGCGAAGGCTAGCAGACCGAGAATCGGGACCAGGACGGCCACGGCGATGCGGGTGCGGATGCGTCCGCGCGAAAGGAGCGCTTTCATGGTGTAGTTCCCCCTGCCCCGCACCAGCGGGGCTGACGTTTCTTGGATGGTCGCGCCGGACGCCGAGGGCCGACTTGACTTTGGGCAAGCTTAGACCATGAAAGAGGTGGGGTCACCTGATGCCTTGCGCGCCGCCCCCGTTTTGCGGCACTGAAGGCGGCCGTTCTTTCCCCACAGGAGCCGCCGCCATGGCCGACCGCGACGATGACGACGACGACGACATCCCCCTGCCCGCCGGCGGCAAGTTCTACATGACGCCCAAGGGCCACAAGACGCTGGTGGACGAACTCAACCACCTGTGGAAGGAGCGCCGGCCGGAGGTGGTGCGCGTGGTCGAGTGGGCGGCGAGCCTGGGCGACCGCAGCGAGAACGCCGACTACATCGAAGGCAAGCGCGAGCTGCGCCGCCTCGACAAGCGCATCCGCTTCCTGCGCAAGCGGCTCGACAATGCGCTGGTGGTCGACCCGTCGGCCCAGTCGGACCGCTCCCGCGTCTACTTCGGCGCCACCGTCACTTACGTGAACAGCCGCGACGAGGAACGCACGGTCACCATCGTCGGCGTCGACGAGGCGGACCTGAACGACGGCAAGATCAACTGGCTGTCGCCGGTCGCCCGCGCGCTCCTGAAGGCGGAGGTCGGCGACGAGGTGGAGGTGCGCACGCCCGGCGCCGTCGACGTGCTGGAGGTGTTGAAGATTTCCTATCCGAACGCTTGAGTTCGCCCCGGAAACCCGACACTCTCGAAGCCACCTGTCAAACAAATGAAACGGGGAGCTTCCACATGGACGTCGTGTATTCGGAGCTGCACGCCCTTCAGAACGGCGCCTACGAGCTGATCGGCGGTCAGCTGCAGCCGCCCGTGGAGAAGCCCGAACGGGCCGAGACCATCCGGGCGGCGGTGGAGGCGGCGGGCTTCGGGCCGCTGCTGTCGCCCGAGAGCTTCCCCGACGATACCATCACCCGCGTCCATACGCCGGAGTTCGTGGCCTTCCTGAGCACCGCCTGGGACCGCTGGGTGGAAGCGCACGGCCCCTACGACGCCCTGCCGCTCAACTGGCCGGTGCGCACCTTCCGCCAGAAGATCCCCGAGGCCATCGACGGCCTGCTGAGCTACTACTCGCTGGATGCCGGCACGCCCATCACCGCTGGCACCTGGAAGGCGGCGCGTACCGCCGTCGACGTGGCCCTCACCGGCGCCCGCCTGATCCAGGACGGCAAGCGCCACGCCTTCGCCCTGTGCCGCCCGCCCGGGCATCACGCCGCCGCCGACCTCTACGGTGGCTACTGCTTCCTCAACAACGCCGCCATCGCCGCCCAGTACCTGCGCGACAACGGCGCCGCCAAGGTGGCGGTGCTCGACGTCGACTACCACCACGGCAACGGCACCCAGGCGATCTTCTACGACCGCGCCGACGTGTTCTTCGCCTCCGTCCACGCCGACCCGCTTCAGGAATACCCCTTCTTCCTGGGCTACGCCGACGAGACCGGCACGGGCGCCGGCGAGGGCTGCAACGCCAACTATCCGCTGCGTTGGGGCACCGGCTGGGAGACGGGATACGCCGACGCCCTCGACGACGCCTGCCGCCGCATCCACGGCTGGGGCGCCGAGGCGGTGGTGGTGAGCCTCGGCGTCGATACCTTCGAGCAGGACCCCATCAGCCAGTTCAAGCTGACCACGCCCGACTACACCCGCATGGGCGAGCGCATCGCGCGGCTCGGCCTGCCGACCCTGTTCGTCATGGAAGGCGGCTACGACGTGGCGGCGCTCGGCGACAACGTGGTCAACACGCTCACCGGCTACCTCAACGCCTCCGTGGTGGCCTGAGCGGCATCCCCGCCCCTACTCCGCCGCCAGGCGTTGCGCCTCGGCGAGCGGGGTGAGCGGGTCGCCGGCCTCCGGGCCGAAACACACCGCGAAGTCGGTGCAGACCTCGCAGTTGGGCGCCTTGCAGAGAACGATGCCCTCGCGGCCGCAGAGCTGGCGGTAGAAGAACTTCTTCCACTTCATGTTCTGGGTGTTCTGCGCCGCCAGCGGGCCGAAGTGCCGTGTCAGCAGGGCCGACAGCTCGGTGCGGTCGCGCAGGCCGAGGTCCTGCCACAGGTGATTGGCGCCGAGGCTGCGGCGCGCTACCAGAACCGCCAGCCACGCCGCGGTGCGGCTGTTCGGGTCGCTGCGGTGGTCGAGCAGCAGTTGGACCAGGTCTTCCTCCTCCAGCGCCTCCTCGTCGGCGGCTGAGGCGCCGGGGGCATCGCGCAGCACATCCGTGCAGCCGGGGAAGAAGTGGTCGACCACATCGGTCAAGGTGTCCGGCGCGAGACCCGTGCCGTCGGCAAGGGTCCGCGCCGGATCACCACGACAGACGGTGAGCACGCAGGCGAAGACATGGCGGTCGACGTACTCCCCCAAGCCACCGCTCGCCATGAGCCTGTGATACACCGTCTGCGTCATGCGTCCCTCCTGTCGGGAAGGAAACTCGGATGCCGGCCGCCGGTCAGGCGGCGGCGGCGGCGTGCGTCTGGCAGTTGGCACCGCACACGGCGGCGCAGCTGTTGCAGCCGATGCACTTGCCGGAATTGGCGACGGTCATGACCTTGCGCTCGATCTCTTCGTCGTCGTCGAAGGGGTCGCACAGCTCGCCCTCGTCGTTGACGCCCTTCAGCTCCAGCACGCCCTGCGTACAGACCTTGAAGCAGCGGCCGCAGCCGATGCACGAGGCCATGTCGATGCTCTCGATGTACTTGGGCTCCCAGGGCGTCCCGTCGCGGGTCGCATAGGTCACGTTGGCCATAGTGTCACCCCTCTCGATGGCCCCGTTTTCGAGGCCGTTCGCAGTTCGCTCTCTCGCGGGCGCAGGCTCTCTCAGCCCGCCGCGGCCTCCAGCGCCTTCAACTTGGCCCGCGCGGCCATGAGGGCGGCGTGGGCGTCGTAGGTCGCCTGCGCCACCTCCGGGATCTTCTCCCAGTCGGTCGGCAGTTCTTCCGACAGGTCGTGCAGGTTCATCTTCGCCGTGGTGGCGCGGGCCGAGAGCTTCTTCAGCTCCGCCTTCAGGTCGTCGATCTCGGACATGCCGCCGTCTCCCTTACGCGTCCGCCACCTGCGGGTAGGTCTCGATCCACTTCACGGCGTCGGCCACCAGCTTCTCGCCGGCCTCGTTCAGCTTCTCGAAGGTCTCGAAGCCGAAGCGGTGGACGTCGCGCAGCGACTTCACCACGGCGACCAGGCGCCCGGTGGTCATGATGAGACGGCCGAAGCCCTCGTGGCTCATCTTCATCATGGGGCTGCACATGCGGCCCGTGCGGCGTTCCACCAGCAGGCCGACGGCGGCGTAGAACATCTCCACGCGCCACAGGATGTCGGGGTCCGGGTCGCCGATGATGGGGATCTCGCGGCGCTGTTCCTTGGTGACGATGAAGTCGGCCAGGAGCTGCGCGTCGTCCTTCTTCTCCCACGTGCCGTAGCTGTCGTGGGCGCGGATCTGGCGCACCAGTTCCTTCACGAAATCGCCGTCGAGGCCGGCCTCCAGAACGTCGGTGGTCATGTCCGTCAGTCCTCCATGAAGCTCATGTCGCGGTCTTCGGTCTGGGCCAGCGCCTTGCGCAGCCACGGCGGCGGGGCGCCGTTGAGCATGCCGACCATGCGGTCGAGCACCACGGTGATGGGCTCGGGCTGCGGCAGCTTGATGGGGTGCACCTTGGCCTGCACCACGCGCGCCGCCGCCGGGCCGCCGATGGCCTTGACGAACAGGATGGTGCAGCCGCCCAGCGCCGAGACCTTGCCGGCGATGCGGTCGTCGCCGTCCTCGGAATGCTTGCCTTCCTCGTTGCTCGTGTTGTCGAACTGCATGGCTTCGAGGAAGCGGTAGCCGTCCTTGGAGACTTCGTAGACGGCGATGTTGCGGGCGCTGGCGAAATGCGCGTCGCAGGTCTTCAGATCCTGGGTGGTGAAGGCGATCTTCATGGTGCCCCTCTTGCGCTCGGCGCCGGCGGCATCGGCCGGCGCAGGGTCCTCAACCAGCCGCAGCGTGCGAACCGCCATGGCGATCCTCCTGCCAGTCCTGCGGGCTGTGGGCGTGCTGGTTGTCGATGAAGGTGTTGGCGATGCCGCACATCAGGTCGCGGGTGCCGCGGTAGCCGATCAGCGTCTGGTGGCTCGCGCCGATGCGGTCGAACTGCGGGAAGCCGATGCGCACCAGCGGCACGCCCAGGCGCTCGCTCGCCTGACGGCCGTGGCTGTGGGTGACCAGCAGATCCGCCCCGGCGGTCGCCGCGCCCTCCTCCAGGTCCCACAGGTCGCCGACGACGATCTGCGCGCAAGGCAGCCGCTCCAGGTGCGGCGCCGCCACCGTGGTCACCACCGTCGCCAGCTCCGCCCCCAGGTCGGCGAACAGGCGCCCCACCGCCCACAGCAGGTCGGGTTCGGCGGCCAGCGCGATCTTCTTCTGGCCGAAGTGGAAGTGGCCGTCGAGCATGGCGTCCACCAGCTGGCTGCGCTGCCGGCGGTACTTGCGCGGCACCGGCTGGCCCGAGATGTCCGACAGCGCCACCATGAGGCGGTCCACTGCATCGAGCCCCGTCAGGCCGTCGAAGAAGCGCGTCGGCACGCCGGTGCGCGCCTCCAGCCGTTCGGCGGAGATGCGCATGTGCTCGCCGATGGCGATGGTGGCGACGGACCGGTGCATGCGGCCCATGTCGGCGAGCGTGGTGCCGCCGTAGGTGGTCGGCACGTACTGCCCCGGCAGGTGGCCGTCGAGCGAGCCGGCGAGGTCGGGCAGCACGATGGCCTCGAGCCCGAAGGCTTCGACGATCTCGCGCAGTTCCTCGACGTCGCCCGGCGTCATGTGGCAGCCGGCCAGGATGTTCACCTGCCGCAGGGCGCGGGTGCCGTCGGCGGCCGGCACGAAGGCGTCGATGATCGCCGCCACGGCCTTGCCCCAGCCTTCCTGCATGCCGCCGGCGAAGTCGGGCGTCGCGGCGAAGACCAGTTCACAGCCGGCCAGCGCTTCGGCGTTGCGGGCCTTGATGACGCGGATGTCGGCGCCGGTGTCCTCGCCGCGGGTTTCGGTCAGGCCGGTGGAGCAGATGCCGATGATCTTCGGCTTGGCCCGCTTGGAGATGTTGAGGACCGCCTGCTCCACGTTGTCCATGCCGCCGAGGATGGTGGTCACCTCGTTCATGGCGGTGGTCTGGAACGGGATGGCTTCCTTGAAGTGGCGCACCAGCAGCACGAGCCCGAAGGCGGTGCAGCCCTGGCTGCCGTGGAACAGCGGCAGGCAGCCGTCCAGCCCCAGGTAGGCCATGGCGGCCCCGAGTGGCGCCGACATCTTGAGCGGGTTGGTGGACGCCGACTTGCGGGCGACGACGAACTTGTCCGAGTGCTTCTGCATGGCCGTCAGCCCTCCTCGCCCTGGACGGCCGTGCCGTGCACCACGCCGTCGGCATCCCACGGCGCATCCTTCTGGATGAGCGCCCACATGGGGTTGTTGATCGCCTTGTCGAGCTGGCGCACCAGTTCCACCATGCCGATGTAGCCGGCGTAGGCGTAGTGGCGCTCCTGGTTGATGTCGAGCCAGGGCCGGCGGGCCTTCAGCGCGATGAACTGGGTGCGGCCGCCCGACAGCATGATGTCGGCCTCGCCGTCTTCCAGCATGCGGTACATTTCCGGCGCCGGGATCTGGCCGACCAGGGCGCTCTCGTCGCCGTCCATGAGGTCGAGGGCGCGGGCCTTGTCGTTGACGGTGGCCTTGCGCACGCTGGTGCGCACCACCTCCATCCCCACCTCGTGCAGGGCGGAGATCACCGACCAGCTCTTGTGGCCGCCGGTATAGAGCAGCACCTTGCGGCCCTCCAGGCGCGGCCGGAAAGCGCGGATGGCGGCCCAGGCCTTCTCTTCCTCCTCGGCGATCAGCGCCTCGGTGCGGTCGACCAGGTCGGCCGGCGCGCCGCGCTCGACCAGCATCTTCGCCATGGTGCGCAGGACGTCGGAGGTGTCCTCGATGCCGTAGAAGCTGCCCTCGAAGTAGGGGATGCCCCAGCGCTCCTGCATCTTGCGGCCGACGTTGATCATGGCCTGGGAGCACACCATCATGTTCACCCGCGCCCGGTGCGCCGACGCCACGTCGCGGAACTTGGCGTCGCCGGTGATGCAGGCGCGCAGGCGGATGCCGAGCTTTTCCAGCAGCGGCTTCACCTGCCACAGCTCGCCCGACAGGTTGTACTCGCCGATGATGTTGACGTCGGTCGGGCCGGCGTCGTCGGGTTCCACCGTGCCGATGACGTAGTCGAGCAGCGCCTCGCCGCCCAGCTTGTTGCCGAGGTTCTTGGAGCCGACGAAGCCCGGCGCGTTGACCGGCACCACCGGACGGCCGAACTTCTCGGTCGCCGCCTCGCAGACCTTTTCGATGTCGTCGCCGATGAGGGCCGGGACGCAGGTCTGGTAGACGAACACCGCCGGCGGGTCGCGGTCGGCGATGACGTCGCGGATGGCCTTCCACAGCTTCTTCTCGCCGCCGTAGACGACGTCGAGTTCGCCCATGTCGGTGGTGAAGCCCATGCGGTAGAGCTGCGATCCCGACGAGGCGGCATGGCGGTTGTCCCACGCATTGCCGAGGCAGGCGATGGGGCCGTGGACCAGATGCACGACGTCGGTGATGGGCTGCAGCGCGATCAGCGCGCCGTCATAGGCGCAGCCGCCGGCGGCGGCGCCGGGCGTGAGGCCCTTGGTCGCGCAGCCCTTCTTGCGGTCGCTGGCGCTTTTGGCCTGGTTCTTTTCGCAGCCGGGCTCGTTGAAGAGCTCCTGCACTTTCTCTTTCAGCATGGCTCGTCCTCCGGGCGGGGAGTGGTCCCGAGGTGGTGCCCGGAGGATAAGCAACCGCCATGCCAGACGGTTTATGCTGGATAATCAACAGCCTGACGTGGCGGCCGAGTGTCGCGTCCCCGCCAATTGTCGCATGTCGGACACCGACAGGCCGACACGACGGGGACGCGACGGGCGTCGTCAGGCGGCCTGGATGCGGGCCAGGAAGGTCTCGACGGACTCGCCCAGCGCACGCGCCTGGCGCTTCAGCGTGTCGGCGCGGGCGTCGACGTCGCGAGAGGCCTGGCTGGTGAGTTCCGCCGCCGACGACACGCCGGCGATGCTGCGGCTGACGTCGGCCACGCCGTGGGACGCCTGCTGGATGTTGCGGGCGATGTCGGCGGTCGCCGCGTGCTGCTCCTCCACCGCCGAGGAAATGCCGGCGGAGATGGTGTTCATGTCCTCGATGGTGGCGGCGATGCGCGCCATGGCGTCCACCGCCTCGGCCGTCTCGCGCTGGATGCCGGCGATCTGGGTGGCGATCTCTTCCGTCGCGCGGGCCGTCTGCGTCGCGAGCGACTTCACCTCGTTGGCGACCACCGCGAAGCCCTTTCCGGCCTCGCCGGCGCGGGCGGCCTCGATGGTGGCGTTGAGGGCCAGCAGGTTGGTCTGCGACGCCACGTCGGTGATGAGCTGCACGATCTGGCCGATGCGGTCGGCGGCGGTGGCGAGGCCGCTGATGGTGGCGTTGGTCGCCTCGGCCTGCTGCACGGCGCGGGCGGCGATTTCCGACGAGGTCTGCACCTGGCGGCCGATTTCCGACACCGACGCCGACAGCTCCTCGGTGGCCGCCGCTACGGAGTCCACGTTGGACGAGGCCTGCCCCGACGCCGCCGCCACCTCGGCCGACTGGCCGGTGGTCTGCGACGCGGCCGACGACAGGGTACCGGCCGTCTCCGACAGGTGATGGGCGGCGGCGTCCACGTCCGTCACCAGGGCGATGACCGTCTTCTCGAACTCGGTGGTCAGGGCGTCGATGCGGGCGGTGCGCTCGGCCTTGCGGCGGTCTTCTTCCCGTTCGCGCATCAGGGCGGCGTCGCGCTCGATGGCGTTCTCCTTGAACACCTCCAGGGCGCGGGCGAAGGCGCCCAGTTCGGTCTTCAGCTGCGTGCCCTCGATGACGACCGACGTGTCGCCCTTGGCGAGGCGCTGCATGTCCTCGGTCAGCACCGCCAGCGGGCGCACGATGGAGCGGCGCAGCACCAGCGAGGCGACGACGGCCAGCCCGAGCAGCACGGCGACCACGCCGGCCAGCAGCCACGCCTGGTTCCAGAAGGCGGTATCGATATCGTCGATGTAGACGCCCGTGGCGGCGAACAGCTTCGTTCCCGGCACCGGCTGCACATAGGCCATCTTGGGCGACGGTTTCTCGGTGCCGGGCTTCGGGAACCAGTAGGTCACGGTGCCGCCGCCCGTCTTCGCCTTCTCCACCATCTCGGCGACGTAGAGCTTGCCGGTGGTGTCGGCGATGCCGCTGCGGTCCTTGCCGAGCAGGGACTGGTTGTGCGGATGCATGCGCATGACGGCGTCGTAGCCGTAGAGGAAGAAATACTCGTTGTCGCCGAACCGGGCGCCCTTCAGGGCTTCCGAGAAGGCGGCCTCGTCCAGGGTGCCATCGGCGCCCGTCGCGCCGGCGAGGGCGGCGGAGACGGTGGAGGCGACCACGCCCCGCAGCATCTCCTCGCGTTCCGACAGCATCACCGACTTGATCATCACGAGGCCGATGGCCGACGCGGCGAGCACGCCGACGGCCGTCACGATCACCGTCAGCCACAGACGGCGAGCGATCGACAGTTTCTCGAGCAGCATTGTTCTTGGTCTTCGTCCTGGGGAAACACAGCGCGGGCGCGAGCACCGCATGCATCACGACCGCAGGCCGCTGCTCTACCTCCAAAGGCTGAGAAACGAAAGTCTATACAGACGGTCGGCTATTCTCTTGCACCATTGATATACTTTTTCCCGGCAACCGCCTCTCACCCGTACTTCCGGATGAATCCCTCCACGCCCAGGGTGCGGAAATCCGGCAGGGCTTCGGTCAGGCGGTCATGGTCCCAGTCCCACCAGGCGATGCGCTTCAGGGCCATCTGGATCTCGAAGGAAAAGCGCTCGCGCAGCGGCTTGGCGGGCACGCCGCCGACGATGGCGTAGTCGGGCACGTCCTTGGTCACCACGGCCCCTGCCCCGATGACGGCGCCGGTGCCGACGGTGAGGCCGCCCATGATGGTGGCGCCGTGGCCGATCCACACGTCGTGGCCGATCACCAGCCGCTTGGCGCGCCGTCCGTCGAAAAAGGCGTCGTCGTCGGGGCCCATGCCGTACATGGCGCTGCGGTACTGGAAGTGGTGCAGGCACGGCCGGTCCATGGGGTGCTGGCCGGGGTTGAGCCGCACCGCCGCAGCGATGTTCACGAACTTGCCGACGGTCGTGTAGGCGACGTCGCCGTCCTCTCCGATGTAGCTGTAGTCACCGAAGCCGCTCTCGACGATGCGGGTGCGGGCGCCGACCTCGCAATAGCGGCCGAACACGGTGTCGCGCAGCTCGGCGGAGGGGTGCAGGAAGGGCTCCTGCCCGAGGGTCTTCGGGATGGTCTCGTGGTGCATCATGATGGTCAGATGAACAGCTTGCGCAGGCGCTGCGACGCCACGTCGAGCAGCGAGACGGAGGCGATGATGATGAGCATCACGGCGGCGGTCTCGGCGTAATAGAAGCCGCGGATGTATTCCCACAGCACCTGCCCGATGCCGCCCGCCCCGACGATGCCGAGCACGGTGGCCGAGCGCACGTTGCTCTCGAAGCGGTAGAGGCTGTAGCTGATCCACAGCGGGATCACCTGCGGGATGACGCCGAACACCACCTCCTGCAGCCAGCCGGCGCCGGTGGCGCGAATGCCCTCCACCGGGCGCGGATCCACTGCCTCCACGGCTTCCGAGAACAGCTTGGCGAGGATGCCGGTGGTGTGGATGAACAGCGCCAGCACGCCGGCGAAGGGCCCGAGGCCGACCGCCACCACGAACAGCATGGCGAAGACCATCTCGTTGATGGCGCGGAAGGCGTCCATCAGGCGGCGCACCGGCTGGTAGATCCACCAGGGCACCATGTTTTCCGACGACAGGATGCCGAAGGGAATGGACAGCGCGATGGACAGGGCCGTGCCCCACACGGCGATCTGCACCGTGATGACCATCTCCTCCAGGTACATCTTCCACTCGCTGAAATCCGGCGGGAAGAAGCCCGAGCTGAAGCGCACCATGTTCGGCCAGTATTCCACCAGGGCGGCCGGGCGCATGTCGGCGCCTTCCCACGACCACACCAGCAGACCGAGCAGGATGGCCCAGCCGAGGTAATAGCCGAGGGACTGCTTGAGGGCGCGACGCGGCGGCTCGAGGCTCTGGAGGGAGCGGCGGGCGGCGGTGGAGGCGGTCATGGATCGGGGCTCCGGGGTGCGGGAAAGGAAACGGCGCCGCTCCCCGCCGGGGAGGCGGCGCCGTCGTCAGGTGTGGATCAGGAGGCGGTCTTCGGCTGCTTGGCCGCTTCGGCCTTCAGATCCTCGAGCTGCTTGTCGATCTCGGCGATCTTCTGCTTCTTCTCATCGGCGCTCAGGCCCTCGGCCGCTTCCACCTTGGCGCGGTTCTTGAACAGCTCCAGCTGGCGGATGGGGATCAGCTGGGCGTTGGACGACGGCTGGAACGGCGCCCAGCCGAGGTCGGACAGCACCTTGCGGCTGGCGTCGAGTTCTTCCGACGAGCCGATGCGGCCGTAGGACATGAAGAAGCTCATCAGCTCGGCCTTGGCCATCTGCGGCAGTTCCTGGCGCCACACGATGGGGTCGGACGGGATCAGCGGCGAGCGCCAGATCACCTTCACGTCCTTGGCCATTTCCGGATGCGTCACCTGCATGCGGCGCAGGTTTTCCGTGTTGTTGGTGGCCAGGTCGACCTGCTTGGTGGCGGCGGCGACCAGGTTGGTCTCGTGGTTGGCGTTGCGCACGGCCGCGAAGCAGTCCTTCGGGTCCTTGCCGTTCTGGGCGAAGACGTAATAGGACGGCACCAGGAAGCCGGAGGTGGAGTTGGGGTCGCCATAGCCGAAGTCGAGCGACTTGTCGCACTTCAGCACGTCGTCCAGGCTGTTCAGCGGGCTGTCCTTGTGGGTCACCAGCAGCGACCAGTAGCCGGGGTTGCCCTCGACATCGACGGTCTGGGCGAAGATCTCGCCGCCGGCGCGGTCCACCGCCTCCATGGCCGACTTGTTGCCGTACCACGCCACGTCCACCTTGCCGAAGCGCATGCCTTCGATGATGCCGGCGTAGTCCGGCGCGAAGAAGGCGTTGATCTTCATGCCGGTCGCCTTTTCCATGTCGGCGAGGAACGGCGTCCAGGTCTGCTTCAGGTTCTGCGTCGATTCCGTCGAGATGATGCCGAAGTTCAGCTCCTTCGGCATGTCGGCGGCGATGGCGGCGCCGCCGGTCAGGGTGACGGCCGCGACCGAGGCGGCGGCGAGGATGTTGCGGAACTGCATGGGGTTGGTGCTCCCGTACCTGATGGATTGGCGATGCAGGGTCGTTTTGTGGTCGTCGGAGCGCCGGGCGGCCGGCGATCCGTCACATCCCGGCGGCGAAGGCCGGCCGGGCGAGGCTGTCGGCGACCTCGAGGTCCCGCTCGGGACGGGCGTCGATGAGCAGCTCCTCGCTGTCGGCGCCGTAGAGGTCGGTCAGGAAAGCCGGGGTCAGCGCCGTCGAGACGCCGTCGTAAACCACTTGGCCGCCGCGCATGGCGACCGTGCGCGGGCAGTACTTGGCGGCGTAGTTCACCTGGTGCAGCGACACCACCACGGTGATGCCGTCCTCGCGGTTGATGGTGGCCAGCGCCTCCATCACCGTATTGGCCGAGGCCGGATCGAGCGAGGCGATGGGCTCGTCGGCCAGGATCACCCGCGCCTTCTGCATCAGCGTGCGGGCGATGGCGACGCGCTGCTGCTGGCCGCCCGACAAGGTGGAGGCGCGCTGGGCGGCGTAGTCCGCCATGCCGACGCGGGCCAGCGCCCGCATGGCGTCGCGCTTCTCGTCCTCGGTGAACATGCCGAGCGTGCCGCGCCAGCCCGGGATGCGGCCGAGGCAGCCGAGCAGCACGTTGGTCAGCACGCTCAGGCGGCCGACGAGATTGAACTGCTGGAACACCATGCCGACGTCGGCGCGGATGCGGCGGGCATCGCGGGCGAGGCGGCCGGCGGCCTGCATGGGGCGGCCGAGGATCTCGACGCGGGCGGCGCCGCCGTTGCGGTCGGCGATGGTCAGGCCCGACAAGTGGCGCAGCAGGGTGGACTTGCCCGACCCCGATGCACCGATCAGGGCAACCATCTCGCCCTCGCCCACGGTCATGGCGATGTCGGCGAGGGCGCGGTGACCGCGCTGGAACGATTTGCTGAGCTGGGAAACGGCAATGGCCGGCACAGCGCCATCCTTTTTCTGGTGGGCTCTGGCCGAAGGATATACCCGCCGATCCGCGACTCTTTCGCGACCGGAGGATGAAAGTTCAGTGAAAGCACAGTCTCACGAACATAAGTCCTTAGACGTCTAAACCGCTTCGTCTAGCTTGTCCACAAGAAAGGTATCGGTGTAATAGTTCGCTCATGACTATAGGCCGCCTCGTCTATGTCCTCGGTCCTTCGGGCGCCGGCAAGGACACGCTCATCGACATCGCCCGCCGCGCGCTCGACGGCGGCGCGCCCGTCGTCTTCGCCCATCGCTACATCACGCGCAGCGCCGATGCGGGCGGCGAGGTGCATGTGCCGCTGAGCCCGGCGGAGTTCGCTTTGCGCGAAAGCCGGGGCCTGTTCGCCCTGTCATGGCATAGCCACGGCTTGGCCTACGGCATTGGGCGGGAGATCGACCTGTGGCTGGCGGCGGGGCTGACGGTGGTGGTCAACGGCTCGCGCGGGTACCTGCCGCAGGCGGCGGAGCGCTACCCCGACCTGGTGCCGGTGGTGATCCGCGTCGATCTGCCGGAACTGCGTCGCCGCCTGATCGCCCGCGGCCGCGAGACGGCGGCGGAGATCGAGGAACGGCTGGCGCGCGCCGCCGCCTTCACGGTGGAGCACCCCAACCGCGTCACCCTGGACAACTCGGCGGCGCCGGCCGAGGGCGGGGCGCGCCTGACGGCGCTGCTGCGCACCCTGGCGGACGCCTGACCGGCCCCTTTCCTTCGGCCAGGGCGGCGCTCTGGCCTTTCGGCCGGGTGCGGTCCGACCGATCGCCTATGGCTTTTACCTTATACCAGAAAGGGTCTTTCCGGGCGTAGGCTCATCGGCGGAGGAAACCGGCGTCGCAGCCGCAACCGGCGCGACGCGAGCCGAGAGCAACGCACATGATGGTCGTCGCACTCGTGAACGTGGGCGTGGCCGTGCTCTGCGCCCTGTTGGGCCTGGCCGCCGCTGCCATGCCCGCACTGGACAGCCTGTGGCAGGCTGCACTGGCACCGCCGACGGCGGTGGCTGCCGCGGTCGTCCTGGGCGCCGGGCGGCGCTTCCTGCCGGGCGCCCTGGCGGGCCTGTTCGCCGCCGCCTGGGCGGTGCGGCCGGAGGATCCGCTGCTGGCCCTGACCCTGGCGGTGTGCATCGGCTTCGCCGTGGTGTGGAGCGCGATCTACGCCCGCCACGCCGTGCAGGACCAGCCGCTCGACCTCGTCCTGACCCTGCGCGGCGTGTTCGCCCTGCTAACCCTGGGTGCCGGCGGCATCGCCATCTGGAGCGCCGCCCTCGGTGCCCTGGCGGAAATCGTCGTGGCAGGTGCGTCCAAGGATCCCGAGCCCTTCCAGGACTCCCTGCTGCGCTGGGCCATCGGCCACTACGTGGCGGTGGCGGCGCTGGCGCCGCCGCTGCTCCTGGCGGTCGCCGGCGGCCTGAAGATGGGACGCTGGACGGCGGCCGGGCGGTTGCTGCTGTGGGCGGCCGTCGCCGGCCTGTCCTGGCTGGTGTTCGCGGCGGGACCGGCGCATGCGTCGGTCGCCGCCGTTCTGCCCTTTCTGATCCTGCCGGTCCTGATGGGCCTCGCCGCCTGGTCGGCCGTGAAGAGCGCCGTCGCCCTCGGCCTCGTGGCGGCGGTGGCGGTGGCGGAGACCGCCGCCGGGGCCGGCGCCTGGGGCGCGGTGGCCGACGTGCGCGACCTGGCGCCGCTCGCGGTGGTGCTGGCGGCGCTGGCCGTCACCTCCCTGCCCTTCGCGGCCCTGATGCGCGAGCGCCGTCTGGCCGCGGCGGCGCTGTCCGCCGCCAACGAGGACCTCGAACGCCGCGTCGCCGAACGGACCGCCGAGGCCGTCGCCGGCGAGGCGCGGCTGCGCCAGATGCTCGACGGCAGCCCGGTCGCCGCCTGCGTGGTGCGCCCGGACGGCCGGCTGGTGTTCAACAACTCGGCCTTTCGCGCGCTGTTCGGCCTGCAGCCCGACGAAATCGCCGCCTTCGACGTCACCCACCTCTACGAGGACCCCGAGGACCGGGCGGCGCAGCTCGACCGCCTCACCCGCGACGGTGTGGCGCTCGACATGGAATACCGCTACCGGCGGCGTGACGGCGCCCCCGTGTGGGTGCTGGAACACGCCGTCATGGGAGAGTTCGACGGCGAACCGGCGGTGGTGGCGTGGCTGGTCGACATCACCGCCCGCAAGGCCGCGACCCAGGCTCTGGCCGCGGCTCAGGCCCAGCTGGCGGCCCATCGCGACCAGCTGGCCATGGAGGTGGCCGACCGCACCGCCGACCTGCGCAAGGCGCGCGACGCGGCGGAGGCGGCGAGCCGCGCCAAGACCGAGTTCCTCGCCAACATGAGCCACGAGCTGCGCACGCCGCTCAACGCCATCATCGGCTTCGCGCAGATGATCGAGAACGACCTGCTGGCCCCCTCGGCCGAGGCGGCCACCAACTACCGCGAATACGCCTCCAACATCCACCGCTCCGGCGGGCACCTGCTGGCGGTGATCGACGACATCCTCGACATGGCGCGCTTCGACGCCGGCCGGCTCACCGTCGCCGACGAGCGGGTGGAACTGGCGCCCTGCATCGAGCGCGCCGTCGCCTTCACCGCCCCGCCCCCCGGCCCGGACGCGCCGGTGGTGGTGGTGGACGTGCCGCGACGGCCCGCCGCCCTGCGTGGCGACCGGCGGCGCATCGAGCAGATGCTGGTGAAACTTTTGTCCAACGCGGTCCGCTTCTCGCCGGCCGGTGGGTCCGTCGCCGTGCGGGTGACGCGCGAGGCGGGCGGCGGGTTGACGCTGGTGGTGGCCGACGGCGGCATCGGCATGACGGCGCAGGACATCGAGCGGGCGCTGCGGCCCTTCGTCCAGGTCGACTCCGGGCTCGGCCGCCGCTACGAGGGAACCGGCCTCGGCCTGCCGCTGGCGCGCGCCTATGCCGAGCTGCATGGCGCCTCGCTCGCGGTCGACAGCCGGCCCGGCGACGGTACCACCGTCACCGTCCGCTTCCCGGCCGACCGGGTGCTGGAGCCCTACGCCGTGCCCCGGGCGGAAAGCGCCTGAGGCCGGCGCCGTCAGGCCTTGGCCCAGCCCTGGCGGAAGGACAGCACCAGCACCGCCGGGATCAGGCAGAAGGTGACGAAATCGCGCGCCGCCGCGCCGGCGGCCTGGCCGTAGACGAGCACGTCGACCAGTTCCATGGCGGCCGAGATCAGCACCACCGGCAGCAGCGTCGCCCACTGGCCGACGGGGCGGCGGAAGACGATGGCCGTCACCAGCAGCACCACCATGCCGAACAGCATGTGGGTGAAGTCGTTGCCGAAGGGGATCGAGCCGAACAACGAGCCCTTGATGTCCAGGTACATGGCGGCGGTCTCTCAGGTGGCACGCGAAGTCGTGCCGCAGTGTAGCGGCAGGTCGCCCCGGCCGCCACCCTCGAGCGCCGCCGCCCTGCGACCGGGTCACGGGCAGGGGTTGGGATTGCCCTCGTGCACCGTCTCGATCTCGGCCACCACGTCGTCGGACAGCGTCAAGTCGGCGCTGCCGAGGTTGCTGCGCAACTGCTCCAGGGATGTCGCGCCGATGATGGTCGAGGTGGTGAAGGACCGCGAGGTCACCCAGGCCAGCGCCATCTGCGCCGGGTCGAGGCCGTGGCGCCGGGCGATGGCGACATAGGCCTCCGTCGCCGCCACGCCGCGCGGCTTGACGTAGCGGCCGTAGCGTTCCGGGAACAGCGTCAGGCGCGCCCCCGCCGGCCGCTGGTCGCCCAGGTACTTGCCGCTGAGCGTGCCGAAGCCGAGCGGGCTGTAGGCGCACAGGCCCACCTCCTCGCGGATGGCGCATTCGGCGAGGCCGATCTCGAAGCTGCGGTTGAGCAGGTTGTAGGGGTTCTGGATGCAGGCCGGCCGCGGCAGGCCCCGGCTTTCCGCCAGATGGACGGTGCGCATGAGGCCCCACGGCGTCTCGTTGGACAGTCCGACGTGGCGAATCTTGCCGGCGGTCACGCAGTCCTGCAGGGCGGCGAGGCTCTCCTCCAGGGCGATGCTCTCCGCCTCCGGCCGGTGGCTGTAGCCGAGGCGGCCGAAGAAGTTGGTCGGCCGGTCGGGCCAGTGCAGGTAGTAGAGGTCGATGTAATCGGTCTTCAGTCGCTTCAGGCTACCGTCGACCGCCGCCAGGATGTTGGCGCGATCGAGGCGGCGCCCGGTGCCGCGGATCCATTCCATGCCACCCGGGCCGGCGACCTTGCTGGCCAGTACCACGCGGTCGCGGCCGCCACGGTCGGCCAGCCAGGCGCCGACGATTTCCTCGGTGCGGCCCTGCGTTTCGGCACGCGGTGCCACCGGATACATCTCGGCGGCGTCGAGGAAGGTGACGCCGTGGTCGCGGGCGAGGTCGAGTTGCGCGAAGCCTTCGGCCTGCGTGTTCTGCTCGCCGAAGGTCATGGTGCCGAGGCAGAGCGCGGACACGGAAAGGCCGGTGCGGCCGAGCGGACGGGTCTCCATGCGGCGGGGGTTCCCTGTTCTGTCGGTGTCGAGGACGCGGCCGCCGGACGGCGGCGCCTCTCCACAATGGGGGCTCGCCGCCGCCTTTGCCAGGGTCCTTGCCGTCAGATGAGGAACAGGCGGTCCAGCGCCTCGGCCAGATCGTCGCCGAACTGCGGGCCCTTGTGGATGATGGGCACGTCCTTGGGGATCAGCTTCAGGTAGTCGTCGTCGGGCGGCAGGCTGGTGATGAGGGCGGTCGGCGTGTTGCGGGTCGCCGGCATGGAATGCAGCCCGATGACCAGATCGATGCCCGACAGTTCCGGCATGACGGCACCGACGATCACCAGGTCGGGCTTGGTGCGGACCACCACCGCGACGGCGTCGAAGGTATTGGCGACGGTGTGGGTGCGATAGCCGCACTGCTGCAACTCGCGTTCGACGAAGTGCGCCGCGGTGCCGTAGGGCATGACCAGCAGCACTTCGACGTCGCGCACCTCGATGTCGCCGACCGAGAAGCCGGCCTTGGGCGGCAGCTTGCGCACCAGCCGGGCCGCCTCGCCGTCCAAGGGGATGCGGCCCTCGACGATGTCGAGCAGGGTTTCGATGAAGGCTTCCAGGTCGTCGAAGGCGCGCGGCGGCAGGTGCTTCACGCCGGCCGGATAATCCTCCAGCCGCGCCGCCACCGCCCCGACGAGCCCGAGGCCCAGGTTGGCCGCCTCGCCGCGCAGGCGCATGGCGCCCCGGCGGACCTCGTGGATCATGTCCGCCGCCGTCACCCGGCCGTGGCGGGCGTCCTCCACCAGCAGTTCGAGGCGGCGCAGCAGCTCGCCGGCCTCGTCGAGGAAGCCGCGCCGCATCTCGGCGACGATCTCGTCCACCGCACCACCGGCATCGCGCGCCAGTCTATCCGTCATCACCTTCTCCACCACCTTCGTGGTATCCGAACGCCAGGATAGCGCTTCCGCACTGCCCACCGCCAGCACGGTACACGCCGTACGACGTCAAGCCTGCCAATGGAACCGGACAGGCGGGGCTGGCGGGGTCGCGGCTCCACCAGCGGGCGAGAAGCGCCACCATCGTTCCGCCGGACGAAGGCCGACTCCGTCGCCCGCAAAATTAAGGATGGTCCGCCCTGCCCTACGGATCTTTTCTCCATGCCTTTTGTTATAATAGCCAATGACCGAAGCGCGACCTTCGACGCATGAATCGACGCCTCGGCAGGACTTTGGTCCCCAACAAGAACATCAAGGAGGTGGTCCGCCATGTTCACGGAAACGACCGATCAGAGTCGCATCGTCCACTGCCGCCTGTTCCGCGTCTGCTGGCGCAGCCCGGTGACGAGCGAGCGCGGCATGTCGGGCCCCATGTCCCGCGCGCAGGCCGAGTTCCTGGTGCGCGACGAGTCCATCGGCAACCCGCTGCGGCGGTTCTGGATCGAGCCGTGGTTCGAGGAAACGGCAGACGACGAGGACGACGCCCCCGTGCCGCCCCGCCGCCGGGTGAACTGAGGCAGCCGGTCGGCCGACCGCACGCTCAAGCGGCCTGCCCCGCCAGCAGCCGCGCCGCCAGGGCCAGGTCGGCGGCCAGCGCCTCGGCATAACGCTGTGCCGCGTCGGCGTCCTGCTGACGCAGCGCGGCGGCCGGATGCACCGTGACCAGCACGCGACGCCAGCCGTGCTCGATCACCCGCCTGCGCTCCTGCATCACCGCCACGTCGCGGCCGAGCAGGGCGCGGGCGGCGGTCGCCCCCATGGCGACGATGAGGTCCGGCTTCACCAGCTCCACCTCCCGCTCCAGCCAGCCGCCGCACACCGCCGCCTCCCGCGAACTCGCCCGCTGGTGGACGCGCCGCTTGCCGCGCGGCTCGAACTTGAAGTGCTTCACGGCGCTGGTGATGTAGAGCAACTCGCGGTCGAGCCCGGCCGCCGCCAGCGCCGCATCCAGCGCCTGCCCCGCCGGCCCCACGAAGGGCCGGCCCGTCAGGTCTTCCTGGTCGCCGGGCTGTTCCCCCACCAGCATGAGCCGCGCCGCCGCCGATCCCTCGCCCGGCACCGCCTGGGTCGCCGGCTGCCACAGCGGGCAGGCGCGGCAGGTGTGGATTTCCTGCCGCAAGCCGTCGAGCGTATGGGCCGAGGCCACCACCGGCTCCACCCGCTCCGCCGCCACGCGCCCCTTGCGCGCCGGCGCCGTCGGGCCGGCGGCGACCATGCCCTGCACCCGCGCCGCGGCGGCGGCCACCATGCCGTCGATGATCTCGCCCTCGCCGAGGTTCTTCCAGTACTTGCGCGGCATCTGCGCGAGCATGGCGTCGACCTTCAGGCGAGCCGGATTGAAGATGCTGGAGTAGTAGGTTTTCCAATAGCTTGCGAGCGCATCCTCAGTCGGTACGTCGGCCTTGGCGGCACCAGTGTCGAAGCGCAGGGCCGCGCCGTCCCAGTGGGCGCTGCGGTCGGGCGTCAGGATGGACCACCGCATGGTCGCGAAGCGCTGGGTGAAGTGCGGCGCCGCCAGTTCCGTCACCCGATGGTCAGGCTCGAACCACGCCACGTAGTGCAGGGCGCCGTCCTCGCCCGCCACCTCGCGGAAGCGCAGGTAGGCCTTCATGTGATAGGCGTCGCGCCGCACCTGCTTCTCCAGCGCCGCCGCCCGCGCCACGTCGGGGTCGGAGCGCACGGCCAGCAGCGACCGCTCCCCCGTCGCCGCCAAGCGCCACAGCAGCCGATAGAGCAGGTCCAGCCGCTCCGCCGAGCGGTGGCGCAGCACCATCTCCGCCAGGGCCACGAAGGCGCGCGGCACGGGCGGGCGGTAGTCGGCCGGGGCCGGCGGCGGCAAGGGCCCGGCGAAGAGATCCGCCACCGGGTCGCCGGCGTCGCGCCACGTCACCTCGGCCGGCGGCACACCGGCCGCGAGCAGCGCCCGGGCGAGCCCCTTCCAGGCCTTCAGGTCGGTGGGATCGGCGAGTTCGGCGGCGATCATGGCGGCGGTCAGAACAGGGAGAGTTGGCGCGGGGCGTCCTGCGTCAAGTGCCGCCGCAGGTGGGCGCTGTCGAGCGTGCGCGGCCGCCAGTCGGCGGTGACGACGAAGGGCCGCACCTTGGGCAGGCTGGCGCGCAGCCGCGCCAGATCCTCCAGCCGCAGGGTGCGATGGCGGCGGATGGCGAGGATGTGGTTGACCGTCTTCACCCCGACGCCCGGCACGCGCAGCAGCATCTCCCGCGCGCCCTTGTTGACGTCGACCGGGAAGCGGTCGCGGTTGGCGAGCGCCCACGCGAGCTTGGGGTCGACCTCCAGGTCCAGCATGCCACCGCCGTCGGTGACGATTTCGGTCGGCGCGAAGCCGTAGAACCGCATGAGCCAGTCGGCCTGGTAGAGGCGGTGCTCGCGCACCAGCGGTGGCGGTTTCAGCGGCAGCACCCGGGCGGCGTCGGGGATCGGGCTGAAGGCCGAGTAGTACACCCGCTGCAGGCCGTAGGAGCCGTAGAGCAGCGCGCTGGAGGCGATGATGCCGCGGTCGTCGGTGGCGTCGGCGCCGACGATCATCTGCGTCGTCTGGCCGGCCGGGGCGAAGCGTGGCGCCTTCTTCTCCGCCCGCGCCTCGTCGATGCGCAGCCGCAGTGAGCCCATGGAGCGGCGGATGGAGCCCACGTCCTTCTGCGGTGCCAGGTCGCCCAGGCTGCGCTCGCTCGGCAGCTCGACGTTGATGGACAGACGGTCGGCATAGAGCCCCGCCTCGTCCAGAAGCAGGCGATCTGCGTCGGGGATGGTCTTCAGGTGGATGTAGCCGCGGAAGCCGTGGTCGAGGCGCAGGCTCTTCGCCACCCGCACCAGTTGCTCCATGGTGTAGTCGGGGCTGCGGATGATGCCCGACGACAGGAACAGCCCCTCGATGTAGTTGCGGCGGTAGAAGTCGAGCGTCAGGCGCACGACCTCCTCCGGCGTGAAGCGGGCGCGGGCGACGTTGCTCGAATTGCGGTTCACGCAATAGGCGCAGTCGTAGACGCAGAAGTTGGTCAATAGCAGCTTGAGCAGCGACACGCAGCGCCCGTCCGGCGTGAAGGAATGGCAGATCCCCATGCCGCTCTGCGCGCCCAGGCCCTTGCCGCCCGGCACGTCCGCCGCGCGCTTGGAGCCCGACGAGGCGCAGGAGGCGTCGTACTTGGCGGCATCGGCCAGAATGGCGAGCTTGTTCTGAATGTCCATGGTTCGTTCTTCTCCGACCGGCGGAGTATGTTCGAATTTTGTTCGTCTGGCAAGGCAGGCAACGGAGCATTCGGGCGCATCCGCCCCGCAGGCGATGCCACCGTCCCCCTTGAACCGGCCGATGCGAGAGCCGATCCTGAGAGTTCACGTTTGCCCGCCCGTCCGGGCCCATGGAAAGACCAAGAACAGGGGAAAAGTTCATCGTGACCGACTGGATCACCGCCGGCCGCCTGCGCGTCGCCAAGCCGCTCTACGACTTCATCAGCACCGAGGCCCTGCCCAATACCCCCGTGAAGCCGGAGCAGTTCTGGCAGGGGCTCGACGCCCTCGCCCACGACCTGGCGCCGCGCAATCGCGAGCTTCTGGCGGTGCGCGATCGCCTGCAGGCGCAGATCGACCAGTGGCACCGCGAGCGGCGCGGCGCGCCCATCGACCGGGCGGCCTACACGGCCTTCCTGCGCGACATCGGCTACCTGCTGCCCGAGGGGCCGGACTTCCAGGTCACCACCGCCGACGTGGACGCCGAAATCGCCACCATCGCCGGCCCGCAGCTGGTGGTGCCGGTGAGCAATGCCCGCTACGCCCTGAACGCCGCCAACGCCCGGTGGGGCAGCCTCTACGACGCGCTCTACGGCACCGACGTGATCCCCGAGACCGACGGGGCGGGGGCCGGCCGCGGCTACAACCCGGTGCGCGGCGCCAAGGTGGTCGCCCGCGCCCGCGCCGTGCTCGACGCCATGGCCCCCTTGCGCGAGGGCAGCCACGCCGATGCGGTGCGCTACTCGATCGACGGCGAGGAGCTGGCGGTGCACCTGAAGGACGGCCGCCTCACCGGCCCCGTCGATCCCGACGTCTTCGCCGGCTTCCGTGGCGACCCGACGGAGCCGGGGGCGGTGCTGCTGGCGCGCCACGGCCTGCACGCCGAGATCCGCTTCGATCGCGGCCACTTCGTCGGCAAGGACGATGCGGCGGGCATCGCCGACGTGCTGATGGAAAGCGCCGTCACCACCATCATGGACTGCGAGGATTCCGTCGCCGCCGTCGACGCCGAGGACAAGGTCGGCGTCTACCGCAACTGGCTCGGCCTTATGAAGGGCGACCTGTCGGCCGTGTTCGAGAAGGGCGGCAAGACGCTGGAGCGCCACCTCAGCCCCGACCGCACCTACACCGGCCGCGACGGCGAGACCATCACCCTGCCCGGCCGCTCGCTCATGCTCATCCGCAACGTCGGGCACCTGATGACCATCGACGCGGTGAAGCTGGAGGACGGCTCCGACATCCCCGAAGGCATGCTCGACGCCATGTGTACGGCCGCCATCGCCCTGCACGACCTCACCGGCTACGGCCGCTACCGCAACAGCCGCGCCGGGTCGGTCTACATCGTCAAGCCGAAGATGCACGGCCCCGACGAAGTGGCTTTCGCGGTGGAGCTGTTCGGGCGCGTCGAACAGGCGCTCGGCATGAAGCGCAACACCCTGAAGATGGGCATCATGGACGAGGAACGCCGCACCACGGTGAACCTGAAGGAGTGCATCCGGGCGGCGCGCGAGCGGGTGGTGTTCATCAACACCGGCTTCCTCGACCGCACCGGCGACGAGATCCACACGTCCATGGAAGCCGGCCCCATGATCCGCAAGGGCGACATGAAGGGTGCGGCCTGGATCAAGGCCTACGAGGACTGGAACGTCGACATCGGCCTCGCCTGCGGCCTGCGCGGCCACGCCCAGATCGGCAAGGGCATGTGGGCGATGCCGGACCGCATGGCCGACATGCTGGTGCAGAAGATCGGCCACCCGAAGGCGGGCGCCAACACCGCCTGGGTGCCCTCGCCCACCGCCGCCACGCTGCACGCCCTGCACTACCACGAGGTCGACGTGGCGCGTCGGCAGGAGGAGATCAAGACTCGCCCGCGTGCCAGCCTGGACGACATCCTGACCGTGCCGCTGGCCGATCGCCCCAACTGGTCGGCGGAGGAGGTGCAGGCCGAGCTGGACAACAACTGCCAGGGCATCCTCGGCTATGTGGTGCGCTGGGTCGACCAGGGCGTCGGCTGTTCCAAGGTGCCCGACATCAACGACGTCGGCCTGATGGAGGACCGCGCCACGCTGCGCATCTCCAGCCAGCACATCGCCAACTGGCTGCACCACGGCGTGGTGAGCGCCGAGCAGGTGCGGGCGACGCTGGAACGCATGGCGGCGGTGGTCGACCAGCAGAACGCCGACGACCCACTCTATCGCCCCATGACGGCGGACTTCGACGGCAGCGTCGCCTTCGAGGCGGCGTGCGATCTGGTGTTCAAGGGCCGCGAGCAGCCGAGCGGCTACACCGAGCCCGTGCTGCACGCCCGCCGGCGCGAGGCGAAGAAGGCGTACGTCTCCCACTGACGGATATGTAAAGCCGGTGCCACCCGAAAGGGATAGGCACCGGCGGCGCGCCTCCCTATGATCGGGGCGAGAGAGAGGCAAAGGGCCATGCTCCGCACCATCGTCGCCACCGTCGTCACGTTGCTCGCGCTGCTGGTCCTGGTCGCGCCCGAGCCGCTGCGCGCGGTTGCGCAGGCACCCCTGCCGGCGCCGGCGGAGCACACCCTCACCGATGGCGACACCGTCGCCGCCGAGATGGCGACCCGGCTCGCGGCCGATGACGACGGCGGGGAAGCCGCCTCGGCGGAAGGGCCGCCGCCGCTCTTCGCCGGCCCGCCGGCTCGCCCGGTGCCGGTGCGCATCGCCTGGCCCGACCGCCCCCTGCGCCTGCACGCCCGCAGCCTGCGCCCGCTGCTGCCGCCCCCGAGGACCCTGGCCTGAGCCGCCCGGCCGCCCCCTGCGGCCGCCGTCCCATGCGCCTGATCCACCCGGGGAGACCTCCCATGCATATCGTCCACAGCCGGCCGACGGTCGTGCTCGCGCCGGCCGAGCCGGCCCCCATCACGCCGCCCGACATCGCCCGCGCCCTGTTCGACGCCAGCGAGCGCATCGTCATGGCCCCCAGCGCCGAGCGCCAGGTGGCCGCCATCGAGGCCAACACCGCCCTCTGGTTCGCCCTCGGCGCCGCCGCCGCCGATGGCCTGATCGACCTGCCGGGCGCCGTGTGCCGCCGCATCGTGCGCGCCGCCGACACCGTCGCCCGGCGCAGCGTGGCGCTGCGGCCGGGCGACATCGGCGGAGCACTGCCCATGCGGCTGGTGCGCCTCAACGACTTCGCGTGCCGGGCCGTGGCGCCGCCGCCGCGCCGACGCCGGCCCATCGCGGCCCCGCCCCCGGGCGCGCACTGACCCTTTCAATTCCGCCGCCACCCGTTACTCTGCCGCCGCCACGAAAGCGGAGGTGACGGGTGAGCGGCGTCGTGCTGGCCCTGGTGATGTTCGCGGCCCTGTTCGGGCTGATCGCGCTGGCGGTGCCGGTGGGCGTCGCCATGCTGGTGACCGGCGGCGTCGGCTACGCGCTGATCGCCGGCGCCGGCCCGCTGCTCGACCACCTGGCGACGGCGCCGTGGTACACGGCCGCCTCCTATTCGCTGTCGGTCATCCCGCTGTTCCTGCTCATGGGGCAGTTCGCCACCGCGGGCGACCTGAGCCGGCGCCTGTTCGCCGCCGCCAATGCCTGCCTCGGCCACCGGCGCGGCGGCGTCGCCATGGCGGCCGTCGGCGCCTGCGGCGGGTTCGGGGCCATCTGCGGCAGTTCCGTCGCCACCGCCGCCACCATGGCGCAGGTGTCGCTGCCCGAACTCGCCCGCTACCGCTACGACGGCGGCCTCGCCTGCGGCGCGCTGGCCGCCGGCGGCACCCTCGGCATCCTGATCCCGCCGAGCGTCGTGCTGGTGGTCTTCGCCCTGCTGACGGAACAGAGCATCGGCGACCTGTTCGCCGCCGCCGTGGTGCCCGGGCTGCTCGCCATGGCCGGCTACATGGCCGCCATCGCCGTCGTCGTGCGCCTGCGCCCCGCGGCCGGACCTGCCGCCCCGCCCGCCCCCGTGGCGGCACGGCTGCGGGCGGTGGCGGAGGCTTTACCCGTGCTGGTCATCTTCGCCGTGGTGG
Source organism: Caenispirillum bisanense (assembly GCF_900230255.1). GTDB lineage: Bacteria > Pseudomonadota > Alphaproteobacteria > Rhodospirillales > Rhodospirillaceae > Caenispirillum > Caenispirillum bisanense_A. The sequence goes on from NZ_OCNJ01000015.1 coordinate 40,334, forward strand.
TCGGCGGCATCTACGGCGGCGTCTTCACCCCGACGGAAGGGGCCGCAGTCGGCGCCGCCGCCACCGGGCTCGCGGCCGTCGTCGTCGGCGGCATGCGGCTGGCGGGCTTCGTCGACTGCCTGCTCGGCACCGCCAAGCTGACGTCCATGATCGCGCTGATCCTGATCGGTGCCGACCTGTTCAACGCCTTCCTCGCCCTGTCGCGCCTGCCCATGGAGGCGGCGGCGCTGGTGGCGGAAAGCGGCCTGCCGCCCTATGCGGTGCTGTGGCTGATCCTGCTCGGCTACGTCGTGCTGGGCTGCCTCATGGACAGCCTGTCCATGATCCTGCTCACCGTGCCGGTGGTGTGGCCGGTGGTGAGCGGTCTCGACTTCGGCTTGGCCCCGGCGGAGCTGGCGGCGTGGTTCGGCGTGCTGGTTTTGGTGGTGGTGGAAGTCGGGCTCATCACGCCGCCCATCGGGCTGAACATCTTCGTCATCCAGTCCTTCGCGCCCGAAACCTCGCTGCCGCGCGCCTTCCGCGGCGTGCTGCCCTTCCTGGCGGCGGATGCGGTGCGCATCGTGCTGCTGGTCGCCTTCCCCGGCATAGCCCTCGCCGTGCTGCGGCTCGGAACAGGCTGAAACGGCGAACGCCGCGGTGGAAGATCCACCGCGGCGTCGTGTGTTTCGAAGGTCGGAGGAGTGAGGCCGATTACGACTCGCCCTCGAGTTCCTTGATCTCCTCGGTCAGGGCGTTGAGGACCTTCTCGCCCTCGCCGCCTTCACCGCCGGTCATGTCGATGTAGACGTCGCGCGCGCCCATGGCGGCTTCCTTGAACTTGGCGCGCTCTTCCTCGGTCAGCTGGATCATGGGCATGTCCGGCTTGGCCTGCTTGATCTTGTCCAGGCGCTCCTGGGCGTACTGGCGCTTCACCTCGAAGATGAAGTCGGCGAGCTCGGTGGTGACCTCGTCGACCATCTTGCGCTGCTCTTCCGGCAGGCCCTCGTAGAACTCGCGGTTGGCGACGACCGAGGTGGTGAACTCCTGCTGGCCGGCCCAGATCATGTAGTCGGAGACTTCGTAGAACTTCATCTCCTCGATGGCGAAGACCGGGTTCACCTGGCCGTCGATCTGCTTGAGCTGCAGCGCGCCGTAGACCTCGCCGTAGGGCATCGGCGTCGGGTCGGCGCCCATGGCCTTGTAGGATTCGGTGAGGATCGGCGACGTCATGGTGCGCATCTTGAAGCCGTCGAAGTCCTCGGGGCTGCGGACTTCCTTGTTGGTCGTCCACACCATCTCGCCTTCCGGATACATGGCGAGCAGCTTGAGGTTCTTGTCCTCGAACTCCGGCGCCAGCATGTCGTAGACGGTGCTGCCCTCGGTGAGCAGCTCCTTGTTGACCTCGTCCTTGGCGCTCAGGATGTAGGGCAGGTTGAACACGCCCATGGCCGGCACCATGGTCGCCAGGTGACCCGGCGAGGCGTTGGCGAACTGCAGCGTGCCGTTGGCCACCAGCTCCGTCAGCTGCGCCGAGGTGCCGAGCGCGCCGTAGGGGTAGATCTGCACCGTGACGTCGCCGTTGGTGCGCTCCTCCACCAGCTCCTTGAAGCGCTGGGCGTACTGGTCCTGGACGCTGCCTTCGATTTCCTCCAGCGCGAACTTCCAGGTCTCCGCCTGGGCCGCGGTCAGCGACGCGGAAGCGGCGAAGATGGCGGCGGCGGCGGTCAGCGCCGTGCCGAACGTGCGAATGGTCATGTGGGGCTCTCCTTCGGTTTGTCCGAGTGGTGCGGCTCCCGTCGCCCGGACGGGACGGGTGCAGTCCCCGCCGCTGGGGCGAGGCCGCGAGAGCCGCGGCCGCCGGGCTGTTGCGCGACGACCGAAGGGGGCGAGCATTTCGCTCACGGGCCATCATGCTAGCAACGCCGCAAAATCCTGCGCAAGGACAAAATGCCTCACGCCTGCCGACAAGAGACGCGCCGACAATTCATCGGTTGCGAACGGGCTTCGCCGAAAAATCCGCGGCCGGCGACATGATTGATCTCGCTGCTTCGGCGCAGCGCAGAATACTTTCCGCCAACCCGCCCCGGCAATGCGACACTTGAGCCCTCCCCGCGTTGCATCAGCGAGAGGACTGTTGATCCTATGCGATTTCTGTCCTAGCCTTCCCGGGGACTCGGCATCCACGGCCGAGTCGACGGTCGATCTTGTTCTTCAACGCAGCAACGGGAACCGCGGTTCCGCGTTGCCCTTGGGAGTTGCACCCGCCCCTCTGGCACCGGGGCCGACTGCAAGGAGGATTCCATGGACGGACGCTCGAGCGCGTCGGAGGGCGGCGGGCGGCGCCATCCGGTTCTTGCGGCGATCACGCTGCTCGACAAGGGCCTGATGAAGGTCGAGACCTTCATCCTGGCCTACGGCATCCTCGCGATGTTCGTGAACACCATCGGCAACGTGATCGGGCGCTACGTGTTCGGCCAGAGCCTCTACTTCGCCGCCGAACTGAACCAGTTCCTCATCATTCTCGTCACATTCGTCGGCCTCGGCTACGCCACCCGGCGCGGCCGCCACATCCGCATGTCGGCCTTCTACGACCAGCTGAGCGACCGCGGCCGCAAGATCCTGATGATCATCATCGCCGCCGTCACCGGCGCCACCATGTTCTGGCTGGCCTGGGTGAGCCTGGAGTACATCCAGTCGGTGGCGGTTTCGGGCAAGGTGACGCCGGCCCTGCGGGTGCCGCTCTACCTCACCTACCTGTGGGTGCCCTTCGGCTTCTTCCTCACCGGCATCCAGTACGCCCTGACGGTGCTGCGCAATCTGCGCGACTCCGACGACGTGTGGCTGTCGTGGGAGACCATCGACACCTACGAGGAACTCGACGAGACGGTCGCCGGCAGCGGCGCCGACCGCGAATGACGGCAGAAGCAGGAGGATACCAGCCATGACCGCCGTGATGCTGGGAACCATGATCGGGCTTCTGCTGCTCGGGTTCCCCATGATGATCCCGCTGATCGCGGCGACCATCATCGCCTTCGTCGCCTTCTTCCCGGGCATGCCGACCACCAACATCATCCAGCAGATGATCGGCGGCGTCAGCCCGAGCGCCCTGATCGCCGTGCCCATGTTCATCCTGGCCGCCGACATCGTCACCAAGGGCCACACCGCCGACCGGCTGCTCGACCTGGTGATGCGCTTCATCGGCCACATCAAGGGCGGCCTGGCCGTCACCACCGCCGTCACCTGCACCCTGTTCGGCGCCGTCTCGGGCTCCACCCAGGCGACCGTGGTCGCCATCGGCGGGCCGCTGCGGCCGAAGATGGTGGAAGCGGGCTACCGCGACAGCTTCGTGATGGCGCTCGCCATCAACGCCAGCGACATCGCCTTCCTGATCCCGCCGTCCATCGGCATGATCATCTACGGCGTCATCTCGGGCACCTCCATCGCCGAGCTGTTCATCGCCGGCATCGGCCCGGGCGTCATGATCCTGATCATGTTCTCGGCCTATTCGGTCTACTTCGCCATCCGCGAGAACATCCCGACCCAGCCCAAGGCGACGTGGGCCGAGCGCCTGCAGGCCATCAAGGGCGCCCTGTGGCCGCTCGGCTTCCCCGTCATCATCATCGGCGGCATCTACGGCGGCATCTTCTCGCCGACGGAAGCGGCGGCGGTGTCGGTGGCCTACGCCCTGATCCTGGAACTGCTGATCTTCCGGTCGGTGAAGGTGAGCGAGCTGCCGGAGATCGCGCTGTCGACCGGCCTCATCACCGCCGTCGTCTTCATCCTGGTGGGGGCCGGGGCGGCGTTCTCGTGGATCATCAGCTTCGCCATGATCCCGCAGGCCATCATCGGCAGCCTGGGGCTGGAGCAGGCGGGGCCGACCATGGTGCTGGTCGCCATCTCCATCGCCTTCTTCGTCGGCTGCATGTTCGTCGACCCCATCGTGGTGATCCTGGTGCTGACGCCCATCTTCGCGCCGCTGGTGCAGGGCGCCGGGCTCGACCCCGTGCTGGTCGGCACCATCATCACCCTGCAGGTCGCCATCGGCTCGGCGACGCCGCCCTTCGGGTGCGACATCTTCACGGCCATCGCCATCTTCCGGCGGCCGTACTTCGACGTCATCCGCGGCACGCCGCCCTTCATCATCATGCTGCTGCTGTCGTCGGTGCTGCTGATCGCCTTCCCGCAGATCGCATTGTTCCTGCGCGACCTCGCCTTCCGCTAGGGAGGTGAGGCCGCGCCTCAGGTCAAGGGAGGAAAACCTTGTATTTCAAGAATATTCTCGTGGCGCTCGACGGCTCCGACCATGCCATGAAGGCGCTCGAGCTGGCGGCGCAGCTGGAGGACAAGTTCGACAGTTCGCTGCACATCCTGTCGGTCTACCGCCACTACGGCCACTTCGAGAGCAGCCACTCGCTGGTGCGCCCGCGCGAAGGCATGCTGCCACCCGACGACGCCCTGAAGCAGATCGCCCGCGAGATCGTGGAGATGGGCTGCAGCCGCGCCAAGGAACTGGGGGCGACGGGCATCAAGGGGGTGGTGAAGCGCGGCAAGCCGTCGCGGGTGATCCTGGACTACGTCAAGGAACACCCGGTCGACTGCATCATCATGGGCAAGCGCGGCATCGGCGACGGCGGCGGCGGCCTGCTCGGCTCCGTCTCCAACCGCGTCGCGACGCTCGCGCCCTGCACCTGCATCACCGTGAAGTGACGTGAGGCGGGCCCGGCGGCCCGCCTCCTCTCCCGGCGCGTCAGCGCCGGCCCCTGATCATGCGGTAGGCGACCAGCAGCAAGATCGCGCCGAGCACGGCGATGAGGAAACTGCCGAAGTTGAAGCCGGTGACGCTGCCGAATCCGAGCGCCCGGCCGATGAATCCGCCGACCACCGCGCCGACGATGCCGAGCAGGATCGTCACGATGAAGCCGCCCGGGTCCTTGCCCGGCATGAGCAGCTTGGCGACGGCCCCGGCGATGAGGCCGAACACGATCCATGCGATGATGCCCAAGGGTACTCTCCTGTTTTCAGTGCGGGGTGTGGCACGGCGCGCCTTTTCGCGCCCGCCGGGTAATGCTAGAACGCCCCGATCTCCCTCCGGGTCCGCCACGCGTTGACCGGGTGGGACAAGACGAAGACCTCTGGAGGGTGGAGACATGGCCGAAGCCGATGCCGCGGCGATCGTGGTGGACTGGGGCGCGAAGAACTTCCGCGCCTGGCTGGTGAACGTCGACAGCGGCGAGGTCCTCGGCGAGATCCCCGAGGGGCGCGGCATGCGCGATCTGGCGCGCCAGGAACTGCCCGGCTACTGCCGCGCCGTGCTGTCGCGCTGGCGCGACAACCCGCGCCGCGAAGCCCGCCCGCCGGTCTACATGGCGGGCATGGTCGGCTCGCAGATCGGCTGGCTGGAGGCACCGCAGCCGCCCCTGCCCAAGGGTCCCGAAGACCTGGCCGAATGCGTCGTCGAGGTGCCCAACATGCCCGACACCTTCATCGTGCCCGGCGTGCGCGTGCAGGAGGACGACGGCCGCATCGACGTCATGCGCGGCGAGGAAGTGCAGATCTTCGGCGCCCTGTCCGTCGCCGCCAAGGACGACGCCATCCTCTGCCTGCCCGGCAACCACAGCAAGTGGGCCGAGGCCAAGGGCGGTCGCCTGATCCGCTTCACCACCAACATGACGGGCGAGATCTACAACACCATGCTCGACCACACCATCCTCGGGAAGCCGGCCGACCGCAAGGCGCCGTGGAACGAGACGGCGTTCGAGCAGGGCCTGGAGCAGTCCACCCACGACGGCGGCGTGCTCGACCACCTGTTCACGGCGCGCTCGCGGTTCCTCTACGGCGGGCTCAAGTCGGAACACATCGCCCCCTTCCTGTCCGGCCTGCTCATCGGCCACGAAGTGCGCGCCATGGACGACCATTACCACTCGGGCGGCCAGGACGTGCTGCTGGTGTGTTCCGAGGCCCTGCGCGGCCCCTACGAGCGGGCGCTGACCTATTGCGGCCACGCCACCCGCTGGATCGACGGTCGCGCCGCCACGGTGGCCGGCGTCGCCGCCATCATCCGCCGCCATCGCGCGGCCGGCGGGGCAGCAGTAGGGGCGGCGGACTGAGGCGCTACTCCGGCGCCACTTCCACCGCCACGCCCGCCTCGGCGCAGACGCGCGCCAGGGTTTCCGGCGGCTCGACGTCGGTGACCAGGATGTCGATCTGCGAGATGTGCCCGATGCGCACCGGGGCGTTGCGGCCGAACTTCATGTGGTCGGCCACCAGCACCACGGTGCGCGCATTGGCGATGATCGCCTGCGACACCCGCACTTCGCGGTAGTCGTAGTCGAGCAGGGCACCGTCCTCCTCGATGGCGGAGGCGCCGATGACCGCGTAGTCGACCTTGAACTGGTTGATGAAGTCGGTGGCCGATTCCCCGACGATGCCGCCGTCGGAATGGCGCAGCACGCCGCCGACCACGATGGTCTCGATCTGCGGCACCTGGTGCAGGATGGTGGCCACGTTGATGTTGTTGGTGATGGCCATCAGGTCGCGATGGTTGACCAGCGCCCGCGCCACCTCTTCCGTCGTCGTGCCGATATTGATGAACAGCGAGCAGTCGTCGGGGATGAGCGAGGCGGCATGGCGTCCGATGCGCGCCTTCTCTTCGGCCGCCAGCACGCGGCGGGCGTCGTAGCGCAGGTTCTCGACGCCGCTCGCCAGCACTGCGCCGCCGTGCACCCGCTTCAGCAGGCGGCGGTCGCAGAGGTCGTTCAGGTCCTTGCGGATGGTCTGCGGCGTGACGCCGAAGCGCACCGCCAGGTCGTCCACCACCACCCGCCCCTGCTGGCGGGCGAGCGTGAGAATGTCCACGAGGCGGGGGGTGAGGTCCTGCATGAATGGCCGCCGTCCCTGTTTTCGTTTTCTTTCGCAAAGAGTCGCACGGTTTTCGTTTGGGCGAAAGAAAAAGGGCACGAGGGCAGCCGGGGGACGCAGCGCCTCCCCCGGCCGGGCCGTCAGGCCAGATCGTAGACCAGCACTTCGGACTCGGTGTCGAGACCGGTGAGCGTCACCGCGTCCTCGTCGCTCACCGCGGCGCCGTCGCCTTCGCGCAGCAGCGTCCCGTTCAGCTCGACGCCGCCGCGCACCACCTGCACCCACAGGTGCCGGCCGGCCGCCGGCGCATGGCGCACCGCCTGCCCTTCCGTGAGCACCGCGGCATAGAGCGCCACGTCCTGGTGGATGGGCAGCGAGCCGTCGCGGCCGTCGCGGGACACGAGCAGGGCGAGGCGGCCGAGCTTGTCCGCGCGGCCGAAGCGCTTCTGCACGTAGCCGGGCTTCAGGCCCTCGCGCTCCGGCAGCACCCACATCTGCAGGAACCGCACGCCCTCGCTGGCGGAGCCGTTGAACTCCGAGTGCCGGATGCCGGTGCCGGCGGTCATCACCTGCACCTCGCCGGGGCCGATGGTCTCGACGTTGCCCAGGCTGTCCTTGTGGGCGAGGGCGCCGTCGACGACGTAGGAGATGATTTCCATGTCGCGGTGGCCGTGCTCGCCGAAGCCGGCGCCGGGCACCACGCGGTCGTCGTTGACCACGCGCAGGGTGCGGAAGCCCATGTGGTTCGGGTCGAAGTAGTGGCCGAAGGAGAAGGTGTGGCGGCTGTCGAGCCAGCCGAAGTCGGCATGGCCGCGCTCTTCGGAACGACGGATCTCGATCATGGCGGGTTCTCCTGGTAGCGGAGCGGCGAGCGCCCCGGCTGTTTCCTTGGTCCCGAAGATAGTCGTTTCCCCGAATAAGACTATCCGGCCGGATGGAACAAGATTGTTTCCTTCCATCATCCTTGAGCCGGATCGTCGTCTCCGGCGTTGAAATATGACAGTTGCATGACAGTCACCCCCGGAGCCCCATGGAACTCGGACCAGGAACGGCCGGACTGATCCACGTGCTGGGCGGCGTCGCCCTGCTGCTGTGGGGCCTGCGCATGGTGCGCACCGGCGCCATCCGGGCGCTCGGCTCCCACCTGCGGCTCGCCGTGGCGCGGGCGACGGGGAACCGCGTCACCGCCGCCCTCACCGGTGCCGGCCTGACGGCCCTGGTGCAGTCGAGCACGGCGGTGGTCATGCTCGCCGTCTCCTTCGCCGGGCGCGGCCTGCTGACCACCGCCGCCGGCCTCGCGGTCGCCCTGGGCGCCGACGTCGGCACGACGCTGGTGGCGCAGGTGCTGAGCACCGACCTCGGCCCGCTCGGACCGCTGCTGGCGCTGGTGGGGTTCGCGACGCACGCGCTGTGCAGCAGCAAGGCTTGCCGCAATACGGGGCGCATCCTGCTCGGGCTGGCGCTGGTGCTCATCGCCCTCGACCTCATCGTCGCGGGGTCGGCGCCGGTGCGGCAGTCGCACCTCATGCAGCAGGTGATCGCCGCGCTCGGCTCGGAGCCGCTGCTCGCCCTGCTGCTGGGCGCCGGGGTGACGTGGCTCAGCCATTCCAGCCTCGCCATGATCCTGCTGCTGGTGTCGCTGGTGGGGGCGGGCGATATGCCGCTGACCGTCGCCTATCTGCTGGTGCTGGGCGTCAACCTGGGCGGCCCCCTGCCCGCCCTCGCCGCCAGCCTGGCCGGTCCGCCGGAGGGGCGCCGCATCGCCTTCGGCAACCTGGGCTTCCGGCTGGTGGGCGTGATCGCCGGCCTCGCCCTGCTGCCGCTCATCGAGCCCGCCGTGGCGGCCCTGCAGGCGGCGCCGGCTCGGCAGATCGTCAACTTCCACCTGCTGTTCAACGCCGCCCTGGCCGTAGCCTTCCTGCCGCTGGTCGGGCCGGCGGCGCGCCTCGCCCGCCGCCTCATCCCCGAGCCGGCCGCCGAGGACGCCGCCGCCGGCCCGATCCAGCCGCTGCACCTGCGGGAGGATCAGGTCACCGACGTCCCCCATGCGCTGAACAACGCCACCCGCGAGGCCCTGCGCATGGGCGACCTGGTGTTCGGCATGCTCGACGCCAGCATCACCCCGTTTCGCCAGCGCGAAGCCAGCCTCATCAAGACCATCGAGCGCATGGACGACGACGTCGACCGGCTGAACGAGGCCATCAAGCTCTACCTGACCGAGGTCAGCCGCCAGCCGCTGACCGCCGAAGAGAGCCGCCGCTGCATGGCGATCTTCAGCTTCGTGACCAACCTCGAGCACATCGGCGACATCATCGACCGCAACCTCATGGCGCTGGCCGAGCGCAAGGAGAAGCGCAGCCTCGCCTTCTCCGACGAGGGCCGGCGGGAGATCGAGCGGCTGCACCGCCGACTGGTCGACAACTTCCAGACGGCACTCAACGTCTTCGTCTCCGGCGAGACCGACATGGCCGAGCAGCTGCTGGCGGAAAAGCGCCTTTACCGCGAGCAGGAGTTCAAGGCCACCCAGCGCCACCTGGACCGCCTGCGCCGCGGCTATGCCGAGAGCATCGAGACCAGCGCCATCCATCTGGACCTGCTGCGCGACTTCAAGCGCATCAACTCGCACATCACTGCGGTGGTCTATCCGGTGCTGCAGGGCGGCGCCATGGGACCGGTCGGCAAGGAACGGGCCTCCTCCTGAGCAACGCCGGGCGGACGCCGCCCGTACAGGGGACAGACCCCCGACGAGGAGGACCCGCCATGCCCCGCTCCACCCTCGCGGCCTGCGCCGCCGCCGCCATCCTGGCCTCCGGTCCGGCCGCGGCGCAGAAACCGGACGTCGGCGGGCCGGAGGTGGAGCTGCAGACCTCCGCCGGGCCCATCCAGGTGAAGACGGTGGCCGAGGGGCTCGCCCGCCCCTGGGGCATGGACTTCCTGCCCGACGGCCGCGTGCTGGTGACCGAGCGGCCGGGGCGCCTGCGCATCGTCGGCCCCGACGGCAGCCTGTCGGAGCCCGTACAGGGCACGCCGGAGGTCTTCTCGCAGGGCCAGGGCGGGCTGCTCGACGTGCGCGTCCACCCGGACTTCGCCGAAACGGGCTGGGTCTACCTGACCTTCGCGGAACCCGGCGAGGGCGGCACCGCCTCCACTGCCGTCGCCCGCGGCAAGCTGGAGGGCGAAACGCTGACCGACGTGGAGGTCATCTTCCGCCAGGAGCCCAAGGTCGACGGCGGCAACCACTTCGGCTCGCGCATGGTCTTCACGCCCGACGGCAAGCTGTTCGTGGGGCTCGGGGAGCGGTTCAAGTTCCAGCCGGCGCAGGACCTGTCCAACCACCTCGGCACCGTGGTGCGGCTGAACGCCGACGGCAGCGTGCCCGACGACAACCCCTTCGTCGGCCGCCAGGACGCCAAACCCGAGATCTGGTCCTACGGCCACCGCAACATCCAGGGCGGCGCCCTCAACCCGGAGACGGGCGAGCCGTGGTTCCACGAACACGGCCCGCGCGGCGGCGACGAGATCAACATCCCGGAAGCCGGCAAGAACTACGGCTGGCCCGTGGTCAGCTGGGGCCGTCACTATTCCGGCGACCCCATCCCCGACCCGCCGACCCGGCCCGAATTCGCCGATGCCGTGTTCCAGTGGACGCCGGTCATCGCCGCCTCGGGCATGGACTTCTACACCGGCGACCGCTTCGCCGACTGGCAGGGCGACCTTCTGGTGGGCGGCCTCGTGTCCCGCAGCGTGGTGCGGCTCGACGTGAACGCCCGCGAGGTCACCGAGGCCGAGCGCCTGCCCATCGGCGAGCGCGTGCGCGACGTTCAGACAGGGCCGCAGGGCGACGTCTGGGTGCTCACCGATGAGGACAACGGCAAGCTGCTGCGCCTCACGCCCGCAGCGACCGGGCAGTGAGGCTCGCCGCGTCGTACATGCCCCGCCATACGGCTGCGGTGCCGTCGCGCTTCATGGCGCGCAGCGTCTGCACCGGCAGCGGCGGACTGATCCACAGCGGCCCCTCGTCGGGGGCGGTGCCGCGCGGCGGCAGCGGCGTGCCCCAGACGCCGATATGGCCGAGGTCCTTCTCGCACGGCACATAGGCCGCCGCGCCCGAAGTGTTGAGATCGGCGCCGTGGCAGAAGCCGGAGCAGTCGCCGATGGTGCCGACGGCGGCGACGCAGCAGAACAGCTCCACCGCGCGCGCCTTGGCGCAGTCGAACACGCGGTGATAGCCGGCGAGCGTGGTGGTCATGGACGGCACCAGGATCACGTCGGGCTCCAGCTTGCCCAGTTCCACCGCCACGGCCGGCTGTTCGATGTCGAGGCAGATGACGACCGCCCAGCGCACGCCCTTCCACTCGAACACCGTCACCGAGGAGCCCTTGGCGAGGTTCCAGCAGGCTTCGTCCTGCTCGTCGGGCGTCAGGGTCAGCTTGTCGTGGATCATCTCCGCCCCGCCCGGCAGCAGGGTGACGGCACGGTTGGCGTAGCCGCCGCCCTCGGCCGGCAGGGGGATGGAGCCGGCGAGCAGCGCGACGCCGTGGCGCTCCACCAGCGGCCGCAGGGCGTCGAGCATGGCCGGCGCCTGCTCCGCCATCCACGGGATCTCGGCCGTCGGCGCCAGTTTTTCCGGCAGCACCGACAGCCACTGCGCGCAGGCGTATTCCGGCAGCGCCAGGATGTCGGCGCCCGCCTTGGCCGCCTCGGCGAGCCTACCGTCGACCATGGCGATCCAGTCCTCCAGGCGGGCGAGACGGCGGCCGACGTTCACGGGCCACAGGGCGACGACGGGATCGGGCATGGGAACTCTCCGGCAGCGGGGGCATGAAAACGACGACGGCCGCCGCCGGTGAGGGCGGCGGCCGGGTCTTAGGCGGGACCGACGATCAGCTCTTCAGCTTGGTCCAGATGCGGTCGCGCAGGTCCTGCGCCGGCTTGGCGCAATCCTCGGCGGCACGCAGGCGGTCGGAGTACTCGTCCGGCATGTTGACGGCCGGGTCCTTCGCCAGTTTCTCCTCCAGGAAGGCGTCGGAGCCGGCGATGGCGTTCATGTAGCCGGTGAAGTTGGACGCTTCGGCGGCGTTCTTCGGGTCCATCATCCAGTTGAGGAATTCCTTGGCTTCCTCGACGTTCTTGGCGCCCTTCGGGATGGCGAAGTTGTCGGCCCAGAACGGCAGGCCTTCCTTCGGGTAGACGTAGACCACCGACGGCCGCTCCATCTTGGTGCGGTGGGCGGCTCCGTTCCACTGCTGGTGCATGATGACCTCGCCGGCGATCATGCGCTCGATGGTGCCGTCCGACTGGTACATGGCGAGGTAGGGCTTCTGCTTGGTCAGCAGGTCGAGCACCGTCTGCGCCTTCTTCGGGTCCTCGAAGCAGCGCTCGTAGCCGAGGTAGAAGGCGGCCGAGGAGATCACGTCGTTCATGTCGTTGAGCGCGACGATCTGGCCCTTCAGCTCCTCGCGCGGCTCGAAGAATTCCTTCCAGCTTTCGGCCACGTCACCCTTCACGCGCTCCTTGTCGTAGGAGAACCCGGTGGTGCCCCACATGTAGGGCACGGAATACTCGCGGTTCGGATCCCACGACGGATTGCGGAAGACTTCCTTGACGTTCTTGAAGTTCTCCATGGTGGAGCTGTCGAGCTTCTGGATCAGCCCGCCTTCCACCATGCGCGGGATGATGTAGTCGGTCGGCACGACGATGTCGTAGCCGGTGGCGCCCGCCTGCAGCTTCGCCAGCATGGTCTCGTTGCTGTCGTAGACGTCGAGCGTGACCTTGATGCCGGTTTCCTGCTCGAACCGCTTCAGAAGCTCCGGCGGGATGTAGTTGGACCAGTTGTAGAGGAACAGTTCGCGCGCTTCCGCGGCGGACCCGCCGCCGAAGGCGACGACCGCGGCGACGGCGGCGGCCGTCAGTCCCATGCGCAACGTCCGGGTGACCATGGCAATGCCTCCTTGTCCTTGGGCTTTGGCGTGTTCTCGTTGTCTTCAATCAGGCGGCGCCGCGCCGACCCGCCCACCAGGTGAGCAGCGTCGACAGCGACACGAACAGCAGCGACACGATCAGCATGAGCGAGGAGATGGCGTTGACCTCCGGGCTGATGCCGATGCGGATGGCGCCGAAGATGTAGACGGGCAGCGTGGTGGCGCCGGCGCCGGCCACGAAGTAGGTGATGACGAAATCGTCGAGCGAGATGATGAAGGCCAGCATGGCGCCGGCCAGGATACCCGGCCACAGGAGCGGCAGGGTGACGCGCAGGAAGGTGCGCATCTCGTCGGCGTAGAGGTCGGCCGCCGCCTCGCCGAGCCGCGGGTCCATGCCCTCGATGCGGGCGCGGATGGGCAGGTAGGCGAAGGGGATGCAGAACACCGTGTGGGCGACCACCACCGTCAGCAGACCGAGGTCGAAGCCGACCAGGATGAAGAACAGCAGCGACGCGACCGCCGTCACGATCTCCGGCACCACCAGCGGCATGGCGAGCACGCCGGAGACCGCCGTCTGCCCCTTGAACCGCCGCCGCGCCATGCCGAGGGCGGCGAAGGTGGCGGCGCAGGTGGCGATCACCGTCGCCCACAGCGCCACGATGAGCGAGTTCTTGGCGGCGTTCAGGATGTCGCCGTTGTTCATCACCTGGACGTACCAGTCGGTGGTGAAGCCGGTCCAGATGGTCGCCGAGCGGTTCTCGTTGAAGGACAGCGCGATCAGGATGACGATCGGCAGGTAGAGGTAGAGGAAGAAGACCCAGGTCGCGAAGCGCGTGCCGGGGAAGCGGCGGATGTCCATGGTGTCGTCCTCTCCCCTTATTCCGGCAGCTTGCGGAAGCGCAACAGATAGACCAGCATCGCCAGCAGCACGAAGGCGAGCAGCGTGAAGGCCAGCGCCGAGCCCAGCGGCCAGTTGCGCGAGGCGCCGAACTGCAGCTGGATGAGGTTGCCGATCATCAGCTCCTTCGATCCGCCCAGCAGTTCCGGCGTCACGTAGGCGCCGAGGCAGGGGATGAAGACCAGCGTGCAGCCGGCGGCGATGCCCGGCAGGCTGAGCGGCACCACCACCCGGCGCAGCGCCTGCAGGCGCGTGGCGTAGAGGTCGTAGGCGGCCTCCACCAGCCGGAAGTCCAGCTTCTCCAGGCTCGCGTAGATCGGCAGCACCATGAACGGCAGATAGCTGTAGGTCAGGCCGATGGCGATGGCGGCGGGCGTGTAGAGGATGGAGATACTCTGGTCCGTCAGCCCCAGCCCTTGCGCCCACTGGTCGATCAGGCCGTTGGTGCGCAGCAGCAGGATCCAGGCGTAGTTGCGCACCAGCAGGTTGGTCCAGAACGGAATGGTGACCAGGAACACCAGCAGCTTGCGCCGCGACGGCGGCTGCAGCGCGATGTAGAGCGCCACCGGGAAGCCAACCGCCAGCGCGATCACCGTCGTCAGCAGCGACAGCAGGAAGGACCGCAGGTAGATGCTGACGTAGTCGGTGTTGACCACCAGGTTGTCGAGGAAGTCGCGCTCGAAGAAGAAGCCGACGTAGGCCTCCACCGTGTACTGGTCCCAGATGACGCCGCCGTACTGGCCGCGCTCCAGGAACGACACGTAGGCCATGAGGCCGAGCGGCAGCAGCATGAAGACGACGACGATGGCGACCGCAGGGCCGATGAGCAGGAGCCTCTGGAGGCGGGGCGAGCGGCGGATGGCCTCCAGCATGGCTCAGTCCCTCAGAACCGACAGGCCGTCGGGCGGGAAGCCGACGCGCACGCGGGCCCCCTGGCCGAAGGTCGGGCTCGACTGGTCGCGGTTCTGCACGCGCGCCACCAGCGGGTCCGGCAGGCCGTCGACCCGCAGGTGATAGGTGGTGTCTGTGCCGAAGTAGATGATGTTCTCGACGGTCGCACCCAGGGTATCGGGGCTCGCCGCCTCGCCGGGGTGCAGGAACACCCGCTCGGGGCGGACGGCGAGCGTCACCGTCTCGCCCTCGGCATGGCCCTGGGCGCTGGCGAGCGGCACGGCGGCCTCGCCGATGCGGGCGACGCCGCCCGGCTCCAGCCGGCCCTTCAGGAAGTTGGTCTCGCCGATGAAGTCCGCGACGAAGCGCACCTGCGGCCGCTGGTAGATTTCCTGCGGCGGCCCGATCTGCAGCACCTTGCCGTCCTTCATGACGGCGATGCGGTCGGACATGGTGAGCGCCTCTTCCTGGTCGTGCGTCACGAACACGAAGGTGATGCCGGTGTCGCGCTGCAGGCGTTTCAACTCGATCTGCATGCCCTTGCGCAGCTTGAGGTCGAGCGCCGACAGCGGCTCGTCGAGCAGCAACACCTTGGGATGCGGCGCGAGCGCCCGGGCCAGCGCCACGCGCTGCTGCTGACCGCCCGACAATTGCGCCGGCATGCGGCGATGCATGCCCGACAGGTGCACCAGCGCCAGCATCTCGTCGACGCGGGCGGCGATTTCGTCCTTGCCGAGTCCCGACTTCTCCAGGCCGAAGGCGACGTTGTGCGCCACCGTCATGTGGGGGAACAGGGCGTAGTTCTGGAACACCGTGTTTATGGGCCGGCGGAAGGGCGGCTGGCCGGTGATGTCGACCCCGTCGAGGACCACGCGGCCCGAGGTCGGCTGCTCAAACCCGGCGATGGTGCGCAGGAGCGTCGTCTTGCCGCAGCCCGAGGGGCCGAGCAGGGTGAAGAACTCGTTCGGTGCGATGCGGATGGACACGTCGTCCAGCGCCCGCACCGGCGCCTCGCCGGCCGAGGCGTAAACCTTCACCGCATTCTCGATGACGATGCGGGCGTCCTTGGGCGCGGCGGCGCTCGTCGGGGCGTCGGCCGCCGGGGCGAGTGTGGAGGCCTCCATCATGCCGGCCCCCGCGAGTCGCGGCGGTCATGGAAACATGGGGAACCCAAGGCGCAAGATCCGACCATTCGCACGGTGCCTCCCAGCGGGCCGGCGCCGTCTGCCCGTCGGCGCCCCCGTCAAAGATCCTTTACGGCCCGGCACCGACGACAGCCTCCCAGAGCCGCGGTGCGGGTGCGCCACCCCCTGCCCGCCGCGCCGGGCTTTCCGCCCGATTATCGCGCCCCGGCAAGGGATCGGGAGGACGGAGCGACGCCCCGCCTCCCGATAAAAAGACTAGAGGCACCGCTGCGGGGTGCGCAAGATATTTAACGCACCACCCCCGTCGGTCATGCGGCTTATTGCGCCGCGGCCCGATCGGCCTGGGTGCGTCCGCCCCAGCCCCAGGCATCCGCCGCCACCTCGTTCAGCACCACATAGGTGGCGGGCGCGACGTGCGGCAGAACTCGACGCACCGCGGCGTCCATTCTGGCAATGAAATCAGCCTTTTCGGCTGGTGTGTTGGTGCCTTGCGTGATGAAGGCTTCGACCACCGCCGCCTGCGGCTGGAAGGCGTCGCCGACGGTCCAGATGCGCTCGGCGTCGGGCACCTCGGTCACCAGCACCGACGTCAGGTCAGGCCGCTTGCCGAGCGCCTCCGCCATGAGGGTGGTGGCGACGCGAGCCAGCGCCGCGCGGTCGTCGGGCGTGATGCCGTGGGCACCGAGGGTGATGCGGACGAAAGGCATGGCGGGTTCTCCTGCGGGTTCGAATAGTCTACCGCAGCCAGCTTCGCCCGTGGCGGGTCATTCGGGAAATTGATAGATTTAAAGACCCTATTGAGGAGCCTGGATGATGCCCGACGCGCCCCTGCTGCCGAGCGATCTGCTGCGCACCTTCGTCGCCGTGGTGGACGATGGCGGCATGTCGGCGGCCGGCCTGCGGGTCGGACGCAGCCAGTCGGCGGTGAGCCTGCAGGTGAAGCGGCTGGAGGAAATGGTCGGCGCGGCGCTGTTCCGCCGCGACTCCCGCGACCTCGCCCTCACGCCCGCCGGCGACACCCTGCTGCCCTATGCCCGCCGTCTTCTGGCGCTCAACGAGCAGGCTCTGGCCGCCTTGGCGCCGGCGCGGCTGACGGGGGTCGTGCGTCTGGGGGTGGTGCAGGATTTCGCCGAGACGGCGCTCGCCGGCGTCCTCGCCCGCTTTGCCGAGGCCCATCCCAATGTGGTGCTGGAGACCCGCGTCGGGCCGTCGTCGGCGCTGCGGGATGCCGTCGCCCACGCTGGCCTCGACGTCTGTCTGGCCATAGGCTCGGCGGAGGGTGCCGCGGCGGCGCGTACCGTGCCCATGGTCTGGCTGGCGGCGGACCGGGTACCGAGTGCCCTGCCTGTCCCGCTGCCGCTCGCCCTGCTCGACCCGCCGTGCAGCTACCGCCGGGCGGCGCTGGAGGTGCTGGAGTCGGCGGGCGTCGCCCATCGCATCGCCTATGCCGGCCCCAGCCTGTCGGCGGTTCTGGCGGCGGTGCGGGCGGGGCTGGCGGTGACGGTGCGGACGGCGGACCTCGCCGGCCGCGGCCTCGTCGCGCTCGCGCCCGGAGAGGCGGCGGCGCGCGGGTTGCCAGCCCTGCCCGCCGTCACGCACGCCTTGCACGTGCGCCCCGACGCGGGGCCAGCGGCGCGGCGGCTGGGCACCGTGATGGCCGAGGTCTTGGCGGCGCCTACCGCGCCGGCCATTCCAGGGTGACGGTGCCGCCGTCCGTCGCGAGGCGGCCCTTCACCTGCCGCATGAGGCTTTCGGCGATGCGCAGGCCGAGGCCGTCGCCCCGGCCGCCCGCCTCGGGCACGCCGGTGCCGCCGTCGCGGATGGCCACCCGCCACACGCCGGCCTCCGCCAGCGCTTCCATGCGCACGTGGATGGGCGGGCCGCCGTGCTGCACGGCGTTCATGAGGACCTCGGTGATGGCGACGCCGGCCGGAATGGCCTGATCGAGGGGGATTTCCGCCGGCACGAGGTCGAGCGTCACCTCGGGTGCCATGTCGGGCTCCGTCTGGCGGCGGGCTTCCTCGCTCATGTCGCCGATGTAGGCGGCGAAGTCCACCACCAGGGTCACGCCGTCCTCGCCCACCACGCGCGCCAGGGCATAGGCGGCGGCGGCGGCGGACATGCGCACTTCCAGGCGGGCGAGCGCGTCACGGGCGTCCGGGGTTTCCTTGCGCATCTGCAGGCGCAACAGGCTGAGAAGCATCTGCATGGTGTTGCCGATGCGGTGCCGCGTCTCGCGGTAGAGAGCTTCCCAGTCCGTGTCCTGCGTCATTGCGACTCCAACCGAAACAAAAAAATGAAGGGCGAGATCCGGAGACCTCGCCCTTTCGGAGTGTATCAGCACGGAGCGTCAGGACAAGGCCTGCACGATCTCCTCGGTCATCTTCTTCGCGTCACCGAACAGCATCATGGTGTTGTCGCGGAAGAACAGCTCGTTGTCGACGCCGGCGTAGCCCGACGCCATGGAGCGCTTGATGAACAGCACCGTCTTGGCCTTCTCGACGTCGAGCACCGGCATGCCGTAGATGGGGCTCTGCGGGTCGGTCTTGGCGGCCGGGTTGGTGACGTCGTTGGCGCCGATGACGTAGGCGACGTCGGCCGTGGTGAACTCGTGGTTGATCTCCTCGAGCTCGAAGACCTCGTCGTACGGCACGTTGGCTTCCGCCAGCAGCACGTTCATGTGGCCCGGCATGCGGCCCGCCACCGGGTGGATGGCATAGCGCACCTCGACGCCCTCGGCCTTCAGGATGTCGGCCATTTCGCGCACGGCGTGCTGCGCCTGGGCGACCGCCATGCCGTAGCCGGGGACGATGATGACCTTGCTCGCGTTCTTCATGATGAAGGCCGCGTCGTCGGCCGAGCCCGCCTTGACGCCGCGATCCCCGCCCG
This sequence comes from Caenispirillum bisanense, assembly GCF_900230255.1. Lineage (GTDB taxonomy): Bacteria > Pseudomonadota > Alphaproteobacteria > Rhodospirillales > Rhodospirillaceae > Caenispirillum > Caenispirillum bisanense_A. Next base: position 58,915 of record NZ_OCNJ01000015.1, read on the forward strand.
GACCGCCGGCCGCCGCCGCGGCGCTGTCGCCGCCGAAGCCGCCGAGGATCACGTTGATGATCGAGCGGTTCATGCCCTTGCACATGATGTAGGACAGGATCGCACCCGAGGCACCGACCAGCGCGCCGGTGATGACCAGCGTCGAGTTGCCGAGCGTGAAGCCGATGCCGGCCGCCGCCCAGCCCGAGTAGCTGTTCAGCATGGACACGATGACCGGCATGTCGGCGCCGCCGATGGGCAGGATCAGCAGGAAGCCGAGCGCGAAGGCCAGCACCACGATCAGCCCGAAAGCGGCGTAGGAGCCGGTGGCGGCGAACCAGATCACCAGCAGGATCACCGCGATGCCCAGCACCGCGTTCAGCGGGTGCTGCATGGGGAAGACCAGCGGCTTGCCGGTCACCAGGCCCTGCAGCTTTGCGAAGGCGACGATGGAGCCGGTGAAGGTGATGGCACCGACGGCCGTGCCGATGGACATCTCGATCAGCGAGCCGGCGCCGATGTCGCCGGCGTGGCCGATGCCGTAAGCTTCCGGGTTGAACAGCGCCGCGGCGGCCACCAGCACGGCGGCCAGGCCGACCAGCGAGTGGAACGCCGCCACCAGCTGCGGCAGGGCCGTCATCTGGATGCGCAGGGCGATGATCGTGCCGATGGACCCGCCGACGATGATGCCGAGCACGATCCACACGTAGCTCTGCACCACCGGCGAGAACAGGGTGGTGATGATGGCGATGGCCATGCCGACCATGCCGAAGATGTTGCCCTGGCGGGCGGTTTCCGGGCTCGACAGCCCGCGCAGCGCCAGGATGAAGAGGACCGACGCCAACAGGTAGGCGAGGATCGTGAAGCTTTCGACAGCCATGATTGCGCAGCCCCCCTTACTTCTGCTTCTTCTTGAACATGGACAGCATGCGCTGGGTGACCACGAAGCCGCCGAAGATGTTCACGCTGGCCAGCACCACGGCGAAGAAGCCGAGCACCTTGGACCCCGAGAAGGCGTCCGGACCGGCGGCCAGCATGGCGCCGACGATGATCACCGACGACACGGCGTTGGTCACCGCCATGAGCGGCGAATGCAGGGCCGGCGTGACACGCCAGACCACGTAGTAGCCGACGAAGACGGCCAGCACGAAGACCGTCAGCAGCCAGTAGAACTCGCTCGGCGCGCCGGCGGCGGCCGTGGCGGCGTCCTGGCCCATCTGGGCGACGGCGGCGGCCACCATCTTGGCGTTGAGCGCCAGCGCCTCGGCCTGTTCGGCCAGAAGCTGGGCGGCGGTCGCGACCTTGTCCTGTTCTTCCATCACTGGCCTCCCTCGGCTTCGGCCTTCTTCAGCATGGGGTGGACGATCTGCCCGTCACGGGTCACCAGGGTGCCCTTGATCAGGTCGTCGTCCCAGTTGATGGCGAGCGCCTTCTTGTCCTTGTCGACCTGCGGCGTCAGGAAGTTCAGCAGGTTCTTGGCGAACAGCAGGCTCGCGTCCGACGCCAGGCGCGCCGGCATGTTGGTGTGGCCGATGAGGGTCACGCCGTGCTTCACCACCACCTGGTCGGGCTCGGTCAGCTCGCAGTTGCCGCCGGCTTCCGCCGCCAGGTCGACGATGACGGAGCCCGGCTTCATGGTCTCCACCTGCGCCGCCGTGATGAGCGTCGGCGCCTTGCGGCCGGGGATGAGGGCCGTGGTGATGACCATGTCGGCCTTGGTCAGGTGCTCGCCGACGATCTTCTTCTGCTTCTCGAAGTACTCGGGCGGCATTTCCTTGGCGTAGCCGCCGGCCGTCTCGGCTTCCTTCTCCATGGCCTCGTCGACCACGACGAACTTGCCGCCGAGCGACTGCACCTGCTCCTTGGTAGCCGGGCGCACGTCGGTCGCGAACACTACCGCCCCCAGACGCTTGGCGGTCGCCACGGCCTGCAGGCCGGCGACGCCGGCGCCGAAGATCAGCACGCGGGCGGGCGGCACGGTGCCGGCCGCCGTCATCATCATGGGCATGGCACGGTTGAAGGTCGCCGCCGCCTCGATGACCGCCTTGTAGCCCGCCAGGTTGTTCTGCGAGCTGAGGATGTCCATGGACTGGGCGCGCGTGATGCGCGGCATCAGTTCCATGGCGAAGGAGGTGATCTTGCGGGCGGCCAGGGCTTCCACCAGGGCAGGCTCGGTCAGCGCCTTCAGGCTGCCGACCAGGATGGCGCCTTCCTTGTACTGGCCGACCTCGTCGGTGCCTTCCTCGGCGGTGAGCGGGCGCTGCACCTTGAAGATGACGTCGGCGTCGCCCACCGCCTCGGCGGCGGACGGGGCGATCTTGGCACCGGCTTCGGTGAAGGCGGCATCGGTGAAGGCGGCACCGTCGCCGGCGCCGGTCTCGACCACCACGTCGAAGCCGAGGCCGACGAGCTTCTTGACCGTGTCGGGCGAGGCCGCGACGCGGTGCTCGCCCGCGCGCCGCTCCTTCGGTATGGCGATTTTCATTTGGTTTATCCCCTTACTTTTGCCTGTGCCGCGCCTGCTCGATGAGGCAAACACCATGGCGTCTCGCGGTGCACCATGCAAGCGCCTTTGCCGTTTCACGGCCTCCCATGCCCGCGCCGCGCCTAGCTTATTAGGATTTCATCATACTATAAACCCACCCCTTCGGGCCGGTGCGCGGCCCCTCGGGCAGGGGGTGCCCTTACCTGCCCAGAATACTCGGTCTTTGCGGCGAATCCCTTTGACGGCGGCCCGTCCGGCCCCGACACTTGCGGCAATGAAACCACCACCGGGAGGACCCTTCATGGCCGAGACCACCGCCGGGCTGCCGCCGCGCGAGACCATCTTCACCGTCGACCCCGTGCCGCTGAAGTACGGCCACGGGGCGCTGGCGGAACTGGGCGCCGACGCCAAGGCCATGGGCATGACGCGGGTGGCCCTGTTCACCGACCGCACCGTCGCCGCCCTGCCCTGCCTCGCCACGGCGCGCGAGTCGCTCCGGGCCGCCGGTCTCGACGTGGTGGTCTACGATGCGGTGAAGGTGGAGCCGACCGACCGCTCCTTCGCCGAGGCGGCGGCCTTCGCGCAGGAGGCCAAGGTGGACGGTTTCGTGTCCATCGGCGGCGGATCGGTCATGGACACGGCCAAGGCGGCCAACCTGCTGTCGACCTGGCCGGACGACCTGCTGGCCTATGTCAACGCGCCCATCGGCCAGGCCAAGCCGGTGCCGGGGCCGCTCAAGCCGCACATCGCCTGTCCGACCACCAGCGGCACGGGCAGCGAGACGACGGGTGTGGCCATCTTCGATCTGACCGACCGGCAGCTCAAGACCGGCATATCCAACAAGCTTCTGAAGCCGCGGCTGGCGGTGGTGGATCCGACCACCACCTACACCCTACCCGCCGGAGTGGTCGCGGCCACCGGCTTCGACGTGCTGACCCATGCCATCGAGAGCTACACGGCCCGCCTGTTCACCACCCGCGACCGCCCGGCGGCGCCGCATCTGCGCCCGCCGTACCAGGGTGCGAATCCGTGGAGCGACGGCGGGGCGCTGGAAGCCATCCGCCTCGGCGGGCGCTACCTGGAACGGGCGGTCGCCGACCCCTCCGACCACGAGGCGCACGACTTCCTCACCTTCGCAGCGACCCTGGCGGGCATGAGCTTCGGCAATGCCGGCGTCCACATCCCCCACGCCATGAGCTACGCCGTCGCCGGCCTGAACCACGAGTACCGCGCCAGGGGCTACGAATCGGCGCCCGGCGGCATGGTGCCGCACGGCATCTCGGTGGTGGTGAACGCCCCCGCCGCCTTCCGCTTCACCGCCGAGGCCGACCCCGAGCGCCACCTGACCGCGGCGGCCGCCCTCGGCGCCGACGTCCACGACGCCGGTCCGGCCGAAGCGGGCGAGGTGCTTGCGGGTCGCCTTGCGGAGATGATGAAGGCGACCGGCATCCCCAACGGCCTCTCCGAGATCGGCTATTCCGACACCGACATCCCCGCCCTGGTGAAGAGCGCCTGGCCGCAGCAGCGCCTGCTGGTCCAGGCCCCCAAGCCGGTGAGCGAGGACGACCTCGCCGACCTGTTCCGCGCCGCCATGCGCTACTGGTGAGGCCCGAAGGTCCCACCGAACACCTTGATCCACAACGTCCGCAGGCCCGCCTCGTCGGCCTGCGGGCGGCGGCTGAAGACCTCCGGTCCCTCCAGCAGGCGGCCCGAGGCGTCGACCACGGCGCGGATGCCCCAGAAGCCCAGCTCCGTGCCGCCGAACATGCCGTAGCGGTAATCGAGCGCCCGCACGGTCGCGGTGCCGTCGGCGGCCGGTTCCACCTGCCAGAACACGTTGTCCATGGCGAACCAGCGCAGGATCGCCGCCTGCTCCGTCTCCGCCACGGCGCGCGCCTCGGGCGGCAGGCCGTTGCGCGGGAACTCGGCCCAGGCGATCTGCCGCGGGTCGAGGACGGAGTAGAAGCCCACCCGCACCGCATCGGGCGTCTCGGCCACCACGCGGCGCAGCCAGGGCTGGAACAGCGTCGGATAGGCGGTCACCTCCGCCGGCGTGGAAAGCTGTTGTTTCGCAACGGCTTCCACCCGCTCGTTGACGCTCCAGCCGAGCAGCGTCCAGCCGGTGATGAACAGCAGCGCCAGGGCAGCCGACACCTGCGCCGCCAGCACCCGCCGCTTCGCCACGATCCCCACCACCAGCGCCGCCACCAGGGCGAGGCTGTAGACCGGGTCGATGATGGGCATGGCGTCGATGGCGAAGCGATGGCGCGAGAACGGCGCCAGCAGTTGCGTGCCGTAGCTGGTGAAGACGTCGATGATCGGGTGGGTGATCAGCGCCGCGACCGTCAGCCACACCCAGGCCTGCAGCACCTGCGGGTCGGGCCGGCGGTCGGGCTCGCGCCGGCGCCACCACAGCCACAGGCCGAACGCCAGCAGGAGGCCGATGGTCGGCCCGAAGAGCAGGGAATGGGTGACGCCGCGGTGGTGCACCCAGTTGGCGAAGGGTCCGGCGAACCACCCGGCGGCGACGTCGAGGTCGGGCACGAGGGCGATGAGCGCTCCGGCCGCCAGGGCCTTGCGGCCGAGGCGGCGACGGAAGCCGACCTGCGCCACGGTGGCGCCGAACAGCATTTGTGTGACGGTATCCATGCCGCACAGGTAAGGCCGACGGGCTACTTCTTCCAGAGCCGAAATGCGAACGGGCGCCCGGCCGAAGCTCCGGGCGCCCTCCGCACGGCCTCCGCCCCCTGCGACGCGACTGGGGGAAGGTGGAGGCGGCGGCCGCGTTCCGTCGTCGTCAGACGCGGCCTTCCGGCATGAGCGTCGTCGACCACAGGGCGGTGCCGTTCAGGTCCTTCAGGGTCACCGTCAGCGCCTCGCTCTCGCCGTCGATGGCGGCGTGGCCGTAGAACTGCAACCCTTCCTTGGGCGACAGGTTGGCGCGGCCTTCGGGCGACTTCACGTACACGACCTCGGGGCCGAAGGTGTCGTCCATGTCGCCGGGGCCGAACGAGCCGGCGTTGAGCGGGCCGGAAACGAATTCCCAGAACGGCTTGAAATCCTTGAACTGCGCCTTGGCCGGGTCGTAGTGATGGGCCGCCGTGTAGTGAACGTCGGCGGTAACCCAGACGGTGTTCTGCACGTCGTTGTCGCGGATGAAGCGCAGCAGGTCGGCGAACTCGTGCTCGCGGCCGCGCACCGGGCCGTTGCCATTGGCGCCGTTCTCGAAGGCGGTCTTGCCGTCGCGCACGATGATGCCGATGGGCATGTCGGCGGCGATGACCTTCCAGGTGGCGCGCGAGCCCAGCAGCGCCTGCTTCAACCAGCGCATCTGCTCGGCGCCCAGGAAGGCCGTGGCGTCGCTGGCCTGCGCCTGATCGTTGGCGCCGTTGTCGCCGCGGTAGCTGCGCATGTCGAGAAAGAACACGTCGAGCAGCGGGCCGTATTCCACCTTGCGGTAGATGCGTTCCGGGTCGTTGGCGATCTGGCGGGTCGGGAAGTACTCGTGGAAGGCGCGGTTGGCGCGGGCGGCCAGCAGGGCGACGGACTTCTCGGTATATTCCTCGCGGTCGAGGATTTCCGCCGGGTACCAGTTGTTCACCGTCTCGTGGTCGTCCCACTGGGCGAACACCGGCACCTCGGCATTCATGGCGCGCACGTTGGCGTCCATGAGGTTGTAGCGGAAGTTGCCGCGGAACTCGGCCAGCGTCTCGGCGACCTTGGCCTTCTCGGGGATGACGACGTTCTTCCAGATCGACCCGTCAGGCAGGGTCACTTCCGGCTTGATAGGGCCGTCGGCATAGATGGTGTCGCCGGAGTGGATGAAAAAGTCCGGCGCATCGCGGTGCATGGCGCCGTAGATCTTCATGCCGCCGAAGTCTTCGTTGATGCCCCAGCCCTGGCCGGCGGTATCGCCCGACCAGGTGAAGCTGACGGAGCGGCGGTCGGCCGGGGCGGTGCGGAAGCGGCCCGTCACCGGCTCGCTCACCGCCTTGTCGTCGGCGAGGCTGGCGAAGGCGACGCGGTAATGGATCTGCTCGCCCGCCGGCAGGCCGGTGAGGTCGAGCTTGGCGGTGTAGTCGGTGACGTCGAGCGCCGCCGGGCCGACGATGCGGCGGGCGTTGCGGAAGCTCTCGTCGGTGGCCCATTCGACGATCATGCGCGACGGCCGGTCGGCGCGCGACCACACCATGCCGGAGGTGCGGGTCACGTCGCCGGTCTGAACGCCGTGGGCGATCTCCGGCCGGCCGGTACGGGCGAGAGCCGGGGCGGCGAGGCCCGGGGCGAGCAGCAGGGCGGAGGACGCGAGCGACCCGCGCAGGACGGAGCGGCGGCTGACGCCACCGGTGGGGCGGAGGACGATGCTCATGGCCGATGTGTCCCGTGATCTTGGAGGCGAGGAAGCGGGATCCGGCAAACGCCGGGCGTGCATCTCCTACCACCGGGCAGGGTCTTGCGGCGTGAAACTCCGGTTGTCGTTTTGTTGAGATTGTAAGGACGTATTTCGACTGCGGGTTATTCGCCGGCGGTGTGGCGCAGGGCATCCAGGTCGCAGCGGAAGCGGTTGGTCTTGCCCTCGGTCACGATGCCGCCGCGCTTGAACTCGGCCACCACCCGGCTCGCCGTTTCGGTGGTGACGCCGAGCATGGCGCCCAGGTCCTCACGGCTGAACAGCTCCACCTCCGGCGCCCCGGTGCAGGCGGGTTCCACCTCCGCCAGATGGAGGAACAGGCGGGCGACGCGCGAGCGGGCGGAGCCGGTGGACAGGCCGGTCAGCCACTCGTCGGCCTGCTTGACGTTGTTGTGCCAGCGCTTCATGAGCTGGGTGTGCAGCCGGGGCGTTTCCACCGACAGGCGGCTGACCACGTCGCGCGGCAAGCGGCACACCAGGGCCGGGCGCAGCACCACGGCGGCATGCTCGTAAGCCTCGCCCAGCAGCACTTCGAGCCCGGCCGTATCGCCCCGGCGCAGCAGGCGGACGATGCGCTGGCTGCCGTCGGGCAGGTACTGCACCAGTTTCACGAGGCCCGAGCGCACGGTGAACAGGGCCGTGCCCTCGTCGCCGGCGTGGTAGAGGGTGGCGCCGGGGTCGTACTGCAGTTCGTCGATGGGCAGGTGGATGAGGTCGAAGTCCTCCGGTCGCAGGTCCGCGAACAGCGCCATGTCCCGGATCGTGCAGCCTTCACACTCCGCCTGGCCCCGCCAGGCGGCATCGATGCGACTCTTCTTCACCACGGCCTCGCGTCTGGACGGCCTTGCGGCGGCCGTCGTCTTTTTCGGTCAGACACTTTAGGATCAATCCGCGAACGCGAAAAGGGACAACACCTGCAAGGCCTTGCCGTGACGTTGCTGCTCGCCGTGGAAGGGCTCCGCCGCCCGCCCCTGCCCGTCCTGTCCCTCGCCGTGGCGGCCGGGGAGTGCGTCGCCGTCACCGGCCCTTCCGGGGCGGGCAAGTCGCTGCTGCTGCGGGCCATCGCCGACCTCGACCCCAACGACGGGCGGGTGAGCCTGGCAGGCACCGATCGCGCCGCCCTGCCCGCCCCCGAATGGCGCCAGCGCGTCGCCTATGTGGCGGCGGAGAGCGGCTGGTGGGCGCCGACCGTCGCCGACCACATGGCGGGCCCGCCCGACCGCCTGGCGACCCTGCTGGCGGCCGTCGGTCTGCCCGAGGCCGGCGGCTGGCCCGTCGCCCGGCTGTCGAGCGGCGAGCGCCAGCGCCTCGCCCTGGTGCGCGCCCTGACGCGGCGGCCGGAAGTGCTGCTGCTCGACGAACCCACCGCCAACCTCGACGCCGCCGCCACCGAGTCGGTGGAGGCCCTGGTGCGGCAGGCCCTCGCCGAGGGCTGCGGCGTCCTGCTGGCGAGCCACGACCGTAACCAGGTGCGCCGCCTCGCCGGCCGCGAACTGGCCTTCCGCGACGGCGCCCTGACGGAGGTGCGGCCATGACACCCGGCAACGGAACGCTCGACTGGATCGACCTCGCCGTCTCGGCCCTGCTCATCGTGCTGGCCGGCGGCGTGTCGCTCGCCTGGGGGCTCGGCATCCACCGCCGGCTCGGCGTCGCGGCGGTGCGATCGGTGGTGCAGTTGCTGCTGCTGGCGCTGATTCTGGAGTGGCTGTTCGCCCATGCCTCGCCCTGGCTGACGGCGGGCGCCGCGGTGCTGATGCTGGGCTTCGCCGCGCGAGAGATCTTCGGGCGTCAGGACCGCCGGCTGACCGGCGGCTGGGCGTGGGGCGCCGGCGGGCTTGCCATCACGCTGGCCGCCAGCGCAGTCACCCTGTTCGCCCTCGCCGGCCCGGTACGCCCCGACCCGTGGTACGACCCGCGCTACGCCATCCCGCTGCTCGGCATGATCCTCGGCAACGTCATGACCGGCATCGCCGTCGGCCTGAACACCCTGACGGCCACCGTCGCCCGCGACCGGGCAGCGGTGGAGGCGCGGCTGGCCCTCGGCGAGACGCGGTGGAGCGCCCTCGGCGACACCCTGCGCCATGCCCTGCGCACCGGCCTCATCGGCATCATCAACAGCATGTCGGCCGCCGGCATCGTGTTCATTCCCGGCATGATGACCGGCCAGATCCTCGCCGGCCAGCCACCCGAGGAGGCGGCCCGCTGGCAGATCCTCATCCTCTTCCTCATCGCCGGCGCGACCGCCGTCGGCACCGTCGCCGCCGTCATGCTGGCCGCCTGGCGCCTCACCGACGACCGCCACCGGCTGCGGCTGGACCGCCTGAGCGACTCCCGCTAGGCTCTTCGAAAGACCGACGAAAACACTGGGAGGTTTCGCCGCATGTCCGCCCCCTCCATGCCCATCCCCGCCGGCGCCTGCGTGTTCGACGCCTACGGCACCCTGTTCGACGTCGCCGCGGCCGCCCGCCACCTGCAGGACCGCCTGGGCGACCAATGGGCGCCGCTGGCCGCCCTGTGGCGGCAGAAGCAGCTGGAATACACCTGGCTGCGCAGCCTGATGGGGCGCTACGCCGACTTCTGGCAGGTCACCGGCGAGGCCCTGCGGTTCACCCTGGACACCCTGAAGCTGGAGGACGAGGCGCTCTACGCCGCCCTCATGGACCTCTACCTGCGTCTCGACGCCTACCCGGAAGTGCCTGGAATGCTGAAGGCTTTGCAGGCCAAGGGGATCCGCACCGCCATCCTCACCAACGGCTCGCCGGCCATGGTGCAGGCGGCGGTGCGCAATGCGCGGCTCGAAGACCTGCTGGAAGTGGCTCTGTCCGTCGACGAGTTGGCCGTCTACAAACCGGACCCGCGGGTCTACCGCCTCGCCTGCGACCGCCTGGGCCTGCCGGCGGAGAAGATCGTCTTCCTGTCGTCCAATGCCTGGGACGTGGCGGGCGCCGCCTCCTTCGGGTTCCGGGTGGTGTGGGTCAACCGCTTCGGCCAGGCGCCGGAACGGCTGCCCGCCGGGCCGGAGGCGGTCCTGACCACGCTCACGCCCCTTCCCGACCTGGTGACCGCCGCATCATGACCCTGCCGACCTTCGCCGACGTCCAGACCGCCGCCGACCGCCTCGCCGGCGTCGCCGTGCGCACGCCGCTCCTCGAAAGCCCGCTGCTGAACGCCCGTGCCGGCTGCCGGATCCTGGTCAAGGCGGAATGCCTGCAGGTGACCGGCAGCTTCAAGTTCCGCGGCGCCTACAACGCCGTCTCGGCCCTGCCGGAGGCGCAGCGGGCGCGCGGTGTGGTCGCCTTCTCGTCGGGCAACCACGGCCAGGCCGTCGCCGCCGCCGCCCGCATGTACGGCGTGCCGGCGACCATCGTCATGCCGTCCGACGCGCCGGCCATCAAGATCGCCGCCACCAAGGCCCAGGGCGGCCGCGTCGTCACCTACGACCGCTGGACCGAGGACCGCGAGGCCATCGGCAAGGCCCTCGCCGCCGAGACCGGCGCGACGCTGGTGAAGCCCTACGACGAGCCGCTGGTCATCGCCGGCCAGGGCACCATGGCCATGGAACTGGTGGAGCAGGCCCGCGCCCTCGGCGTCGAGACCATCGACCGTGTCATCGTCCCGGTCTCCGGCGGTGGCATGGTGTCGGGCGTCGCCCTCGCCATGGAAGCCCTGAGCCCGGCCACCCGGGTCGCCAGCGCCGAGCCGGCCGGCTTCGACGACATGGCACGCTCCCTCGCCGCCGGCACCCACGTGCGCAACGAGCCCGGCGGCCGTACCCTGTCCGACGCCCTGATGGCGCCGACGCCGGGCGACATCACCTTCCCCATCGCCAAGCGCCTGCTCGACGGCGGCTACGCGGCGACCGACGCCGAGGCCAAGGCGGCCATGGCCATCGCCTTCCACATGCTGAAGCTGGTGGTGGAACCGGGCGGTGCCGTGGCCCTCGCCGCCGTCCTGTCGGGCAAGGTTGACTGCGCCGGCCGCACGGTGGTCGTCATCGCCTCGGGCGGCAACGTCGACCCGGCGGTGTTCACCGAGGCTCTGGCGGAGAACGCCTCGCCGTTCTGAGGCGGAGGGGGGGGGCTTATCCGCGACGTCGCCGGCGGCTGGCATGGGCGCCGCCCTCCACGGCTGCCGCCAGTGGAGCCGTGGATGCCCGGGTCGAGCCCGGGCATGACAATGTGTTGTTACGGTTGGAGAAATTGTCATGGCCGGACTTGATCCGGCCATCCACGGCGTCTCGGACGACGGACATGGGCGCCGCCATCCACGGCGCCTCGGACGGCGGGTATGGGCGCTGCCATCCACGGAAACCGCCGGCGGCGCCGTGGCGGCCCGGCTCGAGACCGGGCGTGACGACACGAGGGCATGGCAGGCCGGCGGCGGCGGGAGAAACCCCGCCCGCACCCCTCAGCCCAGCGCCGTCTCCGGTTCTGCGGCCTTGGCCTTGTCCTCGGGCTCGGCCTTCTTCACGTCGGCGAGCACCAGCGGGGCCGTGGCGGCGCTGATGTCGGGCATGCGGCGGCAGTGGCCTTCCATGAAGGCGCCGGGCTCGATGGCGAGGCTTTCGTGGGTGATGTCGCCCACCATGTGGGCCGTCGCCGCCAGGAACACCGACTTCGCCCGCACTTGACCCGACACCGAGCCGTGGATGCGCACGTCCTCGGCGGTGATTTCGCCGGTGACGCTGCCCTGGCTGCCGATGACGAGGGTGCGGCATTCGATGTCGCCCTCGATGGTGCCGTCCACCTGGATCTCGCCGCGGCTGACGAGGTCGCCGGTGATCGTCAGGTCGGCGCTGACGATGGAGGGCACGGACTTCACGGCGGCGTCGCCGCGGGCATCCCGTGCCGGGGTCTTGCTAGCCTTTGAAAACATCGCTGCCGGCCTTGATGAACTTCAGGGGATCGTGCGGCTCGCCGTTCACCAGCACTTCATAGTGCAGATGCGCGCCGGTGGACCGCCCGCTGTTGCCGAGAAGCCCGACCTCGTCGCCGCGCTCCACCCGCTGGCCCTTCTTGACGGTGATTTTCGCCAGGTGGCCGAACCGGGTGCGGATGCCCATGCCGTGGTCGATCTCGACCAGACGACCATAACGACCGCGCCAGCCGGCGTAAACTACCTTTCCAGGCGCACTCGCCGTCACCGGCGACTTGTAGGCGGCCGCCATGTCGAGGCCTTCGTGCACCGCCCCGCGCCCGTTGATGGGGTCGGCGCGGCGGCCGAACAGAGAGGTGATGCGGTAGTCCTCGACCAGCGGCGCGCTGAGCGGCAGCTGCTGAGCGACGCGGTCCAGGGTGTCCAGGTGGTCGAGCTTCAGCGACACCTTGTCGAGCCCGCGGGTCAGCGGCGTCTGCTTGCTCTCGACCGCGCTGTCGGGGACGAAGGGACCGCCCTGGCCGTAGCGGCGGTTGGTCTTGGCCACCAGGGCGGGCAGGTCGATGCCGGTCTTCGACAGGGTCTTCTCGACCTCGGTGATCTTGTCGGCGGCGATGTCGGAGAAGCGGTTGTAGAGGGCGAGCTGGGTGTTTTCCATGTCGGCGATCTGGCGTTCCAGGTCGCCGATGCGGCTCTTCAGCCCGTCGCGCTCGCCGAGCGCCAGGTCGCGCTGCAGGATGACGCGGCGCAGCTCCACCTCGATGCCGTCCAGATCCGTCGCCACGATTTCCGTGGTCGGCGAGCGGCCGAGGTCGCTCTCGATCATCTGCAGCTCGGCGTAGAGCGACTCGCGCTCGCGGTCGGCGGCGGCACGGCGCAGGCCGACCACGTCGGTCGGATCGATCTCGCCGCCCTCGCCCGCTTCGGCGCCGCTGCGGGCGGCGGAGGCGACCTCGGTCTTCAGCTTCTTGATCTCGCTGGCGAGGTCGGCGCTCTGCTTTTCGATGCGCTCCTTCTCCTCGGCGGTCAGCGCCAGTTCCTCGCGCATGGAGGCGAGGCGCTCGTCCAGCGTCGTGTTCTGGTCCACCAGGGAGACGATGTGGGCGTGGTTGCGTTCCAGGCTGCCGGTGATGGCGCCGATGCGGTCCTTGTACACCGACACCTGCGCGAGCAGGCCCTTGTAGGCGGCGCGGGCGCGGGTCACCTCGGCGTTCTTGGCGGCGATGATCTGGTCGTGCCCGACGACCATGACCGAGGAGAACGCCACCCAGCCACCCAGCGCCACGCCGGCGCAGACGAAGGCCACCTGGCTCACCGTCGACAGCCGCAGGGAGCGTATCTTCTCGCCGGAGCGCAGGATGATCTGACGTTCGGGAAAGGCCCGCCGGATCGCCAGGCGGACCTTGGAGAGATTACGCTGTTGCGGATCGAATTGCGACATGGCCTTCCCGTTGGCAACGTTCTATCCGGCCATTGCGAATGGGCAAGCACCCGACTGCGGCGGTCCCGGCCACACAGGCCACGACCACCCCGGGATGCCCGCCGGCACCGGCAGGTCACCAACAGCAACGTACCCCGGCACCCCCGTGCCGCATCAGGACCGCCCCTCGACCGGACCGCCCTCACGGTCCGGGTACGCATCCGTCGTCCCGGAGACGACGGAGCGTCACTCGACGCGCCCTTCCGAATGCGGCATGGTAGACCACCCTTCGCAAGGCGCCCACACTGTATCCGCCGAAAGTAGAAGGTTGCAAGGAAAACCGCTCACCGCGCCGGACTCCAAGACTTCCATGACTTCCAAGACCGATCCGCTTCACACGCGCGATCCCTCCCTGGCCCCGCGATTACCGTTGCCGTGGCCGCTCACGCTCATCGTCACTTGGTTCGGCGTCGGATTGAGTCCCGTTGCCCCCGGTACCGTCGGGTCCCTGGCCGCCCTGCCCTTCGCCTGGATCATCGCCACCCAGGGCGCGCCCTGGATGCTGCTGCCGGCGGCGGCCGTCGTGTTCCTGATCGGCTGGTGGGCCTCGGACGCCTATTGCCGCCTGGCGGGCCAGAAGGACCCCGGCCGCATCGTCATCGACGAAGTGGCGGCGCAGTGGATCACGCTGTCCGTCGCCCCGCCCGAGGTCGTGCCCTATCTGGTCGGCTTCGTGCTGTTCCGCATCTTCGACATGCTGAAGCCCTGGCCGGTGAGCTGGGCCGACCGCCGCATCGGCGGCGGCTTCGGCGTGATGATCGACGACGTGGTGGCAGCCGTTTACAGCACCGGCCTCCTGTGGCTCTTCCTCACCGTCCTGTGGATCTGACTCGATGACCGATCACGACACGCCCGAGACCTTCGACGTCACCCTGCTCGACGCCGCCACCCGGTTGCTCGACGCCTGCACCGCCCGCGGCTTGCGGATCGCCGCGGCGGAAAGCTGCACCGGCGGCCTGGTCGCCGGTTGCCTGACCTCCATTTCCGGCTGTTCGAGCGTGGTGGAGCGCGGCTTCGTCACCTATTCCAACGAGGCCAAGACAGAGATGCTCGGGGTGCCGGCCGCCCTGATCGAGCGGCTGGGCGCGGTCAGCGGACCGGTGGCGGAGGCCATGGCGGCGGGCGCGGTGGAACGCTCGCGGGCCGACCTCGCGGTGTCCGTCACCGGCGTCGCCGGCCCGACCGGCGGCAGCCCGGAGAAGCCCGTCGGCACGGTGTGGATCGGCGTCTGCCGCCGCGGCCGCCCGCCGCGCGCCGCGCGCTACAGCTTCAACGGCAGCCGCGCCGCCGTCCGCCTGCAGAGCGTCGCCGCCGCCCTCGCCGTGCTGCAGGAAGAGGCGGAGGCCGACTAGGCCGTAGACTCATAAGCTCTTGCACCAGAGCCTGGCTGCCACGAGCTTTACGGCTGCGAGGTAGTTCTCCGGGCGCTTGTCATAGCGCGT
>NZ_OCNJ01000029.1 GCF_900230255.1 Caenispirillum bisanense
CAGCATCTTCCCCGACAAGGCCATGACCGTCGCCGCCATCGACCGCCTCGTCCACCACGCCGTCATCTTCGAGATGAACGTCGAAAGCTACCGCCGGAAGACCGCCGTCGATCGGGCGATGTCGCGCCGCGACACCGCTTCCGGGCCAGCGACATCGCACGAGGAACCCGGCGACACCGGACAGGAGACCTGAACGACATCCGCCAGCGACACCGCCCGGCGACATCGCCGTTGCGCTGACCGCGAGGCCGATCCATCATCACCACCGTCGCGGTCCATCGTGTCACCTTCGATGTCGCGCGCTCCTCACCGACGATGTCGCTCTACAGGCAGCAGGGCGGCGTCCCGCCGCGCCCGGTCCGAGCGGCGCGACGGGTCGGCCTGCTTGGCCCGGTGGTCGTAGTAGGTGGACGGGGCGATCGGCAATTGTCTACAGATCGGCTCGACCCCGTGCGCCTGGCGATGCTCGTCGATGAAGGCGATCATGGCTTGAACCGGCGGTCGAGCTCCGCCTGGGCAAAATAAGCGCTGGCCTTGCGCAGGATCTCGTTGGCCTGCCGCAACTCCCGGTTCTCGCGTTCCAGAGCCTTCAGCTTTTCCGCCATTTCCGTGGGGACGCCGGCCCGTTGTCCGCCGTCCACCTCGGCCTTCTTGACCCACTCGTTCAGCGTCTGCGCCGCACAGCCGATCTTCGCCGAGATGGACACGATCGCCGCCCAACGGGACTCATGCTGTCCTTGGTGATCCAGCACCATCCGCACCGCCCGCTCACGGACCTCCGGCGAAAACTTGTTCGTTGTCTTACTCATGATGGCTCCATCCTACTCTGGAGTTGGAGCCTCCGGCAAACCCGGCGCGGTTCAGACCATGGCAAGCGCGTCTGCGCGCCGTGCTGTGTACTGTGCAGAGACCACCCCAGAAACTCGTGGAATCGCCATCGGCCTGGCCTGCAACTCCACATTTTCTCCCACCGCAAAGCAAAAGACCCCCACCTGCGGCTGAGGGTCTTTCCCACAGGATTGTCAATAACCGCAATGGTCTCCTGGGAGGGTCCGAAAACCCGTAGCTGCGAGATATGGCAGGATACCCGAGACTGCAAGTACGTTTGCGGGTGCAGCGTTCGGTTCGCTTCGCGATTGGCCGGCAACGGCGTCATCGTGTAGGGCAGAATTCCCAACTGCGATGGTCGGTCGTGAGGAGAGTCAGAAACTGCGGTTGAGGCTTGCGCGCTCGCGGGCGGTCCGCTCGATCTCCTGACGTACTTCAGGATGGCAGTTGAGGAAAAACAGAAAGTCTTCTTCGCTCAGCACCAGCAGGTGGCAAAAGCTGATGGCCACGACATCAGCCGTGCGGGCTCGCCCCGACAGAAGCGCCATCTCGCCGAAGAAGTCACCGGGGCCGAGCCGGATTGCTTGACCTCTTCGCTGCACCTCAACGGCTCCGGAGGCGATAAAGTAAAGTGCAAGGCTCGTCTCACCGGTTCGTATGACATGCTGACCCGGAAGAACATATCGGGCACGCAGGGATTTGCCGAGCCGCTCCACCTGCTTCTCGTCCAGATGAGCAAATAGGGGCACCGACCGGATGAGTTCGGTGGCTCGCATGCGAAGATCCAAGGCTGCCGTCGTCCGCTTCGCCGGCGGCCTGCCGACATGCACCTTGCGCCGGAGGTCCTCGTATAGCTCGCGGCTAATAAGGCCCTCCTTCCGCAGATCCTCGTAGTGGGCCAGTTCATGACGGTCCCCCACCTGCCGCAGGAATACCCGCTCAAGCGACTCGGCATACTCAGGATACTGCAGCCGCAGCGCGTCCAAGGCTCCGTTGGTACCCGAAGCCCGCCCCGACACTATTTCGTCCAAGATGCCCCCGATACGGCCACCGAGGAGCGGCGTTATACGCCGCCGCACGAAACGGCGGAGTTCCGTCAGCACGAGGGACTGCACAAGCAGCGTCTCGAACCGCTGGGCGATTTCTCGTTTAAGGAGGAATTCGATCCCGAAGTACCTATTCACGAGGTGCGCGAAGCGAAACGTCGGTCCAAACCCCAGCGTCGCCTTGGCGGCCCGACTGTAGCCTGAGCGACCGCCGCTACGGGCTCCTTCGAGCATCCGTTCGGCGTCGCGGAGCATGCGCGCGACGACGTCGGTCGCAAGTGTGTGTTGCTCATGATGGTCCAGGATCAATTCGCGTTCCCGTGCGGCGAGGGCGATCAAGCCGAGCGTCAAACGCTCCTTGTCGCCCAAGGCTTGCTCAAGGCTGCCTTCCGACAGGTCGCGCCGTAGCTCCTCGTACTGGCTCACGACAGGCCGGGTGGTGCGCGGCTCGATGCCGTAACGCTCGGCGGTCCCTTTGACATGGTCGATGACATCGGCGAGCGCGAGTGCCACGACCTGGTCGCGCACGGCTATGTCGACCGGCGACAGCCGATCGAGCTTGAGCCAGCGGATCAGTCGTCGCAGCGTCAGACCGTTGACGAACAACGTGAACAGAACATAGCCCGTCGCCGTGACGGCAATGAAACGCTTCGTCTCCGGGTCCAGCAGCCGGTTCTCGGTGACGGCAAGGGCGAGGGCCAGGGTCACCGCGCCCCGGAGACCGCCCCACAGGATGGTGATGCTGTATGGGGCGCTGACCGGGGCGGCGAGGCGGAAATGCGCGAGAAGCGGCATTACGCCGAACAGCACCACCGCGCGCGCGACCAGGGCGGCGATCACCACCGTGAGGACAATCAGGAGGTCGGTGACGGAGAAACCTGTGAGGATGCGAGGAACGAGAATCGCGGCCAGCAGGAAGATCAATGAGCCGGCCCAGAAGGCCACCTGCTCCCAGACGTTGAAGAGGTGCTGCAGGTTGACAGGGTTGATGTGGGCCTCGATCGACGCGCGTACGGCAATGCCGGCGACAACCACGGCGACCACCCCGGAGACCCCGAGAACCTGATCAGCGGCGATGTAGATGAAGTATGTCGCGCCGATCGTAAGCGTCACTTCTGCCGCCTTGATTCCGCGCATGAACGGGATCGTGAACACGAGCAGTCGGCCGCCGGCCACTCCTGCCAGAGCTCCGCCGACGAAGGACAGGAGGAACTGGAAGCCTGCGTCGCCTAGGTCCAGCGGCTGGCCGGAGATTATGACGCTCAGCAGTAGCGTGAACAGTGCGATGGCGGCTGCATCGTTCAGCAGGCTTTCTCCCTCGACGAGGCGAGAAAGCCTGGCCGGGGCGCCGATGTCACGGAAAATGGCGACCACCGCCGCGGGATCCGTCGTCGCGACGATGGCCCCAAGAAGGAGGGCTACCGTCAGAGGAACGCCAAACAAGGCATCGAGACTGAAGCCGATGACTGCCGCGGCGAGAATGACGGCGACCACGGCAAGAACGAGTATGGGAACTGCGTCCTCCATGACCCGCCGAACTTCCAGGCTGAGGGAAGCCTGGAACAGCAAAAGCGGGAGAAATACATAGAGGAAGACAGGCGATCTGACCGGCATCTGCACGATGGGGGCGGCCATTTCATTGAATGCGTTCGTCAGTGGCGTGTAAAGTAGGAAGGCCGCAAGTGATCCCAGCGCCACCCCGACCGCCGCGAGGAGGATCGTTGGTGAGATCTGCCATTTGGCGGCAATGGACTGGGTCGTCGCAACGATCATCAGAAGCGTTGCCACCAGAAGGGTCACGACGACGATGTCAGGCACGGGGTCCTCATGAATGGGTCGGTCCAACACCCGGCGCGAAAGGCACACCGGAACGGCCAGGGTGCAGTATGGTCGTTCCCGAGGCGATCAGGCAAGCGACCGAAGAAGCTTTGACAGGAGGCGCGTTCCAATGCAGCGGTTCGTAGTCACGAATTCGAGCGGACCCGACTACGAGTTCGAGGGCGAGCGGCTTTTTGTTTACAAGGGCCCGAGCTTCAACACGCTCGAAATATTCAGAACTCGCGCCGGTAAATATGTCGCTCGGCGGAGAACCCGACGTTCTATGGCCGAGCCGGTCCGGAGCGACGCCACGCGTGTCTTTGACGATGGCGAGGCCTTGTTCCAGTGGCTGGGCTTTGGAGACGACGCGAAGCGCGCCGCTGAAGCTCTCGGGATGCCATTGCGCAGGCAACTTCCATAGGCTACGAGTCGGGGTATGTCCCGCCCGCTGTTGAAAATGTGAGGGAGGCGTTGCTCGCCTTGAGCCGGTAGGCTCGGGGTGTCGAATCCACGAAAGGAAAGCAACGCCATGAAGAAACCTACCACACCGGCCGCCTTTGTCCCGGCGGCAATTGTCGAGGATGCCTTGCAGGACGTCCGGGCCAGTTTTGAGCGGTTCTGCCTGACGGCGGGCATCGCCACCCTGGCCAGCATGATGGAAGAAGACGCCAGGGGCCTGTGCGGTCCCCGCTACGGCCGGGAAGACGGCAAGAGCGCCTATCGCTGGGGCAAGACCAAGGGCAAGATCGGCTTCCATGGCGGCAAGGTCGAGGTTGACCGGCCCCGCGTCCGCGCCCGTGACGGCCAGGAGCTGACCCTGCCGAGTTGGGAGGCGGCCCTGTCCGAGGATCTGCTGGGTCAGTGGGCGATGAACCTGATGCTGATCAACGTCTCGACCCGCAAGTTCGGCCGGGCCGTCCGCCTGCCGGGCGGCGATATTCCTGCGCCCAAGGGGGCCGGGGTCACCAAGTCGGCGGTGTCGCGCCGGTTCGTCGCGCTGTCGGCGGAGCGCATGAAGGAGTGGATGGCCGCCGATCTGTCCAAGCTGGACCTGCTGGTCATCCAGATCGACGGCATCCACATCAAGGAGGACCTGATCCTGCTGGCCGCCGTGGGTGTTGACGGCAACGGCGACAAGCACCCCCTGGGCGTGGTCGAGGGCGCGACGGAGAACGCCGCCGTCTGCCAGGCGCTGCTCGACAACATGGTCGGCCGCGGCCTTGACCCGGCGGTCTGCCGCCTGTTCATCATCGACGGCTCGCGGGCACTGTCCAAGGCGATCCGCAACACCTTCGGCCGGCACACGCCCATCCAGCGCTGCCAGGTCCACAAGGCCCGCAACATCACCGAGCGGCTGCCCAAACCCTTGCACGCCTCCGTCCGCAAGGCCCTGCGGCAGGCTTGGGAACTCGACGACGCGGACAAGGCCGAGAAGCTGATCCGCAACCTGGCCCGTCGCCTGGAGCGGGATGCTCCCGGCGTGGCAGGCAGCATCCTGGAGGGCATCGACGAAATCCTCACCGTCGTCCGCCTTGGCCTGCCGCCCGACCTGCGCCGGTCGCTGGCCTGCACCAACATCATCGAAAACATGAACGGAACCGTCCGTCAGGTCTGCCGCAACGTGAAGCGCTGGCAGGACGCGTCCATGGCCTTGCGCTGGACCAGCGCCGCCATGCTGGAGGCCGCCAATGGCTTCCGCCGCCTGAAGGCTTAGAGTCCGTTTGAGAATGTCAGGGGTGGCAGATCCTGCGGACGAGTAGGTTGCCCATTGCGAGGAAGATCATTGCCTCGGACACGTCGATACG
>NZ_OCNJ01000010.1 GCF_900230255.1 Caenispirillum bisanense
TTCAATCCGGTGCTGAAGATCTTCTACGAGCGCCTGATCACGGAGAACCGCCGGCCCGGACGGGTCGCCCTGACGGCGGTGATGCGCAAGACCCTGGTCATCCTCAACGCCATGGCCCGCGACGACCAGCCGTGGAGGTACGCCGCGCCCTCGTGAGGCCGTCCCGTCGAAGGCCGACGCTCGGCGCTCCGCGCCGACGTCATGGCCGGCCCCCGAACCGGGCGCGCGGACGCGTCAAGGCCGAAGCCGCCCGCAGGGCGGGCGCGCCCGCCGCGCGCCTTGACGCGGAGCACGCCCGGTTCACTCCGACGCCGGCCACCCAGCGACTGCCCTTGACGCTGAACACGGAAGATGCCCGGATCAAGTCCGGGCATGACAAGGTATTGATATATCAAGATGAATTGTCATGGCCGGGCTCGACCCGGCCATCCACGGGCGTCTCCAGCGGCAGGCATGGGCGGCGTCCTCCACGGCGGGTGTCGTGCACGCCGTGGATGCCCGGCTGGGAGGCTGGGCATGACAACCTATTGATAAGAAAGCCAAAATTGTCATGGCCGCGCTCGACCCGGCCATCCACGGCGTCCTCGGAGGTCGCCGCTGGCTCTGTCCTCTTGGTGCCCCTTGGTGTCCTTGGTGCCTTGGTGGTTACTCACCACCACCACCGCCGCCGCCTCAGCCGCGCCGCAGCACGAACACCGCCTGCTCGGCGAACAGGTTGGCGAGCCGGTGCGTCGCCGTCAGGCGGCTGCGGCGGCCGGCGGAGTCGAGGGCAAAGCTGGTTTCCACCGTCACGCCCATCTCGCGGCACAGCATCTCGAAGTCGCGGATGGTGCACAGGTGGATGTTGGGCGTGTCCCACCACTGCGCCGGCAGGCAGGGCGTCACCGGCATGCGGCCCTTCACCACCAGGTGCAGGCGGCTGCGCCAGAAGCCGAAGTTGGGGAACGACACGATGGCCCGCCGCCCGATGCGCAGCAGTTCCGTCAGCACGCCGCGCGGCTCGCGGGTCGCCTGCAGGGTCTGCGACAGGATGGCGTAGTCGAAGGCGTGGGCCGGGAAGTCCTTGAGGTCGGTGTCGGCGTCGCCCTGGATCACCGACAGGCCCTGCGCCACCGCCGCCTGCACGCCGTCCATGGACAGTTCGATGCCGCGGCCGTCCACCCGCTTGAAGTGCCACAGGTAGCTGAGCAGCGTGCCGTCGCCGCAGCCGACATCGAGCACCCGCGCCCCCGGCTCCACCAGATCGGCGATGATCTGCAGGTCGACGCGAATGCTGCTGGCGGCGGTGCTGCTGCCGACGGTCGCCGCGGCAGCCGGCGGCGGAGCCTGGTGGGTCATCGGGCTCATCCCTCCACCCGGCGCGGCAGGCCGCGGTGCTCGGCGGCGCCGTCGAGGAAGCCGGCGAGCGTTTCGTGGAACTCCGGCTCGTCGAGCAGGAAGGCGTCGTGCCCCTTGTCGGACTGCACCTCGACGAAGGACACGTTGGCCGCCACCGCGTTCAGCGCATGCACGATGGCACGGCTTTCCGAGGTCGGGAACAGCCAGTCCGACGAGAAGCTGATGAGGCAGATGCGCGTCTTCACGTCCGTGAAGGCGTCGGCCAGCCGCCCGCCGTGCTCCTCGGCGAGGTCGAAGTAGTCCATGGCGCGGGTGATGTAGAGGTAGGAATTGGCGTCGAAGCGGTCGACGAAGCTGGAGCCCTGGTAGCGCAGGTAGCTCTCCACCTGGAAGTCGGCCTCGAAGCCGTAGGTGATGGCGGCGCGGTTCTGCAGCTTGCGGCCGAACTTGCGGTGCAGCGCCTGTTCCGACAGGTAGGTGATGTGGGCCGCCATGCGGGCGACGGCGAGGCCGCGCTCCGGCCGGCGGTCGTGCTTCAGGTAGTCGCCGCCGCACCAGTCGGGATCGGCGGTGATGGCCTGCCGGCCGACCTCGTTGAAGGCGATGTTCTGCGCCGAGTGGCGGTAGCTGGTGGCGATGGGCACGGCGGCGAACACGCGGTTCGGGAAGGCGTGGACCCATTCCAGCACCTGCATGCCGCCCATGGAGCCGCCGATCACCGCGAACAGCGTGTCGATGCCCAGGTGGTCGAGCAGCCGCGCCTGCGCCTGCACCATGTCGCCGATGGTGATGACGGGAAAGCGCAGGCCCCAGGGCTCGCCGGTGGCGGGGTCGATCTCCTTCGGTCCGGTCGAGCCCATGCAGCTGCCGATGACGTTGGAGCAGACGACGAAGTAGCGGTCGGTGTCGATGATCCGCCCGGGGCCGACCACCTCGTGCCACCAGCCGGGCTTGCCGGTCACCGGGTGCGGGTCGGCCACGTAGTGGTCGCCGGTGAGCGCGTGGCACACCAGGATGGCGTTGGACTTGTCGGCGTTGAGGCGGCCGTAGGTGGTGTAGGCCAGCGTGAAGGGGCCGAGGTCGACGCCGCAGTCGAGGCGCAGCGGTACGTCGTGGCCGAGCGTGACCGTCAGCCCCTTGCCGCGCGGCAGGGCGGCGGGAGCGGCGGAGGCGGCGTCGTGCGGCCGGCTGTCGACCTGGTTGGGCACCGGCAGGATCCCTTCCCACGGCAGGAACCGAACGCCGCCGCCGGCACCCGGAAAGGGGCCGGCGGCGGGGACCTCGAAACCTATGGCCCGGCGCGTCGACTTTCAACGTTTTCTTTGCTTTCGCAGGGGCGCACCGGTAAGACTATGCGGCATTTTTTGGAACGCCGACCACACGCCATGACCGACGACGTCCAGTCCCTCGACACGCTCCGCCAGGAGATCGACCGCATCGACGATGCCATCCATGACCTCATCATGGAGCGCACCGCCATCGTCGAAGGCATCCGGGCGGCCAAGCGCAACGGCGTGATCCTGCGCCCGGGGCGGGAGGCGTCGATCATCCGCCGCCTGCTCGCCCGCCACGACGGCCATTTCCCGGCCGCCAGCGTCGTGCGCATCTGGCGCGAGATGATCTCGGCGCTGACCAACTTCCAGGCGCCGCTGACGCTGGCCGTCTACATGCCCGAGCGCGGCGCCGGCTACCTGGCGCTCGCCCGCGACCAGTACGGCGCCTATACCCCGTCGCAGGCCTATGCCAGCGCCGGCCAGGTGGCCCGTGCGGTGATGGACGGCGAGGCCAGCATCGGCATCCTGCCGGTGCCGCACCTGGACGACGATCAGGCCTGGTGGACCATGCTGGTGGGCACGAGCCCCGACCTGCCGCGCGTCGTCGCCCGCCTGCCGTTCCACGGCCCCGGCCCCGGCCGCGGCGACGGGCTGGAGGCCATGGCCGTCGGCAAGCTGCCGCTGGAGCCCACCGGCGACGACCGCACCATGCTGGCCGTAGAATGCTCCAACGCGCTCAGCCGCGCCGGCCTGCGGTCGCACCTGGAGGCGGTGGGCCTCAAGCCCAACCACCTGTGGGATACCCGCGAGAACGGTCCCGACGCCCGCATCGACCTGATCGCCGTGGAAGACTTCGTCGCCGCCGACGACCCGCGCCTGACCGCCGCCCTGAACCGGCCGGAGGGTGAGGTCGCCCATCTGCACGTGATCGGCGCCTACGCGACGCCCTATCCGGTCTGACCGGACGGGCGCCGCCGCCGGCGCCCGCCGTTCCCGGACCCCTCGGCCGCCGCGGCGGCCGCCCGCGTTCCCCCCGCGTATCGCACATCATCCAGGAAGAGAGCCATGAGCAGCCTCACGCCGCGCCCCGGCATCCTCGACATCGCTCCCTACAAGGGCGGCGAGTCCAAGCTCCAGGGCGTTTCCCGGGTCATCAAGCTGTCCTCCAACGAGGGCGCCCTCGGGGCCAGCCCCAAGGCGCAGGAGGCCTACCGACACGCGGCGGCGGAGCTGTATCGCTATCCCGACGGCGGCGCCACCCGCCTGCGCGCCGCCATCGGCGCCCGCCACGGCCTCGACCCCGAGCGCATCGTCTGCGGCTGCGGCTCCGACGAGCTGATCGGCCTGCTGTGCCGGGCCTACGCCGGGCCGGGCGACGAGGTGCTGTACTCGCAGCACGGCTTCCTCATGTACTCCATCTACGCCAAGGGCGTGGGCGCGACGCCGGTGACGGCGGCGGAGGTCGACCTGCGCGGCTCCGTCGACAACCTGCTGGCGGCGGTGACCGAGAAGACGCGCATCGTCTTCATCGCCAACCCCAACAATCCGACCGGCACCTACATGACCGACGCCGAGGTCAAGCGCCTGCGCGCCGGCCTGCGCCCGGACATTCTGCTGGTGGTCGATGCCGCTTATGCGGAATACGTCAGCCGCAACGACTACACCGACGGCCGCGAGCTGGTGGACGCCCACGACAACGTGGTGATGACGCGCACCTTCTCGAAGATCCACGGCCTCGGCGGCGTGCGGCTCGGCTGGGCCTACGGGCCGGAGGGCATCATCGACGTGCTCAACCGCCTGCGCAGCCCGTTCAACGTGGCGAGCCCGGCGCTGGCCGCCGGCGAGGCCGCCATCGCCGACGCCGAGTTCACCGACCTGGCGCGCCGCCACAACGACTATTGGCTGCCGTGGGTGACGGGCAAGCTGCGTGACCTCGGGCTCGAGGCGACCGACTCGGTCGGCAACTTCGTGCTGGTGAAGGTGCCGGACGCCGCCAAATGCGACGCCTTCCTGCGCGGCGAAGGCATCATCGTGCGCGCCATGGGCGGCTACGGCCTGCCCGACTGGCTGCGCGTGACCATCGGCCGCGAGGACGAGAACCAGGCCTTCGTCGAGGCGCTGGGCCGCTTCATGGAGCAGCAGCGATGACCGCCGACAGCGCCCCAGCGGCCGGCGGCGCCCCGCTGTTCGGCCGCATCGCCTTCATCGGCATCGGCCTCATCGGCTCGTCGCTCGCCCGGCTGGTGGCGGAGCAGGGCCTGGCGGGCAGCACCGTCTGCACCGCCAGCGACCCGCAGCACCTGGCCGAGGCCGCCGAACTGGGCCTGACGACGGAGACGGCGCCCACCATCGCCCAGGCGGTGGCGGGGGCGGACCTGGTGATCGTCGCCACGCCGGTCGGCGCCTACGAGGCCGTCGGCGCCGCCATGGGGCCGCACCTGAAGCCGGGCGCCATCGTCACGGACGTCGGCTCGGTCAAGCAGGCGACCGTGCGCGATCTCGGCCCCTTCATCCCCGAAGGCGTCCATTTCGTGCCCGGCCACCCCATCGCCGGCACCGAGCATTCCGGTCCGCGCGCCGGCTTCGCCGACTTGTTCCGCGACCGCTGGTGCATCCTGACCCCGCCGCCCGCCACCGATCCGGCGGCGGTGGACAAGGTGGCGGCGCTGTGGAAAGCGGGTGGCTCCATGATCGAGATCATGGACCCCGGCCACCACGACCGGGTGCTGGCCATCACCTCGCACCTGCCGCACCTCATCGCCTATACCATCGTCGGCACGGCAACGGACCTGGAGGAGCACCTGAAGCAGGAGGTCATCAAGTTCTCGGCCTCGGGCTTCCGCGACTTCACCCGCATCGCCGCCTCCGATCCGGTGATGTGGCGCGACGTCTTCCTCAACAACCGCGAGGCGGTGCTGGAGATCATCCAGCGCTTCACCGAGGACCTGACCGCCCTGCAGCGCGCCATCCGGTGGGGCGAGGGCGACAAGCTGGAAGACCTGTTCACCCGCACGCGCACCATCCGCCGCGCCATCATCGACGCCCGCCAGGCGTGAGGGCCGGTGGGGCGGGGGCGAAGGCGGCCGGTGCGGTTCGACCGTCCGGCGTGACGCGGCTGTGACGCAGGGCCGGTGGCCTCGCCTCAGAACACCACCGTGCCCCGCATCCAGGTGTCGATGAGCCGGCCCTGGTAGAGCGTGACGTCGTTGGCGCGGCCGAAGGCCACCGCGTCGTCGCTGTCGCAGCGGGCCAGGATCAGGCGGCCGGGCGGGATGGCGCGCATGGCGTCGAGCGCCGGCTTGCCCTGGGGGCTCGCCAGGATGCGCGGCAGGTCCGGCGTCCACGACAGCTTCACCAGTTCCACGCCGAGGCGCTTGGGGTCCACGTAGGGCAGCGAGCGCCACGTCACGCCGTCCAGGCACACGCGGTAGCCGCGCTGGCGGACGAAGTCGCGGGCGAAGGTATAGGCCGCCAGGTCGGCGAAGATGTCCTCCGCCCGCAGCTCGATCACCACCGTACCGTGGCTGCCGGCCGCCAGTTCGTCGTCGAAGGCGAGGAATTCGTCGGACAGGATGGAGGCGACGTTCAGGTTCAGCGAGAACCCCTTGGCGAGGCTGCCGTCGTCGCGGTGGGTGAGCAGCGCCAGCACACGGCGGTCGAGCGTCTGGGTCAGGCGCTGGAACAGCCACGGGTTGGAGGCGAGGTCCACGGTCGGCAGCAGCGTCTCGCGCAGGTCGCCGATGGAGACGAAGACTTCCGTGAACATGACGCTCGGCCGGCCTTCGCCGACCATCACCGCCACCGCCTGACGGCGCACGTGGCTCGCCAGGTTGGCGTTGGCGAGCATGCTCTCGATCTTGCCGAGCAGGCCGGCGGTCAGCGGCTCGCCGCGCGGCCGGCGGTCGAGCCCGCCGCCGAAGCCGCCGCGGGCGCCCGGGCCGGCGGTCGGGTCGTCGGCCTGGCGGATGACGCGCTCCTCGGCCTCCTGCAGCAGGTCGGCGTAGTGGTCGGCGAAGGGGCGCCGCGCCGTCAGGTCGGGCGAATCGGCCAGCGGGTCGGTGCCGAGCACGAAGCGCAGGCGCACCACCGCCGCCTCGAAGTCGTCGGCGGTCTTGTCGGCATAGAGGGCGAGCAGATCGCCGGTGCGCGTCCAGTAGGTCTTCACGCCGGCGTCGAGCGCCTGGGCGAAGGCCTCGTCGATGTCGCGGAACAGGTGCTCGTGCCGCGTATCCGGGTGCAGGGCCGAGAGCCGCAGGGTGGCGAGCGTGCGGCCGCGGGTGTCGCCCTCCAGGCGCCGCAGGTCGGCCAGCAGCATGCGCTCGTGCGAGGCGCCGAGAGGGTGTTCGATGGGGCTGCTCACCGTCTGCCCTCCTGCTTCTGCTTGCGGCGACCGGGGGCGGCGAAGCTCTGCACCGCGTCGAGGCCGGGCGGGTTGGGGCAGGCGGCGCGGCCCGGCCCGGCGACCGCCGAGCGGCGGCCGGCGCACTGGCTGAGGCTGCACTGGGCGGAGGCCTTGCAGGCATCCATGGTGACGGTGCCGAGCACGGCGTCGATGAAGCGGCCCTGGAAGACGCGGATGCCGTTCTCCAGCCCCCACAGCACCGCCGCCTCGGTGTCGCAGCGGGCGAGCACCACGCGCTCGGGCCCGACCGCCTTGACCTCGGCGGCGAAGGCGGCGGACTTGTCGGCCGTCTGCTCGCTGGCGAGGTCGGCGTTCCACAGCACCTTGGCGTAGTCGGGGTCGAGCCGGCGGACGTCGAGCAGGCGCAGGGTGACCGGGCTGAGGCCGTCGATGAGAACCT
The DNA here is from genome assembly GCF_900230255.1 of Caenispirillum bisanense. GTDB lineage: Bacteria > Pseudomonadota > Alphaproteobacteria > Rhodospirillales > Rhodospirillaceae > Caenispirillum > Caenispirillum bisanense_A. The sequence goes on from NZ_OCNJ01000010.1 coordinate 7,415, forward strand.
TGTGGCCGGCCTCGCGCAGGGCGTCGCGCGCCGCCTCGTAGCCGGCGATGTCGGCGAAGACGTCGATGACCTGCACCTCGACCACCATGCCCTGCTTGCGCCCGAGCGAGGCGACGAAGCGCTCGAAGAAGGGGTCGCGGGTGCTTTCCAGGTTGAGGTTGAGGCTGATGGTCCCCGGCCTGCGGGCCAGCGGCTGGGTGGTCAGCACCTGCAGCATGCGGCGGTCGAGGGCGCGCGAGAAATCCTGGAACAGCCAGCGGTCGGCGGTCAGCACCACGTCGGGCGCGAGGCCGCGCTGCAGGTGGCCGATGGAGACGAAGAACTCCTCGAAGGCGATCTCGGCGACGCGCGCCTCCGTGATGCGCACCGCCGGCTGGCGGCGCATGTGGGCGGTGATGTCGAAGCCTTCGAAGGCGGTCAGCACACGGTCGAGGGCGCGCGGGTCGATGGGCTCGGGCCCCGCATCCTTGGGCGCCGACCAGCTGAAGGGGCTGACCGGACCGCCCGACCCCTGGCGCTGCAGGGCGGCGAGGCGGGCCTCCTCCAGCCGCGCGATCTCGTCCGACAGGGCGCGCCAGTCGGTCATCAGGTCGAACCACGAGACGAAGGGGTCGTTCGGATCGTTCCACCCGCGTCCCGCGTAGGTGACGGGATCATGTTCGAACAGGGATCGCACGCGGTGGACGATGGTATCGATCTCGTTGACGGGCAGCGCCCGGCCGAGGATCACCAGATCGTCGTTGGACAGGCGATAGACGTTGGCGCCGTGGCCGGTTTCCAGCGACTTGAACATGCGCGCCACCACGCGGATGCGCACCGGCAACCGGTTGACCGGCAGCAGACGGGACAGGTGCAGGTGGACGGCACGGCCGCCGCCGGCCTTGCGGCGCAGGCGGTCGATGGCGTCGAGCAGCAGCCGTTCCGCCTGGATTCCCTCACGTGCGCGCATGTGCGCAGCCATCCCCCGAGCCATCCCCCAAAAGTACCGCTATTATAAAGATCTTTCGCGTTCGCGGAAGCATCGTCGGTGGCGACCGTTCGACAAGGAGACGACCTGCATGCCTTCAAGCCTTCGCATCCTGGTGACCGGCGGGGCCGGATTCATCGGCTCCCACCTGTGCGAGCGGCTGCTCGACGCCGGGCACGAGGTGCTCTGCGTCGACAATTTCTACACCGGCCGGCGCATGAACGTGGCGCACCTGATGGACGACCCGCGCTTCGAACTGATGCGTCACGACGTGACCTTCCCGCTCTACGTGGAGGTCGACCAGGTCTTCAACCTCGCCTGCCCGGCCAGCCCCGTCCACTACCAGACCGACCCGGTGCAGACGCTGAAGACCAGCGTCCACGGCGCCATCAACATGCTCGGCCTCGCCAAGCGCAAGCGGGCGAAGATCCTGCAGGCCTCCACCAGCGAGGTCTACGGCGACCCGGAGGTGCATCCGCAGCCCGAGGGCTACTGGGGCAACGTCAATCCCATCGGCACACGCGCCTGCTACGACGAAGGCAAGCGGGCGGCGGAGACGCTGTTCTTCGACTACAACCGCCAGTACGGCGTGCGGGTGAAGGTGGCGCGCATCTTCAACACCTACGGCCCGCGCATGCACCCCGACGACGGGCGCGTCGTCTCCAACTTCGTCTGCCAGGCCCTGCGCGGGCAGGACATCACCGTCTACGGCGACGGCCTGCAGACGCGCTCGTTCTGCTACGTCGACGATCTGGTCGACGGCCTGCTCGGTCTGATGGACACCGACGACACGGTCGTCGGGCCGCTCAACCTCGGCAACCCGGGCGAATACACCATGCTGCAACTGGCGGAGGCGGTGATCCGCCTGACCGGTTCGCGTTCGCGCCTCGTCCACAAGCCGCTGCCGGCCGACGATCCCAGGCAGCGCCAGCCCGACATCACCCGCGCCCGCGACCTGCTGGGGTGGGAGCCGCGGGTGGCGCTGGACGAGGGCTTGCGCAAGACCATCGACTACTTCCGCGGCGTGGTCGACTGACGGCAGTGCGACGGGGACTGAAAAGCGCCATGTTTTCCGTTATACCGTCGGCACCGACCGCTCATCCGGAACCAGCGACCCCATGACCGACCAGTCCGTCCTCGCCGCTCGTGCCGCCGCCCTGCACACTGCCACCGTGCTGTGTGCCGGCGACGTCATGCTCGACCGCTTCGTCTACGGCGACGTCGACCGCATCTCGCCGGAAGGGCCGATCCCGGTCCTCCGCATCCGGCGCGAGGCGGCCATGCTGGGCGGCGCCGGCAACGTGGTGCGCAATCTGGTCGGCCTGGGTGCGGCCGCCACCTTCCTCACCTGCGTCGGCGACGATGCGCCGGGGCGCGAGGTGGCGGGGCTCATCGCCGCGCTGCCGGGGGTCGATCCGGTGCTGCAGGTGGCGCCCGGCCGCCAGACCACCATCAAGACCCGCTTCGTCGCCGGCAACCAGCAGCTGCTGCGCGCCGACGAGGAGACGCTGGCCCCCGTCGCCGACCTCGCCCTCGACCGCCTGCTGAGCGAGGCGGCCGGGCAGATGGCGCGCAGCGGCGCGCTGGTGCTGTCCGACTACGGCAAGGGCGTGTTGCCGCCGCGCGTCACCCGCGGCCTGATCGAGGCGGCGCGCGCCGCCGGCGTGCCGGTGGTGGTCGACCCCAAGGGCGCCGACTGTGACCGCTACCGCGGCGCCACGGTGGTCACGCCCAACCGCAAGGAACTGGCGGAAGCCGCCGGCCTGCCCACGGGCTCCGACGCCGAGATCATCGCCGCCGCCCGCGCCCTCATCGACCGCTGCGGCCTCGACACCATCCTGGTCACCCGCAGCCAGGAAGGCATGACGCTCGTGCCGCGCGACGGCGAGCCGCGCCATCTGGCGGCCCAGGCGCGCGAGGTCTACGACGTCTCCGGCGCCGGCGACACGGTGGTGGCAACGGTCGCCGCCGCGCTCGCCTGCGGGGCGGACCTCGAGGAGGCGGCGCGGCTCGCCAACGTCGCCGCCGGCATCGTCGTCGGCAAGGTCGGCACCGCCGCCGTGGCCGTCGAGGAACTGCTCCACACCCTGCGCCGCCAGGACCTGGAGGAAGACGAGGCCAAGGTGCTGCAACTGGCCGCCGCGCAGGAGAAGGTGGCCCAGTGGCGCGCCCGCGGCCTGTCGGTCGGCTTCACCAACGGCTGCTTCGACCTGCTGCACCCCGGCCACGTCTCGCTGCTGGCCCAGGCCAAGGCGTCGTGCGACCGGCTGGTGGTGGGGCTCAATTCCGACGCCTCGGTGAAGCGCCTGAAGGGCGAGACCCGCCCGGTGCAGAGCGAGGCGGCGCGGGCGACGGTGCTCGGCTCGCTCGCCAGCGTCGACATGGTGGTGATCTTCGGCGAGGACACGCCGCTGTCCCTGATCCAGGCGCTGCGCCCCGACGTTCTGGTCAAGGGCGCCGACTACACGGTGGAAACCGTGGTCGGCGCCGACATCGTGCAGGGCTACGGCGGCCGTGTCATGCTGGCGAAGCTGGAAGACGGCTTCTCCACCACCGCCACCATCGCCCGCATGAACCGCTGAGGATCCACAGCCGCAGGAGACACCGCCCATGCGCCGCGCGCCGACCGCCACCGTCCTCGCCGCCGCCCTGACGCTGGCGGCCTGCGCCTCGGAGCCGCCGCCGCCACCCGAGCCGCCGCTGGAACGGCCGCCGGCCACCGCCAGCGCCGAAAGCCTGGAGGCCTGCGGTGCCGGCGATCTGGCGGGCGCCATCGGCGGGCGGCTGGTGCCGGGCGAGGCGGCGGCCGGGGAACTGTCCGTCGCCGACCTGCCGCGGCCCTATCGCGTCATCGCGCCGGGCACGCCGACCGACCTGTCGTTCCGCCCCGACCGCCTGACGGTGACCCTCACCGGCGACGGCACCATCCGCCAAATGACCTGCGGCTGACCGGGAGACCCGCCATGCGATTTCTCGTCCCCCTCGCGCTCACCCTCGCCCTGGCCGCCTGCGCCGAGGCGCCGCGGCAGGAGACCGCCACCCCCGAGCCCGCCGCGGCGGCGGAGGGGACACCGGACGACCTCTCGTCCTGCGGCGCCTCGGCCCTCGCGGGCTCGGTCGGCGACTTCCTGGTCGCCGGCACCGCCGGGCCGGGCGAGGTGAACGTCGACGACCTGCCGCAGCCCAACCGCATCATCGGTCCCGGCATGGCCATGACCATGGACTACCGCCGCGACCGCCTGACGGTGGAAGTGGACGGTCGCGGGCGCATCCTGTCGCTGCGCTGCGTGTGAGGCGGCGGCCGTGGACGCCTGGGGCGCCCACCTGCTCTACGCGCTGGCCTGTGCGAGCTTCGGCGCCGGTCACAGCCTGTTCGCCGGCAGCGGCCTGCGGCGCCTGTTCGGGCGGGCCGACCGCCTCGCCTTCAACCTGATCGCCGTCGTTCACCTGCTGGCGGTGCTGGCGGTCGGCGTGGTGCTGCTGGGCGGCCGGCCCGATTTCGGCCTGCCGTCGGCGGTGGCGGCGGTGATGACGGGCGTCAGCCTGCTCGGCGCCGTGCTGCTGCTGTGGTTCCTGCGCTGGTACGACCTCGGCCGGTTCTCCGGCCTGACGCAGTTGCGCGCGCCGGCCGTCGCCGCCGAGCCCGAACCCCTGTCGACCACGGGGCCGCACGCCTGGGTCCGCCACCCGCTCTATGCCGCCGGCTTCCTGCTGCTGTGGGGGCGAGCCGTCGATCCGCTGCACCTGGCGACGGCGGTGTGGGCGAGCCTCTACCTTGTCGTCGGCGCCCGGATTGAGGAACGCCGCCTGCTCGCGCTCTACGGCGAGGCCTATGCCGCCTACCGCCGCCGCGTCCCCGCCTTCGTGCCGTGGCGGGGACGGGCGGCCTGAGGATCACGCCCGGATGTGGGCGAGGAAGGTCTGCGAGCGGTCGCCCATCTGGCGCGCCTGATCGGCCAGATCGCGCGCCCCCGACAGCACGGCGGCGGCGGCGGAGCGTTCGGCGCCGGTGGAGGCGGTGACCGCGTCCACCTGCCGCGCCGCCTCGCGCACGCCGTCGGCCGCCCGCTGGACGCCGCGGCTGATGTCCATGGTGGCGGCGTTCTGCTGCTCCACGGCGGCGGCGATGGACTGGGCGATCTCGTCCAGTTCCTGGATGGTGCCGCGGATGCGGTGGATGGAGTCCACCGTCTCCGCCGTCACCTGCTGGATGCTGCCGACCTGCGCGGCGATTTCCTCCGTCGCCCGCGCCGTCTGGCCGGCGAGGTTCTTCACTTCGCTGGCGACCACGGCGAAGCCCTTGCCCGCTTCGCCGGCGCGGGCCGCCTCGATGGTGGCGTTCAGGGCGAGCAGGTTGGTCTGGTCGGCGATGTCGGTGATGAGGGTCACCACCTCGCCCACCCGGTCGGCGGCGGTCTTCAGGCCTTCCACGGTGGTGGCGCTGTGGTCGGCGTCGGCGACGGCACGCGCCGCCATCTCGGCCGAGCGGGCGGCGGCGCGGCCGATCTCGCCGATGGAGGCGGACAGTTCCTCCGCCACCGAGGCGACACCGTCGACCTCCACGCTGGCGCCGGCGGCGGCTTCGGCGACGCCGGTCATCTCGCCCTGGATGGCCTCGGCGAGGCGGGTGAGGTCGCCGGCCCCCTGCTGCAGGTCCGTCGCCGCGACGCCCACCGAGTCCACCACCGCCCGCACGTCGGCCTCGAATTCGTCGGCGAGCGCCGCCATGGCGGTGCGGCGGTCCTCGGCGGCGCGCTGCTTCAGGGCCTCCTGCTCCGCTTGCAGGAGACGGTTGTCGCGCGCCTGGTCGCGGAAGCGGCGCAGTGCCTCGGCCATCTGGCGCAGTTCCTCGACCCGCCCGCCGGCCGGCGGATCGCTGTCGAGGTCGCCGCCGGCCAGGGCGCGGGTGGCGCCGCACAGGCGATCGAGCGGCCGCACGATGCTGCGTGCCACCACCGCCAGCGTCAGGCCGAGCACCACGACGACGGCCGCCCCGCCGAGCAGGACGACGGTGGTCATGCCGCTGCGGGCCTGGGCGGCGAAGGCGCTCATGTCCTTGGCGACCAGGACGGCGGCGACGACCTCGCCGCGCACGTCGGTCAGCGGCCGCAGCACCCAGCGCCACGGGGCGCCGTTCAGCGTGCCGTCGCCGTTCACCTCGGTTCCGGTCAGGGCGCTCCGCACGGCCTCGGCCGGGGCCAGCGCCGCCACCGGACCCGTCGCCACCGCCGCCGCGCCGGGCGTCAGGAACACCGCCGCCTGCACGTCGGGCGGCACCGCCTCGGCCAGCACCTTCGGCGTCAGCGGAATGCCGAACTCGACGATGCCGACCATGCCGGGGCGGCCGTCGGGCTGCAGCACCGGCGCCGCGCCGCGCACCACCAGCCCGCCGCCCGCCTCGTGCTCGAGGCCGCGGTGGGCGTGGCCGTCGCGGGCCACCGCCGTCAACAGCGGCCGCGACTCGCCCAGCGCGTCGCCGCGCCGCTCCGGCGCGTGCCAGCGGTACAGGCTGACGAGGTCGGGGGTCACCGCCTGCATGTGGGTGATGCCGTAATCGCGCGAAAATTCCGTGAAAGGCTGCTCCAGGGTCGCGCGGATCTTCGCCGGATCGGCCGATACGATGCGCTGCTGGAAGCCCGGCAGCATGCCGGTGAAGCGCGCCATGGTCTCGGCCGCCTCGGCATGGGCGGCGAGCGCCTCGTCGAAGGCCTGGCCGGCCTGGGTCACGGCGTCGCTGCCGCTGCGCTCGATGACCGAGAACAGCACCGTCGCCAGCACGGCGGCGACGGCGAGGGTGGCGACGGCGACGGCTATGACCGTCTGCCCCATGATCTGCCGCCCGATGGTGATCCGCATGGTCTGAATTCCCCTCCTCTGGTGAAGGGCGCGCGTCCGTAGGTTGTGCGTATACCCTCCTTTTCTCGTGGTTACCACCGACGAAGGTCGCAGACAATCGCGGGAAACCCTGATGCGCATGGGGAGAGGGGCGCCGCGGCGCCGACGGTGTTATGGTGGCGCCACGACGATTTCGGGAGGGGTACGATGCGTAGGGGTGTGACGGCTTTCGCGGTGGCCGCAGGCTTGGTGCTGGCGGCGGGTCAGGGGGCGGCCGCGGCGGGCGGTGAGCCGGCGGTGCCGCCGGTGCTGCAGATCGACGGCAAGCCCATCGACCCCTACTGCTTCCAGCAGGTGGAGGACCGCTTCGTGCCGCGCGACTGCCTGGACGAGGGCATGGCGGTCAAGGAAACGCAGCCCGACTACGCCGCCGACGGCCAGTGGGTGGAACGCATCTACCGCTTCACCGACATCCCGGCGGACGAGCCGGGGGGCGAGTCCTCGGCCGGCTACCGCCATGTCGGCGAGACGCCGCAGGGAACGGTCATCGAGACGCACTTCTGGGGCGGCGGCACGGGCCAGTTCTCCAGCGTCCTGGTGCTGCGCCGCGACGGCGAGGCGGTGGAGGTGGTCGACACGCCCTTCGGCGGCGACCGCTGCAACGGCGGCGTCCAGTCGGTGGCGGTGCGCGACGGCGTGCTGACCGCCTCGGCCGCCATCACCCCCTACGACCTGCTCGCCATCGCGCTCGACGACGAGCCGCCGGTGGAAGCCTACGACGACATCGCCGCCTGCGCCATCTGCTGCGTCGGCACCGTCGCCTTCACCGGCGACACGCTGGACGGCGTTACGCTCGGCATGGAGGGCGGCCCGACCCAGCCCTTCAGCGAACCGGGCGACACCTCGCCGCAGGGCTGCCTGGACGCGCTGATCAAGGACCGCGGCGCCTGGGACAAGTCGATCACGCTCGACCGCGCGGCCCTGTCCGACCTCGGCCAGGCCTTCCTCGCCCGTTGCCTGCCGAAGCAGTAGCGGCGGGCGGGCGCTGCCGGCGGCCTCAGCGGCGGCGGAAGATCACCGACAGGTTGTTGGCCGGCATCTGCACCGTCTCCGGCGCGGCGAAGCCGAGCATGGCGGCCAGTTCGGCGACGTCTTCCAGGTTGCGCAGGCCGTAGTCGGGGTCCTGCTCCTTCAGCCAGGCCTCGAAGGCCATGTTGCTGTCGGCGGTGTGGAAGCCGCCCACCTTGAAGGGACCGTAGAGGTAGAGCGGCGCGCCTTCGGGCAGCACCGCCGCGGCCCCGCGCAGCAGGCCTTCGGTCGCCGCCGGCGGGGCGATGTGGATCATGTTGATGCACACCACCGCGTCGGCGCGCGCGAGCGGCCAGGGTTGCGCCGTCACGTCGAGCGCGAGCGCCGGCCGCAGGTTGGCGGCGCCGGCCTCGGCGGCCCAGGCGTCGATGCTGGCGAGCGCCTCCGGCCCGCGGTCGGTCGGCTGCCACGTCAGGTCCGGCAGGCCGGTCGCGAAGTGCACGGCGTGCTCGCCGGTACCGCTGGCGATTTCGAGCACGAGACCGCGCTCGGGCAGCACGCGTTGCAGGACGGTGAGGATCGGGTCGCGGTTGCGCGCCACCGCCGGCGCTGACCGCTTGGCGTCTTGCGTGGGGCTGGTCATGGTGGTTAATTGACGCATCCCGCCGCCGAAGGCAAGCCGCTCGCGGCCCGTCACGACCGGCGCTTGACCGCGCCCCGGCTCAACATCACGTGAAACGGGACCATGCTGCAGAAACTCAAATCCCTCCTGTTCGACGGCGACACCTCCGCCGCCCGCTCTGCCGGCCGCGACGACGTGGCGCTGGCCGCCGCCGCCGTGATGGTGGAGGCCGCGACCCTGGACGGCACCTTCGACGACACGGAACGCGCCAGCATCCTGCGCCTGCTCGGCCGGCGCTTCTCGCTGTCGGACGCCGACGCCCGCGCGCTGCTCGCCGAAGCCGAGGCGGAAGTGGCGGAAACCACCGAGCTTTACGCCTATACCCGCGCCATCAAGGACCGCTTCGACCACGAGCAGCGCATCGAGATGGTGGAAATGTTGTGGGAGGTCGTGTACGCCGACGGGCAGGTGCACGACTACGAGGCCAACCTGATGCGCCGCATCTGCGGTCTGCTTTATGTGGAAGACGCCGAGAGCGGTGACGCCCGCAAGCGGGTGATGCAGCGACTCGGGCTTTCCTCCTGACCCCGCCGGCCGTGCCCGCCGCAGCTTTTGATCACACGACCGCAAAACCGGAGTTGACCGCGAAATGACCTACGTCGTCACCGAGAACTGCATCAAGTGCAAGTACACCGACTGCGTCGAGGTGTGCCCGGTGGACTGTTTCTACGAAGGCGAGAACATGCTCGTCATCAACCCCGACGAATGCATCGACTGCGGCGTGTGCGAGCCCGAATGCCCGGCCGAGGCCATCTTCCCCGACTCCGAGGACATCGCCCAGAAGTGGGCCGAGAAGAACCGCGAGCTGGCGGGCGTGTGGCCCAACATCACCCGCAAGAAGGACTCGCTGCCCGACGCCGACGAGTGGAAGGACAAGCCCGGCAAGGCCGACATGCTGTCCGAGACGGCGGGCTCTGGCGACTGAACCCGAGTCGCCCTATATGGCGCTTCAGCGAGGATGGGGGCGGCCCGCACGGGCCGCCCTCGCCGTTTCCGCCAAGCCCTTGGCAAGCCCTTGGAATGGTGGGACGGCAGGGGGCCGAGCCCGTTTGAAGCTTTTTTTACCTGTCTCGGACCCTCTTTTCGTGGTATAGAATAGCTCTGTCCGCTCGGTTCTACCGGCGGAACTTTTTTTGGGACTGGCCCTCATGGGGTGCCGCCTTTCGCCGGTCCCGAAAGACACTCAGCAGCCGAGACGGGCCTGGACCCGAACCGGAACGAGACATCGCCATGCCACGCTCGTCGGTCGGATGCGTGGCGGTGGGCGCCACAGATTTCGCCCACTTTCGTAACCGGCCCCCAAACGGCCCCGCGATCGTCGTCGACGCTTTCCCCCGGCGTGGCGGATCGTCCTGGTGTGACTTGACGGGAAGAGAAGAAAAGAACATGAGCAACGTGCCCTTCACCGCTGGTGACTTCGTCGTCTATCCCGCTCACGGCGTCGGCAAGGTGATGGAAATCGAGAAGCAGACCATCGCCGGCATGGACCTGGAGCTGTTCGTCATCAGCTTCGAGCGCGAGCGCATGACGCTGCGCATCCCCGTGGCCAAGGCCAAGACGTCGGGTCTGCGCAAGCTGGCGACCAAGAAGATCATGGACACGGCGCTGACCACGCTGAAGGGCCGCGCCCGCGTGAAGCGCGCCATGTGGAGCCGCCGCGCCCAGGAATACGAAGCCAAGATCAACTCGGGCGACCCGGTTTCCATCGCCGAAGTGGTGCGCGACCTGCACCGCTCCGCCACCCAGCCGGAGCAGTCCTTCAGCGAGCGCCAGATCTATGAACAGGCGCTGGAGCGTCTGGCCTGCGAGCTGGCCGCCGTCGAGCAGATCGACGACGCCGCCGCGACCGAGAAGCTGGAAAAGCTGCTGCGCGCCGCCTGATCGGCCGCATCCGCGACACGACGACGCCCGCCGGTGGAGCCTCCACCGGCGGGCGTTGTTGTTTTGCCCTCGCCGGGCGGGCGCTGGCACGCCCTTGGCCGCTCGCTCAATGCGAGCTTCTTGCCCTCGCCGGGCGGGCGCTGACCGCGCCCTTGGCTGCTCGCGCAATGCTCGCTTGTGGGCGCGCCGTCCTCGTGGTCGGTTATAGCCCGATGCGGGCGCGCAGCAGGGCTTCCGTCATCTCCTCGGCCAGCGCATCGGTGCCGCCGCGCAGCAGGCGGGCGAGCAGCGGCCTGCGCGGGGCCTGGATCACGCGCAGGCGGGCCTGCGGATAGCGCTGCTTGACGTAGGCGTGCGGCAGCTCGACGCCGTCCACGAGACCCAGTTCCAGCCCCTTCTGCGCCAGGAAGACGTCGCCGTTGAACAGGGTGTCGTCGTCGCCCTTCAGGCGGCCGGCGCGGCGCCCCTTCACGTAGGCGATGAAGGCGGCGTGGATGTCGGCCTGCAGGCCGGCCAGCCATTCGCGGTCCTTGTCCTGCTGCGGCTGGAACGGGTCGAGGCGCATCTTGTTGGTGCCCTGGGTCAGCACCCGGCGCTCCACCCCCAGGCGGTCGAGCAGGCCGACGAAGCCGAAGCCCGCCGAGACGACGCCGATGGAGCCGACGATGCTCATGGGGCTCATGGCGAAGATCTCGTCGGCGGCACAGGCGAGCCAGTAGCCACCGGAGGCGCCCACCTGCTCCACGAAGGCGATGACGGGCACCTTCTTCTCGTCGGCGCGGCGGCGGATCTCGCGGGCGATGACGTCGGATTCCATGGGGCTGCCGCCCGGCGAGTTGACCACCAGCAGCACGGCGCGCGGCGGCCGGCGCCCGCCGAAGGCGCGATCGAAGGCCGGGCGCACCTTCTCCCACTTGAGGCCGCGCCCGCCGATGACGCCTTCCAGGCGCACCAGGGCGACGTGCTCGCGCTGCCAGAACTTCAGCTTCACAAGGGCTCTCCTGCAGGATGCATGACCAGCGCATCATGTAGGTGCGGCAACGGTCGGACGCCAGCGCGCCCGGCCTTCAACGGCAAAGGGCGGCACGCTGGCCGCCCTTCCCGGTCGTCAGTCCTGCGTTGCCTCACTCGGCGGCGCGGGCGGCCTTGATGTAATCGCGGTACCAGGCGTAGGACGCCTTGGCGGTGCGCTTCTGGGTCTCGTAGTCCACATGCACCAGACCGAAGCGGTTCTGGTAGCCGGTGCCCCATTCGAAGTTGTCGAGCAGCGACCACACGTAGTACCCGCGCACGTCGGCGCCGGCGGCGATGGCCTCCTTCATGGCGTCGGTGTAGAGGGTCAGGTAGCGGATGCGGGTGGCGTCGTTGACTTCGCCCTTGTCGTCCACCTTGTCGTTGCCGCCCATGCCGTTCTCGGTGACGTAGATGGGCAGCTTGTAGGTCTTGGTCAGGCCGATCAGCTCGTCGCGGAAGGCCGCCGGCCAGATGGGCCAGCCGATGTCGGACTTGTCGGCGTCGTCGGGCGCCGCGCCCCAGTGGAAGCCCCAGGTGGCGTTGGGGTCGTCCTTGGCGAAGATGGGGCCGTAGTGGTTGAGGCCGAACCAGTCGGTGCGGCGGCAGATCTGCGCCATGTCGCCGGCCTTCACGTAGGGCGCGATGCTCTCGGCGATGAGGTCGGGGTAGTGGCCGAGCAGCTGCGGGTCGGGGAAGGCCTTGTTCCAGTGCGCGTCGAGCAGGGCGGCGGCGCGGCGGTCGGCGTCGGTGTCCTTCTCCGGCCACACGACCTGGCGGTTGTGGACCGCACCGACCACGGCGCCGGGCACCAGGTCGCGGATGACGTCGACGCCCATGCCGTGGGCCAGGTTGACGTGGTGGATGGCCTTCAGGTGCGCCTCGCGGTCGGTGATGCCAGGGGCCGACCAGTCGATGCAGTAGCCGAACAGGGTGAACACGGCGAACTCGTTGAAGGTCGCCCAGTGCTTCACGCGGTCGCCGTAACGCTGGCAGCACAGCGCGGCGTAGTCGGCGAACCAGCCGGCGCTGTCGCGGGCCGGCCAGCCGCCCAGGTCGTCGAGCGCCTGCGGCAGATCCCAGTGGTACAGGCAGAGCCACGGCTCGATGCCCGCCTCCAGCACGCCGTCGATGAGGCGGTCGTAGAAGTCGAGGCCCTTCTGGTTCACCCGCCCCTTGCCCTTGGGCAGCACGCGCGGCCAGGCGACCGAGAAGCGGTAGACGTCGAGGCCGAGGCCCTTCATCAGGGCGATGTCCTCGGGGTAGCGGTGGTAGTGGTCGCAGGCGACGTCGCCGGTGTCGCCGTTGGCGATCTTGCCCTGCATGCGGCAGCGGGTGTCCCAGATGGACGGCAGGCGTCCGTCGGCGTCGTGGCCGCCCTCGATCTGGTAACTGGACGTCGAGACGCCCCACTTGAAGCCGCGCGGATAGCCGGCGGCGGTGAGCGGACGCGATGGGGCGATGGTAGTCATGATGGGGCCTCGTGGACGGACGCCGGCAGGGACGGCGCGTCGGCTCGGGGCGGGCGCGGGATTGCCGCGCGGCGGGCCGGGTCGAGGCTCTGTCCCCGCCCGCAAGGGGTAGGAACGCCTCCCACTTTATGCCTGTTGCATGCATCGTCAAGCGGTCCTGCCGGACCTATGACGAAGGGCAGGGGTATCCGGTCAGGCCGCCGCCAGGGTCGCCAGGAACTGGGCGTCGGGCGCCTCGCGCAGAGCCCGCGTCGGGCGGCCGTCGGCGGTGAGGAAGCCGTGGGCGGCCAGGTGGTCGACGATCTTCACGAAGTGGCGGCGGTTGTGGGCGCTGGCGCCGCCTTCCAGCCAGTTCTGCTCCAGGAAGGCGCAGATGGCGGGCTGCTCCAGCTCCGCCTCCCACAGGATGCCGAGGAGGGAGGCGAGGCTTTCCTCCAGCTCGCGCTCGACGCCGAACACGCTCATGGCGGCGTCGGCCTCGGTGCGCAGACCCGTCTCCGGCCCGGCGCCGAGGCCGAAGTCGGGGGCGGTCCGGCGCTCGGGCGCGCAGACCTGCAGGTGGGCGACGTCGTGGACGATGACCGACGGCTCCATGCGCACCCGCAGGGCATGGCCGTCCCAGGTGTAGCCGGCGGTCGGCGGCTCGTCGAGGATCGCCATGCCGAAGCCGCGCGCAAACTCCACCGCCTGGGCGTGGTGGTCCGGGTCCTGCGACAGCTCCAGGTTCCCGTCGCGCACCAGGGCGAGCGTTGCGGCGATGCGGCGGAAGGCGGCCTGCGCCGTCGGCGCGTCGGCCAGCGCGTCGTCGAAGGCATCCAGCACGGTCGGCAGGTCGGGCAGCGGGACGGGCGTCAGGATCATCGGTCGGCGGCTCGGGCAGCGCGTGGGGCGGCGAAGGCGCCAGACCTACACCACACGGGGAATGAGGGCAATCGCTTCAGCGTCGGCCGCGGCGGTGGCGGTCCATGAACTCGGGCGGCTTGCGGGCGACCCAGCGCAGGAAGCGGGCGATTTCCGGGTGGCTGCGCAAGGACTCGGGCGTCGCGTAGTCGCGGGCGAGCGCGCGTTCGTCCAGCACGCTGTGGATCTTGCGGTGGCAGATGCGGTGCATGAGCGTCTGCTCGCGCCCGCCTTCCGAGCGCGGCACCCAGTGGTGGCGGTCGAGGCTCGGCCCCGCCACCATGGGCCGGCCGCACAGCGGGCAGGGGCCGAGCGGGTCGTCGCCCCCGCGCGGTCGCGACGGCAGCAGGTCGGCGGGGTCGTCGGGCAGCGGAAACAGGCGACGCATCGTTCCGTGAAAAGTTCGCTTTGCCATTGTGCTGGACCGGGGCCGATGGCACACCCATATGGTCCGCAGACAAGGTGGGGCGATGGCCCGCCGTCCGGCAAGGGGAGAACAGCCCGTGACCCGCATCCGCATGCCGCGCCGCCGGACGCTCGCGTCCTTGACGACGGCGGCGGTGCGCCGGGTGGCGACCTTGCTCGCGGCGCTGCTGGCGCTGCTGGCGCTGCTTTCGGCCGCCGTCCCGGCAGCGGCGCAGGACGAGCCGGCGGAGCCGCATTTCTCGCGCATCGGCACCGGCCCGACGGGCGGCACCTATTTTCCCATGGGCGGGCTGATCGCCAACGCCATTTCCAATCCGCCCGGCTCGCGCCCCTGCGACCGCGGCGGCAGCTGCGGCGTGCCGGGCCTGATCGCCGCCGCCGTCTCCACCAACGGCTCCGTCGCCAACGTCGAGGCGCTGGCCGCCGGCGCCATGGACTTGGCGCTGGTGCAGGCCGACGTCGCCTTCTGGGCGTGGAAGGGCGACGGCATCTTCAGCAAGCGCGAGCCCATGGAGACGTTGCGCGCCCTCGGCTACCTCTACCCCGAGAGCATCCATCTGGTGGCGCGCGTCGAGTCGGGCATCGAGACGGTCGCCGACCTGAAGGGCAAGCGGGTGTCGCTCGGCGAGGAGAAGTCGGGGACGCTGGTGGAAAGCCGCCTCATCCTCAACGCCTTCGGCCTCAAGACCAGCGAGTTGAAGCCCGTCTACCTGCGGCCCGGCCCATCCGCCGACCGCCTGGCGGCAGGCGATCTGGACGCCTTCTTCTACGTCGGCGGTGCCCCCGTGCAGGCCATCGCCGACATGGCGGTGGAGACGCCGGTGCGTCTGATCCCCATCGACGGACCGACCGGCGAGAAGCTGGTCGACGTCTTCCCCTATCTCTCGGCCAACGTCATCCCGGCCCGCACCTATCCGGGGCAGGAGACGGACGTGCCGACGCTCGCCGTCGGCGCCGTGCTGGTCACCACCTCGGCCATGCCCGAGGCGCTGGCCTACGGCATCACCCGCGCCCTGTGGCACCCGGTGAGCCTCGACCTCTACAAGCGCGGCCATGCCGCCGGGGCGCGGCTGTATCCGTCGCGCGCCATGGACAACACCGGCGTCCCCCTGCACGACGGCGCCGCCCGGTACTACACCGAGGCGGAGGAACTGGCCGCGCGGGAAAAGGCCTCGCCGCCCGCCCCCTGACGCCGAATAGCCGTGGACCTGCCCGCGACGCCTCGGCACAATGCGTCGCGGACCTGATCATCGCCTGCAACAACGAAACCCTGGAGCACCGCCCTTGCCTGCGCACACCAGCCCGACCGCCCTGCTCGTCGACACCGCCCCGGCCGCCGCCGTGCCGCTGACCGCGGTGACCCAGGCGGGGCTGGAGGCGTGGCGGAGCGAGCAGGAGGCGGCGACCCTGCGCTGGGTGGACGCCGCCGGCTTCAAGGCCGATGCCGGCGCCTTCGTGCTGCTGCCCGATGCCGAGGGCGGCCTCGGCCGCGTCGTCGCCGGGCTCGGCGACGGCTCCGACCCCTGGGCGCTGGCCGGCCTGCCGGCGGCAATGCCCAAGGGCTGCTACCGCCTCGACCCCGAGCCGGAGCCGGCGGTCGCCACCTGGGCGGCCTTCGCGTGGGAGATGGGCGGTTATTCCTTCACCCGCTACAAGTCCGGCCCGGCCCCGACCCTCGCCACCCTGGTGTGGCCGGAGGGCGCCGACCGCGCCCACGTGGAGCGCACGGTGGCCGGCACCACGCTGGTGCGTGACCTCATCAACACCCCGGCCGCCGACATGGGGCCGGAGGAACTGGCCGCCGCCGCCGGCGCCCTGGCCGACGCCCACGGCGCGACGCTCGACGTCATCGTCGGCGAGGATCTGGAGCGCCGCGACTACCCGGCCGTCTACGCCGTCGGCAAGGGCAGCAGCCGGCCACCGCGCCTCATCGACCTGCACTGGGGCGATCCGTCGCACCCCAAGGTGACGCTGGTCGGCAAGGGCGTGTGCTTCGACTCGGGCGGCTACGACCTCAAGCCCTCGGGCGGCATGAAGCTGATGAAGAAGGACATGGGCGGCGCCGCCAACGTGCTCGGCCTCGCCCGCATGATCATGATGGCCGGCCTGCCGGTGCGCCTGCGGGTGCTCATCCCGGCCGTCGAGAACATGGTGTCGGGCCACGCCATGCGGCCGCTGGACGTGCTGCGCACCCGCAAGGGCCTGACCGTCGAGGTCGGCAACACCGATGCCGAGGGGCGCCTCGTGCTGTGCGACGCCCTGGCCGAGGCCGACGCCGAGCAGCCGGCGCTGCTGATCGACTGCGCCACCCTGACGGGTGCTGCCCGCGTCGCCATGGGGCCGGAGGTGGTGCCCTTCTTCACCAACGACGACGCGCTGGCCGCCGACCTGGAACGCCACGGCGCCGCCGCCGCCGATCCGCTGTGGCGCCTGCCGCTGTGGAAGGGCTACCGCAAGCAGCTCGACAGCAAGGTCGCCGACATCTCCAACATGTCCGACAGCCCGTTCGGCGGGGCCATCACGGCGGCGCTGTTCCTCAACGAGTTCGTGGCGCCGTCCACGTCCTGGGTGCACATCGACATGTACGGCTGGAACCCCGGCAACCGGCCGGGCCGGCCCATGGGCGGCGAGGCCTTCGCCCTGCGCGCGCTCTTTGCCGTCATCGCCGACCGCTTCGGTTGAACGTTGCCGAAGGAACCGATTGGCGTTGCCGCAGGACGCGGGCTCCGCTAAACAGGTTCCGCTCACGGAACAAGCGGATGGAGCGAGGGGACAGCGTGGACATCAAACCCGTCGAGGCCCTGGACCTGTGGCGCGGCGCCATCGTCGAGAGCGTTCGGCGGGACGGCCCCGACCTGTCGGCGCGCCAGATGGCGCTGCTCCTCACCGTCTACATCACGCCGCCGCCGCACACGGTGCGGGGGCTCGCCGAGACGTTGAAAGTCTCCAAGCCCGCCGTCACCCGCGCCGTCGACCGCCTGGCGGAATACGGCCTAGTGAAGCGCAAGGTGGACGAGAAGGACCGCCGCAGCGTGCTCATCCAGCGCACCGTCAAGGGCTCTGTCTACCTGCGGGAATTCGGGGAAATGGTGGCCGCCGCCGCGCAGGCCTGCCGCGTCCCCGAGACCGAGGACGCTGCGTCGGGCGGTTGAGCCGGGTGCCGTCGCGCCACCGGAAATAAAGTATACCGCCGACGGCGCGCTTTGCCGCGATAGTGCGGTTGCGCCATCATCGTCCCCGTCGAGACCTGCGCCGAAAGGCGGAACCGGATCGTCCGCCGCGCGGCGGACCGTCGCACGGGAGGACGGGATGGGTGAGGGATTGGCCGCCGTGTGGCGGGCGGTGACGGGCGACGGCCAGTTCACCCCGCACGGGATGTGCCTGTTGTGGGATCCCGCCCTGGTGTGGACCATGGTGGCGTCGGACCTGCTGATCTTCCTCAGCTACTATTCCATCCCCATGGCCCTGTTCATCTTCCTGCGGCGGCGCCAGGATCTGCGGTTCCGCGGCATCTTCTATCTGGCCGGCTTCTTCGTGCTGGCCTGCGGCACCACCCACCTGATCTCCGTCCTCACCCTGTGGCAGCCGGCCTATTGGATCGCCGCCGCGGCCAAGCTGCTGACGGCCGCCGTGTCGGTGGCGACGGCGGTGGTCGCCTGGCCGCTGCTGCCCAAGGCCGTCGCCCTGCCGTCGCCGCAGCACCTGCAGGAGACGCGCCGCGCTCTGCTGGAAGCACGCGAGATGGCCGGCAAGGACCCGCTCACCGACCTGCCCAACCGCCGCGCCCTGCCGCAGGTGGCGGCGGTGCTGCGCCGCTCGCCGGCCAACCGGCCGGTGGCGGTCGCCATGGTGGACATCGACCTGTTCAAGTCGGTGAACGACACCTTCGGCCACGGCATGGGGGATGCGCTGCTGCGCCACGTCGCCGACGTCATGCGGCGGTGCCTCGGGCCGTCGGATACGGTGGTGCGGTTCGGCGGCGACGAGTTCGTGCTGGTGCTGCCCGATGCCGATGCCGAAGCCGGCGAGGCGGCCGTCGCCGCCCTGTGCCGGGCGGTCGCCGTGTCGCCCATCTGGTACGAGGGGCAGACGGTGCGCCTGACCGCCAGCGCCGGCGTCGCCGCCGGACGGGCGGGCGGCCTCGACCTCGAGGCGCTGATCCGCGAGGCGGACCGCGCATGCTACCGCGCCAAGGCGGCCGGGCGGGACCGGGTGATGCTGGCGGGGGCCGAGGACGTGAGCGGCTGGATGGCCGGCGGCGACGCCTCCACCCCCGCCCCGACACCGGCCGGCGGCTGAAGCACGGCGGGGCGCGTCGGGCGCCCCCGGCGGATCGTCAGCGGGTGTAGATGGACTTGACCAGTTCGGTCAGGGTGACGCCGATGCGGTCGCCTTCGGTGATGACCACCTCGCCGCGCGCCACCAGGATTTCGTTGGCGAAGATCTCGACCGGCTGGTTGGTGCGCTGGTCCAGTTCCACCACGGCGCCGCGGCCCAGCTTCAGCAGCTGGTTGACGCGCAGCGACGACTTGCCGAGCACCACGGAGATCTCGACCGGCACCTTGTAGATGGCATCGAGAGCGCCGCTCTCGCCGAGGGTCATGTCGTCGCTCATGGGGACCGCGCGCATTCCGGGGGTGACAGGCTTGCGCCCAATATGACCCCCGGCGCGGTTAAAGGGAAGTAAAGGGTGCGACGGATCGCCTCATTGCGCCGCGAACAGGCTGTAGGTGGCGGTCGCCGAGCCGCTGGCGAGCACGTGCCCGGCCATGGCCGCCGTCACCGCCGCCACATCGGCCTCGGCCGGCAGGTCGAGGCGGGCGACGTCGAGGGCGGAGACCGTCACCACGTAGCGGTGCGTCCGGGCGTCGTTGGCGGGCGGGCAGGGCCCGTCCCAGCCGCCGTGGGCGCCGTCGCCGAAGAAGCCACCGAAGTCGTTGGCGTGGCGCGTGCCGTGGCCCACCGGGCCGACGTCCTTGCGGGTCGGCGCGGCGACGTCGCCTTCCGCCCCCTCGGCCAGCGTGGTCACGGTCGCCGGCACGTCGGCCAGCACCCAGTGGTGGGCCGTCACCCGCGGCGCATCGGCGGCGATGACGACGCCCGGCACGTTGGCCTTCTCGGCGAACTCGGCCGGCACGTCGGGATCGTGGGCGAGAACCACGAAGGACTGCGTGCCCGCCGGCGCCCCCGACCACGACAGCGCCGGGCTGACGTTGGCGCCGTAGCCGTCGGCGATGCAGAAGGCGTGGCGGGAGTCGAGCACCCCGTCGGCACCGACGCCGCCGAGCCGCACCGCGAGGTCGGCGGCGGCGGCCGGGGTCGCGGTGGCGGCGACGGTCAGGGCCAGGGAGAGGGCCAGGGAAACGCGGCGGAGGATCATGATCGTCTGCTCCTGCTGGATTGATCCGATGCCAGGAGCCTAGCCGGGCCGGGGCTGGACCGGCGTGCCGATCCGGTCAACAATGGTGCGAAGACGATCATCCTGCCGAGGCGCCGCATGGACCTGCTGCCCGCCCTGCGCCCGCTCGCCGAGCGCCTGCCCACGACGCCCGCCTGGCTCGGCCACGGCGCCGCCTTCAGCCGCATCGTGACCCGGCGGTGGGAGCGGGTGGGGGTGGTCGCGCCCGCCAATCCCTGCCTCATCGCCGTGCTGTCGGGCACCAAGAGCGTCGTGCGCGACGGCGTCGATCATCGCCTGACGGCGCCCAGCCTGCTCCTGCTGGCGCCCGACGAGGCGGTGACCGTGGTCAACGAGCCCGACCCGGCGAGCGGCCTCTATCTGGCGGTGGCGGTGGAGTTCGGGCCCGACACCCTGCGCCGCATCGCCACGCGGCGGCTCGCGGCCCCGGCCCGCGGCGCCGACGACCTGCGGGTGCGGCCCGACCGGGCGGTGGTGGAGGCGCTGGTGCACGCCCTGGACGGTCTGACGGCGCCGGACGGCCTGTCCGAGTCGGTGCTGGAGGCGCGGGTGGTGGAACTGCTGACGGCCCTGGTGGAGGCCGGCCACGGCCGGCGCCTGTTCGCCCGCACCCTGGGCGACGTGGCGGCGCGGGTGCGCTCCGTGCTCGCCGTCGATCCGGCGGCGCCGGCGACGGCCGCGACGGTGGCCGCCGCCCTGCACATGAGCGTCGCCACCCTGCACCGCCGCCTGCGGGCGCAGAAGACCGGCTTCCAGGCCCTGCGCGACGCGGTACGCCTCGACCTCGCAACCGACCGGCTGGCCGCCGGCGCGCCGGTGAAGGACGTGGCGGCGGCCTGCGGCTTCGCCTCCGCCGGGCGCTTCGCCGCCTGGTTCCGCAGCCGCACCGGCCGCGTGCCGTCGGCCGTCCGCCGCCCCGCCGCGTGATCCACCGCAAGAAGGGGTGAACCGGTGCGGGGTTCGGGCGTATCCTGCCGGTCTGACTCAACCGCGGGAGGCACCCGTCCATGAGCATCATTCAGGAATTCAAGGAATTCGCCATCAAGGGCAACGTGGTGGAGCTGGCCGTGGCGGTGGTGATCGGCACCGCCTTCGGCGCCATCACCAACTCGCTGGTGCGCGACGTCATCATGCCGCCCATCGGCTGGGCCACCGGCGGCATCGACTTCTCCGACCTGTTCATCGCCCTGGACGGCGCCACCTACGCCTCGCTGGCCGAGGCGACGGCGGCCGGCGCGCCCACCGTCAACTACGGCGTCTTCATCAACACGGTGCTGAACTTCCTCATCGTCGCCTGGGCGCTGTTCCTGGTGGTGCGCACCATGAACCGCCTGAAGCGCCAGAAGGAGGAGGTGCCCGCCGCCGCGCCCGAACCGCCGCCGCGCCCGCACGCCGAAGTGCTGCTGGAGGAGATCCGCGATCTGCTGAAGGAGCGCGCCGGGCGACCTTGAGCCGCCCCTCCCGCGTTCCCAGGTGAGAGCCTCCGCTCGTCGCCGACCCATCACCGCCAGGGAGATCTGCCCATGACCACCGTCGCCGCTCCTGCCACCCGCACCGAACGCGACAGCATGGGCGCCCTGGAGGTGCCGGCCGACCGCTACTGGGGCGCCCAGACGCAGCGCTCGCTCAACAATTTCCGCATCGGCGTCGAAACCATGCCGGAGCCGCTGATCCGCGCCTTCGGCCTGCAGAAGCGGGCGGCGGCGCGCGCCAACCATGCCCTCGGCGCGCTGCCCGACGCCGTCTTCCCGGCCGTCGACCAGGCCGCCGGCGAGGTGGCGGAGGGCAAGCTGTCGGCGCACTTCCCGCTGAAGGTGTGGCAGACCGGCTCGGGCACCCAGACCAACATGAACGCCAACGAGGTCATCGCCAACCGCGCCATCGAGATCCTCGGCGGCGAGATGGGCTCGAAAAGCCCGGTCCACCCCAACGACCACGTCAACCGCGGCCAGTCCACCAACGACAGCTTCCCGACCGTCATGCACATCGCCGCGGCGCGCGAGGTGACGGAGCTGCTCATCCCGGCGCTGGACGGCCTGCGCAACGCCCTGTCGGAGCGCGCGGCGGCCTTCGCCGACATCGTCAAGATCGGCCGCACCCACCTGCAGGACGCCACGCCCCTGACGCTGGGGCAGGAGTTCTCCGGCTACGTGCGGCAGGTGGAACTGTCGGTGGAGCGCCTGCGGGCGACCCTGCCGCGCGTGTTCCAGCTGGCCCAGGGCGGCACGGCGGTGGGCACCGGGCTGAACACGGCGCCGGGCTTCCGCGAGCGGTTCTGCGAGGAGCTGCGCACCCTGACGGGCCTGCCCTTCGAGCCGGCGCCCAACACCTTCGAGGCCATGGCGGCCCACGATGCGCTGGTGGAACTGTCGGGGATGCTGAACACCATCGCGACCTCGCTCATGAAGATCGCCAACGACATCCGCCTGCTCGGCTCCGGCCCGCGCTGCGGCCTGGGCGAGCTGCGGCTGCCGGAGAACGAGCCCGGCTCCTCCATCATGCCCGGCAAGGTGAACCCGACCCAGGCGGAGGCCCTGACCATGGTGTGCTGCCAGGTGATGGGCAACCACGTCGCCGTCACCATGGCCGGCGCGCAAGGGCACATGGAGCTGAACGCCTTCAAGCCGGTGATCGCCTATGCGGTGCTGCAGAGCATCCGCCTGCTCGGCGACGCCACCGCCAGCTTCACCGAACACTGCGCCGCCGGCATCGAAGCCGACCGCGCCCGCATCGACGAGCTGCTGCACAAGTCGCTCATGCTGGTGACGGCGCTCAACCCCCATATCGGCTACGACAAGGCCGCCGAGGTGGCGAAGCGGGCGCACAAGGAGGGCACGACCCTGAAACAGGCGGCGGCCGACCTCGGCTACGTGACGCCGGAGGACTTCGACCGCCTGGTGCGACCGGAGGACATGGTGGGGCGGTGAGGGGGAGCGTGGTGCGCCCGGCGGGATTCGAACCCACGGCCCCCGGATTAGGAATCCGGTGCTCTATCCGGCTGAGCTACGGGCGCAGTGGGGTGGACCTTACCGACTCCCGGCGCCTGCGGCAAGACCGTCAGGCGGCGGGGCCTGCGTGATCCCCGGCGGCGAGGCAGGCGGCGGGCCAATCGGCGGCGGTGGTGCACCCGTTGATGATCGCAATCAACGGAGCGAGAGCCGGGCAATGGGTCCGACAGGATACCACGGCCAGTGCCGCCTCCGTCGCCGCGTCGAGCAGATTGAGGCGTGGCAGCCCGCCCTGTACCGCCACGAGAGGTGCCGCGACCTCGCCGCAGCATGGCTGACAATGCTCGCGCGCCCGCTCCAACTCTCCTAGAAGACTCGCAATGCGGTCGCTGGTCATCCCTCGATCCCCGGCCGTAAGGTGGCTGTTGTCGACAGCATACGGTGTCGGTGGTATGGACACCATTGGGGGATAATCCCCACCGGGACGGGTGGAGAGGGGGAAACGAGCTTGCGCTCGGTCGCTACACGCAGGCATCTCGACGAGTTGGACGACGCCGTGCTGCGGGAGGCGACCAGCCGGTGGCTTGCTTGCGGCGGCGCTGCGGAACCGACGCGGGAAGCCCTGCGGGCGCTCGATCTGCCGGCGGACGGTCTGACCAACCTCTACGGGCTGGACCTGACGGCCGAAAACCCCCTCGGTTTCGCTGCCCGCATCGTCGAGCAGAGCTTCGACATGCAGGGCTCGCTGGAGACACTCGGCGACTATCCCGATCGCGAGTACATCCTGGATAGCGTCGCTCCGCATTATGCCGCCGCACGCGACGAGGCGACTGCCGCCCTTTGGCGGGTGCGGACCATGATCCAGCGCCGTTACGCCGTGTACGATCGCCTCATCCTGCCGAGCCCCGACGGTCGTGCCTGTCTGTCGGTCTCGCGGGTGCGGCTGCTGGTGGAGGATGCCGTCATGCCCGATGCTCCCGACCTGACGGCGCGGGAGCGCCAGTGCCTCGGACTGCTGGCCTCGGGCCTCACCGTCAAGGAGATGGCCCACGCCCTCGGGCTGTCGCCCCGAACCGTGGAGAAACACGTAGAAAGCCTGAAGCGCCGCTTCGGCGCACGCACCACCGCTCAGGCCGTGGCGCGCGCGCTGTTGGCCGACATGGCGTGTGCCGACGAGGGACGGTGAGCCAGCCCTCTCCACCCCCTCCGATTTCCACCTTTTTCCAAACATCGTATCCGGAGTCGCCGTTGCCGCGGCGGCTCCCCATGGGCCACCCTGGCAGTCGGAGGGGGACAGTCGGATGCCAGGAGATCGCCCATGTCCATCGTCGTGTCCCTCGACAGCCACCCCGTCTTCCAGCGGCGGCGGCTCGCCCGGCAGGCCCGCGACCTCGCCGCGGATTGCCGTGCCATGGGCCGCACCCTCGACGAGATGCACGCCGCTCTGGTCGACTTCGACCACTGCCTGGATGCCTGCGTCCGGACCCTCGCTCCCACCCGTGCCGAGACCCGCCGGACGCTGGCGGCGCTCGACAGCGGCGACGTCGCGGCCATGGAGGCGGTGCGCGACGGCATCCTGCGGCGCCGCGCCGCCTGCCGCTGAGGGCGCTTGACACGCAACCGGCACGGGCGCACCATCGCCGCCATGAGCACGCACCGCGCCCATACCGCCCGCCGCCTGGCCGGGCTCTGGTGGCGCCCCGTCTGACGGGGCGAGCCTCAGCGCGTGTGTGAACGCCGGCCGCCTCGGGGACGAGGCGGCTGTCGTGTTTTCGGACATCTCAGACGACCGCACTGCCGGCCCGCGCGGCCGCCTCTCCCCGGATCCCCTCGCAAGACCCCGGAGAGAGAGCGAACCCCATGTCCGACTCCACCCCCAGCCAGACCACCACGTACCTCACCCGCGGCGGCATCACCGTGCGCCGCACCGTCGAGCCGCTGCCCTACGCGGGCGCCACCGATCCGCTGGTGGCGGCGCTCGATCGCCGCCGCGGCATCCTGCTCGCCTCCAGCTACGAGGTGCCGGGACGCTACAGCCGGTGGGACCTGGGCTTCGTCGATCCGCCGCTGATGCTGACGGCGACGGGGCGCGAGGTGCGGGTGGCGGCCCTGAACGCGCGCGGCGCCGTGCTGCTGCCGGCGGTGGCGGCGGCCTTCGCGGCGCATCCGCACCTCGCGTCGTCGGCCGGGGAGGGCTGCGTCACCGCCCGCGTCAAGCCGGCGCCCGAGGTCTTCCCCGAGGAGGAGCGCAGCCGCCAGCCGTCGGCCTTCTCGGCGGTGCGGGCGGTGGTGGACCTGTTCGCCAGCGAGGCCGACGGGCGGCTCGGGCTCTACGGCGCCTTCGGCTACGACATCGCGCTCGCCTTCGAGCGCATCGCCCTGTCCCAGCCTCGCCCGGCCGATCACCGCGACGTGGTGCTCTACCTGCCCGATGCAGTGGTGGCGGTGGATCATGCGGCGCAGCGGGCGGAGCGGGTGCTGTTCGACTTCACCACGGCGGCCGGCGCCACCGACGGCCTGCCGCGCACGACGCCCGAGGCCCCGCACGCAGCCGCGCCCGCCAACGATGCGGCGGACGACATGGCGGCGGGCGTCTATGCCGGTCTGGTCGCCGCCACCATCCCCAAGTTCGCCGCCGGCGACCTGTTCGAGGCGGTGCCGAGCCGCGTCTTCCGCCGTCCCTCGGCCGCCGCGCCCTCGGCCCTGTTCCGCCGCCTGCAGGCGCGCAACCCGGCCCCCTACGGCTTCCTCGCCAACCTGGGCGAGGGCGAGCATCTGGTGGGCGCGAGCCCGGAGATGTACGTCCGCGTCACCGGCCGGCGGGTGGAAACCTGCCCCATCTCGGGCACCATCCGGCGCGGCCGCGATGCGCTGGAGGACGCCGACAACATCCGCACCCTGCTCAATTCCGCCAAGGACGAAGCGGAGCTGACCATGTGCACCGACGTCGACCGCAACGACAAGTCGCGGGTGTGCGAGCCGGGCAGCGTGCGCATCCTGGCGCGGCGGCAGATCGAGCTGTACTCGCGCCTCATCCACACCGTCGACCATGTGGAGGGCATGCTGCGTCCCGGCATGGACGCGCTCGACGCCTTCCTCACCCACTGCTGGGCGGTGACGGTGACGGGCGCACCGAAGCGCGCCGCCATGGCCTACCTGGAGGGCGTGGAGCGCAGCCCGCGCGCCTGGTACGGGGGCGCCGTCGGCATGATCGGCTTCGACGGCGGGCTCAACACCGGCCTGACGCTGCGCACCATCCGCCTGAAGCAGGGCGTCGCCGAGGTGCGGGCCGGCGCGACGCTGCTGTTCGACAGCGATCCGGCGGCGGAAGAGGCGGAAACGGTGCTCAAGGCCTCGGCCCTGCTCGACGTGCTCGACCGCCCGCAGGAGGCGCCGGCCGTGCCCGCGCCGGCGCTGCCGGGCAAGGGGCTGAAGGTGCTGCTGGTTGACCACGAGGACAGCTTCGTCCACACGCTCGCCGGCTACCTGCGGGCGGCGGGGGCGCAGGCCGTCACCTACCGCAGCGGCTTCGACGGCACCCTGCTCGACCGCGAGGCGCCGGACCTGGTGGTGCTGTCGCCGGGGCCGGGCACGCCGGGGCAGTTCGGCGTGGCGCGCACGCTGGCCCTGGCGCTGGAGCGGGGTCTGCCGGTGTTCGGCGTGTGCCTCGGCCTGCAGGGGATCGTGGAGCACTTCGGCGGCCGCCTCGGCCGGCTGGCGGAGCCCATGCACGGCAAGCCGTCGGAGATCACCGTCGACCCCGCCGACCCGCTGTTCGCCGGACTGCCGCCGCGGCTGACGGTCGGGCGCTACCACTCGCTGCACGCCCTCGACCTGCCGCCCTGCCTGCGAGCGACGGCGCGCAGCGACGACGGCGTGGTGATGGCGCTGCGCCATGCCTCCCTGCCGGTGGCGGCGGTGCAGTTCCACCCGGAAAGCCTGCTGACGCTGAAGGACGCCGCCGGCGCCCGCATGATCGGCAACCTGTTCCGCGACCTGGTACGGCGCCGGGCGCGGGTGGGGGAGGTGGTGGGGGTGTGAGGACGCGGGCGGGGTGGCCGTGTCTGACCCGCCAAGTGCTTGAACCGCCATCAGAACTTGTCATGGCCGGGCCTCGACCCGGCCATCCACGGCGTCCCCAGCAGTGGACCCGGAGCGCCGTCCGCCACGGCAGGCGGCGTGCACGCCGTGGATGCCCGGCTCGGTGGCCGGGCATGACAAGGGGTTGATATACCGAAGAAAAGTGTCATGGCCGGACTTGATCCGGCCATCCACGGCGCCACAGGCGGTGGCCGTGAGCGCCACTCTCCACGGCAGGTGCCGTGCACGCCGTGGATGTCCGGCTCGGAGGTCGGGCACGACAAGCGGTTGATATATCGCCACAAAGTATCATGGCCGGGCATGACGACGTGGGGAAGCGTCGTCGGAAACTGCCGCGGCCGGAGCGGACCCGGACCCGCCCCGCCCGCGGCGGCGCCTCAGCGCGCCTTCACGGCGTTGAGGATCGCCGCCCGGGCCTGCGGCGGCGGTGCGGCCTTGCGTGTGGGGGCCTGCGCCGGCTGCGGCTTCGGCGGGGCGCCTTCGATGGGCAGGGCGAAGCCGCCGCGGGTGGTGCGGAAGATCGCGCGCTGGTACTGGCGGATGAAGTCCAGCGTCTGCTGGTCCGTCGCCATGGCCTTCAACTGGTCGCCGAGTTCGGTCAGGCGGGCCTTCAGCGCCTCGTCGTAGTCGGCACTCGCCGGGTTGGGCAGGGTGCGGCGGAACAGGCTCTCGGCGGGGGCGCGGTTGGTCAGCAGCGTCAGCACGTCGATGCCGATCACCGTCGTCACCCCGTAGGCGATGTGGACGCAGTTGTCGGTCACGCACAGGGCGTCGTGATAGAAGCCGCGCGGCACGTAGAGCAGGTCGCCCGGCTTCAGCACCACCGTCTGCACCACCCGGCCGGCCCGGGCGCGGCGCTGCTCCACCGGGTGGCGGCGGAACAGGGGGTGGTGGATGGGGTTGTCCTCCACCGTCTCGTAGAGGTGCCACTCCTTCTCGCCCTCGCAATGCAGGGCGAAGACGTCGTGGGTGTCGAAGTGGACGTCGAAGGCCTGCGTCTCCTTGCGCGAGCAATAGAGGTTGGCCTGCGCCCGGCCCGCCAGCGCCTCCTCCAGCGCCGCCCCCACGGCACGCATGCCGGCGTCGAAGGTGTCGATGCGGTTGAGCCCGAAGGAGGCGCCGCGACGGATGAGGTCCATCACCTTGGCCGGGTCGGGCTGCAGCGCCTGCTGGTCGCGGCGGTCGGTCACCTGCGTCGAATAGGCCTGCGGCGGGATGGTCTGGGTGTCGTGCTTGAGCACGATGGTCTCCTGCGACCACAGCGCCGTCATGTCGAGCAGGCGGTTCAGGTGGTCCCAGGTCATGACGTCGGCGAACTTGTCGGCGGCGCCCGGAATGTGCAGGGGCTTGCGGCCGTAGTAATCGCGAAAGAACTCCTCCGGCGTCACCGGGGCGATGAGGTCGGCGAAGGTGGCGATGGTCATGGCGGAGCCTCCTGGCGGAACGTCCTCCGTTTGTAGACCGCTGAGCCCGAGCGTCAACCCCCGGTTCCCAAACCCCGGTTCCAACCGGCGGCGCGGGCGGCTACACTGCGCCGCCCAGCCGGTTCCACAGACGGAGTTTCCCCGACCATGGCCAAAGGCCGCAACGCCCTGCACCGCGACCTTCTCGCCCGCATGGAGCAGTGCCCCGATTTCGACAGCCTGAACGATGAGGTGATCCTGCCCTTCGTCACCGCGCTGGAAAAGGTGTGCGCCGATCGCGGCTACCTGCTCAACATCTACGGCACGGCGTCCAACCTGGCCGTCACCGACGAGATTTCCGCCCCGGCGCTCTACGAGATGATCGAAGAGTACCTGGACTCCTCCGACGCGCCGCCGCAGGATGAGGGCGCCTGACGGGGTCTGCCCGCCGGGTGCCGTTGAACGCCGGCCGGCGGCGGCCCATATCCGGGCCACCCCGCCCACCGCGCCCCGACCGCCGCGGTGACCGCCGACACCCGCAGCCCCGCCGCCCAGGCGGGGCCTTGCGCGAACCGACCATGGTGCGATGACGACGACCGATCCCTGCACGACCCCGATCCCGACCGACCTGGTGCCCTACCGCATCACCATCTGCGGCCTGCGGGAGCTGATGATCCACGCGGAAAAGGGGGTGAGCCACGTCGTCACCATCCTCGACCCCAGCCATCCCGACCCCGAGGTCTTCGAGATCTACCCGGCGCACCAGCGCGTGGTGTGGCGCTTCGACGACCACGTGACGCCGGTGGACGGCGCCGTGATGCCCGACGAGCAGACCGTCGACCGCATCCTGGACCTGGGCGAGACCTTCCGCACCACCACGGTCGAGCACCTGCTCATCCACTGCCATGCCGGCGTGTCGCGCTCGACGGCGACGGCCGCCATCCTCATGGCCCAGTTCAACCCCGGCCGCGAGGAGGAGGTGTTCGAGCACATCCGCCGCATCCGCCCGCGCGCCTGGCCCAACAGCCTGCTGGTCACCATGGCCGACGAGAAACTGGGGCGCAACGGCGCCCTGGTCGCCGCCATGGCCAAGCTGCACGACATGACCGCCCGGGACTACCCCGAGCTGGCCGAATACCTGCGCATCCACGGCCGCGCCCACGAGGTCCGCTCGCCCTGACGCAGGCGCTCCCTCCGGTCCGCGGCGCGAAGGAGAGGGCGCCGCCGCAGGTCGGTCTCCACAACTCCCAGGAGAACACCCCATGACCCAGACCCGTGACGTCGTCATCCTCAGCGGCGCCCGCACCGCCATCGGCGACTACGGCGGCAGCCTCAAGGACGTTCCGGCCATCGACCTCGGCGCCCTCGTCATCAAGGAAGCCATCTCGCGCGCCGGCATCGAGGCGACCGAGGTGCAGCACACGGTGCTCGGCAACGTCATCCACGGCGAGCCGCGCGACATGTACATCTCCCGCGTCGCCGCCGTGAAGGCGGGCGTGCCGGTGGAAGCGCCGGCCATGACCCTGAACCGCCTGTGCGGCTCGGGCGTGCAGGCCATCGTCTCGGCCGCCCAGACCATCATGCTGGGCGACGCCGACATCGCCGTCGCCGGCGGCGCCGAAAGCATGAGCCGCAGCGCCTACATGGTGCCCGCCGCCCGCTGGGGCCAGAAGATGGGCAACGTGTCCATGGTCGACTCCATGGTCGGCGCGCTGACCGATCCGTTCGGCCACGGCCACATGGGCATCACCGCCGAGAACGTCGCCGACCGCCTCGGCATCTCGCGCGAGGAGCAGGACGCCTTCGCGGTGGAAAGCCACCGCCGCGCCGCCGCCGCCATCGACGCCGGCTACTTCAAGGACCAGATCGTTCCGGTGGAGATCGCCGGCCGCAAGGGCACGGTGGTGTTCGACACCGACGAACACGTCCGCCGCGACGCCTCCATCGAGGGCATGGCCAAGCTGAAGACGGTGTTCAAGAAGGACGGGTCGGTCACCGCCGGCAACGCCTCGGGCATCAACGACGGCGCCGCCGCCCTGGTGCTGATGGAGGCCGCCGCCGCCGAGGCGCGCGGGCTGAAGCCCATGGGGCGCATCGTCTCCTACGGCCACGCCGGCGTGGCGCCCGAGGTCATGGGCCTCGGCCCGATCCACGCCGTGCCGGTGGCGCTGAAGAAGGCCGGGCTGACCGTCGACGACCTCGACGTCATCGAGAGCAACGAGGCCTTCGCCGCCCAGGCCTGCGCCGTCTCCAAGGAGCTCGGCCTGTCGGCGGCCAAGGTGAACCCCAACGGCGGCGCCGTGGCGCTCGGCCACCCCGTCGGTGCGACGGGCGCCATCATCACCGTGAAGGCGCTGTACGAGCTGCACCGCACGGGCGGCCGCTACGGCCTCGTCACCATGTGCATCGGCGGCGGCCAGGGCATCGCGCTCGTGGTCGAACGCCTGTAACCGCCGGGCCATCCCGGAGCCCATGGTCGGACGTCCCGCCGGACCGCCGCAGCACACCCTGCCCCGCCGCCGCATCTTCACGCGCGGCGGCGGTGGCGGTGCGCGCGGCGGTGGCGGGCGCTCCGGCGGGCTCTGGCGCCGGATCCTGCTGGCCCTGCTGGTGCTGCTGTTCGTGCTGCCGGCGGTGCAGATGGCGCTGCACCGCTTCGTGCCCGTCTGGCTGACGCCGCTGCAGGCGCTGCGCGTCGGCCAGGGCTACGGCCTGACGCGCGACTGGACCGCCATCGAATCCATCAGCCCCGAGCTGATTCGCGCCGTCGTCGCCAGCGAAGACGCCCAGTTCTGCACCCACTGGGGCTTCGACTTCCGCGAGATCCGCCGCGCTTGGCGCGACTATCAGGCGGAAGGCGACATCCGCGGCGCCTCCACCATCTCCATGCAGACGGCCCGCAACGTGTTCCTGTGGCCCGGCCGCGACCCGCTGCGCAAGGCGCAGGAAATCTACCTGACGCCGTGGATGGAGGCCGGCTGGCCGAAGAAGCGGATCCTGGAGGTCTACCTCAACGTCGCCGAGTGGGGCCCGGGCGTCTATGGCGCCGAGGCCGCGGCGCAGCGCTATTTCGGCAAGGCGGCGGCCGACCTGACGCGGCGCGAGGCCTCGCTCATGGCGGCGGTGCTGCCCGGACCCTTGCGCTGGTCGCCGGCCGAGCCGACCGCCTACATCCAGCGCCGCGCCGGCACCATCCGCGCCCGCATCCCCGCCACCCCGGCGCCGGTGGACGGCGATCCCTGCCCGGTGAAGTGACGGGGGCGATTGACCGGCCGCTCGCCCGCCTCATATTCTGCTCATGATCCAGGGCAATCCGTGAGGCATCCGGGATGGCCGCCAGTTTCCTGAGCACCGCCTTCGACGGCGACGGCCGCATCGCGGTCGACGCCGTGACCGACCAGCTGCACCTGACGCGCAAGGAGCTGGCCGTCGCGGCGGGTCTGTCGCGCGATGCCGTGTCCAAGCGCGACCGCCTGCATGCGGCAGCGACGCAGAAGCGCCTGCGCGACGTGGTGGAGATCGTCAATCACGTCCTGCCGTGGGCGGGGTCGGTGCAGCAGGCCTTCGCCTGGTACCGGTCGCAGCCCCTGCCGTCGTTCGGTGACGTGACGGCGGAGGATCTGGTCAAGTCCGGCCGGGCGGAAGACGTGAAGACCTACCTCGACCGCATCGGAAGCGGCGGCTACGCATGAAGCTGGTGACGACGGTCTACCGCGCCCATCACCCGCGGTGGTCCTTCGCGCCGCTGTCGGGAGAGGGAGCGGCCCGCCACGGCGGCCGCTTCAACCCGCCCGGCGTGCCGGCCCTCTACACCGCCCGGCGCATGGAAACGGCGTGGCTGGAGGCGCAGCAGGGGCTCCCCTTCAAGGCCCAGCCCATGACGCTGGTCGCTCACGACGTGGCGTGCGACGACGTGCTCGACCTCACCGATGCCGCCACGCCGGCGGCGGCCGGTGTCGATCCGGCAGACCTGAGCTGCTCGTGGGAGGATCTGGCGCGGCGGGGCGTGGAGCCGCCGTCGTGGCGCCTCGCGCGCCGGCTCCTGGGCGACGGTGTCGCCGCCGTGGTGGTGCCGAGCTTCGCGCCCGGCGCCGACGCGGATCACGTGAACGTCGTGTTCTGGCGTTGGGGGCCGGAGGCGCCCCATGCGGTGCGGGTGATCGACGATCACGGGCGCCTGCCGCACGACGACGCCTCGTGGCGGTGAAGGGCGGGGCGCCAGTTCCGGCACCCGCCGCCCCTCGGCCAGCCTCAGCCCTTGTACAGGCCTTCGTAATCCTGGCGCAGCAGGTTCTTCTGCACCTTGCCCATGGTGTTGCGCGGCAGGTCGGTCACGAAACGGGCCGCCTTCGGCACCTTGTAGTTGGCGAGGTGCTGCTTGACGTGGGCGAGCACGCTCTCTTCCGTCAGGTCGGCGTCGGCCTTCTTCACGATGACGGCCACGCCCACTTCGCCGAAGTCGGGGTGGGGGATGCCGACGACGGCGCTTTCCACCACGCCCGGCAGATCGTCGATGACGCCCTCGATCTCTTTCGGGTAGACGTTGTAGCCGCCCGAGATGATCATGTCCTTGGCGCGGCCGACGATGTAGATGTAGCCGCGGTCGTCCACCTTGCCCTGGTCGCCGGTCTTGAACCAGCCGTCGTCGGTGAACTCTTCCTTCGTCTTTTCGGGCAGCTTCCAGTAGCCCTTCATGACGTTGGCGCCGCGCACCTGGATGGCACCGACCTCGTTGACCGGCAGCGGGCGGTTTTCCTCGTCCACCACGCGCGCCTCCACCCCCGGCAGCGGGAAGCCGACGGAGCCCGGCACGCGGTCGCCCTCGTAGGGGTTGGAGGTGTTCATGCCCGTCTCGGTCATGCCGTAGCGTTCGAGGATCATGTGCCCGGTGCGGGCGCTGAACTCGCGGTGGGTCTCGGCCAGCAGCGGCGCCGAGCCGGAGACGAACAGGCGGATGTTGCGCGTCTGGGTGCGGCCGAACTCGGGCGCCGCCAGCAGGCGGGTGTAGAAGGTGGGCACGCCCATGAAGACGGTGGCCTGCGGCAGCCGCTCCATCACCGTCTCGCGGTTGTAGCCGGGCAGCCAGATCATGCGGGCGCCGGACAGCAGCGTGCAGTGGCAGGCCACGAACAGGCCGTGGGCGTGGAAGATGGGCAGGGCGTGCAGCAGCACGTCGTCGGCGGTGAAGCGCCAGCTCTCCACCAGCGCGAGGCCGTTGGAGCCCAGGTTGCGGTGGGTCAGCATGGCGCCCTTGGGCTTGCCCGTGGTGCCCGAGGTATAGAGCATGGCCGCCAGGTCGTCGGGGTCGCAGGCCACCGTGTCGAAGTCGGCGGAGGCGTTCTCGGCGCGATCGGTGAAGCTGCCCGAGCCGTCGGCGTCCAGGGTGAAGACGTGCGGCGTGCCGTGCTTGTCGGCGATGGCGCGGGCGGTCTTCTCGAAATCGGGGCGGCACAGGAAGGCCGCGGGCTCGGCGTTGCCGACCAGATAGTCGACCTCGTCCTCGCGGTAGGCGGTGTTCATGGGCAGGAACACGAAGCCGCCGCGCAGGCACGCGAGGTAGACGAACAGCGCCTGCGGCGACTTCTCCACCTGCACGGCGACGCGGTCGCCCTTCTTCACCCCCATGTCGGAGAGGAAGCGGGCGTAACGGCCGGCCGCAGCATGGGCGTCGGCGTAGGACCAGCGGGTGCCGTCCTCCGTCTCCAGCAGCGTCTCGTTGGCGTCACGCGGGAAGCGGCTCTCGATCAGCGCATAGAGCGACTGGTCGGCGCCGCTGGCGGGCGTGTGGGAGGGGTCGGCGGTGACGGCGGTCATGGACGGATCCCTGTTGCGGTTCGTGTTCTTGGCCGATTGGAGCGTTTGTATACAAAAACGTTCTCCAATGGATAAACCGAAACCGCACCGGAACGCAAATGTCGCGCCGTCTGCCCCGCGTTCGCGCAGCGCGAGGCAGCAAAAGCAAGGCGTTAGCTATCGCCCCTGCGCGGCGGGGACGGGGCGCGGGGCGTCGCGACCGTCTCGCCGGGCTGCGGCGCCGCCTCGGGCGCCGACTCCGGGCGGGTGTCCGCCCCCTTGCCGGGCGCACCGCGATGGGGCGACAGCACCGCCAGCAGGTGGGCGGGCTTCAGGTTGCGCCACAGGTACACGGCAGTCTCCCTGAAATTTTTGCTGCGGATGCGACTCGTTCGCTTGCTCCGCCTGTGGTTCTGGATTATATCGGAGAAGACGGCGACGGAAAATGAGAATTAGTCGCATAGCGGCGCCGTCGGGTATTCCGGCCACCAGGGGACGGCGACATGTACGTCTGCATCTGCAACGCCCTGACCGACAAGGACTTTACCCGCGCCGCCCAGGCCGGGGCAAAGACCGTAGGCCAGGCTTTCGCCGCCCTCGACGCCCGCCCCCAGTGCGGGCGTTGCTTCGACTGCGCCCGCCAGTGCATCGCCGACGCCCGCCTCGAGATGGCGCAGCGCGACATGCCGATGGCCGCGGAATAGGCCGGTCAGCCGAACAGATCGTCGAGATCCAGGCCCAGGGCATCGGCCAGGGCCTTCGCCGCCGGCAGGGACGGCGTCTTCTTCCCGTTTTCGATTTCACTCAGCATGGCCGGCGACAGCCCCGCAGCGGCGGCCAGTGCCCGCTGGCTGAGGCCGCGTTCCTCGCGCCACAGCAGCACCGCGGACTCGCCCGCCAGCAGACGCCCCACGCGCTCGACGGACAGGGTCGGATCGTCGCGCCGGGCCGCGATGACGGCCCGGTCCTCGGCGTCTGCTTCATGGAGTTGGTATTGTGTTTGATACGGCAAGGGAAGTGCGGCCCCTGGGAGGAAACCCGAACCTATTTGCAGCGGAACGTCACTGCCGACCTATTTCCGAAGTCTTCCATGGATTGCATTGTGTGCCCTGCAAAACCCCTCGCCTTGCAATAGGCCGAGGCGTTTGCGGAAGCTTCCGGCATGTTATTGTTTATGATGCCGGTTCTTACGAAATAGGTCACTGTGTCGTCTGTCCCCGCCGCCATGCGTGGCGCGCAGGCTGAAACCACGATCAGCAGGCCCAATGCAAGCGGTATTCTCATTGCCCCTCCCCTTCACAGTTACCTTGGGAAAGATAAGGCCGTAGGGGGTAGGTGTCATCAGATTGTTGTTCGGCTGCGATCTCTGGTGGATCAGCGGATGGCAGACTTGGCGGCCGTGCATGAAGCGCTTGCTTTCCCGGACCTGTGCCCCGCCCCTCCGTCCTCCGACGTACGCCGGGAGGGTTCGAACCGGCGGCGGAAAGGGGCTATAGTCGCTGCACCGACGGAGAAACCACCGCAAGGAGACCCGACGTGCAGTTGCAGCATCCCTACCTCCTCTTCCTCGGCGATGCAGCCGACGACCTCGCGGCCAAGACCGCGGCCGGGGTCGCCCAGTGGCGGCCGGAGTGGTGCGTCGGCCAGCTGCGGCTGCCGGGCTGCAACACCAGCCTCGACCTGCCCGACATGACCCTGGAAGAGGCGCGCGAGGCCGGCGCCCGCACCCTGGTGGTCGGCGTCGCCAACCGCGGCGGCGTGATTTCCGAGGCCTGGCAGCAGACCTTCCTCGACGCCATCGCCCTCGGCTACGACGTCGCCGCCGGCCTGCACCAGCGGCTGGTCGACATCCCCGCCCTGCGCGCCGCCGCCGACCGCGAGGGCCGGCTGCTGGCCGACGTGCGCCACCCGCGCGACCGCTTCGGCGTCGGCACCGGCGAGCCGCGCACCGGCCGCCGCCTGCTCGCCGTCGGCACCGACTGCTCGGTCGGCAAGATGTACACGACCCTCGCCCTCGAGGCGGAGATGAAGCGCCGCGGCCTGAAGGCCGACTTCCGCGCCACCGGCCAGACGGGCATCTTCATCGCCGGCAGCGGCATTTCCGTCGACGCCGTCATCGCCGACTTCATCTCGGGCGCCGTCGAAACCCTGTGCCCGGCCAACGACGACGACCACTGGGACATCATCGAGGGCCAGGGCTCGCTGTTCCACCCGAGCTTCGCCGGCGTCTCCCTCGGGCTGCTGCACGGCGCCCAGGCCGAGTCGCTGGTGCTCTGCCACGAGCCGGAGCGCCTGCACATGCGCGGCCTGCCCAACCAGGCGCTGCCCGGCTTGCAGGAGTGCATGGACCTCAACCTCGCCTGCGCCCGCCTGACGGTGCCGCAGCCGCGCTTCGTCGGCATCGCCCTCAACACCAAGCGCCTGTCGCCCGAGCAGGCCGAGCGCGTGCTGAAGGAGACCGAGGACCGCTTCGGCCTGCCGACGGTGGACCCGGTGCGCACCGGCGTCGCGCCCATCGTCGACCGGCTGGCGTGAGGGGCGGCATGGTGGTGGATACCCGCCCGCTCGCCCTCACCGTGGCCCACGAAAGCTGGCCCATCACCGGCAGTTTCACCATCGCCCGCGGCTCCAAGACCTCGGCCGAGGTGGTGGTGGTCGGCCTCTCGCGCGGGCCCGAGGGGCCGGGCGGGCGGGGCGAATGCGTGCCCTACCCGCGCTACGGCGAGACGGTGGAAGGCGTCATGGCCGCCATCGAGGCCCTGCGCGGCCGCATCGCCGAGCCCGGGTTCGACCGGGCGGCGCTGCAGGGCGCCATGAAGGCCGGCGCGGCGCGCAATGCGCTGGACTGCGCCCTGTGGGACCTGGAAGCGAAGGAGACCGGCGTCCCCGCGTGGCGGACGGCCGGCGTGCCCGAGCCCAAGCCCC
This sequence comes from Caenispirillum bisanense, assembly GCF_900230255.1. Taxonomy (GTDB): domain Bacteria; phylum Pseudomonadota; class Alphaproteobacteria; order Rhodospirillales; family Rhodospirillaceae; genus Caenispirillum; species Caenispirillum bisanense_A. Next base: position 44,207 of record NZ_OCNJ01000010.1, read on the forward strand.
TGGTGACCGCCGAGACCATCGGCATCGGCACCCCCGACGAGATGGCGGCGAAGGCCGCCCGCCTCGCCGCGCGGCCGCTGCTCAAGGTGAAGGTGGGCGCCGACCTGGTGGTCGAGCGGGTGCGGGCGGTGCGCGCGGCGGCCCCGACGGCGCGCATGATCGTCGACGCCAACGAAGGATGGACGCCGGCTCTCATGGAGGCGGTCATGCCGACGCTGGCCGACCTCGCCGTCGACCTGATCGAGCAGCCGCTGCCGGCCGGGCAGGACGACTGGCTGCGCGGCTACACGAGCCCGGTGCCCCTGTGCGCCGACGAAAGCCTGCACACCACCGCCGACGTCGGCGCGCTCGCCGACCGCTACCAGGTGGTCAACATCAAGCTCGACAAGACCGGCGGCCTGACCGAGGCGCTGCGCCTGCGGGCGGCGGCGCGCGAGGCCGGGCTCGGCATCATGGTCGGCTGCATGGTCGGCACGTCGCTCGCCATGGCGCCCGCCGCCCTGGTCGCCCACGACGCCGAGTTCGTCGACCTGGACGGGCCGCTGCTGCTGGCACGGGATCGGCCGGGCGGCATCTCCTTCGACAACGGCACGTTGTTTCCCCCTGCCGCCACGTTGTGGGGCTGAACCCCGCCCCGGCACCCCCGGAATCGCGGGGGCGCCGGGGCATTTTCCTTGCAAAGCGCCGCGCGCCGTTCTATTCCCCTCAAAAGTGGTATGGGGGATTGCGATGCGGGATGAGAGTGTGGATCCCCGCGACCTGAAGTCCGGGACGGCGCGGCGCGGTACGAGTGCGTACTTCGACGGGGCGTTGGCGCGGTTCTCGCGGGAAGTCAGTCGCGCCATCCTGCACGACCTGGCCGTGCCCGGCGCCCATTCGCCGCTGGTTCAGCGCCGCCGCGCCGGCCTCATCGTCTCCCGCGTCCGCTGGGTGGCCGCCGTCTTCGCGGTGCTGACGCCGCTGTGGATCGGCGTCGACCTGTCCATCTTCCCCGAGCCCCTGGCGTGGTGGCTGGCCGGACTGCGCGTCCTGGCCTCGGCGGCCTTCGCCGCGGTGGCGCTCGCCTTCCGCAATACCGAGGACATGAAGGTGGCGAACCTGGCGCTGGGGGCGCTGCTCGCCATTCCGACGGTGTTCTTCCTGATCTCCGACCCGCTGGTGTCGGGCTATCCCATCGAGGGCATGGCCCAGGCGCTGGCGGCGGGTTACGCCTTCCTGCCCTTCGTCATGGTGGCGGGCCTGTCGGTCTTCCCCATCACGGCGCTGGAGGGGGCGGTGTTCTCGGCGCCGCTGGTGCTGGCCACCATCGGCATCGTCGCCGGGGATTTCGAGCTGCTGCCCTTCCGCACCTACCTGGGCGCCCTGTGGCTGCTCGGCCTCATCGCCGTGGTGGCGACGCTGGCCGGCATGAGCCAGCTGCACTTCATGATCCAGCTGGTGAACCAGGCCAGCCACGACGCCCTGACCAAGGTCTATACCCGCCGCGTCGGCGAGGAACTGCTCGACGTGCAGTTCTCCACCGCCATGCGCTCGGGCTCGACCCTGTCGCTCGCCTTCGTCGACCTCGACAACTTCAAGTCGGTGAACGACCGCTACGGTCACGAGGAAGGCGACAACACCCTGCGCAAGGCCACCGACCAGCTGCGCAAGGTGCTGCGCCGCGGCGACATCCTCATCCGCTGGGGCGGCGAGGAGTTCCTGGTGGTCATGCCCGGCACCGACGAGAAGGGCGCCCGCGTCGCCATCGAGCGCCTGCGCGCCGAGGGCCTCGGCCAGCGCCCCGACGGCACCGAGCAGACCGCCTCCATCGGCGTCGCCGAGCGCACCGCCGACAACGCCGCCGACTGGGCCGACCTGGTGGAAAAGGCCGACCAGCGCATGTACGTGGCGAAGAAGAGCGGCAAGGACCGCGTCGTCACCATCGGCGACGAAACCTTCTTCTGATCCGCCGCCGCCCGCCCGTTTTCCTCGGCCGGCCCGCCCCCCGCCCGCGCCCCGTCACACCCGGGGCGGGACGGCGGGGGTACCCTTTTCCCGCCCCGCCTGTTACGATTACCGGCAAGCACGTGTCACCGCTTTGATTCTGCTGAGGAACCCGTGATCGGCGCCAGCCGTTCGCAGGGGAGTCGGAAGCAACGGGACCGCGCGCGCCGTTCGTGCGTGTTCGCCCGCTGCCGCCGCCCAAGGAAAGGCAAAGGGATGAACCGCGCACTGCCCCGGCCGACGGAGCTGGGACTCGTTGCCGTCGTCTTCGATCTGGACGGCGTCATCACGCGCACCGCCCGCCTGCACGCCGCCGCGTGGAAGCAACTCTTCGACGGCTTCCTGGAGGCGCGCGCCCGCCGCACCGGCGAGCCCTTCGTGCCCTTCGACGCGGTCGGCGACTACACCGCCACCGTCGACGGCAAGCCGCGCTACGACGGCGTCGCCTCGTTCCTGCAGTCGCGCGGGATCGACCTGCCGTGGGGCTCGCCCGAGGACGATCCCGACGCCGAGACGGTCTGCGGTCTCGGCAACCGCAAGAACGGCCTGTTTCGCGCGGTGGTGGAGCGCGACGGGGTGGAGGTCTTCCCGGGCGCCGTGCGCTTCCTGGAAGGCTGCCGCGCCGCCGGCATCGCCTGCGCCCTGTGCTCGTCGTCCAAGAACGCCCGCATGATCGTCGACATCGCCGGGCTGACGCACTTCTTCGCCGCCATCGTCGACGGCGTCACCGCCGTCCGCGACGGTATGCCCGGCAAGCCCGCCCCCGACACCTTCATCGCCGCCGCCCGCCAGGTGGGCGCCGATCCCGCCCGTGCCGCCGTGGTGGAGGACGCCGTGGTCGGCGTCGAGGCCGGCCGCGCCGGCGGCTTCGCACTGGTCATCGGCATCGACCGCGGCGCCGGCGTGGCCGCCCTCCTGGAGCACGGCGCCCACGTCGTCGTCTCGGATCTCGGAGAATACGACCGTGTCTGACACCTTCACCCACCGCCGCGTCGCCGACGTGCCGCACGCCCTGGACGACCCGCAGGCCCTCGCCGCCGCATTGGGCGGCCGCACGCCGGCCCTGTTCCTCGACTACGACGGCACCCTGACGCCCATCGTCCCGCGCCCCGAGGACGCGGTGCTGAGCGACGCCGCCCGCGCCGTGGTGCGGCGGGTGGCCGCGGTGCTGCCGGTCGCCGTCGTCTCGGGCCGCGACCGGCCGGACGTGGAGCGGCTGGTGGCCATCGACGGGCTCATCTACGCCGGCAGCCACGGCTTCGACGTCGAGGTGCCGGGCGGCGGCACCCTGGAGAATCCCGTCTCCGGCGATTGGTCGCAGACGCTCGACGCCGCCGAACGGGCGCTGCACGCGGGCCTGGACGCCATCGACGGCGCCCAGGTGGAGCGCAAGAAGTTCTCCATCGCCGCCCACTACCGCCGCATCGCCGACGCCGACTACCCGGCCTTCCGCGCCGTGCTGGACGAGGTGGGAGGCCGCTTCCCCGACCTCAAGGAAAAGCCGGGCAAGAAGGTCTTCGAGCTGCAGCCCGCCATCGACTGGCACAAGGGCAAGTGCGTGCTGTGGCTGTTGCAGGCGCTGGACCTGGACCGGCCGGACGTGGCGCCGCTGTTCCTCGGCGACGACGTGACCGACGAGGACGCCTTCCGCGCCTTGCAGACCGTCGACGGCGGCCTCGGCATCCTGTGCGCCGACCCGGCGGAGGACCCGGCGCGCGAGACCGCCGCCGCTTTCCGCGTCGACGACCCCGACCAGATCCTGACGCTGCTGGCCCGCCTCGCCGGGCTGGCGGAGGCGGGCGGCGAGGAGGACGCGCCATGACCGGCCGCACCGCCACCCACTCCGCCGTCCAGTCCGCCGACGGCTGGACGCTCGCCTACGACGCCTTCGTGCCCGAACAACAGGGCCTGCGCGAGGCGCTGTGCGCCCTCGGCAACGGCTATTGCGTCAGCCGCGGCGCCTTTCCCTGGGCGCATGCCGACGAGGTGCACTATCCCGGCACCTACCTCGCCGGCGGCTACAACCGCCTGACGACCGAGATCGCCGGCCGCGGCATCGTCAACGAGGATCTGGTCAACCTGCCCGACTGGACCACCATCGGCTTTCGTCCCGACGGCGGCGACTGGTTCACGCTGGCCGCCTGCGAGGTGCTGTCGTTCCGGCAGGAGCTGGACCTGCGCGGGGGCGTGCTCACCCTCTGCGTCGGCGTGCGCGACCGCGACGGCCGCGAGACCGAAGTGGCGGCGCGCCGCTTCGTCCACATGGAATACCCGCACCTCATGGCGCAGGAGCTGTCGGTGCGGCCGAAGAACTGGTCGGGCGGCGTCGAGATCCGCTCCACCCTGGACGGCCGCGTCATCAACGCCGGCGTCAAGCGCTACGCCAGCCTCGCCAGCACGCACCTGGACCTGATCGACGCCGCGGCCTGCACCGGCGAGGTCTGCGGCGACGAGATGATGACCCTGGTCACCGCCTTCACCCAGAGCCGCCAGCGCATCGGCCAGGCGGCGCGCACCCGGCTGGTGCGCGGCGGCCAGCGGCTGAAGATCCCCGGCCGCATCGCCGCCGCCGAGGGCTGCGTCACCCACTCCTTCCACCTGGAGGTGGGGCCCGACGCGCCGGTGACGGTGGAGAAGGTGGCCGCGCTCCACACCGGGCGCGACGTCGCCATCTCCGAGCCTGGCCTGGCGGCGCGCGAGGCGGTGGACTGCGCCCCCGTTCTCGGCGACCTGGAGGCCACCCACCGGCGGGCGTGGGAACGGCTGTGGCGGCGCAGCGACATCACCGTCAACGGCGATGCCCGCACGCAGATGATCCTGCGGCTGCACGTCTTCCACCTGTTGCAGACCCTGTCGCCCAATACGGTCGACCTCGACGTCGGCGTGCCGGCGCGCGGCTGGCACGGCGAGGCCTATCGCGGCCATGTGTTCTGGGACGAGCTGTTCATCCTGCCGTTCCTCAAGTTCCGCCTGCCGGCCATCGCCAAGGCCATGATCCGCTACCGCCACCACCGCCTCGGCAAGGCGCGGGCGGCGGCGCAGGCGGCGGGCCTGCGCGGCGCCATGTTCCCGTGGCAGTCGGGCAGCGACGGGCGGGAGGAAAGCCAGGTGGTCCACCTCAACCCTCGCTCGGGGCGCTGGGTGCCCGACTTCACGTGGCAGCAGCGGCACGTGTCGCTGGCGGTCGCCTACAACGCCTGGACCCACTACACCGCCACCGGCGACCGCGCCTTCCTGGAAAGCCGCGGCGCCGAGCTGATCCTGGAGATCGCCCGCTTCTTCGCCAGCATCACCCACTACAACCCGACGCGCGAGCGCTACGAGATCCACCGGGTCATGGGGCCGGACGAGTACCACGACGCCTATCCCGACGCCGAGGAACCGGGGCTGAACAACAACGCCTATACCAACGTCTTCACCGCCTGGCTCATGGCGACGACCGAGACGCTGCTGGCCGAGATCGACCCCGAAAGCCGCGCCGAGTTGTGCGCCAAGCTGCAGATCACGCCGGAGGAGACGGCGCAGTGGGCCGACATGGGCCGGCGCATGTTCGTGCCCTTCCACGACGACGGCATCCTCAGCCAGTTCGAGGGTTACGAGCGGCTGAAGGAATTCGACTGGGAGGGCTACCGCGCCCGCTACGGCGACATCCACCGCCTCGACCGCATCCTGGAGGCCGAGGGCGACAGCGCCAACCGCTACAAGCTGTCCAAGCAGGCCGACGTGCTGATGCTGTTCTACCTGTTCCCGGAGCGGGTGCTGGAAGGCCTGCTGGCGCGCCTCGGCTACGACTTCGGGCCGGAGCAGTGGCAGCGCACCATCGACTACTACCTCGCCCGCACCAGCCACGGCTCCACCCTGTCCTACCTGGTGCACACCTGGGTCATGGCGCGCAGCCGGCCCGAACAGGCGTGGGAGCTGTTCCGCACCGCGCTCGAAAGCGACGTGTCCGACATCCAGGGCGGCACCACGGCGGAAGGCATCCACCTTGGCGCCATGGCGGGCACGGTGGACCTGGTGCAGCGCTGCTTCACGGGCCTCGACGTGCACGACGGGGCGCTCTGCCTCGACCCGGTCATGCCGCACCACCTGCGCGACGTCTCGCTGCGCGTGCGCTTTCGCGAGAAGTGGCTGCAGGTGGCCGTGGTGGGAGACACGCTCACCCTTTCCGCCGCCCCCGACTGGACCGAGCCCCTGCGGGTGCGGGTGGCCGGCGAGGCGGCGTCCCTCAACGCCGGTGAGAGCCGCGCGTTCACCTTGCGGCAGCCGCCGGCCTCGCCGTCCGGCGCGTGACCGCACAAGACCAAGGAGAACGACCCGTGTCGAGACTGGTGGTGGTATCCAATCGCGTGGCGGTGCCCGACGACGGCCCGGCCAGGGCGGGCGGCCTCGCCGTCGCCCTGCGCGAGGCCCTGCAGGAAAACGGCGGCATCTGGTTCGGCTGGAGCGGCAAGACGGCGGTCCGCCCGGCCGAGGAGCCCGCCGTCACCGAGGCGCCGCCGGTGACCTACGCCACCCTCGACCTGTCGCGCTGCGACCATCAGGAATACTACAACGGCTTCGCCAACCGCACCCTGTGGCCGCTGTTCCACTACCGCCTCGACCTCGCCGACTTCAACCGGCAGGACTACACCGGCTACCTGCGCGTCAACACCCACTTCGCCGAAAAGCTGCAGCCGCTGCTGCGCGCCACCGACGACATCTGGGTGCACGACTACCACCTGATCCCCTTCGCCAGCGAACTGCGGCGCCTGGGTGTGGCCAACCGCATCGGCTTCTTCCTGCACACCCCCTTCCCGGCCATGGAGGTCTTCCTGGCGCTGCCGAGCCACGAGCGGCTGGCGCGGTCGCTGTGCGCCTACGACGTGGTCGGCTTCCAGACCATGAACGACCTGCGCGCCTTCCAGGACTACATCGTCCACGAGCAGGGCGGCGAGTTTCTGGGCGACAACATGCTGCGCGCCTTCGGCCGCACCCTGCGCGCCGAGGTCTACCCCATCGGCATCGAGGTGGAGGCCATGCAGCGCACCGCCGCCCACGCCATGCAGGAACCGGCGGTGCGGCGCCTCATCAAGCACATGGGCGAGCGGCGGCTGATGATCGGCGTCGACCGTCTCGACTACTCCAAGGGCATCCCCGAGCGGTTCCGGTCCTTCGAGCGCTTCCTCGAGAAGTTCCCGTCGCACCAGGGCAGCGTGTCGCTCATGCAGATCGCGCCGGTCTCGCGCGGCGAAGTGCCGGAGTACAAGGCCATCCGGTCGGAGCTGGAACACCTCGCCGGGCACATCAACGGCGTCTACGGCGAACTGGACTGGATGCCCATCCGCTACCTCAACAAGGGCTTCCCGCGCGAGACCCTGACCGGCTTCTACCGCGCCTGCCGGGTCGGCGTGGTCACCCCTTTGCGCGACGGCATGAACCTGGTCGCCAAGGAATACGTGGCGAGCCAGAACCCGCACGAGCCCGGCGTGCTGGTGCTGTCGCGCTTCGCCGGCGCGGCGCGCGAACTGGACGCCGCCGTGCTGGTCAACCCCTTCGACCACGAGAACGTCGCCGACGCGCTCAACCGGGCGCTCGCCATGTCGCTGGAGGAACGCACCGAGCGGTGGGAGGCCATGATGCAGAAGGTGCACGACAGTTCCCTCGACAAATGGCGCGAACGCTTCCTGTCGGTGCTGCGCGCCGTGCCCGAGGGCGGGTATGGTGCTGCGTGACGCCTTCCACCGCCTGACGGAGCCGCCATGGTGCCGCCGCTCGTTACCCTCGCCCCTTCCGCCGACGGCACCGCTGCCGCCGCCGGCCCCGGCCTGATCGCCGACATCGGCGGCACCAACGCCCGCTTCGCGCTGGTCGGGCCGGACGGGGTGGCGCACGACTCGCGCACCCTCCTGTGCGCCGACTACGAGGGACCGACGGCGGCGGCGCGGGCCTATCTGGCCGAGGTGCGCCCGCCGGCGGCGCCGGTGCGGGGCGCCTTCTGCGTCGCCTGCCCGGTCACCGGCGACGCGGTGGCGCTGACCAACAACCCGTGGCGCTTTTCCGTAGAGGCGACCCGGCAGGCGTTGGGGCTCGACCGCCTGACCGTGGTCAACGACTTCGTCGCCAATGCGCTCGCCGTGCCGCTGCTGACCGATGCCGACCGCGTGCGGGTGGGCGGCGGCGCGTCGGTGCCCGGCATGCCGGTGGCGGTGCTCGGTCCCGGCACCGGGCTCGGCGTGGCCTTGCTGGTGCCGACGGGAGACGGGCGTGTGGTACCCGTCGCCACCGAGGGCGGCCACGTCACCATGCCCGCCACCGACGCCCGCGAGGCGGCGGTGCTGGAGCGCCTCGCCCGTCGCTTCGACCACGTCTCGGCGGAACGGGTGATTTCCGGCGCCGGGCTGGTGAACCTCTACCAGGCGCTGTGCGGCGTCGAGGGCGTGGAACCGGCCGCCGGCGAGGCGGCGGAGATCGGCCGCCGCGCGCTCGACGGCGAGGACGACGTCTGCCTGCGGGCGCTGCACCTCATGTTCGGCATGCTGGGCACGGTGGCCGGCAATCTGGCGCTGTCGTCGGGCGCGCTGGGCGGCGTGACCATCATGGGCGGCATCGTGCCGCGCTACCTGGACCTGTTTCGCGCCAGCCCCTTCCGCGCCAAGTTCGAGGCCAAGGGGCGCTTCCGCGACTACCTGGCGGCCATCCCGGTCGACGTCGTGACCCACCGCTACCCGGCCTTCGTGGGCCTCGCGGGGCTGGTGGTCTAGGCGACGTCCCGGCCGTTCGGCCGGCGGCCGCTACGGGCCGCTGATGCGGCGGAAGTCCTGCGTCGCTTCCACCAGGGCGCGGCGGATGCCCGGCTCCAGGGCGGAGTGCCCGGCGTCGGGCACCACCACGTAGCGGCAGTCGGGCAGGGCGCGGGCGACGGCGTCGGCGGTGGCGATGGGGCACACCATGTCGTAGCGGCCCTGGACGATGGTCACCGGCAGGTCGCGCAGGCGCGGCAGTCCGGCCATGAGCTGGCCGGGGTCGAGGAAGCCGCGGTTGATCATGTAGTGGGCCTCCAGCCGCGCCAGGGCGAGCGCCGGTTCCGGCCGCCCGGACGAGGCGGCGGGCGCGGCGCCGGGATCGGCGGCGGCGAGGCTGCGCGTCGGGATCAGGCGCGAGCACGATTCCTCGTAGGCCGACCACACCCGCGCCGCCGGCCCGTGCACCGCCGGATCGGGATCGGCGAGGCGGCGGTAGTAGGCGCCGAGCAGATCGCAGCGTTCCTCCTCGGGCAGGAAGCCGGCGAAGGCGCGGGCGGCTTCCGGGAAGAAGCGGCCCATGCCGTGCAGGAACCAGTCGATCTCGGGGTCGCTGCACAGGAAGATGCCGCGCAGGATGAGGCCGAGGCAGCGCTCCGGGTGCGCCTCGGCATAGGCGAGCGCCAGCGTCGAGCCCCACGAGCCGCCGAACACCAGCCAGCGGTCGACGCCCAGGTGGGTGCGCAGGGCCTCGATGTCCTCCACCAGATGCCCGGTGGTGTTGTTGCGCAGGTCGGCGAAGGGGGTGGAGCGGCCGCTGCCGCGCTGGTCGAACAGCACGATGCGGTAGAACGTCGGGTCGAAGAAGCGGCGGAACTGCGGCCCGACGCCGCCGCCCGGTCCGCCGTGCAGGAACACCACCGGCACGCCGTCGGGATTGCCGCTCTCCTCCCAGTACAGGCGGTGGACGGCATCCACGGCCAGATGCCCGGAGGCGCGGGCTTCGACGGGCGGGAACAGGCTGTCTTCGGCGGCGGCGGCTGAGCGCACGATGGCGGTGTCCTTGCTCACGGATCCTCCTGCCCCGGGCGGACGAGGGCCGGGTCGGCCGTCAGCTGCTCGGGATGGGTGACTTCGATCATGGGGCCGTTGCGGGAGCGAATCCAGCCCCTTACGAGGAGTTCCCGACCTTCCAGCGCGGCAAGGTCGAGGCCCGCCGCCTGGAACGACCGGCGGGCGGCGGAGTCGAGGCTGACGGTGAAATCCGTCCGCCAGTCGGCTCCGAAGTTGAGGTAGGTCGTTCCGCGCACCTCCGCCACGTCGCGCACCACGCCGCGCACCAGTTGGAAGCCGCCCTCGGCGTCGGCGTCCTCCGGCAGGCGCCCGGCGTCGCGGACGCGGTAGTGGGGCAGCGCCCAGAGGCCGCGGCGGGCGGCGCGGGCCTCGGCCTCGGCGGCCATAAGGTCGGCTGCGAGGCGGCGGTTGTCGGGGAAGGTGTAGACGCGCGCCATTCCCCGGCGCAGCAGTTCGCCCTGCACCCACAGGCCGTCGTCGGCGCGGAACAGGTGGGCGAGCACGCGGCCGTGGCGGTCGCGGCCCGTCTCGCCGGGGCGCACGGCGACGACGCGACCGCCGATCAGCTCTTCCACCACCGCCTTGGCCTCGGGCGCCAGCGGCCATTCCGGGAAGTTGGGCCGGCCGAGCGGCAGCTTGGGCGCCTGGATGCCGACGAAGCGCACCTCGCGCCCGTCGTCGAGTACCACCGTGTCGCCGTCGATCACCTCGGTCACCCGCCCCTGGCCGGCCTCGGCGAGGGCGGTGCCGAGATCGTCGAGCTCCGTCGCCTGCGCCGGCGCGGCCAGCAGGGCCAGCGCGAGGAGCAGCGCCTTGATCGAGCCCCAATCCGCCCGTACCATGCGGATCGTCCGGAATTTCAAAGGGATCGGCAGTGTCATGCGCGCGGTTTTCGTGATGATCAAATGCGAACTCGGCAAGGCCTATCAGGTCGCCGACCAGGCCGTCGAGGACATCGAGCAGATTTCCGAGATCTATTCCACCTCCGGCCAGTACGACCTGCTCGCCAAGTTCTACGTCGACGACGACGTCGACGTCGGCCGCTTCGTGACAGAGAAGGTGCAGACGCTGACCGGCGTCAAGGATACCTTCACGCTCATCACTTTCAACGCCTTCACGCCCGACAAGAGCCCGGGCGGCACGCGCATCGCGTGACCCGCCGGCCGCTCGCCGCCGCAGGAGAGGCCCGATGACTCCGCCGCGCCCGCCCCATGGCTCCCACCTGCACCACGCCGGCTGCGGCTGTGCGGCCGGCGGCGGGCTCAGTCGTCGGCGCCTGCTGCTGGGCGGGGCGGCGGCGGGCGCGACGCTGGCGCTCGCCGGCTGCGCCCAGAATCCGGCGACCGGGCGGTCGAGCTTCACCGGCTTTTCCGACATCGGCGACGACGTCCGCCTCGGTGCCCAGGAATATCCCAAGCTGCTGGAGGAATTCGGCGGCCCCTATCAGGACAGCCGCCTGCAGGGCTATGCCGACGCCATCCTGCGCAAGCTGGTGCCGTTCACCGAGTTCCCCGACCTGCCGTGGCAGGTGACGGTCGCCAACACGCCCATCGTCAACGCCTTCGCCCTGCCGGGCGGCAAGATCACCATCACCCGCGGCCTGCTCGCCATGGCCTCCAGCGAGGCGGAACTGGCCGGCGTGGTGGCGCACGAGGTCGGCCACGTCACCGCTCGCCATTCCGCCGAACGCCAGGGGGCCGGCCTGCTGGCCCAACTGGGCGTGCTGGTGCTGGGGGCGGCGACCGGCTCGTCGGAACTGGCGAACCTGGCCGGCTACGGGGCGCAGGCCTACATCAAGGGCTATTCCCGCGACCAGGAGATGGAGGCCGACCTGCTCGGCGTCCGCTACATGAGCGCCGCCGGCTACGACCCGGAGGCCATGGCGACCTTCCTGCAGACGCTGGGCGATCAGGCGCGGCTGGAGGCCCGCATGGCCGGGCGCGATCCGGGCGATGTCGATGCCTACAACATCATGGCGACCCACCCGCGCAGCGTCGACCGCGTGCGCCAGGCCATGCAACTGGCCGAGGCGGCGCGGCCGCCCGCCCCGGTGGTGGCGCGCGAGCCCTACCTCAACGAGATCAGCGGCATGCTGTTCGGCGACGACCCCGAGCAGGGCTTGATCCTCGACCGCGGCCGGCGCTTCGTACACCCGCAGTTGCGCATCGCCTTCGACGCGCCGGACGGCTTCCGCCTCGTCAACGGCAAGAGCCGCGTGACGGCGCAGCATCCCTCCGGCGCCGCGGCGGTGGTGGACCTCGCCCGCGGCCGCACGCCGGACGAGGCGCTCGCCCGCTGGGCCGGCCGCGCGGCGGCGGGACGGGCCGAGGCCCTGGCGCTGAACGGCCTGCCGGCGGCGACGGTGCCGGTGCGCCTCGACAGCCGCAGCGGCCCGGTGCGCGGCCAGGCGGTGGTGGCGCCCGCCCCGGCGGCGGGTACGGTGGTGCGCTTCCTGTTCATCGCCCCGGCGGGCCAGTTCGGCCGCTACGACGAGGCCTTCCGCCGCATGACCTACAGCTTCCGCCACCTGAGCGCGGCGGAGGCGTCGGCGGTGCAGCCGCTGCGGCTCATCGTGACGCGGGTGGAGGCGGCGGACACCATCCGCGACCTGTCCGCCCGCATGCCCTACGGTGCCTTCAACGACGACTGGTTCCGTCTGCTCAACGACCTCGCCGTGACCGACGGGCTGCAGGCGGGGGAACTGGTGAAGATCGTGACGCAGTAGGGCGGGGCGGCTGCGGTTCCCGCGCGGCATCCCGCGCGGGCGGGGGCGGTCACCCCTCGCCGTCCATCCCCTCGCGCATGGCCGGACGCACCGGGCGGCCCGAGGTCGCCGGGCGGAAGGGACCGGAGATGACCGAATAGGCCCGCCGCCGCGCCGGCACCTTGTCGTGCGGGGCGGCGTAGATCTGCTTGGCGGCCTCCACCACCAGCACGCCGGCGACCGCGTTGGTCCAGCGCCAGCGGCTCGCCAGGTCCTCGACCCCCTTGGCCCAGGCCAGCGCCATGCGCCAGCGCACCGGCGGCATGTAGAGGGCGGCGGTCACTTCCAGGGGCGTGAACATGTTGTCGCGCAACAGCCGCGTCACCTGGCCCTCGCTGTAGGGGCGCCCGGTGCCGAAGGGGGTGCGCTCCATGCGGGCCCAGATGCCGCGCCGGTTGGGCGTGACGATGGCCATGCGGCCGCCGTCGGTCAGCACCCGCCAGCATTCGCGCATCATCGCCCGCATGTGCTCGGTGTGCTCCAGTCCGTGGACGATGATCAGGCGATCGACGGAGCGGTCGGGCAGCGGCAATTCGGTCTCGTCGGCCAGCATCACCCGGTTGGGGCCGTCGGCGGGCCAGCGCAGCACGCCCTGGGCCGGCGGCATGACCGCCATCACCCGCTCGCTGCCGTCGAGGAACGGGCGCAGGAACGGCGTCGCGAAGCCGAGGCCGAGCACCCGCATGCCGCGGGTGTCCGGCCACAGCTGGCGCAGGCGGCGACTCAGCAGCCGGCGCGCCATCTGGCCGAGGCCGCTGTCGTAGAAGTCGCGCAGGTCGACGATATCGGTCCACATCGCGGCAGGCAGTCTACCACGGGGTTCCGGGGGCTGTCGCGCCGGGGCCGGGAGCACGGGCGGGCGTCGTCCTTTCGTCAGCGCATGTCGGCCCGCATGCGCTCCGACAGGGCGATGCAGGCGTCGATGAGGGCGGGGTCGAGCGCGTCCGCGGGCCGCTCGCGCACCAGCGGCGCCAGTTTCAGCGCCAGCGGATCACCGCCGCAGGCGGCGTGGGTCACCGCCTCGGCGTCGAGCCGGCGCCCGGTGCGGTCGCAGCGGCCGGTCGCCGACTGCTCGATGCGGGAGATCTCGCCGGGCGAGAAACCCCGGCGTCGCAGCGTGTGAAGGGTCTTCTGGGTCAGCATGGCCGTCGTCCTCCTCGGCACCCGACGCTACGCTTTCACATGCGGTCCGGCAGTGAGGCCGGTCACCGTCGGCCGCGACATTTTCGCGGCACAGCCGACAGATAATCGCGCATCTCCGCCAGACAACGCTCCGGAACCCGATCCGGGCGCAGGGATGATACGCCCTTCGATGGTCGAACGGAACGGCCCTTGGGCGGGTGGCGGCGGCGCCCCGTGCGATGATAGCCTGCGGGAAACCCCGTCCTCGCACTGAAGGAGGCGCCCGTGGCGCGGCTCGCGATCGAGCAGATCCCCGTCCTGTCCGACAACTACGTCTATCTGGTGCACGAACCCGACAGCGGCGCCACGGCGGTGGTCGATCCGGCGGAGGCGGCGCCGGTGCTGGACCGGGCCGAGGCGCTGGGCTGGACCATCACCCACATCCTCAACACCCACCATCACCCCGACCACGTCGGCGGCAACCTGGAGGTCCAGGCGCGCACCGGCTGCACCATCGTCGGCCCGCGCGCCGACGCCGGCCGCATCCCGGGCATCCAGGTGCAGGTGGGGCAGGGCGATACGGTGCGGCTGGGGGAGGCGGTGGCGCAGGTGTTCGACGTGCCGGGCCACACGCGCGGCCACATCGCCTATCACTTCGCCGAGTCGGAGGCGCTGTTCTGCGGCGACACCCTGTTCTCGCTCGGCTGCGGCCGCATGTTCGAGGGCACGCCGCCGCAGTTCTGGGACTCGCTGACCAAGCTGCGCGCCCTGCCCGACGGCACGCGCGTGTTCTGCGCCCACGAGTACACCCAGGCGAACCTGCGCTTCGCCCTGTCGCTCGACCCGGAGAACGAGGCGCTGAAGGCCCGTGGCCGCGAGATCGAGTCGCTGCGTGCCGCCGGCCTGCCGACGGTGCCGTCGCTGCTGGGGGAGGAAAAGCTCGCCAATCCCTTCCTGCGGGCCGACGACGCCGACCTGATGGCGCGGCTCGGCCTCGCGGGGGCGGCGCCCGAGGCGGTGTTCGCCGAAGTGCGCGGGCGCAAGGACCGGTTCTGAGGGCAGGAGGGCGGCGCCGCTGCGCCGCTCCCCGCCCGGCGGTGCCGGATCAGTCCTTCTCGTAGCGGAAGCCGATTTTCAGGGTCACCTGGAAGTGGCCGACCTCGCCGTCGACGATGTGGCCGCGCAGTTCGGAGACCTCGAACCACTCGGTGTTGCGCACGCTCTTGGAAGCCGTGCGGACGGCGTTGCGGATGGCGTCGTCGATGGACGTCTTGGAGGAGCCCACGACCTCGGTCTTGCTGTAGACGTTGTCGCTCATGCGCGTCTCCTGTCGCTGGGGGGATGGGGCGGGGAAGGGAAGATCCGTCGCCCTCCTCAACGGGTGCGGGCAGGCTTGCGTTGCCGCCCCGGCTGGGGCACATAGGCGGCCATGACGCCCGCCTCCGCGCCCTCCCGCCGCCCCTCCGTCGCCGTCGTCGGCGCCGGTCCCGCCGGTCTGTTCGCCGCCGAGATCCTGGCGGCGCGCGGTGCCGCCGTCACCGTCTACGAGGCCAAGCCCTCGCCGGCGCGCAAGCTGCTCATGGCCGGACGCGGCGGGCTCAACATCACCCATTCCGAGCCGCTGGAGCGCTTCGTCGGCCGCTACGGCGCCGAGGCGGGCTATTTCGCCGACCTGCTGGCCGCCTTCCCGCCGGACGCGCTGCGGGCGTGGTGCGCCGGGCTCGGCATCGACACCTTCGTCGGCACCTCGGGCCGCGTCTTCCCCGACAGCTTCAAGGCGAGCGTGCTGGTGCGCGCCTGGCTGCGGCGGCTGGAGAGCCTGGGCGTCGTGCTGCACACCCGCCGCCGCTGGCTCGGTTTCGGCACGGATGCCCGGACCCTGCGCTTCGATGGCGGCGAGGACGTGACGGCCGACTCCGTTCTGCTGGCGCTCGGCGGCGCGAGCTGGCCGCGCCTCGGCTCCGACGGCGGCTGGGCGGCGGAACTGGCGGCGCGCGGCGTGCCGCTGGCGCCCTTCCGGCCGAGCAACTGTGGCTTCGTCGCCGGCTGGAGCCCCTATCTCGCCGAGCGCTTCGCCGGCGCACCGGTGAAGACCATCGCGCTGACCTTCGCCGGCCGCACCGTGCGCGGCGAGATGGTGCTCACCGCCCGCGGCATCGAGGGCGGCGCCGTCTACGCCCTGTCGGCGCCCTTGCGCGACGCCATCGAGCGCGACGGCACGGCGACCCTGCTGGTCGACCTCAAGCCCGACCTGACCCCGGCGCAGGTGGCGGAACGGCTGGCGGCGCGGCGCGGCAAGTCCCTGCCGGCCCACCTGAAGGCCGCGCTGAAGCTGGCGCCGGCCCAGGTCGCCCTGCTGCACGAGGCGACCGACGACGCCACCCGCGCCGATGCCGGCCGTCTGGCGGCGGCGGTGAAGGCCCTGCCGCTGCGGCTGACGGCGACGGCGGGGCTCGACCGCGCCATCTCCTCGGCCGGCGGCGTGCGGTTCGAGGGGGTGGACCGGGCGACGCTGGAGTTGCGCGCCCTGCCGGGGGTCTTCGTGGCGGGGGAAATGCTCGACTGGGAGGCGCCGACGGGGGGCTACCTGCTGCAGGGCACCTTCGCGACGGCCCTGCGGGCGGCGGAGGGGATTGCTGCGCGAGTCGGTTTGTAGGCCCTCAAGCGCCGGGCGCGCGCTCCGCGCGCTTGGCTTCCGCGGCAGGGGCCGCGCGGCGCGGTCGCGCCGTCCACTCCTTGACCGGGCAAGGAGTGGCATGAGCCATGCTCCGATCGGTCGCGACCCCGTCCCCGGCCCTCAGCGGGCGCCGAGGGCACGCCAGCAGGCGGCGGTGACGTCCAGCACGTCGAACACGCGGGCGACGTAGTAGTCCTTCACCCGCAGTTCCGCCTCGCGGTCGCCGGTCAGCTGGCGTTCCACCACGTCGACCAGCGTCGTCAACCGGCGGCGATGCAGGCCGAGGCGGCGCTGCACCGGGTCGGTCACCACGCCGGCGAAGGCGGTCAGCACCGCCACCGGCGCGGCCAGGGCCAGCGCCACGCTGCCGACCAGCAGGGGGCTCGCCGCCGGGGCGCCGACCATGCCGTACCACAGGCCGCCGGCCCACGGCCCGGCCCAGAAGCCCGACACCGCCATGGTCTTGGCCAGCGTCGCCGACAGCGGCGCGGCCAGCGACACGACGCCCGGCGTCAGCTGGTGATAGGCGGCGAAGCCGGCGGCGGCGAGGCTCAGGTTGCCGGCCAGCTCGGCGGCGGCGGTGCGGCTGCCGACGTAGGTGGCGAGCGTCTCGGTCAGGCGGTCCTGGAACGCCGCATCGTCGGTGCGCTGCGACAGGGCCGCGAGCAGGGCGCCGAGGCGCAGGCGCACCTGCGGGTCGGCCATTATCGCCTCCATGATGCCGTCGCGGTTCACCCGGCGGTCGCCGACGGTGGCGGGCAGGTGCAGCAGTTCGTCGTGGATGCGGAACAGGATCTCGCGGCCGACGTCGGTCTCCAGGAACCACGTTCGCCGGCCGAGCCAGGCGCCGGCCTGCTTCGCCCCCACCAGACGCGCGGCGGCGCCGGTGGCCTGGGCGCCGGCCGTCGCCACGCCCAGCACCACGTTCACCGGCGCGCGCAGGATGTCGAGCCCGAGCGCCGCCTTGTGCAGGCGCGCCGAGCCGAGCAGCGTGAAATGCGTGTCGACGAAGGGCTCCACCCGCAGCCGCGACCCGCCCGCCCAGCGGCGGGCGGCTTCTTCCACCACCCGCGCGGGCGGGCGGTCGTCGGCGAGGGCGGGCAGGGCGGCGGGTGCGGTCGTGTCCATGCCCGACAATATGGGAGCGGCCTGCGGCGGAAAAAGGGCGGAACCGCCAACCCCGGCCGCGGCGGTCGCGTTGGTCGGGTAACCAGCAACACAAAACACAGGAGAGACCCCATGGACGAAGATCGCACCAAGGGCAAAGCCAAGGACGTCAAGGGCACCGCCAAGGAAGCCGTGGGCAAGGCCCTCGACGACAAGGAGATGCAGCGCGAAGGCCGCGCCGACCAGGCCGAAGGCAAGGTCCAGAAGAAGACCGGCGAGGCCAAGGACGCCCTGCGCGGCAAGGACTAGGCGGTCGTCGTCGACTGCCGGAACGCAGAAAGGGGGAGGCGCCTGGCGCCTCCCCCTGTTCCGTCGAGGCGCGGCGCCTCAGGCGTTCTTAACGTTGCAGGTCTTGATGCCGAACGGCAGGTAGGCCGGGCACCAGCCGATGATGCCGGTGAGCAGCGGCACGGCGCCGATGTAGCCCCACCAGCCGATGACGCCCGCCAGCGCCAGGCCGATGAGGGCCAGGCCGACGACGATGCGCAGGATGCGGTCGATGCCGCCGACGTTCTGAGACATGGTATCCCTCTCCGTGCTGAAACCGTTTCGATGGTCCGAGTGAAGCACCGCCGTCGCCGGCCCGTCTGTAACCTAGTCACACAGGCTTTCCGGCAGCGTGGCGACACCGCCGCCTTCCCCATTGACTTCCGCCCGTGATCCGGCCATCAATGCCGAACGTTTCGCTGCACCGCAGCAGATTGTAATTTAATTTCATGTTTTTTTGGGAGGATCACAGGATGAGCTTCACCATCGTCGAGCAGGCTCCGGCCCGCCTGAACCGCAGCGAACAGGCCGTTCCGGGCTCCAACACCCGGTTCCTGGAGAAGGCCGCGGCGGGCAACGCCGACGTGGTGTTCCTCGACCTGGAGGACGCCGTCGCCCCCTCCGAGAAGGAGCAGGCGCGCAAGAATATTATCCAGGCGCTGCACGACCTCGACTGGTCGGGCAAGACCGTGTCGATCCGCATCAACGGCCTCGACACCCACTACATGTACCGTGACGTGGTGGACATCCTGGAAGCCTGCGTCGACAAGGTCGACCTCATCATGATCCCGAAGGCGGGCACCGCGTCGGACATCTACGCCCTCGACATGCTGGTCACCCAGATCGAGCAGGCCAAGGGCTGGACCAAGCGCGTCGGCTTCGAGATGATCATCGAAACCGCGCTCGGCATGCAGAACGTCCACGAAATCGCCGCCGCATCGAAGCGCAACGAGAGCCTGCACTTCGGCGTCGCCGACTACGCCGCCTCCACCAAGGCGCGCACCGTCAACATCGGCGGCCCGAACCCCAACTACGGCGTGCTGACCGACACGCTGGAGACCGGCAACCGCGACTTCCATTGGGGCGACATGTGGCACTACGCCATCGCCCGCATGGTGGTGGCCGCCCGCGCCAACGGCTTGCGCCCCATCGACGGCCCGTTCGGCGACTTCTCCGACGCCGAGGGCTACAAGGCCCAGGCGCGCCGCGCCGCCATCCTCGGCTGCGAGGGCAAGTGGGCCATCCACCCGAGCCAGGTGGACCTCGCCAACGACCTGTTCTCGCCGTCGGAGAAGGACGTGGCCCAGGCCCAGGCCATCCTCGACGCCATGGAAGAGGCGCAGCGGTCCGGCAAGGGCGCGGTGACGCTCAACGGCAAGCTCATCGACATCGCCTCCATCAAGCAGGCCGAGGTGATGGTCAAGACCGCCGAGCAGATCAAGGCGCTGGGCAAGTAAGGACGGTCTGCGGGGGGCGGCGGCCGGTGGGTCGCCGCCCCGCCGCTCAGGCTGCCTTCAAGGTGAAGTCGACGTGGACCGCGTCGTAAGGGAAGACGATACTGCCCTCCGCCGTGCGGTCGAGCAGGCCGGCATCGAGCAAGGCATGGACGTCGGCATGCACCGCCTTCACGTCGCGTTCCACCCGGCGGGCCGCTTCACGGATGCTCATGGCCTTCTGGCCGGCCAGCGCCTGCAGCAGTTCCCAGCGCTTCGGCGTCAGGGTCTTCCACAGGAGTTCGACGGACGCGAAGGAAATACGGGCGCCCTGCGCCTCCCCGTCGAAGGCGGCCAACGCCCGCCGCGTGACGTCGTCGCGATCGGCCAGGGAGAGGGTGACGGTCGTCATGGCTGTGGCCTCCAGGTGTCGACGTCGGTCCAGAAGTCGTCCAGCAGCTGCCGCGGGCTGCGAAAGTCGTAGGGCTCTTCTGCGTCGCCGCGGTGGCGGTGGTCGCCCTTGCCGGCCTCGTTGTCGTAACGCAGGACGCAGGTGCCGCGGACGACGTAGGCCAGCGCGTATTTGAAGCCGTGGTGGGAGCCGCGAACCGGATCCGGCACGCGCCAGATCCGCAGTTCGACGAATGCGTCCTCCGCCACCACATGGCGTTCGCGCAGCAGGAGCACGGCCTTCATGTTGGAGATTTTACCAACACGCCAGGCGCGGTCAACAGGCCGCGTGGGCCCCCTCAGCCGTTTTTGGGGCTTTCCCCGGGCGTCCTCTGTGCTATCCCTTGGGCCGCACACGGACGAACCCGGGACGCCATGAACTTCCTCGATTTCGAAAAGCCCATCGCCGAGCTCGAAGGCAAGATCGCCGACCTGCGCCACCTGTCCGACGAAGACGGCATCAACATCGCCGACGAGGTCGCGCGCCTGCAGGCCAAGGTGGAGAAGCAGCTCAAGGCCACCTATGCCAAGCTCTCCCCCTGGCAGAAGACGCAGGTCGCCCGCCACCCCGACCGGCCGCACTGCCTCGACTACATCGCCCAGCTGGTGGAAGACTTCCAGCCGCTGGCCGGCGACCGCACCTATGCCGAGGACGAAGCCATCGTCGGCGGCGTCGGGCGGTTCCGCGGCCGCAGCGTCATGGTCATCGGCCAGGAGAAGGGCCACGATACCGAGACGCGGGTGAAGCACAACTTCGGCATGGCCATGCCCGACGGCTACCGCAAGGCGCGCCGTCTCATGCGCCTGGCCGACAAGTTCCGCCTGCCGGTCATCACCCTGGTCGACACCGCCGGCGCCTATCCCGGCGTCGCCGCCGAGGAACGCGGCCAGGCCGAAGCCATCGCGCGCGCCATCGAGACCTGCCTCGACATCCGCGTGCCGCTGATCTCGTGCATCATCGGCGAAGGCGGTTCCGGCGGCGCCATTGCGTTGGCGACCGGCAACGTGGTGCTGATGCTGGAGCACTCCATCTATTCGGTCATCAGCCCGGAAGGCTGCGCCGGCATCCTGTGGCGCTCCGGCGAGCAGGCGCAGGCGGCGGCGGAGGCTCTCAAGCTGACGGCGCAGGACCTGCTGCGCCTCGGCGTCATCGACGAGATCGTTGCCGAGCCGCTCGGCGGCGCCCACCGCGCCCGCAAGAACGCCATCGAGGCGGTCGGCGACACCATCGACCGCCACCTCTCGGGCCTCATCACCACCGAGGGCGGCGTGCTGCGCGCCAAGCGCCGCGACAAGTTCCTGGAAATGGGCCGCCACGGGCTGGAATAAGGGGAAGGGGCGGTGGACCAATCCTCCGCCCTATTCTTCTTTTGCTCAGCCATGACGCTTGCTCAGTTGCCCGGCCGCGTTGGATCGTGCCGGACCGCCGGGCGTGCCGGTCATGTTCTGGCTGACTTTAACGTCCGCGAGTGCTTGCGTATCGCCCAGGGGACTAGAGGTTCAGGCTAATTTGACAGCTGAGACCTCTCGGGTTCCAGTGCCGGCTGGAAGACCAGACATCACTACAGAGACTTGGGCACAGATTCCTGTTGAGGCGCAAGTTGGGGCGGGCAATTACTCGCCCGCCCCGAACTGACTAAGCCCGCGGCCACCGGCGAACGTGCTTCCGCACCCGCTCCCGCATTCCAAAGCGCTTACGCCAATAGGCGCGAACGTGCACGCAGGGTTCCATGGGGACCTCCTGTTCGGTGCAAACGCTTGCCCTACGAGTCGTGGCCTGCGATAATGCAGTGGGGATTATGCCAAGACCCACAAGACTCGTCAGTGCAAGCGCCCGGCGAGTCGCCCATACCTGTGCCCGCCCTTTGCCGACTGGACCTCGGTGAGGGGCGGGCACTGTCCGTTGTGGGGGACCGGGCTGTCTGACCCTATATCCTGCTCCACATGCTGAAGATGCCATGCGGTAGGCACCTGGTCAAGTGGATGTACCGACCCGCAACTCCTGCCGATTATCTATGCGGGTCGCCGTTCTTTTCGCCCGATTTTGCCTGGACGAACAAAAAAACTTCAATCTTTTCGGTCACTTAGCATGTCTTCTGGTCGCAGACGGGGTATGGGGCGCGAGGCCTGAGCAGGCTCGCAGTGGAGGAAATTTTGCTTTCCTAAATCCCACTCCTCTTCCTCTAATTGAATTCTTATTGTGAATGCCTTATAAAATCGCATACAGATCCCCATAAGGAGGTTTGTCGAAATGTCTGATGCATCAGATCATTCGGTATCAACGAAGTTGGAAAAAGAGGATGTATCGCAAGGTCGTTTTCGCTCAACGATCGAATTTCCTTACAATGATCTTGAAACATCAATTCAGATTGCAAATATCTTGTTTAATAGGTTTGGCAGCAAAGCGAGTAGCGATCAGGTCGCAGGACAGCTTGGTCAGGTTGCTTCAAGCGGCACGTTTCGCTTGAAGCTATCTGCCGCTCGGATGTTTGGTTTGGTTGAGGTGCAGCGCGGAGAAGTCGAGCTGACGCAGCTTGGTCAGCGCATCGTAGATCCTTCAACGGAATTGGCTGCTAGGGCAGAAGCCTTTCTAAGTGTACCCCTGTACCGCGAAATCCATGAGCGGTATCAGGGGAGGCTGCTTCCTGAGGCGGGCGGGCTAGAAAACGCGATGGCTTCGCTGGGCGTATCGCCCAAGCAAAAGGACAAGGCGCGCCAGGCCTTCGAGCGGTCTGCGCTTCAAGCCGGATTTTTCGCTCACGGTAAGAACAAGCTCGTTCGTCCGCACGTGCAACACCTGAATGAGCTCAATGAGCGCACTGTTCGCGACGATGAAGAGGAGGCCACTTCAGAAAGTGATGAGCTGGTGCAGCCTGCGCCTGTCAGCTCCAAAGCCTCAGGCGGCATCGAGCAGCTTCATCCATTCGTTCAAGGACTGCTGCAGACGCTTCCGTCACCCGAGTCGCAATGGCCCCTTGAAAAGCGGGTGAAATGGCTTCAGACGGCCGCGAATATATTCTCGCTCATTTATCCCGATGACGGAAGCGCTTCGATCAGGGTGACGCTCGACGAGTAGTGGCGGCCACGCCCGCGTCAGGCGCCGATCCGCTCCCGCCCGTGCGGTGCCCTCAGGTCCAGGGCGGGGCCCTTGGGGATGATGCCGGTCGGGTTGATGGTCGGGTGGCTGCCGTAGTAGTGCCGCTTGATGTGGTCGAAGTCGACCGTCTCCGCCACGCCCGGCACCTGGTACAGCTCGCGCAGGTAGCCCGACAGCGCCGGATGGTCGGCGATGCGGCGCAGGTTGCACTTGAAGTGGCCGACGTAGACCGCGTCGAAGCGCACCAGCGTGGTGAACAGGCGCCAGTCGGCTTCCGTCAGCCGGTCGCCGACGAGGTAGCGCTGGCGGGACAGGCGCTCTTCCACCCAGTCCAGGCTCGCGAACAGGGCGTCGAAGGCGTCTTCGTAGGCGTCCTGGGCGGTGGCGAAGCCGGCCTTGTAGACGCCGTTGTTGATGGTGTCGTAGACGCGCGCGTTGACGGCGTCGATCTCGTCCCGCAGGTCGACCGGATAATAGTCCGGCCCGCTCGCCAGATCGCCGAAGTCGGCGTTCAGCATGCGGATGATCTCGGCGCTTTCGTTGTTGACGATGGTCTGCGCCTGCTTGTCCCACAGCACCGGCACGGTGACGCGGCCCGTGTAGTCGGGCAGGGCGGCGGTATAGACCTCGTGCAGGTAGCGCTTGCCGGTCAGCGGGTCGCCGTCGGAGCCGAACTCCCAGCCGTTCTCCAGCATCAGCGGGTCGACCACCGACACACTGATGGCGTCCGTCAGGCCCTTCAGCGCCCGGAAGATCAGGGTGCGGTGCGCCCACGGGCAGGCGAGCGAGACGAACAGGTGATACCGCCCCGCCTCCGCCGGGAAGCGGTCGCTGCCGATGCGGTGGCGGAAGGCGCTCTCCTGGCGCTTGAAGCGGCCGCCGGTGGACTTGGTGTCGTACCAGCGGTCCTGCCATTTGCCGTCGACGAGAAGGCCCATGGTCGTGTCTCCTTGCGCGGGAGGGGAAGGCGCGCCCCGATGATGTCATCGGGGCGCCGGAACGTCACGCGGACAGCTTGGCGGCGATCTGCGCCACGTGCTTGCCCTGGAACCGGGCCTGGGCCAGTTCGCGCTCGCTCGGCTGGCGGCTGCCGTCGCCGCCGGCGATGGTGGCCGCGCCGTAGGGGCCGCCGCTCTTCACTTCGTCGATCTTGGCGAGGTCGGGCTGCGAGTAGGGCAGGCCGACGACCACCATGCCGTGGTGGAAGAGCGTGTTGTGGAAGCTGGTGATGGTGGTCTCGTTGCCGCCGCCGGTGCCGGTGGAGACGAACACGCTGCCCACCTTGCCGATCAGCTTGCCGGCCGCCCACAGGCCGCCCGTCTGGTCGAGGAAGTTGCGCATCTGCGCGGCCATGTTGCCGAAGCGGGTCGGCGTGCCGAAGATGACGGCGTCGTAGTCGGCCAGTTCCTCGGGGCGGGCGATCTCGGCCGCCTGATCGGTCTTCACGCCCATCTTCTCGATGATGTCCTGCGGCATCAGCTCGGGCACGCGCTTGAGCGTCACCTCGGCGCCGGCCTCGCGGACGCCCTCGGCCACGGCCTGGGCCATGGTCTCCACGTGACCCCAGGTGCTGTAGTAGAGCACGAGAACCTTCGTCATCACTGCGTCTCCGTCCTTGTTCGGTATCGGTGTCGATGTCCCAGCAGAATAGTCGGCAAACGGCCGTGGACAATTTCCCGCTGCGGAATAAGATCGTTTCCCCTGGAGCATCAATGGAGGGCGAGGACATGGCGGGCGATCCGCTGGAGGGATACGCGACCTTCGCCGCGGTGGTCGACTGCGGCGGCTTTTCCGCCGCGGCCCAGCGGCTGAAGGTCACCAAGTCGGCGGTCAGCAAGCAGGTGTCCCGCCTGGAGGAACGCCTGGGCGCCCGCCTGCTCAACCGCACCACCCGGCGCCTGTCGCTCACCGAGGCGGGGCAGGCCTTCCATCAGCACTGCCTGCGCATCCTGGCCGAGGCGGAGGAGGCGGAACTGGCGGTCAGCCACCTGCACGCCAGTCCGCGCGGCCTGCTGCGCGTGTCCGCCCCCATGAGCTTCGGCGTCCGCCACCTGGGGCCGGCGCTGTGTCCGTTCCTGGAGCGCTACCCCGATCTGAACCTTGAGGTTTCCTTCGACGACCGGCTGGTGGACGTGCTGGCGGAGGGCTTCGACGTGGTGGTGCGCATCTCGCGCCTGGCCGACAGCTCGCTCATCGCCCGCCGGCTGGCGCCGGTGCGGCGCGTGGTGGTGGCTAGCCCGGCCTACGTGGAGGCGCGCGGCATGCCGCAGCATCCGGCGGACCTGGCGCACCACACCGGGCTGCTCTACACCCTGCAGACGGACCTGCACACCTGGCCTCTGGTCCATGCCGATGGGACCCGAGTGGATATATCGGTCGCCGGCCGCGTCCATATGAACAACGGCGACGCCCTGCGCGAGGCCGCCGTCGCGGGCCTCGGAATCATCCTCACGCCCACCTTCATCGTCGGCGATGACTTGAAAAGCGGGCGGCTCGTGCGCGTAATGCCTGAATGGTCCGCCCCGGAAATCGCAGTCTACGCCGTCTATCCCCCCGGAAGACATTTGTCGGCGAAAGTACGCGCCTTCGTGGATTATCTTGCCGAGTATTTCGGGCCGCAGCCGTATTGGGATTCCTGGGATCGTTGAAACGATCGTCGACACGGACCCTTGGCTTCTTGTCCCGTCGTCTGGCACCATGGGTACGACTGGATAAGGGGGATCCTTCCGTATGTTCGGATTGCGTGGCCGCCGGCGGATGACGCCCATCGTGGACATCGACGACGGCGCGACGCAGCCCGCGCTCGGACCCGTCGTGGTGTGGCTGTCGCTGGCTGCCATGGCGATCATCGTGGCGGGTATCGTCGGCCACGTGCTCAAGGTGCGCGAAGCGACCTATGGCGGCGCGCTGGAGCAGGCGCGGGTTTCCACCGACCTGCTCAGCGAGAACGCCGGCCGCCTCCTCGACACCGCCGATTTCCTGGTGGACAGCGCCCGCGCCCGGGTGGCCGGCCGCACCTGGGACGCCATCGCCGCCGACCGCAGCCTGTGGCAGGGCCTGAAGGCCGACGCCGACCGCTTCGAGCATGTCGACGCGGTGTGGCTCAACGACCTGGCCGGCAACCTGCGGCTGGTGACGCACGCCTTTCCGGCGCCCGTCTCCAATGTGCTGGACCGTGACTTCTACCGCCACTTCGCCGACGGCCGCGACGGCCCCTACATCAGCCAGCCCCTGGTCGGCCGGGTGACGGAGGAGGCCACCTTCCTGCTCACCCGTCGCCTGAACGGGCCCGACGGCAAGCTGCGCGGCATCGCCTCCGTCACCCTCGATCCGGACTTCTTCGCCGACTTCCTGGAAACCTTCGAGCTGCCCTACGGCGCCGACATGACCCTGGTGCGCGAGCAGGGGGACGTGCTGGTCTCCGACCCGCCGGGCGGCGGTGCGGGTGCGGCTGCCGTTGCCGCCGCCCAGGCTCGCGACGTGATCGGGCACGGTGTCCTGTCCGGCCCCATCTCAGACGAGCGGGTGATCGGCTGGGTGAAGCGTCTGGACGAATGGCCGCTCTTTGCCGTCGTCCGGTTCGACCGCGCCGTCATCGACGACGCCTGGGTCGATGCCGTCACGCCCTATGCGGTGATCGGCAGCCTGGCGCTGCTGTCGCTGCTCGGCCTCGCGGGCTTCGCCCACGCCGGCGAGCGCGCCCGCCGCCGCGGCTGAGGGGCGCCGTCAGCGGCAGGTGACCATGCCCGCCGGACAGGGATCGAGCCCGACCGGCGCCGGCCGCGGAAACGGCGACTCGTCCAGCCGCTCCAACTCGCGGCGGCTCGGCGGCCACGACCGTTCCGCCGGCAGGTCGCGATCCGGCGGCAGCACGTGGTCGGGGTACCGCGGCGTCGGGAAGTTGGTGACGCGGCGGGCGTAATCCTCGTCCACCCGGTCGTCGAGCCGCGGCGTCACCCGCGGCAGGCGCGTCGGATCCACCGCACGCTCCCGTTCCTCCAGCGTCAGCATGCCGCCCGCCGTGGTGCCGTAGGGCGCCGACGGCGGTGTCTCGGTCCAGCCGCTCGGCCGCTCCGGCAGGGCGGGGGCGCAGCCGGCCAGCAGGCCGAGCACGAAAAGCGCGGCGCTAATTCGCGAAACCGCGGCGGTCGGGCAGCACGTCCACGTCGTCGACGATGGGGTCCTTCTCGCGGTCGGTGACGCCCAGTTCCGGCACTTCGTCCACATCCGGCGCATCGATGATGTCCTCACCCGGGGCGGGATCGACGTCGCCCGCCAGTGCTTCCTGTCGGCCCGGCTCGCCGGCCGCGACGTAAGGATCGACGTCGGTGCGGTCGCCCACCTCCGGGATGTCGTCGTCCTCGTCCACGCCGACCTCGAACTCGGGCGTCTCGCCGACGTCGACGTCGATGGTGGTGCTGGTCTGCGGGGCGTCGGTCACGTCGGCGATGGGCGCGCCGCGGTCGATGCCGACATCGTCGTCGATCCCGACCCCGCTGTCGAGCGGGCTCCAGTCGCCCACGTCGGCCGCCGCTGCCGGCACGGCGGACGTGGCGGCGAGAAGGGCGGCGGTGGCGACGGCGGGCAGCAGGCGGTGCGTCATGGCAGGCTCCTGTGCGGCGTGGTCCTTGCCCTAACAACCATCGGCGGGGGATGGAGGTTGGCACGACCGTCGCCGCGCGGGCCGTCAGAGCGAATGGATCTCCGGAATGGCGTCGTCTTCCAGCTCGTCGGCGTAGGTCGCCGCGATGGTGCGGAAGTCTTCGGCGATGGCGAGGAAGGCATCGACGATATCGGGGTCGAAGTGACTGCCGCGACCGCGCGCGATCATGTCCACGGCCTGTTCGTGCGTCCATGCCGGCTTGTAGACGCGGCGGCTGATGAGGGCGTCGTAGACGTCGGCCACCGCCATCAGGCGGGCCGACAGCGGAATGGCGTCGCCGGCCAGCCCGGCCGGATAGCCGGTGCCGTCCCAGCGTTCGTGGTGCCCGGCGGCGATCTCCATGGCGTAGCGCAGGAACCCGCCACGCTCCGGCGTGCCGTCGTCTTCGAGGGCGTTCTCGATGGCGGCGCGGCCGAGGGCGGCGTGCTGCTTCATGACCGTGAACTCGCCGTCGTCGAGCTTGCCCGGCTTGAGCAGGATGCGGTCGGGAATGCCGACCTTGCCGATGTCGTGCAGCGGCGCCGACTTGAACAGCAGGTCGATGGTGCGCTCGTCGAGGGCCGCGGCGAAGCGGGGATGGTCGCGCAGGGCCTCGGCGAGGCGGCGGACGTAGTGCTGGGTGCGGCGGATGTGGTTGCCGGTCTCGTTGTCGCGCGTCTCGGCGAGCGAGGCGAGGGCGCGGATGGTGACGTCCTGGGTGCGTTCCAGGTCGCGGGTGCGCTGCCGCACGCGATCCTCCAGGGCGGCGTTCTGGTCCCGCAGGGCCGCCTTCGCCCGTCGCAGGCTCAGGTGGGTGGCGACGCGCGCCAGCACCACGGGCGGGCTGATGGGCTTGGTGATGTAGTCGACGGCCCCGGTGGCGAAGCCGAGCGTCTCGTCGTGGGTCTGGCCGAGGGCGGTGACGAAGATCACGGGAATGTCGGCGGTGCGCGGGTCGGCCTTGATGCGGCGGCAGACTTCGATGCCGTCCATGCCGGGCATCATGACGTCGAGCAGCACGAGGTCCGGAAGGACGTCGCCCTCCAGCCGCGACAGGGCCTGCGGGCCGTCCTTCGCCACCACCAGCGCATGGCTGTCGCGCAGCAGGTCGACCAGAACCTTCACGTTGATGGGCTCGTCGTCGACGATCAGGAGGCGTTCACTCGGCGTCATGGTCTCACTCCAGTCCGTGCTCCGTGGCCGTGTCTGCTGCGTCGGGCAGCAGGCGCGGCAGCAGGGCCAATGCATCCTCGAAATCGAAGCGGGCGGCGTGGTCGGCCACCGCGCGGGCGGCGGCGGCGGCCGGCGTGCCGGCGAGCGCTTCGGCCAGAAGCCGGGCATCGTCCTCGGCCTGCGGGTCGAAGGTCGTCAGCCGGTCGCGCAGGTCCGCGACGCGGGCGGCGACGTCGACCGCCGACGGCGGCGGCGGCGGCACGGCGGGGGCGGCCGGGGCCACCGCATCCTGCAACTCGCGCACGCCGGCCAGTGCCGTCGACATGCAGGCGGTGAGGTCGCCGAGCAGGCCCTCGATCCGGAAGCGGTCCGGTTCGGGCGCGGTCGCCAGCGTCTCCATCTCGCCGGCCACCCGCGCCACCTCGCGGGCGCCCAGGGTGCCGGCGGTGCCCTTGAGGGTATGCATGGCCGCCCGCACCGCGGCGAAGTCGCCGTCGCCGACGACGCCCCGCATCACCAGGACCTGGCTGCCGTAGCCGACGGCGAACTCCTCCAGCAGCCTCAGGTAGAGGGTGCGGTTGCCGTTGACGTTGCGCAGCCCCGTCGCCACGTCGATGCCGCTGACGGCGCCCGGCAGGCCCGGGCCGTCGCCCGTCGCGGCGGCGCCGCTGACGGCGCCGGCGGCGGTGGCATCGTCGTCGCCGAACCAGCGGCCGAGGACCCGGGCCATCTCGCTCGGGTCGATGGGCTTGGCGATGTGGTCGTTCATGCCGGCCCGCAGGCAGTTGTCGCGGTCGCGGTCCATGGCATGGGCGGTCATGGCGATGACCGGCAGGCGGGTCAGGCCGAGGTCGCTGCGGATCAGCCGCGTCGCCTCCATGCCGTCCATGCCCGGCATCTGCACGTCCATCAGCACGCCGTCGAAGGTTTGCGCCCGCAGCTGGGCGAGCGCCGACGGCCCGTCGCCGGCCACGGTGACCTCCACCCCGTAGGCGCCCAGCAGTTCGCGGGCGACCAACTGGTTGATGGGGTTGTCCTCCACCACCAGCAGCCGGATCCCGGCCAGCGCCGGCCCGCCCTCGGCAGCGACGGCGCCCGCCGCCGCGCCGGCGCCCGCGTCGGGGGCGACGACGGCGACGACGGCATCCAGCAGGCTCGACGGGGTCACCGGCTTTTCGAGCACGCCCTGCACGGCGAGCGGTCCGAGGGCATCCACCAGCTCGTCCCGCCCGAAGGCCGTCAGCATGAGCACCGGCACGGCGACGCCGCGGGCGCGCAGGGCCCGGAGGGTGGCGACGCCGTCCATGTCCGGCATGCGCCAGTCGAGCACGACGAGGTCGACGTCGCTTCCCGCCTGCGCCAGACAGGCGGCGCCGTCGGACACCGCCGTCACGGTCAGGCCGAAGCGGCGCAGCAGGTCGCTCGTCACCTCGCGCGCGGTGCGGCAGTCGTCGACCACCAGGACGCGCCGGCCCGTCAGCAGGCCGGTCCCGCCGCGCGCCACGGCCGGGGCCGGGTCGTGGGCCGTCGCCGGGTCGACGGCGGCGCGCACCGTCACGGTGAACGTGCTGCCCTGGTCGGGGACGCTGGTGACGGCGATGTCGCCGCCGAGCAGGCCGGCGAGCTGGGCCGAGATGGCGAGCCCGAGCCCGGTGCCGCCGAAGCGGCGGCTGGTCGAACTGTCGGCCTGGGTGAACGGCTTGAACAGGCTGGACGCCTGCTCGGCCGTCATGCCGATGCCGGTGTCGCGCAC
Source organism: Caenispirillum bisanense (assembly GCF_900230255.1). Taxonomy (GTDB): domain Bacteria; phylum Pseudomonadota; class Alphaproteobacteria; order Rhodospirillales; family Rhodospirillaceae; genus Caenispirillum; species Caenispirillum bisanense_A. Next base: position 74,531 of record NZ_OCNJ01000010.1, read on the forward strand.
GCGGATCTCGAGCAGGAAGCCGTCGCTGCCGATGCGCCGGCCGCCGATGGACAGCACCACCTCGCCTGCCGCCGTGAACTTCACCGCGTTGCCGAGCAGGTTGAGCAGGATCTGGCTGACCCGCAACGGATCGCCGATCAGCCGCCGCGGCACGGCGGCGTCGATGTCGACCACCAGTTCGAGGTCCTTGTCGCGCACCCGCGGCTGCACGACCACCGCCACGTCCTGGACCATGCGGTTGACGTCGAAGGGCACCGCCTCGATCGTCATCTTGCCGGCCTCGATCTTGCTGAAGTCGAGGATGTCGTTGATGACGCCGAGCAGGGTGCGCGAGCTGGCCGCGATCTTGTCCAGGTAGTCGCGCTGGCGCGGCGTCAGGTCGGTGCGGGAGAGCAGGTGCGACAGGCCGATCACCGCGTTCATGGGCGTGCGGATCTCGTGGCTCATGTTGGCGAGGAAGTCGCTCTTGAAGCGGTTGGCGCGCTCCGCCTCTTCCTTGGCGGCCGACAGCTCGTCCATGAAGCGCTTGCGCTCGCCGATGTCCATGTGGATGCCGGTGATGCGGGTCGGGCGCCCCTCGGCATCGCGCTCGACCAGCTTGCCGGCGCTGAGGATCCACACCCAATGGCCCGCCTTGTGGCGCATGCGGAACTCGACCTCGTAGGACGCGATCTCGCCGGCGATGTGCCCCCGCATGGTGGCGCGCACCCGCGAGGCGTCGTCGGGGTGCAGCAGGCGGCCCCAGGTGGCGCCGCATTCCTCCACTTCGCCGCGCCGGTAGCCGAGCATGGCGAGCCACTGGCTGCTGAAGTAGGCGACGTCGGTCTTGGGGTTCCAGTCCCACAGGCCGATGCCGGAGGCGTCCAGCGCGATCTTGAGCCGGCGCTCGCTCTCCTTCAGGGCGTCGAGGATGCGCTTGCGTTCGGTGATGTCGCGGAAGACACCCACCGAGCCGACGATGCGGTCGCCGTCGCGCTGCGGCACCGAGACGATGGAGATGGGGAAGACGGTGCCGTCGCGCCGGGTGAAGTGCTCGTCGTCGCTGCGGAAGACGGCACCGGCGCGCACCGCGGTCATGGTGCCGCAGGCCTCGGCGGCGATGGGGTGGCCGTCGGCGTCCTGGAAGTGGACGGCGTCGTGCAGGGTGAGGCCGTCGAGGTCCGCGAGGGTCCAGCCCAGCAGACGCTCCGCTTCGGGATTGAGGAAGGTGGCGTGGCCCTCGGCATCGAGGCAGAACACGCCCTCGCCCATGGCGTCGGTGATGCTCTGGAGGAAGCGCCGGCTTTCCAGCAGGTCCTCCTCCATGCGCTTCTGGTGGGTGATGTCGGTGCGGATGGCGATGTAGCCGCCGGGGCCGTCGGGGCCCATGTCCTGCGGCACGATGGTCGCCGACACCCAGTAGAGCGACCCGTCGCGGGCGCGGTTGCACACCTCGCCGTGCCACACCCGGCCGCTGCGGATGGTGCGCCACATCTCGGCGAAGAAGGCCGCGTCGTGCAGGCCGGAATTGACGACCCGGTGGGACTGCCCGAGCAGCTCGTCGCGCCGATAGCCGCTGATCTCGCAGAAGCGGTCGTTGGCGTAGACGATGGTGCCGGCGGCGTCGGTGATGCTGACGATGGCGTGCTGGTCGAGGGCGAATTTCTGCTGTTCCAGCGCCCGCTGCGCTTCCTTGCGCTGTTCCACCATGGCGACGATGGTGTCGGACAACTGGTCCAGTTCCTGGCCGTCGTCGACGACCGCGCCGCCGGTCAGCGCCGCGAGCGAGCGGCGCAGGGCGGCGATGGCGGCGTTCTGGGCCGCCGCCTCCTTGCGCAGGCGGTCGTTGGCGCTCAGCAGTTCGTCGGAACTGAGCATGAGGCTGCGGCTGCGCAGGTCGATGTCGCGGTCGAACTGCTCGTAACTCTGGCCGACGCGGGCCAGCAGCGGCCCGATGGCGCGGACGAGCAGGCCGGCGTCGCCGTCGAGGTCGAGCCCCGCCAGCGTCGCCACGGCCGCGGCGACGCGATCCTCGTGGTCGAGGCCGGCCACTCTCTTCAGCTGGGTGCGCAGGAGTCGATGCATCGTGCGGGGGTGCTCAGGCTTCCGCGACGACGGCGACCGTCATCGTCTGGTTGTGCAGCCGGCAGGCGCCTTCGCCCGCATGGGGGCCGAGCTCGCCGTAGGAGTAGAAGCCGGCGACCGTGAGGCCGCCGCCGAGCACGTCGACCACCGCCTCAACCTCCTCGTCCACCCGGTCGCCCATGACCAGCTTGCGGCCGACGCAGCTCACCAGCAGGGCGAGCCCGCCGGGAGGGGCGGCGAAGGCGTCGCGGCTGGCGGCCGCCGCCTTTTCCGCACCGGCGACCAGGGCGTCGGTGGAGGCGCTCATCATCCGCAGGTAGCCGGTGGCGTCGACGTCGCCGGCCAGGATCAGGCTGCCGCTCGCCTCGTCGATGCCGAGGATGGTGCGGATCAGGCCTTTGGGGGCGGCCTGGGCGTCGAGCATCTCGAAGGGGAACAGAAGCCCCGAGGCCGGCAGGTCGCGGGCATAGTCGCCGAGGTAGCGGCGGTAGACCTCGAGGGCGGGTTCGTCGTCGAGGCTGTGCAGGATGTTGCCGGTGCAGCCGGTGACGCGGCGGGTGGGGCCGAAGGGCTGCCAGCCGCCCACCGAACCGAGGCCGACGCGCACCGCCTCGCCGTAGAGCCCGACGGCGACCGGGCCCTGCGGGTCGGAGCCGCCGATCACCAGGGTTTCGGCGAAGGCGCCGTCGTCGCCGGCGAGGCCGCCGCAGACCGGCACGGCGTGGCCGATGCGGTCCATCAGCCCGTCGATGAGGGCGCTGCCGTTCATGTCGGTGCCGCGGCCGAACATGAGCACGGCGGCGAGCCGCGGCCCGTCGGGGTCGGCGGCCAGGGCCTCGCCCAGCCGGGCGCCGGCGGCGCGCGAATCGGTCAGACCGGCCATGGCCGTGCCGACGACGCGGCACGGCGACCGCTCGAACGCCAGGGCGGTGACGGTCACGGTACCGGTCTCCACCCCCTGCGGCGTGATTTCGCCGGCGGTGGAACAGCCGACCGCCGTCGCCGTCGGCAGGGCGGTGCGCAGGGCCTCGAGCAGCCGGGCATCCCGCAGCAGGGCGACGGTCCCGAAGACGAGGACGACCTGCGGCGCCAGTGCGGCGAGGGGAGATACGGCGGCGGCCACGGCGGCGGGATCGGAACTGCGCAGGACGACGGATGCGGTCTTCATGGCTTGACGAACTCCGTGGAAGGGCCGTCCGCGGGCGGGCAGGCGGCGTCGCAGTGGCGGGCGAGGTCGACCACCGCGGCGGCGGCGGCGTCGAAGTCGAAATCGTCGACGAGGGCGAGAAGGCGGGCGCCGGCCTCGGCCAGGGCGGTGCCGGCCAGGGCCTCGGCGATTTCGCCGGCGGTGGCGCTGGCGGCGACGTCCCCGCCGCCGACCAGGCTCGCCAGGGTGACCAGGAGCGGCCGCACCCGCGCCGCGAGTTCGGGCGGCAGGGGCGCCGGCCCGGCGGCGGCAACGGGACCGCACCAGCGGTCCAGGCAGTCGGACAGGTCGTTCAGGCGCACCGGCTTGCCGAGGTGGTCGTTCATGCCGGCGGCGAGACAGCGCTGGCGATCCTCGGGCGAGGTATGGGCCGTCAGGGCGATGATCGGCACCGACTGCCAGTCGGCCAGCGCGCGGATGCGCCGCGTCGCCTCCAGCCCGTCCATGCCGGGCATCTGCAGGTCCATGAAGATGGCGTCGAAGAAAGCGCCGGGCGCCTGCAGGAGGGCGAGGGCGGCGTGGCCGCCGTCGACGGCGACGAGATCGTCCGGTCCGTCGCCCATGTAGCCGGCGATGACGGCGCGGTTCACCGCGTTGTCCTCGACCAGCAGGACGCGGCGGCCGCCGGCGCGGGCGGCGGCCGCGACGGGTGCCGGCGGCGGCGACGGCGGCGCCGCGGCGCCCGCCGCGGGCTCCGGCGATGCGGGCGCGCGGTCGGCCTCGGGGCTCGCGGCCGGTCCAAGCAGTGCGTCGGCCTCGGTGAGTTCGAAGGGCAGGTCGACGATGAAGCGGCTGCCCCGGCCGGGGGTGCTCTCCACCGCGATCCCGCCGCCCATCAGCGCCGCGAGGCGGTCGGCGAGGGCGAGCCCGAGGCCGAGGCCGCCGTAGCGCCGGGTCCGCGAGTCGTCGCCCTGCCGGGCGCCGCCGAACAGGCAGGCCAGCGTCTCGGCGTCCATGCCGATGCCGGTGTCGCTCACCTCGAAGCGCAGGCGGACGCGGCCGGGCGCCGGCGGTGGTTCCGGCGCCGTCACCGTCAGGGCGACGCTGCCCCGTTCGGTGAACTTCACGGCATTGCCGAGCAGCTTCAGCAGGATCTGGCGCACCTGGTCGGCGTCGCCGAGAACGGCGGTGGGAAGCGGTGTGGGGCAGACCAGGACGACCGTCAGCCCCTTGGCCCGCGCCCCGGCACGGACGGCGGCCACGGCGTCCTCGGCGACGGCGCGCGGATCCATGGCGGCGGCGACGATGCGCAGCGCCCCGTCCTCGATGCGGGAGAAGTCGAGGATGCCGTTGAGGGTGCGCAGCAGGCTCTGCGCCGACTCGTTGATCTTGCCGAGATAGTCCCGCTGCGCCGGCGTCGGGTTGGTGCGCTGCGCCAGATAGCACATGCCGATGATGCCGTTCATGGGCGTGCGCAATTCGTGGCTGACGTTGGCGAGGAAGCGCGTCTTGGCCCGGTCGGCGTTCTCGGCGGCCTCGCGCGCCCGCATGTTCTCGGCCGCCAGATCGGCCAGGGCCCGGGTCTGGCGGCCCTGCCGGCGGGCGGCGCCGAGCACCAGGCCGATGACGAGGCCGGTGGCGACCACCACGACGGGGCCGGTCGCCAGCACCAGGCGGCGCACGGCCGACCGCGCCTCCTCCACCGCCGCGGTACGGTCGGCGTAGATCTCGAGGACGGCGGCGACACCGCCGGTCGCTCCGGGCAGCGGGGCGTAGGTGCTCACCAGCCAGCCGCCGCCGGCGGCGCGGTTGAGGGCGCTGACCACGTCGCCGGCGGCGGCGGCCTGGAACAAGGCGCTGCCCGACCCGTCCCCGCCGGCCCGGCCGCGATCGGTGGCATACAACGTGAGCCCGTCCGGCGAGAACACCTTCAGGGCGACGATGTCCGTGCCCTGCGTCGCATGTCGCATGAGGAAGTCCATGGCACCGAATTCCGGGCTGCCGGCCACCTCTTCCGGCGGCACGGCGGCGAGCCCGGCGATGAGCGCGCGCAGGTCGTCGCCGCGCTCGTTGGCGATGACGCCGAGGGCGGTGTGATTGGCGTTGCCGGTCGCCTGGACGATGCCGTCGGTGAGGATGCGGCCGGCGACCCACACGGTCAGCCCGTAGGTGAGGACGATGAAGATCGCCGCCACGACGGCGAGCGTCGTCGAGTGCCCGAGCACCGATGCCCTGGCCTTTGCCGCCATCGTCCTATTCTTTCGCATTAGTCCCCAACGCGGCGACGATAGACCAGCCGCGCGTTCCGCAAAATCTGGCGGAAGGTCATAGCGGCCCTTGCTTTGCGCATGGCGGCGACAACCTCGCCGTCGTCGGTGGCGGCTACGCCATCGCCGCGCGTGCCCTTATACCTTTCGGCATCCGATGGACATACGATGTGGCGTCGGCGACCCTATGGCGGCTGTCCTGTGGTGGCTGGCGGAGAAGGGGTGTAACGTGAAGGGTCGATGGGTTCGTCCGGCAGCCCCCGCATTCCGGCAGGATGCCCCCGACCGTGCTATGTAATGGCCGATGCGGGGCCCGTGTGAAGGACGCAGGAAGAAGGTACGACGCTTGACCATCCGGACGGTTCTCGTCGGCGCCCTGTGCGCCATGCTCGCGGCCCATGCCTGGTTCGTCGGCACCACCCTGCTCGACCTGTGGCAGAGCCAGACGGTGGCCGACGACCTGCGGCGCGAAGCGCGCGTGACCCGTCATCTGGTCGACGGCGCCCAGGCCATGGCCTACGAGCGGGGCCTCACCGCGTCGATCCTCAAGGGCCTCGCCATTCAGCCGGAGGAACTGGCGGCGCGGCGCCGGGCGACGCAGGACGGGCTCGAGGCCGCGCTCGCGGCGCTGCCGCCGGGCGATCCCGCAGAACAGGTGTTGCGCGAGGGGACGGCCGACCTGCGGCGCCTGCGCACCGACGTCGACGCCGCGCTCGCCGCCTCCGTCACCGCGGCGGCGGCGGCCCGGGAACCGTGGCTGCGCCAGGCCAGCGCCTTCGTCCGCCGCCTGGAGGACACGGTGCTCGACCGCTCGCCGCCGCCGACGACCGAGCGGGAGCTGCTGCTGCGCTGGCATGCGGTGCAGCAGAGCCTCCGGTTCCGCGTCGTCATGGGCCAGGACGGCTCGCGCCTCAACACGGTGGCCTACGATGGCCGCATCCTGCCGCTGGAAGAGATCGGCGAGCACGACCGCTACTTCGGCCACATCAAGGAGTCCTTCGAGACGCTGCAGCGCATGCGCGCCGACCAGCCGGAACTCGGGCCCTTCCTCGACGCCGTGCAGGACATGTACTGGGCCCGCTTCGTCCCGTTGCGGGACGACATCCTCGCCGAAGCCCGTGCGGGGCGACCGCCGCCGGTTGCCGGTGATGCGCTGGTGGCGGCCATCCTGCCGGCGGTGGACAGCATCGTCCGGCTGATCCACGGTTCCCTCGACCGCGCCGAGGCGGCCGCCGGCGAGCAGGCCGCCGCCACCCGCCGGGCTCTGGTCGTCAACGGGGCATTCTTCTTCGGCTATCTGGCGGTGGCGGCGGGCGTCCTCGTGCTGGTGCAGAGGCGGATCATCGGCCCCATCGCCGGCATGGTCAGCCGCCTCGCGACGGAAGACGACGGCCGCGCCGGCTCCGTGACGCCGGCGGCGGCGGACGGCGACGAGGTGCGCATCCTCGGCCGCGCCGTCGACGGCTTCCTCGTCGGCCGGGCCTTGCTGCGGCAGTCGGAACAGCGGTTCAAGATGGCGGTGGAAGCCGCCAGCGACGGCATCTGGGACTGGGACCTCGTCACCGGGCGGATCTGGTTCTCGCCCCAGTGGAAGGCGCAGCTCGGCTATCGCGACGACGAGATCGAAAACACGCTCGAAGCCTGGCGCACGCTGATCTACCCCGAGGACGCCGAGGCGGCGCTGCGGCTGGTGGACGCCTATGCCGCCGGCCACGTGCCGGTCTTCGAGATGGTGCAGCGCTTTCGCCACAAGGACGGCCACACCGTCTACATCCGCTCGCGCGCGGTGCACGAGAAGGACGCCGGCGGCGCGCCGGTCCGCATGGTGGGCGCCCATACCGACATCACGGACCAGACCCTGGCGCTCACCGCCCTGCAGGCCAGCGAGGCCAAGTTCCGCAATCTCGCCACCCAGGTGCCCGGCGTGATCTACCAGTGGGAGGAGCATCCCGACGGCCGCCGCGGCTTCATCTACGTCAGTCCGCGCTCGGCGGAGCTGCTCGGCGTCGCGCCCGCCGACCTGGTGGACGACTGGCGGGGCCTGCCGCTGCATCCCGACGACCGCGTCGGCTTCACCGACTCGCTGCAGGCGGCGGTCGCCGAGGTGCGCGACTGGGAGTTCGAGGGGCGCCTGCTGCTGGCCGGCGACCGGGTCCGCTGGTGGCGCACGCACTCGCGGCCCGAGCGCCTGCCCGACGGCGGCCTGCTGTTCACCGGCGTCATCCTCGACATCAGCGAGCAGAAGCGGGCTCAACAGGCGCTGGCCGACAAGGAACGCGAACTGTCGTCCATCCTGGCCAGCGTGGTCGACGGCATCATCACCATCGACGCCAGCGGCATCATGCGGTCGGCGAACCCGGCCGCCGAGCGCATCTTCGGCTTTGCCGCCGCCGACATGCTCGGCCGCAACGTCCGCATGCTCATGCCCGCGGCCATCGCCGAGGCGCACGACGGCTACATCGGCGCCTTCGTCCGCACGGGGGAGCCGCGCATCATCGGCATCGGCCGCACCGTCACCGGACGGCGCGCCGACGGCACCGAGTTTCCGCTCGATCTCAGCATCTCGCAATCGACCCTCGACGGTACCCGCCTGTTCACCGGCATCGTCCGCGACGCCACCGAGCGTGTCCGCTACCAGGAGGAACTGGAATTCAGCCGGTCGGTCATGGAGGATCGCGCCGCCGAACTGGCGACCCTCGCCGAGGAGCTGGAGGCGGCGCGGATCGAGTCCGAGAACGCCAACGAGGCCAAGTCGCGCTTCCTCGCGATGATGAGCCACGAGTTGCGCACGCCGATGACCGGCGTCCTCGGCATGGCCGACCTTCTGCTTGCGTCGCAACTCGAGGCGCGCCAGCGCACCTGGGTGGACATGCTCCGGCGGTCGGGCGCGACGCTGCTCACCCTGCTCGACGACATCCTCGATTTCTCCAAGATCGAGGCGGGGCAACTGACCATCGAGCAGGTGGACTACAGCCCCGCCGCCATCCTGCACGAGGTGGTGCAGCTGCTGGCGACGCGGGCCAGCGAGAAGGGCGTGGTGCTGGAGGTGCACGAGGATGCGGCTCCGCCGCCGGCCGTGGTCGGCGACCCGACGCGGCTGCGTCAGGTCCTGTTCAATCTGGTCGGAAACGCCGTGAAGTTCACCGAGGCGGGCCGCGTCGTCGTGCGCCTGGGCGCCGCCGACCGGCTGGCGGGCGACGGCTGGCGCCTGCGTTTCGAGGTCGTCGACACCGGCATCGGCATGACCGACGAGCAGATGGCCCGCCTGTTCAAGCCGTTCAGCCAGGCGGACAGCTCCACCACCCGCCGGTTCGGCGGCACCGGCCTCGGGCTCGCCATCTCGCGCAGCCTGGCGGAGGCCATGGGCGGCGCGATCGGCTGCACCAGCCGCCCGGGCCACGGCTCCACGTTCTGGTTCACGGCGGTGGTGCGCGACGGCTCGCCGCTGCGCCTCGCCCAGGGACACGACGACTCCGCCCTGCTGTCGACCCCGGCGGCCCAGCGCCTGCGCATCCTGGTGGCCGAGGACAACGACACCAACCGCCTGCTGCTGACCGAAGCGCTGACCGGCCAGGGCCACGAGGTGGTCGCGGTGGAGAACGGCGCGCTGGCGGTGGAGGCCACCACCCAATACCGCTTCGACATCGTGCTCATGGACATGCAGATGCCGGTGCTGGACGGCCTGGGCGCGGCGCGGGCGATTCGAGCGACCGAGGCGGCCCCCGGCACGCTGCCCATCGTCGCCCTGACCGCCGACGTCCTGATGGCCCGGCACGAGGCGGCGGGGGGCGACGTCCTGTCGGCGGTGCTCACCAAGCCCATCGACTGGGCGCGCCTGGACAGCACCATGCGGCGGCTGACGGCGTCGCGCGTCGGCACCCTGGCGGACACCGAGGCCCTGGGCGGAGTTGCTTCGGCGCCGCCGTCGGACGGCGCCGCCGAGCCGCCGGATGCGATGCCGGTCCTGGCGCCGGACTGGCTGGGCGACTGGGCGGCGCGGCTGCCGCCGCCGCGGCTGCGGGCCATCCTGCAGTCGCTGGTCGACCGCATCGACCGCCCGCTCGCCGACCTCGACGCCGCGCTGGAGGCGGCCGATGCCGCCGCCGTCGGTCGCTGCGGCCATGCCCTCGCCGGGCTGGCGAGCCAGTTCGGGCTGTTGCGGCTCGCGGGGCTCGGCCGAACGCTGCAGGACCTGGCCGCGCGGGAGGACGTGGACGCCGCGGCGGCCCTGCGGCCGCGGCTGGCGCAGGAAATCGCCGCCGCGCGCGACGCGGTCGCGGAACGGATGGAACGGGAGACGACGACACCATGACAGCACAAGCCCCCTTCACCGGCCCGACGGCGGGCATCCTCGACGCTCCGCTCGTGCCGGCGAAAGTGGTGATCGTCGACGACATGCTGCCCAACGCCCTGCTGGCCGCCGCCGTGGTCGAGCGCCTGGACGGCGTCGAGGTCGAGGTGTTCGAGGATGCGCCGGAGGCCCTGGCGCGCTGCCGCGCCGCGCCGCCCGACCTGGTGCTGCTCGACTACGTCATGCCGGGGCTGGACGGCATCGCCTTCGCCCGCGCCCTGCGCGATGGGCTGGACGGCGAGTTCGTGCCGATCATCATGGTGACCGGAGAATCCCGCAGCGGCACCCTCGCCGAGGCCATGGCCGCCGGCGCCACCGACTTCCTCCGCAAGCCGTGGGACGAGACGGAGCTGGAGGCCCGCGCCCGCAACATGCTCTCCCTGCGGCGGTCCTACCTGGAACTGCGCCAGAAGACGCAGGCCCTCCACGTCCTCGCCACCACCGACCCGCTGACCGGCATTCTCAACCGCCGTGCCTTCAGCGAGGCGGCGACGGCCGAGGTCGACCGCGTGCGGCGCTACGGCCGGCCGGCCAGCCTGCTGATGATGGACATCGATTTCTTCAAGCGCATCAACGACGGCTGGGGGCATGCGGCGGGCGATGCCGTGCTGCGCACCTTCGCCGACCACTGCCGGAAGCACCTGCGGGACACCGACCACCTCGGCCGCCTCGGCGGCGAGGAATTCGCCGTGCTGCTGCCGGAAACGGACGCGGCGGGCGCGCTGGTCCTGGCGGAACGGCTGCGCGCCGACCTGGCTGCCGTCCGTGTCACGCCGGACGACGGGCCGCCCATCGCCATGACGGTGAGCATTGGCGTCGCCGAAGCCGGGGCCGCCGAAACCCTGGACGGGGTGCTGCGCCGCGCCGACGCCGCGCTCTACGCGGCCAAGCAAGCCGGGCGCGACCGCGTCCTGCTCGCCGACGCGCGGGCGGCCGACGGGGTCGCGTGACACCCATGGCCGCCCGCCGCCGGGAGGCGCATCAGCCGCGCCAGACGGTGCGGCTCTGCTCGCGCATGAACTGCTGGACGTAGTACGGCCCGAGCCCGCCCTTGCCGGTGGTGCCCGATCCCTTCCAGCCGCAGAAGCTCTGGATGCCCGGCCACGCGCCGGTGGTGGCGCCGCTGGCGCGGTTGGCGTAGAGGGCGCCCGCCTCGGCGCGGTCGAGGAACAGGGCGAGGTCCGCCTCGTCGCGGGCGTAGCACCCGGCGGTGAGCCCGAAGTCCACCGCATTGCCGTCGGCGATGGCCTCGCCGAGGTCGGTGTAGCCGAGCACCGACAGGACCGGCAGGAACAGTTCCTCCTTGTTCAGCCGGTGATCGCGGGGCAGGTCGGCGACGATGGTCGGCTGCACGTAACATCCGTGGTCGTAGAGGCCGCCGGTCAGCCGCTCGCCGCCGGTCAGGATGACACCCTCCCGCCGCGCCTCGGCCGCCGCGGCTTGGAAGCGGTCGAGGGCGGCCTGGTTGATGACCGGCCCCATGAAGACGTCGCGCTCCGCCGGATCGCCGACCGTCACCCGCGCCGTGGCGGCGAGCAGCTTGTCGAGGAAGGCCGCGCGCACGTCGTCGTGGACGTAGACCTTCGATCCGGCGGAACACTTCTGCCCCTGCAGGCCGAAGGCGGAGCGCAAAACCCCTTCCGTGGCGGCGTCGAGGTCGGCGCTCGGGGTGACGTAGGTCGGGTTCTTGCCGCCCATCTCGACGATGACCGGCCGGTTGAAGCGACCCGCCGCCACCTGGCGCAGCAGGCCCATGCCGACGGCGTGACTGCCGGTGAAGGCGAAGCCGTCGATGCCGGGGTGGGCGGTCAGCGCCCGGCCGGTCTCGGCACCGCCGCACAGGAGCGCGACCACGCCCTCTGGCAGCCCGGCCGCCTCCGCCGCCGCGACCAGCAGCGCGCCGGTGAGGCCGGCGGCCGGGCTCGGCTTGTAGACCACCGTGTTGCCGGCCACCAGGGCCGCCGACATCATATTGACCGACAGGGCCAGCGGGAAGTTGAACGGCGCGATCACCGCGAACACGCCCACCGGCCGCAGGCGGTCGGAGGTTTCCTCGGCCTCGAAGGCACGCGCGAGCGGGCGCTCGAAGCCGGCGTTCTCCTCCATCTGGTCGCAGTAGTAGCGGGCGAGGTCGACGGCTTCCTCCGCCTCGCCCACCGCTTCCATGCGCGACTTGCCCACTTCCAGGAGGCAGGCGACGGCGAGGTCGTACTTGCGGCGGTCCAGTTCCGCGGCGAAGGCCCGCACGGCGGCGACCCGCTCGCGCCACGGCAGGGCGCCCCAGTCGCGGGCGGCCGCCCGGGCGGCGGAGACGGCGCGGTCGACGGCGGCGGCATCGGCCGCCCGGAAGCGCCCGAGCAGCAGCCGGTCGTCGATGGGACTGCGCGCCTCGTAGAGCGCGCCGCCCTCGTCCGCGCGGCCGGCGATGCGGTTGGGCCAGTCCTTGCCGAGCGCACCGTCCCGCGCCTCGGGGATCAGGCGGTCGAGCAGGGCGTGGACACCGGAGAAGTCGGCGCGGATGTTGGAATAGGTGACGCGCGGCAGGGTCGTCTCGGTCATCGGGCTGTCTCTCCTCTATGGCGTCAGGTCGGCGGCAGGGTCAGCAGGCGGCGGGCTTCCGCAGCGGTCGCCGGACGGCGCCCGCGGGCGGTGCAGGCTTCCACGGCTACCCGCACCAGGGCGGCGTTGCTGTCGGCCAGGCTGTCGCGGCCGAGGCGGATGTTGTCTTCCAGGCCCGTCCGCAGGTGCCCGCCGAGGTCGAGCGCCCAGTCGTGCAGCGGGCGCTGCGCCCGGCCGATGCCGGCGGCCGTCCAGGTGGCGTCGGGTGCGAGGCGGCGCAGCTCGGCGACCATGAACTCCAGCGCCTCGCGTCGGGCGGGCAGGGCGTTGCGGATGCCCATGACGAACTGCACGTGCAGCGGCCGCGCGAGCAGGCCGTCCTCCGCCATGCGCACGGCGGTGTAGAGCATGGACAGGTCGAACACCTCGATCTCCGGCTTGACGGTGGTCTCGGCGAACACGGCCGCCAGACGCTCCACGAAGTCGGGCGGGTTGGGATAGATGCTGGTCGGGAAGTTCACCGACCCGGTGGCCAGCGATCCCATGTCGGGCTTCAGCCTCAGCGGCGCGATGCGGTCCTCGTAGTCCCGGCCGCGGCCGCCGGTGGAGAACTGCACGATCATGCCCGGGCAGTGACGGCGCACGCCCTCAAGGACGCGGACGAAGCGGTCGACGTCGGACGACGGGGCCTCGTCGTCGTCGCGCACGTGGACGTGGACGAGGCTGGCGCCGGCCTCGAAGGCTTCGTGGGTGCTCTCGACCTGCTCGGCGGGCGTCACGGGCACCGCCGGCGTGTCCGCCTTGCGGGGGACGGAGCCGGTGATGGCGACGGCGATGATGACGGGCGTATCGGTCACTGCGTACCTCGCTCTGTGGAAGGGGCTCGGGGGCCGGCTGCTCGGGGCCGCGTCGTCACGACAGGCGGGCGCCGCCGTCGAGGCGGTAGCAGGTGGCGTTGACGTAGGGGTTGCCGATGACGTGGTGGACGAGGTCGGCGAATTCCGCCGGATCGCCGAGCCGGTCGGGATAGAGAAGCGACCGCTGAAGCGCCGCGACACCCGTCGCGGGGATGGCGTCGAAGATCGGGGTCTCGAACAGCCCGGGCGCGATGGCGACGCAGCGCACGGCATGCTCCTGCAGGTCGCGGGCGACGGGCAGGGACAGGCCGACGATGGCGGCCTTGCTTGCGGCATAGGCGGCCTGGCCGCGCTGGCCGTCGAAGGCGGCGACCGAGGCGGTGTTGACGATGACGCCGCGTTCGCCCGTCGCCGGGTCGGGCGTGTTGGCGACCATGCGCTCGGCGGCCAGGCGCATGACGTTGAAGGTGCCCGTCAGGTTGATGTCGATCACCCGCCGCCACAGGTCCAGATCGTGGGCGGCGCCGCGGGAGACGATCTTGGCCGAGGACGGGACGCCGGCGCAGTTGACGGCAAAGCGCACGGCGCCGAAGGCCTCGCCGCACAGGTCCAACGCCGCCGTCACCGCCGCCGGGTCGCGCACGTCGGCGACCGCCGGGCGTGCCCGCTCGCCGAGGGCGGCGGCGGCGTGCGTCACGGCGTCCTCGTCCAGGTCCAGGAGCACCACGCGCGCGCCTGCCGCCGCGAGGCGGGCGGCGACGGCGCGGCCAAGCCCGGAGGCGGCGCCGGTGACGATGCCGGGCGTGTCTTCCAGAGTCATGGCGGCGGCCCCCTCATGTCTCGGCCCCGGCGGCGAGCAGGTCGGCCGCTTGCCGGCGCAGGACGTGGCGTTGCACCTTGCGGCCGTTGGGGCCGACGGTGGTGGGGAACTCCGCACACCGCACCACGCGCGCCGGCACCTTGTAGCCGGCGAGCCCGGCGCGGCAGTGGGCGATGACGTCCGCCTCGGCCGCCGTGCCGACGACGAAGGCGACGGCCACCAGACGGTCGCCGCTCGGGGCGGCGACGACAACGCAGGCCTCCACGTCCGGCAGCGCCTCGATATGCTTCTCGATCTCCGCCGGGGAGACGAGGAAGCCGCCGAGGCGCACCGCGTCGCCGAGCCGGCCGTGGAAGACGAAGCCGCCGTCGTCGGTCAGTTCCGCCAGGTCGCCCGTGCGGAAGAAGCCGTCGTCGGTGAAGGCCTCCGCCGTCGCCTCCGGGTCGCCGAGGTAGCGGCGGAACAGCGAGGGCCCCTTGATCTCCAGCGATCCCTTGGACCCGGCCGGCAGCACGGCGCCGGTCTCGGGATCGCGCACGCGCAACTCCGTCGCCGCATCCACCGGCACGCCGCCGCCGAGGTGCGCCCGCTCGCCCTCGGGCTGGAGCGCGAACAGGGCCTGGCACTCGCTCATGCCGTAGAGGCCGCGTAAGGGGATGCCGACGGCGGCGGCGCGCTCGGGCAGGTCGGCCAAGGCCGGCGAGAAGGCCGCGAAGCCGAACAGCCGCATGCCCGGGAGCGGGCCGGGCAGGGCGCGGACGAAGGCATCGGCCATCTCGTCGCTGCCGTAGCAGTGGCTCGGGCGGTGACGCATGGCCATGCCCGTCAGCACGTGGGGCGCGAAGTAGGGCGGCACCAGGCTGTCGACACCCGCATGCAGGGCGGCGAGCAACTGGCAGAAGCCGAAGATGCCGCAGAACGGCAGCGCCTGCAGGCTCGGGCCGGGGCCGAAGCCGTGGGCCTGCGCCACGGCCTGCGCATGGCGCACCAGGGTCGCCTGGTCGTGCAGCACCAGCTTGGGGCGGCTGGTGGTGCCCGAGGTGGTGAAGACCGCCACCGGAGCCTCAGGCCGCGACAGGTCGTCGTCCAGCGGCGCCGTCGTCTCCACCTCGGCCCAGGTCACCGCCCGGCGGCCGGGCAGGGGAGAGCCTCCCGCCGGTACCACCACGGTCTCCACCGCCGCGAGGTCGTCGGCGGGGATGGCGGCGAGGATGCCGGCGAAGTCGATGGCCTTGAAGGCGGGGTCGACGGCCAGCACCTTGCAGCCCGACCGCCGCAGGATGTCGCCCACCTCCGTCGCCCGGTAGCGGGTGTTGAGCGACACGGCGATGACGCCGCGGCGGGCGCAGGCGAACAGCAGGGCCACCCACATGGGGCCGTTGGGCAGCCACAGCCCGACCGCATCGCCGGGGCCGACGCCGACGGCCGCCAGGGCGGCCGCGGCGCGCCGCGACAGCAGATCGAGCTCGGCCGCCGAGACGCGCCCCTCGGGCGTCACCAGGGCACCGTTCAGCAGGGTCGGGAGCGTGCTCAAGGCCGGGCCTCCATCGGGGTCAGGTCGCGGTCTCCGTCACCGCGATGCGGGCCAGCGCCTCGCGCATGGCCGGCGGCAGGGGAACGGGGCGGCGGGTCTCGCGGTCGACGTAGACGTGGATGAAGTGCCCCGCCGCCGCCGGGGCCGGCTCGTCGCCGCGGAACAGGCCCACCTCATAGCGCACGCTGCTGTTGCCGAGCTTCGCCACCCGCAGCCCGGCCTCGACCCGGTCGGGGAAGGTGATGGGGGCGAAGTAGCTGCAGCTCGTCTCGATGACCAGCCCGATGACCGGGCTGGTGGCGATCTCCAGCACGCCGGTGTCGATCAGGTAGCGGTTCACGACGGTGTCGAAGTAGCTGTAGTAGACCACGTTGTTGACGTGGCCATAGACATCGTTGTCCATCCAGCGCGTCGGGATGGTGAGGAAATGGGGGTAGGCGGAGCGGTCTTCGGTCTTGCGGGACATGGCCTGGCGTCCTTCCGTGCCGTCAGAGAATGGAGCGGTAGATGGCGAGCGCCGCCTCGGGCGTGAGGTCGCGCGGGTTGTTGACCAGCAGGCGCTCGATCTTCATGGCGTCACGTGCGAGCAGGTCGAGGTCGCCCTCGCCGACGCCGACCTCGCGCAGCGTCTGGGCGAAGGGCATGCGGCCGACCATGTCGGTCATGGTGGCGATGAAGGCGTCGCAGGCCTCGGCGGCGTCGGCGAAGGTGCGGCCGGGGCAGGTCACCGCCGCCAGCTCGGCGTAGAGGGCCTCCGCCGCCGGCCGGTTGTAGGCCAGCACCGGCGCGAGCACGAGGGCGTTGCTCAGGCCGTGCGGCACGTGGAAGTGGCCGCCGAGCGGATAGGCGAGGGCGTGAACGGCGGCCACCGGCGCATTGGCGAAGGCGATGCCGGCGAGGCACGACCCCAGCAGCATGGCCGAGCGCGCCTCGATGTCGCGGCCGTCGGCGATCACCCGGTCCATGTTGGCGGCGAGCAGCCCGAGGGCCTTGAGCGCCATGGCGTCGGAGATGGGGTTCTTCTTGTGCCTGCTGGTATAGGCCTCGATGGCGTGCACCATGGCGTCGATGCCGGTGGCGGCGGTGACCGCCGGCGGCAGTCCGAGCGTCAGGTCGGCGTCGAGCAGGGCGACGTCGGGGTAGAGCAGGGGCGTGACCACGCCCTTCTTCTCCTGCGTCGGCGTCGTCACGATGGAGATGGGCGTCACCTCCGACCCCGTGCCGGCGGTGGTCGGCACCTGGATCAGGGGCAGGCGCGGCCCCTTGGCGAGGCCGATGCCATAGATCTCGGCCAGCGCCTGCGGCGTGCCGCACAGCAGGGCGACCAGCTTCGCCGTATCCATGGAACTGCCGCCGCCAAGGCCGACGACGGCATCGATGCGCGCCTCGCGGGCCCTGGCGACGGCAGCCTCGACCGAGGCTTCGGGCGGGTCGGCCTCGACGTCGCTGAACAGGACGGTGTCGAGGCCGCTTTCCGTCAGCGACGCTTCGGCGCCGTGCAGCAGGCCCGCCTTCACGAGGCCGGGGTCGGTGACCAGCAGCACGCGGCGGGCGCCCAACTCGGCGCACAGGCGGCCGAGGTGGCGGATGCCGCCGGTCTCGCACAGGATGCGCGGGGTGGTTTCGAAGGTGATCGCGTTCATGGACGGATTTCCTTTCGTCAGGCCACTTCGAACAGGCCGGCTGCGCCCATGCCGCCGCCGACGCACATGGTGACGACGACGTACTTCACGCCGCGCCGCCGCCCCTCGATCAGCGCGTGGCCGACCATGCGGGAGCCGGACATGCCGTAAGGGTGGCCGATGGCGATGGCGCCGCCGTTCACGTTCAGGCGCTCGTCGGGGATGCCGAGGCGGTCGCGACAGGGAATGACCTGGGCGGCGAAGGCCTCGTTCAGTTCCCACAGACCGATGTCGTCGACCCGGAGGCCGTGGGCGGCGAGCAGTTTGGGCACGGCGAAGACAGGCCCCATGCCCATCTCGTCAGGGTCGCAGCCGGCGACGGCGATGCCGCGGTAGACGCCGAGCGGGGCGAGGCCGCGCCGTTCCGCCTCGCGGCGCTCCATGACCACGCAGGCGGAGGCACCGTCGGACAGCTGCGAGGCGTTGCCGGCGGTGACGTACTCGCCGACCGCCACCTGCTGCCCGTCGCGGAACACCGGCGCCAGTTTGGCGAGGCTTTCCAGGCTGGTGCCGGGGCGGTTGCCTTCGTCCCGCTCCAGGGTGACGTCGCGGTGCGACACCGCACCCGTGGCGCGGTCGACCACCGCCATGCGGGCGGTCAGCGGCACGATCTCGGCATCGAACCGGCCGGCGGCCTGGGCCTCGGCGGTGCGCGCCTGGGATTGCACGGCATAGGCGTCCTGCGCCTCGCGCG
Source organism: Caenispirillum bisanense (assembly GCF_900230255.1). Classification (GTDB taxonomy): domain Bacteria; phylum Pseudomonadota; class Alphaproteobacteria; order Rhodospirillales; family Rhodospirillaceae; genus Caenispirillum; species Caenispirillum bisanense_A. Next base: position 92,506 of record NZ_OCNJ01000010.1, read on the forward strand.
AAATCCCGCAGCGGCGCGAGACGATTTCCGCCGTCTCCACCATGGAGATGAAGATGTCCGGGCGGTGCTCCACCAGCCAGGGGTCGCGCCAGCGGTGGGTGTTCATGCGCTCGGTCTGCACCAGCGACACCGACTCGAGGCCGCCGCCGACGGTGACGGTCATGCCGTCGGCGATGATCTGGCGGGCGGCGATGGCGATGGCCATGAGGCCCGAGGCGCACTGGCGGTCGACGCTCATGGCCGCGACCGAGGTCGGCAGCCCGGCCCGCAGGGCGCTCTGGCGGGCGATGTTCATGTGGGTGGAGCCCTGTTGCAGGGCGGCCCCCAGGATGACGTCGTCCACCTCGGCCGGATCGACGCCCGCGCGGTCGAGGGCGTGGCGGATGGCGTGCCCGCCCAGCGCCGGCGCTTCCAGGTCGTTGAAGGCGCCGCGGTAGGCCTTGCCGATGGGCGTGCGGGCGGTGGAGACGATGACGGCTTCTCGCATGGCGCGGCCCCCGGCGGTCAGGATGCGGTGCGGCGGGCGGCGCCGGCGCGCGACAGGATGCGCTCGACGTGCTGCGGCCCGGATTCGAACTCGGTCGGCGCGCCCATGTCGGCGATGCGGTCGAAGGCGGCGGCGACGGCTTCGGGCGTGCGCTCGTCCTCAGGCAGGAAAACGCCCTCGGACTCGACGATGGCGAGGCGGGCGTAGGTGCCGGCGCCGGCCAGCAGGACGGTGCGGCTCGGGGCGTTTTCCGACACCAGGAACAGGGCGGCGGGGGTGGCGTATTCCGGCTTCAGGGCGGCGAGCGCGTCGGCGTCGAACAGGTCCTGGGTCATGCGGGTGGCGGCGGTCGGGGCCAGCGCATTGACGCAGATGCCGTACTTGGCGCCTTCCAGGTGCAGCACGTTCATCAGGCCGACCTGGCCGGCCTTGGCGGCGCCGTAGTTGGACTGGCCGAAGTTGCCGTAGACGCCCGAGGTCGACGTGGTCATGAGGATGCGGCCGTACTGCTGCTCGCGCATGATGGCCCACACCGCCTTGCTGCAGGTCGCCGCGCCCATGAGGTGGACGTCGACCACGGCGCGGAAGTCTTCCAGCGCCATCTTCACGAAGGTCTTGTCGCGCAGGATGCCGGCGTTGTTGATGAGGATGTCGATGCGGCCCCAGGCCTCCATGGCGCGGCCGACCATGGCGTCGACCTGGGCGGCGTCGGTGACGTCGACGGCGGCGGCCATGGCCTCGCCGCCGGCGGCGCGGACTTCCTCGGCCACCGCCTCGGCGCCGCTCATGTCGGCGATGACCACCTTGGCGCCGCGGGCGGCCAGGGCGAGGGCGTGGGACCGGCCGAGCCCGGTGCCGGCGCCGGTGACGATGGCGACGCGGCCGTCGAATCGCAGGGACATGGAAAGGCTCCTTACTTGAGAACGGTGAGAATCAGCCAGTCGGCGGCGAGCGCCGGACGGGCGGCGCCCTCGGCTTCGACGGTCACGGCATAGGTGGCGAGGTGCTGGTTGCGGCCCTTGTCGGTCAAATCCGACAGGGTGAAGCGGCCGCGGATGCGGCTGCCGGCCGGCACCGGCGACAGGAAGCGGACCCGGTCGAAGCCGTAGTTGATGCTCACCGCGGTGTTCTGGATACCGGGGAGTACGTCGAGGCTCATGGCCGTCAGCAGCGACAGGGTGAGGAAGCCGTGGGCGATGGTGCCGCCGAAGGGGCTGTCGGTGGCGGCGCGGGCCGGGTCGACGTGGATGAACTGGTGGTCCTCGGTCAGGTCGGCGAAGGCGTCGACCTTGGGCTGGTCGAGCTGGAACCAGCGGGAAACCCCGATCTCGGTCCCCGTGCGCCGAGCCAGTTCGGCGATGTCGATGGCGGGCTGCATCCCTGTCTCCCGTTGATGATCCGCAAGGCGGCGGTGGCGGATTTCCTTGCTCCGCCGGCGACGAACATACTAAGTAGTATGTCAGCGGACGCCGGTTGTCCAGCCATCGCATCGGGCGCCGGTGCGGCGGGCTTCGTCGGCACTGGGAATGAGGCGGGCCGCGGTGTAAGTGTAGGAGCGCCGCGGCAGGGCGCGGGAGGGGGCCGGACCACCGGCCCGACCGGCCGCCGCGGGCATCGATGGACGGGACGAACGACATGGCGAGAGGGACGCTCCGCGAGGCTCCGCGCAGCGACAAGAACGGCAACGCCGAGCTTCTGCAGGCGGCGGCCGAGTGCTTCATGGAGCAGGGCTTCCATGCCACCAGCATCGACGACGTGGCGCGGCGGCTGGGGGCGACGAAGGGGCGCGTCTACCACTACTACCGGTCCAAGACGGACCTGTTCTTCGACGTCCACCGCGAGGGCATGCGCCGCAACTTCGAGGCGGTGCGGCCGGTGGTGCGCGGTCCCGACAAGGGCGGCGTGCGCCTGCGCGCCATGTTCCTGCGCCACGCCCTGTCGATGATGGAGAACCTGGCCTTCGAGACGGTCGTCGTGCAGGGCGTCCACATGCACCGGCTGGCCGCCACGACGCCCGAACAGCGCCGCGTGCTCAACGAGCTGATGACCATCCGCAACGACTTCGAGGCTCTGTTCAAGTCCGTCGCCTACGAGGGCGTCGAGGACGGCAGCATCAAGGCGCCGGACGTCTCCATCGCCATCAAGGCGGCGCTCGGCGCGCTCAACTGGATCTGCATCTGGTACCGCCCGCGCACCGGCGAGACCGAGGACGACCGCCTGATCCTGGCCGAGAAGATCGTCGACACCATCATGCACGGGCTGGCGGCGGAGGCGGAGTAACTCCGCCGCCGTCGTCGCGCTCCCGTCAGGTCAGGCGCTCGCGCTGGAGGCGCACGCCGGCCGCCTCGCGGTCCCAGGTGTCGGCGGTCAGGCCCTGGGTGCGCAGGACGTGCTTCTGCAACTTGCCGCTGGCGGTCTTCGGCAGGTCGTCCACCACCCGCACGTAGCGCGGCACCATGAAGTGGGGCAGGCGCGGGGCGAGGAAGGCGATCAGCTCCGCCGGGTCCACCGTCTCGCCCGCCACCGGCGTCACCACGGCCAGCACGTCGTCCTCGCTGACGGCGCTCGGCACGGCGATGGCCATGGCTTCGCGGACCTTGGGGTGGGCGCAGATCTCGGTCTCCAGCTCGAAGGACGAGATGTTCTCGCCGCGCCGGCGGATGACGTCCTTCATGCGGTCGACGAAGAAGAATCGGCCGCTTTCGTCCTTGCGGAAGGCGTCGCCGGTGTGGAACCAGCCGTTGCGCATGGCCTTCACCGTCGCCTCGGGGTTCTTGTAGTAACCGCTACACAGGGCCCACGGCCGCGACGAGCGGATGATGAGTTCACCAACCTGGCCGACCGGCACTTCCTGGTCGTTGGCGTCGACCACCCGCAGCTCGAAGCAGGGGCGCGGCAGGCCGGCGAGGCCGGCTTCGGTGATGCCGGGGCCGGCGGTCAGCGGGCTCGCGATCTCGGTCATGTTGTAGACGGTGTAGAGGTCGACGCCGAAGCGGCCGTGGAAGGCCGCCGCCTCCTCGCCGAAGGGCACGATGAAGGCCTTCTTCAGCGGGTGGTCGCGGTCCTGGTCGGTGGCCGGCGCCTTCAGCAGGAAGTTGGCCATCACCCCGAGCAGCAGCACCACCGTCGACCCGGTATCCCGGATGGCCGGCCAGAAGTCGGCGGTGCGGAACTCGGGCACCATGGCCATGGTGCCGCCGTGGGCGAGCACGGCATAGACATAGAGCGTGCTGCCGCAGTGGAAGATGGGGCCGCAGATCATGCAGCAGTCGTCTTCCGTCACCGCCGCCATGGCGTCCGGCCCCATGGTGTAGAGCTGCACGTAGGACGACACCACGCCCTTGGCCGCCCCGGTGGTGCCCGAGGTGTACATGATCGCCTGCACGTCCCACGGCTTGATGGGGCGGTCGAGCGCCAGGTCGGCGGGCGTCGGGTCGACGTCCTCGAGCGGCGCCACCGTCACGCCGGGCAGGGCGGGCGGCGCTTCCGCCGAGTCGCCGACGCAGAGGATGCGCGTCACCTTGCCGGGCGACAGGTCGGCCAGGCGCGGCAGCAGGGCGCGGTGGGCGATCAGCGTCGGGGCGTCGGCGTCGTCCAGGATGTGCTCCAGCGGCCGGCCGCGCGCGGCGGTGTTGAGCGGCACGTAGACCGCGCCGAGCAGGTTGATGGCGAACCAGGCCGTCAGCAGGTCGGGGCCGTTGCCCATCCAGCACAGCACGTGATCGCCCTGGCCGACGCCGGCCCGGCGCAGGGCGGCGGCGCGGCGGCGGACGCGGTCGAGCGTCTCGGCGTAGGTCCAGGTCTCGCCCTTCCAGAACCGGACGAACGCGCGGTCGGGGAAGCGTGCCGCCTGCTTCTCCAGCAGATCCTTGAGGACGCAGTCTTCCGGCGCGGGAATACGCGAGGCGTCGTGGGCGGTCATGGTCGGAGGGCCTCCCTGGTGCGAGCGCGGCGCCCGACGGGCTGCGTGCGTCTTGTGGCTTAAGCTGCCGGCGTCCGTCCCGCGGGGGATCGTCACCGGCCGTCGTGCGTTTCTAGAAATTCCCGGCGGCTCCCATCGGCGCCGCTTATCGAACTATTGCAACATACTCCGTAGTATGTCAAAAGGGTTCTAAGAGCGAAAATGCACGCCGCCGGGAGGAATGACGATGGGATTGGTGACCGTTGAGCGCAGCGGGGCCGTGGCGCTGGTGCGCTACGATCGCGGCGGATCGGCCAATGCACTGAGCGCCGCCGCCATGGCGGAACTGATCGCCACTGCCGACTCCTTGCGCGCCGACCGCACCGTCGCGGCCGTCGTCCTGACCGGCACGCCGCGCGTCTTCTGTGCCGGCATCGACCTCTCCGATCCCGCCCTGTGGGGCGCGCCGGGCGAAGAGCAGTCGCCGGCGCCGCTGGCCGCCGCCGAGCAGGGCAAGGCCCTGTGCGAGGCCTGGGCCGGGCTGCCGCAGATCACCGTCGCCGCCGTCGAAGGCGCCGCCATCGGCGGTGGGGCCGTGCTGGCGCAGGCGCTGGACTGGCGGGTGATGGGGCGCGGCGCCCGCATGCGCCTGCCGGAAGCCCGCCTCGGCTTCAACCTCGCGTGGGGCACGCTGCCGCGGCTGGTGTCGCTCATCGGGCCGGCGCGGGCCAAGCGCGCCCTGTTCACCGACATGCAGATCGATGCCGCCCTGGCCGCCGATTGGGGCCTCGCCGATGCCGTGGTCGACGATGGCGCCGCCGTCGCCGAGGCCATGCGGCTCGCCGCCGAGGCCGCCCAGGTACCGGGGCCGGTGCTGCGCATGACCAAGCGCGCCATCGCCGCCCAGGTGGAGGCGCCGCACCTCGCCCATGCCGATGCCGAGCAGTTCCTGCTGAGCATCTGGATGGCGCAGCGGGACAAGGGCGCGCGCGCCTGATCCGGCGAGCGGACGAGGCGGCGGGTCAGGCCGCGAACCAGAGCGCGACCAGCGCCGAACGGTGATGGGTGGGGAGTAACGGCGAGAATGGCGATGAACGACGATTACGTCATCGAAACCCGCGACATGTCGAAGTCTTTTCGCGGCTTCATGGCGGTCACGGGCGTGAACCTGCGGGTCCGGCGCAACACCATCCATGCCCTCATCGGGCCGAACGGGGCCGGCAAGACCACCTGCTTCAACCTCATCACCAAGTTCCTGCAGCCGAGCAGCGGGCAGATCCTGCTCAACGGCCGCGACGTGACGCGGCTGAAGCCGGCCCAGGTCGCCCGCCGCGGCATGGTGCGCAGCTTCCAGATCTCGTCGGTGTTTCCCCACCTGACGGTGCTGGAGAACCTGCGCGTCGCCTTGCAGCGCAAGATGAACAACAGCTTTCACTTCTGGCGCTCCGACCGCTGCCTCGACCAGTTGAACGACCGCGCGCGCGAGCTGATCGCCGACGTCGGCCTGGCGGAGTTCGAGGGGGCGCTCGCCGCCGAGCTGCCCTACGGCCGCAAGCGCGGCCTGGAGCTGGCGACCACCATGGCGCTGGAACCCGAGGTCATGCTGCTCGACGAGCCCATGGCCGGCATGGGGACGGAAGACATCCAGCGCACCGCCGAACTGATCCGCCGCGTCGCGCAAGGGCGCACCGTGCTGATGGTGGAGCACAACATCAACGTGGTGGCCGACCTGTCGGACACCATCACCGTCCTGCAACGCGGCGAGATCCTGGCCGAGGGCTCCTATGCCGAAATCTCGTCCAACCGCGACGTCATCACCGCCTACATGGGAAGCGAGCATGAGTGAGACGCTGCTGTCGGTCCGCGACCTCCAGGCCTGGTACGGCGAAAGCCACATCCTGCACGGCATGGCCTTCGAGGTCGGCAAGGGCGAGGTCGTCACCCTGCTCGGCCGCAACGGCGCCGGCAAGACCACCACCATGCGTTCGATCATGGGGCTGGTGCGCCAGCGCCAGGGCTCGGTGACCTTCGACGGGCGCGAGACCATCGCCTTGCAGGCCAATCAGGTGGCGCGCCTCGGCCTCGCCTTCTGCCCCGAGGAACGCGGCATCTTCTCGTCGCTCGACGTGACCGAGAACCTGACCCTGCCGCCGGTGATCCGCGGCGGCGGCATGAGCCTCGACGAGGTCTACGAGCTGTTCCCCATCCTGCGGGAGCGCGGCGGCAGCCAGGGCACCAAGCTGTCGGGCGGCGAGCAGCAGATGCTGGCCATCGCCCGCATCCTGCGCACCGGCGCCACCATGCTGCTGCTCGACGAGCCGACCGAGGGCCTCGCGCCCGTCATCGTCGAGCAGATCGGCCAGGTGATCCGCACCCTGCGCGACCGCGGCTTCACCATCCTGCTGGTCGAGCAGAACTTCCGCTTCGCGGCCGGTGTCGCCGACCGCCACTACGTGGTCGAGCACGGGGAAGTCATCGACATGATCCCCCGCGCCGACGTCCAGGCCAGCCGCGACAAGCTGAAGGCCTACCTCGGCGTCTGACCGCGCCGTCGCACGACAAGGAAGAAACCGTACTCAACAGGGAGAAGCATCCATGTCGAAGTTGAAGACGGCCCTCATGGCCGGCATCGCCTCCGTCGCCCTCGCCGGCACCGCGCAGGCGGAGATTACCAACAACGTCGTGAAGATCGGCGTCCTCGACGACATGTCGGGCGTCTATGCCGACCTGGCGGGCGAGGGCTCGGTGCTGGCGGCGCGTATGGCGGTGGAAGACGCCGGCGGCTCGGTGGCCGGCAGCCCGATCGAGGTCATCTCGGCCGACCACCAGAACAAGGCGGACATCGCCGCCAACGTCGCCCGCCAGTGGATCGACACCGATCAGGTGGACGTGGTGGTCGACGTCGGCAACTCCGCCGCCGCGCTCGCGGTGCAGGAAGTGACGGAGACCAAGGGCAAGGTCCACCTCAATTCCACCGCCGCCACCACGGCGCTGACCAACGAGAAGTGCTCGCCGACCGGCGTCCACTGGACCTACGACACCTATGCGCTCGCCAACGGCACCGGCAAGGCGCTGGTGGAGCAGGGCGCCAAGAAGTGGTTCTTCATCACCGCCGACTACGCCTTCGGCCACAGCCTGGAAGAAAACACCAGCAAGGCCGTGAAGTCCGCGGGCGGCGAGGTCGTCGGCAGCGTGCGCGCGCCGTTCCCCAACAACGACTTCTCCAGCTACCTGCTGCAGGCGCAGGGCTCGGGCGCCGACGTCATCGCCTTCGCCAATACCGGCGGCGACTTCGTCAACGCCCTGAAGCAGGCGCAGGAATTCGGCATCACCCAGAGCGGCCAGAAGATCGCCGGCCTGCTGGTGTTCCTGACCGACGTCCATTCGCTCGGCCTCGAATCCACCAAGGGCCTGACCATCACCACCGGCTGGTACTGGGACCAGGACGAGGACTCCCGCGCCTGGGCCGACCGCTTCGCCGAGCGTAACGGCGGCAAGCGTCCGACCATGGTGCAGGCCGGCGTCTATTCCGCCGTCAGCCACTACCTGAAGGCCATCGCCGCCATCGAGAGCGACGAGGGCAAGCCGGTGGTCGACCAGATGAAGCAGACCCCCATCAACGACATGTTCGCCAAGAACGGCAAGATCCGCGAGGACGGCCGCATGGTGCACGACATGAAGCTGGTGCAGGTGAAGACGCCCGACGAGTCCAAGGGTGAATGGGACTACTACAAGATCCTGTCCAACATCCCGGGCGACCAGGCCTTCATGCCGCTGTCGGAAAGCACCTGCGACCTCGTGAAGCAGTAAAGAAGACCGCCTGACGCACGAGGGGAGCGATACATGGTCGACATTCTGGGCGTACCGATGCCCGTGCTCATGGGGCAGTTGCTGCTCGGGCTCATCAACGGCGCCTTCTATGCCGTGCTGAGCCTGGGGCTGGCCCTGATCTTCGGGTTGCTCAACATCATCAACTTCGCTCACGGCGCCTTCTACATGCTGGGTGCGTTCGTGGCGTGGCTGGCGCTGCAGTACCTGGGCATCGGGTACTGGCCGGCGTTGATCGTCGCCCCCCTCGTCGTCGGCGTCTTCGGCGTGATCGTGGAGCGGCTGCTGCTCAAGCGGCTCTACGAGCTGGACCATCTGTACGGGCTGCTGCTGACCTTCGGCCTCGCCCTGGTCATCGAGGGCACGTTCCGCCAGCTCTACGGCATCTCCGGCCAGCCTTACCAGCTGCCGGAGTCGCTGTCGGGCGGCATCAACCTCGGCTTCATGTTCCTGCCCAAGTACCGCGCCTGGGTGATCGTCGCCTCGCTGGTCATGTGCCTCGCCACCTGGCTCATCATCGAGCGCACCAAGCTTGGCGCCCTCATGCGGGCGGCGACGGAGAACCCCGACCTGGTGCGCGCCTTCGGCGTCAACGTGCCGCTGCTGGTGACGCTCACCTACGGCTTCGGCGTGGCGCTGGCGGCCTTCGCCGGGGTGCTGGCGGCGCCGATCTACTCGGTCAACCCGATCATGGGCTCGCACCTCATCATCGTCGTCTTCGCGGTGGTGGTGATCGGCGGCATGGGCTCGATCATGGGCGCCGTGGTCTCGGGCTTCATGCTCGGCGTGTTCGAGGGGCTGACGCGCGTGTTCTGGCCCGAGGCGTCGAGCGTGGTCATTTTCGTCATCATGGCCGTGGTGTTGATGGTCAAGCCGGCCGGCCTGTTCGGGAGGACGGCATGATGGGGTCCGTGAAGATGCACAAGGGCCTGTGGCTGGTGCTCGGTCTGGTCGCGCTGGCGGTGGCGCCGCTGGTCGTCTACCCGGTGTTCCTCGCAAAGGTGCTGTGCTTCGCGCTGTTCGCCGCGGCCTTCAACCTGCTGCTCGGCTATGTCGGCCTGCTGTCCTTCGGCCATGCCGCCTTCTTCGGCTTCGCCGCCTATTGCGGCGCCCACGTCACCAAGGTGTGGGGCTTCGGCCCGGAGGTGGCGATCCTCACCGGCACCGCGGTGGGCGCCGGCCTCGGCCTCGTGTTCGGCGCCATCGCCATCCGCCGCCAGGGCATCTACTTCGCCATGGTGACGCTGGCCCTGGCCCAGATGGTCTACTTCGTCGCCCTGCAGGCGCCCTTCACCCACGGCGAGGACGGCATCCAGGGCGTGCCGCGGCGGCCGCTGTTCGGCCTCATCGACATCGGGTCCAACATCGCGATCTATTACTTCGTGCTGGCGGTGTTCCTGATCGGGGTGTTCATCATCTACCGCACGGTGCATTCGCCGTTCGGCCAGATCCTCAAGTCCATCCGCGAGAACGAGCCGCGCGCCATCTCGCTCGGCTACGACACCGACCGCTACAAGCTGATCGCCTTCGTGCTGTCGGCGGGCCTGTCGGGCCTTGCGGGGTCCACCAAGGTGCTGGTGTTCCAGCTGGCGTCGCTGACCGACGTGCAGTGGCAGATGTCGGGCGAGGTCGTGCTGATGACGATCCTCGGCGGCATGGGCACCATGCTCGGCCCCATCGTCGGTGCCGCCGTGGTGGTCAGCATGCAGAACTACCTGGCGCAGGTGGGCTCCATGACCACCATCGTCCAGGGCGCCATCTTCGTGGTCTGCGTGCTGCTGTTCCGCCGCGGCATCGTCGGCGAGCTGGCGGCCTTCCTCCGCAGCCGGCGGAAGACCCCGGCGGAGCCCGAAAGCTCGTACCAGCAGGCGGGGGCCGCCGCACCGGCCCCGGAGAGGCCGCGCGGCGGCTGAGCCGCCACCGTCGCCGCGGCGGCGGCTCTGGGGGCGACTCAGGGGGCGGCGGCTCCGGCCTATTCGGCCGGCGCCGCCTGCGCCTCGGCCGCCGGAGCCGCCATCACCCGCCGCAGCGGGCGGTTGCCCGCCAGGGCGCGGAGGACGACGTAGAACACCGGCGTCAGGAAGATGCCGAACAGCGTCACCCCGATCATGCCCGAGAACACGGCGATGCCCATGGCCTGGCGCATCTCCGCCCCGGCGCCGGTCGCCAGCACCAGCGGCACCACGCCCATGATGAAGGCCATGGAGGTCATGAGGATCGGCCGCAGGCGCAGGCGGCTCGCCATGAGCGCCGCGGCGCGCGGCGAATGGCCGGCGAATTCCAGCTCGCGGGCGAATTCCACGATCAGGATGGCGTTCTTCGCCGACAGGCCCACCAGTACGATGAGGCCGATCTGGGTGAAGACGTTGTTGTCGCCGCCCACCAGCTCGATTCCCGCCAGCGCCGCCAGCAGGCTCATGGGCACGATGAGGATGATGGCGATGGGCAGCGTCAGGCTCTCGTACTGCGCCGCCAGCACCAGGAACACCAGCAGGAGCGCCAGCGGGAAGACGATGACCGAGGAATTGCCGGCCAGGATCTGCTGGTAGGTCAGTTCCGTCCACTCGAAGGCGAAGCCCTTGGGCAGGGTTTCGGCGGCGATGCGCTCGACGGCCGCTTCCGCCTCGCCCGAGGAATAGCCGGGGGCGGCCGCACCACTGACGTCGGCAGCGAGGAAGCCGTTGTAGCGCATGGCGCGCTCCGGCCCCGCCGCCGGCTCGATGGTCATGAGGGCGGACAGCGGGATCATCTCGCCGCTCGCCGAGCGCACCTTCAGGCGGCCGATGTCCTCGGCGTGCGAGCGGAACGGCGCGTCGGCCTGGACGCGCACCGTGTAGGTGCGGCCGAACTCGTTGAAGTCGTTGACGTAGAGGCTGCCGAGGTAGATCTGCAGCGTGTCGAACACGTCCGACACCGACACGCCCAGCTGCTGCGCCTTGGTGCGGTCGACGTCGGCGAAGACCTGCGGCACGTTGATCTGGTAGCTGGTGAACAGGTTGGCGAGTTCCGGCGCCTTGGCCGCCTCGACCAGGAAGGCCTTCACCGCGCCGTCGAGGGCGGCGTAGCCCTGGTTGCCGCGGTCCTGCACCTGCAGCTTGAAGCCGCCGGTGGTGCCGAGGCCCTGGACGGGCGGCGGCGGGAACATGACGACGAAGGCTTCCTGGATGCCGGCGAACTGCCCGTTCAGGCGGCCGGCGATGGCGCCGGCGCTCTGCTCGGGCGTGGTGCGCTCGTCGAAGGACTTGAGGGCGGCGAAGACGATGCCCGAGTTGGTGCTGTTGGTGAAGCCGTTGATGGACAGGCCGGGGAACGACACGGCGTGCTCGACACCGGGGTCGGCCAGGGCGATGTCGCCCATGCGGCGGATCACCTCTTCCGTGCGGTCGAGGGTGGCGCCGTCGGGCAGCTGGGCGAAGCCGATGAGGTACTGCTTGTCCTGCATGGGCACGAAGCCGCGCGGCACCTGCTGGAACAGGCCGACGGTGACGGCGAGCAGCGCCACGTAGATTCCCATCATCACCGCCTTGCGCGACAGCACGCGGCCGACGCCGCCGTCGTAGGCGCGCGCCCCCGCCCCGAAGACGCGGTTGAAGCCGCGGAACAGCCAGCCGAGGCCGGCGTCCATGATGCGCGTCAGGCGGTCCTTCGGGGCGTCGTGGCTCTTCAGCAGCAGGGCGGCGAGGGCCGGCGACAGGGTCAGGGAGTTGACCGCCGAGATGACGGTGGAGATGGCGATGGTGAGCGCGAACTGCTTGTAGAACTGCCCGGTCAGGCCGCTGATGAAGGCGAGCGGCACGAACACCGCCACCAGCACCAGGGCGATGGCGACGATGGGGCCGGAAACCTCCTGCATGGCCTTGTAGGTGGCCTGGCGCGGTTCCAGCCCTTCGGCGATGTTGCGCTCGACGTTCTCGACCACGACGATGGCGTCGTCGACCACGATGCCGATGGCGAGCACCAGCCCGAACAGCGACAGGGCGTTCACCGACACGCCGAGCAGGTGCATGACCGCAAAGGTGCCGACCACCGACACCGGCACGGCGAGCAGCGGGATGATGGAGGCGCGCCACGTCTGGAGGAACAGGATCACCACCACGACCACCAGCAGCACCGCTTCCAGCAGCGTGTGGACCACCGACTCGATGGAGGCGTGGACGAACTGGGTGGTGTCGTAGACGATCTGGTAGTCGACGCCCTCGGGCATGAGCGTCTTCAGCTCGGCCATGGTCTCCTGCACGCGGTCGGAAATCTCGATGGCGTTGGAGCCGGGCGCCTGGAAGATGGGGATGGCGACCGCCGCCTGGTTGTCGAGCAGCGAGCGCAAGGCGTATTCCGCCGCCCCCAGCTCCAGCCGGCCGAGGTCGCGCAGGCGGGTGACGGCGCCATCGTCGTCCACCTTCACGGCGATGTCGCCGAATTCCTCGACCGTCTGCAGGCGGCCGCGGGCGTTGACCGACATCTGCAGGTCGACGCCCGGCGCGCTCGGCGAGGCGCCGACCACGCCGGCCGCCGCCTGCACGTTCTGCTCGCGGATGGCCGCCACCACGTCGCCGGCCGACAGGCCGCGCCCGGCCACCTGCTGCGGGTCGAGCCAGACGCGCATGGCGTAGTCGCCGGCCCCGAACAGCTGCACGTCGCCGACGCCGTTGAGGCGCGCCAGCCGGTCCTTGACGTTGAGGACGGCGTAGTTGCGCAGGTAGGTCATGTCGTAGCGGCCGTCGGGCGACAGCAGGTGGACGACCATGGTGAGGTCGGGCGAGCTTTTCAGCGTGGTGACGCCGATGCGCCGCACTTCCTCCGGCAGGCGCGGCTCGGCCTGGGCGACACGGTTCTGCACCAGTTGCTGGGCCTTGTCCGGGTCGGTGCCGAGGCGGAAGGTGACGGTCAGCGTCATGGTGCCGTCGGTGGTCGCCTGGCTGCCCATGTAGAGCATGTCCTCGACGCCGTTGACGGCCTCTTCCAGCGGCGTCGCCACGGTGGCGGCGATGACGGCGGGGTTGGCGCCGGGGTACTGGGCGCGCACCACCACCGTCGGCGGCACCACCTCGGGGTATTCGGAAACCGGCAGGCCGCGCAGGGCGAGCAGGCCGGAGATGAAGATGAGCAGCGACAGGACGCCCGCGAAGACGGGCCTGTCGACGAAGAAGCGCGAAAGGTTCATGGCGGGGCGTCCCGGTGACGGTGTGATGCGGCGCGGCGGCGGGCGGTCAGCGCTGCGCCAGGGCCTGGGCGGCGGCGGGCGCGGCGGAGACGGCGGCCATGGCGACCTCCTCGGCGGCGACGAGGCTGCCGGGGCGCACGCGCTGCAGGCCGTTGACGACGATGCGCTCGCCGGCGGACAGGCCGGCGGTGACGATGCGCAGGCCGTCGGCCCGGTCGCCGAGCATCACCTCGCGATAGGCGACGCGGTCGTCGGCGTCGACCACCAGGACGAACTTCTTGTCCTGGTCGGTGCCGACGGCGCGGTCGCTGACCAGCAGCGCCGCGGCGGTGGCCGGCTGGCCGAGGGCGAGGCGGGCGAACTGGCCGGGCATGAGGCGGCCGTCGGGGTTGGGGAACTGCGCCCGCACCCGGATGGTGCCGCTGTCGACGTCGACCACGTTGTCGATCATCTGCACGTGGCCTTCCACCGGCACCTCGGAGCCGGAGACGGTCATGCGCACGGGGATGCGCTCCACCGGCAGGGCGCCCGCGGGCGGCTGGGCGCGCAGGCCGGCGAGGGCCTGCATCACCGTCTCCTCGGTGGCGGCGAAGGTGGCGTAGATGGGGTCGACGGAGACCAGCGTGGTCAGCACCGGCGCCTCGCCGCCGCCGCCCACCAGGTTGCCGACCGTCACCTCGGCGCGGCCGACGCGGCCGGCGACGGGGGCACGCACCTCGGTATAGCCGAGGTCGAGACGGGCGCGGGTCAGCGCGGCGCGGGCGACGCCGAGGGCGGCCTGGGCCTCCTGGTGGTCGTGGGCGCGGCCTTCGAGGACGCTGCGCGGGATGGTGCCGCTGTCGGCCAGCTGGCGGCCGCGGGCATGCTCGCGCCCGGCGAAGGCGAGCCGCGCCTCGGCGGCGGCGACCTGGGCCTCGGCGCGGGCGACTTCGGCGGCGTAGGGGGCGGGGTCGAGGCGCATGAGCACGTCGCCGGCGGCTACCATGCCGCCTTCGCGGAACAGCACCTCGGTCACCTGGCCGGCGACGCGCGGCCGGACGGCGACACTGTCGACCGCCTCCAGTCGACCGGAATAGCTCTGCCAGGACACCACCTGGCGCTGTTCGACCACGACGACGGAAACGGGCACCGCCGGCTCGGCCTGCGGGGCGGCGGCCTCGGGGCCGGCTTCGGCGAGGGCGGGGGAGACGGTGGCGACCAGGGTGTCGCCGGCGGCCGCGGCGGCCAGCACGGCGACCGCCGCTCCGGCCAGCAGCAGGCGGGACAGGCGACGGCGGGGGCGCGGCGCCGGGCGTTCGGCGGGGGAGTGGGGATGCGTCATGGGAGGAGGGCTCCAGAAGCAATTTTGTACCGTTCGGTAAAAAATGCAGACTGGACCCGACCGTGTCAACACACTAATTTACCGACTGGTACAAAAAGAGGAGAGCCATTGGATGGGCCGGCCCCGGGCCTTTTGCGCCGAAACCGCCCTCGACCGTGCGCTGGAGGTGTTCTGGCGCAAGGGCTACGAGGCGACGTCGCTGAGCGATCTGACGGAAGCCATGGGCATCAACCGCCCCAGCCTCTACGGCACCTTCGGCAACAAGGAGGAGCTGTTCCGCCGGGCGCTGGACCGCTACGTGCGCGGCAAGGAGGCGCACCTGCGCGCGGCCCTCGATCAGCCGACGGGCCGGGCGGCGGTGGAGCGTCTGCTGCTGGACGCGGCAGAGGCCCTGACCGACCCGGAGCACCCGGCCGGCTGCATGGCGGTGCAGGGCGCGCTGACCTGCAGCGAGGCGTCGGAGTGCCTGCGGCAGGAGCTGGACGGCTACCGGGTGGCGCAGCAGCAGATCGTGCGCGAGCGCCTGGAACGGGCGGCGGCGGCGGGCGATCTGCCGCCGGGGACCGATCCGGCGGCGCTGGCGCAGTTGGTGACCACGCTCATCCACGGCATGTCGGTCCAGGCGGCCGGCGGGGCGACGCGGGCGGACCTCGAAGCCATCGTCCACGCCGCCCTGCTGTTCTGGCCGCCCTGACGCGAAACGCCGTCGCGGCATGCCGCGATGGTCGGGTCACCCCAACCGCGCTGCCCGCCGGCCACGGCGGGACGGCGTCAGCCGGATGACCGAAGGGGCAGGCCGCCGTCGGGCTCGAGGATCGCCTCGACGATGCCCGGGATCTCGGCCGAGGCGGTGTTGGAATGCGCCTTCGGCCCGTCGACTCCCCGATCGATCTGCGCGAGCAGGCGGTGCACGATGCGCCGGAAGTCCTTCGGGCCGCGAAACGACGCGCCCGCACCGGTTCGCTTGACCCACTTCAGCACCGGCGTTTCCTGGGGCAACGCCATGGTGCGGTCGAGCAGAAGGTGCAGGCCGAAACTCAGCGCCTCGCTGACGCTTCCCGGGCCGGGCTTGCCGACGAAGATGTCGGAGGCGCCGAGGTACTGCGGCACGTCGCGGGTGAAGCCGACCACGCGCGTCGGGAAGGGCCACTGCATCTGCGCCAGGGCGGCGGCCAGGTCGCGGTTGTGGCCGCACAGGAACAGGATCTGGGCGTCGGGGGGCTGGTCCGTCAGGGCCACCGCCATCTCCCGCATGCGCCAGCCGCCGTGGGCGCCGTAGAGCATGCAGATCACCGGCTTGTCGGGCGCGAGCCCGAGCGCCGCCTTGGCGGCCGCCTTGTCGGCCGGCGGTCCGCCCTGGAACGACGGCTTCAGCAGCAGGCCCTGGGTACGGAACACCCGCCCGGCCAGCGCCTTGTAGCCGGTGGCGCGGCGATAGGAGTCCTCGGTACCGCAGATGGCGGCGTAATCGTCGCCCTTGGGGAACCAGATGTGGCGGCCGTATTCGGTCCAGTCGGTGATGAGCACCGCCTTGCGGACGTGGGCGCGGTCGGCGGATCGACGGCGGTAGTCGTTCACCGCGTCGAAGATGATGCGGTTGGACATGGGCAGGACGCTGATGACCATGTCCGGCTTCTGCTCTTCCAGATAGGCCGCGATGGCACGCTGCGCCTCGCGATGGACCATGCGGAAATTGAGCAGCACGCCGCCGTAGTAGGTCAGGCAGTAGAGTCCGGTCCTGCCGTCGCGAATGATCGACTGGTTGTAGATGTCTTCGGACGTGCGCCCGGTCAGGCGCCGCCACAGGTCCAGGTGCGGCACCAGGTCGACGTAGGGGTTGACCAGCGTCACCCGATAGGCGCCCGTCGCCTCCAGGATCTCCTTCAGCGCCGTCGCCGCCGCCACGTGCCCGCCGCCGGCCACGGTGTAGAAGACGACGACGTGCGTCTGCGTCGCCGGAGCGGGGCAGCTCGCCCCGCCCGGCGTCACCAGGGTGGAGGTGGCCGCGGCGGTCACGCCGGCACCGGCTCGGGCGACGCCACGGGCGCCGGCGCCGTGTAGAGGTCGCTGCGGGTCAACGGCACCAGATCGCTCAGGCCGTTGGTGAACAGCACCTGGAACAGGCGGTTGTCGCCGTAGCGGAACGACGACGCGCAGACTTCCAGGTAGAGGCGGTACATGCGCAGGAAGACGTCGTCGTAGGTGGCGCGGATCCAGTCCTCGTTGGCGCGGAAGTTCTCGATCCAGTGGAAGAGCGTCAGCTCGTAGTGCAGGCGCAGGTTCTCCACGTCGACCACGTTCATGCCGTTGTCGCACACGCCGTCGATGAGCATGGACAGCGGCGGCACCTGGCCGCCGGGGAAGATGTAGCGGTCGAACCACGGGTCGGCGTTGCGCAGCACGTCGTTGCCGATGGTGTGCACGAGGCCGATGCCGCGCGGCTTCAGCAGCGCCTTGATCTTCTTGAAGCAGCCGGGAACGAAGCGGATGCCCACGTGCTCCATCATGCCGATGGAGGCGACCTTGTCGTAGGTTCCCTCCAGCTCGCGGTAGTCCTTCAGCTCGACACGGATGCGGTCCTGCAGGCCGAGGGCGGCGATGCGCTGCGTCGCGTAGTCCACCTGTTCCTTCGACAGGGTGACGCCGACGCCGGTGATGCCGTAGTGCTGCGCCGCGTGGATGAGGAAGCCGCCCCAGCCGCAGCCCAACTCGGCGATGTGGTCGCCCGGCTGCAGGCGCAGCTTGCGGGCCACCAGCTCCAGCTTGGCGGTCTGCGCCTCTTCCAGCGTCCGGTCGGGACGGTCGTAGTAGGCGCAGGTATAGGCCATGGTGGGGCCGAGGAAGCGGCGGTAGAACTCGTTGCCGACGTCGTAGTGGTGGGCGATGTTCTTGCGCGCGCCGGTCAGGGTGTTCTGCTTCAGGATGTGCAGGATCAGGATGCGGATCTTCGACTTCAGCGACATGGAGTGGTCGGTGTAGCCGACCGCGAAGCCCAGGCGGAACAGCAGCTGCATGTCGCCGTCCACCTCGATGGCGCCGGTCATGTAGGACTCGCCGAACCCGAGGAAGCCGTCGGCGATGACCGCCGAGGCGGCGGCCTTGTCGCGGAACGACAGGGTGAAGGCGGGAGCCGTGCCGATGGTGTGGACCTCGCCGTCCCAGAAGCGCACCGCGAAGCTGGCTTCGGGCACGGCGGCGTGCATGGCGTTGGCGATGTCCTTGAGGGCGTTCTTCATGGCGAGACGGGGCTCCCTGTCTGCGGGCGGTCGGGCAGGGCGATGCTCATGCGGCACCGTCGGCGGCGGAGGGCTTGGGCTTGGGGCCGCGGATGGCGGTCCAGTACGACACCACGCTGTCGCCGTAACCGGGAACGGTGGCCTTCAGGTGGGCGTGCAGGGCGGGCAGGTTGTGGTAGGGCACGCCCGGGTACATGTGATGCGCCGTGTGGTAGCGGAACCCGATGGGCTGGATCAGCAGGGCGAGCGGCGTCTCGACCGTGAAGCTGTCGCGCATCTGGTCGCGCCGCACCGAGGTCTCGGCGTAAGTCTCCAGTTCGTGCTCCAGCGGAATGCGCAGGACGACGATGAGCCAGGCCCCCACCAGCACGGCGTAATAGAGCGGCAGGGCCTGCGGCACCAGGACGGCGAAGGTCGCGAAGACGAGCAGGTAGTAGCGCGACAGCCACGTCACTTCCGCCTTCTTGTCGTCGGGCAGCGGCGTGCTGACGGAGAAGTTGAACCGCCGCCGCGTGAAGCGGTCCAGCCGCTCCTCCAGTTCCACGCCGCCGATGCTGGCGATGACGGCCTGGAGCAGGGTGTAGACCGGCGTGACGAGCGGCAGGCCGATCAGCACGAAGGCCATCAGCAGCCTGTTGCTGCGGACCAGCAGGTACTGGGGGTCGTCCTTGGTGCGGAAGATGCCCGTGGTGTGGTGCGCCTTGTGCGGCCCGACGAAGCGGGCGGTGGGCACCAGGATGACGGCGCCGCAGGTGAGGTGCCACGCCCAGTAGAAGGGCTTCATGCGCGCCTCGTTGGGGCGGTGCGAGATTTCGTGGCCGAAGATGCCCGCGCGCGCCAGGAAGGCGGCGGCGAGGCCCCAGGCGACGACGACCAGCGGGCCGTCCGTCTGCACACCCCACGCGAAGGCGGCCGCGAAGACGGCCATGGACACCAGGAAGTCGCGGAAATACACCGCCGGTTTCGCTTCGAAGTACGCTCTGTCGATCATGTCGGCCGCCCCCTCCCCTCCCGTGCCCCGTCACACCGCCACGGCGGCCTGGGCGGCGGCGCTGGTATGCCATGCCCAGGCGTCGGCGATGATGGAGGTCAGGTCGCTGCGCCGCGGCGTCCACGACAGGGCGGCCATGGCGCGCGAGGGGTCGCCGACCAGGGCCGGCGGGTCGCCGGCACGGGCGTCACGGTGTTCTGTCGGCACCGGCACGCCCGCCACGGCCTCCAGGCTGTCGAGCACCTGGAGCACCGAGGCGCCGGTCCCGGTGCCCAGGTTGAAGGTGGTCGACGCGCCGCCGTCCAGCAGCCGCTTCAGGGCGAGCACGTGGGCCTCCGCCAGATCGGAGACGTGGATGAAGTCGCGGATGCACGATCCGTCCGCCGTCGGGTAGTCGGTGCCGAACACGGCGAAGGCGCCACGTTCGCCGCGGGCGGCCTGCACGGCCAGCGGGATCAGGTGGGTCTCGTGGCGGTGCGCCTCGCCGATGGTGCCCTCGGGGTCGGCGCCGGCGGCGTTGAAATAGCGCAGGTTGGTCCAGCTCATGCCCGTCGCCGCGCCCATGTCGGCGATCATCCGCTCGGCCACCAGCTTGGAGCGGCCGTAGGGATTGATGGGGTCGCAGGGGTGGCTCTCCGGCGCCGGCGTCGCATGGAGCACGCCGTAGGTCGCGGCGGTGCTGGAGAAGATCAGCGCCTGGATGCCGGCCTCGGCCATGACGTCCAGCAGGGTGAGCGTGCCGGCGACGTTCACGTCGTAGAAGGGGAAGGGTGCCAGCAGGGACTCGCCCACCTCGATCCGGCCGGCGAAGTGCAGCACGGCTTCCGGCCGGTAGGCGGCGACCACGGCGCGCAGGCGGTCGCGGTCGCGGATGTCGCCGCGCTCCAGCGGTCCCCACTGCACCGCCCAGGCGTGGCCGTTGGAGAGGTCGTCGTAGGCGACGGGCGTCCATCCGGCCTCGGCCAGGGCCTTGCAGACGTGGCTGCCGATATAGCCGGCGCCACCCGTCACGAGAACGGCCCTTGCTTGCATCGCCGCGATCCTCGAAAGTCCTGAACAGTCGATTTCTGTCGTATTGCGATTTGGTGAAGTAGGAACCGAAACCGCAGCGCGAGCGGGAGGTTTTCACGGTGGGTTTTCGAAGTCAATGTGAACCGCGCCAAACATGGACGAAAGTCATAGTCGTAGACCTTGGTCGGTAAGGGTTATTTGAATGTGGTTTATTCCTCGTCCGAGCCGTCGAGTGCCCGGGCCTCCTGTGGATATCGTGGTCCTGACGACCGCGGCGCTGCCGTGGCGCACCGGTCCGTCCATCTTCTCCCTGTGGCATGCCGGCGGTCTCGCCGCCCTGGGCCATCGCGTGGCCTACGGCGTGCCGTGGCTGGATGCGGCGTCGCAGAAGCGCCTGTGGGGCGAAGTCCTGTTCGCCGACGAGGACGCCCAGGCCGACTGGCTGCGGGCCGAGGCGCAGCGGCTCGGCGTGCCGCCGCTGCCGGAGGTCTTCTTCTTCGACGGCGTGTTTTCCCGCTCCATGTTCAGCATCTTCATCACCGAGGACGCTTTCGCCGCCGCCCCGCCGGCCCGCGCCATCCTGGTGCAGGAGCCGGAGCATTTCGGCTGGCTGCCGGTGACCAGTCCGCGCCGGCGGGTCGCCGCCGACAAGGTCGTCGGCATCGTGATGACCAACTACGGCTACTACATCCGCCGCCCCGGCCGTCCCGACCGCGCGGTCTTCGCCGCCGGGGTGGAGCGCACCCACAAGCAGCTCATGCGCCGCTTCACCGACGTCGTCGTGCCGCTGTCGCCGGCCCTCGACCTGCGGGGGCTGGAGGACATGACGGAGTGGCGGCAGGTGACCGGTGTGCTGCGCGCCTTCGCCGAGGTGCCGCCGGTGGCCGAGGGCGACGACGGCGTCTACTTCCTCGGCCGCCTGACCTGGGACAAGGGCCTGCGGGACGTGATCGACGCCGCCGCCCGCCTGGACGTGCCGGTGGACGTCTACGGCGAGGGGCCCGACCAGGCCGCCATCCGCGCCGCCGCCGCCGAGGCGGGGGCGCCGCTGCGCTTCCTCGGCGGGACGGCGAGCCCGTGGGAGGTGATGCGGCCCTACCGGGTGTTCTTCAACCCGTCGCTGTCGGAAGTGCTGTGCTCCACCACCGCCGAGGCGCTGGTCGCCGGCCGGCACGTGGTGCTGCCGCGCTGCCCGGCCAACGAACCGTTCTACGACCTGCCCAACGTCCACCTCTACGACACGCCGGCGGAGATGGACGCCGCCCTCCGTCACGCCCGCACGGCCGCGGTGGAGCCGCCGACGGTGGCGCGGGCGCGCTTCGACTGGGAGGCGGTGTGCCGCTCGGTGGCCGACCTGCTGCTGTCGTGACGGCCGCCGGCGCGGCGCCTCAGAGCAGGCCGCTCCAGAAGGCGGCGCCGCCGGCGAAGAAGTGCAGCAGCGTCACGCCGGCCAGGTTGCGGTGGCGCAGGTAGACGGCGCCGAACAGCAGGCCCGACAGGATCGTCACCACCACCGCCATGAAGCCGAAGTGGATGTGGAAGACGCCGAACAGCGTCGACGACAGCACCACCGACTGCAGGCCGCGGCGGTCGTCGAGGAAGCGCTGGAACGACGACTGCAGCAGCCCGCGCGCCACCAGTTCCTGCAGCACGCTGTGGAAGAAGTAGCCGGTGGTCGGCCCCCATTCGGCGGGCACCGGCGTGCCGGCATGGATGCCGGTGGTGCGCAGGACCCAGGCGGCGGCGAAGGCGACGGCGACCGTCGCCGCCGACAGGATGGCGCCCTCGACGATGGAGCGCTTCATCCCGATGGTGGTGATGCCGAGGTCCCGCAGCGGGATCTTCATGCGCCAGATCACCAGCGACGTCGGGATCATGATGATGAGCAGATAGACCCAGGCGAAGGTCGGCGTGAAGATGTCGACGTCGAGGATCTGCTTGGACAGGATGTCGTTGACCAGCAGGCCGATGGTCATCAGGCCGAGGGCGTAGATGAAGAACCGGCCGAAATGCTGGCGTTCCTTGATCGCCGCCATTTCGCGCTCGACGGCGGCGACGTACTTGTCGGTCTGGGTCCGCATGCGGTTGGTGACGGCGACGGCGAGGCTGCTGCGGATGGCGGCGAGCACCTGCTCGCCGTTGGGCAGCGCCAGGACCTTCGCCGGCGCGATCTCGGTCAGGCGGCAGTCGGTGGCGGCGCGCACCGACGCCGACCGCGGCTGACCGTCGAGCAGCGCCATCTCGCCGAGGATGGCCCCGGCGGGCAGGGTCGCGAGGATGCGTTCGCCGCCGTCGATCCCCAGCGCGCGGAACACGGTGACGTTGCCGTCCTCGATGAGGTAGAGCGAGTCCGTCCGGTCGCCTTCGGTCATGATCGTGGCGCCGGCGGCGACGTGGCGGACCACCATCGCCTGCCGGACGGCGTCGGCCATGGCCGGCGACAGGCCGGGCAGGATCTTGTCCAGGGCGTCCCGCGGCGATGCCGCAGGGGCCTCTGAACTCGGGGCCGGGGGGACGGAGGCGAGGGGCGATGTCATCGGGTGTCCGTGGTGCGGGCGGCGCTGGGCAGGGTCAGGCGGTGGTGGTGGAGGGCGCGGGAACAGGAGCCCCGGCGGGCCGCGGCCGGTCGTCGTCGAGCGCCCGGCCGGCGAAGTAGAAGGCCACGACCGCCGGCATCAGGGCAATATGGTAGGTGGCATAGATGCCGAGGCCGGCGATGCCCTCGTACCCCACCAGCGGCAGGGCGGAGGCGCCGAAGGTGATGACGATGCCGGCGATCATGGCGGGCGAGCCGGTGCCGCGGCGCAGGCCGGCGATGCTCAGGACCAGCAGCAGCAGCAGGGCCGTGGAATAGCCGGCGATGACGATGAAGAAGTTGTCCGACAGGAACACCAGGACGACCACCGCCGCATTGCCGATGGCGCCCAGCGCCAGCACCACCCGGCGGGCCTGCGGGCCGAGGAAGCGGACGGCCGCGACCGCGATCATCAGGAAGGACACCACGGCGACCAGCGCCCGGTTCACGCTCATCAGCGTCGGGTGCAGCGGGTGATCGACGGGCTCGAAGAAGCCGTGGTCGATGGCGCCGACCAGGAAGACGGCGGCGATCAGGGTCATGGTCCAGGCCCACAGGCCCGCGGCCGACATCGTCCGCAGGCCGGGGCGGAACAGCAAGCCGGCCGCGAAGGCCTGCAGGCTCGCCAGGATGACGTCGGTCAGGGCGGACAGGGCGAGTTCGGACAACATGGAAAACCCTCGCGGCAGGGGGCAGACGACCGCCCGATTTCGGCCGGGCGACGGGCGGGCATTCAACCCTGAAATTTCTACTCGTTGCCGTTGTATCGCCGATCTGGTTTGCTAGTCATCGAGTTTTTCGTGTTCCAACCGGAACAGGACCGATCGTCCGGTCCCGTCGCGGCACAGGCCGCAGGGGTCGGCGGCGGGGACGGAGGGGGCTTGGGGGCCCATGCCTAGAGGGGAACGGGACAGCGCAGGGGAAGGTGCGGCCGGACCGGCGGATGCGCCGGTGGACCGACCGCGACACCTGCTGATCATTCTCAACCGGCGTGCGGCGCAGAAGCGGATGGACCGGTTCCGCGCCGTGCTCGGGCTGCTCGACGCCGTCGGATGCACCTACGAGGTGAAGGAGACGCAGGCCGCCGGCGATGCCGCCCGGTTCGCCGCCGAGGCCGCCGCCGAGACGGTGGATGCGGTGGCCGTGGCCGGCGGCGACGGCACCATCAACGACGCGATCAACGGGTTCCATCCCGCCACGCCGCCGCTCGGCCTCATTCCGCTCGGCACCGCCAACGTGCTCGCCCACGAGATCGGCCTCGCCACCGATCCCGCCGCCATCGCCGCCGCCCTGACGGCGGGCCGGTGCCTCTCCGTCGTGCCGGGCCAGGCCAACGGCCGCCGGTTCATGATGATGGCGAGCGTCGGCTTCGACGCCCATGTGGTGGGCGGGGTGCGGCGCTCGGTCAAGCGCCGGATCGGCAAGCTGGTCTACGTCCTGTCGGCCCTGCGCCAGCTGCTCCGCTACCCGTGCCCGCATCTGACGGCGCTGGTGGACGGACGGCCCGTCACCGCGGCCACCTTGGTCGTGTCCCGCGGTCGGCTGTACGGCGGTCGCTACGTCATGGCGCCCGCGGCCGATCTGGCGACGCCGGAATTCCAGGTGTCGATCTTCCGCCGCAAGGGCCGGCTGGCCATGGCGGGCTATTCCGCCGCGCTTCCGCTGGGCTTGCTGAACCGGTGGAACCTGATCGACCACGTCGTCGCCCGCCGGGTCGAGGTCCACGCCCGTCCCGGCGATCCGGTACAGGCGGACGGCGATACGGCCACCGCGCTGCCCGTGGTCATCGACCTGGCGGATCAGGCCATAGAGGTGCTCGTGCCGCCCGATTCCCCCGTGCCCTCGGTCGGTGCGAGCAGGAAGACGACCTGCTTGGAACGGTCGTACGGCGCATAGTGGAACCGTTCGGTCGATACGGCGGTGAGGGACAGTTCTTCGAACAGGGCGGACCACTGCTCCATGCGCAGGAAGTTGTAGGGCAGCGCGACCCCGTTGGGCTTGTTGCCGAGGTAGTCCGCCAGCGCCAGAATCCACCGGTCGAGCCGCGTCACCCAGTAGTGGTCCTTGACCAGGACGGGCCCCTTGGAAACGCGCGCCGCCTCGGCCAGAAGACGGCTGCAATGCATGGTGTGGTGCAGCACGTCGATCAGGGTGACGAGATCGAAGGTGTCGTCCTCGTAGGGAAGGTGGTGGCCGTCGAAGACCGTGACGGGGATGTGCGGCTTGGGCTGCGGCAGAACGTCGACGCCGCAGACGCCCGCCGCGCCGGCCTCGTGCAGCAGGCGGCTCGCGATGTAGCCGTCGCCCGAGCCGACATCCAGAACGGTCCCGCCGGCCGGCACGTAAGGGATCAGCAGTGCCGGCAGGCGCCGCGTGCGGACTTGCGAGACTTCCAGCCTGTTCCAGCAGCGGAGCAACGGTGCAATCATCGGGATCTGCTTCTTTCCATCGGCGCGACAAGGCAGCCGCCTGATCCGGGCCGTCTGCCGCCATCGCCGACGGTTTCTGGTGGTCGCGTCGGCGGCGGTGCTGCCCGTGCATGGGGCCGCCGCCGGAAATGATACGGACGTCGTGGGCTTTGAACAACGGGCCACGACCTGGCACCGCAGCGGCTGCGCGGAGGCGGCGAGGACTGAAGCGCCGAGCAGCGGAGTTTGCAGAACCGGCTGCAAAACCAAGAAGGGCTTGCCGATCTGCCGATCGGCAAGCCCTTCATGTTGGTGGCTGGGGGACCAGGACTCGAACCTGGACTAACGGAGTCAGAGTCCGCAGTTCTACCATTAAACTATCCCCCACCAGGGGTTCTTCGTCGGTCCGCCGGGGCGGTTCGTTCCGAAGAGGCCGCGTATGTACCATCGTGATTTCGGGCTGTAAACCCTTTTTTGCAAAAAATTCCGACGTGGATTCGCCCGTCCGGCTGCGGCCGGTGGCCGCGATGCCTTACCTTGGATGGACGATTCAGACACGGCCGGGGTTTCATCAAGGCCCGCCCTGCTATAGGTTATAAGGTAAGTATAAACATGCCGCCGTGCCCCAGCGGGCCCTTGTGCGCCGTGCGCGCGCCTCGTGCGCCCGGTGACGGACCGGCGGCCGGGAACGAGGACAGATACCAACCGTGGTCGTGATCAGCGCTGGATACCCCGGGTTCGCCCCCGGTCCGTCGGCGCGGCGCAGCCTCGGCGCGGACGGGGACGACGGCGTCTATGCCGCCATCGACCTCGGGACCAACAACTGCCGCATGCTGGTCGCCCGGCCCACGCCGGACGGCTTCCGGGTGATCGACAGTTACTCCCGCATCACCCGGCTCGGCGAAGGACTCGCCGGCAGCGGCACCTTGTCCCGGGCGGCCATGGATCGCACGCTCGATGCGCTCGCCCATTGCGCCGACAAGATGCGCCGCCGCGGCGTCACCGCCGCCCGTACCGTGGCGACCGAAGCCTGCCGCCGGGCCCGCAACGGCTCCGCCTTCCTCGACGAGGTGCGGCACAAGACCGGGCTGCGGCTCGAAACCATCTCGCCGGCCGAGGAGGCGCGTCTCGCGCTCGGCGGCTGTGCGCCCCTGCTGGACCCCGAGATCCCCTATGCCCTGGTGTTCGACATCGGCGGCGGCTCGACCGAGCTTCTGTGGGTGGAGCTGAAGCCCGACGGCGGTCTCGACGTCCAGGGGCTGGCCAGCCTGCCGCTCGGCGTCGTCACCGTGGCCGAGGAATGCGGCGGCGGCGACCTGTGCAGCCGCACCTACCGCGCCGTGAAGGAGCGCGTCATGCAGCTTCTGCGCCCCTTTGAGGCCATGCATGCCGTGGCCGAGCAGGTGGAGAGCGGCGGCGTGCAGATGCTCGGCACCTCGGGCACGGTGACGACGCTCGGCGGCGTGCACCTCGGGCTGAAGCGCTACGACCGCTCGCTGGTGGACGGCATCAGCATCGAATTCGCCGACATCTTCGACGTCAGCCGGCGCCTGTCGTGCATGACGCTGCGCGAACGTGCCCAGCACCCCTGCGTCGGCCGCGAGCGCGCCGACCTGGTGCTGTCCGGCTGCGCCATTCTGGAAGGCCTGTGCGAGCTGTGGCCGGTGGGGCGCCTGCGCGTCGCCGACCGGGGCCTGCGCGAAGGCATGCTGCTCGACCTCATGCGGGTCGATGCGATGGAGGTTGCATAACGACATGACACGCAAGCCCACGTCCTCCCGCGGTGGCGCCCGGCGCTCCGCGGCGGGCGCGGTCGCCAATACGGGCGACCGACAGCTGACGGTGCGGGTGAAGACCGCCAAGAAGCGCTCCAAGTCCTCGGCGGCCTGGCTGCAGCGCCAGCTCAACGATCCCTATGTCGCCGAGGCCAAGGCGCGCGGCCTGCGCTCGCGCGCCGCCTTCAAGATCATCGAGCTGGACGACCGCTTCGGCTTCCTCGTCCCCGGCGCCCGCGTCGTCGACCTGGGCGCCGCCCCGGGCGGCTGGACCCAGGTGGCGGTGGACCGGGTGAACGCCGGCAAGCCGGGCGGCGGCCGGGTGGTCGGCCTCGACATCCTGGAGTGGGAGAGCGTGCCCGGCGCCACCTGCATCACCAAGGACTTCAACGACGACGACGCGCCCGCCGTGCTGAAGGCCGCCCTGGGTGGCCCGGCGGACGTGGTGCTGTCGGACATGGCGGCGCCCACCACCGGCCATCCGGCGACCGATCACCTGCGTATCATGAACCTGCTGGAACTGGCCTGGCACTTCGCCGAGGACGTGCTGGCGCCCGGCGGCACCTTCGTGTGCAAGGTCTTCCAGGGCGGCACCGAGAACGAGCTGCTGGCCCGCATGAAGGCGACCTGCGAGACGGTGCGCCACGCCAAGCCGCCGGCCAGCCGCAAGGACAGCGCGGAAATGTACGTGATCGCCTCCGGCTTCAAGGGCCGCCCGGCCGACCGCGACGACGACGACCAGGAGGAAACGGCGTGAGCGGCGAGGCGCGGCAGCAGCCGGAGACGACGGCGGCCGAGACCGGCGGCAGGAAGCCCCTGAACCAGTGGCTGAAGCTGCTGCTGGAGGCCGGGCCGCTGGTGATCTTCTTCATCGGCAACAACAAGTTCGGCATCATCCCGGCGACCGCGGCCTTCGTGGCGGCGACGGTGGTGTCGCTGGCGGTGACCTGGACGCTGGCGCGCAAGCTGCCGGTGGTGCCGCTGGTGTCGGGCATCTTCGTGGTGGGCTTCGGCGGGCTGACGATCCTGCTGGAGGACGACCTGTTCATCAAGCTGAAGCCGACCATCGTCAACGCGCTGTTCGCGGCGACCCTGTTCGTCAGCCTGTTCTTGCGCAAGAACGTGCTGAAGATCGTTTTCGACGCGGCCTTCCACCTGACCGACGAAGGCTGGCGCAAGCTCACCTGGCGCTGGGCGTGGTTCTTCGTGCTGCTGGCGGTGCTGAACGAGATCGTCTGGCGCAGCTTCGAAACGGACGTGTGGGTGCAGTTCAAGGTCTTCGGCATCATGCCGCTGACCATCGTGTTCAGCCTTACGCTGATCCCGCTGCTGACGAAGTACCACCCGGAGAAGGAAGGGAAGGCGTAGGGCGCCTTCAGTCGGCCGGCGGCAACAGCTCGTCGACGCTGACGTCGAGCGCGGCCGCCAGCGCCCGATAGGCTTCGACCGTGCCGGTCTTCCGGCTGCTCTCCATCTCCGTAATGGTGCTCAGCCCGACGCCCGAGGCTTCGGACAGCGCCTGCTGCGTCAAGCCGCGATGGCGGCGCCACAGGCGCAGCGCGCTCTCCCCGCCGCTCAGGAGCAGGGTGACGAGGTCATGCGGTAGGCGCTCGTCGTGTTCCGCGGCGCGGGAGGCGACGATGTCCTCCAGGTCCTCGAGGCGCTCCCGCATGGCGTCGTACGTGGCGCGGGGGATGGTGATCATCTCATTCATAGGCTTCCCTCCGGTGCAGAACGCGCTGGATCACCATGAGGATGATGGTGTCGTTCTCGATCCGGTAGATGACGCGGTAGTCGGCGACCCGTAAGCGGAAGTCGGGGGATCCCTGCAGGGCCTTCACGTTGTTGGCGAGGCTGTGCGGATCCGCCGCGAACTGTTCGATCTTGGCGACAATGCGAGTGCGGTCGGCGGACGCAATCCGCCGCATGTCCTTCTGCGCCGTCCTGGTCCACGCGATCCGCACGGTGGTCTCCCCCCAACCAGCCGAATTATCTCATGGCGAGAGGGGGCGTGGCAACGTGACCGATTGCGGCTGGAGGGCGGCCGGATCCGGGCAAAAGAAAAGAGCGCCAAGTCGATGACTTGACGCTCTTTTCTTCTGGTCGGAGTGAGAGGATTCGAACCTCCGGCCCCTGCCTCCCGAAGACAGTGCTCTACCAGGCTGAGCTACACTCCGTTCGCCGTGAGGCCCGGGTTATAGACCGCCGGGCCGGACCCTTGCAAGGGATTTTTTGCATTTTCTTCATCGTGCTGACGGCGCCCGGCCGGCCCGCGTCCCGGGCCGGCCTGAGCCCCGTGGATCAGCCTTCGCCGGCGGCGGCGCGGGCCTGCTTCAGCCACTCGTCGAAGGTGGCGCGGTTGGCCGCGATCCATTCCTCGGCGTGGCGTTCGATGTCACTCGGGCTGTCTTCGCCGTTCTGCATCTTCAGGTTTTGGGCGGAGACGTCGTTGACCGGCAGCTCGGCCACCTCGAACAGCTTGGCGGCGGCCGGGTTGTCGTCGATCCAGGCCTTGGTGGCGATGACCTTCTGGTCGTTGACGGCGAAGCCCAGGTTGCGGCCGTCGGCCAGCTCGGTCTTGGCTTCCTGGCCGTCGGGCAGCGAGGTGTAGGGCACTTCGAGCCACGTCACGTCCTCGCCCGGCGCCAGCACGCCCGACACCCACAGCGGCGTCCAGGTGTAGTAGAGGATCGGGTCGCCCTTCTCGAAGCGGGTCATGGTGTCGGCCATGAGGGCGAAGTAGCTGCCCTGGTTGTGTTCCACCGTGTCGCGCAGGCCGTATTCGTCCAGGTGATGCTCGATCACCCGCTCGCAGCCCCAGCCGGGGTTGCAGCCGGTCAGGTCGGCCTTGCCGTCGCCGTCGGCGTCGAACAGCTTGGCGATGTCGGGCTTCTTCAGGTCCTCGACGCTCTTGATACCGTGGGCGTCGGCCGTCTTCTTGTCGATCAGGTAGCCCTGCAGCGAGTTGGAGACGTAGGGGCCGGAGCGCCACAGCATGTCCGGGCCGCCGGCCTTCTCGAAGAACGCCTTGTGCAGCGGATCCCAGTGGACGGCGGCGAAGGTGATGTCGCCGTTGGCGATGCCGAGGTGCATGGTGGGATACTCGAGCTCGACGTGTTCCTTCACGTCGTAGCCCAGTTCCGCCAGCGCGCTCATGAGGATCTTCGTCTGGAAGATCTCCTCGGCGATGGAGCTGGTGGCGGGCGTCACCGCGACGCCTTCGCCCGGCTTGTCGGCGGCGGCCAGGGCGGGGCCGGCGAAGGCCAGGGCCAGGCCGGCGCTGCCGGCGGCGAGCAGGCTGCGCAGGGTGGTCCGATCGCTCATGGGATACTCCTCTGGCTGTTGTGTCGGGTCGGGCATGGAAGAGGCGTCAGCGGGGGCGCGGCTGCGGCGTCGTCTCGCGCGCCTCGGCGGCGGTGGCCTCGGTGCGGCGGCGGTCGCGCAGGCCGAACAGCAGGCCGGCGGGGCCGCGCTGGCGCCAGCCGATGCCGGCGTTCTCCTTGGCGGAGGTGCCGAGCGCCTGGGTGAAGCGGTCGATGATGATGGCGAGCACCACGATGCCGACGCCGCCCACCGTCGCGAGGCCCATGTCGAGGCGGCCGATGCCGCGCAGCACCATCTGGCCGAGGCCGCCGACGGCGATCATGGAGGCGATCACCACCATGGACAGGGCCAGCATGAGGGTCTGGTTGACGCCGGCCATGATGGTGCGCATGGCGAGCGGCAGCTGCACCTTGAACAGCAGCTGGCGGGGGCTCGCGCCGAAGCTGTTGGCGGCCTCGATCACGTCGCCGGGCACCTGCCGGATGCCGAGGTCGGTGAGGCGGATGAGCGGCGGCAGGGCGAAGATGATGGTCACCACCACGCCCGGCACGTTGCCGATGCCGAACAGCATGACGATGGGCACCAGGTAGACGAAGGCCGGCAGCGTCTGCATGGCGTCGAGCAGCGGACGCAGGGCGCTCTGGGCGCGGTCGCTGCGGGCCAGCGCGATGCCCGTCGGCACGCCGATCAGCACGCAGAAGAACACGCTGGTCAGCACCAGCGACAGGGTGGTCATGGCCTCGTCCCAGGCGCCGACCAGGCCGACGAAGATCATGCCGAGCACGGCGCCGATGGCGACGCGGCCGCCGGCGATCTGCCAGCCGATGAGGCCGATGAGGGCGAGCATGATCAGCGCCGGGGTGCCCTGCAGCAGGGCGTCGATGCCCGACAGCACGCCGTCCACCGGCCAGCGCACCGCCTGGAAGACGGGGCGGAAGTTGCCGACCAGCCAGTCGAGGGCGGTTTCCACCCAGTCGCCGAGCGGAATGACGGCGTCCTCGAAGGGGTCGAGCAAGGTGCGTTCGGCCATGGTCAGCTGTCCCGGTCCAGTGTCTGGAGAAGGCGGGTCTTGGAAATGGCGCCGAGGTAGCGCCCGTCGCCGTCGACCACCGGCACGGCGATGGGACTGCCGGCAACGGCGCCCAGCAGGTCGTTGAGCAGGGTCTCGGCCGGCACCGGCGCGACACCGTCGACGAAGGCGTGGCGGAAGCGCGGCTCGGTCTCGGCCTTGATGGCGGCGCGCAGGGTCTCGACGCTGACGACGCCGTGGAACTTGCGCTGCTTGTCGACCACGAAGCCGTACTCGCGGTCGTGGTCCTGCAGGCGCTTCAGCGCCGTGCGCACGCCGAAGTCGGCGCGGTCGATCACCGTCACCTGCTCGCGCCGGGCGATGTCGGCGGCGGTGAGCACCTTGGAAACGTCGACGCCGCGGAAGAACGAGCGGACGTAGTCGTCGGCGGGGTTACGCAGGATCTCGTCGGGCGTGCCCACCTGCACGACGCGGCCGCCTTCCATTATGGCGATGCGGTCGCCGATGCGCATGGCCTCGTCGAGGTCGTGCGAGATGAAGATGATGGTGCGGTTGCTGTCGGCCTGCAACTTGACCAGTTCGTCCTGCATCTCGGCGCGGATGAGCGGGTCGAGGGCCGAAAATGCCTCGTCCATCAGCATGATCGACGGATCGGCGGCCAGCGCGCGGGCGAGGCCGACGCGCTGCTGCATGCCGCCCGACAGTTCCGACGGATAGCTGTCGGCATAGGGCGCGAGGCCCACCTGGTCGAGCGCGTGAAGCGCCCGGCCGTGGCGCTCGTCCCGGGGGACGCCGGCCAGTTCCAGCCCGAAGGCGGCGTTGTCGATCACCTTCAGGTGCAGCATGAGGGCGAAGGACTGGAATACCATGCTCATGTCGCGGCGGCGCAGCTCGCGCAGGTCGGCGACCGACAGCTTGGCGATGTCGCGGCCGTCCACCAGCACCTCGCCGGCGGTCGGCTCGATCAGGCGGTTGAGCAGGCGCACCAGCGTCGACTTGCCGGAGCCCGACAGGCCCATGACGACGAAGATCTCGCCGGCCTGGACGCTGAAGCTGGCGTCGTTGACGCCCACCGTGTTGCCCGTGCGGGCGAAGATGTCCTCCTTGGACAGCCCCTGGCGCACCAGGTCCAGGGCCTCGTCGGGATTCGGTCCGAAGATCTTGTAGAGATTCCGGACGACAAGTTTTTCGGTCATGCGATCGGTGCCTCGCCCTGTGGGCAAACAAAGCCCGTCCGCTCCGGCGCCATCGCGTCGAAGCGGTGCTGCTGTTTCGGTATCATTCATTTTCTAGATAGTTAACATCGCAGCTACCAATGGTCAAGGGCGATGAGGGAGTATGCTACCGATCCGCGCCTTAGACTTGGCGATGACTTGGGCGGACGGCGCGAAGACTTGGCGGGGAAGACATTTCGGCGACCCCGAAGACGGGCCGGAAATAGTCCGAAAGGAACCGGCCCCCTGCGCCGGCGGAGGAAGCGACGCGCCCTCCGTCCGTCGCGCCGGCCCTGTGGCAGCATAATTTCCTTAATCGGCAGCCTGTTTACCTATACGTCATTTCCGGCTAAGCTGACCCCACGCAACGAGCGGCGCCGGATCGCCGCCGCGCAGGGAGAGCACCATGAGCCTGGAAAGCATCGAACACCGCCTGACGCCGCTGCTGCCGCGGCTCGGCTCCGTCAATGCCCGCGTCAAGATCGTCTGCGACAAGGACGGCGTCGTGCACCTGGACGCCACGCAGTCGCCCGCCGTGATGACCTTCGCCGACGGCCCGGCCGACTGCACCATCCGCATCAGCAAGGCGAACCTGGAAAAGCTCATCGACGGCAAGCTCGATCCCATGGTGGCCTTCGCCATGGGCCGGCTGAAGGTGGACGGCTCCAAGGGTGTCGCCGCCAAGCTGACCGGCGTGTTCGGCTGACGGCGGGGGAGGGCGATCCATGATGCTGCACACGCGCCTCGCCGCCGGCCTGATGCTGGCCGCGGCCGTCACCTTTCCCGCCGCGGCGGCCGAGACGGTGACCTTCGACATCTACAAGGACGGCGATTCCATCGGGCAGGAGGTCTACACCTTCGACCAGGGCCCCGACGGTCAACTGACCGTCGACGTGGCCGCCCGCACCGACGTGCAGGTGCTGTTCCTGAAGTTCCACTACGACCACCAGCGCACCGAGGTCTGGCAGGGCGGCGAGCTGAAGTCCATGACGGCGCAGACCGACGACGACGGGACGCCGCACCAGATGGCGCTCGCCCGCGAAGGCGAGGCCTGGCGCGTGCAGGTGGACGGCGGCCAGCGCACGGAACAGCCCGGCGCCCTGCCGCTCACCCTGTGGACGCCGAAGGTGCTGGAAGCGAGCCGCGTGCTGTCGGTCATCGACGGCGAGCCGTGGGACGTGACGGTCGAGAAGGTCGGGCCGGACCCGGTGCGCGGCCGCGACGCCGTGCGCTGGCGCATGACCGGCGGCGTCACCCGTGACCTGTGGTACTCGCCGCAGGGCGACCTGCTGCAGATCGGCTTCGAGCGCCAGGGCTACGACATCACCTACGTGCGGCGGTAAGGGCTTGTTCGGAGGTGATCGTGGCCGATCACCTCCGGCCCTCAGGCGCCGGGCGCGGCCCTCGGCCGCTTGGCTCCCGCGGCAGGGGCCGCGCGGCGCGGTCGCGCCGTGGGGACGGGCCGCCCGACCATTCGTTTTGCAGGCAACCTCCGCCTACTCCGCCGGTGCGGTCTCGGTTTCCGGGGCCGTGTCGGCGGAGGTTTTTCTTGCCGCCCAGCGGTACAGGCTCGGCACCACGAACAGCGTCAGCACCGTCGCGAAGCAGATGCCCGACAGGATGACGACGCCGAGCACGTAGCGGGTCTCGAACCCGGCCCCTTCCCCCAGCATCAACGGCACCGCGCCGGCCGCCGTCGAGATGGCGGTCATCAGCACCGGCCGCAGGCGGGCGACCGCCGCCTCCACCGCCGCATCGGCGCGGCGGGCGCCGGCTTCGGCCAGCTGGTTGGCGTATTCCACCAGCAGGATGCCGTTCTTCGCCGCCAGCCCGACCAGCATGACGATGCCGATCTGGCTGTAGATGTTGACGCTCTGGCCCGTCACCCACAGGCCGAACAGGGCGCCGGTCATGGCGAGCGGCACGGTCATCATGATGAGGCCGGGCAGGCGCAGGCTCTCGAACTGCGCCGCCAGCACCAGGAACACCACCGCCAGCGCCAGCACGAAGGTCAGGATGCCGGCTTCCTCGGCCTCCACCAGTTCCTGCGCCTGGCCGGTGAACGAGATGCGGGCGTCGGCCGGCAAGTCCTCCGCCGCCACCTGACGCACCCAGTCCACCGCCTGGCCGAGCGTATAGCCGGGCTCCAGCGAGGCGCTGACGGTGACGGCGCGCATGCGGTTGTAGCGGTTGTATTCCGATGCCGCCGCCACCTCCTGCAGGGTGACGAGGCCGGTGAGCGGCACCAGTTCCCCGGCGCGGGCGGAACGCACGTAAAGCCCGCCGATGTCGGCCGGCGCCCGGCGGTCGGTCTCCTGCGCCTGCAGGATCACGTTGTACTCCTCGCCGCGGTCGACGAAGGTGCCGACGGTGCGCGACCCCAGCGCCGTCTGCAGGGTGCGGCTGATGTCTTCCGCCGTCACGCCCAGTTCGGCGGCGCGCGCCTGATCGATGGTGACCTCGATCTGCGGCCGGCGCTCGTCGTAGTCGGCGTCGGGGTTGGACAGGCCGGGGTTTTCCTCGATGCGCGCCATCATGCGGTCGCGCCAGCGGGCGAGGTCCTCGTAGGTCGGGCCGCCGATGACCACCTGCAGCCGATTGCCGCCGCCGCCGGAAATGACGCCGCTGCGCGCCCGCACGAAGCTGGTCACGCCCGGCAGCTCGCGCAGGTCCTTGCGGATGTCGTCGACGATGGGGTCGATGCCGCGCTCACGCTCCTCCCAGTCGCTCAGGGCCACGATGCCGCGGATGCGCTGCTCGGCGCCGCCGAAAATGGCGGTCAGGGCCTGCGAGATCTCGCCCGACTCCACGTGCGGCTGCAACGCCTCCTGCAGCGCCTCGACGTAGGACAGGGCGTAGTCGTAGGACGCGCCTTCGGGCGCGTTGACCACCACGAAGAACCCGCCGCGGTCCTCGCGCGGCGACAGCTCGTGCGGCAGGGCGCGGTAGAGGAAGACCGCCGCCGCCGTCGACGCCACCAGGACCGCGATCACCGGCAGGCGCGAGGCGAGGAACAGCCCCAGCAGCCGGCGATAGCCGCGCTCCAGTCCGTCCAGCAGGCGGTCGATGAAGCGGATGAGGGCGTTCGGCTTGTGGTCGGACCCCAGCATCTTGCCCGCCAGCGCCGGCACCAGGGTCAGCGCCACCAGGGTCGAGATGACCACCGTCGCCGCCATGGTCAGGGCGAATTCGGCGAACAGGCGGCCGACGTCGCCTTGTTGCAGGGCGAGCGGCGCGAACACCGCCACCAGCACCAGCGACGTGGCGATCACCGCCATGCCGACCACGCGCGCCCCGCCGTCGGCGGCGGCCTCGGCGCGCTCGCCGTGCTCGAAGCGGCGCCAGATGCTCTCCACCACCACGATGGCGTCGTCGACCACCAGGCCCGCCGCCAGCACGAAGGCGAGCAGCGTCAGCACGTTGATGGAAAAGCCCATGACCCACATGGCGAGCAGCCCGCCGATGAGGGAAACCGGGATGGCCGTCGCCGCGATGAAGGTCATGCGGCCCGACCCGAGGAACAGATAGATGACCGCCGTCACCAGCACGACCGCGATGACCAGCGTCTCCAGCACGCCGTCCAGCGCCGCCTGCACGAAGACCGAACTGTCGTAGCTGACGCCGACGCTCATGTCCTTGGGCAGGTCGTCGAGGATCTGGGCGACGGCCTGCTTCACGCCCGCCGCCACCTCCAGCACGTTGGCGTCGGCCTGGGCGATGATGCCGAGGCCGACCGCCTGCTGGCCGTTGGCGCGGAAGTAGCGGTAGGGGTTTTCCGCCGCCACCTCGATGCGGGCGAGGTCGCCGAGGCGGATGAGGTCGCCGGTCTGGGTGGTGCGCACGGGCAGGGCGGCGAAGTCTTCCGGCGTCTTGTAGCCGCGCACGGTGCGCACGGCGAGCGTCTGGTCGCTGCCCTCGATGCGGCCGCCGGGCAGTTCCAGGTTCTCGCGCCGCAGGGCGGTCTCGACGTCGGTGACGGTCACCTGCCGCGCCGCCATGGCCTGACGGTCGAGCCAGATGCGCAGGGCGTAGCGCTGCTCGCCGCCGATGTTGATCTGCGCCACGCCGTCCACCGCCGTCAGCCGGTCGACCACCAGCCGCTCCGCCAGATCCGTGAGCGACAGCGGGTCGAGCACGTCGGACCGCAGCGTCAGCCACATCACCTCGTCGGCGTTTTCGTCGGCCTTGGCGATGCGGGGGGTGTCGATGTCGTCTGGCAGGTCGCCCATGGCGCGGTTGACGCGGTCGCGCACGTCGTTGGCGGCGGCGTCGATGTCGCGGTCGAGGCTGAACTCCACCACCACCCGCGACCGCCCTTCCGACGAGAAGGAGGTGATGGTGTCCACCCCGGCGATGCCGCTCAGGGTGTCTTCCACCACCTTGGTGACGCGGCTTTCCACCACCTCGGCGGCGGCGCCGGTATAGGTGGTGGTGACGGTGACCACGGGCGGGTTGATGTCGGGCGCCTCGCGCACCGACAACTGGCCGAGCGCAAAGAGGCCGAACACCAGGATCAGCAGGTTGACGACGCTGGCGAAGATCGGCCGCTTGACCGACAGGCTGGAAATGACCACGGGCCGCCGCCTCCGCCGCTCAGGATTCGGCGGCGGTCTGGGCGGGGTCGACCGCCAGGGCCGGCACCACCTCGACCCGGTCGCCGCCGTCGAGCTTGGCGGCGCCTTCGATCACCAGGCGTTCGCCCTCCTGCACGCCCTCGACGATCTCCACCTCGCCGGCGGTGCGGGTGCCGAGGCGCACCTCGCGGCGCTCGGCGATGCCGTTCGGGCCGACGACGAAGACGAAATGCTGGTAGCCGACGGCGACCACGGCGGCGGCGGGAACCATGAGGGCGGGGCGTTCCTGCACCGCCACGTCCACCGCCACCATCTGGCCGGGGCGCAGGCGGTCGTCGGGATTGGGCACGTCGGCCCGCACCCGCACCTGCCGGCTGGCCGGGTCGACCCGCGAGCCGACGGTGGCGACGGTGCCGGCGAAGGTGCGGTCGGGGTGGGCGGCGGAGATCAGCGTCACCGCCTGCCGCGGCGCCACGGCGGACAGGCTCGCCTCGGGCACGGCGAAGTCCACCTGCACCACCGACACGTCGTCCAGCGTGGTGATTTCCTCCCCCGGCGTCAGGTAGGTGCCGGGGCTGACCTCGCGGAAGCCGAGGCGGCCGGCGAAGGGGGCGCGCACCGTGCGCTTCTCCAGCGTCAACTCGGCGAGCGCCACGACGGAGCGGGCGGCTTCCAGGGCGGCGGCGGCCTCGTCGTAGACCGGCTGGGCGATGGTGCCGTTGCGGCGCAGCTGGCTGGCGCGATCGTAGGCGCGCTGGGCATTGGTCAGTTCCGCGCGGGCGGCGGCCAGCTCGGCACGGGCCTCGGCGTCGTCCAGGCGCACCAGCGGCGCGCCCTTGTCGACCCGCGATCCGTTGTCGAACAGCACCTCGCGCACCACGCCCGTGGCTTCCGCGGTCACGACGATGCTCTCGCGGGCCCGGATGGTGCCGATGGCCGACAGGCGGTCGGTGATGGTGGAGGGTTCGACGGCGGCGACCGCGACCGTCTTGGCCTGCGGCCCGCGGGCCTGCCCGCCCGGCTTGCCGGCGCCGCCACGGTCGCCCCCGGCCGCGAAGGGCGGCAGGCCGGCCGACCATGCGTAGGCGAGGCCGCCCAAGGCCGCCAGGGCCACGATGCTGATGACGCGCGCCTTCATGCCCGATCCCCGAAGCCCGGCCCGACGCGGCCGGTCGCTTCGGAATGTAAGGTGCCGCAGCCTTCGGTGGAAGCCCGCGCTGTCGCCAGCGCAATGCTCCCGCAGGCGCGATGCGATGTGCTAGGCTGCCGCGTCGCCCGGTCGCCTGCAAACAGCCGAAAGCGCAGCATGACCCCCGACCCGTCCGCGCCGCGCATCGTCGTCGTCGACGACGACTTCCTGATCCAGGCCTATCTGACGGAAATCGTCGGCGGGCTCGGCTGCCGCGTGGTCGATGCCGCCGCCACGGCGGCCGAGGCGGTGGCGGCGGTGGAGCGCCACCGGCCCGACGTGGTGCTCATGGACGTGCGCCTCGGCGGCCCGCCCGACGGCATCGCGGCGGCGCAGGAGATCAAGGCCAGGGCGCCCGAAGTGGCGGTGATCTTCATCACCGGCTCGACGGAACCGGAAACCGCCGCCCGCATGGCGGCGGTGGAGCCGCTGGCGGTGCTGGCCAAGCCGATCCTGCCGGAGCAGCTCGCCCGCATCCTCTGCCGCGAGGCGCCGGCTCAGCCGCGGCGCGTGCCGCCCATGTAGGCGAGGAAGGGGTTGGCCTGCATGAGGCCGAGCCACGGGCGCCACGCCGCTTCCATCATGCCCATCCACAGCGCCATGGGGTTGCCGGCCACCGGCGAGCCCATGACGGCCATGAGCGCCGCCGGATTGGCGAGCAGCGCGCCGGCGGCGGCGCCGAGCGTCGGGGTGGCGGTCAGGGTGACGGTCACCGTCTCCGACCCGCCGCCGGCCGGGCGGCGGCTGACGATCTCCACGTCGAGGTTGGGCAGGGCGCCGGTGAGGCGGAGTTCGTCCATGACAAGGGCTTTCCTGAGGGAGGGCCGACGCGCGAGACTCCAGTTGTGACACGCCGCCGGCCGCCGCTCAAGCGCACGGGCGGATCACGGCGGGGCGCCGTCCGGTACCGTCGCCTCCTGGTCCGACCGCTCCGCCCGCCGCTTGTCGGCGGCGAGCACGCTGTAGAAGGCCGGCACCACGAACAGGGTGAACAGGGTGCCGATGCCGAGGCCGGCGGCGATGACCAGGCCGATGGCGTAGCGCGCTTCCGCCCCCGCGCCGGTGGCGATGAGCAGGGGCACCACGCCCGCCACCATGGACAGCGCCGTCATGAGGATCGGCCGCAGGCGGATGACGGCCGCCTGGACGACGGCGTCCGTACGGGACTTGTCTTCCTCCGCCTGGATCTTGTTGGCGAACTCCACGATCAGGATGCCGTGCTTGGCGATGAGGCCGATGAGGGTGATGAGCCCCACCTGGGTGTAGATGTTGATGGTGGCGAAGCCGAGCCACAGGAACAGCAGCGCCCCGGCGATGGCCGTCGGCACGCTGATGAGGATGATGATCGGGTCGCGGAAGCTCTCGTACTGCGCCGACAGCACCAGATAGATCACCAGCAGCGCCAGCCCGAAGGTGATGCCGAGCGAGCCGCCCTCCTGCACGAACTGGCGCGACGGCCCGGCATAGTCCACCTGGTAGGACGGCGGCAGCACCTCCGCCGCCGCGTCCTCCAGCCACGTCAGTGCCTCGCCGACGGTGGTGCCCGGCGCCGGCACGCCCTGGATGGTGGCGGCGTTGAGCTGCTGGAACCGCGTCAACTGCCGCGGCTCGACGTCGTAGGAGACGGTGACCACCGACCCCAGCGGCACCATCTCGCCGTCGCGGGAGCGGACGTAGTAGTCGCGCAGGTCCTCCGGGTTCAGGCGTTTCAGGCGGTCGACCTGGGGGATCACCTTGTAGCTGCGGCCCTGCAGGGCGAAGCGGTTGACCCAGCCCTCCGACAGGAAGGTGGCGAGCGTCGCCGCCACGTCGCGCATCTCGAGCCCGAGGTCGGCGGCGCGGTTGCGGTCGATGCGCACCACGCCCGTCGGCTGGTCGAACTTGAGGTCGCTTTCCACGTAGGCGAACAGCCCGCTGCCGCGCGCCTTCTCCACCAGCGTCTCGGAGGCGTCGCGCAGGGCCTGGGCCGGCTCGATGGTGGCGATGACGAACTGCACCGGCGGCCCGCCGCCCCCGGCTGGCAGCGACGGTGGCAGGAAGACCACGCCGTCGAGCCCGGGAATGCCGGCCAGCGCCCCCTGGATCTGCGGCTGCAGCTCGGTGACGGAAACATCGCGCTCGCTCCACGGCTTCAGGGAGATGCCGCCGAACAGGCTGGTGGCGGCGCCGACGCCGCCGCCGCTCTGGGTGCCGATGGTGACGAAGGTGGCGTCGGCGGCGTCGACGCCTTCCATCACCTGCACCAGCGGTCTGGTCCACAGCTGCATCTGGTCGATGGAGGCGTTGGGCGCGCCGTCGGCGGAGATGACGATGAAGCCCTGGTCCTCCTGGGGCGCCAGTTCGCTCTGGGTGTGGGTGAACATCCACCAGATGCCGCCGAGCATGGCGACGGTCACGCCGATCACCACCCAGCGCCCGGCCATGACCGCGCGCAGCACCGCCTCGTAGGCGCCGTTGACGCGGTCGAACACCCGGTCGACCACGCCGGCGAAGCCGCGCCGCTCGTCGGGGTTCACCGGCTTCAGGATCTTGGCGCACATCATGGGCGACAGCGTGAGGGCGACGATGCCCGAGATGAACACCGCCGCCGCCAGGGTGAAGGCGAATTCCCCGAACAGCGAGCCCACGAGGCCGCCCATGAAGCCGATGGGGGCGTAGACGGCGACGATGGTGGTGGTCATGGCGACCACCGGCCCGGCCAATTCTCGCGCGCCGCGGATGGCGGCGTCATAGGGGCGCATGCCCTCTTCCACGTGGCGGTGGATGTTCTCCAGCACCACGATGGCGTCGTCGACCACGAGGCCGATGGCGAGCACCATGGCGAGCAACGTCAGCACGTTCAGCGAATAGCCGAGGGCATACATGATGAATCCCGCGCCGATGAGCGACAGCGGGATGGCGACCGCCGGGATGAGCACGCTGCGCAGCGAGCCCAGGAACAAGAAGATCACCACGATGACGATGACCAGCGCCTCGGCGATGGTGCGCATGACCTCGGTGATGCTCTCGTCGATGTACTTGGTGACGTCGTAGACGATTTCCGCGTTCAGCCCCTGCGGCAGTTGCGTCCGTACCCGGTTCTCCATGACCTCGCGCACGTCGGCGATGACGGTCAGGGCATTGGCGCCGGGCTGGGTGGTGATGCCCATGAACACCGCTTCCTCGCCGGAGAAGTAGACGGCGTTGTCGTAGCTTTCCGCCCCCAGTTCCACGTCGGCGACGTCGGCCAGGCGGATGATGGCGCCGTCGGTCTCGCGGATCACCAGGTCGCGGAACTGCTCGACGTC
Organism: Caenispirillum bisanense; assembly: GCF_900230255.1. Taxonomy (GTDB): domain Bacteria; phylum Pseudomonadota; class Alphaproteobacteria; order Rhodospirillales; family Rhodospirillaceae; genus Caenispirillum; species Caenispirillum bisanense_A. The sequence continues at coordinate 133,818 of NZ_OCNJ01000010.1, forward strand.
GGCGATGTCGGTCTCGGCGCGCATGGGCAGGGCGGTCAGCACGCCCTTGGTGCTGCCGGCGCCGGCCAGCACGTTGTTGGCCTCGATGGCCGCCCGCACGTCGCCCGCGGTGACGCCGAGCGAGGCCATGCGGTCGGGGTCGAGCCAGATTCGCATGGCGACCTGCCGGGCGCCCAGGATCTGCGCCGACTGCACCCCCTGCACCGTTTCCAGCTCCGGGCGCACGGCGCGCACCAGGTAGTCGGTCACCTGGTTGCGGTCCAGCTCGTCGGAATAGAAGCTGATGTACATGGACGCGGTGCTCTGCCCGACCTGGATGTCGACGGTCGGCGCCTGCGCCTCCGCCGGAAGGTCGTTGCGCACCTGGTTGACCTTGGTGTTGATCTCGGCCAGCGCGTCGTTGGGGTCGGTCTCGAGCGCCAGATGCGCCGTCACGAGGCTCACCCCCTGGGCCGAGGTCGAGGTGATGTAGTCGATGCCCGAGGCGCCGGCGACCGCCTGCTCCAGCCGCGTCGTGATGAAGCCCTGCACCAGGTCCGCCGAGGCGCCGACGTAAGCGGTCTGCACCGTGATGGTGGCGTCGGAGGTGACGGGGTACTCGCGCACGTTCAAAAGCCGCAGCGACTGCAGCCCCATGAGCAGGATGAGCAGGCTGACGACGGTCGCCAGCACCGGGCGCTTGATGAAGATGTCTGTCGGGTGCATGGCGGTCACTCCGCCTGCGCTTCGCCGGGGCCGCCGGCATCGGCGCGATCGTCGCCGGCCGGCGCGCCGCCGGCATTTTCCGGTGTGTCGGCGGGCGCGCCGCCGACGGGAGGCACCAGGTCCTCCACCTGCTCCACCTCGGCGACCGAGGGCGGCACGATGCTGTTGTCGATGGTCAGGCCGACGCCGTCCTGCAGCTTGTGCAGGCCCGAGGTGACGACCCGCTGGCCGGCCTCCAGCCCTTCGACGATGGCGATCTGGGTGCCGCGCCGCTCGCCGGCGGTGACGAAGCGGCGCTCGGCGGTCAGGGTGCCGCCGGACTCGCCGTTGCCGCCGCCGGCGCCCTCGCCCTCGCTCTGGCTCCCGGTGACCAGGAAGACGAAGTCGCCGTAGGGATTGTAGCTGAGCGCCGACTGCGGCACCGTCACCACGTTCTGCTGTTCGGGCAGGCGGATGGTGACGTCGGCGAACATGCCGGGGCGCAGCAGCTGGCCGTCGTTCTGCATCTCGGCTTCCACCTGCACGGTGCGGGTGCGGCGGTCGAGCACCGGGTCGATGGCGCGCACGACGCCCTGGAAGGTGCGGTCCGGATAGCTGCTGACGCCCACCTCCACCGTCTGTCCGGTCTCCACGCGCGCCAGTTGCTGCTGCGGCAGGGTGAAGATGACGCGGATGGGATCGAGCGCCGACAGCGACACGATGGGCTCGCCGGGCTGCACGTAGGCGCCTTCGTTGATCTCGCGGATGCCGAGCTTGCCGGCGAAGGGGGCCGTGATGGTCTTTTCCGTGATGCGTTCCTGCTGCGCCGCCACCTGCGCCTCGGCACTGGCGTAGCGGGCCTGGGCGCGATCGAGTTCCGCCTCGGCGGCGAAGCCTTCGCCGGCCAGTTCGCGCTGGCGGGCCAGTTCGGCGCCGGCGAGGTCGCGGCTGGCTTCCAGGTCGGCGAGCTGGGCGCGGTCCTGGTCGGCCTCCAGGGTGAGCAGCACGTCCCCGGCCGCCACCTCGTCGCCCGACTGGAAGCGCACCGCCTCCACCTGGCCCGGTACCTCCGACGTCACGTCGATGCTCTGCAGGGCGCTGAGGGTGCCGACCGCCCGCAACCGCGGCTGCCAGGTGGCCGCCTCCGCCTCGCCGGCGGTGACGGTGACGCTGCGGCCGCCCTGCGCCTGCTGCTGGCCTCCGCCGCTGCCGTCGCCGCCGCCCGGATCGCGCAGCGCGGACCACCAGATGCCGGCGCCGACGGCGACGAGCAGCAGCAGGACACCGGCGGCGAGGCCGGCGCGGCGCCGCGGACGCGGCGAGCGGGCGGAGGGTTTCGTGTCTTCGGCCATATCCGAAGTACGCGCAACCCAGGGCAGTGGTTTTGTGACGATTGCGCGCAGGACCGCACGACGGTTCGCGCAGGCCGGGTCAGCCGGCGGCGGCGAGGCCCCGCAGGACACGCTTCAGGTCGACCACCGCCACCGGTTTCACCAGCCGCGGCAGGTCCGCCAGCTCGGCGGGCATGTCGGGCGGGATGTCGTACCCGGTGGTGAAGATCACCGGAATGCCGCGCGCCCGGCATTGTTCGGCGGCGGCATAGCCGGTGCCGTCGCCCATGTCGATGTCGAGCAGGGCGCAATCGGCGGTAACGGTTCGGGCCGCCTCGGTGGCGGCGGCGGCGTCCCCGGCCTCGGCGACGACGACGCAGCCGAGGTCTTCGAGCATGCCGCTCATGGCCAGGGCGATGGCGAAGTGGTCTTCGGCCAGCAGCACGCGCAGGCCGCTGAGGGGGCGGGCGGCGTCCATGGTCATCAGATCCCTCCGTCGACGTTTCTCAGCATAACGAGCCAGCACGCCGAAGGGAGCACCGAACACGCGGAGGCCCACATATAGAGGGTCCCACGCGGAGCGTCATCCCCCGGTTGGAGGTAGGCTATCGGGATGAGGCGGGGGGTTACCGCCGCGGTTCGCCGAGGGCGGTGAGAGCGGCGATCTGGTCTTCGCTGAACAGGTACTGCTCGTTGCAGAAGTCGCAGGTGACGTCGACCACGCCGTCGACCTTCATGGTCTCCAGGTCGTCCCGCGTGAAGCCGCGCAAGGTGGCCTCGACCCTCTCCCGCGAGCAGCGGCAACCGAAATGCGGGTGGCGCGGGGCGCTGGTGCGCAGGTCCTGCTCGTGGAACAGGCGGTGCAGCACCTGCTGCGGCGGCAGCGCGGGGTCGAGCAGCTCGCCGGTGGTCAGGCTGCCGAGCAGGATCACGCCGGTGCGCCAGGCGTCCTCGATGATCTCTTCCTCGTCGCCCGTCGGGGTGAAGCCCGAGGGCAGGGGCATGCGCTGCAGCATGACACCGCCGGCGCGCCAGCGGGCGGCCTCGCGGTCGTGCTCCACGCCGATCTTCACCGCCGTCTCCAGCTGCTCGGAGTTGCGGAAGTAGGTGTGGGCGCAGTCGGCGACGGTCTGGCCGGTCAGTTCGGTGATGCCCTGGTAGCGCTCGGTGTCCGGCCCCTGGTCGACCGTGAAGGCGAGGTAGCCGGAGCCGAGCAGGCGCGGCACCCGGTCGCCGACCGCGGCGACGCCGCCGGCCTTCTCCACCACCTCGGTCAGGCGCTGCGCGTCGAAGTGGGCGACGCCGCGCACGTCGCCGCCCGAGGTCACGTCGACCACCATCTGGGCGATGGGGCCGTCGGAGCGGGTCTGCAGGGTGAAGATGCCGTCGTACTTCAGGCTGTCGGCCAGCGCGGCGGCCAGCACCACCGTCTCGGCCAGCATGAGGGCGACCGGCTCGGGGTACTGGTGGCGCGACACGATGGTCGACACCGTGTCGTCCAGCCGCAGCAGGCGCCCGCGGAAGGCGCCGTGGTTGATGAGGAACGGTACGATCTGGTCGGTCACGAGCGTGTCAGACACCAGGCGAGGATTCCCTTCTGGGCGTGAAGCCGGTTTTCCGCCTCGTCCCACACCACCGACTGCGGGCCGTCGATGACCTCGCTGGTCACCTCTTCCTCGCGGTGGCACGGCAGGCAGTGCATGAAGAGCGCATCGGGAGCGGCCGCCCGCATGAGCGCGCCGTTCACCTGATAGGGACGCAGCAGGTTGTGCAGGTTGGCGCCTTCCTCGTGCATGCTGACCCAGGTATCGGTCACCACGCAGTCGGCGCCCTGCGCCAGGGCCTGCGGATCGCGGCCGATGACGATGGAGGCACCGCGGTCGCGCGCCCACTGCACAACGCTCGCGTCCGGCTCGCGGTTTTCCGGGCAGGCGACGCGCATCTCGAAGCCGAAGTGGGCGGCGGCCTGGATCCACGAGGCGGCGACGTTGTTGCCGTCGCCCGACCAGCACACGACCTTGCCGGCGATGGAGCCGCGGTGCTCCTCGAAGGTCATGACGTCGGCCATGACCTGGCACGGGTGCGTCTCGTCGGTCAGGCCGTTGATGACCGGGATGCTGGCGTGCAGCGCCAGCTCGTGCAGCTTCGCCGGATCGTCGGTGCGGATCATGATGGCGTCGCAGTAGCGCGACAGCACCCGCGCCGTATCGGCGATGGTCTCGCCACGGCCCAGCTGGCTCGCGCCGTTGGACAGGTTCACCACGTCGCCGCCGAGCTGGCGCATGCCCACTTCGAAGCTGACGCGGGTGCGGGTCGAGGGCTTCTCGAAGATCATGGCCAGCGTCTTGCCGGCCAGCGGACGTCGCTGGTCTTCCGCGACGGCCCCTCGCTTGAAGTCCGACCCGAGCTTCAGCATGGCGCGCAGGGTATCCGCGTCGAACTGGTCGAGGTCGAGGAAGTGCGTCGGGGCTGTCATGGAAGGTGTCTCGCTTTTTCAGCTTGCCGGGGTCGGTTCCTTGCAGACCCGGTCCAGGATATCGACGGCGGTGTCGATGTCGGCCTCGCCGACCACCAGGGGCGGCAGCAGGCGCACGACGTTGTCGCCGGCGGGAACCGTGAGCAGCCCGTGGCTCAGGGCGCGGCTCACGAAATCGGTGTTGGTCGGCACGGTCTTCAGGCCGAGCATGAGGCCGACGCCGCGGACTTCCTCGACGACGCCCGGGTGGCGGGCGGCGAGGTCGTCCAGGCGGCCGCGCAGAAGGGCGCCCATGGACTGCACGCGGTCGAGGAAGCCCTCGCCCAGCAGCACGTCGAGCACGGCGTTGACCGCCGCCATGGCGAGCGGATTGCCGCCGAAGGTGGAGCCGTGGGTGCCGGCGGTCATGGCCGCGGCGGCCGTCTCGGTCGCCAGCACGGCGCCGACGGGGAAGCCACCGCCGAGGCCCTTGGCGGTCGCCATGACGTCGGGCGTGATGCCGGCCCATTCGTGGGCGTAGAGCTTGCCGGTGCGGCCGTTGCCGGTCTGCACTTCGTCGAGCATGAGCAGCAGGCCGTATTCGTCGCACATGGCGCGCAGGCCCTGCAGGTACTGGGCATCGGCGGCGCGGATGCCGCCCTCGCCCTGCACCGGCTCCACCAGCACGGCGGCGGTCTGCTCGCCGACGGCTTGGCGGGCCTCGTTCAGGTTGCCGAAGCCGACGCGATCGAAGCCTTCCACCATGGGCGCGAAGCCGGCCAGGTGCTTCTCCTGCCCGCCGGCGGCGATGGTCGCCAGCGTGCGGCCATGGAAGGCCTGCCGCGCGACGATGACGCGATAGCGGTCGGAGCCCTGGGCCTGGTGGTAGCGGCGGGCGATCTTGATGGCCATCTCCAGCGCCTCGGCGCCGGAGTTGTTGAAGAAGACGGTGTCGGCGAAGGTGTTCTCCACCAGCCGCGCCGCCGCCCGTTCCTGGCCCGGCACGCGGTAGAGGTTGGAGGTGTGGATGACCCGCGCCGCCTGCTCCTGGATCGCCTTGACCAGATGCGGGTGCGAATGCCCGAGGCTGTTGACCGCGACGCCCGAGCCGAAGTCGAGGTAGCGGCGACCGTCGGTGGCGGTCAGCCAGCATCCCTCGCCGCTCTCGAAGGCGACGTCGGCCCGTCCGTAGGTGGGCATGAGGGCGGGAATGGTCATCGCTTTCCTGGCCTCTGATGGGGACGCAAGTCCCTCGGAAAGCGGTGGACTATCCGGCCTCTCCCGGCCTTTGTCAAGCCGGACGGGAGGCCGAGTCGCACGTCACGCCTTCAGCTTGTATCGGCGGCGTCATTGGACGTCGCGCCGTCGTGCGGGCGCTGAGTGTCCTCGCCCACGAGCGCGAGATAGTCGTCGACGGCTTCGCGGAAGGCTGCGGTCAATCCGTGTCGATCGTCTGCCTCGTAGGTAACCAGATCACGGATCGCCAGCAGTCGGCCGTGGAATACGCCGTCCTCGGCGCTGAACTCGACCGACCCCGTACATCCCATGTATTCCAGGCTAGTCGTCATGCCCCGTCTGGTCCCTCACGCCTTCAGCTTGTACCCGGTCTTGAACATGGCATAGGTCACCGCCAGCAGCACCGCGTTGGTGGCGGCGACTACCGCCAAGCCGGTCAGCGGCAGGGCGTCGTCGTGGCCGATGAAGCCGTAGCGGAAGCCGTCGATCATGTAGAAGAACGGGTTGATGTGGGCCAGGAACTGCAGGTTCTCCGGCAGGCGGTCGATGGTGTAGAAGGTGCCCGACAGGAACGACAGCGGCGTGACGACGAAGTTGGTCACCGCCGCGATGTGGTCGAACTTGTCGGCCCAGATGCCGCCCACCAGCCCCAGCAGCGACAGCATCAGCGACGCCATCACGCCGTGGTAGACGATGTAGAAGACGTCGTGGACGTGGATGGTGACGAAGAAGGCCATGGCCGCCGTCGTCGCGATGCCGACCACGATGCCGCGCGTGGTGCCGCCCAGCGCATAGGCCGCCGTCAGTTCGCTCGCCGACAGGGGCGGCATCAGGATGTCGACGATGTTGCCCTGGACCTTGGAAATCACCATGGACGACGAGGTATTGGCGAAGGCGTTCTGCACCATCGCCATGATGACGAGGCCGGGCGCCAGGAACTCGATGAAGCTGACGCCGTAGCTCTGCGGCACCTGACGGCCGAGCGCCAGGGCGAAGATCGCCAGGAACAGCAGCGTCGTCACGATGGGCGCCGCCACGGTCTGCAGGTAGACCTTCATGAAGCGGCGCACTTCCTTCATGTACAGCTCCCACCCGCCGCGCCAGTTGACGCGGCCCATGCGGCGGGGGCTCGGGGGAAGGGCGGTGGACGACGGCACGACGGCATCTCCTGGAATTGTCTCTGGCACGCGCTCGGCGGGCCGTTAACATAGGCCGCATGGACGAGAAAATCACCCCGCCCGCCGACAGCCCCGCCATGCCCGGCAAGCGCCGCAAGCGGCCACGCCTGGTGACGGCGGACTATCTGGAGAACTCGGCGCTCTACTACCTGCAACGGTTCTCCACCAGCGCCGCCAACCTGCGCCGCGTGCTGCTGCGCAAGGTGCAGCTGTCGGCCGGCGAGCACGGCACCGACCCGGAGGAGGGGGGGCGGCTGGTGGATGCCCTGCTCGCCCGCTACCGCTCCGCCGGGCTGATCGACGATGCCGCCTATGCCGCCGGCAAGGCGCGGTCGCTGCACCGCCAGGGCGGCAGCACGCGCGCCATCAAGGCCAAGCTCGCCGCCAAGGGCGTGGAGGCCGAGGTGGTGGCGGCCGCCGTCGACGACCTGGCCGAGGACACCGCCGGCGATCCCGACCTCGCCGCCGCCGTGGCGCTCGCCCGCCGCCGCGGCTTCGGGCCGTTCCGCCGACCGAGCCTCTCGGGCAAGGCGGTCGATCCGGCCGAGCGGCGCATGAAGGAACTGGCGGCGCTCGCCCGCGCCGGCTTCCCCTTCGCGGTGGCGGCCCGGGTGGTCGACGCCGAGGACGCCGCCGCCCTGGAGGACGAAGCGCGCGGAGGTTGAAGGTCCTGCCTCTTTCGCATGGCTGTACCGGCGGGCGTGCCGCCGCTACACTCGCCGCCGTCGCCGAAGGCCGCTCGACACGACGGAGGGAGATGCCGATGCGCCTGCCGATCGCCCTGGCCGGGGCCGCGCTGCTGGGAAGCGCCGCCCTGTGGTGGATGCACGACACGGGGGCTCTGCTGCCCGATTCGGTGGCCGTCTCGGCGGCCCAGGTGGCGGAGGGGCGCGCGATTTATGCCCGCAACTGCGCCGTCTGCCACGGTGCCGACCTGGAAGGCGCGCCCGACTGGCGGCCGACCCTGGCCGGCGTCGCGCCACCGCCTCATACCGCGGACGGGCCGGCGGCCCGGCGCGGCGACGCCTTCCTGCTGGCCGTGGTGCGCGAGGGCAGCGCCACCGTCCACGGCGACCGCAACCGCGACGGCATGCCGGGGTTCTCCGGCCTGCTCGACAACCGCCAGATCCACAGCGTCGTCGCCTTCCTCAAGACCCGTTGGCCGGAAGGCGAGGCGGCGGTGCGGGAAGCGGCGGCGGGCGGTCGCGCCGGGGTGCGGTAGCCGCGGCCTCCCCCTCGTGCTAAGGTCCCGGCTGGGGACAAGGCCTTGGGGGGAACCATGGCGACAGACCAGCCACCGCACGGCGGCCGAACCGGCGGCCTGACGTTCCGCGTCAACATCGCCACGGTGTTCACGGCATTGGTGCTCTGCATCTGCGGCACCATCATCGCCTATACCTACGACCGCCACAGCGACGCCGTGCTCGACCAGGCCGGCACGGTCATCGAAAGCGCCGCCGACGCCGCCATCCGCCATACCGGCGGCATGCTGCAGCCGCTCGGCTCGGCGGTGTCCGCCCTGGCGGCACTCGGCGCGGCCGATCCGGAGCTGGCCCGCGACCCTGCCGTCTTCCCGGTCCTGCTGCGCGTGCTGCGCGAGCATCCGCAGCTGCAGAGCGTCTACTTCGCCTTCGAGGACGGCCGCTTCCTGCAGGCTTTCGCGGTGCCGCCCGACGTGCGGCGCTACGGACCCAACGACACGCCGACCCATCCCGAGGTGGCTTATGCCGTCCGCGTTCTCGACCGCGGCGGCGCCGCGCCGGTCGACCGCTGGTCCTACCTGACCGCCGACGGCACGGAACTGCTGGCCGAAGACGCCCGCGAGGTGACCTACGACGCCCGCAACCGCGATTGGTACAAGGCGGTGAAGGCGCGGGCGGAGGCGGGCGACGACGGCGTGATGTGGACGGACGTGGTGATCTTCACCAGTTCCCGCCTGCCGGGCGTCGCGCCGGCGGTCCCCATGGTGGACGACGAGGGCCGCTTCCTCGGCGCCGCGGCGGCCAACATCACGCTCGAAAGCCTGTCCGGCTTCCTGCAGACCCTGGTACCGCAAAGCTCCGGCGCGGCCTTCGTGCTGGACGGCGATCAGCGGCTCATCGCCTTCCCCGACGCCAGCCGCACCGTGCGCCAGCTCGGCACGACGGTGGAGCTGGTGCCGGCGGACCAGCTGGAGGAGGTGTGGCTCGCCGAGGCGGTGCGGCACCATCAGGGCGAGACGGGGCGCGGCCGCTACGAATTCACCCTCGGCGGCAGCCACTACATGGCCGCCTTCCTGCCCTTCCCCGAAGGCGTCGGCGGCGAGTGGACCATGGCCGTGGTGGTGCCGACGGACGACTTCGTCGGCAGCCTGAAGGACACCACGCGCGAGATCATCATCCTGTCGGTGGCGGTGACGCTGATCGGCATGGTGCTCATCGGCCTGTTCTCCCAGTGGATCAGCCGGCCGCTGCGCCAGATGGTGGCCGAGTTCGACCGCATCATCCGCTTCGACATGGACAACGGCCGCGTCCTGCGCAGCAACGTGCAGGAGATCAACCAGCTCGCCGGCGCCCTGGTGACCCTGCGCACGGCGCTGCAGATCTTCGGCCGCTACGTGCCGAAGGAACTGGTGCGCGACCTCATCGCCTCCGGCCAGCCCATCGCGCTGGGTGGGCAGTCGCGCCACGTCACCATCCTGTTCTCCGACATCGCCGGCTTCACCCAGCTGTCGGAGCGCATGCCGACGCGCGAACTGATGCTGCTGGTGTCGGACCATCTGGCGGCCGTCGCCCAGGCGGTGCTGGAGACCGAGGGCACCATCGACAAGTACATCGGCGATTCGGTCATGGCCTTCTGGGGCGCGCCGGTGCCCGACGACGACCACGCCGCCAACGCCTGCCTCGCCGCCCTGCTGGCCCAGGCGCGGCTGGCCGAGGTCAACCGGCGGGCGGCGGAGGAGGGGCGGCCGGTGCTGCAGACCCGCATCGGCCTGCATGCCGATTCCGTCATGGTCGGCAACATCGGCTCCATGGAGCGCATGAGCTACACGGTCATGGGCGACGGCGCCAACGTGGCGGCGCGCCTGGAAGGTGCCAACAAGGTCTACGGCACCGGCATCCTGGCGAGCCACGCCGTCTTCCGCGACGCCGGCGAGCGCTTCCTGTTCCGCCCGCTCGATCTGGTGGCGGTGAAGGGGCGGCGGGAGCCGGTGCGCATCTACGAGCTCATGGGCGCCCACGATCCGCGCCGCCCCGACGTGGCCGCGACGGCCGAGCAGCGTGCCCTCGCCGCGCTGACGGAAGCGGGCTTCTACGCCTACATGGAACGCCAGTGGGACGCGGCGGAAGCCGCCTACCGCGAGATCGAGGCCCGCTTCCCCACCGACCCGCTGCCGGCCATGTTCCTCACCCGCATCGCCCTGTGGCGCACCACACCCCCGCCCGAGGGCTGGACCGGTGTGCATGAGCTGACGACGAAGTAGGGGGGGCGTCGGGCTGGACACGAACTGGCCAGGGTGATTTTTGCGTTGCATTTCAATGTGTTGTCATGGCCGGGCTCGACCCGGCCATCCACGGCTCCCCTGCCGGCGGCCGTGGAAGGCGATGCCGTGACGGCCGCCGTCGTGCACGCCGTGGATGGCCGGCTCGGGGGCCGGCCATGACAGTTCTTCTGGCAGGGTGCCGTAGAGCGCCCCGCGCCCCGCGTCGCCCCCGGCCCGGCCTTACGGCTGGAACGTCACCGTTTCCACCGCGCGCGCCACCTTGGCGTCGGCCCAGCGCACCGGGTCGGTGGGCGGGGCGTCGGGGCTGGTGATGGTGGTGCCGGTGCCCGGCGTGTCGAGGACCACCGTGCCGGCGCGGGTGGTCACTTCCACCACGCCGGAAAGGATGAACACGCCCCAGGCGCCGTCGATCTGGCCGCCCCACACGTCGGTGCCGCGGATGCCGATGGTGGCGACCGGGGTGACGATGGTCGTGCCTTCCTTATGGTGCAGGGCGCCCGACAGCAGGCGGAACGGCCCGTCGACGGCGAGGCGCAGGAGCGAGCCGTCCTCCGGCGCACCGACGGTCAGTTCGTCCACCGTCAGGCGGGTGTTCTCGCCGAGCGTCAGCGAGCCCTCGTCGAGCAGCGCCACCTGCAGCCGCGACGCCTCGCCGGTCGCCACTTCGTCGCGCCACGCCACCGGGTCGCTCGGGCCGAGCGGCGTGGCGCCGCCGGTGCGCACCGCCTGCACGTCGCCTTGGGCGCGCGAGACGATGCCGACGGGGCGCGGCGCCTCGCCGCCGGCGGGCGGCGCGGCCAGGGCGGGCGCGGCGGCGGTGAGGGTGGCGAGAAACAGGGCGGCGGCGGTACGGCGCATCGGCGGAGAGTCCTCGGTCGGCGGCGGGTCGGTCTGATGCTCCTACATGGGGAGCCTAGACGGCAATGGTAAGGTACGCCGCCGCCGCCGTCGCCGGATCAGGAGCGGTACCGCAGATAGGCGACCTGGGCCCGGCCGTAGGTGCGCTGGTCGTCGAGGGTGAAACCGTCCGGCACCACCATCTCGCGCCCCGTCGGCATCTCCACCACCACCACCGCCGCGGGGGCGATCCAGCCCTGTGCCGCCAGCGCAGTCAGCGCCGGGGTTTCGAGGCCGCTGGCATAGGGCGGGTCCATGAGCACGAGGCGGCAGGCCTCAGGCGCCGGCGGCGGGCGCACCGCGTCGCCGCGCACGATGGAGACCTTGCGGGCGGCGCCCAGCGCCTCGACGTTGGCGTGCAGCAGACGCAGGGAGTCGGGGCTGGCGTCGATGAAGGTGACGTGCGCCGCCCCACGCGACAGCGCCTCGAGCCCGAGGGCGCCGGTGCCCGCGAAGGCGTCCAGCACGCGGGCACCGTGCAGGGTGAAGTCGTCGGCGTCCCAGCGGTGGGCGAGGGTGTTGAACACGGCCTCGCGCGTGCGGTCGGAGGTCGGACGCACGTCGCGACCCTCCGGCGCCTCCAGCTTACGGCCGCGCCAGGTTCCGGCGACGATGCGCATCAGCCGCGGCCCCCGCGCGCTCCACCGGGACGACCCGCGCCGCCGCTGCCGCCGCGTCCGCCCGCACCACCACGGCCGCCCGCGCCGCTGCGGGCGCCACCGCCGCCGGCACCGCCGGAGCGCTGCGGCTTGCCGGGCGCGTCGGGACGGCGGTCGGCGGAGGGTTTGGCCTGGGCCTTGGCGGCACCGGGGCGCAGGCGCTTCTTCGGCTTGGCGACGGCGGTGCCGCCGGCGTGGCCCTCGCCCTTGGGCTTGGCCTTCTTCTGGCCGCCCAGCTGCTCGCGCAGCACCTTGGCCGGCACTTCGTCGAGGTCGCCGCGCTCCAGCAGGCCCAGGTGGAACGGGCCGTAGGAGACGCGCAGCAGGCGGGTCACCGTATAGCCCAGATGCTCCATCACGCGGCGCACCTCGCGGTTCTTGCCCTCGGTCAGCGCCACGGTCACCCAGGCGTTGGCCCCGGTCTGGCGGTCGAGCGTCGCGGTGATGGGACCGTAGTGGACGCCTTCGATGGTGACGCCCTTCTCCAGCGTCGCCAGCACCTCGGGCTTCACGTAGCCGTGGACGCGCACGCGGTAGCGGCGCACCCAGCCGTTGGACGGGTGTTCCAGCTTGCGCGCCAGCTCGCCGTCGTTGGTGAGCAGCAGCAGGCCTTCGGAATTGATGTCGAGGCGCCCGACGGAAATGACGCGCGGCAGGCGGTCGGCCACCTTCTCGAAGACGGTGGGGCGGCCTTCCGGGTCCTTGTGCGTGGTCAGCACGCCGGCCGGCTTGTGGTAGCGCCACAGGCGGGCGGGCTCGGGCGGCAGCACGGGCTTGCCGTCGACGGTGATCTGCTCGTCGCCGGTCACCAGCGTCGCCGGCGTGTCCACCACGTGGCCGTCGACCTTGACGCGGCGCTCGGCGATGAGCTTCTCGGCGTCGCGGCGCGAGGCGATGCCGGCGCGGGCGAGATACTTGGCGAGGCGGTCGCCCTTGGCGCCGGAGGCGCCAGCGTCGGCCGGGGTGATGTCGTCGGGCTGGTCGGTCATGCGCTGCAGGCCTTCACGAAGGCCGCAAGGATCGCATCGTCGGCCGGGCTGATGGAATACTCGGGGTGCCACTGCACGCCGAGGCAGAACGGATGGGCGGGGTCTTCGACGCCCTCGATGACGCCGTCGGGCGCCACCGCATTGACCACGAGGCCCGCTGGCACCGCCTTCACCGCCTGATGGTGGGCGGAATTGACGGGGAACTGCGCCTGCCCGGTCACCCGGTGCAGCAGGGTTCCTTCCGTCACCACGACTTCGTGGCCGGGCTCGGTGCGTGGGTTGGGCTGCTCGTGGGCGAGCGCCGTCTCCACCTCGTCGGGGATGTGCTGGATGAGCGTCGAGCCCAGAATCACCGCCAGCAACTGCTGGCCGCCGCAAATGCCGAGGATGGGCATGCCGCGGGCGTGGGCGCCCTTGCAGATCGCCAGCTCGAAAGCGGTGCGGCCTTCCTTCAGCGTCACCGTGCCGTGCCGTTCGGTGGCCCCGAACAGCGTCGGGTCGACGTCGAAGGCGCCGCCGGCGATGAGCAGGCCGTCGATCATGGAAAGGTACTGCTCGGCCCGGTCGGCGTGATGCGGCAGGAGGATCGGCGTCCCCCCTGCCTTCACGACGGCTTCGCAGTAGTTCTGGCGCAGGGCATACCACGGCAGCGCGGAATAGCCGCCGCCGTTTTCGCTGTCGAGCGGGATGCCGATCACGGGTCGTTTCGTCATGGCCCCTTACTTACGCCTGAGGCGGCGGGGGCGCAATGGGCGAGCGTGTCCGGCGCGGCGCCCCTTGACGGCGTCGGGGCGCCGCCGCACCCTCGCGCCATGACCGCGCCCAACCCCTTCATGTCCGCCGCCTTCGCCGAGGCCGAAGCCGCCGCCGCCCGCGGCGAGGTGCCCATCGGTGCCGTGGTGGTGGAGGCGGCGACCGGCCGCATCCTGGCCGCCGCCGGCAACCGCACGGAAGCCGACGCCGACCCGACGGCGCATGCCGAACTGCTGGCGATCCGGGCCGCCTGCGCCCTGCGCGGCGACCCGCGGCTGCCCGACTGCGATCTTTATGTGACGCTGGAGCCGTGCCCCATGTGCGCCACGGCCATCAGCTTCGCCCGCGTCCGCCGGCTCTACTTCGCCGCCTACGACCCCAAGGGCGGCGGCGTCGAGCACGGCCCGCGGCTCTACGAGCAGCCCACCTGCCACCACCGGCCGGAGGTCTACGGCGGCATCGGCGAAAGCCGCGCGGCGGATCTGCTGCGCGGCTTCTTCCGCGAGCGGCGGTAACGGGGCGCGACCGCCCCGATCCCTTACCGCACGCCGCTCTGGCGGTTGTACTGCAGCTGCTCCGGCGTCAGCTGGAGGCCGAGGTAGATCTCCAGGCCCTCCAGGCTTTCGCCCGGCCGGCGCGGCAGGGTGAGGGTGACGGGGGCGTCGGCGACGCGCATGCGCGGGGTCACCGGGTCGGGGAACTGGAAGGTCACGCCGAACACTTCCTTCGCCGCCGGGCTCGGGTAGTAGCTCGGGATGGCGACGAAGTACTGGAAGCTGCCGTCCGCCGTGCCGTTGCCGGCGGCCGGGCCCTTCTCCACGGTGAAGCCGGGCACCAGCGCCAGCACCACCTGGTCTTCTTCATAGACGCAGTCGCCCTGGTAGCCGGCGAGGTCCACCTTGTGCAGCATGTCGGTGATGTCGCGACCCTCGCCCTGGAAGGTGACGGCCTGCGCGGTCATGCGGTCGATGCGCACCTGCGGGCACGGCGGCGGCGTCTCTTTCTCCAGCGACAGGCCGGAACACGCCGCCAGCACGGGCAGGGCGAGGGCGGCGCAGGCGAGGCGGCGGACGGTGCGGGCAGGACTGGCGGACATGACGGCTCCCGGAAAGGGCGATGGCGCGCGCGAAGGGCGCGCCGGAGACAGGGCTTCAGAGATACTTGCTCGCCGCCGTCACGGCAACCGCCATCGCCGCACGGGCGCCCTGCGCGCCCAAGACCTTTCGGTGACCGGCCGCATCTGCTATTGCATGGATCGGCCGGACGCCCTTCATGGCGCCTCGCGCGTTACATCGCGCCGCCCGCTTTTTCCCGGAACCACCGGACAGTTGCTTACATGACCGAGACGATCCAGTTCCTGCCCCCGCTCACCCTCGTGCTCGCCGGCCCGCGCGGCTTCTGCGCCGGAGTCGATCGCGCCATCCAGATCGTGGAACGGGCGCTGCAGAAGTACGGGGCGCCGGTCTACGTGCGGCACGAAATCGTCCACAACAAGTTCGTGGTCGACAGTCTGAAGGCCAAGGGCGCCGTCTTCGTGGAAGACCTGGCCGAGGTGCCCGACGACGCGCCGGTCATCTTCTCCGCCCACGGCGTGCCCAAGGCGGTGCCGGCGGAAGCCACGCGCCGCGGCCTCACCTACCTGGACGCCACCTGCCCGCTGGTGAGCAAGGTGCATACCGAGGCCGAGCGCCACGCCGCCGACGGCCGCCAGATCATCCTCATCGGCCACGCCAACCATCCCGAGGTCATCGGCACCATGGGCCAGGTGCCCGAGGGCCGCATGATCCTGGTCGAGGACCTGGCGCAGGCCGAGACGGTGCAGCCCGCCGACCCCGAGAACCTCGCCTTCGTCACCCAGACCACCCTGTCGGTGGACGAGACGGCGACCATCGTCGCCGTGCTGCGCCGCCGCTTCCCCGCCATCCAGGGGCCGCGCAAGGAAGACATCTGCTACGCCACCACCAACCGCCAGGCGGCGGTGCGCGCCATGGCGCGGCGGGTGGACGCGGTGCTGGTGCTCGGCGCGCCCAACAGCTCCAACAGCCGCCGTCTGGTGGAAGTGGCCAAGGGCGAGGGCTGCGACCGGGCCGTCCTGGTGCAGCGCGCCGCCGACATCGACTGGGCGCAGCTCGACGGTGTGCGCCGTCTCGGCATCACCGCCGGGGCCAGCGCGCCCGAGGTGCTGGTGGAGGAGGTGGTCGAGGCCGCCCGCCGCCGCCACACGGTGACGGTGGAGCACGCCTCGGTGACCGAGGAAACCATCACCTTCAAGCTGCCGCGCGCGCTCAGCGCCTGACGCGGCCGGCTTTACGAACCGACAGACGAAGAAGAAGGACCGCGGGGACCGCATGGCCGTCTACACCGACGTATCGGACGAGGATCTGGCGGCGTTCGTCGCGCAGTACGACATCGGCACCGTCGAAAGCTGCAAGGGCATCGCCGAGGGGGTGGAGAACTCCAACTACCTCCTGCAGACCGAGCGCGGCCCGTTCATCCTGACGCTCTATGAAAAGCGCGTCGATCCGAACGATCTGCCGTTCTTCCTCGGCCTGATGGACCACCTGGCGGCGCGCGGCGTGAAGTGCCCGACGCCCATCCACGGCCGCGACGGCCGGGCGCTGCGGGAGCTGTGCGGCCGCCCCGCCGCCATCACCGGCTTCCTGCGCGGCATGTGGCCGAAGCGCATCCTGCCCTACCACACGGGGGAACTGGGCAAGGCCATGGCGGAGATGCACACCGCCGCCGCCGACTTCGCCCTGCGCCGCCCCAACAACCTGTCCGTCGCCGGCTGGCGGCCGCTGTTCGACCGTTGCGCCGAGGCCGCCGACACGGTGCAGCCCGGCCTGCGCGACACCATCGCCCGCGAGCTGGACGTGCTGGAGGCCCGCTGGCCGCACGACCTGCCGACCGGCGTCATCCACGCCGACCTGTTCCCCGACAACGTCTTCTTCCTGGGCGAGCGGTGCTCGGGCCTCATCGACTTCTACTTCGCCTGCACCGACGCCTTCGCTTACGACATCGCCATCTGCCTCAACGCCTGGTGCTTCGAGGCTGACTGGTCGTTCAACGTCACCAAGGCGCGCATGATGCTGGCGGCCTACCGCAAGGTGCGGCCGTTCTCGCAGGCGGAATACGACGCGCTGCCCGTCCTGTGCCGCGGTGCCGCCATGCGCTTCCTGCTCACCCGCCTGTACGACTGGGTGAACACGCCCGAGGGCGCGCTGGTGAAGCGCAAGGACCCGGTCGAGTACCTGCGCAAGCTGACCTTCCACCAGACGGTGCCCGGCGCCGGCGCCTACGGCCTCGACCCGGTGGTGGCGGCATGAGCGGCGAGACCGAGGCGGGCGAACCGCGCGTCGAGCTGTACACCGACGGTGCCTGCTCGGGCAATCCCGGGCCGGGCGGCTGGGGGGCCATTCTGCGCTACAAGGGGCAGGAGAAGGAACTGTCGGGCGGCGAGGCCCAGACGACCAACAACCGCATGGAGATGATGGCCGTCATCGAGGGCCTGGGGGCCCTGACGCGCCCGGTCGCCATCGACGTCTATACCGACAGCCGCTACGTGATGGACGGCATCACCAAGTGGATCCACGGCTGGAAGAAGAACGGCTGGAAGACCGCCGACAAGAAACCGGTGAAGAACGCCGAGCTGTGGCAGCAGCTCGACGAGGCCCGCCGCCGCCACGACGTCACCTTCCACTGGGTGAAGGGCCACGCCGGCCACCCGGAGAACGAGCGCGCTGACGAACTGGCGCGCCGGGCCATCAAGACACTGGCCGACGGCTGAGGTCCTGTAGCGCCGCCGACGCCGCCGCTCAGTCGGCGTCGGTGCGCCGCCGCAGCCCGTCCGCTTCCACGAACCCCGTCACGCCCTCGGCCGTCAGCACGCGCGCCCACTTGCCGTCGGGCGACAGCTCGTTGACCAGTACGGTGGCGCCCTTGTCGAGGGTGGCCGAGGCGCGATAGGCGACGCTCGGCCCGGTGCGTACGGCCAGGTGCTCGGCGGCGATGACGTTCAGGCGCCCCACTTCCGGCCGCAGCACGCCCGGCCGGGTGACCGCCTCGCGCACCGGCGGCAGCGTCGCCGGCAGGGGAGAGGGGGCGAACAGCGCGCCGAGGCCGGGGCCGGCGACGCTCGCCGCCACGATCAGCGCGCCGAGCGGCAGCAGCTGCACCGGCGCCGCCCAGCCGGGGCTCTTCCAGCGGTCGCGCAGGCGCCGGGTGCCGCGCGGGATGCGGCCGAGCAGATGCTCCACCTCCCGCCGGTCGGCGCCGTCGCGCACGAAATCATAGGCCTGTTCGGCACAGCCACGCGCCAGTTCCGGCTCGTGGCGGGCGAGGAAGGCGCGCGCCTGGCTCACCAGCAGGGTGCGGTTGGCATCGGCCGGCATCTCGCCGCCGCGCAGGTTGATCCACAGGGCGCGCATCGTCTCCACCGGGCCGCGCGGCACCGCCCACCATCCCTGCAGGAGCGTCGCATAGCTGGCGGCGACGGCGGTGACCTGGGCGCAGCGGCGGCAGAACACGCCCTCGACGGGGGTGACGACGGCGCGGCGCAGGCGACCGACGACGCGGCGGAAGATCAGGTGGCGCGGCTGCGCCGTCACCTTGCCGCAGCGGCCGCAGGCGCACAGCGGCTCGGCGCCGGCCGCCGCCGTATGGGTCCGGGTTCCGTGCGGGCGGGGCGGCGGTGGCGGCGGTGGCGGCGGTGGGGCCTGCTTCGCCTGTCCTTGTCCCTGGCGCTGCGGCCCCGACTCCCCCTGGGCCTTGGCGCCGGAGGTATAGGCGGCATGCACCCGCGCGGCGAGCCGGTCGTAGGCGGCGCGGCGGCGTGGGTCGCTCAACACCTGATAGGCCTCGTTGAGCCGCGCGAAGGCTTCGGTCGCGTGGTCCGACGGGTTGTGGTCGGGGTGCAGTTCCTTGGCGCGCGTGCGGTAGGCCGTCTTCAGCGAAGCGAGGTCGGCGTCCGGCGCCACGCCGAGGATGCGGTAGAACCCCTTGGGGTCGGCCACGGTGCGGCTCACGATGGGGGCTCCGTCACAGGGGCGCGAGCTGCGCGAGCAGCGCCGGGTTGTCCCAGCGCGGCCGCCGCTCTTCCATGACCACCGTGTGCCCGATGCCGCCGGGGCCGGGCGCCGGCGCGGTCACCGCGACGCGCAGCCAGCGCGGCAGCAGCTCGTTGGCGAGGTCGCCGAGTATGAGCGTGGCGGTCGCCTCCGGCCGGCCCGGCGGCACGGCGGCCAGGTACTCCGGCAGCGCCGTGGTGTCGAGCACGGCGCGGTCGGGCACGCAGCGCACGACCAGCCCGCCGCCGTCGGGCAGCGTGGCGGTCAGGGTGACCATATAGTCGAGGGCCGGTTCCGGATTGTCGGCCAGGCGCAGGAGCGCCCGGCGCGGTGCCGGATCCGCCACGGGAAGAGCGTCGCGACTCATGGCGCAGACGGTAGGCTCCGGCGGTTCATAACCCGTTAACGATGGCCCGCCTGTTGAAAGTCGGCAAGGGGGACGCATTTTTCCGGTTGACGCGGTCCGGTCGGGCGACTAGAAAGCGGACCTCCGGCGGCGACGTCGGATCAGCCGGAACGCATCGAGCTTCAGGCCGCCGTGAACGGATCACACCGCCACGGCCCACTTCGGTTTCTCCCTCGGGGGTGCTGAAGAGGCGATGAAAAAACCGGTTGACAGGGTGGCCGGCCCCGAGTAGAAACCGGCCTCCTTCAGCGGGGCGGAGCAAGTCTCCAAGTCGCTGAAAGAAAAGAGAAA
>NZ_OCNJ01000002.1 GCF_900230255.1 Caenispirillum bisanense
CCCGTTTCTGGGACGGAAGGCGCGGGTCCCTGTCGATCCGCCGGGCCGTCCTCTCGCTGAACCCGGCCTTGGCGGCCGCGACGTGCTGCGTGTGTTGTCCTCGGTGCTTCATGTAAAGTCTCACCTGATGGTCCGTGATGTGGGTTCCAGGCACCGGCGGTTCTCGTCTTGGCAGTTGAGTTCCGCACAGTGTCTCCCATCACGGCCGTCGGCGGGGTCTATGAAGACCGCGCACCGCATGGGGTGACCTCCGGCCGGGCTACGCCCGCCCTACGGTCACCCCATGCGGACATCGTAGTCGTCGGCAGAGCGGCCATCGTAATCGTCGCTGGATACGAGGGCGCGGTCGGCGCCGATCTCGGTGCCGGCGTACCCATGGAACCGGCCGCCCTGGAACACCGGATGGGTCGCCTTACCCTGTTGCCGCTGCGGGTGGAAGGGTCGGAACAGTGGCCCTTTCAGGTCGACGACGATGAAGCCGTCGCGCACCTGCTTGCCAAAGTGCCACCTGTCGTCCCGGATCGGCTCGAAGTGCGCCCCGCTGATGCGAATGTCCGCATTCTCAACGATCCAACGCGAGTGCGCGTCAATCTCCTCCGGCGACAGGATCTCGCCCTCCTTGGCCGGCCGGGCGGCCTTGTCGATAACCGGCAGGGTGTCCGTCGCGCAGAGGCAGAGGCCGTCGCCGGTGACGATCTCCAGGGAGAACGACGCCGTCTCCCAGTTTCTCGTGGCGGGGGTGTAGGTGGGGACCACCTGCAGGGCCTCTCTGGCCTCGGCGGCGGCGATGAGGCGGTCGGCCAGTTCGGGAGACAGGCTCTGGAAGCTGAGGGCGATGCGGTGGTTCACCTGACCGCGCTGGGGGCGGACATCGTTACGGTAAGCGAAGAGCTTCATGGTCAGACCTCCCGTTCGGCGGCGGAGCCGCTCAGCGCCATCTCACGGCAGACGATGCGGCCGTGGGGCGTCTGGATGGTGTAGGAGAGGGTTCCTGTGAGGGGGCAACGGCTGATGCCGACCACCCAGCCGTAGCGAATGGGGCGCCCCAGCACCGTCACCGGCTGGCCGACTTGATAAGTGGCCGGGGTTTCTGCCGGTGGAGCCACCGGCAGGCCGCGAGCCGCGCGGGCAGCCTGCAGATTGATGATGGTGGCGGTGGATGACATAGGGAGACCTCCCTTGCTTGAATAGCGTCCTGATGTCAGATAATATATCTCACATAAGACATCTGAAGCAAGGTCTTTTATCTCATGTCGGACGAAATATCCATTACGCCCGCGCAGTGCCTGGGTGCTCGCGCCATGCTCGGTTGGACCCGTCAACAACTGGCCGAGCGCGCCAAGGTGGGGGCTGCTACGTTGGCTGACTTTGAGGCAGGGAAGCGCCAGCCGTATGCGCGGACGTTGGCCGACATCCAGGGCGCGCTGGAGGCCGCCGGCATTGTTTTCATCCCAGAGGGACAGCCGAGCCCTGAGGGCGGCGCCGGCGTGCGTCTGAAAGCTGGAGCCTGAGGAGCGAGGGCGCATCATCAGCCTTCTCCCCCGTCCTCAGCCTCGATAGTGACCTTCCAGCGCCGCCCGTCGACGACGACGGTGCGCACCGCCTTTTCCTGTCGTCCCGTCGGCGCGCCCCTGGGCGCGACACTCTGCCGCGCTTGCCGAGCGGCTTCTGCCTCGGCGGCAGCTGGCCCGTGGATCTGCGCGATCTCGTCCAGCGACAACGGCCGCTGTCCCCGGCTCACCAGCAGCGCCTGATGCTCGCGGACGGCCAGCGTGTTGACCTGAAGGCCGGAGCAGCGGGCAGCCTCGGCGTTGTCGCGCGTCCACCGGGGCTGATCGACGACGGGCGGAATGGGGGGCTGTCGCTTGGTCATGCTCCACATCCTTTGTCGACCAAGCGCCGCAGGCTGTGGCACACGGTCTCAGCCAGCTTGGGATGGCGGAGCATGGAGCACAGATAGCCGGCCCGGCGCTTCACCCCCTGTCGTTCCATCACCACCACGGCGGCGGCCAGCGCAGCCCATCCATGCCGAGCAAGAGCCTCGGTCCAGATCCCGCTGGACAGCCCCAGCTCGCGCACGAAAGCGCCCACGGCCGCCGTCAGCCGGTTCAAAGCCGGCCCTGGTGGTCGTGGGCGTTGCAGGTCGATCAGGTCGTGGGGCGAGAGAAGCCCCTGGAGACGCGGTGAGGCATGGAGCATGAGGCTCACCAGCTCGCCGCCGGCACCAGCTTCGGCGCGCTGTACAGAAGCCGTAGGCTTGGGATTTCCACTGTAGGATTTCAGGCGGACGGAAATGTCCTCCATGCCGGACTCAGGTGTCCGGCTGCCGGTACCGGCGTCGTCACGCTCGGCATCGGCCTGGCGCCGGGCTTCACGCCCCTCTTCCGCCACCCACTCGACGGCCTCTCGCAGGTCGGCCAGCCGCGCCGCCACGGGCGCCAGGTCGATCCCCGCCTCGGGGCGGCTGCGGCGGTTGCTGGCGGTGTAGCGGCGGACGATCCAGTGGTTGGCCTCCAGCAGGCTCAGCAGGCGCCGGATGCCGCGCTCGCAGGTCCCCATCATCGCCGCCAACCGGGCGTTGCTCGGCACCACTCGCAGCCTGCCGCGTCGCCATCTGTCGTCGCCGTGGACGTGCTCGACCAGCAGCGCCAGAAGGTGGACCGCTGCAGGCGTCAGCGCCGGCGTCAGCACCTTCACGCCGCGTAGAACCAGGCCGGTCACCGATGCCGTCGTGACACCGGGGGCGCTGGCGCCGCGCGCCGATGCCTCAAGATCTGGAAAGGTATCGGAGCGATTCGCCACTCCCGGCGACCTGCTCCGGCTCGCCCCTGTGGGGGCGCATTGCAATGCCCGTACAGTCATTCATGACCTCCGGGGCAGGAACTTGGCCGCACAAGATCATCGCCATCCTAAGACAGCGTTGACGGGCGCACCGGTATCCGCTAAGAAAGAGGTCTGTTGCATCTCTTCTTTAGCGCTTCGGCGCACCACGAAAAGCGACCCGTTTGCAGACGGGTCGCTTTTTCGTTATCGGCTTGTGCTGAGTTTTTTCATCCCTACCCGAATCGAGGGCTTGTCAGCCCACCGAGCGGCGCCGTATCATTTCGGCGCCGCTGGAATCAGGGTAGTTAAAGGGGTGGTGGAGCTGAGGGGAATCGAACCCCTGACCTCTACAATGCCATTGTAGCGCTCTCCCAACTGAGCTACAGCCCCGTCGTGCCACCGGATCGTTGGGATCACCGGCGGAAGGTGGGCGGAACATAAGGAAGCGCCGCGCCCGAATCAAGCGAAAAATGAAGGGTTTGCGACGGCCTTTTCACAAGGCCGCCGCAGCCCCGGAACGGCCCCTTACGCGGCGGCCAGCGCGTCCATTTCGGCGAGCAGGGCGTCGCCCATTTCCTTGGTGCCGACGCGCGTCGCGCCCGGCTGCATGATGTCGCCGGTGCGGATGCCCTTGTTCAGCACCACCTGGATCGCCTGCTCGATCAGGTCGGCCTCGGCCATCATGTCGAAGCTGTAGCGCAGCATCATGGTGAACGACAGGATGGTCGCCAGCGGGTTCGCCAGGTTCTGGCCGGCAATGTCCGGCGCCGAGCCGTGCACCGGCTCGTACAGCGCATAGCGCTTGCCGGTGGTGGCGTCGGCCGCACCCAGCGAGGCCGACGGCAGCATGCCGAGCGAGCCGGTCAGCATGGCGGCGCAGTCGGACAGGATGTCACCGAACATGTTGGTCGTGACCACCACGTCGAACTGCTTGGGGTTGCGCACCAGCTGCATGGAGGCGTTGTCGACGTACATGTGCGACAGCTCGATCTCCGGGTACTCTTCCTTCTGCAGCTTGATCATCTCCTCGCGCCACAGCACCGTGCATTCCAGCACGTTGGCCTTGTCGACCGAGCAGACGCGCTTGCCGCGCTTCATGGCGAGGTCCATGGCGACGCGGCCGATGCGGGTGATCTCCGGCGTCGTGTAGACCAGCGAGTTGACGCCCTTGCGGGTTCCGTCGGGCAGCGTCTCGATGCCGCGCGGCTGGCCGAAGTAGATGCCGCCGGTCAGCTCGCGCACGATCATGATGTCGAGGCCCTTGACCACCTCGAGCTTGAGCGTCGAGGCCTCGGCCAGCGCGTCGAACACCACGGCGGGGCGCAGGTTGGCGAACAGGCCCAGTTCCTTGCGGATGCCGAGCAGGCCGCGTTCCGGCTTGATGTCGAAGGGCAGGTCGTCCCACTTGGGGCCGCCGACCGCGCCCAGCAGCACGGCGTCGGCCGCCTTGGCCTTCTCCAGCGTGTCGACCGGCAGCGGGCCGCCGGTGGCGTCGATGGCGGCGCCGCCGATGAGGCCTTCGGTCAGCTCGAACTTGGCCTTGCCGGCCTTCTCCAGCCACTGCATGACGCGCACCACCTGCGGCATCACTTCCGGGCCGATGCCGTCGCCGGGCAGGACGAGAACCTTCTTCGTGTCAGCCATGGTGTTCGTTCTCTCTCTCACGGACAGTCTTGGTCTTCGGGGCGCGGGAGGGGGCGTACGGACGGCCCCGGCATGAAAAAGGGGGCTCCGCCGCGCAAAGCCCCCTTCCTGCGATCAGAGCCGCATCAGGCCGCCGTGTTGGCGGCCGGCACCGACCACGGCGCTTCGCGGGTCAGCTTGTCCTCGAAGGCGGTGATCTTGGCGTCCTTCTGGAGGGTCAGGCCGATGTCGTCCAGGCCTTCCAGCAGGCAGTGCTTGCGGAACGGGTCGATGTCGAAGCGGATGACGCCGCCGTCGGGGCCGGTGATCTCCTGCTTCTCCAGGTCGACGGTCACGGTGGCGTTGGCGCCGCGGCTGGCGTCGTCCAGCAGCTTTTCCACCTGCTCCTGCGGCAGGCGGATCGGCAGGGTGCCGTTCTTGAAGCAGTTGTTGTAGAAGATGTCGGCGAAGCTCGGCGCGATGAC
Organism: Caenispirillum bisanense; assembly: GCF_900230255.1. Classification (GTDB taxonomy): domain Bacteria; phylum Pseudomonadota; class Alphaproteobacteria; order Rhodospirillales; family Rhodospirillaceae; genus Caenispirillum; species Caenispirillum bisanense_A. The sequence continues at coordinate 4,932 of NZ_OCNJ01000002.1, forward strand.
GCAGCGGAAGCCGAAGTCGAGCAGCGCCCAGGGGGCATGCTCGCGCGACGAGCCGCAGCCGAAGTTGTCGCCCGCCACCAGGATCTTGGCGTTGCGGTAGGCCGGCTTGTTCAGCACGAAGTCGGCGATCTCGGCGCCGGCGTCGTCGTAGCGCATCTCGAAGAACAGGTTCTTGCCGAGACCCGTCCGCTTGATGGTCTTCAGGAACTGCTTGGGGATGATCATGTCGGTGTCGACATTGATCATCGGCAGCGGCGCGGCGACGCCGGTCAGCTTGGTGAACTTTTCCATCGCACGATCATCCCTTCTTGCGCGGCGACCAGGACGCGAGGTCGGCGAAGAAACCGTCCTCGTCCTCGTCGGCCTCGAATTCGATCTCGACGTCGTCGTCATCGCCGTCGCAGGCGGCGAACTCGTCGTCGGCATCGTCCTCGTTGGCGGCCTCGTCGAACAGCAGGTCGGCGGCGGAAAAGGCCGGCCACACGCGGCTCAGCAGCTTTTCCGACACCTCGATCTCCGAGGTGATGAGGTCGTTGACGAAGCGAGCCGTCGGATCCACGAACAGCGGCGCCATCGCGGCCTTGGCCATGGCAGGTACCCTTCTCTCTCTCAATTTTTCACCGGCGCCCTCGGGCGCCGGGCGGGCGCTCCGCGCCCCTGGCTCCCGCGGCGGGGGCCGCGCGGCGCAGGCGCGCCGTGGCAGGGTTTGCCCCCGTCGCCCGGCCGCGTCTTCGGCGGTCCTGAAGCGGCGGGGGCGAAGGTCAGGCCGGAACGGCGTCCACCGCCGGCAGCTTGCGCACGTCGGTCAGGCGGCCGGTGACGGCGGCGGCGGCGGCCATGGCGGGGCTGCACAGGTGGGTGCGTCCGCCGCGGCCCTGACGGCCTTCGAAGTTGCGGTTCGAGGTCGAGGCGCAACGCTCGCCCGGCGCCAGCTTGTCGGCGTTCATGGCGAGGCACATGGAGCACCCCGGCTCGCGCCATTCGAACCCGGCGGCGATGAAGATTTCGTCAAGGCCCTCGGCCTCGGCCTGTTCCTTCACGAGGCCGGAGCCCGGCACCACCATGGCGGAGACGCCGGCGGCCACCTTGCGGCCCTTGGCGATCTCGGCGGCGGCGCGCAGGTCCTCGATGCGGCCGTTGGTGCACGAGCCGATGAAGACGCGGTCGATGGCCACCTCTTCCAGCGGCACGCCGGCCTGCAGGCCCATGTATTCCAGCGAGCGGGCGGCGGCCTTCTGCTTGGCCGGGTCCTTGAAGCTGGCGGGCTGCGGGATGACGGCGCTGATGGGCGCCACGTCTTCCGGGCTGGTGCCCCAGGTGACGTGCGGCTCGATGGCGGCGGCGTCGATCTCGATCTCGACGTCGAACGTCGCACCGGCGTCGGTCTTCAGGGTCTTCCAGTAGGAGACGGCGGCCTCCCACGCGGCGCCCTTGGGCGCCATGGGGCGGCCCTTGAGGTATTCGAAGGTGGTCTCGTCCGGCGCGATCAGGCCGGCGCGAGCGCCCGCCTCAATGGTCATGTTGCAGACCGTCATGCGGCCTTCCATGGACAGCGCCTGGATGGCGTCGCCGGCGTATTCCACCACGTAGCCGGTGCCGCCGGCGGTGCCGAGGCGACCGATGATCGCCAGCACGATGTCCTTGGCGGTGACGCCGGGGCCGACCCGGCCCGTCACGGTCACGCGCATGTTCTTGGCCGGGCTCTGCAGCAGCGTCTGGGTGGCGAGCACGTGCTCGACCTCCGAGGTGCCGATGCCGAAGGCCAGCGCACCGAAGGCGCCGTGGGTGGCGGTGTGGCTGTCACCGCAGACGATGGTGGCGCCCGGCAGGGTGAAGCCCTGCTCCGGCCCGACGATGTGCACCACGCCCTGGCGGATGTCGGTCATGGGGAAGTACGGCACGCCGAAATCGGCGGCGTTCTTCTCCAGCGTCTCCACCTGGATGCGGCTCTCCTCGTCGGCGATGCCCTTGGAGCGGTCGGTGGTCGGCACGTTGTGGTCGGCGACGGCCAGCGTGTTCTGCGGCCGGCGGACCTGGCGACCGGCCGTGCGGAGGCCTTCGAAGGCCTGCGGGCTGGTGACCTCGTGCACCATGTGGCGGTCGATATAGATCAGGCAGGTGCCGTCGTCCTGCACGTCCACCAGGTGGGACTGCCAGATCTTGTCGAAGAGGGTGCGGGGCTCGGCCATCTCCGATCCACTCCAATGTGAGAGTCTGAACGCTGTGATTTCCGCCGGGGCGGAAAAGCGAGCGGAGCATATGAAAACCGGGCGCGCCTGTCCAACGGAGTCGGACCGGACGCGCCCGGTGATACGGAACGGCTGCCGTCGCGATTCACGACGGCAGCCGCTGGCGGGCTTCTCAGCCCTCGGTCTTCTTGGCGCGGAGGTCCTGGTCGACCTGGCGCTCGTGCGCCTTCGCCTTGATGGTCGCCTGGGTGTCCTCGACGATACGGGCCGAACGGCCGCGACGGTCGCGCAGGTAGTACAGCTTCGCGCGGCGAACCTTACCGCGGCGCACCACCTCGATGCGCTCCAGCGCCGGGGAGTACAGCGGGAACACGCGCTCGACGCCTTCGCCGAAGGAGATCTTGCGGACGGTGAACGAGCTGTTGATGCCGGCGTTCTTGCGGGCGATGCACATGCCTTCGTAGGCCTGGGTACGCTCGCGGTTGCCTTCCACGACCTTCACGTGGACGCGCACGGTGTCGCCGGGGGAGAATTCGGGAATGCCGTGCTCGGGGGTGAGCTTGGCGACCTGCTCTTTTTCGAGCTGTTCGATGATGTTCATTGGGATCGACCCTCTTGCTCTTGCTTCTGGGCAGCGACGTAGCGGGACCACAGGTCCGGGCGACGCTGCCGGGTGATGTCCTCCGCCTGGTCCCGACGCCAGGCGTCTATGCGGGCGTGATGCCCGCTCATCAAGACCTCCGGCACCGGGATGCCGTTCCACTCCTGGGGCCGCGTATAGAGCGGATGTTCCAGAAGCCCGGTCTCGAAACTCTCGTGCTCCAGCGACTCGGTCTTGCCGACCACGCCGGGGAGCATGCGCACGACCGCGTCCAGGAGGACGATGGCCGCCGCTTCGCCGCCCGACAGCACGAAGTCGCCGATGCTGATCTCCAGCACGCCGCGGGCCTCCAGCACACGCTGGTCGACCCCTTCGTAGCGGCCGCAGAGAACGGTCACCGCCGGTTCACGCGCCAGGTCCTTCACCAGCGGCTGATCGAGCACCCGGCCCCGCGGGGTCAGGTAGACGATCGGCCCCTCGCCGGGGTACGAGCCTGCGATGGCGGCGTCCACCACGTCGGGACGCATGACCATACCGGCCCCACCCCCGAACGGCGTGTCGTCGACGGTGCGGTGTTTATCGCGCGCGAAAGCCCGGATGTCCACCGTTTCCAACGACCACAGGCCGTCGGCCTGCGCCTTGCCGGCGAGGGAGTGGCCGAGCGGCCCCGGAAACATCTCCGGGAACAGCGTCAGCACCACGGCCCGGAAGGGCGTGCGGGGCTCCGCCGCGTCGCTCATGCCTCGTCCTCGTCGGTGTCGGCCTCGGCCGCGCCGTCGGAGGCCTCGCGGTGGTCTTCGGGCCGCGACTCGTCGATCAGCCCGGCCGGCGGGTCGATGACGAGGCGCCGGGCGGCGATGTCCACCACCGGCACCACGGCGCGGGTGAAGGGCACCAGCACCGGCTTGTGGGTCAGGCCCCCGTCGACCGGCGTCACCTCCAGGATGTCGCCGGCGCCGAAGTCGTAGACCGCGGCCACCGTGCCCACCGTGCCGGAGCCGTCGGCCATCTCGACCGTCAGCCCGACCAGGTCGGCGTGGTAGTACTCGTCGTCCTCCAGCTGCTGCGGCGGCAGGGCCGTGCGCGGCAGATAGAGGCGGGTGCCCTTGAGCGCTTCCGCCGCGTTGCGGTCGGCGACGCCCTTGACGGCGCAGATCACCGTGCCCTTGGCCATGCCCTTGACGCGCAGGGAGAAGGTGCGCTGCCCGCTCTCCGTCTGGACGGGGCCGTAAGCGGCCACGCCTTCGGGTTCGCCGGTGAAGCTCTTCACCTTGACGTCGCCACGGATACCGTGGGCGCCGACGACGACGCCCACCAGCACCCGATCGACAGCCCCATCACCTTGCGCGGCCATGGCCGGTCCCGGAGTCGGCTGGGAAGTACGAGCGGTGCCCACCGATTACTCGGCGGACGCGGCCTCGCCACCGGCAGCCTGTTCGGCGGCGGCAGCGGCGGCGGCGGCCTTCTCGGCGGCCTCGCGCAGACGCTCCTGCGCCTTCGCCTTCGGCTGGTTCTTCTTGGTCTGCTCGGGCACGGCGGCGGCCTCGACCAGGCCGGCCTGCGACAGCAGCTTGCGCAAGCGGTCGGTCGGCTGGGCGCCGCTGGCGATCCAGTACTGGACGCGCTCGGTCTTCAGGACCAGACGGTCGCCGTGCTCGGTCGGCAGGATCGGGTTGTAGGTGCCCAGCTTCTCGATGAAGCGGCCATCGCGCGGGGCGCGGGCGTCGGCGACGACGATGCGGTAGAACGGACGCTTCTTGGCACCGCCACGCGACAGGCGAATCTTCAGGGACATTTACCGGTCTCCAGGTTCACTAACAGACATTGACCAATGGCACGGGAGAGGCTCCCGCACCGGTTCGCGGAGGCACGGCGGCGGCGCGGTCCGAACCCGGACCACGACCGCCGCCGCGCCGTCATTTCTTGCGGCCCTTGTTCATGGCCTTCAGCAGGTCGGGAGGCAGCCCGCCGGGCATGCCCTTGCCGAGCTGCGCCAGGTCCGGCATGCCGCCCTGGCCGCCCTTGGCCTTGCCGCCGCCCATGCCCTGCAGCATCTCCGGCGGCAGCGCGCCCTGCATGCCGGCCGGCGGCATGGCGCCGCCGAACATCTTCGACATGGCGCCCATCAGGCCCTTCTTGCCGCCCATCTTCTTCATGCGCTTCATGACGTCGGCCATCTGCTGATGCTGTTTCAGCAGCTTGTTGACCTCCTGCACCGTGGTGCCGGAGCCTTCCGCCACGCGCTTCTTGCGGCTGGCCTTCAGAAGCTCCGGCGTGCGGCGCTCCTTCTTCGTCATGGACAGGATGATCGCTTCCTGGCGCTTGATCATCTTGTCGTCGATCTTGGCGGCATCGAGCTGCTTCTGCATCTTGCCGATGCCCGGCAGCATGCCGAGGATGCCCTTGATGTCGCCCATCTTCTGGATCTGGCGCAGCTGCGAGAGCATGTCGTCCATGTCGAACTTGCCGTCGAGCAGCTTGGCCGCCATCTTCTCGGCCTCTTCGGCCTCGAAGGTGGCGGCGGCTTTCTCGACCAGGCTGACCACGTCGCCCATGCCCAGGATGCGGCCGGCGATGCGGTCGGCGTGGAAGCCTTCCAGCTGGTCCAGCTTCTCGCCCATGCCGAGCAGCTTGATGGGCTTGCCGGTGATGGCGCGCATGGACAGCGCCGCACCGCCGCGGGCGTCGCCGTCGACGCGGGTCAGCACGATGCCGGTGATGCCGATCTTCTCGTTGAACTCGCGCGCCAGGTTGACGGCGTCCTGGCCGATCATGGCGTCGGTGACGAGCAGCGTCTCGGCCGGGCGGACGGCGTCGCGCACCTGGGCGACCTCGTCCATCAGCTCCTGGTCGATGTGCAGGCGGCCGGCGGTGTCGAGGATGACCACGTCGAAGCCGCCGCGGCGCGCCTCGTCCATGGCGCGGCGGGCGATCTCCACCGGCATCTGGCCGGGAACGATGGGCAGGCTGACCACTTCGGCCTGACCGGCGACCACTTCCAGCTGCTTCTGCGCCGCCGGGCGGTAGACGTCGAGCGAGGCGACCATCACCTTCTTGCGCTCGCGGGTGCGCAGGCGCAGCGCGAGCTTGCCCGAGGTGGTGGTCTTGCCCGAGCCCTGCAGGCCGACCATGAGGATCGGCACCGGCGGGGCGGCGCGCAGGTTGATGGCGCTGTCCTCGTCGTCGGCACCCAGGGTGTCGACCAGCACGTCGTGGACGATCTTGACGACCATCTGGCCCGGGGTGATCGACTTGATCACCTCCTGACCGACGGCGCGCTCCTTCACCTTGGCGACGAAGTCCTTGACCACCGGCAGGGCGACGTCGGCCTCGAGGAGGGCGATGCGCACCTCGCGCATGGCCTCCGAGACGTCGGCCTCCGACAGCGCACCGCGGCCGCGGAGCTTGTCGAAGACGGTGCCGAGCCGGCTGGACAGACTTTCGAACATGCGAACCCTTTATGAAGTCGCGTCGACCAAAGCAGTATCGCGCCAGTGCGCGAACCCTCGCGGACTGGCGTGCCCCCTCGGGAGCCGAAGCCCGAAGCAGCGTGAAGACACACTCCACCCTTGGGGCGAAGGTGACGGTGTAATAGGCCCTCCACGCGCCGGAGTCAAGGGAACCTGCGGGCGAAGAGGCGGGGAACCGGCGGCGGCGGGCGTCCGTTGCTTCGGAACGCAGCAGGAACAGCCACGAGGTCATCCGCCATGACGAACCCCAAGGTCGCAGACGATCGCCAGACCTCCAACCTGGAAAAGGACCCGGAGGACTGGGTGACCGGCGACGAACCCATGACCGGCGCCCAGAAGAGCTACCTGAAGACCCTGAGCGAGGAAGCGGGGGAGCCGTTCGACGACACCCTCACCAAGGCCCACGCCGCCGAACGGATCGAGGCGCTGCGGACGAAGACAGGCCGGGGGCAGTGAGGCGCTGCCCAAAGAAGAAGCGGCGCCCGAGTCGGGCGCCGCTTCTTGACTGGAGTCCGCCGTTTCAGGCGTTCACGGGACCGGGTGAGGGCTTGCGAAGCATATGGCGGTTCCTTTAGCGGGGATTCGGGGTTGATGGTACCAGTGGTGACACTGGTGGTGCAAGGACTTCCATGGCATAGAGCCAGGCGTCCATCTCGTCTGCCGAGAGGTAAGTGTGTGCGTATCCGGTGATCCTCAAGGGCGGGGTATCTTCTGGTACTCCGGCCCGCGCGCACACCGCTTCCTGCAGAATGGCGCGCGACCGCTGCGCCATGGCAACTGCATCCGCCCTCTCTCCTAGAGAGTTATAGCAGCGGCAAAGCGTGTCGTAGCTAGTATGGGCCTGGAACGGCGGATCCTGATCCACCAGCGCCCGGAGGTCGGCGACATGACGGCGGAAGTCATCTTCGTCGATATTTATGTCAGAGTAGCCTCGCTCGCGTGCCTCCCAGCAGTAGTACGCCAGATTGTTGAGGCAGAGCTGCCGGTCCCGGACATCCATGGGCATGGTCAGGGCCTTGGAGGTGCACTCGATCGCGAGCTTGAGGTTCGTTTCCGGTTCCTTCCGCTCCTCCACGGCAACCATGTACAGGGCAAAGCCCAGGTGCCGGTGCAGCGCCGCGTGGATCCAGTGGTCCTGGTCGATCCTCGGGTCGGAGTCTATGACGGCTAATGCCGCCCGGTAACGGTCGACACTGTCGCCGAACCGGTTCTTGCGGCGCAGGACCTGAGCACGGCGGAAACGGGAGACCGCATCGGTCGCGAGTTCCTGCTCGATGCCAGCGTAAATCTGGTCGGCCTCGTCCAGGTTCTGCCGGCTTTCCTCGCCGCCGCCGTCGCCGTGCATGAGGCAGAAGGCGAGCTCGAGACGCAGCCAGTACCGCAGTTCCTGGACGTCTGCCCGTGAGGCGGCGTGCATCCAGCTCGTGCCGCCCTCGACTTCATCGAGGAGCATTCGGAACCGCTTGATGCCGTCTTTGAAGTGCGGGATGCGCTCTGCTCCCTTGACCAATGTCTTCGCGGTGTCGCGCACCTTGAACGCCTCCCGAAGGCGCTCCGCAAAGGCATTCGGCATCCCCCTGATCCTGGCCAAGCGGCTCAACACCGTGTCGGTCGTCTCGATGGGCTTGGTATCGTTGCTTGGCGCTCCGGAATCGGCGCCGGCCATGGCCTGACCGCGGATGACCTCGACGTACTGGATCAGGCCGTCGGTGAGGGCCTTGAGCGCGTTCAGGTGCTTGTCCCACGACGTTGAGTCGATGGCACCCCGGTTGGGCCCGTAGCGCAGTTTGTGGTCAATCTCGCCCCACACCTCTTCGAAGGCGCTGCGGACCTGGAATTCGATGCCCACCACCCGAGAGACGCCGTTGTCGTCGGCGACGTTCAGGTCCATGACGATGTGGACGGATGAGTAGAGCGACGCCTTGGTCTCTCGTGCATAGATCTGGCGCAGGTCGCACTCGTCCACGACCTTCTCGACCTCCAGCTCAATCGATAGCGGGTCCGATACGGGGCGCGAACCGTAGAACCTGATCTCCCGCACAGTCGGAAACAGGGCGTCGGCGTGGTCGCCCACATAGTGCAGGAGTTGCCGCAGAGCCGCAGCGACGTCGCTCTGGAACAATGCGATAAGGCGAAAACCGCAGGCGTCGGTGATATGGTCCACCGAATACTCGGGGCGGCCGGCCCGGCGACGCTCCAGAACTTTTTCGACGATCCGATTGGGACGCTTGAGACGGTCTTTCATGTGGTAGCAGACGACCCGAAGCCGTTGATCGTCCTCCAGCGTCGACACGATCTTTCGGTGTGGCTCCTTCAGGCATTCCAGAAGGCTCAGCGCCTCGAACTTTATCTGATCGGCTTCAGTCATGCCCCGCCCCCATTTATGCGCTTTCGTCGCGAGCGCACCTCTATAAAGCATGATAATGACATTATGCAACCAGCAATGCAGTCTGACCATGAAAGCTATAGATAACTACATCCACCCCCACGGCCTCCTTCTCCGCGGTGCCCTGCACCCGCCCGAAGGCGGCACCGTCGTGCTGGTGGGGAACGCCGGGCCGGGCCTGTGGCAGGCCTTTGCCCGCGCTCGCCGTGCCGAAGACCGGCCGCACGAGTTGGATGCCTGGACGCGGCGGGTGATGGAGCCCGTCGCCGCCGCGGTGGGCGCGCGGGTGGTGTTTCCGTTCGAGGGGCCGCCCTACCACCCGTTCCAGCGCTGGGCCATGGCGGCGGAGGGGTTGAAGCCGTCGCCTGTGGGCGTGCTGATGCATCCCGTCTTCGGCCTGTGGCACGCCTATCGCGCCGCGCTGCTGTTCGACGCACGGCTGCCGCTACCGGAGTCCGCGCCCGCGCCGCATCCCTGCGACTCCTGCGACGCCAAACCCTGCCTGAGCGCCTGTCCGGTCGGCGCCTTCACCGCCGGCGGCTACGATGTCGCCGCCTGCCGGGCGCATGTGCGGTCGGCGGCGGGGGAGGCCTGCCGTGCGGGTGGGTGCCTGGCGCGCCATGCCTGTCCGGTGGGCGAGGCTTACGCGCCCGGGCAGGCGGCCTTCCACATGGCGGCCTTCGCCGGGCTCAGCTGAAGGTGGGGATGCGCTTCACGGTCACCGGCGGCGTTTCCACCTTGGCCGCCACGATGAGGATGAGGCTGACCGGCTCGCCCTCCGCCGGGGCCGCCGGCAGCACCAGGCGCTGCCAGACCTGGTCCTCGCCGCCGAACTGCGCCTTGTAGCTGCGCCACACCGGGCTGCGACGCTCCGTCGCCGTGGCGAACTCGTACTCGATGAGTTGGCGCTGCCCGGCCGGCAGGGTGCTTTCCGGGATGCTGTCGAGCGCGAGGCCGGTGAGGTCGGTCTTGAAGGCCGCCCGCAGCGCCGGCCCGTACCAGCGGTACCAGTAGGTGCCGTCGCGCCGCTCGATGATGACGGCGTTGGGACGCCAGCGGGCGAGGTCGACGCGCAGCACGTCGGCGACCAGCGGCAGCCCCTGGTCCCAGCCGAGGGCCTGCCACAGGGCGTAGAGGTCCCGCAGCGGCGGGATCATCGAGTCGATGACGCTCTGCTTCAGCATGACCTCCGGTCTACGACCTTCGGTCACGTCCGCCAAGCTGTGCAAAGGTGTATGGCACGCGGGAAAGGCGTGCGGCGCGGTCATTCCGGCCGGTGCGGCCGCTCCGGTGCCCCCTCGGGCGCGAAGTCGCTGCGGCCGACGCTGCGGCGCTGCGCCTCCAGCGCCCAGACCACCGAGGGAAAGGCCAGGTCGTCCCACGGGATCTCGTCCCACGTCAGCAGCGCCACCTCCAGGCTCTCGGGGCCGGCGGCGTGGTCGGCGTCGATCATTTCGGCGCGATAGATGAGGTGCACCTGGCTGATGTGGGTCAGGCTGTAGACGCCGAGCAGCGGCCCCACCGTCACCCGCGCCCGCGCTTCCTCCCACACCTCGCGGGCGGCGCCGGCCTCGGCCGTCTCGTTCAGTTCCATGAAGCCGGCCGGGATGGTCCAGAAGCCCTTGCGCGGCTCGATGGCGCGGCGGGCCAGCAGGTAGCGGTCGCCGTGGGTGACGACGGCGCCGACGATGATCTTGGGGTTCTCGTAAGCGATGAAGCCGCAGTCGTCGCACACCAGGCGCAGCCGTTCGTCGCCGGCGGGCACGCGCTCCACCACGGGGCCGCGCGGCGCGTCGGTCAGGTCGCTCATGGAGGGGGTCCGTTCGCTGCCGGTCATGGGCTTCAATGTGCGCGCCCCTCCCGCCGGGGGCAAGGCCCCGTGTGCGGCGCAAAGGAAAACGGCGCCGGATCGCTCCGACGCCGTTTCCTGCTCTGAAGGAGGCCGCCGAAGCGACCCACCACATCCGGATTACTGGATGCGGATCATCACGCGACGGTTCTGCGGCTCGCGCGCACCGTCGGCGGTCGGGACCAGCGGCTGCGACTCGCCCTCGGCGTCGAGCGCCATGGCCGAACGCGGCACGCCCTGGCTTTCCAGGTAGGCGGCGACGGCTTCGGCGCGGCGCATGGACAGGCGCTCGTTGTACTGGTCGCTGCCGGCGCGGTCGGTGTGACCGGTGACGTTGATCACCGCCGGACGGTTGTTGGAGGCGGTGGAGGCGGCCTGATTGAGGACCGACTGCGCTTCCGGGGTCAGGTTGGCGCGGTCGAACTCGAAGAACACCAGGTAGTCACGCGGGGCCGGGCGCTGGGCCACCGGCTCGGGCTGCGGCGCCGGGGCCGGCGCGGCGGCCGGCGGCGGCGGGGCCGGCGGGGCACCGAAGGTGTAGCGCACGCCGAGCATGACGGTGTGGTTCTGGTATTCGGAGTCGTAGCTGGTGCCGGCGGTGGCGCCGCTCAGTTCCAGGTCCGGGGCGCTGAAGTAGCGGTAGTCCAGCGTCAGGTCGACGTTGTCGCTGATGCCGTAGGCGGCACCGGCGATGCCCTGCCACGCCCAGGAGATGTCGCCGTCGTCGGTGATGGCGCCGGCGCTGTTGCGCCAGTTTTCCGCCTCGACGCGGGCCAGACCGATACCGGCGCCCAGGTAGGGCTTCAGGCCGATGCCGAAGTCGAAGTCGTACAGCACGTTGGCCATGGTGGCGAGCGCGTTGGCCGAGCCGGCGCCGTTCACGGCGCCCGGCGTGGTGATGCCGTCGACGCCGGTGTCGCGGTACGAGAACTCGAGTTCCGTACGCAGGCCGTTACCCCAGGCGTAACCGCCGGCGATCATGGCGGCCCAGCCGTTGTCGAACTCGACTTCGCCGCTGGTGGCGGCGGTCGGGCCGTCGAGGTCGGAGTCCTCGGGAATCACGAGGCCGGCGCCGAGGGCGACGTACGGGCCCTCGGACTGGGCGAGGGCGGGGGTGCCGGCGGCGGCAGCGAGCGCGATGGCGCTGACCGCGAGGGCGAGGGAACGCTTCATGACGCGGACCTTCCTTCTATCATCCCGTTGTGTCGTGGCGGCCACAGGGGAAAGGTGTGGCGGCCACAAGGGCGCAATGTTCTGGAGCCAAGGGTGTGCCTGAAACACGGCGCAAATCAAGGACTGGAACGGTTCTGAAGGCCGCTGCGGCGGGGCCCGATCGCGTTTTCCCGGGTGATGTTGCCGCGGTGCAACAGCTTCGTGGCGAAAATACGCCGAACGGGCGGCCGGGACTACACCGAAAGAAGAAGGGGCGCCGTCGCCGACGCCCCTGTCGCAGGACTGCCGTGGCGGTCGCCCCGGATCAGCGCGGCTCGAGGCGGATGGCGCCGTCGAGGCGGATGACCGTGCCGTTCAGCATGCGGTTGCCGCAGATGGACAGCACCAGCTCGGCGTATTCCTCGGGCTTGCCGAGGCGCTTCGGGTAGAGCGTCTTGGCCAGCAGGGCGTCCAGCACGTCCTGCGGCAGGCCGCCGAACATCGGCGTCTCGAAGATGCCCGGCGCGATGCACATGACGCGCACGCCCTTGGGCGCGAACTCGCGCGCCGCCGGCAGGGTCAGCGACGCGACGCCGCCCTTGGACGCCGAATAGGCGGCCTGGCCGAACTGGCCCTCGAAGGCGGCGACCGAGGTGGTGTTGACGATGACGCCGCGCTCGCCGTCCTCCAGCGGATCCAGGGCGAGCATGTCGGCGGCCGCCTGGCTCATGACGTTGAAGGTGCCGATCAGGTTGATCTGAATGACGCGCGAGAAGGCGCCCAGGTCCATGGCGCCTTCCTTGCCGACGATGCGGGCACCGTGGACGACGCCGGCGCAGTTGACGGCGATGCGGGCCGGGCCGTGCGCCTCGCGGCCCTTGGCGATGGCCTCCTTCACCGAGGCGGCGTCGGTGACGTCGCAGGCGGCGGCGAGCCCGCCGATCTCCTCGGCGACGGCGGCCAGCTTGTCGGCGTTGAGGTCGAGCAGCGTGACCTTGGCGCCGGCGGCGGCCAGCGCCGTGGCGGTGGCGCGGCCGAGACCCGAAGCGGCTCCGGTGACGACGGCGGCCTGCCCCTTCACGTTCATTGTATTCCTCCCGATGAGTTTTGCGCTTAAAGCGAAGGCGGATTGCATACCAGATTCGCCCCGCAGCCGGAAGCCGCGTGCGGCGTGGGGGTTCCGTCCGCCCGGGACCGGCGTCGGAGGCTCCGCCCGCTCAGGCCGGCGTGTCGGTGGCCGAGGGCACCGGCGGGTCCTTCTTCAGCCTCGCCTCGCGCAGCAGGATGTAGAGGGTGGAGCAGGCGATCACCGCCGCCCCCGCCAGGGTGAGCCAGCTCGGCTGCTCGGCGAACATCATGTAGCCGAGGCCCCAGGCGATGGGGATCTGGAAGTAGTCGAAAGGCACCACGATGGTCGCTTCCGCCAGGCGGTAGGCGCGCAGCACGCAGTATTGCGCGGCGGTGCCGACCAGTCCGACGAAGGCCAGCACGCCCAGCTGCCGCGCATCGGGCATGGTCCAGTAGGGCGCGGCGGCGACGCCGGTCACCAGCACGGACGCGATGGAGAACCACAGCAGCATGGTCAGCGGCCGCTCCGTCGCCGACATGCGCTTGATGAGGGTGATGACGCAGGCCATGAGGAAGGCCGCCGCCACCGCCGCCCAGGCGGCGGCGTTGAGGTCGCCGGCATCGGGCCGCAGGATCATCAGCACGCCCAGGAAGCCGCAGGCGGTGGCCGCCCAGCGGCGCCAGCGTACCGCCTCGCCGAGGAACAGCACCGCCAGCACGATGAGGAACAGCGGCCGGGCGTAGGCCAGCGCCGTCGCCGCCGCCAGCTCCATGTGGGTGATGGCGTAGAAGATGCACAGCATGGTGGCCGAGCCGAACAGCGCCCGCAGGGTGTGCAGCCCCGGCCGCTGCGTCGCCAGCAGCGGGCGCAGGCCTTCCCGCATCACGAAGGGCAGCAGCACCACGAGGCCGAACAGGCAGCGGAAGAAGGCGACCTCGAAGGCGTGCAGCCCGGCGCCGCCGGCCAGCTTGATGCCGGCGCCCATGAGCCCGAAGCCGACCGAGCCGCAGACCATCCACAGCACGCCGCGCACGTTGTCGGACAGGCGCTCCGCCAGGGTGTCGAAGGGCCGGCGCAGGCTGTCGAGAAGGGCGGGCATGGCGGGTCCGGAACGGCGGAAGGCAAAGCCGAGCATGGGGGCTTTGCCGCCGGCGCACCAGTGCCACTCTGCGATGCGGGGCCTCGCCATCGGACAAGAGGGTGCGCGCAGGAGCGCGGCGGCTCAGACGCCGCAGTCGGCCACCTTCAGGTCGATGCGGTGCTGGCGGCAGCAGGCCAGCAGGGTGTTGCGCAGCAGCATGGCGATGCCGAGCGGCCCGACGGCGCCGAAGCGGTCGGCGAAGGCGCCGGCGACGCCGAGGATCTCCTCGCGCCGGCAATCACCCACCAGCCGGGGTTCGGAGCCGGACTGCTGCAGGCGGTGGCGGCCGGTGTCGATGACGGTGGCGCCGGCCTGGATCCAGTCGGACCGCACCGCCTCCGCCCGGTTGACGGCGCAGACCACGATGTCGGCGGCGCGTGCCACGGCCTTGGGGTCGCGCGTCTGCGAGTGCGCGACGGTCACGGTGCAGTCGGCGGCGATGAGCAGCTGGGCGACCGGCGCCCCGACGGTGGCGCAGCGGCCGAGCACGGCGGCGGTCATGCCGGCGAGGCCGCGGCCGTGGTGGTTGCGCAGCACCGCGCGCACGGCGAGCGGGATGGACGGCACCAGCCCGACACCGCCGGTCATCAGCTCGCCGGCGTTGAGCGGGTGCTGGCCGTCGACGTCCTTCACCGGCAGCACGGCGCGGCGCACCCGGCCCATGTCGATCTGCTTCGGCGCCGGCTCCAGGATGACGACGCCGTTGATGGCGCTGTCGTCGTTGATGCCTTCCACCACCAGCAGCAGTTCCTCGGTGGTCGTCTCGGCGGGCATGTCGTGGCGGTTGACCTGGAACCCGGCGTCGCGCGCCCAGCGCTCGCGCTCGTCGAGCATGGGCTTGGTCTCGCCCTTGTCGCCGATGCGGATCAGGGCGAGGCCGGGGCGCAGCTTGCGGCTGTCGCGCAGGGCGCGGACGCGCTCGGCCACCCGGTCGCGCAGGTCGTCGGCGTCCTCGCGGCCGTCGAGCAGGATCGCCTTAGCCATGGCTCCGCATCCTTTCGCCCAAGTGGTCCGCCAGCGCGGCGGCATCGCCGGCCACCAGCAGCGTCTTGCGCCGGTCGGTGGCGCCGGAGACCAGGGTGAAGGCCGATTTCGGCAGCCGCCACTCCTTGGCCAGCAGCTTGATCAACGCCTCGTTGGCCTTGCCGTTCTCCGGCACGGCGGTGACCGCCACCTTCAGGACATGGCCGCCGTCGGCATCGGGTGCAATGCCCTGGACGGCGGTGCGCGACGCTTTCGGCGTCAGCCGCACGAACAGCCGCAGCCCCCCGGCGACGGGCTCGAACGGCAAGCCGGCGGGGGCGGCGGCGGTCACGGCGGACCGGCTCAGAGGGAGAAGGCGAGGCGGCCGATGACGCCCTGCAGGAAGATGATGATCAGGATCAGCACCATGGGCGACAGATCGACGCCGCCCATCACCGGCACCACCGAGCGGATGGGCCGCAGGGCCGGTTCCGTGATGCGGTGCAGGAAGTCGCCGATCATGTAGACGACACGGTTGTGCGTGTTGATCACGTTGAACGCCACGAGCCAGCTCATCACCGCCGAGATGATGAGCGCCCAGAGATAGAGATTGAGCGCGATGCTCACGACCTGCAGCAGGGGCCCGAGAACGACATCCATGGACGTGCAACCGCTCCGCGTTGGAAATGCTCGCGAAAAACGTAAGGCCTGGGGGCAGTTCGCGCAAGGCCGCGCGACCGTTCCGGGCGGTCTGCGGGGCCATGTTATTTTTCCGAGGAAGTGCTTGACAGGCGGGGCCCTTCCAACGAATATCCGCGCCCACCGGGGCTGTAGCTCAGATGGGAGAGCGCTGCAATCGCACTGCAGAGGTCAGGGGTTCGATTCCCCTCAGCTCCACCAGAATTCCGGTGAAACCCGCTGTCGTAAGACGGCGGGTTTTTCGCTTTCGAACCCCTGCCCTGGGCAGTGCGCACCTCTGGTGCGACGGGTTCGAGTCCCTCGGCAAGCTGCGCTACGTCGGCGTGTCGAACTTCTCCGGCTGGCAGGTGATGAAGTCGCTGGCCGCCGCCGACCACCGCGACCGCACCCGCTAGGTGGCGCACCAGATGTCCTTCTCACTGCTCGGCCGCGACTACGAGTGGGAGTTGATGCCGCTGGCCCGCGACCAGGGTCTCGGTGCCCTGGTGTGGAGCCCGCTCGGCTGGGGGGGCGCCTCACCGGCCGCATTCGCCGCGGCCAGCCCGTGCCGGAGGGCAGCTGCCTGCACGCCACCGAGCAGTTCGCACCGCCGGTGGCCGAGGAGCATCTCTATCGCGTGGTCGACGCCCTGGATGAGATCGCGGCGGAAACCGGGCGCAGCGTGCCGCAGATCGCCATCAACTGGCTGCTGCGCCGCCCGACAGTGTCATCGGTCATCATCGGCGCCCGCACGGAGGAGCAGTTGCGCCAGAACCTGGGCGCCGTCGGCTGGAAGCTGACGCCCGACCAGGTGGCACGCCTGGACGCGGCGAGCGCGGTGACGCCGGCCTATCCCCACTTCCCCTACTACCGCCAGCCGGGCTTCGCGCGCCTTTCGCCGCCCGCCGTGTGACGGCCCGTCGTCAGGTGGAGACGCGGTCGACGGCGGCGCCCGCCGGGCGCCGAACGCCGTCAGTCGCGTCCCACCAGTCGGCCAGGGCGTCGATGAGCGGCACCAGCTTGCGGCCTTCCGGCGTGAGGTCGTACTCGACGCGCAGGGGATAGCCCTCGAACTCGGTCCGCTGCACGATGCCCGCGTCGACGAGCTTCCGCAGTTCCACCGTCAGCATCTTGTGGGAGATGGTCGGATTGTCGCGGCGCAAGTCGCCGAACCGCTTGGTGCCGTCCTGCAGATAGTAGATGAGCAGCGTCGGCCAGCGGCCACTCAGGACCTGCATCACCTCTTCGATAGGGCAGCGGGAGACCAGGTCTTTCATGGCGCGCTCATGGTTACGAAAAGGTGCGTAATTTACTTCCAAGGCCGTGTCCCCGAAGGTCGGGTGGCTGCGCAGCCCACCCTCCGAACCTTCAGGACCGCACGCTATGGATCCGATTCTCATATACGGTTTCCCCTCGGGAAGCTCCATGGGCCTCGTCGCCGCTTTCGAATGGATGGGCCTGCCGCACCGCCTGTGCCGCGTCGACATGCTGGGCGAGATGCGCGAGCCGCCCTATCGCCGCATCAACCCGCGGGTCGAGACGCCGGCGCTGATCACCGACCGCGGGACCGTCGTCACCGAAACCATGGCCATCGCCGCGTGGCTGGAAGCCCGCGACACCGACCGCCGGATCAGCTTCGATCCCCGCTCGCCGGACGCCGACCGCATGCACCAGCTGATGGGCTTCGTCAACACCGGCTTCACCGGCGCCTTCTCGCCGCTGTGGGCGGCGATGGAGATGGATCCGCCCGATCCGGATCTGCAGGCCGCCCTCGTCCGATGGGGCCGGGAGAGCGTCGTCGAGCGCCACGACAAGCTGGAGGACATGATCGGCGACACCCCCTTCCTGGTGGGCGATCGGCCGACCCTGGCCGACGGCCTCCTCGTCGGCGTGGCGCGCTGGCTCGACTATCACGCCGTCGCCGATCCGGCCCGTTGGCCCCGGCTCGCGGCGCTGCGGGCCCGCCTCGATGCCGACCCCGCCGTCGTCTACGCAAGGGCGCTGGAGGCCGGCGAGCCGGCGACGGGCGGCGGAGCCTGCAAAGGGCACGTCCCCCTGGCGGAGGTCGTCGCGGCCTACGGGCGCTGACGGCCGCGGGCCGGTGACGGAAGCCTTGACGCAGCCCCGGCGCGTTGTGGACAACGGAGTGCCACCCGGCCTTGTGCCGGGTGGCGACGACGCCAGCGGCCACAGCACGGAACCGGGTCATGATCACCAGGCTGGCCATCTCGGGCTATCGGTCGTTGCGCGACGTCACCCTGCGTCTCGGCCCCGTCACCGTCGTCACCGGGCAGAACGGGTCGGGCAAGTCGAGCCTCTACCGCTCGCTCCGGCTGCTGGCCGACGTGGCGGACGGCGGCGTGGTCCGCTCGCTGGCGGCCGAGGGCGGCATCGCCTCGGCTCTCTGGGCGGGGCCGGAGGCCTTCAGCCGCGCCATGCGCGCCCGGGCGGAGCCGGTGCAGGGCACGGTGCTCACGAAGTCGGTCGCCATGCGGCTCGGGTTTTCCAGCGACGACTACGGCTACGCCATCGACCTCGGGCTGCCGCAGCCGTCGTCGTCGTTCTTCTCCCGCGATCCGGCCATCAAGGCGGAAGCCCTGTGGGCGGGGCAGAGCCTGACCCGGCGCACCGTCCTCGCCGAGCGTCGCGGTGCCGCCTTCCGCCTGCGGTCCCGCGCCCATGGCGGGTGGTCCGACGACTGGAACGCCATCGGGCCGGTCGACAGTATGCTGGTGCAGGGCGCCGGCCCCGGCGACGGCGTGGAGCTTCTGATGATGCGCGAGCGCCTGCGCCGCTGGCGCTTCTACGACGACCTGCGGGTCGACCGCAACGCGCCCGCCCGTCGCCCCCAGGTGGGCACCTTCACGCCCGTCCTCGCCGCCGACGGCGCCGATCTGGCCGCCGCCCTGCGGACCATCGTGGAAGTCGGCGACGACGTGGCCCTGAAGACCGCCGTCGCCGACGCCTTCGATGGCGCGACCGTCGCCGTCGCGCCGGATTTCTCCATCGAGATGCGGCAGCACGGACTGCTCCGGCCGCTGGGCGCGGGAGAGCTTTCGGAAGGGACGCTGCGCTACCTGCTGCTCGTGGCTGCCCTGCTGTCGCCGCGGCCACCGGAGCTGATGGTGCTGAACGAGCCCGAAAGCCACCTCAACCCGGCGCTGCACGAGGCGCTGGCGCGCCTGCTGACGGCGGCGGGCAAGCGCTGCCAGCTGATCGTCGTGACGCACGCTCCGGCGCTGGTCGAGGCGCTCGGCACGGACCCGGACACCGTCACCATCCGCCTGCACAAGGACCTCGGCGAATCGCATCCCGATGCGGAAGCACGGGATCCGGACCCGTGGTCCTGGCCGAGCCGCTGAGCGGGAACGAAAGGGAGTCAGGCTATGGCCCTGCGCCGCATGCCCAAGCCGGCCCTCCAGCCCTTCGTCTCGTCGGTATGGGCGACGGACGCCACCGCGCCGACGCCACTCGGCGCGCGGCGGGAGCTGATGCTGCCGGCGGGGGCGATGCACGTCGCCATCCGGCTCGGTGGCTCCCCACTGCGGATCTATACCGATCCCGCCGACGCGGCGGGAACCGTCGTCGGCGGGAGCGTCCTCAACGGCATGCGTCTGCGCGCCTATTGCAAGGCGACGGGTGACGGGGCGGCCTGCGTCGGGGCGCTGCTGAAGCCCGGCGCCGCCGATCTGCTCTCGAACACGCCCGCTGGCGCCCTTGCCGGCCGCCACACGAACCTCGAAGATCTGTGGCCGCGGGCCGACCTCGCGGACCTGCGCGAGCGGCTGGAGGCGACCCCGGCCCTCGACCGCCGGCTCGACCTGTTCGAGGCCGTGCTGGAGCGGCGTCTGGCGTCGCTGCGCCGCATCGACCCCATGATCGCCCACGCCTTGTGCCGGTTCGACGGCGGCTCGGCCATCGCCGGCGTGGTGAGGGACAGCGGCGTCAGTCACCGGCACTTCGTGCGGGTCTTCACCGAGGCGGTCGGCCTGAGCCCCAAGAGCAATCTGCGCCTGCACCGCTTCGATGCCGCCGTGACGCACCTGCATGCCGCGCCCGAAGCCTCCCTCGCCGATCTGGCGGCGCTGGCCGGCTATGCCGATCAGGCCCACATGACGCGCGAGTTCCGCGCGTTCTCGGGTCTGACGCCCGGCCGCTACCGCCGTCTGGCGCCGGTGGAGGCGCGCCACGTCCTGCTGGCGCCGTGACGGTCAATTATCTTCAAGACGCAGGGGCGCACCCGCAGGCAGGCTGTGGACGGGCAACCGCGAGGAGGTCGCACCATGTCGATCCACGAAGTCTATCCCTATCTCCGCGCCCGCGACGCCGCTGCGGCCGTCGCGTTCTACAAAGCGGCCTTCGGGGCGGTGGAGAAGTTCCGCCTGACCGAGCCCGGCGGGCGCATCGGCCATGTGGAGCTGCTGTTCGGCGGCACGACCATCATGCTGTCGGACCCCTTCCCCGAACTCGGCATCGCCGCGCTCGATCCCGACGGCCCGAGCTGCTTCGTCATCCACCTGCACGTGGACGACGCCGACGCCATGATCGCCGCCGCGGTGGCGGCCGGCGCCAGATTGGTGCGCGCGCCGCAGGACCACTTCTATGGCGAGCGGTCAGGCACCATCCGCGACCCCTTCGGCTACGACTGGTTGATCGGCCACGCCATCGAGGAGGTCGAGCCCGAGGAGATGCAGCGGCGTTACGCAGCCATGCTCTCGGGCGACTGACTAGGGCTGCGGCCACATCACTGGTAGGAAGCAAATGCGGGAATGTAGCCTCCGTGCCTCCTACAGTTGGAAATAGACCACCATCCGCAGGTGGCGGTGTTCGTCGACCGTCAGAACCTCATGCTCCAGCCGCAGTACACCTTGTTCGCCTGCAAGGGCGGTGAGGCCCCTCGCCGCGCTGTGTTCCGGTGTTCCGTTCCACCAGCGCCGGAAGTCCGGCGAGAGGGACTCCAGGTCGTCGACCAACCGCTGCATCGCCGGGTCGTCGGGGACCAGCGCAAGGTCGCGCCGCAGGGCCTCGACGAGGTGCGGCGCGTCACTCGCCCAAGC
The DNA here is from genome assembly GCF_900230255.1 of Caenispirillum bisanense. Classification (GTDB taxonomy): domain Bacteria; phylum Pseudomonadota; class Alphaproteobacteria; order Rhodospirillales; family Rhodospirillaceae; genus Caenispirillum; species Caenispirillum bisanense_A. The sequence continues at coordinate 25,487 of NZ_OCNJ01000002.1, forward strand.
CGGAAGGCGGCGTCGCAGATCGGGATCGGCGAACACCATCCGGAGCATGTTCCTGTCTGGCGGCTCCTTGCGGGAGAAGCCGAACAGCCCGTCCCCGGCGGCGTTCCAGGCGACGACGTCCCACCGCAGGTTCTGGACATAGGCCGGGCGGTCCCGCCAGTCGTCCATGAGCAGCTGTACGCGCGGCGAGACGACGGGCCAATGGTAAGGCTCGGCGGGCGGCGGGCGGCGGTGCGCCAGAACGAACAGATGGCAGCATTCGGCGTCGTCGAGCCGGAGCACCTTGGCCAAGCGCAGGAGGAAGTCCTCCGACACGCCGATGTCTCGCCCCTGTTCGAGCCACGTGTACCAACTGAGGCCGACACCGGCGAGCGCAGCCACTTCCTCGCGGCGCAGCCCAGGCGTGCGGCGGCGGCGGCCGGCGGTAAGGCCGACCTCGGCGGGCGAGACCCGCTCGCGATGGTGCCGCAGGAACTCCGCAAGCTCCTTTCGTGTCCGCTCGAGAGATCGCGTCGTCATGGCCTGTTGCTCGTTGTAACACCATAAACAGCCAGATTGTAACAGGCCTAGTGCCTCCGGAAAATGCCGCCCCGACGTCGGGGGGCCGCACCGCGCCTCCCTATTCCCCGGAGGTGACATGTCTTCCGATTGCGAACAGATCTCCCTCGATGCCCAGGCCGTCCCGGCGACGGCGCCGCACTCTCCCGGCCGGGAAGGCGCAGGACCCGCGCGATGGGTCGGACTAGCCGTGCTGGCGCTGCCGACCGCCCTCCTCGGCCTGGACGTGACGCTGCTGTATCTGGCCATGCCGGCCCTCGCGGCCGACTTGCGCCCGAGCAGCAGCCAGGCGCTGTGGATCATGGACGCCTATGGCTTCATGATCGCTGGCTTCCTCATCACCATGGGCACGGTGGGGGACCGCATCGGACGCCGGCGACTGCTGCTTGTCGGAACCGCCGCCTTCGGCGCCGCATCGGTGCTGGCGGCCTTCTCGCCGACCGCCGGCATCTTGATCGCCGCCCGCGCCATGCTCGGCGTCGCCGGCGCGACCCTGATGCCCTCCACTCTGGCGCTCGTCAGCACCCTGTTTCCGGTGCCGCGGGAGCGGGCGCTCGCCATCGGGATATGGGCGACCATGTTCGCCCTCGGCATGGCGGCGGGACCGCTGGTCGGTGGGGTACTGCTGGAGCATTTCTGGTGGGGCGCGGCGTTTCTCGTGGCAATACCCGTCATCGCCGTGGTGCTCGTCGCCGGTCCGCTGGTTCTGCCGGAATACCGGGCGCCCGGAAGTGGGCGGCCCGACCTGCTCAGCGTCGCGCTGTCCCTCGCCGCGATCCTGCCGGTTGTCTATTTCATCAAGGCCAGTGCGGAGACCGGTCTGTCTATCGCGCCGGTGGCCGCGTTAGCGGCCGGATTGCTCTTCGCCCGCCTCTTCGTGAGGCGGCAGCGACGACTCCCGAGCCCGCTGCTCGATGTGGGCCTGTTCGGCAACAGGACCTTCAGCGCCGCCTTGACCGTGCTGTTGGTCGGCCTGGTCGGGGTCGGCGGCGCCATGCTGCTGGTCACCCAGTACCTGCAGCTGGTCATGGGCCTCTCGGCAATGGCCGCCGGCCTGTGGATGGGGCCGCCGGCGGTGATGATGATGGTCGGCGGCATCGGCGCGCCCCTCGTCGCCCGGACCGTGCGGCCGAGCCTGGTCATGGCCGGATCTCTGGCTTTGTCCGCCGTCGGCTACCTCTGCCTCGCCCTGCTGCCGTGGCTGCCGGGACTGGTGCCGGTGATGCTCGGCTACGGTCTCGTCTATCTCGGGCTCGGCACCATCGCAGCCCTCGGCACCGATCTGGTTGTGGGCTCCGCCCCGCCGGAAAAGGCCGGATCCGCCTCGGCCATGTCCGAAACGGTGCAGGAGCTGGGGATTGCCGTAGGCGTCGCCGTCCTTGGCAGCCTCACCACCGCCGTCTACCGCCGGCTGGTCGCAGAGCGCGTGCCGGCGGACCTTCCCGAGGCCGCAGCCCGTGCCGTCGGCGAAGGCCTCTGGGCGGCGGCATCGGCAGCGGAGCGCCTGCCGGACGACGTGCTCGCCACGGCCAAGGGGGCGTTCACGGCGGGGCTGGGCGCCTCCGCCCTGGTCGCAGCGCTGGCGATCGCCGTCCTGGCGGGAGTGTGCGCCATCGTCCTGCGCCACGTGGGCGTCGCCGGCGACGGCACCGCCTCGGACAGCGAGGCCGCTTGAAACGCCTCCGTTGCGCCGGCCGCCGGCCGATCAGCCGCGGCTGATGCCCGCCCCTCGCGCCTGATCCTCCACACTGTTCAGAGCTTCTGACGGCCGAGGAAATCGCGCAACAGGGCGGCGATCTCCTGATGATGCGTCTCCAGCGCGAAGTGCCCCGTATCGAAGAAGTGAACTTCCGCGCCCGGGATGTCCCGCTTGAAGGCGTCCGCTCCGGCGGGCAGGAAGAAGGGGTCGTTCCTGCCCCAGACGGCGAGCAGCGGGGGCTGCCTGGTCCGGAAGTACGCATGGAACTGCGGATAGAGCTCCACGTTGCTGCGGTAGTCCAGGATCAGGTCGAGCTGTATTTCGTCCCGGCCCGCGCGGGCGAGGAAGAAGGAGTCCAGGTTGGACCCGTCGGTCGAGACCAGCGATGGATCTGGAACACCCATGACGTACTGCTGGCGCACCGCGTCCGGGGTCTGGAAGATCCGCAGTGCTTCGCGGTTCTCCTTCGTCGGCTCGCGCCAGTATCGCTGGATCGGGCTCCAGCCCTGGCTTAGCCCCTCGACGTAGGCATTGCCGTTCTGGCTGACGATCGCGGAAATCCGATCCTGCTGCGCGAGCGCGAGGCGCAGGCCGACCGGCGCACCGTAGTCGAAGATGTAGATCGCATAACGCTCCAACCCGAGCGCATCGACGAAGCCTTCCATAGTCGTCGCGAGCGTGGCGAAGCCGTAGGTGAATTCCTCGCGAGGCGGCGCCGCCGTCTCGCCGAAACCCGGCAAGTCGGGCGCGATCACGCGATAGCTGTCCGCCAAGTGCGGGATGAGATCCCGATACATGTGCCCCGAGCTCGGGAAGCCGTGAAGCAGCAGCAACACGGGCGCGTCGGCAGGCCCCGCCTCGCGGTAGAAGACCTCGACGTCGCCGACCTTCTGTGTGCGGAAGTGGATCTTGGCCGGCACCGTGCTGCCGCTGGTCGCAAGACCCGGCGAGGCGGCGAGGGTCGACAGGCCGGCTGCTGCAGGTGCTGCCGCAGACAGCGCGAGCATCGAGCGTCGGCCAATGGGAACTGCAGAACGGGGCACTGGGCGCTCTCCTTGTGCATGGACATCCCTACCGGGCCGAACATGCGGCTTCACGCCCAAGATGATAATCCTCTAAGCTTGCAAAGCATCTTCACTATTTATGGGAAAATGATGGATCGCTTCGACGGCATGAGGATCTTTTTGACGACGATCCAGCACGGCAGCTTCTCGGCCGCCGCCCGCGAGATGCATGTCCCCGTCCAGACCGTCAGTCGCAAGCTCGCCGAGCTCGAACGTCACCTCGGGGCGCAGCTTCTGACGCGCACGACCCGCAAGCTCAGCTTGACCGAGGCCGGCATCGCTTATGCCGCGGCGGCCAGGCGGATCCTCGAACAGGTCGATGAGGCGGAGCGGGAGGTGGCCGGAGAATTCGTCGCGCCTCGCGGCAACCTGGTGGTCACGGCGCCGCTCTTCTTCGGGCGGCGCCATGTCGTTCCCATCGTCGCGGACTTCCTCGGCCGCTTTCCCGACATCGACATTCGCCTGGCACTCGGCGATCGACAGGTCGACCTCCTCGACGATCAGGTCGATATGGCGGTTCGCATCGGGCATCTACCCGATAGCGGCATGATCGCCACGCGCGTGGGGTCAATCCGTGGGGTCGTTTGCGGTAGCCCTCGGCTGTGGGACGGGCGGGGTGTGCCACGGACGCCGGATGACGTGGCGCGCTTCCCCTGCATCATGCCGGACGGGCCGCCGCAAGCGGCGTGCTGGCGGTTCCGCGATCCCGATAGCGCCGCCCTCATCGAGGTGCCGGTGCGGCCGCGGCTGATCAGCACGGCGGAGGCGTCGATGGAAGCCGCCGTTCATGGCGCCGGGCTCGTGCATCTGCTGCACTATCAAGCCGAGGCCGCCATCCGGGCGAAGACGCTGGAGATCGTCCTCGCCGACTACGAACTGGAGCCCTATCCCGTGCACCTCGTCCATGCGCCGCACGCGCTGTTGCCGCTGAAGATGAGGTGCTTCCTGGATTTCGCCGCACCCCGGCTGCGGCAGGCGATCAGCCTGATCGGCGCATGATGTCGCGGGGCGCCGCGACGGTGTCCCGGTGCCGGGCGCCCCTTTCGCCAGCCGTCAGCGGCTTCGCGCCGGGGCGAAGCCGGCCGTCTTCGCCGCATAGGCGACGACGAGGGCGACGATCACCAGCGCCAAGGTCGGGCCGGGTATGGCGCCGGCGCCCTGCGTGTCCAGCAGCAGACCGCCGGCGACGCCGCCCGCCGCCATGGCGAGGTTCCACACCGTGACGAGCATGGCCTGGGCGACGTCGGCCGCTTCGCCGGCGGCCTGGGCGGAGGCGGTCTGCAGCAGGGTGGCGGCGCCACCCCATCCCAGGCCCCAGATCACCACCGCGGCCCAGGCGGCCTCGGGCGTCCGGCCGAGGCCGAAGACCACGACGGCGACGGCGAACAGGCCGGCACTCGCCAGCGTCAGCTCGCGCAGGCGGCGGTCGATGAGCGCGCCGACGACCCAGACGGCGGCGAGCGCCACCAGCCCGAACACCAGCAGCACGACATCCAGCCGGCCGGCCAGGCCGAAGGGCTCAAGCAGCGGCGCGACGTAGGTGTAGAGGATGGTGTGCGCCAGCACGAACGTCAGCGTGACCCACAGCACGGCGCGCACTCCCGGCCGCCGGGCGACCGCCGCCAGGGTCGTCCGCCTCTCCGGCGGGCTGCCGGGGAAGTCGGGCACGCAGGCGAGCAGCCAGGCCATGGCGAGAAGGCTGAGCCCGCTCATCAGGCCGAAGGCGAGCCGCCAGCCGAACAGCGTGCCGACGAAGGTGCCGGCCGGGATCCCCACGGTCAGCGCGAGCGGAATGCCGACCATGGCGATGGCCATGGCCCGCCCCCGCAGCGCCGCTGGCGCCATGCGCGTGGCATAGCCCGCCACCAGCGCCCACAGGAGGCCGGCGAAGATGCCCGCCAGAAACCGGGCCGCCAGGGTCAGCCCGTAGCTCTCCGACAGGGCGGTGACGCTGTTGGCGGCGGCGAAGCCGGCGATGGCCAGAACCAGCAGCGGCCGGCGCCGCCACCCCTGCGTCGCCGCCGTCAGGGGGATGGCGGACAGGACGGTGCCGAGGGCATAGACGGAGACGTACTGGCCGATCCAGGCTTCCGGCACCTGCATGTCGCGGCTGATCGGCGGCAGCAGGCCGGCCGGCAGGGCCTCAGTCAGCACGGTGAGAAAGGTCGCCAGGGCGAGGGCGAGCAGGCCGAGGACCGGCAGCCGGTCGCCCGCCGCCGGCTCGCGCGAGGATGTCACTGAGGGCATGGAAGGGCACTCCCATCCGGAACGGTTGAAGACGGGCCAACCCTACGGCCACGCCCTCACCGCGGAGAATGGGGCTCCAGTTCCTGGTTTTCCGGACTATACTGTCCGCAATGACCCGGTCCCGCCTCGACAGTTTCCGCGCCTTCGATGCCTTCGTCCGTGCCGCCGAGGCCCGCAGCTTCACGGCGGCGGGCCGGCAGCTCGGCGTCTCGTCGTCGGCCGTCGGCAAGGCCGTCGCCCGGCTGGAGGAGACGCTCGGCGTCCGCCTGCTCCACCGTTCCACGCGGACGGTGACCCTCACTCCGGAGGGGGCCGCCTTCCTGGCACGCTGCCGCCGCATCCTCGACGAACTGGACGCCGCCGAGCGCGAGCTGGCGCAAAGCCGTGACGCGCCCCGCGGCCGCCTGCGGGTCAGCATGCCGTTGGCCGGCATGCTGATGACGCCGGCGCTGGCCGGGTTCATGGCCGCTTATCCGGAGGTGGAACTCGACGTCGACTTCAGCGACCGGCTGGTGGATGTCGTGGAGGAGGGGTTCGACGCCGTCATCCGCGCCGGCGAGGTGGCCGACTCGCGGCTGATGACGCGGGTGCTCGGCACCTTCCGCCTCATGCTGGTGGCGTCGCCCGCGTACCTGGAGAGCCGCGGCACGCCGCGCGCACCGGCCGACCTGCGGCACCACGCCTGCCTACACCACCGCTTCGCCACCAGCGGCACGCTGGAGCGCTGGCCGTTCCGGGCGGGCTTCGAGGACGTCGAGGCGCTGCTGCCCCGCACGGCGGTGATGAACACCATCGAGCCCCTCATCGCCATGGCGGAGTGCGGCCGCGGCATCACCTGCCTGCCCGACTTCGCCATCCGGCGCCAGCTGGACGCCGGCACGCTGGTCGCCGTGCTGGAGGACGCCGTGGAGCACACGGGGACCTTCAGGATCCTGTGGCCGGCGAGCCGCCACGTGCCGCCCAAGCTGCGCGTGTTCGTCGACGTCATGGCCGACACGCTGTTCCGGTGACAGTGCCGCATGCGGCCTGTATGCATCTGGCGACGCCAGTTCTTCCCGGCCCGCCAAATGGACCTGGGCGGCAAAGGTCCGGCGGGTCAGTTTGTTCCGGGGAGTCACGCGCCGCGTCGACGCCGCTGCCCCTTTCACATCGCAAGAAAATATTAAACCAGGAGCGCGACGAAACGCTGCACCGGCTGAACCCTGCCTCGGTCCTCCGCGTCATCGACGATGCCGGGCACTTGGTGATCGAAGAGCGGCCCGAGGAAGTGGCTAGGGAAATACTTGCCTTCGTCGCTGAGTGACGGTGCCCTCGCTGCGGGGCCGCTCGATGGACAGGCGACCATTTTTGGGAGCCCCTCAGAGCGTCACGACGATCTTCCCGAACTGCTCGTTCGGTTCCAGATAGCAGTGCGCGGCGACGATGTCGCAGAAGGCGAATGTTCTGGCGATGATCGGGTGGAGCTTCCTGTGCGCCAGGCCGCCTCGTGGCACTGCGCGGCCGTGGCTGCAGCGGGTCGACGGCCGCACCTACGACCGCGCCGGGGTCCTCCGACATGCGGCGGCGGTGACGGCGCGGGCCGCCGTGACCATCGAGCGTATCGTCGGCGACGGCCGGTCCGCCGCCACCGTCCACACCGCCCGCGTCACCAAGACCACGGGGCAGGCGGTGACGATGAAGGTGGTCGCCTTCTACGCCTTCGCGGACGGCAGACTGCGCCTCGTCGACGAATTGACCCGGCTGGAAGCCGGCGGCGCCGAGGACCGGGATCTCGGCTCGCGGTCCTGATCCGGCCGCGGTGCCCGTCAGCCGAGGGCGCGTTCCGCCCGCAGCCGGCGCGCGGCGAAATCCACGAAGGCCCGCACCCGGGCGGAGGCGTCCCGCCCCTCGCGGTGCACGAGGTGGATCGGCACCGGCGGCGGCTCGTAGTCCGCCAGCACCACCGCCAGCCGGCCGGCCGCGACGTCGGCGGCGACCATGTAGGACAGCACGCGCGTCAGCCCGTGCCCCTGCAGGGCGGCGGCGATGGCCGTATCCGCCGTGTTCACCTCCAGCCGCGGCGCCGTCCGCACCGCGATCTCGCCGTCGCCGGCACGGAACGACCACACCGGCGACGGCGTGACGCCGTGCACCGCGACGATGCGGTGATCGGCCAGCGCAGCCGGCTCCTGCGGCACGCCGTGCGCCGCCAGATAGGCCGGCGAGGCGCAGACGAGGCGCCGCACCGACCCCACCTTCACCGCCGTCATCCCCGAATCGGGCAGGTGGGCGATGCGCACCGCCACGTCCAGGCCTTCGTCCATGAGGTTGACGACGCGGTCGACGAACAGCGTCCGCACGCTCACCCGCGGATGACGGCCGAGAAAGTCGAGCAGGATCGGGGCGATGTGTATGCGCCCGAACAGCACCGGCGCCGTGACCGACAGCCGCCCCTGCGGCTCGCGGTGCGAGCCGGCCGCGGCCTCCTCCGCCTCCTCGACCTCGGCCAGGATGCGGCGGCAGTCCTCCAGGTAGCGGCGGCCCTCTTCGGTCAGGCGCACGCTGCGCGTGGTGCGGTGAAGCAGCCGCGTGCCGATGCGGTCTTCGAGCGCGGCGACGGCCCGCGTCACCACGGGCGGCGACAGCGCCAGGCGGCGCGCCGCGCGCACGAAGCCTTCTTCCTCCGCGACCGCCACGAACACCGTCATCGCCTGCAGCCTGTCCATGACCGATCATTCCCTAAACTGGAACTATCTTTTGCCGAGAATGAGAATTCATATCTTCGAAGACAAGGGCGATTGTCTGGTCACCGGGGGCGGCCATCGCCGTCCCGGCCACCGGACAAGGACCGTTCCCCATGACCCGCATCCCCGCCGTCGATCCCGCCGCCGCCTCCGCCGAGGCCAAGGCCCTGCTGGACGCCGTTCAGGCCAAGCTCGGCATGACGCCCAACTTCCTGCGCGTGCTCGCCCATTCCCCCGCCGCCCTCGCCGCTTTCCTCGGGCTGCACGGCATCGCCGGGCAAGGCAGCCTTGATGCACCGACGCGCGAGCGCATCGCGCTCGCCCTCGCCGAGCAGAACGACTGCCAGTACTGCGTCTCGGCGCATACCGCCATCGGCCGCGGCACCGGGCTGAGCGGCGAGGAGATGGCGGCCAACCGCCGCGGCACCTCGCAGGACGACCGGGCGGCGGCGGCCGTCGCCTTCGCCCGCGCCCTGGTCGAGCACACGGGCGAGGTGACCACCGCCGAGATCGAGGCGGTGCGCCGGGCCGGCTACGGCGATGCCGAGATCGTCGAGATCATCGTGCACGTCGGCATGAACCTGCTGACCAACATCCTCGGCAAGGCCAGCCGCATCGAGATCGACTTCCCCGAGGTCCCGCTGCTGCAGCACGCCTGATCCCGCGCCGCCGCCCCCGCCCGACCGTGCCCGGTAGGGCGGGGGCGCCGGTTTCCTCCAGGGAGTGTTCCCGCCATGGCACGCGCTTTCGCAGACATCACCTTCACCCCGAGCGTCAAGGCCGCCCAGGCCCGCTACGGCAGCCGCGCCGCCAACGAGGGGTTCGAGCGGGCCGCCGACCGCGGGGCCGTGCTCACCGCCCGCGAGGCGGAGTTCATCGCCGCCCGCGACGGATTCTATCAGGCGACCGTGGGCGAGACCGGCTGGCCCTACGTCCAGTTCCGCGGCGGCCCGCCGGGTTTCCTGAAGGTCCTGGACGAGCGGACGCTCGGCTATGCCGACTTCCGCGGCAACGTCCAGTACATCAGCACGGGCAATATCGAGGCGGACGGCCGCGTCGCCCTGATCCTCATGGACTATGCCAACCGCCGCCGCCTGAAGATCTGGGCGCGGGCGCGCATCGTGCACGAGAGCGACGATCGCGCCCTGCTGGCCCGGCTGGAGATCCCGACCTATCGCGCCCGCGTCGAGCGGGCGGTGGTGTTGACGGTCGAAGCGCTGGACTGGAACTGCCCGCAGCACATCACGCCCCGCTTCACCGCCGAGGAAACCGCGGCGCTGGTCGCCCCGCTGCGCCGCCAACTCGCCGATGCAGAAGCAGAGGCGGCCGCCCTGCGGGCGCAGGGGACGGCGCCGCCGCCGCGCCTCGGCAGCGGCCCGCTGGAGCTTGTGATCTCGGGGATCCGGCAGGTGACGCCGCGCATCCGCACGTACGAGCTGCAGGCCCCCGACGGCGGACGACTGCCGACTTGGACGCCGGGCGCCCATCTCGCCGTGCCGGTCCGCCTGCCCGACGGGACGGAGGCGACGCGCCCCTATTCGCTGACGGGCGACCCGGCCGACCGCCACCGCTACCGGATCGCCGTCCAGCGCGAGGACGGCGGCCGCGGCGGCTCCGTCGCCGTGCACCGCGACTACGGCCTCGGTACCGTCCTGCACTGCGGCCGGCCGGCGAACCGGTTCCCGCTGCACGACGACGCGCGGCCGACCGTGCTCGTCGCCGGCGGCATCGGCATCACGCCGCTGCGGGCGATGGCGGCGGCTCTGCTCGAAGCGGGGCGCCCCTTCACCCTCCACTACGCCACCCGCGACCCGGCGGGGATGGCGATGCTGCGGGACCTGGAGGCACGCCTCGGCGACCGCCTGCGCCGGTACGGCGCGCTCGACCCCGCGTCGCGACGACTTGACGTCGGCGCCGTCCTGGCGGCGGCGCCGGCCGATGCCGTCGTCTACGCCTGCGGGCCGGCATCCCTCCTCGCGGCGGTCCACGAGCATGCCGCCGCCTGCGGCATCCCGCCCGAGCGGGTGCGGTCGGAGCGCTTCGCGGCGTCGGAGCCGGCGGGGGTCGACGGGCCGCTCAGCGTCCACCTCGTGCGCTCCGGCCGCAGCGTCGCAGTGCCCGCCGGGCAGAGCATCCTCGACGCCCTGGCCGCGGCAGGCATCGAGACCGCCGCCCAATGCCGCGTCGGCACCTGCGGCACCTGCGCCACCAAGGTCCTCGACGGCGTGCCGGACCACCGTGACGACGCCTTGACCGCCGCCGAGCGGACGCAGGCCGGGTTGATGTGCCCCTGCGTGTCGTGGGCGGTCGGGGATGCCCTCACCCTTGACCTGTGACGGGCCGCGCGCCGGTCAGCCGTCGGCGGGAACCTTGCGGATCACCGTGTCGTCGGGGCCGACCAGGCGGCCGTCCTCGGCGCGCACCTCCAGGTGGACCGGCCGGCCGCTCTCGCGGTCGACCAGGACGGAATGGGCCTCGTCCGCGGTGAACAGATGGCGCTCGCCGAACTGGCGCAGCGCCACCATCACCGGGAACAGGTCCCGCCCGACCGGCGTCAGCCTGTACGCGCTGCGCGTCCCCGTCTCGCCGGTCGGCACCGCCTCCAGGATCCCCCGCGCGACCAGCGTGCGCAGGCGGTCGGTGAGGATGTTCTTGGCGATCCCGAGGCTCTTCTGGAACTCGCCGAACCGCGTCATGCCGTCGAAGGCGTCGCGCACGATCAGCAGCGACCACCAGTCCCCGATGACGTCCAGGGACCGGGCGCTGGGGCAGTGGTCGGTCTTCAGGCTCTTGCGTCCCACCATGGGGTGTCTCCGGATCGAACGGCGGCGTCCCCGGTTTTCGGTTGCATTATAAAACCAACAGGGGTACTGCTTGTTTGGTTTCATAAAGAGACCATGATCGACAGGAGCCCGCAATGGACTTGCCGAAGAACGCAGCGCCCGACGGCGCCGCGGCCGCCCCCTTGCGCCCGCAATCCACCCCCGACCCCGCCCTCTCGGGCGCCGCGCCGCGGATGAGCCGGCCGGTCACCCTCCTGTTCGCCGTCGCGAGCGGGCTCGCCGTGGCGAACGCATACTTCGCCCATCCCCTGCTCGACGTCATGGCCGACGACCTCGCGCTCACCCGCGGCCAGGCCGGGCTCATCGTCGGGGCGACCCAGGTCGGCTACGCCGTCGGCCTGATCCTGCTGGTGCCGCTCGGCGACCTCGTCGACCGCCGCAGGCTGATCCTCGGCCAGTCGCTGCTGTCGGTTCTGGCCCTCCTGTGCGTCGGGTTCGCCTCGACGGCGGCGATGTTGCTGGCGTCCATGGCGACGGTCGGGTTGCTGGCGGTGGTGACGCAGGCGCTCGTCGCCTATGCGGCCAGCCTGGCGCGGCCGGGCGAACGCGGCCATGTGGTCGGCGTGGTCACCAGCGGCATCGTCCTCGGCATCCTGCTGGCCCGCAGCGTAGCCGGGCTGGTGACGGATCTTTCCGGATGGCGGACGGTCTACCTGCTGTCGGCCGGCCTGATGCTGGTGATCACGGTGCTGCTCTGCCGGGCCCTTCCGCACCAGGAGAGGCGGGCGGAGCGGCAGTCCTACGTCGGGCTGATCGGCTCCCTGGTGACGCTCTTCGTCGCGGAGCCGGTCCTGCGAATCCGTGCGGTGATCGCCATGCTGATCTTCGCCGACGTCACGACCCTTCTCGCGCCCCTGGTCCTGCCGCTGAGCGCGCCGCCCTACGCGCTGTCCCATACCGAGGTCGGGCTCTTCGGGCTCGCCGGTGCCGCCGGTGCGCTGGGGGCGGCACGGGCGGGGCGGTGGGCCGATCGCGGGTACGGGCAGCGGACGACGGGTGTCGCACTGGGGCTCATGACCGTCGCCTGGCTGCCCATCTCCCTGCTGCCGCACTCCTTGCTGTGGCTTGTGGTCGGCGTCGTCGTCCTCGACTTCGGCCTGCAGGCCGTCCACGTCACGAACCAGAGCATGATCTATCGCACGCGACCCGAGGCGCAAAACCGCCTCACTGCCGCCTACATGGTCTTCTATTCCGTGGGCAGTGCCATCGGCTCCTCGCTCTCGACCCTGGTCTACGCCCGTGCCGGGTGGGGCGGCGTCTCCCTGATGGGGGCAGGCATCGGCGTCCTTGCGCTGATGTTCTGGTCCCTGACCTTGCGCGCGACGCCGGCCTGCGCCACCCGCCCGACGGCGGCCGCCGAGTAGACGAATGGACCTGGGCGAACCGGTCCGGGCCGGTCACTCTGGGCGGCGAGGTCGCAGTGCGCCGGCCGCCGGAAGGAGAAGACGCCATGAGTGAAGAGGAGTCCCCGACCGCCCGCATCGACGCCAAGATCGCCGGCCTCGGCGATTGGCGCGGCGCCGTCCTGGCGCGGATGCGCCGGCTGATCCACGAGGCCGACCCGGCGGTGGTCGAGGCGGTGAAGTGGGTGAAGCCCACCAACCCCTCGGGCGTCCCGACGTGGGAGCACGACGGCATCCTCTGCACCGGCGAGGTCTACAAGGCCACCGTCAAGCTGACCTTCGCCAAAGGCGCCGCGCTGCCCGACCCCGCCGGCCTGTTCAACGCGAGCCTGGGCGGCGGCACGCGCCGGGCCATCGACATCCGCGACGGCGACGGCGTCGACGCAGCGGCGTTCAAGGCACTGGTGGAGGCGGCCGTCGCCTTCAACGAAGCGAACCGGAAGACGAAGCGCCGCTAGGACGCGGACTCATACCTAAGCCAGATTTGGGACGCCGCGATGAGAATTGCGGCCAGATAGTTTCTGGCGGACTGCTCGTAGCGGGTGGCGATCTTGCGGAGCTGCTTGATTTTGTTGAAAAACCGTTCCACCAGGTTGCGCTGACGGTATAAGGCTCGATCGACGGAGCGTTGGACTTTCCGGTCCCGCTGGGTCGGAATATGGGGCTCGGCTCCATGCTGGCGGACAAGGTTCAGAATGGCCTGAGCGTCGTAGCCGCGATCGGCAACCAGATGGTCGGCTGCAGGGAGCCCTTCCAGCATGGCTTCCACAGCTGCCTTGTCCGACGCCTGACCCGCCGTCAGCACGATACATACCGGGCGGCCTGCTTCATCGACCACGGCGTTGATCTTGGTGCTCAGTCCACCACGAGAGCGACCGAGGGCGTGATCCGAATCCCCCTTTTTCCCGCCGCCGTATGGTGATGGGCGCGGACGATGGATGAGTCGATCAGGTGCATCGAGTGCGGCGACTTCGCCGCCAACATTTCGAAAACCTTCACCCACACGCCCTTTTTGGCCCACCTGTTGAACCGGTTGTAGACCGTCGTTGGCGGGCCGTAGCGCTCCGGCAGGTCCCTCCAGGGGCACCCCGTCCGGAGCACGTAGAAAATGCCGTTGGGAACCTGTCGATCCCCTTCCTGCCCATGTGGCGGCTCACGGAAGACGCCGCCCGGTCGCGCCGCTTCCTGCACCACCTTCTCAGCCTGACGCAGGCGGAGGCCGCCGCCGATCCGCAAGGCCGCCCGCAGGCGCCGGCGCTTCTGGCCGAGGCGCTGGCCCTGTGGCCGGAGCTGGAGCGTTCCATCCACCCCTCGGCGCGCCTCGCCGCCTACGACCTCGACGGGCGCATCGAAGCGCTGCAGCCGGGCAGGACCCGCATCGCCCAGCGCGCCATCCGCCGCCGCGGCTCCGACGGGCGCCTTCTGCTGGCGGAGAATTTTCTGGCAGCCGTCTATTGCCTGGAGTGGCCGTGGAGCGGTCGACTGCGTTGCGGGGTTCTGCCTAGCGGTTCGAGCCGATGGTGGTTCTACCGCACCTGTGCCCACTTCGTGGCGTCGTGGGAGCGTCAGCGCTTCATCCTCGACGCCCGCGCCGTCCCGCGCCTGCGGTCGATCCTGGAGTGGTGGGAGGTGACGTGACCTGACGTCGAGGACGTAGGGGCATCCCCAGCGCCGCCATACCGATCGCCGGCTCCGACGTCACAGCTCCACGCCCATCCGCTGGATCATGCGGTCGCGCTCGCGGAGCGCCGCGCGTGCCTGGTCGGGATGCGATGCGGCGCAGGCGTTGATCAGGCATTCCGCAGCGACGATGAAGGCGCCGAAGCTGTTGGAGAGGAAGCTCGACCCGTGGGAGACCAGAATGGCGGCTTGAGAGGTGTCGACCAGCGGTGAACTGGCGCTGTCGGTCAGGGCCACGGTCGACAGCCCGATCTCGCGGGCGGCGGCCGCCACCTCCACCACCTGCGTCGAGTAGGGGGCACAGCTGACGGAGATGAAGCAGTCGCCCGGCGACAGGACCGCGAGGCCTTCGGCGATGCCCAGGCTGTTGGCGTCGAGCAGCGAGACGTCCGACCGAATCATGCGCAAGCCGTAGACGAGGAAGCTCGCCATCGCATGAAACTGGCGGATGCCGTACACGGCGACGTGGGGGGCCTCCGTGATGAGGGCGACGGCCTTGTCGAAGGCGGCGACGTCGAACTGCTCGACGAACCGATCGATGTTGGCCTGGTTCTCGCGGCACAGCTGGACCGCCCGGGCGTGCGACGAACTGCCGGCCGCGAGGGCGGCCTGGGCCTGGCGGGAATAGAACTCGCCGGGCGGGGACATCGAGGCCGACAGCAGGACCTGCTGAAACGCCGGGAACCCCGAGTAGCCGAGGCTGTGCGCGAGGCGGGTCAGGGTCGACGGGTTGACGCCCAGTTCCTCGGCCAGCGCCGTGATCGACAGCAGCACCGGGCTGCCGCGCAGCTCGATGATGCGGCCCAACGCCGTGCGCGCCTTGGCGCCCAGGCTGATGGGGGCCTCGCCGCGCGCGATGGCGACCATCAGGGCACGCAGGTCGTCCAGCGTTTCAGGGGGTGCGGCCGCGGTAGACCGGTTGGGGGCTTCGCCAGTCATGAATGCTCCACTCGACTCCGTCTTCTGTGACATGGAGGACTGCCGTGGCAAGGGTATTCTCGTCGTCCGGGTCGTCGGAGCCGCTGCGATGGATGGGCAGCCCCGGCCCGCCTGCGTCGTGCAGGATGTCGAGCGGCGCCCATCCCTCAGCCAGCAACGCCTCGCCCCGCACCTGGCGGTCGGCCGACGAACGGGTGACGTGTTGCGCCGCCGTGCCGCGATCGAGGTGCAGGGCGTGGTTGGCGTGCAGGGCGGGCGCCACGAGCGGGCGTACCGAGATCGCGCCGGCGCCGAACTCCACGGAAAGAATGCGGCGGTCGCGCCGGTGGCTGAGGGCGAAATGGAATCCGCCGCCGGTGCCGTGGTCGCGCAGCAGGGCGACCGCCTCGTCGAGCCCACCGGCGCCGAGCACCGCCCGGCCGATCACCATGCGCGGCATCGCCGGTCGCACGTCGAGCAGGCGCAGGTTGTTGACGGTCTGCACGAGGCCCGTGTCGGTCACCGCGAAGGTGTGACCCGGCAGCGAGCCGGGATAGCAGAACGACAGGAACCCGGGTCCGTCGGCCGGTGCCACCTCGGCGATGAAGGAGGCGCCGCGGAAGAACGGTAGGCCGTCCTCGTTATGGCCGATGAGCGGTGACGGCCCCGGGATCATCACCGTGGTGCAGCCGTCCGGGACCGACGCCAGCAGGTCGCCGCGGCAGTTCCAGGCCACCACCTGCGGCAGCGGCAGCTCCAGGCCTTCCGCCAGCCCCTCCAGTTCGGCCCATACCGCCGGGAAGCGCGCCCGCACCGCCTCCGCCAGGGTCCGCACCCGTGCCGCCTGGGCGGGGCCGGTGACGAGGTCCCACACCTGGCTGCGGACGAGATGACGGTGCACGGCGTCCTTCCCGGCGCGCCCCAGCGCCAGGCCGATCTCGTGCGCGGTGCCGGCAGCCCGGACCCAGCCGAGATCCTTCTTTGCGTCAAACATGCTGCAGGAAGTCCTTCAAGCGGTCGCTGGGGGGAGTGTCGATGACCTCGCGCGGCGGCCCGTCCACCGAGATCTTGCCGTGCTCCATGAAGATCAGCCGGGTGCCGACCTGGCGGGCGAAGGCGATCTCGTGGGTGACGACGACCATGGTCATGCCCTCCTGCGCGAGTTGGCGCATGACCGTCAGCACCTCCTGCTTCAGTTCCGGGTCGAGGGCGGAGGTCGGTTCGTCGAACAGCATGACCTTGGGCTGGACGGCGAGCGCGCGGGCGATGGCGACGCGCTGCTGCTGCCCGCCGGACAGTTGCGCCGGATGGTGATGGGCGCGCTCCGCCAGGCCCACCTTCTCCAGGAGGCCGAGCGCCAGCGTCCGGGCTTCGGCTCGGGACAGTCCGCGCACCTGGCGGGGACCGAAGGCGACGTTCTCCAGCGCCGTCATCTGCGGGAACAGGTTGAACTGCTGGAACACCATGCCCGCCTCCTGCCGGATGAGGCGGAGCTGGCGCTTGCCGGCCCGCACGCTGATGCCGTCCATGACGAGGTCGCCGCCGGTGATCTGCTCCAGGCCGTTGATGCAGCGCAGGAGGGTGGACTTGCCGGAGCCCGACGGGCCGATGAGCACGACCACCTCGCCCGTCGCGATCGTCAGGTCGATCTCGTCGAGCACCTTGAGCGGGCCGAAGTGCTTCGAGGTCTTGCGGAATTCGATGATGTTCACAGGATCCTCATGCGCTTCTCGATGATGCGGAGGCCGACCGTCATGGTGCCGGTGAGCAGCAGGTAGATGACCGCGACGGCCGTCCAGATCTCCACGGCGCGGAAGTTGGCGGCCATGATCTCCTGCCCGGTGCGCGTCAGTTCGCCGACGCCGATGACGATGAACAGCGACGTGTCCTTCAGGCTGACGATGAACTGGTTGCCGAGCGGCGGGATCAGCCGCCGGAAGGCCAGGGGGCCGACGATGTGAAGCAGCACCTTCCAGTGCGGCAGGCCGATGGCGAGGCCCGCCTCCACCAGACCGCGGGAGATGGACAGGAGGGCGCCGCGGACGATCTCGGCGATGTAGGCGCCGGCGTTGATGGTGATGGCCAGGATGGCCGCCGCCATCGGGTCGATGCGCAGGCCCGCCAGCACGGGCATGGCGAAGTACAGGAACATCACCTGCACGACGATTGGCGTGCCGCGGATCAGTTCGATGTAGCCGAAGGCGACGGCGTTCAGAACCCGTCCGCCGAAGGCGCGCATGAGGCCGCCCGCCGTGCCGATGGCGAGGCCACCGAGCAGGCCGATGACGGTGATCTTGATGGTGATGGCGGCGCCTTCCGCGAGTTGCGGCAGGAAGGACGGAATGACGGACCAGTCGATCTGCATGACGGGCCTCCTGAGCTAGGGGCGGAGGGGCGGGCGGGACGGCGGTCCGCCCCGCCCGGCATCGATCAGTTGGCCGGCTTGGCGCCGAACCACTTCTCGTAGATCGCGTCGTAGCGTCTGTCGGCCTTCAGCGTCGCCAGGGCGGCATTGACCTTGGGCGTCAGCTCGCTGCCCTTGGGGAAGCCGATGCCGTACTGATGCGCCATCATCTGCGCGCCGACGGCCTTCACCTGCCCGCCGCCGGCCTTGGCGATGTAGTAGAGGACGTTCGGCGTGTCGTGCATGGCGGCGTCGACGCCGCCCGCCCGCAGCTCGAGGTAGGCATTGTCGATGTTGGGGAACTTGCGCAGCTCGGTGCCGGTGAAGTGCTGCTCCGCGTAGTCGGAGGCCGACGTGCTGGTCTTCACCGCCAGCGACTTGCCCTTCAGGTCGTCGGGGCCGGCGATGTCGCTGTCGGCGGGCACCATCAGCAGGAAGCCGCTGTCGTAATAGCCGTCGGAGAAGTCGATGACTTCCTGGCGCTCCGGCTTGATCGTGATGCCGGCCAGCGCGACGTCGACCTGGCCCGTCTGCAGCGCCGGGATGATGCCCGCGAAGTCCATCGGCTGCAGCCGGTAGGTCACGCCGATCTCCTTGGCGACGGCGTCCCACAGGTCGATGTCGAAGCCGACGTAGGTGTCGCCCTCCTTGAACTCGAAGGGCACGAAGGCGGTGTCGGTGGCGACGATCAGGTCCTTGGCGGAGGCGGTCGTCGCGGTCACCGCCAGGACGGCGGCGCCGATGAGCGAAAGAATGGTCTTCATGGCACTTCCCTGTTCCGGTGTCGTCTGATTTGGACCGGCTCCTTGCATGACGGCCGATCATGCAAAAAGATTTGCACACGCCGACCAAAGATGCAAATTCTTTGCATAGGCCGTTCCTGCTGCAAGGAGTTTTGCGATGCCCGACCATGTCTTCGGCCGCTCGACGCGCGGCGTTCCCCCAGTCGCCGTGCGGGGCGAGGGGTGCTATCTGTTCGACGCGGCGGGGAAGCGGTATCTCGACGGCTCCGGCGGGGCGGCCGTGTCCTGCCTCGGCCATTCGGATCCGGACGTCCGCGCGGCGCTGCATCGACAACTCGACCGGCTGGCCTTCGCCCACACCGGGTTCTTCACCTCGGAACCCGCCGAGGCGCTCGCCGACGCCCTCGTGGCGGCGGCCCCCGAGGGGATGGAACGGGTCTATCTGGTTTCCGGCGGATCGGAGGCCGTCGAGGCCGCCATCAAGCTCGCGCGCCAGTACTTCCTGGAGATCGGGCAGCCGCAGCGCCACCGGGTCGTCGCGCGGCGCCAGAGCTATCACGGCAACACTCTCGGCGCCCTGGCGGCGGGAGGCAACGCGTGGCGCCGCGCCCAGTTCGCGCCCCTGCTCGTGGAGACCAGCCACATCGTGCGGTGTTACGCCTACCGCGAGCAGGCGGCGGGCGAGAGCCTGGCGGACTACGGCCGCCGCGCCGCCGACGCGCTGGAGGAGGAACTGCTGCGCCTCGGGCCGGACACGGTCATGGCCTTCATCGCCGAGCCGGTGGTCGGCGCCACGGCCGGGGCGGTGCCGGCGGTTCCGGGGTACCTCCCGCGCATCCGCGAGATCTGCGACCGCTACGGCGTGTTGCTGATCCTCGACGAGGTGATGTGCGGCATGGGCCGCACCGGGCGGATGTTCGCCTGCAAGGAGGACGGCGTGGCGCCGGACCTGCTCACCGTCGCCAAGGGACTCGGCGCCGGCTATCAGCCGATCGGCGCGCTGCTGGCGACGGGGCGCGTCTACGAAGCCATCGCGAGCGGCAGCGGCTTCTTCCAGCACGGTCACACCTACATGGGCCATCCCATGGCGGCGGCGGCGGCGCTGGCCGTGGTGACGGCGATCCAGGAGCGCGACCTGCTGGCGCAGGTGCGGCGCCGGGGCGCGCGCCTCGACGCCCGCCTGCGCGAGGTCCTCGGCGACCATCCGCACGTCGGGGACATCCGCGGACGCGGCCTGTTCCGCGGTATCGAGCTGGTCCGCGACCGGGCGACGAAGGAGCCCTTCGACCCCGCCCTCGGGATCCACCGCCGGATCAAGGCGGCGGCCTTCGCGGCCGGCCTGATCTGCTATCCCATGGGCGGCACCATCGATGGCCGCAGCGGCGACCACGTGCTGCTGGCGCCGCCCTACATCATCGACGACGGTCAGATCGACGATCTGGTGGCGATGCTGGCGGCGGCCATCGAGGCGACGTGCCCGGCGGCGTGACGGCACTTGTCGAACAGGCATAGGCTGCTGCCGTCCCAGGCCAGGATCTTGACCATGTCCAGCCGCTTCGAGCGGAAAATGAGGAGGTCGCCGCAAAAGGGATGGCACCGCAGGGCTTCCTGTACGACTGCCACTGGACGGTCGAACCCATTGCGGAAGTCACCGGTTTCGGACCGAGTACCACCTTCACGCCCGTCGGCGGCGCGATCACCGCAGCCTCCACAAAACATCAACGCTGGCGACCAGCAGGGCCGGATCGACGTCGGCTGAAAGCACGGCGTGCCCGTCATCGACCACCACGTCGATTCGACCCGGTCGGCGAGCATCGGGCTGCTGCGGACGCGTCGCCGGTATCGGTGAAGGAGAGCTTCAGTCAGAAGTAACAGGAACCTGCGGCCCGGACGGCGGAAGCCTTCTCCACTGGCTGCGCGAGTCCAGTCCGGCCGCCTTCACGGCCGCCTGGATCTGTCGGCGACGGTCGGCGGCATCCCTGGCCGGCAGGGAGCGCAAGCTTTTCGGCCTCCATGGCTGTCGGCAGCGGTGCCAGCGTGGCCGAGGCGACGAGCAGGCGCCGTTCCGGGAAGCGCTTGCGCAGGGCGGCCACCGTGGCGGCCAGATCACTGGCGGCCTGCACCACCGGTGCCATGGTCTCGCGGCGCAGAGCGAACGCCATCGGCAGGGTGTCAGCGATCACCAGCGGGCGGCGGTCCTTCCCACCGAGCCAGCCGCCGAGGACGTGCATCAGAGCCTTTGGCGTCTCGGCCGGCAGGTCATCTAGCGCGCTAGCGCTGGCGGCCTTCTGCGACCAACTGGACGTGCCGCTCGGCGGAGCCGAGTTCGGCGATGGCGGCGGCCAAGCTGTCGGCCATGCCCTTGCTGTTGGCGTATTCGGCGAGGTCGTTTTCCAGGAAGCACCGTTCGACGGCGAGGATGAGGTCGATGTCGCTGCTCTTGCCGACCTCGCGGACCAGCTGGTTCATGCCGAGGCGGACCTTGCCTCGTTCCTTGGCCTCCGGGGTCTTGTTCACCTCCGAGGTCAGGACCTTCTCGCGCAGGAAGGCGCGGTCAAACTTCTCGATCAAGCCAGTCTTCGCCATAAGCCGTTTCCGTTCTCAATCCCTTGGCGCGGATCCACTCGGCGCCGTTCACGCGCTTGGCCGCCAGCAGGGCCGGGGCCGGCACTTCGGCCAGCGTCAGCCATTCCCAGGCCGCGCGTTCGTCGCCGGCGTCGTCGGCGGCGGCGGATTCCGCGGCATAGAGGGCGTTCTGCGACAGGCCGAGCTTGCGCTCGTCGCTCAGGTAGCTCTTCGGCATGGTGGGTCTCCCATGGTGTGGTGTCCTTCGCTGGTGAGCTTAGGCGCCGGGACGGCGGGCGTCAGGGGTCAATTGCCAGGTGTTCAAGGCAGGTCCGGTCGGAACCGCAGCCCCGGCCGGTGACTGCGTCGCATCGCCATGCCGGCGGCCCGGGCAGGTGCCTTCTTGCGGCGCAGTGCCTGGCGCGGCGGCTCCTTCTCTTGCTCCTCCGCCAGCTCGACCGCCGGCTTCAGCGGCGCGCGGGCCAGCGCCGCGTCGACCACCTGCTGGATGACGGTATGCGCAGCCTCCTTGCCCCGCTCGGCCACCAGGTCGTTGAAGTCGGTGCGGCCCTTGGCCTTCTCGGCCTCGGTGAGCGGCGGGCGCCCACCAGCTCGGCGGCGGCGGTCGCCCGGTCGATGCCGGTGTTGGGCTTGTTCCTGGCTTCCAGGTGGTGGTCGTCGGCGGCGGCGAATGCGTGCCGCAGCGTGCAGCCCTCGGCGGTCTCTTCCAAGGGCAGGTCTCCTTGATGGGGAAGACCTGCTCGGGATGGTTCTCGCAGCCCCCCACCTCCACCAGAATACCGCAGCCCGCCGGCGAGCAATCGCGGCGGGCTTCGTGCATTCCGGCCTCGTTCCGTCGTCGGCCCTGATGGTCCCTTGCACAGGATCGGCGGATCGGGCGGTGCGCGACGCCGCCATCGGTCGGCCGCTTCAGGCGGGCCACACCAACTCGAAGACCGATCCCCCGCCACCCGATGCACGACACGTCGCGTTGCCTCCGTGCGCCCGCGCGACCGCCTTCACCACGGCCAGACCCAAGCCGCTGCCCCGACCGGATCGGTCGTCCTGACCGCGATGGAATGCCTCGAACACGCGCTCGGTGAAGCCGTCGGGAATGCCCGGCCCGGCGTCCTCGACCTGAAGGTGAGCCATGCCGTCGCTTTCGAACGAGCGGACGCGCAACGGGCCGGGGGTCGCGTGGTGGACGGCGTTGTCCAGCAACGCCAACAGGGCCTGCCGCATCCGCACCGGATCGCAGATCGCTTCGAACTCGCTCAGGTCCAGGGAAAGCGTGAACCCCGCCGCGCGCAAGGTCGGTTCGAAGGCATTCACGGTGGACCGGATCTCGGCGGCGAGGTCGCACTGCTCCAACTGAACCGTCAGGCGGCCGCTTTCGTCCAGGCCGAGGACGCGGAGATCCTCGACCAGGCGGGACAGGCCCTCCACTTGGCTCAGCAGTCCCGAAAACAGTTCCGGGCTCGGCTGGAACACCCCCTCTGCCAGCCCCTGAAGGCGGCCGCGCAGCACCGTCACCGGGGTTCGCAGTTCATGGGCGATCGCGGCGTTCCAGAAGGCGCGGTCGCGAGCCATGCGCTCCAGACGTTCGGCGAGATCGTTGAAGTCGGAGACGAGGCGCGTCGCTTCGCCCATCGACCGGTCGTCGGCGGTCGCACGGGCGGACAGGTCGCCTTCGGCCACCCGCCGCAGGTTGTCGGCAACGGAGTTGAGGGGCGTCAGGATCCGCTGGGCCAACTTGACAGCGATACCCGCCGCCAGCCCCAGGGCCGCGAGCATGGTCGCGGCCATCCAGGTGAGTTCCACCGGCGCAGGGTAGAGATCGTCGGAAATGCTGTCCGGGTAATAGGTCAGGAATACCGCGTAGAACACATAGGACCCGCAGATCACCAGCAGGGCCACGGCGAAGGCCAGAACCGTCATCGACAGGACGATCTGGCGGCGCAGGCCGGACCTCCGTTCGCGCTCCGACATCGCCGTCACGCTCCGCCCAGCCGATACCCGACGCCCCGCACATTGGCGGGCACGCCCGTCACCCCCTGCGCTTCCAGCTTCTTGCGCAGCTTGCTCAGGTGGCTGTCGACGGTGCGTTCCAGCGCCTCGCCCTCCGGCAGGCAGGTCTCGAGAAGCTCGCTCCGGCTGAACACCCGTTTCGGCGTTCGGGCCAGTCGAGCCAACAGGCGGAATTCGGTCAGCGTCAGGTCGAGCACCGTTTCCCGCCCGTCCTCGCCCTCCACCAGGGCCTGATGCCCCTCCAGGTCGACCGCCAGGGCGCCGAAGCGGAGAACGCGGCGCGATGCGGCCCGGCCCTGGCCGCTTGTCCGCCGCAGCACGGCCTTCACCCGCGCGACGACCTCCGCCGGATTGAACGGCTTGACGACGTAGTCGTCGGCGCCGATGCGCAGCCCCATCAGCTTGTCGATGTCCTGATCCAGGGCGGTCAGCATGATGACGGGGGTATCGCCGCGATGGCGCACCTCCGCCAGCACCTGCCAGCCGTCCAGGCGTGGCATCTGCACGTCCAGCAACAGCAGGTCGGGGTTCAGCGACAGGTGAAGGTCCAGGGCGCGCCGTCCGTCCTCGGCCCTGACGACGCGCGTGCCCGCCCGCTCCAGATAGGCGGTCAAGATGTCGGCGATGTCGGGGTCGTCCTCGGCGACCAGAACCAGCGCTTGCTCTTCCACCGTCCTCGTCGGTCCTTTTTTCTCGTCTCCATCGTATCTCCACATACCCTCGGCTCGATCGCAACCGCTGTCTGCGACCAAGGCGTCGGATGGCCGGCGCCGATCGCCGCGCCTTCGACCACAAGGTTGGAGTGACCATGAAGCGGACAGTCTTTCTTGCGGCGGCGGTGCTGGGCACGGCCGCCTACGCGGGGATCGCGTTTTCGGACGACGGGCCGGACACCGTGGAGCGCGCCGCGCCGACCGGGGTCCTAAGCGTCAGCGTCACAACACCCCGCGAAGAGCGGGTGGTCGAGCGCCTCGGCGTGATCGGAACGCTGGTCCCGCGCGAGGAGGTCACGGTGATGCCCGAGGTCGCTAACGCCCGCATCCTGAGCGTATCGGCCGAGGTGGGCGACCGCGTCCGCAAGGGCGACACGCTGGCGGTGCTCGATCCCGCCAACGCGCGGTTGCTGGTCGCCCAGATGGAGGCGGACTACGCCAGGGTCCGCGACGAGTTCGCCCGCGTCGACTCCATCAAGGACACCGGGGCCGTCAGCAAGG
The DNA here is from genome assembly GCF_900230255.1 of Caenispirillum bisanense. GTDB lineage: Bacteria > Pseudomonadota > Alphaproteobacteria > Rhodospirillales > Rhodospirillaceae > Caenispirillum > Caenispirillum bisanense_A. Next base: position 49,576 of record NZ_OCNJ01000002.1, read on the forward strand.
GCCTCGTCACCGAAAAGAAGAACGCCGTGGACGCGGTCGCCGCCAAGCTGGAGGAGGCGCGCCTCGCCGAGCGGCGCACCGTCGTCACGGCGCCCGAGAGCGGCATCGTGTTCGACCGTCGCGCCACGGTCGGGGCACTGGCCAACCCCGGCGAGGCGCTGTTCCGCATCGCCCGCGATGGCGAAATCGAGGCGGAACTGCGGGTGCCGGAGGGCTCTGCGAGTCGCGTGTCGCCGCTGGCGCCCGTCAGCCTGTCGATCGCCGGGATGCCGGACCCTTTGTCGGGGACGGTGCGCTTGGTGTCGCCGCGCATCGACGCGGCCGACCGCGCCGCTCCGGTCCGCGTATCGATCCCCGGCGGGGAGGGGCTGAAGGTCGGCGGCTACGTCCATGGCGACATCGCGTTGACCGCGGTGACGGCCCTGGCCGTACCGATGACGGCCATCCAGCGGGACGCCGCCGGTGCCTTCGTGTGGACGGTCGAGACCGAAGGCCGCATCGCGCGCCAGGCCGTCACCCTGCTCGTGCAGAAGGATGACGTCGCCCTCGTTGCGGGGGTGACGGCCGCGGTGCGCGTCGTCGCCAGGGCGGGGTCGCTCGTCCGGGCGGGCGACACCGTGACGCCCGTGGAGGCCCGCTGATCATGGCGATGCCGGTGTCCACGTGGGCCATTCGCAACCCCATCCCGCCGATCGTCCTGTTCCTGGCCCTGACCATCGCCGGGCTGGCGGCGTTCTCGCGGATTCCGATCAGCAACATGCCCAGCATCGTCGTGCCGGCGGTGAGCGTCACGATCAGCCAGCCCGGTGCGGCGCCGAGCGAACTGGAAACCCAGGTCACCCGCCGCGTCGAAGGGGCTCTGGCGGGCCTGCGCGGGGTGAAGCACATCACCTCGACGATCTCGGAAGGTGTTTCCGCCACGACCGTGGAATTCCATCTGGGAACCGACTTCGACCGCGCGGCGAACGACGCGCGGGATGCCGTTGCCGGTATTCGCGACCAGTTGCCGCGCACGATCCTGGAACCGCAGGTCCAGCGCGAGGAGGGGGAGGGCGGGGCCCTGCTCGCCTACATCGTCGATGCTCCCGAGATGCGGCCGGAGGACCTGGCGTGGTTCATCGACGACACCGTGAACCGGCGCCTTCTCGCCGTTCGAGGCGTGGCCAAGGTGACACGCCACGGCGGTGTCACGCATGAGATCACCGTCACCCTCGATCCAGCCCGGCTCGCCGCTTTCGGCGTGACCGCCGCCGACGTCAGCCGCCAGCTGGCCCAGACCAACGCCGATTTTCCCGGTGGGCGCCTGGTTCAGGCGGGCACGGAATACAGCTTGCGGACGCTCGGCGCGGCGCCGTCGGTGGCGGCGTTGCGCGACACCTGGATCGGTCTCGGCTCCGGCCGGGGCGTCCGTCTGGGCGACATCGTCGCGATCACCGACGGCGGGGCGGAAGCGCGCTCCATCACGAAGATCGACGGCAAGCCGGCCGTCACCTTCTCCGTTCAGCGCGCGAAAGGGGCCAGCGAGATCTCCACCGGCGCCGCCATCGAGGCGGCGATCGCGGAGTTGCACGCCGCCCATCCCGGCGTGGTCTTCACCGAAGTCTTCTCGCTCGTCGACTTCACGCAGACCAGCTACGACTCGACGATGTCGACCTTCGCCGAAGGCGCGGCTTTGACGATCCTGGTCGTCTTCCTGTTCCTGCGCGACGGGCGGGCGACCGTGCTGGCGGCGCTGACCATTCCGCTGTCGATCATCCCGACCTTCCTCGTCATCCATCTGCTGGGGTACTCGCTGAACTTCGTCAGCCTGATGGCGATATCGCTCGTCACCGGCGTGCTCGTCGACGACGCCATCGTCGAGATCGAGAACATCCACCGCCACATGGCGAAGGCGAAAAGCCCCTACGACGCCGCGATGATCGCCGCCGACGAAATCGGTCTGGCGGTGGTGGCGACGACGGCGGTGATCTGCGCCGTGTTCCTGCCCGTCAGCTTCATGGGCGGCACGTCCGGCCAGTTCTTCGTCGAGTTCGGCGTGACGGTGGCCGTGGCTGCGGTCTTCTCGCTGCTCGTCGCGCGGTTGCTGACGCCGCTGATCGCCGCTTACGTCCTGAAGGCCCCGGCGCACCGCCCCGAAACGACGGGCGGGTGGACCGCGCGGTACCGCCGTCTGGTCGAGTGGACGCTGGACAATCGCGGCAAGACGTTGGGCATCGCCGCCCTCAGCCTCGCGCTGTCGTTCGGCATGATGCCGTTCCTGTCGACGGGTTACCTGCCGTACGAGGACTATTCGCAATCCAGCCTGACTATCGAACTGCCGCGCGGCTCCACGCTCGCGCAAACCGACGCGGTCGCGCAGCGCGTCGCAGTCGCCCTGAAGAAGCACCCCGAAGTGCTGTACGTGCTGACCAATGCCGGCACCGAGTCCGGCGTGAACCTCGCGACCGTGGACATCAAGCTGGTGCCCCCGAAGGCGCGGGACATCAGCCAGCGCGACTTCGAAAGCCTGGTGCTGCCGGACCTGGCGACCGAGCCCGACGCCCGCGTGAAGTTCGCCAATTCCATGGGGGCGAAAGACATCAGCATCGCGCTCACGAGCGAAGACGCGACGGCCTTGGAAGCGGCGGCCATCGCCATCGAGCGCGAGATGCGGACCATCGTCGGCATCAACTCCGTGGGCAGCACGATGCCCGCGGCACAACCGGAAATCCTGATCGTTCCCGATCTCGCCAAGGCGGCTCAGCTCGGCGTGACCGTTCAGGCGCTGAGCGACGCGGTGAGCATCGCCACCATCGGCGATACGGACGGCAACCTCGCCAAGCTCGACCGCGACGGACGGCGCCTGTCCATCCGTGCGCGGCTCGCCGCCGGTCCGGCGACGTCGCTCGACACCATCCGGGAATTGCGCGTTCCGACGGTATCCGGGGGCTCGGTGGCGCTCGCCGCCGTGGCCGACATCCGCTTCGGTGCCGGTCCGTCGAGCATCGAGCGCTACGACCGCCGCCGCAAGATCGCGGTCGAAGCCAACCTCGACGGTCTGTCGCTCGGCGACGCGATGGCGCGGATCAGCGCCCTGCCGGCCATGCAGGCGCTTCCGAAGGAGATCGAGGTTCTCGAGACCGGGGACGTCGAGGAAATGGCCGACCTGTTCTCCCGCTTCCTGACGGCCATCGGGTTCGGGCTGATGATGGTCTATGCGATCCAGGTCCTGCTCTATAAGGACTGGATTCAGCCGATCACCCGCATGGCGGCGCTGCCGCTGTCCATCGGCGGCGCCTTCCTCGCCCTGCTGCTGACCGGAACCGAACTCAACCTGCCGGCCGCCATCGGGATCCTGATGCTGATGGGGATCGCCGACAAGAACTCGATCCTGCTCGTCGATTACATGGTCGAGCGCATTCGCGCCGGCACACCCCGGCGCGAGGCGATCGTCGAGGCCTGCACCGTCCGGGGGCGGCCGATCATCATGACCTCGCTGGCCATGTTGGCGGGCATGGTGCCCATCGCCGTGGGCCTCGGCCTCGATACGGCGTTCCGGGCCCCGATGGCCATTGCCGTGATCGGGGGGCTGATCTCGTCCACCGCTCTCAGCCTCGTGTTCGTGCCGGTGCTGTTCGACTACGTGCGCGATTTCGAGGACTGGCTGGTGCCCCGGCTCCGGCGGCTGCTCTGAACCGGAAGCGCCGCTTTCCCGCACTCCCCATCGCATCTCCACACGGCCCCGACCGCATCCCGACCTGCCTGTCCGATCACGCTCGCAGGGCGGGGTGTCGGGTCGGGGATGAGGACCGAACCCATGCGTCTCCCCATCCTGTTCCTGCTCCTGTCGTCGGTGTCGGCCTGCTCTCTGGTACCGCCGCTCGAAACGCCGGCGCCGCCCGTTCCCGTGGCCTTTCCCGACCATGAGGCGGTGCCTGCGGAGGCGAGCGCCGCCGGCCTGAGCCGCGCGGCGGTCTTCCGGGACCCGCGCCTGCTTTGGATCATCGATCTGGCGCTGGAGAACAACCGCGACCTGCGGCTGGCGCTGCTCGATGTCGAGGCTGCCCGCGCGCTGAACCGCGTTCAGACGGCGACCGCGCTGCCCGGCCTCGACGCCCAGGCCTCCTACAGCCGCGAGCGGACGCAGGGGCTCGGCGAGGGGCAACCCGCGACCGCCGATCGCCATGGGGCCTCCATCGGGCTCACTGCCTTCGAACTCGACCTGTTCGGCCGGGTCCGCGCCGTGTCCGACGCCGCCTTCGCCCGCTACCTCGCCAGCGAGGAGGGGTACCGGGCGGCGCGCGTCACCCTGATCGGCGCCGTCGCCGATGCCTATTTCGCCGAGCGGCTGGCCGTCGAGCAGCACGCGCTGTCCCAGCGGACGCTGGCGGATTGGCGCGGCTCGCTGGCGCTTGCGCGCGTCCTGCAGCAAAGCGGTCGCGGCGGTGCCCTGGACGTGGTCCGGGCGGAGGCTCAGGTGGCGTCGGCGGAGGCCGATCTGCGGGCGCGGGACCGAGCGGCCGCGCAAGCCGCCAACGCCCTGCGGCTGGTGGTCGGGGCCGAGGTACCGGCCGATCTCCCGCCGCCCCTGGCTCTGGAGCACGATCCGGTGGTGACGCGGTTGCCCGCCGGTCTCCCGTCGGACCTGCTGCTCAACCGTCCGGACATCCGCCAGGCCGAGCGGACGCTCGCCGCCGCCAACGCCGACATGGGCGCGGCCCGTGCCGCCTTCTTCCCGCGGCTGTCGCTGACCGCTGCGTTCGGCTTCGCCTCGCCGTCGCTGACGGCGTTGTTCAGTTCCCAGCACAGCGTCTGGAACGTCTCGCCCGGTATCGTCCTGCCGATCTTCGACGGCGGCAGACGGGACGCCGAGCTGGATCTGGCGAAGGTGCGCAAGACCGAAGCCGTGGCGCAGTACGAGAAGGCGATCCAGACGGCGTTCCGCGAGGTCGCCGACGGGCTGGCAGGGAGCGCCACGCTCGGCGCCCAGATCGAGGCCCAGACCCGTACCGTGTCGGAGTCCGCCCGCGCCGTGGCTCTGGCGGAAACCCGGTACCGCGCCGGGCTGGAGAGCCGCCTGGAGCTGCTGGATGCGCAGCGCCAGCTGCAGGCCGCGCAACAAGCGCTGCTGACCCTGCGCCATGACGAGATCGCCAACGCAGTCGCGCTGTACAAGGCGTTGGGCGGCGGAGCGGCGGGCGAGACCCGGACCGAGCCGAAACCATGACCTCGAACGAAACCGCCGATCCCATCGGCGCGCGCTGGAGAATCCGGTTCTGGACGATCTTCGGCGGTCAGGCCCTGTCCCTCGGCGGCTCGTCCCTGACGCAGTTCGTGTTGATGTGGTGGATCGCCGACACGACGGGCAGTGTCGCCGCCCTGTCGATGGCGGGCCTCGCCGCCCTGCTGCCGCACGCTCTGTTCAGCCCCATCGGCGGGGTTCTCGCGGACCGCTACAGCCGCCGTTGGCTGATGATCGCGGCCGATACCGTCAGCGCGTCGTGCATGGCGATCCTGATGATCCTGTTCCTGACGGGCCGGGTCGAGCCCTGGCATGTCTATGCGATGATGGCGATCCGCGGCGCCATGCAGGCGATCCAGGAGCCGGCCGCCATCGCATCGATCGGGATGCTCGTGCCGCGCTCGTTCCTGCCACGTGTCGGTGGTATTGAGCACTCCGTGCACAGCGTCACGGAAATCGTGGCCGCTCCCCTCGGCGCTTTGACGATGAGCCTGCTGCCATTGGGGTGGGCGCTCGCCATCGACGTCGTCACCGCCCTTCTCGGCATCGTACCCCTGCTGATCTTCCGCATACCGCAACACCGGATTCCCGCTGAAGACCGCACTGGCTTGTGGGGTGAGTTCCGCGACGGGATGCGTGTGGTGCGGCGCTCCCAGGGTTTGCAGCACCTGTTCCTGTTGCTGGCCGTGGGGCTGCTCGCGGTCATGCCGTCGTTCATGCTGATTCCCTTGCTGGTCAAGGAACATTTCGGCGGCGATGTTCGCGACGTGGCCTTGATGGAGGGGCTTTCGGGAGCGGGCATGATGATCGGCGCAATGATGGTGGCGGCCCTCGCCCCTCGGCGGCAGGTTCCCTGGGTTCTTTGGGGGATGACGCTGTCCTGTGCGTCGTTGGCGCTGACCGGTCTGGTGCCGTCCGGCCTGTTCGGCCTCGCCCTCGTGTGGTGGGTGCTGAGCGGCGTGACCTATTCCCTCAGCGCCGCCCCGTGCATGGTTCTGCTGCAACTGGTCGTACCCAACCATCTGCTGGGACGGGTGCAGTCGCTGCTCAACATGATGCTGAGCCTCGCCGCTCCGGTCGGCCTGGCCGTCGCCGCCCTGCTGAGTGAGTACACGGGGGTGCGCACGCTGTTCGTGTGCGCGGGCGCACTGGCCGCCGTTGTGACCACGTTGGGATTCCTGTCGCCCGCGTTGAGACGGCTCGACGAGGATGCGTGTGTCACGCCCGCCCGGGGGTGACCCGCTGCCACGCGCCGGGCCATCGACCTCCGCGACGGCGACACCGTCGACGCCGCGGCGTTCAAGGCGCTGGTCGAGGCGGCGGTCGCGTTCAACGAAGCGAACCGGAAGACGAAGCGCCGATAGCCGGGCCTGCGGCCGCGGCGGTGCGCTCCACCGGGTGCCCCATCGCCGGGGAGAGGCCCGAAGGACCCGCCCCGGCGATGGCGACGTCTGCGGTCTGCGGCAGCGCGGTCAGGGGGGCCGGGCGGATGGTCAGTGGGCGACGGTGAAGCGGGCGCGCCGATGCCGCGGGTTCTCCGCCTCGTCGAGCAGGGCCACGGCGAGGTCCTCCATGGAGATTGCCGAGCGGCCCGCGCCGTCGACCAGCAGCGTGTCGCCGCCGACCCGGTAGCGGCCCGTCCGCGCGCCGGGCTGGAGATCGGCGGGCGGGCTCAGGTAGGTCCAGTCCGCCTGCGTTTCCGCCTCGCAGACGGCGTACTGGTCGCAGCAGGCGACGGCGATGGCGCGCCACGCCGCCTGAACGTAGCGCTCGTCGTCGACGATGGGAAGCCCGGTGTCGGGCGCCAGCAGGCTGCCGGCGCCGCCCACCAGCAGAAGGCGCACGCCGGTCTGGCGGAGCCCCTCCAGCAGCGCCTCGGCGGTGGTCACGTGATCGCGCTCGTGGCCCGGCCCTGGGCGGGTGGCGCTGACGACGAGGTCGTGGCCGGCGCTCAGGGCCGCGACGTCGGCCGCACGGGCGGCATCGCCGGCGCGGAGGGTCGCCCCGTGCAGCGCGTCGGGCGCCTGGGACGGATCCCGCAGGACGGCCGTCACCGCATGGCCCCGCCGCAGGGCTTCGGCGACGACGCGCCGCCCGACGTTTCCGGCGGCTCCGAAGACGAGAATACGCATGGTCTTCACACTCCTGTATCCGAGGATGTCTATGGTGTCGGGGTCAGTGCCGGGCGGCCGCGCGGGCGGCGCAACAGCGAGGCGATCGCCAGCACCACCGCCGCGCTGCCGGGCAGCCACTGCCAGCCGATGGTGGCGGGATCGGTGGCGAACAGAATGAGCATCGAGAGGAAGGGGACGAGGTAGGTGTAGGCGGTCACCGTTCCCGGCGTGAGGACCGCCGCGCCGCGCTGCATCAGCCAGAAGGTGACGCCGCTGGAGAAGACGCCGAGGTAGGCCACCAGCAGCAGATCCGCGGCGGTGATGCGGGACAGCGCCTGCACCGGCTCGACCGCCAACCCCAGCAGGCCGATGAGCACGCCGCCGACGGCCAGGCTCCAGAAGGTCCGCAGCGCCGCACTGTCCGACAGCCACCCCCGCTCCAGACCCCACTTGCTGAGGACCGGATAGAGCGCCGAGGCGCCGCAGCCGAGGAAGAACAGCCCCTCCGCCAGGCCGAAGTCCAGCCCGCCGGCCGCACCGCCCGCGCCGACCCACGCCAGGGCCAGCGCGCCGCCGGCACCGAGGAGGAGCGACGCCACCAGGCCGCCGTTGCGCCGTTCCACGCCGAACAGCCGGCCGAGGCCGTAGGCGAGCAAGGGGACGCTGACGTAGAGGGTCGCCATGGACAGCGCCGTGACCTGATGTGCGGCCCAGAACATGGCGCCGAAGAAGCCGGCGAGGCACAGGCCCATCACCCCGTAGAGCGCGAGGCCCCGGCCGCCCGGCCAGCGGTCCCGCGCGCCCCGGATCACCACCGCCATGGCGGCTGCCGCAATGGCGAAGCGGATCGCCGTCAGCAGCAGCGGCGGCAGCCCGTCGCTCAGCAGCGTCACCGCCGGGAACGACAACCCGACGATCAGCGCCCACAGCAGCATGCCGGCGTGCGCCCCTTCGGGCGTGGCGGCGGAGGACTTCGACAGGGACGACATGGGCTTTCCTCTGCGGATCGGGGGAACGGCGCGGGGCGGGTGGACTCCGTCCGGCGCGCGGAAGTATCTTCACATCAAGATATCTCCTGGCGCCAAAGTGGTCGTGATTTATCTTGATGTCAAGCTATCTTCGGCCTCACCCGGAATAGGGACGCTTCGCCCGCGGCCGCTTCGGCGGCGAGGCGGTCGGCCAGGGCTTCTGCGGTGGCGTCGGCCCGGCGCAGGGAGTCCTGCAGGCGGGCGTCGGCGAACTCGTCGTATTCGGCCGCGACGCTGTCGACCCTGGTGATGCCGATGTAGCCGAAGGCGGTGCGGATGCTGGGTTCCACGTGGTTCATGTGGGCGATGCGCTGCGCCGGATCGTAGCCGAAGTCGCCGCGCGCGCTCAGGATCACCAGCCGCTTGTCCAGGCCCGCCAGCAGCGGCCAGTAGGGGACGTCGCCGCGCGTCCGGTCGAACCCGAAGGTCCGCCCGACGCGGACGATGTTGTCGATGTAGGCCTTGAACTGGGCCGGCGGGCCGAAGTTGTACATGGGCACGCCGGCGACGATGACGTCGGCCGCCAGCAGTTCGTCGACCAGGGCGTCGCTCTCGCGCAGCACCTCGGCCATCCAGGGTTCCCGCGCTTCCGGCGGGGTGAAGGCGGCGCGGATCCAGCGGCCGCTCACCGGCGTCGGCGGCTCCTGCCCGACGTCGCGGTAGACGATGCGGTCGTCCGGCCGGATCTGCGCCCAGCGCTCGACGAACTTGGCCGACAGCCGCCGGGTGTGGGCGCCGTAGCGGTCGCGGTCGGAGCGTCCGGGGCGGGCGCTGGCGTCGATGTGAAGTAGCGTGGCCATGGGCCTCTCCTGTCTCCTGCGGGATGAGCCGAAGGCGCCGCCGGACATCCGGACGGCGGCCCCTGCGATACCCCAGGGATGGCTCTTTTCCACCGCCTGCACAAAATCGTATTGCTCAGGAGGGGGATGAGGAGAATTCATCATGGACCGGTTCCGCCGGCTGCCGCCGCTCGCCGCCCTGCGGGCCTTCGAGGCGGCGGCGCGCCACCTGAACTTCCGCCGCGCCGCCGAGGAACTCGCGGTGACGCCGACCGCCATCAGTCATCAGGTGCGCCTGCTGGAGGAGACGCTGGGGCTGCGGCTGTTCGAGCGCGGCAGCCGCGGCGTGCGCCTCACCGCCGCCGGGGCGGACCTGTTCCCGGCACTGCGCGATGGCCTGGACACCATGACCGCCGGCGTCGACCGATTGCGCCGGCAGCGCGACCGGGCGGTGGTCCTGAGCGCCCCCATGGCCTTTTCCTCGCGCTGGGTGATCCCGCGCGTCGCCCGCTTCCACGCGACGAATCCGGGCATCCGGCTGCATGTGCTGGCGTCCGACGATGTCGTGGCGCTGGACGGGCGCGGCGCCGACCTCGCCGTGCGCTACGGCAGCGGCGAGGTGGCGGGCTGTGCCGTCACGGCGCTGCTGCCCGGTCTGTTCGCGCCCGTGGTCGGCGGTGCCCTGGCGCCGGCGCGGCCGGACGATCTCGCCGATCACACCCTCATCGGCTATCGCTGGCGCGAGCCGCGCGACCGGGCGCCGCTGTGGCCGGAATGGTGCCGCGCCGCCGGCATTCCCTGGGCGACGCCGGCCCGCGAGCTGTTCTTTTCGGAGGAAGGCGACGCCCTGCAGGCCGCCCTCGCGGGTCAGGGGGTGGCACTGGCCAACCTGGCGCTGGTGGCATCGGAGATCGCGGCCGGCCTCCTGCGGATTCCCTTCGGCCCCATCCTGCGGGACCGCGCCTTCCGGCTGGTGGTGCCGGACGGGCCGGCGCGCCGGCGGCCGGACGTGGCCGCCGTCTGCGACTGGCTGCGGGACGAAGCGGCGACGGCGGCGCACGACGTGGAGCGCCTCGCCGCCGCATGGCAGCCCGGGGCGGCGGCCCGGTGAGGGGCCGGCGTCCCGTCGGGGCGTCTCAGCTGCCGATGCCGGTCAGGTGTACCGCCTGCGAGCCGTACTCGTACACCGCCTCGTGGACCGGCCGCCACGGGTGCGGCGCGGGCTCGGTCACCGGCAGCGGCAGATCGGACTCGGGCAGGCGGCCGAGGACGTGCTCGGCGAGCAGGCGGCCGAACACGGTGCCCGGCGCGATGCCGCGGCCGTTGTAGCCGGAGAAGCCCACCGCCTGCGGCCCGAAGCGGTGGAAGCGCGGCAGGGCGTCGGCGGTCATGCCGATCCAGCCGTACCACGACTGCTCGAAGGGCACGCCGGCCAGCATGGGGAACAGGCGCTTCAGGGTGCGGCGCGCCCAGGCGCCGTGGATGGCCTTGCCGGTGCCGCGCAGGGCGCCGACGCTGCCGAGCACCAGCCGCCCCGCCGCATCCATGCGGAAGGAAGTCAGCACGTCGCGGGTGTTCCAGCAGCCCTCGCCGCCGGGCAGCACCGCCGCCCGCTGCTCCGCCGACAGCGGCACGGTCGCGAAGTTGAAGTAGGGCAGGTGGACGATCTCCGCCCGCACCTGCGGCCAGGGCGCGCTGGTATAGGCGTTGGTGGCGACGATCACCCAGTCGGCCTCCACCCGCCCGCCGCCGGCGGTGGTCAGCTGCCAGCGCTGGTCGCCGCGGTCGCAGGCGGTGACGCGGCTGTGGGTGTGGACGGTCGCGCCGGCCTTCAGTGCCGCCGCCGCCAGCCCGCGGGCATAGGCGAGCGGCTGGATGGTCCCGGCGCGCTCGTCGAGCAGGGCGCCGGCATAGGCGGTGGTGCCGATGCGGCGCGCCGCTTCCTCGGCCGACAGCACGCGCACCGGCGCGCCGCGCCTCTGCCACTGGGCGCAGCGTTCCTCGATCTCCGCCAGGCCCTCGGGGCCGACGGCGCAGTGCAGGGTGCCGGCGTGGCGGGCCTCGCAGTCGAGGCCGTGGCGGGCGACGATGTCGAACACCAGGCGCGGCCCGTCGCCGAGGCACTGCAGCAGGCGGTCGCCATGGACGGGGCCGAGCACGCCCGGCAGGTCGTCGGGCTTCACCCACATGCCGGCGTTGACCAGCCCGACATTGCGGCCGGAGCCGCCGGAGCCGATTTCCTCGCCTTCGAGCACCGCCACCGAGGCGCCGCCCTCGGCCAGGTGCAGGGCGGCCGACAGGCCGGTGTAGCCGCCGCCGACGATGGCGACGTCGACGCGGCTCAGGCCGCTCAGCGGGGCGGTGGCGGGGGCGGCAGGGGCACTGGCGGCCCACAGGCCATGGCTGTCGATCATCGGGTCTTTCCTCGCGGCACATGGCCGCTCTTGATTTTTCGCTCGGGTCAGCTTCTCGATAAGGACGGGTCGCTGCCAAGCGTCATTTCATCGAGACCTCATTCCGGGACGGAATACCCTTCATGCTCATGCCCCGCCGCTTCCTGCCGTCGCTGTCGCTGCTGACCGCCTTCGACGCCGCCGCGCGCACCGGCAGCATCACCAAGGCGGCGCGCGAGCTGAACCTGACGCAGAGCGCCGTCAGCCGACAGATCAAGCTGCTGGAGCAGCAGCTGGAGGTGGAGTTGTTCGTGCGCGAGCGCCAGACCATCCGCCTCAGCCTCGCCGGCGAAGTCTACGCCCGCGAAATCCGCGACGCGCTCCACCGCATCAGCATGGCATCGCTGAACCTGCGCGCCAACCCGCGCGGCGGCACGCTCAACCTGGCGATCCTGCCGACCTTCGGCACCCGCTGGCTGGCACCGCGCCTGCCGCGCTTCCTGGCGCGTCACGCCGGCATCACCATCAATCTGGTGACGCGCCTCAGCCAGTTCGATTTCCGGCTGGAGCCGGTGGACGCCGCCATCCACTTCGGCGCCCCGCACTGGCCGGGGGCGGAGATGGTGCTGCTGCGGCGGGAATTCGTGGTGCCGGCCTGCGCGCCGGCGCTGGCGGCGGAGTACGGCTTCGTCGAACCGGCCGACCTGCGGCGGGCGCCGCTGCTGCACCTGACGACGCGACCCGATGCCTGGGAACGCTGGTTCGCCGCTCACGACGTACCGCCCGAGCCGGTGCACGGCATGCTGTTCGACCATTTCGCCACGGCGGCCCAGGCGGCGGTCTCGGGCCTCGGCGTGGCGCTGCTGCCGACCTTCCTGGTGGAGGACGACCTGAGGCGCGGCGACCTGGTGCCGGCGCTCGACCTGGTGACGGAAAGCGCCGAACGCTATTACCTCGCCTGGCCGGCGGAACGGGCCACGTACCCGCCGCTGGTCGCCTTCAGGGAATGGCTGCTGGAAGAGACGGCGGGGGATAGATGAGTCTTTGTTTGCCCTCAGGCGCCGGGCGCGGCCTGCGCCCGCTTGGCTCCCGCGCCAGGGGGCGCGCGGCGCGGTCGCGCCGTCCGGGCCGCGCCGAGGAAGCCTCGGCACGGCCCGGTTCACGTCGTGTCACCCGATGTCGAACTTGATGCCCTGGGCGAGCGGCAGGTCGCGCGAGTAGTTCACCGTGTTGGTGGCGCGCCGCATGTAGCCCTTCCAGGCGTCGGAGCCCGACTCGCGGCCGCCGCCGGTTTCCTTCTCGCCGCCGAAGGCGCCGCCGATCTCGGCGCCCGAGGGGCCGATGTTGACGTTGGCGATGCCGCAGTCGGAGCCGGCGGCCGACAGGAACAGCTCCGTCTCGCGCAGGTCGGTGGAGAAGATGCACGACGACAGGCCCTGCGGCACGCCGTTGTGCAGGGCGATGGCCTCGTCCAGCGTGTCGTAGGTCATGACGTAGAGGATGGGGGCGAAGGTCTCCTCGCGCACGATCTCGGTCTGCTCGGGCATCTCGACGATGGCCGGGCGGACGTAGAAGGCGTCGGGGAAGCGGTCGGCCAGCAGGCGCTCGCCGCCGTGGACGGTGCCGCCCTGCAGGCGCGCCGATTCCAGGGCGTGCTGCATGGCGTCGAAGGCGCCCTGGTCGACCAGCGGCCCGATCAGGGTGCCGGCCTCCAGCGGGTTGCCGACGGGCGCGCTCTGGTAGGCCTTCAGCAGGCGCGGCAGCAGGGTGTCGCGCACGTCGCGGTGGACGATCAGGCGGCGCAGCGAGGTGCAGCGCTGGCCGCAGGTGCCGACCGCCGAGAACACGATGGCCCGCACGGCGAGGTCGAGGTCGGCCGAGGGCGCCACGATCATGGCGGCGTTGCCGCCCAGCTCCAGGATGCTGCGGCCGAAGCGGGCGGCCACCTTGGCGGCGACGTCGCGGCCCATGCGGGTGGAGCCGGTGGCCGAGACGATGGCGACGTCGGGGCTTTCGACCATGCGCTCGCCGATGTCACGGCCGCCGACGGCCACCTGCGACAGGCCGGCGGGCACGTCGCCGAAGCGGGCGGCGGCGCGCTCGAACAGCACCTGGCAGGCGAGCGCGGTCAGCGGCGTCTTCTCCGACGGCTTCCACAGCACGGGGTTGCCGCACACCAGCGCCAGGGCGGCGTTCCACGACCACACGGCGACCGGGAAGTTGAAGGCGCTGATGATGCCGCACACGCCCATGGGGTGCCAGGTTTCCATCATGCGGTGGCCGGGGCGCTCCGACGCGATGGTCAGGCCGTAGAGCTGGCGCGACAGGCCGACGGCGAAGTCGCAGATGTCGATCATCTCCTGCACTTCGCCCAGGCCTTCCTGGTAGATCTTGCCCGTTTCCAGGCTGACCAGGCGGCCGAGGTCGTCCTTGGCGGCGCGCAGTTCCTCGCCGAGCAGGCGGATCAGCTCGCCGCGGCGCGGCGCGGGCACGGTGCGCCAGGCGAGGAACGCCTGCTTGCCCGCGGCGATCATGGCGTCCATGTCGGCCGCCGTGGCTTCGGGGATGGTGGCGAGGCGGCTGCCGTCCACCGGCGAGCGGACGGCGAGGCTGCCGCCGGCGGGGAAGGAAAGGCCGAAGCGGTCGAGAATGTCGGCGTGGGACACGGTGTGAAGCTCCCGGTGTTGGTCTTGATCTGAAGGGTCAGCGGCCGGCGGCGACGGCGGCGGCGCGGATGTCGGACAGGGACCGCGCCGGCGTCAGCGCCTCGGGGTCCAGCTTGACGTGCAGGATGGCCGGCACGCCGGCGGCCAGGGCGCGGTCCATGGCCGGCGCGAAGTCTTCGGTGCGCTCCACCGTCTCTCCGTGGCCGCCGTAGGCGCGGGCGAAGGCGGCGAAGTCGGGGTTGGCGAGCTGGGTGCCCGAGACACGGCCGGGGTATTCGCGCTCCTGATGCATGCGGATGGTGCCGTACATGCCGTTGTCGACCACCACCACCACCACGGCGGCGCCCGCCTGCACGGCGGTGCCGAACTCGAGCCCGGTCATCTGGAAGCAGCCGTCGCCGGCGAAGCACACCACCGGCCGTTCGGGGTGCGCCAGCTTGGCGGCGACGGCGGCGGGCAGGCCGTAGCCCATGGAGCCCGAGGTCGGCGCGAGCTGGCTGCCGAAGGTGCGGAAGCGCCAGAAGCGATGGATCCAGGTGGCGTAGTTGCCGGCGCCGTTGGTGACGATGGCGTCCGGGCCGAGGCGCTCCTGCAGCCAGGCCATGATGGGCGCCATCTGCACCGGGCCGGGGACGACGGGGCTGGCGCCGCTCCACGCCAGGAAGGCCTCGTGCGCCGCCGCCGCGCTGCCGGCCCAGGCCGGGGCGGCGGGGGCGTCGAGGGCCAGCAGGCCGTCGAGGAAGGCGCCCGGCGTCGCGTTGACGGCGATCTCCGGCCGGTAGACGCGGCCCAGTTCCTCCGCCCCCGGATGGACGTGGATGAGCGCGGCCTCGGGGCTCGGGATGCCGAGCAGGCCGTAGCTCTGCGACGGCACTTCCGACAGGCGGCCGCCGAGCAGCAGCACGAGGTCGGCGCCCTGCAGGCGCTCCAGCAGCTTCGGATTGATGCCGAGGCCGACGTCGCCGGCATAGTTGGGGTGCAGGTGGTCGACCAGCATCTGGCGGCGGAACGAGCAGGCGACCGGCAGATCCCAGGCTTCCACGAAGCGGGCCAGGGCGGCGCGGCTGTCGGCGGTCCAGCGCGAGCCGCCGGCGATGACGACCGGGTTCTTGGCGGCCTTCAGGCGCGCGGCGACGGCGGCCAGGGTGGCGGGCGTCGCGGCCGGTTCGGCGATGACGGCGGGGCCGGCGGCGGCGACCTCGGCTTCCTCCACCAGCATGTCTTCCGGCAGCGCGAGCACCACCGGGCCGGGGCGGCCGGAGCAGGCGACGTGGAAGGCGCGGGAGATCATCTCCGGCACCCGGTCGGGGCTGTCGATCTCGGCCACCCACTTGGCCATGGTGCCGAACACGTGGGTGTAGTCCACTTCCTGGAAGGCGTCGCGGCCGCGCATGCCGCGCTCGATCTGGCCGATGAGCAGCACCATGGGCGTGCTGTCCTGCTGGGCCACGTGGACGCCCGAGGCGGCGTTGGTGGCGCCGGGGCCGCGGGTGACCATGCAGACGCCCGGCGTGCCGGTCAGCTTGCCGTGGGCTTCGGCCATCATGGCGGCGCCGCCTTCGTGGCGGCAGACGACGGTCTGGATCGCCGAGTCGTGCAGGGCATCGAGCACGGCGAGGTAGCTTTCGCCGGGGATGCAGAACACGCGCTCGACGCCCTGGGCGGCGAGGGCGTCGACGATCAGGCGGCCACCGGTCTTCTTCATGGAAACGGTCCTCGGGAACGGGGGTGTCACGACAGGGCGGCGCAGGCGGCGGCGATGCGGCGGCACGCCTCCTGCAGGTCGGCGGTGGCCGACGCGGTGGAGATGCGGAAGTGCTCGGGCGCGCCGAAGGCCTCGCCGGGCACCACGGCCACGTGGGCGGCCTCCAGCAGGTAGGTGGCGACGTCCATGGCGGAGGTCAACACGGCGCCGCCCGGCGTGCGGCGGCCGAACAGCCCGGCGCAGGACGGGAAGACGTAGAACGCCCCGCCCGGCGGCGGGCACGACAGGCCCGGCACGGCGTCCAGGGCGGCGCACACCAGGTCGCGGCGCTCGCGGTAGACGGCGACCATCTCGGCGACGCACGCCTGCGGCCCGGTCAGGGCGGCGACGGCGGCCGCCTGGGCGATGGAGCAGGCGCCGGAGGTGGATTGCCCCTGGGCGGCGGTCATGGCGGCGATCAGCGGCTTCGGCCCGGCGGCGTAGCCGATGCGCCAGCCGGTCATGGCATAGGCCTTGGACACGCCGTTGAGGGTCAGGGTGCGGTCGCGCAGCTCGGGGACGCAGGCCGCGGTGGTGACGAAGGGGCCGCCGTCGAAGCGGATGTGTTCGTAGATGTCGTCGCTCAGCACCCACACCGCCGGATGATCGGCGAGCGGCGCCAGGGCGGCGCGCAGCTGCTCGGGCGTGTAGGTGGCGCCCGACGGGTTGCCCGGCGCGTTCAGCAGCAGCCAGCGGGTGCGCGGGGTGATGGCGGCGCGCAGGGCCTCGGCCGTGATGCGGAAGCCGTCGTCGGCGGAGGTTTCCACCACCACCGGCACGCCGTCGCACACCCGCACGATGTCGAGGTAGCTGGTCCAGTAGGGGGCGGGGATGACGACCTCGTCGCCGGGGTCGAGGGTGGCGAAGAAGGCGTTGAACAGCACCTGCTTGGCGCCGGTGGAGACCAGGATCTGGTCGGGCGTGAAGACGAGGTCGTTCTCGCGGCGGAACTTCTCCACCACGGCGGCCTTCAGGGCGGCGGTGCCGGCGGTCGGCGGATAGCGGGTGTCGCCGGCGGCCATGGCGGCGGCGGCGGCGTCCTTGATGTGCTGCGGCGTATGGAAATCGGGCTCGCCGGTGCCGAGGCCGATGATCGGCTCGCCGCGCGCCTTGGCCTCGCGCGCCTTTTCCGAGATCTGGACGATCAGCGACACCTCGATGCCCGACAGGCGGGCGGAGCGGCGGAAGGCGGCGGCAGCGGTGGACATGGACAGGCGGACCTTCGTCGGAACGGGAATGATGTCGACCGATCCTGCGAAGAGACCGCCAGCCCTGCAAGCGATGATGCGGACTTAAGTCATGATGCTGCGTCATGACCCCCGGTCGCGGGGCGCCACTCAAGCGCCAGCTTCTCGCGCCAGGCGAAGCGGCCGAGGTGGTCGTCGACGACGGCGCGGATGCGGTCGACGCCCTCCGGCGACGCGGCGGTGACGGCGACGACGAGGTCGCCGTCCTCGGCGGTCATGCGGCAGGTGCCCCAGGCGAAATGGCAGAGCCCTTCGTCGGGGCGCGTGTCGGCGTCGTAGTCGACGGTGATCTTGTGGGCGAAGTGCTTGCACAACTGGCCCAGGTACTTGGCGGCGGCCGGGGTGGCGGCGCGGCCGGTGGCGGTGAACGTGTCCTCTTGCATGACTTGCCTTCTTGCAGCGGTCGGGCCGGGCCCTCCTGCGACGGAGGGTCCGGCCCGGTTTCGGCGAGCGGGTGGGAGGTCCGGCCTCAGAAGCGGACGGTCGACGACAGCAGGAACGACCGGCCCGGCTCGTAGACCGGCGTCACGCGCGAGGTCTGGCCGTAGCTGGCGCGGCTGACGTAGGCGGCGTCGAACACGTTGTTGGCCTCCGCCCGCAGGGTGAGCCACGGCGCCATCGGGTCGGGCGTCCACTCGGCGAAGAGGTCGACCACCGTGTAGGCTTCCAGGTTCTTATAGCCGTTGGCGGCGAGGTCGGCGTCCTCGAACGAGAAGGCGTGCTCGGCCGAGCCGCCGACGGTCAGGTCCGCCGGCTCGATGGTGTAGAAGCCGCTCAGCGTCACCACGTCGCCGACGGCCGTGCCCATGTTGTAGTCGCCGGGCAGGGCGATGCGGTCGCCGTAGGTGATGTCGGTGTGGGTGTACTTGGCGCTGATGCCGGCGCCGTCGGTGGTGTAGGACAGCGCCAGGTCGACGCCGCGGCTTTCCAGGTCTTCGCCGTTGATGCGGGTCCAGGTGGTGTAGTTCCAGTCCATGGGATTGCGCATGACCGTGCGGAAGTACGCCGCCTCGGCGCCGAAGCCCAGCCAGTCGGTGCGGACGCCGACGCGCATGTTGTGCGCCGTGGTCGGCTCCAGGTCGCCGGCGTAGGTATAGTTCTGGGCGTGGAACAGCGCCGTCTCCGACGGCTCCAGGCCGCCCCACACGTAGCTGTAGCCGCCGAACACCGACAGCCACTCGGTGACGCCGTATTCGGCCGAGACGTTGGGGCTGAGGCCGCCGTTGTCGAAGGTCTGGCCGTCCACCGACTCGTAGCTCTGGATGTCGCCGCGCAGGCCGGCCGACAGGGTCAGGCGGTCCACCGGCTCGACGGTCGCCTGGGCGAACAGGCCGGCCTGGGTGATCTCCTCCGACACGTCGGTCGTGAAGTGGAAGCGCTCGACCGTGATGTCGTCGTGGCTGAAGTCGGTGCCGACGGTCAGGCTGCCCATGGGGATGGCGAAGGTGTTCTGGATCTTGCCGCCGATGCTCTCGACCTGCGAGTTGAAGTCGCCGGACGGGCGGCGGTAGCCGCTCTCGTTGGGGCGCTTGAGGTCGTAGAGGTTGTAGGTCAGCAGCACCTCGGGGTCGAACAGGTCGGTCGGCGCCGTGGTGGTGTACTGGGCGGTGAAGGTGGTGCGCGTCAGGTCGTTGCGGTTCAGGTCGGCGCTGACGAAGCCCATGTTGGGGCGCAGGCGGCGCACCGTATCGTCGTTCAGGTACTCGCCGCTGACCTTGATGCGGTGGCCCTCGGGCGAGGTGTAGCCGACCTTGGCCAGCACGTCGACGAGGTCGCTGCCGGTGCCCTTCTCCTCGCCACCCTTGCCGTTCTCGTAGTCGTCGCCCTGCTCGCGGGTGACCAGGCCGAGCACGTCGAAGCCCTGCGCCGTGCCGTAGCCGGCGACGGTGCCGCGCACGGTGCCCGGATTGGTGTCGTAGGACGTGGTGACGTGGCCGCCGGCGGTGCGGCCGGGGGCGAGCAGGTCGGCGGCGTCCTTGGTCTCGAAGGCGACGGTGCCGCCGAGCGCCCCGAAGCCGGCATCGGCCGGCGCGACGCCGGGGTTGACCTCGACGCTCTTCAGCAGGCCGGGATCGAGGAACAGGTTGCCGTTGTGATGCCACACGTTGTTGCGCTGGCCGGCGCCGTCGATGGTGACGTTCAGCTTGTTCTGCGACACGCCGTGGACGAACAGCTTCTGCGCCGCCGCGCTGCCGCCCGAGACGCTGACCGCCGGCTGGTCGGCGAACAGGTCGCGCAGGGTCTGCGGCTGCTCGCGCTCCAGGGTCTCGGCGCCGAGGCGGATGGGCTCCACCGGGGCCGGGCGGGCCGCTTCGACGCTGATGGGCCGCAGTTGCACCGCCGCACCGGCCGCCGCATCCTGCGCCGCCGCCGCGCCGGACAGGGCGCCGGTGGTCAGCGCCGTCGTCGTCAGCAGCACCGTCAGCCGGCGCATCCCCCTCGTTGCACTCTGGTTCGTCATGCTCTCATCCCTCACCGCGGGAGCCGGGCACCGCAGCGCCGGCTCGACCGCATCGTCGTGTTGTGTTAATAATGCAAGTCATTCTCAATAACGGGGCGCAGAGTGCCCCGAAGCCGTCATCCTGTATAGGGCTTTCTCGCCGGCCCGGCTTTTGCGGAGCGATCAAATGCGTTTGCACGACGGTCAAAATGCGGGGCAGGCGGCCCTGTCGTGGCAGGACCTGGCGGCGCTGACCCAGGACCACGGCTTCAGCCTGGTGGCGCCCGACCTGCGGCCGCAGGACCCGGCGGTGCGCGGGCTGTTCGTGCGCCGCACCCTGCGCAGCGGCCTGTCGGTGCACATGTCCGACGCCGTCGACCTGCACGACCTGACGACCCGGGTGGTGGGGCGGCCGGGCACGACCCTGACCGTGTTCCTGCACGGCCGCGCCGCCGTCACCCTCGGCAGCCGGGCCTATGAGCTGGGGGCGGGGCGTGACGGCGGCGGCCGCCCGGTGCCGCAGGCGGCGCTCTATTCCCTCGCCGAGGCCGACCTGTTCGAGCGTCGCGGCATTCGCGGCCAGCACCTGCGCAAGGTGGCCCTGCGCCTGCCGCCCGGCTGGCTGAGCGGTGCCGGCCTGAGCGGCGACGCCGCCCGCCTGGCGGCCCGGCTCGACCACGAACACGCGGCGCTCACGACCCTGCCGGTGCCGCCCGAGGTGGTGCGTCTGGCCGAGTCCATGCTGACCGAGTCGGCGTCGGCCTGCCGCGGCTGCGGCGACCTGATGCAGGAGAGCCGGGCGCTGGAACTGCTCGCCCGCGTGCTGGAGGCGGCATCGGGTGCGGCGTCGGCGGGCACCGCGCCGCCCCATCACGCCGACGCCCGCCTGCGGGCCGCGCAGGAGTTCCTGGCCGCTCACCTGGACCAGGACGTGACCCTGGCCGAGGCGGCGAGTGCGGCCTGCGTCAGCGTCAGCACCCTGCAGCGCCTGTTCCGCGACCGCCTGGGCGTGCCGGTCTACGAATACCTCCGCCGCCTCCGCCTCGCCGAGGCCCGCCGTTTCCTCGAACGCGGCGAGGGCCCGGTGACCGAAGCCGCTCTGCGCGCCGGCTACACCTCGCCGGCCAACTTCGCCACCGCCTTCAAGCGCGAATTCGGCATCCCGCCGAGCCGCTGCCGAGGGTGAAGGGGGGCGGTGCCGGCGCGCGGCCGGGCATGACACGCCGCTGGGTCGGCACATGACCCGTCGTGGCCGCGTTCGGCGACGGACGGCCTACCGCTGCGCCGTCGCCCAGGTGTCGCTCACCCAGTACTGCGGGTCGGCATCGCGCAAGGGCGTGCGGCCGCGGATCAGGTCGGCGGCCTTCTCGGCGATCATGATGGTCGGCGCGTTCAGGTTGCCCGAGGTGATGGTCGGCATGATCGAGCTGTCCACCACCCTAAGGCCCTGCACGCCGCGCACCCGGCAGTCTTCGTCCACCACGGCCAGATCGTCGCTGCCCATCTTGCAGGTGCAGGAGGGGTGGTAGGCGCTTTCGCAGTTGGCGGCGACCCAGGCGTCGATCTCGGCGTCGGTCTTCACCTCCGGCCCCGGCTGCAGTTCCTTGCCGCGGAAGGGGGCGAAGGCGTCCTGGGCGAAGATCTCGCGGGTCAGGCGGACGGCGGCGCGCATTTCCACCCAGTCGTCGGGGTGGCTCATGTACTTGGGGTCGATGAGCGGCGCCTCGCGCGGGTCGGCGCTCGCCAGCTTCACGAAGCCCCGGCTCCGTGACCGCATGGGGCCGACGTGCGCCTGGTAGCCGTGGCGGTCGGACGGGTTGCGACCGTCGTAGCGCACCGCCATGGGCAGGAAGTGGTATTGCAGGTCGGGGTGCTTCACCCCCGGCCGCGAGCGGATGAAGGCGCCCGACTCGAAGTGGTTGGTGGCGCCGACGCCGGTCTTGAACAGGTACCACTCCATGCCGACCATCATCTTGTTCCACGGGTTCAGCACCCGGTAGAGCGTGATCGGCTGGGTGCATTCCTGCTGGACGTAGAGTTCCAGGTGGTCCTGCAGGTTCTGCCCGACGCCCGGCAGGTCGTGGACCGCATCGACCCCGACCGCCCGCAGGTCGTCGGCCGCGCCGATGCCCGACAGGTTGAGGATCTGCGGCGACTTGACGGGACCGGCCGACAGGATCACCTCGCGCTCCGCCCACACGGTGGTGGACGCGCCGCCGTCGACGCCCGCGACCTCGACGCCGCGCGCGACGCCGTTCTCCAGCACCACGCGCAAGGTCAGCGCGCCGGTGCGCACCGTCAGGTTGGGGCGCGTCATGGCGGGGCGCAGGTAGGCGGTGGCGGTCGACCAGCGCTTGCCGCGGTGGACGGTCATGTCCATGGACCCGAAGCCTTCCTGGCTGAAGCCGTTCTGGTCTTCGGTGCGGCGGTAGCCGGCCTGCACGCCGGCCTCGATGAAGGCGGTGTAGAGCGGGTTCTCGCAGGCGCCGGTGGCGACGTTCAGCGGCCCCTCGCCGCCGTGGTAGGCGTCCGCCCCCTTGGTGCGGTTGCCGGCCTTGCGGAAGTAGGGCAGCACGCCGGCGTAGTCCCAGCCGGCGAGAGCCGGGTCTTCCTGCGCCCAGCGCTCGTAATCGAGCGCATGGCCGCGCACGTAGGCCATGCCGTTGATGGACGACGACCCGCCGAGGGTGCGGCCGCGCGGGCAGTGCAGGCGGCGGCCGTTCAGGTGCTCCTGCGGCACCGTGTAGAAGTCCCAGTTGTAGGTCTTGGACTGCATGGGATAGCTGAGCGCGCTCGGCATGTGGATGCGCCAGTCCCAGGCGTGGTCCTTGGGGCCGGCCTCCAGCAGCAGGACGCGCACGTCGGCGTCCTCGGTCAGGCGGTTGGCCAGCACGCAGCCGGCCGAGCCGGCGCCGACGATGATGTAGTCGAAGGTCTCCGTCATGGCGGGGTTACCCCTCTTCTTCTTGCTCAGTAGGGCGCGTCGACGTCACCGAGGGCGACATAGACGCTCTTTTCCTGGGTGTAGTGGGCGATGGCGGCATGGCCGTTCTCGCGCCCGAGGCCCGACTGCTTGACGCCGCCGAAGGGCATCTCCACGGGCGTGATGTTGTAGGTGTTGATCCAGCAGGTGCCGGCCTCCAGCCGCGCCACCACCCGGTGGCCGCGGGCGAGGTCGCGGGTGAAGACACCGGCGGCGAGGCCGTAGTCGGTGGCGTTGGCGCGGGCGATCACCTCGTCCTCGTCGTCGAAGCACAGCACCGTCATGACCGGGCCGAAGATCTCCTCGCGCACGATGCTCATGGCGTCGGTGCAGTCGGCGAAGACGGTGGGGCGGATGAAGACGCCGGCGTCGCAGCCGGGCACACCCACCCGCTCGCCGCCGGTGACCACGGTCGCCCCGGCGGCGCGGCCGGCGGCGATGGCGGCCAGCACCTTCTCGCCGTGCTCGGGCGCGATCATGGGGCCGACGTGGGTGGCCGGGTCGCGCGGGTCGCCGATGACCATGGCCTCGGTGCGCGTCTTCAGCTTGGCGAGGAACTCGTCGCGCACCGCGCGGTGGACGAACACCCGCGTGCCGTTGGAGCAGATCTCGCCCTGGCTGTAGAAGTTGCCGAGCAGCGCCCCGCCGACGGCGTTGTCCAGGTTGGCGTCGTCGAACACGATGAGCGGCGACTTGCCGCCCAGTTCCATGGTGACGTGCTTCAGCGTCTTGGCCGCGTCGGCCATGACCGCCTTGCCGGTGCCGACCTCGCCGGTCAGCGAGACCTTGGCGATGCCGGGGTGGGCGGTGATGGCCCGGCCGGTGTCGGCGAAGCCCTGCACCACGTTGAACACGCCGTCGGGCAGGCCGGCTTCCTTGTAGATCTCGGCCAGCTTCAGCGCGGTCAACGGCGTCAGCTCGGCCGGCTTGAAGATCATGGCGTTGCCGCAGGCGAGCGCCGGGGCGCTCTTCCAGCAGGCGATCTGCAACGGGTAGTTCCACGCCCCGATGCCGGCGCAGATGCCGAGCGGCTCGCGCCGGGTATAGGCGAAGGCGCCCTCGCCGAGCGGGATGTGCTGCCCGGTCAGGGTGGCGGCCATGCCGGCGTAGTATTCGATGCAGTCGGCGCCGGACACCACGTCGACCACGGTGGTTTCCTGCAAGGGGCGGCCGCTGTCCAGGGTTTCGAGCAGCGCCAGCTCGTCGTTGCGGGCGCGCAGGAGGGATGCAGCGCGCATGAGAATGCGGCCGCGCTCGGCGCCGGTCATGGCCGACCACACACGGAAGCCCTCGCGCGCGGCCGCGACGGCGGCATCCACGTCGGCGGCGCCGGCCAGGGCGACGCGGCCGAGCGATTCGCCGGTGGCCGGGTTGCGGGTCTCGAAGGTCTCGCCGGAGGCGGCGGGCACGAAGGCGCCGCCGATGAACAGACGGTGGTCGGCGGTGGGATGGGTCACGGCAAATCCTCGTCTCGGTCGGTCGGTCAGGCGGGCGGTCGTTGGGCGGACGCTCAGGCGTCGGCGGCGGCGGCCAGCAGGTGCAGGCGCAGCACCGTCATGACGCGGCGGCGCGCGGCGGGGATGTCGAGCCCGTCCTCGGCCAGCGCGGCGCGCAGCCAGATGCCGTCGATGAGGCTGCCGAGCACCTCGGTCATCTCGTCGAGGTCGCGCTCGGCGAGCTTCAGCTGGCGCAGGGCATGGCGCAGGTCCGATCGCAGGCGGCGGCGGTAGACGCCCTGCAGGCGCGCCAGTTCGGGCGCGTGCGGCACCTGCGCCCAGAAGGCGAGCCAGGCGGCCACCACCTCGGGCGTGCACTGGGTTTCGTCGAAGTTGGCGGCGACGATGGCTTCCACCCGCGCCAGCGGCGAGTCGGCCTGCGTCAGGCGGCGGATGGCCTCGCGCCGCAGGTCTGTGAGCAGGCTGCGCATGGTCGCGGCCAGAAGCTCGTTCTTGCCGCCGAAGTAATGGGCGATGATGCCCGCCGACAAACCGGCGGTGGACGCAATGCGGGCCACAGTGGCGTCGCCATAGCCGTAGCGGTGGATGGCCTGGATTGTGGCGTCTATCAACTGCTTCCTGCGGATCGGCTGAACACCGACTTTCGGCATGGATATTCTCTTCAGCGGCAAGGGCATTTTGTGTTGACAGAGGCGACCCTGCCCTTTTTTAATTGAACGGTCAATCAAAAAAGACGGCGCACCGCGGACCGGCCCCAGGGCCAGCGACCATGGTCCGCCATCGCGGTTCGCAGGGCTTTCGCCGCGACCGCAGCGCCGTCCCTTTCCTTGGGCCGCCTGTCCTTTTCCAGGCCCGTCAACCCGCTGGTCGCTTCGACCGGTCGCCCCCGCGGGCGGCACCGGACGCCGAGGCCGACGCAGACACAGGAGACGAGACCATATGACCGCCCTCGCGCCTCGCGCCGCCGCAACCGCTTTCGCCGCTGCGCTCGCCGCCGGAACCACGCTGACCGCCGCGCCCGCCGCCTTCGCCGCCGACCCGGAGGCCTGCCGCAGCGTGCGCTTCGCCGACGTCGGCTGGACCGACATCACCGCCACCACCGCCGCCACCTCGGTGGTGCTGGAGGCCCTGGGCTACCAGCCGAGCGCCGAGATCCTGGCGGTGCCCGTCACCTACGCCAGCCTGAAGAACGGCGACGTCGACGTCTTCCTCGGCAACTGGATGCCGACCATGGAGGCCGACGTGCGGCCCTACCTGGAAGACGGCTCGGTGAAGGACCTCGGCGCCAATCTGGAAGGCGCCAAGTACACGCTCGCGGTGCCGCAGTACGCCTTCGACGGCGGCCTCAAGTCCTTCCAGGATATCGCCAAGTTCAAGGACAAGCTCGACGGCAAGATCTACGGCATCGAGCCGGGCAACGACGGCAACCGCCTGATCCAGGGCATGATCGATGACGACAAGTACGGCCTCGGCGGCTTCGAGCTGATCGAAAGCTCGGAACAGGGCATGCTGTCGCAGGTGACCCGCGCCGACCGCCGCGACGAGTGGGTGGTGTTCCTCGGCTGGGAGCCGCACCCCATGAACGCCAACCACGACATGGCCTACCTGTCGGGCGGCGACGACGTGTTCGGCCCGAACTTCGGCGGCGCCACCGTGCACACCAACGTGCGCGCCGGCCTGCCCGAGCAGTGCCCGAACCTGGCGCGCTTCATCGACAACGTGACGTTCTCGCTGGCCATGGAGAACGAGATCATGGGCGCCATCCTCAACGACAAGGAACAGCCCAACGCCGCCGCCCGCGCGTGGCTGAAGCAGAACCCGCAGATGGCGCTGTCGTGGCTGGACGGCGTGACCACCGCCGACGGCGGCGACGCCAAGGCCGCGGTAGAGACGGCTTTGGGCGGCAAGTAACCGCGCAAGGCCTCGTCTCCCGCAGCACCGCCGCGTCCGTCCGGTCCTCCCCTTCCCCCGGACGGACGCGGCGGTGCCCCTTCTCCCTTTTCAGGTCGAGACATGGACTGGCTCACCGACAATAAGATCCCGCTCGGAAACTGGATGCGGACCTTCGTCGACTGGTTGAACGACCATGCGGCGTTCGTCTTCTATTTCATTTCCGACGTCTTCGGCTTCCTCATCGACGGGCTGATCGACCTGCTGCTGTGGGTCCATCCGCTCGCCTTCATCGCGGCATTGGCCGGCCTGGGGTGGTGGCTGCACCGCTCCATCGGGCTGGTCGCCATGACGGTGCTGTCGCTGCTGCTGGTGGTGAACCTCGGCTACTGGGCCGACACCATGGAGACGCTGGCGCTGGTGCTGTTCGCCACCGCGCTGTGCATGGCCGTCGGCGTGCCGCTCGGCATCGCGGCGGCGCACCGGGCGTGGCTCTACCAGGTGCTGCGGCCGATCCTCGACCTCATGCAGACCATCCCCACCTTCGTCTACCTGATCCCGACGCTGATCCTGTTCGGGCTGGGCGTGGTGCCGGGGCTGATCTCGACGGTCATCTTCGCCATCGCAGCCCCCGTGCGCCTCACCTACCTCGGCATTTCCTCGGCGCCCAAGCAGTTGCTGGAGGCCGGCGAAAGCTTCGGCGCGACGCGCAGCCAGATGCTGTGGAAGATCGAGCTGCCGCACGCGATGCCGACCATCATGGCGGGGCTGACCCAGTGCATCATGCTCAGCCTGTCCATGGTGGTGATCGCCGCCCTGGTGGGCGCCGGTGGCCTCGGCAAGCCGGTGGTGCGGGCGCTGAACACGGTGAACATCGGCATGGGCTTCGAGGCCGGCCTGTCCATCGTGATCCTCGCCATCGTGCTCGACCGCCTGTTCAAGCAACCGGAACGGAGGGCCGCCCGATGACGACCCCGACCCAATCCGACGCCCGCACCGCCGTCGATTTCCGCCACGTCGACGTGATCTTCGGCAAGCGCCCGAAAAAGGCGCTGGAGCTGCTCGACGCCGGCCAGGACCGCGACGCCATCCAGGCCGCCACCGGCGACGTGGTCGGCGTGTGCGACGCCACGCTGGAGGTGAAGGAGGGCGAGATCTGCGTCCTCATGGGCCTGTCCGGCTCCGGCAAGTCGAGCCTGCTGCGCTGCGTCAACGGCCTCAACACCGTCACCCGCGGCGAGGTGCTGGTGCGCACCGGCGACGCCATGGTCGACGTCGCCCAGTGCAACGCCAAGACCCTGCGCCAGCTTCGCACCCACACCGTCGCCATGGTGTTCCAGCAGTTCGCCCTGCTGCCCTGGCGCACCGTCGCCGAGAACGTCGGCTTCGGCCTGGAGGTCCAGGGCATCCCGAAGAAGCAGCGCGACGAGGTGGTGGCAGAGAAGCTCGCCATGGTCGGCCTCGACGCCTGGAAGGACAGCTACGCCCACGAGCTGTCGGGCGGCATGCAGCAGCGCGTCGGCCTCGCCCGCGCCTTCGCCCAGGACGCGCCGATCCTTCTCATGGACGAGCCGTTCTCGGCGCTCGACCCGCTCATCCGCAACAAGCTGCAGGACGAGCTGCTGGAACTGCAGCAGACGCTGAAGAAGACCATCATCTTCGTCTCCCACGACCTCGACGAAGCCATGAAGATCGGCAGCCGCATCGCCATCATGGAATCGGGCCGCGTCGTGCAGTACGGCACGCCGGAAGACATCGCGCTCAACCCGGCCGACGCCTACGTCGCCGACTTCGTGGCGCACATGAACCCGGTGAACGTGCTGCGCGGCGCCTCCATCATGACGCCGGTGGAAGTGCTGAAGCGCCTGTCCGGCGGCCGCATCCTGGTCGAGCCGGCCAGCGGCACGGTGGTGAAGCTCGACGCCGAGGGCGGCGCCGCCACCGCCACGGCCACCGCCGCCGCCGAGCCCAGCCCGGTGGTGGAGTACCAGGGGCCGGAGCAGGTGGCCGACCTGCCGGCGCACGCCGTGGTCGCCGCGCCGGCCGACATCACCATGCGCGAGGCCATGGAGATCCACCGCGCCACCAACGCCCCCATCGTGGTGCAGGAGGACGGCAAGGCGGTCGGCGTCATCGGCCACCGCGAGATCTACCAGGGCATCCTCGGCCGCGAAGGCGCGCCGGAGGACGCCCCGGCGCCTCAGGACGGCAAGGCGGCCGGCGACACCTCGGCGGCCTGATCGGCCTCCACCCGCACGGCGGCGAACTTGAACTCGGGGATCTTGGCGGTCGGGTCGAGCGCCGGGTTGGTGAGCAGGTTGGCCGCCGCTTCCGTGTAGCAGAACGGCACGAAGACGATGCCCTCCGGCACCTGCGGGTCGGGCCGCCCGGCCAGCCGGATGCTGCCGCGCCGGGTGGTGAGGCGCACCGGCCCACCCTCGGCGATCCCGAGCCGCGCCAGGGCGGCGGGGGCGAGCAGGCAGTGCGGCTCGCCCTCCAGCGCTTCCAGCGCGGTCGCCCGGCGGGTCATGGCGCCGGTGTGCCAGTGTTCCAGCACGCGGCCCGTGGTCAGCACCAGCGGGTAATCGGCATCGGGCAGTTCGGCGGGCGGCAGCACGTCGGCGGTCTTCAGGCGCGCCTTGCCGCCGGGCAGCGGGAAGACGTCGTCGAACAGGATCGCCTTGCCAGGCTCGTCCTCGGCCGCGCAGGGGTAGGTGACGGCGCCCTCGCGCTCCAGCCGCGCCCACGAGATGCCGGCGATGGAGGGCATGCAGGCGCGCATCTCCTCGAACACCTCGGCCGGGCCGGCGTAGTCCCACGTCAGCCCGAGCCGGCGGCCCATCTCCTGGATGATCGCCAGGTCCTGGCGCGCCTCGCCGGGCGGCGTCAGGGCGGCGCGGCCCATCTGCACCAGACGGTCGGTGTTGGTGAAGGTGCCGGTCTTTTCCGGGAAAGCGGAGGCCGGCAGCACCACGTCGGCCAGCATGGCGGTTTCCGTCAGGAAGATGTCCTGCACCACCATGTGATCGAGCGCCGCCAGACTGGCGCGGGTGTGGACGAGGTCGGGGTCGGACATGGCCGGGTTCTCGCCCATGACGTAGAGACCCTTGATCCGACCGTCGGATGCAGCGTGCATGATCTCCACCACCGTCAGGCCCTTGTGCGGGTCGAGCGGGGTGTCCCACAGGTCTTCGTAGAAGCCGCGCACGGCGGCGTCCTCCACCGACCGGTAGTCGGGGTAGACCATGGGGATCAGCCCGGCGTCCGACGCGCCCTGCACGTTGTTCTGGCCGCGCAGCGGGTGCAGGCCGCTGCCGGGCTTGCCGACGTGGCCGCAGATCAGCGTCAGGTCGATGAGGCAGCGGGCGTTGTCGGTGCCGTGGGCGTGCTGCGACAGGCCCATGCCCCAGAACACCATGGCGCCGCGCGCCGTGGCGAAGGCGCGGGCGACCTCGCGCACCACGTCGGGCGCGATGCCGGTGATGGGCGCCATGACCTCGGGCGAGAAGGCGGAGACGTGCTGCTTCAGCACCTCGAACCCCTCCAGCCGCTCGGCCACGAAGGTGCGGTCGTAGAGGCCTTCGGCGATCACCACGTGCAGCAGGCTGTTGAGCAGCGCCACGTCGGTGCCGGGGTTGAACTGCAGCATCCAGGTGGCATGGCGCGACAGGGCCTGCCCGCGCGGGTCCATGACCACCAGCCTGGCGCCGTTCTGCACGGCGTTCTTGATGTGCGTCGCGCCGACCGGGTGGTTCACCGTCGGGTTGGCGCCGATGACGACGATGACCTCGGCATTGGCGCATTCGCGCACCGGCGCCGTCGTCGCGCCCGAGCCCACCATCTCCATGAGCGCCGCCACCGACGAGGCGTGGCAGAGCCGCGTGCAGTGGTCGACGTTGTTGGTGCGGAAGGCCGTGCGCACCAGCTTCTGGAACAGATAGGCTTCCTCGTTCGAGCCCTTGGCCGAGCCGAAGCCGGCCAGCGCGCCGCCGCCGTGGTTGTCGCGGATGCGACGGAAGCCGCCGGCCGCGCGCTCCAGCGCTTCCTCCCACGTCGCTTCGCGGAAATGCGTCCACGGGTTCGCCGGGTCCATGTCGCAGGTCTTCGGCGCACCGTCCTTGCGGATGAGCGGCACGGTCAGGCGCTGCGGATGGTGGACGTAGTCCATGCCGAAGCGGCCCTTCACGCACAGCCGGTTCTCGTTGGCCGGACCGTTGCGGCCTTCCACCTCGACGATGCGGTTGTCGGCGACCGTGAGGCGGACCTGACAGCCGACGCCGCAATAGGGGCAGGCGGTGTCGACGGTCTGCGCCGCCGCCGGCTCCGCCACGCGGGAGGCCGGCAGCAGGGCATCGGTCGGGCAGGCCTGGACGCATTCGCCGCAGCCGACGCAGGAGCTGTCGCCCATGGGCCGGGCGGTGTCGAAGACGATGGTCGTCTCCATGCCGCGCCCGGCGAAGCCGATGACGTCGTTCACCTGCACGTCGCGGCAGGCGCGGGCGCACAGGCCGCAGCTGATGCAGGCGCTCAGGTTCACCCGCATGGCCGGATGGCTGGCGTCGGGGGCGGGCGCTGCGTGGCGGCGGGCGGGGAAGCGGCTGCGGTCGATGCCGGCGTCGGCCATCCAGTGGTGGACGCGCGAGCGCTCGGCCGTCTCCGGCTGGTCGGCGCCGAGCAGTTCGAGCACCAGCGCCCGGCTCTTCTCGGCGCGGGCGCTTTCCGTCGTCACCACCATGCCGGCGGTGGGGGTGCGGATGCACGAGGCGGCCAGCGTCCGCTCGCCCTCGATCTCCACCAGACAGGCGCGGCAGTTGCCGCCGCGGCCGCCCTTGGCCTGGCCATAGCCGGGCTCGTCGCGGTAGCACAGGTGCGGCAGGGTGACGCCGAGGCGGTCGGCCACCTGCCAGATGGTCTCGCCGGGCCGGGCCTCGACGGACTGGCCGTTGAGCGTGAAGGCGGTCATCGGGCGGCCTCCTCGGGGAAATGGCGCAGCAGCGTCTGCCAGATGTTGGGGGCGGCCTGGCCGAGGCCGCAGATGGAGCCGTCGCGCATCACCTGCCCCAGATCGGCGAGCAGGTCCGTGTCCCACCGATCGGCCTCCAGCAGCGTCACCGCCTTGTCGCAGCCGACGCGGCAGGGGGTACACTGGCCGCAGCTTTCGTGCGCCATGAAGCGCATGAGGTCGGCCGCCACGACGCGCAGGTCGTCGGCGTCCGAAAACACGACCACCGCCGCCGAGCCGATGAAGCCGCCGTGCGGCTCGAAGCTGCCGAAGTCGAGCGGCAGGTCGGCGAGCGACGCCGGCATGATGCCGCCCGAAGCGCCGCCGGGCAGGAAGGCCTTCAGCGTGTGGCCCGGTGCCATGCCGCCGCAGTGTTCCTCGATCAGTTCGGCGAGGCTGATGCCGGCCGGCGCCACCTTGGCGCCCGGCTCGGCGACGCGGCCGGAGACGGAGAAGGCGCGGAGGCCGGCACGGCCGCGGCGGCCCTGGCTCTTCCACCAGTCGGGACCCTTCTCCAGGATCTCCGGCACCCAGGCCAGCGTCTCGACGTTGTTGACCACCGTCGGCCGCCCGAACAGGCCGCGCTCGGCGACGTAGGGCGGGCGGTGGCGCGGCCAGCCGCGCTTGCCCTCGATGCTCTCGATCATCGCCGACTCTTCGCCGCAGATGTAGGCGCCGGCGCCGCGCCGCAGGTCCACCGTCACGCCTTCCGTCAGGCCGTGGGCGGCGAGTTCGTCGATCTCGGCGGCGAGCAGCGCGTGGGCTTCCGGGTATTCGTCGCGCAGGTAGACCACCACCAGGTCGGCGCCGACCACGTGCGCCGCCACCAGCGCCCCTTCCAGCATGCGGTGCGGCCGGGTTTCCAGCCACACGCGGTCCTTGATGGTGCCGGGTTCGCCCTCGTCGGCGTTGACGCAGACCGCCTTGGGGCCGGGCAGGCCG
Organism: Caenispirillum bisanense; assembly: GCF_900230255.1. GTDB lineage: Bacteria > Pseudomonadota > Alphaproteobacteria > Rhodospirillales > Rhodospirillaceae > Caenispirillum > Caenispirillum bisanense_A. Next base: position 81,482 of record NZ_OCNJ01000002.1, read on the forward strand.
CGCACCGTGCGCCACTTGCGCGCCGTCGGGAAGCCGGCGCCGCCGAGACCGCGCAAGGCCGCCTCCTCCAGCGTCGCCAGAACATCGTCGTCGGACCGCCGCCCGGCCCGCAGGTCGGCCAGCACGCGGTAGGCACCTTCGGCATGGGCATGGGCGAGGCGCTGGGCATCCGACGGCGGCAGCGGATCGGCGGCATGGGCCACCGCGTCGGCGACCGAGGCCGCGCTCGCCCGCGTCACCGCCCGGCGCCCGACCAGCACCGTCGGCCCCTGCTCGCAGCGGCCCATGCAGGGGCCGTGGGTCACCCGGCAGCCTTCGGGCGGCGCCGCGGCCAGGGTGTCGTGCAGGGCGTCGGCGCCGGCCATGCGGCAGGCCGGACCGTCGCAGACGCGCACCGCGACGGCCGGCGGCAGGGGCTCGGCGGCGGGGACGAGGTCGAAATGGGCATAGAAGGTGGCGACCTCGAAGACCTCCACCGGCGCCAGCTTCCAGGCGCTGGCCAGCGCCACCACATGCGCTTCCGGCAGGCAGCCCAGCGCGTCGTTGACCCGGTGCAGCGCCTCGATCACCAGGTCGCGCCGGCGCGGCAGGCCGGCCGTCAGCCGCTCCACCTCGGCCAGCGTCGCCGGGTCCGCCACCGGCCCGCGCTGCCGCCGCCGCCCGCGCGTCGGAGGGGTGAGGAGCGTCTCGGTCATGGCGGCATCTCCCTGTGGCCCGGCCGGATCATCGTTAACATCCGCCCGCCGCGCCCGTCCACAACAAGGCGGCAGTTTTGTTTCAGGCCTGAACATTTCAGGCATCACAGAACATTCATGGACCCGTCATCGCCGCGTAACGTCCTGATGATACTGGGGTACCCGAGAAACCTGACCAATAGATCAACCAATCGGGAGCACCCCCATGAAGGCGATCAAATACGGCGTCGCGAGCCTGGCGCTCGCCGCCACCCTCGGTGCCTGGCCCGCGCTCGCCGCGCCGACGGAGATCCAGTTCTGGCACGCCATGGGCGGCGGCGTCACCGGCGAGAAGGTCGTGGAATACGCCGAGAAGTTCAACGCCAGCCAGGACGCCTTCAAGGTCGTTCCGGTCTACAAGGGCAACTACACCGAGACCCTGACCGCCGCCGTCGCCGCCTTCCGCGCCAAGCAGCAGCCGCACATCGTGCAGGTGTTCGAGGTCGGCACCGCCTCCATGATGGCCGCCGAGGGCGCCGTCTACCCGGTCCACCAGCTGATGGCCGAGCACGGCGGCAGCTTCGACCCCGACCAGTACCTGGACGCCGTGAAGTCCTACTACACCACCACCGACGGCAAGATGCTGTCCATGCCGTTCAACAGCTCGACGCCGGTGATGTTCTACAACAAGGACGCCTTCGCCAAGGCGGGCATCGCCGAGCCGCCCAAGACCTGGGCCGAGCTGGCCGAGGCCAGCCGCAAGATCATGGCGGTGAAGGCCGAGGGCCAGCCGACCTGCGGCTTCACCACCGGCTGGCAGAGCTGGGTGCAGCTGGAGACCTTCGGCGCCCTGCACGACGCCGCCTTCGCCACCAAGGACAACGGCTTCGGCGGCTTCGACACCGAGCTGGCGTTCGATGCGCCGCCGTTCACCAAGCACATCGCCGACATGAAGGAGTGGCAGAAGGACCGCACCTTCGTCTACGGCGGCCGCCGCGGCGACCCGAACCCGCTGTTCCTGACCGGCGAATGCGCCATGCTGATGAACAGCTCCGCCTACTACGGCGCGGTGAAGGACGGCGCCAAGTTCGCCTGGGGCATCGCGCCCCTGCCCTACGACGACAGCGTCATCGACCAGCCGAAGAACTCCATCATCGGCGGCGCCACCCTGTGGGTGCTGCAGGGCCACGACGGCAAGGAATACGAGGGCGTCGCCGAGTTCCTGAAGTTCCTGTCCACCGACGACGTGCAGCTCGACTGGCACAAGGCGACCGGCTACGTGCCGATCACCCACGGCGCCTACGAAGCCGCCAAGGCCGAAGGCTTCTACGACAAGACCCCCGGCGCCGACGTCGCCATCCTGCAGCTGACCCGCGGCGAGCCCGGCCCCAACTCCAAGGGCCTGCGCCTCGGCAACTTCACCCAGATCCGCGACATCATCAACGAGGAGCTGGAAGCCGTGTGGTCCGACAAGAAGTCGGCCGACCAGGCGCTGAGCGATGCCGCGAGCCGCGGCAACGACCTGCTGCGCAAGTTCGAGAAGACGCACTGAGCCGTCTTCTCCTCGACCGGACCGCCCGCCGCCTTTCGGGGCGCGGGCGGTTCCCCGTTTTCGGCTGAAGCCCGGTTGCCCGTCCCATGCAGAAGCGCGTCACCTTCCCGTCGTCCCCGCTGCCCTACCTGCTGGTCCTGCCGCAGGTGGTGGTGACGCTCGTGTTCTTCATCTGGCCGGCGGGCCAGGCCCTCCATCAGTCGCTGCTGCGCGAGGACGCCTTCGGCCTGAGCACCGAGTTCGTCGGCCTGGAGAACTTCGAGGACCTGTTCTCGAGCGGCGAATACCTGGAGGTCTTCGGCAACACCGTCGTCTTCAGCGTCGCCACCACGGCGCTGTCCATGGGCTTCGCCCTGCTGCTGGCGGTCATGGCCGACCGGGTGGTGAAGGGCGGATCGGCCTACAAGACGCTGCTCATCTGGCCCTATGCCGTGGCCCCGGCCATCGCCGGCGTGCTCATGTGGTTCCTGTTCAACCCCTCGCTCGGCGTGGCGCCCTGGCTGCTGCGCGGCGTCGGGGTGACGTGGAACCACTACACGAACGGCGGCCAGGCCATGGCTCTGGTGGTGATCGCCGCGGCATGGAAGCAGATCAGCTACAACTTCCTGTTCTTCCTGGCCGGGCTGCAGGCCATCCCGCGCTCGCTGATCGAGGCGGCCGCCATCGATGGCGCCGGCCCGGCCAAGCGGTTCTGGACCGTGGTCTTCCCGCTGTTGTCGCCGACCACCTTCTTCCTGCTGGTGGTGAACGTCGTCTACGCCTTCTTCGAGACCTTCGGCATCATCCACGCCACCACCGAGGGCGGCCCGGCGGGCGCCACCGAGATCCTGGTCTACAAGGTCTACAAGGACGGCTTCGTCGGCCTCGACCTGGGCGGCAGCGCGGCGCAGTCGGTGGTGCTGATGGCCATCGTCATCGCGCTCACCGTTGTGCAGTTCCGCTACATCGAGCGCAAGGTGCAGTACTGATGGTCGAGAACCGCCCGGTCCTGACGCTGGTCAGCCACCTGATCCTGCTCCTCGGCCTCGCCACCGTCGCCCTGCCGCTGTGGGTCGCCTTCGTCGCCTCCACCCTGCCGCAGGACGCGATGGTGGCCGGCACCATCCCGCTGCTGCCGGGCGACGCCTTCCTCGCCAACTGGGGCGAGGCGGTGGCGCGCGGTCTCGCCAAGGCGGGCGGCGTGCCGGTCGGCATGATGCTGGTCAACAGCCTGGTCATGGCGCTCGGCATCGCGCTCGGCAAGATCGTGATCTCCATTCTGTCGGCCTATGCGGTGGTCTATTTCCGCTTTCCCTTCCGCATGCCGATCTTCTGGCTGATCTTCGTCACGCTCATGCTGCCGGTGGAGGTGCGCATCCTGCCGACCTTCAAGGTGGTGGCCGACCTCGGCATGCTCGACAGCTACGCGGGCCTGACCATCCCGCTCATCGCCTCGGCGACGGCCACCTTCCTGTTCCGCCAGGCCTTCCTGACCATCCCCGACGAACTGCTGGAGGCCGCCCGCATGGACGGCGCCGGGCCGCTGAAGTTCTTCCGCGACATCCTGCTGCCGCTGTCGTGGACCAACATCGCGGCGCTGTTCGTCATCCTCTTCATCTACGGCTGGAACCAGTACCTGTGGCCGCTGATCGTGACCACGGACGAGAGCTATTACACCATCGTCATGGGCATCCAGCGCATGGTGACGGTGTCCGACGAGGAACCGCGCTGGGGCATCGTCATGGCGACGGCCTGCCTCGCCATGCTGCCGCCGGTGGCGGTGGTGGTCGCCATGCAGCGGCTGTTCGTCAAAGGTCTGGTCGACGCCGAGAAATAACTAGCGAGAAGACGCCCCTCCCATGGCCACCGTGCAGTTTTCCGAGGTCGCAAAGACCTACGCCAACGGCTTCCGGGCCATTCCCGGCATCGACCTCGCCATCGCCGACGGCGAGTTCATCGTGCTGGTCGGCCCGTCGGGCTGCGGCAAGTCCACCCTCCTGCGCATGACCGCGGGGCTCGAAGAGGTGTCGGGCGGCGAGATCCGCATCGACGGGCGCGTCGTCAACCGGTTGGAGCCGGCCAAGCGCGACATCGCCATGGTGTTCCAGAACTACGCCCTCTATCCGCACATGACGGTGTTCGGAAACATGGCTTACGGCCTGCGCAACCGCGGCACGCCCAAGGCCGAGATCGAGCGCCGGGTGAAGGAAGCCGCGGCGATCCTCGAACTCGGGCCGCTGCTCGACCGTCGGCCGGGGCAGTTGTCGGGCGGCCAGCGCCAGCGCGTCGCCATGGGCCGCGCCATCGTGCGCGAGCCGGCGGTGTTCCTGTTCGACGAGCCGCTGTCCAACCTGGACGCCAAGCTGCGGGTGCAGATGCGCCTGGAAATCCGCCGCCTGCAGCGCGCCCTGCGCACCACCTCGCTCTACGTCACCCACGACCAGGTGGAAGCCATGACCATGGCCGACCGGCTGGTGGTGATGAACGCCGGCGTCGCCGAACAGGTGGGCGCGCCGCTGGAGGTCTACGCCCGGCCGGCGACAACCTTCGTCGCCGGCTTCATCGGCAGCCCCGCCATGACCCTGCTGCCGGCGGTGATCGGCCCCGCCGGCGCCGCCGTGCTGCTGGGCGAGGACGGCGACGGCCCGGCGATCACCCTGCCGCAGCCCCGCCCCGCCGAGGCCGGGCGCCCGGTCACCTTCGGCCTGCGGCCCGAGCACCTGCACCCCGAGGGCATGGCCGGCCCGCGCCTGTCGCTGACGGCCGACCTGGCGGAACCGCTCGGCGCCGACATCATCGTCCACGGCCGCATCACGGGGACCACGCTGCCGCTCACCATGCGCCTGCGCGGCACCCGCACGGTGGCGGACGGCGCGACGCTGACCGCCATCGCCGACCCCGCCCACCTGCACCTGTTCGACCGCGACACCGGCCGCCGCCTGCCCGACTGAGGCTCAGGCCAGGACGGCGTCCCAGTCGGCGCGCTGGCGGGCATCGCGCCAGCCTGGGGCAGGAGGCCCACGGCGTGCCCTGCCCACCCGGTAGGTGAGGCAGCAGGCCCCGCGGTCGCGCACGAGGCGATCACGGGCGTCGCCGCGCGGCTCAGCGCAGGGCGAACAGCACCGGCACGGTGATGTCCATGGTCCCCGCCGTCATGCCGGGGGGCATGGGCGGCAGGGGCGAGGCGCGGCGGATCATGGCGTCCACCTCGGCGTCCAGGGCGTCGTGGCCGGAACCGCGGACGATGCGGTGGCTGAGGACCCGGCCGCTGCGGTCGAGCACGAACTGCAGCAGCACCGTGCCCTCCTGGCGCCGCACGCGGGCCGAGCGCGGATACTCCTTGTGCCGTTCCAGCCAGGCCTGCACCTGGGCGAGGTAGTCGCGCCGCTCGCCCGGCGTGCCGCCGCCGGTGGCGGCGGGGCTGCTGCCGGTGGCGGCCCCGGCCGCCGCGCCCGCCTGACCGGCGTCGCCCGGCGGTGCCACCGGACCCGGCTGCGTCGGCGCCGGAGCGGCCTGCGTGGCGGCGGGGGGCGGGGCGGGCGGAGCGGGCTGGACCGGCTTCGGCTCGACCGGCCGGGTCGGCGGCTTGGGCGGCGGCGGCTTGCGCACGGGCGGCGGGGGCGGCTCGGGCGGCGGCGGCTCGACCGTCTCCACCGGCAGCGGTTCGACCGGCTCGGGTTCCGGTTCGGGTTCCGGCTCGACCACCGGTTCCGGCTCGGGCTGCGGCTCCTGTTTCACCACCGGCTCGGGTTCAGGCTGCGGCTCGACGACGGGTTCGGCCGGCTCCTCCACCGGCTCTTCAGCGGGTTCCTCGGCCGGTTCCTCCACGGGGGCGGCGGCGCTTTCCGCACCGGCGGCGGCACCGGCCGGCCCCAGGTCGATGAGGATGCCGCCGACACCGGCACCCAGCGCCGTCGCCGGCGGCGGTTTCGGCGCGTGCAGCCACCACACGGCGCCCACATGGGCCCCGAGCGCGAGCGTGAGGGCGAGCGGCCAACGGACGAAGGACCTCACCGCGCCGCCTCCGCCAGCAGCACCACCTGGGGCACGCCAGCGGCGCGCAGGTCTTCCAGCAGCGCCACCACCTCCAGCGCCTCGGCGGTGGCGTCGGCCTTGACCGTCAGGATCTGCTCGGGATTGGCCGCGCGCCACGCCTGCACGGCGGTGGCGAGGGCGCTGCGCTCCACCGGCTGGTCGGCGAGTGCGAGGCGCCCGTCGGCGGCCAGCAGCAGGACGCCGTGGCGATCCTCGGGCGTGGCCTCCACCGCCGTCTCGGGCGGCGTCACGGCGAACAGGTCGGCGCGCTCCAGGGCGCCGGCGACCATGAAGAACACCAGCAGCAGGAACACCACGTTGATGAGCGGCAGGACGTTCTCGCCGTCCGGGGCCGGACGGTGGCGGGTGCGGAAACGCATGGCTCAGCCCCCCGCGCCGCGCACGAGGGAGACCTTGGTCAGGCCGGCGGCGGCCACCGTCTCCATCACCGTCACCACCCGCTGCAACGGCACGCCGGCGTCCGGCTGCACGGCGACGCGGCGCTCGGGCGCGACGTCGGCCAGCCGCGCCGCCAGATCGGCCTCGGCCACGCGGGCGCCGGCCACGTCCAGCGCCCCGTCGGCGCGCACCCGTACCACCAGCGCGCCCTCCGCCGACGACGCCGCGGCGACGGCCTTGCCGGCGGTGGCGAGGTCGAGGGCGCGCCAGTCGGTGAAGCTCGACGCCAGCATGAAGAACACGAGCAGGATGAACACCACGTCGATGAGCGGCGTCAGGCTGATGAGGGCCCGGCCGCCGCGCCGGGCGCCGGTGACACGGAAGGCGCGGCTCATTCGGCGGCGCGCGCTTCGTGGCGGCGCCGCAGGGCGGTGGCCGGCTGGTGGGTGAAGATCTGCGTCGCGGCGTCCTCCATGGCGCGGCCGGCGCGCTCCACCACGCCCTCCAGCCACTGGTGGGCGGCGGCGGCGGGAATGGCGACCAGCAGGCCGGCGGCGGTGGTCAGCAGCGCCACCCAGATGCCGCCCGACAGGATTGACGGGTCGACCTTGCTGCCGGCGCTTTCCAGCGCCTGGAAGGCGTCGATCATGCCGATGACGGTCCCCAGCAGGCCGAGCAGCGGGCTCAGCGTCGCGATGACGGCGAGCAGGCGCAGGCCGCCGGTCAGGCGGTCCATGTGCAGGGCGGCGATGCGCTCCGCTTCCTCCCGCGCCTCGGTGGCCGGCAGGTTGGGATCGAGCCGCCCGAGCAGGGCCGCCAGCACCACCTTGGCGACCGGGCTGCGCTCCTTGCGCAGGACGGGCGCGGCCTCGGCGCCGCGGCCGGCGTGCCACAGCTCCAGCGCCCGGGCGACGCCGCGGCGCGCCCACAGGCGGGCACCGGCGAACTGCAGCAGCTTGACCAGCACCAGCGTGAGCGTCACCACCGACATGGCCGCCAGCACGTACATGATCGGCCCGCCGGCATCGAGCAGCCCGAGCGCCTCGGCGAAGGGTCCGAGCGCCTCCGGCGGCGGCACGGCATCGGCGGCCGGCATGGGGTCCAGGGCCGGCGTGGCGGCGACAGCGGCGGCGGGGTCGCCCGGCGGCGTGACGGCGGCGGCAGGATCGGCCGGCGGCGGGGTCTGGTCGGTCATGGTGGCGGTCCCCGGTTGGGATGACTGGTCTCGTTTGCGCGAATGACAATGCGAGTCATTTGCAAAGTCAAGGCAAAACCCGCATGGACGAAGGGTTTCGTCGGTCGCCGAAGGGTCGAAGGGCGGTGGCGGGGCCAGGTCATTCGGGGTGTGCGGCCGGACGGACAGGCGGACCTGCCAGGCCCGTGCCCGACTCGGCCCGCCCCACGGCGCACCCGCGGCATGCGAGGCGCGCCGTCCTCCGCGGCTCCACGGTCGGCCGTCGGGGAGAGCACTACCCCCGGCGATGCGGCCGGCTCACCCGCACTCCGCCCGCACCTGCATGAGCAGCCGGCCCAGTTCGTTGCGGCCGCCGGCGCGGGTGACGCCCCAGAAGGTGTCGCCGAAGACGTTGCGGTTGACGATCTCCGCCTCTCCCGTCGCCACCAGGCGGCGGCGCAGGGCGGGGATGGCGAACTTCTCGCGCAGCAGGCCAAGCATCACCGACAGCTTCACGTCCTCCCAGTCGGGCCGCAGGGCGACTTGCATGCCGCGCATCTTCGACTCGTCGGGGCCGCAGGTCTCGAAGGCGCGGCGGGCCTCCGGGTCGAGGGTCTTGGCCGCCTGGAAGGCGTTCTCCACGGTCACGTAGAGCGCCCCGCCCAGCTCCACCGGGGAAGGGAAGAAGTTGGACAGCCAGAAATGGTCGCCGGCGAAATCCGTGATGGGTGCGGTCGCCGTCATGGGTCCACCGCCTCCAGCAGGGCATCCAGGGTGCGCGTCAGGCGGGCGAGGTCGGCGTCGGTGGACAGGCGGTGATCGCCGGCCTTCACCAGGATCACCTCGACGTCGGCGCTCTCGGCCTTGTCCTGGATGGCCAGTGCCGTGCGCCACGGCACCGAGGCGTCCTGCTGGCCGTGGATGAGCCGGATGGGGCAGCGCACCGCCAGCGACTCGCCGCGCAGCACCAGCTGGTCGCGGCCGTCCTCGATGAGGGTGCGGCCGATGACGTAGGGCTCGTCGGAATACTCCGACGGTTCCTCGATGTAGCCGCGGTTCTGCAGTTCCGCCCTCTGGGCGTCGGTGAAGGACGGCCACATGAGGTCTTCGGTGAAGTCCGGCGCCGCGGCGATGCCGACCAGCCCCGCCACCCGCTCGGGCCGCGCCAGCGCCGCCTTCAGCATGAGCCAGCCGCCCATGGACGAGCCGACCAGGACCTGCGGCCCCTCGGCCACCTCGTCCAGGATCGCCAGCGTGTCCTCGGTCCAGCGGCCGATGCCGCCGTCGACGAAGCGGCCGGACGACAGGCCGTGGCCGTACTGGTCGAAGCGGATGAAACCGCGGCCCGCCCGGCGGCAGTGCTCCTCCAGGTGCAGGGCCTTGCCGCCTTCCATGTCGGACATCAGGCCGTGCAGGAACACGACGCCGGCACGGCCGCGGAAGGCCGGCGCGGCCTCGAGCTTGTGGTAGGCGATGGACGCGCCGTCGCGGCGTGATAGAGTGCGCGGCGCGGGCCGGTCGGCGGTGTCTTCGGGCATCGGGACGGTCGGCTCCTGATTTCTGTTCCAGACTGTGATTCGGACCCTTGCGGTGAACGCCGACAGTAGCACCTCCGCCGCCCTCGACAAGCCGGGCCGCACCCCTCCCACCATCCTGCAGGTCCTGCCGCGCCTGGAAACGGGCGGGGTGGAACGTGGCACCATCGAGATCGCCGAAGGCATCGTGCAGGCCGGCGGCCGCGCGCTGGTTGCCAGCGAAGGCGGCCGCATGGTGCGCGAGCTGACCCGCGTCGGCGCCGACCACGTCACCCTGCCGCTCGCCAGCAAGAACCCGCTGGTCATCCGCCGCAACATCGAGCGGCTGAAGACGCTCATCGGCGAGCGCGGCGTGAGCCTGGTGCATGCCCGCTCCCGCGCCCCGGCGTGGAGTGCGCGGGCGGCGGCGCGGGCGCTGGGCGTGCCCTTCGTCACCACCTTCCACGGCACCTACAACCTCGGTCCCATGGGGCTGAAGCGGGCCTACAACGCCGTCATGGCCGACGGCGACCGGGTCATCGCCATTTCCGAATTCATCCGCAGCCACATCGCCCGCGTCTACGGCGTGAGCGGCGACCGCGTCACCGTCATCCACCGCGGCGTCGACTTCGCCCGCTTCGACCCCGACCGGGTGAGCCAGGAGCGCATGATCCAGCTGGTACAGCGCTGGCGCCTGCCCGACGGCGTGCCGGTGATCGTGCTGCCCGGCCGCCTGACCCGCTGGAAGGGGCAGGAAGTGCTCATCCGGGCGCTCGCCAAGGTGCGGCACCGGCCGGTGCGGGCGCTGCTGGTCGGCTCCGACCAGGGGCGCACCGCCTACAGCGAGGAACTGCGGGCGTTGATCGAGCGGCTGGACCTGGTCGATTCGGTGCATCTTGTGGGCGACTGCGACGACATGCCGGCCGTCTACAAGCTGGCCGACGTGGTGGTCTCGGCCTCCACCGACCCGGAAGCCTTCGGCCGGGTGGTCGCCGAGGGGGCCGCCATGGGCCGGCCGGTGATCGCGCCCAACCACGGCGCAGCGCCGGAGATCATCGCCTCGGGCGGCGAGACGGGCTGGCTGTTCTGGCCGGAAAGCGCCGACGACCTGGCGCGCGCGCTGGACGAGGCGCTGGCCCTGTCGCCGGCGGAGCGCGACGCCCTGTCGCTGCGCGCCGTCGCCCGCATGCGCGCCGAATTCGGCAAGGACAAGATGGTCGACCGGACGCTGGCGGTCTATGCCGAGCTTCTCGGGCTGGACTCGCGCGCCGTCTCGCCCTAACTTCGGTCGGCACAATTCTCCACAAGTCGAGCCAGACACCCGTGCTTTCCGTGGTCTTCAGGATCGAGGTCCTGCCCAGCCTTCATCGCGCCGGCCTGCCCGGTGGCGGGGCGGCCACGCGAACTATGGGCACGGGTGTGGTTCGCGCCGCGTGACGCCCGCCGCGGCCGGGGTTCGCCTCCCGCCCATCCGACATGCTTCGGCGACGGATCGCCGCGCGCCTTGATCGCGCGCCGATTCCCTGTAGATTTCGACCCTCCACCGAGGAAGAAGAGTGTTCGCCATGGTCGCCATTTCCCTGCCCGACGGCAGCGTCCGCAACTACGAAGGCCCGGTCACGGCCCTGAAGGTCGCCGAGGACATCGGTCCCGGCCTCGCCAAGGCCGCCCTGGCCTGCAAGGTGGACGGCGCCCTGTGGGACCTCACCCGCCCCATCGACCGCGACGCCAGCCTCGCCATCGTGACCGCCAAGGACCCCGAGGCGCTGGAGCTGATCCGTCACGACGCCGCCCACATCATGGCGGAAGCGGTGCAGGAACTCTATCCCGGCACCCAGGTCACCATCGGCCCGGCCATCGAGAACGGCTACTACTACGACTTCGCCCGCGACGAGCCCTTCACGCCCGACGACCTGGCGAAGATCGAGCAGCGCATGCTGGAGATCGTGGAGCGCAACGAGCCCATCGTCCGCGAGGAATGGGACCGCGACGAGGCCATCGCCTACTTCGAGAAGATCGGCGAGACGTACAAGGCCGAGATCATCCGCGACCTGCCGGCGACGGAGACGATCACCGTCTACCGCCAGGGCGAATGGCTCGACCTCTGCCGCGGCCCGCACCTGCCGTCGACGGGCAAGCTGCCCAAGGCCTTCAAGGTCATGAAGCTAGCCGGCGCCTACTGGCGCGGCGATTCGCGCAACGAGATGCTGCAGCGCATCTACGGCACGGCCTGGGGCACGGACAAGCAGCTCAAAGAGTATCTGACGATGCTCGAAGAGGCGGAGAAGCGCGACCATCGGCGCCTCGGCCGCGAGCTCGACCTGTTCCACATGCAGGAAGAAGCGCAAGGCTCCGTGTTCTGGCACCCCTACGGCTGGACGCTGTACCGCAAGCTGCAGCAGTACATGCGCGAGCGCCTGGAGGCCTCGGGCTACGTCGAGGTGAACACGCCGCAGCTGGTCGATCGCGTCCTGTGGGAGCGGTCCGGCCACTGGGAGAAGTTCCGCGAGAACATGTTCACGGCGCAGACGGAAGACGAGCGCACGCTCGCCATCAAGCCGATGAACTGCCCGTGCCACGTGCAGATCTTCAACCAGGGCATCAAGTCCTACCGCGACCTGCCGCTGCGCATGGCCGAATTCGGCGCCTGCAGCCGCTACGAGCCGTCGGGCGCCCTGCACGGGCTGATGCGCGTGCGTGCCTTCACCCAGGACGACGCCCACATCTTCTGCACGGAAGACCAGATCACCAGCGAGACGCAGGACTTCTGCGCCCTGCTGCTGTCGGTCTACCAGGACCTCGGGTTCACCGAGGTGCGGGTGAAGTTCTCCGACCGCCCGGCGGTGCGCGCCGGCAGCGACGAGACGTGGGACAAGGCCGAAGCCGCGCTGAAGGAAGCCACCGAGGCGGCCGGCCTGGAATGGACGCTCAACCCGGGCGAGGGCGCCTTCTACGGACCCAAGCTCGAGTTCGTGCTGCGCGACGCCATCGGCCGCGACTGGCAGTGCGGCACCCTGCAGGTGGACTTCGTGCTGCCCGAGCGCCTGGGCGCCGAATACGTCGGCGAGGACGGCAACCGCCATCGCCCGGTCATGCTGCACCGCGCGATCCTCGGCAGCTTCGAGCGCTTCATCGGCATCCTGATCGAGAACTACGCCGGCAAGTTCCCGCTGTGGCTCTCGCCGGTGCAGGCGGTGGTGACGACCATCACCCAGGACGGCGACGACTACGCCCGCCGGGTGCTGCACGAGCTGAAGGCGGCCGGCATCCGCGCGGAACTCGATCTTCGTAACGAGAAGATCAACTACAAGGTGCGCGAGCACTCCCTGCGCAAGGTGCCGTTCATCGTCGCCATCGGCAAGCGGGAGGCGGAGGAAGGTACCGTCGCCGTCCGCCGCCTGGGCGACAACAAGCAGGAAGTCCTTGCGCTGAAGGACTTCGTTGCTACACTGAAAGCCGAATCGGCCATGCCCGGCCGGCCGTCCCTGGCCGTCGCCGCGGAGTGACCGATCGGCAATTCGTCGGGCACGTCCCCCCGCTTCCTGCGGCCGATACCGGGGCCGGCAACGGTTTCGCCGGCTCAGGCGTCGGTGGACGTCGGGCCTCGGTGGACGTGGGAAGCGCCAGCGGGATGTGCCTGTTTGTACCGTTTTTGACGATGGAGAGTGTTCATAGCTAGACCACCGATGACGGCGCCGCCGTCCAAAGATGGACCGCGCGTCAACGATGCCATCAACGTGCAGCAGGTGCGCCTGATCGACCAGGACGGCGAGCAGGTCGGCGTCGTGCACATTCGCGAAGCGCTGGAAATGGCTGAAGAAGCCGGTCTCGACCTAGTCGAGATTTCCCCCAACGCCGAGCCGCCCGTCTGCAAGATTCTCGACTACGGCAAGTTCAAGTTCGAGAGTCAGAAGAAGAAGGCGGAAGCGAAGAAGAAGCAGAAGATCGTCGAGATCAAGGAGGTCAAACTCCGCCCGAACATCGACGAGAACGACTACCAGGTGAAGATGCGCAACGTGAAGCGTTTCCTGGAGGACGGCGACAAGGTGAAGCTCACCCTGCGCTTCCGGGGCCGTGAAATGGCGCACCAGGACCTGGGCATGAAGGTTCTCGACCGGGTTCGCGACGACTTCACCGAGATGGCGAAGGTCGAGCAGCACCCCAAGCTGGAAGGCCGCCAGATGGTCATGGTGATGGCGCCGCGCTGACGGCGCCCACCGGACCCGTCGGAAAGGACACGGTCTTGGTCGCACCTGTGCCCCTGTGCCTGTCCGCCCGCGCTTCCGCCACGGCTTCGACGGCCGCCCCTCGCCGGGCGGCCGTCGGCGTGTCCGCCATTCGGGGGCGGCCATGAGCCCCGCCACCGCCCCCGACGACAAGGTCGACGCCGCCCTGGTCGCCGCCATCCGCAACCTGGAAGCGGCGGTGCAGGAGCAGGAGCGGGCGGTCAACCGCATCCTCGGCCTCGTGGAGCTGCTCATGGAGCGGCGGCCGGACCAGAGCACCCTGCTGCGGCTGGAAGGCATCATGGAGGCTTGCGCCTTCCAGGACCTGACCGGTCAGCGCATCCGAAAGGTCAACCGCTTCCTCCGCCACATGGCCGCCCACAAGGGGCTGGTCCCGGCCGGCATCGACCGCGCCGCGGCGGCGGAGGACGAGCAGGCGCTGAACAAGGCCAAAGGTCTCTCGCAGGACGAGGTCGACCGGCTGCTCGGCAACCGCTGAGGCGCCCCACCGCGGCCGGATGGCAGGCGCGACCGGGGCTTCCCGCCCAAAGGTCGTGCTGCTTGCGCCTGTGAACCGCTGCCCCTATAGTGGAATTTGGGGTTTATCCTTTCGGGGACGTGTGGGGTTCCGTTGACATGAAAGTTCTGCTTGCCGACGACCACACGCTGGTCCGCCAGGGCCTGATGCCGTTCATCGGCCTGCTGGCGGCGGACGTGGCCATCGTCGAGGCCGACTCGCTCGACGAGGCGCTGGTCAAGGCGGAGGCGGAGCGTCCGCTGGACCTCGTCCTGCTCGACCTCAACATGCCCGGCATGAACCGCCTGGAGGGCCTGGCGCGCATCCGCAGCGCCCTGCCGCAGACGCCTGTCGTCATCCTCACCGGCTCGGTCGCCGCCGAGGACGTGCACGAGGCGGCGGAGGCGGGCGCTTCGGGCTACATTCCCAAGACGCTCAACTCCACGGCCATGGTCAACGCCCTGCGGCTGGTGCTGTCGGGCGAGCGGTACTTCCCGTCCTTCGCCTTCCAGACGCCGCGGGCGCCCGAGCCCGCCGCCGTCCCGGCCGCGCCGGCCGAGGACAATCCGCTCGGCCGCCTGGACGGCCGCGAGCGGCAGATCGTCGGCATGATGGTCGACGGCGCCACCAACAAGGTGATCGCCCGCGAGCTCGGCCTGCAGGAAGTGACCATCAAGGTCCACACCCGCAAGATCTACCGCAAGCTCGGTGCCGCCAACCGCAGCCAGGCCATCCGCATCATCATGGAAAGCGGCTGGGCCGAGCGGTCCGCCGCCAATTGACGGTCACGGCCGCTCGGCGTCGGGCGGCTCGCGGGTGATGAGGCGGGCGCCGCGCTGGTAGGTCAGCCAGCGCCACAGCCATTGCACCGTCACCATCAGCCGCTTCTCGAAGTTCACCAGCAGCCACACGTGGACGATGGCCCACAGGAGCCACGCCAGCCGCCCCTTCAGCCGCCGCCGGCCGAAGTCGAAGACGGCGGCGTTGCGCCCGACGATGGCCGTGTTGCCGCGATTGCGGAAGCGGAATGGGCCGACCGGCGCGCCGCCCGCCAGTTCGCGCGCGAGCCCCGCCCCCAGGTGCTCGCCCTGCTGCTTGGCCACCTGCGCGAGGCCGGGCAGCGGCGCGCCGTCGGCGCCGAGCGCCTGGGCCGTGTCGCCGAGCGCATAGACGCCCGGCAGGCCCGGCACCGACAGGTCGGCCTCTACCGCGATGCGGCCGCCCTTGGCCGGCTCCACACCCAGCCAGCGGGCGGCCGGCGAGGCCTTGACGCCGGCGCCCCACACCATGGTGGCGGCGGGGATCTTGCGGCCGCCCACCACCACGCCGTCGGCCTCGATGCGCTCCACCATGGCGCCGGTCATCACCTGCACGCCCTTGTCGCGCAGCGCCCGTTCCGCATAGGCGCCGAGGTCGTCGGGGAAGGTGCCGAGGATGCGCGGTGCGGCCTCCACCAGCAGGATGCGCGCCTTGGTCGGGTCGATGCGGCGGAAGTCGCGGCTGAGGGTGTAGCGCGCCAGTTCCGCCACCGAGCCGGCCATCTCCACCCCCGTCGGGCCGCCGCCGATCACCACGGTGGTGAGCAGGCGGTCGCGCTCCGCTGCGTCGTCGCATACCTCGGCGGCCTCGAAGGCCTGCAGCAGGCGGGCGCGGATCTCGCGGGCGTTCTCGATGGTCTTGAGGCCGGGGGCGTGGCGCTCCCACTCCGCCTCGTGGCCGAAGTAGCTGTAGACGGAGCCGGTGGCGATCACCAGGCGGTCGTAGGGCAGGCGGGCGCCGTCGGCGAGCCGCACGGCGCGGCCGGCGGTGTCGACGCCGGTGACCTCGGCCATGCGCACGTCGATGTTGCGGTGGCGGTGCAGGATGCGGCGGATGGGCTCGGCGATGTCGGCCGGCGACAGGGCGGCCGTCGCCACCTGATAGAGCAGCGGCTGGAACAGGTGGTAGTTGTGGCGGTCGACCACCGTCACCCGCACCGGCGCGGCGCCCAGCGCCTGGGCGCAGGCCAGCCCGCCGAAGCCGGCGCCGACGATCACCACGCGCGGCCGGTCGTTCCCCTCCGCCATGCGCCGCTCCTCCTTCCTCCTGGTCCGGGGTCCGAGGGAGCAACGGCGCGCCTGCCGCGCGGGTTGGCGGGCGGTCAGGCCTCGGCGCAGGCGTCCAGGAAGCGGCGGATGAGGTCGGGGTCCTTGACGCCCTTGCTGCGCTCGACGCCCGAGGAGACGTCGACCATGGCCGCGCCGGCGGTGCGGGCGGCCTGGGTGACGGTGTCGGGCGTCAGGCCGCCGGCCAGCATCCACGGCACGTCGGGGCGGCTCCAGCCGCGCAGCAGGTCCCACGGCAGGGCGGTGCCGTGGCCGCCGGGGCGGTCCGACCCGGCCGGCGCCTTGGCGTCGAACAGCAGCATGTCGGCGACGTCGGCATAGGCCTCGGCGGCCTTCAGGTCCTCGGCGGTGGCGATGCCGAGGGCCTTGATGACCGGCACGCCCCAGTCCTGGCGGATCTGTTCCACCCGCGCCGGCGTCTCCGTCCCGTGCAGCTGCACCATGGCGAGGCGCACGTGGCCGAGCACCTCGGCCAGCTGGTCGTCGGTGGGGTCGACGAACAAGCCGACGGCCTTCACGTCCTCGGGCAGGCCGTCGAGCAGCTCGGCGGCGGCCTCGGGCGTGATGGCGCGCGGGCTCGGCGGGAAGAACACGAGGCCGACGTAGTCCGCCCCGCCCTCGACGGCGGCGACCAGCGCGTCTTCGTCGGTGAGGCCGCAGATCTTGGCGACGAGGGGCATCACGAGGCCTCCCCGTTGCGGCGCGGCAGTTCGGAGACGATCTTCTCCGCCGCCGCGATGGGCTCGGCGGCGCCGGTGATGGGGCGGCCGACCACCAGGTAGTCGGCACCGGCCGCCACGGCTTCCGTCGGCGTCATGATGCGCTTCTGGTCGTCGGCACCGGCCCAGTGGGGGCGCACGCCGGGGCACAGCAGCTTGAAGTCGGCGCCCAGGTCGGCGCGCAGCACCGAGGCCTCGTGCGGCGAGCAGACGACGCCGTCGATGCCGCTCTCGCGCGCCAGCGCCGCCAGCGCCCGCACCTGATCGGAGACGGGGCGCACGACGCCGGTTTCCGACAGGTCGCCGTCGTCCATGCTGGTCAGCACGGTGACGGCCAGCACCAGCGGCCGCGCCACGCCGAATTCCGCCGCCGCCTCGCTGGCGGCCTTCACGGCCGCCTGCATCATGGTGCGGCCGCCGCCGGCGTGGACGTTGACGATGGCCGGCTTGAGCGACACGGCGGCGCGGATGGCGCCGGCGACGGTGTTCGGGATGTCGTGGAACTTGAGGTCGAGGAACAGCGGCGCCTCGCTCGCCTTGGCCACCTGCTCGACGCCGCGGCGCCCCTGGCTGGTGAAGAACTCGAGCCCGAGCTTGATGCCGCCCACCGTATCGCCGATGCGCGCGGCCAGCCGCGTCGCCTTGTTCAGGTCGGTGGTGTCGATGGCGCAGAAGACGGGATTGCGGAGCTGGATCATGCGGCGGGCCTTGGCGGTCAGCGGTTCTCCACCCTTACACCACGGCCATGGGGCGCGGCAACGGCGGAACCCGGCGGCCCCTGCCGACAGCCGCCCAATGGCGGTTGTCGCCGTGGCCGCGATGCCCGTATGCTCCCGCGCACGCGACAGACCGCAGGGAGCCGAGGGGGCATGCGCGAGTATCCGCGGCGGGGCGGGCCGCCGGCGGCGGACCTGGGCGTGGACGATCCGCGCCACCGGAGCCACGTTCTCGTCAACCGGATGTACTTCGCCGGTTTCGTGCTGCTCGGGTTCTTCACCCTCTTCGACCTGTTCGTCACCGGCTATCTGGTGGATGCGACGGTGGAGGCGGTGACCCTCGTCCTCATCAGCATCCTCTGGCTGCGCCTGCAGCGGACGGGCGACCTGGACGGCACCGGATGGGCCGCCTCCGCCATCGCCGGCGTCGCCATCCTCGCGGTGGTGCTGATGGGGTCGGCGCCGGACGGCGTGGTGGCGTGGGTGCCGCTCTATCCCGTCGTGCCGTTCTTCCTGCTGGGCTGTCGGCGCGGCGCCCTGTGCGCCGGCATCTACTTCGTCGTCGTCGTCGGTGCCTTCGCCTTCGACCTCATGCCCCAGGCGCAGGGATTCGCCATGCCGACGGTCTTCAACGTCGGCGGGGCGCTCGCCGGCGCGACGGCCATCCTCTACTGGTACGAACACAGCCGCGAGACGGCCGCCGCCGCCCTGCGCCAGGCGGCCGACACCGACTTCCTGACCGGCGTCGCCAACCGCCGCAGCGTCCAGCGCACCTTCGACGCCGAGGCCGCCCGCGCCCGCCGCCACGGCCGGCCGCTTTCGCTGCTGCTGGTCGACCTCGACCACTTCAAGCGCATCAACGACACCCACGGGCACGAGGCGGGCGACGCCGCCATCGTCCATTGCGCCGGCCTGCTGGCGGCGGGGGTGCGCGGCGAGGACACGGTCGGCCGCATCGGCGGCGAGGAGTTCGCCGTCCTCCTGCCCGACACCGACGCCGCCGGCGCCGTGGCGGCCGCCGAGGGCCTGCGCCAGGCGCTGGAAGACCGTCCGGTGCCGTGGCGCGACGCCGCGCTGCCGTTGACGGCGAGCATCGGCGTCGCCGTGCTCGGCCCGACCGACGACTTCACGACCCTGTTCGCCGCCGCCGACGACCGCCTCTACGCCGCCAAGGCCGGCGGCCGCAACCGGGTGGTCGGACCGCCGCCGCCGACCGAAAATGTCGTGTCCCGTCAAAAAGTTCTGGACAAGGACGGCGGGGTTCGGTAAATCGCGGGCCTCCGAGGCTGATCCGGCGTAGCTCAACGGTAGAGCATGCGACTGTTAATCGCAGGGTTGTAGGTTCGAATCCTACCGCCGGAGCCATCTTCAGGAGTATCCGAACCGGGCGGCCGCAAGGCCGGGCCCGGTTTTTTCATGGCCGCACGGCGCGCGCGAACAAAAAACCGGCGCCGTGACGGGCACGGCGCCGGAGGTGGTCCAGGGAGGACCTCTGGATCAGGCGGCCAGCTTGCGGCCGGCGCGCTGGCGGACGAAGTCGGCGAGGCGGGAGTCGTCCTCTTCCATGTGGTTGCGCCACCAGCTGCCGAGCAGGCCGAGCAGGTCCATGCCCGCCGAGGCGTCGCCGCCGCGATAGGCCGCGTACAGGCGGTCCAGGCGCTCGATGAACTGGGCGTGGTGGCGCTGGTGGTCGGCCGCGCCGGCATAGCCGCTGCGGCTCATGTAGTCCTCTTCCTTGGCGAAATGCTCGGCCGTGTAGCGCTTCAGGTGATCGAACGACCGGTCGAGCATGGCGCGGTCGGTGCCGGACTTGATGGCGCGGTAGAGGTCGTTGGTCACCTCCATCAGGCGGCGGTGCTCGTCGTCGATGGCTGGCACGCCGAAGGCATGTTCGTCCTCGAAGCGCACGAACTCCGAGGTCTCGCCTTCGGTGGCGCGCACCGACGACAGGAACTCGCGCACTTCCTCCTTCAGGGTCTTGGACTGGGTGCTGATCTGCCGCGACGAGGCGCTGATCTCGGCCGCCACCCGGCCCTGTTCCTGGGCGGCGTCGCGCAGCTCGCCCATGACGTCCACCACCGAACGGGTGGCGGTGGCCGTGTGCTCGGCGCCGCGGGCGATTTCCGCCGTGGCGGCGCCCTGTTCCTCGACGGCGGCGGCGATGCCGGCCGAGATTTCGTCGATCTCGCGGATGATGCCGGAGACGCGGTCGATGGCCGCCACGGCCTTGCGGGTCGCGTCCTGGATGGCGCTGATCTGGCGGGCGACGTCCTCGGTGGCGCGGGCGGTCTGGGTGGCGAGGCCCTTCACCTCGTTGGCGACCACGGCGAAGCCCTTGCCGGCGTCGCCGGCACGGGCGGCCTCGATGGTGGCGTTGAGCGCGAGCAGGTTGGTCTGGCTGGCGATGTCGTTGATGAGTCCGACCACCTCGCCGATGCGGGCGACGCTCTGGTCGAGCTGGGCGATCTCGGCCGAGCCGGTTTCGGCCTCGGCGACGCCGCGGTTGGCGACGGCGGTGGCCTCGGCGACGCGGCGGGCGATCTCCTGGATGGAGCTCGACAGTTCCTCGGCGCTGGCGGCGACGGTGTTCACGTCCTCCGACGCGCCGCTGGCGGCGTGACCGGCGGCGTCGGCGGTGTCGATGGTGTGGGCCGAGCCGGAAGTCATCTTGTCGGCCGTTTCGCGCAGCAGGTGGTCGGCGCGGCTGAGGCCGTCGAGCACGCCGACGACGGTGCCTTCGAAGGACTGCACCAGGCGCTCCAGCTCCTTCTGCTGGCGTTCGCGCTCGGCGTGCTGGCGTTCCTGGTCGGCGGTCAGGTCGCGGGCGCGCACCAGCCCCGTGCGGAACACGCCGACCGCGTCGGCCATGGTGCCGATCTCGTCGCGGCGGCCGCTGCCGGGAATGGCCGCGTCGTCCAGGGCGCCCTCGCTCAGGCGGTCCATGTAGCGGGTCATGCCGGTGATGGGCGTGGCGATGGCGCGCGACAGCAGGAAGCCGAGCACCAGCGCGAGGCCAATCGCCACGGCGGTGCCGACGTAGGTGGCGACCTGAAGCGTGTTGGCGGCGTCGTCGCGGGCCGCCGCGGCCTCCGTGAGCCTGGCGTGCACGGCATCTTCCATGGCGGTGATGGCGTTGGCGCGGGCGGTCAGAAGGCGCTCGGGCAGGGTGGTGATCTCGATGACGCGGGCGTCGTTGACCGTGTCGCTGCGGCGCATGAGGGCGATCTGGCGCTCGAGCACCTGCGTGCGCAGCGCCTCGTCGGCCGCGAACACGGCCTCCAGCGCCTGCGTCTCGATGGCTTCCGAGCGCAGGCGATCCATGAGCGCCGTCCGGTCGCCTTCCATGGCGGCGATCTTGTCGAGCAGGCTGCGCTCGCCGGTCAGCATGAAGGCCAGCACCATGCTGCGCTCCTGCGGCAGCAGCGCCGTGTAGCGGTCGGTGTGGTCGTTGAAGGTGGCGAGGGCGTCCAGCCGCTCCCCGGCCTCGTCGAAGGCCTGGAACGACGTCAGGTTCACCACGCCGACCCCGAGGATGACCACGCAGACCGACGCGAAGGCGACGGCGATCTTGTAGGGAATGCGGATGTTGTCGAGCAGGGACATGGGCCGGCTCCTCCGATCAGTAGGCGACGCCGGCGCGGCGGGCCAGTTCCGTGGCGTTGAGTTCGACGGTGGCGGTGCCGATGGCCTTGCCGTTTTCCGCCAGCGTGAGGTTCAGCTGCACCAGCCACACCTTCAGCCCGTCGTCGAATTCCGGCGCGTCGAGGAAGACGGCGTCGGGGCCGACGGGGAAGGTCTTGGTGAACTTGTCCTCGTCGCCCTGCCAGTAGTCGGAGGTGACGGCCGACTGGCCGACGTTCAGCCCGTTGGCGTCCATGACGAAAAGGGCGGCGTAGAGACCGCCGGAGCCGGCCTGCACCTGCGTCAGGTAGGCCGACGACGGGCTCGACAGGGTGGCCGCGATCAGCGGCTGGTCGTCGGCTTCGCGCTGGGCCTTCCATTCGGCGTCCAGCTTGTCGATGCCGGCCTGGTCGATGCCGGCGCGGCGTTCGTTCTGCGCCGTGATCGACAGCGTGATCACCGGCGCGTCCAGCATGCCGCGGATGTCTTCCATGAGGGCTGGCGTCAGCAGCGCCTGAACGTCGGGAGCCGGCGGCGCCGCGACGGCCGGCAGGGCCGCCAGGCAGACGAGACCGGCTACCGCACTCGCCATCGCGGGCAGCGGCATCGAAACCATTCTTCTACTCCTTCGGTATGGTACCCCCGGGGCATGCGGCCGCTGGGCAGTACGGGAGGCAGGCTTCGGCGGCCTTCCCTATCCCTAGTAGAACACCAGGGTACCCCTTTGACCATGGGATGATTCTCCATCCGGTCATATTTCATACATTCAGATAGACCTTTGGGGGTAGGGTTTAGCGGGAGGCTGAGGCTTGCCCGTGCACTTCAACTGCCGGTTATCCCCTTCGGGCGGAGGGTCGTTCGCCCGATGCGCCTTTGTCTCCCGAGTCGCGGCCGTCGACACTGTGGTATCCGCCACCGTCGAAGGACCCGCCGATGACGTCGCGTCTCCCTGCCTCCATCGCCCTCGCCCTGACGCTGGTTCTGGCCGCCGGTGCATCGGCACGGGCCGAGCAGGTGGCGGCGTTGCGGCTGCAGGCGGAGGTGGCGGTGGAGGCGTCGTGCATGATCCCGCCGGACGGCGACCAACCGGAGGTTCTCGCCCGGCTGGACGCCGACCCGGCCGCCAAGGCGGCGGTCTGCCGCTGCTTCGCCGCGGCGGTTGCGCGCAACGCGCCGCCGGCCGATCAGGAGGAATTGATCGAAACCCAGGGCGTGCCGCCCGAGGAGGCGAGCGCCGCCGCCGCCGATCGCTGCGCCGCCGGTGTGGGCGGGCGCTGAGGCGTCAGACCGTCTCGCCTTCGAACAGGCCGTCGCCGTCGTCGAGCCCTTCCAGCATGTCGAGCACGAGCGCGCGGTTGCGGGCGTCGATGCCGCCCCAGGTGGTGAAGACGCGCGGCATCAGCGCGTCGGCCTGCGCCGCGTAATCGGCCTTCATGAGCACGCAGGCCAGCACCAGCCGCTCCGACTTGTTGCCCAGGAAATTCCCGAGCAGGGTGTCGAGGCGGTCGGCGTCGCCGAGCAGGTCCGTCAGGTCGTGCCAGTCGCGCACCACCGCGCCGGCCGGCAGCACGGCCGCGAAGGCGCGGGCGAGCGTCGCGTTGTGGGCGAGCACGGCGGCGAACAGCGGCTGCTCGACGGTGAAGGGCAGGGCGGGGGAAGCGATGATCATGGCGGCGGGGGTCCTTCGGCCGCCAGCGCCCGCAGCAGGGCGCCGGCCTTGGTGAGGCTTTCCTCGTACTCGGCGGCGGGGTCGCTGTCGGACACGATGCCGCCGCCGGCCTGGGCGGCGATGCGGCCCGTGGCGCCGAGGCAGAGGGTGCGGATGACGATGCTGGAATCCATGGCCCCGTCGGCGCCGAGCCAGGCGATGGCGCCGCAGTAGGGGCCGCGGCGCGCCGGCTCCAGCTCGGCGATGATCTCCATGGCGCGCACCTTGGGGGCGCCGGTGACCGAGCCGCCGGGGAAGCAGGCGCGCAGCAGGTCCACCGCCGTGCGTCCGGGGGCGAGGCGCCCTTCCACCACCGACACCAGATGATGCACGGCGGCGAAGCTCTCCAGCCCGCACAGCAGCGGCACGCGCACCGACCCGACGGTGCAGACGCGGCCGATGTCGTTGCGCAGCAGGTCGACGATCATGAGGTTCTCCGCCCGGTCCTTGGCGCTGGCCAGCAGCGCCGCGGCCTCGGCGGCGTCGGCGGCGGGGTCGGCGCGGCGCGGCCGGGTGCCCTTGATGGGCCGCGTTTCCACCCGCCCTTCGGCGTCGAGCTTGAGGAACCGCTCCGGCGAGGCGGAGGCGACGGCGGCGCCCTCGCCCAGGTTCAGGAAGGCGGCGAAGGGGGCGGGCGAGGCGGCGCGCAGGCGGCGGTAGAGGTCGAAGGCGGGCAGGTCTGCCGGGCGCTCGGCCAGAAAGCGCTGGGTGATGTTGGCCTGGAAGACGTCGCCGGCCCCGATGTAAGCGATGGTGCGGGCGACCGCCGCCTCGTGCGCCGCCCGCGTCCGTTCCGCCCGCGCCGGGGCGGGCACCGCGACGGGCGGCGGCGGCGGCTCGGTGCCGAGGCGGGCGGCGAAAGCGGCGGCGGCCTCGGGCCCGGCGGTGGAGATCACCCAGGCGCGGCGCTCGGCGGTGTCGAAGGCGGCGAGGGTGTCGAAGCGGGCCGCCCACAGGTCGGGCAGGCCGAGGTCGTCGGGGCGGGGCGACGGCAGGCGCTCGACCGCGCCGCCCAACTCGTAGCCGAGCACGGCGACGACGCCGGTCTGGAACGGCGGCAGGTCGGGCAAGGTGTCGACGGTCGGCGGCAGCAGGGCGGCCAGGGCGGCGAAGGGGTCGGCCTCTCCCAGGCGCAGGCGCACCACGGTGCTCGGGGCGGCGCAGACGTAGGCGTAGCGGCCGCGCGGGTCGGCCGGCGTGGCGGCGTCGAGCAGCACCGCGCCATCCTCCGCCGCCAGCGGTGCGAAGGCGGTCAGCGGGTCACGCCACGGCAGGGGATGGACGGTCGGCGTCATGGCCGGTCGCTGTGGCACACCGCCTCGATCCGGTTGCCGTCGGGGTCGAGCAGGAAGGCGGCGTAGTAGCCGGCGTGGTAGTGCGGCCGCAGGCCCGGCGGCCCGTCGCAGCGCCCGCCGTGCCCGAGGCCGGCGGCATGGAAGGCGTCCACCGCCGCCCGGTCGGCGGCCTTGAAGCACCAGTGGCGGCGATCGGCGGCGACGCCGTCGGGGGCGAGGAAGAGCGAGAGGTAGGACCGCTCCGGGTGCTCCGGCCCGGCGCGCTCGCCATAGCCGGCCCAGGTGTCGGAGGTGCCGACGCAGGGGTAGCCGAGGGCGGCCATCACCGCGTCCCAGAAGGCGCGGGCGCGGGGCATGTCGGAAACGGTGACGGATACGTGGTCGATCATCATGGCCTCAGCCTCGTGCGGCGCCCTTCAGACGCCCCCAATAGACGGCCTCCAGCGCGCCGAAGCCGAGCCGCACCACCGCCAGCAGGCCGAGCAGGGCGGCGCCCACGAACCCGATGCCGAGGGTGCCGGAGCCGAGCGCGGCGACGATCACCGCCGCGCTGCCCAGGTTGGCCACGGCGCCGGCGGCGCAGACCACCCGCGCCGCCGGCGGTCCGGCGGCCGGGGCGGTGGCCAGCGCAACGGCGACGGCGCCCGTCAGCACGCCGGCCAGCGGTGCCCACAGGGTCGGCGCCGGCAGATCCAGCAGGGCCAGAAGGCCCGTCGGGCTCAGCAGCAGCAGGACGGCCAGCACCGCCGAGACGGCGGCATCGGCCTTCAGGATGGTGCGCGCCTTCGGCAGTCCGCCCACCGGCTCAGTCCGCCATGGCGGGGCAGACACCGCCGCCGCAGCCGCCGGTGGCGCAGGGCGGCAGGGCGGGAGTGGCCGGGGTCTTTGTGGCGGCGCCGAGCGCCGGCGCCATCAGGGCCTTGGACACGGTGCGGTCGCCGCACTCGGGGCAGCTGAGGCTGCCGGCGTCCTGGCGGGCGTCGTAGTCGGCCATGTTGTCGAACCACTGTTCGAAGGCATGGCCCTGGCTGCATTGCAGGGTATAGCGGATCATGATGCGGCGATGCTCCCCGTCGTCGGTGCGTGCCCCGGTTATAGCGCCGGGCGGGCAGCGGTTCCAGACGGGGCGATGGCTGCGCGACGGCGGGCAGCGCCGGCCGCCGTCGCGCAGCCGTGCGGATCACTGCAGGGTGTAGGACCGCAGCTCGCAGAGGTCGATGCCCTCTTCCGTCAGCTCCTCGCCGCCATTGCCGACGAAGTTGATGTCGTAGACGCAGGTGGATTCGCCGTCGGCGATGGTGACGCGGGCCGATTCGCCCGGGTTCAGCACGTCGACGCCGAGGATGTCGGAGCCCCAGGAGTCGGTATGGGTCGGCGACACGTACAGTTCCTGCAGCGTGACGCTCGACTTGTTGTGCAGGTCGAACACGAGGTCTTCCGCCAGGGCCGGCGCGGCCGCGGCGAACAGGAAGGCGCCGGCCAGAAGGCCCGCTACCCGAACGGTCATGATGTGGAAACTCCCCCAAGAGACAAAGTGGTAAATCTACCACGGCCGGACGAGGCGGCACAGAGACCCCGATGGGTACGGGGCGGCCGTTCCGGCCCCTGCGGATCGATGTCCCGCCACTGTTGCGGCGCGGCCACGGTTTGCCTATATACGAGGCCGTCCCCGCCGGTCGTCCGGCGCGGAGCGTATCTGTTCGCGTCAAACCCATGGGGGTCTCCGACGGCGCCTTCCCGAAGAGGGCCGCGCCAGACCTGCCGCAGCGAGAGGTAAGAACATGAGCAAGGTGATCGGTATCGACCTCGGCACCACGAACTCGTGCGTGGCCGTGATGGAAGGCAAGGACGTCCGCGTCATCGAAAACAGCGAAGGCGCCCGCACCACGCCGTCCATCGTCGCTTTCAAGGGCGACGGCAGCGATGTCGAGCGTCTGGTCGGCCAGCCCGCCAAGCGCCAGGCCGTGACCAACCCCGAGAACACCCTGTTCGCCATCAAGCGCCTGATCGGCCGCCGCTACAGCGACCCGACCGCGCAGAAGGACAAGGGCCTCGTCCCCTACAAGATCGTCGAGGGCGACAACGGCGACGCCTGGGTCGAAACCCACGGCACCAAGTACTCGCCCAGCCAGGTGTCCGCCTTCATCCTGCAGAAGATGAAGGAAACGGCCGAGAGCTACCTCGGCGAGAAGGTCACGCAGGCCGTCATCACCGTGCCGGCGTACTTCAACGACAGCCAGCGCCAGGCCACCAAGGACGCCGGCAAGATCGCCGGCCTGGAAGTGCTGCGCATCATCAACGAGCCGACGGCCGCCGCGCTCGCCTACGGCATGGACAAGAAGACCGCCGGCACCATCGCCGTCTACGACCTGGGCGGCGGCACCTTCGACGTGTCGATCCTGGAAATCGGCGACGGCGTGTTCGAGGTGAAGTCCACCAACGGCGACACCTTCCTCGGCGGTGAAGACTTCGACCAGAAGATCATCGACTACCTCGCCGACGAGTTCAAAAAGGAGCAGGGCATCGACCTGCGCTCGGATCGCCTCGCCCTACAGCGCCTGAAGGAAGCTGCGGAAAAGGCGAAGATCGAGCTGTCGTCGTCCATGCAGACCGAGGTGAACCTGCCGTTCATCACGGCCGACCAGTCGGGCCCGAAGCACCTCAACATCAAGGTGACCCGCGCCAAGCTGGAAGCCCTGGTGGAAGACCTCATCCGCCGCACCGTCGAGCCGTGCAAGAAGGCCCTCTCCGACGCCGGCCTGAAGGCCAGCGAGATCGACGAGGTCATCCTGGTCGGCGGCATGACCCGCATGCCCAAGGTGCAGGAGACGGTGAAGGAGTTCTTCGGCCGCGAGCCCCACAAGGGCGTCAACCCCGATGAAGTCGTCGCCATGGGCGCGGCCATCCAGGGCGGCGTGCTGAAGGGCGACGTCAAGGACGTGCTGCTGCTCGACGTCACCCCGCTGTCGCTGGGCATCGAGACGCTGGGCGGCGTGTTCACCCGCCTGATCGACCGCAACACCACCATCCCGACCCGCAAGTCGCAGACCTTCTCCACCGCCGAGGACGGCCAGACCGCGGTGACCATCCGCGTCTTCCAGGGCGAGCGCGAGATGGCGGCCGACAACAAGCTGCTGGGTCAGTTCGACCTGGTCGGCATTCCGCCGGCGCCGCGCGGCGTGCCGCAGATCGAGGTCACCTTCGACATCGACGCCAACGGCATCGTCAACGTCTCGGCCAAGGACAAGGCGACGGGCAAGGAGCAGGTGATCCGCATCCAGGCCTCGGGCGGCCTCGCCGACGCCGACATCGAGCGCATGGTGAAGGAAGCCGAAGCCAACGCCGAAGCCGACAAGAAGCGTCGTGCGGCGGTCGAGGCCCGCAACCAGGCCGACTCGCTCATCCACTCCACCGAGAAGAACCTGCAGGAGTACGGCGACAAGATCGGCGCCTCCGACAAGGAAGCGGTGGAGCGTGACATCAAGGCGCTGAAGGACGTGCTGGACTCGGGCGATGCCGAGAAGATCCAGGAGAAGACCAACGCCCTGATGCAGTCGTCCATGAAGCTGGGCGAAGCCGTCTACAAGGCGCAGCAGGAAGCTCCGGCCGGTGGTGCCGGCGGGGCCGAGGGCGGCGCCGGTGCCCAGCAGGGCGGCGGCACCGGCCAGGCCGACGAGACGGTGGTCGACGCCGACTTCGAAGAGGTCGACGACAAGAAGGACAACAAGTGATCCTTCGCTGATCGGCGGGCCGCACCGGAGACTCCGGGCGGCCCGCTCGACCTTTCGGCCTTGATATTTCTGGAAAACAGACAGCGGCGATGAGCAAGCGGGATTACTACGAGGTTCTCGGCGTGGCCAAGGGTGCCGGCGCCGACGACCTGAAGAAGGCCTACCGCAAGCTGGCCATGCAGTATCACCCGGACCGCAATCCGGGCGATGCGGGGGCCGAGGCCAAGTTCAAGGAATTGAACGAGGCCTACGACGTCCTGAAGGACGAGCAGAAGCGGGCGGCCTACGATCGCTTCGGCCATGCCGCCTTCGAGGGCGGCGGGCCGGGGGCGGGCGCCGGTGCCGGCGGGTTCGACTTCTCGTCGGCCTTCGGCGGCGGCTTCGCCGACATCTTCGACGAGGTGTTCGGCGCCGCCATGGGCGGTCGCGGCCGCGCCGGCGGCGGCACCCAGCGCGGGCACGACCTGCGCTACAACATGGAAATCACCCTCGAAGACGCCTTCAAGGGCAAGAAGACCACCATCAAGGTGCCGACCTCGGTCGGCTGCGAGACCTGTTCGGGCAGCGGCGCCAAGCCGGGCTCGGGGGCCTCGGCCTGCGGCATGTGCGGCGGCGCCGGGCGCATCCGGGCGCAGCAGGGCTTCTTCACCATCGAGCGCACCTGCCCGACCTGCGGCGGCGAAGGCCGCGTCATCAAGGACCCCTGCGGCGACTGCGGCGGCTCCGGCCGCCAGCACCGGGAAAAGACGCTGGAGGTCACCATCCCCGCCGGCGTCGAGGACGGCACGCGCATCCGCCTGGCCGGCGAGGGCGAGGCGGGGATGCGCGGCGCGCCGCCCGGCGACCTCTACATCTTCCTGGCGATCAAGCCGCACCGGCTGTTCCAGCGCGACGGCGCCAACATCCTGTGCAAGGTGCCCATCGCCATGACGACGGCGGCGCTCGGCGGCGCCATCGAGGTGCCGAGCATCGACGGCACGCGCGCCAAGGTGACGGTTCCGGCCGGCACCCAGACGGGCCAGCAGTTCCGCCTGAAGGGCAAGGGCATGAGCGTCCTGCGCAGCCCGCTGCGCGGCGACATGTTCATCCAGGTGACGGTGGAGACGCCGGTGAACCTGACGAAGCGCCAGCAGGAGCTT
Source organism: Caenispirillum bisanense (assembly GCF_900230255.1). Lineage (GTDB taxonomy): Bacteria > Pseudomonadota > Alphaproteobacteria > Rhodospirillales > Rhodospirillaceae > Caenispirillum > Caenispirillum bisanense_A. The sequence goes on from NZ_OCNJ01000002.1 coordinate 110,586, forward strand.
CTGAAGGAATTCGGCGAAGCCGGCGGCGACAAGGACACGAGCCCTGAAAGCAGCGGCTTCTTCAAGCGCGTGAAGGAGCTGTGGGACGACCTGACGGAATAGTCGGGACAGACCACGACAGACTGAAAACGGGGCGGCCGCCGGGCCGCCCCGTTTTTCTTTGGCTCAGGCCACTTCCAGGTAGTGGACGCTGAACAGCTGCCTGGCGTCGGTCCAGGTGCGCACCGGGCGGAAGCCGGCGTCCTCGGCCAGCGCGTGGAAGCCGTCGACCGTGTACTTGTAGCTGTTCTCGGTGTGGATGGTTTCGCCCTCGTCGAACAGGAAGACGCGGCCGGCGACGTGGACGCGCTGGCGGCGGCGGCTGACCAGGTGCATCTCGATGCGCGACTCGTCGGCGTTCCAGCAGGCGTGATGGCGGAAATAGCGCGGCTCGAAGCTGCCGCAAAGCTCGCGGTTGATGCGCGTCAGCAGGTTCAGATTGAAGGCCGCCGTGATCCCGTCGGCGTCGTTGTAGGCGCGTTCCAGCACCTCCGTGTCCTTCACCAGATCGACGCCGATGAGCAGTCCGCCGCCGCGTCCCAGGTCGCCGGCGACGGTGCGCAGGAAATCCGCCGCCGCCTCGGGCTCGAAGTTGCCGATGGTGGAGCCGGGGAAGAACCCGACGCGCCGCCGCCGCCGCGCCACCGCCGGCAAGGCCACGGGGCGCGTGAAGTCGGCGCAGACGCCGGCCACCTGCAGGCGCGGGTAATCCTCGGCCAGCGTGGTCGCGGCATCGAGCAGGTGATCGCGCGAGATGTCGATGGCGACGAAGGACTTCAGCCGCGGCATGGCGTCGAGCAGCACCCGCACCTTGGCGAGCGACCCGCCGCCGAATTCCACCAGCGCCGCGTCGTCGCCGATCAGCTTGGCCATCTCGCCGCGGTGGGTCTCCAGCAGCTTCATTTCGGTGCGGGTGGGGTAGTATTCGCGCAAGGCGCAGATGCGGTCGAACAGCCGCGAGCCGATGGCGTCGTAGAAGTACTTGGCGGGGATCGCCTTGCGGGGTTCCGCGAGGCCGGCGACCACGTCGGCGGCGAAGGTGTCCGTGGCGTGCCCCAGGTCCTGGAAATCGGCGAGACCGACCGACGCCGGCACCGGCACCGTGGCTGCGGGAGTGGAGGTGCTCAGGCCGTGGTGCATGTCAGTCGTCCTCCGCCAGCCTGAGGCCGCTGAAAGCCCAGCGGTCGTGGGGGTAGAAGAAATTCCGGTAGGTGGCGCGCAGATGGCCGGCCGGCGTGATGCAGCATCCGCCGCGCAGGACCATCTGGTTGCTCATGAACTTGCCGTTGTATTCGCCGAGCGTGCCGGCGGGCGGCCGGTAGCCGGGGTAGGGGCGGTAGGGGCTCGCCGTCCATTCCCACACGTCGCCGAACATCTGCACCGGCGCATCGCCGGCCTCGGCGGGCGGGGCGGGGCGTGGTGTCAGCAGGTCGGTCGCCGGGTCGTTCAGGAAGCGGCCGGCGACGGGCAGGTCGGCCGCCACGACTTCCCACTCCTCCTCCGTCGGCAGGCGGGCGCCGGCCCAGCGGGCGTAGGCGTCGGCCTCGTAGAAGCTGACGTGGCAGACCGGCGCCGCCGGATCGAGGGGCTGCAGACCATGCAGGCCGAAGGCGCGCCAGTCGTCGCCGTCGCCCTGCCGCCGCCAGGTGCGCGGCGCCTCCCAGCCCTCGCGCTGCGCGGCGGCCCAGCCGTCCATGAGCCAGAGGTCGGGGCGGGAATAGCCGCCGTCGACCATGAACTCCCGCCACTCGCCGTTGGTGACGCAGCGCCGCGCGAGGCGGAAGGGGCGCAGCAGCACCTCGTGGCGCGGCCCCTCGTTGTCGAAGGCGACGCCGCCGCCGCCGGCGTCGTGCCCGACGGCGACGATGCCGCCGGGGTGGCGGTGCCACGTCAGGGGCGCGGCCTCGCCGGCGGGCGGCGGCTCGGCGGCGCGGTAGACCGGCGCCGACGGGTGCAGGGCGAAGAGGTCCAGGAGGTCCATGAGGACCAGTTCCTGGTGCTGCTGCTCGTGGGAGAGGCCGAGTTCCAGCAGCGGCCGGACCGTGCCGGTCCAGGTGGCGTCGTCGGCATGGGCGATGAGGCCGTCCATGGCCGCGTCGACGGCGGCGCGCCACGCCATCACCTCCGACACGGCCGGGCGGGTGATCATGCCGCGCTGCGGCCGCGGCTGGCGCGGGCCGGCACCCTCGTAATAGCTGTTGAACAGGTAGGGGAAGTCGGTGCGGAACGGCGGCCGGGTGGGGAAGACCTCGCGCAGGATGAAGGTCTCGAAGAACCACGTCACGTGCGCCAGGTGCCACTTGGTCGGGCTGCACTCGGTGCGCGACTGCACCTGCATGTCCTCCGGCGACAAGGGGGCCGCCAGGGCCTCGGAAAAGCCGCGCACGGCCCGCCAGCGGGCGCGCCAGACGTCGCGGTCCTCGGTAGCGCGATCCTCGGCGGCCGGCCCGGCGTGGGTGGGGCCGGCGTCGCGGATGGCTTCGGGCATGCGTGGGTTCCCTGGTCGATGAAGCCTGTTGCTTCTTCAACGCGAGGATGCCGCCCCCGTTGCGGCCGAATGTGACAGGGCGCGGCCCCCGGCGGGGAGCCGCGCCCTGCTCAATTCATGCGTGGAGGGTCAGCCGTTGACGACGCGGTCGCCCATGGGCTCGGCCTCGCCGCGGTTCAGGCTGGTCAGCCCGAGGCGCGAGGCGGCCACCACGGCGCCGGTGCGGTTGCTGACGTTCAGCGCCTTCAGGATGGCGGTTACGTGCAGCTTCACCGTGCCTTCCGACAGGTTGAGGATGCGCGCGATTTCCTTGTTGCTCTTGCCCTGGCCGAGCAGGGCCAGCACTTCGCGCTGGCGCGGCGTCAGGGGCGTGGAGTCGAGCGACAGGTCGGCGTGCGGCCCGTCGCCGCGGCCGCCGCCCACCACCGAGCTTTCGTCGATGAGCGCCGGCGGCAGGTAGACGCCGCCCGACATGACGAGGCGCAGCGCCGACAGCATCACCTTGCTCGAGCTGGTCTTCGGGATGAAGCCGGCGGCGCCGAGGCGCACCGCCTCCAGCACCAGGCGGCGGTCTTCCGAGGCCGACAGGATCACCACCGGCACGGCGGGCAGGCGGCGCTTCACCGCACCCAGGCCCTCGTTCCACGGCATGCCGGGCATGACGAGGTCGAGCAGCACGAGGTCCAGCCCCTCTTCGCGGTTGGCGATCTCCAGGGTCTGGTCGTAACTCGACGCCTCGATGACCTGCAGGTCGGGCCCGAGATCCCCGAGCACCAGACGCAGGCCGTCCCGGAACAGTTCGTGGTCGTCCGCGATCAGAATCTTCAAGCTGTTCACCCCTCACCTTCGTTGCCGCACCCCGGCACGATCGGGTGCCCCGTGATCCGTCCTGCGTCGCGACCCCTTCCGCGACACCGGACTCATGGTGCTCCGTCTCCGCCCAACGGCTCTATGACCCGCTACGCCTTTAGACGGTACTATCCTACGCCATTCTGCACAAGATTACGACACACAATCTCAGGTTTTGCGGCGGTCCGCGGCGGACGGCGAAGAGGGTGTCCTTCCGTCCGGGTAGTGACAGGCGGCGGCCCAGCCCCCATCATGAGGGCCATGAGCGACGACGACCGCCGCCCGCCGGAAGCCGCGGGCGACCTCATGACCAGCGACCGCGAGGTCTTCGCCAATCACATGGCGCTGATCGCGGAGATGACGCGCGAGTTTTCCGCCTCGCGCGACAGCCAGACCGTCAGCCGCCACGGCCTCGCCCGCATCACCACCTTCCTCGGCGCCGAGGCGTCGTCGCTGTTCCTGATCGACGAGGAGGGGCACGACCTGGTGTGCGCCGCCTGTTTCGGGCCGGTGGACGTCACCGGCCTGCGCATCCCGCTGCGCAAGGGCATCGTCGGGCGCGCCGTGGTGCTGAACAAGACGCAGATGGTGCGCGACGCCCGCCGCGACCCCGACTTCGGCGGCCAGGACATCGCCGCCGAGACCGGCTTCGTCACCAAGTCGGTGCTGGTGGCGCCGCTGTCCCTCGGCGACGAGCGGCTGGGCGCCATCGAGATCATCAACAAGGCCTCCGGCGACGGCCTGTTCGACGAGCACGACCGCACCCTGCTCGAGGTGCTGGCCGGCTCGGCGGCGCTCGCCATCGACAACTTCCGCCTCACCCAGCGCCTGGTGGAGCAGGAGCGCAGCCGCCACGAACTGACGCTGGCGGCCGAGATCCAGCGCAGCCTGCTGCCCGGCGAGGCAGCCCCCGACTACCCGGTGCACGGCGTCAACGTGCCGGCGCGGCTGGTGTCGGGCGATTTCTTCGACGTGGTGGAGGAAGCGCCGGGCGACCGCATCTGGTTCGCCCTCGGCGACGTCGCCGGCAAGGGCATGAACGCCGCCATCCTCATGACCAAGGCCGCCAGCCTGTTCCGCTGCCTGTCCAAGACCATCGCCAGCCCCGGCCGCCTGCTCGCCGCCGTCAACGCCGAGCTGTGCGAGACCGGCAGCCACGGCATGTTCGTCACCATGGTCGCCGGCTTCTATGACATCTGGTCGGGCCGCGTGCGCATCGCCAACGCCGGGCACGAGCCGCCGCTGTTCCTGCCCGCCGGGGCCGACGAGTTCCTGGCCGTGCCGGCGCTCGCGCCGCCGCTCGGCATCGCCGACGACATCGTCGGCTGGGACGGCTACCCGGAACACGACATCGACCTCGGCGACGGCGCGCTCTACGTCTTCACCGACGGCCTGACGGAAGCCTATACCGAGGCCGAGGGCCGGGCCACGCTGGGCGAGGACGGCACGCGGCGGCTGATCCGCGACGTTCGCGGCCTGCCGCCGCCGCAGCGCCTCGCCGCCATGCTGGATCGCGTGCGGCGGCCCGACCGGCCGCTGCGCGACGACGTGACCATCCTGGTGGTGGAACACGGCGGTCCGCGATGATCCGGCAAGCTCCCCACGATCCCGCCCTGCTCGCCCGCCTGCGGGTGCCGGCGGTGCCGAGTTCCCTGCGCCTGGTGCGCCGGGTGGTGCGCGAGTCGGCGCTGATCGCCGGCGCGCCGGAGGCCTGGGCCGACGATCTGGTGCTGGCGGTGGACGAAGCCTGCCAGAACGTGGTGCGGCACGGCTATGCCGGTGGCTCCGGCGACCTGGTGGTGACGCTGTCCCGCAGCCCGGCCGGCGACGGTGTGGTGACGGAAATCCTCGACTTCGCGCCGCCGGTGGACCCGGCGCGGGTGCGCGGCCGCGATCTGAACGACGTGCGTCCGGGCGGCTTGGGCGTTCATTTCATCGAGGCCTTGTGCGAGGAGGCCGGGTTCGCCGAGCCGCCGGAGGGTGCCGGCAACCTCTTCCGCATGGTCAAGCGCTTTGCCAAGGCCGACGACGAAGGGTAGAAACAGCGATGGGGTTTTCGTGCGCAGCAGGGGGAACGATCCGATGACCGTCGACATCACCAGCCGTGGCGGCGCCCGCGTGGCGCAGCTGTCGGGCGAGGTCGACCTGGAGCGGTCGCCGGCCGTGCGGCGGGCTCTGCTCGATGCGCTGGGCGCCAAGGCGCCGCTGGTGGTCGACCTGTCGGGCGTCTCCTACATCGACAGTTCGGGCATCGCGAGCCTGGTCGAGGCCTACCAGACGGCGCGCAAGCAGGGCACCGCCTTCGTGCTGTGCGCCGTGTCGCCGGCGGCGCTGCGGGTGATGCAGCTGGCGCGGCTGGACAAGGTGTTCGACATCCGCGCCACCCTGGACGACGCGCTGGCGGCGGTCTGATGGCGCAGGCGAAGGCCATCGGGGTCCTGGAACGGATCGGCCGCGCCGTCGCGGCGGGCATGTCGGAGCTGGGCTTCGGCGCGGTCCTGCTCGGCCAGGCGCTGATGTGGACCCTGATGGGCCGCGCCCGGCGCCAGCCGGTGCGCCTGTCGGCGGTGGTGAAGGAGGCGACGGACATCGGCATCCGCGCCATCCCCATCGTCACCATCATGTCGGGCACCATCGGCATCATGCTGGCCATCCAGGGCATCTATTCCCTGCGCATCTTCGGCGCCGAGAGCAAGGTGACGCTGGGTGTCGCGCTGTCCATCGTGCGCGAGTTCGGGCCGCTCATCACCGGCATCCTGGTCGCCGGGCGCTCCGGCTCGGCGCTGGCGGCGCGCCTCGGCACCATGAAGATCAGCCAGGAGATCGACGCGCTGACCGTCATGGGCATCAACCCGGTGCGTTTCCTGGTGGCGCCGCCGCTGCTGGCGGCGCTGGTGATGATCCCGGCGCTGACGCTCTACGCCGACTTCATCGGGCTGCTGGCGGCGGGGCTCTACATTTCGGTGGAGCTGGGCCAGACGCTGGCCGCCTACGGCTTCGACGTCGTCGACGCGGTGCAGGTGCCCGATCTGCTGCACGGGCTGGGCAAGAGCGTGCTGTTCGCCCTGCTCATCGTGCTGGTCGGCGTCATCAACGGCATCTCGGTGACCGGCGGGGCGGAAGGCGTCGGGCGCATGACGACGCGGTCGGTGGTGCATGCCATCTCGGCCATCATCATCACCGACATGGTGTTCGTCTTCGTGACGACGCGGTGAGGCGGAGGGAGGACAGCATCATGGCCGAACCCGCCGCCACCCGCCGCCCGCCCACCGCCGCCGAGCTGGAGGGCATCCCGCTCGACGAGCGCGAGGCGGTGATCGAGGTGGAGAACCTGGTCACCCACTACGGCGACCGCAAGATCCTGAAGGACGTGTCGCTCGCCGTGCGCCAGGGCGAGATCCTGGTCATCATGGGCGGCTCGGGCTCGGGCAAGTCGACGCTGCTCAACCACCTGCTCGGGCTCTTGAAGCCGACCTCGGGCACCATCCGCATGCTGGGCAAGGACATCACCCGCATCAGCGAGCGCGAATACACCGAGATCCGCAAGAAGCTGGGCGTCGCCTTCCAGGGCGGGGCGCTGTTCAGCTCCATGAACCTGCTCGACAACATCATGCTGCCGCTCTACGAGCACACCGACCTCGACCGCACGACCATGGAGATCATGGCGCGCATGAAGATGGAGGTGGTGAGCCTGTCGGGCTTCGACCGCCTCATGCCGGCGGAACTGTCGGGCGGCATGATCAAGCGGGCGGCGCTCGCCCGCGCCATCGTCATGGACCCGCGCATCCTGTTCTGCGACGAGCCCTCGGCCGGCCTCGACCCGGTGGTGGCGGCGGCCATCGACGACCTGATCCTGTCCCTGCGGGCCGCCACCGGCATGTCGGTGGTGGTGGTCACCCACGAGCTGGAAAGCGCCTTCAAGATCGCCGACCGCATCTGCGTGCTCGACAAGGGCGCGGTGCTGACCATCGCCTCGGTGCCCGAGGTGAAGGCCAACCCCGATCCCCGCATCCAGAACCTGCTCAACCGCCGCACCGAAGAGGAGGTGCTCGACCCCGAGGAGTACCTGCGGCGCCTGACCGGAGAAAGCCAGTCATGAGGACCAGCGGACTGAACTACGCCATCGTCGGCGCCTTCGTGCTGGCGGCCGTCGTCGGTCTGGTGGCGGCGCTGGCGCTCCTGGCCGGCCGCACCGGATCGACCGACTCCTACTACACCGTCTACGGCAACGTCAGCGGCGTGAAGTACGGCACCCAGGTGATGTACGAGGGCTATCCCGTCGGCCAGGTGGAAGACATCGAGCCGTTGAGCGACAACGGCAACATGCGCTTCCGGGTCGAGATGTCCATCGCCGAGGGCTGGCCCATCCCGCAGGATTCCAGCGCCGACGTCATGGCGAGCGGCTTCCTCGGCGGGGTGGTCGTCAACATCTCGGGCGGCGACAGCCCGGTGGCGCTGGAGCCGGGCAGCCGCATCCCGGGGCGGGCGCCGACCAACCTGTTCGCCACCCTGTCGGAGGTGGCGGCCGGATTCCAGGACCTGTCGGAAAGCTCCATCGAGCCGCTGCTCAACAGCCTCAACGAGACCATCGGCGCGGTGAACGGCCCGCTCGCCGAACAGGCGCCCGAGATCCTGCGGCAGGTGCAGAGCATCACCGAGGACTTCGCCCGCCGCTCGCCGGACCTGCTGAGCAACCTGACGGAGGCGGCGCGCGGCCTCAACGAGGAGGTGCTGAGCCCGGAGAACATCCGCGGCATCTCGGCCACCATCCGCAATGCCGAGGGCGCCAGCCAGGAAATGAAGACGCTGGCGAGCGAACTGGTGGAGATGCGGCGCAACATCGGCGGCGTCATCGCCCAGATCGACACCCTGGTCTCCGACAACAGCGACGAAGTGAACGAGGCGATGCAGGACCTGCGTTACACCATGGGCACCATCGCGCGCGACATCGACACCATCACCTACAATCTGGATGCCACCAGCCGCAACATGCTGGAATTCAGCCAGTCCATCCGCCAGGACCCCAGCCTCATTCTGCGGTCCCGCGACGTGCCGGAGCGCGGCCCCGGCACCGGCCGCTGATCGCGAAGACGAAGAGGAAGGCGCTGCCACCATGCTCCCTACCGCCCCGCTCCCGCGCCGCCACCTGCTGCGTCTCGGCCTCGCCGCCGGCGCCACCCTCGCGCTCGCCGGTTGTTCCCTGGCCGAACCGGCCCCGGCCGACCACTTCTACCGCCTGACCGTCGAGCCGCCGGTCGGGCCGGGCGGCGGGGCCGTGGCGGAAGGGACGGTGCTGGTGGAGAACGTCCAGGTCAGCGGCGTGCTGAACCAGCGGGCGCTGCTGTGGACCACCTCGGGCACCGAGCTGCAGCAATACGCCTATCACTTCTGGAGCGAGGCCCCGGCCCGTGCCCTGCAGGACGCCATGGTGCGTGCGCTCCGCACCTCCGGCGCCTTCGGCGAGGTCGTCACGCCCGGCTACCGCCAGCGGCCGGAGTGGATCGTGCGCGGCCAGGTCGATCGCCTGGAGCTCATCGGCCCGAGCGGCAGCGACGCCGGGGTGCAGAGCGCGCGCGTCGGCATGACGCTCACCGTCACCGACGGCTACGGCGAGACCATCGTGCTGAACCGGGCCTATCAGGAAACGGTGCCGGTGGACGACGGCACGGTGGCGGCCGGGGCGCGCGCGCTGAACCGCGGCGTGGAAACCATCTACGGCCGCTTCCTGGCCGATCTGCGGGCGGCCAGCTTCCCGCCGCCGGGCGACCGTCCGCTCGGCCGGCCGCGGCGGTAGGGCCCCGGCCGGCCGGCGCGCCGACGCCCGAAAACCCGAACGGCCCCGGTGCCTGAGCACCGGAGCCGCCCGAAGCCGGCTTTCGGCAACCGGATCTTCCTTGCGAGAGAAGATGTCACACGAGAGAAGGAATGCTCGTGTATGACCCTTCTTGTCTACCGTCCGCACCTGGAAATGTCAACCTCTGCGGTCGGATATTTCGGAGAAATACTTCTCCGAACCTGGAAATGTACGAGGGCAGTCCTGCCGACGTCGTGGCGGTGACTGCCTTTATACTACATCTTTATTGTTCAGGCACGGGAAAGAGGGCGGCCAAGGCCGCCCTCTCCCGCTCTGCGCGGCGGTTCTCTTAGAACGCGAGCTGCAGACCGACGACGCCGCCGGTGCCCTCGACGCTCTCCGGATCGGCGCCGACGGCGCGGTCGAACTCGCCCTCGGCCCAGAACAGCGCGGCACCCAGGGTCACGCCCGGGCCCATGGCGTAGGAGCCGTGCAGCGAGACCTGGCGGTACTCGGACTCGTCGTCGTTCGGGGCTTCGCCGTCGGAGGCGAGGTAGACCAGCGACACGCCGTAGGGGCCGGTCTTGTAGCCGACGCCGGCGTTCCAGGTGGTCTGCTGCGCGTCGTCGACGCCGCCGACGTCGTCCTGGCGCAGGTAGCCGCCGCCGACCTGGAAGCCGGCGAAGCCGAGCACGAGGCCGGCGCGCCACGCGGTGGCGTCTTCGATGCTGCCGCCGCCGACGATGTCGTCACCCGAAGAGTGCAGATAGGCGGCGTCGACGCCGACGTTCACAGCGCCCAGATCGCCGTTGTAGGCGGCCGCGACTTCCCACTGGTCGTGCTGGTTGGCGGTTGCGACGGAGCTGGCGACGGTGTTCGCCTGCATGCCGCCCGAGGGGTTCGGCATGTAGGTGGCGCCGATGCTGAAGCCCGCGAGGCTCGGCGAGATGTAGGTGATGCTGGAGTTGTCCTGGCCGGCCAGCGTGGTGTCGACACCCTGGAAGTAGGAGATGCCGCTGCCGAACTGGTTGCCCGGCGCGAAGAAGGCGGCGACGTCGTCGTCGGCCAGGCCGTACTGCGGCGCTTCGTGGGCGAACTGGCTCAGCACGCCGTCCTTCTGGCCGGCCATGATGCGGCCGAAGGCGCCTTCGATGTAGGCGTACTGCTCGTCGGCGTTGGTGGCGGCGTCGGTTTCGGCTTCCAGCTGGATCACGGCACCGACGGTCAGGCCGTTGTCGAGCGTGGTGGCGCCGGTGAAGTACACCTCGGTGTCGGTGTTGATGCCGGTCATGGTCGGGTCGTAGCCGGCGGTGTCGTCCTGCGACACCACGCCGAAGTACGACTCGAGCTTGCCGCCGATGCCGAGCTTGATCTTTTCGGCGGCCGACGCCGGGGCGGCCAGGAGGCCCGCCGCGATCAGGGCGGAGGTGCCGAGCAGAACCTTCTTCATGTCCGTGTTCCTCAACAAATTCATGACAAAATTGTCAACCGAAAGCAGAAGCCGAATGGCCGTTGAGCCGACCGAAAGGCTCGTGACGACCGAGACGGTACGGGCCAATCCAGCGAAGGGTCAACCTGAGTCAGTCTTTCGATCGTGGCTTTTCTGTACTATGTGGCGACTCTGCAACAAAAAACCTCTTCGAAAATACCAGTACTTTAAGCTGTACTCGTGACGCGGTTTCACCTAGAAAAGTCTTTGGGTTACGCCTTTAGAACAGGAAGAACCGCCGATGACGCGACGTCCAAACAAAAGCCCCGCTCCATCGGGGGGGACGGAGCGGGGCGGTGTGCACCTGCGAAGCGGGGGACGGTCGCCTCGCCGGTGCAGGAAGGGCACGCCGACAGGTGGGGGCGCCGCCGCGCTCTTCAATGGTCGCCCGGCGGCCGGCGTGGCGAGACCCGCGAAGTTCGCAGGGCAACCCCTGTCTTTCGTACCGTTGATCCGAAGGCCCCGACGGTCACATGATGGGGGTGTAGAGGTTCCACGAAAAAGGGGTGGACCATGTTTCCCATCGACATCCGCTTCATAGATCTGCAGCCGTCGGAGGCGACGGAGGACTACGTGCGCGAACGCGCGGCCAAGCTCGGCCACGCCTGCGGCGCGATCACCAGTTGTCGCGTGACGCTGAGCCGCGACCACACCGCCCGCACGCCGACCGTCAAGGTGGCCCTCGTCGCCGGCCTGCGCGGACGCGGCACCAAGAGCATTTCCGCCGAAGAGGTGGTCGGCCGGCACGATCCCGGGCAGGCCGTGGTGCGCGCCGTGCGCGAAGCCTTCGACACCGCCATGCGGCAGTTCGTGAGCGACCGCAAGAGCCGCCCCAACCGCGTGCAGGAGGTTCCGGCCTGACCGCCGCCGCGCCTGCGCCTTGACATCGGGGCCGCGCGCCCCACAATCCTCTCTCACCGAGGCGGCCGGCGACGGCCGCCTCGCCCGTTCCGGACCCCCGATCGGACCGCCGTTGACCGCAGAGCCCCGCCGTTCCCCCGCTTTCGACGCCCCCGCGCCCGGGGACGATGCGCTGGCGCGCGTCGCCGCCCGCTATGCCGTGCGGCTGACGCCCCATCTGCTCGACGCCATGGCGGCCGAGGCGGACGGGTCGGGGCCGGTGACGCGGCAGTTCCAGCCCACCGCCGCCGAGCTGGACGAAACGGCCGAGGAACGCGCCGACCCCATCGGCGACGCCGCCCACAGTCCGGTGCCGGGCATCGTCCACCGCTATCCCGACCGCGTGCTGCTCATGCCCGTCGGGGTGTGCGCCGCCTATTGCCGCTTCTGCTTCCGCCGTGCCGTGGTCGGCCAGGGCGACGGCCTGCTGCCGGCCGAGCAACTGAACGCCGCCGTCGCCTACGTGGCGGCGCACCCGGAGGTGTGGGAGGTCATCCTCACCGGCGGCGATCCGCTGGTCCTGAGCCCGCGCCGCCTCGCCGACCTGCTGGCGCGGCTCGATGCCATCCCGCACGTCGGCGTCCTGCGCCTGCACACCCGCCTGCCGGTGCACGACCCCGAGCGGGTGACCGACGAGGTGGTGGCGGCCCTGCGCACGCCGCGCGACAGCGCCGTGTGGGTGGCCGTGCACGCCAACCACGCCGACGAATTCTCGGCACCGGTGCGGGCGGCGGTGGCGCGGCTGGCCGAGGCCGGCGTCCCGCTGGTCGGCCAGACGGTGCTGCTGCGGGGCGTCAACGACGATCCGCAGACGTTGACCGACCTGTTCCGCGCCATGGTGCGCAACCGCATCAAGCCCTACTACCTGCACCACCCCGACCTCGCCGCCGGCACCGGCCACTTCCGTGTCGACCTCGCCGCCGGCCGGGCGCTGGTGAAAGGGTTGCGTGGGACGATCTCGGGCCTATGTCAGCCCACCTACGTGCTGGACATTCCCGGCGGTCACGGCAAGGTGCCCATGACGCCGGACCACCTGCACCACGACGACGGGGCGGCCGGTTGCCTCGTCGAGGACCCGTCGGGCCGCCTGCACCGTTATCCGCCCGCACCAGGAGAGACGCCATGAACCGCCAGGGCCGCCCCCGCGCCGCCTCCGGGCAGGGCCGCAGCTTCCGCGATCCGGTGAAGCGCGCCATGCGCGCCGCCGGCGCCGAGGCGGACCGCGACGATCCCAAGGGCAAGAGCCGCGACAAGGCGGCGGGCTCGGCCAAGGCCGCGCCCTCGCCGCGCAAGGCCGAACCCGCCCGCGCCGCCGAGCCGGCGGGCAAGACGCGGGCCGGCGGCGGCGGGGTCATCCGTCAGCAGGGCCTCGCCAAGGAAGGACCGCGCCGCCGCGTGGTGCGCAGCCCCGCCGCGCCCGAGCGCGAGGAAGGCGCCGCCGTCACCCGCCACCGCGGCGCCGGCGCCAAGGCCCGTCCGCCCAAGGGCGCCGCCGCGGCCCCCGCCCGGCCGCCGCGCGACGTCGGCCCGCCGCGCTACATCGCCTTCCACAAGCCCTACGGCGTGCTCAGCCAGTTCACCGCGGAAAGCGGCCAGCGGGCGCTGGCGGAATTCGGCCTGCCGGCGGAGGTCTACGCCGCCGGCCGGCTCGACATGGACAGCGAGGGCCTGCTGCTGCTCAGCAACGACGGCACCTTCATCAACCGCCTGCTGAGCCCGCACCACGCCCACGCCCGCAGCTATCTGGTGCAGGTGGAAGGTGTGCCCGACGAAGCGGCGCTGGACCGCCTGCGCCAGGGCGTGGAGCTGCGCGGCTACACCACCCGCCCGGCCGGCGTCGAGCGCCTGGACGCGGAGCCCGACCTGCCGCCGCGCGACCCGCCGATTCGCCAGCGCCGCCACATCCCGACCACGTGGCTGCGCATCACCCTGACCGAAGGCCGCAACCGCCAGGTCCGCCGCATGACGGCGGCGGTGGGGCATCCGACCCTGCGGCTGGTGCGCGTCGCCATCGGCGGCCTGACCCTCGGCGATCTGCCGCCCGGCCAGTGGCGCGAGGTCGCCCGGCGCGACGTGCTGCCGCCGGGCTGAGCCCCGCCCCGTTACGCCGACTCGCGCTCCAGCGGGGGCGTCTCGGCGGCTTCGGCGGCGGCGGTGGCGGCAGCGGCGAGGGCGGTTTCCAGCTTGGGCAGGGAGACGCGGAACACCGATCCGGCGCCCGGCTCGCTCTCCACCCAGATGCGGCCGCCGTGGCGTTCGGCGATCTTCTTGCAGATGGACAGGCCGACGCCCGTGCCGGCGTATTCGTCGCGGCCGTGCAGGCGCTGGAAGATCTTGAACACCTTCTCGTAGTACTGCGTCGCGATGCCGATGCCGTTGTCGTGCACGGCGATGGTCCAGGCGTCGCCGTCGTCCTCCACCGTCACCCGCACGTCGGGCGCGCGGTCGGGGCGGCGGTACTTGATGGCGTTGCCGAGCAGGTTCTGGAACAGGCGCGTGATCTCGGCCTCGTCGGCCAGCACCGTCGGCAGGTCGGGCGGCACGGTCAGCGTGGCGCCGCTCTCGGCCACCGCCTGCGACAGCGCCTCCCGCGCCTGACGCACCGCCGCCGTCAGGTCGACGGGGCGCATCGGGCGCCCCATGCGGCCGACGCGGGAATACTGCAGCAGGTCCTGGATCAGCAGCGACATGCGGTGGGCGCCGGCGACGGCGAATCCGATGTAGTCGCGCGCGTCGTCGTCGAGCTTGGCGCCGTAGCGCCGCTGCAGCAGCTGCAGGTAGCTCGCCACCGTGCGCAGCGGCTCCTGCAGGTCGTGCGAGGCGACGTAGGCGAATTCCTCCAGTTCGATGTTGGAGCGCTCCAGCGCCCGGGTCTTTTCCTGGATCACCTCGCGCGCCGCCCGCCGCTGCGTGATGTCGCGCGCCACCACGACGCTGCCGCGCGGCCCGTCCGGCGACAGGTCGCGGTTGGCGACGTCGATCTGCGGGCTGAGCGTCACCTCCACCCACACCGCCGATCCGTCGGGCAGGCAGTAGCGCTTTTCGTACTGGGCAGTGGGCAGGGCGCCGGTGCGCACGCCCTCGGAATTGACGCGGCTGACCTCGACGTCTTCCGGCACGGTCAGGTCGAGCAGGCGGCGCCCCACCACCTCGCGGCGCTCGCGCTGGAGCATGCGGGCGAACTGCTCGTTGATCTCGGCCACCACGCCGTCGGGGCCGACCAGGGCGATGCCGGCGCCGGCGTTGTTGAAGATGGAGCGGAAGCGGCGCTCGTTCTCTTCCACCTTGCGCTGGTTGGCGGAAATCTCGCGTAAGGCCCCGCGCAGGGCGAGCGCGGTGATGACCAGCACCAGCGTCAGCACCACCAGCAGGATCGAGAAGCGGATGGTGTCGTCGCGCCAGCGTTCCAGCGCCTCCGCCTCGGGCACCTCCAGGCCGACGGCCAGCGGCAGGCTGCCGACGGGCGCGAAGGCGGCGAGGGCGTCCGGCCCGCCGGCGTTGTCGGCGGCGCTGCGCGGAATGCCGACGACTCCGTAGGCCTGTCCGCCGCCGGTCAGGCCGATCAGCCGCGCCGACATCACGTCGGGCAGCGGCGGCAGCTCCGCGGCCGGCGCCGTGCCCACCAGCACGCGGCCGGCGTCGTCGTAGAGGCCGACCAGGGCGCCGCGCCACAGCCGCCCGGCATGCAGCTCGGCCTCCAGGTAGCCGCGGTCGAGGACCATGAGGACGACGCCGAGGAACCGTCCGTCCGGCGCGCTCAGGCGGCGGCTCGCCACCAGTTCCGGCGTGCGGGTGGCCGGCCCGCCGCCTTCGTGCAGGGACAGGCGCAGCGACAGGCTGCGGTTCTCGCGGTGCCACTGGAAGGTCGGCCAGTCGGCGAAGGCGCGGCTGTCGGGCTCGGGGCTGACGTTGCGGTGGAGCACCCGGCCCATGGCGTCGACCACCACCGACTCGTGCACCGCCGGCGCGCCCGCCATGCCGGCCCGCAGGATGCCGGTGGCGCGGAACCGCTCGAACTCGTAGCGCGCCCAGTTGGCGCCGAACTCGGCCGTCAGGCTGGTCAGGGCACCGTCGATGTTCTGCAGGGTGGCGGCGGCGTTGAAGGCCAACGTCTCGGCGACGCCCCGGCTCATGGCGCGCGCCCGCTCCAGCTCGGTCCCGCGCGAATGCCAGGCGAAGCCGCCGCCGATCACCCAGATGAGCAGCGTCAGCGCCAGCCCGCCCACCAGGAAGGCGGCCGGGGTGCTGTGCAGGGTGCGGGCAAGGCGGCGCGGCATGGGCGGCGGCGGTCTCCGGCTCAGGGCGGCAGCTGCTGCAGCGATTCCCAGCGCTGCAGGGTGGTCATGAACCCGGTCATGGACCGCACCGCCTCGGCCACCAGCGGGTCCTTGGCGGCGGCATCGGCCAGGACCTCGCGCGACACCGCCTGCAGCCGCTTGAGCACCGGATAGCTGAAGCGCCGCACCTCGATGCCCTGGGCGCGGAAGGTGTCCAGCGCGGCGGCCTGGGGCTGCAGCCCGTTGGCGAGGCTCCATATGATGTTGGCACGGCACACGGAGGTCAGGATCTCACGCTCCTGCGCCGCCAGCGAGTCCCATGTGTCCAGGCGCATCATCAGCACGTTCACGCTGGACGGCTGGTGCCAGCCCGGAAAGTAGTAGTACCGCGCGAAGCGGTCGAAGCCGAGCGACAGGTCGGCCATGGGCACGCTGAATTCGATGGCGTCCAGGCGTCCGGCGGCGAGGGAGTCGTAGAGGGCGTCCACCGGCTCGTTGCTCGGCACGCCACCCAGCCGCTCCAGCACCTGGGCGCCGAGGCCGGCGATGCGCATGCGCAGGCCCTTGAAGTCCTCGACCGTTTCGATCTCGCGCAGGAACCAGCCGCCGGCTTCCGACACCACCATGTGGCAGGGCAGGGCGAAGAGGCCTTCGCGGGCATAGGCGCGACGCAGGATCTCCTCGCCGCCGCCGCCGTAGAGCCACGCCGCCAGCTGCACCGGCGACGGGCCATAGGGGTAGGAGGCGATGACGCCGGCCACGGGGATCTGTGCGGCGCGGTAGCCGATCCAGTCCCAGGCGGCCTCCACCCGGCCGTCCTGCACCGCGGCGAACAGCTCCGGCGCCCGCACGATGGCGCCCGAGCCGACGAAGTTCAGCGTCAGGGCGCCGCCGCTGACGGCGGCGGTGCGCTCGGCGACGTGGCGCTCGCTGTCGGACAGGAAGACCATGCCGGCGGGAAAGACGCTCTGCACCACCAGTTCGCGCGCGCCCACCGCGGCCGGCAGCAGGGCGAGCCCAACCGCCAGCGCGGCCGCGATTCGCCGCGCCGCCCGCCGCCCCCTGCGGCCGGCCCTGTTCAACCGGAATGCCAAGACACGCCTACTCCCCCTGACCGTGCCCGCACAACACCCAGACGCCGGGTCGGGGTGTGCCCGCCGCAGTTTACCGCGAAGCCGCAGGCAACGCCACGCGCGTTCAGCGCCGGCCGAACCAAGCCCCCCAGGCCGGCAAGGCGACGCGGCCGGCGGCATCGGGCGCGGGTGTCGGCCAGCCGTGGCCTTCGGCGGCGACGGCGGCGGACGGCACGGCGGCCTCGGCCGGGGAGGCGCTCAGGTTGAACAGGCACACGAGGAGGGCGCCGTCCTGCCCGCCGCGTTCGAAGGCGAGCACCGGCTCGGCGGCGGGCAGCAGGGCGAGGCTGCCGCGCGTCAGGGCCGGCTGGGTGCGGCGCCAGCCGACGAAGCGCCGCCACGCCGCCAGCACCGAGTCGGGGTCGGCTTCCTGCACGTCGACGGCGGCGGCGCGGTGCTCCGGTGGCACCGGCAGCCAGGGCTCGCCGCTGCGGGCTTCGGTGAAGCCGGCATGGGCGGCGTTGCGCCGCCACGGCATGGGCGTGCGGCTGCCGTCGCGGCCCTTGAAGTGGGGGTAGTAGGTGATGCCGTAGGGGTCGCGCAGGCGCTCGACCGGCACCTCGGCCTCGGTCAGGCCCAGTTCCTCGCCCTGGTAGACGCAAACGGCGCCGCGCAAGCTCAGCAACAGGGCGTTGAACAGCTTGGCGGCGGCCGGCGAGCCGTCGCCCCAGCGCGACGCCACCCGCTCCACGTCGTGGTTGGAGAAGGCCCAGCACAGCCAGCCGTCGTCGATGTGCGTCTCGACGTGGGCGACGGAGGTGCGCAAGGCCTCGGCCGAGCCGGTCCCCTTCATGAGGCCGAGGGTATAGGCCATGTGCAAGCGCCGGTCGTCGCCGCATTGGGCGGTGTAGAACTCGGCGCGCTCCACCGGCGAGACGCGCGTCGGTTCGCTGCCGACCTCGGCGATGGCGAAGCTGCCCGGCCGGCTGTCCATGACGGCGCGCAGGCGGGCGAGCACGTCGCCAGTCTCCGGGTGCGCCAGGTCGTGGGCGTGCAGCTGCATGTTGTAGGGGCGCAGCGCGATGCGCTTTTCCGGGTAGGGCGGGTTGTCGGCGAGCGTCGGGTCGTGGAGCATGAAGTCGACGGCGTCCAGCCGGAAGCCGTCCACACCGCGCGCCATCCACCAGTCGGCGATTTCGCACACCGCGTCCAGCACCGCCGGGTGGCGCAGGTTCAGCTTGGGCTGCTGGGCGAGGAAGTGGTGCAGGTAGTACTGCCGCCGCCGCGGCTCCCACGCCCAGGCGCCGCCGCCGAACACCGACAGCCAGTTGTTGGGCGGGCTGCCGTCTGGCTCGGGGTCGGCCCAGACGTACCAGTCGGCATGCTCGCCCTCGCGCGACACCCGGCTCGCCTTGAACCACGGGTGCTCGGCGCTGGTGTGGGAGAACACCAGGTCGACCAGCACCTTGAGCCCCAGGCGATGAGCCTCGGCGATGAGGCGGTCGGCGTCGGCCAGCGTGCCGAACATGGGGTCGACCGCCTTGTAGTCGCTGACGTCGTAGCCGAAGTCGGCCATGGGCGAGGCGAAGAAGGGCGACACCCACACCGCATCGACGCCGAGCGACGCCACGTAGGGCAGTTTCTCGACGATTCCGGCCAGGTCACCGATGCCGTCGCCGTCGGCGTCGCGGAAGCTGCGCGGATAGATCTGGTAGACGACGGCGCCGCGCCAGGGATCGTCCCGCTCCGTCATGCGCCCGCCCGCGGCAGGGGCTGCGGCGCGAGCGCCATCTCCCAGAACCCGACCTCGAGCCGAGTCGCCGCCGCGAAGCCGTCGCGCAGTGAGCCCCAGCGGCCCGAGGCCATGGGGTCCTGGCCAATGCGGCGCTCGGCGACGCGGGTGATGAGGCCGCGCACGTCCGCCGCCACCTCCTGGTATTCGGCGCCGGCATACATCTCCATCCAGGCGCGGTAGGGGTTGCCGTCCCAGGTGGCGAGGCCGCTCGCCCGGCCCTCGTCCATCCAGGCGCCGATCTCGGCATAGCCGATGACGCAGGGCGCCAGCGCCACCAGCAGGTCGAGCAGATCGCCGGAATGGCCGCGGTCGAGCACGTAGCGGGTATAGGCGATGTTGGCCGGCGCCTCCGGCAGGGCGGCCATGGCCTCTTCCGTCAGGCCCCAGCCGGCGCTGTACTCCACGTGCAGGCTCATTTCGTGGTTGATGAGCGCGTTCACGGTGGCGACGGCGTGGCGCATCTCGTCCAGTCGGTCCGCCTTCACCGCCGCCAGCGCCCAGGCGCGGCTGAAGTGGACGAGGAACAGGTAGTCCTGCGCCAGATACCAGCGGAAGGCGTCCTCCGGCAGGGTGCCGGCCGCCAGCTCGCGCACGAAGCGGTGGTGGACGTAGGCATTCCAGTCGTCGGCGCAGGCGGCTTTCAGGTGCGGGAAGATGTCGGCCGTCATGGGGGGGCGGGGGCTCCCTGGCTTGGCTTACTTGGTTCCGAACAGGCGGTCGCCGGCATCGCCGAGGCCCGGCAGGATGTAGGCGTGGTCGTCCAGCCGCTCGTCCAGCGAGGCGACGTAGACCTGCACGTTCGGGTGCTTCGCGTTGAAGGTGCGCATGCCCTCCGGCACGGTCACCAGCGCCAGGAACAGGATGTTCTCGTCGGGCACGCCGTGGCGGTTCAGCACGTCGACGGCATGCACCGCCGAGTGGCCGGTGGCGAGCATGGGGTCGACCAGGATGAAGGTGCGGCTGGCCGCTTCCGGCAGCTTCACCAGGTATTCGCTCGGCTTGTGCGTCTCGGGGTCGCGCACCAGGCCGATGTGGCCGACGCGGGCGCCGGGCATCAGCTCCATCAGGCCGTCGGCCATGCCGTTGCCGGCCCGCAGGATCGGCACGATGGCGACCTTCTTGCCCTGCAGGACCGGCGCGTCCATGGCCTGCATGGGGGTCTCGATGCGGCGGTTTTCCAGCGGCAGGTTGCGCGTCACCTCGTAACCCATGAGCAGCGCGATCTCGCGCAGCAGGGTGCGGAAGGTGCGCGTCGAGGTGCCCTTGTCGCGCATGTGCGACAGCTTGTGCTGGATCAGCGGGTGGTCGAGCACGTGCAGGTTCGGGAACTCAGTCGTCATGGGCGTCGGACCGTCATTGCGCGGAAGGGGAGGGTGAGCTGGCTCTGCCGGCCTTATAGCATCGGCGGGCGCCCCGATGCACCCCGGGAGTCGCCGGCGGACGTCGTCGCCGACGGACGAAACCCGCCGGCAGGGGTGCGCGGCGGGTCGCCTCGGACATGGATGGGGTGTGGCCGGGTCAGGCGTGCGGCCGGCGGCCGGCGCGACGGTCGAAACCGCCGGGATGCTTCTCGCAGCACTCGCGGAGGAGTTCCATGAGCTTGAGCGCCGCCTCGCGCTCGCCGTGCTGCATGGCTTCGGTCAGTTCGTCCATCACCATCTGCCGCAGGGCCGGGTTGCCCCATTCCTTCTGCAGGAAGGCATAGCCTTTCTCCACCGCCACGATGTCGGGCAGGTGTTCGTGACGGGCGATGACCATCAGTTCTTCGGGGGTCAGCTCGCTCAGCGCGACGCAATCCTGGAGGGTCAACATGTCAGCCTCCCTTGGGACGTTCGTTCTTCGAGTCCACGGAGAAAGTGTAACACTCTCCGACACCCCGCTCACGGCCATTTCTTCGCTGCGGCGCACCAAAAGAGCCAAGTGTTTCAAGATGTTGAGGAAGTCGGATCGGCGTGCGACACCTCATCCCCAGGTGCCGGGCGATCGTTCTTCCTATATCGAAAGTCCTATTCTCGACGCCTAAGCTCAGGTTATATCAGCGCTTCGGGAGAGTGGGGGAATATAGTCGTAGCAAAGCCAGGGATTTAAGCCGTGCGTTTCGGACTGAAATTCTCGACAAGCCGACCCACCGACTCGGTGGAGCGTTGGCTGGAGCGTCTCTGCCACGCCCGCTTCGAGATCCGCCTCGACGGGGTCGACGTGGAAAAGGGGCGCAAGGATCTGCTGCTGGTCTTCGAAGACGCCACCGACCGCGACCGCGTCAAGCAGGCGCTGAAGTCGCGCGCCGCCTGACGGCAGCGCCGGCGGGGCTCACAGCCCCGCCACGGCGGCCCGCACCACCTTGCGCATGACCGTCGGCAGCGCCTCGCCGCCGAGCGCCGGCAGCGCCACCCAGCGCGCCGCCGCCGGCGGTTGCGCGGCCTCGGCGGTGGCGGCGACCAGGGTCAGTTCCAGGTGGAAGTGGGTGAAGGTGTGGCGCACCAGGCCCGGCAGCGGCGTCCACCGCAGGCCCCGCAGCGGGGCGTGCTCCAGCGCCTCCTCCGGCGCCCACGGACTGCCCTCGCGCCAGGGGGTCGACGGCACCTCGATCATGCCGCCGAGCAGCCCGTCCTCCGGCCGGCGGCGCAGCAGCACGCGGCCGTCGTCGTCGGTCAGCCAGAAGGCGACGCCGCGCCGCACGGGCTTGGCGGCCTTGCGGTCCTTGCGCGGCAATTCCTCGGCGATGCCGGATCGGCGGGCGGCGCAGGGGGCCTGCCACGGACAGGCGAGGCACGACGGCGAGCGCGGCGTGCAGACGGTGGCGCCCAGGTCCATCACCGCCTGGGCGTAATCGCCGCAGCGGCTGTCGGGGGTGAGCGTATCGGCGAGGCGCTTCAGCTCGCCCTTGCTGCCCGGCAGCGGGTCTTCCACCGCGAACAGCCGCGCCATGACGCGCTCAACGTTGCCGTCGACCACGGTCGCCCGCCGGCCGAAGGCGATGGCCGCCACAGCCGCCGCCGTATAGGCCCCGATGCCCGGCAGGTCGCGCAGGGCTTCTTCCGTGTCGGGGAAGACGCCGCCGTGGCGCTCCGTCACCGCCATGGCGCACTTGTGCAGATTGCGGGCGCGGGCGTAGTACCCGAGCCCCGCCCATTCCGTCAGCACGTCGTCGAGCGGCGCCGCCGCCAGGTCGCGCACCGTCGGCCAGCGCGCCAGGAAGCGCTGGTAGTAGGGGATGACGGCGGCGACCGTCGTCTGCTGCAGCATCACCTCCGACAGCCACACGCCGTAGGGGTCAGGCGCCGGCCCGCCGGGCGGCGTGCGCCACGGCAGGCGGCGGGCGTGGCGGTCGTACCACGCCAGCAGCAGGGCCGGCAGGCTCGGGTCGGCGGCGGAGGCGGAGGCCATGGACGACGGCATGGGAAGGGGCTATGTCTCAGGCTGCAAAGCGAGGCACAGTGCCATGGACGAGGACGCGAAGAAAGAGCCCGCCCGCTCGCGCAAGCCGAGCGGCATCCTGCCCTCCGCGCAGCGGCGCGGCGGACCGGTGCAGATCGACCTGCTGGGCGCCAAGCTCATGCGGCCGTTGCTCGGCAAGCGGGGCCTGGGCGAGGGCGACATCTGCTTCCACTGGGCGGCCATCGTCGGCGGCTCGTTCCTCGCCACCAACTCGGCGCCGGAGCGCATCCAGTTCCCCAAGGGCGAACGGTCGGGCGGCATCCTGCACCTGCGGGTGCCGTCGGGGGCGCTGGCGACGCAGTTGCAGCACCTGACCCCGCAGATCATCCAGCGGGTGAACGGCTTCTACGGCTATCCGGCCATCGCCGACGTGCGCATCCACCAGCGCCCGCTGCCGCCGCGCCCGCGCAAGGCCAGCGACCCGCCGCCGCTGCCCGAACCGGCGCGCGAGCGGCTGGCGCTGCAACTGCAGAACGTCGATCACCCGGCGCTCAAGGACGCCCTCGCCAAGCTGGGCGAGGCCATGGCGCGGCGCGACATGACGCCGCCGGACAAGAAGGGCCGCCAGCGCGGCTGACGGCCCTGCGTCGGCCGTCAGTGGCGGGCGTAGACCTGGGTGCGGTCGCCGTCGAACAGCAGCACCTCGTAGGGCTCGCCGGGGATGTCCATGCCGGGCGCGCTCTGCGGCATGCCGGGGATGGCGAGGCCGGTGGCCTTCGGGCGCTCGGTGAGCAGGCGGCGCACATCCGACGCCGGGACGTGGCCTTCCACCACGTAGCCGTCGATGACGGCGGTGTGGCACGACGCCATTTCGGCGGGCACGTCGTGCTGCATCTTCACCGGCGTCACGTCCTCGACGTCGTGGACCTTCAGGGTGAAGCCTTCGGCGCGCATGTGGTCGATCCAGCCGCCGCAGCAGCCGCAGGACGGCGACTTCCACACCTCCATTTCGGCCGCCTCGGCGGTCGCGGTCCCGCCGCCGCCGAAGCCGAAGGTGAGCAGGCCGGCGCCCAGCGCCAGGACGGCGGCGGCTCCGCCGAGGGTCTTGCGTCGCGAGATCATGTGACAGCTCCCAAGCCGAGGATACGGGGTCATATGGGGCAGAATGGCCTGCCGGGGCAACCGCCGCCTTGATCCCGGTCATGTCGGACCCCACACCAGACGGGACGCCCGCCGCCCGTTCCTCCCGTGCCGGAGCCGCCATGAGCCTCTCCCCCGGACGCCGCCGCCAGGCCGTCCTCTACCTCGCCGGCATGGCCGGGCGCCGCCCGCCGGTGCCGGTGGATGCCGACGAGCTGGAGCGCCGGGCGCTGGCCGTGATGACCCGCCGCGCCGCCGCCTACGTGGCCGGCGGGGCGGGGTTGGAGCGTACCGTGGCGGCCAACCGCGCCGCCTTCGACCGCTGGCGGATCATGCCGCGCATGCTGCGCGACGTGGCGCAGCGCGACCTTTCAGTCAGCCTGTTCGGCCGCACCCTGCCGGCGCCGCTGCTGCTCGCCCCCATCGGCGTGCTGGAGATGGCGCATGCCGCCGCCGACCCCGCGGCGGCCCGGGCGGCGGCGGCGGCCGGCGTGCCCTTCGTCGCCTCCAGCCAGGCGTCGCGTCCGCTGGAGGAGATCGCCGCCGCCATGGGCGACGCGCCGCGCTGGTTCCAGCTCTACTGGTCGACCTCCGACGAGCTGGTGGCGAGCTTCGTCGGCCGGGCGGAGGCGGCCGGCTACGAGGCCATCGTGGTGACGCTCGACACGACGCTGCTCGGCTGGCGGCCGCGCGACCTCGACCTCGGCTACCTGCCGTTCCTGCGGGCGCGCGGCATGGCCAACTACTTCACCGACCCGGTGTTCCGCAGCCTGCCGTCCGAGGCGGGCGAGCGGCCGGCGCTGGGCCTCGGTGCCATCGGCTCCATCGTGGAGCTGGTGCGGTCGTGGCGCGGCCGCGGCGGCCGGGTGGAGGATTTGCGCTCGGGCGAGGCGCTGGCGGCGGTGCGGCGCTTCATCGGCGTCTATTCCCGCCCCGACCTGACGTGGGACGACCTGCCCCGCCTGCGCCAGTGGACGCGGCTGCCCATCCTGGTGAAGGGCATCCTGCACCCCGCCGACGCCCGCCGCGCCGTGGAGCTGGGCATGGACGGCGTCGTCGTCTCCAACCACGGCGGCCGGCAGGTGGACGGCGCGGTGGCGGCGCTGGATGCCCTGCCGGCGGTGGTGGCGGCGGTGGACGGGCGGGTGCCGGTGCTGTTCGACAGCGGCATCCGCACCGGCGCCGACATCCTGAAGGCGCTGTGCCTGGGCGCGCGGGCCGTGCTGCTCGGCCGCCCCTACGTCTACGGCCTGGCGCTGGCCGGCGAGGCGGGGGTGCGGGCGGTGATCGACAACCTGATCGCCGACCTCGACCTCACCCTCGGACTGGCGGGGCGGCGGTCCCTGGCGGACCTGGGGCGCGAGGTGCTGGTGGAAGGCGGGTTCGACTAGAGCGCAAACAGACTCTTCGGGGGCGCGACTGCGCCCCCGCGCCGGTCAGGCGCGGGAGCCTGCGTGGCGCATGAACGCAGCTCTGGCGCGCTCGCGACAGAGCGCAAACTACTCTACCGCGCTGCACCCTTCTGCGGCGCCGGGCCGAGGCGGTTGAGGATCTCGTCCACCTCCTGCTCCAGGCGCTTTTCCTTGTACTGCTGCATGCGGCGCTCGCGCCACGTCTCGGCGAAGTGGCGGGCGGTGGCGAGCTGCGCCTCGCGGATCTGCTTCTGCAGCTCGTTCTTTTCCTTCAGGGCCTGGGCGCGCTCGTCGATCTGGCGGCGGATGGCGGCCATGCGCACCAGCGTCTCGTCGATTTCCGGCGCCCGCGGCTGGCCTTCCAGCTCGGCCAGGGCGACCTTCACCTTGCCGCTGTAGTATTCCGCGCGCTCGGGCGTGCGCGAGTGGTAGTAGGCGGCGGCGGTGTCCCAGTCGCGCGTCTCGGCATAGAGGTTGGTGAGGAATTCCGCCGCATAGGCGGCGTTGGCGCGGGGGTCGAAGGCTTCTTCCAGGCTGTCGAAGGCCTCGCCGTGCCAGTGCAGGTTCACCTGCATGCAGCCGACGTCGATGTTGCGCACGCCCTTGGCCTTCAGGCGCTGCACCTCGGCAATGGCTTCCTCCTTGCTCGGCAGATATCGCCCACGTCCCTCGGCCATGACCGTCCACGGCCAGGCGACGCGGCCGCCGCGCGCCTTGTCCCAGCGGCCGGACTCGACCAGCGAGATGGCGCTGAGCAGGTTGGCCGGCATGGAGCGGTAGCCTTCCTCGCGCTGGGTGGCGGCGCGGCACAGGTCCGGCGGCGGGGTTGGCGCCTCGGCCGGCGCGGCGGCCCGCACCGGCGCCGGCGCGACGACGACAGCCGCAGCGAGGAGGGCGGCGGCGAAGGCGGCGAGGCGGAAGGTGCGGTGCATCATCGGCGGCCGGCGAACAGGGGTGGAAGGCGCCATACCTAACGCGGATGGCCTAGGCCGTCGAGGGCAAGCACCCGCCGTGCCAACATGGCATGCGCTGGGCGAATGGCTCCCAGCCCTCAACGCGGGGGTTGCCAAAGCCTTGCGCGAAAACGATTTCTTCGCCGTGTTCGAGGGATGCATGACCAAAATGTGGTCGTGCCTATTTTTTAGGCTTGCGTCCCGCGGCCGCGAGCGCTAATTTTTGCATCGCAGCAACCGGACGGTCCTCGGACAGTCCAACCGTCTGCCTTTCTTGGACGTTTCCTCCCTAGACTTGGGCCGCGCTTCGTGCGCGGCCTTTTTTTGTCCGCGGCCAGCCCGAAGGGCGCGCGGCGGCCGGCGCGGGTCAGGAGGTCGCGGGCGCCGCCCGGCCCGACCACCCGAGGTCGCGGGAGATGGCGTCGGCCGTCTTCAGCAGGGCCGCTCGCAGGCTGTCCTGGACGCCGTCGTTGTGCATCACCATGTCGGGGCCGCTGACGTTGATCGCCGCCACCACCTGTCCGACGTAGTCGCGGATGGGGGCGGCGATGGCCGTCGAGTAGTCGGAGTAGTCGAGCGCCCAGCCGGCCCGGCGGTCGGCGGCGATGCGTTCCTTCAGTTCGAGCAGCGTCTGCGGCGCCGGCGGCGGATAGCCGTCGATGCGCACGCCCTTGTAGAGGGTGGTCAGGTCGTCGTCGTCCAGCGCGGTCAGCAGGACGCGGCCCATGGCGATGGTGTGGCAGGGGAAGCGCGATCCCACCGGCACGTTCACCGAAATGCGCTGCGGCGCCAGGGCGCGGTAGATGTAGATGGCTTCCGTGCCTTCGCGAACCGCCATGTGGCTCGACATGCTGGTGTCGTCGCGCAGGCGGTTGATGTAGGGCACGGCCACCTGGAGGATTTCGCGCCCGGCGAGGAAGCTGAAGCCGCGCGACACCACCTGCGGCCCCAGTTCATAGGTGTTGCGGCCCGTCTTGGTCAGATACCCCATCTCCGTCAGCGTGAAGACGATGCGGTAGATGGACGACGCGCTGACGCCCAGGTGGGCGGCGAAGTCGGCCGTGGTCAGCGACCGGCGCTCGGCGGAGAACAGCTCCAGCACCCGCAGGGCCTTCTGCAGTGCCGGAACGATGTAGGGGCCTGCCGGCTCTCTGGTGTTCTCTTCCAAGGACGTCGTCTCGCGGTGGTGGGCGGAAGGGGTTGCAGGGGAGCCGGCGCATCGGTCCGCCGACACGAAGCGGGAGGCCCGAGGGCCTCCCTGCCGTGTGCGTTGATCTATGCGAGGGCCGCCCGTCTGGCAAGCAGCGTGTTGCGTCCCAAC
Organism: Caenispirillum bisanense; assembly: GCF_900230255.1. GTDB lineage: Bacteria > Pseudomonadota > Alphaproteobacteria > Rhodospirillales > Rhodospirillaceae > Caenispirillum > Caenispirillum bisanense_A. Next base: position 137,494 of record NZ_OCNJ01000002.1, read on the forward strand.
ACCACCACGACCACCGTCCCGGCCGCCGCCACGGCCCACGGGTTGCTGCCCACCAGGACCAGCCCGGCCAGGGTCAGCAGAACCTTGTCGAGCGTGCCGAGCGTCGTCTTGAAGTAGCCGATGTAGGCCGCCGACAGGGCGACGATGCAGGTGATGCCGGACCCCAGCGCGAGCAGGAACTCGCTCCAGGTGAAGTCCACGAACAGCAGGCTCGGGGCATAGATGAACATGAACGGCACCAGGGCCTTGCCCATGGACAGGCGGAAGGCGGTCAGGCCGGTGCGCATGGGGTCCGACCCCGATATGCCGGCACCCGCATAGGCGGCGAGCGCGACCGGCGGCGTCACGTCGGCCAGGACGCCGTAGTAGAAGACGAAGAAGTGGGTGGCGACCAGCGGCACGCCCAGCTCGTTCAGCGCCGGGGCGGCGATGGAGGCGAGGATGATGTAGGTGGGTGTCGTCGGGATGCCGGCGCCCATGACGATGCAGGCGAGGCCCACCAGCAGCAGGCCGACGAACAGGGTCGCCGCCGTCGTGGTGATGGTGCCGGTGGGGTCGACCGCCGACAGCCACAGGCCCGTCGCCTCGGCCAGCTGGATGACGGCGCCGGAGAACTTGAAGCCGAGGCCGGTCAGCGTGGTGACGCCCAGGATGAAGCCGACGCAGGCGCAGGCGGCGGTGATGGCGATGGAATGCTGCGCGCCGCTCACCAGGCCTTCCTTCAGGCGGTGCGGCGTCAGCACCGACGAGGTGTCCAGGCTGCCGATCTTCAGGGCCTTGGTGAGGAGCGGGATGTAGGAGCAGACGACGGTGAGGATGATGCCCCAGAACGCCGACAGGAACGGCGTGTACTGCATCAGCAGCAGGGTGACCATGGCCACCAGCGGGATCAGCAGGTGCCACGACCGCTTCAGCACGTCCAGGATCTGCGGGATCTGGTCCTTGCTCATGCCTTCGAGGCCGAGGCGGCGGGCCTCCAGGTGGACCATGCACAGCGTCGCGAGGTAGTGGAACGCCGCCGGCACGATGGCGATGAGGATCAGCTCGTTGTAGGGAATGCCGAGCATCTCGGTCATCACGAAGGCCGAGGCGCCCATGATCGGCGGTGTCACCTGGCCGCCGCACGACGACGAGGCCTCGACGGCGGCGGCGAACTTGGGCGAGAAGCCCTTGCGGATCATCATGGGGATGGTGAAGGCGCCGGTCGTCACCGTATTGGCGATGGGCGAGCCGGAGATCATGCCGAAGAAGCCCGACGACACCACCGAGACCTTGGCCGGGCCGCCGGAATAGCGGCCGGCGAGAATGGTCGCCAGCTCGATGAACAGCTGGCCGAGGCCGGACGCCTGCGCCAGCACGCCGAACAGGACGAAGTGGAAGACGTAGGTGGCGACGACGCCGATGGCGACGCCGTAGATGCCTTCCGTGCCCAGGTACAGGTGGTTGACCATGCGGATGATGTCGTAGCCGCGGTGCGCCAGCATGCCCGGCAGGTAGGGGCCGAGCACGGCGTAGAGCAGCGCCGCCGTCCCGATCACCGGCAGCGTCTCGCCCATGGTGCGGCGGGCGGCTTCCAGTACCATGACGATGGCCAAGAGGCCCATGATGTAGTCGAGCGGGCTGGGGAAACCGGCGTTGGCGATGAAGATGTCCTCGAAGAACACCACGAGGTACAGCGACGACGCCATGCCCGCGACCGCCAGCGGCCAATCGACCACGGACAGCCGGTCGCCGAGCCCGCCGAGCGCCCGGATCGGCAGTGCCGTCAGGGCGATGATGCCGACCACGCCCATCAGGCCCCACAGCGCCAGATCCGGCACCTGTCCGCTCAGGGTGTCGACCAGCTGCCATGCCAGGAACATGTAGAAGGCGGCGAAGGCCAGCCCGAAGCCCCAGGCGCGCGGCGTGCCCGTGCCCTTCTGGCGGGGGAAGAACAGGAAGACGAGCGGCAGGATGAACGACATGTGCACCGACCGGTGCATCACCTCGTTCAGCAGCCCGAAGCCGGCCGTGTAGACGTGGAACAGGCTGATGGCGATGCAGGCGACCGTGGCGATGGCGCCGGTCGAGCCGGTCAGGCGGCGGAAGTTGACCTCGTTGTCGTACTTCCGGACCAGCTCGTCCGCCTGTTCGGCGGAAATGTGATGGAAGCCCTGATCGTCCACCATTTCCGGGCGGCCGGCATCGCGGGACGGGGCGTGGGGCGGGCGGGGCGCCTCAAGGCTCATGGTGGGTCTCCTCTCAGCGGCCCACGCCGGGCCGAAGGGGTGTCGGACAGGGGGCGGGGCGCAGGTACAGGGCCTGATCGCTCCACTGGTTCAGATCGACCGTCCCACCAGCCGCGTGCAGACGGTTGCGGTACTCGGCGTCGGTGCGGACGACCAGCCGCGGGATGGCGCGGTCCATGGTCAGGCGGAAGCGCCCGTCCTCGTGCTCCCAGGCCAGGCCCCCCGGTTCGTCGGCGCCGGAGGGAAGCCCCTGCCCGTGGGCGACGAAGATCTCGGCGGTCTGGCGAATGGCGCCGTCGGCGTCGAGGACGTATTCGTCGCGCACCGGGGTGAGCGACACGGAATGGATGAAGGACAGCGCGAAGGCGCCGTCCGGCCCGAGAGGAACCCGCGCGAGCGGCTCCTCGTGCGGGTGGGTCAGGACGTCGAGGTGCGGCACGCAGGCGGCCGCCGCGGGATCGGTGGCAGGGGTCGGCATCGGTCCGGCGCAGCCGGCCAGCACCGCGAGCAGCAGTGCCGGCCGGAACACACGGGCGACGGCCTCCTTACTTGACGAGGCCTTTTTCACGGTAGTACCGCTCGGCGCCGGGGTGGAGGGGGACCGAGATGGACTCGAGGGCGCTTTCCAGGGTGATCTCCTTACCCTTCACGTGCACCTTGGCGAGCGTCTCGGTGTTCTCGTACAGCGCCTTGGTCAGGGCGTAGGCGAGGTCTTCCGGCAGGTCCGCATGGGTCGCCCAGATGGCGCGCACGGCGATGGTCTGCACGTCCTTGTCGAGGCCCTTGTAGGTGCCGGCCGGCAGGGTGGCGCGGGCGTAGTAGGGCTGAACCTTCAGCAGCTCGTCGACGGCCGGGCCGGCGATGGGCAGGACGGTGATGTCGTGGGCGTTGGCCAGCTCGGTGATCGAGGCGGTCGGCGCACCGGCGGTGATGAGCGAGGCGTCGAGGTTGCCGTCGGCGATCTTCTCGGCCGACTGCGAGAACGACGAATAATCCTCGCTGACGTCTTCGCGCTTCAGGCCGGCGACGTTCAGCAGGTCGCCGAGCAGCTGCCACTGGCCGGACCCGGGGGAGCCGGAGGACACGGAGTGGCCCTTCAGGTCCTCGAAGGAGGACATGCCGGCGCCGGTGCGGGCGACCAGCTGCACGGTTTCCGGGTAGAGGGCGCCGAGGGCGCGGATCTTGTCCTGCGCCTTGCCGTCGAACTGGTTCTTGCCGTGGTAGGCGGCGTCCAGGATGTCGGCGGCCACGAAGGCGGTCTCGATCTCGCCGCGCCCCAGAAGGCCGGCGTTGGCGACCGAGGCGTTGCCGGTCTCGGCGGTGGCCGACAGCTTCTTGTCGCCCAGGTCGACGGTGTTGGAGATGAGCTGCGCCAGCATGCCGCCCAGCGGATAGTAGGTGCCGCCGGTGCCGCCGGTGGCGATGCCGACGAAAACGCGCTCGGCGGCGGTCGCCGGGGCCGCGACCGCGAGGGTCAGGGCGGCGACGGCGCAGGCCCGGATGATGCTCTTCTTCATCAGTCCTTCACTCCTCTTGTCCCGGTTGAGCCTCCGACCAGGCCCCCCACCCGTGGCGACCATGGCGAGCACCGGCGCGGGGACGACGCGCCGACGCGGAAGGGCGACGGCGTTACGGCACCGGCGACGACCCCACGAGTCGGTCGCACAGCAGCGCCGCCACCCGCGCCCCGAGCCCCTGCGGATCGACCGCGGGATTCAGTTCGGCGAGGTCGGCCAGCGCAAGCTTCGGACCCTGGGGACCGCGGGCGGCGAGAACGCGATCGATGACGGCCTCGATCACCTCCAGCGGCACGCCGCGCGGCGCCGGGGCACTGACCGCCGGCATGACGGCGCCGGGCAGGACGTCGAGGTCGAGCGTCAGGTGAACGAGGTCGCACTCGGCGACGAAATCGGAGACGAAGGCCAGCGTCGCGTCGAGGTGCCGCACGGTGCAGTCCTCGTCCAGCCGCCAGCGCGTCCCGGTCGCCGCCGCGCGCTCGAACAGGGCGGCGGTGTTGGCGGTGCGGCTGATGCCGACGCAGGCATAGCGGAAGGGCGCGCCGCGTTCGGTCAGATCGTCGTGGATCTGGCCGAAGGGCGTGCCGGAGGACGGGCCGGCGGCGCCGACGCGGCGCAGGTCGAAATGGGCGTCGAGGTTGAGAATGCCGATGCGGGCGTCGGGCCGGGCGCCGCGGGCCCAGCGGTCGAGCCCGCCGAACGAACCGTAGGCCGTCTCGTGGCCGCCGCCCAGCACCACCGGGCGGTGCCCTTCTTCAAGCATGACGGCGACGGTGGATGCCAGCGCCTCCTGCGCGGTCTCCAGGGCGTCGCCGTGGCAGCGCACGTCGCCGAAGTCCCACACGCCGGGCGTCTCGTGCCGCCACGCCAGATTGGCGAGCGCGCGGCGCAGCACGACGGGGCCGGCAGCGGCGCCGCGCCGACCCTGGTTGCGGGCGACGCCGGCGTCGCAGGCGAAACCGACGAGGGCAGGGAGGGGCTGGCGCGCCTGGCCGGGTTCGATCCGGCGCACCCGATGATGCCAGCGCACGGCGAGCGCACCGTCCTCGGGGTCGGTGCGTCCCGTCCAATTGTGATGTTCATTTTCATATATGAACATCGACGGCGGATGTTGCGCCAGTGCCTCGCCCATTCTGCCCTTGGTTTTCGTTGGTTACATTCAGATTTAAAATATATCCGTCATTGCACGGAGGGCGCAACGATTCTGTCCGTTGCGGTCGAAACGTTTGCTCGGTCAGCCCATGCGTTCGGAGGCGTAGCTGCCGGGGCTGGCGGGGAAGACCACCGTCTTGCCGCCGTTCAGGAAGACGCGCTTGTGGATGTGGGCGTGGATGGCGCGCGACAGCACCTGGCTCTCCACGTCGCGGCCGAGGGAGATGTAGTCCTCCGGCGACTGGGCGTGGGTGACGCGCACCGTGTCCTGCTCGATGATCGGGCCTTCGTCGAGGTCGGCGGTGACGTAGTGCGACGTCGCGCCGATCAGCTTCACGCCGCGTTCGAAGGCCTGCTTGTAGGGGTTGGCGCCCTTGAAGCTGGGCAGGAAGGAATGGTGGATGTTGATGATCCGCCCCGACATCTGCTGGCACATCTCGTCGGACAGGATCTGCATGTAGCGCGCAAGCACCACGAGGTCGGCGCCGGTGTCGCGGATGATCGCCATCTGCCGCGCTTCCGCCTCGGCCTTGGTCTGCCTGGTGACGGGGATGTAGTGGAACGGGATGTCGTGGTTCACCACGACCTTCTGATAGTCCAGGTGGTTGGAGACGACGCCGACGATGTCGATGGGCAGGGCGCCGATGCGCCAGCGGTACAGGATGTCGTTCAGTCAGTGGCCGAAGCGCGACACCATGACGATCACCTTCGTCTTCACGGCGTCGTCGTGGAAGGCGTGGTCCATGCCGAAGCGGTCGGAAATGGCGGTGAAGCCGTCCCGCAGATCCTCGATCGTGCTGCCCGTCTGGCTGGTGACGCTCACCCGCATGAAGAAGGTGCCGGTCAACTGGTCGTCGAACTGGGCGCTGTCGGTGATGTTGCAGCCGCTGTCCGCCAGATAGGTGGAGATGGCGGCGACGATACCGCGGGTGGTCGGGCAGCGCACGGTCAGGGTGAAGCGGTCCCCGGCCGCGACGGCCGCCGCCGCGGCCGGCGCGGGAGTGGACAGGACGGTGGTCATGGCGTGAGTCCTTCGGGTTCGGGCAGGTCGTGCAGACGGCAGGCGGCGGTCAGGGTATTGGCCAGCAGGCAGGCAATGGTCATGGGGCCGACGCCGCCCGGTACCGGCGTGATGGCGCCGGCGACTGCGGCGGCCGAGGCGAAGTCCACGTCGCCGCGCAGGACGGAGCGGCCGTCCGCCAGCTGCACCCGGTTGATGCCGACGTCGATGACGGTGGCGCCGGGCTTGATCCAGGCGCCGGGGATCATCTCGGGCCGGCCGACGGCGGCGACGAGGATGTCGGCGCCGCGGCACACCGCCGCCAGATCGGCGGTGCGCGAGTGCGCGACGGTGACGGTGGCGTTGCGCCGCAGCAGCAGCTGCGCCATGGGCTTGCCGACGATGTTGGAGCGCCCGACCACCACGGCCGTCTTGCCCGACAGGTCGGGGCCATGTAGGTCGTCGAGCATCATCAGGCAGCCGAGCGGCGTGCACGGCACCAGCGCCGCCTGCCCGGTGGCGAGTCGGCCGACGTTGAGGACGTGGAAGCCGTCGACGTCCTTCTCGGGCGCGATGGCTCCGATGACGGCGTCGGCGTCCAGGTGGGCCGGCAGCGGCAACTGCACCAGGATGCCGTGGACCGCCGGGTCGGCGTTGAGCCGCGCCACCAGGTCGAGAAGCTCCGCCTGCGTCGTGTCGGCGGCGAGACGGTGGCTGAACGATGCCATGCCGGCCTCGGTGGTCTGGCGGCCCTTGTTGCGGACGTAGACCTCGCTCGCCGGGTCTTCGCCCACCAGCACCACGGCCAGACCCGGCGTGACGCCGTGATCGTCCTTCAGGCGGGCGACGTGGCCGGCGACGCGCGCCCGCAGGGCGGCGGCGAAGGCCTTGCCGTCCAGGCGGCGGGCCTGGGGCTCGGGAACGGTCATGGGAAAACCTTTCGGTCGCGGGAGACGGAGCGCGCCGCCGTCAGCAGCGCGTGATGCAGGGATGCCGCCGCCGACCGCGGGCCGTAGGCGCCGTAGCGGCGGCCGGCCTCGCGGCACTGCACAAAGCAGCCGAGGTGGTCGATGGCGGTGCGCTGGACCGTGGCGGCGGGCATGCGGCCGAGGTCGAGGGCGCACAGCCGCTCGAACAGGGCGAGGGCGTGCTCGCCCTCGACGTCGAAGCGGACCCAGGCGTCGCTCTGCTCGGTCACCGAGCCGGCGTCGTCCACCACCGCCTTAAGGCGGTCGGGGAGGTCTTCGTGGGTGGCGTAAGGCGCCTCGACCATCCATTGGCCGGGGCCGGTCCAGAACACGCCGTAGGGACCGGTGCCGGCCCAGCCGGCCACCGGCGGCAGGGCGACGCCGAGCAGGGCCTCGGCGGTGGCGGCGAGCGCGGCGTCGCATCCGCGGCGGCAGGCGAGGGAGGCCAGCGCCACGTCCGGCACCTCGGTGATGGTCAGGCCGCCGACGCTGTCGACGCGGGGCGTGCGGGCGCCGAGGGCGGTCAGGGGCAGGAGGGCGTGGTCAGGCACGGAGCTTCTCCCCGTCGGGGTCGACGAAGTGGGGAACGACGACTTCCACGGCGACGTCGGTGCCGCCCAGCGGGTCGACGGCGCGGACGATCTCGCCGATGCGGCCCTCGCCGCCGGCCAGGAAGCCGAGCCCGATGGCGCTGCCGACGTGCGGTGAGAAGGCGGCCGAGGTGACCCACCCCTCGTCGCTCGCGGCGGTGGTCGGTGCCCCGCGCGCCAGCAGGTGGGCGCCGGCCACCACGGGATCGGCGGGGTTCACCGGGCGCAGGCCGACCAGCCGCAGCGGCACCGGCCCGTCCAGCGCCTCGCGGCGGGACAGCACGGCGCCGATGCTGTCCTTCTTGCTCGACACCATGCGCCCCAAGCCAAGCATGCGGGCGGTGGTCTGGCCGTTGATCTCGTTGCCGGCGGCGTGGCCCTTCTCGATGCGCAGCACGCCGAGGGCTTCGGTGCCGTAGGGGGTGACGCCGAGGTCCGCGCCCGCCGCCATCAGCGCCCGCACCAGGGCGTCGCCGTAACGGGCGGGAACGGCCAGCTCGTAGGCCAGCTCGCCGGAGAAGGAGATACGGAACAGCCGCGCCCGCAGGCCGCCGCAGACGGTGACGGCGGCACAGGCCATGAAGGGGAAGGCGTCGTTGGACAGGTCGGTGGTCGGATCGACGACGCGGCGCAGCAGGTCGCGGGCGCGCGGGCCGGCGACGGCGATCTGCGCCCAGGCGTCGGTGGTGGAGATCACCTGCACGTCGAGGTCCGGCCACAGGCACTGACGGCAGAACTCCATGTGGCGGAAGACGGCGACGGCGTTGGCCGTGGTGGTGGTGACGACGAAGTGGTCCTCGGCCAGGCGGGCGGCGGTGCCGTCGTCCTTGGCCATGCCGTCCTCGCGCAGCATGAGGCCATAGCGCACGCGGCCCACCGCCAGCTTGGCCATGCCGTTGCAGTAGATGCGGTCGAGGAAGCTGGCGGCGTCAGTGCCCTGCACGTCGATCTTGCCGAGGGTGGTGACGTCGCACACGCCGACGGCGCTGCGCACGGCCAGAACCTCGCGGTCGACGGTCTGGCGCCAGTGGGTCTCGCCGGGGCGCGGGAAATACTGGGCGCGCATCCAGGTGCCGACCTCGACGAACACCGCGCCCTGCTCCGCGGCCCAGGCGTGGGTGGGCGTCAGGCGGCGGGGCCGGAAGTCGTCGCCGCGCGACCGTCCCGCCAGGGTGCCGAGCGCCACCGGCGTGTAGGGCGGGCGGAACATGGTGGTTCCGACCTCGGGGATGGGCTTGCCGGTCAGCTCGGCCATGATGGCGAGGGCGCCCATGTTGGACGTCTTGCCCTGGTCGGTGGCCATGCCGAGGGTGGTGTAGCGCTTCAGGTGCTCGACGGCGCGGAAGCCTTCCTGGTGGGCCAGTTTCACGTCCTTGACGGTGACGTCGTTCTGCTGGTCGAGCCACGCCCGCCCGGCGTCGGACGCGACGTGCCAGAAGGCGGTGATGCCGGCCGGCGCGTCCTCGGCGCGCGGCAGGGCAGGGGCGGTGGCGGCGACACCCAGGTCGGCGAGCGCGGCGAGGGCGCCGGCCGCTCCCTCCCGCAGGGCGCCGGCGGTGGAGAAGGTGCCGGCGGCGGCGCCCGCCACGGCGAGGCCGGGCGGCAGGTCGGGGCCGGGCACGAAGGCGGCGATGGCGGCGTCCCAGCGCGGCCGGGCGCCCTGGTGGCAGGTCAGATGGACGGCCGGGTTCCAGCCGCCCGACACGCCGAGGGCGCCGCAGGAGACCTTGCGGGTGCCGCCGTCGGCGGTGCGGACGGTGATGCCGGTCAGGCCGAGGCGGCCGGCGGTGCCGACCACCTGCGCACCGGCCAGGACCTCGTAGTCGGGCGAGCGCGGCGCGTCGGATCGCACGTCGATCACGGCGGCGATCTCCAGGCCGTGGGCGTGCAGGTCGCGGGCGGTGCGGTGGCCGTCGTCGCTGTTGGTGAACACCGCCACCCGACGCGCCACGGCGGCGCCCCAGCGGTTGGCGTAGGCGCGCAGGGCGCCGGCCTGGAGGATGCCCGGACGGTCGTTGTCGGCGAAGGCGATTGGGCGCTCGGTGGCGCCGGCGCACAGCAGGGCGCGGCGGCTGTAGATGCGCCACAGGATCTGGCGCGGCATGCCGGGCTCGGGCACCGGCAGATGGTCGGCCACCCGCTCGACGGCGCCGTAGACGCCGTGGTCGAAGGCGCCGACGACAGTGGTGCGCGGCATCACCCGCACCGTCGGCAGCGAGGCCAGTTCGGCCAGGATGGCGGCCACCCAGTCGGCGGCGGGGGCGTCGTCGAGCGTCAGCGTCTCGGCATTGAGGCGGCCGCCGAGGCGGAAATCCTCGTCGGCCAGGATGACCCGCGCCCCGGCGCGGCCGGCGGTGAGGGCGGCGGCGAGGCCGGCCGGGCCGGCGCCGATGACCAGCAGGTCGCAATGCAGGAAGCCCTTGTCGTAGACGTCGGGGTCGTCCTGCATGGACAGGCGGCCGAGACCGGCGGCCTTGCGGATGGCCGGCTCGTAGACCTTCTCCCAGAACGACCGCGGCCACATGAAGGTCTTGTAGTAGAAGCCGGCGGTCAGGAACGTCGACAGGCGGTCGTTGACGGCGAGCGCGTCGAAGCGCAGCGACGGCCAGCGGTTCTGGCTTCGCGCCGTGAGCCCGTCGAACAGTTCCGCCGTGGTGGCGCGGGTGTTGGGCTCGCGCCGGGCGCCGTCGCGCAGTTCGACCAGGGCGTTGGGTTCCTCCGACCCGGCCGACAGAGGGCCGCGCGGCCGGTGGTACTTGAACGAGCGGCCCATGAGGCGCACGCCGTTGGCCAGCAGCGCCGAGGCCAGCGTGTCGCCGGGATGCCCCTGATAGGTGCGGCCGTCGAAGGTGAAGGTCAGGACGCGGGAGCGGTCGATCAGGCCGCCGCCGGCCAAGCGGTTGGTCTGGCTCATCGGCTGCGCCCCTGGGCGCGGGCGACGTCGCTCGCCAGTTCGGCGCGCAGGATGCGGTGGGTCACGGTGTCGCGGGTGACCACCAGCCACGAGCGGTCGCCCTGCTCGTGGTACCACAGCTCCTGATGCTCGCCGGCCGGGTTGTCGCGCAAGTAGGCGTAGTCGTGGAAGGCGTCGGCGGCGTCTTCGGCCAGGCCGTCGGGGCGGTCGATGAGGCGGGCGTCGCCCAGATAGACGAATTCCTGGGCGTCGCGCGGCCCGAGCAGCGGATGGGGAATGATCATCGCGGCGGCGTCCTCAGTGCAGGTTGGGCTGCGCGCCGACACCCTTCTCGTCGATCAGCGCGCCGGTGCGGAAACGATCGAAGCGATAGGCGGTGGCGGTGGGATGGGGTGTGTCGGTGGCCAGCAGGTGGGCGAAGGCGAAGCCCGAGGCGGGCGTGGCCTTGAAGCCGCCGTAGTTCCAGCCGCCGTTGAAATAGAGGCCCTCGATGGGCGTGCGGTCGATGATGGGCGAGCCGTCCATGGACATGTCGACCAGCCCGCCCCAGGCGCGCAGCAGCCGCGCCCGGCCGATCATCGGCATCAGCGCCATGCCGCCTTCCACCACGTCCTCGATCATCGGCAGATTGCCGCGCTGGGCGTAGGAGTTGTAGCCGTCGATGTCGCCGCCGAAGACCAACCCGCCCTTGTCGGACTGGCTGACGTAGAAGTGGCCGGCGCCGAAGGTGATGACGTTCGGCACCACCGGCTTCAGCCCCTCGGTGACGAAGGCCTGCAGGACGTGGCTTTCGATGGGCAGCCGCATCCCCGCCATGGCCATGACCCGGCTGGAACTGCCGGCGACGGCGGTGCCGACCTTGGCGGCGCGGATGGGGCCGCGCGTCGTCTCGACGCCGCGGATGCGGCCGTTCTCGACGATCATGCCGGTGACGGCGCAGTTCTGCAGGATGTCGACGCCGAGCGCGTCGGCGGCGCGGGCGAAGCCCCAGGCGACGGCGTCGTGGCGGACGGTGCCGCCGCGCCGGTGCAGCAGGCCGCCGCGGATGGGGAAGCGGGCGTCGTCGAAGTTCAGGAACGGCACCATGGCGCGCACCTGCGCGCGGTCGAGCAGTTCGGCGTCGGAGCCGTGCAGGATCATGGCGTTGCCGCGCCGGCGGTAGGCGTCGCGCTGGGCGTCCGAATGGTAGAGGTTCAGGATGCCGCGCTGACTGACCATGGCGTTGTAGTTCAGTTCCTGCTCCAGGCCCTCCCAGAGTTTGAGCGAGAACTCGTAGAACGGCTGGTTGCCGTCGAGCAGGTAGTTGGCGCGCACGATGGTGGTGTTGCGGCCGACGTTGCCGCCGCCGATCCAGCCCTTCTCCAGCACGGCGATGCGCTTGGCGCCGAACACCTTGGCGAGGTAGTAGGCCGTCGCCAGGCCGTGCCCGCCGCCGCCGATGACGATTGTGTCGTATTCGGCCTGCGGGGCCGGGTCGCGCCAGGCCGGCCGCCAGCCGCGATGGCCGGTCAGACCTTCCTTCAGGACCTGGAAAATGGAATAGCGCACGCTCGGACCCTCCGTGGGTGACGGGGAAGAGTGTGGCATGCGCCGCCCGACGGTGTTGTTCCGTTATTGACTTCTGCTATCCCGAAAATGACATTCGGCCCGTGTTCGGCGTCGCGGAGGCTCGGCCGTGCGGATCGGCTTCATCCTGATTGACGGCTACGCCCTGATGTCCACCTCGGCGGCGGTGGAGCCCCTGCGCGCCGCCAACCTGCTGGCCGGGCGGACGCTCTACGACATGCGGTTTCTCTCGGTGGGCGAGACGACAGCGCGCGCCTCGGCCGGAGCGTTGTTCGAGACGGTGCCGCTGGCCGAGGCCGGAACCGACTTCGACGTCGTCTTCGTCGTCGCCGGCGGCAATCCCTTCGCCGTGCGCGAGCCGGCGCTCGACGCCTACCTGAAGCGCCTGGACGCCCGGCGGGTGCGGCTCGGCGGGATCTCAGGCGGCGCGGCGATCCTGGCGGTGTGCGGGCTGATGCAGGGGCGGCGCTTCACCGTCCACTGGGAGCACATCGAGCCCCTGCGGGAGATGTCCGACCGCTTCCTGCTGGAGCGCACGCTGTTCGTCATCGACCGCGATCGTCTGACCTGCGCCGGCGGCGTGGCGCCGCTCGACATGATGCACGCCCTCATCACCGCCGACCACGGCATGGACCTGGCGCGCGCGGTCAGCGACTGGTTCATCCACACGCGGGTCCGTCCGTCGCAGGACCCCCAGCGGGCAGGGCTGGAGGAGAAATACAACGTCCACCACCCGTCGCTGCTGGCCGCCATCGAGCTGATGAACAGCCACATCGCCGATCCCCTCGGGCTGGACCATCTGGCGGAGTTGTCGGGCCTGGGCCTGCGGCAGTTCCAGCGGCTGTTCAAGGATCGCCTGGGCGTGACGGTCATGGCCTTCTACCGCGACCTGCGCTTGGCGAAGGCGGAGGACCTGCTGCGCCAGTCGCCGCTGTCGATCCTGGAGGTCGGGCTCGCCAGCGGCTTCCCCAACCCGGCCCACTTCGCCCGCTGCTATCGCGCCCGCTACGGCATCAGCCCGAGCGACGTGCGCCGACCGCGCGACGCGGAAGCGCCGCGGCGGACCCGCTGAGCCGCTGATTCCCACCACGTGAGATTCTTTCGCCACCGATCCCACATAATGGGATTTCCGAGTGTTGCACTTTGACGCTCTCGCTGGTGCCGAACATCCTCGGCCTCCGGGACAGCAGCAGGAGGACGCCGAGTCACACCGCGTGGTCATGCTTTCCGGAGGGACCAGAGGCATCGGCGCCGCCATCGCCGAGCGGCTGTTGGGCGAGGGCCTGCGTCCCACCGTGATCGACGAGGGCGGCCGCTGCGGCGGGCGGATCTACCGCCAGCCGCCGGAGGCGCGCCGCCGCCCGGGCCGTGGCTCTCGTCAGATGCTCGCGATGGCTTCGAGCGATTCCGGCAGGATCTGCCCGCCGTCGACGACGATGGTCTGGCCGGTGATGTACGCGGCTTCCTCCGACGCGAGGAAGAGCGCCGCATGGGCGATGTCCTCCACCCGTCCCAGGCGCTTGAGCGGGATGGATGCGGCCATGGTCGCCAGGTAGTCCTCGCCCAGGCCTTCCAGGCCTTCCGTCACGATGTTGCCGGGCATGACGGCGTTGATGGTCGTGCCGTAGCGCGCCAGTTCCATGGCCGCCGTCTTCAGGAAGCCCAGCTGCCCGGCCTTGGACGCGCCGTAGTGGGCCCAGCCCGGAAACCCGGTCACCGGGCCGGTGATCGACGAGGTCACGACGACGCGGCCGGTGCCGGCGGTCTCGAAGTACGGGATGCAGGCCTTGACGCTGAGGAAGGTGCTCTTGAGGTTGCACGCCATCACCGAGTCCCACTCGGCGGGGTCCATGTCGACCATCTTCGTCTGCGGGAACATGCCGGCGTTGGCGCACAGGATGTCGACACCGCCGTAGGCCGCCGCGGCGGCGTCGACCATGGCTTTCACCTGATCCCAGTCCGACACGTCGCACAGGTGCATGCGCGCCGTGCCGCCGGCGGCCTCGATCTCGCCGACGGTGGCGGCGGCGTCCGCCTCGCCGCGCGCGACGACGGTCACCTTGGCGCCGCGGGCGGCGAAGACCCGCGCGATGCCTTTGCCGATGCCCTTGGACGCGCCGGTGACGATGCAGCTCTTGCCTGCGATGGACGTCAGCATGTGGGGGATTCCTCCAGCTTGGGACTGCGGTTCTGGTCTGCGGTCGGGGTGGTGGTGGCCGGGGCGGCGGCCTCCCGCGGCCCGGCGGAGCGCAGCAGGCGCACGGCGGCGGGGGCGATCAGCGCCACTGCCAGCACGCCCGCCGATGCGGCGACGCTGAGGATGCCGAGCGTGGGGACCAGCGGCGAGTATCCGGAGACCATCTTGGCGTAGAGCCACTCGGGGAGGGTGCTGTCGGCGCCGGTGGTGAAGAGGGAGAGCGGGAAGTTGCCCCAGCTCAGCAGGAACGAGAAGAGGCCGGCGGACACGACGCCCGGCAGCAGCAACGGAAAGGTGATGTCGCGCAGGATCTGCCAGGTGGTGGCGCCCATGTCGCGGGCCGCTTCCTCGAGCGTCGGGTCGAAGCTGTAGGCGCGGATGGAAATGACCAGGGTGGCGATGGGCGAGATCCACACCAGGTGCCCGACCACCGCGGTCTGCCACGACGGCGTGACGCCGAGGGCGTTGAACCACATGAGGAGCGCGAGGCCGAGCACCGTCTGCGGGAAGAAGATCGGCAGCAGGATCAGCTTCTGGAACAGCCGGCGGAAGCGCCAATGGTAGCGCGCGAAGGCGAGCGCGCCGAAGAAGCCCACCACCATGCTCACCACGGTGACGATGCCGGCCACCTTGAGCGACACCAGCAGCAGGCTCTGGACGGTGTCGCTGGCAATCGCCTCGCCGTACCACTTGGTGTCGTAGGCGCGGATGGGAAACGTCAGGTAGCGGGCCTTGGACACGGAGGCGAAAGCGACGGCCACCAGCGGGAGATAGAGGAACGCGAGGGCGGCGACGCCATACAGCAGCAGCGCCCCGCGGGTCAGTCGTCCGGTCTGCATCAGCGTCGCCTCCCCATGATGGCGTCCAGGTCGACGCGGCTGACCCCGTACAGGGCGACGCTGCCGATGATGGCGATGAGGACCATGGCCAGCGCGGATCCGAGCGGCCAGTTCTGGCCGTAGGTGAAGGCCGTCTCGACATCGTCGGCGATGACGATGACCGCCTGACCGCCCAGCAGCTTGCTCTCGGCGATGGCGCCGGCGGCCAGCACGAAGGTCAGCAGGCTGCCCACCATGATGCCGGGCGCGGCGAGCGGCAGGTCGATTTCCCACAGGATGCGGGCCCGGCTGGCGCCCAGGTCGGCGGCGGCGTTGCGCGCATCGTCGGGCACCATGGCGATGCCCTGCGCCAGCGGGAACAGCATGAACGGGAAGTAGACGTAGACGAGGCCGAAGACGATGACCGGCACGTTGTAGAGCAGGCCGTCGAAGCCGGTTCCCGTCATGTGGCGCAGGGTGCCCTCCACCATGCCGCCCTTCATGAAGGTCAGCACCCAGCCGAACAGGCGGATGTTCTCCGACACGAACAGCGTCATGACGACGCCGACGGTCATCACCAGCGTGAAGCGGCGATAGACCTTGGCCATGGCGAAGGCGAGCGGCCAGCACACCACGAACAGGATGAGCGTCGCGGCGACGGCCATGCCCAGCGACCACGCCAGTGAACTCCAGTAGCCCTGGCGGAAGAACTCGGCATAGGCCGAGAAGTCCGGCACGTTCCACAGCGAGAACACCTTGGCCGGCATGATCGAGAAGGCGGCCACCACCACCAGCGGCGCCAGGAAGGTCGCCGCCAGCAGGGTGGCGAGCGGGGTCGCCGCGAGGAGGCCGAGACGGCGGTCGAGACGCTCCATGCCTCAGTCCTCCGCGATCAGGTGGCACTTGTCGAGGTTCCAGCCGAGCGTCACCTCGGTCCCCATGGCGCCGCCGAAGCGGTTCTCGCGCAGGGTCTCGACGACGATCCGGCCGCCGTGCGACGGCTCGACCTCGTACTGGATGCGGGAGCCGAGGTCGAACGCCGCCCGCATTCGGCCGGTCAGGGTGATGTCGGGGGCGGCATCGTCGGCGCCGAGGCCGCCGGCCGGCAGGAACTTCACGTTCTCCGGCCGCACCATGAGCGTCCCGCGCGGCACGCCGTCGAACGGCGCGCGGCCCATGGCCGACGGCGCGACGGCGAGGCCCGCGGCCTCCGACAGCGAACCGCCGCGGACCGGGAACAAGTTCACCTCACCCATGAACTCGGCGACGAAGCGGCTGACCGGGCGGGAATAGATGACGTCGGCCGGGGCGATCTGCTCGAAGCGGCCCTGGCGCATGATGGCGATGCGGTCGGACATCGCCATGGCCTCTTCCAGGCTGTGGGTGATGTAGATGAAGGTCTTGCCGGTCCGCTCGTGCAGGTCCTTCAGTTCCTTCTCCAGCGTCTTGCGCAGGCGGTAGTCGAGCGCCGAGAGGGGCTCGTCGAAGAACAGGATCTCGGGATCGAAGGCGAGCGCGCGAGCGAGCGCCACGCGCTGCCGCTCGCCGCCCGAACACTGGGTGACGCGCTTGCCGTAGTAATTGCGGGGCAGGCGCAGGAGGTCCAGAAGCTCCAGCGCGCGGGCGCGCCGTTCGTCCGGCGAGACGCCGCGGATCTTCAGCGGAAACTCGATGTTCTGGCCGACGGTCATGTGGGGGAACAGGGCCAGCGACTGGAACACCATGCAGGTCGGGCGCTGGTTGGCCGGCACCGTGTCGATGCGGCGGTTGCGCAGCCAGATCGTCCCTTCGGTCGGCTCGTCCATGCCGACGAGCAGGCGGATGAGGGTGGTCTTGCCGCTGCCCGACGGGCCGACGATGGCCAGGAACTCGCCCTCCATGACCTTGAGGTCGATGCTGTGGAGGGCCACGAAGTCGCCGAACTGCTTGTAGAGGCCGGCGATGTGAAGGATCGGTTGTTCGGTCATCCGGGGGCGTTCCGAACTGGAGGGAAAGATCGGGCCGGGAGGGGGCGGCGGTCCGGACGGCGACGGCGCGGCCGCCCGTCCGTCCGGACCCGGTGCCTCAGCGCTTGGCCGCGTTGTAGACCTTGATGAGCTCGTCGTAGGAGGCGACGGCGCGGTACTCGACGGAGCGTTCCATCTCCTCCGGCAGGCTGTCCCACTGGATGGAGTCGAGTTCCTCGGCGTTCCACAGGGCGAAGGTGTCCGGGTCGCCCATCTGGCAGACCGGGTTGTAGGTGCCTTCGGCGAAGCCCACCGCCTTGCAGATCTCCGGCTTCTGGACGAACTCCAGGAAGTCGGCGGCCAGGTCGCTCGGGTCGGGGTTGTTGACCAGCGACGTCAGCTCGACCCAGACGACGCCGCCCTTGCCGCCGATGGGGCCGGACTTGGGCGTGATGCCGCGGATGTTGCTCATGCCGTCCAGGCGGGCCGGGCTGGCGGTGTAGGTGCCGCCGGTGAAGTAGGCGTCGATCTCGCCGTTGACCAGCGCCGTGTTCATGGCGACCAGATCGTCCGACCGCATGCGGGCGCCGCCGAAGATGGTTTCCGCCGTCTTCTGGAAGGTCGCGATCCCCGCTTCGTCCATGGGCTCGAAGGGGTTCTGGTCGCCCGTCAGCGCCATGTGGATGACGTTCCAGTTGTCGTAGGTCAGGACGCCGAAGCGGTCCTTCATGGCGGGGTCGAGGAACAGCTTCCAGCCCTGGTCCTCGGCCATCTCGCGGCTGATCTTGTCGGTGTTGACGACGAACGAGAACGGGCCGTAACGCTGCGGCATGCCGATCAACTCGCCGTCCTCGGCGAAGGCCAGCGGGTAGGCGGGATTCTTGAACTCGGGCGAGAACTTCTCGAAGTAGGGCAGGAACCGCTCCTTGCTCAGCGGCTTGATGAGGCCGGCCGGATACAGCTGCCCCTGCGCCCACGGCTGGTTCAGGTTGATGAGGTCCCAGACGTTCACCTCGCCGGCCCGCAGCTTGTTGATCATGTCCGGGTCGGACGTGCCGCTTTCGGCGCGCAGGGTGGCGCCGGGGTTCAGGTCGCGGAACGGGCCGAGCACGTCGTCCGTGTTGTAGCCCTCCCAGCACAGGATGTTCAGGCGATCCGTGCGGGCGGCGCGGGCAGGACGGCCCAGCGGGCCGAGGGCGGCGAGGCCGGCGAGGGCGGCGGCGCCGCGGCCGAAATCCCGGCGAGAGAGCTTCATGACACATCCTCTCCTGTTTTGACCGACGACGGGGCGGCGGCCAGCGCAGGCCCGCCCGGATGTGCGGCGAACGCCCGCTTCGGCATCTCGCACTGCAGCATCTGGGTCCATGATTTCCCGAAAGCGCGGCGGGTGCAACGCAAAAATGTTGGAAGTTCCGCATTTTTGAGTGTAGCTTCCAACAATCGTTGTTGCGACGCAGAAGGACGCCCGCCGATGACCGTGCTCTACGACGACGCCATGGTGGATCTGCTGACGGATGGTGCGCGCGCGGTCGCGGGGCATTGGGGTCTGCCCGCCGACGCGCCGGTGCGCCTTCTGACGGTGTCGGAGAACGCCACCTTCCGGGCCGATCCGGCGGACGGGGCGCCGGTCATTCTGCGCGTCCACCGGCCGGGCTATCACACGCGGGCGGAGATCGAGTCGGAACTGGCGTGGATCGGGGCCTTGCGGGCCGCCGGCGTGGTCGACACGCCGGAGCCGCTGCGCGGGGCCGACGGCGGCCACCTCGCATCCTTCGTCCTGGCCGGTGAGGAACGCCTGGTCGCCGCCTTCACCTTCATGCCGGGCGCCGAGCCGGCCCCCACCGACGACCTGCGCGACGGCTTTCACAAACTGGGCGGCATCAGCGCCAGGCTGCACCACCACACGCGGTCGTGGCCGGCGCCCAAGGGCTTCGTGCGCAAGACCTGGGACTTCGACACGACGGTCGGGCCGCGACCTCACTGGGGCGACTGGCGGGCCGCCCTCGGATTGACGGCGTCGGGCGCGGCCCTGCTGGAGCGCACGTGCGACGTGCTGCACCGGCGCCTCGCCGCCTACGGCACCGCCGGTGACCGCTTCGGCCTCATCCACGCCGACCTGCGCCTCGCCAACCTGCTGATCGACGGTGACCGTCTGGGCGTCATCGACTTCGACGACTGCGGCTTCGGCTGGTTCGGCTACGACTTCGCCGCCGCCGTCAGCTTCTTCGAACACGACCCGGTGGTGCCCCGATTGCAGGAGGCATGGGTCGCCGGCTACCGCGAGGTGGCGCCGCTCACCGCCGAGGACGAGGCCATGCTGCCGACCTTCGTGATGCTGCGCCGGTTGCTCCTCACCGCCTGGATCGCCAGCCACTCCGAGACCCCGACGGCCGCCGCCGCCGGGGGTGCCGCCTACACCGATGGAACCCTGGTCCTCGCCGACCGGTTCCTGTCCGCTGCCTGACGGCCCATCGTCGCCCGGCCGCATGGCCCTGTTCCAAGGGAGCCGACCGTATGTCCACCGCAAAAGCCCGCCAGATCCTCGACATGAACGCTTTCGACCCGCGCGCGGGCGATGCGGCGGCGAGCCCGCTCCTGCGCCGGCGCCAGGAGAACTACGGCGCCGCCTCGGTGCTGTTCTATCGCGAGCCCATCGAAATGGCGCGCGCCAGCGGGTGCTGGATGGAGGCGGCCGACGGAACGCGCTATCTCGACTTCTACAACAACGTCCCGTCCGTCGGGCATTGTCACCCGCGTGTGGTGGCGGCCGTTTCGCGCCAGATGGCGACGCTCAACATCCACACCCGCTACCTCAACCCGCTGATCGAGGATTACCTGGAGCGGCTGAAGGGCCACCTGCCGGCGCATCTCGGCAACGTGGTCATGACCTGCAGCGGCAGCGAGGCCAACGACCTCGCCATGCGGATCGCCACCCGCACCACCGGGGCGTCGGGGTTCATCGTCACCGAGACCGCCTACCACGGCAACACGCGCGCGGTGACGGAGATTTCACCCTCCGCCCTGAAGCAGGGGGCACCGCCGCCGCATGTGCGCACCGTGCCGGCCCCCAGCCGGGCCGCCTACGGCGACGACGTCGCCGGCGGCTTCGCGGCGGCGGTCGCGGCGGCGGCGGCGGCCTTGGCGGAAGACGGCCACGGCGTGGCGGCGCTGATCTGCGACTCCATCTTCTCCAGCGACGGCGTCTTCGCCGACCCGCCGGGCTTCCTGGCCGCGGCGGTGGCGGCGGTCCATGGCGTCGGCGGGCTGTACGTGGCCGACGAGGTGCAGCCCGGCTTCGCCCGCAGCGGCGATGCCTTCTGGGGCTTCCAGCGCCACGGCGTCGCGCCCGACATCGTGACCATGGGCAAGCCCATGGGCAACGGCTACCCCCTGGCCGGGCTCGCCGTGCGGCCCGAGCTGCTGACGGCCTTCTGCGAGGACGTCGGCTACTTCAACACCTTCGGCGGCAATCCCGTGGCCTGCGCCGCCGGCCTGGCGGTGCTCGAGGTGATCGAGGAGAGCGGCCTGCAGGCCAACGCCCGCGACGTCGGCGGTTACCTCGGCGACCGCCTGCGGGCGCTGTCGGCACACGATCCGCGGATCACCGACGTGCGCGGGGCGGGGCTGTTCATCGGGGTGGACCTCGGCCGCGCCGACGATCCGGCGGTGCCGGACGCGGCGCTTGCGTCCGCCGTCATCAACGGCTTGCGGGACCGGCGCGTGCTCATCGGCGCCGCCGGCCGTTACGGCCATACGCTGAAGGTCCGGCCGCCGCTCTGTCTCAGCCGCGACGAGGCCGACTTCTTCGTCGAGGCCCTCGCCGACGCCCTCGCCGCGCTGCCGCCGGGGTGACGCCGCCGCGGTCGTCAGCCGCCCGGGAAGGGCGACGGCGCCGGGGTGCGCACGATGGCGCCGCCGGCGTCCATGGCCTTGAGCAGCCGCCCCGTCGGCGCGCGCTCGCTCACCACCGTGTCGACGCGGTCCCAGGTGGTGTAGCGGGCGGCGAAGTGCTGCCCGAACTTGGACGAATCGGCGACGATCATGGTGCGGGCGGACCGCCGCATCATCATGGAATACACCTCCGAGGCCTCGATGAGGGCGTCGCTGGCGCCCTCGTCGTCCAGGCCGCTCGCGCCGACGACGGCCCAATCGGCCCGGAAGTCCTCGAGGAAGCGCAGCGTCTGTGCGCCGTGGATGGCGCCCTCGCCCGGGTGGTAGAGGCCGGGCGTGACGATCACCTGGATGGTCGGGTTGAGCGACAGCACCGTCGCCACGCCGAAGGAGTGGGTGATGACCGTGATGCGGTTCATCTCGAAGGCGATGCGGCGCGCGACGTGAACCGTCGTCGCGCCCGAGCCGATCATGAGCAGCGAACTCCCCGCCAGCAGCGGCGCGGCCACCCGGGCGATGGCCTGGCGCTCGGTCACCAGCAGGTTGTGCCGTTCGTTGAGGCCCGGCTCCGCCGTGTTGCGCCGCACGGCGCCGCCGTAGGTGCGGGCGATCAGGCCGTCGCGCGTCAGCTCGTCGAGGTCGCGCCGCACCGTTTCGGTGGAGACGCCGAGGCGGTCCGCCAGCTCCGCGATGCGCAGGCTCGGCTGAATGTTCAACTCGTCGATGATGCGCCGCTGCCGCGCGGCCTTCTTGCTGCTCGCCATGGCGCAGACGCTACCCCAACCGTCGCAGCAGCACCAGATGCCGCGACACCTCGACACCCCCCGACCGGAGGCCCGCGATGACCTGGGACTGGAAGACCGCCTACCGCTCGTTCTACTACGAGACCGCCGAGCCGCCGGCCGACATCGTGCTCGACCCGGCGACGACGGCGCTGCTCGTCATCGACGTCCAGAACACCTACCTGCAGATACCCGACGACCCGGCGGAGGCCGCCCGGTGGCAGCCGTTTCACCGGCGTATGGCGGAGACGGTCATTCCCAACGCCGCGGCACTCATCACCGACGCCCGTCGCCGGGGCGTCGAGGTGATCCACGCCCGCATCGCCTGCCTGAAGCCGGACGGCCGCGACCGCTCGCTCAGCCAGAAGAAGCCGGGCTTCAACTACCTGTTGCTGCCGAAGGACGAGCAGCCGAGCCAGATCGTCGATGCCCTGCAGCCGGCGCCGGACGACATCGTGGTCCTCAAGACCACCGACTCCGCGCTCACCGGCACGAACCTGCGCCTGATCCTGCACAACATGGGCATCCGCACCGTCATCGTCGCCGGCATCTTCACCGACCAGTGCGTATCCTCCACCGTGCGCAGCCTGGCGGACGAGAGCTTCGACGTCCTCGTGGTCGACGATGCCTGCGCCGCCGCGACGGACGCCCTGCACCGCAACGAGCTGACGACCATCAACATGATCTACTGCCACGTCGTGCGGCGGTCGGACGTGAGCACGTTCTTCCCCGCCGCCTGAGCACGGGCTGCGGCGGAATTCCGCCCGTCTTGACCCGCGTCAAGGACGCGGCTCCTTCCGACCGTCAGGCTTGCGCCGGCAGTCACCGAACAGAAGGAGAGTGAGACGCATGCGGAAGACCCTGACCATCGCGACCCTCGCAGCGGTCGGCCTGGCGTTCGCCGGTCCGGCCGCCGCCGCCGGCGATGCCGCCGCGGGCGAGAAGGTCGCCAAGAAGTGCCTCGCCTGCCACGACCTGAGCGACGCCAAGGCCAATAAGGTCGGCCCGGCGCTGTTCGGCGTCGCCGGCGGGTCCATGGGCACGGTGGACGGCTTCAAGTACTCCGACGACTTCCTCGCCGCCGCCAAGGCCGCGGGCACGTGGGACGAAGCCGCCCTCATGGCCTACCTGGAGGATCCGACCGCCTACGTCCGCGACAAGGCGGGCGACCCCAAGGCGCGCAGCAAGATGACCTTCAAGCTGAAGGACGAAAAGGACCGCCAGGACGTCATCGCCTACCTCATGACCCTGAAGTAGGCGCGGCGGCGGCGCGGGCCGGTTCATTTGCACGGCATCGTCCGGAGGGGGCACGCTCCGGTACCGCTCCACCGCCGGTTCGGAAACGGCCGCGACCGCAAGGCGCGGCCGTTTTCCGTTTTCCCCAGCGCCGTGGTCGAAAAGAAGGCCCGGAGCAGGGGATGCTCCGGGCCTGGAACGGTCGATTTATTGGGGGAACTCCGCCCGGCCGGTGGAGAGGTCGGGAGATCGACCGGGCGTGGAAGAACCCTACGGCTGCCGTCTGGCTTGCACCTTGACGCAGGACAACTTCGCCGTTCGGCGGGGATGCATGAACCGGCGTCATTGCCTCCGCCATAGCCATGGGATTAGTGTGGCTATTCCGCGCGTCCCCCTGCGAGGCATGCATGTCGCATCATTCTTCCGCCGCCACCTTGTCCCCGTCGCTGATCGGCGGCCTTCTGCTGCGCCCGGTGCCGCTGCCGGTGCTGCGGGCGGTGGCGCGGCCGCTGCTGACGCGCGTCGTCGGCCACCTGGCGCCGCTGCTCGCCGACCGCCTGAGCGGCCTTGCCGGTACCGTCGCCATCGTGCCGGCCGGCTGGCCGGTGGCGCTGCTGCTGACCATCGGCGCCGGCGGCCTCGACGCCGACGTGACCCGCGCCGAGGGCGTGGAGGCAACCGCCGTGGTGCGGGCGCCGGTGGAGGTGCTGCTCGGCATGCTCGACGGTGCCGGCGGGCTGGACGGTGACGCCGGCCTGTTCGCCCGCCTGCTGACCATCGAGGGCGACACCGGCCTCGTCATGGCCCTGCGTTACGCCCTGGAGGACGGCGGCATCGACGCCTCCGCCCTGCTGTCCCGCCTGCCGGGGGCGGAGCGCGCCGTCGGCCTGGTGCGCCGGGTGCACGCCGCGGCGACGCACGACCTCGCGGTGCTGCAGCAGGCGGTGGTCGCGCCCCTGCGCACCGAGCTGGCGCGCCAGGAGGCCCGCCTCAGCCGCCTGGAGCAGGACGCCGCCCGCCGCCGTCGCTGATCCCCGAATCCCCGATCTTCCCGAGCCTCTCTTGTCCCCCACAGGAGCCCCCATGAGCCGACCCATCGAACTGGTCTGCCCGGCCGGAACGCCGGCGGCGCTGGCCGCCGCCGTCGAGGCGGGGGCGGACGCCGTCTATTTCGGCTTCCGCGACCGCACCAACGCCCGCAACTTCCCCGGCCTCAACTTCTCGCCCAAGGAAGCGGCGGAGGGCGTCGCCCTGTGCCGCCGCCACGGCGTGCGGCCGATGATCGCCATCAACACCTATCCGGACGCCGGCGACGAGGCCCTGTGGCAGCGCGCCGTCGACATCGCGGCGGAGGCGGGAGCGCATGCCGTCATCCTGTGCGACATGGGCCTCGCCGCCTATGCCGCGAAGCGCCATCCGGACCTGCGGCTGCACCTGTCGGTGCAGGCGGCGGCGGCCAACGAGCACGCCATCCGCTTCTACCGCGACGCCTTCGGCATCCGCCGCGTCGTGCTGCCGCGCGTGCTGACGGTGCCGCAGATCGCCGCGCTGACCCAGGCGGTGCCCGAGGTGGAGACGGAAGTCTTCGTGTTCGGCGGCCTGTGCGTCATGGCGGAAGGCCGCTGTTCCCTGTCGAGCTACGCCACCGGCCAGTCGCCCAACAAGGACGGCGTCTGCTCGCCGGCCTCGGCGGTGCGCTACGAGCAGGAGGGCGAGGTCATGGTGTCGCGGCTGGCCGGCTATACCATCAACCGCTTCGGCCCCGGCGAGCCGGCCGGCTACCCGACGCTGTGCAAGGGTCGGTTCCGGGCCATGAACCGCGACGGCCACCTGTTCGAGGACCCGACCAGCCTCGACGCCTCCACCCTGGTGCCGGACTTCGCCCGCGCCGGCGTCGCCGCCCTGAAGATCGAGGGCCGCCAGCGCGGCAAGGCCTATGTCGCGCAGGTGGTGAAGAGCCTGAAGGCCGCCATCGCCGGCACCCAGGCCGCCGCCCCGGCGGCCTTCCTGGAAGGCGGCGTCGCCACCACCGGCGCCTATACCCGCGCGTGGCAGTGAGGAGCCCGACCATGACCCAGCCGACCCTCGCCCTCGGCCCGCTGCTGTACAACTGGTCCGCCGACCGCCGCCGCGCCTTCTACTGCGGCATCGCCGAGGACAGCCCCTTCGACGTCGTCTACCTGGGCGAGACCGTGTGCGGCAAGCGCGAGCCGCTGGTCGCCGACGCCATGGCCGAGGCCGCCGAGGTGCTGTCGACGGCCGGCAAGACCGTGGTGCTGTCGACCCTCGCGCTCGCCGTCACCGAGTCGGAAGTGGATGCCCTGCGCGGCGTCGCCGCCTCGGCCGGCGAGGGCTTCCGGGTGGAGGCCAACGACGCCGGTGCCCTCGCCCTGCTGGCCGGCCGGCCGCACCGTGTCGGGCCTTACGTCAACGTCTACAACGAGGGCACCCTGACGGTGCTGGCCGAGCGCGGCGCCGAGTCGGTGTGCCTGCCGTGGGAACTGTCGGCCGACAGCCTGGCGCGGCTGGCGGAGGCGGCCGGGCGGCTCGGCATGGCGACGGAGGTGCAGGTGTTCGGCCGGGCGCCGCTCGCCATCTCGGCGCGCTGCTACCACGCCCGCGCCCACGGCCTGTCCAAGGACGGCTGCCGCTACGTCTGCGGCCAGGATGTCGAGGGGATGCCGGTGGACACGCTCGACGGCGCCGCCTTCCTGCGCGTCAACGGCACCCAGACCCAGGCCGACGCCCTGACCCTGCTGGTGCGCGAGGTGCCGGATCTGGTGGCGGCCGGGGTGACCGCCTTCCGCCTGTCGCCGCACGATCTGGACATGGGGGCGGCCGGGCGGGTCTATGCCGACCTGCTGGCCGGGCGGCTCGATCCCGTGGCGGCGGAGGATGCGCTGTTCGACCTGCTCGACGGCCGCGCCGCCGCCAACGGCTTCTACCACGGGCGGGACGGCGCGGCCTGGATCGCGGCCTGAGCGGCGCCGTCGTTCAGGCCCGGCGCGCGGCGGCGGCCACCGTCGCCGCGAACCGCCGCAGGCCGAGCGGCTTGGTCAACACCGCGTCGGCGCCGGCGTCGCGCATGTCCGCCATGTGGTCGGGGCCGGCGTAGCCGCTCATCATGATGACGGGCAGGCGGCGGGCGCGTTCCTGCTCGCGGATGGCGCGCACCAGCTCGATGCCGTTCACCGGCTCCATGCGCCAGTCGACGATGGCGACGTCCACCGGCTTGGTGGCCAGGATGTCGAGCGCGCAATCGCCGCAGCAGGCTTCCTCCACCGACCCCGGCCGGCCGAGCGCCGTCAGCAGCGTGGTGACCAGCTTGCGGATGTGCGGGTTGTCGTCGGCGACCAGCACGTTGAGGCCGTCGAGGCAGTCGTAGGGGCGGTCGGACATGGTGATCTCCCTGCGGATTTGTCGGTTATGTTCACAGGCTCCGCGAGGGGTCGAGGCCGCACCATGACGTTGGGCAAATAGATCCCGAAGCGTATACGTCGGCGCCTTTTCTCGCGTCCGGATCGACAACCTACAAATCGACTAGGGCTATTTGACCAAGGTCAAGGCCCCGTTCCCCGAGGGGCGGCATTGTCGGCAGCGTCAATGACCGCATCCCTCAGGAGGGGGCTGATAATGTCGCATTCCAAGCTCAACCGCGCGCTGGCCGGGTCGGTCGCCCTGGCGGCGCTGCTGGCGTTCTCCGCAGCGGCGGGGGCCGCCGAAACCAAGACGCACGCGCCCGACGCCGGCAAGGACGGCGGCACCACCAACACCTACGTGCCGCAGCTCGACAACATGCCGGCCGAGGTCGCGCCGAAGCCCGAGGACGCCTTCCAGCTGACGGCCGACGAACTGGCCGAGGGCAAGAAGATCTTCTTCGAGCGCTGCGCCGGCTGCCACGGCGTGCTGCGCAAGGGCGCCACCGGCCCGAACCTGGAGCCCGAGCGCACCCATGAGCTCGGCATGGATCACGTGAAGGCCTTCATCACCTACGGCAGCCCCGCCGGCATGCCCAACTGGGGCACCTCGGGCGAGCTGACCGAGACGCAGGTGGACATCATGGCGCGCTACGTCATGAACGATCCGCCGCAGCCCCCCGAGTGGGGCATGGACAAGATGAAGGAAAGCTGGGAAGTGCTGGTGAAGCCGGAAGACCGGCCGACCAAGCAGATGAACAAGCTGCCGCTCGACGACCTGTTCGCCGTCACCCTGCGCGACGCCGGCGAAGTGGCGCTCATCAACGGCAAGACGCACAAGATCGAGCAGATCGTGCCGACCGGCTATGCCGTGCACATCTCGCGCATGTCGGCCTCGGGCCGCTACGTCTACACCATCGGCCGCGACGGCCGCATCGACATGATCGACCTGTGGCCGGCCGAGCCCACCAAGGTGGCCTCCATCAAGATCGGCCTCGAGGCGCGGTCGGTGGAAACCTCCAAGATGAAGGGCTGGGAAGACAAGCTCGCCATCGCCGGCGCCTATTGGCCGCCGCAGTACGTCATCATGGACGGCGCGACGCTGGAGCCGCAGAAGATCGTCTCCACCCGCGGCATGCTCTACGACGAGCAGACCTTCCATCCGGAGCCGCGCGTCGCCTCCATCCTGGCGTCGCACTACAACCCGGAATTCATCGTCAACGTGAAGGAAACCGGCAAGGTCATCCTGGTCGACTACTCCGACCTCAAGAATCTGAAGACGGTGGAAATCGAGGCCGAGCGCTTCCTGCACGACGGCGGCCTGGACTCGACCGGGCGCTACTTCCTGGTGGCGGCCAACGCGCGCAACACCATCGCCGTGATCGACACCAAGGACCGCAACCTCGCGGCCCTGGTCGAGGTCGGCACCACGCCGCACCCCGGCCGCGGCGCCAACTTCGTGCATCCGAAGTTCGGCCCGGTGTGGGCGACCAGCCACCTCGGCGACGAGACGATCTCCATGATCGGCACCGACCCCGAGGGCCATCCGGACCACGCCTGGAAGGTGGTCGACACCATCTCCGGCCAGGGCGGCGGCTCGCTGTTCATCAAGACCCACCCGAACAGCAAGAACCTGTGGGTCGACACCCCGCTGAATTCCGACGCCGAGCTGTACCAGTCGGTGGCGGTGTTCGACACCCAGGACTTCTCCAAGGGCTACGAAGTCCTGCCCATCGCCGAATGGGCCGACCTGGGCGAGGGCGCCAAGCGCGTCGTGCAGCCGGAATACAACAAGGCCGGCGACGAGGTGTGGTTCTCCGTCTGGAACGGCAAGGAGCAGAAGTCGGCCATCGTCGTGGTCGACGACAAGACCCGCACGCTCAAGCAGGTCATCAAGGACGACCGCCTGATCACCCCGACCGGCAAGTTCAACACCTACAACACCCAGCACGACGTGTACTGAGAACGTCCTTTGGGTTTGGGGACCGCCTTGCGGTCCCCGGCCCTCAGGCGCCGGGCGGGCGCCTCCGGCGCCCCAGGCTCCCGCCGCATCCGCGGCGCCGGCCCGGTCGGGCCGGTGGGAGCACCGGCGAACCAGCGGTTCCTCGAAGAAAGACGGTTGATCCGGCCGTGCGCGGTGTCGTCGGGACGCAGGCGTGGCGGCTCTGGGGGAGAAAGACCATGCGGAAACTCGGTTGCGTGCATCTGGTCGGTGCCGGCCCGGGCGACCCCGATCTGCTGACGGTGAAGGCCGCCCGGCTGCTGGCCGAGGCCGAGGCCGTCGCCTACGACCGCCTGGTGTCGCCCGCCGTCATGGCGCTGGTGCCGGCGGCGGCGGAGCGGGTGTTCGTCGGCAAGGAAAGCGGCTGCCACCACTGCACCCAGGACGGCATCAACGACATCCTGCTCGGCCTCGCCCGCCGCTACGGCACGGTGGTCCGCCTGAAGGGCGGCGACCCCTTCGTGTTCGGGCGCGGCGGCGAGGAAGCCGAGCACCTGACGCGCCACGGCGTCGAGGTGCGGGTGGTGCCCGGCATCACCTCCGCCGCCGCCTGCGGCGCGGCCTGCGGCGTGCCGCTGACCCATCGCGGCCTCGCCACCGGCGTGCGCTTCGTCACCGGCCATGCCAAGGGCGACGCGCCGCTCGACCTCAACTGGGCGAGCCTCGCCGACCCGGAGACCACGCTGGTGGTCTACATGGGCCTCGCCACCCTGCCGCAGATCAGCGAGCGCCTGATCGCCCACGGCCTGCCGGCGGACACGCCGCTGCTGGCGGTGCAGAACGGCACCACGCCGCAGGAACGCCGCCTGCTCACCACCCTGCGCGACGGCCCTTACGACCTGGCGGCGGCGGCCTTCAAGGCGCCGACCCTGCTGGTCATCGGCCGGGTGGCGGCGCTGGCCGACGCGGCGCCCGCGCCCGTCGACGCGACGGTGGCCGCGACGCCGCCGCTCGCGGCCCATGCGTGAGGCGGTGGCCGCGGCCCTGGTGGCGCTGGCTCTGGCGGCGCCCGCCGCGGCATCCGACCCCCTATCCCCCGAGCGCCGGGCGGAACTGCGCGAGTTCCTGACGCAGGACTGCGGTTCCTGCCACGGCCTGACCCGCAAGGGCGGCCTCGGCAGCCCGCTCACCCCCGACGCACTCGCCGGCCGCAGCGACGCCGACCTCGCGCTCACCATCCGCGACGGCGTGCCCGGCACCCCCATGCCGCCGTGGGCTCCCCTCCTGAGCGACGCCGAGATCGCGGCGCTGGTGGAGATGCTCCGGCAAGGAGACGACCGATGATCTTCCGCCCCCTCCTCCTGGCCGGTACCGCCCTGGTGCTGTCCTTTGCCGCCCAGGCGGCCGAGTTGCGCGGCACCGGCGACCTCGGCGTCGTCGTCGAGCGCGCCGTCGGCCAGGTGGCCGTGGTCGACCGCCGGGCCAGCACCCGGCTTGCCACCGTCGCCGGCCTCGGCGACCTGTCGCACGCCTCCGTCGTGTTCGGACCGAGCGAGCGCTATGCCTACGTCTTCGGCCGCGACGGCGGCTTGACCAAGGTGGACGTGCTGACCGGCACCATCGACCGCCGCGTCGTGCAGTCGGGCAATTCCATCGGCGGCGCCATCTCGGAAGACGGCACCCTGGTCGCCGTCGCCAACTACGAGCCCGGCGGCGTCACGGTGTTCGATGCCGAGACGCTGGACCTCGTGGCCGACATTCCCGCCACGTCCATCGGCGACGGCAAGCGGTCCAAGGTGGTGGGGCTGGAAGACGCGCCGGGCAACCGCTTCGTCTTCAGCCTCTACGACACCGACGAAATCTGGATCGCCGACTTCTCCGCCGACCGCCGCAGCCCCGCCCTGACGCGGTTCGAGGCCATCGGCCGCCAGCCCTACGACGCGCTCGTGTCGGAAGACGGCCGCTGGTACATCGCCGGCCTGTTCGGCGAGGACGGCCTCGCCATGCTCGACCTGTGGCACCCCGAGACGGGCGTGCGCCGCGTGCTCGACGGCTACGGCCGCGGGCAGGAGGCGCTGCCGGTCTACAAGATGCCGCATCTGGAAGGCTGGGCGGTGGCCGGCGGCAAGGCCTGGCTGCCCGCCATCGGCCGCCACTCGGTGCTGGTGGTCGACCTCGACACCTGGGAGCAGGTGGCCGAGATACCCGTCCACGGCCAGCCGGTCTTCGTCATGGCGCGGCCGGGCGGGCGGCACGTGTGGGTCAACTTCGCCCTGCCCGACAACGGCACGGTGCAGGTCATCGACACCGAACGCCTGGCCGTCGCCGATACCCTCGAACCCGGCCCCGGCGTGCTGCACATGGAATTCACCCCGCGCGGCGACCGCGTGTGGCTGTCGGTGCGCGACCGCGATCAGGTGCAGGTCTACGACACCGAGACGCGCGAGAAGCTCGCCACCCTGCCGGCCGACAAGCCCTCGGGCATCTTCTTCACCAGCCGCGCCCACCGGATCGGACTGTAGATCATGCAGACTGCATATGACTTCGACACGCGGCTGCTCAACCTCTCGCAGCACGACTTCCCGCTGACGCCGCGCCCCTATGCCGCGCTCGCCGCCCGCCTCGGCGTCACCGAGCGGGTGGTGCTGGACGCCTTCCGCCTCATGCGCGAGGAGGGTTTGCTGTCGCGCATCGGCGCCGTCTACCGTCCGGGCTCGGTCGGCGCCTCGTGCCTCGCTGCGCTGAAGGTGCCGGAGGATCGCCTGGAGGCGGTGGCGGCCATGGTCTCGGGCTTCGCCGAGGTCAACCACAACTACCGGCGCGACCACGCCTGGAACCTGTGGTTCGTGGTCACCGCGCCATCGGTGGCGCGGCGCGACGCCGTGCTGCTGCTCATCGAGGAGGAAGCCGGCCTGCCGGTCCTGCGCCTGCCCATGGTGGAGGACTATCACCTCGATCTGGGGTTCGCGCTGTCATGACCGAGATCACCGCACCGCGCGACACCGCCCCGCTCACCGACCCCCGCGACCTCGCCCTGGTGGCGGAGCTGCGCGGCGGGCTGCCGCTCACCTCCCGCCCCTACGCCGACCTCGGCGCCCGCCTCGGCATGTCGGAAGCCGAAGTCCTCGGCCGGCTGAAGGCGCTGACAGAGGGCGGCGTCATCCGCCGCTTCGGCGCCATCGTCCGCCACCACGAGGCCGGCTACACCGCCAATGCCATGGTGGTGATCGACGTGCCCGACGACCGCGTCGCCGCCGCCGGCCGCCTGCTGGCGCTGGAGGAGGGGGTGACGCTGTGCTACCGCCGTGTCCGCGCCCTGCCGGACTGGCCGTACAACCTCTACGCCATGGTCCACGGCCGCGACCGCGCCGTGGTGCAGGCGGCGGTGGAGGACATGCTGCGCCGCCAGGGCCTCGCCGGCCTGCCGCACGCGGTGCTGTTCTCCACCCGTCGGTTCAAGCAGACGGGCGGCCGTTACGGTCGCCCGCAGCAGGAGGCGAGAGCATGACCACCGCCGCGCCCGACCTCGACCGCATCGACCGTGCCATCATCAACGCCCTGCAGGGCGGCTTCCCCCTGTGCGACCGGCCCTATGCCGCCGCCGCCGCGCCGCTCGGCCTGTCGGAGGCGGAGCTGATCGAGCGGCTGGCGTCCCTGCGCACTCGCGGCGTGCTGACCCGCTTCGGCCCCCTGTGGAAGCCGGAGGCGCTGGGCGGCGAGGCGGTGCTGGCCGCCATGACCGTGCCCGCCGACCGCTTCGACGAGGTCGCCGGGCAGGTCAACGCCTTCCCGGAGGTCGCCCACAACTACGCCCGCGACCATGCCCTCAACATGTGGTTCGTGGTCGCTGCCGAGACGCCGGAGCGGGCGCGGGCGGCGTGCGACGAGATCGCCGCCGCGACGGGCTTGGCCGTGCTGCCGCTGCCCAAGCTGCACGAGTTCCACCTCGACCTGAGGCTCGTCGCATGATGACCCAGCCGATCCTGCTCGACGCCACCGACCGCGCCATCGTCACCGCGACGCAAGACGGGCTGCCGCTGGTGCCCGACCCCTACGGCGCCGTCGCCGACAGGGTCGGCACGACGACCGAGGACGTGCTCGCCCGCATGGCCCGCATGCTGGCCGCCGGCGTCATCCGTCGCATCGGGGCGGTGCCCAACCACTACCGCCTCGGCTTCCGCGCCAACGGCATGACCGTGTGGGACGTCGACGACGCCCGCGTCATGGCGTTGGGGGAAGCGGTGGGGGCGTTGCCCTTCGTCAGCCACTGCTACCTGCGCCCGCGCCTGCCCGAGGTTTGGCCCTACAACCTGTTCGCCATGGTGCACGGCCACGACCGCGACGAGGCGGAAGCCCAGGCGGCCGAGATCCGGGCGTTGCTGGGCGACGCCTGCCGCGGCGGCGAGATCCTCTATTCCACCAAGATCCTGAAAAAGACCGGCCTGCGCCTGCGCATGGCGTCCGCTCTGGGAGGCTGACCATGTTCCGCCTGTCGCGCTACGTTTCCGCCCTGGTGGCCGCCGAGGAAGGCCGGGCGCCGGCCGCCCCGTCCCGCCGTGTCGCGCCGGGGCCGGGCGCCGGCGAGGCCTCGGGGCCCGTCGTCATCTGGAACCTCATCCGCCGCTGCAACCTGACCTGCCGGCACTGCTACGCCCTGTCGGCCGACAAGGACTTCGCCGGCGAGCTGAGCACGGACGAAGCCTTCACCGTCATGGACGACCTGAAGGCCTTCCGCGTGCCGGTGCTCATCCTGTCGGGCGGCGAGCCGCTGCTGCGCCCCGACATCTGGCGCATCGCGACGCGCGCCAAGATGATGGGCTTCTACGTCGGCCTGTCGACCAACGGCACCCTCATCGACGAGGACAACATCCACCGCCTCCAGACCGTCGGCTTCGACTACGTCGGCATCAGCCTCGACGGCCTGGCGGCGACGCACGACCACTTCCGCCGCAAGGACGGCGCCTTCGCCGCGAGCCTGAAGGCCATCCGCCTGTGCCGCGACCACGGCATCAAGGTCGGCATCCGCTTCTGCCCGACCAGGGACACGGCGCAGGACCTGCCGGCGCTGCTCGATCTGGCGGACGCCGAAGGCATCGACAAGGTCTACGTCACGCACCTGAACTATGCCGGGCGCGGCAACCACAACCGCCGCGACGACGCCCACCACGCCCTCACCCGCCGCACCATGGACCTGCTGTTCGAGCGCTGCCTCGCCGACGTGCGGGCCGGCCGGACGCGCGAATACGTCACCGGCAACAACGATGCCGACGGCGTCTACCTGCTCAAGTGGGCGGAACGGCGCTTCCCGGCGCAGGCGCCCATGCTGCGTCGGCGGCTGGAGGCCTGGGGCGGCAATGCGTCCGGCGTCAACGTCGCCAATATCGACAACCTGGGCAACGTCCACCCCGACACCATGTGGTGGACCCATACGCTCGGCAACGTGCGCAAGCGGCCGTTCTCCGACATCTGGATGGACACCTCCGACCCGCTCATGGCCGGGCTCAAGCAGCGGCCGCGCGCCGTCGGCGGGCGCTGCGGCGCCTGTGCCTTCCAGGCCATCTGCAACGGCAACACCCGCACCCGCGCCTTCCAGCTGACGGGCGACGCCTGGGCGGAAGATCCCGGCTGCTACCTGGACGACGACGAGATCGGCGTCACCGGCGGCGGGCCGCGCGTGCAGCTGACCTCCTTCGGCGAGACCCGGCGGCGCGCCGCCGTGGCGGGAGCATGATCATGCGCCTTGCATCTGTTCTCGCGACGGGCTTCGCCCTGCTGGCGCCGCTCGCCGTCCAGGCCGCCGAGCCCGACGCGGCGCGGCTCTATACGGAAACCTGCGCCGCCTGCCACGGCGGCGACCGGCTGGGCGCCATCGGCCCGGCGCTGCTGCCGCAGAACCTCGGGCGGCTCAAGCCGGCGGAGGCGAAGGAGATCATCCTGCACGGCCGCCCGGCGACCCAGATGCCCGGCTTCGCCGACCAGCTGTCGGAGGCCGACGCCGAGGCGCTGGCCGCCTACATCTTCGCCGTGCCCGAGAGCATGCCGCAATGGGGCATGGCCGAGATCGCCGCCAGCCACGTCCTGCATGCCGACCCCGCCGCGCTGCCCGACCGCCCGACCCACGCCAGCGACCTGATGAACCTGTTCGCGGTGGTGGAGAGCGGCGACCATCACGTCACCATCCTCGACGGCGACCGCTTCGAACCCATCGACCGCTTCCGGAGCCGCTTCGCCCTGCACGGCGGCATCAAGTATTCCCCCGACGGCCGCTTCGCCTACATGGCGAGCCGCGACGGCTGGGTGTCGGTCTACGACATGTGGACGCTGCAGATGGTGGCCGAGGTGCGAGCCGGCATCAACACCCGCAACATCGCCGTCTCCGGCGACGGCAAGTGGGTGGCGGTCGGCAACATGGTGCCGGCGAGCGTGGTGATCCTGAACGCCCGCGACCTGTCGCCGCACACGGTGATCCCGGTCATCGGCGACAAGGGGGCGGAAAGCCGGGTCTCGGCGGTCTACGCCGCCCCGCCGCGCGGCAGCTTCATCGTGGCGCTGAAGGATCTGCCGGAGGTGTGGGAAATCCCCTACGTCACGCCGAAGAAGCCCTATTACCCCGGTCTCGTCCACAACTACGAGCCGGGCATGGTGGAGGCCCTGGACGTGCGCGACCAGGCCTTCCAGGTGCGGCGCATCAAGCTCGACGACTACCTGGACGATTTCTTCTTCGACCAGGGCTACGAGAACCTCATGGGCGCGGCGCGCAACGGCAGGAACGGGCAGGTGGTGAA
Organism: Caenispirillum bisanense; assembly: GCF_900230255.1. GTDB lineage: Bacteria > Pseudomonadota > Alphaproteobacteria > Rhodospirillales > Rhodospirillaceae > Caenispirillum > Caenispirillum bisanense_A. Next base: position 172,442 of record NZ_OCNJ01000002.1, read on the forward strand.
CCTGATCGTCGGGCGGAAGATCGCCGACATTCCCCTGTCCGGCATGCCGCACCTGGGCTCGGGCATCACTTTCGACTGGAACGGCCGGCGCGTCATGGCCTCGCCGAACCTGAAGGAGAACAAGATCTCCGTCATCGACATGACGACGTGGCAGACGGTGAAGGAGCTGGAAACCCTCGGCCCCGGCTTCTTCATGCGCAGCCACGAGAAGGCGCCCTACGCCTTCGCCGACGTCTTCTTCGGCCCCAACAAGGACGCCGTGCACGTCATCGACAAGACGACGCTGGAGATCGTCGAGACCCTCCGCCTGGAGCCCGGCAAGACCGTGGCGCACGCCGAGTTCACCGAGGACGGCCGCCACGTGCTGCTGTCGGTGATGGAGGACGACGGCGCGCTCATCGTGCTCGACGCCGCCACGCTGGAGGAAGTGAAGCGCCTGCCCATGCGCCGGCCGGTCGGCAAGTACAACGTGGCGAACAAGATCCGCTACGAGGAAGGCACCAGCCATTGAGGGCGGCTGCCGGGGGCGTTCCGCGCCGCCGGCGCCGCGTCAGCCGGTGCGGCCGAAGGACTCGACCGGGGCACCGGCGTCTTCCGGGCGGCTGAGCGGGTCGGCGGCGGGCAGGGTGACGTGGAAGGTCGAGCCCTCGCCCGGCCGCGAGTCCACCCAGATGCGGCCGCCGTGGCGGTCGACGATCTTCTTGGCGATGGCGAGGCCGATGCCCGTGCCGGAGTAGCGCTCGCGGCCGTGCAGGCGCTGGAAGATCAGGAAGATGCGCTCGTAGTGCGCCGGATCGATGCCGATGCCGTTGTCGGCCACCGAGACGCGCCACTGGTCGCCCTCGGGCTCCACCATCACGCGCACCTGCGGCCGCCGGTCGGGGTGGCGGTACTTCAGCGCGTTGCCGACCAGGTTCTGGAACAGCCGCACCAGTTCCGTCGGGTCGCCGAGCACCTCGGGCAGGGCGCCGTCGGACGGTACCTCGACCGTCGCCTCGGTCTCCTGCACGGTCACCCGCAGGTTGCCGAGCGCCTGGCGCAGCACCGTCGCCATGGCGACGGCGGATAGCGGCTTGCCGCTGCGGCCGATGCGCGAATATTCCAGCAGGTCCTGGATCAGCCGCTGCATGCGCGCCGCGCCCTCGACGGCGTGGTGGATGAACTCGTCCGCCGTCGGGTCGATGCGGCCGCGGTAGCGCCGTTCCAGCAGCTGCAGGTAGCTGGTGATCATGCGCAGCGGTTCCTGCAGGTCGTGGCTGGCGACGTAGGCGAACTGCTCCAGCTCGCGGTTGGACTCCGCCAGTTCCTTCACCAGCTCCGACAGCCGTTCCTCCACCCGCTTGCGGTCGGTGATGTCGGAGCGGATGCCGATGAAGCGGCCTTCCGGCGTGCGCCGCTCGCGCACCAGATGCCAGCGGCCTTCGGCGGTATACAGCTCGAAGGGCTCGGGGCTCGGGTTGTGCAGGCGGCGGCGGCGCTTCTCGATGTAGGCCTGCGGGTCGGTGCGGGCGACCGGGTCGGCCACCACCCGCGGCGGCGACATGGACAGCTTCACCACGTCGTCGAAGGGGCGGCCGCGCATGGCCTCCAGCGGCGGGATGTACCAGAAGAAATCGCGGTAGGCCTGGTTGAAGAACAGGATGGTGTCGTCGGTGTCGAACAGCACCAGCGCGTCGGGAATGCAGTCCAGCGCCTCGCGCAGCAGCCGCTCGGTGCGGTGGGCTTCCATGTCTTCGGTGACGTCGACGCCGCACAGCCGGATGGCGGCGGAGCCCTGCCAGGTCACCGGCTCGGCGCTCCAGTCGATCCAGCGCGGCCCCCGGAGGGTGCGGGCGGGCAGGCGGCGGTCGCAGCGGTTGCGGCCGGCGGCGACGGCGGCGAGCAGGCCGGCGAGGTCGTCGCGCGCCTCGGGCGCCGCCATCTCGAGCACGCAGGTGGGCGGCGGGTCGGACACGGCGGCCAGCAGCGCCCGGGCCGCGCCATTGGCCCACAGCACCGCCCCCTCCGCCGCGGCCACCACGATCGGCTGCGGCAGGCGGTCCATCATGTCGCGAAAAACGTCGCCGTCCTGCGCCATTCTCGCCGTCGCGGCCCTCACGCTGTGTCCGGTCGGTCACCGGTTACCGGAGCGTATCAGCAGGCGCCCGGCATATGAACGCGAAAGTTCCGCGCATATCTTCCCGCAGGGGTAAGCGTGGCGCGTTCTTTCAGCGTGCCGGACTGCCAGAGGTGTTGCCCTTACCCCTTCGCGGGCCGTAACATGGGGTACGACGTCTGGCGGATGTTCCGCCTCCGGGGGAGACGTAGGGGAAGCGGATGGCCGCCACTCGATGAGCACCGAGAGCGTGAAGCAGGGCCGCGCGCCGCGCACGGCGCCCGGGCTCGATCTCGTTCCTCCGTCCGAGGTGCTGCACAGCGCGCTCGACGGCGCTCCCGAGGCTTTGGTCGTACTCGATGCCGGCGGTACCATCCTGGCGTTCAACCGGGCGGCGGCGGCCCTGCTCGGGCGCGAGAGCGCGGCGGTGGTGGGCGCGCCGGTGGACGTGCTGCTGACCATTCCCGACGGCGGCCTCGATCTCTTCCTCGGCGACACGCCCGACACGGTGGAAGCCGGCGGGCGGCGCTTCCTGCCGCTGGTGGCGGGCGACGGCCGCACCCTGACCTGCGAGATCACCATCGGCGTGGCCGAGCCGGCGCCCGGCGGCCGTCTGTTCGTCTGCACCCTGCGCGACGCGACGCTCGCCTTCGCCGGCCTGGGCGAGGCCTGGGACGGGGCGGAGGAGCGGCTGGGGTCGCTGGCCGCCAACATGCCGGGCATCATCTTCCAGCGCGTCATGCAGCCCGACGGCACGCTCTACTACCCGTTCTTCTCGGCCGGGGTGCGCGACCTGCTCGGCTACGACCCCGAGGACATGCGCCTCGCCCGCGACGGCTGCCTGGACGCCATCCACTGGGCCGACCGCGACCGCTACATGACCGCCCTGCGCCGCTCGGCCGAGGATCTGGCGGTCTATACCGAGGAATTCCGCGCCATCGCCGCCAGCGGCGAGGTGAAGTGGCTGTCGGGCACGGCGCGCCCCGAGCGCATGCCCAACGGCGACATCCTGTGGGACGGCGTGCTGATCGACGTCACCGACCGCATGCGCGCCGAGCAGCGGCTGGAAATGATCATGGATCATGCCGCCGACTGCATCATCACCATCGGGGAGAACGGCCTGATCGAGACGGTGAACGCCGCCACCAGCCAGACCTTCGGCTTTACCGAGGACGAACTGGTCGGCCGCAACGTCGCCGTGCTCATGCCGCCGGCCCACAAGGACCGCCACCAGGGCTACATCCGCCGCTACCTCGGCACCGGCGAGGGCTCCATCCTCGGCACCGGCGCGCGCGAGCTGGAAGGCATGCGCAAGGACGGTTCGGTCTTCCCTATCGAGCTGTCGCTGTCGGAAGTGCTGAGCGAGGGGCGCCGCGTCTTCATCGCCGTGCTGCGCGACATCGCCGCCCGCAAGGCGACCGAACGCGCCCTGCACGAAACGGAACAGCGCCTGCGCACCATCGCCGACAACATCAACGGCATGGTGTTCCAGCGCATGCTGCGGCCCGACGGCAGCGTCAGCTACACCTACGTCAACGAAGGGGCGAAGAGGCTCTTCGACATCGACCCCGAAGACATGATGGGCGATTCCGCCCTGTTCCTCGAGCGGGTCAACGCCGACGACCGCGCCGCCTTCATGGAAGCGCTGAGCCGCTCCAGCCGGACCATGGAACCGGTGGAACTGGACGTGCGCGTCACCCATCGCTCCGGCGAGGAGCGCTGGCTGCGCTCGTGGTCGCGGCCGCGCAAGCTCGACGACGGGCAGATCGCCTGGGACGGCGTGGCGCTCGACGTCACCGACCGCAAGCGGGCGGAGGAACGGTTGATGTTCCTCGCCTACTACGACCCGATGACCGGCCTCGGCAACCGCACCCTGTTCCTGGAGCGCTTCCACCGCGCGCGGGCGCAGGCCAACCGGGAACAGTCGTGGATCGGCTTCCTGTCCATGGGGCTCGACCGCTTCTCCATCATCAACGCCACCCTCGGCCATTCCGTGGGCGACCGCGTGCTGAAGGCGGTGGCGGAGCGGCTGGCCGGCAGCTGCGGCCACAACGACGTGCTGTGCCGCGCCGGCGGCGACCGCTTCATGGCGCTTCTGCCGGGCATCGCCACGCTCGCCGACGTGTTCGAGGCGGTGGAGCGCATCCAGACCGCCTTCGCCCAGCCCATCGCCATCGACGGGCAGGAGTTCGACCTCACGCTCTCCATCGGCGCCAGCATCTATCCGCGCGACGGCGACTCGGCGGAAACCCTCATCATGCACGCCGACGCCGCGCTCAACCGGGCGAAGGCGCAGGGGCCGGGCAGCTTCCAGCTGTTCAACGAGGAGATGGGCCAGCGGGCGGTGCAGACGCTCGCCATGCAGGCCCGCCTGCGCCGCGCCATCGAGAACCAGGAATTCGTCGCCTACTTCCAGCCGCAGGTCGACGTGCGCACCGGCGCCTTCGTCGGCATGGAGGCGCTGGCCCGCTGGCTGAGCCCGGAACGGGGCCTGGTGCCGCCGGGCGACTTCATCCCGGTGGCCGAGGAAACCGGCCTCATCGACGCCATCTGCGACCTCGTGCTCAACGACGCCTGCCGCTGGACCAAGGCCTGGCACGATGCCGGCCTGCCGCAGGTGCCGGTGGCGGTGAACATCTCCGGCCGCCAGTTCCACAACTCCCGCCGCCTCATGCAGACGGTGGAGGACGCCCTGGAGCGCACGGGCCTCGACCCGCGGTTCCTGGAACTGGAGCTGACGGAAAGTTCGGCCATGACCGACCCGGAGAACGCCATCGCCGTGGTGCGCAAGCTGCGCGACCGCGGCGTCGCGTCGTCCATCGACGACTTCGGCACGGGCTATTCGTCGCTGTCGGTGTTGAAGCGCTTCCCCATCCGCAAGCTGAAGATCGACCGCAGCTTCGTGCGCGACGTCACGACGGACGCCAACGACGCCGCCATCGTCTGCGCCATGATCGCCATGGCGGCGGCGCTGAACCTGAAGGTGGTGGCCGAGGGCGTCGAGACCGACGAGCACCTGGACTTCCTGCACGGCGTCGGCTGCGACAGCATCCAGGGCTACCTGGTCGCCAAGCCGCTGCCTGCCACCGAAATGGAAGCCCTGTTCCGCCAGGGCTCGCCGCTGAAGCCGCGCTGAAGCGTTCCGGCTTTTACTGAACCAGCCCCTGACCCTGCTGCCCCTGGCCTTCCTGGGCGACCAGGGCGGCGCGTTCGCGGGCCATGCGCTGGTCCATGGCCGTCAGCGCCGCCTGATACGCCCGCTCCGCCTGCGCCAGTTCGTCGAGGTAGGCCTGCTTGGCGACACCCGGCGCCACGCCGCGCTTGAGCGCCGCCGCGTACTGGGCGAAGGCGCGGTCGCCGGCGTCGCGGTACTCGGCTTCCAGCCGCACCTGATCCTGCGCCCGTTCCGCCTCCAGCTGGTTCAGCGACTGGATGTTGCGCGCCTGCAGCGCTTCCAGCGCCGCGCGGTCGGCCGACTGGGCGAGGGCGAAGGACACCGGCACGGCGGCACAGCCGACCAGCACGGCGATGACGGCGAGATCGGCGAGGTGGCGACGCAGGGACATGGCGGGCTCCTCCGGCTGAGGGATGGTGGGAACGAATCGCGCTACGGGCTTACTGTGGCGATGAATTTAGCCGGAAAAAAGGCGCCGCCCTCGGAAAAGAAGGGCGGCGCCGTGATCATTCGGAGGCAGCGGCCCGATCAGCCGCGTGCCGTCCGCACGGATCCAGTCACTGGCGTGCCGTCCGCACGCCGGCCGCCAGATCGCGCACCAGGGCGAGCGGCCGGGCGACGGTGTCGGGGCCGGCGGCGCCCTCGGCCGACAGGCTGTCGGTGATCTGCGCCACCACCGCCGAGCCGACCACCGCGGCATCGCCGATGCGGGCGAAGGCGGCGGCCTGCTCCGGCGTGCGGATGCCGAAGCCGACGGCGATGGGCAGGTCCGTGTGGGCGCGGATGCCGGCCACCGCCTGCGCCACCTCGTCCTCCACCGCCGAGGCGGCGCCGGTGATGCCGGTGATGGACACGTAGTAGAGGAAGCCCCCGGCCTCCTTCAGCACGGCCGGCAGGCGCTTTTCGTTGGTGGTCGGGGTGGTCAGGAAGATGAGGTGGATGCCGACACGGTCCAGGTGCTCGTTCAGCTCCGGCGCCTCTTCCGGCGGCAGGTCGACGATGATGAGCCCGTCGCAGCCGGCGGCGCGGGCGGCTTCGGCGAAGCGCTGCGGGCCGTAGGCGTAGATGGGGTTGTAGTAGCCCATGAGGACCACCGGCGTCTCGTCGTCGCCCTCGCGGAAGGCCGCGAGCGTGTCGAGCGTGCCCTGCAGGGTCATGCCCGCCTTCAGCGCCCGCAGGGCGGCGGCCTGGATGGCCGGGCCGTCGGCCATGGGGTCGGAGAACGGCATGCCCAGCTCGATCACGTCGGCGCCGGCGGCCGGCAGGCCCTTCATGATCTCCAGCGCGGTGCGCGCGTCGGGGTCGCCGGCCATGGTGTAGATGACCAGCCCGCCGCGGTTCTCGGCCTTCAGCTTGGCGAAGCGCTCGGCGAGGCGGTCGCGGGCCGCCCCGGTGGCGGTGGCGGCGGTGGCGGTGGTGGAGGCGGCGGTCACAGCGAGGCTCCCATGTCCTGGCCCATCGCCTGGGCGATGGTGTTGACGTCCTTGTCGCCACGGCCCGACATGCAGACGACCATGACGTGATCCTTGGGCAGGGTGCGCGCCATCTTCATGGCCTGCGCCACCGCATGGCTGCTTTCCAGCGCCGGGATGATGCCTTCCAGGCGCGTGGTCTGCTGGAAGGCCTCCACCGCTTCGGTGTCGGTGATCGACACGTACTCGACGCGGCCCACGTCCTTCAGCCAGGAGTGTTCCGGCCCGATGCCGGGGTAGTCGAGGCCGGCCGAGATGGAATGCGCCTCGGTGATCTGGCCGTCGGCGTCCTGCAGCAGGTAGGTGCGGTTGCCGTGCAGCACGCCCGGCCGCCCGCCGGTGAGCGAGGCGGCGTGCTGGCCGGTTTCCAGCCCATGGCCGGCGGCCTCGACGCCGATGATGCGCACCTCCTTGTCGTCGAGGAAGGGGTGGAACAGGCCCATGGCGTTGGACCCGCCGCCGACGCAGGCCACCAGGCTGTCGGGCAGGCGCCCTTCGGCCTTCTGGATCTGCTCGCGGGCTTCCTCGCCGATCACCGTCTGGAAGTCGCGCACCAGGCTGGGGTAGGGGTGGGGGCCGGCGACGGTGCCGATGATGTAGAAGGTGTCGCGCACGTTGGTCACCCAGTCGCGCAGCGCCTCGTTCATGGCGTCCTTCAGGGTGCGCGAGCCGCTGACCACGGGCTTGACCTCGGCGCCCAGCAGCTTCATGCGGAACACGTTGGGCGCCTGACGGGCGATGTCGGTCTCGCCCATGTAGATGACGCACTTCATGCCGAACAGGGCGCAGACCGTGGCCGTCGCCACGCCGTGCTGGCCGGCGCCTGTCTCGGCGATGATGCGGGTCTTGCCCATGCGGCGGGCCAGCAGGATCTGGCCCATGCAGTTGTTGATCTTGTGCGCGCCGGTGTGGTTCAGGTCCTCGCGCTTGAAGTAGATCTTGGCGCCGCCGCAGGCTTCCGTCATGCGGCTGGCGAAGTAGAGCGGGCTCGGCCGGCCGACGTAGTTGGTCAACAGGCCGCGCAGCTCGGCGTGGAAGGCGGGGTCCGCCTTGGCCGCCTCGTAGGCTTCCTCCAGCTCGAGGATGAGCGGCATCAGCGTCTCGGCCACGTAGCGGCCGCCGAACAGGCCGAAGTGGCCGCGTTCGTCGGCACCGGCCCGGTAGGTATTGAGTACGTGCGACATGTCCAAGCGCTTTCGTGCCAGGGGGTTGCGTCGGTCGGTCAGGAGCGGGGCGCAGGCTGGAGCCCGCGCAGGATCAGGTCGACATGGGCGTCGAGCACGGCGTCGAGGTCGAGCGGGTCGATGTCGTGGAACACCAGCGTCCACACCAGTGCCAGCACGACCGGGCCCATGACCACCTCGGGCGCCGCGGCGGCGGGTCCGGGGCGGAACTCGCCGCGCGCCACGGCCTCGGCCACCAGGGCGCGCAGGGCCTTGCCGCCGCGCCGCACCACCACCGTGTGGGCATAGGCGGCGAGCTGCGGGAAGCGGCCGCTTTCGGCGATGAGCAGGCGCAGCACCTCGCGCCGGTCGGTGCCCGCCACCTCGCGGTAGAGCGTCGCCAGCACCTGCTTCAGCACCTCTGCCGCCGAGGCGCCGGGGGTGGCGGCGACCGCCTCCACCACGTCCACCAGCGGCGCGATGGAGCGGCGCACCACGGCGTGGAACAGGTCTTCCTTGCTCGGGAAGTAGAGGTAGACGGTGCCCTTGGCGACGCCGGCGCGCTTCGCCACGTCGTCGACGCGGGTGGCGGCGTAGCCCTTTTCCAGGAACTCGGCGAGCCCGGCGGCGATGATGACGGCCTCGCGGTCCTCCCGGCTGTCGCCGACGCGCGACCGCCGCCGCGTCTTGGCGGCGGGGGCGGGCTTGGTCGGGGCCGACGGGGCGGCGGCGGTCATGGCGGGCGGGGCTCCGGGTCGCGGTGTCTGTCCCGTTGTTATATGACTGACGGGTCAGTCATGCAAGGCCCGTGTCGACATCCCCTGGTCGCCCCGCGGCGTTTCAGGCAGACTGCGCCGGACCGCACACCCCCGCCTGGAGCCTTCGCGTGACGCCCGCCCGCGCCACCCCTGCCGCCGCCGACTCAGACTCCGCCCCGCCGCCGCAAGCCGCCGTCATCGGCCTGACCGCCGTCGTCGCCGCGGTCACCGACGAGGCGCCGCGCGTGCTGGTGGCCCGCCGCATGGCCCACGGCCTGGCGACGGAGGCCCAGCGCGGCGGCCCCGGCATCCCGCACGACAGCCCGGAAACCCTGCCCTACGGCCCCTTCGAGCCGGAGCGCCACCGCACCCTCGAACTCGGCCTGCGGCAGTGGGTGGAGGACCAGACGGGCCTCAGCCTGCGCTACGTCGAGCAGCTCTACACCTTCGGCAACCAGTACCGCGACCCGCGCGAGCTTTACGGCGGGCCGCGGCTGGTGTCGGTCGCCTATCTGGCGCTGACCCACGAGACGGCGGTGGCCGGCAGCGGCGAGGCGGAGTGGCGCGACTGGTACTCCTTCCTGCCGTGGGAGGACTGGCGCGAAGGGCGGCCGGCGGTGGTCGACCACGTCATCGTGCCGCACCTGCGCGCCTGGGCCGACGCCGCCCCCGACGAGCGCCAGCGGCGCGACCGGGCGGACCGCGTCGACATCTGCTTCGGCCTGCACGCCACGGCCGGGCAGGACCGCAGCCGCACGCTCGACCGCTACGAACTGCTCTACGAGGCGCAACTGGTGCCCGAAGCCATGCGCGACGCCGCCGCGGCGGCCCGCACGGCGGGGCGCGAGGCGCCGCCGGTCGATCCCATGCGCCTGACCGTGGCGGCGCAGCTCGGCACGCCGCTGTCGGTGGACAACCGCCGCATCCTCGCCTCCGCCCTCGGCCGGCTGCGGGGCAAGATCGCCTGGCGCCCGGTGGTGTTCGACCTGCTGCCGCCGGAGTTCACCCTGCTCCAACTGCAGCGCGTGGTGGAGGCCCTGGCTGGCGCCCGCCTGCACAAGCAGAACTTCCGCCGCACCCTGCAGCAAAGCGAGATGGTGGAAGCGACGGGGCGCACCGACGACACCGGCCGCGGCCGCCCGGCGGAACTCTACCGCTTCCGCCGCGACGTGCTGCGCGAACGCCACAGCGTCGGCATCGGCCTGCCCCTGGTGCGAACCGGCGACTGACGACGATCGCAATTATCCAAGTTAGAAGAATTCTTGATCATCTGGACAGCCATACGAAAAGTGTGGTCATATTTCTTCCGGAGATCGCGGCGCCTCCCCCAGATGGACCGCCCGGTCTCCTGACCGCAAACAGATGACGAGGAGGGGACACCATGGCACGCATGATGCGTCTGGCGATGGTGGTGACGGCTCTGCCGCTGGCGTTCGGGGCGGTGTCCGCAGTGGCGGCGCCAATCGACGACGCGGCGCTGATGACGGAGGCGAAAGCCCTGTTCGAGCCGGTCCCGCAGGTGGTTCCCAAGGTTTCCGGCAATGCCGTGACCGGCGAGAAGGTCGAACTCGGCCGCATGCTGTTCTTCGATCCGCGCCTGTCGGCCAGCCAGCTTCTGTCCTGCAACACCTGCCACAACCTGGGCATGGGCGGCGACGACAACCTGGAAACGTCGGTCGGCCACGGCTGGCAGCGCGGCCCGCGCAACGCGCCGACGGTGCTGAACGCCGTGTTCAACGTCGCCCAGTTCTGGGACGGCCGCGCCGCCGACCTGAAGGAACAGGCCAAGGGCCCGATCCAGGCCGGCGTCGAGATGAACAACCAGCCGGCCGTCGTGGTGGAGTCGCTGAAGTCCATCCCGACCTACGTCGAGCACTTCAAGCGCGCCTTCCCCGGCGAGGCCGATCCGGTGACCTTCGACAACGTCGCCATGGCCATCGAGGCCTTCGAGGCGACCCTCATCACCCCGGCGTCGCCCTTCGACCAGTACCTGGAAGGCAATGCCGCGGCCATGACCGACGCCCAGAAGCGCGGCCTGAAGACCTTCATCGACGCCGGCTGCGCCGCATGCCACGGCGGCGTGAACCTGGGCGGCCAGGACTACTACCCGTTCGGCGTCGTCGAGCGCCCGGGTGCCGACATCCTGCCGCCGGAAGACAAGGGCCGCTTCACCGTCACCCAGACTGCGGCCGACGAATACGTCTTCCGCGCCGTGCCGCTGCGCAACGTCGCCCTCACCGCGCCCTACTTCCATTCGGGCAACGTGTGGGATCTGAACCAGGCCGTCGCCGTCATGGGCACCGCCCAGCTCGGCCGCGACCTGTCGGACGCCGAAGTGGCGGACATCGTCGCCTTCCTGCACGCCCTCACCGGCGAGCAGCCGCGCGTCGAGTACCCGATCCTGCCGGCGAGCACCAATGCCACGCCGCGCCCGGTTCTGATGATGCCGAACTGACCGTTCGGCGGATCGAAGGGGGCAGGGGCGTCCGGCTGCGGCCGGGCGCCCCTGTCGCTTTTTTGCAACAGGGCTGGAGAATCGGGACACGCTGCTGCACCGCAATGCAACTGTCGACAGTCGACGGAGGTTCTCCCCATGGACCTCATCAAGGAGCCTTACCATGAAGAAGACGCTTCTCCTCTCCGCCCTTCTCGCCCTGCCGGCTTTCGCCACCGCCCAGGCGCAGGAGGTGGAGTTCGTCGGGCCCCAGGCCGGGGACTGGGAAGTCACCATCTCGGGCAGCGGCAGCAGCGACAACGACTTCGACAACACCACCCTCGGCGTCACCGGCAGCGCCGGCAAGTACATGACCGACAACGTGCTGGTCGGCGTGCGCCAGACGCTGAACTTCAGCGACTCGGAAGACAACACCGCCCTGACCGGCGCGACCCGCGTGTTCGCCGACTACGTCTTCGACCTGGGCCGCTGGCGCCCCTACATCGGCGCGAGCGCCGGCGGCATCTACGGCGAGGGCGTGAACAACTCCTTCGCGGCCGGGCCTGAGCTGGGCGTGAAGTACTACGCCGACGACAACACCTTCATCTACGCGCAGACCGAGTACCAGTTCACCTTCCAGGACTCGGACGACATCGACGACGCCTTCGACGACGGCGGCTTCTTCCACGCCATCGGCGTCGGCTTCAACTTCTAACGCCGTCCGGCCGCACCGGCCGCTGCGCAGCGCGAGGGAGGTTTCGGCCTCCCTCGCGCTTTTTTCATGGGCATCGTGGCCCTGTCACGACACTGAAAAATTCCCCTTGACGGCATTATGCTCTATCTGAGCACAATCAGCGTGCTCAGGAACAGCACGACCCATGTGCTCATCGACAGCATTGGTATCGTGCTCACCAGGATCATAAGGGAGCCCGGCAAGCCCATGAACGCCATCACCGGCCGCGAGCGCGACCCCGTCTTCGAGAAGGTGCGGCACGCCGTTTCGGCGCCCGAGTGGGCGCTGATGCGCCCCACAATCGACGCCATCACCCGCCTGAAGCGCGAGCGCAACGCGGTGATCCTGGCGCACAACTACATGAGCCCCGCCATCTACCACGGCGTCGCCGACATCGTGGGCGACAGCCTGGCCCTGGCCGCCCAGGCGGTGGAGGCGCAGGGCGACGTCATCGTCATGGCCGGCGTCCACTTCATGGCGGAGACGGCGAAGCTGCTGAACCCGGCCAAGACCGTGCTGATGCCCGACCTGAAGGCCGGCTGCTCGCTCGCCGAATCGATCACCGGCGCCGACGTGCGGGCCCTGCGGGCGCGCCATCCCGGCGTGCCGGTGGTGGCCTACGTCAACACCTCGGCCGACGTGAAGGCGGAGGTGGACATCTGCTGCACCTCGGGCAACGCCGTGAAGGTGGTGGAAAGCCTGAACGCGCCGGAGGTGATCTTCCTGCCCGACAAGTACCTGGCGGCCTACGTCGCGTCGCAGACCTCCGTGCGCATCATTCCGTGGGACGGCCGCTGCGAGGTGCACGAGCAGTTCACCGCCGCCGACATCGCCGAGTTCCGCGCCGCCCACGACGACCTGACGGTCATCGCCCACCCGGAATGCCCGCCCGACGTTCTCGCCGCCGCCGACTTCGCCGGCTCGACGGCGCAGATGCAGGAGTTCGTGCGCACCCGCACGCCGAAGACCGTGTTCATGGTCACGGAATGCAGCATGTCGGACAACATCACCGCCGAGTCGCCGCAGACCACCTTCGTGCGGCCCTGCATGCTGTGCCCGCACATGCAGCGCATCACCCTGGACAACATCCGCACCGCGCTCGAAACCCTGGAGCCGCGCGTCGAGATCCCCGCCGACGTGGCGGCCCGCGCCCGCGCCTCGGTGGAGCGCATGCTGGCGGTCGGGCGATGAGCGGCGGCGCGCCGGTTCTCGTCGTCGGCTCGGGCGCGGCGGGCATGGCCTGCGCCCTGGCGCTGGCGCCGCGCCCGGTGGTGCTGGTGACCAAGACCGACGGTCTGCCCGGCGGCTCCAGCCTGTGGGCCCAGGGCGGCATCGCCTGCGCGCTCGGCGACGGCGACTCGGCGGAAGATCACGCCGCCGACACCCTGGCCGCCGGTGCCGGTACGGTGGACGCGGACGCCGCCCGCCTGCTCGCCGAAGCCGGCATCGCCGAGATCCGCCGCCTCGTCGCCCTCGGCCTGCCCGTCGACCGCACCGCCGCCGGCGCCGTGGCGCTGGGGCGCGAGGCGGCGCATTCCACCGACCGCATCGTCCACGCCGGCGGCGACGCCACCGGGCGCAAGCTGGTGGAGACGCTGGCGGCGCTGGTGGCGGCGGCGCCGCATGTGACGGTGCGGGCGCAGACGGTGGCGCTCGATCTGCTGGTGCGCGACGGGCGGGTCGCCGGCCTTGCGGTGCTCGGGCCGCTGGGGGTGGAGACGCTGGCCGGACCGGTGGTGCTGGCGACCGGCGGCGTCGGCGCGCTCTATGCCGCCACCACCAACCCGCCGGAAGCCACCGCCGACGGCCTCGCCCTGGCGGCGCGGGCGGGCGCGGCGCTGGCGGACCTGGAGATGGTGCAGTTCCACCCGACCGCCCTCGCGCTTCCCGCCGAAGGCCGCCTGCCGCTGCTGACGGAAGCCCTGCGCGGCGCTGGCGCGGTGCTGCGCGACGCGGCGGGGCGGGCCTTCATGGCCGCCGAGCATCCGCTCGCCGACCTCGCGCCACGCGACGTGGTGGCGCGCGCCCTCGGCACCCGCGCCGCCGCCGGCTTGCCGGTGTTCCTCGACCTGCGGCCGGCCCTGGCCAACCGGGGGGCGGAGGCCTTCCCGCAGGTTCTGGCGCTGCTCGCCGAGGCCGGGTTCGATCCCTATGCGGCGCCCGTGCCGGTGACGCCCGCCGCCCACTACCACATGGGCGGCGTGGCGACCGACCTCGCCGGCCGCACCTCGCTGCCCGGCCTGTGGGCCTGCGGCGAGGTCGCCTGCACCGGCGTCCACGGCGCCAACCGGCTGGCGTCCAACTCGCTGCTGGAGGCCCTGGTCTTCGCCCGCCGGGTGGCGGAGGACGTGGACGCCGCGCCGGCCGACCCGCTCCCCGCACCAGCCGTCTTCCCCGTCGCCCCGCCCGAGACCGCCGCCGCCGTGCGCCGCCTCATGAGCGCCCACATGGGCCTCGTGCGGTCGGGTCGCGACCTCGCCGCCGCCTGCGCCGCCCTCGCGGCCCTGCCGAGCGGTCGCGCCGCGCAGCCCGGCCGGGCTGAGGCGGAAGCCGCCAACCTGCTGCTCGCCGCGCGCTTGATGACGGCCGCCGCGCTGCGTCGCGACGAAAGCCGCGGCGCCCACTGCCGCACGGACGCCCCGGCGCCGGTGGAGGCATGGCGCCGCCGCCACGTCGTCACCCTGGCCGACCTGCTCGCCCCCGCCGCGGCCGAAGCCGCCGCCTGACACCCCGCGGCCGAAGCCGCCGCCTGACCTGCCGAGAGACCATGACCCGCGCCCTCTACCCGTTCCAGCTCGACCCGCTGCTGCTCACCGCGCTGACCGAGGATCTCGGCCAGGCCGGCGACCTGACCACCGACGCCACCGTCCGCCCCGAGGACCGCGCCCGCGGCCGCTTCCACTTCCGCCACGCCGGCCGCGTCGCCGGCATGGCGGTGGTGCGGCGGACCTTCGCGCTGCTCGATGCGGCGGTGCAGGTGACGGTCCACCACGACGACGGCGCCGACGTGCCCGCCGGCACCTGCGTCGCCACGGCGGAAGGCCCGGCCCGCGCCGTGCTGACCGGCGAGCGGGTGGCGCTCAACCTGCTCGCCCGCCTGTCGGCCATCGCCACGACGACGGCCAGGGCGGTGGCGCTGGCGGCGCCGCACGGCTGCCGCATCGCCTGCACCCGCAAGACGACCCCCGGCCTGCGGGCGCTGGAGAAGCACGCTGTGCGCGTCGGCGGCGGCACCAACCACCGCTTCGGCCTGGATGACGGGGTGCTCATCAAGGACAACCACATCGTCGTCGCCGGCGGCGTCGGCGCGGCGCTCACCCGCGCCCGCGAGGCGCTCGGTCACATGGTGAAGATCGAGGTGGAGGTCGATACGCTCGACCAGCTGGACGAGGTGCTGGCGCTCGGGCTGGCCGACGCCGTGCTGCTCGACAACATGGCGCCGGACACCCTGCGCGAGGCGGTGCGCCGCGTCGCCGGCCGCCTGACGACGGAAGCCAGCGGCGGCATCACCATGGCGAACCTGGAGGCGGTGGCGCAGACCGGGGTGGACCTGATCTCGCTCGGCTTCCTCACCCATTCCGTCCCGGCGCTCGACATCGGCCTGGATTTCGAGGTGGTGTGAGGAGGTATCAGAACCCCACGTCCGTCGCTGCCTGCTTCAGCAGTTCCACCGACCGCCGCAGGCCGTCGCGTTCATCGCGGTCGAGGTCGGGCATGATGGTGCCGAGCACGCCCGCCCGCCCGACGATGCGCGGCAGGCTGGCGGCCACCTGCGGCACGCTTTCGATGCTGTCGGAGACGACGGAAACGGTCAGCATGGCACGCTCGTCGCCGCCGATGGCCTGGCAGATGCGCATGAGGCCGCCGCCGATGCCGTACCACGTCGCCCCCTTGCCGGCGATGATGTGGTAGGCGGCGCGCCGCACCTTCTCGTCTATGTCGGCCTTGGCGGCGTCGTCCAGCGGCTTGCCGACCTGGCGCGCGAGGTCTTCCACCCGCACCGTGCCGGCGATGGCCGACGACCAGCACAGCACCTCGGAATCGCCGTGCTCGCCCAGCACGTAGCCGTGCGTCGACTTGGCGGAGATACCCAGGTGATTGGCGATCAGGCCGCGGAAGCGGGCGGTGTCGAGGATGGTGCCCGAGCCGATCACCCGCTCCGGCGGCAGGCCCGACAGGCCCGTCGCGATCTGCGTCATCACGTCCACCGGGTTGGTGGCGACCAGCAGGATGGCATCCGGCGCCGCCTTCAGCACCGGCGGGATGATGGCGGCGAAGACTTCGGCATTGCGGCCGAGCAGTTCCAGGCGGGTCTCGCCCGGCTTCTGGTTGGCGCCGGCGGCCAGGATCACCACCGCCGCATCGGCCAAGTCGGCGTAAGACCCGGCGCGCACGGTGACGGCATAGGCAAACGGCGTCGCGTGGCGGATGTCCTGCGCCTGGGCTTCGGCCAGCGCCTCGTTGACGTCGACCAGCACCACCTCCGACGCCGCGCCGCGCAGGACCAGGGCATAGGCCGCCGCCGAGCCCACCATGCCGCATCCCACCACGCCTACCTTCATGGTCCGCCTCCTCGCGTTCGTGCCGTCGGTCTGTCTTGCCTTTCCCCAGGGTGGAGCGCTAGGCTGGCCCTGACCAGGGGAACAGGACATGAACGACGGAAACCTTTCGCCCGCCGCCCGCGCCACCACCCGCGGCGTCTGCCGCCATCTCGTCGACCGTGGCTATGCGCCGGTCACCGAGGTAACGCTCGCGACGGGGCGCCGGGTGGACGTCATGGCGCTCGCCCCGGACGGATCGCTGCTGGTGGTGGAGGTGAAAAGCTGTGCCGCCGACTATCTGTCCGACGGCAAGTGGGAGGAATACCTGGAGTACTGCGACGCCTTCACCTTCGCGGTGCCGCCGGACTTTCCGCTCGATCTGCTGCCGGCGGCGGAAGGGCTCATCGTCGCCGACGCCCACGAGGCCGCGGTGCTGCGCCCGCCGGCGCCGCGCCCGAAGCTGCACGCCAGCCGCCGCAAGGCGGTGACCCACCTGTTCGCCACCACCGCCGCCTGCCGCCTCCGCCTCCTGCTCGACCCGCCCATGGCGCGCGTGCTGGCGGAGGGGTAGGGCGGCGGCGCGGCGGCGCGCCTCAGCGGGCGCTGGCGAGCAGGCCGTCGGGCATGCAGCTCTTCGGCTCCACGGCCAGCAGGCCGACCTTTTCCGCCGAGTAGCTGTCGAGCTGGTTGGCCGAGACGCTCTCGCCCCGCATCTCGCTGTAGATGGACGCGGCGCGGGCGCAGAAGGCGTCGCGGTCGTCCAGGCTGAGGCGCGAGGCCTCGTTGGCGAGCAGGGTGACGTAGCGGTTCAGCTTGTCGGTGCCGCCCTTGCCGTAGGACCGGCCGAAGTAGCGGATCAGCGAGTCGCCGTGGCGCTGCAGGGTCGGGCGGTACTTGATGACGAAGGCGTTGTAGTCTTCGACGGTGCCGCAGCTCAGCGACGCCACCACCAGCCAGGTCTGCAGCGAGCGCACGTGCAGCGCCGCGGCTTCCGAGGTGTCGGCGCAGCCCTTGGTCTTGGCAGCGGTGGTCGAAGCGGCCAGCGTCGGCGAGGACACGGCGAAGGCGGCGGCCAGGGCGACGGCCGCGAGCCCGGCCCGGCGCAGCAGCGGACGGCGCGAAACGATCGTCATGCGGAGACACTCCTCGGCGGCGGCGATTAGGGTCGAAAGGTCGGCAATGCGCCGACTTCAGCCGCCGAAGCTAGCGAAAGCGGAAGAGGAAGCCTAGCGGAAAAGCAGGGTCAACGGCCGGCGATGCGATCCATCGCAGCCGCCAGGCGAACATCCCGTTCGGTCAACCCGTTTGCGTCGTGGGTGGACAGGGTTACGTCTACGCGGTTGTAGACGTTGGCCCACTCCGGATGGTGGTCCATGGCCTCGGCGACGAGCGCGACGCGGGCCATGAACCCGAAGGCCTCGTTGAAGTCGGCGAAGCGGAAGCTGCGCGCGATGGCGTCGCGCCCCTCCACCGGCGTCCAGGCGGGCAGGGCGGCCAGGGCCTCGGCGCGGGCGGCACCTTCCAGTTTCTCGATCATCGGCATCCCCTTTCACCAACGACGGTTGCAGCGGCGGGCGGTGCGGGTCACAGTCGTCATGAGCCCGCCGGCGCCGCCGTCCGTTGCCATGCAGGTGGGCCCGCCCCGCCGCCGCATCAACCGTCGCGCAAGCCGAGCCCCCAATGACCGCCTCTTCCGCCTCCCCCGACGCCCGCACCCTGACCGCCCCCTCCGCCGCCGACTTCGAGGCCATCGCCCGCGAGGTGCTGGCGGAACTGGCCGACACGCCCTTCGGGCCGGCCATCGCCGACCTGCTGGTGCGCGTCGACGACTTCTGCGACGAAGAGATCGAGCGCGAGATGGAGCTGGAGAGCCCCTTCGACCTGCTCGGCCTCTATTCCGGGGTGTCCATCGACCGCCAGAGCGTGCACGACGTGCGCACCGCGCCCGACATGGTGTTCCTCTACCGCCGTCCCATCCTAGACTACTGGTGCGAGAGCGGCGAAGACCTGCACCACGTGGTGCGCCACGTGCTGATCCACGAGATCGGCCATCACCTCGGCTTCTCCGACGACGACATGGAGGAAATCGAGGGCGCCGACTGACGGCGCCGCGTTCCTCCCCTTTTCGTCCCGCCCCGCCGCGTTTCCCCTGCGAGGACCCTTCATGCCGCTCGATCCGCTGCCCGCCGACCGCCTCCATACCCCCTGCCGCGAGGCGGATCTGCCCTTCGAGACGACGGCCGAGCTGCCCGACCAGGAAGACACCGTCGGCCAGGAGCGGGCGGTGGAGGCGGTACGCTTCGGCATCGGCATCCGCGCCGACGGCTACAACATCTTCGCCGCCGGGCCGCAGGGCACCGGCAAGTCGAGCCTGGTGCGCCAGTTCATCGGCCGCGCCGCCGCCGCCCAGCCGCGCCCCGACGACTGGTGCTACGTCCACAACTTCGACGACCCGCAACGGCCGCGCGCCCTGCGCCTGCCTGCCGGGCGCGGGCGGGCCTTCCAGCGCGCCATGGAGCGTCTGGTGGAGGAACTCCAGGCCGCCATCCCCGCCGCCTTCGAGGCCGACGACTACCGCGCCCGCCGCCAGGCCATCGAGGACGAGTTCAAGGAACGCCAGGAACGCACCTTCGGCGAGGTCCAGACCAAGGCGCGCGCCCGCGGCGTCGCCCTGGTGCGGACGCCGGTCGCGCTGGCGCTGGCGCCCCTCAAGGACGGCGAGGTGTTGAGCCCCGACGAGTTCGAGAAACTGTCCGAGGACGAGCGCGCCGACCGCAAGCAGGCCATGGAGGAACTGCAGGAGGACCTGCAGACCCGCATGCGCGAGATCCCCAAGTGGGAAAAGGAACAACGCGAGCGCGTCCGCGAACTCGACCGCGACGTCACCGAATACGCCGTCGGCCACCTCATCGACGACCTGCGCGCCGACTACGAGGACTGCCCGGCGGTGCTGGCGCACCTGGATACGGTGCGCAAGAACCTGGTGGAGCGGGTCGACCAGTTCCTGCCGGAAAGCGAGGAACTGCGCCAACTGCCGCCGCAGATCCGCAAGCAGTTGGGCGGCAACCGCGAGGAGACGCACGAGCAGTACAAGGTGAACGTGGTCATCGGCCGCCACGAGAACGGCGGCGCCCCGGTGGTGGAGGAAGACCACCCGAGCCAGCCGAACCTCGTCGGCCGCATCGAGCACCAGCAGCGCTACGGCGCCCTGGTGACCAACTTCACCCTCATCCGTCCCGGCGCCCTGCACCGCGCCAATGGCGGCTATCTGGTGCTGGACGCCCGCAAGCTGCTCATGCAGCCCTTCGCCTACGAGGACCTGAAGCGCGCCCTGCGCACCCGCGAAATCCGCATCGAGGCTCCGGGCGCCTCCTTCGGCATCTTCACCACCACCTCGCTGGAGCCCGAGCCCATCCCGCTCGACGTCAAGGTCGTGCTCATCGGCGAGCCCATGGTCTACTACCTGCTCAGCCACCACGACCCCGAGTTCCGCGAGCTGTTCAAGGTGCAGGCGGACTTCGATTACCGCATGCACCGGCGCGACGACACGACGCTGGCGCTCGCCCGGCTGGTCGGCACCATGGCGCGGCGCGACGGGCTGCGGCCGCTCGACCGCTCGGCGGTGGCGCGGGTGATCGACCACGCCGCCCGCCTCGCCGACGACAGCGAGCGGTTGACGACGCACATGGGCTCGGTCGCCGATCTGGTGCGCGAGGCCGATTTCTGGGCCGGCGAGCGCGGCGCCGAGGTGGTCTCCCGCCGCGACGTGCAGCAGGCCATCGACGCCAAGACCTACCGCACCGACCGGGTGCGCGAGCACATCCAGGAGGAATTCGCCCGCGGCACCCTGATGGTCGACACCGACGGCGAGAAGGCCGGGCAGATCAATGGCCTCGCCGTGCTGCAACTGGGCACCTTCGCCTTCGGCCGACCGAGCCGCATCACCTGCCGCGTGCGCATGGGGCGCGGCGAGCTGGTCGACATCGAGCGCGAGGTCGGCACCGGCGGCGAGCTGCACACCAAGGGGGTGCTCATCCTGTCGGGCTTCCTGGCCGCCCGCTTCGGCCAGGACGGGCCGCTCAGCGTCTCGGCGAGCCTGGTGTTCGAGCAGTCCTACGGCCTGATCGACGGCGACAGCGCCTCCTGCGCCGAACTGTACGCGCTGCTGTCGGCGCTGGCCGACGTGCCCATCCGGCAGGGCTTCGCCGTGACGGGTTCGGTCAACCAGTTCGGCGAGGTGCAGCCCATCGGCGGCGTGAACGAGAAGATCGAGGGCTTCTTCGACGTCTGCGCCGCCCGCGGCCTGACCGGCGACCAGGGCGTGCTGATCCCCGCCAGCAACGTGAAGAACCTCATGCTGCGCCCCGACGTGGTGGAGGCGGCCGCGGCCGGGCGCTTCCACATTCACGCCGTGTCCACCGTCGACGAGGGCATCGAGATCCTGACCGGCATCCCGGCCGGTGCGCCCGACGACGGCGCCGGCTGGCCCACCGGGTCCATCAACCGCCGCGTCGCCGCGCGCCTCGCCCAGTGGCGCCGCCGGGCGCTGGAGCTGTCGGCGGCCGGCAGCGGGCGCAACGGCAACGGCGGCCGCGGATGACGGGCGGGGCGGAGCGGGCGGAGGACGCCTGGGGCGCAATCGTGGTGGCGCTCGACGCCTCGCCGCTGTCGCTGGCCGGCCTGCGGCTGGCGGCGCGGCTGGCGCGGCACTTCGGGGCGCCGGTGAGCGCCGTCTGCGTCGAGGACGCCGACATCGCCCGCCTCGCGCGGCATCCGGGCGCCGTCGCCCTGTGCACCCTGACCGGCCGCGCCCGGCCGCTGGCCCTGACGCCGGAGGCCATCGCCGGTACTCTGGCCGGGCAGCGGCGGGCGGCGCAGGCGGCGGTGGACGCCGTGCAGCGGGCGCTGGCCGACGAAGACCTCGGCACCGCGCCCGAGGGCGAAGCGGCGGCCTCCTTCGACCTGCCGCTGCACCGCCGCCAGGGGGCGGTGGCGCGCGAGATCGCCGCCGCCCTGGCCGAGACGGCCGGCGGCTGCGATCTGCTGGTGCTGGGCGCGGTCGGGCAGGCGCGGACGCGCTGGCAGCGCAGCCGTGGCGGGCCGCTGGGCTCGACGGCGCGGGCGCTGGTGGGCGAGGTGGCGCCGTCGGCGCCGCGGGTGCTGGTGCTGCGCCGGCCGCTGGACGAGCGGCCGCCGGTGTTCTGCGCCTGGGACGGCTCGGCCGGGGCGCTGCGGGCCTTCGACACCGCCTGCGCCCTGGCGGCCGCCGCCGACACCGGCGTCGCCGTCCTCGCCTTCGGCGACGGCCCGGCCGAGGAGCGCCGGCTGGGCGAGCGGGCGCGGTCGCGCGGCGTGCGCCTGCGGGTGCAGTCCCTGCCGCCGCCGACGCCCCCGCGGCTGGTGCGGGCGGCGGACTTTCCGCAGGCCGTATTGGTCCTTCCGGCCGAATTGGCCATGACTGTCGGCCTATCGACCCCCGACCTTATTGACCGTTTGTCGTGCTCCGTTCTATTGGTCCGCTGATGCTGCGGCGGAGTGGTTTCCGCTGCGGTGCACAATCAAGAATTCGGAACGGGGAACGAGGATGCCGCTCATCGAGTGGACGGACGACTGGCTCATCGGCCACACGGCCATCGACTTCGACCACCAGACGCTGGTGAACATCACCAACCAGCTCTACGACATGCGCCGCCAGCCCAAGGTGAGCAACGCGCAACTGTCGCAGTGCATGGACCAGCTGGTGCAGTACGTGGAGCGGCACTTCAAGCGCGAGGAAGACATCTTCTCGGCGACGCAGTACCCGCTGTCGGACGGCCACATGAAGATGCACCGCGAACTGGAGCGCGTCGCCCGCGAGATCGCCGACCTGTTCCGCCGCGAGCCGGACCTGCTCAACCTCAACGAGGTGATCGAGTTCCTGCGCCGCTGGCTCATCGACCACATCGCCAAGCACGACATGGGCTACAAGCCGTACCTGAAGTAGTCGGTGCCGGGCAGGCGAATGGCCCTTGCGGAGATAGTAAGGCAATCTTACGTTCTCCGCACCATGAGCCTGTTCCGCCCCGACGCCTCCATCGGCTTCCTGACCACCGACGTCTCCCGCCTCATCCGCCGCGCCTTCGAGCGCGAGCTGGCGGCGAGCGACCTGCCCCTCACCGTCGGGCAGGCGCGCACGCTCGCCTACGTGGTCGCCCACGCCGGGCGGCGGCAGTCGGCGCTGGCCGAGCGCATGGGCATCGAGCCCATGACGCTGGTGAACTTCCTCGACCAGCTCGAGCAGCTGGGCCTGGTGGAGCGCCGGCCGCACCCCTCCGACCGCCGCGCCAAGACGGTGCACACGACGCCCGCCGCCGAGCCCCTGCTGGCGGCGCTGGACGCCATCGCCGGGCGGGTGCGGGCGCGCGTCGTCGCCGGCCTGACGCCGCGTCGGGTCGACGCCCTGATCGACACCCTGGAACACATCCGCGACGGCCTGACCGGCGGCGAGGACGCCTCGTGAGCCCCGAGAGCCGCATGGCCCTGGTGGCGGCGGCGCTGGCTGCCATCGGCCCCATCAGCCTCGCCGTCTACGGCCCCGCCATGCCCGACATCGCCCGCGTGTTCGGGGTGACGGAGGAAGTCATCGCGCCGACCATGGCGCTCTATCTGGCGGGTTTCGCCGGCGGCCAGTTGCTGAGCGGGCCGTTGTCGGACCGCTACGGCCGGCGGCCGGTGATGGTCGCCTTCCTGCTGCTCTACCTGGCGGGTACTGCCGCCGCCCTGCTGGCGCCGGGCGTCGCGACGCTCACCGTCGGGCGGCTGGTGCAGGGGCTGGGCGCCTCGGTCGGCGTCGCCATCGCTCGGGCCATGGTGCGCGACCGCTTCGACGGGCAGGGGGCGGCGCGCATCCTGTCGCTGGTCGGCATGGTGGTGAGCATCGCCCCGGCGCTGGGGGCGCTGGCCGGCGGCCTGGTGCTGGAGGTGGCGGCGTGGCGCTGGCTGTTCGTGCTCATGGCGGTCTATGCCGTGGCGCTGCTCGCGTTCTCCCTGTTCCGCCTGCACGAGACCAACAGCCATGCCGGCGCCGGCGCCCTGCCAGCGACCCATGTGCTGCGCACCTACGGCCGGCTGCTGGTCGACATCCGCTTCCTGTCGCCGGCGCTGACGGGGTCTTTCGGCATCGGCGGGCTCTATACCTTCGTCACCGTGGTGCCCTTCGTGCTGGCCGGGCCCATCGGCCTGTCGCCGGGGCTCATCGGGCCGGCCATCGCGGCGCAGGCGGCCAGCTACTTCGTCGGCGCCATCCTGTCGCGGGCGCTGCTGCGCCGCCACGACTCGCAGCGCCTGATGATCTTCGGCGCCGCCATCGTGCTGGTCGCCGGCGTGGTGGAGACGGTGACGCTGCTGACGGTGGGGCCGACACTGGTCGGGCTGGTGGCGGTGATGGGGCTGTGGGCCTTCGGCGTGG
Source organism: Caenispirillum bisanense (assembly GCF_900230255.1). Lineage (GTDB taxonomy): Bacteria > Pseudomonadota > Alphaproteobacteria > Rhodospirillales > Rhodospirillaceae > Caenispirillum > Caenispirillum bisanense_A. Next base: position 196,260 of record NZ_OCNJ01000002.1, read on the forward strand.
CGCAGCTCATGCCCGGCAGCTCGGCCGGCGCCATGGAGCACTTTCCGCGCACGGCCGGGGCCGCCGCCGCTCTCATGGGCTGCCTGCAGATGGGCGCCGGCATGCTGGGCGGCATGGCGGCGCACTGGGTGGGCGACAGCGTCAGCGGCCTCGCCGTGGTGCCGCTGGCCATGGCGGTCGGTTGCCTCGCCATGGCGCTGGCCGGTCGCCGCGGCGCCTGACGGCCGCTCAGGCCTCGCCCGTCAGGGTGCGGGTATTGGGGAAGCGCAGGGTGACCGCAGTGCCGCGGCTCGGCCGGGCGCGCAGGATCAGGCGGCCGCCGTGGGCGTCCATCAGCCCCTTGGTGAGCGCGAGGCCGAGCCCCGGATGATCGGGATCGACCGCCGGGCCGCCGCCCTTGAAGAAGGGTTCGGTCAGGCGGCCGTGGTCGGTGCGCCGCAGGCCGGGGCCGAGGTCGGTGACGGTGACGGCGATGCAGCCGGCGGCGTCCTCCGCCGCCTCGATGGTGACACGGCCGCCGTCGGGCGACACGCCGATGGCATTGTCGACCAGATGGCGCAGCATCTCGCGCAGGCGTTCGCCGTCGGCGTGCAGCCGTGGCAGGGTGTCGGGCGTCCACACCAGCAGGTCGATGCGTTTTTCCTCCGCCGCGGTGCGGATCTCGGCGGCGACGGCCTCGCAGGCGGCGCCGACGTCCACCGCCGATTCGTCGAGCGGCAGCTCGCCCGCCTCCATGAGCGCCAGTTCCACCACGTCGTCGATCAGCCGCCGCAGCCGCCGGCCGGAAATGCCGATCTCGCGGGCGTAATCCTCGTAGCGTGGATTGCCGAGCGGGCCGAACACCGCCTGCGACAGCATGTCGGCGAGGCCGATGATGGTGTTCATGGGGCTGCGCAGTTCGTCGGACAGGCGCTGCAGCAGGTCCGCCCGTTCGCGGCCGATGCGGGCGGCCTCGCGGTCGGCTTCCTTCAGCAGGCTGCCCTTCAGAACCTCGCTGGTGATGCTGGTGTGCAGCACCAGGGCGAGGCGGCGGTCGTCGGCGTGCACCGGCCGGCAGCTGACGCGGTACCAGCGCACTTCCCAGGGTGCGTGGCAGGAATAGACGTGGCGGAACTCGTCGCGCTCGCCGTTCAGCACCTGCGCCACGCCGCGGCCGATGGCGCGGATGGCGGCGTCGGCCGAGGCGGCGCACAGCTTCACGTAGTTGGTGCCGCGCCCGAAGGCGGTGTCGAGGCTGCCGTTTTCTTCGCCGAAGCGGCGCCAGTCGGCGCTGACGGCCAGGATGATGCCGTGCTCGTCGACCAGACAGCCGCTGGCCGGCAAGGCGTCGACGATGGCGGCGGCGATGTCGGTATCGATCACGTCGTTGGTTCCACCCGGTCGGACCCGGCCCACCCGTGCCACCGCCGCATGGTCCCACAGACGGGGGTGCGCGAAAAGGCCCCGTGGCACGGCGGCCCTGCATGGTAGGACGCACCAGCCCCGACGCCGTTGCCTCCCAACGCCTTTGGCCCTATGTTGCCGGCCTCGGTTTCTGTTGATTGGCCCGACATGAGCGACCTGTCCCACATCCGTAACTTCGCGATCATCGCCCACATCGACCATGGCAAGTCGACCCTCGCCGACCGCCTGATCCAGGTCTGCGGGGGGTTGACCGACCGCGAGATGAAGGAGCAGGTCCTCGACTCCATGGACCTGGAGCGTGAGCGCGGCATCACCATCAAGGCGCAGACCGTGCGCCTCAACTACACGGCCAAGAACGGCCGCACCTACCAGCTGAACCTCATGGACACGCCGGGCCACGTGGACTTCGCCTACGAGGTGAGCCGGTCGCTGGCCGCGTGCGAGGGCTCCATCCTGGTGGTCGACGCCTCGCAGGGCGTCGAGGCGCAGACGCTCGCCAACGTCTACCAGGCCATCGAGGCCAACCACGAGATCATCCCCGTCCTCAACAAGATCGACCTGCCCGCCGCCGAGCCGGCGCGAGTGAAGGAGCAGATCGAGGACGTCATCGGCATCGACTGCGCCGATGCGGTGGAAGTGTCGGCCAAGTCGGGCCTCAACATCGAGGGCGTGCTGGAATCCATCTGCGCCCGCCTGCCGGCGCCCCAGGGCGACGAGAAGGCGCCGCTCAAGGCCATGCTGGTGGACAGCTGGTACGACCCGTACCTCGGCGTCATCATCCTGGTGCGCATCAAGGACGGCGTGCTGAAGAAGGGCCAGAAGGTCCTGATGATGCAGTCGGGCGCGACGCATCCGGTGGACCGCGTCGGCGTGTTCTCGCCGAAGATGGAAGAGGTGAAGGAGCTGAAGGCCGGCGAGATGGGCTTCATCACCGCCGGCATCAAGTCGGTGGCCGACTGCAACGTCGGCGACACCATCACCGAGGACGGCCGCCGCTGCGCCGAGCCGCTGCCCGGCTTCAAGCCGTCCATCCCGGTGGTGTTCTGCGGCCTGTTCCCGGTCGACGCCAGCGACTTCGAACACCTGCGCGACAGCCTGGCCAAGCTGCGGCTGAACGATTCCAGCTTCGAGTACGTGCCCGAGACCTCGGCGGCGCTGGGCTTCGGCTTCCGCTGCGGCTTCCTCGGCCTGCTGCACATGGAGATCATCCAGGAGCGCCTGGACCGCGAGTTCGACCTCGACCTCATCACCACGGCGCCCTCGGTCGTCTACCGCATGCACATGACCGACGGCACGCTGAAGGAACTGCACAACCCGGCCGACATGCCGGACGTGATGAAGATCGACTTCATCGAGGAGCCGTGGGTGAAGGCCACCATCATGGTGCCCGACGACTACCTCGGCCCCATCCTGCAGCTGTGCACGGAACGCCGCGGCATCCAGCTCGACCTCACCTACGCCGGCAACCGCGCCATGGCGGTCTACAAGCTGCCGCTCAACGAGATCGTGTTCGACTTCTACGACCGCCTGAAGTCCATCTCCAAGGGCTACGCCAGCTTCGACTACGAGGTGGCGGACTACAGCGAATCCGACCTCGTGAAGGTGGGCATCCTGGTGAACGGCGAGCCGGTGGACGCGCTGGCCTTCATCGCCCACCGCACCCAGGCGGAGTTCCGCGGCCGCGCCATCTGCGCCCGCCTGAAGGACCTGATCCCGCGCCACCTGTTCAAGATCCCCATCCAGGCGGCCATCGGCGGCAAGGTCATCGCGCGCGAGACCATCGCCGCCATGCGCAAGGACGTGACCGCCAAGTGCTACGGCGGCGACATCAGCCGCAAGCGCAAGCTCCTCGACAAGCAGAAGGAGGGCAAGAAGCGCATGCGGCAGTTCGGCAAGGTGGAAATCCCGCAGACCGCCTTCATCAACGCCCTGAAGATGGATCAGACCTGATCGGCGCACCGCGCGATCGGCGAAGGGTGACCTTCGCCCTCGCGCGGTGGTAGGGTCGGCGATTCCCCCCTCCCGCTCGCCCGGAAGCCGCCGACGATGATCGATGTTCTGCTCAATGCCCTGGTCGTGTTCTTCGTGGTGATCGACCCCATCGGCCTGGTGCCGGTGTTCATCGGTCTCACCCAGGGGTTCACGCCGGCGGCGCGGCGGCGCATCGCGGTGCGCGGGTGCCTGATCGCCTTCGTCATCATCCTGTTCTTCGCCTACTTCGGCGAAATCGTCCTGAACGCCCTGTCCATCGAGATGCCGGCCTTCCGCATCGCCGGCGGCGCCCTGCTGTTCTGGATCGCCTTCGAGATGCTGTTCGAGAAGCGGTCGGAGCGCAAAAGCAAGACCGCCGACGAGGCCCGCACCGAGGAAGAGGCGCGCCACATCGCCGTCTTCCCCATGGCGATCCCGCTCATGGCCGGCCCCGGCGCCATCACCACCATCATGCTGATGATGGACCGCTACGGCGGCGACATGGTGGGGCAGGGCACCGTGCTGGCCGCCGCCGCCCTGGTGCTGATCGGCAGCGCGATCCTGTTCATGGCGTCGGAGGCGGTGCAGAAGGCGCTCGGCCAGACCATCATCCACACCGTCAGCCGGGTGCTCGGCATCGTGCTGGCGGCGCTGGCGGCGCAGACCATCATCGCCGGCATCACGGCCATCTATCCGCCCGGCTGAGGCGCCGCTTTTCCCTTTCCCCGGTGGGCGGCGGCGGGCACACTGCCGCCATGACGACGACGCCCCTCGAAACGTTGCTCGACGCCTTCCCCGACCTCGCCCCCATGGACGGCGAGGCCCGCCGGCTGCTCGACCGCTCGCTGCGGGTGATGGAGGTGCCGGCGGGCACCGTGCTGTTTTCGGAAGGGGCGGCCTGCCAGGCCTACGTGCTGGTGCTCGGCGGCTCGGTGCGGGTGCAGAAGGTGTCGGAGTCGGGGCGCGAGATCGTGCTCTACCGCGTCGAGCGCGGCCAGACCTGCGTGCTGACCACCGCCTGCCTGATGACCCGCGCCGAATACGGCGCCGAGGGCGTGGCCGAGACCGCCGTCGCCGCCGCCACCCTGACCGCGGCGGCCTTCGAGCAACTGGTGGACGCGAGCCCGTGCTTCCGCCGCTTCGTCTTCGCCGTCTACGCCACGCGCATCGCCGACCTGCTCATGCTCATCGAGGAGGTGGCCTTCGGGCGCATCGACGTGCGCCTCGCCCAGGTGCTGCTGGCGCACGGCCAGCGCAGCGCCGACGGCGCGGTCGGCGCCACCCACCAGACCCTGGCGACGGAGCTGGGCACGGCGCGCGAGGTCGTCAGCCGCCAGCTCAAGGAGTTCGAGCGGCGCGGCTGGGTCGCCTTGTCGCGCGGCCGCATCGAGGTGCGCGATCCGGCTTCGCTCGGCGCCCTCGGAGCCTGAGGCGCGGCGTCACTCCGACGCCGGTTCGCCGGCCCCGCTCGGCGGCTCGTCGGGCAGCCAGACCTGGAAGGTGGTGCCGTCGCCCGGCCGCGAGTCGACGGTGATGGTGCCGCCGTGGCGCTCGGCGATGCGGCGGCAGATGGCGAGGCCGACGCCGGTGCCGGGGTAGTCGCGCTGCCCGTGCAGGCGCTGGAACAGCTTGAAGATGCGCTCGAAGTACTGCTCCTCGATGCCGATGCCGTTGTCGGCCACCGCGAAGCACCACCCGGCGCCGCGCCGGGCGGCGGAGATGCGCACCAGCGGCACGTGCCCCGGCCGGTGCGGCTGATAGCGCAGGGCGTTGGTCACCAGGTTCTGGAACAGCTGCAGCATCTGCGGCTCGTCGGCCGTCACCACCGGCAGGGGCTCGACCTCCAGTTCGGCGCCGGTCTCCATGATGGTGCGGGCGAGGCTGCTCTGCACCGCCCCCAGCACCGCCGCCAGGTCCACCGGGCCGAAGGACTGGGCCTCGGTCTGCAGGCGTGAATAGGCGAGCAGGTCGTCCACCACGTCGGACATGCGCCTGGCGCCGGTTTCCAGGTAGCCGAACAGCTCCGCCGTCTCGCCCTCCAGTACCCCGGCGAGCTGCAGGCGGCGGCGCAGCAGCTGGGCATAGCTGGTGACGGTGCGGATGGGTTCCCGCAGGTCGTGGGCGGCGATGTAGGCGTAGCGCTCCAGCTCGGCGTTGGAGCGGGTGAGTTCGTCCACCGTGCGCCGCCGCTCCGCCTCCGCCCGCACCGCCGCCGTCAGGTCGGTCAGCACCGAGATGACGGTGGGCGGCCCGTGCGGCGAGCGCTGCACCGACCAGTCCACCCGCACATTGATGATGCGGCCGTCCTTGTGCCGCATGTCCGCGGTGTAGCTGCCGGCGCCGGGGGTGTCGGCGGTCTGGTCGGCGCCGAAGATCTCCTGCTCCACGGCTTCGGCCTGGACGGGATCGACCAGCAGGTCGAGCGCACGCCGCCCCACAAGTTCGCCAGGAGCGTAGCCGAACAGGCGGGCATGCGCCGGGTTCTCGAGCAGGATCACGCCCGACAGGTCGAGCTCGCGCACGCCGTGGGGGATGTGCGCGACCAGGCCGCGCAGGCGGGCCTCGCTGATCTCCGCCTGCTCCTGGGCGTACACGATCTCGGCGATGTCCTGGGTGACGGCGAACAGGTGGGGCTCGCCGTTGCGGTCGAACAGGCGCGCCGACATGTGGCCGTAGAACACCTCGCCCGACTTGCGGCGGAAGCGGCACAAGGCGTTGCGCTGCACGCCGTCGCGCATGAGCTTCTCGACGAAGCGGCGGCGTTCGTCGGCGTCGTACCAGATGTCGAGCTGAATGGCGGACCGCCCGATGACCTCGTCCTGGCTGTAGCCGGACAGTTCGCAGAACCCATGGTTGACGGCGACATAGACGCCGTCACGCATGCGCGAGACGGTGATCGCGCCCGGAGTCGTGGCGAAGACTAGCGACAGAAGGTCGCTGTCGGCGTCGCTCGGGAAGGACATGGCCGGCCTTGCACTGTCAACTGTCGCCCGAGGATAGACCCGATCGGGCCAGCCGCACAGCCCTCAGCTGCAAGCCCCGCCTATGGCAGAGGTCATTCGTCCGAAAGTCCGGACACGATGGCGTCGATGAGGTCGGCCTCGTTCCACGGCTTGTGCAGGCAGCGGTGCAGGCCGCCTTGCGTCCGCGCCCGCTCGATGGCGGCGGCGTCGGCCTGGCCGGTCAGCAGCACTTTGACGATGCGGGGGAAGCGGCGGTGCACGGCGATGAGGAACTCGTCGCCGCGCTGGCCCGGCATGAGCCAGTCCGACACGATGACCAGCACCTGCACGCCGTCGCCGTGCAGGTCCTCGATCAGCTCCATGGCCTCGTCGGCGTTCTCGGCGAACTCGTAGAGGTAGCGGTCGCCGAGCGCCCGGCTGATCTGCACCTTCAGCGCGTCGAGGATCATCTTCTCGTCGTCGACGCACAGGATGGCGCATTCCGGGTGGGCGACCGGCGGGCGCAGGCGGGAGGCGGCGGAGCCCGCGGAGACGGGGGTGGAGGCGGTGGTCATGCGGGCACGTCCTGGCTGGGAGCGGGGGCGGCGGTCGAGGCGGCGGCGGACGTCTGGTCCAGCGGCAGGCGCACGGTGAAGGTGGTGCCGTGGCCGGGCTGGCTGAACACCTCGATGGTGCCGCCGTGACGTTCGACGATCTTGCGCACGATGTCGAGCCCGAGGCCCGAGCCCTCGCCGGCGCGCTTGGTGGTGAAGAAGGGCTCGAAGATGCGGTCGCGGATGTCGTCGGGGATGCCGCAGCCCGTATCGGCGATGGACACCACGGCGCGGCCGTCGGCCTGGAACAGGCGGATGGTCAGGCGGCCCTTGTGGTCCATGGCCTGCAGGGCGTTGTGGACGAGGTTGGTCCACACCTGGTTCAGCTCGTCGGGCCGGCAGGGAATGGGCGGCACCGGCTGGTAGTCCTGCACCAGCTCGACGCCGTGCTTGATCTGGTTGTGGTAGAGCGTCAGCACCGTGTCGAGCCCGTCGCGCAGGGAGGCGGTGATCATCTCGGCACTCGGGTCGAAGCGGGAGAAGGTCTTCAGGGCGAAGACGATCTTGGCCGCCCGGTCGGCCGCCGAGGCGATGGTGCCGGTGCCCTGGGTCATCTGGGCGAGGCGCAGGGCGGCGTCCAGCGCCGACCGCCCGTTGCGGCCGAGCAGCAGCGGCAGGAAGCGCTCCACGTCGGTCTCGCCGAGGCCCATGTCGACCAGCGCGTCGGCGACGGTGCGCGGGTCGGCGACGGCGGCGGTCTCCAGGCGCGTGGTCAGGGCCTTGCGCATCTGGCGCTGTTCGCGCGCCGTCACCTGCCGGCGGTCGGTGCGGGTGCCCTCGGCCACCAGGGCGAGGAACAGCTCCTCCTCGGCCGGCGTCAGGTCGCGCAGCAGGGCCGGCAGCAGGGCGAGCAGGCTGCGCAGGTTGGACCCGATGGACCCGATGGACGACTTCACGGCGCCGAGCGGGGTGTTGATCTCGTGCGCGATGCCCGCCACCAGCTGGCCGAGAGCGGCCATCTTCTCGCTCTGCACCAGGTGGTCCTGGGCGGCCTTCAGCTCGGCCATGGCGCGTTCCGTGCGCTCCTTGGCGACGCGCAGGTCTTCCGCCGCCGTGCGGGCCTGTCTGGCGAGGCGCACGGCGTTGTCTTTCTCCACCTTCAGCTGGATGTTCTGCGCCCGCACCGCTTCCGTCAGGGCGTGGCGTTCGACGGCGTTGTCCTTGAACACGGCGAGCGCCGTCGCCATGCGGCCGATCTCGTCGTCGCGGCCGACCTTGGGCACCTCCACGTCGAGGTTGCCGTCGGCCAGGGCCGCCATGGCCGCCGCCATCTGGTCCACCGGCCGGGCGACGGTGCGGCGCAGGAGGGTCAGCAGCACCACCAGGGCAAGGCCGGCGGCGGCCACCGACATGCCCACCTGCTGCAGGATGCCGGTCAGAAGCTGGCGGTTGATGGCCTCCAGGCTCCAGGCGATGCCCAAGTAGCCGACGACGATCTGGTCGCGGCCGAAGCGCAGCGGCATCAGCACCACGAAGTGGCGGCTGGTGGAGACGTTCACCGTCTCGCCGCGCACCAGCGCCCCTTGCGCCCGGTTGAAGGCGTCGTCGAGGTCGTAGGCGGCGCGGCCGGGCACGGTCTTGCGCACCAGCGGCCGGCCCTGGCGGTCGGTGGCGGCGAAGGCGGCGACCGACAACTGCGGGTCGGCGGCCAGGCGGTCGAGGAAGGCCTCGATGCCCGGCACCTTGCGCCAGCGCACCAGCGGCGCGACCTCCTCGGCCAGCCGCTCGGTCAGGGCGAGCGTGCCGGCCTCGCTGAGGGCGCGCATGTCGCGGTAGGCGGTGCGCGACTGGGCGATCACCAGCAGCAGCAGCCCGACGGCGATGCTGAGGGCGACCAGCACCGTCATGCGGCGGCCGAGCGATCCCGCCCGCGCCGCGCCGGCGGCGGGCGGTGGTGGCGGCGCCGCGGTGTCGGGGGCGGCCGGCGCCGCGGGATCAGGGAAGCGCGCCATCGAACAGGATCCTCGTACCGCGCCGCCACCAGCGGCTCCAGGGGACGGGGTCGACCGGGCCGTCGGACAACCACACCGGCATCATCTGCCCGGTGGCCTGGATCTCGCCGATCATCACCGGTTTCCTCACGTGATTGGTGGCGCCGTCGAGCGCCACGACGTCGCCGCCCAGGCTGCGGGTGGAGACGCTGCGCAGGGTGATCTTCACCACCTCGGGCGACGGGCTGCCGGCCATCTCGACGGCCTTGGTCCACAGGGCGAAGCCGGCGGCGAGGTCGGCCATGGCGGCGCTGACGACCCGTAGGTCGTCGCCGATCCACGCCTGCCAGTCGCGCACGAAGGCCTCGTTCTCGGGGGTTTCCAGCGACATGAAGTAGGTGGCGGCGGTCAGGTGGCCGACCAGCGGCGTCACGTCCACCGACGCCAGCTCCTGTTCGCCGACGGCGAAGGCGACAACGGGAATATCGCTCGCGTGCACCTCCTGGCGCACCAGCTCGCGGTAGAAGTGGAGGTTGGCGTCGCCCGACACGGTGTTGATGACCGCCGTCTTGCCGCCGCGAGCGAAGGCGCGGATGTCGTTCACCACCGGCGCCCAGTCGGTGGCCCCGAACGGGACGTAGCGCACCACGAAATCCTCGCGCGGCAGCTTCCGCCAGTCCAGGTAGCCGGCCAGGATGGTGTTGACGGTGCGCGGGTGGATGTCGTCGCTGCCGAGCAGGTAGAACCGCCGCACCCCGCCGCCGTCGGCGCTGAGCAGGTATTCCACCGCCGGCACCGCCTGCTGCTGCGGCGTCGCCCCCAGGTAGACGACGTCGGGCGACTGCTCCTGCCCCTCGTAGGGGGCGGGGTAGAACAACAGGGCGCCGTGCCGCTCCAGCACCGGCTGCACGATCTTGCGCGAGGCCGACGCATAGCAGCCGAACAGCACGTCGCAGCCCTCGACGCCGAGCAGGTGCTCGGCCAGTTGGGCATAGCGCGGCCACGACGACGCGGGGTCCACCACCACCGGCTCGATGCGCCGGCCGAGCAGCCCGCCGGCCTGGTTGCGGCGGTCGATGAGCATGAGCAGCACGTCCTTCAGCGTCGATTCGCTGATGGCCATGGTGCCGGTGAGCGAGTGCAGGATGCCGACGCGGATGGGCGGTGCGGCATGGCCGGAGCGCACGGGCGCGCCTGCGGCCCCGGCGGCCGCCAGCGCCGCCAGGCCGGACAGCACGCCGCGGCGCGTCGGTCCTACCATGCGAACTCCCCTCGCTCGCCGCATCCCTCCCGTGCGGCTGGTGCGACTATGCACCAGACGGCAGTGCAAACAAAGCGCGACCGAGGTGCCGTCGCCGCGACCTTGCCGAAACGCCTATTGCCTAATCCAGCGGATTGCCCAAGGATGGGCCACCGCAAGTTGCGTGTGGGTATGGAGTCGGTCGGCGACGCTCGGGGGATGCGTCTCGCCGTCGGACTGAGGCAGGGGGATGCGCGCCGCATGGCCGAACGCGTGGTCGTGTGCATCGACGACGACACCATGGTGCTCGACTCCCTGCGCATGGAGTTGGGGGGGCGCATCGTCGGTTGCCGGCTGGAGATGGCCGACACCGGCGTCGAGGCCCTCGCCCTGGTGGACGAACTGCTGGCCGACGGCGTCGAGATCCCGGTGGTGGTCTGCGACTACTTCCTGCCCGACATCCGCGGCCACGAGCTGCTGAAGCAGATCCACCAGAAGACCCCCGGCACCTTCAACATCCTGCTGACCGGCCAGTCCGACCACGCGGCCATCGTTTCGGCCATCAACGAGGCCAAGCTCTACCGCTACATCGCCAAGCCGTGGGAGGCGGAGGACCTGATCCTCACCGTCAACGGCGGCGTCGAGAGCTTCGACCGCGCCCGCCGGCTGGACGAGCAGACCCGCCGCCTGCGCGAGAGCGAGGCGCGCCTGCGGGCCTTCGTGGAAAAGGCCGGCGACGGCATCGTCACCATCGACGAGGCAGGCATCGTGCAGTCGGCCAACCCCGCCGTCGCGCGGCTGTTCGGCTGGGACCTGGACGAGATCGTCGGCCACGACGTCAAGCGCCTGATGCGCGCCGAAGCCGCCGCCGAGCACGACCACTACCTGTCCCGCTACCTGCAGTCGGGGCGCAGCACCGTGGTCGACATCAGCCGCGAGGTGACCGGGCGCCACCGCGACGGCCACGACGTCTACCTGGACCTGTCCATTTCCGAGTTCCGCGTCGGCGAGGCGCGCTACTTCTCGGGCATCATGCGCGACATCGGGCCGCGCCGCCGCCTGGAACAGCTGCACGCCGAGAAGGAACTGGCCGAGGAGCGGGCGCGGGCCAAATCCGCCTTCCTCGCCACCATGAGCCACGAGATCCGAACGCCCATGAACGGCGTCATCGGCATGCTGGAACTGCTGGAGGCGACGGACCTCGACGCCGAGCAGAAGAACCTGCTGTCGGTGTGCCGCGACTCGGCGCGGTTCCTGCTCACCATCATCGACGACATCCTCGACTTCTCGAAGATCGAGGCCGGCAAGCTGGTGTTCGAGACGGCCGACCTCGCCATCGACGACCTGGTGTTCTCGGTCGCCGACCTGCTCGCCTCGCGCGCCTGGGCGAAGGAGATCGAGCTGGTCACCTTCGTCGACAACGCCATCCCGCCGGTGCTGCGCGGCGATCCGGCGCGGCTGCGCCAGATCCTCATCAACCTCGTCGGCAACGCCATCAAGTTCACCGCCCAGGGGCAGGTGAGCATGTCGGTCTCGCTGAAGGAGACGCTGCCGGGCGCCGCCCGCCTGCGGTTCGAGGTCGCCGACACCGGCATCGGCCTCACCGAGGAACAGCAGGCCCGCCTGTTCAAGCCCTTCGAGCAGGCCGACGCCGGCACCACCCGGCGATTCGGCGGCACCGGGCTCGGCCTTGCCATCTGCCGCCGGCTGGTGGAGCTCATGGACGGCACCATCGGCGTGATCAGCCGGCCCGGCGAAGGCTCCACCTTCTGGTTCGAGGTGCCGCTGCCGGTGGCCGACGCGGCCAGTGCGCGGCCGGACCTCGCCGGCATCCGCATTCTGCTGGTGGCGCAGAACCCGGCCTTCCTCAGCGCCATGACGCGCGGCCTGTCGGCGGCCGGCGCGACCGTCGAGTCGGTGGAGACATGGCCGGACGCGCGCGGCCGGGCGCCGGCCGCCGCCATCGCCGGCACGCCGGTGCATCTGGTGGTGGTCGACGACGGGCCGGCGGCGGCCATCGGCGCCTTCTCGGAACTGGGGATGCTGGCGGCCGAGGCGGTCGGCGGCGTGCCGGTGCTGCTCATGGCGCGGCGCGACCGCGGCGCCATTTCACGCGTGCAGAAGCGCACCGGCGCGACCTGGGGTCTGACCAAGCCGGCGCGGCCCTACCTGCTGCTGCAGACGGTGGCGGTCGCCGTCGGGCGGGCCGAACCCGACAGCATCGACCAGGTGATGAACCGCTTCGGCGCCGTCGCCGAACCGGCCGAGGGCGTCGGCGACCTGCCGTTCTCCGGCGGCCGCATCCTGGTGGCCGAGGACACGCCGACCTCGCGCCTCGTCATCACCAAGATGCTGGAACGCATGGGGCTCGACCCCGTGGTGGCGGAGAACGGCGCCGAAGCCTGGGACACCTACGTCGAGGGCGGCGGCGAGTTCGACATGCTCATCACCGACTGCCACATGCCCGAACTGGACGGCTTCGAGCTGACCGTCCGCATCCGCGCCCACGAGCAGCAGGCCGGCGGCCATCTGCCGGTGGTGGCGCTGTCGGCCGGCGTGCTGCAGGAGGAAAAGGCGCGCTGCTTCGATTGCGGCATGGACGACTTCCTCGCCAAGCCGGTGGAATCGGCCAAGCTGCGCCATGTGCTCTACCGCTGGCTGCCGGTCGCCAGCCGCCCGGCGGAAGCGGCCAGCGCCGAGGACGGGCGGGCGCCGCCGCCGGCGCCCGCCGCCGCCGCCGCCGCGCCGGTCCCGGCCGCTCCGGCTGGCGACGACCTGCCGGTGCTCAGCCTGCAGATCTACGAGGACCTGTTCGGCCCGCTCACCGACGCCGTGCGGCCCGACGTGCGCGCTTTGCTCGGGGCCTTTCTCGACAGCGCCATCGAACTGCGCGAGGCCATCGCCGCCCGCGACGAGGCGCGCGACGCCGAAGGCCTGCGCCGCGCCGCCCACCGCCTGGTCGGCTCGGCCCTGTCGGCGGGGGCGGTGGAACTGGGGCACCTCTGCCGCCGGGTGGAGACGGAGGCCGCCGCCGGCGTCGCCGACTGGGGGGCCATGGCGGTGCTGGTGAAGGACGTCGACGCCGCCTTCGCCCGCGTGCGCGACGCCATCGACGCGGTGTGACGGACGCAGAGGGAGCGACAGCCATGACCGACGCCACCACCACCGCCACCCCGGCGACCGCTGCCGTCCCACCCGCCGCTCCGTCCCGCTTCGCCCATCTGTCCGTGCTCATCGTCGACGACGACCCCTTCGTGCGCACCATGGCGGCGCGCGTCTTCGCCAACCTGGGCGTCGGCCGCATCACCCAGGCGGGCGGCGGGCGCGAGGCGCTGGCCCTCATGGGGGCGGCGGAACAGCCGGTGGACGTGTTCGTCTGCGACCTCGACATGCCCGACATGGACGGGGTGGAGACGCTGCGCCACATCGGCGGCCTCAACGCCAACGCCGGCATCATCATCGCCAGCGCGGCGCGGCCCGAGATCGTGCGCACGGTGGAGGAACTGGCGCGCGCCCGCGGCCTCGTCCTGCTCGGTGCCCTGCCCAAGCCGCTGACGCCGGTCGCCGTCACCGTGCTGCTCGACCGCCTGGGCAACCGGGGCCCGGCGCGGCGCGGCCTGGCGGCGGTGGAGGTGACGCGCGAGCGCCTGCTCGCCGCCCTCGACGCCCACGAGGTGGAAGCCTGGTACCAGCCCAAGGTGGCGCTGCCGAGCGGCCGGCTGGAGGGGGTGGAGGCGCTGGTGCGCTGGCGCCACCCCGACCACGGCGTGCTGCCGCCGGTGGTCTTCCTCGACAAGCTGGAGGACTTCGGCCTCACCGACGTGTTCACCGAATACATGCTGCAGGAGGCGCTGGGCCAGTGCGGCCGGTGGGCGCGCGAGGGCCTGCGCATCGGCGTCGCCGTCAACCTGTCGGCCTCCAGCCTCTACCGCCTGGACCTGCCGGAGGTGGTGCTCGGCCTCGCCGCCGACGCCGGCCTGTCCATCAACCAGGTGACGCTGGAGGTGACGGAAAGCGGCCTGATGACCGACATCACCACGCCCTTCGACGTCATCACCCGGCTGGCCATGAAGGGTGTGCGGCTGTCCATCGACGACTTCGGCACCGGCTATTCCACCATCCAGCAGCTGGTGCGGCTGCCCTTCACCGAGTTCAAGCTCGACATGAGCTTCGTGCGCGGCGCCGCCGAGAACGAGCGGGTGCGCATCGTGCTGGAAAGCAACGTCGACATGGCCAAGCGACTCGACATGAAAGTGGTGGGCGAAGGCGTCGAGACGCGCGACAACTGGGACATGCTGACCGCCATGGGGGTGGATCTCGTGCAGGGCTATTACGTCGCCAAGCCGATGCCGGGCGGCGAGCTGCCGGAGTGGGAGCGCAACCGCCCCACCCTCGGCGGCGCCTCGTGAACCGCGGAGTGGGCAAGACCGATGACCGACCGTGACGCCTTCGACTTCTCGCGCCTCAGCGTGCTGCTGGTGGACGACGAGAGCTTCGTGCGCACCATGATGAAGCAGATCCTGCGGGCGCTCGGCTGCACCAACGTGCGCGAGGCGCCCGACGGCGCTTCGGCCCTGAAGGAGCTGGAGCTGTACCAGCCGAGCCTCGTCGTCTGCGACCTCAACATGGAGCCGGTGGACGGCCTCGTGTTCGTGCAGATGGTGCGCAACCACCAGCTCCGCGCCGTGCGCGAGCTGCCCATCATCATCCTGTCGGGGCAGAACGACCTCGGCAGCGTCAAGCAGGCCGCGGCGCGCGGCATCAACGCCTATCTCATCAAGCCGGTCAGCATGCAGGCGCTCAAGAGCCGGATCGAATCGGTCATGACGGCGCCGCGGCTGGTCCAGGTGGGGTCGCCGACCACCAAGCGCTGACGCGCCGGTCGCTGCCGGTCCGCCGCGAAGGGGAGAGCGCGGGCGGGGCGGAACGTGGGCTAGGGAAGGGGGAAGGGGTCATGGGGCTTCCACCATGGGCACCGGAGGGCGTGGCGGCATCGTCGCTGGACGCGGCCGACGCGCGCTCTGCGGCCATGCTCGGGCGCTACGCCGCGGCCATCGCCGGCCATGTCGACGTGCTGCTCGACCGCACCGCCGCCGCCGGCGATCCGCCCGGCGTGGCGGCCGCCGTGCGCAGCATGGCGGACGGGGCGCACGCCCTGACCCAGGCGACGGCGGCGCTCGAAACGGGCCGGCCGCCGCCGGGCCTTCGCCATGGTGTGGGCAACGCCCTGAACGTCATCCGTGGCTTCGCCGACCTGCTGCTGGAAACCCGTGGCGCCGGCGGCGGTGATGCCGCCGAGCTATGGCTGATCGACACCCTGGCGCCCGACCTGCGGGCGGTGACGGCGCGGGTCGACAACCTCATCGCCCGCATCGACGCGGTGCTGCCCGAGCACGCCGCCGACCACCCCGACTTCGACGAGGTGATCGTCGCCGGCCCCGCCCGGCTGGCGCCGCCGGGCCGCATCCTGGTGGTCGACGACAACCCGACCATGGGCCTGCTCATGGAGCGTTGGCTGGCCCGCGAAGGGCACACCGCCGCCACCGCCGCCGACGCCGAGACGGCGGTCGCCCTGCTGCACGGCCGCGAGTTCGACCTCGTGCTGCTCGACCTGCTCATGCCCAAGGTGTCGGGCTACGAACTGCTGGTGCGTCTGAAGGCCGACGACCGCTGCCGCGACCTGCCCATCATCATGATCAGCTCCCTCGGCGACATCGACGCCATCGCCCGGTGCATCGAGGCCGGCGCCGAGGATTTCCTGCAGAAGCCGTTCAACGCCACGCTGCTGAAGGCGCGCATCCAGGCCGGGCTCGACCGCAAGCGCCTGCACGATCGCGAGCGGCGGGCGGTGGCCGCCCTGCGCGAGGAACGCGATACGGTGGCGCGCCAGCGGGCGCTGCTCGACACCACCCTGCAGGCCATGGGCGACGGCGTCACCGTGGTCGATGCCGACGGCGTGCTGCAACTGTGGAACCCGGCGGCGGCGCGCATCCACGGACTGCCGGAGGACGTGCTGCGCCACGGCGTCACGGTGGGCGAACTGGTGCTGCACGCCGCCGCCCGCAGCGCCGCGCCGGAGGCCGCCGTGGTGGCCGAGATCGAGCACTGGCTGACGTCCATCCGCGAGCGCCGCCGCGAAACGACGGACCGGCCGCTGCTCGACGGCCGCATCGTCCAGGTCACCCGCGCGCCCATGCCCGACGGCGGCCAGGTGGCCCTGTGGCGTGACGTGACGGCGGAGAAACGGCTCCAGCGCGCCACCGAGGAGGCCCGCCGGGCGGCGGAGGAGGCGGCGCGCGCCAAGTCCGAGTTCCTCGCCGTCATGAGCCACGAGATCCGCACGCCCATGAACGGCGTGCTCGGCCTGCTGGAGGTGCTCGGCCGCACGCGGCTCGACGCCGAGCAGCGCGAGGCGGTGGCGCTGATGAGCGACTCGGCGCGCACCCTGCTGCAGCTCATCAACGACATCCTCGACTGGTCGAAGATCGAGGCCGGCAAGCTGGACCTCGAACGCGCGCCGGTGGACCTCGCCGCCGTGACGACCGGCGCGGCGGCCCTGCTGACGCCGCAGGCCGGGGCCAAGGGCGTGGCGCTGCTGGCCGAACCCGACCCGGCGCTGCCGGCGCTGGTGGAAGGCGACGCCGTGCGCCTGCGTCAGGTGCTCTACAACCTCGTCGGCAACGCGGTGAAGTTCACCGAGGACGGCCGCGTGCGCGTCACCGCCGCCGCCGAACCCGCCGGCGACGGTCGCGCCGCCGTCACCCTGCGCATCGAGGACACCGGCATCGGCATGCCGCCGGAGGTGCTGGCCCGCCTGTTCCAGCCCTTCGTGCAGGGCGACAGCTCCACCACCCGGCGGTTCGGCGGCAGCGGCCTCGGCCTCTCCATCTGCCGCCGGCTGGTGGACCTCATGGGCGGCACGCTGACCGCCGAGAGTACGCCGGGCCGGGGCTCGGTCTTCACCGTGCGGCTCGACCTGCCGGTGCTGGCGCAGGAGCGGGCGGCCGTCGTGACTCCGGCGGCGGCGCCCGTCGCGCCGGCGGCGCCGCTGCCGCTGCGCGGGCGGCCGGTGCTGGTGGCCGACGACCATCCCACCAACCGCTTCGTCATCGCCCGCCAGCTGCGGCTGCTGGGCTATCGGGCAGACGTGGTGGCGGGCGGACGCGAGGCGCTGGCGGCGTGGCAGGCGGGCGACTTCGCCCTGCTGATCACCGATTGCCAGATGCCGGACATGGACGGGTATGCCCTGGCGCGCGCTCTTCGCGCGGCGGAAGCGGCGGCGGGCGCGGCGCCGAGGCCCATCCTGGCACTGACGGCGGCCGCCATGCCGGGCGACGCCGAGCGCTGCCGCGAGGCCGGCATGGACGACTACCTCACCAAGCCGGTGGATCTGGCGCGACTCGATGCGGCGCTCGCCCGCTGGCTGGGCGAGGCGCCGCGGCTGACGGCCACGGCCGCCGCCGCTCCGGCCATGCCGGCCGCGTCCGATGCGGTGGTGGATTTCGCGGTGCTGACGTCGATCCTCGGCGACGATCCGGCGCTGCTGACCGCCATGCTGCACGAGTTCCTGGCGGCGACGCGCGATGCGCTGGATCTGCTGCGCGCCGCCCTCGCGCAAGGCGACGCCAAGGCGGTGGCGCGCGCCGCCCATCGTCTGAAGGGCTCCGCCCGCGCCGCCGGCGCCGGCCCCATGGCACGCGCGGCGGAGGCGCTGGAGCTGGCGGCGGAGCGTGACGACGCCGCCCGCATGACGCTGGCGCTGCCGCCCCTGCTCGACGCCGTGGCGGCGGTGGAGGCCCTGGCGGCAGCGCGCTGAGCGTCGGCGTCAGCGGATCTCGAAGACGGCGTCGATCTCCACCGCCACGCCGAGCGGCAGCGACGGCACGCCGACGGCGGCGCGGCAGTGGCGGCCGGCGTCGCCGAACACCTCGACCATCAGGTCGGAGGCGCCGTTGACCACCTTCGGGTGATCGGTGAAGTCGGGCGTCGAGTTGACGAAGCCGCCGAGGCGCACGACGCGCACCACGCGGTCGAGGTCGCCGCCGCAGGCCGCCTTCACCTGGGCGATGAGGTTGATGGCGCACAGCCGCGCCGCCTTCACGCCGTCCTCGACCGACACGTCGGCGCCCAGCTTGCCGAGCACCTGCGGCTTGCCGTCCGCCAGCGGCAGCTGGCCGGAGACGAAGACCTGGTTTGCGCTGACGACATAGCCGACGTAATTGGCCACGGGCGCCGCCGCCTGCGGTATGGTGACGCCGAGTTCGGCGAGGCGGGTGTCGACTGTTCCGGCCATAATTGGTCCTCCCTTGGTGGTGTTCGATGTGTTAACCATGCGGCACCGCGCAAGGCGCCGTCGAGGGCCGTTTTGCGCCGTTCGTCAACCGCCGCACTGGGAAGGCCCGCCCGTGAGCAAGCTGTCGCTGCCGAAGGACAAGATCAAGATCGTCCTGCTCGAGAACGTCCACGACAACGCCGTGGCGTATCTGCGCTCGCACGGTTACGAGAACATCGAGAGCCACAAGGGGGCGCTCGACGCCGACGACCTGAAGGCCGCCATCGCCGACGCCCACATGGTCGGCATCCGGTCGCGCACCAAGCTGTCCAAGGACGTGCTGGCGAGCGCCGAGAAGCTCATGGTCATCGGCGCCTTCTGCATCGGCACCAACCAGATCGACCTGCACGAGGCCCAGTGCCGCGGCATTCCGGTGTTCAATGCGCCCTATTCCAACACCCGTTCGGTGGCGGAACTGGTGCTTGGCCAGGTCATCATGCTGGCCCGCGGCATCCCGCGCCGCAACTGGATCTGCCACGAAGGCGGCTGGGACAAGTCGGCCGCCGGCTCGACCGAAGTGCGCGGCAAGACGCTCGGCATCGTCGGCTACGGCCACATCGGCACGCAGCTGTCGGTGATCGCCGAGGCGCTCGGCATGAAGGTGCGGTTCTACGACATCGTCGACAAGCTGGCGCTCGGCAACGCCCAGTCCTGCGCGTCGCTGCGCGAGCTGATGGAAGTGTCGGACTTCGTGTCGCTGCACGTGCCCGACACGACGCAGACCCGCAACATGATCACCGCCACGGAAATCGGCTGGATGAAGCCGGGCAGCTTCCTGGTCAACGCCGCCCGCGGCAAGATCGTCGACATCGACGCCCTGGCCGAAGCCCTGCGCAGCGGCCATCTGGCCGGTGCTGCGCTCGACGTCTTCCCGGTGGAGCCGGCGTCGGTGGAAGACGTGTTCGAAAGCCCCCTGCGCGGCATGAAGAACGTCATCCTGACGCCGCACATCGGCGGCTCGACCCAGGAAGCCCAGGCCAACATCGGCAACGAAGTGGCCGAGAAGCTGGTGAAGTATTCCGACAACGGCTCGACCGTCGGCGCGGTGAACTTCCCCGAGGTCATGCTGCCGGTGCACAAGGGCGGCTCGCGCTTCATGCACATCCACCGCAACGTGCCGGGCGTCATCTCGCGCATCAACGACGTGTTCGGCCGCCGCGGCCTGAACATCGTCGGCCAGTACCTGCGCACCGACGAGAAGGTGGGCTACGTGGTGGTCGACGTCGACGGCATGATCGAGCCCGGCATGGGCGTGCGCCGCGAGCTGGAAGAGATCGAGGGCACCATCCGCTCGCGATTCCTCCAGTGCGAAGAGCCGTAAGCGGGCGGAACAGCCTGCTCGGGACGCGAGGGCGCCGCGGTGAAGACCGTCGGCGCCCTGCTTTTTTCGGCGTCTCGCGGGACAGCCGGTCGAGCACGGGAAAAGGCGCTGCCGTCGGGTCGAAGGCCGCCGCGACGCTACGGCAAGCTCCCGCGCGAGCCGCAAAAATTGCGCATAAAGAAGAGTGAAACACTCGGGAAATCGCCGGGCCGTGTCCTTGCCGACGACTTGTTCCGCGGGCATCGGCGGGGGCGCCCACGCCCGCGTGCGTCTGCACAGTTTTCAAATAAAAGACGCTCTATACTTCCATGACTCGCTTGTTGAGAATGATTTTCATTTGTTTGACCCCAAAAGGATTGCCTAATATGGATCGGTCATCCTTGTAATCTGCTCCGAACGACACTACTCTCCCGCTATTATTTATTGTCTTGGAGAGATCCGATGAAGGGTGATCCCGCCATCATCGCGGAGCTCAACGCCCTGCTGTCCTACGAGATGGTTGCGGCCGACCAGTATTTCGTGCATGCGCACATGTACGAAGACATGGGCTTCCACCGCCTGTTCGAGCGCATCAAGCACGAGCAGGAAGAGGAGCTGGAGCACGCGCAGAAGCTCATTCGCCGCATCCTGTTCCTGGGCGGCACGCCGGACCTCGGCACCCGCCAGACGCCGACCATCGCGGCCGACATCCCCGGCATGCTGAAGGCCGATCTGGCGCTCGAGATGCAGGTCGTCGCCGACCTCAAGCGCGTCATCAAGCTCGCCGAGGACAAGCGGGACTACATGACCCGCGAGGTGCTGATCGAGCTGCTCGACGACACCGAGGAAGACCACGTCTACTGGCTGGAGCAGCAGCTTCGCCTGATCGACGCCATCGGTCTGGAAAACTACCTGCAAAGCCAGATGGACGGGAGCGCCGCGTCATGAAGGGCAACAAGGACGTCATCAAGCAGCTGAACAAGGTTCTGAAGGTTCAGCTGACCAACATCAACCAGTACTTCCTGCACGCCCGCATGCTGAAGAACTGGGGCTACCACGAGCTGAACGAGCGTGACTACAAGGCCTCCATCAAGGCCATGAAGCACGCCGACAAGGCCATCCAGCGCATCCTCTTCCTCGAAGGCCTGCCCAACCTGCAGGACCTCGGCAAGCTGCTCATCGGCGAGGACGTGCCGGAGGTGCTGAAGAACGACCTGAAGGCCGAGATCGCCTACCGCGACGTCCTGGTCGACGCCATCGCCGTGTGCGAGACCGAGCAGGACTTCCTCACCCGCGAGCATCTGGCGGAATTCCTCGACGATGCCGAGGAGTTCATCGACTTCCTGGAGACCAACATCGACCTCATCGGTCGTGTCGGCCTGCCGAACTACCTCCAGTCCGCCATGGGCGAACTGGACGACTGATGTAGGGCGCCCTCAGGCGCCGGGCGCGCGCGTCGCGCGCTTGGCTCCCGCGGCAGGGGCCGCGCGGCGCGGTCGCGCCGTCCGATCCTTGCCGAGACAAGCTCGCCAAGGATCGGGTGGGACACCGTCCCGACAGGCACAAGGGCGGGCGGAGGCCGATGGGTCGCCGCCCGCCCTTTTCCTTGCCGCCGTCCTATTGCGCCGCCGGATAGATCACCTGCGGCGCCAGTTCGGCGTCGTGCACGGTGATGACGCCGTCGCACACCTCCAGCGCCAGCTTGCGGCGGTGGTAGTTGTCGAGCGCCTTGTGGTGGCCGATGGTGATGAGGGTGCCGGTCGGAAATTCCTCCAGCAGCAGGCGCATCATCTCCTGCTCGCCGCGGGCGTCGAGGGCATCCGTCGCCTCCTGCAGGAAGATCCACTGCGGCCGGTGCAGCAGCAGGCGGGCGAAGCCGAGGCGCTGCTGCTCAGACGCCGCCAGCACCTGCTCCCAGTTCTCGGCGTCGTCGAGGCGCGCCACCAGATGGCCGAGGCCGACGCGGCGCATGGCCGCTTCCACCGTGCCCGGCACCACCATGGCCGGGTCGCCGGGATAGGTGACGGCGGCGCGCAAGGTGCCGATGGGCAGGTAGGGGCGCTGCGGCATGAAGAAGATGGCGTCGCCCGGCGGCAGGCGCACGCTGCCCGAGCCCCACGGCCACATGCCGGCCACCACCTTGAACAGCTTCACCGCCGCCCCCGGGTCGCCGGAAATGAGCACCCGGTCGCCGAGCGGGATCTCGGCTGTCAGGTCGCACAGCACGGGGCGGCCGTCGGGGTTGGTGACGGTCAGGCCGTGGAAGGCGAGCAGCGCCTCGTCGGTCGGTTCCATGACGATGCGCGCCGTGCCGCCCTCCAGCACCGTGCCGTCGCGCAGGGAATCGAGGGCGTCCTTCAGGCTCTGCACGCGCTCCACCGAGGCGCGCCACTCGGCCACCTTGGCGAGGTTGTCGATGGGCCACGACAGGGCGCCGACCATCTGCTGGAAGGCCTGCGCCGTCTGCATGAGGATGCCGAGGCTGATGGTGCCGGCGATGTAGCGCGGCGCCGCCACCAGCACCGGGAAGGCCTGGCTCAGCACCGACCACACGGTGGTGAAGTAGAAGATGGTGCACAGCGCGTTCGTCTGGCGGTCCCAGGCGCGCCGCAGGTCGGCCCACAGGCCGCCGAAGTGGCGCCGCTCGTCGGCCTCGCCGTGCAGCAGGGAAATGGCGAGGGCGTTCTCGCGCGCATGCACCAGCCCGAAGCGGAAGTTGGCCTCGTAGGTCTGGCGGCGGTTCACCGCCCGCACCAGCGGCCGGCCGAGCAGCAGGGCGACCGAGGTGCCGATGGCGGCATAGATCAGCGCGATCCACACCAGATGGCCGGGAATGTAGAACTCCATGCCGTCGATGTGGACCCACGGCGAGCCCGACAGCGTCCACAGGATCTGCGTGAAGCTGACCAGCAGCAGCCCCGAATAGGTGAGCGAATGCGCCAGGTCGACGGCGTATTCGGTGGTGATGCGGATGTCCTCGGCGATGCGGCCGTCGGGGTTGTCGTGCTCGCCGGGCAGGAAGGTCACCAGGTAGTGCCGACCGCCCTGCATCCAGTCTTCCAGCACCCGCTTGGTCAGCCAGGCGCGCCAGCTCACCTGCAGGCGGCGCTTGGCGCGCAGGTGGGCGGTGGTGATGAGGACGTTGGCGAGGATGATGACGGCGAGCGCCCCGATGAGGCCACCGAACTGGCCGAGCGCCTTCTGCTCCAGGGCGTCGAACAGGCGCTGCATCCAGATGTTGACGGCGACGGGCACCACCACCTGGCAGACGGTCAGCGCCACCACGAGGCCGGTCAGCGCGAGCGCGTGCCAGCGGTTCGCGCCGCCCCAGTATCCGCCGGCGAGCCGCACGAATCTGCGCAGGAAGCCTACCGGGCGCTGCGGCTCCTTGACCGGAGTCTGTGGCGCGTCCGGTGCGGCCGGCCCCACCGCCACCGCATCCATTCCTCGTTCCCTCCTTGGCCCGTCCGTCCGTATGGGCGGGCCCTGACCAAAAGGATTATGCGGTGCCGTGAGGCCGCGCGGAAGAGGGGAAAGAAAACAAAGAAGAAGCGGTGCGCCTCAGGCGCTTTTCGGCTTCTGCACCGCCGTCACGGCGTCCACCAGGGCGGCGTAGTCGTCGCGGCGCCAGCCTTCCAGTTCGGCGGCGGCGTCCTCGGGCGACAGGCCGGTCGCCACCAGCACCTGGGCCGCCAATTGCAGGCTGGCCTCCAGGGTCTCCGGCACGGTCTGCGAGGCGCCGGCCTTCTTCAGCGCGCTCGACTGCATGAGGTCGCGGGCGCGGGCGTGGATGGTCAGGCGCGGGAAGTGGTGGCGGATGTGGGCCACGGCGCGCGCCGTCGCCGCCGGGTCGTCGGTGGTCACGACGATGAGGCAGGCGTCGGCGGCGTGGGCGGCGTGCAGCACCTCCGGCCGGCTGGCGTCGCCGAAGTAGACGTTCATGCCGGCGGCGCGGCCCTGCATGACGCGGTCGAGGTCGCGGTCGAAGGCGATGTAGGGGCGCTTGGCCGCCTCCAGCAGGCGCGCCACGGTCTGGCCGACGCGGCCGAAGCCGCACAGGATGACGTGGCCTTCGTGGCTGGTCGGCTTGGGCGGCTGCTCGGCCGGCACCTCGCGCGAGGCCGCGATGCGCCCGGCGATGCGGGCGCCGGCGATGGCGACGAAGGGCGTCGCCGCCATGGACAGCGACACCACCAGGATGAGGAACTGCGCCGTCGCCGCCGGCATGGTGCCGACGTTGACCGCATAGGTGAACAGCACGAAGGCGAACTCGCCGCCCTGGGCCAGCAGGAAGGCGCCCTTGACCGCATCGGGCAGGGCGAGGCCGAAGGCGCGGAACAGCGGCACCAGGATGACGATCTTCACCCCCATCAGCGCCACCACCAGCGCCAGCACCGCCGCCCAGTGCTCGGCCATCAGGCCGAAGTCGACGGACATGCCGACGGCCATGAAGAACAGCCCGAGCAGCAGGCCGCGGAACGGCTGGATGTCGGCTTCCACCTGATGGCGGAACTCGCTCTCGGCCAGCAGCAGGCCCGCCAGGAAGGCGCCGAGCGCCATGGACAGGCCGACATGCTCCATGGCCAGCGCCATGCCGAGTACCACCAGCAGGGCGGTCGCCGTGAACACCTCGGCCGAGCGGGTGGCGGCGATGACGCGGAACAGCGGGCGCATGAGCAGGCGGCCGACCACCACGGCGCCCACCAGCACCGCCGCCGCCTCGGCCACCGCCACGGCGACGTCGCCGGTCAGGCTCACCTGCGTGTCGGCGAGCAGCGGCGTCAGGGTCAGCAGCAGCGGCACCATCAGGTCCTGCAGCAGCAGCACGGCGAAGGCGGCCCGGCCGACCACGCTCGCCAGCTCGCCGCGCTCGGCCAGCACCTGCAGGCCCATGGCGGTGGACGACAGCGCGAGGCCGAGGCCGACCACCACGGCGACCGCCGGGCTGAGGCCGAGCAGCCAGCCGACGCCGCCGATGGCGAGGCCCGACAGCAGCACTTGCAGGCCGCCCAGGCCGAACACCTGACGGCGCATGATCCACAGGCGGGCTGGCTTCATCTCGATGCCGATGATGAACAGCAGGAAGACCACGCCGAACTCGGCGATGTGGCGGATCTCGGCGACGTCGCCGATGAGCCCGAGGCCCCATGGCCCGATGGCCGCGCCGGCCGCCAGATATCCGAGGATGGAGCTGAGGCCGACGCGCGTCGCCAGCGGCACGAACAATGCCGCCGCCGCCATGATCACCAGCAGCTCGAACAGCGCGCCGCCGCCTGTACCCCCGCCTTCCATCCGGCTCCGTCTCCTGTTGTCGCCCGTCGTGATATCAAACACTTGCGAACGCGGCCACTGTTCCGCGCGTCCAGGATGTGCCCATAATGGCACGCGACGCGCCTGGAAAGGGAAAAGACGGAGACAACCATGCAGAGGCGCCGGTTTCTCGCGCATGCCGCCGCGCTGGCGGCCTGTCCCCTGTGCGCCGCCGCCGCGGGTGCGGCGCGGGCCGCCGAAGGGGCCGGCCCGGCGTGGGCCTACGAGGGCGCGCGCGGCCCCGCCGCCTGGGGCGGCCTGGCACCGTCCTACGGCGCTTGCGGCAGCGGTGAGCGGCAGAGCCCCGTCGATCTCGGCAACGCCACCCCGGCCATGCTGGCGACCCCCGACGTCGACTGGCCGGCCATGCCGCTGGTGATGGCCAATACCGGCCACACCATCGTCGTCGACGCCACCGCCTACGCCACCATGGGCCTCGGCGCCGACGGCCAGGACTGGCGGCTGAAGTCGTTCCACTTCCACCACCCGAGCGAACACACCGTCGAAGGCCGCGCCTTCCCGCTGGAGATCCACTTCGTGCACGAGGATGCGGAAGGCGGCCGCGGCCTCGCCGTCGCCGGCATCTTCGTGCGGTCGGGCAGCTTCAACCCGACGCTCGAGACCATCTTCTCGGCCATGCCGCGCGAGCCCGGCCTGCGCGTTACGCTCGACACCCTGGTGACCCCGGCGCTGCTGCTGCCCGAGCAGCGCGAGACCTGGCGATACCACGGATCGCTTACCACGCCGCCGTGCACCGAATCGGTCCGATGGGTGGTGTACACTCAGCCCATCGAGGCGGCGGCGGAGCAGATCCAGGCCTTCGCCGGGCTGTTCCCCATGAACGCCCGGCCGGTCCAGCCCCTCGGCCGCCGTCACCTGCTGCTCGACTTCTTCTGATCCCGAGGCCCCTGCCGCGCATGCCCGCTCTGCCCCGTCTGCCCGTCGCCTTCGCCGCCTGTGCCCTGCTCGCCGCCTGCGCCCAGACCATGGACGCGCCGCCGGCGCCGCTGGCGGGCACCTGGCTGGTGGACGGCGTCTACGACAGCGGCACGCGGCTGCCGACCGAGGCGGAGCGCCAGGTGCTGCGGCATCAGGCCATGCGGGTGACGGCGGACCAGATCACCGACCCGCTCGGCCGCAACTGCCCCGACCCGACCTACGAGGTGCGCGGCACCACCGCCGCCGACTGGTTCGGCTTCGGTGGCTCGTGGCTGGAGCGCCGCGGGCCGGACGTGCCGCTGACGGCCGTGACCGTGCTGTGCGGCGGCCGCGCCTTCGACGGTTACGCCCTGCGCGAGGACGGTGCCCTGGTCGGACGCTACAAGGACGCCTATCTGGTGCTGCGCCGCGAGGACGACCCGCGCGTCGCCGAGCGCCTGCCGGCCATCGAGCAGGCGCGCTACAACCGCGTCATCTCGCCCGGCGCCGCCGCTGCCGCGCCCGCGCCGGTGGTCCGCGAGGCGACGGAGCAACGGCGCGAAGCCCCCCAACAGTCCGCCGCCGCCGTGCCGCCGCCCGAGGTGCTCGGCCCGACCCGCGCCGACCTGGCCGCCCGCGAGAAGGCGACCGCCGCCGCCCCGGCCGCGGGTGGGCCTGCCGTGCACCTCGCGTCCCTGCGCGACGACGCGGGCGCCGCCGCGGAATGGGCCTCCCTGCAGGACCGCGTGCCGCGCCTGCGCGACTGGGCGGTGCGCTTCGAGCCGGTGGAGATCGCCGGCAAGGGGCGCTTCGTGCGCGTCCTCGCCGTGCCGCCGGACGGCGTCGACGCCGCCGCCGCTTGCCGGGCGCTGGAAAAGGACGGGCAATACTGCCGGGTGCGGAAGTAGGCGGCGCGCCGCCTCAGCCTTCCATCGCGCGCCGCCGTCGCCGCCCGAGGCGCAGCTTGAGCCGGGTGCCGGCGTCGCGCACCCGCGCCAGCGGCGCCACCAGCCGCGCCAGCCACGCCGGCAGCAGCAGGCGCCGCGCCGGCACCGGCGCCAGGCCGAGGCCGAGGGAGCGGATCTCCCCCTCGTCGTCCAGTTCGCGCACGATGATCTCGGCGGCCCCCATGGGGATGCGGTCGCCGGGCGTGGCGCGGCCGTCGAACACCAGCTCGAAGGTTTCCGCCAGGGTGCGGGTGGGGTCGAGGCCGGGCGGCGTCGGCAGGCCGTAGAGGGCGGCGACGCCGTCGATGGTCGCGTCGGGGCTCAGCGGGAAATCGCCGAAGAAGGCGGTGTCCGACAGGTCCGGCCCGTCGGGGCGGGCGAACAGGCGGTCGAGCAGCGGCACGTAGCGCGGGTTGATGAACACGTAGACGTAGTCGCCCAGGCGCAGCGCGCCCGCCTGCCGCCATGGCAGCGAGCGGCCGTCGCGCACCACCAGGGCCGGGCGGGCCCAGCGCGGCACCCGTTCGCCCTCGGTGACGGCGGCGTGCTCGGTGATGCGGTAGATGACCAGCTCGTGTCCGGCGCGGTCGGGCAGTTCCAGCTCGAAGCGCTCCACCAGGCCCGAGCGCGACGGTACCAGCATGCCCAGGCGGTGCGCCACGGCGCGCACCGACCAGCCCTGCACCACCAGGCTCACCAGCACGATGATGAAGGCGGTATTGAACAGCGTCTGGCCGTCCTCGATGCCCGCCACCATGGGCACGATGGCGAGCAGGATGGAGACGGCGCCCCGCAGGCCCACCCAACTGGCGAACAGGGTCTCGCGCGCCGTGAAGCGGAAGGGCAGCAGCACCAGCCACACCGCCAGCGGCCGCGCCGCAACGATGAGGAACACCGCCAGCGCCACCGCCGGCCACGCCACGGCGCCGAAGGAGGACGGCGTCGCCAGCAGGCCGAGGGTGAGGAACATGACGATCTGCGCCAGCCACGTCATGCCGGCCTGGAAGCGCTTCAGCATGGCGGCCTGCGGCAGGGTGTCGTTGCCCGCCGTCACGCCGGCGACGTAGACCGCCAGAAAGCCCGAGCCGCCGACCACGCTGACCAGCCCGAACAAGGTCAGCGCCAGCGACAGCACGGTCAGCGGCGACAGCATGGCGTCGAGCCGCACCCGCCGCATGACGAAGACGATGGCCTTGCCGCCGGCGAAGCCGCACACGAGGCCGAGGCCCAGCTGCTGCACCACCGTCAGCGCCACCTCGGGCCCGAGATCCCCGAGGCCGATGCCGGCCGCCGCCATGTCGGCGAGCAGGATGGTGAGGAACACCGCCATGGGGTCGTTGGAGCCCGACTCGATCTCGAGCGTCGAGCGTACCCGGTCGCGCAGCTTCATGCCGCCGACCCGCAGCAGGAAGAACACGGCGGCGGCGTCGGTGGACGACACGATGGCGCCGAGCAGCAGCGCCTGGATCCAGTCGAGCCCCATGAGCAGCCGTGCCGCCACGCCGACCAAGCCGGCGGTCAGCAGCACGCCGACCGTCGCCAGCGCCAGCGCCGGCCCGGCGGCGAGCCGGAAGCTCTTCAGCGGCGTGCCGAAGCCCGAGTCGAACAGGATCACGGCGAGCGCCAGCGACCCGACGAAATAGGCCGCGGGGGCGTCGTCGAACTCGATGCCGATGAGCCCGTCCTCGCCGGCCGCCAGCCCCATGAGCAGGAACACGAGCAGCAGCGGCGCGCCGACGCGCATGGACAGCAGGCTCGTGAAGATGCTGAGGGTGATGAGCCCGGCGCCGAACAGAATCGCGATGTTGACGGCGTCGAGCACGGGCGGCGGACTCCTGGCGGGCGGTGGGAAGGGGGCGGCGGCGGGAGAGTCTTATATGGCCCCCGCCGCGCGCCCTTACAACGCTCAGAACGGCCAGAAGTGGGGGATGAGCAGGATGCCGGCGGCGCCGACGATCAGGTTCATGGGCACGCCGATGCGCAGGAAGTCGGCGAACTTGTAGCCGCCGGCGCCGTAGACCAGCGTGTTGGTCTGGTAACCGATGGGCGTGGCGAAGCTGGCCGAGGCGGCGAACATCACCGCCACCACGAAGGGCCGCGGGTCGACGCCCAACTGCTCGGCGATGCCGATGACGATGGGCGTGATGAGCACGGCGATGGCGTTGTTGGACACCATCTCGGTGAACAGCGACGTCAGGGCGTAGACCACGGCCAGCACCATCCACGGCGACATGTGGCCGACGACCGCCATGACTCCGTCGACGATCCACGCCATGGCGCCCGTCGTCTCCATGGTGCGGCTGACGGCCAGCATGCCGAAGATCATCACCAGGATGCGCCAGTCGATGGAGCGATAGGCCTCGTCGGGGTCGATGCAGCGCGTCAGGATCACCGCGGCGACGGCGATGACCGCCAGGCTGACGATGGGCAGCACCTCCATGGCCGCCAGGGCCATCACCGCCAGCACGGCGGCCAGCACCACCGGTGCCTTGCGGCGGCGGTAGGGCAGTTCCTGCGGCTCGGTCAGGTTGACGATGCCCTGTTCCTCGGACAGGCGGCGCACGTCCTCGGCCGCGCCTTCCATCAGCAGGGTGTCGCCGACCCGCAGGGCGACCGATTCGAGCTTGGCGCCGATGTTCTCGCCGCGCCGGTGCATGGCGAGCGGATAGACGCCGTAGCGGCGGCGCAGGCGCAGGTGACGCAGCGTCTTGCCCAGCATGGGGCTTTCCGGCGCCACCAGGCCCTCCACCACCATGGTCTGGCGGCTGCCCACGGGTTCCACCGCGTGGGGGTCGTGGAAGGTGACGGCGCTGTCCTCGCGCAGCGACATGACCTCGTGCACCGGCGTCTTCACCAGCACGCGGTCGCCCGCCTCCAGCAGCACGTCGTCGAGGTCGCGGCGCAGCGACTCGTCGCCGCGGATGACGTCCACCAGCCGCCGGTCGTGGCGGGTGAAGACGGCGCTGTCGCGCGGGCGCGTGCCGATGAGCGGCGAGCCCTCGGGGATGATGACTTCCGTCAGGAAGCGCGGCCGCTGGTCGCCGGCCAGCATGTTGGAGACCGTGGAGCGGTCGGGCAGCAGCCGGTGGCCCACCAGCACCAGGTAGAGCAGGCCCACCAGCGCCAGGACGAGGCCGGGCAGGGTGATCTCGAACATGCCGAAGGGTTCGAGCCCGCGCTCGCGCGCCACGCCGTCCACCAGCAGGTTGGTGGAGGTGCCGATCAGGGTCGTCGTACCGCCCAGGATGGCGGCGTAGGACAGCGGGATCAGATAGCGCGACGGCGCATGGCCGAGCCGCCCGGCCAGCTTGATCACCACCGGGATCAGCACGATGACCACCGGCGTGTTGTTCACGAAGGCCGACACCGTCACCACCACCACGATGACGGCGGCCAGCGCCAGGCTCGGCTGGCGCTTGGCGACCGAGGAGACAGCCTCGCCGAAGGCCTCGATGGCGCCGGTCCGCATGAGCGCGCCCGACAGGATGAACATGGCCGCCACCGTGATGGGGGCGGCGTTGGAGAACACGTCCAGCAGTTCCCCGACCGGCAGGATGCCCGTGGCGAGCAGCGCCGCCACCGCCCCGAGCACCACGGAATCGGGCGGGAAGCGCTCGCTGACGAAGGCGACGAACACCGCCACCAGCAGGGCGATGACGAACAGCGCCGAGGGGTCGGGAAGGGTCATGGAGCGGCGGATCGTCCCGGCACAGTGGGCGAAAGGTGCTCGACTATACCTGCGCGATGCGCCCGGGGATAGCCGCTGCATCGTCCTCCGCCGCGGACGGCTCTTCCGCGCCGGCGCTGTCGGGCACCGCCGGCAGGACGAAGTGGAAGGCGCTGCCGGCGTCGGGTTCCGAGGTCACCCAGATGCGGCCGCCGTTGCGCTCGATGATGCGCTGGCAGATGGCGAGGCCGACGCCGGTGCCGGGGAACTGCCCCGGCCCGTGCAGGCGCTTGAACAGGCCGAACACGCTGGTCAGGCTGTCGCTCGGGATGCCGATGCCGTTGTCGCGGACGGTGAACTGCCAGCCGTCGGCCACCCGCGCTGCCAGGATGGTCACCTGCGGCCGCCGCACCGGGTGGCGGAACTTCAGGGAGTTGCCGATGAGGTTCTGGAACACCTGCATGATCTGCAGCGGCTCGACGTAGACAGTCGGCAGCCGCCCGGCGACCACCGACGCGCCCGTCTCGCGGATGGTGGCGGCCAGGTTGTCGAGCGCCGTCGACAGGGCGATGGCGGCGTCCACCGGCTCCGGCCGCGCCGCTTCCGAGCCGAGGCGGGAGTAGGTGAGCAGCCCCTGCACCAGCGCCCGCATGCGCAGCGCCCCTTCCTCGATGTACGACAGGAACGAGCGGCCGTCGTCGTCCAGCCGGTCGTCGAAGCGCCGGCGCACCAGCTGGGCGTAGCCGACCATGGTGCGCACCGGTTCCTGCAGGTCGTGGGAGGCGACGTAGGCGAAGCGTTCCAGTTCGCCGTTGGACCGGGTGAGTTCGTCGAGGGTGCGGCGCAGGGCGTCTTCCATGGCTTTGCGCTCGGTCACGTCGGTCAGCACGCAGACGATGCCGACGGTGATGCCGGCGGCGTCGCGCACCGGGGCGCAGGCCGCCTCGAAGGCATGGCCGGCGGCGACGATCCCGGTGGAGGCGGAGGCGCCGGCGGCGGCGCGCTCGACCACGGCGTCGAAGCCCGGCACCGCGGCGGCGGCGTCGGCCAGCAGGCGGCCGGGGGCGAGTTCGGCGATGTCGGCCAGCAGCGGCACCATGCGCCCTTCCAGCAACTGGATGCGGCCCTCGGCATCGGTGACGACCAGCACGACGGGGGCATTGGCGATGACCAGCCGCAGCCGCTGCTCGCTCTCGGCGAGGGCGCGCGCCTGGACGGCGCGGGCGTCGTCGTCGTCGGCGATGCTGCGGGCGAGGCGGCGGGCGCGGGCGAGGAACACCCCGAGCAGCGCCAGCATGGCGAGGGAAAGGGCCGCCATGGTGGCGAGCACGGTGGCGTCGAGGCGGGCGCCCGGCATGTGCGGCGTCCAGCTGGCGGTCGCCACCGGCGCGCCGTCGAGGGTGGTGAGCCGCCTGCTCGCCGCGTGTTCCGCCGGCAGGGGCTGGCCCGGGGCGGTGAGGGTGAGGCCCTTGAGCTTGTAGCCTTCGGCGATCTCGGCCAGCCATTCGGGGTCGAGCCGGCGCGCGACGACCAGAACGGCCTGCGGATCGGGCGTCGGCGGGCTGTCGGCGCGCTCGGGCACGAAGCGGGAGACGCCGACCACCGCCGGCTCGCCGTCGAGCAGGGCGAGCCCGGCCGCCCACTGCGGCTGCGGCTCGCTGGGGGCGGCGCGGGCGGCGCGCACGAGATCGGCGAAGCCGGCGCCCAGGGACGACGCCTCGGGCGGCGTCATCCGCTCGCCATCCCTGGCACCGTAGAGCAGGTCGCCGCCGCCGGCGATCACCAGCGACAGGTCGGCGCCGA
The DNA here is from genome assembly GCF_900230255.1 of Caenispirillum bisanense. Taxonomy (GTDB): domain Bacteria; phylum Pseudomonadota; class Alphaproteobacteria; order Rhodospirillales; family Rhodospirillaceae; genus Caenispirillum; species Caenispirillum bisanense_A. Next base: position 228,639 of record NZ_OCNJ01000002.1, read on the forward strand.
AGGCCTCGGACAGGTACTGGCCGATGTTGTTGTCGCCCCACACGGGGTCGGGGGCCACCAGCACGTTGGCGATGGCGTCGTCCCACCAGGTGTAGTCGCGCGCCGTCATGCCGAAGCGCCGTTCTTCGGCGGCCAGCACGGTGTGCAGCAGGTCCACCGAGGCGTCGGTGGCGGTGCGGGTACGGGCGCGATCGGCGAGCACCCACAGGGCGGCCATGGCCACCACCCATACGACGACGATGAGCAGGACGGCACGCACCAGCCGGCTCAGGAGCGCGACGGTCGGGGACGCCGGAACGGGGGGTGGCTGCGCCAAGGGTGGGAACATCCGAATGCCACTAACGAATGAATGGTATCAGCGCCGCGCCGCCGCGTCATCCGTGGCGTGATCGGGCCATCCGGGGCCGGGGGCGGGAGGCCTGCGCGAACCTCCGGCGGGCTCCGCCGTTTAGCCCTTCCATGGACGGCACCCTCTTCATCTTCGTCGCGACCACCATCGTCGGCGGCGTCGCGGCGCAATGGGTCGGGTGGCGCACCCGCATCCCGCCCATCGTGCTCCTGTTCGGCCTCGGCCTGGTGGTCGGGCCCGTCACCGGCCTCATCCGGCCGGGCGAGCAGCTCGGCCACGGGCTCGAGGTCATCGTCGGCATGGCGGTCGCCGTCGTGGTGTTCGAGGGCGGGTTGAAGCTCGACTTGCGGGAATTGCGCGAGGTCAAGGTGGGGATCTCGCGCCTCGTCGTGCTGGGGCTGCCGCTCAATTGGCTGTTCGGGACGCTGGCGGCGCACTGGATCGTCGGCGTCGGCTGGGGTCCGTCGGTGCTGTTCGGCGCCATCATGGTGGTGACCGGCCCGACCGTCATCCTGCCGCTGCTGCGCCAGGTGCGGCTGAAGCGGCGGCCGGCCTCGCTGCTCAAGTGGGAGGCGGTGGTCAACGACCCGTTCGGCGCGATGATCGCCGTGCTGGTGCTGGAATACCTCATCGTCGTCGCGCCGCACGAGCCGGACGGCAGCGGCGCCGTCGCCCTGCTCGGGCGCGTCATGCTGGCGCTGCTGGCGTCTGGGATCATGGCGCTGGCGGCGGCGCTGGCGGTGCGGCACGCCTTCCACCGCGACAAGGTGCCGGAGGTGCTGCGCACGCCGCTGCTGCTGGCCGGCGCCCTCGGCCTCTATGCCGCCGCCAACCTGCTGCAGGCGGAGGCCGGGCTGTTCGCGGCCACCGTCTTCGGGCTGGCGCTGGCGAACCTGCAGATCACCGGCCTGAAGCCGCTCAGCCGCAACAAGGAGTCGCTGAGCACCATGCTGGTGTCGGCGCTGTTCATCCTGCTGGCGGCCAACCTGTCCTTCGCCGACTTCGAGACGGTGCCGTGGGCGGTGGCGGTGCTGGTGGGCGTGGTGCTGGTGGCGGTGCGGCCGGCCGCCATCCTGATCGCCACCCTGTGGAGCGGCCTGCCGTGGCGGGAGCGCCTGCTGGTCGCCTGGATCGGGCCGCGCGGCATCGTGGCGGCGGCCCTGGCCGGCATCGCCGGCGGCCGGCTGGCCGACGCCGGCTATCGCGGGGCGGACCTCATCGAGCCCATGGTCTATGCCGTCATCGCCGCTTCGGTGGTGTTCCAGGGCATGACCCTCGGCCCGCTGGCGCGGCGCCTCGGCCTGCGCGGCGGCTCGCGGCCCGGCATCCTCATCGTCGGCGCCAACCCGTGGACCACCCGCCTGGCGCAGGTGCTGGGCGAGGCGGGGGTGCCGGTGCTCATGGCCGACCAGTCGTGGGCCGCCCTGCGGCCGGCGCGCGAGCACGACATCCCCGGGCTCGCCGTCGAGATCCTGTCGGCCGAGGTGGAGGCGGCGCTCGACAGCGGCTTCGCCGACTACGTGCTCGCCGCCACCGAGGACGACGCCTACAACGCCCTGGTCTGCGCCCGTTTCGCGCCCGAGTTGGGGCGCGAGCGGGTGCACCAGCTGGCGCTCGCCCACGGCAAGTCGCGCGACAGCCGCCGCCTGCCGGAGCTGGACTGGCGCGGCAAGATCGTCGCCGCCCCCGGCCTCGACTTCGCCACCGCCAACGACCTGCTGCGCGAGGGCTGGCGGTTCGAGGTGCGGCATCCGCAGGCGCTCGACGGATCCATCGGCGATCAGGTGCGCGGTCCGGGCGACCTGCCGCTGATGATCCTGAAGGAGGACGGCCGCATCGTCTTCAACACGCGCGAGCGCACCGCCCGTGCCCGCGACGGCGACTGCCTGGTCTACTTCGCCCCGCCGCCGGAGGAATCCCCGGCCCGAGCCGACGCCCGGCTGGCGGCCGACTGACCGCCGGCGGCCGCGGCGGCGGGCGATCTTTCGGTATATCCGGCTATCCTCATGCTGGCCGCGACCGGCCCCCCGTGGGTTGAACCGGCGCATGGCGACTCCGCATACTGTCGGGGGTGGTTTCCGGCCGGCGCGACGCCGGCCGGCGGAGAATTGATGCGACAGTCCCGCTAACGAGGCCGGATTCCGCCATGCTCGATGCTTCCGCCCTGCGCCACCATCTGCCCCGCCTGCGCCGTCACGCCTACCTTCTCACCGGATCGCGCATGGCCGCCGACTGCGCCGTCGCCATGGCGGTGGCGCGCCTGCCGCGCGACCCGTCACGGCGGCCGCAGGCGCCGTCGCTGACCGCCGTGTTCCGGGAACTCCACGCCGCGACCGAACAACTGGTCTGCCCCGCCGATGACGGCCTGCCGCCGCTGCACGTGCGCCTGCTCGCCCTGCCGGCGGAACAGCGTGGCCTGGTGGTGCTGGTGACCGTGGAGTGGGTGTCGTTGGACGAGGCCTGTGCCGTCTGCGACGTGGCGCCGCACCACGGGCCGGAGCTGCTGGCCGAGGGCCGGGCGGCGCTGGAGGCGCGCTACCGGCCGGGTCGCCTGTCACGCGCCCTGTGAGTGGTGCCGGGGGAAGGCAAAGGCGGCGGATCCATCGTCACGCCGGATGTCGGGGTGGTCCACGTGGCGATGGAACGCGCCGCCTTCGGGTGAGAAACACCGGAAGTCGACATCGTGTTCCACTATGGACCGGACTTCGGTGTCGTCTGGGAAAACCTGACGCATCCGTCGGTTTCGTTTGACGGTGACTTTCCCGCGTCTGTCGCGTCGCCAAAGAAGAAAGGCCCGACCGTGGTGGTCGGGCCTTTCCGAAACTGGTGCCGGCGATAGGATTTGAACCTACGACCTACTGATTACGAATCAGTTGCTCTACCCCTGAGCTACGCCGGCGCCGGGAAGAGGCCGGGAAAATAGGCGACCCTTCCTGGATTTGCAAGCGGCAATGCGATGCCGCTTTCAAAAGCCGCGGCGGCGCATACAATCGCTCCGATTCGCAGTTCGATCGGGGAACCACAGCCAAAATGACCGACGTCGCCGCCGCACCATCTGCCTTCACCGCCCGCCTCGGCCAATGGGTCGAGAGCGTGCCCGTCCAGCGGGCGATCATGGTGCTGATCATCCTGAACGGCGTCACCCTCGGCCTGGAAACCTCGGACGCCGTCGTGGCCGCCGTCGGGCCGGCGCTGCACCTGTTCGACCGGCTGGTGCTGGCCGTCTTCACCTTCGAGATCCTGGCCAAGCTGGGCTACCGCCGCCTCGGGTTCTTCCGCGACGGCTGGAACGTGTTCGACTTCATCATCGTCGCCATCGCCCTGGTGCCGGCCAGCGGCCCGCTCGCCGTGCTGCGTACGCTGCGAATCCTGCGCGTGCTGCGCCTCATCTCGGTGGTGCCGCAGATGCGCCGCGTGGTGACGGCGCTGGTGTCGGCCATTCCGGGGCTGTTCTCGGTCTGCGCCATCATCGCGCTGTGCTTCTACGTCGGCGCGGTGCTGGCGACCAAGCTGTTCGGCAACAGCTTCCCCGACTGGTTCGGCACCATCGGCGCCTCGCTCTACACCCTGTTCCAGGTGATGACCCTGGAAAGCTGGTCCATGGGCATCGTGCGGCCGGTGATGGAGGTCTACCCCTACGCCTGGATGTTCTTCGTCCCCTTCATCGTCACCATGACCTTCGCCATTCTGAACCTGTTCATCGGCATCGTGGTCGACGCCATGTCCCAGGTCGCCCAGGCGGAGCGCGAGGAGGCGGCGGCGGAAGTGACGGCGGACGTGAAGACGGAAATGGCCGTCATCCATGCCGAGGATCACGCCGATCTCTCCGCCATCCGCGCCGAGCTGGCCGAAATGAAGGCCATGCTGCGGACCCTGGCGCCGGCCCGCGACGGCACCGCGGCCGAATGATCCGGCCGCGGCATCCGGCCGCGGGTCAGTGCCCCGGCCGGGTGCCGAACACGGCGGTGCCCACCCGCACGTGCGTGGCGCCGAGGGCGATGGCGGTCGGATAGTCGTCGCTCATGCCCATGGAGATCACGGGCAGCCCGTTGCGGCGGGCGATCTCGCGCAGCAGGGCGAAGTGCAGCGCCGGCTCCTCGTCCACCGGCGGGATGCACATGACGCCCCGCACCTCGAGCTTCAGCTCGTCGCGGCAGCGGGCGATGAAGGCGTCGGCCTCCTCGGGCGCGATGCCGGCCTTCTGCGGCTCCTTCCCCGTGTTGACCTGCACCAGCACGGGGATGCGGCGGCCCTGCTTGTCCATTTCGGCGGCCAGCGCGACGGCGATCTTGTCGCGGTCCACCGTTTCGATGACGTCGAACAGCGCCACCGCCTCCTTCGCCTTGTTGGACTGCAGCGGGCCGATGAGGTGCAGCTCGACGCCGGGGAAGCGCTCCTTCAGCGCCGGCCACTTGCCCTGCGCCTCCTGCACGCGGTTCTCGCCGAACACCCGCTGGCCGGCCTCCAGCACGGGCACGATGCGGTCCTCGCCGTGCACCTTGGAGACGGCGACCAGCGTCACCGACTCGGGGTCGCGGGCGGCGTCGCGGGCGGCCTTGGCGATGGCGTCGCGCACGGTGGCGAGGTTGGCGGCGGGATCGACGGGGGAGGACTGGTCGGACATGGCGGCGGCGGAACCCGGTGCTAGAGTGGCGGCATGTGGACCCGCACCCTAGCAAAGCCCATGCGCCGGCTCAATTTCCCGAAGGACGCGCCGCCGGCCGCGCGGCCGCGCCTCGCCGTCACCGACGCCGCCCGCACGCCCGACCCGGCGGCCATGGCCGCGCGCCTGCCGCCCGGCACCGTCGTCCTGTTCCGCCATTACGACGCCCCCGACCGCCGGGCGCTGGGCGCGCGGCTGGCGCGCGTCTGCCGCCAGCGGCGCCTGTATCTGCTTGTGGCGGGCGATGCGCGCCTCGCCGCCGCCCTCGGCGCCGACGGCCTCCATCTGCCCGAATACCTGGCGCGGCGCGGCCCGCCGCCGGTGGCCCGGCTGTGGCTGCGGCGACGCGGCGGGGTGTTGACGGTCGCCGCCCATTCCCCCGCCGCGCTGGCGTGGGCGGCGGCGCTGGGGGCTGATCTCGCGCTGCTGTCGCCGGTGTTCCCGACCCGCAGCCACCCCGGCGCGGCCACGCTCGGCCCCGTGCGCTTCGCCCTGTGGGCGGGGCGGGCGGGGGTGCCGGTGGCGGCGCTCGGCGGGGTGACGGCGGCGACGGCGCGGCGGCTGCCGGGCGCGGCGGCGCTGGCCGGCGTGCCGCCGGTCGCCACACGCTTGCCTTGATCGCTCCCCATCCTCATTTGCAGGAACGACGATTGGTCCGCGAGGGAGCCCGATGACCGCCCGCAGCCTGACCCTGACCATCAGCCGCCTGCGTCGCATGGGCGGCCCCGAGGGTCCGACGCTCACCGAGATGTCCGGCCATTTCGCCGACCGCTCGCTGCCGCTCGCCATCCTGGTGTTCGGCCTGTTCGGCACCGTGCCGTCGCCGGGCCTGCCGACCGGCTTCCTGTTCGGCTCGCTGGTCATGCTGCTGACGGTGCAGATGATGGTCGGTGCCTCGCGCCCGGCGCTGCCCGGCTTCGTCGGCCGCCGCCGGGTGCCGCGGCGGGCGCTGGACGCCATCCTGCGCCGCGCCGTGCCGCTGCTCCGCCGCATCGAGCGCCGCTTCCGGCCGCGCCTGCCGATGGTGTCGCGGGCACCGCTGACGGTGGTGACGGCGCTGCTGCTGCTCGCCATGGGCCTGCTGCTGGCGCTGCCCATTCCCTTCGGCAACGCCGCCCCGGGTTTCGCCATCGTGGCGTTGAGCCTCGGCCTGCTGACGCGCGACGGTCTCGGCATCCTGGCCGGCTGGGCGGCGAGCCTCGCGGCCTTCGCCTTCTTCGGAGCGTTGATCTGGGGCGCCGGCGGTCTCGCCGCCCTGGCCGTCTGACGTTCGACAGGAGAAAGCCGCCCGTGCCCACGCTGGTCGTCAACCGCAAATCCGGCACCGCCCGCCGCTTCGAGCGCGGTGAACTGGCCGCGCGCCTCGCCGCCACGGCCCGCGCCGCCGGGCTGACGGACGTCGAGGTGGCAGTGGTCCATCCGCGTGACATCGACCGCGTCCTGGCCGAGGCCGCCCGCGGCGGCGGCGAGGTCTGGGTCGGCGGCGGCGACGGCACGCTGCGGGCGGCGGCGCGTCATGTGCGGGCGGCCGGCGGCACCATGGCGGTGCTGCCGCTCGGCACCATGAACCTGCTGGCCCGCGACCTCGGCGTGCCGCTCGACCTCGACGCCGCCGTGCGGGCGCTGGCCGATGCGCCGGTGGCGCCCATCGACATCGGCTTGGTGAACGACGACCTCTTCCTCAACAAGTCGGCGCTCGGCCTCTACCCCGAGATGATCATCGACCGCGAGCGGCGCCGCCGCCTGTTCGGCTACGGCAAGTGGCCGGCCATGATGCGCGCCATGTGGCGGGCTCTGCGCCGCCACCGCCGCATGGACGTGGTGCTGACCGTCGACGGCATCGAGCGGCAGATTTCCACCCCCGCCCTCATCGTCGCCACCAGCGAGTACGAGTTCCGCACCGGCCGCCTGTTCCGCCGCCCTTCGCTGCGCGACGGGCTTCTTTCGGTCTACGTCAGCCACGAAAAGGGATGGGCCGGCTCGGTCGGGCAGATGGCCAAGATGTTCCTCGGCACCCTGCACACCGACCCGGAGCTGGAAATCATCCGCGTGCCGGCGGTGGACATCCACTTCGAGCGGTCGCGCGCCGTCGCCAACGACGGCGAGCTGGACTTCATCCGCGGCCCGCTGCTGTACCGCGTCGACCGTCATGGCCTGAATGTGCGCCAACCCGACCCCATCCCGGCCGCCGCCGACGCCTGGGTGCCCGGCCGTCACCGCGAGTTCGGCGCCGAGCCGCCGCCGGCGCCGCCGTTGCCGCTGTGACGCGGCGGCGTCGCCCACGTCTTTCCTTGCACGGCGCGCCGAATTCGCTATATTACACGTTGTAATCCTACATTCTCATGCCCCTTCGGGGTTTGGAGAGTGGGCCCCGAAGGCCCGCTCTTTTTTGTTTCACCACCACCACGGGATGAAGACCGACCGATGGACCTGACGACCCGCATCGCCGACCTGATCGAACCGACGCTCGACGACATGGGCTACGAGCTCGTGCGCGTGCAGCTGTTCGGCGGCCAGCGCCAGACGCTGCAGATCATGGCGGAGCGCAAGGACGGTGGCATGGGCATCGAGGACTGCTCGGCCATCAGCCATGCCGTCTCGGCCATTCTCGACGTCGAGGACCCGATCGCCGGCGCCTATCACCTGGAAGTCAGCTCGCCCGGCCTCGACCGGCCGCTGACCCGCGCCAAGGACTTCGACGTCTGGGCCGGGTTCGACGCCAAGGTGGAACTGGCGCAGCCGCACGACGGCCGCAAGCGCTTCTCCGGCCAGCTGCTCGGCCGCGACCCGGAGACCGACGAGGTCAAGCTGCGACTCGTGGAAACCGACGAGGAAGTCAGCATCCCGCGCCATGCCATCGGCAAGGCGAAACTGGTCCTGAACGACGCGCTGCTGGCCTGGGCGAAGGCGCAGCAGGACGAAGAAGAGGCCGGCGAGACCGATGCCGCCGCCGACAACGACGACAACTGAGGCTAGGCGAAGAGAGATGGAACGAACCGTAGGCATGGCCCGTCCCGAGCTCCTGCAGGTCGCCGACACGGTGGCCCGCGACAAGGGCATCGAGCGGGAAGAAGTGTTCCTCGCCATGGAGCAGGCCATTCAGAAGGCCGGTCGCTCCAAGTACGGGCACGAGAACGACATCCGCGCCACCATCGACCGGCACACCGGCGAGATCCGTCTGGCCCGCTACCTCGAGGTCGTGCCGTCGCGCGCCGAGGTCGAGGACGAGAACATCCAGATCCCGCTCGACCGCGCCGCCCGCAAGCGACCGGGCATCGAGGTCGGCCAGTTCCTGGTCGATCCGCTGCCGCCCATCGACTTCGGCCGCATCGCCGCCCAGACCGCCAAGCAGGTCATCGTCCAGAAGGTCCGCGACGCCGAGCGCGAGCGTCAGTACAACGAGTACAAGGACCGCATCGGCGAGATCGTCAACGGCCTGGTCAAGCGCGTCGAGTTCGGCAACGTCATCGTCGACCTGGGCCGCGCCGAGGCGCTCATGCGCCGCGACGACCTGATCCCGCGCGAGCACTTCAAGAACGGCGACCGCGTGCGCTGCTACATCAAGGACGTGCGGCAGGAGCCGCGCGGCCCGCAGATCTTCTGCTCGCGCACCGATCCGGGCTTCATGGCCGCCCTGTTCGCCCAGGAAGTGCCGGAAATCTACGACGGCATCATCGAGATCAAGGCGGTCGCCCGCGACCCCGGCTCGCGCGCCAAGATCGCCGTGCTGTCCAAGGACAGCTCCATCGACCCGGTCGGCGCCTGCGTCGGCATGCGCGGCTCGCGCGTGCAGGCGGTGGTGGCCGAGCTGCAGGGCGAGAAGATCGACATCATCCAGTGGTCGGAAGACGCCGCCACCTTCGTGGTCAACGGCCTCGCGCCGGCGGAAGTGGCCAAGGTGGTGCTCGACGAGGAAACCCGCCGCATGGAAGTGGTGGTGCCCGACGACCAGCTGTCGCTGGCCATCGGCCGCCGCGGCCAGAACGTGCGCCTCGCCAGCCAGCTGACCGGCTGGGACATCGACATCATGACCGAGGCCGAAGAGAGCGAGCGCCGGCAGGAAGAATTCCGCACCCGCTCGGCTTTGTTCATCGAGGCCCTGGATATCGACGACGTCATTGCCCATCTCCTGGTCACCGAAGGCTTCGAGAGCCTGGAAGAGATCGCCTTCTGCCCGCTCGACGAGCTGTCGACCATCGAGGGTTTCGACGAGGACGTGGCGGCCGAACTGCAGGCCCGCGCCCGCGTCTTCATCGAGGAGCGCAACGAGAAGGCCGACGAGCGCCGCCGCGAACTGGGCGTCGCCGACGAGCTGATGGACATCGACGGCCTGACCCCGGTGATGGTCGTGGCGCTCGGCGAGAACGGCGTGAAGACGCTCGACGACCTGGGCGACTTGGCCGGTGACGAACTGCAGGAGATCGTCGGCAAGGACCAGCTGACCAACGACGAGGCGAACGCCATCATCATGGCCGCCCGCGCCCACTGGTTCGACGACGAAGAACAGCAGCCCGCCGCCGCCGCCGCCGAAGGCGACGCCGAAAGCCAGGAGGGCTGACGCGACCGATGGCGCAGCAGCGGCCGGACAGCACGCAGGTCGAGGAGGGCACCCCCGCGGTGCCCTCGCCCGACCACGACGCGGCGATGGACGACGGCGTGGTGGTGGAGGACGGCGAGGGCTTCGATCCGGAAGGCTCGGAACCCGCCGGTCCACACCGCCGCTGCATCGTCTCCGGCGAGGTGCGCCCGCGGGAAGATTTGATCCGTTTCGTGCTCGCGCCGGACGGAACGGTGGTGCCCGACCTGGAAAACGCCCTGCCCGGTCGGGGTTTGTGGTTGAGCCCCCGCCGGGATATGATAGAAACGGCCATGACCAAGCGAGCTTTCGCTCGGGCGGCGCGCCGCAAGGTGGAGGTTCCGGCCGATCTGCCGGACCGCATCGAGGCGCTGATGCGCCGCAAGGTCCTGGATCTTCTGGGTCTGGCCCGGCGGGCGGGTTCTGTGACCGCCGGTTACGACAAGGTACGCGCCCTGCTGAAGGACAAGCGGCAGGGTGCGGTCGTCCTGTTGGAGGCCAGTGACGGCGCCGCGGACGGCCGAGGCAAGATCCGGGCACTCGCCCCCGATCTGCCGGTGATCGACCTGTTCACCGGCGCCGAACTGGGCGCCGTGTTCGGACGGGACATAACGGTTCATGCGGTCATTTCCGCTCAAGGGCGCGCCCAGGCGTCGCTCGCGGAACGCATCGGAGTGCAGGCGGAGCGGCTTGCCAGGTACAGGGGAGGCCGGTCTTCGTGCTGAAAGAAGGATGAGACGCGCGGACGTCCGGCAGAGCCGGCCCGTCGCCGAAAAGAATTTGTGAAGGATCCGGCCCGGCCGGGTCGTTCGAGGAAGGAGCCAGCGCGAGGCGCGGCGCCTTCACACGAGGTCCCGGCAAGACGGTCGGGACCGGGGAACCGGAGACTGATTGAAGCTTATGGCGAACGAGAACGAACGGAAGCTGACGCTCGGTAAAGGGAAGCTGGAACTGTCGAAGCGGGTCGAAACCGACCAGGTGAAGCAGAGCTTCTCGCACGGCCGCACCAAGGTGGTGCAGGTCGAGCGCCGCAAGAAGCGCCACATCGCGCCCGGCACCGAAGGTCAGCGGCCCGAGGGTGCGGACGCTCCCGCGGCGGATGCGCCGCAGGTCGAGCGCGCTGCCTCCCCCGGCGGCGTGCGTCTGCAGCCGAAATCCAGCCGGATCGACCCGCCGCGCCGCGACACCCGCGGCGTGACCCCGCCGTCCGGCAACCTGGCCAGCGAAGAGCGCCAGCGCCGTCTGGCCGCCCTGCAGGGCGCCATCATCGACCAGAAGCGTCGCGAGGAAGAGGAGGCCCGCCGGGCCGCCGAGGAAGCCGCGCGCCGCAAGGCCGAGGAAGAGGAGCGCCGCCTGCGCGAGGCCGAAGAGGCCAAGCGCCGCGCCGAGGAAGAGGCGCAGGCCGCCGCTGCCGAAGCCGCCCGTCCGGCCGAGCCGGAGGCCCCGGCCGCCGCGGCCGAGCCCGAGCAGGCGCCGGAAGCCCCGGCTGCGCGTCCGGCCCAGCCCGGCCGCCCGGCCGCCGCGACTCCGGCGACCGCCCGTCCGGCCGTTCCGGGTGCCCGCCCGGCCGGCCGTGGCGACGACGAGGACGAGGATCGTCCGCGCCGCCCCGGTGGCGGTGGTGGCGGCGGTGCCGCCGCGCCCAAGGGTCCGGCGCCGCGCAAGGTGGCCGCGCCCAGCAAGGCCGCCGACGGCAAGCGCCGCGGCAAGCTGACCATCGCTGCCGCGCTCGACGACGACGAGCGGGGTCCGCGCGGCCGGTCGGTCGCGGCCATGCGCCGCGCCGCCCAGAAGGAGCGCCGCAAGCAGCAGGGCTTCAACCAGCCGTCGGAGAAGCAGGTCCGCGAGGTCATCGTCCCCGAGACGATCACCGTGCAGGAACTCGCCAACCGCATGGCCGAGCGCGCGCCCAACGTCATCAAGACGCTCATGAAGATGGGCGTGATGGCGACCATCAACCAGCCCATCGACGCCGACACCGCCGAGCTGGTGGTGGCCGAATTCGGCCACAGCGCCAAGCGCGTGTCGGAAGCCGACGTGCTCGATGGCCTGGGCGGTGCCGACGACCGGCCGGACGAGATGGTCTCGCGCCCGCCGGTGGTCACCGTCATGGGCCACGTCGACCACGGCAAGACCTCGCTGCTCGACGCGCTGCGCGAAACCGACGTCGTATCGTCGGAAGCCGGCGGCATCACCCAGCACATCGGTGCCTATCAGGTCACCATGCACTCGGGCGACAAGATCACCTTCATCGACACCCCGGGCCACGAGGCGTTCACCGCCATGCGCTCCCGCGGTGCCAAGGTGACCGACATCGTCGTCCTTGTGGTGGCGGCCGACGACGGCATCATGCCGCAGACCATCGAAGCCATCCGTCACGCCCGCGCCGCGGAAGTGCCGGTGGTGGTGGCCATCAACAAGATGGACAAGCCGGGCGCCAACCCGGACCGCATCCGCCAGGAACTGCTCAACCACGAGCTGGTGGTGGAAGAAATGGGCGGCGACGTCCTGTCCATCGAAGTGTCGGCCAAGAAGCGCCTGAACCTCGAGAAGCTGGAGGAGGCCATCCTCCTGCAGTCGGAAATCCTCGACCTCAAGGCGAACCCGAACCGCATGGCCGAAGGCACCGTGGTCGAGGCGAAGATGGAGAAGGGCCGCGGGTCCGTCGCCACCGTCCTCATCCGCCGCGGCACGCTGCGGGTCGGCGACATCTTCGTGGCGGGCACCGAATGGGGCCGCGTGCGTGCGATGATCGACGACCACGGCAATCGCGTCGAGGAAGCCGGTCCGGCCTTCCCGGTCGAGGTGCTGGGCTTCCAGGGCACGCCGCAGGCCGGTGACGACTTCAGCGTCGTCGAGGACGAGGCCAAGGCCCGCGACGTCGCGAGCTACCGCCAGCGCAAGGAACGCGAGGCGCTGGCCGTCAAGTCGGCGCGCGGCTCGATGGAGCAGATGTTCGCCAAGATCAAGGCGGGCGAGGCCAAGGAACTGCCGGTGGTCATCAAGGCCGACGTGCAGGGTTCGGTCGAAGCCATCGTCGGCACGCTGGAGAAGCTGTCGACCGAAGAGGTCAAGGTGCGCGTGCTGCACTCGGCCGTCGGCGGCATCAACGAGTCCGACATCACGCTCGCCAAGGCGTCGGAAGCGCTGGTCATCGGCTTCAACGTCCGCGCCAACCCGCAGGCGCGCGAGCTGTCGCGCCGCGACGGGGTGGAGATCCGCTACTACTCCATCATCTACGACGTGGCGGAAGACATCCGCCGGGCCCTGACCGGCCTGCTCGAGCCGACCTTCCGCGAGAAGTTCATCGGTTACGCGCAGATCCGCCAGGTCTACAACATCACCAAGGTCGGCAAGGTCGCCGGCTGCATGGTCACCGAGGGCATCATCAAGCGCGGCTGCAAGGTTCGCCTGCTGCGCGACGACGTGGTGATCCACGAGGGCGAGCTCGGCCAGCTCAAGCGCTTCAAGGACGACGTCCGCGAAGTGCGCGAGGGCTTCGAGTGCGGCATGTCGTTCGCCAACTACGACGACATCAAGGAAGGCGACCTCATCGAGTGCTTCGAGATGGAAGAAGTGGCGGCCGAGCTGTAAGGCTCCCCGCTCCTTCGAGGTCGACAGTGAAGCCCGGCCCAGCCGGGCTTCACCGCTTCCGGCCCATCCGGACTGAAAGGACAAGAGCGTCATGACCAGAGGACGCGGCAAGCCCCCCAGCCAGCGCCAGCTGCGGGTGGGCGAGGAAATCCGTCACGCATTGGCCTGGGCCCTGGAGCGCGGCGATTTCGGCAATGCCGGGCTCGACCGCCCGGTGACGGTGACCGAGGTGCGGGTCAGCCCCGACCTGCGCAACGCCACCGCTTTCGTCACGCCGCTGGGCGGCGGCGATCCCAAGCCCGTGCTGCAGGCGCTGCGCCGCATCGGCCCGCACCTGCGCCACGAACTGGCGCGCCAGATGCGCATGAAATACGTGCCCAACCTGTCGTTCCAGGCCGACGAGAGCTTCGACGAGGCGCAGCACATCAACGTGCTGCTGCACAGCCCTGAAGTGGTGCGCGACCTCGACCACGGCCCGGCCTATCCCGACGGCTTCGCCGACGAGGACGAAGACGAGGAAGGCGCCGAGGAAGGGGACGAGGACGAGACCGGCGAAGAGGCCGACGCCGGCGACGCGGGCGGCGACCGGCATGGGGCGTAAGCGGCGCGGTCGCCCCATCGACGGCTGGCTGGCCGTCGACAAGCCCGTCGGGATGACCTCGACGGCGGTGGTGTCGCGCGTCCGCCGGGTGCTCGACGCCGCCAAGGTCGGCCACGGCGGCACCCTCGACCCGCTGGCGTCGGGCGTGCTGCCCATCGCCCTCGGCGAAGGCACCAAGACCGTCGCCTACGTCATGGACGGCCGCAAGACCTACGCCCTGACCGTGCGCTGGGGCGAGGAACGCTCCACCGACGACCGCGAGGGCGAGGTGACGGCGACCTCCGACGTGCGCCCGACCGCCGAGCAGATCAATGCCGCCCTGCCGGCCTTCATCGGCGAGATCGAGCAGGTGCCGCCCAAGTTCTCCGCCGTCAAGGTGGAGGGCCGCCGCGCCTACGACCTCGCCCGCCGCGACGAGGAGGTGGAGCTGAAGGCCCGCCGCATCCTCATCGAGGATTTCAGCCTGGTATCCCAGCCCGATGCCGACCATGCCGAGTTCCGCGTGGTCAGCGGCAAGGGCGCCTACATGCGCAGCCTCGCGCGCGATCTTTCCCGCGCGCTCGGCACCGTCGGACACGTCGCGGCACTGCGCCGCACGGCCTGCGGACCCTTCACCGAGGCCGGCGCGATTTCGCTGGATAAACTGGAGACCCTCGGTCATAGTGCCGCGTCATCCGACTTCCTGCTTCCCGTCGCGACCGCGCTGGACGACATCCCGGCACTGGCCTTGACGGAAGCGGAGGCCATCCGCCTGACGCACGGACAGCCCCTTCCGGTGCTGCCCGTCGTTCGGCGTTCCGATGTTCAGGGCGTCATCGCCGGTACGACGGTGCGCGCCATGTGCGGCGAACGCGTGGTGGCTCTGGCCAGGATCGAAGGCGGGGAAATCCGCCCGGTCCGTGTCATCAACACACACGATTGATAGAAAGGGTAGACGATGTCGATCACTCCCGAGCGCAAGCAGGAAGTCATCGCCGAGTTCGCGCCGAAGCCCGGCGATACCGGCTCTCCCGAGGTTCAGATCGCGATCCTCACCGAGCGGATCAAGAACCTGACCGAGCACCTGAAGATCCACAAGAAGGACACGCACTCCCGTCGCGGCCTTCTCATCCTGGTGGGTCAGCGCCGCCGCATGCTGGACTACGTGAAGCGGAAGGAAGTGGCCCGCTACGAATCGCTCCTCGAGCGTCTCGGCATCCGCCGCTGAGTTCAGCGTTACAGGCACGGCCCGCTCCCGGTCCTCCGGGGCGGGCCGTCACCGTCCGGCGGGCATGCCGGCGGTGACTTTCGGGGCCCTGCCCGACGATGGGCGCCCAAGGGTTCTGCGGGACGTTCCAGGGGACCTTGCCGGGCCGGCCGCCAACCACGATGCAGCGGCCCCGCGCGTTTCTCCCCCGAGTGTTCGAGTGCCGACCCATGTCCGTGGACCGACAGCTCGGCCGGCCGAAAGGCGGCTGGCGGGGTGCGCAATCCGGCGCCGGTCCTGTACCAGAGGAAGTTTCCATGTCCATGTTCAACGTGTTCCGCAAGGAAATCGAGTGGGGCGGCCGCAAGCTGGTCCTCGAGACCGGCAAGATCGCCCGTCAGGCCGACGGTGCCGTTCTGGTCACCTATGGCGACACCACCGTGCTCGCCACCGCCGTCGGCTCCAAGCAGAAGTCCAACTTCGATTTCTTCCCGCTGACCGTGAACTACCAGGAGAAGACCTTCGCCGCGGGCAAGATCCCCGGTGGCTTCTTCAAGCGTGAAGGCCGTCCGTCGGAGAAGGAGACGCTGGTCTCCCGCCTCATCGACCGGCCGATCCGCCCGCTGTTCGCCGCGGGCTACCGCAACGAGACCCAGGTGGTCGCGACCGTTCTGTCGCACGACCTCGAGAACGATCCCGACATCGTCGCCATGATCGCCGCCTCGGCCGCGCTGACGATTTCCGGCCTGCCGTTCCTCGGCCCCATCGGTGCCGCCCGCGTCGGCTACATCGACGGCGAGTACGTGCTGAACCCGACCGCCGACCAGATGAAGACGACCGCCCTCGACCTCGTGGTCGCCGGCACCGTCCAGGGCGTGCTGATGGTCGAGAGCCAGGCGAGCGAGCTGTCGGAAGACGTCATGCTCGGCGCCGTCACCTTCGGCCACGACAGCTTCCAGCCGGTGATCAAGGCGATCATCGAGATGGCCCAGGCCTGCGCCAAGGAGCCGCGCGCCATCGATCCGGTGGCGCCCGAGTTCGCCGTGGTGAAGGACAAGCTCGGCGCCCTGCGCGACGAGATCAAGGCCGCCTACAAGATCATCGCCAAGACCGAGCGTCACGACGCCCTGTCGGCGATCAAGGAAAAGTTCGTCGCCTCGCTGGCCGGCAACGACGCCGAGCTGGCTGTGGCCGGCAAGGTCTTCAAGGAAGTCGAATCGGAAGTCATGCGCCGCGCCGTGCTGGAAACCGGCACCCGCATCGACGGCCGCGACACCAAGACCGTGCGCAAGATCGAGTCGGAAGTCGGCTTCCTGCCGCGCGCCCACGGCTCGGCCCTGTTCACCCGCGGTGAAACGCAGGCCATGGTGACCGTCACCCTCGGCACCGGCCAGGACGAGCAGATCATCGACGCGCTCGAAGGCGAATACCGCGAAAACTTCCTGCTGCACTACAACTTCCCGCCGTACTCGGTGGGCGAGACCGGCCGCATGGGCAGCCCGGGCCGTCGCGAGATCGGCCACGGCAAGCTGGCGTGGCGCGCCATCCGGCCGCTGCTGCCGAAGAAGGAAGACTTCCCCTACACCCTGCGCGTGGTCTCGGAAATCACCGAGTCCAACGGCTCGTCGTCCATGGCGACGGTCTGCGGCGCCTCGCTCGCCCTGATGGACGGCGGCGTGCCGCTGGCCCGTCCGGTGGCCGGCATCGCCATGGGCCTGATCAAGGAAGACGACGGCTTCGCCGTGCTGTCCGACATCCTGGGTGACGAAGATCACCTGGGCGACATGGACTTCAAGGTGGCCGGCACCGAACAGGGCGTCACCTCGCTGCAGATGGACATCAAGATCACGTCCATCACCAAGGAGATCATGGAGGTCGCCCTGCGCCAGGCGCGCGACGGCCGCCTGCACATCCTGGGCGAGATGGCCGCGGCCCTGACCGGCGCCCGCGACTCGGTGGCCGCCAACGCCCCGCGCATCACCACCATGAGCATCAACCCGTCCAAGATCCGCGACATCATCGGGTCCGGCGGCAAGGTGATCCGCGAGATCACCGAGCAGACCGGCACGAAGATCGACATCGAGGACGACGGCACCATCAAGATCGCCTCCGCCAACCCGGAGAACACCGATCGCGCCGTCGCCTGGATCAAGGGCATCGTCGCCGAGCCGGAGCTGAACGCGATCTACACCGGCAAGGTGGTCAAGATCATGGACTTCGGCGCCTTCGTGAACTTCCTGGGTTCGCGCGACGGCCTCGTCCACATCTCCGAGCTGGCGCCGCACCGGGTGAAGAACACCGGCGACGTCGTCAAGGTCGGCGACATGGTCAAGGTGAAGTGCCTCGGTTTCGACGACCGCGGCAAGGTGAAGCTGTCCATGAAGCAGGTCGACCAGGAAACCGGTCGCGACATCAGCGAGGACGGCGAGAAGCAGTCGGCCGAGTAAGGCCGCGTCGGCGGCGGCCGGGCCCTGCGGGGCATCGGCCGCCGCCGCTTCTCCGAGGGAGCGTTCCATGTCCGATCTGCCTGTCGCCCTGCCTCGGGTGATCGCGCACCGCGGCGCCTCTGCCGCAGCGCCCGAGAACACGCGCGCCGCCTTCCGGCGGGCGCACGAGGACGGCGCGACCTGGATCGAGTGCGACGTCAAGCTGACGGCCGACGGCCGCTGCGTCGTCTTCCACGACGACACGCTCGACCGCACGACCGACGGCGCCGGCCCGGTGGCCGACGCACCGTTGTCGGTGGTGGGGGCGCTCGACGCCGGCGGCTGGTTCGCGACGGAATTCCGCGGCGAGCCGGTGCCCACGCTCGAGGAAACCCTCGACCTGTTGGCCGACCTCGGCATGGGCGCGAACCTCGAAATCAAGCCCTGTCCGGGCCGCGAGCGGGAAACCGCCGAGGCGACGGTGGCGGCGGTGCGGGCTTTCGGGTCGGCGGTGCCGGTGCTGCTGTCGAGCTTCGCCGAGGACTCTCTGGCGGCGGCGCGCGACGCCGCACCGGAGCTGCCGCGCGGCCTGCTGGTCGAGGCGGTGCCGGACGACTGGCGGGCGCGGGCGGAACGCCTGGGCTGCGTCGCTCTGCACGTCGACGCTGCGCCGCTGACGGCGGATCAGGTGGCGGCGATGCGCGCGGCGGGGTACAAGGTTCTCGTCTGGACGGTGAACGACGCGGCGGAAGCCCGGCGGCTGTCCGGGTGGGGCGTCGACGCGATCATCACCGACGTGCCGCGGAAAATCGCGGACGCGCTCGGGTAAGGCGGTAGACGGATGGATCGGGTGGTTTCGCCGGCTCGGCCGTCGAACCATATGAGGGGCCGATACGGCGGTTCGCTCTACCGGCGGACGGCCGATGCGGCTTTGCAGGACAAGAGGACATTCGGGTGAAGGCGATCGAGCCGATTCTCATCTCGGGCAAGGAAGTCCTGCCGCTGGTCGAAGGCGGCAAGGGCGTGGCGGTTTCCAATGGGCAGAGCTCCGGCGCCTGGGCGGCGGCGGGGGGCGTCGGCACGTTCTCGGGGGTCAACGCCGACTCCTACGACGAGCACGGCAACATCGTGCCCATGGTCTACAAGGGCAAGACGCGCCGCGAGCGGCACGACGAGCTGGTGGCCTACGGCATCGAGGGCGGCATCAACCAGGCCCGCGTCGCCCACGAGATGAGCAACGGCGAAGGCCGCATCCACGTCAACGTGCTGTGGGAAATGGGCGGCGCCGAGGCGGTGCTGGAAGGCACCCTGGAAGGCGCCAAGGGTCTCATCCACGGCGTCACCTGCGGCGCCGGCATGCCCTACCGCGTGGCCGAGATCGCCGTGAAGCACGGCGTCTACTACTACCCCATCGTTTCCTCGGCGCGGGCCTTCCGCGCCCTGTGGAAGCGCAGCTACCACAAGCACCCGGAATTCCTCGGCGGCGTGGTCTACGAGGACCCCTGGCTGGCCGGCGGCCACAACGGCCTGTCCAACAGCGAGGACCCGCGCGAGCCGCAGGAGCCTTTCCCCCGCGTCGCCGAGCTGCGCAAGGCCATGCGCGACATGGGCGTGCCGGAAGTGCCGATCTTCATGGCCGGCGGCGTGTGGTGGCTGAAGGAGTTCGAGGACTGGATCGGCAACCCGGAGCTGGGTCCCATCGCTTTCCAGTTCGGCACCCGGCCGCTGCTGACCAAGGAAAGCCCCATTTCCGACGAGTGGAAGCACCGCCTGCTGACGCTGAAGTCCGGTGACGTGCTGCTGCACCGCTTCAGCCCGACCGGCTTCTATTCCTCGGCCGTGCGCAACGACTTCCTGGAAGACTTGGTGCAGCGCTCCGAGCGCCAGATCCCCTATGTCCGCAAGCCCGAGGGCGTGCTGACGGCGGCGCTGGCCATCGGCGCGCGCGGCCGCGAGGTCTTCGTCGAGCCGCAGGACAAGGAACGGGCGGAGAAGTGGATCGCCGCCGGCTACACCGAAGCCATGCGCACGCCCGACAGCACCCTGGTCTTCGTGACGCCGGAAAGCCAGGCGAAGATCCTCAAGGACCAGATCGACTGCATGGGCTGCCTGTCGGCCTGCAACTTCTCCAACTGGTCGCAGCACGGCGACGGCACCACCGGCAAGTCGGCGGACCCGCGGAGCTTCTGCATCCAGAAGACGCTGCAGAACATCGCCCACGGCGGCGATGTGGAACACGAACTGATGTTCGCCGGCCACAACGCCTATCGCTTCGGCGCCGACCCGTTCTATGCCGACGGCTTCATTCCGTCGGTGAAGGAACTGGTCGACCGGATCATGACCGGCTACTGACGAACGGGCAGGAGCGGCAGGCTTTTGCCCTGGCGCTCCTCCGCCCTCGTCCGGACCAGGTGCCATTTTCCTTGGCCTTTTCGGGCGTCTGTCTTAGAACAGTCGGTATGGTTTCGTTTTTGGACTAGTGCCATGACCCCGATGTGCGTCCCCGGCAACCTGATGGACCGCCTGCGCGGCGCCGGCCTGCGCCCGACCCGGCAGCGGGTGGCGCTCGCCCGCCTGCTGTTCGAGGACGGCGACCATCACATCACCGCCGAGCAGCTGCACACCATGGCGCTGACCGCGACCATCCGGGTGTCGCTGGCGACCGTCTACAACACGCTGCACCAGTTCACCGAAGCGGGCCTGCTGCGGGAGATCGTTGTCGACAGCGGCCGGTCGTACTTCGACACCAACACCAGCGACCACCACCACTTCTTCTACGAACGCACCGGCCGGCTGGAGGACATTCCCGCCGGCGAGGTGCAGATCGCCGCGGTGCCCGAGGCGCCGGCCGGCACCCGCATCCGCCGGGTCGACGTGGTGGTGCGCGTCGACGGCTGAGGCGGCGGTCCCGGCTGGCCCAATCGCGCGAATGATCCTATAGCAGGACTTTGGTGCCGGGAATCTCACCCGCAGGTGGCAATGCCACGCCAGTTTAGCCTTCATTATCCAGAAGATCATGGTGTACCATGAGCTTGGCAAGGCGCCCGGGCGGCCATGACGGCTGGCCGGGCGGTGAGGGGGAAGCGGGTTCGTGTCGAGCCAGGAAGGCGTGATCGACGAGGCGGCATTGCTGCGTCTGGCGCGGGAGAAATCCGCCGACGCGCGGGCGCGTCTCGCCGCCACCATCAGTGACCTGTTCGTCGAGCAGGGCAGCGTGCTCAGCGACCGCGAGCGCGCGCTCATGGCCGATATTCTGCGCCGCATCCTGCGCGAGATCGAGATCAGCGTCCGCCGTCAGGTTGCCCAGGCCTTGGCGTCGCAGGAAAACCTGCCGCGCGACCTCATGGTCTTCCTCGCCAACGACGAGATCGAGGTGGCCTTCCCCATCCTGCGGGAAAGCCGCGTGCTGCAGGACGCCGACCTGATCGAGGTCATCCGCAACCGCACCCAGGAACACCAGCTGGCCATCGCCAACCGCTACTACGTCAGCGCCGCGGTGTGCGATGCGCTGGTGCAGACCGGCCGGCAGGAGGTGATCCGCCAGCTGCTGCAGAACGGCGACGCCACCATCAGCGAAGCCACCATGGAATACCTGGTCGAGCAGTCGCGCCGCGTCGACAGCTTCCAGGAACCCATCCTGCGCCGCGCCGAACTGCCCGAGGACCTCGCCAAGCGTATGTTCCTGTGGGTGTCGGCGGCGCTGCGCACCTATGTGGTGGACCGCTTCCGCCTGCCGCCGTCGGTGATCGACGACCTGATGGAGCAGGCCGCGCGCGAGGGCATCGCCCGCACCGTCGAGGAAGGCCGGACCCGGCCGTCGGAGAAGCTGGCCGAGCGCCTCGCCCGCCACCGCGCCATCACGCCCGAGCTGCTGATTTCCGCCCTGCACGACGGCGAGGTGTCGCTGTTCGTCAGCCTGCTGGCCCGCCTGGCGGAAATGCGCGAGCCCCTGGTCAAGCGCATGCTGTTCGAGCCGGGCGGCGAGGGCCTCGCCATCACCTGCCGCGCCATGGGCTTCCCGCGCAAGGACTTCTCGGTGATCTTCCTGCTGTCGCGCAAGGCGCGGCCGGAGAACGCCCGTACCTTCAAGCAGGACCACGAGGCCGCTATGGCCTTCTTCGACCGTATCGTGCCCTCGGCGGCGCAGAACGTGCTGCGCCAGTGGCAGCGCGACCAGGACTACCTGAAGGCCCTGCGCGAGGTGCAGCTCGGCCCGGTGGGCGGGGGGCAGTGATGCCGGCGGTCGGTCGGGGCGAGCCGGATGCCCGGCAGCGACTGTACGACCTGACCCGTCTGGTGTCCGACTGGATCTGGGAAACCGACCCGCAGGGGCGATTTTCCTACGTTTCCGGGCGCGTGCTCGACATTCTCGGCGTGCTGCCGGAGGAAATGCTGCACACCTCCTTCGCCGCCCTGTGCGACGGGGCGGAGGTGCCGCAGCTGCTGGGCGAGCAGAAGGCCTTCCGCGACGTCCCCGCCGTGGTCCGCACCCGCCAGGGGCAGCCGCGCCACATGCTGGTGAGCGCCCTGCCGTTCTACGACCTCGACAGCGGCGCCTTCCAGGGCATGCGCGGCACCTGCCGCGACGTCACCGAGCAGGTGCAGGCGGAAGCGGCCCTGAAGGCGCAGCTGGAGTTCCAGCAGACGTTGCTCGACACCATCCCGGCGCCGGTGTTCTACCGCCGCGGCGACGGGCGCTACGGCCTCGTGAACGCCGCCTTCGCCGCCATGCTCGGGCGCCCGCGCGAGGCCATCGTCGGCCGCACCCTGTTCGACCTCTTCCCGCTGGAAACGGCGCAGCGCCTGTTCGCCGCCGAGCAGGAGCTGATGACCGGCGACGGCGGCGCCCGCAGCGTCATGGACCGCCTGCCGTGGCCCGGCGGCGCGGCGCGCGACGTCATCCTGACGCTGGCCGCCACCCTGGAAGCCGCCGACGGCCTCGCCGGCACGGGCGGCGGCGGGCGCGGCCTCATCGGCGTCGTGACCGACATCACCGACCGCATGCGGGCGGAACGCGACCTGCAATCCTCGGTGCGGGCGCTGGAGCGCACCAACCGCGAGCTGGAGCTGTTCCTCCACATCGCCAGCCACGACCTGCAGGAACCGACGCGCAGCGTCGTCAGCTTCTGCCAGCTGCTCGCCAAGAGCCTGGAAGGCGCGGCGACACCCGAGCAGGCGGACTACATCGCCCATGCCGTCGACGGCGCCAAGCGCATGCGGCTGATCGTGCAGGATCTCGGCACCTATGCCCGCGCCGGGTCGCGGGCCGCCGTGCCGGTGCGGGTGGAGGCCGGGCAGGTGGCGGCCGACGTGCTGCGCGCCGTGCAGGCCCAGGTCGACGAGGCGGCGGCGCGGGTGAGCCTCGGCCCCCTGCCGGCGATCCAGGCCGACCGGGCGCAGGTGAGCGAGCTTCTGCGCAACCTGGTGGACAACGCGCTCAAGTTCGCCGCCGACGGCCGGGCGCCGGCGATCGGCATCGACGCCTGGCGCGAGGACGACGCGACGCCCTTCTGGACCTTCCGGGTCACCGACAACGGCATCGGCATCGAGGCGCGCCACCACGACCGCATCTTCGGCCTGTTCCAGCGCCTGCACGGCCGCGACCGCTACGAGGGCACGGGCATCGGGCTGGCGGTCTGCCGCAAGATCGTGGAGCGCCACGGCGGGCGCATCTGGGTGGAGTCGGTGCCGGGGCAGGGGACCAAGGTGCTGTTCACCCTGCCGGCGGCATCGCCGCTGGCCGAGGCCTCCAGCATGACCTCGAGCAACGACCTGCCCGCCGGCTGACCGTCGGCGCGTCGCCCCCGGGCGGGTGGCCGGGCGGCGTCAGTCGATGTGCTCGCCGCGGTAGACGCCCCAGAATTCCTCGCGCTTCAGCCAGCCATGGCGGCCCTGCACCTCGACGCGGCAGAAATCGGTGGTCTGCGGGCACTGGATCAGGTTGGCCTGCACGCCCGGCTCCACCAGCGCCACCGTGGCGGCGGCCTCGGAGGGGTCGCGGCGCAGGGGGTGGGTGCCGTTCAGGGTGATGACGGTGCGGCGGCCCGACAGCATGCTCTGGTGGACCCAGCCTTCCGCCCCCTCGGGATCGCGGATCTTGCGCCAGGTCTCGAACTCCTGCACCACCTCCACCGGAAGATCACGCCGCAGATAGACCCAGTCTATGGGATAACGGACCCCGGGGCCGGTGCGCAGGTTCACCTGCTCCGACCGCAGCGACACGAAGCGCGGCAGCGGCAGGCCGGTGCCGTCGGTGCCGGCGGCGGCCGCGCCGGGCGGCGGTGCGGCCACGGCGGCGGTCACCGCAGCCAGGGCGGCGGCGAGGACGGTCTTCCTGAGACCGCGGGCGGATGTGGTCATGGCCTGCTGCTCGTCTTCCCCCAGGTGGCGGCGCATTATACGAGTCGCCCCGCCCCATGGGTCAAGGGCGCGTGCGCTTCGCGCAACGTTCTGTCAAATTCGCGTGCTGCAACGCAATGTCTGGACAAGGCTTTCCGGTCTTGCTAAGCCAAACTCCACGCCAAGCCGCCAAGGGTTCACCCGGGAGGGAATTGCATGGTCGCCAAGAAGCCCCTGGTCATAGTCACGCGCAAACTGCCGGACGTGATCGAGACCAGGATGATGGAGCTGTTCGACTGCCGTCTCAATCACGACGATCATCCGTTCACGCGCGACGAGCTGATCGCTGCGGTGCGGGATGCCGACGTGCTGGTGCCCACCATCACCGACCGGCTGGACAGCGGCGTCCTCGCCCAGGCCGGTGACCGCCTGCGCCTCATCGCCAACTTCGGCACCGGCGTCGACCACATCGACCTGAGCACCGCCCAGCAGCGGGGCATCACCGTCACCAACACGCCCGACGTGCTGACGGAAGACACCGCCGACATGACCATGGCGCTGATCCTGGCGGTGCCGCGCCGGCTGGCGGAAGGCGAGCGACTGATCCGCTCCGGCAAGTGGGCGGGCTGGAGCCCGACGCACATGCTCGGCCACCGCATCCACGGCAAGCGCCTCGGCATCATCGGCATGGGCCGCATCGGCCAGGCCGTCGCCCGCCGCGCCCGCGGCTTCGGCATGACCATCCACTACCACAACCGCCGGCGCGTCCACCCGGAGATCGAGCAGGAACTGGAGGCGACCTACTGGGAGAGCCTGGATCAGATGCTCGCCCGCATGGACGTCATCTCGATCCACTGCCCGCACACGCCCGGCACCTATCACCTGCTGTCGGCGCGCCGGCTGAAGCTGCTGCGCGAGACGGCCTATCTGGTCAACACCGCCCGCGGCGAGGTGGTCGACGAGAACGCCCTGCTGCGCATGCTCCAGCGCGGCGAGCTGGCGGGCGCCGGCCTCGACGTGTTCGAGCAGGAACCGAGCATCAATCCGAAGTTCCTGACGCTCGACAACTGCGTGCTGCTGCCGCACATGGGTTCGGCCACCATCGAGGGCCGCGTCGACATGGGCGAGAAGGTCCTCATCAACATCAAGACCTTCGCCGACGGCCACAAGCCGCCCGATCGGGTGCTGCCGAACCTGGTGTGAGACGCCGACGCCCGGACCGCTGGTCCGGGCGTTTCGCGTTTCGGGGGAAGGTGGATCAGTCGTTGTCGGCCAGCGCCGAGCCCGCCAGATAGAGCGAGCCGCAGATCAGCACCCGGGCAGGGCCGGGACGGGCGGCCAGTTCGCCCACCGCCGCCGCCACGTCGGCGGCCTCGGCGGCGTCGGGCCGGGGCGTCGGCAGGCTCGCCAGCAGATCGGCCGCGGGCTTGCCGTTGTCCTCGCCGGGAATGGCGACGGCGCGCAGGGCGCCCAGGTGCGGCAGCAGGGGGCCGAGGAAGCCGGCGGCGTCCTTGTCGGCCATCATGCCGCACACGGCGTAGAGCGGCCGGTCGTTCCAGCGCGCCACGGCCTCGGCCAGCACGCGGCCGGCGGACGGGTTGTGGCCGCCGTCAAGCCACAGCTCCCACCCGGCCGGCAGAGGGTCGACCAGCGGCCCGCGGCGCAGGCGTTGCAGGCGGGCCGGCCATTCGGCCCGCGCCACGCCGTCGGCCAGCGCCGTCTCCGGCAGGTCGAGGCCGGCGGCCAGGGCGGCGGCCAATGCGGCGCCGGCATTGGCGTACTGGTGCGGCCCGGCGAGGCCCGGCGGCGGGCAGAGGATCTCGCGCCCGGCCATGGTGAAGCGCAGGCGGTCGTCGGGCAGGCGGGCGACGGACCAGTCGCGGTCCTCCACCAGCAGCGGCGCGCCCAGTTCGGCCGCCACCGCCTCGATCACCGCCAGCGCCTCGGCCGGCTGGCGGGCGACGATGCAGGGCACGCCGGGGCGCATGATGCGCGCCTTCTCGCCGGCGATGGCGGCGATGGTGTCGCCGAGGAACTTCTGGTGGTCGAGGTCGATGGGCGTCAGCACCGTCGCCGCCGGGCGCTCCACCACGTTGGTGGCGTCGAGCCGACCGCCGAGGCCGGTCTCCAGCAGCAGCACGTCGGCCGGCGTGCGGGCGTAGGCCAGGAAGGCGGCGCAGGTGGTCACCTCGAAGAAGGTGATGGCCTCGGCGCCGTTCACCCGCTCCACCTCCTCCAGCAGGTCGGTGAGCGCGTCTTCCGTGACGAGGGCGCCGGCCAGCCGGATGCGCTCGCGGAAGCGCACGAGGTGGGGGCTGGTGTAGACGTGCGCCGTGCGCCCCGCCGCTTCCGTCATGGCGCGCAGGAAGGCGACGGTCGAGCCCTTGCCGTTGGTGCCGGCGACGTGGATCACCGGCGGCAGGGCGCGCTCGGGGTGGCCGAGCTGCGCCAGCAGCCGCCACACCCGGTCGAGCGACAGGTCGATGATCTTCGGGTGGAGCGCCAGCAGGCGCTCCAGCACCGCGTCCGGGCGGCGGCCGGCGGCGGGCGGCGTCATGGCCGGCGCGGCGCCTTACGCCTTGGGCTCGGGCGACGGGTCGGCCGCGCCGCCGGTGGGCTTGTCGCCCTTGGCCGCCGCGGCGTCCTCGGCTCCCAGCTTGGCCTTGCGGTCGAACGGCACCACCTGCCCGGCGGGGCCGCGGTTGACCAGCAGGGTGAGCAGGTTGGCAATCTTGGCGCGCAGCTGGTGGCGGTGCACCACCATGTCCACCATGCCGTGCTCGCGCAGGTACTCGGCGCGTTGGAAGCCCTCGGGCAGGGTCTCGCGGATGGTGGTCTCGATGACGCGGGCGCCGGCGAAGCCGATGACGGCGCCCGGCTCGGCGATGTGCACGTCGCCCAGCATGGCGAAGCTGGCGGTGACGCCGCCGGTGGTGGGGTCGGTCAGCAGCACGATGTAGGGCAGGCCGGCGTCCTTCACCTTGTCGACGGCGACGGTGGTGCGCGCCATCTGCATGAGCGACAGGATGCCTTCCTGCATGCGCGCGCCGCCCGAGGCCGGCACGACGATGAGCGGCGCGTCCTGCAGCACCGCCAGCTCGGCGGCGGCGACGATGCCCTGGCCGACGGCGATGCCCATGGAGCCGCCCATGAAGTCGAAGTCGAAGGCGGCGATCACCGTCTTCACCCCGCCGATGGTGCCGTGGGCGACCAGGATGGCGTCCTGCTCGCCGGTCTTGGCGCGGGCGTCCTTGATGCGGTCGCCGTAGCGCTTGACGTCACGGAACTTCAGCGGATCTTCCGGCACCTTCGGCAGTTCGATGCGCTTGTAGGCGCCGTCGTCGAACAGCATCTCCAGCCGCTGCTTGGCCGGCAGGCGCATGTGGTGGCCGCAGTGGGTGCAGACCTGGAGGTTCTTCTCCAGCTCGCGGTGGAAGATCATCTGGCCGCAGGACGGGCACTTCCGCCACAGGTTGTCCGGCACCTCCTTGGGGCGCACGAGCTGCTGGATCTTGGGGCGGACGAAGTTGGTCAGCCAGTTCATCGGGTCATCCACATGGGGGTCGCGAAGAGCTCAAGGCGGCCTTATAACGCACCTCGGCCCCGCACGTCACGCCCGATGCCGCGACCGGCCCGGCGGCGGCACCTTCGCCTCGGTCTTGAACCGGCGGTAAAACCCGCTAGCCTGTGCCTCGCCCAACCCGCACGAAGGCGCCCGAATCCGTGACCTCCTGGACCCGATCCCTCGCCGTCTACGCCGACCGGCGGGTGCTTTCCATCCTGTTCCTGGGCTTCAGCTCGGGCCTGCCGCTGCTGCTGGTCTACGGCACGCTGTCGGCGTGGCTGACCGAGGCCGGGCTGTCGCTGACGGTGGTCGGCCTGTTCTCGTGGGCGTCGACGGCCTACGCCTTCAAGTGGCTGTGGTCGCCGCTGGTGGACCGCCTGCCGCTGCCGCCCTTCACCCACCTGTTCGGCCAGCGGCGCGGCTGGATGCTGGCGAGCCAGTTGCTGGTGGCTGGCGCCATGCTCGGCCTCGGCGCCTCCGACCCCGCCGCCAACGTGTGGGTCACCGCCGGCTGGGCGGTGGTGCTCGCCTTCGCGTCGGCGACCCAGGACATCGTCATCGACGCCTACCGCGTGGAAATCCTGGAAGAAGAGAAGCTCGGCGCCGGCGCCGGCAACATCGTGCTCGGCTACCGCCTCGCCATGCTGGCCTCGGGCGGCGGCGCGCTGGTCATCGCCGACGCCGCCGGCTGGTTCTGGGCCTATGCCGCCATGGCGGCACTCATGGGCGTCGGCATGCTGACGGTGCTGCTCAACCGCGAGCCGGAGCGGCCGAACCTCGGCCGCTCGGCGGTGGAGGAGGCGCGGGCGGAAGCCTGGATCGAGCGCCACGGCCACCTCGGCCATCGCACCAGCCGGGGGCTGGGGTGGCTCTACGGCGCCGTGGTGCTGCCGCTGACCGACTTCTTCGGCCGCAAGCACTGGCTGGTGATCCTGCTGTTCATCGCGCTCTACAAGTACGGCGACGCGCTGCTCGGCGTGATGGCCAACCCCTTCTACATCGAGATCGGCTTCACCAAGACCGAGATCGGCGTCGTCTCCAAGTCCTACGGCGTCGTCATGACCATCGTCGGCGGGCTGCTCGGCGGCGTGCTGGTGGCGAAGCTCGGCATCATGCGGTCGCTGCTGGTGTGCGGCGTGCTCCAGGCGGTGAGCAACCTCGTCTTCGTCGCCCAGGCCCTGGCCGGGCCGGACGTGCGGGTGCTGATGGTGACCATTTCGGCGGAAAATCTGGCGAGCGGCATGGGCACGGCGGCGTTCGTGGCCTATCTCTCGTCCCTGTGCAATCTGGCCTATACGGCGACCCAGTACGCCCTGGTCTCCAGCTTCATGGCCTTCGCCCGCACCTTCTTCGCCAGCGGCGGCGGCTGGCTGGCCGATCAGGTGGACTGGGTGACCTACTTCCTGATCTCCACCGCCGCCGCGGTGCCGGGGCTCGTGCTGCTGCTGTGGATGATGCGCCTGTTCCCGCGCGAGACGCGGCAGGTGCGGGTGGCGGCGCTGGCCGAGGACGACTGACGACGACGAGTTTTTGAACCACCAAGACACCAAGACACCAAGGTTGCCGCAGGGCGGCAAAGGGCGAGGGAGGGGAGGCCCTCCCTCGCGCTCCCTCCACAGTGTCATGCCCGGGCTTGACCCGGGCATCTCCCAGGGCGGAGGGAGATGGCCGGATCAAGTCCGGCCATGACGAGCTAAGGGCGCTTCTTGGTGTCTTGGTGTCTTGGTGGTTCCTCCATCGAGGATACCCATGAAAGACGAAGGCTTCGGGCTCTACGTCCACTGGCCGTTCTGCCTGTCCAAGTGCCCCTACTGCGACTTCAACAGCCACGTGGCCGACCGTGTCGATCAGGCGCGCTGGCGGCGGGCGCTGCTGACCGAGCTGGCGCATTACGCCGCCGACACGTCGGGGCGCACGCTCACCAGCGTGTTCTTCGGCGGCGGCACGCCCTCGCTCATGGAGCCGGAGACGACGGCGGCGATCCTGGAAGCCGCCGGCCGGCATTGGCGGCTCGCGCCTGACCTGGAGGTGACGCTGGAGGCCAACCCCGGCGCCGTCGACCGGGCGAAGTTCGAGGGCTTCGCCCAGGCCGGCGTGAACCGGGTCAGCCTGGGCGTGCAGGCGCTGGACGACGCGGCGCTCGCCTTCCTCGGCCGCCGGCACGACCGCGGCGAGGCCCTGGCGGCGCTGGAGGCGGCGCAGAGCCTGTTCGCCCGCACCTCCATCGACCTCATCTACGCCCGCCCCGGCCAGGCGCCGGAGGAGTGGCGGCAGGAACTGCGGCGGGCGCTGGAGATCCTCGCCGGGCACGGGCACCTGTCGCTCTACCAGCTGACCGTCGAGCAGGGGACGAAGTTCTACCTGGATTGGCACCGCGGCGACTGGCGCCTGCCGGAGGAGGACGACGCCGTCGCCCTGTGGCAGGTGACGCGCGAGGAAACGGCGCGCGCCGGTCTGCCGGCCTACGAGGTCTCCAACCACGCCCGCCCCGGCGAGGAATGCCGCCACAACCTGGTCTACTGGCGCGGCGGCGACTACGTCGGCGTCGGCCCCGGCGCGCACGGGCGTTTGACGCTTGCCGGCGTGCCGCACGCCACCCGCCAGCACCGGGCGCCGGAAATCTGGCTGAAGCGGGTGGAGGAGGCGGGCCATGCCGCCACCGACCGCGAGCCGCTCGACCCCGACCAGCGGGCGGAGGAACTGCTGCTCATGGGCCTGCGCCTGACGGAAGGCATCGACAAGGCCCGCTTCGCCCGCCTCGCTGGCCGGCCGCTGGCCGACTGCATCGACGCGGCGGCGCTGGCGGGGCTGGCGGAGGAAGGCCTGGTCACCGACACGCCCAGTCACCTGCGGGCGACCGAGGCCGGCATGCTGGTGCTGAACGGCGTCATCGCCGCCCTGGTGCCCGCCTGACGAGGGAACACGCGGGGCCTCCGGGACGTTTCCACTGTATCGGAAGCAGACGGGAGGGTCCCATGCGCGCCTTGTACGACAGCCGCGGCAGCTGTGTCGGCTACCTCGGCCCGCGCGGACGCATCGTCACCCGCCGCGGGCGGGTCAAGGCCATCATCGGCCGCGGCGGCGTCATCCACGACGCCCGCGGCCGGCACCTCGGGTGGTGGCGCGACGGCTACATGCGGGGCCGCGACGGCGGCGTGGTGGCCTTCCGCCGCGGCAGCCGCCTGCGGGTGATCCCGCCCATGGTGGGGCCGGCGCCGCTGGGGCCGACGGACGTGCTGCTGACGCCCGTCTCGCCCATCCGCGACGTGCCGCCGCTCATGCCGGCCGGCACCTTCGCCTGGAGCCGCCAGACCCTATAGGGCCGGCGCCGCCGCCAGCGCCGCCCGGGCCTCGGCCATGACGCGGGCGACGATGGCGGCCGCCGGCTCGGCCCGTGCGAGCGCCGCCGCCTGACCGGCCCAGACGCTGGTCAGGCCGGCGTCGCGCGTCTGCGCCGCATGGCTGCGCAGCGGCCGGGTGAGGCCGTTGGGCACCGGGAAGGGCGGAATGTCGCCGTCGGCGAAGGCCTCCGTCACCCCGTTGGCGAGGCCGCGGGCCAGCCGCCCGGAGAAGGCGCGGGTGAGGGTGGTGGAACCGGCGTCCGCCGCCGCCAGGGCCGCCTTGCCGCCGTCGTTGAGGGGGCACTCCGCCGCCCGCAGGAAGGCGGTGCCGAGTGCCGCCGCCTCCGCCCCCAGCAGCAGCGCCGCCGCCAGCCCGCGCCCGTCGGAGATGCCGCCGGCGGCGATGACGGGGATGTCCACCGCATCCACCACCTGCGGCACCAGGGCGAGCGTGCCGATCAGGTCACCCTCCGCCCGCGCGCCGGTGAAGCCGCCGCGGTGGCCGCCGGCCTCGAAGCCCTGCGCCATGACCGCATCGAACCCCGCCGCTTCCACCGCCCGCGCCTCCGCCGGGGTGGTGGCGGTGCCGATGGTGACGACGCCGGCCGCCTTCAGGCGCGCCATGGCGGCGGCGGGGATCAGGCCGAAGGTGGTGGAGAACACCGGCGCCTTGCCGTCGAGGAGGGCGTCGAGCTGCGCCGCGAAGGCCGGGCCGGCGGGGCTTTCCGTCGGCGGTTCGGGCAGGCCGGCGGCGGTGTGGAAGGCGGCGAGGCGGGCGCGGTAGCGGGCGACCTGCGCCGGGTCGGCCGCCTGCACCTCCATGGGGGCGAAGAGGTTGATGGCGAAAGGCGCATCGGTGCGCTCGCGGATCTCGCGGCAGGCGGCGGCGATGGCCTCCGGCGTCATGTAGGCGGCGCCGAGCGAGCCGAGGCCGCCGGCCGCGCTCACGGCCGCCACGAGGGCGGCGGAGGCGGTCTCGCCGGCCATGGGGGCGAGGACCAGCGGGTGGCGCAGGCCGAGGCGGCGGGCGAGCGGGGTCGGCATGGCGGTCTCCGGTGCAGAGGGGCGTTGCCCTATCCAACCGCCGCGCTATCATCTGTTCAAATGATTTTTCACACGCCGAGGCATCACTCATGGAGATACCTTTCGACCTTCCCGCCCTGCGCCTCGTGCTGGCGGTGGGCGAGGCCGGCAGCCTGTCGGGCGCGGCGGAGCGGCTGCACACGGTGCAGTCCAACGTGACGACCCGCCTGCGCCGGCTGGAGGACGCCCTCGGCTGCCGCCTGTTCGAGCGCCACGCCCGCGGCGTCGTGCCCACCGAAGCCGGCCGCCGCCTCGCCGCCTATGCCGAGCGCATCCTGGCGCTGGCGGAGGAAGCGGGGGCGGCCCTGCGGGCGGAAGCGGCCGCGCCCCCGCCGCTGCGGCTCGGGGCCATGGAGACGACGGCGGCGGTGCGCCTGCCGCCGCTGCTGGCGGCGCTGACGCAGGCCATGCCCGACCTGACGGTGACCGTGGAGACCGGGCCGACCGATGCCCTGGTGGAGCAGGTGCTGGCCGGGCGGCTCGACTGCGCCTTCGTCGGCGGACCGGTGGACCATGCGGCGCTGGTGGCGCGGCCGGCCTTCGTCGAGACGCTGGTGCTGGTGACACCGCGGCGGCCGGCGGCGGGGGCGGCGGCGACGCTGGTCGCCTTTCGCGCCGGCTGTTCCTACCGGGCGCGGGCGGAACGGCTGCTGCGCGAGACCGGGCGGCTGCCCTATCGCGTGCTGGAACTGGGGACGCTGGACGGCATCCTCGGCTGCGTCGCCGCCGGCATCGGCATGGCCGTGGTGCCGGCCGCGACGGCGGCGCGGGCCGATGCGGCGGCGGTGCGGGTGGAGGCGCTGCCCGATCCGCTCGCCCGTACCGAGACGCTGCTGCTCACCCGCCGCGACGCCGCCCCCCATGCCGGGGTGGCGGCGCTGGCGGGTCACATCCCGCCGAGCACGTAACCCATGCGGAAGCCGCCCCAATGGCGGCCCTGGACGGTGATGGGGGCGCTGACGTCCTTCATCATCACCACCTTGCCGCCGCCCATGTCGCGCTTGTAGCTGGCGAGCAGGAAGGGCTTGGTGTTGCGGCCGGCGCCGAGGCCGACGGGATCGTTGAAGATACGCCGGTTGCGGCAATTGGCCGCGTTCCACACCGGGTCCTTGCCCTGCGGCTGGCTGTACTTCCTGTTGTGGGTCGGCAGGTAGCCGTTGCGGTCGACGGCGACGCAGAACAGGATGTTGCGGTCGCTCGACAGCACCGCTTCCTGGATGGGCGGCAGCAGGCGGTCGGTGAGGTCGCTGAAACGGGTGGTGTGCTGCTGCGGGTCGGTGTTGGGCACCGGCTTGTAGGCCTCGTCGAACAGGTCGGCGAGGCTGGCGCGGCCGGCGGTGACCTGCTCCTCGAACAGGCGGCCGATCTTTTCCGCCGTTTCCTGCACCATGCGCACGTAGACGCTGTCGGCCATCTCGAAGCCGTTGGCGATGGCATCGCCGATCAGCGTCTGGGTCTGGGTCATCAGGCCGGAGACCTTGCCGTTGGCGTGGTCGAGGTGGCCGCTTTCGTCCTCCACGTCCTTGGTCAGCAGGTTGACGCTGTCGACCACCAGCGAGCAGCGGTCGAGGTTGCCGCCGGCGGCGGCGGCGATGGACGCGATCTGGCCGCCCACTTCCTCCATGCCGCCCTGCAGGGCTTCGACCACATGGGCGAGCGTGGCGGTGGAGCTTTCGACGGTGCCGGCGCGCTCGCGGCTGTCGGCGGTTTCGCTCACCAGGTCGCCGATCAGCTTTTCGAGTTCGGCGACCGTGTCCTCGATGTGGGCGGTGGCGTTGCTGGTCTGCTGGGCGAGCGCCTTGACCTCGCCGGCCACCACGCCGAAGCCCTTGCCGGCCTCGCCGGCGCGGGCCGCCTCGATGGTGGCGTTCAGGGCGAGCAGGCGGGTCTGCTTGGCGATGGCCTCGATTTCCTGGCTGACGGAGGATACCTGGCGCAGGGCTTCGGACAGGCCGGTCAGCTGCTGCTCGATGCGCGCGACGCTTTCGACCAGGCCCTGGATGTCGGTGGTGGCGCGGCCCAGCGCGGCGCGGCTTTCGCGCGCTTCGGCCAGAACGCGGTCGGCGACCCCGTGGGCGTCGCCGGCGGTGCGGTCGATCTCGTGGTTGGCGCCCGCCATTTCCTCGGCGGCGCGGCGCAGGTCGTCGAACTGGCCGACGCTGCGGCTCAGGCGGTCGTTGACGGCGCCGATGTCGAGCGCCACCGCGGCCAGGCTTTCCCACAGCGTTCCGATGCCGCGCACGATACCCGCGGCGGCATGATCCTTCGATTCGCCGCCGACCTCGAGGTCGAGCGGACGGCGCATCCCATCGTCCATTGGCTTCCTCCCTGCGCCGGCCGGATCCCGCATTTCTTGGTGCGGTGGTTCCGTGCCGGGCCCTGCTTCAGGTAAGAAGTGTGACCCGATAGCGCTATGAACGCAAGGCTTCCCCTACGGAAATAGGCAAGGGTTCTCAACCTTTAGGCGAGGGTACCCTAGCCTTTCAGCAGGAGGTCGGTGCCGCCGTTGATGACGAGGCTCAGCACCAGGTCCAGGATGACGATGCCCGCCGCCGTGCCGGCCCCGAGGTCCAGGCCGCGCTGGGCGATGAACCAGCCGTAGAGCAGGAAGGCGCTGGTCGCCATGAGGAACAGCAGCGCCACCAGCCCGTCGGGCGCGAAGCCCGCCAGCTGCAGCAGCGACAGCGGCAGCAGCAGCGCCGCCACCACCAGCTGGAACCAGTTGTAGGCTACCATGTAGCGCAGGTAGTGCCGCCAGCGGTCGAGCGCCTGCGTCACCGTCACCATCACCACCGGAAAGGCCAGCCAGCCGAGCGCATAGGTGGCCAGTTCCATGGACACGAAGCGCAGGAAGCCGACTTCGACGTCGGCGTTCACGTAGTAGACGCCGGCCTGCAGCAGGTAGAAGGGCAGGGCGACCAGCGCGACGAAGAACGACGTCCAGAAGCCGTCGACCGTGGCGTCAAAGCGGTCGAGCCCGGTCGGGTCGAGGCGCAGGATGCGCCGCAGCCCGTCCAGGCTGGCCGCCGTCTCGGCGATGGAGGGCGCCCGCATGATCCGGTCAGCCCGCCGTGGCGGGGTAGGCGGCGAGCACGCGGTGGTAGATGTCGGCCAGCGCCGCCAGGTCCGCCAGCTCCACGTGTTCGTCGGTCTTGTGCATGGTGCGCCCGACCAGGCCGAATTCCACCACCGGGCAGGCGTTCTTGATGAACCGCGCGTCCGAGGTGCCGCCCGAGGTCGACAGCTCCGGCCGGTGGCCCAGCACCGCCTCGCAGGCGTCGGACACCAGCGCCGACAGCGGACCCGGCGGCGTCAGGAAGGCGTCGCCGGAAACGCGCACGTCGAGGTCGAACAGGCCGCCGTCCGCCGCCACTTCCAGCCGCTCGCGGATCCACGAGGTCAGACGCTCGCCGCTGTGCAGGTCGTTGAAGCGGATGTTGAAGCGGGCGTGCGCCGCGCCGGGAATGACGTTGGAGGCCGTGTTGCCGACGTCGATGGTGACGATTTCCAGGTTGGACGGCTGGAAGTGTTCCGTCCCGGCGTCCAGCGGCCGCTCGATCAGGGCGCCGAGCATGCGCATGAGGCGCGGGATCGGGTTGTCGGCGAGGTGCGGATAGGCGACGTGGCCCTGCGCGCCGTAGACGGTCAGGCGGGCGTTCAGGCTGCCGCGGCGGCCGATCTTCATCATGTCGCCGAGGCGCGCCGGGTTGGTCGGCTCGCCCACCAGGCAGTGGTCGAGGGTCTCGCCCTGCTCGGCCAGCCACTCCAGCACCTTCACCGTGCCGTTGACGGCGTCGCCCTCTTCGTCGCCGGTGATGAGCAGGCTGATGGAGCCGCGCGGGTCACGCTCCGCCAGCAGGCGGGCGACGGCGGCCACGAAGGCGGCGATGGCGCCCTTCATGTCGGCGGCGCCGCGGCCGAACAGGCGGCCGTCGATCACCTCCGCCCCGAACGGGTCGACGGTCCAGCCTTCACCCACCGGCACCACGTCGGTGTGGCCGGCGAAGCAGAAGTTGGGGCCCTCGTCGCCGAGGCGGGCGTAGAGGTTGTCGACGCGCGCCTCGCCCTCGCCGAAGGGCAGGCGGGTGCAGCGGAAGCCGAGGCTTTCCAGCGCCGCCTGCAGCACGTCGAGCGCGCCGGCGTCGCGCGGCGTCACGCTCGCCCGGCGGATGAGGGCGCGGGCGAGCGGCAGCGGGTCGGCCAGGGTAGCCGGCGTCAGGGCGAGGTCGGCGGTGTCGACGGTCACGGGCCCTCTCAGTCGCGCAGCAGGTCGTTGATGCTGACCTTGGAGCGGGTCCGCTCGTCGACGCGCTTGATGATGACGGCGCACGACAGGCTCGGGCCCATGCTGCCGTCGGGCAGCGGCTTGCCCGGCAGGGAGCCCGGCACCACCACGGAATAGGCCGGCACGCGGCCCATGAAGGTCTCGCCGGTCTCGCGGTCGACGATCTTGGTGGAGGCGCCGATGAACACGCCCATGGACAGCACGGCGCCTTCCTCGACCACCACGCCCTCGACCACCTCGGAGCGGGCGCCGATGAAGCAGTTGTCCTCGATGATGACGGGGCCGGCCTGCAGCGGCTCCAGCACGCCGCCGATGCCGGCGCCGCCCGACAGGTGGACGTTCTTGCCGATCTGGGCGCAGGAGCCGACGGTCGCCCAGGTGTCGACCATGGTGCCGGCGCCGACGTGGGCGCCGAGGTTCACGAAGGACGGCATCAGCACCACGCCCGGCGCGATGAAGGCGGAGCGGCGCAC
Source organism: Caenispirillum bisanense (assembly GCF_900230255.1). Taxonomy (GTDB): domain Bacteria; phylum Pseudomonadota; class Alphaproteobacteria; order Rhodospirillales; family Rhodospirillaceae; genus Caenispirillum; species Caenispirillum bisanense_A. Next base: position 265,120 of record NZ_OCNJ01000002.1, read on the forward strand.
GATGGCGCCCGGCACGGCGCGGAAGCCGGCCTGGCGGAACTCGGTCTCGCCCCAGCCGGCGAACTTGCTCGGCACCTTGTCCCACCACGTGGCGCCGCCGGGGCCGCCGGGGATGACGCTCATGTCGTTCAGGCGGAACGACAGCAGCACCGCCTTCTTGGCCCACTGGTTGACGACCCAGCCCTCGGCGCCCTTCTCGGCGACCCGCAGTTCGCCCTTGTCGAGCATGGAAAGGGCGGTATCGACGGCCTCGCGGGTTTCGCCGCCGGTGGCGGCGGTGATGCCGTCGCGGGCGTCCCAGGCGGATTCGATGGCGGTCTTCAGGCTGTTGAGGCTCATGCGGCCGGCTCCGGTCTGATCGTCTGGCATGGGAAATGGTTCGTGAACATACCCCGGCGAAGCCCCAAGTCAACCGGAAGCGCGGCTTCGCGTCAGGCGCGAGACCGCGCTGCATCATGTTGGCAGCGCTGCCCGATAGGGGTAGGATTTGCCGCAGGAAAAGGGTCCTTTTGGGGGACAGAGGGTGGACACCACGTCAGGGGCGCAGGGCGACGGGCCGGCAGACGGCGCGGCCGAAGCGGCCGTCCGCATCGCGCGGCGGGCGCTCGACGCCTATCCCGGCGGCATGATTCTTCTGGATGGTCTCGACCGGCCGCTGGAGTCCGGGCCGCGCTCCGACGCCCTGCTCGCCGCCCTCGACCGCGAAAGCCGCGGCGGCCCGCGCGAGGCCGGCGCTCCGGCCGAAGGCGCCGACGGCCTGCCGGCGCCGCTGCCGGCCAGCGTTCGCGTCCTCACCGCCCGCGCCCGCGAAACCGGCGGAGCGGTGGAGGAAATCCTCTCCCTGCCCGGCGAGAACGGACCGGCGTGGTTCCGTCTCACCGTGCTGCCGCTCGCCGACGCGGCGGCCCGCGTGCTGCTGCTCGCCCGCGACGTGACGCTGGAGCGCACCCTGCGCGCCGCCCTGGTGGAAAGCCGCCAGCGCTACAAGGACTTCGTGGAAATCTCCACCGACTTCGCGTGGGAGACCGGGGCCGACGGCACCTTCATCTTCGTCAGCCCGCGCGGCGCCCTCGGCCATCCGGCGCAGCGCCTGGTGGGGCGGCCGCCCGACGACCTGGTGGCCGACTACTTCGGCCCCGGCGAGATCCCCTTCCTGACGCGGGAACCGCTGGAGGACGTCGACGTCTGGCTGCGCGGCGCCGCCGGCTCGGTCGCCTGCGTGCGCATGTCGGCGACGCCGCTGTTCGCGCCCGACGGATCGTGGATGGGCGCCCGCGGCGTCGGCCGCGACGTGACGCGCGAACGCGAGCGCGACGCCGCCCTCAGCCGCGCCCGCAACCGCGACCGCATCCTCACCTACGTGGTGCGCGCCATCCGCGACGAGGTCGACCCCGGCAACATGCTGGCGGTCGCCGCCGAAACCCTCGGCCGCGGCCTGGGGGCGACGGTGTGCCAGATCTTCCGCCTGCAGGAGGACCGCGAGCGCGACGGCAAGGCCGACGCCGTGCCGGCCGCCGACGGCACCGTCACCTTCGTCCCCGGTGCCCGCTGGGGCGACCTCGGCTACGTCGCCGCCGGCCCGGTGCTCGACCGCCTGCGCCAGCGCATGGGGCGCATGGAGCTGGAGATCGGCGACTGGCTGGTCATGGCCATCCCCACCTTCTACCGCCAGGCGCTCAACGGCGCCGTGGTGCTGTGGCGCCAGCGCGAGCGCGGCGGCTGGGGCGAGGACGACCGCCTGCTCATCGCCGACATCGCGAGCCAGCTCGGCATCGCCATGGAGCAGATCACCAACCACGAGCACATCCTGCGCATGTCGCGCACCGACGCGCTCACCGGCCTGTTCAACCGCCGCGCCTTTTTCGAGGAGGTGGACCGCCGGTTCCGCCGCCTGGAGCGCGACCGCAGCCCGGCGGCGCTGATCTACCTCGACCTCGACAACTTCAAGCTGGTCAACGACCTGCGCGGCCACCAGACGGGCGACCGCGTGCTGCACCTGCTGCGCGACACGCTGCTCGGCAACACCCGGCCGACCGACCTGGTGGCGCGGCTCGGCGGCGACGAGTTCGCCGTGTGGCTCGAAGGGGCGACGGTGGAGATCGCCGAGGCCAAGGCGCGCCGCCTGATCGAGGCGGCGCAGACCCTGCGCCAGTGGTCGGGGCGCGACGACCGGCCGCTCAGCCTGTCGCTCGGCGTCGCGGTGCACGATCCGGCGCGGCCGGAGACGCTGGCCGAGATGCTCGCCCGCGCCGACGAGGCGATGTATTCCGCCAAGCACACCGGCAAGAACGCCTATCGGGTGGCACCGCCCGCCCGGCCGCTCGCCGCCGTCGAACCGACTCCGGTGGTCGAGGGGGAGGCGCCATGAACTCGCTCATCCGCCGCCTGCTCGGCCATCCCGAAACCGCCCTGTCCTACGAGGAAGCGCGCGAGCTGGCCCGCCACGAAGACCCGGACGTGCGCCGCGAACTGGCCGAGCGCACCGACATCGTGCCGGAAATCCTCTACTACCTCGCCGAGGACCCCGATCCGCGCGTGCGCCGGGCCATCATCGCCAATGCGGCGACGCCGCCGCTCGCTCACCTGCTGCTGGCCAACGACGACGACGAGGACGTGCGCTGCGACCTCGCCGCCAAGATCGGCCGCCTCGCCCCGCAGCTGTCGGAGAACGAGCAGGGGCGCGTCAAGGCGGCGATCCTGGAGGTGCTGGAAGACCTCGCCCGCGACCAGATCCCGCGGGTGCGGCAGATCCTGTCGGAGGCGCTGAAGGACGTCGCCATGGCGCCCGCCGCCGTCATCCGCCAGCTGGCGCGCGACGTCGAGGTGGCGGTGGCGACGCCGGTGCTGGAGTTCTCGCCGGTCCTGACCGACGAGGACCTGCTGGAGATCATCGCCTCCAGCCCCGTCAGCGCCAAGCTGACCGCCATCTCCCGCCGCCGCCTGGTGACGGCGCAGGTGGCCGACGCCATCGCCGACAGCGACGACGAGGCGGCCATCGCCGCCCTGCTCGGCAACGGCAGCGCCCAGATCCGCGAAGAGACGCTCGACCGCCTGATCGACATCGCGCCGCGCCACCCGGCGTGGCACGAACCGCTGGTGCGGCGGCCGGCGCTGCACCTGGATGCCGCCGTGCGGCTGGCGCGCTTCGTCGCCGACAACCTCATCCTGGTCCTGCAGCAACGCGACGACCTGCCGCCCGAGGCGGCGCGCGAGGTGGCGCGGGTGGTGCACCGTCGCCTGGGCGAGCCGGCGGCCGGCGAGCGCCCGGCGCCGCGCCCGGGACTCGACGTGGCGGTCACCGACTGGCACCGGCCGAGCCGTCAGGCGCTGGAGCGTGCCAGTTTCATGGCGGCGCGCGGCCTGCTGACGGAAAAGGTCATCGAGGACGCCCTGTTCGCCGCCGACGAGGAATTCGTCACCGCCGCCCTGTCGGTGCTCGGCGGCCTGCCGCCCGAGGTGGTGAGCGCGGCGATCCTGTCGTCGAGCCCGCAGGGCATCCTCGCCATCGCCTGGAAGGCCAAGCTGACGCCGCAGACGGCGGTGCACCTGCAGGCGCAGCTTGGCCGCATCGCCCCCGCCGCCATCCTGCGGCCGACCCGCGTCAACGGCTATGCCCTGAAGCCGGACGAGCTGGAGTGGCAGCTGGATCTGTTCCGCAAGGCGGTCAGCGAGGGGCGTGGCGCCGCCGCCGGGGCGTAATCCGTCGGGGCAGGAAACCGTACCGGCACCACGGGTGTTCTCCCCGGCACCCTGCCGCCCGGAGATCCCGTCCCATGCGCCGCCCCGTTCCCGCCGTCACCATCCTCGTCGCGGTGGCCGCCGTCCTGTCCCTGGCCGCCTGTGCCGACGACGCCGGCCAGCCGCACGTCGTCACCAGCGGCGGCGGCCTCGCCATCGCGCTCGACGACGGCGACGACGCCCTGGCGCGGGCGGTGGAGACGGCCAACCGCCATTGCGTGGAGGCGCGCCGCGTCGCCGTGCTGCAGACCGTCAGCGAGATGAACGGCGAGCGGCTCGCCTTCTTCGAATGCGTCGACGTCTGACCGCACCCGCCATTCTCATCCTGCGATGCAGCCTGCATACGGCTTCGGCGGCGGTCGCCGCGACGGCCCGGAAACCGGCGCCTGCGGACCGCCGGTGCGGCTGGCACACCGGTTGCTGTGGTCATGGTGTGATCGACGACGCCCGCGCATGCGGCCCGGCCCCGATGGGCCGCGTGTCTCCCTCCTCTCAGGGTGGCGCCGATCCCGAGCATGCCCATGGCCACCGCTCTCTCCCCGGCCAGGGGCAAAAGAGGGGCCGCCGGAACCCGCACCCGGCGGCCCCTTGCTTTTTTCCCGATGCCGTTCCTGACGCCGGCCACGAAAAAGGCCCCCTCCGTCGCCGGAAGGGGCCTCGTCGTCGTGCGCGGGACGCTGCGGCTTACGCCGCGCTGCCCTGCTTGGAGGCGCGCTTGCGCTCGTTCGGGTCGAGGTGCTTCTTGCGCAGGCGGATGGCCGCCGGCGTCACTTCCACCAGTTCGTCGTCCTGGATGTAGGCGAGCGCGTCTTCCAGCGTCATGCGGCGCGGCGGCGGCAGCAGGATGGCGTCGTCCTTGCCGGCGGCGCGGACGTTGGACAGCTTCTTCGCCTTCTGGACGTTCAGCTCCAGGTCGCCGGTCTTGGTGTGCTCGCCGACGATCATGCCGCCGTAGACCTTGGTGCCCGGGGTGATGAACTGCGGGCCGCGGTCGAGCAGGTTGAACAGCGCGTAGGCCACGGCATCACCCGAGTCGGTGGCGATCAGCACGCCGTTGCGGCGGCCTTCGATCGGACCCTTGTACGGGGCGTAGCCGTGGAACAGGCGGTTCATGATGCCGGTGCCGCGGGTGTCCGTCAGGAACTCGCCGTGGTAGCCGATGAGGCCGCGCGACGGCGCGTGGAAGACGATGCGGATCTTGCCGCCGCCCGAGGGCTTCATCTCGGTCATCTCGGCCTTGCGCTGGGCCATCTTCTCGACGACCGTGCCCGAGAACTCCTCGTCGACGTCGATGACGACCTCTTCGATCGGCTCCATGCGCTGGCCGTTCTCTTCCTTGAAGAGCACGCGCGGGCGCGAGATGGACAGCTCGAAGCCTTCGCGGCGCATGGTCTCGATCAGCACGCCGAGCTGCAGTTCGCCGCGGCCGGCGACCTCGAAGGCGTCCTTGGCGTCGGTCTCGCGGATGCGGATGGCGACGTTGCCCTCGGCCTCGGCCATCAGGCGGGCGCCGATGACGCGGCTGGTGACCTTGTCGCCTTCCTGACCGGCGAGCGGGCTGTCGTTGACCGAGAAGGTCATGGCCAGCGTCGGCGGGTCGATGGGGTGCGACGGCAGCGCGTCGGTCACTTCCATGGCGCACAGGGTGTCGGCGACGGTGGCCTTGGTCAGGCCGGCGATGGCGATGATGTCGCCGGCCTCGGCCTCTTCCACCGGCACGCGCTGCAGGCCACGGAAGGCGAGCACCTTGGAGGCGCGGCCCTGTTCCAGCAGCTTGCCGTCGCGGCTGAGCGCCTTGATCGGCTGGTTGACCTTGATGCGGCCCGTGGCGATGCGGCCCGTGAGGATGCGACCGAGGAAGTTGTCGGACTCGAGCGTCGTCGCCAGCATGGAGAACGGCGCATCGAGGTCACGCTTGGGCGCCGGCACGTGGCTGACGATCAGCTCGAACAGCGGCGTCAGGTCCTTCGGCGTGTCGTTCTCGAGGTCGCGCACGGCCCAGCCGTCACGGCCGACGGCGAACAGCGTCGGGAAGTCGAGCTGCTCGTCGCTGGCGTCCAGCGTCGAGAACAGGTCGAACACCTCGTCGTGCACTTCGTGCGGACGGGCGTCCTGACGGTCGACCTTGTTGACGATGACGATGGGGCGCAGGCCCAGCTTCAGCGCCTTCGACAGCACGAACTTGGTCTGCGGCAGCGGGCCTTCCGCCGAGTCGCACAGCAGCACGACGCCGTCGACCATGGACAGGATGCGCTCCACCTCGCCGCCGAAGTCGGCGTGGCCCGGGGTGTCGACGATGTTGATGCGGGTGCCCTGCCAGTCGACGGAGGTGCACTTGGCCAGAATGGTGATGCCGCGCTCACGCTCCAGGTCGTTGGAGTCCATGGCGCGGTCGGCCACCTTCTGGTTCTCGCGGAAGGTTCCGCTCTGCTTCAGCAGGGCGTCGACGAGCGTGGTCTTGCCGTGGTCGACGTGGGCGATGATCGCGATATTACGGAGATTCATGACTTTCCATTCTGCGTCCGCGCCGACCGGGGCAAGCAGGCCCTACGCCTCTTCCTCCGCCAGCAACGACTTCAAGGGGACGTCCGGCCGGGCGCCCATGTGGCTGATGATTTCGGCCGCACACCGGCTGGCCAGGTGGCCGCACTCGGCCAACGATTTGCCGCGGGTATACCCGAAAAGGAACCCCGACGCATAGAGGTCACCTGCGCCCGTCGTGTCGACGAGGCGCGCCGGCCGGTGCGCCTCCACCACCACGGTATCCTGGCCCCTGACGATCACGCTGCCCTTCTCGCTGCGGGTAATGCAGGCGATATCAACGTGTTCGCGCGCGGCCTGCACGGCGGCCTCGAAGCTGTCGGTTTCATAGAGCGACTTAATTTCCGCCTCGTTGGCGAAAAGTATATCGACCAATCCTTCCGTCAATTCCAGGAATTCGCCCCGGTGGCGGTCGACGCAGAAGGCGTCGGACAGCGACAGGGCGACCGTGCGGCCGGCTTCCTTGGCCGCCAGGCTGGCGCGGACGATGGCGTCCTTGGCCAGCTGGGCGTCCCACTGGTAGCCCTCCACATAGGTCACCTGGGCGCTGGCGACCAGATCCTCGTCGATGTCGGCGGGCGCCAGTCGCGTGCAGGCTCCGAGATAGGTATTCATCGTGCGCTGCGCATCGGGGGTGACCAGAATCAGGCAGCGGGCGGTGGGCACGCCGGCGTCGGCGCCCAGCACGGGCGTGTCGAAGTGCACGCCGATGCCGCCGATGTCGTGGCGGAACACGCGCCCGAGCGTGTCTTCGGCCACCTTGCCGATGAAGGCGGGCTTGCCGCCGAGCGAGGCGATGCCGGCCACCGTGTTGGCGGCCGAGCCGCCGCTGCTCTCGATGGCGGAGCCCATGGCGGCGTAGATGGCCTCGGCCTTCTCGCCGTCGATCAGCACCATGCCGCCCTTGGGCATGCCGTGGGTGGCGAGGAACGAATCCTCGGCGTTCGCCAGCACGTCCACGATGGCGTTCCCGATGCCGACGACATCGAAGCGGGTCTCGGCCATTCCTGAAGATCCCCCTGCACGGTGATAAGGTTTCCGGAGTCGTGGGCGCAGTATAACGTGTGCCCCGGTACGCACAAGGCTGGCGCGTATCGAGTCGCCGCCGCTTGCGCGCCGCCGCCGCCCCTGGCACCGTGGCCGGCATGACCGACCACCGTCCTTCCTCCGCCGGCCCCGGCCCGACCGCGCGACCGGCCACCGACGGCAGCCATGCCGCATCGCCCTTCGCTGCCGAAGTGGGGAAGGTGGTCTTTCCCGACGTGCCGGCCGAGCGCCGCGCCCTCGACCTGCGCATCGCCGCCACCTACGACTGGACCTTCGGCCTGCACGGCGCCTCGCCGCGGGCGGTGCTGTGGAGCAACCGGCGCGGCCAGACCCTGCGCTTCCGCCAGCTGGAGCGCCTGTTCGGCCCGGAACTGCGGCGCGGCGGGTTGTTCCGTGCCCCTTCCGGGGCAGCGCGCATCGCCGACTTCGGCTGCGGCTACGGTGCCCTGTTCGGCTGGCTGCGGCGGCGCCGGTGGCTCGGGCTGGAGGCGCGTTACGACGGCTACGACCTGTCGCCGAAGATGATCGACGCCGGCCGTGCCCGCTTTCCCGACCCGCGCGCCGCCTTCCATCTGGCGGGCACGGTGACGGCCGATGCCGACTACGTCTTCGCCTCGGGCACCTTCGGCCTCAAGCTCGACGTGCCGGGCGATGCCTGGGGCGAGCACTGCCGCGCGTTGCTGCGCGCCCTGTGGGGGCGGGCGGAGCGCGGCCTCGGCTTCAACATGCTCAACCGCCGCGGCCGCCGCGGCCGGCCCGACGACGGCTCGCTGTTCTATGCCGAGCCGGCGGACTGGGCCGCCTTCGCCCGCGACGCCCTGGGGGCGGAGGTGCTGCTGCTCGACCGGTACACGCCGCACGATTTCACGGTGCTCGCCTGGCGGCCCGGGTGCCGGCCGCCCGGGCGATAGGGGTGCGCCGCAAACCCCCGTTGCCACTCCGGGCGGTTTGCGTATGCTATTTGCAGACCAAAAAATACATAGGGAGGAACTACGTATGCCTTACAAGACGGTGCTGGTGCATCTGGACACCACCGAACGCTGCGCCAAGCGCGTCGACATGGCGCTGCAGCTGGCCAAGACCAATGGCGCGCGCCTGCACGGCTGCTTCGCCCAGACCGACCCGGCGGCCTCCATGATCGACCCGCTGCACCGCGCCGGCGACCGCCTGAAGGGCGCCTTCGACGAGGTGGCGGGCAAGGTCGCGGCGGCGGCGCAGGCGGCGGGGGTGGAGGTGACGTTCTCCATGTCGCCGCTCATCACCGCGTCCAACATCATCCATTACTTCGTGCGCGCCGCGCGCCATGCCGACATCGCCGTCATCGGCCAGTACGACCGCGACGCCGCCAAGGGCGTGGTGCCCGAGGACATGGCCGAGCAGGTGGTGCTGAACGCCGGCCGCCCGGTGCTGGTGGTGCCCTACGCCGGTGAGTTCCCGACCTGGAACCAGCACGTCATGGTCGCCTGGAACGCCGGCCGCGAAGCCGCCCGCGCCATGGCCGACGCCCTGCCGCTGCTGGCGACCGCGTCCAAGGTCAGCGTCATGGTGGTGCGCGGCAAGGGCAACTCCGAAGCCGACTCGCCGGGTTACAAGGACGAGGACGTGCAGCACTTCCTCGCCGCCCACGGCATCGCCAGCGACCTGCGCTCGGCGGTGGCGACGGAAATCGGCATCGTCGACATGCTGCTGAACCGCGTGTCCGACGAAGCGGCCGGCACCCTGGTCATGGGCGCCCACGGCCACTACGGCTTCCCGCACATCCTGCGCGGCGGCGTGACGCGCGAGATGCTGCGCCACATGACCGTGCCGGTGCTGCTCAGCCACTGACCGCGCGACGACGGGGGAGGGCCGCGACGGCCGCTCCCCCGGCCCGTCGTCAGTCGAGCTGGAAGGTCAGCGTCTTCAGATAGGCGGTTTCCGGCAGGGCGGGGTGGACCGGGTGGTCCGGCCCGGCGAAGCCGGTGTGCAGCAGGCGGCCCGTGCGGTCGGCCTGGGCGATGCCGCGGCTGACTTCCTCCTGGAACATCTCCAGCGGCATGTGGTGGCTGCACGAGCCGCACAGCAACACGCCGCCCGGCTCCACCAGGGCGGCGGCGAGGCGCGCCATCTTGCGGTAGCCCTTGGCGGCCTGCGCCTGGTCCTTCTTCGACTTGGCGAAGGCCGGCGGGTCGGCGACCACCACCCCGAAGCGGTCCCCGGCGGCGGCGAGGCGCGCCATTTCGGCGAAGGCCTCGCCCTGCACCGTGGTCACGCGGTCGGCGAAGCCGTTGCGCGCCGCGGCGTCGGTCGCCAGGGCCAGCGCCCGTTCGGCGCGGTCGACCAGCACCACCTCGGTGGCGCCGGCGGCGGCGCAGGCGAGTCCGAAGCCGCCGGCGTAGGAATAGACGTCGATGGCGCGGCGGCCGCGGGCGAGGCCGGCGACGAAGGCGCGGTTCGGCCGCTGGTCGTAGAACCAGCCGGTCTTCTGCCCGGTGGTGACGTCGGCCAGGTAGGTGAGGCCGTTTTCCTCCACCGCGACCGGCCCGTCGATGACCCCCTTCACCACCGTCTGGCCGAGCGGCAGCCCTTCCAGCCCGCGCGACGGCGCATCGTTGCGCAGCACCACGGCGGCCGGCGCCAGCAGCTCGTCCAGCGCCTCCAGCACCGCCGGCGTCAGGCGCTCCATGCCCGCCGTGTTGGCCTGCACGGTGACGACGTCGCCGAAGCGGTCGACGATGAGGCCGGGCAGGCCGTCGGCCTCCGAGTGCACCAGGCGGTAGAACGGCCGGTCGAACAGGCGGTCGCGCAGATCGCGCGCCCGGCGCAGGCGGTCGAGAACGACTCGACTGTCGACCGTCGTCCGCCAGTCGCGATCGACCACGCGCGCGGCGATGAGCGAGTGCGCATTGAAGGTGGCGACCCCCAGCTTCTCGTCGCCGGCGTCGACCAGGGTGACCAGGCTGCCGGGCGGCAGGGCCTTGGCCTCGGCGGTCATCTCGATCTCGTTGGAGAACACCCACGGCCCGCCGCGCCGCAGCCGGTTGGAGCGGCCCTTCTGCAGGCGCACGGCGGGGCGCGTCTCGGGCGTGTCGGCGGCGGCGGGGAAGGCGGGCTCGGTCATGCGAAGGTCCTGCGGTGGGAAGAAAAGGCAGCCTATGGCGTCCGTCGAGGGCACCGTACGGATTACGGCCACAATGCGGCAGTCGTCCGTCTTTTGGCTGGAAAATTTGTGGCATTTGCTATAGATGGAAGTCCGATCCTGCAAGGGGTCGTCCGTCTGTGCGTGCAGTTGTTTCAAATTCCGCGCGGACGGGCAACGGTCGGATCTGTGCCGATCGACCGGGAACGCCGACTTCCGAAGGGGAGCCGCTCACGCGGCAGGAAGAAGACGGGCCCTGTCCAAGAGCCTTTCCGTACCGGTGGGGAAGAATGTTCTGGTCGATCAAGGAGGGGTCATGACCCAAGCGACCACGGCGTACAACGCCCAGTCCGCGGCGACGCCCTATAACGAGGGTGTTATCCGCAACTTCGTCATTGCGGCGATGTTCTGGGGCGTGGTGGGCTTCCTGGCCGGCGATTTCATCGCCTGGCAGCTTGCCTTCCCGGCTCTGAACCTCGATCTGGAGTGGACGACGTTCGGGCGCCTGCGCCCGGTCCACACGTCGGCGGTGATTTTCGCCTTCGGCGGCAACATCCTGATCGGGTCGTCGCTCTATATCGTTCAGCGTACCTGCCGCACCGGCCTCTATGGCGGTGCCGCGCTGGGCAACTTCGTGTTCTGGGGTTACCAGGCCTTCATCGTGATGGCCGCGCTGGGCTACGTGCTCGGCATCACCCAGGGCAAGGAATACGCCGAGCCGGAGTGGTTCGTCGACCTCTGGCTGACCATCGTTTGGGTCGCCTACCTGACGACGTTCGTCGGCACGCTCATCAAGCGCCGTGAGCCGCACATCTACGTGGCCAACTGGTTCCTGCTGGCGTTCATCGTCACCATCGCCATGCTGCACCTGGGCAACAACCTCGCGGTTCCGGTCAGCTTCGGCAGCGCCAAGTCCTACCAGCTGTACGCTGGCGTGCAGGACGCCATGACCCAGTGGTGGTACGGCCACAACGCGGTCGGCTTCTTCCTGACCGCCGGCTTCCTGGGCATGATGTACTACTTCATCCCGAAGCGCGCCGAACGCCCGGTCTATTCGTACCGGCTGTCGATCGTGCACTTCTGGGCGCTGATCTTCCTGTACATCTGGGCCGGTCCGCACCACCTGCACTACACCGCGCTGCCCGACTGGACCCAGACCCTGGGCATGGTGTTCTCGGTCATGCTGTGGATGCCCTCGTGGGGCGGCATGATCAACGGCATCATGACGCTGTCGGGTGCCTGGGAAAAGCTGCGCACCGACCCGGTGATGCGCTTCCTCGTGACCTCGGTCGCGTTCTACGGCATGTCGACCTTCGAAGGTCCGATGATGTCGGTGAAGGCCGTGAACTCGCTGTCGCACTACACCGACTGGACCGTCGGCCACGTGCACTCGGGTGCTCTCGGCTGGGTCGCCTTCGTGTCGTTCGGCGCGATGTACTACCTGTTCCCGGTGCTGTGGAACCGCAAGCAGCTCTACAGCATGCGTCTCGTCTCCTATCACTTCTGGGTCGCCACCATCGGCATCGTGCTCTACATCACCGCGATGTGGATCTCGGGCATCATGCAGGGCCTGATGTGGCGCGCCTATGACGAGCTCGGCTTCCTGCAGTACTCGTTCATCGAGACCGTGGAAGCGATGCACCCCTACTACGTGATCCGCGCCGTGGGTGGTCTGCTGTTCGTGATCGGTGGCCTGATCATGGCCTACAACATGTACCGCACCATCAAGGGTGACGTGCGCACGGAGCAGCCTTACGAGGCTCCGGAAGCCGTCGCCGGCGCCCAGCAGTAAGGGGTGACGCGCTATGTCTCTGATCAAGCACCATGAGAAAGTCGAGACGAACGTCCTCGTTCTGACGCTGGGCATCTTCTTGACCGTCATCATCGGCGGCATCGTGGAAATCGTTCCGCTCTTCTCGATCGAAAGCACGATCGAGAAGGTGCAGGGCGTGCGTCCCTACACTCCTCTGGAGCAGGCGGGCCGCGACATCTACATCCGCGAAGGCTGCTACAACTGTCACAGCCAGATGGTCCGTCCGTTCCGCGACGAAGTGGAGCGTTACGGCCACTACTCGCTGGCGGCGGAGAGCAAGTACGACCACCCGTTCCAGTGGGGCTCCAAGCGTACCGGTCCCGACCTGGCCCGCGTGGGCGGCAAGTACTCCAACGAGTGGCACACCCGCCACCTGATCAATCCCCGCTCCGTGGTTCCGGAGTCGATCATGCCCGGCTACCCGCATCTGATGCGCGAGCTGAACTATGACGACATCGGTGCCCGCCTCGCGACCCTGCGGGTCGTCGGCGTGCCCTACACGGACGAGCAGATCACGAACGCCAAGGCCCTGCTGGAGGCTCAGGCCACCGACGGGCTGGACGAAGTCCTCGAGCAGTTCCCGAAGGCCCGCAGCGGCAACCTGGACGGCAATCCGGAAAAGATCACCGAGATGGACGCCCTGGTCGCCTACCTGCAGGTTCTCGGGACCATGGTGGACTTCGCGGAGTTCGATCCGGCTGCCGCCAATGCTTACCGGTGAGGTCCTGATCTGATGCTGGAAGATCTTCAGGCAGTGTCTGACTTCCTGCGGAATTTCTGGGGCCTCTGGCTGATGATTCTCTTCGTGGGGATCGCCGTCTACGCCTTCCGGCCCCGCAACAAGGGCCGGTTCGACGAGGCGAGCACGGTGATCTTCCGCGAGGACGATGACGACAAGGAGCACAAAAATGGCGGGAACTCCTGAAAAGGACGCCATTACGGGCCAGCACACCACTGGCCATGAGTGGGACGGCATCCGCGAACTGAATACGCCGCTGCCGAAGTGGTGGGTCTACGTCTTCTGGGCGTGCGTGGTCTTCTCGGTGGGTTACGTGGTGGCCTACCCGGCGATCCCGTTCACCAACAGCTTCTCGAGCGGCATGCTGGGCTACAGCTCCCGCGCGGAAGTCGAGGTGGAAATGCAGCAGGCGGCGCTGGCCCACAAGGACCAGATCGACGCCATCGCGGCCAAGTCCCTGGACGAGATCGCCGCCGATCCGGCCCTGCGCAACTACGCCATGGCCGGCGGTCAGGTCGTGTTCAAGGAAAACTGCGCGCCGTGCCACCAGTCGGGCGGCGCCGGTGCCTTCGGCTTCCCGACCCTCGCCGACGACGAGTGGATCTGGGGCGGCACGCTGGACGACATCTACACCACCCTCCAGCACGGCATCCGCTGGGAAGGCAACGCCGACACCCGTCTGTCGGAAATGCCCGCCTTCGGTGCCGACGGCATCCTGGAGCCGGCGCAGATCGACGCCGTCGCCAACTATGTCGTGAGCCTCGCCTCCGGCGCCCCGCAGACGGGCTCCGACGGTGCGGTCCTCTTCGAAGAGCAGTGCGCCGCGTGCCACGGCTTCGAGGGTGAAGGCCAGACCATGCTGGGCGCCCCGGCGCTGAACAACCAGCTATGGCTCTATGCCGGCGACATCGAGGCGCTCAAGGCCCAGATCTACAAGCCCAAGCACGGCGTCATGCCGGCCTGGGGCGGCCGTCTCGACGACGCCGACATCAAGCAGGCCGCGATCTACGTCCACTCGCTGGGCGGCGGTCAGTAAGCCTGACGTGTCGCACGTCGGTTGAATGGCGACGGGTCCGGCGGCTGCGGCTGTCGGACCCGTTCGCTTTGTGGCCCGGGACGGCCGGCGGGATACCCGGCGGGCGACCTCCGGGTCCTTGACGAAATGCTCATATGGGCGCACAAAAGGATACGTTGCTGCACCGCATCGACGGGCGGAGTTTCCGCTCGCCGTGACGCCGGATCCGGTCCGGCCGGCGGGGCGCCGGCAAGCCCGGGAAGGGTGGCCGCGACGGGCCTTTGGGCGGCCTTTCGAGCATCCATTGATCGATGTCATTGGCAGGCCAGGGCGCACCCCGTAAAGGGGTGCCGCGGAGCCCCTGCCGCACAGCCGCGAGACCGCCGGCACGCACGCCGCCCGCGGTCCTGCGCCAGCCGCACGGCCGGCATCGCCGCCGCGCATGGCGGCGCCGCGCGGTTCCGGTTGCGCCGGGTGCGCGACCGCACTACCCCTTATGCGCCCGACCCGGTGTGGGGCCGGCGTGGCGCTGCTGAACGAGAGGTCGGGATACCATGGCCGTTGCGAACGAGGTCGCGGAGAAGGCGCCGCAGCCGTCTCCCCCGCCGGGCAAGAAGCCGGAGGGCGAGCAGAAGACGTCCCTCTACGCGGCTTACCAGAAGGTCTATCCGCGTGAAATCCAGGGCAAGTTCCGCTCGCTGAAGTGGTGGTCGGTGGGCATCCTGCTCGCCATCTACTTCATCGGTCCGTGGATTCCCTGGGAACGGTCGGGCAATGCGCCCGATCAGGCGATCCTCATGGATATCGCCGGCCGCCGCGGCTATTTCTTCTTCGTCGAGATCTGGCCGCAGGAGGTCTATTACCTGACCGGCGTGCTGATCCTCGGCGCCATCGGCCTGTTCCTCGCCACCGCCCTGCTCGGCCGCGTGTGGTGCGGCTTCACCTGCATCCAGACGGTCTTCACCGACGTCTTCGTGTGGTTCGAGAAGAAGCTCGAGGGCGACCGCAACAAGCGCATGAAGTTCGACAAGGGCCCGTGGACCGCGCAGAAGTTCGGCATCAAGACCCTGAAGATCTCCATCTGGGCGATCATCTCCATCGCCACGGCGTGGACCTGGGTGATCTACTTCACCCCGGCGTGGTCGACCTCGGTGGACATCGTCACCGGCCAGGCGTCGCTCGGCCTCTACGGCTTCCTCGCGCTCATCGCCGGCACCACCTTCCTGCTGGCCGGCTTCGCCCGCGAGCAGGTGTGCATCTACATGTGCCCGTGGCCGCGCTTCCAGGCCGCCATGTTCGACGAGGACAGCCTGGTCGTCACCTACGAGCGCTGGCGCGGCGAGCCGCGCGGCTACGCCAAGAAGGGCGACGAGTTCAAGGATCGCGGCCACTGCGTCGACTGCACGCTGTGCGTCCAGGTGTGCCCGACCGGCATCGACATCCGCAACGGCAGCCAGCTGGCCTGCATCGGCTGCGGTCTGTGCATCGACGCCTGCAACAGCGTCATGGACCGCTTCAACCTGCCGCGCGGCCTCATCACCTACGACAGCACCAACAACCAGCTGGCGCGCGCCAAGGGCCAGCCGACCCGCTTCCGCTTCGTCCGCCCGCGCACGATCATCTATACCGCGCTGCTGGCGGCGGTGGGCGCCGTCATGGTGTTCGGCCTGTCGACCCGCGCCACGACCGAGATCAACGTGCTGCACGAGCGCAGCCCGCTCTACGTGCCGCTGTCCGACGGCCAGATCCGCAACGGCTACACCTTCAAGATCCTCAACATGCAGCCCGGCGAGCAGACCTTCACGCTGGCGACGGACGGCATCGAGGGGGCGAAGATCACCGCCGTCGGCTATGCGGAAGAGCCGGTGGACAGCGTGCAGCTGCCGGTGAAGGGTGATACGGTGGGCACCTTCCGCGTCTACGTCACGGCGCCGCCCAAAGCGCTGGACGGATCGTCGACTGACCTCGAGTTCGTGCTGACGAACCAGGCGACCGGCGAGACGCTGGACTACGAGACTCTGTTCGCCGGCCCCAACCGCTGACGCGGTTCCCCGACGACAGGCAGGATGCGACGGCCGCGGCTCCCCACGACGACGACCGGGGGGCCGCGGCCTGGTGTGCAACAGGAGTGACAGAGGCATGAGCGTCAAGACGCGCGCCGACGGCTGGTGGTACCCCTACATCTTCGTCGCCGGCTTCGTGGTGGTCATCGCGGTCAACGGAGCCCTGGCGTATTTCGCCACCTCCACCTTCAACGGCCTGGAAACGCAGAACGCCTACGAAAAGGGCCGCCTGTACAACCAGACCATCGCCAAGGAAGAGGCGCAGAAGGCGCTGGGCTGGACCCTGACGCTGACCAGCACGCCGAAGCCGCATGATCCGCCGGGCACCGGCTATCCCGCCGAGCTGGTCATCACCGCCGTCGGCCCCGACGGTCGCCCGGTGGACGGTCTGCAGGTGCAGGCCGAGGTCCGCCGCCCCGCCGTCGACGGTCTCGACCGCGAGGTCACCCTGGGCCGCCGCGACAGCGGCATCTACGGCCAGACCGTGGTGCTGCCCGAGCCCGGCCAGTGGGAAGTGCGCATCCTCGCCACCCGCGGCGAGGACGAGTATCGTCTGCGCGACCGCATCTTCGTGAAGTGAGCCGCGCCGCCTCGGCGACGCCCGGAACCCCGCATCCATGACCGCACCGCTCGCCGAATGCCGGCACTGCGGCAGCCCCGTGACGCCCCGCTCCCCCGCCGGGCCGGACTTCTGCTGCCGCGGCTGCCAGGCCGCCTTCTCCCTCATCAACGGCATGGGGCTCGACGCCTACTACCGGCGGCGCTGCATCGACCCCGAGGTGCGTCCCCTCAAGCCCGAGGACGAGACGGTCGCCGACTTCTCCGCCCATGTGCAGGAAGAAGACGGCGGCAGCCGCAGCCTGCACCTGATGGTGGAAGGCATGCACTGCGCCGCCTGCGTCTGGCTCATCGAGACGCTGCTCGGCCGCCAACCCGGCGTCACCCACGCCCGCGTCAACATGACCACCCGCCGCCTCACCCTGCGGTGGGACCCGGCAGAGGCCCCGGCCGATGCGCCGGCGGATCTGCTCGCGCCGGTGCAGCAGGTGGGCTACCGCCTCGTGCCCTTCGACCCCGAGGCGCTCGGCCGCGAGGGCCAGAAGGCCGACAAGGAACTGCTGCGCGCCATGGCCGTCGCCGGCTTCGCCGCCGGCAACGTCATGCTGTTTTCCGTCAGCGTGTGGGCCGGCCACGACATGGGCTGGGCGACGCGAGATTTCCTGCACTGGCTGTCGGCCCTGGTGGCGGTGCCGGCGGTGGTCTACTCGGGGCGGCCGTTCTTCCGCTCGGCGCTGACGGCGCTGCGGGCCAAGCGCACCAACATGGACGTGCCCATCTCGCTCGGCGTGCTGCTGGCGACGGGCATGAGCCTGTTCCAGGTGGCGACCAGCCAGGAACACGCCTACTTCGACGCCTCCATCAGCCTGCTGTTCTTCCTGCTCATCGGCCGCTACCTGGACCACCGTGCCCGCGGCCGCGCCCGCTCCGCCGCCGAGCACCTGCTGGCGCTCGGCTCGGGCTCCGTGACGGTGCTCGACGCCGACGGCACCCGCCGCATGGTGCCGCCGGCCCGCGTGCAGCCGGGCATGGCCGTGCTGGTGGCGGCCGGCGAGCGCATCGGCATCGACGGCACCGTCGCCGACGGCTCCTCCGACCTCGACACCAGCCTCATCACCGGCGAGACGGTGCCGCAGACCGTGCGCCCCGGCGACAAGGTGTTCGCCGGCATGGTGAACCTGTCCGGCCCCCTGCGCCTCGCGGTTTCGGCGGTCGGCGAGCGCACCCTGCTGGCCGAGATCGTGCGCATGATGGAAGTGGCCGAGCAGGGCCGCGCCAAATACGTCGCGCTCGCCGACCGGGTGGCGCGGGCCTATGCGCCGGTGGTGCATCTGGCGGCGCTGCTCACCTTCCTCGGCTGGTACTTCGGCGTCGGCGTGCCGTGGCAGCAGGCGCTGCTGACCTGCATCGCCGTGCTCATCATTACCTGCCCCTGCGCGCTGGCGCTCGCCGTGCCGGTGGTGCAGGTGATCGCCTCCGGGCGGCTGCTGCGCGGCGGCGTGCTGGTGAAGACGGCGACGGCGCTGGAGCGCCTGCACGCCTGCCGCACCATCGTGTTCGACAAGACCGGCACCCTCACCCTCGGCAAGCCCGACCTGCTGACCGAGGGCGCCGGCTGGACCACTGCCGACCTCGACGTCGCTGCCTCGCTGGCCGCCGCCAGCCGTCATCCCCTGGCGCGCGCCGTCGCCGCCCGCTCCGCCGCCCCGGTGGCCGAGGGGGTGGAGGAAGTGCCGGGCTCCGGCCTGCGGCTGGGTGCGGTGCGGCTCGGCAGCCGCGCCTTCTGCGCCGTCACCGAGGCCGAGGTCGCCGCGCAGCCGGAACCCGCCATGCCGGGACCGGAACTGTGGCTGCGGCGCGCCGACGGCGGCGTCGTGCGCTTCGCCTTCGCCGACCAGCTGCGCCCCGACGCGGCGGAGACGGTGGCGGCGCTCAAGCGCATGGGCTTCACGGTGGAACTGCTGTCCGGCGACCGCGCGCCGGCGGTGAAGGCCGTCGCCGAGGCGGTCGGCATCGACCGCTGGCAGGCCGGCTGCACGCCGGCCGGAAAGTGCGACCGGCTGGCCGAACTGCGCGCCGAGGGCCGGGTGGTCGCCATGGTCGGCGACGGCCTCAACGACGCGCCGGCGCTGGCGGCGGCGGACGCCTCCATCTCGCCGTCGTCGGCGGTGGACGTCAGCCAGACGGCGGCCGACGTGGTGTTCCAGGGTTCGCGGCTGGCGCCGGTGGTGGAGGTCTTCGCCGTCGCCGCCAAGGCCGACCGGCTGGTGAAGCAGAACTTCGGCCTCGCCATTCTCTACAACGTGGTGACCATCCCGCTGGCGGTGGCCGGCTACGTCACGCCGCTCATCGCCGCGGTCGCCATGTCGTCGTCGTCGGTGGTGGTCATCGCCAACGCCCTCCGCCTGGCCCGCGGCCGCGCCTGAGGGTGCCGTCCTCCATGGCACCCGACCTGGGAGCCGTGGATGCGCGGGTCGAGCCCGCGCATGACAAGGTGTTGGAACTTCTCGTGAAAGTGTCATAGCCGGACGTGATCCGGCCATCCACGGCGTCACCAAACGCGGCCAGAAGCACCGCTATCCACGGCCCCCGTCCGCAGAACCGCGGGAGCCAGGCAGAGCCGCCGCAAGCCCTACCCCAGCACCGCCCCCGCCGGCACCTTGAAGCCGCGCAGCAGGTCGGCGCGGGGCAGGGCGCCCTTGCCGGCGCGCTGTAGGCTCAGGGGCCGCACCGCCTCGCCGTCGGCGCAGGCGATCAGCAGGTCGTCGTCGAGCACCGTGCCCGGGGCCGCGCCGGGGCGGCCCGGTTCCACCGTGCAGGCGAGGATCTTCAGGCGCTCGCCGTCCACCTCGCACCACGCGCCGGGGAAGGGCGACAGGCCGTGGATGTGGCGCAGCACCACCCGCGCCGGGCGGGCGAAGTCGATGCGGGCCTCGTCCTTCTCGATCTTCCTGGCGTAGGTGATGCCCTCCTCGGGCTGTTCCTCGCCGTCCAGTTCGCCTTCGAGGATGCGGTCGAGCGCCTCCACCATCAGCTCGGCCCCCACCTGCGACAGGGCGTCGTGCAGGGCCTGGGCGGTGGTGTCGTCGCCGATCGGCACCTCGCGCTTCACCAGCATGGGGCCGGTGTCGAGCCCGGCCTCCATCTCCATGATGGTGACGCCGGTCACCGTGTCGCCGGCCATGATGGCGCGCTGGATGGGCGCCGCGCCACGCCACCGCGGCAGCAGGCTGGCGTGCACGTTCAGACAGCCGAGCTTGGGGCTTTCCAGGATCTCTTCCGGCAGGATGAGGCCGTAGGCGGCCACCACCGCCACGTCGGCGTCGATGGCGTCGAACTCGGCCTGGGCCTCCTCGGTGCGCAGCGACTTCGGCGTGCGCACGGGGATGCCGAGCTCCAGCGCCCTGGCGTGCACCGGGCCGGGCCGTTCCTTCTGGCCGCGGCCGGCGGGGCGCGGCGGCTGGCTGTAGACGCAGGCCACCTCGTGACGGGCGGCGAGCGCCTCCAGCACCGGCACGGAGAAGTCCGGCGTTCCCATGAAGATCACGCGCATGATGGTTCAGTCCCCCTCTCGCGGCGCGGCGGCCGCCATGCCGTGCCGTCAGCGGGCGGCGACGGCGGCCTTCGGCTGGCCGAGTTCGGGATCGGCCTTCTTCAGCTTGGTCAGCTTGCGCAGGATCATGTTCCGCCGCAGCGACGACAGGTGATCGACGAACAGCTTGCCGTCCAGGTGATCGATCTCGTGCTGGATGCAGGTGGCGAGCAGGCCGTCGGCCTCCAGCTCGCGGATCTCGTTCTGGTGGTCGAGGTAGCGCAGGCGGATGCGCGCCGGGCGCTCCACCTCGTCGTACTGCTCGGGCAGCGACAGGCAGCCTTCCTCGTAGGGCACGACGTCGTCGCTCGCCCACAGGATCTCGGGGTTGGCCATGCGCAGCGGATTGCGCTCGCCCTCGGGCGAGACGTCGACCACGACGACGCGCTTGGCGACACCCACCTGAGGTGCGGCGAGACCGATGCCGGGGGCGGCATACATGGTCTCCAGCATGTCCTCCATGAGGCGGGCGGTCTCGGCGTCGACCGACTCCACCGGCTTGGCCTTGACCTTGAGGCGCGGGTCGGGGGCGACGAGAATGGGAAGGAGGGCCATGGCGTCCGTGCAACCTGGGTTTCCGAAGGGTCAGGAGATAATCGCGCCGGCCCGGCCCGTCAAGCCGAGGCGCCGCGCCGCCGCTTCCTAAACGGCCGGCCCTTGGGTATGCTCGGAGTCGGGGGATAGCGGGGGTACGCGACATCATGGCGCATCGGTTGGCTCGTCTCGCGGTGACGCTGTTGCCCGTCGCCGTGCTCGGCGGCCTGTTCGTCGCCGACGGGGTGGACGTGTCGACCGCGGACACCGCCATCGCCGACTGGTTCGACCGCCACCGCCACGACCTGCTGGCCGCCGGCCTGTGGCTGACCGCCGCCTGGACCATCTCGCGCATCCTGCGCCACCACGTCTGGCACCGCATCGCCGCCCGCGGCGAAGGCCCGGCGCCCAAGGTGCTGGCGCAGATCTCCACCGGCTTCGTCTATGCCGTCGCCTTCGGCGGCATCCTCGGCAGCCTGTTCGGCAAGGATCTGCTGGCGGGGCTCGCGGCCTTTTCCGGCGTCATCGGCATCGTGCTGGGCTTCGCCCTGCGCAGCATCATCCTCGACCTGTTCATGGGGCTCGCCATCAACCTGGAGCGGCCCTTCCGCATCGGCGACCGCATCCACGTGAAGATCCGCGGCGCCGAGGTGCTGGGCAGCGTGCAGGAAATCACCTGGCGCGCCGTGCGCGTGCTGACGTCGGAAAACACCGTCGCCATCATCCCCAACCGCGAGATTTCCGACGCCGTCGTCGTCAACATGGCGCTGCCGCAGCCGCCGTCGCTGACGGTGGTGGAGGTGCCGGTGGAAAGCGGCGTCAGCCCGGCGCGTGCCAGCCGCGTGCTGGAGGCCGCCCTGCGCGAAGCCGCCTCGCGCGGCGGCCCCATATGCGAGCCGGTGCGGGCGGAGGCGGGCGCGGTCGCCGGCGACGGCGTCACATGGCGCTGCGTCTTCATGCACGACCACCGCCGCAGTTCCGTCGGCACCGCCCGCGACATCGTGCTGCGCACCGTGCTGCGCCACCTCTACGCCGCCGGGATCGAGCCGGCGACCAGCCGCCGCATCATCCTCGACGGCGACGGCCTGCGCCCGGTGGAGGGCGCCTTCGCGGTGCTGCGCCGGGTGCCGCTGTTCGAGCCGCTGACCGATGCCGAGCTGGAAACCCTGGCCGCCCGCGTCGAGCGCCACCACTTCGCCCCCGCCGAGACGGTGGTGCGCCAGGGCGACGCGGGCGACGTGCTGCACGTGGTGGTGGAGGGCTTCCTGGAAGCGCTGGTGGACGGCCGCATCGTCGGCACCGTCACCCCCGGCGACCTGATCGGCGAGATGGCTATGCTGACAGGCGAGGTGCGCAGCGCCACCGTGCGCGCCGTCACCGACTGCATCGCCTGGGAGGTCCGGCGTGACGCCCTGGCACCGCTGCTGGAGGCGCGCCCGGCCTTGTTCGAGGCGATCTCCGACATCGCCGCCCTGCGCCGCCGCCGCCTGCTGGCCGCCATGGGCGCGCCGGTCGACGGCGCCCCGCCGCCGGCCGCCCAGGCCCAATCCATTCGCGCCGCCATGGCGCGGGTGTTCGGCATGCTGAAGCTGGTGAAGTAGCCGCTTACCTCTCCGCCACCGCAAGCCGCACGCCGAGCCCCGCGATGACGGCGGCGAAGGAGCGGCGCAGCCAGGTCATGACGCGGGGGCTTTCCGCCACCTTGGTGCGCACCGCCGCCGCCATCAGGCCGTAGACCACGAAGACGGCGAAGGTCATGGCCATGAAGGTGGCGCTCAGCAGCCCCATGAGCGGCAGCGGGTTCGCGGCGTCGGCCGGCACGAACTGCGGCAGGAAGGCCAGGAAGAAGATCGACAGCTTGGGGTTCAGGATGTTGATCAGCACGCCGCGCAGGGCGATGCGCAGGCCCCGGCGCGGCGCCTCCTGCCCGGCCTCGGGCCGCACCGACAGGGCGCCGGTCTCGCGCCACAGGCCCCAGGCCAGCCACATCAGATAGAGCACGCCGGCGATCTTCACCGCCTGGAAGGCGACGGCGCTGGCGTGCAGCACGGCGGCGAGCCCGAGGATGCTGGCCGCCAGGTGCGGCACGATCCCGAAGGTGCAGCCGAGCGCCGCCCACAGGCTCGCCCGCGCCCCGCCGAGCAACCCGCAGGACAGGGTGTAGACGACCCCGGTGCCGGGGATCAGCACGACGATGAGGGCGGTGAGGAGGAACTCGGGCGACATGGGCGCGGACTCCCGGCTGAAGGGCGGAGGGGAGAGCCTACCGCCCCTGTGCCCGCCACACTAGAACCGCTTGGCGACGTCGAAGGCGATCCGCATCACCGTTCCGCGCCAGAACGGCTGCTCCTGCCCGCCGATGCGGCGCGACAGGGTGAAGGCGTGCGGCACCATGACGCCGTCGACGGCGCGGTAGTCGCCGCGCGTCACCACCTCCCCTGCGCCGTGGAAGCGGCCGGCCGTGGCCGGGTCGCCATCGGCCTCCGACTCCATGCGCACCAGCGCCCCGGCGGCGTCCACCGTCACCCGATAGGCGCCGATGGGGACGCCGTCGGCCAGCACCACGGCGCGCGCATGGTCGGCGTCCAAGGCCTCCCACCGCAGGTTGGGGCCGGGCAGCAGGGCGGAGGGGTAGAGCGCCGACTCGATGAAGAAGCGCAGGATCGACACGTGGTCGAGCGCCCCGCCGTCCTCGGCCATCACCGGGATCGCCGAGAACAGCTTGGCGCGCATGCGCATGCGCCCGTCCACATAGGCATCCATGGCGCGGGCGGGAACGCCGGGCAGGACCCAGGTGCTGCCGGTGAAGACGAAGGCCGGCTCCGGCCCGGCGGCGGCGACGTACTGCTCGGCGCTCATGGGCTCCCAGGTGGTGGCGCCGGGGCGGCGGAATTCGCCCTGCTGGGCGACCCCGGCGGCGCGCAGGCGACGCGGCGCCTCGCCCTGGAAGGCGAAGGCCATGTAGCGCCGCACCGGCTCCGGCAGCGCCGCCAGTTCGGCCGCCGTCACCGGCGCCGGGTCGGCCGTCGCGGCAGTCCGCAGCACGGCCGCGATGTCGGCGTCGATGCCCGCATGATAGTCGGCCGCCGCCGTCGCCATGGCGCCGGCCCCGAGGGCCAGGACCGCCGCCGCGGCGAGAAGCGTGATCTTCAGCTTGCCCATGCGTATCCCCTGTGTGTGGCCGCGTCCGCCGGCACTGTACCGTACCGTACGGTACTGTTGACGGCAGGGTGCGCCCGTGGCACGGTCCTGTCAAGCCGCACGAAGGACCCCCCGCATGACCGCAGACACCCCCGCCGACCCGCTGGACCCGCGCGCCGCCGCCATCCTGGAGGCCGCCCGGGCCGTCCTGGCGGAGAAGGGCTATGCCGCCGCCTCCATGCTGGACGTGGCGCGGCGGGCGCGGGTGTCGAAGGAGACGCTCTACGGCCGCTTCGGCGACAAGCGCGGCCTGTTCGAGGCGCTGGTGCGCGCCAATGCCGACACGGTCGTGCCGGCGCTGGCCGAGGCCATGGGCGACGCCCGCCTGCCGCTGGAGACGACGCTGGTGCGCTTCGCGGTGGCGCTGCAGACCCTGCTGCTCGGCGAGTCGGCGCTCACCGTCAACCGCGCCGCCATGGCCGAGGCGGCGGCCCATGCCGCCCTCGGCCGGCTGCTCGACGCCAACGGCCGCGGCCGCGTGGTACCGCTGCTGGCGGGCGTGCTGGATCGCCACCGGGCGGCGGGGGAGCTGACCTACGACAGCGTGGAGGAGCCCGCGTCCACCCTGGTCGCCCTCGTCATCGGCGACCAGCAGGTCCGCCGCCTGCTCGGCGCCCTCGCCATGCCGACGCCGGACGCCATCGAGGCGCGGGCCCGGCGGGCGGTGGGGCAGTTCCTGGCGCTCTACGGCGTCAGGCGGTGACGCGCCCCGGCAGGATGCGGCGGTAGCTCAACGCCTCGGCGATATGGATGCGGCGCACGGCGTCGCTGCCGGCCAGGTCGGCGAGGGTGCGGGCGACGCGCAGGATGCGGTGATAGCCGCGGGCCGACAGGTGCAGGCGCTGCGCCGCCTCGGTCAGCAGGCTGCGGCCGGCGTCATCGGGGCTCGCCACGGCATCGAGGACGTGCCCGTCGGCCTCGGCATTGCTGCGCAGCGGGCGGTCGGGCGACAGGCGGGCGTAACGGCGGCGCTGCTCCTCGCGCGCCGCCAGCACCCGCGCCGCGACCACCGCCGTCGGCTCGCCGGCGGGGGCGGCGGCCAGGGCGAAGGGCGGCACCGCGGGCACCTCCACGTGGATGTCGATGCGGTCGAGCAGCGGCCCCGACAACCGCGCCTGATAGTCGCCGGCGCAGCGCGGCGCCTTGTTGCAGGCGAGCGCGGGGTCGTCCAGATAGCCGCAGCGGCAGGGGTTCATGGCCGCCACCAGCTGGAACCGCGCCGGGTAGGCGACATGGCCGTTGGCGCGCGCGATCACCGCCCGTCCCGTCTCCAGCGGCTGGCGCAGGGCTTCCAGGGCGCCGCGGGCGAACTCGGGCAACTCGTCGAGGAACAGCACGCCGTTGTGGGCGAGGCTGATCTCCCCCGGCCGCGCCCGATGGCCGCCGCCCACCAGCGCCGGCACCGAGGCCGAGTGGTGCGGATCGCGGAACGGCCGGCGGTGCAGCAGGCGGCCGCCGTCCAGCCGGCCGGCGACGGAATGAATCATGGAGACTTCCAGCGCCTCCTCGGCGGTCAGCGGCGGCAGCAGGCCGGCCAGCCGTGCGGCCAGCATGGACTTGCCCGAACCCGGCGGGCCGATCATCAGCAGGTTGTGGCCGCCCGCCGCCGCCACCTCCAACGCCCGCCGCGCCGTCTCCTGCCCCTTGATGTCGGCCAGGTCGGGCAGCGGCGGCCCGTCCATGGCCATGCGCGCCTCGGGCCGGGCCAGGAGCTGCGTTCCCTTGAAATGGTTGATGAGGTCGAGCAGCCCGCGCGGGGCCAGCATCCCCTGCCCGCCCGCCCAAGCCGCCTCGCCGCCCTGGACCGCCGGGCAGATCAGGCCGCGCTCGGCGGCATTGGCGGCGATGGCCGCCGGCAGCACCCCGGCCACCGGCGCTAGGCCGCCGTCGAGGCCCAGTTCCCCGAGCACGGTGTAGTTGGCCATCTCCTCGGCTGGCAGCACGCCCATGGCGACCAGCAGGGCGCAGGCGATGGGCAGGTCGAAATGGCTGCCCTCCTTCTGCACGTCGGCGGGCGCCATGTTGATGGTGATGCGCTTGGGCGGCAGGGCGAGCCCGACGGCGGTGAGGGCGGCGCGCACCCGTTCCTTGCTCTCGGCTACCGCCTTGTCGGGCAGGCCCACCAGGGCGAAGGACGGCAACCCGCCCGCGACCGAGACCTGCACCTCGATATCCAGCGTCTCGATGCCCTGGAACGCCACCGTGTTGATGCGCGCGACCATGTGCCCCCTCGTGATCCTTGCGGGGGATTGTACACGCGCACGGCGAGTGGGGAAGGGCGATTCGGCCGGGGCGGAGGGCGTCAGCCGCCTTCCGGCACGTCCTTCTCGTATTCCGGCAGGCCGTCGGCGGTCTTCATCCAGGGCAGGCGCTCGCGCACCCAGCCGTGGCTGGTCGGCTGCGCAGCGGTGGGGTCGTCGAGCGCCGTCAACGGCACACCCACCGTCGCCGTGTCGGTCGGGTCGATCATGTGCAGCGGGCTGCCGCAATGCGGACAGAAGTAGCGGTGCCCCCGCCACGACGACGGGAAGCAGTGCGGCTTGCCCTCGGTGATGCGGAAGGCCTCCGCCGGCCAGATGCCCCAGGCGATGGCGGCCGAGCCGCTGGCGCGCTGGCATTCGCGGCAGTGGCACCAATCGGCATGGGTCGGCTCACCGGTCACCTGGAAACGGACGGCGCCGCACAGGCAGCCGCCGTCGTGGGTCGGGGGAGCGGTCTCGGGGGTCGTCTCGCTGGTCGTCGCGGGCACGCGGGCCTCCTTCGGCGGTGAACGGGGCAGGCGATCGGCGGAACCCGCCCAGCATGGCGGCATCGAGCGCATGGCTCCAGGCCCATTTCGTCAGGTCGAGCATGTTCCGCCTCCGGCTGGTGTCTCGTGCCATCTTGACGCCGGCCGCCCCTTGCGGAGAAATCACCTTATCTCGCCTTTCATGTGACCCAGGATCACATGGCCATGTCCCGCGCCCTGCTGCCGTCGCTCGTCGCCCTGCGTGCCCTGGAGGCGGCGGTGCGTCACGGCGGCGTGGTGAAGGCGGCGGACGAACTGGGCGTCACCCACGGCGCCGTCAGCCGTCACCTGCGCGACCTGGAGCAGGCGCTGGGGGTGGAGCTGGTGGTGCGCGGCGCCCGCCGGCTGGAACCGACCTACGAGGGGCGCCGGCTGGGGGCGGCGCTGACGCCGCTGTTCGACGGCATGGCGGCGGCGGTGGAGGCGGTGCGGCGGCGGCCCGAGCGCGAGTCGCTGCGGGTCAGCGTCGACCCCGCCTTCGCCGGCCTGTGGCTGGTGCCGCGCCTCGGCGCCTTCCGGCGGGAGCGGCCGGGGGTGGAGGTGGTGGTGGACGCCACGACCCACCTCGCCGACGTCGCCGCCGGCCCGGTCGACGTGGCGGTGCGCTACATCGTTCATGGCCGGCCGGAGGCGCCGGGCTGCCGCTTCGAGAAGCTGGCCGACGCCCTGTGCTACCCGGCGGCGGCGCCCGCCCTGGCGGCGACCCTCGGCCCGGCGCCGACGGCGGCCGACGTGGCGCGCCTGCCGCTCATCCACGACGACGGTCGCGAACCCTGGCACCTGTGGCTGACGGCGGCCGGCGTGGCGCCGCCGGCGCAGGCGGGGGCGCTGCTGCTCAACGACCTGACCCTGGCGGTGCTGGCGGCGGAGCGCGGCGAGGGGGCGGTGCTGCTCGACACCGTTCTGGGTGCCGAGGCCCTGGCGGGCGGCCGGCTGGTGGCGCTGTCGCCGCTGACGGTGCGCATCGGCTCCTACTGGCTGGTGACGCCGGCGGCGCGGCCGCTGGCCCGCCCGGCGCGCGAGTTCGCCGACTGGCTGCGCGCCGGCATCGCGGGCGGAGCGTGAGCGCCTACCAGATCTCCCGCGCCAGATCGTCGCCGCCCTTCACCACCTCGTCGAAGACGGCGCGCGCCTGGGTTTCGTCGCGCCAGCCGTCGGGCTCCACCAGGCGGGCCATGCCCTCGGGCGTGTCGGGTTCGGCGGCGCGGTCGCGGCCGTGCAGGGAATAGACCTTGCCGTCGCGCGCCTCCACCACCGCATGGCGGCCGGTGGCGGCCTCGCGGATGAGGCGGAAGCTGGCGTGCTGGTCGACGATGGCGATGGCGGGGTCGGGGTCGGTCATGGGGGCTCTCCGTGCTGGTGCCGTGCCCGGAAAACGGACGAGGCCCCCGCCGGGCTCGCGCAACGCGGCGCGGGCGGCGGCTGTTCCTCCCCAGGACGCAGCCGAGGAGACCACGACCATGCGGCGCCTGCCCCGCCACATCGACGACGCCCGCGCCCGCCGCCACCGCACCCTTTCGGGCCTGGCCTTCGTCGCCGGGACCGTGGTGATGACGGCGGCGGTGGCGCAATACTACGCCCCGAGCCCCCTGCAGCCCGAGATCGAGGACGACTGGAAGCGCCTCGACACGCCGCGCGGCACGCCGCCGCGGGCGGTGCTGGGCGTGGTCTGGCCGGCGCTGTGGGGGCTGATGGCGGCCTCGGGCTTCCGCATCTGGCAGGCACCCGAAAGCGGCGAGCGCGACCGGGCGCTGGCGCTGTTCCGCCTCGCCCTCGGCATGACCGCCGGCTGGGCCAAGCTGGTGTTCGGCAACCGCCGCCGCACCGCCGGGCTGGTGGAGCTGCTCGGCCTGATCGGCGCCGCCGGCGCCTATGCCCGCACCGCGTCGCGCGTCGACCGCGGCGCCGGTTTGCTCGCCATCCCCTACGGCGCCTGGCTGGCGGTGATGGCCGCCCTGAACGCCGCCGTCGTCCGCCGCAACCGCTGACGCCCCTTTCCCGACCGGAGATCCCCATGGCCGCGAAACCCGCCCAGCCCGCTCCCGCTCTCGACGTGCCCCTGTCGGCCGGCGGCCGCTTCGACCTCGCCGAGCAGCGCCCGGAGACCTTCACGGTCGTGGTGTTCTACCGCGGCCTGCACTGCCCCATCTGCAAGACCTACCTGCAGGAACTGTCCGCCAAGTGGCAGGCCTTCACCGACCGCGGCTGCAAGCTGGTGGCGGTCAGCTGTGACGACGCCGACCGCGCCGCCGAAAGCCGCCGCGAGTGGCAGCTGGGCGACCTGCCGGTGGCCTACGGCCTGACCATCGAGGCGGCGCGCGACTGGGGGCTCTTCATCTCCAAGGCCATCAAGGACGGCGAGCCGGCGCAGTTCTGCGAGCCCGCCCTGTTCCTGGTGCGCCCCGACGGCACGCTCTACATGGCGAGCATCGCCTCCATGCCCTTCGCCCGTCCGAAGATCGACGAGGTGCTGTCGGCCATTTCCTTCGTGACGGAAAAGGACTACCCGCCGCGCGGGGATGCGTGAGGGAGGGGGCGTTAACCCATCAATTGTCATGGCCGGGCTCGACCCGGCCATCCACGGCGTCACGGTCGGCCGCCCCAGTGACGCCACCCTCCACGGCAGGCGCCGTGCACGCCGTGGATGCCCGGCTCAAGGCCGGGCATGACAAGTTGTTGTGGCCGCGTCCGCTACGACACCCGCCAACGGGCGCCGTGAAAGCCACAGGGGAAGGCGGCGGACCGCCTCCCCCTGCCGGTCCGATCACGCCGCCGAGTTGCGGGCGGCGGCGGCGAGGTCGTGGGTGCGGCCGACCAGGGCGTCGTAGTCCTCGATCAGCGCCTTGCACACGTCGCCGGGGGTGAAGGTGTAGTCGCCGATCTGGCGCACCGGGGTCACTTCCGCGGCGGTGCCGGTGAGGAAGCATTCCTGCGCGTTCGCCATCTCTTCCGGCATGATGACCCGCTCGACCACCGTGTAGCCGCGCTTCTTGGCCAGCTCGATCACCGTGCGGCGGGTGATGCCGTCGAGGAAGCAGTCGGGCGTCGGGGTGTGGATCTCGCCGTTCATGACGAAGAACACGTTGGCGCCGGTCGCTTCCGCCACCTGGCCGCGCCAGTCGAGCAGCAGGGCATCGTCGAAGCCCAGGTTCTCGGCCTTGTGCTTGGACAGGGTGCAGATCATGTAGAGGCCGGCGGCCTTGGACTTCACCGGCGCGGTGCGCGGGTCGGGGCGGCGCCAGTCGGACAGCATGAGGCGGATGCCGGCGAGGCGGGCTTCCGGCGAGAAGTAGCTCGGCCACGGCCAGCAGGCGATGGCGACGTGGATCTTGGTCTTCTGCGCCGCGACGCCCATCATCTCGGAGCCGCGCCACGCCACCGGGCGGACGTAGCCGTCGACGATGTTGTTGGCCTGCACGGTTTCCAGCGTCGCGCGGTCCAGCTCCTCGGCGGTGAAGGGGACGTCGAAGCCCAGTTCCTTGCCCGAGGCGATGAGGCGCTCGGAATGCTCGGTCAGCTTGAACACCTTGCCGCCGTAGACGCGCTCGCCCTCGAACACGCAGCTGGCGTAATGGAGCGCATGGCTGAGCACGTGCAGCTTGGCGTCGCGCCAATCGACCATCTGGCCGTCGTACCAGATCACGCCGTCGCGGTCGTCGAACGAAGGAACCGACATCTGTATCCGCCTCTGGATGAGAAAAGTTGCCGAAACTCGGTCTTCCTGGGTAACATCGTTCCGGTACATAAGTCAATATGACTGCCCCATGACGGCTGTGGCATACTCGCCCGCGGAAGCCGCCGTCCCCATTCCCACAGCCGAGTCGCCGCGCCCCATGTCCGACATCAAATCCGGTGCGAACCTGCTCTTCCTGCGTGAGGAGGAACTGCGCCAGGGCATCGAGCTCCTGTTCTTCGCCTACCGCGACTTCACGGGCGAGGCCGACGCCATGCTGGCCAAGCACGGCTTCGGCCGGGCGCACCACCGCGTCATCTATTTCGTCGGGCGCCATCCGGGCATGAGCGTCAGCGAGCTGCTGACCATCCTGAAGATCACCAAGCAGAGCCTGTCGCGGGTGCTGAGCCAACTGGTGGCGGAAGGCTTCATCGTGCAGCGCCAGGGCGTGCGCGACCGCCGCCAGCGCCTGCTGGAGCTGACGGAGAAGGGCGTCGACCTGGAACGCCAGCTCACGGAACGGCAGCGCCGCCGCATCGCCCGCGCCTACCGCGAGGCCGGTCCCGGCGCGGTGGAGGGCTTCCGCAAGGTGCTGGCCGGCATGGTGGACGAACCCGACCGCAGCCGCTTCCTGGCCGGCGTGGCGCCGCAGCCGCGGCCGCGCGGCGGGCGCTGAGGGACCGGGCCGCCGCCATGACCGAGGACAGCCCCCACATCCTGGTGGTCGACGACGACGAGCGGCTGCGCAAGCTTCTGCGCAAGTACCTGTCGGACAACGGCTATCTGGTGTCGGTGGCGGTCGATGCGGCGGAAGCGCGCGGCCAGTTGGCGGCCATGGAATTCGACCTCGTGGTGCTCGACGTCATGATGCCGGGCGAGTCGGGGTTCGAGCTGGCGCGCGCTCTGCGGGCCGAGGGGCAGGCGGTGCCCATCCTCATGCTCACCGCCATGGGCGAGACGGAAGACCGCATCCAGGGGCTGGAGTCGGGGGTCGACGACTACCTCGCCAAGCCCTTCGAGCCGCGCGAGCTGCTGCTGCGCATCGCCTCCATCCTGCGCCGCGCCGCCGCGCCGCCGTCGACCCCCGCGCCGGCCGCCGTGGCCGACATCGCCGCGCCGCCGCAGTTGCGCTTCGGCGAGATCGTCTACGACCGCAAGCGGGAGGAGCTTGCGCGCCACGGCGTGCGCATCCACCTGACCACGGCGGAGGCGGCCCTGCTGGGCGTGCTCGCCGAGCGCCCCAACGAGGTGCTGAGCCGCGACGACCTCGCCACCGCCACCGGGGCCGGCGGCAACCAGCGCAGCGTCGACGTGCAGGTCACCCGCCTGCGCAAGAAGCTGGAGGACGACGCCCGGCTGCCCCGCTACCTCCAGACCGTGCGCGGCAAGGGCTACCTGCTGCGGCCGGACTGACGGAGCCGCGTCCATGAAGCTGACCGCCCTGCGCCGCCTGCTGCCCTCCGCGCCGCCCGCCCGGGACGATGCCGCCGCCGTCGCGCCGTGGCGCCGCTGGCTGCATCCCGGCACGCCGTCGCTGCTCAAGCGGCTGGCGCCGCGCGGGCTCATGGGGCGGTCGCTGCTCATCATCGTGACGCCGCTGGTCATCACCCAGGTGGTGGCGGCCATCATCTTCTACGACCGCCACTGGGACACCATGCTGCGCCGCCTGACCGGCGGCATCGCCGGCGAGATCGCCATGATCTCCGACATGCTGCGGCGCGAGCCCGACCCGCTGGAGCGCGAGTGGCTGCTGGCGACGGCGCACCTGCGCCTCGGCCTCGACGTCTCTCTGAGCCCCGGCGACATCCTGCCCAACGAGCCGCCGGCGGCGGCCGGCGGGCAGATGGCGGAAGCCTTGGCGCACGCCATGGAAAGCCGGGTGCAGCGGCCCTTCGTCATCGATACCGACAGCATCGACGACCGGGTGGAAATCCGCGTTCAGCTGTCGGACGGCGTGCTGACGGTGCTGGCGCCGCGCAAGCGGCTGTTTTCCTCCACCACCTACATCTTCGTCATGTGGATGGTCGGCACCTCCATGCTGCTCATGGGCATCGCCACCATCTTCATGCGCAACCAGGTGCGCAGCGTGCGCAAGCTGGCGGCGACGGCCAACAGCTTCGGCAAGGGGCGTGACGTGCCGCGCCTGAAGGAGGAGGGCGCGCGCGAGGTGCGCCAGGCCAGCCACGCCTTCAACCTCATGCGCGACCGCATCTCCCGCCAGATCGAGCAGCGCACCGAGATGCTGGCCGGCGTCTCCCACGACCTGCGCACGCCGCTGACCCGCATGAAGCTGCAGATCGCCATGATGAACGGCGACGACGAGGACATCGCCGCCCTGCGCGAGGACGTCGAGGAAATGGAGCGCATGCTCGCCGACTACCTCGCCTTCGCGCGCGGCGAGGGCACCGAGTCGACCGAGCCCGCCGATCTGTCCGGCCTGCTGCAGGACGTGGTCGGGCGCTACCGCCGCGAAGGCTACGCCGTCGACCTGCACCTGGAGGAGGACATCACCCTGCCGCTCAAGCGGCGCGCCATGGAGCGGTCGGTGTCCAACCTCATCGGCAACGCCTGCCGCTACGGCAGCCACGTGGCGGTGCGCGCCGGCCTGCGGGGGGAGACGGCGGTGCTGCTCATCGACGACGACGGCCCCGGCATCCCCGCCGACAAGCGCGAGCAGGTGTTCAAGGCCTTCTTCCGCCTGGAAAGCTCGCGCAACCCCAAGACCGGCGGCAGCGGCCTCGGCCTGACCATCGCCCGCGACATCGTGCGCGGCCACGGCGGCGAGATCACGTTGGCCGACAGCCCGCTCGGCGGCCTGCGGGTGGTGGTGGAACTGCCGCTGTAAACTGGCCCTCGCCGGGCGGGTGTTCGCATTAGTTTGGCCCTCGCCGGGCGGGTGCTGGCGCACCCTTGGCCGCTCGCTCAATGCGTTTTTTGGTTTGGCCCTCGCCGGGCGGGTGCTCGCGCACCCTTGGCCGCTCGCTCAATGCTCGCTTGCACCGGCCCTCGTGCCGAGGGCCGGTGCGGCTGCGTCTTACGGCGTCTCCGTGGGCGAGGTCGCCAGGAGGGAGGCGACGCCGAAGCCGCCCAGGCCGGCGCGGGTGCCGATGGCGGTCAGCGTCTCCGTCGGGTCGGTGGCGACGATGCCGGCCGCCGCCAGCTTTTCCACCGCCTGCTCGGGCGTCAGGCCGAGGGCCGGCGCGGCGACGGCGAGCGGGGCGCCGGTGACGGCGCCGATGATGGCGCGCGGGCCGCCGCCGGTGGTCGTCTCGGCGGTAGCGGCGGTGACGGCGACGGAGGCGATCAGGCTCAGCGCGAAGGCGATCACCGCCGGGCGCCGCCGCAGGTAGCCGGTGAAGGCCTTCCAGTTGCGCGCCAGGTGCCAAACGGCGATGGCGCCGAACACCACGCTCAGCCATTCGTGGGAAAACCGCACCAGACCGCTGTTCCAGTGCGCCAGCAGCATGATGCCGGTGACGGTGGAAACGACGAAGGTGACGATGGTCACCGGCGTGACGATGTCGCGGGAAAGGCTCTTTCGTGCGGCGGACATGACTGGCAGGCTCCTCGGGCTCGCGCGTTGGTGGATGCGGTCAGCCTGCCGCCGCCCGGTAACGGCGCGATGTCGGGCGGCCCGGCCGTCGGTAACACTGTGTAACGAGGATGCCCATGCACGTCCGCCGCGCCGCCTCCGGCGATCGCCCCTTCATGATGAGCCTGGCCGGCCGCCTCGCCGGCGTCGCCGATTTCCCGTGGCGCACGGTGGCGGAACTGGAGTCCTTCCAGCACGCCTTCATGCAGGCGGCCCTCGGCCGGCAGGAAACGGTGGCGCTCATCGTGGAGGCCGCCGACTCGGGCGAGCGCCTCGGCTTCATCGCGCTCGAGCCGCAGGCGGACCCCATCACCGGCGCCCCCGGCGGCTACGTCTCGCTCCTGGCGGTGACGCAGGCGGCGGAGGGGCGCGGGGCGGCGCGGGCGCTGGTGGAGGCGGCCGAGGACGTGGCGCGGGCCGCCGGCTGGGCGACGCTCGCCCTCGACGTCTTCGCCACCAACGCCCGCGGCCGCCGCTTCTACGACTCCGTGGGGTTCCGGGAAGAGGCGGTGCGCCTCGTCCGCCCGCTCACCCGGCCGGCGGACTGAGGCGCGAGGCCGTCACACGCCGAAGGTGACGCGGCCGTCGGCGGCGATGGGCCAGGCCGGGTTCCAGGCGATTTCCCAGGCGTGGTCGTCGGGGTCGGCGACATAGGCACGCAAGCCGCCGTGCGGCGGGGCCGAGGCCGGCGTCAGCAGGCGTCCGCCGTGGGCCAGCAGTCGGTCGACGGCGGGCTGCACGTCCGCCGCCGTCGGCACGTTGTGGGCCAGGGCGAAGCCGCCGCTCGGCCGCGGTGCCGGGCGGCCGCTGTCGGCGGCCAGGGCTTCGGCCAGCCACAGGCCGAGCACGAAGCCGTTCATCTGGAAGAAGACGATCTCCGGCGTTTCGAACACCGGCTGCCAGCCGAAGCCCTCGACATAGAAGGGCCGCGACCGCGCCGGATCGGCGACGGCGAGGGTCACGACGGACATCTGTTGCTGCATCTGCATGGTCATCTGGCAATCCCTTGGCTGTCGCCGGCGCACCCTGCGCCGGCGTCTGGGCCGGGGGACTTGGCGCTGCGCGCCAGCCAGAACTCCTTCGGAGCGACCGGGCTAACCAAACCGGTCCGCCTTTTTCGACATCCCATGGTGGCGCCGGCACGGCGGTCGGTCAAGCCGCCGGCGGGACGGCGCTACAGCGGCTGCTGCAGGGCGGTGATGATGCGGTCGGTGTAGGGGCTGACGGCCTGCACGTCTTCCTTGGGCGCCTGGGCGAACAGGCTGACGGCCAGCAGCAGGCCCTTCAGCATGGTGCGGTCCTCGGGCGCGATGTCGGGGTTGGTCTCCAGTTCGCGCTCGGCGGCTTCGATGGGGTTGTTGCGGCCGTCGCGGTTCATGGCGAGCACGCCGAGCGCCTTGGTCACCCGATTGGCGACGCCGGCCCAATCCTCCGGCCCCTGAAAGCCGTGGCGGCCGACGGTGGTGTCGAGGTCGTCGTAGGCGGCGGTGCCGCGCAGGCCGTCGATCAGCCGGGCGAAGGGATTGCCGGCCAGCGCGCCGCCCTTCAGCACCGTCGGCGCCACCTCGCGCGCCTGATCCTGGTAGGTCTCCGTCCATTTCCGGATGGCCGGGATGGTGTCGATGAAGGCCTCGATGGTGGGCGCGTTGAGGGGCACGGCCGCCTGTTCCTGCGCGGCGGCGGCCGGGGCCGGCGCGGTGGCGACGACGGTGGCGGGCACGGCGGCCGCCAGGGCGGCGAAGGCGAGCGCGGCGGTCAGGCGGGGCATGGGCGGTCCTTCTCGGATGACGGGGCGGTCATCCTGAGGAACGCGTGTGGCGGGATGAAGGCGGCAGTTCAGTCGGCTGCCGGGGCCTCGGGCGGCCCGCCGTCGACGCCGCCCAGCGCTTCCGCCAGCTGCTCGGCGAAGGGCTGCACGGCCGTCACGTCGCCTTCCGGAGCCGTGCGCATGGCCGTCGCCATGCCGATGGAGGAGACGATCTGCTCCTTCTCCTGTGCCGAGATGGCGGGGTTGTTGAGCACCTGCCGGCGGGTCTGGTCCAACTGGTCCGGCGTTGGGCCGGAGGCTTCCATCTGCAGCGCGGCGAGCGCCCGCATCACCCGGTCGGCGGTGCCGGCCCATTGCTCGGCGTCGGTGAAGCCGTGGGCGCGCACCGTGTCGGTCAGCTCGTCATAGGCGTCGCTGTCCTGGATCTCGGCGAGGCCGACGGCGAAGGGGGTGGCCGCCAGGGTCTCGGCGTCGAATCGCCGCTCGGTCAGTTCGCGCGTGGGGGCGTCCTGGCGCATGGCCCAGCGCTGCACCTCCGGCACGGACTTGATGAAGGCCTGGATGTCGCCGGGGCGCAGCGGCTCGGGCGGTTGCAGCTTGTCGGAGTCCGCCGCCGGGTCGACCGCGCCGGGCGGCTCGGCCTGCTGCGCCAGGGCGGGAGCGGTCGCCAGGGCGGCGGCCAGCGGCAGGACGACGGCGGCGAGGGCCAGCGAGGGGCGCGGCATGACGGTCTCCGGATGGGACGACGGCGCGGCGGCGCGGAACGGGCACCCCCGCATCCCCCTTCCAACGCCACGCCGCCCCGGACCGTTCGACGACTCTAATTCATGGACTGGTGCGTCCACTTTGATCTTGCGA
Organism: Caenispirillum bisanense; assembly: GCF_900230255.1. GTDB lineage: Bacteria > Pseudomonadota > Alphaproteobacteria > Rhodospirillales > Rhodospirillaceae > Caenispirillum > Caenispirillum bisanense_A. Next base: position 301,758 of record NZ_OCNJ01000002.1, read on the forward strand.
GCGGGCGGCGGCGGCGCTACGTTGAATTCATGGACGCGGCAGTCCAGCAAAAGCCGCGCACTCGGGATCTATGGAGAAGAACCATGCGCAATCCTGCGCTTCTGGTGATCGCCGCCGCCGCCCTGGCCGGGGCCGGCGTGTACGGCTGGGACTGGTACACCACCGGCCGGTTCCTCGAGGTCACCGACAACGCCTACGTCCAGAGCGACGTGGTGACGGTGGCGCCGAAGATCGCCGGCTACGTCGCCCGCGTGCCGGTGGACGCCAACCAGCGGGTCGCCGCCGGCGACGTGCTGCTGGTGATCGACGACGCCGACTACCGCGCCAAGGCGGCGCAGGCCGAGGCCGCCGTGCAGGCGGCGCGGGCGTCGGTCACGGTGGTCGACAGCCAGGTGGCGCTGACCCGCAGCCTGGTGAAGGAGGCCGAGGCCCGCGTCGAGTCGGCGCGCGCCGACCAGGCCCGCGCCCAGGACGACCTGAAGCGCTACAAGGCGCTCAATGCCTCGCAATACGCCTCGACGCAGAAGTACCAGGCGGCCCTGGCCGACGCCCGCAAGGCCGCCGCCGCCGTCGCCCAGGCGACCGCGGCCCTGGCCGCCGAGCGCGGCAACCTCGACCTGCTGGCCGCCCAGCGCCTCCAGGCCGAGGCCGAGGTGGCGCGCGCCGAGGCGAGCCTGCAGGAAGCCCGCATCGCGCTGGACAACACCGTGGTGCGCGCCGCCGGTGCCGGCGTCGTCGCCAACCGGGCGGTGGAAGTGGGCCAGTACGTCGCACCCGGCCGCCAGGCCATGAGCGTGGTGCCGGTGGACGACGTCTACGTGGTCGCCAACTTCAAGGAGACGCAGCTCGCCCGCATGCGGGTCGGCCAGTCCGTCGCCCTGCACGTCGACGCCTACCCCGACCAGCCGCTGCACGGCGTCATCGACAGCGTCGCGCCGGGCAGCGGGGCGGTGTTCAGCCTGCTGCCGCCTGACAACGCCACGGGCAACTTCACCAAGATCGTGCAGCGCGTGCCGGTGAAGATCCGCCTCGCCGGCGCCGCGCCGGCCGAGACCCTGCTGGTGCCCGGCCTGTCGGTGGAAGCCGAGGTCGACACGCGCACCGAGGGTGACCGGGCGCTGGCCGGCGGGTCGTTCTTCCTGGCGCCCTCCACCGCCCTCGCCGCCGTCCCGAAGACACAGCCGTAAGGGCCGGCAGGCCCGCAGACGAAAGCCGCCCCCATGTCCACCGCATCCGCATCCGCCGCCACCGCCGGAGCCCCCGCGCCGGCCGTCGGCTGGGGGCCGAAGCTCGGCTTCCTCGCCATGGTGGTCGGCATGTTCATGGCGATCCTCGACATCCAGATCGTCGCCGCCTCGCTGTCGGAGATCCAGGCCGGGCTCGCCGCCAGCGCCGACGAGATCATCTGGGTGCAGAACAGCTACCTGATCGCCGAGGTCATCATGATCCCGCTGTCGGGCTACCTGTCGCGGGCGCTGGGCACGCGGTGGACCTTCGTGCTGTCGGCCGGCGGCTTCACCCTGTCGAGCCTGCTGTGCGCCTTCGCCGCCACCATGGACCAGATGATCGTCTTCCGCGCCATCCAGGGCTTCGTGGGCGGTGCCATGATCCCGCTGGTCTTCGCCTCGGCATATACCATCTTCCCGCGCGACAAGCAGGCGGCGGTGACGGTGGTGGTGGGGCTGGTGGCGACCGTCGCGCCGACCGTCGGCCCGACGCTGGGCGGCTGGCTGACCGAGATGCTGTCGTGGCACTGGCTGTTCCTGGTCAACGTGGTGCCCGGCGCCATCGTGACGCTGGTGGTGTGGGCGCTCATCGACGTCGACCGCCCGCAGCTCGACCTCATCCGCCGCATCGACGTGCTCGGCCTCGTGCTCATGGGGCTGTTCCTCGGCAGCCTCGACTTCGTGCTGGAGGACGGTGCCCGCAACGACTGGTTCGACGACCACCACATCCTGATGTTCTCGGTGGTCGCGGCGGTGGCCGGCGTCGGGTTCTTCTGGCGCACCCTGACGGCGCAGAACCCCATCGTCGACCTGACGGCCTTCAAGGACCGCAACTTCGCCACCGGCTGCCTGTTCAGCTTCGTGCTCGGCATCTCGCTCTACGGCCTCGTCTACCTGCAGCCGCAGTTCCTCGCCCGGGTGCGCGAGTTGAACGCCCTGCAGATCGGCGAGATCATGTTCGTCACCGGCCTCGCGCAGTTCCTGTCGGCGCCCATCGCCGGCGGCCTGTCGCGCAAGGTGGACCCGCGCATCATGCTGTCCATCGGCTTCGGGCTCATCGCCTTGTCCAACTGGATGCTGACCGGCCTGACCGCCGAGTGGGATTATTGGGAGCTGTTCCTGCCGCAGGTGCTGCGCGGCGTCGGGTTCATGTTCGGCATCATCCCGGTGAACGTGCTCGCCCTCGGCACCCTGCCGCCGGAGAAGCTGAAGAACGCGAGCGGCCTCTACAACCTCATGCGCAACCTGGGCGGCGCCTTCGGGCTGGCCGGCATCACCACGGCCATGACCGAGCGCGGCGGCTTCCACTACGCCCGCCTCGCCGAGCAGGTCAACCCGGCGCGGCCCGAGGTGCAGGCCCGCATCGACGCCCTGGCCGCCCGCTTCGTCGAGCAGATCCCCGGCGTCGACGGCCACGCCGCGGCGTTGAAGGTCATCGCCGGGCAGGTGATGCGCCAGGCGACGGTCCTGACCTTCATCGACGTGTTCTGGCTCATGAGCCTGGTGGTGGCGGGGGCCATCGGGGTTGTCTTCCTCGCCCGCAAGCCCGACCATGCGGTCAGCGATGCCCACTAGCCCCAGGATGAGAGTGCCCGGTCCCGTGTCCGATACCCCCTGCTGCGACAAGCCGGCCGGCCGCGGCCGCCGCCCCGACCCGCGCAAGCGCGAGGCCATCATCGAGGCCGCGGCGGCCCTGTTCGTCAGTCACGGCTACCATATCACCATGGACGCCATCGCCGCCGAGGCCGGCGTCTCCAAGCAGACCATCTACAACCTGTTCTCCACCAAGGAAGACCTGTTCGGCGCCGTCATCGCCGACCGCGGCGAGCGCGTGTTCGGGGTGCTGTCGCGTCCGCCCGCCGACGCCGGGCCGGAGGAGGTGCTGCGCCAGGTGGGGCGGCAGTTCCTGGCGCTGGTCGCCGGCGGTCCGGCCATCTGCGTCCAGCGCATGATGGTCATGGCCGGCAGCGACCCCGCCGTCACCCGCCGCTACTACGAGAACGGGCCGCGCCGGGCGCTCACCCTGCTCGCCACCTACCTGCGGCAGGAGACGGAGAAGGGGCGCCTCGCCGTGCCCGACCCCGACATGGCGGCGGAGGCTTTCCTCGGGATGCTCAACGGCCACATGCAGATGCGCACGCTCATGGGGCTGCAGAGCGAGTGGCCGGAGGAGTACCTGCGGCGCAAGGCCGAGTTCGCGGTGGAGACTTTCCTGCGCGCCTACGCCGTGTCGCCGGCCTGAGGGGTGTCGCCGCTTTCGCCGCGCATCTTGCGGCGGCGCACCAGCAGGTCGGCGACGGCGCTGCACAGCAGTGCCCAGGCGGCGCCGACGCTCCAGCCGGCCAGCACGTCGGTCGGCCAGTGGACGCCCAGGTAGACGCGCGACAGCCCGACCAGCATGGCGATGAGCAGGGCGGCGGCGATGATGAACACCTTCACCGACCGCCCCGGCTGGACCGTCGCCAGCAGGGCGCCGAGGGTCAGGTAGACCACCGCCGACAGGGTGGAATGACCGCTCGGGAAGCTGAGGGTGTGGACGTCGACGATGTGCGGCACCAGGTCGGGGCGGGCGCGCTGGAACAGCGCCTTCAGGCCCTGGCTGATGACCATGCCGCCGAGCACCGACGCCAGCACCAGGGCGGAGGCCCGCCAGCGCCGCAGCAGCCACAGATAGACGACGACCAGCGCCGTCACCAGCGTCAGCACCGTATAGCCGCCGAGCGCGGTGATGTCGCGCGCCGCCTGCTCCACCCAGGCCGGGCCGATGGGATCGGCCAGGTTCTGCGCATCGCGGAAGAACAGCAGGATCTGCTGGTCGAAGGTCTGCAGCTCGTTTTCCGCCACTTCGTCGGCGATGACGCCGAACATCCAGAACCCGCCGAACACCAGCACGAGCAGGGCGAGCAGACGGGCCTCGCGGCGGGCGAGCACGGCGACGGCGGGAACGGCGCGCACGAGGCGCAGGGCGAGGGTGTGGAGCATGGTCCCTGCACAACGCGGGATGGTGCCCCACGGTGGCGTCATCGGTGGCGTCAGGTCACCTCCGGCGTGAAGACGTAGCCGACGTTGCGCACGGTGACGAGCAGGCGCGGCTGGGCGGCGTCCTGCTCCAGCTTCTTGCGCAGGCGGCCGATCAGCACGTCGATGGAGCGGTCGGACGGCGACCACTCGCGGTTGGACACGGCGTCGAGCAGGCGGTCGCGGGTGAACACCCGCTGCGGCTGGGCGGCCAGCGTCGCCAGCAGGTTGAACTCGCCGGTGGTCAGCGGCACGTTCACGCCGCTCGGGTCGGTGAGCAGGCGGCGGCCGGTATCGAGCCGCCAGCCGTCGAAGTGATAGGTGGCGCGCTCGTCGCGGGCGGCATCGGTGCGGACCGCGCGGCGCAGGATGTTCTTCACGCGCGCCAGCAGCTCGCGCTGTTCGTAGGGTTTGACCACGTAGTCGTCGGCGCCGAGTTCCAGCCCCACCACCCGGTCGACGGCGTCGGACTTGGCGGTCACCAGGATGATGCCCATGTCCGACTTCGCCCGCAGCGTGCGCAGCAGCGACAAGCCGTCGCGCCCGGGCAGGTTGATGTCGAGCAGCACGAGGTCGAAGCGACGGCGCGCCAGCTGGCGGTCCATGTCGTCGCCGTTGGCCGCCTCGCTGACCTGATACCCCTCCCGATTCAGGTAGGCCGCCAGCACGGCACGGCTCACCTGCTCGTCCTCGACGATGAGAATGTGATGGCTTTCAGGTCTCATTCGGTCGTGATGCCCCCCTTTCGACCGTTCACCGTTCCATCCTTATTCAACCAACGGGCCGGGCGCAACGCCCCTGACAAATCGGGACATTTACCTGCCGTTTACAAAATCGAACTCGCCGTTTACGGCGGTCGGCTTGGCGGTTCACATGCCTCTGCTATCACCAATCTCGGCTTCGTTGCGGAGCCGCCGAATGGTCCGCTGCTTCGGGGGAAGTGCCGGACCTGGTTCGATCCTCCGGCAGGCTTAGGCCTGCACCTCTTGGGGAAGAGGGAGGGCCGGACCGGCGGCCACCTTAGGGGGGTGCCGCACGGCTGCCGGGTCTTCGGACCCGGCATCGGATGAAGTGCCTGCCGGTGGGGAACCCGATGGGGAACCGGCAGGTCTTCTTCCGCCGAGTTTCGCCGGGTCCGCCCGGCGGTCCTCATCTGCGTCTCGAAAACTGCGCGCCGGCCCTCGGGTCGGCGTTTTTTTTGGCGGGTTTTCGGGTCGGTTCACTAAACCTTAAATTCCAACGAGTTATTCCGATGGTACGGTCGCGCCACGACGGTATCCCGGTGTCCGGGTTCAATTGGACGCCTTGGTCGTGGTACGGTCGCAGCGAGAGCAACCAGGCGGCGAGCCGGGCGCCGGCGGGCGTCGCGGCCGAACGGAGGACGAGGCAGCCGATGGCGATATCCAAGGACCTTCTGGACGACCTTCGCCGCCGCCGCGAGACGGCCATGCTGGGCGGCGGCCGCGACAAGATCGACGACCGCCACGCCCGCGGCCTGCTGTCGGCGCGCGAACGCCTGGAAGCCCTGTTCGCCGCCGACACCTTCCAGGAATTCGGCCTGCACGCCCGTCACCAGACCCGCCACTTCGGCATGGAGGGCAAGGACCTGCCGGGCGACGCCGTGGTCACCGGCATCGGCTTCGTCGACGGCCGCCCCGTGGCCGCCTTCAGCCAGGACTTCACCGTCGCCGGCGGCTCGCTCGGCCGGGTCCACGCCGGCAAGATCTGCGACGTCATGGACTACGCCATGCGCGGCGGCATGCCCATCGTCGGCTTCAACGACTCGGGCGGGGCACGCATCCAGGAAGGCGTCGACAGCCTGTCGGGCTATGGCCAGGTGTTCTATCGCAACGTGCTGGCGTCGGGCGTCGTGCCGCAGGTGGCCGTCATTTCCGGCAGCTGCGCCGGCGGTGCCGCCTATTCGCCGGCACTCATGGACTTCATCATCATGACCCGCGGGTCGGGCAACATGTTCATCTGCGGGCCGGAGGTCATTCGCGCCGCCACCGGGCAGGTGACGACCATGGACGAGATCGGCTCGGCCATGGCGCATGCCAGCGTGTCGGGCAACATCCACTTCGTGGCCGAAGACGACATGCACGCCGGCGCCATCGTGCGCGACCTGCTGTCCTACCTGCCGTCCAACAACATGGCCGACCCGCCGCACGACCTGTCGGCGCACATCACCCTGGCCGACGATCCGGGCCTCGACGCCCTGGTGCCGGAAGATCCGCGCATTCCCGTCGACGTCAAGCGGGTGATCGAGCGCATCGCCGACGGCGGCCGGTACCTGGAAGTGCAGGCCCTGTTCGCGCCCAACATCGTGTGCTGCTTCACCCGCATCGCCGGCATCGTCACCGGCATCGTCGCCAACCAGCCGGCGGTGAAGGCGGGCACGCTCGACATCGACGCCTCCGACAAGGCGGCGCGGTTCATCCGCTTCTGCAACGTCTTCAACATCCCCATCGTGACCCTGGTGGATGTGCCCGGCTTCCTGCCCGGCGTGAACCAGGAGCGCCACGGCATCATCCGCCACGGCGCCAAGATGCTGTTCGCCTACGGCGCGGCGACGGTGCCCAAGATCACCGTCATCCTGCGCAAGGCCTATGGCGGCGCCTACCTCGCCATGTGCTCGCGCGACATGGGGGCGGACCTGGTCTACGCCTGGCCGTCGGCGGAAATCGCCGTCATGGGCGCCGAAGGGGCGGTGAACATCCTCTACCGCCGCGACCTGAAGGACGCCGAAGACCCGGTCGCCAAGCGCCAGGAGCTGGCCGCCGAGTACCGCCGCGAGTTCGCCAACCCCTACGTCTCGGCCGGCAAGCTGTTCGTGCACGACGTCATCGAGCCATCGCGCACCCGGGCCGCCATCGCGCTCGGCCTGCGCAGCCTGCTGTCCAAGCGCGAGACCCGCCCCGCCAAGAAGCACGGGAACATTCCGCTGTGATCGCCGAAGAGCTGGAACTGGTCGGCCTCGGGTTCGCCGTCGTCCTCATCGTGCTGACGGCGCTGTGGGGCATCACCGCCGCCATCGGCCGCATCGTCGTCGGCCGCGAGGAGGCCGCCCGCGCCGCCGCCGCCCGCCGCGCCGAAGCCGCTCGCGCCCAGGCGCCGCAGACCGTCCCCGCCGCCGCCATGGCTGCGGGCAGCGCCGCGCCGGCCGGCGTGCCGCCGCATCACCTGGCCGCCATCGCCGCCGCCGTCGCCGTCCTGGTGCCCGGCCGCCACCGCATCATCGACGTGGTCATGCCGCCGCACACGGCGCCCGCCTGGATCAACGAAGGCCGCTACGAACACATGTCGAGCCACGGCGGCCGCGCGTCCGCCGGCTGGACCATCCCCGGCCCGCCGCACGTCGATCACCCCATCCACCAGGCCAACCCGCTGGCCAACGGCTCCGCCCGGACGCAGAAGAGGACGCCATGAGGAAGTTCAGGATCACCGTCGAAGGCACCGCCTACGAGGTCACGGTCGAGGAACTGGACGCGCCGGCCGGCGCCTCCGCCGTCGCCGCACCGCGCCCGCCGGCCGCCATGCCCGCCGCGCCGACGCCCGCCGCGCCCGCCGCCGTCTCCGCTCCGGCGCCGCAGAACGCCCCGGCCGCGCCGGCCGGCCCCGGCGACGTGGTCAGCCCGCTCGCCGGCACCGTGCAGAAGGTGGAGGTGGCGGTCGGCGCCGCCGTCACCGAGGGGCAGCCACTGGTGACGCTGGAGGCCATGAAGATGCTCACCTCCGTCCCGGCGCCGCGCCCCGGCACCGTCACCGAGATCCGCGTCCAGCCCGGCACCGCCGTGCAGGAAGGCCAGGTGCTGGTGGTGCTGGGCTGACGCCCGGCGCTCCTGCCCGCCGCCTCTCCTACGGCCGCTTCTCCACGTCCCCCGCCGCCGTTCCCCCGCCGACCCAGCCAGCCGAGGCGCCCCGCATGGATACGCTCAATCAGTTGTGGTCGCTGACCGCCTTTCCCCACGTCACGTGGCAGATGGCGGTCATGTGGGCGGTGGTCGCCGGACTGCTCTACCTCGCGGTTTACAAGAACTTCGAGCCGCTGCTTCTGGTGCCCATCGCCTTCGGGGCGCTGCTCGCCAACCTGCCGACGCAGGGGCTGGTGAACCTGCCCGACCCGGTGAGCGAATCGGTGGGCGGGCTGTTCTATTACATCTCGCAGGGCGTCCACCTGGAGATCTTCCCGCCGCTCATCTTCCTCGGCGTCGGAGCGCTGACCGACTTCGGCCCGCTGATCGCCAACCCGCGCACCCTGGTGCTGGGGGCGGCGGCGCAGTTCGGCGTGTTCGCCACCTTCTTCGGCGCCATCCTGCTCGGCTTCACGCCCGAGCAGGCGGCGGCCATCGGCATCATCGGCGGCGCCGACGGCCCGACCTCCATCTTCCTGTCCAACAAGCTGGCGCCCGAGCTGCTGGCCCCCATCGCGGTGGCGGCCTACAGCTACATGGCGCTGGTGCCGCTCATCCAGCCGCCCATCATGCGTGCCCTGACGACGCCCGAGGAGCGCAAGATCCGCATGCGCTCGCTGCGCCCCGTCTCGCGCACCGAGAAACTGATCTTCGCCGTGGTGGTGACCGTGCTGGTGATCCTGCTGGTGCCGGCGGCTTCGGCGCTCATCGGCATGCTCATGCTCGGCAACTTCCTGCGCGAGTGCGGCGTGACGGAGCGCCTGTCCAATGCGGCGCAGAACGAGCTGATCAACGTCACCACCATCTTCCTCGGCGCCTCGGTCGGCATCACCATGACCGGCGAGCGCTTCCTGCAGGTGGAGACGCTCGGCATCCTGGTGCTCGGCATCGCCGCCTTCGGGGTCTCGACCGCCTCGGGCGTGCTCATGGCCAAGGTGATGAACAAGGTGTCGAAGACGCCCATCAACCCGCTCATCGGCTCGGCCGGCGTCTCCGCCGTGCCCATGGCGGCGCGCGTGAGCCAGGTGGAGGGCCAGAAGGCCGACCCGCACAACTTCCTGCTCATGCACGCCATGGGGCCGAACGTCGCCGGCGTCATCGGCACGGCCGTGGTGGCCGGCTACTTCATCGCCCGGCTGGCTGGCTGACGCGGTGGCCGCGCCGCGCGTCTATCTGGCGGGGCCGGAGGTCTTCCTGGCCGACGCCGTCGCCCTGGGCGAGGCCAAGAAGGCGATCTGCGCCCGCCATGGCTTCGAGGGGTGCTTCCCGCTCGACAATGCGTTGGACCTCGCGGGCCTGACGCCGCACGCCGCAGGATGTGCCATCAGTGCCGCCAACGAGGCGCTGATGCGGTCCTGCGATCTGGTGATCGCCAACATCACGCCCTTCCGCGGCCCCGGCATGGACCCGGGCACCGCCTTCGAGGTCGGGTTCATGCGTGCCCTCGGCCGGCCGGTGTTCTGCTACACGGCGAGCCCGCTGCCGCACACCGCCCGTGTCGAGCGCTGGGCCGCCGGCACCCTGCGCCTGCGTCCCGGCGAGGGCATGGAGGACGCCGACGGTCTGCTGGTGGAGAGCTTCGCCATGGTCGAGAACCTGATGATCGACGCCGCCGCCCTGGCGAGCGGCGGCGCCGTCGTCGTCACCTCGGCGACCGAGGCGGCGCCGGACTACCGCGACCTCGCGACCTTCGAGGCCTGCGTCCGGGCCGCGGCCGTTCTGCCGGGCTGAGGGCCGGTCAGGCCTTCAGCGGCAGGTGGATTTCCGTCACCAGCTCGGCCGGTGCCGTGGTGCGCGGGTCGTTGAGGTAGACCTCGCGGCACGGCTGGTCGGCCGGCTCACGCCCGCTCTGCGGCAGCCACTCGCGGTAGAGCCAAAGGTAGGACCGTTCCAGCTCCGCATAGGGGCCGACGTGGCGGATCACCGCGCAGGGGCCGGCGGGCAGGGTGAGGGTCTCGACCGCCGGGTCGTCCACCGGCGTCGTCACCGGAATGGCGGCGGCGGAGCGCAGGCGCGCTTCCGGCACGCTGCCCGGGTCGTCCCAGTAGAGCCCGATGCCCGGCGCCTCCCGTCCGGCCAGGCCGCGCGGCGCGGCCCAGGCGTAGAGGCGGTCGAACACCGCGCCGATGCCCATGTACGGCCCGGTGTGGCGCATGGCGGCGAGGGTGAGCGGGGCGCTGTCGCGAATTTCGACGTCGTAGGTCATGGATGTGTCCTCGTCTGCGATGGGGGATACGTGCATCGCAGGCGACACCAGCCGTCCCGCCGCCCGGTAGGCCGCGGGCGTCGTGCCGTAGGTCCCGCCGAAGGCGCGGGTGAAGGCCGCCACGCTGCCGTAGCCGGCCCGCCGCGCCACCCGCTCCAGCGTTCCCCGCCCGCGCACCAGATCGGCGGTGGCACGGGCGAGGCGCAGGCGGCGGATGGTCTCCGCCACCGTTTCGCCCGTCAGGTGACGGTAGACGCGGTGGAAGTGGAAGGGCGACAGGCAGGCCACGTCCGCCAGCCGCTCCAGCGACAGGTCGCCGTCCAGATGCTCGCCGATGTGGGCGATGACGGCCTGGATGCGGCGGCTGTAGTCGAGGGTGGTGGCGGTGCGGGGCATGGCCGGTGTCTCCTGTGATGCCCCGTCACCCTACCGACGGCCGTTTGATCCGGGTTGCTGACTTGGCGCTGCGCGCCCCGAACCGGAGGCGCGCAGCGCAAGCGAGCATTGAGCGAGCGGCCAAGGGCGCGCCAGCGCCCGCCCGGCGAGGGCTAAAAAACCACTCAATATCCCGCTACACATCCGTCGCTGCGGGGGTCGGCTGCGCCTTCCATCACGCCGTCGGGGCGCAGCACGATGGCGCCGGCGTGGCCCATGAGGTCGTCGAAGGGCTCCACCAGGCCGATGGTGTGGCCGGCATGTTCCAGGGCGGCGATGACGCCCGGGTCCATGCGGCGTTCCACCTTCACGTCGCGGCTCTCGCCCTCGTAGGAGCGGCCGAGCGCCCAGCGCGGGGCGGTCACCGCCGCCTGCAGGCCCTGGCCGTAGAGGGCGTAGCGGGTGAACAGGGCGGCCTGGGTCTGCGGCTGGCCGTCGCCGCCCATGGTGCCGTAGACCATCACCCGCCCGTCGCGGAAGCGCGCCAGCGCCGGCGACAGGGTGTGGAAGGGCTTGCGGCCGGGCGACAGGAAGCGCGGGCTCTCGGCGTCGAAGTCGAAGGCGATGCCGCGGTTGTGCCACACGAGGCCCGTCTCGGGCAGCACGACGCCCGAGCCGTAGGCGTGGTAGAGGCTCTGGATGAAGCTGACGGCGCGGCCCTGGCCGTCGACGCAGCCCATCCACACGGTGTCGCCCGACAGCGCCGGCAGCGGCCACGGCATGGCCCGCTTGGGCGCCACTTCCGCCGCCAGCCGGTCCAGCAGGTGGTCGGACAGGAAGGTGGTGGCGTGCACCTGCATGGCGCCGGGGTCGGCGATGTGGGTGTTGCGCACCCGGAAGGCGAGCTTGGTCGCCTCGATGAGGCCGTGGATGTGGGCGAAGCGCTCCGCCTGCTCGGCCGGCACCCGCAGCCGCTCGTAGAGGCCGAGGATCATGAGCGAGGCGAGGCCCTGGGTCGGCGGCGGCGTGTTGTAGACCGTGCAGCCGTCGAGCCCGAGCGACAGCGGCCGGCGGCGGATGCTGCGGTGGCGGGCGAGGTCGTCGGCGGTGACGGGGGCGCCGGCCGCCGCCAGATCGGCGGCAACGGCTCGGCCGATGCCGCCGCGGTAGAAGTCGTCGAGCCCGTCGCGCGCCAGCGACTCCAGCGTCTGCGCCAGGGCCGGGTTCTTGCGCAGGGTGCCTTCCGCCGGGGCGCTGCCGTCGGCGTTGAGGAACAGGGCGGCGAAACCCGGCTGGCGGGCCAGCACCTCGCGCCGGCGGGCCAGCGACCGGGCCTCGGCGGCGCTGACGGCGGCGCCCTCGCGGGCGTGCCACACGGCGTCTTCCAGCAGGCGGGCGAGGCCGAGGCGGCCCTCCCACCGCGCCGACAGCTCCAGCGCCGACTGCCAGCCGGAAAGGGTGCCGGCGACGGTGGCGCAGGACAGCGGCCCGACGCTCGGGACGGCGTTCAGACCTTCGGCGCGGTAGGTCTCCGGCGCCGCGCGGCGGCCGGCGGCGCCGCTGCCGTCGATGGAGACGACGGGGCGGCCGGGCTCCGAAATCAGCCAGAAGCCGTCACCGCCGAGGCCGTTCATGTGCGGATAGACGACGGCGCAGGTGGCGGCCGCGGCGATCATCGCCTCGACCGCGTTGCCGCCCTCGCGCAGCACCGCCGCCCCCGCCTGCGCCGCCAGCGCGTGGGGGGCCGTGACCATGCCGCGTCGTGCATAAGAGGTGTGGAGCATGCCGCCTCATCCTGATCGATCGGCCACATTGTTGAAAAAGAAGACGAATGGGTAAAGCATTTATCCGCGCAGGGCCGCCGATGGCGCGGACGGGCGGTTGCCGCCTTGCCCAGCGGGGCGCGTTCGGTATAAACCAGCGCCTTCCTTTCGCCCCCGCCGATTCCCGATTGTTCAGTGCAGGACCGCCGAGCATGGCCCAGGACTACAGCACCGCCGTCTACATTCCCATCGCCTGGGAACTGTTCCACCGTGATACCCGCGCGCTGGCGCACCGGCTCATGGAGTCGGGGGCCGGTCCGTTCAAGGGCATCTGCGCCATCACCCGCGGCGGCCTGATCCCGGCCTCGATCCTGGCGCGCGAGTTGGACATCCGCCTCATCGAGTGCGTCGGCGTCGTCACCTACGACGACCGCGTCGCCGGCGAGCCGCAGGTCATCAAGGCGCCGGCGGCGGTGGAGAACGACGGCGAGGGCTGGCTCATCGTCGACGACCTGGTCGACAGCGGCGTCACGGCGCGGGAAGTGAAGCGCCTGCTGCCCAAGGCCCACCTCGCCACCGTCTACGCCAAGCCGGCCGGCCAGAACGAGGCGCATACCTTCGCCGTGCCCATCAAGGAAGGCGTGTGGCTGCTGTTCCCCTGGGACGCCGAACTCATGCCCAACGAGCCGCTGGCCCGCCAGGGCCGCAACCCGAAGTGACGAAGCAGGGCGGCGCCGCGAGGGGCCGCCCGCTTTCTTTCGGCCGCAGCGGTGGCGTGCCTCAATCGGCGTCCTCGGCCATGAGGCCACTCACATGCAGGCCCGGCTCCATGTGCTCGTGCAGGACGCGCACGATGAGTACTGTGGCCTCATCGGTTTTCAGGACGCGGTAGTAGAGGACGTGCGCGGCGGCGCCACGGCGCCCGGCGACGCGGTCCAGCCGGAAGCTGAACAGCCCGCCGGGCAGGTCGGGGCGGGCGAGGGCGCCTGGGCGGCGCGGGTTGTCGGCCAAGGCTTCGGCGGCGCGTTCCAACAGCGCCGCATAGCGGTCGCGCTGCGCTGGGCCGAAGGTCGCGGCGGTGTGCCGCAGAACACGCTCGACGTCCGCGGCGGCGGCATCGGTCAGGCGATACCGGGGCGGCACGGAGGGATCAACCCTCGCGCTTCAGCTTGGCGTTGATGTCGGAAATGCTCAGCGGCGAGAGGCGCCCCGCGTCGGCGTCCATCAGGCCGAGGGCGATTTCGCGGCGAAGGCGGGCGAGCTTCTCCTCGTCCGATGTGGACAGTTCAGCCTCGTCGGCTTGCGGGCGCGGAAGTGGGTGGGCCATGGACGCCTCCAGGAATTACTGAATATCATATGGCCCGGCGATGCGGTCGGTCAAGACCGCCGCGTCTCCCCTTACTCCCCGCCCTTTACGCCCGCCGCCACGTTGTCGATGAGGCGGGTCTTGCCGAGGAACACGGCGCACAGCACGCGGGCCGGGCGGGTCACCGCGTCGACCGGCTCCAGTGTCTCGGCGTCGCGGACTTCCAGGTAGTCGACCGGCCCGAAGCCCAGGCGGCCGAGTTCGGAGATGCCCCAGGCGCAGGCGTGGCCGACGTCCTTGCCGGCGTCGATGTCGTCGGCGATGCGCTTCAGGGTCTTGTAGAGGTAGTTGGCGATGGCGCGTTCGGCGTCGGACAGGTAGGCGTTGCGCGACGACATGGCGAGGCCGTCCATCTCGCGCACCACCGCCGCCCCCTCGATGCGCACCGGCAGGTCGAGGTCGCGGGCGAGGCGGCGGATCACCTGCAGCTGCTGCCAGTCCTTTTCGCCGAACACGGCGACGTCGGGCCGGCCCTGGTTGAGCAGCTTGGTCACCACCGTCGCCACGCCCTCGAAGTGGCCCGGCCGGGCGTCGCCGCACAGGCCCGACGACACGCCCGACACCACGACCTTGGTGGCGAAGCCCTGCGGGTACATCTCGTCGACCGTCGGCGCGTAGACCAGGTGGGTGCCGGCCATGCCGAGCTTGAAGCGGTCCTGCTCCAGCTGGCGCGGATAGCGGGAAAAATCCTCGTTGGGCCCGAACTGGGTCGGATTGACGAAGATGGAGACGACGACGCGGTCGGCCAGCATCTTGGCGCGCCGCACCAGCGACAGGTGGCCTTCGTGCAGGGCGCCCATGGTGGGCACCAGGGCGACCTTCAGCCCTTCGGCCCGCCAGGCATCGACCCGCGCCCGCAGGTCGGCGACGGTGGAAACGGTGTCCAGCACGCGGTGCGCGGAAGCGGGCGCGGCCATGGCGGTCATCCTTTCTGGGGTTCGGCCTTCTTGACGCCGAAGCAGTGCTCCGGCCCGGGGAAGCGGCGCGCCTTGACCTCGGCGGCATAGGCGGCGGCGGCCTCGGACACCTGGGCGCCCAGCTCGGCGTAGCGCTTGACGAACTTGGGCTGGAAGTCGTTGAACAGGCCGAGGATGTCCTCGGTCACCAGCACCTGACCGTCGCACAGGGGCGAGCCGCCGATGCCGATGGTGACGCAGCCGACCTCTTCGGTGATCTGGCGGGCGACCGGCTCCCACGTGCCTTCGACGACGAGGGAGAAGGCGCCGGCCTCGGCGATGGCGCGGGCGTCGGCACGCACATGCTCGGCCTCGGCTTCGGTGCGGCCCTGGGCGCGGAAGCCGCCGGTGGCGTGCACCATCTGCGGCTTGAGGCCGACGTGGCCCATGACGGGCACGCCGCGGTCGACCAGGAAGCGGACCGTCTCGGCCATCTCGACGCCGCCTTCCAGCTTCACCGCCGTGCAACCGGTTTCGGCCAGGATGCGGGCGGCGTTGCGGTAGGCCTGCGCCGGGCTCTCGCCGTAGGAGCCGAACGGCATGTCGACCACCACCATGGCCTTGCGCGAGCCGCGCATGGCGGCCTGGCCGTGGGCGATCATCATGTCGACGGTCACGGCGAGCGTGGTGTCCATGCCGTAGACCACCATGCCGAGGCTGTCGCCCACCAGCAGGATGTCGACGTGGGGGTCGAGGAACTGCGCCATGGGGGCGGTGTAGCAGGTGAGGACGACCACGGGATCGCCGCCCTTGCGGGCCGCGATGTCGCGCACGGTGACGCGCCTCGTCTGGGTCTGTGCGCTCAAACCATCCTCCTGTGAGAGGCTTGTCGTTTCTTGGACTCGGCCGTCCTTTTACCCGGTTCGGCGGCGCAACAAAAGAATCATGAGCGCTTTTCAGGCTTGCCGTTTTCGCCGGCCGGGGGCGGCGCCGCCGGCGGGGGCATGTCGTCTTCCTCGAACAGGATGCGGTTGGCGGCGCCGTCGAGGTCCTCGAACTGGCCGGACCGCAGCGCCCACAGGAACCCGCCCAGGCCCAGCAGCCCGAGGAACAGGGCGACGGGAATGAGCATCAACAGACTGTCCATCACGGTCCTCGCATACCAGGCCGCGCGCCGCGCCGCGCGCCGCCCGAACATAGGGCAGCTCGCGCGGCGAGGCCAGATGATGCGGCGGGGCGGGGCCTAAGAGCAGACGCCTGCCTGGTATGCGCCCGGCGTGATGCCGTAGAGCTGCTTGAAGCGGCGGGTGAAATGCGCCTGGTCGTAGAGGCCGACGGCGGCCGCCACCTGGGCCGGCGGCTGGCCGGCCCGCAGCAGGTCCTTGGCCGCCGCCAGCCGGCGCTGCATCAGGTAGGCGT
Organism: Caenispirillum bisanense; assembly: GCF_900230255.1. Classification (GTDB taxonomy): domain Bacteria; phylum Pseudomonadota; class Alphaproteobacteria; order Rhodospirillales; family Rhodospirillaceae; genus Caenispirillum; species Caenispirillum bisanense_A. Next base: position 317,938 of record NZ_OCNJ01000002.1, read on the forward strand.
GCGGCGGGAAGCCGGTGGCGCGGCGGAAGGCGCGCACCAGCTGGAAGCGCGACAGGCCCGACACCGCCGCCAGGTCGTCGAGGGCGATGTCGTCGTCCAGGTGGGCCGCCATGTAATCCATGGCCCGCCGCGGCGCATCGGGGGCGGCGGCGGTGGCCGTCAGGCCGGCGTGGCGGCCGAAGACGGCGGCGACGAGGCCGTAGAGGGCGGTCTGGCGGTGCAGCGTCTCGCCGGTCGCGGCGCCCGCCGGCGCGGTCGGATCGAAGGCCGGCAGCACCCGCCGCAGGGCCGCCGCCAGTTCGGGGTCGTGGGTGACGGAACTGCGGTAGAACGGCAGCATGCCGCGGTCGGAGCCGTCGACTCCGGCCGCCTCCCGAAGAATGTCCTCCAGCACTGGCGGATCCATGTAGAGGACGCGGTAGCGGAAGCCGTCGGCGGTCGCGGCGGTGCCGTCGTGGACGTCGCCGGCGTTGACGGTGATGAGGTGGTCGGGCGTCGCCAGCCAGCGGCTGCCGCGGCAGGTGAAGGTCTCCACACCCTCCTCCACCACGCCGACCAGGCATTCGTCGTGCGCATGGCGCGCGAAAGCGTACCGCGTGAAGGTGGCGGCGAAGAACTCGAACCCCGGCACCGCGGCATGGCGCCAGAACCGGCTGTGATCGGCGGCTGTCATGGCATCAGGATAGCGCGACCACGGCCTGCGGGTCTTGTACGTCGTTGCGGCGACGGCAAACGCCCGCGTTGAAGAAGGTCCGTCGGATGCATCTCCGCGTATACAGAATGGCTCTTCCACTTATCCGCGAGACGCCTTAGGCTCCGCCTCCATGACTGCCGACCCCATCGCCATCGGGCCATTGCCGGACATGGATCCGGCGGTCCCTGCTCCGCTTCCTCCGCAACCGGCCTGCGTGCAGACCCGCGCGGAAGCCTTGCTTCGCGCCGGTTGGAGCCCCGTCGCCGGCGGACCGGGCGGTGGCGAGGCGGTGCTCGCGGTCAGCGGCTCCGCGCTGGTGCTGACCGAGGTGGCGACGCTGGTGGTTCCCGCCGGCTGTGGTGCCATTCTGCCCGCCGACAGCGGATCGGGCGTGATGACGGCGGCCGACCCGCTGTCGGCGGTGGTTCGCGTTCCCCTCGACGAAGCGCCCGTCCCGCCCGTGCCCGCCGTCACCGTGGCGAGCGACTTCGCCCGCATGCTGGCGGCGGAGACGACGGCGGCTCCGGCCGGCGACAGCCCCCGCCGCAGCGCGGCCGCCGGCCTGTTGCGCGAGGAACTGGCGCGCGGCCGCCCCGGCGGCTTCACCCTGGCGGAACCCGCCGATCTGCGGCTCGGCCGCGTCACCCGGCAGATCTGGGTCACCCCCGCGGCGCCCCTGACGGTGAACGAGGCGGCGGCGCTCGCCATCATGAGCCGGCGCACCTTCACCCGCCATTTCGGCCTGCAGACCGGCTTCGGCTTCGACGCCTGGCAGCGCCGCCTGCGGCTGCTGACGGTGGTGCCGCGGCTGGAGCAGGGCGTGCAGGTGACGCAGGTGGCGGGCGAACTGGGTTACGACAGCGTCTCGGCCTTCATCGCCGCCTTCCGCCGCGCCTTCGGCACCACGCCGCGCCGCTTCGGCCGTAGCGCCGTGCGGGCCTCTGCGCTCGCCGGCTGACGGCTCAGCCGTTCCACCGCTCCGCCGCCGCGTCGTCGCTCGCCTTGGCGTCCACCCAGCGGGCGCCGGCGGCGGTTTCCTCGCGCTTCCAGAACGGCGCCTTGGTCTTCAGCCAGTCCATGAGGAAGGCGCAGGCGTCGAAGGCCGCCTGGCGGTGGGCGCTGGCCGTCAGCACCAGCACGATGCGGTCGCCGGGCTCCAGGCGGCCGTGGCGGTGGATCACCAGCACGTCGGTCAGCGGCCAGCGTCGCCGCGCCTCCTGCTCGATGGCCTCGAGCTGGCGTTCGGTCATGCCAGGGTAGTGCTCCAGGGTCATGGCCGCCACCGCGGCGCCCTCCGCCCCCTCGCTGGTCTTGTCGGCGCGCACCAGGCCGAGGAAGCTCGCCACCGCCCCGACGGAGGTGTCGCCGGCGCAGAAGGCGGCCATTTCCGCCCCCGGGTCGAAGTCCTCGCGCTGCACGCGGATCATGGCCGCCTCCCTGTGTCGTGTCGTCCGGCAGAGTAACGCCGGGCGGGCGCGCGATGCCAGAGCCGTGGATTCCTCCAGAAATTATGCGGTCTTGTTGTTCTTGAAACTCATTCCAATCGGGGTTACCTGGAATTTCAGAAATTCCTGAAATCGCAGGACGTGCCGATGAACCTTCCCCCCATCGTCCAGGACTTCGTGCTGCACTTCGGCGAGATGGGCAGCCGCTGGGGCATCAACCGCACGGTGGGGCAGATCTACGCCCTGCTGTTCGTCGCCGACCGCCCCCTCAACGCCGAGGAGATCACCGAGCGTCTCGGCTTCTCGCGGTCCAACGTCAGCATGGGGCTGAAGGAGTTGCAGGGCTGGAACCTGGTGCGCCTGCAGCACCTGCCGGGTGACCGCCGCGACTACTTCACCACGCCCGAGGACATCTGGACCATCGTCCGCACCCTGGTGGAAGAGCGCAAGAAGCGCGAGATCGACCCGACCCTCTCGGTCCTGCGCGACATCCTCATGCAGCAGCCGGGCAGCGCCGAGGAGCGCCACGCCCAGGACCGCATGTCGGAAATGCTGGAACTGATCGAGCTGCTCGACGGCTGGTACGCCGACATGCGGCGGCTCGATACCGTGCGCCTCGTGCAGCTCATGAAGCTCGGCACCAAGGTGCAGCGCGTGCTCGATTTCGGCGACCGCCTGGGGTTCGGCGGCCGCGCCAAGCCGTCCAAGGAGGACCCCGAGTAATGGACCCGCTCATCCTCTCGCGCATCCAGTTCGGCGCGAACATCTCGTTCCACATCCTGTTTCCCACAATCACCATCGCGCTCGGGTGGGTGCTGCTGTTCTTCAAGCTGCGCTTCAACCGCACCGGCGATGAAAGCTGGATGGACGCCTACCGCCTGTGGGTGAAGGTCTTCGCGCTGACCTTCGCCCTCGGGGTGGTGTCGGGTGTCACCATGTCGTTCCAGTTCGGCACCAACTGGCCGGGCTTCATGAATACCGTCGGCAATATCGCAGGCCCCCTGCTCGCCTACGAGATCCTGACCGCCTTCTTCATCGAGGCGGTGTTCCTCGGCGTCATGCTGTTCGGCTGGCGGCGCGTGTCAAACCGCGTCCACACGGCGGCGACGGTCATGGTGGCGGCCAGCACCACGCTGTCGGCCTTCTGGATCCTGACGCTGAACAGCTGGATGCAGACGCCGGCCGGCTTCGAGATGCGCGACGGCGTCGCCCATGCCGTCGACTGGTGGGCCATCGTGTTCAACCCGTCCATGCCCTACCGCGTCGTCCACATGCTGCTGGCGAGCGGCCTGACGGCGGCCTTCCTGGTGGCCGGCGTGTCGGCGTGGCGGTGGCTGCGCGGCGACCGCGGTCCGGCGGTGCTGAAGGCCCTGCGTACCGGCGCGACGCTGGGCGCCATCCTCATCCCGCTGCAGATCGCCGCCGGCGACCTGCACGGCCTCAACACCCTGGAGCACCAGCCGCAGAAGATCGCCGCCATGGAAGGCGTCTGGCAGACCGAGCGCGGCGCCCCGCTGCTGCTGTTCGCCCTGCCCGACGCGGAGGCGCGCGCCAACCGGCTGGAGATCGGCATCCCGCACGGCGCCAGCCTGATCCTCACCCACGACTGGAACGGCGAGATCCGCGGCCTGAACGAGTTCGAGTACCACCCGCCGGTGGCGCCGGTGTTCTTCGGCTTCCGCGTCATGGTGGGCGTCGGCCTGCTCATGCTGGCGGTGTCGTGGGTCGCCGTGTGGCAGATGCGCAAGGGCCGGTCGCCGTCGCCCTGGCTCGCCCGCGGCCTCGTCGCCATGACCTTCTCGGGCTGGGTGGCGACGCTCGCCGGCTGGTACGTCACCGAGATCGGCCGCCAGCCGTGGCTCGTTTCCGGCGTGCTGAAGACGGCCGACGCGGTGGCGCCGCTCGGCGCCGGCATGGTGGGCTCGACGCTGGCGATGTATCTCGCGCTCTATGGCGTGCTGCTGGCGGCCTACATCGGCGCCCTGTTCCACCTGGCCGCCAAGGCCGGCAAGGGCACGCCGATGCCGACCGGCGCGCCCGCGGGCCGCGCCGCCACCCTCGGCCAGGAGGGCTGAGCCATGACCGACCTGTTCCCCGGCGACTGGCTGCCGGTCGCCTTCGCCCTGCTCATGGGCTTGTCCATCCTGGTCTACGTGGTGCTCGACGGCTACGACCTCGGCGTCGGCATCCTGCTCAACGGCGCCACGGCCGAGGAGAAGGACCGCATGATCGCCGCCATCGGCCCCTTCTGGGACGCCAACGAGACGTGGCTGGTGCTGGCGGTCGGGCTGCTGCTGGTGGCCTTCCCGCTGGCCCACGGCGAGATCCTGTCGACCCTCTATCTGCCGGTGGCCCTCATGCTGGCCGGGCTGATCCTGCGGGGCGTCGCCTTCGACTTCCGCGCCAAGGCGCCGCCGGCCCACACGGGCGCGTGGAACGCCGCCTTCTTCGCCGGCTCGCTGCTGGCGGCCGGCGCACAGGGGGTGATGCTCGGCCTCTACATCATGGGGTTCGAGGGCGGCCTGGGCGCCACCCTGTTCGCCGCCCTGGTCGGCGTCTGCCTCGCCTGCGCCTATGCCTTGCTCGGCGCCTGCTGGCTGATCTTCAAGACCGAGGGCACGTTGCGCGCCAAGGCCATCGGCTGGGCGAAGCGGACGCTGTGGGTGGCGGCGCTCGGCATGGTCGCCGTGTCGGTGGCGACGCCGCTGCTGTCTGCGCGGGTGTTCGACAAGTGGCTGAGCTTCCCCGAGGTGGTGCTGCTCGCGCCGCTGCCGCTGGTGACGGCCGGCGTCTTCGCCGCGCTCTGGCTGGTGCTGCGCCACCTGCCGGACCGCCACCACCGTTTCGACCGGCTGCCCTTCGCGGCGGCGGTCGCCATCGTGATGCTCGGCTTCCACGGGCTGGCCTACAGCTTCTTCCCCTACGTGGTGCCCGAGCATCTGACCATCTGGGAGGCCGCGAGCGCGCGCGAGTCGCTCGCCATCATCTTCGCCGGCACGGTCGTCGTGCTGCCGTTCGTCGTCGGGTCGACGATGTACGTGTACCGCGTCTTCCGGGGAAAGGCGACGGACCTGCGCTACGACTGACCGCAGTTCCCGGCGAAGCGGAAGGCCGCGCCCGATCCCCCGGGCGCGGCCTTCTTGCGTGCGGGGCCTGCGCCGCCGTATGACGGAGCATGAGCCGGCCCGTCCTCCTTCTCGTCCTCGCCGTGTGCATGGCCGAGGTCTGCACCATGGTGGGGGTGTTCACCTTCCCCGCCCTGCTGCCCGGCTTCATGGCCGAGTGGCGGCTGAGCAATACCGAGGCCGGCTGGATCTCGGGCGTCTTCTTCGCCGCCTTCGCCGCCGCCGCGCCCGTTCTGGTGGCCCTGACCGACCGCCTGGATGCGCGCCGCATCTACATGGTGGGGGCGGCGCTGACCGCCCTGTCCTGCGCCGGCTTCGCCCTCTTCGCCGACGGCTTCTGGCCGGCGATGCTGTTCCGCGCGCTCGGCGGCGCCGGCCTCGCCGGCACCTACATGCCGGGGCTGCGGGTGCTGGTGGACCGGGCGCCGGCGACCGCGCGGGCGCGGGTTGTGCCGCTCTATACCGCCTGCTTCAGCCTCGGCACCGCCGCCTCCTACGCCGTGTCCGCCGCCGCCGCCGAGTGGCTGGGGTGGCGGGCGGCCTTCGTGCTGGCGGCCGGGGCGGCGGTGGCGGCACTCGTTATCGTGCTGGCGCTGCGCCCGGTGGACCCGCCGCCGCAGGCGGAGCCGGGCCGCCTGCTCGACTTCCGGCCGGTGTTCCGCAACCGCGCCGCCATGGGCTACGTGCTCGGCTACGTCGCCCATATGTGGGAGCTGTTCGCCTACCGCGCCTGGGTGGTCGGCTTCCTGGCGGCCGCCGCCGCCCTGCCCGGGGCCGATGGGGCGGGCTGGAGCGGCGGCGTGTTGTCGCCCACCGGCGTCGCCTCGCTCGGCGCCGTCATCGCCTTCGCCTGCTCCATCGGCGGGGCGGAGGTGGCGACGCGGCTCGGGCGTGGCCGGGGGGGGATGGTCTACATGGTGCTGTCGGGCACGGCGGCCTTCGCCATGGGGCCGGCGGCGGCGGTGTCCTACCCGCTCGCCGCCGTCGCCATGCTGGTCTACATCGGCTTGATCCAGCTCGACTCCGCGGCCCTGACCACCGGCGCCGTGGAGCAGGCGGAGGACGGGCGGCGCGGGGCGACGCTTGCCGTGCATTCGCTGCTGGGCTTCGGCGCGGCCTTCGTCGGGCCGCTGGCGGTCGGGATGGTGCTGGACGCGGCGGCAGGGCAGGGCGCCGTCACCTGGACCTGGGCCTTCGCCGCCATCGGCGCGGTCGGCCTGCTCGGTCCGCTCGCCATGGCCTGGGGGCTGCGGTGGAGCGTCACGAAGCCTTAGCTTGTTCGGGGGTATCCGCCGTGCCAGCGTGGCGGATCGTTCCGTATCGGTGCCCGCCCCCATGACCGAGACCCCGGCCTTCTCCGCCCGCCCGTGGCGGCTCGTGCGCCTGACGGCCGGCTGGCTGCTGGTGATCGTGGGGGCGATTCTGGCGCCGACGCCCCTCCCGCTCGGCCTGCCCATGGTGGCGGCGGGGCTCTACCTGCTGGCGCGCGACAGCGCCACGGTGCGGCGGATCATCCGCGAGCGGCGGCGGGCGTTGCCGGTGCTGTCGCGCGGCCTCGACCGCATCAAGGGCCGCATGCCGGCGGGAGTGCGGGGGATGATCGAGGCGACGGACCCGGCCGGCCCGTTGCCGCAGGAGGACTGACGTCGGTCAGCCGCCCTGGCCGCGGCCGCGAAAGCGGGCCATGGCGCGTTCGAAGGCGTCGGAGACGTCGCGCCATGCCGCCTCGGCGTCGCCGCGGGCGCCGATCCAGTCGTCCTGTTCGGTGAACTCGCAGCGCGCGAGGCTGCGGCTGGCGGCGTCGCGCTTCTCGCGCAGGGTCGTCAGTTCGGGGGAGGGCGGGTGGCCCGGCCGGTCCACCCGCTCCGCCTCCTCGGCATGGTCGAGGTCGCGCATGCGCGCCGTGAGGTCGTCGAGCCGGGCCTGCAGGTCGCGGCACCAGGCCTCGCGGTCGTCAGCCATGCGGCCGGCTCCTCAGTTCTGGGCGTCTTCGGCGGTGTCCTCGATGGCGTCGCCGGCGGCTTCGACGTCACGGCCGAAGCCCTCGGTGGTGTTGCAGGCGCTCAGGGTGACGGCCGTCGCCGTCAGCGCGAGGGCGACGAGGAAGGCGTGCAGAAGGCTGTTGCGGCGCAGGGCGCTCAGGCTGGTCATCATGGTCGTCGTCTCCTGGTCCGTGGACGGTTCGACAAGAACCGGATCTTGTCCTGCCAACGGATCCGCGCGCCTGCCGGTTGCAGGCGCCGGGGGGAGTACCACCCTCCGCTATCGCCCCTTGCGGGCGCGCGGGTGGGCGGCGTCGTAGACCGCCATGAGCTTGGCCGCGTCCACCTCGGTATAGCGCTGGGTGGTGGACAGGTTGGCGTGGCCGAGCAGTTCCTGGATGGTCCTCAGGTCGCCGCCGCGGCCGAGCAGATGGGTGGCGAAGGAATGGCGCAGCGCGTGCGGCGTCGCCGTCTCCGGCAGGCCGAGCAGGTGGCGCGCCTTCTCCATGGTCCGCTGCACCATGCGCGGGTTGAGCGGCCCGCCGCGCACGCCGACGAACAGCGCCCGCTCCGGCAGCGGCGGCCAGGGGCAGAGGGCGAGGTACTGGGCGATGGCCTCGCGCACCAGCGGCAGCACCGGCACCACCCGTTCCTTGCGCCCCTTGCCGAGTACCACCATGGCGTCGGCCGTGGGGCGATCGGCGACGGTGAGGCCGAGCGCCTCACCCAGGCGCAACCCGCAGCCGTAGAGCAGGGTCAGGATGGCGACGTCGCGGGCGGCGATCCACGGCTCGTCGTGCAGCTCGCCGGCGGTCGGCAGCACCTCCAGCGCCTCGTCCTCGGCCAGCGGCTTGGGCAGGCTGCGCGGCGGCTTCGGGTTGCGCACCAGGTCGATGGCCGGGTTTTCCATCAGCCCGAGCTTGGCGCACAGGCGGTAGAAGCCGCGCAGGGTGCTCATGGCCCGCCCGAGGGAGGTACGGGCGATGCCCTCGGCGGTGCGGTGGGCCAGGTAGCTGCGGAAATCGCTCGCCGACAGCTGCGCCAGGTCGGCCAGCGTCGGCTCCTGTCCGAGGAACCCCGTGAGGAACCGCAGGAAGAAGGCGAGGTCGCGCTGGTAGTTGGACAGGGTATGCGGGCTCGCCGTGCGCTCCGACACCAGCCAGCGGCGCCACCGGGCGATGGCGTCGCGCAGGGCAGGGTCGGGCGGCAGGCCCGGCGGCAGGGCATCCGCCTCCGCCGCCTGGGCCGCCGCCGCGTCCTGCGGGATCACGCCGCCGGCTGCTGCGCCCATCGGCGGACCGTGTGTTCCACCACGCGGGCGAGGAAGCCGAGCAGTTCCGTCCCCTGCTGCGGATGGAACGAGCCTTCCGTGCGGGTGCCGAGCGCCAGCACGCCCTGCGGCAGGCCCTCGCCGGGCTCCAGCCGCACCAGCGCGTCGGACGCCACCAGGGAGGCCGCCGCCCCGTAGAGCGGCTGCTCGCCGCCCACCGCCTCGCGCAGACGCGCCGCCACGCGCTCGCCCATGAGCTGGTCGAGGCCGCCCGACGGCAGTTCCTGTACGTAGACGGCGGCCGACTTGGGCAGGCCGGGTTCGAACGCGAAGGTGACCACGTCCACCTGCAGCACCACCGGCAGTTCGTCGGTGACGATGCGGGCGAGGCTGTCCATGCCCTGGGCGTCGAGCACCGCCAGCGCCGCCTGCAGGGTGCGCTCCTGGATGCTCATGTTGGAGCGGGCGTTGGAGATGAGCGCCTTGGCGGAGAGCTTCAGTTCCTCCACCTCGCGGCGCAGCCGCTCCACCACGAAGCTCTGCAGGTCCAGCACGTTGCCCTCGCCGCGCGGGGCGAGGCCGGGCAGCAGCTCGGCCAACAGCGGCATGTTGTCGGCGAGGAATTGCGGGTGGGCCCGCAGGTAGTCCTTCACCTGACGGGCGGTGACGCGGGGGTCTTCGGGGGCGGCGTTCTCCTGGTCGGCCACGGTCAGTCCTCCAGGATCTTCAGGCCCGACTTCTCCCAGTCCGCGGTGAAGGCGGCGAGGCCCTTGTCGGTGAGCGGGTGATTGTAGAGCTGGCGCAGCACCGACGGCGGCAGGGTGGCGACATGGGCGCCGATGCGGGCGGCGTCGACCACGTGGATCGGGTTGCGCACCGAGGCGACCAGCACTTCGGTGCCGATGTCCAGGTAGTTGGAATAGATCTCGACGATCTCGGCGATGAGCCCCATGCCGTCCTGGCCGATGTCGTCCAGGCGGCCGACGAAGGGCGACACGAAGGCCGCACCCGCCTTGGCGGCGAGGATCGCCTGGGCGGCGCTGAAGCACAGGGTGACGTTGACCAGCGTGCCGTCGTCGGCCAGCTTGCGGCAGGTCTTCAGGCCGTCGGGCGTGAGCGGCACCTTGATGCACACGTTGTCGGCGATCTTCCGCAGCACGTCCGCCTCGCGCATCATGGTGGCGTGGTCGGGGGCGGTGACCTCGGCGCTGACCGGGCCGGCGACGACGGTGCAGATTTCCTTCACCAGATCGGTGAACTTGATGCCCGCCTTGGCGGCCAGCGAGGGATTGGTGGTGACGCCGTCGACGAGGCCCGTTTCGGCGAGATCGCGGATGTCGTCCAGGTTGGCCGTGTCGATGAAGAACTTCATGGGTGAGACATGCCGTTTGCGGTTGAGGAAAGCGTCGGTGCACGGGAAATGGCTTACGGGTCAAGGACTTGCCGTGGCGCCCCCGGCCGCCGTGGGCTAGAGTGTAGCCCATGAGCACCAAACCCGCCACTCCTGCGCCGACGCTGTTCGCCGCCGCCGCCGACGCGGGCGGCGCCGGGCCTTTCGCGCCCGGATCGCGGGTCGGCGTGCTGCTGCCGCTGCCGCTCGGCGGGCTCTACGACTATCGCGTGCCGCCGTCGGAGCGGGCCGGCGTGGTGGCGGGGCAGGTGGTGGAGGTGCCGCTCGGCAAGCGGCGGGAGATCGGCGTCGTGTGGGGCGCCGGCACCGGCGACGTGCCCGAGGCCAAGGTGAAGGACCTGGTGCGCGCCTTCCCGGCGCCGCCCCTGCCGGATGTGACGCGCCGCTTCGTCGACTGGGTGGCGGCCTATACGCTCGGCGCGCCGGGGGCGGTGCTGCGCATGGCGGTCAGCGTGCCGCAGGCGCTGGAGGAGGCGCGGCCGCTCACCGTCTACGGCCTGCGCGACCCCGCCGACCCGCCGGACCTGGAGCGCATGGGACTGAAGGCGACGCGCGCCCGCCTCGCCGTGCTGCGCGCCGCCGCCGAACTGCCGCCGCTGCCCGCCGCCGAACTGGCGCGCGAGGCCGGCGTCTCCGACGGCGTGGTGCGGTCCCTGGCCGAGGCCGGCGTGCTGGTGCCGAGCCTGGTGCAATCCCAGCTCATGCCCGACCGCCCGGACCCCGAGCATCCCGGCCCCGACCTGTCGGGCCTGCAGGCCGACGTGGCGGAAGACCTGCGCCGCCGGGTGCGGGCGCACGAGTTCTCCGTCGCGCTGCTGGAAGGGGTCACCGGGTCGGGCAAGACGGAAGTGTATTTCGAGGCGGTGGCCGAGGCCTTGCGCCAGGGCCGCCAGGTGCTGGTGCTGGTGCCGGAAATCAGCCTCACCGGCCAGTGGCTCGCCCGCTTCCGCCGGCGCTTCGGTGCAGCACCCCTGGAATGGCATTCCGAACTCACCGCAGCCCGTCGCCGCGACACCTGGCGGGCGGTGGCGGAGGGGCGGGCGGCCGTGGTGGTGGGGGCGCGCTCGGCGCTGTTCCTGCCCTACCCGGACCTCGGCCTCATCGTGGTGGACGAGGAACACGAGCAGGCCTTCAAGCAGGAGGAGGGCGTGCTCTATCACGCCCGCGACATGGCGGTGGTGCGCGGCCAGCTGGGGTCGATCCCGGTGGTGCTGGCCTCGGCCACGCCGTCGCTGGAGACGGTGCTCAACGCCGAGGCCGGGCGTTACGACCGCCTGCACCTGCCGGTGCGCCATGCCGGCGCCGAGATGCCGGCCATGGACGTGGTCGACATGCGCCGCTTCCCGCCCGAGAAGGGCGACTGGGGCCGCTCGTGGCTGGCGCCGACGGTGGTGGAGGCGGTGACGCAGACCCTGGAGAAGGGGGAGCAGGTGCTGCTCTTCCTCAATCGCCGCGGCTATGCGCCGCTGACCCTCTGCCGCACCTGCGGCTACCGCATCCAGTGCCCCAACTGCACCGCCTGGCTGGTGGAGCACCGGCTGGTGAAGCGACTCGTCTGCCACCACTGCGGCCATTCGGCGCCCCTGCCCAAGGAATGCCCGAGCTGCGGCGCCGAGGACACGCTGGCGGCCTGCGGCCCCGGCGTCGAACGCCTGGCCGAGGAGGTGCAGGGCCGCTGGCCGCAGGCGCGCTCGGTGGTGGTCGCCTCCGACACCCTCGGCGGGCCGAGCGCCGTGGCGGCCATGATGGAGCGCATCGCGGCGCACGAGGTCGACCTGCTCATCGGCACCCAGGTGCTCGCCAAGGGCCACCACTTCCCGGAGCTGACCCTGGTGGCCGTGGTCGATTCGGACCTCGGCCTCTCGGGTGGCGACCTGCGGGCGGCGGAACGCACGTGGCAGTTGCTGACCCAGGTGGCGGGACGCGCCGGGCGCGGCGAGAAGCCGGGACGGGTGATGCTGCAGACCTATCAGCCCGACCACCCGGTGCTGCACGCGCTCGCGACCGGCGACGCCGAGTCGTTCCTGGAGGCGGAAACCGAGGGCCGCCGCGCCGCCAGCATGCCGCCCTTCGGGCGCCTGGCGGCGCTCATCGTCTCCGGCGAGGACGAGGCGGCGGTGGACTCCACCTGCCGCGCGCTCGCCGCGGCGGCACCGCGCGACCCGGCGGTGGAGGTGCTCGGCCCGGCGCCGGCGCCGCTGGCGCTGCTTCGGGGTAGGCATCGGCGTCGGTTCCTGGTAAAGACGCCGCGCGGCATGCGGATTCAGCCGGTGATGCGGGGGTGGCTCACCAAAGTGCGGGTTCCTCACAGCGTGCGCGTGCAGGTGGACGTCGATCCCTACAGCTTTCTCTAGCGTCGGGGGGAGGGGCGAAAGCCGCGGCAGGCGGGCGCGGGCGGGGGCAAAACCTGCCCGAAAGGGTCGCCCCGGGCGCTTGCAACGCCATGCCGGTTATGCTAACTACCTCACGCGCTTGCGGGGGACTGACTTGGCGCAGGTACGCTTTTGCGTGTAAATCCAAATCGTTAAGCGGTTTCTTCCAGCGTCTTCAACGCACTACACTGGGGCTAGTCGCACGTGGCATCCGAAACAGCAACTACCGGCCTGGCCGACCGCTACGCCTCGGCGCTCTTCGAGCTCGCCGAGGAAAAGGGCGTCCTGGACCAGGTGGCCGGCGACCTGCGCGATCTCAAGGCCATGATCGCCGAGAGCGCCGACTTCCGTCGCTTCGTCGAGAGCCCTGTGCTGTCGCGCGAGGAGCAGGTCAAGGGCGTGACCGCGCTGGCCGAAAAGGCCGGCATGCAGGACCTCACCCGCAACTTCCTGGGCCTTGCGGCCTCCAATCGCCGGCTGTTCGCGCTGCCCGGCTTCATTGGCGGCTTCCTGGCCAAGCTCGCCGCCATGCGCGGCGAGATGACGGCCGACGTCGTCTCCGCCAAGCCGCTGACCGACGCGCAGCGCGACGCCCTGGCCGCCTCGCTGAAGCAGGCGACCGGCAAGGACGTGGCGCTCTCGACGGCTGTCGATCCCGCGCTGATCGGTGGCCTGATCGTCCGCGTCGGGTCGCGCATGATCGACAATTCTCTCCGCACGAAGCTGCAAAGACTTCAGCTCGCCATGAAAGGGGTTGGGTGATGGAAATCCGCGCCGCGGAAATCTCCGCTATCCTGAAGGAACAGATCGCCACGTTCGGCACCGAGGCTGATGTCGCCGAGGTCGGTCGCGTCCTCTCGGTCGGCGACGGCATTGCCCGCATCTATGGTCTGGACAACGTCCAGGCCGGCGAAATGGTCGAGTTCACCGGCGGCATCAAGGGCATGGCCCTGAACCTCGAGACCGACAACGTCGGCGCGGTGATCTTCGGCGACGACACCACCATCAAGGAAGGCGACGTCGTCAAGCGCACCGGCGCCATCGTGGACGTGCCGGTCGGCATGGCGCTGCTCGGCCGCGTCGTGGACGGCCTCGGCAACGTCATCGACGGCAAGGGCGACCTGGCCGACGTGACCCGCACGCGCGCCGAAGTGAAGGCCCCGGGCATCATCCCGCGCAAGTCGGTGCACGAGCCCGTGCAGACCGGCCTGAAGGCCATCGACGCCCTGATCCCCGTCGGCCGCGGCCAGCGCGAGCTGATCATCGGTGACCGCCAGACCGGCAAGACCGCCGTGATCCTGGACACCATCATCAACCAGAAGAAGATCAACGACGCCGCGAAGAGCGACAAGGAAAAGCTCTTCTGCATCTACGTCGCCGTCGGTCAGAAGCGCTCCACCGTCGCTCAGGTCGTGAAGACCCTGGCCGAGAACGGCGCGCTCGACTACACGATCATCGTCGCCGCCACCGCGTCCGACCCCGCCCCGATGCAGTTCCTGGCGCCGTACACCGGCTGCGCCATGGGCGAGTTCTTCCGCGACAACGGCATGCACGCCGTGATCTTCTACGACGACCTGTCCAAGCAGGCCGTCGCCTACCGTCAGATGTCGCTGCTGCTGCGTCGTCCGCCGGGCCGCGAAGCCTACCCGGGCGACGTGTTCTACCTGCACTCCCGCCTGCTGGAGCGCGCCGCGAAGCTGAACGACGCCAACGGCGCCGGCTCGCTGACCGCCCTGCCGGTGATCGAGACGCAGGCCGGTGACGTGTCGGCCTACATTCCGACCAACGTGATTTCCATCACCGACGGCCAGATCTTCCTGGAGACGGGCCTGTTCTTCAAGGGCATCCGCCCGGCCGTGAACGTCGGTCTGTCGGTGTCGCGCGTCGGCTCCTCGGCCCAGATCAAGGCCATGAAGCAGGTCGCCGGCTCGATCAAGCTGGAACTCGCGCAGTACCGCGAAATGGCCGCTTTCGCCCAGTTCGCCTCCGACCTCGACCCGGCTACCCAGCGCCTGCTGGCCCGCGGCGAGCGTCTGACCGAGCTGCTGAAGCAGCCGCAGTTCTCGCCGCTGGCGGTCGAAGAGCAGGTGGTGTCGATCTTCGCCGGCACCAAGGGCTACCTCGACAAGCTGCCGGTCAACGCCGTCACCCGCTTCGAGCGCGAAATGCTGAGCGAGATGAAGGCGAAGGCCCCGGGCATCCTGGAAGCCATCCGCACCGAGCAGAAGCTTTCGGACGACACGCAGGACAAGCTGAAGTCCTTCCTGGACGGCTTCGCGAAGTCCTTCGCGGCGTAATCGACGGCATCCGCAACGGCTGAAGGAAGGGTATCCACTCCATGCCTAGCTTGAAGGACCTTCGCGGGCGTATCGCCTCGGTGAAGTCGACGCAGAAGATCACCTCCGCCATGAAGATGGTGGCGGCGTCCAAGCTGCGTCGCGCCCAGGAAGCCGCCGAGGCGGGGCGCCCCTACGCCGAGCGGATGGGTCGCATGCTGGGGAACCTGGCCGGCTCCGTCGCCGGCCTCCCCGGTTCGCCGAAACTGCTGTCCGGCACCGGCAAGTCGGACGTTCATCTGGTCGTCGTCATGACCGCGGACCGAGGTCTGTGCGGCGGCTTCAACGGATCGATCGTGCGCTCCGCCCGCATCATGATCAACGAGCTGGTTGCCGAAGGCAAGCAGGTCAAGGTCCTGTGCGTCGGCCGCAAGGGCCGCGACGCCCTGAAGCGCGATCACGCCAAGCTCATCATCGACAGCTACGAGGGTGTCGGTCGCCGCGGTCTTTCCTTCGCGGAAGCCGACGAGATCGCCACCCGCGTGCTGACCATGTTCGACGCCGGCGAGTTCGACGTCTGCACGATCATCTACAACAAGTTCAAGTCGGCGATCAGCCAGGTGGTCACCCGCCAGCAGCTGATCCCCTTCGCCGTGCCGCAGGCCGCCAACGCCAACGAGGCGCCGGCCGGGCCGAAGGCGATGTACGAATACGAGCCCTCGGAAGAGGGCATCCTGGCCGAGCTGCTGCCGCGCAACGTCGCCATGCAGATCTTCTCGGCTCTGCTCGAGAACGCCGCTTCCGAGCAGGGGGCGCGGATGGCCGCGATGGACAACGCCACCCGTAACGCCGGCGAGATGATCAACAAGCTGACGCTGACCTACAACCGCACGCGCCAGGCGATGATTACGAAGGAACTGATCGAAATCATCTCCGGTGCCGAGGCCCTGTAAAGGGCCCCCGGTTTCCCGTCACCGTTCAGCCGACACGCAATTCAAATTCCACGTCAGTGGTTCGATAGGAGTTCATTCCATGGCGCAGAACAACGTCGGTACGATCACCCAGATCCTGGGCGCCGTCGTGGACGTCAAGTTCGAAGGCGAGCTGCCGAACATCCTGTCGGCCCTCGAGGTCGACAACAACGGCAACCGGCTGGTTCTCGAAGTCGCGCAGCATCTCGGTGAGTCGACGGTCCGTACCATCGCCATGGACTCGACCGACGGCCTGACCCGCGGCGCCAAGGCGACCGCCACCGGCGCGCCGATCTCGGTGCCGGTGGGTCCGGAGACGCTGGGCCGCATCATGAACGTCATCGGCGAGCCGGTGGACGAGCGCGGCCCGGTCGGCACCAAGGCCCGCTGGCCGATCCACCGCGCCGCCCCGACCTTCGCCGAGCAGGCGACGGACACCGAGATCCTCGTCACCGGCATCAAGGTCATCGACCTGCTCGCCCCCTACACCAAGGGCGGCAAGGTCGGCCTGTTCGGCGGCGCCGGCGTGGGCAAGACCGTGCTCATCATGGAGCTCATCAACAACGTCGCGAAGGGCCACGGCGGTTACTCCGTGTTCGCCGGCGTCGGTGAGCGTACCCGCGAGGGCAACGACCTCTACCACGAGATGATCGAATCGGGCGTCATCGACCTCGAAGGCGGCAACTCCAAGGCCGCGCTGGTCTACGGCCAGATGAACGAGCCGCCGGGTGCCCGCGCCCGCGTCGCCCTGTCCGGCCTGACCCAGGCGGAATACTTCCGCGACGAGGAAGGCCAGGACGTGCTGTTCTTCGTCGACAACATCTTCCGCTTCACCCAGGCGGGTTCGGAAGTGTCGGCGCTGCTCGGCCGCATCCCCTCCGCCGTGGGTTACCAGCCGACCCTGTCGACCGACATGGGCGCCCTGCAGGAGCGCATCACGTCGACCAACAAGGGCTCGATCACCTCGGTGCAGGCCATTTACGTGCCCGCCGACGACCTGACCGACCCGGCCCCGGCCACCTCCTTCGCCCACCTGGACGCCACGACCGTGCTGTCGCGTCAGATCGCCGAGCTGGGCATCTACCCGGCCGTCGACCCGCTCGACTCCACCTCGCGCGCGCTCGACCCGAAGGTGGTCGGTGAAGAGCACTACAAGACGGCGCGTGAAGTGCAGCGCGTGCTGCAGGCCTACAAGTCGCTGCAGGACATCATCGCGATCCTGGGCATGGACGAACTGTCGGAAGAAGACAAGCTGACCGTCGCCCGCGCCCGCAAGATCCAGCGCTTCCTGTCGCAGCCGTTCCACGTCGCCGAAGTGTTCACCGGCACCCCGGGCGTGTTCGTCCAGCTGGAAGACACCATCCGCGGCTTCACCGGCATCGTGTCGGGCGAGTACGACCACCTGCCGGAGCAGGCCTTCTACATGGTCGGCACCATCGAGGAAGCCGTCGAGAAGGCCAAGAAGATGGCCGCCGAAGCCGCGTAAGCGGGTTCGGGTCACAGAGGTCGGGAGCGGCCGGACACCTCGTCCCGCCGCTCCCCGTCTTCGGATAGGTTGGGCCCGCGCGCCGCGTTTCGGTGCATCAAGGGCCGTCGGAGGTACCCATGGCGGAAACGCTTGAGTTCGAACTGGTCTCGCCGGAGAAGCTGCTGGTCTCCGAGCCGGTCGAGATGGTGGTGGTGCCCGGCGCCGAGGGTAACTTCGGTGCCCTGCCGCGCCACGCGCCCATGCTGACGACGGTGCGCCCCGGCGTGCTGGACATCTACAAGGGCGGCAAGGTCGAGAGCCGCATCTTCGTGGCCGGCGGCTTCGCCGAAGTCAACGAAGAGCGCTGCACCGTGCTGGCCGAAGAGGCCGTGCGCCTGGAGCAGCTGACCGGCGACGTCGTCGAGAAGCGCCTGCAGGCCGCCCGCGACGCCTCGCAGGAAGCCGACACGCCGGCCGAGAAGGCCCAGGCGCAGCGCCAGCTCGCCATCGCCGAGGCCATGCGCGCCGCGATCGCCTGATCGCCCGCTGCCCGCGTCGGACAGACGAAGGCCGGCCGCCCCCACGGGCGGCCGGCCTTTTCTCTGGCCGCGGGGAGGGCGCACCCCCCGCCCGGGCCGTCGCGTCACAGCCCGTCGACGATCGCCTTCAGGCGACCGCCCACCTCGCCGGCGACGGCGGCCAGCGCGGGGTTGTCCACCGCGCGCATGCTGGCGGCGGGATCGACGGCGGCGACCTCCACGGTGCCGTCCTCGGTTTCGCGCACCACCACGTTGCACGGCAGCATGGTCCCGATGTGCGGCTCCGCCGTCAGGGCCTTGTGGGCGAGCGTCGGATTGCAGGCGCCCAGAATGCGGTAGGGCGCGACCTCGGCGCCGATCTTCTGCCGCAGCACCGCCTGCACGTCGATCTCGGTCAGCACGCCGAAGCCGTCCTGCTTCAGGGCGTCGGTGACCCGCTCCACGGCGGCGTCGAAGGCTATTCCGGGCAGGGTGCGGGTGAAGGTGTAGGTCATCGGGTCCTCCGTGCATGGCTTAGGGAATGCTCATATACGAGACCCTGCATGCGGCCGTTGCCCGGCGGCCGAGGAAAACAGCGGCTTCCACCGCTTTGCAAGCCGCTCGCAAGAGTGTAAAGATGCCCGCTTGTGCGGCGCACACGGGCCGTACCTGCTTGAATGCACGCCCTTTGCGCCCACAGTGCGCAGGGGGAACAGGCGCAACGGCAACGGACGGGTCAACCGACCATGAGACATTGGACGCTCGACGACATCCCCTGGGACCGGTTCGACCCCGCGCGGGTGGACCCAGACATCCTGCGGGTGATCAAGGCGGCGGCCATGGTGGAGCGCAACGCCGCCGACTACACGGCCTACCTGCGCAACGTCTTCACCGACGACGCCTATTTCGCCGACATGTCGGCGCACTGGGAGCTGGAGGAGGTGCAGCACGGCGATGCGCTGGGCCGCTGGGCGGAGATGGCCGACCCCACCTTCGACTACGCCGACGCCTTCCGCCGCTTCCGCGAGGGCTACCAGATCCAGCTCGACGCCACCGAGTCGATCCGCGGCTCGCGCACGGGCGAGCTGATCGCCCGTTGCATCGTCGAAACCGGCACCAGCTCCATCTATTCCGCCCTGCGCGACGCCACCGACGAACCGGTGCTGAAGGAGATCTGCCACCGCATCGCCGGCGACGAGTTCCGCCACTACAAGATGTTCTACACCCACATGCAGAAGTACCTGGAGCGCGAGAACGTCCCGACGTGGAAGCGCATCCTGGTCGCCGTGTCGCGCATCAAGGAGTCGGAGGACGACGAGCTGGCCATGGCCTACCACGTCGCCAACTTCCCGGCCGACGCGCCCTACGACCGCCGCTCGGCCAGCTTCGCCTATGCGGCGCGGGCCTTCAGCCTGTACCGGCCGACCCATGTGGAGCGGGCCTCCAACATGGTCCTGAAGGCGGCGGGCATCAGCCCGCAGGGTCGGTTCGGGCGATTCTTCGGCACCATGATGTGGCGCTACGTCGCCAGCCGGGCGCGCCGTATGACGCAGGAACTGAAGGCCGCGGCCTGACCCGCGGCCCGGGTAACGGCGCTTCACACCCCAGGGGGATGCTGGTAACACTTAGGGTTGGATGATTGTTTCGGGTCATGTTCGAAAACTGTAACTGGCCCGAAGGTCGACCATTGGCTAATCCGTTCGGATAAAGACCAAGCCCTGCAACCTGACTCCGGGAACGCCCCCCACCATGGCCGGAGCCGCCACGCCGCCGCCGCCGCAGTCCCCCACGTCGGCGAAATTCGGGATCCGGGCGAAGCTCTGGCTCGCCTTCGTCGCCATCGCCGGCATGACCGTGCTGGTGAGCGCACTCGCGTGGGCCACCTTCGCCCGCACGACGGAGGTGCTGGACCGCTTCACGGCGCAGCGCATCCCCACCGTCGTGGCCCTGTCGCAACTGGCGCAGCGGGCCAACGCCCTGGTGGCCGGGGCGCCCGGCGTCATCTTCGCCGAGAGCGAGGCCGAGCTGACCGCCGAGTCGGCCCGCGTGACGGCGGCGGAGGAAGCCTTCCTTACGGTCCACCGGCGGGTCCAGGGCGCGCTCGGCGACACGGCGGAGGTCCGCCGGGTGGCCGAGGTGGCGGCGCGGGCGAGCGCCAACCTGCAACTGCTGCGCTCGGCCATGCGGCACCGCTGGCACCTGGCTGGCACCCAGACGCGCCTGCTGGAACAACTGGAAGTGCTGCACCAGGAATACCGCATGCTGATCGGCGGGCCGGATCAGGCGGCGGTGATCCCGTGGGCCTTCCTGGCCGAGACGAATCGCCTGCTGGTGCTGATGGCCGGCCTGCGCGAGGCCGATTCGGCGGCGGAGGTGGCCCGGGTGCATGCCACCATCGACACCACCCTGCGCACCATCGAACGCCAGCAGGAAACCGTGATGCCCCTGCTGTCGCCGCAGATGGGCGCGGCGCTCGGCTCCTTCCTGCACCGCGTGCGCCTGCTCGCCGCCGGCCCGGACAGCCTGCCCGCCCTGCGCGCGCGGGAGATGATGGCCAAGGAAGTCGCGGCGGCGCGGCTCGAAGACCTGCAGCGGCAGGCGGGCGACCTGGACGGCGCCATCGCCACCCTGACCTCGGAAGCGCAGCAGCTGGCCGGGCGGGAACGCACGGCGGCGACCGCCATGCTGACCCGCAGCAAGGTGGTGCTGGCGGTGGTGTCGGGGGCGGCGCTGGTCGGCGCCCTGCTCATCGCCTGGCTCTACGTCGGGCGCAGCGTCATCCGCCGCCTGTCGCGGCTGGAACACAGCATGCGGGCCATCGCCGCCGGCGACCTCGACCATCCGGTGCCGGTGGACGGCGCCGACGAGGTGACGGCCATGGGCCGCACCCTCACCACCTTCCGCGACGCCATGGGGCGGGTCGCCCACCTGGCCCGCCACGATCCCCTCACCGGCCTCGGCAACCGCATGGCCTTCGAGGCGGCGGTGACGGAACGGCTGGAGGCGAACGACACCGGCGCCGTCATCTACCTGAACCTGGACGGCTTCAAGGACATCAACGACACCTTCGGCCATTCCACCGGCGACCGCGTGCTGGTGGCGGTGGCCGAGCGCCTGCGCCGCCGCGCCCGCAGCGCCGACGCCGTGGTGCGCATGGGCGGCGACGACTTCGCCATCGTCGCGTCGTCGTCGGGCGAGGACGACGTCAACATCGCCGGCTATGTCGAGCAGCTGTCGCAGGCGCTGGCCCAGCCGGTGGACGTCGAGGGCCTGACCATCGAGGTCAAGGGCGCCTTCGGCATCAGCTTCTTCCCGCGCGACGGCCGCCGCCCGGCCGACCTGCTCAGCCGCGCCGAAATGGCCATGAACAACGCCAAGCAGGAGCCGGTGGGCCGGGTGCGCGTCTACACCCCGCGCATGGGCGAGCAGCAGCAGGAGCGCAAGGCCATCCGCGGCGAGCTGCGGCGCGCCATCGACGACGGCCAGTTCCGCCTGCTCTACCAGCCGAAGATCGACATCGCCTCGGGCGCCTGCGTCGGCATGGAGGCGCTGGTGCGGTGGGATCACCCGCAGCGCGGCCGCATCAGCCCCGACCAGTTCATCCCGGTGGCGGAACGCTCCGGCCTCATCGTGCCGCTCGGCGAGTGGGTAATGAACGAGGCCTGCCGCCAGAACCGCGCCTGGCGCGACGCCGGCCTGCCGCCGCTGAAGGTGGCGGTGAACGTGTCGGCCGTGCAGTTCCTCTGCCAGGACGTGGTGGACATGGTGGAACGGGCGCTGGATGCCGCCGCCCTGCCGCCGCAGGCGCTGGAGGTGGAGATCACCGAAAGCATCATCATGACCGACGGCGCCAAGGTCATGCGCCTGCTCGACGGCCTGCGCGGCCTCGGCGTCAGCCTCGCCATCGACGATTTCGGCACCGGCTATTCGTCGCTGTCCTACCTGAAGCGCCTGCGCGTCAACTGCCTGAAGATCGACCAGTCCTTCGTGCGCGAGATGCTGCGCAACGAGGACGACGTGCGCATCACCCGCGCCATCCTCAACATCGCCCGCGACTTCGGGCTCGAGGTGGTGGCCGAAGGCATCGAGACCGCCGACCACGTCGACTTCTTCCGCGCCGAGGGCTGCCACCTGGGGCAGGGCTACTTCTGGGGCCGCCCCATGGAACCGACCGACTTCCACCGCTTCGTCGCCGACTCCGCGTCGACGGAAGGTCTGCGGGCGGTGGTGGCATGAGCCTGCTGCGGCTGGGTCTGGCGCTGGTGCTGCTGCTGGTCGCCGTCGGTCCGGCGGCCGCCGCGGTGCCGACCGCCGCCGTTGTCTTCGACATCGGCGGCAAGATGGACAAGAGCTTCATGCAGCTCGGCTTCCAGGGTGTGCTGGCGGTGCGGCGCGAGGGGACGGCCACGCTGGTGGAATACGAGGTCGGCGACCCGCAGCACCGCCTGGAGACGCTGCTGCGCGCCGCCGCCGAGAACACCTTCGTCATCGCCATCGGCTCCGGCCTCACCGACGCCGTGGCGCAGATCGCGCGGGAGAACCCCAACCGCCGCTTCGCCCTCATCGACGGCGAGGTGGACCTGCCCAACGTCGCCGCCATCGTCTTCGCCGACCAGGAGGCGGCCTTCCTGGCCGGCGCCATGGCCGGGCTCGCCACCCGCAGCGGCGTCGCCGCCTTCGTGGGCGGGGTCGACGTGCCGCCCATCCGCCGCTTCCGCGCCGGCTTCCGCCAGGGCTTCCTGACCACCCGCGCCGACGGCCGCGTGCTGACGGCCATGCTGGGCACCGAATCGACCGCCTGGGACGACCCGTTCAGCGCCCTGCTGCTGGCCCGCGAGCAGGTCGCCGCCGGCGCCGACGTGCTGTTCGCCGCCGCCGGCGCCAGCGGGCTCGGCGTCTATCAGGCGGCGGAGGATGCCGGCGTCTACGCCATCGGCGTCGACGCCAACCAGAACTACCTGCACCCCGGCACCATGCTCACCAGCGCGGTGAAGCGCGTCGACCGCGCCGTGGTGGTCGCCGTCGCCATGCTGACGCGCGACCAGTGGCGCGCCGGGCCTACCGTGCTTGGCCTGAAGGAGGATGCGGTGGGCGTCGCCTTCGACGAGCACAACGCCGCCCTCACCGCCGCCATGCGCGGCGAGATCGACGCCATCCGCCGCCGTATCATCGACGGCGGGCTGGTGGTCGACACGGAGTAAGGCTGCGCGGCAGCTCGGAAGCAGCCGCGCTTGTGCGTTCAGGCGCCACGCAGGCTCACGCGCCCTAAGGCGCGGCGGCCGGTCGGCCTTGCCGGCGGCCGCATGACTCATGCCGCCGCCGGTGTAAGGCGTCAGCCGGCGGCCAGCCGCTCCAGGGCCGCCCGGTGCAGCGCCGCGCTCTCGGCGCCGAAGCAGACGAAGCGCACGCCCTCTATCCCCTCCAGCCGCCCCAGCGCCTCGGCCACCGCGTCGACGGCGATGGGGGCTGCGCGCTGCGGCGGGAAGCCGAAGATGCCGGTGGAGATGGCGGGGAAGGCGACGGTGCGCGCCCCGATCTCCTGCGCGACCTCCAGCGACCGGCGGTAGCAGGCGGCGAGCAGCGCGTCCTCGTCGTCGCCGCCGCCGTGCCACACGGGGCCGACGGTGTGGATGACCCAGCGGGCCGGCAGGCGGAAGCCCGGCGTCGCCTTGGCGTCCCCCGTGGCACAGCCGCCGAGCGGCCGGCAGGCCGCCAGCAGGTCCGGCCCGGCGACGCGCTGGATGGCGCCGGCGACACCGCCGCCCGGGCCGAGTTCGGCATTGGCGGCATTGACGACGGCGTCGACGTCCTGGCGGGTGATGTCGCCTTCGACGACGGTCATGCGGGTGGTGGGGTCGGTCATGGCGGTCCTCCTGAGTGCAGAAAGACAACGCCCCGGCCGACGAGAGGTCGGCCGGGGCGTCGCGAACGCACGAGCGGGCAGGCGCGCCTTACTTCTTGGCGGCGGCGGCCTTCATGCCCTGCTCGATCAGCTCGGCGGCCTGCTTGGCGTCGCCCCAGCCGAGGATCTTGACCCACTTGCCCTCTTCCAGGTCCTTGTAGTGGGCGAAGAAGTGCTCGATCTGGCGCAGCTCGGTCTGGCGCACGTCGCCGAAGTTCAGCACGTTGTCGTGGTAGGGGTGCAGCTTGGTGTGCGGCACGCCGAGGATCTTCTCGTCGCGGCCGGCTTCGTCTTCCATGAACAGCACGCCGATCGGGCGGGTGCGCATGACCGAGCCGACGGCCACCGGCATGCGGCCGAGCACCATGACGTCCACCGGATCACCGTCGTCGGACAGGGTGTGGGGGATGAAGCCGTAGTTGCACGGGTAGTGCATGGCGGTGTGCAGGAAGCGGTCCACGTACATGGCGCCCGACTCCTTGTCCACTTCGTACTTCACCGGATCGCTGCGCAGCGGGATCTCGATGATGACGTTCACGTCCCACGGAGCGTCCTTACCGACGGGAATCTTGCTGATGTCCATGATGCTTCCTTCCGGCTGGAACTGGCCCCGCCCGTCCTGCTGCGGGCCGGCGGAGCGCGACGACCGGGCCTCCCTCTCCGAGAGCCCTGAACCCCTGAGGCGCACCCGCCGGCGGCGATGCTGCGGGCGCGAACCAGTCGGCGCCCTTTATTGCCGGAATCGCGCCCGCCGTAAAGGGGTGGCTCCGGCCACTCCGGCGGGTAGGCAAGGGTGGTAGGGCCTCTCGCCGCTTTTTCGCCGTCGTTCCATGCGGTAAACAGGGGAGCCTCGCAACCGGGATTGCCCCTTCATGTCGCTGTTCCGCGCCGTCGCCACCGTCGGCGGCTTCACCCTGCTCAGCCGATTCACCGGGTTCGCCCGCGACATCCTCATCGCCGGGTTCCTCGGCGCGGGCACGGTGGCCGACGCCTTCTTCGTCGCCTTCAAGTTCCCCAACCTGTTCCGCCGCCTGTTCGCCGAAGGCGCCATGGCGGCCGCCTTCGTGCCGCTCTATTCGACGACCCTGGAGCAGGAGGGCGAGGCCGAGGCCCATTCCTTCGCGCGGCGCGCCTTCACGGTGCTCGGCCTCGTGCTGGCGCTGTTCGTCGGCGTCATGGAGCTGGCCATGCCGCTCGCCATCTACGTCTTCGCCCCCGGCTTCGAGGCGGTGCCCGGCAAGCTGGAGCTGGCGGAGGAGCTGACGCGCATCACCTTCCCCTACCTGCTGCTGGTGTCGCTGTGTGCGCTGCTGTCCGGCGTGCTCAATTCCCTTGGGCGGTTCGCGGCGGCGGCGGCGACGCCGGTGCTGCTGAACCTGTGCATGATGGCCGGCATCGTCGGCCTGACCGCCTTCACCGAGACGCCGGGCCACGCGCTCGCGATCTCGGTCACGGTGGCCGGCGCGGTGCAGCTGGCGTGGCTGTGGGTCGCCTGCCGCAAGGCCGGGGTGCGCATCTTCTTCGTGCGCCCGACCATCACCCCGCGCATCAAGCTGCTGGTCAAGCGCATCCTGCCCGTCGCCTTCGGTGCCGGGCTCTACCAGATCAGCCTGCTGATCGACACCATCCTGGCCTCGCTGGTGAGCGACGGGGCGGTGTCGTACCTCTATTACGCCGACCGGGTGAACCAGCTGCCGCTGGGCGTGGTCGGCGTCGCCATGGGCACGGCGCTGCTGCCGCTGCTGTCGCGCCAGATCGCCGCCGGCAGCCTGGAGGCGGCGAGCTACAACCAGAACCGGGGCATCGAGGTGTCGCTGCTGCTCGCCCTGCCGGCCATGACGGGCCTCATCGTCATCGCCGAGCCGATCGTCGTGGCCCTGTTCCAGCGCGGCGCCTTCGGCATCGTCGAGGCCGAGGCGACGGCGGCGGCGCTGGCCGCCTTCGCCGTCGGCATGCCGGCCTACATCCTGGTGAAGGTGCTGACGCCGGGCTTCTTCGCCCGCCACGACACCAAGACGCCGGTGTGGTGCGCCGGTGCCGCCATGGTGGTCAACGTCGTGCTGAACCTGATCCTCATGCAAGTGATGGGACACGTCGGCATCGCGCTGGCGACCGGCATCGCCGCCTGGGTCAACGCCGTGGCGCTGGCGGTGATCCTGGCGCGGCGCGACCACCTGCGGCTCGACGCCCGCGCCCGCAGCCGCCTGCCGCGCATCGTGGTGGCGAGCGCGGTCATGGGCGGCGCCCTCTATGCGGCGCGGACCTGGCTGCTGCCGGGCCTGCCGACGGGCGGCGGGTGGATCGGCGAGCTGGGGGCGGTCGGCATCCTGGTGACGCTGCTGCTCATCGGCGCCGGCACCTATGCGGCGGCGGCCTTCGCCCTGCGGGCGACCTCCGTCGCCGACTTCAAGGCCATGCTGCGGCCCCGCCGGGCGACCTGAGCCGCCGCCTACTGCGCGATGCGCGGGCCGGGCTGGCCGGCAATGCGCGGAGCGGGCGCGGGCGCCGCCTGCCCGGCGATGCGCGGCGCCGGGGCGCCGGCGGTCGCCGGCACGGCGGCAGGCGCGGCCGCTGCACAGGGCGCGGCAGCCGCACAAGGCGCCGCGGCGGCGCAGGGGGCGGCGCCGGCGCTCTGGCCGGCGGCGGAGGCGGCGGGACGACCGTCGAAGCCGCGGTGGGCGGCGTGGTCGGCCGCCACGGCGGCGGCGCCGGCGACGAAGACAGTGCCGAACAGCAGGGCGTTGCGCCGGGTCTTGTTCATGGGGTCCTCACTTGCCGTCGAGGCCGAAGGCCGGCCGCAGCCGGATGCCGAGCAGGCTGCCGCCGAAGGCCGCCGCGAACCACAGCCAGCCGTGCAGGCTGCCCGAGGCGATGCCCGAGAACAGGGCGCCGATGTTGCAGCCGAACGACAGCCGCGCGCCGTAGCCCATGAGCAGCCCGCCGACGACGGCGGCGGCGAGGCTCTTCCACGGCAGGTCCACCTTGGGGGCGAACTTGCCGGCCAGGGCGGCGGACAGGGCGGCGCCGAGCAGGATGCCGAAGTTCATCACCGAGGTGACGTCGGCGAGCACGCTGTCGCCCAGCGCCGCGGCCGGTCCCGGCCACTGCCAGAAGGCCCAGGTCTCGACCGGCACGCCCACCGCCTGGGCGGTCTTGGCGCCCCACAGGCCGAAGGCGAAGGTGACCGACCACGGATGGCCGGCGGTGACCAGCGTTGCGATATTGAGCGCCGCGAGGCCCATGCCGCCGGCCAGCAGCGGCCACGGCCCGCGCAGCAGGCGGGCGAGGCCGCGGCGCGGCGCCGGCGCGACGGTTTCGAGCGACCCGTGGCGGCGCTTTTCCAGCCACACGGTCAGCAGGGCGACGGCGGCGAGGCCGGCCAGCGTCACCGCCAGCCCGCCGGGCACGCCGAGGCTGGCGCCGAGGGACACGGGCGGCAGCGACGGCTGTTCCAGCCACCACGGCAGGTGCCACGAGCCGACGACGGCGCCGACGATGAAGAAGGCGAGCGTCACCAGCATGCGGCTCGACCCGCCGCCGACGGTGAACAGGGTGCCCGAGCCGCAGCCGCCGCCGAGCTGCATGCCGAGGCCGAACAGCGCCGCGCCCACCAGCACCGACACGCCGACGGGCGCGGTGGCGCCCACCAGCGGCTGCCCGAACACCGACCCGGCGGCGAGCAGCGGCATGAAGACCACGGCGGTGACGCCGATCATGAGCATCTGCGCCCGCATGGCGCGGCCGCGGCCCTCCACCACCAGGCGCCGCCAGCCGCCGGTGAAGCCGAAGGCGGCGTGGTAGAGGGTGGCGCCGAGGCCGCCGCCGATGACGAACAGCAGCGCCTGGCGGGCGTCGATGGCCTGCCAGATGGCGAGCGCGCCGAGCACCAGGGCGGCGCCGGCGAACAGCGCCGGGCCGTGGTCCAGGTCGACGGCGCGCCAGCCGCCGCTCCGCGGCAGGGTGGAGGCTTCGCTGCGGCTCATGATCGGGGTGTCTCCGTCGGGCCTCAGTTGGCGGCGGCCGGGGTGGCGCCGTAGACGACCATGGGGTTGGCGGCGTCCTTGGTCCATTCGGCCAGCGAGCCGTCGTACATGCTGACGTTCTGCTTGCCGGCGACCTCGCTCAGGCCGAACCACGCCACCGACGCCCAGTGGCCGGTGTTGCAGAAGGCGATCTGCGGCGCGTCCTTGGCGATACCCACCTGCTCCAGCAGGGTGTCGATGGCGGCCTTGTCGGCGAACTTGCCCGACTTGCCGTCGTAGAACAGGTCGTTGGCGATGTTGGCGGCGCCCGGAATGGTGCCCGGCGCCTTGGCGACCGGCGCCGTCTGCTGGCCCAGGTACTGGGCGGTCGGACGGGCGTCGACCAGCTCCACCGGGCTGTCCATGGCGGCCTTCACGTCGGCGGCGGAGGCCAGCAGCTGCGGGCGGAACTCGGCCTTGAAGGCGGCGGCGGCCGGGCTCACGGCGTCGGTGGAGACGGGCTTGCCGGCGGCGGTCCAGCCCTTGTGGCCGCCTTCCAGGATCGACACCTCGTCGTGGCCCAGCACCTTGAAGGTCCAGTAGACGCGGGTGGCGCTGCCGAAGTCGGTGGCGGTCTCGCCCGCAGGCACGATGACGACGTGGGTGTCGGGGTCGATGCCGAGCGCGCCGATCTTCTGCTCCAGCGTCTCGACCGCCGGCAGCATGCCCGGCGTGCCGTTCACCTCGGCGCGCCAGCCGTAGGTGGCGTAGGGCGCGGCGACGGCGCCCGGCACATGGCCGGCGGCGTAGAGGTCGGCGGCGTCCTTGGGCGTGTCGCGGATGTCGAGCACCACCAGGCGCTCGTTGCCCAGATGCTGGTCGAGCCACGCGGCGTCGACCAGCGGGCGGTCGGTGAGTCCGGCCGCCTGGGCGGACCCGACGGCGGCGAGGGAGGCGGCGGCAACGAGAATGAGCGTGCGCATGGCTGGTGTCTCCGTTCCAAACGTGGAATGGATCTAATTACGACACGAGCCGATGTCAAATCACATAAAATAACATAATTTAGCCGTGCAATCCGACCAGCCGCCGCACCTCGGCCAGCTTGGCCTCCAGGTCCATGGGCCGGTGCGACAGCACCTCCACCGCGCGGTCCTCCGGCAGGTCGGCGGGACCGGCGGCCAGCACCGAGTCGCGGGCGCGCAGCAGGTCGGCGATCTCGGCGCGGTAGAGGGTGACGAGCGCCGTGATCCAGCGGTTCACCGGCCACGACGGATGCGCGAGGTCGATGGCGAAGCGGGGCAGGGCGGCGATCAGGGCCTCGGCCGGCACCAGCGTCTCGTCGGTCACCCAGCGGTTGGTGGTGAACAGGGCCGTCGGGCGGCCGTGGGCGTCCATGGAGACGGCGATGACGTGCGCCGTCGGGCGGTCGGTCGGGTTTCCGGGATGGTCGAGCGGCGCCGCGCCCGCCAGCCCCTCGCGCCGGAAGAAGCAGTGGAAGTGGCCGAAGTCCGCCTGCCGCGCCGGCGACGGCGGATGGGCGTGGAAGTACATCTGGCCGTGGGTCTCCGGGTCGATGACGTCGCCGGGCGGGTAGTGGTCCAGTTGCACGAAGTCGCGCCCGCCGATGGCCTCCAGCACCAGACTGCTGCCGCCCTTGGCCAGCACGCGCATGCAGTCCACCACTTCGGCGGCGGCGTCGGCAAGCTCTTCGGCGTCGATCATCGGTCACTCCTGGCGGGACGGCGGCGGGGCCTCTACCTTAGGGACCAACGCCCGCCGCCGACAGCCCCGCCGGAAGACCCATGCCCTTCGCCGTCGATCTCTCCAACCCGCTCGTGTTCGACCTGTTCGGGTCGCTGCTGCTGCTCGTGCTGCTGCTGGTGGCGCGCCTTTTGGCGGTGCGCCTCGTCCGCCGCCGGGCGGAGGTGCCGGCGCATGTGCAGCGGCGGTGGATCGCCAACGTGAAGAACCTGGTGCTGTTCGTGCTGGTGGTGGGGCTGGTGCTCATCTGGGCGCCGCAGCTGCGCACGCTGGCCCTGTCGCTGACGGCCGTGGCGGTCGCCATCGTGGTGGCGACCAAGGAGCTGATCCTGTGCATCTCCGGCTCGGTCATGCGGGCGTCGTCGCGGGCCTTCTCGGTCGGCGACTGGATCGAGGTGGCGGGCCTGCGCGGCGAGGTCACCGACCACAGCCTGTTCGTCACCACCCTGCAGGAGTTGGGCGGCGGCGGCCAGGGCTGGCACTACACCGGGCGCACGGTGGTGGTGCCGAACTCGCTGTTCCTGTCGGCGCCCATCCGCAACCACAACCTCTTGCGCAGCTTCACCTTCCACACCTTCGCCATGACGGTGGAGCCGCACCTCAACCTGTTCCGCCACGAGGCGCGCATCCGGTCGGTGGTGGAGCGCCACGTCGCCCCCTTCCGCGACGAGGCGCGGCGGGCCAACGCCCAGATCGAGCGGCGCAGCGGCGTCGACCTCAACGAGGCGGAACCGGCGGTCACCTTCGGCACGACGGACATGGGCCGCTACCGCGCCACCGTCACCCTGTTCGTGCCGACGGCGCAGGCCGAGGCGCTGGAGCACGCCATCGTGCAGGAGGTCATGGCCGAACTGCACGACCTCGCGCAGGCGGAAAAGCGCCAGGGGGCGGCGGCATGAGCCTCGGCCTCTTCCTCACGCTGACCGAAGCCTGCGCCGCGCTCGCGGCCCTGGTGGCGGCCTGGCTGTGGTACCTGGCCGGGGCGCGGCCGCAGCGGCGGGTGTCGCGCGACGAGGAGCTGGACGCGCTCGACTTCAACCGGCTGGTGGTCGGCATCAACCGCAGCAACCTGCTCAACCGCCGCGCCGCGCTGGCGACGGCGGCGTCCTCCGCCCTGGTGGCTCTGCGCTTCGCCGTCGGCCTGTTCGCCGGGTAGGGGGGGCAGTGGCCCCTCCCGCCGCGCCCCTCAGCGGGCGTTGGTGATGTAGTCCCGCATGTGCTCCGCCTCGTCGCGGATCTCGTCGATGCGGTGCTTCACCACGTCGCCGATGGACACGAGCCCGGCCAGCAGGCCGTCGCCGTCGGCCACGGGGATGTGGCGGATGCGCCGTTCGCTCATCAGGTTCATCACCGCCGTCACGTGGTCTTCCGGGCCGCAGGTGACGACCTGGCGGGTCATCACCTCGGTCACCGGATTGTCCATGATGCCGACGCCCTTGTCGGCGAGCGCGCGGATGATGCCGCGGTCGGACACGATGCCGTCGATGCGGCGCTCGGCGTCCGACACCACCAGGGCGGAAATGCCGAGTTCGCGCATGGTCATGACGGCGTCGCGCACGGTGGCCGAACTGCGGGTCGTGGCGACGGTGGTGCCCTTCGCCTCGAGGATGGAGCGGATGAGCATGGGTGGCGCCTCCTCCGGTGGGGGCGGCTCGTGACGGCCGCATCCCAAGGAGATTGGGGTTGAAGGGCGGGCCATGCCAGAGCATGATCGTCGGGAATTCGGAATTCCGTATGCAGACGGAGGTGCCGCCCCATGATGGACCCGCTGCCCGGCCAGCCGAGCCTCATCGACCAGGTCTACGACCGGCTGGTGGACGCCATCATCGCCGGGCGCCTGCCCGCCGGCGAGCGCATCCGCCAGAACGAGCTGGCCGACCGCCTCGGCGTCTCGCGCCAGCCGGTCAGCCACGCCCTGCAGGTGCTGAAGCGCCAGGGGCTGGTGGAGGAAACCGGGCGCCGCGGCCTGGTGGTGGCGCCGCTGCGGCCCTCGCGCATCCGCGACATCTATCAGGTCCGCACCGCCCTCGACGCCCTGGCCGCCCGGCTGGCGGCGGAGCGGGTGGCGGCGGGCGCGGCGCCGGCCGCCGATCGCGCCGCCCTGGAGGCGTCGGTCGCGGCCGGTGCCGCCCTCGACGACGGCGCCGACCGCCTCGCCCTGGTGGCGGCGGACGTCGCCTTCCACACCGCCGTCTACCGGCTGGCGGGCAATACCGCCATCGAGGAGACGGTGGCGGCGCAATGGCTGCACCTCAAGCGGTCCATGGCGCTGGTGCTGGCGCACCCGGAGGAACGGCCGGTGGTGTGGCGCGAGCACGCCGCCATCGCCGCCGCAATCCTGCGCGGCGACGCCCCGGCGGCGGCCGAGGCCGCGCAATCCCATACCGGCCGGGCGGCGGCGGAGACCGTGCGCCGGCTCACCCGGCCGCAGGCGGCATAAGCAAGACCAACGATGCCTGCGGCCGCTTCGCCTCCGCAACGGAGCCTAGAACGGGAGATACGTCCATGCGTCTGACCGACCAGCAGCTCGAACAGTTCAACGACCTCGGCTACATCTTCCTCCCCGACGTGTTTTCGGCCGAAGAGGTGGAGGCCCTGCGCGCCGAGGCCGAAGCCGTCTACGCCAGCCCGCGCGAGGAAGTGTGGCGCGAGAAAAGCGGCGCCGCCCGCACCGCCTTCGCCGCCCACCGCTACAACGAGGCCTTCCGCATCCTCGGCGCCCATCCGCGGCTCATCGAGCCGGTGGAGCAGGTGTTCGGCGAAAAGCTCTACATGCACCAGTACAAGGTGAACGCCAAGGCGGCCTTCGACGGCGAGGTCTGGCAGTGGCACCAGGACTACGGCACCTGGGCGCGCGACGACGGCATGCCCGAGCCGCGGGCCATGAACATCTCGGTCTTCATCGACGAGGTGATGCCCATCAACGGGCCGCTCATGATCATTCCGCGCAGCCACCGCCACGGCGTGCTCAACGCCGGCCACGACCTGGAGACCACCTCCTACCCGCTGTGGACGCTCGACAAGCAGACGGTGACCGACCTGGTGGCCGAAGGCGGCATCGTGGCGCCGACCGGCAAGCCGGGCGCCGTGCTCATGTTCCACGGCAACCTGGTGCACGGCTCGGCCGGCAACATCACGCCCTACCCGCGCAAGATCGTCTACCTGACGCTGAACAGCGTCTCCAACTACATCCGCACGCCGACGCGCAAGGAGTGGATCGCCCACCAGGACTTCGCGCCCATCGAATGCGTCGCCGACGACGCCCTGCTGCAGTTCGCCCGCCAGCGCGCCGCCGGCCAGCACGCCGCGGAATGAGGAGCCCGACCGCATGAACCTGCATCATCTGTTGAAGGCCCGCGCCGCCGCCGGCCGCCCCGTCGGGGTGGCGCTCATCGGCGCCGGCAAGTTCGGCTCCATGTTCCTCTGCCAGGTGCCGACCACGCCGGGGCTCGAGGTTCGCGTCATCGCCGACCTCGACCCCGAGCGGGCGCGCGCCGCCTGCCGGTCGGTGGGGTGGACCGAAGACCGCATCGCCGCCACCGACTTCGTCACCGACGGCGGCGCGGCGGCGGACCATCCCGACGTCGAAGTGGTGGTGGAGGCGACGGGCCACCCCGCCGCCGGCATCGTCCACGCCCGCGCCGCCATCGCCGCCCGCAAGCACGTGGTCATGGTGAACGTCGAGGCCGACGTGCTCGCCGGGCCGCTGCTGGCGGAGGAAGCGCGCACCATGGGCGTCGTCTACTCCATGGCCTACGGCGACCAGCCGGCGCTGACGTCGGAACTGGTGGACTGGGCGCGCTCCGCCGGGTTCCGCGTCGTCGCCGCCGGCAAGGGCACCAAGTACCTGCCGGCCTATCACGCCGTCACTCCCGACGACGTGTGGCAGCACTACGGCCTGACGCCCGAGGAAGCGAAGCGCGGCGGCATGAACCCGCAGATGTTCAACAGCTTCCTCGACGGCACCAAGTCGGCCATCGAGATGGCGGCCATCGCCAATGCCTGCGACATGGACGTGCCCGCCGACGGCCTGCTGTTCCCGCCCTGCGGCGTCGACGACCTGCCGCACGTCCTGCGCCCGCGCAGCGAGGGCGGCGTGCTGCAGGGGCCGGGCATGGTGGAGGTGGTGTCGTCCCTCGAACGCGACGGCCGGCCCGTGTTCCGCGACCTGCGGTGGGGCGTCTACGTGGTGATCGAGGCGCCCAACGACTACGCCCGCGCCTGCTTCACGCAGTACGGCCTGAAGACCGACGCCTCCGGGCGCTACGCCGCCATGTACAAGCCCTATCACCTGATCGGCCTGGAACTCGGCATCTCGGTCCTGTCGGCCGCCCTGCGCGGCGAGCCGACGGGGCAGACGCGCGGCTTCCGCGGCGACGCCGTGGCGGTGGCCAAGCGGGCCCTGAAGGCCGGCGAGACCCTCGACGGCGAGGGCGGCTACACGGTCTGGGGCCGCCTGATCCCGGCTGAGCGCTCGCTGCGTGAAGGTTGCCTGCCCATCGGCCTCGCCCATGGGGTGAAGCTGGTGCGCGACGTGCCGGCCGGGGCCATCGTCGGCTGGGCCGACGTCGAGGCGCGGGAGGCCGGCGCCTTCGCCGTGCGCCGTGCCATGGAACGGGCCTTCGCGCCCGTCGCCGCCGTGGCCGAGTGACGGGGGGCGCTCACTCGGCGCGAGCGTTCGCGCCGAGTCGCGCCGCGTCGCGCCCGCGCCGTCCGTGTCTTGCGCGGGCGGCGGGGGCGGTGCGGCGGCGGTTCGCTCGCTTTCTCGGCACCGCCGTAGGCAATCTGCCCGCGGCATGGGCATAAGGCCGATTTGTTCAGCGCCTGTGCAAAGGGCGCGTGACAAGACCTTCGAAATGGCTCCAAACTCGTTGCAGTGCGGTGATAGCGATGCCTCGAAAGGGGGAGCATGGCCAAGGCTGCTTTCGACGAGATGTCTCCCGACGGAGCCATCCGGGAACCCTACCAGACCTATGATGCGTGGCTGAAACATCAGCCGGCCGACGTGTTGGCCCGGCGCCACAGGCAGGCGGACATGCTGTTCCGCCGCATCGGCATCACCTTCGCCGTCTACGGCGACACCTCGGGCAAGGAACGGCTCATCCCGTTCGACATCATCCCGCGGATTCTGTCGAAGAACGAGTGGAAGACGGTGTCCAACGGCGTCTGCCAGCGGGTGAAGGCGCTCAATGCCTTCATCGCCGACGTCTACCACGGGCAGGAGATCGTCCGCGCCGGCAAGGTGCCGGAGCGGCTGGTCAGCCAGAACGAACAGTACCGCAAGGAAATGGCCGGCTTCACGCCGCCCAAGGGCATCTATGTCCACATCGCCGGCGTCGACATCGTGCGCACCGGCGAGAACAGCTTCTCGGTGCTGGAGGACAACCTGCGCACGCCCTCGGGGGTCTCCTACATGCTGGAGAACCGCGAGATCATGATGCGGCTGTTCCCCGACCTGTTCGACATCCACGCGGTGGCGCCGGTCAACCACTACCCCAACCAGCTGGTGCAGAACCTGCGCTTCTCCGCCCCCGCCCACGTCGAGAACCCGACGGTGGTGGTGCTGACGCCGGGCCAGTACAACAGCGCCTACTTCGAGCACGCCTTCCTGGCCGACGAGATGGGCGTCGACCTGGTGCAGGGGCAGGACCTGTTCGTCGAGGACGACACGGTCTACATGCGCACCGTCGAAGGGCCGAAGCGCGTCGACGTCATCTACCGCCGCATCGACGACGACTTCCTCGACCCGCGCGTCTTCCGCAAGGACAGCATGCTCGGCGTGCCCGGCCTGTTCCAGGCCTACCGCAAGGGACGGGTGACGCTCGCCAACGCCGTCGGCACCGGCATCGCCGACGACAAGGCGATCTACGACTACGTGCCGGAGATGATCCGCTTCTACCTGGGCGAGGAGCCGATCCTCGCCAACGTGCCCACCTACCACCTCAACCGCGACGACGACCGCAAGTACGTGCTCGACCACCTGGGCGAGCTGGTGGTGAAGGAAGTCCACGGCTCCGGCGGCTACGGCATGCTGGTCGGCCCGAAGGCCTCGCGGGAGGAGATCAGCGCCTACCGCCAGCGCATCCTGAAGGACCCCGGCATGTTCATCGCCCAGCCGACGCTGGCGCTGTCCACCTGCCCGACCTTCGTGGAGCAGGGCATCGCGCCGCGCCACGTCGACCTGCGACCCTTCGTCCTCTATGGCGAGGACATCACGGTGGTGCCGGGCGGCCTGACGCGCGTCGCCATGCGCGAGGGCTCGCTGGTGGTGAACTCGTCGCAGGGCGGCGGCACCAAGGACACCTGGGTTCTGGAGCGCTGAGCATGCTGAGCCGTACCGCCGACAACCTGTACTGGATGGCGCGCTACGTGGAGCGGGCCGAGAACATGGCCCGCATCCTCGACGTCAGCCACCGCATGAGCCAGCTGCCCGCCGCCGACGGCGAGGATGGATCGTCGCAGTGGCTGCCCGCCCTCATCATCGCCGGCCAGCGCCCGCTGTACGAGGACCGCCAGCAGTCCATCACCGCCGGCGCCGTCATCGCCTTCATGGCGCTGGACCCGGAAAACCCGTCGTCCATCTACAGCTCCCTGCGCTCCGCCCGCGAGAACGCCCGCGCCGAGCGCAACGCCATCCCGTCGGAGATGTTCGAGTGCCTGAACTCGGCGTGGCTGGAGATCAAGGAGATGCAGTATTCGCACCTCCTCGACACCGGCTTCCGCGACTTCTTCGACTGGGTGAAGGACCGCTCCGCCCTGTTCCGCGGCACCACCGTCGGCACCATGCTGCAGAACGAGGGGTTCTACTTCACCCGCCTCGGCACCTTCGTGGAGCGCGCCGACAACACCGCCCGCCTGCTCGACGTGAAGTACCACGTGCTGGCCCCCGACGAGGCGCGCATCGACGAGGCGGTGGACTACTACCAGTGGGGGGCGCTGCTGCGCTCGCTGTCGGCCTTCAAGGCCTACCGGCTCATCTACCGCGACAGCATCAAGCCGCGCAACGTGGCGGAACTGCTGATCCTGCGGCAGGAGTTCCCGCGCTCGCTGCACGCCTGCTACGACGTGGTGCACCAGCAGCTCGAACTGCTCGGGCCGAAGCTCGAATGCACGCGCAAGGCCGGCGAGATGCACGCCCGCTTGCACTACACGCGGACCGAGGATATCACCCGCCGGGGCCTGCACCGCTTCCTGACCGAGTTCATCAACAAGAACTCGGCCCTGAGCGCGGAAATCGCCCGCGACTTCCTGCTGGTGGCCTGACGGCCGCGCCTCTTCTCGCAAAGACCCCCGACCGATGACCTACTGCCTCGGCCTCCTCCTGAACGACGGCCTCGTGATGGCGTCCGACAGCCGCACCAACGCCGGCGTCGACCACATCTCCACCTTCTCCAAGATGCGGGTGTGGGAGAAGCCGGGGGAGCGCATCATCGTGCTGCTGTCGTCGGGCAACCTCGCCATCACCCAGGCGGTGGCGAGCCAGCTCGACGACCAGATCCGCCTGCCCGGCGGCGAGAAGCGCAAGAAGGGCTCGACCCTGCTCACCGTGCCCGGCATGCACGCCGCCGCCAAGCTGGTGGGCGAGGCGGTGCGCAAGGTCTACGACAACGACGCCGGTTCGCTGCAGCAGCACGGCGCCGACTTCATCGCCAGCTTCATCCTGGGCGGTCAGGTCAAGGGCGGCCCCATGCGGCTGTTCCTCATCTACGCCGCCGGCAACTTCATCGAGGCCGGGCCGCTGACGCCCTTCTTCCAGATCGGCGAGACCAAGTACGGCAAGCCCATCCTCGACCGCGTCATCGCGCCCGACACGCCGCTGCCGGAAGCGGTGAAGTGCGCGCTGGTGTCCATGGACAGCACCATGCGCTCCAACCTGTCGGTCGGCCTGCCCATCGACGTGCTGGTGGCCAAGACCGACGCGCACCGCGTGTTCCACCGCCGCTCCATCGGCGAGGACGACCCCTACATGATGGGCCTGCGCAAGCAGTGGGGCGACGGCGTGCGGCGGCTGTTCAGCCAGCTGATCGATCCGCGGCTGGACGAATAGCCAGCCCCCGCTCCAGCACCACCATGTAGCGGCAGGGCGCCGGGCCGGGGTTGTGCACGGTCCCGCCGCCCGCGAGGCACATGTGCAGGCAGTCACCGGCGTCCAGGTGGTGGGTGCGGCCGCCGACGGTGACCGTCAGTGCGCCGTCCAGCACCACCAGATGCTGGGTGGTGCCGAAGGCGCCGGTCGGGCCGTAGGTGACGTCGGCATAAGGCGGGAACTCGATCTCGACGATCTCGAGCGGCGAGCCGGTGCCGGAGGGCGACAGGATGCGGCGGCTGTAGCCGCTGCCCGGGTCGTGCCACACCGGCTGGTCGATGCGGCGCAGCACCGTGCTGCCGCCGGGCGCGGCGGCGTCTTCCGGCGCGGTGTCGGATGCGGCGGCGGGGTCGTCGGGGCTCATGACCGACGTCATGGTCAGGCCGAGGGCGGTGCAGATGCGGCCGAGCAGGACGGTGGTCGGGTGGCTGCGGCCCGATTCGATGCGCACCAGCTTGGCGCGGGTGATGCCGATGCGCGCCGCCGCCTCCGCCTCGCCGAGGCCGAGGGCTTCCCGCCGCTGCCGCAGGCGGCGGGCGATGCGGTCGTCCACTCCGGCCGCCGCAGCGGTGATCTCGTCCTCGTCCATGCGCCGACAGTCCTCCCATCGGCGGCACAAATCAAGCCCTGGTTGCGCATGGAGTCGAGGCGCCCCATGGGCAGGACCCGTGGTCGGTGATAGTCGGCGTAGTCTTTCGCCGGCAGAGCGAACAGGGCGGGGAGGCTGCCGACGAGAACGAAGCCGGCGACCTCGCCTCAGGAGAGGCCGCCGATCTCCACCGCGGTGAGGACGGTGAGCGCGATGAGGCCGAAGGACAGCACGCCGCGGGCGAACCAGCCGTAGATGCGGCCCGGCATGTCGGGGCTCCAGCGCTTGCCGGCGCCGGCGAAATAGGCGGCGCCGGTGAACAGGGCGGCGAAGAACAGGCCGACCAGGGCCACCAGGCTGACGAGCACGATCTCGATCATGGCGCTTGCCCCTTTAAAGATGAATTTACGATACATATTTAAGGCGGGCCGCCGGGAAAGCAATATGGCGGATGCATCTTACCCCGCGTGCCGGACGGGAGAGCCATGCGCCTGACGCAACACACCGATTATGCCCTGCGCCTGCTCATCACGCTGGCGCTGACGGCGCGCCGCGCGGCGCGCGACGGCGGCGCGGCGGCCGACACCATCACCATCCGCGAGGTGGCGGAGCGCTACGGCATTTCGCGCAACCACCTGATGAAGGTCGCCAACGACCTGACGCGGGCCGGCGTGGTGGAAGGCCTGCGCGGCCGCGGCGGCGGCCTGCGCCTGGCGGTGCCGGCGGCCGAGATCAACATCGGCGTCCTGGTGCGCGCGCTGGAAGACGGTCGCGACCTGGTGGAGTGCTTCCGGCCAGAGACCAACACCTGCCGCATCGCCCCCGCCTGCCGGCTGAAGGGCGTGCTGCGGCAGGCGCAGGAGGCCTTCCTGGCGGTGCTCGACGGCTACACCCTGGCCGACGTGGTCGACCGCCCCGACGACCTGGACGCGCTGCTGCAACTGGCGGGGTAGGGGCGGGGGCGCCGGCCCTCAGTCCGCCAGCACCGCCGCCACCGGCGCGTGGTCGCTCGGCTGCGGCCAGTCGCGGGCGTCGACGTGGACCTCCCAGCCCGTCAGGCGCGGGGCGAGGGCGGGTGTCACCCACACGTGGTCCAGCCGGCGCCCCTTGTTGGCGCCGCGCCAGTCGGCGGCGCGGTAGCTCCACCACGTGAAGACGTGTTCGTCGGCCGGCACGAAGGCGCGCGTCGTGTCCACCCAGTCCAGCGTCTGCTGCAGCAGGGCGAGGCGCGTCGTCTCCATGGGCGTGTGGGTGACCACCTTCAGCAGCTTCTTGTGGTCCCACACGTCGGTCGGCAGCGGCGCCACGTTGAAGTCGCCGGCCAGCACCAGCGGGTCGCGCGGGCCGTAGGTGGCGGCGAACCACTCCGTCAACTCGTCGAGGAAGCGCAGCTTGTTGGCGAACTTGGGGTTCTTCGCCGGGTCCGGCTCGTCGCCGCCGGCCGGGATGTAGAGGCTGTGGACCTCCATCCCGTCCACCTCGGCGATGATGTGGCGGCAGTCGGGCCGCTCGCACCACGCCTGGGTGCGCACCTCCCGCAGCGGCCGGCGCGACAGGATGGCGACGCCGTTGTAGCCCTTCTGGCCGTGGCAGGCGACGTGCTCCCACCCGAGGCGCGTGAGCGCCTCGTGCGGGAACAGGTCGTCGGGACACTTGGTCTCCTGCAGGCAGACCACGTCGGGCGCCATCTCGTCCGTCAGGCGCTCCAGCAGGTCGATGCGCAGACGGATCGAGTTGACGTTCCAGGTGACGATCTTCATCAGGCCATGGTCACCGTCAGCTCGCCGACGCCTTCCACCGACGCCACCATGGTCTGGCCGCGGGCGACGGCGCCGACGCCTTCCGGCGTGCCGGTGAAGATCAGGTCGCCGGGCTGCAGGATGACCAGCGTCGACAGGTAGGCGATCATGGCCGGCACCGACCAGATCATGTCGGCGAGGTCGCCGCTCTGGCGGGTGACGCCGTCGACGCTCAGGGTCACGGCGCCGTCGGCCGGATGGCCGCAGCGGGCGACCGCGCGGATGGCCGAGATCGGCGCCGAGGCGTCGAAACCCTTGGCCATATCCCACGGCTTGCCGCCCTTCTTGGCGGCCGCCTGCAGGTCGCGGCGGGTCAGGTCGATGCCGACGGCATAGCCGTAGACGCAGTCGAGCGCCGCTTCCGGCGCGATGTCGGAGCCGCCCTTGGCGAGCGCCACCACCAGCTCGACCTCGTGGTGCAGGTCGGACGTCGCCGGCGGATAGGGCACGCGGCCGCCCATGGGCACCACGGCATCGGCCGGCTTGGTGAAGAAGAACGGCGGCTCGGCGTCCGGGTTGGCGCCCATCTCGCGGGCATGGGCGGCGTAGTTGCGGCCGACGCAGAAGATGCGGCGGACGGGGAAGACGTCGTCGCTCCCTTCCACGGGAACGGCGGGCACGGCGGGCGCGGGGACGACGAAAGCCACGGGGGGATCTCCCAGGTGAACGGTGGGGGCGGGAGTATAGCAGCAGCGGGGGCCGAAAAGGGAAGCGCCCGGTCCAGGGGGGGATCCGGACCGGGCGCCAGGCTCATTGAGCCGAGGGGAGAGAGACGGCAGGGGGGATTGCCGGCTCTCCACCCGGTGAACGAGGGGGGGAAGCTCACCGGGCAAGAGTGATGTGGGGAACGGAACAGGAAACCGCAAGACCTTCATCGGACGTCGGATATAACTTTTTTCATAGGCCGAGGCCGTTGATCCTGCGCCCTTTTTCGCCGCCCCTACTTCCTGCCCATGGGGTTCAGCGGGTCGACCTTCTCGTTGTAGTCGAACAGGCTGCCCGGCAGCTCCATGCCCGTGCGGGTGTTGAACAGCGACACGGCGGTTTCCACGTTCTGGGCGTCGCGCACGCGCCACTGGCGCAGCTCGAACGGCTTCTCCGTGAACACCAGGGTCAGCTGGCCGGCGCCGGGATCCTTGGTCTGCACCACGTCGATCTCGGCCACGTTGGCGCCGCGGCGCACGTCGGTGACGGTGATGTCGTCGTCCTGGAAGCTGACGTTCGGGCGCAGCAGCACACCGACCGGCGTCTGGTCGAGGCCGAGGTAGCTCACCTGGTCCAGTTCCTGGTCGACATAGATGAGATGACGGCCGTTGGCGACCATGAGGATGGGCATGCCCTCGTATTCCAGGCGCATGCGGCCGGGGCGGTCCATGAAGACGTCGCCTTCCACCGAGTTGCCGGTCGAGGACAGCTGCAGGAAGCGGGCCTGCAGGGTATCGATGCCGTTGAGGTAGCGTTCGGCCTGGGCCAGCACGTCCTGCTCGGCCGGCGAGGTGTCGGTCTTCACCACCGCCTGGGCCGGCGCGCCGGGCAGCCCCAGGGCCGCCGCGCCCGTTGCCAGGGTCAGGGCGACCGCGGCCGCCGTGGTCATGCGCGTCAGAACCGTCTTCAAACCATCGTCCTCCGTGTGGCGCCCGGGCGTGGGTCAGGGGCTACATAGGGCATACCATCGCCCGCGACCATGGCGAAGGTGAGGCGGTGCCGCCGTCAACTCGCCCAGGCGTTGGCGCCGTCAACTCGCCCAGGCGCTGGCGCCGTCAACTCGCCCAGGCGCTGGCGCCGTCAACTCGCCCAGGCGCTGGCGCCGTCAACTCGAACGCCGTTTCGGCTCCAGTCGTTCCAGCATCTCGGTCAACGTCTGGTCGTCCAGGTGGCGCAGGCGGCTCGCCAAGCGGTTGACGAACTCGGTGGCGAGCGGGCTCAGCCCGCCGGTGTCGAGGGTGACCTTGGGCTGCGACAGGTCGGCGAGGCGCTTCAGCTCCTCCGCCTCGTCCCAGATGAGCCCGAGCATGCCGCAGATCTGCATGACCAGCCCCGGCCCCGGTTTGCCGCGGTGACCGTGTTCCAGCGCCGACAGGTAGGCGGCGGTGACGCCCAGCTCCGCCGCCATGGACTTGAGGGTGATGCCGCGCGCCTCGCGCAGTTCCCGCATGCGGCGCCCGAAGGGGGTCATGCCCGGTGCCGCTTCAGCAGGACGTAGAGCGCACCTTCGCCGCCGTGCTGCGGCTGGGCGTGGGTGAAGCTGAGGATGCGCGTGCGCAGGCCCGGCTCGTTCAGCCACATGGGCACCATGCGGCGCAGCACGCCGCCGCCCTCGCCGCCGCGCGAGCCCTTGCCGGTGACCACGATGACGCAGCGGCTGCCGCGGTCATGGGCGCGGGCGAGGAAGGCGCACAGCGCCCGGTGCGCCGTCTCCTGCGTCATGCCGTGCAGGTCGATGCGGCCGTCGATCTCCATGCGGCCGCGGGTGAAGCGGCCGGCGGTGCGGCGGTCGATGCCGGCCGTCTCGCCGTGCGCCAGGGCATGCGGCCGGCTGGTCGGCGTGGGCGGCGGCGGCGGCTCGGGCGGGCGGATGCGCGTCTTGGGCGCCGGCTTGGGGATCGGCGGGATGGCCGGCGGCTCGGGCGGCGGCGGTTCCGGCGTCGATTCGCCGAAGGGCACGTCGCGCGTCGGCTTGCGGACACGCCGCTTGGGCAGCGGCGCGGCATCCTTCATCACGGCGCGCCACAGCTCCGCCTCGTCGGGCGTCAGGCTGCGGGCGCGTCTAGGCCGCCTCATCGTCGATCAGCACGATATGCAGCCGGCGCGGCCCATGGGCGCCCAGCTGGATGGTCTGTTCGATGTCGCCGGTGCGCGACGGCCCGGTGATCATGTTGACGGTGCGCGGCGTGGCGCCGGCGTCGCGCAGGTAGGCCCACATCTCCTCGTAGCCGCCGACGATCTGGCTGGCGCGCACGACGACGACGTGGTTGTCCGGCAGGAAGTTGAGGCTGGTCGGCGTCTCGGGGCCGGAGACCAGCACCAGCGTGCCCGTCTCGGCGACGCCGGCGAAGCAGGGGGTGACGCTCACCTGGTCGGCCGGATGGGCGACGCCGCGCTTGACCGTCAGGGTGCCGCGGCCCTCCAGCACGTCGAGGCTGGCGTCGGGGGCGGCCACCACCTCGGGCGCCAGGTTGTGGCGGGCGAGCCATTCCGCCACCACGCGGGGCAGCGCGTCCGGCCCGTCGATGCGGTCGAGGCTGGCCGCCGCCGCCTCGGCCATGGTGACGAAGCGCTCCACCAGTTCGCGCCGGTCGCCCTTGGCGCGGGCCGGGACGATGCCGGGGCGCGGCGCGGCGAGGCGGGCGTCGAGCGTCTCCTGCGCCGCCGGCGGCAGCTCGCCGCGGCCGAGCGAGCGGCGGATGCGGGTCAGGATGTGGGTGCGGGCGTCGCTGGACATGGGCTGGCGGCTCTTGCTCGGGCGGAAAGGGGCGGGGCGGTCAGGCGATGGACAGGCCGCGGTCGGTCGACGGCTTCTCGGCGAAGTAGCGGGAGGCGAAGGCCCGCCAGTCGCCGTCCGGCGCGGCGACGCCGATGCGCGGGTTGGCCGACAGTTGCAGCACGATGCCGCCGAAGGCCCACAGGCGCATCCACGAGCCGGCGTCGCTCATCATCAAGGCGAGCGCCCGCTTGTGGACGGTGTTGGCGGTCCACGGCCGGATCGCCAGCACGTAGACCAGCACCGCGAAGACCAGCGCCACCGTGCCCACCAGCAGCCCCGCGACGAACAGCAGGATCAGCGCCAGCAGCAGCAGCGCCAGCAGCGGCACCACGTTGATCCACGGGCTGAACACCGGGCTGTCGGTGCGGTTCAGGCGCATGAAGTCGGTGTGCACGATGAGGCGGCCGTCGTCGTAGGCCTCCTGCAGGCGCTCGTGCAGCACGACGTCGCGCTTGTTGGGCTTGGGGCGCGGGGCGGCGTAGGCCATGCGTCAGCGCGCTCCCCGGCGCTCGCGCGCATAGCGCTGCATGAAGGTCTCGCCTTCGGGCGCCGGCATGTCGCGCACCGCCGTCCATTCCTTGGCGAAGGGCAGGGAGGCGATGCGGCCGCGCTT
Organism: Caenispirillum bisanense; assembly: GCF_900230255.1. Taxonomy (GTDB): domain Bacteria; phylum Pseudomonadota; class Alphaproteobacteria; order Rhodospirillales; family Rhodospirillaceae; genus Caenispirillum; species Caenispirillum bisanense_A. The sequence goes on from NZ_OCNJ01000002.1 coordinate 361,666, forward strand.
GCCGGCCCACGCCGCCAGCACGCGGGCGGCGGCGGCCGTGTACCACCGCCACAGGCGGGGCTTGGTGGCGATCCAGCCGTAGAAGCGCATGGCCTGGCGCACCCGCGGCGGGGCGAGGTTGCGCTCGAATTCCTTCTCGCGCCAGTGCCGCAGCATCTTGGGCAGCGGGATGCGCATGGGGCAGACCTGCTCGCACCGCCCGCACAGGGTGGAGGCGTGCGGCAGCGGCGCGGCGTTCTCGATGCCGATCAGCGCCGGCGTCAGCACGCTGCCCATGGGGCCGGGATAGACCCAGCCGTAGGCATGGCCGCCGACCGAGCCGTAGACCGGGCAGTGGTTCATGCAGGCCGCACAGCGGATGCAGCGCAGCATGTCCTGGAACTCGGTGCCGAGCATGCCCGAGCGGCCGTTGTCGAGCAGCACGACGTGGAACTCCTCCGGCCCGTCGCGGTCCTCGGGGCGGCGCGGCCCGGTGGAGAAGGTGGTGTAGCTGCTCATCTCCTGCCCGGTGGCGGAGCGGGCGAGCAGGCGCAGCACCGTGCAGGCGTCGTCCAGCGTCGGCACGATCTTCTCGATGCTGGCCAGAACGATGTGGGTGCGCGGCAAGAGCTGGGTGAGGTCGCCGTTGCCCTCGTTGGTGACGATGACGGTCGAGCCCGTCTCGGCGATGAGCATGTTGGCGCCGGTGATGCCGACGTCGGCCTGGATGAACTGGCCGCGCAGCACGTCGCGCGCCTCGTCGAGCAGCTGGCGCGGCTCGCCCAGCGGGCGGTCGGCGGGGTACTGCTTGTGGGTCTCGCGGAAGGCGTCGGCCACCATTTCCTTCGACACGTGGATGGCCGGGGCGATGATGTGGCTCGGCGGCTCGTGGCGCAGCTGGATGATGTATTCGCCGAGGTCCGTCTCGACCGGAACGATGCCCTTCTCTTCGAGGAAGTGGTTGAGGGCGATCTCCTCGGCGATCATGGACTTGCCCTTGGTGACCGTCTTGGCCCCCTTGTCGCGGCAGATGCGCAGGATGGTCTGGCGCGCCTCCTCGGCATCGCGGCACCAGTGGACGTGGCCGCCCTGTTCGATCACCCGTTCCTCGAACCGCGCCAGGTAGTGGTCGAGGTTTTCCAGCACGTGGTTCTTGAGGTCGCGCCCGGCATCGCGCAGGGCCTCGAATTCCGGCAGCTTGGCGATGGCGGCGGCGCGCTTTTCGCGGAAGCCCACCTTCATGGTGGACAGCGCCTTCTTCAGCTTCTCGTCGGCGATGGCGTCGTGGGCGTTCTGCTTGAACCGGTGCGACGTGGCGTTCATGGCGTCCTGTCCCTTCCCGTTCAGCGCTCGTCGCCGATGGCCGGCCGGTCGGCCATGCCCGCGAGCACTTCGGTGACGTGGCGGCACTTGACCGACTGGCCGAGCCGCTTGGCCTTGCCCGCCATGTTGAGCAGGCAGCCCACTTCGCCCGCCAGCAGGGTGCCGGCGCCAGTGGTGTCGATGTCGGTCACCTTGTCGGTGACCATGCGGTCGGAAATCTCGCCGTACTTGACGCAGAAGGTGCCGCCGAAGCCGCAGCATTCCTCGGGCCGCTGCATCTCCACCAGGTCCAGCCCCGCGACCTTGGACAACAGCGCCCGCGGCTGCGCCTTGATGCCGAGCTGGCGCAGGCCGGAACAGCTGTCGTGATAGGTGACGGTGTCGGAATAGGTCGCCTCGATGCCGTCCCAGCCCATGACGTCGGTGAGGAAGCTGGTGATCTCGAAGGTCTTGGCGGCCAGCTGCTCGGCCTTGGGGCCGTAGACCGGGTCGCCCTGGAAGACGTCGGGGTAGTAGCGAATCATGCCGGCGCAGGAGCCCGAGGGCACCACCACGTAGTCGAACCCGAGGAAGGCGTCGATGAGGGGGCGGGCGACGCGCTGGGCATCCTCGCGGTCGCCGGTGTTCCAGGCCGGCTGGCCGCAGCAGGTCTGGCTGTCCGGCACGGTGACGCGGCAGCCCGCCTTCTCCAGCAGCGACAGCGTGGCGAAGCCGACGGTCGGGCGGTAGACGTCGACCAGACAGGTGACGAACAGCCCGACGTGCGGCTGCGCAGGGCGCGCGGCGGCGGCGGTGGAAGACGACGGGGCGGCGGCGGTCGGCTCGGACATGCGCGGGGTCAACCCTTGTGCTCGTGATCGGTTCGGCGGGTCCGCCCGCCGAGTCGCCCAAGGATGCGGTGTCGCGCGGTCCCTGACAAGAAGACTCAGGACCCCGCCGCCCGGGGCAGCAGAACGTAGTAACGGCCGGGGCTCTTCATGCGGCCCGCCTGGGCGAGCGCCGCCTCGCCGGTGCCCCAGAAGAAGTCGCCGCGCACCTGCCCCTTGATGGCCGAGCCGACGTCCTGCGCCACCATCAGGCGCTGCAGCGGCCGGCCGTCGGGGTCGACGGCGTCCAGCCACAGCGGCGCGCCGAGCGGCACGAAGCGCGTGTCGACCGCCATGGAGCGGGCCGGCGTCAGCGCCACGCCCTGGGCGCCGATGGGACCGTTTCCGTCAATCTTACGGAAGAAGATGTAGCGCGGATTTTGCCGCATGTAGTCGTCGGCCACCTGCGGGTTGGCCTTCAGCCACGCCCGGATGTCCTGCATGGAGCCCTGGCCGGGCGCCAGCACGCCGGCGTCCTTCAGGATCTTGCCGATGCCGACGAACTTCCAGCCGTTGTTGCCGGCATAGCCGACGCGGGTGGTGGTGCCGTCGGGCAGCACGACGCGGCCCGAGCCCTGGACGTGCAGCACGTGCAGGTCGACGGCGTCGTCGGTCCACATGACCACCGGCGCGGTGGCGGCGACGGCGCCCGTCTCGATGGCGGCGCGGTCGTGGTAGCGCACCAGCTTGCCGCCGTCGACGCGGCCGACCAGGGTCTGATTGGGCAGCGCCTCGTCGAAGCTGCGCAGGTTGACCGACACGAGGTCGGACGGCACGCCGTAGACCGGATGCTGATAGGCGCCCTGGCGCACCGGCGAGCCACGCAGTTCGGCCTCGTAGTAGCCGGTGAAGGTGCCCTCGCGGCTGCCGGTGCCGGCGTCGGCGACGGCATAGGGCACGAAGGCGGTGGTCAGCACCCGGCGCAGGCCGGCGGCGTCGCCCGGCGGCACGGCGGCCACCTGGGCACAGGCGCGCTGCCACGCGGCGGCGCCGGGGAAGACGGCGCGGGCCTCGTCGGTGAGGAACTCGGGGGCGCTCGGGAAGCTGTTGCGCGCCGTCATGCGCTCGCACGAGGCGCGCAGGGCCGGCAGGGCGTCGCGCAGGCCGTCGCTCTGCCACCCGGGCAACTGGGCGAAGGTGGCCGGCGTCAGCGCCGCGCGCGGCACCTGGGGCTCGGCCGGCGGCGGCGGGGCCTGCTCGCCGCAGGCGGCGAGGCCGAGGGCGAGAAGGCCGCACGCGGCGAGGCGGCGGGCGGCCGAAACCAGCGGAAAGGCGCGGCGCATGGCTTGAGAGGTCACTCGGGCGCGGTGGTGGCGACGAGCTGCCAGTTGGGATCGGGATCGCCAGTGTCGCGGGCGAAGGTCCAGACGTCGGTGACGTCCACCGGCGTCTTCTCGTCGCCGTCGACGACGACGCCCGACTGGTCGATCACCAGGTTGATCTGCTCGCTCTGGAACAGCACGGTCACCACGGCGTCGCGGCCACGCATGGCGGCGTCGCGGATCTCGAGCTTCTTGATGCCGAGGATGCGCGTCTCCATGGTCTCGCCGGCCTGCTTGCGCTGGTCGATGGCGGCCGAGAAGTTGGCGAAGACCTCGTCGGCGAGCAGCGGCCGCAGGGCGTCCTTGTCGCCGCGGGCGAAGGCCTCGACGATCATCTCGAAGGCGCCGCGGGCGCCACGCAGGAAGCCGTTGGGCTCGAAGCTGCGGTCGGCGGCGTTGATGTCGCGGATGCCGGCTTCCACCGGCGTGCCGGCATAGGCGCCGAGGTCGAGGTCTTCCTCGGCCGGTGCGGCGGGGCGGCGGCCCGGCAGCTCGATCACGTTGCCGCGATCGTCCGTCGCCGGCGCGGCGCGGCGGCCGGCGGCCAGCCGCTGTTCCGCCTGCTGGCGGCGCAGCTCCTCGTCGCCGGTGCGGCGGCCGAGCACGCTGCGCAGACGCAGGATGAGAAAGCCCGCCACGAGGGCGAGGAAGATGATGTCGACGAACTGGAAACCTTCGCTCATCAGTCGGCTGCCGCTCCACCCCGGGGCTGGACCCGCCCCCCTCGCTACGCTACATGGGTCAGGCGGCGCGGACAAAACATTCCGGCTGCCGGACACGAACAGGGGGCCATTTTCGTTCCCCGTACATAAGCCGTGAGGGGGCAAAGGGCAAGCATGCCACTCGTGATTCTGGGCCTGTTCATCGCGGTTCCGCTGATCGAAATCGCCGTCTTCATCCAGGTGGGCGGTCTGATCGGTCTGTGGCCGACCATCGCCATCGTCATCGCCACCGCCTTCGCCGGCACCGCGCTGCTGCGCCACCAGGGCCTCGCGACCCTGCGGCGGGCGCAGGAATCGCTCAATCGCGGCGAGATGCCGCTGCGCGAAGTGTTCGACGGCGCCTGCCTGCTGGTGGCCGGCGTGCTGCTGCTGACGCCGGGCTTCGTCACCGACGCCACCGGCCTGCTGCTGTTGCTGCCGCCGGTGCGGGCGTGGCTGCGCAAGGTGGTGCTGCCGGCGCTGGTGAAGTCGGGCAACGTGCGCTACTCGGCCACCTTCACCGACGGCGGCGCCGGCGGGCCGCAGGGTCGCCCGGAGGCGCCGCCGCGCCGCCCCTACGAAATCGAGGGCGAGTTCCGCGAGGTCGACCAGGACCCGCCGCCGGCCGACCGCATCGGAGGCGACGCCGACCTGCCGCCGCGTCCCGGCCCGCCGCGCGGCTGATAGGGCCGACTCGGGCGGTTGCCAGTCGCCGGCCGCCGTGCTAGCCCTTGCCGCAACCCATTCTTCCAGGAGTGACCCGATGACCGAAGCGAACGGCGCCAACGGCGCGCAGAACCCCCAGGCCACCGAGCAGGAAGGCCGCGTCGGCATCGCCATCGCCGGCCAGTACATCAAGGACCTGTCCTTCGAAGTGCCGGGCGCGCCGCAGATCTTCAGCCAGATGCAGAAGGCGCCGGAGATCCCCATCAGCGTCGACGTGCAGGTCGCCCAGCTCGGCGGCAACCACTACGAAGTGACCATCCACTTCGACATCAAGGCGACCGTCGGCGACAAGCCGGGCTTCGTCATGGAGCTGGTCTACGGCGCCGTGGTGCAGGCCAACGCGCCGCAGGAACACCTGCACCCGCTGCTGCTGATCGAGGCGCCGCGCCTGATGTTCCCGTTCTGCCGCAACCTCATCGCCGACATCACCCGCGATGGCGGCTTCCCGCCGCTGATGCTGCAGCCCATCGACTTCGTGCAGCTCTACCGCCAGCGCGCCGAAGCCGCCCAGCGCGCCCGCGCCGAAGAGGGCGAAGAGCAGGCGTAAGGCCTGCGCCTTTTCGTACGAGAAAGGGCCGGCGGCGGGGGAACCCGCCGCCGGCCCTTTCCTGTTCAGCCGTTGCGTCAGCCGCTGCCGCTTCCCCCGCCCAGGAACACCTGCGCCGCCACGGCGACCGCCACCACGGCGGTCAGGCCGGCCGCCACCGGCACCTTGTGGCGGTGCCACAGGTCGAGCGCCCGCTGGCCGAACAGCTTCACCAGCAGCGCCAGTCCGAAGTAGCGGATGCCGCGGGCGAGCCCCGTCGCCAGCAGGAACATCGGCAGGGAGTACTTCATGGCTCCCGCCGCCAGCATGGCCACCTGGAAGGGCACCGGCGTCACGCCGATGGCGAGCACGGCCCAGAAGCCGTTGCTGGAGAACCACTCCCGCGTGCTCTCGAACTGCTGCTGCCAGCCCAGGGTCTCGATCAGCCACGTGCCGGCCGAGGCGTAGAGGAAGTAGCCGATGGCGTAGCCGAAGGCGGCGCCGATCACCGAGCCCAGCGTCGTGACGAAGGCGATGCGCCACAGAATGTCCTGCCGCGCCAGCATGTAGGGGATCAGCACGATCTCGATGGCGAAGGGCAGCACCGTGCTTTCCAGGACCGAAAGAACGCCGATCATCCATAGGCCGGAGCGGCTCTGGGCCAGGCGTTTGGCGCACTGCCTCGGATGGCTGAGGGCGCAGCGGAGCTGGCCGGGCGGGGCGTCGTCGGTCTCGGTCATGCGGCTTCAACGCCTGCAGCCGCTTGTGCGTTGGGTGGGGCATGACGCTGCCCGACACCCCTGCCCGCCGCATCGAACCGGAGCCCGACCCGCCTTTGCTGGAGCCGGGCGAGACCTGCTGGCGGCTCGCCGAGACCCGCCGGTTCGGCGTCATCGTCGACTGCGAGGACTACTTCGCCGCCTTCCGTCAGGCCTGCCTGGAGGCGCGGCGGCGCATCTTCCTCATCGGCTGGGACTTCGACACCCGTATCCGCCTGCTGACGAAGAACCCGCGCGACGGCTGGCCGGTGAAGGTCGGGCCGTTCCTGTCGGAACTGGTGCGCCGGCGGCCGGAGCTGGAGCTGTTCATCCTCAAGTGGGACGTCGCCTTCTTCACCATGATCCGGCAGAACCCGTGGCCGATCCGCGCCATCAAGTGGAAGCTGCACGACCGCGTCCACTTCAAGCTGGACGGCGAGCATCCCTTCGGATCGTGCCACCACCAGAAGATCGTCTGCATCGACGACCGGCTGGCGCTGACCGGCGCCATAGACATCACCCGCGAGCGCTGGGACACGCGCGCCCACCGCGACAACGACCACCACCGCATCACCCCCGGCGGCCGCCGCTACATGCCGCACCACGACGTCGCCCTGGCGCTGGATGGCGACGCGGCCGGCACCCTCGGGCAGCTGTGCCGCGACCGCTGGCGCCGCGCCACGGGCGAACATCTGGAGCCGGTGGATCCGCCGGCGTCCGACGAGGACGAGGTGGCGTGGCCGGCTGCGGCGCCGTGCGACGGCCACGCCTTGCAGGTCGGCATCGCCCGCACCCTGCCGCCCTTCGAGGACCAGCCGGGCATCTTCGAGATCGAGAAGCTGTACCTGCGCGCCGTCCGCAAGGCGCGCCGGCTGATCTACCTGGAGAACCAGTATTTCGCCAGCCGCGCCGTGGTGCGCGCCCTGGTCGAGCGCCTGCGCGAGCCCGACCCGCCCGAGGTGGTGGTGGTCAATCCCAAGGAGGCGGCCGGTTGGCTGGAGCAGTCCACCATGGACACCGCCCGCATCCGCGCCGTCGCCGCCTGCCGCGCCGCCGACCACTGCGGTCGCTTCCGCATCTACTGCCCGGTGACCAGGAAGGGCCGGCCCATCTACGTCCACGCCAAGGTGACCATCGTCGACGACCTGTTCCTGAAGATCGGCTCGGCGAACATCAACAATCGCTCGCTCGGCTTCGACAGCGAGTGCGACGTGGCGGTGGCGCCGCGGCCGGAGGAGGACGGGACGCGCGCCATGATCCGCGGCCGCATGCTCGACCTGCTGGCCGAGCACCTGGACGTGGACGAAGCCGCCCTGCGCAGCCGCATCGACGCCGAGGACGGCCGCATCATCCCCGCCATCGAAAGCCTGCGCACCGAACGCGGCCGCACGCTGGTGCCGCTGGAGGTCGAGACGCCGGAGGATATGGACGGCTTCGATGAGTTCGTCGTCGACAGCCAGCTCGCCGACCCGGAGCGCCCGGAAAAGCCCTGGCGCCGCCTGCGTGCCAAGGCGAGGGGCCTGCTGACGCTGAGGTGGTGAGGGAGGGGGCGGGCGCTCTTGCGGATGTCCCCTCGTGAGTGTCATGCGCGGACTTGATCCGCGCATCCACGGCTCCCCTGTCGGCTGCCGTGGAGGGCGGTGCCAACGGCCGCCGGCGTGCACGCCGTGGATGGCCGGGTCGAGCCCGGCCATGACAGTTTATGCGGCTGTTTCAGGCCTAAACCCTTGTCATGCGCGGACTTGATCCGCGCATCCACGGCTCCCCTGGCGGGCGCCGTGGAGGGCGGTGCCAACGGCCGCCGCCGTGCACGCCGTAGATGGCCGGGTCGAGCCCGGCCATGACACCATCACCCGCCCTCCGCCGCCCCTTAGCCCACCGTGTGCCCCGCGGCCCGCCAGGCGTCGGCGGCGGCGGTGGCGTTTTCCTGTTTCACCAGGATCCAGTCGGTGTCGAAGGTCGACAGGACGAACAGCCCCACCCCCGCCTCCGCCAGCGGGCGCGCCAGGTCGGCGACGACGCCCGTCACGTCGAAGGCAAAGGGGCCCTGCACCTCGAACACCGCCCACGGACCGTCCACCCGCAGGCCCTCCGTCGGCGGGGCGGCCGCGGCGGCAGTGTGGTCGCAGACGATGGACAGTTCCGCCGGCGTCCTGGTGACGCTGGCGAACAGGCCGGCGCGGGCCCAGGCGGGCTCGGCTGCGTCCGGCGGCAGGCGGCAGACGGCGAGCGCCACCGGCCGGCGGGTGAGGGTGAAGCGGCGGCTCATGGGGCGGTCTCCGGGCAGGGGGCTCCGGTCAGGCGGCGCGGCCGGCGACGACGGCGATCAGGCGCTCCACGTCGGCCATGTCGGTGTTCCAGGCGCAGACCATGCGCACTGCATCCGTGCCCAGATCGGGCCAGGGGATGACCACGAAGCCCGCATCCTTCACCCGCGCCTGGGTGGCCGGCGGCAGGTGGGCGAAGATCTCGTTGGCCTGCACCGGGTGGGCGAGATCGACGCAGGCGGCGCTCAGGCCCTCGGCCAGGCGGCGGGCGCAGGCGTTGGCGTGGCGGGCGTTGGCGAGCCACAGGTCGTCGGCGAGATAAGCCTCCAACTGCGCCGACACGAAGCGCATCTTGGAGAACAGGTGTCCGGCGCGCTTGCGGCGATAGACGAAGTCGCGGGCCAGCGCCGGGTCGAAGAACACCACCGCCTCCGCCGCCCAGCAGCCGTTCTTGGTGGCGCCGAAGGACAGCATGTCGACGCCCGCCTTCCACGTCACCTCCGCCGGCGGCACGTCGAGGGCGGCGACGGCATTGCCGAAGCGGGCGCCGTCCATGTGCAGCGGCAGGCCGTTGCGGCGGCAGCACTCGGCGATGGCGGCGACCTCGGCGACGGAATAGACGGTGCCCGCCTCGGTCGCCTGGGTGATGGTGACGGCGGCCGGCTGCACGCGGTGGACGTCGCGGACGCCGGCGTGGTCGATGGCGGCCTGGATGGTCTGCGGCGTCAGCTTGCCGTCCGTACCCGCCAGCGGCACCAGCTTGGCGCCGCCGGTGAACATTTCGGGCGCGCCGCATTCGTCCACATGGACATGGGCGTCGGCGTGGCACAGCACGCTGCCGTAGGGCGGCACCACGGTGGCCAGCGCCAGCGCGTTGGCGGCGGTGCCGGTGGCGACGGGGAAGGCGAGCAGGTCGGGCTTCTCGAAGACCTCGCGCAGGCGGTCCTGCACCCGGGCGGTCCAGTCGTCGCCGCCGTAGGGCGTGGCCGATCCCGCGGCGGCGGCACTCAGCGCCTCCATCACCTTGGGGTGCGCGCCGGTGACGTTGTCGCTGCCGAAATTGCTCACCGCTGTCCTCCGCTTCCTGGCCTTTGGTACGAGCCGCTTGAACGCTCGTAAAATCTTGACACTTCTTCGTGCATGGCGGGAAACTATGCCGCCTCGACCGGGTTTCACAACCCGAATCACCAAACAAGGGAGTCGGCAACTACGTGAGCGACGTGAGCTTGGCCAAGGCCCCCGCCGGGGACGCGGCGCCGACCCTCCAGGTGCTCGACATCCACAAGCGGTATGGCGGGTTGGAGGTGCTGAAGGGGATCTCGCTCGAGGCACGCGACGGCGACGTGATCTCCATCATCGGATCGTCCGGGTCCGGCAAGAGCACCTTCCTGCGCTGCATCAACTTCCTCGAAACCCCCGACGCCGGCGCGGTGAAGATCGGCGGCGAGGAAATCCGCGTGCGCCAGGACCGCAAGGGCAATCCGCGCATCGCCAGCCACCGCCAGATCGAGCGGCTGCGCGCCCGCGTCGGCATGGTGTTCCAGAGCTTCAACCTGTGGCCGCACCTGACCGTGCTGCAGAACGTGATGGAAGCGCCGGTCCACGTGCTCGGCCAGAACAAGGCCGAGGTGCGCGAGCGGGCGGAGGCCCTGCTCGCCAAGGTCGGCCTCGCCGAGCGCCGCGACTACTACCCCAACCACCTGTCGGGCGGCCAGCAGCAGCGCGCCGCCATCGCCCGCGCCCTGTGCATGGAGCCGCAGGTGATCCTGTTCGACGAGCCGACCTCGGCCCTCGACCCGGAACTGGTGGTGGAAGTGCTCGGCGTCATCCGCAATCTGGCGGAGGAAGGGCGCACCATGCTCATCGTCACCCACGAAATGGCCTTCGCCCGCGACGTCTCCAGCCAGGTGATGTTCCTCCACCAGGGCCGCACCGAGGAGCAGGGGCCGCCGTCCAAGCTGTTCACCGACCCCGACAGCCAGCGGCTGCGCCAGTTCCTGGCCAGCCACCTGCACTGAGCCGTCGGCAAGCAAGACGAACCGATCTGGCCCCGCCGCCTGGGGCCGCAACAGGGAGCACATCATGAGCTTCAAGAAGACCCTCGCCGCCACCGCCGCCGCGGTCGTGATCGCCGCCGCCTCGGCCTCCTCGGCCTGGGCGGCCGACAAGATCCGCATCGCGACGGAGGGCGCCTTCCCGCCGTTCAACACCATCGACGAGTCGGGCAAGCTCGGCGGCTTCGACGTCGACGTCGCCAACGCGCTGTGCGCCGAGATGAAGGCCGAGTGCGAGATCGTGGCGCAGGATTGGGACGGCATCATCCCCGGCCTGCTCGCCAAGAAGTACGACGCCATCATCGCCAGCATGTCGATCACCGACGAGCGCAAGAAGGCCGTCGACTTCACCGACAAGTATTACAGCAACAAGCTGCAGTACGTCGCCCCCAAGGGCAAGGAGTTCGACACCTCCGCCGCCGCGCTGAAGGGCAAGACCATCGGTGCGCAGCGCGCCACCATCTCCGCCCAGTGGCTGGAAGAGAACGTGCCGGGCGTCGACATCAAGCTGTACGGCACCCAGGAAGAGGCCTTCCTCGACCTCGCCTCGGGCCGCCTCGACGGCGTGCTGAACGACGTCTACGTCACCTACGACTGGCTGCAGACCGACGACGGCGCCAAGTTCGAGTTCAAGGGCCAGCCGGTCTACGACGACGACGAGATCGGCATCGCCATCCGCAAGGGTGACGACGAACTGCGCGAGAAGATGAACAAGGCGCTGGCCGCCATCCGCGAGAACGGCACCTACGCCGAGATCAACAAGAAGTACTTCCCGTTCGACATCTATTGATCGGGTGACGACGCGCGCGGGCGGCGGGTGCGGCAACGCGCCGGCCGCCCGTCGCCATTGGCCCGCGGCCTCGTCCGCGGGCGACGGGCAGGGGGAACGGTGAAGCCATGTTGCAGGGGTTCCTGCCGCAGTTGCTGTCGGGGCTGTGGGTGACGGTGCAGTTGGCGCTCGGCGCCGTCTGCGTCGGGCTGGTGCTCGGCATCGCCGGCGCGGCCATGAAACTGTCGCCGCTCGCGCCCGTGCGCTGGGTGGCGGAAACCTACACGGCCATCTTCCGCGGCCTGCCCGAGCTGCTCACCGTCCTGCTGGTCTATTTCGGCGGCACGGTGCTGATGACGGCCATCATCGGCGACTATTTCGAGGTCTCGGCCTACGGTGCCGGCGTCGCCGCCCTCGGCATCACCTTCGGCGCCTATGCGACGGAAGTGTTCCGCGGCGCCATCCTCGCCGTGCCCAAGGGGCAGGTGGAGGCGGCGCACGCCTTCGGCATGAGCAAGCTGCTGGCCTTCCGCCGCGTCGTGCTGCCGCAGGTGTGGCGCATCGCCCTGCCGGGCCTCGGCAATCTGTTCCTGGTGCTGCTGAAGGACACCGCATTGGTGTCGGTGGTGGGCCTGGAAGACCTCATGCGCGAAGCCGACATCGCCTCGCGCTACACCAAGGAACCGTTCACCTTCTACATGGCGGCTGCCTTCCTGTACCTCGGGCTGACGGTGGTCACCATGGCGGTCCTGCACGTGCTGGAAACCCGCGCCAACCGCGGCCAGCGCCGCGCCGCCGGCTGAGGGGAGGGCCGCACCCATGGACATGCAGGTCTTCCTCGCCGCCTTCCCCGAGCTGATGAAGGGCGCTTGGCTGACGCTCCAGCTGGTCGGCGTCGCCATCGTCATCGGCTTCGCCATCGCCTTGCCGGTGGCGTTGCTGCGGGTCAGCGCCAACCCGCTGGTGCGGGCGGTGCCGTTTGCCTACATCTTCTTCTTCCGCGGCACGCCGCTGCTGGTGCAGATCTTCCTGGTCTACTACGGCCTGTCGCAGTTCGAGGCGGTGCGCGAGAGTTTCCTGTGGCCGGTGCTGCGCGAGGCCTATTGGTGCGCCATCATCGCCTTCTCGCTGAACACCGCGGCCTATTCGGCCGAGATCCTGCGCGGCGCCATCCAGGCGGTGCCCCACGGCGAGGTCGAGGCCGCCCGGGCGCTCGGCATGAGCCGGGCGCTGGCCTACCGCCGGGTGATCCTGCCGCGCGCCTTCCGCATCTGCCTGCCGGCCTACGGCAACGAAGTGATCCTGATGATCAAGTCGAGCGCGCTGGCCTCGACCATCACCCTGCTCGACCTGACGGGCATGGCCCGCAAGATCATCGCCGTCACCTACCAGCCCATCGAGACCTTCGCGGCGGCGGGCGTGATCTACCTGGTGATGATCTTCCTGTTCGCCCTGTTCCTGCGCTGGCTGGAGGGCAAGCTGCACGCCAACCGCAAGCCGGCCCCGGGCATGCCGAACTGAGGCGCCGGCGGCGCCGTCGCCGACGCGCCGCCGGTCGTGCGATCCGATGCAAAAGGGGCGGCCCGTGGGCCGCCCCTTCGTTCGTCCGGTCTGCGGATCGGTCAGCTGCCGATCTCGCCGCCGCCGATCTTGGTGATGGCGACCACCGCCGGGCGCGGCGGCATGCCGTCCTTGAAGTCCGGCCAGCGGGTGGTCGGGGTGTCGAAGGTCGAGCCCTTCTCGTCGCCCGGGTGCTGCACGGCGACGAACAGGGTGGTGCTGTCGGGCGTGAAGCAGGGGCCGCACATCTCGGCACCCACCGGGGTGCGGAAGAAGTGGCGGGTCAGGGCGCGGCCGTGGCCTTCCACGTCGGCCGCCCACACGCCGTCGGCGAGGCCGGCTTTCGGCGCGCCGTCGGTGGTGATCCAGATGCGGCCCTGCTTGTCGAAGGCCATGTTGTCCGGGCAGGACAGCCAGCCGTTGGCGGTGACACCCTCGGCGTACTGGGCGCCGTGGGCGGCGTCCGCCGGGTTGCCGGCGAGCAGGAAGATCTCCCAGGTGAAGTCCTGGGCGGCGTGGTTCTTGGCGCGGCCGCGGTCGCCCGGCGGGATCATCTCGATGACGTGGCCGTGCTCGTTGGCGGGACGCGGGTTGGCCTTGTCGACCTGGGCGTCCTTGCGCTTGGTGTTGTTGGTCAGGTTGGCGAAGACCGTGCCGGTGACCGGGTTCGGCTCGACGTCTTCCGGGCGGTCCATGGGGGTGGCGCCCAGCAGGTCGGCGGCGCGGCGGGTCTCGATGAGAACGTCGGCCTGGCTGTCGAAGCCGTTCTCGGCGGTCAGCGGGCCGGTGCCGTGGACCAGCGGCAGCCACAGGAGCGAGCCGTCGGCCTCCAGCTTGGCGACGAACAGGGTGCCGTCGTCGAGCAGCGCCGAGTTGGCGGCGCGGTCGTTGCTCACCTTGCCGTTGGAGACGAACTTGTAGATGTACTCGAAGCGCTCGTCGTCGCCGGTGTAGACGATGAGGCGGCCGTCGTTGTTGACGATGGTGGTCGCGCCTTCGTGCTTCATGCGGCCGAGGGCGGTGCGCTTCTTCGGCATGGAGGTCGGGTCGTACGGGTCGAACTCGACCATCCAGCCGAAGCGGTTGGCCTCGTTCGGCACCTTGTCCAGGTCGAAGCGGTCGTGGAAATTGGCCCAGCCGTACCACGGCTCGTCGGTGATGCCGTAACGGGCGTAGTTGCGGGCTTCGGGGTGGACGTTCAGCTTCACCTTCTTGCCGGCTTCGATCTTGCCCTTGGTGAGCTTCTCGACCTCGGCGACGGTGACCGCGCGGCCGGCCTTCTCCGACAGCGCCTTGGCGATGGACTCGGCGGTGTCGCCGTCCTTCACCTCGTGCACGGCCTGGATCTTGCCGGTGAAGTAGCCGTGGAAGTTTTCTTCGGCGATCAGCACGGTGCCCCAGGGCGTCTCGCCGCCGGCGCAGTTGTTGACGGTGCCGACGACCTTGCGGCCCGACGGATCGGCGGCGGTCTGCAGGCGGGCGTGCCCGGCGGCGGGGCCGGTCAGTTCCATCTCGGTGTCGGAGGTGGTGATGCGGCGGGCGTACTTGCTGCCGTCGACCACGTTCCAGCCGTCGGCGCCCTTCTTGACCTCGATGACCGAATGGCCGTGCGCGGCCATTTCGATGTCGATCATCTCCTTGGTCTGGGCGGCGATGTCGTCCGGGCCGATGCCTTTGAACATCAGCTGGCGGTCGGTGTACTCGTGGTTGATGGCGAGCAGGCCGTGGTCCGACGTGGTCGAGCCCTGCGGCAGCGGGAAGTAGCCGATGTAGTCGTTGTTGTAGCCGAACTGCTTGGCCTGGGCGGCGGCGGTCTGGGCGTCGACGTCGAAGGCGGGCGCATCGGCCAGCACCTTGTCGCCCCAGCCGATCAGCACCTTGGCGTCGTAGCCTTCGGCGACGTGCATGGTTTCGTCGTAGCCGTGCGGCAGTTCCTTGAACGCCAGCGTCGAGGCCTGCGTGGCGGCCAGCGCGCCGCGCGACACCGACGCCCCCACCGCACCGCCGACGGCGGTCATGGCGGCGGCCACCGACAGGCCCTTCAGGGCGGCGCGGCGGCTGAAGCGGGTGGCGATCAGGTCGCCGATGGTGGGGACGGCCGGCTCGTTGACGCCGGCGTCCTCGCTGAGGTCGTAGGCGCGGCCCGACTTGATCTCGGTGGTGTCGCTCATAGGGGTGTCCGATCCTGGGCTGAGGAGGAAATCGGACTGAACTTTAGGGCGATCGTCGGGTTTTTCCCGTGAATGTTCGATGGCGCGGCGGTTGCAGAAATGTTGCGCGCCAACCCTTTGGACAGGCTCAGTTCTTGTCCTCGCCGAGGGACATGATGCCGACGCCCATCCCGACCGATCCGAAGGTCACGAACAGGCCGAAGAACAGCAGGATCAGGAACAGCACCGTGTCCTCGCTGGCCATCACCAGGGTGCGGATGCCGCCCAGGTCGGTGGCGAGCAGCAGCCCGCCGAACAGGAAGCCGCCGAAGGTTCCGTACAGCAGGTGCTTGAGCAGGAAATCGAGCACGTGGCGCTCGTGCGGCTTCAGGGGCATGGCGGCATCCTCGGGACGGTGGGGCGCGCGTCAGCCTGCCGCCGCGGGCGCCCCGGAGTCATTGCGAACGATCAGTCCTCGTGCCAGCTCGACGCCGAGCCGGTGGTGGCGTCGAAGCTGCCGTCGGTTTCCGGCGGGGCGCCGAGGGCGGTCATCAGCGCGCTCACCCGCGCCACCGCCGAGGCCGCCGCCGCCGGATCGGGCGAGCGGCAGACGATGGAGGTGCCGATGCGGGTGCCGCGCACGAAGGGGTAGCTGCCGATCTCGACGCTCGGGTAAGCCTCCTGCACGACGCCGAGGCCCTCGGCGAGGTCGCCTTCGCGGATATAGGCCGTCACCGCCAGGCTGTGAACCGGCGCGCCGCCGGCCAGGCCGTGCTTCACCGAATCGAGCATGGCGGCGGCGATGCGCGGCACGCCGGCCATGACGTAGACGTTCTCGACGCGGAAGCCCGGCGCGTGGCTGACCGGGTTGTCGATCAGCTCGGCGCCCACGGGGATGCGCGCCATGCGCAGGCGGGCGGCGTTCAGCCCCTCCGCCCCGTAGTGGTCGCGCAGGCGGCGTTCCGCCTCCGGGTCGACCACCACTTCCAGTCCGAAGGCGGCTGCGACGCAGTCGGTGGTGATGTCGTCGTGGGTCGGGCCGATGCCGCCGGTGGTGAAGACGTAGGCATAGCGGGCGCGCAGGGCATTCACCGCCTCGACGATGGCGTCGGCGTCGTCGGCCACCATGCGCACTTCGCGCAGGCGCACGCCGCGCTCGCCGAGGACGGTGGCGAAGGCCTGCACGTTGGCGTCGCGGGTGCGGCCGGACAGCACCTCGTTGCCGATCACCAGCAGGGCGGCGGTGACGACGGTGGGGGAAGCGGCGGACATGGGGGCTCCTGCGTCTGGCGGTGGCGGGGCGGGCGACGGTCGAGGACACTGACAGGATCGCGCGGCGCTGGTATCGTCCAGCCGAATACCCCAAGGGAGTCTTTCGGCGCATGAGCGGGACCGGCCGCGCGGCCTTCGGTGTAGTGTTGGGCACTCTATATGCGCTGAGCGGGGCTGCGACGCCAGAGCCGGCGTGGGCGGCCGCGCCCGAACCGGCGGCCACCCTGCCGGCCGGCGAGGCGGCGGGGACGGTGGCCGCCTCCGAGGTGCGCGAGGCGCAAGGGCTGCTCGCCGAACTGGGCCTGTGGGACGGCGCCCCCGACGGCATCGCCGACGCCGCCTTCGTGCGCGCCGTCGAAGGCTTCCAGCGCCAGAGCGGCCGGACCGCGACGGGCCGGCTCGACGCCGATACCCTCGCGGCCCTGCGCACCCGTGCCGAGGCCATCCGCACCTCCCGCCGGCTCGACGCCGCCCGCGCCGCCGAAACGGCCGAGGCGCAGGCCGCCATCGCCGCCGACCCGCAGCTCGCCGCCCGCCTCGCGCCGCAGCCGGGCGACCTGACCGCCGCCGCCGGGCGCGACCTCGGCCCCTGCCGCGCCGACCCCACCGCCGCCTGCCTGCTGACCGAGGCGGCCGAAAGCGCCAAGGGCATCGTCGACCCCGAGCTGCGCGACTGGGTGCTGGGCGAGATCGCCGTCGGTCTCGCCGCCGCGGCGGGTGTCGAGTCCGTGTGGCCGGTGCTGCGTCTGACGGTGGACCCGCGCGCCGCCTTCACCGGCCTGCGGCGGGTGGCGACGGCCCGCGCCGCCGCCGGCGACGCCGAGGCCGCCCTGGCATTGGCCGCCGCCGCACGGGCGTTGCCGCGGGAAGCCCTGCGCAGCCATGCCGAGGTGGCCGAGGCCCTGTCGCGCCTGACGCCGCCGCCGCTCGATGCGGTGCGGCAGGCGGAAACCGCCGCCGAGGTGCTGCTGCCGCAGGTGGCCGATGCCGGCGATCGTCGGGCCGCCCTCGCGACGCTGGCCCGCGCCGCCCGCGCGCGCGGCGATGGCGATGCCGCCGCCGAGCGCCTGAACCGGGCCGACGCCCTCGACCTGGGCGCCGATCAGGCCGCCCTGGTGGCGGCGGCCTGGGCGGAGGCCGGGCATCCGGCGCGTGCCGAGGCCCTGCTGGCGGCCCTGCCCGACGCCGCCGAACGCACGCCGGTGCTGGTGGAACTGGCCGCCGCCCACGCCCGCGCCGGCTCGGCCACCGCCGCCCTGCAGGCGGCCCGCGCCGTGCCGGAGCCGCGCTATCGGGCGGTCGCGCTGGCCGACGTCGCCGTCGCCCTGAAGCAGCCGGAGGTGATCTCCGACGCCGAGGCGGTGGCGGCCCAGGTCGAACTGCCCTACGCCACCGCCTTCGCCTGGTCGCGCATCGCCGAGGCCTGGCGCGCGCTCGGCCGCACCGAGGACGCCGCCGCCGCCGCCCGCCGCATCGGCGACGACGCCCTGCGGGTGGAGGCGCTCTACCGCCTCGCCGCCGCCACCGACACCCCCGCGCCGACGGCGACCACCCTGGCCGCCGAGGCCGAGACCCTGCGCGGCGGCATGCTCGACCGGGTGGCGCGGGTGCGCCTGGCGGCCCAGCGGGCGGAGCAGCTGGCGACCGCCGGCAGTGCCGAGGCCGGGCTGGCGGTGCGGGCGACGGTGGACGACGCGCTCGCGGTGCGCAATCCGTGGAACCGCGCCCGCGCGCTGGTGGCCGCGGCACGGGCCACGGCCGCCGCCGACCGGCATGGCGTGACGGTACCGCCGAGCAACCGCTGACAAGGCTCCGCCGCGCCTGTATTCTCGCCGTCGCCTGCCGCCGCATCGCAACAGAAGCCGGGGATTTCATGCAGCTGCCCGTGGTCGAGACCGTCGCCGAGGCCTATCACGCCGTGTGGCGCCACCGCCGGGCGCTGGCCCATCTGGCCGCCGTGCCCATTGCCGCCGTGCTGGTGGTCGGCATCGGCGAACACCTGCTGACCGACGGCCCATCCACCGACCTGCCGACCACCGGCGGCGACGGCGAGGGTGTGGGCGAGGGGGCCGGCACCGACGAGGGCGGCGCCCCCGCCGGCGGCGGACCGGGGCTGCTCGGCATCGCCTACCTGCTGGCGTCGCTGCCGTTCCTGATGTCGTGGTATCGCCTGATCGTCGAGGGGCCGCAGGCGGTGGCGGGGCGTCCGCCCATCGCCTTCGGCCGGCTGGAGGGGCGGTTCCTCCTGTGGGTGGTGCTGCTCGGCCTGGTGCTGGCGGTGCCCATGGTGATCGCCGGCACGCTCGCCATTCCCTTCATGGCCGGCGACGTCTCCGGCCACGAGCTGCCCATCCTGCCGCTGCTGCTGGCGGTGTTCTTCTTCCTGCTGCTGGTGCTGGCGAGCCTGCGCCTCAGCCTCATCTTCCCCGCCGTTGCGGTGGAGGAACCGGCGTCCTTCCCGCGGGCGTGGGAGATGACCAAGGGCAACTCCTTCCGCATCGCCGTGGCGGCGGTGCTGGTGCACGTGCCGGCCATCCTGTTCGGCGGGATTCTGGAGCTGGCGGCGCTGCGCCTCGGCCTGCCGTTCTCGCTCATGCTGGCGGTGGACCTGGTGATCTCGTTCACCATCATGGCCCTGGGTGCGGCCATGTTCGGCGAGGCTTACCGCCGCCTGCGGTAGAGGGTGCCGCGCCGGCGGCGGAGGGCGCCCCGCCGGCGGGTGCTGTCTTGTGCCATGCCATGGCGGACGGTCGCCAGATCTTGCTGTCGACAATCGACAGTCGCCTAATTTTGCGACTGTTCTCCGCCAGAGGTCGGGTTACCCCGCCGGGTAAATACGACGGAGGTCATACCCCTCCAAAAGTCCATGAAGATTTTGTCAGTTTTGCTATCCTTGCGGGCGAAAAATGTCGCAGAGCGATCGCGTCGGCTGTGTGGAGCCGGCGACGATCGCCGGAGGATTGCGTCCACCGGGATCGTGGGGGATAGACATGGCTTTCCTGGAGTTCACCGACCAGCTGAAGGTCGGATTCGCGCTGATCGACGACGACCATAAGATTCTCATCGACCAGGTGAACATGCTGGCCGAGGCGATGAACGATCCGAACGGCAGCGACACCATCGCGAGTGTCCTGAACGTCTTGATCGACTACACCGAGTTCCACTTCGGCCGCGAGCAGGAACTCATGGGCAAGTCGGGCTACGACATGGCGCCCGGCCACCTGAAGGAACACGCCGTGCTGGTCAAGCAGGTGGTGGAGATGCGCCGCCGCTACGACGCCGGCGAGGTCGGCGTGAAGGACCTGCTGAACTTCCTGAAGGTCTGGCTGAGCCAGCACATCCTGAAGTCGGACAAGGCGCTGGCCGCTCATCTGCTGGCACAGGACGGCCCCATGGTGGTGGCCAACAAGGCCGTCGGCGCCGGCGACATCGACTGGCCCAATCTCAACGTGCTCATCGTCGACGACCAGTTCAACTTCCGCTCCCTGCTGCGCAGCCTGCTGAACACGCTCGGCGTCACCAGGATCTCGGAAGCCAAGTCGGGGCCGGAGGCGCTGGAGGTCATGGCCAACTTCCCCATCGACGTGGTGATGGTCGACGACGGCATGAAGCCCATGGACGGCCTCGCCTTCACCAAGGCGGTGCGCACCGGCCAGGCGGGCGTCGACCCGAAGACGCTGGTGATCCTCATGCCGTCCAACGAGATCACCAAGGATTACCTGACCAAGGCGACCCAGGCGGGCGTCCACGATCTGGTGGTCAAGCCGCTGGCGACCAAGACCGTGCGTGGCCGCATCGAGCGCCACCTGCGCAACCCGCTGCCGTTCAAGCAGGTCGGCGGCATGCTGATCCCGGTGCGTCCGGCCACCCCGGCCCAGACCGCCCGCGCCGGCTGACCCGTGTGCTCGCCCGGCGCGGTGCGTGACCGCGCGCGCCGGGCGTGGCATCCTGCCCGTCCCCTGATGCGAGGAGACGGCATGGAACCGAAGTGGCTCACCTGGGCCCGCCAGATCCAGGCGCTGGCGCAATCGGGGCTGGCCTACAGCCCCAACCCCTACGACCGCGACCGGTTCGAGCAACTGCGCCGGCTGGCGGCCGAGATCGCCGCCGAGCACACCGGCGACGCGACCGACCGTCTGGAAGGCCTGTTCATGGAAGAGACGGGCTACGCCACGCCCAAGGTCGGCGTGCGCGCCGCCGTCTTCCGCGACGGGCGCATCCTCATGGTGCGCGAGGTGGCCGACGGCCACCGCTGGACGCTGCCCGGCGGCTGGGCCGACGTCAACCAGACGCCAGCCGAATGCACCGCCCGCGAGGTGTGGGAGGAAAGCGGCTTCGAGGTGGTGGTGCGCAAGCTGGCCGGCGTCTACGACCGCCGCCGCTTCCCGCCGCCGGCGCGGCCGGTGCCGTTCTACCTCTACAAGCTGTTCTTCCTGTGCGACATCACCGGCGGCACCGCCACGCCGAGCCTGGAGACCAGCGAAGTCGGCTTCTTCGCCGAGGAGGAGATCGACGGCCTGGACCTGTCGCACGGCCGCGTCACCGGCTGGCACATCCACCGCATGTTCGAACACCACCGCACCCCCGACCTGCCGGCCGACTTCGACTGAGCCGCCCGTGCCCGTGCCCGTGCCGTCAGTGCAGGCGCTGGCCGTTCGGCACGTCGTGGTCGGGGCGGATGAGCACGATGGCGCCGCCGGCGTCGGCGAAGCCCAGCACCAGGCACTCGCTCATGAACTTGCCGATCTGCTTGGCGGGGAAGTTCACCACCGCCGCCACCTGCCGGCCGACCAGCGTGTCGGGCGTGTAGTGGACCGTCACCTGGGCGGAGGTGCGGCGCTCGCCGATCTCGGGGCCGAAGTCGATCCACATCTTGATGGCCGGCTTGCGGGCTTCCGGATAGGGCTCGGCGCGCACCACGGTGCCGACGCGGATGTCCACTTTCAGGAAGTCGTCGAAGGTGATGGGGTCGCTCATGGGCCGGCTGCTCCTCGGGTCGCTGTGCGCGAAACGGTAGCGGAGCGGCGGAGCCTCCGGAAGGGCCATTGCAATATGGCCCTGGCCTCGGCGGGCCCGAGGCGTCAGACTGGCCGCCCTCGCGACTCCACGGAAACCGGATGCCCGCCGCCATGCCGACCCTGCTCAGCGTCAACCTCAACAAGGTCGCCCTCCTGCGCAACCAGCGCGACATCGGGCTGCCGGACCTGGCGGCGGCGGCGCGCACGGTGCTGAAGGCGGGCGCCCACGGCGTAACCGTCCACCCGCGCCCCGACGAGCGCCACATCCGCTTCGCCGACGTGCCCATGCTGTCGGCCATCGTCGCCGAGCACGGCGGCGGCGCCGAATACAACATCGAGGGCTATCCGTCGGAGGACTGGCTGCGGCTGGTGGAGGAAAACCGGGCGCATCAGGCGACCCTGGTGCCCGACCCGCCGGAGGCCCACACCAGCGAGGAAGGCTGGAACCTCGACACCGAGGCGGACGTCCTGCGCCCCATCGTCGCCCGGCTGAAGGCGCGCGGCATCCGCGTGTCGCTGTTCATCGACCCCGACCCGGCCGCCCCCGCCAAGGCCGCGGCGCTCGGCGCCGACGCGGTGGAGATCTACACCGGCGACTACGCCCATGGCCGGCCGCTCGACGACTACCGCGCCACCGGCCTCGCGGCGCACGAGGCGGGCCTGAGGCTCAACGCCGGCCACGACCTCAGCCTCACCAACCTGGGGGCATTCCTGGACGCCGTGCCGTGGACGGCCGAGGTCTCCATCGGTCACGCCATCACGGCCGAGGCCCTGTGGATGGGCTGGGATGCGGTGGTGGCGGCCTACACCGCCATCTGCAGCGGCCCGCGCGGCTGAGGAAGTTCTTTGCGCTCTGTCGCTGTCGCGTCAGAGCTGCGTTCACGCGCCACGCAGGCTTCCGCGCCTGACCGGCGCGGGGGCGCAGTCGCGCCCCGGGTCGCGGGTTCCGGTCCGTCGATGGGAACCCGCTCTACCCCTTCACGGCGCTCTCGCCGCCCAGGCGGTCGAGCAGGCCCTGGGCGCGGTCCAGGTTCTTTTCCGCCACCTTGCCCAGCGCGCGGGAGCCGAGCACCCGGTAGGTCGCGACGGCGTCGCTGAAGCACTGCACCGCCTCCACCAGCGGTGCGCCGTTGCGGGTGTGCTTGGCGAGCAGGAAGAGGGCGGCGCCGAGGGAGTTGCGGCTGGCCGCCCACAGGTGCGGCACGGTCTCCTGGCGGCGGATCAGCAGGGCGTTGCGGCTGGTGATGATGGCGCGTTCCAGGACTTCCTGGTTGCGGTGGGCGTCGCCGTAGACCTGCAGCACCTGACTGACGTTGTGCATCACCTCCGACCAGTGCCACGGGAAGGCCTGGCGGGTGAAGACGGTCAGCGCGTACTGGAAGGCGCCGACGGCCTCGCGCAGGGCGTCGGGGTTGCCCTCGGCCATGTCGAGGCGGAACAGCACGACGCCGAGCCGGTTGTGCAGGCTGCCCCAGGTGGTGGGGTCGAGCGCCCGTTCGGTGCCGTAGATGGCCTGGCGGTAGGCCTCGGCGGCGGCGTGGAAGTAGTCGGGGCTGTTGGTGCGCTCGGCGATGGCCTGGTAGGTGAGGCCGAGCTGGCGCTGCAGCGCATACCACACGTCGGCGTTCTCGGCCGGCGTCCACTCGATGGCCGAGCGCAGCACGTCGCCGCCGTACTCCTGCATGCCGCTGCCGGGGTTGAGCCCGCCGCACACCGCCGCCGCCATGCCGTAGACGGCGAAGATCTGCGCCGTCTCGATCTGGTAGAGGCCTTCCACCGGCGTGTCGATGAAGGTGCGGGCGGCGTCCAGCCAGCCCGGCAGGCGCAGGGACAGAAACTGCGCTTGGCCGTCGCCGCGCGGCTCCACCGCCGCCATGACGGCGGTGTGGAACAGCGGCGCCCAGCCTTCGTCGAAGTAGCAGGGCAGCGGCAGCCACACCAGCGGCACCGGCTGCCCGGCCTTGTCCTCGTCGGCCCAGGGGGCGGCGGTGAAATGCACCTGGATCATGCGGCCTTCGGGGTCGACCTCGCCCCACACCACCAGGTCGGCCTTGTCGTCGGCGAGCCAGCGGCGGGCGATGGCGTCGGCGCGGCGGAAGCGTTCGCCTTGCGCCAGCAGGGCATCGCCCTCGGCCGGCAGGGGCTTGCCGTGGTCCTTGGCGGTGAAGCCCTCCAACTGGCCGAGCCAGGCGACCACGTGCGGGCGCTGGGTGTCCTCGGGGTCGTTGCCGAAGGGGGCGACGAGGACGCGGAAGGGCCGCACCGCGCTGCCGCTCTCGCGCGGCTCGCCGCCGGAGGAGCGCCAGCGGCCGAACAGGCGGGTCATCAGGGTGCGGCGCCGCGGGTCCACCACCGGCGGCACGATCAGCGCGCCCTCGCCGTGCTCCACCGGCACCGGCAGGCCGGCGCCGCCGTCCCAGGCGGCGGTCATGGCGGCACGTTCGTCGGTCTCGCGCAGGCGCTGGGCGAGCTTGGCCATCACCGTCATGGCGGTGGCCGGGTCGTTCTCGATGCGGCGCAGGAATTCGCGGCGCGGCAGGACGCGCACCGAGACGTCGCCGGCGCAATAGGCGGTGCCTTCGCGCGGCCGGCTGTCGAGCAGCCCGGCCTCGCCGAACAGCTCGCCGGGGCCGGCCGTCGCCACCAGGACCGGGCCGGTGGCGCCGTCCTTGAACAGGTCGACGCGGCCGGACTGCACGATGTACGCGCTGTCCGACGTGTCCCCCTGCCGGTAGACGACGTCCCCGTCCTTGAACTTCCTGGTCTTCACGGCCCTGCGCCCCGTTCGCTCAGCGGTCGATTGTGGTCGGCGCCGCGGCGGCCGGCAACGTCTTTGACGGCCGCACCCGGTCAGTCCGCATCGCCGCCGTCTTCGCCGGGCGGCCGGTCGTACTGGATGGCGCCCTGGTAGAGCTTGGCGGTGCGGTCGCCGCGGGTGGCGGAGATGTAGCGGTTGCCGTTGTCGTCGGCGGCCATGTCGAGGCGGATGCGGCCGGCTTCCAACTCCTCGACCACGAGCTTGTCGTCGATCTCGAAGGCCTTCGCGAGGCTGCCGACCAGGGCGTTGATCTCGTTGTACATTTCGCGGTTGTCGCTCACCGCTTCATCCTTCCGTGCCGGTTTTCGGGATGGCTTCGCGCACCATAGCACCGCACGCCTGCCCCGGAAATAACGCCGGCGCAAACGAAAGCGGGCGGCGCCACGCTCGGCACCGCCCGGATCGCCTCGGGGGAGGATGTCTCTGGCAGAGCGGAAGGATAGCGCGAGGGGCGGCGATCGGCCGGCTGGTCGACGGAGGGGGAAGAGTCCCGACCGCCGCCGCCCCCGCGGGGAAGGGGATCCCCGGTGCGCTTCCGACGGGCCGGAGTGCGGATCCGGCCCGAAATGGCTCTTTCTCCACCGCGTCGCCCGGAGGGGGAGGGCTGATCGGTGGGCCGCGCTCCTATTACCGGAGTGCAGCAGTCAAGAAATAAGCGGAAGAATTCCATTGTGCAACCGAAAAAAGGTGCAACCCTGGTGGGCTCAGACGTTATGCTCGCGGCAGATGTACGAGAAGAACCCTGGGAGACTGGCGAATGTCGAGACCGATCAAGCCCTTGGCGGCTCTGCTCGTGCTGGCGATGACGGCCTGCGCGACGCCCGCGGAACAACCGCCCGAGGCGACCGCCGCCGCCGAGGCCGCCGCGACTCCGGCCGAGACGGTCACCACCACCGCCGGTGACGCCCGCGCGACGCCGGAAATCGCCACCGGCTGGGAGGCCAAGCCCCCCGCCGTCGCCCGGAAGTTCATGATTTCCGCCGCCCATCCGCTGGCGGCGCAGGCCGGCTACGACATGCTGAAGAAGGGCGGTGCGGCCATCGACGCCGCCATCGCCACCCAGGCCGTGTTGACGCTGGTGGAGCCGCAGTCGAGCGGCATCGGCGGCGGCGCCTTCATGCTGTACTGGGACGGCGAGACGCGCCGCCTGACCTCGTGGGACGGCCGCGAGACGGCGCCCGCCGCCGCCACACCCGAACGCTTCCTCGGCCCCGACGGCAAGCCGCTGGCGTTCTACGACGCCGTGGTCGGCGGCATCTCGGTCGGCGTGCCCGGCGTGCTGCGCATGCTGGAAGAGGCGCACGAGCGCGAGGGGCGCCTGCCGTGGGCGAGCCTGTTCGACCCGGCCATCAAGCTGGCGGAGGAAGGCTTCACCGTCACTCCCCGCCTGCACCAGCTGCTGGCGGAAGACGAGCACCTGCGCAAGATGCCGGCC
This sequence comes from Caenispirillum bisanense, assembly GCF_900230255.1. Taxonomy (GTDB): domain Bacteria; phylum Pseudomonadota; class Alphaproteobacteria; order Rhodospirillales; family Rhodospirillaceae; genus Caenispirillum; species Caenispirillum bisanense_A. Next base: position 387,210 of record NZ_OCNJ01000002.1, read on the forward strand.
GCCAAGGCCTACTTCTACGGCGACGACGACCAGCCCCCGGCGGTCGGCGAGCGCCTGCGCAACCCGGAACTGGCGGCCACCTTCCGCACCATCGCCCGCGGCGGCGCCGACGCCTTCTACCAGGGGGCGCTGGCGCGCGCCATCGTCGACGCGGTGAAGGGCGCGCCGCGCAATCCCGGCGACATGAGCCTCGGCGACCTCGCCGGCTACGAGGCCAAGGAACGGCCGCCGGTGTGCACCGGCTACCGCGGCCGGCTGGTCTGCGGCATGGGCCCGCCGTCGTCGGGCGGCATCGCCGTCGCCCAGATCCTCGGCCTGCTCGACACCCTGTCGCCGGCCCTGGTGGACGAGCCCATGGGCGCCAAGACCATCCACTACCTCACCCAGGCCGAGCGTCTCGCCTTCGCCGACCGCAACCTCTATGTCGCCGACGCCGACTTCGTGCAGGTGCCGGTGGCGGGGCTGCTCGACAAGGGCTACCTGCGCCAGCGCGCCCGCCTGATGAGCGCGACCGATCTGGTGGCCGAGCCCGCGGCCGGCACCCCGCCGGGCGTGGCGAAGCAGACGGCGGAGCTGGGCGTCGGCCAGGCCATCGAGCTGCCGTCGACCAGCCACATGAGCATCGTCGACGCCCGCGGCGACGCGCTGTCCATGACCACCTCCATCGAGAACGGCTTCGGCTCGCGCGTCTTCGTGAAGGGCTTCCTGCTCAACAACCAGCTGACGGACTTCGCCTTCAGCGCCAAGGACGACGACGGCCGGCTGGTGGCCAACCGGGTGGCGCCGGGCAAGCGCCCGCGCAGCTCCATGTCGCCCACCGTCGTGCTCGGCCAGAACCTGCGGCCGGTGCTGCTGACCGGCTCGCCGGGCGGCAGCCGCATCATCGGCTACACCGCCCGCAGCGTCATGAGCGTGCTCGACTGGGAACTCGACCCGCAGGAGGCGGCCAGCCTGCCGCACGCCCAGAGCCGCGGCGGCCCGACCGAGCTGGAAGCCGGTACGGCGGCGGAACTGCTCGCCGACGACTTGCGGGCGCGCGGCCACGAGGTGAAGATCACCGACATGACCAGCGGCCTGCACATGATCGCCATCGGGCCGGACGGCCGCCTCTACGGCGGTGCCGATCCGCGGCGTGAAGGCGCGGCGCTGGGCGAGTAGTCCACTCCCGCAACCCCCGACCGGAGTTTCCGCCCGCGATGACGCCCATGACCCCTCTCGCCGCCCTCCTCGCCGATCTCGAGGCGGGCCGCACCACCGCCCGTGCGCTCACGGAAACGGCCCTGGCGCGGGCGGCGGAGGGGGAGGGGCCGCGGGTCTTCACCCGGGTCGACTCCGACGCCGCCCTGGCCGCCGCCGACGTGGCGGACGGGGTGCGGGCGGCGGGGCTGGACGGCGGGCCGCTGCTCGGCCTGCCGGTATCGGTGAAGGACCTGTTCGACGTGAAGGGGCAGGTCACCCTGGCCGGCTCCGTCGTGCGTGCCGACGAGCCGCCGGCGGCGCAGGACGCGCCGGTGGTGCGCCGCCTGCGGGCGGCCGGGGCGGTGATCGTCGGGCGCACCAACATGACCGAGTTCGCCTTTTCGGGCGTCGGCCTCAACCCCCACTACGGCACGCCGAAGAACCCGTGGGACCGGGCGACGGCGCGCATCCCCGGCGGCTCGTCGTCGGGTGCGGCGGTGTCGGTGACCGACGGCATGGCGGCGGCGGCGGTCGGCACCGACACCGGCGGCAGCGTGCGCATCCCGGCCGGCCTGTGCGGCCTGACCGGTTTCAAGCCGACCCAGGCGCGGGTGACGCGCGACGGCTGCTTCCCGCTGTCGCACGCCATGGACTCCGTCGGGCCGCTGGCTCCGACGGTGGACTGCTGCGCGCTGCTCGACGCCGTGCTGGCCGGCGAGGCGCCGCAGGCCGTGACGCCGTTCCCGGTGCAGGGGCTGCGCCTCGCCGTGCCGCGCTGCCTGCTGCTCGACGACATGGACGAGGCGGTGTCGACCGCCTTCGAGACGGCGCTGCACCGCCTGTCGCAGGCCGGGGCGCAGGTGGATGGCGTGGCGGCGGAAGACCTGATCGACGAACACTACGTCGCCCGTCAGGCGGCGCAGGTGACGGCGGAGGCCTGGGCGCTGCACCGCGCCACTATCGGCCTCGCCGGCGAGCGCTACGACCCGCGGGTGCGGGACCGCATGAAGCTGGCCGAGGCGTGGTCGGCCGCCGACCTGGTCGACATGATCCACTGGCGCGACGCCTTCATCGCCCGCTGGGATCGCATGGCGGCGCCCTACGATGCCCTGATCTGGCCGACCCTGCCGACGGTGGCGCCGGCCATCGCGCAGGTCGACGCCGACGAGGCGGCCTACAACACCTGGAACCGCCTCATGCTGCGCAACACGCGGCTGGTCAACGTGCTCGACGGCTGCGCCGTGACCCTGCCGGTCCACCGGCCGGGCGAGGCGCCGGTCGGGCTGCAGGTGGTCGGCCCGCGCGGCCACGACCGGCGGGTGCTCGAAATCGCGGCCGGTGTGGAGGCCGTTCTGGCGGAGATGCGTCGTGTTCCATGAAGTCGGCCAACCCCACGGCCTGCCGTTCAACCCGTTCAAGAGCTGCGTCATCCCCCGCCCCATCGGCTGGGTGACGACGCAGGACGCGGCCGGGCGGGTCAACCTCGCGCCCTTCAGCTTCTTCAACGCCGTGGCGAGCGAGCCGCCGCTGGTGGTGCTCGGCATCAACGGCCGCCACGCGGTCGGCGGCGGCGACAAGGACACCCTGCGAAACTGCCGCGAGACCAGCGAGTTCGTGGTCAACATGGCGACCCACGATCTGCGCGACGCGCTGAACAAGACCTCCGCCCCCCTGCCGCCGGGCGAGAACGAGTTCGTCCACGCCGGCCTGACGCCGGCGCCGAGCCGCCTGATCGCGCCGCCGCGGGTGGCGGAGAGCCCGGTGCACCTGGAATGCCGCGTCCACCAGATCGTCGATCTGCCGAGCGACGATCCTGCCAGCGGCAACACCCTGGTCATCGGCCGGGTGGTCGGGGTGCACGTCGCCGACGACGCGCTGACGGCCGACGGTCGGGTGGACGTGGAGAAGATTCGCCCCATCGCCCGCCTCGGCTACCAGGACTACGCGACGGTGGAGCGCGTCTGGCAGCTCACCCGCCCCAAGGGCGGCGGCGATGCGGTGGCGGAAGGAGCGGGGGCCGCGGCCGGGGTGCCGGCGGCGCCGCGCTGAGGCCCTGAAACGCGAGAGGCCGGCGCGCCCGCGGGCGTCCGGCCTCCGTTGGTCCCTGTGGCGATGAGGCCGCTCAGGCGAGGCGCGCGCGCGCTTCGTCGATGCAGCGGTGGACGAGGTCGCGATGCAGCCCGTCGCGGGCCAGCAGCGCGTCCATGATCGGGTCGCCCATCAATTCGTCGATGGACGGTTCCTCGTTGGCAGCGTAGCGATCCGAATTGATGAAGCCGCTGTGCGGCGGCTTGAAGGACTTCAGCATCGTACCTCTGTTCATCGCATCACTCCCTTCCTGCATTCTTTTCGTTTGGACGTTTCCCAGATTTTAGCAGGAGCGTGTTCAGGGTTTTCTCTGGTGCCGGAGCGGCTTCGTCTTGCCTTTCCTGTCCCGGCAGACCAACAACGCGCGCACCGCCTTGGCGTTGTCTTACAAATTGGTAAAGCGTCGGAGGCGCCGTCGTGTTCCCTGTAGGTAGGTGACCGCGCACACGGAACAAGGTGGGACACCACTTCGTCACCGGCAAGGGGCTGTCCGTCACCACCTGTCACGAGGTCGCGACCGGTCGGGTCTTCCGTGCGCAGCCCTATTTTTCATCCGGGATAGCCGTGCTGTCGAGGCGTCCCGAGGGATATCCACAGCGTCAAAAGGTGCATTCGGTCTTATGCCGGGCGCGGCGCGCCGCGACGGAGGTCGGCACCGGCGTGCGACCGAAAGCGGCTCCGTCCGACGGTGCCGCACCGGCCGTTGCCGGGCGGTGGTGGCTCCCGGCACAGTGGTCGCTCCATCGAGGAGACCCCCATGGCCCTGCGCCGCCGCCCGCATACGCCGCCCGCCGCCGGCACCGCCCTGCCCCTGCCGGGGGCGGTGGCGCCCGCGGTCGCCGCCGCGCCGGCCGGCGACCAGGTGCTGCGCGGCATCCTCTACGTCGTGCTGGCGACCCTGCTGTTCGGCGTCATGGACGCCAGCATCAAGTGGCTGGGGGCGACCTACCCGGTGCCGCAGGTGGGCTTCTTCCGCTCGGTGTTCGGGCTGCTGCCGCTGCTGCCCATGGCGGCGCGCGGCCCCGGCGGCCTGCGCGGGGCGCTGCGCATGCAGCAGCCGGTGGGCGTGCTCGGCCGCTCGCTGCTGGCGCCGGCGGCCATGCTGTGCATCTTCGCCTCCTTCGTGCTGCTGCCGCTGGCCGAGGCCATCACCATCGGTTTCGCCGCGCCCATCGTCATGGCGGTGCTCGGCGTCTTCCTGCTGGGCGAGCGGGTGGGCTGGCGGCGCTGGGCGGCCATCCTGGCCGGCTTCGGCGGGGTGCTGATCGTGGTGCGGCCCGACGGCCTGTCGCTGAGCGTCGGCGCCGGCCTCGCCCTTGGCGGCACGCTCATCTACAGCCTGTCCATGGTGTGGGGCCGCCGCCTCATGCGGCGCGACGGCGCCATGACGCTGGCGCTCTACACCCACCTGATCGCCATCGTCGTCCTGGCGGCGGTGCTGCCGTGGAACTGGGTGACGCCGACCCTGCCCGACCTGGCGCTCATGGCCGTCATGGGCATCGCCGGCGGCTTCGCGGCGCTGTTCCTGACGCGCGGCTACCAGCTCGGCCCGGTGGCGGTGCTCGGCCCCTTCGATTACCTGAACCTGCCGGTCGCCGCCTTCTCCGGCTGGCTGATCTGGCAGGAGATCCCCGGCACCCACGTGTGGTGGGGCGCGGCCGTCATCGTCGGCAGCGGGCTCTACATCGTCCACCGCGAGCGTCAGGCCAAGGCGGGCGGCAGCGGGGCCTGACATTGCCGGAGCGGGGCGCCGGGTCTATATTGGCGGTATAGACCAGGAGGCGCCCCATGCCGCGACCCCAGACCGCCAAGCTGTTCATGAACGGCCGCAGCCAGGCCGTCCGCCTGCCCCAGGAGTTCCGCTTCGAGGGCGAGGAAGTGCGCATCCACCGCGAAGGCAACCGGGTGATCCTGGAGCCGGTGACCTTCGACGCCGAGGGCTGGCTCGGCGAGATCGCAGGGCTGGCCGAAGAGGGTGACTTCATGCCCCAGGGGCGTGAGCAGCCGGTCGCTCAGGATCGGGAGCCTCTGGAGTGAGTTGCGCGGTCGACAGCAACGTCTGCATCGCGATCCTGCGGAACAAGGCTCCGATCGTCGCGCGCAGGCTCGCGGCGGAATTCGCCGCCGGGCGCACCGTCGCGCTGCCGTCCATCGTCCTGTTCGAACTGCGCTACGGCATCGAGCGCAGTCCCCGTCCCGATCACAACCGGCGTCAACTCGAGGCGCTCCTGAAGGCACCGTTCCGGCACCTTCCTTTCGAGGAAGAGGACGCCGTCATCGCGGCTCGCATCCGCGCCGATCTCGCCGCCGCCGGAACGCCCATCGGGGCCTACGACATCCTGATCGCCGCCCAGGCGCTCCGCACCGGCAGCACGCTCGTCACCAACAACACGGGCGAGTTCCGCCGCGTCCAGGGCCTCGCCCTCGCCGACTGGACCGCGTCCTCCTGACCCCGCCAAAAGCAGAAGCCCCCGACCTCGCGGCCGGGGGCTTCGCTTCACGTCCTGCGTCTGCGCGCGTGGCCTCAGGAGGCCAGGTTGCGCAGCACGTACTGCAGGATGCCGCCGTGGCGGTAGTACTCGACCTCGTCCAGGGTGTCGATGCGGCACAGCACCTGGATGGTCTCCGACGAGCCGTCGGCGCGATGGATCGTCACGTCGACGTCCTGGCGCGGCTTGATGCCGTCGGCGATGCCGGTGATGTCGAAGGTCTCGGTGCCGTCGAGCTTCAGGGTCTTGCGGTCCATGCCGTCCTTGAACTGCAGGGGCAGCACGCCCATGCCGACCAGGTTGGAGCGGTGGATACGCTCGAAGCTCTCGACGATCACGGCCTTGACGCCAAGCAGGTTGGTGCCCTTGGCCGCCCAGTCGCGCGACGAGCCGGTGCCGTATTCCTTGCCGGCCACCACGACGAGCGGGGTGCCGGTTTCGGCGTACTTCATGGCAGCGTCGTAGATCGGCATGACGTCACCGGTGGGCTGGTGCTTGGTCACGCCGCCCTCGGTGCCGGGCGCCATTTCGTTGCGGATGCGGATGTTGGCGAAGGTGCCGCGCATCATGACTTCGTGGTTGCCGCGGCGGGCGCCGTAGCTGTTGAAGTCCTTCTGGTCGACGCCGTTCTCCATCAGGTACTTGCCACCGGGGCTGGCGGCCTTGATGGACCCGGCCGGCGAGATGTGGTCGGTGGTGACCGAATCGGCCAGGATCGCCAGCGGCCGCATGCCCGTGAAGTCGGAGAAGCCCTTGGGGTTCTTGTCCATGTTCACGAAGTACGGCGGGTTCTTCACGTAGGTCGAGCTGTCGTCCCACGCATAGGTCTCGCCGCCGGTGACGGCGATGTTCTGCCACATCTGCGGGCCGGCGAAGACGTTGTCGTAGCGGTTGCGGAACATCGCGCTGTTGATGTTCTGCTCCACCGCGTCGGCGACTTCCTGGCTGGTGGGCCAGATGTCCTTCAGGTAGACGGGCTGGCCGTCCTTGCCGGTGCCGATGGGGTCGTTGAACAGGTCGACCTTCACCGAGCCGGCGAGCGCGTAGGCCACCACCAGCGGCGGGCTGGCGAGGTAGTTGGCCTTCACGTGCGGGCTGATGCGACCTTCGAAGTTGCGGTTGCCCGACAGCACGGCCGAAACCAGCATGTCGTTGCCGTCGATGGCATTGGCGATCGGCTCGTCGAGCGGGCCGGAGTTGCCGATGCAGGTGGTGCAGCCGAAGCCGGCGATGTTGAAGCCGACCTGGTCGAGGTAGGTCTGCAGGCCGGCCTTCTCCAGGTAGTCCTGCACGACCTGGGAGCCCGGGGCGAGCGAGGTCTTGACCCACGGCTTGCGGGAAAGGCCCTTCTCGACCGCCTTCTTGGCGACCAGACCGGCGGCCATCAGCACGCTCGGGTTCGAGGTGTTGGTGCAGGACGTGATGGCGGCGATGACGACGTCACCGTCGGACAGGGTGTAGCCCTCGCCCTTCACCTCGACCTTGCGGTCCGTGGCGGCACCCTTGCCGTCGGCGGCGAAGGTCTGCTCGAAGCTGGCCGGCACGCCCGACAGGGCGATGCGGTCCTGCGGACGCTTCGGACCGGCGAGCGACGGCTCGACGGTGCCCATGTCCAGCTCCAGGGTGTCGGTGAACACCGGGTCCGGGGTGGAGGCGTCGCGCCACATGCCCTGGGCCTTGGCGTAGGCTTCGGTCAGGGCGATCTGCTCGTCGGTGCGGCCGGTGGTGCGCATGTAGCGCAGGGTCTCGGCGTCGACCGGGAAGATGCCGCAGGTGGCGCCGTATTCCGGGCCCATGTTGCCGATGGTGGCGCGGTCGGCCAGCGGCAGGTTGTCGAGGCCGGGGCCGTAGAATTCCACGAACTTGCCGACCACGCCCTTCTTGCGCAGCATCTGCACGACGGTCAGCACGAGGTCGGTGGCGGTGATGCCCTCGGCCATCTTGCCGGTCAGCTTGAAGCCGATGACCTCGGGGATGAGCATGGAGATCGGCTGGCCGAGCATGGCCGCTTCCGCCTCGATGCCGCCCACGCCCCAGCCCAGCACGCCCAGGCCGTTGACCATGGTGGTGTGGCTGTCGGTGCCGACGAGGGTGTCGGGGTAGGCGATGGTGCGGCCCGATTCGTCGCCGGTCCACACCACGCGGGCCAGGTGCTCCAGGTTCACCTGGTGGCAGATGCCGGCGCCCGGGGGCACGACTCGGAAGTTGTCGAACGCCTTCTGGCCCCAGCGCAGGAACGCATAGCGCTCGCCGTTGCGCTCGAACTCGATGTCCATGTTCTTCTGCAGCGCGTCGGGCGTGCCGAAGAAGTCGATCATCACCGAGTGGTCGATGACCAGGTCGACGGGGGACAGCGGGTTGATCTTCTTGGCGTCGCCGCCCATGGCGACGACGGCGTCACGCATGGCGGCCAGGTCGACCACGGCGGGCACGCCGGTGAAGTCCTGCATCAGCACGCGGGCCGGGCGATAGGCGATCTCGCGGTCGGAGCGGCGGGTCTTGAGCCATTCGGCGGCGGCCTTGACGTCGTCGACCGAGACGGTGCGGCCGTCTTCGTAGCGCAGCAGGTTCTCCAGCAGCACCTTCATGGAGTAGGGCAGGCTGGAGACGTCGCCCAGGCCGGCCTCGGCGGCGGCGCTCAGGCTGAAATAGTCGTAGTCCTTGCCGCCGACGGTAAGGGTACGGCGCGTCTTGAGGGTGTCATGGCCACACAGGGGCATGGATCGCTCCTCGGCTCAAGTGGGTGGGTACGGCAGAGTCCGCCCCGCAGGTCGGGCGATCGCCTTACACCACACTTGCGCAGGTTTGTCCAGTGCATCCGGGTAGGCCACCCACGTGTGCGCGCCGGATCACCCACCCCAGCGGGTGGGTTCCGGGCAGGGTGGGACTCGCCGGAAGTTGCGAAAGTCCAGGGTTTGCGCGCAACGGCGTGTCTCGCGGCCCGCCGGACGGGGTTCGAAAATTATCCGCCAACCCGCTTGACCCCCGCCGGAGATTCGGGTTACTTGATACAAAACAGAGGCCGTGTGTATGCAATGATGCCCCTCCAGGCATAGACGACCGAAAAACGGTCGCACGGGGCGGCGGCTTTCGCGAGGGTCAAAAGGCCGGAAAACCGGCGCCCTCGACGGCTTAGGGAGGTTGTTCGATGTCCGAGGTCCTGCCCGCACTGCGGGCTTATCATGCCCGAATTCCGTCCACCGCGCAGGCGGGGAGGGTCGCCCGATGAGCGGCATCACCTCCACCCGCGAGATGGACACGTTCCCCAAGCTCCTGCTGCACCATGTCGCGGTGCGCGGCGGCAAGGACGCCATGCGCGAGAAGGATCTCGGCATCTGGCAGAGCTGGACCTGGGCCGAGATGAAGGACGAGATCTTCGCCTTCGCCGGCGGCCTGGCGGCGCTCGGCCTGAAGCGTGGCGAGGTGCTCGCCATCGTCGGCGACAACCGGCCGCACATGTACTGGGCCATGGTCGCCGCGCAGTGCCTGGGCGCGACCCCGGTGCCCATGTACCAGGACTCGGTGGCCGAGGAGATGCAGTACGTCCTCGACCACGCCGAGGCCCGCATCGCCGTCGTCGAGGACCAGGAGCAGGTCGACAAGCTGCTCGAGATCAAGGACCGCTGCCCCAAGCTCGAAACCTTCGTCTACGAGGACGAACGGGGCATGCGCCACTACGACCAGCCCTTCCTGCACGCCTACGGCAAGGTGCAGGAGATGGGCCGGGACTTCCTGAAGAAGAACCCCGGCTTCATCGAGGCGGAAATCGCCAAGACCAAGGGCTCCGACATCGGCATCATGCTCTATACCTCGGGCACGACCGGCAAGCCCAAGGGCGTGATGCTGTCCTACGACAACGTGCTGATCACCGCGCGCAACGCCTCCGCCCTCGAAGGGCTGAGCGATGCCGAGGAGACGGTGGCCTACCTGCCCATGGCGTGGGTCGGCGACCACATCTTCTCGCTCGCCCAGGCCTATGTCTGCGGCTACACGGTCAACTGCCCGGAAAGCGGCGACACGCTGATGATCGACCTGCGCGAGATCGGGCCGACCTACTACTTCGCCCCGCCGCGCATCTATGAAAACCTGCTGACCTCGGTGATGATCCGCATGGAAGATGCGGCGCCGATGAAGCGGAAGATGTTCAACTACTTCATGGACGTCGCCAAGACGTGCGGCCCGCAGATCCTGGACGGCAAGCCGGTTCCCTTCGGTGACCGCTTCAAGTACTGGCTGGGCAACATCCTGGTCTACGGCCCGCTGAAGAACGTGCTCGGCCTGTCGCGCCTCAAGCTGGCCTACACCGCCGGCGAGGCCATCGGGCCGGAGATCTTCGACTTCTACCGCTCGCTCGGCATCAACACCAAGCAGCTCTACGGCCAGACCGAGGCCTCGGTGTTCGTCTGCGTGCAGCCGACCGGCGCCATCAAGTCCGACACCGTCGGCCTGCCGGCCCCCGAGGTCGAGGTCAAGATCGACGACAACGGCGAGGTGCTCTACCGCAGCCCCGGCGTGTTCGTCGGCTACTACAAGAACCCCGAGGGCACGGCCGAGACCAAGGACGCCGACAACTGGGTGAAGACCGGCGACGCCGGCTTCTTCGACGGTGACGGCCAGCTGAAGATCATCGACCGCGCCAAGGACGTGGGCAAGCTGACCAACGGCGGCATGTTCCCGCCCAAGTACCTGGAAAACAAGCTCAAGTTCTTCCCGTTCATCAAGGAAGCGGTGGCCTTCGGCCACGAGCGCGACTACGTGACCGCCTTCGTCAACATCGACCTGGAAGCCTGCGGCAACTGGGCGGAACGGCGCGGCATCCCGTACTCGGGCTTCCAGGACCTGGCCGCCCGCGGCGAGATCTACGACCTGATCGAAGAGTGCGTGCAGAAGGTGAATGCGGACCTCAAGAAGGATCCCATGCTGTCGCACTGCCAGATCCGGCGGTTCCTCACCCTTCACAAGGAACTGGACGCCGACGACGGCGAACTGACCCGCACCCGCAAGGTGCGCCGCCGGTTCATCGCCGAGCGCTATGCGGCGCAGATCGACGCCCTCTACAGCGGCGTGCCGATGGTGAAGGTGGAAAGCGAGGTGACCTTCGAGGACGGCCGCAAGGGCGTGCTGAAGGCCGACCTCAAGATCCGCGACGTCAAGGGCTTCGAGGCGGCGGCGCCGACCGAGACGGCCTTGCGCAAGACCGCCTGACGCACCGGGCTCAACCCACAGTCACGCCGGGCAGCCGCCGCAAGAGCGGCGCCCGAGGAAGAAACACCAGGGAGGCACTGCATGTCCGCCACAGGCCAGGACACGGGCAGGCGCATCGGCGACGTGGTGCTGAAGGTCGACAACATCTCGTTGTCCTTCGGCGGCGTCCGCGCCCTCACCAACATCAGCTTCACCGTGCGCGAGCACGAGATCCTGTCGATCATCGGCCCGAACGGCGCCGGCAAGAGCTCCATGCTCAACGTGATCAACGGCTTCTATCATCCGCAGGAAGGCGTGATCACCTACAAGGGGCAGGCCCGCTCGCGCATGCGGCCGCACGAGGCGGCACGCCAGGGCATCGCCCGCACGTTCCAGAACATCGCCCTGTTCAAGGGCATGAGCGCGCTCGACAACATCATGACGGGCCGCAACACCATGATGAAGTCGAACATCTTCGCCCAGGCCCTGTACTGGGGCCTCGGCCAGAAGGAAGAGATCGCCCACCGCGAGCACGTGGAGCGCATCATCGACTTCCTCGAGATCGAGAGCATCCGCAAGACGCCGGTCGGGCGCCTGCCCTACGGCCTGCAGAAGCGCGTCGAACTCGGCCGTGCCCTGGCGGCGCAGCCGGAACTCCTGCTGCTCGACGAGCCCATGGCGGGCATGAACGTCGAGGAGAAGGAGGACATGTGCCGCTTCATCCTGGACGTGAACGACGAGTTCGGCACCACCATCGTGCTCATCGAGCACGACATGGGCGTGGTGATGGACATCTCCGACCGCGTGGTGGTGCTCGACTACGGCCGCAAGCTGGCCGAGGACGTGCCCGATGCGGTACGCGCCAACCAGGAAGTCATCGACGCCTACCTGGGGGTGAGCCATGCCGCGTAAGGATGCTATTCGCACTATGAGCCGAGGAGCCGCGTGATGGACTTCCTTTCTTCCGTCTTCGTCGAGCCCTTCGTGCAGATCGGCCAGTACCCGCTGTTCTTCGTGGAAGTGGTCATCGGCGGCCTGCTGTCGGGGGTGATGTACTCCCTCGTCGCGCTCGGCTTCGTGCTGATCTTCAAGGCCTCGGGCGTGTTCAACTTCGCCCAGGGCGCCATGGTGCTGTTCGCCGCCCTGTCCTTCGCCGGACTGATGGAGCACGGGCTGCACTGGTCCATCGCGCTGGTGCTGACCATGGGCATCATGGCGCTGGTCGCCATCGCCGTGGAACGCCTGGTGCTGGGCAAGCTGGTCAACCAGCCGCACATCATCCTGTTCATGGCCACCATCGGCATCACGTACTTCCTGGACGGCTTCGGCCAGACCATCTGGGGGTCGGACGTGAAGGTGCTGGACATCGGCATCCCGCAGACGCCCATCGACGTCGGCGGCGTGTTCATCAACCAGTTCGACATCTTCGCCGCCGTCGTCGCCGGCCTGCTGGTGCTGGTGCTCGCGGTGTTCTTCCAGAAGACCCGCGTCGGCCGTGCGCTGCGCGCCGTCGCCGACGACCACCAGGCGGCCCTGTCGGTCGGCATTCCGCTGAAGACCATCTGGGCCATCGTGTGGACCGTCGCCGGCCTGGTCGGCCTGGTCGCCGGCATCATGTGGGGTTCCAAGCTCGGCGTGCAGTTCTCCCTCGCCCTGGTGGCGCTGAAGGCCCTGCCGGTGCTCATCCTCGGCGGCTTCACCTCCATCCCCGGCGCCATCGTCGGCGGCCTCATCGTCGGTGTCGGCGAGAAGGTGGCGGAGGTGTTCTGGGGTGCCGCGTTCGGCGGTGCCATCGAAGACTGGTTCGCCTACATGCTCGCCCTCGTCTTCCTGCTGTTCCGGCCGCAGGGCCTGTTCGGCGAGAAGATCATCGAGCGCGTCTGAGCGAGGGGAGAGACTGAAACATGCTGTACCGTGAGGCAGGCCAGTTCAAGACGTCCTACGCCAGGGACTGGGCCATCTTCCCCATCGCGCAGGATCGCATCGTCATCCTGGGCCTTCTGGCCATCGCCGCCGTCGCCGTGCCCGTGCTGTCCAACGACTACTGGATCGGCACCATCTTCATGCCCTTCCTGGTCATGAGCATGGCGGCGCTGGGCCTGAACCTGCTGACCGGCTACGCCGGCCAGCTGTCGCTCGGCACCGGCGGCTTCATGGCGACGGGCGCCTTCGCCGCCTACAAGCTGTCCACCGCCTTCCCCGGCATGCCCATCGAAGCGGTGTTCCTGCTGTCGGGCGTGGTGACCGCCGGCGTCGGCGTGCTGTTCGGCATCCCGTCCCTGCGCATCAAGGGCTTCTATCTCGCCGTGGCGACGCTGGCCGCGCAGTTCTTCCTGCTGTGGCTGTACAACAAGGTGCCGTGGTTCACCAACTACTCCACCTCGGGCGTGATCTCGGCGCCGCCGCGCACCATCCTGTTCACCGACATCTACGTGACCGGTCCGCAGGCCGCCGCGTCCACCAAGTACCTGTTCGCCCTGGCCCTGGTCGCCATCCTGGCGCTGGCCGCCAAGAACCTGGTGCGGTCGTCCATCGGGCGGCGCTGGATGGCCGTGCGCGACATGGACATCGCGGCGGAAATCATCGGCATCAAGCCGCTGCAGACCAAGCTGTCGGCCTTTGCCATCAGCTCCTTCTACTGCGGTGTGGCGGGCGCCATGTGGGCCTTCCTCTACACCGGTTCGGTGGAGCCGCTGGCCTTCGACATCAACCGCTCCTTCCAGGTGCTGTTCATGATCATCATCGGCGGCCTCGGCTCGATCCTCGGGTCGTTCCTGGGCGCGGGCTTCATCATCGCCCTGCCGATCCTGCTGACCAACGCGCCGCACCTGCTCGGCCTCGACATCCCGGTCGACGTGGTGTCGCACCTCGAGTTCATGATCTTCGGCGCCCTCATCATCTTCTTCCTGATCGTCGAGCCGCACGGCCTCGCCCGTCTGTGGCAGATCCTGAAGGAGAAGTTGCGCCTGTGGCCCTTCCCGTATTGATCCAAGGGCCATGACCGGATCACACTGAGTTCCCGCGGCGCAAAGACCCTCGAAGAAGGTGCGGCGCCGCGTCCGGACCCGGGAATCGTCCCCGGCCGGAAGCCGCAACGAAAGAACACAGACCCGACCTAAAGGTCCAAGGGAGGACTTTCAGACATGACGTTCAAGAAGCTTTCCGCCGCCGCCATCGCGCTCGCCATCGGTTTCGGCGCGACCATGCTGACCGACACGGCCGCCATGGCCCAGGACGGCGGCCAGTACGTTCCGGGTACCGTCTACCGCTCCGGCCCCTATGCCCCGGGCGGCATTCCCTGGGCCAACGGCTACGCCGACTACTTCACCCTGCTGAACGAGCGCGACGGCGGCATCGGCGGCGTGAAGATCGTCTACGAAGAGTGCGACACCGCCTACAACAACGACAAGGGCGTCGAGTGCTACGAGAAGATGAAGGGCAACAGCCCGGCCGTCTTCCAGCCCCTGTCGACCGGCATCACCTACGCCCTGCTCGACCGCCTGAAGGCCGACAAGATCCCCATGATCACCTCGGGCCTCGGCCGGGCCGACGCCTCCGACGGCACCATCTTCCCGTGGGTCTTCACCCTGCCGGTGACCTACTGGGCCGGTGCCGACGCCATCGTGCAGCACATCGCCGCCAAGGAAGGCGACCTGAAGGGCAAGACCATCGCGCTGGTCTACCACGACAGCGCCTACGGCAAGGAGCCCATCAAGACCCTCGAGTACCTGGCCGAGAAGCACGGCTTCAAGCTGGAGCTGTTCCCGGTCGCCCACCCGGGCCTCGAGCAGAAGGCCACCTGGCTGAAGATCGGCCGTCAGCTGCGTCCCGACTACACCATCATGTGGGGCTGGGGCGTCATGAACTCGACCGCCATCAAGGAAGCGGCCGCCGTCGGTTACCCGATGGACAAGTTCATCGGCAACTGGTGGGCCGGTTCGGAAGTGGACGTCGAGGCCGCCGGTGCCGTCTCCAAGGGCTACCTGTCGGCGCAGTTCCACGGCGCCGGTGCCGACTTCCCGGTCATCAACGAGGTCAAGACCCACGTCCACGGCAAGAACAAGGGCGCCGGCCCGGCCGACGAAGTGGGTGACATCCTCTACAACCGCGGCCTGATCTCGGCCGTGTTCACCGCCGAAGGCATCAAGGTCGCGCAGGACAAGTACGGCAAGCGCCCGCTGACGCCGGAAGAGGTGCGCTGGGGCATCGAGAACATCGACCTGAGCGAAGCCCGCCTCAAGGAACTGGGCCTGACCGGCCTGCTCAACCCGGTGAAGCTGTCCTGCGCCGATCACGAAGGCGGCGGCGCCGTGCTGATCCAGCAGTGGGACGGCAAGGCCTGGAAGCCGGTCTCCGACTGGATCATGCCGAACCGCGACGAGTACCTGCGTAAGATGTACGAAGACTCCGCGGCCGCCTACGCCAAGGAGAAGAACATCGAGCCGCGCGACTGCTCGAAGGAAAGCTGAGGTAGGGGCCTTGTGCCTGCCGGGGATCGCTTCGGCGATCCCCGGCGCCCTCAGGCGCCGGGCGGGCGCATCCGCGCCCTTGGCTCCCGCCGCTTGCGCGGCGCCGGGCCGGTCGGCCCGGCCGGTCGTCGACGCGCCGCGTCGCCGTCCGGACTGCCCGCCGCGACAGAGAACCGTTTTTGCATGAGGTAAAGCCGTGAGCGAAGCCGCCGTGAAGGTCGTCGGCGAGGCGCCGGCCGCGCAGGACGCGCAGCCCATCCTCTCCGTCAACAACATCGAAGTCATCTACGACCACGTCATCCTGGTCCTCAAGGGCGTGTCGCTCCAGCTTCACGAGGGCGGCATCACCGCGCTGCTGGGCGCCAACGGCGCCGGCAAGACCACCACCCTGAAGGCCGTGTCCAACCTGCTGCGCGCCGAGCGCGGCGAGGTGACCAAGGGTTCCATCGAATACCGCGGCGAGCGCATCGACGCGCTGACGCCCTCCGACCTCGTCAAGCGCGGCGTCATCCAGGTCATGGAAGGCCGCCACTGCTTCGAGCACCTGACCGTCGAGGAGAACCTCCTCACCGGCGCCTACACCCGCCGCGACGGCAACAGTGCCGTCAAGGAAGACCTCGAGCGCGTCTACCACTACTTCCCGCGCCTGAAGGAACGCCGCAGCAGCCAGGCCGGCTATACCTCGGGCGGCGAGCAGCAGATGGTCGCCATCGGCCGCGCCATGATGGCGCGCCCCAAGGTCATCCTGCTCGACGAGCCCTCCATGGGCCTCGCGCCGCAGTTGGTCGAGGAAATCTTCGAGATCGTCAAGCAGCTGAACGAACAGGAAAACGTGTCGTTCATCCTGGCCGAGCAGAACACCATGGTGGCGCTGCGCTACGCCAAGTTCGGCTACATCCTGGAAAACGGCCGCGTGGTGATGGAAGGCGATGCCGCCCGCCTGCGCGAGAACGACGACGTGAAGGAATTCTACCTCGGCCTGTCCGGCGGCGACCGCAAGAGCTTCCGCGACGTCAAGCATTACCGCCGCCGCAAGCGCTGGCTGTAAGCGCCGACACCACGGGCGACGGGGGCCGTGCGAGCACTTGCACGGCCCCTTTCCCTGCCTATCATGCCTTCTGCATAAGACGACGACATCGGGAGCCCCGCGCCATGACCGAGCATTTCGACGCCCTGGAAACCCGCGACGCCGAGACGCGCGAGACCGCGCTGATGGCCTCCCTGCGCGACACCGTCGCCCACGCCAAGGCGGCGGCGCCCTACTTCGGCCGCCTGCTCGCCGACGTGGCGCCCGAGGATCTGCGCAGCCGCGCCGACCTGGCGGCGCTGCCGGTCACCCGCAAGCACGACCTCATCGAGCTGCAGAAGAACGACCCGCCCTTCGGCGGTCTGGTGGCGGGCGGCCTGCGCCTCGGCCACATGTTCCAGAGCCCCGGCCCGATCCATGAGCCGGAAGGCGTCGGCGACGACTACTGGCGCGCCGCCCGCGCCCTGTTCGCCGCCGGCTTCCGCCCCGGCGACCTGGTGCACAACACCTTCAGCTATCACTTCACCCCGGGCGGCTGGATCCTCGACAACGGCGCCCGCGCCCTCGGCTGCACCGTCTTCCCCGCCGGCGTCGGCCAGACGGAGTTGCAGGCCCAGGCCGTCGCCGCCATGAAGCCGGCCGGCTACACCGGCACGCCCAGCTTCCTGCGCATCATCCTGGAGAAGGCGGCGGAACTCGGCCTCGACTGCTCGTCCCTGAAGAAGGCGCTGGTGTCCGGCGAGGCGCTGCCGCCGTCGCTGCGGGCGCAGATCAAGGACCTCGGCGTGCTCGCCTATCAGGCCTACGCCACCGCCGATCTCGGCGTCATCGCCTACGAGTCCGAGGCTCTGGAGGGCATGATCTGCTCCGAGGACGCCATCGTCGAAATCGTCCGCCCCGGCACCGGCGACCCGGTGCCCGAGGGCGAGGTCGGCGAGGTGGTGGTGACGGTGTTCACCCGCGAATACCCCCTCATCCGCTTCGGCACCGGCGACATGAGCGCCGTGCTGCCCGGCATCAGCCCGTGCGGCCGCACCAACATGCGCATCAAGGGCTGGATGGGCCGCGCCGACCAGACCACCAAGGTGAAGGGCATGTTCGTCCACCCCGAGCAGGTCGCCGCCGTGGTCAAGCGCCACCCGGACCTGATGAAGGCCCGCCTCGTGGTCACCAGCGTCGACAACGTCGACCAGATGACCCTGCGCGCCGAAAGCACCTCCACCGACGCCGCCCTCGCCGCCGCCGTGGCCGACAGCCTGCGCGAGGTGGTCAAGCTGAAGGGCGCGGTGGAACTGGTGGCGCCGGGCTCGCTGCCCAACGACGGCAAGGTCATCAGCGACGAGCGGACGTACGAATAGGGCGGGGTCGGGGGCGAGGCGTCCTCCACGGCGGCCGCGGTGTACGCCGTGGACGCCCGGCTCGGTGGTCGGGCATGCCAAGTTATTGAAATTCCACCGAAAATTGTCATGGCCGGGCTCGACCCGGCCATCCACGGCGTCACCGGCCTCAGCCGTTTGTCCGCACCGTCCTTCACGGCAGGCGCCGTGCACGCCGTGGACGCCCGGCTCGGAGGCCGGGCATGACAAGGTGTTGATGCCACAGCAAAAATTGTCATGGCCGGGCTTGACCCGGCCATCCACGGCGTCACCGGCCTCGACCACCTGTCCGCACCGCCCTCCACGGCTGGCGCAGTGCACGCCGTGGATGCCCGGCTCGGAGGCCGGGCATGACAAGTGATTGAAATGTCGGAAGAAATTGACAAGGCCGGACGCGATCCGCCCATCCTCCGCGTCCCCGGTGACGTCGTGAACCCGGTCCCATTCGTACGCCCACGCTTGACACGGGGCGTCCGGCGGTGATGCTTGGGGCGCCCGTGGCAGTGCAGAGGACCGACGCCCCGTGATCGACGCCTTCGTCAAAGCCTTCGCCCAGCTTCCCGACCGCCGCATCCGGTCGGTGGTCATTCTCGGCCTGATCGCCGCGCTGGTGGTCTACGTGCTGCTCGCCGTCGGCCTCGCCTGGGCGTTGTCGTCCACCGCCGTGGTGTCGCTGCCGTGGGTGGATGCGCTGGTGGACGTGCTGGGCGGCGTCGCCGTCTTCGTGCTGTCGCTGCTGTTCTTCCCGGCGCTGACCACCGTCGTCATCGGCTTCTTCCTGGAGCAGGTGGCCGACGCGGTGGAGGACCGCCACTACCCCGGCCTGCCGCCCAACCGCGAGCAGCCGCTGGCCGAGGTGCTCGGCACCACGGTGAAGTTCGCCGCCATTACCGTCGGCCTGAACCTGGTGGCGCTGCCGCTCTACCTGTTCCTCATGCTGGTGCCGCCCATGTCGCTGGTGCTGTTCTACGCCCTGAACGGCTACCTGCTGTCGCGCGAATACTTCGAGGTGGTGGCCCTGCGTCGTGCCGACCCCGCCACCGTGCGCACCCTGCGCAAGCGGCACATGGGGCGGCTGTGGCTGGTGGGCGCCATCATCACCTTCCTGTCGACGGTGCCCTTCGTGAACATCGTCGCCGCCGTCGTCGGAACCGCCGCCATGACCCACGTCGCCACCCGCCTGTTGCGTCGCCACGACCTGCTGCCGGACACCGGTGCCGGCCTCGCCGGAGCCGGCCGCTGATGACCCCGCCGCGTCTCCTGCCCGCCGCCGCCGTGGCCGCCGTCCTCGCGCTCGCCGCCTGTACGGGCGATCGCCCGGTGCGGGTGCTGCAGGCCGACGGGACCGAGGTGCTGGTGTCCGTCGCCAATCGCTCCGCGAGCCCCGCCCGCACCTCCACGGCGGCCCCGGCAGTGCGCGAGACGCCGGTGCCGGTCGCCCCGGCGCGGACCCAGCCGGCGCCGGAACCCGTCACCACTCCCGCCGCCGCCGCGCCTGCCGAAGCCGCGTCGCCGGCGCCGCGGGAGGAGCAGGTGGCCGCCCTGCCGCGCCCGGTGCTCGATGCCAAGGCCATCGCCGCCGCGCCCGATCCCGCCGGGTTCGTCGGCAAGGCGCCGGCCGTGGTGCAGACGGCCTTCGGCGACGCCACACTGCGCCGCCGCGAGCCGCCGGCGGAGGTGTGGCAGTACCGCACCGGCGCCTGCGTCCTCGACCTCGTGTTCTATCCCGAGGGCACGGCGGGCGCCTTGCAGGTGGCGCACGTTGCGCTGCGGCCGGTGGACGCGCCGGCCATCGACGGCAAGACCTGCGCCGCCCACGTGCGGGCGCGCACGCCCGGGCGCGACTGAGCGCGGCGGAAACGAGGCAGAGGTCCGCCCTAAGGTCGCCACTTTGGCGGAGCACCGTTCCCCCACTGCACCACCATCGGGGGACCCGAGCCGCCATGAGCACCCGCACCACTTTCGTCGCCGCCGCCGTCCTGGCCGTCGGCATCGCCGCCGCCGGTGCCTTCACCGGCTGGGGCTTCCTGCACGGCCGCGAGGCGACCCGCGTCGTGTCGGTGAAGGGTCTGGCCGAGCGCGACGTGCAGGCCGACCTCGCCCTGTGGCCGCTGCGCTTCACCGCCACCGGCGACAGCCTGGACGCCGTGCAGCAGAAGATCCGCGCCGACGGCGTGGCGGTGCGCGAGTTCCTGGAAGCCAACGGCATCGGCACCGGCGAGATCCAGGTGCAGGGGCTCGAGGTGACCGACCTGTTCGCCCAGCTCTACCGCTCCGGCCCCGTCGAGAACCGCTTCATCGTCGCCCAGACCCTGCTGGTGCGCAGCCCCGAGGTGGAGCGGGTGTTCGATGCCGGCCAGAAGGTGGGCGATCTGGTGGACCGCGGCGTCGTCATCTCGTCGGAAGGCATGCCGGGCGGCACGGCACCCATCTTTCTGTTCACCCGACTGAACGACCTGAAGCCGGCCATGATCGCCGAGGCGACGGCCAACGCCCGCGCCGCCGCCGAGCAGTTCGCCCACGACTCGGGCAGCACGCTCGCCGGCATCCAGTCGGCCAATCAGGGCCTGTTCCAGATCCTGCCGCGCGACCAGGTGCCCGGCGCCATGGAAGAACGCCAGATCGAGAAGACCCTGCGGGTGGTGTCGACCGTGGAATACCGCCTGACGGACTGAAGCCCGACGGCGCGCGCCGTCGGCGCCGTCAGCGCCTTGCGGCAACTTTCTGGTTCAGCGCCTGACGGCGCCGGCGGCGCGGGCGACCTGCATGACGGCGCGGGCGCACATCTCTTCCGCCGGCAGGCCGGTGGTCTTGCAGTCCATTTCGGCCTCCAGCAGCAAGTCGAGGGCCTGGCCGATGAGCGGCACCGTCCACCGCCGCATCTGCCCCTTGAAGCGGTCGGCCACCTTGAAGAACACCGGCGGGCGCAGCGACGCCACCGCCTGATCCGCCGTCTTGCCCGCCTGCATGGCGCCGACCGCCAGGTGCAGGCGCTGGAAGTGGCGCTGCAGCGAGCGCAGCACGCCGACCGGGTTGGTGCCCTCGCGGTACAGGCGGTCGAGCACGCGCTGGGCCGTCGCGTTGTCGCCGTCGGCGACGGCATAGGCGAGATCATCGAGGCCGAGCGCCGCCGTGTCGCCGATGCAGGCGGCGACGTCGGCCAGCGACACCTGTCCCCGACCGCCCATGTAGAGCACCAGCTTGTCCAGCTCCGACCGGATGAGCTGGCGGTCGCTGCCGAGGTGCGTCAGCAAAAAGCCCATGGCGTCGGGCGAGGCGGCGAGACCGGCCGACCCCAGCACGTCGCGCACCAGCGTCTCCAGCCCCGCGCCTTCGTCGGCGTAGCAGGGCAGGGCGGCGGCGTCGTCGGCGCCCTCGCACAGCTTGCGCAGGGCCGAGGTCTTGGGCAGGTCGCCGGCTTGCAGCAGCACCAGGGCGTCGCCCTTGCCGTCTTCCAGGAAGGCCTTCACCCGCGGCGCCACGGCGTCGGCGGCATCGCGCAGGCGCACCACGCGGCGGCCGCCGGTGAGCGACAGGGCGGCGGCCTCGTCCACCAGGCGCGTCGGGTCGGCCTTGAGGTCGTCGGGGGTGAGGTCGGCGACGCGGAAGGGGTCCTGCGGGTCGTCGACCACCGTGCGCATCAGGCGGTCGATGCGCTCGCGCACCAGCCCGGTGTCGGGGCCGTAGACCAGCACCGCACGGATCTTCGGGTCGGGCCGGGCGACGAAGGCCTCGATGCGCCCGCCCTGCAGCTTCATGCCCCGGCGCGCTCCGCCAGGAAGGCGGCGATGCGCTGGATGAGGCGGTCGGCCAGGTCGCGGGCGGCGCGGTCCTCGGCCGCTTCCTCGGCGACGATGGTGGAATACTGGTTGTCGAGGATGTCGTAGCCGGCCAGCGCCGTCATGCGGTCCTGCAGCAGGACCGTGTCGCCCTGCAGGAGGCGGAAGTTGGCGCGCATCTGGATGGTGGCGCGGGTCGCCGTCGCGTCCTTCAGGATGCCGATGCGGCTGCTGTCGCGCGTGAGCGCCACGTCGAGCGTGTAGACCTTGGGCTGGTTGCGGCCGGCGGCGGCGATGGAATGTTCCATCTCGTTGCGCATGATCTGGCCCCACCGCTCGGCGATGGGCGGCACGAAGACCTTGGCCAGTTCGGCGGTCACCGCCCCGCCGCGGCTGCCGCCGCCGTAGAGGGGGCGGTAGCCGCAGGCGGCGGTGAGCGAGGCGAGGCCGGCGGCGGCCAGCCCGCGCAGGATCAGGCGGCGGGACGCCATCGGCTTCTCCTTGGTCACGCGACGATGTTCACGATCTTGTTGGGCACGACGATCACCTTGCGCGGCGCCTTGCCTTCCAGCTGCTGCTGCACGTTGGGCAGGGCGAGGGCCGCGGCTTCCGCCTGATCCTTCGGGCAGTCCTTGGGCAGGTCGAGGGTACCGCGCAGCTTGCCGTTGACCTGCACCGCCATGGTGACGGTGTCCTCCACCAGCAGGGCGGGGTCGGCCTTGGGCCATGCCGTCTCGGCCAGGATGGTGCCGTGGCCGAGGCGGGCCCACAGTTCCTCGGTGATGTGCGGCGTCATGGGGTTGAGCAGCCGCACCACCGTTTCGAGTGCGAAGCGCACGGCGGCGCCGTCGGCCTTGGCGGCATCCTTCACCGCATCGCCGATGGCGTTGGTCAGCTCGCGGATCTTGGCGACGGCGGTGTTGAAGCGCAGACCTTCCAGGTCGTCGGTGACGCCGGCGACGGTCTTGTGGGCCTGGCGCACCAGCGCCGAGTCGCCGACCGCCGCGCCGGGGGCGCCGAGGTCGACGCCCGAGTCGGCCACCAGCCGCCACAGGCGGTTGAGGTAGCGCCAGGCGCCCTCGATGCCCGAATCGGACCAGTCGAGGTCGCGGTCCGGCGGGCTGTCGGACAGCATGAACAGGCGGGCGGCGTCGGCGCCGTAGGTGTCGATGATGCGGGTCGGGTCGACGGTGTTCTTCTTCGACTTCGACATCTTCTCGGAGCGGCCGACCACGATGGGCGCGCCGTCGGAAATGCGCTTGGCGCCGCCGTCGGCGGTCTTCTCCACGTCACCCGGCTCGACCCACTTGCCGTTCTGGTCCTTGTAGGTCTCGTGGTTGATCATGCCCTGGGTGAACAGGCCCTCGAAGGGCTCGGCCACGTCCAGGTAGCCGCAGTCGCGCAGGGCGCGGGTGAAGAAGCGGCTGTAGAGCAGGTGCAGCACGGCGTGCTCGACGCCGCCGATGTACTGGTCGACGGGCAGCCAGTAGGCCGCCTTGTCCTTGCCGAAGCCCACCGTCTCCGCCTTCGGGTCGGCGAAGCGGGCGAAGTACCACGACGATTCGAAGAAGGTGTCGAAGGTGTCCGTCTCGCGCCGCGCGGCCTTGCCGCAGGTCGGGCAGTCGACGTGCTTCCAGGTCGGGTGATGGTCGAGCGGGTTGCCCGGCTTGTCGAAGGTCACGTCCTCGGGCAGCGTCACCGGCAACTGGTCTTCCGGCACCGGCACGATGCCGCAGGCGTCGCAGTGGATGACCGGCACCGGGCAGCCCCAGTAGCGCTGGCGCGACACGCCCCAGTCGCGCAGGCGGAACTGCACCGTGCCCGTGCCCTTGCCGAGGCTCTCCAGCTTCTCGATGGCGGCGCGCTTGGCCTCGGTCGTCTCCAGCCCGTCGAGGAAGCCCGAGTTCACGGCGACGCCGGGGTCGCTGTAGGCCTCGGTGGCGGTCTCGGCCAGATCGCGGGAGAAGGCGGCGACGTCGGCGTCGCGCGGGGCGACCACGGCGGTCACCGGCAGGCCGTACTTGCGGGCGAAGTCCATGTCGCGCTGGTCGTGGCCGGGGCAGCCGAAGATGGCGCCCGTGCCGTAGTCCATGAGCACGAAGTTGGCGATCCACACCGGCACGGTGCGGTCGGGGTCGAGCGGATGGCGCACCCGCAGGCCGGTGTCGAAGCCGCGCTTCTCGGCGGTCTCGATGGCCTCTTCCGAGGTGCCGATGCGGTCGCACTCGGCGACGAAGTCAGTGATGCCCGGGGTCTGGTCGGCCAGCGCCTTGGTCAGCGGGTGGTGCGGCGACAGGGCGATGAAGCTGGCGCCGAACAGGGTGTCGGGGCGGGTGGTGTAGACCTCGATGGCGGTCTGGTCGTGGCCGGCGACGGGGGCCGTCAGCTCCCAGAACACGCGCGCGCCTTCCGACTTGCCGATCCAGTTGGCCTGCATGGTGCGGACCTTTTCCGGCCAGCGCGGCAGGTGGTCCAGCGCCGCCAGCAGGTCGTCGGCGTAGTGGGTGATCTTGAGGAACCACTGGTTCAGCTCGCGGCGTTCCACCGCGGCGCCCGAGCGCCAGCCCTTGCCGTCGATCACCTGCTCGTTGGCGAGCACGGTGTTCTCCACCGGGTCCCAGTTGACCCAGCTGCGCTTCCGGTAGGCGAGGCCCGCCTTCAGGAAGTCGAGGAACATCTTCTGTTCGTGGCGGTAGTATTCCGGCTCGCAGGTGGATATCTCGCGCGACCAGTCGATGGACAGGCCCATGGGCTTGAACTGCTCGCGCATGGCGGCGATGTTCTCGCGCGTCCACTTGCCGGGGTGCACGCCGCGTTCGATGGCGGCGTTCTCGGCGGGCAGGCCGAAGGCGTCCCAGCCCATGGGATGCAGCACGTTGAAGCCCTGGGCCCGCTTGGCGCGGGCGACCACGTCACCGAGGGTGTAGTTGCGCACGTGGCCCATGTGGATGCGCCCCGAGGGGTAGGGGAACATCTCGAGCACGTAGTACTTCTGCCGCGCCGGGTCCTCGGTGGCGCGGAAGGAGTCGCGCTCGTCCCACTCGCGCTGCCACTTTTCCTCGGTTTCCTTGACGTTGTAGCGGTCGTCGGATCGCGACATCGGGGCTATCGTCCTGCTTCTTTATATCGTCGAAAGGGCGCCGCCCCCGCATGCAGGGGACGGCGCCGCCGGAAGGTCGTGGAGGCCGGCCGCCCGCGGGGCGCCGGCCGAGGGCGCGCTCAGCCTTCGTTGGAGGCGATGCGCAGCTGGCGGGCGCGGGTCAGCACCGCATCCTCCATCTCGCCGCCGACGCCGGGGGCGACGGGGGCATCGGCCCAGTTGCCCATGGGGTCGCGCACCTGGCGGAACACGTTCACCTTCACGCCGTCGGCGCGCAGCTCGCGGCCGAGGATGAAGACGTTGGCCTTGAAGCGCTCGCCGGGGGTGGCCGGGTCGGCATACCAGTCGGTGATGATGACGCCGCCGAAGGGGTCGGCCGACACCAGCGGCATGAAGGCGACGGTGTCGAGCGAGGCGCGCCACAGCCAGGCATTGACGCCGATGCCGGTGCCGCCGCCCTGGTCCTTGTCGTCGCCGCCGCCGCCGAACAGGCCGCCCTGACCGAAGATGGTCTCGCGTTCCCGCTCGCTCTGGCCGGGCTTCACCATGCGGTAGTCGCCCTGGTTCATGCCGCGATAGCGCTTGTCTTCCGGGTAGACCGCTTCCGTCTGACTGCAGGCGGCGAGGCCGAGGCCGGCAATGAGTGCGGTCGCCGTGAGCTTGAGGACGGTACGGCCGGAGGCGCAGGTGGTGCCCTTCATGAACCCTTCTCTCGTATCCATCGGTCTGTCGCGCCGCTGCAAGATGGCGCAGCGCCGCCCCCGGCGGGGGCGTGCGCGCCCCTTTATAACTCGCGGCGCGCGCCGGTGCGAGCCTTGCGTAAACCCGCGCGTGTTGCGTCGGGGCAACACTGTGCGGGAAACGACACGATCCATCGGCTCTATCAATTGACCTTTGGAGGGTGGCGTGGCTTCCTTTGGCTCACCCGCAGATGCACTGCCCCCGGGGTAGCCGCCGAGCGGGATGAATTCAAAGCTTTCGGCTTTGCCTGAACTTGCGAGAGAGAAGGAAGTCACCCATGAAGAAGGTTCTGCTTGGCACCTCCGCGCTGATCGCGGCTGGTCTCCTGGCTGCCCCGGCCTCCGCCGCTGAGAAGATCAAGCTCGGCCTCGGTGGTAAGATGGAGCAGTACTTCGGCGTCGTGTCCCAGGACGACACCGCCGCGTTCGATCCGACCGTGACCGGCATCAACACCGACGCCGAAGTCTACTTCTCGGGCGCCACCACGCTCGACAACGGCCTGACCGTCGGCGCGATGATCCAGCTCGAGGCCCAGACCAACACTGGCAACCCGAACGCTGACGAGCAGTACGCCTACATCGAAGGCGCCTTCGGTAAGATCATGGCCGGCCAGAAGGACGGCGTGCTGACCCAGATGGCGCACGAAGCCCCGCAGTACGGCCTGGCCGACGACGACGTCGCCGCCTTCTTCAACCCGGGCAACGTCCTCGGCGCGTCCTACAGCCGTCTGGCCGACACCACCGTCCAGACCAGCGACAGCGCCTCGGTGCACTACATCTCCCCGTCGCTCGCCGGCTTCACCGTCGGTGCCAGCTTCTTCCCGGCCCCGGACAGCGCCCTCCAGGCGAACACCGAGACCAGCCTGCACAACCAGTTCGAAGTCGCGCTGGCCTACAACGGCGAGTTCTCGGGCGTGGCCATCGGCGCCGACGTCGCCTACCTGCACCAGTCCGCTCCGGACGCCGGTAACCTCGAGGATCCGCACGCCTGGCGCGCCGGCCTCGTCGTCGGCTACGCCGGCTTCCAGGTCGGTGGTAGCTACCTGACCTTCCAGGACCGCGGTGGCGTCAACGACCTCGACAGCAACGTCTGGAACGCCGGTATCGGCTACAAGACCGGCCCGTACGGCGTGTCGCTGGTGTACCTGCAGTCGGACGTCGATCTGGCCGCCAACACCGACAACGACGCCGAATACCGTCAGTGGTCGCTGCATGGCACCTACGCCATGGGCCCGGGCGTCACCCTGGCTGCCGCCCTGTTCCACGCCACGGGCGAGCTGGACTTCGCTGCCGGCAACGACCTGGACGCGGACGGCACCGGTGGTATCGTCGGCCTGCAGCTCTCCTTCTAAGAGAGTCGCCGGTTCGCCGGTTACGGTACGGGATGGGGGAGCGGCCTTGGCCGCTCCCCTTTTCCTTTTGCGGCGGCCGCGGGGCCGCCGTTCGTGCGTTCGGGGCCTGCCGGCGGCCGAGCGCACGGGCCGCGCCCGGCGCAAGCCGGGAACGGGCAGGGGCACGGGAACGGGGCGACGGAAAAGGGCGGCGCGGGCGCCGCCGTCAGGGTGTGATGCCGAGGGCGTCCAGCAGTGGGCCGATGTGGGCCTCGTACTTGCGCCAGCGCTCCACCGAGCCCTTGTAGATGGGCTGGCGCACCTGCCAGACGCTGGCCGTGGAGACGGTGCGCTTGTTTTCGGTGTGACGCGCCATGGCCTCGTGCCAGGGCAGGCCGACGTGGTCGATCATGCGGCGGCTCTGCGCTTCGGCGTCGGCCACCACGTCTTCGTAGACCACGTCGAGGATGGGCGTCGGCACCACCGTCTTCCAATGCTCCATCAACCGCTCGTAGTGGCGGTAGAAGTGGCCGATGTAGCCCAGGTCGTAGCCATAGTCGTGCTGGCCGCCGAAGTTCTGGAAGAAGATCGACAGGCAGGTGTCCACCGGGTTGCGGCGGCAGTGCAGCACGCGCGCCTTGGGGAACAGCAGGGCGATGAGGCCGAGTCGGGTCGAGTTGCCGGGCAGCTTGTCGGTCACCCGTGCCGCCGTGGCATCGACGCGCTTCAGGTGCTCGAGGTAGACGTCGATGTACTGCGCCAGCTCCGTGGCCGGCACCTCGGGCAGGCGCTCGGGGTAGCCGTAGCGGCGCTTGAACATGCGCTCGATCAGGTTGAAGTCAGGCAGTTCGTCGCCGGCGGCCACGTCGGGGTGGCTCGACAGGATCTGCTCGACCAGCGTGGTGCCCGACCGCGGCATGCCGAGGATCATCACCGGCCGGTCCGAGTCGCTGCCCCAGCCGGCGCGTTCGGCGAAGAAGGCGGGGGTGAAGGTCTCGATCACCGCCGCCACGTGGTCTTCCCAGGCCGGCGGGTCGTACCGGCAGGTGGCGTTCTTCAGGGCGTTGGCGCGGGCGTAGTAGGGGAAGGCGAGGTCGGGTTCGCCGACGTCGTCGTGCGCCTTGCCGAGGGCGAAGAACAGGTCGACGCGGTCGTCCTCGGTGCCGGTGGCGGATTCGGCGACGGTGCGCATGCGGTCGAACAGCGGGTCGTCCAGCCGGATCTTGCCGGAGCGGGCATAGCCGCGCAGTGCCCGCGTGCTGTCGGGCTGTTCCGCCAGCAGCTTCAGGTAGCCCTCGCGCGCCTCGTCGAAGCGGCCCTCGCGCACGGAAATGTCGGCCGACAGCAGACGCATGCCCGCATGATCCGGCATGCGCGCCAGGAAGCCGTCCAACCGCTCGCGCGCCTCGGCGAAGCGACCGCGGCCGATGTAGGCGCGCACCAGGTTCTCGTGGATCTCGCCGACGCCCTGCGCCGCGGCGGCGGCCCGCTCGGCCATCTCCAGCGCCTCGTCGGTCTTCAGCAGGCCGTCGAGCATGAGGGCGAGGTTGTTGAGGAACAGCGCATTGCCCGGCTGCAGCGCGAGGGCGGCGCGGTATTCGGCTTCCGCCTCCTCCAGCCGGTCCAGCTGGTGCAGCAGCTTGGCGAGGTTGAAGCGGGCGTCGGCCGCCTTGGGGGCCAGTTCCACCGCCTTGCGGGCGAAGCTCAGCGCCTCGTCGGTGCGGCCTTCGCTGCCGAGCAGGATGCCGAGGTTCATGTAGGGCTGTGCCGCCGTCGGGGCGATGACCGTGCACTTGCGCAGGATCTTCACCGCCTCGGCCGTGTCGCCGCGCAGCATGAGGGCGGTGCCCAGGTTGTTGAGCGCCTCGCCGAACTCGGGCTTCAGGCGCACGGCGGTGCGGAAGGCGGCGAGCGCGTCGTCGAGCCGGCCGAGGCGCTGCCGGCACCAGCCGAGCAGGTTCCACGCCACGGCGTCGCGGCGGGCGAGGCGCACCGCCTCCGCCAGCGCCGCTTCCGCCGCCGGCACGTCGCCGAGGCCGATTTCCACCTTGCCCAGGTTCACCAGCGAATCGGCGTCGCCCGGCGCGGCGGCGACGGCCTTGCGCAGCAGGTCGCGGGCCGGCGGCAGGTTGCCGGTCTGCGCCGCGATGACGCCGAGCCCGGCCAGCGCCTGCGCCTGGCGCGGGTTGGTCTTGAGGATCTGGCGGTAGATCTGCTCCGCCGCTTGCAGGCGCCCGGCCGCGTGGTGCGTCTGCGCCTGGCGCAGCGCCTGCGAAAGGGTGGCGGCGGGGGCTGAATGCTGGCTCATGCGGACCTGTCCTCCTGAACGGCGGCACTCTAGCCGGTGAAGCGGAACCGCGCCAAGCCCTTCAGCGCCCGATGGTCAGCCACGCCGCCACCACCAGCACCGCCTGCACCACGCAGGCCGCCGCCAGCACGCGCAGGGCGCGGCGGATGTCGGCGGCGCCGGCGTCGCGGCGGCCCGATCCGATCCACGGGTCGTCGACCGTGTAGCCGGGGTAGGTGCGCGGCCCGGCGATGGCGAGGCCGAGGGCGCCGGCCATGGCGGCCTCCGGCCAGCCGGCGTTGGGGCTGCGGTGCTTGCGGGCGTCGCGCAGCATGGTCGCCAGCGCCGCCGTCGGGCTGCCGCCGGCGATGGGGGCGGCGGCGGCCACCAGCAGGCCGGACAGGCGCGCCGGGATCAGGTTCAGCAGGTCGTCGAAGCGGGCGGAGGCCCAGCCGAAGGCGCGGTAGCGGTCGGTCTTGTGGCCGATCATGCTGTCGAGGGTATTGACCACCTTGTAGGCCAGCATGCCCGGCAGGCCGAGCAGCACGTACCAGAACACCGGCGCGACGATGCCGTCGGAGAAGTTCTCGGCGCAGGATTCGATGGCGGCGCGCGACACGCCGGCACCGTCCAGCGCCTTGGGGTCGCGCCCGACGATCATGGCGACCGCCGCCCGCCCGCCGGCGAGCCCGCCGCTCTCCAGCCCCTTGGCCACCGCGGCGACGTGGTCGTAGAGGCTGCGCTGGGCGACCAGCGTCACCAGCAGGAACAGCTCCAGCACCCAGCCGTAGGGCAGCCACGCGGCAATGGCCTGCACCACGCCGCCGACCGCCACCGCACCGGCCACCATCACCACCAGCAGCAGCGCGCCGCGCACCCGGCGGGCGCGGTCGCCGCGCCCGGGCTTGTTGAGGCGCCGCTCGAACCAGCCGATGATGCGGCCGATGACCACCACCGGGTGCGGCACGAAGCGGAACAGGAACGGCATCTCGCCCAGGTAGGCGTCGAGCACCAGGGCGGTCAGCAGCAGCAGGAAGGGGTCGAAGGCCCCTCCCGGATGGAAGGCGAGCGGCAGGGTCGGCATGACGGCGGAGAATGCGGCGGCGCGCCGCCGCGCGCAAGCCCTCCCTAGCTCTTGAACGGTTCCGGCAGCGCCTTGTCCCAATAGGGCTCGCGGCCCCAGCGCTCGGCCAGGAAGGCGACGAAGGCGCGCACCTTGGGCGGCACGAAGCGGGCGGTGGGGTAGACCGCCCACACCGCCACGTCGGAGGCGATGGACCATTCCGGCAGCAGCGGCACCAGCTCGCCCCGCGCCAGATGCTCGCCCAGGTCCCAGCTCGACTTGCGGGCGATGCCGAGGCCGCCGACGCAGGCGTCGCGCAGCACCTCGCCGTGGTTGGTCTTCAGTGGGCCGGAAACGCGCACGTTGCGCCGCCCCAGCGGCCCCTGGAAGTCCCACACGAAGAGGTCGTTGTTCACCAGGCACTCGTGGTGCGCCAGGTCCTCGGGCACCTTGGGCGTGCCGCGGCGGGCGAGATAGCTCGGCGCCGCCACCACGATGCGGCGGTTGGGGGCGAGGCGGCGGGCGACCAGGGTCGAGTCCTTGGGCGCGCTGATGCGGATGGCGAGGTCGAAGCCGTCCTCCACGATGTCCACCAGGCTGTCGGACATGTGCAGGTCCATGGTCACGCCGGGGTTTTCCAGCATGAACCCGGGCACCAGCGGCGAGACGTGCATGCGCCCGAAGCTGGCCGGCACCGTCACCCGCAGGTGGCCGTGCGGCGTGCCGTCGGGGCGCACGGCGGCGAGCGCCTCCTCCATCTCCGCCACGATGCGCTGGGCGTGGGCGTGGAAGGCGGTGCCTTCCTCGGTCGCCGTCACCGCCCGCGTGGTCCGGTGCAGCAGGCGGGCGCCGACGCGGTTCTCCAGCGCGGCGATGCGTTTGGACGCCACCGCCGGCGACAACCCCAGCTCCCGCCCCGCCGCCGACAGGTTGCCGGCCGCGACCGCCTTCACGAATAGCGCCAGATCTTCGAGATCCATGGGGGCACCTTCAACGTTATGGAATAAGTGATGTTACAACAGCATGGATTATCAATGCCAGGTCGAGAGCCTATGGTCGGAGACATGACCCCCACCTCCCAACCCGACGCCGAGGAGGATGCCATGTCCCAGCCGTCCCTGTTTTCCGAGTATCCCGCCGTTCAGGTCCGCGCGCGCGCCGTGCAATCCGGCTTGCAGGCAGCCCGCCTGGAGCGGTCGCAGGCCGCCTTCGACCTGGTGCAGCGCCTGCGCGCGCTGATCGCACAGCCGTTCCGGCGCCGGCAGACGGTGGCGGTGCCGCCGCGTGGCGTCCGCATCGCCGTGTGCAACGACTGCTGACGCATCAGCAGGGTGTGCATTTGTCACTGACGCAACCGAGACTTGATCTTCGGCACGCTCGAAGGAGATAATCCCGGCGGTTTACCCCTGCCTCTTCCGGTCTCCGGGAGCGGCCAGCCGCCGGGAGACGTGCCATTCTGAGCGAAGACGACGTCAAGGAGCTGCGCAAGCTCGTCGCCCTGTCGCGCCGCCAGCCGGTGAACTTCGGCTTCTGCCTCGGCAAGAAGGCGCCGGAGGACGTGCTGCTGCTGCACAAGATCAAGTCGCCGAAGATGCTGGGCCGGGCCGCCAAGGAAGCCGGCACCTCGCCCAAGATCCTGTTCGGTACCTTCGCCACCGAAGAGAAGGTCGTCACCCTGACCTGCGAGGTGGCGCCGATCACCGGCATCGCCCGCCGCGTCCGCATGCTGCTGCGCCAGGCCAAGCTCAACCTCACCATCCGTGTGCTCGGCCCCGACGGCGAGGTCGCCGAGGAGGACCGCGACGACGAGGACGAGGACGAGGACGCGGAGGCGGAGGCGGAGGCGGAGTCGGGGGAGCAGGCGTCCGGCGGCGGCCCCGACGAGTCGGCGGCTGACCAGGATCGCGGCGATGCCGCCGCTTATGATGGCCTGCGGGACGAGATCGTGGCGCTCGGCCGCGACCATCGGGCGGAGCTGTCCGATCAGGCCGCCGCCCGCCTGTCGGCCGTGCTGAAGGCCGCCGATGCCGCCCGCACCGCCGGACGCATCGCCGACGGCCTCGCACTGCTGCGGCAGGTGCAGGGCGAGTTGGATACCGCGCTTGCCGACGGCGGCGGTGGCGAAGCGTCGGACGGCCCCTCCGCCAATGCGGTCGCGGCGGCCCGCGCCGCCCTGGTGGCGCTGGCCGAGCGCACCCGCGACCGCCTGTCCCCCGACGCCCTCAAGCGCATGTCCGCCGAGTTGAAGGCTGCCGACGCTCTCGCCCGTGCCGGCGACCTCGCCGGTGCCCTGGCCGGTCTGCGCGCCCTGACGCGGGTGCTGGAGCAGGCGTCGGGCGGGGCCGATCTGCTGCCGGTGTGGACCGCCGCGCGCGAAGACCTCGACCGCCAGATCGAGCTGTTGAAGGCGGCGCTGCGCAGCTTCCGCCACCCGGACCTCGACCGCATCGCCGAGGTTGGTTTCAACGCCTTCACCGACGGGCGCAACACGGCGCTCATGGCGGCGCTGTTCGACTTCAAGCAGAGCCCGACGCCGCAGGCCGCCGCCAAGGTGGAGGCCGCCATTGCGCGCTACGAGGAGCTTCTGGGCTCGGGCAGCGTGCTCGACGACTACGACGACAACCCCTTCGGCGTGCGGGTGACCCTGCGCCAGACCCTGACCCGCGGCCTCGACGCCCTGCGCGCCGGGCTGGTGGGTCGGGGATGATGCAAGGCTGATGGGCCGGGAGACGCGCGATGGAACCGAATTACACCCTGCCGCCGCAGGTCAATGACTGGACGAACCAGGTCTTCAACGGCCTCGGGATGCAACGAACGGTGCCCGACACCATGGACATCGTCGACGAGCCGATCCTCAGCCTGGAGGAACAGCAGCGAATCGAGCGCGAGATCGTCGTCCGCGAGCAAATGGCGCAGGTCGGCTGCGCGTGGCACGGCTATGCCGCGGCCAACAAGTCGACGGTCGGCGTCCGCCCGGAAACGGGGCCGGGGGGACGGTACACCAACGTCAGGATCGCCGGGCGTCCGGCACCCAAGCACGGCGGCAGTCAGGGCCAGCATACCACTGCGTTCTGCGCCAACCGCGAAGCCGTGGCTTCGGTGATCGTCGGCCGGACGGAGCAGACCGCACGACAGGACCTGGCGTACCTGTTCGAATGCCTCGGCCGACTGCCGGCGATAGTGGATCCTGCTCAACCCGTGCCCGACCACGTGTTGAACGACATCGCCGCCTATTCGAACCCGCAGACCACGGCGGGCCTCGCGGTTTCCGACATCGCCGTCTATTACCTGGAGCTGCGCGATGCCATTCCCGGCGCGTCCCTTAACACGGGTATCAACGGACTGACGGATACGTCGGGCCGCGCCAACATCGTGGGCAAAGGCGAGGGCGCGCATCTGAAGCCGCTGCGCGAGGCGGAAACCCATGCCATGGGGAACGGGACGTTCACGCAGCAGGACGTCACCGCGATCGCAGAGACCCTCTGCAAACTCTACGATGACACGTCGGAAGGGAACCTGCCGCCGGAGGCCGTTCCGAACCAGCGCGTGACGTTCCTGATGACGGTCGCCCAGGCTTTTCCGGAGCTGCTCAAGAACAACGATGTACGTCAGACCGTGCTGAATGGCGTGACGCAAGGGCTGACGCAGGAGCAGGCGACCTATGCGGCCCAGCAGGTCGAGGCCATCGCCAACCGACTCGCCGGGCGGAATGAACTGAAGCAAAGGCCCAAGCCTGCGGCCTTCGCCGCCTCCATTCACGATGGTCGCATCGACTTCGACGCGCGCCCCGATTCGATCAAGGACGGGGGAAGCATGGGCGATCACACCACCGCCATGCAGCTGATGAAGAATGCCGCGACGAAGCTGCTGTTGCCGCGGGGAGCCGAAACCACCAACGGTGATCTGAAGGCGTCGTTGAAGGCCTTGAAGGCCGATTTCTCGCTGGAGCGCTTCGCCTTCATTCCGCAGCCCGATGGGGAGATCGACGGATCGTCGCTGGCCGCGCCGTATCAGGAGCGCTTGAAGGCGACGGAGAAGAACCTGGAAGTGATCGACGCCTGCATCGCGGCTCTCGAGGTCAGCAACGCCGGCGAAGCGCCCGATGTCGAGTTCCTTCTGGAATGCGCCGAGGCCTACCTCCAATTGATGGACGACAGGCCCACGGCCGTCGTCTACGGCGGTCTCGCGGAAGGATCGGGCGAAGGGACCACGGTCGCCCTTCTCGATGAGATCGAGAGCGGACAAAGGCAGTTCTCCGACCCTCGGGAACTGTTCGAAATCGCCCTCGGGATGTTTGACAGCCGGAGTGCGAGCCGGGGGGCGGCCATGTTCGGTGGCGAGGACTACCTGTTCCGGGTCGGGGAGGAGTTCATGTTCTTCCTCAAGTCCGCCTACCCGAACATCTCGGCAGTGCTTGAAGAAGCTGCCGGCGAAGGCGGTGTCGTCCCGTTCATTATCGAGCATGTCGAACAGGTGGGAGGCCTCGGCAAGAAGGACACCGAATACGAGGAGCAGGTGACGGACGTGCCGGAGTTCACCATGAGTCTCCGGCCCCGAAAGCCCAAGAACTATAGTGACTACTAAACAATAAAGGGCGGCCGTGTTTTCACGGTCCGCCCTTCGGTAGTCTCTCTTCTCTCGGTCTCTCTCCCGACGCCTTCCGGGCGGTCGAGAGGGGCGTCAGGCCGGTTGGGCGGCCTGGGGCGGGGTGGTGGTGCCGTCGTCGGGCTTGGCCTTGGGCTCCGACCCAGGGCCCGACGGGCGGTAGGAGGAGGACGCGCCGCCGGCGCTGCTGGAGGCGCTGCGCTTTTCCGCTTCCGACAGCAGTTCCAGGCTGCCCGACAGGCGACCGCCGTGTTCCACTTCCAGGGCGCCGTAGCGCACCGTGCCGCTGATGGAGCCGGTGGCGCGCACCAGCAGGCGGTCGCGCACCGTCAGGTCGCCGTCGAAGGCGCCGGCCACTTCGGCCGTGTCGACGGTCACCTTGCCGCTGAACACGCCGCCCTTGGCGATGG
This sequence comes from Caenispirillum bisanense, assembly GCF_900230255.1. GTDB lineage: Bacteria > Pseudomonadota > Alphaproteobacteria > Rhodospirillales > Rhodospirillaceae > Caenispirillum > Caenispirillum bisanense_A. The sequence continues at coordinate 422,337 of NZ_OCNJ01000002.1, forward strand.
CGATGTGGTGGCTGTCCATCGCCGCTTCGATGGTGCCTTCCACCACCAGCGTGTCGCAGGCGGCGATCTCGCCTTTCAGCTTGATGTTCGGGCCGACGATGAGGGTGCTTTCGGTGCTGCGGCGTTCTTCCGCGCCGCTCGCGGCCGGAGCCGCCGCACTTCCCGCCGCCGCCGCCGCGCCGGCGCCCGACTCGTTGCCGAGCCAGGACGGACGCGCCGCCCCTTCCATCGGCTTGCCGCCGACCGTGGGGCCGCCGGCCGCCGGCGGCGGTGCCGCGGCGCCGGGGTTGGCCGGAGCCCCGGGACGGCCGTAGGACGTGCCGGACGTGCGTCCGTCGTCGGTCGGCTGGGCCGGTTCGTTGTGTTCCCTGCGTGCAATCAAGGACCGCATGCGGTGGACCTCCTTCCGTGTTTTCCAGAGCGCCCCTAGAGTAGCCGCGAACGCCGCCCGATTCTGTGACAAGGACGGGGCAAACTACTGCTCGAAAGTTCGCTGCGACTCGGCAGAATCCTTCGAGTTGCTGCGGCGCGGCAACAGCCGTCGCGCGGACCCCTCGGGGCGGCGCGCGACGGCGTCATGCGCTCTGCATGTCGGAAGGCGGCGTCAGCGCGTCGCTTCGTAGGCGAGCGCCGCCGCCACCAGGTCCTCCAGCGCCGTGCCGACGCTCTTGAACAGGGTGATCTCGCTGTCGGAGGTGCGGCCGGGCACCTCGCCGCGGGTCAGGCGGAACAGGTCGCCGCGCACGGCGTCGGGGCCGATGACGCCGGCCGCGATGGGCTGGGTGAGGTCGCCGGCTTCCTTCAGGGCGCCGTCGGTGTCGATGAAGACGGAGGCGCGCGTCACCCCGTCGTCGTCGGTCTCGCGCATCTGCGGCGTGAACCCGCCGGCCATGTCCAGGTGCTGGCCCGGCTTCAGCCAGGCGCCCGGCACCACCGGGGTCTTCGACGTGGTGACGCAGGAGATCACGTCGGCCGCCTCCACCGCCGCCCGCAGGTCGGTCGCCATTTCGACGCCCTCCAGCCCGTCGGCCAGGGCCTGTGCCTTGGCGGCGTCGCGGCCGTAGACCAGGGTGCGGGCGTAGGGGCGCACGGCGCGGTGGGCGGCGATGAAGTGCGGCGCCAGCGCGCCGGTGCCCACCACCAGCAGGGTGCGGGCGTCCTTGCGCGCCAGATAGTCGGCGCCGAGTGCCGAGGCGGCGGCGGTGCGCCGGCGGGTCAGTTCGGTGCCGTCGAGCACGGCGAGCGGCAGGCCGGTGTCGGCCTCGCACAGATAGTAGATGCCCATGACCGACGACAGGTCGCGCTTGGGGTTGTCGGCGAAGACGCTGACGATCTTCACGCCCATGTAGGCGCCTTCCCGCCACGCCGGCATGAGCAGCAGCATACCGCGCGCCGCCGCCGCGTCGGGCAGCGGGTGGTGGTGGCGCAGCGGCACCGTCGCGCCGGCGGCGAAGCCCTCGCGCAGGGCCTCCACCAGGGCACGGGGCTCGAGCGCACGGGCGACGTCGTCGGCGGTCAGCAGGCGCATGGGGGCGGTTTCTCCGTGTTGTTCAGGATTGAAGCATCCAGCATGGCCGAAGGGATGGCGCGCTGTCGACCCGTCTGCGTCCTTGCAACCGGGACCAGACGGTCCATAATCATCGGGAAGAATCTCCGCTGCCTCCCCTGGACCCCGCTGGACCGCCCCTGCATGCCCCGCACCCGGGACTTCGACTGCGACACGGCGCTCGACGCGGCCCTGCGCCTGTTCTGGAGCAAGGGCTACGAGGCGGCGTCGCTGGCCGAGCTGACGGCCGCCATGGGGCTGTCCAAGTCGAGCCTCTACAACACCTTCGGCGACAAGCAGGCGCTGTTCCGCGCCGCCGTCGACCGCTACGAGCAGGTCCACATGGCGCAGGCCCTGGCGGTGCTGGCCGATGCCCGGCGCCCGGTGCCGCTGCGGGTGGAAGCCTTCCTGCGCCGCATCCTGGTGGCGCGGTTCGGCGACGGCGACCGGCGCGGCTGCTTCATCGGCAACACGGCGGCCGAAGTGGCGCCGCACGACCCGCACATGGCGGCCCGCGTCGCCGCCGCCTTCCGCCGCATCGAGGACGCGCTCGCCGCCGCCCTGGAGGAAGGGCGCGAGACCGGCGAAGTGGCGCCCGACGCCGACGCCCGCGCGCTCGCCCGCTTCTTCACCGCCACGGCGCAGGGGCTGCGCCTGCTGTCCAAGGCCGATGCCGACCCGCGCGCCCTCGACGACGTGGTGCGCGTCGCCCTGTCGGTGCTGCGATGACCGGCGCCGCGGAAAGGACCGTACCGCCGCCGGCCGAGGCCATTCCGGCGCTGGAGCCGCGACTGGCCGCGCTGCGCCGCATGGCGCCGACGCGCCTCGGGCCGGAGGTTCTGGCGATCTTCGAGTTCCACATCCAGCAGACCCTGCGCAGTGGCCTCGGCCGCGATGCCCCCGCCGTCGGCACCCGACCGCCGCCGTTGCCGGCGGGGGCGCCGACGCCGGCGCCCGCCGGGCCGCTGGTGGTGACGTGGTTCCGCGGCGGCTGGTGCCTGTATTGCCGCGAGGCGCTGGAGGCTCTGCGGGACGCACTGCCCCTGGTGACTGCCGCCGGCGCCACCCTGGTCGCCGTGTCGCCGCAGACGCCCGCCGCCAATGCCGCCACGGCGGCGGACCTGGCGCTGCCCTTCCCGCTGCTGTCCGATCCGGGCGCGGCGGCGGCGCAGGCCTGGGGGCTCGCGGTCGAGCTGGACGACACCATGCGGCGGCTGTACCTGGAACTCGGCCGCGACCTGCCGGCGGTGAACGATCCGGCGGACCCGTGGCGCCTGCCGCTGCCGGCGACCTTCGTGCTGGCCGCCGACGGGCGGGTGGCGTGGCGCTTCGTGCACGGCGACTACAGCCGGCGGGCGGAGCCGGCCGACGTGGTGGCCGCCGTCAGGTCGTCGTGCTGGTCCGGCTGAGCCGCCCGCCGTCGCGCACCGATCGGCGCTCGGCTTCGGCAGGGTCGGCCGGCAGGGTCACGACGAAGCGGGCGCCGACCACCCGGCCCTCCGGCCCCTTGCGGTTCTCCGCCCGGATGGCGCCGCGATGGGCATCGACGATCTGCTTGGAAATGGACAGGCCGAGGCCGGAATGGGTGCCGAACTTCTCGCCCGCCGGCCGCTGGGTGTAGAAGCGATTGAAGATGTCGCGCTCCTTGCCCGGCGGGATGCCCGGCCCTTCGTCCTCCACCGTCACCCGCACCACGGTCTCGTCGCGCACCGCCTTGACCGTCACCGTGCCGCCCGGCGGGCTGAAGCTGGCGGCGTTGCCCATGAGGTTGCGGAACACCTGGGCGAGGCGCCCTTCCAGCCCCGGCACCACCAGTTCGTCGTCCTCCGGTGCCTGCAGCACGAAGCGCGGCGCGCCCTCGGCATCGCTGGCGTCGTGGATGGTGACCAGCGTCTCCAGCAGCACCCGCAGGGCGACCGGCTCCACCTCGGCGCGCGACAGTTCGGCATCCAGGCGCGAGGCGTCGGAGATGTCGGAGATCAGGCGGTTCATGCGCTGCACGTCGTCGAGGATGACGGCCATGAGGCGGCGCTGCTGCTCCGGGTCCTTGATGCGCGCCGTGGTCTCGACGGCGCTGCGCAGCGAGGTGAGCGGGTTCTTGATCTCGTGCGCCACGTCGGCGGCGAAGGCCTCGATGGCGTCCATGCGGTGCCACAGCGTCTCGGTCATTTCGCGCAAGGAGGCCGACAGGTCGCCGATCTCGTCGCGGCGGGACGACAGGTCGGGGATGGTCTGGGCGCGGCCGTGGCCCGACCGCACCCGCTCCGCCGCCACCGCCAGGCGGGTGAGCGGGCGGGCGATGGCGGCGGCGAGGTAGAGCGACAGCAGCACCGTGGCGCCCAGCGTCACGGCGGCGAGTTTCAGGACCGCGAGGCGCACCTCGAAGACGCTGCGGTCGACCTCGTCGGCACCCTTGGACACCATGACGGCGCCCACCACCTGCTTGTAATGCTGCACCGGCACGGCCGCCGACAGCACCATGGTGCCGTCGCGGCGGCGGCGCACGCTGGAGCCGGACTCGCCCACTTCCAGCGCGACCACCACCTCGTCGTAGTCGCCGGCGGTCTGTTCGGGGCGCTCGATGTAGGGCTGCACGTCGCGGCGGAAGGCGATGGAGCCGCGCAGCCAGTCGTAGGCGCGGCGCAGCTGGCCCATGAGGCTCTTGTCTTCCACCGGCGGCAGGTCGGACACTTGCACGGCGCCGCCGTGGCCGACCAGCAGGCGGCTGTCGCCGACCAGCAGGCCGTTGCCGTCGAACAGCCGCACCCGCATGCCGCCCAGGTCCGCCAGGCGCCGCACCATCTGGCGCGCCGTGTCGGCGTTGATGGAATGGGTGGTCATGGGGATGAGCGGCACGGCGCTGCCCGCGTAGCCTTGCGCTTCCACCGCCCCTTCGCCGACGGCGGCGGCGATGAGTTCGGCCTGCGTGCGCAGGGCCTGCAGCTCGCCCGACACCAGCGCTTCCTCGTACTGGTCGAGGTAGAGCATGCCGACCGCCAGCAGGGCCGGCGCGACCAGGTTGACCGCCAGGATGCGGCGGGTCAGCGGGCTCAGCCACTTGCGGCGGCGGCGGCGCATCCGGCGTTCGGCGCGGGCGCGGCGACGGTCGGCGCGGGCTTCAGGCGTCCTTATAGCGATATCCGACACCGTAGAGGGTCTCGATCTGGGCGAACTCGGGATCGACGGCGCGGAACTTCTTGCGCAGGCGCTTGATGTGGCTGTCGATGGTGCGGTCGTCGACGTAGATGCTCTCGCCGTAGGCGATGTCGATGAGCTGGTCGCGGCTCTTCACATGGCCGGGGCGCTGGGCGAGCGCCTGCAGGATGAGGAACTCGGTGACCGTCAGGTCGACGGCCTCGCCCTTCCAGGTGACCATGTGGCGGGCCGGGTCGACGATCATGTCGCCGCGCCGCAGGGCATCGGGCGAGATTTCCGCCGGCGCCCCCGGCGCCGCCCCGGCGGCGGCGGCGGCCGCGTCGGCGCGGGCCTCGGCACGGCGCAGGATGGAGCGGATGCGCTCGATGAGCAGGCGCTGGCTGAACGGCTTCTTGATGTAGTCGTCGGCGCCCATGCGCAGGCCGAGCAGCTCGTCCACCTCGTCGTCCTTGGAGGTGAGGAAGATGATCGGCATGTCGGTCTGCTTGCGCAGGCGCTGCAGCAGTTCCATGCCGTCCATGCGCGGCATCTTGATGTCGAGCACGGCGAGGTCGGCCGGCCTGGCGCTCAGGCCGTCCAGCGCCTCGGCGCCGTCGGTGTAGGTGGTGACCTTGAAGCCCTCGGACTCGAGCAGGATCGAGACCGAGGTCAGAATGTTGCGATCGTCGTCCACCAGGGCGATGGTCTTGCTCACCCGTCGTCTCCCGAAACTCGTGGGCCGTCATGATCCGGCGGATCGTGGCGGCGCATTATGGCGAAAATGAAGCCCGGCGGCGATGCTTTCCGCGTCAGGCCCGGCCGGCGGGTGACGCGCTGCGCGGCAGGCGCAGGACGGCGCGGCAGCCGCCGCCGGGGGCGTCGTCCAGCGCGACCTCGCCGCCGTAGAGCCGTGCGAGGTCGCGGGCGATGGCGAGGCCGAGGCCGGTGCCGGGCACGCTTTCGTCGAGCCGCCGGCCGCGGTCGAACACGGCGGCGCGCTGGTCGGCGGGCAGGCCGGGGCCGTCGTCGTCGACCACGATCTCCAGCCGTTCCGGCCCCAGGGCGGCGGCGGTGACGGTGACCTGCGTCGCTGCCCACTTGGCGGCGTTGTCGATGAGGTTGCCGGCCATTTCCTGCAGGTCCTGGGCGTCGCCGCGGAAGGCCAGGTCGGGCGGCACGGCGACGGTCACCGGGCGGTCGTTGAGGCGGCCGACGGCACGCGCCAGCGGCTCCAGCGTCGCCGCCACCGGCGCCCGGATGCCGGGCAGGTCGCGGGCGGCGGCGGCGCGGGCGCGGGCGAGGTTGGCCTCCACCTGGCGGCGCATGGCCTCCACCTGCTCGGCCAGCACCGCCGCCGCCTCGCCGTGACCGGCGCCGCCCAGGTCCTGCGCTTCGGCGGCGATGACGGCGAGCGGCGTCTTCAGGCCGTGGGCGAGGTCGCCGGCCTGCCGGCGGGCGCGGGCGACGGTCTCGCGCTCGTGGTCGAGCAGGGCGTTGAGGTCGTCCACCAGCGGCGTCACCTCGGCCGGGAAGCTGCCGGCGAGGCGGTCGGCCCGGCCGCGGCGCACGTCCAGCACCTGCCGCCGCAACCGCCGCAAGGGGTGCAGCACCGCCGCGCCCTGCGCCGCCGCCGCCAGCACCAGGGCACCGCCGAGCACCACGAAGGCGACGGAGAGGTCGCGGGTGAAGCGCCCGACCGCCGCCTCCACCGCCGCGGCATCGTGGGCCACCGCCACCACCACCGGCGCCTCGCGCTCGGGCAACGTGATGCGTCGTTCGGCGGTCAGCAGGGCGGCGCCGCGCGGCCCCGTCAGGCGGTGGAGGTGGACCTCGCCGTCCTGCGGCAGGTCGGGCGGCAGGGCGAGGGCGGCATCCCACAGCGAGCGCGACCGCACCTCCGGCGGCACGCCCACCTGCCAGTAGAAGCCCGACAGCGGGCGCCCGAAACGCGGGTCGGAGGGCGGCCGCTCCACCGTCAGGGCACCGTCGGGGCCGACGGCGAGGCCGGCGATGACCTGATCCATGTCCAGCACCAGCGCCTCGCGCGCCTGGGCCTCCACATGGCCGCGGAACAGGTCCACCAGCACCCAGCCGCCGGCGGCCAGCGCCACGCCGATCCACAGCACGGCCCCGAGCAGCATGCGCCGCCCGAGCGAGGCGGCCCGCGGCGTCGCCCGCGTCATGCCGGCGGCACCCGGTAGCCGAGGCCGCGTACCGTCTCGATGAGGTCGGCGCCGAGCTTGCGGCGCAGGCGTCCGACGAAGACTTCCAGCGTGTTGCTGTCGCGGTCGAAATCCTGGGCGTAGACGTGTTCCGTCAGGCGCGACCGGCTCACCACCTCGCCCCGGTGCAGCATGAGGTAGGCGAGCACCCGGTACTCGTGGGCGGTCAGCGCCACCGGCTCGCCGGCCTTGGTGACGGCGCTGGCGCGCGGGTCGAGCACGACGTCGCCCACCTGCACCCGCGGATCGGCCTGTCCCGCCGCCCGGCGGATGAGGGCGCGCAGGCGGGCGAGCAGTTCCTCGACGTTGAACGGCTTGGTGACGTAGTCGTCGGCGCCGGCGTCGAGCCCGGCCACCTTGTCGCTCCACGAATCGCGGGCGGTGAGCACGAGGACCGGCATGGCCCGCCCCGCCGCCCGCCAGCGCCGCAGCACGGTGGCGCCGTCGACGCGCGGCAGCCCGAGGTCGAGGACGACGGCGTCGTAGTCCTCCGTCTCACCCAGGATTTCGGCGCGTTCGCCGTCGTAGGCCGTGTCGACGGCATAGCCGGCGGCCTGCAGGGCGCGTTCCAGCTGCAGGGTGAGGCGCGGCTCGTCCTCCACCACCAGGACCCTCATCGGTGCTTGCCCTTCGTTTCGAGAAGCGCGCCCGTGCCGGCGTCGAAGACCTGTTCGATCACCCGTCCCTCGGGCGTCAGGATCTTCAGCTCGTAGATCAGGCGGCCGTGCTCGTTCTCCAGTTCCACCTCCAGAAGGCGGCCGTCGTCCTCGACGCCGGTGCGTGCCAGCAGGTCGGCGAGCGGTAGGACGTCGCCGGCCTGCAGGGCGCGGCGGGCGCGGTCGTGGTCGTGGTCGCGGCGCGCCTCGTCGTCGTCGGCATGGACGGGGCCGGCGAGGGCGAGGACGCAGGCGAGGGCGAGCAGCGGTGTCGTCTTCATGTCCACAGCATAACGCCGTTGGCTGAACCGCGCCTGAACGATCGTCGGCGGCCCTTCAGGCTGGGTTCAGGAAGACCTTGCTAGACCGGGGGGCATCACGAGGCATCCACAGGAGAGATCGCCATGATCGTCAAGATGGTCCTGCAGGGCCTGGCCGCCGCCGCGGTGATCGCCGGCGCCGGCTTCGCCTGGGCCGCGGCGACCGGCTCGCCCGACCTGTCCGCGGCCGTTGCCACCGCCGCTACCGCTGCAACTGCTACCGCCACCGACACCGGCTACCTGCCGTACCCCGCCGGACGTGGCGGCCACGACGACGAGCACGGGGAGGACCGCGACGATGACTGACGCTTCGCCCGCGGCCGCGCCGCCGCGCCGCCGTCTCGCCATGCCGGCCATGCGGGCGTGGCACGCCGTGATCGCCGGCGGCTTCCTGGTCGCCTGGCTGACCGGCGACAGCGACGCGCTCTACATCCCCCATCAGGTCGCGGGGTACGCCGTGCTGGGTGCGGTGGTCCTGCGGCTGGTCGCCGGCCTGGTCGCGACCAAGGCGCCGTGGCGCCTGCCGCGCCCGTCCCTCGCTGCGGCGCGGGCATGGCTCGCCACCGGCCGCGGCCGCAACCCGCTGTTCGCCTGGTTCGCCGTCGCCCTGCTGGTGACGGTCGGGGTGGCCGCCGCCTCCGGCATGGCGGCGCACTGGATCGTCTGGCTGGAGGATCTGCACGAAGGGGCGTCCACCGTCTCGCTGTGGGTCGTGCTCGGCCACATCGCCTTCATCCTGTTCCTGTTCGGCGGCCGCCGTGTCGTCGCCGCCCTGTGGCGCCGGATCGCCGCCGCCGTCCGCCCCTCCATCGCCGAGGAAACCGCCCGATGAGACTCCGCACCCTGACCGCCGCCGTGCTGCTGCAGGGGGTCGCCGCCGCTCCGGCGCAGGCCGCCGGAGCGGCCGAGCGCGCCGCCCTGCTCGACGGCTACGCCGCCGCGGCGAAGGCCGCCGACGCCGCCTTCGCCGGGTTCTCCGCCGCCCGCGGCGAGACCTTCTACCGCACCGAATGGGCGGGCGGCGAGCCGCGTACGCCGTCGTGCGCCGCCTGCCATACGGCCGACCCGCGCCAGCCGGGCCGCAACGCCAAGACCGGCCGGCCCATCGAGCCGGTGGCCGTGTCGGTGACGCCATCCCGCTTCACCGACCCCGACGAGGTGGAGAAGCAGTTCCGCCGCGACTGCGAGGCCGTGCTCGGCCGGGCCTGCACGGCGCAGGAAAAGGGCGACTACATCACCTTCCTGGCGGGGCAGTGACCATGCGCGTGATCCCAGCTTTCCTCGTCGCCGCCGTCGTTCTCGCCGCCGGCCCGGCGCTCGCCGACTCGGACGAGTGGGTGCCGCCGGTGACCGACGCCCTCACCCGCGCCGAGTGCGGCGATTGCCACATGGCCTTCCAGCCCGCCTTCCTGCCGGCACGGTCGTGGGACCGCCTGATGGACGGCCTGTCGGACCACTTCGGCGACGACGCCTCGCTGCCGGCCGAGAAAGTCGCCGCCATCCGCGCCTACCTGACCGCCAACGCCGGCGACGTGCGGCCCGAGGGGGCGGCGCGCGGCTACATGCGCCGGGTCGCGCCCGACGGCGTGCCGCTGCGCATCACCGAGAACCCCGCCTTCCTGCGCGAGCACGACTTCCGGCCCGCCGTCTGGCAGCGGCCCGACGTGGTGACCAAGTCCAACTGCCTCGCCTGCCACCGTCAGGCCGACCGCGGCCTCTACGAAGACGACTGACGCGGGGCATGACTCAGTCCCGGATGCGGCGGCCGGTGAAGGGGTTCCAGCCTTCCGCCGCCAGCACCGCCCAGGCGGTGGCGCCCAGGTGGGGCAGGCGATAGTAGAAGAAGTCGTCGGTGGTGCTGTCCGGCCCGATGGCGAGGCCGGTCGCGAGGCGCTCGTCCTTGGTCGCCCACAGCAGGCCGCCGGGGCTCTCCTGCGCCAGCGCCTCGGCCAGGAAACCGGTCGCAGCGTCGGTGCGCCCGGCCAGGGCGAAGACCAGGGCGGCCTGTGCCGTGCCCTCCGTCCAGAAGCCCGGCCGTCCGGCGGCGAAGGAAACGCCGCCGTCGCTCGCGAAGTCCGCCGCCACGTGATCCAGTGCCCGCCGCCAGTCGGCCGGGGCGTCGGCCAGCAGCAACGGCCACAACTGGGCGTCGAGGCCAGAGACGCCGTCGTTGCGCGTCACGCCGTCGGGCAGGGTGCCGGTGGCGAAGCGGCCCGCGGCGGCCCTCCACTGGGCGTCGAGGAAGCGGCGCGCCGCCGCCGCCGGGCCGGCCCAGCGGTCGCCGGCCCCGTCGCGGCGGTCGAGCCAGGTGAAGAGGGCGGCGGCGTCGGCCGCGTGTTCCGTCGATTTCCACGTCAGCGCCCGCGGCGCCGCCTCGCCGCCGTGGACCCCGCCGCGGAACCCGCCGGCGCCGCGGTCGTCGGCAGTGGCGCTGACGATCCACTGCGCCAACCGCTCCGCCGCGTCGGCGAGGGCGGGCGCCTGCGGTGCATCCGGCGTCGCCTCGGCGACGGTCAGCAGCGCGAGCCCGGCCCAGGCGACGTTCCCCGTCGCGGTGCCGACCTGATAGTCGTCCTCCAGCCACCGTCCGGCCGCCGCGTCCCACCAGCCGTGGGGTGGCGGCGGCGCTGCCTGCGGTCCGGCCCGATAGGCGTTGCGCAGCCGCCCCTCCGGCCCCGCCCGGTCGGCGGTGGCGGCCAGGGCCAGCGCGGCGGCGATGCGGCGGGCCTCGGCGGGGCGGCCGCAGGCGGTCAGGGCGATGGCGGCCAGGGCGTTGTCGTAGGTGAAGGCGGCGCCGGCCAGGGCCGGATCGTCCACGTCCTCCCAACTCGCCAGGAAGACCGGGGCATCACCGGCAGCCGCCGCCACCCGCGCGGCCAGGGCATCGCAGGCCGCCGTTCCGCCGTCGGCGCGGGCGAAGGCGGGTGGCGCGACGGCCACCGTCAGCAGGGCGAGCAGGAGGGGCAGGGCGAAGCGGACCATGGTGTCGTTATGCCACGGCGGTTGCGGGTCGTCGCGGCCCATCTCGCCCCCGGGGAAAGACGCCGACGGAAGCAACGGAAGGCATGAGGCGTCTCTCCTGAATGTCTCGAAGGGTAGAGGTGCCGGATAACCCTTATGATAAACAAAAGCACGGTGCGTTGTTCTCGTGCGTCATGTCATGGTGCAGCCGTGTTCCGGAAGAGATATTGCGTATTTCTTCAAAACGAAACCGAGCTTCCGGTCACGTTTCTGCAAAAATGACTTCAAGGTGATACGGAGATCCCTATGCTTCTCTTCAACCGAATAAAGGGCGCCGCGCGCCTGGCCGCAGTCACCGCCTTCGCGGTGGGTGGCGTCACGGCCACGGCCGAGGCTGCCTCCATCTCCATCACGCCCGGTGCGACGGAGGGGGCCACCACCGTCACCGGCACCGGCAGCGCCTGTGGGGGTGGGTCGTCCTTCGGGTCGTTCACGTCGTGCACCGCCGGCGGCAACGCCAAGGCCGACACGGTGACGGCGGCGCTGGCCGCCGAGCTGACCAACTATTCCGAGGTCGACCTGACCGGCGGCTACTATCCCGGCAAGCCGGACGGCGCCATCACCAAGCTCGGCAGCGAGTTCAAGGGTGGCGACACCAACACCTTCACCTTCAGCGGGCTGCCGCAGGACACGCTGTTCATCTCGCTGAAGCAGGGCAATGCGTTCGAGATCTTCAACGTCGCCCAGTACGCCAGCCGCGACATGCTGCTGGCGGTGACCCATACGCTCGGCACCGACACCAGCAACATCGCCATCTGGACCGGCAGCGTGCCGGGCGTGGCGCCGGTGCCGCTGCCGGCCGCCGGCCTGCTGTTCGTCCCGGCGCTGGCCGGCCTCTACGCCGCCGGCCGCATCCGCCGGAAGAAGGCGGCGGTGCAGACCGCAGGCCCGGCGACCGCCCAGGTCGCCTGACCCCAAGACGGGCCGCCGCACCCGCGGCGGCCCATTCCTTCGCCCTCACATCGTCGCGGCGATGCGGCCGACTTCGGCGAGCACGGCGTTGCGGGCGTCGGCCGAGGCGCCGCGGACTTCGTAGTAGGCGGTGACCACCAGCGGCGGCCGGGTGTTCGGCCAGACAGCGGCCACGTCGGCGGCGGTGCCGCTGCCGTTGGTGCCGGTCTTGTCGCCGACCAGCCAGGTGGCGGGGAAGCCGGCGCGCAGGCGGGCGTCGCCGGTGCGGTTGGTGACGAGCCAGCCCCGCAGCAGGTCCCGCGACCGCCGCGACAGAGCCTCCTCGAACAGCAGTGCATGCAGGGTGGCGGCCATGGACGCCGGCGCGACCGTGTCGCGCTCGTCGCCCGCATGGTCGTGCTCGTTCAGCGCCGGCTCGGTGCGATCGAAGCGCGACACCGCATCACCGAGGCCGCGCACGAAGGCGGTGAGGGCGGCCGGCCCGCCGGAGGCGGCGTGCAGCAGGTTGGCGGCGGCGTTGTCGCTCATGGTGACGGCGGCGTCGCACAACTGGGCGACCGTCATGCCGGGCGTGCCAACGAAGGTTTCCGCCACCGGCGACCAGGGGACGAGGTCGGCCTTCCCGACCGGGATGCGGCGGTCCAGGGTCTCCTGGCCGGCGTCCACCCGGCGCAGGACGTGGGCGGCGAGCAGTGCCTTGAAGGTGCTGCAGGCGAGGAAGCGCTCGTCCTGCCGCCAGCCCGTGCGGGCGCCCGTGGCGACGTCCAGGATGGTGACGCCGAGGCGGCCGCCGTGGCGCCGCTCCAGGTCGGCCAGACGGGCGCCCGGGTCGGAAACGGCGGTGGCGGTCTCGGCGCGGAGGGGAACGGAGGCGAGCGCGGGCGCCGCCAGCAGGGCGCCGATCAGCGCGCTGCGACGTGTCAGGCTGGGCATGGTGGGAGTGATCCTCTCGAACGGGGAGGGGGGCAGGGCGACGCCGGCGGCGGGCCGGCGCTCTCCGGTCAAGCGATAGGCGAGCCCGCCGCGGCGGACAAACGATGCTTTGTCCGCAGAGCCATGAGATGTTCTCAGGTGTCCCACGGGATGGCCGCGCGATACTCTCGGGCGCCCTGCCGGAGAGACCTTCATGGACGTGTCCCAGTTGCCGCTCAATGCCTTGCGCGCCTTCGAAGCGTCGGCGCGCCTCGGCAGCTTCACCCGCGCGGGCATGGAGTTGCGGGTGACGCAGACGGCGGTCAGTCACCAGGTCAAGGCGCTGGAGGCGGTGCTCGGGGTGAAGCTGTTCGACCGGCTGCCGCGCGGCCTCGCGCTCACCGACGAGGCGCACGTGCTGCTGCCGGTGCTGACCGACGCCTTCCGCCGCATGAGCGTCACCCTCAGCCGGTTCGAGCAGGGCGACTTCCAGGAAGTGCTGACGGTGGGCGTGGTGGCGACCTTCGCCATGGGCTGGCTGCTGCCGCGGCTGCCGGACTTCGCGCAGGCCCACCCGCATATAGACCTGCGCCTGAAGACCAACGACAACACCGCCGACATGCTGATCGACGGGCTCGACGTGTTCATCCGGTTCGGCGACGGTGCGTGGACGGGCATGGACGCCGTGCCGCTGATGGAAGCGCCGCTGGGCCCGGTGTGCGCCCCGGCGGTGGCGGCCCGCCTGCGGCGGCCGGCCGATCTGGCCGGCGAGCACCTGCTGCGGTCCTACCGCCGCGACGAATGGCCGGCGTGGTTCAGCGCCGCCGGGCTGGAGGTGCCGACCCTGCGCGGCTGGATGTTCGATTCGTCCCTCAGCCTCGCCGAGGCGGCCGCCCGCGGCACCGGCGTGGCGCTGGTGCCGGCGGCGATGTTCACCGAGCAGTTGGCAGCCGGGCGCATCGTGCGGCCCTTCGACATCACCGTCACCACCGGCCGCTACTGGCTGACCCGCCTGAAATCGCGCACCGAGACGGCCGCCATGAAGGCCTTCCGGCAGTGGATCGGGACGCAGGCGGCATCATAGGCCGCGGTGCGGCGGCACATGGACGTGCGACGGCCAGCCAGAACCCAACCGCCGACACCGGATCGCGTCAGCGGAAAGGTTGGGAAAGCGGGCCTGATGGGAAGGGAAGATGGCGGAGAGGGTGGGATTCGAACCCACGGTACCCTCGCGGGTACAACGGTTTTCGAGACCGCCCCGTTCGACCGCTCCGGCACCTCTCCGCACTGAAAAGGCCGCAGTTTTTGGCGTCGGTCGCTTGCGGGAGGCCGATACATAGCGTAAGGTCCCGGGCAGTGCAACAACGCTGTTGCAGATTTTTTCGCCGCCCGCCGCCGGCCCGCATTCCAGGGCCGGATGCTCCGTCGGGTGGACCCGTCCGCAGGGGAAAGAACACCTGCGCCCCCTCTCGCAATGTCCGGATCGGGCATTGACAGGCGGGGCGTCGTCTGTATATTTCCCCGCTCCATCCGCGGGGCCCAGCTCCGCCCACGTTTCGCAGTCAAGGTTGCACCACCATGTTCGCAGTCATCAAGACCGGCGGGAAGCAGTACAAGGTCGCGCAGGACGACGTCATCGCCATCGAGAAGCTGTCGTCCGAGGCCGGCGAGGCCGTCACGTTCGACAACGTGCTGATGGTCGGCGACAAGGTCGGCGCCCCGATCGTGGACGGCGCGTCCGTGACGGGCGAGGTCCTGAAGCAGTTCCGCGACGACAAGGTGATCGTCTTCAAGAAGAAGCGTCGCCAGAACTACCGCCGCAAGAACGGCCACCGCCAGTACAAGACCCTGGTCAAGATCACCGGCATCACCGGCTGATCCCGGGTCCGCTAGAGTTCAAGGAGAGCACGAATGGCTCATAAGAAGGCAGGCGGTTCGTCCCGCAACGGTCGCGACTCCGCCGGTAAGCGCCTCGGCGTGAAGAAGTTCGGCGGCGAGAAGGTCATCGCCGGCAACATCATCGTCCGCCAGTGCGGCACGAAGTGGCATCCGGGCGAAGGCGTCGGCCTCGGCCGCGACTTCACCATCTTCGCCGTGCGCGATGGCGCCGTGAAGTTCCACACCGGCTACAAGGGCCGCGTGTTCGTGTCGGTGGACCCGACGGCCTAAGCTCCGGCTCGGGCCTCGACCGACCGGTCGGATAAGAGGGGAACGGATCGCACCGTTCCCCTCTTTTCGTTTGTCCGGATCGCCCCACATTGCAGGCGCGGGGCCGCGCCGCTTCCAGGCATCGCGCCCCGCCGACGTTTCCAATGAAAGTGCGCGTTCGATGAAGTTCCTCGACCAGGCCAAGATCTACGTCCGCTCCGGCAACGGCGGGAACGGGTGCGTCGCGTTCCGGCGCGAGAAATTCATCGAATACGGCGGCCCCGACGGCGGCGACGGCGGGCGCGGCGGCGACATCGTGTTCGAGGCGGCCGCCAACCTGAACACCCTCATCGACTTCCGCTACCAGCAGCACTTCAAGGCCGAGCGCGGCCACGACGGCGCCGGCCGCGACATGCACGGCCGCGGTGGCCACGACCTGATCGTCAAGGTGCCGGTCGGCACGCAGATCCTCGCCGACGACCAGGAGGAAGTGCTGGCCGACATGGTGCGCCCCGGCCAGCGGGTGACCCTGCTGAAGGGCGGCAACGGCGGCTGGGGCAACGCCCGCTTCAAGACGTCCACCAACCAGGCGCCGCGCAACGCGAATCCGGGCCAGGAAGGCGAGGAGATGTGGGTCTGGCTGCGGCTGAAGCTCATCGCCGACGCCGGCCTGGTCGGCCTGCCCAACGCCGGCAAGTCCACCTTCCTCGGCGCCGTCACGCGCGCCCGGCCGAAGGTGGCCGACTATCCGTTCACCACGCTGCACCCGAACCTGGGCGTCGCCTATGTGAACAACACGGAATTCGTCATCGCCGACATCCCCGGCCTGATCGAGGGTGCGAGCGAGGGCGCCGGCCTCGGCACCCGCTTCCTCGGCCATGTGGAGCGCTGCGGCGTGCTGCTGCATCTGGTCGACGGCACCGATTACGACAACGTGGCGCAGCACTACCGCACCATCCGGCACGAGCTGGAGGAATACGGCGGCGGCCTGGCGGAAAAGCCGGAGCTGATCGCGATCACCAAGACCGACGCCCTGATCCCCGAGATCGTCGACGAACTGCGCGACGCACTGGCCGCCGAATCGGGCCAGCGCAAGGAGGACATCCTGGCGATTTCCTCCGTCGCGCGGCAGGGGCTCGATCCGGTGCTGCACCGCATGCTGGGCTATGTGATGGAGGCGCGCGCCGCCCGCCACGCCGAGGACGGCGGCTATGCCGACGAGGTGGTGGAGGAGGCCGACGGCGACGCGCAGGAGCAGGAGAACGGCGAATGGCGGCCCTGATCGACTCGGCGGACACGGCGGCGGAGCGCTCGCCGCTCGCGCAGGCCAAGCGCATCATCGTCAAGATCGGCTCGGCCCTGCTGGTGGACGAGGCGCGCGGCGAGGTGCAGCGGGCGTGGCTCGACACCGTGGCCGACGACATTGCCGCCTGCAAGGCGCGCGGGCAGGAGGTGATCGTGGTCACCTCGGGCTCCATCGCCGTCGGCCGGCGTCACCTCGGCCTGCCCAAGGGGCCGCTGAAGCTGGAGGAAAAGCAGGCCGCCGCCGCCACCGGGCAGGGGCGACTCGCGCACGCCTACCAGGAGACGCTGGCCCGCCACGGCATCACGGCGGCGCAGGTGCTGCTGACCATCGGCGACACCGAGGACCGGCGGCGCTATCTCAACGGCCGCAACACGCTCGATACCCTGCTGCGCCATGGCGCCGTGCCGGTCATCAACGAGAACGACACGGTGGCGACCACCGAGATCCGCTTCGGCGACAACGACCGCCTGGCCGCCCGAGTCGCCATGATGATCGGCGCCGATGCGCTGGTGCTGCTGTCTGACATCGACGGGCTCTACACCGCCGATCCCAAGGTCTCCCCCGATGCCCGCCTGATCCCGGAAGTGCGCGAGATGACGCCGGAGATCGAGGCCATGGCCGGCGAGGCGCGGCCGGGCTACGGTTCCGGCGGCATGGTCACCAAGCTCATGGCGGCGCGCATCTGCATGGGCGCCGGTACCCGCATGGCCATCGGCCTCGGCAAGGTGCTCCACCCGCTGCGCACCCTGGAACAGACCGGCCGCTGCACCTGGTTCATCCCCAAGGAAACGCCGCGCACCGCCCGCAAGAACTGGATCGCCGGCCGCCTGCGCCCCGCCGGCACGCTGCACGTCGACGACGGCGCCGCCCAGGCGCTGGCCGCCGGGCGCTCGCTGCTGCCGGCCGGCGTGACGACGGTGGAAGGCACCTTCGAGCGCGGCGACGCCGTGCAGATCAAGGACGCCGACGGCCGCGTCATCGCCAAGGGGCTCATCGCCTACAACAGCCACGACGCCATCCTCATCGCCGGCCACAAGACCGCAGACATCGAAGACCTGCTCGGCTACCGTGGCCGCGACGAAATGATCCACCGGGACGATCTCGTCCTGGACGTCTGACATCAAAGGGAGAAGGACCGCCCGCCATGACCACCGCCGCCCTCGCCGAAACCACCGACGTCCGCGACCTGATGGCCGAAATCGGCCGCCGTGCCCGTGCGGCCGGCCTGGTGCTCGCGCGCACGCCGGCGGCGCCGAAGGATGCGGCCTTGCGGGCGGCGGCGGCGGCCCTGCGCGCCCGGGCGGCGGACATCAAGGCGGCCAACGCGCTGGACATGGAGGCGGGCCGCCAGAAGGGCCTGACGCCCGCCATGCTCGACCGCCTGGCGCTGACCGACGCCCGCATCGAGGGCATGGCGCGCGGCCTCGAGGACATCGCGGCGCTGCCCGACCCCGTGGGTGCGGTGATGGCCGAGTGGGACCGTCCCAACGGCCTGAAGATCCAGCGCGTGCGCACGCCGCTCGGCGTCATCGGCGTCATCTACGAAAGCCGCCCCAACGTCACGGCCGACGCCGGTGCGCTCTGCCTGAAGGCGGGCAATGCCGCCGTGCTGCGCGGCGGGTCGGAGAGCTTCCATTCCTCGCGCGCCATCCTCGCCTGCCTGCAGGACGGGCTGGAAGCGGCGGGCCTGCCGCTGGATTGCATCCAGATGGTGCCGACCACCGACCGCGCCTTCGTCGGCGCCATGATCACGGCGACGGAATACATCGACGTCATCGTGCCGCGCGGCGGCAAGTCGCTCATCGAACGGCTGTCGGCGGAAAGCCGCATCCCCATGTTCAAGCACCTGGACGGCATCTGCCACACCTACGTCCATGCCGCCGCCGATGCGGCGCTGGCGCGGGCGGTGGTGGTGAACGCCAAGATGCGCCGCACCGGCATCTGCGGCGCCACCGAGACGTTGCTGGTGGACCGGGCGCTGGAAGGCTCGCTGCTGCCGCAGCTCATCGGCGACCTGCTCGACGCCGGCTGCGAGGTGCGCGGCGACGCGGCGGTGCAGGCGGTCGACCCCCGCGTGGTGGCGGCGACCGATGCCGACTGGGACACCGAATACCTGGACGCCATCGTCAGCGCGCGGGTGGTGGACGGGCTCGACGACGCCATCGCCCACATCAACGCCCACTCCAGCCAGCACACCGAATCGATCCTCACCGAGGACGCGGCGGCGGCGGAGCGCTTCATGGCGGAAATCGACTCGGCGATCCTCATGCACAACGCCTCCACCCAGTTCGCCGACGGCGGCGAGTTCGGCATGGGGGCGGAGATCGGCATCTCCACCGGCAAGCTGCACGCCCGCGGCCCGGTGGGCGTCGAGCAACTGACCACCTTCAAGTACAAGGTGCGCGGCACCGGCCAGTGCCGCCCGTCGTGACGGGTTCGGAGGCCACGAGGCGGTTCCGCGACCCCGGCGACTCGCTGCCGGCCTGGGGCGACGGCCGGCGGCTGCGGGTCGGGCTGCTCGGCGGCAGCTTCAACCCGGCGCACGACGGCCACCGCTTCATTGCGACGGAAGCGCTGCGGCGCCTGGGTCTCGACGAGGTGTGGTGGCTGGTCAGCCCGCAGAACCCGCTGAAGCCGACCCGCGGCATGGCGCCGCTGGCCGAGCGGGCGGCGGGCGCGCGCCGGGTGGCGGCGCATCCGCGCATACGGGTGACGACCATCGAGGCGCGACTCGGCACGCGCTATACCGCCGACACCCTGGCGAAACTGCGACGGCGGTTCCCGCGGACCACCTTCGTGTGGCTCATGGGGGCCGACAATCTGGACCAGATCAGCCGGTGGCGGGCCTGGTCATCGATCTTTCGCAACCATCCCGTTGCGGTGTTCGACCGTGCGCCCTATTCTTATCGGGCGTTGGCAAGCAAGGCGGCGCGGCGATTCGCCAGGAACCGACTGCCCCTTCGGAAGGCCCCGGTTCTGGCCGGCAGCGAAGCCCCCGCGTGGGTCTTCCTTCCGATCCGACGCCATCCCGCCTCGGCGACAGCGATTCGCGCCGGCCGGCACGGTGCTGGCGGCACCCCCGCGTGAGAGCGGGGCTCTGCTCATGACTACGGCGCGGCCCAACCTTATGGAGCGACCCATAAACACCGATCGGCATGTGCCTCTCGACCCGGCTCAAGTGGTCGAACTGGTCGAAACGATCCTCGAAGACAGCAAGGCCGAAGACGTGCTCGTCATCGACCTCGCGGGCAAGTCCTCCATCGCCGAATACATGGTCATCGCCTCCGGCCGCAGCTCGCGGCAGGTCGCGTCGGCGGCCGAGCACATCGTGGAGAAGCTGAAGGCCGTCGGCCTGCTGCCCTCCATCGAAGGCAAGGCTGCGGGCGACTGGGTGCTGGTCGATGCCGGCGACGTGGTGGTCCACCTGTTCCGGCCGGAAGTGCGCGCCTTCTACAATCTGGAGAAGATGTGGGGCGTGGCCAACCCGGCGCGGCCGCCGGTGGCGCCCGATGCGGCGGCCCAGGCCGCCTTCATGGCCTGAGGGAGCGTCCACCGCCTCCTCCGTGACCGGCTACGGCTGCCGCCGGGCCAGGACGGAAAGGGGCGGGTGGAGGTCCGATCCGCCATGAAACTCCTGCTCGCCGCCGTCGGGCGCGCGAAGAACGGTCCCGAGCGCGCCCTGTTCGAGCAATACGCGAGCCGCCTGAAACTGCCTTTCGACGTGCGGGAGGTGGAAGAAAAGCGGCCGCTGTCCTCTGCCGAACGCAAGGCGCGCGAGGCCGACCTGCTGCTGGCCTGCGTGCCGGCCGGGGCGGTCGTGGTCGCGCTGGACGAACGCGGCAAGCTCTACGGCTCCGAAGACTTCGCCGCCGCCTATGGCGGCTGGCTGGAACGCGGCGCGCCCTGTGTCGCCTTCCTGATCGGCGGCGCCGACGGCCACGGCGACGCCGTGCGCACCCGCGCCGACGCGCTCCTCTCCCTCGGCAAGATGACCTGGCCCCACATGCTGGTGCGCGCCATGCTGGCCGAACAGCTGTTCCGCGCCCAGAGCATCCTGGACGGGCATCCGTACCACCGGGCGTGAGGCGGCGGCGTCAGTCCGCGGCCGCGCCCTCGGCCAGAGCCACCCCCGCCGCCACCGGCAACTCCATCACCACCGCCGCGCCGCCCAGGTCGCCGGACGCTTCGATGCGGAGCGTGCCGCCGGTGCTTTCGGCGATGCGGCGGACGATGGCGAGGCCGATGCCGGTGCCGGGGACACCGTCGTCGGCTTCCAGGCGCTCGAACACGTCGGCGGCGCGGGCCCAGTAGTGCGGCGGGATGCCGCGGCCGTTGTCCTCCACCCGCAGCGTCACGCAGCCCTCGGCCGGGTCCGACGCCGAGACGCGGACGAGCGGCGGAGTGTCCGGTCGGCCGTACTTGAGGCCGTTCTCGATCAGGTGGCCGAGGGCGAGCGCCAGCCGGGCGGCGTCCAGCGGCAGCGGCGGCAGGAGGGCGATGTCGACCCGGGCGGTGGCGTCGCCGCGCTCGCGCAACAGGGTGGTGGCGGTGCGGCGCGCGACCGCGGTGGGGTCGGGGGCGAAGACGTCGCCGCGCGGCTCGCCGGCCGCCAGGTAGGCCTGGATGTCGCGCAACTGGTCGCGCAGGGCGGCGGCGTTCTGGCGCACGCGCTCGGCGGCGTGGGCGGTCTTGGCTGGGTCGGTCTCGGCGCGGCCGACGATGTCGGCGAAGACCAGCAGGCGGCGCACCGGTTCCTGCAGGTGATGGGCGGCGATCTCGGCGAAGCGGGTCAGTTCCCGGTTGGCGCGGTCGAGCGCGACGATGAGCCGCTCGCGCTCGCCTTCCGCCCGCTTCAACTCGGTGATGTCGAGCTTGGCGGCGATGAAGTGGGTGACGGCGCCGTCGGCGTCGCGCACCGGCGAGATGGTCGCCATCTCCCACACCTCGCCGCCCTCGCGGGTGCGGTTGCGGAATTCGCCGTGCCACGACTCGCCGGCCCGCAGGCGCGCCCACAGCCGGGCGTATTCGCTCGTGGGCGTGTGGCCGCTCTTGAGGAAGCGCGGGTTGCGGCCGACCGATTCCTCGGCCGAGAAGCCGGTGATGCGGCTGAAGGCCGGGTTCACGTAGACGATGTCGCCCTGCGGGTCGGTGATCATGATGGCGGTCACCGACTGCTCCACCGCCTCGAACAGCAGGCGCACCTCGTCCTGCAGGCGCAGGCGGCGGGCCATTTCGCGCGTCAGCACGACGCCGAGCAGCACCAGCCCGACCACCGCGGCGGCGGTCCAGAACAGCATCTCGCGGTTGCCGTCGAGCCAGGCGGCGAGGCTGTCGCGGTGGTCCACCACCAGCGCCACCGCCACCGGATAGCGGGCCGACAGCCGATAGGCGGCCTCGCGGCCGAAGGCGTCGGGCGACGGCAGCGGCACGATGCCGCCCTCGATCCCTTCCTGCACCGCCGTCCCGAGGTCGAGCCCGTCGACGGGCGTGCCGCCGTCGATGATGGTGGTGCCGTCGAACTGCATGACCGCGATGCCGCCGTGGGGACCGGTGGGGGCGTCGTGCAGCAGGTCGCGGAAATTGGCGGGGTTGAGCGCCGCCACCACCTGCACGCCGCCGCCGACCGAGACGGCGACCGGCAGCACGGTGCGTACGGCGGGCGCGCCCGGTGGCTCGCCGGTCAGCGGCAGGTAGCGGCCGGCGACGGTGCGGCCGATGCGCAGGCCGTTGCTGAGGCCGTCCACCGGTGCGTCGGGCAGGCCGAGGCGGGCGACGTCGAGCCGGCTGCCGGTGGCCGGGCCGTCGCGGGTGTCGAGCAGCAGGCGACCGTCGGAATCGATGACGACGATCTGCCGGATGTGCGGGGCGAAACGCAGGCTCTCGGCCATCTGGCGGCGGATGGCGGCGGTGTCCGCTTCCTCGCCGCGCGGCAGGGCGGCCTGCACCGTCTCGGCCACCACGACGAGCGTCGTTTCGGCGGATTCCAGGGTGCGGGTGACGCCGGCCTCCACCAGGCGCGTCACGTCGACCGCCGATTCCACCCGTTTCTCGGCGTCCTGCTTGTAGGAGCCCCACAGGGTGACCGAGAACAGCGCGGCGAAGCCACCGAGCAGCGCCGCCGCGACGGCCCCGACCGGCCGCGCCCGTCCGCCGCCCGCCAATCGGCGGACGCCCAGGTTCCAGCGCCGGCGCTCAGCCACGGCGGGCACTTTCGCAGTGTCTCATGACGAGACGTTTCCCCCTCGGTTCTGCCGACTGTAGACGTCGATGGTGGCGGCCGCGCCATGTCAGAGTAGCATGGCTGCATTGCGACAGACGCATGTCGATGCAACGGCGCTGTGCCGCTATGCTGACAGGGAGTAATCCTTTTGAAAAGTGGGGGCTTGCGATGGGGGTGCTGGATGTGGGCCGGCGGGGGGCGGCGGCCCTGGCGCTGACCCTGGCGATGGCCGTCGGGCTGGCGGCGCCGGCGGCCGCGGCCGGCCGGCTGGCCGCGGTGACCGAGCGGGGCGAGCTGCGCGTCTGCATCTGGCCGGACTATTTCTCCATCTCCTACCGCAATCCGCGCAGTGGCGAGCTGGAAGGCATCGACGTCGACATGGCCAAGGCCTTCGCGGCCGACCTCGGCGTCGCCTTGCGCTTCGTCGACAGCTCCTTCGCCGACCTGGCCGCCAACATGCGGAACGACGCCTGCGACGTCGCCATGCACGCCGTCGGCGTCCGGCCCGACCGCGCCGAGCACATGGACTTCACGCAGCCCCACCTCGTCAGCGGCATCTACGCCGTCGTCATGCGGGACCACCCCACCATCCGCGCCTGGGACGACATCGACCGCCCCGGCCACGTGGTCGTCGTGCAGCGCGGCACCTACATGGAGCCGGTCATGCGCGACCGCCTGAAGGCAGCCGAACTGCTGGTGGTCGACACCTTCAAGGCGCGCGAGCAGGAGGTGCAGTCGGGCCGCGCCGACGTCTTCATGACCGATTTCCCCTACGGCCGCCGCATGGCCATGCTGACGGACTGGGCGACGCTGCTGGAGCCGGCCGCTCCGGTGGCGCCGACGCCCTATGCCTATGCCGTGCCCAAGGGCGATCCGGAGTGGCTGGCCCGCGTCGACGCCTTCGTCGCCGAAGCCAAGCGCGACGGCCGACTGAAGGCCGCAGCGGAAAAGAACGGGCTGCTGCCCATCCTGAACCTGGAGGGGCCATGATCGGCCTTCAGTTCACTCCCGGCGCGGCGCTGCCCGAGTCGCCCGTCCTGCTGCTGGCCGAGGACAACCGCGACGACGCCGAACTGATCCGCGAGGCGCTGGCCGAGCTGGGCACCTCCGTCACGCTGCACCGTGCCGCCGACGGGCGCGAGGCGCTGGACATGCTGCAGGCCGGCCTGCGCCCGGATCTCGTGCTGCTCGACCTCAACATGCCGCGCCTGGGCGGGCGCGAGACGCTGAAGGCCATCAAGGCCGACCCGGCGCTGCGCACCATTCCCGTCATCATCCTGACCACGTCCGACGCCGACCAGGACATCCGCGCCAGCTACCACGACCACTGCAGCGGGTACTTCGTGAAGCCGGCCACCATCGACGAGCTGATCGACGTGCTGCGGCAGGTGTCGTCCTTCTGGTTCAGCCCCCACGCCCGCCGCCTGACGACCCACTGAGTGGCGACAGGCCGATCCCGCGTGCTATAAGAAGGTCGACACGATTGTCGACAATCAGCGCCGGGACTTGCCCATGCCGCGCCCCACCGCCGCCGCTGCCGCCCCGGCCGCCGAGGATCTCCCGGCCGAGGGCATGACCGAGGATGCCGTGCACGCCCATGTGGCGGCGGCCATCATCGACCGTCGCCTGCCGCCCGGCACCAAGCTGGTGGAACAGAACCTGGGCAAGGTGTTCGGGGTCAGCCGGGCGCGCGTGCGCGCCGTCATCGCCCGTCTGGCGCACGAGAAGATGGTGACGGTGGAGCCCAACCGCGGCGCCCGCGTCGCCTCGCCGTCGGTGGAGGAGGCTCGGCAGGTGTTCGAGGCCCGCCGCCTCATCGAGGACGGCATCGTGCGCGCCGCCGCCGCCCGCATGGACGGGCCGGCGCTCGGCCGCCTGACCGCCCACGTGGAGGCCGAGGCCGACGCCCGCCGCCGCCGCGACCGCCAGGCCGCCATCCGCCTCTCCGGCGAGTTCCACCTGCTGCTGGCCGAGATCGGCGGCAACCTGGTACTGCTGGACTTCCTGCGCGAGCTGGTGTCGCGGTCCTCCCTCGTCATCGCCGTCTACGAGCGGCCCGGCTCCGCCGACTGCACCGACCACGGCCACCGCCACCTCATCGAGCGCCTCGCCGCCGGCGATGCCGAGGGCGCGGCGGCGGTGATGGCGGCGCACATGGCCGAAATCACCGACAGCCTGGACCTGTCCGCCCAACGCGAGGAGGGCATCGACCTCGCCCGCGTGTTCGCCGACCTGCCGCGCGGGGCGGCATGAGCGGGTCCTTGCGTCTCGACCCCGCCGCCGCCGGCGCCGCCCTGGTGGAACGCTGCGACGCGCTCGCCGCCCTGACGGAGGAGCCGGGGCGTCTCACCCGCACCTACCTGACGCCGCGCCACGCCGAGGCCAACACCCTGGTGGGGCAGTGGATGGCGGCGGCCGGCATGGCGGTGCGGGTCGATGCCCTCGGCAACGTCGTCGGCCGCTACGAGGGCGCGGCGCCCGACGCCCCGGCCGTGGTCATCGGCAGCCACCTGGATACGGTCCGCGACGCCGGCCGCTACGACGGCATGCTCGGCGTGGTGAGCGGCATCGCGGTGGTGGAGGCCCTGCACGCCGCCGGCCGCCGGCTGCCCTTCGCGGTGGAGGTGGTGGGCTTCGGCGATGAGGAAGGGGTGCGCTTCGGCGCCACCCTCATCGGCAGCCGGGCGCTGGCCGGAACCTTTGATCCGGCGCTGCTCGCCGCCCGCGACCGCGACGGCACCACCCTGCGCGAGGCCCTGACGGCCTTCGGCGGCGATCCCGCCGGCTGGCACTCATGCACCTACGGGGCGGCCCGCATCCGCGCCTACCTGGAACTGCACATCGAGCAGGGGCCGCTGCTGGAGCGCCTCGGCCTGCCGGTGGGCGTCGTCACCGCCATCGCCGGGGCGACCCGCCGCGCCGTCACCTTCGGCGGCATGGCCGGCCACGCCGGCACCGTGCCCATGGACGGCCGCCGCGATGCCCTCGCCGGCGCGGCGGAAGCCGTGCTGGCGGTGGAGGCGGTGGGCCGGGCGCACGGTGTCGTCGCCACCGTCGGCCGCATGGAGGCGCTGCCGGGGGCGGTGAACGTCATTCCCGGCGCGGCGCGCTTCACCGTCGACCTTCGCGCCGCCGACGATGCCGCGCGGGCGGCGGCGCTGGCCGACCTGGACGGCCGCCTCGCCGCCGTGGCCGACCGCCGCGGGCTGACGCTGGCGCAGGAGCCGCTGCACGAGAACGCCGCCACACCCTGCGACCCGGCGCTCATGGCGGTCCTGGACCGCGCCGTCGCCCGTGCCGGCCTGCCGGTCCACCGCCTGATGAGCGGCGCCGGTCACGACGCCATGGCCATGGCGGCGGTGGCGCCCGTCGCCATGCTGTTCGTGCGCTGCGCCGGCGGCATCTCCCACAATCCCGCCGAGAGCATCACCGCCGCCGACGCCGGCATCGGCGCGGCCGTGCTGCTCGACACCCTTCTGCTGCTCGCCGAGGACACCCCCGCATGACCGTCGACATCGCCGCCCTCCGTTCCGCCGTGGATGCCCTGCACGGCGATCAGGTCCGCTTCCTGGCCGAGCTGGTGAAGGTGCCCTCCGACAACCCGCCGGGCGACTGCGCCCCCCATGCCGAGCGCGCCGCGGCGCTGCTGGAAGCGCTGGGCTGGAGCGTCGAGCGGCACGTCGTGCCGGCCGAGCTGGTGGCCGCCAACGGCATGATCTCGGCCACCAACCTGGTGGTGCGCCGCCGCTTCGGTGACGGGCCGGTGATCGCGCTCAACGCCCACGGCGACGTGGTGGCGCCCGGCGAGGGCTGGACCCGCGACCCCTACGGCGCCGAGGTGGTGGACGGGGTGATGTACGGCCGCGGCGTCGCCGTCTCCAAGTCCGACTTCGCCACCTACGCCTATGCCCTGAAGGCCCTGGAGCAGACCGGCGCGGCGCTGAACGGCACCGTCGAGCTTCATCTGACCTACGACGAGGAAGCGGGCGGCGCCATCGGACCCAAGTGGCTGCTGGACGAGGGGATCTCGCGGCCCGACTACGCCGTCTCGGCCGGCTTCTCCTATCAGGTGGTGACGGCGCACAACGGCTGCCTGCACCTGGAGGTGACCGTCGCTGGCCGGTCCGCCCACGCCGCCCGGCCCGACACCGGCCACGACGCCCTGGAGGCGGCGACCCGCCTGCTGGCGGTGCTCTACGATCTGCGCGGCACGCTGGCGCAGCGCCATTCCAAGGTGGCGGGCATCGACACGCCGACGCTGGTTGTCGGCCTCATTGCCGGCGGCATCAACACCAACGTGGTGCCCGACAAGGTGACCTTCCGCCTCGACCGCCGCATGATCCCCGAGGAAAACCCGGCCGAAGTGCAGGCGGAGATCGAGCGCCTGGTCGCCGACACCGCCGCCGGCCTGCCGGGCATCATCGTCACCGCCCGCCGCATCATGCTGGCCGAGCCCTTCGGTCCCGTCGGCGACTCCGAGCGCCTGGCGCAGGCCTTCCAGACGGCGGCGGAAGCGGCCTTCGGCGAGGCCGTGCCCACGGTGGGCATCCCGCTCTACACCGACGCCCGCCACTACGCCGCCGCCGGGGTGCCGACGGTGCTGTACGGCGCCGGCCCGCGCTCGCTGCTCGACGCCAATGCGCATCGTGCCGACGAGAAGCTGGTGCTGGAGGATCTGCGCAAAGCGACCGTCGCGGTGGCGGCGGCGCTGGCGGACATGCTGGGGTAAAGGGGGGCTTCGCGCCGTCAGCCGTAGCGGTGCAGCGACGTGCCGTGCTGCTTCAGCCAGTGGCGGGGGCGAGCGTTGTCGGGCATCAGGTCGGTGACGAGGTTCCAGAAGCGGCCGCTGTGGTTCAGTTCGACCATGTGCGCCACCTCGTGCGCGACCACGTAGTCGAGCACCGCCTCCGGCGCCAGCACCAGCCGCCACGAGAACGACAGCGCCCCGTCCGAGGTGCAACTGCCCCAGCGCGAGCGGGTGTCGCGCACCGACAGCGACGAGATGCGGCGGTCCAGGCGCTGGGCGTAGGCGAAGGCGCGCGGCGCGATTTCCTCCTTGGCGCGGCGCTTCAGGTAGTCGCCGACGCGCCGCGGCAGGTGTTCGGGCAGGCCGGAGACGTGGAGCCGGCCGTCCTCGGTCCAGACGCCGCGGCGGGCCTCCGGGGCCGGGGTGATGGTGTGCAGGGCGCCCAGCACCGGCACCTCCGCGCCGGCGGCGAAGGGCACGCGCGGCGGCAGGGCGCCCAGACGGGCGCGGATCCAGTCGGTCTTCTCGTGGACGAATCGCATGGCCTCGCGCGCCGGCAGGCCGGTCGGCACGACGACCACGACGGAATCGGTCATGGCGTCGACGCGCAAGGAGATGCGCCGGCTGACGGCGGAGGTCTTCACCGTCACCGGCAGGGTGCGGCCGTCGATGACCACCGCCGCCCCGCTCGCAGCTTTCAGAGATCGGGCCATTCGACGATGTGGTGTTCGAGGGGACCGGCGCGGGTTTCCGAGATCACCCGGCCGCGCACCGAAACACCGGCTTCGTGCACCGTGTTGGGGTCGCCCGACACCAGCGGGTGCCACCACGCCAGCGGTTTGCCTTCCGCCACCAGCCGATAGGCGCAGGACGCCGGCAGCCAGTTGAGGCCGGACACGGCCTCGGCGGTCAGCTGCACGCAGTCGGGCACATAGCGGAAGCGGGTGTCGTACTTCTTGCAGCCGCAGGAGCCGAGGTCGAGGAGGCGGCAGGCCACGTTGGTGTGCGACACCGCACCCAGGCTGCCGTCCTCCTCTTCCTCCTGCAGCTTGTGCAGGCAGCATTTTCCGCACCCGTCGCAGAGGGATTCCCACTCCGCCGGCGTCATCGCCTCAAGCGGCTTTGTTTCCCAGAAGGGCCTTGTCGTTCGCGCGGATGAACTCGCGGACATGGGGTAGGATTTCCTCGCGCCACCGTCGGCCGTTGAAGATGCCATAATGGCCGACTTTGGGCTGCATATGGTACCGCTGCTTTTCCTTGGGAAGGTTGGTCAGCAGGTCGTGCACCGCCTTGGTCTGGCCGACGCCGGTGATGTCGTCCTTCTCGCCCTCGACGGACATGAAGGCGATGTCGCGCACCGCCGACAGATCCACCGTGCGGCCGTCGATCTCGAGGATCCCGCGCGGCAGCTGCCACTCCTTGAACACCTTGCGGATGGTCTGCAGGTAGAACTCGGCCGGCAGGTCCATGACCGACATGTATTCGTCGTAGAAGACGCGGTGCTGCTGCGCCGAATCGCCGTCGCCGCGCACCAGGTGGCGGAAGTAGCGCAGGTGGGCGTCCATGTGGCGGTCCATGTTCATGGACATGAAGCCCGACAGCTGCAGGAAGCCCGGGTAGACCTTGCGCATGCGGCCCTGGTAGTGCACCGGCACCGTGTGGATGACGTGGCTGGTGAACCAGTCCATTTCCTTCTCGGTGGCGAAGTCGTTCACCGCCGTCGGGTTGGCGCGGGTGTCGATGGGGCCGCCCATGAGGGTGATGGAGGACGGCCGCATGGGGTCCTCGTCCTCGGCCATCAGGGCCGCCGCCGCCGTCACCGGCACGGCCGGCTGGCACACCGCCATGACGTGGGTATTGGGGCCGAGGTGGTGCAGGAAGTTGCGCACGTACTCGACGTAGGTATCCAGGCAGAAGCGGCCGGCCGACAGCGGCACGTCGCGGGCGTTCACCCAGTCGGTGATGTAGACGTCGTGCTCGGGCAGCAGGGCTTCCACGGTGCCGCGCAGCAGCGTGGCGTAGTGGCCGGACAGCGGCGCGACGACCAGCACGCGCGGATCGCCCTTGGCGACGCCGTCGCGGCGGAAGTGCAGCAGGTCGCAGAACGGCAGGCTGTGGACGATCTCTTCCACCACCGGCACCGGCTCGCCGCGCACCACCGTGGTCGGCAGGTGGAACTGCGGCTTCGGATACTTGCGCGTCACCCGCTCGAACATGTCGGCGCTGGCGGCGACCGTCTTGGCGAAGGCGGTGTAGGTGGTGGGCAGCCAGGGGTGGGTGTAGACGTCGTGCATCGCGCGCGCCATCACCCGCATGGGCGCCATGGCCGCATGCTGGAATTCATGGAACTGGTACAGCATTCGTCGATGACCTCTCCGATCCCCGTGTCGCGTTTTCGCCAGTGGCCGGGTTTTTGTTTGGCCAATTCCCTCGAACAAGAAAGATGTAGCCACAGCGCGTCACGTTTCCGCAACAAGAAGAATGTGAAGGTGCGCGCGCCGTCGGCCGTCGGTGCCGTGCGGACGCCCGGCGCCGGATAGGCAACCTCTTACCACTTCAGGATTAATCGCTTTCCCTACCTCTTTCGGCCGGGTTTGCGAATTTTGCGGCGCAGCAACCTCGCGGAGGCTTGCCGGGCGTCGCTGCCGGGGTCCCGCCGCGACTCAGGCCGGGACCGGAGCGGGGTCGGACGCGATCAGGTGGAGGAAGGACCCCATCACCGGCCCGCGCCGCAACCCTTGCGAAGAAGTCAACGAGCCTGTTGCGTCTTTGGTTTCAAATAGCGGCTCAGCACGGGAATGATCTTCCCCGAGCACCACCGCATAGTGGAATTCGTGCGCCCGGAAGCCGCCTCCTGCCGGGCCGAGCGGACCGTCGGCGCACAGTGCCGCGGTGCGGTATCCCAGGTGCAGCTTGCGGCGGGCGAAGGAGGTGGCGAGCGGCAGCAGCCCGGCCATGGGGTGGACCACGCCGTCGGCATCCTCCAGCGTCTCGCCGAGGGTCATGTAGCCGCCGCATTCGCCGAACACCACGGCCCCGCGCTCCGCCGCCGCGCGCAGGCCGGGCAGGAAGGCGGTGCCGCCGGCGAGGCGGCCGGCGTGCAGCTCGGGGTAGCCGCCGGGCAGGTAGACGGCGTCGGCGTCGGCCGCCGGCGCCTCGTCGGCCAGCGGCGAGAACGGCAGGACCGCCGCCCCCGCCGCCCGCCAGTCCTCCAGCAGCGCCGGATAGGCGAAGGCATAGGCGGCGTCGCGCGCCACGGCGATGCGCTGGCCGAGCGGCGGCACCAGGGGCGGGATCGGTGCGGCGGCCGGCGTCAGGCGCGGCGGCCGGGCGAGGGCGAGCAGGGCGTCGAGGTCGAGGTGCGCCGCCACCGCATCGGCGGCGGTTTCCAGGAAGGCCTCCAGGTCGGGGTGCTCCAGCGCCTGCACGAGGCCGAGGTGGCGGCTCGGCAGGCCGAGGCCGGGCAGGCGCGGCAGGCAGCCGAGCACCGGGATGTGCGGCAGGCTCTCGGCCATGGCGGCGCGCAGGATGTCGGCGTGGCGGCCGGGGCCGACCTTGGTGAAGACGACGGCGGCGACGGTCACGTCCGGGCGGTGGGTGGCGAAACCGCGCACCACGGCGGCCGCGCTCGCCGCCTGGCCGGAGGCGTCGACCACCAGCACCACCGGCAGGCCGCTGAGGGCGGCGAGGCGGGCGGTGGAGCCGTCGCCCGCCACCCCCGCCGCCGGGGCGCCGTCGAACAGTCCCATTACGCCCTCCACCACCAGCACCCGCCCGCGCGCCGCCTGGCGGTCGAGCAGCGAGGCCAAGCGGCCGGCATCCATGGCCCAGGGGTCGAGGGTGTAGCAGGGCGCGCCCGAGGCGGCGGCATGGAAGGCGGGATCGATGTAGTCCGGCCCCACCTTGCCCGACACCGGCGCCCGCCCCAGCCGGCGCAGGGCACGCAGCAGGCCGAGGGTCAGCGTCGTCTTGCCGCCGCCGCTGGCCGGCGCCGCGATGAGAAGGCCGGGGATCATGGCTCGGTTACGAGGCGGCGCCGTCGGCGACGGCCTGCTGCAGGCCCCTCGCCATGTCGTCGGGCGACACGCCGTGGCTGAAGTGGCGCACGAACTGGCCGTCGGGGCCCATCAGGTAGGCGATGGCGCTGTGGTCCATGAGGTAGGGGCCGTCGCCGTCCTCCACCTTCTTGTAGTAGACCTTGTATTCCTTGGCGACGGCCGTCACCTGCTCCGGCGTGCCGGTCAGGCCGACCATGCGCGGGTGGAAGTGGCTGACGTAGTCGCCGACCACCGCGGGCGTGTCGCGTTCCGGGTCCACCGACACGAACACCGGCACCACCTTCTCCTGCATCGCGGCCGGCAGCATGTCGATGGCGCTGGCGACGGTGGCGAGGCCGGACGGGCAGACGTCGGGGCAGAAGGTGTAGCCGAAGTAGACGACCGTCCACTTACCGCGGAAATCCTGCTCCGTCACCGTCTCGCCGGCGCCGTTCACCAGGGTGAAGGGGCCGCCGATGGCGACCGCCGAGGTGGTGGTGGTCGTCGAGCCGCCGCCGTGGTCCATGCCGACGCCCGCCCACTGCGCGAGGCGCGGCCCGATGCCGACGACGATGACGACCAGCAGGGCGGCGACGATGGCGAGGGTCTTGTTCATGGGGGCTCCTCGGGGGATCAGGCGACCAGGGTCACGGCCATGTACGTAAGCACGCCGGCGTTCAGCACCAGCAGGGCCGGCGCCACCTTGGCGACGAGGCCGCCCCAGCGCCGCCCGGCCATGTGCCCGGCGAGGCCGACGGCGAACAGCGCTGGCATGGTGCCGAGCGCGAAGGCGGCCATGCCGAAGGCGCCGGCCACCGGGTCGCCGCTCGACGCCGCCGCCGCCAGCGCGCCATAGAGCAGACCGCAGGGGATGAAGCCGAGCATGACGCCGAGGCCGTAGCCGCGCCAGCCGGTGGGGGTGGAGAACAGCGGCCGGGCGAGGCGGCTCACCTTGGCCGACCACCAGCCCTCGGCCTTGCGCCCGCCGGGCAGGGCGAGCTTCAGCTTCGGCACCGCATAGCCGACGAACAGCAGCGCCGCCAGCACCAGCAACCCGGCCGACAGCCACCGCAGCCCCGACAGGTCGCCGAGGCTGCCGGCCGCCAGCGCGAGGCCGGCGCCGAGCAGCATGTAGGTGGTCATGCGGCCGACCTGATAGGGCAGCACGGCGGCGCCGGTCAGGCGGTGCCACTCGCGCATGCGGCTGGCCGGCACGCTCTCGAGGCGCGCCGTCACCTGGCTGAGGACGAAGGGGCCGCACATGCCGGCGCAATGGGTCAGGCCGCCGATGAGACCGGTGACCAGCAGGCTGACCAGCAGCCCGCCGCGCTCGGTGAACACCACCTCGCAATGGCTGAGCCCGGCGGAAAGCATGGCCATGAGGGCGTTCTGGTCCACGGTCGGTCGTCCTGTGGGGGCGGTGCGTGCGCCGCAGTCTACGGCGGCGCCCTGCCCGGTTCAACGGCGGCGGTCGCGAGTGTGGCCGCAACGCCCGCGGGTGTCGTTGATATAGGTCAATGGCGGGGCGGGGCGAGGGCCGTGCCGCCCCTACACCGTCACCCGCTCCACCGCCGTCCCCGCCGGTTCCCACCACGCCAGGCGGTCGCGGAAGGTGACGGTGTCGCCGACCACCACGATGGCCGGCGGCTCGATGCCGTGTTCGGCGCACAGGCGGGGCAGGGCGGCGAGCGTGCCGGTCACCACCCGCTGCGCCGGGGTGGCGGCGGAGGCGACGATGGCGGCGCTCTCGTTCGGGTCGCGGCCGCCGGCGATCAGGCGGTCGACGATGGTCTGCAGGTGCTTCAGCGCCATGTAGAACACGATCACCGGGCTGCCCTTGGCGAGGTCGTCCCAGCGGATGCCGTCGGGCACCTCGCCGGTGGAGGCGTGGCCGGTGACGAAGGTGACGGCGGCGTTGGTGTCGCGCGTCGTCGCCGGGATGCCGGCATAGGCCAGCCCGCCGATGCCCGCGGTGATGCCGGGCACCACGCGGAAGGGCACGCCGGCCTCCGCCAGGGCGACGGCTTCCTCGGCGCCGCGGCCGAACACGAAGGGGTCGCCGCCCTTCAGGCGCAGCACCCGCTTGCCGGCGCGGGCGAAGTCGATGAGCGAGGCGGTGATGGAGGGCTGGCTCGGGCTCGGCTTGCCGCCGCGCTTGCCGGCATAGACCAGCTCCGTCCCCGGCGCGGCGAGCGCCAGCGCGCCTTTGTCCACCAGGGCGTCGTAGACCACCACGTCGGCCGAGCGCAGGGCATGTGCCGCCAGCAGGGTCAGCAGGCCGGGATCGCCCGGACCCGCACCCACCAGCCAGACCCAGCCGGGCTCGAAGGCCGGCAGCGTGAAGGGAAGCGTCTCCATGCGGCGCACGCTAGCGCAAGCCCGCGCGCGATGCCAGCGGTTGGTGTCGCGTCACAGGCCGGGATCGGCGGCGCAGCGCACGGCGGCGGCGTAGAGCGGCGCGACGGTGCCGTCCGCGGCGGGCTCCGCCTCCCGCCGCAGGCGCAGCCAGGCGGCGGTGGTGCAGTCGAGCATGTCGCGCAGCAGATCGACGTTGCAGCCGAGGTCGCGGTAGGCCCCGAAGGGCGCCTGCGCCAGCACGAGGCCGGCCTGTGCCGCGGTGGCGTCGAGGCGCAGGCTCGCCACCGCCTGTTCCAGGATGCCGGCGGCGACGAGGCCGCAGGTGCTGGCCTCGCCGTCGCGGGCGGCCAGCGCGTCGCCGAGGCTCGGCCGGTCGTCCTGGGCGGCGGCGGGCGGGGCGAGCAGCAGGAGGGCGACGACGGTGGCGGCGGGCGTCAGGCGGAACGGCATGGGCGGCGGCCTCCGGCAGGCGGACGGGCGGGCGGGATCACCCGCTCAACGCCCGCCGCCGGGTGGCCGCTCAGTCTTCCAGGTAACGGCCGCGCAGGTGGTCGATGAAGGCCTTGGTGCCGAGGGATTCCCCGGTCGCCCGCACGATCAGCTCCGGCGTCGTCAGGTGGGAGCCGTGGCGGTGCACGTTCTCCCGCAGCCAGCCGAGCAGCGGCCGGAAGTCGCCGCCGGCGATGCCGTCGAGCAGGCCGTCGACCTCGCCGCAGGCGGCGCGGAACAACTGGGCGGCGGTCATGGCGCCCAGCGTGTAGGTGGGGAAGTAGCCGAAGGCGCCGTCGTACCAGTGGATGTCCTGCAGTACACCGCGGGCGTCGTCGGGCGGCGTAATGCCCAGCATGCGCTGCAGGCCGTCGTTCCAGGCGCCGGGCAGGTCGTCGATCTGCAGGGCGCCGTCGATCATGGCGCGCTCCAGGTGGTAGCGCAGGATGACGTGCGCCGGATAGGTCACTTCGTCGGCGTCGACGCGGATGAAATCGGGCTGCACGCGGGTGTAGAGGCGGTAGAGGTTCTCGACCTCCCACGCCGGGCCGCTGCCGCCGAAGGTCTGGCGCAGGCGCGGCGTCGCCCAGGTGAGGAAGGCCCGCGAGCGGCAGGCCAGCATCTCCATGAGCAGCGACTGGCTTTCGTGGACGCTCATGCCGCGCGCCTGGCCGACGGGCTGGCGGCGCCAGTCGGCGGGCAGGCCGAGTTCATAGAGGGCGTGGCCGGTCTCGTGCAGCACGCCCATGAGGGCGCGGCTGAAATCGTCGTCCTCGTAGCGGGTGGTCAGGCGCACGTCGTCGGTGGCGCCGCCGCAGAACGGGTGGGCGGAAACGTCGAGCCGGCCGCGCGCGAAGTCGAAGCCGAGCGTCTGCATGAAGCCGACGCCGACCTCGCGCTGCTTCTCGATGGGGAAGGGGCCCTTGGGCAGCACCGGGCGTGGGCGGCGCGCCTGCACCTCCATCACCTCGCCGAGCAGGTTGGGCAGCACCGATTCCAGGTCGCCGAACAGCAGGTCGATGTCTTCCGCCCGGCCGTCGGGCTCGTACTGGTCGAGCAGCGCGTCGTAGGGCGTCAGGCCCAGCGCCTCCGCCTTGGCCTGGGCCGTCTCGCGCGTCAGGTCGAGGACGAGCTTCAGCTTCGGCGCCACGGCCTTGAAGTCGGACGCCTTGCGGGCGGCGCGCCACGTCATCTCGCACGAGGAACAGGCGCGCGACAGCGCCTCCACCAGATGGCCGGGCACGGCGGCGGCGTGAACGTAGGACCGCTTCATCTCGCGCAGGTTGGCGCGCTGCCAGTCGGACAGCGCGCCGGCGGCCGCTTCCGCTTCGGCGATCCATTCGGCGACGCGCGGATCGGTGGTCATGTCGTGGCCGATGGCGGCGAGCGTCGCCAGTTGGTCGCCGCGCGCCTCGGCGGCGCCCTCGGGCATCATGGTGGCGGCGTCCCAATGCAGGATGCCGGCGGCGCCGTTGACGTCGGACAGGCGGGCGAACTGTCGCTCGAGGTTGGCGTAGGCGGTGACTTCGGCCATGATTTCCTCATACCGGGGGGTGCACCCGCTATCTAAGCCGCCGCACCCCCGTCGGGCAACCATACCGAGGAGGAGGACGAACGTCATGGTCGAGAAGCCGAAGGTCGCGGTGGTGCTGTCGGGCTGCGGGGTCTACGACGGGTCGGAGATCCACGAGGCGGTGCTCACTCTGCTCGCCATCGAAAAGCAGGGCGCGACCTATGCCTGCTTCGCGCCCAACATCCCGCAGGCCCACGTGATCAACCATCTGACGGGGCAGGTGGATACCGTCGACACCCGCAACGTGCTGACGGAAGCGGCCCGCATCGCCCGCGGCGCCATCAAGGACCTGAAGGAATACCGCGCCGACGACTTCGACGCCCTGGTCTTCCCCGGCGGCTTCGGCGCCGCCAAGAACCTGTCGTCCTTCGCCTTCGACGGCGCCGAGATGCGCGTCCACGCCGACGTGGAACGGGCGGTGACGGAAACCAAGGCGGCCGCCAAGCCCATCGGTGCCCTGTGCATCGCGCCGACCATCCTCGCCAAGCTGCTGGCGCCGGTGGAGGTGACCATCGGGTCGAGCCCCGACGTGGCTGCGGCGGTGGAGAAGATGGGCGGCCGTCACGTCGTCACCGGCCACGGCGGCGTGATCGTCGATGCCGCCGCCAAGGTGGCGACCACGCCGTGCTACATGCTCGACGCCACCATCACGCAGATCGACACCGGCGCCAACGCGGTGGTGGCGGCGGTGCTGGCGCTGGCCCGCGGCGAGACGCCGGGCTCGGTCACCGAGGCGGCGTAAGGGGCATGGCTGCGGCGATCACGCTGGCGGAGTTCAACCGCATCATCGAGGCCGACGCGCCCTTCGTGCCGGTCTTCGGCATCGAGACGCTGGAGATCGGCGACGGCACGGCCACCCTGCGCGTCGCCCAGCGCCCCGACCTGCTGCGCGGCCCCCGGCGCGACCGCATGGCCGAGCCGGTGCTCATGGCCCTGGCCGACCTGACGCTCTACGGCGTGGTGCTGAGCCACGTCGGCCCGGTGGCGCTGGCGGTGACCACCAGCATGGCGGTGGACATCCTGGAGCCGCCGGGCGCCTCCAGCGTGATCGCCCGCGGCCGCACGCTGAAGGCCGGCAAGCGTCTGGTGGTAGCGGCGGTGACCATCACGGCGGAAGACGACGGCCGGGCGATCGCGCATTGCACGGGGACGTATTCGATCCCGCCGCGGCGGTAGTGTAAGTAGCGCTTTTGAAAAGTTTCTCGTAGAGTGTCGTTCGTTTCGATGCTTTGGGGAACTTTACGCCGTGGCTTGGCTGCTGTTCATCGACGAGAGCGGGACCGATGGGCACGACTCTCCTTATGAGGTTCTTGCCGGGTTGGCGGTGGAAGATCGGCAGCTGTGGCCGATCATCCGCCAACTCAACGATCTGCAGACGCACCACTTCGGGCTGAGGCTGTTCCGCGCCTACGGCAAGGAGGCGAAGGCGCAGAAGCTGTTGAAGAAGAAGGTCTTCTCGCACGCCGAGCAACTGCCGATCATCCCCAACAGCGAACGGCAGGCACTCGCCCGGTCCATCCTCGAAGACGGGACGGCCGTGTCGCGGCGAAAGCTGACGGCCCTGGCTCAGGCGAAAATCGCGTACTGCATGGAGGGCCTGCGGATCTGCCAGTCGCATGGCGTGAAGGCGTTCGCCAGTATCGTGCCGGCCCGCGCCGCGCGAACAGACGGCGATCATCTGCGGCGCGATTACGCATTTCTCTTCGAGCGATACTACCACTTCCTCAACGGGTTCGCCGATGATCCGATGGGGCTCGTGATCTTCGATGAACTCGACAAGGCGGAAAGCCAACGCCTTATCACCCGGATGTACGACTATTTCATCTACACGGGGAACGGACGGACGCGGTCGCGGCTGATCGTGCCCGAGCCCATGTTCGTCCACAGCGACCTGACGACGATGATCCAGATGGCCGACATCGCGGCCTACGTCATTTCCTGGGCCGTCCGCTTGCGGAACATGACAGAGCCCCGGCGCCGTGAGCTGGATAATCTCGCCAGCTTGGTGCTCCAGATGCAGTACCAGGGCGAGGCAGGCAGCGACTACCGGATGCGGGGCTTCAAGCTCATCCCGACGCTCGCCGATCGGCCGGTGCCGGCCTGAAAAAGAAAAAAGGCAATGCGAACCGAGATCCACAAAGCCTCCACGCAGAGATATGGCGCAACGGGGCTGCCAAGTCAACACCTAAAGAGGGGCGGCAACCATTGTGATGCAGGTTCTGGTTGAATGTCCGAAGCCCGATTGCAATAGAAACCCGTGAGGCCGGGGCATCCGCCATGCATCCACGGCAGCGGATGCCCTTGACCCACCCCTAAGGCGCCACCCCCTCCGAACACACCGGTTTCTCCGGCTTCGCCAGCAGGCGGCCGGTGCACAGGCGCAGGGTGCCGTCGTTGGACAGCACCCAGGCGCCGGTCATGCCCTCTTCCACCTCGCCGGCGGAGACGATGGTCTCGGCGAAGGTGGTGGGTTTCAGCGGGGTGCTCTGGGCGAAGGGCTGCTGCGCCAGGGCGACGCCGATCAGCACGCCGAAGGCGGTGGGGACGAGGACGGTGAGGAACCGGCGCATGGGGGGCCTCCTGCCGATGACATGCAGCGAACGGAAGCCCCGATGAAACCACCCGCGCCGCCCAGGGGGGAGGGCGCGGGCGGGGTAAGCCCTCAGACGCTCCCCTTGCGCTCCACCACCAGGATGCGCGCCGCGCCCACCGGGTGGGCGACGTGTTCGTCGCCCTCTTCGGCGAAGCAGGCGGCGCCGGGGCCGAGGCGGCGGACGTGTTCGCCGCCGTTCTCGCGCCAGTGCATGTCCACCGCGCCGTCGAGCACCAGGAAGACCTCGGCGCCGTCGTTGACGTGCCACTTGTAGGGCTGGTCGGTCCAGTGGACCTTCACCGTCACCCCGTCCACCTCGCCGAGCGGCAGGGCGCCCCAGGGGCGGTCGGCGGTGAAGTCGCGGGACTCGATGAAGCGCATGGCGGGAGGGCTCCGGTTGGGGGACCTCCACATAGGCGGCGGCGCGGCCGGCCGTCAAGCCGGGGCCGTCGAGCTAGGCGCCCTCCTCGCCGGCTGCGCGGTCGGCGACGTCGGCCGATGCGTCGCCGTCGTCGTCCACCGCCTGCACCCGCCGGCGCGGCAGGTAGCGGCCGCCGTCGAGGCCTTGCAGGTAGGCGAGCAGTTCCTCGCGCACCTCGGCGTGCAGGTACCACGCCGTCAGCGGATCGCGGGCCGAGACCAGGGCGCGCAGTTCCACCGTGTGCGGCGTCAGGGCGGTGACGTAGAGGCTGGGGGCTTGCGCATGGTCCCAGTCCTTGTGCGCCTCCAGCAGTTCCGCCAGCTTGTCGCGCACCTTCTGCACCGGCACGTGGTAATCGGCGTGCAGGAAGACGGGCATGATCATCTGCGGCGCCGACTTGGACCAGTTCTCCACCGGGTGATCCAGGAAGTAGCTGTGCGGCACCACCAGCCGGCGTTTGTCCCAGGTGCGGATGGTGACGTAGGTATAGGTGATCTCCTCCACCCACCCCCATTCGCCCTCGAACACCACGTTGTCGCCGATGCGCACTGGTTCGGTGATGGCGATCTGCATGCCGGCGAGGATGTTGGACAGCACCGACTGCGCGGCGATGCCGAGGATCACCGAAGCGGCACCCGCCGAGAACAGGAACGACAGGCCGACCGTCGCGCTTTCCTCGAAGAAGCTGAGGCCCATGCCGATGCCGGCCACCAGCACGATGAAGATCATCAGCCGCTTGCCGACGCTGATCTGGGTGAGGCGGCGGCGCGCTTCCGGGTCCTCCTCGCTCTCGCTGCGGCCGAGGAAGGGGGCGCCCACCACGTCGGCGGCGTGGGAGACGAGGCGGATGGCGAGCCAGGTGGCGGCCAGCACGATGGCGACCAGGGTGGCGGTGTCGATCCACCGCAGGATCGGCCCGGTCAGGTTCAGCAGCGCGCCGATGAGCAGCTTGAAGGCGACCAGCCCGACCAGCCCGATGAGCGGCGTCGAGACCTGACCCGTCAGCCCCGCCGTCCACCGCGCGTCGGACCGCCGCCACACGACGCCCAGCACCAGCCGCACCAGCCAGCCGAGCAGGATGCAGCCGCCGGCGAACAGCACCAGGCCCATCCATTCCCACACCGGCACCTCCAGCACCGTGTTCTGGGTGAGTAGGTCGGGCAGGCGGCGCTGCAGCAGGCTCGGCCCCTGTTCGTCGTAGAGGCGGGGGGTCTGCTCCACCACCGTCGGCGGGAACAGCCATAGGGGCTCCTGCCCGCGCGGCTTCACGCGCTCCAGCAGGATGCCGACCGGGCGGCCGTTCAGGGTGAGTTCGGCGACGTCGATGTAGCGGCGCGGTTCCGGCGCCACCTCCGCCTGGCCGCTGCGGTCGCCGCGGCCGCCGTCGCGGCGGTCGGGGATGGCGTGCCAGTCGATGCTCACCTTGCGGTCGAGCAGGTAGTGCAGTTGCCGGGCGAGGGTGGAGCCGCGGCTGCTCTGCTGGTCCTCGGGCACGTCGGCGAGGTCGAGGACGCGGGCGGCGCGCAGGTAATCGCCGGCGGCGGCGCTGTCCATGAAGGCGGCGAGCGCGCTGCGCGGCGTGGCGCGGTCGGGCGGTTCCGCCACCTCGGGCAGGCCGACGTTCAGCGCCGCCGTCGGGCGCCACAGCTTGCGCGCCTCGCTGCTGGTGTCGTCCTCGACCCGGTCGGACGGCGGGACGGCGTCGGCGCCCTGATCGCCGCCGGCGCCGCTGGCGGCGGCAGGGGTGGGCGCGCCGCCGCCCGGAGCGTCCTGCCCGGCGGCCGGCAGGGCGGCGCTCACCAGCAGGCCGAACAGGACGGCGAGCAGCGCGGCGGGGCGGGCCATTCGATCTATGGTACGACGGAACCTCATGCCGTTCATCCAACGCGCGCGAGGCGGCCGCGGTTGGGGCGGCGAGGCTTGACAAGGCCGCCGCCGGGAGCGCTGGATAGCGTGCAGGGGTATCGCCGCACGGCCGGCGGGGTGGCCGCGGGGGAAACATGACGCGACGGGCAGCACGGGTTCTGATGGTGGAGGACACGCTCTCCATCGCCCGCATGACGGAAGCCTTCCTGACCCAGGCGGGGTACGAGGTCGACCACGTCGAGACCGGCCGGGGCTGCCTGGCGGCACTGGAGTCCGACCTGCCCGACGCCGTGCTGCTCGACGTGCGGCTGCCCGACATTTCCGGCCTCGAGGTGCTGGCGCACATCCGCCGCGCCGAGCTGCCGGTGGTGGTCATCGTCGCCACCGCCTATGGCTCCATCGGCATGGCGGTGGAGGCCATGCAGGCCGGCGCCGACGACTTCCTGGTCAAGCCGTTCAACGCCGATCGCCTGAAGGTGACGCTCGCCAACGCGCTGGAGCGCTTCAGTCTGAAGACCCAGGTGCAGACGCTGAAGGAAGACTTCGGGCGCGCCACCTTCCACGGCTTCATCGGCTCGTCGCTGGCCATGCAGTCGGTCTACCGCATCGTCCAGGCGGCCGGGCCGACCGGCGCCACCGTCTTCGTCACCGGCGAAAGCGGCACCGGCAAGGAACTGGCGGCGGAAGCCCTGCATCGCCAGAGCAAGCGCGCCAACGGGCCCTTCGTCGCCATCAACTGCGGCGCCATCCCGCACGGGCTGATGGAAAGCGAGATCTTCGGCCACGTGAAGGGCGCCTTCACCGGAGCGGTGGCGGCGCGCGACGGCGCGGCGCGGCGGGCCGACGGCGGCACCCTGTTCCTCGACGAAATCTGCGAGATGGAACCGGCACTGCAAACAAAACTCTTGCGTTTTCTCCAGACAGGTACCTATATGCGTGTCGGCGGCGAGGTTCTGGAGAAAGTGGATGCGCGCATCGTCTGCGCCACCAACCGGGACCCGCTGAAGGAGGTCGAGGAAGGCCGCTTCCGCGAAGACCTCTACTACCGCCTCCACGTGATCCCCCTGCATCTGCCGGCCTTGCGAGAGCGCGACGGTGACGTGCTGGAAATCGCACGCAGCCTGCTCGCCCGGTTTTCCGCGCAGGAAGGCAAGGCGTTCGAGGGCTTCACCCCGGAGGCGGAAGACCTGCTGCTGCGTTACCCCTGGCCGGGCAACGTGCGGCAATTGCAGAACGTGGTCCTCAACGCCGTCGTGCTCAACGACGGACCGCTGGTGGCGGCCGAGATGCTGCCGCCGCCGGTCAACAGCCGGGGATCGCTGCCGGGCCAGGTGAACCGCGCCACCCTGCCGCCCCTGCGGGCGGTGGACAATGGCGGCGCCGGGGCCAGGTCCGAGGCCGGCACGGAGGCCATCAAGCCCCTGTGGCAGGTGGAGAGGGACGCCATCGAGGCGGCCATCACCGCCTTCGACGGCAACATTCCGCGGGCCGCGGCCGCCCTCGGCATTTCCGCCTCCACCATCTACCGCAAGAAGGCGGCATGGGAGGCGGGCGAGACGGAAGCCGTCGGCGCCTGAGGCGCGGCGCAAGCGTCCGTCTCGTCATCACTCCGGCACGGCCTGCCCGAACGGCAGGGGCGCCTTCTGCGTTTGTGCCGGTGCAATCGGCCGAAAGGCCAGGACTGCCTCACCCAGACGGGAAGGATGTCGCGCGGACTCTTGTCCGGCATGAATGCGACGTCTAACTTTAACAGTACCGTGATGGAAGATCGCCGCGGGTTCCGGCTAACTCCCGGATCAGGTTGGCGTCTCCATCCAGGGATGGCTAGACCAACAATAAGAACGAAGGGAACGAGTAAATGCATATGATGGAACACGGCCACGTCGACATTCGCGGCCACCGTCCGGCCGCTCCGCGCGGCATCCTGTCCGCCGCCTCCAAGTCGGCCGCCGATCGGCCGCTGCCGGGCGAAGGCATGAAGACCGGCACCTCGCTGTCGCCGGAAGACATCCGCCGTATCGTCGCCGACATGGTCGGCTGACGCACGCGCAATCCCGCGCCGGGCGACCTGCCCGGCGGCGGGAGGGGCGCCTGGCGCCGCCTCCCCACCCTCCTGATTTTCCTCTTTTCAGACCCTGGGCCGTCCTGCCGCGTCACGCGCCGCCGTGGCGGCGGGCGAACTCCCAGTACAGCCGGCGGGCGCGTTCGTAGAACGGGCCGGGCTGGAAATCGCGGTCGCCCAGGCGCCGGCACCAGCCGAGCTTCTGGTAGTTGCCGGTGGCGAAAACCTCGTCCGCCTGCATCAGCTCGGGCCACGTGATGGCCCGCTCCACCACCTCGGCGCCGTCCTCCACCAGCAGCTTGATGACGCGCTGGCGCGTCAGGCCGTTGAGGAAGGTGCCGTTCCACGCCGGCGTGTGGACGACGCCGTCCTTGGCGTAGAACAGGTTGGTATAGGCG
This sequence comes from Caenispirillum bisanense, assembly GCF_900230255.1. Taxonomy (GTDB): domain Bacteria; phylum Pseudomonadota; class Alphaproteobacteria; order Rhodospirillales; family Rhodospirillaceae; genus Caenispirillum; species Caenispirillum bisanense_A. Next base: position 465,279 of record NZ_OCNJ01000002.1, read on the forward strand.
AATTCCGCCACGTTGCCGGCCGGGTCGAGCATGACGGCGGTGTCGTAGCCGCCTTCCTTGGCCTCGGCCACGGCGCGCGCCGTGTTGGGGTAGAGGCAGCTCGCCTTGGCCTCGGTCGGCGCGGTGTCGCGGGCCGGGCGGCGGAAGCTCGACAGCCGGGCGGCGAAGCCCGTCGCCGGCGGCAGCGGCGACTGGTAGATCGACAGGGCGAAGCGAGTGGCGTCGGGGTCGGGCATGATGAAGCCCTGGTCGCCCCAGAACAGCGGACAGATGTAGAGCTGGGCGTCGCGCGGGAAGCGGCGGATGCCCTCCCACGCCAGTTCGGCGATCTCGGCGCCCGTCAGCATGGGGCGCATGCCGAGGACGCGGGCCGAGCGCACGGCGCGCTCGCAGTGGGGCAGCAGGTCGGGCGCCACGCCGTCGAAGTAGCGGGCGCCGTCGAACACCACCGAGCCCAGCCACACCCCATGGGTGCGCGGCCCCAGCAGCTTCGGGTTCCCCACGTGCCAGTCGCCGTCGGCGTAGACGAGTCCGTCCGTCGCGATATGCCCCTTCATGGCGCTCCTCGATTCGTTCGCTTTTGTCGTTGTTCGGCGGGAACGACCAGCATAGACACGAGAACCCGCGGTTGTCCAACGGGCCGAAAGGCTATGGGATGCGGGCCTCGGCACGCCGCCGCCAGCCCTCGGCCCGCTCGCGCGCCCAGGCGAGACGCTCCGCCGGTCCGGCGAGGCGAAGCCTGAGGTCGTCGGTCAGGTGTCGACCGCTGCGCAAGGCGCAGGCGGCGGCGCGGGCCTCGGCGGCGAAGCGGGCCAGCGCGGCGGCACGGGCGGCGGCGCGACGGCGGATCACCTCGGCCGGCGGCGTGGCGAGTGCGTCGCGCAAGGCGCGCGGGACGGGGCCGGTGAAGCGGCGCTCCAGCGCCTCCAGGGCGGCGGGATCGGGGCAGGACATGGGCGAGGGGCTCCGGCGCGAATGCTGGCGGCCGGTTATGGGATCATATTCCTTTCCCCGCGGTCAAGGAAAATGGTCGGCGCCTACTGGCTGACCCACACCACGCGCGCGATCCATTCCACGCCCTCGCGCTCCAGCGTCCGGTCGCCGTGGGCGGGGTTGAGTGAGCGCAGTTCCACGCGCTTTTCCGACAGCCGCAGCAGTTCCTTCACCATCACCTCGCCGTCGCGGGTGCGCACCACCACGCGGTCGCCCCGGCGCAGCGACGAATCGGGCGACACGATCAGGCGGTCGCCGTCGCGGTAGACCGGCTGCATGGAGTCGCCCGACACCTCGAGCGCATAGGCATGGCTGTCGGTGACGTCCGGCGAGCGGATCTCGTCCCACCCGGCGCCGGCCGGATAGCCGGCGTCGTCGAAGTAGCCGGCCTGGCCGGCCTGGGCGAAGCCGATGAGCGGGATGGTGCGCGGCGCCGGGCCGCCGTAGCTGCGGTCTTCCACCAGCGCCGTGAATTCGGCGAAGGACGTGGTGGTGGCGTCCAGGATCTTGGCGATGGACTCGGTGGACGGCCAGCGCGGCTTGCCTTCGCGCGTGGTGCGCTTGCTGCGGTTGAAGGTGGTGGAATCCAGTCCGGCACGGCGGGCCAGCCCCGAGGGGGAGAAGCCCTTGCTTTGCGCCAGGCGGTCGATGGCGCGCCAGATCTGGGAATGGGTCAGCATGGGAACATGGTCTTACAGGCGGACAGAAAGCGCAGTAAGAACAAATTCCGCAAAATTCCTTGACGCCCTGGGTCAGCAGTCCTAACACTCGCGGTTGTTCTTCTTTTGTTCCGACCGTTCCGGTCCATCCCATCCGGACCATCCGGTCCAGCCGAGGAGTGTTTCCGCCATGGCACAGGCCCGTGCTCACGCCTTCCGCGTGTCCAGTTCCCGTCCAGCACAACCGTTCTTCAGCGCCGAGGAGGCGTGGCTGTGGTTCTGGCAGTGCCAGATCGCCCGCGACGAAGGCGCCCGATTCGTCGCCGACGCCGGCGCCGTCGCCCGTCCCTGCGACCCCGACGACCTGTGGCGCGCCGCCCTGGCGCTGCTGCGCCGCCGCCTCATCGACCGCCGCCACCTGCGGGTGCTGGCGGTGTTCGGGCGCCGCCTGACGCCGCCCGACCCGCGCCTGGCCGAGGAAGCCGTCGCCGCCCGCCTGTGGGACGACGCGCTCGACCGCCTGACCACGCCGCTGCGCGCCAAGGGGATCGTGGCATGATCGCCGCCGCCGCCCTGTCCCCCGGAGCCGCCGCCCGCCCGCGCGGTGCGGCGGCGGTGCAGGCGCGGGCGCGCCGTGGCGTGCCGGCCTACGTGGTGTTCACCGACCACACCGACCTCGCCTGGCTGCGGCTGTTGCGCCCCGGCTTCCGCCATTGCTTCGCCGTGGTGCAGGTGGATGGCGCCTGGGTGATCGTCGATCCCCTGTCGCACTGGACGACCTTGCGCGTGGTGCCCGAACTGGCCGGCTGGCAGCCGGAACCGTGGTTCCGTCACCTCGGCCTCACCGTGGTCGCCGCCGAGGCGGTGGAGCCGGCGCCGCGGCTGGCACCGTGGCGGCCCTATACCTGCGTCGAGGCGGTGAAGCGCCTGCTCGGCCTGCGCCTGCCGGGCGTCTTCACCCCCTGGCAACTGTACCGGGCGCTCACCGTCGAGGGCGTCGTTCCTAACAAGGAAAAAAATCTTGACAAGGGGAGCGAAATGGGGGCATAGTCCCTCCTGTCAACGCCACAGGTGTGCCCGAAGCCCGCCGGACCCCAGGTCCGGCGGGTTTTTTCATGGCCGCCGCCGGCGCCTCCATCAGCCGAGCAGGGAGACCCCGCCCATGGGTGGCTTCTCGTCCCCACCGCCCCCGCAGACGCCGAACCAGGCCATCATGGAAGCCTTCATGTACAGCTTCATGGCGCACCAGCGCCTGGTGGACCAGGGCAAGGCCGAGCCCATCCGCCTGCCCACGCCCGACCTGCCGAAGCCGCCGCCGCCGCCCCCTCCGCCGGCCCCGGCCCCCGCCCCGGCCCCGGCCGCGAGCACGCCGCAGATCATCATCCACCGTGTCGAAGTGCCGGTTCCGGTGTCCTCCGGTGGTGGTGGCGGCGGTGGCGGCAGTACGCCGCGTCCGTCCGCCCCGGCCCCGTCACCCGCGCCGTCGCCTGCCGCGCCGGCGCCCGATTCGGCCGCCGAGGCCGCCCGCCGCCGCCGCGAGCAGCAGGAGCGCGACGACCGTGCCCGCGCCGCCACCGTCGCCACCTCGTGGCGCGGCGTGCTGTCGCCGCTGCCGACCCTCGGCCCGCGCAAGACCCTGTTGGGAGAATGATCCCATGACCCCCGACACCGAGGCGCTGCTGCGCCGTTACCGGGCCGCCCGCTCGCGCCGCTCGGCGTGGGAAAGCCACTGGCGCGAGTGCTACGACTTCACCCTGCCGAGCCGCGACTCCGGCGGGGGCGGCGGCGAAGGCGCGCGGCGGGTCGACCGCCTGTTCGACGGCACCGCCGCCGATGCTGTCGACCAGCTGGCCGCCAGCCTGCTCGCCGAGCTGACGCCGCCGTGGGCGCGCTGGTTCGGCCTCGCCGCCGGCGTCGAACTGGCGCCCGAGGAACGCGCCGCCGTGGCGCCCCTGCTGGAGAAGACGGCGGAAATCGTGCGCGGCCACTTCGACCGCTCCAACTTCGCCGTGGAGATGCACCAGGCCTACCTGGACCTGGTGATTGCCGGCACCGCCAGCCTGCTGTTCGAGGAAGCGCCGCCGGGCCAGCCGTCGGCCTTCCGCTTCACCGCCGTGCCGCTGTCGGAACTGGTGGTGGAGGAAGGCGCCTCGGGCCGCCTCGACGTCACCTTCCGCCGCTCGGAAGCGAGCCTCGCCACCCTGCGCGAGCGCTTCCCCGCCGCCGCGGTGCCCGACACCCTGGTGCGGCGGGCCGAAAACGACGCCGATGCGCGTTTCGCGGTGCTGGAATGCGTGCTGCCCGAACCGCACGGCGGCGGCTTCGCCTATACGGCGCTGCTCGACCCGGAAGGGGCGGGCGCCGACGCGGCGGTGCTGGCGCAGGGCACCTTCGCCCGCTCGCCCTTCGTCACCTTCCGCTGGCTGAAGGCGCCGGGCGAGGCCTATGGCCGCAGCCCGGTGATGAAGACGCTGCCCGACATCAAGACCGCCAACAAGGTGGTGGAGCTGATCCTCAAGAACGCCTCCATCGCCGTCACCGGCATCTGGCAGGCCGATGACGACGGCGTGCTGAACCCGGCCAACATCCGTCTGGTGCCGGGCGCCATCATCCCCAAGGCGGTCGGCTCGCAGGGCCTGACGCCGCTGGAGGCGCCGGGCAAGTTCGACGTCTCGCAGCTGGTGCTGGAAGACCTGCGCGGCCGCATCCGCCACGCCCTGCTGGTGGACCGCCTGGGGCAGGTGGACGCCCCGCGCATGACGGCGACCGAGGTGATGGAGCGCTCCGCCGAGATGGCGCGCATCCTCGGCGCCACCTATGGCCGGTTGCAGTCGGAACTGCTGACGCCGCTGGTCATGCGGGCGCTCGGCATCCTGCGGCGGCGCGGCGAGATCGTCGATGTCCGCGCCGACGGGCGGGTGGTGGACCTGGTCTACCAGTCGCCGCTGGCCCGCACGCAGGCGCAGTCGGACGCCCAGAACACCCTCACCTGGCTGACCTCGGTCGCCGGGTTGGGGCCGGCGGCGGCGGAGGCGGTGGATACCGGCGCTGCCGCCCGCTGGCTCGGCCGGGCGCTCGGCGTGCCGGCCGAACTGATCCGCGAGGCCCCGGCGGTGGCGGAGACCCCGCCGCCGCCGGTCCTCGCCGACCCGACCGGGGCCGTTCCGGCTGCGGCGGGGGGAGGCGTGTCGTGACGTCCACGCTTTCCCTCCCCGACGGCTGGGACGGCCTCGACCCCGGGGCCGGGGGCGCCGGTCCGCCGGCCGAGCCCGACGACGCGGCGCTGCTCTTCGCCCGCGTCTTCCGCGGCGACGATGGCCGGCGCGCGCTCGGCGTCCTGCGGGCGCTGACGCTCGACCGCGCCCTCGGCCCCGATGCCCCGCCCGATGCGCTGCGCCATCTGGAAGGCCAGCGCGCCCTCGTCCTCCACCTGCTCGCCCTGGTGGAGCGGGGGCGGGCGGGGTGAAGGGCGTCCTCTTCACCCTCTTCTTCCCGCGAAGGAGTCGTTCATGACCAACCGTACCCTCCCGCCGGAGTTCCTCGACCCGGCGACCGGGCAGCCGAACGTGGAGGCGCTGCTCGGCGCCTACATGGACCTGCTCGAAACCTCCAAGGGCATGGTGCGCCCGCCCGGGCCGGACGCCGATCCGGCCAGCGTCGCCGCCTTCCGCGCCGCGCTGGGCGTGCCGGAGACGCCCGACGCCTATCAGGTGACGGCGCCGCATGCGCTGCTCACCCCGGACCCCACCGTCAACGCCCGCCTGCACGGCGCCGGCTTCACGCCGCAGCAGGTGCAGCTGGTCTACGACCTCGCCGCCGAGCGCATCCTGCCGGTGCTGGAAAGCATGGCGTCCGAAATGGACGGCGACCGCGAGCTGTCGCGCCTGGTCGAGCATTTCGGCGGCGAGGAGCGCTGGGCCGAGATCAGCCGCCAGCTGCTCGCCTGGGGCAAGGCCAACCTGCCGGCCGACGTGCTGACGGCGCTGTCGTCCACCGCCGACGGCGTCGTCGCCCTGTGGCGCATGATGCAGTCCGGCGAGCCGGCGCTCGGCGGCCTGGAGAAGGGCGCCGCCGGCCCGGCCGGCGAGGACGAGATCAAGGCCCTGATGCGCGACCCCAAGTACTGGCGCGAGCGCGACCCGACCGTCATGCGCAAGGTCGCGGACGGGTTCAAGCGGCTGTACCCCGGCCAGGCGTGACCGCCGCCTGACGGGCCGCCGTCGGGCGAGGGGGTAGCCACCAAGGCACCAAGTACTCCAAGGCGATCGCGCGCCGTCCCCCCTCCCTTTTCCCTCCCTCTCTCCCGCCCTCTCTCCTCCCTCTCCCATTGTCATGGCCGGGCTCGACCCGGCCATCCACGGCGTCACCGGCGGCGACCGTGGGCGCGGCGCCCTCCACGGCGGGCGGCAGGGGAGCCGTGGATGCCCGGATCAAGTCCGGGCATGACAATGGAGCGAGGGAGAGAGGAGGGGGAGGAGAGGGGAAAGGGGCGCAACCGCCCTCGCCCTCCCTTCATCGTTCACCATTTGTCCCAAACGCAGAGGACCATCCGCATGTCCACCAAGATCGACCAGTCCTTCGTCAAGCACTTCCAGGCCGACGTCCACCTGGCCTTCCAGACCATGGGCTCGAAGCTGCGCAACACCGTGCGCACCAAGAACGACGTCCAGGGGTCGTCCACCGTCTTCCAGAAGGTCGGCAAGGGCACGGCCTCCACCAAGGCGCGGCACGGCAAGGTGCCGGTCATGAACCTCGACCACACGCCGGTCGAATGCCAGCTCTACGACTACTACGCCGGTGACTGGGTCGACCGGCTGGACGAGCTGAAGACCAACATCGACGAGCGCCAGGTGCTGGTGAAGGCCGGCGCCTATGCGCTCGGCCGCAAGACCGACGAACTCATCATCAAGGAGCTGGACAGCTCCACCAACTACGCGCTCGACGGCTCCACCGCGCTCACCAAGGAGAAGGTGCTGAAGGCCTTCGAGATGCTGGGCGAGGCCGACGTGCCCGACGACGGCGACCGCTACGCCGTGGTCGGCTGGAAGCAGTGGTCGGACCTGCTCGCCATCCCCGAGTTCTCCAACGCCGACTACATCGGCGAATCCGACCTGCCGTGGCAGGGCACCCAGGCCAAGAAGTGGCTCGGTACCCTGTGGATGCCGCACTCGGGCCTGACCGTCGCGAGCGGCGTGCGCTACTGCTACTGGTACCACAAGACCGCCGTCGGCCATGCCATCGGGTCGGAGGTCATCACCGACGTGTCGTGGCACGGCGACCGGGCGGCGCACTTCGTAAACAACATGATGTCGCAGGGCTCCAAGCTCATCGACCCGGCGGGCGTCGTCGCGCTGCGCTGCCTCGAGGCGTAAGCGCGCCGCCCCTTCCTCCTTCCTTTCCATCGCATCCGGAGACTTCCGACCATGGCCTTCCAGTCCAAGGACCTGTCGGTGCTGGCCTACGCCAACGGCTTCACGCTGTGGCACTACGCCAGCGCCGATGCCGCCGCCGCCATCGCCGCCGGCGGCTATTTCGACCGCGCGGCGGAGATGATCAACACGGGCGACCTGATGATCGTCACCAGCGACACCGGCACGGCGCCCGTCACCGTGCTGATGCGGGTCGCCGGCGTCGCGGGCGGCGTCGTCACCACCGCCGCCGTTTGAGCCACCGGGGCCGGAGGACCTGCGCCTCCGGCCCCGTCTCTGTCCGGGGGAGCCCCATGACCATCGACATCTTCCCGACCCTCAACCTGCTGGCGCGGCCCGGCAAGACGCCGCCGACGCTGCGCTTCGCCCGCACCGGCACGGCGACCCGCGTCGACGCCACCGGCACGCTCGCCGCCGTCGCCGCCGACGGCCTGCGCCACGACTTCGTGCGCACCACCGGCGTCTACCGCGGCTGGCGGCTGGAGGGCGCGCGCACCAACCTGGTGCTCAACAGCCTGACGCCCGCCGGCCAGAACATCACCATCGGCGCCGGCACCTGGACCCTGTCGCTGGTGGGCGGCGGCACGGTCACCGCCTCGGGCGCCATGACCGGCAGCGCCACCGAGGCGGCCCCGCTGACCCAGACGGCGAGCGCCGGCACGGTGACGCTGGCGCTGTCGGGCGACGTGCGCGGCCTGCAGCTGGAAAGCGGCGCCTACGCCACCTCCATCATCCCCACCGCCGGCGCCCAGGTGACGCGCGGGGTGGAGACGGCGCGGGTGGACGCGACCGACTTCGCCCTGAAGGCCGACGAAGGCACGCTCTACGTCCAGTGCTCGACCCTCGGCATCGGCGGCTTGCAGACGGCGCTGGAGCTGGGCGACGGCAGCGCCGACAACCGCATCGTGCTGCGTTTCGACCCCGCCCGGGCGCCGCAGGCGACCATCTTCAGCGGCGGCGCGAGCCAGCTGTCGCTGACGGGCTCGGCGGTGGCGGCCGACCAGACGGTGCGCATGGCGCTCGCCTACAAGGCCGGCTCCGCCGCCTTCTGCATCGACGGCGGCGCCGTGCAGACGGCCGCCCCCGCCGCCATCCCCGCCGCCGCCAGCCTGTGGCTCGGCAGCGAGGGCACGGCGACGGACCCGCTCAACGGCCACGTCCTGCACGCCGCCTACTTCCCCCGCCGCCTCGCCGACGCCGACCTGCAGCTGCTGACGCGCTAGGAGAAATAGATGAGAACCCGCCATTACTCTGACTGCAGTGTGCACAACGAGCCGGCCTATGCGGCCGGCCCGTGCGACTGTGGCGGTCTAAAGCTGACAGTATATCTCCTTCATGTGGCTGTCGCCCTTCTTATAACCAGGGCGCGGCGCCTGCGAAGCTTCTTCCAGAAGCTGATGCTTCGTGACCTTTGACAGCGTCATGAGCTTCCAGCCCACTTCCTCTCCAGAGACACTCCCTCCTTCGACCTGCCAGACCCGCATGCACTCGTTATTGGCGGTCGAAACGCCGACCGCGTGAACCTCGATGATGCGGGTCTCGCCGTCATACACCACCCGAAGACGCTTACCTGCATTCAGTGCTTCACAAGCAGACTGCCAATTCATGCCGGTTCTCCTTGTTTCCGAAGTCCCGGAAATGGCCCTTGGCAGAGAATCTGCAATATCACCGTGGTTATACAGTCTCAGGTATATAAAAAGGAGGACTCGCCAGTGAGCCTGACAGCCATCGCCCTGTGTTCGCGCGCCCTGTTGAAGATCGGCGCCACCGGCATCGCCTCGTTCGACGAGGGGACGGCGGAGGCCGAGGTGGCGGCGAACCTCTATCCGTCCGCCCGCGACGCGCTTCTGTCGGCGCACCCGTGGAACTTTGCCACCGCGCAGGTGCGCCTGGCGCCGCTGGCCGCCCAGCCGGTGGCCGATTTCGCCCATGCCTTCCAACTGCCCGCCGATTTCCTGCGGGCGCTGTCGGCCGGCAGCGGTGAGCGCGGGCGTGGCCTGCGCTACCGCATCGCCGAGCGCCGCCTGCACGCCGACACGGCGGCGGTGACGCTCACCTACGTCTTCCGCCCGCCGGAGGAGAGCTTTCCGCCCTTCTTCGACCAGGCGCTCATCCTGCGCCTCGCCGCCGAGTTCTGCCTGCCGCTGACCGAAAGCACCAGCCGCGCCGAACTGCTCCACCGCCTGGCGGAGGAGGAGATGCGCCGCGCCCGCCTGATCGACGCGCAGGAAGAATCGCCGGCGGCGGTGGAGGACTTCACCCTGATCGAGGCCCGCCGATGACCAGCGTCGTCCAGACCAAGACCAACTTCTCCGCCGGCGAGCTGTCGCCCCGCCTCTACGGGCGCGGCGACCTGCGCGCCTACGAGAACGGCGCGGCGGCCCTGCGCAACGTGGTCATCCACCCGACCGGCGGCGTGTCGCGCCGCAGCGGCACCCGCTGGGTGGACGACATCGAGGGCAACGGCCGCCTCGTCGCCTTCGAGTTCAACACCGAACAGACCTACCTGCTGGTGTTCACCCACCAGAAGATGGCCGTCTACATGAACGACAGCCGCATCGCCGTGCTGACCACGCCGTGGACGGCGGACCAGCTGGCGGCCATCTCGTGGACCCAGTCGGCCGACACGCTGCTGGTGGTCCACCCCGACGTGGAGCCGCAGAAGATCACCCGCACCAGCCATACCACCTGGACCATCTCCAAGTGGTACTGGATGGACGTGCAGAACGTGCGCTTCCAACCGCACTACAAGTTCGCGACCACCTTCGCGACGCTGACGCCCTCGGCGACCTCCGGCACGGTCACCCTGACGGCGAGCGAGGATCTGTTCGTCGCCGATCACGTGGAGACGCGCTTTCGCATCGGCGGCAAGGAGGTGCGCATCACCGCCGTCGCCGGCCCGCGCTCGGCGACGGCGCAGGTCTACCAGACGCTGGCCTCGACCACCGCCACCAAGGACTGGACGGAGCAGGCCTTCTCGGCGGTGCGCGGCTGGCCGGTGAGCGTCACCTTCCACCAGGACCGGCTGGTGATCGGCGGCTCGCGCGATCTGCCGAACCGGGTGTGGCTGTCCAAGTCGGGCGACTACTTCAACTTCGACACCGGCACCGGCCTGGACGACGAGGCCATCGACTTCGGCATCGTGTCCGACCAGGTGAACGCCGTGCGCGCCGTGTTCTCCGGCCGCACCTTGCAGGTCTTCACCACCGGCGCCGAATGGACCGTTTCCGGCGATCCGGTCACGCCCGTCACCGCCTCGGTGCGGCGGCAGACGCGGGTGGGCACGCCCTCGGGGCGCCAGGTGCCGCCGCGCGACGTCGACGGCGCCACCCTGTTCATCGGCGCCGGCGGGAAGGAGCTGCGCGAGTTCCTGTTCACCGATGCCGAGCAGGCCTATCAGGCCGGCGACCTCGCCCTGGTGGCGCGCCACCTGATGACCGGGCCGGTGGACATGGACTACGACGCCTACCGCCGGCTGGTCTACATCGTCATGGCCGACGGCGGGCTCGCCACCGTCACCAACTACCGCGCCGAGCAGGTCTCCGGCTGGACCCGGCAGGAGACCGACGGCGCCTTCCGCGCCGTGGCCGTGGTCGGCACCGCCGTGTTCGTCCTGGTGGAGCGCGCCGGGGTCTTCCACATCGAGCAGTTCGACGAGGACTTCGGCCTCGACTGCGCCCTGGCCGGCGAGAGCACGACCGCGAAGGCCCGCTGGACCGGCCTCGACCATCTGGAGGGGCGCACGGTGCAGGTGCTCGGCGACGGGGCCGAGCTGCCCGATGCCGTGGTGAGCGGCGGGGCGGTGGATCTGCCCTATGCCGTGTCGCGTGTGCAGGTGGGCCTGCCCTTCCGCCACCGGGTGGAGCCGCTGCCGCCGGTGGTGGTGGGGCCGGGCGGGGTGCGCCAGGGCGGCGCGCTGCGGCTCATCCGCGCCACCTTCCGTGTGCTGGAGACCCAGGTTCTGACCGTCGATACCGGCCGCGGCGCGACGCCGGTGCCGGTGAAGCGGCTCGGTGCCTCGGGCGTGCTCGACAGCCCGCCGCCGGCCTTCACCGGCGACCTCGCCGTGCGTGCCATCGGCTGGAAGCGCGACGCCATCGGCCCCGTGTGGCGGGTCGACCAGGCGTCGCCGCTGCCCTGCACGATCCTTTCCGTAACCACCGAACTGAAGGTGACCGACTGATGGGTGGATTCGCCAGCTCCGCCGTGACCGTCGGCCGCAGCCTCCTCGGCCCGGCCCTCACCGTCTACGGCGCCTATTCCGATGCCAAGTCCCGCAGCACGCCGGCCCGCGTCACCTTCGACGACGGCGGCGCGCTGGCGGTGGCGCAGTCCGATGCCCGCGCCGCCGAGCAGGAGCGCATCGCCTACGAGCAGAGCCGCGCCGAGCAGGACGCCGCCGAACTGCGCCGCGCCGCCGCCGCCGAAGCCGAGTGGCGCACGCGGCTGCAGGGCGAGATCGCCGGCGCCGAACGGGCGGCGAGCGAGCAGTGGAACGCCTACCACCTCGGCGTCGCCGAGCAGGAGGCGCAGCTCGCCGAGGCCCAGGCCCGCGCCGCCGCCGACGCCGACCAGCGCCGCCTGCAGGCCGAGGCGGCGGAGGCGGCCCGCCTGCGCGAAGCCGACCTGAAGCGCGCCCAGGCCAGCGCCCGCGCCCGCTTCGGGGCGGCGGGCCTGCGCGGCTCCACCTCCGCCGCGGCGCTGATGACCGGCATGGTGGACGAAGCCGCCGCCCGCGACCTCGCCGCCGCCGACACGACCGCCGCCTCCGCCCGCGACCTGTGGGCGCAGGTGGAGCGCACGCGCGAGCGCAACCTGCTCGCCCTCGGCCAGATGCGCCAGCGCGCCCTGCTGACCGTGGGCGATCTGACCCAGCGCCAGCAGCAGGCGGCGGCGGAACTGGCGCACGACAACGAGCTGGCGCTCTACCGCGCCGACAGCGCCGCCAACCGCCTGCTCGCCGACGCCTGGATGCAGACCCGCGTCGACACCGCCCGCGCCGGCGTCGCCGGGGCCTCCGCCGCCGCCGCCTCCGCCGCCTCCGCCAGCCGGACGCCGGTGGCACGGCCCAACGCGGCGGACTTCTTCCTGCCCCTGGCGGGGCGCCTGCTGTCCAACCTGTGAGGACACCGACCGTGACCACCGACCACATCGTCATCGGCGACCTGCGCCCGCGGGTGCAGTACGTCGCCGACGGAACGGTGCGCGACTTCGCGTATCCCTTCCCCATCTTCAAGACGGCCGACCTGGAGGTCTGGCTCGGCGAGGTGCGGGCCACCACCGGCTTCACCACCACCGGTGCCGGCAGCGACGGCGGCGGTACGGTCTCCTTCGGTGCCGCGCCCGCCGCCGGGACGCTGGTCACCCTGCGCCGCCGCCTGGCGGTGCAGCGGGTGAGCGACTTCCAGGAAGGCGGCGCCTTCCGCGCCAAGGTCGTCAACGACGAGCTGGACTACCAGACCGCCGTCCTGCAACAGCTGGAGGTGGACCTGTCGCGCGCCCTGCGCCTCGCGCCCACCGACCCGTCGACGGCGAGCCTGGTGCTGCCGCCGCCGCAGCCGGGCAAGGCCATCGGCTGGAACGCCGACGCCAGCGGCCTGACCAACGACCCGGCCGACTTCGCCCAGGCGCGCGCCGACGTGCAGGCGACCCTGACCGCCGCCCAGGCCGCCGCCGCCCAGGCCGCCACGTCCGCCCAGCAGGCGGCGGCGGCGACGGAGGCCATCCTCATCCCCACCGTCGACGCCCAGGAAGCCGCCCTCATGGCGCAGGCGGCGCGCGATGCCGCCCAGGCCGCCGGTGCGGCCGCCGCGACCGATGCCGCCGCCGCCGATGCCTCAGCCGCCGCGGTGGCGGGCGAGGCGGCGGCCACCGGCCAGTGGACGGCGGAGGCGCAGACGCTGGTCTGGCTCGCCGAGCGTAACGCCGCCGCCGTCGGCGATGCCGTCACGGCGGCGCAGGGGGCCCGTGCCGAGGCCCTGGGCGCCGCGGACGGCGCCCTGCTCGACCGCGTGGCGGCGGAGCGCGCTGCCGACCGTGCCGCGACCGCCGCCGCGACGGCCGCCGCCGCCCTCATCGGCACGCGGCCCGGCCAGGCGCTGCCGGAGTGGGCGCGCATCGACACGTAGGGTTCATCCACCGCACCGGCCCGATGGCATACAACCGGCGGGTGGGCGGCGCGTCCGCCGTCCGACCGACCGTTTACAGGGAGCCTGTGCATCGTGTTCGAGTCGTCGCCCGCCGCCCCCAGTCTCGCCGCCTCCGGCGCCACCGCCGAAAGCCGCCGCAAGTACCAGCGCATCGCCCCCGTCTACGACCTGCTCGACGCCGTCTACGAGCGGTCGTGGAAGGCGCGGCTGCGCCATGCCGCCTTCGCCGGCCTGACCGGGCGGGTGCTCGACGCCGGCGCCGGCACCGGCTGCAACATCCCCGCCTATCCGGCGGGGGCGCTGGTGACGGCGGTCGACCTCAGCCCCGCCATGCTCGACCGCGCCCGCCGCCGGGCGGAGCGGCTCGGCCGGGCGGTGAGCTTCCGCGAGGCCGACCTGACCGCCACCGGCCTGCCCGCCGGTTCCTTCGACGCCGCCGTCGCCACCTTCGTCTTCTGCGTCGTGCCGGAGGACGCGCAAGGCCCCGCCTGGGCCGAACTGGCGCGGCTCGTCCGGCCGGGCGGCGAGATCCGGGTGCTCGATTACGCCCGCTCGCGCAAACCGCTGGCGCGGGCGTGGGAAGACCTCATGGCGCCGTGGCTGAACTTCGCCTTCGCCGCCCGCTACACCGCCGCCTACGACCGTCACGCCGTGGCGGCCGGGCTGGAGCCGGTGGAGGACCGCTTCGTCGTCGGCGACGTCGTGCGCTTCCTGCGCTTCCGCGTTCCCGGCGGCTGACCCGACCGCCGCCCGGCCGCCGCCGGCCCCTCTCTCCAGGCCGCGCTCCCCACCGGGGGCGCGGCCTTCGCTTTTGCCGAAAGGACCCGCATCCCATGCCCCTGACCCTGCAGCATTACCCGGGCCTCGTGCTGGCCGCGCGGCCGGGCGTGGTGCCGGCGCGCCTCAGCCTGTCGCGCCCCTCGGTCGCCACCCGCGTCACCGCCCTCGGGCTGGTGGAGGAGGTGGCGGCCGACACCCTGCGCGACGACTACGACCTCGCCACCGGCGCCTACCTCGGCTGGTGCATCGAGGAGCCGCGCACCAACCTCGTCCGCCACGCCCGCGACCTCACCCAGGCGGTGTGGTCGAAGACCAATGCCGCCGTCACCAAGGACGCCACCGGCGCCGACGGCACCACCGGCGGCGCCTGCCGGGTGGCGGCGACTGCGGCCGGGGCGGTGGTGACGCAGCTGGTGACCGCCGCCACCGCCTGGCACTGCTTCGCCCTCGACCTGAAGCCGCTGACGGTCACCGGCGCCGTGTCCGTCACCGTCGACGGCGGCGCCACCTGGACCGACGTCACGGGCAAGCTGGTCGCCGGCCGCTTCACCCGCGTCGCCGTCGCTAAGTCGGTGAGCAACCCGGTGGTCGGCCTGCGCCTCTCCGCCGCCGGCGACAGCGTGGCCGCCGACTATGCCCAGTGCGAGGCCGGCGCCTACCCCACCAGCCGCATCGTCACCGCCGCCTCCACCGTCACCCGCCAGGGCGACGTGCTGACGGTGCCCGACCTGGCAGGCTTCTGGAACCGGGCGGAGGGCACGCTGGTGATCGACGCCCGCTGCTACGGCAGCGATCTGCCGACCTCGAGCCCGCGCCAGACCCTGCTGTCGGTGGGTGACACCTCGGCCGGCACCACGGCGGTGATCGAGCTACAGCGCCAGCCCGATTTCGCCTCGCGCCTCGGCTGGGGCTTCGGGACGCAGGTGGGCTATGCCGCCGGCGCCACCTCCAACGGCCTGTGGAGCGCCGAGGGCTATCGCCGGGTGGCGCTCGGCTGGACGGCGGGGCAGGGCGACCCGACGGTGGCGGTGGACGGCGCGACGTGGCGGCCGGCGCTCGCCGGCGGCGGCTTGGTGAACGCCATCGACGCCGCCGGCCGTACGCTGGCCATCGGCCACCAGCGGCGCGGCGGCGTGCAGCGCCACCTGTCGGGCCACGTGCGGCTGGTGCTGCACTACCCCCGCCGCCTGCCCGACGCGACGCTGCAGGAGCTGACGGCATGACCCTCGACGACCTCAAGGGCAGCCTCGCCGCCCGCCTGCCCGAGCGGGCGGCGGCGGCGGTGGCCGCCTACGACGCCTTTTCCGCCACCCCCGCCCCCGACGACGCCAAGGGTTTCGCCGCCCATCACGCCGCCTGCAAGGCCGCCCTCGCCCATGTGGAGGTGCTGGTCAAGCTGCTGCGCTGGGCGGCGCCGCCCGCAGTGCCCGCCGCCGCGGCGGGCGGGGCAGGGGGCGGCGACGACGATCTCGCCCGGCTCATCGCCGCCGCCCGCTCCGCCATGACCGAGGACGCCGATCCCGATGACGATTTCGCCCCCGACGACGACGACCGCGACGACTGAGACGGCGCCGCTCGACTTCCCCGAGTTCGCCTGGATCTGGAACCACGCCCTCGGCCTCACCACCCCCGTCCACCAGCGCCGCATGGCGCGGTGGCTGTCGGCGCGCTGGCGGCAGCACGAGCGCGAATGCCTGCTCATGGCCTTCCGCAACTCGGGCAAGTCGACGGTGGTCGGCCTGTTCTGCGCCTGGCTGCTGTGGCGCTGGCCGGACCTGCGCATCATGGTGCTGGCCGCCGACCATGCCCTCGCCAAGAAGATGGTGCGCAACGTCAAGCGCATCATCGAACACCACCCGCTCACCAAGGGCCTGAAGCCGCCGCGCCGCGACCAGTGGGCGGCGGACCAGTTCACCGTCAACCGGCCGGGCGAGCTGCGCGATCCCTCCATGCTGGCGCGCGGCATCGGCGGCAACATCACCGGCAGCCGCGCCGACGTGGTGGTGTGCGACGACGTGGAAGTGCCCAACACCTGCGACACCGCGCCCAAGCGCGCCGACCTGCGGGCGCGGCTGTCGGAACTGGATTACATCCTGGTGCCTGGCGGCATGCAGCTCTACGTCGGCACGCCGCACACCTTCTACACCATCTACGGCCGGGCGCCGCGGGCCGAGGCCGGCGAGTCGCGCCCCTTCCTCGACGGCTTCCACCGGCTGGAGATCCCGCTGGTCGACGGCCGCGGCCGCAGCGCCTGGCCGGAGCGTTTCCCGCCCGAGAAGATCGACGGCATCCGCCGCCGCACGGGCCCCAACAAGTTCCGCAGCCAGATGCTGCTGGAGCCGGTGAACATCGCCGACGGCCGCCTCGACCCCGACCGCCTGCGGCTCTACGACGACGAACTGGTCTATACCGAAGGCAACGGCGAGGCGACGCTCACCCTCGGCGGCCGGCGGCTGGTCTCGGCCTCGTGCTTCTGGGACCCGGCCTACGGGGCGCCCGGCAAGGGCGACGGCAGCGTCGTCGCCTGCGTCTTCACCGACGAGGACGGCGCCTATCACCTGCACCGCATCCGCTGGCTCGAACACGACCCGGCGGCGCTGGCCGGCGCCGGGGCGGGGGCGGGCGAGGACGAGGCGACGCAGCAGTGCCGCGCCGTCGCCGCCTTCCTGCGCGACAACCACCTGCCGTCGGTGCGGGTGGAAAGCAACGGCGTCGGCAAGTTCCTGCCCGGCCTGTTGCAGAAGGTGCTGGCCGAAGACGGCTTGCGCTGCGCCGTTGTGCCGACGGCATCCAGCCGCAACAAGGACGCCCGCATCATCGACGCCTTCGACGCCGTGCTGGCGGCCGGCGCCCTGTCGGCCCACCGCTCGGTGTGGACGACGCCCTTCGTCGCCGAAATGCGCGAGTGGCGTCCCGGCGGCGGCGGCCGCGACGACGGCCTGGACGCCGTCGCCGGCTGCCTCGCAGCCGAACCCGTCCGCCTCCCCCGCACCCCCGGCCCCACCGCCAAACGCCCCGGCGCCTGGCGCGGCGGCGGCGGGTGGAAGGCGGAGAGCGACTTCGGGGTGTAGGATGCTCTTCATCTCCCGCGATGATTTTGATAAAGGAGGAAACATGGTGCCAGGGGGTATCGTCACCCCTTGACGGGAGTTAACTCAGGAGTTAACTAGTGTTTGCGCGCGAGGTTGTGAACGGTCCCTGGAGGATCTGGGCGCTCGCCGACGAGGACGGCACCTGCCCCCTCGAGGAGTTCGTGAGCGGATTGCCGAAGTCCGAGCGGCGGAAGGTTCTGGCCATGCTGGATCACGTGGCGGAAGGCGGGACGCGGGCGCTGCCCTCGGACCGGTGCCATCAGATCGACGATGAACACCAGATCTACCAGTTCACGGCCGGGCAGGTCCGGATCCTCTGGTTCTATGACAGGGACAAGATCATCCTCTGCTCGCATGCATTCTTGAAGCGGACGAACAAGACGCCCAAGCGGGAACGGGAGCGCGCCGTCGCCGCCCGCAAGGCCTGCCGGGCGGGTTCCGTGACGTTGGTGAAGGAACACGAATGATGAAGAAGAAGGTCGGGTTCGCCGGACTCCTGGCAGACGCCCGGAATTCTCCCGAGTACAAGGCCGAGCGCCTCGCCCTGCAGTTCGCGGCGGAGCTCGAGCGGCTGATGGAGGAAAAGTCCATCACCCGCGCCCAGCTCGCCAAGAAGGCGGGGGTCTCCAAGGCCTACATAACCAAGCTGTTCAGCGGCGAGGGCAACTACACCCTGGAGACCATGGTCCGCTTCGCCGACGCCGTGGGTGCCGACCTGCATCAGCACCTGTGCGACGGCGGGCGGCGAATGCGGTGGCTCGAGTCCATTCCCGGCGGCCGCATGACCACGGTGCCGACACCCCTCGCCCGGAAGACGGTGGTTTCCCGCATGGACGAGAACGATGACGGCCTCACGTCTGCTGCTTGAGCATTATTTCGTCGAAGAACTGTCGGTGGCGGCGAACGTCGATGCCGACCCGGCCGTCTTCGCCGACTGGCGGCCGGAGCCGGCGACCGAGCGCGACTACGCCTCGTCACCCGACGACCCGCGGCTGCATCAGGTGCGCCTGACAGTCACGGTCGGTCACGACGACTCCGGCGCGGCGCCCTACCGGGTGCGGTTGGCCCTGCGCGGCATCTTCCGCATCGATCCGTCGGTGGAGGACAAGCGGCTGCGCGACGGCCTGCTGACCAACACCGCGCCGTCCATCCTGTACGGCGCCGCCCGCGAGGTGGTGCTGGCGACCACCGCCCGCGGCCCGTTCCCGCCTGTGCTGCTGCCGGCCGAAGTGTTCCCGCCCGAGGTGCTGGACGACGATGCCGAGCCGGCACCGCCGCCGGCCGAGCCGTCGCCGCCCGCCCGGCCCCGTCGCAAGCGGGCCAAGGCGTCCGACTGACGCCGCAGGGCACCCACAGATACCGCATCGCGCGGCCGATCCACCCGGATCGGCCGCTTTTCTTTTGCCCATGCCCCAACAGGAGACCCCCATGCCCTTCGACATCATGTGGTGGGTGTCGGCGGTGGAGTTGCCGGCGCTCGGCGGGCTGTTCTGGCTCGTCTGGCGCAATCGGCACGACGCCGACGATGCCGCTGAGGAGAACCGTCGCGCCTTCGAGCGCGGCCATGCCCAGCAGCGCGAGGCGCTGGCCGCCTACAAGCTGGAGGTGGCGCAGTCCTATGCCTCGCTCTCCCACCTGCGCGAGGTGGAAAAGCGCCTCACCGCCCATCTCGAACGCATCGAGCTGAAGCTCGATGGCGTGCAGCAGCAGGCCGTGCGGCCGGCGGGCGGGCGGGCATGAGCGGCGCCGCCAAGACCACGCCGCCCGTCCCGCCGCTGCCGGCGGACCTGCTCGCCGATCCGGTGGAGGTGCTGGCGCGCACCCTGTGGGGCGAGGCGCGCGGCGAGCCGGTGCGCGGGCAGGAGGCGGTGGCCGCCGTCGTGCTCAACCGTGTCGCCCGGGCGCAGGCGCGCGGCGGGCGGTGGTGGTGGGGCGCCAGCGTCACCGAGGTCTGCCTGAAGCCCTGGCAGTTCTCGTGCTGGAACGCCAACGACCCCAACCGGCCGCGGCTGCTCGCCCTGACGCCGCAGACCCGCGGCTTCGCCGGCGCCCTGCGCATCGCGCGCCGCGCCGTCGCCGGCAACCTGGCCGACCCGACCGACGGCGCCACCCACTACCACGCCCGCGGCATCCATCCGCCCTGGGCATGGCGGCTGGTGCCCTGCGCCGAGATCGGCCGCCATTTGTTCTACAATGACGTGGAGGTGCTGTGATGACCGCTCCCCTCTTGGGCTCGGACAGCCTGCCGCGGCTGCTCGACGCCGTCGACGCCGCCCGCGCGGCCGCCGCCGCCCTCGCCGAGGCCCGCGGTGCCGGGGGCGAGGCGGCGGCCGGGCCGTCGCAGGCGTCGCCGGGCGAGGACGCCTACGTGCGCCGCTGGCGGCCGACCTTCGGCTATGCGGTGGCGCTGAGCTGGCTGGTGATGATGCTGGCCGTCGCCTGGGTGGTGGTGCACGAGCCCGCCCGCGCGCCCGAAGTGATCGCGGCGCTGCTCGACACCACGCCCATCTGGGGCGGGGCACTGGCCGTGCTCGGCCTGTCGGTGGTCAAGCGCAGCCAGGACAAGCGCCTGCCCACGCCGACGCCGCCCGCCGTCGGCACGGCGCCGGAGACCCGGCCGGACGAGCAGGCGTGAACGCGAGCGGGGCGGCCCCATCCGTGGGGCCGCCCCGGCGTCTTTTCGCGTTGCGTCACCGGCGCGCTCAGGCGGCGGCGTTGGCCTCGTGCTGGGTCAGCAGGGCATAGAGCCCCTCGGCGCTGTCGGTGCCGCGCAGCTTCTCGCAGATGGACCGGTCGCGCAGCAGGCGCGAGATGCGGGCCAGCGCCTTCAGGTGGTCGGCGCCCGCCGTTTCCGGCGCGAGCAGCAGGAACAGCAGGTCGACGGGCTGTTCGTCGATGCTGTCGAAGTCGATGGGGCGCTCCAGGCGCGCGAACAGGCCGTGCAGCCGGTCGAGCTGCGGCAGCTTGCCGTGCGGGATGGCGATCCCGTTGCCGACGCCGGTCGTTCCCAGGCGCTCGCGTTCGAGAAGCGTGTCGAAGATGGCGCGTTCGTGCAGCCCGGTCAGTTCCGCGGCGTGCTTCGCGATCTCCTGCAGCGCCTGCTTCTTGCTCGTCGCCTTCAGGCTGGGAATGACGGCTTCGGGGCTGAGCAGATCGGAGATCTCCATGCCGGTCCCTCGTCGAAAAAACTCGGTGTGACAATTACAAGTCAGGGCCGATGCGGCCATATGCAAGTGCCGCGTCGTCGCCCCGGCTTCGCTCTGGTCGCCGCGGACATCCATCCGGCGGAGCGACCGCCCTGCACGTGTCGGCCGGGGGGCGAAGACACGATTGCGCGGGGACGTGGTCAAGGCGCGGGAAGGTAGGCCTTCGGCGCCTGCAAGTCAAGCCGTCCGCAAGTCCGTCCGGCGAAAGTTCTACGCCTTCCGGAAGACCTCACGCCTGGGTAAGTTTCATTCGTTTTTCGCGACGCCGCTGAACGGAAGACGCGATCTTCATTCCCTCCCGATACTTGGCAACGGTCCGGCGGGCGATGTCGATGCCCTCCTTTTTCAACAACGCCACGAGGGTGTCGTCGGACAGCACGTCGTCGGCGCTCTCGGCGTCGATGAGCGCGCGGATCCGGTGGCGTACCGCCTCGGCCGAATGGGCTTCGCCGTCGGCCCCGGCGATGGCCTGGGTGAAGAAGTATTTCAGCTCGAAGATGCCGCGCGGCGTGGCGATGTACTTGTTGGAGGTCACACGGCTGACCGTGCTCTCGTGCATCTCGATGGCCGTCGCGATGTCGCGCAGGATGAGCGGGCGCAGGGCGGAAATGCCGTGGACGAAGAAGGCGTCCTGCTGGCGCACGATTTCCACCGCCACCTTCAGGATGGTGTTGGCGCGCTGGTCCAGCGCCTTGACGAGCCAGCTCGCCGTCTGGAAGTTCTCGGCGACGAAACCCTTGTCTTCCTTGCTGCGGGCTGCCTTGGAGACCAGCGCATAGTAGCGGTGGTTGACCAGCACGCGGGGCAGCGCGTCGGTGTTCAGCTCCACGTGCCAGCCGCCGTCGGGGGCCGGGCGCATGAGCACGTCGGGCACCACCGGCTGCGCCGGCACGTCGGTGAAGCGCAGCGCCGGGCGCGGGTCGCAGGCGCGGATCTCGGCCACCATCTCGGCCAGGTCCTCGGCATCGACGCCGCAGACCTTCAAAAGCTGCGGCACGTCGCGCCGGGCCAGCAGGTCCAGGTTGGCGAGCAGCGCCTGCATGCAGGGGTCCAGCCGGTCCTTCTCGCGCAGTTGCAGGGCGAGGCATTCGGACAGGTCGCGGGCGAACAGGCCGGGCGGGTCGAAGCGCTGCAGGCGGTCGAGCACGCGGCGCACCCGCTCGACGGGGGCGCCCATGGCCTCGGCCATTTCCTCGACGGTGACCGTCAGGTAGCCGTTGTCGTCCAGGCTGTCGATGAAGGCCTGGCCGATGAGGCGGTCGGCGCCCTCGGGCACGTCGCAGGCCAGCTGGTCGACCAGGTGGTCGCGCAGGGAGACGCCGCCGGCGAGCGTGTTCTCGTAGCCGCCGTCCTCGTCCATGAAATCGCGCCGGCCGCCCGACCCGACGTTGGACCAGTCGTCGGCGAAGCCTTCGGCACCGGCCGCCGCCACGCCTTCCGGGGCGGCGGGGCCCGATTCGTATTCCTGGGCGTCGTAGGAATTGTCGATCTCGACGTCGAGCGGCGCCTCCGATCCGGCGCGGCCGTCGGGGCTGTCGACCAGCACGCCTTCGCCGGCGTCGCGGCGGTCGTCGTAGCGATCCTCGCCGGCCCCGGCGACGTCGCGCGGCTCCGCCCGTTCGAGCAGCGGATTGCGTTCCAGTTCCTGCTCGACGTAGGCCGTCAGCTCGATGTTGCTCAACTGCAGCAGCTTGATCGCCTGCTGCAGCTGCGGCGTCATGACCAGCGACTGGGTCTGGCGGAGGTGGAGGCTGGGGGCGAGGACCATGGTGCCGCGGTCGCTCCCGGACCTACAGGCTGAACTTTTCGCCGAGGTACACCCGGCGGACGCCCTCGTGCGTCACGATGTCGCCGGGCGTGCCCTCCATCATCACCTTGCCCTCGTGCAGGATGTAGGCGCGGTCGATGATGTCGAGGGTCTCGCGGACGTTGTGGTCGGTGATGAGCACGCCGATGCCGCGGTTCTTCAGGTGCGCCACCAGGTCGCGGATTTCGCCGACGGCGATGGGGTCGATGCCGGCCAGCGGTTCGTCCAGCAGCACGAAATGCGGGTTGGTGGCGAGCGTGCGGGCGATCTCGACGCGGCGGCGCTCGCCGCCCGACAGCGACAGGGCGGAGGCGCGGCGCAGGTGGGCGATGGAGAATTCGGCGAGCAGGCTCTCCATGCGGTGCTCGCGCTCTTCCTCGTCGTCGGTCGCCACTTCCAGCACGGCGCGCAGGTTCTGTTCCACCGTCATGCCGCGGAAGATGCTGGCTTCCTGCGGCAGGTAGCCGATGCCCTGGCGGGCGCGGCGGTACATGGGCAGGCGGGTGACGTCCTGGCCGTCCAGCTTGATGGCGCCGGCGTCGGGGGTGATGAGACCGGTGACGCAGTAGAAGCAGGTGGTCTTGCCGGCGCCGTTGGGGCCGAGCAGGCCGACCGCCTCGCCGCGCTGCACGCCGAGCGAGACGTCGCGCAGCACCGGGCGGCCCTTGTAGCGCTTGCCGATGTGTTCGACGGTCAGGCCGCCGCCGCCCTGCAGAACGCGGAGCGACCCGTCGCCGCGGTCGGCGGCGGGGGCGGCGGTGTCTGCGGTGTCGACGGATCGAAGCGCCATGCTGAAACCTTGTCCTCTCTGCCGCACACTCTCGCGCCGGCCGACCGGCGGCCTACTGGCCCTGGCCGTCGCCGGAATTCTTGGGCACCAGCAGACCGCGGGCCATGCCGCCGGACCCGCTGTGCAGGGTGCTGACGTTGGTGTTCAGGTTGCTCGTGGCGCGGTCGCCCTGCAGCACGCTCTTGCCCTGGGTGATCTTAACCGAACCTTCCATCTCGGCGATACCGGTTTTGGCATTGTAATTGCCTTGGTCGCCTTCGATGCGCTCCTTCGGGGTGGTGATGACCACGTCACCGTCGGCATAGATGCGGTCGAGCTCGCTGTCGCCGGCCAGGCTGTCGGTGTTCTTGGCGGCGGTCTTCTGCGGCTTGGCGCCGGCTTCCGGGTCGACGAAGAAGGCGGTCAGGCGGTCGGCGGCGATGCGGCGGTCGCCGCGCACGGCGACGGCGTCGCCCTCGGCCACGGCCTTGCGGTCGCGCTCGTAGTAGCGGATTTCCTTCTCTGCCGTCACCGTGTCGGTCGGCGTCACCAGCTTGGCCGGCCCGCCCCACAGGGTGAGCAGGGCGTCGTCGATGGTGTAGACGGCGCGGGTGCCGGTGGCGGTTTCCTGCGGGCTCTTGATGACCACGCTGCCCTCGGCGGTGAGGCGGTAGACCTCGGTGCCGCCGCCCTGGTCTTCCGGCAGCTCGCGGTAGTCGGCGACCAGGGTGTCGGCGAAGACCTGGGTGGTGCCGCGGGTGGCGACGGCGTTGCCGCGGGCGATGAACTTCTTGTCGTTCTGCAGCCACTCGATGCCGTCGTCGGCCACCACCTCGATGGGAACGGTGCCGACGCGACCCTGCTGGTCGGCGCCGCCGGCCGCCGGGCCGCCCGTGGCGAGGTCGATGGTCTGGGCGACGGCGGCGCCCGTGGCCGCACCCTGCGCCGCGGCGAAGGCCGCCGTCAGCGCCAGCGCCAGCAGCGCCGTCCGCGTGTTCCCCTGCATGGTCCTCATCGTCCTTCCTGGGCCTCCACGCCGGTCAGCACCAGCTTGGACTTGCCGGTGACCTTGAAGCGCTTGCCCTTGTCCGTCAGTTCGAAGCCTTCGCCGGTGAACCAGCCGAAGGACCCGGCGCCCTGCACGGGCTCGTCCCCGGTGGCGTCGCCGGCTTCGACGTCGATGGTCGCCGTGGAGGTGTGGAATTCGTTGCCTTCGTCCTGGAAGACGTTGACGTTGCCGGTCAGCAGCAGCGTCTTGCCCGTCTTGTCGTAGATGCCGGTGTCGCCGTTGAGCATGACCCAGCCGTCTTCCAGCGTCATGTCGGCCTTGGGGTTGTCGAGCTGCACGCGGTCCTCGGGCAGTTCCACCGCGCGGGCGGCGGTGACGGCGTAGGGCCGGTTCTTCTCGTCGGTGCCGAAGTAGCGGGCGTTGATCATCTCGATCTGGTCGACGCTGGCGCCCTTGAGGCTCGCGAACTTGACGCGGAATTCCTCTTCCACCGTCTGCAGCTGCGGCCAGATGGCGACCAGCACCACCAGCAGCACGGCGATGCCCATGAGGCCGACCTTCATCAGCCGCACGAAGCGGCTGTAGCCGCTGCCGTGGCGCTGCCCTCGGCGCGGCCGCGGCGCCCCGTCCGCCGCCCGCAGCGGACCCGGCCGCACCGGGCCGCCGTGGTCCGCAGCCGCCATCATGCCACCCCCGCCCGCAGGCAGTCGTGGATGTGGACGAGGCCGACGGGCTTGCCGTCCTCGACGACGAACAGGCTGGTCACCGCCAGCGTGTTGAGGATGCGCAGGGCCTCCGCCGCCAGGGCGGAGGGGCGGATGCTCTTGGGCTGGCGCGTCATCACCGACTCCACCGTCTGGCCGAGCAGGTCGTCGCCCATGTGGCGGCGCAGGTCGCCGTCGGTGACGATGCCGATCAGTGCGCCGGCGCCGTCGACCACGCCGACGCAGCCGAAGGACTTGGCGCTCATCTCGACGATGGCCTCGCTCATGGGCCGGTCGGGGGTGACGAGGGGCAGGCGCTCGCCGGCGTGCATCAGGTCCTTGACCGTCAGCAGGCGGCGGCCGAGCTGGCCGCCCGGATGGAAGATCTGGAAGTCGGCCGCCGTGAAGCCCTTGCGCTCCAGCAGGCAGACCGCCAGCGCATCACCCAGCGCCAGCATCATGGTGGTGGAGGTGGTGGGCGCGAGGCCGAGCGGGCAGGCCTCGTTCACCCGCGGCAGCACCAGCGCCACGTCGGCCTGCTCGGCGAGAGTCGAGCCGGCGCGGCCGGTCATCCCGACCAGCGGGATGCCGAAGCGGCGGGTATAGGCGATGAGGTCGGCCAGCTCCGGCGTCTCGCCCGAGTTGGACAAGGCGATGACGGCGTCGGCGCGGGTGATCATGCCCATGTCGCCGTGGCTGGCTTCCGCCGGGTGGACGAACTGCGCCGGGCGGCCGGTGGAGGCGAGCGTCGCGGCGATCTTGCGCGCCACGTGGCCGCTCTTGCCCATGCCGGAAACGATGATGCGGCCCTCGGCGGCGTCGAGCAGGGGCACGGCGGCGGCGAAGGCGTCGCCGAGCGAGTCGGCCAGCGCCGTCAGACCTTCGGCCTCCAGCGCCAGCACGCGGCGCGCGGACGTGACGTCCGGGGAGTCGAGGCGGGCGGCGGCGGGTTCGGCGATGGACACGGTGTGCTCTCTCTTCCTCTGTCGCGCCCGCCAGGAGTCCCGGCGGAACGGCTGCGGCACCGGCGGGGCGTCGCCGCCGCGGCGCCGGGCCGTACGCCGGCCACGACGCAGGGGCTGCGCGCCGCCCGGGAAGACCGCGCAACCCTACGCGCGCGGCCCGGGGGCGTCAATGTCGTGGGGCGGAATAAAGGAACGATGGACGCCCCTGTCAATCAGTGGGCGAAGATGTCCACTTCGTCCCACCCCGCCAGGTCGAGAGCGGCGCGGGTCGGCAGGAAGGCGAAGCACTGTTCGGCCAGATCGCCGCGGCCTTCGCGGGCGAGCAGGACCTGCAGGGCGGCGCGCAGGCGGTGGAGGTGGAGCACGTCCTGCGCGGCATAGGCCAGCTGCTGTTCGGTCAGGGTCTCGGCGCCCCAGTCCGACGTCTGCTGTTCCTTGGAGATCTCGACGCCGATCACGTCGCGGCTCAGGTCCTTCAGGCCGTGGCGGTCGGTGTTGGTGCGCGCGAGCTTCGACGCGATCTTGGTGCACCACACGGGGGCGCACACGACGCCGAGCGAGCGGCGGATCATGGCGAGGTCGAAGCGGGCGAAGTGGAAGATCTTCAGCACCGCCGGGTCGGCCAGGAGGCGCTTCAGGTTGGGGCAGTCGTAGTCGCGGGTCAGCTGCACCACGTGCGCCGTCCCGTCGCCGGACGACAGCTGCACCACGCACAGGCGGTCGCGCACGAGCGACAGGCCCATGGTCTCGGTGTCGACGGCGACGGCGTCGCCGAAGGTCAGGTCGGCCGGGATGTCGCCATGATGCAGGGTGATGGACATGCGAAAACCGCCTTCCGCCTGAGCGCCGAGGACGCTGGGCCGGGAAAGCGGCGGGCGCCGTGAGCGCGTCTGTTGAGGGATGCGCTGTAGCGCGAACTCGCGACTATCAGAAGATGGTGCCCAGGAGAAGACTCGAACTTCCACGACCTTTCGGCCACAGGTACCTGAAACCTGCGCGTCTACCAATTCCGCCACCTGGGCAGGTGGAACGAACGTCTTGTACTCTGCGAACCCTTTGATCGTCAAGCGTTTTTTGCCGCTTCGTCCGGTCCGTCGGGCTCGCTGCGTCCGTCGGAGGCCCGGTATGTACTCAGATCCGGAGCGGCCGTCAACACGAAAATGCAAAAAATCTTCGCCGGGCCGATTTTCCACCGCTCCACCCGCCCGTCCCGTCCGTAGAAGGAGAAGACCGGGCGCGCGCGGCGCGTCCACGCGGGCGCGCAAAATGCGGCGGCAAAGACACCGGTCCGGTTGCGTATTCCCGCGCGCTGTGCGACCTTCCGGGCCACTTGGCACCCGCCCGGAGTGGTGGGGGCCGATCGGGCGTAGTGCGGCGCGCATCTCCCGGCGCCGGCATATGGAGATCTCAGCGATGACGAAGCCTCGTCTGGTCACGGTGTTCGGCGGCTCCGGCTTCATCGGGCGCCATCTGGTCAAGCGCCTGGTGGCGCGGGGCGATCGGGTGCGCGTCGCCGTGCGCGACACCGAGAAGGCCGCGTTCCTGAAGCCCATGGGCGATCTCGGCCAGATCAGTTTCGTGCCGGCCTCGGTGCTGGACGACGCCTCGGTGGCGCGCGCCGTCGCCGGTGCCGACGCGGTGGTCAACCTGGTCGGCATCCTGGCCGAGAGCGGCAAGGCGACCTTCCAGCGCATCCACGTCGAGGGCGCCGAGCGCGTCGCCAAGGCCGCCGCCGCGGCCGGCGTCGGCCGTCTGGTGCAGATGTCGGCGCTGGGTGCCGACGAAACCAGCGACGCCGTCTACGCCCGCACCAAGGCGCAGGGCGAGGCCGCCGTGCGCGCCGCCTTCCCCGGCGCCACCGTGTTCCGCCCGAGCGTGGTGTTCGGCCCCGAGGACGGCTTCTTCAACCTGTTCGCCGCCATCGCCCGCTTCTCGCCGGTGCTGCCGTTCTTCACGCAGACCGCTCCGGCCCTGAAGCGCGACGCTGCCGGCCGGCCGCAGATCGATCTGGTCGGCGACGGCGGTCCCAAGTTCCAGCCGGTCTACGTCGGCGACGTGGCGGAAGCTATCCTTCGCAGCCTGGAGCCGGAGGCGCCGACGGGCGTCACCTACGAGCTGGGCGGCGACGAGGTGCTGTCCATGCGCGACGTCATGAAGCTCGTCGCCCATGAAACGCGCCGCAGCCGCCTGATCGTCCCCCTGCCCATGTGGGTGGCCGACGTGGAGGCGACCTTCCTGCAGATGCTGCCGAAGCCGCTGCTGACCCGCGACCAGGTGAAGCTGCTGCGCCGCGACAACGTGGTGTCCGGCGCCCTGCCGGGCCTGCGCGACCTGGGCGTGACCCCGACGACGGTGGAGGCCATCGTGCCGACCTACCTCGTGCGCTTCCGCACCATGCACAAGCAGATCATCCTGCGCGACCCGCACCGCACCGACCGCTGACGCGGCGGCACGACCGGGCGCAAACGACGAAGGGGCGGCCTCGCGGTCGCCCCTTTTTCCGTCAGCCCGCGAAGGGATGCCGCTCGCGCCAGTGGCGGGCGATGTCGATGCGGCGGGTGACCCACACCTCGTCGTGGGCCGCCACATGGTCGAGGAACCGCCGCAGCCCGGCGATGCGCCCCGGCCGCCCGGCGAGTCGGCAGTGCAGGCCGACCGACATCATCTTCGGCCGGTCCTCGCCTTCGGCATAGAGCGTGTCGAAGGCGTCGCGCAGGTAGGTGTAGAAATCCTCGCCGGTGCCGAGCCCGTGCAGGGTGGCGAACTTCATGTCGTTGTTGTCGAGGGTATAGGGCACGATCAGCTGCGGCCGTCCCTCCACCACCTCCCAATAGGGCAGGTCGTCGGCGTAGCTGTCGGCGTCGTAGAGGAAGCCGCCTTCTTCGGCCACCAGCCGGCGGGTATTGGGGCTGACGCGCCCGGTGTACCAGCCGAGCGGACGGGTGCCGGTGACGCGGGTGTGGATCTCGATGGCGCGGCGCATGTGCTCGCGCTCCACGTCCTCGGGGATCTTCTGGTAGTCGATCCAGCGCCAGCCGTGGCTGGCGATCTCGTGCCCGGCTTCCAGCATGGCGGCGGCGGCGTCGGGGTGGCGTTCCAGGGCCATGGCGACGGCATAGACGGTGACGGGCATGCGGTAGGCTTCGAACAGCCGCATCAGCCGCCAGAAGCCGGCGCGGCTGCCGTATTCGTACATGCTCTCGACCTGGATGTTGCGCTCGCCCGCCAGCGGCGCGAGGCCCGGCACCTCCTGCAGGTAGGCTTCGGCGGCGGCGTCGCCGTGCAGCAGGCAGGCCTCGCCGCCTTCCTCGTAGTTGAGCACGATCTGCAGCGCTACGCGGGCACCATTCGGCCAGTCGGCGTGCGGCGGCGTGCGGCCGTAGCCGATCAGGTCGCGCGGATAGGGCGTGGTGGTCATTGCGCGGCGGCTCCTTCCGTGCCGGTGAGCCAGCGGCCGAGCAAGGCGCGCTCCTCCGGCTGCATGGCGGTGACGTTGCCGAGCGGCATGGCGTCGGAGTGGATGGCCTGCTGCAGAACCGGCCCGGCCCACTGGCGCAGATCCGCGGCGGTTTCCAGCACGATGCCCTTGGGCGGCGCGTCGAAGCCTTCGAAGGTGGGCGCGGCGGCGTGGCAGGCGGTACAGCGGGCCTCGACGATGGCGAGCGCCACCGGCGCAAGCGGATCGGCCTCCGCACTCGTCTCGGCGACGGCGGGCGCCGGGGCGAGGGAGCGGGTGGCGGCCGTCGCCACCATCACCGCCACCAGGGCGGCACCGGCGGCGGGCAGCATCCACGGCCGCATGCGCCCGGTGTGGCGCAGCACGAAGGCATGGCGCACCAGCGCACCGACCGCCCCGATCGCCAGCAGCAGCGCCCAGGAATAGGGGTGGCCGTAAAGCGCCGGGTAGTGGTTGGAGATCATGAGGAACAGCACCGGCAGCGTGAAATAGGTGTTGTGGACGCTGCGCTGCTTGCCCTTCAGGCCCCACACGGGGTCCGGCACCTCGCCCTTGCGCATGGCGGCGACCATGCGGCGCTGGTTCGGGATGATGACGAAGAACACGTTGCCGACCATGATGGTGCCGAGCGTCGCGCCGACGTGCAGGAAGGCCGCCCGCCCCGCCAGCACCTGCGTCAGCACCACCGTCAGCACCGTCACCAGCACCACGACGCCCACCGCCAGCAGCCGGTCGTCGCGGCCGAGCGGGCTGCGGCACATGAGGTCGTAGGCGAGCCAGCCGCCCGCCAGCGACGCCAGCCCGACGGCCACCCCGCCGCCCCAGCCGAGCGCACTGCCCGGCGGCAGCATGGCGGCGGCGCCGGTCAGGTAGTAGACGACGAACAGCAGCGCCATGCCCGACAGCCAGGTGGAATAGGCCTCCCACTTGAACCAGTGCAGGTGCTCCGGCAGGCCGGGCGGCGCCACCTTGTACTTCTTGGCGTGGTAGAAGCCGCCGCCGTGGACCATCCAGATCTCGCCGTGCAGGCGCTTGCGCTCGGGGTCGTCGGCGGTCGGCTCCAGGCTGTTGTCCTGCCACACGAAGTAGAAGGAACTGCCGATCCAGGCGATGCCGACGATCAGGTGTATCCAACGGCCGACCAGGTTCAGCCAGTCCATCAGGGCGAGGTCCATGGGCGCCTCAGCTGCCGCGGTAGGTGGAGAACGACCACGGCGACAGCAGCAGCGGCACGTGGTAGTGGGCTTCCGGGTTGGAGATGCCGAAACGCAGCGGCACCCGGTCGAGGAAGGGCGGCGCCGCGGTCGGGCGCGAGGCGCGGGCGAAGTAGACGCCGCACTCGAACACCCATTCGTAGGTGCCCGCCGTCATCGCCTCGCCCGCCAGCGCCGGGGCGTCGAGGCGGCCGTCGTCGTTGGTGACGAAGGAACCGACCCGTTCGCGCGCCTCGCCGTCGAGCCGCCACAGGGTCACCGGCAGCCCGCCGGCCGGGCAGCCGGCGGCGGTGTCGAGCACGTGGGTGGTCAGCTTGCCGGTCGCCGCGGGCTGCACCAGGCCGAGCAGGCGCATCCAGGCGATCTTGCTCACTTCGCCCAGCGCCCGCAGCAGCTCGTCGTGGCGGTCGTTGCCGAGGCGACCCTCGAAGCCGGCGAGGATGCGCGCCTTGTCGGCGCCGCGCACGGCCATGATGAAGGGGAAGCCGAAGCGCATGGAATAGGCGGTGTTCAGCTCGGTGAAGCGCTCCATTTCCTCGGCGGTCAGGCTGTCGAGCCCGGCCGAGGCCTGCTCGCCGGTGGAGGCCGCCGTCAGCTCGCCGGCCAGCGCCGCCCGCCCGGCGAGGTCGGGGTGGGCGCGCAGGAGGGCCAGTTGCTCGTCTTCCTCGGCCGCTTCCACGGCGCCCATCATCATGTCGTGCATCTCGGTGACGCTGGCGAAGGGGCGGGCGCGGGCGACCCGCTCCGCCACCCAGCGCGAATGCTCGAAGACGCCGCCGAAGGTGGCGACGAAGTCCTCTTCCGCCATGTCGGCGACGGCGTCGAGGGTCAGCTTTTCCATCAGGAACTCTCTCCGGTTCGCAGGATTTCCGCCGCCACGGCGACGGCGATTTCGGCCGGGCGCTTGCCGCCGACGCCGGGCAGGCCGATGGGGCAGGCGACCGCCGCTACCTTGGCCTCGGGTAGGCAGGCGTCGAGCAGGCGCTTGCGGAAGCGCGCCCATTTGGTCTTGGACCCGATGAGCCCGACCGGTCCCAGGTCGTCGCGGCGCAGCAGGGCCGCCAGCACCTCGAAGTCGCGGTCGTGGCTGTGGGTCATCACGTAGGCCCGCGCCCCGGCCGGCAGGGCGGCCGCTTCCGCCGCCGGATCGTCGGTGCGGCGGACGTCGGCGCGGGTGGCGGCGGGGAAGGCGTCGGGGCGCTCGTCGATCCACAGCACGCGCACCGCCGTGCCCTCCAGCACCCGCACCAGCGCCGTCGCCACATGGCCGGCGCCGAACAGGGCGACGGTGACGGCAGGCGCGGCGAAGGGCTCGAACAGCAGGGTGGCGCCGCCGCCGCAGCACTGGTTGCGGTCGGCGCCGAGCATCACCTTTTCCATCACCGGCGCCGTCGCGGCCTCGGCAATCAGGCGGCGGGCGGTGGCGAGCGCCTCGTTCTCCAGTTCGCCGCCGCCGATGGAGCCGGCGAAGGCGTCGGCCGTCACCACCATCTTGGCGCCGGCCTCGCGCGGGGTGGAGCCGACGGCCTCGACGACGGTGACCAGCACGTGCGGCTCGGCCAGCGCATCCAGGTGCGCCAGGGCCTGCCGCCAGTCCCTATCCTGCCAGCCGGTCATGAGCGCTTCGCCGCCTCCACCGCCAGCAGGATCTTCTCGGGCGTCGCCGGCGCGTCGAGCGGCGGCACCCAGCCGGCCGGGGCCAGCGACGCGACGGCGTCGCGCAGCGCCAGCCACACGCTCATCGCCAGCATGAAGGGCGGCTCGCCGACCGCCTTGGAGCGGAAGATGGTGGCTTCCTCGTTGGGCGCGTCGGCCAGCAGATCGACCCGGAAGTCGCGCGGCACGTCGCGGGCGGTCGGGATCTTGTAGGTGGAGGGGGCATGGGTCTTCAGGCGCCCTTCGGCGTCCCACACCAGTTCCTCCATGGTCAGCCAGCCGAGCCCCTGGACGAAGCCGCCCTCGATCTGGCCCTTGTCGATGGCCGGGTTCAGCGAGGTTCCGACGTCGTGCAGGATGTCGGTGCGCAGCGGCAGCCACTCGCCGGTCAGGGTGTCGATGGCGACCTCGCTCACCGACAGGCCGTGGGCGAAGTAGAAGAAGGGGCGGCCGGTGTTGGTGGTGCGGTCGAAGTGGATCTTGGGCGTGCGGTAGAAGCCGGTGGACGACAGCGCGACGCGCCCCACGTGGCACAGCTCCGCCAGTTCGGCGAAATCGAGCACCTTGTTGCCCGCCATCACCCGGCCGGCGGCGAAGCGCACCTCGCCGGCCGCCACGCCGAACAGCTCGGCGGCGTGGGCGGCCATGCGGCCACGGATGGTCTCCGCCGCCACCTTGGCCGCCATGCCGTTGAGGTCGGTGCCCGAGGAGGCGGCGGTCGGCGAGGTATTGGGCACCTTGGCGGTGGTGGTGGCGGTCGGCTTGATGCGGTCGAGGTCGACGCCGAACACCTCCGCCACCACCTGCGCCACCTTCACGAACAGGCCCTGGCCCATCTCCGTTCCGCCGTGGTTCAGGCTGATGGAGCCGTCGGTATAGACGTGCACCAGCGCCCCGGCCTGGTTCATCTCCGGCTTGTTGAAGGACACGCCGAACTTCACCGGCGACACGGCAAGGCCCTTCTTCACCACCGGGCTGCCGGCGTTGAAGGCGGCGATCTCGGCCCGGCGGCGGTCGTAGTCGCTGGAGGCCAGCAGGGCGTCGAGCATGGCCGGCAGGCGGAAGTGCTCCACCGTCTGGTGGTAGGGCGTGACGTCGCGGCCGGGGGCGTAGAAGTTGCGGCGGCGCACCTCCAGCGGGTCGAGCTTCAGGGCGCGGGCGATGTGGTCCATCATCGCTTCCGCCGCCATCATGCCTTGTGGCCCGCCGAAGCCGCGGAAGGCGGTGTTGGACTGGGTGTTGGTCTTGCAGAACAGGCCCGTCAGGCGGGCGTGCGGATAGTAATAGGCGTTGTCGGCATGGCTGAGCGCCCGGCTCACCACCCCCGGCGACAGGTCCACCGACCAGCCGCAGCGCGCCGCCAGGGTCATGTCGACGGCGAGCACGCGGCCCTCGGCATCGACGCCCACGTCCCAGCTCAGCAGGAAGTCGTGGCGCTTGCCCGTCACTTCCATGTCGGTGTCGCGGTCGAGCCGCAGCTTGCACGGCCGCCCGGTGACGCGGGCGCAGACGGCGGCGATGCCGGCGATGATGGTCGCCTGGCTTTCCTTGCCGCCGAAGCCGCCGCCCATGCGGCGCACCTCCACCGTCACCGCGTTCATGTCGAGCCCGAGCAGGCGGGCGACCATGTGCTGCACCTCGGTCGGGTGCTGGGTGCCCGAGTGGACCAGCATGTCGCGGTCCTCCTGCGGGACGGCCAGCGCCGCCTGGGTCTCCAGATAGAAGTGATCCTGGCCGCCGACCATGACCTCGCCGCGCAGGCGGTGCGGCGCGGCCTCGATCGCCGGGCCGGGCTCGCCGCGCTGGAACACGGTGGGCGGCAGGACGTAATGGGCGCGCGCCGCCGCTTCGCGCAGGTCGAGCACCGGCGACAGCGCCTCCGCTTCCATCGTCACCAGGGCGGCGGCGCGGCGGGCGGTGTCGTAGTCGCGCGCCACCACGGCGGCGACCGGGTGGCCGACGTACTCCACCAGCCCGTCGGCGAGCAGCGGCTCGCCGGGCACGATGGGGCCGATGTCGTTGGGGCCGGGAATGTCGGCCGCCGTCACCACCGCGCGCACGCCGGGCAGCGCGAGGGCGGCGGCGGCGTCGATGCCGGTCAGGCGGGCATGGGCCCAGCGGCTGGTGACCAGCGCCACGTGCAGGCAGCCGCGCGGCTCCGGCAGGTCGTCGACGTAGCGCGCCTCGCCGGTGACGTGCTTCAGCGCGCTGTCGTGGGCGACCGGGCTGTGGACGCCGCCGCGGGCACGCAAGATCGGCTCGGCGGTCATAGGGCCTCCAGCCGCGCAGGGGCGGTCGACTCGGTGGTTTCCAGATACAGGCGGTCGAGCAGGTTGGCGGCCACCAGCCGGCGATAGTCGGCGCTGCCGCGGAAGTCGCTCATGGGGCTGATGTCGGCGGCGACGGCGGCCTTGGCGGCGGCGACGGTGTCCGCCGTCCACGGCTTGCCGAGCAGCACCGCTTCCGTCACCGTCGCCCGCAGCGGCCGCGCCGCCACCCCACCGAAGGCCACCCGCATGGCCGTCACCCGGCCCGCCTCCACCCGCAGGGCGAAGGCGGCGGAGACGGTGGAGATGTCCTGGTCGATGCGCTTGGCGATCTTGTAGGCGGCGACGCGGGTGCCGGGGGCTGGGCGCGGGATGCGGATGGCGACGATCAGTTCGTCGGACCGCAGCACCGTCTGACGGTAGCCGGTGACGAAGTCCTCCGCCGCCACGGTGCGGCGGCCGGCGGGGCTCGCCAGATCGATGGTGGCGCCGAGGGCGATGAGCGGCGGCAGGCTGTCGCCGATGGGCGAGGCGGTGGCGATGTTGCCGGCCAGCGTGCCCATGTTGCGCACCTGCGCCGCGCCGATGCGCCGCACCAGATCCCCCACGGCCGGCGCCAGGTCCGTCAGCGCCGCCAGGGCGTCGGCATAGGGCACGGCGGCGCCGATCTCCAGGCCTTCGGCGCTCTCGCGCAACCCGCGCAACTCCGCCACCCGGCCGAGGAACAGCACCGTGCCCGGCACCTCCAGCCGCTTGGTGACGCGCAGGCCGAGGTCGGTGCCGCCGGCCCACACCCAGGCGTCGGGGTGGGCGGCGCGCAGGCGCAGGGCCTCGGCAAGGGTGACGGGGGCGAGGAAGCGCCCGGCCCCGGCGGAATAGGCGAGTCCCTCGCTCGACCATTCAGAAAGCCGTGCGGCGAGGCTTGCATCGGCCGCCGGCGCATCCACCTGAGGCAGGTTGCGAGCGGCCTCGACGATGGGGCGGTAGCCGGTGCAGCGGCACAGGTTGCCGGCGATGGCGTCGAGGATGGCGGTGTCGTCGCGTTCCGGCCGCTGCGCCAGGGCTGCCAGCGCCATGGTAAAGCCGGGGGAGCAGTAGCCGCATTGGGTGGCGTGCGCTTCCGCCAGAGCACTCTGCACCGGGTGCGGCGTGCCGTCGGCGGCGGCGAGGCCTTCCGCCGTCACCACGGCGCGGCCGTCCACCTGCGGCAGCAGCACGAGGCAGGCGTTGACGGCGCGCCAGTCCAAAGTGCCATCGGCGGGGGTGCCGAGCAGGACGGTGCAGGCGCCGCAGTCGCCCTCGGCGCAGCCTTCCTTGGTGGCCGTCAGCCCGTCGGCGCGCAGCCACTGCAGCAGGGTGGTGTGCGACGGCACGCCGTCCACCGCCAGGGGGCGGCCGTTGAGGGCGAAGCGGATCGTGTCTCTCATCCCACCTCCCGGGTCGGTTTTTTTCTGGTCTGGCTCCGATCCTGATTCCATTATTGCAGACATTGGACCGAAAAATCGTCGACAATTTTTCGGCCGATGGTTAAAAATCATGCATGGCTCGTGAATGAGCAAAAGATGTGCATCGGTGGGAGGCCGGGCACGTCGCCGGCGCCAACGATTGCGCCTTCGCTTTCCGATCGGGAGACGCTTCGCATGACCATCTCGCTGTTGCGCAAGGCGCTGGCCGCCGCCGTCGCCGCCACCCTGAGCCTGACCGCCGCCGTCGCGGCCCAGGCGCAGGACCTCAAGCCGCTCAAGTTCACCCTCGACTGGAAGTTCGAGGGCCCCGCCGCCGGCTTCCTGGTGGCCCGCGACAAGGGCTACTTCAAGGAAGAAGGGCTCGACGTCACCATCGATTCGGGCAACGGCAGCTCGGGCGCCGTCACCCGCGTCGCCTCGGGCGCCTACGACATCGCCATGGCCGACATCAATTCCATGATGGAGTTCAACGCCAACAACCCCGGCCAGGCGATGAAGGCCATGTTCATCGTCTACAACGCGCCGCCCTTCGCCCTCTTCACCCTGAAGAAGAGCGGCATCGATTCGGTCGAGAAGATCGCCGGCAAGACCTTCGGCGCGCCCGTCTTCGACGCCCCGCGCAAGCTGTTCCCGGCCTTCGCCCAGGCGACCGGCCTGGATGCCGCCAGCGTGACGTGGGAATCCATGGACCCGCCGCTGCGCGAACCCATGCTGCTGCGCGGCGACGTCGACGGCATCTCGGGCTTCTACTTCACCAGCCTCCTCAACCTGCGTGGCCTCGGCGTGCAGAAGGAGGACCTGAACATCTGGACCTACGGCGACGCCGGCCTCGCCCTTTATGGCAACGGCCTCATCGCCTCGCCCAAGCTGATGGCCGAGGACCCGCAGGCGCTGACCGGCTTCCTGCGCGCCGTGGTCAAGGGCTGGCGCGACGTGATCGCCGATCCGAAGGCCGGCATCGCTGCCGTCAAGGCCGCCGACCGGCTCATCGACGAGGCGCTGGAACTGGACCGCCTCCAGATGGCCATCGACAACAACGTGCTGACCGACGAGGTCAAGGCGGGCGGCATGGGCGGCATCGACGAGGCGCGCATGCAGAAGGCCATCGAGCAGGTGACCTTCGCCTTCGGCATCAAGGACAAGCCGGCCGTCGCCGACGTGTTCACCGCCGAGTTCCTGCCGCCGGCCGACGAGCGCAAGCTCCAGTAACCGCCGGACCGCCACGCGACGGCCGGGCGCGCACCACCGCCGCCCGGCCGGCCGCCGCCGCCACGACAGGGACCGCCGCCATGAGCACCGCCTTCGTCCAGCTGGACCGCGTCCGCCTGCGCTATGCCGAGGGCGACGACTTCGCCCTCGACCAGACCACCATGGCCATCCGCGAGGGCGAGTTCGTCGCCGTCGTCGGGCCGAGCGGCTGCGGCAAGTCGTCGCTCATGAAGCTGGTCACCGGCCTCATGCCGCCCACCGAGGGCAGCGTCATCGTCGACGGGCGCGAGGTGGCGGGCCCCATCTCCATCGTCGGCATGGCGTTCCAGGCCTCCACCCTGCTGCCGTGGCGCACGACGCTGGAAAACGTCATGCTGCCTCTGGAAATCGTGCAGCCGCACCGCGCCCGCCTGCGCCGCCACCGGGCGGAATACGAGGCCAAGGCCCGCGCCCTGCTGGCGGAAGTCGGCCTTAGCGGCTTCGAGGACAAGCATCCGTGGGAGCTGTCCGGCGGCATGCAGCAGCGCGCCAACCTGTGCCGCGCGCTGATCCACGAGCCGCGCCTGCTCATGCTCGACGAGCCGTTCGGGGCGCTGGATGCCTTCACCCGCGAGGAGTTGTGGGACACCCTGCAGGCCCTGTGGATGGAGCATCGCTTCACGGTGATCCTGGTCACCCACGACCTGCGCGAGGCGGCGTATCTGGCCGACACCATCTACGTCATGAGCAAGCGGCCGGGGCGCATCCTGGTGCGGCGCGAGAACGAGATCGCCCGCCCGCGCACCCAGGACACCAGCTTCACGCCGCCCTTCGTGGACCTGGTCCACGAGCTGCGCGACCACATCCGCACCGTGAGGGCCGCCTGATGCCGGACACCACCCCCGCGTCCACGCCCGCGCCTCCTCCTGCCCAGGCTCCGGCCAAACCCCGCAAGCCGGCGCTGCACCGCCGCCCGCTGGCGCGCAAGGCGACGCCGTGGCTGACCACCATCGGCCTGTTCTTGATGTGGGAAGCGGTGTGCCGCGGCTTCGCCGTGCCAGAATACGTGCTGCCGACGCCGTCCGCCAGCTTCACCGCCATCTGGCAGTTCCGCGACGCCATCTGGATGCATGCGGTGCAGACGCTCTACACCACCGTCGCCGGCTTCGCCATCGCGGTCGCCTTCGGCGTGCTGCTCGGCGGCCTGGTGGGGGCGTCGAAGACCATCTACGACGCGCTCAACCCGCTGCTCATCGGCTTCAACAGCGTGCCCAAGGTGGCGGTGGTGCCCATCCTGGTCATGTGGTTCGGCATCGGCACCGTGCCGGCCATCCTGACCGCCTTCCTGATCTCCTTCTTCCCCATCGTCGTCAACGTGGCGACCGGCCTCGCGACGCTGGAGCCGGAACTGCGCGACGTGCTGCGCTCCCTCGGCGCGACCCGCCGCGACATCCTGGTGAAGGTGGGCTTCCCGCGCGCCCTGCCGTTCTTCTTCGCCTCGCTGAAGATCGCCATCACGCTGGCCTTCGTCGGCTCGGTGCTGTCGGAGACGGTGGCGTCCAACAAGGGCATCGGCTACCTGATGATGGCGGCCAGCTCCAAGTTCAACGTGCCGTTGGTCTTCGCCGGCCTGCTGGTGATCGCCGCCATGGGCATCGCCATGTACGAGGTGTTCAACCGCATCGAACGCCGTTCCACCAAATGGGCGACGCGCGGCGGCCCGTCGGCGTGAGGGCGGCGGGGCGCGGGGGTGACGGCGGAGGCGGCGCCGGGTGCACCGCCTCCGCCGTCATGCTCTGTCGTGTCTCACTTGGCGGCCGTCTCCTGCGGCCGCGGCCCGACCGGCACCATCACATGGGCATAGGGCGTCCCCGCCCACATGACGTAGGGTCCGCCGGCGTTGGGATCGGTGGGAATGCCGTCCAGCATGGCGGCGTCGGGCACGACCAGCATGAGGTGCGGCCCTTCCACCACCCAATCGTCGCCTTCGGTCGGGCCTTCGGCGTAGGGATCGGTGTTGCTCGCCCCTTCGTCGCCGGCCAGCATGTAGCTGATACCGAGGCGCTCGGCTTGGAACGGCGTCTTGCCCTGCCACGCTTCGCCCCACTTCATCCAGGTGGCGTCCATGCACATGGGGGCGGTGCCGGACAGTTGCGGCGGGGTCGGGAAGCAGACGTAGCTGCCGCTGCCGTCGCGCAGGACGTTGCCCTCCCAGTCCATGACCTCGACGGTATCGGCGAGGCCCGGCGGGGCCGCCTTCACGGCGTCGTCGATCATCGCCTGGGGGTCGGCGGCGGTGGCCGGAGCGGCGGATAGGCCACCAGCTGCCATGGTGAGGAGCGCGAGCGGGGTCGAGATGCGAATGCCCATCGTCTTGTCCTCCTGAATGGACGGGTACGAGACGGCCGGGCGGTGCGGCATGATCTTCGGGTCGTTGCGGCAGCGCCGTGCGGTGCCACCGATGCCAGCCCATCATACAGGCCGCGGTCGCACCGGCGGCTGCGATTCGGAGGCAGGCCGCAGGTCGGACGGCGGCCCCCGCCCTTGGTCGCCCTTGCCGGCCGCACGGGGCGCAGGCACACTTCACCTCCATGCACGCACCGCCGCCTTTCCATCGCCGAGGCCTCAGCCGCAACCCCGTACCGGGCGCGGCGGTGGCGGAGGTGCGGGCGCAGTTGGCGGCGGTGGCCGATCCGGCGCTCGTGGTGCTGTTCGTCCCCTCGCGCCTCGACCGCCACGCCACGGCAGCGGCGGTGCGCGAGGCCTTCTCCGGGGTGCCGGTCATCGGCTGCACCACCGCGGCGACCCTCTCCCCCGCCGGCTTCGAGGGCGCGGCGCTGGCCGGTTTCGCCCTGGCGCGGGCGGAGGCGACGGTGGTGACGCGCCGCCTCGACGACCTCGACCGCTTCACCATGAAGGACGGCTACGACGCCGCCCAGTCGCTGCTGTGGGAATTGAGCGGCGCCGCTCCCGGCGCCGACGACACCAACACCTTCGCCTTCCTGACCATCGACGGCCTCAGCCTCGCCGAGGAGCGGGTGGCGAGCGCCGTCGGCATGGCGCTCGGCGCCATTCCGCTGTTCGGCGGCTCGGCGGCCGACGCGCTGGAGTTCCGCGACACCGCTGTGTTCCACGACGGCGCCTTCCGGCGGCGGGCGGCGGTGCTGACGCTGGTCCACACCCGGCGGCCGTTCCGCGTGTTTTCCGCCCAGCATTACCTGGCGACCGACGCCCAGGTGGTGGTGACCGAGGCCGATCCGGCGCGCCGTCTCGTGCAGGCGCTCAACGGCCGGCCGGCGGCGGAGGAATACGCCCGCCTGCTCGGCGTGACGCCGGCCGCCCTGACGCCGCAGCTGACGGCGGCGCGGCCGCTCATCTTCCGCATCGGCGGCCGCAACTACGCCCGCGGCATCGAGACCATCGGCGCCGACGGCGCCATCAGCTTCGGCTGCGCCATCGACACCGGCCTCGCGCTGTCCATCGCCGACGGCGTCGACCCGGCGGCCAATCTCGCCGGCCTGTTCGACCGCCTGCGCCAGAGCCTGGGGCCGCTGGACCTCACCTGGGCCTGCGACTGCGCCGTGCGCATGCTGGAAATCCGCCGCCACGGCCTGGAGCCGCAGGTGGCCGCCCTGTTCGCCGACAACGCCGTCGGCGGCTACGCGAGCTTCGGCGAACAGGTCGGCACCATGCACGTCAACCACACGTTCACCGGCGTCGCCTTCGGCGCGGCGGAGGCGGCGGCGGTGCCGGAGATCGTCACCGGCAGCGCCCGCAACCTGCTCATCCACGAACCCGCCGCCGCCGATGCCCCGGCGCCCGAGCGCCCGGCCGACATGCCGTGGACGCGCGACGCCTCCGCCGACCCGGAGGTGGAGGAACTGCGCCGCATCGTGCGCGCCCTCATCGACCGCAGCCAGCGCGACGCCAACTTGCACAGCGACAATTTCTCGCTGTTCCAGAACGCCATCGTGCTGGAAGACACCGTGCGCCGCCGCACCACCGAACTGCTGACGGTCAACCAGCAGCTCAGCCGCGAACTGGCCGAGCGCCGCGAGATGGAGGAAGCGCTGCGCGTCGCCAAGGCCCAGGCGGAACAGGCCAACCGCCTGAAGAGCCAGTTCCTCGCCGCCATCGGCCACGACCTGCAGCAGCCGCTCAACGCAGCCCGCCTGTTCCTCGGCACCCTGGGCGAGAAGGTGTGGCTCGACGACGACCTCGCCCTGCTCGACCGCATCACCGAAAGCCTGGGGGCGGTGGACGACCTGCTGGGCGGCCTGCTCGACATCACCAGCCTCGATTCGGGGGTGGTGCCGGTGGACGTGCGGGAGGTGCCGCTCAAGCCGCTGGTGCGCCAGCTCGACGCCGAATACGCCCCGCAGGCCCGCCTGCGCGGCGTGCGCATGAAGAGCCTCGCCGCCGACGTGGTGGTGCGCACCGATCCGGCGCTGTTGCAGCGGGTGCTGCGCAACCTGCTCAGCAACGCCCTGCGCTACACGCCCGAGGGCACGGTGCTGCTCGGCTGCCGGCGGCGCGGCGACGGGGTGTGGATCGAGGTGTGGGACACCGGCATCGGCATGCCGCGCGAACGCCTGCGCGAAATCTTCCAGGAGTTCCGCCGCCTCGACAATCCGCGGGCGCCGGGGGGTGCGCGCGGCCTCGGCCTCGGGCTCGCCATCGTCGACCGCATCGCCGACATGTTGAAGATGGAGGTGACGGTGCGGTCGGAGGAAGGGCGCGGCTCGGTCTTCGCCGTGCGCGTGCCGCTCGGGTACGGCGAGGCGGTGGCGGAGGGCGACGGCGGCGCCACCACCCGCGAGGCCGACATGGAACGCGCCCTGCGCGGCCGCCGCGTGCTGGTGCTCGATGACGACCCGGCCATCCTCGACGGCATGCGGGCGCTGCTGGCGGCGTGGGACTGCGTGCCGCTGACCGCCGGCGGCTTCGTCGCGGCCATGCGGGCGCTGAAGGACCCGGGCGGGCCGCCCGACCTCATCATCGCCGACTGGAACATCGGCGACCCCGACCTGACCGGGCTGGATGCCGTGGAGGCCCTGTGCGCCCGGCTCGGGCGGCGGGTGCCGGCGGTCATCATCACCTCGAGCCGCGAGCGGCAGGTGGCGGAAGCGGTGGGGCTGCACGGGCTCGGGTTGCTGCACAAGCCGGTGCGGCCGGGGCAGCTGCGGTCCGTAATGGCGCTGCTGCTTCTTTCGGCGGGGACGTGAAACGGATCGTGACGGGGGCGGGACCTTTTCGTTACGCTTTCCCGCGACCGTTCGGGAGTCATGGAAGGGGAGCATGGCGCAGACGGATTTCGACATCCTCGTCGCCGGCGGCGGCGTCGCCGGACTGACGGCCGCCCGCCTGCTGGTGGGCGACGGCTGGCGCGTGGCGCTGGCCGGTCAGCCGCGCCCCGCCGCCTGGGAAGGCATCTCGCCGCGGGTGGTGGAGGGCTTGCGCCGTGCCGGCTGCGCCGCGGCCGAGGCCGCCTGCGCCACCGTCGTGCCGCGCTCCGCCGCCTGGAACGGCGAGCGCCATGCCGCCAACGTGGAATGCCTGGTGGAGCGCGCGACCTTCGACGCCGCCCTGTGGCAGGACGCCGCCGCCGCCGGCGCGACCCTGATCGACGGTCGCGTGACGGCGGTTGAACGCGACGGCACCGGCTGGCGTCTGAGCGTCGGCGACCGCGTGCTGAGAGGCGGCTTTCTGGTGGAGGCGCGCGGCCGCAAGGCGCCCAAGGCCGGCCCGCACCGCTGGAATGGCCCGCACACGGTGGCCCTGGCGCAGGCCTTCGACGGTCGCCCGCCGGCGCGGGCCGAAAGCGGCGTCGCCAGCTGCCCCGACGGCTGGATCTGGTTCGCCGTGTTGCCCGACGGCCGGCGCCTCGTGCAGGTCTTCGCCGATGCCGCCGACGTGCCGGCACGGGAAGGGCTTGCGGCCTTCCATGCAGAGCGCATGACGCAGGCACCGGACGTTCTGGCCTGGCTCGACGGTGCCCGGCCGGTGGGCGAGGTGACGGCGCGCGACGCCACGCCGCTCATCACCGCCGAGGCCGATGCGCCCGGGGCCTTGCGCATCGGCGACGCGGCTTTCGGCATCGACCCGCTGTCGGGCCACGGCACCTACGAGGCCATCGGCGGCGCCCTCATCGCCCGGCCGGTGATCGCCACACTGCTGGACGCGGCGGCCGACTCGGCGGCGGCCTTGCAGTTCCACCGCGAGCGGGTGGTCGACGCCTTCCACCGCCACGCCCTGGCGGGCCGCGCCTTCTACGCCCAGGAGACACGCTGGACCGCCCGCCCGTTCTGGCGTGACCGCGCCGGCTGGGACCCCGCCGCGCTGCCGGCCCCGCCACCCGCGCCGCCGCGCGCCGAGGTCGTGGTGCGGCCGGTGATCGAGGGCAACCGGGTGGTCGCCCGTCGAGTGGTGGTGACGCCGCAGCATCGGCGCGGCATCCTGTCCATCGACGACGTGCCGCTGGCGCCGCTGCTCGACGTTCTGGCCGGCGATGCGACGCCCACTGTTGCCGCCGCCCGCCTCGACCGCAGCCCGGCACAGGTCGCCAAGGCGACCGCCTGGCTGGTCCGCCAGGGCCTGCTGCCCATCCCGGCGGCGGCCGTGTAAGCCCCTGTGGAGCACCCGATGACCCGCTTCCTCATCGCCGACGATCATCCGCTCTACCGCGAGGCCCTGGTGCATGTCCTCGGCCGCGCCTTCGACGGCGCCCGCTGCACCGAGGTGGCGAGCCTGGACGAGGCGCTGGCGGCGGTGTCGGCGGCGGACGAACCGTTCGACGTGGTGCTGCTCGACCTCTTCCTGCCGGGTGCCGAGGGCTTTTCCGGGCTGACGGCGGTGCGGGCGCGGGCGCCGGACACGCCGGTGGTGATCGTCTCGGCGTCGGAGCGCGGCGAGGCGGTGCGCCAGGCCATGCTCATCGGCGCCGCTGGCTACCTGCCCAAGTCGTCCACCTCCGCCATCACCGAACAGGCGATCCGCCTCGTGCTGTCGGGCGGCTGCTACCTGCCGCGCCAGGCCATGGCGGAAGACCCGCCGGTGGTCGCGGCGGTATCGGGCGGCGGCGGCGTGTCGGCGGTGGACGCGGCGGCGGCGAGCGCCAGTCTGACACGGCGGCAGACCATGGTGCTGGAGAAGCTGGCGGAGGGCCTTTCCAACAAGGAAATCGCGCGGGCGCTCGACATCACCGAGATCACGGTGAAGGCGCACATTTCCGCCATCCTGCGCAAGTTCGGCGTCACCACCCGCGCCCAGGCCATCGTCGCCGCCAACCGCGCCCTGGCGGTGAGCGAGCGGTAGGGGCGGGCGTCGGTCCGGCGGTCGGGTTTGGCAAGTGCTTGGAATTACTCGTCAATTGTCATGGCCGGGCTTGACCCGGCCATCCACGGCGGCACCGGCGGCGGCCGCGGGCGCTGCGTCCTCCACGGCCGGCGGCACCGGCGGCGGCCGTGGGCGCTGCGTCTTCCACGGCCGGCGGCAGGGGAGCCGTGGATGCCCGGATCAAGTCCGGGCATGACATAAGGGGCTGAAACATCAAGAGATATTGTCATGGCCGGCCCCCCGATCCGGCCCTTCCCAGGCGTCGGCCTTCGGGCGGCCAGCATTCCCGCCGCCAACTGCTAACCCCCGGCATCTTTCCTGATACCTCCGAACAATACCGCGGCGCCCGATGCGATACGTCGGGCCAATTTCCTTCACGTGTCGGCGGTGGAACACTGATGACGGTCCCGCGGGCGGGATCGCCCGGACCGCA
This sequence comes from Caenispirillum bisanense, assembly GCF_900230255.1. Classification (GTDB taxonomy): domain Bacteria; phylum Pseudomonadota; class Alphaproteobacteria; order Rhodospirillales; family Rhodospirillaceae; genus Caenispirillum; species Caenispirillum bisanense_A. Next base: position 509,857 of record NZ_OCNJ01000002.1, read on the forward strand.
CCACAAACCAAACCGCGGCCGGGGGCTCTGACAGGGAGCGCTGGAAGACGACATGCGGGGACACACCATCACCACGACGCCCTAGATCTGCCCGACACCCGGCCGTCCGCGCCGGACCCCGTCGTTCGACCGGCTTTCCCTCCCGCCTGCGCGCACGCGCAAGAAAAGAACCGGGAGTGAAACCGTATGCACATCAGCCGCCAGGGCAGCCGCATCGCGCCCTCCGCCGCCGTTACCGAATTCCTGTCGCGCCTCGGGGAAGGCCGCATGCTGATCGGCGACCGTTGGGTCGCCGCCGCCGACGGCGCCACCTTCGAGGTCGTCGACCCCGCCACCGGCACCGTCTTTCATCGCGCCCCGCAGGCGACCGTCGCCGATGTCGACGCCGCCGTCGCCGCTGCCCGCGAAGCCTTCGAGAACCCCGCCTGGGCCGCCATGACGCCGACGGCGCGCGGCCAGCTGCTGTGGAAGCTCGCCGACCTCATGGAGGCCAATGCCGACGAGCTGGCCGAGATCGAGAGCCTCGACAACGGCAAGGCCAAGCTCATCGCCCGCCATGCCGACGTCGCCATGGCCATCGACTTCCTGCGCTACATGGCCGGTTGGGCGACCAAGATCGAAGGCGCCACCATCCCCGTCTCCGTCCCCTACATGCCGGGCGCCAAGCTGTTCGCCTATACCCAGCGCGAGCCGGTCGGCGTGGTCGGGCAGATCGTGCCGTGGAACTTCCCGCTGCTCATGGCGGCGTGGAAGCTCGGCCCCGTGCTGGCCGTCGGCTGCACCTCCGTCCTCAAGCCGGCCGAGCAGACGCCGCTGTCGGCGCTGCGCCTGGGCGAGCTGATCCTGGAAGCCGGCTATCCGGCCGGCGTGGTGAACGTGGTCACCGGCTTCGGCCACATCTCTGGCGCCCGCCTCGCCGAGCATCCCGACGTCGACAAGGTGGCCTTCACCGGCTCCACCGAGGTGGGCAAGCTCATCGGCCATGCCGCCATGAGAAACCTGAAGCGCGTGTCGCTGGAACTGGGCGGCAAGTCGCCGGTCATCGTGCTGCCCGACGCCGACGTGGCGCAGGCGGTGGAGGGGGCTGCCAACGCCATCTTCTTCAACCACGGCCAGGTCTGCACGGCGGGCTCGCGGCTCTACGTCCACCGCTCGATCTTCGACCGGGTGGCCGAGGGCGTGGCGGGCGCGGCCAAGGGCATCCGCCTCGGCCACGGCCTCGACCCCGAGACGCAGATGGGCCCGCTGGTGTCGGAAGAGCAGGCGTCCCGCGTCGCCGGCTACATCACCAAGGGCCTGAGCGAGGGCGCGCAGGCCCTGTGCGGCGGCCGCCGGGCCGACCGCGAGGGCTATTTCGTCGAGCCGACGGTGCTGGTCGGCTGTGCCCAGGACGCCACCGTGGTACGCGAGGAGATTTTCGGCCCGGTGCTGTGCGCGCTGCCCTTCGACGACCTCGACGAGGTGGCGGCCATGGCCAACGACACGCCCTACGGCCTCGCCGCCAGCGTCTGGGGCACCGACCTGCGGCAGATCCACCGGCTGGTGCCGAAGATCAAGGCCGGCACGGTCTGGGTGAACGCCCACAACGTGCTCGACGCCGCACTGCCGTTCGGCGGCTTCAAGCAGTCGGGCTGGGGCCGCGAAATGGGCCGCTCGGTGCTCGATCTCTACACGGAGGAGAAGTCGGTCTGCATGGTCGTCTGACCACGGGCCGGCGGGACCACGCATAACAAGACAAGACCCAGACAAGAAAAGAAAAACCCAATCAACTCAGGAACAGGTGGAGGTTCATTCACATGACGCGACGGAGGAGGACGGGGCTGCTTTCCGCATCCCTGGCCGCCATGACCGCCGGACTGCTGTCCGGCGGTGCGGCGGCGGAAACGCTGGACCCCAAGGCGCTCATCACCGAGCGCTGCGCCAGCTGCCACACGCCCGAAGGCACCGACAGCTGGAAGCGCATCAGCCACATCCGCAAGACGCCGGAAGGCTGGGAGATGACGCTGTTCCGCATGGGCCACCTGCACGGCGCCAAGCTGTCGGCCAACGAGGCGACGGCATTGATCCGCTATCTGTCGGATACCCAGGGCCTCGCGCCGTCGGAAACCGCCGACTACCGCTACATCCTGGAGCGCCAGCCCAACGTGTCGGAAGCCGAGGCGGACGAGGGGCTGGTCACCACCTGCGCCCGCTGCCACAGCTTCGCCCGCGTGGCGCTGCAGCGGCGTGACGCCGACGAGTGGCTGAAGCTCGCCAACTTCCACGTCGGCCAGTTCCCCACCGCCGAATACCAGTTCATGTCGCGCGACCACGAATACTGGAAGCGCATCTCCACCGAGATGCCGAAGATCCTCGGCGACCGCTTCCCCTACCAGACGGCCGCCTGGACCGCCTGGAAGGACGCCGACAAGCCCGACCCGGCCGGCACCTGGATCGTCTCGGCCTACCAGCCGGGCCGCGGCGCGATCGGCGGCAGCATGGCCGTCGCCCCGGCGGCCGACGGCACCTATACCGTCACCTACGACCTCGTCGACGCGAGCGGCCAGCCGGTCGCCGGCGGCGGCCTCGCCACCGTGTTCGGCGGCTACGAATGGCGCGCCTCCACCGACCTCGGCGGCGGCTCCATGCGCGAGATCATGGCCCTGTCCGAGGACGGCAAGACCCTGTCGGGCCGCATGTTCCAGGCCGACGCCGACGAGATCGGCGCCCGCGTCACCGCCGTGAAGGCCGACGGCCAGCCGACCCTGGTCGGCCTCAGCCAGGCGAGCCTGAAGGCCGGCGAGAGCAAGACCGTCACCCTCTACGGCGACGCCCTGCCGAGCACGGTCGACTTCGGCCCCGGCATCACCGTGGCGCCGCTGACCGCCGCCGGCGACCGTGTCACCGTCAAGGTGACGGCGGCCAAGGACGCGGCGCCCGGCTGGCGCACCGTCAAGGCGGGCGGCAGCGAGCTTTCGCAGGCCTTCGCCGTCTACAAGTCCGTCGACAGCGTCAAGGTGGAGCCCGAGACGGCGGTCGCCCGCGTGGGCGGCGGCGGCGGGGCCATGGCGGCCATCACCGCGCAGCTGGAAGCGGTCGGCTACCTGAACGGCGCCGACGGCGAGCCCGGCACCGACGACGACGTGCGCCTCGGCGCCCTGCCGGCCACCTGGACGGCGGCCAACCGCGACGCCGCGGCGGAAGCCATGGAGGACGCCAAGTTCGCCCTGACCTCGCACGGCGGCGGCCTGTTCCAGCCGGCGCTGGCCGGTCCGAACCCGCAGCGCCGCTTCGGCACCAACAACGTCGGTGACCTGGCCGTCACCGCGGCCGTCAAGAACGGCGGCAAGACGGTGACGGGCGAGGGGCGCCTCGTGGTGACCGTGCAGCGCTGGAACGATCCGCCGATCCACTGAGCGAGCGACCGGAGGCAATCCCATGGCTACATTGCAACTGGCCGGGAACGACGTGCGCACGCTCCGCTTCGGCGACCAGCGCATGCTGTTCCACGTGCCGTCCACCAGCGTCTTCGCGCTCGACCCGCTCGGCGCCGAGATGGTGGACCTGTTCCGCGAGCGCGGCCCGACCGGCGTCGGCGAGGACGACATCCGCACCCGCTTCGACGGGCGTTACCCGGCCGCCGACGTCATCGAGACCCTGCGCGAGTTCCTGACCCTGCGCATCGTCGGCCCCGACGCGGCGACCCCCGTCGAGGCCAAGCCCATCGTCGTCGAGGAGCTGCCGGTCTCGACCGTCGTGCTCAACGTCAACACCGGCTGCAACCTCAGCTGCACCTACTGCTACAAGGAGGACCTGACCACCCCCGCCGCCGGCCAGCGCATGGAGTTCGACACCGCCGCCCAGGCCGTCGACCTGCTGCTGGAGGAAGCCGCCGGGCGCGACCGCGTCAACGTGGTGTTCTTCGGCGGCGAGCCGCTCAGCAACATGCCGCTCATCCGCGCCGTGGTGGACTTCGCCGAGCGGCGCGGGCGGGAGACGGGCAAGGTCATCGATTTCTCGCTGACCACCAACGCCACCCTGCTGACCGAGGAACTGGTGGACTACTTCGACGCCCACCGCTTCGGCATCACCATCAGCATGGACGGCCCGCCCGACCTGCACGACCGCAACCGCCGCACCGTCGGCGGCAAGGGCACCTACGACGTGGTGGCGGCCAAGGCGAAAATGCTGCTCGGCCGCTACAAGTCCCGCCCCATCGGCGCCCGCGTGACGCTGACCACCGGCGTGACCGACGTGGCGCGCATCCACAAGCACCTGAAGGACGAGCAGGGCTTCTTCGAGGTCGGGTTCTCGCCCGTCACCTCGGGCGACAACAGCTTCTTCAACCTGCTGCCCGACGAACTCGCCACCGTGTTCGAGGGGCTGAAGGAGCTGGGGCGGGAGTACGTGGCCGCGGCCCTCGCGGGCGGCAACACCGGCTTCGGCAACATGCACCAGCTGATGACCGACCTGTCGGAAGGGACCTCCAAGTCCCTGCCGTGCGGGGCGGGCGCCGGCATGCTGGCGGTCGACCGCAAGGGCGACGTCAACCTGTGCCACCGCTTCACCGGATCGAAGATGCCGACCTTCGGCAACGTCGAAGCCGGCTGGGACAAGGCGGCGGTGCGCGGTTTCCTGGAGGAGGCGGCCAACCGCAAGGACCCCGTCTGCTCCACCTGCTGGATCCGCAAGCTGTGCGCCGGCGGCTGCTACCACGAGGCCTACAGCCGCTACGCCGACCCGCTGAAGCCCAACCACCACTACTGCGACCTGATGCGCGACTGGGTGGCGTTCGGGCTCGAGTCCTACGCCGCGATCATGGCCGGCAACCCCGGCTTCTTCGACCGCCACGTCGCCCCGAGGAGGGCCCATTGATGAAGCACATCACTCCGATGAACCGCAAGGCCAAGGCCGTCGAGCAGGCTGCCGACGGCGGCGGTGTCGACGAGGTCTACACCATGTCGTCCATCGTCACCGGCTGCACGGCGACCGTCGATCCGGGTTGGGAAATCGACCCCTTCGGCAGCGTCGCGGCGCTCTGCGCCCCCATGGAGGCGGACCTTTACGGCTGTTCCGACCCCTGCTGGTGGCCGGCCCAGGTGCCCGACACCATGAACACCTATCCCGACTGGAACGCCGACGCCCCTTCGGCCCAGAACGACTGGCGCGAACTCGGCGCCGTCTTCCCGAAGAAGTGACGGCCAGGAGCAGGACGATGACCATGTATCGCAAGACCCTGCTGGCGGCCGCGGCCGGCCTCGCCCTGGTGGGCCTGGCCGGCGGCGAGGCGTCGGCCAAGGAATACCTGCTGACCGCCGCCAAGCCCAACAAGGTGGTGCTCATCGACCCGGCGGCGCGGGCCGTCGAGAAGGTGGTGGAAATCCCCGGCCCCGGCGTCGCGCCGTGGACGGTGATCCCCTCGCCCGACGCCAAGGTCGCCTACGTGCTAACCGCCCACAACGAGGCGGTGGTCGGCGTCGACCTCGACACCGGCAAGGAAGTCTTCCGTACCGACATGAACGAGCCGGAAAACGTGCGCTCCAAGATCATGCCGGCGGTGGAACTGTCGCGCGACGGCAAGGAGCTGTTCGTCTTCGTCTCGCCCATGAAGGAACTGCCGGGCGAATACCAGGTGATGGACACCCGCGTGAAGGTGTTCAGCACCGCCGACGGCGTCGGCGCCAAGCCGGTGCGCGAGTTCGAAGTGCCGCGCCGCATCGCCCTGTTCTTCATGTCGGCCGACGACCAGACCCTGTGGGGCCTCGGCTGGGATCTCTACGGCATCGACCCCAAGACCGGCGCCATCAAGGAGACCCACAAGATCGTCAACGGCCCGAAGCCGGACCGCGCCCCGGCCGACATCCTGGACTTCTGGCCGCAGTACGAACAGGCGGACGTGTTCTCGACGCCCTACTACACCTTCGACACCACCAAGCAGGCCGACGATCCCACCGCCTACAAGACCGGCATGCTGACGCTTGACCTGAAGTCGGGCGAGTTCGTCATGGATGAGTTCGAGGATACCTCGGCCGTCATCTTCTCGTCGGTGGTCAACCCGGTGCGGCGCAACGAGGTGTTCTCCACCTACACCCAGTTGTCGAAGATCGACACCGCCACCGACACGCTGGTGAAGCGCGTCGACCTGCCGCACACCTACTACTCCATCAACATCAGCGGTGACGGCGAGGAGGTCTACGTCGCCGGCACCATGTGCGACATCGGCATCTATTCCACCGCCGACCTGTCGGAGAAGGGCCGGGTGGAGATCCCCGGCTGCCCCGACCAGGGTGTCGCCTCGCTCCGCGTGATCGAGCGCTGAGCATGGCGGTCGCGCCGAGCCCGCACGCCCCCCGCGCGGCTCCGGCGCGGTCGACGCGGGACCAGGTCCGCTGGGCCTGGTCCTTCGTCGCACCGCACCGGACGACGCTGGCGGCCATCGCGCTCACCTCGCTGCTCGGGGTGGGCATCGGGCTGGCGCAGCCGTGGATCACCAAGCTTCTCATCGACGATGCCCTGCTCGGCGGCGACCTGCGCCTGCTGGTGATGCTGAGCGCCGGCATGGTCGGCATCGGCATCCTGTCCACCGCCGTGTCGGCGTGGAACCGCTGGATCTATATTCGTGCCTCCGGGCGCATCCTGTTCGCCATGCGCGGGCGAGTGCATGCCCACCTTCTCACCCTGTCGCCGCGCTTCTACGCCCGCTGGAAGACCGGCGACCTGCTCAGCCGGCTCGACGGCGACATCGGCGAAATCCTGCGCTTCGCCGTCGACGCCCCGCTGGCGGCGCTCAACGCCGTGCTGGTGCTGACCGGCGCGCTGACGCTCATGCTGCTGCTCGACCCGTGGCTGACGGCGCTGGCGCTGGCGCTGCTGCCGGCGCAACTGCTGTTCCTGAAGTGGGTCCGCCCCATCGTCGACCGTCGCACGCGGGCCTTGCGCGAGCGCTCCGGCGAGGTGTCGAGCTTCCTGGTGCGCAGCCTGTCGGCCGTGAAGGTGGTGCAGGCCTTCCGCGCCGAGCGGGCCGAAACGAAGCGCCTCGACGGGCTCGGCCACGGCTACCTGGACGACCTGCTGCGCCTGCAGATGGTGAACTTCGCCGCCGGGGCGGTGCCGGGTCTGTTCGGCTCGGTCGGCAATGCCCTGGTTTTCGTGGTCGGCGGCATGATGGTGCTGAACGGCGCCTTCACCCTCGGCGGCCTCGTCGCCTTCACCGCCTATCTCGGCCGCGCCACCGGCCCCATGCAGTCGCTGCTCGGGTTGTGGATGGCGGTGCGGCGGGCGCGGGTGAGCCTCGACCGCGTCATGGAAATCCTCGACGCCGCCCCCGACGTGGCCGACCCGCCGCAGCCCCGCCCGCTGCCCGCACACGGCCCCGCCTCCGTGCGCCTGGAGGCGGTGGACTACCGCCACGCCGAGGCGCCGGTGCTGATCGGTGCCACCCTCGACATTCCCGCCGGCGCCAAGGTGGTGCTCGTCGGGGCTTCCGGGGCCGGCAAGAGCACGGTGGTCGATCTGCTGCACCGCCATTTCGATCCGCAGGGCGGCCGCGTCACCCTGGCCGGCCTCGACCTGCGCGACCTCGCGCTGGCCGACCTGCGCCGCGCCGTCGCCGTCATGGGGCAGGAGGTGGTGCTGTTCCCCGGCTCCATCGCCGACAGCATCCGCCTCGGCGCGCCCGAGGCCGACGACGCGGCGGTGGAGCGCGCTGCCCGCGCCGCCCAACTCGGCCCGCTGCTCGACCGCCTGCCGCAGGGCCTCGATACCCCCGTCGGCGAGGCCGGCGCCCTGTTCTCGGGCGGCGAGCGGCAGCGCATGGCGCTGGCCCGCTGCCTGCTGCTCGATCCGGCGGTGCTGGTGCTCGACGAGCCGACCTCGGCCCTGGATGCCGAGACCGCCGCCGCCCTCGCCGCCGAGATCGACCGCCTGTTCGCCGACCGCACCCGCATCGTCGTCAGCCACCGGCCCGATATGCTGACCGGCGCCGATGCGGTGTGGGAGTTGCGCGACGGCCGCTTCCGCCCGCTGCCGCAGCCCGTGCGGGAGAGCGCGTGATGACCGCCGCCCCGACCCCCGTCCTCGCCCCCGTCACCGTCGCCGTCATCGACAGCGGCATCGCGAGCCCGCCCGGCGCCCCCGTGGCGCTGGCCCGTGCCTTCCGCCCGGCGCAGGACGGCAGCGTGCGCGCCGTGCCGCCGGAGCCCGACACCCTCGGCCACGGCAGCGCCGTCGCCCGGCTGGTGCGCGAGGCCTGCCCGGACGCCCGCCTGCTCGACGCCCAGGTGTTCGGCCGCCACAGCGCCACGTCCGCCGGGCTGGTGGCGGCAGGGCTCACCTGGGCGGTGGAGCAGGGGGCGGATGTCTGCGTCCTCAGCCTGGGTTTGCGCAGCGACCGCGCCGTGCTGGCCGAGGCGGTGGCGGCGGCGCTGGCCGCCGGGGTGACGGTTGTCGCCTCCGCCCCCGCCCGCGGCGGGCCGGTGTGGCCGGCGGCCTATCCCGGCGTGGTGCGCGTCTCCGGCGATGCCCGCTGCGGCGTCGGCGAGCTGTCGTGGTTCGGCGACGGCGGCGGTGCGGCGGAATACGGCGCCTGCCCCGGCGTGGTGGTGGAACCCGGCCGCCAGCCGACCGGCGGCGCCAGTTTCGCCGCTGCCCGCATCGCCGGCCTGCTCGCCGCAGCCCGCGCCGCCGGCACCTGGGCGGCGGGCGAGGCGCCGGAGGTGTGGCTGCGCGCGGCGGCCCGCTTCGTCGGGCGCGAGCGCCGCGTCTCCGCCGGCGGCTGACGCACAACCGTTCAAGACGGCGCCACGGGCGCCCGCCCAGACTCCTCCCGCGCACGCCGCCCATGGCGCGCCGCACCGAGGAGGAGGAGAGGCATGGAAGTCGGGTTCATCGGGCTCGGCGTCATGGGGCAGCCCATGGCGCTCAACCTGGCGCGGGCGGGCACGCCGCTGGTGGTGTGGAACCGCTCGCCGGAGAAATGCGCGCCGCTGAAGGCGGCCGGCGCGGCGGTGGCGGCGACGGTCGCCGAGGTGTTCCGGCGGGCGCGCGTCGTCATCCTCATGCTGGCCCACGAGGACGCCATGGACGCCGCCCTCGGTCGCGGCACGCCGGACTTCGACCGCCGCGTCGTCGGGCGCATCGTCGTCCACATGGGCACCACCTCGCCGGACTACTCCCGCCGCCTCGACGCCGCCATCCGCGCCGCCGGCGGAACCTATGTGGAGGCGCCGGTGTCGGGCTCGCGGGCGCCGGCGGAGGCGGGGCAGCTGGTCGCCATGCTGGCCGGCGACCCCGATGCCGTGGCGGCGGTGCGGCCGCTGCTCGCGCCGCTCTGCCGCGACGCGGTGGAGTGCGGCCCGGTCCCCTCGGCGCTGCTCATGAAGCTCGCCGTCAACCTGTTCCTCATCACCATGGTGACGGGCCTGGCCGAGGCGAGCCACTTCGCCGACCGCCACGGGCTCGACATGGCGCGCTTCGTCGCCGTGCTCGACGCCGGCCCCATGGCGAGCGCCGTCAGCCGCATGAAGGCCGACAAGTTGCTGGCGCGCGACTTCTCGGTGCAGGCGGCCATCGCCGACGTGCTGAAGAACAACCGCCTGATCGCCGAGGCGGCGCGGGCGGCGGGGCTGGCCTCGCCGCTGCTCGACGCCTGCCATGCCCTCTACGGCGAGACGCTGGCGCTCGGCCACGGCGGCGAGGACATGGCGGCGGTGGTGCGGGCGCTGGAGGCGCGCACCGACGGCGTCACTCCGCCGCCAGCGCCGCGGCCCACCGCGCCGGCGTGAGGCCCCAGGCGCGCTTCCACTGGCGCGTCATGTGGCTCTGGTCGGCGAAGCCGGTGGCGGTGGCGGCCTCGGCGAGCCCGGCGCCCGCCGCCACCAGCCGCCGCGCCGCATCCAGACGCCGCAGCGTGCGGTAGCGGCTCGGGCTGGTGCCGAAGGCGGCGCGGAACTGGCGGGCCAGCGTCCAGCGCGTCAGGCCCGCCTCGCGCTCCAGCGCCGCCAGGGGGTGCTCGCCGGCGGGGTCGGCGGCGATGCGCGCCCGGACCCGCTCCAGCGCCGGCAGGTCGAGATGCCCCGTTGGCAGGTCGCCGCCCGCCGCCACCACCAGCAGGTCGGCCGCCGCCACGATCAGGTCCACCCGGGCCGCCTCGTCCACCGTCGTCTCCAGGTCCCACAGCGCCGCCGCCGCCCGCAGGCCGGCGCCGTCCACCACCGGCTGCGCCACGAAGGGCAGCGGCCGGCCGCCGAGCGCCCGCTGCACCAGCGCCGGGTCGAGATAGGCGATGCGGTAGGCGAAGCCGGCCTCGGTGCCGGCGCGGCCGTCGTGCAGCTCGTCGGGGTGCAGGATGTGGGCCTGGCCGGGCAGGCAGTGCCACGTCTCGCCGCGGAAGCGGAAGCTCTGCACGCCGGCGAGCGTGATGCCGATGGCGTAGGTGTCGTGGCGGTGCGGCGCGAAGGGCCGCCCGTGCAGATGGGCCTCCAGGCGCTCGACGCCGGGGGCGGAGGGGGCGGGGCGGATGCGGTCGGCCATGGCGGTGCGGCTCCCTGTGGGGCTCGCGCCAGTATGGCGGGCGGGGGCGCGGGGCTTGGCTGAAACCTTCTCGCGTTGCCCTGAGAAGTCCTCGTTTGCAGGTGCGAAGGCGGTGGGCGAGGGTGGGGATGCCCGGGGGCCGCGGCCTTCGGACGACTTCCCAGTATGGTACCCGTTACGAGTTCCTTTGCCGCGGCCGCGGTTCGCCTCCCGCAACACGGCTCGCTGCACCGCCGGCTTCCGCCGGCCGGGCCTTCGAACGTCGGGCCTGGCCAGCGCGGAAGCCGGCGGTCTCTTTTCCCGCCGCCGCTTCTCCCGCCGCCGCCAGATGATCGAGCAGCCGCCGCGCCGGCGCCGTCAGGGCGTCGCGGTCGCGCAGGCAGATCACCAGCCGCCGCATCGCCCAAGGGTCGTCGAGCCGCACCACGGCGATGCCGCTCGCCCGCCGATGGCGGCGGGCCGCCGTTTCCGGCACCACCGCGAGGCCGACGCCGGCGCCCGCCATGCGGCAGACCGACTCGAACCCCGGCATGCGCACCCGCAGCGTCAGTGTCCGTCCGAGCGCCGCCGCGTGCCCCGCTAGATGATCCTGCAGGGCGCTGCCGTCGCGCAGGCCCACCATGGGCGCGTCCACCACCTCGGCGAAGGCGACCGAGCGCCGCGCCGCGAGCGGGTGGTCGCGCGGCACCGCCAGCACCAGCCGGTCGGTGTGGAAGGGCAGGGTGGCGAGCGCCGCGAGGCCGCCCGCCTGCGCCGCCGCCTCGCTGACGATGCCGAGGTCGGCGCGGTTCTCCGCCACCGCCCGCACGACGAGGCGGCTTTCGCGTTCCTCCAGCGCCACGTCGATGCCGGGGTTGGCGACCAGGAAGCCGGACAGCACGTCGGGCAGGATCTCGGTCAGCGCTGCCGTGTGGGCCGTCAGCCGCACATGGCCGCGCAGGCCCCCGGCGTGCTCCGCCAACTCGGCGTGCAGGGCGTCCATCTGGCGCAGGACGGCGCGGGCGTGGTGCAGCAGGGCGAGGCCGGCCGGCGTCGGCGTGACGCCGCGCCGGCCGCGGGTGAACAGCGGCACGCCCACCGCCGCCTCCATGCCGGCGATGCGGGCGCTGGCCGAGGGCAGGGCGAGATGGCAGCGGGCGGCGCCGCGGGTGATGCTGCCGGCCTCCGCCGCGGCGGCGAACAGGCGCAGGTCGGTGACGTCGAAGCGCATAGGCGAAGCTCCCGGCGCGGCAGGAGCCTTCGGAACAGACGAAGGCTGGCTGCGGATCTTCCAGATTGTCGGCCGCCGCCGCCGGGCGCAAGGTCGGCGGCATGACCGACACGTACACCCTTCTCACCCTGGCGCTGATCGGCGCCACCTTCGTGCTCGCCGGCACCGCCAAGGGCCTGGTCGGGCTCGGCCTGCCGACGGTGGTGGTCGGGCTGCTCGGGCAGGTGATGGCGCCCGCAGAGGCGGCGGCGCTCATGGTGGTGCCGTCGCTGCTGACCAACCTGTGGCAGACGGCGGCCGGCGCCGCCCTGCCGCGCCTGCTGGCCCGCCTGTGGCCCTTCCTGGTCGCCGTCGTCGCCGGCACCGCCGGCGTCGGCGCCCTACTGCCGGAGGCGGCGGGGTCGTGGGCGGCGCGGGCGCTCGGCGCGGCGCTGCTCGCCTATGCCGCCTTCGGCCTGTGGGGGCCGAGGCTTCGGCTCGGCGCGAAGGCAGACGCGGCGGTCGGGCCGCTCGCCGGCCTCGCCGCCGGGGCGGTGACGGCGGCGACGGGCGTCGCCGTCATGCCGACGGTACCCTACCTCCAGGCCCTCGGGCTGGAGAAGGACGACCTGGTGCAGGCCCTCGGCCTCGCCTTCACCGTCTCCACCCTGACGCTCGGCGGCGTGCTGCTCGGCGGGGCGCTGGACGGGCCGACGGCCGCCGTCTCCGCCGGGGCGGTGGTGCCCGCCGTCGCCGGCATGATGCTGGGCCAGCGGCTGCGGCGGCGGGTGGACGGGGTGCGCTTCCGCCTCGCCTTCTTCGCGGCGCTGGCGATCCTCGGTGCCCGCCTGCTGCTGGTCGCATGAGCATCGCTCGCGTGAGCGGAAGGCATTCGCGTTTGCCGCGGCGCACCCGGCGGCGCGATCCTTCGATCCAGCATCGCGACCCGGAGGGACCGCCATGGCCTATCGCCTGCCGCCTCTCAACACCCTGCGCCTGTTCGAGGCCGCCGGCCGCCATCTCAGTTTCAAGCTGGCGGCCGAGGAACTGAACCTGACGCCGAGTGCCGTCAGCCACGGCATCCAGACCCTGGAGGACTGGCTCGGCGTGCCCTTGTTCGCCCGCGGCCACCGCGCCATCGCGCTCACCATCGCCGGCCACGCCTACCTACCGCGGGTGCGCGAGGCGCTGCACACCATCGCCGCCGCCACCGAGGGCGTGCCCGGCCGCGCCCCCTCCGGCCGGCTGGCGGTGAGCGTCGCGCCGAGCTTCGGCCTGCGCTGGCTGCTGCCGCGCCTGCCGCGCTTCCAGGCGGCGCATCCCGAGATCGAGGTGCAACTGGACACCGCCCACCGCCAGGTGGAATTCCCCCGCGACGGCATCGACGTCGCCATCCGCCGCGGCGTCGGCGGCTGGCCGGCGGTCGACGCGGTGCGGCTGGCGGCGGAGGATCTGGTGCCCGTCGCCGCCCCCGCCGTCGCCGCCATGGTCCGGACCGCCGCCGACCTGCGCCGCCGGACCCTGCTGCACGTGGTGACGGTGCCGGAGGACTGGGACGCCTGGGCCCGGCTGAAGGGCATCGGCGGGCTCGACACCGGGCGCGGCCTGCGGTTCGACACCATCCACATGGCGACGGAGGCCGCCGTGCAGGGCCTCGGCGTCGTCGTCGGGCGCCTGCCGCTGGTGGCGGCGGAGATGGCGGCCGGGCGGCTGGTGCCCGTGCTCGGCCCGCCGGTGGCGAGCGAGGCGGCCTATTGGCTGGTCACCGCGCCCGATGCGCTGCGCCGGCCCGACGTGGCCGCCTTCCGCCGCTGGATCGCGAGCGAACTGGCGCCGCCTCAGCCGGTCGAGTCGCGGAAGAAGGCGGTCAGCTCCGCATCCGGGATCTGGCCGTCCGCGTAATGGAAGGTGCCCGGCCCGGCGATCTCGGCGGCGGCGCGGCGCAGCAGGCCGAAGCAGGCCCGCGCCAGGCTGCCGCCGGTGGTCACCCGCGTGACGCCGAGCCCGCGCAGGGTGGCGAGGTCGAGCGCCTTGCCCGTGAAGCCCATGACCACCGTCACCGGCGCATCCACCGCCCGCACGAAGCGCCCGATGCTGTCGGGGTCGCTCATGCCCGGCGCGAACAGGCAGTCGGCGCCGGCGTCGCGGTAGGCGATGCAGCGCGCGATGGCCTCGTCGAGTCCGGCCGGGCCGTGGCGCAGCAGGGCATCGGTGCGGGCGGTCAGGGTGAAGGGCACGCCCGAGGCATCGGCGGCGGCGCGGGCGGCGCGGATGCGGTCGCAGGCGAGGTCGCGGTCGTAGAGGGCGGCACCCGGCGCGCCCGGCACGTCTTCCACGTTGCCGCCGACCAGACCGGCGGCGACGGCGGCGCGCACGGTTTCCGCCACGGTCGCGGGCGCCTCGCCCCAGCCGTCCTCCAGGTCGCCGCTGACCGGCACGGTGACGGCGGCGGCGATGGCGCCGCAGTGGGCGAGCATGGTGTCGCGCGGCACGGCGCTGCTCTGGTCGGGCTGGCCGAGGGCGTAGGCGATGCCGGCGCTGGTGGTGCCGACGGCGGGGAAGCCCTGCGCCGCCAGCAGCTTGGCCGAACCGGCGTCCCAGGCATTGGGCATGACGAACAGGTCGCCGCCGCGGGTCAGCTCCTGCAGGCGGCGGCCGCGTTCGGTCTGGGTGGTCATGGGGTGCCTCTCCTGTGCGGGCGCAGCGTCGCGGGGTCGACGCCGATGTCGCGCAGGTGATGATCGCTCAGGCGGGCGAGGTCGGCCAGGGCCGCTCGCCGCGTCCGGTCGGGCCGGAACGAGACGATCATGCCGGCGGTGGCGAGGATCACGCCCACCCAGTTGGCCGCCCCCACGGTCTCGCCCAGGAAGAGGACGGCGCCGGCGGTGGTCAGGCCGGGGATGACGGCGGTGGACAGCGCCGTCTCGGTGGCGCCGAAGCGGGTGACGGCGATCATGTAGAGGACCGGCGAGGCGATGCCCATGAGCACCCCCTGCACGATGCCCTGGATCACCAGGTCGCGCGGCGCCATGGCCGCCAGACCCGGCTCCAGCGCCAGCAGGTAGACCGGCAGGAACAGCACCGCCGACAGCGGCGTCACCACCACGGCGGCGGTCAGCGGCGCGATGGACCAGCGGCGCACCAGGGCGCCGAACAGGGTCCAGCAGAACGACCCGCCGAGCAGCAGCCCGTCGCCCACCAGCCGCCGCAGCTCCTGCACCGCGCCGGTGCCGGCGGCGACGGTGAGGATGCCGGCCAGGATCAGGGCGGCGCCCGCCAGCCGCTGCCGGCTCGGCCGCTCGCCCAGCACCAGGGCGCCGGACATCAGGCCGAACACCGGCAGCGCCCCGTGCAGCAGCACCGCTCCGTGCGACGCCGGTGCCAGGGCGAGGCCGCCGTAGGCGAAGCCGGCGAACACCGTACCGCCGACCAGCGCCAGCACCACCGCCCGCCGCCACCCCACCGCCCGCACGGGGGCCGTCAGCAGGAACGGCGCCAGCAGGACGCCGCCGACGCCGAACCGCAGGGCGGCCAGGTCGGCCGGCCCGGCGCTGGTCACCGCGCCCCAGCGCGACACCAGGGTGAAGGCGGTGAACACCATCACGGCGACGGCGGCGGCAATGATGCCGAGGGCGGTGCCACCCTCGCGGCGGGCGGGAGTGACGGTGGCGATGGTCATGGCGGGCCTCCGGCGAACGATGCCGGTCGATGATGGGAAGCCACCGCGCCCCGGCACAAACGCGGAGTTTTCACCGGCGGATGAAGGCTCTACACGCCGCGATAGCGGGGCGTGCGGCGCTCCATCCAGGCATCCAGGCCCTCGCGCAGGTCGTGGGTCGGCACCATGCGGGCGAACTGCTCGCCTTCCATGGCGAGGCCTTCGGCGATGGCGCCGTTGATGCCGCGGGTGACGGCGGTGATGATGCTGCGCGCCGCCAGCGGCGAATGGCGCAGGATGCGGCGGGCGAGGCCGCGGGCGGCGTCCATCAGCCCGTCGTGCGGCACCACGGCGTTGACGAGGCCCAGCTCGTGCGCCCGCTCGGCGGAGAACGGATCGCCGGTGAGCAGCAGCTCCAGCGCCCGCTTGCGCCCGGCCAGCCGCGGCAGGCGCTGGGTGCCGCCGAAGGTGGGCGGCATGCCGAGGTTGATCTCGGGCTTGGCGAAGGTGGCGCGGTCGCTGGCGACGGCCAGGTGAACGGCCTCGGTGATCTCGCAGCCGCCGCCGTACGCGAGGCCGTTGACGGCGGCGATCACCGGCTTGCCGAAGGCCTCCAGGCGCCCCGTCAGGGTCTGGCCGCGGCGCACGAAGTCGCGCAGCGCGGCCTCGGGCCCGGCGGCGACGCTGCGGGAGAATTCCGGAATGTCGCCGCCGGCGGAGAAGGCGCGCTCGCCGGCGCCGGTGAGGATGACGGCGCCGACCGCCGGGTCGGTCTCCAGCGCGTCCAGGCGGTCGAGCAGGGCGTCGGCCAGGGCGTAGCTGATGGCGTTCAGCTTGGCCGGACGGTTGAGGGTGAGGACGGCGATGCCGTCGGCGATGTCGCACAGAAGCACGTCGGTCATGCAGGCAGGCTCCGGTTGGTCGGGGTGTGTGGCGGCAGGATGGCGCTGCTGGCTGCGGCCCGGCAAACGGGGGCTTTTCAGGCGAAACGGAGGAATTTCGATGCAGCCGGCCGCATGAGAACGGATCACCCCGCGCTGAACCGAAGTCGTTTGTCGCCGGCCGCCCCCTGCCGCCCTACTGGAACCACGGGCCGGCGTGCCCGCACGAGACGACAGGGAGAGCATCGGCATGAAGACGTGGACCAAGACGGCCTCGGCCATGGCGCTGGCGGCGGCCGGGCTGGCGGCGACGGCGGGGGCGGCGCAGGCGGAGATCCGCATCGCGGTCGCCGGCCCCATGACCGGCCAGTACGCCGCCTTCGGCGCCCAGATGCGCGACGGCGCCCAGAAGGCGGTGGAGGACTTGAACGCCGCCGGCGGCGTGCTGGGTGAGCAGGTGGTGCTGGAAGTCGGCGACGACGCCTGCGACCCGCGCCAGGCGGTCGCCGTCGCCAACCAGTTGGCGGGCCGCGACGTGGTGTTCGTCGCCGGCCACTGGTGTTCCGGCTCCTCCATCCCCGCCAGCGCCGTCTACGAGGACGGCGGCGTGGTCATGATCTCGCCCGGCTCCACCAACCCGGCCCTCACCGAGCAGGACTTCGCCGGCGTGTTCCGCGTGTGCGGCCGCGACGACCAGCAGGGCGAGGTGGCGGCGGCGTGGATCGCCGACACCGCCAAGGACCAGCGCATCGCCATCCTGCACGACAAGACCGCCTACGGCCGCGGCCTCGCCGACGCGACGCGCGAGAACCTGAACAAGCTGGGCGTCACCGAGGTGCTCTACGACAGCTACACCGCCGGCGAGAAGGACTACTCGGCGCTGGTGACCAAGCTGAAGCAGCTCGACGTCGACCTGCTCTACATCGGCGGCTATCACACCGAGACGGGGCTCATCCTGCGGCAGCTGCGCGAGCAGGGCATGGACACCCAGCTCATGTCCGGCGACGCCACGGTCACCGCCGAGTTCTGGAGCATCACCGGCCCGTCGGGCGAAGGGGCGCTGATGACCTTCTCGCCCGACCCGCGCCGCAACCCGACGGCGGCGCCGGTGGTGGACGCCTTCCGCGGCGTCGGCATCGAGCCCGAGGGCTACGTGCTCTACACCTACGGCGCCGTGCAGACCTGGGCGCAGGCGGCCAAGGCGGCCGGCACGGTGGACGGCGGCAAGGTGGCCGACGCCCTGCGGTCGGGCACCTTCCAGACCGTGCTCGGCGACATTTCCTTCGACGACAAGGGCGACGTCACCGCGCCCGGCTACGTGGTCTACCGCTGGTCGGCCGGCGCCTACGACTACGCCGCCGCCAACTGAGGCTTGCCCATCCCGCCGCCGATCCCCACTCCCCAGGCGGCCGGGTCCGCCGGCTCCCGCATCCGCCCTTCGCCGCCGCCCCTCCTGGTTCGCAGCGGCGGCGTCGGGAGCCGGCGGCTCTTCTTCGGGGCGGAGACGACGACAGAAAACGGGGCGCTGCCGGCCGGCAGCGCCCCGTTCGTCGTTCGGTACGGCAGGGATCAGGAGCCGGCGCCGACCGTGATGGTGACGCGCCGGTTCTCGGTCTTCTCGACGCCGTCGCCGGTGGCGACCGCCGTCATGTTCTCGCCGTAGGCCGAGGCGGCGATGACCTTGGACGGCACGCCCATGTCGACGAGCGCCTTGCGCACCGCGTCGGCGCGACGCTCCGACAGGCGCTGGTTGTACATCTTGTCACCGGCGGTGTCGGTGTGGGCGGTCAGGGTGATGGCGCCGGAGCGGGTCTTGTAGGCTTCGGCGGCGCGGGCGATCTCGGCCTTGGCGGTGGCCGTCAGGGTGGCGCTGTCGAAGGGGAAGTAGATGATGAAGTCGGCCGGCTCGGCGGCCATCACCGGCGGCTGGCACTTGGCGAGCCAGGCGTCGTACTGGCCCTTGGCTTCGGCGATGTGGTCGGGCTGGTGGCCTTCCTCTTCCTGTTCCATCCAGTGTTCGAACCACGCCTGGGCCTGGGCGCAGGCTTCCGGCGTGTTGGACGGCGCGGCGGTGGCCAGGCGTTCCAGCAGCGCGGCGCGGCCGGCGGCCAGGGCCGGGGCGGACAGCCCGCGCGACGCCAGCTCGCCCACCGGCGGCACCTGGCCGGCGGCGGCGGTGCGGGCCTGCATGTTGAAGTAGGCGACGTCGCCCCAGTCCTGCTCGGCCTTCTCGAAGGCGGCGCGTTCCAGGTAGGCGGTCTTCAGGGCCTGGGTGAAGGTGTCGCCGGCCGGTGCCATGGCGCGGGTCTTCTCCAGGTCCCAGGTGGTGCAGGCACCGAGCAGCGCAACGGCGGCGGCGGCGAACAGAATCGGCTTCACGGTCATGGATTTCCCCCCAGTGGATTCTATCAGGCGGTGCGGGGCCCGGCGCCATATCCCCCAGCGCGGGGCTCTGGAAAGACTACGCCTTTAGATCATTCGCGCAATATAACTGAGCCCTGTTTCAAGTTCTTGCGGCTGCGGCCGTGAACCGGCCGGGAACGAAGCGGGGCTTTTTCCGAACCCGGCCGCGACCGCCTCCGTCGATGGGACGAAACGACGCGACTTCGAGTCGCGACGCTCCATGAATACTTGATGAACCAGGGGAAATACCTGCCGCTGGGTCCTGCCTCGCGGCGATGAGCGGCGCTCACCGGCCGATGAGCAAATCGCCCGCCGTCGCCGCCGCGTCCGCCCGGTCGCGCGCCAGTTCGTCCTCGATCCAGCGGGTGAAGGCGGCGATGTGGGGCAGGCGGCCCGTATCGCGGTCGGTGACCAGCCAGTACCCGGTGCGGCAGCGCCGCGGCGGGCCGAGCACCGGCACCAGCCGCCCCGCCCGCAGGTCGGCGCCGATGAGCGGCAGCCGGCCGATGGCGACGCCGAGCCCCTGGGCGGCCGCCTCCAGCACGATGTTCAGGTTGTCGAAGCGCTGGCCGCGGTCGGTGTCCAGGCGGTCGGCGCCGGCCAGCTCGGCCCAGGCGGCCCAGTCCTCGCCGGCGTTGACCAGGTGCAGCAGCGGCACGGCCGCGAGGTCGGCGGGCGTTGCGATGCGGGCGGCGAGGGCGGGGGCGCAGACGGGCACCAGTTCCTCCACCACCAGACAGCGCGCCTCGACGCCCGGCCAGCCGCCGCGGCCCATGCGGATGGCGATGTCGACGCCGTCGCGCGGCAGGTCGACGATGCGCGGCGAGGTGTCGAGCATCACCTCGATGTCGGGATGGCTGGTGGCGAAGGACGGCAGGCGCGGCACCAGCCAGCGCAGCCCGAAGGTCGGCGCGACGCTGACGGCGAGCCGGCCGCTCGGGCTGCGGCCGGGCACCGCCTCGGTGACGGCGGCCAGCAGGCGCAGCGCTTCGGCGACGCCCGGCAGGTAGGCGCGGCCGGCTTCCGTCAGTTCCAGCGCCCGGTGGGTGCGGACGAACAGCGGCACGCCGAGCCACGCCTCCAGGGCGCCGACGGCGTGGCTGACGGCGCTCGGCGTCACGTGCAGCTCGGCGGCGGCCTCCTTGAAGCTGAGGTGGCGGCCGGCGGCCTCGAACAGGCGCAGGGTGTTCAGTGGCGGAAGCTTGTAGGCCATGCGGGCGGCTCCCTGGTGGCTCGGCGTCGATGGGCTCCGTTCACCGGGCCATGTGCGGCGGCGCCGAACAAGAGCCGCCACGACGGCCCGCCGCCGGGGCCATTGGCCCCGGCCCCGTCAGGGCGACGGGTCGGGCTTGAAGTAGAAGGCCGAATGGCCGCGCAGGTTCTGGTCGACGATGAGCGTGTGATTGAGCGGCGGGAAGGCCCGCTGGCTGCAATCCAGCCGCTCGCACAGGCGGCAGTTCACGCCGATGGGCACGGCGGCATCGCGGTTGTCGAGTTGCAGGCCGTCGGCATTGACCAGTTGCGCCGCATGATGCGCCTCGCACCCCAGCGCCAGGGCGAAGCGCTGCGGCGGCGCGCGGTGGCTGCCGCCCGGCTTGGTGACCGAGCGCGCCATGAAGAAGTACAGCGTGCCGTCGGGCATCTCGGCCAGCTGGGTGTGCAGCACGCCCGGCATGGTGAAGGCGTCGTAGACGTTCCACAGCGGGCAGGCGCCGCCGAAGCGGGCGAACTGCAGGGGGGCGGCGCTGAAGCGCTTGGAGACGTTGCCCGCCTTGTCGACGCGGATCATGAAGAACGGCACGCCGCGCGCGTTGGGGCGCTGCAGGGTGGTCAGGCGGTGGGCGATCTGCTCGAAGGTGACGTCGAAGCGGTGCTGCAGCAGGTCGATGTCGTAGCGGTGCTTGCGCACGGCCTTGATGAAGGTGTCGTAAGGCAGCAGGACGGCGCCGGCGAAGTAGTTGGCGAGGCCGACGCGGGCGAGGCCGCGCGCCTCGGCGGTGGACAGGCTGGCCGTCTCGACGATGCGTCGGAACAGGGGCTCCAGCTCCAGCAGCCCGACCTGCACCGCCAGATGGAACACGCGCGCCTGCGGCGACAGCAGTTCCGACAGCAGCAGGCGGTGGCTGTGGCGGTCGAAGCGGCGGATGGCATGGCCCATGACGTCCACCGGCATGCGCTTGACGCGGATGCGGTGTGCCTGCATCAGGTGTTCGGTCAGGCCGCGGTAGAGTTCGCCGGCTTCCAGGCGCGCCTTGGTCCACAGCTCCTCGGCCGCTTCCTCCAGGGCCGGGAAGTGGTTCTCGTTGGCCTGGAAGAAATCGCGCACTTCCTCGAGCGGGAAGGCCTTGGTCTGCAGGAGTTGCAGCTTGTCGCGGTCGGCCACGCGCTCCGACAGGGCGCGGATGGCGACGTGCGCCTCGTGGTAGGCGTGATACAGCTCGAGCACCGCTTCGCCGAGCGATGGGGCGACGGCCGCCACCTCGCGCACGTCCTGGCGCTTGATGTCGGCCTCGCGGAACAGCGGGTCGGCGAAGACTTCCGTCAGCTCGCCGGCGAGGCGGCTTTCCTCGGTGTCGGCGAAGGTGTGGATCTCGATGTCGAAGGCCTGGCTCAGCTTGATGAGCAGGCGCGCCGTCACCGGCCGGTGGTTGTTTTCGATGAGGTTGTAGTAGCTGGGCGACAGACCCAGGCGCTCGGCCATCTGCGCCTGCGTCAGGTCCAGTTCCCGTCGCAGCCGCCGGATGCGGTGGCCGAGCATCACCTTGCCGTCTTTCGCCATGCTTCTCCCCTCGGAACCCGCAGGGGAGCAATACAGCAAAGAACGGCGTCCAGCGTCAACGGGAGCGGCCGTCGGCCACTCCCGCTTCTGCGTCGTCATTCGGCCGCGGTGCGCGCGGTCTCCTCGACCATGCGGCGCATCACGTCCCCGGTGGCGATGATGCCGACCGCCTGACCGTTCTCCACCACCACCAGGTGGTGGACGCGGTGGCCGGTCATCACCGACACGGCTTCCGTCAGGGTGGCGCCCGCCTCGATGGTGTAGGGGTTGGGCGTCATCACCTGCTGCACGGGCGTCTCGTGCACCACGGCGGCGGGACGGCCCTGGCCGGCCAGCACCACGTCGGTGTGCGAGACGATGCCCACCGGCCGGCCCTGGTCGGCCACCACCACGGCGGTGGTGTTGCGCGCCAGCATGAGGCGGGCGGCGGTCGCCAGGGTGTCGGTCGGCGCCACCATCGACATGTCGCGCACCATGATGTCGCGCACGAAGGCGTTGTCGTTGGCGGCCGCCGCGGCCGAGGCGGGGGCGGCGGTGCCCGCCACCGCATCCACGTCTTCCAGCGGGATCGACACCGGCATCAGGCGCGGCAGGTCGTCGACGGTGGGGGCCGGGAGGTGCGGATGCGGCAGGGGCACCGGTTCCGAGGCGGTGGCGCCGAGGCCGAATTCCTTGGCCCCGACCAGCACGCCCATGTTTCCGTGCGGGTGCTTGTTTTCATACATCAGCTGGTGCGCGTCGGGGATCTCGTCCCACGTGAAGCCGCGCGACAGGCAGGGATCGATCTGGCCGGCGATGACCATGTCGTTGAAGGCGTAGCACTGGGCGTCGTTGGCGAAGTGCGAGCCCTGCACGCGCTTCTGGCGCATCCACAGGTAGCGCAGGTCGACGGTGGCGTTGTAGCCCGTGGTGCCGGCGCAGACGACGACCATGCCGCCGGTGTCGCAAACGAACAGCGAGGTCGGGATGGTGGTCTCGCCCGGGTGTTCGAACACGATGCGCGGCTGCTTCTTTTCGCCGAGCACGTCCCAGATAGCCTTGCCGAACGACCGCACGCCCTTCAGCCAGGTGTTGTAGCCGGCGGTGTCCTTCCAGTGCGGCAGCATGCCCCAGTGGTCGAAGTTCTTGCGGTTGATGCAGCCCTTGGCGCCCAGCTGCTGGCAGTAGTCGAACTTGTCCTCGCCCGAGACGACGGCGATGGGCACCGCACCCTTGGCGCGGGCGATCTGGATCGCCATGGAGCCGAGGCCGCCGGCGCCGCCCCAGATGAGGGCGACGTCGCCTTCACGGATGGCGTGCTCGTTCCAGCCCATGAGCATGCGGTAGGCGGTGGCGCCGACCAGCATGTAGGCGGCGGCGTCTTCCCACGTCAGGTGCTTGGGCTTGGGCACGCACTGGGTGCCCTTGACGCGGGTGAACTGCGCGAAGCTGCCGTAGTTGGTCTCGTAGCCCCAGATGCGGTAGGTGGGCGAGTACATCTGGTCGACGCCGGCCTGCACGCTCGGGCATTCCGGGTCGTAGGTGCCGCAGTGAATGACGACCTCGTCGCCGACCTTCACGTTGGTGACCTTGCGGCCGATCTTGTAGACGATGCCCGAGGCGTCGGAGCCGCCGATGTGGAAGGGCTCCGGCTCGCCGGCCTTGTTGCGGGCGGCGATGACGTTCACGGGGATGCCGAGGCCGGCCCAGACGTTGTTGTAGTTGACGCCGGCGGCCATGACGTAGACGAGGCAGTCGTAGTCGCCGATCTCCGGCACGTCGACCACTTCCTTCTGGAACGCCTTGGTCGGCTCGCCGAACCGCTCGGGGCGGATCAGCCAGGCGTGCATCTTCGCCGGAACTTCGCCGATGGGCGGCATCTCGCCGATGTCGTAGAGTTCCTTGGTCACCGTTGTCCCTCCGTCTTCGAATCTTGTGCACTGCGAGAATGGTGCATGACAACATTTTCGCCGACAACCCGTGTCGTGCGGAAAAGTTGCAAAGTCGCAATGCAAAAGGCAAAGGAGGACGGAAGTGTTGCAAACTTTTGTAAACGCCGGGGGCGGCGCCGCGACCCGGGGCGGATAGTATCCTTGCACCGGCGCCGGCCGGGCGCGTAACATTTCCACCCGAGCGGGCGCCGCGTCGGCCGTCCGCACCCCGGATGGTGTGCCACCCCATGCCCGATCGGTCTTCCCCGGCTTCGTCCCCGATGCCGGAGCCCGGTACCGCGTCTCCCGCCACCGCCGCCGGCCCGGCGCCGTGGCGGCTGTTCGTTCCGAAGCTCGTCACCGCGCTGCGGCAGGGCTACGGCCTGCCCGACCTGCGCGCCGACCTGATCGCCGGCCTGACGGTCGCCATCGTCGCCCTGCCGCTCGCCATGGCGCTGGCCATCGCCTCGGGCACCACGCCGGACAAGGGGCTGGTGACGGCCATCGTGGCCGGCTTCCTCATTTCGGCGCTGGGCGGCAGCCGCTACCAGATCGGCGGGCCGACGGGCGCCTTCGTGGTGGTGGTGTTCAACGTCATCGCCCAGCACGGCTACGACGGCCTCGTCCTGGCGACGCTCATGGCCGGCGTGCTGCTGCTGGCCCTCGGCTACGGGCGGGTCGGCACCTACATCAAGTACGTGCCCTATCCGGTGGTGACGGGCTTCACCGCCGGCATCGCCGTCATCATCTTCACCAGCCAGATCAAGGATCTGCTCGGCCTGACCATGGTCGTCACGCCGGCCGAGTTCGCCGCCAAGCTGGCCGCCTACGCCGATGCGCTGCCGACCATCCACTGGCCGACGGTGGCCGTCGCCTTCGGGTCGCTGGCCGTGATCCTCGCCATCCGCCACTGGAAGCCGCAGCTGCCGGTGTTCCTCATCGCCGTGGTGGCGGGGTCGCTGGCGGTGATGGCGCTGGGGTTGCCGGTCGATACCATCGGCTCGCGCTTCGGCGGCATCCCGACCGAGCTGCCGACCCCCGTGTTCCCCGAGATCACCTGGAAGCGGCTGGTGGAGCTGAGCCCGTCCGCCTTCACCATCGCCTTCCTGGCCGGCATCGAGAGCCTGCTGTCGGCGGTGGTGGCCGACGGCATGACCGGCCGCAAGCACCGCTCCAACTGCGAGCTGGTGGCGCAGGGCGCGGCCAACATCGCCTCCGCCCTGTTCGGCGGCCTGCCGGCGACGGGCGCCATCGCGCGCACCGCTACCAACGTCCGCTCCGGCGCCCGCACGCCGGTGGCGGGCATGGCGCATGCGGTGTTCCTGCTGCTGTTCATGCTGGTGCTGGCGCCGCTCGCCGTCTTCGTGCCGCTGGCGAGCCTCGCCGCCGTGCTGGTCATTGTGGCGTGGAACATGGCCGAGGTGGACCACTTCCGCCACCTCATGAAGGCGCCGGTCGGCGACCGCGTGGTGCTGATCCTGACCTTCTCGCTGACCGTGCTGGTGGACCTGACCGTCGCCATCCAGGTCGGTGTGGTGCTGGCGGCCTTCCTGTTCATGCACCGCATGGCCAACGCCGTGGAGGTGGAGACCCACACCCGCGTCATCGACGACGACGAGGACGACTTCGCCAAGGCCCCGACCCCCGACTACCCGCCGCTGCCCGAGGGGGTGGAGGTCTACCGCATCTCCGGCCCGTTCTTCTTCGGCGCCGCCGCCAAGCTGGGCGAGGTGCTGGACCGCATCCGCAAGCCGCCGCGGGTCTTCATCCTGCGCATGCGCCTGGTGCCGCTCATCGACGCCACCGGCGGCCATGCGCTGGAGGAATTCCTCCGCCGCTGCGAGGCGCATGGCACGCAGGTGATCCTGTCGGGCGTGCAGGACCAGCCGCGGCGCCTGATGGGCGAACTGGGCCTCGCCGGGCGGGTCCGCTTCGCCCCCGACACCCCGA
Organism: Caenispirillum bisanense; assembly: GCF_900230255.1. Classification (GTDB taxonomy): domain Bacteria; phylum Pseudomonadota; class Alphaproteobacteria; order Rhodospirillales; family Rhodospirillaceae; genus Caenispirillum; species Caenispirillum bisanense_A. Next base: position 535,136 of record NZ_OCNJ01000002.1, read on the forward strand.
CCGCCATCGCCGAGGCGGAGCGCCTGCTGCGGGGGTAGGCGTAACTATCTGAAACATAAATGAAATGTGTCATGGCCGGGCTCGACCCGGCCATCCACGGCGTGCACGGCGGCGGCCGTGGTGGCGGCGCTCTTCACGGCAGGCGGCAGGGGAGCCGTGGATACCCGGCTCGGAGGCCGGGCATGACAAGTCCTTGAAATGCCGTCGAAAATCGTCATGGCCGGGCTGACCCCGGCCATTCACGGCGTCCCAGGCGGCGGCCGTGGTGGCGGCGTTCTCCGCGACAGGCGGTGGGGAGCCGTGGATGCCCGGCTCGCGGCCGGGCATGACAAGTCCTTGAAATGCCGTCGAAAATCGTCATGGTCGGGCTCGACCCGGCCATCCACGGGGGGCGCGGCGGCGGCCGTGGTGGCGGCGCTCTTCACGGCTGCCGGCAGGGGAGCCGTGGATACCCGGCTCGAGGCCGGGCATGACAAGTCTTTGAAATGCCGTCGAAAATCGTCATGGCCGGGCTTGACCCGGCCATCCACGGCGTGCACGGCGGCGGCCGTGGTGGCGGCGCTCTTCACGGCAGGCGGCAGGGGAGCCGTGGATACCCGGCTCGAGGCCGGGTATGACACTGAAGTGAAGGCCCGGCGGAGTGCCTCGGCCAGCCCGCCCCCTCCGGCCCGCTCTTACAGCGGCAGGCCCAGTGCCGCCAGCGTGGCGCGCAGTTCGGCGATGCCGTCGCCCTTTTCCGAGCTGGTCAGGATCACCTCGGGGTGGGCGGCGACGTGGCGGAGGAGTTCGGTCGTCGTCTCCTGCTGGCGCTTTTCCGCCTCGCCCTTCTTCAGCTTGTCGATCTTGGTCAGGACGATCTGGTAGTTGACCGCCGCCTGATCGAGCATGCGCATGACCTCGCGGTCGACGTCCTTCAGGCCGTGGCGGCTGTCCACCAGCACCAGCACGCGGCGCAACTGGGCGCGGCCGCGCAGGTAGGACATGGTGGTGCGCGTCCACGCCTCCACCTTGTCCTTGGGCGCCTTGGCGAAGCCGTAGCCCGGCAGGTCGGCCAGGATGAGTCGGTCGGCCAGGTTGAAGAAGTTCAGCTCCTGCGTGCGCCCCGGCGTCACCGAGGTGCGGGCGAGCGTGTTGCGGCCCGTCACGGCGTTGATGAGGCTCGACTTGCCGACGTTGGAGCGGCCGGCGAAGCAGACCTCCGGCACGTCGGTGTCGGGCAACTGCGCCAGGCCGGCGACGCCCAGCATGAAGGTCGCCTCGCGGGCGAACAGCAACCGCCCGGCTTCAAGCCAGGCGGCGCGCTGTTCTTCGCTCATGGCCTCGCCGGTGATCTCGGCGGGCTGGTATTTCCTGCTCATACGGCGTCGGCCCGTTTCATGATCAGCCACTGCTGGGCGATCGACAGCACGTTGTTCCAGGCCCAGTACAGCACGAGACCGGCCGGGAAGGCAGCGAGCATGAAGGTGAAGATGACCGGCAGGAAGGACATGATCTTGGCCTGCACCGGGTCCGGCGGCGCCGGGTTCAGCTTCATCTGCAGCCACATGGTGATGCCCATGATCAGCGGCAGGACGCCGATCATCAGGAAGCTCGGCGGCGTCCAGGGGATGAGGCCGAACATGTTGAAGATGGTGGTCGGGTCGGGCGCCGACAGGTCGTGGATCCAGCCGTAGAACGGCGCATGCCGCATCTCGATGGTGACGAACAGCACCTTGTAGAGCGCGAAGAACACCGGGATCTGAATGAAGATCGGCAGGCAGCCGGACACCGGGTTGGCCTTCTCGCGCTTGTAGAGGGCCATCATCTCCTGGTTCAGGCGCACGCGGTCGTCGCCGAAGCGTTCCTGCAGCTTCTTCATCTCGGGCTGCAGCTTCTTCATCTTGCTCATGGCGCGGTAGGACTTGTTCGCCAGCGGGAACATGACCGCCTTCACGAGCACGGTGAACGCCAGGATGGCGAGGCCGAAGTTGCCGACGACGCCGTGCAGCCAGTTCAGGATGTAGAAGAACGGCTTGGTCAGGAAGTAGAACCAGCCGAAGTCCACGGCCAGGTCGAAGTTGGTGATGTTGAACTTCTCGGCGTATTCGTCGAGCAGCTGGACCTGCTTGGCGCCGGCGAAGAAGTTGTTCTTCACGGTCGCGGTCTCACCGGCGGCGATGGTCATGGCCGGCTCGAGGTAGTCGACCTGATAGCGCTCGGCGCCCTGGCCGCGGTAGGCGAAGCGGGCCTTGGTCTCGAGGTCGGGCTCGAAGGCGAGCGCCGTCAGCCAGTATTTGTCGGTGATGCCGATCCAGCCGCCGGTGGTGGTCTGCTCCACCGTCTGCTCGTCCTTCAGGTCCTCGTACTTCAGCTCCTTCAGCGTGCCGTTGAACACGCCGAGCGGGCCTTCGTGCAGGATGTAGTAGCCGGCCGTCGGCGGGGTGCCGACGCGCGACACGAGGCCGTAGGGGTAGAGGGTGATGGGCTCGCCGGTGGTGTTGGTGACGGTCTGCTCGACGGTGAACATGTAGTGGTCGTCCACCGTCACCGTGCGCTTGAAGACGACGCCCTGGTCGTTTTCCCACGTCAGGTTGACCGGCTCGCCGGGCTTCAGCACGTCCTTGTCGGCGGTCCACACGGCGTCGGAGCCGGGCACCTGGACGCCGCCGGCGGCGACCCAGCCGAATTCGGCGTAGTAGGGGTTCGGCGTTCCGGTGGGCGACAGCAGGTCGATGCGCGGGCTGTCCTGGTCGGGGGTGACGCCGTAGTTCTTCAGGGTCAGGTCGTCGATGCGGCCGCCCTGCAGGTTCAGCGAGCCGCGCAGGGCCGGGGTGTCGATGCGGATGCGCTCGCCCTGGCCGGCGATGACGGCACTGCGCGCCGCCGGGGCGTCGGGCGCGGCGGTGCCGGGCACCGTCGGCACGCCGGGGGCGGAGGGCTGCGGCGCATCGGGCGCCTGGGCCTGCTGCTGTGCCTGCTGCGCCGCCTGCTGCTGCTCGGGCGGCACCTCGGCTTTCGGCCAGAGGAACTCGAACCCCAGCAGGATCGCCAGCGAAAGGGCAATGGCCAGGATCAGGTTGCGCTGTTCAGGCATGGGTCCGTTTCTTCCGTTCGACCGAAGCGACCGCGTTCGGGGGGACGATCAGGGGGCTGTATGGGCAGAGTGAGAGTGGGCGTGGGCCGGATCGGCACAAGTCCCGGCCGTCGCGGCGTCGCCCCGCCGGCCGGCGTCGTGGACCGGATCGGTGCCGGGCACCGGGTCGTAGCCGCCGCGGGCGAAGGGGTTGCACCGCAGCACCCGCCACACCGCCAGGGCGGTGCCCTTCGCGGGGCCGTGCACCGACAGCGCCTCGATCGCGTAGTGGGAGCAGGTGGGAGCATACTTGCAGCACGGCGGGAACAACGGCGACACGACGAGCTGGTAGCCGCGCACCAGTCCGCGCAGGAGGCCGCTTGCAATGGTCATGACTGGCCGACCTTGTTCCCGTTGCCGTCGGAGCCGCGCAGGGCCCCCAGTCGTTTAAGCGCCCAGCGCAGATCATGCAACATCTGATCGAACGGCAACGAAACCGTCGCATCGGCGCGGCCGATCAGGACGTAGTCGTATCCGGGCTTGGCGTGCTGCGGCATCACCTGATCGGCGACGGCACGCAAACGCCGCCGTGCCCGGTTCCGCTTCACCGCGTTGCCGACCTTGCGGCTGGTGGTGAAGCCGACGCGCAGGCCGGCGGTGTCGCTGTCGCTGGAGCCAGCGGCGGCAGGAGAGGCGGGGCCGTCCGCCGGGGCCGGAGCCGCGGCGGGGTTCGGCGCGATCTGCAGGATGAATCCCGGCGTCACCCACTTGCGGCGGGTGCCGGCGACGCGCAGGAAGTCGCGCCGGGTCTTCAGCCGCGCGGGCGCGCCCCCCATGGGACTACCCCGCGCCGCGATCAGGCGCTGAGGCGCTTGCGGCCCTTGCCACGGCGCGAATTGATCACGCGGCGGCCGCCGACGGTCGCCATGCGGGAACGGAAGCCATGACGGCGCTTGCGGACAAGGCGGCTCGGCTGGTACGTGCGCTTCACGGTTACTCTCCATCTGCGGGCGGCGCGCGGCTTCGCGGCGGGCGGCGCCAAAACCTGGTCTCTCGGATCTGGCCCTCGGCGGGGCCGAACGCCGACTCTCCGCGAGGAAGGGGGCCGTATACCCTCATCCGCCAGGGGAAGTCAACAGCGGCCGGCGAGGGCTGCGCGGAAAGACCGCTCCGCCGCCCGATCACGCGACGGTGACATGGGGCGCCCGGCCGTTCACGGCAACGTCAGTTGAGGGGGAGGGGCGGCGATGTTACGTCGGAAAGACAGTCCTCCACCCGTCCAGCGAGGTTCGCCCGCCATGCCGCCCACCGCGGAGTCGCCACCCGCCACCCGGTCGACCGTTCTGCCCCGCCTCGCGCTGCTCGCCGCCGTCGTGGCGGTGGGGGTGGGCGTGTGGCTGTCGGGGGCAGCGGACGTCCTGTCGTTCGAGACCCTGAGCACGCACCGCGCCGCCCTGCAGGACTGGGTCGCCGCCCACGGGGTGCTGGCGGCGGCGGCCTTCGTGGCGGCCTACGGGCTGGTGGTCGGGGTGTCGCTGCCCGGCGCGGTGTGGATGACCATCGCCGGCGGCTTCCTGTTCGGCACGGCGGCGGGGGCGGCCTATGCCGTGGTCGGGGCGACGGCGGGGGCGGTGGTCGTCTTCCTGCTCGCCCGCACGGTGTTCCGCGAGGCCTGGGCGGCGCGGGCCGGCGGGGCGCTGGCGCGCATGGAGGACGGCTTCCGGCGCGATGCCTTCTCCTACCTGCTCGTGCTGCGGCTGGTGCCGCTGTTTCCTTTCTGGCTGGTGAACCTGGTGCCGGCGCTGCTCGGCGTGCGGCTGTCGACCTACACCATGGCGACCGCCATCGGCATCGTGCCGGGGGCGGTGGTCTACGCCGGTGTCGGCAACGGGCTGGACGCCGTGTTCGCGGCCGGCGGGCGGCCGGACCTGTCCATCGTCTGGAGCCCGGAGATCCTGCTGCCGCTGCTCGGCCTGTCGCTGCTCGCCCTGGTGCCCGTCGCCTATCGCCGCTGGAGGGCGCGCCATGACCGCTGAGCGGGTGCTGACGCCGGATCTCTGCGTCGTCGGGGCCGGCTCGGGCGGCCTGTCGGTGGCGGCCGGGGCGGTGCAGATGGGGACCTCCGTCGTGCTGGCGGAGAAGGGGCGCATGGGCGGCGATTGCCTCAACGTCGGCTGCGTGCCGTCCAAGGCGCTGCTCGCCGCCGGCCACGCCGCCGCCGATGCCCGGCGGGCGGCGGCCTTCGGCGTGCGGGCGAGCGTGTCGGTCGACTTCGGCGCGGCCATGGCGCACGTCCACGACGTCATCGCCCGCATCGCCCCGCACGACAGCGAGGAGCGCTTCGAGGCGCTGGGCTGCACGGTGCTGCGGGCGCCGGCCGCCTTCACCGATGCCCGCACCTTGCGCATCGGCGATGTCACGGTGCGGCCGCGCCGGGTGGTGCTCGCCACCGGCTCGCGCCCCACGGTGCCGGACCTGCCGGGAATGGCCGAAGCGGCGCCGCTGACCAACGAGACCCTGTTCGACCTGCGCGCCCGCCCCGACCGGCTGGTGATCCTGGGCGGCGGCCCCATCGGGGTGGAGATGGCCTCGGCCTTCCTCGGTCTGGGGGTGCCGGTGACGCTGGCGACGCGCGGCAGCATCCTGCCGAAGGATGACCCGGACCTGCGGGCGGTGGTGCGCGACTCGCTGCGGGCGGCGGGGCTCGACCTGCACGAGCAGGCGGAGGCGGCGGCGGTGGAGCCGGGGCCGACCCTGGTGCTGGCCGACGGCCGCCGCCTGACCGGCTCGCACCTGCTGGTGGCCATCGGGCGGACGCCGACGGTGGCGGGGCTCGGGCTGGAGGCGGCGGGGATCGAGTTCGATCCGCAGCGGGGCATCGCGGTGGACGCCCGCCTGCGCACCTCCAACCGCCGCGTCTTCGCCATCGGCGACTGCGCCGGGCCGCCCTACTTCACCCACCGCGCCGGCCACGACGCCGGCATCGTGGTGCGCAACGCCCTGTTCCGCCTGCCCGCCAAGGCACGCCACGACCTGGTGCCGTGGGTGACCTTCGCCGACCCCGAACTCGCCCAGGTCGGCCTGACCGAGGCGGCGGCGCGCGACCGCCACGGCGACGGCATCCGCGTGCTGGCCGAGTCCTTCGCCGGCAACGACCGCGCCCAGGCGGAGCGCCGCACCGAAGGCCGCATCAAGGTGGTGGTCGACGGCAAGGGCCGCATCCTCGGCTGCGGCATCGCCGGGCCGCGGGCCGGCGAGCTGATCCAGCCGTGGGTGCTGGCGCTCGGCCAGGGCCTGAAGATCGGCGCCGTCGCCACCATGATCGCCCCCTATCCCACCCTCGGCGAGATCGGCAAGCGGGCGGCCGGCGGGTTCTATACCCCCCGCCTGTTCGGTGCCGGCACGCGGCGGCTGGTGCGCCTGCTCGCCCGCCTGGGGTAGAGTGGGGCCAGGGTCAGGAGGTGCCCGTCCATGCGCTTGCTTCGCTTCAGCGCCGTCAGCCGAGCCGACCGCCATGTGGTCACCGACGCCTGCAAGGAGGCCATCGGTGCCTCCGGCGGCTGGGTCGATGACGCCCTGTTCTATTCCAACAAGGCCGTGACCCTGCGCTTCACCGTGCCGGGTGCCGCCGTTCCGGCCCTGCGCGACCGGCTGGAGGCCCTCGACCTGCGGCTCGACGGCCCGACGCCGGAGGAGGCGGCGGTGTCCGCCGCGGCCGACGTGCCGGGGACGCTCGCCCTGACCTTCGTCCACGACGAGCCGGACCTGCGGCGCGACATCCCCGCGGTCCCCGGGTGAGGCGCCGGACCGTGCCCAAGGACCCCGACCCCACCGCCCCGCCGCTGCCGCCGCCGCCCGAGTCGCCGCGCCCCGGCGGCTGCGGCCGTCATCCCGACCTGCGGCGGCCGCCGTTCCTGCGCAGCCTGTCGGCCCGCCTGCTGGTGCTGACGACGCTGTTCGTCATGCTGGCGGAAGTGGCGATCTTCGCGCCTTCGGTCGGGCGTTACCGCCTGGAATACCTCAACGAGCGCCTGTCGCAGGCGCATCTGGCGCTGCTGGCGCTGGAGGCGACGCCGGACGGCATGGTCGACGAAAGCCTGCAGATGCGCCTGCTCGACTACGCCGGCACCCGCGGCATGACCGCCTGGCGGCCCAACCGGCCCAAGCTCATGCTGGGCGAGGAGCCGGCGCTGTTCGACGCCGTCTTCGACCTCCAGGGCGCCGGCTTCTTCGAACTGCTGGGCGATGGTATCGCCGCCATGCTGCGGACCGACAACCGCCTCATCGGCGTCATGGGGGAAAGCCCCAAGGACCCGGTGGCGGTCATCGCGGTCACCATCGACGAGGCGCCCATGCGCCGCGAGATGCTGGCCTATGGGGAGCGCATCCTCTACCTCAGCCTCATCATCTCGCTGTTCACGGCGGGGCTGGTGTACCTGAGCCTGCACCTCTTGCTGGTGCGGCCCATGCTGCGGCTGGCCGGCAACATGGCTGACTTCCGCCGCGCGCCGGAAGACGCCGGCCGCGTCCTGCGCCCGAGTTCGCGTGACGACGAGGTGGGCGTGGTCGAACGCGCCCTGGCCGAGATGCAGACCGAACTCCGCGACGCCCTCACGCAACGGGCGCGGCTGGCGGCGGTCGGCACGGCGGTGAGCAAGATCAGCCACGATCTGAAAGGCGTGCTGTCGGCGGCCCTGCTGGAAAGCGACCGGCTGGAGGCCTCCGCCGCCGATCCCGAGATCAAGCACACCACCGCCGGCATCGCCCGCGCCCTCGACCGCGCCGTGCATCTGTGCACCCGCACCCTCCGCTTCGCCAAGGAAGGCCCGCCGGAGGTGCGGCTGGTGGCGGTGCCGCTGGCGCCGGTGGTGCACGAGGCGGCCCCCGCGGCGGGCGATACGGCGGTACGGGTGGAGATCCCCGCCGCCCTGGCGGTGCGGGCCGATCCGGCCCAGCTGCCGCGGGTGTTCGAGAACCTGCTGCGCAACGCCTGCGAGGCCGGCGCCACCCGCGTCATCGTCACCGCCGAGCCGGCCGGAGGGCGGATGGTCGCCGTGCAGGTGGCCGACGACGGCCCGGGCATGCCGCCGCGGGCGCTCGACAACCTGTTCCAGCCGTTCAGCGGCTCGGCGCGGGCCGGCGGCACCGGCCTCGGCCTGCCCATCGCGCGGGAGATCATGCGGGCGCTCGGTGGCGACATCGTGCTGGAGAGGACCGGCGGCGACGGCACCGTGTTCCGCCTGACGCTGCCCCTCATGGACGCCAGATGAACGATCGTTCAGCCAATTACCCCGGTGCCGCCATGCCGTTTCCTCATTGGCGCCACATTTGCGAACGACACTCCTTCGCATGGTCCTTCCCCCCGGGACCTGACGGCCGGTAGCCCCTTCACAGACCGGCCGAGACCGCAGCCTGGCGGCCGGCGTGCCCGTACCCCCTCCCTCCACGCCGGCCGCTCGCTGGGTGTTTTGTTTGCCCTCAGGCGGATTTCTTTTTTTTGCCCCTCAGGCGCCGGGCGCGTGCCTTCGGCCCGCTTGGCTTCCGCGGCAGGGGCCGCGCGGCGCGGTCGCGCCGTGGGTTTTTTGTTTGCCCCTCAGGCGCCGGGCGCGGGCCTTGCGGCCCGCTTGGCTTCCGCGGCAGGAGCCGCGCGGCGCGGTCGCGCCGTGGGTTTTTGTTTGTCCCTCAGGCGCCGGGCGCGGGCCTTGCAGCCCGCTTGGCTCACGCGGCAAAAGCCGCGCGGCGCGGTCGCGCCGTCCGCCTCGCCGAGCGCGAGGCGGTTTCATTTCTGCCGCTCGATCGGCGGGAAGGCGGGCGAGGCGGCAAGGGGTCGCCAAGGCCTTTTTCCCCGCGACAAGCGCCCTCCGCTCTCCTATCCTCCCGCCCCATGACGGACCAAGCCTTTGACGATGCGGCGGAGTTCGCGGGGCGGGGCCTCGCGTGCATTCGCGGCGAGCGCATCGTGTTCGCCGACCTCGACTTCTCCCTCGCCCCCGGCGAGGCCATCCTGCTGCTCGGCCCCAACGGCAGCGGCAAGTCGAGCCTGCTGCGCGTCATGGCCGGGCTGCTGCGCCCCGCCGCCGGCGCCCTCACCTGGGGCGGCGCGCCCGTCGCCGAGGACCCCGAGGCGCACGGCGGCCGCAGCCGCTACATCGGTCACCACGACGCCATCAAGCCGGTGCTGACGGTGCGCGAGAACGTCGGCTTCTGGTCCAGCCTGTGGAGCGGCGACGGCTCCACCGCCACCGTGCAGCGGGCGCTGGCCGCCTTCGGCATCGCCCACCTGCTGGACGTGCCGGGCCGCTGGCTGTCGGCCGGGCAGAAGCGCCGCGTCAACCTGTCCCGCCTGCTGGCCGCGCCGGCGCCGCTGTGGCTGCTCGACGAGCCGACGACGGCACTCGACCGCGCCACCGTCGCCGTGGTCGAAGGGCTGATCGCCGAGCACCGCGCCCGCGGCGGCATGGTGGTGCTGTCGACCCACACCGACGTCGCCCTGCCCGGCGCCAAGGTGCTGCAGATGGACGACTTCACCGTGCCCATGGACTGGGCCGGCCTGGATGCCGCCGAGGAGGCCCTGTCATGATCGCCGGCTTCGGCGCCATCGTCGCCCGCGACCTGCGGCTCGCCCTGCGCCAGGGCTCCGACAGCCTGATGGTCGTCACCTTCTTCGTGCTGACCGTGGTGCTGTTCCCCTTCGGCGTCGGGCCGGAGGCGGGGATCCTGGAACGCATCTCGGCCGGCGTGCTGTGGGTGACGGCGCTGCTCGCCTCCATGCTGTCGCTCGACCGCCTGTTCCAGACCGATTACGAAGACGGCAGCCTCGACCTCATGACCCGCGGCCCGGCGCCGCTCGGCGTGCTGGTGCTCGGCAAGGTGACGGCGCACTGGCTGACCACCGGCCTGCCGCTGCTGCTGGCTGCGCCCGTGCTGGCGGTGCTGCTGAACATGAACGCCGCCGGCTTCGGCGTGCTCGTGCTTGCCTTCCTCATCGGCACGCCCACCTTGAGCCTGATCGGTGCCGTCGGCGCCGCGCTCGTGCTGGGCGCGCGACGGGGCGGAGTCCTGCTTTCCCTGCTGGTCCTGCCGCTCTATATTCCGGTTCTCGTGTTCGGGGTGTCGGCGGTCGACGCCGCCGTCATGGATCTGCCGGTGCGCGCGCAGCTGCTCATCCTGGGCGGCTTCCTGTTCGCCGCCGCGGCGCTGTGCCCTTGGGCGACGGCGGCGGCCCTGCGACAGGCGGTGGAGTGACGGCCGCAAGGGGTAGGGACTGTCTCCTTGACGATTGTTAAGGTGACGTTCAGGCCCGGCGCGTATCACAGTCCCGAGACTGCCCCACGGTGCCTGTGGAAATAGGTGGCCGGACGCACTAGAAACAGGCGCAGGCGCACCGACATGGCGTGCCGGACCGAGTGAGACCACGATGCATCGCTTCGCCAACCCGAACCGCTTCCTCAAGCTGGCCAACGCCATCCTGCCGTGGGCGGCGGGCGCGACGGTGATCCTGCTGCTGGCCGGGCTGTATTTCTCGCTCGTCGCCTCGCCGGAGGACTACCAGCAGGGCGCCACGGTGCGCATCATGTACGTGCACGTTCCGGCCGCCTGGATGGCGCTGTTCGTCTACACGGCCATGGCGGTGGCGAGCGCGGTGGCGCTGATCTGGAAGCACCCCGTCTCCGACCTCTTCGCCAAGGCGGCGAGCCCGGTGGGCGCGGCCTTCACCTTCATCGCGCTGGCGACGGGCGCCTTCTGGGGCAAGCCCATGTGGGGCACCTGGTGGGTGTGGGACGCGCGCCTGACCAGCATGCTCATCCTGTTTTTCCTCTATCTCGGGCACATGGCGCTCATGAACGCCTTCGACGACCCGCAGCGCGGCTTCAGGGCCGCCGCCGTGCTGGCGCTCGTCGGCGTCGTCAACGTGCCGATCATCAAGTTCTCGGTCGACTGGTGGAACACGCTGCACCAGCCGGCCAGCGTGGTGCGCATGGACGGGCCGGCCATCGACCCGGCCATGATGACGCCGCTGCTTCTCATGGCGTTCGCCTTCAAGGCCTACTTCGTGACGGTCGTGCTGCTGCGCATGCGCGGCGAGATCGCCGAGGCCAAGGTGCGCGCCATTTCCATGAGCCAGGTGCACGGCTGAGGTCGCGGGTAGGGATCGGATGCAGGACTTCTTCGACATGGGCGGTTACGCCGGCTTCGTCTGGCCGTCCTACGGGATCGCCGCCGTGGTGCTGGCGCTTCTGTTCGTCTTCACGTGGCGGCTTCTGAAGACCAGCGAGCGCCGCCTCGCCCAGCTGCAGGCGGCCCGCGGCCGCCGTCCGCGGCGCGACCGCGCGGGCGACGCCCCCGCCGCCGCCGCGCCCCACGAGACGGCCCCGGCCGAACCGGCCGATGCCGCAGGAGAGATGCGATGACCCGCAAGAAGCGCCGCCTGTATTTCGTCGGGGCCGGCATGCTGGCGCTGTTCGCCGGCGCCGCCCTGGTGCTGACCGCCTTCCAGGACAACCTGGTGTTCTTCTACAGCCCGTCGGATCTGCAGGCCAAGCAGGTCTCCGCCGACCAGCGCTTCCGCCTGGGCGGCATGGTCGAGGAAGGCACGGTGGAGAAGCAGGGCGACACGGTGCGCTTCAAGGTCACCGACTACGCCGCCTCCACCCCCGTCACCTTCACCGGCATCCTGCCGGACCTGTTCCGCGAGGGGCAGGGCGTGGTGGCCGAGGGCAAGATCGGCAGCGACGGCGTGTTCGTCGCCTCGGAAGTGCTCGCCAAGCACGACGAGAACTACATGCCGCCGGAAGTGGCCGACGCGCTCGCGCGGCAGGACCCGGCGTGGAAGGAAAAGCTCGGCCGCTCCGTCGAAGGGGTCGAGCCCGCCAAGGCGACCAACTGACGTCGCCGCGTGACCCTTTAGGATCGAGAGAGCAGAGGCTGCCATGATCGCGGAACTCGGCCACTACGCCCTGGTGCTGGCGTTCATGGTGGCGCTGGTGCAGTCGACGGTGCCGCTGATCGGCGCCCATCGCGGCGACGCCGTGATGATGGACCTGGCGCGCCCGGCGGCGCTCGCCATGTTCCTGCTGGTCGGCACGGCCTTCGCGGCGCTGACCTACGCCTACGTGGTCAGCGACTTCTCGGTCATCAACGTCGCGGAGAACAGCCACACCGACAAGCCGATGCTCTACAAGGTGTCGGGCGTGTGGGGCAACCACGAGGGCTCGCTGCTGCTGTGGATCACCATTCTGGTGACCTACGCGCTGGCCGTCGCCCTGTTCGGCCGCAACCTGCCGCCGACCCTGCGCGCCCGCACGCTGGCGGTGCAGGCCATGATCACCGCCGGCTTCCTGCTGTTCATCCTGTTCACCTCCAACCCCTTCCTGCGCCTCGACCCGGCGCCCATGGACGGGCGCGGCCTGAACCCGCTGCTGCAGGACCCGGGTCTCGCCTTCCACCCGCCCATGCTCTACCTCGGCTACGTCGGCTTCAGCATGGCCTTCAGCTTCGCCGTGGCGGCGCTGATCGAGGGCAAGGTGGATGCCGCCTGGGCGCGCTGGGTGCGGCCGTGGACGCTGCTCGCCTGGATGTTCCTGACGCTCGGCATCGCGCTCGGCTCGTGGTGGGCCTATTACGAGCTGGGCTGGGGCGGCTGGTGGTACTGGGACCCGGTGGAGAACGCCTCGTTCATGCCGTGGCTGGCCGGCACCGCCCTGCTGCACTCGGCCATCGTGGTGGAGAAGCGCGACGCGCTGAAGAGCTGGACCATCCTGCTCGCCATCCTGACCTTCGGCCTCAGCCTGCTCGGCACCTTCCTGGTGCGGTCGGGCATCATCACCAGCGTGCACGCCTTCGCCTCCGACCCGACGCGCGGCCTGTTCGTGCTGCTGCTGCTCGGCGTCTCGGTGGGCGGCTCGCTCATGCTCTACGCCGTGCGGGCGCCGAGCCTGAAGGGCGGCGGCCTGTTCGCGCCGGTGTCGCGCGAAGGCTCGCTGCTGCTCAACAACCTGCTGATGGCGACGGCGACCGCGACGGTGCTGCTCGGCACCCTCTATCCGGTGTTCGCCGATGCCCTGAAGCTCGGCAAGGTCACCGTCGGCCCGCCGTTCTTCAACGCCGTCTTCGTGCCGCTCATGGTGCCGCTCATCCTCACCATGGCCATCGGCCCCATGCTGTCGTGGAAGCGCGGCGACGTGAAGGGCGCGCTGGCCCGGCTGTGGCTGGCGGCGGCGCTGGCGGTCGGCGTGTTCGTCGTCACCTGGCTGCTGGCCGGCGGCGGGCTGGACGACGTCATGGCGGCCGTCGGCCTCGGCCTCGCCGTGTGGCTGCTGGTCGGCGTGGCGGTCGAACTGGCCGACCGGGTGAAGCTGTTCCGCGCGCCGCTCGGCGAATCGTTGCGCCGCGCCGGCACCCTGCCGCGCGCCGCCTTCGGCATGACCCTGGCGCACGCCGGCGTCGCCCTGGTGGTGGCCGGCGTCACCGTATCCTCCTACTGGAAGGAGGAACGGGTGCAGGTGATGGTGCCGGGCCAGACCGTCACCGTCTCGGGCTGGGACTTCACCTTCCAGGGCGCCCGCGAGGTGCAGGGCCCCAACTACGACGCGGTGGAAGGCTCCTTCGTGCTGTCGCGCGACGGCGAGCAGATCGCCGTGCTGACGCCCGAGAAGCGCCAGTACACCAGCCCGCCCATGCCCACCACCGAGGCCGCCATCCACACCACCGGCTGGGCCGACCTCTACGCCGTCGTCGGCGATGCGGCCCAGGGCCAGCCGGGCTATGTCACGCGCCTCTACTTCGAGCCGCTGGTGCCCTTCCTGTGGTACGGCGCGCTGCTCATGGCGCTCGGCGGCATCGTGTCGCTGACCGACCGTCGCCATCGCGTCGGCGCGCCCACCCGCAAGAAGGCCGCCGCCGGCCCGGCCGCCAAGCCCGCCGGCGCCTGAGGATCCCGTCATGTCCGACATCCGCACCGATACCGCCCCCGCCGCCGCCGATCCCGGCCCGCAGAAGATGGGCTGGGGCCGCCGGCTGATCTTCATCGCGCCGACGCTGGTGTTCGTCGTGCTGCTGGGGTTCTTCCTCAAGCAGCTGGGCGAGGACCCGTCGCAGCTGCCGAGCGTGCTCATCGACCGCCCGGTGCCCGCCTTCGCGCTCGACCCGCTGCCCGGCCGCGGCATGGCGCTGTCGAGCGAGGACCTGAAGGGCGACGTGTCGCTGGTCAACATCTTCGGGTCGTGGTGCGTCGCCTGTCAGGTGGAGCACCCCTACCTGATGAAGATCAAGGAGTCCGGCTACGTCGCCATCCACGGCATCGACTGGCGCGAGAAGGACCCCATGGACGGCAAGCGCTGGCTGGAGAAGTACGGCGACCCCTACACCCGCGTCGGCCTCGACCCCGATTCGCGTGTCGCCGTCGACTTCGGCGTGACCGGCGCCCCCGAGACCTTCGTCGTCGATAAGACCGGCGTCATCCGCTACAAGCACATCGGCCCGGTGACCGACGAAGTGTTCGAAAAGACTCTGAAGCCGCTGATCGAGGAGCTGCGCAAGTCATGATCCGCACCGCGCGCGCCCTCGCCCTGGCGGCCGTGGTGGCCGTCGCCGCAGGTTTGCCGGCCCACGCCGTGCAGCCCGACGAGATGCTGGCCGACCCCGCCCTCGAGGCGCGGGCGCGGGAGGTTTCCAAGGAACTGCGCTGCGTCGTCTGCCAGAACGAGAACATCGACGAGAGCAACGCCGAACTGGCGCGCGACATGCGCCTGATCGTCCGCGACCGCATCGTGAAGGGCGACAGCAACGACGAGATCCTGGAGTTCATGGTCGCCCGCTACGGCGACTACGTGCTGCTGGAGCCGCCCTTCAAGGCCAGCACCTATGCCCTGTGGTTCGGGCCGGTGCTGTTCCTGCTGCTGGCCGGCGGCGTCGCCTTCGCCTTCTACCGCAATCGCTCCGCCGCCGCCGGCACGTCCGGCGCCGCCGCGGTGCCGCCGCCCGCCGACCTGACGCCGGAGGAGCGCCGCCGCCTCGACGCCCTGCTGCGCGACGGCGACGGCCCCAACACCTGAGGTTCGGTACCCCATCATGGCTCTGTGGATCGCGCTCGCGCTGCTGACGGCAGTCGTCCTCCTCCTGCTGGTGCTGCCGCTGCTGCGCCGGCCCAAGGGAGCGGTCGACCAGTCCCCCTACGACCTCGCCGTCTACAAGGACCAGCTGTCGGAGGTCGACCGCGACCGCGAGCGCGGCCTGCTGACCGAGGATCAGGCCGCCGCGGCGCGGCTGGAGATCCAGCGCCGCATCCTCGCCGCCGCGCCCGCGCCGGGCCGCAAGGCGGGCCGCAGTCAGGTCGGGCAGCCGGTCAGCGCCACCGCCCGCGTGGCGGCGCTCGCCAGCGTGGTGATCGTGCCGCTCGGCGCCCTCGGCCTCTACATGACCCTCGGCGCGCCGGGCTACCCGGACCAGCCGCACGCCGCCCGTATCGCCGCCCGCGCCGGGATGGAAACGGCGCAGGCGCAGGAAATGGTGACGCTGACCGAGCAACTGGCCGAACGCCTCGCCCAGGACCCCGACAATCCCGAAGGCTGGGCCATGCTCGGCCGCTCGTGGAGCACGCTCGGCCGCTACGAGCAGGCGGTGAAGGCCTTCGAGCAGGCGGTGAAGCGCGGCGTGTCCGACGCCGGCACCTGGGCCGCCCTCGGCGAGGCGCTGGTGGCGGTGAACCAGGGGCAGGTGACGGCGCCCGCCGCC
Organism: Caenispirillum bisanense; assembly: GCF_900230255.1. Taxonomy (GTDB): domain Bacteria; phylum Pseudomonadota; class Alphaproteobacteria; order Rhodospirillales; family Rhodospirillaceae; genus Caenispirillum; species Caenispirillum bisanense_A. The sequence continues at coordinate 550,920 of NZ_OCNJ01000002.1, forward strand.
GCCGCCTTCCGCAACACCCTGCGCAAGGAGCGCGACGACCCGCGCGCCCGCTACTACCTCGGCCTCGCCCGCGTGCAGCAGGGCGACGCCAAGGGGGCGCTGGCGGTGTGGCGCGACCTGGAGCAGTCGAGCCCGGCCGATGCCCCGTGGGTGCCCATGATCAAGGACGCCATCCGTCAGGTCGCCACCCAGGCCGGCATCCCGCCCATTTCCGTGGCGGCGGTGCATCCCCTCGACATGACCGACGCGCCCGCCGCCGAGTCGGGCGACGCCGGGGCGGCGATGCGCAACCAGGCCGACGCCGAGCGGGCGCAGTCGGGCGGCGGCTTCTCCGACGAAGAGCGGCAGATGATCCAGGGCATGGTCGGCGGCCTCGCCGAGCGCCTGAAGGAGAACCCCGACGACTACGCCGGCTGGATGCGACTCGGGCAGTCCTACGTGGTGCTGAAGCAGCCGTCCGAGGCGGCGGAGGCCTACGGCAACGCCGTGCGCCTGCAGCCGAACAACCTGGAAGCCTTGCGCAACCTCGCCAATGCCCAGGCGCTGGTCGCCAAGGATCAGGGCTCCGAGCAGCCGCCGGCCGCCTTCTACGAGACGCTTCGTCGCATCCTGACGGTGGAGCCGCGCGACACCGCCGCCCTCAAGCTGGTCGGCGAGTACGAGGCCGCCCAGGGCAACGCCGAGGCCGCCCGCGAGTTGTGGACGCGCCTGCGCGACCTGCTGCCGGAGGGCTCGCTGGAGCGGGACGAGGCGGAGCGCCGCCTGCAGTCCCTCGGCAGCTGAGGGCGACCGCCCGTGGATCTGACGGCGACCCTGGTCGCGCTGGCGGTGGCGGTGGCGCTCTGCGGTCTCGCCATCGTGCTCGACCGCCGGCCCTACGTGCCGGGCCGCATCTGGCGCTTTCCCAGCCGGCTGGTGATGGCGGTGTCGCTGCTGGCCGTCCTGGCGCTGGCGGCGCATCTGCTGTCGCTGCTGACCGGCCGGCCGTTTTCGGGGCGCACCGGCTTCTGATCGGTGCTGGCTACTTCTTTCGGCGCAATGCAAAATAGGAAGATCGGCGCGAAACGGGGCGCGGTGCCAGCCGCCGCGCGGCCGCCCACCGCCGTGCGGGGCGCGGTTTCCCGCAGCGACTCGCCAGCCGACCGGCCAAGACGAGCGGCGGCGGCAGACTGGCGCGGGGTTTGCTCTTCCTGACGCTGCGGACGGCGACAGGGGGCCGTCGAGAGCCGTCCGCGGACATCTTCGAGGAGGAGGATCCCGTGTTCGTCGCTCATCATCAGCCGGAAGTCCCGGCGTTCCCCCATGGTCGTGCCGGTCATCCCGCGCCGCGTTTCGACGGCGCCGCGGCGGCCCGTCAGGTCGGTCGCCAAGTGGCGCTCGTCGCCGAGTTGTCGGAGGTGGCGCGCACCTACTCGTTCGCCGCCGTGATCCGCTTCAAGTGCCGCCTCGTCCTGCAGGCGCACCTCGGCCACCTGCCGTCGCGCGCCGCCGTCGCCGCCGCCGTCCAGTTCGTCGACGGGCTGCGCAGCCCCGCCCGCGCCGACGAGGCGGAGCGGGCCGGCCTGCGCCTGCTCGCCCTGTTGTCGCACGCGCCCGCCGTCGCCTGACGCCCAGCCCGAGGCCCGCCATGAGCCAAGACGATTCGATCACCCGCCTGCGGGCCCAGAAGTCCCGCTTCATCGCCTTCGCCTTCGCCGGCAACGACGTCCTCATCGAGGTCGACGACGACGGCCGCATCGTCTACTGCGGCGGGGTGGTCGAGAACGTGCTCGGGCGCGACGCCGCCGACCTGAAGTCGGGCTTCGTGCACGATTTCGTCGCCGGCTGCGACGTGCTGCTGTTCGACGAGCTGCTGTTGCGCCTGCGCCGCTCCGGCCGCCTCGACCGCGTCCCGGTGCACGTGGAAGGCAAGGACAGCCGCCAGCGGCGCGTCTACCTGTCGGGCCTGACCATGCCCGAGGACCCGACGCGCGCCTACCTCGCCATGACGGCGGTGAAGGAACGGACGGTGCCGCCGCGCAAGTCCAAGACGGTGCCGGTGACCGCCGAGGTCTTCGCCGATACGGTGAAGCGCCGCCTGGAATCGGGCGAGGCGCCCGAGGATGCCAAGCTCACCCTGCTCGACCTCGGCCCCGAGGTGGTGGGCGCGGCGCTGCCGGCCGACAAGGTCGACGGCTTCATGACGCAAGCCATGGACTTCCTGTCGGCGTGGTCGGTGGGCGGCGATTGCGTCGGCCGCCTGCAGGACGGCACCGTCGGCGTGCTGCACGACGGGACGCTCGCCGAGGCCGACATCCGCGACCGCCTCAACCAGATGGTGGCGGTGTTCGAGCCCGGTGCTCCGCCGCTCGACCTGCGCATCGCCGGCATCGAGGCCAGCGCCAGCGGCATGAGCGAGGAAGACCTGTCCAAGGCCCTGGTCTACACCTTCAACACCTTCGCCAAGGGGGCGGAGACGCTGTCGATGGACTCGCTGTCGGCGGGCTACAAGGCTGCCATGAACGAGGCCATCGCCAAGGTCGTCGCCTTCCGCAACGCCATCGGCAGCAACCTGCGCCTCGTGTTCCAGCCCATCGTCGACCTCACCGGCTGGCAGGTGCACCACTACGAGGCGCTGGCGCGGCTGGAGAGCAACGAGCGCCTCGTCGCCCCCGCCGCCCTCATCGACTTCGCCGAGAACTTCGGCGTGGTGCAGGAACTGGACATGGCGGTGGTGCGCCAGGCACTGCAAGTGCTGGGCGCCAACCGGATGGTGCGCGGCGGCGCCAAGATCGCCGTCAACCTGTCCGGCCGCTCCATCGGCAACGACGCCTTCTGCCACGACCTCATGGCGCTGCTGCAGCAGCACGATCACCTGCTGCCGCGTCTGAAGTTCGAGGTGACGGAAAGCCACGAGATCGCCGACCTCGCCCGCGTGAACGCCGTGCTGCAGGAGCTGCGCCGCCGCTCCTGCCCGGTGTGCATCGACGATTTCGGCTCGGGCGCCGCCGCCTTCCAGTACCTGCGGGCGCTGGAGGTGGACTACCTGAAGATCGACGGCGCCTACATCCGCGAGGCCTTCACCGACCGCTGCGGCCGGCCGTTCCTGCGCGCCATCGCCGGCCTCGCCCGCGACCTCGGCATCAAGTGCATCGGCGAGATGGTGGAGAACGCCGAGACCATGTGGCTGCTGCGCGAACTGGGCATCGGCTACGGCCAAGGCTGGTTCTTCGGCAAGCCGAACCTCGACGTGTCGCGCTTCGTGCTCGGCGACAAGCCGGAGGGCTTCGGCCGCCGCCCCGCCAACTGACGGCACGTCAGCGCTCGCGCCGCGTGCCGCGCAGGATGCGCCCGAGCAGGTGGCCGAGCCCGCCGAACAGGACGAGGCTGAAGGCGACGCCGGCGATCAGGTCGGCGGCGACCATGGGCACGGCCGTCCCGCGTGGCAGCAGCGCGGCGAAGCCGAGGGTGACGGCCCACAGCCCGAGAGCGGTGGCGATGCCGACGGCGGTGAGCGTCCAGGGCAGCGACCGCATCACGACCGGTCCTTCTTCGGCGGCGGGAAGGCGCTGCGGCTGCCGTCGCGGTTGAGGGCCAGCACGCCGCCCTCCGGCGCGCCGTCCACCGTCAGGCCGGTGACGCCGCGCGGCTTCTTGCGCAGCAGCACCGACACCATGTCCGGCGGCACCGCGCCTTCCAGGGCGAACCCGCCGGTTCGCCCGGCGACGCAGGCGGTGGTTCTGCTGTCGGCCGAGGCCGTGGCCGTGGCGGGGTCGCCGCGCACCACCTCGAACCCGTCGGCGGCGAGGCTGGCGGCCCAGGCCTCGGCCTCGGCGGCGCAGCCGGCGGCGGCGGTGACCTCGACGACGGGGTCCTGGGTGAACACGGCGGCGGTGACGGACAGCCACCCGGCGGCGGCGGCGAGCGGCAACAGGACGATCTTGCGCATGGTCGGTTCCGGCTGAAGGGGGAGCATGCGCCCACCCTGCCAGCCGCCCCCGGCACCGGCCTTGATGGTGGTCAAGAGGCCGTCAGATGCCGCCGCGCCATGATGGGGCCGAGGTAATCGCGGGTATCGGCCGGATCCTTGTCCTGATCCAGGACGGCGAGCAGCTTGCGCTCCAGGATCATGCCCTTCAGCAGGCCCACGTGCGACAGGTTCCGGATGACATGGTAGGTGGTCATGTACGCATCGAGGCACGTCTCATGCCCGGGGCGCGGGACGATGCCCTCCCGGCTGTTCTGCAGCACCCGCTCCACCGCCTGAATCATGAAGTCGCGGCCGTCGGCGGTGTCGATGATCTCGGCGTAGAGGGCGATGAGGCCCAGATCGCGGTCGGTCAGCGCACCCGAGTCGAGCGCCCGTTCGGCGTGCATGCGGAACCGTTCGCGGTGAAGCCGCCTGCCTTCGGCATTGGCCGCCACCCGGCCCGCGACCCAGCGCAGCGCCAGACCGGCGGCCACAGCCAAGCTAATCGCGACGATCCAGATCAAGGAAGCCTCCATGCCGTTTCGTCCGCTCCTGCTCGATCCTGCGCGCCAGGTGCGCCATGTCGACCCGACGGGCCCGGCGATCCTGCCGGTCCAGGCGCCATGCCCGGATGGCGGCCGGCAGCGCGACGACGAGTATGATTGTAACGCATATGATGGCGAGGGCAGCGATTTTGTAGCCGTCGTCCTGGAAGGTGGCGATGACGCTCCAGTCGGGCCACAGGCTTCCCCCTCCGTCCGCCGGCTCCTCGACCGGCTGCCCCTGCATGGCGACCCGCCTCCCCCTATGGCATCCGCACGCAGCCGGTGCATGCGTCCTGCTGCGTGTGGGGATGTTTCCATAATCGCGGAAGGAGGTCCAGTGGGTCTAGTGCACCATGAGCAGCGGCACCTGACAGGTGCGGATGGTCTCGGTGGTGGTGGAACCGATGATGAGGGCGCGAATGCGCGAGTGGCCGTAGGCGCCCATCACCACCAGGTCGGCGGCGGTCAACTGGACGTGGGCGGCGATGGCCTCGGCGGGGGTGCCCTCGGCGGTGACGGCGCGGGCCTCGCGGCCGACGGCGCGCAGGGTGCTCTCGGCCCAGGGCAGGTCCTCGGCCGCGACCTTGGAGGACGGCCGCACCGCCAGCACGTCGACGGCGACGTCGTGCAGCAGCGGACCGGCGGCGGCCAGTTCCACCGCCCGGCGGGCGCTGGCGCTGCCGTCGAAGGCGATGACCGCCCGGCCGATGGGGCGGAAGGCGCGCGAGGCCACCAGAACGGGCTTGCGGCTGCTGCGCACGGCACGCTCCAGGTTGGCGCCGAGGTGGCCGCCGGCGACGTCGTGGGTCTCGCCGCGCTTGCCGATCACCACCAGGTCGGCGCCCTGCTCGCGCTCGCCCAGGGTTTCGACCAGGGTGCCGTGACGCAGCGTCGCCTCCACCTCCGCCACGCCGAGCGCCTGCAGGCGGGCCGTGGCGTCGTCGAGCACGAGGCGGCCCTTCTTCTGCGCCACCTTGGCCTTGGCGGCTTCCAGGTCGGCCAGCTGCTGCAGCAGTTCGTCACGGGCGTCGACGCCGATGGCGCCGGTGAAGTCGGCCAGCATCGCCTTCTCGCGTGCGGCGTCGAGGACGTGCAGCACCTCGACCGCCGCGCCGAGCCGCAGGGCGGCCCAGGCGGCATGGTCGTAGACGCTGGCGGAGTAGGGGGCGGAGCCGTCGGTGCAGGCGAGAATCTTCGGCATGGGAGAGTTCCTTCCTCAGTGCCCGAGCAGGCTGTCCATGGCGCCCGGCTTGTCGTGGATGGCGAGCCGGTCGACCAGCGTGGCGCTGGCCTCGTTCATGCCGACGATGTCGACCTCGGTGCCCTCGCGGCGGAACTTCAGCACCACCGTGTCGAGGGCGCCGACCCCGGTCAGGTCCCAGAAGTGGGCGCGGCTCATGTCGATGGTCACGCGCTCCAGCACCTCCTTGAAGTCGAAGGCCCGGATGAAGGTCTCGGCCGAGGCGAAGAACACCTGGCCCTCCACCCGGTAGGTGCGCGCCCGGCCGTCGGCGGAGGCTTCGCTGGTGACGCGGGCGATCTGCGACACCTTGCGGGCGAAGAACAGCGCCGACAGCAGAACGCCGACCAGAACCCCCTTGGCGAGGTCGTGGGTGAAGACGACCACCAGGACCGTCGCGATCATCACCGTGCTGGAACTGGCGGGCGTGGTGCGCAGGTTGCGCACGGAAGCCCACGAAAAGGTGCCGATGGAGACCATGATCATCACCGCCACCAGCGCGGCCATGGGGATCTGCCGCACCAGGTCGCCGAGGACGAGGATCAGGAACAGCAGGAAGGTGCCCGCCACCAGGGCCGAGAGCCGCCCGCGGCCGCCCGACTTCACGTTGATGACCGACTGGCCGATCATGGCGCAGCCCGCCATGCCGCCGAACAGGCCGGAGACGATGTTGGCCGTGCCCTGGCCCATGCACTCGCGGTTCTTGTTGCTGTCGGTGTCGGTGAATTCGTCGACGATGTTGGCGGTCATCAGGCTTTCCAGCAGCCCGACGATGGACAGCGTCAGCGCCACCGGGAAGACGATCTGCAGCGTCTCCAGCGTCCACGGCACGTCGGGCAGCAGGAAGACGGGCAGGCTGTCGGGCAGCTCGCCCATGTCGCCCACCGTGCGCAGCGGCATGTCGAAGGCCATGGCGACGGCGGTCAGCACCACGATGGCGACCAGCGGCGACGGCACCACCTTGGTCAGGTAGGGGAACAGGTAGATGATGCCGAGCCCGGCCGCCACCATGGCGTAGGTCGGCCAGGCGACGCCCGTCAGCTCGGGCAGCTGGGCCATGAAGATGAGGATGGCGAGGGCGTTGACGAAGCCGGTCATCACCGACCGCGACACGAACCGCATGTAGCGCCCGACGCGCAGCAGGCCGAAGCCGATCTGCAGTGCCCCGCACAGCAGCGTCGCCACCAGCAGGTACTGCAGGCCGTGATCGCGCACCAGGTCGGTCATCACCAGCGCCATGGCGCCCGTCGCCGCCGAGATCATGCCCGGCCGGCCACCCGCGAAGGCGATGACGACGGCGATGCAGAACGAGGCGTAGAGGCCGACCTTGGGGTCGACGCCGGCGATGATGGAAAAGGCGATGGCTTCGGGGATCAGGGCGAGGGCGACGACCATGCCGGCCAGCACGTCGCCGCGCACGTTGCCGATCCAGTCCGCCCGCAAACGGGACAAGGGCATGCGGAAATCCTAGTTGCGGGCCGGCGATGCCTGCAAAGCCGGCCTCGGTCCGGGCCGAGGGAGGGCGGGCCGGACGCTTCCTGCGGCGGCGCGAATCGCCGCTCGTGATGGTGATGGGGGGCTTATACCGTGGCCGTCGGCGCGCCGCAACCGGCGGTGGGAACGCGCCGTCAGCCTTCGGCGAAGCGCCCGGCCGGCAGCACGACCGTGACGGTGGTGCCGATGCCGGGCGTCGAGGAAATGCCGAGGCTGCCGCCGTGCAGCTCGACGATGTCCTTGGCCAGCGACAGGCCGAGGCCCATGCCCTCGTACTTGCGGCCGAGGCTGGAATCGATCTGGGTGAAGCGGTGCTGGATGCGCGCGAGGTCGGCCGCGCTCATGCCGATGCCGGTGTCGGAGACGACGGCGCTCAGGCAGCCGTCCTCGTCGCGGTCGATCACCAGCGAGACGGCCCCGCCCGCCTCGGTGAACTTGACGGCGTTGGACAGCAGGTTGACGAAGACCTGCTTCAGCCGGCGTTCGTCGGCGCGGAAGGGCGGCAGACCGTCGACCACGTCCACGGCCAAAGCGACGCCGGCGTCGAGCGACCGCTGCAGGGCGAGCTGTTCCACCGCCTTGCCCAGCCGCGCGAGGTCGACCTCTTCCTCGGTCAGCTCCATGCGCCCGGAATCGATGCGCGAGGCGTCGAGCACGTCGTTCACCAGGGCCAGCAGGTGCTCGCCCGAGAGGCGGATGTCGCGGGCGTATTCCAGGTAGGTCTCGTTGCCGAGCGGCCCGAGGGCCTGCATGCCCATGACTTCCGAAAAGCCGATGATGGCGTTGAGCGGCGTGCGCAGCTCGTGCCCCATGGCGGCGAGGAATTCCGTCTTGGCGCGGCTCGCCACCTCGGCGGCCTCCTTGGCGGCGCGCAGGTCGGCTTCGGCCTGGGTCAGCGCCGTCACCTCCGAGCCCGTGCCGCGGAAGCCGATGAAGCGGCCGGTGGCGTCGTGCACCGGCACGGCGTTGACGCGGATGAAATGGACCCGCCCGCGGATGTCGACCGTGCGGTAGACGAAGTCGCGCACCGGCTGCCGCTGTTCCAGGGCGTGGTGGTAGGCGGCGATGCCGGCCGGGTTCCAGGTCGGATCCATCAGGTCGTCGCGGCTGAGGCCGATCAGGTCGGCGGCGCGCAAGCCGGTGGTGTCGCCCACCCGGTCGGAGACGTAGGTGAAGCGGCCCATGCGGTCCATTTCCCAGAACCAGTCTCCGGACGACCGCGCATAATCGCCGAACCGGCGTTCCGCCTCCTTCTGGCGGCTGATGTCGGTGAGCACGGCGACGATGCCCTCGGGGTCGCCGTCGGAGCCGAAGTAGACGGTCTTCGACACGATCATGTCGCGGACCGACCCGTCGCCGAGCGTAGCGCGGGCCTCGTACGTCACGCTGCCGCCGGCCGCCAGCAGGTCGCGGTTGATCTGCTGTACGTCGACACCGGTTTCGCGCAAGGAGGCGTGGAAGACGGAGCGGCCGATGACCTCCCGCGCCGGGCGCCCCACCGCCAGCAGGAAGGCGTCGTTGCAGAACACGTAGCGGCCGCGGGCATCGTGGGCGTAGATGGGCATCTGCGCCGTATCGGCCAGCGCCTGGACGAAGCGCATGTTGTCGGCGAGCGCCTGTTCCGCCTTGCGCTGGGCCGTGATGTCGCGCCCTTCGGGGATCAGCATGGTGACGCGCCCGTCGGCGTCGCGCACCGGCTTGATGCTGACGTCGACCACGTGCAGGGTGCCGTCGGCCGAGGGATGCGTCGCCTCGAAGCGGACGGCCTCGCCGGTGGCGGCCTCGGTCAGGGCGTCGCGCAGCAGGTCCTGCTGGGTGCGGTCGTGGTTCCACCACGGCGTCTCCCAGAACCAGCGGCCGATGAGGTCTTCCTCGCGCCCGCCGATGAACGACAGGGCCGTCTGGTTGACGGCCAGCACGCGGCCGTCGGGCGACAGCTGGCCGATGAACTGCACCGAGTTGTCGAACATGGCGCGGAAGCGGGCGCGGCTCTCGGTCAGCGCCGCCTCGCGCAGCTTCATGTCGGTGATGTCGGTGCGCACCAGCAGGGTGTAGTCGTCGGCCGTCCGCGTCTCGCGCACCTGATACCAGCGCCCGCTGTCGAGCTGCATCTCCAGCGGCTCGGTGCGGTGGCCGATCTCGCCGAGGCGGGGCGAGACCCAGTCGGCGTCGCCGGGCATGCCGTCGAACCAGCGGATGGCGCCGCGCTCGCGCAGGGCCGCCAGGAACGCGGGGAACGAGCAGCCGGGCTCCAGCATCTCCTCGAAGCCCGGGTAGTGGTCGGCGTAGCGGCTGTTGACCAGCACGATGCGCTTTTCGGGGTCGAGCAGCACGATGCCGTCGGCCACCGTCTCGATGGCCGACAGCAGGTGGACCTCGGCGCGGGTGGCGCGATCCTCCACCGCCCGCGTGCGGGTGACGTCGAGCCAGGTGCCGACGACGCGCACCGTGCGGCCGCGGTCGTCGGTGACGGCCTTGGCGCTGGCGAGCACCTGCCGCTGACTACCGTCGGCAGTGTTCACGCGCAAAAGGCAGCGCCCGCCGCCGTCGAAGCACATGTCGGCGCGCTGCCGGTCGTCGGGGTGGACGGAGGCGAGCAGGGCCGCCCGCGACGGCACCGCCTCGGGCCCGACGCCGAGCAGGGCGCGCAGGCCGGCCGACCATTGCTCGGTGCCCAGGGCGTCGCGTTCCCAGCTGCCGAGATCGGCGAGCCGTTCCGCCTCCGCCAGCCGGTCGGCCGTGCGGGCGGCGCGCTCGCCGACGGCGCGCAGCTCGGTGATGTCGGTGTGGGTGCCGACCATGCGGACGGCGCGGCCGGATTCGTCGCGGATGATGTGGACGCGGCTGAGGATGGACCGCCACGAGCCGTCGCGGTGGCGCATGCGGAATTCGGTGTCGTAGGCGGGGGAGCCGTCCTCCACCGCCTGACGGGTGCGGGCCTCCACCCGCTCCAGGTCGGCGGGATGGGTGCGCTCGCGCCAGGTCTCCCAGGTGTCGGGCAGCTCGTCGGGGCGGTAGCCGAGCAGTTCCTTCCAGCGCGGCGAGTAATAGACGGTGCCGGCCGTCACGTCCCAGTCCCACACCCCGTCGGCGGCGGCCTTCATGGCGTAGTCGAGTCGTTCCTCGCGGGCCCGCAGGTCGGCCTCGCGCCGCTTCAGGTCGCTGATGTCGGTGTAGCTGACGACGCGGCCGCCGCCGGGCACGGGGCTGTCCTCGATGTACAGCCAGCGGCCGTCGGCGAGCTGCACCTCGCGCCGCCGCATCTCCCGCGGCGTCAGCAGGCGGCTGCGGAACAGGGCGCGGTCTTCGGGCTGCACCGCGAAGTAGTCGGAGCGGGCGATCTGGTCGACGATCTCGTCCAGCGACCGGCCCGGGGTGCACAGCGGCGCCAGGTCGGGGAAGAAGGACAGAAGGTTGCGGTTGGCGTGGATCAGACGGTCGTCGGGGCCGTAGACGACCACCGCCGGGCCGAGCGCGTCCAGGGCCGCGGCCGGAATCGCCGGGCCGGCGTCCCACGTCGCCGGCTCGTCGCCGACCACGGCGCGCGTCGATCCCCCGCTGTCAGCCACCAACCGTCAAGCTCCCCAAAGCCCCCGCTCGGTCCCCGTCCCGGATTCGGCCGCGACTGCACGTCGCCGGTACCCGATCGGATCAAAAGTATTACAACCCGTCCGTTCGGGACAGGACTAAAATGCACGGGCGGTCGCAGGATCCGTCCCTACGGCGGTCATGGAGATTTCGTTTCCACGGCGACGCGTCATGGGGTATTGCGTCGGGGTGACGTATTGGTCACCCTGCAGGGCCGCGGCACCACCGCGCAAAAGCACGAGACTGGGAAGGATCAGGAACGATGTCTGAGTACGTTGCGCCTCTCAAGGACATGAGCTTCGCGCTGAAGCTGGCGGGCATGGAACAGGTCGCCGCTCTTCCCGGCTTCGAGGAAGCGTCCGAGGACCTCGTCGCGGCCGTGCTGGAGGAAGCGGGCAAGTTCGCCCACGGTGTGCTGTCGCCCATCAACTGGGAAGGCGACCGCTCGGGCGGTGCCAAGCTGGAGAACGGCGTCGTGCGCACCGCGCCGGGCTGGCAGGACGCCTACCGCCAGTTTGCCGAAGGCGGCTGGAACGGCGTGCCGTTCGATCCCGAATACGGCGGCCAGGGCCTGCCGTGGGTGGTGACCACCGCCGTCAACGAGATGTGGCAGGCCGCCAACATGAGCTTCGGTCTGTGTCCGCTGCTCAACCAGGGCGCCTGCGAGCTGCTCAGCCACTACGGCAGTGAAGAACAGAAGCGCACCTACCTGGAGAAGATGGTCTCCGGCCAGTGGACCGGCACCATGAACCTGACCGAGCCGGGCGCCGGCTCCGACCTGTCGCAGGTGCGCACCAAAGCGGTGAAGGACGGTGACGTCTACAAGATCACCGGCTCCAAGATCTTCATCACCTACGGCGACCACGACCTGACGGAAAACATCGTCCATCTGGTGCTGGCCCGCACGCCGGACGCGCCGGAAGGGGTGAAGGGCATCAGCCTGTTCATCGTGCCGAAGGTGCTGGTGGGCGCCGACGGCTCGCTCGGCGAGCGCAACGACGCCCGTTGCGTGTCGCTGGAACACAAGCTCGGCATCCACGCCAGCCCGACGGCCGTGATGGCCTTCGGCGACACCGGCGGCGCCACCGGCTATCTGGTCGGCGAGGAGAACCGCGGCATCGAATACATGTTCATGATGATGAACAACGCCCGCCTCAACGTCGGCCTGCAGGGCGTCGCCATCTCCGAGCGCGCCTACCAGAAGGCGCTGGCCTACGCCAAGGAGCGCGTGCAGGGCAAGCCGGTCGGCTTCAAGGGCGACAAGACCCCGGCCATCATCGGCCACCCCGACATGCGCCGCATGCTCATCACCATGAAGGCGCTGACCGAGGCGACCCGCGCGCTGGCCTATACCGCCATGGCGCAGTTCGACATCGCCAACCGCCATGCCGAGCCGGAAGTCCGCCGCGCCGCCGCCGACCGCGTCGCGCTGCTGACGCCGGTGGTCAAGGCGTGGTCGACCGACGTCGGCGTCGAGGTGGCGAGCCTGGGCGTGCAGGTCCACGGCGGCCTCGGCTTCGTCGAGGAGACGGGTGCGGCGCAGTACTACCGCGACGCCCGCATCGCGCCGATCTACGAAGGCACCAACGGCATCCAGGCCAACGACCTGGTGTTCCGCAAGGTCGCCCGCGACAAGGGCGCCGTCGCCTTCGGCCTGATCGCCGAGATGCGCGACGTGGCCGCCGCCGCCACCGGCGACCTTGCGCCGCTGGGTGCGGCCCTGATGGCCGGCATCGACTCCCTCGAGACGGCCACGACCGCCATCGCCGGCGCCGACCCGGTGACCGTCGCCGCCGTCGCCTACCCCTACCTCCGCCTGTTCGGCACCGTCGCCGGCGGCTGGATGATGGTGAAGTCGGCCATCGCCTCCCAGGCAGCCCTGGCGGCCGGCGAGGGCGATCCGGAGTTCCACAAGGCGAAACTCGCCACCGCCACCTTCTACGCCACCAACCTGCTGCCGGCCCACGGCGGCCATCTGGCAGCGGTGCAGGCGGGCGCGGCGCCGGTCATGACCATGACCGACGACCAGTACGGCATCGACCTGTAAAACCGGGTCGCCTCAAAAGGTTGGAGCGCCCCCGGCCCTGTGGCCGGGGGCGTTTTCCTTTGTCGCCGACAGGGGTAACGTGCCGCTATACCTAGGTGCATGGTCGGGTATGCTTTGGGGCGTCGGCGTCCACCTTTCCACACCTGCGCGGCGGGCGGCCCGCTGGTAAGGTTCCTACATGGTCCTCTCCGGACCTGATCGCTCCCGCCGCACCCCACACCGCACATAGGGGTCCGCCCCCACTCGGCCCCTACGGACGATCAGCCGGACTGGATACAGCGGCCTCCTGGACCCCTCCGGGAGGCCGCTAAACTTTTCGGGGCACGGCGTCGGCCGCCGTGCCCCCTTCCCCCGACAGATCCTGCAGAAGCGAGCGCCGCGACCGTCAGTCGCGGCTGGCGACGTCGACGGCGGCCACCACGTTGCCGACGCACTTGCCGTTCTTGTAGACGATGTACTCCATCTTCACCTTCTTGAAGCCGATGGTGAAATCCTCGGTCAGGCTGTCGTTGCTGAGCGAGATTTCGTGGCTGGTGATGTGGCTGTCCGACAGGGTGATCTTCAGGAAGGGTTCCGTCCATTGCACGCCCGAGGTCAGCGAGGCGCCGCTCAGCGACACGTCGAGCTGCATGTTGCCGAGGCCGAGCGGGTCGTCGCGCTCGAAGGCGCGGCACACCAGGATCTTGGCCGTCTCGCCGCCGCCCAGTTCGTCCTTGTCGGCGAAGGCCAGCTCGAAGAACTTGGGCGTCGCCTTGTCGACGGTGCGGGTGATGGAGATGTTGTCGATGCCCATGGCCATGCGGGCTTCCTGCTCGTCGCCGTCGAGCGCCGGCAGGCGGTCCTTCAGCTTGGTCTCGCCGAGGGGGCCCATGGCGCAGCTCATCTTGAAGTCGGTGCAGGCGACGAGGCCCTTGAAGCCGGCCAGGGTGACCTCGCCCTTCACGCCCGGGAAATCGAGGAAGATGACCTGCATCGTATGCTCCTGAACAAGAAAGAGTGCCGCGTCTGCGTCAGATGACGCGGCCGGCCTGGACGTCGAAGGTGAACGAGGTCTTGCCGCGGGCGCCCTGGCCGGAATCGAAGGCGGTGTATTCCCACTCGATGGCGGCGGCGCTGACTTCCAGGGTCTCCTGGATGTCGCCGTCCTCGACCGTGATGGACTGCATGCCGATGAGGGCACGGTGCAGCTTCATGGTCATGAAGTGCTTGACCATGGCGTTCTCGGCCCCGGCCGCCTTGAAGAACAGCAGCGACCACGGGTACTTGGACACGCGCGTCGACAGCAGCGACCGGGTGATCTCGGCCGAGCCGCGGTCGAGCTTGCGTTCGATCATGACGTGCTCGAGGTGCGGCGCGTGGACGGTGCGGCGGCCCTCGACGTGCAGTTCGGCCTCCACCTCGATGTCGTAGGACACCTGTTCCACCACCAGCAGCTTCTCGTAGCCGACGAGGGTGGACTCGCCCTCCACCCAGGTGGAGTCGCCGGTCGGGATCTTCAGCAGGATGATCGCCATGGTGTGTCGCCCGCCTCAGCTCACGCGGCCGGACTGCATGTCGTAGGTGACGGCCACCTGGCCCTCCACCCGCTGCAGGTCGTTGGTCTTGTGGTAGACCCAGCGGATCTTGGTGCCGCTGACCTCCATGCTCTCCTCGGCGTCGCCGTCGCCGATGGAGAAGGAGTATTTGGTGATGAGCGGATTGAAGATCTGCATGGTCATGAACTTCACCTGCATGGGGCCCAGGTTCTCGCGCTGCTCGAAGCCGCCGCCCTCGAACTGGGTTTGCGACCGGATGGTCTGGCCGCCGACGGCGCGCAGGAAATAGAGTTCCCACGGGTACTTGCTGACCTTGGTGGTGAGCACCCAGCGGGTCAGCGCCGACGACGAGGTATCCACCCGCCGCTTGATCTTGATGGTCTCGATCTTGGGCGCGTGCACGGTGCGGCGGCCGTCGCCGGGTTCGTCGGATTCCACCTCGGTGGCCCATTCGACGGATTCCACCAGGATCATCCCACGGTAGTCGTCGAGCATGCACTCGCCCTGCACCCAGGGTGGTTCGCCTGCGGGAAGGCCGACCATGCTCGCCACGTCGCGCAACAGCTGCTCGGTGAAGTCGCTGCGGCGCGGAATCATGAGGACGATCTGTGCCACTCCCGGTCCTTCCTGGTTCCGCCTGTATGGGTTTCGGCTACCCCTTTACTCTCGGCCGAATCGCGCGGCAAGGGTACTGAAAAGTGGTGCCATTGGGAGTAAGGGTAAAACGAAAGGCGAGTTTCTAAAAGACTCTGGCGCGCCTTCTGGTGTATGGTTTCCATCCAGACGGCCGCGAGTGGGACCACGGCAGTCGCGGCGCGCCGCCGGGGGGAAGGCGAGTCGTGAAGTTGGATATTGGGGGGTATGGGAAAAGTGCCGATAGGCAGAGAGTCCGTATTTGGGCTGCGTTTCAGCTACAAGATCACGGCGACGATCCTCGTGCTCGTCATCTTCGCGTCGGCCGTGGTGGCGGTTCTTGCCTACCATAAGTACAAGTCGATCCTCGACGCGCTCATCCTGTCGCGTCTGGAGGTGACGGCCGGCGACCTGCACAACGGCATCCAGGCTCCGCTCCGGCTCGGGTTGTCGCTGTCGGACGTGCAGACCATGCAGGCCCTCATCGACCGCACCCTCGGCCAGGACCGCCTCATCACCGCCATCTACGTCTTCGAGGCGCAGCCCGAGCCGCGCCTCGTGTATCAGGCCGTGAAGGCGGGCATCCCCGTCGACACCCTGCGCCAGGGCTGGCTCGACGCCGTGGCTCGCCAGTCGGGCGGACGCTTCTGGCGCGGCACATCGGAGGGCGGCGACGTGGTCGGCACCACCCTGGTGGACCGGCTGGAGCAGCCCGTCGGCGGCGTCGCCATGGTCTACAGCCCCGCCTATGCGGCGCAGCGGGTGGATGGCATCACCCAGGAACTGTTCGACTACGTCATCATCGTTTCCGGCGCCGTCGCCGCCATCGGCTTCCTGCTGGTGCAGGTGCTGTTCCGGCCGGTGTCCAAGCGCCTGAAGACGCTCGCCGCCCAGGCCGTCGACCCCGGCGACACCCAGGCGGCCGCCGCGGCGGCCGCCGCCGACGATGCGCTGGGCGCCGCCATCGGGCGCGAGTACGCCCGCTTCGACGCCGCCGCCCGCGCCGCCGAAGTCGCCCTCACCGACGCCGAACTGGCGCTCGACTCCACCGCCGGACGGAAGCAGGCGTCATGACCGCCGAACGCAAGGACGACATGGACTTCGGGCACGTCCGCCAGCGCATCATCGTGGTCAGCGGCATCATGGTGGTCATCGCCGCCGTGCTGGTGCTGCTGCTGACGCTGCGCGCCTTCGAACGCGACCTGCTGCCCGAGGTGGACGCCAAGACCCAGGCCGTCGCCAACGCCCTGTCGGGCAGCCTGCAGCAGGCGCTCGACCTCGGCATCCCGCTCGACAAGCTCAGCGGCGTCGAGGAGGTGCTGGACGAGGCGCTCGGCGACAACCCGGAAATCGGCTACCTCGCCGTCACCACCATGGACGACCGCGTGCTGTTCCTGCGCGGCCCCAACGCCGACCAGATGCCGACCCAGCCGGCGCTCGGCTCCGATGGCGCCCGCGAGCGCAGCGTGGTGCTGCGCGGCGAGGGCGAGGGGGCGGCCGGCGTCGGCCGCCTGCGCGTCGGCATCGCCACCGACTTCGTCCGCCGCAGCATGACCGACATCATCCTCGACCTGGCGGTGGTGCTCATGGTGTCGCTGCTGGCGACCTTCGAGCTTCTGATGTTCTTCATCAACCGCTCGCTCGGCGGCCCGCTGACGCTGGTGGTGCGCACCCTGCAGCGCGGCGGCAACGGCGATTTCCGCCACGTCACCGGCATCCGCTCGGGCGACGAGGTCGGCCGGCTGGTCGGTGCCGTCGACGCCCGCGTGTCGGCGCTGAACGAACGCTTCCAGCACCTGCGCGACCGCCTGAGCGACGCCGGCGGCGAGGCCGCGGGCAAGCTGGCGGCGGCGCGCGAGCGGCTGCGCGGCTTCACCTTCGCCGACGGCGGCGTGGTGCCGCTGCAGATGCCGCTGCTGACCGACGTGCGCATGCCGCTGCTGCTCTACGTGCTGGCCGGCGAGATGTCGCGCTCGTTCTTCCCGAACTTCGTGAAGAACCTCTACACGCCCATTCCCGGCCTCAGCTACGAGGCGGTGCTCGGCCTGCCGATCTCGGCCTTCATGTTCTTCATGGCCTCGGCGACGCCCATTTCCGGCGGCTGGGCCGACCGCATCGGCGGCCGCCGGCTGTTCCTGCTGAGCCTGGTGCCGACGCTGGTCGGCATGATCGGCACCGGCTTCGCCCAGACCTTCGGCCAGCTCATCGCCTTCTGGTCGCTCAACGCCGTCGGCTACGCCATGGCGACCATCGCCTGCCAGAGCCGCATCGCCGAGATGACCACCGGCGAGAACCGCGCCCAGGGCATGGCGGTCTTCGTCACCGCCATCATGGTGGCGGCCATCTGCGGCACCTCGTTCGGCGGCGTCATCGCCGACCGTATCGGCTTCCGCGCCACCTTCGTGGTGTCGGCGGTGATGGTCATCATCTCCGGCCTCATCGTCGCCCACGTCTTCACGGCCCAGCCGAAGAAGGAGGCGGCGGCCCGCATGCCGCTGACCAAGGCCATGAAGCGGGTGTCGACCAACGGCCGCTTCATCGCCCTGCTGGTGCTCGGCGCCGTGCCCGCCAAGCTGATCCTGACCGGCTTCCTGTTCTACATGATCCCGCTCTATCTGGCGGAACTGGGCAACAACCAGTCGGCCATCGGCCGCCAGATGATGGTCTACTTCGCCATCATGATCGTCATGAGCCCGCTGTTCGCCCGTCTGGCCGACAGCCGCGGCTGGCGCGGCGGGCTGGTGGTGCTGGGCGGGGTGATCGCCGGCATCGGCGCCCTCGCCATCCCCTACCTCGGCGGCGGCGAACTGGGCGTGCTGGCGGCGGTGGTGACCCTCGGCATCGGCCATGCCGTCGCGACCGCCCCCCTCATCGCCATGATCCCCGAGATCTGCGTCGAGGAAGTGAAGGATATCGGCCAGACGGCGCTGCTCGGCGTGCTGCGCGTGGTGGAGCGCATCGGCAGCGTGCTCGGCCCGCTGGTGGCGGGCAGCCTCGCCACCTTCTACAGCTACCAGACCGCAGCCCAGGTGATCGGCGGCATCGTCGCCGGCACGGCGGTGCTGCTCTGGCTTTCGCTCACCTTCAGCAGACCGGCCGCCGGCCGACCGACCGTGCCCGAGGAGGCCGGACCATGATCCGCACCGCGTTGCTTCCGCTCCCGCTGCGCCGCCGCGCCCTGTCCCTGTTGCTGGCGGGCCTCGTCGCCCTGGCCGGCGTGGTCGCCCTGACGGCGCCGCCCGCCGCCGCGGCCGCCGAGGCGACGGCGGGGCAGGGGGCGTCCTACCGCATCGCCCTCATCGTGTTCCGTGGATGCGAGGACGCCTGCCGCGGCTTCCAGGACTTCCTGACCAGCCGCAAGGTGCCCGCCGCGGTCAAGGTCTACGACGCCGCCACCAATTCCGCCGCCATCCCCGGCTTCGTCGAGGAGATCAAGCGCGAGCGGCCCGATCTGGTCGTCACCTGGGGCACCACCACGGCGCTGACCACCTTCGGGCCCTACGACGCCGTCGACCCGGCCAAGCACATCACCGACATCCCCGGCGTGTTCATGATCGTCTCGCAGCCCATCGAGGCGAAGCTGGTGCCCGACTTCTCCTCGTCGGGCCGCAACATCACCGGCACCAACTATCTGGTGCCGGAGAGCGTGCAGCTGGAAGCGGCGCGGTCCTACCTGTCGTTCGACCGCATCGGCGTCATCTACACCCCGACCGAGAGCAACTCGGTCATCAACACCAAGCGGGTGGAAGAGGAAGGCGTGAAGCTCGGCGTCGAGGTGCTGGCCCGCCCGGTGGCGCTCGGCCCCGACGGCAAGCCCGACCCGACTAGCATCGCCCCGCTGGTGGCCGACCTCGCCGCCGCCGGCATCGACCTGCTCTACCAGGGCGCCGACACCTTCCTGAATATCAACCGCCAGACCCTGACCGCCGAGGCCGTCACCCACGGCATCCCCGTGTTCGCCGCCGGCGAGGCGCCGGTGCGCGACGGCAAGGCGCTGATGGGGGTGGTGAACCAGTACTACGTCGTCGGCCAGCTGACCGCGCTGAAGGCCGAACAGGTGCTGAAGGGCACCGCGCCTGCCGACATTCCCATCGAGGCGCCGCGGCGCTTCTCGTTCCTCATCAACCTGCCGGTTGCGAAGACGCTCGGCATCTATCCGCCGATGAAGCTGATCCGGTTCGCGGAGTTCATCCGCTGAGCCGCACCGGCCAGCCAGCCCCCAAGGAGGCCGACATGACGATGGGTCCCGCCGTGACCGCACCCACCGCCGCCGCCGAGCCCGACGAGCTCCGCACGCTGCCCGCCATGGAGGGGTTGACCTTCCGTCGCGCCACAGAGGACGACGTGGAGGCGCTGCGCGACCTCTACGTCCAGCTCATCCCCGACGCCCGGCCGACGCCGGAGGCCATGCGCGCCACCTTGCGCGACATCAACGCCAGCCCGCGTTCGGGCATGGTGGTGGTGGGTGAGCTGAACGGGCGCGTCGTCGCCACCTGCCAGCTGGTCATCTACTGCAACCTGGTGCGCAGCCCGCGGGTCAAGGCGCAGGTGGATTCGGTGGTGGTCGACTCCGCCCTGCGCGGCCGCGGCATCGGCAAGCGCATGATGAACTGGTGCCTCGCCAAGCTGCGGGAACGCAATTGCGCCCGCATCATCGTCGCCACCGCCTATACCCGCGAGGTGGCGCACAAGCTCTACAGTCGCCTCGGCTTCGTGCAGTCGGGCTACAGTTTCGTGCTCGACGGCCCGCCCATCGAGGACGGCGTCGATCCTGGGCAGGTCTTCACCGAGGCGGTGATCGAGGAGGCCGCGCCCTGACGTCGGCCACCTGACCGCGTTTCCCGCTTCGGCCCCGGCCCCGCCGCCTGCTATCCTGTTTCTCGTGCAGTGCAGCATGAGGCGGGCGGGGGAGGCGGCGGGCCATGGCGGCGGGGGAGCATGACCGGCGGGTCCTGGCACCGCGCCACCGCTACTACGCCGGCGCCATCGTCGCCGCGCTGGTCGGCATCTTCATCGCCATGAACGTGCCGGCGGTGCTCGGCGGCGCCGGGCAGCGGGCCAAGGCGCCCATCCGCGTCGGCGTTCTCCATTCCCTCACCGGCACCATGGCGGTCAGCGAGCGTCCCGTCGCCGAGGCGACGCTGTTCGCCATCGCCGAGCTGAACCGCGCCGGCGGCGTGCTCGGCCGGCCCGTCGAGCCCATCCTGGTGGACGGCGCCAGCGACTGGGACGTCTTCGCCCGCGAGGCCGAGACGCTCATCGTCGACAAGAAGGTCTCCGCCGTCTTCGGCTGCTGGACCTCGGCCTGCCGCAAGACCGTGAAGCCCATCTTCGAGGCGCACGACCACGTGCTGTTCTACCCTGTGCAGTACGAGGGGCTGGAGCAGTCGCCCAACATCGTCTACACGGGCGCCGCCCCCAACCAGCAGATCATCCCCGCCACCAAATGGGCGCTCGACAACCTGGGGCGCCGCATCTTCGTGGTCGGGTCCGACTACGTCTTCCCGCGCACCGCCGGCGCCATCGTGCGGGCGCAGGTGGCGGCGCTCAACGGCGAGGTGGTGGCGGAAGCCTACCGGCCGCTCGGCTCCACCGACTTCGCGGCGGTGGCGGAAGAGATCAAGGCGACGCGGCCCGACGTGGTGTTCAACACCATCAACGGCGACAGTAACATTGCCTTCTACAAGGCCCTGCGCGCCGCCGGGGTGACGCCCGACGCCATCCCCGTCATGTCATTCAGCCTCGCCGAGAGCGAGGTGCGCGCCATCGGGCCGGAGCTGGTACAGGGCGACTACGCCGCCCGCAACTACTTCCAGAGCGTCGCGACGGCCGAGAACCAGGCCTTCAAGGCCGGCTTCCGCGGCCGCTACGGCGCCGCCGCCCAGACCACGGCGCCCATGGAGGCGGCCTATTTCGGCGTCCGCCTGTGGGCGCAGGCGGTGGCGGAGGCGGAAAGCGACCTCTACCGCGACTACCGCGCCCGCCTGCTCGGCCAGTCCCTGAAGGCGCCGAGCGGCATCATCTACCTCGACCCCATCACCCAGCACACCTGGCGGCCGGTGCTCATCGGCCGGGTGCGCGGCGACGGCGACTTCGACATCGTGTGGTCGAGCGGCCGGCCGGTGCGCCCCATCCCCTTCCCCGGCCTGCGCTCGCGGCAGGAGTGGCAGGGCTTCCTGCAGGCCATGTTCTACGGCTGGGGCGGATCGTGGGCGGCGCCGGGGCCGGTCGCCGGCTCCTCGCCCGCCGCCGCCGGGGAGGCACGGCCATGAGCCGGCGGCCGGTGCGCTTCTCCCTGGCGGCCGAGATCGGCGCCATGTTCGTGCTGCTCGGCCTGCTGCCGCTCATGGTGGTGGGGTGGAGCTATTTCCGCTCCGCCGAGGACCAGCTGCGGCAGGAGATCAAGCAGTCGCTGGCCGCCGTCGCCGACGCCAAGGTGGGGCGGCTGGAGGCCTATGCCAACGACCGCCTGCGCGATGCCGTGGCGCTCGCCAGCATGCCGGCCATCGCCGACGCCGTGACCGCCTTCGCCGAGGGTCACGCGGCGGGCGGCATCGGCAGCCCGCGCTGGGGCGAGGCGGCGGAGCAGTACGAGCGCATGCTGCGCCACCTGCGCGAGAGCCTGGGGGCCTACGACCTGTTCCTCATCGCCGGCGACGGCGACGTGGTGTTCACCGCCATCCGCGAAGCCGACCTCGGCACCAACCTCGTCACCGGCGACTATCGCGGCACCACGCTCGCCAACGTGTTCGAGCTGGCGCGCACGCTGCTGGAGCCGCACGTTTCCGACTTCACCTGGTACCCGCCGTCCAAGGACATCGCCAGTTTCACCGCCGCGCCCATCCTGCGCGACGGGCGGGTCATCGGCGTCGTCGCCCTGCAGATCGACAAGGCCGACGTCTTCCGCATCGTCACCGACTATTCCGCCCTCGGCTCCACCGGCGAGACGCTGGTGGCCGGCATCGGGCCGGCGGGAGAGGGCATCGACCTGCACGGCCCGGCCCGCTTCCCCGAGGCGCTCGCCAGCCGTCGCTTCGCCGCCGACGATGCGGGCGCCGCCCCTTTCCGCCTGGCGCTCGGCGGCAGCCGCGGCGTCGGCGAGACGGTGGACTACCGCGGCGAGCCGGTGCTGGCGGCCTGGCGCTACCTGCCGTCGTTCCGCTGGGGCCTGGTGGTGAAGGTGGACGTGGCCGAGCGCATGGCGCCCATCGACCGCCTGCGGCTGACCGGGCTGGCGGTGGTGGCGGTGGTGCTGGCGCTCATCGTCACCGTGTCGGTGCTCATGGCGCGCGCCATCACCTCGCCGGTGCGCGAGCTGGAGACCGCGACGCGGCGCCTGTCGCAGGGGGTGCTGGAGGAAGTGGAGCCGCATACCGGCGCCTGGGAGCTGACCTCGCTGGCGCATGCCTTCAACGACATGGCGCGCCGCATCCACGTCTACCAGACCGGCCTGCGGCGGCTGGTGGACGAGCGCACGGCCGAGCTGACCCGCGCCAAGGAACAGGCGGAAAGCGCCACGCGCGCCAAGACCGAGTTCCTCGCCATGATGAGCCACGAGCTGCGCACGCCGCTCAACGGCATGCTCGGCATGGCGGAACTGCTGCGCCCGCGCCTCGCCCACGACCCGGAGGCGCTGCGCTGCCTGCGCACCATCCAGAGCTCCGGCGCCGCGCTGACGGATCTGGTCAACGACGTGCTCGACATCACCCGCATCGAGGCCGGCAAGCTGGAGTTCGCCGACCGCGCCTTCGAGGTCGCCGGGCTGGTGGAGGCGCTGGAAGCCCTGCTGCGCCCGACCGCCGAGGCCAAGGGCCTGCGCCTGTCGGTGGCGGTGGCGGCGGACGTGCCGGCGCGGGTGTCGGGCGATCCGGCGCGGCTGCGTCAGGTATTGCTCAACCTGCTCGGCAATGCGGTGAAGTTCACCGAGCGCGGCAGCGTCCGCCTGACCGTCGCGACGGTGGGGGAGGGGCGCCTGCGCTTCACCGTCGCCGACACCGGCCCCGGCATCCCGGCGGAGGGGCGCGAGCGCCTGTTCCAGCCCTTCAGCCAGCTGGAGGCCGGGGCGCGGCACGGCGGCGCCGGGCTCGGCCTCGCCATCTCGCGCCGGCTGGTGGAGGGCATGGGCGGCGCCATCGACGTGGGGAGCGACTCGGGCGCCGGCGCGGTCTTCACCGTCGACCTGCCGGTCCGCCCGGCGGCCGCCCCCGAGCCCGAGTCGGAAGACCTGCCGGCCCGCCTGACGCCCCTGTCGGTGCTGGTGGTGGAAGACGACGACGTGAACCGCCAGGTGATGGAAGGTCTGCTCGCCCGCGACGGGCACGTGGTGCGCGTGGTCGCCGACGGGGCGGCGGCGCTGGCGGCGGTGGCGGCGGGCTACTTCGACGTGGTGCTGTGCGACCTGCGCCTGCCCGACCTGCCGGGAACCGAGGTCGCCCGCCGCATCGCCGCCGCCGACGGCCCGCCGGTGGTGGCGGCGACCGCCAACCTGCTGCCGGAGGATCACGCCGCCTGCGCCGCCGCCGGCATGGTGGCGGTGGTGGCCAAGCCGGTGCGGCTCGACGATCTGCGGGCGGCGCTGGCCGCCGCCGTGGCGGGCCGCCCGGTGCCGCCGCCGCCGGCCGAAGCCGTCGCAGCCGAGGCGGACGCGGCGGCGCTGCTCGCCCCCGCCTACCTCGAGGAACTGGCCGGCGCCCTGCCGCCGGCGGACGTGGCGCGGCTGGTCGCCATGGCCGACGACTCCTTGCGCGGCAACGCCGCCCGGGTGCGCGAGGCGTGGCACGACGACGATCCGGCGGCGGCGGCGGCCGCCGCGCATCGGCTGGCCGGCGTGGCCGGCAGCTACGGCCTGCCGGCCCTGCGGGCGGTGGCCAAGGCGCTGGAGAAGGCGGCCCGCGCCGAGGACGGGCCGGCGGTGGAGGCCCTGCTGAGCGGCTTGCCGGCGCTGACGGAGGGCAGCATCCAGGCGCTCGACGCCTGGTGCGCCGGGTCCGGCGAGGGGGCCGTCGACGCCTCCGGCAGCCCAAGAAATATGCAAGCCGGCGCAAGGGCTTAACCTTGACGCACCGGCCCACCTCTGGCACGCTTTTGCAGACTGGCCGAAACGTGGCGTTGCGCCGCCGGCCGCCCGCAGGCGTATCGGGCGGCGCGGGCGGGGGACATGGGGTTCCCGCGCGTGGCGTGCCGGCCCTTCTCGCGAGGTAAGTGGGCCATGACCAAATCGGAACTCATCGCCCGTCTGGCGGAGCGCAACCCTCACCTCTACCAGCGCGACGTCGAGCGCATCGTGTCGTGCATCTTCGACGAGATCGCGACGGCGCTGGCTCGCGGCGACCGGGTGGAGTTGCGCGGCTTCGGGGCCTTCTCGGTCAAGCATCGCGACGCCCGCACCGGGCGCAACCCGCGCACCGGCGAGGCCGTAGACGTGGACGAAAAGGCCGTGCCGTACTTCAAGACGGGCAAGCAGCTGCGCGAGCTCCTGAACGACGCCGACGCGGCCGACGCCGCGGCCGAATGACCGGCCGTCCTGAAGCGAGGCCCGAAGGGAGGATCGCGTGAAACTGATTCGCCGGCTCATCGGCCTGCCGCTCGCGGTGGTCGCCATCGTCTTCGCCGTCGCAAACCGCGACATGGTGACGGTGGAACTGTGGCCCTTCCCCTGGACGGCGACGCTGCCGCTCTATCTGCTGTCGCTCGGCACGCTGGCAGTCGGCATCGTCATCGGCGCCCTGTTCGCCTGGGCCTCGGGCAGCCACAAGCGTGCCCAGACGCGGCGCGAGAAGAAGGGGCAGGAGCGCAAGATCCGCACCCTCGAACGCGAGAACCAGACGCTGAAGACGGAAACCGAGCGCCTCGCCGCGCCGGTGGAAGAGCAGAAGAGCCTGCCGCCGGCCGCCTGATCGCGCCCGTCCCGGCGCCCTGCCGGGCCTGCCACGAAAATACCACGGGAATCGAGACGGACCGTGGTTGAAGTCGTGGCGGAGGCGTCCATATTACGACCTAACTCAGTCTGTCTTGTTTCAGAGGGACGACCATGGCGCTTGATTACAATACCCGGTTCGCCGCGCGCACCGGGACGGCCACCCAGGCCGAGATCGACCAGGGCCTGCGGGCCTACATGCTCAAGGTCTACAACTACATGGCCTCGGGCGTGGCCCTGACCGGCATCATCGCCCTGCTGTCGAGCCCGACCTCGAGCTTCGGCGTGCTGGCGCCGATGTTCTACCAGATGGGGGCCGACGGCTCGGTGCAGCCGTCCATGCTGGTGTGGATCAGCATGTTCGCGACGCTCGGCATCGTCTTCTTCCTGTCGTTCCGCATCAACAAGATGTCGGCGGCGGCGGCGCAGGGGACGTTCTGGGCCTATGCCGCGCTGAACGGCATCTGGCTGTCGACCATCTTCCTGACCTACACCGACGCCTCCATCGTGCGGGTGTTCTTCATCTCGGCCGGTGCCTTCGCGGGCCTCAGCCTGTTCGGCTACACCACGAAGAAGGACCTGTCGGGCCTCGGCACCTTCCTCATCATGGGCCTGATCGGCATCCTGATCGCGTCGGTGGTGAACATCTTCCTCGGCAGCCCGATGATCTACTTCATCGTGTCGGTCGCCGGCGTGCTGATCTTCGCGGGCCTCACCGCCTACGACACGCAGAAGATCAAGGACATGTACTTCGAGGGCGACCACTCCGAGATCGCCGCCAAGAAGTCGGTCATGGGCGCGCTGACGCTGTACCTCGACTTCATCAACCTGTTCATCATGCTGCTGCGCCTGTTCGGCGAGCGCCGCTGATCCAGGTGACGGCGTAAACGAGAAGGCCCCGGAGCATCCGCTCCGGGGCCTTTTTCGTGGGCGTCGGTCCGGCAGGGATCAAGCGTTCTCGAAGAACCACTTGCGCATCTGCAGCACCGGCAGGTCGGCGTTGTTCTGGTAGCGCCAGGCCTTCTGGTTGTAGGCCATGTAGCTGTCGTGGACCTTCTTCACCAGCGCGTCCTTGGCGGCCAGTTCGTCCACCACCTCGCGAGTCGTCTTGGCCAGCGCCTTCAGGATGTCGTCGTTGAGCGAGCGCACCTGCACGTCCGGCCACTTCTCGGCGATCTGCGAGTAGATGTCGATGTTGTGGTAGGTGAAGTCGGCCAGGCTCTCGGCCGACGAGGCCTGCGCCGCGCGGGTCACGATGGCCTTCAGGTCGGGCGACAGGCTGTCCCACCGCGCCTTGTTGACCATCACCTCGAGCGCCGGGCCGGGCTCGTGGAAGGCCGGCATGTAGTAGTACTTGGCCGCCTTCTGCAGGCCGAAGGCGATGTCGAGCCAGGGGCTCACCCACTCCGCCGCATCGACCGCGCCCGACATGAGCGAAGGCATGATCTCGCCCGGCGGCGTCAGGGTGACGGCGACGCCGAGGCGGCGCATCACCTCGCCGCCGAGGCCGGCGATGCGCATCTTGAGGCCCTTGAGGTCCTCGACCGAGTTGATTTCCTTGTTGAACCAGCCGCCCGCCTGGACGCCCGAGTTGCCGGCGTAGAGGCCCTTCACGCCGAACGGCGCGTAGACCTCGTCCCACAGCTCCTGGCCGCCGCCGAAGTAGAGCCAGCCGGCCAGTTCCCAGGCGGTCAGGCCGAAGGGAATGGTGCTGAAGTAGTTGAGCGCCGGGCTCTTGCCGACCCAGTAGTAGGGCGTGGCGTGGGCCATCTGGGCGACGTCGGACTGCACGGCGTCGAGGCACTCGAAGGGCGGCACCAGTTCACCGGCGGAGAACAGGCGCACCGTCAGGCGGCCGCCGCTCATCTCGGTGACGGCATCGGCGAAGCGCTGGGCGTTGACGCCGACGCCCGGGGCGTTCTTCGGCCAGGTGGTGACCAGCTTCCATTCCTGCTTGTCCTGCGCGATGGCCGGCGCGGCCAGGCCGCCGGCCGCAGCGGCGGCGACGCCGGAAACTGCGGCGCCCGTCAGGAAGTCCCGTCGTTTCATGGTCGTTTCCTCGATCTCGGCAATTCCCGGCATCCCCCGGGTGCCAGAACAGTAACAATCCGGCAAAGCTCAGGCCATTGGAAAAAATAAGCTTTCGCAGCCGCCCTCAGCCCTGGGGGCGCACCCCGCAGGCGGCGGCCTCGCGGCCGGCGTGGGGCGACAGGTCGGTGATGGTGGGCGCGTCGCCGCACAGCGGGCAGCCGGGGTCGCGCGGCACGCGGACGGTGCGGAACTCGGCGCCGAGCGCGTCCCAGATGAGCAAGCGCCCGGCCATGGAGGTGCCGACGCCGAGGATCTCCTTCAGCACCTCGGTCGCCTGTAGCGAGCCGATCACGCCCGGCACGGCCCCCAGCACGCCGGCCTGGGCGCAGGTGGGGGCGGAGCCGGGCGGCGGCACGTCGCCGTAGATGCAGCGGTAGCACGGTCCGCCGCGGTGGGTGGCGAAGGTGGTCAGCTGGCCGTCGAACCGCAGGATGGCGCCGGAGACCAGCGTCTTGCCGGCGAAGTGGCAAGCGTCGTTGACCAGGAAGCGCGTCTCGAAGTTGTCGGAGCCGTCGGCGACGATGTCGTAGGCGCCCACCAGCTCCAGCGCGTTCCCGGCGGTGAGGCGGCAGCGGTGCTCGACCACGGTGACGTCGGGGTTGAGCGCCCGCATGCGCATCGCCGCGCTCTCTACCTTCGGGCGGCCGAGGGTGGTGGTGTCGTGGGCGATCTGGCGCTGCAGGTTGGAGGGGTCGACGGTGTCGTCGTCGACGATGCCGATGGTGCCGACGCCCGCCGCCGCCAGGTAAAGCCCGAGCGGCGAGCCCAGCCCGCCGGCGCCGATGAGCAGCACGCGGGCATCCAGCAGCGCCTGCTGGCCGGTGCCGCCGACCTCCTTAAGGATGATGTGGCGGGCGTAGCGGTGGATCTGGTCTTCGCTGAAGGTCACGGCGTCTCGTCCTCGTCGCGGTCCGGCGCCCATGTAACGCCGGGGCGGGGCCGCCTGTCCAGGGCCACCCGTCGTCGCCCGGCGGGGACGCACGCCCTTGTTCCCGTTGACCGCGCCCGCGCCGCCCTGTACCGACTGGGGCAGCGATCCAACCCCTGCCGCCGAGGTGCCCGCGCCATGACCGTCAGCTCGCTCAGCTCCCCCGCCGTGCCCGCCGAGCTTCTGGCGCTGGCCAACCGGCTGGCCGACACCAGCGGCGCCGTCATCCGCCAGTACTTCCGCACGCCGGTGGCGGTCGATGACAAGTCGGACGCGAGCCCCGTCACCATCGCCGACCGCGGCGCCGAGGAAGCCATCCGCGCCGTGCTGGCCGAGGTGGTGCCCGACCACGGCATCATCGGCGAGGAATTCGGCCGCGCCAACGAGGGGGCGGAGCTGGTGTGGGTGCTCGACCCCATCGACGGCACCAAGGCCTTCATCAGCGGCAAGCCGAGCTTCGGCACCCTCGTCGCCCTGCTGAAGGACGGCCGCCCTTGGCTCGGCGTCATCGACCAGCCGATCACCGGCGAGCGCTGGATCGGCGCCGCCGGCCACGGCACCACGCTGGCCGGCAAGGCGCTGAGGACGCGGCCCTGCGCCGATCTCGCCCAGGCGACGCTCTATGCGACGGCTCCGGAGATGTTCAAGGGCGACGACTGGACGGCCTTCCAGCGGCTGTATCAGTCGGTGAAGCTGCCGCGCTACGGCTCCGACTGCTACGCCTACGGCCTCTTGGCGCTGGGCTTCGTGGATCTGGTGTGCGAGGCGGACCTCAAGGTCTACGACTGGGCCGCCGTGGTGCCGGTGATCGAGCAGGCCGGCGGCATCGTCACCGACTGGCAGGGCCGGCCGCTGACGCCCGACTCCGACGGCCGCGTCCTCGCCGCCGGCGACGCCCGCCTGCACGCGGCGGCGCTGGAACGGCTGGCGGGGTAACTCCCTTCCTTCCTTCTTCCGAACGGCGGTTCTTCCGGCGGCGTTGTCCCTGGGAACCGGTCGAAAAATGGCACCAGCGGCTTGCGCCAGCCGCCGCGGGGACCCACTATCCCCTTATCCCATAAGGGTCAGTGGGTTCCGTCAGGGAGGGACGTCTTGCACCGCATGCTCCGCCGCCTCGTGTTCGCCGCCGTGGCCACCGCCGGGTTCGCTTCGGCCGCCGCCGCCCAGGACAAGGCGCAGGAGACGCCGCAACTTCCTGACATCGCCGCCGTCGAGCCCGTGGTCGGCGTCGCCATGCACGGCGAGCCGCGCTATACCCACGGCTTCCCCCATTTCGACTACGTGAACCCGAACGCCCCCAAGGGCGGCGAGATGCGGCTGTTCACCACCGGCACCTTCGACACCTTCAACCCCTACATCACCAAGGGCACGCCGGCGGCCGGCGTCAGCATGATCTACGACACGCTGCTCGCGCCCGCCGAGGACGAGCCCTTCAGCGAGTACGGCCAGATCGCCGAGACGATCCAGATGCCGGAAGACCGCAGCTGGGTGGCGTTCAACCTGAACCCGAAGGCCCGCTTCCACGACGGTGAGCCCATCACGCCGGAAGACGTCGTCTGGACGTTCCGCTTCCTCACCGAGAAGGGCGACCCGCTCTACCGCTTCTACTACGCCACCGTGAAGGACGTGGTGAAGACCGGCGAGCACCAGGTGACCTTCCTGTTCGACGGCACCGCCAACCGCGAGCTGCCGCTCATCCTCGGCCAGCTGCCGGTGATGCCCAAGCACTACTGGGAGAAGGAGGGCAACGACCCGACGGCGACCACCCTGACGCCGCCGCTCGGCTCCGGCCCCTATCGCATCGGCGCCTTCGAGCCCGGCCGCTACATCACCTTCGAGCGGGTGGACGACTACTGGGGCAAGGACCTGCCGGTGAACGTCGGGCGCTACAACGTCGACCGCATCCGCTACGACTACTACCGCGACCGCACCGTGGCGCTGGAGGGCTTCAAGGCCGGCGCCTACGACCTGCGGGTGGAGAACTCGGCCAAGAACTGGTCCGTCGGCTACGACTTCCCGGCCTTCCACCAGGGGCTGGTGAAGAAGGAGACCTTCGACAACGACCTGCCGTCGGGCATGCAGGGCTACGTCATGAACATGCGCCGGCCGGTGTTCCAGAACCCGCTGGTGCGCGAGGCGCTGGCCTACGCCTTCAATTTCGAGTGGACCAACGCGACGCTGTTCTACGGCCTCTACGCCCGCACCAACAGCTACTTCGACAACTCCGAGCTGGCGGCCGAAGGCTTGCCGTCGCCGGAGGAACTGGAGATCCTGGAGCCGCTGCGGGCGCAACTGCCCGAGCGCGTCTTCACCGAGGTCTACACGCCGCCCAAGGGCGACGAGTCCGGCAACATCCGCGACAACCTGCGCACCGCCTTCGGCCTGTTGCAGAAGGCCGGCTACGAGGTCGACCCCAAGACCCGCAAGATGGTGAACAAGGAGACGGGCAAGCCGCTCGCCTTCGAGATCCTGCTGGTCGACCCGACCTTCGAGCGCGTGTCGCTGCCCTTCGTGGAGAACCTCAAGACGCTCGGCATCGACGCCACGGTGCGCACGGTGGATACGGCGCAATACGTCAACCGCATGCGCGACTTCGACTTCGACATGGCGACCAGCATCTGGGGGCAGTCGCTGTCGCCGGGCAACGAGCAGCGCGAGTTCTGGGGCAGCCAGGCCGCCAGCCAGCCGGGCAGCCGCAACTATGCCGGCGTGCAGGACCCGGCCGTCGACCGCCTCATCGAGCAGGTGGTGCAGGCGCCCGACCGCGAGTCGCTGGTGACGCGGGTGCGGGCGCTCGACCGTGTGCTGCAGTGGAAGCACCTCGTCATCCCGCACTGGCACAGCCCGGTGCAGCGCATCGCCTTCTGGGACAAGTTCGGCTACCCCGAGGCGCGGCCCATGCGCGGCATCGACCTGATGTCGTGGTGGGTGGTGCCCGAGAAGGACGGCCGCGTCGCCGCCGAGCAGAAGAAGGAAGCGGACAAGGCGCCCGATCCGGCCGCCGCCGCTCCCGCGGCGCAGTAAGGCGGGGAGCGCACAGACTCCATGGTCGCCTACATCGTCCGCCGCCTGCTGCTCATTCCGCTGACGCTGTTCGGGATCATCCTGATCAACTTCGTCATCGTGCAGTTCGCTCCCGGCGGGCCGGTGGAGCAGATGATCGCCCGCATCCAGGGCACCGGCGTCGAGGCCACCGCCCGCATCACCGGCGGCGGCGGCGAGATGGCGAGCGGGGGCGGGCAGCAGGGCGACGGCGGCAGCGGCAGCGATTACCGCGGCGCCCAGGGCCTGCCGCCCGAGTTCATCGCCGAGATCGAGAAGCAGTTCGGCTTCGACAAGCCGGCGCACGAGCGCTTCTGGCTGATGATCAAGAACTACGCCACCTTCGATTTGGGCGAGAGCTATTACCGCGACCGCAGCGTGCTGGAGCTGATCTGGGAGAAACTGCCGGTCTCGGCCTCCCTCGGCATCTGGTCGACGCTCATCATCTATCTGGTGTCGGTGCCGCTCGGGGTGATGAAGGCGGTGCGCGACGGCTCGCGGTTCGACACCTGGACGTCGGGCGTGGTCATCGTCGGCTATGCGGTGCCGGCCTTCCTGTTCGCCATCCTGCTGATCGTGCTGTTCGCCGGCGGCCGCTACTTCGACTGGTTCCCCCTGCGCGGGCTGACGTCGGACGACTGGGCCGACCTGTCGTGGCCCATGCGCATCGTCGACTACTTCTGGCACCTCGCCCTGCCGGTGACGGCCATGGTCATCGGCGGCTTCGCCGGCCTGACCATGCTGACCAAGAACAGCTTCCTCGAAGAGATCAACAAGCAGTACGTCATCACCGCCCGCGCCAAGGGCCTCAACGAGCGCCAGGTGCTGTACGGCCACGTCTTCCGCAACGCCATGCTGCTCATCATCGCCGGCTTCCCGGCGGCGTTGGTGACCATGCTGTTCACCGGTTCGGTGCTGATCGAGGTGATCTTCTCCCTCGACGGGCTCGGGCTGCTCGGGTTCGAGGCGACCATCAACCGCGACTACCCGGTGATGTTCGGCACGCTCTACGTCTTCGGCCTCATCGGCCTGCTGCTCAACCTGGTCAGCGACATCACCTACCACATGGTCGATCCGCGCATCACCTTCGAAGCCCAGAGCACGTGAGGCGCGACCGCATGGCTCTGCTCCCCACCCTCAGCCCCATCACCCGCCGCCGGCTGGCCCGCTTCACGGCCAATCGACGCGGCTTCTGGTCGCTGTGGATCTTCCTCGTCCTGTTCACGCTCAGCCTGTTCGCCGAGTTCCTCGCCAACGACGAGCCTGTCTTCGTGTGGTACGACGGCAAGGCCCACTTCCCGGTCTTCGTGTCCTACCCGGAAACCGAGTTCGGCGGCTTCTTCCCGACCGAAGCCAACTATCAGGACCCGGCGGTGCAGGAGCTGATCGCCGAGAAGGGCTGGATGGTGTGGCCGCTCATCCCCTTCGACTACCAGTCGTCGGACCGCATGCTCGGCCAGCCGGCACCGAGCGCGCCCGACGCCCGCCACTGGCTCGGCACCGACGACCAGGGGCGCGACGTCATGGCGCGGCTCATCTACGGCTTCCGCCTGTCGGTGCTGTTCGGGCTGATCCTGACGCTGGTCTCGGCGGTCATCGGCATCGTCGCCGGCGCCGTGCAGGGCTACTTCGGCGGCTGGCTCGACCTCATCTTCCAGCGCTTCCTGGAGGTGTGGAGCGGCCTGCCGCAGCTGTTCATCCTCATCATCCTGTCGAGCGTCATCGCGCCGAGCTTCTGGACGCTGCTCGTCATCCTGTTGCTGTTCTCGTGGACGGCGCTGGTCGGCGTGGTGCGGGCCGAATTCCTGCGGGCGCGCAACTTCGATTACGTGCGCGCCGCCAAGGCGCTGGGCATGGACGACGCCCGCATCATGGTGCGCCACGTGCTGCCCAACGCCATGGTGGCGACGCTGACTTTCGCGCCCTTCATCCTGTCGGGCGCCATCGTCAGCCTGACGGCGCTCGACTTCCTCGGCCTCGGCCTGCCGCCGGGCAGCCCGTCGCTCGGCGACCTGCTGCGCCAGGGCAAGGAGAACCTGCAGGCGCCGTGGCTCGGCATCACCGGCTTCATGGTGATGGCGGTCATGCTGTCGCTGCTGGTCTTCGTCGGCGAGGCGGTGCGCGACGCCTTCGACCCGCGCAAACGGGTGGCATGATGGCGGGCGATCCCATTCTTTCGGTACGCGACCTGCACGTCGCCTTCGGGCGCGAGGGCGCCCAGGTGAACGCCGTGCGCGGCGTTTCCTTCGACCTGCACCGGGGGCGCACGCTGGCGCTGGTGGGCGAGTCGGGGTCCGGCAAGTCGGTGTCGGCGCTGTCGGTGCTGCAACTGCTGCCCTATCCGCTGGCGTGGCATCCCGGCGGCTCCATCAGGATGGAGGACACCGAACTGCTCGGCGCCTCCGACCGGGTGCTGCGCACGGTGCGCGGCAACCGCATCGCCATGGTGTTCCAGGAGCCCATGACGTCGCTCAACCCGCTGCACAACATCGAGAGGCAGATCGGCGAGATCCTGGCCATCCACAAGGGGCTGACGGGCGGCGCGGCGCGGGCGCGCATCCTGGAACTGCTGGACCTGGTCGGCCTGCGCAACGCCGAGAGCCGCCTGAACGCCCTGCCGCACGAGCTGTCGGGCGGCCAGCGCCAGCGCGTGATGATCGCCATGGCGCTCGCCAACGAGCCCGACGTGCTCATCGCCGACGAGCCGACGACGGCGCTCGACGTCACCATCCAGGCGCAGATCCTGAAGCTGCTGAAGGATCTTCAGGCCCGCTTCGGCATGGCCATCCTGTTCATCACCCACGACCTGACGGTGGTGCGCAAGATGGCCGACGACGTCTGCGTCATGAAGGACGGCGAGGTGGTGGAACGCGGCCCCGTCGCCGACGTGCTGGAACGGCCGCAGCACCCCTATACCCGCATGCTCATGGCCGCCGAGCCCAAGGGTGCCCCGCCGCGCCCGCCGGTGGACGCGCCGGAGGTAATGGCGGCCGACGACCTGAAGGTCTGGTTCCCCATCAAGAAGGGCATCATCCGCCGCACCGTCGACCACGTGAAGGCGGTGGACGGGGTGACGGTGGCGGTGCGCGAGGGCCAGACGGTGGGCGTGGTCGGCGAGTCCGGGTCGGGCAAGACGACGCTCGCGCTCGGCCTGTTGCGGCTCATCGGGTCCATGGGGCCGATCCGTTTCCAGGGCGAGCGCATCGACGAGCTGCCGCGCCGCCGCCTGCGGCCCCTGCGGCGCGAGATGCAGGTGGTGTTCCAGGACCCCTACGGCTCCCTGAGCCCGCGCATGTCGGTGGCGCAGATCGTCGGCGAGGGGCTGGAACTGCACGGCATCGGCGCCGACGAGGCCGACCGCGACCGCCTGGTGGCCGAGGCGCTGCGCGAGGTCGGGCTCGACCCCGAGACCCGCAACCGCTACCCGCACGAGTTCTCCGGCGGTCAGCGCCAGCGCATTGCCATCGCCCGCGCGCTCGCGCTGAAGCCGCGCTTCATGGTGCTGGACGAGCCGACCTCGGCGCTCGACGTCTCGGTGCAGGCGCAGATCGTCGACCTGTTGCGCGACATCCAGGCGCGCCACCGCCTCGCCTACCTGTTCATCAGCCACGACCTGCGGGTGGTGCGGGCGCTGGCCGACACCATCCTGGTGATGAAGGACGGCCACGTGGTGGAAGCCGGCCCCGCCGACCGCATCTTCGAGGCGCCGGAGCAGGACTACACCCGCGCCCTCATCAAGGCGGCCTTCGCGCTGGAGCTTTGACCCCTCGTCCTTCCTCCATCGGAGCCGACACCGTGACGGCAGGCGGCGACGGCGATTCCGTCGTTTACTATCACGGCACGCGCGCGGACCTGCGCCCGGGCGATCTCATCGGGCCGGGCAACCGGTCCAACTACGGCGCCCGCAAGGCGGCCTCGTGGGTGTATCTGACGGCGACGCTGGACGCCGCCATCTGGGGCGCCGAACTGGCGCAAGGGGAGGGGCGGCAGCGGATCTACATCGTCGAGCCGACCGGGCCCATCGAGGACGACCCGAACCTGACCGACAAGAAGTTCCCCGGCAACCCGACCAAGTCCTACCGATCCCGCGAGCCCTTGCGCATCGTCGGCGAGGTCGCCGAGTGGCAGGGCCATCCGCCCGAGCGGGTGCAGGCGATGAAGGATCATATCGAGGAGCTGAAGCGGCAGGGCATCGAGGCGATCGACTGAAGCGGGGGGATCGAAGCGGCTCTTGCCGCGGCGGCGGCGCGCCCGCATCATGCGGGCCATGAGCTCCCGCCCCGACGCCCCCGCCGCGCCCGCCGCCACCCCTGCCTCGCCGCCGCTGTTCGTGCGGGCGATGCCGGTTCTGTTCGTGCTGCTGTGGTCGACGGGGTTCATCGGCGCCAAGTTCGGCCTGCCCTACGCCGAGCCCTTCACCTTCCTGTTCATCCGCTTCGCCGCCGTACTGGTGCTGCTGGCGCCGCTGGCGGTGGCGGCGCGCGGCGGCTGGACCGGCTGGCGCGCCGCCGGCCACCAGCTGGTGACCGGCGCCCTGGTGCACGGCGTCTACCTCGGCGGCGTGTTCTGGGCCATCGAGCAGGGCCTGTCGGCCGGCGTCGCGGCGCTGGTGGTGGGCGTGCAGCCGCTGCTGACGGCGGTCGCCGTCGGGCCGCTGCTGGGCGAGCGGGTGACCGGGCGCCAGTGGCTCGGCTTGGTGCTCGGCCTCGGCGGCGTCGGCATGGTGGTGGGCGAGAAGCTGGTCGGCACCGGCGTCGGGGCGCTCGATCCGGTGGCGCTGGTGGGGGCGGTGCTGGCGCTGCTCGGCATCACCGCCGGCACGCTCTACCAGAAGCGCTTCGGCGGCGGCATCGACCTGCGGCTCGGCACCTTCATCCAGTATGTGGCCGCCGCCGCGGTGGTGGGCGTCGCCGCCCTGGCGGTGGAGACGCGCGCGGTGCAGTGGACCGGCGAGTTCGTCTTCGCGCTCGGCTGGCTGGTGGTGGTGCTGTCACTCGGCGCCATCAGCCTGCTCATGATGCTCATCCGCCGCGGCGAGGCCGCCCGCACCGCCAGCCTGTTCTACCTCGTGCCGCCGGTGACGGCGGTGACGGCCTGGGGCCTGTTCGGCGAGACCCTCGGTCCGGTGGCCCTGGTGGGCATGGGCGTCGCGGTGGCCGGAGTCGCCCTGGTGGTCTCTCGCCGCTGAACGATCGGGTAATCCTGAATCGACCTATGGATATCTACCCATTCCCTATCCCGAAGAGTAATATCGGCTGTCTGTGTTTTGCCTGAGCGGCGGCCCGGTGTGCGGGCACGGGCCGTGCGCGTATGGGGGAGTAGGGGGTATGGGACTGTTGGACAACATGAAGGTCCGGGCGAAGGTGTCGCTCGGCTTCGTCATCGTGCTCGTCCTTCTGGTGGTGACCGCGGTCGTCGGCGTCGTCGCGCTGCAGACCGTCGGGGACGCCTTCGGCGAGTATCGGCAACTGGCGCGCTTGAACAACGAAGTGGGCCGCGTCCAGGCCAACATGCTGTCGACCCGCATGGGGGCCAAGGATTTCCTCATCCGCGGCGACGAGGAAAGCGTCAGGATCGTGCGCGAGCGCAGCGCCGCCACCGTCAAGCTGGCCGAGGACGCGCAGACGCTGCTCGATCCCGCCGACGCCACCAACCGCGACATCCTGGAAGAGGTGCAGGGCGGCATCGTCGCCTACGTGAAGGCCTTCGAGACCGTCGTCGGCCATCAGGCGTCCCGCAACGCCGCCGTCGACAAGCTGAACGAGCTGGGGCCGCAGATGGAGCGCGCCCTCTACGGCATCATGGAAAGCGCCTTCCGCGATGGTGACGCCGACGCCGCCTTCCGCGCCGGCGTGACGCTGCGCCACCTGCTGCTGGCGCGTCTCTACGTCAACCGCTTCCTGGTCGACAACTCCGACGCCGCCTTCGACCGTGTGACGCAGGAAAAGCAGATCTTCGACCAGCGCCTGGACGAACTGGTGGCCGAACTGCAGAACCCGGAACGGCGCGGCCTCGCGACCACAGCGGCCGACGTGTCCGCGGCCTATACGGCCCAGTTCGCCGCCGCCGGCGCCGCCATCCGCGCCCGCAACGACGTGGTGCGGAACACTCTCGACGTGGTCGGCCCCAAGGTCGGCGACGACGTCGAACGCATGAAGCTGTCCATCAAGGATCGCCAGGACACGCTGGGTCCGCAGGTCGCCTCCAGCATATCCACCGCCACCACCGTCGCCGTCGTGCTCGGCATCGTGGCGCTGGTCGTCGGTGCGCTGGCCGCCTTCGCCATCGGCCGCGGCATCGCGGGGCCGGTGACGTCCATGACCACCGCCATGCGCCGCCTCGCCGACGGCGACCACGGCACCGAGGTCCCCGCCCAGGGCCGCAAGGACGAGGTCGGCGAAATGGCCGCCGCCGTGCAGGTGTTCAAGGAGAACATGATCCGCGCCAAGGAACTGGCGGAAGCGCAGGAGCGCGATCGGGCGGCCCGCGAACGGCGCGCCCAGGTGATCGAATCGCTCACCAAGCGCTTCGACGCCGACGTGT
This sequence comes from Caenispirillum bisanense, assembly GCF_900230255.1. Taxonomy (GTDB): domain Bacteria; phylum Pseudomonadota; class Alphaproteobacteria; order Rhodospirillales; family Rhodospirillaceae; genus Caenispirillum; species Caenispirillum bisanense_A. The sequence goes on from NZ_OCNJ01000002.1 coordinate 588,471, forward strand.
CCAACGTGCTCGGCGCCGTCGCTTCGGCGTCCACCGAGCTGCAGTCCACCGCCGAGAGCATGTCGTCCATCGCCGAGGAAACGGCGCGCCAGGCCACCGCCGTGGCGGCCGCGGCCGACCAGGCCTCGACCAACGTGCAGACGGTGGCGAGCGCGGCCGAGGAACTGTCGTCCTCAATTTCGGAGATCGGCCGCCAGGTGAACCAGTCGGCCACCATGTCGCGCCAGGCCGCCGAGGATGCCGAGCGGACCAACGAGGTGGTGCGCGGCCTCGCCGCCAGTGCCCAGCGCATCGGCGAGGTGGTCGACCTCATCACCGACATCGCCGACCAGACCAACCTGCTGGCGCTGAACGCCACCATCGAGGCGGCCCGCGCCGGCGACGCCGGCAAGGGTTTCGCGGTGGTCGCCAACGAAGTGAAGAGCCTCGCCAACCAGACCGCCCGGGCGACCGAGGACATCGCCCAGCAGATCACCGGCATCCAGCACGAGACCGAGAGCGCCGTGACGGCCATCGAGGGCATCGGCAAGGTGATCGGCGAGATCAGCCAGGTGGCCTCGGCCATCGCCTCGGCGGTGGAGGAGCAGAACGCGGCGACCCACGAGATCGCCCGCAACACCAACGAGGCGAGCGCCGGCACCAACGAGGTGACGGCCAACATCGCCGGCGTCACCCAGGCCGCCGGCGAGGCGGGCCATGCGGCGGGGCAGGTGCTCGATGCCTCGGGCCAGCTCGCCCAGCAGTCGGAACAGCTGCGCCACGTGGTGCAGGAATTCCTGGCCGGCGTCCGCGCCGCCTGAGGCGGGACGACGCGACGACGTAGAGGGGCGGGGCGCCGGCACCATCCGGCGCCCCGCCCCTTTCGTCGTTTTTCGCTTTGTCACGGCCGCGTCGCTTGCTCCCGAGTCGCGGCGGCGGTATCGTCGTTTCCGGTTTGTCCTCAGAACGTTGTCCGATGACCTTCAACCAGCGCCTCGACCTGCTCACCGACTACCCGTTCCAGCGCCTCGCGGCCCTGCTGGAGGACGTGACGCCGCCCGCCGACGGCGGCCTCGTCATGTCCATCGGCGAGCCGCAGCATGCCGCGCCCGCGCTCATCGCCGAGACGGTGGCAAAGACCGGCGGCTGGAACCGCTACCCGCCCGTCGCCGGCACGCCCGAGCTGCGCGCCAGCATCGCCGCCTGGGCGACCCGCCGTTTCCACCTGCCCGACGGCATGGTCGATCCCGGCCGCAACGTGCTGCCGGTGGGCGGCACGCGCGAGGCGCTGTACATGATCGGTCAGGTGGCGGTGCCGACGGTGCCCGGCCAGCGCACGCCGCTGGTGCTCATGCCCAACCCCTTCTACCAGGTCTACCTCGCCTCGGCGGTGATGAACGGCGCCGAGCCGGTCATGCTGCCGGCCGAGGAGGCCACCGGCTTCCTGCCCGACGTCACCGCGCTCAGCCGCGACGTGCTCGACCGTGCCGCCATGGTGTTCTTCTGCTCGCCGGCCAACCCGCAAGGGGCGGTGGCGCCGCTGGAGACCTGGAAGGAACTGGTGCGCCTCGCCCGCGCCCACGATTTCCTGCTGGTCGCCGACGAGTGCTATTCCGAGATCTGGCGCGAGACACCGCCGCCGGGCGTGCTGGAAGCCTGCCGCGACCTGGGTGGCTCGCTCGACAACGTGGTCGTGTTCAACAGCCTGTCCAAGCGCTCCAGCGCCGCCGGTATGCGCTCCGGCGCAGTGATCGGCGATGCCGCCGTGCTCGCCCGCTTCTCGCGCCTGCGCAGCTACGCCGCCGCGGCGACGCCGGTGCCGCTCATGGCCGCCGCCGCCGCCCTGTGGGACGACGAGGCGCATGTCGCCGACAGCCGCGCCAAATACCAGGCCAAGATGGCCGCCGCCGACCGCATCCTCGGCCCGGTGCTGGGGCGGGACCGGGTGGCGCCGGAAGGCGGTTTCTTCCTGTGGCTCGACGTCGGCGACGGCGAGGCGGTCACCCGCCGCCTGTGGGCCGAGGCCGGCATCAAGGTGCTGCCCGGCCGCTACCTGACCCGCGACGCGCCCGACGGCAGCAACGCCGGCGCCCGCTACATCCGCATCGCCCTGGTGCACGAGCCGGCGGTGGTGGAAGAGGCGCTCGCCCGCATCGCCCGCACCCTCTGACCCGGAGAGAGACACCGCGCCCATGGCCCGCAAGCCGCGTCCCAGCTCCTCCCGCGCTCCCGGCCCCGGCCCTGGTTCCGGCTCCGGCGCGGCACGGGCCCTGACCAGCCGCCTGCTGCCGCCCGAGCTGGTGACGGCGGCGCGCGGCATGGGCCTGCGGCTGGTCGGCCTCGCGCTGGTGGTGGCCGCCGGCGTGGTGGCGACGGCGCTGCTCACCCACACCCCCGGCGATCCGTCGTGGAACACCGCCAGCGCCCGGGCGCCGCTCAACGCACTCGGCCTGTTCGGCGCGACCCTGTCGGACCTCCTGCTGCAGAGCTTCGGGCTGGCGGCCGTGCTGCCGCTGCTCGCCGTGCTATCGTGGGGCGTGCGGCTGATCTCGGGCCAGCACGTCAGCGCCGTGTGGCTGCGCACGGTCGGCCTCATCGCCTGCGCCATCCTGCTCAGCCTCGGCCTGGGCGCCCTGCCGAAGCCGCCCGAGTGGCCCATCGCTGCGGGCCTCGGCGGCGCGGCGGGCGCGCTCCTGCTGCGCTCCGCCGTCACCCTGGGGGGCGAGAGCGCCGGCCTGATCGCCGCCATCGGCGGCGCGGCCGGGGCGCTGCTGTTCCTGTGGGTGGCGCACGTGCGCTTCGACGAATGGCGCCGCGCCCTGGCCTCGGTGCGCGGGGCGCCGGACGCCGTGCTCGGCCTCGGCGGCAAGGCGAAGGAGGCGCTCGCCCGCCGCCGCGAGGAGGCCGCCGCCACCCCCGTGCCCGAAGAGCCGCGCCGCGAGCGCCGCCGCCGCGTCGACCCGACCGTCACCGGCCGCCGCGAGCCCATCCTCGGTGCGCCGCAGCCGACCCCGCCGGAACCCGTCGCGCCGGTGCCCGACCTGGTGGTCGCGCGGCCGCGCCCGGCGGCGCCGTCCAAGCGCGAACTGGAGTCGCGGCAGGGCTCGCTGCTGCCGCCCGACCCGCACGAGGGCTGGGTGCATCCGCCCCTCGACCTGCTGACCCCGCCCGACACCAGCGGCAGCGGCCGCCTGGACGAGGAGGCGCTGTCCAACAATGCCCGCATGCTGGAAGGCGTGCTGTCGGACTTCGGCGTCAACGGTCAGATCGTGAAGGTGCGGCCCGGCCCGGTGGTGACGCTCTACGAACTGGAGCCGGCGCCAGGCACCAAGACCAGCCGTGTCATCGGGCTGGCCGACGACATCGCGCGCTCCATGGCGGCGGTGTCGGTGCGCATCGCCGTCATTCCCGGGCGCAGCGTCATCGGCATCGAGCTGCCCAACGCGCGCCGCGAGATGGTGGCCTTCCGCGAGCTGGTGGCGGCCGACGACTTCCACAAGACCGGCCAGGCGCTGTGCCTCGCCCTCGGCAAGGACATCGGCGGCGGGCCGCAGTACGTCGACCTCGCCCGCATGCCGCACCTGCTCATCGCCGGCACCACCGGCTCGGGCAAGTCGGTGGCGGTGAACACCATGATCTGCTCGCTGCTCTACCGCCTGACGCCGGACCAGTGCCGCTTCATCATGATCGACCCCAAGATGCTGGAACTGTCGGTCTACGACGGCATCCCGCACCTGCTGGCGCCGGTGGTGACCGACCCCGGCAAGGCGGTGGTGGCGCTCAAGTGGGCGGTGCGCGAGATGGAGAACCGCTACCGGCTGATGAGCCAGCTGGGTGTGCGAAACATCGCCGGCTACAACGCCAAGGTCGCCGAGGCGCTGAAGACGGACAAGGGCCTGACCCGCACCGTGCAGACCGGCTTCGATGCCGAGACGGGCAAGCCGGTGTTCGAGCAGCAGGCGCTCGACCTCAAGCCGCTGCCCTTCATCGTCGTCATCGTCGACGAAATGGCCGACCTCATGCTGGTCGCCGGCAAGGACGTGGAGGCGGCCATCCAGCGCCTCGCCCAGATGGCGCGCGCCGCCGGCATCCACCTCATCATGGCGACCCAGCGCCCGAGCGTCGACGTCATCACCGGCACCATCAAGGCCAACTTCCCCACCCGCATCAGCTTCCAGGTCACCAGCAAGATCGACAGCCGCACCATCCTGGGCGAGCAGGGGGCGGAGCAGCTGCTGGGCCAGGGCGACATGCTCTACATGGCGGCCGGCGGGCGCATCAGCCGCGTGCACGGACCGTTCATTTCCGACGAGGACGTGGAGCGGGTGGTGGGTCACCTGCGCGACCAGGGCGAACCCGACTACGTCGACAGCGTCACCGAGGAAGACGAGGAGGCCATGGCCGCCATCCCCGGTTTCGGCGCCGGCGGTGGCGGGGCAGGGGGCGAGGAGGGCGGCAACGACCTCTACGACCAGGCCGTGGCGCTGGTGTGCCGCGAGCGCAAGGCCTCCACCAGCTTCGTGCAGCGCCACCTGCAGATCGGCTACAACCGCGCCGCCCGCATCATCGAGCGCATGGAAAAGGAAGGCGTGGTCAGCCGCGCCAACCACGTCGGCAAGCGCGAGGTGCTCGCCCCGCCCATGGTCGAGATGGACTGACGGCGGCCCGTTTGCCGGCACCCGCCATCCCTCTTGCGGCCGTGGGCGTTTCCCGCGACAGTGACGCCCGACCCGACGGAGGAGACGGAGACATGCGACGCATCGCGGCGGCCCTCGCCCTGACGCTCACCCTGGCGGCGACCGCCGAGGCGGCCGCCCAGCAGGCGACGCGCCAGCCGGAGGTCTACGGCTTCGCCATTCCGCCGCGCTGGCAGGAGGCCGACCGCGCCCGCCAGCAGAACGTCGACATGATCACCTTCGTGCCGCAGGGGCAGTCGGCGCAAGGGTGGCGCGACATGGTGATCCTGCAGGTCTACCGCGACATGACGGCGCTGCCGGCCGAAGCCCTGCGCGACCGCACGGTCTCCGCCCTGAAGGCCGCCTGCGACGACGCGACGGCGAGCGAGCTGCAGACCGGCCTGACCAACGGCTACCCCTCGGCCTTCTGGGCGACCGCGTGCACGCGCAACAGCCAGAGCGGCGGCGGCGAGATCGCCTACTTCCGCTCCCTGCAGGGCAACGACAACCTCTATGTGGTGCAGCGGGTGTGGAGCATGGAGCCGTTCGACGGCGACGAGCCGCCGACCCTGGCCGACGCGGAGAAGCAGGAAGCCGTGAGCATCCTGAAGGCGCTGACCGTCTGCCAGCCGTCCGACCCGGCGCATCCCTGCCCCTGACGGGGAGGTGAGGGAGGCCGGCGGCAGCGAGGCGCCGCCGCCGGTCCCCTCGGCAGGGTTACGCGATGTCTTCGCCGGCGATGGCCTTGTCCAGCAGCGCGATGGATTCGTCTACGCCGTAGAGGGCGTAGAACGAGCCCATGCGCGGCCCCTGGTCCTGGCCCAGCAGCACCTGATACTGGCACTGGAACCAGGCCCGCAGTTCCGGGAAGACCTCGGCGTGGGTCTTGCCGACGGCGTAGACGATGTTCTGCAGCTCGGTGGCGTCGGTGCGCTGCTCGGCCGGCACGGCGGCGAGGCCGTCGCGCAGGTCCTTCAGCGCCGCCACCTCGGCCGCGGTCGCCTTGCGGTAGACCTTGGACGGCAGCACGAAATCCCGGTAGTAGCGGATGGCATAGGTCACCAGCCGGTCCAGCATGGGCGCCGTTTCCGGGCTCGCGTCCGGGGCGTAGCGGGTGATGTAGTGCCACAGCACCGCCGGGTCGTCGGAATGCGCCACGCCCGCGAGGTTCAGCAGGATGCCGAACGACAGGTGCGCCTTCATGGCCGGCGGCTGGCCGTTGTGGATGTGCCACGCCGGGTTCGCCAGCTTGTCCTTGGGCTCCTGGTCGTGGAACTTCTCGCACCACGTCAGGTATTCGTCGACGGCCTTCGGGATGACGTCGAAGTACAGGCGCTTGGCGGCCTTGGGCTTCTGGAACATGTAGAGCGCGAGGCTCTCGTCCGGCGCATAGGTCAGCCATTCCTCGACCGACAGGCCGTTGCCCTTGGACTTGGAGATCTTCTGCCCCTTGTCGTCGAGGAACAGCTCGTAGGTCAGGTTCTGCGGCGGCGTGCCGCCCATGATGCGGCAGATCTTGGACGCCAGTTCCACCGACGGGATGAGGTCCTTGCCCGACATCTCGTAGTCGACGCCGAGCACGTACCAGCGCATGCCCCAATCGCACTTCCACTGCAGCTTGCAGCCGCCCTTGTAGATGGACTGGGTGACGCGGGTGCCGTCCTCGTCCTCGAAGGTGATGAGGCCGTTCTCCACGTCACGGTCGAGGATGGCCACCTGGAGCACCCGGCCCGTGGTCGGGCTGACCGGCAGGAAGGGCGAATAGGTCTGGCGGCGTTCCTCGCCGAGCGTCGGCAGCATGACGTCCATGATGGCGTCGTAGCACTCGTTGACGCGCTTCAGGCCGCCGTCGAACTTGCCCGACATGTAGTAGTCGGTGGCCGACTGGAACTCGTACTCGAAGCCGAAGCTGTCGAGGAAGCCGCGCAGGCGGGCGTTGTTGTGGTGGCCGAAGCTCTCGTGCGTGCCGAAGGGGTCGGGAATGCGCGTCAGCGGCTTGCCCAGGTGCTCGCGCACCACATCCTTGTTGGGGATGTTGTCGGGCACCTTGCGCAGGCCGTCCATGTCGTCGGAGAAGGCGAACAGGCGCGTCGGCACGTCGCCGCCGGTGATCAGCTCGAAGGCGCGGCGCACCATGGTGGTGCGCACCACCTCGCCGAAGGTGCCGATGTGCGGCAGGCCCGAGGGGCCGTAGCCCGTCTCGAACAGCACGAAGCCTTTCGCCGGTTTCTCCCCCTTCAGCCGCTGCTCGAGCAGGACGCGGGCCTCCTGGAAGGGCCAGGCGTTCGAGGCGAGGGCGAGATCGCGGAGATCGGACATTCTCGTCTGTTCCAATGAGACGGGTTGATGGGAAGGCCGCCAAGCTATGCCGCGTGCGCCCGTGCGTCAATGGCGGGGGGAGCGGGTTGCAGAATGAAACCGGCGGCCCCATACTCCGTGCTGGCCCCTTGGAGACCGCTGCCATGCCCACCGCCCTGAAGCTCTCGACCGACCTCGTCGACGCGGCCCGTCCGCACGCCGCGGCCATGCATCGCTCGGTGTCGAAGCAGATCGAACACTGGGCGCGCATCGGCAAGGCGGCGGAGGAAAACCCGGACCTGCCGGGCAGCTTCATCCAGGACATTCTTCTTGCGAAGGAAGAAGAGAAGGCCGGCCTCGCCGAGCCGTACAGCCTGGACCAGTGAGACGAGGCCGTGACGCATCTCGTCGCCCTGCCGCGCTTTCAGAAGGCGGCGAAAAAGATGCGGCCGGCCGAAAAGGCGGCCCTTCACGATGCGATACGGGCCGTCGTCGCCGACCCTGCCGTAGGGGACATGAAGGTCGGTGACCTTGCCGGAACGCGGGTCCACAAGTACCGCTATCAGGCAACGCAGATGCTGCTGGCCTACTCCGTCAGCGACGACGGCGGCACCATCACGCTGCAGGCCATCGGCACCCACGAGAACTTCTACCGCGACCTGAAGCGGGATTAAGCAGGCGGCGCCTCCGCCTCCGCCCACCCCGCAGGTGCATCCGCCGCACCTGCGCACTATACTCCGCCGCCATGACCGCCGACGCACCCGCCGATGCGGCGCGCCAGCCGCGCCTCGTGATCCCGCCGAGCCCGGTGCTCGTGGCGGGCCTGCGACATGCGGTGATGCTGACGCCCGACGGCGAACTCGCCACTCTGCGCCTCGATCAGGCGGCGCAGCGGGCTAGGCGCGAGCGGCCGATCCTGGTGCATGCGCCGGCCGTCGGCACGCGCCTGCGTACCGATCCGTTCCACGCCTTCGACGTGCTGGAGCTGTTCGCCTTCATCCGCCCCGCCGCCTTCTGTCTGCCCACCGTGCGCGGCCTGGCGGAGGCGGTCGGCCTGCCGCGCCCGGCGAGCCTGGAGGACGAGGCGCCCGCCGTCATCGAGATCATCCGCCGCCTGCTGCGCGAGGCCGCCACCTGCGCGCCCAAGGCCCAGGGCGCCATGCGCGACCTCGCCTGGGGCATGGGACAGGCGGGCTGGGGCTGGGCGCCGGCGGTGCTCGCCGCCATCGGCGTGCACGGCGATGCGCCGCACCGCGCCAACGTCGCCGCCGGCCTGCGGGTGTGGGAACGGCTGCCGGAAACCTCGGAACACGCGCCCGAGCCGGCGCCGGGCAACACGCCGGTCTCGCCCGAACAGGCGCGCGCCCGCCTCAGTACCCTGCTCGGTCCCTTCGCCGAGGAACGGGCGCCGCAGGCGGAATACGCCAGCGCCGTCACCGCCGCCTTCCAGCCGCGCGACCGCGAGGGCGAGCCGCGCCTCGTGCTGGCCGAGGCCGGCACCGGCGTCGGCAAGACCCTCGGCTACATCGCCCCGGCGAGCGTCTGGGCGGAAGTGAACGAGGGCGCGGTGTGGATCGCCACCTACACCCGCAACCTGCAGCGCCAGCTCGACGCCGAGCTGGACCGCCTGTGCCCCGACCCGGCCGACAAGGCCATCCGCGTCGTGGTGCGCAAGGGGCGGGAGAACTACCTGTGCCTCCTGAACCTGGAGGAAGCCATCATGGGCCTCGGCCGCGACCCGCGGCAGACGGTGGCCCTCGGGCTCATGGCGCGGTGGGCGCTGGCGACCCGCGACGGCGACCTGGTGGGCGGCGACTTCCCCGGCTGGCTGACCGACATCCTCGGCAAGCCCCGCACCCTGGGCCTCGCCGACCGGCGGGGCGAGTGCGTGTTCTCGGCCTGCGCCCACTACGACAAGTGCTTCATCGAGCGTGCCGTGCGTCGCGCCCGGCGGGCCCGCATCGTGGTCGCCAACCATGCGCTGGTCATGGTGCAGGCGGCGCTCGGCGGGCTGGACGAGCGCCTGCTGCCGACCCGCTACGTGTTCGACGAAGGGCACCACGTCTTCGACGCCGCCGACAGCGCCTTCTCCGCCCACCTCACCGGCTTCGAGACGGCGGAGCTGCGCCGCTGGCTGCTGGGGGCGGAGGGCGACACCACCCGCTCGCGCGCCCGCGGCCTGAAGCGGCGGGCGGAGGACCTGGTGGCGGAAAGCCAGGCGGCGGCCGACGCCCTGCAGGAGATCCTGCATGCGGCGCGCATCCTGCCCGGCCCGTCGTGGACCATGCGCGTGCACGACGGCCAGCCGCACGGCCACACCGAGAAGTTCCTCGCCCTGGTGCGCGAGCAGATCTACGCCCGCAGCCCCGATCCGCGCGGCCCCTACAGCCTGGAGACCGAGACCGCCGCCCCCATCCCCGGCCTGTTGGAGGCGGCGGTAGCGCTGGAGACGGCGCTCGGCCGCCTGGAGGAGCCGCTGAAAGCGCTCTGCAAGGCTCTGGAGGCGCGGCTCGACGACGAGGCGGCGGACCTCGACGCCGCCCAGCGCCTGCGCATGGAAAGCCTGATGAAGAGCCTGGAGCGGCGGGCGCTCATGCCCGTCACCGCCTGGCGGGGCATGCTGGCGAGCCTGGGCGAGGAGACGCCGCCCGCCTACGTCGACTGGTTCGCCCTCGACCGCATCGACGGCCGCGACGTCGACATCGGCATGCACCGCCACTGGATCGACCCGACGCTGCCCTTCGCCAAGACGGTGGTGGAACCGGCCCAGGGGGTGCTGGTCACCTCTGCCACCCTGCGCGACGGCTCGGGCGACGACGAGTCCGACTGGGCGGCGGCGGAACGGCGCACCGGCGCCATTCATCTGGCGGCCCCGGCGGTGCGGGCGGCGGTGCCGTCGCCCTTCGACTACCCGGCGCAGACGCGCGTCTTCGTCGTAACCGACGTGCGCAAGGACGACATGAACCAGGTGGCGGCGGCCTATCGGGAGCTGTTCCTGGCTTCGGGCGGCGGGGCGCTCGGGTTGTTCACCGCCATCTCGCGCCTGCGGGCGGTGCATGAACGCATCGCCCCGGCGCTCGACAACGCCCACATCCCGCTGCACGCCCAGCATGTGGACGGCATGGACCCGGCGACGCTGGTGGAGATCTTCCGCGGCGAGGAACACGCCTGCCTGCTCGGCACCGATGCCCTGCGCGACGGTGTCGATGTGCCGGGCCACAGCCTGCGCCTCGCTGTCTTCGACCGCGTGCCGTGGCCGCGCCCGGACATCCTGCACAAGGCGCGGCGGGCGCACTTCGGCGGCAAGGCCTACGACGACATGATCGCCCGCCTGCGCCTGAAGCAGGCCTTCGGACGGCTGGTGCGGCAGTCGGACGACCGCGGGGTGTTCGTGCTGCTCGACCCCATGATGCCGACCCGCCTGCTGGGGGCCTTTCCCGAGGGCGTGCGGGTGGAGCGGGTGGGCCTCGCCGAGGCGGTGCGCGAGACGCGCGGGTTCTTCGGGGGGTAGGAGCGGGGGTGGCTGTTGCCGCCTGCACCTCTGCTGGTGCAAACTGCACCTCCTGACGTGGAGGATTGCACCATGGCTCATCCCATCGCCGAGGCGGTTCTCGCCCGCTACCGGCCGCCGCCGCGCCCGTCGCGCCGGCGAGGATCGGTCGATGCCGTGGTGGAGGCATTCGTCAACGTCCCGTTCCCGGCGGTGGTCCGGGCCGGTGTTCTGGCCGCCGCCCTGCGCGCGGAAGTGCCGCCGGCGGACATCTGGCCCCAGGTGGAGCGACTGCTGGCCGAAGCACCCATGGACCTGATCTTGCGGTTCTGCGACACCCATGGCGTGACGGCGCAGGATCTCGCGCGCGCGGTGGGCGCTTTGGAGCGGCATGGGCCGCGGCTGCACCGGAACGACCTGCAGGAGCACCTCCATGAGCTCCTTTCCCGTTCCTGACGGTCCCCACAACGACGACTGGAAGCGTTTGGTGGATCTGGCCCGCATCGTAATGGCGGAGGCCTGCCCGGACGAGGACGTCGCGAACTTCGTCCAGGTCGGCGGCGGCTCCATGCTGTTGCGCCGGTACCGGCACCGCCGTAGCCGGGACCTCGATCTGTTCGTGCCGGACGTCCGCATCGTGCGGGCGTGCTCGCCGCGGTTCAACGACGCGGCGGGCGATCTGTTTCCCGACTATGCCGAGGATGCGGCGTCGGTGAAGCTGGTGATCGGCCTGCAGGAAATCGACATCATCGCCGCAGCACCGCTGTTCGATCCTGCGGCCGGGCTGGATCCCGAGCCGCTGCCGGGCTGGCCGATCCGTGTCGAGCGGCCGCGGGAAATTCTGGCGAAGAAGCTGGCTTACCGCGGGCGCCGACTCCAGCCGCGCGACGTCTTCGATCTGGCCGCCGTCGCAGCCGTCGAGCCGGAGGAGGTGGCGGCGGCTCTCGCTGTGCTGCACCGGGGGCAGGTCGAGGCGATTCGCGTCCGCCTGGCCGAATTCTCGGCGGACTTCGCGACGGAGATCGCGCTGCGGGTCGACGCCTACCCCGAATTCGTCGACATCCGTGACGACTGCTTGACGATCGTGCGCGACGTTTTCGCCGGTCTCCCCGACCCCCATTGACCCCACGCCCGTTGGCCCCATCTCTCAAGCACTTGTGTCCGCGCCTTCACCCGGTCGCGCTTGACCGCGGTGGGCCTTCGGGCGTTACAGTCGGCAGGCGGTCCGGGGGGACTGGACTGAGGCCCAACCAGGAGTGACTTCCGCATGATCAGCCATCACGACGCCCTCATCTACACCATGGTCATGACCGCCGCGGCGGACGGTGACCTGAAGGACGAGGAGTTGCGCGCCATGGGCAACATCGTCCAGTCCCTGCCCATCTTCCGCGACTTCGACCCCGAGCACATCACCACCATCGCCGAGGATTGCGGCCAGCTGCTGTCGCGCGAGAACGGCCTCGACGACGCGCTGACCATGGTGCGCGACGCCCTGCCCGACAAGCTGAACGAAACCGCCTACGCGCTCGCCGTCGACGTCGCCGTGTCCGACGGCCAGCTCAAGCAGGAGGAGCTTCGCATCCTCGAGCTGGTGCGCCACGAGCTGGAGGTCGACCGCCTCATCGCCGCCGCCATCGAGCGCGGTGCCGTGGTTCGCCACCGCAAGGCCTGACGTCCGTTCGGCGGGACCGGAAGACCAGAACAAGGGGAACGACCGCCATGCTGCAACTCGTGCTCGCCTGCGTGGCGTTCATCGTTCCCCACCTGCTGGTGAGCCCGACGGCGGCGCGACCCGCCCTGATCCGGCTGGTCGGCGAGCAGGGCTATCGCGGGCTCTATTCCGCCGTGTCGCTCGCCGCCCTGGTGTGGATGGGGGTTGCCTACGGCGATGCGCCCTACGTGGCGGTCTGGGAGCCGCCGGTCGGTTTGCGCCATCTGTCGCTCATCCTGGTGCCGCTCGCCTTCGTGCTGCTGGTGCTGGCCGTCGCGAGCCCCAACCCGACCGCCGTCACCGGCGGCCGGGCGCTGGAGGAGGGCCGCGCGCCCGGCATCTTCGCCGTCACCCGCCATCCCATGATGTGGGCCTTCACCCTGTGGGCGGTGGCGCACCTGCTGGCCAACGGCGACCTCGCGTCCATCCTGCTGTTCGGCACGATCCTGCTGGTCGCCCAGGCCGGCATGGTGCTGCTCGACCACCGCAAGGCGCGCGAGGTGCCCAACGGCTTCGCACGGCTGGCGGCGGCGTCGTCGCGCACGCCGTTCCTCGCCATGATCCAGGGCCGCGCCCGCACGACCCTGCGCGAAGTCGGGCCGGTGAAGATCCTCGTCGGCCTGGTGCTGTTTGCCGTGGTGCTGATGTCCCACCGGGCGCTGTTCGGGGTGTCGCCGCTGCCGGGCGGGTGACCTCACCAGGGATCGTCCCACATCCGCATCTGTCCGATGCGCGGCGCCACGAATGCGGCTATCGTCTCATGTGATGCAACCGCTTCAGAACGCCGCAAGGACCGCCTCATGGACTTCATGATCCTCCTGCTCGCCGCCTCCGCCGGGGCCGTCTATGTGCTGACGCCGGGGCCGGCGTTTCTCGCCGTCCTAGGCATCGGGGTCAGCCAGGGGCGGCGGGCGAGTTTCGGGTTTCTCTCCGGGCATCTGGTGGGCGACGTGCTGTGGACGGTGATGGCGCTGACGGCCATCATCGGCGCGCGCAGCGTCGGGCCGCTGGTGTTCGACGTGCTGGGCGTGGCCTGCGGTGCCTACCTCATGTATCTCGGGGTGCGGGCGCTGATGGTGCGCAAGGGCGACGAGTCGGCGGGCGGCTTCAACACCCGCACGCCCTTCCGCCGCGGCCTGCTGTTCGGCGTGACCAACCCGAAGGGCTATCCGGTGGCGGTGGCGATGTTCACCGCGCTGCTCGCCGACCGGGCCGACTCGCTGACCTGGGCGGCCGCGCCGGAGCTGATCCTGGCGGCCTTCGCCGGGTTCCTGGTCGCCGATGTGATCCTGGTGTGGCTGACGGGCCTGTCGGGACTGAAGGCAGTCTATCGCCGCTTCGACATCTGGATCATCCGCGCCACCGGCGCCCTGTTCGTCGGCTTCGCCGTCAACGCCCTGGCGGCCAGCCTGCCGGGCCTGTGGAACCGGCGCTGACTGAGCCCCGGATCTTGCGCCACTACGGCGCGACCGCGCCGCGCGGCCCCTGCCGCGTGAGCCAAGCGGGCCGCGAGGTCCGCGCCCGGCGCCTGAGGGACACCCACAAGAACCACCTACGGCGCGACCGCGCCGCGCGGCCCCTGCCGCGTGAGCCAAGCGGGCCGCCGGCCCGCGCCCGGCGCCTGAGGGGCAAACACTAAGTCAAATGCGGCAGGCGGATGTAGTCTTCCGACTGCATCTCCATGAGGCGCGAGACCGTGCGCTGGAACTCGAACTTGCCGTCGCCCTCGCGGTAGAGGTCTTCCGGCGGCGCCTCGGCGGAACACACCATGAGCGTGCGGTGGTCGTAGAGGGCGTCGATGAGGGTCACGAAGCGCCGCGCCTGGTTGCGGTTCTCCGGCCCGAGGCGCGGGATGTTCTCGATCACCACCACGTCGTAGAGCGTCGCGATCTGCAGGTAGTCGTGGGTGCCGAGCGGCTTGTCGCACAGGTCACCGAAGGAGAACCGCGCCGTGCCGTTGCCGGCCTGCGGCACCGGGATGGCGCGGCCGTGCACCGTCACCGTGTCGGGCTTCGGGGCCTGGCCGTCGAGCAGGCGTTGGAAGATGGCCTCGATCTCGGCATCGGCCGCGGGGCCGAGCGGCGTCACGTAGACCTTGGAGCCCTGGACCCGGCCCATGCGGTAGTCCTTGGTGGAGGCCAGCTGCAGCACGTCGAGCTTGCGGCACAACAGGTCGATGAAGGGCAGGAACTTCTCGCGCTGCAGGCCGTCCTTGTACAGGTCCTGCGGCGGCCGGTTGGAGGTGGTGACGATCACCGTGCCGGCGGTGATGAGCGCCTCGAACAGGCGGCCGACGATCATGGCGTCGGCGATGTCGTGGATTTCCAGCTCGTCGAGGCACAAAAGCCAGGTGCGGTCCGCCACGCCGCGGGCGATGTCGGCAAGGGCGTCGTCGCCGCCGGCCTTGCTCTGGCGCCGCTTGTGGAAGTCGGCGTGGATGTCGCGCATGAACTCGTGGAAGTGCAGGCGCACCTTCTTCTGCACGGGGGCGGTCTGGAAGAACAGGTCCATGAGCATGGACTTGCCGCGCCCCACCTCGCCGTAGATGTAGAGGCCCTGCGGCGGTTCCGGCTCGTCGCGGCGGTGGCGCTTGGCGAAGCCGAAGCGGGCGACCCAGCCGGTGGGGCCGGTGGCGGGCTCGTAGCCCTTCAGGGCGTGGTACAGGCTTTCCAGCTTCTCCGCCGCCAGTTCCTGTGCGGCGTCGGGCTTCAGCTCCCCCGAGGCGAGCTTGCTGCGGTAGAAGGCGAGGGGTCCGTTCTGCGGCATGGCTTCCGGGAAGGCTCCTGGGGCTGGCGACGGGCGGCGGAAGGCAGGACGATAACGGCAAATGCCGCAGCGCGGAAGGGGCGCCCCGCCGTCACCCCGGCATGCGGCCGTCGCGGGGCTCCTCCTGCAGCGCGCCACGAACGTAGAGGCAGCGCACCAGCACGATGAGGGCGAGCACGAAGGGCGTCGCGAACAGCAGGCCGACGAAGCCGAACAGCATGGTGAAGGCGGTCGCCGCCGCCACCGTCACCGCCGGCGGCAGACTCACCGCCCAGCGTTCCGCCAGCGGCGTGATGACGTAGCTTTCCACCTGCTGGATGCCGAAATAGGCCAGCGCCACCCAGCCGGCGGTCTGCACGTCGACGGTCAGCCCCACCAGCACCGCCGGCACCGCCGCCAGCCAGGGGCCGAGGATGGGGATGAACTCCAGCAGCCCGGCGATGATCCCCAGCGCCAGCGCCATGGGCACGCCGAGCAGCAGCAGCAGGCCGGTGCTCAGCACGGCGATGGTCAGCATGGAGACCAACTGCCCGAGCATCCACCGCCACAGGCCTTCGCCGGCCTCGTCCAGGGCGGCATTGATCTGGGCGTGGCGCTCCTTGGGGAACAGCAGCACGATGCCGCGGCGGTAGACGCCCGGCGTCGCCGCCAGATAGATGCCGAGGAAGAGGATGATGAGCAGCCCCGCCATCAGGTCGAAGGCGGTGGTGGCGACGGTCATGGCGCGCGACATCAGGCCGCTGCCGACCACGCCGCCGCCACCGGACCCGCCGAGCAGCTGCATGGCGCCAACATCCCGCAGCCACGTCTGGATCTGGTCGAACCCCTGGCCGACCGTCTGGCCGAGTTGCTGGAACTGGCTGACCGCCTGGCTGCCGAACAGCCACCCGCCGCCGATCAGCGCCGCCGCCAGCAGGACCAGCAGCAGCGCCAGCGCCCACCGCCGCCCCATGTGCAGCACCCGCCCGAGCGCGGTGGAGGCGCGGTAGAGGATCACCGCCAGCAGGATGCCGGCGAAGGCGAGGATGAGGAAGGTGGCGAGCCGCCACGCGATCCACAGTCCCACCACCACCGCGGCGGCGATGAGGACCCGGCGGGAATAGGCGGCGAGGTCCTTGCGTTCTTCGGCGGCGAGCATGGCGTCGGGTGCTCCGGCTGATGGAGGGCTCCTGCCAAGAACACGAGCCGCCGCCGCGGCGTTCGGTCGCCGGCACGCGGAAAGGCCGCCCCCGGGGCTGGGGACGGCCGTTCCATGCGCGCGATCGAACTCCCGCGAATCGGGGAGCGAATGTCCTGTCCTTCCGAACTGCGAGCCGAGGGTCGACGCCGCAGGCCGCCGCGGACAGGGGCGGACGTGCCGTTACTGGGCCTGGTCCTGCATCTGGTCGGCCTTGTCCTCCATGGCGTCGGCGGCATCCTCCACCGCGTCGGCGCTCTGCTCGCCGGCTTCGTCCAGGTTCTCGCCCATCTGCTCCATCGGCCCCTCGTCCTCGCAGGCCGCGAGCGCCGGGGCGGCGAGGCCGAGCACCAGGGCGGTCAGCAGGGTCTTCGGGCCGGGCATCTGCATGCGACGCATGACGTGTCTCCTCGTGGTTCGTGGCGTCGGCGCCGACCGTGCGGCGCAGTCGTGGTGAAAGAACGCCGCCGCCCTCGTCGCGGTGCCGTGGCAAAGCCGTGACCGCGCTGGGTCCGTTCCGCCCTTTCCATGACCGCCCGGCGCCCCCACCTGAAAGGCTCCACCACCACTGGCGCGGGAGACGGTTCATGGCCTTGCGGGTTCTCGTCCTCTACGGCTCGGTGCGCACGGCGCGCCAGGGCATCCGGGTGGCGCGCTTCATCACGGCGAAGCTGGCGGAGCGCGGCTACGACGCCACGCTGGTCGACCCGGTCGACTACGCGCTGCCCATGCTCGACCGCATGTACAAGGAATACCCCAAGGGCGAGGCGCCGCCGCCCATGGAGGAGCTGGCGGAGATGATCCGCGGCGCCGACGCCTTCGTCATCGTGTCGGGCGAGTACAACCACTCGATCCCGCCGGCGCTGTCCAACCTGCTCGACCACTTCCTGGAGGAGTGGTTCTTCCGCCCGTCGGGCATCGTCTGCTACTCGGCCGGCATGTTCGGCGGCGTGCGGGCGGCCATGCAGCTGCGCGCCATGCTGAGCGAGCTGGGCATGCCCTCGATTCCCTCGCTGCAGCCGGTGCCGCGGGTCGGCCAGGCCTTCGCCGAGGACGGCACGCCGACCGACGAGGCGTGGCACGGCCGCGTGAAGAAGTTCATCGACGAGCTGGAATGGTACGCCGAGGCGCTCCAGGCCCAGCGCGCCAAGGGCTTGCCGTACTGACGGCGCAGACCATACGCCCGGCGGGTGAGTCGCACCTCCTTGGCGCGGGAGGCTCCGGCGGGGTAGCCTCTTGGGTCAGCCATGACCCACCCCACCCGCCGGGAGGTGCCGCATCCCCATGCCGATCCGTATCGCGATCCAACAGACGCAAGGGACACCGGGCGACATCGACGCCAACATCGCCGCCGCCGAGGAAGCCGCCGCCCGCGCCAAGGCGGGCGGGGCGCACCTGCTGATCCTGCCGGAGATGTACCTGTCCGGCTACGACATCGGCGAACTGGCCTTCGAACTGGCCGAGCCGGCGGAAGGCCCCAACTTCAAGCGCATGGCCGAAGCCGCCCGGCGGCACGGCATCGCGCTGCTGTACGGCCACGGCGAGACCGACGAGTCGGGGCATTGCTACAACACCGCCACCCTCATCGACTCGCAGGGGCGGCGGCGGCTCGCCTACCACAAGGCGCACCTCTACGGCGACGAGGAACGGGCGGTGTTCACCGCCGGCGGCACGCTCGGCGTGCCCGTCGACCTCAACGGCGTGATGATCGGCGTGCTGGTGTGCTACGACGTGGAGTTTCCGGAAGCGGTACGCACGCTCGCCCTTCAGGGGGCGGAGCTGATCTGCGTGCCGACGGCGCTCATGGTGCCCAACAAGGCGGTGCCCGAGCTGGTGATCCCGGCGCGAGCCTACGAGAACGGCGTCTTCGTCGCCTACGGCAACCGTTGCGGCCACGAGACGACGCTGGTCTACGAGGGGCTGAGCACGGTCGCCGCGCCCGACGGCAGCATCGTCGCCCGCGCCGGCAAGCACGAGGAACTGCTGTTCGCCGACGTCGATCCGCGCGCCTACGACGACATCCGCCGCCTCAACCCCTACCTCGACGACCGTCGCCCCGACGTCTACAACCCGCCGAGCTGACGGGGCGGCCGGGTATGGCCGCCCCGTCGTGCCCTGGCGTGTGCGTGTGCCTCAGCGCTGGTTCAGCTGCGCCCGCACGGCGGTCAGCCCGTCGCGGGTGATGCGATAGGGGCCGCCGTCCTGGCTGCGGATGAACCGCCGCTTGCGCAGGCGGTCGAACACCGGCGCGGTGCAGTCGGCCAGAGACCAGCCTTCGCGGGTGATGCAGTTGAGGTCGAGGATGCGGTTCTTCTCGTCCTTCTCGACGAGGATGCGTCCGCCGAGCGCCAGCGCGTGCAGCACGCGCTGTTCGGCCTTGGAGATGTTCACGGGAGTCTGTCCTGGAACCGGAGTCGCAACCGGTCCCGCCGTCTACGCCGCGCGCGAGCCTCCGCACACGGCCTGCCGCGGCAGGACGTGGGGTCGACAAGGCTGATCCGGGGCGGTCAAACGCGCCGGCCTCAGCCGCAGCGCACGGACTCTGACATAAACTCTCGCAGAAGGCGTTTAGACGGAGTGGGGATACACCCGTCCGCGGTGGCGGGTCAAGGGGAGGGCGCGGCCGACGCTGGTGGAGCCGTGGATGTCCGGCTCGAGGCCGGTAGGACAAGCTATTGATCCATAATAAAAATTTGTCATGGCCGGGCTCGACCCGGCCACTCACGGCGTCACCGGCGGTAATCGCTGCTCCGTCCTCCACGGCGGGTGGCGTGCACGCCGTGGATGCCCGGCCCGGAGGCCGGGCATGACAAGGCTTTGACTTAGTTGGGTAATTTGTCATGGCCGGGCTTGACCCGGCCATCCACGGCGGCACTGGCACCAGCCAATGGTCTCCGCCTTACGCCCCCTCGAACCCCTGCAGTACGCCGACGGCGTTCACGCCCAGCGCCTCCACCGCATAGCCGCCTTCCAGCACGAAGACGGTCGGGATCTTCAGCTTGCCCAGCATCTCGCCGACCACCGGGTAGCGGTCGGAGGCCAGCTTGAACTTGCTGATGGGGTCCTGCTCGAAGGTGTCGAGGCCGAGCGACACCACCAGCACGTCCGGCCGGTAGCCGCGGATGCGGCGCAACGCCTCGCTCAGGGCGGCTTCGTAGGCGGTCCAGTCGGTGCCCCAGGGCAGCGGGAAGTTGTGGTTGAAGCCTTCGCCCTCGCCGGTGCCGGTCTCGTCGGCGTGGCCGAGGAAGTAAGGGTATTCGACCGTCGGGTCGGCGTGCAGCGACAGGAACTGCACGTCGGCGCGGTCGTAGAAGATGGTCTGCGTGCCGTTGCCGTGGTGGTAGTCGATGTCGAGCAGGCTCACCCGCTGCGCCCCGTTGGCGCGGGCCGCCTGGGCGGCGATGGCGGCGTTGTTGAGGAAGCAGTAGCCGCCGTAGTAGTCGGCCGCCGCATGGTGGCCCGGCGGGCGGCAGGCGGCGAAGGCGCCGCGCAGGCCGCCGGCCACCTGTTCCGTCGCCGTCAGGGCACAGTTGGCGGCGGCGGTGGCGGCCGTCCAGGTGCCGGCGGTGATGGGCGTGCCGGCGTCCATGCCGTAGTAGCTGATGCGCCCGTCGATGTCTGTCGGCACGCGGTCGTTGCGCATGCCGCGCTTGCCGAAGGTGAAGGGAATGGCATCCCAGTCGCGCCCGGCCGCCGTCCAGTCCGCCCAGCAGGTCTTCAGGAAGTCCACGAAGCCGTCGTCGTGCACCGCCCGGATCGGCGCCTCGCCGAAGTCGCGCGGCGCGATGATTTCGCCCAGGTCGACGGCGCGCAGGCGCTCCAGCACCATGTCGGTGCGGCTCGGGTTCTCGAAGCAGGGGACGAGCTGGCCTTCGTTCAGCTCCGCCCGGCCGTGGTGGGCGCGGCAGTCCTCGGAATAGACGGTGAGCATGGCGGTCCTTCACGCAAAAAGGAGGCCCCGAGAAACTCGGGGCCCCGAGGCTACCAAAATGAGGGAGTGGAAGAACAGCACGGCCTGCGGGACGCGGCCGACCGTGCCGTACTCTTCCTTACGGCGCCTCGCCGGCCGCGGATCACGCGGCGATGGCCTTCTGCGGCGCCGTCAGCGCGTACCCGAGCGCCTCGGCGACAGCCGGATGGGTGATCTCGCCGTGCGCCACGTTCAGGCCGTCGAGCAGGTGGGCGTCGTCGGCCAGCGCCTGCCGCCAGCCCTTGTCCGCCAGCGCCAGCGCGAACGGCAGGGTGGCGTTGTTGAGCGCGAAGGTCGACGTGCGCGCCACGCCGCCCGGCATGTTGGCGACGCAGTAATGCACCACGTCGTCGACGATGTAGGTCGGCTCGGCGTGGGTGGTCGGCTTGGAGGTCTCGAAGCAGCCGCCCTGGTCGATGGCGACGTCCACCACCACCGCGCCCTTCTGCATCTTCGCCAGCATGGCGCGGTCCACCAGTTTCGGCGCCGAGGCGCCCGGCACCAGCACCGCACCGATCACCAGGTCGGCCTGGCAGACGTAGTCCTCGACGCTGTCGCGGGTGGAGTAGATGGTCTGCATGCGGCCGCCGAACAGCAGGTCCAGCTCCTTCAGCCGGTTGACCGACTTGTCGAGCACGACCACTTCTGCCTCCAGGCCCATGGCCATCTTGGCGGCATTGGTGCC
>NZ_OCNJ01000034.1 GCF_900230255.1 Caenispirillum bisanense
ATGCGCCTCACCGCATCCAGCGCCAGGGGCGACATCTCGGGCTTGTTCTTCTTTCTCCTGACCGCATCGATGTCGGCCAGTTCAAAGAACTTGCGGCGGGCGTGCGCCCAACATAGGGCGCTGATCAGGGGCGCTGGCTTGCGGTCTTGCTTGAATAGCGGGTTGTAGCCGGAGTAGGCGTCGGCCTGGAGGATGCCGGTGTAGCCTTCGAGGTGCTCCTGCGGGTGGACGTTCCGCCGGTCCCTGGAGTAGGCGAACAGGGCCGCAGGAGCGTCGCCGCCGCCGAACGGCCGGTCGTCACGGACATTGACCCACAGGCGGCCGGTGATGGTCTTGCTCTTGGCCAGCACCGGCACCGTGGTGTCGTCGGCATGGAGCCGCTCGGCGGCCAGGACATGCCTCGCGATCAACTCGACCAGGGGCATCAGGGTGAAGGTCGCCGCGCCGACCTGGTCGGCCAGCGTGGACAGGCTGATGTCCAACCCCTCCTGGCCGAAGCGCTCGGCTTGCCGGTTCAGCGGTTGATGCGCAGCGAACTTCTCGACCAGGATGCCGGCGAGGAGATTGGGGCCGGCCCAGCCGCGTGGCGTGGGATGGAACGGCGCGGGCGGCTGGGTGATGGTCTCGCAGGAGCGGCAGGAGAATTTCTCACGCACGGTCTGGACGACCTTGAAGGAGCGCGGGACCTCCTCCAGGGTCTCGGTGACATGTTCGCCGATCTTGGACAGTTTGTCCGAGCCGCAGCAGGGGCAGGTCTCGGGAGCCGGCAGCACCACGCGCTCGCGCGGCAGGTGAGCCGGGAACGGCTTGCGACCACGCGATTTCCGGACATGCGCCTTGACCTCGGTTCCCGCGACGGCGGCGGCCTTCTCGGCGGCCAGATCGTCTTCGGTGGCCGTGGCCTCCAGGTCCTCGAGTTCCATCTCGAGTTGGTCGAGCAGGCGCTTCTTGCTTTCGGACCGCTGCCCGCGCAGCTCACGCTGAAGCTTCTCGATCTTGAGCTGGAGGGCGGCGATCAAGGCGCGGCTGTTGGAGACTTCCGCCTTGACCGAGGCGGCCTCGGCCTTGGCCGACGTTGCCTCGGCAACGGCGGTCGCCAATTCGGTCGCCGCCATCCTGGCCTTCGCTTCCGCTTCGTCGGCACGTACCGTGGCCTCGTCGGCACGCACCAAAGCCGCCGCCAGGGCAGCTTTCAAAGCTTCGACAGTGTCGGGAGAAGCGGGCGTTTCCATGCCCGCGATGATACCCTGCCGAAGCTTGAAACGCTAGGAACCCTGCGGGTTTCAGCGCCTTTCCGAGGTGATCCTTGGCCCCTCAGCCGACACTCCGGATGGTCGGCAGCGCCTCCGTTTTCCAGGTCCGTTTCGGCCGTCGCCAGTCGATCCCGTCGAGCAGGTAGGCCAACTGCGCCGCCGTGATCTCGACCGTGCCGTCGGCCGCCGAGGGCCAGATGAAGCGACCTTGCTCCAGGCGCTTGGCATACAGCGAGACGCCCAGGCGATCCGCCCAGAGAATTTTAACCAGGTGACCGCGACGTCCCCGAAAGACAAAAAGATCGCCCTCGTGCGGGTTCCGCCCCATGCCCTCCTGGACCCGCAGCAGGAGCGAGTTCATGCCACAGCGCATGTCGGTGATCCCACCCGACAGCCACACCCGGACACCAGGTGGCGCTGCGATCATAGCCCCTCCAGCACGGCGACCACCCGCGCCAAGGCTGCCGCATCCACATCGGCGCCCACGATGACCCGTCGCCCGGTCCGGACCACAATCTCCATCCGGCCCTGTGGCCCGCCCCCAGGAGGTGCGTCGTACTCAGCCGCACCGGGCTGGTCCGGTACCACCCGCGCCTCCAGAAACGAGACGCCCGGCTCCTGCCCCGCACGCAACCGGCCCTCACGGTAGGCCTTGCGCCAGCCGAACAGCTGCGATGACGCGATGCCGTAGCGCCGCGCCACAACGCAACCCTGGTGCCGGCCCGCGAGGCTTTCCTCGACGATCCGCACCTTCTCCTCCGTCGTCCAGCGACGGCGCCGCCCGGTATCGATCACCTCGAGCCGCGTGACATGGTGTCTGTCAGTATGCCTAGTCATACTCACAGTCAACAGCGAGCCGCCGCCCTACGCCAGCCCCTCGACCGCGACATTCGGCGGAGGGTTAC
>NZ_OCNJ01000006.1 GCF_900230255.1 Caenispirillum bisanense
TTCTTCTGCGACGGCAGGCGCGGGTCCGTCTCCAGCCGCGCGCCCGTGCTGGGGCTGAAGCCGGCCATGGCCGATGCCGTAATCCGGCGATGCGATTTTCTCAGGGTCATGTACAACCTCGCTTGGTGGTCGGTGATCGGTCTGCCGGGCATCACGGTCATCTTCTTGGCGGTTGAAGACCGGATGTCCTTGGCAGCCGTCGCGGCCACTGGCGAGGGCAAAACCCGCGCCGGACAGGGTCCGACCTACGGCCGGGCTACGCCCGCCCTCCGGTCGGACCCTGTCGTCACCAACAATGTCGCTGGCTCGTCAAGTTCAATGTCGCTGTGCACCCGGTGAAGGAGTACACGCGGAATCACATCCGCGCCTTCCGCGATGCCCTCTTGCTAAAGCCGAAACACATTTCCGGCAGCGACCGCGACCTGTCTTTCCCGACCCTCATTGAAAAGTATCGGGATCAAGACGTGGAGCGCGTTAGCCGGGTGTCGGCGAAAAAACTGTTCAGCTTCGTTCGGTCTCTCTTCAACACCGCGATCAACCTTCACGACCTGAACGAGTCTCCAACGGCAGGTATAACGATTAGTGCGCCGGTATCCGAGACCGATAGAGAGCCGTTTTCGGAGGATGAACTGCGCACCATGTTCAGCGCCGCGCCCTTCTCGCCGTTGAACAAGAGCGACGACTACTGGTTTATCTTGCTGAGCCTGTTTAGCGGCACCCGCGCATCCGAACTTGTCCAACTGCGTCCAGAAGACTTGCAGGAGGAGGGCGGCATTCCCTTCCTAGACGTGTCCACGTCGGGCGGTCGAACACTCAAAACCAAGAGCAGCCGTCGTCGCCTGCCGGTTCACCCCCTCCTGATCCATCTTGGCTTTGTAGACTGGGCAAAGAACCGCAAGGGCCGCATCTTCAACGGCATCCCCATAGGCCGGGCGCAGATCAGCGACCCCGCATCCAAGCGATTCAACAGGTGGCTGGACGACATCGGGATCAGCCGGCCGGAAGTCTCGCTGCATAGCTTTAGACATACCTTCAAGACGATGTGCCGAGCCGCGAACCTGGATGAGCATGTCTCGGACGTTCTCTCTGGACACGCACCTACCAGCGTTGCACGGCGCTACGGAAAGATGCCGCTGGAAGTCCTCGCCGAAGCCATGAACCGTATCACCTGCCCCGTAAACATTCCCTAATACCGTCATAAGCAAAACCTAACTCCGTAAGCGTTTTGTTGTAAGAGTTTACTGTCTATGCTTTACGACCATATGACCGTTTTTCTGTGGTATAGCGCGATCCATTGGCGTATCACTTGTTCATCGCCAACGACCTAACGGAGTAGAGAGAATGCCGACGCAGACGGGTACGCAGGTTGTCGCCACCCACATGGAGAGAGCCCTGGCGCTGTTCCTGGCGGGCGAGTACGCAGCCGCACAAGCCGCCCTCGACGAAGCTAAGGACGCAATGCAGGACGAGGCGGACGGGCTGTGGGTGGACAACAACGCAGCCACCGCAGCGTGACTACGGCGGGCGCCCTGCCCGCCTCTCTGGACCCGTAGCTCAGTTGGATCAGAGCAACGACCTTCTAAGTCGTGGGTTGCAGGTTCGAGTCCTGCCGGGTTCGCCACAAACAGCAAACCCCGCGCCATTAGGTGCGGGGTTTTTGCATATCAGCCATGCACAAGAAAATGCAAGGTTCGATGGAACGAACCTTGACATTTAGGGTTAGACTACCCATATGTGGGCGGTTGCGCACCTGTGGGAATTTCCCATTCCTCACAAGGGCACCGTATAGTCAGGGGGATATCAGATTTGTTCCGGGCGAAGCAAGTGGAAAAACCAGTTTCAATCCTAGAGGCCGTGCGGCGCTTCCCGCCGCCTTACTCCTACCAGACCCTACTGCGTCGGATCGAAGCGGGCGAATGCCCGGTCGCCCGCCCGGTAGGAAAGCGATTCAAGGTCCGCCCCTCAGAGTTCCGCGAGTGGCTGAAGACTCAGAACGCATAAAAAAAATCCGGTCTCGTATGGCGACGAGACCGGAGGCAAGGCATACGCGGCTATCTAAATCCTGGACACGAATATAGAGCCATGAGGCCGTCGTGTCAAACTATGAAGCCGCAGAAAGCCTTGCTCCACATGGTCGCCAGATCATTTTTTGAGAGCATGGTTGATGAACACTGAGGTTTCCGATTCCTTCCTTCACCGGCACCAACTCCTTGGGCTGGTGATTAATGACAGCCGAGGCAGCAAGTCTCGCACCCACATCGCTGCGATGTACTGGATTTTGGAGCGGTACAACGCCGGCAAGGGCTATGCCTGGCCAGGCTATGGCTACATCGCCAAGAACGGCAACATGGACCGCACTAGCGCCATTCGCGCCGTCAACCTTCTTGAGCAGCTAGGATACCTTACTATCGAGCGCGCCGAAGGCGGACGGGCGAGCAATCGCTACACCCCGAACTTCGACCTAATCCATATGGGTAGTAGCGTAGACGCCACTAGTGGCGCGTGTGCCACTGGTAGCGCAGACGCCACCACAGCAGTAGCGGACACGCAACTAGGTAGTGGCGTAGACGCGACCTCTGCGGTGGCGCACATGCAACCCGATTCCTCTTTCTATTCCTCTGAGGAACCCGGCTATGAAGCCGGTTTGACGAAAGAGGAAGAGAAAACGGAACGAAGGGCGGCACAGGCCGACGCCCCTGGGGGGGCGCCGACCCATGCCTTGAAGAAAAGGGCGGCAAAGGCCGCCGCCCCTAACGGGGCGTCGTCCCTTGCCTCGAAGAAGGCTAGTCGTGATCTCTTCGAGGCGTTCATCGCTGTTTACCCTGACGACGCGGGCCGTGATGACTGGGCATGGAAGGCGTACAGCAAGGCGATCTCGCAGGGTGTGTCTCACGAGCAGATCATGGCGCGCGTCGCTGATGCTACGGGCTATCCGGGCTCGTGGCTGAAGACGCTGTACTCTGGCAGCACCCCCACAACGCCTGAAACGGCTATGAAGCCAGTAGAAGCCCCGCCGGTGGTTGAGGATGAACCCATTTTGGATGCGCCGGCCACGGACCCGTGGGATGGCGTCTGCATCGTCCGCAACGCCACATGCGCCAATGAGATCGGAGCCGTTGTGAACGTGGTTGGCGAGCGCGCGCCAGCGGTGGTAACGCACCGTAGCGGCGACTTCTACGGCGTCCTGTTCCGCGACGGGCGGAGGACGACCACGTTAAGCGACCACATCTCCCTCGCTCGCGGGGAGGCCGCGTGATGCAGAACCCTATCCTACGCCTCGCCATGCTCGTGTGCAGCGCCGAGCAGCACATGAAGCGGCAGCTACACCTAATCCACTACGCGCACCTCGTGTCACGACACACCACCGACCTCAGCGATGAGCAGATTCACCGCTTGGCCGATGCGATGGAGATCATGCATTGGTCCGGGCAACTCTATAGCTGCCTGGACGCAATCGGCGAGGTGGCGTGGATGTCCGAGGCTGAACGCGAGGGCCGCGACTGCCTGGAGGAACTGCTACAGCACTCGCGGCCAAAGGCTTCCATACACGACCACCCATACCTCGCGCTGGAATCTAACGACGACGACGGCGCCGAAGTGGAAGAGGATGATGGGCCGGACGGCGAAGTCATGGATGAGAATCATCCTGACTGGGATTTCTATAAACCCGATGCTTAAAGAGGGGGATCAACATGGAAGACACTAAAGTCGGGCAACTTGCCGTTGGAACTGTGGTGGTGAACGAGATGACAGACGGCCTGCCCGTCCACGTCACGGACGCGATGCACCCCCTTGGGCCGGGGGATTGGCTACTGATCCGCAAACCGGACGGTACCCATGGATCCTTCTTCCTGGGAGACCAGGGGGAGCGCGGCATCACGTTCTTCTGGCATGGGATGCGCTTCTACCTCGTGCATGACGGCGGCAACGCCTATCATGTCGAGATGGAGCCTCACCACAAGGACATCCTGGCAGTCCACATGAAGCACGGATACGCCAACGCGATCTAAGACACGAAGCCGGGCCACAGCGCCCGGCTTTTTGTTGTCCGCCCTGCCCTACCTCTAGAATGACCTTCCATTCTCTAGAGGATATTGAACTACAATGAAAACCGATCTTGCCGCCCGCGTCCTGAACGTCGTCACCCTCGCCGCCTACAACCACGGCACCGACCAGCGCGACCCGGTGGCGATCCTGGACACCATGGAGCGCATCGAGGCCATGAAGCTGGATGAGCGCACCGTGGCTGTGCTGGAGGCTTGGCACGCATCCAACGACGATTGGGCGACTGCCGACGACGTGTTCGCGGCTGCTGACAAGCTGGTTAAGGAACAGGAGCGGCGACGGAAGGCGAAGGCGCCGAAGCCTCCGAAGGCGCTCATCACCTACTGACCAGAGAGAGGCGGGCCGCAGGGTCCGCCTTTTTCGTTGCCTCATCCGCCCGCGTTTAACTCCTTGCCCCGCTTGCAAAGCCGCAACCCGCCGTCGCCCCGATCAAATCGCTTACCTAAAGGAATAGGTGGGACACGCGGCTTTGGTCGCAAACCCTCCAAAACCAGAGGCGTTGCCCACGTGTGCATAGCATGCACGTTCCATCATCCTACTTTCCCCCGCACTGGCCCCACCGTCGCCCCCAAGGCGGTGGGGTTCTTTTTTTTTGCGGCGGCGGGAACCCCTGCACCGCCCCCGGCGTATCCTTTGTGGTTGGGCTTCTGACACCCGACCGGCCTATTGGTTTTCCCTTCTCTCCTACAGACCGACAGAAAGCCCCGCCACCGGATCCGGCGGGGCTTTTTGTCTCATAACCGTGGAACCACTGTCGCCTTAAGGTGTCGGCGGGGGCTTCATTTTTGCCGAACCAAGCTGACAAAACCCCCCGGTGCGGCGCGGGGAACTGCACCGGGGGTAAGTTTGTCGCGGCTCGTTGGGACGCTCCGCACGATTAACCTACCGCATTTGTCGGGATCGTATAAAGAAAACATAAGTCATACAGTCGCTCAAGACTTACGATCAAAGGACCAACGCGCCCCGCGTCCGGGCTTTAACTGGCACGCTTTTTGCTTTACCAGCCAAAGCCACAACCACAGCATGCCAAGACCAGCGGAAGTAAAACAGGCGCCCGCGCGAGCCTTCAGAGATAGTAAAAAACGGGCGAATGTTTTTGCTCTCCGCATAACGCTGACAGGGACTTTCGGAACACTTGAAAAAGGTATTCGTAACGGCGGTTATGCGACTCCGAAGTCTCGAAACGCCACACCAATAAAGCGTATTGGTTCCAAGCTGTATGCACCCGCCATACTGCGAATACCCCATAGATAGGCCGTGATATGGCCTAGGTATTCGCAAGGAACCCTATGCCTAAGCACGTCGATAACCCCCAGTACCCTAACAATATCAGCACGGTTCTAGCGGAAGCTCTACTATCTGCGTCTAAGAACCCTCTGACCGTCAACGGCTCCAAGATTGACGGTAGGACCGCGCTCGCGCAGAACTACCGGGAGACATGCATCGAGCTAGTACGCCAGTACGGGGATGCAGTCACCTACGCCGAGTTGATCCTCATCAAACAGGCGGCGGCCCTGAAGGTCGCGCTCGACTCCAGTAGCGCCACGCTGATGCAGGGCGGCGAAGGCGCGAACGACTACGTGCGCATGGTCAACGCCCTGCGCGGCATATTCAAGGAACTGGGGCTTTCGGCGCGCCTCCGTGACGTGACGCCCGGCGAGTGCGACCGCCCCGGCATTGACGCCCACACCGCCGAACTGATCGGGGGCGGCGCATGAGCACCGACCCCATGGCGGACGCCCTGCTGCGCTATGCCCTGCGCGTAGACGGCCTATCGCAAGACCTGGCAGCCCGGATCGCCCGTGACGTGGAGCGCGTGCTTGACCAGGTAGCGGGCAACCTCAGCCGGCGGAACCGCGACGACGCGCCCTTCACCTACGACCGCTTGCAGGAGGTGCGCCGCGAGCTTCAGGCGCTCCGTGCGGCCCTCGCTGTGCGCCTGTCGGAGACCGTGACGGAGGCACAGGCGGCAGTCATCGAGACCGCACCAGCGGCCACCGCAGCGGCGGCAGCGCGCCTTGGCGTGTCATGGACCGCCGTACCCGTGGAGATGCTGGCGAACCTCACCGCCGAGCCATACCAGGGCAAGACGTGGGCGCAGTGGGGCGCAGCACTCGCCGAGCGGACGGAGCAGCGTGTCCTCGATGAGCTACGGGACGCGGCAGCCCTCGGCGAAGGCATTGAGAAGGCCGCACGTCGCCTTGAGACCGTCGCCGACCTGTCGCGCACCAGCGCCCGCAAGCTCGCGCGTACGGCCCTCCAGGACGCGGCAACGCGCACCCACATGGAGACCTTCAAGCGCAACGCTTCGCTTATCAAGGGCTTCAGATTCCTCGCCACCCTCGACGGCAGGGTGTCGCCGACGTGCCGCTCGCTTTCGGGCCGCGAGTTCTCCGCAGACTCGCCCGAGCTTGCCAGCGTCCGACCGCCCCTCCACCCGAATTGCCGTTCCCTACTTGTTCCCATTACCCGCAGCATGTCGGAACTGACCGGCGGCAAGGTGACGACGGAGCCCCCTGCCCCGACGCAGCCGGCCGTGATGAGCACCCGGAGCGTCAAAGACATCCCGAAGTCGGAGCGGCCGAAGCGGATCCAGAGCGTTCCCGCCGGCACGACGTACGAGGATTGGCTACGCACCACCGACGCGGACTTCCAGAAGGAGGTTCTTGGTCCGACCCGCTACCGGGCTTGGAAGAACGGCGTCCCGCTGTCAGGGATGGCGACCTACGACCGAGCCCTCACCATCGCCGAACTGAAGGCGAAATACCCCCTGGAGCTTTCGACATGACCGACGAAATGCGCGCCCGCCTGATTGAGATGATCGCCCAACTGGAAGAGCTATACCGTGACCACTTCAAAGCCTGCCACGAAACCCACCGCGAAACGATCCAGCGCCTCGAAGGGCGGTAAGATTGCCGCATGGCGCAACGGCGCCACCGGCTTCTTCCAATTCATCGACGACGTAAAACCGATGGTGCCGTCGAAAGACGGCCCGCCCGTTGTCGCCGAGTTCTCCGAGCGCGAGCGCGCCGAGATCACCGAGGCCCTGAGCGGTAAATACTCCACCGTCGTCCTGTGCTGGCCTAGACGCCACGGCAAGACGGTGGCAACCGCCTTGATAATCCTGTGGCGCTTTCTCACTAGGACGCATCAGAAGATGGCGCTGGTCGGGAATAACGAGAAGCAAGCTATCGGCGTCGCCTTTGAGACTGTGCGCGGCATTTTGGAGGCGACACCGTACTTCCAGCCGATGATGAGCGGCGATAGCCCTTCTATCGTCATCATGGCGGATAAAATCACCTACAAGCCGGCGAAGAATGAAATCTGCGCCTATGCGAACAACTCGACGGCCTTGTATGGGTATAAGTTCGCGCTGGCACAGGTTACGGAGTACCACGCGGCCAAGAACAACAAGGCTTTCGACACCGCAGCGTCGGCGACCATTGACACCGAAGGCGGGCTAGTCCTGATCGACTCTACTGTCGGCAGCCGAACCAGCCCGCTCTATAAGCTATACAAGGATGCCGAAGACCCTGAGAGCGGCGTCTACTACTCCCACATCTACTACGCGAACAACGACGACGCATTCGCCAACTGCCCCAAGTGGATCAGCCTCCAAGCGCTTAAGCACCGTTCCCGGACCATGCTGCCGCTGGAATGGGCACAGCAGCACCTCAACAACTGGGCGATGTCGTCGGATACCCTGTTCCGGCCCGACGTGATGGCACGCATGACGGCAGACGCCTACCCGCTCGACCTCGACGGACTGACGGCGGGCCGCGGCTTCATGTCGGCCGCTGCACTCGACCGCGCGTGGGGTGACTCCAGCCACGGCGACGCCACCGTGACCAGTTGCGTCGTGAAGGTGCGCGAGGAAGAGGACGAATGCTACTACGTCGTCGATTCCTCAGCCGTTGACGGCAGCACCGGCGGTGGGATCAAAGCCAACTTCCTGCGCTATGAGCACGAATACAAGATCAAGCGGGCTGCATTCGAAGTCTACAACGCGCAGGACGTATTCAACTGGGCACAGACGCGGGACTACGACTCCAAGACTATCAGCGTCAACCAGAACAACAAGGCAGCCGCGTGCAAGTTGCTTTACACTCTCGCTTTTGAAGGCAGACTCAAGGTCCACCCGTCATTCACGGCGCTGATTGAAGAGTTGGCTGTCTTCGAGATGGCGCTTGTCGCGGGTGGCGTCCCCGTCTTCTCCCACCCGGTCGGCGGGCATGACGACCACGTTCTAGCCCTCGCATGGGCTATCTGGCGGCTTCAGGACGTCGACCTCAACAGCTACGAGCTACACGGCGTCAGTTGCCACGCGGCGCCCGTCATGTCGAGCGCCTGCATCCTTCACGGCGGCACCGTCCGCCCCCTGTGCGCCAAGGAATGCCGCTCCTTCGCCGAGCTTGCCCTGATGTACGACCAGTACGTCGAGCGGGCCGGCTGCGCGCCCTTGTCCCTCCTGGACTTCTACCGGACAAAGGTGACGAATATCGGCGTAAGGGTAGTTAATCGCTGATATTTTCGCGTACAGTTACCCGGCGCATATAATCATGGCTAGTTTCGAAACAAGGCTAGCCATGATTTCCCTTATCACTAAGGCACGCGAAGCCAAAGAAGAACGCAACGGCTTCCTCGACATGATTAACGCTTCTACGGCCCGTAAGCGCGAGGCAGAGAAGCGGATCAAGTTCTATTACGACGAACAGATCGAGGAACTGCGCAGCATCATTGCGCGGCAGTGGGCGCACCCTGAGTCCTTCCGGCACTTCTTCTTTAATCTGGTTCGCTACATCGTCGACCAGCGCAGCCACGCATACGCGGATTGGCCGCTGCGGACGTTCGATGGCGCCGACCAGGAGATGTGCGAGCAGATTTTTATGCCGAGGCCGGCGTCAATCTCATGCTCAAGCGCGCCAACCGCATGACATCGCTACTGAAGACCTCGATGGTCTCCGTCCTGTGGGACGATGAGGCGCAGGGTCTTGATGTGCGCGTGGTGACGCCGAACGTGCTGGACGTACGAGCGGCGAACCCGTGGCGCCCGGCTGAAGTCTACATCACGCACGACGCGGCGCAGATGATGGACCGGCAGTTTAGTCATTGGACGGCCGACCGCTACCGGCTGCGCGACTGGCGGGGCGCCGTCATCCAAGAGCAGGCGAACCCGTACGGGGTGGTGCCGCTGGTGCCGTGCTTCGATTACGCGCCGAATGACCGCTTCTTCCTGGCCGGCGGCGACGACCTGATTAGCTCGCAGACGGCTA
The DNA here is from genome assembly GCF_900230255.1 of Caenispirillum bisanense. Classification (GTDB taxonomy): domain Bacteria; phylum Pseudomonadota; class Alphaproteobacteria; order Rhodospirillales; family Rhodospirillaceae; genus Caenispirillum; species Caenispirillum bisanense_A. Next base: position 9,339 of record NZ_OCNJ01000006.1, read on the forward strand.
TCAACATCGCCCTTATGAACGTGCATCGGGCGCTGGACATAGCCGTCCACGGAATGCCGGTCGCGACGGGGGTGGATGATCTCCACTTCGATATGCCGGGCGTCGGCAAGGCCCTCCTGCTGCCGAGCAAAGACGCCGACTTCAAGATAGTTAAGCCGGAGTCCGCGATTGCTGAAGCGATGGCCGTCATCGAAGCCGAGATGAAGTTCCTCGGGATCACCTACGGCCTGTCATCGTCTGCCTTTGAGATTGACCGCCCCGCCGAGTCCGGTGCGTCCAAGGTCGCCGAGCGGACCACGCTGGAAGAGCACCGCAGGGACCAGCTCGAACTGTGGCGGATTGTCGAGCGGCGCGTCTTCGAGACCGTCAAGCGCGTATGGAACTACCATCGCCCCGACGCCCCCATTCCTGAGAACGCCACCCTCACCGTGGACTTCGCCGACCCCGGCGCGGCCCTGTCGGAGACGGAACGGCTTGAGGCTGCCGTCAAGCGCCGTGCGCTGGGCGTGTGGAACGAGGTTGACGTGCTCCTTCAGGAGAACGCCGACCTCAACGGCGACCGGAAAGAAGCGGTCCGCCTCCTGCAAAAGAAGCGCGAAGAAAGCGCGATGATTTCCAACCAGGGAAATTCGTTTGATGTCTAATGATGTTCACGCGAACGACGGCGCGGTACCCGTCGATACTTCCGACGCTCACAGCGAGGCGGTAGTCGCTGAGACCACTGAAGCCGCAGCGGAAGGCGGCGAGAAGCGCGAGAAGTTCATTCCGCGCGACCGCTTCGACGAACAGGTCGAGAAGCGGCGCGAGATGGAGGAGCAGCTTGCGTTCATGGCTGAGCGCGTCCTTGCGAACGTGCCGGAGCACCTGAAGGGCTTGATCCCGAAGGAGCTTTCACCGGCAAAGCAGGCGGCTTGGTATTTCGAGGCCCGCGAGACCGGCATTTTCGATACGGCTCCGGCGCCCGCCCCCGTCCCTTCTGTCGGCCGCAAGCCTGAGAGCACGCCGACGCCCCCCGATTTCAGCAGCATGTCGCCGCGCGAACGGCTGACGGCTGCCTACCGAGGTAAATAATCATGGCACTTACCCTTACCGAGTGGTCCAAGACCCACCAGGATCCGCTGCAGTCCTCCGTGATCGAAATGTTCGCGCGGAACTCTCCCCTTCTGGAGCGCATTCCGTTCCGCCGTATCGGCGGCAACGCCTACACCTTCGTCCGCGAGGCTAGCCTGCCTACTGCGGGGTGGTACGACCACGGCGCGGCCTACGCCGAAGGCACTGGCACCGTGGTCGAAGTCACCGAGCGGACTCGGATCCTGGGTCACGACGTTGACATCCCGAAGTCGCTGCTGAAGGCTTCCACGAACCCCGCTGAGGACCGCAGCCGACAGATTGAAATGTCGGTCAAGGCGATGTCGCAGGCGATGAGCCATGTCGTGCTGCGCGGCGACAACACGGCGAACCCGCTGCAGCCGGACGGCATCAACAACAAGCTCGACGCGGGGCAGGTTCTCGAAGCCGGCACCGATGGCGCGCAGCTTGAGCTTGCGATGCTCGATGAAGCCATTGACCAGGTGTTCGGCCGTCCGTCGCTGATCCTTGCGAACCGCACGATTCGCCGCAAGATCAACGCCCTGATGCGTGCCGCTGGGCAGGCTACGGAGACCATCTCCGACGCCTTCGGCCGACAGCTTCAGAGCTACGCCGGCATCCCGATCTCCGACATCGACGACGCCGAATGGGTGGCGCCGCTCCTGCCGTTCAACGAGACGCAGGGCGTCGATACCGAGACCTGTAGCCTGTACCTCATCAACTTCGGCGACGATGCCTTCGGCGGCATCGAGACGGCCGGCATGGAGGTTCGCGACCTGGGCGAACTGCAGACCCAGCCGGTCGAGCGCATCCGCGTGGATTGGCTCGCGAATCCCGCCGTGCTGTGGCATCCGCGCTCCGTGGTCCGCATCCAGGGCGTGAAGAAGCCCGTCTAAGGAGCAAGCCCCGCCGAACCCGACCGGCGGGGCGCTACGCCATGACCGAATCCAACGAGAGACTTGCGGCCCTTGAAACCGACGTGCGGCACATCCGCCTCACCGTCGATAAGATCGCCGCGCTGACGGAAAAGGTCGTGCGCCTCGATGAGCGCATGATTGTCCATGCCGAGCAGCTTGCGGACCTGGCGCCGCGTGTTGAGGCGCTAGAGTCGTGGAAGTGGCGACTGGTCGGGATGGCGACGGTAATCCCCATCATCGTGGGAATTGTCGCCCGGCAGATAGGTCTCGCATAATCAATCTGCATCACGGGTTACGAGTCCCTTGGTGTGGGTCATCTCCGGGAATAGGGCGCTAGCAGGGCTGGCGCCCTATTTCTTTGGGCTTTTCTCCGGGCTTTACAATGGCTTTGCTTTGTGAAACCGGAGATACCCGAATGTGGATTTACTTTGATCTATCTTCTGACACAGAAGAGTTTTCAATCGGCTTCGATATCCGCCCCTCTCGATCCATCGATCTAGACCGGCTGTTCCCTACTGGCGCGTCCCCGCAACGTGTCCGTAGTGGCGTTGAGCGCCTGGTGAAGCGATGCATCAAGGCTTGGGACGTAAGCGATCCGTTCAGCCCCGGGGCGGTCGCCGCGTTCGTCTGTCAGTACCCCGGCATGGTCGAGGCGCTGAAGCGCGCCTGCACCGCGTACGACGAGATCTTCATTGCTGCCGTCAGCGGCACCGACAAGAGCCTCGGGGTGTTCCATGGCGACTGAACATCGCGTCGCAATCGTAATCGACGGCTCCGCAGCAAAGAAAGGCGCTGCGGAGGTAACGCGGTCTTTCGAGGACATCCAGCGCAAGGCGCGGGAACTCGATACCGGACTCAAAGCCACCAAGCGAACAGGCGATGACGCCTTCCGGTCGCTCGTGAGCGGCGCGAGCGCCCTCAAGGGTGCCTTCCTCGGCCTGGGCGCAGGCATGATGGCGCGCGACCTCCTGAGGGTCGCAGACGCCTATACCGGCATCGAAAACCGCCTGAAGCTGGTCACAGCGAGCACAGCAGAATTAGAGACGGCACAACGGTCTCTTTTCGCTGTCGCGCAAGAGACCTATGCGACCTACGGCGCCACGGCGGACCTCTACACGCGCCTCGCCCGCTCCACCGATAGCCTCGGCATCTCGCAGCAGCGGCTAGTCGCTGTCACTGAGTCCGTGAATCAGGCCATCGCCATTTCCGGCGCCTCCGCGCAGTCGGCTGAGGCGGCCCTGTTCCAGTTGGGGCAGGGCCTTGGCGCGGGCGCCCTGCGCGGCGAGGAACTGAATAGCGTGCTGGAACAGACACCGCGACTTGCGCAGGCAATCGCGGACGGTCTCGGCGTCACTGTCGGCCAGCTTCGCAACCTCGGCAGCGAGGGGCAACTTACGGCTGAGCGGGTTATCGCTGCCCTGGAATCGCAGGCTGATGCCCTGGATCGGGAATTCGGTTCAGCCACCCGCCGGGCAAGTGACGCCCTCACTCAGCTACGCAACGAATGGGAACGCACCATCGCCACGGCGTTCGAGGCGGAAGACGGCACCCGCCGGGTAGTCGATGCCATCGACGACATGCGCAGCGTCATTGCTGATCCGACTTTCCAGCGCAACGTCGAGTTCACCTTCGGCCTCATCGGCACCGCCGCCGGCCAGGCTGCGCGTGAGATTAACGAGCTTGTCGGCCTTATTCGGTCCGTCGCGGATATGGACCTTGGGGCCGCCGGCAAGGCGATTGTGGACGGCTCCATTATCGGCCTCGGCAAACGCACGCTAGAGGGCTTCGGCGTGGATCTCTCTGCGGGCGGGCCTGTCGGTGGCGTGATGCCGCAGCTTAGCGAACTACAGAAGGCCGAGCTTGCGGCCGTCAAGGCGGGCCAGGCTGTGACGCAGACGGCGGCGGCGCTGGACGTCGCCACTATCAGCACGGCCAGGGCGACTAAGGAATCCGAGCGGTGGGCCGACGAACTGAGAAAGGCCGCCGAGACGGAACGCGACCGCCTGAACGATCTGTTCGGGGTGGCGGACGACATGCGGACATCGTTCGAGGCGCAGAACGAGGCCCTGCGGCTGGAAATCGCCGGACGTAAAGACCTGGCGGAGCAGCTTCTTTTCGAGGCCGACCTGCGGGACCGACTGGGCGACGTGTACGCCGAAACCGCCCCCGAGATCCGCAAGCTCTACGAGGAAAACCGGCGACTCTCTGACTCACTGCGCGACCAGAAGGACGCGGCAGCCGAGGCGATCCGCGAGCACGAGCGATTCAATGACGAGATCCGCCGTGTATCCGAGACTATCGGCCGAGATTCCGACGAATTCCCCGAAGCCGTGAAGGCTAATCCCAAGATCAAAACCATGATTAACGAGGCCGTGGCATGACCGTCAGCAACATTTACCTTGAACCCCATCGCGTCCGCATTCAGCAGGATACGGTGCAATACTACGCATCCACCGGAAAGCCCGCCGCCCTAGTAGATAGCAAAACCCATGTACTTCCAGACGCACCTGTCGCGGTTGCGTGTCGTGGTCTTGTCCATTTTAGCGACTACATCGAGAGCGCCCTAAAGCCGGCGCGGTCGTTTGATGAGGCTGTGGCACTCGCTGAGACGGCCTACGTGGTCGCTGACTTTGAACGTGCTGACGGAAAGGGATTCGAGACCACCATTGCCGGGGTAGACGCGAACGGCACCGCGCGCGCGGTCGTGCTGTGGGCTCCGGGAGATGGCAGCGTGACCCGTACCGATCTTACGCCGGGCTCCTACCTCCGCCCCGACCTGGGCGACGTGGCGCATCTAGTGAAGCCTGACCTGGACGACGAACGTCTCTTCAGGGTCGCGCTCGTGCAGCAGAAGGTCGCGCACGATAACCGCCTCCTGATGACCGTGGGCGGTTCCTGTACCGTCGTGGAGATTACCCGCGACGGTGTGAAGGAGAAGGTGTTGGGCGACTATCCCGGCCGCAGTGGTATCGAGGCCCAACTTGCGCGCCGCGAGGTGGCGGCATGATGTACGACGCTGACCAGCGGGGCGCGGAACGTGCCGAGGCTGAAGCCGCCGCCGCGAGCCTGAAAGCCGCGATCACTGCGGCAATGGAGTCCGTCCTCGCGGATCTGGAGGCGGAGGCATCGGCGGCGCCTAACCGAGTGGTGCGCCGGGCGATCCGGTCCAAGGGGCGACGGATCAAGGCTGCCGGCACCAAGGCGCATCGGGTAATCGACGCCATGCTGCACCAGGGCACACACACGCTAGAGCGGGTGCATAATGATGCACTGCGTCTACTATCTGATGCTCTATCGTGATAATAAGCCCCGCATAGCCGTGGCTTATTCTTTGGCTTCATTGTCGTAAGGTATAATCACGGCATGAGCCTATTTCCCGACATCATCCCCGATACCCCACAGGATCGCCGCAGCGTCGCCCGCTCTGTGCCTGCTGATCGTGACGTGCCGCGCTACCACGACATGCTCGCAGGCGTGACCACGGTAGGCCAGATGTTCGGCCGGCGCAGCGACGGCGCGGTCTACGTCAAGTCGTTCACCAAAGGCTCCATCGACTACCACACGTCGCGGGTAGATATGTGGCGCACGGTACTGGACCAGCCGTGGCAGGTATTGGGCGATGCCCCCATGCCCGAGGCGACATCCTACGTGCGCCGCTGCGTTCGCGTGATCCGCGCCGCCGTCAAAGCTGCAAAGGAGCATGGGACGCTGCTGTCTGTGCCGGTGAGGGTGAAGGAGATCACCCACCGGGGTTCCGCGCTGTGCGTCGTCGAAACCGCCCTCATCAAAGACAAGCGGCAGGCGCGGAGGCTGGAGTCCATCATCGAGGTTGCCTTGCGCCGCGCGTGGCTCCACTCCCGTAGTGTCATCTACACCCTGCCACAGATGGTCACGCCCGAGGAATGGCAGGCGCTACGCGATGAGCACGGCGAGCAGGAGGGCTTGCGGCGGGCGATGATCCTTTCAGACAAGCGGATCACAGCGCAGTTGCGACGGGCGAAGAAATAGTAAAGCCGGGGTGTACTAGACCCCGGCTTAGTTATGCTCTTCCTCTGAGCGTGCGCCTGCTATTTGGCAGCCCGTGTAGGATAATAACCGCACCGTCTCTACACAAAATAAAGCCGGGGCTGATTAGACCCCGGCTTTACTGCCATACTCTCAGCGGCTACCGAAGTAACCGCCTGAAAGCAATCTACGCTCTTAGGCCCAATCACACTACGGCAGAAGCGCCCGCTTCTACAAACAAAACACCCCACCGGCCTTACCGATGGGGTGTTTGTCTCGCCGCGTGCGGTGGCTTACTACCGCGTGCAGGATCATGGTACGGGCGGCAGTGGATGGGGTGGAAATTCGGTTGACCAGCGTTGTTGCTTTGGTAAAGTTCTTGGCAATGGGGTGCCTATCTTGACGCGCTATCTCATTGAAAATGCACGATTCTCCTTCCGGCGTATCCCCTCCTGCAGGGCGCGCCAAATTTTTTCCGCCATACCAGAGACTTCCTCCATACCTCGTGCGTTTGCTCCCGAACGGGGGCCGTGTCCGCGCGGCGGCGGCCCCCGGGGGGCTTGTACCGGGGGATGAGGATGCTGCGTTTCAGGAAGGCCGACGGCGCGGATCGGGGGCGGTCCATCTATTCTTTCGACACCGACGACAGCCCGCGCTACGCCGTCAAGCGCTGGCTCGCGCTCTTCGCCATCGGGGTGGTGCTGCTCGGCGTGATCGGGCATGTCTCGTACGTCCGCGAGACCACCTTCCAGAGCGCCCGCTCGCAGGGCCTCATCGCCGCCAATCTGTTGTCGCAGAACTCGGCCCGCCTGTTCGACATGGCGGAATACCTGGCGGTGGACCTGGACGGCCGCATCGGCGGCCGCGGCTGGGACGCCATCGCCGTCGACCGCGAGCTGTGGGAGGCGTCGGCGCGCGCGGTGGCGCGGTTTCCCTACGTCAGTGCGGCGTCGCTGTTCGACACCACGGGCGACCTGCGGTTCACCACCCTCGCCCATCCCGCGCCGTCCTTCTCCGCCCGCGACCGCGACTACTTTCGCGCCCACCTGGTGAGCAATGCGCCGGCGCAGGCCGAGAGCATCGTCAGCCGGCCGCTGTGGGGTACGGTCGGCAACCGCCCGATCTTCTTCGTCAGCCGCGGCCTGAAGGGACCGGACGGCAGTCTGATCGGCGTGATCGGCGTGTCGCTGCGGACCGACTACTTCAAGGACTTCCTCGAAACCTTCCAGCTGCCGTTCCACCCGACCCTGCAGCTGGTGCGCCAGAAAGACGGCACCATCCTCGCCCGCGAACCCGGCGAGCCGCTGTCCGACGTGGAGCGCGTGGGCGAGAAGGTCCGCGCCAGCCTGGCGAGCGGGCGGCTGAGTCAGTCGCTGGAGACCGACACCGCGATCGTCACGGTCCAGCGACTGCCGCAATGGCCGGTCTATGCGGTGGTGTCCTTCGACCGCGCCGCAGTGGACGCGGCGTGGAAGGCGGCGGTGGTCGACTTCGTCGTCATCGGTGCCGTCGCCATCGCCGCCCTCATCGCGCTGGCCGCCCTGGCGCCGGGCCGGCGGCTCGAGCCCTGACGGCCGGCCGCAAGCGTCACGTCACGGCCGCCAGAAGGGCTTCGCCGCCTCCCGCTCCACATGCGACCGGCTGAGGCCGATGTCGGACAGGGCGCGGTCCGACAGCCGGCGCAGTTCCGCCCGCGCCCGCGCCCTGTGGGTCCATTCCGCCAGTCGCACCAGCAGCGCCGACGCCAGGGCCGGCCGGCGGGCAAGGCTCTCCCGTTCGGGTCCGGCCGCCGCGTGGCGGGCCGGAACCGTGCAGTTCCGCGTGGTCATGGTCTTGTCTCCGTATCGGATCAGGATGTCCGTGACCCCACGGTGGCGCAGCCGCAGCTTGCGCGCAAACGAGGCTTTCTCGTAGGGTGGCTAAGGAAAACTTAGCCTCGGAGCCGACCGATGGTGCGCCGCCTGCCGCCGCTCAATGCCCTGCGCGCCTTCGAGGCGGCCGCACGGCTCGGGTCGTTCACGGCGGCGGCGGAGGAACTGGCGGTGACGCCGGCCGCCGTCAGCCATCAGGTGAAGGGGCTGGAGGACTACCTCGGCCTGCCGCTGTTCGAGCGCCTGCCGCGCGGCATCCGCCTCACCGATGCCGGGCGGGCCTATCTGCCGCAACTGACCTTCGGGTTCAACCACCTGGCGCGGGCCTCGGCGGCGCTGGCGGCCGGCGAGGCCCGCGGCGTGCTGACGGTGAGCGTGCTGCCGTCGCTGCTGCGCCGCTGGCTGCTGCCGCGCCTCGGCGACTTCCGGCGGCGGCACCCCGGCGTCTCCTTGCGCTTCAGCATGACGAGCGTCTACGCCCGCTTCTCGGAAGGCGAGGCCGACATCGGCCTGCGCTACGGCTCGGGCGAGTATGCGGGGCTGCAGGCGGTGCGGCTGCTGGACGAGGTCGTGTTCCCGGTCGCCAGTCCGAGCCTCACCACCGGTCCGCAGGCGCTGCGCCAGTGGGCAGACATGCGGCGCGCCGACCTGATCCACCAGTTCGTGACCAGCGTTCCCGACCCGTGGATCCAGTGGCGCCCGTGGCTGCTGGCGCACGACCTGCCCGAGGTGGACACCGAGGGCGGGCTCGCCTTCGACGACGCCTCGGCGGCCATGCAGGCGGCGCAGGACGGGCTCGGCGTGGCCCTCGGCCGCGGGGTGCTGGTGGCAGACGACGTGCGCAGCGGCCGGCTCGTGCCGCTGTTCGACGAGGTGCGCCGGGCCGACTTCGCCTACTGGGTCGTCGGGCCGCGGGCGTCCTTCGACCTGCCCAAGGTGGCAGTCTTCGTGGACTGGCTGCGCGAGATGGCGGATACGACCCCGTCCGCCGATGCGATCCTCTGACCGCATCGGGCCGTTTCTCGGGCACGACCTCACGCTTCGAGGAGACGCGCCATGAGCAAGGACTACCACTCCCACGTCACCACCGACCACGAGACCATCCGGAAGTGGGCGGAAAGCCGCAACGGCAAGCCCGCCGCCGTGGAGGAAACCCACCACGGCAAGGACGCCGGCATCCTGCGCATCCTATTCACCGAGGACGCCGACCGCGGCGGGCTGGAAGAGGTGCCGTGGGACGAGTTCTTCCGTACCTTCGACGACCGCAACCTGGCCTTCCTCTACCAGGAAGCCACCAAGGGCGGCGGCGAGCCGAGCCGTTTCCACAAGTTCGTGGATCGTGACAAGCACGACGAGGGCTGAGTGGCGGCGCGGGCCGCCGCCTCAGGCGGCTTCGAGCAGGCTCACCATGCGGCTGAGTTCGGCGTCGGGCTGGTCTTCCAGGGCCAGCAGGGCCCGGTAAGGGTCGCCGGACAGGCCGAGCAGACGGCAGAAGGCGGGTTCCGTCTTCTCGCCGTCCTCCTTCAGGGCCTGCACCGCCTCGCGCAGGGGCTCGCCGCCCAGGCGCAGCAGGCGGCGCTGGACGACGTAGTGCCGGTAGGCGGTCTGGCGCACCGTGGGGCGGTCCTGGCCCCACACCTCGACGGGGTAGCACGACGTTTCCATGCGCGCGATCACCGCTTCCGGCTCGTCGCGCGCGGCGTCGGCGGCGCGGCGCCACAGGGTAAAGTCTTCGCGGTGGCCGAACGTGCCGTGCAGAAGGGTGGCGAAGCCGTCCAGGTCGCGGACCTCGCAGACGACGTCGATGTCGCTGTCGGCGGTGTGGATCTCGAGCGGTATGGTCCCGACGATGCGGGGCCGGAACTCCTTGAGGGCCCGGCGCAGGCCCAGAGCATCCATCACGCGGTGGCAGTCGTTCAGCGCGGTCCCGTGACCGGGCGTCGCGGCAGCGGCCTTGGTCATGGTCATCCCTCGTAACGTTTCGGTCGATCCGAACGGGCGGTTTCTTGTTGTGATGTTCAAATACGCACGGGGCACCCGGTGTGGATGCATCGGGTGCCCCGTATTCTTCGATGCTTCTTGAAGGCTACTGCCGGTCGGCCTTCATTCCAAGCTTTTCCATCAGCGCCAAGTCCTTGTTTTCTTCCGGGTTTTCCGTCGTAAGCAGACGGTCGCCGTAGAAGATGGAGTTGGCGCCGGCGAAGAAGGCGAGCGCCTGCGCCTCGTCGGACAGGCCGCTGCGGCCGGCCGACAGGCGCACGCGCGCCTTCGGCATGCAGATGCGGGCGACGGCGATGGTGCGCACCCACTCCAGCACGTCCAGCTGGGCCTTCTGATTGCCGAACGGCGTGCCGGCGATGGGCACCAGCATGTTGATGGGCACGCTCTCGGGGTAGGGCTCGAGGTTGGCGAGCGCCTCCAGCAGGCCGGCGCGGTCGCTGCGGCTCTCGCCCATGCCGATGATGCCGCCGGAGCAGACGTTCATGCCGGCCGCCCGCACGGTCGCCAGGGTGTCGAGGCGGTCCTGGAAGCTGCGCGTCGTCACCACTTCCTCGTAATACTCGGGCGAGGTGTCGAGGTTGTGGTTGTAGTAGTCGAGGCCGGCCTCCTTCAGGCGCGCCGCCTGGGTGGGCGTCAGCATGCCGAGCGTCATGCAGGTCTGCAGGCCCATGCCCTTGACGTCGGAGACGATGTCGCACAGGGCGTCGAGGTCGCGGTCCTTCAGCTCGCGCCAGGCGGCGCCCATGCAGAAGCGGCCCGCACCGGCGTCCTTGGCGACCTGGGCCTTGTCCAGAATCTCCTGCTTCAGCATGAGCTTGCTGGCCTTGACGCCGGTGGAGAACTCGGCCGACTGCGAGCAGTACTTGCAGTTTTCCGCGCAGCCGCCGGTCTTGATGTTCAGCAGCGTCGACAGCTGGATGCGGTTGGGGTCGAAGTTGCGGCGGTGGACCTCGTGCGCCTTGGCGAGCAGGTCCATGAACGGCAGCTCGAACAGGGCGAGGATGCCCTCGCGGCTCCACCGCCTGGCGTTGGCCTCACCCTTGGCTTCGGGCGCGGGCCCGCAGCAGGAGTCGGTGGTGGGGGGAAGGGTCGCGGCGTCGGTCATGCGGGCGGACTCCGGGGGAAAGTCGGTCAGGAGAGGGACGAGAGGGCACGGCTGATACCCTCCCACGCGCGGGTCAGTTGGGCGTCGGTGACGCAGTAGGGCGGCAACAGGTAGACCACGTTGCCGAGCGGACGGATGAGCAGGCCGTCGCGGGCGAAGCTCTCCTTCAGGCGCGGCCCGACGGCGGAGGCGTAGCCGCCCTCGCCCGCCGCCACCGGCACGTCGAAGGCGGCGATGGTGCCCTGCACGCGCGGCCGCGTCACCAGCGGATGGCCGCCGAGGTCGGCCAGGGCGGCGCGGTGGAAGGCCTCGATGCGGGCGCGGGCCTGGGTGCAGTCGTCGGCGAGCAGCAGGTCGAGGCTCGCCAGCGCCGCCGCACAGCCGAGGGGGTTGGCGGTGAAGGAATGGCCGTGCAGGAAGGCGCGGTCCAGGCTGTCGCCCAGGAAGGCGTCGTGGATGGCGGTGGTGGTCACCGTCAGCGACATGGGCAGGAAGCCGGCCGTCAGCCCCTTGGACAGACAGATGAAGTCGGGCGCGACGCCAGCGCCGAGGCAGGCGAACAGGGCGCCGGTGCGGCCGAAGCCGGTCATCACCTCGTCGAAGATCACCAGCACGCCGTGGGCCCGCAGGCGCTCCACCACCGCCCGCAGGAACTCCGGCCGGTGCATGCGCATGCCGGATGCGCCCTGCACCAGCGGCTCGACGATGGCGGCGGCCGTGTGGCGGCCATTGGCCTCCAGGTGGCGGTCGAGGGCGGCCAGGGCCTCGGCCTCGCGTGCCTCCACCTCGGCATCGCCCATCCAGGTCGCCGGCACCGGCAGGATGTCCACCGGGAACAGCATCTCCTGCCAGGCCTCGAAGAACTTGCTGGAGACGCCGGCCGACATGGCGCCGACGGTGTCGCCGTGATAGCCGCCGTCGAAGGCGAGGAAGCGGGTGCGGTCCGTCTCGCCGCGGTTGCGGAAGACCTGCAGCGCCGCCTTGAGTGCCACTTCCACGGCCGTCGAGCCGTTGTCGGAGAAGAACACCTTGTCGAGCCCGCCGGGCAGGATCTGCGCCAGCCGCGCCGACAGCCGCACCGCCGGCTCGTGGGTGAAGCCGGCGAAGATCACCTGCTCCAGCCGCCGCGCCTGATCGGCGATGGCGTCGGCGATGGCGGGATGGGCATGGCCGTGTAGGTTGACCCACCACGACGAGATGAGGTCGAGGATCTCGCGGCCACCCTCCTCCACCAGCACGGCGCCGTTGGCCGAAACCACCGGCAGTGGCTCGGGCGCCGTCTGCGCCTGGGTGAAGGGGTGCCAGACGTGGGCACGGTCGAGGCGAAGAAGCTCCTCGCGGGTCATCGGGTCAGCGGCTCCAGGGTCAGCAGGCGGGAAAACTCGGCGACGGCATCGGGCGTCAGCGGCTCGACGCGCGGCAGCTCGCCGAGGATGACGGCGCCGCCGTAGCGTTCGATGGCGGCGCGGTTGCGCGGGTTGGGCGGACCCATCAGGACGACGCCGGCGCAGCGGAGGTCGCGGCGGGCGAGCGCCTCCAGGGTCAGCAGGGTGTGGTTGATGGTGCCGAGGCCGGAGCGCGCCACCACCACCACCGGCAGGCCGAGCTGCGCCATGAGGTCGGCCATGGTCGCGCGCTCGGTCAGCGGCACCAGCAGGCCGCCGGCGCCCTCCACCACCACCGGCCGCTCGCGCCGCGGCAGGGTGAGGGCGGCGAGGTCGAGGGTCGCCCCTTCCTCCGCCGCCGCCTGATCGGGGCTGAGCGGCGCCCGGTAGGAGAAGACCGTCGGCACGATGCGGTCGGGCGTCAGGCCGGCCAGCGCGGCGACGGTGCCGGCATCCCCCTTCGGCAGGTCGTCGGTGCCGCTCTGCACGGGCTTCCAGTAGTCGGCGCCGAGGGCGCGAACGAGCGCGGCCGAGGCCACCGTCTTGCCCACGTCGGTATCGGTCCCGGTGACGAAAATCCCTTTCATCACAGCCCCTTCTGCCGCATTCCGAAGAGCACGTGATAGGTCGTGTAGACCTGCCCGTCGGCCTGTTCCAGGTGGCGCAGCACGCGGCGCAGCTCGCCGGCCGACAGCGGCGCCTGGTCGGCGGCGCGGGTGTGGGCGCCGATGGACTTCAGGTCGCGCAGGAAGCCGTGGCCCGACGGGCTGGCGATCACCGGCGCCATCTCCTCCACCGTCGCGCCCGAACCCAGCATGTCGGCGAGGTCGTCGGCGTCGGGATACGGGCGCTGGTAGGGCGAGACGCCGGCGCCGCGGCAGGCGTCGTGCCATTCCCGGAAGGTGTCGCAGCCGAGGGTCGCCAGCGCCAGCCAGCCGCCCGGGCGCACGCACGCGAACAGGCGGTCGAGCGCGCCCTCCAGGTCGGTGAACCACTGGGCGGCGAGGCTGGTGCAGACGAGGTCGAAGCGCTCGGCCGGCGCGTCGGGATGCTCGCCGTCCATGACGTGCGTCGACACGCCCGGCAGGCGGCGGGCGGCGCAGGCCTCCACCATGCCCGGGGCGATGTCGGTCGCCAGGATGCGCGGCTCCGGCAGGCGGTCGGCGAGGCTTTGGGTCAGGAAGCCGGTGCCGCAGCCGACCTCCAGCACGCGCGCCTGCGACGGCAGCGGCAGGGCGGAGATGCGGACCGCCAGATCCTCGGCCACCAGCCGCTGGACGCGGGCGGCGGCGTCATAGGTTCCGGCCGCGGCGTCGAAGCGCGCCGCGACCCGCTGTTTCCAGCTACTCATGGGATGGAAGGGCCTCCCGGATGAAGGCGGCGACGGCCGCCGGGTCGGTCAGGGGCAGCAGATGACCCCCGCCGAGCGCATGAACGTTCGAGAAGCCGGCGCGGGCCATGGCGAGCGGCACGATGGGATCGGCCTCCCCCGCCAGCGCCGCCGTGTCGGCCGGAACGGGCCGCCCGTCGCCCGTCGACAGCAGATCGAGCCCCCACGCCAGCCGCGCCGCATCGGGCGCGCGCTGCGTCGGCCCGGCACCGCAGCGGACGCGGAAGGCGTCGAGCACTCCCGCGGGATCGTCGGCAAGGCGTGCGGCCATGCGCTGAACCATGCGCGGCGGCGTACCTTCGGGGAAATCGGCGGCGGCCGTGAAGCGCGGGAAGCCGTTGACGGACGCCAGCCGCCGCCAGCGGCCCCGCCCCTCGGTCAGCAGCCACAGCACGCCCATGGAATGGCCGACGGCGAGATCCACGGGCTCCGCCGGCAGCGCCAGGTCCGGCGGACCGAAGAAGCCGAGGTCGAGGGCGCGCACGCTCAGCCCGTCGAGCCGCGGCCGCACGGCGTCCCAGACGCCGGCGTCGAAGCCCCAGCCGTGCACCAGCAGCACCGTCGACGTCATGGTGCCAGCGCCTCCAGAAGGCGGTCGATGCCGGCGTCCGTATGGGCGGCGGAAAGGGCGAGGCGCAGGCGGCTGCCGCCGGCCGGCACGGTCGGCGGGCGGATGGCGACGGCGAGCAGGCCGGCCTCCTCCAGGCGCGCCGCGGCGGCCAGGGCCGCCCGCTCGTCCCCCAGCACCGCCGGGACGATCTGCGTGGTCGAGGCGCCGGTGTCTATGCCGTAGTCCGCCAGCGCCGCCCGCACCCGCCCGCCATGGGCGGTAAGGCGCGCCCGCTCCGCCTCCAGGGTCGGCACCAGGTCGAGGGCGGCGTCGATGGCGCCCAGCACGGGCGGCGGCAGGGCGGTGGAATAGATGAAGCCGGCGCAGCGGTTGACCAGCCAGTCGCGCAGCCGCGCCGAGCACGCCACATAGGCGCCGAAGCCGCCGAGCGCCTTGCCGAAGGTGCCCATCACCAGGTCGATGCGCCCCTTCACCGCCGGATCGGCGGCGAGCCCCCGCCCCTGCGGCCCCAGCACGCCGGTGGCGTGGGCCTCGTCGACGTAGAGGAAGCAGCCGAAGCGCTCCGCCAGATCGCAGAGGGCCGGCAGGTCGGCGCGGTCGCCGTCCATGCTGAACACGGTTTCGGTCACGATGAAGCGCGGACCGGGCTCGCCGGCGTGCTTCTCCAGAAGATCAGCCAGATGCTGCAAGTCGTTGTGGCGGAAGCGGATCTGCCGCACGCCGGCGGCCTTCAGCCCCTCGTGCATGCTGGCGTGCGCGAGGCGGTCGGCGAAGACCAGCGGTGCGGTGCCCGCCACCTCGGGCAGCAGCAGTGCACTCAGCACGGCCTCGTTGGCCTGGAAGCCGGAATTGAGGATCAGCGCCGCCTCGGTGCCCTTGAAGGCCGCCAGCTTTGCCTCCAGCACGGCATGCAGCTCGAAGGAGCCGCACACCAGCCGCGAGGCCGTCGCGCCCACGCCCCACTCGGCCGCCCAGGCGGCGGCGCGGTCGATGAGCGCCGGGTGGCAGGCGAGGCCCAGGTAGTCGTTGGAGGAGAAGTTGACCAGCCGCCGCCCGTCGCGTTCCACCGCCATGGCGCCGTCCACGGGGCGCAGCGGCCGCAGGCTGCGGCGGCGGCCCGCGTCGTCCAGCTCGGCGAGCCGGGCATCGAGGCGATCGAGGAAGGCGGTGTCCATGATCTCGACGGCAGTTGTTCGGCCGGGGCTCCAGTCGGGGGCGACGATTAGCAGCACCGCCCCCGCACCGCAAGGCCGACGAAACCTGCCGGCGGTGAGCTTTCGCTATGCCTCGGCGGGCGGCGGCGGCGGTTCCATGCGCACGGTGACGGGCTCGCGCATCTTTATGTCGCGATGCGGGTAGGGGATGCCGATCCCATGCTCCTTCAGCAGATCCCACAGGGCGAGCAGCACCTGCCCCTTTACGTTCACCACCCCGTTGGGCGCATCGCACACCCAGAAGCGCAGCACGAAGGCGAGGCCGTTGTCGCCGAACTCCGCCAGGTGGCAGACGGGCACCGGCTTTTCCACCACGCGCGGCGGCTTGCGGGCCGCCTGCACGCCCAGCTCGCGCACCAGATGCGGGTCGGCGTCGTAGCTGACGGTGAACTCCACCTCCAGCCGCACCAGGTCGTCGCTGTGCGACCAGTTGACGACGCGGTTGGTGATGAAATCCTCGTTGGGAATGAGGATCTCCTTGCGGTCGCGCGTGATGAGCGACACGAAGCGCGCCTGCATGGCATCCACCCAGCCGAAGGTGCCCTCCACCTCGATCACGTCGCCGGGCTTCACGCTGCGGTCCATGAGCAGGACCACGCCGGACACCAGATTGGCGACCACCCGCTGCAGCCCGATGCCGATGCCGAGGCCGAGGCCACCGCCGAACACCGCCAGCGCCGTCATGTCGACGCCGATGGCGTTGAGCGCCAGCAGGATCGCGAGCCCGACGAGGGTGAAGCGCAGCAGCTTGCCGATGAGCACGCGGATGGACGGGCTGATGTCGGCCACGGCCTGCATGCGGCGGTCGGCGACCTTCACCAGCAGCGCCGCCCCCCACAGCAGCGCCGCCAGCCACAGCGCCCCCTGCACCACCAGCAGCGCCGACAGCCGCACCGATCCCACCTGCACCGCCACGGCGTCCAGCACGTTCACCGTCGGCTCGTAGAGGTTGGTGATGTCGAGCGCGGCGATGCTCCACACCACCAGGGCCGCCGTGCGGCGGGCGAGCCGGTTCTGCAGGATCGAGGTGGCGACCCGGATGACCACCCAGGCGGTCAGCAGGCTCGACAGGATGCCGAGCAGCCGGGCATAGTCCAACGGGCCGTAGAAGGTGAGGGCCCGCCCTGCCACCGTCACCAGGACGAGGAAGATCACCAGCCGCAGTTCCTTGGTCAGCGTCCACACCACCCGCTGCAACGGCCGCATGGTCTTCAGCCGCACCACCCAGCGCTGGGCGATGGGGCGCAGGCGCCGGGCGATCAGGGTGGCGAGGCCGAACAGCAGCAGGGCCAGCACCGTCTGGGCCGCCACCGGCGCGACGAAGACATAGAGCTGCACCCATTCCAGCCCGTCGCGCGCGGCATCGATCCAACCGCGCCAGTCGGGCAGCGGCAGGTCGTCGAGCGGCGTGTCTACTGGTGCGGCCACGGGGAACTTCCGGATAAGCTGCGCGGGACGCTCAGTCCTTCAACGGCTGAGGGAACCCGTTGGTCTCACGTGTTTTGTGCCGCGGTTTCTGTCATAATCGGAGAACGGCAGCCTCACCCGATCGTTTAGTGCCTGCCCGTAACGCAGGAAGGTGCGTCATGCCGCTTTCGATTTCGATCCCGACCGTTTCGCTCGCCGCCCTGCTGGCAGCCCTGGCCGTGGCGCCGGCCGCGGCCGACACCACCGCCGCGCAGACGGCCGCACCCGCCGTGCCGGCCATGGAGACGCCGCTGGTGTCGCCCAACTCGGGCGTGGTCAGCCTGGCCCTGACCGGCGTCGATCCGGCGCTGCGGGCCTTCTATTCGGCGCGGCTCGACGCCCCGGTGTGGCACAGCGGCGAGACCTGGGTGGCCGAAGCGGCGCCCTTGCTGGCGGTGCTGGCGGCCGCGGCCGACCACGGGCTCGATCCGGCCGACTACCTGCCCCTGCCGCCGGCGGCGGTGCTGACGGCGGCGCCGTCCGACCAGTTCGACGTGGCACTGACGGACGCCCTGCTGCGCTACGTCGCCGACGTCACCGGCGGCCGCATTGCGCCCGAGTCGCGCCCCGGGCACCGCTATCCCCACGGCGTGCCGCAGCGCGAAGCCACGGCCGCGGGGCTGCTCGCCCAGGCGCTGGCGGCACCCGACCCGGCGGCGGCGCTCGCCGCCCTGCAGCCGGCCGATCCGTCGTACGGTCGCCTCAAGAGCCTGCTGGCGGACCTGCGCCGGCAGAAGGCGGCGACCGGCGGCTGGCCCGTCATCCCCGCCGGCCCGAGCGTGCGCGAGGGCGACGGGGATCCGCGCCTGGCGCTGATGCAGGCCTCCCTCGTGCTGCACGGCGACCTCGACCCGGCGCAGGCGCAGCGCTCGCCGACGGTGCACGACGACGCCCTGGTGGCGGCGCTGAAGCGCTTCCAGGCCCGCCACGGCATCACGGTGGACGGCATCCTCGGCGGCGACACGGTGAAGACCCTCAACACCTCCCTCGACGAGCGCATCACCCAGGTGGTCGCCAACCTGGAGCGCCTGCGGTGGGACCCGCCGCTGCCGCGCACCGGCAAGGTGATCGAGGTGAACGTCCCGGAATACCGCCTGACGGCCTATGACGACGGCGCGCCGGCGCTCGACATGCGGGTGGTGGTCGGCACCGACGACAACCGCACGCCGCTGTTCACCGACTACATGGACGACGTGGTGCTGAACCCGACGTGGACGGTGCCCTACTCCATCGCCCGCGAGGAGATCCTGCCCAAACTGCGGGCCGATCCGGCCTACACCATCGGCCAGAACATGGACATCTTCGCCAGCTGGAGCCACAGCGCGCCCGTGGTCGACCCGTGGTCGGTGGACTGGTTGGCCGTCAATGGCCGCAACATGCCCTACCGCTTCGTGGAGCGGGCGGGGCCGGGCAATGCGCTGGGCCGGGTGCGGTTCTCGCTCAACAACGATTTCGCCATCTACCTGCACGACACCCCGGCGAAGAGCAAATTCGACCGGCCGCACCGCGCCTACAGCCACGGCTGCGTGCGCGTCGGCGACTACGACGCGCTGCTCGGCTTCGTCGCCGGCGACCAGGCCGACCGCCTGCGCGGGCTGCTCGACACCGGGCGCACCATGACCATGAAACTGCCGCGGAACGTGGACGTGCGCATCGTCTACCACAGTGCCTGGGTGGACGAGCTGGGCACCGCCCATTTCCGCCGCGACGTCTACGGACTCGACCCGGAAGTGGCGCAACGGTTGCGGGAGGGCAGCCGGGGGTTGATCGCGCTGAAGCGGCAGGATGTCGGGCTCAAGTAAAAAAACACCGAAAAAGGCAGATTCCGGCCACATTGTTTCCTTGATCGGAAGACTCTGTCACACCTACCATGTGGATCCACGGAAGCCGGACGACGAAAGAGCCGGCTCCGTGATTCGTGAGAGACAGAGAGTGAGGAAACGATGCTCCGACCCCGGACCGCCGCCCCGCAGGGCGGACCGGCCCCGAGCCGCCGCGCCGTGCTCACGGGCCTTCTCGGTGCCGCTGCCGCCGCCACCGTCTTCAGCGCCACCGGACCCGCTTCCGCCGCCGTACCCCGCATCCCCTCCGCCCCCGGACGGCTTCGCTTCCACAATCTCCACACCGGCGATACCGTCGACGTCACGTACCGCGAAAAGGGCCGATACCTGCCCGACGCGCTGGAGGAACTGAACACCGTCCTCCGCGACCACCGCACCGGCGATGTCCACGACATGGATCCGAGCCTCTTCGACATCCTGGTGGACCTGGCCCGCGCGGTGGACAATCCCAAGGGGCGCTTCAACATCATTTCCGGCTACCGCTCGCCGCGCACCAACGCCATGCTGGCCTCCGCCTCTGGCGGCGTCGCCAAGAAGAGCCTGCACATGCAGGGCATGGCCATCGACATCGCGCTCGACGGCACCAGCCTGAAGTACGTGCGCAAGGCGGGCATCGCCCTGCAGCGCGGCGGCGTCGGCTACTACCCCAAGAGCGGCTTCGTCCACCTGGACACGGGCCGCGTGCGCAGCTGGTAAAGGCGGCGCCGTTCATAGTGGCTCTTGGCGTGATGTCGGACCGGACGGTACAAATAGGGGCAAGCGAAACCCCAATGCAGGATCGTCTCTCATGAGCGACATCACGCCGTTCCACCTCGCCTTCCCTGTGACCGACCTCGCCGAGGCGCGCCGCTTCTATGGCGAGATCCTCGGCTGCCCCGAGGGCCGGTCCAGCGACGAGTGGATCGACTTCAGCCTCTACGGCCACCAGATCGTCGCCCACACTGCCGGCGAGGTGAGCCGCAAGCACCACAATCCGGTGGACGGCCACGACGTGCCGGTGCCGCACTTCGGCGTCGTGCTGCCGTGGGCCGAGTGGGAAGCGCTCGCCGCCCGCATCAAGGAAGCCGGCGTCAAGTTCGTCATCGAACCCTACATCCGCTTCAAGGGGCAGGTCGGCGAGCAGGGCACCATGTTCTTCTACGACCCCTTCGGCAACGCGCTGGAGTTCAAGACCTTCAAGGACATGGGCCAGCTGTTCGCGAAGTGAGTCGAAGGGCGGCGGACATCAGCCGCCGCCCTCACCCGCCGCGCGGCGGCGGATTGCCGAAGATGCGGTGCTGGACGATCATGCCGGGCACGATGCCGAGTTCTTCCGCCGTGCCCGCCGGCAGCTCGAGAACCCCCCGCACCTTCTTCTGCGTGCCGCGCGCCGTCAGGTCGCCCGGCTGGGCGTTGCGCTCGACGTGCAGGATCACGCCGTCCGGGGCGATGAACAGCATGTCCAGCGGGATCAGCGTGTTCTTCATCCACATGAAGGCCGCCTGCGGCTCCTTGTAATCGAACAGCATGCCGCGGTGGGGCGCCAGGTCCGTGCGGAACATCAGTCCGATCGCCCGCTCGGCGTGGTCGTCGGCGACCTCGGCCGTGAAGGTGACGGCCCCCTTGTGTGTCAGCACCACCACCGGTTCGGTCGGCAGCGACTGCGGCTCGGGCTGACCGGCGGCGGCCGGAGCGGCGGCGGCGAGCATGGCGGCGAGGGCGAGGGGAAGAAGGCGACGACGCATGCGGGTTCCTGCGGACGACGTTGCATCAAAATTTATACAATATTCGAATCTTCCACCGGGCATTTGACTTGCGACCGGCGAAGTCACCGCGGTGTCGACCGCTTTACTGTGGCATGTCCTGGGGTGTTTTGCTATAATCCAGATCGTCGATAGGTCGCGCGCCCCCTTCTACCTCCGCACGGGGCCGTCTGTCGACGCAGCCTGAAGGTGCGCCGAAGCCTCACCCCCTTCGGCACCGCACCCGTCACGACGCGGCCCGCCCGTCAGCCCCTAGTTCACCTCGGGCCCGCGCCGGAACCTGGAGAAACGCCGCCCCGCACCCTGGGCGGCGTTTCTTCGTTCGCCGCCCCTGCCCCGCCCCCCGGCCGCCCTTGACCCCGCGCCTCGCCGCCGTCATAGTCGCCGCATCACCGGGGGGAGCCGGCGTATCCGGCTGAGAGGTCTCCATGGCCCGGGAGACGACCCCTAGCATCGGCTGGAACCTGATCCGGTTAGCACCGGCGTAGGGACGCGTGAACAGGCCATGACGCCCGACGATCTCGGGTCCCGCACCGGACCCCTTTCCCGACCCGACCTTCCCCCTGCCGGCACGGCTCCCGCCGTCACCGTCCATGCCGCCCGCCTGGAATGGCAGGGCGGGGCGCTGTTCGACGCGCTGGACTTCACCATGCCGGCCGGTCAGTGGACCTGCCTGCTCGGGCCGAGCGGCGTCGGCAAGTCGACGCTTCTGCGGCTGGTGGCCGGGCTCGCTCCGGCCCATGCCGACAGCCGCGTCACCTGCAGCGACGGGCAGCCGCTCACCGGGCGGGTCGCCTACATGGCGCAGACCGACCTGCTGCTGCCCTGGCACACCGTCTATGCCAACGTCACCCTCGGCGCCCGCCTGCGCGGCGAGGCGGCCGACCGCGGCCGCGCGCTGGCGCTGCTCGATGCCGTCGGGCTCGGCGATGCGGCGGGCAAGCGCCCGGCGGAACTGTCCGGCGGCATGCGGCAGCGCGCCGCCCTGGTCCGCACGCTGATGGAGGACCGCCCGGTCATCCTCATGGACGAGCCCTTCTCCGCCCTCGACGCCGTCGCCCGGCTGCGCCTGCAGGCGCTGGCGGCGGAGCTGTTGCGCGGCCGCACCGTCCTGCTCGTCACCCACGATCCGCTCGAGGCCCTCAGGCTCGGCGACCGGGTGCACGTGCTGTCCGGCCGCCCCGCCCGCCTGGATGCTCCGCTGGAGCCGCCCGGCGCGGCGCCCCGCCGCATCGACGACCGCCGCATCCTCGACCTGCAGGCGGAACTGCTCGCCCGCCTGGCCGCCGCCGCGGCGGAGACCGCGTGATGCCCGGCTTCCTCCGCCCGCCGGTGACGCTCGCCATGGTGCTGCTGCTGTGGCACGGCGCCTACATCCTCATGGGCCGCCAGAGCTATCTGCTGCCGTCGCCGTGGCAGACGCTGGAGACCCTGGCGGCGCGCTGGAGCACGCTCGCGCCCCATGCCGGCGTCACCATCGTCGAGATCCTGCTCGGCCTCGTGCTCGGCTGCCTGCTGGGCGGCGGCACGGCGTTGCTGCTGGCGCTGTTCCGCCCGGTGCGTCGCTGGCTCATGCCGGTGCTGGTGGTCAGCCAGGCGATCCCCGTCTTCGCCATCGCGCCGCTGCTGGTGCTGTGGCTCGGCTACGGCCTCGGCAGCAAGGTCGCCATGGCCATGCTCATCATCTACTTCCCGGTGACCGCCGCCTTCTTCGACGGTCTGCGCCGCACCGAGCCCGGCTGGCTCGACCTCGCCCGCGTCATGGGCGGCGGACGACTGGCGGTGCTGCTGCGCATCCGCCTGCCCGCCGCTTTACCTGCCTTCGCCTCCGGCCTGCGGGTGGCGACCGCCGTCGCGCCCATCGGCGCCGTGGTGGGCGAGTGGGTCGGCTCATCGGCCGGGCTCGGCTACCTCATGCTGCAGGCCAACGCCCGCATGCAGGTGCCGCTCATGTTCGCCGCCCTGCTGGTGCTGGCGGCCTTTTCCGTCGCCCTCTACGCGCTGGTCGATCACGGCCTGCGGCGTCTGCTGCCGTGGGTGCCCGACGACCACCGCGAGGCCTGAAGAACTCCCCGTAACGCTTTGTTCGATAACGGAGAATAGCATGCCGTTGACGCCTTTCGCCCGCCTCGCCTGCGCCGCCGTCGCGGCCGCCGGCCTCGGCTTCGCCGCGCCCGCCGCGGCGGCCGAGAAGATGACCGTGCTGCTCGACTGGTTCGTCAACCCGGACCACGCCCCGCTGGTGGTGGCGAAGGAGAAGGGCTTCTTCGCCGACGCCGGGCTGGAGGTGGAGCTGATCGCCCCCGCCGACCCCAACGACCCGCCCAAGCTGGTGGCCGCCGGCAAGGCCGACGTCGCCGTCGGCTACCAGCCGCAGCTGCACCTGCAGGCGGCCGAAGGCCTGCCGCTGAAGCGCATCGGCACGCTGGTGGCGACGCCGCTCAACTCGGTGGTCACGCTGTCCGACAGCGGCATCGACAGCCTCGGCGACCTGAAGGGCAAGAAGGTCGGCTTCTCGGTCGGCGGCTTCGAGGACGCGCTGCTCGGTACCATGCTCGCCGACGCCGGCCTGACGCTGAAGGATGTCGAGCTGGTGAACGTGAACTTCGCCCTGTCGCCGGCCCTCATGTCGGGCCAGGTGGACGCCGTGATCGGCGCCTTCCGCAACTTCGAGCTCAACCAGCTAGCCATCGAGGGCCGCACCGGCGTCGCCTTCTACCCCGAGGAACACGGCGTGCCGCCCTACGACGAGCTGATCCTGCTCGCCAACGCCGGCAAGCTCGACGACGCCCGCCTGCGGCCCTTCGTCGAGGCGGTGGAGCGCGGCACCCACTACCTCGTCAACCACCCCGACGAAAGCTGGCAGCTATTCGTGAAGGCCTATCCGGACCTCGACGACGAGCTGAACAAGCGCGCCTGGGCCGACACCCTGCCCCGCTTCGACCTGACCCCCGCCGCCCTCGACCGCGGTCGCTACGAGCGATTCGCTGCCTACCTGAAGGCGCAGGGCATGATCGACGCCGCGCCGGAGCTTTCCACCTACGCGGTGGAGTTGCCGATCCGCTGACTCTGTGCGCAGCCGCTGCTGCAGATGAAGCCGAATTGCGCCGCGCGCGACCCCGAGGACAGGTCGTTGCGCGGCGCTTTCCGATTTTTTGGATCTTTTCGCTTGGATGAAGGCGTTCCAGGATTCTATTTTCGCCCATCCCGGCACCCGCCCGTCCGGGTGCAGCCTGCCGCATTTTCCGGAGTTTCCTCGTGGTTCACGCCGCCGGCCTCGGGCTTTCGATGTACATCCTCTGGCTGCTGCTGTCCGGCCACTACGTGGCCTTGCTGCTGAGCCTGGGGGCGATCTCGTGCGCCTTCATCGTGTGGATCATGCACCGCATGGACACCATCGACCACGAGTCCTTCCCGCTGCACATGACGCCGCGCGGCCTCGGGTATTTTCCCTGGCTGGTGTGGGAAATCGTCAAGAGCAACTGGAGCGTGGCCAAGATCATCCTGTCCCCCGGCCTGCCCATCAGCCCGACCATGGTGACCGTGAAGGCGACCCAGCGCACCGACGTCGGCCGCGTCACCTACGCCAACTCGATCACCCTCACGCCCGGCACCCTGTCGGTGCACATGGAAGGGGACGAGATCGTGGTCCACGGCATCACCCGTGACGGTGCCGAAAGCCTGAAGGACGGCGACATGGACCGCCGCGTCAGCCGCCTGGAGGGCTTCGTCCGATGATGTTCGCCGTCGCGACCGCCGCCATCCTGGTGACCATGGCGCTCGCCCTGGTGCGCGCCTGGAAGGGCCCGAGCGTGTGGGACCGCATCCTCGCGGCCAACATGATCGGCACCAAGACGGTGCTGCTGATCGCCGTGTTCGGCTTCCTCACCGGCCGGCCGGAGTGGGGCGACATCGCGCTCGCCTATGCGCTCATCAACTTCATCGGCGTGATCGCGGTCATGAAGTTCTTCCGCTACCAGGGCTTCAACCTTCCGACCGTCGATCCCGACGAGCGCGGCGACATCTAGGCGGAGACCCATGGACCTCGACCTCCTCCTCGACGGCCTGAGCTGGGCCCTGCTGCTGATCGGATCGGCTTTCGCCATCGTCGGCGGCATCGGCCTCTTGCGCATGCCCGACGTCTACACCCGCATGCACGCCGCCTCGCTGACCGACACCATGGCGCCCATGTGCATCCTCGGCGGTCTTATGATCCAAGGCGGCTTCACCCTGGTCAGCGCCAAGCTGGTCATCATCCTGCTGTTCCTGCTGTTCACCAGCCCGGTGGCGGCGCACGCCCTGTCGGCCGCGGCGCTCGCCCAGGGCCACAAGCCGCTGCTGGCGCGGCCCGACGGCGGGATGGAGCTGAAGGAGGTGGACATGCCGCTCACCGAGGACGCGGAGCCCGGCAAATGATCGACATCGACATGGTCGAGATCGTCGACGTCGCCCTGCTGTCGTTCCTGGTGGTGGCCGCCATCATCATGGTGCGCATGCACAACCTGTTCGGCGTCGTGATGACGAGCGGCATCTACAGCCTGCTCTCCGCCGCCATCTTCACCACCCTGGATGCGGTCGACGTCGCCTTCACCGAGGCCGCGGTCGGCGCCGGCATCTCCACCGTCCTCATGCTCGGCACGCTGGCGATCACCGGCCGCTTCCAGAAGCCGGCGCGGCGGTCCAACGCCCTCGGCGCCTTCGCGGTGGTCCTGGTGACCGGTGGCGCGCTGATCTGGGGCACCTACGACATGCCGAGCTTCGGCGACCCGACGAGCCCCATCCAGGTGAGCCGCGTCACCGAGCGCTACATCGAGCTGTCGGGCGAGGAGATCGGCATCCCGAACATCGTCACCTCGGTGCTCGCCAGCTACCGCGGCTACGACACGCTGGGCGAGACGGCGGTGGTGTTCACCGCGGCGGTAGGCGTGCTGCTGCTGCTCGGCCGGTCGCGCCGCCAGCGCCGGGTGGTGACCGAGCCCCGCAAGCGCG
This sequence comes from Caenispirillum bisanense, assembly GCF_900230255.1. Taxonomy (GTDB): domain Bacteria; phylum Pseudomonadota; class Alphaproteobacteria; order Rhodospirillales; family Rhodospirillaceae; genus Caenispirillum; species Caenispirillum bisanense_A. Next base: position 34,926 of record NZ_OCNJ01000006.1, read on the forward strand.
AGGCGGAAGAGTCATGAGATACAATCCGATCCTGCGCGCCTGCGCGAAGTTCCTCATCGCGCCGATCATGCTGTTCGCGCTCTACGTCCAGTTCCACGGCGATTACGGCCCCGGCGGCGGCTTCCAGGCCGGCGTCATCTTCGCCGTCGCCTTCATCCTCTATTCGCTGATCTACGGCGTCCACAACGCCCGCAAGGTCGCGCCCATGTGGCTGCTGCGCCTGCTGATGGCCGCCGGCGTGCTGCTCTACGGCGGCGTCGGCGTCGCGACCATGTTGCTGGGCGGCGTCTTTCTCGATTACGACCTGCTGGCCCACGATCCGCAGCACGGCCAGCACTACGGCATCCTGCTGGTCGAAGCCGGGGTCGGCCTGACGGTGGCATCGGTGATGATGGTCCTGTTCTTCACGTTCGCGGGGCGCAAAGAATGAAAGACGCCCTCGTCATCTTCTACGACCACTGGAACTACTGGATCTTCATCGTTTTGATGATGATCGGCTTCTACGTGGTCATCGCCCGCGGCAATCTGGTCAAGAAGCTGGTCGGCCTGAACATCTTCCAGACCAGCGTCTTCCTGTTCTACATCAGCGCCGGCACGGTGGAGGGCGGCACCGCCCCCATCCTGGTGAACGAGGACGCGCCGGGCTCGGCCGCCGTCATCTACACCAACCCGCTGCCGCACGTGCTGATCCTGACCGCCATCGTCGTCGGCGTGGCGACCACGGCGCTCGGCCTCGCGCTCGCCATCCGCATCAAGGAGACCTACGGCACCGTGGAAGAGGACGAGATCATCGACCTGGACGCCGAGGAAGACAAGGTGGAGCGCGCCAAGCGCGCGGCGCACGACGACGGCGCCGGCAAGGTGGAGGGCGGGCACTCGTGATCCTCGCCAACCTCGCCGCGCTGCAGGTCGTCATCCCGCTCCTCGCCGCGCCCATCGGCATCGCCCTGCGCCCCGCCACCCTCGCCTGGGCCTGGGCCACGCTGGTGGCGATCGCCGCCTTCGCCTGCTCCGTCGGCCTGTTCCTGCAGGTGCAGACGGGCGGCCCGATCTCCTACGCCATCGGCGGCTGGGAGCCGCCGTGGGGCATCGAGTACAAGGTCGACGCCCTGTCCACCTTCATGCTGGTGCTGATTTCCGGCATCGGCGCGAGCGTGCTGCTCTATGCCCGGCGCTCGGTGGAAGCCGAGATCGACCCGCCGCGCATCTACCTGTTCTACGTCGCCTACCTGCTGTGCCTGTCGGGCCTGCTCGGCATGGTCATCACCGGCGACGCCTTCAACGTCTTCGTGTTCCTCGAGATTTCGTCGCTGTCGAGCTACGCGATGATCGCCATGGGCAAGTCGCGCCGGGCGCTGGCGGCGGCCTACCACTACCTGATCCTCGGCACCGTCGGCGCGACCTTCTACGTCATCGGCGTCGGCATGGTCTACATGCTGACCGGCACGCTGAACATGGACGACCTGGCGCGGCTGATGCCGCAGGCCGCCGGCTACCGCACGCTGGAAGTGGCGCTCGCCTTCTTCACCGTCGGCCTGGCGCTGAAGCTGGCCCTGTTCCCCATGCACAAGTGGCTGCCCGACGCCTATACCTACGCGCCGTCGGTGGTGACGGCCTTCCTCGCGTCGACGTCGACCAAGGTCGGCCTCTACGTGATGATCCGGGTGTTCTTCACGGTGTTCGGCGCGCCCTACATGACCGAGGGCATCCCGGTCGCCGACGTGCTGGTGGTGCTGGCCCTGGCCGCCATGTTCTCGGGCTCCGCCGTCGCCATCTGGCAGGGCGACCTGAAGCGCAGCCTCGCCTATTCGTCGGTGGCGCAGATCGGCTACATGGTCCTCGGTGTCGCGCTGATCTCGGTGGCCGGCATGACCGCCGGCCTGCTGCACCTGTTCAACCATGCCCTCATGAAGGCCGCCCTGTTCCTGGCGCTGGGCGCGGTGTTCCTGCGCATCGGCTCGGTCCACATCCAGGACATGCAAGGCATCGCCAGGCAGATGCCGATCACCATGGCCTGCTTCGTGGTCGGCGGCCTGTCGCTCATCGGCGTGCCGCTGACCGCCGGCTTCATTTCCAAGTGGTACCTCATGCTCGCCGCCTTCCAGGACGGCCGCTGGTGGCTGGCCGTGCTGATCGTGCTGTCGAGCCTGCTCGCCGTCGTCTACGTCTGGCGCGTGGTGGAAGCCGCCTACCTGCGGCCGCGGCCGCAGGGCGCGCCGGTCGCCACCGAGGCGCCGCTGTCGCTGCTGCTGCCCATGATCGGCATGGCGGCGGCCAACATCTGGTTCGGCATCGACACGAGCTTCAGCATGACCGCAGCCGAAGCCGCCGCCCGCGCCGCCCTGGGCGCTGCCCTGGGCACGGGAGGCGTGCAATGAACCCGCTTCTGTGGATCCTGGCGACGCCGCTCATCGGCGGCATCGGCATCGCGCTCGCCGGGCGCCAGCCCAACGTGCGCGAGGGCGTGACGCTGGTCACCGCCGGCGCGCTCATGTGGCAGGTGTGGAGCCTGCTGCCCGAGGTGCTGGCCGGTGGCCGTCCGTCGGTGACGCTGTTCGAGGTGGTGCCCGACGTGCCCTTCGCCTTCGCGGTGGAGCCGCTCGGCATGCTGTTCGCGGCCGTGGCGTCGGGCCTGTGGATCATCAACAGCATCTATTCCATCGGCTACATGCGGGGCAACCGCGAGCACAAGCAGACCCGCTTCTACATCTGCTTCGCCATCTCGCTGGCCGCCGCCATGGGCATCGCGTTCGCCGGCAACCTGTTCACGCTGTTCGTGTTCTACGAGGCGCTGACGCTGTCGACCTATCCGCTGGTCACGCACAACGAGAACACCGAGGCGCGGCGCGGCGGCCGCACCTACATCGGCATCCTCATCTCCACGTCCATCGCGCTGCTGCTGACCGCCATCGTGTGGACCTGGGTGCTGACCGGCACCACCGACTTCCGCCCCGGCGGCATCCTGACGGGCGCCATCGAGGGGCCGGAGATCGGCCTGCTGCTGTTCCTGTTCATGTTCGGCATCGGCAAGGCCGCCCTCATGCCCATCCACCGCTGGCTGCCGGCGGCCATGGTGGCGCCGACGCCGGTGTCGGCCCTGCTGCACGCCGTGGCCGTGGTGAAGGCGGGCGTGTTCACGGTGGTGAAGGTCATCGTCTACGTCTTCGGCATCGACCTGCTCGCCAATGCGCCGAGCGCCGAGTGGCTGCTCTACGCCTCGGGCGCGTCCATCATCATCGCCTCGCTCATCGCCCTGCGGCAGGACAACCTGAAGCGCCGGCTGGCCTATTCCACCGTCAGCCAGCTGTCCTACGTGACCATGGCCGCCGCCATCCTGGCGCCGCTGTCCATCATGGGCGCGACCCTGCACATCGCCGCCCACGCGCTCGGCAAGATCACCCTGTTCTTCGCCGCCGGCTCCATCTACACCGCCGCGCACAAGAAGAAGGTGAGCGAGCTGGACGGCATCGGGCGCCGCATGCCGTGGACCATGGCGGCCTTCGCCATCGGGGCGCTGTCCATGGTGGGCGTGCCGCCGACGGCCGGGTTCATTTCCAAGTGGTACATGCTGCTCGGCGCCTATGACCGGCAGGCGTGGTTCGCCATCGGCGTCATCACCCTGTCGACGCTGCTGAACGCCGCCTACTTCCTGCCCATCGTCTACGCCGCCTTCTTCAAGAAGGAGAAGCGCAACCACCATAGCGACGCCGGCCACGGGCACGGCCCCGACCACGACCACGGCGAGGCGCCGCTGCCCATCGTGCTCGCCCTGTCGGCGACCGCGTTCGGCACCGTCGCGCTGTTCTTCCTCGCCGAAGGCCCGCTCGCCCTCGCCCGCCAAGTCGTCGGAGGCACGCCATGAGCGACCGTACCCCGCCGTCGCGCACCCGCTCCGCCGGGGGGCTGCCCCGCTGGGCGGTGCTGGGCGGCGTCGCCGCCCTGGTGGTGCTGCTGGCGCTCGACCCCTTCGTGCACGGCCATCCCAAGTTCGGCATCGACGGCACCTTCGCCTTCTATGCCTGGTACGGGCTGCTGTCGGGCCTCGGCCTCGTCGTCGTCGCCAAGGTGATCGGCGTGTTCCTGAAGCGGACGGACACCTATTATGATCAGTGATCTGCTGCCGCCCGGCGTGCTGCTCATCCTAGGCGGGGCGCTGCTGCCCTTCCTGCGCGGCCCGGCCCGCTCCGTCGCCCTGATCGTCGCGCCGCTGCTGACCCTGTGGGCGGTGTGGACCGTGCCCGACGGCGTGGTGATGACCGCCGCCTTCCTCGACTACACGCTCGAGATCGTCGAAGGCGACAAGCTGTCGCGACTGTTCGCCCTGGTCTTTACCATCGCGGCCTTCGGCGGCGGCCTGTTCGGCCTGCGCCAGGAGAGCACGCGCGAGTTGTCCGCCGCCTACGTCTATGCCGGCAGCTCCATCGGCGTCTGCTTCGCCGGCGATCTGGTGACGCTGTTCGTGTTCTGGGAGGTGATGGCCGTCGCCTCCGCCATCGTCGTATGGGGCGGCGGCGATGCCCGCAGCTACCGCGCCGGCATGCGCTACCTCTACGTCCACCTGCTGGGCGGCGTGCTGCTGATGGCGGGCATCACCGCCCACATCATGGAGACGGGCGCCATCGACGTGACGCGCGCCCTGCCCTCCACCACCGGCACGTGGCTGATGCTGGCCGGCATCCTGGTCAACGCCGGTGCGCCGCCGCTGTGGAGCTGGGTGGCCGACAGCTATCCCGCCTCGTCGTGGTCGGGCGCAGTCTTCCTGTCGGCCTTCACCACCAAGACGTCGGTCTACGTGCTCATCCGCATGTACCCGGGCACCGAGATCCTGCTGTGGATCGGCCTCGCCATGATCTTCTACGGCGTGATCTATGCGCTGCTGGAAAACGACATGCGGCGGATCCTGGTGTACTCCATCGTCAATCAGGTCGGCTTCATGGTCACCGCCGTCGGCATCGGCACCGAGACGGCGCTGAACGGCGCCACGGCGCACGCCTTCGCCCATATCCTGTACAAGGCGCTGCTGCTCATGAGCGCCGGCGCCGTGCTGTATCAGACCGGCGGCGTGCGCAAGTGCACGGAACTGGGCGGCCTCGTGCGGTCCATGCCGTTCACCACGCTGGGCGCCGTCATCGGCGCGGTGTCCATCTGCGCCTTCCCGCTGACGTCGGGCTTCGTCACCAAGTCCATGATCACCGACGCCGCCGGCAGCGAGCACATGGCGACCGTGTGGTTCCTGCTGGAGGTCGCCTCGGCCGGCGCCATCGTCTACGTCGGCCTGCGCTTCGTGTGGTTCGTGTTCTTCGGCACAGACAGCGGCCTGCGGCCCAAGGACCCGCCGCTGAGCATGAAGGCCGCCATGGGCCTGATGATGGTGCTGTGCCTCGCCATCGGCCTGTGGCCGCAGCCGCTCTATGCGCTGCTGCCCTTCCCGGTCGACTACAAGCCTTATACCGACTACCACGTCCTGCACCAGTTGCAGCTGCTGCTGTTCGCCGGCGCGGCGTTTTTCCTGACCGTGCCGTTCACCCGCCCGCGCGAGACCGTCACGCTTGACTTCGACTGGTTCTTCCGCCGCTTCGGCATGATGCTGGCGCGCGAGTTCTCGCTGCACGGCGGGCGGGCCGGGAACAGCCTGCTCGCCGGTGGCAAGGGCGCCGTCGGGCGGTTCGTGCGGCTGGTGGAACGCAGCCACGGCGCCGGCGGCATCCTGGCCCGCACCTGGGCGACCAGCACCGCCGTGCTGTCGGTGATGGTGCTGCTGTTCCTCTACCTGCTGGTCTACTACGTGTAGCTTGCCCCAATCCCGCCGGACGGCCATTATCGGGGGCCGTCCGGCGGAGCGATGACAGGGCCATGGGACGCCGCACCTCCACCTTCCTCCTCCTCGGCGTGATCGTGCTCGCGGTCGCGCTGCTGGCCGTCGTCGGCCTGTGGTCGCGCACGGCGGCGGAACAGCAACTGGCGGCGCGGGGCGAGGGCATCCTCAAGCTCTATGTCGGCAACCTCGCCGGCCGCCTGTCGCGGTTCGAGACGCTGCCGCAGCTGCTCGCCCAGATGCCCGAGGTGCGCGGCGTGCTGGCCGACCAGGACGATCCCGACGCCCTGACCGCCGCCAACGAACACCTCGCCTACGAGGCGGAGTTCACCGGCGCCCTCGACATCTACGTCATGAATGCCGACGGCCTGACCGTCGCGGCGTCCAACTGGCAGACGGAGTATTCCTTCGTCGGCCGCAACTTCGCCTTCCGCCCCTACTTCCAGGAGGCCATGGCCGGCCGCATCGGCCGCTACTTCGCCCTCGGCACCACGTCGCTGCAGCGCGGCTACTACTTCGCCGGCCCGGTCATGCTGCGCGGCGGCATCGCCGGCGCCGTGGTGGTGAAGATGGACCCGGCGGAGATCGAGACCCTGTGGGAGGATGTGGAGGACCGCATCGTCGTCACCGACCCCGACGGCGTGATCTTCATTTCCAGCGACCCCGATTGGCTCTACGACGCCCTGCGCCCCCTCGGCCGGGCGGAGCGCGAGCAGATCGCCACCTCGCGCCGCTATCCCGGCGTGCGGGTGACGGAACTGCCTATCACCGAGCGGCCGAGCGACCACGGCACGGCCACCGTCATGGCCCTGCCCGACCGCGGCGAGCGCTACCTCCACCAGTCCACCCACATGCCGGCGGCCGGCTGGACGGTGCACATCCTCACCGACCTGCGGCCGGTGGATGCCCAGGTCGTGAAGGCGGTGTCGCTGGTCGCCCTGCTGCTGGCGCTGGCCTTCGCCGTGGCGGCCGCCATGCGGGTGCGGCTGCAGAGCCTGCGCGCCGGCATGGAAGCCGAGCGCCGTACCGCCGCCGCCCTCGCCGCCAAGGAAGAGGCCGTGCGCCGCGCCAACGACCAACTGGAACAGCGCGTGCGCCAGCGCACCGCCGAACTGGAAGACGCGCACGCCCAGCTCACCGCCGAAATGGTCGAGCGCGAGCGGGTGCAGGCCGACCTGCGGCAGGCGCAGGACAACCTGGTGCACGCGAGCCGCCTCGCCGCCATCGGCCAGTTGGCGGCGGGTGTCACCCACGAGCTGAACCAGCCCCTGACCGCCATGCGCGCCTATGCCGACAACGCCCGCATCCTGCTCGCCCGCGACCGGTTGACGGAGGTGGAGCAGAACCTCGGCCGCATCGGCGACCTCATCGACCGCGTCGCCGACATCTCCGGCCGCCTCAAGCGCTTCGCCAGCCGCACGCGGGCGGAGCGGACGCCGGTGCGGCTGGACGACGTGCTGCGCACCAGCGTCGAGCTGGTGGAGGTGGGCTCGCGCCTGCCCGACCTCGCCATCGTCAACGGCGCCGCCGGCACCGACCTCTGCGTGCTGGGGGAACGGGTGCGGCTGGAGCAGGTGTTCATCAACCTGCTGCGCAACGCCGTCGAGGCGCTGGAAGACAGCCCATTGAAGCGCGTGACCATCGGTCTGCACGTGGAAGCCGACACGGTCCGCGTCACCGTCGCCGACACCGGCCCCGGCCTGACGGAGGAGGGCCTCGCCCACCTCGCCGAGCCGTTCTTCTCCAGCAAGCGGCCGGGCGAGGGCATCGGCCTCGGCCTGTCCATTTCCAACGGCATCGTGAACGATTTCGGGGGGACATTGACGGCGGAAAACCGCCCGGAGGGCGGTGCCCTCTTCACCGTCCGCCTGAAGCGCGCCGATGCCGCCGCCTCGCCCTCCCCGCCCCCTGCCGCCACGGTAACCGCCGCCCATGTCTGATACCGCCGCCGATACCGTCCTGTTCGTCGACGACGAGCCGGACGTCCGCCTCGCCGCCCAGCAGACCCTCGACCTCGCCGGCTGGCGCGTGGTGCTGTGCTCCTCGGTGGCGGAGGCGCGGGCGGCGCTCGGGCCGGACTTCCCCGGCATCGTCGTCAGCGATGTCCGCATGCCGGGCGAGGACGGCCTCGCGCTGCTCGACCATGTCACGGCGCTCGACCGCGACCTGCCCATGGTGCTCATCACCGGCCACGGCGACGTGCCCATGGCGGTGGAAGCCATGCGCGCCGGCGCCTACGATTTCATCGAGAAGCCCTATCGCGCCGAGCGCCTGACCGGCACCGTCGCCCGCGCCATGGACAAGCGCCGCCTGGTGCTGGAGAACCGCGCCCTGCGCCGGGCGCTGGGGGCGGCCGACGTCATCGAGAGCCGCCTGCTCGGCCAGAGCCCGGCCATCCGCGAGGTACGGCGCATGGTGGCGGCGGCGGCGGCGGTGGACGCCGACGTGCTCATCACCGGCGAGACCGGCACCGGCAAGGAAGTGGTCGCCCGCTGCATCCACGAGGCCAGCAACCGCCGCAACGGCCGCTTCGTGCCGCTGAACTGCGGCGCCATGCCGGAAGCGATGATCGAAAGCGAGCTGTTCGGCCACGAGGCCGGCTCCTTCACCGGCGCCACGGGGCGGCGCATCGGCAAGCTGGAGCACGCCTCGGGCGGTACCCTGTTCCTCGACGAGATCGAGAGCATGCCCCTCGCCCTGCAGGTGCGGCTGCTGCGCGCCCTGCAGGAGCGGTGCATCGAGCGCCTGGGCTCCAACACCGCCATCCCCCTCGACCTGCGGGTGGTGGCGGCGACCAAGGTGGACCTGCGCAAGGCCGCCGACGACGGCGAGTTCCGCGAAGACCTCTACTACCGCCTGGACGTGCTGGCCCTGTCGCTGCCGCCGCTGCGGTCGCGCGGCGACGACATCGTGCTGCTGTTCCGCCACTTCGTCCTCGATGCCGCCGCCCGCTACGGGCGCGAGGCACCACCGCTGCCGCCGGACCTGGCGGCGCGGCTGATCGGGCACCGCTGGCCCGGCAACGTGCGCGAGCTGCGCAATGCCGCCGAACGCTTCGTGCTGCTCGACGGCCGTGCGCCGGTGGCGCCGGGCGATGCCGGCGGCGGCGGCGACGGCGAGGGCGTCGCGGGGGGCGTCGGCGTCTCCCTGCCCGAACGGGTCGCCGCCTTCGAGAAAGCACTCATCGCCCGCTCGCTCGCCGACAATCGCGGCGACATGATCCGCGCCGCCCACGACCTCGGGGTGCCGCGCAAGACCTTGTATGATAAGCTGCGGAAATACGACCTGGACCGTGCCAGCTTCGCCCTTGGCGAAAACCCGGAATAGGACCCGCCGAGGGTGGCGGATTTCCGCCACAATTTGTTGCACTGCGGCAATTTTGGAAGGGTAGAACACAAGAAAATCAAAGACTTGCTGCAGAGCCGCGCGTTCCGCGCATGGTTGGCATGCGTCCTGCTATTGGCTGATCGGCCCGGTGACGCGACAGACCCGGGCCTACGGGTTCAACAATGAACATGCCTGCAGGAGGAAACTGTACATGCGTGTTTCCGCGCTTCTCGGCTCTGCCCTGACCGCCATCGGTCTCGTCACCGCCGCCGCGACGGCCCAGGCCGCCCCGATCACCATCAAGTTCTCCCACGTGGTCGCCGAAACGACGCCCAAGGGCGTCGCCGCGCTGGAGTTCAAGCGCTGCGCCGAGGCCGCCCTGCCGGGCAAGGTGGTCGTCGAGGTCTACCCGAACTCCCAGCTGTTCAACGACGACAACGTGCTCGAAGCCATGCTGCTCGGCGACGTCCACATGGCCGCCCCGTCGCTTTCCAAGTTCGAGGACTACACCAAGGCCTTCCAGGTGTTCGACCTGCCGTTCCTGTTCAAGGACCTGGCCGAGGTGGACAAGTTCCAGCAGTCGCCCAAGGGCCAGGAACTGCTGCAGTCCATGGCCGACAAGGGCCTGCTCGGCCTCGGCTACTGGCACAACGGCATGAAGCAGATGTCGGCCAACAAGCCGCTGCGCGTGCCGGAAGACGCCAACGGCCTGAAGTTCCGCATCCAGCAGTCCGACGTGCTGGAGGCCCAGTTCGAGCAGCTCGGCGCCGTGCCGATCAAGAAGCCGTTCTCGGAAGTCTTCACCCTGCTGCAGACCAACGCCATCGACGGCGCCGAGAACCCCTGGTCGAACATCTACAGCCAGAAGTTCCACGAGGTGCAGGACTACATCACCGAGACCAACCACGGCGTCCTCGACTACCTGCTGGTGACCTCGGCCGAGTTCTGGAACGGCCTGCCCGACGACGTCCGCCCGCAGCTGGACGACTGCGTCGCCCAGGCGACCAAGGCCGGCAACGACAAGGCGCTCGACATCGCCATGGCCGACCGCGACAAGATCAAGGCCGCCGGCACCTCGGAAATCCTGCAGCTGACCGACGAGGAACTGGCCAAGTGGCAGGAAGCCATGAAGCCGGTGTGGGAGAAGTTCGAGGGTGACATCGGCAAGGACGTGATCGAAGCGGCCGCCGCGATCAACTGATCCTCCCTTTCCCGTAAAGCCGCGTGCGTCGGCGGGGGTGTCCGGCCCTTGTTCTGGGCCGGACACTCCCGGGCGCCATCCTTCCATCCCCTGGGCAGGACGACACCACCATGGTGGCGCGTACCATCAACCGCCTCGAGGAGGCGGTCATCTCCATCCTCCTCGTTTCGATGACCTTGATCGTGTTCCTCGAGGTCGTCATGCGTTTCGTGTTCAACAGCGGCCTGAAGTGGGCGCAGGAAGCCACGCTGTATGCGTCCGCCTGGATGGTGCTGTTCGGAATTTCCTACGTCCTCAAGGTCGGCGGCCACATCGGCGTCGATGCCCTGGTGCGGATATTCTCGCGCCGGGTGCAGCGCATCGTGACCATCGTCGCGGTGCTGTGCTGCCTCGCCTATGTCGGCATCATCGCCTGGGGCGCCTGGGTCTATCTGAGCAAGCTGTTCAGCATCGGCATCTACCTCAAGGACGTGCACGTGCCGCGCTGGCTGGCCACGTCCATCCTGTTCGTCGGCGTGATTCTGTTCGGCCTGCGGTTCGCCCTGCTGCTGGTGCAGCTGATCAAGGGCGAGGCCCACGGCTTCGGCTTCCACGACGAGTCCAAGGACGCCATGCGCATCGCCGAGGAAGTCGACGAGACCGGCGGCGGCAAGATCCACGAGGCACTCGCCATGGACCGGGAGGGCGACCGCAAATGACCTCCGTCTTCCTGTTCGTCGCGCTGTTCGGCTTCATGCTGCTGGGCATGCCGATCGCCGTCGCGCTCGGCCTGTCGTCGTCGCTGACCATCCTGCTGTTCTCCAACGACAGCATCGCGTCGGTGTCGCTCAAGCTGTTCGAGGCGCTGTCGGGCCACTACACCCTGCTCGCCATTCCCTTCTTCATCCTGTCGTCGGCCTTCCTGTCGACGGGCGGCGTGGCGCGCCGCATCATCCGCTTCGCCCTGTCCGTCACGTCGCACATCCGCGGCGGCATGGCCATGGCGTCCGTGGTGGCCTGCATGATCTTCGCCGCCGTCTCCGGCTCGTCGCCGGCGACGGTCGCGGCCATCGGCGGCATCGTCATCGGCGGCATGGTGAAGGCGGGCTATCCCCTGCCCTTCGCCACCGGCGTCATCGCCAACGCCGGCACGCTCGGCATCCTGATCCCGCCGTCCATCGTCATGCTGGTCTATGCGACCGCGACCGAAGTCTCGGCCGCCCGCATGTTCATGGCCGGCGTGCTGCCGGGCCTCGGCATCGGTGCGGTGCTGCTGGTCGCCATCTACATCTTCGCCACCATCAAGAAGCTGCCCCGCCAGGCCTTCCCCGGCTGGCGCGAGGTGGGCATCAGCTTCGCCGACGCCATCGGCGGCATCATGCTCATCGTCATCGTGCTCGGCTCCATCTACGGCGGCATCGCCAGCCCGACGGAAGCCGCGGCCCTGTCGGCGGTCTACGCCTACCTGGTGGCGGTGTTCTTCTACCGCGACATCGGCCCGCTGAAGAACGTGCCGTGGCGCAAGGACGGCGAGAGCCTGGGCCAGGCCGCGCTGCGCAACTTCGGTCATTTCCTCATCGGCATGCCCAAGTCGGCCACCGACAAGGACATGCACCGCGTGGTGATGGACGCCGCCAAGGTCTCCATCATGCTGCTGTTCATCATCGCCAACGCGATGCTGTTCGCCCACGTGCTGACCACCGAACGCATCCCGCACACGCTCGCCTCCATGATCACCGACTGGGGCCTGACGTGGTGGGGCTTCCTGATCGTCTGCAACATCCTGCTGCTGATCGCCGGCAACTTCATGGAGCCGTCGGCCATCGTGCTCATCATGGCGCCGATCCTCATGCCCATCGGCGTGCAGCTCGGCATCGATCCCATCCATCTCGGCATCATCATGGTGGTGAACATGGAGATCGGCATGATCACGCCGCCGGTCGGGTTGAACCTGTTCGTCGCCTCCGGCATCACCGGCAAGCCCATCCTGTGGGTGGTGCGCGCCTGCCTGCCGTGGCTGCTGATCCTCATCGCCTGCCTCATGGTGGTCACCTACTGGCCGTGGCTGTCGCTGTGGCTGCCGAGCACCATGTACAACTAAGGCCCCGCACCCGCGGGTGAGTCGACTGTCCGGCGACGGCCGGGAAGCAATGCTGGCTTCCCGGCCGTTCGCCCTTCATATGTAGGGGATATGTCCTCCGCCCCGAGCCAGGGAGTCCGCCCGTTGCGCCTCGCCGCCCTGCTGCTGTCCGCCGCCGCCGTCCTCGCCGCGCCCGCCGCCCTCGCCCAGACCGCCGCCGCGCCGCCGCCGCTGCCGCCGGCCGCGCCCTGGGCCTCGCCCCTGGCACAGGATCATCCGCTGGTCGGCTCGTTCTGGAGCACGGCGACGGGCGAGCGCCTGACGCCGGCCCAGGTGGTGGACCGGGCGCTGGACAGCCGGGTGGTCATCGTCGGCGAGCGCCACGACAACCCCGACCACCACGCGCTGCAGGCGTGGCTGGCCGAGGCCCTGGTGGTCGGCGGCCGCCGCCCCGCCGTCGTCTACGAGATGATGGAGACCGACGACCAGCCCGCCATCGACGCCTGGCGCGCCGCCGGCCCCGCCGATGCCGCCGGGCTGGGCGACGCCCTCGACTGGGCGAAGACGGGCTGGCCGGACTGGCCGCTCTACGCCCCCATGGCCGGCACGGCGTTGGCCCACGGGCTGCCCATCCTGGCCGGCAACCTGCCGCAGGACACGGTGCGCCGGCTCGCCCGCGAGGGCCTGCCGGCGCTGGAGGCCGGACTGGCGGCGGACCTCGCGCTGGCCACGGAAGACGCGCCGGTGGTGCGCGACGGCCTCGCCGACGACGTCCGGCGCGGCCATTGCGACCTCATGCCCGAGGCCATGCTGGCGCCCATGGCCCTGGTGCAGCGGGCGCGCGACGCCATGATGGCCCGCGTCGTGTCCCGGGGCCTCGCCGATCCCGCCGCCGACACGGCCCTGCTCATCACCGGCAACGGCCACGCCCGCGAGGATCGCGGCGTGCCCCTGCGGCTGGCGGCCCTCGGCATCCCACCGGAGCAGGTGCTGACTGTCGCGCCGCTGGAGGTGGAAGACGGGGTCGTCGATCCCGCCGCCTACGTCACGGGACGCGAGGGGGCCGCCGCGGCCGCCTTCGACATCGTCTGGTTCAGCCCGCGCGTGGACGATGTCGACCACTGCGCCGCCTTGCGCGAACGCATGAAGAACAAAAAGAAGTAGCAGGACTTAAGTCTAATGGGGTAGGGTCGGCGCCTCTGGATGACCCACAGGAGGCCCGCCCCATGTCGACCGCCCGCCGCCGCGCCCTCGCCGTGGCCGCCGCCCTGATCCTGCCGGTCGCCGCCCCGGCCGCGGCGCAGGACGCCGAATGCGACAGCGCCGCCCGCGCCGGCCAGGCGGCGGTGGTGAGCGTCTACTTCGACACCGGCAAGACCGACGTGAAGCCGCAGCACCGCGCCGAGCTGCAGCGCATCGCGCGCGACGCCAAGTATCAGGTGAAGGTCTGCGCCATCGGCCAGGCCGACCGCCAGGGCAGCGCCGCGTTCAACAAGCGCATCGCCCTGAAGCGCGCCCAAGTGGTCGCCGACCTGCTGGCCGGCTACGGCGTCCCCCGCTCGGTCCTGGTCTCCAGCTCCGCCGGCGAAGCCTTCGGCGCCTTCGGCGGCGACGCCAAGGTCGGCAGCGAACGCCGCGTGGACGTGCTGTACCCGCGGCTCAAGGAGTGACGGCGGGGCCGCCCTACTCCTCCCGCTTGTCGCCCATGGGGCGCGGCATCCATTTCTGCACGCTGACGGGCTTGCCGGTCTGGCTGCGCATGACGCGCGGGCGCAGGACGTCGGTCAGGCCCGGGGCCTCCGGCGCCGTGGCGCCCGGCAGGGGGCCCTTGGCGGCGGCCGGTTCGCTGCCGGGTTTGCGGCCGTAGTAGTCCATCATGGCCTGCAGGGTGATCTCCTCCCCCGCACCGCCGCTGGCGAAGGCGTCACGGTAGGGCGGGTGGCCCTTGGTCAGCTTGGAGAGATGCTCGGCCGAATGGGCGCCGAACTTGCGCCAGATGCTGTCGAGCAGCTGGCAGGCGTCGTCGGGCGGCTTGCGGGTTTCGACGTAGGGGCGGCCGTTCTCGAAGGCGCGGTAGAGCGTCGGCTCCATCGGTCCCGACGGGTCGGCGACGAAGGTGGCCGGCATCATCTTGCGGCCGCGGGTCGCCACGGCGTAGTAGGCCTGCGCCAGGTACATGAGCCGGTGCATCTTCTGCGGCTGCAGGTACTCGTTGTCGTCCAGCGCCCGGTCGACCAGCCAGAGCGCCACGTCGAAGCAGGTGTCGGCGGCGATACGCCTCATGGGGAACCCCGGAACCTGTTGATCGCGCGGTTGGTTTCCTGACCATAGACCGCATGGCCGGCGCGGGGAAGAGCGGCGAAGGCTTGACGCCGCCGCCGCCGCACCCGACCCTGCCGGTCCGGGGCCGCCGTCGCGGCGTCCCTGCCCTGCCCGAGGTTCCCGCCGCCCATGTCCCGCCGCCGCCGCTTCGCCCTGATCGCCGCCGTCCTGCTGGCCGGCGCCGGCGTCGCCGCGTGGCTGGCGCTGCCGCGGGCGGCGGAGGCCCTGATAGCCGCCCGCCTCGACGCCCTCGGCCTGGCGGGCGCACGGGCGGAGGTTGCACGCATCGGCCTGTCCGGAGCCCATCTCGCGCGGCTGGAGGCGGGCGACGGGGTC
Organism: Caenispirillum bisanense; assembly: GCF_900230255.1. Taxonomy (GTDB): domain Bacteria; phylum Pseudomonadota; class Alphaproteobacteria; order Rhodospirillales; family Rhodospirillaceae; genus Caenispirillum; species Caenispirillum bisanense_A. The sequence continues at coordinate 49,986 of NZ_OCNJ01000006.1, forward strand.
CTGGTGGTGCGCGACGTCGACGTCGCCTGGAGTCTCGCCGGCGGCATCGAGGCCATCACCGTCGCCGATGCTACCGTCACCGGTCGCTGGACGGCAGAAGGAGGGCTCGACTTCGGCCCGCTCGGCCCGCTGCTGGAAGGGGGCGACGCGGGCGCGGAGACGACGCCGTTCGACCTGCCGGCGGAGCGGCTGCGCCTCGACCGCGCCACGGCCACCATCGACCTGCCGCAGGGGCAGCTCGTCGCCACCCTATCCGGCACCGCCCATCGTGCCGAGCCCGGCCCCGCCCTCGACCTGACGGCGGAGGTGACGGCTCCGGGCCTGACCGGCACCGCCACCTTCACCGGCACCGCCGACGGCGGCGGTGCGGTTCCCATGGCCGGAACCGGGCGGCTGGAGCTTACCGCCGACAGCTTCGCCGCGCCGGGCCTCGCGGGGGCCGTGGACGGATCGGTGCAGGCCGACCTGCGCCTCGGCGCCGATACGCTGTCCATCGCCGCCGACGCCCCCGTCCGCGTCACCCTGGCGGACCTCGCGCCGCCGCTTCGCCAGACCCTGGCCGAGCACGGCGTCGCCGCCGAACCGGTGGTGGTGGACCTGACCGGCCCTGGCGCCACGGCCGGGCCCGCCCTCACCGTCAGCGGCATCGGCGATCCGGCGGGCCTCGTGCTGTCGTCCGACCGGCTCGCCGTGACCGCCACGGCCGGCGCCGCCGAAGCCCGCGTCGCAGCCGGCGGCACGGTGCGTCTCGACGGGGTGCTGCCGACGCTGGCCCTGCGCGACGTCGCCGCCGCCGTCGCCGGAGTCACTTTCGACGGCTCCCCCGTGAGCGGCCGGCTGGAAGACGGCAGCCTCAGCCTGACGCCCGAAGGCCTGACGGCGGAGGCGAGCGTCGCGGCGGAAGCGCAGGACATGACCGTGTCCGGCGCCTCGGCCGCCCGCGCCGCCTTCACCGGTCGCGTGCGCCTGAGCGGCCAGCCCGACCTCACCGGTGCCCTCTTCGCCGACAGCGGAGCCGTGACCCTCGATGGGCTCCGCCTGGGCGAGGGCGTCGCCGCCCGCGATCCGGTGACGCTCACCCTGCTGCCGCCGGCCGGGCCGCTGCTGCGCCTGGAGACCGCCGACGACGGCAGCCGCGTCGCCGCCGTCACCGCCGGCCTGCAGGCGCCGTCGGCCACCTTCGAGACGCCACAGGGACCGGCCCGCATCGCCTTCGCCGAGATCGCCCTCACCGCCGCCTTCGGCACCGGCGCGACCCAGACGGTCGCCGCCGTCACCGGCCGCGACGGCAGCCTGTCGGTGGCCGGAACGGACCTGCAGGCGGTGACGCTGGAGGCCGGCCTGTCCGAGGCCGGACCGACCGCCCGCCTCACGGGGCGGCTCGACACCCTGCCGGGGGAAACGGCGGAGCTGTCGGCCCGTTCGCCGCTGCGGCCCTACAGGCTGGAGCTGGCCGCGACGCCGGCCGAGGCGGAGGCCGACCGCCTCGCCCTGACGGCGGAGCTGCGCGACGTCGGCAATACCCTGCTCGCGTCCGCCCGCGGCAGCCTCGCCCTCGCCGACGGCAGCGGGCGGGCGACCGTGCGGGTGCCGCGCCAGGTGTTCGACCCGCAGGGCCTGAAGCCGGAGCACCTGCACGGCCTGCTCGGCACCTTCGCCCACGACGTGACCGGCGCCGTCGCCGTCGACGGCACCATCCGGTGGGACGGCGGCGGCCTGAAGCCGGACCTCAAGGTGCTGCTGCAGGACGTTGGACTAACACAGGGTTTCGTCACCCTGACGCGCATCAACGGCGTGCTGAACCTGACCGGCCTCGACCCCTTGCGCACGCCCAAGGGGCAGCAGGTGTCGGTGGCCGCCATCGACGCCGGCCTGCCGCTGCTCGACGCCGTGGCGAGCTTCGAGATCGCCCGCGACACCCTGCTGCTCGACAGCGCCCAGGCGACGCTCGCCGGCGGCACCATCCGGGCGCGGCCGACGGCCATCCCCCTCAGCCTGGACGCCGGCGAGGTCTTCCTCGACGTCGAGGACCTGCGCCTCGCGCCCCTGGTGGATCTGGCCGGCATCCAGGGCCTGCGGGCGCGCGGCCGGCTGGCCGGAACGGTGCCGCTGCGGTTCGCCGGCGGTGACGTCATCATCGACAATGCGGTGCTGCGCAGCACCCGGCCGGAGCGGGTGGTCTACGCCCCCGACGACGTCCCGGCGGCGTTGTCGGGCGGCGGCCAGAGCGTCGATCTGGTGCTGCAGGCGCTGCAGGATTTCCGCTACGACGACCTGTCGCTCACGGTCGACGGCCGCGCCAGCGGCCAGATGACGGTGAAGCTGCACATCGCCGGCGCCAACCCGGAGTTCTATGACGGCTATCCCGTCGAGTTCAACCTGAGCGTCAGCGGCGAGTTGGCCAAGGCCATCCAGGCCGGACTGTCCGGCTACCGCGTTCCCGACCGCATCCGCGCGCGCATGGAAGAGTTCACCGGCGGCCAATGAGGCGGGCTGCCGAGAAAAAGGCTAGGCGCGCCATGCCATTGCCACTATTTTCAGGCGACATGGACGGACCGGCGGAGGCTCCGCCGCCGTCCGCCGCACGGAGTACCCGATGATCCGCCTGCCCCGCCGACCGGTCCTGCCGACCGCTTCCGCCGCCGCTCCGGCCGCCCTCGCCGCGGTCGCGCTGCTGCTGGCGGCCTGCCAGCCGACCGTGAAGGTCGAGGCCCCCGACAAGCCGATCGTCATCAACCTGAACGTCAAGATCGAGCAGGAAGTCCGCGTCAAGGTCGAGAAGGACGTGGAAGACCTGCTGCAGGAACGGAAGGATCTGTTCTGATGCGGATCCCGACGATGATGGAGGCCGTCCCCATGCTCGCACGCCTGCGCCGTTCGGCCGCCGCCGCCCTGGTGGGCCTGGTGGTCGCCGCCGCCGCCGTCTCCCCCGCCGCGGCGCTGGACCTGGATCAGGCCCGCGCCCAGGGGCTGGTCGGCGAACGCTTCGACGGTCTCGTCGCGCCCGTGCAGCCGGGCGGCGAGGTCGACGCCCTGGTCGCGCGCATCAACGCCGAGCGCATGGAGGAATACCGCCGCATCGCCCAGCAGCGCGGCGTGCCGGTGACGGAAGTGCAGAAGCTGGTCGGCCAGCAGCTCATCGGCAAGGTGCCGGCCGGCACCTTCGTGATGACGCCGTCGGGCCAGTGGCAGCAGAAGTAGGCCCCGAAAGCGATCGAGGCGGCCCCGGGGCCGCCTCGTGCGTCAGTGCAGGTGGTTGTAATGCCGCCCGTGCAAAGACGAGCCGTAGCGCAGCACCACGTAATTGATCTCGTACCGCCGCGCCGCCGAGGCGACGGGGAAGAACACCGGCGGGTCGTTGGCCACCATGCGCACCTGGAACAGGAAGCGGTCGACGTCGTAGGTGGTGAGGACGTTGACGAAGCGCGACGCGATGATGGGGCGGCGCCCCTTCGGCTGATTCCACTGCGGATGGCCGTGCTCGTCCCACTCGTCGTCGCGCACCCCCTGCTCGTCCGGGCCGGTGCCGGCGGTGCCCAGCACGTCGCCGATGGGGATGGCTTCTTCGGCCGCGAAGGCCGACCGCCCCGTCGCCGGCAGGCGAGCGGTGGAGGCGCTGGCAATCGGAGCTCCGACCTTGGCGGCTGCGACGGACATGGGCGGGTGCCTTCGGATACACGTCTACTCTTTTAGTTTAGACTTGGTTACCGAGCCGTCAACCTCAGAATCGTTAAGATTCGCGCCGCGGCGGCGCCGGCGGTACCGCGACTCGGTCGATGCCGCCGCCGGCCTTGCACGCGACACCGCCGCCGCGCCATGATCGCCGACCGGCGCCGGGCGTTTCTTCCGAAATCCCCGGCCCCACGCGACCACCACCGGAAGGGCAAGCCGCAGCCATGAGCCAACACCTTCTCGTCACCCTGTTCTGCCCCGACCGCACGGGCCTGGTGGCGGCCGTCGCCGGGCGGCTGTTCGACCTGGGCGCCAACCTGGGCGACACCACCTTCGCCGTGCTCGGCACCGCCGCCGAGTTCTCGGCCGTCTGCGAAGCCCCGGACGACGTCCCGGCCGAAGAGATCCGCGCCGCCCTCGCCGCCCTGCCCGAGGCCGCCGACGCGCGCATCGAGGTGCGGCCCTTCGGCCTCGACCCGGTGGCCGATCCGTCGGGCCGCGTCACCCACCGCGTCTACGTGCGCGGCGGCGACCGCCCCGGGCTGGTCGCCCGCATGGCGGAAGTGTTCGGCCAGTACGAGGCCAACATCGTGCGCATGAGCGCCGAACACGTGCCGGACCTGGCCGGCGGGCAGTACGTCGTGCGCTTCGACGTGGCGGTGCCGCCGGGCGCCGAGGATCGCTGCCTCAACACCGCCGCCAACACGGCCGGCGAGTTGCACCTGACCTGCCACGTCGAGCCCATTGACCGTCTGCAGCCGGCGCAATGAGCAGCCGCATCCTCATCGACAGTCCGGTGACGCCGGACGCCCTGCCGGCGGTGCATCCCGGCGACCTCAGGCGCGCCTGGAGCGCCGCCACGGTGGCCGCCGAGATGGGCCTGGAAGCCGACTGGACCGACGCCGCCGGCGTCACCTTCCGCGGCCCTGGCGGCGAGATGACGGTGCTGTTCGAGGACGTCGACGCCCGTGTCTGGGTGGCCGGCATCAACCGCGCCGTCGGGCTCGACACCACCCACGGCATCGCGCTGTGTTTCCGCCTGCTCGCCCTCATCGACCTGATGGCCTCGGCCGCCTGGACGCGGCCGCTGTTCGAACTGGGCGGGCCGGACGGGGCGGAGATCCACCCCGCCCTGTTCCGCGTCGCCTCCAGCATGCCGCTCGGCCGCGACGCCCGCTTCGACAGCCGCGAGTTCGAGCGCCGCACGCGGCCCCAGGTGGGGCCGGCGCGCCTGACCTGACGCCAGAAGGAAACCCGGCGGCGAGGCATCCCCCGCCGCCGGGCGCTGTCTTGCGATCCTGGAGCCGCCGGCTTACAGCGGCACGTCGCCGGCCGCCTTCTTGGCCATGTCGCGCAGGACGAACTTCTGGATCTTGCCGGTGGAGGTCTTCGGCAGTTCCACGAACTGCACCTCGCGCGGGCACTTGTAGTGCGCCAGGTGCTCGCGGCAGAAGGCGATCAGCTCGTCGGCGCCGACGCTCGCCCCGTCCTTCAGCTCCACGTAGGCGAGCGGCGTCTCGCCCCACTTGACGTCGGGCTTGGCGACCACGGCGGCCATGTTCACGGCCGGGTGCTTGTGCAGCACGCCCTCCACCTCGATGGACGAGATGTTCTCGCCGCCCGAGATGATGATGTCCTTGGAGCGGTCCTTCAGCTGGATGTAGCCGTCGGGGTGCATGACGCCGAGGTCGCCGGTGTGGAACCAGCCGCCGGCGAAGGCCTCGGCGCTCGCCTTGGGGTTCTTGAGGTAGCCCTTCATGACGATGTTGCCGCGCATCATCACCTCGCCGATGGTCTCGCCGTCGGGCGGGGTTTCCTCCATGGTCTCCGGGTTCATGACCGTAAGGCCTTCCTGCACCACGTAGCGCACGCCCTGGCGGGACTTGAGGCGGGCCTGCTCGTCGGCCGGCAGCTCGCGCCACTCGTCCTTCCACACGCAGACCGTCGCCGGGCCGTAGGACTCGGTGAGGCCGTAGACGTGGGTGACGTTGAAGCCGTCGCGCTGCATGGCCTCCAGCACGCTGGCCGGCGGCGGGGCGGCGGCGGTCATGACGTTGACCGTGTGGTCGAAGGCGCGCTTGTCGGCGGCCTTGGCGTTGATGAGGAAGCCGAGCACGATGGGGGCGCCGCAGAAGTGCGTGACCTTCTCGTCGGCGATGGCGTCGAAGATGGTCTTGGCGGAAACGCGCCGCAGGCACACGCTGGTGCCGCCGATGATCGGCAGCGTCCACGGGAAGCACCAGCCGTTGCAGTGGAACATGGGCAGCGTCCACAGGTACGTGGCGTGGTAGGGCATGCCCCAGGTCACCACGTTGGACATGGCGTTCAGATAGGCGCCGCGGTGGTGATAGACGACGCCCTTGGGGTTGCCCGTGGTGCCCGAGGTGTAGTTCAGGGCGACCGCTTCCCACTCGTCCTCCGGCCAGCGCCACTGGAACGACGGGTCGCCGCCGGCGAGGAAGGCCTCGTAGTCCGTCTCGCCGATCAGCTCGCCGACGCCGCCGGCTTCCGGGTCGTCGATGTCGATGACCGGGATCTGCCGGCCGAGCTTGGCCAGCGCGTCCTTCATGGTGCGGCTGAACTCGCGGTCGGTGATGAGCAGCTTGGCTTCGCCGTGCTCCAGGATGAAGGCCAGCGCCTCGGCATCGAGGCGGATGTTGAGCGCATTGATGACCGCGCCGACCATGGGAATGCCGAAGTGGCACTCGTACAGTTCCGGCGTGTTGGCGGCCATGACGGCGACCGTGTCGCCGGTGCCGATGCCACGCGCCGCCAGCGCCGAGGCGAGGCGCTTGCAGCGGTCCGCCGTCTGCTTCCAGGTGTAGCGCCGCGCGCCGTGGATGACGGAGGCGCGATCCGGCCACACCTGCGCCGCGCGCTCCAGGAACTGGATCGGGGTGAGCGGCACGTGGTTGGCCGCGTTCTTGTCCAGGTCGTTCAGGTACGGGCTGGAAGCGGTCATCGGGAAACTTCCTTGCGCTGGTAGGGGTCTAAGCGTTGCGGATGCTAGCCCCTTCCCTTGACGGGGACAACTGAAACACGCGCTTGCCACGAGCGGCCGCCTTGCGCAGGATGCGGCCTTTCGCACTCCCGGTTCCCCGCCGCGCCATGACGGATCCCGCTGCCTCCGCCCTCCGGTCCCGCCTGCCTCCCGGCCTGCGGCTGTCGCTCTATTATGCGGCGCTGTTCTCGGTGGTGGGGGTGCAGATGCCCTATTGGCCGCTGTGGCTGGAGGCGCAGGCGCTGACGCCGGCGCAGATCGGCCTGCTGCTCGCCGTCGGGTTCTGGGCCAAGGTGCTGGCGAACCCGCTCATCGGCCGCGCCGTCGACGTCCACGGCCGCCGCCGCGGCCCCATGCTGATCCTGGCCTCGGTGGCGCTCACGGCTTATGCGCTGTTCGCGGTGGCGGAGGGCTTCCCGGCGCTGCTGGCCCTCAGCATCGTCAGCACAGCGGCCTTCGCCGCCCTCATGCCGCTGGGTGAAAACATAACGCTTCTAACGGTTTATGAGCGAAAGCTCGACTACGGCCGCATCCGCATGTGGGGCTCGCTGACCTTCATCGCCGGGTCGCTGGCGGGCGGGTGGCTGCTGCTCGACCTGCCGACAGACGTCATCCTGTGGGCGATCCTCGGCGGCATCGCGCTCACCATCGGCGCCTGCGCCCTGCTGCCCGACGTGCGCACGCGCTCCCGCCGCGAGGACGGGCCGGCGCCGGCCATCGCGCCGCTGTTGCGCCACCCGGCCTTCCTGCTGTTCCTCGGCACCGCCGCCGTCATCCAGGCGAGCCACGCCGTCTACTACGGCTTCGCCACCCTGCACTGGCAGGCCGCCGGCCTGTCGGAGGACGTGATCGGCGGCCTGTGGGCCATCGGCGTGGTGGCCGAGGTGGTGCTGTTCCTGGTCGGCAACCGGCTGGTCGCCCGCCTCGGCCCGGCGCGGCTGCTGCTGCTCGGCGGGCTCGGCGGGGTGGTGCGGTGGAGCGTCATGGCGGTGACCGTCGACCCGGTCATCCTGGCGCCGGTGCAGTGCCTGCACGCCCTGACCTTCGGCGCGACGCACCTGGGCGCCATGCACTTCATCGCCCGCGCCGTGCCGCCGGCCTACTCGGGCCGGGCGCAGGCGATCTATTCCTCGGCGGCGCTGGGGGCCGGCATGGGGCTGGCGATGGGACTGTCGGGACGGCTGTTCGAAGCCGCCGGCGGTCAGGCCTTCCTGGCGATGACCGTGCTGGGCGCCGCCGGCCTGCTGGGCGGACGCCTGTTGGCCGCCCGCTGGGACGGCGGGCGGCTGCCGGTCTGACGGAGCGGGAGGCCCGGGTTCAGGCCGCGTCTTCCTCGCGAGAGGACGACTTGCTGCCCGAGGTGACGTAGGCGATGGCGGCGTGTTCGCCGCAGTACGGCTTGCCCGTCAACGCCGGCTTGCCGCAGAAGTGGAAGTCGGCGTCACGGGGATCACCGATGGGCCAACGGCAGGTATGGGCCGCGAGATCCACCAGCGACGGCGGCGGCTCCACCTGCTTGGGCGGCGCCTCGGGCTTGGCGGGCTTCTTCGTGCGCTTGATCGGCGACGGACGCCCCTTCAGGCCCAGGCGGTGCGCCTTGCCGACCACCGCGTTCTTCGATACCCCCAGTTGCTTGCCGATCTCACCGGTGGTCAGCCCCTCGGCCCAAAGGCTCTTGAGAAGCTCGATCCGCTCGTCGTTCCAGACCATTGATCCCCAGCCTCGCAGAAATCCCATTAACGAATACCGGTAGCCCCGCAGGATGGTAGCCGTAAAGCGCATCCCACGCAACGAGCGGTAAGGACGATTCTGCGGGCTTCGCGCGAAGCGCTTGGTTCGGCTGGATTCTCCGCCGTCGGGGCCACGGGCCGCGAATGGCTCAGGCGGCCTCGCGCTCGACCACCGCCGCGGCCGCCGCAGCCGCCGCGGCCAGGGGCAGGGTGAAGGTCAGGCGGGTGCCGCCCGCTTCCAGGGGAACCGCCGTGATGACGCCGCCGTGGCGGGCGACGATGCGACGGCAGATGGCGAGGCCCATGCCGGTGCCGGCGGCCGCGCCGTCCGGGTTCAGGCGGCGGAACGGCAGGAAGATCGCCTCCGCCTGCCCGGCCGGCACGCCGACGCCGTTGTCGTCGATGCAGAAGCACGCCATCCCCGCCTCGGGCCGCCAGGTCACCGCGATCTCCGGCGGGCGGGCGGGGTCGCGGTACTTCAGGGCGTTGCCGATCAGGTTCTGGAACAGGCGCACCAGCTGGCTGCGGTCGCCGAGCAGCACCGGCACGCCGTCGGCCACGGTCACCCGCGCCCCCGCCTCGCCCACCGCGATGGCGAGGTTGCCGAGTGCCTCGGCGATCAGGTCGCCGCCCGCCACCGGTTCCGGCTCGCGGCCCTGGGTATTGACCCGCGACAGGGCGAGCAGGTCGGCGATCATGCGCGCCATCCGCTGCGACCCATTCACCGCCATGTCGACGTAGCCGGCGGTGTCGGCATCCATCTGCCCGCGCATCCGGCGGCGTGCCAGCGTCAGAAAGCCCGAAACCGACCGCAAGGGCTCCTGCAGGTCGTGGGAGACCACGTGGGCGAAGTCGGCCAGCTCGCGGTTGGAGCGTTCCAGCTCCGCCGACTTGGCGGACAACAGGGCGGCGGCCTGTGCCAGTTCGGCGGTCTTGCGGGCCAGCTGGTCGCGGAAGCGGCGGCTGCCGAAGCGGAAGGCGGCGACCACCGCGAGCATCACGACGCCATAGGCGACGACGGCGCCCACGGCCTCGCGCGCCCGGTCGGCCTGGAATGCCGCCTGCAGCGCCGAGGCATCGCGCCAGAAGACCACCGCCCCCACGGGCGGCAGCGCCGCGTCGCGCAGGCCGGCGAAGTCGCGCAGCGGCATGTGGGTGACGGCGAGCGCACCGCCGTCGGTCTCGATCAGGTGGACGCCGTCACGCTTGAGATCCTGGCCGCTGGCGGCCACAACCCGCGCCACCACGTCCTCGACCCCCGGGCGCGACGCCGCCTCGACGACGCAGCCGCAGCGGCCGATGGCGCTGGCCAGGATGGGACCGGCGAAGCTGTCGAACACGGTGTCGCCGACGTGCCCGCCGTCGAGCAGCACGGCGACCCCGTGGTCGAGGCGCTGGTCCAGCGTCGCCACCACCATGTCGAGGGAGGTGCCGGCCTCGAGGGCGCCGATATGGCGTTGCGCGCCGGTCTGGTCGTCGCGCGCGAACACCGGCACCACGCCGCGCAGGCCGGAATAGATGCGACCGGTCTCGAAGCCGGCCTGCGGCCGCACTTCGGCATTGGCGGCAACCACCGTGTGGCGAACGGCGTTCATCCCGTCCCCGAAGCGGTCCGGCTGATGCACCCGCAGGAAACTGGTGGAGCCCGGCGCCAGATGGAAATGCAATTGGCGGACGTGGAACCAGTGCTGCATGTCGATCCAGGCCGGCGCCACCTTCTGGAGCAGCGCCGCCCGCATCTCCGCCGTGAGCGGGCCGCCCGCGCCGCCGCCTTCGGCCGCAACGGCCTCGACGCCCGCCTGGAACAGGTACTGCACTTCGCGGTCACCGGCCACCAGGGTGGCGATGGACAACATGGTCCGCTCGGTCTGATCCATCACCAGATGGAAGCTGTCGCGCAGGTGCCGCGCCTGCTCGGCCAGCGCCCGGTCGCGGTCCCGCCGCGCCACCTCGTACCGCGTCGCCAGCATGGCGCCGTCCAGCAGCGCCACCAGCGCCGCCAGCACGAGCAGTACGCCGACAGGCCGCGAGCCGAACATCGGAGACATGGTCGTCCTCGGAGGGGGAATCCCGACCCGAACGGGTCGGGCGGGGCGGCATCGTGCCACGCCGCGCCGGTGGCTTCCATATGACAATCCATGGCCTTACGGCATAGCCGGGGCCCCGGCAAACGTACTTTCGATCCGCCCTGCTCGCATTCCGCGGGTATGGCGTGGTAGCTTGAAACCTATCGCAGGGGCGAGACGAAGACCGCATGACACAGGATCCTCCTCCGTCCGCCCCGGCGGGCTCCGATTGGCGCAACAGTGCGGAATGGCTGCGATCCATCGCCAATGCCGTGCCGCAGTTGGTGTGGTCGGCGACGGCGGAGGGAATCGTCGACTTCTACAACTTTCGCTACAAGGAATACGCCGGCCTCACCCACAAGCCCGACGGTACCTGGGAGTGGGCGCCGGTGGTGCATCCCGACGACGCCGCCGCGACGCTGGAGGCCTGGACCCGCGCCACTGCCACCGGCGAGGTCTACGACATGGAGCACCGGGTGGAGCGTGCCGACGGCACCTTCCGCTGGCACGTCAGCCGCGGCGTTCCCGTGCGCGACGCCCAGGGCCGGGTGGTGCGCTGGTACGGCTCGGCCACCGACATCCACGACCTGAAGACCGCCGAGCGCGCCCTGCACGAGAACGAGGCCCGCCTGCGGGCGACATTCGAAGGGGTCGCGGACGGCATCATCTCGCTCGACGCCGCGGGCCGGGTTCTCGACCTCAACCCCGCCTTCGCCCGCATGCACGGCTTCGCGAGCGTCGACGACGCCCGCCTGTCGCTCGACCGTTTCGTGACGGACTTCGAAACGCGCGACGCCAACGGTATGGACATTCCACCGCAAGGCCTGCCGTTCAGCCGCGCCGTGCGGGGCGAAACCATCTCCGACATGGAGATCGAGGCACGCCGCCGCGCCACCGGGGACCTCTTGTTCATCGGCAGCTACAACGCGGTGCCGGTGCGCGACGCCCACGGCGCCATCAGCCAGGTGGTGGTGACCATCCGCGACATCACCGAGCGCCGCCGCGCCGAGGAGCGCCAGCGCCTGCTGGTGCGCGAGGTCGACCACCGCGCCCGCAACGCGCTGGCGGTGGTGCAGGCGGTGATGACGCTGACGCGCGCCGACACGGTGGACGACTTCGCGGAGGCCGTGCGCGGCCGGGTGCAGACCATCGCCCGCTGCCACACCCGGCTGACCGAGAACCACTGGCTCACGGTCGGACTGCGCAACCTGCTGGACGACGAACTGAAAGCCTACGAGGCACCGGACGGCGCCCGCACCCAACTCCACGGCCCTGCGGTCGCCATCGTCGGGTCGGCCGTGCAGCCGGTGAGCATGATCCTCCACGAACTGGTGACCAACGCCGTCAAACACGGCGCGCTCTCGGGGCCGGAAGGACGCCTGACCGTCGACTGGACCCTGCGGCCGGACGGCGGGTTGCGCCTCTGCTGGCGCGAGGCCGGCGGCCCGCCGGTGCGCCCGCCCGCCCGCCGCGGCGTCGGGTCGACCGTCATGGCCGGATCGGCCCGGCAGGTCGGCGGAACGCTCGACATGCAGTGGGAGACGGCAGGCCTCACCTGCACCCTCGTCCTGCCGCCCGCCGCCATCGGCGCCGTCTCGGCGCTCGCCCAATCCGGCGCCGCCGCCGCCCCTGCGTCGGAGCCGGCGTTCGCGGTGCACGCCCGCCGGCGCATTCTGGTGGTGGAGGACGAGGCCTTGCTCGCGACGGAAACCGCGGCCCTGCTGAGCAGTCTCGGATACGCCGCCGTCGGCCCCGCCGTGACCCTGGACGAGGCGCTCGCGTTGGCTGCGACGGAACGGGATCTCGCCGCCGCCGTCCTCGACCTCAACCTCGGCGGCCGGTCGAGCCTCGTGGTGGCGGACGTGCTGGAGGCGCGCGGCGTGGGGGTGGTCTTCGCCACCGGCTATGCCGACGCGCCCGTCCCGTCCCCCGAGGGACGCCGGCGCCCGGTGGTCCAGAAGCCGGTCACCCCCGGCCGCCTGGCCGACGCCCTGCGCGAGGTCCTGTAGACCCGCCGGCGCCGGCGGCACATCAGCGCGCCGTACGGCGGCGGATCATGACGCAGGCGACGGCCGAGACCACCAGCCCGAGGGCCGCCACCAGGCGGACCGTCAGCGCATCCCCCAGGATCAGCACCGAGCCGGAGACGCCGACCACCGGCACCAGAAGCGTCGCGACGGCGGCCTGCCCCACGGTCAGGCGCTTGACGATGAGGAACCACATCATCTGCGCGATGCAGATGGAGAAGATCAGGTGATAACCGAGCGCCGTCCAGGTGCGCAGGCCCCACTCGCCGGGGCGCGGCGGGCCGTCCAGGACGCCCGCCAGCACCACCATGGGCACGGCGGCCAGCACGTACTGCCAGCCGGTGACGACCACGGCGTGGCCGACCCACAGGCCGCGCCGCTTCATCAGCACCGTACCGAGCGCCCAGGACACCGCCGCCCCCAGCACCAGCGCCGGCCCGAGCAGCGGCCCGGCCTCGCCGCGCACCGCCTCCGGCCCCAGCAGCACGAGCAGCCCCGACATGCCGAGGGCGAGGCCGATCACCTGGCGCAGGCCCGGCCGCTCGCCGAGCAGCGGGATGGCGAGCAGCGTCGCCCACACCGGCATGGTGAAGGCGATGATGGCCGCCCGCGACGTCGGCATCATGAGCTGGGCATAGACCGTGCACATGTTGAAGGCGAAGATGTTCAACATGCCCGTCGCCGCCATCCACGGCACTTCGGCCATGGGGATGCGCAAGCGCAGGCCGCGGAAGCGAGCCCAGGCCAGAAGCCCGATGGCGCCGGTGGCGAAGCCGATGGCGCGCAGCGTCAGCGGCGGCATCTCGAACAGCACCGTCTTCACCGCCGGCCAGTTGCCGCCCCAGAACAGGCTGATGGTGAGGATCAGCAGGACCTTGAGCGCGGTGCCGCCGGCCTCGGTGGCGGGCAGGCCGGCGGCGGCGGTGCGGGCGGTCATGGCGTCACGACCGCGCGGCGGGTTCGAGGAATTCCACCTCGACGAAGACCAGTTCGCCCGGCCCTTCGTTGACGACGTTGTGCGCCACACCCGCCTGGCGGAAGTAGCTGCGGCCCGGCTCCAGGTCGGCATGGGTGACGGAGCCGTCGGGGTGCTCCAGGCGCATACGGCTCGCCGTCACGGGCACGATGACGTAGTCGTATTCGTGGGTGTGGAAGCCGGTTTCGGCGCCCGGCGCGAAGCGCCATTCGGTGACCCGGGTGCGGGCGGCGTCGACATGGGTGGTGGAGGTGGCGGTCTCGGTCACGGGGTGGTGCTCCGCAAGGTGTCCTCGAAGCCGTCGAGGAAGCTGGTCAGGTTGGCCGCCAGGTGATCGACGGCATAGCCGCCTTCCTGGATCAGCACGGTGGGCAGGCCGGTGGCGGCGATGCGCCGGCCCAGATGCCCGAAGCCGGGGGTGGTGACACCGAAGGCCGCGAGCGGATCATCCTTGAACGTGTCGAAGCCGAGGGACAGGACCACTACGGTCGGCGCGAACCGGCCGATGGCGGCGAGTGCCGTGTCGACCGTCGCCAGGAACGTGTCCTCGTCGGTGCCGAGCGGCAGCGGCAGGTTCAGGGTATAGCCCTCGCCGCGCCCGGTGCCGCGCTCGTGCGCATGGCCGGCCATGAAGGGATAGAAGGCGTTGGGATCGCCGTGGACGGACACGAAGAACACGTCGTCGCGCTCGCGGAAGACGGCCTGGGTGCCGTTGCCGTGGTGGACGTCGACGTCGAACACCGCCACCCGCGGCGGCTTGCCCTGGCTCGCCAGCAGGCGCACCGCCTCCTCGGCCGCGATGGCGGCGTGGTTGAGGTAGCAGAAGCCGCCGGCGAGGTCCGGCCCGGCGTGATGGCCCGGCGGCCGGCAGAGGGCATAGGCCGCCCGCTCGCCGTCCGCCACCACCGCCCGCGTGGCGGCGACGGCGCAGTCGGAGGCCGCCTTGGTGGCCGCCCAGGTCCCCTCGGCGATGGGGCAGGCGGTGTCGCTCATGTGGAAGCCCGCCTGCCCCACCACGTGCGTCGGGTATGACGTCATGTCCGGCCCGCGGTGGACGTTGGGGATGACGGCCGAGGCGCTGTCGGGCAGCGCCACCCAGCGGGCGTGCGCGGTTTCCAGGAAGGCCAGGTATTCCGGCGTATGGACGGCGGCGCGCGCCGCCGGGCCGGCGTCGGGCGCCTGTTCCAGGCGGTCGCCGCGGGCGCGCAGGGCGCTCATCACCGCCTCCACCCGCTCGGGCTTTTCGGGCACCGGCTTGGGCTGGCCGCGCACCAGGAACTGCGGCGGCTTATGCAGGGCGGTGTCCGGGTGGTGGAAGCAGAGCATGAGCGTCTCCTCGGGGCAAAGGGCGAGGGGTTCCGGCGCCCCGCAAAGCGCCGGCTTTTGTTCTTGTTCAGGACCTTACGGCGTCGCCTTGCGACGCAACGGGAGGCTAGCCGGCGGTCTGCCGCACCGCCTCGAACAGCACGGCGCAGCCGCGCTCGGCGTCTTCGGGGCGGATGTTCTCCGCCTCGTTGTGGCTGATGCCGTCTTCGCAGGGGATGAAGACCATGGCCGTCGGGCACACCCGCGCCACATAGACCGCATCGTGCCCGGCGCCCGAGACGATATCGCGGGAGCGGTAGCCGAAGCCCTCCGCCGCCGCGCGCACGCGCTGGACCAGCTCAGGCGCGAAGGGGGTGGAGGGGAAGTGCCAGAACTCGGAAATCTCCACCGTCACGCCGGCGGCGTCGCACAGCGCCTGCGTCTCGTCGCGGAAGCGGCGGTCGAAGCCGGCCAGCGTGGCGTCGTCGGGGTGGCGCAGGTCGACGGTCAGGAAGACCCGGCCGGGGATGACGTTGCGCGAGTGCGGATGCACGTCGAGGATGCCGACGGTGGCGCAGGCTTCCTCGCCGCCTTCCAGGCCGATGCGGTTGACCCGGTCGACCACGCGGGCACCGGCCACCAGGGCGTCGCGGCGCAGGCGCATGGGCGTCGGGCCGGCGTGGGCTTCCTGGCCGGTGATGGTGACTTCGTACCACCGCTGCCCTTGCGCGCCGGTGACGACGCCGATCTGCGCGCCCTCGTGCTCCAGGATCGGCCCCTGCTCGATGTGCGCCTCGAAATAGGCGGCGAAGGGGCGGCTGCGGTGGTCGGCGGCGAGCGGCCCACGCCAGCCGAGGCGCTCCAGCTCATCGCCCAGGCGGGCGCCGTCCTGGCCCACCTTGTCGAGGATCTCCTGCTCGCCGAACACGCCGGCCCAGACGCCGGAGCCCATCATGGGCGGCGAGAAGCGGGCGCCTTCCTCGTTCATCCACACGGCGACCTCGACCGGGTGCGCGGTCTCGATGCCCTTGTCGTTCAGGCTCTGCAGCACTTCCATGCCGGCCAGCACGCCGAACACGCCGTCGAAGCGGCCGCCGGTCGGCTGGGTGTCGAGGTGGCTGCCCATGACCACGGGCGGCAGGTGCGGATCCCGGCCGGGGCGGCGGATGACCATGGAGCCGATGGCGTCGACGGCGACCGAGCAGCCGGCGGCCTCGGCCCACTGGCGCAGCAGGGCGCGGCCGGCGGCATCCTCGTCGGTGAGCGCGAGGCGGCGGCTGCCGCCCTTGTCGGTGGCGCCGATCTCGGCCATCTGCATGAGCATGCGCCACAGGCGGGCGGCATCGATGGGACGGGCGTCGGACATTCTCTTGGTGTTCCTCTCTCAGGCGGCCTGGACGGTGGTGCCGTCGCCGCGCTGGCGGGCCTTCATCTCGACCAGGGCCGCGACGGTCTCCACCGTCGGCGTCGGCACGCCCACCAGGGCGCCCAGTTCGGCGACGGAGCGGACGATGGCGTCCACCTCCAGCCGGCGCCCGGCCTCCATGTCCTGCAGCATGCTGGTGCGGTAGTCGCCGACCGCCTGGGCCATGCTGATGCGCGCCTCGATGGTGGTGGTGAAGGTGACGCCGAGCTTTTCGGCCACCGCCTTCGCCTCCGCCATGAGCTGCGCCGAGACCGAACGGGTGCCCGGATCGCTGCACAGCACGCCGAGCGTGGCGCCGGTGAGCGCGCTCAAGGGGTTGAAGGCGAGGTTGCCCCACAGCTTGGTCCAGATGTCGGTGCGGATGTCGAGGCTGCCGCGGGCCTGGAAGCCGGCGAGGCCGAACAGCTCCACCACCGCCTCGACCCCGGCCGTGCGCCGCCCGAGCGGGTCGCCGAAGATGAAGCGCTGGTCGTCGCGGTGGTGGATGCGCCCCGGCCCCTCGCCTTCCACCGACACCCAGGTGACGGAGCCGACGACGCGGTCGGCGGGGATGGCGCGCTCCAGCAGGCCGTCCGGGTCCACCGAGCGGAGGCGACAGCCGCCGAGCGGCTCCGGCTGACCGTGCGGGTACCACCAGGGGATGCCGTTGATCATGGGCACCACCACCGTCTCCGGCCCCATCAGGGCGCCGAGACTGTCGAGCGCGCCGGTCAGGGCGTGGGCCTTGACGCACAGGAACACGATGTCCTGCCGTCCAGCCGACAGCGGGTCGTCGGTGACCGAGACCGGCACCCGCGACACCCGCCCCTGCGGCGAGATCATGGTGATGCCGTCCCGCCGGATGACGTCGGCCGTGGCGCTGCGGGCGACCAGGGTCAGGTCGGCGGGCGTTGCGGTCAGGCGGGCGGCCAGCAGGCTGCCGATGGCGCCGGCTCCGACGATGGCGACCTTGGGCGATGGAGCCTTGGTCATGCCACGGCCCCCCGCCCGTCGTGCGTGCCGCCGTGGCGGCGCGCCCGCAGGTCCTCGGGGATCTCCCACCCGCGGCCCGGAATGGCGTCGAGCAGCGTGCGGGTATAGGGGTGCTGCGGGTTCTGGAACACCTCGCGCGCCGTGTTCATCTCGACGATCACGCCCTTCTGCATGACGGCGATGGTGTCGCACACCTGGGCAGCGACGCGCAGGTCGTGGGTGATGAACAGCATGGACAGGCCGAGGCGATGGCGGATCTCGTCCAGCAGGTCCAGCACCTGGGTCTGCACCGAGACGTCGAGCGCCGACACCGGCTCGTCGGCGATGATGAGCTTGGGCTCCAGCGCCAGGGCGCGGGCGATGGAGATGCGCTGCCGCTGGCCGCCGGAAAACTCGTGCGGATACCGTTCCGCCGCCTGCTCCGGCAGCCCGACCAGGCGCAGCAGCTCGCGCGCACGGTCCAGCGCCTTGGCGCGCGGCTCGCCGAAGGCGATCGGCCCCTGGGCGATGATGTCGGCCACCTTGTGCCGCGGGTTGAGCGAGGCGTAAGGGTCCTGGAAGATCATCTGGATGTCCTTGCGGAACGGCCGGAACCGCTTGCGGTCCAGCGCCACCAGATCCTGCCCCTGGTAGAGGATGCGGCCGCCGTCGGCCTTGTGCAGACCGACGATGCAGCGCCCGAGGGTCGACTTGCCCGAGCCGCTCTCGCCCACCACGCCGACCGTCTCGCCGGGGTGGATGGTCAGGGTGATGTCGCGCCCGGCGACGATCTGTCGCCCCTTGCGCAGGAAGCCGCCGCCCAGGTGGAAGGTCTTGCACACCTTGTCGGCCTGCAGCAGCGCCTCGCCCTGCTTCAGGAAGTCGTCGCGGTGCTCGATGTAGTGGGGCACGGCGGCGATGAGGTCGCGGGTATAGGGGTGCTTGGGGGCGTTCAGCATCTGCTCGGCGGTGCCGATCTCGACGCACCGGCCGTGCTGCATGACGGCGACGTGGGTGGCGATCTCGGCCACCACGCCGAAGTCGTGGGTGATGAACATGACGCCCATCTCCTTCTCCGCCTGCAACGTGCGGATCAGGTCGAGGATCTGCTTCTGGGTCGTCACGTCGAGCGCCGTGGTCGGCTCGTCGGCGATGAGGATGTCGGGCTCCAGCGCCAGCGCCATGGCGATCATCACGCGCTGCCGCTGGCCGCCCGACAGGCGGAACGGATAGCTGCGGCGCAGGTGCTCGGGGTCGGGCAGGCCGACATCGGCCAGCAGTTCCACCACGCGCGCCCGCCGGCCGGCCTTGTCCAGGTCGGAGTGGGCCTTCAGGCTTTCCTCGATCTGGTCGCCGACGGTCATCAGCGGGTTGAGCGCCGTCATGGGCTCCTGGAAGATCATGGCGATGCGGCCGCCGCGAAGGCTGCGCTGCTCGGCTTCGGTCATGGTCAGGATGTCGCGGCCGCGATAGAGCGCCTGGCCGCCGGTGACCTTGACGTGGGGCTTGGGCAGCAGGCCCATGACCGCGTGGGCCGTCATGGACTTGCCGGAGCCGGACTCGCCGACCACGCAGAGGATCTCGTTCTTGCCGATGGTGAGCGAGATGCCCTCCACCGCATTGGGCCGTTCCGCCCCTTCGGGCAGGGCGACCGTCAGGTCGCGGACGTCGAGCAGGATGTCGGACATCATGCCCTCCCCTTGCGAGCCAGTTTCGGGTTCATGGCGTCGTTCAGCCCTTCACCCACCAGGTTGAGCGCGAGCACGGTCAGCAGGATCGCGATGCCGGGGAAGAAGCTCATCCACCACGCCTGCCGGATCACCGTGCGGGCGGCGCCGATCATGTAGCCCCAGCTCATGACGTTGGGATCACCCAGGCCGAGGAAGCTGAGCGAGCTTTCCAGCAGGATCGCCGTCGCCACCATCAGCGAAGCCGAGACGATGATCGGCGACAGGCTGTTGGGCAGGATCTGGCGGAAGATGATGGTGCCGGTCCCCTGCCCCGTCGTCACCGCCGCCTGCACGAATTCGCGCGACCGCAGCGCCATGAACTCGCCGCGGGCGAGGCGCGCCAGCGGCGGCCAGCTGACGATGGCGATGGCGATGACGATGTTGGCGATGGTCGGCGTGAAGATGGCGACCAGCACCACCGCCAGCACGAAGTTCGGGATGGTCTGGAACAGTTCGGTGAAGCGCATGATGGCGTCGTCGATGCGCCCGCCGTGGAAGCCGGCAACGGCGCCCAGCGTCACGCCGATGAGCAGGGCGACCGCCGTCGACGTCAGGCCGATGAGCAGCGACACCCGCGCCCCGTGGACGATGCCGGCGGCGATGTCGCGCCCGAGCGTGTCGGAGCCGAGCACCGCGTCTTCCGACAGCGGCGGCTGGAACGGGATGGTCGACATCTCCCACGGGCTGGTGGGGTAGATCAGGTCGGCGAACAGGGCGCAGATTACGACGGCCGCCATGATGGCGAGGCCGACGACGGCGCCGCGGTTGCGGGCGAAGGCCTTCCAGAAATCGCGGTTCATGTCAGGCCACCTCGATGCGCGGGTCGACCAGCGAGTAGACGAGGTCGGTGAGGATGTTGAAGACGATCACCAGGACCGACGTGACGAAGAAGATGCCGAGCAGCACCTGGTAGTCGCGCTGCAGCACGGCGTCGAAGGCGAGCCGGCCGATGCCGGGCCAGGCGAACACCGTCTCGATGAGGATGGAGCCGCCGACCAGATGCCCCGCCTGGATGCCGGCGAAGGTGATGACCGGCAGGATGGCGTTGCGCAGCACGTGCTTGAGCACGATGCGCGTCTCCCCCAGGCCCTTGGCGCGGGCGGTCTTCACGAAGTCCATGTCGCGGACTTCCAGGATGGAGGCGCGGGTCAGGCGGGCATAGACGGCCATGTAGAACAGGCCGAGCGTCAGCACCGGCAGCACCATGTGGGCGGCGATGTCGGTCACGCGCTCCCACCCCGTATAGCCGGCGCCGATGGTCTCGTAGCCGAAGGCCGGCAGCCAGCCGAGCTGCACCGAGAACAGCAGGATCAGCATGAGGCCGACCCAGAAGATGGGGGTGGCGTAACTGACCAGGGCGAGCACCGTGATGGCACTGTCCGACCACCGGCCGACGTTCTGGGCGGCCAGCGTGCCGAGCCCGATGCCGGCGGCGAGCGCCAGGACGAAGGCGGCACCGGTCAGGATCAGGGTTGCCGGCAGGCGCTCGGCGATGAGGTCCCACACCGGGCGCTGCTGGCGGTAGGAATAACCGAGGTCGCCGGTCGCCACGTCGGCGAGGTAGATGCCGAGCTGTTCGTGCAGCGGCCGGTCGAGGCCGAACTGCTCGCGCAGCTGCTGGACGAACTGCTCGTCGGCGGCGCCGGCTTCGCCGGCCATGACCGTGGCCGGGTCGCCGGGCGCGGCGCGGACCAGGAGGAAGTTGATCACCACGATGGCGAAGAGGATGAAGACGGCCTTGAACAGCCGCCTTCCCAGGAACGATGCGATGGCGGCCATGGGCGCTCAGGCTCTCTCGCTGGGATGAGGGAATGCGATGGGGGACGGAGGCGCCCGGCGGGACGACGCGCGACGGCGCCGTCCCGGCCGGTGAAAACCGTCAGTTCTTCTTGTCGACCCAGACGTCGGCGAAGTTCTCGCTGGTGCCGATGGCCGTCGTCACCGCGTTGTGGACGCGCTTGTTGACGAAGGTCGGGAACTCCATCTCCAGCAGCCAGATCACCGGCATGTCCTCGACGAGGATCTTCTGCACTTCGCTCAGCTGCTGCTGGCGCTGCGCCGGATCGTTCTCCACCGCCGCCTTGGCGAACAGGTCGTCCACCTTGGCGTTGGAATAGCCCATGGTGTTGGAGAACATCACGCCCTTGCGGATGTTGTCGGAGATGTAGGTGCGGGCCACGCCCAGCGACGGGTCGCCGTACTGGTAGACGAAGTTGTTGGTGGCGTCGTAGTCCCAGTTGGAGACCTTCTGCACCCAGCCGGCGACGTCGGTGCTTTCCAGGTTCACCTTGACGCCGATCTTGCTCCACGACTGCTTGATGTACTCACCCAGGCGCGCCCAGGTCTCGCCGTAGGGCATGGGCGTGAAGCTGATCTCGGCGCGCACGCCGTCGCCGTTGGGCTTCAGGCCGATTTCGTCGAGCAGGGCCTTGGCCTTCTCGGGATCGTACTCGTAGGTCTTCTTGTCCGCCTCGAACCCGGTGGTCACCGAGTTGACGGGGCCGGAAGCGACGCGGCCGAGGCCGAACCAGATCTTGTCGCGGATGAACTCGCGATCCAGCGCGTAGGTCAGCGCCTGGCGGAACTTGGGATTGTCGAGCGGCGCCTCGCGGTGGTTGATCTCGATCCACGACAGCGGCGCCACGAACTCGTAGCCCTTGGTGGTGAGGTCGAGGTGCGGCAGGGCCTTCAGGCGCGGCACGTCGAAGGGCTCGACGTCGTTGAACTGGCTGATGTCCACCTCGCCGGTCTCCAGCGCCAGCGCGCGGCTGGCGGCGTCGGGGATGACGCGGAAGGAGATGGCGTCCAGGTAGGGCTTGCCCTCCAGATAGTAGTTCTCGTTCTTCACGAGGCGGATGTGGCTGCCCTTCACCCACTGGTCGAACTTGAAGGGACCGGTGCCGATGGGCGTGGCGTTCTTCTCGTTCTGCTTGTAGTCGGTGCCTTCGTAGACGTGGGCCGGCATCATGGGCGCCGACGACACCTCGAACGCCTTGATGAAGGCCGGGAACGGCTGCTTCAGCTTGAAGACCACGGTGTGGTCGTCGGGGGCGGTGACGCTTTCCACGTGGCTGAAGTTGGCGCGGGCGCGCGGGTGCGTCTCCGGCAGGAACTTGGTGGTGGTGAACACCACGTCCTTGGCGGTGAACGGCTTGCCGTCGTGCCAGGTCACGTTGTCGCGCAGCTTGAAGGTATAGGTCAGGCCGTCTTCCGACACCTCCCAGCTCTCGGCCAGGCTCGGCATGGGCTTCAGGGCGTGGTCGTAGCGCAGCAGGCCTTCGTAGATCTTGCCGGCGACCGTCTGGGTCGGCCCCTGCTGGTTGAGGCCGAGCACCAGGATCGGCGGCTCGGGCTGCACGATGACGTTCAGCGTGCCGCCGGTCTGCGGCTTTTCCTGCGCCACGGCGGGGCCGGCGTCGGCGAGGAGCGCGGCGGCGGGCGCCAGCAGCGCCGCGGCGACGGCGCCCGAAGCGGCGATCCGCCGCAGGAATGCGAGTCGGTTGCTCATGTGTCTGATGGCCTTCCCTGTTGATGGACTTTTTTTGGTGGTCGAAAGCGCCCGTGGATCAGGCGTCGTAGCCGGCGCCGCCCGGCTGGGCGTCGATCCAGCGGAGAAGGGGCGCCCATTCCAGCACGCCGGCGCGCGGATAGGCCTCCTGGTACTGGCGGGCGGTGTGTTCGCAGACCTCGGCCGGCGGCGTCACCAGCGGACGGCCGCCGGACAGCGCGGCGATCTGGGTGCGGCAGCTCTGCTCGAGGTAGTACATGAGCACCGTCGCCTCGGGCACGTCGGCGCCGACCGTGAGCAGGCCGTGGTTGCGCAGGATCATGGAGTGGTGATTGCCGAGGTCGGCGGCCAGCCGCTCGCGCTCGGCGTGATCCAGGGCGATGCCCTCGTAGGCGTGATAGGCCATGCGGTTGTACCAGCGCAAGCTGTGCTGGGTGATGGGCAGCAGCCCCTCTTCCTGCGCGCTCACCGCCATGCCGGCGTGGGTGTGCAGGTGGATGGCGCAGCCGACGTCGGGCCGGGCCATGTAGATGGCGGAATGGATGGTGAAGCCGGCGGGATTGGCCTCGCCCTCGGCGCCGGGGGCGAGCTTGCCCTCCTGCGTCACCTTCACGAGGTTGCCGGCCGTGACCTCGTGGAACATCAGGCCGTAGGGGTTGATGAGGAAGTGGCCTTCCTCGCCCGGCACCCGCGCCGACATGTGGGTGTAGATGAGATCCGTCATGCCGAGCAGGTGGAACAGCCGGTAGGCCGCCGCCAGGTCGACACGGGTCTGCCATTCGGCGGGGGATACGGTGTCCTGCGTCGCGGCCATGATGCGGCTCGCCTCCCATCTGTTGCGGACGCACGCCAGAGCGGGCGCCGCTGCGGGCGCCGGGTCGTGCCGTCCTGGTGAAACCTCCGGCCGCGGCGGCGGGCCCTGCGGTTGCGGGCCGACGGTTCGGGATCCTGCGTCCGTCGCGACATCCTCATTAGGCGCTGCAAAGACCCAGTGCGCAAATATGGAATATTCATTAACGACATAAATCTGGTTTATGCTGGTATCCCGCCGAGCCGGCGGCGTGACGTCGCGTCTCGCGGCATTCCGTTACCACTACGTGGGAAATCAAGGCGTTCCTCGCCATGGCCGGCGCCTTTCCTCCCAAGCACCACTTATGGCGAAGACTGTCGAACGGAGCCCCCATGACCCAACAGCGCGACCTGGACAAGCTCGGCAACCAGCTGGACTGGAACCTGTTGCGCACCTTCATGGTGATCGTGCAGGAAGGCAGCATCACCGCCGCCGCTGGCCGCCTCTTCCTCACCCAGCCGGCGGTCAGCCTGGCGCTCAAGCGGCTGGAGGCGCAGCTCGGCCGCCAGTTGGTGGAGCGCGGGCCGGGGCGCTTCCGCATCACCGAGGCAGGCGAGACCATCTATCGCGAGATCGTCGACATCTACGGCACCATCAGCCGCTTCGGCATTCTGGTGCGCGAGATCCGCGAGGAAATCTCGGGCCATGTCCGCATTCTCATGACCAGCCGCATCCAAACCGTGATCCTCGATCGCGTGCTGAAAGCCTTCCACGAGCGCCACCCCAAGGTCACCTTCCGCATCGACGTCATTCCGTCGACCGAGGTCCACGTCGCCCTGCAACAGAAGATCGGCACGCTCGGCATCTGCCTCATGCGCGAGCCGATCCCGGGGTTGGCCAGCGAGGTGCTGATCCACCAGACCTACCGCCTCTACTGCGGGCGGGAGCATCGCTTCTTCGGGCAGACGGGGCTGGAACTGGCCGACCTGCAGCGCGAGGATTTCGTATCCTTCACCACCGACCAGATCGACGGCACGCTCTCCCCGCTCGCCGTGTTCCGGGCGCGCGAGGGCTTCGCCGGGCGCATCGTCGGCGCCTCGGCCAACCTGGAGGAAGTGCGGCGGATGATCGTCTGCGGCCTCGGCATCGGCCCCCTGCCCGAGCACATCGCCGCCCGCGACGTCGCCGACGGCGAGCTGTGGGAGCTGCCGCCGCCGGAGGGCGTGGCACCGGTGCACATCCACCTCATCTGGAACCCCCAGGCCAAGGTGAACCGCGCCGAGAAGGCCTTCATCGAGGCCCTGCGCGCCGAGGTCGCCGACGTACCGGTGGAGTTGCGCCTGCCGGTGTGAGCGCCCGAAGCGGCACCGTCTCCTTCTCCCGGACAGGATAGTCCGCGAAACCCTGTTTCTCGGCCCCGTCCGCTGCAGCAGATCGCCCCGCCGGTCATCAGGACCGGCTCATGCCCCTCCCGCCATCTCGCGGTTGCGAAGGAGGCTTCGGCGCCTGCCAAAAGCAAGGAACCGGGACGCACGACGGGGCGCCGCCAGCGCCTCACACGATCGTGCGATTTTTCATAGCCGATTGATTTGACGACAAAAAAAGGCCGCGCACGAAGCGCGGCCCAAGTCTAGGGAGGAAACGTCCAAGATGCAGCAGCGGGGCATCTGCGCCGGTGCTGCGATGCACAATATGGCAGCGCGCAAGCCCTCTGTAAAGGGCTTTTTTGCACTGCACCATTCATGTGTGATGGAAATGTCGAAGGGCGGCGGCGCCCGGAAACTCAGGACCGCCAGCCGTTCTCCAGGGCGATGCGCACGGCCTGGGCGCGGTTGGCGGCGCCCAGCTTGCGGTAGATGTTTCGCAGGTGCACCTTGACCGTGATTTCCTGCACGGTCAGGCGGCGGGCGATTTCCTTGTTGGTGCCGCCCTCGATCATCAGGCGCAGGATTTCGCGTTCGCGGACGCTGAGCAGTTCCAGCGGATTGCGTCGGCGCAGCGCCGCGCCGCCGGCGAATCCGCCGTCACCGAGCGGTGTCCCCACCGATTGCAGGACGCAGGCCGGGAAGAAGCGCTCGCCGAGCAGGATGAGCTTGAGCGCTGCGGTCATGGCCGGGCCGCTCATGTTCTTCGGCAGGTACCCGGCCGCCCCCGTGCGGGCCGCCGTCAGGATGTCGGCGGGCTGGGTCGAGGCCGACAGCATCACCACGGGCGTCCCCGGAAAGGCCGCGAGGGCCGAACGCAGCCCCTCGTCGCCGTTCATCCCAGGCATCGACAGGTCGAGAATGACCAGATCGACCGGCGCCCGCGCACCGAGATCGAGAGCTTCCGGAAGGTCCCCGCACTCGACGACCTCCATGTCGTCGGCGAGCCCTGCCAGGAAGGGCTTGATGCCGGCGCGGACCAGTTCATGGTCGTCCGCGAGGATGATGCGCATGGGTAACCTCACCAAGTTCGCGGGGATCTTACACCCAATGCTCTGAAATCGAAACATTTGATGGATGAAAGATGCCCATGATCGCCACCGCCCTTTCTAGGGGGGAGGACATTCATCCGACTGCACGGAAGGCGCAGGCATAACTTTCGTTGGACGATGGTTTGTACCCCCGACGCGCGATCCGCGCAAGGCTGCGCAGAACATCGCGCAGCAAGCGCCGGTGCCCCCTCCTTCTTCGTTTACCCGACCGCCGTGACGGTGCTATTAAAGGCGCTCGTCACGACGACGATGGGGGGAACCAATGGCGCCGCTTCTGACGTGGAGCGACAAGATGAGCGTCGGCGTCGAAGCACTGGACGCCGACCACCGCAAGCTCATGGGCTTCGTCAACGACCTGCACGCCGCCGTCCGCGGCCGGGCGGCGACGGCCGACGTCGGGCGCATCCTGGACGATCTCATCAGTTACACCGAGTACCACTTCGAGGTGGAGGAACGCCTCCAGAAGCTCTCGCGCTACCCGGGCCTCGACGACCACCGCAAGGCGCACGAGGCGCTGAAAGCCAAAGTGTACGCCCTGCGGGACAAGTTCAAGGCCGACGAACGGGCGCTCGACAACATGAAGGTGTTCGACTTCCTGTCCGACTGGCTGGTCCGCCACATCCTCGGCGACGACATGAAGTACAAGCCGTTCCTGGAGCGCAAACCGGCGGCGAGCAAGCCGGCGGCCGGCTGACGCGCGCGGCGTGGCCCGCCCCCCCCGGTCACTCGGCGAGCATCTCGTCGGTGAAGGGGTGCCAGCCGTCGCGGCTTTCCAGTTCCACCACCCACAGGTCCTCGTCGTACTTCGCCTGGCGGGCGATGTAGGCTTCCGCCGTCGCGTCGTCGACCGGGTTCGGCCCGGTGCCGCGCATCCAGCGCGCCCGCCCCTGCCCGTCCGTCACCTGGGCGAGCACCACGCAGCCGGCGGCGAAGGCGTTCACCTTCACCAGGATGGCGCCGGCGTCGGCATCGCCGCGGCGGACCACCATGGCCGGCACGTCGTTGGCCTCGCTCTGGCGGATCAGGGCCTGCACGCGCAGGCGGCTCTTCAGTCGTGCTTCGCTCATGCCACCGGTGTAGCGCGCCCGTGGCTCCCTCCGCAACGGCCCTTTGCCGGAGGCTGCGGCTCGGATAGTGTCGGCCCGTCCAAGCCCCCCACCCGAGGAGACCACCGTGATCCTGATCGGCCGCAACCTGTCGCCCTTCACCCGCCGGGTCGCCATAAGTCTCCACCTCCTGGACATGCCGTTCGAGCGGCGCGAGCTGGCGACGGCGACGCAGGTCGAGGAAATCCGCGCCTACAACCCGCTCGCCCGCGTGCCGGCGCTGGTGCTGGACGACGGCGAAATCCTGGTCGACTCCTCGGCCATCCTCGATCACCTGGACGAGGTGGCCGGCCCCGACCGCCGACTCACGCCCGCCGCCGGGGCCGCGCGCCGCACGGTCAACCGGCTGGTCGCCTTCGCCCTCGGCGCCATGGAGAAGGGCGTCACCGCCTACTACGAACTGAACCGCCGCCCCGCCGACGTCCAGTGGCCGGAGGGCGCCGCCCGCGCCGACGTGCAGGTGCGCGGCGGGCTCGACCAGCTGGAAGCCGCGGCACAGGCGGCCGACACCGCTTCCGGCGGCTGGCTGGTCGGCGATCGCATCGGTCAGGCCGACATCAGCGCCGTGGTGGCGCTCGACTTCATCCGCGCCGTCCGCCCGGGCCTGCTGGCCGACGGCGAGCTGCCGGCGCTGGATGCCCTCGCGCGGCGCTGCGCCGCCCTGCCCGCCTTCGCCGCGACGGTGCCGCAGACGCCGTGACCCGGGTCACGGGGACGGTCCGCCGTCAGGCCACCAGCCCGGTGGCTCCGTCCCACAGCAGCTTGGCGCCGGTGAGCGCGAGGAACAGGTAGACGGCCTTGTAGAACAGGTCCTCGCGCACCCGGTCGTGCAGCCACACGCCGAGCCAGATGCCGAGCGGCGCCAGCGGCACCAGCACGGCGGCGGTGGACAGGTTGCTGGTGTCGAGCTGGCCGAGCCAGGCGTAGGGCACCAGCTTCACGTAGTTGACGGCGGTGAAGAAGCCGACCGTGGTCGCCTGATAGACCGTCTTGTCCAGCCGCAGCGGCAGCAGGTAGACGTTGAGCGGCGGCCCGCCGGCATGGGCGACGAAGCTGGTGAAGCCGGCGACGCCGCCCCACAGGGCGCCTTTGCCCGCACTGTGCGCCGCCGGCGGCGGATCGGCGCGGCGGATCTGCTTCACCACCCAGTTCAGCGTGAACCCGAGCGCCACGGCGCCGATGATGAGGCGGATGGCGGCCGCGCTCAGCAGGTGGAAGCTGGCGGTGCCGACGGCGATGCCGACCAGCGCGGCGGGGATGAGCAGCGCCATGCTCCGCCGGTCCCAGCGGCCGCGGTAGGTCCAGACGTTGACGATGTCCATGGCGCACAGGATGGGCAGCATGATGGCCGCCGCCTGCACCGGCGACACCACCAGCGCCATGAGCGGCACCGCGACGACCCCGAGCCCGCCGCCGAACCCGCCCTTGGAGATGCCCGCGATCATCACGGCGGGCACGGCAGCGGCATAGAACCAGGGATCGGCGATCACGAACGAAATCCTCTGCGGCACGGGCGACGCGGGGCGTAAGGCGGCGAGCCACCGCCTTACGCCCCCGTGCGCTGCCGGGTCAAGGGCCGCTCAGGCCAGCGGCAGGGGTTCCTCCGCCGCGAGATCGGCGTCGTCGTCGTCGCGATCATCGAGGGCGGCGTCGGCGGCCATGAGCGTGAAGTAGAAGGTACTGCCCTGTCCCGGCGTCGACTCGACCCAGATGCGACCCCGGTGACGCTCGACGATCTTCTTGCAGACGGCGAGTCCGATGCCGGTGCCGGTATATTCCTGCCGGGTGTGCAGGCGCTGGAAGATCATGAACACGCGGTCGTAGTACTGCGGGTCGATGCCGATGCCGTTGTCGGCCACGGCGAAGCGCCAGCCGCCATCCAGCCGTTCCGCCGCCACCCGCACCACCGGCGCCACGTCCGGCCGGTGGTACTTCAGCGCATTGCCCACCAGGTTCTGGAACAGCCGCACCAGCTGCCCCTCGTCGGCCAGCACGCACGGCAGGACACCGACCTCCACCGTCGCCCCGGCGTCCTGAATGGCGACCCGCAGGTTGTCGAGCGCCGTCTCCACCGCCGCCTGCGCCTCGGTCGGGGCCAGCGGCTTGCCGCGGGTGCCGACGCGGGAGTACTCCAGCAGGTCGTTGATGAGGTTCTGCATGCGGTGGGCGCCGTCGACCGCGAAGCCGATGAACTCCAGCGCCGAGTCGTCCAGGCGGTCGCGATAGCGCTTCTCGATGAGGCCGAGATAGCTCGACACCATGCGCAGCGGTTCCTGCAGGTCGTGGCTGGCGACATAGGCGAATTGCTGCAGTTCGGCGTTGGAGCGTTCCAGGTCGGCCAGCAGGCGGGCCATGCGCCGGTCGGCGAGGCGGCGGCGGGTGACGTCCTCCAGCACCCAGATGGTGCCGCCCGTCGGAACGTCGCGTTCCAGGGTGGTGCCGGACAGGCGGCACCAGAAGGTGGAGCCCGACTTGCGCCGCATGCGGTGCTCGCCGGCGTAGCTGCCGCTTTCACGGATGAGCCGCGGCGCCACGGCCATGAAGTCCTCCCACCCGCGCGGATCGGCGAACAGGGCGCTCGGCTGCACCCGCTCCAGGTCCTCGGCGGTATAGCCGAACAGGGTCGCGAAGCGCTTGTTGGTGCGCACGAACCGCTCGCCGCGCAGGAAGGCGATGCCCTCGCCGGCCGAGTTGAAGATGGCGTCCTGTTCCTCCAGGGCGCGACGCAGGCGGGCTTCCAGGTTCTTGCGCTCGGTGATGTCGCGGTAGAACCAGACGCGCCGGGCCGCCTGCCCCGTCTCGGCCGGGATGCCGCGGGAATAGACCTCGAACACCCGGCCGTCGCGCAGGGCGATCTCGTCCCAGCCCGTTTCCGTGACGGAAGCCATGAGTTCCGCCATGCGCCGCTCGAACACCTGCGGCGTTGCCACCATGGCCCGCATCTGGCGCAAGGCGGCGCGGGCGTCGCCTTCCTGCACCACGGCGGGCGGCAGCGCCCACATCTCGACGAAACGCTGGTTCCAGCTTTCCACCCGCCAGTCGGCGTCCACCACGGCGACGCCGTCGGGCGTGGTCTGCAACTGGGTCGCCAGCAGGCGGTGGCGGTAGTCCAGTTCCTGCTCCGCCTGCAGGCGGGCGCTGACGTCCTCGTTGACGACGATGACCTCGGTGACGTGGCCGGCGGCGTCCTTGATGGGATAGAGGAAGCCGCGCACCCACTTGGGCGTGCCGCCGAAGCCCAACGGCCGCGGGTCCAGATACGTGGCCGGCGTCTCCACCGACTCGCCGGCGATGGCCTGCCGCACGTAGGTGAGCAGGCCGGTGGTTTCCAGCTGCAGATCGTGCAGCATGTTGTAGCTGCGGTGGCGCAGGGACTCGACGCTACCGCCCCACATGGTCTGCCACGCCGCATTGGCGCGCAGGACGCTGCCGTCGGGGGCGAGCACCAGGGTCGCCCAGGGGCTCTGCTCGAACAGCGAGCGGAACCGGATCTCGCTGTCGCGCAGCTTGCGCTCCGCCTCGCAGCGGCGGGTGATGTCGTGGATGATGGAGTAGAGCAACTGCCGGTCGCCGGCCATCACCGGGCCGGAGTGCACCTCGACGTCGCGTTCCTGCCCCGTGGCGAGGCGATGGCGGAACACGAAATGATCGCGGCTCTCGCGCATGGCACGCGCCATCTCCTCCGCCACGGCGGCGGGCGGCAGGGTGTTGATGTCGGAGATGCGCATGCGCTTCAGCTCGTCCACCGACCAGCCGTAGAAGCGGGCGGCGGCGGCGTTGGCGTCGACGATGGTGCCGTCGCCGGGGTCGATGAGCAGTTCCACCGCCTTGTTGCGCTCGAACAGGCTGCGATAGCGCTGCTCGCTGTCCTGCAGGGCGAGGGTCATGCGGCGCGCCAGGGCCTCGGCGCGCATGCGGCGGGTGACCAGGAGCCAGGTGGCGAACGTCATGCCGAAGCTGAAGACCAGACCGGCACCCAGGATGGTGCGGCTCTGCACCGCCAGCCGCTCCTCCGCCGGGGTGGGCGGCAAGGCGACCTCCAGCGTCATGACGCGGCCGCCGACCGCGAGCATGGAAACGCGCTGGTAGGCCCGTTCGCCGTCCGCCACCTCCGCCTCGTCGCGGGAGCGGTAGACGAGCGCGTCCTCGGCGGTGCCGCCGGCGACGTCGCGCACCACCACCGACAGGTTGCCCGGCAGGCCCTGCAATACGGTGCCGAACAGATCCTGCATCCACAAGCCGAGACCGACGTAGCCGCGCAGCGCCGCCTGCCGTTCGGCCACGGTCGGCGGTACGCCGTCACCGGCGTAGACGGGGGCGATGAAGATCATGTCGGCGCCGCGGTCGCCGGTGGCGCGGCGCAGTTGCGGCACGATGCGGCCGCTGAGGATGGGCTCGCCGGCCGCCGCCGCCCGCCGCATGGCGTCGGCGTGCACCGGATCGGCCATGACGTCGTAGCCGATGAGGCGAGACAGCCGCTGCGCCGGTTCGATGAAGGCGATGCGGACGCTCTCGCCCTCTTCGTCCACGGTGTAGTAGGCGATGCCCTCGACGCCGCCCCGCCCGTCGCCGAGCCGCAGCGCGCCGACGAACTGGTGCCACGTCGCCGCGTCGACCTGCCCGGCGCTGGCGAAGCCCTGGGCGGCACGCAGCATGGTCTCGAGCGTGCGCATGCGCTCCAGCACCGCCCGTTCCGCTCGGCGGGCGCCGCGCTCGAACTCCAGATCGGTAATGCGGCGGCCCGTTTCGTCGGCGTAGCGCCAGACGAACAGAGTCACCAGCAGGCAGGCGACGCCGACGCCGACGACCGCCAGCCGCTGCCACATCCCTCGCACCATCATGCGCCTGTCGACCGTTCCCCCCAACGCTTCCAAGTAGTGGAAGCAAAGTCGACTATAGCAGACCCGGTGCCGGTTTCGACCGAAACCAATCCTCCCTTAGACAGATTTCAATCAATCTAACGTCGTCTGTCGATTGTCATGCCGCACGTATGCTGCCGAGAAAGCTTTCCACCTCCTGCCGCAGGGCCGCCGACTCCCGGGTGAGCAGCTCGGTGGCGTCGCTGACCCGTCCCGCCGCGCTGCCGGTGGCGTCGGCACTCGCGCGCACGCCGCCCACGGTGTCGCCGACGAGGGTGGAACTGGCCGAGGCGCGACGGACGTTGTCCATGATGCCGTCCATGGCCCGCCCCTGCGTGCGCACCGCCTCCGCCACCCGCCGGGCGATGGCGTCGGCCTCGCCGTTGACCCGCACGATGGCGGCGATGGCCTCCTGCGCCTGCCGCGTCTCGGCCTGCACGGCGGCGATCTGCTCGGCGATCTCTTCCGTCGCGCGGCTGGTCTGGGTGGCGAGGGTCTTCACTTCGCTGGCCACCACGGCGAACCCCTTGCCGGCGTCGCCGGCCCGCGCCGCCTCGATGGTGGCGTTGAGCGCGAGGAGGTTGGTCTGCGCCGCCACACCGTCGATGAAGGCCAGCACCTCGCCGATGCGCGTCGCCGCCTGCCCCAGCGCCTGCATGATGCCCTCCGCCTCCTCGGCGCGGCGCACGGCTTCCTGCGCGATGCGGGCGCTTTCGCCCACGTCGGCGTCGATGCCGCGCAGGGCGGCGGCCAGGTCGTCGGCGGCGGCGGCGACGTCGCGTACGTTGGTGTCGGCGTCGGCGGCGGCGCGCACGGTCACCTGCACCCGCTGCTCGGTGCCCGCCGAGGCGCCTTCCATCTCGCGCGCCGTCGCCAGCATCTCCTCGCAGGCCATGGAGAGCGTCGACAGCACGTCCTTGATGGAGGCGTCGAAGCGGGCGATGGCATCCTCCACCGTCTGCCGGCGCCGCTCGCGCGCCTCCTGGGCGGCGGCCTGCTCGGCGGCGAGGCGGTCGGCGCGGATGAGGCCGTCGCGGAACACTTCCACCGCCCGCGCCATGCCGCCGATCTCGTCGCCGCGCGCCGTGCCGGGAATGGGCGCCTGCTTGTCGCCCTCGGCCAGCCGCCGCATGGCGCCGTCGATGGCGGAGATGGGGCGGGTGATGCTGCGCACCAGGAACACCGCGACCACCAGATAGACGACGACGATGACGCCGCCCGTGCCGACCATGAGCAAGGTGGTTTCCAGCCGCACCCGCTTCTGCGCCGCCAGGGCGTCGGCGATGCCGGCGCGGGCGAAGGCGAAGACCGACTCGAACGACGGCTTGAGGTCGCTCACCCGGCCGTCGAGCGCCGCCACCTGGCGGGCGAGGTCCAGCCGGCCGGCGGCGTAAGCCTCCAGATCCTTGCGGTAGGCGGTGGCGAGGCGGGCGAGGCGGCCGCGCGTCTCCTGGTCCAGCGGCGCCTCGAACAAGCCGAAGTCGAACTCGTTGAAGGCCTTGCGGTGCAGGCCCAGTTCCGCTTCGTCCTCGGTGAGCAGGAAGTTCAGCTCGTGCCGGCGCATGCGCTGCAGGCGGCTGTCGAGCTTGTCCATCTGCGGCCACTGGCGCAGTTCGTCCTCCACCGCCCGGGTGGAGGTGACGAGCCGGCCCCACAGGCCTTCGTCCGGCGTCATGCCGAGGTCGTGGCGCAAGGCCTCCACGGCCACGAAGCCGCGGCGCACCTCGGCGAGGCGGTCGGCCAGGTCGCTCACGGTGGCGGCGATGCCGGCGGCCTCGGGGCGGGCGCCCATGGCTTCGAGCGCCGCCGCCACCTCGTCGAGGCGGGCGCGGTAGGAGTCGCCGGCGGCGGCGTCGAGCCGGCCGAGGAAGTCGCGTTCGTCCAGCTGCATGCGGCCGAGCGCCAGTTCCATGCGCCAGGCCTCCACCGACAGCTGGCGATAGCTCTCCATGCCGGCGATGGCGGTGTCGAGCCGCCCCTGCCCCACCAGATAGGCACCGGCGGCGACGGCGGAGGCGAGCAGCGCCAGCGCCGCCAGCAGCGCGATGCGCAGGCCGATGGGCAGCCGGGCCGCCGCCTCCTGCAGCGACGGCAGTGACCGTCCCGCCTGTCGAGTGCCGACCGCCTGCAACGTCATGACCCTATCCCCCACCGGAAGTCGGGGCAACGCTAGGACCGTCGTCGCAACCGATCAACGGCGGGGCGATGAAGAGTTCGTGGCGGCCGTGTTACGGCGCGAAAAGAGGAGCCGAAAACGACGACGGCGCCGGTTC
Source organism: Caenispirillum bisanense (assembly GCF_900230255.1). Classification (GTDB taxonomy): domain Bacteria; phylum Pseudomonadota; class Alphaproteobacteria; order Rhodospirillales; family Rhodospirillaceae; genus Caenispirillum; species Caenispirillum bisanense_A. Next base: position 83,882 of record NZ_OCNJ01000006.1, read on the forward strand.
CTCGCGGAACCGGCGCCGTGCCGAGACGGACTGCGGAATGCCTTACATCAGGCCCAGCTTCTTCGCCTCGATCACCAGTTCGTCACGGAACTGGGGCGCGGCGAGGCCGATGAGCAGCTCGGCGCGCTCCTGCATGGACTTGCCCTTCAGGTTGGCAATGCCGAACTCGGTCACCACGTTGTGGGTGTCCATGCGCGGATCGGTCACCGGGCCCGACAGGCGCGGCACGATGCGCGACAGGGTGCCGCTCTTGGCGGTGGCGTGCAGGGCGATGAAGGACTTGCCGCCCTTGGACGCATAGGCGCCGCGCACGAAGTCCAGCTGGCCGCCGGTGCCGGAGAACTGGTGGCCGGCGACGAACTCCGACCCGATCTGGCCGGTCAGGTCCACCTCGATGGCGCCGTTGACCGAGATCATGTCGTTGTTCTTGGCGATGACCGCCGGGTTGTTCACCCACGCCACCGGATAGCCGACGATGGACGGGTTGTCGTTCATGAAGTCGAACATCTCGCGGTCGCCGAGCGCGAGGGTATAGACGTGCTTGAACGGGAACAGCTTCTTGCGCTTGCCGTTCAGCACGCCCTTCTTGATGAGGTCCACCATGGCCGGGCTGAACAGCTCGGAGTGCAGGCCCAGGTCCTTGTGGTTGGCCAGGAAGGACATCACCGAATTGGGAACGCCGCCGATGCCCATCTGCAGGGTGGCGCCGTCGGGGATCTGCTCGGCGATGAAGGCGGCGATCTTCTCGTCTTCGACGCTGGCGTCCTTGGAATGCGCTTCCATGAGCGGCGAGGTGTGCTCGACTACCGCGTCCACTTCCGACACGTGCAGCAGGCATTCACCGAAGGTGCGCGGCATGTTGCGGTTGACCTCGACGATCAGCCGCTTGCAGTTGCGCACCACGGTCGCGCCGTAGTCCGGGCTGGTGCCGAGCGAGAAGTAACCGGCGCGGTCCATGGGCGAGACCTGCACCACGAAGCAGTCGGCGCCGATTTCCTCGGTCAGCAGCTTGCCGGCCTGGTGGAAGGCGCAGGGCACGAAGTGGATGTATTCCTTGCCGACCTCGTAGCCCTTCTTGGCGAGCCCACGGTCGAAGGCCGACATGAACAGCGGATGCGGCTTCACCACGTCCATCAGTTCCGGCACCAGCAGGGTCTTCACGGCCGCGTCGCTGGCGTGCATGTAATAGACCGGCAGGCGGGTGAACTCGCCCTTCTTGGCGCGTTCGGCGACGGCGGCCATGATGGCCGGCGGCATCGCCGTGCCCATGCCGAGAACGAGGTTCTTGCGATCCTCCACCAGCTTGGCCGCATCGGCCGCGCTGCAGAGCTTGTCCTGGTACATGTTCGCGTAATAGGACACGAGGCCCTCCTGATATGCTCTTCCCCTCCGCCCGGCCTGCACGGCCGGCGGCTCCTCGCGCATGTTGCACTGCGGGAGATTACTATCCCCTTAGCGCCGATGCCAGCCCTGCCCTACGCCGGGCGGATGATTTCACGATTCCGACGCGGGAAAACGCCCGCGGCCCCGCGCGGGGTGCGGCGGGGCCGGAGAAAAGGTGGTCGGGCGGAAACGGAAGTTGAGCCGGCGCTACTCGGCGCGCAGAACCTGCACGAAGCGGCCCGTCTCGTCGATCAGGCGGCGCATCTGCATGCTCAGGCGGTCGGCCAGGAAGGCCAGAGCGGCGGCGCGGGTCTCGTCGGCCTCGCTGGCGGCGGCGACCGCGGCCAGGCCTTCGCGCACGTGGTGGAAGCTGTTGGCGGCATTGGCGTTGGCCAGCCGCATGCGATGCACCGGGCCGGCCACTTGCGGGTCGGCGGAAAATTGAACCGGTCGAATGATTTCGGCACCCATGGCACGACCCTCCCCCTGCGTGGTGGTGGGCGGCGTCCGATCAGGGGCGATCGCCCTCGTGTCTACGCTGCCGATTATACGCACATGGTGCGTAAGACGCAAGTGAAAGCCGCACATTGTGCGTTGCGCCGGAGCCGAAGCCGCCGTAGAGTCGCATCCAGGACACTGCTCCCCATCGTCGCTCCGGCGGAGGCACGCCATGACGCCCAAGGCCTTCAAGCACTGGCGGAAATCGCTGAACCTGTCGCAGAAGGAAGCGGCGGCCGCGCTCGGGCTCAAGCACCGCATCGTGCAGTACTACGAGAAGGGCGAGCGCGACGGCAAGCCCATCCAGATCCCCAAGTCGGTGCGGCTGGCCTGCTGGGCGCTGTCGCAGGGGACCCAGGATTTCGACGGCACGACGGCCGCGCGCTCGGCGCCGCCCCCGTCGGACGGCGCCCAAGCGGCGGCCTCCATGACATCGTGAGAGGGGGTGCGGCGCGTCAGGCGTAGGCGCGCAGGTCCCCCTCCGCGGCATCGTCCATCGTCTGCGGCAGATCGGCGAAGCCGCCGGCATCCCCCGGCACGATGGCGATGTGCACGGCGTGCAGGCGCTCGAACAGGTGGTTGGCGGCCTCGGCCAGCGCCACCAGGCGGGCCGGCAGCACCTCGCGGCTGCCGTCCAGCGGCACCGGCGCCAGCCGGATGCGCGGCGGCACCACGGCCTCCAGGTCGGGATCACCGAGCAGGCGCGCCTGGTGGGCCTGGATCAGCTGCAGCGCATGGCAGAGTCGCACGGTGATGATGCGGTTGGTCTGGATCATCGCCAGGCGCCCGCTCCACGGCAGCGCCAGGCGGTCGGCGCGCGCGTCGCGGCGGACGTAGTCGCGCATGCGCTCCATGAGGTCGAGCGCGTCGTGGTACAGGTTCTCGAGCATCGTCTTGGTCACGGCGGTATCTCCGGTGAAGAGCGACGACGGTTCGTCGGGGCGATCAGGCGGCGCGGACGCCGCCGAGGAAATGGTCCAGTTCCTTGCGCAGCAGGGCCGAGTGATGCGCCAGCGTCGAGGCCGACATCTGCACCTGGGCGGCGGCGGCCCCCGTCTCGCCGGCGGCGTCCTTGACGCCGGCGATGTTGTGGGTGACGTCGCCCGCCCCCTGCGCCGCCGCGGCGACGTTGCGGGCGATTTCGTGGGTCGCGGCCCCCTGCTGCTCGACGGCGACGGCGATGGCGCCGGCCGTGTCGCTGATGCGGGCGATGGTGCGGCCGATGTCCTGAATGGCGGCCACGGTGCCCTTGGTGGCGCCCTGGATGGCGGCGATCTGCTGGGTGATGTCTTCGGTCGCCCGCGCCGTCTGGTTGGCCAGGGTCTTCACTTCGTTGGCGACCACCGCGAAGCCCTTGCCGGCATCCCCGGCCCGCGCCGCCTCGATGGTGGCATTGAGCGCCAGCAGGTTGGTCTGGTTGGCGATGTCGTTGATGAGTACCACCACCTCGCCGATGCGCTCGGCCGCATGCGCCAGTTCGAGCACCATCTCGTTGGAGCGTTCCGCCTCCTCCACCGCCGCCCGCGCCTCGGCGGAGGCGCCGCCGACGCGGCGGCTGATGTCGGCGATGGAGGCGGACAGTTCCTCGGTGGCGGCGGCGACGGTCTCGACGCTCGCCGTCGCTTCCTCCGCCGCGCCGGCCACCACGCCGGACTGGCGGCTGGTCTCTTCGGCGGTGGAGGTCATGGCGGTGGCCGTCGCCTCCAGTTCGGCGGCGGCATCGGACACCGACGCCACCACCTCGCCCACCGCCCGCTCGAAGTCGTCGGCGAGGCGGTGCATGAGGGCGCGGCGTTCTTCCTTGGCGCGCGCCTCGGCCGCCTTCTGTTCCTCTTCCAGGCGGCGGCGTTCCAGCATGTTGTGCTTGAACACGTCCATGGCGCGGGCCATCTCGCCGATCTCGTCGCCGCGGTCGGTCGCCACCACGGCGACGTCCAGGCGGCCGTCGGCGAGGTCGTGCATGCGGTGGGCGAGGTCGATGGTCGGGCGCGAGATGTCGCGCACGATGCGCCACGCCAGCACCCCGGCGGCGGCCAGCAGCACGGCGGCGATGGCGGCGAAGGTGAGCGCGCGATCGCGGAACACCACCGCCACGTCGTCCAGGTAGACGCCGGTGCCGATGAACACGCCCCACGGCGCGAAGGCCTTCACGTAGGACAGCTTGTCCACCGGCTCGTCGCGCCCGGCCATGGGCCAGTGGTAGTCGACGATGCCCTCGCCGCGGCTGCGCGCCACCTCCACCATGGCGGCGACGAAGGCTTTGCCCTCGGCGTCGGTGGCGGCGATCATGGACGTGCCTTCCAGCTCGGGCTTCGGCGGCACCACCTCGGCGATCCCGTCCAGCGTGAACACGAAGACGTATTCGTCGCCGTCGTAGCGCATGGCGCGCACCATGGCATCGGCCTCGGCGCGGGCGGCCTCGACGCCGATCTCGCCGCGCTCGACGCGCGCCTGCTGGGCGGCGAAGACGCTGTGCACGGACTCGACGATGCCGCGTACCTTGTCGGTGCGGTCGTCCATGAGCGTATCCTGGATGAAGGCCAGCGCGACGGCGCAGAGCCCCAGGAACCCGGCGGCCAGAAGGCCCACCGGCAACCAGATCTTCGGTCCGATACCAAGCTTGCTGAACGACATGACAGACCCTCCCCAGGCCGAAACCGACAGCGGTCGAGGGGCACCATGAGTTGCCTGCGAGCCGAACTTAAATGAAGTTTTTCGTAACAAGTCCAACAGGTTACGGAGCAGTGACCGGATTGTTGCCCGGGCGTGAACGGCGGTGGCCAACCCCGTGGAATCCCTGAACAATCAATGGATATAGGACCGTCGCCATAAGCCTTCGACAAATCGCAGATTCATCCGCACTCGGACCGGCGGCCGGCGCACCATGGACCGCAGCCATGCAGCGACTCGCCCTTGACTCGCGGCCGTCGCTGCGCTTCACAGTCGCTTGGAAGACACCGGCCGGCGCGCGCCCGAGTCCCGCGGCGCGGCGGCCCAACCGCAGGAGCGTTCCGTGACCGGCAAGGTTCTCGTCGCACAGGGAGGCGGCCCCACCGCCGTCATCAACCAGTCGCTGGTCGGCGCGGTGCTCGAAAGCCGCAAGTTCCGCAGCGTGGAGAAGGTCTACGGCGCGCTGCACGGGGTGCGCGGCATCGTCGACGAGGATTTCCTCGACCTGACGCAGGAGACCACCCACAACCTGGAACTGGTGGGAGAAACCCCGTCTTCCGGGCTCGGCTCCACCCGCGACAAGCCCGACGCCGCCTATTGCCGCGAGATCTTCAAGGTCCTGCAGGCGCACGGCATCGACAACTTCTTCTACATCGGCGGCAACGACAGCTCCGACACGGTGCGCATCGTCGCCGAGGAAGCGAAGAAGGCGGCCTACGGCCTGCGCTGCATCCACATTCCGAAGACCATCGACAACGACCTGGTCATCACCGACCACTGCCCCGGCTTCCCCTCGGCCGCCCGCTTCGTGGCGCAGGCCTTCATGGGCGCGAACCTGGACAACGCCGCCCTGCCCGGCGTCTACATCGGCGTCGTCATGGGCCGCCACGCCGGCTTCCTCACCGCCGCCGCGGCGCTCGGCAAGAAGTTCCCCGACGACGGCCCGCACCTCGTCTACATCCCCGAGCGCGCCTTCGACGAAGACCGCTTCCTGGCCGACGTGAAGGCGACCTACGAACGCTACGGCCGCTGCGTCATCGCCGTGTCGGAAGGCATCGCCGACAAGGACGGCGTGCCCATCGCCACCAAGCTCGCCAAGGAGATCGAGCACGACGCACACGGCAACGTGCAGCTGGGCGGCGGGGCGCTCGGCGACCTGCTGGTGGAAATCATCAAGCGCAAGCTCGGCATCAAGCGGGTGCGCGGCGACACGCTCGGCTACCTGCAGCGCAGCTTCGTCGGCTGCGTCTCCGACGTCGACCAGCGCGAGGCCCGCGAGGTGGGCGAGAAGGCGGTGCAATACGCCATGTTCGGCGACCGCGACGGATCGGTCACCATCCACCGCACCGGCTGGTATTCGGTGGACTACCACCTGACGCCGCTGGAGGACATCGCCGGCAAGACCAAGGTCATGCCCGACGAGTTCATCGCCGAAAACGGCACCGACGTCACCGACGCCTTCCGCCTGTACCTGCGTCCGCTGCTCGGCCGCGGCATGCCCGACGCCTTCCGCCTGCGCGGCAACCGCGTCGCCAAGATCCTGAAGCAGGATTGATGGCGGCGTCGCTGCACCTCATCAAGCTCTGCGTCGGCTGCGAGAGCCCCGACCTGCTGCGCGCGTGGCAGGCCGGGCGCCTGGCGACGCAGGGCCGCATCGTCCACGTCACCCGCATGACGCCGAAACGGGCGGAGGAGTTGCTCGACGGCGGCTCGCTCTATTGGGTCATGAAGGGCATCGTGCGGGCGCGCCAGCGCATCGTCGCCCTGCACGAGGGCACTGACGAGAACGGCCGCGGCTTCTGCGCCATCGAGCTGGACCAGGACCTGGTGGAGGTGGAACCCCACCCCCACCGGCCCTTCCAGGGCTGGCGTTACCTCGGGCCCGACGCCGCCCCGCCCGACCTGCCCCGCGGCGCCGCCGGCGAAGAGCCTCCACCGCCGGACATGGCGGCGGAGCTGCGCAAGCTGGGGCTGATCTGACGTGATGATCCCGCCGGGCACCGCCCGCTCCCGCGTCTGGGCCCTCGCCGTGCCCGTCATCCTGGCGAACCTGTCGGTGCCGCTGCTCGGCATGGTCGACACGGCGGTCATGGGGCACCTGGACAGCCCGGCCTACCTGGGGGCGGTGGCCATCGGGGCGCTGGTGTTCGATTACCTGTACTGGAGCTTCGGCTTCCTGCGCATGGGCACCACCGGCCCCACCGCCCAGGCCATCGGCGCCGGCGACGGGGCGGAGGCGCGGGCGGTGTTCGGGCGGGCCTTCCTCATCGGCGTGACGGTGGCGCTCGGCCTGTGGGCGGTGCAGGCGCCGGTCCGCACCGCCGCGCTCGCCCTGCTGGAGGGCAGCGCCGAGGTGGAACGCCTCGCCGCCACCTATTTCTCCATCCGCATCTGGTCGGCGCCAGCGGCCCTAGTGCAGTTCGCGCAGATCGGCTGGCTGATGGGGCTGGGGCGAGCGAAAGCCGTTCTCGTGCAGCAGGTTATCGCCAACGTCCTCAACATAAGCCTGAACCTGATCTTCGTGCTCGGCCTCGGCATGGACGTGGACGGCGTGGCGCTCGCCACCGTCATCGCCGAGTACACCGGCATGGCCGTCGGCTTCCTGCTCATGGCGCCGAGCCTGAAAGCGCTGCCGGGCGGCGGCTGGGATCGGGCGCGGCTGCTGGATCCCGTGCGGCTGAAAAAGCTGGTCGGCATCAACGGCGACATCTTCGTGCGCACCCTGTGCCTGATCTCCGCCTTCGCTTGGTTCACCGCCAAGGGGGCCGAGGCGGGCGACGTGACGCTGGCCGCCAATGCCGTGCTGCTGACCTTCCTGACCATCGCGTCCTACGGGCTGGACGGTTTCGCCCATGCAGCCGAGACGCTGGTCGGCGGTGCCGTCGGTGCGCGGAACCGGGCGGCCCTGCGCGAGGCCGTGACCGCCTCCACCGGCCTCGCGCTCGCCCTGTCGGCGGGCATGGCGGCGCTGTTCCTGCTGGGCGGGCCGAGCCTGATCGCCGTGCTCACCGGCCTGCCGGAGGTGCGGGCGGCGGCGGGGGAGTACCTGCTGTGGGCGGTGGTGCTGCCGCTGGTGGCGGTGTGGGGCTTCCAGTTCGACGGCATCTTCCTCGGCGCCACCGAAAGCCGGCCGCTGCGCAACATGATGATCCTGTGCCTCGCCGCTTTCCTGGGCTTGAGCGCGCTGCTGCTGCCGGCCTGGGGCAATCACGGCCTGTGGGCAGCCTTCACCGTGTTCATGGGACTGCGCGGGCTGAGCCTCGCCGCCCTCTACCCGCGGCTGGAGCGCCGCGTCACAGCCCCATCTGGCGGAATGCCGCCTGTGCCAGCGGGCTCTGCGGGTCCGCCAGCTCCAGGATGACGTCGAAGTGGTGGCGGTCGGGCGCCGCCACCTCTTCCACCGCCATGCCGTGGCCCCGGCAGGCAGCGGCGTAGTCGGCGGTCTGGCGCTTGAACTCGTCCTGCTCCAGCCCGCCGACCGTGAGGACCAGCGACGGCCGCCCGGCCGGCAGGTGGTGCTGCGGGCTGTTGCGCTCCGCCGCCGCCGCGTCGAGCCCCACCCAGCCGTTGATTTCCGACAGCCGCAGGGGCTCCAGGTCGTAGAGGCCGGAGGCGCCGAGGCCGCCTTTCACCACGTCGTCGGGCACCCCGAGGTCGGCCTGCCAGCCGCCGGCCAGCAGCATGCCCGTCAGGTGCCCGCCGGCCGAGGAGCCGCCGCAGTAGATACGGGTCCGGTCGATGCCGAGACGCCCGCCCTCCCGCCACAGCCAGGCGACGGCGGCGCGGCACTGGCGGACGATCTCGTCCAGGCTCACCGCCGGGCACAGGGCGTAGTTCACCGCCACCACCGCGGCGCCGCGGGCGACGAAGGCCTCGGCCATGAAGCCGGCGTCCTGCTTGCCCATGATGCGCCAGTAGCCGCCGTGCAGGTAGACGAAGACCGGCGCCCCCGGCCCGGCGGGATAGACGTCCATCACCTCCGCCTCGGTCGGGCCGTAGGCGACCGTCTCGAAGGACAGCCGGGCCTGGGCCTGTTCGGTCAGGGCGCGGTACTGGTCGGTGAACACCGTGAAGTCAGGCACCTGATCGCGGGCGCGGTACTGGGCGTCGAGGGTCGTCTGGTCGAAGTCGCGGTAGACGGTCGTCACAGCCATTCGTCCTCCAGTCCATAGCGCAGATAGGCCGCCCGCAGGCCCCACAGGCGTAAAGACGGCAGCGGGAAGCGCGGCGGCGGCACCTGAACGAAGCCCGGCACCGGTCCGTAGTGCTCCGGCCGCCCCGCCAGCCGCGCCGCCGCCGCCCGCCCGGTCCAGGTGGCGGTGGAGACGCCGGCGCCGTGATAGGCGAGCGCGCAGGTGATGCGGTCGTCGTCCGGCAGCTCGGCAAGGTGCGGGTGCAGGTCGAGCGCGAGGCAGACGAAGCCGTTCCAGCGGTGGGTGATCTCCACCCGCGACCACGCCGGGAACATGGCGTGGAAGGCGGCCTCCAGGCGGCGCATCATGGGCTCGCTGCCGGCCCCGGCGCGGGTGCCGCCGCGGCCGCCGAACAGGAAGCGGCCGTCGGGCAGCAGGCGGAAATAGTGCAGCAGGCGGCGCGTGTCGGCCGCCAGATCGTCGCTGGTCCAGCCCTGGGCGGCCTGCTCCTCCGCCGTCAGGGGGCGGGTGACCAGCACGCTCGACAGCACCGGCAGGGTACGGCCGGAAAGGCCGGGGTGCAGGCCGTCGCGGGTGTACCCGTTGGTGGCGATCAGCACCCGCCGCGCCGTGACGCTGCCGTGCGGCGTGCTGAGGCACAACCGCCCGCCCTCCGCCTCGGCGATGGACAGGACCGGGCTGCGGCCGTGCACCATGGCGCCGTGCCGCCGCGCCGCATCCACCAGACCGTAGACCCAGCGCAGGGGATGCAGGCCGAAGGCGCCGGGCAGGAACAGCCCGCCGTGGAACTGCGGTCCGGCCATGCCGCGGCGGGCCAGCTCGGCGGTGTCGACCACTTCCGTCGCCATGCCGAAGCGGCGGGCGAGGTCGGCCTGCTCTTCCTTCAGCTCCTTCATGCGGCCGGGCTTGTGGGCGAGGATCATCTCGCCGCGGCCCTGGGGCTGCACGTCGATGCCTTCCGCCGCCGCCAGGTCGCGCACCAGGGCGACGCCGTCCCACTGGCTGCGGAAGAAGGCCTTCGCCTCGGTCGCGCCGAAGCGCCGCTCCAGGGCGTCCCACCCGAGCTTGGAGGCGCCGGTGCAGCAGAAGCCGCCGTTGCGGCCCGAGGCGCCCCAACCGAGCGGCCCGGCCTCCAGCACCGTCACGCCCTGGCCGAAGTCGCGGGCGAGGTGCAGGGCGGCGGACAGGCCGGTGAAGCCGCCGCCGACGACGGCGACGTCGGTCTGCGTCTCGCCGCCGAGCGGCAGGTCGTCGGGCGGCACACCGGCGGAAGCGGCCCACCAGCTGTCGGGCATGCGGGCGGTATCGTAGGCGGCAGCGTCATAGAGGTCATGCATGGTCGTGCATGATGACCCGAAGCAGCCCCGCCGAGAAAGAGCCACTTGCGAGGCCCTCGCGTTCCGGGCGCGGGTCCGCCATACTGCGCGCCATGACGACGACGCACGCTTCCGACGACGACTTCTGGGTGTTCGGCTACGGCTCCCTCATGTGGAACCCGGGGTTTTCCGCCCTGGCGGCCGAGCCGGCGGTGCTGAACGGCTATCACCGCAGCTTCTGCATCTACTCCACCCACTACCGCGGCACCCGCGAGCGGCCGGGCCTGGTGCTCGGCCTCGCGCCCGGCGGTTCGTGCCCCGGCGTCGCCTTCCGGGTGGCGCGCGGCGAGGCGGAGCTGGTGCGCGACTACCTGCGGGAACGCGAACTCTGCGGCTACGCCTACGTCGAGGCCACCCTGCCCGTCTCGTTGCGCGACGGCCGGGTTGTCGAGGCCTATACCTTCGTCGCCGATCCGTCGCACCGCCAGTACGCCGGCGAGCTGGGCGTCTGCGCCTCCGCCGCCATCATCATGGAGGCGGTCGGTCGCACGGGGCTCAACCGCGACTACCTCATCAAGACGGTGAAGGAACTGGAGGCGCACGGCGTTCTGGAGCCCTCGCTGCACGCTTTGCTGGAGGAAGTGTGGCGCCGTACCGGTGAGGTTGAGGCGGGCCAGGGGATCTGATCGTTTTCGGCGCAGGAAGCGCGCGCGCCCCCTAGGCGAGCGGCGCGCCGGCCGTTATCGTCTGCGCCCCCCGAGAGCCAGCACCCATCGAGGAGCCATCATGTCGCGAGAAGGCCGCAGCCGCTTCCCCTCCGCCGCCGAAGACAAGCGGCAGCACGAGGAGAGCGTCGCCCGCGATCAGACGCCGCAGACCCTGTCGCCCAGCTACCAGCTGGCCTTCACCGACCTCGACTTCCTGACCAAGCGCGACATGCGGCCCATCCGTCTGCAGCTGGAATTGCTGAAGCCGGAACTGCTGCTGCAGGAAGAGAACATCACCTCCACCATCGTGGTGTTCGGCTCCGCCCGCATCCCCGAGCCGGCCGTCGCCCGCCAGCGCCTGGACGCGGCCGAGGCGGCGGCGGCCGACCGCCCCGACGACGCGGCGGCGCAGCAGGCCTTGACCATCGCCCGCAACATCCTGGACACCAGCCGCTACTACGACGTGGCGCGCGAGTTCGCCCGGCTGGTGTCGCGCCACGGCCAGACGGAAGGCAACCGCCGCTACGTGGTGGTCACCGGCGGCGGCCCCGGCATCATGGAAGCCGCCAACCGCGGCGCCGACGACGTGGGGGCGGAAAGCATCGGCCTGTCCATCGTGCTGCCGCACGAACAGGCGCCGAACCTCTACATCACGCCCAAGCTGTCGTTCAACTTCCACTACTTCGCCGTGCGCAAGATGCACTTCCTGATCCGGGCCGAGGCGCTGACCTGCTTCCCCGGCGGGTTCGGCACCTTCGACGAGCTGTTCGAGGCGCTCACCCTCATCCAAAACCGCAAGATCGAGCCCATGCCGGTGCTGCTGTTCGGCGAAAGCTGGTGGCGCAAGGTGGTGAACCTCGACGCCCTGGTGGAGGCCGGCACCATCTCGCCGCACGACCTCGACATCATCCGTTTCGTCGAGACCGCCGAGGAAGGCTGGCAGGCCATCCTCGACTTCTACCGCGATCGCCCGCCCCACAACCGCTGGGCCGAAGCCCCCGGCGAGGAACAGGGCTGAGCCTCACGCCGGGTTCAGCGCGGTCGCCCTGGCGGTGGCCGCATCCTGGCCGGCATCCTCCGCCGGTGCCGCCGTCAGGTCGAAGGTGAAGACCGAGCCCTCGCCCGGCATCGATCGCACCGCCAGCGTGCCGCCGTGGCGCTCCACCACCTTGCGGCAGACGGCGAGGCCGATGCCCGTGCCCTCGTACTGGTCGTGGCCGTGCAGCCGCTGGAACGGCAGGAAGATACGGTCGAAGTAGGCGGGGTCGACGCCGATGCCGTTGTCGGCCACGGCGAACCGCCAGCGCCCGCCGGGCAGCGGTTCCACCGTCACGCTCACCCGCGGCGCCCGGTCGGGGGCGCGGTACTTCACGGCGTTGCCGAGCAGGTTCTGGAACAGGCTGGTCAGCTGTCCGGCATCGGCCTGCACCCACGGCAGATCCTCGGCCACCGTCACCTCGGCACCGGCTTCGGCCACGCTGATGCGCAGGTTCGCGAGCGCCGCCCGGGCGCACTCGCCGGCATCGGTGGGGGCGATCTGCTGACCGCGCGTGGAGACGCGCGAATAGGTGAGCAGGTCGCGGATCATGTTGCTCATGCGCAGGGCGCTTTCCATGGCCTGATCCAGGTAGGCCGCCGCCCCCTCCGGCAGGGCCGGGCCGTGGCGGCGCTTCAGCAGGCTCAGGTAGCTGGTGACGCCGCGCAGCGGTTCCTGCAGGTCGTGCGAGGCGGCATAGGCGAACTGCTCCAGCTCCGCGTTGGAGCGTTCCAGCTCCGCCTTGTACTTCTGCCGCTCGGCGACGTCGCGGAAACTGACGATGGCGCCCACCACCGCCCCGCCGTCGACCATGGGCGAGGCGCTCATTTCCACCGGCAGCGGGCGGCCGTCCTTGCGCCACAGGGCATCGTCCAGCTGTTCCCGCCGCCGTCCGTCGGCCAGCACCGCCGCCACCGGACACTCCGCGGCGGGATAAGGGGTGCCGTCGGGCCGCGAGTGGTGGGTGAGCGCATGCGCTTCGGCGCCGATCATCTCCGCCTCGGTGAAGCCAAGCAGACGCTTGCAGGCGTCGTTGACGAAAGTGATGCGACCGCCACGATCGACGCCGAACAGGCCGTCGGCCGTGCTTTCCAGGATCAGGGCGGTGTTGCGGTTGGCACGGGCGAGCTGGTCCTGCGCCTCGATCTGCGGCGTCAGGTCCACATGGGCGCCGATGAGGCGGATCGGCCGGTCGGTCTTCTCGTCACGCACGGCCCGGGCGCGGGTGCGGATGTAGACGGTCGACCCGTCGCGGTGGCGGAAGCGCTGCAGCGCCTCGAAGTCGGGCTTGCGGCCACCGATGTAGTCGTCCACCAGCCGCAGGGCCGCGTCGCCGTCTTCGGGGAAGATCACCGACCGCCAGGCCTCAAGCGAGTTGTCCAGCTCGTCGTCGGCGTAGCCCAATTGGGCCTTCCACGACGGCGAGAACCACAGGGCGCCGGTGTCGAGGTCGAAGTCCCACACGCCCACCCGTCCCGCCTCCAGGGCGAGGTTGAGCAGGCGGCGGTTCTCCATCAGCTCCGCCTCCAGTTCCTTCTGGCGGGTGATGTCGAGGATGATGCCGTTGAACACCGTCTCCTCCGGCGACACCGCCACCGGCCGCGCGAGCCCGCGCCACCACAGGATGCGGCCACCGGCGAGCAGCAGGCGGCCCTCGAAGCTCCAGTCGGTCTGCGCCGCCGTCGCCTCGCGGATGGTCGTGTCCCACCGCTCGGCATCCTCGGGGTGCAGGTTGATGAGGCGCCAGTCGCGTTCCAGCTCCTTCTGCGGAATGCCGAGGATCTCCAGCGATCGCGGGCTGACCCAGTGGAACCCGCGGCTGCCGTCGGCGCGCTCGTACCACTGGTAGATGACGCCGGGAATGTTGGCGGTGATGGACCGCAGCATCCCTTCGCTCTCCGCCAGCCGGCGCTCGAAGGCGCGCTGGGCGGTGATGTCCTCGATGAAGGCGTAGGAGCCGCGCATGGCGCCGTCGGGGTCGCGCAGCGTGGTGGCGTTGAAGCGCGTCAGCACCTTGCTGCCGTCCTTGCGGGTCAGCCCGACCTCGTAGACCCGGTGCTGCGAGGTCGGCGCGTGCGCCACCTTGTCGGCCAGGATCGCCCGGTCGGGGCCGTCCGCGAAATCGGTGATGGGGCGGCCGAGCACCTCTTCTCGCGCATACCCCAGGATGGCGCACAGGGACTCGTTGACGTCGATGGTGTTGCCGCTGTGCGGCGCGACGAACCAGAAGCCTTGCGTCGTGGCGTCCACCACCATGCGGTAGCGCGCCTCGGTCTCGAACAGCTTGCGCTCGGCGGAGCGGCGGACCGAGATGTCGTGCACGATGCAGAGGCGCAGCTCGCGGCCGTCCACCACGATAGGGGCCGACTGCACCTCGACGTCGCACTCCGAGCCGTCGGCGCGGGCGTGGCGCACGTAGACGTGGCTGCGCCCTTCGGCGGCGGCACGGTCGAGTTCCGCCCGGTGCTCGGCCTCCGACAGACGGTCGATGTCGCCGAGCGGCCGGCCGCGCAGGGAATCCACCGGCCAGCCGTAGAACTGGGCGGCGGCCATGTTGGCATCCACCAGGCGCCGGGCCACCGGATCCACCAGCAGCATGACGGCGGCGCTGCCCTCGAACAGGCGGCGGTAGCGATCCTGGCTGTCGCGCAGGGCGAGTGCCGTCGTCCGCTGGCGGTAGAGCAGTGCCAGGGCGACCAGCAGGGTCAGCGTACCCGCCGCCAGCACCCCCTGCGCCGCCGCGCGGAACCCGAGCAGCTTCTCGGCCTGCCGATTGATGGCGGCGGCGGCCGTTTCCGCCGCCGTGACGGTTTCGTCGCGCACCAGCCGCACGATGGGGGCGAAATGGCGTCGCGCCTCGGCCACGGCCTCCCGCGCGGCTGCGTCGGCCGGTGCGTCGCCGGCCGCCACCGGGCCGAGGGCCGCCTCCACCGGGGCCAGCGCATGCTCCACCCGGGCGAGGCGGAACGGACCGGCCGCCGGGACGGTATCGACGAGGCTGGAAGCCGTGCCCACGCGGGCATGGACGAAGTCGGCCATGCGCTGCGCCGCCCGCGCATCCTCGGGCCGGCCGGTCGCCGCCACCAGCGCCAGGCTCTGGTCCAGGGTCGCCACTTCGCGGTCGAGCTTGCCCAGTTCGCGCGCCACCAGTTCGGTGCGGCGCGGCAGGCCCTGCTCTATGTCGGTCAGGACGATGGTGGAATAGCCGCCGGCGAGCGCCGCCAGCGTCAGCAGCACCACCGCCGCGGCGAGGAACAGGAGGCGATTGGGAACGCCGGTCATGACGGGCCTCCGGCAGCAGGCGCGATGCGGGCGATCATCCACACCCAGCGCAGATCCATTTTCGGCGAGGCGAGCACCTCGTCCGGCGTCAAAGGGTAGAGGATGCGCAAGGGCCCCTTGTCGCGCACCGCCATGGCGGCCCCGTCGCGGCGGGTGGCGATCAGCACCGGCCAGCGCCGCCAGTCGTCGTGCGGGATGGTGGCGCGGTAACCGTCGAGCCCCTCCACGTCCACCGCGGGCACCTCGGCGAGCCCCGCGGCCGCCAGCACGTCGGCCAGCAGGACGCCCTGGTAGGTGCCGCCCTCGTCCGCCCACACCAGGTCGACGGTCAAGGCGTAGAGGCCGAGCGCCTCCAGTTGCGCCAGGGTGAAGCTCCGCGGCCCGGACGGTCCCTCCACCGTGAGAACCGGCGGACCCGGCGGCAGCGGGGGCAGCGTCACCGGCAGCGGGCGCGGCCCGGCCTCGTCGGCGGCGGCCGGCAGCACCGCCGCCGTCGCTGCCGTCAGGACAGCGGCCAGAAGGCCGCGGCGGGAGAGCGTCGGGATCATGACGGGACTCCCTCGGCGGCGACGGGGACGGGGACGGGAACGAGGTCGGCGGGGGCGTGCGGATCGAAGGGCAGGCGCACATGGATGCGGGTGCCCTGCCCCGGCTCCGACTCCAGGTCGATGGACCCGCCGTGACGCTCCGCCACGCGACGGCAATACGCGAGCCCGACGCCCGAGCCGGGGAACTCCTGCTCGGTGTGCAGGCGGACGAACAGGTTGAACAGCCGGTCGATGTACTGCGGCGCGATGCCGAGGCCGTCGTCGGCGACGGTCAGGCACCACCCGTCGGCCTCGCGCCGTGCCGAGACGGTCACATGCGACGGCCGGTCCGGCGGGTGATAGGTCAGGCCGTTGCCGACGAGGTGCGTGAGCAGGTGGCGCAACTGGGCGGGATTGCCCTGCACCACCGGCAAGGGCTCGACGGTCACCCTATTCTGCGCCGCCAACTCGGTCACCACCCGCCGCGCCAGCGCCGCCAGGTCGACGCTGCGGTCGGGGTCCGGCACCTGATCGATGAGCGCATAGTCCATGAGGTCGCGGAACAGACGCTGCATGCGTTCCGTCGACTGCAGCACCCGCCGCAGGTAGCCGCGGCCCTCGTCGTCCAGCCGGTCGCCGTAGCGGCGGTCGATGAGCTGGGTGAAGCCGCCGATGCCGCGCAGGGGCTCCTGCAGCGTGTGGGTGACGGCATAGGCCACCCGCTCCAGTTCCGACTTGGCGCGCTCCACCTTGGCGAGCGCGCGGCGCATGCCGTCCTCGGCGGCCTTGCGGGCGGTGATGTCTTCCTTGGTGCCGATGAAATGGGTGATGTGGCCGGCCTCGTCGCGCACCGGCGAGATGGTCGCCTGCTCCCACAGCGTGCCGCCGTCGGCCTTGCGGTTGAGGAATTCGCCGCGCCAGACGTGCCCGGCGGTGATGGCGGCCCACAGCGCCTCGTATTCGGCATCGGACGTATGGCCGCTCTTCAGGAAGCGCGGGTTGGCGCCGATCACGTCGCGGGCCCGATGGCCGGTCAGTTCGGTGAAGGCGCGGTTGACGTAGGTGAGGCGGCCGTCGGGATCGGTGATCATGACCGTCGTCGCCGACTGCTCCACCGCATGCGACAGCAACCGCGCCCGCGCATGGGCGACGTTGCGCTCGGCGACGGCGGCGGCGGTGACCAGCGCCGTCAGCGCCGCGACCGCCATGAAGGCCTGCAGCAGGAGCAGGCTCTGAGTCATCTCGATGCGCGCGAACAGGCCCATGCCGTGGGCCGTGAAGATCACCGCCGGCACGTTGACGCACAGGATCGCCGCCGTGGCCCCGCGGGCCCCCAGCCGCAACGCACCCCACACCAGGAACGGAAAGATGAGGTAGGCGGAGACGTGATCGTCGGTGCCGGCCCACAGGCCGCCGCCGAACACGGCCGTGGCCGCCGCCGCCGCCGCGACCGCCATCACCGCCAGCTCGCCCAGGCGGCGGGTGCCGTAGCGCGGCCAGGTCCGCACCCACGAAACGACCAGCGGCGTGATCAGCAGAATGCCCGCCGCATCGCCGAGCCACCAGGTCTCGACGATGGCCCAGTACATCGGCCACGGCGCGACGCCGCCGAGGCACAGGGCGGCCGTGCCGGTCAGCGCCGACAGCGCGGGCGTGACGGCGGCGGCCAGCACCAGGGCCATGACGTCGCCGACCCGCTCGAAGGCGAGCGCCGGCCCGCCCATGCGCCGCAGCAAGGCATAGGCCGCCAGGTACTCGAGCGTATTGCCGGTGGCGATCCCCGCGGCGGTGAACAGCGGCGCACCGGTGGCGGCGGTCGCCACCAGGGCGCCCAGCCAGACGGCCGGCGCGAGACGGACCCCGCCGATCAGCAGCGCCGCCACGGCCAGGCCCGAAGGCAGCCACACCGCCGAAACGTTGCCACCGACGAAGGCCATGGCGAATCCGAGTTCGGCACTGCCGACGTAGGCCGCGCAGAGGACGACGAGCGACAGCACGTACCGCAGCCGTGCCGGAACGACCTCACGCACCGGCTCGCCCCCGGCCGGCGACGCGCCCGCTCCGAGTCCCCTATCCATAAGCATAACCCCCACACCGTCGCTGCCGCGAGAGCGGCGGTATCCACACCGCCTTCCCGGGCAACCCCGCGTCATCTTAGCCGCGGCGGCGGCGGAAGGCGACAGCATATCCGCCATAGAAGCCGCGCGATATCCGCCATAGAAGCCGCGCGACGCCGTCATACAAACGGGATATTGCGGCAAGGCCTCACCCTGTGGATAGTGGGGCCGCAGGACAAGCGCAGGCTGCGGCAGGGGAGGCCGCCGCCCCCGGGGGCACGATATTGAAACTACTGCTCATTGAAGACAACGCAACGGACGCGCGACTCTTCGAAGAACTCGCCAATGAGAGCGGCGAGGCCATCGCCATCGAGTGGGCCCGCAGCCTCGCCGAGGCCGAACAGTTTTGCGACGCCTGCTGTCCGGATGTGGTGGTGACCGATCTCGGTCTGCCCGACTCGCGCGGGCTGGACACCGTCGACCGCGTGCTTCGGCTGGCCGGCGACCGGCCGGTGGTGGTCATGACCGGCCTCGGCGATCCGCAGACCGGCGTGCAGGCGGTGCAGCAGGGCTGCCAGGACTACGTGGTCAAGGGCATCACCGACCCCGCCCTGCTCGCCCGCACCCTGCGCCACGCCGTCGAACGCCACGCCGCCGAGCGCCAGGTGCGCGAGAGCGAGGAACGCTTCCGGGCGCTGGTGGAAATGTCGCCCGACGCGATCCTGCTGGTCGCCGACACCGGCGTCGTCTTCGCCAATCCCAGCGCCCTGCGCCTGTTCGGCCGCAGTCGCCGGCAGCACCTGGAAGGCATGGCGCTCGCCACCCTGTTCGCCGGCCCCGGCGGCGGCGCCCTGGCGGCGGTTGCGGCCGGCGTGCTGGCCGGCGCTTCGCCGCAGCAGCAGGGGCAGGAATACCGCCTCGCCGACCTGGACGGCCGCCTGCTGGAGGTGGAAGCCTCGCTGGCGGCGGTGCGCTTCGGCGGCCGCAACGCCGCCCAGGTGGTCCTGCGCGACATCGCCGCCCGCCGCGCCCGCGAACGCGAGCAACGGCTGACCCAGGCGGTGTTCCAGACGACGGCGGAGGCCATGTGCATCACCGATGCCCGGCAGCGCATCGTCGCCGTCAACCGGGCGTTCTCGGAAACCACCGGCTACGGCGCCGAGGACATCCTCGGCCAGACGCCGGCCGTGCTGTCGTCGGGCCGCCACGACGACGGCTTCTACAGCCGCATGTGGCAGTCGCTGGAAGCCACCGGCCACTGGCGCGGCGAAGTATGGAACCGGCGGGCCGACGGCGTGCTCTACGTGCAGCGCCTGACCATCTCGCAGATCTCCGACGACGACGGCACGGTGACCAACTACGTCGGCGTGTTCAGCGACATCACGGCGGAGAAGGAGGCGACGGCCCAACTGCAGCACTCCGCCACCCACGACGCCCTGACCGGCCTGCCCAACCGTGCCCTCATGCAGGACCGCCTGACCCAGGCGCTGGCCCGCAGCACCCGCGACGGCGGGGGGCTGGCGGTGCTGTTCATCGACCTGGACGGCTTCAAGCCGGTGAACGACACCTGGGGCCATCTGGCCGGCGACATGCTGCTGCAGGGCGTCGCCCGCCGGTTGCGCAAGTGCGTGCGCGAAAGCGACACGGTCGCCCGCATCGGCGGCGACGAATTCGTCATCGTCAGCATCGGCAGCGCCGACGCCGAGGCGGCCTCCACGGTCGCCGACAAGGTGCTGCGCGCCCTCGCCCCGCCGTTCCAGCTGGGCGTGGGCGAAGCGGCCATCGGCGCCTCCATCGGCATCGCCATCGCCCCCGGCACCGACCGCCCGGTCGCCGCCCCCGCCCTCCTCGACGCCGCCGACCACGCCATGTACGAGGCCAAGCACGCCGGCAAGGGCGTCTGGCGCCTCGCCGGGCAGGAGGAGCTGGCGGCCACGGGCTGACCGCCGGGCCGTGATGGCAAGTCTTTGAGATATAACTAAAATTGTCATGTCCGGGCTCGACCCGGCCATCCTCGGCGCCACCGGCGGCAGCCGCCTCGGCTCCGTGCTCCACGGCCGCCGCATCGCTTCGCCGCCAGCCATCGGATAGAGGCGCCGCCATCCTCCCTGCATCATCGGAGCCGTTCCCGGGCAGGTCGGGCCGCAGGCATCGAAGCGGCCCTTTCCCGCGCCCCTGTCCGGTGTCAGCCTTCGATCCTGCCAGGGAGACGACCACCATGCGCATGAGCGGCCGCGACTGGGGCCTGTTGATCCTTCTGTCGCTCCTGTGGGGCGGCGCCTTTTTCTTCTCCAAGATCGCCGTCGGCGCCATCGGCCCGATGACCACCGCCGCCTGCCGGGTCTCCCTCGCTGCCGGCGTGCTGCTGGTGGTGGTGCGCCTCGGCGGGCACCGCATGCCGACCGAGGCGGCGGCGCTCGGCGCCTTCCTGGTCATGGGGCTGCTCAACAATGCCATCCCCTTCACGCTCATCTTCTGGGGCCAGACCCACATCGACAGCAGCCTCGCGGCCATCCTCAACGCCATGACGCCGGTCTTCGCCGTGCTCATCGCCCATGGGGTGACGCGCGACGAGAAGCTGACGCCGGCCAAGGCCCTCGGGGTCGTGGTGGCGCTCGGCGGGGTGGTGCTGCTCATAGGACCGGCGGCGCTCGGCGGTCTGACGGCGGCGGGGTGGGGCATGCTGGCGGTGCTGGCGGCCGGCGTCTCCTACGCCTGCGCCGGCATCTGGGGCCGCCGCTTCAAGGGCCTGCCGGTGCAGGTGGCGGCGGCGGGCATGCTGTGCGGCTCGTCGGTCCTGCTCATCCCGACGGCCCTGGTGGTGGAGCGTCCGTGGGTGTTCGATCCGGCGGCGGTGCATGTGGCGGCGGTGATCGGCCTCGCGCTGCTGTCGACGGCGCTCGCCTACCTGCTCTACTTCCGCATCCTGCAGTCGGCCGGAGCGACCAACGTGGCGCTGGTCACATTCCTCATTCCCGTCAGCGCCTTGGCGCTTGGTGTTCTGATCCTGGGCGAGCGGCTGGAGGCCGGCGCGATCGGCGGCATGGCGCTGATCTTCGTCGGTCTCGGCATCATCGACGGGCGCCTGCAAGGGGTCATGGTGCGCCGGCTGCGCGCCCAGCGGTGACCATCGTTCCGGCAACGGCTGCGGCGCTGCATCGTTAGATGCTGCGACAGTCCGATCGAAAGAGGAGGATGCCCATGCCGGCACGCCGTATCACCGCCACCACCGTCGCCCTCGCCGCCGCCGTCGGCCTTTCCGCCTGCGCCCAGGACGGCAGCGGCGGCATGGGCAAGACCGGCGGCGGCGCCCTGCTCGGTGCCCTCGGCGGCGGCGCCATCGGCGCGGCCACCGGTGACGGCGGCAAGGACCGCGCCCAGCGTGGCGCCATCGGGGCGGCCATCGGCGGCCTCGCCGGGGCCGGCATCGGCGCCTACATGGACTCCCAGGAGGAGAAGCTGCGCCAGGACCTGCAGGGCTCCGGCGCTGAGGTGCAGCGGGTCGGCGAGCGCATCGTCGTCAACATCCCGAGCAACGTCACCTTCGCCACCGACAGCGCCCAGCTGACGCCGCAGGCGCGCAACACGCTGGCCCAGGTGGGGCGGACGCTGGCGCAGAACCCGCAGACCACGGTGGACGTCATCGGCCACACGGATTCCACCGGCGAGGCCGACTACAATGTCGACCTGTCGCTGCGCCGCGCCGATGCGGTGATGCGTGAACTGACGGCCCAGGGCGTCGCCCGCGACCGCATCGAAGCCATCGGCGCCGGCGAGGCGCAGCCGATCGCAAGCAACGACACCGAGACCGGCCGGGCGCAGAACCGCCGCGTCGAGATCGCCATCACGCCCATCCGCGAGAGCGCGTAAAGCAAAAGGGGGCGCGCCCGACCGGCGCCCCCTCGCCTGCCGCCTCAGAACGGCTTGCGGTACGCCTTGTGGCAGGCGCGGCAGGACATGGCGACGTCCTTGAAGGCGCGCTCCAGGTCCGCCGGCTCGGTCACCAGGGCGGAGCGGTCGGCCAGCGCCTTGGCGGCGACGGTCGCTTCGCCCGCCGTCTTCTCGAACTCCTCCCGTTCCTCCCACAGCGCTTCCTTGGCTTCCGAGCCGGGGATCAGGCTGCCGTCGGGGAACTGGTGGGGGATCTTCTCGGTGTTCAGCTCGATGAGCGCCGCCAGATCGGCGACGCGGGCGGCATCGAAGTTCTGCCCTTCCTCGATCATGGCGGCCAGTTCGCCCATGGCGTCCTTCATGGCCTTCATGGTGTCGCGCCGGGCATTGACGACGGCGGCGAGGTCGAGGTGCGTCGCCTGCTGGGCGACGGCCACGGCGGCGGGGCCCACCACGGCGAGGGCGAGAACGGAGGCGGCGAGCAGACGCGAGCGCATCGGCGGCATGTCCAGACACGGCAATGGAACGGAAGCAGGGCGGGCGACCGTCAGCCCTTGGGCACGGTCGCCTTGTCCTCTGCCACGGTGAGGCCGACGCTGTCCAGGGCTTTTCTCTGCCGCTCGGCCAGGGCCTCGGCATCGAAGTCGCCGATCAGGCGGTGGAAGATCTGGTACCAGTTGATGTGCGCCTTCAGGTGCAGGAACACCGACCCGAGCCCGATGGCCGCCCGGTCCATGAGCACGAACTCGCGCGGCGGCCGCACCCCGCCCAGGCGGCGCAGGTCGGCGTGCACCTTCTCCGCCACCGTGCGGCCGTAGACGCCCGAGTTGGTCTCGGCGATGGCGCGCGGCTTGTCCTCCAGCAGCGGGGCGTAGACGAAGGCGGCCCACTGGTTGAGGACGGCGATCTTCTCCTTGGACAGGTCGGTGAAGCCCCAGGTCTCGTAGGCGTCCACCGCCAGCGCCTCGTCGTCGTCGCGGATGGCGCGGTAGAGGTCGATGACGCCTTTCACGAAGGGCGGCCGGAACACCCGCACCGCCCCGAAGTCGAGCAGGTTGATGCCGTCGTCGGCGCGGACCGTGTAGTTGCCGAGGTGCGGGTCGCCATGGATGACGCCGTATCGGTAGAACGGCACATACCACGCCGTGAACATGTTCTGGGCGATGCGGTTGCGCCGCTCCTGGTCGGCCTCCTCGGCCACCTTCAGCAGCGGCCGGCCGTCGAGCCAGGTCATGGTGAGCAGGCGGCGCGACGACAGGTCGTCGACCGGCTCGGGGACGTGGATGTCCGGCTCGTCGCGCAGCATCAGCTCGTAGAGCCGCATGTTGCGGGCCTCGCGGCGGTAGTCCAGTTCCTCGCGCAGGCGTTCGGCGATCTCGGCGTGGATGTCGGAGGGGTCGATGGCGCGGTCGTAGCGGCGGTAGATGCCGATGATGATGCGCAACTGCCGCAGGTCCGCCTCCACCACCGAGTCCATGTCGGGGTACTGCAGCTTGCAGGCGAGGCGGCGGCCGTCGTGGTGGGTCGCCTTGTGGACCTGCCCGAGCGAGGCGGCGGCCGCCGCCTCGTGCCCGAAATCGGCGAAGCGGCGCGGCCAGTCGGGGCCGAGTTCCGCCGTCATGCGGCGCTTCACGAAGGGCCAGCCCATGTGCGGCGCATTGGCCTGCAACTGGGCCAGTTCCAGCGTGTATTCCTCGGGCAGCGCCTCGGGGATGGTGGACATGATCTGCGCCACCTTCATGAGCGGGCCTTTCAGCCCGCCGAGCGCCGCCCGCAGTTCCGAAGCGTGCTGGGCCTTGTCGATCTTCAGCCCGAGAAAGCGTTCACCGGCCAGCCGGGCGGCCAGGCCGCTGACGGCCGTGCCGACCTCGGCATAGCGCCGGATACGGCCGCCGAAGCGGCGCTCGCTGCGGTCCTGCGGAATGTCGGCCATGGGGTCAGGAGACCTCCTCCAGTTCATCGATGAAGCCCGACACCACCGACAGGCCCCGCTTCCAGAACTCGGGGTCGGAGGCGTCGAGGCCGAAGGGCGCCAGCAGCTCGCGGTGCGTCTTGGTGCCGCCGGCGCGCAGCAGCTCCAGGTACTTGGCCTGGAAGCCCTCGAAGCCGTCCAGGTAGACGGCGTAGAGCGCGTTCACCAGGCAGTCGCCGAAGGCATAGGCGTAGACGTAGAACGGCGAGTGGACGAAATGCGGGATATAGGCCCAGTAGTTGGCGTATTCCGGATCGAAGCGGAATGCCGGGCCGAGGCTGTCGGTCTGCGCCTGCATCCAGATCTCGCCGAGCCGCTCGGTCGACAGTTCGCCCTTGCGGCGCTCGTCGTGGACCTGGCGCTCGAACTCGTGGAAGGCGATCTGGCGCACAACGGTGTTGAGCATGTCCTCGACCTTGCTCGCCAGCATGACGCGGCGGCGCTTGGGGTCGGCCTCGGCGTCGACCATGGCGCGGAAGGTCATCATCTCGCCGAACACGCTGGCGGTCTCGGCCAGCGTCAGCGGCGTCGCCGACAGCAGCGGCCCCTGCTCGCCGGCCAGGATCTGGTGGCAGCCGTGGCCCAACTCGTGCGCCAGGGTCATCACGTCGCGACCGCGGCCGAGGTAGTTGAGCAGCAGGTAGGGGTGGGCGCTCGGCACCGTCGGGTGGGCGAAGGCGCCCGACGCCTTGCCGGCGCGCGCCGGCACGTCGATCCAGGCGTTGTCGAAGAACCGCTTGCCGATGCCCGCCAGCTCCGGCGAGAAACGGCCGTAGGCGCCGAGCACGATGTCCTTGGCCTCGTCCCACGAATACTCGCGGTCGGTGTCGTCGGGCAGCGGCGCGTTGCGGTCCCAGTAGTCCAGCTTCTCCTGCCCCATCCACTTGGCCTTCATGGCGTAGTAGCGGTGGCTGAGGCTGCCGTAGCTGTCCTTCACCGCCGTCACCAGGGCGTCGACCACCTCGTCCTCCACCTGGTTGGCGAGGTTGCGGGCGGAGACGGGGCGGGCGTACTTGCGCCAGCGGTCGTCGATCTCCTTGTCCTTGGCGAGCGTGTTGGTGACCAGGCCGAACAGGCGGCTGTTGTCGCCCAGCACCTTGCCCATGGCCTTGGCGGCCGCCTTGCGCTTGGCGGGATCGCGGTTGGACAGGCGGTCGGTGACCTGGGTGATGGTCAGCTCCTCGCCGTCGACCTGGAAGCGCAGGGAGGCCATGGTCTCGTCGAACAGGCGGACGAAGGCGCTGCGGCCGGCGACGTCCTTGTCGTGCAGGATCTTCTCCAGGTCGTCGGACAGCTGGTGATCGCGGAAGGCACGCACGTCGCGCACCCACGGCGCATAGCGCGCCGCCGCCGGGTCGGCGAGCTTGGCGCTCAGGTCGGCGTCGTCCAGGCGGTTGATCTCGAGGGTGAAGAAGATCAGGTGGGAAGAGATGTCCGTGCCGCGCTCCTGGATGTCCTGGTAGAAGCGGCCGATTTCCGGATTCGCCACGTCGGAGGCGTGAAGCAGCTGGGCGAAGGAGTAGACCTTGTGGAGGGTTTCGGTGATGCGCTCGTACTCCGCCACGGCGGCCCCGAAGGCGGCGCCGTCCAGCGCCGCGACGCGGCCGGCGAAGCGTTCCTCGAAGGCCCGCGCCTCCGTGCCGACGCGCGCCAGATCGGCCTCCAGTTCCGGCGACTGCGGGCCGGGGTAGAGGTCGGTCAGGTCCCACACCGGCAGGTCCTGCGCAGGTGCGGCGGTGGCGGTGGCGGCATCGGTCATGAACGAGGCTCCTCGGAGGCTGGGATCGGCGAGCGCGATATGGGTAACTGTTGCGACGTGAGCAAGAAAATTGCCATAAGCGTATCTAACGTATAAGAGCCCGAACACGGGGCGCACAAGCGGAGGAAACACGTGACTGCGACCGGCGGCCGCGCCATCGACTTCGACACGCCCACCACCCTGCCCAGGATGTTCTACGAACAGGCCGGCGCGCTGGATGAGCGCCCCTTCCTGTGGCGCAAGAACGAGGGCACCTGGCACCCCCTGTCGTGGCGGGAGGTGGCGGCCCGCGTCGACGCCGTCGCCGCCGGCCTCGCCGCGCAAGGCATAGGCCCCGGCGACCGCGTCATGATCGTCGCCGAGAACAGGCCCGAGTGGCTGATCGCCGACGTCGCCGCCATGGTGGTCGGCGCCATGACCGTGCCGGCCTATACCACCAACACGGTCGCCGACCACCTGCACGTCATGAACGATGCCGAGGTGAAGGCGGTGATCGTCTCCACGCGCCAGCTCGCCAAGCGGGTGTTCGGCGCTGCCGGGCAGGCCCGCATCGCGCCGCTGGTCGTCACCATGGACGAGCAGGCGCTGGCGCAGAACCCCGGCGTCGAGACCATCACCTGGGACGGCCTGATGGACCTCGGCCGCACCCTGCCCCGCCCCGGCCAGTGGCAGACGGCGCAGGCCGACGATGTCGCCTGCATCATCTACACCTCCGGCACCGGCGGCGCGCCCAAGGGGGTGATGCTCAGCCATCGCAACGTGCTCGCCAACTGCATGGGCGCCTTCGACGTGCTGAAGATCCTCGGGCTCGGCGACGAGGTCTTCCTGTCGTTCCTGCCGCTGTCGCATTCCTACGAGCACTCGGCCGGCCAGTTCTTCCCCATGAGCATCGGCGCCCAGATCTACTACGCCGAGGGCATCGACAAGCTGTCGGACAATTTCCAGGAGGTCCGCCCGACCATCGCGACCGCCGTGCCGCGCCTCTACGAGTTCATGCGCGGGCGCATCCTGCGCGTCATGGAGCGTGAGGAAGGCCTGAAGAAGAAACTGTTCTTCAAGGCCCTGGAGCTCGGCGGCAAGACGGTGGAAGGCTGCCGCCTCGGCCCGGTGCAGAAGCTGACCAACTGGCTGCTCGACCTGCTGGTGCGGCGCAAGATCGCCAAACGCTTCGGCGGGCGCCTGAAGGCGCTGGTGTCGGGCGGCGCGCCGCTCAACTACGACGTCGGCCTGTTCTTCCTGGCGTTGAAGGTACCGATCCTGCAGGGCTATGGCCAGACGGAAGCGGCGCCGGTCATCAGCGTCAACCGGCCGGGCAAGGTGCGGCTGGAGAGCGTCGGCCCGCCGCTGCGCGGGGTGGAGGTGATGTTCGGCCAGGACGGCGAGATCCTCGCCCGCGGCCCCATGGTCATGCGCGGCTATTGGCAGGACGACGCGGCGACGGCGCGGGTGATCGACGCCGACGGCTGGCTGCACACCGGCGACATCGGCCATCTGGACGCCGAGGGCAACATCGTCATCACCGACCGCAAGAAGGACATCATCGTCAACTCGGGCGGCGACAACATCGCGCCTCAGCGGGTGGAAGGCTTCCTGACGCTGGAGGCCGAGATCGCCCAGGCCATGGTCTACGGCGACCGCCGCCCGCACCTGGTGGCGCTGCTGGTGCCCGACCCCGACTGGGTGAAGACCTGGGCCGCCAAGCACGGCCGCGACGCCGCCGATCCGACGGTGCACGACGATCCGGCCTTCCTCTCGGCGCTGGACACGGCGGTCGGCCGGGTCAACCGCAACCTCTCCAACATCGAGAAGATCCGCCGCTTCTGCATCGCGCCGGAGGGCTTCTCGGTGGACAACGGCATGCTGACCCCGACCCTGAAGATCCGCCGCCACGTCATCCGGCAGACCTACGGCGAGACGCTGGAAGGGCTGTACGAGAAGTAGGTTGTAAGGGTCTGATAGCACTGCGTTTTGTCATGCCCGGCCGCCGAGCCGGACATCCACGGCGTGCACTGCATCCGCCGTGGAGACAAGCACCCAAAGCGGCCGCCGCCGGAGACGCCGTGGATGGCCGGGTCAAGTCCGGCCATGACAATTTATGCGGAGATCTCAACCACTTGTCATGCCCGGCCTCCGAGCCGGGCATCCACGGCGTGCACTGCATCTGCCGTGGAGACAAGCGCATAAAACGGCCGCCGCCGGTGGCGCCGTGGATAGCCGGGTCGAGCCCGGCCATGACAGGCTATAATTGTAAGTCAACCACTTACCACGCACACCTGCCGTGGCGGACGTCGCCCGCGAACGCGCCCTCACGCCCCGACGGTGATCTGCATTCCCTCGCGGGCCACGAAGGTGGCCTCCCACGTGCGGCGGGCTTCGTCTTCCAGTTCGGCCATGAAGGTGTCGTCGTGGTCCGGGTCGTGGTGGAAGATGGCGAGCCGCTTCACCGCCGCCTCGCGGCACAGGCGCACGCCCTGCTGCCAGGTGGAGTGGCCCCAGCCGACGTGCGACGGGTACTCGGCGTCGGTGTAGGTGCAGTCGTAGATCACCAGGTCGGCACCCGCGATCAGGCCGAGCACCGTCTCGTCCAGTTCACCCGGCACGTGTTCGGTGTCGGTGACGTAGCAGACGGCGCGGCCGTCGTACTCGATGCGATAGCCGGTGGCGCCGTTGGGATGATTGAGCAGCACCGTGCGGACCCGCACGTCGGGGCCGAGTTCCAGGTCCTCGCCGGCGCGGAAGTCGTGGAAGCGGAGCGTCGCCTGCAGGGCTTCCAGCGGCACCGGGAACATGGGGTTGGACATGCTGGAGGCCAGCACACTCTGCACCCCGCCGGTGTCGTAGAGGTGGCCGGCGTAGATGTCGAAGGTGCGGTTCTTCTGGAACAGCGGCGCGAAGAACGGGAAGCCGTTGATGTGGTCCCAATGGGTGTGGGTCAGCAGCAGCACCGACGACTGGATGCCTTCCTGAATCACCCGCTGACCGAGATTGCGGATGCCCGTGCCGGCATCGAGGATGATGTGACGCTCCCCCGCGATCACTTCCACGCAGCTCGTGTTGCCGCCGTACACGACGTGATTGGGGGAAGGGCACGCGATGCTGCCACGCACGCCCCAGAACTTCACGGTGAATGCCATCTGAGACTCTACCCCTCTCGACACCGTACGGCCCGTCGCTTCCCCCGTCGACCGCATCAGCTTCCACGTTTTGTCCCACACGCGCAACAGGATAACGTGCAACGCGTACTCCGGACGGCGTCTTCACCCCAGGGCGACGTCCGTCCCGGGGCTTAAGCCCAAGGTATCGGCCGCGCGGCCCCGGTTGACGGCAATCTCCACCAGCCCAGTCGAGTTTTTATACCACAGGGCTTCTCCTTCCGGCACCTCGCCGAAAGTCCTGCCCGGCGACACGCGCCGGCCTGCGACCAAGAGCGATATGCTCGGGGATACCACCGTCGCGCGCAGCCCCGTCATGGCATTGCCGTAGACGTCCACATAGACCACCTGCGGCAGGTCGTCGGGCCAATCCGGGCGACGGACGGCGGCGGGGTAGAGCGGTGCCAGACGCTCCGTCGGACCCCGCACCGCCAGCTCGGCGGCGATGGGCGCGAAGAGGTCGCGGCCGTGGAAGCTGGCCGACAGGTCGGACGGCGTCCAGGCGATGCGCCAGACCCGCGCCCGCTCCGCCCGCCGCAGGACCAGCTCGAACAGGCCGTTGCCGGGGCCGACGAACCAGCGGCCGTCGGCCTCCACCACCACCGCCGGGCGCTCCGTCCCGACGCCCGGGTCGACGACGCAGAGGAACACCGTCCCGGCCGGGAACCACGGCGCATAGGCGGCCAGCAGGTAGGCCGAAAGCTTGGGGTCGAAGGCCGGTGCGTCGGCGAACAGGTCGATCACGGGCACCCCCGGCGCCTCGCGCGCCAGCACGGCCTTCATCTGGCCGGTATAGGGGCCGGCGAGCCCGAAGTCGGTGAACAGGACGATCATGGCTGCGTCTCCTCCCGCTGGGCCCGCGCCGCCAGCAGCGACAGCACCGCGCCGGCCAGCGCGGCGGCGGCGAAGACCGTGAAGGCGGCGCCGTAGCCGCCCGGCAGGGTCTCCACCGCCACGCCGAACAGCGACGGGCCGCAGACCACGCCGCCGAAGGTGAAGAACAGGGCGCCGCCGGTCGCCTCGCCGGCCCGGCCCTCGGGCGCCAGGTGGGCGACTTCGGCCAGGAAGACGCCGTTCCAGCCGATGGCCGTGGCGCCGAACAGGGCGCAGGTGACGACGATGAGCCACAGCGGCAGCACCGGGAACAGCCAACCCGCCACCAGCGCCGCCGCCGCCATCACCACGGCGAGGCCGACCAGCGTGGCCCGCGGCCCGAACCAGGCATCGGCCAGCAGTCCCCACGCCACGCGCCCGACGATCCCCGCCCCCTGCGCCACGGCGAGCACCAGGCCGGCGTCCACCAGCGACAGCCCGACCTCCGACACCAGATAGGTGACGAGGAAGCTCGCGAGGCTCAGCTGCATGGCGGCGAAGGTGAAGGAGGCGCAGGAAATCAGCCGCAGCGGCCCGTGCCGCCAGATGAGCCGCAGCGGCCCGAGCAACCCGGCGGCGCGCAAGGAACGGCCGGGCTCGCGGTCGGCGTCGAGCGACGGCCGGGTCGGCTGCACCACCACCGCCAGCACGGCCGCCGCCGCCGCGACGGCCAGCGCCGCCCCGCGCCAGTCGCTCCACAGCACCAGGGGCGGCACCAGGGCGCCGGCGAGCATGCCGCCGATGGGCACGCCAGTCTGCTTGATGGAAAACACCAGCCCGCGCCGCTCGGGCGGGGTGGAGCGCGCCAGGATGTGGCTCGACGCCGGCGTCACCGGGCCGTAACCGAAGCCGACCACCAGCGCCCCCACCACCGCCAGCGCCACCAGCGCCCCCGCCTGCATGGCCGACAGCAGCACGAGACCGCCGGCGCACAGCAGCAGGCACACCTGGCTCACCCGCATGGCGCCGAACCGCCCGACCACCGAGCCCGACAGCAGCGAGGTGACCATGGCGCCGAAATAGACGAGGGAGGTGTAGCTGCCCACCAGCGTCGCCGGCAGGCCCACCTCGGCGGTCGCCACGGCGGCGAAGACGGGCGGCGTCAGCGCCGCCATGCTGATGAGCGCCTGCACGGCCGTGGTCGCCGCCAGCACGCCCCACGGCGAGGCGGCGAACCCCGCCGCCGCCGCCCTGCGCTCACCCGTGGTCTCGCCCTTTGGCGCCATGCCGCCGCACGCTCCTTCCTTGCCGCCGCGCGCTCGCGGTCCCATCTTGGCTCCATGCTTAGGCCCGCACGGCGGCTCTTCGCAAGGGCCGTTGTCCGTGTCAGCCTGCCGCCGTTCCACACCGAGGAGTCCCTGCCGCATGCCCGTCATCAACCGTATCGCCGGCTTCCGCGACGATCTGGTCGCCTGGCGCCACGACATCCACATGCATCCGGAACTCGCCTTCGAGGAACACCGGACGGCCAAGGTGGTGGCGGATCGGCTGCGGGACTTCGGCTTCGACGAGGTGGTCGAGGGCATCGGCGGCACCGGCGTGGTCGGCGTGCTGCGCCAGGGCGACGGCCCGATGATCGGCCTGCGCGCCGACATGGACGCCCTGCCCATCACCGAGACGGTGCCCGACCGCGCCCACCGCTCGCGCCACGACGGCGTCATGCACGCCTGCGGCCACGACGGCCACACCGCCATGCTGCTCGGCGCCGCCCGCTACCTGGCCGAGACGCGGCGCTTCGCCGGCACGCTGGTGTTCCTGTTCCAGCCGGCCGAGGAAGGCCGCGCCGGGGCACGCGCCATGATCGAGGACGGCGTGTTCGACCGCTGGCCGGTGGAGAGCGTGTTCGGCGTCCACAACCTGCCCGGCCTGCCGGCGGGGGCCATCGCCGTGTCCCCCGGGCCGGTCATGGCCGCCGCCGACCGCTTCACCATCACCGTCCAGGGCAAGGGCGCCCATGCCGCCGCGCCGCACCTCGGCCGCGACCCGGTGGTCGCCGGCGCGGCGCTGGTGCAGGCGCTGCAGCAGCTGGTCAGCCGAGTCTGCCCGCCGCACGAGACGCTGGTCGTCTCCGTCACCGAGTTCCATGCCGGCGACACCTTCAACGTCATCCCCGACACCGCCCGCCTGGGCGGCACCGTGCGCTATTTCGACAAGGCGCTGGGGGAGGAGACCATCGCCAGCATCCGCCGCGTCATGGACGGCATCGCCAGCGCCCACGGCGTGACCATGAGCCTCGACTACCAGTACGGCTACCCGCCCACCGTCAACTCCGCCGCCGAGGCCGAGGCCGCCCGCCGGGTGGCGGCGGAAACGCTCGGCGAGGACAAGGCCCTGCCCCAGGCGCCGGTCATGTTCGCCGAGGACTTCAGCTTCTTCCTGCAGGAGAAGCCGGGCGCCTACGGCTTCATCGGCAATGGCGAGGGCAGCCCGGAGCTGGGTTGCGTCGGCCTCCACAACCCGCGCTACGACTTCAACGACGAGATCCTGACGGCCGGCGCCTCGTTCTTCGCCCGGCTGGCCGAAACGCTCTGTCCGCAGGGCTGATGCGCAGGCACGACGCGGCACGCAACTTGCCAGCGCCCGGCGCATTCTTTATATAAGCTGCAACCCGAGGGGCTTTGGCCGCGTGCCCGCCCCTCTGCTTCCGGCGCCGCGATGGCGCCGGTTCCAGATCCGGACCCGGCTTCGTGCTCGCGCGGCGGCGGTATCCAGCAGCCGCAGGAGCCTTTTTCGTTTCCGGATTTCAGTCGCGACGACGTCGTTCGCCGCCCGCGCGCCGCGAGGGTGCCATGCCCCATCGCCGCAGTTCGCCGCAGGCCGGCGACGACACGACAAGGAGTACGCCATGTCCAAGGAAGAAGTTCTCGAGTTCGGCGGTACGGTGGTCGAAAAGCTGCCCAACGCCATGTTCCGCGTGAAGCTTGAAAACGACCACGAAGTGCTGGCCCACACCGCCGGCAAGATGCGCAAGTTCCGCATCCGCGTCTCGGTCGGCGACAAGGTCGACGTCGAGATGACCCCCTACGACCTGACGAAGGCGCGCATCGTCTTCCGTCACAAGCATTGAGGGCGGGCGCCGCTCAGGCGCCCTCGCCTCCTTGCCCCGTGGCCGTGCCGGCCCTCTTTACGCCGCGAACAGCAGCAGCAGGATCACCGGCATCAGCGCCCACCCGCCCGCGATGACGAGCGTGCGCGCATCCAGTGGAATGCGCCAGCCGTCCGCCGGGGCCGGCGCCGGGGCCAGCAGATCCAGCCCGTCCAGTTCGCGCAGCCGATCGGTCAGCCGGGTGCCCGCCGCCCGCCACGCGAACGGCGCCCCCTCGCCGGCCGCCGCTTCGCCGCCGTCCTGGCCGGCCAGCGCCCGCAGCTCCGCCTCCAGGTCAAAGGCGTCCGCTTCCGCCGCCTGACGCGCCGCGATGGCGACCACGAGACGGCTCGCGAATCCCTCGAAGAAGTTCTCCGCCGCCGTATCGGCTGCCCCCCTCACGAGGCCGGCGCCCATGGTCGCCAGCGGCCCGCCGACATCGGCACGGCAGGTATAGGCGAGCCGCGTCGCCGCCCCCTCGTCGTGCAGCCGTACCCGCACCACCGCCTCGCCGAAGCCGGCACCGGCCCCTTCGCCGCGCCCCGTGAGCACGTAGCTGTGCGGCGGCTCCACCTCCGACAGGGCGATGGAGGCCGCCAGGCGCAGCGTCACCGGCCCGACGCGGGCGGCGACGGTGGTGCGCAGATCCGTCGCGCCCGTCCATTCCAGCGTCTCCAGCTGGTCGATGGACGCCTTCAGGATCTCCACGTCGTTGAGCGCCTGCCACACCGCGTCACGCGGCGCGGGAATGCGGTATTCCCCCGAGAACTCCATGATCCCTTCCCCCTCGCTGCCCCACCCGCAGGCCGACGCGCCGCCGCGCGGCGCGGCCGCCTCAGTCGTAGAGCTCCAGTATCCCGTGCGTGCCGCGCTCGCGGCCGTTCTTTTCCTCGACGTAGCGGCGGAACTGGTCGGCGGCCAGCTCCAGCGCCCGCAGGTCGAGCCCCATGTCCACCGCCTCGGCACTGGCGATGCCCATGTCCTTCTGGAAATGGTGCACGAAGAAGCCCGGCGCGAAATCCCCCTGCGCCATGCGACGGCCGAGCACGTTCAGCTGGAAGCCGCCCGCCGCGCCGGCACCGATGACGTCGAGCACCTTGTTGCGGTCGAGCCCCGCCTTGCCGGCGTAGCTCATGGCCTCGGCGACGCCCATGATGGTGCCGGCGATGACGATCTGGTTGACCATCTTGGTGTGCTGGCCGGCGCCGGCCGGTCCGAGCAGGGCGATGTTCTTGCCCATGGCCTGAAACACCGGCAGCACGGCGTCGAAATCCTCCTGCCGGCCGCCGCACATGATGGCGAGCGTCCCCTCCCGTGCGCCGACGTCACCGCCCGAGACGGGGGCGTCGACGGCGTGCAGGCCGCGCGCCTCGGCTTCCTCTGCGATGCGCTGGGCGAGCGACGGCGACGAGGTGGTCATGTCGATCAGGTAGGCGCCGGGCCGCGCGTTGAAGATGACGCCAGCGTCGCCGAAATAGGTTTCCTCCACGTCCTGCGGATAGCCGACCATGGTGATGACCACGTCGCAGGCCTTGGCGAGGGCGGCCGGGCTGTCCTGCCACACCAGACCGTCGGCGATCACCGCCTCGGCGCGGGCCTTGGTGCGGGTGTAGCCGTGCACGGTGTAGCCCGCCTTCATGCAGTTGCGCGCCATGGACGCGCCCATGATGCCGAGCCCGATGAAGCCGATGCTGTTCCCGGTGGTGATTCCGACCGCCATCGTCCGTTATCCTCCTGTGCGTGAAGGTGCCGCCTCCGCCGGCGCGGGGCTGCTTATGAATGACGACTATAAGGGATTTCCCATGGCCGACAAACCGGTTCTCCTGCTCAGCCGCCGCCTGCCCGACCCGGTGGAGACCCGCGCCGCCCGCGACTGGACGGCCCACCGCAATGCCGACGACCGCGCTCTGCCGGGCGACGAGCTGGTCGCCCGCGCCGCCGAGACGGGCGCCGACGCCCTGCTGGTGACGCCGACCGACAAGCTGACGGCGGCGGTGATCGCCGCCCTGCCGGCGCGGGTGCGGGCGGTCGCCACCTTCTCGGTCGGCTACGACCACATCGACGTCGCCGCCGCCCGCGCCCGCGGCCTGATCGTCACCAACACGCCCGACGTGCTGACGGAAGCGACCGCCGACATCGCCCTGCTCTGCCTGCTGGGCGCGGCGCGGCGGGCGTGGGAGGCGGAAAGCCTGCTGCGTGCGGGAGGCTGGACCGGCTGGACGCCGACCCAGCTGCTCGGCATCCACCCCGGCGGCAAGCGCCTCGGCATCCTCGGCATGGGGCGCATCGGCATGGCGGTGGCACGCCGGGCGGCAGCCTTCGGCATGCGCCTGCACTACCACAAGCGCACGCGCCTGGACGCGGCGGAGGAAGCGGCGCTCGGCCTCACCTACCACGCGACGGCGGAGGATCTGCTGGGGGTGTCGGACTTCCTGTCGGTGCACATGCCGGGCTCGCCGGAGAACCGCCACTTCCTGAACGCCGACCGCCTCGCCCTGCTGCCCGAGGGGGCGGTGGTGGTGAACACGGCGCGCGGGACGGTGGTGGACGACGCGGCGCTCGTCGCGGCCCTGAAGAGCGGCCGGGTGGCGGCGGCGGGCCTCGACGTGTTCGACGGCGAGCCGGCGGTGAACCCGGGCTACATGGCCCTGCCCAACGCCTTCCTGCTGCCGCACCTGGGCTCGGCGACGCTGGAGACCCGCTGCGCCATGGGCTTCCGGGCGCTGGACAACCTGGATGCCGTGTTCCGGGGGGAGCCGGCGCCGGATCGGGTGGCGTGAGGGGGTGACTGCCCGCGAGGGGGTATGGCAAGGCCTTGATATGCTGTTAGAAATTGTCATGGCCGGGCTCGACCCGGCCATCCACGGCGTGCACGGACGGCTGCCGTTGGGGCCGCGCCCTCCACGGCCGCCGTCGGGGGAGCCGTGGATGCCCGGCTCAAGGCCGGGCATGACAAGTAGCTGATTCTGAATAGGAAATTGTCATGGCCGGGCCTGACCCGGCCATCCACGGCGTGCACTACGGCAGCCGCTGGGGCCGCTGTCTCCACGGCGGCCGACGGTGGCGCCGTGGATGCCCGGCTCAAGGCCGGGCATGACAAGGTATTGAAATATCTAAGAAAATTGTCATGGCCGGGCTCGACCCGGCCATCCACGGCGTGCACAACGGCAGCCGCTGGTGCCGTCGTCTCCACGGCCGCCGACGGTGTGGCGCCGTGGATGCCCGGCTCGATGGCCGGGCATGACAATACCTTGAAACTACGCCAGAAATCGTCATAGCCGGGCCCGACCCGGCCATCCACGGCGTGCGCTGTGGCGGCTTACGCCGTGCGCTGGATCAGGTGGTAACCGAACGCCGTCTCCACCACGTCCGAGGTCTGGCCCGGCTCCAGGGCGAAGGCGGCCTTTTCGAATTCCGGCACCATGGCGCCGCGCGGGAAGGCGCCGAGGTCACCGCCTTCCTGGCCCGACGGGCAGTCCGAGTGCTTGCGCGCCAGCTCGGCGAAGTCGGCGCCGCCGTCGATCTCGCCCTTGAGCGACTCGATCTGGGTCTTGGCTTCGTCCTTGCTGCGGCTGGCGCTGGAGCGCATGGAGCCGGCGTACATCAGCAGGATGTGCGAGGCGCGGACCTGGGAGGGGGACATGGACATGCTCCGTGCAAAAGGGGTCGAAGGCCCGTTGTCCCCGATCCGGGCGGCACGGGCAACCCCTAATGCGGCGGGGGCCAGTCAGCCCTGCACCGACAGCACCTCGATCTCGTCCAGGCCCACGAAGGCCTTGCCGGCGCGGTCGCGGAACACCTTGAAGACCTTCTCGGTCACCGCGTCGCTGGTCACGAAATCGGCATGGGCGCGCGCCAGGCAGTGGCGGTAGACCTGGCGCAGGGCCTCGGTCTCCAGGCCCTCGGTCGCTTCCTGGCGCAGGTAGTCGTGCAGGCGCTTGAGGATGTGCAGGCGGTTGACGCGCACCACCCGGTCGTCGAAGGGCACGTCGAGGTACTCGAAGAACTCCTCCGCCGAGGACAGGCGCGAGACGGCGTCGAGGAAGGTGGTCATGGGCGTGGCTCCGTGGGGGTCAGGATCACAGGGGCAGGGTCGCGCGGCCGATGCAGCCGCGGTCGCAGGGGTCGCCGCACAGGTGGTCGGCGTCGTCGCCATGGGCGAGCAGCGCCGCCGAGGCGCCGGCGTCGTCGGTCAGCAGGTGCGGCGCCACCTGCGCCAGCTTGTCTTCCAGGTCGGTGATGCGCTCCAGCATGCAGGCGAGCGCCTTGCCGACCGGGTCGGGCATGAGGTGGTGGTCGAGGTCGATGCCGCCGACGCGCGGCCGGCGGGCGTCGTCGGGCAGGACGATGCGGCCGGGGATGCCGACCACGGTCATGCCCGGCGGCACGTCGCCGATGACCACGGAATTGGCGCCGACGCGGGCGCCCTTGCCGACGCGGTTGGCGCCGAGGATCTTGGCGCCCGCCCCCACCAGCACGCCGTCTTCCAGCGTCGGGTGGCGCTTGCCCTTGCTGAGCGACGTGCCGCCCAGGGTGACGCCCTGGTAGAGCGTGACGTCGTCGCCGATTTCCGCCGTCTCGCCGATGACCACGCCGGCGCCGTGGTCGACGAAGAACCGCCGGCCGATGGTGGCGCCGGGGTGGATGTCGACGTTGGTGAACAGGCGGCCGAGGAAGGCCAGCAGCCGCGCCATGAAGCGCAGGCGCCGCCGCCACAGGCCGTGGGCGAAGCGATGGATCATCACCGCGTGCAGACCGGGATAGGTGAACAGCACCTCCAGCCGGCCGCGCGCCGCCGGATCGCGGGCGAGCACGCTGTCGACGTCCTCGCGCAGCAGGGCGAGCAGGCCCGGCATGGGCGTGCGGGCGGCCGGATCGGCGGCGGCGTCGGGCATGGCGGCGGCGGCGTCCATCAGTTGGTCCTCCGCGAGGCCGGCATGGCACCGCGGAGGTCGACGGCGGCCTCGGCGACGGGCACGGTGTCGAGGAAGATGCGCTTCAGTTCGTCGGTCGTCGGCGGGCGCTTGGTCTCGGCGGCGTGGATGCGCACGCGGGCGAGCATGGCGCGGCCCTGCGCTTCCTCCACCGCCAGACCGATCTGCTGGCAGGCGTTGAGCACGGCGGCGAGGCCCGAGTGCTTGCCGAGCACCACGCGATGCTCGCGCCCCAGTTCCGCCGGGTCGACGGCCTGGTAGTTGGCCGGGTCGCGCAGCAGGCCGGCGACGTGGATGCCGCTTTCGTGGGTGAAGATGGCCTCGCCGACGATGGACTTGTTCACCGGCACCGGCCGCCCCGAGGCCTGCGCCACCAGGCCGGACACCAGCGGCAGCGCCTTCGGCTGCACGCCGGTGGGGCGCTGGTAGAGGTGATGCAGCGCCATGACTACCTCTTCCAGCGGCGCGTTGCCGGCGCGCTCGCCGAGGCCGTTGACGGTGGTCGAGACATGCGTCGCCCCGCCGAGCACCGCCGCCAGGGAATTGGCGGTGGCGAGGCCGAGGTCGTCGTGGGCGTGGATCTCCAGCTGCATGTCCGTCGCCGCCCGCAGGCGCTGGAAGATGCCCCGGGTGGAGAACGGGTCCATGATGCCGAGCGTGTCGGCGAAGCGGTAGCGGCAGGCGCCGGCCTTTTCCGCCGTCTCGATCACCCGCAGCACGAAGTCCGGGTCGGCGCGGCTGCTGTCCTCGCCGCCGACGGCGACGTCGAGGCCGAGGTCGGCGGCCTGGCGCACCATCCGGTCCACCTGTTCCAGCACCCAGGCGCGGTCGCGGCCGAGCTTGTTGCGGATCTGCTGGTCGGACACGCTGACCGACAGGTTCACCATGGGCACGCCGCAGGCGTAGGCGGCCGTCAGGTCGCTGTCGAGCATGCGGCACCACGCGATGGGCGTCGGCGGCAGCCGCAGGGCGACGATGGAACGGATGTCGTCCTGCTCCTCGGCGCCCATGGCGGGGATGCCGATCTCCATCTCGGGCACGCCGGCCTCGGCCAGCGCCGTGGCGATGGCGAGGCGTTCCAGGCTGGTGAAGGCGACGCCGGCGGTCTGCTCGCCGTCGCGCAACGTGGTGTCGTTCATGACGATGCGGCCGAAGGCCATGGCGGTGCCCTCCCGATGCGGGGGTGGAGTGGCGACGGCGGGGTCAGCTGTAGGCCGGCTGGAAGCTCTCCGCCTTGGCCGTGTCCTTGTTCCAGAAGGGCGACAGGCCGCGCAGCTTCTCGATGATGCCGGGCACGGCGGCGATGGTGGCGTCGATCTCGGCCTCCGTCGTCTCGCGCGACAGGGAGAAGCGGGTGGCGCCGTGGGCCGCGGTGAAGGGCACGTTCATGGCGCGCATGACGTGGCTCGGCTCCAGCGAGCCCGAGGTGCAGGCCGAGCCCGACGAGGCGGCGATGCCCATGCGGTTGAGGAACAGCAGGATCGCCTCGCCCTCGATGTACTCGAAGGCGATGTTGCAGGTGTTGGGCAGGCGGTTTTCCCAGTCGCCGGTGACGAAGCAGTGCGACACCTGGCCGATGATGGCCTTCTCCAGCTTGTCGCGCAGCGCCCGGACGCGGGTGTTCTCCTCCTCCATGTGCGCCAGCGCCAGTTCGCAGGCCTTGCCGAGGCCGACGATGCCGGTGGTGTTCTCGGTGCCGGCGCGGCGGTCGCGCTCCTGGTGGCCGCCGCGGATCATGGGGCGGAAGCGGGTGCCGCGGCGGACGTAGAGCGCGCCGATGCCCTTCGGGCCGTGCAGCTTGTGGCCGGACAGCGACAGGAAGTCGACGTCGGTATGCGCCAGGTCGAGCGGGATCTTGCCCACCGCCTGCACGGCGTCGGTGTGGAACAGGGCGCCGACCTTCTTCGCCATGGCGGCCAGTCGGGCGATGGGGAAGATGGTGCCCGTCTCGTTGTTGGCCCACATGAAGGACACCACGGCCGTCTTCTCCGACAGCGCCTTGGCGTAGGCGTCCATGTCGAGCCGCCCGAGGCTGTCCACCGGGATGACGTGCAGGGTGTAGCCCTCGTGCTTGGCCAGGTACTCGCACAGGGCCAGGATGGCCGGGTGCTCGACCGCCGAGGTGATGATCTCGTCGCGGCCGACCTGCGTCTTCAGGGCCGAGAGGATGGCGGCGTTGTCGCTTTCCGTGCCGCCCGAGGTGAACACGATCTCGCTGTCGTGCTCGGCGCCCAGCAGCGCCTTCACCTGCTCGCGGGCCCAGCGCACGGCCTTGCCGACATCGGCGCCGAAGCTGTGGATGGACGACGGGTTGCCGAACTGCTCGGTGAAGAACGGCAGCATGGCCTCCACCACGCGGGGGTCGACGCGGGTGGTGGCGTTGTTGTCGAGGTAGATGCCCTTGGGCGCGGCGGTCACGGCGGTCATGGCGTGTCCCTTTCTCGGCTCGCGGGGAGGATGGCGGCGGCTCAGGCGGTCGCCAGGGCGGTGTGCGGGATGACGCGGAGCGGCCGTCCGACCTTCTCCATCACCGCCGCCTGCACGCCCTGGATGGTGATGGAGCTCATCTGGCAGCCGACGCAGGTGCCCGAGAGCTTCACGACGACGGTGTCGCCGTCCACGTCCACCAGCTCGATGTCGCCGCCGTCGCGCTGCAGTTGCGGGCGGATTTCCTCGATGG
Organism: Caenispirillum bisanense; assembly: GCF_900230255.1. GTDB lineage: Bacteria > Pseudomonadota > Alphaproteobacteria > Rhodospirillales > Rhodospirillaceae > Caenispirillum > Caenispirillum bisanense_A. The sequence goes on from NZ_OCNJ01000006.1 coordinate 123,858, forward strand.
CCTTCTGGATCAGGGTGATCTTCTGCAGGTTGGTGAGGCCGGCCGGGCGCGCCTTCTCCGCCTGCGCGGCGAGCGGGCTGATCTGCACGGGCGCGGAGGCGGTGGCGGGCTTCTTCACCACGATGGGGCTGGCCGGCGCCTTGGGCTTGGGCGCGGCACCGACCACGAAGGCCTCGGCGGCGGCCATGGTGCCCTCGGCGACCATGGCGGCGTTGATCTCGGCCAGGGCTTCCTCGATCTTCTCGTGGCACGTCTTGCAGCTGCCGCCGGCCTTGGTATAGGCCGTCACCTGCTCCAGGGTGTTGAGCTTGTTGGTCTTCACGGCGCGCTCGACCATGCCGTAGTCGATGCCGAAGCACTTGCAGAGCAGCGCCCCTTCCTCGTGGTCGTCCTCTTCCAGCTCGACGCCCTTGTAGTTGGCGATGGCGGCCCGCAGGGCCTCGGCACCCATGACCGAGCAGTGCATTTTCTCGGGCGGCAGGCCGCCCAGGTAGTCGGCGATGTCCTGGTTGGTGACGGCCAGCGCCGCATCCACCGTCTTGCCGATGATGAGTTCCGTCAGCGCCGACGACGACGCGATGGCCGAGCCGCAGCCGAAGGTCTGGAACTTGGCCTCGGTGATGATGTCGGTCGCGTCGTCGACCTTGATCATCAGGCGCAGCGCATCGCCGCAGGAGATGGAGCCGACCTCGCCGACGCCGTTGGCGTCATCCAGCACGCCGGCGTTCTTGGGGTCGAAGAAGTGCTCCTTGACCTTGTCGGTGTAGTTCCACATGGCGGGGGACCTTCCTGTCTTTCGGTGCGTCGTCGCGGGCGGGCGTAGGCGGGCGTGGGGCCGGGCAGTCGGGAGAGTGGCGGCGCGTCAGGCGGCGAAGGACTTGCCGCAGCTGCACTTGTCGGCGGCCTGCGGGTTGTCGAACACGAAGCCCGAGCCCGAGATGTCCTCCACGAAGTCCAGCCGAGCGCCGGCCAGCAGCGGCGCCGAGCCGGCATCGACGAAGACCTTCACGTCCTCGAAGTCGATGACGGTGTCGTCCTGCTCGGCCTCGGCGACGAGGCCCATGCGGTACTGGTAGCCGGCACAGCCGCCGGCCTGGACCATGATGCGCAGGCCGGCGGCGGGGGCGGCGGTATCGCCCTTGCCGATCACCCGGCGGATGGCATCCACAGCGTTCGAGGTCACGTCGAGCATCGCATCATCCTCCGTGGGGGAAACCTCTGCCCGAACGGAAGCAAGCGGGATGCCAGACGCTAAGGCATTGATAGGAAAGATGTTATGCTGCGGTGCCGGTGGGCGGTTCACGACAATCGCGGCGGCGTGTCGCATTCACGACATGAAACACGCACTGCGAATGAGGGCATTCGGCGACCGTCGCTCAGCCCGCGAGCGGCTTGGTCAGGAAGGCCGACAGCGGGTCGGGCCGGTAGGCGGCGAACGGCCCGCAGCGCACGAAGCCGGCACTTTCATAGAGCGTCAGCGCCGCCGTGAACGACGCGCCGGTCTCCAGGCTGAGCGTTTGGAGCCCCGCCGCCCGCGCCGCCTCCTCCACCCGCGCCAGGATCATCCGCGCGATGCCGCGCCCGCGGGCGGACGGGCGCACGTACATGCTCTTCACCTCGCCCAGATGGTCGTCGTGGCGGTAGAGCGCGCCGCAGCCGACCACCGCGTCGCCGTCGCGGGCGGCGAAGAAGGTCACCCGCGGGTCCGCCAGGCGGTCGACGGCGAAGGCATGGCGGCTTTCCGCCGCCGGCGTCAGGGCGGCCGAGAGATCGAGCCACTCCAGGACGAGCGCGGCCACGGCGGGCTCCCGCGGGTCGGCGACGGTGATGTGGAGGGAAGGCGACATGGCGCGGTGTCCGGAAGCGGCCGACGGTGACGGCTGCATCCTACACCGACGGCGCCTCCGCCATCACCCCTTCTGCGGCAGGATGGCGTAGGTGCTGGCGACATGGACGGCCGGCGCCTCGTCGCCGTCGGCGCGCAGGAACACGTCGCCGAAGGCCATGGTGCGACCGAGGCGCAGAAGGCGGGCCTCGGCGATGACGTCGCGGCCGGACAGGGCCTTCATGAAGTTGGTGGTCTGGCTCACCGTCGTCATGGGCCGGAACTCGCCGAAGGCGCCGGAGACCAGGAACACCATGGCCGTATCCGCCAGCGCCATGAGGGCCTGGCCGCACACCGTGCCGCCGATGCGGGTCAGGCGGTCGCTGAAGGGCAGCCGCACCACGGCGCGGTCAGCCTCCACCGACTCGACGACCAGGGCGAGGTCCTGCACCCACGGGGCGAACAGGCTGTGCTGCATCTCGGTGATCTGGTCGCGGCTGAGGCCGGGCATTGGCGACGTCTCCTGTCGTTGGTGGTCGAACGACCGGCAGTATGCCACGGCGCCGCCCCGCCCGCCCCCTCCGAACCGGCGGGAGGCGCACCGCCGAACGGCCGCCTGCGCGCCGGCGTTTTCCCGATGATCGGAACACCCGCCGCAGGAGCCGCTCATGCGCCCCATCGTCGCCGCCGCCCTCGTCCTCGCCGCCGGAACCGTCACCGCCGCCGCGGGCGCCGCCGATCCCGCGCTGACCGTCGGCCACAACGAGGAATACGACGCCTTCGTCGCCACCGACACCGGCCGCCCGCTCTACGCCTTCGCCGAGGACATCCAGGGCGGCCCCGAGCGGCCGGCGGTGAGCGACTGCTACGACGCCTGCGCCGAGATGTGGCCGCCCATGCTCGCCGGCGAGGGCGAGCCGACGGTCGGCGCCGGCCTCGATCCGGACCTGCTCGGCACCACCGAACGACGCGACGGCACCCGCCAGCTCACCTACGACGGCTGGCCGCTCTACCGCTACTTCCGCGACGAGCGCCCGGCCTTCGACACCCACGGCCAGAGCCTGCACACCCACGGCGGATCGTGGTACCTGCTGCGCCCCAGCGGCGAGGTGATCCAGGGGCGGGACCTATAATTTACACTAGGTTTGTGTATGGAAAATATTTAACCACACATTTTTGTTGTTTAACGGTGTTGACTCCCCCACGGGAACACCGTAGTTTCTGACGACGCGCCGATTTGAGCATCAGCTTGCGGGCGCGCTACAAATGCAGCTAAAGCGACGGGTCCAGACCGCCCGGCTGCAAGCTGCGGCGGTTTTTTCTTTGCTCACGGTCTGACCGACGACTGCCCGCGACACGCCCACCAGGCGTGAACACCCGAACTTTGCCTGCGCGAAGGAGGTCCCATGGCCCAGGAACGCACCAAACTCTCCGCCGTCGAGGCCATGAAGGCCGAGAGCCGGGGCCTGCGCGGCACCCTCGCCGCCGAGCTCGCCGACACCACGGCGCCGTTTTCCGAGGAAGCCTACCAGCTCCTCAAGTTCCACGGCTCCTACCAGGGGTTCGACCGTGACACCGCGACGGCGCGCAAGCAGCAGGGCCTGAGCAAGGAATACCAGCTCATGGTCCGCGCCAAGATCCCCGGCGGCCGGCTGACGGCGGCGCAGTACCTGGCGCTCGACGCGCTGGCGGACCCCTACGCCGACGGCTCGCTGCGCATCACCACGCGCCAGGGCATCCAGTTCCACGGCATCGTGAAGGGCGACCTGAAGGCCACCGTGCGCGGCATCAACGACGCCCTGCTGACGACGCTAGGCGCCTGCGGCGACGTGGTGCGCAACGTCGTCACCCACCCCGCCCCCATCGCCGACGCCGTCCACCGCCGCCTGGAGGCCGACGCCAAGGCCGTCTCCGCCCGCTTCGGCTGGAAATCGCGCGCCTATCACGAGATCTGGCTGGACGGCGAGCCGCTGCCGCTCGACCAGGACGGCGCAGAGGAAGAGGACGCCGTCTACGGCCGCACCTACCTGCCGCGCAAGTTCAAGATCGGCCTCGCCACCCCGGCCGACAACAGCATCGACGTGCTGACCAACGACCTCGCCGTCATCGCCCTGTTCGACGGCGACCAGTTGCAGGGCTACAACCTCGCCCTCGGCGGCGGGCTCGGCCAGACCCACAACCGGGCCGACACGTTCCCGCGCCTCGCCACGCCCATCGCCTTCGTCGGCCCCGACGACCTGATCCGCGGCATCGAGGCGGTCATCGCCGTCCACCGCGAGCACGGCAACCGCAACGACCGCAAGCGCGCCCGCCTCAAGTACGTGGTGGAGGACAAGGGTGCCACCTGGGTGAAGGCCGAACTCGACCGCTTCTTCGGCGCCCCGCTGGAAGATGCCCGCCCGACGCCGGCCTTCCAGGTGCCCGACCACATGGGCTGGCACCCGCAGGGCGACGGCCGCTGGTACCTCGGCCTGCCCGTCTCCAGCGGCCGCATCAAGGACACGGAAACGGTCCGCCTGCGCACCGCCCTGCGCGAGGTGATCGCCCAGTTCGCCATCGACCCGGTGCTGACGCCCGAGCAGGACATCCTGCTGTCCAACATCGCCGACGACGACCGGTCGCGCGTCGAGGCCGTCCTGCGGGCGCACGGCGTGGCGCTGGCCGAGGATCTGCCGCCGCTCGCCCTCACCACGCTGGCCTGCCCCGCCCTGCCCACCTGCGGCTTGGCACTGGCGGAAGCGGAGCGAGTGCGCGATCCCTTCGTCGCCGCCATCCACGACGAGCTGGCAAGCCGCGGCCTCGGCGCCGAGCGCCTGAGCTTGCGCATCACCGGCTGCCCCAACGGCTGCGCCCGTCCGTCGACGGCGGAGATCGGCCTCGTCGGCCGCACCCCCGGCCACTACGCCATCTACGTCGGCGGCGCCGTCGAGGGCACCCGCCTCAACGACAAGCTGCTGGAGCGCGTGCCGCAGGACGCCGTGCCGCCCACCCTCGGCCGCCTGTTCGGCCTGTGGGCCGCCGAGCGCCAGGGACGTGAAGGGTTCGGGGACTTCGCCCTGCGCGTCGGGCTCGACCGCCTGAAGGCCGCCGCCGAGGCCGCCCCGGCCGCTGCGGAATAAGGAGACAGAGCCGTGACCCACGCCCTTCCCCCCGCCCCGCACGACGCCGTCGAGACCGACGTGGTCATCATCGGCGCCGGCCCGGTCGGCCTGTTCGCGGTGTTCGAACTGGGTCTGCTCGACCTGCGCTGCCACGTCATCGACGTGCTCGACAAGCCGGGCGGCCAGTGCGCCGAGCTGTACCCGGAAAAGCCCATCTACGACATCCCGGCGTGGCCGGTCATCACCGGCCAGGACCTGGTGAACCGCCTGCTGGAGCAGATCGAGCCCTTCGCGCCGACCTTCCATCACCAGCAGCTGGTCGAGGGCCTGACGCGGCTCGACGACGGCCGCTGGCTGGTGGAGACCGACGGCGGCGTCAAGCTGGCCGCGCCGGTCGTCTTCATCGCCGCCGGCGGCGGCAGCTTCACGCCCAAGCGCCCGCCCCTGCCCGGCATCGAAGGCTTCGAGGGCACGTCGGTGTTCTATGCGGTGCGCAAGCGCGAGACCTTCGCCGGCAAGGACCTGGTCATCGCCGGCGGCGGCGACAGCGCGCTCGACTGGGCGCTGGCGCTGCGCACCGAGGCGAAGTCGGTGACGCTGGTCCACCACCGCGACGGTTTCCGCGCCCAGCCGCACAGCGTCTCCGCCCTGCGCGACGCCGTGGCGGCCGGCGAGATCGGCCTGCACATCGCCAAGCTGGCGGGCCTGGAAGGCGCCGACGGGCGGCTGACCGACGTGCGGCTGGAGAACGCGGCGCAAGGCTCCTTCGTCGTGCCGGCGGATGCGCTGCTGCCGTTCTACGGCCTGACCATGAAGCTCGGCCCCATCGCCGACTTCGGCCTGAACCTGAACGAGAACCTGATCCCGGTGGACACCGAGGCCTACGAGACCAGCCGGCCCGGCATCTTCGCCATCGGCGACATCAACACCTACCCCGGCAAGCTGAAGCTCATCCTGTCGGGCTTCCACGAGGCGGCGCTGGCGTCGCAGAAGGCCTTCCGCTACGCGCGGCCCGAGGAACGCCTGCGGTTCCAGTACACCACCTCCTCCACCACCCTGCAGAAGCGGCTGAACGTGGCATGAAGATCCAGGTGACCGATCGCGCCGGCGAGACCCACGTCCTCGACGCGCTGGAAGGCTGGCGGGTGATGGAGATCATCCGCGACCACGGCCTGCCCATCAAGGCGGAGTGCGGTGGAGCCTGCGCCTGCGCCACCTGCCACGTCTACGTCGACGCCGACTGGCAGGACCTGCTGCACCCGCCGACCGACGAGGAGATCGAAATGCTCGACACCACGCCGTCGGTGGAGCCGGCCTCGCGCCTGTCCTGCCAGATCCTGTTCCGCCCGGAGCTGAGCGGCCTGTCGGTGACGCTGGCGCCCGAAGACCTCTGATCCGCCCCGACCTGCACGCCCGAGGAGGGCCAAGCCCATGGACCAGTTCCCCCTGTTCGTGACGACGGCCGGCCGCTCCATCCTGGTGGTCGGCGGCGGCGAGGAAGCCGCCCGCAAGCTGCGCCTGGTGGCCCGCACCACCGCCGCGGTGGACGTGATCGCCGAGGCGCCGGGCGCCGATCTCTGCGCCCAGTGTGTCGGCGCCGTCACCCTGCACCGCCGCGCCTTCTCGGCCGCCGACGTGCAGGGCCGCCTGTTCGTCGTCTCCGCCGCCGGCTCGCCAGTGGACGAGGCGGTGGCGGCGGCGGCGCAGGCGGCGGGCGTGCCGGTGAACGTGGTCGACCGGCCGGACCTGTCCACCTTCCTCATGCCCGCCATCGTCGACCGCGACCCGGTGGTGGTCGCCATCGGCTCGGGCGGCGCGGCGCCGGTGCTGGCGAAGTCCATCCGCGCCCGCATCGAAAGCCTGTTGCCGGCCCGCCTGGGCGCGCTCGCCCGCTTCGCCGACAGCTTCCGCCCGGCGGTGAAGGGCACCCTGCCGCAGGCCGCCCGCCGCCGGTTCTGGGAGTGGGTGTTCGCCGGCCCCGTGGCCGCCGCCTTCCTGGGCGGTGACGAGGCGCGCGCCCGCTCCACCCTCATCGACCGCCTCAACCGTGCCGAGGCCGCCGCCGACGGGCCGGGGCTGGTGCAGCTGGTGGGCGTCGGGCCGGGCGATCCGGACCTGCTCACCTTCAAGGCCCTGCGCGCCATGCAGGAGGCCGACGTAGTGCTGATCGACGCCCTGGTCTCGGCCGAGATCCTGGAATGCGTGCGGCGCGACGCCCTGCGCATCGACGTCGGCAAGCGCAAGGACCGCCACACCCTGCCGCAGGCCGAGATCGAGCGCCTGATGATCGACCACGCCCGCGCCGGCCGCCGCGTCGTGCGCCTGAAGGGCGGCGATCCCTTCCTGTTCGGCCGTGGCGGCGAGGAACGCGAGCACCTGCTGGCCGCCGGCGTGCCGGTGGAGGTGGTGCCCGGCATCTCGGCCGCCTTCGGCTGCGCCGCCGCCACCGGCATCCCGCTCACCCACCGCGACCATGCGCAAGGGGTGACCTTCGTCACCGGCCACGCCAAGGCCGACGGCGGCGGTCCCGACTGGAGCTGCCTCGCCGCCGCCAATCACACCGTCGTCGTCTACATGGGCGTCGGCACCGCCGCCGACACCGCCCGCAGCCTCATCGCCGCCGGCCGCGCCGCCGCCACGCCCTGCGCCGTGGTGGAGAACGGCACCCGGCCCGACCAGCGGGTGCTGCCCGCCACCCTCGCCACCCTCGGCGACACGGTCGCCGCCGCCGGCATCGCCGGTCCCGCCCTGCTCATCATCGGCGAAGTGACGGCCGGCGTCGTCGCTGCCGCCGTCCCGGCCGCCCGCGCCGCCGCCCTGTGATCCGGAGACACCTGCCATGTCCGCCCAGACATCCGCCCTGCTCCGTGACGAGCATCCCGCCGACCTTTTCGCCGCGCGCCACGGCGGTGGCTCCACCGAAGACCTGATCGCCGCCGCGGCGCAGGCGTTCGCCGGCCGTATCGCCCTGGTGTCGTCTTTCGGCGCCGAATCCGCCGTGCTGCTCGATCTGGTGGCGCAGGTGGACCCGGCCCTGCCGGTGGTCTTCCTCGATACCGGCAAGCTGTTCGGCGAGACGCTGCGCTACCGCGATAAGCTGGTTTCCCGCCTCGGCCTGACCGACGTGCGGGTGATCCGCCCCGACCCCGCCGCCGTCGCCGCCGCCGATCCCGACGGCATCCTGTGGACGCAGAACCACGACCGCTGCTGCTACGTCCGCAAGGTGGAGCCGCTGGCGCGGGCGCTGGCCCCCTTCGACGCCTGGATCAGCGGCCGCAAGCGCTACCAGGGCGCCACCCGCGCCGCCCTGCCGCGCGTCGAGGCCGACGGCCCGCGCGTCAAGATCAACCCGCTCGCCGACTGGAGCCGGGCCGACCTCGACCGCGCCTTCGCCGAGCGGGACCTGCCCCGTCACCCGCTGGAGGAGGACGGCTTCCTCTCCATCGGCTGCATGCCCTGCACCGACCGCGTCGCCCCGGGCGAGGACGTCCGCGCCGGCCGCTGGCGCGACAATGCCGGCAAGACCGAGTGCGGCATCCACCTGCCCGGCGCCGTCGCCGCCATCTCGAGGACCCGTTGACCATGAGCAGTCATCTCGACGCCCTGGAAAGCCAGAGCATCTTCATCCTGCGCGAGGCCTACAGCCGCTTTTCCAAGCTCGGCATGCTGTGGTCGCTCGGCAAGGACAGCAACGTCATGATCTGGCTGGCGCGCAAGGCCTTCCTCGGCCGCGTGCCCTTCCCGGTGATGCACCTGGACACCGGCCTCGAGTTTCCCGAGACCTACGCCTTCCGCGAGCGCTTCACCAAGGAGTGGAAGCTCGACCTCATCGCCGATGCCTGCCCGCCCATCGAGCAGACCGACCCCACCCTGCCGTCGGGCAGCCGCCTCGCCGCCCGCAAGAGCCTGGGCCTCAAGCAGGCGCTGGAACGCTACGCCTTCGACGGCATCATCGCCGGCATCCGCCGCGACGAGCAGTCCACCCGCGCCAAGGAGCGCGTCTTCAGCCCACGCGGCGACGACGGCGCGTGGGACTTCCGCGACCAGCCGCCGGAGTTCTGGGACCACTACAACACCGACTTCCCGCCCGGCACGCACGTGCGCATCCACCCGCTGCTGCAATGGACGGAAGTGGACATCTGGCGCTACATCCAGCGCGAGGGCATTCCGGTGGTGCCGCTCTACTTCGCCCGCAACGGTAAGCGCTTCCGCTCGCTCGGCGAGGAGGGCATCACTCTGCCCATCGACAGCGACGCCGCCACCATCGCCGACATCATCGCCGAACTGGAAACCACCAAGGCGCCGGAACGCGCCGGCCGCACCATGGACCACGAGGCCGAGGACAGCTTCGAACGCCTGCGGGCGTCGGGGTATATGTAACCACTCCTTTCCTTTTCCTTGTCATGCCCGGACGTGATCCGGGCATCCACGGCTCCCCCGCCGCCGGCCAGATGCCGCGACCCCACGACCACCGCCGGTGGCGCCGTGGATGGCCGGGTCGAGCCCGGCCATGACACAGGTCTGATCGAGGACACCCCACCATGTCGCCACGCATCAAGGACGCGGTGCCGCCGCTGCCCATCGTCATCGTCGGTCACGTCGACCACGGCAAGTCCACCCTCATCGGCCGCCTGCTGCACGAGACCGGCTCCCTGGCCGACGGCAAGCTGGACGAGCTGAAGGGCCAGTCGGACCGCCGCCGCGTCGACTTCGAGTGGTCCTTCGTCATGGACGCCCTGCAGATCGAACGCGACCAGGGCATCACGCTCGACACCACCCGCATCTGGCTGAAGACCCGCAAGCGGCCCTACGTCATCATCGACGCGCCGGGGCACAAGGAATTCCTCCGCAACATGGTGACGGGTGCGGCCTCGGCCGATGCCGCCGTGCTGGTGGTGGACGCCGTGCAGGGCCTGTCGGAGCAGACCCGCCGCCACGCCTACCTGCTGTCGCTGCTGGGCGTCGCGCAGGTGGTGGTGGCGGTCAACAAGATGGACCGCCTGGACTGGGCCGAGGCCGGCTTCCGGGCGACCGCCGAGGCCGTGTCGGGCTACCTCGCCGGCATCGGCATCGAGCCGCTCGCCGTCGTGCCGCTGTCGGCGCGCGAGGGCGACAATCTGGTGCGCACCAGCGCCAACCTGCCGTGGTGGCAGGGCCCGACCCTGACCGAGGCGCTGGACCAGGTGACGCCGCGGCCGCAGCCGGTGGACCTGCCGCTGCGCTTCCCGGTGCAGGACGTCTACCGCGACGGCGACCGCCGCATCCTGGTCGGCCGCATCGAGACGGGGCGCCTGCGCGTCGGCGACCGGGTGCGCTTCCAACCGACCGGGCGCGAAGCCTCCGTCGCCGGATTCGAGACCTGGCGCGGCTCCACCCCCATCGCCGCCGGGGCCGGGCAGTCGGTCGCCCTCACGCTCGACGACGACCTGTTCGTGGAACGCGGCCACGTCGCCGGCCACCCCGGCGCGGCGCAGCATATCGGCAGCCGCATCGCCGTGCGCCTGTTCTGGCTCGACCGCGACCCGCTGGCGGCCGGCGACCGGGTGACGGTGCGCCTCGGCACCGCCAGTTACGGCGCCGTGGTCGACAAGGTGGTGCGGGTGATCGACGTCGCCAGCCTCGGCACCACCGGCACCGAGCAGGTGGCCGGCGGCGACGTGGCGGAAGTCATCCTGCGCAGCCACGGCGCCATGGCCTTCGACACCTTCGCCGACAACCCGCTCACCGGGCGCGGCGTGCTGGTGCGCGGCCATCGCGTCGCCGGCGGCTTCGTCATCGAGGGCGCGGCGGCGGCCAGCCCCAACGTCACCGCCGTCGCCCAGTCGGTGGAACCGGCCGAGGTCCACCGCCGCAACGGCCATACCGGCGGCGTGCTGTGGCTCACCGGCCTGTCGGGGGCGGGCAAGTCGACGCTCGCCATGGCCCTGCGCCGCCGCCTGTTCGAGGCCGGCTGGCAGGTCTATACGCTCGACGGCGACAACCTGCGCCACGGCCTGTGCGGCGACCTCGGCTTCAGCGACGCCGACCGGTCGGAGAACATCCGCCGGGTGGCAGAAGCCGCCAAGCTGTTCGCGGATGCCGGCACGGTGGCGATCGTCAGCCTGATCTCGCCCCGCCGCGCCGACCGCGACGCCGCCCGCGCCATCGTCGGCGACGGCTTCCGCGAGGTCTTCATCGATGCCTCGGTGGAGGTCTGTGCCGGGCGCGACCCCAAGGGCCTCTACCGCCGCGCCTTCGCCGGCGAGCTGCCGGGCTTCACCGGCGTCTCGGCCCCCTACGAGGCGCCCGAGGCGCCCGACCTGACGGTGCCGACGGCGACCCTGCCGCTGGAGGACTGCCTCGACCTGCTGGAGCGCGAGGTGACGGCGGGCTTCGGGGTCGAGCGTCGCAAGGCCGGGCGTCTGGGGTGACGAAAACCATCCGGGCCGGCCTATGGCGGGCCGGCCCGGGTGTCGTCCTTACTCCGTGTGCTCGGGCGACGGGTCGGGGATGGGGTCGCGCATGGTGACGAATTCCTCCGCCGCCGTCGGATGGATGCCGACCGTGGCGTCGAACTGCTTCTTCGTCGCGCCGCACTTGAGCGCGATGGCGATGCCCTGGACGATCTCCGGCGCATCGACGCCGACCATGTGGGCGCCCAGCACCACGTCGGTCTCGGCATCCACGATCAGCTTCATGACCGTGCGTTCCTCGCGGCCAGACAGCGTGTACTTCATGGGCCGGAAGCGGCTGATGAAGATCTTCACCTTGCCGCGGCGGCGCGCCTCTTCCTCGCTCATGCCGACGGACCCCACCGGCGGCTGGCTGAACACCGCCGAGGCGATGTTCGTGTAGTCCATGGTCATGGGGTTGTCGTGGAAGAAGGTTTCCGCGAAGCAACGGCCCTCGTTGATGGCGACCGGCGTCAGGTTCACGCGGTCGGTGACGTCGCCGATGGCGAAGATGCTGTCGACGCTGGTGCGGGCGTTCTCGTCCACCACGATGGCGCCGTTCTCGCGCATCTCGACGCCCACCTCTTCGAGCCCGAGGCCCTTGGTGTTCGGCGCGCGGCCGGTGGCGTACATCACCAGATCCGTTTCGTGTTCGTCGCCGCCGGCGAAGCGCAGGTTGAAGGCGCCCGAGGGCGTCTTCTCGATGGAGCGCACGGTGGTCTCGCAGCGTAGGTCGATGCCCTGGCGGATCAGTTCGTCCTGCAGGGCGGCGCGGATGGTGCCGTCGAAGCCGCGCAGAATCATCTCCTTGCGGATGACCTGCGTCACCTGGCTGCCGAGGGCGTGGAAGATGCCGGCGAACTCGACCGCGATATAGCCGCCGCCGACGATGGTCACGCGCTTGGGCAGGTCGGGCAGGTCCAGCGCCTCGTTGGAGGTGACGGCGTGCTCGATGCCCGGAATGTCCGGCAGGGTCGGCCAGCCGCCGACGGCGATCAGGATCTTCTCCGCCGTGTGGCGCTGGCCGTCGACCTCCACCGTATGCGGGTCGACGATGACGCCGCGGCCGCGCAGCAACTCCACCTTGTTGTCGCGCAGGATGCGCTCGTAGACGCCCTGCAGGCGGTCCAGTTCCTTGTTCTTGTTGCCGACCAGCGTCGGCCAGTCGAACGAGACGTCGCCGAGCGTCCAGCCGTAGCCCTTGGCGTCCTCGAAGTCCTCGGCGAAGTGGGCCCCGTAGACCAGCAGCTTCTTGGGCACGCAGCCGCGCATGACGCAGGTGCCGCCGACGCGCGAGCTTTCGACGATCGCGACCTTGTGGCCCCAGCCGCCGGCCAGCCGCGTCGCCCGCACGCCGCCCGAGCCCGCGCCGATGGTGATGAGGTCGTAATCGTACTGCGCCATGGCGTCGAGCCCCTCTGAAAAGCCGGAAAAACAATGCGCGCCCCATGTGGGACGCGCATGACCATGCCGCAAGCCGAGGCCGACGGCAACCGGACCTTGGAACGGGTCTAAAGATTGACCGCGTCGCCCTCCTCCGCCGGCGGGATCAGGGGCGTCGGACGCGCGTCCGGCTGCGGCGCAGGCGTGGGGGCCGGTGCCGGCTCGGCGTCACGCCCCTGCTCGCTGAAGCCTTCGAAGAAGCGCTGCATCTTGCGGAACTGATCGGCCACCCAGGGCTTGGCCTGCTCGTACCCCGCCTTGGCCTCGCACACCGCCCGGTCGGCGGCACAGGCGGCCTGGCAACCGGCCGAGGCGGCGGCATCGTCGGGATAGGACTGCTCGCAGCGCAGGGAGCAAGCGTCGAAGGACTCGCCGCAGGCGGCGAGCGCTTCCTCGTCGGCGGCCTGGGCGGCGGCGGCCATCAGGACCACGCCCAGGATGAGCGCAACGGCGGGCAAGGCGATGAGCGTACGGAACACGGCGCGTCGTCCTCGTCGGTGACGGTTCGGATCAGTGTGGCGGCCAAACATGGCGGCACCAAGACGAAACGCCTTGCCCCGCGACCGGGGTCAGAGCTCCTGCACCACGGCGGTGCGCTCGCCGCCGGCGTCGCCGGTGTTCACCACCGCGCTCGGCTCCAATTTCCTACGTATTACCTGCAACGTATAGACCTAAAAAGTTCGCCGCAAGCGTAAGTGCGTCATCATCCGGTAGATGAATCTCACCCTTGAAGTCACCGTGTGCAAAGCAATTTCGGGCATCTTTGATCCTTTTAAATCTCCCCATATAATCGTCGAATTCTTTAGGGGCCAGTAAAAGCAGGCATGCACAAAACTTGATGGATATAGACGGTTTTTTTCTGAAAAACTTGCAAACGTCTGAATAGCAGGCCTTATCACTCGCGGATAAACTTGGAAGCCACTTTTGTTTATAGAAATTGTACAAGACTTCAGTTGCTATTTCAATACAATGAAAAGCCAAAAAGAAACGCTTCCAATTATCTTTGCAAGCCATGGCTTCTACGTATTTATCAACAGCATCACTAATAAAGTCAAGATTACCGATCAATGACGCGTCAACAGACGGCCATTTTGTAGCATCATACTTTTCCAAGAAGCCGCTTGAATGGCTCACCGAGACATTCGCATTAGGTGGACTGAAAGCAGAAAAACCTTTCCTAACAACAATAATGTAGTCCCGCAATAAACTATTAATGACATTTTCTTTTAAGTTTGTTGCTGCATGGACGAGCATATGTGACGATATTCTCTTTTGCCTCCCCCGGAAACCATCGAAATACTCCATATACTTCGCAATATCACCAATACGCATTCCAGTAGGTGAGTTGTCATCGATCTCAAACGCTCCGGCAGGAACGGTTTCTCTAGAAATTACAACAATTGGCCACCTAAGATTTTCGATATAACGTGCGCTACGCTTCGCTTGCTCTGCTACCGCTGCCGCCGCCCCCTCAGAGACAGAAATTCCAACAAAACTTTGAACCGCTCTCAACGCGCTCGCTTCTGCCGATTCTATGTATTCTGGAAGAAAAGAGGGATAATGCCCCAGCCACACCTCCACCTCAGTGCCATCCCCATAGACGGACTCGTACCTTCTGGGACTTCCTACTGCAGGTGTTCTTTCTTCATTGCCAAAATAGGCTCTCGTACCACATACACGTACAAACATCACTTCAATGACGTCGGATCTAGGCAGCGATTGGATTGGCATCTGTCAACTTCCCCCTCTGGCAGGGAGAAAATGTAATAACTACAGGAGAATTATGCAATCCTGCCGTCACTCCACCGTGACACTCTTCGCCAGGTTGCGCGGCTGGTCGACGTCGGTGCCCTTCAGCACCGCCGTGTGATAGGCCAGCAGCTGCACCGGGATGGCGTAGAGGATGGGCGCCACGAAGGGGTTCACCGTCGGCATGGGGATGGCGTAGAGCGCCGTTTCGCTCATGCGCTCCACCCCGTGGGCGTCGGAGAAGAACACCACCTTGCCGCCGCGCGCCACCGTCTCCTGCACGTTGGAGGCCGTCTTCTCGAACAGCTCGTCCTCGTCGTCGGGGGCGATGACGATGACCGGCACGGTCTCGTCGATGAGCGCGATGGGGCCGTGCTTCATCTCACCCGCCGCATAGCCTTCGGCGTGGATGTAGCTGATTTCCTTCAGTTTCAGCGCCCCTTCCAGGGCGATGGCATAGGACGTGCCGCGGCCGAGATACAGCACGTCGCGGGCATCGGCGACGAACTGGGCGATGTCGCGGATGCGCTCGTCGTGGGCCAGCACCTCGGCGGCGCGGCCGGGCACTTCGGCCAGGGCGCCCGACAGCGCCTGCTCGGCCTTGCGGTCGATGGCGCCCTTTGCGCGCGCCAGCGCGATGCTGAAGCAGGCCAGCACCGTCAGCTGCGTCGTGAAGGCCTTGGTGGAGGCGACGCCGATCTCCGGCCCCGCCAGGGTCTGCAGCACGGCATCGCTCTCGCGCGCCATGGAGCTTTCCGGCGAGTTGACGATGGCGACCGTGTGCTGCCCCTCCGCCTTGCAGTGGCGCAGGGCGGCCAGCGTGTCGGCCGTCTCGCCCGACTGGCTGATGAACAGGGCGAGGCCGCCGTCGGCCAGCACCGGGCGGCGGTAGCGGAACTCGCTCGCCACGTCGATCTCCACCGGCACGCGGGCCAGGCGCTCGATCCAGTACTTGGCGACCAGCCCGGCGTAATAGCTGGTGCCGCAGGCGACGATGGTCACCTTGGGCACGGCGGCGAGGTCGAACGGCAGGTCCGGCAGGGTGATGGAGCCCTGCGCCGGGTTGTACATGGCGTTGAGGGTGTCGCCGATGACCTGCGGCTGCTCGAAGATCTCCTTCGCCATGAAGTGGCGGTGCTCGCCCTTGCCGATAAGGGCGCCCGACAGCGCCGTCTGCCGCACCTCGCGCGCCACCGGCTGGTCGTCGGCGTCGTAGAAGGTGGCGCCTTCCAGCGTCAGGACCACCATGTCGCCCTCGTCCAGGTAGGCGATGCGCTGGGTGAGCGGCGCCAGCGCCAGCGCGTCGGAGCCGAGGAACATCTCGCCGTCGCCGTAGCCGACCGCCAGCGGGCTGCCCATGCGGGCGCCGATGAGCAGGTCGTGGCGGCCGGCGATGAGGATGCCGAGCGCAAAGGCGCCGTTCAGCCGCTTCAGGCTGTGCTGCACGGCTTCCACCGGCGGCAGGCCCTGGTCCAGGTGGTGGTGGATCAGGTGGACGACCACTTCGGTGTCGGTGTCGCTTTCGAAGGCGCGGCCTGCATCCTGCAGCTCCTTCTTCAGCTCCTGGAAGTTCTCGATGATGCCGTTGTGCACCACCGCCACCCGCGCCGAGGCGTGCGGGTGGGCGTTGGCCTCGTTGGGGCGGCCGTGGGTGGCCCAGCGGGTGTGACCGATGCCGACGGTGCCGTCGATGGGCTGCTCGCGCACGCGGGCGTCCAGGTTGGCGATCTTGCCCTCGGCGCGGCGGCGGTCGATGGAGCCGTTCACCAGCGTGGCGATGCCCGCCGAGTCATAGCCGCGGTACTCCAGCCGGCGCAGGCCGTCGATGAGCAGCGGCGCGACGTCCTTGCGCCCGATGATGCCGACGATGCCGCACATGGATCACGCCTCCTTCTTGCGCTGGTTCTTGAGCGCGGCCATGCGCTCGCGGAACCGGATGGCCCAGCCGTTGCGGGAGACCTGCTCTCCGCGGGCGACGGTCAGGGCGTTTGCTTCGACGTCCCGCGTCACCACCGACCCGGCGCCGACGATGGCGCCGTCGCCGATGCGTACCGGCGCCACCAGGGCGCTGTTGGAGCCGATGAAGGCGCCCGCCCCGATGTCGGTGTGATGCTTCAGGAAGCCGTCGTAGTTGCAGGTGATGGTGCCGGCGCCGATGTTGGCGCCCGCGCCGACCCGGGCGTCGCCGATGTAGGTCAGGTGGTTGACCTTGGCGCCGTCCTCGACCACCGCCTTCTTGATCTCGACGAAGTTGCCGATGTGGGCGCCGTTGCGCACCTCCGCCCCGGGCCGCAGGCGGGCGTAGGGGCCGAGGATGACGCCGTCGCCCACCGTGCAGTCCTCGAAGTGGCAGAAGCCCTTGATCTCGACGCCGTCGCCGATGGTGACGCCGGGGCCGAAGGTAACGAAGGGGCCGACGCTCACGTCGCGGCCGAGGCGGGTGTCGTGGCTGAAGAACACCGTCTCGGGCGCCGTCAGGGTGGCGCCGCCGTCCGTGGCGGCGCGACGCAGGCGGGCCTGCACGATGCCCTCGGCGACCGCCAGTTCGGTGCGGCTGTTGACGCCGAGCAGCTCCGCCTCGTCGCCTTCCACCACGGCGCACGGCAGGCCGTCGGCGCGGGCCAGCGCGACGATGTCGGTCAGGTAGTATTCGCCCTTGGCATTGGCGTTGCCGACGCGGTCCAGCAGGCCGAACAGGCGGGCGCCGTCGATGCACATGACGCCTGAATTGCACAGCGGGATCGCCAGCTGCTCGGGCGTCGCATCCTTGGCCTCGACGATGGCCTCCAGGCCGTCGCCGCCCATCACCAGACGGCCGTAGGAGCCGGGCTGGTCGGGGCGGAAGCCGAGCACCACCACGGCCGGCGCCGGCACGGCGCGGCGCGCCTCCAGCATACGGGCGAGCGTCTCGGCGGAAATGAGCGGCGTGTCGCCGTAGAGGACCAGCACGTCGCCGTCGAAGCCGTCCAGCTCCGGCCGGGCCTGGGCGACGGCGTGGGCGGTGCCCAGGCGGTCGGTCTGTTCCACGGTCGCATGCGGCGCGACGGCGCGGCGCAGGCCGTCCATGTCCGGCCCGACCACCACGACGGTGCGGTCGACGCCCAGCGTCTGCACGGTGGCCAGCAGGTGGTTGACCATGGGCCGGCCGGCGACGGGATGCATCACCTTGGGCAGGGCCGACTTCATGCGCGTGCCCATGCCGGCGGCGAGGACGATGGCGGCGGTTTTGCTTTTGCTCATGACTTCCGAGGCAGGCTAGAAAGGGAAGACCAAACGGCAGCGGACACTGCCACAGGCCCGTGAATCCGCAAAAACAAACATTGTTTCACCGTGTTGCAGGACCGCGCCATGGCAAATCCCCCTCTGCTCGCCCTTCTGTTCGACCTCGACGGCACGCTGGTCCACAGCCTGCCCGACCTGACGCTCGCCCTGAACCGCCTGCTGGCGGAGGAAGACCGCCGCCGCCTGAGCGAGCCCGAGGTCGCCCGCATGGTCGGCGACGGCGCCCGCGTGCTGGTGGAGCGGGCCTTCGCCGCCACCGGCGCGCCTGCGGCGGATGACGATCTCGACATGCTCACCGGCCGCTTCGTGTCCATCTATGAGGGGGCAACGGCGCACGGAACACAACCCTACCCTGGCGTCGTAAGCACGCTTCGCGATCTGTCGGCGCGCGGACATCCGATGGCGGTATGCACGAACAAGCCCTACCGTGCCACGGTCGCCCTTCTGGAGGCGCTGGATCTTGCGCGGTACTTCCACGTGGTGATCGGCGGCGGCTCGACGCCCGAGCGCAAGCCCGACCCGGCCCCGGTGCGCGCCTGCCTGGAGGCGCTGGGTGCGACGGCGGGGCGCGCGCTCATGGTCGGCGACGGGCTGAACGACGTGCTGGCCGCCAAGGGCGCGGGCGTGACTTGCGTCTGCGTCACCTACGGCTACCCCCACGGGCCGGTGGAGGAGTTCGGCGCCGACGCCTTGATCGACCGCTTCGAGCAGGTTCTGGAGATCATTGAAAAAAGTGTTTGACAGGGTGGGGCCCGGCTTAGTACATACCGGCTCCCACGACGGAGCCACCGCCGCAAGGCACCGGCCCCGGAGCGGGACAGAGAGAGATGGGCGCATAGCTCAGCGGGAGAGCACACCCTTCACACGGGTGGGGTCGTAGGTTCAATCCCTACTGCGCCCACCATCTCCTCTCACAGATCAGATCGACATACGGGCGCCGCTGACACCAGCCGGCGCCCGTGTCGTTTGCGGGGTCCGCCATGCCGCCTGCCACCCTCTTCCTCGCCGTCACCGCCTCCGCCATGGACGGCTATCCCGTCGAGATCGCCTGGGCCGCCGCCGATCTGTCGGCCGGCGAGGCGTGGCTGGTGCGCCCCGCACCGGCATGGGACGATCTGCCGTGGGCGGCGGAGGACGACGCGCGCCACGGCCTGACGCCCGAACGCCTGGAGGAAGACGGCCGCGAACCGCGCCGCATCGCGCCCCGCCTGCTGGAAGACCTGGGCGGCGCCACCGTCGCCTGCGAGGCGGCCGATCTGGCGCGCGGCTGGCTGCAGATGCTGTTCGACGAGAGCCCCCTGCCCCGCCCGCCGCACGTGGTGGAGGCCGCCGGCCTGTTCCCGCCGCCGGCCCGCGCCGACGACCCCGACCTGTTGCGCCTGCGCGCCCGCGCCGGTCTGACACCGGGCCAGGCGCTGGACGATGCCGTGGGGCTGGCGCTCGCCTGGGCCGTCGGGCGCGGCGAGGCCTCGGCAGACCTGGCGGAGCGGGCGCGCGACCTGCTGGATTACGCCGGGCGTTGACCCGGCGGCCGCCGGGACCGACTTGAAGGGGCGAGCCGTCCGTCCCGTCAGCCGCCCGGAGGCGCCATGCCCGCCCTGACCCGCCGCACCCTGCTCACCTCCGCCGCCGCCGCGGCCACCCTGCCCTTCCTGCCGCTGCCGTCTGCGCGGGCGCAAGAGGGCGCGCCTCTGCTGCGCCGCCCCATCCCGTCCACCGGCGAGGAAATAGCGGCCGTAGGAATGGGCACCTGGATCACCTTCAACGTCGGCTCCAATGAAGCCCTGCGCGCCGAGCGGATGGAGGTCCTGCGCACCTTCTTCCGACTGGGCGGCGGCATGGTCGACAGCTCGCCCATGTACGGCAGTTCGGAGGACGTGGTCGGCTGGTGCCTGGACCGCCTGCCGCCCGAGGAGACCGCCGGCCTGTTCTCCGCCACCAAGGTATGGACCCAGTTCCCCGGCGAGGAGGGGCCGGAGCAGATGGCGGCAAGCCGCCGCCTGTGGGGCGTGCCGCGGTTCGACCTCATGCAGGTCCACAACCTGGTGGACTGGGAGACGCACCTGCCCACCCTTATCGCCGACAAGGCGGCCGAACGGGTGCGGTACATCGGCATCACCACCTCCCACGGCGCCCGCCACGAGGCCATGGAGCGGCTGATGGAGACGCAGCCGCTGGATTTCGTGCAGCTGACCTACAACATCCTCGACCGCGAGGCGGAGGACCGCCTGCTGCCGCTGGCCCAGGACCGCGGCCTCGCCGTCATCGCCAACCGGCCCTACCGGCAGAAGCAGTTGATCCGCATGGTGGAAGGCCGGCCGCTGCCGCCCTTCGCGGCCGAGATCGGAGCCCGCACCTGGGCCCAGGTGTTTCTCAAGTTCGTGGTGTCGCATCCCGCCATCACCTGCGCCATCCCCGCCACGACGCGCGTCGACCACATGCGCGAGAACATGGAGGTGCTGCGCGGCCCGCTGCCCGACGCCGACATGCGCCGCCGCATGATCGCCCATATGCAGAGCCTGTAGGAGCCCATGCTGCCCTTCGACGCCGACGTCCTCGCCTCCCTCGTCGCCCAGTACAATGGGGCGTGGTTTCCGGCGCCGGTGGTGGCGCTGCTGCTCGGGCTGGCGGTGGTGGGGCTGGCGTGGCGGCCCGGCGGCGGCCGGGCGGCGGCGCTGATCCTGGCCGTCGGCTGGGCGTGGAGCGGCATCACCTTCCACCTCGGCAGCTTCGCCGAACTGAACTTCATGGCGCCCACCTACGCCGGCGCCTTCCTGGTGCAGGCGCTGGTGCTGGCGTGGCTCGGCCTGCGGCGGCGGCTGGACATCGGCCCGCCCGTGGACGCGACCGGCCGGATCGGCCTCGGGCTGGCGCTGGTCGCCCTGCTGGTGTGGCCGCTGCTGGCGCTGACCAGCGCCTATGGCCTCGCGGCGGCGGAGGTGGCCGGCACGGCGCCTGACCCGACGGCGCTGCTCACCCTCGGCGTGCTGCTCCTGGTGCGCGGGCGCATCCGCTGGCTGGCGGCCGTCGTCCCGGCGGTCTGGACGCTGGTCGGCGGCGCCACCGCCTGGGTACTCGGCAGCGAGATCCAGGCCTTGCAGGTGCTCGCCGGGCCGCTCGCCATCGCCCTGATCTTCCAGCGGAATCGCCGCGCGCCCGAGTGAGTGCCCGACACGGCGAATTGTGCTAAACTGCTTGTGGTTTGAAGGATCGCCCCCACGATCCGGAGGTGGACCATGCGAGGTTCCGTCTGCGGCCTCCTGCCCGCCGAGGACATCCAGGCGCTCGTCGACGCCCTGCGCGCCCGCGGTCATGCGGTGATCGCGCCGGTGGTGGACGGCGGCGTGCTGGCGCTGGCCGAGGTCGCCAACGCCGATGCCATCGCCGCCGGCTGGACCGCCGAGCAGACCCCCGGCCGCTACCGCCTGACCCGCCGCGCCGACTCCTTGCGCTTCGCCACCGGCCCGACCGCGCTGCCGTGGAAGCGTTTTCTGCACCCGCCGGAAACCCTGCTGTTCCGCGCCCGCCGCGACGGCGACGACTTCGCGGTCACTGAGACGCCGCCTGCCCCCCGTCCTCAGGCCCTGCTCGGCCTGCTGCCGTGCGATCTTGCGGCGGTGGCGCGGCTGGACGAGGCCATGGCGGGCGATGCGCTCTATCAGGCGCGCCGGCAGGCGACGCTGCTGGTCGCCGTCACCTGCGCCGAAGCCGCCGCCACCTGCTTCTGCACCAGCCTCGGCACCGGCCCGGCCGTCGCCGGCCCCTGCGACCTCGCCCTGTCCGAACTTCCCGGGCGCGGCCTGCTGGTGGAGGCCCGCAGCGCGGCGGGCGAGGCCATCGCCGCCGCCCTGCCGCTCACGGCCGCCGAGGACCGGGATTTCGCCGACCGCGACGCCATCGCCGCCCGCACCGCCGCCGCCCAGACCCGCCGCCTGCCGGCCGACGTCGCCGGCGTGCTGCGGCGGGCGGTGGAGCATCCCCGCTGGCAGGCGGTGGCGGACCGCTGCCTCACCTGCGGTAATTGCACCAGCCAGTGCCCCACCTGCTTCTGCTCGACGGTGGAGGACGCTACCAGCCTGGACGGTGCCACGGCCGAGCGGCGCCGGGTGTGGGACGGCTGCTTCTCGCTCGACTTCTCCTACGTCGTCGGCGGCCCGGTGCGGCAGAGCGCCGCCGCCCGCTACCGCCACTGGATCACACACAAGCTGTCGACCTGGCACGACCAGTTCGGCACCTCGGGCTGCGTCGGCTGCGGGCGCTGCATCGCGTGGTGCCCGGTCGGCATCGACATCACGGAAGAAGCCGCGATCCTCGCGGCCGCCGAAGAACGGGAGGCTGCGCCATGACGCCCACCCTCGACACCGAAGCCATCCGCCGCGTGCTGCACGACCATCCGCTGTTCGCCGGCCTGAGCGAGGCCCAGCGCGACGCCATGGCCGCCTGCGCCACCACGCGCGCCTTCAAGCCCGGCGACGTCCTGCTGCAGGAAGGCGCCTGCGCCGACCGCTTCCACGTCCTGCTGTCGGGCACGGTGGCGGTGCAGATCGCCGACCCCGGCCGCGGCCTCCTCACCCTGCAGACCCTGCACGGCGGCGACGTGCTCGGCTGGTCGTGGCTGATCCCGCCCTACCGCTGGAGCTTCGCCGCCACCGCCACGGAACCGACGGAGGCGGTGGTCTTCGACGCCCCCAGCCTGCGGCGGGTGATCGCCGCCGACCACGAGATCGCCTTCCACCTGCTGCCGCGCTTCGTCGCCGTCATGGCCGACCGCCTGCACGCCGCCCGGTTGCAGATGCTCGACCTCTACGGACCGCCGTCATGACCGTCGCCGCGCCGGAAACCATGGTGCCGCGCCCCTTCCGCATCGCGCGGGTGCGGCGGGAACTGGCGGATACCTTCACCCTCGATCTGGTGCCCGAGGACGGCGCGGCGCCGCCAGCGTGGCGGCCGGGGCAGTTCATGATGCTCTATGCCTTCGGCCAGGGCGAGGTGCCCATCTCCGTCAGCGGCGATCCGGCGGTGCCGGAGGTGCTGACCCACACCACGCGCGCCGTCGGCGGCGTCACGCGGGCCATGTGGGGGCTGAAGGCCGGCGCAACGCTGGGTGTGCGCGGCCCGTTCGGCCGGGCGTGGCCGGTGGTGACGGCAGAGGGGCGCGACGTGGTGATCGTCGCCGGCGGGCTCGGCCTCGCGCCCGTGCGGCCATTGGTTCTGGCGGTGCTCGCGGCGCGGCAGCGGTTCGGTCGGGTACTTGTGCTCTACGGCGCCCGCACGCCCGAGGACATCCTGTTCCATACGGAGGTGCGGGCGTGGCGCAGCCGCTTCGACACCGGCGTCGCCGTCACCGTCGACCGCGCCACCGGCGGCTGGAGCGGGCCGGTCGGCATGGTGACGCGCCTCGTCGCCGCCGGCGGCTTCGACCCCGCCGCCGCCACCGCCTTCGTCTGCGGCCCGGAACTGATGATGCGCGCCGCCTGCGAGGCCCTGGTGCGCAAGGGCGTGGCGCCCGACCGCGTGTGGCTGTCCATGGAGCGCAACATGAAGTGCGCCATCGGCGTCTGCGGCCATTGCCAATGGGCGGGGCGCTTCGTCTGCCGCGACGGCCCGGTGTTCGACTACGGCGCGGTGCGCGACGTGCTGCCGCTGGCGGAGGTGTGACGCCATGACCCGACGCCCCAAGCTCGCCGTGTGGAAGTTCTCGAGCTGCGACGGCTGCCAGCTCCAGCTTCTCGACCTGGAGGACGACCTGCTGGCGCTGGCCGATGCGGTGCAGGTAGCGGTGTTCCTGGAAGCCACCCGTGCCACCGCCCCCGGCCCCTACGACCTGTCGCTGGTGGAAGGCTCCATCACCACCGCCGCCGACGCCGCACGCATTCGCACCATTCGGCGGCAGTCGCGGGTGCTGGTCGCCATCGGCGCCTGCGCCACGGCCGGCGGCATCCAGGCCCTGAAGAACCTGGCCGACGCCGCCGAATGGGTGCGCGCCGTCTATCCCCGGCCGGAGCACATCGCCACCCTCGCCACCTCCACCGCCATCGCCGACCACGTGCCGGTCGACCTGGAGCTGCGCGGCTGCCCGGTGGACCGTCACCAACTGCTGGAGGTGGTGAGCGCCCTGCTCGCCGGCCGCCGCCCTGCCCTACCGCGCACCGCCGTCTGCACCGAGTGCAAGCGGGCCGGGCACCCCTGCGTCACCGTCGCCGCCGGCACGCCCTGCCTCGGCCCCGTCACCCAGGCCGGCTGCGGCGCCCTGTGTCCGCGGGTCGGGCGCGGCTGCTACGGCTGCTTCGGTCCGAAGGAGACGCCCAACCTGCCGGCCCTGACGGCGCAATACGCCGCCCTCGGCCGGACATCGGCGGAGATCACCCTGGCCTTGCGCCTGTACAACGCCGATGCCGCTCCCTTCCGCGAGGAGGCCCGCCGCCATGACCCGCCGCATCAAGGTTGAGGCCCTCGCCCGGGTGGAGGGCGAGGGGGCGCTCGACGTCACCGTCCGCGACGGGCGCGTCACCGCCCTGCACTTCCGCATCTTCGAGCCGCCGCGCTTCTTCGAGGCCTTGCTGCGCGGCCGGCCCTACTCCGACGCCCCCGACATCACCTCGCGCATCTGCGGCATCTGCCCCATCGCCTATCAGCTGGGCGCGGCGCAGGCCATGGAGGACGCCTTCGGCGTGGTGGTGTCGCCGGAGATCGAGGCCCTGCGCCGGCTGGTCTATTGCGGCGAGTGGATCGAAAGCCACGTGCTGCACGTCGCCATGCTGCACGCGCCCGATTTCCTCGGCCTCGACGACGCCCTGCTGATGGCGAAGACCCACCCCGAGGTGGTGGAGACGGCGCTGCGCCTCAAGAAGCTCGGCAACCGCCTGTTGGAGGTGGTGGGCGGGCGCGCGGTGCATCCGGTGAACCTGAAGGTCGGCGGCTTCTACGCGGCGCCCAAGCGCGCCGAACTGCTCGCCCTGCGGCCGGAACTGGACTGGGCGGCGGCGGCGGCGCGGCGGCTTCTGCGCACGGTGGCGGCCTTCGATCCGCCGGACCTGACGCGCGACTATCTGTTCGTCGCCCTGCGCCACGACCGCGACTACGCCATCACCGGCGGAAGGCTGGCGTCGTCGGAGGGGCTGGACGCGCCCATCGCCGCCTTTCCCGACCTGTTCGACGAACACCAGGAGCCCAATTCCACCGCCCTGCACGGCCGCACCCGCGACGGCCGCGCCTACATGGTCGGCCCGCTCGCCCGCTGGGCGATCAACGGCGACCGCCTGCTGCCCGACGTGCGGGCGGAGGCGGCGGCGCTGGGCGTCGCGCCGGTGGAGCGCAATCCGTTCCGCTCCATCGTCGTGCGGGCCGCCGAGGTGCTGCAGGTGGTGCTGGAGGCGCAAAGGCTGGTCGACGCCTACCGGCCGCCCGACCCGCCCGCCGTGCCGGTGGAGCCGCGCGCCGGCGTCGGCGTCGGGGCGACGGAGGCGCCGCGCGGCCTGTGCTGGCACCGCTACCGCCTCGCCGACGACGGCAGCATCCTGGAGGCGCGCATCGTGCCGCCCACCGCCCAGAACCAACCGACCATCGAGGAAGACCTGCGGCAGGTGGTGGAGCGCGGCCTGGCGCTCGACGACGACGCCCTGAAATGGCGCTGCGAGCAGGCCATCCGCAACTACGACCCCTGCATCTCCTGCGCCACCCACTTCCTGCGCCTGAAGGTGCACCGTGAGCCCTGACCCGCGCCCCCTCGTCATCGGCATCGGCCAGCCGTGGCGCGGCGACGACGCCGCCGGCCTCGCGGTGCTCGACCTGCTGCCGGCCGACCGCCTGGAGCTGCGCCCGCACCACGGCGAGGGCCTCGGCCTCATCGCCCTGTGGGAGGGGCGGCCGCTGGTGGTGGTGGTCGACGCCGCCTGCGCCGCCGGCACGCCTGGCCGGCTGCACCGCATCGACACGGCCCGCGCCACGCCCTTCGACGCCCGCCTGTTCCGCTGTTCCTCCCACGCCTTCGGGGTGAACGAGGCCATCGCCACCGGCCGGGCGCTCGGCCGGATGCCGGCGCGGCTGATCGTCCATGCGGTGGAGGGCGAGCGCTGGGATCTCGGTGCGCCGCTGTCCCCCGCCGTGGCCGCCGCCCTGCCCGCCCTTGCCGAAGCGGTGCTCGCCGACGCCCTGCCCGCGCGTTGACTCCAGACACGGGGACAGGAGGCAGGCATTCTCAAGGTGGCAGTGACCATTCTGGCGGCGGGACTGGCGGCGGTGACGCTGGCGGTGCTGGCGGCGCGCCTGTGGTGGCCCTTCGACCTGCTGACCCACTTCCGCCTGCAATACCTGGCGGCGGCGCTGGCCCTGCTGCTGCTCGCCATGGCGGCGGGGGCGCGGCCGGCGGCGGTGCTGCTGGTGGTCGTGCTGGCGGTGCATGGCTGGGCGGTGCGCGACCTCTGGCTGCCGCGCGGCGACCCACCGCTCGCCGCCGACGCCCTGCCGCTGACCGTCTTCGCTGCCAACGTGCTGGCCGAGAACCCGCGGCCCGAGGCGGTGGTTGCCGCCGTGCGCGACAAGCGGCCGGACATCGTGGTGCTGGTGGATGCCCGCGGCGCGCGCTGGCGGGAGCCGCTGGCGAGGCTCGGCGCGCTCTATCCGCAGGCCGCCCCCGACACCTGGGCGGCGGCGGCCGGGCCGGTGGTGATCCTGAGCCGCTTCTCCATCCGCCACGAACGGCTGGCGCCGCGCACCGCCGACCGACCGCCCTACCTGCTCACCACCATGACCATCGCCGGCCGGGCGGTGACCGTGGTCGGCGTTCATCCCACCTCGCCCGAACCCTTCGACGGCCGCGACAGCCACGCCCGCAACCGCCAGCTGGACCGCCTGGGCCGGCACCTGGCGCGCATCGACGGCCCGGCCATCGTCGCCGGCGACTTCAACACCTCGCTGTGGTCGCCGCATGCCCGCGCCCTGCTGCGCGCGGCCGGACTGCGGCCGGCGGCGGCGGGCTTCGGCTGGCATGCGACGTGGCCGCTGCGGCCCGCCCTCGCCCGCGTGCCGCTGGACCACGTACTGGTGCGTGGCCCCATCGCCGTCACCGACTTCCGCAGCGGACCGCCGGTCGGGTCGGACCATCTGCCGGTCGCCGCCGACCTGCGACTGGAAAAGGCGCCGGCGGACCGCACATGAGACAGACGATCCCCAGCGCGGAGACCCGCCCATGATGCCGTCCCTCGACGCCCTCGCCGGCCTCGGCCGGTCCTTGCGCATCTACTACGGCGATGCCGGCATGACCGACGGCCTGCGGCGGCTCTACGGCGGCTTCATGCGGCGCGGCGACCTCGCCTTCGACATCGGCGCGCATGTGGGCAACCGCTCGCGCATCCTGGCGGGGCTCGGGGTGCGGGTGGTGGCGGTAGAGCCGCAGGGGCTGTTCCACGGCTTCCTGTCGCTCACCCGGCCGCGCCGCCGGGTGACGGTGGTGCGCGCCGCTGTCGGGCCGCAGGAAGGCACGCTGACCCTGCACGTCTCCCGCCGCCATCCCACCGTCACCACCGGCGCCGCCGACTGGATCGGCGAGGTAGGGCGCGACGAGACGTTCTCCATGGTCCGATGGGACCACCGGGAAACCGTGCCGCAGACCACGCTCGACGCCCTCATCGACCGCTTCGGCCTGCCCGCCTTCTGCAAGATCGACGTGGAGGGGATGGAGGACGCGGTGCTGGCCGGCCTGAACCGCCCCATCCCCCGCATCGCCTTCGAATACCTGCCGCCGGCCCTGCCGCGGGCACTCGCCTGCGTGCAGCGGCTGGAGAGCCTCGCGCCCTATCGCTTCAATGCCGTCGTCGGCGAGTCCGACCACTTCGCCTGGGGCGAGTGGCTGTCGGCGGCGGCAGTGCCCGATGCGCTGGCGGAAACGGCGCGCCGGGGCTTCGGCGACCTTTACGCCTTCCTGCCGGAGGTGGTAGAGCCGTAGCAGCATCCGCCCGCCGGGTCGCGCGTTGTAGGCGATGACCCACAAGGACGGCCAACGAAGGCGGGTACCGGCACCGGCCGCTCGTCGTCCGTCGGCGGAAGCACTGGATGCCTGCACTGCCCATCCCCTTCCTCACGCACGGCCGCCGCCTGACGGCCGCCGCGGGCGTCCTCGCCCTCGCCGCCTGCGACGGGCCGCAGTCGACGCTCACGCCGGCGGGCGTGGGGGCGGAACGCATCGCCGACCTGTGGTGGTGGATGTTCGGCGGCGCGGTGGTGATCTGGGTGGTCGTGATCGGCCTCGCCGTCTACGCCACGCGCTTCGGCACCGGCCGCCACGACGTGCGCAGGGCCCGCCTGCTCATCATCGGCGCCGGTGCCGTCTTCCCGACGGTCGTGCTCACCGCCCTGCTGATATGGGGCCTGCGCCTGATGCCGGTGCTGCGCCCGCCGACCGGCGATGCGGCGGTGCGGGTGGAGGTGGAAGGTCTGCGCTGGTGGTGGCGCGTCACCTACGTCACGCCCGACGGCCGCCGCATCCCGCTCGCCAACGAGATCCGCCTGCCGGTCGGGCAGATGGCCGCCTTCACCCTGACCAGCCCCGACGTGATCCATTCGTTCTGGATCCCCTCGCTCGGCGGCAAGATGGACATGATCCCCGGCCGCGTGACCGAGCTGGCGCTGGAGCCGACGCGCACCGGCGTCTTCCGCGGCGCCTGCGCCGAATACTGCGGCACCTCGCACGCGCTCATGCAGTTCGGGGTGGAGGTCTTGGAGCCGGCCGCCTTCGACGACTGGCTCGCCACCCAGGCCGCCCCGGCCGAAGCCCCCGCCTCGCCCGAGGCCGCGCGGGGGCGGGAGCTGTTCCTCGCCTTCGGCTGCGGTGCCTGCCATGCGGTGCGCGGCACGCCGGCCGACGGCACCATCGGGCCGGACCTCACCCACGTCGGCGGCCGCCTGACGCTCGGCGCCGGCATCCTGCCCAACGACCCCGCCGCCTTCGCCCGCTGGATCGGCGACACCCACGAGGTGAAGCCCGATGCCGAGATGCCCCCCTTCGGCATGCTGCCGGCGGCGGACCTGCGCGCCCTCGCCCTCTACCTGGACGGCCTGACATGAGCGACGACACCGAGACCCGCCGCGCCGCCGCCCAGGCCGAGCGCCTGCTGACCGCCTGGAAGACGCCCACCGGCTGGCGCTACTGGTCGGCGGTGAACAATTCCGAGGTCGGCCTGTGGTACACCACGGTCGCCTTCGCCTTCTTCTTCTTCGCCGGCATCCTCGGGCTGCTCATCCGCGCCCAGCTGGCGGTGCCGGGCAACGACTTCCTCGACGCCGACACCTACAACCAGGTCTTCACCCTGCACGGCACGGTGATGATGTTCCTGTTCGCGGTGCCGATCTTCGAAGCCTTCTCCATCATGATCCTGCCGGAGATGCTGGGCGCCCGCGACCTGCCCTTCCCGCGCCTGTCGGCCTACGGCTTCTGGAGCTTCCTGATCGGCGGCGTCTTCGTGTGCGGGTCCATCCTGTTCGACGCGGCCCCGAAAGGCGGCTGGTTCATGTACCCGCCGCTGACGACGGAATACCAGGACGGCGTCGGGGTGGACATCTGGCTGCTCGGCCTCAGCTTCATCGAGGTGGCGTCCATCGCCGCGGCGGTGGAGCTGATCGTCGGCATTCTGAAGTGCCGGCCGCCGGGCATGCGCATCAACCTGATGCCGCTCTATGCCTGGTATCTGCTGGTGGTGGCGGCGATGATCCTGTTCGCCTTCCCGCCGCTCATCACCGGCGACCTGCTGTTCGAGATGCAGCGCGCCTTCGACTGGCCGTTCTTCGACCCCGACCGCGGCGGCGACCCGCTGCTGTGGCAGCACCTGTTCTGGATCTTCGGCCACCCGGAGGTCTACATCATCTTCCTGCCGGCCATCGCGCTGGTGGCGACCATGGTGCCGGTGTTCGCCCGGCGCCCCATCGTCGGGTATTCGTGGATCGTGCTGGCCGCCGTCGGCACCGGCTTCATCAGCTTCGGCCTGTGGGTCCACCACATGTACACCACGGGCCTGCCGGGGCTGACGCTCGGGTTCTTTTCGGCGGCCTCGGTGGCCGTCGCCATCCCGACCGGCATCCAGATCTTCTGCTTCGTGGCGACGGCGCTGGCCGGGCGGGTGATCGCCTCGACGCCCATGCTCTACGTCTCCGGCGCGCTCGCCATCTTCGTCATCGGCGGGCTGACCGGGGTGATGGTGGCGCTGGCGCCCTTCGACTTCCAGGTCCACGACACCTACTTCATCGTCGCCCACGTCCATTACGTGCTGGTCGGCGGCGTGGTGTTCCCGGTGACGGGCGCCTTCTACTACTTCTACCCGCTGGCCGGCGGCAAGACGCTGTCCGACCGCCTGGGGCGCATCGCCTTCTGGCTCATGTTCTCGGGCTTCAACATCGCCTTCCTGCCCATGCACCTGACCGGCCTGCGCGGCATGCCGCGGCGGGTGTTCACCTATGAAGGCGGCGTCGGCTTCGACGTGCTGAACCTGGTCTCCAGCATCGGTGCCTTCATCCTGGCCGCCGGCTTCGCCGTGTTCCTGTGGGACGTGCTGCGCCCCAAAGGCCGGCAGCCCTACAGCCCGCGCAACCCGTGGAACGCCGGCACGCTGGAATGGCTGGGGGAGATGCCCGACAAGCCGTGGGGCGTGCGCTCCATCCCCGTCATCGAGAGCCGCAATCCCCTGTGGGACCAGCCGAACCTCGTGCGCGACGTGGACGCCGGCCGGTTCTACCTTCCGGACGCCGAGGAACTGAAGCGCGAGACGTTGGTCACCAGCATCCTCGACGCCGAGCCGATCCAGTGCCTGCGCGTGCCCGGCCCCACCTTCCTCACCATGGGCGCGGCGGCCGGCACCGGCGGCGTGTTCATCTTTTCCACCTATCACTGGTGGTGGCTGGCAGGCTTGAGCGGTGTGCTGGCGCTCGGCATGGTTCTGACGTGGCTGTGGACGGGCACCGCGCTCATCCCCGAGAAGCCCGCCAAGGACGTCGGCCTCGGCACCACCCTGCCGCTCTACAAGTCGGGGCCGCAGTCGGTCGGGTGGTGGGCCATGTTCATCACCATGATGGGCGACATGACCGCCTTCGCCGGCCTCGTGTTCGGCTACTACTTCTACTGGACCATCCACGAAGACTTCCCGCCCGATCCCGCCGCCGGACCGGGGGTAGCGTGGCCGCTGACGGCGCTCGGCCTGTTCCTGGCGGCGTGGCTGCTGACGGTGCTGGCGCGGCGGTGGAACGCCGGCGGCCGGCGCCAGAGCTTCTTCGCCGCCCTCGGCCTCGCCTGCCTGCTGACCGTCGCCGGCACGGCGGCGCTGGCGACGGGACCGGCGGTGACCGGCCTCGACCCGACGGCGCACGTCTATCCCGCCACCGTCTGGGTGCTGGTGCTGTGGGTGGGCATCCATGCCGCGGTCGGGGTCGTCATGCTGCTCTACTGCATCGCCCGCGGTTTCGCCGGCAAGCTGACGCCGCAGTGGGACATCGACATCCACGTCGTCACCCTGTTCTGGCACTTCCTGGCGGTGACGGTGCTGGTGACGGTGGCCACCCTCGCCGGCTTCCCGCTGGTCGCCTGAGGAGGATGGAGGACGCCCATGGCCGACCCGCAACGCCTCGACCTCCCCCACGACGCCCGCGACCCGCCGCCGCGCGCCCGCGACAGCCTGTGGATCCTGCCGCTGGCGCCGACGGTGTGGGCGCTGCACTTCCTGGCGTCCTACGTCACCGGCGCCGTGTGGTGCGCCAAGGTGGCGGGCTACGGCGGGCCGCTCGGCGATGCGCGGGTGCTGGTGGGGATATACACCGCCGTCGCCCTGGCGATCATCGCCCTGGTCGGCATGGCCGGCTGGCGGCGGCATTCCTACGGCGACGCCACCGCGCCGCACGACTTCGCGACCGCCGCCGACCGCCATCGCTTCCTCGGCTTCGCAACGGTGCTGCTGGCGGCGCTCAGCTTCGTCGCCACCTTGCTCGTCGCCCTGCCGGCCGTGTTCACGGGGAGCTGCCGATGATCGCCCGCCCGCTGCCCGTAACCGCCGGTCTCGCCGTGCTGGGCTTCGCCTGGCTTGGCCCGCTGCCCGAGTGGTCGCTGACGCGCTTCGCCGCCCACATGACCATGCACCTGGCGGTGGTCGCCGTCGCCGCGCCGCTGCTGGCGCTGGGCGTCGCCGGCGGCCCGCTCGACCCGGCGCGGCGGCTGCCGGGGCTGTTCGCGCCGGTGGCGGCGGCGGTGCTGGAACTGGTGGTGGTGTGGGGCTGGCACGCGCCCGCCCTGCACGACCTCGCCCGCGCCTCCTTCGGCTGGCTGGCGGCGGAGCAAGCATCGTTCCTGGCGGTCGGGCTGCTGGTGTGGCTGGCGGCCCTCGGCGGCGGGGTGGAGCGGCGGCACGAGCGGGCGGCGGCCGGTGTGGCGGGGCTGCTGCTCACCTCCATGCACATGACGCTGCTCGGCGCCCTGCTGGCGCTGGCGCCGCGGCCGCTCTACGCCGCCTGCGCCGGGGTGGCCGATCAGCAGATCGGCGGCATCCTCATGCTGGCGGTCGGCGGCGTCGTCTATGCCATCGGCGGGCTTGGGCTGCTGGCCGGGCTGCTGCGGCGGGGGGAGAGCACGCCATGAAGTGGAAGCGCCCGCTCGCCTGGATCGCCGGCGCGGCCGTCGCCGCCGGCATCGGCGGCTTCGTCTTCGCCGCCGCCGGCTTCGCGCCCATCGCCGCCAGTTCCGGCCACTGGGCGGTGACCGACTGGTTCCTCCACTTCGCCATGCGGCGGGCGGTGAAGACGCAATCCCTCGGCGTCGCCATCCCGCCCGACGTGAGCCTCGACGACCGCGCCCTGGTCCTGCGCGGCGCCGGCCACTACGAAAGCGGCTGCGCCCCCTGTCATGGCACGCCCACGACGCAGCCGTCGGTCGTCGTGCGCCAGATGACGCCGAAGCCGCCCCACCTGCCGCCCCATATCCCGTCGTGGGAGCCGGAGCACCTGTTCTGGATCGTCAAGCACGGCGTCAAGTTCACCGCCATGCCGGCCTGGCCGGCCCTGCACCGCGAGGACGAGGTGTGGGCCATGGTCGCCTTCCTGCGCCGCCTGCCCGACCTGTCCGAAGCCGAATACCGCGCGCTGGCGGCGGGCGACGCCGGCAGCGGCAACCGCCTGCGCAGCCACGACGACCCCATCGGCGCCGTCGTGGCGGAAAGCTGCGCCCGCTGCCACGGGGCGGAGGGCCTCGGCCGCGGCGCCGGCGCCTTCCCCAAACTGGCGGGGCAGACGGAGCCCTACCTGCTCGCCTCGCTACGCGCCTATGCGGCGGGGGAGCGGCACAGCGGCTTCATGGAGCCGGTGGCGGCCATGCTGGACGACGCCGCCTTGCAGCGCCTCGCCGCCTACTACGCCGCCATGCCGGCGGGTGCGGCGGAAGCGACGGCGGCGGGCGACCGGGCGCTCGGCGAACGCATCGCGACGCGCGGCATCCCCGAGCGCGGCGTGCCCGCCTGCGTGCAGTGCCACGGGCCGAAGGAGGCACCGCGCGCCGCCGTCTACCCGTCGCTCGCCGGGCAATACGCCGACTACATCACAGTTCAACTGGACGCCTTCGCCAATGGCACCCGCGGCGGCACGCCCTTCGCCCACATCATGCGCAGCATCGCCGAACGCCTGGAGCCGGCGGAACGCGGAGCGGTGGCGGCCTACTACTCGGCGCTCGCCCCCTGAGCCGCCTGGGCGGGGCGGCTGGTGGCGCCGACGTGCAGCGGCCGCGCCGCCCCCATGCCGAAGCCGAAGGCGCCGAGGGCGATGGCGGTGAACAGGACGCCGACCTCGCCCCAGCCGCCGGCCCATTCGTGCAGCAGACCGACGAACAGCGGCCCGCCCGCCGCCAGCACGTAGCCGACGCCCTGCGCCATGCCCGACAGGTGGGCGGCGACGTGGCTGTCGCCGGCGCGCAGCACAATGAGGATCAGCGCCAGCGAGAACGCCGCGCCCTGGCCGATGCCGAGGAAGGCGGCGAAGCCCCACACGCTCCACAGCGGCGCGAAGACGCAGCCGAGCAGGCCGATCAGGCCGCTGCCGATGGCGATGGCGACGGCCGGGCGCTGGGTCCGCCACCGCTTGGCCAGGGCCGGCGCCAGCAGGGCCGCCGGCACCTGGATGAGGATGGAGACGGACACCACGATCCCGGCATCCACGGCGGACAGCCCCCGGTCGCGCAGGATGGGGGCGAGCCAGCCGAACACGCTGTAGGCGAGCGACGATTGCAGCCCCATGAACAGCGTCACCTGCCACGCCAGCGGATCACGCCACAGGCCGCTCACCCGCATGTGGACGGGCGGACCGCCGGCACTGCGGCGCGGGATCATGGGCCACCACAGCAGCGCCGCCAGCACCGCCGGCACCGCCCAGGCGGCGAGCGCCAGGGGCCAGCCGGCGCCGGCCTCCAGCGCCAGGGGCGCCGTCGCCCCCGCCGCCACGGCGGCCCCGGCACACAGCGACATGGTGTAGACGCCGGTCATCAGCACCGCGCGGTCGGGGAAGTCGCGCTTCAGCAGGCTCGGCACCAGCACGTTGACGATGCCGATGGCGGCGCCGATGACGACCACCGATGCGAACAGGGCCGCAGCACTCCCCTCCCAGCGCAGCAGCACGCCGGCCGCCAGCACCGGCATGAGCAGCAGGATGGCGCGCTCCGTCCCGAAGCGGCGGGCGACGAGCGGCGCCAGCGGCCCGAACAGGCCGAGGCAGACCACCGGCAGCGTCGTCAGCAGACTGGCGGCGCCGGCCGACAGACCGGCGTCGCGCATGATCTCGGGCAGCACGGGGCCGACGCTAGTCAGCGCCGGCCGCATGTTGAGGGCGATGAGGACGATGGCGGCGGCCAGCAGCAGCGGCCGCGCCGGCAGGGGGCGGACCATGGTCTGCTCGCGGCGGTTACGGAGGATGATCCTTATCCGCCGCGGACGCCCGCGATCAAGGTCCGCTCACACGCCGCTCGCAGGCCAGAATGGCCGCATAGTCCGCCAGGAAGAGCACCAGCGCCGCCATCCACAGGCCCGCCGCCGTCAGCAGCGCCGGGGTATAGAGGTCCGGCGACAGGGCCGGCCCGGCCACCCGCACCACGGCCGCCAGCACCATCAGCCCATAGGCGACGGCGGTGGTGCGCGACGCCGTGAGCGCCCGCCCGGTATGGCCGAGGGCGACGCGCGACATGACACCGACCACCATCACCCCGACGGCGCCGATGGTCCACAGGTGCAGCGCGGTGCTCTCCACCAGCACGCCGAGCACGGCGGCCGCCATGAGCAGGAACCCGGCGGCGACCAGGCCATAGCCGAGGTGCAGCACCCAGAGCAGCGGCTCGGCCAGCGTCTGGCGGCCGTGCCAGCGCGACAGGCGCACCAGCAGGGCGACGCCGGCGGCGGCGAACAGCGGCGCCCGCAAGGCGTCGGGCGCCCCGGCGGCATCGGCCAGCACGGCGGCGGCGGTGAGCGCCACGGCGGCGCGGTCGAGCCACGTCCCCATGGCGACGGAGACGGCATGGCCGCGGGCGTTCAGCCAGTTGCGCGTGAAGGCCGGCGTGATGCGCCCGCCGATGACGGCGATGAGCAGCACCAGAAGCTCGACGCCGATGCGCGCCGGCGCCTGGGCCAGGGGGTTGTCGAACAGGGCCAGGGCATCGGCCAGCGACAGCACCTGCAGGGTGCCGAGCAGGCTCACCACCACCACGACGCCCAGGTTGCGCGGCTGGCGGGCGGGGATGATCTGGCGCGCCAGCATCCCCGCCAGCAGCAGCGGGAACAGGGCGTCCACCGCCACCACCAGCACCGCCGGCAGCCAGGCCGAGAAGCCGACCGCCAGCCGCCCGGCGAGCCACGCCGCGGCGATCAGGCCGAGGGGCGCGCCGCGGATCGGCTTGCCGCCCACCCAGTTGGGCACCGCCGTCAGCAGGAAGCCGGCGACGGCGGCGAGGCCGAAGCCGAACACCATCTCGTGGGCGTGCCACTGGAACGGCGGCAGGGCGATGGTCATCACGGCGAAGTCGGCGCCGTTCAGGTGAACCCCGAGCCACACCAGCCACAGGGCCATGGCGGTCACCCCCCAACCGGCGCAGGCCAGGAAGAAGACGCGGAAGCCGTAGGACAGAACCGTTCGCATGGCGCCCTCCTCAGGCCGTCGTCAGGGCGGCGTGGCGGGCCGCCAGCTCGACGTCGGTGTCGCGGTCGAGGATCTGCGCCAGCGCCGCCAGCAGGCCCATTTCCTCCTTCTGGATGTGGAAAGTCTCGCGCTCGATGAGGTCCTGCGCCACGTCGCGCAGCAGGCGCCAGTCGGGCTCGCTCAGGCCCCCGTCGAGGTGGGCGCGGCAGAGGTCGCGCACCTGCCCGGCCAGCGGGCGGATCTCCTCGTGCTCGCCGGCCAGCATGTCGGCCATGAAGGTGGCGCCGGCCGCCGCGACGCGGGGGAACAGGTTCTCCTCCTCGAAGGCGAAGTGGCGGGCGACGTCGTCTTCCAGGGCCTGGGCGACCGTCTCCAGCACCTGCCGCACCTGCGGATCGGCGGCGTCGGGCATGGTGCGGCGGTCGATCAGGCGCTCCAGGGCGTCGAGGGCCGCCAGGGTGGACTGGTGCTCGGTGTGCAGGGCCTCGCCGATGCGCGTGGCGCCGAAGAAGGTGCTCATGTGCGGAACTCCATGGGAGGGGCGGCGAACGGCGGCGGTGGCGGCGCGGCCGGGCGCACCGGCCGGGGCTGCTTGGGCCCGACGGAGGTGCGATGGCGGCGGGCCCGCAGGCCGACGGTGGCGGCATACAGGACGAAGGCACAGGCTCCGACCGCACCGACGGCGCCGCCCAGGCGGGCGAGCAGCGGCAGGTCGAAGGCGGCGGCGACGGTGAGCAGACCCAGCGCCGCCGGATGGCACAGGGTGACGACGCGGATCGGCAGGCTCCACTCCAGGGTCTTGGCCGATAGCGGCTTGGCGCAGGTGCGGACGGTATGCATGGAGGCGAGGAAGGGCAGGATGCGTTGCAGGATGCCGAGCAGCAGGGTGAGCAGCCAGCCCGGCAGCAACAGCACGGCGAACAGCGCCGGCGGCACCAGCCCGGCATAGGCGAGCCCGCCCGCCACCAGCGACGCCGGCAGCAGCACCCACGACAGCCGCACCAGCACGAAGGACGGGCCGAGCTTGCGGCGCAGGCGCTTGCCGACCGTCTTCACCATGAGGGCGACATGCAGGCCGCTCGCCACCAGCCCGCCCGCGAGGCCGACCCACACCAGCGGGTCGAAGCCGCCCAGCAGGCCGCCGGCGGCGGCGAGCAGAGAGACCGTCGCCAGCACCAGGGCGGGCCGACCGGCGCCGGGCTTGGGCGGCTCGGCGACGGCCAGCATGGGCACGAGCACATGGCTGAAGCCGATCACCAGGAACCCCATGAACCCATAGGCGGCCACCACCAGATGCACCACGGCGGCGGCGGCGTGGTCGGGCAGCAGCGGCACCCGGTAGTCGTGGGCGAGCAGCAGGGCGAGAACCGCCAATGCGGCCAGCCACACCGCCGCCAGCGCCACCGCCGGCAGGGTGTCGACCAGACCGGCCGCGCGCCCCTTCACCAGCAGCCGCACCAGCAGCGCCGCAAAGCCGGTGAGGCCAAGCACCGCGGAGCCGGCACCGGCGATCAGCAGGGGGACCGAGTAGAGGGCGAAACCGGCCACCAGCACCACGCCGCCGCCCGCCGTCAGCGCGAGCACCAGGGCCGCCAGCGGCGTGCGCGGGGCGTCCTGCTGGGTGGTCACGGGCAGGATTTGCAGCAGGGCGCCCACCGCCGTCGTCACCAGCACGCCGAGGGTCAGGGCGTGCACGGCGGCGAGGCCGGGACCGGGACCACCGGCCGCCAGCACCTCGGCCGGGAAGACCGCCGCCAGCAGCCAGGCCGCCACGTGCGCCGTCACGGCCGTTCCGAAGAAGCCGATGGGCACCGCCGGATGCAGCAGCCGTTTCTCCGCCCCCGCCAGAGGCACGACCAACATCAGGCGGTCTCGTCGGGCACGAGGCGGAGGATCACGTGGCCGGGCTCGTCCGCCACGATGTCCCAGCTCCAGCCACGGTCCTCCAGTTCGGGGACGAGGTGGACCGGGAACTGCGGCACGTGGACGGTCAGCGGCTGGCTGTGCGCGCCGCCGTCGAGGAAGGCCAGCACGTCCAGCATGGGCCGCGGCGGCGGCAGGCCGCGCACGTCCAGGTGCAGGCCGTCGGCGTCCATCCAGAACTTGCGCGGCGGCTCGGCCGCCGGAGCCGGCGGCGCGGGCGACCGGGCGGCGGCACAGCCCCCGGCGCGGAAGAAGCGAACCCGGAAGCGGCCGTCGGCCAGCGGCTCGACGAAGCTCTCGAAGCCGTCGCCGGCCAGCAGGTCGCGCAGCGGCACGGGGTCGAAGGGCGCCACCACCACCATGCCGCGCCCGGCGGGCACGGTGGCGGCGGTGCCGGTGAGGGTGGACAGCGGATCGCCGCCCTGGGCGAGCAGCCGGCCGACGTCGATCTCGGCGGCCGGATCGGCGTCGACGTCGGCGACCCAGGCGGGACGGGAGAGGGTGGAGGGGGTCATCATCGGCATCCTCGTCGGAACATGCCGACACCATGCCGCCCCTTGGTCCGCCTGCCCTTGAGCTTGGTCAAGGGCGGTGCGAAAGCCCCTCAGCCGGCGGTCATGTCCGCCTCGCCGAAGCTCGCGCAATAGGCGCGCAGCAGGGCTTCGTCCTCGACGATGACGTCGTCGCCCTCGCACTGCACGCCGGCCTCCACCAGCCGCCGCAGGGCGCGCGACAGGCTTTCCGGCTCGATGCCGATGCGGCTGGCGATGAGCTGCTTGCGCACCGGCAGCCGCCCCCTGCCCTTCCAGGCCTCCGACTCGATGAGCGACAGCAGGTAGGAGGCGAGGCGCTGGCTCGGGCTGTGGGCCTTCAGGTGGTGGATCTCGTGGATGAGAAAGACCTGGCGCGCCAGCAGGCTGTCGAGCATGTGGAAGCCGAGCGTCTGGTTCTCGCGCAGGGCCTTCATGAACAGCCGGCCGTCGATGCGGATGAGCGTCGTGCCGCCTTGCACCTCGGCATTCACCGGGAAACGCCCGGCGCCGAACAGGGCGGCCTCGGCGAAGGTCTCGCCGGTGCCGACGATGGTCACCAGGCTCTGGTCGCCCTCGGGGGTCAGGGCGAACAGGTGCACGGCGCCCTCGGCGACGGCGTAGAAGGCGTCGGCCTCGTCACCGGCGGAGAACAGCAGGCTCGCGTGCTCGTAGCGCCGCACCGAACCGGTCTGCGCCACCGCCTCCAACTCGGCATGGCCGAGGCGGGAGAACAGCGGCGCGTGCGGCAAGGCGCGCAGGTCGGCGGGCGTCAGGGGGCGGTTCTCGGCCATGTCAGAGATCCTCCTCCTCGGGCAGGAAGCCGGCGAAGTCGGCCAGCGCCTCCATGTCCGCCACCACGATGCGGTCGCGCCCGCCCGAGGTGACGCCGACGGGCGCCAGCTTGGCGATGGAGCGCGACAGGGTTTCCGGCGTCATGCCGAGCTTCTCGGCCACCACGCGCTTGCTGTAGGGCAGGTCGATCTCCGCCCGCCCCTCCTGCACCGGCGCCAGCTGCACCAGGAACATGGCGAGGCGCTGGGCCGTCGACTTCATCTTCAGCTCGGTGACCTGGTTGAGCAGGCCGCGCAGCGATCCGGTGACCGCCCCCATGACCGTCAGCACCACGTCGTAGTTGCGGGCGAGCGCGGCGTTCAGCGCCTCGCCGGGAATGGCGAGCGCCTCCACCGTGTCCAGGGCGACCGCCGAGACGGTGTAGTCGCCGACGCCGGTCGCCGCCGTCTCGCCGATGAGGGTGCCGGGGCCGTGGATGTCGATGACGTGCTCGTCGCGGGCGGCCCGGCCCGGCAGGAAGACCTTCACGTAGCCCGACCGCACGGCATAGAGCGCCGCCGCCGGCGCCCCGCGCTCGATCAGCCGTTCACCCGGCGCGAAGGCACGCACCTCCGCCAGGCGGGCGATGGCGTCGCGCTCGGACTGCGGCAGCCGGGCGAAGAGGGGGGACTGCGCAAGGATCTGCGCGGCGTCGGCGACGGGCATGAACAGCCTTTAGGATCTGTTTCCGGCCTTTAGTCTAATTCGGTTTCGCCTTCGGCGCCATGACAGAGCGTGCGAAGCGCGCCGAGGTTGTCGATGCGCACCTCCCGCCGCCGCACGTGGACGCCGTGGACCTTCAGGCGCTGGAACGCTCGTGACAGGTTCTCGGGTGCGAGCCCGACCGCACCGGCCACCACGTAGTGCGGCACGTCCAGGGTGAAGACGACGGCGCCGCCGGCCGCCGCGGCCTCCGGCACCGCCGCCTCCGCCGCCTGCACCAGCCACGCGCAGAGACGCTGGGTCGGCGACAGGGCCTTCAGCTCGGCCAGCCGCCGCGCCATGATCCGCCAGCGGGCGCCGAGGGTGGCGAAGAGCGCGGTCAGGCGCTGCGGCTCGGCGGTCAGCAGGGCCATGAGGTTGCCGCGGGTGACCACCGCCAGATGGCAGTCGGTCAGCGCCTCGCCGTTCACCGGGTAGCGCTGCAGGCCGACCATGGCCGGCAGGCCGAACAGGTCGCCGGGGCCGAAGACGTGCAGCAGCGCTTCGCCGCCGCCCGAGTCGCCGACGAACAGCCGCACCCTGCCCTCGCGCAGCAGGAAGAAGCGGTCAGCCGGATCACCCTGGCCGAACAGCAGCGTGCCGGCGGGGATGAAGAGGTCGCTGCCGGCGGCGGCGAGGGTCTCGGCGACCTCGGGTGCGGCGGCGGTCATGCCGCCCCCTCCACCAGGGCCGACAGTCGACCGGGATCGGCGATGGCGACCAGCCGCCCGCGCACGCTGACCCCCGCCGGGCGCAGCAGGCGCAGCACCCGGCTCAGGCTCTGCTGCGTCATGCCGAGGTGGGCGGCGAGGGTCTTCTTGGCCATGGGGATGCGCACCTCCAGCGAGCCGTTGCGCGAGGCCGGCGGCAGGGCGAGCAGGTAGGCGGCGGTGCGCTGCACCACGGTGCGGCGGCGCATGGCCTCGGTCGCCCCGATGCAGCGGCGCAGCGCGACGGAGAGCAGCGCCACCAGCAGCAGCGCCACCTCGGCGTCGCGGCTGGCGAGGTCTTGCAGGCGGGCGGGATCGATCACCACCACCTCGCCGGCGGCGACGGCGGTGACGGCGACCGCGTGGTGCCCGTCGGCGGCCCAGTCGGGGAAGCCGATCAGGGCGCCGCGCATGAGTTCCTCCACCGGCACGGCCTCGGCGGCGAGCGGCACGGAGCAGAGGAACCGCCCGCTCAGCACCAGATGCAGCGCCTCGACGGGCGCGCCGGCGGCGGCCAGCACGGTGCCGCGGGCGACCGGGCGGACGGTGCCGAGCGGCGCCAGCCGCCGCAGGGCGGCGGCGGTGACGGCGGCGTCGGACAGGCGTTCGAGGTCGATGGACATGACGGACCGGGGGTTCTTGAGCCTCGGCCCATGCTGCCCCAGCCGTCCCGCGCCGCCTTGACGCCGGTCAAGTCCGCTCAGGCGGAGGCCGCGCCCGCCATGGCCTCGCGCACTTCGGCGGCGGTCGGGATGGGTGCGACCGCGCCGTAGCCGCGGGTCGACAGCGCCGCCGCCACGTTGGCGTAGGCGGCCGCGGCGAACGGGTCGTCGCCGGCCACGATGCGCGCCAGGAACGCGCCGTCGAAGGTGTCGCCGGCGCCGGTCGCGTCCAGCGCCGTGACGCGGTGTACGGCCAGGCGGCGGCGGTCGTCCGGCGTCGCCACCATGACGCCGTCGCTGCCCATGGTGAGCGCCACCATGCGGGCGCCGCGCGACAGGTAGTGGTCGCAGACGGCTTCCGGCGCCTCCAGGCCGGTCAGC
The DNA here is from genome assembly GCF_900230255.1 of Caenispirillum bisanense. Classification (GTDB taxonomy): domain Bacteria; phylum Pseudomonadota; class Alphaproteobacteria; order Rhodospirillales; family Rhodospirillaceae; genus Caenispirillum; species Caenispirillum bisanense_A. Next base: position 165,566 of record NZ_OCNJ01000006.1, read on the forward strand.
AGGCGGGCGTCGTCGAGGCCCGGCAGCACGATGTCGGCCAGCGCCACCGCGCCGTCGATCACCGCCCGCGCCCGCGCCAGCGGCCACAGGGCGAGGCGCAGGTTGGTGTCGTAGGAGACGGTCACGCCGGCTTCCCGCGCCGTCTCCAGCGCGGCGAAGACGGCGTCGCAGGCCGAGGTGGAGATGGCCTGGCTGATGGCCGAGACGTGGAACACCGACGCCGACCGGATGAGGTCGAGCGGCAGGTCCGCGGGACCGAGGCGACTCGCCGCCGATCCGGCGCGGTAATAGGAGAACCGATGCCCGTCGGCGCCGTGGGAGACGAAGTAGATCCCCGTCGGCGCCGTCGGGTCGCGCCGCACATGGCTGACGTCCACCCCCTCGCGCCGCCACAGGGCGAGCAGCGAGTCGCCGAAGGTGTCGGCGCCGACGGCGCTGACGTAGGCCGTCGCGGCCCCCTGGCGGGCCGCCGCCACCACCGTATTGGACGTGTCGCCGCCGAAGCCGGGCGCGTACTCGCCACCGCCGGAGCGCGTCTGGTTCAGCTCCATCAAGGGTTCGCCCAAGGCGACGATCGGTCCGGTCATGGCTGTTTCCTCGCGCTGGCCCGTCTGTTCTTGCTGCGGTGCAAAACTGACTTTCGCAGTGCAGTGTAAGACGTGTTTGCTCGTATGTCTGACATAGTGTATGAAAGATTAACGCATCTTGAAAGACCGAACCGATGCCAGCCTCACCGCCCCCCACCGGCACCACCGCCAGAGACCTCGGCAATCAGGTCGCCGAGCGTCTGGCCGTGGACCTGTTCGCCGGGCGGTATCCGCCGGGCGACCTGCTGCCCAAGGAGACGGAGCTGTGCGACACCTTCGGGGTGAGCCGGCCGTCGGTGCGGTCGGGCCTGCAGATCTTGGTCTCGCTCGGCATCGTGCGGCGCATCTCGGGCCATGGCACCGTGGTCGAGGAATACCGCGAGTGGAACATCCTCGATCCGCTGGTCACCCGCTGGATGGCGCAGCACGCCGCGCCCAATCCGCAGTTCATGGCCGAGATCTTCGAGTTCCGCCACGCTACCGAGCCCTTCATCTCCGCCGTCGCCGCCCGCAAGGCCACCGCCCGCGACCTGCTGGCCATGGAAGAGGCGTTCCAGGGAATGGAACGCATGGTGGGCGCCGTCGGTACCGGCGCGACGGACGACGCCGGCAAGTCGTTCAGCGACTACGACGTCGAATTCCACGCCGCCATCTACCGCGCCACCCACAACCTCGTGTGGGCGCAGCTCGCCCATATCCTGCGCCCGTCCATCATGCTGGTGGTGCGCACCTCCAACGAGACCGCCGAGGAGCTGCAGGACAGCCTCGGCCGTCACCGCCACCTGATGGAGTGCATCCGCCTGCGCCGGCCCGACGACGCCTTCGAGGCCGCCCGCAGCGTCATGGCCCGCACCGCCTTCGACCTGCACCTGCAGGACGCCGGCGAGGCCGACGATCCCGTTCTCGCCCACTGGAAGAAAGCGTTGCTTCCGGAGGGCCAGTCCGCCGCGCCCGGCGCCCCGGCGCCGGCGCCCGTTCCCATAAAGAGAAAAACCAGAGCCACGACAGGCAAGGACCAGGAGGAATCATGATGCTCAAGTCCCTCTCCCCGCGGACGACCGGAGCGGTCGCCGTCATCGCGCTCGCGACCGCTGTCGGCGTGTCGACGGTCGGCAGCAATGCCGCGCTGGCCGCCGAATACGAGTGGAAGTTCCAGACCTCGGAAACCTCCGGCGAGCCGCAGTACAAGCTGAAGCAGCAGTGGGCCGACAACGTCGCGACCATGTCCGGCGGCCGCATCAAGATCGAGATCCTGCCGACCGGCGCCGTCGTGCCGCACAACCAGACTCTGGAAGCCGTCGGCGCCGGCATCCTGCAGGGCCACATGACCGACCCGAGCTATTTCTCGGGCATGAACCCGGCCTTCTCCATGCTCGGCAACCTGGTCGGCGCCTGGGGCGACCCGCTGGAATTCCTGGAGTACATGAACCACGGCGGCGGCGAGGCCCTGTACAACGAGCTGGTGAACCCCTACGGCGTGCAGCTGGTGGGCGCGGCCGCCACCGGCCTCGAGAGCTTCCCGTCCAAGAAGCCCATCCGCTCGGTCGATGACCTGAAGGGTCTGAAGCTGCGCGCGCCGGAAGGCATGGTCTACGACATCTTCTCCAAGGCCGGCGCCGCGCCGGTGAACCTGCCGGGCTCGGAAGTCTACACCGCGCTGGAAAAGGGCGTCATCGACGCCGCCGACTACACGGTCTTCGCCACCAACCAGGCGCAGGGACTGCACGACTTCGCCAAGTACCCCAACTACCCCGGCTTCCACAGCCTGCCCATGGTCGCCATTTCCATGAACAAGCAGATCTGGGACGGCCTGCCGGACGACCTGAAGGCGATCCTCGAAACCTCCGTCGACGACCTCGCCTATACCATGGTGCTCGAACTGAAGAAGAACGACATCAAGGCGGTGCAGGAAGCTCGCAAGAACCCGGACATCGAGATCATCGACCTGCCGGCGGAAGAGCGGAAGAAGTTCCGCAACATCGCCAAGGAAGAGTGGAAGAACTGGGCGACCAAGAACGAGATGACCCAGAAGGTCTACGATTCCGTCACCGCGTTCCTCACCGAACGCAACCTGATGTGATCCTCGCCGCGTGAGGGGGATGCGGGGCGGCGCCGTCGGCAGCCGCCCCGCGCCGTCCGCGTTTCCGCTCCTACCACCCGGCGCGCCGAGCGAGGGCTACCGTCATGACCATCGACCGCAACATCCGCCCCACCGACCGCTCCGCGCTCGAAGAGCTGTCGAACACCGACGCCGGGCAGCAGCCCGTCGACCGCAGCGGCCAGGAAGGCCACATCCGCAACGCCCTCGACGCCGCCGTCGACGAGGGCGGCAAGGTGGTCGCTTGGCTGGTTCTCGTCGGCGCCGTCATCAGCGTCTACGAAGTGGGCGCCCGCTACCTGTTCAACAACCCGACGTCGTGGGTGCACGAGACGACGGTCTTCCTCATCGCCGTCATCTTCGCCCTCGGCGGCCCCATCGCGCTCGCCCGCGACAAGCACATCCGGGTGCGCCTCCTGTACGACTGGGTGTCGCCGAAGACGCGCCGCTGGCTGGACGCGCTCAACTCGGTCATCACCTTCGTGTTCCTGGCCGGCATGTCCTATGCCGCCTGGGTGATGTTCTACAAGGCGACCCATGCGCCGACCGGCGTGCTGCAGCTCGAACGCTCGGGCACCTCGTGGAACCCGCCGTTCCCGGCCTTCATCAAGACCATCATCCTGGTTTCGGTCGTCATCATGCTGGTGCAGACGGTGTTCCACCTGATCCACGCCCTGCGCGGCAAGGGCTACGACGACGCCGACGCCAACGCCGCCCCCGCCGCCGCGACGGCGGGCGACCGCCCGCGCAAGGAGGGCTGACGCCATGTGGAACATCGGCCTTTCGTCCATGGGCATCGAGTGGGGCACCTATGCCATGGTCGGCAGCATCTTCCTGCTGCTGCTCACCGGCCTGCCGCTCGCCTTCGTCACCGGCCTCGTCGCCCTGTTCTTCACCTTCGGCTGGTTCGGCCCCATGGCCCTGCCGCTGGTGACCAGCCGCGTCTACGGCTTCATCACCGAGTATTCGCTGGTCGCCGTGCCCATGTTCGTCTTCATGGCGAGCCTGCTCGACCGATCGGGCATCGCGCGCGACCTGTTCAACGGCATGCGCATCCTGGCCGGGCGCGTGCCCGGCGGCGTCGCCGTGCAGACCCTGGTGGTGGCCTTCTTCCTGGCCGCCATGTCGGGCATCATCGGCGGCGAGATCGTGCTGCTCGGCATCCTCGCGCTGCCGCAGATGCTGCGCCTCGGCTACGACCGCAACATCTCCATCGGCGTCGTGTGCGCCGGCGGGTCGCTCGGCACCATGATGCCGCCGTCCATCGTGCTCATCATCTACGGCCTGATCGCATCCGTCTCCATCGCCGACCTGTTCACCGCCGCCATCACCCCTGCGGCGCTGCTGATGTTCTCCTACATCGGCTACGTGCTGTTCCGCACCATCCGCAACCCCGCCCTCGGCCCGCCGCTGTCGGAGGAAGAGGCGCACCTGCCGTTCTCCGAGAAGCTCAAGGCCATCCAGGCCATGGTGCTGCCGGGCATGATCGCCTTCCTGGTGCTCGGCACCATCTACGGCGGCATCGCGTCGGTGACGGAAGCGGCGGCCATGGGCGTGCTGGGCGTGTTCGCCGCCACCATCGTGCGCCGCGAGCTGACTTTGAAGCTGGTGCACCAGGCGGTCGTGCAGACCATCAACACCTGCGGCATGATCATCTGGATCGGCATCGGGGCCGCGGCACTGGTCGGCGTCTACAACCTGATGGGCGGCAACGCCTTCGTGTCCAACACCATCCTCGGCATCGATGCGCCGCCGGTGGTCATCATCATGGTGATGATGCTGATCCTGCTGGTGCTCGGCCTGTTCCTGGACTGGATCGGCATCGCCATGCTGGCCCTGCCCATCTTCGTGCCCATCGCCGTGAAGCTCGGCTATGACCCCATCTGGTTCGGCATCCTGTTCGCCGTGAACATGCAGGTGAGCTTCCTGAGCCCGCCCTTCGGCCCCGCCGCCTTCTACCTGAAGGGCGTCGCGCCGGCCTCCATCACGCTCAAGCACATCTACGGGTCGGTGGCGCCCTTCATCGTGCTGCAGCTGATCGTGCTGGCCCTCATCCTGTTCTATCCGCCCGTCGCCATGTGGATGCTCGACTAGGAGCGCTGAAGAATGAAGATCACCAAGCTCACCACCTGGCAGGTGCCGCCGCGCTGGCTGTTCCTCAAGATCGAGACCGACGCCGGCGTCAGCGGCTGGGGCGAGCCGGTCATCGAGGGCCGCGCCGCCACCGTCGAAGCGGCGGTGCAGGAGTTCTCCGACTACCTGATCGGCAAGGACCCGCGCCGCATCGAGGACATCTGGCAGACCCTCTACCGCGGCGGCTTCTACCGCGGCGGGCCGATCCTCATGAGCGCCATCGCCGGCATCGACCAGGCGCTGTGGGACATCAAGGGCAAGGCGCTCGGCGTGCCGGTGCACGAGCTGCTGGGCGGCCGGGTGCGCGACCGCATGCGCATGTACTGCTGGCTCGGCGGCGACCGCCCGGCCGACATCGGCCGCCAGGCGAAGGAGGTGGTGGCCAAGGGCTTCACCGCCTTCAAGATGAACGGCACGCCGGAAATGCAGATCGTCGACAGCCACCGCAAGATCGACGAGGCCGTCGCCCGCGTCGCCGAGGCGCGCGCCGCGGTCGGCCCCGACGTCGGCATCGCCATCGACTTCCACGGCCGCGTCCACCGCCCCATGGCCAAGGCCCTGCTGCGCGAGCTGGAGCCCTATCACCCGCTGTTCGTGGAAGAGCCGGTGCTGCCCGAGCACCTGCACTGCCTGCCGCAGATCACCGGCGGCCTCGGCTACCCCATCGCCACCGGCGAGCGGCTGTTCAGCCGTTACGACTTCCGCCCGGTGCTGGAGGCGCGCTGCGTCGACATCGTGCAGCCCGACCTCTCCCACTGCGGCGGCCTGACCGAAGGCCGCAAGATCGCGACGCTCGCCGAAACCTTCGACGTGGCGCTCGCCCCGCACTGCCCGCTCGGCCCGCTGACGCTGGCGGTGTCGCTGCACCTGGACGCCGTGTCGCACAATGCGTTCATTCAGGAGCAGAGCATGGGCATCCATTACAACACCGGCAACGACGTGCTCGACTATCTGGTCGACCCGGCGCCGCTGGCCATCGTGGACGGCTACACGGCCATCCCGACCGGCCCCGGCCTCGGCGTCGAGATCAACGAGGACTTCGTCGCCGAGCGCGCCCGCGAGGGACACCGCTGGCGGAACCCGGTGTGGCGCCACGAGGACGGGAGTATCGCCGAATGGTAGAAGACCAACGAGGCCACAACGAACCCATCGTCATCGCCGAAGCCGCGAACCCCTACCGCGACTGCATCCAGGGGCTCGCCAACGAGCCCATCACCGTCGTCCGCCTGCTGGAGGACGCGCGCAAGGAACTGCCGCCGTCGAGCCTGCTGGCGGAGCTGCCGGGCGTGACGGTGAAGGAAGTGGTGCAGCGGCTGGTGGCCAACCGGCCGCGCATCGCCCTCATCGCCGGCTCGCCGGACCACCCGGCCCACCTGCTCGACCGCGCCCACATGCTCATGGCGGCGGCGCGGGTGTGGCAGAACGGCGGCGTGCCCTTCACCTTCTCCATCCCCGTCATCTGCGACGGCACGGCGCAGAACAACATCGGCCAGAGCTACAGCCTGGCGTCGCGCAACGACACGGCGCGCGCGGTGAACATCAACTTCGAGGGCCACAGCTACCACGCCGCCTATGTCATGGCCGGCTGCGACAAGAGCCCGAGCGCCATCCTCTCGGGCCTCGCCGCCGCCGAGGTCGCCCGCCGCCATCGCGGCGACCAGGCGCCCGTATGGGCCATCTTCGCGCCCGAGCACGTCCTGAAGGGCGGCAAGATCCCGACCGAGACCCGCACCGAGCTGGAGGCGCTCGCCCGCACCGCCCGCGATGCCGGCCACGGCGAACTGGCCGAGGACATCGAGGGCAACCTCAAGTACATCCTGCAATGTTCCTCGGACGAGGCCTTCGCCGGGCAGCTCAAGCGCGCCCGCAACCTCGACCTCATCGACCTGGACACGGAACGCCGCCTGCTGAACGCGCTGGCCGAGCACACCTGTGACAGCCACGGTGGCATCTGCGCCTTCAACGGCACCGGCAACTCCTCGCGCACCATGCTCGCCGCCTTCGGCCTGACGCCGCCGGAGCTGGAGCTGCTGACCAGCCTGCCGGGCGACCAGGTGGTGGCGCAGGGCGTGGACGGCCTGTTCGCCCTGCTCAACAAGCCCGAATTCAGCGTCTGCAATCTGCTGAAGGCCAACTTCGCCAACGTGGTGCGCATCCACAACGCCACCGGCTCGTCCGCCAACATGCTGCTGCACCTGCCGTGCATCATGCGCCACGCCGGCTTCGACGTGACCATCGACGACTACCGCGCCATCCGCGACGCCACGCCGGTGCCAGAGGTCTTCGCCCACAGCCTGACCGAGAACCGCGACACCTTCGTGCTGGCGCAGCAGTTCATGGCTGGGCAGCACCGCGGCATGGAAAGCCTCTACCGGGTGTTGAGCGACCTCGGCATCCCCATGGACCTGGAGGCCCCGACCGTCACCGGCACCACCTGGCGCGACCGCACCGCCGGCCTGACCAGCCCGGTCGACCCGAGCCTCGGTGAGGCGGCGGTGATCCGCACGGCGCCGGTGCGCAAGATCTCGGGCGTGGAGGTGCTGTCGGGCAGCTTCTTCGACACCTGCGTCGTCAAGGTATCGGGCATGTCCGACGAGCAGTACGCCCACTTCGACGACCACGTCTTCGTCGTGCGGTTCTACGAGAACGAGCACGTCTGCAACGACGACTTCGCCGCCCGCGACCTGCTCGACCGCCTGCGGGCCACCGAAGGCGTGGACGAGGCCCTCATCCGCGCCGTCGTCACCCGCAACGGCGGCGGGGCGGACGCGGCGGCGGCCGACTTCCGGGCGCTGCTGGAGGCGCACCGCCTGTCCTTCGCCTTCCTCATCGCCGGCCAGGGCCCCATGGCTTACGGCATGCCCGAGATGTTCGCGCCGAGCCAGAACCTGCGCCATCACCGGGTGCTGGAGGCGTCGTCCATCCTCATGACCGACGGCCGCTATTCGGGCGTCACCAAGGGCGCCTGCATCGGCCATGTGACGCCGGAAGCCTTCGACGGCGGCGGCATCGGCTATCTGCGCAACGGCGACCTGCTGCGCCTCAAGCTGACGGACCGCCGCATCGACCTGCTCGACCGCGCCGCCTTCCTGGACGGCCGGGAGGAGGTGGCGAACCCCTTCGACGACCCCGACCGCCGCCGCCTGCATGCCGAGCGCATGGCCCGCATGGAGCACCGCCGCCACGACATCGCCGCCTGCAACGTCATGGATCTGGTGTCGGATGCCTCGCGCGGCGTGGTGCCGCGCATCGTCGACCAACGCGCGCTCCACTCGTGGAAGGACTGACCCTCGTGTCGACCATCGATCGCTTTGAAGACGCCATGGCGGCCGTGCCGCTGGTCGCCATCCTGCGCGGGGTGACGCCCGACACGGTGCTGCCGGTGGCCGACGCCCTCATGGCCGGCGGCTTCCGCCTCATCGAGGTGCCGCTCAACTCCCCCGACGCCTTCACCAGCATCGAGCGGCTGGTCGCCCACTGCCCGCCCGAGGTGCTGGTGGGGGCCGGCACCGTCCTCACGCCGGCCGACGCGCGGCGGCTGGCGGAGACCGGCGCCAGCCTCTTGGTCACGCCGAACACCGACGCCGACGTCATTGCGACGGCGGCGGACAGCGGCCTCATCCCGCTGCCCGGCTGCCTGACGCCGTCGGAATGCTTCACGGCCCTCAAGGCCGGCGCCCGGGGGCTGAAGATCTTTCCCGCCTCGCGCATGGGGGCGGCCTATCTGAAGGATTTGCGCGCCGTGCTGCCCAAGGGCACGCCGCTGCTGCCGGTCGGCGGCATGGACGTCGGCACCATGGCCGAGTGGCGCGCCACCGGGGCCGCCGGCTTCGGCTTCGGCTCCAACCTCTTCGCGCCCGGCCGCGAGCCGGCGCTCATCGAGGAGGCGGCCCGCGCCCTGTGCGCCGAGTGGCGGCGGATCGCGCCATGACCGACCTGATCGTCGTCGACTGGGGCACCACGTCCTTCCGGGCCTGGCTGGTGGACCGGGAGACAGGCGCGGTGCGCGACACCCTGCCCGACGGCCGCGGCATGAAGGAACTGTCCGGCACCTCTTTCCGCGACTACTGCGCGGAGCGTCTGGCGCCCTGGCGGCAGGGCGACTCGCCGCCGCCGGTCTATCTGGCCGGCATGGTCGGCGCCCCCACCGGCTGGACACCGGCCCCGCAGCCCGCCCTGCCCCTGCGGCCGGAGGATCTGGCGGCGCACATGGTGTCGGCGCCGGGGCTCGACGGCGCATGGCTGCTGCCCGGCGTGCGGGTGGACGAGGCCGACCCCGACCGCGTCGACGTCATGCGCGGCGAGGAAGTCCAGATCCTGGGCGCTATGGCCCGCAGCGGCCGCCGCGACGGCGTGCTGTGCCTGCCCGGCACCCATTCCAAGTGGGCGCGGGTGCGCGACGGCGTGCTGACCGACTTCACCACCTTCATGACCGGCGAGGTCTACGGCGCCCTGCTCGGCCATACGCTGCTCGGCCAGGGGGTGAGCGCCGACGCTTCCCCCGTGGACGACGCCGCCTTCGCGCAAGGGCAGGCGGAGGCGGGGCGGTCCGACGCCGGCCTGCTCGCCCATGCCTTCGCCGCGCGCACCCGCCGCCTCTACCGCGGCCTCGCGCCGGAGGCGGTGCCGTCGTTCCTCTCCGGCCTCGTCATCGGCGAGGAACTGAAGGGCGCGACGGCGCTCGGCTACCTGCCGGCCGACGGGGTGCTGCTGGTGGGGGCCGACGCCCTCGCCGACCGCTACGGCCGGGCCCTGGCGGAGCGCGGCACCGCCGCCACCGCCGTGCCCGCCGCCGAGGCCACCCTCGCCGGGGTTCTCATCCTCGCCCGCCTGCACCGACCGGGAGACACGCCATGACCGAGACCATCGCCGACATCCTGGGCCGCGCCCGCGTCATTCCCGTGCTGGTGATCGAGGATGCGGCGCACGCCGTGCCGCTCGCCCGCGCCCTCACCGCAGGCGGCCTGCCGGTGCTGGAGATCACCCTGCGCACCGATGCCGCCATGGAGAGCATCCGCCGCATCGCCGCCGAGGTACCCGAGGCGGTGGTGGGCGCCGGGACGGTACTGTCCGCCCGCGACCTCGCCGCCGCCCGCGCCGCCGGCGCCCGCTTCGCCATCTCGCCCGGCGCCACCGACGCCCTGCTGGCGGCGACGCGCGACGACGGCCTGCCCTTCCTGCCGGGCGTCGCCACGGCGAGCGAGGTCATGCGCGGCCTCGAAGCCGGCCTCACCCACTTCAAGGCCTTCCCCGCCGCCACAATCGGCGGCCCGGCGGCGGTGGCGGCCTTCGGCGGGCCGTTCCCGCAGGCCCGCTTCTGCCCGACCGGCGGCGTCAAGCCCGACAACGCGGCGGACTATCTGCGCCTGCCCAACGTGCTGTGCGTCGGCGGCACCTGGCTCGCCCCGCGCGACGCCGTGGCGGCCGGAGACTGGGCGCGCCTCACGGACCTTGCCCGTACCGCCGCCGCCCTCTGAAGCGGCTTTCTTCTCCACAAAGGCGCAGGCCCCTCTCCCGGCGGGGAGAGGGGCCTGCCGGGCCGCTCCGGACAGTCTGCCGTCAGTCCGGATCGGCACCCTCCTCGGCCGCCGTGTGGTGGCGCGAGACGCGGAAGAAGCGTCCGGCGACCATGGGCAGCACGAAGCCGACGATGGCGACGAACCACAGCCCGATGGTGAGCGGGCTGCTCCACAGGATGCTCCAGTCGCCGTTGGAGATGGTCAGCGCGCGGCGCAGGTTGGCTTCCATCATGTTGCCGAGCAGCACGCCGAGGATGATCGGCACCAGCGGCACGTCCAGCTTGCGCAGCACCCAGCCGAGCACGCCGAAGCCCACCATGACCAGCAGGTCGAAGCTCGACCCCGAGATGCCGTAGATGCCGACGGCCGAGATCATGGCGACCGCGGGCATCAGGATGCGCGGCGGCACCTGCAGCACGCGGACGAACACGCCCACCATGGGGATGTTCAGCGCCAGCAGCATGATGTTGCCGATGAACAGCGCGGCGATCAGGCCCCACACCACGTCCGGGTTGCTCTGGAACAGCAGCGGGCCGGGAGTGATGTTGAGCGCCAGCAGCATCGCCAGCAGCACCGCCGTGGTGCCCGACCCCGGCACGCCGAGCGCCAGCATGGGCACCAGCGCACCGCCGGCGGCGGCGTTGTTGCCGGCTTCCGGCGCTGCGACGCCGCGCGGGTCGCCCTTGCCGAAGGTGCCCTTGCGGTCGACGAAGCGCTTTTCCAGCGTATAGGCGACGAACGACCCGAGCGAGGCGCCCGCGCCGGGCAGCACGCCGGCGATGAAGCCGATGATGGTGCCGCGGGTCATGGTGCCCGAGGTCTCCTTCAGCGTCTTCAGCGGCACGGTGATGCGACCGAGGTCCGTCTTCGCCTTGCCGGCGCCCTCGCCTTCCCCGCGGTGCTCGAGGAAGATGAACACCTCCGAGAGGGCGAACAGGCCGACGATGGCGACCAGGAAGTCGATGCCGTCGAACAGGTGGACGTTGTCGAAGGTGAAGCGCGGCACGCCCGTCTGCCCGTCGACGCCGATCATGGCGATGCCGAGGCCGATGGCGGCGGCGATGGCCGCCTTCGCCTGGTTGCGGCTGGCGATGCCGCCGAGCGTCGCGAAGGCCAGCAGGAACAGCGCGAAGTATTCCGCCGGGCCGAACAGCAGCGCGACCTTGACCAGCAGCGGCGCCAGGAACACGAGACCCCAGGTGGCGAAGAAGGCACCGACGAAGGACGCGACGCCCGAAAGCGCCAGCGCCTCGCCGGCCTTGCCCTGCCTCGCCATGGGATAACCGTCGAGCGTCGTCATCATCGCCGGTTCGTCACCGGGGATGTTGAGCAGGATCGACGAGATGCGGCCGCCGTACATGGCGCCGTAGTAGACGCTGGTCAGCAGGATGATGGCGGGCGTCGCCGGCAGTCCCAGCGTGAAGGCCACCGGAATGAGGATCGCCACGCCGTTGGACGGGCCGAGGCCGGGCATGGCGCCGATGATGGTGCCGAGGAAGCAGCCGAGCAGCGCCAGACCCAGGTTCTGCCACGTCAGGGCGACGGCGAAGCCGTCCATGAGGGATGCGAGAGCGTCCATGGGTCAGAACCCCCAGGGGCCGCGCGCCAGCGACAGCCCGAGCACGAGGTGGAAGACGACGTAGATGCCGACCGAGATCCCGACACCCGCGAGCGCGGCCCCCGTGGGGCGGCTGCCCAGCCGCCACGACAGGATGCCGGCGGCGACCGCGGTCGCCAGCACGAAGCCGACGACCGGCAGCGCCAGGGCGTAGGCGATCAGCACGGCGACCGCCAGCGCGATCTCCAGCAGCCGGCCGAGGGCCGGCCAGTCGGCTTCGGGATCGGGCTTCACCAGCGGGTAGATGCAGGCCAGCGCCATGACGCCGCCGATGATGATCGGGAAGCTCCGCGGGCCGAGCGGATCGCTGCTGAACCCCAGCTCGATCTGCGTCGCCTGCCAGATGAAGAAGGCGGCGAGCGCGAGCCCGACGCCTCCGAAGATGCGATCGCTGGTCATTTGATCAGACCGATTTCCCGCGAGAGTTCCTCGGTGTCCTTGATCTGCTCGGCGACGAAGGCGGCGAACTCGTCACCCTGCAGGTCGAGCGGCATCAGGCCGTTGGCGGCCATGATCTGCTGCCATTCGTCGGATTTGTAGAGCGAGTCGATGGTGGACACCCAGTAGTCGTAGGCTTCCTTCGGCATGTCGCCGGGGCCGTAGAACCCGCGCCAGTTGGCGCCGATGGCGTCGATGCCCTGCTCGCGCGCGGTCGGGAACTTGCCGAACTCGCCCGGCAGACGCTCCGGCGCCAGCACGGCGAGGATCTTGATGTCGCCGGAATCGACGAAGCCCTTGGCCTCGGAGATGTCGCCGGTAAAGGCCTGGACGTGGCCGCCGAGCAGCTGCGTGATGGCCTCGCCGCCGCCCTCGAAGGGCACGTACTTGATCTGGCGCAGGTTCTCGACGCCGGCCTTGCGGGCGGCGTTCAGGACCTTCAGGTGGTCCCAGCCGCCGACCGCCGAGCCGCCGGCGACGGCGACCGAGGCGGGATCGGCCTTCAGCTTCTCGATCAACTGCGGCAGGGTCTCGACCGGGCTGTCCTTGGCGACGGCGATGATGCCGTAGTCGGCGCCGATGGAGCCGAGCCACTTCACCTGGTCCTTGTTCATGCCCGGGTAGGCGCCCTGGGCGAGACGGGCCGAGGTGGAGGACGAGGCGGCGACGATCAGGTTCTTGTCGGAGGCGCGCTTGGCGACGACGTTGGCATAGGCCACACCGCCCGAACCGCCGGTCATGTTGGTGACCTGCATGGGCGACGGCACGAGCTTCAGGTCGTACATGGCCTTGCCGGCCTGGCGGCAGGTGAAGTCCCAGCCGCCGCCCGGGGCGGCCGGCGCGATGCACTCGGGGTTGCCGACCTCGAAGGCCTGCGCGGCGGACAGCGGCACGGCGGCCGCCAGGACGGCGGCGGCGAGGGAGCGGCGGGTGATGGACATCAGAGACATGCGGAACATTCCTCCCGACGGAATGGGTGGGTGCAGGCCGCCTTCCCCCATGGGACGGCGGCGGGTGCGGGAGGTGTCGCGCCTAGGGAACCCTGCGCGAACGGAACCGGTCACCTCCCGGCTGCGAGCCTTCTTGTTTCGGCATGGGGGCCATGTGGACTCGCGCTGGGAGGACGGTAAGCCGCGAAGCTGTCACCAGCCTGTCACTGCACCACCAGCGCCTCGCGCCAGCGGTCGAGCAGGCGGCGGCGCTTGCTCTGGTCGCGGTAGACCAGCAGCCCGGCGCCGACGCGGATGGGGCGGATGTCGGTGCGGCTGCGGGTGAGCAGCGCGCTCATGGTGTTGTCGCCCGTGACGCCCGGGTGCAGGGCGTTGAGGTTCACCTGGTCGGCCAGCACCGTCTGCCCCGCCTGCGAGGCGAGGAAATCGAGGAACAGGCGCCCCGCCTCCGGCGTCCGCGCCGCCCGCGGCACCAGCCCGACGCGCGACAGCACCACCGTGTAGTCCTGCGGCACCACGATGCCGAGGTCGGGCCGGTCGGCCGCCATGGCGGCGGCGTAGGAGCCGAGCACGTTGTAGCCGACGGCGAGCCGCCCCTGCGCCGTTTTGTCGATGACGGCGGCCGAGTCGGTGTAGAGCTTCACGCCCGCCCGCCCCATGAGCGAGACCAGCGACCAGATCCCGTCGTCGATCTCGGCGTCGCGGGCGAGCATGAGGAAGCCGACGCCGCTGCGCTCGATGTCGTAGGTGCCGATGCGCCCGGCCATCAGCTCGGGCTCCTCGTCCAGCAGGCGGCGCAGGTCGGCGCGCGACTGCGGCGGCGAGCGGTCGGCGAAGCTCGGGCGGTGGTAGACCATCACCGCCGGCTCGAAGGTCAGGCCGAAGGCGGTGTCGCGCCACACCGCCCAGGGCGGCAGGGCATCGGCGGACGGCACGTCGACCGCCTGCGCGAAGCCGTCGTTGGCGAGCTTGAACTGCAGATCCATGGCCGACGACAGCACGAAATCGGCGGTCGGGCCGCCGGCCGCCGTCTCGGCGCGCAGGCGGTCGTCGATCTCTTCCGACTGCAGCTCGTGATAGACCACGGAAACGGCCGGCCGGCTCTGCTGGAAGGCCGCGATCACCGGCGTGAACAGCGCCGTGTCGGTGGTGCCGTAGATGACGAGGTCGAGGCTCACCCCCTCCGCCCCCGGCTGCAGGGCGGGATAGGAGCGGCTGGCGGCGCGGGCGTCGGCGGTCGTGACGGTGCCGAGCAGCAGGACCGTCAGGAGCAGCAGGATTCTGGCGAGGGGCGCTGGCATGTGCCATATGATGGACAGCCGCCCCTGCCAGGCAAGCCGAAACTTCGCCGCGAACCCGCCGAGCCATGCGCATTCTCGTCGTCGAGGACAATCCCGAACTGGCCGCGACGCTGGAACAGCTGCTGCGCGGCCTCGGCCATGCGGTCGACACCGTGGAAGACGGCGACGGCGCCGACGCCGTGCTGGCTGCCGAGGATTTCGACCTGGTGGTGCTCGACCTCGGCCTGCCCGGCCTCGACGGGCTGGAGGTGCTGAAGCGCCTGCGCCACCGCCGCGACCAGACGGCCGTGCTGGTGCTCACCGCCCGCGGCGCGCTGGACGACCGGGTGAAGGGGCTCGACCTCGGCGCCGACGACTACCTCACCAAGCCCTTCGATGTCGCCGAGCTGGAAGCCCGCGTGCGTGCCCTCCTGCGCCGCCGCATCGGGGCGCAAGGCGGCATCGTCACCGTCGGTCCGCTCGCCTTCGACGTCGGCCGCCGCCGCGCCACCCTGCACGGCGAGCCGCTGGACCTGCCGCGGCGCGAGTTGGACCTGCTGGAAGCCCTGGTGGTGCGCGGCGAGCGGGTGGTGAGCAAGCGCGAACTGGCCGACGGCATCTCCAGCCTCGACGAGCCGCTAACCGAAAGCGCCGTCGAACTCTACATGAGCCGCCTGCGCCGCAAGCTGGAGCCGGCGGGCCTGCGCATCCGCAGCCTGCGCGGCCTCGGCTACATGCTGGAAGCGCCATGAGCGGGCGCCGGCTGCCGTCGCTCCGGCGCAACCTGCTGGTCTGGCTGCTGGTGCCGCTGCTCGGCCTGGGCGCGCTCATCGCCGCCGAGGGCTATTATCAGGCGCTGCGGCTGGCGACGCGGGTGGCCGACCGCACGCTGGCGGGCTCGGCGCTATCCATCTCCGACCGCGTCACCATCGCCGAGGGCGGCGGCAGCCTGGAGGTCGACGTGCCCTACGTGGCGCTGGAGATGCTCACCTCGGTCGGCGACAACCGCGTCTTCTATCTGGTACGGGCGCGCGACGGCGAGCTGGTGACCGGCTACCAGGACCTGCCGCTGCCGGACAAGGCGCCCGTCATCCACGGCAACCCGGTATTCTACGACACCGCCTACCAGGGCGCACCGGTGCGCGCCGCCGCCGTCGCCGGGGCGGCTTCCGACGCCGGGCAGTCCATCGGCTACACGGTGGTGGTGGCGGAAACGACACAAGGCCGCGAGGAGATCGCCCGCGCCACGCTGGTGCAGCTCGGCACCCGGCTGGCGGCGCTGGCGCTGGTGCTGGCGGGGCTGGTGTGGTTCGGCGTCGGGCGCGGCCTGAAGCCGCTGGCGAGCCTTGGCGCCGCCGTCAATCGCCGCAGCCCCGACGACCTGCGCCCCATCGCCCACGACACCCCGCGCGAGGCCGCCGGGTTGGTGGAGGCCATCAACGCTTTCCTCGACCGCCTGCGCACGGCGCTCGACGGGCTGCGGCAGTTCACCGGCACCCTCGGCCACCAGATGCGCACGCCCCTGTCCATCGTCCACGGCAACCTCGCCCTCGCCCTGCGCCAGCCGCTGCCGCCGGAGGCTCGCCTGCCGCTGGAACGGGCCGAGCGGGCGGCCCGCGATGCCGAGCGGTTGATCGGCCAGCTGTTGCTGCTCGCCCGCATGGACGAGGCGCGGGCGGCCCACGAGGGCTTCGTGCCCGTGGACCTCGCCGCCCTCGCCGCCGAGGTGACGCGCGAACGGGCACCGCAGGCGCTGCGCGTCGGCCTGGAACTGGCGCTGGAAACGGAAGGAACGGAACCGGCCGTGGTGGCGGGCTCGCCGGTGCTGCTGCGCGAGGTGCTGCTCAACCTCATCGACAACGCCGCCCGCTATGCCGCCCCCGGCACCGCGACCCTCCGTGTCGGCAGCGAGGCCGCGACGGTGCGGCTGGTGGTGGAGGACGACGGGCCGGGCATCCCGCCGGAGCGGATCGCCGACGCCCTCACGCGCTTCCGCCGCGGCGCCGACGGCGGCGGGACGGAGCGCACCGGCTTCGGGCTCGGGCTGCCCATCTGCCGCGACGTGGTGCTGCATCACGGCGGCGAGCTGGAATTGTCGGAGCGTCCCGGCGGCGGCCTGCGGGTGACCGCCACGCTGCCGCGCGCCGAGGCCCTCATTCCCCCGGCGCCGGCACCGCGGCAGGACGCGCCACCAGACGCTGGGCGATGAAGGGTACCGCCACCACCACTACCGCCAGCCGCACCAGGTGGTGCGCCGCCACGAAGGCCGGGTCGATGCCGAGGGTCAGCGCCAGCAGGCCCAGTTCCGGCGCGCCGCCCGGCAGGTAGCTCAGCAGGGCCGCCAGCATGTCGATGCCGAGCACCAGATGGGCGCCCCAGGCCGCGAGGCCGGACAGCACCAGCAGCAGCACGACCAGACCCGCCGCCGCCTTCATGTACTGCCCCAGGACCCGCAGGGTAACCCCTTGAAAACGCGCACCGATGGCGGCACCGATGACGATCTGCGCGGCGACCACCAGGAAGGCGGGCGGGCTCGCCGCGCTCCAGCCGCCCAGGTGGACCACCGCCGACAGCAGCAGCGGCCCCATGAAGCTCGGGTTGGGCAGGCGCAGCAGCTTGCCGCCCAGCCAGCCGCCGACGCCCGTCGCCGTCAGCACCGCCATGTCGAGGGCCGAGGGCATGGCGAACAGTTCGTCGGGGATGAACCCGCCGGGCGGCATGACGGCGCCGCTCGCCAGCACCGCCGGCGGCGTGAGCAGCAGGATGGCGCACAGGCGCAGGGCGTGCATCATGCCGACGGCCCGCACGTCGCCGCCGGTGGCAGCGGCCAGCTGGCTCATGACACTCAGGCCCCCCGGCACGCCGGCGAACAGCGAGGTCGTCAGGTCGTAGCCGGCAACGCGGCGGCAGTACCACACCGAGACGACGGCCATGACGCCCGTCAGCGCCAGCATGAAGGCGAGGCTCGCCGCCCAGTGGGAGATCTCGCCGAGCACCGCGACGTCGAAGCCCGAGCCCAGCATGACACCGAGGATCGCCAGCACCACGCTGCGGGTGCGTGTCAGCTTGGCGAGGCGGGCACCGCCGATGGAAACCGCCGTCGTCAGGGCCAACGATCCCATGAGCCACGGCAGCGGCATGGCGACGGCGACCGCCGCGGCCCCGCCCGCCCCGCCGAGCCCGAAGGTGGCGAGCCCGTGGAGGATCTGCTTCGGCTGCAAGGCCTTGCTCATGCTCATGCGCCCCTCCCCTGGTCGGCCAGGAAGTCGTGCAGGCGGCGCGCCGCCGGCGGCATGTGGTCGCGGCCCGTCGAGATGATGTCGAGGCTGCGGGCGGCCCAGGCGTCGCTGATGGGTGCCGCCTGGATCGCCATGACCTCGAGGTAGCGCTCGATGCTGCTGTGGCGCAGGAACCCGATGCCGAGCCCCGCCTCCACCATGCGGCGCAGCGAGCCGAAGCGGCTGACGTGGATGACGGACGACAGCGTCACCCCCGCCTCGCGGCAGCCGGCGCTGATGAGTTCGTCGATGGCGCCACCCTGGTGCAGCGAAATGACGTCGTAGCCCGCCGCCTCGGCGATGGAGACGCCTTCGCCCGGCTTGCGGCCGGCGAGCAGCGGGTGGTCGAGGGGCGTCACCACCCAGATCGGGTCTTCGCAGAAGGGCACGGCGTGCAGGCGGGACCCACGATGGGCGGTGTCCGCGACGACCGCGAAGTCGACGCGGCCTTCCGTCACCGCCTCCACCGCCTCGCGGCTGTAGAGTTCCTGGACGTGGACCGTCACCTCGGGGTGCGCCTCGCGGAAGGTCCGCAGCGCTTCCGGCACGCCCGTATTCAACGCCGAGGTGACGGCGGCGAGGTAGACCTCGCCGCGCTCGCCTTCGGCATAGGGGCGGAAGTCGCGGGTCATGTCCTGGATGACGGAGAGCAGCCGTTCGCCGTGCGCCGCCATCATGCGACCCTCGGCGGTCAGTTCCACGCCGTGCGGCACACGGCGCAACAGCTGGACCTTCAGCGCCGCTTCCAGGTCGCTGATGCGGCGGCTGACGGCGGAGGCGGCGATGTGCTCCCGCCGCGCCGCCTCGCCGATGCTGCCGGCGCGGGCGATGGCGAGGAACAGGCGGATGGTGACGATGTCGAAGGCGGCCAAGCGCGGAGATCCTTCACGGCGACTGTCGACGGACGACGGGAGCGACGGGACACGTCCAGCCCCGTGATCCTATCCCCGCCCTCCGCCGTCGCCCATCACCGTCTCGCGATGGGGGCCGCAGCCGCTCGCGATGGCGGCGGGTACGGGCGGCCGTCAGTGCTCGCCGTGCAGGCGGGCGAGGAAGCGGCGGCTGCGCTCCTCCGTCGGGGCAGCGAAGAAGGCTTTAGCCGGGCCTTGCTCGACGATCCGGCCGCCTTCCATGAAGATCACCCGGTCGGCCACGTCGCGGGCGAAGGCCATTTCGTGGGTGACGATGACCATGGTGCGGTGCTCGGCAGCGAGGCCGCGGATGACGCTCAGCACCTCGCCCACCAGTTCGGGGTCGAGGGCGCTGGTCGGTTCGTCGAACAGCAGCACGTCGGGCTCCATGGCGAGCGCGCGGGCGATGGCGACGCGCTGCTGCTGGCCGCCCGACAGCCGCGCCGGATAGGCGTCGGCCTTCTCCGCCAGCCCCACCTGGGCCAGCACGGCGCGGCCGGCCTGGATCGCCTGCTCGCGCGCCACGCCCTTCACGATCACCGGCCCTTCGATGACGTTCTCCAGCGCCGTGCGGTGCGGGAACAGGTTGAAGGTCTGGAACACGAAGCCGACGTGCTGGCGCAGCGACCGCACCGCCTGCTTCTGGCGGGCGAGCGGCTTGGCGCCGTCCACCGTCACCGGCCCGACCCGGATGGTGCCGCCGTCGGGCGCCTCCAGGCAGTTGAGCAGGCGCAGCAGCGTCGTCTTGCCCGAGCCGCTCGGCCCGATGACGGCGACCACCTCGCCCTTCTCCACCGTCAGGTCGACGCCGTCGAGCACGGTGGTCGGGCCGAAGCGCTTGGTGAGGCCGGTCGCCTCGATCATGGCGGCCATGGCGTCAGGTCCTCACGTGGCGGCCGGCGCGCGCTTCCATGCGGTTCTGCAGCCACGACAGGCCGGTCGACAGCACCCAGTAAAGCGCCGCGGCGGCCAGATACATGGTGAAGACCTCGTAGGTGCGCGCCGTGATGAGCTGGGCCTGGCGGAACAGCTCGGGCACCTGGATGGTGGCCGCGAGCGAGGTGTCCTTCACCAGGCTGATGAAGCTGTTGCCGAGCGCCGGCAGGGCGACGCGGGCGGCCTGCGGCAGCACCGTGCGCCGCATGGTCTGGCCCGGCGTCATGCCGATGGAATAGCTGGCCTCCCACTGGCCCCGGTCGATGGAGGCGATGGCGCCGCGCAGGATTTCCGACGTATAGGCGGCCATGTTCAGGGAAAAGCCGATGAGCGCCGAGCTGATGGGGTCGAGGCGCAGGCCCACCTGCGGCAGGGCGTAATAGATGATGAACAACTGCACGAGCAGCGGCGTGCCGCGGAAGAACGACACGTAGACGCGCGCCGGCCAGCGCAGCAGGCGCAGGCCCGACAGCCGCATGAGCGCGATGCCGAACCCCAGCAGCAGCCCGAAGGCCATGCCGCCCACGCTCAGCCCGACGGTATAGACGGCCCCCTTCAGCAGGAAGGGAGCCGCCTGGGCCAGGGATGCCAGCACGCCGTCCATGACGGCTTACTGCGTCACGTCGGAGCCGAACCACTCCTTGGAGATCTCGGCCAGTTCGCCGCTCTTCCGCAGGGAGTCGACGGCGTCGTTGAGCGCCTTCTGCAGTTCCGGGTTGCCCTTGCGGATGGCGATGCCCATGCGCTGCTTGGCGAAGGGCTCGCCTGCGGCGACCACCGACCCGTCCGACTGGCGCAGCAGGTAGCCGGCCATCAGGCGGTCGTTGAGCAGGGCGTCGAGGCGGCCGACGCGCAGGTCCTGCAGCGAGGCGACGTTGCCCTCGTAGGTGCGGACGTCGGCGCCCGGGGCGTTCTCGCGCAGCCATTCCTCGTAGTTGGTGCCGAGGCCGACACCCACCGCCTGGCCTTCCAGCGCCTGCGGCGTGGTCAGCTCGTCGGCCTTGTCCTTGGTGGTGATGATCTGGATGCCCGACACGGTGTACGGCTGGGTGAAGTCGTACTTCTGCTCGCGCTCGGGCGTGATGGTCACCTGGTTCATGATGGCGTCGAAGCGCTCGGAATCGAGGCCGGCCAGCATGCCGTCCCACTTGGTCGGCACGAACTCGGCCTTCACGCCCATCTCCTCGGCGACGGCCTTGGCGAAGTCGACCTCGAAGCCGATCAGCTCGCCCTTCTCGTCGGTGTAGTTGAACGGCGGGTAGGTGCCTTCCACGCCGATGAGGATGCTGCCGCGTTCCTTGATCTGGTCGAGCAGGCTCTTGTCCTGGGCGACGGCGGCTCCGGCCCCGAGGCCGAGCCCGGCGGCGGCGAGGGTGGCGGCGGCGACGAGGCCGCGCAGGCGGGAAAGCTGCATCTCTAATCTCCACTCTGGGCACGGGCGATGCGCGATCAACGCGCCAGACGCCGGCGCGCCGCACGGAACGTCAGGGAGCCGGCGATATAATGACCCACCTTTGAGATGTCAAATTTTATGTTTCAACATTTTATTTATGTTGTTTCAGTTCAGGAAAAAGGGCCGGATGCGCGTCCGGCCCCTTCCGCTTACTCCAGGCCGGCTTCCGCCCCCGTCCGGGTCTTGATCGCCGCCACCCGCTCGGCATTGTCGGCGAGCCAGGCGTCGAAGCGCGCCAGCAGGTCGGCATGGCGGGTGGTGGACAGGCGATAGGTGTCGCGGCTGTGCGGTAGGCCGGGGTCGAACACCAGCCCGCCGGGCTTGCCGAGGTCGGTCGCCAGCAGGTGGTTGGCGACGGCGACGCTGACGTAAGCGCCATCGATGCGGCCGGCCAGCACCTGCCGCAGCAGGGCGTCCATCTGGCCGTTCTCGGTCAGGCGGGGCTTGCCGGCGGCGATGCGGTCGAGCCACGAGAAGGGCGTGAAGCCGGTCACGGTACCGAGCACCACCACGGCGTCGGCACCCTGCCCCACCCGCTCGGGTTTGACCACGACACCGTCGATATAGGTGATGACGGGGGCGCTGTAGGTCACGGTCGCCGCGTCCTTGGCGCCGGGCGCCCAGGCTGGGTTGTCGGGGAACTTGAAGTCGATGCCGCCGCCCGTCAGGTCGGCGTAGAGGCGGTTCACCGGCAGCGGCCGGTACGCGAAGCTGATGCCGGCGTCGGCGGCGAAGGCGTCGAAGATCTCGCGCGCCGCGCCGCCGTAGGCGCCGTCGCGCACGCCGTAGACGGGGAAATAGTTCAGTTCCTCGACACCGATCACGTAGTCGGCGGCGGCGGCCTCCCCAGCCACGGCGGCGGACCCGAGACCGAGGGCGAACAGGGCGGCGAGCAGTCGGCGGCGCAGCATGGTCCTCTTTCCCCCTCCGTGAACGCTACTTCTGCTTCAGGACGATGAGCGTCAGGTCGTCGTAGATGACATGGCCGCCGATGTGGCGCATGACGTCGTCCACCACCGCCTGCTTGATGCGGTCGGCCGGCTCCGCCCAGTGGTCCGATACCACCCGGCACAGACGGTCCAGGCCGTAGAGGGCGTCGGAGGCGTCGGCCGCCTCGGTGATGCCGTCGGTGTAGAGCACGACACCGTCGCCGGGCGCGAGGGTCACCTCTGTCTCCCCGACGAACTCTTCCACCGTGTCGACGAGGCCGAGCGGCATGCCGAGCCACGTGGTGTCGACCAGTTCGACCGAGCCGTCACCGCGCACGACGATGACCGACTCATGCTGGCCGCCGATGCGCAGGCTGCCCCCGCCGCCCTCGCGCGGGGTGTGGTCGAGCAGCGCGAGCGTCAGGTTCTTGTCGCTGCCCATGCGCTGGACGTTGTCGTAGATGGTGCGGTTCAGTATGCCGAGCATGCGGCCCATGTCCTGCTCGTCGCTGGCGACCAGGGTGCGCACGGCGCTCTGGGTCATCAGCATGACGACGCCGCTTTCCAGGCCGTGGCCGGTGACGTCGCCGATGCCGATGCGCACGCGGTCGCCGCCCGACTGCAGGATGTCGTAGTAGTCGCCGCCGACCTCGCTGGCCGGCTGCATGTAGGTGGCGAGGTCGAGCCCGCGGATCGCCGCCAGTTCCTCGGGCTTGGGCAGCAGCATGCCCTGGATCTTTCGCGACACGTCCAGCTCCGCCCCCAGGCGCACGTTCTCGGCGGCGAGGCGGCCGTTGAGCTGCTCGATCTCCTGCTTGGCGGCGGCGAGCGCAGCCGTGCGCTGCTCGACGCGCGCCTCCAGTTCCAGTGTCAGGGCCGTGAGTTCGCCTTCCGCCTTGTCGCGCTGGTCGAGGCCGCGCTGGAAGGCCGACATCAGGCCGTTCAGCCCGTCGATCAGGCCGCCCAGTTCGTCGTGGCGATGGCCGGCGGCCGGCGGCACGGGGGTGGCGCCGGGATTGGCCGGGTCCACCGCCATGACCTGCTGCGACAGGCGCAGCAGCGGCCGGGTGATCATGAGGTAGAAGGCGAGCACCACCACGCCGCAGATGGCGAAGGCCCGCAACAGGCCCATGGCCGCGTTGGTGGTGGCACGCTCGAAGAAGCGCTCCGCCGCCACCTCCGCCGTCAGGCCGACCTCCAGCGTGCCCACCGGTCGCCCCTCGTGCACCAGCGGCAGGGTCCAGGTGGACAGGTCGCCGAACAGCCGATCGGCCAGCGTGCCGTCGGCATCGGCGGTGCCGCGCGCGAAGGTCGCGAGGTCGCCGCCCATGTCGTCGATCAGCGTCACCTGCGCCACGGCGGGATACTCGGCGAGGCCGCGGGCCACCTGCTCGGCCAGCCGGTCATTGAGCTGGAAGGCGGCCTCGGCGGCGGAGGGCTCCACCATGGCCAGCGTCCGCCGCATGGTCCCCGCCACTTCCTCGCGCATGCTGCGCCAGTCGAACACCAGCTCCACCGCGCTGCCGAGAATGCCGAACAGCAGGGCGATGACCAGGGTCACCGCCGCCTGCTTCAGGGTCAGACTGCGGAACGTGTGGCGCCCCGGCGCGACGACGGGCGAAGCGGCGGTGGCAGGGCCGATGCGGGGCAGCGTCTGGCTCACGTCATTGCATGTCCATGATCAGCGTCGGCATCAGGCGCTGCAGGTTGGCCAGCGACTTGCCCTGCCAGGCGATGCTCTTGGAGCCGCGGATGGTCAGTGCGGTGCCGCTGTTGCGCGCCTCGATGACGAACTTGGAGAGAACCGCGATGCCCGAGCTGTTGAGGAACTCGAGCCCCGCCACGTCCACCGTCAGGACGTCCGTCTTCGTCAGGCATTGGCTGAGCAGGCCGGCGATGGGGGCGTATTCGGCCATGCCGTTCAGGCGCATGACGCCCGCCAGGCGCGCGGTCCTGGTGGCCGGGTCGTAGGCGACCTTGTGAGTGCCGCCGTCTATGATGGTATCCATTCCCGAGCAACCCCTCAGAGCGTGACGGCGACGTGCGTGGTGACCGTGACCGCCCCGTCGACCGCCGGCTCGAACTGCCAGCCGAGCGCGGCCTGATAGTCGTTGATCATGGTCAGAAAGCCCAGCCCCGCGCTGCCGCCTTCGGCGCTTTTTTCCAGCTGCTCGACATACATTTCGTCGGGGTCGGAACCGAGGAGACGGTCGATGAACGCGCGGAAGGCGACCGCCTGCTCCGCCGTCACCGTGTTCGTCTCCCAGAAGGCCACCCGCGCGTTCTCCAGCTGCAGGCGGATGTAGATGGGATGCGACAGCGCCTCGGCGCTGTACTTCATGGCGTTTTCCAGCAGTTCGTTGGCGATGAAGTTCACCGCCCCGCGGATCTGGTCGCGCTGCGCCTCCGGCATGGCGTCGCCGCCGTCGGCGGGCAGGAAGGTGGTGACGTAGTCGGCCATGAAGTCGGCCGACAGCCCGTTGTTGCGCCAGCGCTGCTGCAGCGGCACGGAACTCGGGGAGAAGCGCAGGGTGAGGGTCTCGCCGGCCATGTCCTCCTCGGCCGGCGAATAGGCCCCGATGGTTTCGTTCATGCTCATCCTCGTGACGATCGGTAGGTGTTGCGGCCGGCGCGCTTGGCCGCATAGAGCAACTGGTCGGCATCGGCCAGCAGGGCGGTGGGATCGCGGCCCGCAGACGGCACTTCGGTCACCACGCCCATGGACACCGTCACCACGCGATGCGTCGACGCGAGGTGCGGAATGGCCTGGGCGGCGAGTTCGTGGCGGATGGTCTCCACCACCTTCAGCGCGCCGTCGATGCCGGTCGCCGGCAGCACCAGGGCGAACTCCTCGCCGCCGTAGCGGGCCGCGAGGTCCGTCGGGCGGCGGCAGGCGTGGCGCAGGGTGGCGCACAGCTTCACCAGGCAGTCGTCGCCCGCCTGATGGCCGTAGGTGTCGTTGAAGGCCTTGAAGTGGTCGACGTCGAGCAGGATCACCGACACCGGCGTGCCGCCGCGCAGGCCGCGGCGCCACTCGTTGTCCAGCACTTCCGACAGGCGGCGGCGGTTGGCGATGCCGGTCAGGGCGTCGGTGCGCGAGACGATCTCGATTTCGCTGTAGCGGCGCAGCCACTGGGCGTCGATGTCGTCGGAATGCTCGGTGATGGTGGAGACGAGGATTTCCAGGTCGTCGCGCTGCTGGCGCAGGGCCCCGAGCAGGGTCTGCAACCGGCGCTCCGCCCGGGTGCGCTCGGTGATCTCGCGGTGGAGCTGCTCGTTCATGGCCGAAATTTCGACCTCGATGGCATCGCCGTGTTCGGCGGCCGTCGACAGGGCGATTTCCAGGTCGCTGACCTGCTGCTCCAGGTCGCGCACGCGCGCGCCCAATGCCGCCACCTGACCACGCAGCATCGCCGCGTCGGTCTCGTCGACCGGCGCGCCGTCATCCTGGTCCGGCATGCCTCGTGTCTGCATGACCATCGGTCGGTACCCTTTTCCCGTAGGCTGTACCTTAGTCCTTTTGGCGTAGACACAGAAGCCCGAAGTTGCGGCTCGGTCGACTCTTTCAGCCTCACCCCCCGGGAAGGCGCCACGACCAGCGGTTCTTACCGCCTGCCTTTGCCGCGTACATGGCGTTGTCGGCAATCGTCAGTAGTCCGTCACCCGTATTGCTGTCGTCGGGGTGGAACGCGAGACCGATGCTCGCCCCGACGGCCAGATCCTCTCCTTCCCACGAGACAGGATCGCGCACGGCGGCGAGGATCTTGTCGGCGATGCGTTCGGCGTCGGCGCGGGTGGCGACCTCCTCGGCCAGCACCACGAACTCGTCGCCGCCGATGCGGGCCGCCGTGTCGACTTCGCGCAGCACCGCCTTCAGCCGCCGCCCGACGGTGGCCAGCACCGCGTCGCCGGCGTCGTGGCCGTAGCGGTCGTTGATGGGCTTGAAGCCGTCGAGGTCGATGAACAGCAGCGCCACCGCCGTCTTGTGCCGCCGGGAATAGACCAGCGCCGCCTGCAGGCGGTCGGACAGCAGCGAGCGGTTGGCGAGGCCCGTCAACTGGTCGTAGAGGGCCAGGTGGCGGATGCGTTCCGCCGACTGGTGGCGTTCGATGGCGATGGCGGCCAGCCGCGCCGCCCGCTGCATGACCTCCACCGAGGCATCGTCGGGCAGGCCCGGCTCCGCGCCGTAGATCGCGAAGGTGCCGAGCACGCCTTCGGCCTGCGACAGCACCGGCATGGACCAGCAGGCGCTGAAGCCGGCGGCGACGGCGGCGTCGCGGAAGTCGATCCAGTTGGCGTCCGTCTGCACGTCGGCGCTGAACACCGGATGGCCGGTGAAGGCCGCCGGACCGCAGGACCCGACGTTGCCGCCGATGACGACACCATCCGCGGCCGTCACGTAGTCGGCCGGCAGCGACGGCGCCGCCAGATGATGCAGGGCATCGCCCACCAGCCGCAGCATGGCGGCGCGACGACCGGGCATCTGCTCCTCGATGGCGCGGCAGATGCGGTCGCCCACGGCCGCCAGCGGATCGGCGCGGGCGACCATCTCCAGGATCTCCCGCTCCGCCCGCAGGAGCGCGGTGGCGCGGTCGCGCTCGGTGACGTCGATGCCGGTGCAGATGAGGTGGGTCGCCACCCCTTCGCGGTCGCGCAGGGTGGTGACCGTCCAGCGCACGATGCGGGTGGTGCCGTTGGCGGCCCGCAGACCGGTGGTGACGCTGCTTCCCTCCGCCAGTCCGCCCTGCTGGTCGAGCCGGAACCGCGAGGCGACGGCGGCATCCGGGATCAGGTCGCCGAGCCCGGTGCCGACCGCGTCGGCCTCGGCGAGGCCAGTCACCTTCTCGCAGGCGCGGTTGAACGACACGATGCGGCCGCGGCGATCGACCACGGCCACCAGGGCGCCGACCGTGCGCAACACGGCGTTGGTGAAGGCCTGCTCGCGCTGCAGCCGTTCGTTGGCGGCGCGCGCTTCGGCGAAGGCGGCGTCACGCGCTTCCTCGGCGTCGCGGCGCAGGGTGATGTCGCGCTGGATGCCGACGTAGTGGGTCAACTGGCCGCGGGTGTCGAATACCGGCGCGACCATCAGTTCGTTCCAGAAGGCCGTGCCGTCCTTGCGGAAGTTGCGGATGACGGCCATGCCCTCGCGGCGCTCGGCGATGGCGGCGCGGATCTCGGCGAGGCCCGGCTGGTCGCTGTCGCCGGCCTGCAGGAAGCGGCAGTTCTGCCCCATCACCTCGTCGGGCGTGAAACCCGTGATCTCGGTGAAGGCGGGATTGGTGTAGATGATGGGCATGTCGGGCTGTGCCGCATCGACGATGAGGATGCCCTGGCTCGACGCCTCGATGGCGCGGTTGCGCAGGTGCACCGCAGCCTGGGTCTGGCGCAGGTGCCGCTCGCGCCGCACCACCGCCGAGACGTCGTTGATCTGCAGCAGCACGCCGCGCCGGCTGCCGCGCACCGGGCGCACGGCGGCCGACTGCTCCAACGGCTCGCCGTCGCTGCTGCGGGTGAGCGGCAGCACGCTGCGGTGCAGCTGATTGGACAGCACCGAGGCCATGCCCTGCCCCGCCGCCTGCTGCACGGCCTCGACCAGGGCCGGCGCGGCGGCGTCGCCGAACAGGTCGGTCAGCGTGCGGCCGTGCGCGTCCTCGCCGGAAATGCCGCTGCGGCGCGCCAGCCAGGTGTTCCAAAAGACGATGCGGCACGCGTCGTCGAGCAGCGCCACACCGCAGTCCAGGGCGTCGAGCACCCCGTCCCCCGTGTCCATCCCCCCCACCATGTCAGCCCGACAGCTCCTCCAGGTACTCCGCGATGGCCGAGCGGAACGCCTCCGCCGAGCGCAGGTCGATGACGAAGGCGAGGTAGCCTTCCAGGTTGCGCGACTTCAGGCTGAAGTCGATCTGCACCAGCATGATGATGCTGTCGTTGCCCCCGAGCAGGCGCGTCAGGCCGGCGCGCCCGGCGTGATAGGGCTCGGGCAGGCTGGAGTGCAGCTCGGTCTTCAGCACGTTGGCGATGGTGGCGAGGCAGCTGTTCAGGATGATGTTGCCGATCTCGGCCAGCGTCTCCTGCTCCAGCTCGGAGATTTCCTCGGCCGGCATGTCCTCGCCGATGACCGCGCGCACCAGCTCCAGGCTGCGCTCGCCGGGAAACAGCAGGGCGGCGGAGCCGGTGATGAGCCCCTCGAAGCTCTGCATCACACCGGCCAGCACCTCGGGCACGCTGGCGGCGAAGGCGGCTTCCGCCTCCGACATGTCGGCCAGCCGGACCAGGGGCACCGACAGCACCACCTCGTCGTCCACCAGCCGCGAGAAGCTGGCGGCGGCGCGGCCGACGCCCATGTTCATCAGCTCGGTGACGACGTCCTGTTCGTCTTCCGTGAAGCGCCACGCCGGAGCCATCACGCCGCTCCCTGGCCGGCGCCGAGCAGGAAGCCCTGCATGTCCTCC
This sequence comes from Caenispirillum bisanense, assembly GCF_900230255.1. Lineage (GTDB taxonomy): Bacteria > Pseudomonadota > Alphaproteobacteria > Rhodospirillales > Rhodospirillaceae > Caenispirillum > Caenispirillum bisanense_A. Next base: position 194,148 of record NZ_OCNJ01000006.1, read on the forward strand.
TCGCGCGGCGGCTTGGCGATGAAGCTCATGCCGAGCGCCTCGGCACGGCCGGCGACGGCGTCCTGGATGTTGGCCGTCACCATGGCCATGCGGATCTCGGCGTGTTCCGCCGCCAGCTGCTCGGCCAGTTCCAGGCCGTTGCGGCCGGGCATGTTGAAGTCGATGAGCGCGCGGTCGACGGACACGCCGTCCACTGCCGCCGCCGCCTCGTCGGCCGAGGCCGCCTCGATGATTTCGGCATCGGGCACCAGCTTCAGCACCAGGCGGCGCAGCGACAGGCGCGCGACGCGGCTGTCGTCGACGATGAGAATGGTGGTCATCCGGTCTTTCCCCTCTCAACCCCTCGCAGGCAAGGGACCGCGCCGGGCTTGTTCCGCCCGGGTCGCCACGGGATCCTGTCCCGTCCCTTTCCCCAGTGGGGGACAATAGCCCACACGGGCCGCCAAGAGAAGCGGTGCCGCCAGGATTTCTCGCACGGCGCGAGTGACTTTTTCTCGGCGCGCGATGTCGGGGCCGCGCCCGCACGTTCGTCGTTGCGGAAAGGGAGCCCGCCGGGAGCACCGCCGCCATGCCCACCATCACCTTCACCGCCAACCTGCAGACCCACGTTGCCTGCCCGCCGGCGGCGGTGGCCGCCGCCACCGTGCGCGAGGCGCTGGAGGCGGTGTTCGCCGAGACCCCGCGCCTGCGGTCCTACATCGTCGACGAGCAGGGGCGCCTGCGCCGCCACGTGGTCGTCTACGTCGGCGACCGGCCGGTGAGCGACCGCACCACCCTGTCCGACCCCATCGCCGCGGACGACGAGCTGTTCGTCTTCCAGGCCCTGTCCGGAGGATGACCCCGATGCCCACCCTGCACATCGCCACCCGCAAGGGCCTGTTCACCCTGCGCGAGAGCCTCGGCCGCCGCCACCTGAGCCGCCCCGCCTTCCCCGGCGAGGCCGTCACCGCCGTGCTGGCCGCCGAGGGGCGGCTGTTCGCGGCGCTGCGCCTCGGCCACTTCGGGGTGAAGCTGCACCGCTCCGACGACGACGGCGCGACTTGGCGGGAACTCGCCGCCCCCGCCTTCGCCGCCGGCCTGGAGGAGGCGCCGGCGGTGGACATGATCTGGACGCTGGCGAGCGACGGCGGCGGCACCCTCTACGCCGGCACCCTGCCCGCCGCCCTGTTCCGCAGCACCGACGGCGGCGAGAGTTGGAGCCTGATGGAAAGCCTGTGGCAGGTGCCCGAGCGCAAGGACTGGCAGGGCGGCGGCTACGACCTGCCCGGCCTGCATACCGTCCTGGTCGACCCGCGCGACGCCCGCCGCCTCACCGTCGCCGTCTCCACCGGTGGCGTCTGGCGCAGCGCCGACGCGGGCGCGTCGTGGCGGCTCACCGGCAGCGGCCTGCACGCCGATTACATGCCGCCGGCCCTGGCGAAGGAACTGGTGGCGCAGGACGTGCACCGCCTCGCCGCCTGCACCGCCGCACCGGAGACGGTGTGGTGCCAGCACCACAACGGCATCTTCCGCTCGACCGACGGCGGCGAGACCTTCGACCGGCTCGATCCCGTTCAGCCCTCCGCCTTCGGCTTCGCGGTCGCGGCCCACCCGCGCGAGGCGCAGACGGCGTGGTTCGTGCCGGCGGTGAAGGACGAATGCCGCATCCCGGTGGACGCCCGCCTGGTGGTCACCCGCACCACCGACGGCGGCCGCACCTTCGAGGCGCTGGGCAGCGGCCTGCCGGCGGCGGATTGCTACGACCTGGTGTACCGCCACGGGCTCGACGTCGACGCCGACGGCGAGCGCCTCGCCATGGGCTCGACCACCGGCAACCTGTGGCTCGGGCAGGACGGCGGCGCGCACTGGGAGCGGCTGGACGCCCACCTGCCGCCCATCGCCCAGGTCGCCTTCGCCTGAGCGGGCGGCAGCGGTCAGCGCTCGGCGTACATCTCGATCTGCCACGCCGTCTCGGTTTCGGTGACGGGGTGGCCGCCGTCGGGCAGCGGCTTGAGGGCCACCTCGTGGGCGATGCGGCCGAGCTTCACCTGCAGTTCCAGGCCGAAGCGCGCCGACACGCCCGCCGCCCGCGCCAGGGCCGCCACCGCCCGCGGCGACTGCGAGGCCAGGATCTCCAGCACCACCCGCACCGGCTGATCGGCCAGCACGGCGAGACCGGCCACCAAGTCGTCCACGTGATCGGTGAGCAGCGACACCATGAGCTGGCCTTCGGTGAGCTCGCCGCGCACCTGCATCTCCCGCGCCCGCACCAGCAGCGGTGCGAAGCGTTCCTCCGCCTCGGCGGCGTAGGGTGACGGCAGGGCGCCGGGGCCGTCGGTCAGGCGCTGGTCGAGGCGGTTGTTGACCACCTCGCGCAGGCGCTCGGTCGCTTCCGGCGTCAGGTCGCCGCGCTCCATGAGGCGGGCGAGCACATGGTCGGCCACCATCTCGGCCAGCCGCCGCACCGACGGCTCCGGCAGTTCGGCGCGGCGGGCCAGGGGCAGCTGCCAGTCCGGCTCGCGGTCGGCCGACGAGATGAGGCTGTCGAGGGTATGCTCCTGCAACTGCGAGCCGGCGTTGTAGAGCAGGTGCGTGACCGCGCGGGCATCGCCGCTGGCGACGATGGCCTCCGTCACCTCCGCCCCGACGTAGGCGCGCCGCGCGATGGCGGCCAGCGCCCCGGCGACGGCGTTCTCGCGGATGATGTCGAGCAGGTCCTGGTCGTCGAGGATCGGCGAGAATTCCAGGATCGGCGCCGCCACCAGGATCTCGACGTCGCGCGCCAGCCGCCGCACCAGGCTCGGGTCCACCGCCGTCACGTCCTTCAGGCCGTCGGCGACGGCGGCCCGCACCGCGGTCAGGCGGTCGCGCGACAGGCGGTCGAGCACATCGAAGGTGATGGAGGCCGCCCGCGCCCCCGGCGGCAGGAGGCCGGTCCGCTGCAGGTCCGCCACCTTGGCGGCGAGCGCGGCGCGCACGCTTTCGTCGGCGTCGTCGGCGAGCCGCAGGTTGGCTTTGGCCGGTGCGCCGGGATTGGCCGCCACGGCCAGCCGCACCGCCGTCTCGGCATCCTGCGCCAGATAGTACAGCACCTCCGGCGGGGCGACGGACAGCGCCGCCACGCGCTGCCGCACCTCCATCCGCGGATCGGCGGCCAGCGCCCGCGCCTCCTCGTAACCGAGGACGGCGGGATCGGCGTCGGACCCCTCCTGCAGGGCGGACAGGCTGTTCACGGTCTTCTCCTTCACGGCGCCCGCCGGCCCGGCTGCCGCGCCACGGCGTAGGACCCCTTGCCCTTGCGCTTGATGGCGTACATGGCCCCGTCGGCCCGGCTGACGAACTCGTTCATGTCCTCGCGGTTCACCGGGTCGTAGACGGCGATGCCGATGGACAGCATCAGCGGCAGGTCGGGACGCGCCGAATGCTGCTTCAGGATGGCCGACGCGGCAAGGAAGACTTCGGCGCGCTTCACCGCCACCGTCTCGTCGGCATCGTCCAGCCAGACGGCGAACTCGTCGCCGCCGAGCCGCGCCACCATGTCCGTCGAGCGGGTGTTGGCCCGCAGCAGGTCGGCGACGTCGCGCAGCACCTTGTCGCCGGTCTCGTGGCCCCAGGTGTCGTTCACCGCCTTGAAGTTGTCCAGGTCGACGTACATGAGCGCCGCCTTGCGCTCGCCGCGGGCGAGGCGGCGTACGCGGCGCTGCATGTCCTCGTAGAAGGCGCGACGGTTGAGCAGGCCGGTCAGCCCGTCGGTGCGCGACACCTCCACCAGCACGCGGTGGGAATAGAGCTGCTCCAGCGCCACCCCGACGGTGCCGGCGATGCCCGCCAGCAGGCGCCGCTCGGCCTGGCCGAAGTCGGGCCGGTCGGCCTCGCGCCACACGACGATGGCGCCGTTGATGCGGTCGCCGTGCATGCACAGCGTGCCGATGAGGTGGCGGTCACCCACCAGATCCCCCACGACGGCGTCGCGCCCGGCGCTTTCCAGGGCGGCGATCAGCCGGTCGGCGTCGCGGTCGGAGCCGATGCGCCCGAAGGCGGTTTCCTGCTGGAAGGTCGGGTGCTGCACCACCTTGGCGAGCGGGGCGGCGATGCCGAAGATCTGGCAGCCGGTGGCGGCCATGCCGTGGGTGATGGCGCTGGCGGCGGCGCGGATCATGTTCTCCGGCTTCACCTCGCGCTGGAACAGGCGGACGATGCGGCCGAACACACGTTCGCGGGCCCGCGCCTCCGCCATTTCCTGCTCGCGGCGGCGCTGTTCGGTGACGTCGCGGCAGACGCCGCGGGCGCCGGCCCAGCGGTTGTCGGCGTCGAACAGCGGCACCGCCGTCACTTCCAGGCAGCACAGGCTGCCGTCGCCGGCACGCACCCAGACGTCGCGCCCTTCGAGGGGGACCGGCGTCGCGAAAGGATTGATGGGGTCGGTGTGGCGCTCGGGGTCGAGCAATTCGCCCGCCGGCAATCCGATGACCCGGCGCGGCGCATAGCCGAGCAGACCCTGCGGCGCCACGAAGCTGAAGGCGCCGTCGGCGTCCACCTCCCAGGCGTGCTCGCTGGAAATTTCCACCAGGTCCTTGTAGCGGGCGCGACTTTCCGTCAGGGCGTTGCGCAGGCCGCTGTCCATGGTGCGGTCGGAGGCGAGCACGAGCCGGTGGCCGCGGCGGTCCGGCGGCAGCAGGAACAGGTCGTAGACGCGCTTGCCGGCGTCGGTGTCGAGCATGACGCGGGTGGCGGGGGCGGCGGCGGCCAAAGCCTCGCCGAGAGCCGCCTGCACGGCCGGCGCCAGCCCGAGGCCGGCATCGTCGGTCAGGCCGTCGGCGTCACGAAAGGCGCGGCCCAGCATCACGGCGGCCGCGGTCGCGTCGATCACCGCGCAGGGCTGTCCGTGCGCGTCGAGGGCCTCCTGGCTGATGTCGAACGTGATCCCCTCCGTCGTGTCGAGCACGACCCACTCCCGAAGCTGTTCGCTCAGTATCTATCACGTTTGAAGATACGCGCGAAGCCACCCCGCGAACGAAAGGGGCGCCCGTTCGCCCGGGCGCCCCTCATCCGGTGGACGTATCGTCCTTTCGTTCGTGGACCCTCGACCTTCGGCGGATCTCAGGCGCCGTTCCGATAGCGGCGCATAAGTATAATCCCAATGAAGCGATACGCCACACCACCCACCAAGCCCTTGATTTTCCTCACTTACCGGCATTGTGGCTTCGTGAGCGGGATACGCCAGAAGTTATGTTAAACCACATCAGGTAGCATCGGATTATGCCTGTCGTAGCACCATGGAAGCATCACAGGAACCGGCGCCCGTTGTGGTTTTGAATTTTGCTTTTGGGAAACCCGCTTCGCTATCCTGAGTCCATCAACTATTTGAACGTGGGACACACGAAAATGAAGCTTACCGACGCCGCTATTCGCAAACTCACAGCCAAGCCCGGTCAACGTGCCACCGAATATCCCGACGACTCGGGCTGTGGTTTGTGTCTGAAGGTCACCGATGCAGGCGGGAAATACTGGGTCTACCGCTACCGCTATAACCGCAGTGTGCCGAAGCGGATCAACCTTGGGCAATATCCGCTTGTCAGCCGAGCCGAGGCACTGAAGACCGCGCAACATCTGGACTATGCGCGCAAGGTCGAAAATCGCGACCCCGCTTCTGTGGTTGCCGACCCCCGAAAGGCGGGGACGGTCGGCGACGTGCTGGAATTCTACATGGGCACCGTTAAGAACCCGCAGACGCACCACAATTTCACCAAGCTGTTGCGCGAGTTCCGGGCGAAGTATGACAGCATGACGGTGGCGAACTTGACCCCACACGTCATTAAAAATTTCATCGAAGACAATTACAAGCACCGCCCCGGTTCTGCAAGAATGTTAGTCAGCATTCTATCCGCCGCGTTCCGCAAAGCTGCCGACCCGGTAAGCGGAATGGAATTGCCCGCCGGATACTTTAACCCGACTACCAGCGTTACCGCGAACGTGGATTTTCTTCGGGACCACCACCCCGACGGCTACGCCGTATCGTGGGAAGAACACGAGTGGGCGGCAATCATGGAAGGGTTCGCGAAGGAACTAGCCAGCGGCGCCGCCGATCCTATCGGGCTGCTGTGCCTGCAACTGGTCTACATGACGGGGGCGCGACCCAAAGAAATCCAGACGCTCCGGTGGTCCGAAATCCAGGGCGACAAGATTGTAAAGATGCAGCACAAGACGGTAAAGAAGACCGGCAAGCCCCGCCACATCTTCCTTTCTGCGGCTGCGAAGGCGATCATTGATCGGGTGCGGGAAGAAGCCGCAAGCCGAGGTATCGCAAGCGAATGGGTCTTTCCGTCCACCCACAACCGAAACAAGGCAGGTTACATTACCGCCCTGTTCTACTTCGCCAAGCGCATTTCCAAGCATACGGGCTTTGACTTGAAGCCCTACAACGGTCGGAGTGCCTATATCAACGTTGCCCTTGATTCGGGGGTCCCGCTGCATGTGGTGGCTGGCAACGTCGGACATTCGACCACCCGCACGACAGAAAAATACTATCAGCGTAACAGCGAACGCATGATGCGGGCTGGTGCCGACACTGTGGGCGCCCGCTTCGCCGAGTTGATGGGCGGCGGCGGCGGCAAGACTTCCCCGGCCACCTAACCACCCTGGCCCCACCCACAGCAGCCCCCACCCCACCCGGTGGGGGTTGTTCTTTTCCAGGGCTCCCGATACGGTCGGCGCGACGGTGGGGAACAACGGTGCGGAACGGTAACCGAACGGCAACGGCGCCCGCGCCGCCCCATCGTCACCCCACCACGCCGAGGACGCTGCACACGAGCCTTGCCGCTGCCAGGGCACCCGCACCACTGCGGACCCGCCGAGCGTCACCACAGAGGCTTTCCAGCCGATCCACGTGCAATCCGGTCACCGCTTGCGCCGCCACTTCGAAACGGTCTGCCTCGGTGGGATCGTCGGTCATGTCGGCAGCATCGCCGAGCAAATCGACAAGCCAATCGGACAAATCCCATTGGCGTCTTACGGTTTCGTCAAAGCTGGAATAGTCGAGCATGGCAGTCGACGCGATCGGTTAAGTTGGACCCTGCCAATAGTATAGTTGCAGCCCGAAAAGCAAGCCGATAGATTCGACCCGCCGCCCTACCCGCACAGGGGTCAAGGCACAGCCCCGTCACCATGTCGGCTACCGTGGTGGCGGGGCTTACCTTTTCAGCGACCGTCTTTCGCCCGACCGATCACCAGCCCCAACACTTCGACAACCTTATACGCCTTGCCGACCCAAGTAGTTGGATCGGGGGTCTTGGTGCTGGCAGTGACCAGTGACGCGACGGTTACAATACCGCCGAGCGTGGCAACAATCGTTTCGGCATTCGCCCAAAGCAAAAGTAATAGTTCCATGATAACACCTTGTAAATATGCGATTTATTTAGTTACTAACTTTGCTTCCGCCCAACCCAACGTTGCACGGTATCGGTTTCATATATCCGAATAGCCGTCCAAATGATGGTGACGACTGCGGCGATTGCGGGGAGTATCTGGCTAATTGTGCCGAGCGTAATACCGACCGCCGCAACGTCCATTAGGGTTTTGCCTTGGTCTGTCACGTAGGCCACCCGTCCAATACTGCGGCGCGGGTAGTCTCGGTCAAATAGCCGAGGGCAACCAGTGCATCTAGTCCGTTGATCGTGGTCGGATAATCACGGCGCACGTCGGACGCATAGTCTAGCTTCAGCCAAAGCGCACCTAGTGCGGGGGCCGCCTTTGCTTCGACTAGCTGTGCATCGGTAATACCACCCGCCGACTGCAAGTGTTCCAGGAACTGCAACTTGGTCAACGGCAGATATACCGGTGCTGGCAACGTCCAACCCGCAACGAATGCTTCGGGTTCACCTTCTCCAGTATAGACTTGCGACAAGGCACGGTCATGATCCATGACCCGTCGACCTTCTGTGTCCCAACAGAACATGCTTTCAGACAGAAACCACGGTGTTTCGGAAGACGCGAAGATTTCGCCATTCGGCTTTACAAGATCATACATGATTATTCTCCAATCTTGGCGTTTCGTCCAAACACCGACACCTTGTTTCCGCCTGCGGACGTGTGGTCGAGACTGCCGAAATAACCGGCGTATTTGCTATTCAGGTCCGCCCAACCGGCAAGCTGCACATCGGCAGCACCACCAACTGAATCGGTCTTTGCCACACCCACGGCAGCAATACCGCCGGGGCGGAAGCGGAACGGTGTGGTAACGGAAGTCGACGGATGCTTCGGGGTGTAGACGGTGGCGGCAATCGGTCCGCCGAAGACCAGCGAAGAGCCAATCCAGTTAGTCCCCTCGGACGGAAATACTGTGTTGCTATCGTTGTTCCCGGTGAGCAACTCCACGGAGGACGTCTCCGACATGGTGTCTAGGCTGATTGTCAAGTATCGCAGCGCCGCCGTGCTGGAGCCCAGCCAGCCGCGACCGTAGACGACAATAGCCGTCCGCCCCTGAAGGAACAGGGCACGAGGAAACTGCACGTTGCCCGACAGCAGAGGGCTAGAAAGTGTAGCGGTGCCGTTGCCGCCCATTGTAAACTTAAATGATGCTGCAATTGTCGCGGTGGTCTGCGCATCCATAACCAAGATTTCATTCCCGGAAGCCACCCCAAGTGCGGGGTTCGCAATGTAGACGGTGCTTCCGAGGTTGCTTTGCGACGGGTTGCTGTTATTTGCTTTCGAATATGTATAGACATACATGCTTCCGCTTACTGCGACCACGCAGTAAACGTAGTTCGCATCTTCGTGGAAAAGTCCCGCATTACTGTTGTGACCAGCCGTCGACATGGTAAGGGTGGGCGCAACGGCATCCCCGGCAACGGCGACTTGAGATATATTCGACGTGCCCGTGCTGCCAAGGAACAGGGCAGCGGTGCCGTTGCGTTTGATGAGTGCGCGTTTCACCGTGCCACCAACCGGCGGACCTTCGGTCGTGCCGACGTTGCCCGAAAAGTAACAATTCGACGCACCAGCCGAAATATACGGTGTGCCCGTCGTGTAGTTGACAAACACACCAGCAACGTAGCTAGTCGAGCTAATCTGATACGACAAAGCGTATAGCCACCCCGCGTCCACGCGAACACCAATCGTCCAGTTGTGCGAAGATGGAGCACCAGAAAGGAAGGTCGTCGGAGACTGCACAAGGGCAAGTGTCGTCTTGTTGATGGAAGCCCACTGTGTAGTATTTGCCGATGAATTGTGCCAGATGATAACGTATACATCGGCGCACGGGACAATCTGCGAACTTTCTGAAGCGGACATGGGGGACGTGTTTGTCCCGGTCGTCACTACAGAAGAGCGAAGAACCGTCAAGTTACGGTCGAATACTTTGACAAGACACGCCGTGGAACCGTTGTGGACGATAACAACGATTTCGTCACCGTCTACGACTATGTGCCCATACCCCGTTCCGCCGCCGATAGTTTCGGACGCGACAACCGCGCCGGTCGGGTCCACCACGAGAATTCGACCGGTGGACGAAAGACTACCGTTCGTGAACACCCGTTCACCCGTCGACAGCATGCCGTAATAGGGCATGCTCGTTGCCGCAACGGTAGCAGCGGACGGCAGCACCCGCGCGCCGGTCGGTGTCTCCCCGATGTCCTGGATGGGCGGAACGGCAGCCACAACACCCGACAGCCTGTTAGCTGCCAGCACGTCGCCCGCCTTCACATCGCCGTGGATACCAGATGTAAAAGTGCGGATCACATCCCCCGAAGCGGTTGAACGCAAAAAGTCAGAAATATTGCTCATATCAAAATAGTCTCCATTCAGTGCCGTTATACCAGATCGTTACGTCGATACCGGCAACGTCCAAAATCAAGTTCTCGGCAAGTCCCATAATTGACTTACCGTTGCGGTCAACCGTGTGTGCGACCGTTTCGGAAATGCTTTCACCGTCGAGGATGCGGATGGAATCACCCGCCGCCGGGAACAGCGGCAACGTCAGGGTCACCGCGTCAGGTGCAACGATGCGGTAGGCGCGCCCGGCTTCCAGGGTGGTGTTGCTGGTCACGCTATCCACCACCACCGGGCGAACGTGGTCCCACTCGACCACGGCCCCATTGGATCGAGCCACCAAGCCAGCATTTGCGGGTGCAGGATCGGGAACGGTGCTGCCATCCACGCTTGCGGCAGCGGCTTCCGCACGGTCTGCCTCGGCGGTCGCACGGTCGGCTTGCGCCTGCGCACGGTCCGCCTCGGTCTGCGCACGGTCGGCTTGCGTCGTGGCGGTCGTGGCGGCGGTCTGCGCGGTGTCACGCAGCGTAATGGTTTGCGAATGCAGGTCCACCACAAGCGTGTATTTGTCACCCGTCGCCGCGCCGATGGTGGCAACATCGCCGAGCGCGGAAATAAATCCGCCGGGATGAAACCCACCACCAAGCGGAATACCGACGGAATCATTACTGCCGTTGTTGTATTGCGGCAACCGGTTTAAGGCATTGTCTATTTCTGTTTGTGTCGGCATTGTGTCCTAAAAAGTAAGCTTGTATTTCTATTTATCTGTAAAGGGTCAATCATCCGATCAACTCATGCAAAGTCAAACGCACCCGCCACAGGCGCAACGCATACTCTTCAATCACAACGTCACCGGTAATTCGGCACAAAAAGCTTTCGCGGGTCATGTTGATTGCGTCGTCTGGATTGGGAATCAAAAAGACGGGTTCGGCGATATCGCGGTCTGTAATGTGGTCAAATAGCTGCATCGCTTCCGACTTTGACAAGACTTCGAACGCGATTTCCGTCCCACGACGCGACTGACGACGTTCAAAGACTTCGGTTCCGCTTGGCGTTTCGTCGCGAACAGTGCGCGGCAAGAACTTCAAGCCACGTCCCCAAGAAAAGTTTTGCTTCGGCTGAAAACCCGCCCCCACATACAGATATCCGATATCGAAATAGCCGTTGCTGTTGTTCGCGTCGTCAATCTCGACTTTCAGATATCGTCCTGTCACGCCTAGACCGCTGTCGAGCCAAATGCAATTTCGGGTGTATCTGTCGATATCCTTTACCTTTGCCTTGCCAAGCCAGAAGTTTTCATCTTCCCATCGCAGTTGATCGGGTGTGTAGATCGTCGGGAATACGTCGGTCCATTCAGTCACCAAATTGGGCGCCGCGAAATCTTCTGTATCCGAGAAAGTCAATCGGTATTTTGCATCGATGGACAGGGTATGCGCGGCTATGATCACACCGCGCACCCACTTTGCCGCGCCCATGTCAAGCACGAATTGCGAATCTGCCAGAGCCAGACTTGCGCATCTGGCAGGACGGGCGCGTAACTTCGTGTCGAGCATATTCCCGAGTGGCAGCGTCCAATTACCGCCGCTGAATGTGCCACCGACCGCAAGATTTTCCAGGAACCAAATAGCTTTTGTCATACCTGTATTTATCCCCACAGCCCGAAAGTGATCTTGTTGAGACCCGCTGTCGTGGGGGCAACAGACGTGACGACGAAATGCTTTGAAATCGACTTGCCGGGCAAGTCCAGATAGACGGTATCACCCATCCGAATCCCGAGGTTTCCCGCCGTCAATTCAACGGTCATCTCGTAGGATTGCCGAGGCACACCGTGCATTGCCAGCAATTGCGCTGCCAACGCCTCGGCATCTGCCTTTTCGGTCAGAGCGGTCGGCAAAACGATTTCGGCAGCCGACGGGTAACGGTCCCGCGTGGTGGTGTTCTCCGCCACGGCTTCCCGCCACTCGGCATCCAACCACCCTGCCCGGTCGGTGCCGATCAAGGCTTGCGCAATCTCGTTCGACCCCATTGGGGTGTGGTTGCGGTCGTATTGCACGACGACACGCCACACCGGGGCGGGGAAGCCGGTGGTGGTCGATAGCTCCACCACGTCCCATGCCGTGAACGTTGCCACCGACGATCCAGCCACCGGCAAGCCCAACAAGACCGCCTGCCAGGTGCCCGAGGCATCGGGCACCACAGCTCCACCGACGGACCGGCAAACTGTTTCGACGGTGGTCCCTGCCGTGTCACCGCGCGTGTAGACGCCTACGGAAGCCGTGGAAGCCAATCCGGACACCGAGGCGCCCACCGACCCCGACGGCACCCCCGCGCGCACCAGCGCACCGGAAATGACTGCCGACGGCGTGGCGGTCGATGCCGTGAAATCGAATGTGACGGTGCCACCCGGTGACGTGCCAAGCTTGACCAGACCGCGCGCCTTGTCGGTGGCGTATTGGGTGGCGGATGGCGTGGCACTGTCGAAAGCCGTGCCCGAGTAGTCCCCGGCCAAGGTCAACCCCATGTCACCACCTCGGTCGAAGATACCGTCAACCGACAGTATGGGACCGTCCGACAACTGGTAGACCAGATTGGAGCCGACTTGCGGCGCCGCTACCCCGCGCACCTTGCCCAAGGCATAGGGCTTGGTCTGCCCAGTAACCCCGGTCGTGCTGCCATCGTATAGCCCCGTGCCCGAGTATTTGTTTTCCGACAATGGCTTATCGAGCACCCGGCGGGCATCCCACAGCCCGAACCGGTAGCGGTCGGCGTTTGTCAAGCTGGTTTCGAATGCAGCCCCTTCCGCCCGACCCGACAGAATTTGCGTGTAATCGGCAAATGCCGCGCCGATTTCGCCCCAATAGACGGACACACTGCCGAGCGCATAATCACGCAAGTAGTTCAATGCACCATCGGCATTCGACAAAATACACACACCAACACCAATGGCGCCGGTCTGCGACTGCAAATCGGCGAATATTTCCGTAGAATAGTTGACCGGTTCTAAGACGCGCGGATCATAGATTTGATTCGGGCGGTGCGGGTCCGACGGTGGAAACGGTCGGACAACACCGGTCGAACAATACAGCGTGGAAACGGCACCATCCGGCGCAATAACTTCCAACTCAACAAGAAACGTCTTCTGTTTGGTCATGCGGTCTTTCGGGTCGCAGCCTGCGCAAGGCGCGACACTTCACGGGTTAACTGTTCAATCTTGGCATCCGACTGCGCCGCACGGCGTTCCAGGGCGGCAATCAATCGGTCGGTGTTGCTGGATTGCTGGCGCCCGACATATTCCAGCGCTGCCGACGTATCCCCGCCGCCGCGCACGGCTTCGCCAAGTTCGCGGTTTGTGTAGACGCGACCGGGATTGTGGAAGTCCACTATCTCGGGTCCGTATTCACCAACCAGCGCCAAACCGGGCGACGCGAAACCACCGTCGGCAAAGGCGCGCCCTTCCCCAATACCGTGGTTCGTGTAGTGGTGGCTTGCCCACTTGTTGAGTTCTTCGCGGTATGCCGCACCCGTCAACCCGCTTTGATTAGCAAGGTCTTGTGCCCACGCCATCACGTCGGGGTTATTCGACAGGTAAAGCTCTTCGCGGGTGAACATGCCCGAGGCACCCGACGGCGTTCCGGGAACCACGACGGGGATACCGTTGCCGACCGCTGCACCACCGATACCGCCGGGGATCGAGCCACCCCGGTGTGTGGTCAAGTCGGCAATCTTCGCAATGAGGTCTTCGGTAAGTCCAAGACCTTTCAGCCCGGTCGAAGCAATTTGCGACAGCAAACCGGTTTGCGTATTCGCAATAGCGATATGCTGTTCCGCGAGCGAGATTTGCGAACGACCGTAGTTTTCGACAGTTTCGAGCGTGCGGACAACGTCGTTATAGTCGGATTGATATGCCTCGGCACTGTGGTTGAATGCCCGCGATGCCTCCAAAAGCTGTTGCCCGATGCCCGACAGTTCACCCGCAGCCGTCGGGTCACCAGCCATCGCCCGCGCCCGCAACGCCGTCCAACGGCTGCGCAACTCGGCAAGGCGTTCGGCTGGTGTAGCTGGTGAAAGCGCCGGGTTGACGGTCAAGCCAAGGCGTGTATTGCGCAGACTTTCGACAATGCTGGTCCACTGCTGCGCGTTCTGGCGTGCCACTTCCGTTGCCCGCTGCGCCCCGCTGGTCTCGCCGTTGATTGCAGCCGCACGAACCTCATACCAACGCTCCAAAAGCGTCAGGTCCATGCCGAGGGCTTCCAGGTCCGCACGCCGTGCCCGATACTGTGTCTCTAGCTCGAACATCTCGGCAAGCTGTGGCGCAACAAGCCCAAGGTATTCAGACATAAGGCTTTCTTCGAGTTGACCGCGCATCTTGGCAAGCCCTTCGGTCATGGCGTCCGTTGCCTTACTGGCATCTAGACCGACATTACTGAGGACTTCACCCATATCCCGGAAGGTATCAACCAACGCTTTCGCGCTGTCGGCGACGGTCTTGGTTTCTTCACCGACCAAGCCGAATGACTTGTATACGCCGTCAATGTAACCAGTAATCGACTTGTCCCGTTCCGCAAGGACTGCGCCAACGTCCAATTCGTTTTCGCGCGCAAGGTCCGCATATTCGTCCATCTTCCGCAACATGCCTTCGAACGCTTTGGCAGCGTCCGACAGGGTTTCGTCCGACTGTCCAAGACCGTCATAGAACTTGGCGAATTCCAACGCGGAATCGATGGCAGCAACACTTGCACCGTCAAGCCCCGAAATGACTTTTCGCATGGCGTCGGACACGCCACCCGCAGTCGACAACAGATCACGTGTTACATTCGCCAACGCGGCTTGTGCTGATGCTTCGTCGTTCGGATCGAATTTATACCGCTTGATTTCGTTGATATTGCGATACAACAGTTCGTAACTGTCGTCACCGAACGCAACACCCACGTCGGTTTGGGTGAAGTCCAACCCGTAACGCTGCGAAAGACCAGTCGTCAGCGGTTCGAGCAACTGTTTTGTCAACTGCTGGACTTGTTCCGTATCCATGTGTTTGGACTTGGCTTCAGACACCACAAGACCACCGTCGGCACCGATGTTGCCCCAGGCGTGCGCGGACGGATGCGGCTTACCGCCACCGATCATTCCGCCGAGGACGGTGCCCAAAAAGGCACCCGCGACCGCGCCCAGCGGCCCCAGCACGGCACCGGCTTGCATTCCAAGGATGGTTCCGCCGCCTGCCAGTGCCGAGCCGAGTGCAGCACCACCGACACTGCCGAGCGTGCCACCGATCGTCCCGCCGATGGGGTTGCCGCCGAGGCCCAACAGGTTGGCACCGAGCGAGCCAATGACGCCCCACGGGCTATATGAAAGACCGTTGGCAAGTGCCGAACCTGCACCGGACATGACGGGGGTTGCGGCTGCCGACACGCCACCGGGGACCGCAGCCACGCCGAGGGTCTGCGCTGCGCCCGGACCGGTCAATGTCGACAGTCCGATGGACTGCCCAAATCCAGACGTGGCAATCGACTTGCCGATATTCAATAAAGATTCAGACTGCCCGAAGCTGGTTGCAAGATTGGACAAACCAGACACCGACGACAGGTCGGAAGTGTAGGTCAGTTGACCAGCACCGCCGCCGGTCGACGTTCCACCCGCGCCCGTGATTCCCCCCATGGCGGAAGCAACAAGCGGCTGTGCAACAGGTCGAATAATGGCGTTCGCCGCGATTTCCGCGAAGGTGCGGAACATGATCTTTTTGATATCTTGGGCGAAATTGACCCAAGACCCGCGCTCGCCGTCCAACCAAGACCCAAAAATATCCGCGCCGTATTCCACTACGTCATCTGTGGTCTTATTGATGATGCGTTGACGTTCTTTTTCGGCGTCTCGAATGGCGTCAAGGCGCTTTTCTTCGGCTTGTTCAACCGCACGCTTTGCCCGTTCGTCCTGCTCTTTGCTTTTCTTTTTGGCTTCGACTACGTCCCACGTCGCACCAGCTTCCGCTTTGATTTGCTCGATAGTCTCTGCGGTAAGCTTCTGGTTCTTGTCTCGCGCAAGGTTCTCGGCGCGGATTATTTCTTCATGAATGGCACGTTCGCGAGCGGACATAATCACGCCTTCGCGTTCGTCCTTCAGGGCTTTTAGCTGGTCTTCTATGCCTTTGATATAAGCCGCACTATCATTAGCGCCTTGTTTTGCCTTTCGCTTTGCTTCGGCAGCCGCTTCTTTTTCGGCTTTGGTTCGAACTTCGGCGTCTTCCGCTGCCTTACGGTCGGCGTCGGCTTTTGCCTTATTTGCCGCTATTTCGTCCTTTTCATTTTTCGAACGCTGCGCCGCTAACTGGTTTTCTTTGCGCAGAACCTCTTCCAGGCTCTCAATCTTTTTGTCGAGTTCTTCGACTTCTCTCTTGCGTGCCTGATTTTCATAGACGAACCACCCGCCGGAATTGTTCGGGTTGTTCTTTTCAAGCAACGCGGCGCGGCGGGCGCGTAAGTCGTCCAGGGCTTCCCCGGTCGTGGTCGTAAGCCCGTCCCGCAGTCCCTGAATCAGGTTCACACCCTGCTGCAATATCCAGACGATCGTTTGCGAGGCATGCGTAATGCTGTCGAGTTCACCGCCGAATACCTGCCACGCCGTCTGCACATTCTGCATTGCACGGTCCATGGTCACCGGCATTTGCGCGAATTTCGCGTTGGCTTCATCGGCGCTGGCAAGGATAGCGCGGAATACACGATCCGCCGTTAGTTCACCAGCCGAACCCATTTCTTTGAGCCGCCCGACGCCAACACCCAATTCTTTCGCCATGGCCTCGGCAAGCAACGGCATGTTCTCCATAATGCTGCGGAGTTCGTCACCTTGCAGCCGACCGGACGCCAACGCCTGCCCAAGCTGGATTGCGCCGCTGGTTGCCTCTTGTGTCGAGCTACCGCCGACGATGCCGAATTTCTGGACTACGTCGACTAGTTCCGCCACTTCCTTGCGGGTTGCGCCGATGGCTCTTGCAGCGACTTGGTAGCGCACAAAGGCGGAAATATTGCTGTCGAGTGCCGAACCCGTTCTTTGAGAAATGGCGTAAAGGTCGGCCATACTTTGTCGGGCGCGGTCAATGCTGCCCGTGGATGCTGCCAGCTTGCCGAATGACCGCGCCATCTCGTCACCAGCTTTTGCGATTGGCATGGCGGCGGCGGCAACCAATGCCAGTGCGGCGGCGGCTGCCATGCCAGCGGGACCAAGGGCGGCAAGGGCACGAGTGATGCCAGCGGCAGCCCCACCGAGACCCGCAAATCGGCCGGTGAGCCCCTGCACCGACGAATCAAGACCACGCAAACCGAGCGAAGGCTTGCGGCTGGCTTTATCTACCTTGTCGAATGCGCGTTCGCCTTCTGCACCGACTTTGCGGAAGGCATCTATTACTTTTTCCTGTCCCTGCGGGGAAAGTCGAAATGCGGTGTTAACGGTTCGGGTCATTCAGTTTTTGCACGGCCTTTTTAATGAGTTCTAATTGATATTTATTAGAAATCATCGAAAGGTCGACCCGCTTACGGGTGCGGATTTGCTTCACGAGAAAGAATATTGACACAGTTGCCGTGCCCTTGCCGAAGGCACCCGACTTTGTCTTTCTGGCCTTCCCAATACCGCTCTTGCCGTCTTTACCTGTCGTGAACTTGCGCACGTCCACCAACATGGCAGTATTACCGCGCTTTCCGGGGACGAATGCTAGTTCACCGGGATAATTCGCGGGGCGCAGTCTTTTGCCGTTGCGACCGCGCTTCGGCGCGAATTGGGTAGGAATTGCAAGGTATTTCTTACCGTTCTTTGCCTTGATTGTCTGGGCTTCTAAGAAACTTTCGAGAATATAGCTGGCCTTGGTATAGATAAAACCGGCGGTGTCTTTCTGGTATTCCTTCGACCGCCACGTATTAGCAAGCCGTTGCCCAAGTCCGGCGGAAGTGGTGGCTTGGCGGATACCAGTCTTCGCGGCTTGTGTTGCTTCGCGGGTGGCTTCCCATAAGGAGTCCCGCACGTGCTTTTGTTCCCGCGCAATCTGTTCCTTAAGTCGTCCCTGTATTGCGGCGTTGAACCATTGGTTTGACACGTGCGGCTAGTCCTTCTTAACTAATTTCTATCAACGAAACCTCTTCCTTACAAGACATTTCGTTAGTAACTTTACTCATTTGCGGCTTGCTTCCTCTGCCATAATGGCGTTAGCAAATGAGTCCATAATAGAGAAGTAATCGAGCACAACAGCAGGTTGCTCGTAATACCCACCGGCTTCCAGCGGCGTGTGTCCGGTAATTCGCGGCGCCCCGCCCATCGGGGGATAATACCAAATAGCCGTGTTCCGCCATGCCGCTACTACTTCGGCTGCCTCAAAATCCACTAGGTCACGGGGGTTTGCGTCAAAGACGACACCCCCGGCTTCCCATGGTCCGTCACCCGCAATTTCTGGATCGAATGCGATGGCTGGTAATAGAGACACCATCACACCCGCCATTAGTCTTTTTTTTCGTCCGGTCGGGCGAAGAGCAAACCCCAGACATAAAAGCCAACAACCGTCAAATCATTTGCCGGAATCTTGGCAAGGTCGGCATCCGTCACACCGCCGACTTTCGCCGTAACGCCGAGTTCGGCGCACTCCACTAGGAACATGCGGACCAAGACCAGAGGCAGCACGTCCCATGCATATCCGAAGTCCGCCACTGCATCCATGTATGGCGGATATTCCTGCAACAGGGCTTCGATATCTGCGAACTCGGCGCTCTTTTCTTTGCCTGGAATTAACATATTTCCGAGTTCTTCACCGAACACCGCCTTAGCTTTCTCGGCATCGAATTCCGGGGCATTTTCGGCGATAAGGTCGATACCTTCGTTTGCCGCTTTTACAACACCACCGAAGCCAAGATCAGCAATGCCCAATGTGGCAAGTTCGCGCTTAACTTTTGCTCTATCAAATACATTCGGCACTCTCAGGCGGTAGACCGGGGCATTCTCTGCCCCGGTTTCCGTGTAATACTCTGGCGTGTAGTCTACGAGTTCTTTTGTAGAAACGAGTTTTACCATATTGTTTGGTTGTCCTTATGGTTTGTCTGATATTAGTAAATGCAGATGTAGGCGCCGCTATCAATACCCACGGCGGAGAAACCAGTTTCGGCAGTTACGAGTCCTTCGCGGTCACCCGGATTCAGGCTGGTATACTTGGCGGCGGGGATCGTCACTGCAACGCGGTTACCGGCGGTGCTGCCAAAGCGAGCATGCACGACCTGCGCAACGCCATTGCGGAAAGCCGACATAACGTCGCGAGTTGCAACCAGAGTATCGAGGGGATCAATCGAACCCGTGATGTTGCGGGACGTGATGATGGCACCGGCAAACCCTTCGGAAGCATTAGGATCGTTCGGGTTGACGACTTCGTTTCCGCTGGTCAAAGACAGGCTCGAACAAGCGGCAGCCGAACGGTCAACCAGCGCCTTGCCAGCACGCCACGTCGGCGGGGTCGGTGCGTCAAACGAAATATTCGGAACAGCCGCGTCAGTCTTGCCGTTGAACATGCCGTTGATTTCGAAAGAGATACGACCCACACCAGCAGCGTCAATGCGCACGCTCCAAGAGCCACGGCATTCGGTCAACGTATACTTGGTGCCATCCATGTAAAGGTGTAGGGTGCCGGTCGGAATGTCGTCACCCGAGTAGGGGCTATACAGCACGTGCGCCGGAATTTGCACGTTATTGGTGGTGGTTACGGCGGTGCCAAGCGTCTCGACAAGGGTAGCGGTGCCGTCTGCGGCATAGTTGCTGACAAAGGTAAGACCAGCGTCAACGAAGAGCGGTGCGCCATTCCAGGCGTTGGCGGTGGTGCCGAAATCGGCGGTCGGCAGGGCGGCGGTCGTGGTGGTGCCACCGGTCGCGAGCACAGCCGCAACGGGGGTGTCGGTGTTGGCAGTCTCACGCATGCCGCAAACTTCGAGGACACGACCGTAAACCGGGGCGGTCCCGGCGGTCCCAGTGCCACGCATGAGGACGCTGAAAGACACCGTGGCGCGCATGCCGCCGATGATGGGAGCCGAGGAATCCAGCGAACCGGTATTCTCGTTAGTCTGGATAGTGTTGGCGTCAAATGAAATCGAAACGTCTTCGCCCGGAATGTAATCGGCGGCGGTCGGCGCGGCATCTACGCCTGCCACAGTTTCGTGTTTGAACAAAACGGCGCTGTTTCTAGCGCGAATATACTTAGTCATATGTCGGGTTACCCTTATGCTAGTGTGGAAATTAGTTGCGTGCGAATCGCAATACTATTTATCAACCACGCGCATTCGGGCGCCCAATATTTACCCGACAAATGGATTACCGGTTTCGGTCATGTAATCGACCGCAAACGCAATGCCGATAGTCCCCACACGCTTCGAGGCGCGTGTTTCGTCAATATCGGGGTTCGTGGTGCTAGTCTCGAAAAGGTCAACGGCAACACCGCCTAGTGTCGGGTCGTCCGCAAGCTTCGCCACCACTTCGCCATATTTGGCGTTCAACGCGGTGCCGATATCCGTTGCCGACGATTGCACAATGATTTCTACCGGAACCGTCATTCGATACCGTGTTAGACCGTGGTTCGAGTTGTCGGCATCCTGTTCACCGTCGTAAACGAGAAATGCCGGATACGGACCTTCGTAAACGTCTTCGGGATTGCGGATCACAGTCCCGCCGAGTTCTGACAGCTTGGCGACAAGGGCTTGCATAATAGCTTCGCGATAAGTGAGCGGCATTGTTTACAGGTCTTCCAGATAAATGGTGGTCGTGCCTTCGCCGTTATTGCGCACGTCCAGCACGTTGTAAGTCACACCTTCCACGGCAACACCCCAACCCTTTGCTACGGCTGGAAGTCCGACCGAAGGGCACAACAGCGTCACCCGTTCCGACCGCACCCGACTGCCATAGTCACCGGTTGCGTATTCCAGGGCTTCCCGATCCAGGAAGCCGAGGACGGTATAGGACACAGCCGACAGGTCGGTTAGGACGGCGCTGGATGCGAAGTCCCGGAAGAAGGGGGTTACGTCCTGCCAAATCATTTGCGGCGCCCCCTGCCCTGGCGCTGCGGCGGCGGTGGGTTCGTCAGGGCACCGAGCAACCCGGCTTCCACCAGCTTTTCGGCAACGGCGGCGGTCATGGTGGCTTTCGCCCCGGCGGGGTAAAAGACCCCGCGCCACCACGCATCCCGCACGAAAACTAGTTCGACGGTGGCGGGACGGTCGTTAGTCACGGCGGGTCACCTTCGGCTTTTCACGACGGTTCGTCACGGTAGGGGACGGTTCGGCTACGGTCGGGGCGCGATCGGCAAGACCACGTCCGAGGAAAAAGGCTGCACGGTCGGCCGGTAGCTCCACCACGGAACCGGGTTCGGCGTCGGGATGCCCATACCCCACGACGCAAGCGGTTTTAAAAATGATTTTCACGTTGTCCATATGTATTTCCTAGTCAGTAAAAAGGGCGGGACCGAAGCCCCGCCCCCATCGGGTCAAATGTTTACGCGATGATATCCTTGATAACGGCAAAGCTTTCGTCGTGGGCGAAAACAAAGTCGCAGTCGAAGAAGGCGCGGAACACATATTCCTGAGTGCCCATGGCAGTATACGGGTCCGCAACGATTTCCAGGCTGCCGAATTCCGCAAGGTAAACGTCGGCAAAGTTGCCAAAGACCATGGCGGAAAGATTGGTCCCGGTGCCCTTGGTCAGGTCGGCGGGGACAAGGCTGGTCGAAGCGAGGGTGTAACCATTCAGGTTGCCGCCTTCGTAAATCATACCCGTCCCGCTCGCCTTCTGCGTGGTCTTCATCGCGCCCACAACCTTGGCGTTGGTCAGGTAACCGAGCGAGCCAAAACCAGCGTTCGCGTGCGAAACCATCGATTCCAGCGCAACCACGTCAGCCCAAGTAATCGCGCCGCCATTGGCGCCAATGGCATGAACCGGGATACCAGCCTTATTCAGCAAACCGGCGGGAACGTCACCAGTGCCGGAACCTTCGATTACGGTATGGTCGATCTTGACCGCAATTTCGCGAGCAAGATGGGACTGAATCCAGGAATCCAGCGACGGGCGGGACTGCTTCAGGAGCGCACGCGAAATCCTCACGGTGCCGTCAACGGTGCGAAGCTGCGTCTTGCGGGAATCGGTGCCGGGGGTCGACGCGGCGGTCGTGGAGAGTTCACCCACGAAACCGACGTTCGCACCCGACGTAATAACCGGGAAGCTGGTGCCAGCAACAGCGGGGAACACGGTCGCGCCAAGACGCTTAATGACAGTGTTTGCATACAGCATGTCGATGAGGGAACCGTGCACGGTCGGCACGAATTCACCGCCCGCATTCGCGGCGGTTGACATGGTGCGAGACAGAACATCCATCGGGATCACCAGTCCGCCACGAGTATTTTCCTTGCCGGAAGCGGCTGCGGCGGAGACCTCCCATTCAAAACCACGCTTCGAAGCGTCTACGAGACCTTCCAGGGCGCGCGAAATGCTGTAGGACTGGGCTTCGCGGGTCGAAAGACCAATATTCGCGGTGGAGCGGATTTCGTTGGCGGTGCCCTGTTCGCGAGCGGCAACGAACTTGCGGAACTCTTCGACAGAAACGCCGAAATGATTGGCAATATCAGCGATTTCGTTACGCTTCGCGTCGGCAACCGCTTCAGTCTTGTTTTCGTTTTCCATATTCGATTTTACCTCTATAAATGGAGTTTTATGTATTTCGTCACTACGCCCAATACCGACAGTCATATCAGCAGGGATAGCGACCAATGAAATTTCAAGCGGTTTCCATTTGACACGATAAACGTCCAGTCCATCGCGCATGCCGTCTTGCTTTGACATCGCGGTGATCTGGTATCCGACGCTAATATTGCGCAAAATACCGCCGCGAATGTCTGCGAGGATTTGGCGCGCCTTTTCCGATTGTCCGAATCGGACTTTGGCACGGCCGCGACCGTCCGGGTCGACCCTCGCGCTTTCCACCACGCCAACCTGATTTTCGATGCTGGCGTCATGGTCAACTAAAAAGGGCGCGGCGCCGGAAGCGAGCCAAGTAAGGTCTACTTCGTCGGTGCGGTGCCCGAGTATTTCCATGCCGAAACTGCGGGGATATGGCTCTTCTGAAGAGAAAGCCAATTCGACCACGTCGGTTTCTGTTTCGTCGGCGTTATCCGCCCGGTTTTCGATTACCGATAGCGTGAAGTTGCGCTGTTCGGTTTTGTCGTGTTCAATTTCCATGCTTTTATTTATTCATTTGCATCTGTATTCGTGCTAATTAGCAATGCGTCGGTAATACCCTCGATACTAATTCCCGCTGCTGCCAAGACTTCGCGTTCCGCCGCAAGTCGCGCCACGTGTTCGTCAAAGTCTTTGCCTTGCTCTGCAAGCACGTCGGACAGGGTTTTGATCCCGGCTTTAATTGCCAGAATCTCGGCGGTTACTTGCTTCTGCGGGTCGACCCACTCATACCCACGTGGAATCCACTTGTGCCGACTGTATTTTTGCGGCTTAAAAGGGAGCGGAAATTCGCTGGCGTCGGGGCGCGGGATCGTGATACCGCCCGAAAGCAAGGCAAGCGGCAACCACTCTTCGAAAAGCGGTGTGAGGAAGTCAGTAATCAACCACTGTTGCAGCGTGCGGTAATAGTCAACCTGTTGCAGGCGGAAATGACGGAGCGCGGAATAGTTCACGCCTTCCATGTCGCCTGCCAAGTCGTTATAGATGTTATTGGTCGAGATACTGATACCGCGCAACTGCGCTTTTACGAATTCGGCGTAATTTGCCGTAGGGTGTTTTGGGTCCGTGAAGCTGTGGTCAAGGTCGGACGGCAGCAGCCACATTGTGCCGAGTTCGTCATCTACCAGTTTAGCAGCGTCCGTCGTGGCGTCTGTATCAGTATCTAGCCCATCGGCATGGCGCTGCTTCAGGTATTCGACGCGGCGCGCGGCATTGCGGGCGGCGGTTACTGCGGCCTCTTCGAATGATTCCAGCATCCCGACGCGAAATGCAGCCGACGCAAGCCCCGGATTACCGCGCAAGTCTGTGGGTCTATGAGGGATATACAAATGCCAAATTTCGTCGGCAGGCACGCGCACACGCTTACCGCCGCCGGTCGTGTCGCGGGGATGGCTTTCAAATAAATGGTAGGCAACGGGCTTACCGTATTGGTTTGTCTCAATACCGGCGCGGATGATATTGCCGTTGTTGAGTTCGCCGTTATAGTTTTCGTCCAGGTGATCAGGTTCGATCAACTGGAGTGCATACCCGAATTTATTATGCGGTCCCCGGTGCCGACGAATGAGAATTTCACCTTCGCGGTCGCAAACAGATTCGATAATCACACCGAGAACGTCGGTAAGTGACCAGCGTCCGCAGACGGTAAGATTGCCCTTTTTCGAGAAGGTATACCAAGCGCGTTCAACAGCCGCAGAATCCACGGTGTCGAGTTTTCCGGCATTATTAAGTGCCTGCACTTGGAGCCTGATACCCGACGGACCGACAACACCCTGTCGGAGCAACTGAAGACCGCGCTTTGCATAGACGTTATTCTGCGCAAGGTTGCGGCTTTCGTCTCTGGCATGGCGCAGCGTGGCGGTGCTTTCGCGGTAGCTCGGACGGCTGGACGTGCCCAGCCACGGGAGCAGTCGCCCTTGCGTCTGTTTGTCAACTTGTCTTTTTGCTTCGGTGGTCGGCGCCTCGTTTTTGGTTCGGCGGAAAATATCGAAAAGACCCATCAATAATAGTTCACTTTCACAGTCTGGACAATTTGGCGCCCCTTCTTTTGGCGGACTTCAGCGGCAAGGCGTTTCTCAAGTAACAGCAGGTCGGCAATCGGGATTTTCTTCAGGGATCGTCCCGCAATCTCGTATTCCGCCACGCCGTCGGCAGCCTGTCCGGAAAGCACCGCCCGCACCGCCGCAAGGTCTTTCTCGGCTTGCGTCCGGGGATCGGTGGCGGTGGTCTGCAACATGGGGTCGGGGGCAACGGTCAGGTCGAAGGTCTCCACCGGGTATCGATCGGCACCCGACGTGGCGAAGACATGCACACGGTAGAGCCCCGGTGACCATCCGGCGGTTTCGGCACCCGACCACGCGAAGGCACCGCCATTATCTGCGGTTTTGGTGATCTGCTGCGGACCAACAGCCACCCACAATCCGGTGAACGTCGAATCAGCGTATGTAAACGTATGGGAAACACTATCCCCGGCTTGAATTTTCATTTATCTGGCACCAAAAGTTTTGCTTAAACTATTTATCCGACTTTGTGGTTTGCCTGTATTTTCGTTCGTTTTGGCAGTCTCGACCGCCTGCGACAGGTTGCGGGCAATCTGCGGAAGGCTGTATTCCGTGCGGATCATTTCGAACAGAGCAATATTGTAAACGCGCACGTCAAATGCTTCGTGTCTTGTGCCTTTGTCTACCACGTCCCAACGACGCTTATTTTGCACGTTGACTTTGCGCTTGTTGGTCAACTGTGCAAAGTAGTCTTCGCCGTAGATTTCGCGGTTCGGGAAGAAGCAATAACCGGGGGCAGTCGGGTCTTTTATGCGCAAAGACTGGACATGACGGGTTCTTGCCGCGTCGGTCCCGATGCGCCAAAAGGTCAAGTCGGCTTGCTTGCGGACGGCGCCGGGGCGGTTGTCCCAAATGGGTTTGCTGATGCCGTCAACGCCTTTTATTGCATACCAATTCCGGCGCCTTTTGCATTCGGCAGCCACGATGTTGGTAACGTTGCCGTCGGAACAGTCCAGGGCGAACGCTGCGATACCAAGTTGTGCGCCATCGGCGCGCTTAAACTTCGTGCTTGACACACCGTCGAGGGCTTGCCACGTCTCGACTTGGCCGACACTTCCGGGAATAATCAAATAGTCGAGTGACCAGCTTCGCCCGGCTTGGTCCCACCCCACTATTTCGACTTCCACACGGGGATTTGTTTCGGAAGTCTGAATATCTCCCGCCGCCGTGACAACGATTATGTCATTGGGTAGGGCATCATTCGAATACGGGTCGCGCCGGTCGAGGAATCCGGCGGAATCTATGGCTTCCTCGGCTTGCGCCCATGGCAATCCAAGCACAGTATTATGAAAGGCTTGGCGCGCCGCGAAGTCGCCCTTACTTTCGATATATTCGCGTGCCATTGCTTCGAGCGTGAGATACGGTAAAGCAAGGCTAGTAATTTGAAATCCAGCCGTGCCGTTGCTCGGCGCAGTAGCTTGCCAGTATCCAAGTTCGATCACTTCCAGGCGGTCGGCATCGCTCCACCGTGCATCGCAGTGTTTGCAGCCGTAATAGGCGGTTCCCGGTAAACTGGCGCCGGTTCGCGGGTCCCGCTGCCAACCAACTTGTGACCATTCGAGCGGCTGAAAGGTTCCGCATGCCGGGCACGGCACGTGCCACAGACGCTTATCCGAACGGTCGTAATGCGTTTCGACTTTGCTGTGTCCCGCAATCGTCGGCGTGCTGCAAATAAAACGCTTCTTTTCGGCTTTGTATTGCTGGCTTCTTTTGGTGCCGACGGCAATAGGGCAACCCTCTTTACCATTTTTCATTCTGTCGACTTCGTCAAAGAACAGAAATGGCACCGTGCGGCTTGACAAATTGTTTTCATTCTCGGTGCCGAGGACTGCCATGTAACCGCCGACGAAATGCTTAATACCGATCGTGTCATCTGTAATCAGGTCACCGACCACCGGGTTAGCTTCCAGCATCGGCGCAAGCTTTTCCTTCGCCGTTTCCTCGGCTTTACCATCCGTGGGCAAATAAAGCACCATCGGTCTGCCGTTAATCTTCGCAGAATACGCCATCAGGGCAAACATAATGGTAGAAATACCGGATTGGGCGCACTTTTGCGTTACTATGGTGTGGATTTCTGGGTCTTGCCACGCCTCGAAAATCCCACGTTGAAACGCCATCGGCACGAAAGTTTGACCACGCTTGGGGCCGTCCCACAGCGTTAGTTCCGTGCTGCACCAGTCCAAGGCGGTGGTGCTGACAGGGAAAGACATTGCGGCGCAAAATGCCGCGATTATTGATGATGCGTTATCAAAGCTTGCGCAGTTGGTCGGCTGTTTCATTGATATATTCAAAAAGTCTTTCGTCAATCATGGATTTGATTTTTCTCGGGTCCTTTTCGCGCGCGAGGGCAT
Organism: Caenispirillum bisanense; assembly: GCF_900230255.1. Taxonomy (GTDB): domain Bacteria; phylum Pseudomonadota; class Alphaproteobacteria; order Rhodospirillales; family Rhodospirillaceae; genus Caenispirillum; species Caenispirillum bisanense_A. The sequence goes on from NZ_OCNJ01000006.1 coordinate 221,032, forward strand.
CGGCAATTGAAGAGGAAAAGTCACGGATGCGGTTGCTCAAATGATTTCCGAGTTGCGCGGCTGCGTCTTCCACGGCTTTTCTGGAAACAAGATTGCCAACAAGCTTTTCGTATTCGGCTTCGGCTTTGAGCGCGTTGTAATGCTCGCGCTTGGCTCGGCTTGTGTTGTATGCGGGGGCTTTGTCTTCGGGATCGTCAGTGGAAGATTGCCCCATGCGCTGCTTGTTGGGCTGCTGGTTGTCGTTAAGTATCCGCGTTGCCTCGGCAAGCGAAATCTTCCCGGCTCCATAGCGTGGCACGCCGTATTTCTTCACGAGATTGCAGATTGTGACCCGAGTTACACCGCGCATACGGGCGAATTCCGCCTGTGATATCAGGTCTTCGGGTAATTTATGTGCGTCGTCCATGCCATTATTTATGCGAACGCACTGCATAAAAGTTAGGCGATTTTAAGAATCACTGCCTAGCGAACTCGGGGGGTAGGCCACCACCCGCTCTAGTTGGTTCCCAGAGGGACCCATTCAACCCCAGGGTGTGGCATTTCTGCCACAGGTCATAGGCCATCCTAGACCTTGGTCTAGGTCTGTCATACCATTGGTGGGGGTTTGGAGGGCGCGGCATACCATATATGGTGCGCGCCCACGGCGACCGGGGTCCGCCCCGTGGGGTCGCCCTGTGAAACAACCCCGTGAAACAGTCGAAGGCCAGGTCAAGGGACGGTCAGGCGGCCGGTGGTGTGAGGAACAGCGCCCGCTCGGCGGCGCGGCGGCGGGTCAAACCTGCCAGCACCCGCCCCCCTGCCCTGTTCCATCGGGGGAACTCGGCAGCCGCACCGAGGTAGTCCCCGGCATTCAGCTTGCGCAACAGGGTGGACCCTGCAAAGGCAGTGACACCGACGTTGTAGGTGAAGGACACCAACGCCGCACGCTGGTGGACGGTAAGCCCCACGGTAACCAGACGGTCAACGGCACGGTCGAAGGCTTCCAGGTCGTGCCTAAGCCATGCCTCGGCGGTGTCTGCATCGATGCGCATACCGGGACGGATCGGGGCGCCGTCGGGGGTGCGGGTCGTGCCTATGCCGATCGTCCACACACCAGCGGGACAACGGTAGGCTTCGAGGCGGCAACCCTCGAACTCGGCAACGATGGTGGCGGCAATGGCTAAGTGGTCGGTGGTGTTGGTGGTGGGTGTGGTCATGCCGGTATTTATTCGGCATGGCGGGAACCCATAGCGCAAAGCAAAAGGGCGGGGGAATCCCGCCCTATTTCTTATCCACGTCGCTTTTTTTCACCCGAACGACGGTTACCATGCCGTCGGTAGATACTAGTTCACCGCTTCGGACTTTAAGGCGCCCCTCATTCAGAAGGTCAACGACTATTGACACGCGCCTCTTGTTTTCGGTCTTAACGACAACACCAATCTTGTATTGGTCAAAGCCACGGTAGCATTTTATATATTTGACCACGGGCGCCCATGCTATGCCTAGACCATTGCAGGCTTGTTCCAGTCTGGCCACGTTTCCGATCATCTTCGACCACCCTTCCGGGGCGTCCATGCTGGATTTGAAGTTTCCCCACCCATCCAGATATTCCCCAATCGGGGGGATACTATACTCTTCGATCATACTACAGACTCTTTCGTCCATTATTATTCCTCCATGTTGCGATGAAGTGAGAAGCGCGGCTTCGGATTCATGTGGTAGTAGAGATCACCTTCTGCCGACGTGAAGTGAAGTATTCCACCGTCGTAAGTGGTGGTAAGCTCGACCTTCCCATTATGCCCCAGCATCTCCAGTAAATGAGCAAGCCCGAAATACTCATACGTGAAAAGGTCCCTATCGGTTTCGAACAAATCTAAGCATTTGTTGAGGGCGATTACTAGGTCGGGAAGATCAAGACCATCAGGAATATCGTCAGGCTCATCCGCGAAATTACAGACTTGGTCCCTCCAGTATTCATAGTTTCGCCAAAGCACATCCTGCATCTCTCTGGTATTAGTGTTCGTCATTTCCCGTTCCCCTTTCCTCATCCAAAGCAAAGTCCAGCCATCACGGCGTCTAGCTCATCGTCGTATTCGAGCCGAAGACCGTGGGTCCGACCGTCTTGGTCCAGCAGCCATCAAGCCCGATCGTGCGGGATCAGCCATATCCTCGGGTCCGACAAGGCGAACACATCGACGCTGTAGACACCCGATCGTTTGGCAGTATCGACAGTGTCTAAGAAGACTACATCGGCTAGTTCTGTCGGCGGCGGTGTGAATGGTCTGGCAGATATCAGCGTATACATGGGCTGTGATCCCCCGCTTTGGCTGTGCCGTCTTGGCGTAGGGATAGATAAAGGCACGCCGATGGCGCTGCGCAAGAACTTTTTGCGTAGGTCAACACCTTTTTTGCAGGGTCCGCGAAATATTTAATTTGCGGGGTTTTGGTAAATGTTTGCGGCGGCGCGTGGTCCTACCGCCGGGATCACTCACGCATATTTTTCCGGGGCGCCGTGGCGGCCGGTGGGTCGGAATCTTGCGCGGTGTGGCGGTGCAGCAGGCGGGCGCGGAACTCGGTCGGTGTGTCGTCGGTCACGTCGACCAGCTTGCGCGGATCGTCCGAGAGTATGCCGAGGGTGCGGGATAGGGTGTCGTCGGTGCTGTGCATGGCAGTGGTGTGGTATGGACGTTGTGTCCCCGCCCCTGGTGTGCGGCACTGAGGCGGGGACTGGACAACCGACCGGGCGGGGAGAAGCCGCACCAGTCGTGTTTATTTATCCTGTGTGGCTATTACGAATCTCGGCTTGGGTTGGCTCAAGTCGACAATCAATGAAGCGCCGCCATAGGATATGGTCGTGACAATACCCCTCCGGATGCACAACCATTCGTATTCATCGAACTCTTCAAGGATCCGATCAATCTCTACTTTGTCTGGATTAAGCATTGTATTCATATGAATCTTCGTGTTCAACATATGGCATATCTTGTTTAGCTTTCGCGCCCAAGTTCCTGGGCGCACCATGGCGAAAGCACGCTCGCGCAATGCACCATTTGTCCAGAAATTTATTTCGTCGAGATACCAAAAAAATTGCGCATCCCATCTACTCACATGCTCGTATGGAAATCTCATAATTTCATCGAAACTGTTCGGCATGGCTATATCCGGGGCTGCAATCTGTATAGCCGTGGCTAGATACTCCATATCGTCAGTGGTCGTGTCGTCATCTACCAGTATGACGTATGTGCACATTTTCCCACTGCCGATAATGTTTGATGTATAAGTGCTGGAGAAGCCGAGACAATTTACTATCACTCGGGAAGTCCAGAAGCTGCCGCCGGGTGGGTATGGGCGCGACTTGGACTTCCGCACTAATCCAACCTGTTTTTCTCCATCACGGGTAAGAAAGCCCCATGCGGCATTGGTCAATGTCAGTTTAGCCGCTTCACTGATTTGAATTTCTTTGTTCATAAGTGATATTTCCTTTTCGAAGGGGTCGCGCCGGGCGCCCGGTAATGAATTTTGGCAGAAATCCGCCATTTCGAAGACGTGGTGCAGTAAATGCGAAGGGGTGGCGAAGGGGTCAATTCGGAAAAAACCCAATGAAATCAACCACATCGAAGGGGTGAAGGGGTCGAAGCCCTATATTCGTGTTGGTTGGACATATAATAAATTTTTCCCCGAAATAGACAAAAAGACCCCTTCGACCCCTTCACCCCTTCTAACTCGTTGTTTTTATTGAGTTATTTCGCGAAGGGGTAGCGAAGGGGGCGAAGGGGTAGCCCTTCGCACACCACGTAACTTGCTGTTATTTCTGTGCCTTCGCCCCACCCCCGCGCTTGGTGGGCATCGTGATCACCGTGTATCGCAACGGTATTCCATGCGTCTTGTCTTCGGGTGCTTTCGGTCGACCCATTTCCCCGCATATCCGTCTTTCAGCACCCGCGCGAAGGTGTTTCGGAAGCGGTTAAGGTCGGTTCGGTCCGACGGGAAGTATATCGACCGCCATTCCGCATACGCCTTGAACACTTCATCGACCGTTGTCCAATTCGTGTGAATGTGGTTGTGTTCGGCATAATCAAGGTAGCTTTCGAGCGGAGTCTTGTTCTTTTGCTCCGCCTGGAATGACTGTAGAAGCTCGATAATGTCGGCACCATCCAGGGGCGACGGCTTCGTTTCGTCCACGCTTCTCCAGAGGTCGGCAGGGTCGATTTCCTGCATGATCGTCGGCAGCAGTTCCAGAAGGTTCGGGTTAACATCGATCTGGAAAAACCGACGGCTACCCGTATCGTCCGTGAAGACTTCGGCAAGGTTAAGGTTGCCAGCGCCGAAGAAAGTGGACACGATGCGCTGCTTCGTGGCTTCGCCATACAGCTTGCGCATTTGCTTCGTTTCGCTGGTCATTACGTTTTTCACGGTGTTGGCGTCGGCTTTGTCTGCCCGTGCGACTTCGTCAAAGAAAATGATCGGCGAATAGGTCAAAGCCTGCAATGTTTCCGTGTGGGCGAACATATCGAACGTCGTTTCCGTCAGCCCCCCACTTACGGGACCGAAAAACCAAGCCATGAACGTTGATTTACCGGTGCCCTGTCGCGACCGCAGATACGGCATGATGTGGTTACGGACCATGGTCCCGTCGGTAACCAGCTTCACCCGGTGGACGGCGCCCCGCAGCACCGCCGAACAAGCGGTGAAATAGTCGGGGTCTACGTCCCCCAGCAGCGCCCGCAACACACGGTCCCACGGGTCTGGAGCGGTCGGACAGTGGGCAATGGCTGCCAGGAACCGCCGGGATTCCTGCCTCTCTACCTCCGACTTGAAGACCGCCCATGCGGCATCTAGCGGCGCCTTATCTGCCCACCGTCCGCCGATATCCACCCCCGCAAGGTAAATGCGCTGTCGAATGGTGGAATCCGACAGGTCTTTGCCCGTCCATTCGGGGTCTTTAATGCGCTTATCAAGCGAAATCTCGATATTGTTTTTGGCGCACCACTTGCGCACAAAGTCAACGTGATCGGTCGGCACGCCGCCAAGCTTGATCTTTGCCCGAAGCTTCATGCGGAATTCCCGCAGCTTGGTTGCCTTAATTGTCGTGTGGTCTTCCAGCACGTCGGAGACGATTTCCACGTCTTGCATGGTCTCGGAATGGTCCATTGCGAGTTCCATGAACCGGGCGGCGGCGGCGGTATCGGTTACCTTGGCGCCTTCCGGAAGGCTCATGTATTGTTCGAGGGTTTCGAGGAATAATTCTTTCGTCATAGCTTCACCTTACCTAAAATTGTTCTTTTTCTTTTTCGACATGAAGTAAGCGGTTAGCGCGGCTTTTCTTTCGTAATATTCGCTCTTCCGCTTTTTTTCTTCGATTTCTTCGGGTGTGTAATAGGCACCCACTTTGCGGACCGCGCCCCTAATGGATGCGTCCAAGTATGCATCGGTCGTATAGATGTGCTTGGGGCTACTGCCAGCGGGGGCGACCGCTACACGGTCCCGGATAAGCCGCTTGATTTCCCACCGGTCGCAGCCGGTGCCGTAGAAGCCGACAAATGCCATGATCGCCCGTTGAATCGGCATGTGATACCGGGGTCCGATATCGGCGAGGCGAGCGGCAATACCGCCGCCCAGCGTCCCACCGCCTGGAAGCGGCGTATAGGCTTGTGCTTGTGGCTTCGGCTTGGGGGTCCAGGTCGGCAGAGACACCACGTCGGTATCACCCTGCACCAGCCCGCTACGGCAGCCCTGCAACGGATCCGGGGCGCCCTGGAAGATGGGTGCGGCAGTGTAATTTGGCTGCACGGTGCGGCAGACGGATTCATCGACGTCCCACCCGGTGGAGCCGTCTGGCATCGTCTCCCACCGCATCCGCTCTATCAGGGCGGTGTCGGTAATGGGTCGGTCGAGCCAGAAGAAGAGATGGCACGACAGACGGTCCCACCCCGACAGCCCGGCCGAGGCGGACCACTGATAATGGTAGGTCACGCCGTGGAACCACGTCGGGAGCGTGCTGACGATGTAGTCCAGACGGTCGGCGTTGGTGTGCAACCCGTCGGGGGCTGGCAGCCCATCCACATCGATCATGATCCACGGGTTGCCCGCCGCCCGCTCGGCGAAGGGAACACGGCCGTCGCCACCGTCATGGATGCGGCGGACTACACCCTCCGTGGGATAGCCAGGGCGAAGCGCGGCGCGAATGATGCAGGCGTTCGGTATAGATTCGAGTTCCGACAATAGTGCCGAAAGCTCATGAATGTTGTGGGCTGGCATTTCGTAGACGCTGTAGGTATAGGCATTGTCAAATGCCTGCTTCTCCCACTTCGTGCCGTCCCAAGTCAGGGTTTTTGTGAGGTTTTCCTTTGCGGCGAGGATAGTAATAGGTGCCATTATCGCACCCCCGAAATCCACGCCTGATATACTGTTTTCACCATTGTAGTTACCAGACAAGAAATTTCCCCCACAGCCGGGGGAAGCTGTGGGGGACTGGTAATGGCGTGGATGCGCCGTGGTGAAACCTATGACTATGGCGGCATTATACCACCACGATACCACGACTGCATTATTCCACTGCCATACCAGACGCTAAACCTACTGTGGTCCCCACCACGTAACTTCGGTTCTGCGCTTTCACATATCTATTTATCATTTGCATGCGGTCCGCTGCATTATTAATCCGTAGTTAATCGGGTCCGAGGTGCTTTTTTTTCGTGGGGGCGTGGCGAAGCCCGAAGACGTGCGAAGACGTGGTGATGTAATGCGAAGGGGTGGGCGAAGGGGTCATTTCTGAAAAAACCTAATGAAATCAAACACATCGAAGGGGTGAAGGGGTCGAAGCCCTACTTTTCGTCTTTTTGGCAAAATATATTTTTTCTCCAGAAATAGGCAAAAAGACCCCTTCGACCCCTTCACCCCTTCTAACTCGTTGTTTTTATTGAGTTATTTCGCGAAGGGGTGGCGAAGGGGTGAAGGGGTAGCCCTTCGCACCACGTAACTTATTGGTTTCGCGCCGTTTTCTTGGTCGGCACCGCCGCACGTATGGGGGCACACCCCACACCCCGCACCCATTGACCAACAGCCAAGCAAGAAAAAACCCCCGCCGGGCAAAGTCCAACGGGGGTAGTCAACCTATAATATCGGAGAATAATTTGCTTGCCGCAGCGGGCCATGGCTAAATCCCGCTACATCTTTATTTATACATTGTCTGCTATTCGGCGCGCAATATTCCAGCATATTCCCAATATCGCGTTTTTCGGGGCTTATTTGGCATTTCGGCGCGCGCCACGATAAATACATATGGACGACTAGACTACGGCTTGCCGTAGCAAACATGGAGAAAATCAATATGGACCTGCAAAAGTTCCGCGCCAAGCACGACCAAATGATAATAGCGGCTATCCAGCAAAATTATCCGCACTTGCTGCATTACGCGCCGACTACACGAGAATACAAGCTCAACCCGAAAATCAGCGCCTTTTTGGCAAACCAAGACGGCGAATACCTGCTTTATGCCGGATTTGTATTCGGGACAGACCCGGTGGGAGTGGAGGCAGCAGCATGCATGTGGCCCCGCATGTGACTACCGTCCCCGACCGTGGGACCGACCGTCTATCGACCGCCCTGGACCGTGCCATCTCCGATATCGACCGTGCCATTGCGGCGCACCCCAGCCGTGACGCAAAAATGGTTGCCGCCGACCTTGCACGGTTCACCGAGTATTACCCGCAAAACGCTGAAATGTATGCTTGCCTGCTGACTTATATTACCGGGTCTACGCACCCAAAGGCATACAACATCTACCGCTATATTCGCGTCGAAGACACCCATATGCGGGACATTGTCGATAAGCTATTGGCTTACGACCGTGTAAACCACGTGGCATACGACGGATATTATTGCCTTCGGTCGACCGAACATTACTGCCCTAGCTACCTCGGTAGGTTGCCCGGCGTGGAGGTGCTGTGATGCCACGTGTCCGCACCCGACCACCCGTCGACCTGGCAGCCCTGCCCCCGGTTTCGCCGGGGCTGGCACAGGCACTAGCCGAGGCACTAGCCCTATTGCATGACCCCGATTTTCTGGCACGCCGCGCCGCCCTGCGTGCCCCAAAGGACGTTTGACGGCTGCCGTATGGATCGGGGTCGACCCCGGTCTTAGCGGTGCCGTGGCGGTCGTAATCGACGGTAGCCTAACGGTCTTGCACGACATGCCGACGCACGCCTCGGGCGGTCGGGAAAGGGTGGATGCGGGCGCTTTGGCTGCCTTGCTACTGCCGTTTGCGGACGTGGCAACCATGGTGCTGGAAGAGCCCATACCGGTCGGTGCGCCGAAGGTGTCCTATCTAAGCCAGGGCGCCAACGTCGGCGTTGTGGCGGGTGTGGCAGGCGCGCTTGGCATTCCGGTGCTGTGGGTCCACCCCCTGTCTTGGAAGCGCACTATGTGCGTCACGTCCAGGGATGCCACTGCCAACGGCTTTGCCGACCTGAAATCATTTTCCCGACACGTGGCGTCCGGACTGTTCCCGAGCCACGCAACCCACTTTGCCAGGGTGCGGGACCACGATCGCGCCGAGGCTGCGCTACTCGCCGTCTGGGGCATGCTACACGGTGCCACCACGGTCTAGCCGACGGTGCAGAAAAATAATGCAGCGGGATAACTCGTTTTCATATGCTTGGCACATAGCAGGCAATCCCGCCCGTCAACGTAGAAAACCGAATGCATATGGACGAATATATTACGAGAGAAGAGGCAGCCCGACTTGCGCGCGTCAGCGTGAAATACCTTGCCGTCTTGCACTGCCAGGGCAAGGGACCCCCATGCATATCCCGTGGTCGGGGCTGCCGTGTGCTTTACCTGCGGTCCGAAGTGGTCCGGTGGATGCAGGGTTTACCGCCCGCCGCGCCAAGTCCGACGGTAACAAGCCCCGCCGCATTACAGCCGACCACGAATAGGCGGGGACGAAAGCCGAAAGAAGCCTATATTCATCGATAATACGCACAAACAAAGGGCGCCCAAAATATGGCGCCCTTTTTTGCATTCTGCTGGCTTTGTTCTACACTACCGCGCCCTAACCGTGGCACCTATGATGCTACACCGTTCCGCCTACCGTTACCGACCGCCGAACCACCGTAGCCGCACGACCCCAAGCGATCCGGGCGCGAAGCTTCGGATGTAGCATCAATAAGCGGGGTGCCTTCCTTAGTCCGTTGTTTTTCAACGATAATTTAATTGTTGTTCCGATAACGGCGCATGATCTGCATGCCGCTTTCGACCATGTCGGCCATCATGACCATGCTGCGCGGCTTGTCGCCGTTGGCGCGGTCGAGCGCGGCGGCGAAGACCTGCTTGAACTGCTCGCGCGCTTCCGGGTCGGAGGGGCTCGACGCGCCGACGAAGAAGCCGACGGCGTGACCCGCCACCACGCCCATGTCGCCCGGCGGCAGCTTCAGGTCGCGGGCGATGACGTAGATGGATGCCGCGATCATCCGCGCCGCCTGGTCGAAACGCTCCTCCTGGGCCGCATTGCCGCCGATGCCGGCTTCGCGGAAGACCTCGGCCTGCTGGACGAGGCGGTTGTATTCCATGGTTTCCTGCTGGCGGAACCGCGGATCGATGGTCTTGACCAACGCCTGCATGTCGAACCTGGGCATGGTGCCGTCCTCCGTGGCTGGCGCGGCCATGTAATGCGCGCCGGCGTTCCTGTCATTTGAAACGTAAACGCCACGGCAGAGGCGCGGTTGCCCGTCGCCTGCCTTGTAAAAACAAGTATCAAGAGCGTGTAAAGAAGCCCGACGGTGGCCCCACCCTGACCGCTACTCCACCACTACGATCGAGGAGTTCGCCAGCCCCAGCACCGCCGCCAGTTTCTCGAACCGCCGCGCCGAGGCATCGCCCGAATACACGGGATGCCCCGTCGGCACTTCCAGCAGCAGCCGTTCCGGCGTCATCTTCAGCCGAGTCCGGGCGAGCAGGCCCGGCGCGCCGCCGGAAAGCGTATGGCCGAGCCGCAGGGCGTTGCCGATGACGCGCACCCGCCGCACCCGCTCGTCGTCCAGCAGCAACCGCGCCTGGGCCGCCATGGGATGGTCGTCGGACGACGTGTAGCGGTAGTAGACGGCGAGCGCGAGCGCCGCCCGGTCGGTATGCGACAGCCCCATGAAGGGCAGGCGCAGCACCTTCAGCAGACCCTGCTCGGCGCGGTAGTCGGGATGTTCCGACCAGAAGATGTCGCCGAGCAGGCAGGCCGCCAGGCGCAGGCGCTGCAGCGGCGCCGACTCGTTCGGGAACAGCGGGCTCATCCAGTCCATGAGCTCGCGCGCGTGTTCGGTGAAGCGGCCGGCCGCCAGGGCCAGATCGGCGCAGGCGGAAATGAGCGGGTCCTCGTCGCGCACCGGACCGGGCAGGTTCTGGAAGAACTGGCCCTCGCGCATGCCGTAGACGGAGAACACCAGCTGCGACGGCTGGATCACCTGCACCAGCCGCTCCAGGATCATGGCCGCCACCGGCAGGGTGGCGAGGCGGCGCTTGGAGACGCCGGGAATCTTTTCCAGCGACTTGCGCGACTGGCGCGACATGAGGTCCAGCAGCGACAAGGCATCGGGCGCCGAAAGCGTAAAGTTGTCCAGGACGTGCAGCGGATAGTTCATCTGCTCGATCAGGATGCGCGCGATGGTGCGCCACGCCCCGCCGACGGCGTAGAGGCAGCGCCCCCGCCCCTGCCCCAGCCAGTCGAGCCCGGCCAGATGCTCGTCGATGATGGCGACGGCGCGCGCCCGGTCTCCGCCCGACTGGTCCTGCAGCCGCAGCACGCCGAGCGGCATGGAGCTGAAGGTGCCGCAGCGGTGGTTTTCCACCACCACCAGTTCCAGCGAGCCGCCGCCCAGGTCGGCCACCATGCCGTCGGCGTCGGGGATGCTGCACAGCACGCCGAGGGCCGCGTTGCGGGCTTCCTCCTCGCCCGACAGCAGGCACACCTTGACGCCGCAGCGCTCTTCCAGCCGGCGGATGAACTCCGGCCCGTCGGCGGCGTCGCGCGCCGCGGCGGTGGCCAGCACGTCCAGCCGGTCCACCTCCATGGCGCGCGCCAGATGGACGAAGCGCTCGACCGAGGCCAGCGCCATCTCCACCCCTTCGGGATTGAGCCGGCCCGACTGCTGCAGGCCCGAGCCGAGGGCGCAGACCGCCTTCTCGTTGAACAGCGGGATCGGCGTGCGGGTCAGGCCGTCGTAGACCACGAGACGCACGCTGTTGGAGCCGATGTCGACGATGCCCACGGGCCGGCGGCGGCGCACGAACATGCCGCCTTCCGCCGCCCGGCCGATGGGTTGCAGTCGTTTCGCCGTCGCCTTGGTCCCCCGCGCCTTGTCTGCCGCCATGATGGGTTCCGCCGCCCTCACCGTGACCGCAGGGCCAGCTTGGGCACCGGCTTCTGCGCATGCTGCAGGGCGCTGCCGCGTCCCGACAGGCTCGGGTTGGTCATGAAGTAGAGGTGGGCGGAAAAGGCGTCGTCGCGCTGCGGCACGCGCTTGAAGGTGGCGTCGGGCTGCAGGTACCAGGTCTGCGCCTCGTCCTTCAGGTTGGCGACCATGATCTGCTCCAGGATCTGGGTGTGCACGGTCGGGTTCTCGATGGGCACGAAGGCCTCGACGCGGTTGATGAGGTTGCGCGGCATCCAGTCGGCCGAGGAGATGTAGATCTTGGCGTGGCGCGACGGCATGCGGTGGCCGTTGCCGAAGCAGACGATGCGCGAATGCTCGAGGAAGCGGCCCACGATGCTCTTCACCCGGATGTTTTCGGACAGTCCCGGAACGCCCGGACGCAGGCAGCAGATGCCGCGGATCACCAGTTCGATCTTCACGCCGGCCTGGCTCGCCCGATAGAGGGCGTCGATCACCTTGCCGTCCACCAGGCTGTTCATCTTGGCCCAGATGGTGCCGGGGCGGCCGGCCTTGGCGTGCTCGGCCTCGTCGTTGATGAGGTCGAGCAGCTTGTCGCGCAGGCCGAGCGGCGCGATGGCCAGCTTCTCCATCATCTCCGGCTTGGCGTAGCCGGTCATGAAGTTGAAGGCCTTCTGGGCGTCGCGCGTCAGCTGCGGGTCGGACGTGAAATAGGACAGGTCGGTGTAGACCTTGGCGGTGATCGGGTGGTAGTTGCCGGTGCCGAAGTGGACGTAGGACCGCAGCTCCTGCCCTTCCTTGCGGGTGACCAGGCTGATCTTGGCGTGGGTCTTCAGGTCGATGAAGCCGTAGACCACCGACACGCCGGCGCGTTCCAGGTCGCGCGCCCACTGGATGTTGGCTTCCTCGTCGAACCGCGCCTTCAGCTCCACCATGGCGGTGACGCTTTTGCCGAGTTCCGCCGCCTCGATCAGCGCCTTGACGATGGGGCTGTCCTTGGAGGTGCGATAGAGCGTCTGCTTGATGGACAGCACGTTGGGGTCGCGCGCCGCCTGACGGAGGAACTGCACCACCACGTCGAAGCTCTCGAACGGGTGGTGGACGACGATGTCCTTCTTGCGGATGGCCGCGAAGCAGTCGCCGCCGAAGTCGCGGATGCGTTCCGGGAAGCGGGCGTTGTAGGGCACGAACACGAGGTCGGGCCGCTCGTCGGTGATGAGCTTGCGGGTGTCGGCCATGCCGATCAGGCCGTTCAGCTTGAAGACGTCGGCGTCCTCCACCTCCAGCTCGGTGCACACCAGCTTGACCAGGTCTTCCGGCATGTCGGCGTTCATGGTCAGGCGGATGCAGTGGCCGCGGCGGCGGCGCTTCAGCGCCGACTCGAAGGACTGCACGAGGTCCTGCGCCTCTTCGTCGATTTCCATCTCGCTGTCGCGGATGACGCGGAAGTGGCCGCCCTGCACCACCTTGAAGCCCGGGAACAGGTGGTCGAGGAACAGGCCGATCACCTCCTCCAGCGCCAGATAGCGGATGGCCTGGCCGTCCAGGCGGATGAACCGGTCCACCTGGGTCGGCATGGGCACCAGCGCCCGCAGCGCCTCGCCGTCGTCCAGGCGCGTCAGGTGCAGCACCAGGGCGTGCGCCAGGTTTGGCAGGAAGGGGAACGGGTGCGCCGGATCGATGGCGAGCGGCGTCAGGATCGGGAAGATGCGGTCCATGAAGTGGTTTTCCAGCCACTTCATGTCCTCGGGCGTCAGGTCTTCCTTGTCGATGACGTGGATGCCCTCGTGGTGCAGCAGCTCGCGCAGGTGGCGCCAGCAGTCGCTCTGCTGGTTCATCAGGCGGCGCGCCGACTCGTTGATCACCTCCAGCTGCTGGCCGGGCAGCAGGCCGTCCTGGCTGGTGGTGGTGATGCCGGCATGCACCTGGCCCTTCAGGCCGGCGACGCGCACCATGTAGAACTCGTCCAGGTTAGAGGCCGAGATCGAGAGGAACCGGAGGCGTTCGAGCAGCGGGTGCCGCTCGTTGTAGGCCTCTTCCATCACCCGGAAGTTGAAGGCCAGCCAGGACAGTTCGCGGTTGATGAAACGGTCCTTCGACTCGATGTCGATGGTGGGCACGGCCTTGGACGGGGCGGTGCGGGTCCTGGTCGGCGTGGTCTGTTCCATGAGGCGCTTCGATCCCTCTTTTGTAACGACGCCGCCTTCGACAGGCGACGCGGTCTCCTATATACACTATGCCCCGAGCGGATCGGCAACGCCTTGGGACAAAAGTCATAAACATGAAACGGATCTTCCTCCTCCGGCACCTGAAGTCGAGCTGGGACTTTCCGGAGCTCGACGACTACGACCGGCCGCTGAACGAGCGCGGCGACCGGGCCGGGCCGCTGATCTGCCGCCACATCGACACCCACGCCATCCGCCCGGACGTGGTGTTGTGCTCCTCCGCCCGCCGCACCCGCCAGACCATGGACTACATCGTCGAGGCGCTGGACGGCGTGCCGGTGTGCTACGAGCGCCGCCTGTACGAGGCGACCGCCGCGCAACTGCTCAAGCGCCTGCGCGAACTGCCGCACGAAGTGGAGTCGGTGCTGCTGCTCGGCCACAACCCCGGCCTGCACAAGCTGGCGAGCGGCCTGACCGAGCGCGAGGTGGCCGAATCCGTGCCCGGCCTCGCCGACCTGCGCGAGAAGTACCCGACCGGCAGTCTCGCCACCCTGACCGCGCCGCTGGAAGACTGGGCCGACCTGGCGAGCGGCCTGTGCCGTCTGCGCGCCTTCGTGCGCCCCAAGGACCTGGAGAACTGAGGCGGCGGCGCCACAGTCCCTTGCCGATGCGTGAGGAATCGGTGGCTGCCATGGCGTTCCGCCGGGCGTTACGGTATTCTTGCGCTCGCCGACTCGTGAAACCGAACCCGCCGGCCCCCACGTTACTGGCAGTAGAGATCGTCGCTTCGGACCGCCGCCCGCGGCCGCAGACCCCTGAGGATGCAGCACCGCCATGATTTCCCGCCGTTCGTTCACCGCCCTCAGCCTGGCCGCCGCGGCTACCGCCGGCGCTGGCCTGCCCGGGGCTCCCGCCCTCGCCGCCGCCTCGCGCACCGAGGAACGGCTGGTGACGACCTACACGGTCAAGAAGGGCGACACCCTGCACGACATCGCCAAGGCCAAGGGACTGGGGTTCCTGGAACTGCGCGCCGCCAACCCGGACGTCGAGCCGTGGATGCCCGAGCCCGGCTCGGAGATCGTCCTGCCGACCATCCACATCGCGCCGGTCGGCATGGATAAGGGCATCCTCATCAGCCTGGGGGCCATGCGCCTGTTCCATTTCCGCGGCAACGGCCAGGTCGAGAGCTACCCCATCGGCATCGGCGCCGAGGGCCTGGAGACGCCGCGCGGCACCACCACCGTCGTCGGCAAGCGCAAGGATCCGACCTGGACGCCGACCGAGAACATTCGCAAGCGCAAGCCCTACCTGCCCGCCTCCATCGGCCCCGGCCCGCAGAACCCGCTCGGCAACCGCGCCATGTACCTGGGCTGGCCGGCCTACCTGATCCACGGCACCAACATCCCCGACGGCGTCGGCCGCCGCGTCTCGTCGGGCTGCATCCGCATGTACCCGTGGGACGTGGAGACCATCTTCGAGAAGGTGGACGTCGGCACCAAGGTGCGCTCGCTCGACCAGCGCTTCTCGGTGGCCTTCGACAACGGCCGCCTGTGGCTGGAGGTGCACCCCAGCATCGACGCCTGGAACAAGCTGGAAAACCGCGAGGAGCTGCCGCCGTCGGCGCTGTCGCAGGACGTCATCAACGCCATCGTCGAGGCAGCGCCCGAGCGGGTGACCGTCGATTGGGACGCAGTGGAGCGCGTGGTGCGCGAGCAGCGCGGCTACCCCATCGCCGTCGGCATCGGCGAAGTGACCACCGCCTCGGCGCAGTGACGCCGCAGGCGTGACGACGACGAAAGGGCGGCCGGCAGCGGCCGCCCTTCTTGCTTTGGCTAGCGGAACGCCGGCTCGTCGAAGCTGCGCAGCTTGCGCGAATGCAGGCTGCCCGCCCGCGCCTCGTGGCGCAGCAGCTCCATGGCGCGGATGCCGATCTGCAGGTGCTGGCCGACGCTGCGCTCGTAGAAGGCGTCGGCCATGCCCGGCAGCTTGATCTCGCCGTGCAGCGGCCGGTCGGAGACGCATAGCAGCGTCCCGTAGGGCACCCGGAAGCGATAGCCGTTGGCGGCGATGGTCGCCGACTCCATGTCGATGGCGATGGCGCGCGACTGGTTGAAGCGCTGCGCCAGGCGGTCGATGCGCAGTTCCCAGTTGCGGTCGTCGGTGGTGACCACGGTGCCGGTGCGGAACCGTTCCTTCAACTGCTTGCCGCGCAGGTCGGTGACCGCCGAGACGGCGCCGGCCAGCGCCACCTGCACCTCGGCGATGGTCGGCAGCGGGATCTCCGTCGGCAGGATCTGGTCGAGCACGTGGTCGTCGCGCAGGTAGGCATGCGCCAGCACGTAGTCGCCCAGGCGCTGGCTGCCGCGCAGGCCGCCGCAGTGCCCGACCATGAGCCAGACATGGGACCGCAGCACGGCCAGATGGTCGGTCACGGTCTTGGCGTTGGACGGGCCGACGCCGATGTTCACGAGCGTGATGCCGCTGCGGCCCTCGCGCACCAGGTGGTAGGCCGGCATCTGCGGCGGCTTGGTGATGGGCGGGCGGTCCGGCTCGGCACCGCGGCGGGTGACGCGGTCGCCGGGCTCGACCAGGGCGAGGTACTCGCCGGCCTCGACGCCCCGGCGGCCGAGTTCAATGAATTCATCGACATAGCGCTGATAGTTGGTGAACAGCACGAAGTGCTGGAAGTGCTCGGGCGAGGTGGCGGTGTAGTGCCGCAGGCGCTGCAGGCTGTAGTCGACGCGCTCGGCCGGGAACAGCGACAGGGGCATGACCTGGCCGGGCTGGTGCACCTCGCGCCCGTCGGCGATGTCGTCGTTGGTGCCGACCAGGTTGGGCAGGGCGAAGGCGTGCCGCAGGGCCTGCCGCTGGTCCGGCGTCACCCCGGCGGCGGCCTCGCGCTCCAGGCCGAAGGTGAGCGGAATCGGCGTGCGGCTGAGGCCGACGTGGAACACCGCCGCGTGGTTCTCCACCAGCAGCGTCATCTGCTCCATCAGGTAGTCGGCGAACAGGCGCGGGTCGGTGATGGTGGTGCCGTGCAGCCCCGGCGAGGTGACCTTGCCGAAAGCCAGGTTGGTCTTGGGCTGCAGGGCCGATGCCGCGATCTCGGCGCAGAGGTAGGGGTAGACCACGCGCCGCGCCGGCCGGTCGAGGGCGCCGCGGGCGAAGGCGGCGAAATCCTCGCGCAGGACGGCGATCTGGTCGTCGTAGAGGCGGGTCAGGCGGTCGAGGGCTTCGGCGGGGCCCTCGCAGCGGCGCAGCCGGTCGGCCGGCACGGCATCGAGGGTGGTGGGCAGCAAGGGATTGTGATCCATGTCGATTTTCGCGGTCCGTCTATCCTCTCCCCAATCTGGGGCGGCGCCGGCCCGACGTCAGCCCCGCAGCGCCAAGGTAGGCCTTGACGCGACACTTTCCGGCCCGCATACCGGACGAGGTAGACAGAAGGAAGAGGCCGCCACCCATGGGGACAAGGCGGCCGTGGCGGGGGAGACGCCGGATCCGTGTCGCCGCGTCGGCCGCCCCTCGGGCGTTGGCATGGCAGACCCCACGACCGAGCGCAGAGGGAGCGGCCGAACTTTGACCATCACGGTGGCCTCCTACAACATCCACAAGAGCGTCGGCTCCGACGGCCAGCGGCGGCCGGAGCGCATCTTTTCCGTGCTGGCCGAACTGGACGCCGACATCGTCGCCCTGCAGGAGGTGGACCGCCGCTTCGGCGCCCGCGCCACCACCTTCGAGGCCGAGCAGCTGGAGCACGCCACCGGCTACCGCCTGGTGCGCCACGCGGTGCGGCCGCTGTCGAGCGGCTGGCACGGCAACGCCGTCCTGGTGCGCGGCGGCATCGAACCGCTGCAGGGCAAGCGCATCACCCTGCCCGCCCTGGAGCCGCGCGGGGCGCTGATGGTGGACCTGGACGTCGGCGCGGCCGACCCGCTGCGCGTCGTCGCCGCCCACCTCGGCCTCATCGGCCGGTTCCGCAAGCGGCAAGCGGAAGCCATCCTGGAAGCGCTGGCCGCCGACGAGCGCCGCCTGCCGACGGTGGTCATGGGCGACCTGAACGAATGGAGCGCCCGCGGCGGCTGCCTGAGGGTGTTTTCGCAGAAGCTGTGCGTCAACGCCCCCGGCCCGAGCTTCCCGGCGCGGCGGCCGCTGTTCGGGCTCGACCGCATCATCACCAGCGACGACGTCGAGGTGGTGCGCACCGCGGTCCATCACACGGCGACGGCGCGCGAGGCCTCCGACCACCTGCCGGTCACCGCCGAACTGCGGCTGCCGGAGGCGGCGCAGGCCATGAGCAGCCTCGCGAAACGGGTGGGCAGCGGCGGGTGACGCCGCCCCGCCGGAATCTTTTCCCCGCATCCATTGCAATATTTCACGGCATACCTTATATTCCAGACCATCGAACTTGCCGACGGCTAAATCTTCGACGCTCTGCGCCGTCTATTTCTCCTGACGTGATTTGATACGCCCGGCAATATCGCCGGAACCAACTCCATCGGGAGATAGGCGCCATGACCATCGGCACCGTGAAGTTTTTCAATGCGACCAAGGGCTACGGCTTCATCCAGCCGGAAGACGGCACCCAGGACGTGTTCGTCCACATCTCCGCCGTCGAGCGCGCTGGCATGTCCGGCCTGAACGAAGGCCAGAAGGTGTCCTTCGACGCCGTGCGCGACCCGCGCAAGGGCAAGACGGCCGCGGAAAATCTCCAGGCCGTGTAACGGTTCACGCTTCCGCGTGTAGGACAGGGCGGCCTCGGCCGCCCTGTTCCGTTTCTGCTCCGACATGAAAGAAAGGCGCTCCCATGCAGACGCACAAGTTCAGGATCGGGCAACAGTTGCAGTTCAACCCCAGCCGTCACGAGCACGAGGACGGCAGCGGCCTGGTCGAGGTCACGCGCCTCCTGCCGTTCGAGGGCAGCGAACTGCAGTATCGCATCAAGAACCGCAGCACCGGCCGCGAGCGCGTGGTGCGCGAGGGGCAGCTCAACCAGCCCTGACCGGCCGACCGACGGGGCCGCGGCGCATCAGCCGCGGCGGCCCGTCAGCAGTGCCGCCAGCGGGCTGACGGCGAAGACCGCCACCGCCGCCGCCACCACCGAAGGCCCCGCCGGCGTGTCCCACCGGGCGCTCGCCACCAGCCCCAGCACCACCGCCACCGCGCCGATGCCGGCCGCGAACACAGCCATGGCCTCGGGCGAGGCGGCGAAGCGCCGGGCCGCCGCGGCCGGGATGATGAGCATGGCGGTGATGAGCAGCACGCCGATGATCTTCATGGCGACCGCCACCACCAGCGCGATCAGCAGCATGAAGGCCACCTGCACGGCCAGCACCGGCACCCCTTCGGCCTGCGCCACCTCGGGCGAGACGGTGGTGGCCAGCAGCGGGCGCCACAGGACCACCAGCATCGCCAGCGCCGTCAGCCCGCCGCCCCAGATCCACGCCAGGTCCGCCGGCATGACGGCCAGGATGTCGCCGAACAGGTAGGCCATCAGGTCGACGCGCACCGACTCCATGGTCGCGAGCAGGATGACGCCCACCGACAGCGCACCGTGGCTGAAAATTCCGAGCAGGGTGTCGGAGGCATGGCGTCCGCGCCGGCCGAGCACGGTCAGGAACAGCACCAGCACCACCCCGACGCCGACGATGCCCGCCACCGGCGTGATGCCGAACAGCAGGCCGAGGGCGACGCCGGTCAGCGCCGCGTGCGCCATGGTGTCGCCGAAATAGGCCATGCGCCGCCACACCACGAAACAGCCGAGCGGCCCCGCCACCAGGGCGACGCCGAGGCCGGCGGCCAGCGCCCGCAGGATGAAGTCTTCGAACAGGATCACGGCCGGACCTCGTCGCTCGCGGTGGGGGCGTGCGTGTGCGCGTGCCCATGGTCGTGGTCGCAGGGCAGCGGGTTGCCGTGCAGGTCGTGGCCGTGGTCGTGGCGATGGCTGTAGATGGCGAATTCCGCCGCCGCCGGCCCGAACAGGCGGCGATACTCCGGGTCGCCGGCGACGGTGCGCGGGGCGCCGGCGCAGCAGACGTGATGCTGCAGGCAGATGACCCGGTCGGTCGCCGCCATCACCACGTGCAGGTCGTGGCTGATGAGCACGATGCCGCAGCCGCGGCGGTCGCGGATGGTGCGCAGCAGCTCGTAGAACTCGGCCTGGCCGGTCTGGTCGACGCCCTGGGTCGGCTCGTCGAGCACCAGCAGGTCGGGCCGGCGCAGCAGGGCGCGCGCCAGCAGTACGCGCTGCATCTCACCGCCCGACAGGCCGCTGACCGCCTTTTCGGCCAGATGCAGGCCGCCGACCTCCACCAGCGCCGCATCGACCTCCGCCCGGCTCGCCCGCTTGGTCAGCGTCACCAGGCGGCGCACGCCCAGCGGCAGCACCGGGTCGACGTGCAGCTTCTGCGGCAGGTAGCCCACCTGCAGGCCCGGCTTGCGCGTCACCGTGCCGCCGTCGGGCGCCAGCACGCCCAGCAGCACGCGCACCAGCGTCGTCTTGCCTGCGCCGTTGGGGCCGACGATGGTGACGATCTCGCCGGCGCCGACGTGGATGTCGACATTGGAGAGGATGGCGGTGCCCTGCCGCGTCAGCGACAGGCCGCGCCCCTCGATCAGGAGTTGGGTCATTCGGGCTCTTCTTCAGGCGGCAGGTCGCGGCACAGCGGGCACAGGCCCTCCGCCTCGACCACCGCGGACAGCATGGTGAAGCCGGCGCGCGCCGCCGCCTCGGCCAGATCCTGCGTCAGGCGCTCGCCGGTCAGTTCCGCCACGGCGCCGCACCGGCGGCAGATGAGGAACTGGGCGCGGTGGTCGTCGCGCGGGCGGACGCAGCCGACGAAGGCGTTCAGGCTGGCGATGCGGTGCACCAGCCCCTGCTCCACCAGGAAATCCAACGCGCGATAGACCGCCGGCGGTGCCGCCTTCTTGCCGGTGGCGCCGGCGTTGAGACGATCGAGCAGGTCGTAGGCGCCGACCGCCCGGTGGCCTTCCGTCAGCAGCAATTCCAGCACGCGGCGGCGCACGTCGGTCAGGCGGGCGCCGCGGGCGCGGCACAGCTCCTCCGCCTGGGCGAGGCCGGCGGCGACGCAGGCGGCGTGATCGTGGTCGGGGGCGGGAAAGGCGTGGGGTGCGGCGGTCATGGGGCGTAGGGGCTGCGGCGGGGGCTTGCGGTGCGAATGATATAATGTAACATGCCGGCACGACAAGCCGAACCAGCAGGAGCCTAAGCCATGCCTTCGCCGCGTGCATCCCTCTTCGTCACCACCGCGCTCGCCGCCGCCGCGTTTCTGCCGGCCGCGGCGCTGGCCGAGGTGCCGAAGGTGGTCACGACCGTCAAGCCGCTGCACTCCCTCGCGGCGGCGGTGATGCAGGGGGTCGGCGAGCCCGAGCTGCTGCTGCCGCCCGGCGCCAGCCCGCACGACTACGCCCTGAAGCCCTCCGACGCCCGCGCCCTCGATCAGGCCGACGTGGTGTTCTGGGTGGGGGCGCCGCTCGAAGCCTTCCTCACCAAGCCGGTGCAGTCCCTGGCCGGCGATGCCCGCGTGGTCGCCCTGGCGAGCGCGCCCGGCCTGACCCTGCTGCCGACCCGCGTCGGCGGCGCCTGGGAGGCCCATGCGCACGAGCACGACGACCACGCACACGACGACGAGCATGGTCATGCCGACGCCCATGACCACGAAAAGGCCCACCCCGCCGGCCACGACGAGCACGGCCACGATCACGACCACATCGATCCCCTGCCCGCCCTGGACGCCGACGCCGCCGAACTGCCGCCGAACACCGATGCCCACGTCTGGCTCGATCCCGACAACGCCGCCGTGATCGCGCGCACCATGGCGGGCGTCCTCGCCGAGGCCGATGCCGCCAACGCCGCGACCTACCGCGCCAATGCCGAAGCCGTGGCGGAGCGCATCGCCGCCCTGACGCAGGAGCTGACCGTCCGCCTGCAGCCGGTGGCCGGGGTTCCCTACGTGGTGTTCCACGACGCCTACCAATACCTGGAGCACGACGTCGGCCTCACCCCCGTCGGCTCCATCACCGTCGAGCCGGGCCGCCCCGTCGGCGCCCGCCGCATCGCCGAGCTGCGCGACAAGGTGACGGACCTGAAAGCCACCTGCGTCTTCGCCGAACCGCAGTTCGAACCGCGCCTGGTGGCCACCATCACCGAGGGAACGGCGGCGCGGGCCGGTGTGCTCGACCCCCTCGGCACCGACATCCCGCCCGGCCCCGGCATGTACGAGGCGCTGATGCGCGGCATGGCGGACTCGCTGCTGGAGTGCCTCGCGCCCAAGGGGTGACCGGCGCCCGCGCGCCCGCTATAACCGCGCCATCTCGCGATTGACGGGGAGGCGCGGCCGGTGGTGAGCGACGACATGCCGACGGACGGCGGGCGAATGCCCTGGTTCCGCCGCGCCGACCCGGCACCCGCCGGCCCGGTGGCGGTGCTCGGCGGCGGCATCGGCGGTACCGCCGTCGCCGATGCCCTGCGGCGGGCCGGGCGCGAAGCCGTGATCCTGGAGGCCGGCCCCGCCCTCGCCCGCGACGGCTCGGGCAATCCCTCCGCCCTCATGAAGCCGCGCCTGACGCCCGACGGCCACCCCTACGGCCGCTTCCACGCCCAGGCCTGGCTGCACGCCCTGCACCGCTACGACGCCCTGCCCGCCGCCGTCTGGCGCGAGGGCCGCGGCGTGCTGGCGGCGGCGCGCGATGCGGCGGAGGTGGCGGAGCAGGAGCATCTGGTCGCCGCCCTGCGCTGGCCGGCGGAGGAGGTGCGCCGGGTGGATGCCGTCGAGGCGCTGGCCCTGTCCGGCTGCCCGACGCCGCTCGGCGGGCTGTGGTTCGGCCGCGCCGGCTGCCTGCATCCGCAACTGCTCTGCCCTGCCCTCGCTGCAGGTTGCGAGGTGCGCACCGGCGTCCGCGTCGCCGCCTTCGCCCGCGCGGGCGACGGCTGGGTGCTGCGCGACGATGGCGGCGCGCCGATCCTGGAAGCCGCCGCCGTGGTGCTGGCAGCCGGGGCCGCCCTGCCGGAGCTATGGCCCGCCGCCGACTGGCCGCTCGGCAAGAGCCGCGGCCAGATCACCTTCCTGCCCGCCAGCGAGGCCGGACCGCGCCGCGCCGTCAGTTTCGGCGGCTACCTGACCGCCCCCTTCACCGACGAGGACGGCCGCCCCATCCACGCCCTCGGCGCCACCTACGACCGCTGGCGTCACCGCCCCGACGACTGGCGCCCGGTGCGGCCGGAGGATCACGCCCGCAACCTCGCCCTGCTGGCCGAGCATCTGCCGGACGCGGCGGCGCGGTTGGGGGCGGAGCCCATCGGCGGGCGGGCGGGCCTGCGCTGCACCATCCCCGACCACATGCCGCTGGCCGGTCCCGTGCACGACGCCGCCGCCTTCCGCACCGCCTTCGCCGACCTGCACCACGGCCGCCGGCCGCAGGCTTACCCGCCGGCGCCCTACGTGCCCGGCCTCTTCGTGCTCGGGGCCTTGGGGTCGCGGGGTTTCCAGACGGCGCCGCTGGCGGCGGAGGTGGTGGCGGCGGAAATCACCGGCGCGCCCTGCCCGGTGGACGCCGACATCGCCGCGGCCTTGCACCCCGCCCGCTTCGAGGTGCGTCACCTGAAACATCCGCCGCAGCGCCGCGCGGTGGAGGAGAAAAAGAAGCAGAAGCGCTGAAATAAACCATCGTTGTTCTACGGCTATACCATAGTGGATGCCGGCAGCGACCTCGGACTTTCATCATCTCTTCATTGGCCGAAAGATCGGCCGCCCTTTACCACCATCGGAAAAACACCCCCTTCCCCCGAATGGTGGTACCGATGTCCTCCCAATCTTTCTCCGGGCGCCTGATCGGTGCCTTTTCCCGCATTTCCATTCGCGCCCGCATCGTCGTGCTCGTCGTGGCCGCCATCGCCGTGATGACCGCCATGGCGGCGGCCTCGTGGCTCGGCCAGCGGCAGATCGACCAGGCGGCGGCGCAGCTCGCCCGCGTCGAGCGCATCGGCGAGGCGACCCATGCCGTCGCCGTCGGGCTGGAGCGGGTAAAGCGCGACGAGCGCGCCTTCCTGGCCGCCGGTGACGCCGCCGCCGCCGACCGCACCCGCGCCACCCTCGCCGCGCTGAAGGGGGAACTGGCGGCCCTGGCGGCGGAAGGGGGCGAGGCCGCCCGCGCGGCGGAGGACCTGAGCACGACGCTGGCCTCGGCCGCCGAGCGCTTCTCCGCCGTGGAAACCATGCGCCGCCGCCTCGGCCTCACCCGCGACGACGGCCTCACGGCGGAGTTGCGCGGCACCGTGCAGGCGGTGGAGATCGAACTCGCCAAGTGGCCGAGCGTCGAGGCCATCGAAAAGCTGAAGGTGCTGCTGCTGTCCATGCGGCGGTTCGAGCTGGACTTCATGCTGGCGCCCGACCAGACGCTCATCGACCGCCACCGCAAGCCGTACAACGAGTTCGACTTCGCGCTCATGGCAGCACCCATGGACGACGACAGCCGCACCGCCTTCGGCACGCTGCTCACCGCCTACCGCAAGACGCTGGAAACCTATGCGGCGACACGGCTGGAACTGGACGCCGCCGCCCAGGCGCTGGAGGCCGAGATCGATTCCACGGCGCCGCTGTTCGACCGCCTCGCCGCCGCCACGGACGCCGCGGCCGAAGCGGCCCGCGCCAGCCAGGACGATGCGCGCACGCGCATGCTGACCATCATCCTCGGCGCCGGCGGCATCGGCGTCGCCCTGTTCGCCGTCTTCGGCACGGTCACCGCGCTCAGCCTGCTGCGGCCGCTGCGCGGCATCCAGGTCGCCATGCAGGGGCTCGCCGAGGGCGATCACGGCGTCGTCGTGCCGGGCACCGGCCTGCGCGACGAGATCGGCGCCATGGCCCGCGAGATCGAGGTGTTCAAGCAGACCGCCGTCGAAGCCGCCCGCCTGAAGGCCGAGGAACAGGCCCGCGAGCGCCAGGCCCGCGAAGCCCGCGCCGCCGAGATGGCCGCCCTCGCCGCCGCCCTGGAGGAGACGGTGCAGGCCGTCGCCACCTCCGTCGCCGCCCACGCCGGCCAGATGCGCGGCATGGCCGAAGGCATGGTCGGCGCGGTGGAAACCACGCGCGGCCACGGCGGCGCCATGACCGACCTCGCCTCCGCCACCCATGCCTCCATCACCGAAGTGGAACAGGCGACCGAAAGCCTCGCCGCCGCCATCGCCGAGATCACCGGCGAAGTCGACGAGACCAGCCGCATCGTCAAGGCCGCCGCCGACGAGGCCGACCGCACCACGGACATCGTCACCGGCCTGACCGGCGCCGCCGACCGCATCGGCGAGGTGGTGGCCATGATCGACAGCATCGCCGCCCAGACCAACATGCTCGCCCTGAACGCGACCATCGAGGCCGCCCGCGCCGGCGCCGCCGGCAAGGGCTTCGCCGTGGTCGCCGGCGAGGTGAAGACGCTCGCCCACCAGACCAGCATGGCGACCGGCGAGATCGCGGCGCAGATCCAGGCGGTGCAGCAGGCCACCCGCGACGCCGCCGACGCCATCGGCCACATCGTCGAGACCATCGTGCGCACCGACCGCATGACCACCACCATCCTGGCGCAGGTCGAACGCCAGAGCGCCTCGACCACCGCCATCCTCGCCTCGTTGCGCCGCGCCGTCGCCAATACCCACGCGGTGGAGGATCGCCTCGGCGCCGTCAACGGCGCGGCGGAAGCCACCGGGCACGACGCCCGCCAGGTGCTCGATGCCTCCGACCGCCTCAGCACCGAGGCGGAGCGCCTACAGGCGGAGGTGACCGCCTTCCTCGGCAAGATGCGGGCCTGACGGCGCGGCGGAGTGAACGCCGCAGCGTCCGCTCCGCCGTTTCCCGACAGGAAAACTCTCGGCGTATTTCATTATTGCTGTTCACATATCGCCGCGACGGTTGTACAGTCGCGCCCTCACTCGCCGCCGGCCGCGTTTCGCCGGCCGGCGGCGGGGCACGGTTCGACCTCCAACAGTCGCAGGTGAGCATGACCCTGAAGACATTGGCCGCGGCCGCCGCCCTGTCGGTCGCCCTGGGCGCCGGCGCCGCACAGGCGAAGACCCTGGTGTACTGCTCCGAAGCGAGCCCCGAGGGCTTCAACCCCCAGCTCTTCACCGCCGGCACCACGCTGGATGCCAGCTCCCGCCAGGTCTACAACCGGCTGGTCGAGTTCAAGCGCGGCACCACCGAGATCGTCCCCGGCCTCGCCGAGCGGTGGGAGATTTCCGACGACGGCAAGACCTACACCTTCCATCTGCGCCCCGACGTGCAGTTCCACAGCATCGACGGCTTCACCCCGACGCGGCCGCTGACCGCCGACGACGTGGTGTGGAGCTTCGAGCGCCAGATGAACCCGCGGCACCCCTACCACCAGGTCGGCGGCGGCTCGTACGAGTACTTCGAGGCCATGTCCATGGGCGACCTCATCGAGCGCGTGGAAAAGGTGGACGACCACACGGTGCGCTTCCACCTGACGCGGCCGGAAGCGCCCATGCTGGCGAACCTCGCCATGGACTTCGCCTCCATCTTCTCCAAGGAATACGCCGACGCCATGATGGACGCCGGCACGCCCGACCTGGTGGACAGCCGCCCCGTCGGCACCGGCCCGTTCAAGATGGTCGACTACCAGAAGGACAGCGTCATCCGCTACCTCGCCCACCCGGACTACTGGGAAGGCAAGGCCGCGCTCGACCGCCTGGTGTTCTCCATCACCCCCGACGCCGGCGTGCGCTTCGCCAAGATCAAGGCCGGCGAGTGCCACCTCATGCCCTACCCCAACCCCGCCGACGTGCCGCTCATGCGGGACCACCCGGACCTGCGGGTGATGGAGGCGCCGGGCCTGAACGTCGGCTACCTCGCCTTCAACACCGAGAAGCCGCCCATGGACGATCCGCGGGTGCGCCGGGCGCTGTCCATGGCCATCGACAAGGACGCCATCGTCGAAGCCGTCTACCTGAACCAGGCCATGGCGGCCAAGAACCCCATGCCGCCCATGCTGCTCGGTTACGCCGACGACATCGAGGACCACCCCTACGACCCGCAGGCGGCGAAGCGGCTGCTGGCGGAAGCGGGCTACCCCGACGGCTTCGCCACCGACGTCTGGGCGGTGCCCATCCACAGCCACATCAACCCCAACTCGCGCCGCCAGGCGGAGATGATCCAGGCCGACTGGCAGAAGATCGGGGTGACCGCCGAGATCAAGACCTACGAATGGGGCGAGTACCTCAAGCGCTCCAAGGACGGCGAGCATCAGACGCTGCTGCTCGGCTGGAACGGCGACAACGGCGACCCCGACAACTTCCTGGCCGTGCTGCTGTCGTGCGACAGCGTCGGCGCCGCCAACCGCGCCCGCTGGTGCGACCAGGAGTTCGACGCCGCCGTCATGGAGGCCAAGCGGGTCAGCGACCCGGCCGCCCGCGCCGCCCTCTATGAAAAGGCGCAGCGGCGGTTCCACGAGCAGGTGCCGTGGGACCCGATGGTGCACGCCAAGCTGTTCGACGTGGTGCGCAAGGAGGTCACCGGCTACACGCCCTCGCCCTTCGACGCCCACGTGTTTTACGGCGTGGATCTGGAGGACTGACGGCAGACGAGTCGCCCCTCCCGGCCCCGTGCGCGGGCGGGAGGGGCGCAAACGTTTGCCTCTTTCGTCGTAAGCACGCAGGCGGAAGGGCGAATACCCTTAGGTCAGTCAATGTTCATGCACCGCAGCATGTTCCCGGAATGATCGCGAGATTCCTGTGTGCGGCGCAAAAACGGAAAGAAAACAAGCACCTTAGCGATAACCTTCAGAACAAAATTACTCACCTGCCGGCTTTGCCTGCACCCTGTTCCGCGCTAGGCTATTGCCTTCGTTGACGTGTGCGAGGGGCCCACGCGCCGGGGAAGGCCGACACTCCCGTTCCCGGGTTCAACCAACAATAAACAGGGGGACGTGGCGGTGGTCCGCACCGTTGCTTCACGAAACTCATATCGAGGACGACGTATGAACGCTCTGAAACTCGCCCTTGCCGCCGGTGTCGCGACTGCGATCATGGCCGGTGCCGCCCAGGCCAAGACGCTGGTCTACTGCTCCGAGGGCAGCCCCGAGGGCCTGAACCCGGTGTTCTACACCGCCGGCACCACCTTCGACGCGACGTCGGTGCCGATGTACGACCGCCTGGTCGAATTCAAGCAGGGGACGACCGAGATCGAGCCCGGCCTGGCCGAGAGCTGGGAAGTCTCGGAAGACGGCAAGACCTACACCTTCAATCTGCGCAAGGGTGTGAAGTTCCACTCGAGCGACGCCTTCACGCCGAGCCGCGAGCTGAACGCCGACGACGTGATCTGGAGCTTCGAGCGCCAGATGAACCCGGAACACCCGTTCCACAAGGTCGGCGGCGGCTCCTACGAGTACTTCAACTCGATGGCCATGGGTGAGCTGATCGAGAAGATCGAGAAGGTGGACGACCACACCGTCCGCTTCCACCTCACCCGCCCCGAAGCGCCGATGATCGCCAACCTGGGCATGGACTTCGCGTCCATCTTCTCGGCCGAATACGCCCAGAAGATGCAGGAAGCCGGCACGCCCGAGATGGTCGACACCAACCCGATCGGCACCGGTCCGTTCCAGTTCGTGACCTACCAGAAGGACGCCCAGCTCCGCTACAAGGCGTTCCCCGAGTACTGGGCCGGCAAGGCGCCGCTCGACCAGCTGGTGTTCGCCATCACCCCCGACGCCAGCGTGCGCTACGCCAAGCTGAAGGCCGGCGAGTGCCACGTCATGCCCTACCCCAACCCGGCCGACATCGAGCAGATGAAGTCCGAGAAGGGCATCACGGTGATGGAGCAGGAAGGCCTGAACGTCGGCTACCTGGCCTACAACACCGAGAAGGAGCCCTTCACCGACCCGCGGGTGCGTCGCGCCCTCGACATGGCGGTGAACAAGGACGCCATCATCGACGCCGTGTTCCAGGGCGCCGGCCGCGCCGCCAAGAACCCGCTGCCGCCGACCATGTGGTCGTACAACACCGACATCCAGGACACCAAGTATGATCCGGAAGGCGCCAAGAAGCTGCTGGCCGAGGCCGGCTTCCCCAACGGCTTCTCCACCAACCTGTGGGCCATGCCGGTGCAGCGCCCGTACAACCCCAACGCCCGCCGCATGGCGGAAGTCATCCAGTCCGACTGGGAGAAGATCG
This sequence comes from Caenispirillum bisanense, assembly GCF_900230255.1. Lineage (GTDB taxonomy): Bacteria > Pseudomonadota > Alphaproteobacteria > Rhodospirillales > Rhodospirillaceae > Caenispirillum > Caenispirillum bisanense_A. The sequence continues at coordinate 249,750 of NZ_OCNJ01000006.1, forward strand.
GCGTGAAGGCCGAGATCGTCTCCTACGAGTGGGGTGAGTACCTGAAGCGGTCGAAGGAAGGCGAGCACCAGACCCTGCTGCTCGGCTGGACCGGCGACAACGGCGACCCGGACAACTTCCTCTACACCCTGCTGTCGTGCGACGCCGTCGGCTCGGCCAACCGCGCCCGCTGGTGCGACGAGGAGTTCGACAAGCTGGTGAAGCAGGCCAAGATCGTCTCCGATCCGGCCAAGCGCACCGAGCTGTACAAGCAGGCCCAGGCCCGCTTCAAGGACCAGACGCCGTGGACCACGGTCGCCCACTCGGTCGTCTTCATGCCGATGCGCGACAACGTCGTGAACTACAAGATCTCGCCCTTCGGCAAGCACGACTTCTACAACGTCGACCTGAAGTGAGCATGCCCCACCCATTGGTGGGTTGACGTATAGGGAAGGCGCGGTGTAGACCCGCCTTCAAGTTCGGGACGGGGGAGGACAGCGACATCCTCCCCCGCTCCACATTCGCAACAATACTTCGCCATTACCGGCGGGCGCCGCAACGAAACTGCGCGCCGCCCCTTTTGGTATTGGCAATGGAGCGGTGCCCCGGCCGGCCCCAGTCGCGCCTCCGGCCGCCGCATCGGCAAAAGCACGAGGACCCATGCTCGGCTTCATCCTCAGACGCATCGGACTGGTGATCCCGGCCTTCATCGGCGTCACCGTCCTGACCTTCGCGCTCATCCACCTCATCCCCGGCGACCCGGTGCTGATGATGGCCGGCGAGCGCGGCATCGACCCGGAACGCTACGCCCGCCTGCGGGCCGACCTGGGTCTCGACCAGCCGCTGATCGTCCAGTACTGGAACTACATCAGCGGCGTTCTCGGCGGCGACCTGGGCAACAGCATCGTCACCAAGAAGCCGGTGATCCAGGAGTTCCTGACCCTGTTCCCGGCTACCATCGAGCTGACCATCTGCGCCATGACCTTCGCGATCGTCGTCGGCCTGCCCGCCGGCGTCATCGCGGCGGTGAAGCGCGGCACGGCGGTCGACCACACCGTCATGGCGACCAGCCTGACCGGCTATTCCATGCCGATCTTCTGGTGGGGCCTGCTGCTCATCATCCTGTTCTCGGTCACCCTCGGCATCACGCCCGTCTCGGGCCGCCTGTCGGCGCTGTTCTGGGTGGAGCCGGTGACCGGCTTCCTGCTCCTCGACACGCTGATCCAGGGCGAGTTCGATGCCTTCTGGTCGGCCCTGCACCACCTGGTGCTGCCGGCCATCGTGCTCGGCACCATCCCGCTCGCGGTGATCGCCCGCATGACCCGCTCGGCCATGCTGGAAGTGCTGCGCGAGGACTACGTGCGCACCGCCCGCGCCAAGGGCGTGGCGCCCAAGCGGGTCATCATGGTGCACGCGCTGCGCAACGCGCTGATCCCGGTCATCACCGTCATCGGCCTGCAGGTCGGCACGCTGCTGGCCGGCGCCATCCTGACCGAGACGATCTTCTCGTGGCCGGGCATCGGCAAGTGGCTGGTGGAGAGCATCTATCGCCGCGACTACCCGGTGATCCAGGGCGGCATCATGCTGGTGGCGACGGTCATCATCGTGGTCAACCTGCTGGTGGACCTGACCTACGGCATCATCAATCCCCGCATCCGGCACCAGCGGTAGAAGGGGCGACGACTTCCATGGTTGATCAATACAAGCAGGCCAACGTGGCCGAAGCCGCCGCCGATCACGCCGCCGAAGTGGCCGAAGCGCACGAGGCGGCGACCATCGCCGGCACCCCCCGCCACCCGCTGGCGGAGTTCTGGGAATACTTCACCGAAAACAAGGGCGCGCTCGCCGGCCTCCTGTTCATCGGCGTGCTGCTGGTGACGGCGCTGTTCGCGCCGTGGATCGCGCCGCACAGCCCGATCGAGCAGTACCGCGACGCCCTGCTGCTGCCGCCGGCCTTCGTCGAGGGCGGCAACTGGTCGTACCCGCTCGGCACCGACGACGTCGGCCGCGACATCTTCTCGCGCATCATCTGGGGCTCGCGCCTGTCGCTGCTGGTCGGCGTCATCGTGGTGACCCTGTCGCTGGCCGCCGGCATCGTGCTCGGCCTGTCGGCCGGTTACTTCCGCGGCTGGGTGGACGTCGCCATCATGCGGCTCATGGACATCATGCTGGCCATCCCGAGCCTGCTGCTGGCCATCGCCGTGGTCGCCATCCTCGGCCCCGGCCTCGAGAACGCCATCGTCGCCATCGCCATCGTCGTCCTGCCGCACTACGTGCGCCTGACGCGCGCGGCGGTGATCACGGAATCGAGCAAGGACTACGTCACCAGCTCGCGCATCGCCGGGGCCTCCAACAGCCGGCTGATGTTCAACACGATCCTGCCCAACTGCATGGCGCCGTTGATCGTGCAGGCGACGCTGGGCTTCTCGACGGCCATCCTCGACGCCGCGGCGCTCGGCTTCCTCGGCCTCGGCGCGCAGCCGCCGACGCCGGAATGGGGCTCCATGCTGGCCGACAGCCTCCAGTTCGTGCAGCGCGCGTGGTGGGTGGTGACCTTCCCCGGTCTCGCCATCCTGCTGACGGTGCTGGCCTTCAACCTGATGGGCGACGGCCTGCGCGACGCCCTCGACCCGAAGATGAAACGCTGATGTCCCATTTGCTCGAAATCGAAAACCTGAGCGTGGAATTCGGCGACGAGGCGTCGCCCTTCCGCGCCGTCGACCGCCTTTCCCTCACCGTCGACGAGGGCGAAGTGGTCGGCATCGTCGGAGAATCAGGCTCCGGCAAGAGCGTCACCTCGCTCGCCACCATGGGCCTCGTGGCCTATCCGGGGCGGGTGAAGGCCGACAAGCTCATCTTCCGCGGCCAGGACCTGCTGGCCATGCCGGCCCGCAAGCGGCGCAAGCTGACGGGCTCCGAGATCGCCATGATCTTCCAGGAGCCCATGACCAGCCTGAACCCCTGCTTCACGGTCGGCTGGCAGATCAAGGAAGCGCTGCAGATCCACGAAGGCGGCACCCGTGCGGAACGGCACGCCCGCGCCGTGGAACTGCTGCGCCTGGTCGGCATCCCCGACGCCGAGCGGCGCCTGTCGGCCTTCCCGCACCAGATGTCGGGCGGCATGAGCCAGCGCGTCATGATCGCCATGGCGCTGGCCTGCAATCCGCGCCTGCTGGTGGCCGACGAGCCGACGACGGCGCTCGACGTCACCATCCAGGCGCAGATCATGGACCTGCTGCTGGATCTGCAGCAGAAGCGCGGCATGGGCATGATCCTCATCACCCACGACCTCGCCGTGGTGGCCGAGGCCGCCCACCGGGTGGTGGTGATGTACGCCGGCCAGGTGGTGGAGACGGGCACGGTGCCGGAGGTCTTCGACCACCCGCGCCACCCCTATACCCAGTCGCTGCTGGCGGCCCTGCCCGAGCGGTCCGTCGGGGCGTCGCGCCTCAACAGCCTGCCGGGCGTGGTGCCCGGCGCCTACGACCGGCCGCACGGCTGCCTGCTGCACCCGCGCTGCCCCAACGCCCGCAAGCACTGCCGCGAGGAACGGCCGGCGCTGATGGGCGAAGGCGCCTTCCGCCACCGCTGCCACTACCCGCTCGACGATCACGGGAACCCGACCTATGACTGATGCCGTCGTGACCCCGCTGCAGAAGATCGAGGCGCCGGCCGACGGCGGCCCGCTGTTGGAAGCCCGCGGCCTGACCAAGCACTACAAGGTGCAGCGCGGCATGTTCCAGGAAGACGCCACCGTGCGCGCGCTCGACGGTGTCTCCTTCGCCCTGCACGCCGGCCGCACGCTGGCGGTGGTGGGCGAGTCCGGCTGCGGCAAGTCCACCCTCGCCCGCCAGGTGACGCTCATCGAGCAGCCGACCGCCGGCGAGTTCCTGCTGGAGGGCGAGAATCTCGCCGGCGCGCCCGCCGACAAGCTGAAGCAGGCCCGCACCAAGGTGCAGATCGTCTTCCAGGACCCCTACGGCAGCCTCAATCCGCGCAAGAAGGTGCTGTCGATCCTGGAAGAGCCGCTCGTCATCAACACGAAGATGAGCCAGGAGGAACGCCGCGACCGGGCGCGCGAGATGATGCGCGTGGTCGGCCTGCGGCCCGAGTTCGCCGCCCGTTACCCGCACATGTTCTCGGGCGGCCAGCGCCAGCGCATCGCCATCGCGCGGGCGCTGATGCTGAACCCGCGCGTGGTGGTGGCCGACGAGCCGGTGTCGGCGCTCGACGTCTCGGTGCAGGCGCAGGTGCTCAACCTGCTCATGGACCTGCAGGAAGAATTCGGCGTCGCCTACCTGTTCATCTCCCACGACCTGTCGGTGGTGCGCCACATCGCCGACGACGTCATGGTGATGTACCTCGGCATGGTGGCCGAGCACGGGCCGAAGGACGCGATCTTCGACAACCCGGCGCATCCGTATACGCGGGCGCTCATGGCCTCGACGCCGAAGATCAACGCCTCCGACCGTGCCAAGAAGGTGCCGCTGAAGGGCGAGCTGCCGTCGCCGCTGAACCCGCCGTCGGGCTGCCGCTTCCACACGCGCTGCCCCTACGTGATCGACCGCTGCCGCACCGAGGTGCCGGCCGTGCGCGACGTGGCGGGCCGCGGCGTCGCCTGCCACCGGGCCGAGGACGTGCTGGCCGGCACCGCCTGACCGGCGGCGCCGCGCTCGGCAAGGAGAAAGGGGAGGCCCGGTCCGGAGCCTCCCCTTTTTCGTCATGCGGGCGTTCGTGGCTGCTTGCGGCCGCCTCAACTTCAGCCGCGGCGGCGGCGGCGCCAGGCGGCGCCGAGGGCCAGGGTGGACAGCGCGCCGCCCAGCAGGGCGAGGCTCGCCGGCTCCGGCACCTGGGCGGGGACGAGGTCCTCCACCACCTGGCCGCCGCCGGGTCCCGGCAGGATCGGGCTGAAGGGCGGCGCCGGCGGGTTGGCGTTGCCGCGCGGCGGCTGCGGGCCGGGGCCGGCGTTGCCCGGCAGGTCGACCGGCACCACAGCCGGCGGGCCGGGTGGCGTGACCGGCGGGGCCGGGAGTTGCAGGCGCCCTTCGTCGACCACGGGCGCCGGGCCGCCGGGCGTCGGCGCACCGCCACCCTCGCCGCCACCACCGCCGGCGGCTCCGCCACTGCCCGAGCCGCCCCCGGACCCGCCGCCGCCGCCCAGGCCGCCGGGCATCGCCATGGCGGTGGTGAAGGTCGGGCCGCTCTCGCCGTAGGCGCCGAAGGTCATGCGGCCGAGGCGCAGGCCGGTGTTCTGGGCCGAGGTCAGGGCGCTCTGCGGCATCAATTCGCCGAGGACGTCGCCCGAGCCGGACGTGCCGATGCCGGTCCCGATGGCGCCGCCGGTCTCCGCGCCGCCATTGCCGGCGATGCGGACCGTGGTGCTTTCCCAGCCCTGCAGCAGCCGCGCCGCCAGGGCGTCGGCCATGCGCATCACCAGGGAACGGTCGTGGTCGCCGCCGCCGTCGTCGGCGCTGCCGTCGTCGATGGTCAGCCCGCCGACGACCCTGGCCTTCTCCTCGTGGTTCAGCACCACGAAGGCCGTGGCGGCGGACACCAGCGCGATCATCAGGACCGACGCGCCGGTCGCTGCCACGAAGATGAATCGATGCCGCATGAGCCGTTCTCCCTTCCTGTCCGTCACTGCCCCCGGGGACAAGGGAGAAGCACGCACCGTGCCACGTGGCTGCAGGCAAGGAAAACCGGAATGCTACGGCGTTATCGGAAAGTTCGCCATGTAGTCCACAGCGACGCCCCGGATGGGTCTGATATTTCGGGAATCCCGACGAATGGCGGAATCCTGCGCCTTTCGGGCGCGTCCGGCGGCGTCAGATTTTCCGACACCCCGAAATGAAACCGGCGCCTCCCGCTAGGGAAGCGCCGGTTCATTGCCGTGGCGGCCGGCCGCGGGGGAAGCGGCCGCAGTCACTCAGCCGGCGATCTCGATCTCGGCGAAGAAGAACGAGATTTCGCGGGCGGCGTTTTCCAGGCTGTCCGAACCGTGGACCGAGTTCGCCTCGATGCTCTCGGCGAAGTCCTTGCGGATGGTGCCCTCGGCGGCGTTCGCCGGGTTGGTGGCGCCCATGATCTCGCGGTTGCGGACGACCGCGTTCTCACCCTCGAGCACCTGCACGACCACCGGACCGGAGATCATGAAAGCGACCAGCTCGCCGAAGAAGGAGCGCTCGCGGTGCACGTCGTAGAAGCCCTCGGCCTGGGCCTGGGTCAGCTGCAGACGCTTCTGCGCGACGATGCGCAGGCCGTTCTCCTCGAACCGGGCATTGATCTTGCCGGTCAGGTTGCGACGGGTGGCATCGGGCTTGATGATCGAGAGCGTGCGTTCGATAGCCATTACGGTATCCCTGCGTTTGTTGTGCGGCCAGCGGCCGGCGGTGCGGGTCGCGTGCCGGGTGGCGGCGCGACCGTTCGCGACAGACTCCTACACGGAGTCCCGCTCGGCCGCAAACGGTGGGCGGTTATACAGACAGTCACAGGCCGTGACAACCGCCAATCCGTTACGGTCGCGGCGGCGCCCGCACGACCCCGTTTCCCGCCGCTTCCGGGTGTGGTAGGAACCGCCCCATGCTGCACGTGAACGACCTCGTCTACCGCATCGGCGGCCGTGTCCTGCTCGACGGCGCCACCTGCCACATCCCCGCCGGCGCGCGGGTCGGCCTGGTGGGGCGCAACGGCACCGGCAAGTCGACCCTGCTGAAGCTGATCCTGGGCGAAGTCGCCCCGGATTCCGGCGACATCGTCGTGCGCCCGCGCGCCAGCGTCGGCCGCGTGGCGCAGGAGGCGCCGGCCGGCGACCGCACGCTGGTCGACTGCGTGCTCGCCGCCGACCTGGAACGCGCCCGGCTCCTCGCCGACCTGCCGGACGCCGAGGCCGCCGCCGACGCCCACCGCATCGCCGAGATCCACGAGCGGCTGAACGCCATCGACGCCCATTCCGCCCCGGCCCGCGCCGCCAGCATCCTGGCCGGCCTCGGCTTCTCGGCGGAGGCGCAGGAGCGGTTCGTCGGCGACTTCTCGGGCGGCTGGCGCATGCGCGTGGCGCTGGCCGCGGCGCTGTTCGCCCGGCCGGAGCTGCTGCTGCTCGACGAGCCGACCAACCACCTGGACCTCGAGGCCACCGTCTGGCTGGAGAACTACCTGGCGGTCTACCCCGGCACGCTCATCATCGTCAGCCACGACCGTGACCTGCTGAACAAGGTGTGCCAGCGCATCGTCCACCTGGACAAGGGCAAGCTGGTCTCCTACCAGGGCGGCTACGACGACTTCGCCCGCCAGCGGCGCGAGATGATGGAACTGCGCGAGAAGGCCGCCGTCAAGCAGGAGGCCCGCCGCGCCCACCTGCAGTCCTTCGTCGACCGCTTCCGCGCCAAGGCCACCAAGGCCCGCCAGGCCCAGAGCCGCCTCAAGATGCTGGAGAAGATGGAGCCGGTGATCCCCATCGTGGAGGACCGCTCCGTCTCCTTCGACTTCCCGCAGCCCGACGAGCTGGCGCCGCCGCTCATCCAGGTGGAGAGCGGCAAGGCCGGTTACGACGGCCGCCCGGTGCTCGGCCGGCTGTCGTTCCGCATCGACATGGACGACCGCATCGCCCTGCTCGGCGCCAACGGCAACGGCAAGTCGACGCTCGCTAAGGTCATCACCGGCCGCCTCGCCCTCATGGAAGGCGAGATGAAGGCCAGCACCAAGCTGCGCGTCGGCTACTTCGCCCAGCACCAGACGGAAGAGCTGAACCCCCAGGGCACGCCCTTCCAGCACATGGCGAAGCTCATGCCCGGCGTCGCCGACGCCAAGGTGCGCGCCCACCTCGGCCGCTTCGGCTTCGGGGCCGAACTGGCCGACAACCGGGTCGAGCAGCTGTCGGGCGGCGAGAAGGCGCGCCTGCTCATCGCGCTCATGACCCATGACGCGCCGCACATCCTGGTGCTCGACGAACCGACCAACCACCTGGACATCGACACCCGCGACGCCCTCATCGAGGCGCTGAACACCTTCGAGGGCGCCGTCGTGCTCATCTCGCACGATCCCCACCTGGTGGAACTGGTGGCCGACCGCCTGTGGCTGGTGGCCGACGGCCGCGTGACGCCCTTCGACGGCGACATGCAGGACTACCGCAAGCTGCTGCTCGACCGTGCGCGCGAAGCCCGCCGCGAGGCCAAGGCCGAAGCCCGCGCCGACGCCGAGCCCTCGGCCCAGTCCGCCGCCGCCCGCAAGGAAGACCGCCGCGCCGCCGCCGAGCTGCGCCAGAAGGCGGCGCCGCTGAAGAAGGTGGCGCAGACCGCCGAGAAGAAGCTGGAAGACCTGACGGAAAAGCGCCGCAAGGTCGAGGCGCAGCTGGCCGATCCCAAACTCTACGACGGCCCCGGCGAGCGGGTCGCCGCCCTGCAGAAGGAACTGGGCGAACTGACCCGGGCCGTGGAAGAGATGGAAATGGCGTGGCTCGAAGCCCAGGAAGCCTACGAGGAGGCCATGGCGGCGGGCGGCTGATCGTCCTTGCTGCCACCGCTTCCCCCGGGGCCGCCGAAGCCGGCCGTCGTCAGCATCTGCCAGAAGTCGCGCACCGCCGTTTCCTTGTGGGTCGGATCGGCGATGTCGGCCGTGAACTCGCCGAGGAAGTTCGGCCGCTTCAGGTGCTCCACCACGCGGGCGCGGGCGAGCGCCATGGCCTTGCCCTCGATGAGCAGGCCGGAGGCGACGAACTGCACCAGCCGCTTGGCGCGGATGCGCAGCGAGTCGGTGGGGTCGTCCAGGCGCTCGATCACCCGCTCCTGCACCAGATAGCGCGCCACCAGCACGTCCAGCCGGTCCACGAGGGCCTCGCGCAGCTGCGGCGGCAGCGGCGCGCGGCGCAGCGACCGCTGCAGCGAGCCCATGGCCGCCAGCTTTTCGTGGGCGCTTTCGTCCATGCGCGCGAAGGCGTGGATGTCGGGCGCTTCCATCACCGTCTGCTGGATCGCCTGGCCGAGCATGGGCAGGCAGGCGCGGCCGCTTTCGGTGCGCAGCATGTCGAGATAGTAGTGCACCCGCCGCGAGCGGTCGCCGATCAGGCCGCCCATGGCGCCGATGGCGAGCTGGATGCCGGTCTTGCCGCCTTCCGGGAACTGGCGGCTGCAGCGGCCCGTCAGGGCTTCGGCCATGACCGGGCCGTTGCCGATCTTCGGGAAGCGCAGGATGCGGGTGACCAGGGCCTGGAAGGCCTCCGTCTCGCGGGCCGGATCGTTGCGGGCGAGCGGCCGGGTGCTCGCCACCTCGTTGACCACGCGGTCGCGCAGCACCACCCAGGCGGAGCGTAGCCGCCCCTCGGCCATGAGGGAGCGCAGCACCGTCACCGTCTCCGGCTCGCGCCGGCCGGCGGGCGGCTTGCCCTCCATGATGTCCATGAGGGCCACCAGGGCCGCCGACAGGTTGGGGCGCTCGCCCAGGATGTCCTGGATGGTCTGCGGCGAGCCGAGCACGTCGGCGATGAACTCGTCGAGGATGGCGAGGTCCTGCTCGCTCAACTCGGGCGTCACCGCCACGAGCAACGCATCGAGCTTGCCGAGCCACGAGCCCTGCCCGATCAGGTCGCGGGCGACGGCGCTGCGCACCAGCAGGTCGCGGTCCTGCGGGATCCAGGCGACCTGTTCGGCGGTGCGGCAGAGCTTGGGGTAGGTCTCCAGGCCGAGCTTCCAGATCTGCTTCTCGCCCTCCGCCCGGCGGGCGCGGGTGGCCGCTTCCTCGATCAGGCGGTAAAGCTCGTCACGGCGCTGCCGGGGGTCGGTGCCGCGCGCCTTGGCCTGCAGGGTCGCCACACGGTCGACGGCGGACGGGTAGACCTGCGGGTCGCTGTCCATGAGACGGCTGAGGGCACGGTAGTTGTGCAGCACCTCGAGCGGCGTCACCTTGTTGGCGTCCAGCCAGCGGCGCAGCACCTTGCTGGCCGTCAGGCGGGCCGGCAGGGCATAGAGGTCCTCGATGTCGGCGCAGTCCGCCGCCTCGGTGATGGCGCTGGCGGCGACGTTGGCGTTGCTCGGGCCGCCCCGCTCCTTCTGGTAGACGACGGTATCGCGCCCCAGGCGCTCGCGGACGACGCGCACACCCTGGTTGCTGCCGCGGGCGAGGATCTTGTCCGCCTCGCGGATGGCCGCGGCCTCGTCTTCCTCGACGAGTTCCAGCGTCCAGCGACCGTCGCGCTGGACCTGAACCTCGAATTTCGCTCGGGCCATCTCCCCCGGTCCCCCCTGTGGTCCCTTCGGACCGCTCCGTCAGTCCCCCGACCTGTGGAAGCGGCGAAGGTTCTGTCTACCCGAGGACAGGAGGAGAAAGACAGAATTTGATGTTCTACCGCCGCGATCAGCCGCCGGAAGTCGTGTTGGCGCTTGCCTTTTCGGTCCAGCCGCCGCGCTCGGTCTGCTGCCAGTAATGCAGCTCGAAGCCGGCGTCGCGGCAGCCGACCCAGCGCTGCCGGGCAGCCTGGACCGCCGAGTCGTCGCGCCCGTCGAACAGGTCGAGGCAGCGGTCGTATTCGGCCAGACGCTGCGAGGTCATGCCGTCGGTGAGCAGGAGGATGCCGGCGCCGTTGGGCCGGTCGTCGGTGTCGCTGATCCACACCGGCTGGTCGGCGTCGAAGCCGTCGCCGGGGGTGCCGTGGGGCAGCCAGGCCTCCGGCTTGAAGGTCCACAGCACGGCGGACAGCGCCTCCGCCCTGGGACGGGAGGAGGTCAGGACCACGGCCCGCTGGCCGCTGTCCAGCACCTTGCCGAGGAGCGGCGGCAGTGCCTGCTCCAGCGGCCATTGCAGCAGATGATAGAAGTCGACGCGCTTCATGGCGCGCAGCATAGCCGAGCGCCGCGCCCGCGGAAAGTGGAGCCGCCACCGCGGCGGCTCCACCGCATCCGCCGGACCGTCAGACTTCAGCGCGAGCCGTGCGCCGTCGCTTCCAGGAAGGCGCGCAGGGCCTTGCGCTGGCGCTGGTCGAGCTTGAGGTAGTCGTTGGCCAGCTGGACGATTTCCGTCGAGGCCATGGGATCTTCGCCGGTGGCGTCGGTCGGGCGGGCCAGACGGCCCCGGCCGGCGCGGGCGCCGATGACGCCGGCGCGGCCGGTGCGGGCCTGCACCACCTCCTCCGGCAGGTCGTCGAAGAAGTAGGACACGGGCACGCTGAGCACGCAGGCCATGTCGAACAGGCGGGAGGCGGAGATGCGGTTGGTGCCGCGCTCGTACTTCTGCACCTGCTGGAAGGTGACGCCGATGGCGTCGCCCAGCTGCTGCTGGGTCAGGCCGAGCAGCGTGCGACGCAGACGCAGGCGGACGCCGACGTTGACGTCGATGGGATCGGGGGCGCCGTAGTCCTCGGACGCGGGGGCGACGGAGCGGGCGGTGATGGTCGACATGCGGATGTCCTCCGGCGGGTGGTTGCGACACCTGCTGTTTTGCAGGGGGCGTGCCATCCAGCGGCAATCGCCGCCTGCGCATCCGGCGGAGGGGCAAACGCCCGGTTTCTCTCCCTTTTTCCGCGCGTGCACGGTCCGCTGCGCGGGCCGGAGGCGGGTGCTTAACCCTTACGATTCGTATGGCATGGCCGGGCATTGAAGTTTTGCGACGCGAACTCGCTGCGGTTTTCAAACTGCGAACGGAGCGGCGGCCGCGGTGAAAGCACCAGCCCGGAACGGCAACGGCCGGGCCCCGTGGGAGGGGCCCGGCCGTCGCGGTCCACGCCGGTGAAGGCGTTACTGGTCGCCGATGCGCACCGCCACGAAGCGGCTGCCCGCCTCGTTCTGCACCATCAGCAGCACCGACTTGCGGCCCGAATCCTTGGCCGCCTGGATCTGCGCCCGGATCTCCTCGGCGGTGGTCACCTGCTTCTGGTTGACCTCGGCGATGACGTCGCCCGGGCGGATGCCCTTCTCGGCGGCGTCGCTCTCGGCGTTGAGGTCGGTGACCACCACGCCGCGCTGCACGTCCTCGGGGATCTGGAAGCTCTCGCGCGTCTGGTCGTTCAGCGGCTGCACCGACAGGCCGAGCGACGGCACCTCGGCGCCGGCGGTCTCCGGCGCAGGCGCCGGGGCACCTTCCTCGCCGGCCATGGCGGCGGCCTCTTCTTCCTCCAGCTCGGCCACCTTCACCTTGACCGTCTGGCGCTTGCCGTCGCGCCACACCACGGCGTCGACGGTGCTGCCGATCTCGGTGTCGGCGACGGCCTTGGGCAGGTTGCGCATCTCGCGGATGTCGTCGCCGTCCCACGACAGGATGACGTCGCCCGCCTGGATGCCGGCCTCGGCCGCCGGGCCACCCTCCTGCACGCTCGCCACCAGGGCGCCGCGGGCGCGATCGAGGCCGAGGCTGTCGGCGATCTCGTCGGTGACGGTCTGGATGCGCACGCCGAGCCAGCCGCGCTTCACCTCGCCGAAGCGGCGCAGGTCGTCGACGACGCTCTGCGCCAGGTTGGAGGGCGTGGCGAAGCCGATGCCGACGGACCCGCCGCCGGCCGGGGAGTAGATGGCGGTGTTCACGCCGATCACCTGCCCGTCCATGTTGAACAGCGGACCGCCCGAGTTGCCGCGGTTGATGGAGGCGTCGGTCTGGATGAAGTTGTCGTAGGGGCCGGCGTTGATGTTGCGGGCGCGGGCCGAGATGATGCCCGCCGTCACCGTGCCGCCCAGGCCGAAGGGGTTGCCGATGGCGACGACCCAGTCGCCGACGCGGGAGCGGTCGCTGTCGCCGAATTCGACGAACGGCAGATCCTTCTCGGCCTCGACCTTCAGCAGGGCGACGTCGGTCTTCGGATCGCGGCCGACGATTTCCGCCTTCAGAGCGGTGTCGTCCTGCAGGATGACCGTCACCTCGTCCGCGCCTTCGATGACGTGGTTGTTGGTGACGATGTAGCCTTCCTTGTCGATGACGAAGCCGGACCCGAGCGAGGTGGCGCGGCGCGGCATGGTGGGCGCCTGGCCCTGCCCCGGCCCCTGGCGGTCGAAGAATTCGCGGAAGAACTCCTCGAACGGGCTGCCGGGCGGGAACTGCGGCATCTGGGGGCCGCGCTCGCCGGTCATGCTCTGCGTGGTGGAGATGTTGACGACGGCGGGCAGCAGGCGCTCGGCCATGTCGGCGAACGAGCTGGGGGCCTCGCGCGCCTGGGCCGCCGGGCCGGCGCCGACGACATGGGCGCCGCTCACCAGGGCGACGAGCACGACCAGCGACGCGAGCCGGCACAGGCGGGCTACGGCGGCCGGGCGGAAACGGGGCACGGCCGGCGCGCGGGTGCGGATCGATCCTCTCACGGACACTACTCCATTTGCAGACGGATGCGGACGATGCGACGACGGAAGCCTACCCCCGGCACGCACCGCGTGCCAATGCCCCCTCGCCGGACCCGAAAGAGTCGTGGACTCCCAATCTAGGACGCCGCCCGGACGGGTTCCAGAGAGACTATGCTTTTCGGGCGTTTGCCGTTGCGGCAAACATAGAGGGCGCGCCCGCTGCCCGCGGACGCGCCCTCCTCTGTCGACGGCCTCGTGCCGGCGGCGTCAGCGCGGCGCGGCGGCCGGAACACTGCCGTTGGCCGGAGCGTCCCCGAAGAAGCGGAAGAAGTCGCTGTCGGGGCTGAGCACCATGGTGGTGGTGCCGTTGCCGAGGGCCTGGCGGTAGGCTTCCATCGAGCGGTAGAAGGCGAAGAACTGCGGGTCGGCGCCATAGGCATCGCCGAGCACCAGGTTGCGCTCGCCTTCGCCCTGACCGCGCAGGATGTCGGCGGTCTTGCGCGCCTCGGCCAGGATGACCGTGCGGTCGCGGTCGGCCTCGGCCTCGATCTTGGCCTTCAGCTCGGCGCCTTCGGCGCGCAGCTGGGCGGCCTGGGCGATACGGCTGGACCGCATGCGGTTGTACACCGACTGGCTGGTCTCCTGCGGCAGGTCGGTGCGGCCGATGCGGACGTCGACCACCTCGATGCCGAACTCGCCGGCGCGGCGACGGACGGTGTTGGTGATCTCGGCCATCACCCGGCTGCGGCTTTCGGCCAGCAGGTCGGTCAGGTCGGCCTCACCCAGCTGGTCGCGGACCGCCGAGTTGAGGATGGAGCCGAAGCGGTCGCGCAGGCCCTGCTCGGTACGAACCGTCTGGTAGAACAGCAGCGGGTCGACGATGCGGTAGCGGGCATAGGTGTCGACGATGATGCGCTTCTGGTCACGCAGCGGCACTTCCTGGCCCGGCGGATCGAGGTCGAGGGTGCGGGCGTCGTACGTGATCACGTTCTGGATGAACGGCAGCTTGAACTTGAGGCCCGGCTCGGTTTCGACGCGCTGCGGGCTGCCGAACTGCAGCACCAGCGCCTGCTGGGTCTGGTGGACGGTGAAGAGCGAACTGAACAGCACCACGGCGACGACCGCGACGATGATGCCGAGAACGGCGAGACTGGTACGCTTCATCGAGCGGCCTCCTGCGGCGCGGACGACATCTGGGGCGCCTGGGGCACCGGCGGCGCCGAGAAGGTGTTCGGCGTGTTGGACGAACCGGCGGCCCGGCCGGTCGGCTGCTGCGACTGCATGCGCTTCTGCAGCTCGGGCAGCGGCAGGTAAGGCACGACGCCGCCGGCACCCTGGCCGTCCACCAGCACCTTGTCGCTGCGCGCCAGCACGTCCTGCATGGCTTCGATGTAGAGGCGCTGGGTCGTCACGTCCTGGGCGGTGTTGTAGCTGTCGAGCACGGACTTGAAGCGGTTGGCTTCACCCTGCGCGGCGGCGATGACCGACTGCTTGTAACCCTGCGCTTCCTGGATCATGCGTTCCGCCTCGCCCTTGGCGCGCGGCACGATGTCGTTGCGGTAGGCCTGAGCTTCGTTCTGCAGGCGCTCCTTGTCCTGGCGGGCGCGCTGGACGTCGTTGAAGGCGTCGATCACCTCGGCCGGCGGGTCGGCCTTCAGCAGCTTGACGTCGAGCACCGCGATGCCGGCGCCGTAACTGTCGAGAACCTGCTGCAGCAGCTGCTGGGTCTTGGCCTGCACCTCGGCGCGGCCCTCGGTCATGGCGGCTTCCAGCGGCGTCTGGCCGATCACTTCACGCATGGCGCTTTCGGCGGCGGCCTTCACGGTCGTCTCCGGGTCGCGGATGTTGAACAGGAAGTTGCCGGCATCGGCGATGCGCCACTGCACGATGAAGTCGCTGTCGATGATGTTCTGGTCACCGGTCAGCATCATGCTTTCCTGCGGCACGTCGCGGGCGCCGCCGTTGCGCGGGTCGGAGCTGCCGCGGAAGCCGATGGTCAGCTGGTTGGTGAGCGTCACCTTGGGCGTCACGACCTCGCCGATGGGGCCGGGGAACCAGTAGTTCAGGCCGGGACCGGTGGTCTTGACGTATTCACCGAACAGCAGCTCGACGCCCTGCTCGTCCGGCTGCACGCGGTAGAAGCCGGTCAGGCCCCAGGCGATGAGCACGCCGGCGGCGATGAGCACGACCGTGCGCGCCCCGATGCCACCGCCGCCACCGCCGCCGCCGCTGCGGCCGCCGCCGGGCACCCACTTGCGGAGCCGTTCCTGGCTCTTGCGCAGCAGTTCCTCCAGGTCGGGGGGCTGCTGACCGCCGCCTCCGCCGCCCTGACCCCCGCCGCCCGGACCCCGACCGCCCCCCCAAGGGCCGCCGCCGTTGTTACCGCCGCCGCCCCAGGGGCCGCCCTGTTGATTCCAGGCCATTGAACAAATCCCTCTTCGCTTACAGATACCTGAGCGTTTAAGGTGCACTTCCGGACCGGCGGAAGGATGATCCCCCGTCGATCCCGTACCGGAAACCCCTTACGCGGACACTGGATCCTGATTGCCTTATAGGGCACCAGGAAATCCCGTGCAACGAAGGGGGGTTCCGAAATGCCCCTCACGTGGCACGCGCCCCGGCCGAACGCACACGTCGCTCGGGTTGAGATATCGGGTAGTCTCAGGAGTTTTCAAGGATGGCGGAAATCGATAAGGACACGGTGGTCGCGGCGCTGAAGACCGTGCGGGTCGAACAGCTGGGCACCGACATCGTCTCGGCCGGCTGGGTGAAGGACCCGGTGGTCAGCGGCGACCGGGTGACCTTCGCCATCGAGGTGCCGCCGGAACTGGGGCCGCAGCTCGAACCCGTGCGGGCCGAGGCGCAACGTACGGTGGAAGCCCTCGACGGCGTCGCGCACGTCACGGCGGTGCTGACGGCCGGCCGCGCCGCCGGCTCGGCGCCGACGCCCCCGCCGCCGCAGCAGCGCCCGCAGGCGGGCGGCCATGGGCATTCCCACGGCCACTCGCACGGCCCCGGCCCCGGCATGATGGGCCACGGCGGCGGCACCGGGCGGCTCGACCTGCCCAACATCAAGCACATCGTCGCCGTCGCCTCGGGCAAGGGCGGCGTCGGCAAGTCGACCACGGCGGCCAACATCGCCCTGGCGCTCGCCCGCCTCGGCCTCAAGGTCGGCCTGTTCGACGCCGACATCTACGGCCCCAGCGTGCCGCGCGTGATGGGCCTGGCCGGGCGCAAGCCCACGGCCCGCGGCGATCGCATCGTGCCGCTGCGCAACCACGACGTCACCGTCATGTCCATCGGCTTCATGGTCGAGGAAGACAGCCCCGTCGTGTGGCGCGGCCCCATGGTGGTGGGCGCGCTGGAGCAGCTTTTGCGCGACGTCGACTGGGGCGAGCTCGACGTGATGATCGTCGACATGCCGCCGGGCACGGGCGACACCCAGCTGACCATGAGCCAGCGCGTGCCGCTGTCGGGCGCCGTCATCGTCTCGACGCCGCAGGACATCGCCCTGCTCGATGCCCGCAAGGGCCTGTTCATGTTCCGCAAGGTCGAGGTGCCGGTGCTCGGCATCATCGAGAACATGAGCTACTACCAGTGCCCGAGCTGCGGCCACCGCGAGGAGGTCTTCGGCCACGGCGGCGCCCGCAAGACGGCGGCGGAGCTGGACGCCCCCTTCCTCGGCGAGATCCCGCTCGACCTTAAGATCCGCGAGGCCACCGACGCCGGCCGCCCCATCGTGGTCGCCGAGCCCGACGGCCCGCATGCCAAGGCCTACCTGGACATCGCCAAGTCGATCTGGAGCAGCATCTCCGGCGAGACGCCCGACGCCCAGCCGGCGAAGAAGAAGCCGAAGTTCTGGTTCCGCTGACGGCGGGTCAGGAGGGCGGAGCGGCCACCAGCCGCTCCGCCAAACGGCGTGCGGCCGCCACGTCGGGGACCACGGGGGCCGTCAGGAGGTGCAGGGCCTCCGCCGGGCGGGCGACGATCACCCTGTGTTGCTGGATTTCCGCCAGCGCCAGGCGCTGAGGCACCAGGATCTCGGCGTCGGCGGTGAAGTCGGCGAAGTTGCTCGTCACCAGTAGTGCGGATCGCGCAGCACCCGCGACTTCGAGTACCGAACGGTCCTCCTCGTCCCGCACCGGGGCCACACCGCCGCCACCCAGAAGCAGATAGGGATCCAGCCGATCGGGTCCGAGGGCAGCGAGGAGTCGAACGTCCGCCAGGAACAGGTCGGCGATCTCTTTCGGCAGGCGCCAGTCCTCGACGAAGACCTTGCGCAGCCGGTCCAGCATCACCCAGGACACGATCAGTTGCAGCGGGCCGCAGGCCCCCCTGCCGTCGCGCATCATGTCCAGCATGCGTAGCGCGCCGGTGTTTTCGCGGCCGCGGCTGCGCGCGAGCAGGGCCGCGCAGTAGACGTTGAGGTCCAGGCAGCAGCGGACGGCCTGCGCGGCCGTCATCGGCGCCAGCGGCCGGGCCGGGTGAGGCGCACCGCTTCGGCTTCGATGGCCGCCTCGTCGTCCAACCCGGCGCCGATGCCGCGTTCGGCCATGGCGTCCGCCATCTTGCGAAGGGAGACTTCCGACCGGGCCTTGAGCAGGTCGCGCGTCATGGTTTCCACGAGGACCTCGACGTCATGCGCATCGCCGAGCGCTTCGACCTGGCGGATCGCATCATGGGCATCGGGCGGAAGCCGGAGATAGAAGCGCAAGGCCGCCGCGGCGATCTGCGACGGCGCGCGATCCTCGATGCGGGCGAGAGCCTCCACGCGACGCGCCGTCTCGGCGTCGGCATAGGCGGAGATGGTCTTTCCTGGCATGGGCCCTCCGGCACCTCTGGCTTCTATAGAATATATAGAAACCAGTGACGCCTCGCCAGCCTCTGCCCTCACCCCTCGCGGCCGAGGCTCGCCATCAGTTCGCGCCACTCGCGGGGCGACAGGGCGGAATTCTCCTGCGTCACCGCCTCGCCGGCCAGCAGGCGGCGGACGATGTCGAGGCCGCCGCGCGACAGGTGGACGCCGCCCATGCGGTAGTCGCTGAAGGCCTCGTGGGTCAGGGGCACCCAGCGCTTCACCGTCTCCAGCATGGCTTCGGCATAGACGCGGATCTCGTACTGCGCGTGGCCGTCGGCGCGCAGCGACAGGAAGTGCAGCAGGTTGTGCAGGTCGATCTTCCAGTACCACTGCGTATAGCAGTTCATGGTCAGGTTCATGCGCGCCAGCTCGCGGGCGAGGCCGCGGCGCGACGGGTCCTGCTCCTCGTTCAGCATCCACTCGTAGTTGGCGTAGCAGCGCTCGGCGTCCTCGCGCAGCAGGGTGAGGACCTTGTGGGCCTCCTCGCCGGTCAGCGGCTCGCCCTCGGCGCGGCCCTGGTGGTTCTGCTTGGACTGCGGCGCCAGCGCGTCCGGCCCCGGGATGTAGAACTCCTTGTCGAGGATGGAGTAACGGGCCGAGTACTCGTTCACGTTGGCGGTGCGATGGCGGATCCACTGGCGCGCCACGAAGATGGGCATCTTCACGTGGTACTTGATCTCGCACATCTCGAAGGGCGTGGTGTGGCGGTGCCGCATGAGGTAGCGGATGAGGCCGCGGTCCTCGCTCACCTTCTTGGTGCCCTTGCCGTAGGACACGCGGGCCGCCTGCACCACCGCCGAGTCGTCGCCCATGTAGTCGACCACCCGCACGAAGCCATGGTCGAGCAGCGGCAGCGGCTCGTACAGAATCTCCTCCAGCGCCGGCACGGTGGCGCGGCGGGTGGGAGTCTCGATCCCCCGCAGTTGGGCGATCTCTTCCTTCTGCGCGTCGGTGAGCGACATGGGCGGCCCGTTCCTTGGTATGATCTAAGCCGAGGGGTTATAGCCCCTCCCATGCCGCATGGCAAAACCGAAACCCTCTTTGCAAGTCCGGTCGCCCGCTCTATATAGGACCCGTCGGGGCAACCCGACTATGGGGCTAAACCCATTGCGGAATAAGCGTTACGGACCCGGGGGCGGTACCCGGCGGCTCCACCAACCTCACCCGGCGGGCTAACGTCGGTGGCAAGGGGCCGAAATAGGATCGACGTGCGTGGTAAAGGCATTGGCTGTCCCCGGCATGGCTCCACCGTTATCGGGCCAAACGCAATAGTTGCCAACGACAACTTTGCTGAGGTTCGCGCTGCTGCGTAATGCGGCATCGTAAACCGACTTGAAGTCCTGGCGGTTAGCCCCGTCGGGCGGGGTCCGGGAGGCACCTGGCAACAGAAGCCTCCCACTTCTCTCGCCTCCGGCCCCTGCCGGGATCACCGGTGGCACAGGGCGCATCACCGGAGGGGACAAGAGGTTGCACGAGCACGACGACCGGACCGACGGCTTCAACTACGAGGAAATGGTCGAGGATGCCCTGCGCGGCGTCCTGCGTCGTGCGCTCGAACGCACCGCCGCCGACGGCCTGCCCGGCGAACACCACTTCTACATCACCTTCCGCACCGACGCCCCGGGCGTGGTCCTGCCGGAGCGCCTGAAGGCGCAGCATCCGGAGACCATGACCATCGTCCTGCAGCACCAGTACTACGACCTGGGTGTGACGCAGGACGAGTTCACGGTGACGCTGTCGTTCAGCTCCAAGCTCGAAAAGCTGGACATCCCGTTTGCCGCGGTCACCGCCTTCGCCGACCCCTACGCCAAGTTCGGCCTGCAGTTCCACGTCGGCCTGGACGACGACGACCTGGACGACCTGGACGGGTTCGACGACGAGGACCAGGACGACGACGAGGACGACGGCACCGACGCCTCGGTCCTGCGGCACGACCCGAAGGGTGGCGAACGGCCCGAACAGGCAGGGACCGGCGGGGACGACGACGACCCCGACAAGGGCGGCGACAACGTGGTCACCCTCGACGCCTTCCGTAAGAAGTGATTTCGCGGTAAACACTCCCTCGCAGAGTCGTTTCCCTACCCGCTCGGGCGGGCCGCTGCGCGTGAGCGTCGGCGGCCGCCGGCGGGCACCGCCCGTCCCGTTGTGTCGCGAACCCGTGCTGCGAGGCCTTCAGCCATGACCGTCGACGTCGCCTTCTCCGATATGTTCCCGCTGGGCAAGGACACCACGCCCTACCGCAAGCTCACCAGCGACTACGTGTCGGTGGAGACGGTGGGCGGCCGCGAGGTGGTGGTGGTCGACCCCATGGCGCTGTCCGTGCTGGCCGAGGCGGCCTTCCGCGACGTCAGCCACCTGCTGCGCCCCGGCCACCTGGCCCAGCTGCGCAAGATCATCGACGACCCCGAGGCGAGCCCCAACGACCGCTTCGTCGCCATCGAGATGCTGAAGAACGCCAACATCGCCGCCGGCGGCGTGCTGCCCATGTGCCAGGACACCGGCACCGCCATCGTCATGGGCAAGAAGGGCCAGGGCATCTGGACCGGCGCCAACGACGCCCACTACCTGTCGGCCGGCGTCGCCAACGCCTATGCCAAGCTGAACCTGCGCTACAGCCAGATGGCGCCGCTGACCATGTACGACGAGATCAACACCGGCAACAACCTGCCGGCGCAGATCGACCTCTACGCGACCGAGGGCGACGCCTACAAGTTCATGTTCATGGCGAAAGGCGGCGGCTCGGCCAACAAGACCTACCTCTACCAGCAGACCAAGGCGCTGCTGAACCCGGCGTCCTTGCGGAAGTTCCTGGAAGAGCAGATCCGCTCGCTCGGCACCTCCGCCTGCCCGCCCTATCACCTGGCCATCGTCATCGGCGGCACCTCGGCCGAAACGTGCCTGAAGACCGTGAAGCTGGCCTCCGCCCGCTACCTCGACGCCCTGCCGACCGAGGGCGGCAAGGACGGCCACGCCTTCCGCGACCTGGAAGCCGAGGCGATGGTGCTGGAGATGACCCAGAAGATGGGCATCGGCGCCCAGTTCGGCGGCAAGTACTTCTGCCATGACGTGCGCGTCATCCGCCTGCCCCGCCACGGCGCCTCGTGCCCGGTCGGCATCGGCGTGTCGTGTTCGGCCGACCGCCAGATCCTCGGCAAGATCACCCGCGACGGCGTGTTCCTGGAGCAGATGGAAACCGACCCGGCCAAGTACATGCCGGAGGTGAAGACCGAGAAGCTCTCCGACGAGGTGGTGAAGATCGACCTCAACCGCCCCATGGACGAGATCCGCAAGACCCTGTCGCAGTACCCGATCAAGACCCGCGTCAGCCTGACCGGCCCGATGATCGTGGCGCGCGACATCGCCCACGCCAAGCTCAAGGAGTGCCTGGACGCCGGCGAGGGCCTGCCCGAGTACTTCAAGCAGCACGCCGTGTACTACGCCGGCCCGGCCAAGACGCCGGAAGGCATGCCGTCCGGCTCCTTTGGCCCGACCACGGCCGGTCGCATGGACGCCTATGTCGAGCAGTTCCAGGCCGCCGGCGGCAGCATGGTGATGATCGCCAAGGGCAACCGCAGCAAGGCGGTGACGGACGCCTGCCACACCCATGGCGGCTTCTACCTCGGCTCCATCGGCGGCGCTGCGGCGATTCTCGCGCAGAACTCCATCAAGAAGGTGGAGGTGCTGGAGTACGCGGAACTCGGCATGGAAGCCATCTGGAAGATCGAGGTGGAGGACTTCCCGGCCTTCATCATCGTCGACGACAAGGGCAACGACTTCTTCCAGAAGCTGTAACGGCTGGGGAGAGTTGGGAAAGAGGAAGGGCGCCGCTCCGGGTGGAGCGGCGCCCTTTTCCGTGAGGCCGGCTGGCAACGGGTCCGTTTCCGGTATACGATCATTCCATGAGCAGCGATCCGACCATCCGCACCCGCATGCGCCGCTACCGCACCCGCCAGACGGAACTGGGACGGCGCCGACTGGAACTGCGCCTGCGCGAGGATGCGGTGCCGGCCGTTCGCGCGTTCGCTGGGCGCTGCGAGCGCGAACTGGCGGCGGCGGAACAGGTGTGCCGCCTGCCGCTCAAAACCATGAACGCGCCGCGACCACAAGCCATGGACGCCGCTACCCTTCTCGAGTGCCTACGGGCGGAGACCGTCCGGACGGAGTGGCTGCCGCACATGCAGGCGCTGTTCGACGAGGTCGACATGGGGGCCGTCCACGACATGGTGCTGGCCGGCGCAACGACGTTCGAGACCCTCTATCACGCCCTGCGCGTCTGGAGATGCGAAGATGCCCGGCTCGCCCCCTGGATCAAGGAAATGGCCGACCTCCATCTGGCGCGAAATGCTGGAGGGCATTCTTCCGGTGCTGGACGCGACACTGCCAGGGCGTGACTGCTGGACCTTCGGCGGCGGCACCGCCCTTGCGGTCCAACTCGGTCACCGCGTCAGCTACGACATCGACATATTCCTGGAAAGCAGTCGCCACCTCCGCGCCCTCGCTCCGCCGAAGAACGAAGCAGTGCGGGCATTTCTCGCTGGGCGCAGCTATCAGTGGCCCGGCCACTACCTGAAACTCGAGTTGGACGGCGGGGAGATCGACTTCATAGCCTCTGCACCCGTGACAGACTTGTCCCCAAAGCCTCTCGTCGTCGGCGATGGGACGACGATCCAGATGGAGCTGATCCTGGAGATCGCGGCAAAGAAAGCCTTCTACCGCGCCTCCGACTTCAAGACTCGTGATGTCTTCGACTTCGCGGCCATCGCGGAAAACGATCGGGCAGGGCTGATCGGCATCCTGCGCGACCTGCCATCCGATCGTCTGCCGCGCCTGCGGGACCGTCTTACGGCCCTGACCTCGGCCTATGTCCAACTGGCGGAACGCGACGTCAACCCGACCTCGGACGGCCTCCGTTTCCTCGGCGACACTGCGATTTCTGCCGTTCTTGAAGTGGTCGAGGAAGCCGCTCGGACCTGATTTTACCCCTCCTCCCGCCGCACCCACAGCACCAGGCTGTGCGCCGCCAGGGTGAAGGTGCCGCCCGGGTCCGCCTGGGCGAGGACCTCGCCGTTCTCGGACACCGACGGCGTTTCCGCCGTGTCGACCAGCTTGCACCACACCTGCCCGGCGCCGGCCTCGTCGTCGGGCAGGATGTTGTCGATGTCTTCGCCGCTGGCGTTCATGGCCACCAGGAAAGTGTCGTCGGGTTCCGGTTCGCCGCGCATGGTCAGGTGGAAGTTGCCCGCTTCGCCCGACAGCACGAAGCGCAGCGACTTGCCGTTGGGGTCGGCCCAGTCGTCCTCGGTGACCTCGGTGCCGTCGGGGCGCTGCCAGGTGACGTCCTTCACCTCCGTCCCCGGAATGACGCGGCCGTGGAAGAAGCGCGAGCGGTGGAACACGATGTGCTCGCGCCGCAGGCGGACGAGCGCCTTGGTGAAGGCGATCATCTGGTGTCCGGCCTCGTCGATGCCCTCCCAGTCGAACCAACTGATCTCGCTGTCCTGGCAATAGGCGTTGTTGTTGCCGCCCTGGGTGCGGCCGAACTCGTCGCCGCCGAGGATCATGGGCACGCCCTGGCTGAGCAGCAGTGTCGCCAGCATGTTGCGGCTCTGGCGGCGGCGCAGGTCGACGACGGCGGGGTCGTCCGTCTCCCCCTCCACGCCGCAGTTCCAGCTGCGGTTGTCGTCGGAGCCGTCGCGGTTGTCTTCCTTGTTGGCCTCGTTGTGCTTGCCGTTGTAGCTGACGAGGTCGCGCAGGGTGAAACCGTCGTGGGCGGTGACGAAGTTCACCGATGCCCACGGCCGCCGCCCGCGATGGCCGTAGATGTCCGACGAGCCCGAGACGCGCGACGCCAATTCGCCGAGCTTGCCCGGATCGCCCTTCCAGAACTCGCGCACGGTATCGCGGTAGCGGTCGTTCCACTCGGCCCAGCCGGGCGGGAAGGCGCCCACCTGATAGCCGCCCAGGCCGGTGTCCCACGGCTCGGCGATGAGCTTCACGGTCGACAGCACGGGGTCCTGCGCCACGGCGTCGAGGAAGCCGGCGTGCTGGTCGTAGGGCCCCTCGACGCGCGCCAGCGTGGTCGCCAGGTCGAACCGGAAGCCGTCGACGCGCATCTCCTCCACCCAATAGCGCAGGGAGTCGGTCACCATGCGCAGGACGTAGGGATGGCGCAGTTCGAGGGCGTTGCCGGTGCCGGTGAAGTCGTTGTAGTACCGCTCGTTGTCGCCCATCAGGTAGTAGTAGCTGCGGTTGTCGATGCCACGGAAGCACAGCGTCGGGCCCAGATGGTTGCCCTCGGCGGTGTGGTTGTAGACGACGTCGAGGATCACCTCGATCCCCGCATCGTGCATGACCTGCACGAAGGTCTTGAAGGCGCGCGGGTCGTCGCCCGGCAGGTACTCGGGGTGCGGCGCAAAGAAGCCGATGGAGTTGTAGCCCCAGTAGTTGCGCAAGCCGCGGTCGATCAGGTGGCGGTCCTGGATGAAAGCGTGCACGGGCAGCAGTTCGACGGCCGTGACGCCTAGGTCGCGCAGGTATTCGGCCGTGGTCACCGTCGCCAGGCCGTCGAAGGTGCCGCGCATCTCCTCCGGTACGCCCGGGTTGCGCATGGTGAAACCCTTGACGTGCGTCTCGTAGATGATCGTTTCGTGCCAGGGGGTCGGCGTCTTGCGGTCGCCCCAGGTGAAGGCCGGGTCGATGACGCGGCACTTGGGCATGAAGCGGGCGCTGTCGGTGGTGGAGAACGACAGGTCCTCGGCCGGGTCGCCGACGATGTAGGCGAACAGGGCATCATCCCACTTCAGTTCGCCATGCAGGGCCTTGGCATAAGGGTCGAGCAGCAGCTTGTGGTGGTTGAAGCGGTGGCCGTTGGCCGGGTCGTAGGGGCCGTGGACGCGATAGCCGTAGAGCTGCCCCGGCCGCACGTCGGGCAGGTAGCCGTGCCAGATCTCGTGGGTGTATTCGGGCAGCGGGATGCGGGCCGTCTCGGTGCGGCCGCCGTGGTCGAACAGGCACAGCTCCACCTTCTCGGCATGGGCGGAGAACAGGGCGAAGTTGGTCCCCGACCCGTCGAAGGTGGCACCGAGGGGATAGGGCGACCCCGGCCAGACACGCGGCATGGACGACGGCATGGAGCACTCCGATGGTGGAGGACGATGGGAAACCCCGGTACAACGTGCGCCCGATGCATTCCGTTTCCACCGCACGGGAGACCCTCCGCATGCACCTGCTCGACCAGGGCCCGCCCGACGCCCGCCTCACCCTGGTTCTCGCCCACGGCGCCGGCGCGCCCATGGACAGCCCCTTCATGGACACCATCGCGACCGGCCTCGCCGCCGCCGGCCACCGGGTGGTGCGGTTCGAGTTTCCCTACATGGCCGGCCGGCGCGACGGCGGGACGAAACGCCCGCCCGACCGCCAGCCTGTGCTGCTGGACTGCTGGCGGCAGGTGATCGCCGACCTGGGCGGGCCGCAGAACCTCGTGATCGGCGGCAAGTCCATGGGCGGCCGCATGGCCAGCCTGATCGCCGACGCGGCGGGCGTGCGCGGGCTGGTGTGCCTCGGCTACCCCTTCCACCCGCCGGGCAAGCCGGAAAAGCTGCGGACCGAGCATCTGGCCGGCTTGCGCACCCCCACCCTGATCGTCCAGGGCACCCGCGACACCCTCGGCGGGCGGGATCTGGTGGCGGGCCTGGCGCTGTCGCCGGCCATCCGGCTGCACTGGGCGGAGGACGGCGACCATTCCCTGAAGCCGCGCCGCGCCTCCGGCCGCACCGAGGCCCAGGCGCTGGCGGAGGCCGTGGACGCCATCGACGCCTTCTTGGCGACACTGTGACGACCCGAAAGACGTACCCCCGGCCTCACGATCTGCTATAGTTCAGACGAAGGTCGCGGGCGCAGCGGTTTCGCGCCCGCCCGACGGGGGAAGACCATGACGGTGGAAGTGGCGGCAGCCGATCCGGCGCTGCGGCCGACGCAGGCTGCGGCACCGCAAGGCCGCGAGGACGACATCGCGCCCGACCGCGGCAAATGGCCGGTCGGTCGCCTCGTCCGTCGCACCATCCTGCAATGCCCGGCCGAGACTCCGGTGGCCCAGGCCGCCCGCCTGATGGCGGACGACGCCTGTTCGTCCATCATCGTCGTCGAAGGCGGCCGCCCCGTCGGCATCTGGACCGAGCGTGACGCGCTGGCCCTCGACCTCGCAGATCCCGGCACCCTCGCCCGCCCCATCGCGGCGGTGATGAGCGCGCCCATCGTCACCCTGCCCGACTGCGTCACCCTGGAAGACGCCCTGCCCCGCTTCCGCGAGGCCGGCCTGCGGCACTTCCTGGTGGTCGACGCCGAGGGTGCGCCGGTCGGCGTGCTGTCGCGCACCGACGTGGTGCGCAACAGCGGCCTGCACGGCTACCTCACCCTGCGGTCGGTGGAGTCGGTGACGCGCCGCCGCCCGCTCGAGATCCCCGCCGCCGCCGACGTCGCCACCGCCGCCCGCGCCCTGCGCCAGGCCGAGGCGGAAGCGGCGCTGGTCGTGGAGGACGACGGCACCCCCTACGGCATCGTCACCGAGCGCGACATTCTGCGCCTGGTGGCACGGCAGGACGTCGGGCGCGCCGTGCGCGGCGTCGCCAGCACCCCCATCGTCACCGTGGCCGCGTCGGCGCCCCTGCTGACGGCGCAGGAACTGATGGAAAGCCGCGGCATCCGGCACCTGGGCGTCGAGGACGGGCTCGGCGGCATCGTCGCCATCCTGTCGTTCACCGACGTGCTGCACGGCATCGAAACCGACTACCTGCGCCACCTGCAGGCCGCCGTCAGCCGCCAGATGGCGGTGCTGGAGGCCGGCGAGCGGCGGCAGGAAACCATCCTCAACCTCACCCAGGAAGGCTATGCCGAGGTCGACCGCCACGGCCGCCTCACCGGCTGCAACGCCGCCTTCGCCGCCCTGCTCGGGGTGGCGCGCGAGGCGTTGATCGGCAGCCCCATCGCCACCCTGGCGGAAGGCGACGCCGGCCGCCGCCTCGCCGAGGGCCTCGCCGCCGCCCTCGCCGACGACGGGCGCCCGCATGCGTCCTTCGAGACGGAGCTGCGCCGCGACGACGGCTCGCTGGTGCCCGTGCGAATCGCCGCCACCGCCCTGCGCGATGCCGGCGGCGTCACCACCGGTGCCTTCGCCTTCGTCTCCGACCTGACGGAAATCCGCGGCGCCGAGCTGCGCCAGCGCGCGCTGCTGGATCAGATCGCCCAGAGCAATGCCGAGCTGGAGGCCTTCGCCTACATCATCAGCCACGACCTGCAGGAGCCGCTGCGCATGATCGCCAGCTACCTGCAGCTGGTCGACCGCCGGGCGGCGAGCCTGGACGCGGAAAGCCGCGAGTTCATCGGTTTCGCGGTGGACGGCGCCAAGCGCATGCAGTCCATGATCACGGACCTGCTCGACTACAGCCGCATCGACCGCAAGGGCCGGCCGTTCGAGCGCTGCGACACGGTGCTGGCGGTGGAAAGCGCCGTGCGCCGCCTGGAAGGCGCCATCGCCGCCTGCGGCGCCCGCGTCACCTGGGACGCCCTGCCGGTGGTCGACGGCGACTTCCCGCAGCTGGTGCGCCTGTTCCAGCACCTCATCGACAACGCCCTGAAGTTCCGCGATCCCGAACGGCCGCCGCGCATTCACGTCGGCGTCGAGCCGGACGCGACCGCCGGACTTGCCGGCGGCTGGCGGTTCTTCGTGCGCGACAACGGCATCGGCCTGGAGCCGCGCTTCGCCGACCGCATCTTCCTCATGTTCCAGCGCCTGCACGCCCGCGGCTCCTACGGCGGCAACGGCATCGGGCTCGCCATCTGCAAGCGCATCGTGGAGCGCCACCACGGCCGCATCACGGTGGAAAGCACGCCGGGCACCGGCGCCACCTTCTTCGTCACCCTGCCCGCCGCAGCGCCCGTTGCGACCGCGGCGACCGGGTCGGGGAGCGGGCCGGCATGAGCGAGCGCATCCCGCCCCACGTCGACTCCGGCGTCGCCGGCCTGCTGGCGGAAGCGCCGCTCGGCGCCGTGGTCAAACGCTCGGTGAACATCGCCGGGCACCGCACCTCGGTATCGCTGGAGCAGGCCTTCTGGGAATCGCTGCAGTCCATCGCACGAGCCGAGCGCACCACCGTCACCGCCCTCATCACCGCCGTCGACAGCCGACGCGACCAGCGCACCGGCAACCTGTCGAGCGCGCTGCGGGTGTTCTGCCTGCGCTGGACCCAGGCCCGCGCCGGACGAGGCTAGGGCGTCAGCCGTCCGGCCAAGGCGTCACGCGCCCCTGCCCTGCCCCTCCCTGGGTGGCACCTCGCCGGGCGCCAGTTCCTTGTCGCCGTAGGCCAGGTCGTCGTGGTGGCTTTCGACGATGCCGACAGGGTCCTGGTGGATGATGACGTCGGCGTGGGGGAAGGCCTTGCGGATGTCGCGCTCCACCTTGTCGGCGATGGCGTGCGCCTTGGCGAGCGTCAGGTCGCGATCCAGTTCCAGGTGCAACTGGATGAACTGCTGCTGGCCGCTCGACCGCGTGCGCAGGTCGTGGACGTCGCGGGCGAGCGGATGGCTGCGGGCGATGGCGAGGATCCTCTCGCGGTCCTCCTCGGGGAACTCGCGGTCCATGAGCAGGTCGAGGCTGGACAGGAAGATGGCGCGCGCGTTCCACAACAGGTAGCCGGCGATGGCCAGCGCGAACACCGGGTCGGCGTAGGGAACGTCGAACCATGTCGCCAGCACGATGGAGACGATGACGCTGCCGTTGATGAGCACGTCACCCGTGTAGTGCAGGCTGTCGGCCGAAATGGCGACGGAGTTGGTCTCCTTCACCACCCGCTTCTGGTAGGCGACCAGGCCGAACGTAGCGACGATGGCGAAGGCCATGACGGCGATGCCGACCCAGCCGCGCGTCACCTCCTGCGGCGTGACGAATCGATCCACCGCCTCGATGACCAGGAAGATGCTCGACCCGGTGATGAAGGCCGCCTGGCCGAGGCCGGCCAGCGGCTCGGCCTTGCCGTGGCCGAAGCGGTGTTCTTCGTCCGCGGGCTGCAGGGCGTGGCGTACGGCGATCAGGTTCACCACCGAGGCCGCCGTATCGAGCGCACTGTCGATGAGGCTGGAAAGCAGCGCCACCGACCCCGTCAGCACATAGGCGACCACCTTCACGATGATGAGCGTGAAGGCGACGCCCACCGCGGCGTAGGTGGCGCGCCGCATGAGCCGCCCGGCGCGGTCGCGCGGGTCGGCGGCTGCGGCCGCGGCGGCGAGATCGTCGGACATGGCGTCGGCTCCGGTCGCGGCCGGATCCGGCCGCCGTCAGGGGAACAGGCGCTCGGTGCGCCAGGCGGCATCGGCCGCGTCGCGACTATAAACGAGCCGGTCGTGCAGACGGAACGGGCGATCCTGCCAGAATTCGATGCGCCGCGGCACGATGCGGAAGCCGGACCAGTGCGGCGGCCGCGGCACCTTGCCGATGGCGTACTTGGCGGCGAACTGCGCCACCCGCTTCTCCAGCTCGAAGCGCCCCGCCAGCGGCCGCGACTGCTGCGACGCCCAGGCGCCGATGCGGCTGTCGCGCGGCCGCGACTCGAAGTAGGCGTCGGCCTCGGCGTCGCTCACCTGCTCCACCGGCCCCTCGACCCGCACCTGGCGGCGCAGCGACTTCCAGTGGAAGCACAGTGCGGCGTGCGGGTTGCCGAGCAACTCGCCGCCCTTGCGGCTTTCCAGGTTGGTGTAGAAGACGAAGCCCTGCGAATCGGCACCCTTCAGCAGCACCATGCGCAGCGACGGCCGGCCGTCCGGCGTGCAGGTGGCCAGCGCCATGGCGTTGGGGTCGTTCAGCTCGTGCTCGCCCGCCTCGGCCAGCCAGTCGGCGAACTGCTGGAACGGATCGGCGGTCTCGTCGACGGAGGTCATGAAGGGCTTATCCTCGGTGGTCGAAAGACGAAAGGACGCAACTAACGGCAGGCCCCGGCCGTTTCTGGCCGGCGGAAGCGGATTATGGGAAGCCGCGGGCCCGATGGAAAGAGCCGCTTACCACGGTGTTGCCGGGAAGCCGCCGCATCGGTCATGCTTTCGCCACGGTCGCTCCGTACCGTTCTACGCATCGCCCCGTCCAACGGATTGAGAGATCATGCTGACCTTCTCCCGCAAGTCCCCCGTCGTCGTCGCCGTCGCCCTGGCCGCCTCGCTCGGCCTGAGCGCCTGCGAAGGCATTCAGAACAACCCGAAGGCCTCGGCCGGCACCCTGCTCGGCGGCATCGGCGGCGCCGTGATCGGCAGCCAGTTCGGCGGCGGCACCGGCCAGATCGCCGCCACCGCGGCCGGCACCCTGCTCGGCGCCCTGATCGGCAGCGAGATCGGCAAGTCGCTCGATCGCGCCGACCAGCAGTATGCCGTGCAGGCCCAGCAGCGCGCTTATGCCGCGCCGGTGGGCGAGACCATCAGCTGGAACAACCCGGAAAGCGGGAACTACGGCAGCTTCACGCCGGTGCGCGACGGCCGCACCAACACCGGCGCCTATTGCCGCGAATACCGCACCACGGTTACCATCGACGGCAAGTACGAAACGGCCTATGGCACCGCCTGCCAGCAGCCCGACGGCACCTGGCGCGTCGTCGGCAGCTGAGACCGGCGGAGCGGGGCGACCACCTCGGCCGTCATCGTCGCGAAGCATCCACCGGGAGGCGCCCGACGCTCGGGCGCCTCTCGTCATGTCCGACCGGACCCGATTACGGCTGAGCCAGCATGCGAGATCCCTACAGCGTCCTCGGTGTGTCCCACACCGCCACCCAGGACGACGTCAAGAAAGCGTTCCGGCGCCTGGCGCGCACCATGCACCCCGACCTGCACCCCGACGACGCGCAGGCCGCCGACCGCTTCAAGGAAATCAACGCCGCCTACGGCATCCTGGGCGACGCGGACAAGCGCGCCAAGTTCGACCGCGGCGAGATCGACGCCGCCGGCAACCCGCGCGCGCCCTTCGGCTTCGGCGGCGGGCGCGGCGGCCGGGCCGGTGGCCCCGGCGGACGCGGCCGCCCCGGTGCCGGCGGGCGCACGGGCGGGCCGTTCGGCTTCGACTTCGACAGCACCTTCGCCGACGACGACCTGTTCAACGAGATCTTCACCCGCGCCAGCAAGGCCAAGGCCGACGCCCAGGCCAAGAGCCAGCCCAAGGGGCCGGACAGCCACTATCGCCTGAAGGTGTCGTTCCGCGAAGCCGCCCTCGGCGCCACGCGGCGCATCCGCCTGACCAACGGCAAGACGCTCGACGTCCGCATCCCGCCGCGCAGCGAGGACGGCCGCACGCTGCGCCTGAAGGGCCAGGGGCTGTCGGCCATCTCCGGCGGACCGGCGGGCGACGCGCTGGTGGAAATCTCCATCAAGGACACCGACGTCTGGAAGCGTGAGGGCGACGACGTCATCGCCGAGGTGCCGGTGACGCTGAAGGAAGCGGTGCTGGGCGGCAAGATCACCGTGCCGACGCTGACCGGCAAAGTGGCGGTGACAGTGCCGGAGGGCGCCAACAGCGGCACCGTCCTGCGCCTGCGCGGCAAGGGCCTGCCCAAGGAAGGCGACGAGGGCGGCCACGGCGACTACCTGGTGCGCCTGCGCATCGTCCTGCCCGACCCCAAGGACGCGGCCCTGAAGGACTTCTGCGACCGCTGGAACCCCGCCGGCGACGAGGACCTGCGCAAGAAGCTGTTCGAGGAGGAGTGAGCGGGCCTCAGCCCCGCGACACCGCCGCCATCTCGCCGTCGGAGTCGGTGGTGACGGTGGAGGTGCCGCGCGGGCCGTTCAGTTCCACGGTCAGGGCGCCCGCCCCCTTCTGCAGGATGCGGCAGGCGACGCCGTCCTCGAACTCGAAGGTGCGGGTGGCGGTGCCGGTGATCTCCACCGGTTCCGCCCCGCGGGGGACACAGCGCCCTTCGTAGCCCGCGCCGCCGCTCGGGCTGACGGTCAGGACCTGGGCGCCCTTGCCGACGAACTGCTCCACCGTGTCGCAGGCGCTCAGCGAGAGGGTCAGGCCGGCGGCCAGGGTGAACACGAGCGGCGTCGGCGTCAGTCGTCCCATTCCACGCAATCCCTGTAGGCATGCCATGTGGCGTGGCCGATCAACGGCAGGGCCACGATCAGGCCCAGGAAGGCCGTGACCAGGCCGAAGGCGGTGACCACCACGATCACCGCCGCCCACAGTACCATCGCGCGCGGGCTCTTCAACACCGCCTGCGCGCTCACCACCGCCCCGGCGAACACGTCGGCGCGGCGGTCCAGCATCATGGGCAGGGCGAAGGCGCCGAGCACGAAGGCCGCGACGGCGAAGCAGAAGCCGACCGCCGTGCCGACCGCCAGGAACACCAGCCCCTCGCCCGTCGCCAGCTGATGCACCAGGGCGGCGCCGCTCATGTTGGTGTAGGGGAAGCTGACGGCGAAGATCAGCGCCGCGATGCGCACCCAGATCATCATGAACAGCATCAGCACGAGGCCGGCCGTCAGGATGTGGAAGGTGTTGCTGCGCCAGGCGAACAGCGCATCCAGGAAGCGCGGCCGCTCGCCCCGCTCGAGCCGGCCGCTGATGCGGTAGAGCCCGACCGCCAGCAGCGGCGCCACCAGCAGGAAGCCGGCGATCATGGGCGTCAGCAGGTAGAGCATGTCGAGCTGCGCGAGGCCGACGCCGATGGCATAGCCGAGGGCGACGAAGACCGCGCCATAGGCGAAGCTCACCCAGCCGGCCGCCCGCATGTCGCGCCAGCCGGCGGCGAGCCAGCCGAACACCTGGCCGGTTTCGACCCGGCGGATGCGGTCGGCGAAGGGAAAGGGAAGACCGGCCGCGGCGGGCTCGCCGGCGTGGTCGGGATGATGCGGATGCGCTCCGCGATGGCCGTTCGGCATGTGCGATGTCCCCTGTTTCGTCGCGGTCGACTGTCGACTGTCCCTGTCTTTGTCTGCACTCGGCGTTGGTTTTGGTCTTGGTCTTGGCCGCATGGGCGGCACCTCCGTCGGGAGGGCCGCCCGGGTTCCGGCGGGCCGCCTGTGCGGCGGCGAAAGGTCTCAGCCGCGCTCCACCAGCGCCCGATAGGCGTGCCAGCTGGCATGACCGATCAACGGCATGACGATGACGAGCCCGAGGAAGAAGGTGACGATGCCGGCCGCCGTGGCGACCGCGATGATGCCGGCCCACAGCAGCATGGGGCCGGGGTTGCGCAGTACCGCCTGCATGCTGACCAGGGAAGCGGTGAAGAAGTCCATGCCCGGGCGGTCCATCATCATGGGCAGCGACACGGCGCAGAACACGAAGGCGACAAGCGCGAAGGCACCGCCGACCACGAAGGCGCCGACCAGGAAGGCGAAGCCCTCGACGGTGGTGAGCACGGCGAGCATGGCCTCGGCCGAGAAGCCGGTGGCCGGGAACAGCAGCGCGAAGATCAGCGTCGCGACGCGCACCCAGATCAGCCCGAACAGCATGAGCACGAGGCCGGCCGTGAGAATGTGGAAGGCATTGGCCTGGAAGGCCGTCAGTGCCTCGCCGAACGAGGCCCTGCCGCCGCTCTCCAGGGTCTTGGAGATGCGGTAGAAGCCGATGGCGAGC
The DNA here is from genome assembly GCF_900230255.1 of Caenispirillum bisanense. Taxonomy (GTDB): domain Bacteria; phylum Pseudomonadota; class Alphaproteobacteria; order Rhodospirillales; family Rhodospirillaceae; genus Caenispirillum; species Caenispirillum bisanense_A. The sequence continues at coordinate 283,438 of NZ_OCNJ01000006.1, forward strand.
ACGGGCGCGACCAGCGTGAAGCCGGCGGCCACGGGCAGCAGCAGGAAGATGCTGTCGATCCGCGCGAGCCCGATGGCGATGACGTAGCCGGCGAGCGCGAAGATGGCGCCGTAGGCCGCGCTGGTGACGCCGCCGCGCAGCAGGTCTTGCCAGCCGAGGGCCAGCCAGTGGAACACGGTGTCCGCATCGACGGTGCGGATCTTGTCGGCATAGGGCAGGTGCGTGCCACCCACGCGGTGCGGGTGGGGATGGGTGTGCTGGACGTCCATATCGCTGTCCTCCGTCACGCTCGACGGCCGGATGCGACGTCTGTCAGCCCCTCTGGCTGGTCCTGGCTCCCTGCGTCTGCCCGCTCATACCAGAGCGGCGCGAAGGGTTATCACAGATGGTAGGCGCGCGCCGGCCGCGGTTCAAGGGGCGGGAAGGATATCGGCGAGGGGCTTTTCCAGTTCGGACCGTTCCGTGGCGTGCAGATCACGCAGGGTCTGCGCCAACCGGGCGCGCCACGGCCGCGCCAGATCCTCCGGCAGGTCCTGCGGCAGGCCGAGGCCGAGGGCGTCGGACAGGTCGCCGAGGGTGGCGGCGCGCAGGTCGCAGGCCAGCACCCAGCGCTGGCGGTCGGTGCGGGCGACCAGTCCCGCCCGCTCCATGGCCTCCAGCACCTCGGTGAAGGCGCCCTCCTCCGCCCCCGTGGCCGCCAGCACCCGCGGCCGCCGCACGCCCTCCGGGTGGCGGCGGTGCACGGCGAGCAGGACGGCGAGGATGTCGAGGGCCAGCACGAGGCGCAGCGTCGCCGGCGGCTGGCCCGCCATCTGCGCCCGCTGCATGCGCCATTCCGGCAGCGCCGCCGCCACCACGGCGCCGAGCAGCACGACGCTCCAGCTCGCGAACAGCCAGGTGAGGAACAGCGGCAGGGCGGCCAGCGCGCCGTAGAGGGTGAAGTAGTTGTGCGCCTGCGCCACGTAGATGACGAAGCCGACCCGCAGCGCCGCGAACAGCAACGCCGCCACCCCGGCCCCGACGGCGGCATCGCGCAGCCGCACGCGGCGGTTGGGCACGGCGACGTAGAGCAGCGTGAAGGCGGCCAGGGTCAGCAGGAATGGGCCGAGCAGCGCCAGCACCGCCCCCACCTGGTCGAACAGCGCCTGCACCGCCGCCTCGTCGGTGTGCGCGAGGCGGCTCGACAGGGAGAAACTGGCGCCGAGCAGCAGCGGCCCGACGGTCATCACCGTCCAGTACACCGCGAGACGCGCCAGCGGCGGGCGCACCTTGGTGACGCGGAAGATGTGGTTGAAGGCGTGCTCGATGGTCACCAGCAGCAGGATGGCGATGAAGGCGAGGCCGGCGACACCCACCACCGTCAGCTCGGCGGAAGCGTCGACGAAGCGGGCCACCGCCTCCTGCACCTGCTGGCCGAAGCTCGGCACGAAGTTCTGGAAGATGAAGCGCTCCACCCAGGCCCGCGCGCCCTCGAAGGCCGGGAAGGCTGCCAGCATGGCGAAGCCGATGGCGAACATGGGCACCAGCGCGATGAGCGACATGTAGCCGAGGTCGCCGGCCACCAGGAACACCTGGTCGCGCAGGGCACGGTGCATCACGTAGGCGGGGAATGCCAGGATGCGGCCGGCGCCGGCGCTCAATCGCCGCCAGACGCCCTGTTCCTCTGCCTGTTCCGCCGGTCCGGCCATGCGGCTTTGCCCCCGTGATGTCTTGGTGTAGGATGCCGCGACTTTTCGTCGGGTATCACCCCACAGGAACCAACACGCAAGAGAAAACGCATGACCGCTTCCTCCTCTCTCATGGCGGGCAAAAAAGGCCTCATCATGGGCGTCGCCAACGACAAGTCGATCGCCTGGGCGATCGCCAAGGCGTGCCGCGATGCCGGGGCCGAGCTCGCCTTCACGTACCAGGGCGACGCCCTCTTGAAGCGCGTCAAGCCGCTGGCCGAGAGCGTCGGGTCCGACTTCGTCGTGCCGTGCGACGTCACCGACGAAGCGAGCATGGACGCCGTCTTCGCCGAGGTGGAGAAGCGCTGGGGCAAGCTCGACTTCGTGCTGCACGGCATCGCCTGGGCCGACAAGGAGCAGCTCAAGGGCCGCTACGTCGACACCACGCTCGACAACTTCACCCGCTCGCTGCAGATCTCCTGCTTCTCGTTCACCGACGTGTGCCGCCGTGCCGCGCCGCTGATGACCGACGGCGGCTCGCTCGTCACCCTCACCTACTACGGCGCCGAGCGCGTCATGCCCCACTACAACGTCATGGGCGTGGCCAAGGCGGCACTGGAAGCCAGCGTGCGCTACCTGGCGGTCGACCTGGGCGAGGACAACATCCGCGTCAACGCCATCTCGGCCGGCCCCATCAAGACGCTGGCGGCCTCGGGCATCGGCGATTTCCGCCAGATCCTGCGGTGGAACGAGCTGAACGCCCCCATGCGCCGCAACGTGACGCTGGAAGACGTGGGCAAGTCGGGCCTCTACTTCCTGTCGGACCTCGCTTCGGGCGTGACCGGCGAAGTCCACCACGTCGACTGCGGCTACCACACCGTCGGCATGCTGGAGCCCGACAGCGCCCCGCAGCTGGCCGAAATGCTGAGCCAGTTCAAGGTTCGCGACTGAGGGTAGGCGTCCATGTCGGGTAATGCGTTCGGCACCCTGTTCCGCTTCACCACCTTCGGCGAGAGCCACGGGCCGGCCATCGGCTGCGTGGTCGACGGGGTGCCGCCGCGCATCCCGCTGACGGAGGCGGACATCCAGCCGTGGCTGGACAAGCGCAAGCCCGGCACCTCGCGCCACACCACCCAGCGGCGCGAGCCCGACGAAGTGCAGATCCTGTCGGGCGTGTTCGAGGGCCAGACCACCGGCACGCCCATCGGGCTTCTGATCCACAACACCGACCAGCGGTCCAAGGACTACGGCGAAATCGCCCAGCAGTTCCGCCCGGGCCACGCCGACGTCACCTACTGGCAGAAGTACGGCATCCGCGACCATCGCGGCGGCGGCCGGTCCTCGGCGCGCGAAACCGCCATGCGCGTCGCCGCCGGCGCCGTCGCCCGCAAGGTGCTCGACGCCCTGGTGCCGGGCGGTGTGGTCATCCGCGGCGCCATGGTCCAGATGGGCCCGCACGCCGTCGACCGCGCCGGTTGGGACTGGGATCAGGTGGGCGCCAACCCGTTCTTCTGCCCCGACGCCGCCACGGCGGCGCGGTGGGAGGAGTACCTCGACGGCATCCGCAAGGCCGGCTCGTCCGCCGGCGCCGTTGTGGAGGTGGAGGCGACCAACGTCCCCGCCGGGCTCGGCGCGCCGGTCTACGACAAGCTCGACGCCGACCTCGCCAAGGCCTTCATGAGCATCAATGCCGTGAAGGGCGTGGAGATCGGGGCCGGCTTCGCCGCCGCCGGCTTCACCGGCGAAGACAACGCCGACGAAATGCGCATGCGCGAGGACGGCGGCATCGACTTCCTGTCCAACCACGCCGGCGGCATCCTGGGCGGCATTTCCACCGGTCAGCCGGTGGTCGCCCGCATGGCCATAAAGCCGACGTCGTCCATCCTGACGCCGCGGCGCAGCGTCGATGTCCACGGCCAGGATGTGGACGTGCGCACCAAGGGCCGCCACGACCCCTGCGTCGGCATCCGCGCCGTGCCCGTCGCCGAGGCCATGATGGCCTGCGTGCTGGCCGACCACCTGCTGCGCCACCGCGCCCAGTGCGGCGGCTTCTGACCGGAGATCCGGTCAAGGGAATCGGAGGCGCGGTCAAGACGCCGCGCCGCCGGTACGCCACAGTGGCGGCAGTCTTCTCCTTCGTAGAGCCCCGTCCATGTCCACCGCCGAAGCCGTGATGGTTCGCACCGCCCGCACGGGCATCCTGCTGGTCGCCATTGCCTCCATCCTGTGGGGCACCAGCAGCATCGCCGCCAAGACCCTGATGCTGCACGCCGACGCCACGCCGCTCGGTGTCGGCTTCTGGCGCCTCGCCCTGTCGGTGCCGCCGCTGGTGGTGCTGGGGTGGATGACGCTCGGCCGCGGCCTGTTCCGGCTGTCGCGCAAGAGCCTGCCGCTGGTGGCGGTGACCGGCCTCGCCATGGCGTTCTACCAGGTGTTCTTCTACGCCGCCGTGGCCCGCGCCGGGGTGACCGTCACCAGCCTGGTCGCCCTGTGCGGCGCGCCGGTGGTGGTGGCGGTGCTGTCGTCCGTGCTGCTGCGCGAACCGCCCGGCGCCCGCACCCTGCTGGCCCTTGCGCTGGCGGTCGGCGGCACGGTGATGCTGGTCGGCGTGCCCGAAGGCGACGCCGGATCGCAGGTCCTGCTCGGCGTCCTGCTGGCGAGCGGTGCGGCGGCCTCCTACGCCACCGTGGTCATCTCCGGCCGCTCAATGGCGGGGTCGGTGCATCCCTACCAGACCATCATCTTCGGCTTCGGCGGCGGGGCGCTGTGCCTGCTGCCGTTCGCGGCGAGCGCCGGGATCGGCGTCAGCGACACGGCCATCGGCGTGCCGCTGCTGATCTACCTGGGCGTGGTGACCACCGGCCTGTCCTACATGCTGTTCTTCACCGGCATGAAGACGACGCCCGCCACCGCCGCCAGCATCGTCACCCTGCTGGAAGCCCTGACCGCCACCCTGCTCGCCTGGATCATCTTCGGCGAGCGCCTGGGGCCGCTCGGCGTCGTCGGCGGCGTTCTGCTGGTGGCCGGCATGCTGGTGCTGACGATCCGCCGCCGCGATTGACGGCGGCCCGGCGGCGGGCCATCTTCAGGGGCGAGCAACGCCCGCGGAGGCCGCCATGCCCTACGACACCCACACGCCGAAGACGCCGCTGACGGTATCGGTGAACGCCGACATGGTGAAGGACGCACGTGCGCTGGACCTCGACCTGGACGAGGTGGTGGAACAGGCGTTGCAGACCCGGATCGCCAAGCGCCGGCGGCTGGTGGAAGCTGAAGAGCGCATGCGCCCCGCGCTGGAGGCGATGAGCGACTTCCATGCCCGCCACGGGTCGCTCGCCGACGACTTCCCGCTGGAGTGACCATGGGCCAGTTCGACGTCCATGCCAATCCTGGCCGCCTCACGCGGGAGGCCATGCCGTTCCTGCTGGACGTCCAATCCAACTTCTTCCGCAGTCAGCCGCGCCGGCTGGTCGTACCGCTCATCCGCAAGACGCTGCTGCGCACGACCGACCCGGCCATCCACAAGGTGTTCGAGATCGAGGGGGTGGCGGTCCTCCTCAACCCACTCGACATGACGACCGTTCCCGTCGACCGCCTGGGGCGCTCCGTCGGCTCCCTCGCCCACCGAGCCGACGACATCATCGCCGCCATCGACTGGGTCATCTCCCGCGCCTTCGATTGAGCCTCAGGCTAGCACCCGGCGGGCGACGTCGCGCACCTCTTCCCGCACGTCGCCGGTGTTGGGGGTGTCGGCGAGCGTCGTGAACCACTCCTCCGGCGGGTTGCGGCCGCGGCGGTGGGTCCACCACAGGCCGCGCAGCATGCTCTCCGCCGCCGCCGGCAGGCGCTCGGGTATGGGCAGGCCGTTGAGCGTCGCCCATACCCCCGACCAGCAGCGCGCCACGCTCCACGGGTTGTAGCCGCCACCGCCGAGCACGATCACCCGCGGCGCCAGTCCCTTCAGCAGCGACACCGCTCGCCAATAGCCGCGGTTGGACAGCATGAGCCGGCTCTGCGGGTCGTCGGCGAGGCCGTCGCAGCCGCACTGGATCATCAGCGCCGCCGGCTGCAGGCGCTCGGCGAGCGGGATCACCGCCGTCTCGATCAGATAGTCCAGCTCGCTGTCGTTGAAGCCGCGCGGCACCGGCAGGTTGCGCGCCGCCCCGCCGGCCCGGTCGTCGACGGCGCCGGTGCGCGGCCAGCGGTCGTGCTCGTGGATGGAGACGGTGAACACCCGCTCGTCGTCGTGGAAGGCATCCTGCACGCCGTCGCCGTGGTGGGCATCGAGGTCGACGTAGAGGATCGGCGCCACCCCCAGATCGAGCAGCCGCAGCAGGCCGAGCACCGGGTCGTTCAGGTAGCAGAAGCCGCTCGCCTGGGCCCGCCGGCCGTGGTGGGTGCCGCCGGGCGGGTGGTGGACGATGCCGCCGTCGCGCACCAGGTCCGCCGCCCGCATGGAGCCGCCGCAGGCCGTGGCCGGGCGGCGGAAGACTTCCGGATAGATGGGGTTGTTGTTCACGCCGATGTTGAAGCGCTGGCGGTCGGCCTCGGGCAGGTCCTGGTCGCGTTCGGCGGCCATGAGGGCGGCGACGTAAGCCGGATCGTGGAAGCGCGCCAGTTGCTCCGCCGTCGCCCGCGGGCTTTCCACGTACTGGTCGTCGGGCAGCCAGCCCAGCGCCCGGCACAGGTCGAGCACCGTCGACACCCGCGGGATGGACAGCGGATGGGTGCGGCCGTAGCGGGACAGGCGGTAGATCTCGTGCGCGACGAGCAAAGGGCGGGACAGCATGATCCCTCAGGTAGGATCGACGACGCCCGGGCTCAACGGGTGTCGGCGCCGCCGCCCTTACCGTTGAGCGCCATCTGCAGGTAGCGGTCGGTGATGACCTCGGCCGTGCGGTCCGGTCCCGCCAGCAGGCCAGCGCGGCGCAGCAGCAGGTCGTGACGGGTCAGCGCCCGCTCCAGCGGTCCGTCGGCGGCGAACAGGAACCGTTGCTCGGCCGAGCGCAGGATCTTCATGAGCGCCAGCGCCTGCTCCATCTCCGCCGGCGAGACGCCTTCGCGTTCGGCCATGCGGCGCACCGCCTCGTCGTGGTTGTCGCGCCACCACGCGACGGCGCGGTCCCAGGCGCGCACCAGCGCCTCCGCCTTTTCCGGCTGGCGTTCGAGCCAATCGGCGTCCACCGCCACCACGTCGACCACCTCGCCCGGAATGTCGGCGGAGGTGAAGACGGTGCGCAGCCGGCCGCCGCGGGCGAGATCGAGCGCCACGGGCGGATAGGTCGCCACCGCGTCCACCCGGCCCGCCTCCAGCGCCGCCGCCATCTTGGCCTGCGGCAGGTCGACGAGCGTCACGTCGGCGAAGGACAGGCCGGCGCTTTCCAGCGCGCGCGACACCAGGAAGCTGCTCACCGAGCCGGGCTCGACGCCGATGCGCCGGCCGCGCAGGTCGGTGGGCTGCTTCACCGGCGGCACCGCCATGAGCAGGTCGGCTCCGTCGGAGTAGTCGGCAGCCAGCACCACCCGCGGACAGCGATCGGAGGTATCGCAGGCCTGCAACACCTCGGTCAGGGTGACGGTCATGGCGTCGGCCTCGCCGGCCTCGAAGGCGGCGCGGACGCTGCCGAGGTCGGGACGCTCGACGAACAGCACGTCGAGCCCCTCCTCCGCCATGAAGCCGAGGTCGCGGGCGAGATAGAGGAATTCGTAGCCGGGCCAGGGGTTTATGGCGAGCCGCAGGCGGTCGGACTCGTCGTCGCGGCAGGCGACGACGGCGACGGCTCCGGCCACCGCCAGAAGCATCGCCACCACCATACGGCCGAAGCCGCCGCGACTGCGCACGGCGTGCTGCATGCAGATTCCCCTCCGGATCGCTCCCCACGAACGAGGCCATCAGAGTAAACAGCTACGCGCCGTAAGGGGAAGACTTTTCACCTTGCGGATGCCAGGGCTTAGGACCCGTCGCCGAGCGGGAAGCCGTCGAGCGCCGCCCGCACCTCCGCCGCCGCCTCGTCGCCCAGCGGATCGCCGTGCGCCACCACCAGCCGTCGCGGCCGGCGGGCCAGGGCGACGGCCATGCTGCGCCCGGCGGCGGCGCGGTCCTTCAGCAGCACCGCCCGCAGCCAGCGCGGCACCGCCAGCCGGCCGCCGCGGCTGCCGTTCAGCCCGGCCCACAGGCGCAGGAACCACGGCTGCCGCGGCCCGACGCGCGCCAGCACGTCGGTCACCACGAGCGTTTCGGAGGCGGCGTGGAAGAACCACCACTCCGCCAGCCGCGGCATGCCGTCGATGGGCAGGGGCTCCAGCTCCGCCGCCCATGGCCCCGGCGCATCGCGCCCGAGCACCGCGTCGACCGGCAGGGCCGGCTCCTTCTCCGCCAGGCCCGGCGCCGCCCACAGCCGCGCCTGCGGCCATGCCCGTTTCCAGTCGGCGGCGAAGAGGTGATGGAATCGGTTGGGGCAGAACAGCACCGCCGGCCGTCCGAGCGCCGCCACCGCCCGCTCCGCCGCCGCCGGCAGGGGGCCGGGATTGACCACGGCGAGGCTGCCGTCGGCGAGGCGCACCAATGTCGTGCGCGAGCTGATGGGCAGGCCCATGGTGGTGAAGCGGCCCTCCAGGGTCCACAGCCCCTCGGCCAGCGGGTCGGGTGCGGCGGTCATGGTCATAGCAGGGTATATCCGAAGCCGAGCAACGCCCCGTATACGGCCTGCCCGGCCAGGGTCGTCAAGGGCGTGCGACGGCCGTAGTTGAGGCCGAAGGGGCCGGGGGGCTCCAACCGCCGCACCGCCGTCGGGCCGTCGTATTCCGTGGCGATGCGCGGGTTCACGTAGGGCAGCAGCGGCAGGAACCCGGTCAACAGGATCAGCCCGTGAGCGATGCCGAACAGCATCCCGAGCCACCACGAGCCATAGTCCAGCGTGGCAAAGATGGCGAAGTAGAAGAACCCGAACAGCAGACCGCCGAGCAGATAGAGCCCGTAGCCCAGAACGTTGGCCCACTTGCGGTCGCCGGTGAAGAAGGTGCCGAACATGAACGGCAGGCTGAGGCGCGACAGGCCGAGCAACTGGCTGCCCTGCAGGATGGTGGTCATGGCGACGGTGGCGAGCAGGCCCCACACCAGTACCACCTGCAGGTCGCCGCCGTCCTGGATGAACAGTAGGAATCCGAGCCCGGTGTCGCCGCCGCCGGTGCTGGTCATTCGGGAACCTCCTCGTTCTTCTCCTTGGCCGCCAAGGCCAGCGCCGCGTCGATCAGGCCGACGTGGCTGAAGGCCTGCGGAAAGTTGCCCATGGCGGCGCCGGTGTCCGGCTCGATCTCCTCGGCGAACAGGCCGAGGTCGTTGGCGCAGGCGGCGACACGGTCGAACAAGTCCTCCGCCTCGGTGATGCGGCCGGCGCGGGCCAGATAGCCGATCTCCCAGAAGGTGCAGAGCACGAAGGGGTTCTCGTGCCGCCGCAATTCCTCCAGGCGGTAGAGGAACGGCCCGCAGCCCAATCGCCGCCGCAGGAAAGCGTGGGTGGCCGCCATGCGTGGATGGTCGGCGGGATGGAAGCCGTAATGCGCCATGAGCAGCACCGAGGCGTCGGCCTGATCGCTGCCGTAGGTCGCCGTATAGCCCTGCACCTCGTCGTTCCAGGCGTGCGTCTCGATGGACTCGCGCAGGGCTTCGCAGCAGGCCGCGTACTGGTCGCGCGGGCCGTCGAGCGTCCCCTCGTCGCACATCTTCATCAGGCGGTCGAGCGCCACCCAGGCCATGAGCTTGGAGTGCGTGTTGTGGCGGTAGTCGCCGCGCAGTTCCCAGATGCCGGCGTCGGGGTCCTGCCAGCGGTCGCAGACCACCTTGCCGAAGCCGAGCAGCAGGCGCCGCTCGAAGGCGTCGAGCTTGCCGTCGCGCAGCACGAAGTCGTACGCGGCCATCACCACCTCGCCGTAGATGTCGAGCTGGAACTGCCCGGCTGCGGCATTGCCCATGCGCACCGGCCCGACGCCGCGCCAGCCGGACAGGTGGTCCAGTTCCCACTCCACCAGATCGGTCTTGCCGTAGACGTCGTAGCACACCTGCAACTGCGGCTGGGTGAGGCGGGTGGAGTGCATGAGCCAGTCCATGAAGGCGGCCCCTTCCTCCTCGTATCCGAGGTCGTCGAAGCCGCGCAGCGTGATGCCGGCGTCGCGCAGCCAGCAGAAGCGGTAGTCGTAATTGCGCCCGCCCGCCATGGACTCGGGCAGCGACGAGGTGGCGGCCGCCAGCACGGCGCCGGACAGCACGTAGGTCAGCATCTTCAGCGTCAGCACGCTGCGCTGCACGAGGTCGCGGTGCGGCCCGTCGTACTGCATGCGGCCCGCCCAGCGGGTCCAGTAGTCGCGGGTCAGGGCTAGCGCTGCCAGGCATCGTCCCCCACCGGCGCGATCACACCGGGGCCGCGGTTCTCGTAGACGAGGGAGAAGCTGCGCCGCTCGCCGGCCCGCAGGCGGAAGGTCAGCCGCAAGGACTCGTCGGCGGCCTCGGTCCCGGGTTCCACATCGGTCGCCAGATTGATGAAGTCGAAGCCGTGGGAGGCGCACCAGCCGAGCTTGCCGCGCTTGCGGATGCGCGGCGTGACACGGCCGTACTGGGGGCGCGGCTCGAACAGCACTTCCAGTTCCACCTCCCCCTCCAGGCCCTCGACCAGGCGCAGCACCTCGCGCTGCGGGACCGGCGCCCCGAGGACGCTCTGCGGCTCGTCGGTCGGGATCAGGTCGATCAGCCGGCAGCGCCCGGTATCGGTGGTGAACTCGGTGCACAGGATGACGGTGGCGTCGTCGTAGGTCCGCCGCACCCGGAACGGCGTCGTCGGGCGGATGGCGAAGCGCCCGCCGGCCTTGCGGTCCAGCAGCGCGGCGAACAGCGAGGGGCTGGAGACGTTCGGCAGGCACAGCCAATCGATGGAGCCATAGGTGCTGACCAGCGCGCAGATACGGCCGTCGCCGATCAGGCCGTAGTCGCCGATGGCGGGGAAGTTCTCGGCGTCGAAGCCGGGGTCCAGGGGGTGATCGTGCGGATCCTTGGGCAAGCGGCGCCTCCCCTACCCGCCCGACCGGAAGCTGGGATAGAGCTGCATGCCGCAGTCGATCACCAGGGTCGCGCCGGTGACGTAGTCGCTGTCGTCGGAGGCGAGCCAGACCACTGCGTTGGCCACGTCCTCCACCTCGCCGATGCGGCCGTAGGGAATCATGCCGAGCAGCATCTCGCGGCCTTCCTCGCTCTGCCAGACGTCGTCGTTGATGGCGGTGCGCACGGCGCCGGGCGCGACCACGTTGACGCGCACCTTGTGCTCTGCGAATTCCTGCGCCAGCGTCTCGGCCAGCATCTGCACGCCGCCCTTGGCGGCGGCATAGTTGGCGTGGCCGGCCCAGGGGATGAACTGGTGGACGCTCGACATGCAGACGATCTTGCCAGCGGCGCGCGACACGCCCTCGCGCACGCCCTGCTCCGTCATCACCTTCAGGCATTCGCGCGTCGCCAGGAACTGGCCGGTCAGGTTGACGGACAGCACCGCGTTCCAGTCGTCCAGGGTCATCTCCAGGAAGTCGGCGTCCTTCTGGATGCCGGAGTTTGAGACCAGGATGTCGACGGTGCCGAATTCCTGCCGCGTGCGGCGGACCAGCGCCGCCACGTCGGCCTCGTCGGCGACGTTGCCTTGCAGCACCAGGGCGCAGCCGCCGGCTTCCTCCACCGCCTGGGCCGCCTCCTCGCGGCCTTCGGCATTGGCGTGGTAGACGATGGCGACGCGGGCGCCGGCGCGGCCGAGGGCGATGGCGGCCGCCTTGCCGATGCCGGAGCTGCCGCCGGTGACGATGGCCGTCTGGTCGTCGAGGCGCGGCGCCATGGTCAGCCCTCCGAAAAGGCGATGGTGGACAAAAGCGCCAGCTCCGCCTGCCGGCTGTCGAGGCGGGTGTGCTGGCAGACGATGGGAACGTCGCTTTCCACCACGCTGGCGTAGGTGAGGCCGCGCGGCACCGGCGGGTTCTCGAAGTGGTTGAAGCGCACGTGCACGGTGCGGCGCGGCGGTACGTCGATGCCGTAGGGGCCGGCGGGGTCGCGGTCGGCGAAGAACAGGGTCACCCGCACCCGCGCCGGCTGCTCCCCGGCATTGAGGATGCACAGCGTCTCGTGACTCTCGAACTCCGGCCCTTCGCCGGTGGAGCCGTCTGGGATGTAGCCCTCGGCGATGGCCCAGCGCCGCTTGCCGATGGGGCCGGCCAGGGGGGCGTCGACGGGCGTGATGGGCGGCATGAAAGCCTCCTTCGTCGTCGGGATCGGGGTCAGACGGCGTAGCGCGCCGCGTCGGCCTCCTTCAGGGCGATGCCGAGGCCCGGGCGGTCGAGGCTCGGGCTCATGCGGCCGCCGGCGGCGTCGCGGAAGCCGTCGAACAGCATGCGCTCGATGCGGACGTGGTCGTGGAAGTACTCGATGTGGCGGGCGTGCGGCAGGGCGCAGCACACCGGCACGTGCAGCGTCGGCGCACAGTGGGCCGAGACCTCCAGGTGATGCGCCCGCGCCAGCACCGCCGCCTGCAGAAAGCCGGTGATGCCGAGGCAGCGGGTGCCGTCGATCTGCAGACAGTCGACTGCGCCCGCCGTGAGCAGGTCGTGGAAGTGCTGCAGGTCCCAGCCGTATTCGCCGGCGGCGACGTCCATGCCGGCCGGCAGGCGGTCGCGCAGCAGGCGCAGGCCCGCGCGGTCCTGGCTGGTCACCGGTTCCTCGAACCACATCACCCCTTGCGCGGCGAAGGCCTCCCCGAAGGCGAGCGCCTGCTTGCGGCCGTAGGCGCCGTTGGCGTCGACGCCGAGTTGCACGTCCGGCCCGATGGCCTCGCGCGCCAGTCGCACGCGGGCGATATCGCGGCCGGACTCGCTGCCGACCTTCATCTTGACCATCTTCATGCCGGCTTCGGCCCAGTCGGACAGCTGCTTTTCCAACTCGGCGTCGTCGTAGCTGGTGAAGCCGCCGCTGCCGTAGGCCGTGATGCGCGGCTGCGCCTGGCCCAACAGCTTCCACCAGCGGCACGCCGAGCAGCTTCGCCTTCAGGTCCCACAGCGCCGTGTCGACCGCCGAGATGGCCGCCGCGCCGACCCCGGAGCGGCCGATGTTGCGCACCTTCTCCGACAGGGTCTGCCAGATGGCGGGGATGTCGAAGGCGTCGCGGCCGCACACCAGATCGGCGAGCTTGCTTTCAGCCAATACGGCAGCCGCCCGATGCTCGTAGGTATAGCCGATGCCGGTCTCGCCGCCCGCCTCCACGTGCACCACCACCAGGGTCGTCCTGTCCCACGCCAACGTCCCGTCCGCCTCCGGCAAGTCGGTCGGGACGACATAGGCGCGGGCGCGCAGGGATGTGACGAGAACGCGGTCGGTGGTCATGGTCTCCGCCGGTCGGTGCGATGGTGAATACGGCCCCCGTCGAAGCAACGGAGGCTCGGCGGCGGCGGTTGCCCGCGCGCCTCAGCCGCCGCCGTCGGCAGTCTGGTCGCCGCCACGGAAGACGCGCAGGTCGGCGAAGTCGACGTACTTCTCGCCGGGTGCGGCGCGCTCGACGTCGGGGTTGTCGTAGAACACCGAGAACAGCAGGCCGTCGGCGCCGGCGCCCTTCTTCCGGCGGTAGGCGATGTCGGTCTGCTCGATCACCGGCTCGCCGTCGATCCACACCCGGGCGATGCCGTCGGGGCGGTCCGGCGCGTTCATGACGGTTTCCAGCTCCACCGTGTGCCAGACGCCGGCGCGCCACGACCAGCGCGTGGGGCCGACGGAGAGGCCGTAGCGCGCGTCGGCGCCGCCGTTGGCGATGTATTCCACCAGTTCGCCGTCACCGTCCTCGCGCCATGCGAAGCGCATGGTGAAACCGGAGGGGTCGCCGGGCTCCGCGCCCATGCTCGGAGCCCCGCCGTAGAGCCCCGGCAGCCGGCCGCCGTCGGTGAAGGAGAAGGTGTCGGGAAAGCGCACCTTGTACTGCAGGCAGGCGCTGCGGGCGCCCTCGCCGCCCAGCACGGGCGCGATGAAGCCGCCGCCGACGCGCATGCGGTCGGGCTCGCCTTCCTCCAGCAGGGCGCCGGGCGCCTTCACGCGCAGGACGGGGCCCTCGGTCCCCGGCTCGGGCGGCAGCAGGGCGAGGTTCTGGTCGAGGCCCCAGGCGTCGCGCGGATCGAAGGCGTCGCGCACGGCGTCGGCCACCGGCTTGTCGGCATCCAGCGCCGGCAGGTCGACGGGCTGGTAGCGCTGCGAGCAGGGCGTCACGCCACTGCCCGGCGCGATGGCCTGCAGGTTGGTGACCGGCATCTGCTCGCTGACGGGATAGTCGCTTGCGCCCTGGGCCAGGGCGGGGGCGGCGGCCGCGGTCAGCACGGCGGCGAGGACGGGGATCTGCGTTCGCATCAGGCACTCCGGGTTGTGGTCCGGTGGTGCCCGTGCAACGGTCCGGCAGCGCGGGGGTTGCCCGGTGACGGCTCAGGCCGCCGGCCCGCAGCGGGCGACGACGAAGGGGCGATGGTCGCGGCCCTTGGAGGCGTGCCGCTCCACGGCGACCACCTCGAAACCGGCCTCGCGCAGGGCGCCGCACAGGCCGTCGGCGCTGAACGACCCGGCATAGGGCGCCATGCCGACGGCGCGCAGGGCCGGCACCAGGACGCTGCCGATCAAGGGCGTCATGTCGCCGAGGCACGGCGTCTTGGAGACGAAGACGCCGCCGGCGCCGAGCAGGGCGCGGATGCTGAGCAGCGCCGCCGGCAGGTCGCGCACGAGGTGCAGGTAGTTGAAGGCCAGCACCACGTCCGCCTGCACACCGTCGCGCGCCAGATCCTCGGCGGTCGCCACCCGGAACTCCAGACCGGCGACCGGATCCGCTTCGAGCTTCGATCGCGCGATGGCGATCATCTCCGGCGACAGGTCGGTGGCGACGTAGGATGCGGCCCGCGGCGCCAGGGCGAGCGCCGTCGTGCCCGTGCCGCAGCCCAGTTCCACCACCCGGCACCCGTCGGGCATGACGGCGGCGGTCCGGTCGAGCGTGCGGGCATAGGCCGCCGTGTCGGAGACCTTCGACGCCGCGTACTTGCGGGCCGCGCGGTCCCAGAACCGCGCATCGCTCGCCGTTTCCATACCCTCTCTCTCCTCCCCCGAGCGTCAGATCCGCTCCAGCCCGCACCAGCGGGCGATGAACAGGGCCAGCACCTTGGTCACCGTGTGCAGGCTGTCGAGGCTCACACTTTCGTCGATGCCGTGGATGCGGGCCGCCTCCGGACCATAGCAGGTGGCGGGCGTATCGCCATAGAGCACGAAGAAGCGGGCGTCGGTGGTGGCGGTGGAGGCCATGTGCTCGATGGTGCTGCCGGTGATTTCCTCATGGATGGCCGACAGCGACTTCATCATGGGCCAGTCCAGGTCCATCACCGCGCCCTCGGCATGGAAGCCGCCGTAGGAGACTGTGGCGGTGATGCCGTTGGGGGCGCCGGCGTGGATGGCCTCTTCCACCTCGCGCTTCACGTCCTCCAGGGGCTTGCCGGGGAAGAAGCCGACGCGCAGGTCGAAGCGGGCGACGGCCGGCACCGACGACGTCCAGTCGCCGCCGCTGATCTTGCCGACGTTGAAGTTGATGGGGTGGCGGTGCCCCTCGTAGCGGGCATGGCGGCAGTCGGCGCCGTTCCAGGCTTCCTCCAGGCGCTTCAGGCTCTGGACGATGGGGAACAGGGCCTCGATGGCGTTGCTGCCGGCCGAGGTATCGAGCACGTGCGCCGGCGTGCCCTGCAAGTCCACCGTGAACCACATGACGCCGAGTTGTGCCGTCATCAGGGTGTGGTTGAAGGGCTCGGGGATGATGGCGGCGTCGGCGCGATAGCCGCGGTGCAGGCACGCGAGCGCACCATTGCCGGTGCATTCTTCCTCGATCACGCTTTGCAGATAGACGGGCGCCGCCGGCCGCCAGCCGAGCCGCGCCAGCGCCTTCATGGCCGCCACATAGGCGACGATGCCGGCCTTCATGTCGCCGCCGCCGCGGCCGTAGAGCCGGCCGTCGCGCACCACCGGCGAGAACGGCGGGTCGGTCCACTGGCTCTCGTCGCCCGGCGGCACCACGTCGATGTGGCCGTTGAGGATGAGGCTGCGGGCCTGCACCGGCCCCTTGGGGCGGCTGATGCCGATGACGTTCTCGCGCCCGGAATAGTCCACCAGCGGCGGCGAGAAGCCCGGCAGGTGCGCGATGGCGGCGAGGTCCACCTCGAAGCGGTCGACCTCCAGGCCCATGGCGCCGAACACGCCGGCCATGATGTCCTGCGCCCCCTGTTCCTGCCCCAGCATGGAGGGTTCGCGCACGAGGTCGGCGAGCAGCTCCACGGCGTCGGGCTGCTCGGCCGCCACGGCGTCGAGGATGGCGGCGTCGGTGGGGGTATCCAGGGGCATGGTCACGGAATCCTGTCGGGGGAGAGGGTCGTTTCGGTGATGCCGCGGGCGGCGATGTGCTCGGGCACCGGCTTGCCCTGGGCCAGGGCCGAGGCCAGCGCGCCCATGGCGGCGCAGGTCTGGATGCCGTAGCCGCCCTGCCCGGCCAGCCAGAAGAAGCCCGTTTCGCCCGCCCGCGCGCCAACCACCGGCACGCCGTCTTCCACGAAGCTGCGCAGGCCGGCCCACTTGTGGTCCACCGCGCGCACGTCGAGGTCGAGGGCGGTCATCAGCCGGTCGACGGCGATGGCGACGTCCAGTTCTTCCGGCTGGACGTCGTGGGCCGGCACCGGCGTGGCGTCGGCCGGGCTGACCAGCAGCTTGCCGGCGTCGGGCTTGGCGTAGAAGTTTTCCTCGGCGTCGAGCACCATGGGCCAGCGCTCCGGGTTCATGCCCTCGGGCACGGCGACGAGGCAGGCGGTGCGGCGCTTGGGCTGCAGGCCGATGGGCTTGACGCCGGCCAGCTTGCCGACCTCGTCGGCCCAGGCCCCGGCGGCGTTGACCACCACCGGCGCGGCGAAGGTGTCGCCGGCCCGCGTGGTGACGGTCCAGCCGGTGTCGGTGCGGGTGACCGTTTCCACCTCGGCGCGGGTGACGATCTCGCCGCCGTGGCGCTTCATCAGGCGCAGGAAGCCCTGGTGCAGGGCGTGGACGTCCATGTCCTTGGCGCCCGTCTCCAGCATGGCGGCCTTCACCTGGTCGCGACGCAGGAGCGGCAGCAGGGCGCAGGCCTCGTCGACCGTCAGCTCGGTCAGCGGCGCCCCGGAGGCGCGGCCTTCCTCGGCGGCGCGGGCGAGGGCCGCTTCCTGGCCCTCGGGCGCGAAGAACAGCACGCCGCGGTCGGTGAGCACGGGCGCGTCCGTCAGCCCCTCCGGCGGGTTCTCGAAGAACGGCCGGCTGGCGATGGACAGCGCGCGGATGGCACGCGGGCCGTAGTTCTCGGTGAACAGGGCGGCGGACCGGCCGGTGGAGTGGTACCCGGGCTGCGCCTCCCGCTCCAGCACCACCACGCTCCGGCCGTCGCGGGCGAGGAAATAGGCCGCCGAGGCACCGGCGATGCCGCCGCCGATGATGACGAAGTCGAAGAGCCGGGTGTCGCTCATGGTGGTCCTGTCCGCTTCCGTGGTCATCGTCCGTGGCCGCTGGGGGCCTGTGTGCTTGTCGTCTACTTCACGTGTCATGCCCGGCCTCGAGCCGGGCATCCACGGCGGCACCGGCGGCGGCCGTGGAGAACGCCACCCCTTCCCCGCCGTCCGTGGCGCCGTGGATGGCCGGGTCGAGCCCGGCCATGACACTGGAGGGTGGGTGGTGGGGCACTCGTTCCTTACGGCTGTTTGTTCCTCGCCTGCTTCATCGCCTTGCCTGCCTCACCTGCCATGCTGCCTCGCCTGTCGTCGCCCTGCCGCTCGCACCTCGCCGCATTCCTCGGCCCTCGTCGCAAGAGCCCGTGGCAGCAACGAAGCCCGACCCTGCCACCGCCTTCCCCACCCTTGTCATGCCCGGCCTCGAGCCGGGCATCCACAGCGGCACCGGCGACGGCCGTGGAGAACGTCGCCCCTCTCCCCCCGACCGTGGCGCCGTGGATGGCCGGGTCGAGCCCGGCCATGACACTGGAGGGTGGGGGGCACCCGGCCCGGCCACAACACGGGAGGGCGGTGTGCACAGGGCCCGGCCATGACACTGAAGCACGACCGCGCACCACCCCGTCAGAACGCTACGAGATCCGCCCCCTTCAGGTCGAGCATCGTTCTGGCCTCGTCGGGGGAGGCCACTTCCAGCCCCAGGCTCTCCAGGATGGTGCGGATGTGGGCCACCTGCTCGGCGTTGGAGACCGCCAACCGGCCCGGCCCCATGGTCAGGCTGTCTTCCAGGCCGACGCGCACGTTGCCGCCCATCACCGCGCCCATGGTGGCGAGGCCCATCTGATGACGGCCGCCGCCGAGGACGCTGAAGCGGTAGTCGCCGCCGAACAGGCGGTCGGCCACCGACTTCATGTGCGTCAGGTTGTCGGGGTCCGGCCCGATGCCGCCCAGGATGCCGAAGATGAACTGGCAGAACAGCGGCGTCTTCACCAGCCCCTTGTCGAGGAAATGCGCCAGCGTATAGAGGTGCCCGACGTCATAGCACTCGAACTCGAACCGCGTGCCGCAGCCTTCGCCCAGGTCCTTCAGGATGCGTTCTATGTCGCCGAAGGTATTGCGGAAGATGAAGTCCTTGGAGCCTTCCAGGAAGGGCTTCTCCCAGTCGTGCTTCCAGCCGTCGTAGCGCTCCGCCAGCGGGTGCAGGGCGAAGTTCATGCTGCCCATGTTGAGCGAGCACATCTCGGGCTGCGCCTTCAATGCAGCCTGCATGCGATCTTCCACCGTCATGCCCTGCCCGCCGCCGGTGGTGATGTTCACCACGGCGCCGGTCTGCTGCTTGATGCGCGGCAGGAAGCGCATGAACACGTCCGGATCGGGCGACGGACGGCCCGTTTCCGGGTCGCGGGCGTGCAGGTGCAGGATGGCCGCCCCCGCCTCCGCCGCCGCCAGCGCCTGCTCGGCGATCTGGTCGGGGGTGATGGGCAGGTGCGGGCTCATGGTCGGCGTGTGGATGGAGCCGGTGACGGCGCAGGTGATGATGACCTTCTCCCGCCCGCGCTTCTCGCGGCGCGTCGACGGCGTGTCGGTGGCGACGGACGTTTCCAAAGCAGCCATTGTTTTCAATACCTTCCGGCGATTTCCTTGTGCAGCGCCCGCAGGGCGCCGCGCAGGCGGTCCAGCATCTCGTCGACTTCGGCCGGCGTGATGGTGAGCGGCGGGGTGATCATGACGTGGTCACCCTCGGCGCCGCCGCGGGTGCGGCGGAAGTAGATGATGAGGCCGCGCTCGTAGGCGAGGTCGACCAGGCGGCTGGCGGCGTTCAGCTCCTTGGGCAGGACGGCCAGCGTCTCCTTGTCGGCCACCAGTTCCATGGCCTGCAGCAGGCCCTTGCCGCGCACGTCGCCGACGAAGGGGAACTCGGCCATCAGGGCCTGGAGGCCCGCCATCTGCCGCTCACCCATGCAGGCCGCATTGGTCGACAGGTCCTGCTCGACGATCTCGCGCACCACCGCCCGGCCGGCGGCGCAAGCGATGGGGTTGCCGGCGTAGGTGTGGCCGTGGGCGAAGCCGCCGGCATCCAGCACCTGCCGCACCATGCGCCCCGGCGCGATCATCGCGCCGAGCGGCGCATAGCCGGCGGCGAAGCCCTTGGACATGGCGACCAGATCGGGCGTGATGCCCCAATGCTCGGCGGCCAGGAAGCGCCCGGTGCGGCCGACGCCGGTCATCACCTCGTCGTAGATCAGCAGCACGCCGTATTTGTCGCAGATCTCGCGGATGCGCGGGTAATAGGTGTCGGGCGCCACCACCGCGCCGGTCGAGGCACCGCCCACCGGCTCCATGATGAAGGCGAGCACCGTCTCCGGTCCCTGGCGGAGGATTTCCTCCTCCAGCAGGTCGGCCATGCGGCGGCCGTAGGCGTCGGGGTCCTCGCCGCGGCCGTCCAGGTACTGGCGCGGCGTGGTGATCTTGGGCATGGCCCGCATCATGGGGTCGAAGGGCGCCGACAGCGGCGTGTAGCCGGTGACGGCGAGCGCCCCGAGCGTGCAGCCGTGGTAGCTGGGGAAGCGGCTGATCACCTTGTAGCGGCTGCCCTGCCCCACCGCGATGGCCCACTGGCGGGCGAACTTGAGGCAGGTTTCCACGGCCTCCGACCCGCCGGAGACGAAGAACACCTTGTCGAGCCCGGCCGGCATCAGCCGGGCGATCTCGGCCGCCAAGCCTTCCGACGCCTCCGACTGGAATTGCAGGCGATAGGCGAAGGTGCAGCGGTCCAGCTGCTCCTTCATGGCGGCGATGACGCGCGGGTTGGAGTGGCCGATGTTGCACACCATGGCCCCGGAGGCGGCATCCATGTAGGACTTGCCGTCCTGGCCGTACATCCAGATCCCCTCGGCGCGGTCGATGAACGGCCGCGTGCCGTGGGCCTGGTAGAACAGATGGCTTTCCGCGGGAGCCGCGGGGTCGCGCGCAAGGGTGTCGGCGGCGCCGGTCATTCTCGGGGGGTGTCCTGGTTCAGTGGTGGACGCGGCCGGTCTCGTCGAGGATCACGGCATCCTCCGCCCGCAGGTGGAGCATGACGCGGTCGCCGTCGCGGAACGGGTTGCGGTCGATGGGGTTGATGACCTGCAGGCGATGCCCGCCGGCCTCGACGAAATAGCGGGCGTTGAGGCCCTGGTAGTCGACGGTGGTGATAACGCCCGGCACGGTGTTGAGCGGTCCGGCGAGCGGTTCCGGCTCGCGGCCGAGGCTGATGCGCTCGGCCCGCACCACCACCTGCACCAGCTCGCCGGGCTTGAAGCGGCCACCGCTGGCGATGGTCAGGCGCAGGTCGCCCTGGGTGAGCACGACGGTCACGAGGCCCTGCTCCACCGTCTCCACCCGGCCCGCCAGGAAGTTGGAATTGCCCAGGAAATCGGCGACGAAGTGGCTGGCCGGACGGTTGTAGACGTCTTCCGGCGTGCCCACCTGCTCCATGCGGCCGTTGGACATGACCACCACCTTGTCGGACATGGCGAGCGCCTCGCCCTGGTCGTGGGTGACGAAGACGGTGGCGATGCCGAGTTCGCGCTGGATGCGCTTCAGCTCCAGGCGCATTTCCTCGCGCAGGTTGGCGTCGAGCGCCGACAGCGGCTCGTCGAGCAGCAGGACGTCGGGTTCCACCACGATGGCGCGGGCGAGCGCGATGCGCTGCTGCTGGCCGCCGGACAATTGCGACGGCATGCGGTCTTCCAGGTGCGGCAGGCGCACGATCTGCAAGGCGCGGCGCACCTTCTCGCGGGCGTCGGCCTTGCCCACCTTGCGGTACTTGAGGCCGAAGGCGACGTTGTCGGCGACGGTCATGTGCGGGAACAGGGCGTAGTTCTGGAACACCACGCCCAGGTTCCGCTTGTGGATGGGAATCTCGTTCACCCGCCGGCCCTTGATGGCGATTTCGCCGGCGGAAATGCTTTCGAGGCCGGCGATCATGCGCAGCGTCGTGGTCTTGCCGCAGCCCGAGGGGCCGAGCAGGGTGACGAAGCTGCCCTCGGGAATGTCGAGGGTCATGTCCGTGACGGCCTGGAAGCTGCCGTAGTGCTTCTCCACGTCGGTCAGGCGGACGGCGATGTCGGTCATGGCGGGCGGGTCCTCGCGGGCGGCGGTGTCAAGGCGGACGGAAGGCGGCGGCGGCCGGCCCCTGGGCAGGGAGGGCGGGACGGGCCGCCGCCGGGGCTACGGAACCTCAGTAGCCCTTTTCGATGCGGCCGAACATTTTCGACCATTCCTGCTCGTTGCTGTTCCAGTACTCGGGCTTGGCGAAGGTGAGGTCGGCGAGCTGGCCGGTGGCGTCATAGGCCGGCAGCTTGGGGACCTTCGCGCCCAGGTCCACCTTGGTGGGGTCGAGCGACGGCGGGTAGTTCTGGCCCTCGGCGACGGCGATGGCGACTTCGGGCTCCAGCATGAAGTTGACCAGCTGCTCGGTCGCCTCCATGGGGCTGCCCTTCAGCACCATCAGGCATTCCTGCCAGGCGAAGCCGTTCTTCGGGTCGTGGTAGCCGATGTTGTGGCCCTGCTGCTGCAGCGCGGCGACGCGGCCCGACCAGGCTTCGGTCAGGTATATCTCGCCCGAGGCCAGCAGGCTCATCAGCTCGGCGCCCGAGGTCCAGTACTTGAGCAGGTTCTTGCGGTGGTCGCGCAGGGATTCCCACACCGCATCCATGTCCTGGATGTTGTTGGGGTCCTGGCCGGTGGCGAGGGCGGCGTACCAGATGCGGGTGCGCCAGTCGTTCCAGCCGCCGATCTTGTTCTTGTACTTTTCCGACCACAGGATCTTGGCGCCCATCTCCTTCACTTCCTCGTCGGAGACGTGGTCGCGGTTATAGGCGATGCCGGTGGTGCCGTAGTCGTAGGGCGCCGCCGACAGGGTGCCGTTGGTCACCTCGCGGTAGGGCTTCATGAGCGCCGGCATGACCAGCGCCAGGTTCGGGATGTTCTTCTCGTTCAGCTCGACGCCATAGCCGAGGCCGACATAGCGGGCGTAATCGAACACGCCGGAGGCATGGAAGACGTTGTACTCGCCTTCCTGCCCGGCCTTCACGCGCGTCAGGAACTCGTCACCCGAGGCGAAGGTGCCTTCGACCACTTTGTTGCCGGTGGCCTTTTCATAGGGGTTGAAGGCGTACTTGCGGAAAGCTTCCGAGGTCACGCCGCCCCAGCCGTCGAAGCGCACCGAAATGGGGTTGGCCGCCGCCTGGGCCATGGCCTGGCGACCGGCCAGGGTCAGGCTGCCGCCGACCACGCCGGTGGCGATGCCGGCCATGCCGAGCAGACCGAAGAAGCCGCGGCGCGAGACGTCGCCGTTGCGGTAGCGCTCGAGGAGCCGTTCGTAACGCTTGCTGTCGTCCATGGGTGAAAGCCTCTCTGTACCTGGTTGGGTTCGTTCGGTTTCTTATTGTGTAGGGTCGGGCTCAGCCGCGGCCGCCCTTGGCGAAGCGGCGGGCGAGGAAGCCGGCGATGAGCGGCAGCGACACCGTCAGCACGATCATCACGGTGCCGAGCGCGTTGATTTCCGGGCTGATGGAATTGCGCAGCATGGCGAAGATCTGCGTCGGCACGGTCTCGGTGCCGCCGGACTTCCAGAACAGGGTCGCCGTCACGTCGTCGAAGCTGATGGTGAAGGCGAACAGCATCCCCGCGAACACGGCCGGCATGAGCAGCGGCAGGGTGACGCGGAAGAACGTCTCCCACGCATTGGCGCCGAGCGAACGGGCCGCTTCCTCGTAGACCGGCTTGATGCCGGTCAACCGCGCCTGCACCACCAGCACCACGAAGGGCAGCGTGATGAGCACATGGCCCATGAGCAGCAGCGCGAAGCTCTTGGGGATGGACAGCCAGCGCAGGAACAGCAGCAGCGCGACACCCAGCACCACCTCGGGCACCAGGATGGGCGTGATGAGCAGCGTGTTGATGAGGCCCTTGCCGGGGAAGTCGTAGCGCACCATCGCCAGGCTCGCGGCGATGCCGATGGCGGTCGAGATGATCGCCGTCAGCGTGCCCAGCACCAGCGAGGTCTGGAAGGCGTTGACGATGGCGTCGTTGGCCCACAGCGCCTGAAACCAGCGGAACGAGAAACCTTCCAGCGGGAAGGTGCCGAAGCGGCTGGAATTGAAGCTGAGCAGCACCACCACGGCGATGGGCGCGAACATGAACACGTAGACCAGCACCGTGGCGACGCGGATGAAGCTCCACCCCGACGGGCGCGGCAGGCGGAAGCGGCGGCCGGCGCGGGTGGGCGCTTCGGCGGTGGCGGCGGCGCGGTCGGCGATCCGGGCCGCCGTGCGGGCGGGGGCGGAGGGCGTGCTCGTCGTCTGCATCATCCGAAGCTCTTCGACAGCTGGTTGAGGCCCATGAGGCGGCCATAGACGGTGACCACGGTGCCCAGCACCACCAGCAGCACGATGGAGAGCGCAGCCCCCAGCGGCCAGTTGAGCTGGATGATGATCGCCTCGAAGATCAGGTTGGCGAACATGGCGTTGGTCGGCCCGCCGAGGATGAGCGGCGTGATGTAGGTGCCGGCGCCGAGCACGAAGCACAGCAGGCTCCCCGCCGCCAGACCCGGCAGCGACAGCGGCAGCGTCACCTTCAGGAAGGCCCCGAAGGGCGTGGCGCCCAGGGTGCGGGCGGCCGACACCAGGTTGCCGTCGATGCCCACCAGGCTGACGTAGACGTTCAGGATCATGAACGGCAGCAGGTAGTGGACGAGGCCGAGAATCACCGTCGCCTCGTTATACAGCAGCTGCAACGGCTCGCCGGTCAGCCCGGCCCATTGCAGCAGGGCGTTCACCGCGCCGCTGGTGCCGAGAATGTTGATCCACGACAGCGTGCGGATGATGTAGCTGATCCAGAACGGCAGCATCAGCAGCATGAGCAGCAGGCCCTTGTTCTTCATGCGCGTGTTGGCGATGAAGTAGGCCGGGATGTAGCCCACGACGGCGCAGATGACGGTCGTCATCAGCGCGATGCGCACCGTGTAGAACAGGATGTCGTGATAGAAGACGTCGGAGAAGAATTCCGCCCAGTTATCCAGGTGGAAGCCGCCGGTGTCGGCACCGGTGGCCGTCCGCAGCCAGAAACTGTAGACGACGATGAAGCACAGCGGCGCCAGCAGCAGGAAGCTCAGTGTCCCCAGCGCGGGGGACAACAGAAGCCACGGGCGCGCCTTGGTCTCTGCAAGGCTGCTCACGGAATGAAATCCCTGTTCCCTGTTCAGGTCTACGGCGGTGATGGCGGGCGGCTTCTGGCGGCCGTCCCTTGACGATGGAGAAAGTCTAACCGCCCCTGTCGACATTTGGGAAATACATAGTCACAATCGCGACCATAGCGTTTGGGAATGTGGGAGGCGAAGACCGTGCGGCGGGGCCTGGATGACCTGACGGAAGGGACGGACGGTGCCGATGCGCTGGACCGGCTGGCGGCGCTGGAGAAGTTCACCCGGCAGTTGGATTGGAACCTCTTGCGCACCTTCATGATGATCGTGCAGGAAGGCGGCATCACCCGCGCCGCCGACCGCATGCTGCTGGCCCAGCCCACCGTCTCCAACCGCCTGAAGCGCCTGGAGCGGCAGTTGGGCCGCCGGCTGGTGGAGCGCGGCGCCGGCACCTTCCGGGTCACCGCCCACGGCGACCTGCTGTATCGGGAATGCGTCGAGATCTACGGCAACATCTCGCGCCTGAACGTGCTGCTGCGCGACATCCGCGAGGAGATTTCCGGCCACGTCTCCATCGTCATGGCAAGCCATGTGCAAAGCCCGCTGCTCGACGAGGTGCTGGCCGCCTTCCACGAGAGCCACCCGCTCGTCACCTTCTCCATCGACGTCACCACCTCGACCGACGTCACCCAGCAGGTGCAGCACAAGACGGCGAGCTGCGGCGTCTGCCTGGTCTACGACCGGGTGCCGGGCCTGCGCTACGAGGTGCTGTTCCGCGAACACTTCCAGTTCTTCTGCGGCCGCCGCAACCCGCTGTTCGGCCGCACTGACCTGACCATCGCCGACCTGCGCGACCAGCCGCTGGTCAGCTTCAAGACCGACCAGTTGTCCGGCGTGCTGCGCCCCGTCGCCCTGCTGCGCACCCAGGAGCGCATCGAGGGCCGGGTGGTCGGCACCACGTCGAACCTGGAAGAGGTGCGGCGCATGATCCTCGCCGGGCTCGGCATCGGCCCGCTGCCCATGCACGTGGTCGAGGCGGACGTGCGCGAGGGCCGCTTGTGGCCGCTGCCCCCCTACGAGTCGCCGCCGGCCGTCGACGTCTACATGGTGACCAACCCGGCGACCCACCTGAACCGGGCCGAAGCGGCCTTCGTCGAAGCCCTGCGCGAAAAGGTGGCGGCGACGCCGGCGCGAGAACGCATCTACCCCTATCCCCTGCCGGGAAGACCCACCCGCACCGAGGTATCTCCGACTACAAAGCAAAAGTAGAAAAGCCCAAAAGCTGTTCAATTTTTGCCCTAAAGGCGTAGTATGTCACTCGGATGATCGACGGCAGTCGGTCCGGGGGATTACGCACGGGGAGAATTGAACGATGGCCGACGTGTACATGAAGCGCTGGCAGGACGCCAAGGCGGCGTTCGAGAAGGCGACGGGGAAGAAGAAGCCGAGCGGCAACTTCCTCGGCATCTTCCGGCGGACGGGCATGAGCGACGCCTGCAAGGCGCTGGACAAGGCCGCCGACGGCGATGCCCCGGCCATGGAAAAGGCGCTGACGGACTTCAAGAAGACCGCCGCGACCTATGAAAAGGAGCTTCTCGCCGCCGAGAAGGCCGACAGCAACGCCGACTACAAGAAAGAAGTCCAGAAGCTGGTCGGCGAGATGGACACCATCGAGACGCTGTTCCGCTCCGCGCTCGAGGAGAAGCTGCCGGTCACCATTCGCCTGCCCAACGCCATCAGCCGCAGCGACAACGTGTTCCGCCGCGTGAAGTCGCGCGACGTCGACCTGAAGCCGGTCACCTTCCATGTCGGCTTCGCGGAAACCTCGGTACGCCTCGCCAAGATGGTGGAAGACGAGGTTGACGGGCTGGTGGAGACGCTCATCCAGCGCGCCAGCAACCAGATCCGCGACCTGGAAGAGGAACTGGCCGCCTACATCGACTCGACGGTCCCCAAGGCCATCGCCGCCAAGGACAAGGACAAGGCCGTCCAGGCCATGATGAAGGAATGCACCAACATCATCGCCCGTTATCGGGTGGAGGTGGACGCCATGGTGGATTCCATCTGCAAGGACTGGTTCACCAAGCACAAGATCGCGTCCGACTACAAGAAGGGCTTCGCCTTCACGGTGGTGAAGGGCGTCGTCGGCATCACCCTGTCGGTGACGGCGACGGTTCTGACGGGCGGCGCGGCGCTCGCCGTGATCCTTCCGGCCATCGCGTCCAACGGCAAGACCCTGGTGAGCATGCTGGCGGCCACCTACAAGTACGTGCGCGACATCGAGACGACGGAGCAGAAGCTCATCGAGGAGAACAAGGAACTGGTGGAGATGTACGAGCGCGCCAGCCGCGCCAGCGTGGAATGGACCGAGTTCCAGTCCTTCCTCGGCGCACCCTGGGCCACCGGCATCCTCGGCTTCTCCAAGACGACCGACGAATACACCAAGAAGTGCGTCGACTACGAGACCAAGTACCTGCCGCCCATCCGCACCAAGTTCCGCGAGATCCAGAAGCAGATCGCCCAGGTGGCCGACGCCGACCCGGCGGTGGCGCGCAAGCTGTCCAAGCCCTTCGAAGAAGCCTTCGACGCCGTCGCCAACGAGAACAAGGTGCTGGAAAAGCGCATGGACCTGCGCATCAAGGCTCGCTCCGACGTCGAGGTGCTGCAGGCCACGCGGCCCGGCGTCATCAAGCTCTACAAGGCCATCGACGGCGGCAGCAACATCGCCTCGGCCGGCTCGGCGGTGAAGAGCCTGGTGTCCATCGTCAGCGCCGTCGTCTGACGGCAGGACCCGAGGGCCGGGGTCGGCGGCGCATCCGCACCCGGTGACGGACCGCATCGAAAGTGCTACGACTGGTGGGGTCACTGTGGACCCCACGCCATGCCGCACATCCGTCGCCGACCTGCCCTCGCCGCCTGCCTGATCGCCGCCGCGCTGCTGTCGGCGGCCGCCGCACCCGCCGCCGCCGCCGACATCCGCATCGGCGCCCTCGCGTTCCGCGGCACCGAGGAAGCGGTGCATACCTGGGGTCCGACCGTCGACGCGCTGGCGCGCGCCCTGCCCGAACACAATCTGGTGCTGGTGCCGCTCGACCTGGTGGCCATGGGCCGTGCCGTCGCGGTGGGCGATGTCGACTTCGTGCTCACCAACCCCGGCCATTACGTCGAGCTGGAGCTGGCCCACACCATCACCCGCATCGCGACGCTGGAAACCACCGATCACGGCACGCCGCGCGCCGCCGTTGGATCGGTCATCTTCACCCGCGCCGACCGCGCCGACATCCAGTCCCTGACGGACCTGCGCGGCATGGTCTTCGAAGCGGTGGCCCCGACCGCCTTCGGCGGCTTCCAGATCGCCTGGCGCGAGTTGCGCGACGCCGGCGTCGAGCCGCACGACGACTTCGCGGAGCTGCGCTTCACGGGCTTCCCGCTCGACCAGATCGTCTACGACGTGCGCGACCGCAGGGCCGATGCCGGCACGGTGCGCGCCTGCCTGCTGGAGGAAATGGCGGCAGAGGGCCGCATCGACCTGGCCGACTTCCACATCCTCAATCCCATGCCGGCCGACGGCTTCCCCTGCCTCGTGTCGTCGCGGCTCTATCCCGACTGGGCCTTCGCCAAGCTGCGCCACACCGACCGCGCGCTGGCCAAGCAGGTGGCCATGGCGCTGCTCGGCCTCGGCATGGCGGGGCCGCTGCCGGCCGGGGCGGCGCAGTGGACGGTGCCGCTGAGCTACCAGCCGGTCTACGACCTCTACGCGGACCTGCGCATCGGCCCCTTCGCCGTGGAACCGTCGGAGGTCTTCGCCGAAATGCTGCGGCGGCACTGGGAATGGCCGGCGCTGGCCGCCGCCCTGCTGCTGCTGGCCGGCCTGTTCCACCTGCGCACCGAGCGGCTGGTGGCCCGGCGCACCGCCGAGCTTCACCGCGAGATGGACGAACGCCGCAAGGCGCAGGAAGAAGCGCAGCTGCGCCTCGCCGAACTGGCGCACGTGTCGCGGCAGTCGACCATGGGTGAACTGGCGTCGGGCCTCGCCCACGAGATCAACCAGCCGCTCGCCGCCATCACCAACTACGCCAACGGCTGCATCCGGCGGCTGGAGGTGGACGCCGGCAACGCCGAGATCCTGGAGGCCATCCGCCAGATCGTCCGCCAGGCACAGCGTGCCGCCGGCATCATCCAGAACATCCGCGCGTTCCTCCGCAAGGGCGAGGAATCGCGCCGGCCGCTGGACGTCAACACCGTGCTGCGGGACGCCGCCGCCCTGCTCGCCGCCGAAACGCGCCATGCGCGGGTGGCGGTCGCCCTCGACCTGGGGGACGGGCTGCCGCCGGTCCTGGCCGACCGCATCCAGCTGGAGCAGGTGGTGGTCAACCTCATGCGCAACGCGGTGGAGGCCATGCAGGCGGTGCCGCCCGACGAACGGCGCCTGACCCTGCGCACGGCGGCGGAAGACGGCGGTACGGCGGTGCTGGTGGCGGTGCGCGACACCGGTCCCGGCCTGCCCGCCGATGCCCGCGAGCGGGTGTTCGAGCCCTTCTTCACCACCAAGCCCAACGGCATGGGCCTCGGCCTGTCCATCAGCCAGAGCATCGTGGAGAACCACGGCGGCTGGCTCGGCATCGAGGAGGAGCCGAGCGGCGCCGGCACCGTGGTCGCCTTCTCCCTGCCCGCCTGGACCGAGGACCGGGCGGCCGACGCGCGCATCCTCGGCGGTACTCAGGCGAGCGGGATCACGCCTGCTTCGCCGCCTGCTCGATGACGCCGTACCAGCCGAGGCCGCGATAGGTCTCGTAGCCCGGCGTCAGGGCGAACCCGACCATGCGGCCGCCCTCGTCCTCGTAGGAGCCGCTGGTCTCGCCGCCGGTGCGCAAGGCATAGTGCTCGGACAGCACGCCGCGGCCGTCGCTGGCGGCGATGATGCGGTGGCGGCTGTCGACCAGCATGACGCGCGTGCGGCGCCGTTCTTCCTCGGTGAAGCGCAGGCCGTCGACGATGGTCTGGGCCTGGCTCTCCCAGTCGAAGAAGATGCCGAGCACGCCGACGACGGGTCCGCGCGCCTCGCCGTCGCGCCGCACGGCGGTGGCATAGGTGGCGACGGCGGCCCCGCCGAGGGCGTGGTTGCGTTCCACGTCCGCCACCGCGAAGGCACCGCCGTCGCGGGTGGCGAGCGCGTCGCGGAACCAGGCTTCGCCGGCGACCGAGGTGCCGACCACGCCCGGCCAGCGGTCGGGCCGGCCGTTGGCGAGCACGTGGCCGGACTTGTCCACCACCCAGAGGTCCAGGTAGACGGTGTAGCTGTCGAGGATGACGCCGAGCCGCCGCGCGGCGTGGCGGCAGCGCTCCGGCGTCGGGTCGGTGCAGGCGTCGACCACGGCGCTGTCGGTGGCCCACCAGCGCACGTCGCACGACCGCTCGTAGAGGTTCCGGTCCATCAGCTCGATGGCGTAGCCGGCGAGGTCGGTGAGGCGGGAGCCGCGCACCCGCTGCGCCGTCTCCTGCAGGTCGACGACTTCCTGGCGGAACATCTCGCGCAGCTCGTCGGCGATGACGGTGACGCGGCCCGAGATTTCCTTCACCTCGGTGGCGACCACGGCGAAGCCGCGCCCCACCTCGCCGGCCCGCGACGCCTCGATGAGCGCGTTCAGCGCCAGGATGTTGGTGGCTTTGGTGACCTTCTGGATCTCGTCGACCTTCAGGGTCGCGAGGTCGCTGATCTTGGTCGCCAGCGTGAGAATCCGCTCCGGCATACGCCCCTCCCCGGTGGACGAGTTCCGGGCGGTGACGCTACCATGACATGCACACAAAAAATGCAGGGAAGTGCGCTGCCTAGACTTCAGGCATACGGCATGCGGCGGACGTCGGTGTGGGAGAAGTCGTCGCCCTTGAACAGCAGCGGCTGGTCCCGGTCCTTGGCGAGGGCATAGGCGAAGCAGTCGCCGAAATTGAGCTTCGCCGCGTGCCCCGACCCGCGGCCATAGCGGCGATAGGCCTCGCGGGCGAGGCGGGCCTGGTCGGCGGTGACGGGGGCGATCTCGATCCGGGCCCGCGTGAGCAGGTGATCGACCAGGCCCGAGAACGCCGGATCCCGGAGCTTGTCGATCACGATGCCGAGTTCCAGGTAGTTGGCCGCCGACATGAGGCGTACCGAAGAGGCCGTCAGGACGTTCATGAGGGGGACGGCATCGTCCTCCCCCTGAAGGATCGCCACCAGGGCGGAGGTGTCGATGATCACTTGGGCAGCCCGTCCTCGTCGTACAGCCCGTCGGTATCGAGCCGCCGCCCTTCGAGCCGGGCGGTGCACTGTCGCGCCAGCGCCATCAGATCGTCCAATTCGGCGGACTGCGCCTCCGGCGCCGGCTCCGCCTCCACCCGCTGCCACTGTTCGTCGAGGGCATCCTCCACCACCTGGGCGATGCTCTTGCCGGTGCGCTCCGCGAGCTTGCGGGCGAGGTCCTCGGCGCGCTGGCTTCTGACGTACATGGCGAAACTCCGGGTCGGGTCTACCGATAAATTACGCCTGCGGCGGGCGGGCGTCCACCTTGGCCGGACGGTCGAGGCGGCCGGCGTGGACGCTGTGGACCTTGTCACGCCCCGTCAGGAACACCGTGAAATCACGGGCGAACAGGCTGCGGATGGCCGGGTCCCACACCTCCAGCCCGCCGGTGAAGGTGCCGAAGGCGGGCAGCAGCAGGCGGCGGGTGTCGGTGACGAAGCACGGCCGCGACAGGCGCTGGCCGCGCACCGTCACCGCCGCCTTGGGGTGCAGGTGGCCGGCCACCTCGCCGTCGGCGCGCGGGCCGGGCGTCGGGTCGTGGCGGAACACCAGCGGCCCGATGCGTTCCTCCGCCGCCGCCCGGCCGCCCAGGTGGAGCGGCGCCACCGGGTCGTGGTTGCCGGTGATCCATACCCAGTCGGTGGCCGCCGTCAGCTTGCGCAGGCGGGCGGCGTCGGTCTCGCCCAGGCGCTGCGCCGCCTCGCCGTCGTGGAAGGCATCGCCCAGCGCGATGAGGCGCTTCGGGGCATGGCGGCGCACCAGCAGTTCCAGCAGGCCCAGCGTCTCCCGCGTGTCGTAGGGCGGCAGCAGGCCGGCGCCGCGCCGGGCCAGGGTCGCCGCCTTCTCCAGGTGCATGTCGGCGACCACCAGGGTGCGTTCCTTGGGCCAGAACAGGGCGCCGGTGGGGTCCGGCAGCAGCATCACGCCCTTGACCAGCATCAGCCCACCGCCTCGGCGATGAGGTCCGCCGCCGCTTCGTCCAGAAGATCGTCCAGGATGGCGCCCGCCATGCTTTCCTTCCCGATGTCGAGGAGCACCGGCACGGCCAGCGGCGAAACGCGGGCCAGCCGCCGGTGCTCGATGTTGCCCTGCGCCTTATAGAGCATGTCGGTCAGCCTGTGCAGGTCGATCAGGCCGCCTTCGGCATCGGCGCGGGTGGCGCGCAGCAGGACATGCTCGGGCTCGTACTTGCGCAGCACGTCGTAGATGAGGTCGGAGTTGAAGGTCACCTGCCGCCCCGATTTCTCCGCCCCCGCGATGCGCCGCTGGACCAGCCCGGCAATCACCGCCACCTGACGGAAGGCGCGCTTGAGCATGGGGCTCTCGGCCATCCACTCCTCCAGGTCGTCGCCGAGGATGTCGTAGTCGAACAGCCGCTCCACATGGTCGGCGGCATCGACGGCGGACCACACGGCGATGGCGTAGTCGTTGGCGACGAAGCCGAGCGGCTTCAGCTTCAGCCGCTCCATGCGTCGCGTCAGCAGCATCCCGAGCGTCTGGTGGGCGTTGCGGCCGGCCAGGCTGTAGGCCACCAGGAAGGCCCGCCCCCGGCGCGGAAAGGTCTCGACCAGCACGGTGCCGGGGCGCGGCAGGGTGGAGCGGGCCTCCTGGATGTCGGCCCAGTCGCGCACCGCCGCCGGCAGGCGCGCCCGCCGCACCGGGTCGGACAGGATCGCCACCACACGGTCGGCGAGGCGGGCCGAGATGGGCAGCCGGCCGCCCATGTAGGCCGGCACCTTGGGGTCCTGCCCCTGGGCCTTGGCGGCGATCACCGTCATCTCGCGCACGCCCTCGAACCGCAGGGTCTGGCCGGCGAAGATGAAGGTGTCGCCGGGTGCGAGGCCCATGACGAAGTATTCCTCCACCTCGCCCAGATAGGGCCCGCGCCCGAGCCGCACCTTCAGCGTTTCCGCCTCCACGATGGTGCCGACGTTCATGCGCCAGTCGCGCACGAAGCGGGGGTTGGCGATCTTAAAGCGGCCGTCCTTGAGCGGCGCGAGGCGCCGGTACTGGTCGTAGGTCTTGAGCGCATAGCCGCCGTCCTTCACGAAGCGCAGCACGCCGTCGAAGGTCTCGCGGTCGAGGTCGGCATAGGGCGCCGCGGTGCGCACCTCGGCGAACAGGTCGTCGGGATGGAAGGCACCGGCGCAGGCCACCCCTAGAACATGCTGCGCCAGCACGTCGAGCGCCCCGGCGCGGGGCGGCGGATCGTCCAGCTCCCCCGCCCGCATGGCGTCGAGCGCCGCCTCGCACTCCAGGTACTCGAAGCGGTTGCCCGGCACCAGCAGGGCCTGCGAGGGGGCGTCGAGCCGGTGGTTGGCGCGGCCGATGCGCTGGATCATGCGCGCCGAGCCCTTGGGGGCGCCGATCTGGATCACCAGGTCGACGGCGCCCCAGTCGATGCCGAGGTCGAGCGAGCTGGTCGCCACCACCGCCCGCAGCTTGCCCGCCGCCATGGCCGCCTCCACCTTGCGGCGCTGCTCGGCGGCGAGGCTGCCGTGGTGGAGCGCGATGGGCAGCGCCTCGTCGTTGAGCCGCCACAGCGCCTGGAAGACGATTTCTCCTTGCGCGCGGGTGTTGACGAACACCAGCGTGGTGCGATGGCTGCGGATCTGGTCCATCACCTCCGGCATGGCGTGATGCGCCATGTGCCCGGCCCACGGCGGATCCTTGGCGGCGTCGAGGATGCCGACCTCGGCCGTCGCCCCCGCCGCGCCGCGAATGACCACCGCATCGGGCGCCACGTGGCAAGCCAGGGCCTCCGGCTGCGCCACCGTCGCCGACAGCCCGACCGCCCGCACCTGCGGCCGCAGCGCCCGCAAGCGCGCGAGGCACAGCGCCAGTTGATCGCCCCGCTTGGTGCCGGCCAGCGCGTGCAACTCGTCCACCACCACCGCCGCCAGATCGCCGAACAGCCGCGGCGCGTCGGGGTAGGACAGCATGAGGGCGAGGCTCTCGGGCGTCGTCATCAGCAGGTTGGGCGGGTGGGTGCGCTGGCGCTGGCGCTTGGCGGCGGGCGTGTCGCCGGTGCGGGTCTCGTGGCTGACCGGCAGGCCGGCCTCGGCGATGGGCTGTTCCAGATTACGGTGGACGTCCACCGCCAGCGCCTTCAGCGGCGAAATGTAGAGGGTATGCAGCCCCTCCC
Source organism: Caenispirillum bisanense (assembly GCF_900230255.1). Taxonomy (GTDB): domain Bacteria; phylum Pseudomonadota; class Alphaproteobacteria; order Rhodospirillales; family Rhodospirillaceae; genus Caenispirillum; species Caenispirillum bisanense_A. Next base: position 317,259 of record NZ_OCNJ01000006.1, read on the forward strand.
GCGGCGCCCGGGTGAGGTCGGCGAGGCTCGGCAGGAAGCCGGCGAGCGTCTTGCCGCCGCCGGTGGGGGCGATGAGCAGCGCGCTTTGCCCGCCCGCCGCCGCCTCCAGCATGGCGCGCTGGTGGTCGCGCAGGGTCCAGCCGCGGGCGGCGAACCACTGGCGGAGCGGGGCGGGCAGCAGGTCGGAGTCGAGCGGCATGGGCGGCGGAAAGCGGGACGACGGGTTGCCCATAGGTAATGTCGGCGCAACCGCCGGGAAAGTGGCCCTGGCCCCGGCGGCCCGAAGCAGGCATGCTCATCCCACAAGAATACTGGGAGATTCACGCATGATCGACATCCGCATCGACGGGGTGCTGACGGGCACGCCGCGGGCTTTCGGGCCCGACGGGCGCACCAGCACCATCGCCAGCCGCTATCCCGCCTCGGGGCCCGTCGCCGTGGGACCGGACGGGTTCGCCGGCGACGCCGTCGCCGACACCCGGAACCACGGCGGCGCCGACAAGGCCGTGCACCACTACCCGCGCGACCATTACACGGCCTGGGTCGCCGATCTGCAGCCGGGGGCGCCCACCATCCTCGGCGAGGTCGGGGCCTTCGGCGAGAACATCTCCACCTCCGGCATCACGGAAGAGGACGTCTGCATCGGCGACTGCTTCCGCGCCGGCTCCGCCCTCGTGCAGGTGAGCCAGGCCCGCCAGCCGTGCTGGAAGCTCAACGTCCGCTTCGCCACGCCCGACATGGCCAAGCGCGTGCAGACCACCGGCCGCACCGGCTGGTACTACCGCGTGCTGGACCCGGGCGAGATCGGCCTCGGCGACCGGCTGGTGCTGGAGTCCCGCCCGCAGCCCGAGTGGTCGCTGGCCCGCATCCTGCACGTCCTCTACCACGACACCCTCAACCGCGACGCCCTGGCCGCCATCGCCGGGATCCCCGAACTGGCCGACGGCTGGCGCCGCCTCGCCGCGCGGCGCCTGGAGACCATGAAGGTCGAGGACTGGTCGGCCCGCCTGCAGAGCGCCTGACCGATCACCGGCCCCGGCGGCCGGCTTGACCGGGCGGCGGCCGCGGCCTACCGTGCCCCGGCAACAACAAGCGGGAGGGAGGGGCATGCGCGCCCTTGGCCGGTTTCTGCTCGGCGTCCTGGCGGTCGTCGGCGTCCTGACGCTCGGACTCGTCGGGCTGGTGTGGTGGGGCCTGTCGAGCCTCGACGTGGCCGAAGTGCTGCACGACGTGGAGCGGCCGGAGCGCTTCGTGCTGACGCTCGACCTGCGCCGCCCCTTCCCCGAAGGCGAGCCGGCCGTGCCCTTCGCCCTGCTGGAGGGCGGCGCCGACCCGTCGCTCGCCGGCACCGTCCGCGCCATCGACGCCGCCGCCGCCGACCCGCAGGTCACCGCCCTGCTGGCGGAAGTGGGCGGCACCGGCGCCGGCCTCGCCCAGGCGCAGGACATCCGCGCCGCCGTCCAGCGTTTCCGCGCCGCCGGCAAGCCCGCCTGGGTCTTCGCCGAGACGCTGAACGAGGGCGACGACATGGTCGACACCTACCTCGCCGCCGCCTTCGATCAGGTGATCCTGCAGCCGTCGGGCGGCATCGGCCCGCTCGGCTTCGCGGCGGAGGTGCCCTTCGCCCGCGGCCTGCTCGACGAGATCGGCGTGCAGCCGCAGTTCGACGCCCGCGAGGACCACAAGAACGCCCTCGACAGCCTCACCCGCCGCGAGATGAGCGCCGCCCAGCGCGAAAGCCTCGACGCCCTGCTCGGCGGCTTCTGGCAGCAGGTGCGCGCCGACATCGCCACCGACCGCGGCATCGCGCCGGAAGACGTGCAGAAGGCCGCCCTCGCCTCGCCCCTGCTGCCGCCGGAAGCCCTGGAGGCGCGGCTGGTCGACCGCCTCGCCTACCGCGACGAGGCCGAAGCCGCCCTGTTCGAGCAGGCCGGCACCCGCGACACCCTGGCGCTGGAAGACTACGCCGCCGACCTGTTCGGCGACGGCCCGTCCGGCGACCGGCCGCACATCGCCCTCATCCACGCCACCGGCGAAGTGCTGCGCGGCGAGGCCGAGGAAAGCCTCCTCGGCGGCGAACAGGCCATCTACTCCGACACCGTCGCCCGCGCCCTGCAGGAAGCGGTGGACGACGAGAGCACCCGCGCGGTGGTGCTGCGCATCGACAGCCCCGGCGGCTCCTACGTCGCCTCCGACATCCTGTGGCGCAAGATCCGCCAGGTGCGCGACAGCGGCCTGCCGGTGGTGGTGTCGCTCGGCAACGTGGCGGCCTCGGGCGGCTACTTCATCGCCATGGCGGGCGACCACATCGTCGCCGCGCCGGGCACCATCACGGGCTCCATCGGCGTCATCTCGGGCAAGATCGTGCTGCAGGAGATGTGGAACAAGCTCGACGTGCAGTGGGATGCGGTCACCACCGGCGGCCCGGCCCTCATGTACAGCGCCAACCAGCCCTTCACCTGGGAACAGTGGCAGAAGTTCCAGCGCCAGCTCGACTGGATCTACGCCGACTTCGTGGACAAGGTCGCCCAGTCGCGCGGCCTGACCCGGCAGCAGGTGGAAGCCGTCGCCGGCGGCCGCATCTGGACCGGCACCGCCGCCCTCGAACGCGGCCTGGTGGACGAGCTGGGCGGCTTCGACGCCGCCGTCGCCGAAGCCAAGCGCCGCGCCGGCATCGCCACCGACACGGCGGTCTCGCTGGTGTCCTTCCCCAAGCCGCGGTCGCGCTTCGACCAGCTGATGGAGACCCTCGGCGGCACACCGCTGGCCGGCACGGACGCGCGCACGCTGGCCGCGCTCGCCCGCGTCGTCCGCCTGCTCGACCCGCTCGCCGACCACCTGGAGGCCGCCGACACCGGCGCCGTCCGCACGCCCCTGCCCGCCTACACCGGCGACGGCCGCTGACGGACCGGGTGCGGGGTGGCGGGCGCCACGGCCCCGCCCCTCCTACTCCGCCGCTTCGTCCTTGAGGCCGCGCCAGGCGGCCAGGGCGCGGTGGCGGGCGGCGCCGTGGTCGACCAGGGGCTGCGCGTAGCCGGTACGGGCGACCTCCAGCGGGCTGTCCCACGGGCGGTGGATGAGGCGGTCGGAAACCCCCGCCAGTTCCGGCACCCAGCGGCGGACGTAGTGGCCGCGCGGGTCGAACTTCTCGCCCTGCAGCACCGGGTTGAAGATGCGGAAGTAAGGCGCGGCGTCGGCGCCGCAGCCAGCCACCCACTGCCAGCTCGCCGGGTTGTTGGCCCAATGGGCGTCGACCAGGGTGTCGTGGAACCACGCCTCGCCCATCTGCCACGGCAACAGCAGGTCCTTCACCAGGAACGACCCGACGATCATGCGCACGCGGTTGTGCATCCAGCCGGTCTGCCACAGCTCGCGCATGCCGGCGTCGACGATGGGATAGCCGGTGCGGCCGCGCTGCCAGGCCCGCAGCTCGTCGGGCGCATCGCGCCAGGGGAAAGCGTCGTATTCGTGGCGCAGGGAACGGCGCGCCATGTCCGGGTGGTGGACCACCTGATAGGCCGAGAACTCGCGCCAGCCGATCTCGCCGAGGAAGGTCTCCGCCCCCTGGCCCTCGGCCATGGCGGAGACGGCGTTCCACACCTGGCGGGCGGTGATCTCGCCGAACCGCAGGTGGGGCGACAGGCGGGAGGTGGCGGGCTCGGCCGGGATGTTGCGGCCGGTGCGGTAGCCGGCCACGTGGGTCTCCAGGAAGGCGTGCAGCCGGGTCCAGGCAGCATCCTCGCCGGGGGTCCAGGTATCGCGCAGGCCGCCGGCCCAGTCGGGCGCCGTCGGCAGCAGACCGAAGGACGCGAGCGACTCCGGCGCCGGCGCCGGTGAGGCCGGGCGCAGGGCGTCCGGAGCGGGCAGAGTGACCGGGCGCTCCAGGCCCTGGCGCAGGGCGCGGAAGAAGGGGGTGTAGACCTGATAGGGCTGGCCGCTGCCGTTGCGCAGGCGGGCGGGGTCGATCAGGTGGTCGTGGGGGAAGACCACCAGCCGGACGCCCTGGCGCTCCAGCGCGTCCGCGAGACGCTTCTCGGCCGCCGCCTGGGCGGGGTCGAGGCTGCCGATCACGAAGACTTCGGCGGCGCCGGCCTCGCCCGCCACCTGCGGCACCACGTCGGCGGGACGACCACCGCGCAGCACCAGCGGGGCGCCGAGCCGCGCCAGCCCCGCCGACAGCCGCTCCAGGCTGTGATGCAGCCACCACCGCACCGCTCCACCCAAGGGCCGCGCGGTCGGGCCGTCGCCGAGACCGTGGTCGCGGTCGACGACGAAGAGCGGCACCACCGGCACGCCGCGTCCGGCGGCGGCGTGCAGGGCGGGGTGATCGGCGAGGCGGAGGTCGTCGCGGAACAGGACGACGATGGGGGCAGGGGCGGAAGCGGCCATGGCGGTCTCGTGCAATGCGGCGGGGAAATGGTCGGAAACCCGTATGAAATCACCGGATTATACGGGCCGTGCGGGTTTTCCGATCAACGCCCGCCGAACTTTTTCCGCTGCAACCCGCGCGAGAACCGCCGGCCGCCATGCCTCCGCCGTCAGAACAGCGGCGGCAGGTGCTTGTCGAGCACCACGGCGAGGAAGACGCCGCCGAGGTAGCTCATGGAGCCGAAGAACACGCGCCGCGCCTCGGCATGGCTCGGGTCCTTCACCAGGCGCCAGTTCTTCCACAGGAAGTGGACGCCGAAGGCCGCCGCCAGCACGCCGTAGACCGGCCCCAGGCCGCCCATCATCCACGGCACCAGCGACGATCCCACCAGCAGCACCGAATTGAACAGGATGGCCCGCGCCGTCTGGGCATCGCCCACCAGCACCGGCAGCATGGGCACGCCGGCCTTGGCGTAGTCCTCGCGCAGCAGGATGGCCAGCGCCCAGAAGTGGCTCGGCGTCCACAGGAACAGGAAGACGGCCATCACCGCCGGCAGCAGCCACTGGCCGGGATCGACGGCGGCGGCGCCGGCCATGATGGCGAAGCTGCCCGCCGCGCCGCCGATGACGATGTTCAGCCAGGTCCGCCGCTTCAGCCACACCGTATAGACGATGCCGTAGACGAAGGCGCCGAGGAACAGGTGCACGGCGACCGCCCAGTTGAAGGTGACGGTGGCGAGCCCACATCCCACCACGAGCAGCCCGGCGGCCAGCCACAGGGCGGCGCGGGGATCGGCCATGGCGCCGGTCGCCAGCGGCCGCTTGGCGGTGCGCTTCATCAGGCTGTCGATGTCGCGGTCGTAGAAGTGGTTGAAGACCGAACTCGACGCAGAGCCGAGCAGCATGGCGAGCGCGAGCAGGAGAAGGTGTGTGACGTCCAGCTGGTCTGCGACCGCCGCATATCCGACCATGGCGGTCAGGGCTATCATGAAGCCGATGCGCAGCTTGCAGAGCTCGAGATAGCTCTTCAGGGTCATGGCGCCTCCCACGGGGCCGGTCTTTGCGACGGCCGCCCCTCTGTTGTTCGTTATGGGAAATAGCCTGACACGAGCAGTCGGATATTGGCAAGTGGCCCCGCGGAACGCAGGCCGGCGATCCCCCACGGCGTGGTCAACGCGCGGGCCGCCACAGCCGCTTCAACGCCATCCACACGAACATGACGCCGCCGATCACGGCGATCAGGCCGCCGAGCCCCATGACCCCCATGGCGGCCGTCTTGGCGAGCGAATCGAGGGCCTGCTCGGCGCCGGCGGTCTTGCGGGCGACGCCGAAAGTGCCGGCCACGAACAGGCCGACCGAATGCACCGTCTGGCCGGCGAAGTAGAGCGCGAGGAACCACAGCACCGCCCGCGCCCGCCCGAAGCCGCGGCCGAGCACCGGCAGCACGACGGTGGCGAACAGGGTCATGAGGGCGAGGTTCACCCCGCCGATGACGGCGTGGTAGTGCGCCGGCGTGCGGGTGTCGCCGTGGCCGAGGCCGTAGCCGAGCACGCCGCCGATGCCGAACAGCACCAGCGACAGCACGAGGCCGAGGGTCGCCGGATCGCGCCACGTCAGGCTCGCCCGCCGTCGCCACAGCACCTGCGCCAGCCCCGCCATGGCCACCGCCGCCGGCACCACCAGGGCGTAGAGGTAGAGGTCGGTGAAGGCCTGGTAGTGGTCGCTGCTCATGACGTCGCGGCCGACGGTGTAGACGACGCCCGCCGCCGCCGTCGCCGGCAGGGCCAGCGTCACCAGGCTGAACAGGCGGCGCGGCAGGATGTGCTCGCCCCAGGCGTTGCGCGCCACCATGTGCCAGCCGACGATGAGCAGGCCGGTGTTGACCACCTGCAGCACATGGCCGCCGCCCCAGAACAGCTGCTCGTTGTAGACTTCCGCCGTCAGCGTGGCCGGCAACTGCATCCAGGCCGAGACGAAGCACACCGGCGCCGCCAGATAGGTCAGCCCCACCGCCGCCACGCCCCAGGGCAGGGGCTCCGGCACCTCCCGCCCCGCGATGTTGAGCAGCAGCCGCACCACCGGCAGGGCGACGCCGGTGAACAGCACCGCGAGCCCGGCGTAATAAAGCGGATGCACCAGCACCGGCACGTAGTTGTTCAACGACGGATTGCCCAGACCGGCCAAGGTGCCGGCGACCAGCATCACCATGCTCAGCACCGTCAGCCCGAGCCCCGCCGGACCGAGCCACGCCGCCCGCAGGTCGGAGCGCGACTTGCCGGTCATGCGGTCGGTGGCGAGCACGCTCAGCACGCCGAGGGTGCCGAGGAACCAGATGACGACGGAAAACACGACGTGCGTCACCAGGGCCTGCCGGAAGAAGACGTTGGGGTCCCACGGCAGCAGGTCCTGCAGGCCGGGGGTGCGTGCCGGCACGATGAGCAGCACGAAGACCCCGGCGATGGCGAGCGCGGCGACGCTCAACGCCGCCCAGCCGTGCAACTCCCGCTGCAACACCACGGCGCCGACCCGCAGGTCGGGGGCGGAGGCGGCGGAAGGCACACCGTCGGCGGCGATGTCACGGCTCATCGGAGGCAGCACCTCGTTGCAGCGAACGGAACGGGCGGATCGGGCGTCTCAGACGTACACGTGGTAGAGCATCCAGTAGACGACCACGCCGGACACGGACACGTACATCCACACCGGCCAGGTGACCTTGGCGAGGGCCCGGTGGCGGGCGTCGGCGCGGTGCAGGCCGCGCCAGGCGGTGACCAGGATCATGGGTGTCGCCACCGCCGCCAGCAGCACGTGGCTGACCAGGAAGACGTAATAGACGGGCCGGATCGCCCCCTCGCCGCGGAACTGGAAGATCGGCGCGGTGAAGTGATAGACGAGGTAGGACGCGAGGAAGACCGCCGAGACGCCGATGGCGCCCAGCATGGCCTTGCGGTGCGCCTGCACCTTGCCCTGCTTGATGAGCACGAAGGCCGCCAGCAGCAGGACGATGGTGACGCCGTTGAGCGCCGCGTTGAGGTGCGGCAGGGTGGATGCGGTGTCCATGGCGCCCCCGGTCAGCCGTTGGACAGCATCACGAAGGCACTGAGGTAGAACCCGCCGGCGAGCGCGAGCAGCGCCAGCGCCGTCAGGATCTTGCGGGTCTTGCGGCCGGAGTCGGTCATGGCGGTCCCCTCGCTGTTCTGGCGCCGCCGCCTGCGTGGGCGGCGATCGGTTGCGGGACAATACCCGTGCAAAAAGCTCGGGTAGATGATGCCTGCCGCTGCGGGAAAAAACAACCGGCCCCCGCGCGTGTTTCGGGGCGGCGGCGCGTTATCTCGCCCGCGGCCGGCGCAGGGTGGCGAGCGCGATCCCGGAGAAGATCAGCGCCAGGCCGGCGGCGTGGTACCAGCGGAAGACCTCGTCCAGGAACACCACGGCGAGGACGGCGGTGAACACCGGCAGCAGGTTGATGTAGAGCCCCGCCGTGTTGGCCCCGGCCTCCGCCACGCCGCGGTTCCAGAAATAGAAGGCGCCGATGGCCGGCCCCGTCGCCACATAGGCGAGCACCAGCGCCATCTCCCACGTCAGCGGCACGGCGCCGCCGCCGAGCGCGATCTCGACGCCGTAGAAGGGCAGCAGGAACAGGAGGCCGGCGCTCATCTGCACCGTCAGGAACACGCCGGGCGTCAGGCCGGGCGGATGGGCCCGCAGCATGACCGAATAAAGCGCCCACACCAGCACCGCCAGCAGCATGAGCGCATCGCCCTGGTGCAGTTCCAGGCCGAGCAACACCGCCAGCTCGCCGCGGCTCACCACCACCGCCACGCCCACCATGGACAGGGCGATGCCGGCCATGGCGCCGCCGCTCGGCCGGTCGCGCAGCCAGATCCACGACACCAGCACGATGGTCATGGGCATGGCCGAATTGACCAGCGTGACGTTGATGGCGGTGGTCGTCTGCAGCGCCATGTAGAGCAGCAGGTTATACAGGCCCGCCGACAGGATCCCGAGCGCCGCCAGCGCCTTCCACCGCCGCCGGATCACCGGCCACTGGCGCCGCACGCCGGCCGCCGTCAACGGCAGCAGCAGCAGGATGGCGAGCGCCCAGCGCACCGACGACAGGGCGAGCGGCGAGATCTCGCCGGCCACCAGACGCCCGGCGATGGCGTTGCCGGCCCAGAACAGCGGCGGCATGACGAGCATCAGATAGGGCGAGGACCACCAGGGGCGGCGCGTATCGGCATCGGCGGCGGCGGGGGTGACGGACAAGGGGGACGTGTCTCCGGGTGGGGTGTTTTTTGCAGGCTACCATGCCGCAGGCCGGCCATGCGGACCAAGGGCCGTTCTCGCCGTGACAGGCGGTCCCCGATGGGGCAGGATAGCGGCCCGTTTCCATCCGTCCCGGGATGCGTCCCATGTTCAGCCTCGACGACCGCCTCGCCGCCGACACCGTGGAGATCGCGCGCTGGCCTCTGTGCCGCGTGCTGCTCATGAACGATCGGACCTACCCCTGGCTGATCCTGGTGCCGCAGCGGGAGGGTGTGAGCGAGGTGCACGAGCTGTCGCGCGACGATCGCGTGCGCCTGATGGACGAAACGGCCCAGGCCGCCGACCTGCTGCACCGCTTCACCAAGGCCGACAAGATGAACGTGGCGGCGCTCGGCAACATGGTGCGACAACTGCACGTCCACGTCATCGCCCGCTTCGCCGACGACCCGGCATGGCCCAAGCCCGTGTGGGGCGTGCGCCCGGCGGAACCCTACGACGCGGCGGAACTGCCGCATGTGCTCGCCCGCCTGCGCGACGCCATCACGCCGCCGGAACTGGGTGCCCCCAAGGGCGACCCGGCCCCCGCGGCGGCCGTCGCCCCCGCCTCGCGCACGGTGCACTGAAGGGCACCGCGCCCGACAGGGGCGGACCGCGAGGCGGCCGCCCCTACCGTTCCCCCACCGCAACGACCGCCGCCTGCGTCCGTAGTCAGCCCTCCAGCTGACGCCCCACCGCGCGGGCCAGCACCAGATAGAGCTTGCCCATGTCGGCACTGGTGAGCGTCGCCGCCAGCACTTCGGCGCGGTCGGTCTGGCGGGAGGCGCGCAGCAGCGTCTCGTATTCGCTCAGGTAGCGGTTCACGTAGTCGCGGAAGTCGCCGTTGGCCTCGTAGAGCTCGCGGATCTGGCCGGCCTGGCGGCGGGTCAGCGCGCGCGCCGCGTGGCGCAGGAAGGCGCTCGTGTCGCCGCGGTAGTAGCGCTGCCACAGGTCCTCGTCCACCGTCGGGCTGAACAAGCGCGTGATGTCGACGGCGATGGACTGCAGCCGCTCGATGATGAACACCGCGCCGTTGAGGAAGCGCTGCAGGTCGGCGGCGTCGCGCTGGGCCTCCAGCAGGCGCAGCTTTTCCTCCGCCCGGTCGGCCATGCGAGCCAGCGTGTCGGCCTTCGTTTCGAAGGCGGAACCGGCGCGCGAGGTCTGGTCCGACAGGCGGTCGCCGGCGGCGGCCAGGCTGTCGGCCTGGGTGCGCATGAACTCCAGCGCCGCAGTGACCTTTTCCATGGCCTCGTCGGACGTGCGACCGAGGTCGCGGAAGCGGACGCGGAAGTCCTCGCTCGCCAGCCGCATCTCGTCGGCGATGGCCTTGGTCTGGTCGCGGTAGGTGGCGATGGTGTTGTCGAGCGCCTCGGCCGTCTCGCCGACTGCGGTCGAGCCGTTGACCACCACGTCGTGCAGGCGGCGGGCCGTCTGGTCGATACTGCCGGCGAGGTCGCCGATGTGGGCGAGCGCGGCGTCGGTGATCTGCGCCAGCACCTCGGCCCGCTCGCGCACACCGTTGTCGGTGGCGGCCAGGGCGTCGGCGGCGTGTTCGGCCGCCTGGGCGAGGCTGGAGACGCTGCCGCCGAGGGAGGTGGCGGCCGTCAGCAGCCGTTCCTCGGCGTCGCCCGCCACCTTGTCCACCTGCTCGGCGAGGAAGCGGGTGCGCTTGCCGAGGTCCATGCCGAGGGCTTCCATGCGCCGCTCGATACCCGCCGCCGCCGCTTCCACCGGGGCGCCGAGGGCGGCGCTCTGGCCTTCCAGGGCGGCGATGAGGGCGGCGACGCGCTGCTCGGCGGTGCCGGCGCTCTGGTCCACCACCTGCGCCAGTTCGGCGGCCTTGGCCTCCAGGCCGTCGCCGACGCCGGACAGGCGGGCCTCCACCGCCCGCGCCGCCTCGTCCACCGGCACCAGCAGGCCGGTGGCGCGCTTGGCGACATGGGCGCTGAGGACGGAGAACCGCTGCTCGGCCTGCTGCGACGACTGCTCGACCAGGGTCGACAGGGTGTCGGCCTGGCCGCGGATGGCGTCGCCGGCGGCGATCAGGCGGGCTTCCGCCGCGCCGACGGCACCATCGACGGCGGCCTTGGCCTCCTCGGCCTTGCGGGCGAAGGCGTCGGACAGGGTGTCGGCGCGCTGCTCGGCGTTGCCCACCACCTCGTCGAGCGCCTTGTCGAGGGCGGCGACGATCTTGCGGGCGCGCTCGATGAACACGCCGCTGAGGCCGGACAGGCGCTCGTCGGCGCCGGCGGCGGCCGTTTCCACCTGCTCGCGGGCGGCGGCGAGGCCGTCGGCGATGGCAGTCAGGCGCGCCTGGGTGTCGCCGGCCGCGGTCATGAGGGCGCCGAGGCGCTGCTCGAAGGCGGCGGCGGCCTCGGCGGCCCGGGCCATGGCGGCATCGCTCTCGCGCGCCGACCCCTGCACCCCTTCGGTGAGCTTGGCCAGCCGTTCCAGGGCGTCGCCGGCGGCGGCCTGCAGGGTTTCGACCTGACCCTGAAGGGCCTTCTGGCCGCCCTCGATCTGCTCCGACAGGCGGGCGATGACGGCGTCGACGTCCTGCACCTGCTTCTCCAGCCCGCCGCGCAGCGAGCCGGTCTGGCGCTGCACGCGCACCGCCGTCTGCTCCAGCATGTCGGTCTGGGCGCGCACGTCTTCCGCCGCTTCCTTGGCGCGGGCGCCGATGTTGTCGGTGGCGATGCCGAGGGCCCGCACGCGCTCCAGCGCCGTCGCGCCGGCCTTTTCCAGGTGGGCGGTCAGGTCGCGCGCCATGCCGCCGATGCTGTCGGAATAGGCACGCGTCTTCTCCTCGACGCCGCCCAGCCGCTCGACGGCGCTTTCCGCCGCGCCGGTCATGCCGTCGCGCGCCTGGCCGAGGGCCTTGAGCGCCAGGTCGGTGCGGTCGAGCGCCTGTTTCGCCACGCCGTCCAGGGCGTCGGCCACCGCCGCCACGTCGCCCTTGGCCTGCTGCGCCAGTTCGCCGACGCGCGCCGCCGAGGTTTCCATGCGGCCGGCGCTTTCGGTCAGGGTCGCCACCGTCTCGCCGGTGGACCGGGTGAGCGCGTCGGAGGCCTCGCGCAGGGCCGCCCCCGCCCGCTCGGCCCGCTCGACCGCCTGTTCCTCGCGCTCGGCGAGGCTTTCAAGCGCCGAGACACGGGCCGTCGTCTGTTCGGAGAGTTCGTCCATGGCCTTGCGCTGGCCGGCGATGACTTCCGCCAGCCGGTTGCCGCCGTCCTCGACCTTGCCGAGGGTGCCGTCGAGCTTGGCGGCCTGATCCTCGACCTGACCGGCGAGCGCCTTGCCGACCGCTTCGGCGCGCGTCACCAGGGCTTCGAGGGCGGTGATCTGACCCTTCAGGGCTTCCGCCGCGCCGCCGGCCTCGCTGTCGACGCGGCCGGTGATGCGGCCCAGTTCACGGGCTTCCTCGGCCAGCACGGCGCGCGCCGTCTCGGCCCGCTCCACGGCCTGACGGCTGGCGGCGTTGAGCAGGTCGACCTGCTGGCGCAGGGCGGCGGTCACCGCCGTCACTCGTTCCTTGGCCGCGCCGTCGGGATAGGTGAGGCGCGCCAGATGCTCGCGCAGAAGCTCGGCTTCCCGGCGCATGGCACGGCCGCGGTCGAGCACGGCCACCACCATCCACAGCAGCGCCACCGGCACCAGCGCCCCGCTGGCGAGCCCGCCGAACACCTCGGGCGCGAGCGTCGGCACGCGGACCCAGCCGATCGTTTCGGTGACGTACCAGCCGCACCAGCCGAGCCACAGGGCCGTCAGCACCAGCGCTACTGCAGTCAGCCAGCGGCCCCCGCCGCGAGCCGGCGGCGGCAGATCGTCCACGGACGCCGGCACCGCCGCGGCGGCGGCGGGCAGAGGCGTGACGGAAGCGGAAGGGGACGGGGTTTGCGCGCCGCTGGTTTTCGCCTCGTCGGGCATCACCGCACCGGTACTCCTGAGGGCAGAGGGAGGAAGCAGGAAGGAAGGTGCGCAGAGTACACCCCGCGCGGCGCGCATTCCAGCGCGGAGAACGGCCGAGTCGCTGCGGTGCGGGCCGAGCCGCTACCACTATGGATCGGCAGCGCCCTAAGGTCGCGCTTCATGGCTGCCGAACAGGCGCGAACACCGCCGGAACGATTCGCGCCGCCGCACTTCGACGGGCAATCACTCCTAGCGCCGTGGTAGTACCGCAGGAGGCATGAACTGCGCAGCTTGCGCGAGGGCTATGGCGGGGGAGGCCCGTGACGGCGATCCACAACCTGGATGAGGTACGGCATGTCGCCCTCCTCGGCACGGCCGTGCATTGCCTGACACTGGACGGCGCCGCCGCAGCCATCGTGGCGGCGGCGCACGACGGGCGGCACATGCACGTCTGCGTCCGCGACGCCCACGGCCTCGTCCGTGCCCGCCGCGACCCAGCCCTGGCAGAGGCGCACCGCACCGCCGGCCTCGTCACCGCCGACGGCATGCCGCTGGTCTGGCTGCAGCGCCTGGCCGGCGCGCGCGGGGCAGAACGGGTCTACGGCCCGGACCTCATGGACCGGGTGTGCGACCTCGGTCGCGCCGCCGGCTTGCGCCATGCATTCCTCGGCGGCGCGCCGGGCGTCGCGGCGCGGGCGGCGGCGGAGATGGCACGGCGCCATCCCGGGCTCGCGGTCGCCCTGGCCGACACCCTGCCGCTCCGCCCCGTCGGCCATCGGCCGCAGCCGGGCGAGGACGCCGACGCCCTGGCGGCCCTGCGGGCGGCACCGGCCGACGTGCTGTGGGTGAGCCTCGGCACGCCGAAGCAGGAGCTGTGGATGCGCGCCAACCGCAGCCGTGCCGCCGCGACGGTGATGATCGGCGTCGGCGCCGCCTTCGATTTCGCCGCCGGAACGGTGCCGCAGGCGCCCCGCTGGATGCAGCGCAGCGGCCTCGAATGGGCCTTCCGCCTCGCCATGGAGCCGCGCCGGCTCGGCCGCCGCTACCTGCAGACCCTGCCCGTCTTCGCGGCGCTGGCGATGCGCGACCTGTTGCGACGGCGGCCGGTATGACCATACGTAGTCGTACCATATCCACCGTCGGAGCGCCGGCGCGGCCGCTGGACCTGCGGCGTTGGCAGGGCGTCAAGCGGCGCATGGACCTGATGCTCGGCCTGCCGCTGCTGCTGCTCGCCCTGCCGGTGATCGGTGCCGCGGCGGCGGCCGTCTGGCTGACCGATCGCGGCCCGGTATTCTACCGCCAGGTGCGCATCGGCCGGCACGGACGGCCCTTCGTGCTGTGGAAGCTGCGCACCATGTGCCGCGACGCCGACCGCCGCCTCGCCGAGCATCTGGCCGCCGACCCGCAGGCCCGCGCCGAGTGGGCGGCGACCTGCAAGCTGGCCGACGACCCGCGCATCCTGCCGCGCATCGGCGCCCCATTGCGCCGCTATGCCGTCGACGAGTTGCCGCAGCTGTGGAACGTGGTGCGCGGCGACCTGTCGCTGGTCGGCCCGCGCCCCCTGCCCGCCTACCACATGAAGCGCCTGCCGCGCAGCGTGCGCCGCCTGCGCGGCCGCATGCGGCCGGGGCTCACCGGCCTGTGGCAGGTGGCGCGGCGCGACCGCTCCTTCGCCGAGATGCAGCGCCTCGACCTCGCCTACGTCGGCGATTGGAGCCCGGCGCTCGACCTCGCGCTGCTGGCCCGCACCGCCCTGGTGCTGCGGAGCGGGCGCCATTGCCTGTGAGGCTCGCCGCACTCGCCGCCGTGCCGGCCGCCGTCGCCGCCGGTGCCGTGGCTGGCGGGATGGGCGCGCTGGTGCTGGCCGTGGTGGCGCTGGTGCTGCTCGTGCTGCTGGCCGGCGGCAGCGTCGGCGGCCTGATCGCCGCCCTGCTGGTGGCGGAACCGCTGGCGGAGCTGCTGAAGCGCCTGACTTTCGTCCTCGGGGAGGGCTCGACGGCGGCCTACTACGGCGTCCAGCTTCTGCCGACGCTCCTGCTGGCGGCCGCCCTCGCCGCCGCCCTGCCCCGCCTGCGGCTGCCGGCGCCGGCCCTGTGGCTGCTGGCGCTGGTGGCCTGGGTGAGCCTGTGCACCCTGCTGTCCCCGGTGGGCGCGCCGTGGTTCCAGCGGCTGGGCGCGCTGCATCAGGAGATCGTGCCGGCCCTGCTGTTCCTGCCGGCGCTCGCCGTGCGCGACCGCGCCGCCATCGGACGGGCGGCGGCGGCGGTGTGCGTCGCCTCCGCCCTCTACGGCCTGTGGCAAGGGCCGGCGGGCTACACGGCGCTCGATCTCGCCTGGGCGGTGGGGGCAGCGGAGCGGTCCATCCAGGCCGGCAAGGTCTTCGCCTGGATGGTGGGCGACAGCTGGGAGCGGCGGATCTTTTCGCTGTTCGCTGACCCCTTCACCTGGGGGCAAGCGCTGGTGGGGGCGCTGGTGCTGGTCCACCTCGCCCGCCTGCCGCGCGGCTGGACGGCGCTCGCCTGGGCGGCGGCGCTGGTCGGGCTGGTGCTGACGCAGAGCCGCACGCCCTGGGCCGCGCTGGCGGTGACCGGAGCGGCCTGGGCGCTGCTCGGCCTGCGCTCCTTCCGCCGGCCCTGGCTGGTGCTGGCGGCGGCGGTGCTCGGGTTTCCGCTCACCCTGTGGCTCGGTGGCGCCGCCTACGACCTGTGGTTCACCGGCGCGCCAGCCGCCGACGACCCTTTCCTGCGCCGCTGGCTGACCGTCGGCACCATCGAGGCGCGGCTGGACGCCTGGACGGCCCTGCTCGACGTGCTGCGCGCCCACCCGCTGACGGGCGTCGGCGCCGGGGCCGACCCGCGCTACGCCGCCAACCTGCCGCTGGCGCCGGAGATCGCCGCCGCCCATTATGCCCACAACGTGCTCGTGACCCTGGCCCTCTACGGCGGTGCGCCGGCGGTGCTGCTGTTCCTGGCCTTCCAGGGCAGCCTGCTGCGGCTGATCCTGCCGCGCGGCGGCGCCGACGGACGCCTCGCCGCCGCCTTCCTGCTCGGCAGCCAGGCGGCCGGCTACCTCAACGCGGGCATCTTCCTGACGTGGCAGTATTTCCTCGCGCTCGGCCTGGTGGCGGGCGCGGCGGTGGCGCAGACGCGCCCCGCGGTGGTAGCGTCGCCGCACGACGGCATGCAGGCACACCAGGAGATCGCGGCGTGAAGGTCACCTTCGTCATGTTCGGGGCGTGGTTCGCCCAGGGCGGCATGGAAAAGTTCAACCGCCGGCTGATCCGCTGCCTCAACGAGCTGCCAGGCGTCAAGCCGCAGGTTTTTTCCGTGCTCGACCCGCCCAACGCGCCGTGCCCCGCCCCCTTCCGCACCGGCGACGGCAAGAAGAAGCCGGTGATGGACGCCGTCGGCATGCACCTGCTGACCAAACGGCCCGACGTCCTGCTGCTCGCCCACGCCGACTTCCTGCCGCTGGCCGCCATCGCCCGCGTGGTGGCGCCCAAATGCAAGGTGGTGCTGTTCGCCAACGGGCCGGAAGTCTGGGGCGACGCCGCCCACCGCCACACGCCGGGGTGGGAGTTCTTCGCCGCCCGCAAGAGCCTGCACACCGTCGCCGCCCTGTCGGAGACGACGCTGAAGCGCATGAGCCGCCGCTACCAGATCCCGCGCGACCGCTTCGTGCTGTTCCCGCAGGCGGTGGACGGCCCGCAGGAGCTGGTGGAGCGGCGCCACGGCAACGTGCTGCTCACCGTCGCCCGCCTCGGCGTCCGCGACGTGAACAAGGGCGTCGGCCTCGTCATCCGCGCCATGCCGCGCCTGCTGGAGCGTTTTCCGGCGCTGCGCTACCGCATCGTCGGCTCCGGACCGCTCATCGAGCCCCTGTGGGACTTCGCCATCGAGCACGGCGTCCACCGGCGCGTCGAGTTCCTCGGGCCGCTCGACGACGCGGCGCTCGCCAAGGTCTACCGCGAGGCCGATGCCGTCGTGCTGCCGTCGAAGAAGGAGGGGTCCGGCCTCGCCTTCATCGAGGCGTGGTCCTACGGCCTGCCGGTCATCGGCGGCACCGACGACGCCGCCGCCTGGCTGATCGAGGACGGCGTCACCGGCCTCACCGCGCCGCCGGGGCAGGTGGGATCGGCCATCCACCGCCTGCTGCTCGACCCCAAGGCGGCGCGCGAGATGGGCCGCAAGGGCCATGCGCTCATCGAGGGCCGCTTCGATCACGGCGCCTTTCGCGCGCGCCTCGCCGCCCTGCTGGGCGTTCCCGAGACCGCACCGGCACCGCCGCCGCAGCCGGCCGCCCTGCCGGACATGCCGGAAGCCGACTGGGAAGAGGTGGAATGGGAGGCGAAGCAGCGCGAATGAAGGTGCTCATGGTCCACGCCCGCTACCGCCGGCCCGGCGGCGAGGACGTTTCGGTGGAGACCGAGACGCGCGCCCTCGCCGCCGCCGGAGTGACGGTGCAGTCGTGGACCCTGCCGCCGGAGGCCGCCGCCGGCCCGGGCGCCTTCCTGCGCGCCGCCTGGAACCGCCGCGCCGCCGCCGAGCTGGTGCGCCGCGTGCGGGCCGAGCGGCCGGACGTGGTGCACGTGCAGAACTTCTTCCCCGGCCTGTCGCCCGCCGTCCACCGCGCCGCCGCCCGCCTGGGCCTGCCGGTGGTGCAGACCCTGCGCAACTGGCGGCTGGTGTGCCCCGCCGCCACCCGCTGGCGTGCCGGCGCGCCGTGCGACGACTGCATCGCCCGGCCCTTCGCCTGGCCGTCGCTCGGCCGTGCCTGCTGGCGGGGCGACCGGGCGGCGACCTCGGCCGCCGCCCTGGCCCTCGCCGTCCACCGTTCCATCGGCACGTGGCGCCGCGTCACGCGCTTCGTCTGCCCGAGCCGCGCCGTCGCCGCCGTGCTGCCCGAGACTTGGCCGACGGCCGTCGTCCCCAACATGGTCGACCCGGCGCCCGCGCCCGGACCGGGCGGCAGCGGCGTCGTCTACGCCGGCCGGCTGACGGACGAGAAGGGCGTCGGCTGCCTCGCCGAGGCCTGGAGCCGCCACCGCGACCTGCCGCCCCTCGAGGTCTACGGCGAGGGCCCCATGGCGAGCGCGCTGGACGGCGTGCCCGGCGTCACCCTGCACGGCCGACGCCCGCACGCCGAGGTGCTCGACGCCATGGGCCGCGCCCGCGCCGTGGTGGTGCCGAGCCTGTGGCCGGAGCCCTTCGGCCGGGCGGTGGTGGAAGCCTTCGCCTGCGGCACGCCCGTCGTCGCCACCGCCGCCGGTGCCCTGCCGGAGCTGGTGGACGACGGCGTCACCGGGCTGCTGGTGCCCGGCGAGGACAGCCACGCCCTCGCCCGTGCCGTCCACGCCGTGACACCGGCCATGCGCACGGCCGCCCGCACCGCCTTCGAACGCCGTTTCGCCGCGCCGGTGGTGGCGCCGCTCCTGGTGGAGGTCTACCGCTCGTGCCTGACGCCCTGACCCCGGCCGCGCCGGCCGCCACCGTCGCCTCCGCCCTGCCGGGCGCCGATCTGCGGGCGCTGCTCGCCGTGCCGTGGCGGCGGCGGGCGACCATCGTCGCCGTCACCGGCCTCGGCGTCGGGCTGACGGCGCTGGCCTTGCTCCTGGCGACGCCGCGCTATACCGCCTCCACCCTCGTCATGGTGGCGGCCCCGCCGGCCAGGGTGGTCGCCATGGACGCGGTGCTGGCCGGCGCCCCCGCCGACGCCCAGACCGTCTTCACCGAGGCCGAGGTGCTGCACGCCCGCGCCCTGCTGCATACGGTGGCGACGGCGCACGGCATCTACGACGACCCCGAGTTCAACCCGGCCCTCACGCCGCCCGGCCTGCTCGGCACCGCCCTGCGCGCCCTGCCGGAGGGGTGGGACCGCCTGCTGCTCGGCCGCCCGCTGCCGCGCGACCCGGCCGGCCCGGAGGCCCATGCCGCGGCGCTCGACACCTTCCGCGAGGCGGTGGCGGTGAAGCCCGTCCACCGCTCCCGCGTCATCGCCGTGCAGGTGGAGAGCGAGCGGCCCGCGCGGGCGGCGGCGCTCGCCAACGCGCTGGCCGAGGCCTACCTGACCGCCCAGCTGGAAGCCAAGTTCGACGCCACCCGCCGCGCCAACGCCTGGCTCGACGCCCGCATCGCCGCCTTGCGCGACGAGGTGCGCCTGGCCGAGCAGGCCGTCGCCGACTACCGCGCCGCCCACGGCCTGACGGAAGCGCGCGGCACCGCGCTCACCAGCCAGCAGATGGCCGAGGTCAACAGCCAGCTCATCCTGGCCAAGTCGCGGCGGTCGGAGGCGGAGGCGCGGCTGGCCGCCATGCGCGGCGCCCGCGACCCCGCGACGGCGCCGGAAGCCATCGCCTCGCCGCTGGTACAGAAGCTGAAGGAGCAGGAAACGGCGGTGCTGCGGCGGCAGTCGGAACTGGCCGCCCGCTACGGCGACAAGCACCCGCGCATGATCGACGTGACGGCGGAACTGGACGACCTGCGCCGCAAGATCGCCGCCGAGGTCTCCGCCATCGCCAAGGGGCTGGAGAACGAGGTGCGCGTCGCCCGCGCCCGCGAGGACAGCCTCGTCCGCAGCCTGGCCGAGTTGCAGGGCCGCGACGCCCGCGAGGACGAGGCCGCCATCACCTTGCGCGAACTGGAGCGCGAGGCGGAGGCGACGCGCCTGATGTACGAGAGCTTCCTCGCCCGTTTCAAGGAAACCACCCAGCAGCAGAGCCTGCAGGAACCCGACGCCCGCATCGTCTCCGCCGCCGTCGCGCCGGTGGAGCCGAGCTTCCCGCGCCGCCTGCCGGCCCTGCTCGTCGCCGTCGCCGCCTCGCTCGCGGCCGGGGTGGCGCTCGCCTTCCTGCGCGAGCGGCTGGACCGGGCCTTGCGCACCGCCGCCGACGTGGAGGCGGCGACGGGCCGCCCGCCGCTCGCCATGATCCCGCTGGCACCGCGCGGGCGGCCGGTGCCCGACGCCGTGCTCGACGCCCCCGCCGAGGCGGCGGCGGAAGCGGTGCGGACCCTGCGGGCCGCCCTCATGGTCAAGGCGCGCGGCGCGCCGCTCGGGGTGGTGGCGGTGACCTCGTCGCTGCCGGAAGAGGGCAAGACCACCCTCGCCCTGTGGCTCGCCCGCGCCGCCGCCCAGGCAGGGCGCAGCGCCGTGCTGGTGGATTGCGACCTGCGGCGGCCGTCCGTGGCGGCGGCGCTCGGGCTCGCCGAGGGGCCGACGCTGGTCGACGTGCTGGCCGGGACGGCGGACCTGGAGTCGGCGCTGGTGGCCGATCCGCGCTCCGCCCTGACCGTGCTGCCGGCGGGCCGGGCCGGCTTCGCGGCGCTCGACATCGCCGAGGCGCCGGCGCTGGCCGACCTGTTGGCCACCCTCAAGGCGCGGTTCGAGGTGGTGGTGGTGGATGCGCCACCCGTGCTGCCGGTGGCCGACGGCCGGCTGCTCGCCCGCCGCGCCGACCACGTGCTCTTCGCCGTGCGGTGGGAGGACACGCCGCGCGAGGTGGCGGCGGAAGGCGTGCGGGCACTGCTCGCCGCCGGGGTGGAGCCGCTGCCGGTGGTGACGCGCGTCGACCTCGCCCGCCACGCCCGCTACGGCTACGGCGACGCCGCCGGTGTCTATGGCCGCTATGCGTCCTACTACGGGGCGCGACGGGGGTGAGGCGGCTGGTCTCGGGCGCGCTCGGGCTGGCGCTGGCCGGCCTGCTGGGGTGGACGGCGGCGGCACCCGATGGGCTGGAAGACCGTTTCGCCCGGCGGCCGCTCGACGCGCACGGCTGGGCCCGCCTCGCCTGGGACCGCCATCAGGAGGGCGAGCCGCCGCGCGCCGTGGCGGCGGCGGTGGCACTGTCCATGCGCGCTGCGCCCACCGACCGGCCGCTGCTGTTCGCCCGCCTGCCGCTCGCCGCCACCGCGTGGGACGGCTTCACCCCGGCGGAACAGGCCCTGGTGCTGGATCAGGCGGCGCTGGCCTGGGCGGTGGATCGGCGGAGGGCACGGGATGCCGCGGGACCGCGCCTGCTCGCCCGCAGCCTGAGCCGAGCAGCACCGCCAGCAGCAGCGCCGCCGCCGGCACCTGCGGACTGAAGTCGACCAGGGCGTGCAGCCCGGCCGCCACCAGCGCCCCGAGGCCCGCCGCGGCGGTCGTCGAGCCGGTCCGCAGCAGCCGCCAGCCGATGCCGGCCAGTGCCGCCACCACGGCGACCGCCGTCGGCACCCCCAGTTCCCACGCCAGTTCCAGATAGCTGTTGTGGGCGTAGCGCCATGGCTGCAACAGCGCGCGCGGCCGCACCTCGGCGAAGGCGGCGGGAAAGGCGCCGAGGCCGATGCCCGTCCACGGTGCCCGCGCGATGCCCTCCAGCGTCGTCGCCCAGACCACCAGCCGCGGCTCCGCCGCCGGGTCCAATGCGGTCGCCGCCAGCCGCAGGCTCACCGGCGTCGCCACCAGCAGCATCCCCCCGGCCAGCACCGCCGCCAGCGCCCAACCGGGCCGCGCCAGCCGCGCCACAGCCACCGCGAGCCCGACCGCCGCCACCACCAGCCCCGCCCGCGACTGCGTCGCCGCCAGGGCCGCGGCCAGCGTCGCGGCGCCCAGCCACCACGCCCAGCCACGCCGCACCGAGCGCCACACCCCGCGCTGCACCCCGGCCGCCGCCAGGGCACAGGCCGCCATGCCGAGCCACAGCGCCAGGGTGTTGCGGTTGGGAAAGGGGCCGGTGGCGAAGCCCAGGTGCTGCACTTTCTCCCCAAACGGGAGGCGGTCGCCCGCCGCCAGCAGGGCCAGCGCGACGGCGGCCCACGCCACACCGGCCCAGCCGATCGCCGCCACCACCACTGCCGCCCGCCGGCGTGAGGTCGCCCAGTGCAGGAACAGCCAGAAGGCCACCGTCCAGGTGAGCAGCCGCAGCAGCCCCGCCGCCGCAGCATCGGCATCAAGCACCGCCCGCGCCGGCACGGGCTGCCCCAGCGCCTCCGCCGCCTGCGCCCAGAGATCGGGCCGCACCGGCGGGGCCAGCCCGAAGACCTGCACCGCCGCCCAGGCCAGCGCCGCCAGCCACAGCACCGCCGCACCCCGCGGCACCCTTGCCCTGCCGCTCTGCGGGACGAAGCAGAGGACGGCGAACACGGCCGCCAGCGCCTGCCACGCCCATGGCCGGTTGGCGCCGAGCGCCAGCGGTGCCAGCACCACCACCGCCAGCGCCGCCCGGAAGGCCCAGCGCTCCATCAGAAGAAGCGCTCGCCGATGCGCACCACATCGCCCGGCAGCACGGGCGTTTCCGGTGTCGCCTGCTGCGCCGGGCCGGCGGGGGAGCCGTCGCGGGCGCCCGGGGTGATCTCGATGTCGTCCTCGTCGGCGCGGTAGGTGAAGCCGCCGGCCAGCGCCACCGCCGACATCACCGTCATGCCCGCCGCATAGGGGAAGGAGCCCGGCTCCCGCACCTCGCCCAGGATGTAGAAGGGCCGGTAGTTGGTGACCTCCAGCGCGACGCGCGGCTCCTTCAGGTAGCCGTCGGCCAGCCGCGCCGTCACCGCCGCCTCGGCCTCGGGCAGCGTCAGGCCGCCGAACCGCACTTCGCCGATGAGCGGCAGCGAGACGCGCCCCGAGCCATCGACGGTGAAGGCGCCCGACAGGTCGTCCTCGCCGAACACCGTCAGCCGCAGGGCGTCGCCCGGCCCCAGGCGATAGGCCGGCGCCTCCGCCCGTACCGGCGGGGCGAGCACGAGGAGGCACAGGAGAAGCACCGCCGCCACCACCGCCCGCATCAGAACCTCGCCGCCAGCCGCAGGGTGCCCTCGACCGCCTGCCAGCGTTCAGCCTCCACTTCCGTGTTCAGCGAGTCCTGGCGCAGCATCAGCTCCACCCGCGCCAGCGGCCCGACCCGCCAGCGCACGCCGCCGCCGTAGGAGAAGGCGATGTCGTCGCGGTCGTCGTCGACGTAGTGGTGCCACGCCACCTCGCCGGTGGTCAGCAGGATGACGCTGCGCAGCACCTCGTGTTCGATCTCCAGCGTGCCGCGCCGCACCAGCACCGCCGGCACGCCGGCCCGCGTCGTCTCGGCCACCAGCGTCTCGCCGGCCACCTGGGCGGTCACCAGCGGCGTCACCGCCACGGTCGCCCCGGCATTGACCGCCAGCGCCGACACCGCCGGCATGCGCGGGTCGCTGCTGCTGCGGCCGATGCGCCCCACCTCCACGAACAGGCGCCAGTCCTCCGGCCGGCCCAGCGCCACGCCGGCGAGCAATTCGTGGGTCGCGGCATCGCGGCGGAAGCCGGCGTCATCGGCGTCCTGCGCATAGTCGATGTCGGCGACCGATCCGCGGACGTAGACCGCCGAAACGCCGCCCGGCCGCCAAGCGACCTCGCCCGACAGCATGGCCTTGGTGCGGTCGCGGTCGCCGTTGGTCTCCGTCGGCAGCGGCGCGCCGTTGAAGGCCCCGAGGCGCGGCACGTCGCCGAAGGACAGGCGCTGCACCTCGGCCCGCACGGCGCCGGTGAAGACGGCATGGGCGGTGCGCAGGCCCGCCGCCGCATGGGCGGAGGACACCGGCACCGGCTCCGCCGCCTGACCGGCGACGGTCGGCGCGATGCGCGGTTCCAGCCGATGCTGCCAGCCGGCTTCGGCATCGGCGACGGCGATGCGCCCGAGGCCGAGCCGAAGATCGAGCGCCCCGCCGCCCTGGATGCCGTCGCCGACGAAGGTCTGCGGGCCCGTCGCCCGCTCCACGTCGCCCCGCAGCGCCGCGCCCCACGGCCCCTCCGTCGCCTCCGCCCGCAGGCGCGCCGCGGCGGTGGAGACCCAGCCGCGCCGCGTGGCACCGTCGCCCATGGCGAAGATCTCCTCGCGGTAGCCGCGCCGCAGGTCGACCTCCGGGAACAGCGTCACCGCGCCCAGGCGCAGGCCCTGCGGCGCATAGCCGCTGCGCGCCGCCTGGCGCGGCTCCAACGGCTCGCCGGGGGCCGGCAGCGGCGCGTCGGCGGCGTGGACCGGCGCGGCGGAAAGCAGAATGAGGACCGACAGGAGCAACCGCCGCATGGCCTCACCACGGGCTCGCGGTGAGGCCGGGGTCGGGCGGCGGCAGCGGCAGCGGCGCAGGAGCCGGAGCCGCCGGCAGGTCGATGCCCTGAACCGCCAGCCAGTCCTGCAGGGCGAGCAGATCCTCGGGCGTCAGGCCCCACAGCGTGGCGATCCCCTGCAGATCGGCCTGCGTCAGGTAGGGCAGCACTTCCAGGAAGCGCTCCACCCACCACGTCAGGTCGAGGTCCGCCGCCGCCTGCGGGACGAGCGTGTCCAGCGGCAGCGGCTCGATGCCCGACAGCGGGATTTCCGCCCGCAGCACCGCGGTGGGCGTAGTGCCGGTGCGATGACCGCCGGCCCACGGCACGGCCGCCACCGGCGCGCTGAGCCGATGCGCCGCCGCCCCCAGGTCCATGGCCTCGACGCCGAGCACCGGGGCCGCGGCCGCGGCGAGATCCGCCAACAGGTCGGCGTCGCGGCCCGCCAGCTGCGCGACCAGGGCGGGGGCGAGGCGGCGCGCGGCGTCCTCGGGCAGGCTCAGCAGGACGGCATCCAGCAGTTCGGCCAGGACCGCCGGGTCGGCACCGTCCAGGTGCAGCACCGCGGCCTCCAACAGCAGGGCGGCGAAGGCGGGGTCGGGCTCGAAGGCGAGCGCCGTCACCACCTGATCGACCACGTCGAGGCCGGGCACCGGCTCGAACGCCACGGCGGGTGCCTGCGCGACGACGGGACCGGCACCGACCGCCGCCGCCACGGCCGCCAGCGCCACCGCCGCCGTCATCCTGCTCCTCCGACCGCCCATGCGGGCATCCCCCTGCCGAAGCCCATCACGGCCAAGCATTAGCGGTCTCCCGCTCCGGCTGCAACGCCGCGCCGCGCGCACGCGCCCGCACCGCCCTCATCCGGGCATCGGGCAGCAGCCTTAGAGAGTTTCACGCCAATTTCAGCATCTTATGGAGGCAGCTACACCCATCCCTCCGATGCCTGGAGGCACCGCCGAGTCGCCCCCTCCAGCACCACGGCGGTCAGTGGGCCGCCGGCGAAGGCGCCGGTGTCGACGCCGATGCGGTTGGGCCGCTCCACCGGTCGCGGGGCGATGGTGTGGCCGTGTACCACCACGGCGCCGAAGTCGCACTCGCTGTCGAGGAAGGGGCGGCGGATCCAGCGCAGGTCGTCGGGGTCCTGGTCGTCCAGCGGCACGCCCGGCCGCACGCCGGCATGGACGAAAAAGTACCCGCCGCAGCGCCACGTCGTCTTCAAGCCGCGCAGGAAGCGGAGGTGGCGCGGCGGCATCACGTCCGCGAGCCCCGCCACCGCCGCGCGGTCGTCGGCGGGCGTGAGGCGGCCGGCGGCGGCGTAGTAGCTATCGAGCGTCGCCCGCGCGCCGTTGCCGAGCCAGGCTGCCGCCGCCCCCGGCCTGCCGTCCATGGCGCCGAGCATCATGTCCTCGTGGTTGCCGCCGAGGGTCACCCGCGACCACCCTTCGGGCAGCGGTGCCAGCAGGTGCTCCACCACGCCGCGGCTGGCCGGCCCGCGGTCGACCAGATCGCCGAGGCCGACCAGCACCACCCGCGCCGGCCGGTCCCGCCGCACCTCGGCGACGATGCGGGCGTGCAGGACGTCGAGCAGATCGGCCCGCCCGTGCACGTCGCCGACGGCATAGATCCGCAGGCCGGGCGGCACGCAGGCGGAGGTGGCGGAAGGCGGTGTCATACCCCGGAGGTAGCTCCGCCGGTCCCCGCCGACAAGGCCCCGACGGCGGCTAGGTGTTGCGGCCCGGTGCCCCGCCCGCGTATATAGACGGCACGCCGGTATAGCTCAGCTGGTAGAGCACCTGATTTGTAATCAGGTCGTCAAGAACAAAGCAAGACCACCTGAGACCCCTAGGGAATCCTTAAACCAGCAGAATTGCTCAAATTTTCCACTACGAACGATGTCATGCTGTCTTTCCCGGGCTCAGGCCGCTCGCTTATTTTGCTAGCCCGACTGCTAGCCCGGGGCGCGTTTGTTGGCCCAGGCGACGAAATCCGCGCGATCCGCCGAACACAACATCTTGTGTGGTTCCAGGCATGAGAACGGGCGCGTGGATGACTCCATGCGCCCGAACCGCAGATCGTCGACCGCAGACTCGTCAAGGAGAATTAAAGGTGGGCGTGCATACGCGCCTCGGCCAGCGCACGCGCCAACTTCTCTGCTATCGCGGGGCCCGTGATTGCGACCGATGCGCCAGTCCCGGTGCGGATATAGTTTTTAAGAGCCCCGACGTCGCTCGACTCGATCTGAATACATGAAATCTCGCTGATCTCAGCGCTCAAGGTCAGCATGGCCCCGCCCTCCTACCGCTTCATGTTTCTCTACAGCGGCTGCAACAACGTCCAGCGGCTCAGCGATAATGATGACGCGGCCGCCTTGGATCGTGATCGCTGTAGTGTCGCCAGCATGATCTGCGTCTGACAGCGCGATAATGCTCCACGGCCGCAGCCTGTGCCGGAGGCCATCAAAATCCCGAATCTGGATCCACCGGTTCGAGGTCTTCATCTGGCGCCCCTCCGCGACAATCGACCGATATCTTAACCCCGACAAGTCTGCCCGAGTTCGGGATCGGCTGCCCCGTTCGCTTCGAATACTGAACCCTGATCATGTCGATAACCCAAAAGTCGTCGCACTCGATGATCCGATCGTGATCGAGCACTGATATGGTCACTGGCACTTTTCCATTGTATTGCGCAAGTGCAGCGCGCAGATCATCCACGGTCATCCTTGGCATCAAATGTCACCGTTCAGGTTGGCCTCCACAGTACAGTTAGCCGAGGCGGTTGGTTCGTCACCTACCGACAGACTGATGGACGCGGCGCAGTGCCTGCCTCTCTAGCTGCCGCCGACGAAAATATTCGACGATCGCGATCTCTGCGTACTCCGTGCCGCCGGTTCCCTCCCAGAGGGAGACACAGACAGGGATGTCGTCGGTGAACTTGGCGAGTGCGGCCCGCAGATCACCAACAGTCATGTTCTTCGGCATGATCGCTCTCCCTCGCGCGTCCAGCAGATCTTGACGGCCCGCCCGCAATTCGCGGCCACTCGCACTTGGCGGACACCAGGTCCAGGCCGACACGCATCAGGTTCTGCATCGTGACGTAGGCGTTCGTCTGGACGAGCGGTTAGTCATCGAGCGGCATCCCTGCTGATCTCAGCAATGCGCGCAACCGGCTCCGGAACTTGGTCATGCCAGCTAGCCTTGATCGACGGCAGATCTTCCTCCGGCACCAGCTTCACGCACTCGAGCCCGGCGACGGCGGCCGCAACATTCCGAAGGATCGCGCCGAGGCAGCGGTCATCAGCAGCCCCAACGACCGTCATGCAGTCGGCCACCACGTAGGCGTGCCCGCGGTAGATACAGACCTTCGCTAGGCTTAGAGCCTTCTTAGGTGGCGAACCCGCTAATGAATGCAGGCGGTAGCCTATTACGGTATCACCGATAGCCTCATCCACGATCAGTTCCTCCCGTCCCAGGCCACCGAGCAGGCATGCCCACCTGTGCTCACGAGCGATCAAGACTTTCCGGACGATTCCAGGCCCGTCGCAAGACGCTTGCGCAGGTCAGCTACTATTTCCTCAGCCTGCGCGGCGCGCTTTGCTACCTCATCCGCCATAGCTTCAGCGAGAGCGGCGCGATGTCGTTGCTCAGCGACCTCGGCATTAGCAGCGTCGAGATCACGGCGCACCGCTTCCAGGCGGTCGGACAAGCAGCTTACCCTCTCCTCCATTTTCGGCGCAGCCTCCCGAAGCAGATTTGCCTGCGCTTCGGCCTGATCACCTCGCAGCTTCGCCGCTGCTAGACAGCTGTCGGCTTGAGCAACCGCGCGCTCATGTGCGGTCCGTTCATCGCTCAGCTCCTTCCGCAGAACCCCTTCCTGCACCCGAGCGTCGTCACGCTCCTGCTCCAGAGCCGCATTCTCAGCTAACAGTTGCTCGACTTTTTGTGCTCGCTCTTCGCTCTCGGTCGCGACTGCGTCTAGTTCAGCCTCCGCCCGTGCTTGGCGTTCTAACGCGGCGCTAACAGCGCGGCCGTGCCGTTCGCGCTCCTGCGTCAGTAGAGCGTCATGGGCTCGCTGCTGGTCAGCTAGCCTTTGCGCGCAGCCCCTTTGGAAATGACGCGCCATATCCTCGACGGCCTGCCGAATCTTCTGTGCTGTTCCGTCGATTACTGCAAGCTCGTCAGCATCAGCGGTCTCCGTTGCGAGATCAGAACCCGATAGGACTGCCTCGTGACCCTCATTAGCCGCGCGCCACTCGCGAAGCAGCCGTGCCACGGTGCTGTTACTGCCCCCAGTGATCCGCCGAACTGCGTCCAAAGTGACGTTTTCACCTTGCGCGATGAGCTGGGCAGCTGCCACTTCCACAGCTTCCTTTGTTGCCTTCACCTGCATAGGAATACTCCCGTAGTACGGTACCGTATCGTAGTACCTTCGATACAGATATACCTCCCGCAATGAAGGTCAACCCACTCGCGAAATTTTTCCGCCAATAAAAAATCCGCTAAACCCACCTCACGCGAAAAGCAGGCAGCCAATTCTAGGCGACGCGGACTTTCTTGCAAAATGCAATTAACTAAGCCCTGATGCCGCCTCGTAAATCCGCTTCATAAAATGCTCCGCCCGCACTGGTCAGAACTTGATCAAGTGCTATTTGATCCGAGGGAACGCTGTCCATGACGTCTACCGCGGGGGCAGACGCATGCAGCCAACGGCAATGGGCGGAGAAAAAATTGCTTTTATTGCAGAAAGACCAATATCAACAGGCTGAGTACAACCTCAGCTCCCCGCGCCTTCTGTCGGGAATCGAACATGTCTCTCTTCTCCATCCAGATGGAGGAAGTGGCGGTGCCGCACTAGCAGTCAGAACAGACAAGTGGCGGGAGCGCCTAGTTCCTGTCGAGGACCTAAGAGATGAAGTAGAGAACGTGGTCGGCGGCACCGACATATTCGTGTCTCAGCAATCATTCCTGGGGTGGCGCAGGGTTTCGCAATTGCTCACGTTGGGCGCCTGCTACGTTGATCTTGATTATTTTCATATGCCATCTCTAGCGCATTCGACACCCGAAGCCGTCACACAAGATGTGCTGCGTTCCCTGGTGGACTCAAACATCCCCGAGCCATCGTATATTCTTTTTACGGGCCGAGGGCTCCTAGTTACCTGGCTAATCGACGCAATTCCACGAGCAGCTTTACCCCGCTGGCAAGTCGTTCAGCGGTATCTAGCTGACGCGCTTGCCGGACACTGTTCAGATCGTCGTGCTCTCGACGCCGCCCGCGTGTTTCGTTTAGCAGGTAGCGTCAACTCAAAAAGCGGAGAACAAGTTCGGCTAACTTGGCCGCACCGAAGCTCTTTCACGCGCTACACCTTTGACCATCTCGCTCATGAAATACTTCCGCTCGAGCGAGACGTCCTTATTTCGCTGACCGCCGAAAGGGCGCGTCGCCGCGCTGCCGGTCACGCTTCCGGCGCTCCATCGATACACCTCACCGCCGCAACATGGTGGGAGGCTGTTCTGACAGACCTTCAGCGGCTTCGGCAGCATCGTTGGAACGGGCAGTTGCCCCCTGGCCACCGCGACGCATGGCTATTTCTCGCCTGTACCGCCATGACGCACCTCGTACCTCTGCAAGCTTTGCGACGAGAATGCTATGCCCTAGCCCAAGAAGCTGGCTCGACCTGGACAGATCACGAAACCGACAGCCGTATGAGCACCGTCTATCGACGTGCCGCAGCCGCGGCGCGCGGAGAAACGCTCAACTGGAATGGCGAGGTTATCGACCCGCGGTACCGCTTTCGGGCATCGACTATTGTTGAATGGCTGGGGGTGACACCCGCGGAGATGCGCGATGCCGGGCTTCGCGCCATCATCAACGCGGACCTTCGTCGACAACTGGCCACTGAACGCGAGAAGGCGCGGAGACGTCGGCTGGGCGTTGTTGATCGAGAAGAGTATCGCGCTGAAGTCCAGGCAGGCTCCGCAAAGGCCACAAGACCTTGGGAAGCTCTCGGCATGTCGCGGGCCACTTGGTATCGAAAAGGAAAGCCCTCATCCACCACCTAACCTGCCGACCAACGCTCCCAAGCTCGCCAGCTTCATGGAGAAGGCCCAGCACGAAGTGCAACGGCGAGGTCAAGCGCCGCACCAAGGTCGTCGGCGTTTTCCCCAACGAGAACGCCATCGTCCGCCTCGTCGACGCTATCCTGCTCGAACAGAATGACGAGTGAGCGCCCGCTACATGACGCTGGAAACCAGGCGCTCATGAGCAACGATCCTGCTATGACCAGCCGAGAGTGAGACACGGTCCGTGACGGTATATGGTGGCGTAGCCGGAGCCGTAGGCGGTGGCAGCCTTTTACTCCCCTTTAGAAAGCCGGCGCTTGCGCCGCCGGCGCCTCGCGCCGGAACCAGCGCGCAGCGCTGCCGGCCGGAGGCACGTACTGGCGTGCCGAACTATCGCTCAGAGCGACCCTGCTGCTTCAATCTCGAGCGGTGTATTTTGTGGTTGAGCCGCGCCATGGCATTCTCGCGGTGTAGCTCTTCCTCTTTCTTCTTGATCGCAGCGGCGAGCGCGGCTCTGAGCCCCGGATCCCGCGTTGCCGCGAACTGTGCCATGAGATCTGCGAGTTGCGCTTGTACCAGCGCAGCATGCCGACTGACAGGAGCCGGCATTAGCGACCGAAAGCACGAGCGATCTCGTTCCAGTGCCGTAGTCCGTTCACTTTGAGCTTTCCGGACTGGAATAATCGATGGTAGCTGCACCGGTCGACGAACGTGATCACCGGACTGCTCGAAGCCGGCCTGGATTGCTGCGATACTGCGGCTGGGCATGGCCGGCGCCAGGCCGCGGCGGTGGTTCCTCAAGGCACCCGGCGCCACTACTGCTACAGCCGCGCCCAACTTATGCCGCTCAAGCCATCGCGAAGCGTCTTCGCGGGTGGGAAGCGTAGTGGCTCCTAAACCGTCAAGAACGCGCTGGCGCTCCTCGCGCCGCAACACGCGGCTCAACGACGCGCTCGTATCGTTTCCGACGTCAACGACGACGAAGCCGCTCTTCCGGCCTCGGGCGAGGACAAGGCCTCGATCGGCCAGCGCCTGTTGGAATGAATGACCAGCGTGACCCGAGCGATAGATCTGAGGTACGACAACATGGATGCGCGACCTGCTGCCTTCGCGACCGGTGCGGCGCCTTTCTCCGTCGGTAAATCGCTTTACTGGCCTCTCAGGTGGCAAAGCGCCTTGAAGCCGAGCCGCAGCCTCCGTCTCGCGCCGATCCCGGCCCTCCTCGTCATAGAACCGTCCGGCAACCCTCCGCAACCCGAGGCTGCACTCCAAGCCCCGAAGTATTTTCTCGCGTTCGGCGTAATCATGTCGAAGCGGCGCCGCCCTGCCATCACACACGCGGTTGACAACTAGGTGCGCGTGCCTAGTCGGCCCACTGCCGTGGAGCACGATGAAGGCTTGGTGCCCGCCCAGGTGTAGGCCCCGCAGGAGCCTGGAACCAACATCGATCCACTCTTGATCCGTCAACTGCCTATCGCCGGGGTCCGGGCGGATCGGAACGTGATAGACCGGTTTCTTGCACCTAGAAGCCTCTGCCGTCAGCTTCATAAAGCAGACAACGTGCACAGGATCTAGCGAACCCAGGTTCCATGTAGCCGCAATCACTGCACCGTCCTGTCGCGTTAGATACTTCATCAAACCACGGAAGCACGACCCGCGGATGCCCTTTGAAATCATGACTCTGAACTCCCGACGATGACGTCTCGCAAATCTTTGATTCGTCGGGCCAGGATCCGCAAAGCCGTGCGATCATCTTCAGACAGGCGGTTCAACTTGCCCGTATTCGCAGCCCGCGCTAGCTGATTGATATTCCCGCCGATCCGCCCCAGATCACCCGCAATCCTCCCGAGAGCCACGGCGTTTGCCGGTACTGCGTGCCCCGTCGCGCGGCGGCGAATGTATTCGGACATGCTAAGACCAGCACCATCCGCTAGGCGCTTTATCGCCAGAACTTCGTCCTCGCGCGCCCGTATCCTGATCATGTGGTCCTTCGACATTACTGCCTCCCCCCGTTTCAGCCCGGGCTTGGGGCGGAGCCCCAAAATCCGCTTTTGTGGCAACACGCAGTGTCGCCACAAAAGCATGGCTTGCTGCCTACTGTAAAAACCGTCGCCGATTACGCCCCTTCACCAATCTTCACCCCGGATTCCCCGAACTCCACAGCGATGATAACGCAGCATATCTAGTGGGATCAACGCGAAGACTTTCGCCTTCTCCATTCTGAATATCTTGGGCGTATATTGCGCCGTCAGGTTTGTCCGCGCACAAATGCCTCACCTAGAGTCAGGACCCATAGATCGGTTTCCCAGCGGCTCACGATTTGATTCATGTATGGCGGTCCACCCCCTCAGCTCCCAGGAAGGGAGCTATCGTGACGTATTCTCATTTTCTGGCTGTCAGATCAGCAGCATGACCGCCTCGCGCCCCTGCTGCCGCAGGACACCAGGGGCAAGCCCCGGGCCGATTACCGACCGTAAGTGGCGCCTGGATGAGCGAATACCTCGCGGTGGCGTCTCCACTGAAAAAGCCCCCGCTGTTGGTCACCAACGCACATGACACGGGCGATTGTCCGCTGTAAATTCCGAAACCGACGCCTGCAAAGACCAGAGGCGAAGGGACGTTCGCGATGCTGTCGGAGCGGGGAAGAGATCTACCTATGGGGGAAGCGGATGAGCAACTATCCTAGAGGATCAGAATGGCGTCAGTGGGACTTGCACATCCATTCGCCCGCGTCCTACTTCTGGAAGGGCCAGCGGCTTCGTGGTGGCGGCCACGATGATCACGATGCCGCGGTCCTTGATGCAATGACCGCGGCACTTAACGCGGCGCCACCGGCGGTTTTTGCGCTGATGGATTACTGGACTTTCGACGGCTGGTTCGCGCTCAAGCGGCGGCTAGCGCAACCAGGCGCGCCGAAACTCGGGAAAACAGTGTTTCCGGGTATCGAGCTGCGGCTATGCGCACCGATGAATGGTCGTCTCAACGCGCATGTCATCTTCAGCGACCAGATTCAGGACCAACTGCTGCGCGACTTCCTTTCGATGCTTAGGCTTGAGCTAGTCGACCTGCCGCTCTCGGAGCATGGCCTGAAAGCCTATGCGCGTCGCGTCACCGCGGACTTGCTTGCCAAGCATGGATTCAAGAAGGCAGACGTGGATGCAGACGATGCTAAAGCTCTGGAGGCTGGCTGTAGGATCGCCGAGATCAAGCCTGAATCTTACAAGACAGCGATCAAGGCTGTGCCCGACGGTATGGCTATCGGCTTCATGCCATTCACGACGAACGACGGCCTAGACCAAGTCGACGTCATGAAGCACTACGCGTACGCGATGAGCCTGTTTGAATCGTCGCCGATCTTTGAGGCCCGTGATGATGCAACGTGGCATGCCTTTGTCGGCCGTAGGACCGAGGGCAATGCCAGATTCTTCGACAGTTTCCAGGACGCGCTCGGTGGGGTGCCACGGCTCCCAGTTTCGGGCAGCGACGCCCATCAGTTCACCGGGGATGGCACTAACGATGCGCGTGGTTATGGCGACTATCCGAGCGGCCGCATCACCTGGATCAAGGCCGACCCGACCTGGGCCGGCTTGCGCCAAGCTGTCCGCGAACCGGAGAAACGCTGCCATATAGGGACGCTTCCACCCAAACTTGCGAGGGCGCGGGATCACAAGACCTTCTACATCGACCGAATCGAATTGGCGAAGGTGCCGGGGTCCACACTGCCTGAGAAGTGGTTCGACGGCGTCAACCTACAACTCAACAAGGATCTTGTTGCTATCATCGGTAACAAGGGCAGCGGCAAGAGCGCGCTTGCTGATGTCATAGCAGTGCTGGGTAACTCGCAGGAAAAGAAGCACTTTTCCTTTCTCAAACGCGACCGTTTCCGCGGCAAGTCCGGCGAGCCTGCGCGCCAGTTCAACGGTCGTATGCACTGGCTCGCCGGTGATCCCTGCGAGGCCAATCTGGCCGACGACCCGCCAGCCGATAGAGTGCAGTTAGTGAAATACATTCCGCAAGGGCGCTTTGAAGCGTTGTGCAACGACCATGCCTCTGGTGCTTCAAACGCATTTGAGCGCGAACTGCGGGATGTCATCTTCTCCCACACGCCTGCGGATCGGCGCCTAGATGCGATGACATTTGAGGAGCTCATCGAGCAGCATGAGCGCATATTTCGTGAGCGGCTCGGCGAGCTGCGGAAGAACCTTGGCCTGCTCAATCAGCGGATCGTGGCCGCAGAGGATCGGCTGCATCCTGACGTTAGGAGCCATCTTGAGGAACAATTGCGGCTCAAGCGGGTGCAACTGGCCGAACTTAACGAGAGTAAGCCGATCGAGGTGCCTGAGCCGTCAAGCGAGATGACCGGGGAGCAGCAAGCCGCGTCGGATGCACTGCAAGGGCTCGCCGTGACCGATCAGATGCGCGAGGAGAAACTCAAGGCTGCCATGGCATCACAGCAAGAGGCAGCCCTCCGCCGACAAGCCGCTCGTGCAGTTAAAGATCAGGTCGATCTGTTTGAGGGACAATTCAACGCTATCGCAGCACAGATTGCGCCCGAGCTGGCCAAGGTAGGCCTAGCCATCGACCAAGTTATCACGCTTAAGATCAACCGGACGCCGCTGACGGATGCAATCGCTCAGAGCGATAGCGCTCTTGTCGAAGCGGCAGACCGCATCAGCGCCAACGGCGCCGAAAAGGCGCGGATCGAGGAAGAGCGGGCAAAAGCCACACGACTGCTTAATGAGCCGCAGCGGTTACGGCAAGATTATCTAGGCGCTTTGCGCCGATGGGAAGAGCAACTCGCCGAAATCCGTGGGGGGGCTGACGTTCCTGACAGCGAGCTAGGTCTCGTCGCTCGGATCGAGCAAGTTGCCAAAATGCCGGAAATACTGGAGAACCTGCGCGCCGACCGTGACAAGACCACTCGTTCAATATTTGCGGTACTTGAGGAACAACGCCAGCAGCGCGCAGATTTGTTTACTCCTTTGCAGAAGTTGATCGCTGAAAACGCATTGATACGCGAAGAGTACAAGCTCCAGTTCCAGTCCAACCTTGCCGTTTATCCGGATGTAATTTCCGAAAATCTATTCGGCATCGTGAAGCAGAGCGTAGGAGAGTTGCGCGGCGACGACGAGAGCCGCACCAAAGTGAAGGAACAATGCGACAAATACGGATTTGCCACGGCCGATGCTTCGGTGGGCTTCGTTGCGGCCATGGAAGAGGTACTGACAGCGTCGGCCAAGCGCGTTGCGCCGCAGGCTGGAGGCGTGCGGGCGATCCTGCGCAAGGACCGCAAACCCGAAGAGGTCTATGATTATCTTTACGGCCTGGATTATATCGAGCCAAAATACACGCTTTTGTTTCAAAACACGCCGATTGAGCAGCTGTCACCAGGGCAAAGGGGCGCCTTGCTGCTTATATTTTACCTACTCGTCGACAAGGGCCGAAACCCGATAATCCTTGACCAGCCCGAGGAAAATCTTGACAACGAGACCATTGTCAGCCTTCTCGTGCCGGTGATCAACGAGGCGAAGAAGACACGGCAAATTATTATGGTGACGCACAACCCGAACCTTGCAGTGGTGTGCGATGCTGAGCAGATCATCGCCGCGAGTTTCGATCGACGCAATCAATCGTCTATCAGCTATTATGCGGGCTCTATAGAAGATGCTAGGTCGAACGAAAATGTTGTTACGATACTTGAAGGTACTAAGCCGGCGTTTCAGAATAGAAGCCAGAAATACTTATGATGAGAGGCTGACGGGCTTCGTTCTCGGTGCATTCAGGAGAGAACCAGCAGTTTTCCAAGGCAGCCGTCTGTGGACACTTACAGTGGTGGTCGAGTTGTCCGCGGACATGAGAGAGCTGGCCGTCATGGTGCGGCAGCTTTTTCGATAATGGCGGAATTATCTGGCGCTGCCTTGGATGACCGTTTGTCCGCGGACAAATGATCCCGCTTCCTTGCTCTGGCGGCAGGTTGTTCGCGGACAGCCAGTTGAACGCGCTACTTCGGTCGCTGCTTGTCCTCCGAAAAGTACCCCTACGCCGACCCTCGGTAGCCTAGTTGTCTGCGGACAAAGGCGCTTGAGGCTGGCTTCCCAGTACGGCATTTGTCCGCGGACAAAAGGTCGACGTGCCCTCGTTATGGTCGAATTGGGAGCGGACATGCGATCATCAGGCTCGACGAGCTTCTGCCGTGGAACTGGATGCCGCCGGCTGAGCGACAGGAGGAGGCTGCCTGACCATGACCATCGAGGATACTGTTCGCCTGCGGATCAGCCTGGAGGAGATCGAGCCGGAGATCTGGCGCCGCGTCGACGTCCCCCTCGACATGCCGCTCAAGGGACTCCACGACGTCATCCAGGCGGCGTTCGGGTGGGAGGATTATCACCTCTTCGAGTTCCGTGTCGGCGAGAAGCTTTACGGCATTCCTGATCCCGAGGCCGAGTTTTGGGGCCGCAAGGTCATGAACGCGAAGACGACGAAGCTGCGGGCGATCCTCGATCGTGGCGTCGAGGCATTCACCTATGTCTACGACTTCGGCGACGACTGGCATCATCGGGTCGTCGTGGAGGCGTTCGGCACGGCAGATCCGAATGTCGCCCACCCCCGCCTGCTCGACGGTGAACGCCGTGGCCCGCCGGAAGACGTCGGCGGCGTGCCCGGCTACTTTGACATCCTGGAGGCCGCGACCACGCCCGGTCATCCTGATCACCAGCGGCTGCTCACCTGGTATGGCGGCCCGTACGACCCCGATGACATCGGAGAGCGAGTCATCCGGCTCCGCCTGGGCATGATCGCCAAGCGTCGCAAGGCAGGAAAAGCAGCTTACGCCAAGCGCAGATCCTGACCTGCGGCCTTCACCGGCCGGTTGCGTTCGCTGCGATCCATCGGCGGTCCTCCCGGTTCAGATCGGCTGTCGCAACCGGACCCTACCGCAAGATCACTGGTGACCACCTCCGTCAGCTACACCACGACCGGGGACTCGTCCAGGGCCGCGACCACCGTCCGCATCTTCATTCCACCCCTTCCTCAACCAACTCGGCACGCTCAGGGTCATACCGGTAGCGCGTGATGGAGCCGTCACGAACTCGCTCAACGGCGGCATCGATTACGAAGAGTGGTACAAGAAACCACTCCCTCGGCGTGACCGGCCGGCCGAAGCGATCGGGGATCTGGATGTCGAGCTGGGCCGGACCGAAGATGCGATGGATCAGGTTCTCCAGGCGCGTCTGGTTGATGTTGTACAGGTCATAGGTCGCCACGACCTCGACCGGGGCCATCAGGAACGTCGGCTGAAGGTGCGCTCCCGCGATCCGCTTTTCGACGCTGAGGGTGGTGACGCCGATCTTGTGCACCAACTCCCGATTGGCAGCGATCATCGGATGGTCGGACTTGCTGCGCAGGACGTAGATCGTGCCGGTGGTGCCGTCGCCCTCCTCCGGCGCATCGGCAAATAGGGGCCCGGCAACCGGCTCGGTGATGCGGCGGCCTGTTTCGTCCTTGTTCAACGCCCTTTGCAGTGATCGCAGGAGCATGTTGCTCTCGGTGCCGTTGTCGAAGATCACCCGCAGGCGCGCGTCGGTCTTGCCCTGATCAGTGAGGATGGGCTCGCCCATTTCGGCGACGTATGCCTTCTGCCCTTCCACGACGAAGAAGCGGCCCTTCTGGATTTCCGCCTTGAGTTTGAAGGGGCGGGTTTCCCGCTGCCCCGTCTCCAGGTCGCGCTGCACCTTCTCGAACAGCGGCTTGAAGGCGTCGAAATCGTCGCAAGGCCGGCGGTTGGCTACGTCCTCGGCGGCTTTGCGGTCCGCGGTCGAGCGAACGTGCTTGAGGTCGGTGAGCGGGCTTGCCTCGACCTCGACCCCCAGCGCCGCCAGCAGCGCGTCGTCGTCCATCTCTGCGGTGTCGTCGGCCGGAGCCGCTCCGGTCAGGATATGGCCGTGATCCAGATCGGCCAGCAGAGCGGTGGCCTCCGGCAGGTTGCGCAGACGTTCCAGGCGCACGGCATAGATGCGTTCGAAGATGTCGCTGCCATCGGGCCGGGGCAGGCGCCCATGCTCCACGATGAACTTCTGGATGTCTTCGAAACCCGCGATGATCCGCTCTTCACGCGGCGTTCTGGCGGACTGCTTCTTCTGCTCGACCTCGATCCCGAGTTCGGCCAACAGCGCGTCGTCCTCGTCGGTGAAGTCGTTAGCCATTCATGGCCTCCTGCTTCATGCGGGCGAGAAACGCCACGCCTTCCGCCATCTTCTTTTCCCAGGCGTCGGCGGAGGTCAGCGACGGCAGGCGGCCGCGTTCGTGCTTGAAGCGAACGGCCCGCTTTGCCAGGTCGCGCGCTTCTTCCAGGGTGAGCTTGATCTTCTTGGCCTCGATGATGGCGGCGACCTCCTTGAGGCTCTGCTCGCTCATCGTCTTGGCGAGGATGGCATAGGCTTCGCTGAACGGGTTGATGCTGTCGATCAGATCGATGTTCAGATCGCGGACGCTGAGGGCGAACTGCCGGACGCCGTCCACGAAGGCGGTGTTCGCCGCCGGCTCCGAACCGTCGCCGACCAAAGCCTGCTTGGCTTGCTGGGTGAAGTTCATCGCGGCGATCGCGTGTTGACGCACCGCTTCCTGGTCCACCTCGTCCAGATCGGGGTACCTGTCGCGGACGATCTTGCCCATCCGCACCTGCGTCAGTTCCTCAGGCACCATTTCCCCATCGAACAGGCCGCGCTCCATTGCCGTCTTGTCCTGCACGAAGGCGGCGATCACCTCGTTCAGGTCATTCTGGCAGATGCGACTGGCTTCCGGGCTCTTGGGCTGGGTCAACCCCTTGATCTCGATCTGGAAGACGCCCCGTTCTTCGTTGAAGCCGACGTTGCACTTACTGTCGTC
Organism: Caenispirillum bisanense; assembly: GCF_900230255.1. Taxonomy (GTDB): domain Bacteria; phylum Pseudomonadota; class Alphaproteobacteria; order Rhodospirillales; family Rhodospirillaceae; genus Caenispirillum; species Caenispirillum bisanense_A. The sequence goes on from NZ_OCNJ01000006.1 coordinate 355,823, forward strand.
GTAGCCGCCCTGGCCGTAGTCGAAGCCTTCCTGCGCCGTGTTCGCCGGCGTCTTGGGCTTGAACTCGAACTTCGGCGTCAGGACCTGCTCCATCAGCAGCCCCGCAGCGATGGCCTTGAGCGTGTCGTTCACCGCCTCACGCACGGCCTCCTCGGAGGCGTCGGGCTCTGCGATGAGGTTGGTGAAGCGGGCACGGGTCTTCCCCTTCGCATCGCGCGTGGCGCGCCCGATGATCTGCACGATCTCGGTCAGGCTGGAGCGGTAGCCGACAGTCAGCGCATGTTCGCACCAGATCCAGTCGAAGCCTTCCTTGGCCATGCCGAGCGCGATGATGATGTCCACATGGTCGCGGTCGTTCTTGCGGCTCGGGTCCTTCAAGGACGCTGCCACCTTGTCGCGCTTGGCCGGATCGTCGTCGACCAGGTCGGCGATGCGCAGCACCGTGCCGTCCGGGCGCCTCACGAGCTGAAAGCCGGTGGCGGGATCGGTGCCCTGCCAATCGCCGAGGGCGTCGATGATGTGCTCAACCTCGCGGTGCTTGTCCTTGGTGCTCTCGCGCGAATTGACGTTCGGGATGTGCAGGATGGTCTTTTCGGTCGGGTCCAGGACCTTGAGCAGCTCGTCGGCGTAAGGCCCGTTGTAGAAGTAATACCCGATGTCGAGCGTCTTGAGATAGCTGTAGCCGCTGAGTTGTTCATAGTACGTGTAGGTGACGGTCTCGAAGCGCGCCTCGTCCTCGGGCGACAGAACGGCTTCGGCGTCGCCCCGGAAATACGATCCCGTCATGGCGACCACGTGCACCTTGCCTCGGGTGATCAGGGCGCCGAGATGAGCGCCCAGCTTGTTGTCGGGGTTGGCCGAGACGTGGTGGAATTCGTCCACCGCGATCAGGCGGTCGTCGAAGGCCTCGATGCCGAACTGGTCCACGGCGAAGCGGAAGGTCGCATGGGTGCAGACGAGGATCCGATCCTCGCTTTCGAGGAACTTCCCGACGGCGCCGACCTTGCCGCTGTCACCGCCCGGCGCATTACACAGGTTCCAGCGCGGCGCGACCGTCCAATCCCAGTAGAAGCCGAACTGCGACAGCGGCTCGTCGGCGAAGCTCGACCCGATGGACTTCTCCGGCACCACGATGATGGCCTGCCGGATGCCCTGATTGTACAGCTTGTCGAGCGCGATGAACATCAGCGCCCGGCTCTTGCCCGAGGCCGGCGGCGACTTGATCAGCAGGTACTGCTCGCCGCGCTTGTCGTAGGCGCGCTCCTGCATGGTGCGCATGCCCAGCTCGTTGGACTTGGTGGAGCTGCCGGTGGCCGGATAGGTGACGGAGACGGAGGGAATGTTCTTTTGCATATTGCCGCTCACAGGTAATCGCGAAGAGCATTAATAGGGAAGCAATAGGATTCGTCTTGCGCATGATCGGAAATGTAGCGCTTGACTGCAACCCGCAGGGCATCGCGGTCTTGCCCCACCTCCAGGCCCTCTATGTCATTTATCTTGTAGGCCGGCTGAAAGCTTTCTCCGCTTTCATTGAAGTCCTTAAAGGTGGGGTCCCGCCGATAGATGCCGTCGAAGGCGAGATAGCCGCGGCGAGGCTTGCGGAAGTCCACGAGGATCGCGTCCCGAGGAAGGTCCGTCCAATCCCAATAGACCCAGAATTCGGAGCCGTACAGGCGTTGGGCCTTCGCGTGACCTTGGTCTGCTACGGCCTGATCTTCAGGATCCAGCTCGTCGTAGACGACCACATGGACGTTGAACGCTTCGAAGAACAGAGGATCTTCCTTCAAAGTCTCGAGAAACGTCCTGCGCTTGGCGTCGGGCGGTAGGATGGTGCGGTTGGTCCGTTGACGCAGCAACCATGCCTCTTCCGCCTGCTTCAGCCGTTCTTCCGTGATGGTGTCCGCCGCCGTCCACAGGTCGTGGAAGCGCTGCTCCACGGATGCGTCCACGGTCGGGAATGCGACGTTGGCTTCCTCCCACCCCGCGGTGTCCTCGCCTTCGAAGCCAAGCCCGTTGGCGGACATGTTGGACGACCCGAGGAAGGAGAACGAGTCGCCGACCACCCCCAGCTTCGCATGCAGCCGAGAGTGAGCGCGGACGTCGCACCCAAGGTCCTTGAGGGCGCGGATCTCGTGGGGGTTCGTCCCGCCCATATCGAGATTGCAGACGATGCGCGCCTTGCGGCCGCCATCCAGCCCAAGCTCTTGGCCCGCGCCGGCACCCCAGAAGGCCACGGCGAGATCCACGGTCCCGCCCTTCGCGATCTCCTGCTTCAGCCGCGCCATGAGGTCGAAGGCATTCAAGATGGAGTAAGTCATGTCGATACCTTCGTAGTCATTCTGGTGTACATCTCGAAGAGCTTTTCGAGGCGTTCCGTGTCGTTCTTGAAGCGGCGGCCGATGTAGATGCGCTCCAGCGTTTCGTCGTTACGCTCGTGGGCAGCGCGGAGATCGGCCGGCATCGTCTCGGGATCGTAGAGATCGGCGATGGTGGCGGGGAAATGCGCCTCGCGCGCCAGAAGGATGTCTTCGGCGCAGCGGGTTAGATCCTCACGGTTCTTTTCGGTCAGCTTGGGGAGGGGAAAGGTGTTCCAGCCGAGGGTGTTGGAGTAACTGAAACGCATTTCAAGGCGAACGCAGACCGTGCCGATCCAGACCCAATGCAAACGAGAGGCGATGAGGGCCATGTTCCACAGGGGAGCGTCGTAGAGGGCGAATGCTTTGTTAGATATAACAGAATCGTCGCCGAGCAAATCAACCGGCAAGTATTCTCGATTCTCCGAGGATACAACCGGCACCGCGAGCGTATGCTTTTTCGGCGATTTCATTTCGCGAAACTGGTGTGGCCGATTGACCATCCCGTTAGAAACCGCATCTCTCGACTTTCGCCTTTTTGCCACCCCCTCTTTGATCCGCTTTTCCACCTCAGGGATTCTTACTGTATTCTCGTCAAGCGTTCCCGGGAACCACAAGCAGCGCCGAGGCTTAGCATTGATTATCTCCGTGGATCCGAAGAACTTCTTGATGTTTTGTTCCGGCAAGCCTTGTTTAATAAGATCGGCAGCAGCATCTTTATCAAGCAGCAAGTGATCTGACATGCCATAGTAATTGCCTTTAATCATTAATGGCAGGGCCGATATAGACTTTCGAGCTCCTGCTACCCAGTGGTTTCCCTGCGGGAGCAGGTATCCATTGATGTTTGACACTTCGATGCGGCTGTCTCCGTCAAACAAGACGGCACCGCTACCTTCAAGTGCGCCGCCCACGACAACAACCGTAACTCCGGCGTCATTGGCCGCAAGGTTTGACCACTTAAAAGACCTGATGCCAAAAAAGAACCGCAGCCCATCCCCGAAAAGGGGGCGCCAGAAATTGGCTACATGTTGACCTTGGGCTACGCTATTGGTAGACACGAATGCGAAACGAGCAGGCATCTTTTTTGCAAAATCAAAGGCTTTTACAAACCAGCCACATACATAATCAAGCAAGCCCCATTTTTCGAATCGGCCCTCAAGTAGCCGCTCAAGGTCCTCTTTCTGTTCATCAGACTTTCTCGCATTCCCCTTGTAGGGCGGGTTTCCGCAAATATACGTCTCCCCACCCTCGTTCTCAAAATCGATCTGAGCCTGGTCAAGCGGCGTCCCGAACAGATCATCGGACCTCAGCTTCACCCGCGTCCCCGTCGGCGGGCAGATCGAGAGCCAATCCAGCCGCAGGGCGTTGTCGCAGATAATCCAGTTCTGACTGTCCAGCGGCAGGAACTCGGCCAGCGCCTCCTGCTGGCCGCGATAGAGCACGTCACACTGGTATTCGGCGATGATCAGCGCCAGGCGAGCGATCTCGGCGGAGAAGTCGCGGATCTCGATGCCGCGGAAGTTGGTCAACGGGATGTCGGTCTTGCGGTCGCGCTCGCCCCGGCGGCGGTTGATCTCCGCCTCGATGGCGCGGAGCTGCTTGTAGGCGATGACCAGGAAGTTGCCCGAGCCGCAGGCCGGGTCGAACACCCGGATCTTGGCGATGCGGTTGCGCAGGTTCAGGAGTTTCCGCTTGTTGTCCCCCGCCTCTTCCAGCGCCGCGTTGAGGTCGTCGAGGAACAGCGGGTTCAGCACCTTCAGGATATTAGGCACCGAGGTGTAGTGCATGCCGAGGACGGCCCGCTCGTCGTCGTCCGCCACGGCCTGGATCATCGAGCCGAAGATGTCGGGGTTGATCTTGGTCCAGTCCAACCCGCCGATATGGCTGAGGTAGCGCTGCGCGATCTTGGAAAAGCGCGGCACCTCGACGGAGCCCGAAAACATGCTGCCGTTCACGTAGGGGAAGACGTCGGCCCAGCGGGGCAGATTGGCGGCGGCGCGATCGGCGATCTTCACGTTCATGGCGCGGAAGATTTCGCTGATGACCTCGTGCACGTTGCTGCCGTCGCGGCTCGACATCTGGTCGACCGTGGCGGTGAACAGGCCGGTGCCGTTGAAGATGTCGGTATCCTCGGCGAAGAAGCAGAAGATCAGCCGCGCCATGAAGTGGTTCATGTCGTGGCGGCGTTCCGCCGTGCCCCAGTCCGGGTTGTCCTTCAGCAGCTCGACATAGAGGCGGTTGAGGCGGCCCGTCGCCTTGATGTCGAAGGCGCTTTCGCGGATCTGCTTGACGGTCGAGATGCCCGCGAGCGGCAGGAACACGCCGAAGAAGTTCGGGAAGTCGGCATAGGCGCAGGCGACGGTTTCGCCGCTGGTCAGGTCTTCTGCCTGAAACTCCTCGCCATCGGTGGCGAGGATGAACTTCGCCTTGAACTTGACGGTCGCCGGGCTGTCCTTCAGCGCGGCAAAGGTCGCCGACACCGCGCCCGGAGGGCAGGTGGCGATGTGGATGTTGTTGCGCTGAAGCACGCCGCCCAGGTCCGACTTGTTGGCATCGCCCGTGCGCAGGCGCTTGATCTCGGTCGCCTTGCGTCCGAAGGCTTCGAGAAAGGTGTAGGGGAATTCCTGGGCGTCGTAGGGGGCTTCGGCCAGATCGGAAACGGCCTGTTCGATCTCGACCGGATTCATCGGCGCACAGCCTCGCCGAAGGGGGCCGCCGCGATCTGATGCGCGCGCGCTGTTGCGCGTGCCGGCTCGTAGGTCATCCGCGTTTTCCATCCAAGTCCCGGCGGGTCCGCCGGCCGATGCCGGGCGCGTCGGCGGCGTCGGTCGGCGCAAGACCCTTGGGCGTCTGCGTTTATCGTTTCCGCCCGACTGTATTGTCCTGATGATCAATTTTCAACGGGCATGGCCGGCGGCGGAACTGGCCGCGGCCGTCATCAGGGAATTGATCGGCTTCGCTGCCGAGCGCCTGATGGAGCGCGTCAGCTACACCACCTCCTGGGACACGATCATTATCGGGCTGCCTAGAGGTGGCCCCAGGAATCCGGACAGGATGCTAAGCTGGTCCGCGACTGTCTGAAGGACCTGGATTGATGGGGAAAGTGACGAGGAAGCGCTACTCGGCCGAGTTCAAGGCGAAGGTGGCGCTGGAGGCGATCAAGGGGGAGCTGACGCTGGCGGAACTCGCTGCCAAGCACGGCATCCACCAGACGATGATCGCGGCCTGGAAGCGGCAAGCGGTCGAGGGAATGGCGGCGACGTTCAGCGGAAAGGCTGAGGCGACGGGGGCAGCCAGTGAGGCCGATGTGGCGAAGCTGCACGCCAAGATCGGGCAGTTGGTCGTGGAGCGCGATTTTTTAGCCAAGGCCTTCGGTCGATGAGCGTCGAGCGAAGGCGGCAGATGATTGAGCTCGACCACCCGGCCCTGTCGATCTCCCGGCAGTGCACCCTGGTGTCGATCAGCCGGTCGTCGTTCTACTACAGCCCGACCGGCGAGAACCCGCTGAACCTGATGCTGATGCGGCTGATCGACGAGGCATTCCTCGAGTGCCCGTTCTACGGCTCCCGCCAGATGGCTCGGCACCTGCGCCGCCACGGGTACGTGGTCGGACGCAAGCGCGTCTCGCGGCTGATGGCGAAGATGGGCCTGTCGCCGATCTACCAGAAGCCGCGGACGAGCACGCCGCATCCGCAGCACCCGATCTACAAGTACCTGCTCCGCGGCCTCGCGATCACGCAGCCGAACCAGGTCTGGTGCGCCGACATCACCTACATCCCGATGCGGCGCGGCTTCCTGTACCTGGTGGCGATCATGGACTGGGCCACCAGGAAGGTGCTGTCGTGGCGGCTCTCCAACACGATGGAGGCGGACTTCTGCATGGAGGCGCTGGAGGAGGCCCTGGCGCGCTTCGGCGCACCGGAGATCTTCAACACGGATCAGGGCAGCCAGTTCACCAGCCCGCGCTTCACCGACATCCTGAAGGACGGCGGCGTGCGCATCAGCATGGACGGCCGCGGGCGCTGGATGGACAACGTCTTCATCGAGCGTCTCTGGCGGTCGATGAAGTACGAGTGCGTCTATCTCCACGCCTTCGAGAGCGGCTCCGAGTTGCGCACCGGCCTGGAGCGCTGGATTTCCTACTACAACACCCGGAGGCCCCACTCGGGCCTCAATGGACAAACGCCCGACGAGGCGTATCATCGCGCCGCACCGGCACCGTCTCCGGGGCGCGCCCCGGAGACGGTGCCGGCAACGGCCCTGGCGGCATAATCATGAAACGGGACTAGCTTAGCTCGGCCGCCAAACTGTCCGAACAGCCGGGGCCACCTCTCCTCGCCGACCTGTGCCGCGCGATCTCGGAAGCGATCCGAACGGCGCCCGGAGGCATAGTTTTTCACGATCCTTGAGGGGCAACGCGAACAGGCCACCCGGGACGCAGCCGTTTTCGATGGCAAGTGCAAGCTGCGGCTGTCGTAGAGCAAGCACGACAAGCTGCCCTCGCTGGCCGTCGAGGTCGCCCCCCATCCCGTCGACTGGAACGAAATACCGCGCTTCGTCGCGCTAGCCCGCCACATCCTCGACTGCGCCGAGCGCCTCGGCGTCCGGCTGCGCTGGGGCGCCGACTGGGACATGGACGGCGCCTGGAAAGACGAGCGGTTCCGGAACATGCCGCACTTCGAGCTCGTCTCGAAATAACGGCACGGAACAGCACGTAACGTAACGCACATAACGGAACATAACGGCAGGAGTGCTAAACAACGGACGACATGAAGGCTTGGTACCAGAGCCGCGCCGTGTGGGGCGGGCTGGTTGCTGTCGCGGCCGCGGTCGCGGGTGCGGGCGCTTTCAACAGCGATCTCGGGGCGCGATCTCCGGCAATGCTGAGGCCATCGTCGGAGCCGTGATCGCGGTGGCCATTGGCGTCGGCGGCGTGGCGGCCGTGGTCGGGCGCGTGAAGGTCGACAGCAAGATCGGCAAGAAGTGATGGGAGCCCTGGCCGGCATCCTGTCGGCCCTGGTCGAGTGCCTCGGGACGGTGGCGCCGTTCCTGCTCGCGCACCGGGCGGGGCGGCGATCCGCTCAAGCGGACCAGGCCGAGAAGACAGCGGAGGTCAAGGATGCGCAGCTTAACGTCGCGAGCCGTGGCCGCAGTTCTGCTGACGAGCTGCTTGGCCGGATGTACGACAACGATCTCTAATACCCACCATGGCCTAAGGCCGGGCCGGCGGTGGCAGAGGAACTGGCGCGTCTGCCGGCGGAGGAGTATCCTGCGTCATGGGACTGGATCGACCGTCTCGCTAAACTACGTGACCAACTCGCGTTGTGCCAATGACAGACATCAACGAGACGATCAAGCAGCGACTGGCCCGGGACCCCGCTTTCAGGGACGCCATGGCGCGCGAGGGGATCGTTGATTGGGATCGAGATGTTGAGGTCGACGTCGCAGCAGAGATCCTGGGCCTGACGCACGAGCTGGTGGCTCAGCATGTTCCGGTTGAGAATGGCCTCAGCAAGCTAAGGCACGTCATTGCAGTCAGAGAAGAGCTTACCGGCGAATGACCGGAGCCTATTTCAGTATCGTGTGGAGCAGTGCTGGTCCGGGTTACTTCACGGGGAATGGCACCTGGCCCGATCTATTTCCGCACCTCACCCAACCCACTTCGCTGTTCCTTGCGTCGCCAGACCTCCGGCCGAAACCGGAGGATTGTTTTGTGCGACATGATGCGCTGGCCCCGCGGCGGCGTGCTTCCTGTACGGTGGCAGGAATCGGTGAACGTCCAGTTCAGAACGGGGCCGAAGCCCCCTCTCTCTCGTGCTGCTCCTACCCTAAGCGCTGAACCCGCCGGGAAAGATAACTGCCAACATGGCGGCGACTGTCCATCGCTCTTTCAGATCAAGATGTAGGACCAAGCGCGCCATGATCCACCGGGTTGCGGTGCCGTGCCAAGCAGGGCCGCGGTCGCCGGTATCCATTCACCGGGATCCTCGGTGAGCAGGCGGTCGAGCGCCATGGCCTCGGGATCAGTTTCGGCGGCCTGGCGCTCGAGGGCAGCGACGATGTATGCCGGCAGTTCGGCGAGAGCAACGGCCGTCCTCTGGCGACGGGTCATGGCGGGCTCCCTCTCTGGACGCCGTCCCAATTGTCGCAAGCTTAATCGTGTCGCGGCAATGTGCCAAGCACGGAACCTGGATCGCCGTGCAGGTCAAGCTCGCGCGGCGCATCAGGGGCGCATTTTTCTTAATGGCGGCGTTTGTCCGCGGACAAAAGCGGGGCAGGACGGCCGCGGGATCGTTTGTCCGCGGACAAATGAGGATTCACCGGCACGGTCGTCGGTCGTTTGTCCGCGGACAAAATGCCCTCGAGAGCCCCACATCGCGATTATGGCGCGAAATATAATTCCATATAGTTGCGCCGCGCCGCGCTATGGTGGGCTTGTCCGCGGGCAAAACCTGAGCCGAAGAACCACGTTTGTCCGCGGACAAATACGCCAAACGACCCCCAGACGGCCATTTGTCCGCGGACAACCAGGGTTTCCCGACCGTACCCTGGCATCATTTGTCCGCGGACAAAAAACGCCGTCCGAGGGCGCACCATGGCGTTTCCACGTGTCTTGAAAAAATGAGTAGGCCGCGCAGATTCAGGCTTATCAGCCGCCGCGCCAGGACTATCTGATCCCTCGTGAGCCAACATGGGGCCGCTGAAAGTGCGGTCGACAAGGGACCAAGAACATGAACGAAGTTCAGAGTGAGAAGCTGCTGCGAGAGAAGGCCGTCCTCGAGATGACGGGCCTCAGCCGTGCAACGATGTATCGCCTCATGCGGAACGGCGGGTTCCCACAGAGCCGGCGGTACGTGGGCCTTTCTGCCGCGTTCTACCTGTCGTCGGAGATCGAGGCGTGGGTTGAGTGGCAGAAGCAGAAGAGCGTTGCTCATGCTCCTGCATGGACGCCGCCGGCTCATCACTCAGCACATTGCTGAACAGGGCCTCAAGGGCCCTACCGGCCTCTCTCTTGACCGGATCGTAAGAGAACTGCACGTAGATTCGGCCAGTAACATCGCCATCGACCTGGTGCCCAAGGATGCGGCTAATGTCGTTTTTGTCGATGCCGCTACTAGCCAGGAAAGTCGATAAGCTGCGGCGCAGATCGTGGGGCGTGAACTTCTTCAAGCCCCACGCAGTGAAATAGCGCCGCACGGCTTGGCTGATCGATCTCCCGGCAATCGGCCTGTCAAGCACTCGAGGCGACGGAAACAGGTACCCTTCCTCGATCCCGTCGACCAGCTTTCTCGCAGGCTCCGGGATGTAGTAGCGCTGCAAGCGATCTTGCTTCACGTCCTCGGGCTGTAGCTCGACGAAGCCGTCAGCGCCGATATCGCCGGCCTTGAGCTTCAGGATCTCGCTGCGCCGCGCCGGAACGATCATCAAGAACAGAAGTGCGAGCTTGATCGACCGCGAGATTGCGGTGTCGCTCCACAGGGCGCTCCACAGGTCCCCGAACTCTTTGAGCGAAAGCACGCGCGACCGCTCCTTCTCGCGGTGCGGACGTCGGATATGGCGGCACGGCGATTCAGTGACCTTCTTCTCGGAAACGCCGATCGCATAGACCTTCTTGAGCCAGGCCAGGAGGCGGTTTGCCACCACCGGAGCGCCGCGACCTACGATCCGCGCCAGGATCTCCCTGATCATGTCCTCGGTGAGCTGGTCGGCCGGCAGATCGCCATACACCGATCCGTCTCCGCAGGACGCATCGAGAATGTCTTTGCTCAGGAGGCGCCTCGCCTCGGCCTCTGAGCTAGCCCGGACCGGCTCGTTGAGTTCCGCCTTTTTCTTGAAGTAGAAGTCGACAAGGTCGCGGACGGTGAGAACCTGCGGCTTAGGAGGTGGCGGCGCGGCGGGATCTTCTCCCCGAGCCACGCGCTTTCTCAGGTCGTTGTAACGCTCGCGGATATCGGCTTCACCGATCGTGTCGAACCTGCCAATCGTCAGTTCTCGCTGCGTTCCCGTGCCTCTGACCCGGTAATGATACACCCAGGTCTTGACGCCCCGTGGCGTAACACGTAGAGCGAGGCCAGGGTAACCGTCGAAGCGATACCTCTCGCGCTCGGACGTTGGCTTGATAGCCCGGATTGCGGAATCCCTCAGCTTCATGCTAGCCCTCCACTGACGACGCGCAGATGCTAGCCCAGATGCTAGCCCGACAGCAAGAGGCCCTTGACAGCCGAAGAGAAAAGCGAGAGATTTCAAGGAACGCCGGTATAGCTCAGCTGGTAGAGCACCTGATTTGTAATCAGGGGGTCGCGGGTTCGAACCCTGCTGCCGGCACCAGAAAAGGGTCGCCAGATCAATGGTTTGGCGACCCATTCTTTTCCTGATCCGGCAGCCGCAGGACGCCAGGGTAACACTGGGGTAACGGAATTTGTAGGGCTGTGGCTTGGGAGGCCTCTGCGGTTGGGCGGACACCCCTACCAGAGAAGCACCCTTCCTGTACCGGTCGGCTCCTCCCGGCGCCCTGCTGGGCGTGTGCCGCCTCCCTGTGCCGGCTGATCCGTGCTAGGCCGTGGACTCATAACTGCGCAGCCAGATACGGGCTGAGGCCAGTTTGATGGCGGCCAGATAGTTTTCCGGCAGCTTGTCGTATCGGGTGGCGATACCACGGAACTGCTTGAGTTTGTTGAAAAAGCGCTCCACCAAGTTGCGCTGGCGGTAGACCCACTTGCTGAAGACAAAGGTCCCTTTACGGTTCCGGCGCGGCGGGATGTTGGCCCACGCACCGGCTGTCTCGGCGAGAGCGCGGACGGCATCGCTGTCGTAGGCCTTGTCGGCCAGTAGCGTCGCGTTCGGCCCGAGCAGGTCAGCCAAATCATCGACGGCCACAGTGAGGTGGCCCCGGAAAACTGGACAAGGAGCTTGGCTCTGGTTCTGATCGTCGATGACGAGAAGAAGGACCAATGAGCATGAGCAAGACGCGTCGGAACCACGGAGCGGCTTTCAAGGCGAAGGTGGCGCTGGAGGCCCTGCGGGGCGAACTGACGGTGGCCGAGATTGCGGCGAAGCATGGCGTCCACCAGACACTGGTCAACGAATGGAAGCGCCAGCTCACCGAGGGCTCGGCGGCGGTGTTTGAGAAGGGTGGCGGTCGGGCTGAAAAGGAGGCCACGGCAGTTACCGACGACCTCTACCGGCAGATCGGCAAGCTCATGGTGGATCGTGTCCCGGGAGATGGTGTAGCTGACGCGGGGCCACGGGCGATCCAGGATGGGCCGGATCGTGGTGTCAGGGGTCCATGGCCGGCAGGCTGACAGCGGGATCATCGCTCATGGGCGCCATGGTTTCCAGCGTCATATAGCGCGAGCGCTGGACGGCCCACTCGTCGTTTTGTTCGAGCAGGATGGCGCCGACGAGGCGGACGATGGCGTCCTCGTTGGGGAAGATGCCGACGACCTCGGTGCGCTGCTTGATCTCGCCGTTGAGGCGTTCGAGCGGGTTGGTGGAGTGCAGCTTCGCCCGGTGCCGGAGCGGGAAGTCCATGTAGGCCAGCACGTCGTGCTCGGCCTCGTCCATGAAGCCGGCGAGCTTGGGGACCTTGGGCCTGAGTTGGTCTGCCACCCGGCGCCACTGCTGGTGGGCGGCCTCGGCGTCGTCCTGGGCGAAGGCCGTGGCGACAAAAGCCGAGACGACCCGGCGGCCGCTTCGCCCGGAATGGGCGAGGAGGTTGCGCATGAAATGCACCCGGGGGCTGTTGAAAAACCTCCCGGCTCATGATTCCCTCGGTCAGGAAGTTGATGATCGAGGCGCGAGATGCTGTCGGAACGCGGGGCTGAGCAGTTCGAGTTCTTCGTCGGATCGCTTCGTGACCTGGTGCCCGAGGATCACATCCTTCGACGGGTACATAGGGTCCTTGATCTTTCGTGGATCAGAAGCGACGTGCAGGATCTCTACAGCGCGGGCTACGGGCGCCCTTCGATTGATCCCGAGGCTGCGCTCCGGCTCATGCTGGCCGGTTTCCTTCTCGGGTTCGTCCATGACCGGAAGTTGATGCGGGAGGCACAGGTCAATGTTGCCGTCCGTTGGTTCGCCGGCTTCGGATTAACCGAGCGCCTGACTCACCATTCGAGCCTCACGCGGATCAGGCAGCGCTGGGGCGAAGAGCGGTTCCGGCGGATCTTCGAGCGGACGGTCTCCGCGTGCCTGGCGGCCAAGATCGCCAAGGGCGACGTCGTTCATGTCGATGCGTCGCTGGTCCGTGCCGACGTGAGCTGGGAGGCCCTTGCGCGGCGTTGGACGGAACGCGTTGAAGAGGAGAATGGCGAAGAAGCCGAGGGCGAGCGGAACTCGAAGAAGACCGGGAAGTACAAAAAGGTCTGCACCACCGATCCCGATGCGACGATGGCGACAAACGGACGCAACCGGCGGCTCGAACCCGCGTACAAGCAGCACACCGCGGTGGATGATCAGTCCGGCGTTATCCTCGACGTCCACATCACCACCGGCGAAGAGAACGAAGGCAGCGAGTTGCTGCCGGCGATCGGCAGGATCGAGGCGGTTACCGGCGTACCGGCCGAAACGGTGACGGCTGATGCCGGCTACGCCTACGCCAAGGTCTACGCCCGGCTGGAGGAAAAGAACATCGAGGCGGTCATCCCGCCAAAGGCGGAACCGATCCGATCACCGGTTCCCATGCGCCGGTTCAAGTACGACGCGCGCCATGACGTCCTGAAGTGTCCGAGAGGGAAGAAACTCAAGGCAGGGCGGCGGACCAAGCACGGGCGCTTCTTCACGTCGCGGGCGAGGGACTGCCGTGGATGCGACCTCGCCCGGTTATGCTTGTCGAAGGGCCGGTCAAACAAGGCGGTGGTGCTCGGCGATGATTATGCGGCACTCCTCCGGGCGCGCCGACGACGCCAAAACTGGACCGACCGCGACTACGAGCTCTACCGGCGACATTGTTGGAAGGTTGAAGGAGTCCATGGGGAATCCAAAGGCTGCCATGGCCTCTCCAGAGCCGTCCGCCGTGGGCTTTGGAACATGCGTGTCCAGGCCTACCTCACGGCCGCCGCCATCAACTTGAAGCGGCTGGCCGCAGCCATTCTTGGCGCGATTTCTATGATCTTCGTCCGGGCCTTCTTGAACGCGAGCCGGAACCAGAAGTGTCTCTGCCCGCCGCATGGCGGACAAGGCTTTCTCAACGGCCCCACCCGGCACCGCTGCCACGTGGCGGTGAGCACCTTGCTGACCGCCGCCTTGATGCCCTCGTGGGCGTCGGAAATCACGAGCTTGACGCCGCGCAGACCGCGGCGGCCAAGCTTGCGAAGGAAGGCTGTCCAGAAGGGTTCGGCCTCCGAGGGGCCGATGTCCATGCCCAGCACCTCGCGACGACCGTCGGTGTTGACGCCGACGGCGACGATCACGGCGACCGACACGATGCGCCCCTGCGCCCGGACCTTCACGTAGGTGGCGTCGATCCAGAGGTAGGGCCAGTCGCCCTCGATGGGCCGATCGAGGAACGCCTTCACCCGGACGTCGATGTCCTCGCACAGGCGGGAAACCTGGCTCTTGGATATCCCGGTCATGCCCATGGCCTTCACCAGGTCATCGACGGACCGCGTCGAGATGCCTTGGATGTAGGCTTCCTGGATCACGGCCGTGAGGGCCTTTTCGGCCATCCGGCGAGGCTCCAGGAAGCCCGGGAAGTAGCTCCCCTTCCGGAGCTTCGGGATGCGCAGCTCGACGGTGCCGGCGCGCGTCTCCCAGTCGCGGTCGCGGTAGCCGTTCCGCTGGGCCAGCCGCTCGGCGCTCTTCTCGCCATAGCCGGCCCCGGTGAGGGCGCCGACCTCCAGTTCCATCAGGCGTTCGGCGGCAAAGCCGATCATTTCCCGCAGCAGATCCGCATCCGGGGTCTTCTCCACGAGGCTGCGGAGGCTCATCATCTCTTCGGTCATCGGTGGTCCTCGGTTCAGGTTGGCTGTCGCAACCCGACCCTACCGCAAGATCGCCGGTGACCACCGTCATCACCTACACCACGACCGGGGACGTGACCTCATGGACCTCATGGTGGAAAACGATTTTTTGTCTCGCAGGCTCGGGCGCTGAGCCGGACGGAGCGTCGAGCCATGATCACTCCCCACCATCCGGACCTGTCCCTGACCCGGCAGTGCGCCCTGCTGGGTATCAGCCGGTCGTCTCTGTACTACCGGCCGGCCAACGACAACAGTGCTGACCTGGCGCTGATGGCCGAGATCGACCGGCAGTTCACCGAGACGCCCTTCTACGGCTCGCGGAAGATGACGGCGCACCTGCGCCGCACGGGCTTCGTGGTCAACCGCAAGCGGGTGCGGCGCCTGATGCGGGTGATGGGCTTGCAGGTGGTGTCGCGCCGGCCCAACACCAGCCAGCCCAACCCCGAGCACCGGGTATGGCCGTACCTGCTGCGCGGCATCACCATCGACCGGCCCAACCAGGTGTGGTGCGCCGACATCACCTACATCCCCATGCCAAAGGGCTTTCTGTATCTGGTCGCCATCATGGACTGGGCCAGTCGCAAGGTGCTGTCCTGGCGACTGTCCAACACCCTGCACGCCGACTTCTGCGTCGAGGCGCTGGAGGCCGCCATGGCCTGCCACGGCCGGCCGGAGATCTTCAACACCGACAGTCAGTGTGCCGAAGTCAGTCGTCCACGCCGGCCAGAGCCTTGCCCGGATGAACCGGCTACCGTGGCTGACCCCGCAGGGCATCTCGACGCGGCGTGACCCAAACACTGATCGGCTGCCATGCCTTCCCCTGGACCTGTCCGCCGTCCGCGATGCCCTGCGGCGAGGTTTCGCCTCGCTGGCGCATGTGACCCGAGAAGGGCCTGACGTTCTGTCGCTTGACTGTCTTGTCCAGGCGCCCTGCCACGCGAAGCCGCTCGCAGATTCCGACACGGAATTCCATAGGAGAGGCATGATGGCGCCGGACGACACAAAGCATGACCGCCGCATTGTCGGCGGTGTCGACACCCACAAAGACCTTCACGTCGCTGCTGTGGTCGACGAGCGCGACCGGCTCCTCGGCACCGCCAGCTTCGCGACCACCCGCCACGGATACCGCCAGATGGTGGCGTGGATGCAATCCTTCGGCAGGCTTGACCGCGTCGGCGTGGAATCCACCGGCACGTACGGCGCAGGATTGCTGCGCCATCTCCAGTCCGCCGGCATTGAGGTCTTGGAAGTAACGGCACCCGACAAAGCCGACCGGCGCCGTCGGGGCAAGAATGACGACTTTGACGCTGAAGCGGCTGCCCACGCCGCCTTCGCTGGGATGCGGGTGGTCACCCCGAAGCGGCGCGACGGCATGATCGAGGCTCTCCGCGTCCTCAGGGCCTGCCGTAGGACGGCGGTAGCAGCGCGCCGCGTGGCTTTGCAGTTGATCGGCAACACCATCATTTCCGCGCCCGAGGAATTGCGCGACACGCTGCGGAAGATGACGCGCATGCGCCTCATCCGAACGCTGGCGGCATGGCGGCCGGACCTCACGGACTACCGGACTCCGCTATCGGCGCACCGGATAGCGCTGAAGTCCCTTGCCCGGCGATACCTTGAGCTACACGACGAGGTCGCCGACCTCGACGTCATGATCGCGCGTATCGTCAACGAGCTCGCTCCTGATCTCGTCGCCTGCAACGCCATCGGCCACGGCACGGCGGCGCAATTGCTCATAACGGCTGGCGACAATCCCGAGCGTCTCGCGTCAGAGGCCAGCTTTGCCGCCCTATGCGGCGTCAGTCCTGTCCCCGCGTCATCCGGGAAGACGAATCGGCACCGACTGAATCGCGGCGGAGACCGTGCCGCCAACAGCGCCCTCCATATCATCGCAATCGGCCGTCTGCGCACCGAGGAGCGAACCAAGGCCTACGTCGCCAGGCGACTCGCCGAAGGGCATTCCAAGCTCGAAGCCATTCGCTGCCTCAAGCGCTACATCGCGCGTGAAGTCTTTTCCCTGATCAGAAACAGGCTACGGGAAATAAACCAGACGCAGGTTGCCGCTTGACGAACAGAAGGGCGTCCAGGGCAGCCAGTTCACCAGCACTGCCTTCACCGGCGTGCTGGAGAGCGCCGCGGTGCGCATCAGCATGGATGGCCGCGGGCGCTGCATGGACAACATCTTCATCGAGCGGCTGTGGCGCAGCCTCAAGTACGAGGACGTCTATCTGCGCGCCTACGCCACCGGCACCGAGGCCCGCCTGGGCATCGGCCGCTGGCTGACCCTCTACAACAGTCGGCGGCCCCACCAGGCTCTGGCCTACCGGACCCCGGACGAGGTATTCATGGCCGCTGCGCCGGTGGAGGGGCGAGCCCCTCCACCGGCGCAGAACGCGGCCTGACGACCATCACCCCTGATCAGCCAGAGCCAGCAGACCGCTCTTCGCTGTCCAAACCATGGGGGCCATCTCACTACCAAGCACGCGGCGGAGCCTGGTAAGATCAGTAGCGAGTGGACAAAAGCGAGGGAGACCGCTGGTTCTGCTCCGCAGCAGACGCTCGGGCAGCAGACTGGCACGATCGAATCAATGACCAATGAGAACGAGCTCCGCGAGAAGCTGCGGAAGATCGAAGCGCTCTTCGCCGGCGCCAAGACCGCCGGCGAGAAGGCCGCAGCGGGGGCGGCGGCCGACCGCATCCGTCAACGGCTGGCCGATACAGCCAAGGCCGAAGCCTTGGTGGAGATGAAGTTCAGCATCCCCGACACCTGGTCCATGCAGCTTTTCTGCGCGCTCGCCCGCCGCTATGGCCTGCGCCCGTTCCGCTATCGGCGGCAACACCGCCAGACGGTCATGATCAAGGCGCCGCGGACGTTCATCGACACGGTGTTCTGGCCGGAGTTCTCTCAGCTGGACGACGCGCTGACCAGCTATCTCGCCGAGGTCACCGACCGCGTGATCCGCGAAGAGGTCCATGGTGAGGGAGGCGGTGCCGACGAGGTGGCCGATCCACCGCAGATCCCCGGCCGCTGACGGCCATGGCGGACGCCAAGCCGAACGACGACGGGTCCTCGAGCGCGTCACCTTCCACAGCGCTCACAGCGGCTTATGCGTTCTGCGGGGAAAAGCTGGCGGGCACCGGGATCTGGTGACGGTGGTCGGGTACGCTGCCACGATATCGGCCGGTGAGTGGAGCAAGGCGATCGGCGCCTGGGTCAACTACCGGACACATGGCCTGCAGCTGAAGACCTACTTTATCTGAAGACCTCGGCCCCCTCCTCGTTCGAAGGCATCGAGAAGTACCTGGGCTCGAGTATGATCCGCGGCATCGGTCCGCTTTACGCGAAGAGGCTCGTCAAGCACTTCAGGAAGGACGTTTTCGACGTCGGGCGGTGTCGCCGTCAGTGCCTAAGAGCTGCAGGCGATGCCGCTGCCGCTGGCCGAGGATTTGCTGGTGCTGGAGGCGCTGGTGCGCCGCGGTGGGGATGCGGAAGCAATCGAGACAGCCGTGCGGGGGAAGTACTGCATCGCCGCAGGGTGAAGGCGCCACTCGGGTAGCGTGATTGGCCCGTGTCTGATACATCATGGGGCTGCAGTCGACACCAAGGGATGCAGCCATGACCGGTTCCGCCCTGTATGAGCAGGACTTCTACGCCTGGGCGCGTGAGCAGGCGGCCCTTCTCCGTGCGGGAAAGCTCGCCGCGGCCGACATCGAGCACATCGCCGAGGAGATCGAGAGCATGGGCAAGACCGAGAAGCGCGAGCTCGTCAGCCGCCTGACGGTCCTGCTCCTGCATCTGCTCAAATGGCAGCATCAGCCCAGCCGTCGTGGCGCGAGCTGGGAAGTCACCGTGGTCAACCAGCGGCTGGATGTCGCCGATCATCTGCAGGACAATCCAAGCCTGAAAGCCATACTGGACGAGGCGATCAGCGGCGCGTACGAGCGCGCTCGGAACTCTGCCAAGGCCGAGACGGGCCTGCCGAAGGAGACCTTCCCCGCGACCTGCCCGTGGACCTTCGAGCAGATCATGGACGCGGAATTCTGGCCCGCCGGGCAATAGCATGCCCCGGACACGCGCCCTCCCCCGCTCCCTCACCTTCGGCCACGTCGGCCCCCGCGCCACCGAAGATCAAGCCGCCATGCGCCGGCGCATGACGAAGGTTCGCTCCGACGACGGCCGCGCCCGGCTGATCTACGGCGTATCCGACATCGGGCAGCCAATCGGCCATGCCGGCCTGCTGCTGTACGGCCGCGAGATCGTGGGATAGATCGTCACAGTCTACAGCACGCGGATCTTCCCGAGAAGGCGCGGGATTTACTCGGGCGGGCTGAGTAATTCATCTTGCGCGGAGCGATAGCCAGCCGCCCTGCGACGGTCAAGGCGCAGCGGAGCTACCGGGACGACCTGGCATGGACGCTGCTGATGGTTAGCGCGGGCTCGGGCAGGGTCGCCTACGCCCACCTGGTGGACGGTTGCGCGGCCCTGCAGGTCGCCATCGACGCGCTGGTGACGGGACGCCTGCCGCCGGACTACGAGGGACCCGCCGGCGCCGCCGACCTGGCGCGCCACGCCTTCCGGCAGGCGGTGATAGACACGCACAACGACTTCCGGCTGTATATGCATGTGCTGGCCTCGATGACCCTGGAATAGACGGGCTCAGCCGGTACGGCATGGGGTGGGCGGACATTGGCACCGCGGGGGTGAGGGCGCCGCGGGTCCCGGGGCCTGCTGCGGGCCGCCGAGGTCGTGAGGGCTCGGCTCGTCGAAGTGCTGCGGAAGCAAGATGGCACGTGAGCATGTGGACTTTCCGTGCAGCACGTCCTGCTGAGCGCGGCGCTCTCACCCGTCAAACCTCCACTTCCCTCCCAGCCAAACCTGCGCAAATCGACCCGCCCAAGAGATCCGGGCAGCGCGGCCGCCCTGGTTGCCCCGCCCTCCCCCTCCCGTTTACAGCTACGCCCATCCGAATACGCCCCACCCTGCTCCTCCGCCCATGGGCCTCATGCACAGCATTGGACGCGGTCATGATCCGCCGGCTGCGCGCCGGAGATCCACGCGCCACCAGCAGCACCTCCTGCGCCATCGTCGGCAAACCATGGGGCCAACGCCGCCCGTATCCTCGGCCTTTTCAGTATCACCATGGCGGTCTTCGCCACCTACCCGTCCGCCGGCTTCAGCGCCACCATGGCGGCCAACGCCGCCCGCATGCCCTACCTGTTTCAGCCCCACCACGGCGCCGGTTCGCATCGGCCCCACCCTTACCGTCGGCAGTCAAACCGCCGATCAGCGGGCCGAGTACCCCGCGCCCGCCGGTCCCGGCATTGGAAAAACACCCCGGCTTCGCCCGCATGACGCCAAGCCGCATTCACGCAGACCATGGCGGCGGCCATCAGCCAAGCGCGCAACTGCCGCAGCAGGTTTGCCCCACGGTCATCGGCCTCGGTGAGGCAACTTCGCCCCGTGGCCGTCGTCTGCAGCATGGGCCGGCCATGCAGGAGATCATCGCGCCGCCGCACAATGGTTCACCCGCCGAATGCCCTGGAGGTTTGACGTTGGATGTGCGGGGAGCTTGACCTCTGGCATGGCCGAGAGTTTGACGGCGGATGTGTGCCGAGAGGTGGCCCCGGTTGTTCGGACAGTTTGGCGGCCGAACTAAGCTAGTCGCGGTTCATGATCATGCCGCCAGGGCCGTTGCCGGCACCGTCTCCGGGGCGCGCCCCGGAGACGGTGCCGGTGCGGCGCGATGATACGCCTCGTCGGGCGTTTGTCCATTGAGGCCTGAGTGGGGCCTCCGGGTGTTGTAGTAGGAAATCCAGCGCTCCAGGCCGGCGCGCAACTCGGAGCCGTTCTCGAAGGCATGGAGATAGACGCACTCGTACTTTATCGACCGCCAGAGACGCTCGATGAAGACGTTGTCCATCCAGCGCCCGCGGCCGTCCATGCTGATGCGCACGCCGCTGTCCTTCAGGATGTCGGTGAAGCGCGGGCTGGTGAACTGGCTGCCCTGATCCGTATTGAAGATCTCCGGTGTGCCGAAGCGCGCCAGGGCCTCCTCCAGCGCCTCGATGCAGAAGTCCGCCTCCATCGTGTTGGAGAGCCGCCACGACAGCACCTTCCTGGTGGCCCAGTCCATGATCGCCACCAGGTAAAGGAAGCCGCGCCGCATCGGGATGTAGGTGATGTCGGCGCACCAGACCTGGTTCGGCCGCGTGATCGCGAAACCCCGGAGCAGGTACTTGTAGATCGGGTGCTGCGGATGCGGCGCGCTCGTCCGCGGCTTCTGGTAGATCGGCGACAGGCCCATCTTCGCCATCAGCCGCGAGACCCGCTTGCGCCCGACCACGTAACCGTGGCGGCGCAGGTGCCGGGCCATCTGACGGGAGCCGTAGAACGGGCACTCAAGGAACGCCTCGTCGATCAGCCGCATCAGCATCAGGTTCAGCGGGTTCTCGCCCGTCGGGCTGTAGTAGAACGACGACCGGCTGATCGACACCAGGGCGCACTGCCGGGCGATCGACAGGACCGGATGGTCGAGCTCGATCATCTGCCGCCTTCGCTCGACGCTCATCGACCGAAGGCCTTGGCTAAAAAATCGCGCTCCACGACCAACTGCCCGATCTTGGCGTGGAGCTTCGCCACCTCAGCCTCACTGGCCGCGCCCGCGGCCTCAGCCTTCCCGCTGAACGTCGCCGCCATTCCCTCGATGGCCTGCCGTTTCCAGGCCGCGATCATCGTCTGGTGGATGCCGTGCTTGGCAGCCAGTTCCGCCAGCGTCAGCTCCCCCTTGATCGCCTCCAGCGCCACCTTCGCCTTGAACTCGGCCGAGTAGCGCTTCCTCGTCACTTTCCCCATCAATCCAGGTCCTTCAGACAGTCGCGGACCAGCTTAGCATCCTGTCGGGATTCCTGGGGCCACCTCTCCGGTTGCCCCTGGATGATGGGGATGACCATCCGCGCCTGGCGCCGAGAGTTTGACGGCGTGCATGGGCTCGATGCCAAGCCGGATGCAGCGGGAGTTTGACCTGGAACGCAGGGAGGACGTAACGGCGTCGCGCCGGGAGTTTGACGGGGGACGTGAGGGGGTTTGACGCGGAAATGTCGAGGAGGATGCACCGGGCGCTGCGCGGAGAGTTTGGCTTGGAACGTGAGAAGCGTTTGACCTGGAGCATGCGGAGAGTTTGACCTGGAGCATGGAGGAGGACGCACTGGGAATGTGAGAAGAACTTAGCTTGGAACGCACGGAAGACGCACTGGGAACGCAAGTATGGACGCACTGGGCGACGCGCGGAGAGTTTGGCTTGGAACGCGCGGAGTGGGGCAGCTTAGAGGATGGACAAGGTAGGTGCGGCGCATACGCGGATGGGGTGACGGCGGAAGGCAAATGGCCGTGCCGTCTCTTTCCGGTTGCCGGCGGCGCAACGAATGCTACGACGAGTAGCAGATGCACCTATCTTAGGGTCTCGCCATGTCCGACGTCCATATCGCCTGGGCTGTCCGCGGCGAGCACCTCGTGTCCATCGAGCAGGTCCCATCTGGCCTCGCCGCAGATTGCACCTGCCCGGAGTGCGGGGCGTCGCTTATCGCCCGAAGGGGTGAGGAACGGGACCACCATTTTGCGCACCAGCCCGGCGCCCGGTGCGTACTGGCCGCCGGCGCGTCTGCCGCAGGATTGTCATCTACCGATGCTGAACTGCGCCTGGCGATGCGGGTGCTGCGGGCAGCGCTGAGCCATCGCGCCAGGATCCAGCTGCCGAACGATGCACTCACTCAGGTCATCGACCGCGACCCGGCGGTACGTATGGGCAACAGCCTCTTGGTCGACCAGATCGTGGTGATGCACAACGGGGAACCGCGAACGGTGACGATCGAGGTGACGGCAACGCGACGGCTCAGCAGCGAGCGCATCGAGCTTCTTCGCGCGGCTGAGCTTGACGTATGTGAGCGCCGGATGAATACTCCCCAAATGTGGCGTTTGAAAAATCTCCATGCAGGCGCAACAAGCGCGTGACCCTGGGGGCGCGCCCCCAGGGTCACGCGCTCGCCGATCCTCCATGATCCCCCTCAGCAGCAGCGGGGCCGGAGGATGCGGTGGTCACACTTGGGGACGTCGTCATGATCCTCGATCTTCACCGGCAGGGCCTGACCCTGTCGGCCATCGCCCGGCGTACCGGCCTCGACCGCAAGACGGTGTGCAAGTACATCGAGCGCGGCCTGGAGGCTCCGGGCTACAGGCCGCGACCGCCGAAGGAGCCGGTCATCGCGCCCTGGCGCGACTACCTGCGCCAGCGCGTCCAGGCCTTGCCGGAGTTGACGGCCAAGCGGTTGATGCGCGAGATCCGCGAGCTCGGCTACAGCGGCGGCTACACCGCCGTGAAGACCTACGTCCGCAGTGTCCGCCCTGCCACCAGCTCCGGCTTCGAGCGCCGCTTCGAGACGCCGCCCGGCCGCCAGGCCCAGGTGGACTTCGCCCACTTCCGCACCACCCTCGCCGATGAGCCCGGCGCGGAGCGCGTGGTGTGGCTGTTCTCCCTGGTGCTCGGCCACAGCCGCTTCCTGTGGGGCCGGTTCGTCCCCCACCAGGATATCCAGACGGTGCTGCGCTGCCTCGCCGGCGCCTTCACCGCCATCGGCGGCGTGCCCGAGCAGGTCCTGTTCGACCGCATGAAAACAGCCGTCCAGGGCGATGAGGTGGAAGGCATCGTCTACAACAGGACGATGCTCGCCTTCGCCGCCCACCACGGCTTCGTGCCCGAGGCGTGCCGCCCGTACCGCGCCAAGACCAAGGGCAAAGGCGAGTGGCCGTTCCGCTAGGTCTGGCAAGATTTCTTCCTCGGCCGCACCTTCCGCAACCTCGAAAACCTGAACCGTCAGTTCGATCAGTGGCGCACCGAGGAGGCCAGTGCCCGCCGTCACGCCACCACGCGGCGCATCGTCGTCGAGCACTTCCGCGAGGAGCAGCCCACCCTCAAGCCTCTGCCGGCCGGGCCCTTCCGCGCCGTCCTCAGCCTGGAGCGGCGCATCACCCGCGACGGCATGGTCTCCGTCGGCGGCAATCTCTACAGCGTGCCGGACTGCACCCGGCGGCGCGCCGTCGAGGTCCACGTCCTCGCCGAGGAGATCCGGATCTTCGAGGACGACAGGCTGATCGCCAGCCACCTGGTGCTCGACGGCGGCGGCCAGCGCCGCATCGCCGACGGCCACCGGACGGCGCCACCACCGCCCAACAGCCAGACCCCGCGCGAGGCGCCGCCGCTCGTCATCGGCGTGGCAGGCAGCCAGGTGCCGCGACGTCCGCTTGACGTCTACGCCGAGATCGGACGGCGCCTGGCGACGGAGGCGCGGCCATGACCCCGACCGGATCGGCCTCCACCGTCGAAAGTCTCCGGCGCCACCTGGTCGGCCTGAAGATGCCGCGCGCCCTGGAGATCCTCGACCACATCATCCGCCAACTGGAGCGCGGCGAGGTCTCGCCGCTGGAGGCCCTCGACGCCCTGCTGGCCGAGGAATACACCGGCCGCGAGGGCCGCCGCGTGAAGGCCGCCTTGCAGATGGCGCGGCTGACGAAGGTGAAGACGCTGGCGGACTTCGACTTCTCGTTCCAGCCGTCGCTCGACCGCAACCGCATCCTCACCCTGGCGCAACTGGAGTTCATCGACCACTGCTGGCGGGAGAGAGGGTCGAGGCCTAGTGGGACAGGTGCCGGCGGAGCCGGCGGAAGTAACCCCTACCGGCTGGGCCTGGGGGCGGCCTGCGGCCCTGGAGGGCCGACGAGAGATGCGTCTTACACAGGCACAGCAGGGGTGAGGCGCCGCGGCCTTCGTCCGCCGCGCTTCGTCGAGGGGTACCAGGCCTTCGGCAGACGGGGAGGAGGTAGGGCTTACGCTGCAGGGAGGAGGTGGGCCCGGCGGCTGGAGAGTAACCCTCCGCCGAATGTCGCGGTCGAGGGGCTGGCGTAGGGCGGCGGCTCGCTGTTGACTGTGAGTATGACTAGGCATACTGACAGACACCAT
>NZ_OCNJ01000004.1 GCF_900230255.1 Caenispirillum bisanense
GCAGTCGCGCGCCTGAGCCGCCGAGGTGGTCGGAAACGTCGATCCAGTCCTTCGAGACGTCGACACCGTAATAGAGCTTGTCCGTCATTTCGACCTCCCGCACCATAGGGGAAGGGTCCGCACGCCGGATTGTATGCGGGTTATGCCCAGACTTCCGTTCGCGTGTAAGACCGTGATGCCGGCGGCTTTCGAGATGCCCTCGGTCGCAAGACCAATCCACGTCCGAAATGCCGCCGGCATCCTACTCTCTCATCTCAGAGAGCGACGCCAACATACAATCCACGGCGCCCCGAACGGTAGCCGTGAAAGGTGACGCCCCTTAGGCGTCCAGTTCCGCCGGCACGGCCACGCCGGCCTGGAGGCAGGTGGCGCGCAGGGTGTTGTAGAGCAGCATGGCGATGGTCATGGGGCCGACGCCGCCCGGCACCGGCGTGATGGCGCCGGCGCGCTCCACCGCGGAGTCGAAGTCGACGTCGCCGACCACCTTGGTCTTACCGTCGCCGGCGTCGATGCGGTTGATGCCGACGTCGATGACCACCGCGCCCGGCTTCAGCCATTCGCCCTTCACCATGCGCGGCCGGCCGACGGCGGCGACCACGATGTCGGCCTGCGCCACCTCGGCCGCCAGGTCGGCGGTGCGCGAGTGGGCGACGGTGACCGTGCAGCTCTCGTTCAGCAGCAGCCCGGCCATGGGCTTGCCGACGATGTTGGAGCGGCCGATCACCAGCGCCTTCTTGCCGCTCAGGTTGCCGACGTGGTGCTTGAGCAGCTGCAGGCAGCCGAGCGGCGTGCACGGCACGGTGCCGGCGCCGCCGGTCCACAGGCGGCCGGCGTTGATGACGTGGAAGCCGTCGACGTCCTTGTCGGGGTGGATGGCGGCGATGACGGCGGCCTCGTCGATCTGCTTCGGCAGCGGCAGCTGCACCAGGATGCCGTTGACGCGCGGGTCCTCGTTCAACTGGGCGACCAGGGCCAGCAGCTCGGACTCGGTGGCCTCGGCCGGCAGGCGGTGCTCGAAGCTGTGCAGGCCGGCCTCGACCGTCGCCTTGTGCTTGTTGCGCACGTAGATCTGGCTGGCCGGGTCCTCGCCCACCAGCACCACGGCGAGGCCGGGGTGGATGCCGTCGCGGTCCTTCAGCACCTGGGCCGCCTTCGCCACGCGCTCGCGCACGGTGAGGGCGAAAGCCTTGCCGTCGATGAGGGTCGCCTGCGTCATGGGGAGGTCTCCGGCCGAGGGGTTGTGGACGACTGGCGCCCCTATACTCCGCCGCGCACCGTGGGGCAAGCGGGCGCCGCCGTGCGCGGCCCTTCCGGGATGCTCCGGTTCGCCTTATAGTCCAGGCCGCAAGCATCTTCGACGGACGGACACGATCTCCTTGAACAGCGACGCCCGCCCCCCCGCTCCCCTGGCCCAGACGCCGCGCACCGAACCGCGCGGCCGCGACGGCAACTCGCTGGAAAGCGCCATCGGCCTGCAGGTGCGCGAGTTCCGCACCCGCCTCGGCATGACGGTGGTGGAACTGGCGCGCCAGGCGGACCTGTCGCCCGGCATGCTGTCGAAGATCGAGAACGGCCAGACCTCGCCGTCGCTGTCGACCCTGCAGAGCCTGTCGCGGGCGCTCAACACCCCCGTCACCAGCTTCTTCCGCAAGTTCGAGGAACAGCGCGACGCCACCTTCGTGAAGGCCGGCCAGGGGCTGAACATCGACCGCCGCGGCACCAAGGCGGGGCACCACTACGCCCTGCTCGGCCATTCCATCGGCAAGCACATCGCCGTCGAGCCCTACCTCATCACCCTGACCGAGATGACCGACATCTCGTCGACCTTCCAGCATGCGGGGTTCGAGTTCCTCTATCTGATCGAGGGCGAGGTGGTCTACCGCCACGGCCAGAAGATCTACGAGATGGGGCCGGGCGACAGCCTGTTCTTCGACGCCGAGGCGCCGCACGGGCCGGAGGAGCTGCGCAAGCTGCCCATCCGCATGCTGTCGGTCATGGTCCACGCCCGCGAGGTCGACTAGGCCATGCCCTACCCGCGCCGCGGACGCCGCGCCGGCGGCCTCGCCCTGGTGGCGTTGCTGTGCTTCGTGGCGGCGCTCGCCTTCGGGCTGGCGGTGTTCTGGGCGATCCCGCTCGGCCTCGGCGACAAGAAGGAGGCGGCGGTCTTCGGCTGGCTGGTGGAGCGGCGGGTCGCCTATCAGGTCGGCTTCGCCGCGGCGGCGGTGAACCTGCTGGTCGGGGCGGCGGCCCTGGTGCTGCGCGGTGCCACTGCCCAGGGCTGGCTGCGCACCCTGTTCGCGGCGGCCAACGTGGCGGCGGTGGTGTTCCTGGTGGTCAAGAGCGACGCCCTGCTGGCCCAGCGCGAGGACGTCGGCGCCGACCCGCGCCCCTTCACCGAAATGCCCGACACGCCCTATTCCGACCCGGATCGGGCGGCGGAACTCATCCACGTTCATACCGCGACGGCGGCGGAGGCCCTGCGCGACCGCCTGACCGCGCGCATCTTCGGGGCGGAGGCCCTGCCCGCCGCCAAGGTCTTCGACGTCACCGAGCGCGAGGTGTCCGAGCCCCGCCTCGCCGACGTCGGCGCTGCGCAGATCGACCGCTTCAGCCTCGCCCTGCCGCACGGCTACGGCGCCATCGGTTACCACTTCGTGGCGCCGCAGCCCAACGGCCGCCTGGTGCTCTACAACCACGGCCACGTCGGCGGCCTGTTCGCCGAGCCGGCGCGGGAGGCGATCCGCCGCTTGCTGGCCGCCGGCTACGGCGTCACCGGCTTCTCCATGCCGCACCGCGACCCCAACGTCACTCCGGCGCGGGTGGAGACGCCCCTGCACGGCACCCTGCCGCCCCTGCGCGACCACGAGACGTTCCAGTGGCTGGAGAGCGAGGACTTCTCGCCCGTCCGCCTGTTCGTGGAACCGCTGGTGGTGGCGGTGAACCAGGCCCTGCTCGACGGCTATACCGGCATCGCCGCCGCCGGCATTTCGGGCGGCGGCTGGACGGTGACGCTGGCCGCCGCGCTCGATCCGCGCATCCGGGCGAGCTATCCGGTGGCGGGCAGCCTGCCGGTGCATCTCGCCATCCTGCCGCCCAACGATCCGCAGGACTGGGAACAGCGGGCGGCTGACATCTACCGCCTGGCATCCTATCTCGATCTCTACGTCCTCGGCGCCGCCGGGGCCGGGCGGCGGCAGGTGCAGATCCTCAACCAGTACGACGCCTGCTGCTTCCGCGGCGTCGGCGCCCGCGGCTACGCGCCGGCGGTGGCGGCGGCGGCCGAGCGGCTCGGCGGCAGCTACCGCCTGGAAATCCTGCCCGAGCATGCCCACCGCATTTCGCCCGAGGCCTACGACATCATCCTCGGCGACCTGGAGAAGGCTTTCGCGCCATGAGGTTCCCCCGCTTCCCCGCCGCCGCCCTCGTGCTGCTCGCGCCGCTGGCGCTGGCCGCCTGCGCCAGCCCGCCGGTGCAGGGCACGGGCGTCGTCACCGGGCTGAACGGCCAGCCCGCCGGGCAGGCGGTGATGACGGTGGAGCAGGACGTCGGCTGGCCGACGCCGCTCGCTTTCGTCACCCTGCCCGACGGCGAGCAGTTCCGCGGCAAGGTCATCCACGAGCGCACCGAACCGGAAGCCGGCTTCGCCCTCGGCACCGGCTTCGGCTGGGGCAGCCGGCGCGGCGTCGGCTATGGCACCGGCGTGCTGTTCGAGGGGCCGGAGCGCACCAGCCGGGCCGGCGCCCTGCTCATCGGCGACCGCGGCCGCAGCATGACCTGCGACATCCGCACCGCCGCCCCCGGCCGCATCAGCTCCGGCGGCTATGCCGACTGCAAGGTCTCCGACGGGCGCGTCGTCGCCCTGCAGTTCTGAGGCAGGCGCCGCCATGCGCGACGCCGACAGCCTGACCGACGCCCTCGCCCTGCTGGCCGAGCGCGACCCGCGCCTCGCCCGTGCCCTGCGCGACGTCGGCCCGCCCGAGCCGCGGGTGCGCGAGGCCGGGTTCGGCACGCTGCTGCGCGTCATCGTCGACCAGCAGGTCTCGACCGCCGCCGGCGCCGCCATCTGGGCCAAGGTGACCACCGCCTACGGCGCCGCGCCCGACCCCGCCGCCATCGCCGCCGCCACCGACGAGGCGCTGACCGCCTGTGGCCTGTCCAAGCCCAAGCGACGCTACGCCGTGGCGCTCGCCCGCGAGGTGGCCGAGGGGCGGCTCGACGTCGACGGCCTCGCCGCCCTGCCCGACGACGACGTGCGCCGCGCCCTTCTGCCGCTGCCCGGCATCGGGCCGTGGACGGTGGACATCTACCTCATGTTCGCGCTCGGCCGGCCCGACGTGTGGCCGGTCGGCGATCTCGCCCTGCAGGCCGCCTGCGCCGGCCTGTTCGAGTTGCCGAAGCGGCCCGACGCCGCCACACTGGAAGTGCTGGGCGAAGGCTGGCGGCCCCATCGCTCGGCGGCGTCGCTGTTGTTGTGGCGGTGGTACGGCGGCGTGCTGAAGAACCGCACAGGCGCCGGCATTCCCATGACGGAAAGCGGAAAAAAGACCTGACGGGCCGCTTAGCGGTTGCAGCGCGGCAGGGCAGGCCGCACCTTCTTCCCATGCTGTTCCTGCCCATCGCCGACGACAACCCGACCCGCCGCACGCCCTTCGTCACCTGGACGATGATGGGCTTGTGCATCGCCGTTTTCCTGTGGCAGCAGAGCCTGGGGCCGATGGACCAACGGGCGGCGCTCTACTCCTACGGCGTGGTGCCGGCGGTGCTGTTCGGCATCAAGTCCCTGCCGCCCGAACTCGACGTCATTCCCGGCTGGCTGAGCGTGGTGTCGAGCATGTTCATGCACGGCGGCTGGCTGCATCTCGGCGGCAACATGCTGTACCTGTGGATCTTCGGCAACAACGTCGAGGACAGCATGGGCCACGGCCGCTTCCTCGTCTTCTACCTGCTGTGCGGCGCGCTGGCGGCGCTGGCCCAGAGCGTGCCGGCCCCCGAGTCGGTGATCCCCATGGTCGGCGCCTCGGGCGCCATCGCCGGGGTGCTCGGGGCCTACCTGCTGCTCCACCCGAAGGCCAACGTGAAGGTCTTCCTGTGGATCATCATCATCTTCCGCATCATCAACGTGCCGGCCATGGTGGTGCTGGGCGGCTGGTTCGTGATGCAGTTCATTTCCGGCGCCTCGGCCCCCATCGACCAGGGCGGCGTCGCCTTCCTCGCCCACATCGGCGGCTTCGTCGCCGGCAGCGTGCTCATCCTGGTGTTCCGCCAGCGCGGGGTGCCGCTGTTCGCCGGCTCCCGCTCGCGCGCCTTCGAGGTCAGCCGGCCGCCGCCGCTGCGGCGCCGGACCGGCAGCGTGCCCCCCGTGGCCCCGGCCGAGCACCACCGCCGCCCGCGCGGTCCGTGGGACCGCTATTAGAGCATCCTCAAGCACTTGCGGCCCGCCCGCGGCAGGCACCCGAGGATTTCCGGCGAGTCGCGCCGGCCCGCCCGGCCGGGGTGGGGCGCGACCAGCCCCAATCACCCCTACCTCCTTTTTGCCAAGGCGCTGTTGCAGAACTGCAACAGCCGACGATGTCGTTGAATCACAGCATCTTGCTTTCCGACCTTCAGTCGGTGCCTTATCCGCCGCCTGCCGCGAGTGACGGCGGTCACGTCGCGCCCCCTGCGAACGATGGTAGGTCGAGATGGCGCGGCTATGATCGTATCGAAGCCGCGACGTGGCGGTGCCCGTCGGCAGATCGACTTGGAGTGCCACCGGTGGTCCGGGCGGACAATCCGCCCGCCGCCGACGCTTGAGGATTTGCGACGATGCAGTACGGGGATCTGAAGAACCTCATCAACCGCGCCATGGAGGATGCCCGCCGGTCCGGTCGGGACAGCCTCGCGGCGCGGCGGGCCGCGGTTCGCGCCGTCATGGCGGTCCGCCCCGACCTAAGCCCGTGGGAAGCGCAGGACGCGGTCAGCGGGTGTTCCGACGGATCGCACGCCTGACCGCTTGTTCCACCACCGGCTCTCGAGAGGACGCATGACCACCAGTCGTTCCCACTTCGCCGCCGACCTGATCGTCACCGGGTCCGTCAGCGGCCCCGGTCGCCTGCAGATCGACGGCCGCGTCGACGGCGAGGTTTCGGTGGGCGCCCTGGCGGTCGGCGCCCGCGGCAGCCTCATCGGCACCGTCACCGCCGAGCAGGCCGAGGTGGCCGGCAGCGTCACCGGCTCCCTCCGCGCCGCCTCCGTCACCGTGGCGCCCGAGGGCTTCCTGTCGGGCGTGGTGGAATACGAGCGCCTGGGCGTCGCCGCCGGTGGCCGCTTCGAGGCCGAATGCCGCCCGACCGCCGTGCCCGCCTTGCAGAACGGCGGCTCCGGCAGCGCGGCGCGCACCGCCCGCCCCTTGCGCGCGCGGCTCGTCGCGGGCTGATCCGCGGGACCGCGCTGGCCCTCGCCCTGCCCCCGGGTGTATGGTTCTCCCCCTAAAGTGCAGCAGTGGGGAGCGGCACCTTTGCCCGTTCGCGATACCGTTCCGGCCGCCGGCTTCGCCGCGCCCGCCGTCGACGTCCTGGCGGCCATCAACGCCCTGCGCATCGGCCTCGCGGTGTTCGACGCCGACGAGCGGCTGGTGTGGTGCAACGGGCAATTCCGCTACACCTACCTGTCCTTCCAGGCGGTCGACGAGCTGATCGGCCTGACGCTGGAGGAGATCCTCCGCCTCGAGCTGGAAAACGGCGAGATCGCCGGCGAGCAGGCCGCCTATCACCCCGAGGACTGGCTGGCCGAGATGCTGGCCTTCCACCGCCGCGGCGCCTATGAGCCGCTGGAGCAGCGGCTGGCCGACGGGCGGTGGATCCAGATCAAGATCCGCCGCACGTCCGACGGCGGCTCGGTCGGCCACTGGGCCGACATCACCGACGCCAAGCTGGTGCAGCTGCGCCTGGAAGACGCCGTCAACAACACCGCCGACGGCTTCGCCTTCTGGGACCAGACCGAGCGGCTGGTCATGTTCAACCACCGCTTCGCCGACCTGATGGAAGGCCTCGACCACCAGCCCGCCTACGGGTCCTCCCTGCGGACCGTGCTGGAGGACCTGGTGCACTCCGGCCGCCTGCTGCTGGAGGAGACCGGCGCGGAACTGGTCGAGCGCTGGGTGAAGGACCGCCGCCAGCCGGTGTGCGAGCGGGTGCTCGACTACGTCCACGGTCGCAGCTACCTCATCAAGGAGCGCCGCACTCGCGACGGCGGCACGGTGACGGTGCTGACCGACATCACCGACCTGAAGGAGAAGGAGCGCCAGCTCGTCTTCCGCGGCCAGACCCTGGAAGCCACCATCTCGGAACTGGAGATGGTGCAGGCGACGCTGGAGGAACAGGGCGCCGAACTGGCCGGCACCGCCGAGCGCCTGGCCGAGATGCAGGCGCAGAGCCGCGCCATCATCGAGGCCGTGCCCGACCTGCTGCTCACCGTCGGCGCCGACGGCTCGCTGCGCGAGATCCTGTCGCCCGACCACGAGGACCTGCCCTTCCCCGCCCATACGCCGCCCGGCCGCAAGCTCGGAGAACTGCTGCCCGAAACGACCGCCGACCAGTTGCTGGCCGGCGTGCGGGCGGCGGTGGCGACCGGCCTGCCGCAGCGGGTGCAGTACGCCAGCCTCGACCACGACGGCCAGCCGCAATGGTTCGACGCCCGCATCGCCGCCAAGGCCTTCGACGAGGCGCTGGTCTGCGTGCGCAACATCACCGAGATGCGCCGCATCCAGGACAGCCTGCAGCAGGCGACCGCCGTCGCCGAGAAGGCCAACGCCGACAAGACGCGCTTCCTGGCCGCCGCCAGCCACGACCTGCGCCAGCCCATCCAGGCGCTCAACCTGTTCATCCACGCGCTGTCGGGCATGGAGCATTCGCCGGCGGTGCGCGAGATCATCGGCAAGATCGAGCGGTCCACCACCGCCCTCGGCGACCTGCTGAACGGGCTCCTGAACATCTCCAAGCTGGAGGCCGGCATGGTGGAGCCGGTGATCACCAGCTTCCCGCTCGGCCGCCTGCTCGACCGCCTGATGCTGGAATACGGTCCCATCGCGCAGGAGAAGGACCTCACCCTGCGGCTGGCGCGCACCAGCCTGGTCGCCCTGTCGGACCAGACGCTGCTGGAACGCATCATCGGCAACTTCCTCACCAACGCCATCCGCTACAGTGTCGAGGGGCGCGTGCTGTTGGGCGTGCGGCGCCAGGGGGCGGTCGCCCGGATCGAGGTGTGGGACACCGGCATCGGCATCGACGAAGGCCATATCCCGCTGATCTTCCAGGAATTCCATCAGGTCGACAACGCCGCCCGCAACCGCCGCGAGGGCCTCGGCCTCGGCCTCGCCATCGTCGACCGCCTCGCCCAGTTGCTCGGCCACCCCATCACCGTGCGCTCGGTGCCGGGCCAGGGGTCGTGCTTCGCGGTGGCAGTCCCGCTCGACCTCAGCGCCCCCGCCGCGGTGGTGGAGGACGAGGACGCCGACCTGGAAGACGTCGACCTGCAGGGCGTGGTGATCCTCGCCATCGACGACGAGCCCGACATCCTGGAAGGCATCGAGGCCTCGCTCACCCAGCAGGGCTACCGCGTCATCACCGGCTGCACGGTGGACGAGGCGGTGCGGGCCGTGCGCGCCGCCGAGGTGGTGCCCGACGTCATCCTGTCCGACTACCGCCTGGAGGAGGGCATGACGGGCATCGACGCCATCGCCCGCGTGCAGGCCTGCATGGGCGGCCCCATCCCCGGCATCCTGCTCACCGGCGACACCGCCCCGGAAATCCTGCGCGCCACCCTGGCGAGCGGCTTCCCCCTGCTGCACAAGCCGCTGCCCGTGCACGACCTGAAGGCGGCCATCATCGCGGCGTTGAGCGGCGGGTGAGCCGGTTTTCTTAACCACCAAGACACCAAGACACCAAGGAGGTCGTGCAACGGCTTCGGTCGGATGAACCCCGTCCATAGTGACGGGAGGGAGCGCGAGGGAGGGCCTCCCCTCCCTCGCCCCTGCCGCCGCGCGGCAGCCTTGGTGTCCTTGATGTCTTGGTGGCTCAAACCTCCTTGATCCAACATTCTAGAACGCGCATTCTATTTCCTGTTCCGCACCCCGTGCCGACAGGAGTCCCATGGTCCGCACAGCCAAGTTCACCGACGACGCCTTCTTGACGGCGGCCGTCGGCCTCATCGCCCGTGGTGGGCCGCAGGCGGCGACCATCGCTGCCATCGCGCGGGCCGCCGGCGCGCCGAGCGGGTCGATCTATCATCGCTTCGCGTCGCGTGACGCCCTGGTGGCCCGGGCGTGGCTCGACGTGCATGCCGGCCTGCGGGCCGCCCTGCTGCCCCGTCTGGCGGCCGGCGACGGGGCGGCGGCGGCGCAGGCGCTGGTGCGCTGGGCGGCGGCGCATCCGGTGGAGGCCGCCTTCCTGCTGCCGCACGAGACGGAAGACCTGATCGGCGCCGCCCCGCCCGAGGACCTGCGGGCGGCGGTGGAGGCGGCCCAGGGCGAACTGGACGACGCCTTCCTCGCCTTCTGCCGCCGCATCGGTGCCGCCGGCGAGGAGGACGTGGCGTTCTGGCGCTATGCCGTGTTCGACGGCCCCATCGCCCTCTTGCGCCCCTACCTGCGCGGCGGCGAGCCGCTGCCGCCGTGGCTGCCCGGCCTGCTGCCGCGCGCCTTGCCGGCCGGGGCGGAGGTCGTGGCATGCTGAGGAGCGGCTACCGTCCCGACCAGATCAACGCCTGTGGCATCCCGCTGCACGACGCTGCCGACATCGCCGCCATGCGCCGCGCCTGCGCCCTGGCGGCGCGGACCCTCGATTTCATCGGCGGCGAGGTGCGGGCGGGCGTCACCACGGCGACGCTCGACGCCCTGTGCGAGACCTTCATGCGCGACCACGGCGCGGTGCCGGCGACCATCGGCTATCGCGGCTACCGTCATGCGTCGTGCATCTCGGTGAACCACGTGGTCACCCACGGCATCCCGAGCGACCGCCAGACCTTGCGCGACGGCGACATCCTCAACATCGACGTGACGCCGAAACTGGACGGCTGGCACGGCGATTCGAGCCGCATGTACGTGGTCGGCGAGGCGACGCCCGAGGCCCGCCGCCTCATCGAGGCGACGCGCGGCGCCATGCTGGCGGGCATCGCGACGGTGCGCCCGGGCGGCCGCATGGGCGACATCGGCGCCGCTGTGCTCGCACATGCCCAAGGGGCGGGCGGCTACGGCGTGGTGCGGGAGTTCATTGGCCACGGCGTCGGCCGCGTCTTCCATGCCCTGCCGGACGTGCACCACGTCGCCCGTGCCGGCACGGGGGAGATGATGGAACCCGGCATGATCTTCACCATCGAGCCCATGCTGACCATCGGCAAGCCGGCCGTGCGCATCCTGCCCGACGGCTGGACCGTGGTCACCCGCGACCGCAGCCTGTCGGCCCAGTTCGAGCACACGGTGCTGGTGACGGAGACGGGGTACGAAATCCTGACGGTGTGACCCGGAGAGCGCGGGCGCGGCCTTTGCCGCGCCTGCCGAACCGCGCTCACGCCACCGAGGCGCGCCGGCCGATCAGCCGGCGCGGACGCGCTTCAGGAAGCGGTCGACGGCCGATTGCAGTTCCTCGGCGCGGCTGTGTAGCTGGGTCGCCGACTGCAGCACCTGCCCGGCCGCCTCGCCGGTTTCGCCGGCCGCCTGGGTGACGCCGCCGATGGTGGACGACACCTCGTGCGTGCCGCGGGCGGCTTCCTGGGTGTTGCGGGCGATTTCCTGCGTCGCGGCCCCCTGTTCCTCCACCGCCGAGGCGATGGCGGAGGCGATCTCGTTGATCTGGTCGATGGTGCCGGTGACGCCCTTGATGGCGTCCACCGCGCTCTGCGTCGCCGCCTGGACGGCGGCGATCTGCTGGCCGATCTCCTCGGTGGCGCGGCCGGTCTGGTTGGCGAGGTTCTTCACCTCGTTGGCGACCACCGCGAAACCCTTGCCCGACTCGCCGGCGCGCGCCGCCTCGATGGTGGCGTTCAGGGCCAGCAGGTTGGTCTGTTCGGCGATGTCGGTGATCATGCTGACCACCTCGCCGATGCGCCGGGTCGCTTCCAGCAGGCCCGCCACCTGATCGTTGGCCTGCGCCGCCTGCCCCACGGCGGAGCGGGCGATGGCGGCCGACTGGGTGACCTGGCGGCTGATCTCGGAGATGGAGGCCGACAGTTCCTCGGCGGCGGCGGCCACCGTCTCGACGTTGGACGACGCCTGCATGGTGGCGGTCGCGACCGTGGCGGCCTGGCGGTTGGTGTCGTGCGCCGTCGCCGACATGGCTTCGGCCGTCGACTGCATCTGCGAGGCCGAGGTGGTGATGGCGCCGATGGCGCCGGCGACGCTTTCCTCCAGCTCGTCGGCCATGCCGAGCATGGCGCGGCGGCGGTTCTCCTCCTCGCGGCGGCGGGTCTCGGCCTGCTCGGACTGCAGGCGCTCCACCTCGCGGGCGTTGTCGCGGAAGATGCGCACGGCGGCGGCCATTTCGCCGATCTCGTCCTTGTTGCCGTCGGCCGGCACTTCCACCGTCAGCTCGCCGGCCGCCAGGCGGCGCATGGCGGCGGTCATGGCGGTGACCGGGCCGGCGATGGAGCGGCCGATGAGGAAGGCGGCGGCGCCCCCGAGCACCAGGCTGGCGACGGTGAGGCCGATCACCCACGAATTGGCCGCGCTCAACTGGCCGTCGGTGTCCTTCTTGATGGCGGCTTCGGCGGCCAGGGACTCGGTCTTCACCTGCTCGGTGTGGTCGGTGATGACGGCGCCGTGCCGTTCCAGCTGCGCCTGCGCCGACTGCAGCTCGCCGATGACGCCCGACAGCTCGTTCACGCCCTCCAGGTACTGCTCGTAGAGGGTGGTGGCCATTTCAGCCTCGGGCAGCTGGGCGATGGCCTCGTCCACCTTGAACAGCTCGTCCCAGATGCCGGTGAAGGCCTCCTCGGTCGGCCGCAGCAGGTAGCTGGTCACGGCCATCTGCGCCTGCAGGGTATGCTGGATGAGCTGGCCCGCCACCGCCACGTCGTTGGCGATGCCTTCGGCGCTCGATTCCTCGGCGTGCAGGCGGGCTTCCTCCACCAGCGCCTGGGCGGTGGAGCCGAGCACGCCGGTGGAAATGTCGACGCGGCGGGACACCAGCGACATGGCGGGGTCGAGGGTGGCGAGATAGTCGTCGTAGGCCGCGGCGATGTCGGCCGCATGCTGCGCCGCCTGACCGGCGGTGGCGGCGGCCTGGAATTCGGAGATGCGGGCGCTGAGGCCGGCGCGACTGTCGCCGAGCGCGGCCAGGGCCTCGTCGGACGGTTCGCGCAGGTAATCGCTCACGCGGCGGTCGAACAGCGCCGTCGCCCGGTCCAGTTGCACACTCAGAACCGCGCCCTGGGCGGAGCCGGCGAAACGCTCGAAGGAGGTGCTGACCGACCCGAACACCCAGATGGACGCCGCCGCCACCAGGGCGAGCAGCGCGAGGACCGCGAAGAACCCGGCATAGAGCCGGGTGCGGATGCGAAGGGTGGAGAGCATGCTGGCGCCTTTCTTCCCCCGGGCCGGCGACCTCTTTTAAGCCTAATCCGAAAGGCGGGTCGCTCGGCTCAATTTATACCAAACGGTATGGGGGATTCCAGCACGGGCCGCAGAAAATCACATGCCGCACGCGCTGGTGAGGAGCGACAGTTCGCCTTTCACGCCCAGGCTGTATACACTAGTAGGCATATGCGGCCCACAAGGGCTCCAGGCTGCCGTTCCAGCGGTTCTGGTAGGCGTCCAGAAGCTCGTCGGCGGGGCTCATGCCGCTTTCGGCGATGCGCTGCAGCGGCTCGAGGAAGCCGCTCTCGTCCATCCCGTCTGCCGACAGTCGGCCGCGACGACCCAGTCCGGCGCGGGCGATGCGCAAGGCGTCCAGCGCCAGGTCCTGCACGGTGCCGGACCGGAAGGGGGTCTTCAGCGCCGTCACCGGAACCCCGGCGTGCAGGGCGCGGCGCTCTTCCGGCGTCCAGTCCTTGACCAGATGCCAGGCTTCGTCGAGGGCGTCGGAGTCGTAGAGCAGGCCGCCCCAGAAGGCCGGCAGGGCGCACAGGCGGCTCCACGGCCCGCCGTCGGAGCCCCGCATCTCCATGTACTTCTTCAACCGCACGTCGGGGAAGGCGGTGGAGGCGTGGTCGGCCCAGTCGCCGACCGTCGGCGTCTCGCCCGGCAGTTCGGGCAGCTTGCCCTCGAGGAAGTCGCGGAACGAGCGGCCGGCGACGTCGATGTAGCGTCCGTCGCGGGCGACGAAGTACATGGGCACGTCGAGCAGGTAGTCGACGTAGCGTTCGAAGCCGAAGCCGTCCTCGAAGGCGAACTCGGGCAGGCCGGCGCGGTTGTTGTCGGTGTCGGTCCAGATGTGGGCGCGGTAGCTGCGCCAGCCGTTGGGCTTGCCCTCGGTGAAGGGCGAGTTGGCCCACAGCGCCGTCGCCACCGGCTGCAGGGCCGTCGCGACGCGGAACTTCTTCACCATGTCCGCTTCGGAGGCGTAGTCCATGTTCACCTGCACGGTGCAGGTGCGCAGCATCATGTCGAGGCCGAGGGTGCCGACCTTGGGCATGTAGTTGCGCATGATGGCGTAGCGGCCCTTGGGCATCCAGTGCATGTCCTCGCGCCGCCAGGTCGGCGCGAAGCCGAGGCCGATGAGGCCGACGCCGAGCTTTTCCGCCACTTCGCGGACCTGCTTGCGATGCGTGGTGACCTCGGTGCAGGTCTGGTGCACGGTTTCCAGCGGCGCGCCCGACAGTTCCAGCTGGCCGCCCGGTTCGAGCGAGATGGAGCCGCCGTCGTCGCGCGTCATGGCGATGACGTTGCCGTTCTCCTCCACCGGCTGCCAGCCGTAGGCCTGCAGGCCTTCCAGCATGTCGCGGATGCCGGGGCCGCCGTTCGGATCGGCGTAGGGCAGCGCCGTCTTGTCCGACAGGCGATAGGCGAACTTCTCGTGCTCGGTGCCCATGCGCCACTGATCCTGCGGCTTGTTGCCGCTCTCCAGCCACGCCACGAGGTCGTCGCGCCCGGTGATGGGCTGGAGGTTGGGCTTGGAGGGTCCGGACATGGAAGGTCGAGGCTCCGAACAGGAGGAAACGGAAAAGGACAGCTCAGCGGAAGGCGGGGCCGCCGGAACGCCAGTCGCCGGCGACGGCTTGCAGCACGGCGAGCGCGGCGAGGGCGGCCGTCTCGGCCCGCAGGACGCGGGGACCGAGGCCGACCGGCAAAACAAAGGATGTCCGCCGCAAGAGGTCAAGTTCCGACTGCGAGAATCCGCCCTCCGGCCCGATCAACAGGCCGAGAGTGGCACCGGCGAGTCGCGCAGCGGCGGCGGCAAGTGGCTCCCCGCCGCCGGTCTCGTCGCACACCAGCAGCGGCCGCGCCGGGTCCCACTCCGCCAGCACGCGGGCCAAGGGCGCGGCCTCGGCGACCTCGGGCACGGTCAGGCGCTCGCACTGTTCGGCGGCCTCCACCGCATTGGCGCGGGCGCGTTCCGTATTGATCCGGCTGGCGTTGGTGTTGTCGGTCATGACGGGCATCAGGCGGGCCGCCCCCAGCTCGGTCGCCTTCTCCACCACCATGTCCGTCGCGTCCTTCTTCAGCGGCGCGAACAGCAGCCACAGGTCCGGCTCCGCCGCCTGCGGGCGCAGGGACTCGGCGACGGCCAGGGTGCCGCCCTTGCGGGCCAGCTCCGCCACCTCGGCGCGCCATTCGCCGTCGCGGCCGTTGAACACCGCCACCGCCTCGCCGGCCTTGGCCCGCATGACGGTGCCGAGGTAGTGCGCCTGGCCCTGCGTCAGCGGCACCGCAACGCCGGCCGCCAGCGGAGCGTCCACGAACAGGCGGTACTTGGGGCGCAGCGGAACGGTCATGACGGCGGATACCTCCGGCGGACGGACAGAGAGAGACGGCAGCTTGAGCGGCGACGGGCGATTAGATATGACTAGCCCCATGGCGAATGGCAAACCTCTCGTCGGCGACATGCCGGTGGGCGGCTGGATCGACCGGCTGGCCCCCGCGCAGATGCGCCCCTACCTGAAGCTGATGCGGCTGGACCGGCCCATCGGCACATGGCTGCTGTTGCTGCCCGGCCTGTGGAGCATCACCCTGGCCGGCACCGCCGGCACGTGGCCCGACCTGTGGCTGATGGCGCTGTTCTGCGTCGGTGCCGTGGTCATGCGCGGGGCGGGATGCACGGTCAACGACATCGCCGACCGCGACTTCGACGGCCGTGTCGCCCGCACCGCCGGCCGCCCCATCCCCTCGGGCGACGTCAGCGTGCGGCAGGCGGTGCTGTTCCTCTGCCTGCAACTGCTGACCGGCCTGCTGATCCTGGTGCAGTTGAACGGCACCGCCATCGCGCTGGGGGCCGGGTCGCTGCTGCTGGTCGGCGCCTATCCGTTCATGAAGCGCGTCACCTACTGGCCGCAGGTGTGGCTCGGCCTCACCTTCAACTGGGGCGCCCTGCTCGGGTGGGTGGCGGTGACCGGCGAGCTGTCGCTGCCGGCGGTGCTGATGTACGTCGGCGGCCTGTTCTGGACGCTCGGCTACGACACCATCTACGCCCACCAGGACAAGGAGGACGACGTGCTGATCGGCGTGAAGTCCTCCGCCCTGGCGCTGGGTGGCCGCACGGTGCCGTTCCTCTTCGTGGTCTACGGTCTCGCCGCCGCGCTGTTCGTGCTGGCGGCATGGCAGGCCGGAGTCGGCTGGGCCTTCTGGCCGCTGGCGGCGGCGGCCTGCCTGCACCTGCTGTGGCAGGCGGTGGACGTCGACATCGACGACGGCGCCGACTGCCTCGCCAAGTTCAAGTCGAACCGCGTGTTCGGCTGGCTGTTCCTGGCCGCCGCCATCGGCGGCCGGCTGACCGCCGGGATCCCGGCTTGAGCACCGGCGCGGCTGGGGCCGTGGTCGATCTCGCCGCCTTCATCCGCGCTCAAACAGTCCTCACCGCGCCGCCCCTGGTGCCCGAGGTGCGCCTGCATCTGGCGACCG
This sequence comes from Caenispirillum bisanense, assembly GCF_900230255.1. Lineage (GTDB taxonomy): Bacteria > Pseudomonadota > Alphaproteobacteria > Rhodospirillales > Rhodospirillaceae > Caenispirillum > Caenispirillum bisanense_A. The sequence continues at coordinate 16,028 of NZ_OCNJ01000004.1, forward strand.
AGGTGACGCCCCTGTGGCAGGCGACGCAGGACTTCCTCGACGACAACGCCCTGCCGCCGCCCTACTGGGCCTTCGCCTGGCCCGGCGGCCAGGCCATGACGCGCTGGCTGCTGGACAATCCCGCCGTGTTCCGCCGCCGCCGGGTGCTCGACCTCGCGGCCGGCAGCGGCCTGACGGCGGTCGCGCTGGCCGCCGCCGGGGCCGGCGCCGTGGAGGCGGCCGAGATCGACGGCGTGGCGCGCGTCGCCATCGCGCTCAACGCCGCCGCCAACGGCGCCGCCGTCACGGTCTGCGACGACGACCCCATGGCCCGCCCCGGCTGCCCGTGGCCCGGCGGCCCGTGGGACGTGGTGGCGGCCGGCGACGTCTGTTACGAGAAGCCCATGACCGACCGCATGATGCCCTGGCTGCGCGCCTGCGCCGCCGCCGGGGCCTTCGTGGTCATCGCCGACCCCGGGCGCAGCTACCTGCCGAAAAGCGGGCTGGAGCGCCTCGCCGCCTACACGGTGCCGACCAGCCTCGACCTCGAGGACCGGACACACCGCGACACGGTGGTCTACCGCGTGCTGCCGGTGTGAGCCGTCGGGCCGTCGGCGGCGACGGGTGTACACGCCCCGCCGGTGGCACCGTACCGCGACTGCTCTCGCCGACCACCTGGCCGAGAAACCGGGCAGGCGCACGCTCACCCGACTGCGCCGAACGGTGGAAAACGGCGCTCTTCCGGCGCGCATTACGCACTGAGTGCGGCTTGCCGTCTTGACTTTTGTGTCAAAAAACCTCAAAAGTTCCGTCACCCGGTGTCCCGTCGCGCGCCGTCGGGATCCGTCCAGCCCGGACCATGACCGGGTGGGATGGCCGCGCGAACCGGACGCACCACATCGACCGCCGTCGGAGAGCCCCTCCGGCGGCGGTCGTTCTTTGGGCGGTGCCCAGGCGTTTCCCCGGCAGTGTCACGCCGCGAGGAGGACCGCCATGCCCGCCCCCTTCCCCACCGCCGAGGCCTTCCTCCCGTCCGGGCCGGAGGCGGAGTCGCTCGACGCCCTGCGCCGCGCCGCCGCCGGCTGCCGCGGCTGCCCGCTCTACGAGAGCGCGACGCAGACGGTGTTCGGGGCCGGGCCGCCGCAGGCCCGCATGATGATGATCGGCGAGCAGCCGGGCGACCAGGAGGACGAGGCCGGCGCGCCCTTCGTCGGCCCGGCCGGCAGGCTGCTCGACCGGGCGCTGGAGGCCGCGGGCATCGACCGCGAGCTGGTCTACGTCACCAATGCCGTGAAGCACTTCAAGTGGGAGCCGCGCGGCAAGCGCCGCCTGCACAGGAAGCCGTCGAGCCGCGAGATCAAGGCCTGCACCCCGTGGCTGCGCCAGGAAATGGCGGCGGTGCGCCCGCGCCTGCTGGTGCCCATGGGCGCGACGGCGGCGCAGGCGCTCATGGGGCCGGCGTTCAAGGTGACGGAACGCCGCGGCGACCTGCTGCCCTACCGCCCGCTGGGCGCGGCGGCGGAAGACGGCGGCACGGCGGTGGAGCTGATGGCGACGCTGCACCCCTCGGCCCTGCTGCGCGAGCGCGACCCGGCGCGGCGCGAGGAGAGCTTCGCCACCTTCGTCGCCGACCTGAAACGCGCGGCGCTGGTGCTGGCGGGGTGATTTTGGGGGTGGAGGGGGCGACCGCCGCTCCTCCCTTCACTTGTCATGGCCGGCCTCCGAGCCGGCCATCCACGGCGTGCACGGCGGTAGCCGTGGCGCCGTCCTTCACGGCCGCCGTCGGTGGCGCCGTGGATGGCCGGATCAAGTCCGGCCATGACACCTGAAGAGGTTACCTGCTACCCCGGCCGGACCTCGCCGACGCGCTTCTCGTCGCGTTCGGCGACCCCGTCGCGGCGCGGGGTGCGGTCGCGGTGGGCCCAGGCGGCCTGACGCTCGCCGCGGATGCCGGTGATGACGCCGAACACGGCGAAGACCACCAGCGTTCCCCAGACGAAGCCGAGCACGCCGATGCGCGCCGGGTCGGCGGCGTCCAGCGCGGCAACGTCGATGCCGAGCAGCGCCGGCACGTCCACCACCACCACGGGGACGTAGACCACCACAAGCCAGAAGAGCAGGCTGGTGATAGCGCCCTTGAACCCGGCCTTCATCTCTCCGATGCGCATCTACGTCCTCCGACCATGCACCGAGAGTGACCCATGGCACCCGTCGGGTCAACGGACCGAAGGGGGTGGATCCGCGGCGCGCCGCGGTGGCGGAAAGGCACAGGGACCGCCGATGTCGCGGTCGGGCCGCCGCTTTCTACCGCTTTCGATCACGTCCGGCCGGAGCGGCGCAGGGCGGCCGGCGTGACGCCGCGCTCCTTGCGCAGGGCGCGCGTCAGGGCGGTCTGGTCGGCGTATCCGCAGGCCTGCGCCACCTCGGCGATGGGCATGGCGCTGCCGGCGAGCAGGGCGCCCGCCCGGTCGAGCCGCACCCGCCGCAGATACTCCGCCACGCCGCAGCCGAGCGCCCGCCGGAACTCGGCGTGCAGCTGGCTCGGGCCGAGGCCGGCGGCGCGGGCGACGTCGGTGACCGTCAGGGCCTCGCCGGCGTGCGCTTCCATGAAGGCGGCCGCCGCCGCCACCCGCGCCGGCAGCGCCGCGCCCGCCCCGCCGGCGACGCCGACCGGCTCGGCCGACAGCAGCAGCAGGTTGAGCGCGTGGTGCGCCGTCGCCGCGTCGGCCGCCCCGCCGGCTTCCTCCAGGTAGCGTAGCAGGTGGCGGGCCGGCTCGGTCAGGGCGAAGAAGGTGCCGGCCGCCAGCCGCGGCAGCAGGCGGTCGGGCAGGCCGGCGGTGCGGAGCGCGAAGTCGACGACGAGGAAGCGGTTGCCCGCCCCCTCCACCCGGAAGCGGTGCGGCTGGTGGGGCGGCAGGAACACCCCCTGGCCGTCGCGCACGGTGCCGGTGCGGTCGCCGGCGTGCAGCGGCATGCCGCCCGCCAGCGGCAGGACGATCTGGTGGTGGTCGTGGGCGTGCGTATCCTCGACCGCCTTGGGCCGGTAGGACCGCACCTCGACCCGGATGGCGGGCGTGCTCATGCCCCGAGGATCGGTCGTGCAGGGCCGGGTGGCAAGAGCCGCGGTTGACGCCTCGGCACGGCTGGGCTACCTCCGTCCCCGGGCCGGCCCTCCACCCGCCGGCGACACCCACAGCCAGACGGAACACACACACGATGAGCCGCATCTTTTCGGGCGTTCAGCCCACGGGCAACCTGCACCTCGGCAACTACCTCGGCGCCATCCGCAACTGGGTGCGGCTGCAGAACGAGTACGAGTGCATCTTCTGCGTCGTCGACATGCATGCCATCACCGTCTGGCAGGACCCCGCCGCGCTGACCCAGGCGACGCGCGAGGTGACCGCGAGCTTCATCGCCGCCGGCATCGACCCGGAAAAGCAGGTGCTGTTCAACCAGTCGGCGGTCGCCGGCCATGCGCAGCTCGCCTGGGTGTTCAACTGCGTCGCCCGCATCGGCTGGCTGAACCGCATGACCCAGTTCAAGGAAAAGGCCGGCAAGAACCGCGAGAACGCGAGCGTCGGCCTTTATGCCTACCCGAACCTCATGGCCGCCGACATCCTGCTCTACAAGGCCACCCACGTGCCGGTGGGCGAGGACCAGAAGCAGCACCTGGAACTGGCGCGCGACATCGCCCAGAAGTTCAACACCGATTTCGGCCGCGAGGTCTTCCCGCAGCCCGAGCCGCTGATCTTCGGCGCCGGCACCCGCGTCATGTCCCTGCGCGACGGCACCGCCAAGATGAGCAAGTCGGCGGAAAGCGACTATTCGCGCATCAACATGACCGACGACGCCGACACCATCGCGCAGAAGATCCGCAAGGCCAAGACCGACCCCGAGCCGCTGCCGACCGACGCCGACGGCTTCGAGGGCCGCGCCGAGGCCCGCAACCTGGTGAACATCTACGCGGCCCTGCGCGACGTGTCGTTCAGCGAGGCGGTGGCCGAAGTGGGCGGCAAGCCCTTCAGCGAGTTCAAGGGCATCCTGACCGACGTGGCGGTGGACGTGCTCGGCCCCATCAACGCCGAGATGAAGCGCCTGCTCGCCGCCCCGGCCGAGATCGACGCCATTCTGGCCCGCGGGGCGGAGCGCGCCCGCGCCATCGCCCAGCCGGTCATCGACGAGGTCTACGATACGGTAGGCTTCCTGCGTCCGTAAGGCGTGTGGTCGACAGGCGGGGGCTTCCCCAAAGCCCCCGCCTGTCCTATGACTTGTCGGACGCCAACCATTCCGGCCGCCGCCTCTCATGCCGATCGCCGTCGTCCGCCGCCCCTGGTCCCCGCTCCGCCTGCTCGGCCTGATCGCCGCGGTCGTCGGGGCGCTGTGGGCGGGGGCCATGGCGGTGCGCGCCGTGGAGCAGCCGCTGGTCGCCGACCTGTCCAAGCATCTGGTCGCCATCACCACCGGTTTCGCCGGCACCGACGTGCTGCTGTTCGGCGCCACCGACGGGCCGGGCGACGTGGTGCTGGTGGTGCGCGGGCCGGAACAGCCGGTCATGGTGCGCAAGAAGGACAAGGTCGCCGGCCTCATCTGGGCCAATACGGAGTCGGTGGCCTTCGAGGGCGTGCCCAGCTTCTACAAGGTCGCCGCCTCGCGCGACTTCGCCGACTTCCTGCCCGAGGGCCTGCGCGAGCGCCATCGCATCGGCACCGACAACCTGGACCTGCGCCCCGAGCAGGACGAGGACATCACCCCCGCCGAACACGCCGCCTTCCGCGAAGCCCTGGTGCGCCTGAAGACGGAAGCCGGGCTCTACCTGGAGAAAGAGGACGGGGTGCGCATGCTGGCCAACCGGCTGTTCCGCTCCGAGCTGTACTTCCCGTCCAACGTGCCCACCGGCACCTACATGGTGGAGGTCTACCTGGTGCGCGAAGGCGAGGTGGTGTCGGCGGAAATCACCCCGCTGGTCATCAGCAAGGTGGGCATCGGCGCCGAGATCTTCCATTTCGCCTACAATCAGTCCGTCCTATATGGAATGGCGGCCATCGCGCTGGCCGTGTTCGCCGGCTGGCTGGCCGGCGTCATCTACCGCAAGACCTGACGGAGTTCCCATCGTGACCGACCCCCTGCCGCCCTGCGCCGCCCCGGTGCCGGAGCCCGGCCACGACCGGCCGCGCACCTTCCTGGTGGTCGTCGACGAGACGGAGGAAATGCACGCCGCCCTGCTGTTCGCCGCCATGCGGGCCCGCTCCACCGGCGGCGTCGTGGCCCTGCTGAAGGTGGTGGAGCCGGCCGAGTTCCACCACTTCGCCGCCATCGGCGCCCGCATGCAGGACGAAAGCCGCGACGAGGCCGAGCAACTGCTGCAACGCCTGGCGGCCGAGGTCGTGCAGTTGTGCGGCCGCATGCCCATCCTCTACATCCGCGAGGGCAAGGCGCAGGACGAGCTTCTGAAGCTCATCGACGAGCAGCCCGACATCTCCATCCTCGTGCTCGCCGCCGGCACCGGGCCGGAAGGGCCGGGGCCGCTGGTCTCGGCGCTGACCGGGCGCATGTCCACCCGCCTGCACGTGCCGATGACCATCGTGCCCGGCACCCTGTCGGACGAGGACATCCTGCGTCTGGCTTGACCTTTCCCGGTGCTTGGACCACATAACGACCAAGCCGATCACTCAAGAATAGCGGGCGGACGGACGGTCGAAGGCGGCCGCCGGGCGACCCGACGACCGACACGAGGGGTGCCCAGAATGTTCATCCAGACCGAGCCGACGCCCAATCCCGCGACGCTGAAGTTCCTGCCCGGCCGTCAGGTCATGCCGGCCGGCACCGCCGACTTCACCAGCCCCGAGGCCGCCGAGCCGTCGCCCCTGGCGGCGCGCCTGTTCGGCGTGTCCGGCGTCACCGGCGTGTTCCTGGGCGCCGACTTCGTGACCATCACCAAGGCCGAGGGCGAGGACTGGCAGATCCTCAAGCCCATGATCCTCGGCGCCATCATGGAACACTACACCAGCGGCGCGCCGGTCATGACCGGCGCCACCACCGCCGGCCCCGGCGGGGCCGAGGACGGCGGCGAGGACGACGACGAGATCGTCGTGCAGATCAAGGAACTGATCGACACCCGCGTGCGCCCCGTGGTGGCCCGCGACGGCGGCGACATCGTGTTCCGCGGCTTCCGCGACGGCGTCGTCTACCTGCACATGCAGGGCTCGTGCTCGGGCTGCCCCAGCTCCACCATGACCCTGAAGAACGGCATCGAGAACATGCTGCGCCACTTCGTTCCCGAGGTCCGGCTGGTGGAAGCGGTGAACTGACCGCAGCCGCCGCGACTCGCGACACGACCGCCGACGGCCGGGCCCTGCGCCCGGCCGTCTGGCATTTCGGGGGCAGGCCGCGACTCGGCGGAACCCTTCGGCCGGGGCCACCCCTCGGTCTTTCGGCGTAGGTTCCGCATTGACGGCGGGTGCGTGAGTCGTATCATCCCCGGCGCGAGCACCGGTGCGGGGTGGGCGGGCTATCCGCCGCCGCCGGTGCCACGAGCGCCGCCGCATCGTCGGCGGCACCCCGCCGGACCCGGTGGATCGGGAAGTGAATGGGGGACCGTCCGGCTTGCAGGCAGTGCGACCGCTCGCGCCAAGGCGCGGTCGCCGGCCGACCAGAGAAGAGACCACGGAATGAGGACGACGACTCCGACGTCCGGTCGATGGTTCGACCGTTTTGCTCTTGGCTTGCTGGGGACGTGCGTGCTGACGCTCTACGGCGCCACCCTGGCCGAACTGGCCACGCCCTACCTGCCCGGTGCGCCGGCGCGCGGCGAGGTTGGCACGGCCCTGTCCGGCAGCGTGCCGGCGCTGCGCTACACCTTCACCTCCGACGGGCAGGAAGCGCGCACCCTGCAGCCGGCCGCCATGACCAAGGTGTCCTTCCCGGCGCCCGAGCCCCTGCCCGTGCGCCTGCCCGGCGACGGCTTCGCCGAACGCCCCCGCCTCGCCAGCGCCGAGACGGTGCGCGAGGTGGCGCGCCTCTACGACGCCCTCGGCTACGACCTGGAGCGCGTGGCGACCGGTGTCAGCGTGCCGCGCCTCTACCTCGCCACCGTGCCCGACGACATGCCGGTGGTGGACGACATCGAGACGCGCAAGAGCGTCTTCATCCGCTCCATGCTGCCGCTGATCCTGCGGGTGAACGAGGAAGTGGCGCGCGACCGCGCCCGCCTGATCGAGATCGACGCCCGCCTGAAGTCCGGCGAAGGCGTCCACCGCACCGACATGGCGTGGGTCAGCGAACTGGCCGACTCCTACGGGATCCGCGACGCCGATATCCCGAAGCTGCTGCGCAAGGTGGACGTGGTGCCGCCGTCGCTGGCGCTCGCCCAGGCCATCGAGGAAAGCGGCTGGGGCACCTCGCGCTTCGCCCGCGAGGCCAACGCCCTGTTCGGCCAGTGGACGACCAAGAGCCACGTGCCCGGCATCAAGACCTACGTGTCGCCGAGCGACCCCAACTACAACAACCGCATCCGCGCCTTCCCGAGCCTGCTGGACGCCGTGCGGTCCTATGTGCGCAACTTGAACACCCACCGCGCCTACGCCGAGTTCCGCGAGGAACGCGCCCGCCAGCGCCGCGCCGGGACCGAGTTGAACGGCCACGCCCTGGCCGGCCACCTGCACTTCTATTCCGAGCGCGGGCCGGACTACATCGCGACGCTGCGCGAGATCATGCGCGCCAACGCGCTGGCCGACCTGGACGGCACCCGCCTCGGGCGCCAGCTGGCTGCCCTGCCGTGACCGGGGGCGCCCCCGCGAAAGCGGCGCAAGCGCCTGCAAACGCTGGAGAATCACCGCGACAAAAAGGTGAAATCGGCTGTTGCAAGGTCCGGCACTCCCTTATATAGTGCCGGCCTTCCAGGCGGGGGACCGCAGCGCCGCAAGGCCGCGACACAGTCCCCCGATCCTTGCGGAGGGGTGGCCGAGTGGTTGAAGGCGCACGCCTGGAAAGTGTGTATACGGTGTTGAGCCGTATCGAGGGTTCGAATCCCTCTCCCTCCGCCAGAATTCTGCATCGAGCCCTCGTGAGGACGCCCTCCTCCGGGGGCTCGGTCGTTTCCGGCCTCTGGTGACACCTCCCTCCCCCTCCCGGCGGCGCTCACGATTGCGCGACCGGGTGTAATCGACACGCCCCCTCACGACCTCGTGACGTGACAATCCGGCGGCTTTTATTTCGCGGATTCCAAGTAACGACCTTGTGAAACGTCTACCGAGACTTCGAAGGTGACTCTCCCGACTTCCTGAACGACAGTGATCTGGCAGACCATTCTGCTGCCAATCAAATGGACGACAGGGAGTTCCCGCAATGACCATCGCCAGCACCCGCAACCTCGCCCTTCTGGTCGCCGCCGCCGTCACCGGGGCCGCCGCCCTCGCCGCGCCGACCTCCACCGCGCATGCCGCCGACGAGAAGGAGAAGTGCTACGGCGTCGCCAAGGCCGGCCAGAACGACTGCCAGACGCCCACCAGCTCCTGCGCTGGCACCTCCAAGATGGACGGCGAGAAGGCCGCCTTCATCCTCGTCCCCAAGGGCACCTGCGCCAAGATCGTCGGCAGCTCGCCCCAGCCCATGTGATCGGCCACTGCGACGGGAGGACGCGCCATGCCCGACCTGCACGCCGGTCTGCGCACCGGCCCGGCCGGCGGCCTCGCCCCGGCGGGCACCGGCATCGGCGCCAAGGCGATGCACTTCGCCGATCTGGCGGCGGTGCGTCCTCCCCTGGCCTTTCTCGAGGTCCACGCCGAGAACTACATGGGCGCCGGCGGCCCGCCGCATCGCTGGCTGGACGTGCTGCGCGAGAGCTACCCGCTCAGCATCCACGGCGTCGGCCTGTCGCTCGGCTCCGCCGGGCCGCTGCACGCCGGGCACCTGGAGGCGCTCGGGCGGGTCGTGAAGCGGTTCCAGCCGGCGCTGGTCTCCGAGCATCTGGCGTGGTGCCGCAGCGGCGAGACCTGGCTGAATGACCTGCTGCCCATCCCCTACGACGAGGCGACGCTCGCCCTCCTGGTCGACCACGTCGACGAAACCCAGGACCGCCTGCGCCGCCGCCTGCTGATCGAGAATCCCTCGGCCTACGTGGGCTGGAGCGGCTCGACCATCGCCGAGGCGGAGTTCCTCGCCACGCTGGCGGCCGAGACGGGGTGCGGCATCCTGCTCGACGTCAACAACCTGTTCGTGTCGGCCTGCAACTTGGGCTTCGACCCGCTCGCCTACCTTGATGCCCTGCAGCCGGCGGCGATCGGCCAGTACCATCTCGCCGGCCACCATCACCGCCGGCTGCCGGAGGGCGGCGAGATCCGCATCGACGACCATGGCTCGCCGGTGGCCGACCCGGTGTGGCAGCTGTTCGACGCAGCGCTGCGCCGCTTCGGCCCGCGCCCCACCCTGGTGGAATGGGACAGCGACGTGCCACCGCTCGACGTGCTGCTCGCCGAAGCCGCCCGCGCCGACCGCCACCTCGCCGAGGGAGCGCGCCATGTCCGCGCTGGCTGACCTGCAGGCCGCAATGGCGGACTGGGCCTTGCACGGCCGGCCCGTTCCGGCAGCCCTGGCGGCGGCACACGGCCCGCCCGCGGCGGCGGCGCGGCTGTCCGTCTACCGCAACAACACGCGGTCGAGCCTGACCGAGGCGCTCATGGCCGCCTATCCGGTCACCACCCGCGTCGTCGGCGCCGACTTCTTCGCCGCGCTCGCCGCCGCCTACCTGGAAGGGCATCCGCCGCGCGCCGCCAGCCTGCTGCACTACGGCGACCGCCTGGCCGCGTTCCTGGCCACGTGGGCGCCGGCGGCGGCGCTGGTCTACCTGCCCGACCTCGCCCGGCTGGAACGGGCCTGGACGCTCGCCTACCACGCCGCCGAGGCTCCGACCCTCGACCCGGCGGCGCTCACCGCGCCCGGGGTCGCGGAGCGGCTCGGGTCGCTCCGCCTCGTGCCCCATCCGTCGCTGCACCTCGTCGCATCGCCGTGGCCGATCGCCGAGATCTGGCGCCAGCACCAGGGCGAGGACGAGCCGGCCGGGATCGCCCTGGACGCCGGTCCGAGCCGGGTGGCGGTCGTGCGGCCGGCGGCGGAGGTGCGGCTCTGCGACCTCGCCCCCGGCGCCCTCGCCCTGGTGACCGCCCTGGCCGAGGGGCGCCCGCTCGCCGCCGCGCTGGACGCGGCCTTCACCGCCGACCCCGACTTCGCCGTCGAGCGGGACTTCGCGGCGGTTCTCGCCGCCGGCCTGTTCACGACCCTGGAGGCCCCATGATCGCCGTCGCCCGCACCCTGCTCGCCCGCCTCGACGCCCAGCCGCTCGCCCTCGCCCTGCTGCTCTGCCGCCTGGGGGTGGCCGCCATCTTCTGGCGGTCGGGCCAGACCAAGGCGGACGGCTTCACCATCCTGGAAAGCACCTACGACCTGTTCCGCTACGAATACCAGGTGCCGCTGCTGCCGCCCGACGTGGCGGCGGTGATGGCGACGGTGGCCGAGCACGTCCTGCCGATCCTGCTGGCGATCGGCCTCGCCGGGCGGCTGTCGGCGGCCGGCCTGCTGACCATGACGGCGGTCATCCAGGTCTTCGTCTACCCCAACGCCTGGCCCGATCACCTGCTGTGGGGCTCGGTCCTGATGCTGATCCTCCTGCGCGGGCCGGGTCCGCTGTCCCTGGATCACCTCGTGCGGCGGGCTCAGGCATAGGTCACGCGGCGCAGCAGCGCCTCCAGCGGGCCGCGGCCGAACCGGGCCGCCACCAGCCCGACCGCCGTGACGGCCACCGCGGCGACGGCCAGTGCGACGGGGACGAGCCAGGCATGGCCGATCGCCGCGAACAGGCCCGCGCCGTAGCCGCCGAACAGGACGCCCGCCACCACCCCCTGCGCCACGTAGACGGACAGGGAGTTGCGCCCGGCGGTCACCACCAGCGACGGCAGCCGCACCCGATCGGCCGCGTCGAGCAGCAGCGACAGATAGACGGCCGACAGCAGCGGGGCGCCCGGTGCCAGGGCCATGAAGCCCGCCAGCTCCAGCCCCTCGTACTCCGGCGGCAGCCAGCCGCCCATGGCGGCGGCATAGAGCAGGTTGAGCGGCACCCCCACCGCCGCCAGCAGCGGCACCGCCCGCTTCAGCCGGCGGCGGTGCGGGCTGTCGGCCTCGAACACCCCGAGCCGGCCGGCGGCGATGCCGGCGGCGAAGGCGGCGAAGGCGAGCGGCGCCTGGAACAGCAGCAGGAACCCGAAGGTCGCCGGCCAGTCGGCCAGCCGCGCCCGCGTCGCCTCGCCGAACGAGCCACTGAGCCCGGCCGCGCTCCCCAGGCCGAGATCGCCCGACAGCAGCACGCCGAGACTGGCGAGACAGACCGCCGCCACCGGCACCATGGCGGCGGCGATGCGCAGGAGCGTGCGCGGCGACGCCGCCCGCAACGGCCACACCAGCGCCCCCAGCAGCGCATAGAGCAACAGGATGTCGCCGGTGAACACGAAGACGGCGTGCAGGCACCCCAGCACGGCCAGCACCGCCAGGCGTCGGCTCCACCGCCGCCCGAAGCAGGCGCCCGCCCGTGCGGCCGCCTGCGCCTGCACGTGCAGCCCCCAGCCGAAGACGAAGGAGAACAGCAGGAAGACCTTGGCCTGCAACAAGGCCTCGACGGCGAAGGCCACGGCCCGGTCGGCCGGCGCTTCCGGCGGCGTGAACAGCGCCTCCAGCGGCAGGCCGAGGAAGGGCACGTTGACGACGCAGATGCCGACCAGGGCGACCGCCCGCACCACGTCGACGGATCCGTTGCGGACTGCCGTTGCCATGATACCCTCCTTGTTGAGCAAGCGCTCAACATGAATTGAGCAAGTGCTCAATTTTGTCAAGGAGGACCCATGCCCCCCACCGAGAAGGCCCTCGACCGCCGCCGCGCCCTGGTGCGCGCCGCCGCCACGCTCCTGCCCGTCCTCGGCCTGCGCGGCACCACCACCCGCGCCGTCACCGACCACGCCGGGGTGGGCACCGGGCTCCTCAACCACTACTTCCGCTGGCCGGAGTTGCGGGCGGCCGCCTGGGGCGCCGTGTTCGACGCGGTCGCCGAGACGCAGTACGCCGATGGGGCGACGAACCCCTCCGGCGCGATGGAGCGTTACTGCACGACCGCCTTTATGGAAGAGTCGCGACCGTACTGGCAGCTGTGGATCGAGGCCTGCGACCTCGCCCCCGCCGACCCCGCACTGGCGCGGGAACTGGCGCGGGCGCAGGCCCGGCTGACGGACGGGCTGGCCCAGACCCTGCGGCACGGCGTCGCCGCCGGCTGCTGGACCCTCGCCGACCCGGCCGCCACGGCCGTGCGTCTGGGGGCGCTGCACGACGGGCTGGTGGCGCTGCTGCTGTCGGGCATCGGCGGCATCGGCCCCGCCGAGGCCGAACGCCACCTGCGCACGGCCTTCGCCCTGGAATGCGGCCTGCCGGCGGATCGTGCTCGTCCCTGACCGCCGCCCGAGGATCGTCCGCCGCATGACCGTTGCCTTGTCTCCCCTCCCGCTCCGCGCCCGCGGCCGCGCCGCCCGCCCGCCGACGGCCGGCGGCGGCGCCGCCCCCTTGCCGCCGGTGCGGACGACGGCGGGGGTGAGGGCGCTGATCGTCGATCTCAACAATTTCGCGTCCTTCCCGACGCTCGCCGTCGGCCTGCTGGTCGGGTCCCTGCGGGATGCCGGCCACAGCGTCGAGGTGCTGTGCCCGCTCGCCTACGACGTGCCGGCCGCCCTGCGCGAGCGGCGCGAAACCCTGCGCGATCACCTCGCCCGCCGCATCCACCTGTCCACCTGGGCGCCGTTCCGCTCGGTGCGCGACGCCGCCCGCGTCGCCCGCGCCTGGTGGACCGGCCGGCCGCATCCCGTGGTGCTGCGCGAGGTGGCGCGGGCGCTGGAGCAGAAGCCCGACGTGCTGCTGCTGTCGGCCTACCTGCAGCATTACGCCTCGGTGGTGGAGATCGGCTGGCTGGCGGCGCGGGCCGGCGTGCCGCTGGTGCTCGGCGGCCCCATGTTCAACGTCGGCGGCATCGCCGAGGCGTGGCGCGCCGTGCCCGGCCTGACGGCCCTGGTGGGCGGCGAGGTCGACCTCTGCCTGCCCGACCTGGTGGCGACTGCGGCCGCCAGCGGCGACTTGCTGCGCTTTCCCGGCGTGACGCTGCCCGACGGCCGGCGCTCCCGCCCCGCACCGCCGCTGCGGCCGCTGGACGCCTGCCCGCTGCCCGACTTCACCGACTTCCCGTGGGACCGCTACCCCTTCCGCATCATCCCCATCATGACCGGTCGCGGCTGCCAATGGAGCCGCTGCCGCTTCTGCAGCGACGTGGTCTCGGCCAGCGGCCGCACCTACCGCAGCCGCAGCCTCGGATCCGTGCTGGCCGAGATGGACGAGCAGGCGCGCCGCTACGGCACCGGCAACTTCCTGTTCCTCGACCTCAAGCTCAACTCCAACCCCGGCCTGTTCCGCGGCCTGATCGAGGAGATCCCGCGCACCGTGCCCGGCGCCCAATGGGTCGGCACCGTGCACGTCGACCAGCGGGCCGACAACGGCCTGTCGCGCGGCGATCTGCGGGCGGCGGCGGCGGCCGGCATGCGACGCATCAGCTTCGGCCTGGAAAGCGGCAGCCAGCGCCTGCTCGACGCCATGGACAAGGGCAGCTCGGTCGAGGCCAACAGCGCCTTCATCCGCCATGCATGGGAGGCTGGCCTCAGCGTCCGCTGCACCCTGTTCAAGGGCTACCCCGGCGAGACCGCCGACGACCTGGAGCAGACCGCCGAGTTCCTCGAACGCCACGCGCCTTACCTCGACCGCGTGCGCTTCAACGAGTTCGCCATCCTGGAGGACACGCCCGTCTACGACGAGGTGAAAGCCTCCGCCACCGCCCTGGAGGAGCTGACCCTCGGGGCGGAGGATCGCCGCAGCGGCCGCACCCGCGCCGACCATCGCGCCGCCGGCAGCCCCGCCTACCGCCGCGCCAAGGCCCGCGCGCTGGCGGTCGTCCACGCCATCAACCGGCGCGAGGTGCGGCGGGCGGCGCGCGCCTTCGACGGCCTCATGTGACGCCCGCGCCATGTCCCTGCGCGACACGCCGAGCCGATCCTCCCCCCTCGCCCGCCGCCTGCGCCGCCTGACGACCGGCGAGCGGCGCGACGAGGCGGAAGCCTTCCTGCGCCTGTTCCATCGCGAGACCGGTCGCTCCGACACCGCCTTGCGCCGCCGCCTCGCGGAAGTGGAGGGCGCCCTGCGGCGGCGCGGCACCTACGACCACACGCCCGACGAACTGGCCTTCGGCGCCCGCGTCGCCTGGCGCAATCATGCACGCTGCATAGGGCGGCTGTTCTGGGAATCGCTGGAGGTGATCGACTGCCGCGACGTCTCCGACCCCGACGCCATGGCCGGCCACATCGTCGAGCACATGGCGACGGCGCTCGGCGACGGCCGCATCCGCTCGCTCATGACCGTCTTCGCCCCGGCCCGGCCCGACCGGCTGCCGCCCTATGTGGAAAGCGCCCAGATCACCCAGTATGCCGGCCACCTGCGGCGCGACGGCTCGGTCCTCGGCGACCGCCGCACCCTGGAAGCCACCCGCACCGCCCGCCGCCTGGGCTGGACGCCGCCCGACCCGCCCGGGGCTTTCGACATGCTGCCCTTCGTCATCCGCGACACCTTCGGGCGCCGCGTGCCCTACCAGCCGCCGCCCGACTGTTATCGCGAGGTCGCCATCACCCACCGCGCCCACCCGGGGCTGGGCGACCTGGGGCTGCGGTGGTATGCGGTGCCTTGCATCAGCGACATGATCCTGACCATCGGCGGCATCGACTACCCCTGCGCGCCCTTCAACGGCTTCTACATGGGCACGGAAATCGCCTCGCGCGATCTCGCCGACGTCATGCGCTACGACACCCTGCCGGCGGTGGCGCGCGCCGTCGGCCTCGACCCCGACCGCCCCGGCGACGGCCTGTGGCGCGACCGGGCGCTGACGGAGCTGAACGACGCCGTGCTGCAGTCCTTCCGCGCCGCCGGGGTGACCATCGTCGACCACCACGCCGCGTCCGAGCAGTACATGGCCTTCCTGCAGCGCGAACAGACCGCCGGCCGCTGCCCGAGCGGCGAATGGACGTGGATCGTGCCGCCGCAGGCGTCTTCGGCCTGTCCGGTGTTCCACCTCGCCATGGAAGACCGCCGCCTCACCCCCAACTTCTACCGCTCCCGCGCCGCCGACGGCGCCGGCTTCGGGCCCGATGTCGAGGACCTGGGACCGGTGCGGCGCACCCTGCGGCGCTGGCAGCGGCGCTGGACGGCGACTCTATAACCGCCACACCAGGTCGTTCAGCCGGTTGGCGATCAAGCCCGGCAGGACACTGGCGAAGGCGACGTCCGGGCCGGCGGCCATGACCGTCGGCGGGTGCGCCGACGCTGCGGCCTCGGTGATGGTCGCCATGCGGAAGTCGGCGGGTCGCTCGGCGACGAAGGCGCAGAGGTCCGCCAGCCGCCGCTGGTTGATGCGGTTGGGGCGCAGGGTGGCGAAGTCGGGGTCGCGGCGCTTGGCGAACTCGAAGGGATGCGTCAGCACCACCACCGGGCCCCCGTCGGCCGCCCGCACGTCCTGCAGCAGCCGGCGGGTGGTGCCGGCGGCCGTTCCGGTGATGGTCAGGCATTTCTGCCGCGGCGGACGACCAAGCGGCAGACCGACGTCGTAGGTCAGCACCGGCAACTCCGTCACCCCCTCCACCACATGGGCGCCGCCGGTCAGGTGCAGGGCGGCGTCGCCGCTGCGGTGGATGCCGAGCCCGACGTTGGACGCCACCGTCAGCCCGAGCCGCGCCATGGCGCGATAGATGCCGAGGTCGCACATCAGGTTGCCCATGCGCAGCGAGGTGGGGCGCGGCAGCCCCCAGCGCTCCATGACGCCGAGGCCGTTGGCGATGGTCGCCTCCACCGCTTCCGCCGGGCGGCCGCACAGGCTGTCACCGGGGCCGGCGCGGCGCACGCGGCTGCGCCAATCGGGGAAGTGGAAGATCTGCCAGCAGGGATGCAGGTGCAGCCCGACCTCGTGGCCGGCGTCGAGGATGCGCTCTGCATAGGTGCGCATGGGTTCGTCGCCGAAGTGGGCGGTGCACAGGGTCTCGACGAAGAAGGTGGCGCGCTGGCCGTGGCGGGCGAGCGTGCGTAGCAGGAAGTCGAGCCCGTGGCCCTCGCCGGCGATGCTGCACTCGACCGCCGGCGCGCCCACCGGCCGGCGGCGGTCGGGATCGTGGAAGGTGCCGGCGATGCTGAACTCGATGTCGACGGTGAGGCAGACGTCGGTCGGGGGCCTGGGCGGCATGTCGGGACGGCCTGTGCGGTGCGTGTCCCGGCAGTGTGCGACGCCCCTTGCGCAACCCCAAGGGAGCATGCGGCCTAACCGCTTGGGGGTGGACGCGCAGGGGACCGTCGCTCAGGCGCGGGCCTTGCGCACCTCGGCGATGGCCGCCTCGACGGCGTCGAAGGGCAGCATGACGGAGCCGTGGCGGCTGCGCAGGTCGCGCACGAGGCGCAGGTATTCCAGGTCCTGCCAGTCGCCGCCGGGCAGCGGGCCGTCGTCCTTCAGCATGGCCCGCATGGCGGCGGCGACGGCGTTCACCTCCGTCGCCGAGTGGCCGACCAGACACTCGGCCAGGATGGCGGTCACCGCCTCGCCGAGCGCGCAGGCCCGCACGGCGTAGCCGAAGCCGGTGATGGTCTCGGCGTCGTCCAGCGTCACGTCGACGGTGATGCGGCTGCCGCACAGGCGGCTGGTCTTCTCCACCGTCGCCTGGGGCGCGGGCAGGCGGCGATCCTCGCGCACGGCGCGGGAGTAATCCTTCAGCTTCTCGCTGAAGAGATCGATCATGGCGGTCGAGGTATCGTCGGCGCTGGTGCTCATGGGGCTGCGGCCATTCCCTGGATGCGACGGCGCAGTCTAGCGCCGCACGGAACATGGGGAGAAGACCTTATCGGGTCACCCCTTGACGGACTTGGCCGTGAACCGCTCCACCGTCACCGTGTCGGACCAGTACCCCGCCGGCAGCCCCGCCTTGTGCTCGAGGTGGGCGACGAAGTCGCGCGGGTCGGGCAGCGTCTCCCATACCGCCGGCAGGAACAGGCCGCGGGCCCCGCCGTCGCCGAGGATGAGGCCGTCCACCCCCGGCCGCAGGCGGGCGATCAGGTCGGCCTCGTCGCGCACCGGGAAGGGCTCGGGCGGCGTCAGGACGGAGAGGGAGACGGCGACGCCCGGCCACTCCGCCTCGGTCAGCGGCGGAAACCGCGGGTCGTGGAAGGCGGTGCGCCAGGCGTTCTCCGCCACGTCCTGGGCGAGCGGCCGCCATGCCTGCGGGCTGCCGATGCAGCCGCGCAAGGTGCCGTCGATGGTCAGGGTCACGAAGCAGGCCCCGTTGTGGCGCAGCGGCTCGGGCAGCGTCATGGGGTCCACCACCAGCGGCGCGCCGTGGTCGAGGCCGTGGGCGATGGACCGCCGGGCGAGGTCGATCAGCGCCGGACCGTGGTCCCGCAGCATGGCCTCCACCGCCGCCTCGGGGCTCGGCGTGGAGGCCCCGGCGCCCGCCTCCCACAGCGCCCAGGCGCCGTAGCCGACCACCCGGTCGCGCGGGCCGGCGGTGTCGCCCGAGGATCGCACGTCGAGCGTCTCGATGGTCATGCCGCGGCGCTTGGCCGCCAGCAGCAATCCGGCCATGGGCGTGCGGCCGCAGGCGCGGTCGTAGGTGAGGCGGGCGGGGTCGAGCGCCTCGATGGCGGCACGCGTCTCGCCGTCGACGCGGCGGCAGCTGTCGTAATCGAGGAAGTGCGACAGGTCCGTCGACACCACGATCAGCGTCTCCGGCCCGCCCCACAGGTGGTCGAGCAGGGCCGCCACGTCCTCGGGCCGTGCCTCGCCGACGCACACCGGCACCACGGCGACGTCGCCCAGCACGGCCTTGAGGAACGGCAGGTGGACTTCCAGGCTGTGCTCCTCGGCGTGCGCCTCGTCGGAATAGCCGCAGCCGGGCACGGTGGCGACCAGATCCTCGATGGCGGCGGTGTCGAGGGTCACCGGCCCGAGCGGCGTCGCGAAGGCCGCCGCCGTCGGCAGCGCCATGCCGCGGAAGGCGACGCGATGCGCCGGCCCGAGCAGCACCACCCGCCGCACCGTCCCCGCCAGCGGCGCGAGCCGCGCATAGGCCCGCGCGGCGACGGGGCCGGAGTACACATAGCCGGCATGCGGCGCGATGATCGCCTTGGGCGCCGGCGCGGCGGCAGGCACGCTCGCCCGCGCCTCGGCCATCAGGTCGGCGAGGGTGCGGGACAGGCTCTCGGCGTCACCGGGATAGAAGGCACCGGCGACGGCGGCGGGTCGCATGTGCGTCATGGGGCGTCTCCTGTCGCGGGGCTCACCCTGACGATAACGCGGAGGTCAGCCCGAGGGTACGGCGGGAAGGCGGAAGAAGCCCTTGATGTTCGCCGGATCGACGACGGCGATCTGGATGTGCGTCTTCTCGAAGAAGCCGGCGTTCTCGTAGATCGCCTCGCCCTCGCGGAAAAGCCCGCGCACGGTCTCGAACGGCGGATTGCCGGCGACGGTGCTGTTGAGATAGTGCAGATGGCGGATTACCGCACAGTCCAGGTGGCGCCTCTCGAAATCGAGCGTCTGCCCCTTGTTCCAAGGCAGCGGGCCGGGGTAGCGGCCGGACCGGTACATGTCCTCGAGACTTTCATAGGCGGCCTTGACGGCGGCGATGGAGCGGCGCGACAGGAGATCCAGGCAGCGCCCCAGATCGATGACGGCACCGATCACGAAGGGGTCGGCGCGCCCCTTGCGGCCGCACCATTCCTCCGCCCATTCCAGGGCTCGCACCGGATCGGCCTCCCAGAAGTAGATCCCGGGGCCGAGCCAGTCGTACGAATTCTCGCTGCGGATCATGGACCGCTCGCCCGCCAGGATGGCTTCCCCTGTCGCCCTGTTGGTGCCGTGGTAGCCGAGGACGAAGGAGGTGGCCTGCCGATGCGGCATCAGCGGTACTCGGGGGCCAGTTCGCCGTCTTCGGTATAGATGCCTTCCTCGACCAGCACGCGCCGAGCAAACGCCGGGTCGCGCTTCGCCCGTTCTTCGAGCTTGGCGGCGGCATCCTGGATCTGCTTCAGATGCTCTTCGGTCATGGTGACCCTCTCTCGTCGTCTGCGCCGACGCTACCGCGGACGGGCATCGCCGGCAACGGTCAAAGCCACCCCAGCTTCTTGAACGCCCACAGGATCACCGCCAGCACCAGGCCCATGACGATGCTGGAGTAGAGGAAGCCGTGCGGGCTTTCGGCGAAGGGGATGCCACCGACGTTCATGCCCATCATGCCGGTCAGCACGGTCAGCGGCATGAACACCGCCGCCACCGCCGACAGCACGAACATGGTGCGGTTGAGGCGGGCGTCCATGCGGTGCTCGATGCGGTCCGACAGGATCAGGGCGTGCTCGCGGATGGCTTCCAGCACTTCCACCTGGCGCTGCACGATGTCCGACACCTCGCGCAGGCGGCGCTGGTGCAACGGCGTGATCCACGGCAGGGCGAGGTTGCAGGCCTGGTTCAGCGCGTCCTTCTGCGGCGCGATGTAGCGGCGCAGGTTGGCGGCCTGGGACCGCACCTCCAGCACGTGGTCGGCCGCCGGGTCGTCGCTCAGGGGCGAGCGGAAGCGGCGGCGGTGGCGGGCCAGCTGCTGCTCCTCCAGCTCGTCGACCACCTCTTCCAGGGTGTTCACCACCGGCTCGATGCCGTCGACCATGTATTCGGCGATCTCGCACAGCAGGTCGCCGACACCGGTCGGGCCGCGGCCGGCCTCCAGGGCGAAGTGCAGGTCGCGCACCGCCATCACCGGCAGGCGGCGGAAGGTGAGGATGCGCATGGGCTCGAACCACATGCGCAAGGACACCATGTCGTCGGGGTCCTCGCCGGGGTTCTGGTTGATGCCGCGCAGGTTGACGAGCGCGCAGTCGCCGTGGCCTTGGGCGCGCGGGCGGGTTTCCTCGGCCAGCACGGCTTCCCACACCAGCTCGTCGAGGCCCGAGTCCTCGCGCAGCCAGCGGCGGGTTTCCGGGTGCTGGCGGTCGAGGTGCGCCCACAGCGGCCCCTGCTCGGGCGTCCAGGCCAGCACCTCCTGCCAGCTCACCTGCCGGCCGCCGCCCGTGCCGTCGAGCAGCCAGCCGCGCACCATGGGTCCCACGTCGTCGAACACCGGCATCTCCGCATTGCGCAAGGGGGGAGGCGTCACCATCTCCCGTTCACCCTTCGTCTCTTGGTTTGGCAGGGACCGCCGGGCACCGCCGGAGGCGGTACGAGGCTCGGGGCATTCAGCCGAAGGATCGCGCGGATGGCAAGCACCACCTTCCCCGACGCCGCCCCCGGGCGCCACTTCCGGCGCCTGGACGACGGCCGCATCGAATGCCGCGTCTGTCCGCGCCTGTGCAAGCTGCACGACGGCCAGCGCGGCCTGTGCTTCGTGCGGGCGGCGGAGGGCGGCGAAATCGTGCTCACCACCTACGGCCGGTCGTCGGGCTTCTGCGTCGATCCGGTGGAGAAGAAGCCGCTCAACCACTTCCTGCCGGGCACGCCGATCCTGTCCTTCGGCACCGCCGGCTGCAACCTGACCTGCAAGTTCTGCCAGAACTGGGACATCAGCAAGGCGCGCGCCTTCGACCGCCTGCAGGACCAGGCGAGCCCCGACGCCATCGCCGCGGCCGCCGAAGACCTGGGTTGCCGCTCGGTCGCCTTCACCTACAACGACCCGGTGATCTTCCTGGAATATGCGACGGACGTGGCCGACGCCTGCCGGGCGCGCGGCCTGAAGACGGTGGCGGTGACGGCCGGCTACGTGGAGCCGGCGGCGCGGGCCGATTTCTTCGCCCACATGTACGCCGCCAACGTCGACCTGAAGGCCTTCACCGAGGGCTTCTACAAGCAGCTCTGCACCGCCGCCCTGGCGCCGGTGCTGGAGACGCTGCGCTACCTGAAGCACGAGACGCCGGTGTGGCTGGAGATCACCACCCTGCTCATCCCAGGGCAGAACGACTCGGACGACGAGGTGACGGCGCTGTCGGACTGGATCGCGGAAACCCTGGGGCCGGACGTGCCGCTGCACTTCTCGGCCTTCCACCCCGACTACCGCATGCGCGACATCCCGGCGACGCCGGCCACGACGCTGAGCCGCGCCCGGCGCATCGCGCAAGCGGCGGGGCTGCATCACGTCTATACGGGAAACGTCCACGACCCGGAGGGCGGTTCGACCTGGTGCACGGGCTGCGGCGCGCTGCTCATCGAGCGCGACTGGTACGACCTCGGCCGCTGGCACCTGACGCCCGAAGGCTCCTGCGCGTCCTGCGGCACGGTGCTGCCCGGCGTGTTCGAGGCCGCGCCGGGAACCTGGGGCCGGAAGCGGCTGCCGGTGCGGCTGTCGGCTTGATCGTCTGCCCTCAGGCGCCGGGCGCGCGCGTCGCGCGCTTGGCTCCCGCGGCAGGGGCCGCGCGGCGCGGTCGCGCCGTAAGGAATTGTTCGTCTGCCCTCAGGCGCCGGGCGCGGGCCTCGCGGCCCGCTTGGCTCTCGCGGCAGAGGCCGCGCGGCGCGGTCGCGCCGTGGGGAATTGTGTGAGCCGCGCTGTCCGACCCGCGACGAGACGTGCTCGCCACGGGTCGGGGTTATCAGCGCCTCAGAGGGCGGCGGTGCAGACCACTTCCACCAGCCATTCCTTCTTGGCCAGCTGGGCCTGCACGGCGGCGCGGGCCGGCGGGTTGCTGCGGTCGATCCAGGCGTCCCACACGCGGTTCACGGCGGCGAAGTCGGCGGCCATGTCGGTGACGTAGACGGTCGCGGCCAGCAGCTTCGACTTGTCGGTGCCGGCCTGCTTCAGCAGGCGGTCGATGCTCGCCAGCACCTGCTCCATCTGGCCCTCGGCCGGCAGCGAGGCGTCGTCGGCCACCTGGCCGGCGAGGTAGACGGTGTTGCCGTGGATGACGGCCTGGCTCATGCGCGGACCCGGGTCGATACGCTGTACGGTCACGA
This sequence comes from Caenispirillum bisanense, assembly GCF_900230255.1. GTDB lineage: Bacteria > Pseudomonadota > Alphaproteobacteria > Rhodospirillales > Rhodospirillaceae > Caenispirillum > Caenispirillum bisanense_A. The sequence continues at coordinate 38,088 of NZ_OCNJ01000004.1, forward strand.
TGCAAATCCCTTTCGTGATGAAACTCCGGTGGAGGGGTCGGAGTCTGCGACGACGGCGGCGGGGTACGCAAGCGTTCCTTTGCGGGGCGCCCGCCGTTGCCACGCGCGCCGTGGCGTGGCAGGCTCGCCGCAATCCCCGACTTTCACCGTCAGGAACGATCCGCGATGACCGCCGACGCCACCGACCGCAGCCTCTATCCGCACTGGACGACGGAGAAGATCCGTTTCGCCGACCTCGACACCCTCGGGCACCTGAACAACTGCGCCTTCGCCGTATACTGCGAAAGCGGCCGCGTCGAGTTCCTGGAGGACCTGCACGCCAACGCCCTACGCGGCGGGGCGGAGATCAACTGGGTGATCGTCAACCTGGCCATCGACTTCCGCGCCCAGGGCCACTACCCCGGCACCTGTGACATCGGCACCCGCGTCATGCGGGTGGGCGGCAAGTCGGTCACGCTCGGGCAGGCGCTGTTCGTGGGCGACACCTGCATCGCCACGGCCACCAACGTCGTCGTCCTGTCGGACCTGCGGGCCGGCAAGGCGGTGGAGCTGCCCGAGGCCCTGCGCGCCCGCCTCGCCGAACTGACCGGTGGCGGGGTGCCGGCATGAGCATCGTCGTCATCACCCCCGAAGGCGCGGAAGCCGCCGCCGAATACGCCCGCCACACGGCGACCGCCCTGCCCGACATGGACGTCCACGTGTGGCCCGAGACCGGGCCGCTGGAAGACGTGACCTACGCCCTGGTGTGGCAGCCGCCCGCCGGCGTCCTCGGCACTTTCCCCAACCTGCGCGGCATCTTCAACCTGGGCGCCGGGGTGGACGGCATCCTGCGCGACCCGACCGTGCCGGCCGACGTGCCGCTCATGCGCCTCGCCGACGCCGGCATGGGGCCGCAGATGGTGGAATACTGCCTCTACGGCGTGCTGCACTTCCACCGTGCCATGGACCTCTACCGCCGCGACCAGACCGCCGGCGCGTGGGAGCCGCGCCCCTTCGTCGCCGCCGAGGACCGCCGCGTCGGCGTGCTCGGCATCGGCACGCTCGGCGCGCAGGTGGCGCAGGCCATTGCCGGCTTCGGCTTCAAGGTCATGGGCTGGAGCCGCAGCGCCAGGCAGGTGGAGGGCGTCACCACCGTCGCCGGCCGCGACATCCTGCCGCGCTTCCTCGGCCGCACCGAGATCCTGGTGAACCTGCTGCCGCTGACCGACGAGACGCGCGGCATCCTCAATGCCGAGACCCTGGCCGCCCTGCCCGCCGGCGCCTGCATCGTCAACGCCGCGCGCGGGGCACACATCGTGGAAGCCGACCTGCTGGCGGCGCTGGACGCCGGACAGATCCGCGGCGCCCTGCTCGACGCCTTCGAGGTGGAGCCGCTGCCGGCCGACCACCCCTATCGCGCCCATCCCGGCATCGCCATCACGCCGCACATCGCCGCCCAGACCCTGCGGCTGGAGGCCTGCCGCCAGATCGTCGCCAACATCAAGTTGCTGGAAGCCGGCCGCCAGCCGCAGAACCGCGTCGACCGCGGCTCCGGCTACTGACGACGGGACGCGCGCGCCCGGCCGGCGTCACGCCTGCAGGGCGCGCATGTTCTTTTCCACCAGCTTGAGGCCCGAATAGATCTTGGCGATGTGGCCGCCGATGGTCTTGGCGGCCGCGATCACCGGCTTCAGGTCGTCGACGGCCTTGGTGATGCGGCCCCAGGCGGCGTCCACTTTGGTCAGCTGCACGTCCTTGCCGGCGTTGGCCTCGCGGATCAGCTTCTCCAGCTCGGCGTGGAACTCCATCTTGCGTTCCAGGCGCTCCAGCACCGCCTTCTGGATGGCGGCCAGCTTGCCGCGTTCGTCGTCGATCTTGTCGACCAGCCCCTGGATCTGCGCCAGTTCCTTGCGGGTCGCCTTGGCCAGCGCCTCGGCCTTGGGGTCCTTGGTGCTGCTCTTGGCGAGCTTGGCGGCGGCCTCGCCCAGCTTCTTCTCCGCCTCCGCCTTGCCCTTGGCGAGGTCGGCGATCTTCACTTCGAGGTCGGAGATGTTCTCGACCATGCGCTGGCAGTGCATCCAGTGCTCCACCTTGGCCTTCTCGCAGGTCTTGGCGTAGCCCTTCACCAGGTTCTGGGCGTCGCTCGCGAGCTTGGACAGGCCGCCCTTCTGCTGCGCCTTGGCCTTCTTGTCGAGGTAGGTGCGCAGGTCGCTGTAGGTCGACAGCAGCTTCTTTTCGGCCATGTTCTCGTTGCGCTGGGCCTTCTGGTAGACGTTCACCCAGGCGCCGACGGCCCCCGCCGCCGTGCCGAGGATGCCGACGGCGCTGACGCAGATGGAGGCGATGACCAGCGGCGACAGGCCGCCGAAGGTGGCGACGGCGCCGGTCACCGAAGCGGCGATGCCGACGCCGCTGGCGGCGATGGCGGCGAGCGCCACGGCGGTCGCGATGATCGCACCGCCCACCGCCTTGGCGACGGCCAGCTTCTTGCGGGTCTTCAGCTTCTTGCCGAGCAGCTTGTCGGCCAGGAAGGCCTTCTCCAGGTCGGCCGGCACGCCCTGTTCGAAGGTCAGCACCGCCTGCTTCACCATGACGTTGGCGGCGACCACCATGTCGGCGATCTCGCGCTTGTCGGTGATCTCGCCCTTGTCGATCTTCTTCGCCAGGGTCTTGTCGAAGTGGACGATGCCCTCATTGATCGCGGCCACCAGCTCCGCCACGCGCTGCTTGGTGCGGATCTTCATGACCTCCAGCGCGCCGCGGTGGCGCGGGTCCTTGTCGGACAGGAAGGCGACGCGCACCTCCACGCTCATGGGGTCGCATTCCAGGTACTTGGTCTGCTTGAACTTCAGCGTCTCGGCGAAGATCACCGACTGGTTGCCGGGCACCAGCCCGACGGCCGAGGGATCGGCCGAGTCGAAGGCCGCGCCGCTGCCGGTATGGATCTCCAGCGCCTCCTGGTCGTCGAGGATGCGCTTCAAGTCCTTGCGGGCCAGCAGGATGCGGGACTCGATGGTGGCCGCCATGGTCGCCGCCGCCGTGCCGATGCCGTCCAGCGCCTTGCTGGTGTCGGCGAGCACCGGGCTGTGGCGGACGATCTGGCTGCCGATACGGTCGCGCTGCTGGCCGGCCAACGTCTCCAGGCGCTGCAGGTCCTTCACCAGGGCGGCGGTCTGCTTGGCGATGGGGCCGCCGTTGAGGCTGTCGAGCGTGCCGCGCACCCAGCCCGAGCCCCGCTTGGGGGCGAGCCGCTGGGCGGTATCGGGGTCGAAGTCGCTCCACGCCACGGCCTTCATGCCCTTGGCCAGCGCCTCCAGCGCCGCCCGCACGCCGCCGTCGCCGTTGAACACGAAATCACAGACGCGCGCACCCGGATTCCAGGTGACCGCCGTCAGCTCGCTCGGCAGCTGCATCCCCTCGTTCCCCCAGTGTGCGGCCGCCGGGGTCCTGCCCGGCCGGCCGCGGTCTTTCCCCATGACGGGCCGGCGGCCCCCGCCGCACAAGCCCGTCGAACAAACTGGAGCGGGTTCCTCGGTCTCTTGTCAAGGGGATGGGGATGGGGATGCGGTGCCGGTCAGGGGGCGACCGGCGCCACCAGCGCGGCGATCTGCAGCATGCGCGCCAGCGGGATGCTGAAGGCGATGCTGGAGAAGGCGAGCGCGTCCTCGCCTTCCACCGTCGTCGGCGGATGCCAGGCCGGCGCCAGCGGCGCGGCCTCGGCGAGGTCCGGCGCGTCCATGACGGCCACGGCCCCGCCGGTGCCCCAGCTCGCGCGCACGTCCCATGCGCGGCGCGGCCGGGTCCAGCGGCGGGCGAGGCGGCCGCCGGTTTCGATGACGCAGACTTCCTCCAGCGTCGGGCAGGCGACCACCGAGGACAGCGACAGCCACTCGTTGTCGGGGCAGCGCGCCTCCACCACGCCGACGGCGAGCACGGGGACGGCGCGGCGCAGGCCGTCGGCCACCGTCACCACGTCGATGGCGCCGGACCGGCCGCCGGGCGCTGGCAGCGGCGGCGCGATGCGGTCGACGGCCACCCGCCAGCGGCCGGCATGATCGTCGGCGTGCTTTTCCAGCAGCGCCCGCATGATCTCGCGCACCGCCGCCGGGCCGGGACGGGCCGCCGCAGCGGGAAAGAAGGGATCGAGGGATGCGGTCATGTCCAGGTCTCCTTCAGGACCAAGGGGTCTCGGTGCCCCGCACGCGGATCAGCATCTGGCGGGCGCAATCGAGGCAGCGGCGGGCATAGTCCACCACCTCGCTGGCATAGGCGTCGGGATCGTCGAGAACCCGTTCGGCGCAGGCTTCCAGGTCGTGGCACAGGGTCTCGTCTTCCGTGTCGGGATCGCCGGTCACGGTGGGCCTCCGCATTGGCCGGCCGGGCGGAGGGGAGGCCCGGCCGGGCGTTGGACGGGGAAGGATCAGGCGGCGCGGATCTGGTCGAGCATCGCCTTGATCTCGGCGGTGAGGCGGTCGGCACGGGCGGCGACGCCGTGGGCCGCGTCCTCGACGCTGGCCGCCGCCTGGTCCGTCTCGTCGGCGGCCTGTGAAACGCCGCCGATGTTGCGCGACACCTCGGTGGTGCCGGCCGAGGCCTGGGCCACGTTGCGCGCGATTTCCCGCGTCGCCGCGTTCTGCTGCTCGATGGCGGCGGCGATGGCCTCCGTCACCGCGGCAAGGCCGCTGACGCGGGTGGCGATGTGCTGGATGGCGGCGACGGTCGCCTTGGTCTCGTCCTGCACCGCCGCGATCTGCTCGGCGATCTCGCCGGTGGCGCGCGAGGTCTGGGTGGCGAGCGCCTTCACTTCGCTGGCGACGACGGCGAAGCCCTTGCCCGCCTCGCCAGCCCGCGCCGCCTCGATGGTGGCGTTGAGCGCGAGCAGGTTGGTCTGGCTGGCGATGTCGTCGATCAGGCTGACCACTTCGGAAATGCGCCCGGCGGCGTCGGACAGCTTGGCGACCATGCGGTCGCCGTCCTGGGCGTCGCGGGTGACCTCGCCGACGACGCCGCTGACGTCGGTAACCTGGCGCTGGATCTCGGCGATGGCGGCCGACAGTTCCTCGGTGGCGGCGGCGACGGTCTGGACGCTGGCCGAGGATTCCTCGGCACCGCTGGCGACGGCGCTCGACTGGTGAGCCACCTGGTCGGCGGCCTCGCGCATGGATTCCGCGGTGCTTTCCATGGCGTGGGCGGTTTCCGAAACCTCCATCAGAATCTGCCCGACCTGGCCTTCGAACTGGTCGGCCATCTGCAGCATCATGCGGCGGCGTTCGGCCCGGGCGTTCTCTTCCGCCTCGCGCTGCTGCTGTTCCAGGCGGGCGCGCTCCAGGGCGTTCTCGCGGAACACCTGCAGGGCGTGGATCAACTGGCCGACCTCGTCCTTGCGATCCTCGGCCTGCACCGTCACGTCGGTGTCGCCGTGGGCGAGGCGCTGCAGGGCCGCCGTGGTGGCGCCGAGCGGGCGGGTGATGCTGCGCACGACGAAGAACACGATGGCGCCGAGGACGGCGATGAACACGACGGCGGTGCCGCCGAAGGTGCCGACGTTGCGCCAGAAGGCGGCTTCCAGGTCGTCGACGTAGAGGCCGGTGCCGATCATCCAGCCCCAGGGCTCGAAGGCGACGGCGTAGGACACCTTGTCCACCGGCTTTTCGCTGCCGGGCTTGGGCCACATGTAGGGCACGAGGCCGCCGCCCTGCGCCGCCGCGGTCAACAGGTCGCGCAGCATGGGCTTGCCGGTCGGGTCGCGCATGTCGATGAGGTTCTGGCCTTCCATCTCGGGCTTCGGGCCCATGACCAGGCTGGTCCCCTTCTGGTCGTAGACGAAGACGTATTCGGTGCCGTCGAAGCGGGCGGCGCGCAGGGCCGCCTTGGCCTGCTCCTGAGCTTCCGCCTCGGAGATTTCGCCCTTGGCGGCGAGGGTGTGAAAGCCGGTGACGATGGTCTTGGCGACGTCGGTTATACTGATGAGCCGCGCGTGACGTTCGGTGGTCATGACCGCCCGCGTCTGAAGAATCGCCACCCCCATTCCGATGACGAGAGCAAGGAAAAGGACGAAAATCGGCCCCCAAATCTTGGCGGCGACAGGAGCATCTTTCAGTCTCATGGCAGTACTCCTCTGTTCACCGTCCACCGGATGATCCAGTGAATCGGTGTCGACGACTGCTGTGCTGTTTGATGTCGCTGCTCCCCTTGGTGATTTTTTGGCGACCCGTCGAGCGTAGTACCCACATACGACGTAGGGCAACTACTCGAACGCCATAAGCAATTCCGCTTGCGACGCACAATGGCCGAAGCCGGAACCATCGGGTGGTCGCGGATAGTATCCATGAGGAGAATAGGGTAGTCGGAAACACACCGCGCCGGATGTCGCATCCGCAGCCCGGGCGTTCGCGCATATTTCCGTGCGCTGATGTAGGATACAACCGGGGCAGGATACTGCCCTGCGGGTCAGGCTCCTGACGAGGCCGTGCCCTCTATGACCCTACGTTCGGCGGCCGCGCGAAAAATGTGATGTCGACCGTCGGGCGACGACAACGGCGGCTGATGATGCACCGCAGCACAACCTGTGCGCGGAAAACTCTCCAGCGACTCGACCACAATGCGGTATGGCGATGATGCGCCCGCAAACGCTGACGGCGGCGGTAAGACCGCCGCCGCCGTCGTCCGCCCTCGGCTACGCACTGCCGCTCAGCGCGCCGGCAGGCCCGCCTGCGCCGCCACGCCCTCGGCGGCGATGGAGAAGCGCAGGCAGGCGTCGCCGCGGTTCTCCTCGGCCCGGTTGCGCCAGTCGCGCAGGGCGTCGTCGTACTCGGTGAAGGGACCGGCGATGGTCTGCGTGCCGGCCTTGATGCGGGTGAAGGCGGTGTCGGTGTACTCGCCGCCGATGACCCAGAAGCGCGTCGACTGTCCCATGGTGCTCTCCTTCCTCGTCGCGTGATGACGGTCCGAACTCGGATCCGAACTCAGAACTGCGCCGCCTCGGTGCTTTCGGTCAGGGCGGCGGTGGAGGCGCGGCCGCCGGCCACCGTGTCGGCGACGGCGTCGAAGTAGCCGGTGCCGACCTCGCGCTGGTGGCGGGTGGCGGTGTAGCCCTCGGCCTCGGCCGCGAACTCGGCCTGCTGCAGGCGCGAGTAAGCGGCCATGCCCTCGGCCCGGTAGCCCTTGGCGAGCTGGAAGCTGGCGTAGTTCAGCACGTGGAAGCCGGCCAGCGTCACGAACTGGAACTTGTAGCCCATGGCGCCGATCTCGCGCTGGAACCGGGCGATGTCGGCCTCGCCCAGGTTCTTGGCCCAGTTGAACGACGGCGAGCAGTTGTAGGCCAGCATCTTGCCCGGGTAGCGGTCGTGGACGGCCTCGGCGAAGCGGCGCGCGTCGTCGAGGTTGGGGGTGGAGGTTTCCCACCACAGCAGGTCGGCGTAGGGCGCGTATTCCAGCTGGCGAGCGATGCAGTAGTCGACGCCCATGCCGGCCTTGATGCGGTGGAAGCCTTCCGCCGTGCGGCCGGCGTCGAAGTCGATGAAGGGGTGATCGCGCTCGTCGATGTCGGTGGTGAGCAGGCGGGCGCTTTCGGCGTCGGTGCGGGCGACCAGGATGCTCGGCACGTCGCACACGTCCGCCGCCAGCCGCGCCGCCGACAGGGTGCGGATGAACTGGCCGATGGGCACCAGCACCTTGCCGCCCAGGTGGCCGCACTTCTTCTCGCTGGCCAGCTGGTCCTCGAAGTGGACCCCGGCCGCACCCGCCTCGATGAAGGCCTTCATCAGTTCGAAGGCGTTGAGCGGGCCGCCGAAGCCGGCCTCGGCGTCGGCCACGATGGGGGCGAGCCAGGGCGTGCGGCCGGAATGGCCCTCCAGGTGCTCGATCTGGTCGGCGCGCAGCAGGGCGTTGTTGATGCGCTTGACCAGCGCCGGGGCGGAGTTGGCGGGGTAGAGGCTCTGGTCCGGGTAGGTCTGGGCGGCCAGGTTGCCGTCGGCCGCCACCTGCCAGCCGGACAGATAGATGGCCTCGAGCCCGCCCTTCACCCACTGCACCGCCTGCGCGCCGGTCTGGGCGCCGAGGGCGGGCACGTAGTCGCGGCTGTGCAGCAGGTCCCACAGCCGGCGGGCGCCCATCTCGGCCAGCGTGTGGCGGATGCGCACGCTGCCGCGCAGGCGCTCCACGTCGGCCGTGGTGTAGTCGCGCCGCACGGCCTCGAAGCGGCGGCGGTGGATGTCGGTGTGGTCGGAGCCCTGGTCGGTGCGGGCGTCGAGCGGTGCCATGCGGTTCCTCCTCGGTGTGCTTTGTGCGTTTGCGAGATAAGTCACGATTTTGACTTGATCGCGCGGCACCGCAACACGACTTGGAAAGTAAAAGGGTTGGCTTGTGAAGCATTTACAGCCGGACATGGTGAACGTGTAAAGCAAACGACTCCGCCGCACTGCGGCACGAACCGGGGGAACGGGGGAATGACCACCATCACGGGGCTCGACCGCAAGGCCATGCTGGGCGCGCGGGTGCGCCGCCTGCGCCAAGACCACGGCCTGACGCAGGCGCAGATGGCCGAGCGCATGGGCATTTCGCCCAGCTACCTGAACCTCATCGAGCACAACCAGCGCCCGGTCACCGTGCCGGTGCTGCTGCGCCTCGCCCAGACCTTCGACGTCGACCTGCAGACCTTCGCCGGCGGCGACGACGCCCGCCTGGCCGACGCGCTGACGGAGGTCTTCGCCGACCACCTGTTCGACGACAGCCCGGTGCGGCGCCGCGACATCCACGACCTCGCCGGCCAGTCGCCCGACCTCGCCCAGGCGGTGCTGACGCTCTACGGCGCCTGGCGGCGGGCGGCGGAGGACCTGGCGACGCTGGCCGGGCGCATGGCGGAGGGCGACGGCGCCACGCCTACGGCCCAACCGCTGGAGACGGTGCGCGAGTTCTTCGCCGCCGCCGGCAACCACTTCCCCGAGCTGGAGACCGCCGCCGAGGCCCTGTGGGAGGACGCCGGCCTGCGCCGCGGCGACCTGTGGAAGGGCCTCTGCCTGCACCTGGAGGCCGCCCACGGCATCCGCGTGCGGGTGCTGCCGGCGGAGGCCATGGGCGCCGCCATCCGCCGCTACGACCACCACGGCCGCCAGTTGCTGCTGTCGGAGCTGCTGCCGGCGCCGAAGCGCGCCTTCCAGGCGGCCTGCCACATCGCCTACCTGCAGCACGGCGCGTTGCTCGACCGCCTGCTCGACGCCGCCGGGCCGACCCATCCCGAGGCGCGGTGGGCGGCGCGGCTCGGCCTCGCCAACTACTTCGCCGGCGCCGTGCTCATGCCCTACGAGCCGGTCCTGGCCGCCGCCCGCCGCCCGCCGCCTGCGCTACGACATCGAGCTGCTGGAGCACCGCTTCGAGGTCAGTTTCGAGCAGGTCTGCCACCGCCTCACCACCCTGCAGCGCCCGGGCGCCAAGGGGGTGCCGTTCTTCCTCATCCGCGTCGACAAGGCCGGCAACGTATCCAAGCGCTTCGCCGCCACCGCCTTCCCCTTCGCCCGCTACGGCGGCGCCTGCCCGCGCTACATCGTCTACGACGCCTTCCGGGTGCCCGGCGTCATCAAGACCCAGGTGAGCGAGATGCCCGACGGCGGCCGGTTCTTCTCTGTCGCCCGCACGGTGCACCAGACGGCCGGCGGCTTCCACGCCGCCCGCCAGCAGTTCGGCGTGGCGCTCGGCTGCGCCCTGGAGCACGCCCGCGAACTGGTCTACGCCGACGGCCTCGACCTCGGCCCCGGCGCCGTGCCCATGCCCATCGGCGTCACCTGCCGGCTGTGCGAGCGCGCCGACTGCGCCCAGCGCGCCCACCCGAGCCTGCACCACCGCCTGCGCCTGGACGATAGCGAGCGCGGCTTCAGCCCCTTCTCCTTCGCCGCCCGCGACGGGTAGCATGGGCGGAGTATCCGACCGTCCCGCTCAGGAGTCCGCCGCACCATGCGCATCGCCATCCTCGACGACTACCAGGACTCCGCCCGCCGCTTCGCCGACTGGTCGCGCCTGCCGGCCGAGTGCCGCGTCACCGTCTTCCGCGACACCCTGACCGACCCGGCGGCGCTGGCCGAGCGGCTGGCGCCCTTCGAGGTGATCTGCGCCATGCGCGAGCGCACGCCCCTGACGGCGGAGCTGTTCGCGGCCCTGCCGGCCTTGCGCCTCGTCGTCACCACGGGCAAGCGCAACGACGCCATCGACGTCGCCGCCGCCGCGGCGCGCGGGGTGACGGTCTGCGGCACCAACTCGCCGGGGCATGCGACGGCGGAGCTGACGCTGGCGCTCATCCTCGCCCAGGCGCGCCGCCTGCTGCCGGAGAACCGCTCGGTGCGCGCCGGCGGCTGGCAGGTGGGCATCGGCCGCGACCTGCGCGGCGCCACCCTCGGCATCATCGGCCTCGGCCGGCTCGGCGCCCAGGTGGCGGCCTACGCCAAGCCCTTCGGCATGAAGATCGTCGCCTGGAGCGAGAACCTCACCGACGCCCGCTGCGCCGAGGTGGGCGACGTGACGCGGGTGTCGAAGGAGGAGCTTCTGGCGACCGCCGACTTCGTCACCATCCACCAGCGCCTGTCTTCGCGCACCCGCGGCCTGATCGGCGCCGCCGAGCTGGCGCTGATGAAGCCCGACGCCTACCTGGTCAATACCGCGCGCGGCCCCATCGTCGACTGGCGCGCCCTGCTCGACGCCCTGGCGGCGGGCCGCCCGGCGGGGGCGGCGCTCGACGTCTACGACACCGAGCCGCTGCCGGCCGACCACCCCCTGCGCGCCGAGGGCCGCCTGCTGCTGACGCCGCACATCGGCTACGTGACGCAGGAAACCTACCGCGTGTTCTACGGCGAGACGGTGGACGCCATCCTCGCCTGGCTGCGGGGCGAGCCCATCACCGTCATCCCGGCGTAAGGTCATCCGAGGGCACGGACGAGAAACGCGAGCACCCGGGCCTGGAGCCCCGGCGCCTCGCTTTCCCGTGGTCCGGCGATGTTGAGTGTCGGAGGCTCGGGCTGCAGCCGCACCCAGTCACGGAAATCGGTGACGGCGGCAGGATCGCTCACATCGAACACCCGGACCGGCTTGCCTGCCCGCCGGGCGGCTTCCTCGGTCAGGGTCGTTCCGGGCGATGCCGCGAACCCGCGCGACGGCACCAGGATGGCGGTGATGTCGCTGTCGCGGGCGTTCCATTCCGTCCGCTGCGCCGGGTCCGCCGACGGTGTCGCGATCAGCGCGGGATAGTCGGCGAGCAGGCCGGGAAAGGCCGGGCGATCCTCGGCCCAGCCGTCCCGCGGGCACCACCCGCCATAGGGAATGCCGGCCAGGATCGCATAGTCGAGCGCCGCCCGGTCGGCGCCGGTCTGTCCACCGCACACGATACGCGCCACGGCCGGCCAGACGCCCGCCCTCGCCCCGGCACCGCGGTGATGCAGGCGGGCGGCCTAATAGAGGCGGCCGAAATGCACGAAGAAGGCGCGGCCCGTCTTACTTGGCGTCTGGCGCGCATCGAGGAATCCCTCCAGCGCCTCGTACTGATCGCAGACGCTCTCACCCCACGACGAGCGCAGCAACAGCTCCGCCTGCGCCGGCGCAATCACCTTCGTCTCCATGAGGAACCCGGCCTGGTCGTAGCTGGCGCAGACACGGCTGGCGTGGAGCTTGTCGTCGTCGGTCCAGGCGGCATAGGGGATGGTAGACAGGCGGCAACGCACTGCCTCCCGCGCCGCGCTGAGTTCGTCGCGCGCCAGATAGCCGTGCAGATACAGAAGCGCCTGCCGGCGCTGGTCGCGCAGAGTGTTGACGAGCCCGATCAGCACCCCCGCCGTGGCAAGGAGCGTAAGAGCGGTGGCGAAATCGGCGACGGTGCTCCAGGTCACGGCGGCCTCCGGTTGCGCCGGGACGCCCGGCGGGAGCTTCATCATGCCCGAGTCGCGCCGCGTCGGGGAGCGCCGCGCCGCCGCCTCAGCCGGCGTCGCGCACGTCGGCCGTCGCGGTGGCGCCGAAGCGGGGGGCGAGCAGCATGTCGGCCAGGGCGCGGGCGGCGTCTTCCGGCGACGACAGGCTGCCACTCTCCTTCAGCGCCACGAAGCGCTCGCGCAGGGCGAACTGCTCGGGCGTGGTGGCGCGGATGGCGGCCTGCATGTCGGTGTCGATCACCCCCGGCGCGACGCTGGCGATGCGCAGGCCCGGCCGGGCGTCGGCGATCACCGCGCGGGCGTGGTGGTCGAGCGCCGCCTTGGTGGCGCAGTAGATGCTCCAGCCGGCATAGGCGGTGCGGGCGGCGCCGCTGGAGACGTGCATGACGCGACGGTCGGCGCGGCCCTCGGTGGCGGCGACGAAGGCGTCGGCCAGCAGCAGCGGGGCGGTGACGTTGAGCGCGACGGCGCGCGCGATCTCGGCCGCGTCGAGCGTGCCGGCCGGGCCGACGGGTGCGACCGTACCGGCATTGTTGACCAGCGCCACGGCGCCGTCGTCGCCGTCGGCCAGCACCGCGCTCAGGCCGCCGCCCGTCAGCCAGCCCTGCACCGCCGCCGGGTCGCCCAGGTCGACGGCGGCCTGCGCGAAGCGGTCGGGGAAGCGCGCCGCCAGATCGTCGTTGCCGCCGCGCGACACGCCGAACACCCGGTAGCCGCGGGTCAGCAGCTCGGCGGCGAGGGCGGCGCCGAGGCCGCGGGAATGGCCGGTGACGAGGATGGTCATGGATGAGGCTCCTGCAGGTTCGGGTGACGACCTTTCGTTAGCATAACGCGGCGGCTTAACGAGATTTCCATGAAGCATCTTTAACTACGGACGATGCGGCGGCGGCTCTAGGATCGCCGCAGTGACTTCCCACGGAACCCCGGGTTATCCGCCACAGGACGCCGCCGGCATGTTCAAGAGCTTCTTCCCCTCCCCCCGCGCCTTCTTCACCTCGGCCGTCGTCTGGATCGCGCTGTGCATCGCCGGCTGGTACGCCGGCGGCGGCGCGCTCGGGACGCATCTGGGCTTCGTGCCGCCGGACGAGCCGGTGGTCGGCGTCGGCATGTTCGCCACCGGGCCGTTCCTGTGGTTCTACCTGTACTTCTGGAGCGCCGTCGGTCTGTTCGCCACCGTCTGGCAGCGCCTGGCGCCGCACCCGTGGTGGCGGTGGTCGATCCTGGGGTCGGCGCTGATCCTCTTCGTCACCTACCTGCAGGTCCAGGTGAGCGTCGCCGTCAACGACTGGTACGGCCCGTTCTACGACATGATCCAGGCCGCGCTCGCCAAGAGCCGGCCGGTGACCATCGAGGAATTCTTCGGCCAGCTGCTCACCTTCGCCGGCATCGCCTTCGTGGCCGTGGCCATCGGCGTGCTGACGCGCTTCTTCGCCAGCCACTACATCTTCCGCTGGCGCAGCGCCATGAACGGCTACTACATGAGCCACTGGGGCCGCCTGCGCCACATCGAGGGCGCCAGCCAGCGCGTGCAGGAAGACACCATGCGCTTCTCGGCGACGGTGGAGGGGCTCGGCGTCAACCTCATCGACGCGGTGATGACGCTGGTGGCGTTCCTGCCGGTGCTGCTGACCCTGTCGGCGCAGGTGACCGAACTGCCGCTCATCGGCGAGGTGCCGCATTCGCTGGTGGTGGTGGCGCTGTTCTGGTCCCTGTTCGGCACCGGGCTGCTGGCGCTCATCGGCATCAAGCTGCCGGGGCTCGAGTTCCGCAACCAGCGGGTGGAGGCGGCCTACCGCAAGGAACTGGTCTACGGCGAGGACGACATCGCCCGCGCCCAGCCGCCGACGGTGCAGGAGCTGTTCTCCAACGTGCGGCGCAACTACTTCACGCTCTATTTCCACTACATGTACTTCAACGTCGCCCGCATCCTGTACCTGCAGACGGACAACATCTTCCCCTACATCATCCTGGCGCCCACCATCGTGGCGGGGAAGATCACGCTGGGCGCCATGAACCAGATCCTCAACGCCTTCGCGCAGGTGCGCTCGTCCATGCAGTACCTGGTGAATTCGTGGACGACGATCGTCGAGCTTCTGTCCATCTACAAGCGCCTGCGCGCCTTCGAATCGGCCATCGAGGGCGAACCGCCCGCCGACCCGCTGGAGGCCGAGGTGGAGCCGGTGCTCGCCGCCGCCCTGGCCGCGGTGACGCCCCAGGTGCCGCCCACCGCCGGCGGCGAGGCGCAGGCCTGACGGGCGGGGCCGCTCCCCCCTCCCCCAAAGCAGAACCGCCGGCCTCCCTTGGGAAGCCGGCGGTTGCCGTTTCACACCCTGTCCGTCGTCACTCGGCGGCGACGGTGGCGGCCGGGGTGACAGGGACGGCGAGCTTGTCCAGCATCTCCTTCGGGACGATCTGCCAGAACTTGCCCAGCTCGCGGCTCCAGTTGGCGAGGATGCGCTGCGCATGGGCCGAGCCCGATTCCGCCGCGTGTTCCTCGATCAGCGCCTTGAGCTGCTGCTCGTAGTGCTCCACCTGCACGCGCTGCCAGACCACGTTGTCCGGGTTGACGCGCAGCTCGAAGCTTTCGTCCTCGTCGTAGATGTAGGCCATGCCGCCGGTCATGCCGGCGCCGAAGTTGGCGCCGACCGCACCCAGGATCACCACGGTGCCGTTGGTCATGTACTCGCAGCCGTTGGAGCCGCAGCCTTCCACCACCACCGTCGCACCCGAGTTGCGGACCGCGAAGCGCTCGCCCGCCTGGCCGGCCGCGAACAGCTTGCCGGAGGTGGCGCCGTACAGCACCGTGTTGCCGATGATGGTGTTGTCGTTGGACTTCAGCGGGCTGGAGACGGCCGGACGCACCACGATGGTGCCGCCCGACAGGCCCTTGCCGACGTAGTCGTTGCTGTCGCCGAACACTTCCAGCTTCAGCCCCTGCACCGCGAAGGCGCCCAGCGACTGACCGGCCGAGCCGCGCAGGCGGACCGTGATGTGGCCCGGCTGCAGGCCGGTCATGCCGTACTTCTTCACGATCTTGTGCGACAGCTTGGTGCCGATGGCGCGGTGGGTGTTCCGCACGTTGTAGGTCAGCTGCATCTTCTCGCCGTCCTCGAGCGCCGGCTTGGCGTCGACGATCATCTGGGCGTCGAGCGTCTCCGGCACCTCGTTGCGGCCGACCGTCTGGCAGGTGGTCGGCAGGCCGCCGTCGTCCGGCTGCACCAGCAGGGCGTTGAGGTCGAGGTCGTCCAGGTGGCTGGCGCCGCGGCTGACCTGGTGCAGCAGGTCGGAGCGGCCGATCACCTCTTCCAGCGAGCGGAAGCCGAGCCCGGCCAGGATCTCGCGCACTTCCTCGGCGATGAAGGTGAACAGGTTCACCACCTTCTCCGGCGTGCCGGTGAACTTGCCGCGCAGCGCCGGGTCCTGGGTGCACACGCCCACCGGGCAGGTGTTGGAGTGGCACTGGCGGACCATGATGCAGCCCAGCGCGACCAGGCTGGTGGTGCCGACGCCGAACTCTTCCGCGCCCAGCATGGCGGCGATGACGATGTCGCGGCCGGACTTCAGGCCGCCGTCGGTGCGCAGCTTCACGCGGTGGCGCAGACGGTTGAGCGTCAGCACCTGGTGCACTTCCGACAGGCCCATTTCCCACGGCAGGCCGGCGTACTTGATGGATGTCTGCGGGCTGGCGCCCGTGCCGCCCGAGTGGCCGGACACCAGGATGACGTCGGCGTTGGCCTTGGCCACGCCGGCGGCGATGGTGCCGATGCCGGTGCGGCTGACCAGCTTCACGGTCACCTGCGCCTCGGGGTTGATCTGCTTCAGGTCGTAGATGAGCTGCGCCAGATCCTCGATGGAGTAGATGTCGTGGTGCGGCGGCGGCGAGATGAGCATGACGCCGGGCGTCGAGTGACGCAGCTTGGCGATCTCCACCGTCACCTTGAAGCCGGGCAGCTGGCCGCCCTCGCCGGGCTTGGCGCCCTGGGCGACCTTGATCTCGATCTCACGGCACTGGTTCAGGTATTCCGCGGTGACGCCGAAGCGGCCCGAGGCGACCTGCTTGATGGCCGAGTTGGCGTTGTCGCCGTTGGGCGCCGGGCGGTAGCGTTCCGGCACCTCGCCGCCTTCGCCGGAGTCCGACTTGGCGCCGATGCGGTTCATGGCGATGTTGAGCGTGCCGTGCGCTTCCGGCGACAGGGCGCCGAGCGACATGGCGGGGGTGACGAAGCGCTTGCGGATGGCGGTGGTGCTTTCCACCTCGTCCAGCGACAGGCCGGCGCGGTCGGAGCGGAAGTCCATCAGATCGCGCAGGGTGATGGGAGGCATCTTGTAGAGGCCTTCCACGTACCGGCGATAGGTCTGGTAGCTGTCCGTCGCCACGGCGTGCTGCAGCGTGTGGATGAGGTTGCCGTCGAAGGCGTGGCGCTCGCCGCCGTTGCGGCGGACGCGATAGACGCCGCCGATGGGCAGCACGATGGCTCCGGCCGCATAGGCCTTGGTGTGCTGCTCCAGCACCTTCTTCTGCACGCCCTGCAGGCCGATGCCCGAGATGCGCGACGACATGCCGGGGAAGAACTCGGCCACCAGCGTGCGCGACAGGCCGACGGCTTCGAAGTTGTAGCCGCCGCGGTAGCTGGAGATGACCGAGATGCCCATCTTGGACATCACCTTCAGCAGGCCTTCGCCGATGGCCTTCTTGAAGTTCTTCAGGCCCTGTTCCAGCGTCATGTCGCCGAACAGGCCGCGGGCGTGGCGGTCGGCGATGGCCTCTTCCGCCAGGTAGGCGTTCACCGTGGTGGCGCCGACGCCGATGAGGACGGCGAAGTAGTGCACGTCCAGGCATTCGCCGGTGCGCACGTTGACGCTGGTGAAGGTGCGCAGCTGCTGGCGGACGAGGTGCGTGTGCACGCCGCCGGCGGCCAGGATCATGGGAATGGCGGCGCGGGTCGGGCCGGCCTTCTCGTCGGTCAGCACGACATGGGTGCAGCCGCCGCGCACGGCGTCTTCCGCCTCGCGCTGGATGGCGTGCAGGGCGTCGCGCAGGGCGTTGTCACCGGCCTTCGGATCGAAGGTGCAGTCGATGATCGCCGCCGTGTCGCCCATGTGCTGGC
The DNA here is from genome assembly GCF_900230255.1 of Caenispirillum bisanense. Lineage (GTDB taxonomy): Bacteria > Pseudomonadota > Alphaproteobacteria > Rhodospirillales > Rhodospirillaceae > Caenispirillum > Caenispirillum bisanense_A. Next base: position 55,081 of record NZ_OCNJ01000004.1, read on the forward strand.
GCATGGCGTTGAACTCGGCCGTCACCAGCACCGGGCTGTCGAGCTGGAGCAGGTCGCACTGGCTGGCGTCCTCCTCCAGGATGTTGCCCAGGTTGCCGAGGCGCGTGTTCAGGCTCATCACCCGCGTTTCGCGCAAGCTGTCGATGGGCGGGTTGGTGACCTGGCTGAAGTTCTGGCGGAAGAAGCAGTGCAGGCCGCGGTAGGTGTCCGACAGCACCGCGAGCGGCGCGTCGTCGCCCATGGAGCCGACCGCTTCCTTGCCGTCCTCGACCATGGGCTGGAGGATCAGCTCCATGTCTTCCATGGTCAGGCCGTAGGCCATCTGGCGGCGGCGCAGGTCGTCGCCCTTGATGCCGAGCGTTTCGGCATGGTTGGCGGCTTCCACCAGGGCGTCCAGGTGGGTGATGCGCTTGACCCATTCGGGGAAGGGCTTGCGGGCCGACAGCTTGTCCTTCAGGGCCTTGTCACTGAAGAACTTGCCGTCCTTCAGGTCGACGCCGATGCACTCGCCGGGGCCGACGCGGCCCTTCTCGACGATCTCGGCTTCCTGCAGGCGCACCATGCCCGTCTCCGAGCCGACGATCAGCAGGCCGTTGGCGGTGACGGAATAGCGCATGGGGCGCAGGCCGTTGCGGTCCATGCCGGCGACCACCCAGCGGCCGTCGGTGGCGCAGATGGCGGCCGGGCCGTCCCACGGCTCCATGATGCAGTTGTAGTAGCTGAACATGGAACGGTGCTCGTCGGGCATCAGCTTGTTGGCGCCGATGCTCTCGGGGATGAGCGCCGCCTTCACCTCGGGCGCCGAGCGGCCGGCGCGGCACATCAGCTCGAACACGTTGTCGAGCGCCGCCGAGTCGGAGCCGCCGTTCTGAATAGTGGGCTTCAGGTCCTCGATCATGTCGCCGAACACGTCGGACGCCATGCGGGTCTCGTGCGCCTTCATCCAGTTCACGTTGCCCATCAGCGTGTTGATCTCGCCGTTGTGGGCGAGCATGCGGAAGGGCTGGGCCAGGCGCCAGGTCGGGAAGGTATTGGTGGAATAGCGCTGGTGATAGATGGCGAAGCTGGAAACGAACCGCTGGTCCAGCAGGTCGGGATAGAAGGTCGTCAGCTGTTCCGCCAGGAACATGCCCTTGTAGATGATGGAGCGGCACGACAGCGAGCAGATGTAGAACTCGGTGATGTGCTCGGCCAGCACCTTCTTTTCGATGCGGCGGCGGATGACGTAGAGGTCGTTCTCGAACTTGTCGTCGTCCACACCCTTGGTGTTGGCGATCATGATCTGCTCGATCTCGGGCCGCGTCGCGTTGGCCTTCTCGCCGATCACCGAGATGTCGACCGGCACCTGGCGCCAGCCGTAGATGGTGTAGCCGAAGTTCAGGATCTCCGACTCGGTCACCGTGCGGCAGCGTTCCTGCGCCGCCATGTCGTTCTTCGGCAGGAAGATCATGCCGACCGCCAGCTTGCCGGCCGCGAGGTCGTGGCCGGTGCGCTGGACGTGTTCCTTGAAGAAGTCCTGCGGGATCTGCACATGGATGCCCGCGCCGTCGCCGGTCTTGCCGTCGGCGTCGACGGCGCCGCGGTGGAACAGCACGCGCAGGGCTTCGACGCCGGCTTCCACCACCTCGCGGCGGGGCTTGCCGTCGAGCGCGGCGATCAGGCCGACGCCGCAGTTGTCGTGCTCCCACGCGGGATCGTAGGCACCGGCGGCCTTCAGGGTCTCGGCGTTCTTCTTCCAGGTCTCGACGAACTGGCTGCCGGACTCGGGCTGAACCTTCTTGATCTCGGTCATCGGTGTCTACTCCCTCAGGAGGCCTGGGCCATGGCGGGCGCGCTCTTGTCGGCGGCGGCCTTGGCGGTCACGTACTGGTCGATGCGCTCGGCGGCGTCGCGGCCGTCCTTGACCGCCCACACCACGAGCGAGGCGCCGCGCATGATGTCGCCGGCGGCGAACACGCCGGGGATGGAGGTCATGAGCGTCTTGTGGTCGGTCTTGACCGTGCCCCAGCGGGTGACGGCGAGGTCGGGCTCGGCGAAGTAGACCGGCAGGTCCTCGGGCTCGAAGCCGAGGGCCTCGATGACCAGGTCGGCCTCCATGGTGAACTGGCTGCCCTCGATGGGCTGCGGGCTCTGGCGGCCGGAGCTGTCGGCGACGCCGAGGTGCATCTTGATGGCGCGCACGGCGGTGACCTTGTTGTCGGCATCGCCGAGCAGGGCTTCCGGCGCGGCCATCCACACGAACTCGACGCCTTCCTCGACGGCGTTGGCGACTTCGCGCTGGCTGCCCGGCATGTTCTCGCGGTCGCGGCGATAGACGCACTTCACCGACTTGGCGCCCTGGCGGATGGCGGTGCGCACGCAGTCCATGGCGGTGTCGCCGCCGCCGATGACGACGACGTGCTTGTCCTTGGCGTCCAGGATGCCGGACTCGTAGTCGGCCACCGTGTCGCCCATGCCGACGCGGTTGGACGCCGTCAGGTAGGTCAGCGCCTTGTGGACGCCGGTCAGGCCGGCGCCGGGGCACGACAGCATGCGCGCCTTGTAGACGCCCGTCGCCACCAGGATGGCGTCGTGCTTGGCCCGCAGGTCGGCGAAGGAGATGGTCTTGCCGACGTCGGTGTTGGGGTGGAAGACGACGCCGGCGTCCTGCAGCAGCTTCACGCGCCGCTCGACCACGTACTTCTCCAGCTTGAAGCCGGGGATGCCGTAGATCAGCAGGCCGCCGATGCGGTCGTGGCGGTCGTAGACGTGCACCGCATAGCCCTTGGCGCGCAGCTGTTCCGCCGCCGCCATGCCGGCCGGGCCGCCGCCGATGATGCCGACGGAAAAGCCGTTCTCGGCCGCCGGGGTCTTGGGCTGCACCCAGCCTTCGGCCCAGGCGGTGTCGGTGATGTACTTTTCCACCGAGCCGATGGTGACGGCGCGGTGACGGCTCTGCTCCAGCACGCAGGAGCCTTCGCACAGGCGGTCCTGCGGGCAGATGCGGCCGCAGATTTCCGGCATGTTGTTGGTCGCCGAGGACACCGCGTAGGCTTCCTCCAGGCGGCCGTTGGCGGTCAGCATCAGCCAGTCGGGGATGTTGTTCCCGAGCGGGCAGTGGATCTGACAGAACGGAATGCCGCACTGCTCGCAGCGCGAGGCCTGATCCGATGCTTTCGCCGGTTCGAACGCGGTGTAGATCTCGTCGAAGTCCTCGCGGCGCATCTCGGCTGGGCGCTTCGTCGGATATTCCTGCTCGAGCGTGGTGAAGCGGAGCATCTTGTTGCGCGCCATGGCGCGGCCTCCTCGCGTCGACTGTGGTTTGGGGGGCGGTCTGGCCTATTCCAATAAGTGCGAAAACGGCGGCGGCCAAGCAAAAAACGACATTTAGGTCAACTTCGTTTACCATTTTCCGCGCAATTTTGTAACCTCGGTGGCCCGACCGAGCCAGGCGGCCGGAGAGCCTGCGTACAATGGTAAACATTTGTGTACCATGTCCCGGCTTCCCGCGGAATCCCTTGGTGTGCTAGAAGGTTGCCACACCATCCACAGGGGGTCGGCGGTGACGCTTCTACAAATCCTTGTGCTTGCCGTGGTGCAGGGCATCACCGAGTTCCTGCCCATCAGCTCGTCGGGGCACCTGGTGCTGGTTCCGGCGGTCGGCGGCTGGCAGGACCAGGGGCTCGACATGGACGTGGCGGTGCACGTCGGCACGCTGTTCGCCGTGGTGCTGTACTTCCGCCGCGACGTCTGGGGCATGATCGCCGGCTTCTGGCGCATGCTGCGCGGCCGCCGCGACCCCTATGGCCGTCTCGCCCTGCAGATCGCCGCGGCGACGGTGCCGGTGGTGATCGCCGGCTTCCTGCTCAAGGACATGATCGGCACCGTGGCGCGGTCGCTCGCGGTCATCGGCTGGACGACGCTGATCTACGGCATCCTGCTGTGGGTCGTCGACCGCCTGTGCATGACGGTGAAACGCACCGAGCACCTGACCTGGACCGACGCCCTGGTCATCGGCCTCGCCCAGGTGCTGGCGCTGATCCCCGGCACCAGCCGGTCCGGCATCACCATGACGGCGGCCCGCATGCTGGGCTACGAGCGCGGCGAGTCGGCGCGCATCTCCATGCTGCTGTCGATCCCCACCATCCTCGGCGCCGGTGTGCTGGCGGGGTGGGACATCGCCCAGACCGGCGACTGGCAGCTGACCAACGCCGCCCTCATCGCCGCCGGCCTCGCCTTCCTGTCGGCGCTGGTGGCCATCGCCCTGCTGATGGCCTGGCTGAAGCGTGCCAGCTACACGCCCTTCGCCGTCTACCGCATCATCCTCGGCATCGCCTTGCTGGCATGGGCCTACGGCGTCTGGTGACGCCGCCCGGCCGCCGCTCCATGGCGGCGGTCATTCCACCGCGAAATCGTCCGGCCCGCCGAGGGCGAGCATGCGCAGGGTGCCGAGCGCCTCGTCCAGCACCGCCATCGGCGGCAGGCCGAGGGCGATGCGCACCGCGTTGGGCGCGTGGCCCGGCCCGGCGGCGAAGCTCGCCCCCGGCGTGACGGCGATGCCGCGGCGGGCGGCGGCGGCGACGAAGGTCTCGGCCCGCCACGGCGCCGGCAGTTCCAGCCAGCAGTGATAGGACGTCGGGTCGGTGCGCAGGGTGAGGCCCGCCAGTCGGTCGCGCACCAGCTCCTGCCGGCGGCGGGCGTCCTGCCGCTTGCGCTCCGAGATGTCGGCGGCGAGACCGCTGCGCAGCAGCAGCACCGCGGCTTCCAGGGCGAAGGCGTTGGGCGTCCAGGCGCCGGTGTGCAGCGACGCCGCCACCGCCTGGCGCAGGCGCGGCGGCACCGCCAGCATGCCGACGGTCAGCCCCGGCGCGACGCGCTTGGACAGGCTGTCGATGTGGATGACGTGGTCCGGCGCGAAGACCGCCAGCGGCGCCTGATCCTGCGCCAGGAAACCGTAGACGCTGTCCTCGATGGCGACGATGCCGGTGCGCTCCAGCGTCTCGGCCAGTTCGCGGCGGCGCGACGGCGGCATGGTCAGCGACAGCGGGTTGTGCAGCGACGGCTGGACGTAGACCGCCTTCACGCCGCCCGCCGTCTCGCGGTGCACCTGGGCGAGCGCGTCGGGTCGCAGGCCGTTGGGGTCGAGCGGCACCGGCACCAGCACGATGCCGAGGCGCGCCGCCAGCCCCTTCACCATGGGGTAGGTCACCGCCTCCACCGCCACCTTGTCGCCGGGCGCGGCCAGCGCCGCCAGCGCGGCCGCCACCGCCCGCCGGCCGCTGGCGGCCAGCAGCATGTCGTCGGGCGACGGCGTCCAGCCGTCGCGGGCGAGGAAAGCGGCGGCGGCCTCGCGTGCCGCCTGGGTGCCGGTGCGCGGCAGCAGGATCTGCGAGGCGGCCAACACGTCGGGGCGCAGCAGGTCGGCCAGCACGGGCGCCAGCAGCGCGTCCTGCCCCTCCAGGATGGGGATGCTGGCCTCCAGGTTCACCAGGCCGCTCGGGGCATCGGGCACGCCCAGCTGGGTCGCCGGCGCCGGCGACACGGCGCGCACGAAGGTGCCGCGCCCGACCTCGCCCACCACCAGCCCGCGCCGCACCAGTTCCTTGTAGACGCGGCCCGCCGTCGAGACCGCGATGCCGCGGCGATAGGCGTAGTCGCGATGGGGCGGCAGGCGGTCGCCGGGGCCGAGGCGCCCTTCGGCGATGTCGCGGCCGATCTCGTCGGCGAGGCTGTGGTAGCTGACGTCCATGGGTTTTGCACCGAGGTCAATTGCATTGCACCGACGCCAATGCACCGATTGCACCGACGCAAGAGCGATCATAGCCTGAGTGCATCGAGAACGCAAAGGAGCGTGTCATGCCCCAGCAGATGATCGGCCGGCGGGCCAGCGAACCCATCCGCCTCCCCCTTGCGCGGCGCCTCGCCACCGCCGTGGCCCGCCTGCCCGGCGCGGTTTTCCGGTGGTACGTGGCGCAGCAGACGCGCTTGGCCCTGGCGCGCCTCGACGACCGGCTGCTGCGCGACATCGGCGTCTCGCGCGAGCAGGCGGCCGACGAGGCGTCGCAGTCCTTCTGGCGGGTCGGCGACGGACTGCCGCGCGACTGGCGCTGATTGCACTCGGTGCAATGCGGGACAAAGGGTCGGCCGGCGCGGTCCTACAGCCCCACCATCGCCCGCACCTCGGCCGGCGTGCGCCCCGCCTCGCGCAAGGCCCGCAGGGTCAGACTGCGGTCGCGCTTGGCATAGCGGCGCCCCTGATCGTCGGTCAGCAAGCGGTGGTGATGGTACTCCGGCACCGGCAGGTCGAGCAGCGCCTGCAGCAGGCGGTGGACGTGGGTCGACTCGAACAGGTCGGTGCCGCGCGTCACCAGCGTCACGCCCTGCAGGGCGTCGTCCCAGGTGACGGCCAGATGGTAGCTGGTCGGCGTCTCCTTGCGGGCCAGCACCACGTCGCCGAATACCTCCGGCCGCGCCGCCTGCACCCCGGCGGCGCGGTCGTGCCACGTCAGCGGCCCGGCCTGCGCCACCGCCGCCGCCATGTCGAGGCGCAGGCAGTGCGCCTCGCCGGCCGCGACCCGCGCCGCCCGCTCGGACGTTGAACAGGATCGGCAGGTACCGGGATAGAGCACGCCGTCCGGCCCGTGCGGTGCATGGGGGGCGCGGGCGACCTCCTCCTGGATTTCGCGGCGGGTGCAGAAGCAGGGATAAAGGAGACCACGCGCCTCGAGCAGCGCCAGGGCGTGGCGGTAGTCCTCCAGGTGCTCCGACTGGCGGCGCACCGGCTCTTCCCACGTCAGGCCGAGCCAGGCGAGGTCTTCGCGGATGGCGGCGTCGAAGTCGGGCCGGCAGCGGCCGGGGTCGATGTCCTCCATCCGCAAGAGGAAGCGCCCATCGGCGGCACGCGCCGCCGATTCGGCGAAGAGGGCGGAGAAGGCATGGCCCAGATGGAGGTAACCCGTTGGAGACGGCGCGAATCTCGCGACTATGGTATGATCGGCGCGCGACTCGGGCGGCTGTGGCGATTTCATGAAACTGTATCGTCCTGCTTGGCAGCAACTCTGGTAATCGGTACCATATCTTGTGTCTGGCCACCGGAACAGCGGGGTAGACCTTGAACGCGATTTTGGACAAGAGTCCGGCCTTGGTGCTGAACGCGGACTTCCGTCCGCTGAGCTACTTCCCCCTGTCGCTGTGGCCGTGGCAGGAGGCGGTGAAGGCCGTGTTCCTCGGCCGGGTGAGCGTGGTGTCGGAATACGAGGACGCCATCATCCACTCGCCCCGCTTCGAGTTCCGATTGCCGAGCGTCATCGCCCTGAAGGAATACGCACCGACCCACCGAAGGCCGGCCTTCACCCGGTTCAACGTCTTCCTCCGCGACCGCTTCACCTGCCAATACTGCGGCTGCCGTTTCCCCACCCACGACCTGACCTTCGACCACGTCATCCCGCGCAGCAAGGGCGGGCGCACCAGCTGGCTAAACGTGGTCACCGCCTGCGGCAGCTGCAACCTGCGCAAGGGCAACAAGCTCCCCGATGCCGCCGGCATGCCGCTGATCCGCCGGCCCTACCAGCCCAACACCTTCCAGCTGCAGGACATCGGCCGCCGCTTCCCGCCCAACTACCTGCACGAAAGCTGGCGCGACTTCCTCTACTGGGACACCGAACTGGAAGACTGACCACCGCCGCCGGGGGCTCCGGGGCGGTGTTTTCGTTTCCGGCGCGGGCGATCGGCGCCTCCGCGGCCCTTACGGACGCTACGGAACCACACTAGATATATGTGCAACAAAACAATTTGACATCGGTTCTGCGCACATCTACCGTACATCCATCGCGCCGATTTGAGCACAGCTTGCGGGCGCGTTACAAATGCAGCTAAAGCGTGGGCACACCCGCCCAGCGCAACAGGCTGCGGCGGGTTTTTTCGTGCTCCGCCGCGCGAGAACTCACCGCCTCCACCGTCGAGTCCGCCACCACCGGCCCGCGCAAGACACCCGCGGGCCGCAACGGGAGAGGTTTGCCCATGTTCCGCCGTACCGTCCTCAAGTCCGTCGCCGCCGCCCTGCTGCTGGCCGCCGCCCCCTTCGCCGCCGTGACCGATGCCGCCGCCGCCGAAAAGCTGGAAGAGCTGCGCATCGACTACGCCTACTACAACCCGGTCTCGCTGGTCCTGAAGGAGAAGGGCTGGCTCGAGGACGAGTTCGCCAAGGACGGCACGTCGGTGCGCTGGGTGCTGTCGCTCGGGTCCAACAAGGCGCTGGAGTTCCTCAATTCCGGCTCCATCGACCTCGGCTCGACGGCCGGCGCCGCCGCCCTGCTCGGCCGCATCAACGGCAACCCGGTGAAGGTGGTCTACGCCTATTCCAAGCCGGAATGGACGGCGCTGGTCACGGCCAAGGACAGCGCCATCCAGTCCATCGCCGACCTGAAGGGCAAGCGCATCGCCGTCACCCGCGGCACCGACCCGCACATCTTCCTGACCCGCGCGCTGGCCGAGGGCGGCCTGACCGACAAGGACGTGGAACTCGTCCTGCTGCAGCACCAGGACGGCCGCCTCGCGCTGGAGAACGGCGACGTCGACGCCTGGGCCGGGCTCGACCCCATGATGGCGGCGTCGGAGCTGGATGCCGGCTCGCGCCTGTTCTACCGCAACGCCGACTTCAACACCTGGGGCACCCTGCTGGCCCGCGAGGAAGTCATCGCCGAGCATCCGGAGACCATCAAGCGCGTCATCGCCGTCTACGAGCGGGCCCGGGAGTGGGCGCGCGCCAACCCGGCGGAACTGGTGCAGATCATTTCCAAGGCCGCCCGCACGCCGGACCACGTCGCCGCCAAGCAGATCGAGCGCACCGACCTGAGCCAGCCGGCCATCGGCGACGCCCAGGGCAAGACCATCGAGGCGGCCGGCCTCGCCCTGCAGAAGGGTGGGATCATCAAGCCGGAGGTGGACGTGCCGGCGGCCGTCGCCGACCTGCTCGACCCGTCGTTCACCGCCGGCCTGCCCACCAACTGAGCCGGCCCCGCGCCGCAGCCGCCAGCCACAGGAGGATCGCGTGACCGGATCGCCGACCGCTTCCGCCGCCGCCCTCGCGCAACCGGTGTCCACCGCTCCGGCTTCGGCCGGAGCGGCGGCGCCCGCCGCCGGCCGCCCGGCCCGCCATGCCCGCCGCCTGCTCGGGTTCGTGGTGCCGGCGGCGCTCGCCCTCGCCCTGGAGGCCGCCGTCGCCGGCGGCCTCTACGACGGGCGCCTGCTGCCGCCGCCGTCGGCGGTGCTCGCCACCCTGTGGGAGCTGGCGGCGGCGGGCGAGTTGTTCGAGCATGTCGCCATCACCCTGTGGCGGGTGGGCCTCGGCTTCCTGTTCGGCACGCTGGCCGGCACGGTGCTGGGGGCGGTGACGGGCACCTTCGGCCTCGCCCGCGCCCTGCTCGATCCCATGCTGCAGGCGTTGCGCGCCATTCCGTCCATCGCCTGGGTGCCGCTGTTCATCCTGTGGTTCGGCATCTTCGAGACCAGCAAGGTGACGCTCATCGCCGTCGGCGTTTTCTTCCCCGTCTACCTGTCCACCGCCGCCGCCATCCTCGACGTCGACCGCAAGCTGGTGGAGGTGGGGCGCATCTACCGCCTGTCGGCCTTCCAGCTGGTGCGCCGGGTGCTGCTGCCGGCGACCCTGCCGAGCTATGTGGTGGCCCTGCGCAGCGGCCTCGGCCTCGGCTGGATGTTCGTGGTCGCCGCCGAGTTCATGGGCGCCAGCAAGGGCCTCGGCTTCCTGCTCACCGATGGGCAGATGACCGGCAACCCGACCATCATCCTGGCCAGCATCGTCACCTTCGCCGTGCTCGGCAAGATCACCGACGGCCTGCTGGCCGGCGCCACCCGGCCGTTCCTGCGCTGGCAGGATTCCCTCGGCAACAGCCGCCGCTGAGCGGATCGCGGAGCCCCCTTGCCATGCTCGACATCACCACCCTCACCAAGCGCTACGGCAACGGCACGCTGGCGCTCGACACCGTCTCGCTGTCGGTGGCGCCGGGCGAGATCCTGGCCATCGTCGGCGGCTCGGGCTGCGGCAAGAGCACGCTGCTGCGCCTCATCGCCGGGCTGGAGGCGCCGAGTCGCGGGGCCGTGCGGCTGAACGGCGAACCCATCACCGCGCCGCGCCCGGAGGTCGGCCTGGTGTTCCAGGAACCGCGCCTGATGCCGTGGCTCACCATCGCCGAGAACGTCGCCTTCGGCCTTGCCCACCTGCCCAAGGCGGGGCAGAAGCGCCTGGCCGGCGACGCGCTGGAGCGGGTCGGCATCGCAGCCTTCGCCGGCGCCTGGCCGCGCGAGCTGTCGGGCGGCATGGCCCAGCGCGCGGCCCTCGCCCGCGCCCTGGTGACGCGGCCCGAGGTGCTGCTGCTCGACGAGCCGTTCTCGGCGCTGGACGCCTTCACCCGCCATGACCTGCAGGACCACCTGCTGGAGCTGTGGGGCTGGTACCAGCCGACCATGATCCTGGTCACCCACGACATCGAGGAAGCGTTGTTCCTGGCCGATCGGGTAGTGGTGATGCAGCCGCGCCCCGGCCGCGTACGCACCGAGGTCCGCCCCGGCCTCGCCCGCCCGCGCGAGCGCACGGGACTCGACTTCCAGCGCCTGAAGCAGCATCTGCTGAAGGAACTGGACCGCAGTTTCCAGGATGCCGACGCCGGCGAGGCCACGAACCCGGCCGCGGCGATTTGAGTCTGTTTCGCATTGATCGGAGCCGATCAATGCTTTGCCCTCAAGCGCCGGGCGCGCGCGTCGCGCGCTTGGCTCCCGCGGCAATGGCCGCGCGGCGCGGTCGCGCCGTCCAAGACCGAGGAGACGTCCCCACCATGAAATCCGATGACCTGCGCGCCCTGCAGACCCCGCTGAAAGACGCCTACAAAACCGACCCGGAAAAGGCCGTCGTCACCCTGCACGCCGAAGGCGACCTGTCGGGCGACGGCATCGCCTGCAAGATCGACACCGGCCGCGCCCTGGTGGAAGCCGGCCTGCACCCGGCCACCGGCGGCCCCGGCACCCAGGCGTGTTCCGGCGACATGCTGCTGGAGGCGCTGGCCGCCTGCGCCGGCGTCACCCTGAAGGCGGTCGCCACGGCGCTCGATTTCGACCTGCGCGGCGGGAAGGTGAAGGTGGAGGGCGACCTGGACTTCCGCGGCACCCTCGGCGTCGCCAAGGACGCGCCGGTCGGCTTCCGCGACATCCGCCTGACCTTCGAGATCGACACGCCCGAGCCGCAGGAGCGCATCGACAGCCTGCTCAAGCTGACCGAGCGCTACTGCGTCGTGTTCAAGACCCTGACCGCCCCGCCGCCGGTGACGGTGGACGTCAAGAAGACGGCCGCCGCCTGAGAAGGCGCCGGCCGTTGGAGTCAGAGAACGAGAGAGTGAGTCGAAACGGGCCGGTCCCGGATCCGTGGGACCGGCCGAGGATCATTCCGCGGCGGCGAGCTGCGGAACGACGCCCAGCCGGGCGTTGACGGTCGCCTGCGCATTGGCGCGGGCGGCGAGCGCGGAGCTGCCGGCCATGAGGTCGCGCGCCATCAGGCGGAATTCGGCGACGGCCGCCAGCGACCCCTCGAAGGACACGCCCTTCAGGCGCTCGACTTCGGTGCGGAACTTTTCCGCAGCGGCGCGGCTGGCGCGGGCGGAAGCGAGCAGGGCGTCGGAACGGGCGGCGGCGGTGGTCATGGCGGTCTCTCCCTCTGGCGATGAGAGGATCATGCCAGACCCCGGCGCCGGCCTCGCCTGTGCAGAGGTAACCGCCCGCCTGTAAAAGGTATGCCCCTGCATCCACCATGGTTGATGCGCCGTATACCTGCCCGCCCGGGTGGGTACGGTGGCGGCGTGCTTTCGGCCGCGCCAGGGAGCCCGCATCCGCCTGCTCTGCCCTCTCCCCCTTGTCATGGCCGGGCTCCGACCCGGTCACCGACGGCGGCCGTCGGCGACGTCCTCCACGGTCGCCGACAGGGGAGCCGTGGATGGCCGGATCAAGTCCGGCCATGACATTGGGGGACGGACGGCAGGAGCCGAACAGATACCACCCCAGCGGCATCCGAGCCCCTGCACCGCCCCCCCCGGTGTCATGGCCGGGCTCCGACCCGGCCATCCACGGCGTGCACGACGGCAGCCGCCACGGCAGCGCCTCACGCCACCGCCGGCTCCCACGCAGGCGCGCGGACGGCGGCGGAGTAGGCGTCCATCAGGAGGCGGGTCACCGCCCCCGGCGTGTAGCGGCGGTCGGCAATCTGCCCGACGGGGGTCACTTCCGCCGCGGAGCCGGTGAGGAACACCTCCTGCGCGCGGTCGAGGTCCTCGGGCCACAGCTCGCGCTCGACCACGGTGATGCCGGCGCGGCGGGCCAGATCCATCACCGTACGGCGGGTGATGCCGTCGAGGATGCACTCGGGCACCGGCGTGTGCAGCTCGCCGTCGATGACCAGGAACAGGTTGGCGCCCGTCGCTTCGGCGAGCCGGCCCTTGTAGTCGAGCATCAGCGCATCGTGCCAACCCTCGTTCTCCGCCTGGTGCTTGGACAGCGTGCAGATCATGTAGAGGCCCGCCGCCTTGGAAGCCGACGGCGCGGTTTCCGGCGCCGGGCGGCGCCACGGCGCCCACATGAGGCGGATGCCGGCCATGCGTTCCTCGGGCTTGAAGTAGCTCGGCCACTCCCAGGCGGCGATGGCGACGTGGATGCGGTTCTTCTGCGCCGCCACGCCCATCATCTCCGACCCGCGCCACGCCAGGTGCCGCAGGTAGAGGTCGCCGCCGCCCGAGGCCGCCACCGTTTCCTGCGTCGCGGCGTCCAGCGTCTCCACCGAATAGGGCAGCGAGAAGCCCAGCAGCTCCGCCGAGCGGTGCAGGCGGACGTTGTGGTCGGTCATGCGGAAGACCCGGCCACCGTAGGCCCGCGAGCCCTCGAACACCGCCGAGGCGTAGTGCAGCGCATGGGTGAGGACGTGCACCTTGGCGTCGCGCCAGGGAACCATCTCGCCGTCCATCCAGATCAGGCCGTCGCGTGCGTCGAAGGGAATGAAAGTCATCATCTTGCCTCTGCCCGTGAACGAATGTTTCGCGTTAACGGGGTTGAGAGTAACAGATGCCGCATTAACGTCAATAACCCTGACCCATTCCGCAGGCGCAGGGCCGGCATGAGCGGCAAGCGGAGCAGGCGCGGAAACCGATCATTTTTACTTGTTGGTTCGAGCCGAACAACCGCATGGACCGATGATCCGCCGCCTGCCATGCTCGCGGCATGCTCAACCATCGCCTTCGCCCGCTGCTGCCGGGCCTCCTCCTCTGTCTCGCCGTCGCCGCCGCCGCCGAAGGGCTGGCCGCCGCCGAGGTGCGCCTGTTCGGCCAGGCCTGGCTGGAACCGCTGGTGCTCGCCATCCTGCTCGGCACCGCCCTGCGCACCGCCTGGAGCCCGTCTTCGCGGTGGCTGCCGGGCATCGACTTCTCCGGCCGCGTGCTGCTGGAGGTGGCGGTGCTGCTGCTCGGCGCCGCCGTCAGCACGGCGACGCTGGCCGAGGTCGGGCCGGCGCTGGTGGGGGCCGTCGCCGTGCTGGTGGTGGTCGCCATCGCCGGCAGCTACGGTCTGTGCCGGCTGCTCGGCATCGCGCCGCGGCTGGCGCTGCTGGTGGCCTGCGGCAATTCCATCTGCGGCAATTCGGCCATCGCCGCCGTGGCGCCGGTGATCGGCGCCGACAGCCGCGAAGTGGCGTCGTCCATCGCCTTCACCGCCGTGCTCGGCGTCGCCGTGGTGCTGCTGCTGCCGCTGGCGGCCGGCGCCTTCGACATGACCGCCCTGCAGTACGGCACGCTGGCCGGCCTGACCGTCTACGCCGTGCCGCAGGTGCTGGCGGCGGCGGCGCCGCTCGGCCCCGTCAGCATCCAGGTCGGCACGCTGGTGAAGCTGGTGCGCGTGCTCATGCTGGGGCCGGTGGTGGTGGCGGTGTCGCTGGCGCACGGCCGGCGGGGCGGCGCGCGCCCGCCGCTGACGCGGCTGGTGCCGTGGTTCATCGTCGGCTTCGTGGCGCTCATGGCCGCCAATTCGGCGGGCCTGCTGCCGGGGCCGGTGGCGGAGGGGATGACGCGGCTGTCCGGCGGACTGACGGTGATCGCCATGGCCGCCCTCGGCCTCGGCGTGGACGTGCGCACCGTCGCCCGCGCCGGCGCCCGCCTGAGCCTCGCCGTCACCCTCAGCCTCGCCGGCCTCACCGCCGTCGGCATCGCGCTGGCGCTCACCATCGGGGGCGCGGCATGACGCTGGAACAGCTGCGCATCTTCGTCGCCGTGGCCGAGGAAGAACACGTCACCCGCGCCGCCGCCCGCCTCGGCATCACCCAGTCGGCGGCGAGCGCCGCCCTGGCGGCCCTGGAAGGACGCCACGACGTGGTGCTGTTCCACCGCGTCGGACGCGGCATCCGCCTGAGCGAGGAAGGCCGCGTCTTCGTGGAGGAGGCGCGCGCCGTGCTCGCCCGCGCCGCGGCGGCCCAGGCAGTGCTCGACGACCTCGGCACCCTGGCGCGCGGCCGACTGACGGTGCAGGCCAGCCAGACCATCGCCGGCTACTGGCTGCCGCGCCACCTGGTGGCCCTGCGCCGCCGCCATCCCGGCCTCGACATCCGCCTGACCATCGGCAACACCGCCCAGGTGGCGGCGGCAGTGGCGGCCGGCGAGGCCGACGTCGGCTTCGTCGAAGGGGCGGTGGAGCATCCGGTGCTGGATCGGGTGGAGGTGGCGCGCGACCGCCTGATCGTCGTCGTCGCCCCCGACCACCCCTGGGCCGACGGCCGCCCGCTCGACCCGGCGGACCTGCCCGCCAGCCCCTGGGTGCTGCGCGAGAGCGGCTCCGGCACGCGGTCGGAGTTCGAGCGCGATCTGGTCGGCTTCGGGCTCGACCCCGCCGCCCTGCCGGTGGCGCTGGAGCTGCCGTCCAACGAGGCGGTACGGGCGGCGGTGGAAGCGGGCGCCGGCGCCACCGCCCTGTCGGCCTCGGTCGCCGCCGGGTCGCTGGAGGCGGGCCTGCTGTGCCGGGCGGAGATCGCCCTGCCCGACCGCGCCTTCCACCTGCTGCGCCACCGCGACCGCCACCGCAGCCGCGCCGCCCTGGCCCTGGCGGCGCTGGTCACGGGCAATTGAGCCGGCGGATCAGCGGCCGGCGGACTGGCGGTCGATGGCATCCCGCAGCTGGCGCGGCGTCACCGGCTTGTGGACCAGCCCGACGCCGAGGGCCGCGACCTCCGCCTGACAGTCGACGCTGGTCTCGCCGGTCAGGATGACGGCCGGCCGCGCGCCCCAGCGAGCGAAGATGCGCCGCATGGTGGCGGTGCCGACCTCGCCGGCGCGCAGGCGGTAATCGGCGATGACCAGGTCGGGCGCGGTGCCGAGCGCTTCCAGCTGCGCCAGCGCCGCGTCGCCCGAATCGGCGGTGACGACGCGGAACCCCCAATCCTGCAACAGCGCCTCGATGCCCATGAGCACGATGGCGTCGTCGTCGACCACCAGCGCGAGGCGGTCTCGTCCCGCGGCGGCGTCGGGGGCCGCCGCCGGCTCCTCCGCCGGTCCGGCCGGGTCGACGTCGGCGGGGGCCACCACCGGCACGTCGACGGAGAAGCGCGACCCTGCGCCGGCGCGGCTCTCCACCGTCACCGGATGGTCGAGCAGGGTCGACAGGCGGCGCACGATGGCGAGCCCGAGGCCGAGGCCCCGTTCGCGCGCCCGTTCCGGATTGCCGACCTGGTGGAACTCCTCCCAGATGCGGCCGATGTGTTCCGGCGGGATGCCGATGCCGGTGTCGGCCACGGCGATGCGCAGCCGCTCCTCGCCGCTCGGGCCGCACTCGACGGTGATGCTGCCCTCTGCCGTGTAGCGCAGGGCGTTTTCCACCAGATTGCGGACGATGCGCCCGAGCAGGGTGCGGTCGCTGCGCACCAGCCCGCAGCCGCGCGCGACGGTGAGGGTCAGCCCCTTGTCGCGGGCGATGGTGGCATAGGCGGCCTCCACCTCGTCGAACAGGTCGTCGAGGTCGAACACCGTGATCTGCGGCTCGACCATGTTGGCGTCCAGGCGCGAGACGTCGAGCAGGCTGTCGAGCAGGCCCTTCAGGGCGTCGAGCCCGCGGTGCAGGTGGGCGAGCTTGGCCTCGCCCTCCGACCCGTCGAGATGGCTGCGCAGGGCCTCGGCGAAGAAGAACAGCGACTGGATGGGCTGGCGCAGATCGTGGCTGGCGGCGGCGAGGAAGCGCGACTTGGCGAGGTCGGCCCGCTCCGCTTCCTCCTTGGCGCGGCGCAGGGCGTCTTCCATGGCCTTGCGGTGGGAAATGTCGTGGAAGGCCGCCACCGCCAGCGACGGGCGGCCGGCGCCGCCCTGGATGGGCGCGGCATTGACCGAAAAGGTGGTCACCCGCCCGTCGCCGCGGCGATAGGCGATCTCGGCGCCGTGCACCGTGTCGCCGTCGCGCAGGGACTGGTAGAGCGGGTAGTCGGCGGCCTCGAAGGGCCGGCCATCGGCGTGGATGCCGCCCAGGATCTGCGGCTCCACCATGGCCACCGCCATTTCGGTGAGCGGGTGGCCGAGCAGACGCTCCGCCTCGTCGTTGCGCAGGACGATGCGCCCGTCGGGGCCTTGCGCCACCACCACGCCGATGGGCAGGTGCTCCATGGCGGTGCGCAGCAGGCGGCGCTCGCGCTCCAGGGTCTCGGCCAGTTCCCCCCGTTCGCGCTCGGCGGCGCGCAGGGCGGTGATTTCGGTCACGACGCAGCCGACGTAGACCACCTCGCCGTCGACGATCACGGGGAAGAAGCCGACCATCCAGTCGCGGTCGACGCCGGGCTGGGCCGCCGTGCGACCGTGCATCTCGGTCAGCGGCACGCCCTGCCCGGTGGCGAAGACTTGCTTGATGACCGGCGCGATCTTGTCCACCAGCTCGGGCAGCAACTCGCGCTTGGTGCGGCCGATGTGGTCGGCGATGGGCAGGCCGTTGATGTCGGCCAGCCACGGGTTGACGCGCACGAAGCGCAGGTCGCGGTCGAAGAAGGAGAAGCCCGCCGGCGCATTGGCGAACAGCGCTTCGAGCTGCGCCTCGGCCATCTTGCGCCGGTGCTCGGCCGAGGGCGGGTCGTTGGGGCCGAGGGAGCGCATGAACAGGCCGACCCCGGTCCGGCACGGGAAGGCGCGCACCGACAGCGGCGTGTGTTCCACGGGGTGGAGCAGGTCGGCGACGCCGGCCTCGCCGCCGGACAGGACACGGCGGCAGAGGGCTGCCACCTCGTCCCACAACGGGCCGGTCAGCGTGTCGCCGAGCCGCCCGCCCGGGGCCACGCCCAGATGGTGGGCGGTGGCGTTGACGTAGCGGATGGTGAGGTCGGGCGTGACTTCGAGAACGCAGTCCGGCGCGCTGTCGAGCAGCGCGGCGGCGAGGTGGGCGGAGGTGTCGTCCGGTGATCCGTCGGTCATTCTCCGCCCATCCTGTCGCCCGTCAGACGCTGGTGCCGCCGACCGTCAGCGGTTCGACGAGCAGGGTCGGCTGGCCGACGCCGCAGGGCACGCCCTGGCCGTCCTTGCCGCAGGTGCCGATACCGGGATCCAGCCCCATGTCGTTGCCGATGGCCTTGACCTTGGTCAGCACGTCCGGTCCGTTGCCGATGAGGGTCGCGCCCTTGACCGGCGCCCCGATGCGGCCGTTCTCGATCAGGTAGGCCTCCGACGCCGAGAACACGAACTTGCCCGACACGATGTCCACCTGCCCGCCGCCGAAGTTGACGGCATAGAGGCCCTTCTTCACCGACGCGATCATGTCGGCGGGGTTGGCGCCGCCGCCTTCCATGTAGGTGTTGGTCATGCGCGGCAGCGGGCTGTGGGCGTAGGACTGGCGGCGGCCGTTGCCGGTCGGCTTGGCGCCCATGAGGCGCGCATTCATGCGGTCGAAGATGTAGCCCGTGAGGATGCCGTCCTCGATGAGCACGGTGCGGCCCGACGGCGTGCCCTCGTCGTCGATGGTCAGCGAGCCGCGACGGTCGGGCAGCGTGCCGTCGTCGACCACGGTGACGCCCGGCGCGGCGACGCGCTGGCCCATCTTGTCGGAGAAGGCCGAGGTCTTCTTGCGGTTGAAGTCGCCCTCCAGGCCGTGGCCGACCGCTTCGTGCAGCAGCACGCCGGGCCAGCCCGGGCCGAGCACCACGGTCATCTCGCCGGCCGGGGCGTCGATGGAGTCGAGGTTCACCAGCGCCTGCCGCAGCGCCTCGTCCACCGCCGCCTTCCAGGCGTCCTCGGCGACCAGACCGTCGTAGGTGACGCGCCCGCCCATGCCGTGGCTGCCGGTCTCCATGCGGTCGCCCTGGCTGACCATGACCGACACGTTGAGGCGCACCAGCGGCCGGATGTCGGCGGCCATGACGCCGTCGGCGCGCACGATGTGGACGGCCTGCCACGAGCCGGTCAGCGACGCCATCACCTGCACCACGCGCGGGTCCTTGCCGCGGGCGTAGGCGTCCATCTCCTTCAGCACGCGCACTTTCTCT
This sequence comes from Caenispirillum bisanense, assembly GCF_900230255.1. Lineage (GTDB taxonomy): Bacteria > Pseudomonadota > Alphaproteobacteria > Rhodospirillales > Rhodospirillaceae > Caenispirillum > Caenispirillum bisanense_A. Next base: position 73,601 of record NZ_OCNJ01000004.1, read on the forward strand.
TCAAAGGGCACCAGCGGCAGCGGGTTGGCGTCGGTGTAGAGGGCGGTGTTGGTGCCGGCCGGCGGCTCGGCCATGACGCCGCCGCTGCCGCGGCGCACCGCCTTCACGGTGTCGGCGGCGCGCGACACGGCCGCGTCGTCGAGCAGGCTGGCATGGGCGAAGCCGGTGGTCTCGCCCGAGACGGCGCGCAGGCCGAAACCCTGCTGGGTATCGAAGCTGGCGGACTTCACGCGGCCGTCGTCGAAACTGATGCTCTCCGACTGGCGATATTCGAGGAACAGTTCGCCGTCGTCGCAGCCGTCCAGGGCCTGCCGCACGGTCGACAGGGTGCGGTCCTTGTCCAGCCCGGCGCGGGTGAAGAAAAGGTCCTCGGTAACGGCGATATCGGCCATGTCGTACTCCCGGCAGGGCAAGGTGTCAGGGTGCGGCGGCACAGGACTGAACTATGAAAGATCACCCGCCGCCGCAGAGTTCCTTTCATGTGGGGCGGCAGCCATCGGCTGTCACCACCCGTCAGGGCAGTTTGCCCGGGCCGCGGGAGCGGGTAAACAGGACTTCTCCAGTCCGAAGGTCTCGCCCGTGCCTCTACCTCCTCTGCCCCAGCATCCGCTCCGCGCCGCCGTCGCCGGGGAGGTCCACGCCCGCCCCTACGAGTCCCTCGGGGGACCGTGGCGCGTGTCGCACATCGCCATGGTGACGGGCGAGTTGGCGCCGGGCACGGAAACCGCCCTCATCGGCGACCTGTTCAAGCGCTTCGGCCGCGGCGCGCCGGCGGCGGACACGGTCTACCTGTCGCTCGACCTCGGCCCCTTCCGGCTGCGGTGGGAGCGGCACACGGAATTCTCCACCTGGACCTTCCTGGTGCCGGGGCCGGTGGACGCCAGCCGCCCCTTCGACCATCCGGCGCTGGAACGGGTGCCGGAGGACTGGCTCGCCCGCCTGCCCGGGCAGCTGCTGGTCGCCATGCACGTGGTCGTCGACCCGCGCCCGCGCACGGTGGAGGAGATCGCCGGCCTGTTCGACGGGCGCATCCTCGGCAGCCGGGTCGGCGGAGGGTCGGGGGCCGTGTTCACCGACTTCCTGCTGGGCGCCGACGGCTGCGGCCATGCCCTGATCGTCGACGAGGCCATGAGCCCCGGCCTCGCCGGCCGCACCCTGCAGCGGGTGCTGGAGATCGAGACCTACCGCTCCATGGCGCTGCTCGCCCTGTCGCCCGCCCAGGCGACGGCACCGCGGCTGACCGCCATCGAGCAGGGCGTGACGGCGGCCATGGCGCATCTCGCCGAAGACGACGGCGACGCCGGCCGCGACCGCCGGCTGCTGTCGCGCCTGACCGGCCTCGCCGCCGAGAACGAGCGCCTGCTGTCGGGGCTCAGCTACCGCTTGTCGGCCTCGCGCGCCTACCACGCCATCGTGCAGCGGGCGGTGGACGACCTGCGGGAGGAACGGCTGGAGGGCCTGCAGACGGTGGCCGAGTTCCTCGCCCGCCGCCTGGCGCCGGCCATGCGCACCTGCGAATACGTCGGCGCCCGCATGGAGGCCCTGTCCAAGCGCCTGACGCGCGCCGGCGACATGCTGCGCACGCGGGTCGACATCGGCCTGAACGAGAACAACCGCGACCTCTTGCGCAGCATGAACACCCGCGCCGAACTGCAGCTCCGCCTGCAGGAGACGGTGGAGGGCCTGTCGGTGGTCGCCATCAGTTACTACCTGCTCGGCCTCGTCGGCTACCTCGCCAAGGGGCTGAAGGAGGCGGGGCTGTCGCCGGTGAAGCCGGAAGTGGCCGTGCTGGCCGCGCTGCCGGTGGTGCTGGGGCTGGTGTTCGTCGGCGTGCGGCGCCTGCGCAAGGCGGTGGTGCACACCGACGGGTGACGGGCCGGAGTGGTGGCGGGGCGCACCGGCGGCGCGCCCCTTCCGCCGGTTAGACGCTGATGGACGAGATGGGCACCGGCGAGCGCTCGCCCTTGATGACGACGAGGCCGCTTTCCGTCACCTGCCACCGCTTGCGGTCTTCCTCGATGTCGTAGCCGATGACCGTGTCGGGCGGGATCTTCACATTCTTCTCGATGATGGCGCGGCGGATCTTGCTGCGGCGGCCGATCTCCACGTCGTCGAACAGGATGCAGTCCTCCACCAGCGCGTAGGAGTGCACCCGCACGTAGCGGCCGAGCACGCTGCGGCGCACCGTGCTGCCCGAGATGATGCAGCCGCCGCACAGGATGCTGTCGATGGCCTGGCCGCGGCGAGCGTTCTCGTCGAAGGCGAACTTGGCCGGCGGATCGCTGTAGCCCGCCGTGCGCAGCGGCCATTGGCGGTTGTAGAGGTTCAGCGGCGGGTCGATGGCCCGCATGTCCATGTTGGCCTCGTAATAGGCGTCGAGCGTGCCGACGTCGCGCCAGTACGGCACCTTGTCCTCGGGGTCGCCGGCGATGTGGTTGGTCTGGTAATCGTAGGCGTACATGGGCACGCGGCCGATGAGGTTCGGCAGGATGTCGGTGCCGAAGTCGTGGCCGCTGGCCGGGTCGGCGGCGTCCTTGTCCACCAGGTCGAGCAGCAGGTCGGCCTCGAACACGTAGTTGCCCATGGAGGCGAGCACCATGTCGGGGCGGCCGGGGATGGTGGGGGCGTCGGGCTTCTTTTCGTGGAAGCCGACGATGCGGCCGTCGTCGTCCACCTCGATGACGCCGAAGTCCTTGGCGAACTTCTTCTCCACCGGCAGGGCCGAGATGGTGACGCCGGCCCCCTTCTCGCGGTGGTAGGCGATCATCTGCCGCACGTCCATGCGGTAGATGTGGTCGGCGCCGAACAGCACCACCACGTCGGGGCGCGACTGCTCGATCAGGTTGGCGTTCTGGAAGACGGCGTCGGCGGTGCCCTTGTACCAGGTCTCGCCGAGGGTGCGCATCTGGGCGGGCACCGGGATGATGAACTGGCTCTGCAGCATGCCGCCGAACTGCCAGCCGTCGCGCAGGTGCTGCAGCAGCGACTGGCTGCGGAACTGGATCAGCACGTAGATGGAGTAGATGCCGGAATTGAGCAGGTTGCTCAGCACGAAGTCGATGATGCGGTATTTGCCGCCGAAGGGCACCGCCGGCTTCGCCCGCTCCGCCGTCAGGGGCGCGAGGCGCGTGCCCTTGCCGCCCGCCAGCACCAGTCCCAGGACCTTGAGTTCCATAGTCTTCTTTCCCCGCGCCTCTGCCTTCCGGAGGCGCCAGCGTGCCATGCCGAAGCCGTCGTGGCGAGGGGGCTTAAGGTATAGCCCGGACGGCGGGTAGGGCCGTGGCGGCACGCCGGCCTTGCCGAGTCGGCCCGCCTCGTGCCAAAGGTTGGCCCTTGGGTCGCCACCGGGATAGAGCACCGCAGGCCGTGACCGACCAGACCGGCATCCTTCTTACCGACGTCACCGTTCGGCGCGGCGGGCGCACGGCCCTCGACGCCGTCTCCGTCGCCCTGACCGAGCCGCGCATCGGCCTCGTCGGGCGCAACGGCTCGGGCAAGTCGACGCTGGCCCGCGTCGTCAAGGGCCTGCTGACGCCCGACGCCGGGCAGGTGCGCGTCCACGGCCTCGACCCCGCCGCCCGCACGCGCGAGTCGGTGGGCTGCGTCGGCTTCCTGTTCCAGAACTCCGATCACCAGATCCTCTGCCCGACGGTGGCGGAGGAGATCGCCTTCGGGCTGGTGGAGTTCGGCACCCGCCGCGCCGAAGCCGAAGACCGCGCCCGCGCCCTGCTGGCCGAGCACGGCGTCGCCGACTGGGCGGCACGCCCGGTGGCGGCGCTGTCGGAAGGGCAGCGGCGGCTGGTGTGCCTGTTCGCCGTGCTGGTCATGGCGCCGCGCGTGCTGGTGCTCGACGAGCCCTACGCCGGCCTCGACATCCCCACCCGCCTGCGCCTCGCCCGCTTCATCGCCGGCCTGCCGCAGCAGGTGCTGGTGATCGGCCACGACGCCGAGGATTTCGCCGGCTTCGACCGCATCCTGTGGCTGGAAGCCGGCCGCATCGAACAGGACGGTCCGCCGGACGCGGTGCTGGCCGCCTTCGTCGCCGCCATGCACCGCCTCGCGGCCGGTCCCGACGAGGACGCCGGCGGCGCGGACCGGGAGGCCGCCGCGTCATGGGTCGCCTGAACCTGCTCGAACCCGCCGCCCGCCGCCTGCCGGCCGGGCTCAAGCTGCTGCTGCTGGCGGTCGCCAGCATCGCCCTGTTCCGCCTCGACGGGCTGGCGCCGCTGGCCGCCGCCGTCGCCGCGGTGCTGCTGCTCGCCGCCGTGACCGGCAGCCTGGGCGCGGTGCGGCAGTTGCGGCCGCTGCTGACGGTGATCGTGCTGTCCTTCGCCGCCCATGCCTTGCTCGGCGACTGGCGCCTCGGGCTGGCGGTGTGCCTGCGCATCGCCGCCTTGGTGACGCTCGCCGGCATCGTCTCGGCGCTGACGCCGCTGTCGGACATGCTGGCGGCGCTCGACCGCGGCATGAGCCCGCTGCGCCGCCTCGGCGTGCCGACCCGCCCCGTCGCCGTCGCCATCGCCATGACGCTGCGCTTCGCGCCATTGCTCGCCGAGCGCTGGCGGGCGCTGGGCGACAGTTGGCGCACCCGATCCCCCCGGCGGCCGCACTGGCGGCTGCTCACGCCCTTCGTCATCGGCGCCATGGACGACGCCGACCGTGCCGCGGACGCCCTGCACGCCCGCGGCGGATTCGTGGAGAAACGACCGTGACCCTGCAGTCCTCCGTCGCCCGCATCGCGCTGTTCGCGGCGCTCATCGCCGCCCTCGGCCTGGTGCCGCAGATCACCATTCCCTTCGCCGGCGGCGTGCCGATCACGGCACAGACCCTCGGCATCATGCTGGCCGGCCTGATCCTCGGCCCGTGGCGCGGCGCCGCCGCCGTGCTGGTGTTCCTGGCGGTGGTGGCGCTCGGCGCACCGCTGCTGGCCGGCGGGCGCGGCGGGCTCGGCGTGTTCGCCGGGCCGACCGTCGGCTTCCTGATCGGCTGGCCCATCGCGACCATCGTCGTCGGCCTGGTCTACCGCGCCATGCCCGAGGCGCGGCCGATCCTGGCCGGCGTAACCGCCTCCGTCGTCGGCGGCATCCTGACGCTCTACGCCTTCGGCATCCCCGGCCTGTCGCTGGTGACCGAAATGCCGCTCGCCAAGGCCGCCGCCGTGGTCGGCGTGTTCATCCCCGGCGACATCCTGAAGGCCTTCATCGCCGCCGCCGTGGCTCGCGAGGTCCGGCGCGCCCGCGTGCTGGCTTGACGCCTGCCCCGTCCGGCGAGGGCGGCGCTTCCCGGTGGAAGTTTCGCCCCCGCCGCCTTATGTTCGGCACCAGATCCATCTCCCCCGATCCAGGACACAGACAGGTCCCATGAGCAGCGCCAGCCCTTCCGACCGCCGCACGCCGAAGCCCGTCGTCCTCTGCATTCTCGACGGCTGGGGTCACCGCGACGACCCGACCGACAACGCCATCGCGCAGGCGAACACGCCGACCTGGGACCGCCTGATGGCGAGCGCCCCGCGGGCGCTGGTGGAGACGGCCGGGCTCGCCGTCGGCCTGCCGGAAGGCCAGATGGGCAACTCGGAAGTGGGGCACATGAACATCGGCGCCGGCCGGGTGGTCATGCAGGACCTGCCGCGCATCGACCAGGCCGTCGCCGACGGCTCGCTCGCCCGGAACGCCGAGCTGACCGCCTTCATCGAGAAGCTGAAGCAGAGCGGCGGCACCTGCCACCTCATGGGCCTGCTCAGCCCCGGCGGCGTTCACAGCCACCAGGACCACATGGTGGCGCTGGCGAAGATCGTCTCCGCCGCCGGCGTGCCGGTGCGCATCCACGCCTTCCTCGACGGCCGCGACACGCCGCCGCAGTCGGGCCGCGAGTTCACCGCCCGCTTCCTCGCGGACGTCGCCGACCTGCCCGACACCGCCATGGCGACGGTCGCCGGCCGCTTCTACGCCATGGACCGCGACAAGCGGTGGGACCGCGTGAGCGCCGCCTACGACGCCATGGTCGACGCCGAGGGCGAGCGCCACGCCGACGCCCTGGCGCTGGTCGACGCCTCCTACGCCGCCGGCAAGACCGACGAGTTCGTGGTGCCGGCCGTGGTCGGCGACTACCAGGGCGCCCGCGACGGCGACGGCGTGCTGTTCGCCAACTTCCGCGCCGACCGCGCCCGCGAGATCACCCAGGCGCTGCTCGACCCGGCCTTCGACGGCTTCGCCCGCACCCGCGTCGTCGCCTTCGCCGCCGCCGCCGGCATGGCGCAGTACTCGGTCGCCCACACCGCGTGGCTCACCGCCCTGTTCCCGCCCGAGACGCTGACCGGCATCCTCGGCGAGGTGGTGTCGCAGGCCGGCCGCACCCAGCTACGCATCGCCGAGACGGAAAAGTACGCCCACGTCACCTTCTTCCTGAACGGCGGCGAGGAGCGGGTCTATCCGGGCGAGGAGCGCATCCTGGTGCCGAGCCCCAAGGTCGCCACCTACGACATGCAGCCGGAAATGAGCGCGCCGGAAGTGACCGAAAAGCTGGTGGACGCCATCGGCTCGGGCCGCTTCGACCTGATCGTGGTGAACTTCGCCAACGGCGACATGGTCGGCCACACCGGCATCATGGAAGCCGCCATGAAGGCCGCCGAGACGGTGGACGCGAGCCTCGCCGCCGTTGAGGCCGCCGTGCTGAAGGCGGGCGGCGCCATGATCGTCACCGCCGACCACGGCAACCTGGAACTCATGCGCGACCCGGAAACCGGCGAGCCGCACACCGCCCACACCGTCGGTACGGTGGATGCCCTGCTGATCGGCGCGCCGGCCGGCGTCACCGGCCTGCGCGACGGGCGGCTGGCCGATCTGGCGCCCACCCTGCTCGCCCTCATGGACCTGCCGCAACCGGCCGAGATGACCGGCCGCTCGCTGCTGCAGACCAAGGCGGAGGCCGCCGCGGCCGAATGACGGCCGGCGGCCCGCCGCCCTACCGCCGACCCGCAACGCCGCCCGGAGGAGGGCCGCTGTCCGTGCCGCTCCGCCTGCCCCTCCGCCTCTCCCTGCTCGCCGCCGCGCTCATCGCCGGCGGCGCCGGGGCGGCCGTGGCCGCGCCGGACCCCGCCGCCAACCCCGAGGCGCAGACCCAGAAGAAGCTGGAAGAGGTGCGCCAGGAAATCGAGCGCAGCCGGCAGGAGCAGGAGACGCTGTCCAAGACCGCCGGCTCGCTGTCGGCCGAGGTGGAGGACCTGCGCAGCCGTCTGGTCGCCGCCGCCGCCAAGGTGCAGGACTACGAGGAGAGCCTGTCCTACCTCGAAACCCGCATGGCCGACCTGACGCGGGAAGAGATCGAGCTGCGCGGCAGCCTGGAAGCGCGCAATGCCCAGATGGCGCAGGTGCTGACCGCCCTGCAGCGGTTGTCGTGGCGGCCCAAGGAAACCCTGCTCATGCAGCCGGGATCGCCGGAGGACACGGTGCGCTCGGCGCTGCTCATGCGCTCGGCCGTGCCGGCGCTGGGCAGCGAGGCGGAGGCCCTGCGCCGCGACCTCGCCCGGCTGACCGACGTGCGCGAGGCCATCACCGCCCAGCGCGACCAGATCGCGGCGCTCGGCACCGAATTCGAGGCCGAACACGCCCGCCTGCAGGACCTGGTGGCCCGCAAGGCGCAGCTGGTGGAACAGACCACCCGCCGCTCCGCCGAGGCCGCCCAGAAGGCCCAGGCGCTGTCGGAGGAAGCGGAAAACATGCGCGAGTTCCTCACCAAGCTGGCCGAGGAACGCAAGCGGCGCGAGGAGGAACTGGCGCGCCAGCGGGCGCTGGAGGAAGCGCGGCGCGTCGCCGCCCACGTGGCGCAGAAGCCCACCCCGCCGCCCGAGCGCACCTTCGCCGTGCCGCAGCCCAAGCCCCTGCAGCCGCCGCCCTCGGCGGGCGAAACCGTGACGGCCAGCGGCGGCGCCATGCCCCCGCCGCCCGTCGGAGCGACCACGCCGCGGCCGGCGCCGGGGGTGACCCAGGCGGCGCTGCGACCGCTGTCGGACATGCGGGGCGCCATGCCATTGCCGGCGCGCGGCAGCGTCTCCACCCGCTTCGGCGCCGAGACGACGCCGGGCAACACCTCCAAGGGCATCGTCATCGAGACCCGCCCGGCGGCGACGGTGGTGGCGCCGGCCGACGGCATGGTGGCCTTTTCCGGCCCCTTCCGCGGCTATGGCCATCTCTTGATCCTTGAACACGCCGACGGATATCATACATTGCTGTCTGGAATGAGCCGCATCGACGCGCAGGTGGGTCAGCGGCTTCTGGCGGGCGAACCGGTGGGCGTCATGGAACGGTCGGACGCGCCCAGCTTGTATGTGGAATTGCGCCGTGATGGGCAGCCCATCGATCCCCTGCCCTGGCTCTCGGCGAAAAAAGGTAAAATCAGCGGATGAAGCGGAAACTTGCGATCGCGACGGCTGCCTTCGCCCTTCTGTCGATCGGCGCCGTTCCGGCGCTGCACGCGGCCGAGGCGCCGGAAAGCCGCAATACCGAGGAAACGTACCGCCTTCTCGACCTGTTCGGTGACGTGTTCGAACGGGTGCGGCGCGACTACGTCGAGGGCGTGACCGACAAGGAACTGATCGAGGCGGCCATCAACGGCATGCTCACCAACCTCGATCCGCACTCCAGCTACCTGAACGCCGACAACTTCAAGGACATGCAGGTCCAGACCCGCGGCGAGTTCGGCGGGCTCGGCATCGAAGTGACCGTCGAAAACGGCCTCATCAAGGTGGTGTCGCCCATCGACGAGACGCCCGCCTTCCGCGCCGGCCTGCAGCCGGGCGACCTGATCACCCACATCGCCGGCGAAGACGTCTCGGGCATGACCCTGCAGGACGCCGTCGACAAGATGCGCGGCCCGGTCAACACCGACATCGACCTGACCATCCGCCGCAAGAACCAGGAACCCTTCGACGTCACCCTGACGCGCGACGTCATCAAGATCCAGTCGGTGCGCGCCCGCGCCGAAGGCGACGTCGGCTACGTGCGCATCACGTCGTTCAGCGAACAGACCTACGCCGGCCTCGAGAAGGCCATGACGGAGCTGAAGAAGGACATCGGCGCCGACAAGCTGAAGGGCTGGGTGCTCGACCTGCGCAACAACCCGGGCGGCCTGCTCGATCAGGCGGTGGCGGTGTCCGACGGCTTCCTCGACGCCGGCGAGATCGTCTCCACCCGCTCGCGCGAGGCCGAGGAAACGCAGCGCTTCAACGCCCGCACCGGCGACCTGGCCGACGGCAAGCCGGTGGTGGTGCTCATCAACGACGGCTCGGCCTCGGCGTCGGAAATCGTCGCCGGCGCCCTGCAGGATCACCGGCGCGCCATCGTGCTGGGCACCAAGAGCTTCGGCAAGGGCTCGGTGCAGACCATCATCCCGCTGCCCGGCCACGGCGCCATGCGCCTGACCACGGCGCGCTACTACACGCCCTCGGGTCGCTCCATCCAGGCGCTCGGCATCGAGCCGGACATCAAGGTGGAACAGGCCCACATCGAGGCGCTCGACCGCCGCTTCCCGCGCCGCAGCGAGGCGTCGCTGCGCGGCGCCCTCGCCAACCCCAACGGCGACGGCGAGGGCGAGGCTCCGGCCGAGCAGGCGCCGGCCATCCAGCCGACCCCCGGCGCCACCGTGCCTCCGGGCGCCGCCCCGGCGGGCGACGGGGCCGCCGAGGCGCCCGAGCAGGCCGAGGACTACCAGCTGACCCGGGCGCTGGATCTGCTGCGGGGCCTCGCGCTCTACGGCAATCGCCAGGGGTAACCCTTCGGCAACCGTTCTGGTATATGCTTTCCGCCGGCGCGGCTTCGCTTCGAAGCCGCGCCGTCCGGCTGATTGAGGACCCGCCGCCATGGCTCTGAACCTGAAGGGCCTGCTGTCCCGCAAGAAGAAGGCTCGCGCCGCCGAAGAGGGGCGCGACGAACCCTTCTTCACGGGCTCTACCCTGGGTCCGGGCCTCGGCCCCGACGGCGACGACGACGATGCCGGCGGGGGCACCGAGGCCGGGCCGGCGCGCGACTTCGACGACCTGCTCGACGACGACGCCTGGGGCGGCGACGAGGACGACGACGGCGACGAGCGGCCGGCCCGCCGGGGCGGCGGCGGCAAGCGCATCGCCGTCTTCGCCGCCATCGGCATCGGCGCCGCCGCGCTCGCCGGCGGGGGCGCCTGGTGGGTGATGACCAGCGGCCTGCTCGACGGCGACCACGCCGCCGAGACCGAACAGCACGCCGAAGCGGCCCCGGCCGACGGCGCGGCGGCCGAAAACTCCGGGTCCGGCGCCGCCGCGACCGCCGCCGCCCAGCCGCAGGACTCCGGCGCCCGCGTCTCGCTGCCCATGCCGCCCGCACCGGGCCTCGGGGGCGGCACGCCGAGCACCGCCGGCACCCCCGAGATCGACCCCACCGCCGCCACCGATCGCTCCGTCTCCCGCCGCCCCTGGCTGGCCGAAGGCGGCGACGCCGCCGCCACGCCCGCGGCACCGACCGAAGCGCCCAAGCCGGCCGAGCCGGCGCAGACGGCCGCCGCCCCCGCAGAGGCACCGAAGCCGGCCGAGGCCGCCAAGCCCGCCGAAGCCGCTCAACAGCCGGCCGCGCAGCAGCCGGCCGCGCCGCAGACCGCCGCCGTCACCACGCCGCCGGCCGACCCCGCAGCGCCGCCGGCCGCACCGACAACCACCGCGCCGGCGCTGGAAGACGTCGACAAGCCCGACCCGCGCACGGCCGCCGCGCCGCCGCCGAGCTTCGACGGCCTGCCCAACCCGGCGGGCAAGCCCGAGCCGCTCACGAGCGCGCCGGTCTCCGACCTCGTGCGCAACACGCCGGCCGGGCCGCTGCCCATCGCCGCGCCCGACGGCCGCAAGGCCTGGACCGCCTACGCCAAGCCTTTCCAGGCGCCCGCCGGCACGCCGCGCGTCGCCATCGTGGTCGCCGACCTGGGCCTGCTGCCGGCCGCCACCGACGCCGCCATCGCCAAGCTGCCGGCCGGCGTCACGCTCGCCTTCAGCCCCTACGGCTTCGACGTGGCGCCGGCCATGCAGCGGGCGCGCGAGGCGGGGCACGAGGTGATGCTGTCGCTGCCCATGGAGGACCGCGGCTTCCCGGCGCACGATCCCGGGCCGCTCGGCCTCAACTCGCTGCTGCCGACCAACGACAACCTGATCCGCCTCAACACCATCCTGACCAAGGGCACGGGCTACGTCGGCCTGCTCGGCCGCGGCGGCAGGACCTTCACCGCCAAGCCGGAGCTGATGAAGCCGGTGCTCGACACCGTGGCGCGCTCCGGCCTGCTCTACGTCCATCCCGCCGGCGGCGTGCAGCTCGCCAGCTACGGCCAGACGCAGGCGCCGACGGTGGCCGCCGACTTCGCCCTGGACGAGCGGCCCTTCCGCTCGGCCATCGAAGCCCGCCTGAAGGCGCTGGAAACCATCGCCCGCGAGCGCGGCAGCGCGCTCGCCGTCATCGAGCCGACGCCGCTCGCCTTCGACGCCGTCACCAAGTGGCTGGCCGACGCCCAGACCCGCGGCATCGCGCTGGCGCCGGTGTCCGCCGTCGTCCGTCCCTGACAGATCCTGCCGAGGCCCATCCGTGACCGCCAAGACCGACCTTCCCTACCGCAAGTGCGCCGGCCTGATGCTGGTGAACGACCAGGGCCTCGTCTTCGTCGCCCGCCGCAAGGACACGCCCGACGCCTGGCAGATGCCCCAGGGCGGCATCGACAAGGGCGAGACGCCGCACGAGGCGGCCCTGCGCGAACTGGAGGAAGAGATCGGCACCGCCAAGGCGGAGATCGTCGCCGAGTCGAGCCAGTGGCTGCGCTACGACCTGCCCGAGGACCTGATCGGCAAGGTGTGGAAGGGCAAGTACCGCGGCCAGGAGCAGAAGTGGTTCCTGCTGCGCTTCACGGGCGAGGACGCCGACATCGACATCGCGACGCGCCACCCGGAGTTCGATGCCTGGAAGTGGGCGCCGGTGGACGAGCTGCCGTCCATGATCGTCGCCTTCAAGCGCCCCATCTACGAGGCGCTGGTGGCGGAATTCGGCCCGCGCGCCAAGGCGCTGGCGGCGGGCTGACCCGCCGCCGCCGGCCGAAAGCCCGTTCTCAGACGCCCCAGCCCTGGGCCAGCGTCAACGCCGGCAGAGACAGGCCGGTACGGTTGGTGATGCCGGCGCCGGCGACCCCGGTCGGCTTCTGCGGCTCGTCGGCGGCGAGGCCCGCCCCGCCGGTTTGGCCGGCCCCCATGGCCTGCTGCATCTTCTTTTCGATCTGCTGCTGGATCATGTTCTCGATGGTCCGGCGCAGCGTCTCTTCCATGGAGGTGAGCTGCGCGTCGGTGAGGTCCATCTCGGCCATCACTTCCTTGCGCAGCTTGGCTTCCAGCTTCTCCTCCCACTGTTCCTTGGCCCAGCCCATCAGCCCCTTGTCGAGGATCTGATCCTTCAGGTGGGCCTGGAACTCCAGCGCCTTCTCGGCGTCGGCCTTGCTGCCGCCGGCGAGGTTGACGGCGGCGCCCGACGCCGAACCGGCGGCGGTGGACGCGGCGAGGGTCGAGGTGTCGATCTTCATGGCGGGCCATCCTGGGCGAAAAGGTCGTCCCGCCGCCATGCAAGCGGCGGGCCGGGGTGGAACCCGCGGAAATCCTCGCGTCAGCCGAGGAAGCGTCGGCACGTCCTGCCGGGAACCCGGCAGAATTTTCCGGGTCGCCCCCGCCGCCGGGGGGTTGCGCTGGCACCTGCGCCGGAAATGGGTATACTCGGAGCGCGACGACGCAGGACACGCGCGCCCCATGACCGCCAAACAGGCATCCTTCTTCGCGCCCGACCTGACCGTGATCGGGACCATCCACTCCCCCGGCCGCCTCGAGGTCGAAGGGGCGGTGAAGGGGGACGTGGCTGTCGCCGATCTGGTGGTGGGCGTGCAGGGCCGCCTCAACGCCCGTGTCGGGGCCGGGCGCATGGCTTCGGCCGGAACGGTCGCCGGCACCGTCAAGGCCCGCGCCGTCGCCTTCCTGGACGGCTGCCGCTTCCGCGGCGACGTGGAATACGAGGCGCTGTCCATCGATCCCGCCTGCGACGTCGAGGCCCGCTTCCACCCGGTGGAACGCGACAGCCCGCGCATGGCCGTGCTGCCGCCCATCCCCGAGGAAACCTTCCGCATCGGCGACGGCCGCGCCGCCGCCCCGCCGCGCGCCGCAATCGCACCGGCCCGTCCGCTGGCACCGCCCGCCGCCGCCAGGCCCGCCGCACCGCGCCGCCGCGCTCCGCTGGTGGCGCTGGCGCTGCTGGTGACCGGCGGTGTCGCCGCCGCGGCCCTGCTCGCCGACCCCGACGGCCGCCGCCTGATCATGGATTCCGCCGGCAGCGTCGCCGCCACCGTGCGCGGCTGGACGACGCCCGCTCCGGCCCCCACGCCCGCGCCTATCCCCGCGCCGGCGGCCGCGCCCGAACCGGCCCCCGCCACCGCCGCTCCGCCGCTCCCCGCTCCGCCGCCGGCCGCGGTCCAGGCGCCCGAGCCGCCGCCGCCGATCGAGGCCCGACAGCCCGACCCCGAGCCGCCACCGCCGGTCGTCACGGCCCCGCCGGAACCGCCGGCCGCACCGCCGCTGCCCGCCGCTCCGGCGCCCGCCCCGGCCCCCGCTCCCGTCGTCGTCGCTCCGCCGGTCGCGCCGCCGCCGCTACCCGTGGTGAAGGCGCCGCCGGAACCGCCGGCGCCGGTGCCGGTGGCAAAGGAACCGCCCGCCGTACCGCCCCCGGCCCCTCGGCCGGAGCCCGAGCCCTCGCCCGCCGTTGCGCCGGTGCGCGCCGTTCCGGCCGTGCCCGACGGACCGCCGCCGCCCGCCGATCGCCTGCCGGCGACACCCGAGCCGGCGCCCGCGCCGCCTCCGCCGGTCGCTCCCGCCGTCGAAGCCGCCGCGCCCGGCGTGCCCGTCCCGCTGCCCAAGCCGGCCCAGGCCGAGCCGGCCGCCGCCCCGCCGGTCAGCAAGCCGCCGGCGGTGCCGGCCCAGCAGAGCCGGCCGCGCGCCGTCACCTCGCCGCCCGATGCCGAGGGCTGCGTGTGGGTGGTTCAGTGTTCGGATACGGGGCCGGAGGCCGGCAAGTGCGTCTCCACCCGCCAGTGCGGCCCGAAGTAGGCGACGGTCGGCCTCAGGCCTGAGCGTCGGCTTCGGCCGCCTCGTCGCGGATGGGCGAGACGCGGATGCTGGTCAGCTGGTTGCGCTGGCGGCGCAGCACCTCGAAGCGGAACCCGTGGAACAGGAAGGTCTGCCCGGGGTCGGGGATGGTGCGGCTTTCGTGCAGCACCAGACCGGCGATGGTGGCCGCTTCCTGGTCGGGCAGGTTCCAGTCGAACTGGCGGTTGAGGTCGCGGATGGTGACGCCGCCGTCGATGACGTAGGACCCGTCGGGCTGCGGCCGCACGCCGGAGACGGCGATGTCGTGCTCGTCGGAAATGTCGCCGACGATCTCCTCCAGGATGTCTTCCAGCGTCACGATGCCGAGCAGCACGCCGTACTCGTCCACCACCAGGGCGAAGTGCTCGCGGCGCTGGCGGAAGGCCTGCAACTGGTCGAGCAGGCGGGTGGCGTCGGGGATGAACCACGGCGGCGAGGCGATGCTCACCACGTCCAGTTCCGAAATGTCGCCGCTGTGGGCCTCCACGGCGCGCAGCAGCGCCTTGGCGTGCAGGATGCCGACGATGTTGTCGGACTTGCCGCGCCACAGGGGGATGCGGGTGTAGGGGCTCGCCAGCACCTGCTTGACCACGTCGGCGGTGGGCTGGTCGGCGTCGATGGTGACCAGCTTGCCGCGCGGGATCATGATCTCGCTCACCTCGACGTCGGCGAGGTCGAGCACGCTGCGCAGCATGGCCCGTTCGTGGACGATGGTGCGGTCGCCCTCGGCCTCGGCGGCCTGGGCGGTGTGCATCTCGATGGCGCCGCGCAGCTCGGCGAGCGCCATGGTGGCGGTATGGGGGCGCTCGCCGCCGCCGATCAGCCGCAGCACCACCGAAACGATGCCCTGGATCACCGCCGTCAGCGGGCCGAGCACCATCACCAGCCAGCGCATCACCGGCGCCACGCCCAGTGCCATGCGGTGGGTATGGGTCAGGGCATAGGTCTTCGGCAGGATTTCGCTGAAGATCAGGATGAGGACCGTCATCACCAGCGTGGCGATGGCGACGCCGCCCTCGCCGAACAGCACGATGAGCACGCTGGTCGCCAGCGACGACGCCAGGATGTTCACCAGGTTGTTGCCGAGCAGGATGGTGGCGATCAGCCGTTCGCGCTTGGCCAGAAGCCCGTTGGCCACCACCGCCCGGCTGTCGCCCTTGCGTTCCATCTCGTGCATGAGCGGGCGCGACGCCGCCGTCAACGCCGTTTCCGACCCCGAGAAGAAGGCGGACAGGACGAGGCAGATCACGATCGCGACCAGCGAAACGATCATGGCGGTGGTCATGGGGAACGGCTTCCGTGGTGGAGGTCAGGAGGCGGCGACGAAATCCGCGACGACGCCCCGCAGCACGGCGGGATCGACGTCGCGACACAGGAACGCCCGGCCGATGCCGTGCGCCAGCACGAAGGTGACTTTGCCGTCGGCCACCTTCTTGTCCGACGCCATGTGGGAGACGAGGATATCGGCGTCCATGCGGCGGCCTTCAAGGCGCGGCGGCACCACCGGCAGGCCGACCGCCGCCAGATGGGCACGCAGGCGCTCGACGTCGGCGGCCGGGGCGAGGCCCATGCGGGCCGACAGCTCGAAGGCCATGAGCATGCCGACGGCGACGGCCTCGCCGTGCAGCAGAGTCTCGCCGTAGCCGCACTCGGCCTCCAGCGCGTGGCCGAAGGTGTGGCCGAGGTTGAGCAGGGCGCGCACGCCGCCCTCGCGCTCGTCGGCCTGCACCACGCGCGCCTTGGCGGCGCAGCTGGTCAGGATGGCGCGGCGGCGGGCGGCGGTGTCGCCGTCGATCAGCGCGGCGCCGGTCTCCTCCAGCCAGGCGAAGAAGCCCGGGCTGTCGATGAGGCCGTACTTCACCACCTCGGCATAGCCGGCCAGCAGTTCGCGGCGCGGCAGGGTGGTCAGGGTGTCGGTGTCGATGAGCACGAGGCGCGGCTGGTGGAAGGTGCCGACCAGGTTCTTGCCGTGGCGGGTGTTGATGCCGGTCTTGCCGCCGACCGAACTGTCCACCTGCGACAGCAGCGTCGTCGGCACCTGCACGAAGTCCACCCCGCGCAAGAGGACGGAGGCGGCGAAGCCCGTGATGTCGCCGATCACGCCGCCGCCGAGGGCGACGATCATGGTGCCGCGCTCGCACTTGGCGGCGAGCATGGCGTCGAGCAGGCTTTCGAGGTGGGCGAAGCTCTTGGTCGCCTCGCCGGCCGGCAGGATATGGGTGTCGTGGCGGATGCCGGCGGCGTCGAGGGAGGCGGTCAGGCGGCCGAGGTGCAGCGGCGCGACGGTGGCGTCGGTGACCACGAAGGCGCGCTTCTGGCGCAGCACCGGCGCCATGCGGGCGCCCGCCTCGGCCAGCAGGCCGCCGCCGACAGCGATGTCGTAGCTGCGGTCGCCGAGCTCCACCCGGAGGGTTTCGGCGGGGTCCAGGGCGGCGTCGCTCACGTCTCGGTCTCCACGGGTTCGGGCGGCAGGGGGCCGTTGCCGTCGATCCATTCGCGCAGGGCGTCGAGCACCCGCTCGGTGGTGGCGTCGGGGCTTTCCTCGCCGGCCTGGATGGTGATGTCGGCTTCGGCGTAGACGGGGTAGCGCTGATCCATCAGGCCGCGCAGCTTCTCCCGCGGGTCGCCCTGGTTGAGCAACGGCCGGTGCGAGCGGCCGGCGGTGCGGCGTACCAGCGTCTCCAGGTCGGCCCGCAGCCACACGCTGATGCCGCGGGCACGGATGCGGCGGCGCGTGTCGTCGGCCATGAAGGCACCGCCGCCGGCGGCCAGCACGCAAGGCTCGCCGTCGAGCAGCCGGGCCATGACCTTGCGCTCGCCCTCGCGGAAGGCGCCCTCGCCCAGGGTGGCGAAGATGTCGGCGACGCTCTGCCCGGCGGCCTTCTCGATCTCGGTGTCGGCGTCGACGAAGGGCACGTGCAGGCGGTGGGCGAGCCTGCGGCCGACGACGCTCTTGCCGGCGCCCATCAGGCCCACCAGCACCACCGTGCGCGGCAAGGCGAAGGGCGCGTCCACATGCGGCGGGGTCAGCCAGACGCCGGTCATCGGCCCGCCTCCGCCGTGCGTTGCACGCGATTCGTCAAGGGATTACACTGCCGTCCTGTTGCCATAATCGGTTCGTATAGCATACCCCGCACGGGCTGTCCCGGGTCCGGTCGCTGCTTTCTGCGGCGACGGCGGGCCAGTCGTCGCCATCGCGGATCAAGGATCTGTCTCGTACATGCGCACCCTCTCCCGCATTCTCATCCTGCTCGTCCTGGCCGTCATCGTGGCGGGCGTCGGCTTCCTCGCGACGTGGGAGATGCCGCCTCCGACGGCGCAGGTGGAGAAGGTGATCGGCAATGACCGCTTCCAGCGCTGACGTGCGCCGCCGCCGCGCCTGCACCCTCGCCGCCGCGGCCGCCGTGCTGGCGCTGAGCGCCGCGCCCGCCGCCGCCCAGCAGGGGCCGGTGCGCCTGTTCCCGTCGGCGCCGACCACCGAGGCCGCGCCTGCGCCGGCTCAGCCGACACCCGCCCCGGCGCCGCAGCAGAGCCAGCCGCGGCCGGAAAGCCGCAGCCTGTCCGGCATCACCGCCGCGCCGCTGGAGGCGCCCGGCGCCGCCGGTGTCGGCCTGCTGGAGGAACGCACGGGCGGCCTGCCCTATCGCCTGTGGCAGGGCACCGGTGCCGAGCTGGCGACGACCCTGATCGCCAAGCTGCCGGCCGGGGCGCCGTCACCCATGATGCACGAGCTGGCTTATCGCCTGCTCGCCAGCACCGCCGCGGCGCCGCAGCCGACCCCCGGCGCCCCCGCCCTGCTGCCGTTGCGCATCGAGAAACTGCGGCTGATCGGCGAAGCGCCCGCCGCCTCCCGCCTCGCCGAAGCGGTGCCCGAGGGTGACCGCTCGGAAGCGGTGCGCCGTGCCCTGCTCGACGCCCTGCTGGCCCAGGCGACCGCCGACGCCGTGCCCGCCGAAGCCTGCCCGCTCGCCGCCGACGGCGTCCGCCGCTTCGACGGCCCCTATTGGCAGAAAGCCGCCGCGTTCTGCGCCTTGGTGGAAAAGCGCGCCGCCGAGGCGCAGCTCGCCGTCGCCATGCTGCGCGAGACGGGGCACGAGGATGCGCCCTTCTTCTGGGCCGCCGATCAGCTGTCCGGCATCAAGCCCGCGAGCCTGAAGAGCCTGCCCGCCGCCAACCCGCTGGTGCTCGCCATGGCGCGCGCCGCCGGGGCCAGCCTGCCCGCCGATGCCCTCGGCGACGGGGCCGCGCCCTGGCTGGTGGCCTCCGTCGCCCGCCACGGCCCCGCAGCCGACCGCCTCGCCCTGGCCGAGCGCGCCGCCGCCACCGGCGCCCTGCCGCCGGCGGAACTGGCCGCGCTCTATGCCGCCCAGACGGTGCCGGCGCCGCCCGCCGCGCCCAAGACCGCCGCCGACCGCGCCGCCGTCTGGCAGGTGCTGAGCCGCCAGATGGACGCCGGCCTGCTCGCCGTCGCGCTGGAAGGGCCGCGCTTCACGCCGTTCTATGCCGCCAACGCGCAGCTCTACGCCGAGACCGTCTCCGCCCTGCCGCCGACGCCCGGCCTCGCCGCGGCGGCCGGCCGCGCCCTGTTCGCCGCCGCCCGCCCCGACGCCGCCCGCGCCTGGGTGCAGGAAGCCCGCCGGGCCGGCGACGAGGCCGCCCTGCGCGCCCTGTGGCCCTACGAGCGCGTCGCCGACGCCCCCGCCGCCGGTCCCTTCAGCCCCGAGATGATCGCCGCCTGGCGCGGCACGCAGCCGCCCGGCACCCCGAAGCCACAGCTCGACCGTCGCCACACCCTGGTGCTCGGCCTGCTGCAGGCCCTGGGCGAGCCGGTGGCTTCCGCCGACTGGCTGACGCCGCTGACCGACGCCACCGTGGACGCCGCCCCGGTGCCCGACGCCGCCATCCTGCGCGCGATGGACGTGGCGGCGGCACAGGGGCGCATGGGCGAGACCGTGGCGCTGGCCCTGGTGGCGCTCGGCAACGAGGGTCCGGCCGCCGTGCATCCCGAGGCGCTGTTCCGCGCCGTGGCGGCACTCAAGCGCGTCGGGTTGGAGCGCGAGGCCAAGGCCTTGGCGCTGGAGGCCATGGCGGCCGCAGGAGTGTGAGCGCAGCATGACCTCGCGTCACGTCGAACGGTTCCTCGAAATGATGGTGGCCGAGCGTGGGGCGAGCCCGCGCACCATCGACGCCTACGGCCGCGACCTCGCAGACTTCGCCGAGCACCTGGGCGCGCGGGCGCCGGAAGCCGCCACGGCCGACGACCTGCGCGCCTATCTGGCCGGCCTCGCCGCCGCCGCCATGACGCCGCGCACCATGAACCGCCGGCTGTCGGCGCTGCGGCAGTTCTTCCGCTTCCTGTTCGCCGAGGGCACCCGCGCCGACGACCCGACGGCGACCATCGACAGCCCGCGCCTCGGCCGGCCGCTGCCCAAGTACCTGAGCGAGGAAGAGGTCGAACGCCTGCTCGCCGCCGCCCGCCGCATCGAGGGCGCGCGCGGCCTGCGGGCGGTGGCGCTGCTGGAAATCCTCTACGCCACGGGCCTGCGCGTCAGCGAGCTGGTGAGCCTGCCGCTCGCTTCCGTCGCCCGCGACCAGCCGGTGCTGGTGGTGCGCGGCAAGGGCTCGAAGGAGCGCATGGTGCCGCTGTCCGCCCCCGCCCGCGATGCTGCCCGCGCCTGGCTGACGGCCCGGGCGGAGCTGCTCGGCGGCGAGGCGGTGGCGCGCAAGAACCGCTGGCTGTTCCCCTCGCGCAGCAAGGAAGGCCACCTGACCCGCGACGGCTTCGCCAAGATGCTGGCCGACGTGGCGGCGGCGGCGGGGGTGTCGCCCGGCAAGGTGAGTCCGCACGTCCTGCGCCACAGCTTCGCCAGCCACCTGCTGGCCCACGGCGCCGACCTGCGCAGCGTGCAGCAGATGCTCGGCCACGCCGACATCTCGACGACGCAGATCTACACCCACGTGCTGGACGAGCGCCTGAAGAGCCTGGTCAACCGCCACCACCCGCTGGCCGGCAAGGGCTGACGCCGGAGCCTCTAGTCCGGCCCGTCGCCCTTGAGCGCGGCGAGGGCGCGGCGGTCCTTCTTGGTCGGACGGCCGGCGCCGCGCGGGCGGTGGGGCATGAACTCGTCGGTCTGGCGCGCCGGCGGGTCGGGCTCGTGATAGAGGGTCTGCGCCTCCGACGCCGGGCCGCGGCGGGTGCCGGGCGCCTGCACCACCACCATGCGGCGGTAGGGGCCGGACAGGAAGCCGACGGTGTCGCCCGGCTTCACGCTGGTCGCCGGCTTGCTCACCGTGCGGCCGTTGACGGTGACGTGGCCCGAGGCGCACCACGTCTGCGCCAGCGAGCGCGTCTTGCAGAAGCGGGCATGCCACAGCCACTTGTCGAGGCGGATGCTGCCGCCGCCGGTCGGCGCCGAAGCAGAGTCTTCGGCAATGTCGTCGATGTCGTCGGTCACGCGGTGATCCTCACGCGGTCGCGCAGGATGGCGAAGGGGCTGTCCTCGACGTCGCGGCGGCCCGGCTTGCGACCGCCGCCACCACCGCCACCCGGCTTGCCCTTGCCGGTCTTCTTGCGCGGGCCCGTCTTCGCCTTGTCGGGGCGGGCCGGCCGGCGCGGCAGGGGACGGACGACCAGCCCGTCGTCGGTCTGCTCCGCCTGCCAGCCGAGCGCCTGCAGCACCGCCGGCGCCTCCTCCACGCTCACGCCGAGCAGGGTGAGGGTCTGCGGCGGCAACACCGCCTGCTTCTCGCGGGCGAGGCGGCGCAGTTCGGCGGCGAAGCGCTCCAGCATGTCGACGCGCACCGCCACCGGCCCGAGCACGCGATAGCCGATCGCCTCGTAGTAACCGGCCGGCACGCCGGCGTCGAAGGGCAGGCTGGTGCGACCCTCGGGCAGTTGCGGCATCTCACCGCCGGTGCGCGCGGCCCACAGGCGGCCTCGCAGGCGCTGCGGCGCCGCCTTCAGCAGGGCCGGCAGGAACACCGTCTCCACCCCGAAGCGCACGCCGAGCCGGGCCAGCGCCTTCCGGTCGGCGTCGGTGAGCGCCCGAATCTGCGGCTCCACCACCGCCCGCGGCAGGGCGCCCAGAGCCTCCGCCAACTGGAACACGAGGCCGCGCGGCGCGCCCGCCAGATCGGCCTCCAGCGCCGTCACCAGCGGCTTCAGCACGCGGCCGACGTGGGCCTTCACCCAGTCGCCGACGCGACGGCGTACCTTCTCGCGGGCGTCGCCCTCCAGCATGTCGGCGAAGGGCACGTCGATGCCGGGGCGCAGCGGATCCGGCCCGACGGTCAGCCGGGCCACCGGCTCGCCGCGCCACAGCACGTCGGCGGCATCGTCGAGGGCGAAGGCGTCGTCGGCGTCCTGGGCGAGCAGGTCGACGCGCTCGGCGATCTCGCGGCGCAGGGCCTTGCCGGCGGCGTTCATGACGGTGCGGTCGGCGGCGCGGCTCTCGCCCTTCTCGGGGATGAAGCGCAGGCCCGACAACTGGCCGAGCGACTGCCCTTCCACCAGCACAGCGCCACCGGCGGCCACGGTGGGCATCAGCGGCGTGTCGTCGCGCAGGGCGCGGGCGAGCACCGCCGTGCGCTTGTCGACGAAGCGCTGGGTGAGGCGTTCGTGCAGGGCGTCGGACAGGCGGTCCTCGACGGCGCGGGTCTTGTCCTGCCACTCGCGGGCGTCGTGCAGCCAGTCGCCGCGGTGGGCGATATAGGTCCACACGCGGATGGACGCGATGCGGTCCACCAGGGCATGCATGTCGCCGTCCACCCGGTCCACCTGGGCGACATGGCCGGCCAGCCAGTCGGTCGGGATGCGCTGGCCCTTGCCGGTGAGGTGGCGGTAGATCTGGCCGAGCAGGCGCGAGTGGCTTTCCGGCATCACCTTGCGGAAGTCGGGCACGCCGCAGACGTCCCACAGCAGCCGCACCCGGTGGGCGCTGTCGGCGATCTTGCGGATCTCGGGATCGCGGGCGAGCGCCTCCAGCGCCAACTGGTCGTCGGCCGGCCGGCGCGGGCGCACCAGGCCGGGTTTGGGCGGCGGCTTGCCGAGGGAGGCGAGCAGCGCGTCGATGGACGACAGGCGCAGGTCGGCGTTGCGCCAGAACAGGCCGCGCAGGGCGGGGAAGGTGTGGGCCTCCACCCGTTCCACGATTTCCGGATCGACGGCGCCGGCGTCGCCGGTGGTGCCGAAGGTGCCGTCGTTCATGCCGCGGCCGGCACGGCCTGCGATCTGCGCCACTTCCGAGGAATCGAGGTTGCGCGGCATGTGGCCGTCGAACTTGCGCAAGGAGGCGAAGGCGACGTGGTCGACGTCCATGTTCAGCCCCATGCCGATGGCGTCCGTCGCCACCAGCTGGTCGACCTCGCCGGCCTGGAACATGGCGACCTGGGCGTTGCGGGTGCGCGGGCTCAGCGCCCCCAGCACCACGGCGGCGCCGCCGCGCTGACGGCGCACCAGTTCGGCGATGGCGTAGACGTCGGCGGCCGAGAAGGCGACGATGGCCGAACGCCGCGGCAGGCGCGTCAGCTTCTTGGCGCCGGCGTAGCTCAGTTGCGACAGGCGCGGCCGGGTGACCACCTCGATGCCCGGCACCAGCTCGCGGATCAGCGGCTTGATGGTCTCGCTGCCGAGGAACATGGTCTCGCGCATGCCGCGGGCGCGCAGCAGGCGGTCGGTGAAGATGTGGCCGCGGTCGGGGTCGGCGCACAGCTGGATCTCGTCGACGGCCAGGAAGTCGACCCGGCGATCGAGCGGCATGCTCTCCACGGTGCAGACCCACCAGGAGGGATGCGTCGGGATGATCTTCTCTTCGCCGGTGATGAGGGCGACGCGGTGCGGCCCCTTCGCGCGGACGATGCGATCGTAGTTCTCACGCGCGAGCAGCCGCAGCGGAAACCCGATCATGCCGGTGGCGTGACCCATCATGCGCTCGATGGCGAGGTGGGTCTTGCCCGTATTGGTGGGGCCGAGGACCGCGGTGATCCTGGCGCCCGGAAGCGTCCCGTTCATAGCCGCAACATCGGGAGGGGGCGGAAGGAATGCAAGCGGACATTCCCGACGGTTTCGTGACGCTCGCCACCCGGCGTGCGCCGGATGCGCGAACGCCCCCCGCCGAGGGGCGGAGGGCGTCTGCAGTCTGCCGCGGCGCGCAGTGCGCCGGCGCGGGCCGGATCAGGCCGACTTGTGCGCGTCGCGATCGGCTTCGCGCTGCTTGCCGATCCAGCTCTTCAGCTGCTTTTCCATGGCGTCGAAGGCATCGCGGATGGCGATCGAGATGTCCTCGTTGACGTGGACCTCCTTCGGGTCGCGCCGCACCACCAGTTCCTCGCCCGGGACCGACAGATTGATGGTCACGTGGAACGGCTCGCCCTTGTGGTGCTGGTTGGAGGTGTTCTTGTGGTGCTGCTCGATCACCACGCGGCAGGACACGAGGTCCTTCGAGAACTGCTCCAGCTTTTCCACTTTCTCGCGGACGCGCTGCTCGACGGCGTCCGAATGGTCGAGTCCGTGGAAGGAGATCTGCACGGGAACCTGCATAAAACTCTCCTGGTCGTCGCACGGCCGGGCGTCTGATGCGCTGTGCGGCCGAGGTTTCAAAACGGCATTGTCGTCGCCGGCGTCCCGTGGGGCGCCTTCCTGCGCGGACACGCGATACGGGGCCGCATTCATAACCCGTCCGCCGCCTGTGGGCAACGTCGAGGATTGGCGGCGGTCCCCTTTTCTTGCCCTGGTCGCGGCGCGGGCCGGGGTCCGGCGTACAACACGACGCGGCGGACCGGCCTGCGGTTCGCGATCGGCGCGCCGCGGCATCCTGTGCTTGCACTTTCGCGCCGATTTTCCCCATATCTGGCGGCTGTCGCCGGTGCCTTTGCGGGGCCGGCGGCGCATCGCCGATCAGGTGACCGAGCCAAGGCCAGACAAGAAGGATTGCTCGAGATGGCTGAAGAAAAGTTGCAGTTCCAGGCGGAAGTGGCGCGCGTGCTCGACATCGTCGTCCACAGCCTCTACTCCCACAAGGAGATCTTCCTGCGCGAGCTGGTGTCCAACGCCTCCGACGCCTGCGACAAGCTGCGCTGGATGGCGCTGACGCAGCCGGAACTGACCGCCGACGACCCGGGCTTCCGCATCACGCTGATCCCGAACAAGGACGCCAAGACGCTGACCGTCGCCGACAACGGCGTCGGCATGAACCGCGACGAGCTGATCGAGAACCTGGGCACCATCGCCCGCTCCGGCACCGGCGAGTTCCTGCGCCAGCTGACCGGCGATTCGCGGAAGGACGTGTCGCTCATCGGCCAGTTCGGCGTCGGCTTCTATTCCGCCTTCATGGTCGCCCAGTCGGTGGAGGTGGTCACCCGCCGCGCCGGCGACGCCCACGGCTGGCGCTGGACTTCCGACGGCACCGGCAGCTTCACGGTGGCCGAGGCCGCCGACGCCGCCCGCGGCACCCGCGTCGTGCTGCACCTGAAGGACGAGGAGCACGAGTTCCTCGAGCCCTTCCGCCTGCGCCACATCGTCAAGACCTACTCCGACCACATCGCCATCCCCGTGCAGCTGAAGGACGGCGACGCCGAGCCCGAGACGCTGAACGAGGCCTCGGCCCTGTGGACCCGGTCGAAGGACGAGATCACGGCCGAGCAATACAAGGAATTCTACCACCACGTCGCGCATACCTTCGACGAGCCCTGGCTGACCCTGCACACCAAGGCCGAAGGCGCCATCGAATACACCAGCCTGCTGTTCGTGCCGACGCAGAAGCCCTTCGACCTGTTCCAGCCCGACCGCAAGCAGCACCTGCGGCTCTACGTCAACCGCGTGTTCATCACCGACGACTGCGAGGGCCTGCTGCCGGCGTGGCTGCGCTTCGTGCGCGGCGTGGTCGACAGCCCCGACCTGCCGCTCAACGTCAGCCGCGAGATGCTGCAGCACAACCCGCTGCTGAAGAAGATCCAGAACGGTCTCGTCAACAAGCTGCTCGGCGAACTGAAGAAGAAGGCCGCCGACGCGCCCGAGGACTACGCGCGCTTCTGGGACGTCTTCGGCCCGGTGGTGAAGGAGGGCATGTACGAGGACTTCGAGCGCCGCGACAAGATCACCGAGCTGGTCCGCTTCCGCACCACCCACGGCGAGGACCTCGTGTCCTTCGAGGACTACGTGGGCCGCATGAAGGAAGGCCAGACCCACATCTACTACATCACCGGCGACGACCGCGCCGCCATCGCCCAGAGCCCCTTGCTGGAAGGCTACCGCGCCAAGGGCGTCGAGGTGCTGCTGCTCACCGACCCCATCGACGAGTTCTGGGTCGCCAACGCGCCCGGCTACAAGGACTTCGGCATGAAGTCGGTGGCCGCCGGCGGCACCGACCTCGCCGCCATCAAGGGCGCGGAGGACGACAAGGCCGCCGAGGAGCGCAAGAAGGACGAGGCCCCGCGCGAGGACCTCGACAGCCTGGTGACGCTGCTGAAGGCGACGCTCGGCACCAAGGTGAAGGACGTGCGGCCCTCCGACCGCCTGACCGAAAGCCCGGTGTGTCTGGTGGCCGACGAAGGCGACATGCCCATGCACCTGGAACGCCTGCTGCGCGCCCACAAGCAGAAGGACGACGAGACGCCGCGCGTGCTGGAGATCAACCCGGCGCACGCCCTCATCAAGCACATGGCCGCCCGCGCCACGGCCGGCGCCTCGCCCGACCTGGAGGACATGGCCTACCTGCTGCTCGACCAGGCGCGCATCGTGGAAGGCGAGGCCCCGACCGACCCGGTGGCCTTCGGCAAGCGCCTCGCCAAGGTGATGGCCAAGGGCATCGCCGCCTGACGCCTGGTACCTGAGAGCACGCCGACGCGGCGGCCCGTTGCAGGCGACGGGCCGCCGCGCCATACTTCGGGGCAGCACATGCAGGAGGAGCGCGTCATGCGCACACCCGTCCAGGGTTACGCCGACGAGGCGACCAAGGCCCGCCTCGACTTCCTCAGCCGCACCACCGGCCAGCCCGCCGAGGACCTGGTCAGCGAGGCGGTGGCCCAGTACGCCGAATACGAAGCCTGGAAGCTGGAACAGATCCGCCAGGGCATCGCCGACGCGGATGCCGGCAGGTTCGTGCCGGAGGAAGAGGTGGAAGCCTTTTTCGACGACTGGGAGGCCAACGGCTGAGATGCGCGTCCGCTGGACGGTCCACGCCATCCGCCAGCTCGCGGAGGTTCGCGCCTACATCGCGGAGGACAACCCCGCGGCGGCACGCTGGGTCGCGCGGCGTCTCCGCCAGACGGCAGCCCTGCTTCGTGCGCAGCCTTTCATGGGTCGCAGCACGTCGCACGGTCAGAGGGAGCTGCTGGTCTCGCAGCTCCCCTACATCATCGCCTATCGCATCGCTGATCCGGACACGGTCGAAGTCCTGGGCGTCGTCCACACGGCGCGCGATCGCCCGGCGCCACGCTGAGGTCGTCCAGTCCAGATAGCGACCCGCCCTTCGGTCACACGGCGGACCCGCCGGCCCGTGCCCACGCCGCCAGCTCGACCAGCACCCGGCGGGCGGCGTCGGCGTCGGCGAGGGGTTCGTCGAAGGGCAGGCGGGCGCTTTCTTCCTCGCGCACCAGGTCGCAGCCGTCGGCGTCGATGGCGGCCATGCGCCAGCCCGTCCCGTCGCGCCCGAGCAGGCGCGTCGCGTAGAGGTCGATCGCCTCGCCGTGGTCGTCGTTCATGTGACCGCAGATGCCGTCCTCGGCGGCGGCGAGGGCCGCGGCGGCGTCCGCCGGCGTCAGCACCCCGGCCGGCTCGTCGATCCACACCGCGCGGGCGAAGCCGCCGACGAAGTGCACGCGCGCGATCTCCATGCGGAAGAAGGCGAAGTCGCCGAAGCCGGCATAGAGCGCCGCCGCCGGGTGGCGCGCCAGGAAGCGGCGGCGGCAGCGCTCGCGCACCGCCGCGTCGTCGATGCGGCGGATGCGGCCCATGACGGTGACGCGCTCGCCGGTCTGCGGGTTGGCGAGGCCGTCCGTGTCCTCCAGCAGCAGGGCGGCGCGGTCGTCGGCGGCGAGGTTGCGGGTGTGGTCCGACAGTCCCGACAGCAGCAGGATCGGGCTGGCGTCGTGGTCGGTGGCGATGGTCACCAGGCTGACGTAGGGCGCACCGGGGTCGCGCTCGCCGGCCACCGTCATGGTGGTGGACAGGGCGGCCTTGGGGCGGCTGCGCAGCAGGCGGCGCACCGCCTCGCGGTGGGTGCGGCCGGGCTTGATGGTGGGGATCTCGGGGGTCATGGCGGGCTCTTGCTCGGAAACGGGCGGGGCGGAGGCGATGCCCCTACATTCGGTCGGCGAAGGGGGCTTGGCAACCGCCCGTGAAACGCGCCACACTGCCGGCCATGCAGCGACGCTCGCCGACAGGCGCGCGGTCGGCCGACCAGCGACCGCGCATGTTCCAACGCCCTGCCGGGTTCTCCGCCTGGCTGGCGCTGGTGGCGTTGCTGCTGCAGGTGGTCGTTCCCCTGGGGCAGGCCGTCCCCCTCCCGGCCGGGGCCGACTCACCGCTGCGCAGCCTGGTGATCTGCACGGCCTATGGCCCGCGCGTGGTCGACCAGGGGGCCGACGCCCGCGGCGGCGCCTCCCCTTCCGCCGCCGCTGCCGCCCACAGCTGCCCCGTCTGTTCCTCCCTCGGCTTCTGCGCCGTGCCGGCGCCCGCCGTGGCCGCTCCCCTTCCGGCCGCCGCTCCGCTGGCCGTCGCCGCCGGGGCCGCCGATGCGGTCCGCCCCGACCGCAGCCCGGCCTCGACCCGTGCCCGCGGCCCGCCTGCCGCCGTCGCCTGACCCCTCCGTTCCTTCCGTTTCGTCAGACGACCCGACGAGGCGCGCCGTGCCGGCCGCCCGTCCGCAGGAGACCTCATCCGTGTTCACGCGCATCCTCGCCGCCGGCGCCGCCGCGGCCACCCTCGCCGTCGCCCTGTCCGCCGCCGCCGTCGCCCACGGCGACAACAACGCCCAGGTCGGCCCCATCGAGATCGGCCACGCCTGGGCGCGCGCCACGCCCCCCATGGCCCCGGCCGGCGGCGGCTTCCTGGAACTGAAGAATACCGGCACCACCGCCGACGCCCTGATCGCCGCCAAGGCCGACGTGTCGGAGCGGACCGAGCTGCACACCCACATCAAGGACGGCGACGTCATGAAGATGCGCCAGGTGGAGCGCGTCGAGATCCCGGCCGGCGGCGAAGTCGCCCTGCAGCCGGGCAGCTTCCACGTCATGTTCATCGGCCTGAAGAAGCCGCTGGCGGCGGGCGAGAGCTTCCCCGTCACCCTGACCTTCGAAAAGGCCGGCAGCGTCACCGTTCCCATGAAGGTCAACGCCATCGGCACCATGACCTACGACGGTGCCATGGGGGGTGGTTCGGGCCAGGGCGGCATGCAGCACGGCAGCATGCAGCACGGCCAGAAGAGCGCCAACTGAGATCGTTCCGGTCGCGGCGGCGTCTCAGGGCGCCGTCGCCACCAGGAACAGGCGGCGGAAGGAAAACGGCGTGCGCCCGTCGGGGTCGGCGGGATAGGCCGCGCGCAGCGCCGCCGCATAGGCCGCCGACAGGTCCTGCGTCTCCTCGGGCGACAGCAGGCCGAGCAGCGGGCGCAGGATGGTGCTTTCCGTCCAGGCGAAGACCGGGTCCTCGCCGTCGAGCAGATGCAGGTATTCCGTCGTCCAGATGTCTACATCCGCGGCCAGCGGCGCCAGCAGGCGGCGGTACGCGGCCGGGCGGGCGACGGGCGCCTCGCGTAGCGCCGGCCGCAGGCGGTTCTCCCACCGCGGATCATGGGCGATGCGAAACAGGGCCTGGTGGCTCGGCGCCGCGAAATTGTCGGGCATCTGAACCGCCAGCACACCGCCGGGGCGCAGGCCGGCCATCAGGCGCGGCAGCAGCGTCGCGTGGTCGTCGAGCCAGTGCAGGGCGGCGTTGGAGAAGATCAGATCGGCGGCGGCCGGCGGCGGCGGCCACGACGCCAGATCGGCCTCCACCCACGACAGGGTCGCGGGGCCTTCGGCCTTGGCGCGCGCCAGCATGGCGGGCGAGGAATCGACGCCGGTGATGCGGGCCTCTGGCCAGCGGGCGGCCAGCAGGCGCGTCGCCGTCCCGGTGCCGCAGCCGAGATCGAGAACGTCGGCCGGGGCCTCCAGCGTCACCCGCGCCAGCAGATCGAGCGCCGGGCGCAGCCGCGGCGCGGCGTGGGCGAGGTAGCGTGCGGGGTTCCAGTCGGTCATGCCGAGGTCGCTCCCGCCCCGCGGTGTCAGTCCTTGTAGCCGCCGTTGGTGATGAGGCGCCACACGTAGAACACCGCGAAGCCGAACATGATCAGGCCCATGGCGCCGACGGCGCCGTCTTCGGCGCGGGACGTGAACAGCAGGCCGAGCAGCCCCATGACGACCATCAGGGTTCCGGAGATCCAGCTGGAAAGAGTGTTCACGATCAGAGACTCCCGCTTGCACAAGACGGCCGAGGCCATGGTTGCGCCCCGTCTTAGCGCAAAACGGCGCGCGGATGAAGCACCGACTTGCCTCCGCCGCCCGCCACCGGCCCCTTGCTGCGGCGACCGCCCCGTGATAGCACATCCCAAACGATCGTTCGGGATGGAGGGCGGACCCATGCGGCTGACGCGCGAAGACGTGGTCGGACGGGCGGTGGAGGTGTTCCGCCGCCGCGGCTTCCATGGCACCTCCATGGCCGATCTGGCCGCCGCCTGCGGCATTCTCAAGGGCAGCCTGTACCATCACTTCCCGAGCAAGGACGACCTGGCCCTGGCGGTGCTGGAGGACATCCACGCCCACTTCCGCGCCGCCGTCTTCCCCCGCGCCCTCGGCTCCGCCGCGCCGGCCGACCGCATGCGGGCGCTGACGCGGGCGGTGGCGGACTACTTCGCCGCCCGCGACGGGTCCTGCCTCATGGGTGCCTTCGCCCTGGAGATCGGGGCGAGCGACGAGCGCTTCGCCGTGCGCATCCGCGCCTACTTCGACGACTGGGCCGCCGCCGCCGCCGCACCGCTGGAGCCGCGCCACGGCGCGGTGGAGGCGCAACGACTGGGGCACGACTTCGTCGCCCGCACGCAAGGGGCGCTGCTGTTCCTCAAACTGTCGGGCGACGACGAGCCGCTCGCCCGCTGCCACGCCGCCATGGTGACCGCCGCCGGCGGCTGACCTTGCGCCAACGCGCCGGGTCCATGCCCGGCTCGACATTTTCCCGCATTACCAACCAATCGTTTGTTCGTTTCAGGAGAGTTCGACCATGATCCGCCCTTTCCTCGCCAAGATGCGCGGCACCGGCCGGCCGCCCGCCGGCCCCGGTCTTCGCCATGCCGCCGCGGCGGGTCTCGGCGGCGGGGTGGCCCTGGCCGTCGTGGCGCTGCTGTCGGTGTGGGCCGAGGCGCCGCTGCTCATCGCGCCCTTCGGCGCCAGCTGCGTGCTGCTGTTCGCCGTGCCCGACAGCCCGCTCGCCCAGCCGCGCAACGTCATCGGCGGCCACGGGGTGGCGGCGCTGGTGGGCGTGCTGTTCCTCCTCGCCTTCGGGGCGGCATGGTGGGTGGCGCCGCTCGCCGCCGGGGCGGCCATCGCCGCCATGGTCGCCCTGCGCGTGGTCCATCCGCCGGCCGGGGCCAATCCGCTGGTGGTGATCGCCGGCGGTCACGGCTTCGGCTTCGTGGCGAGCCCGGTGCTGACCGGCGCCGCCGTGCTGGTGGCGGTGGCGCTGGTGGTCAACAACCTGCCGCGCGACCGCCGCTACCCGGCTTATTGGTAGAGCGTCCTGACCGGCGCGAAAGCCCATAAACTGCGCCCCGTTGCCCGCGCGGCCCGGAGTCGCGATAATCGGCCGCGTTTTCCAACACCCTCGGGGGGGACTCCATGTCGGGCAAGCCGGTCGCGCCCTATCCGCTCGCCGCCGTGGCGACGGCCGTGAAGCCGCAGGCGGCGGCGGTCCGCCTGCCCTTCGGCATGATGCCGCCGGCCGCCGCACCGGCCGCCGTGTCGCCCGAGGAGCTGATAACCCGCGGCGTCGAGCAGTGGCAGCGCGGCGCCCGCGCCGAGGCGGAAACCACCGTCGCCCGCGCCCTCGGCCTCAAGGGCAAGCTCAAGCCCGCCGACCGCGCCCGCGTGCTGACGACGCTGGCCGAGCGCCTCTACTTCGGCGACGACTTCGTGGAGGCGGCCGAGGCCGCCGCCCAGGCGCTGAAGCTCGACAAGGGCGCGACGCACGTCCGCCTCATCCGGGCCGCCGCCCTGCGCGGCTGGGGCCCGCTGGAGGACGCCGAGCGCGAAGCCCGCGCCGCCGTGAAGGCCGCCCCCGCCGCCGTGCCGGCCACCGACGGCCTCGTCGCCGTGCTGCTCGACCAGGGCCGGCCCGAAGCGGCGGAAGAGGCCATCGGCGCCCTGCTCGCCCGCGCGCCGAAGACGGCCGACGCCCACGCCCTGCTCGCCCGCCTGCTGCGCCGCCGCGGCCGCTACGACGAGGCCGCCGCCGCCGCGCGCGCAGCCCTCGCCTGCCCCGACGCCCAGCGGCCGCGCCTGGAGTGGGTGCTCGGCTCCATCCTGCACGACGCCGGTCGCTACGCCGAGGCCGAGGCCGCCTTCCGCCGCTCCATCGCCGCCGCACCGAAGATCGGCGACGCCTGGGGCGCCCTGGTCAATACCTTGCAGGCCGCCGGCCGCTACGACGAAGCGGTGGCGACCGTGCGCCAGGCCCGCGCCGCCGTGCCGGGTTACGAGAAGCGCTTCCTCGACCTGTTGTGGCCGAGCGCCCCCATCGCCGCGCCCGAGCGCGCCGTCGACGGCAAGCGGGTGATCCTGGTCAACGGCTTCGGCCACTACCCGTCCATCCCGCTCGGCATCCCGCTCATCAAGGGCTACGTCGAGGAGAAGGGCGAGGGCTACCGCGTCACCTGCCTGGACGTGAACGCCCTGCGCTTCGACGCCCTGTTCCAGGCGCTGGAGTCCGAGACCCTGCATCCGTCCTTCGGCGACCGCGCCGAGTTCGTCGCCGCCGCCACCCTGTTCCGCGACGGCGGACCGGAGTTCCACGAGCCGGCCGCCTACGACCGTCACCTGGAACGCTTCATCAAGTTCTTCTCGCTGTTCTTCGAGAACGGCATGAGCCAGACCCGCCGCGGCGACGGCGCCGGCGCGCCGATCCCCTGGTGGGTCATCCGCGACGCCGAGCGCATCGTGGCGGAACGGCCGGGCGTGGTGGGAATCTCGGTCACCTATACCGACCAGATCCCCTATTCCCTGCTGCTCGCCCGCACCCTGCGGCGCATCGACCCGACCATCCGCATCGTCTTCGGCGGCGGCTTCTTCAAGGCCATCGACATGGAGGGCTTCCTGGCCGAAGCCTTCGTCGACTACGTCGTGCTGAACGCCGGCGAGGCCGCCTTCCTGGCCCTGCTGGAGGCGCTGAACTCGGGCTCGGAGACGCTGCCCGAAATTCCCGGCCTCGCCTTCCGCGCCCCGGAGACGCACGCCTTCCACATCAGCAAGGACGGCTTCCCGGTCGACTACAACACCCAGCCCTTCGCCGATTTCTCCGATTTCGCGCCGAAGGCCTACTTCGTGCCCGACCCGGTCTATCCGGTGCTGTCGTCGCGCGGCTGCTACTGGCGGCGCTGCACCTTCTGCAACCACTTCGCCTCCTACGCCGGCACCTACAAGACCCAGGCGGTGGACCGCGTGGTGGCGGAGATGAAGCACCAGCAGGAGACGCTGGGCGCCAAGCTGTTCACCTTCGTCGACGAGATGATCTCGGCCAAGCGGTTCTGGAAGATCAGCACCGAGATCCTGGCCCAGGGGCTCGACGTCCACTACTACGCGCTGGCCAAGCCGACGCGCGACTTCACGCCGGAAATCCTCGACAAGATGCACGAGGCCGGCTGCCGCGCCGTCTACTGGGGCCTGGAAAGCGGGTCGGAGCGCGTGCTCGCCCTCATGGACAAGGGCAACGACGCCGAGGGCTCGGAAATCGTGCTGCGGCGGTCGTCGGAGGCGGGCATCCGCAACCACTGCTTCATGATCATCGGCTTCCCGACGGAAACCCGCGACGACCTGCGCGACACCATCGCCTTCATGCACCGCAACAGTGCCTACGTCGACCAGATCCTGGCCGGCCATTTCGTGCTGGAGCCGGGCACGCCCATCCACGACCGGCCGCACGACTTCGGCATCCGCAAGGTCTATTACCGGCGCTCGCTGTGCGGCGGATTCCTGGTGGGGTTCGAGCCCGACGGCTGGATCGACCAGCCGACGGCGGCGCGCTATGCCGAGGTGCTGCGCGACCACTTCTTCGACCTGTTCAGCCCGCGCGGCCGCTACTTCGGCACCCCGCGCGAGCACATCGTCGCCGTCTACGCCAACGAGCCCAAGGGGACGCCGCGCCCCGGCAAGCCACTGCCGACGCCGGACGAGGTCGACCGCATGCTCGACGACCCCAAGCGCGTCGCCAAGGTGAAGACCTTCGACCTCGACCCGATCTGGTAGGCGCGGGCTGGTTGTCTTCGCCCCCGTCGGGCACCATGTCCTCCTCTGATTCGACGAACGAGGAGAGTGGATGATGGACGTGCGGCGGTTGCTCGACGGTGTGCTCGGCTCGGGCGTGGCGGCTGGGCTGGAGAAGGAAGCCCGGCGCCGGCTGGGCGGCAGCGTCCCCGCCTCGGGCGGCGGTGGCGGCTCGGGCAGCGGCTTCGGCGGCGGCATGCTGGGCGGCGCCGCGGCCGGCGGCCTCATCACCATGGTGCTCGGCTCCAAGAAGGGCCGCAAGATGGGTGGCAAGGCGCTGAAGTACGGCGGCGCCGCCCTGCTCGCCGGCCTCGCCTGGAAGGCCTGGAGCGACTGGAAGGGCGGCAAGGCGGCCCAGGGCACGCCGCTCGCCGACGTGGTGCAGGCGCCGCCGGCCCGCTCCGGCTTCGCCCCCGACGAGGAAACCGACGGCCGCGGCGAGGACTTCCGCCTCGCCCTGGTGCGCGCCATGATCGCCGCCGCCAAGTGCGACGGCCACATCGACGCCGACGAGCACGCCCGCATCACCGCCGCCATCACCGACCAGTCGCTGACCGCCGAGGAAAAAGGCTTCCTGCTCGACGCCTTCACGACCGACGCCGACCCCATGGCCATCGCCCGCCTCGCCCGCACCCAGGAACAGGGGGCGGAGCTTTACGCCGCGTCGCGCCTCGCCATCGACCCCGACGTGCCGGCGGAACACCAGTATCTGTCGCGCCTGTCGGCTGCCCTCGGCCTGCCGCCGGCGCTGGTGGAGCATCTCGACGCCAAGATCGAATCCGCCCGCGCCGAGGCCGGCGCCGACTGATCGCGGCCCGTCAGGGGCGCCCGGTCACAGCCGGGCGCAGACGGCGGTGACGGCGTCGGTGAACAGGTTCTCGAGCGGGTCCTGCTCCAGGCCCCACTGCGCCTTGACGCCGACGAAGCGCTCGACGTAGACGCAGCGCACCGACCACGCCGGCGGCAGCCATGCCAGCGGATCGCCGTCGCCCTTGGAGCGGTTGGCGCTCGCCGAAACGGCCAGCAGGTTGGCGGGATCGTTGGCGAAGGCGGCGCGGCGGTCGGCCGGCCAGCGGTCGGCGCCGCTGCGGTGCGCTTCCTTCAGCGGCACCAGGTGGTCGACGTCCAGCGCCCGCGGATCGGCGAGGACGTCGCCCGTGTAGGGGTCGCGCCAGCTGCCCGCCGCCACGGCGCAGCGGCGCTCGTCCCAGCGCACGGGCGTCTGGCTGTCACGCGCCAGGATGTCCTGGCGGGTGTCGCGGCAGTCGCCGTCGGCGTCGGTCCAGTGGGCGTAGAGGGCGCGGTCGAAGGGCTCGGCGACGGGGCGCACGGCTTCCGTCTCCCGACCCTCCAGCACGGCCGCACCGAAGGCGACCAGCAGCAGCAGCCAGCGCAAGGGGCGCGGCAGGCGCCGCCACGTATTGCCCAGGCTGCCACGGCCACGCCGCCGCGACGGCGAGGCGCGGGAGCGGCGGAACATGCGGGAAGCGGCCATGCGGCGGGGACTCCGGCCGGGAACGGGGAACGGCCCCGCCGTCGCCGACGGGTCCGCGCCCACTATCCCCGGGTGCACCCGGTGCGTCAATGCACCGGTGCGCGAAGCCCCGTCAGAGCACTTCCACCTGCTGGGCCATGGGGCCCTTCTTGCCCATGCGGGTGTGCAGGCGCACGCGCTGGCCGCTGTCGAGCAGATCGAGGCCCGAGCGCTGCAGGGCGCCGACGCCGACGAACACGTCCTTGCCGCCGGCGTCCGGGGTGACGAAGCCGAAGCCCTTGTCGGGGCTGAAGAACTTCACCACGCCCTCGACGGTCTCGTCGCCGCCACCGCCACCGCCGAAGCCGCCGTCGGCCCGGCCGCCGCCGAACCCGGCGGCGCCGCCCGCTTCGGCGGTGGAGGCGTCGATGGACTGGATGTCGGCGATCTGCGGACCCTTCGGCCCGACCTCGACGTCGCACACCAGCGTGGTGCCCGGCTGCACGTCGCGCAGGCCGACGCGCTCGATCACCGAGATGTGGAGGAAGGCATCGGGCGTGCCGTCGGTGAAGGCGACGAAGCCGAAGCCCTTGGTGGCGTTGAACCATTTGACCGTGGCGGTGACCCCGGTCCGGACGGGTCCCATGGGGCGGGAGGTGCGAGACTGCATCACGGGCACATAACCTTAGGTGAAAGACCAAATCGAGGATTGCCCGATTCGGCACTCCCTCTCAAGCCGAACGTGACGTCACTGACCTCAGCCCTCCGGGGTACTGGTCCGATACTCCGTCTTCATGAGCGAGAGTACCGGAAACGTCGTCCTCGTCTTGCCGAAGCTTGGCACCTTCGTTGCCCGAAGGAGCACCCATACGGGCGCTGGCGGGAGGGGGAACAACCGACTCGTGCCGTCCGTTCCACGCTGTCGGAGGCCCGCGGGCTCGGCTACACTGGCGCCCGCCCGACCCATAACCGTACGGAGGTTGTCCCATGGGGGTCCGTCGCCTGCTCGACGATTGCTGCGCCGCCGCCAAGCGCCTGATGCCGCTGGACGAGGCCCTCGCCATCATCGACCGCGACCTGGTGCCGGTGACCGACGTGGAGACCGTGCCGCTGTGGGCCGCGCTCGGCCGCGTGCTGGCCCACGACGTCACCGCGCGCATCGACCTGCCGCCGGCCACCAACTCGGCCATGGACGGCTATGCGGTGATCGCCGCCGACCTGGACGCCGACGCCGAGACCACCCTGCCCGTCACCGCCCGCCAGGCCGCCGGCCGGCCGCTGGACGGCACGGCGCAGGCCGGGGCGGCGGTGCGCATCTTCACCGGCGCGCCCATGCCCGCCGGCTTCGACGCCGTGGTCATGCAGGAGGAGGTGACCGTCCAGCCCGACGGCCGCGTCACCATTCCGCCCGGCGTCCGGCCCGGCCGCAACGTCCGCCACGCCGGCGAGGACGTGGAGGCCGGTTCGGTGGTGCTGCATTCCGGCGCCCGCCTGCGCGCCCAGGACATCGCCATGGCGGCCGCCGTCGGCCACGGCACCATGACCGTCAGCCGTCCCCTGCGCGTCGCCGTGTTCTCCACCGGCGACGAGCTGCACGAGCCCGGCGACGACCTGCCGCCCGGCTGCATCTACGACAGCAACCGCCACGCCCTGCAGGCGATGCTCGCCGGCCTGCCGGTGGCGGTGACCGACCTCGGCCGCCTCGCCGACGACCCCGCCGTGGTGACGCGCGCCATCGAGGCGGCGGCCGTCGACCACGACGTGGTGATGACCACGGGCGGCGTCTCGGTGGGTGAGGAAGATCACGTCCGCCAGGCGGTGGAGGCGAAAGGAGCCATCACCTTCTGGCGGCTGAACATCAAGCCGGGCAAGCCGGTGGCGCTCGGCCGGGTGGGCGAGACGGTGTTCATCGGTCTGCCGGGCAACCCGGTGGCGACGGCCGTCACCTTCCTGCTGGTGGCGCGGCCCATCCTGCTGCGGCTGGCGGGGGCGCGCGACATCGCGCTGCGCCGCTTCCAGGTGCCGGCCGGCTTCTCCTACGTGAAGAAGGAAGGCCGCCGCGAGTTCATCCGGGTGCGGCTGGAAACTCAGGCCGACGGCGGCACCCTGGCACGGCTGGAGCGCGGCCAGGGCTCGCACATGATCAGTTCGCTGGTGGACAGCCACGCCCTCGCCGAACTGGCCGAGGACAGCCCCGGCGTTCGCGAGGGCGAGGCGCTGACCGTCATCCCCTTCCCCGACACCATGGCCGGGTGAAAGGCGCCGCCTCGACGGCGGCGCATGGCGGGGTGAAAGGCGCCGCCTCAGCGGCGGCGCATGGTGTTCTGGATGCTGTCGCCGACGAACTTGGCCACGGCGAAGCAGGCGCCGAAGGTGACGACGAGGCCGAGGCCGACCTCCCACAGGTTGCCCGACAGCCAGCGGGCGGCGTCGCCCTTGATGACCGCCATCTCGATCACCAGCCAGATGGCGATGGGGGCGATCATGAACACGGGCAGGAGGATGGGCAGAAAGCGCATGGTGCGGGTCCTTTCGACGCGACTCTTTCTGCCCCGAGGGTAGGAGCGCGGCGCGTTGCGCCCCATGACAATCGTCAATCGCCGGAGAAAATGGCCGCAAGCGGGCGGTCGTCGGCGGCCTTGACCCGGCGCGGCCTCTCCCCCACCTGCACCAGCAGGGGTTTTCTTCGGCTGCCGTTCCGCTACAGTCGAGGGCAAGCCGTTCATTCTGCGCGCCTTTCGCCGCGCGCCACACCTTTCGTCAAAGCCATGAGGATCGTCCCATCATGAAGATTTCCTTCGCCAAGCCCGCCGTTCCGGACGCGGGCGCCCTCGCCGTGCTTGTCGCGCAGGACGCCGAGCCGGCGGCCTTCCTGAAGGATCTCGACGGCACGCTGAACGGCGCCCTGGCGCGCGCCCGCGCCGCCGGCCGGTTCGAGGGCAAGGCGGGGCAGACCCTCAGCCTGCTGGCGCCGATGGGCACCGATCTCGACCGCATCGTGCTGGTGGGCATCGGCAAGGCCGCCGACGTCGACAGCCTCGGCCTGCAGGCCGCCGGCGGCAGCGCCTGGGCGGCGCTGGCCGACGACAAGCAGGGCTGCATCGTCATCGACGGCCTCGAGACCAGCCGTTTGGACGAAGGCGAGGCCGCCGCCCAGGTCGCCTACGGCGCGCTGCTGCGCAGCTACCGCTTCGACAAGTACCGCACCACCGAGAAGAAGGACGACAAGCCGAAGCTGTCCAAGCTGACGGTGACCAGCCCCGAGCCGGGCGCCGCCAAGAAGGCCTGGGCGCCGCTGGAAGCCGTCGCCGCCGGCATCTTCCTGACCCGCGACCTGGTCAGCGAACCGGCCAACGTCATCCACCCGGAAAGCTTCGCCAAGGAATGCGAGAAGCTCGCCGACCTGGGCCTCAAGGTCACCGTGCTCGGCGAGAAGGACATGAAGAAGCTCGGCATGGGCGCCCTGCTCGGCGTCGGCCAGGGCTCGGCGCGCGAGAGCCAGATGGTGGTCATGGAATGGCAGGGCGCCGACGACAAGAAGGACGCGCCGGTCGCCTTCGTCGGCAAGGGCGTGTGCTTCGACTCGGGCGGCATCTCCATCAAGCCGGCCGGCGGCATGGAAGACATGAAGTGGGACATGGGCGGCGCCGGCGTCGTCACCGGCCTCATGAAGGCGCTGGCCGGCCGCAAGGCCAAGGCCAACGTGGTCGGCCTCATCGGCCTCGTTGAGAACATGCCGTCGGGCACCGCGCAGCGCCCCGGCGACGTGGTCACCAGCGCCTCGGGCCAGACCATCGAGGTCATCAACACCGACGCCGAAGGCCGCCTCGTGCTCGCCGACGTGCTGTGGTACGCCCAGGAAAAGCACAAGCCCAAGGCCATCATCGACCTCGCGACGCTGACCGGCGCCATCATCATCAGCCTGGGCGGCGAACACGCCGGCCTGTTCTCCAACGACGACGGCCTGTCGGACAAGCTCGCCGCCGCCGCCAAGGCGACCGGCGAGAAGGTGTGGCGCATGCCCATGGGCGACGCCTACGACAAGCAGATCAAGTCCGACATCGCCGATATGAAGAACACCGGCGGCCGCGAGGCGGGCAGCATCACCGCCGCCCAGTTCCTCAAGCGCTTCGTCAAGGACGGCCTGCCCTGGGCCCACATCGACATCGCCGGCGTGACGTGGTCGAAGAAGGACAGCCCGACGGTGCCCAAGGGCGCCACTGCCTTCGGCGTCCGCCTGCTCGACCGCCTCGTCGCCGACGAGTTCGAGGCGAAGTAAGCACTCCCTCCCGCGCGGCGGCCCTGTCCAGGGGCCGCCGCTTTTCCTTTTCATGCAGGCCTCATGATCGACATTTCCTTCGCCGCCGCCCTGCCCGCCGGCGGCGCCCGCGTGCTCGGCGTGTGGGAGGGCGGCAACGCCACCGCCGCCGCCCGCGCCTCCGTCGTCGCCGCCCAGGTGGAGCGGGCGCTCGCCGCCTCGCCGTCTTTCGGCGGGCGGGAGGGGCAGATGCTCACCCTGCTCGCCCCCGCCGACACGACGGCGGAACGGCTGGTACTGCTCGGCCTCGGCCCCTTCGGGGAGCTGGACGCCCACCGCGCCCGCCGCCTCGGGGCCGCCGTGGCGGCGGAGCTGGGCTGCGCCGGCGTGGCGCAGCTCGCCGTCGACCTGGACCTGACGCCGGAGACGGCGGCGGCCTTCGCGCAAGGGCTGGTGCTGCGCCTGCCGCGCCTGTCGCCCTGGCAGACCCGGCCGGAGCCCGCCGCCCACCCGACGCTGGTTGCCGCCACCCTCCGCATCTCCGCCACCGCCGCCGCCGAGACGCAGTGGCGCGCCGCCCGGGCCGAGGCGGGGGGCGTGCTGCTCGCCCGCGATCTGGTCGACGCGCCCGCCAACGTGCTGACGCCGCGCGCCTTCGTGGCACGGGCGCAGGCGCCGGAGGCGCTCGGCGTGCGGGTCGACGTGGTGCAGGGGGTGGACGCGCTGGAGGCGGCCGGCTTCGGCCTGCTCGCCGCCGTCGGCCGCGCCGCCACGGAGCCGCCGGCACTGGTGACGCTGACATGGCCGGGCGCGGGGAATGACGCCACCCCGCCGCTGGCCCTGGTCGGCAAGGGCATCACCTTCGACACCGGCGGCCTGTGCGTGAAGCCCGCCGACGGCATGGAGCGCATGAAGGGCGACATGGGCGGCGCGGCGGCGGTGCTCGGCGCGATCCACGCCCTGGCCGCCATGCAGGCCGCCTGCCCGGTGGTCGGCATCCTCGCCATCGCCGAGAACGCGGTGGGCGACTCGGCCCTGCGGCCGGGCGACGTGCTGCGCTCCGCCAAGGGCCTGACGGTGGAGGTGATCGACACCGACGCCGAGGGCCGGCTGGTGCTGGCCGACGCCCTGGCCCATGCCGCTTCCCTGCGGCCGCGGGCGGTGGTGGACGTGGCGACGCTGACGGGCTCGGTGGTGACCGCGCTCGGGCGCCACATGGCCGGGCTGTTCTGCGCCGACGCCGGCTTCGCCACCGCCTTGCGCGACCTCGGGGACGCGGTGGGCGAGCAGCTATGGCCGCTGCCGCTGACGGCCGACTACGACGACGACCTGAAGAGCGACCTCGCCGACCTGCTGCAATGCGCACCCGCCGGACGCTTCCTGCCCGACGCCCTGCACGCCGCCCGGTTCCTGCAGCACTTCGCGCCGGCGGGCGTGCCGTGGGCGCACCTCGACATCGCCGGGGTGGCCACCGCCGACGACGACCGCCCGCTGTCGCCCAAGGGCGCCACCGGCTTCGGCGTGCGCCTGCTGACGGCGCTGGCGGAGAGGCTGGCGCGGCCCGCACCCTGAAAGACCTCCACCTTTTTGGCAGTTGACCCGACTCGGGCGCGCCGGTTGTCATGACTGCAAAACAACCGGGAGGTCTTCCATGAACCGCTTCACATCCGCCGCGGCCGTCCTGGCCGTGGCGC
Organism: Caenispirillum bisanense; assembly: GCF_900230255.1. Classification (GTDB taxonomy): domain Bacteria; phylum Pseudomonadota; class Alphaproteobacteria; order Rhodospirillales; family Rhodospirillaceae; genus Caenispirillum; species Caenispirillum bisanense_A. Next base: position 114,703 of record NZ_OCNJ01000004.1, read on the forward strand.
TGCTGTCCGCCGCGCCGGCCGCCGCCTACGACCAGCTGGTCGAAAAGCAGGTCTTCGAGATGCCGACCTACACCACCCGCGGCGGCGCCACCATCGCGCCGGTGCGCATCGGCTGGGAGGCCTACGGCACCCTGAACGAGGCCAAGGACAACGTCATCCTGGTCACCCATTTCTTCTCGGGCACCAGCCACGCCGCCGGCAAGTACGCGGCGGAGGACAAGGCGCCCGGCTACTGGGACGCCATCATCGGCCCTGGTAAGGCGCTGGATACGGACAAGTACTACGTGCTGTCGTCGGACACGCTGGTGAACCTCAACACCGGCGACCCCAAGGTCACCACCACCGGCCCCGCCTCCACCAACCCGGCCACCGGCAAGCCGTGGGGCATGGACTTCCCCGTCGTCACCATCCGCGACTTCGTGGAGGTGCAGAAGGCCCTGCTGGACAGCCTCGGCATCGCCAAGCTGCACGCGGTGATGGGCGCCTCCATGGGCTCGCTGCAGGCCTACGAGTGGGCGGCGGCCTACCCGCAGATGGTGGAGCGGCTGATCCCCGTCATCGGCTCGGCGGAGGCGGACGCCTACCTCATCGGCACCCTGAACGTCTGGGGCGCCCCCATCACCGTCGACGCCAACTGGAACGGCGGCGACTACTACGGCAAGGAGCCGCCGAACAAGGGCCTCGCCGAGGCGCTGAAGATCGTCACCCTGCAGGCCAACCACTACGAATGGGCCGACGAGACCTTCGGCCGCGCCTGGGCCGAGGAGGGCAAGGATCCCGCCAAGTCCATGGACGCCAAGTACAAGGTGGAAGCGGTGCTCGACCAGGTGGCGCAGGCCCGCGCCAAGGTGTCGGACGCCAACCACTTTCTCTATCTGGTGAAGGCCAACCAGACCTTCACCGCCGGCCACGGCGACAGCCTGGCGGCGGCGCTGGCGAAGATCGAGGCGCCGACGCTCATCATCCACCAGCCGGAGGATCTGGTGTTCTTCCCCGAAGGCGTGCGCAAGACCGCCGCCCTCATCGCCGCCGACGGCACGCCGGTGAAGGTGGTGGAACTGGCCGGCACCCGCGGCCATCTGGACGGGGTGCTGAACATGGCCCAGGCGGCGGACGCGATCCGCACGTTCCTGGCGAAGGAGTGACGCGGGACTGAGGTGCGCCGCAAGGCGGACGGCGCGACCGCGCCGCGCGGCCCCTGCCGCGGGAGCCAAGCGGCCGGAGGCCGCGCCCGGCGCCTGAGGGCGCGGCGGTGATCCCACCGATCACCGCCGCAAACAGACTCTCAAGCCGCCTTGCCGATCCGCAGGGCGGCTTTCTTCTCGAAGCGGTCGCGCAGGGCCAGCGTCACGACGATGCCCAGCGTGCCGCCGACCAGGATGTCGGCCAGGAAGTGCTGGAAGGTGGCGACGCGGCTCAGCGACACGATCAGCGCGATGCCGAAGAACCACCAGCGGTGCCGCGGGAACAGCACCGACAGCGCCACCATGGCCGACCAGATGGCCTGGGCGTGGCCCGAGGGGAAGCTCTGCTCGCCCGAGAAGGGGAAGAAGCCGTAGAGCGGCGTATCGGGGCTGAACATCTCCTTCGGGCGCACCCGGCCAGTGACGAACTTCACGATGTGGACGGCCGCGCCGCTCAGCAGCATGGCGAGCAGCATGAACCCCCACGCCCGCAGCTGCCGGCGGCATTCCTGCAGGCCCTCCAGCGTCCAGGCGAGCTTGCCGCGCACCCAGGCGGTCAGCAGTCCGACCAGCGCCACGCCGTACCAGTATTCCGCCAGCCCGACGTCGCTCACCACCCGCCAGAAGCCGTAGCCCTCGTCGCTGAGGCCGGCGCGGATGCGTTCCGACAGCGGACGGTCCACCAGCACCACGCTGGCCAGCGCCACCAGCAGCACGGCGGCGCAGGCGCTCCAGCGCGGATGGCGGCGCACCAGGGCGAGGGCGTCGGCGGCGGCGATCACGTCACGGGGTCTCCGAGCGGTAGAGGGTGATGTCGACCTCGCGGCCGCGGGAATAGTTGAAGCCCTGCACGCTGTCCACCGGCACCACGGTGGCGTCCGGGCGGGCGGCCAGGGTGTCGAGGAAGGCCTGCTGGTCGCGGCTCTCCACCGCCGCCACCGCGCCCGGATGGTCGGCGAGGTAAGTGGCGGCGCCCTCGGGCGAGGTCAAGACCGTCTCGGTGCCGGCGAGGAAGACGAGGCTCGGCTCGGTGTAGCCGGTGGTGACCAGCGGGAAGGCGCGGCCCGGCAGGGCGGCGTCGTAGGCGGCGACGAGGCGCGGGCTGACGGCGAAGTCGGTCAGGCCCGGCAGCACCACCGTGAAGACGCCGATGTAGGTGACGCCGGCGCAGGCAATGGCGGCGGCCAGCGCGTTGAGGTAGCGGGTGCGCCACGCCAGCACCACGGGCACCACCGCCGCCGCCAGGGCGGCCAGCGCGATGGGCAGCGTCAGGACGTTCAGGCCGTCGCCATGGATGTTGGGCAGGGCGACGGAGGCGCCGGCCAGCGCCAGCCCGACCACCGCCCACACCGCGTACCACACCCGCGCCGGCAGGCCGGCGAGGCGCTGGTAGGCGGCTTCGCGCACGGCGAAGAGCGCGGTGGCCACCAGCAGCGCCAGGGCCGGGTAAAGCGGCAGGGTGTAGTGCGGCAGCTTGGTCGGCACCAGCTCGAACATCAGCCACGCCGGGCCGATCCACGCCAGCAGGAAACGCATGGGCGCCTGTGCCCGCTCCGTCCAGCCGCGCCGCAGGGCGGGCCACAGGAACAGGCTGCCGGGCCAGAAGGTCACCAGCGCCAGCACCAGGTAATAGCCGGGCGGCGCGCCGTGGCTCTCCTGGCCGGACAGCAGCTTGGGCAGCAGGTCCTGGCCCACCGCCTCCGACAGGAAGCCGCCGCTGGTCGCCTCGTTCACCGCCAGGTACCACGGCAGGAAGACGGCCAGCGCCAGCGGGATGCCCATCACCGGGCGCAGCCCGTGCAGCCACGAGATCCGGCGGTCGACGACGGCGAGGGTGAGCATGGTCAGCAGCAGCACCGCCGCCACCACCGGCCCCTTGATCATCACCGACCAGCCGAGCGCCAGCCAGAACAACAGGACGTTCCACCCCGGCACCGCCTTGCCGCCGCGCGACTGCACGTAGAGCCGCCCGAAGGTGCCGAGCACGGCGACGGCGCAAGCCAGCAGCACGGCGTCGGTCTTGGCCTGATGCGCCTCCGTCACCAGGATCAGCGACGCCGCCAGCACGCCCGCCCCGACCAGCGCCACCCGCCTGTCGAGCAGCGCCGCGCCGAAGTAGAAGGTGCCGAGCACCGCCATCACCGCCCCGAACACCGACACCAGGCGATAGGGCCACATGGCGGTGTCTTCCGGGTGGCCGAGGGTGTCGACGACGGCCGACTGCATCCAGTGGATGCCGACCGGCTTCTTGTGGCGCGGCTCGTCCTGGAACCAGATGGTCACATAGTCGTCGGTGACCATCATCTGCCGCGACGCCTGCACGAAGCGGCTCTCGTCGCGGTCGAGCGGCGGGACGGCGGCGATGCCGGGCACGTAGAGCAGGGCGCACAGCAGGGTCAGGATGGCGTAGGGCCGCCAGCCCTGGAGGATCTTCTGCACGGTGCGGCGCTCCTGCTCGCTCGGTCGACGGAAAAGGCACGGCCCCCGGACACGGGGTCCGGGGGCCGCTTTAGCACATCACCGGGCCGGCTCGCCAGCCCGGGACGATGACGAGGGCGCGTGCCCCGGCCCGCGTCAGCGGGTCGGGATCGGCTTCTCGCCGGAGTAGTCGTAGAAGCCCTTGCCGGTCTTGCGGCCGAGCCAGCCGGCTTCGACGTACTTCACCAGCAGCGGGCAGGGGCGGTACTTGGTGTCGGCCAGACCGTCGTGCAGCACGTGCATGACGGCGAGGCAGACGTCCAGGCCGATGAAGTCCGCCAGTTCCAGCGGGCCCATCGGGTGGTTGGCACCCAGCTTCATGGCGGTGTCGATGGAGTCCACCGAGCCGACGCCTTCGTACAGGGTGTAGACCGCCTCGTTGATCATCGGCAGCAGGATGCGGTTGACGATGAAGGCCGGGAAGTCTTCGGCGTTCACCGGCTGCTTGCCGAGGGTCTCGGTGAACTTGCGGATCGCGGAGAAGGTGCTTTCGTCCGTCGCGATGCCGCGGATCAGCTCGACCAGCTGCATGACCGGCACGGGGTTCATGAAGTGCATGCCCATGAACTTGCCGGGACGGTCGGTGGTGGCACCGAGGCGGGTGACGGAAATGGACGACGTGTTGGTGCAGAGGATCGCCTCGGGCTTCAGGCTCGGGCACACCTTGGCGAAGATTTCCTTCTTCACCGACTCGTCTTCCGTCGCCGCCTCGATCACCACGTCGCAGTCGGTGAAGACGAATTCGGTCGTCGTGCGGATGCGGCCGAGGGTGGTCGCCTTGCCCGCCTCGTCGATGACGCCCTTCTTCAGCTGACGGTCGAGGTTCTTGGTGATGACGTTGAGGGCCTTGTCCAACTGGGCCGGGTTGATGTCCACCAGTTGGACGTCGTAGCCCGACAGCGCACAGACATGGGCGATACCGTTACCCATCTGGCCGGCGCCGATGACGCCGATCTTATTGATCATGTAACTGGCCTTTCCTTGACTGGCTGTATGCGTGTCGACCCAGAGAAGCCCCTACGCTCTCTTGCATTACTGCGTTATTTGACCTTGTCGAGTTCCTGCTCCAGTTCCGGAAGAACCTGGAACAGGTCGCCGACCAGGCCGTAGTCGGCGACCTGGAAGATGGGCGCTTCCTCGTCCTTGTTGATCGCGACGATGACCTTGGAGTCCTTCATGCCCGCCAGATGCTGGATCGCGCCGGAAATGCCGACGGCGATGTACAGGTCGGGGGCGACCACCTTGCCGGTCTGACCGACCTGGTAGTCGTTGGGCACGAAGCCGGCGTCGACGGCGGCGCGCGAGGCACCGACGGCGGCGCCCAGCTTGTCGGCGACCGCTTCGATATGCTTGAAGTTCTCGCCCGAGCCCATGCCGCGGCCGCCGGAAACGACGATCTTGGCGCTGGTCAGCTCGGGACGCTCGGACTTCGACAGCTCCTGGCCGACGAAGCGCGACAGGCCCGCGTCGGCGGCGGGGCTGCCGTCTTCGATGGTGGCCGAACCACCCTGGGCGGCGGCGGCGTCGAAGCTGGTGCCGCGCACGGTGGCGACCTTGACGGCGTCCTTGGACTGGACGGTCGCCATGGCGTTGCCGGCGTAGATCGGGCGCACGAAGGTGTCGACGCCTTCGACCGCCGAAATCTCGGAGATCTGGGCGACGTCGAGCAGCGCGGCGACGCGCGGCAGCACGTTCTTGCCGAAGGTGTCGGCCGGGGCCAGGATGTGGCTGTAGGCGCCGGCCAGCGACACGATCAGGTCGGCCATGGGCTCGGCCAGCGGGTGGGCGTAGGCGTCGGCGTCCACCTTGATCACCTTGGCGACGCCGGCGATCTTGGCGGCGGCCTCGGCGGCGGCGCCGATGTCCTTGCCGGCGACGAGCATGTGGATGTCGCCCGCGCCCTTGTCCGCCAGATGCTGGGCGGCGGTGACGGTGTTGAAGACGCCGCCGCGCAGCGCGCCTTCGAAGATTTCGGCGATGACCAGGATGCTCATCAGATCACCTTCGCTTCGTTCTTGAGCTTGTCGACCAGGGTGGCGACGTCCGGCACCTTGATGCCGGCCTTGCGGGCGGCCGGTTCCTCGACCTTCACGGTCACGAGGCGCGGCGCGACGTCGACGCCCAGATCGGCGGGCGACAGGGTGTCGATGGGCTTCTTCTTGGCCTTCATGATGTTCGGCAGCGACGCATAGCGCGGCTGGTTCAGGCGCAGGTCGGCGGTCACCACGGCCGGCAGCTTGAGCGCGACGGTCTCGAGGCCGCCGTCGATCTCGCGGGTGACCTGCAGGCCGTCGGTCACGTCCATCTTGGACGCGAACGTGCCCTGCGGCCAGCCGAGCAGAGCGGCCAGCATCTGGCCGGTCTGGTTGCTGTCGTCGTCGATGGCCTGCTTGCCGAGGATCACGAGATCCGGGCTTTCCTTCTCGACGACCGCCTTCAGCAGCTTGGCGACGGCCAGCGGCTGCAGCTCGTCGTCGCTCTGCACCAGGATGCCGCGGTCGGCGCCCATGGCGAGGGCGGTGCGGATGGTTTCCTGGCACTGGGCGACGCCCAGGCTGACGGCGACCACCTCGGTGGCCTTGCCGGCCTCCTTCAGGCGGACCGCCTCTTCGACGGCGATCTCGTCGAAGGGGTTCATGGACATCTTGACGTTGGACGTTTCAACGCCGGTTTTGTCGGCTTTGACGCGGATCTTGACGTTGTAGTCGACGACCCGCTTGACGGCGACGAGAACCTTCATGGATTTCCTGTCATCTCAGCGGTTGCGTTCCGGTCTTACTCCCCCGACGGGGCGGCTTGCGCCTCGTCGTCGCGCTGTACGCGCAACCTTTATGTTTGCGGCGCAAAATAAAGGCTTCGGAATATCGTGTCAATCTGACCGGCCAGTACGGCACGATTGTTGCCGCTAGCGGTTGCCCCCCGGGACCCACAGCACATCGCCCGGCCCCTGGGCGTTAAGGTACCGTGCCATCACGAAAAGATGGTCCGACAGGCGGTTGATGTAGCGGATGGCGTCGGGGTTCACCGGCTCCACCTCGGCCAGGGCGGTGATGGCGCGTTCCGCCCGCCGGCACACGGTGCGGCCGAGGTGAAGGTGCGCCGCAGCAGGGGCGCCCCCGGGCAGAACGAAGGATTTCAGCGGCGCGAGGTCGGCGTTCATGGAGTCGATTTCCTCCTCCAGCCGCGTCACCTGCTGCGCCGTCATGCGCAGCGGCGGATATTCCGCCTGATCCTCGCCCTCGCTCGGCGGGATGCAGAGGTCGGCGCCCAGGTCGAACAGGTCGTTCTGGATGCGCATGAGCATCTGGTCGGCCGCGGTGCCCGCGGTGTGCAGGCGGGCGATGCCGAGGACGGCGTTGGCCTCGTCCACCGTGCCGTAGGACTCGACCCGCAGGTCGTGCTTGGCCACGCGCGTGCCGTTGCCGAGCGACGTCTTGCCGGTGTCGCCGCCCCGGGTGTAGATGCGCGTCAGTTGAACCATCCGGCTTTGCTCCCCATACTGCGGTCCGCGTCGGGCGGTGCGGCGGCGGCAGCCGAAGGTATCGTGCCGCCCGCCGGGGCGCTAGAATGCGCCGCCTCGCGCGCCCATGCAAAGGACAATCGGTTTCGTGTTCCGGATCTATCCGACCCTGTCGCGGTACGTGACGCGCCACTTCCTGGGGGCGTTCACCGGCACGTTGCTGGTCATCGCCGGCCTGATCGTGCTGTTCGACCTGATCGAGCTGCTGCGCCGCGCCGCCGGCACCGGCACGCCGGCGGGCGAACTTGTGGTCATGGCGCTGCTCAAGCTGCCCAACATGATCCACACCACCCTGCCCTTCGTGGTGCTGGTGGCCGCCATGATCACCTTCTGGCGGATGGCCCGGTCGTCGGAACTGGTGGTGATGCGCTCCTCCGGCGTCTCGGCCTGGCAGTTCCTGGCGCCCATCGTGCTGGTGACGGCGCTCATCGGCGTGATCGAGATCACGGTCATGAACCCGGTCGGCGCCCGCCTCTACGCCCGCTTCCAGGCCATGGAGCAGGATTTCAAGCTGTCCGACGATGCCGGCGCCCTGAACTTCTCGGGCGGCGGCATGTGGCTGCGCGAGAGCGGCCCCGGCGAGCGCACCGCCATCCTGCGGGCGGGGTTGGTGCGGCAGGAGGACTTCACGCTCAAGATGGGCCGCATCTCGGTCTTCGAGCTGAAGGACGAAAACCACTTCATCCGCCGCATCGAGGCCGACCGCGCCACCCTCGGCGACGGCGTGCTGAAGCTGCAGGACGCCTGGGTCATGGTGCCCGGCCTGCCGAGCCGCAAGCTCGACGCCATGGAGCTGCCGACCACCCTGACCATCGGCCGCATCCAGGAGAAATACGCCCAGCCCGAGAGCGTGCCGTTCTGGGAGCTGCCGGACTTCATCGCCTTCTTCGAATCGGCCGGCTTCTCGGCCCACCGCCACACCATCTACTGGCACAGCCTGCTGGCCTCGCCGCTGCTGCTGGCGTCCATGGTGCTGGTGGCCGCGGTGTTCACCATCAACCCGAACCTGCGGTCGGGCAAGCTGCTGTTCCGCGTGCTCGGCGGCGTCATGGCCGGGTTCGGCCTGTACTTCTACAGCAAGGTCACCTATGCCCTCGGCCTGTCGGACACCCTGCCGCTGGCCCTGGCGGCGTGGAGTCCGGCGGCGGTGACCGCGCTGCTCGGCACCGCCTTCCTGTTCCACCTGGAAGACGGCTGAGGCGATCCCCCACCATGCCTGCCATCCGTTCCCGCGGCCCCGGCTCCGCCCTCACCGGTCCGGTTCCCGTCGTCCTGCTGCTCGGCGCGCTGACCGTGTGGCGCGTCATGGCGCTGTCGGCGCTCGGCATCAACGTCAGCTTCGACGAGGCGCAGTACTGGCTGTGGGCGCAAGAGCCGGCCTTCGGCTACTTCTCCAAGCCCCCCATGGTCGCCTGGGCCATCGCCGCCACCACCGCCGTGTGCGGCGACGGCGAGGTCTGCGTCAAGCTGGGGTCGTCGCTCGCCCACTTCGGGGCGGCGCTGGCGCTCTATCACGTCGGCTGGCGGCTGTTCGACCGCCGCATCGGGTTCTGGAGCGCGCTGGCCTACGCCCTGATGCCCGGCGTGTCGTTCTCCAGCCTCGTCATCACCACCGATCCCTTCCTGCTGCTGTTCTGGGCGCTGGCGCTGCTCATGCTGGTGCGGGTGCGCGAAGGGGCGGGGCTGGCGGCGTGGCTCGGGCTCGGGCTGTTCGTCGGACTCGGCCTGCTGTCCAAGTACGCCATGGTGTTCTTCGTGGTCTCGCTCGCCCTGTCGCTCGCCTGGGTGCCGAGCCTGCGCGGCGAGGCCCGCAAGGCCGGGCCGTGGCTGGCGCTGGTGGTGGCGGCGCTGTGCTATGCGCCGAACCTGTGGTGGAACTGGTCCAACGACTTCGTGTCCTACGCCCACACCCAGGCCAACGCCAACCTGGGCGGCGACCTGTTCAACCCCGACCAGCTGGCGGAGTTCGTCGGCAGCCAGTTCGGCGTGTTCGGCCCCGTCTTCTTCGCCGTGCTGCTGTGGATCGTGATTGCCCGCTGGCGGCCGACGGTCGGCGACGAGCGCTACCGCCTGCTCATCGCCTTCGCCCTGCCGGTGCTGGCGGTGATGACGGTGGAAAGCCTGCTCAGCCGCGCCAACGCCAACTGGGCCGCCACCGCCTACGTCGCCGCCTCGGTGCTGGTGACCGCCTGGCTGCTGGAGCGCGACCGCACGCGGCTGTTCAAGGCCGCCGTCGCGCTGCACCTCGTGGTGATCTTCGTGCTGCACAACTTCACCCTGCTCGCGCCGCTCGCCGGCATCGCGCCGGGCAGCAAGCTCGACCCGCTGAAGCGGGTGCGCGGCTGGGACGTCATGGGCGACAGCATCGCCGGCCTGCGCGCCCAGGCGCCCGACGCCCGGCTGCTGTTCGACGACCGCAAGACCATGGCGACGCTGGTCTATTACGTGCAGCCGCACCCCTTCGCCGCCCGCATGTGGAACCCCGGCGGCGCCATCGAGAACCACTACGAGCTGGAAATGGCGCTGGGCGACGCCGATGTGGGCGCCGGGCCCTTCCTCTACGTCACCCGCGCCGAGGATCCGGCGGCCGTGGTGGGCCGCTTCGAGACGGCGGAGCGAGTGGCGGTGCTGCGGGTGAGCCTGTCGGAAGACGCGGCGCTGACGCTCAACGTCTGGCGCCTGGACGGATTTCAGGGATACGGGTCTTGATCGGTCGTTTCATCGAGGCCGCCGGCGCCTCCATCCGCGCCCGGCCGGCCGCCTGGGCGCTGGCCCTGGTGGCCTTCTTCCTGCTGTTCCCCAAGGTCGACATCTGGGCGAGCGGCCTGTTCTACGAGCCGGGCGCCGGCTTCGTGCACGCCCGCGGCTGGTTCGCCGAGTTCGTCCGCAAGGGCCTGCCGGTGCTGCTGTTCGGGGCGCTGCTGTTCGTGGTGATCCTGTGGGTCGCCGGCCGCCTGCTCGGCCAGCGCTTCCTCGGCATCGACGGGCGGGTGACGCTTTTCCTGGCCTCCTCGCTCGCCATCGGGCCGGGGCTCGTGGTCAACACCCTCCTCAAGGAGAACTGGGGCCGCGCCCGGCCGAGCCAGATCAAGGAATTCGGCGGCGACGCCGTCTACACCGCGCCGTGGGAGGTGACGGACCAGTGCGTCAGCAACTGCTCCTTCACGTCGGGCCACGGGGCGCTGGGCTTCTGGCTGGTCGCCTTCGCCTTCCTGGCGCCGCGCCGCTGGCGGGGCGAGGCCATCGCCGCCGCCCTGCTGGCGGGCTCGGGCGTGGCGCTGGTGCGCATCATCCAGGGCGGCCACTTCCTGTCCGACACCCTCTGGTCCGCCGTCATCGTCGTGTCCATCACCTGGGCGCTGCACCGCCTGATCCTGGGAAAGCGCTGACGCCATGACCGATCTCGTCCGCCTCACCGCCGTCGCGGCCGTGCGCGCCCTGCGGGCCGGCCGCGTCTCGCCGCTGGAGCTGATCGACGCGGCGCTGGCCCGCATCGCCGCCGTCGACCCGGTGGTCAACGCCCTGCCGACGCTGTGCCCCGACCGCGCCCGCGACCACGCCCGCCGCGTCATGGCCGGGACGGGCGAAACCGGCGCCGCCGGCTGGCTCGCCGGGCTGCCACTGGTGGTGAAGGACCTGACGGACGTCGCCGGCGTGCGCACCACCTACGGCTCGCCCCTGTTCGCCGAGGCCGTGCCCAAGGCCAGCGACATCCTGGTGGAGCGGCTGGAAGCGCGCGGCGGCGTCGTGCTCGCCAAGAGCAACACGCCCGAATGGGGTGCGGGCGGCAATACCTTCAACGACGTGTTCGGCCGCACCCTGAACCCGTGGGATACGCGCATGACCTGCGGCGGCTCCTCCGGCGGCTCGGCAGTGGCGCTGGCGACGGGCATGGCGTGGCTGGCGACGGGCTCCGACCTCGGCGGGTCGCTGCGCCTGCCGGCCTCGTTCTGCGGCGTCGTCGGCCTGCGCCCGAGCCCCGGCCGCGTCGCCCACGGCCCGACGCGCGAGCCCTTCGGCCCGCTGTGGACCGACGGCCCCATGGGCCGCACCGTCGCCGACGTGGCGCTGATGCTCGACGCCATGACGGGGCCCGACCGCCGCGACCCGGTGGCGCTGGAGGCTCCGCCCGCGCCCTTCCTCGCCGCCGCCGAGCGCCCGTCGGCGCCGCGCCGGGTGGCGTGGTCGCCGGACCTGGGCGTCGGGCCGGTGGACCCCGAGATCGCCGCCCTGTCGGCCGCCGCCGTCCGCCGCTTCGCCGACGCCGGCTGCGAGGTGGAGGAGGTGTCGCTCGACCTGTCGCCCGCCCGCGAGGCCTTCCAGACCCTGCGCGCCGCCAGCTTCGCCACCACCATGGGGCCGCTGCTGGAGCACCGCCGCGAGTCGTTGAAGCCCGAGGTGGTGTGGAACATCGAGAAAGGCCTCGCCCTCACCGCCGCCGACATCGCCCGCGCCGAACGCCAGCGCGCCGGCATCGTGGCCAAAATGGCGCGGCTGTTCGAGACCTACGACCTGCTGGCTTGTCCGGTGGCACCGGTGGCGCCCTTCCCGGTGGAGCAGCGCTGGGTGGAGGAGATCGCCGGCGAGCGGCTGGCGACCTACGTCGATTGGCTGGCGCTGACCTTCGCCGTCACGCTGACCGGCTGCCCGGCGCTGAGCGTCCCGGCCGCCCTGACGGGTTCCGGCCTGCCCGTCGGCCTGCAGCTGATCGGCCGCCCGCGAGGCGAGACGGCGCTGCTGTCGCACGCAGCGCTGTTCGAGGGGCTGACGGGCCTGGCAACGGCCGTGCCGCGCGATCCGACTATTCCCGCATAGCTAGAAAGAAAGCCATTGCCTCCGGACGCGAATCCGTGTGGCATGGCCGGGCAGTGGGCGAACGCAGCAGGACCGGGCAGGCGGTCCGACCGGAGGAGACGGGCCCCTCCGGCCGAGGCGGAGGCCCCGCCGACTGTTCGGAGAAAATGCGATGCGCTGGATTCCCAGACCATCCATTACCATCGAATTCGAAAAGACCCGGACGCGCCTGCTACTACGCGTCCGGATCACATTCGGATAAGCAACAGATGGTACCGGCAGGGGCGTTACCGCGCCCCTGCCACTCCGATATTAGCACCCCACCGCTCCCACGCAAGGCCCTCCGAGCCGCCGGCCGCTTCCGCGACGGCTCCATGAAATCCACCGTCGCCCGCCACCCGAACGGAGGGCGGCGCTTGCCGGTGGGCGGGGGCGCAGGTACGATGCGGCGCAGCAAAACCCCACCCCGGAGGAGGCTGTACCCATGTCCGACGACGTGATCCTCAACTACTACGAAGACATCGAGGTCGGCCAGAAGGCCTCCTACGGCAAGACCATCACGGAAGCCGACATCCTGCTGTTCTCGGGCGTGTCGGGCGACACGAACCCGGTCCACCTGAACCAGGAATACGCCGAGACCACCATGTTCAAGGGTCGCATCGCCCACGGCATGCTGTCGGCGGCGCTGATTTCCACCGTGTTCGGCACCAAGCTGCCGGGGCCGGGCTGCATCTACGTCGGCCAGAGCCTGAAGTTCAAGGCGCCGGTGCGCATCGGCGACACCGTGACCGCCACCGTGGAATGCACCGGCAAGGTCGACGAGAAGAAGTTCTGCACCTTCCGCACCGTCTGCACGGTCAACGGCAAGCCGGTGATCGACGGCGAAGCGACCCTGATGGTGCCGAGCCGCGGCTGAGCCGCCCGGTCGGCGCATCATCACGCATAAGCGGCGGCCCGAGGCGAAAATCGACTCGGGCCGCTGTTGATTCGGGCCGGCCATCGCTACATTAGAAGGCGTGACGAAGCCCGCAGCCCCCTCGCCGCGGCCGCCCCTGGCGGGTCGCCTTCTCCTCGCCCGCTGGTCGCTCCTGACCGAGCGGCTGTGGGAGCGGCTGTGGCCGGCGGCGACGCTGGTGCTGCTGTTCCTCGGGCTGGCCTTCCTCGACGTCCTGCCGCGCCTGCCGGGCTGGCTGCACCTCGGCCTGCTGGCGGCCCTCGGACTCGGCGCCGCCGGTGCCCTCGCCGTTGCCCTCTTCCGCTTCCCCTGGCCGACCCCCGACGAGGCGCGCACCCTGCTGGAGACGCGCGGCGCGCCGGGCGACACCCGCCTGCCCTATCACCGGCCGCTCACCGCCCTCATGGACCAGCCCGCCCGCCCGGCCGACGACGCCTTCGCGGCCGGCCTGTGGCAGGCCCACCGCGAGCGCATGCTGGCGGCGGCGCGACGCCTGTCGGTGCCGGCCCCGGCGCCGCACATGGCGACGCGCGATCCACTCGGCGTGCGCGCCGTCGGCGTGCTGACGGTGGTGGTGGGGCTGGCGGTCGGCTGGGGCGATCTCGGCCAGCGGCTGGCGCGGGCGGTGACCCCGACCCTGCCGCAGGGGGCGACCCTGCCGCTCACCGCCGACGTGTGGATCACGCCGCCCGCCTATACCGGCCGACCGCCCGTCACCCTCACCGCCGGCCGCGAGAGCGCCACCGCCGCCGGCGGCGTGGCCGCACCGCAGGCCTTAGGTCCGGTGCGGGTGCCGGAAGGCTCGGCGCTGGTCGCCCTGGTGCACGGCGCCGCGGCGCCCGTGCTGACCGCCGGCGGTGCGCCGGTGCCACTGGAGCAGATCGGCGACGGCAGCCACCGCCTGGAAACCACCCTCGACACCGGCAGCCGCCTCGTCATCGAGGACGACGGCCGCACCGTCGCCGACTGGCCGGTGGCGGTCACCGCCGACATGCCGCCCACCGTGCGCTTCACCGGCGCCCCCGACGAGGCCAGCCGCTGGCGCCTGCGCCTGCCCTACGCCGCCGGCGACGACTACGGCATCCAGCAGTTCGTGCTGCAGGTGGCGCGCCCCGACCGGCCCGACACGCCGACCCTGGAGGTCGCCCTCGATCCGCCGGCGCCGTCCCCCGCCGACAACGAGCTGGTGGAGCGCGAAGGCGCGGCGGCCGTCGACCTGACGCCGCACCCGTGGGCGGGCCTGCCGGTCACGGTCCGCCTGAAGGCGACCGACGGCGCCGGCCAGACGGCCCTGTCGGACCTCATCGACACGGTGCTGCCGGAACGGCGCTTCCAGCACCCCGTGGCCGCCGCCATCGCGGCCGTGCGCAAGGAAGTGGCGCGCGACCCCAGCACCGCCCCCGGCGCCTCGGCGGTGCTCGACCGCCTGCATCAGGAAGTCGACGCCTACGACGGCGACCCGGTGGTCTACCTGGGCCTGCGCATCGCCGCCAACCGCCTCTACCACGAGAAGGGCGCGGCGGTGGACCCGGTTCTCGGCCTCCTGTGGGAGCTGGCGGTGCGCCTGGAGGACGGCGGCCTGACCATGGCGAGCCGCGACCTCGAAGCCGCCGAGGAGGCCCTGCGCGAGGCGCTGGAGAACGACGCCTCCGACGCCGAGGTGGAGCGGCTGCTGAACGAACTGCAACAGGCGCTGGACCGCTTCAGCGAGATGCTGGCGCAGATGATGCAGCAGATGCCGCAGATGCCCATGATGGGGCAGCTGCCGCAGGACATGCAGATGATCGACCCCTCGCAGATGCGCGAAATGCTGGAGCGCATGCGCGAGATGAACGAGCTGGGCTCGCGCGAGGCGGCTAAGGCCATGCTCGACGAGCTGTCGCGCATGATGGAGGCCATGCGCAACATGCAGCCCATGAGCCCCGACCAGATGCAGCAGATGCAGCAGGCGCAGGAGATGATGCGCGAACTGCAGAAGCTGGCCCGCGAGCAGGAGCAGATGCTGGAGCAGAGCTTCGCCGAGAGCCAGCAGCAGCAGCGCCAGGGCGGCCAGCCGAATCCAGGGCAGCAAGGGCAACAGGGGCAGCAGGGGCAGTCCGGCAGCCAGGGCCAGGGCGGCAGCGGCCAGTCCATGGCGCAGGCGCAGGAAGATCTGCGCATGCGGCTCGGCGACCTCATGCGCCGGCTGGGCGAGATGGCCGGCCAGGTGCCCGACAACCTGGGCCAGGCGGAAATGGCCATGCGCGGCGCCGCGGAAGCCTTGCAGGGCGACCGCTTCGGCTCCGCCGCCGACGCCCAGGGCCAGGCGCTGGAAGCCATGCGCCAGGGCATGGGGCAGGCCATGCAGCAGATGATGCAGGCCATGGGCATGCCCGGCATGATGCCGATGCCCATGCCGACCATGGGCGCAGCCCCCGGCCGCGACCCGCTGGGCCGCCGCGGCGGGGTCGATCCGGGCACCACCAAGGTGCCGACGGAACCGGAAGAGAAGCGCGCCCGCGAGCTGCTGGAAGAACTGCGCCGCCGCGCCGGCGACCGTGATCGCCCGGCGCCGGAGCTGGATTACCTGCACCGGCTGCTGCGGCAGTTCTGACGGAGGGAGTGCGACGGCCTACGGACCGCGAAGGCCCGCCTCAGCCCTCGCCGGCGGTGGTGGCCATGCCTTCCGGCGGCGGCGTCCAGTCGACCTCGAACCGCCGCGCCGCCGCTGCCGGGTTTTCCAGCGTCAGGCGGAAGCCGGCGGTGGCGTCGGGCTCCAGCGTCGGCTGGGGCGGACGCGACACCATGGACTGGATCGGCTTGTCCTCGGCATCGTAGAGGGTGAGCTTCAGGTGCGGCAGGGTCTGCTCGCCGCCCGAAATGTTGGCGACGAAGCCGCGCACGATGAGCGTGTCGACGCCGTCTTCCACCACCCGCTCGCCGGCCACGTTCTGGAACCGCAGGCCGACGCCGATCGTCTGGACCGGCAGCCCGAGGGCGGTGTAGACACCCGCCGCCTGCGGCACCCAGGCCATGATCTCGTGGCGGCCGAACCAGCCGCCGGCGGCGACGGCGCCGACCACCAGGGCGAGGCCGACGACCATGGCCGGCCAGCGCGAGCGGCTTTTGCCGCCCTCGTCGTCCGGCAGTTCGAACATGGAGGGGATGGGGTCGGGCGAATCGGCGTCGAGCAGGCTGTCGATGTCGCGGCGTCGGCTGTCGTCGGCGCCCTGGTCGTCGTCGTCGTCGTCGGGCACGGTCTGCTTCAGCAGATCGGCCAGGGCGTCGAGGTCGGTGGTCTCGTCGTCGCCCATGTCGCGGCGCGACGGCGCATCGTCGAACCCGGATTCGAGCGGGATGTCGCCGGCGTCGGGCGCGGCCTGACGGCGGAAGGTGCCGGCGTCGGCGTCCATCTCCATGGGCAGCGGGCCGTCGTCGGCGCCGCCCCCGGCAGGGGCCGCCACAGCGGCGGTGGCGCGCACCGGCGCGGCCGGCGCCGCGTCGAACGCGGCGGAGTCGAAGGCGTCCGCTTCGGGCGGCATCTGGTGCCACACGTGCTCGCAGCGGGCGCACCGCATCTTGCGGCCCGCAACGCCCAGCGCCCCGTCAGGCAGGGTGAAGCGGGAGTCGCAATTGGGACAGCTGACGATCATCCGTTCCGCTTGTCTTGCAAAAAGCTCTGATACTTATAGGACTTGCGAGATATCAACACAAGCACGACCCGTCCCCTGGACGGATCGGGGCCGCCCATGTAAACCTCGGGGCCGGCAAAGGTGAGGAAAGCGTGCGGACTTCCCCGGATACCGCGGACGCCGTCGTCCGTTTCGAGAGCGTGGGACTGCGCTACGGCAACGGACCGGAGGTGCTCCAGGACGTCAGCTTCAGCCTGACACGCGGCTCGTTCCATTTTCTGACCGGGCCGTCGGGCGCCGGCAAGACGTCACTGCTGTCGCTGCTGTATCTGGCGCGGCGGCCGTCGCGCGGGCTGATTTCCATCTTCGGCCGCGACGTCACCGCCATGGAGCGCGACGAGCTGCCGCCCATCCGCCGCCGGCTCGGCGTCGTGTTCCAGGACTTCCGCCTGCTCGACCACCTGAGCGCGCTCGACAACGTCGCCCTGCCGCTGCGGGTCGCCGGCGTGTCGGAAGCCGACATCCAGAAGCACGTGCCCGAACTGCTGGCCTGGGTCGGCCTGGCCGATCACCTGAACGCCAAGCCCCCCACCCTGTCGGGCGGCCAGAAGCAGCGTGTCGCCATCGCGCGCGCCGTCATCAACCGGCCCGACGTGCTGGTGGCCGACGAGCCGACGGGCAACGTCGACGACCGCATCGCCTTCCGCCTGCTGCACCTCTTCGCCGAGCTGAACCGCCTCGGCACCTCGGTGGTGATCGCCACCCACAACGAGGCGCTGGTGCGCCGCTTCGCCTTCCCCCGCCTGCACCTGGAAGCCGGCCGCCTCGCCGTGCTGCCGCCGCTGGCGGAAGCCGAGGCCGCCGGCCCGACGGCGGAAACCTTCCCGCAGGCCCTGACCGACGGCGGAGGGGCGGCGCGATGATCCCGTTCTTCCAGCCGCGCTCCGACCTGCCCATCAGCGCCGATTCCACCGGCCGCTACCTGCCGCTGCTGGTCGCCGTCATGGTCTTCCTGGCGGTGCTGGCGCTGGCCGCGGCGCTCGCCGTCGGCGGCGTGCTCGACGACTGGCGCCAGGACGTCGCCGGCACGGTGACGGTGCAGATCGTGCCCGCCAGCGGCCCCGACCCCGTCGCCGCCCGCGCCGAGACCGACCGCCGGGTGGAGCAGGTGCTGGCGGTGCTGCGGGCGCAGTCCTTCATCGTCGTCGCCCGGCCGCTGGAAGAGGCGCAGCTGGTCGGCCTGCTGGAGCCGTGGCTCGGCAGTTCCGATCTGGTGCGCGACCTGCCGCTGCCGCGCCTCATCGACGTGCAGGTGGCGGAAGGCGCGCGGCCCGACCTCGCCGGCCTCGCCCGCCAGCTGCGCGAGGAGGTGCCGGGCGCCGCCCTCGACGACCATCAGGTGTGGCTGTCGGGCATCATCGACCTGGCGGAAGGCTTCAGCCTGCTCGGCATCGTGGTGGTCGGGCTGGTGGCGGCGGCGCTGGCCGCCACCGTCATCCACGCCACCCGCCTCGGGCTGGAGGTCCACCGCGACCAGATCGAGGTGCTGCACCTCATCGGCGCCCACGACCGCTACATCGCCCAGCAGTTCGCCGCCCGCATGGTCGGCTGGACGCTGGAGGGCGGGCTGGTCGGGCTCGTGCTCGCCATGCCGACGCTCATGCTGGTGGCGTGGTTGGCGCAGGACCTGGAACAGGGCCTGCTGCCGCCGTTCTCGCTCGGGTTCTGGGGCTGGATGGCGCTGGCCCTGGTGCCGGCCTCCGCCGCCCTGCTGGCGCTGGTGACGGCCCGGGTGACGGTGCGCCGCACCCTGCGCCGCATGCTGTGACGGAAGGCCGCCCGCCATGGCCGCACCGCCGCCCGCCGACAGCCCCCGTTCCGCCGACGCCGCCCGCCCCCTGTGGCGCCGCGCCCTGCGCGCCCTGTGGAGTGGCCTCGGCCTGCTGGTGCTGGTGGCGACGGCGTGGCTCGGCGGGCTGGTGTGGTACGCCGCCGATATCCCCGACCGGGTCGCCGACCCCGACAGCGTCACCGACGCCATCGTCGTGCTGACCGGCGGGTCGGAGCGGGTGCGCACCGGCTTCGACCTGCTGCTGCGCGACCGCGGCCGGGTGCTGTTCATCTCGGGCGTCCACCACGGCCTCGACCTGCCGGCCATGCTGAAGGGCACCCCCGACATCCCCGACGAGCTGCCGCCGCCGCTGGCCGAGCGCATCGTGCTCGGCACCGTCGCCGCCGACACCATCGGCAACGCCATCGAGACGGCCGTCTTCATGCACGACCGCGGCTACCGCTCGCTGCGCCTCGTCACCGCCGGCTATCACATGCGCCGCAGCCTCATGGAATTCCGCCACGCCATGCCCGACGTGACCATCGTGCCGCACCCGGTGTTCCCGGAAACGGTGCGGCAGAACGACTGGTGGCGCTGGCCGGGGACGACGCTGCTGCTCGCCACCGAATACACCAAGTACCTGCTCGGCTCGCTGCGCCACGTGCTGTCGGACGATTTCGGCAACGCGGCCCGCGGCCCCATCGCAGAAGGACGCAGCCTGTCGTGATCGTTCTCCGCTCCCTCCTGTTCAACGTGGCGTGGCTGTCGTGGACCGTGATCCTCGCGGTCGGCGCGGTTCCGGCGCTCGCCTTCCCGCGCGACGTCGGCAAGGGCGTCGCCCGCATCTGGACGCGCGTCATCCTGTGGCTCGCCAAGGTGATCGTCGGCCTGCGCTACGAGCTGCGGGGGCTCGAGAACATTCCCGCCGACGGCGGCTGCATCATCGCCGCCAAGCACCAGTCGGCGTGGGATACCTTCCTGTTCCACGGCGTGCTGCCCGACCCCGTCTACATCCTGAAGCAGGAACTGCTGCGCATCCCCTTCATCGGCTGGTACATGGCGCGCGCCGGCATGATCGGCGTCGACCGCTCCGCCGGCGCCAAGGCCATGCGCCACATGATCGAGGCGGCCGGCGCGGCGGCGGCGGAAGGCCGCCAGCTGGTGATCTTCCCCGAGGGCACCCGTACCCCGCCGGGCGATTCGCGCCCCTACAAGCCGGGCATCGCCGCCCTCTACGCCCGCATCACCCACCCGGTGGTTCCGGTGGCGCTGAACTCGGGCCTGTTCTGGGCCCGCCAGTCCTTCATCAAGCGGCCGGGCACCATCGTCGTCGAGTTCCTGCCGCCGCTGCCGAACGGCCTGCCCAAGCAGGTCTTCATGGACACCCTGCATACCCGCATCGAAGAGGCCTGCGCCCGCCTCAACGCCGAGGCCGGCGTGCCCCTGCCGCCCGCCGCGACCCCGCCGACGGCGGACAAGGCTGTGGAAAACTCGGTGGAGAAGATTTGATCCACAGCCTGTGGATGCCGGTGGATAACGCGGCGACTCCGTGATTCTCCACGAGTCGCCGCCCCGTGCGGCCTGTGGACGACGGCATTTCGCGTGCTTGACGCAACACCTGCCGCCGCGCATCGTTGTCCATCGGGAGTCGCAGAACCCCTTATGGTCCCTCCGTTTCCGGGCAGCCGCCGGAAACCCGCCGCCGCCGCCCACGGAGCCTCGGATGCTCGACCCGTCCGGCATCGCCCGGCAGATCTGGGACATGAAGTACCGCCTGAAAGGGGCGGACGGCTCCCCTGTGGACAAGACGGTCGAAGACACCTGGCGCCGCGTCGCGCGGGCGCTGGCCGCCGCCGAGGCCGACCCGGCGGCGTGGGAGGCGCGCTATCTCGAAGCCCTGCGCGATTACGTGGTGCTGCCCGCCGGCCGCATCCTGGCGGGTGCCGGCACCGGGCGGACGGTCACCCTGTTCAACTGCTTCGTCATGGGTCGCATCGACGACGACATGGGGTCGATCTTCGAGCACCTGAAGCAGGCCGCCCTGACCATGCAGCAGGGCGGCGGCATCGGCTACGACTTCTCGACGCTGCGGCCCAAGGGGGCGCCGGTGCGCGGCGTGCAGTCCGACGCCTCCGGCCCCGTCAGTTTCATGGACGTGTGGGACGCCATGTGCCGCACCATCATGTCCGCCGGCTCCCGCCGCGGCGCCATGATGGCCACCCTGCGCTGCGACCACCCCGACATCGAGGCCTTCGTCGACGCCAAGCGCGACCCGGCGCGCCTGCGCATGTTCAACCTCTCGGTCCTGGTCACCGACGCCTTCATGACGGCGGTGCAGGAAGACGCCGACTGGGACCTGGTGTTCGGCGGCACGGTCTGGCGCACCCTGCGCGCCCGCGACCTGTGGAACCGCATCATGCAGGCCACATACGACGTGGCCGAGCCGGGCGTCGTGTTCATCGACCGCATCAATGCCCTGAACAATCTGGCCTATGCGGAAGAGATCGTCGCCACCAACCCCTGCGTCACCGCCGACACCTGGGTCACCACGACCGAGGGGCCGCGGCAGGTGGCCGACCTGATCGGGCGCCCCTTCACCGCCGTGGTCGACGGCCACCCCTACGCCTCCGGCGGCGAGGGCTTCTTCGCCACCGGGCGCAAGCCGGTCGTGCGGCTGCTGACCAAGGAAGGCCCCGCCCTCACCCTCACATCCGACCACCGCCTGCTCGCGACCGACGGCTGCTGGAGAGAGGCGGGGACGCTGGCCCCCGGTGACCGCATGCGCCTGCACGACCACCGCACCGCCGCCGCCGACTGGCCGGGCGCCGGAACGGAAGCGGAGGGCTACCTGCTCGGCCTGCTCGTCGGCGACGGGACGCTGAAGGAGGACAAGGCCGTCCTCAGCGTCTGGCCGGCCGCCCCGGATGGCGATGCGGACGTGGTCGACGGCACCGCCGGCGTGATGACGGCGACCCTGGATGCCGCCCGGACCCTGCGGCACCGCAGCGATTTCGCCGGCTGGCAGAGCGTCGCCGGCCGCCCAGAGCGCCGCCTCGTCCTCGGCGCCGTGAAGGCGCTGGCGCTCGACTACGGCATGGCCCCGGGCCGCAAGGCGATCACCCCGGCCATGGAGCGGACGTCGGCGGCCTTCCAGCGCGGCCTGCTGCGCGGCCTGTTCGACGCCGACGGCAGCGTGCAGGGCAGCCAGACCAAGGGCGCCAGCGTCCGCCTCGCCCAGAGCGACGCCGACCTGCTGGCGACGGTGCAGCGCCTGCTGCTGCGCTTCGGCATCACGACCACCCTCTATCGCGACCGCCGCGCCGCGGGCGCGCGGGTGTTGCCCGACGGCAAGGGCGGGCGGCGGACCTACGAGTGCCGCGCCGACCACGAGCTGGTGATCAGCGGCGCCAGCCTTGTGCGCTTCGCCGACCGCATCGGCTTCGCCCACGACGACAAGACCGCCCGCCTCGCCGCCGTCGTCGCCGCCTACCGCCGGGCGCCCAACCGGCCGCGCTTCTTCGCGACCGTCGCCGCCGTGCTGCCGGCGGGCGAGGCAGACGTGTTCGACGTCCGCGTGCCAGGGCCCAACGCCTTCGACGCCAACGGCTTCGTTGCCCACAACTGCGGCGAACAGCCGTTGCCCGCCTATGGCACCTGCCTGCTCGGCTCCATCAATCTCGCCCGGCTGGTGACGCGGCCGTTCGAGGCGGCGGCGGCGGTGGATCTCGACCTGCTGGAGGCGCGGGTGCGGACGGCGGTGCGCATGCTCGACGCCGTCATCGACGTGTCCAACTACCCGCTGCCGCAGCAAAAGGCGGAGGCGCTGGCCAAGCGGCGGATCGGGCTCGGGGTCACCGGGCTCGCCGATGCGCTGATCCTGTGCGGCGCCCGCTACGGCAGCGCCCAGGCGGTGCGGCTGGCGGAGACGTGGCTGGCGCGGCTGCGGCGGGCGGCCTACCTCGCCTCGGCGGAGCTGGCGGCGGAGAAAGGCTCCTTCCCGCTCTACGACCGCGAGCGGTTCCTCGCCGCCCCGGCGGTGCAGGCGCTCGACGCCGACGTCCGCGAGGCCATCGCCGCCACGGGCATGCGCAACGGCCTCGTCACCTCCATCGCGCCGACGGGCACCATCTCGCTGTTCGCCGACAACGTGTCGTCGGGGCTCGAGCCGGTGTTCAGCTTCACCTACACCCGCCGCGTCCTCATGCCCGACGGATCGCGGCGGGAAGAAACCGTGGCCGACTACGCCTGGCGCCTGTTCCGCGCCCTGAAGGGCGACGAGGCGCCGCCGCCGCCGGCCTTCGTCACCGCTATGGAGCTGGAGCCGCGCGACCATCTGGTCATGCAGGCCGCGGTGCAGAAATACGTCGACAGCGGCATCAGCAAGACCATCAACGTGCCCGAGGACATCCCCTTCGAAGCCTTCAAGGACGTCTACCGCCAGGCCTACGACCTCGGCTGCAAGGGCTGCACCACCTACCGCCCAAACGCGGTGACCGGCGCCGTGCTGGAACTGACGCGCGAGGAAGGCAACGCCGCCGCCGGCCCGCCCGCCGGGTCGCTGCCGCCCGAGGCGGTGGCCGCCGACAACCTGACCGCCCCGCCGGCGCGCCCCGTGGCCCTGCCCGGCTACACCTACAAGCTGCGCTGGCCGGAAAGCGACCACGCCACCTACATCACCATCAACGACGTGGTGGAACACGGCCGCCGCCGGCCCTTCGAGGTGTTCATCAACTCCAAGAACATGGAGCACTACGCCTGGACGGTCGCGCTGACGCGCATGATCTCGGCCGTGTTCCGGCGCGGCGGCGACGTGAGCTTTGTGGTGGAGGAACTGAAAGCGGTGTTCGATCCGCGCGGCGGCGCCTGGGTCGGCGGGCGCTACGTGCCGTCCATGCTGGCGGCCATCGGCGAGGTGATCGAGACGCACATGATCCGCATCGGCTTCCTGACGGCGGAAGACCGGCCGCGACTCGGCAACGGCGGACGGCTGTCGGAGGCCACGGGCGGCCTCGGCGGAACGGGCCTGCACACCTGCCCGAAGTGCGGTCAGGCGGCGGTGGTGCGCCAGGAAGGCTGCGACACCTGCACGTCCTGCGGCTACTCGCGCTGCGGCTGAGGCCGCGGCTCGCCCGGGTGGGCGCCGTAGCCTTCCAGGATCAGCCGCACCGCCTCGTCGGCCGCCGCCTCGCGGCACACGCCGTCGAGCGGCAGGCCGAACACGGCGCGGTCGAAGGCGACGCGCAGCATGCCGAGGAACAGGCCGGCGGCCAGCTTCGGACAGGGCACCGCCATGGTGCCCTTGGCGTGCTGGTCGCGCAGGTAGTGTTCCACCATGCCGTGGACGCGCTGCGGACCCGCCTCGTAGAAGACCTCGGCGATCTGCGGGAAGTTGTGCCCTTCCGCCACCACCGCCCGATAGAGCTGCAGCGCCTCCGCCCCCGTCACCATGTCGAGGTACATGACCGCCAGCGCCCGCAGGCCTTCCGCCGGCGGTCGCTGGGCCAGCGCGCAGCCATGCGAGGCGAATTCCTCCGCCTGCGCCTGCACGACAGCGGCGAACAGGTCCGCCTTGCCGCCGAAGTGGCCGTAGAGCGTGGGCTTGGAGACGCCCGCCCGCTCCACCACCATGTCGACGCTGGTGGCGGCGAAGCCGTGCTCGACGAACAGCGCGCGCGCCGCTTCCAGGATCTGCCGCCGCTTGCGGGCGGAGCGGCCTTCCGGCTTCGGGGGGCTGTCACAGGGCGGGCACGGGGCCTGGTCGGGGGTCATGGCGTCCTCGTCGCGGCGGTCACACGATCGTGAAAGGCTCCCCAGCATAACGCGCTCGCGCCACGGGGCTGCGGAAATCCTCGCTTTTTCGGGCCGGCTTCACCACCCCCGGACGGGCGGGTGGCGCATTTCGGCCCGATCTCGATACTAAACGGTTCAGTTTAGTCTTGCAATGGCGATGGGAGGGGCGTACATAGGGGTCATCGGAAGCGAACTGAACCGTTTAGTTTCACAACCCCGCGAGCGACGGCCTCGCTTCCACCCTCGATAGATCCGAACCGGAGAAATTCTCATGTCCGTCAAGACCCTGACCCGCACCGCCCTGTTCGCCGCCGCCGCCGTCGCCCTCGGCGGTGCCGTCGCCACCGTCACCCCGGCCGCCGCCGCGCAGGTCGAGACCCTGACCAGCGACAGCTGGAAGCCCGGCTACACCTTCGACGAAGGCCAGTACGTCCGCCAGGAGATCGTCGACGACGCCGAGCAGACCGCCGGCACCACCGTCCGCGTCGAGACCTCCGATGCGTGGCAGCCGGGCTTCACCAAGGACGACGACGGCGACTACACCCGCCTGACCGTCGTGCCGGCTCAGTCCGACGCCGCCGCCCCGCAGACGGCCGAAGTCTTCAACAGCTGGCAGCCGGGCACCCTGAAGGACGGCAACAGCTACGTCCGCTTCAACTGAGGCGACACCATCCGGCGCGGCGACGGGCGCCCCGATCCCTCCCTCCCGTCCATCGCCGTGTCGCGCAAGGCGGCTCCTGTCCCCCGCAGGAGCCGCCCTTTTTTCGTGTCGGCGGGATCGGCTGCCTCTCCCGTTGCGGGACGATCGGGAAACCCCCGCCGGGGGGCACCCGTTGGTCGGCGAAAGAGCCAACGGCCACAGCGGGACGCAGCGCGCCGCGGAAACGCCCGGTGCGCGCACCACCCCACGATTGGAGGATACCATGCTGAAGACCAGTCACACCCTCGCCGCCGCCGGCCTCGCCCTCGCCCTCGGCGCCACCCCGGCCCTCGCGCAGGACCAGAGCGCGTCGACCGGCAAGGGGGAAGGCTACGAGACGCAGGTGCTGCGCAGCGACACCTGGAAGCCGGGCTACACCAAGACCGACGGCGGCGACTACACCATGATCGTGCCCGAGACCCAGGACGAAGCCGACGGCATGCCCATGACCGTGGTGCGCAGCGACCAGTGGAAGCCGGGCTACGTGAAGAGCGACGACGGCGACTACATCCTGCTGGCCCCCGCCGAGGAAGCCAAGGACGAGTCGGTGCGCATCCTGCGCAGCGACGCATGGAAGCCCGGGTACATGAAGACCGACCAGGGCGACTACATGATGATCGTCGGCGGCGGCGAGGGCTGACGCCCGTCCCCGTCCCGTCCTGCCCGCCACGGCCGGACCCGATCACGGCCCGCTCCCGCCAGGGGGCGGGCCGTTTCGTTGTCCGCGGAAGTTGTGCGCTGCACGGTCACGCCACCCGAACCGCGAACCACCGGCCGGCCGGACTCGTTGATCCGGCAAATGGCCGTCCGTCCGCCGCCGCGGCGTCGACGGACCGCTCGCAGCGAAAGGAGATCTTCGCCATGACGCTTCATCGCAGTCTCGCCCTCGCCACCAGCCTGGCCGCCCTGACCGCCGTCGCGGCGCCGGCCGTGGCCGACGAACTGAACCACAGCGCCCTCGGGACCACCGCCATCAACGTCACCGCCCTCGACGCCGGCAGCCAGGTGGTCGTCATGCGCCACGCCGACACCGCCGGCAGCGCCGGCGGCGAGACCACCGCCATGATCCTCACCCGCGGCGGCCCGCAGGGCACGGGCGGCGGCTACGCCACCGAAGTCGACCGCACCGACCAGTGGGAGCCCGGCGCGCTGAAGGCCGAGGGTGGCGACTACTACACCATCCGCCCGCAGTCCCCGCAGGGCGGCGGCGACCCCGGCGCGACCCGCGTGGTGCGCAGCGACACCTGGCAGCCCGGCTACCTGAAGACCGAGCAGGGCGACTACTACATGCTCGCCCCGGACCGCCGCGGCACGGACGCCGACACCGAAGTGACGGTGGTGGTCGATCCGGCCTGGAGCAGCGCCATGCAGACCTACACCGTCGTCTCCGGCGAGACGGAAGGCGGCGCCGAAACCTTCGTCCAGCATTCCGACCAGTGGCAGGCCGGCTTCGTGAAGGACGACCAGCAGTACATGCGCATCGTCCACCTGCGCGACTCGGCGCCGGCCGAGCTGCTGCCGGACTTCTGATCGGTCCGCCGCACCGAAGTTTCGTGACGGGCACGGGCCCGCCCTCCACCGGGGGCGGGCCCGTCGCCTGTCCGCAGGTCGCCGCCATCGCTCAGTCGCCGAGGGCGCCCGGCACCCGTTCCTCGTGGTCGACGATGCGCAAGAGGGCGTGCAGCTGGCCGTCGTGGATGCCCATGGCTTCCATCTGGGCGATGGTATTGGCGATGTAGTCGCGCGACCGCCCCTCCCAGCCGACGCCCTGGCGGATGACGCGCACCTTCTCCGCCGTCGTGTAGCGGCCGGCGTACTGCACGTGCCCCGGATCGGCGACGTAGCCGTAGGCGGTGACGCGGCGGCCGTCGTCCAGGTCGCAGGCGAGGTTGCGGCGATGGTAAACGCCGGTCGCCAGCTCGCGGCGGTCGAGGTAGTCGATGGCCTCCGCCCGATCCGCCGCCGCCACGCGGTAGGCGCGGCCGCGGCAGGCGCCGCCACGGTCGAGGCCGACCACCAGCCCCGGCTGCTCCGGCGTGCCGCGGTAGCGCACCGACAGGATGCAGGCCGAGCGGTGCCAGCCGCGCACCAGGGCCGGGCACTGCTCGGCGTGCGGGAAGCCGGGCCGCCACATCAGCGAGCCGTAGGCGAAGACCCAGAGGTCGCCGTCGGCGCTGCCGCCGGGCAGGAAGCCTTCGGGCATGGGCGGGACACCCCCGCCGCTCACGTCACGCTCTCCACGCGAAAATAATCCTTTCGAATCATCCGTTTTGCCGCCAGAGTCGGAAGCCCGCGCCGCACCGCAGCCGACCGAAGACGGGCCCGCCACAGCATGAACAACCGCATCCTTCCCGCCGCCGCCGCCGTGGCGCTGATCGCCGTCGTGGCCGCCATCTACGCCGGGCTCTGGGTCCTCGCCGCCAATGCCGCCAAGGACGCCGTGCGGACCTGGGCGGAGGAGCGACGGACGGAAGGCTATCAGGTCTGGTGGTCGGAAATGAAGACCACCGGTTTCCCGTCGGAGGTGCAGCTCACCCTGACCGAGCCGCAGGTGCGCTTCCCCGAGGCCGACGGCGGCGGCGGCTGGGCGGCGCCAGCCGTGCGCATCACCGCCAAGCCGTGGCGGCCGTCGCACCTGACGGTGACGGCGCCGGGCGAGCACGTGCTGAATTTCGTCCACGACCGCCGAGTCTACACCACCCGCAGCCAGGCCGGCGAAGCGGCGCTGACGCTCGACGTCGACGGTGCCGGCGTCGAAGGCGGCGCGCTCGCCGTGCGGTCGCTGCGCATCGACGGCCTCGCGCCCGGCGGCCCGGTGGAACTGGCGAGCCTCGACGCCGTCTTCGAGCCCAATCCGGGCGGCCGCGCCAGCGTCTACGAACGGCAGGAGGAACGCGACACCGGCATCTGGGCCGCCTTCGACGTCACCCTGAAGGACCTGCGCCTGCCGCGCGACCTCGCCCTGCCCATCGGCGACGGCATCGACGAGCTGACGCTGCGCTCGATCATCCCCCACGCCCTGCCCGACGGCGTCGACCTGCGCGGCCGCCTGCGCCAGTGGAGCGACGAGGGCGGCGTGGTGGAGGTGGAGCGCCTGACCCTGGTCGCCGACCCGCTCAGCCTGGGCGCCGTCGGCACCGTCGCGCTCGACAGCTGGCTGCAGCCGCAGGCCGCCTTCACCACCCAGCTGCGCGGCTTCTTCGAGGCGCTGGAGCAGTTGGAGAAGAAGGGCATCATCCGCGCCCGCGACGCCAGCATCGCCAAGGTGGTGCTCGGCGCCATGGCCAAGCAGCCGCCCGACGGCGGGCCGCTGGCGCTGGAGCTGCCGCTGTCCATCCAGGAGCGCATGCTCTACCTCGGCCCCGTCGCCCTGCTGCAACTGCCGCCGCTGCGCTGGGGCGGCGACGCACCGCCGGGGCCGGGCGAGATCAAGCCGGGCTTCGACATCGGACCCGACGGCAAAGTGGTGCCGCGCAAGCCCAAGATCACCGCGCCGCAATGACGACGGGCGCCGCCGGTCTCCCGGCGACGCCCGCGCGTCCGCTCGCCGTGTCGTCGGGTCGCGTCAGCGGCCCGGCCCCTGCTGCGAGCCGCTGAGGCCCGGGCGCGGGTTGGGGCGCGCATCGCCGGCGGCACCGGCGGGACGGACCCAGCCGGACTCCGCGGCGCCGGCCTCGCGGCCGGGGCGGCCCTCGTCCTCCGGCAGCGGGCCGGGACGGCTGGCGTTACCGGCCACGCTCTGGGCGCGGCTGGCCCTCTCCGCATCGGTCAGCCCGGTGGTCGAGGTCTCGCGCGCGGCGCCGGGACCGAAGCCGGCGGCCGTGCGATCGTCACGCTCGCCGCCCGAGTCGCCACCGCCGCCGGCCGCACCGGCGGCCTTGTCGGCGGCTTGGTCGGCTTTTTCCTCGGCCTTGCCGGTCGCCCGGTGCACCTGCTCTTCCGCCTGGTCGACAGCGCGATGGCCGGCGTCGCGGGCGGCACCGCGGACCCGTTCGCGCAGCGGTTCGTAGGCTTCTTCCTCGGTGCGGGTGCGCGGCAGCATGGTCGCGGCGAGGACGCCGAAGGCGGCCGCCGCCATGCCGAGCATCAGCGGGTTCTCGCGGGCGTAGCCACCGGCCGAGCGCAGGCCGGTGCCGGCCCGGTCGTACAGCTCGCCGGCCCGCGCCGTCATGCCGGACGCCGCCGAACCGATGCTGTCGCGGGCGGCGCCCATGCGGGCCCCGGCCGAGTCGCGGGCACCATGCATGCGGTCTTTGGCACCGGCGGAGGCGTCGTGCAGGCGGTCGCGCATGCCGGGGCTGGAGTCGTGGTGGCTTTCACCCTCGGCATGCCCGTCGCCGCCGGCGAGGCCGGAGCGCAAGGTGCCGAAGCCCTGGCCGATGCGCGCCGCCGACGGGCCGCTGTCGCGCGCCGTCATCAGCCAGGTGAGGCCGATGCCGGCCAGCAGGGCGGGCAGCGGGTTGTCGCGCACCTGTTCCATCAGGTTGCGGCCGAACAGTCCGCCGTTCTGTCGGGCGTAGGAAATGGCCTGATCCATGGCCGCCTGCGGGTTCAGGCGCTCCTGCAGGGCATCCAGGGTGGCGTCGAGTTCGGCGCGGGTGTCGTCGATGTCGCGCTCTATTTCGTCGGGTGTGCGGTGGTCGGTGGTGCTCATCGGACGTGCTCCCTCACCATCTCGCGGTCGTGCTGAAGGCTCTCGCGGGTGCGGCGCGGGGCCAGGCTGGTGGTGCGCAGCTTCTTCTGGCCGCTCATGCCCATAATGACGGCGACGATGACGGCGATGCCGCCCACCACCAGCGACGCCACCCACGGCTCCCACACGTTGGACAGCGCCGTGACGGCGGCCAACAGCAGGATCACCAGGCCGGCGAGCGCGATGGCGAGCGCGACGCCGATGGTGACCAGGGCGGCGATGGCCTTCTTCAGGCTTTCGTCGGCTTCGGCGCGGGCGAGCTGGATCTCCTGGCGCACCAGTCGGACGACGTCGCGCCCGAGGGTGCCGACCAGATCGCCCAGACTGCGGTCGTGCATGCTGATGTGACTCATGGTTCGGTCTCCTGTCAGCGGCGATCAGTGCGGGCGGCCGCTCGGATCATGGGTGGTCGAGGGTGTCTGGCGGTCCGGCTCGGTGGGGGTGGGGGCGGCGCTGCCGCGGCCGGGCATGCCGCCGCCGCCCGGGCTCGCCGAG
Organism: Caenispirillum bisanense; assembly: GCF_900230255.1. Taxonomy (GTDB): domain Bacteria; phylum Pseudomonadota; class Alphaproteobacteria; order Rhodospirillales; family Rhodospirillaceae; genus Caenispirillum; species Caenispirillum bisanense_A. The sequence goes on from NZ_OCNJ01000004.1 coordinate 144,754, forward strand.
GTGGCGGTGGGACGCGGGCGGGTCGCCTCGGACGGTGCCCCGACGCCGACGGCGGCCCCGGACCCGGCGGCCGGGTGGGTGGGATGCACGGGCACGTCGTCGCCGCTGCTGCCGGTGCCGCCGCGATGGCGGACCTCGTCGCGCGCCCGGCCGGCGTAGTCGGCGCCGGTACCGGCGGCGGCGAAACGGCCGATGGCGAGGCCGAGGGCCAGCATGCCGCCGACGAACAGCACCGGCTGGCGCTGGGCGAAGCCGGTCACCTGATCCATGACGCCGCGCATGTCCTGGCGGCGCAGGGCGTCGGACAGATCGTCGAGGCGGTCGGCGGCGAGCGTCATGGCGCGGCCGATGGGATCGCCTTCCAGGCGCCCGGCGGCGTCGCGCAGTGCTTCGCCGGTGCGGTGGGCACGGTCGGCGGCGGAGTCGCGGGCCCCGTCGAAGGTGCGCTCGGCGGCCTGGACACCGGTGTCGCGGGCTTCCCGGACGAGATCGCGCAAGCGGTCGGCATCACTGGTGCCGTTGCCGCGGTGGGGGTCAGCCATGGTCGTCTCCTTGGTCTGGAGGGACGGACGGTCCGCGAGCGAGCGGACCCGATTGGCCTGACAACGTCACCGGGAGGGGCGGAGTTCTGTGGGCATCCGACTCTAAGCCATTGAAAATCCTCAATACGTGAATAGCGAGATCGGGCCACATACCACGACGTGCAGAGTCGGCGCCGCCGACCGGCGCACGCCGAAAGACGTCGGGTTGTCGCGCAACGGCAATCGCGCGCTCGCCGCCTGCGGCGCCCTGTTCGACGACGGCATGGGGGTGCTCCCTGCGGCTGTTCGGCGCGGTGCCGTCGCCGTCGTCGGGGCCTCAGTCGGACGCGGGCGACAGCAGGGCGCGCAACAGGGTCCAGTCGGCCGTCACCCGTCCGGCATAGGCGGCGGCGGTGTCGGCCAGGGCGGCCCGGGTGGCCTCGTCGGACAGCGCCGCCGCCATGGCCGCCTCGAAGTCCACCGAGCGGCGGTCGCCGCGGGCATGGGCCAGCGCCAGCGCATCGCCGCAGGCGGCGGCGTATTCGGCGATGAAGCGGTCGGGGTGCTTGCAGATGAGGTCGTCGGGATCGAGCGACACCCGCGCGTGGTGGCGCGAGCGCACGAGCCAGTGGTGGCCGCGCCATTCGGCCTCGTCCAGCACGATGTCCGGCCGCCGCTGCATGAGGCGCTGGCAGTCGACGGTCAGGTGCGCCGAATCGAGCCGGTTGGCCGGGTCGATGTCGGGGAAGTGGCGTAGGGGCGCCGCCCGGCGCTGCCGCTTCACCTCCACGATGTGGTTGAGGTACAGGCGCTCCGGCTCGTCGGCGCCCGGCCCGACCAGCAGGTAGAAGCGGTCGACGTCCACCGATCCCGTCCCGGCGCCCACCCGCCGCACCACGTCGAGCACGGCGTCGTCGACGTAGGGCCGGAAGGCCGCCGCCACCGCCGCCGCCTCGTCGTCGGGCAGCGGATCGTAGCGGCCGGGGGCGATGCGGAAGCGCAGGGCGCCGTCGCGCATCTCCGTCGCCTTGGCGAGCGTCGACTTCTCGGCGAAGTCCTTGCCGCCGGCGGTGCGCTTGCGGGCCTTGCGCTCGGCCTTGCCGAGGGCGTGGTCCTTGTCGAAGCCGCGCACCGCCCGGTCGCGCTCGTCGGGGTCGGTGGCGGTGGCGGCGCAGGTGGCGCCGTAGGCGGCGGCGAAGGCGAGCACGGCGGCGCGCGCATCGGCGGCCGAGGGCGCGATGCCCGCCGGCACGTCGTCGTCGGGATCGTCGAGCGCGTAGGAGCCGCGGCACAGGCCGACGGCGTGCTCGGCGGCGAGGAACAGGCTGACGGAAAAGCGCAGCAGGTCCCACCCGGCGCGGCCGACGCAGGCGTCGTCGTAATCGTTGGGACACCAGATGACGGCATCGCCGTGCGATCCTTCCTCGGTCAGAAAGCCGAAGTTGGCGAAATGGCAGTCGCCCTGCACCCGCGTCAGCGGCGCCGCCGCCAGGGCCTCGGGCATCACCACGGTCCCCATGGCGAGGTCGGCGTAGAACAGCTGCGCCGAACCGCGGAAGAACCGGAAGGGCGAGCGCGCCATCTTCTGGTGCTTGGACAGCGGCGCCTCCGGCCCGGGCGGCGTGCCGTCCACCGCCTCCAGCTCGGCGGCGATCAGCCGCAGGCGGCGGGTCTCGGGATCGGCGGCGGCGACGGTGGTGCGGACCATGGGGCGGCGGCTCCTTGGGGTCGTGCGGCACGCGCGCCGCTTAAGGTCATGCGGCAAGGGCGCCGCGTCGGGTTCCGCAGCAAGCCTGCCGCATGGGCTTGCCCGGGATCAAGGCGCGTGGACGCCGCGCGTTGTGTCCTTGCCGGAACCAGTCGCCGCGAGGACCCGCCGCCATGACCGAAAAGCAGCTCGCCATGATCATCGTCGCCCCCATGATCGTCGGCATGATCGCGCTCATGTGGCGGCAGGGCGCCGTCGGCACGGCCACCGCCGCGGTGGTCGGCGCGCTCACCCTCCTCACCGCCACCTTCGTCGCGCTGACCTGATCGGTCTATACTGCCCGCCGGGATCACCGACGCAGGGAATGGCCGGGGCATGACGGAATGGCTGGGAACGCGCGACGCGCTGGCGCTCGCGTGGTTCATCGCGGTGTGGATGGGCTACACGCTGTGGGCCGACCACGGCCCGGCGCGCGGCCGCAGCATATCGAACGCCATGAACCGCCGCCGCGGCGACTGGATGCGCGAGGCGAGCCGGCGCGAGGTGCGCATCGTCGACACCCAGATCCTCGGCAACCTGCTCACCGGCATCGGCTTCTTCGCCTCCACCACCATCTTCGTGGTCGGCGGCCTGGTGGCCATGCTGGGCGTGGCGGAGCAAGGGTCCATGGCGCTCGGCCGCCTGCCCTTCGCCGTCGACACCGGCCCGGCGGCGTGGGAGGGCAAGGTAGTGCTCCTCCTCATGATCTTCATCTACGCCTTCTTCAAGTTCGCCTGGGCCTTCCGGCTGGCCAACTACTGCTCCATCACCGTCGGCAGCCTGCCCGCCGACCTGGGCGACCGCCCCGCCGAGGCCGAGCGCATCGCCGCCGCCGCGGCCGACCTGAGCCGCCTGTCGGGCCACCACTTCAATCGCGGCCTGCGCGCCTATTTCTTCGCCCTGGCGGCGCTCGGCTGGATGCTCGGCCCCATCGTCTTCGCAGCCCTGACGGCTGCCGTGGTCGCCGTTCTCTACCGGCGGGAGTTCCGCTCGCGCGCCCTTGCGGCAGTTCGCGATCTGTAGGAACAAACCACCACGCCCTCTCCTCCGTTGGTCGGACACAACACCCGACGAAACCGGAGGAGACACCCCCCATGGCTCAGCAGATTTACGAACTTCTTCAGAAGGATCACGACACGGTCAAGATGATGATCGACAAGATCCTCGAAACGACCGACGGCGCCGAGAAGACCCGCGAGGACCTGTTCGCCAAGATCAAGCACGAACTGGAAGTCCACACCAAGTTCGAGGAAGAGGTCTTCTACCCGACCTTCCGCGAGGACAAGCCCGACAAGGAAGCGAAGGAAGAGGTCAAGGACGCCCTGAACGAGCACGACGAGGCGAAGTCCATGCTCGCCAAGCTCGAGAAGATGGACAAGACCTCGGACGAGTTCATCCAGACCCTGCGTGAACTGCAGAAGGCGCTGGAACATCACATCTCCGACGAGGAGGACGAGATGTTCCCGCAGGCCCGCGACGCGGTCGACGACGACGCCGCCGTCGAGATGGCCGAGCGCTACAAGGAAATGAAGAAGAAGGCGCACTGACCCGGTCGGTGTGCGGGCGGGGCGGCACCGGCATCCGGCGCCGCCCCGTCGCCTTTTCGGACCCCGTCACGGAGGACCCTCACATGGCCGAAGACACGCCCTTCCCGCCGCAGCACCAGAGCCAGCCGGGCGACGAACACGCCATGGCGCCGAAGCCGAGCCCGGCGCGGCGCGACTACAAGGGCAGCGACAAGCTGGCGGGCAAGGTGGCGCTGGTCACCGGCGGCGACAGCGGCATCGGCCGCGCCGTCGCGGTGCTGTTCGCCCGCGAGGGCTGCGACAGCGCCATCGTGTACCTGGAGGAAGACAAGGACGCCGAGGAGGCCAAGCGGCTGGTGGAGGCCGAGGGCCGCCGCTGCCACCTGATCCGCGGCGACCTGGGCGAGGTGGCGACCTGCGACCGCGCCGTCGAGGAGACGCTGAAGACCTTCGGCCGGCTCGACATCCTGGTCAACAACGCCGCCGAGCAGCACAAGACGGAAGACCTGCTGGAGGTGACGCCGGAGCTGTGGGACCGCGTCTTCCGCACCAACATCCACGCCTACTTCTACCTGACGCGCGCCGCCGTGCCGCACATGCAGCCGGGCAGCGCCATCATCAACACCACCAGCGTGAACGCCTACAAGGGCAACCCGAGCCTGATCGCCTACAGCTCCACCAAGGGCGCCATCACGGCCTTCACGCGCTCCATCGCGCTGTCGCTCATGGAGCGCGGCATCCGCGTCAACGGCGTGGCGCGGGGGCCCATCTGGACGCCGCTCATCCCGGCGACCTTCGACGACGAGAAGGTGGCCAACTTCGGCAAGCAGGCCCCCATGGGCCGCGCCGGCCAGCCGGAGGAAGTGGCGCCGTCCTACGTGTTCCTGGCCAGCGACGACGCCAGCTACTTCACCGGCCAGGTGCTGCACCCCAACGGCGGCTACGTGGTGAACGCATGACTACGCCGGGGCGGCCTGTACGCCGCCCCGCTGCTGCCCGGTGATGCTCGGCGGCCGGTCAGATGCTGCCGTAGCTGCGCAGCGCCGCCTCCACCGCCGCCCCGTCGGAGGCGCGCGCGGCCGCCGCGGCGGCCAGCGGCACCTTCGAGCGCGCCCGCTCGGCCATGTAGGCGAGCGCGTTGAGGTCGTCGTAGGTGATTTCGGTCACCATGCCGTCGGCCCACAGCACACGGCCCGGCTGGTTCGGCGCGGGCTGCTGGATGATTTCCACCTCGTCGCGGTGCTGGCCCAGGGTGATGGTCTTTCGCATGGTCGGTACCCCGTTCTCCCGTCGTCCACGGTTCCATCATAGCAGAAGCGTGACAAGCTCCGTATCTGACTAAAGGGTTGAGGAAGCCCCAAGGTTCCCAGGAAGACCAAGGTCCTGACGGTGAGGACGAACGTCGAAAGGGGTGCCGGTCTACGTCCGCGGGAGTCCCAGCTCGGCACGGGAGCGCTCCGGCAGTCGGGCGACTTCCGGTAGATCGCCTACCCCCAAGGTCCACCGCACGAGGCCGCGGCCGAAACGATGCGTCAGCGAGAAAATCTTAGGCATGGCACGTCTCCACGGGCTGTCTTCGTAGAACCATGAAAGCCCGCGACGCCACCCGCGACAAACGGGAAGGCCTGCGCTACCTTTAAGCAGATCTAATGCATGGGGAGACGTCAGCGCCGTGAGCCGACCGTTGCCGCCGCTCAACGCCCTGCGCGCCTTCGAGGCAGCGGCGCGTCATCTGTCCTTCGTGAAGGCCGCCGACGAGCTGGCGGTGACGCCCGCCGCCGTCAGCCAGCAGGTGAAGGGGCTGGAGGAACGCCTGGGCCAGACCCTGTTCCGCCGCGTCACCCGCGGCCTGCGCCTGACCGCCGCCGGCCAGACCCTGCTGCCGGGCCTGTCGGAGGGCTTCGACCGCATCGCCGAGGCGGTGGCGGAGGTCACCGGCGGCTCCGACGACGACCTGTTCACCGTCTCGGTGCTGCCCAGCTTCGCCGCCCACTGGCTGGTGCCGCGCCTCGTGCGCTTCGGCGAGATCAGCCCGGAGGTACGGATCGTGCTGCTGGCGACGGTGCAGCGCGCCGACTTCCAGGGCGACCGGGTGGACGCCGCCATCCGCTACGCCCCCGCCCCGCCGGAGGGGGTGGAGAACGCCCTGCTCATGCGCGAGACGGTGTTTCCCGTCTGCAGCCCGGCGCTGGCCGAGCGCCTGCACCTGCGGACGCCCGAGGATCTGGTCCGGGCGCCCATCCTCTACGACCTGCTGCCCGACGGGCGCCTCGACAACACCTGGGGCGACTGGCTGAAGGCGGCGGGGCTGCCGGCCTTCGACTGGAAGACCGGCACCGGCCATTCCGACACCACCGTCGCCATGCAGGCGGCCATCGCCGGGCAGGGCGTGCTGCTCGGACGCGACCTGCTGGTGGCCGATCTGCTGGCGCGCGGCCTGCTGGTGGCACCCTTCGAGCTGCGGGTGCCCTCGCCTTTCACCTACTGGCTGCTCTGGCCGCGGCGGACGGCGCGCCGCAAGGCGTGGCGCACCTTCCGCCGCTGGCTGGACGAGGAAGTGGCGGCCTGCTGCGTCACGACGCCTGCGGAATGACGCCGCAGGCGACCCGGGCGCCACCGCCGCCGAGCTTCGGCTCGTCGGAATAGGTATCGCCGCCCTCGTGGATGATGAGGGCGTGGCCGCGCAGGCGGCTGGCGTCGTCGATGCGCGGCGCCGTCACCGTGTCGTCCACCGTTCCTTGCGCGTCGGCGGTCAGGAACGGCAGGTCGCCCAGGTGCCCGGCGCCTTCCGGCCCCCGGTGGGTGCCGGCAGTGTCGGGATCCCAGTGGCCGCCGGCGGCGCCGCCCGGCGTGCCGTCCTGCGGCTCGCACGAGCCGTTCTGGTGGACGTGGAAGCCGTGTTCGCCTTCCTTCAGGCCGGTCGCCTGCACCTGAAAGCTGGTGCCGCCGTCGCCGGGGAGGATGGTGACGGAGCCGATGGTCTCGCCGGTGCCGTCCTTGGTCAGGGCCTTGAGGTCGACGGTCATGGCATCGGGCGAGGCGGCGTTCTGCTGCTGCGTCTGGGCGACCGCCGGCGCGGCGATCCCGAGGGCGACGGCACAGGCGGCGACAGTGGTGAGACGGCGCATGAAAGGTCCTCCCGTAAGTGGTTGTCCGTCTGGTCAACGCGAGCCCCGCCGCCGCCGGACGTTGACGGCGACGACGCATCCGGCGTAAAGCCCGACCATGCGACCGCCCGCTCCCGCTCTGCCCATCGACCCCGTCCTGCCGGACCTCGCCGCCGCCCTGGCCGCGGGGACCAACGCCGTGCTGCAGGCCCCGCCGGGTGCCGGCAAGACGACGCGGGTGCCGCTCGCCCTGCTCGACGCGCCGTGGCTCGGCAGCGGGCGCATCGTCATGCTGGAGCCGCGCCGCCTCGCCGCCCGCGCCGCCGCCGCCCGCATGGCCGCGACGCTGGGGGAAGCGGTCGGCGACACCGTCGGCTACCGCATCCGCCTCGACACCCGTGTCGGGCCGAAGACGCGCATCGAGGTGGTGACCGAGGGCATCCTCACCCGCATGCTGCAGTCGGACCCGGAACTGACCGGCGTCGGCTGCCTGATCTTCGACGAATTCCACGAGCGCAGCCTGAACGCCGACCTCGGCCTCGCGCTCGCCCTGGAGGCGCAAGGGGCGCTGCGCGACGACCTGCGCATCCTGGTGATGTCGGCGACGCTCGACGCCGCGCCCGTCGCCGCGCTCATGGGCGGCTGCCCGCTGATCACCAGCGAGGGCCGCGCCTTCCCGGTGGAGACGCGCTACGCCCCGCCGCCCAAGCCGGACACGCGCCTCGAAGACCACGTCGCCGCCGTGGTGCGCCAGGCGCTGGCGGAGGAAGCGGGCTCGGCCCTGGTCTTCCTGCCCGGCCAGGGCGAGATCCGGCGGGTGGAGCAGCGCCTCGCCGGATCGCTGCCGGCCGGCGTCGCCGTCCATGCCCTGTTCGGCGACCTGCCGCAGGCGAAGCAGGACGCCGCCATCGCCCCTGCCCCGCCGGGCACCCGCAAGGTCGTGCTGGCGACCACCATAGCCGAGACCAGCCTGACCATCGACGGCATCCGCATCGTCGTCGACGGCGGCCTCGCCCGCGTGCCGCGGTTCGAGCCGCGCAGCGGCATGTCGCGGCTGGAGACGGTGAAGGTGTCGCAGGCCGCCGCCGAGCAGCGCCGTGGCCGCGCCGGCCGCCTGGAGCCCGGCGTCTGCTGGCGCTGCTGGGCCGAGGCCGGCCACAAGGCCCTGCCCGCTTTCGGCCGCCCCGAGATCCTCGACGCCGACCTGGCACCGCTCGCCCTCGACCTCGCGCAATGGGGCGCCGCCGACCCCGCCGCCCTGCCGTGGCTGGACGCGCCGCCGCCCGCCCATTACGCCCAGGCCCGCGACCTGCTGGTGCGGCTCGGCGCGCTCGACGGCGACGGGCGTATCACGCCGCACGGCCAGGCGCTGGCGCCGCTGCCCCTGCACCCGCGCCTCGCCCACATGGTGGTGACGGGCGAGGCCCTCGGCCACGGCCCGCTCGCCTGCCTGCTGGCCGCCCTGCTGTCGGAGCGCGACGTGCTGCGCGCCGGGCGCTCGGACTGCGACCTGCGCTCGCGCGTCGCCGTGCTGCTGCGCGACGACGACGCCCCCGCCGGCGCCGACCCCGGCGCCGTGCGGCGGGTGCGCGAGGCCGCCCGACAGGTGGCGCGGGCCGCCGGCATCAAGGGCCAGGCACGCGACGCCGCCGCCACCGGCCTCCTGCTGGCGCTCGCCTACCCCGACCGCGTCGGCCAGCGGCGCGGCGGGCAGGTGCGGCTCGCCAACGGCCGCGGCGCCGCGTTGCCCGACGGCGACGGGCTCGCCGCCGCCGACTGGCTGGCGGTCGCCGACGTCGATGCCGGCAAGGCGGCGCAGGCCCGCATCTGGCTCGCCGCGCCGCTGTCGCCGGCCGAGATCGAGGAGGCCTTCGGGCCGGAGATCGTCGCCGGCACCTTCGTGGTGTGGGACCCGCGCGAGGAAGCCGTCGCCGCCCGCCGCCAGCGCCGCTTCGGCGCCCTGGTGCTGAAGGACGAGCCGCTGTCCGCCCTGCCCGCCGACCGCACCGCCGAAGCCGTCTGCGAGGGCATCCGCCAGATCGGCCTGCACGCCCTGCCGTGGTCGCCGGAAACCGACGCCTATCGCGACCGCCTGCGCTTCCTGCACCGCGTCGAAGGACCGGACGAGGGTTGGCCCGACGTCTCCGACGAGGCGTTGCTGGCGACCCTGGACACCTGGCTCGCGCCCTTCCTCGCCGGCGTCACCCGGCGGGCGCACTTCAAGCGCATCGACCTGAAGGCGGCGCTGGAAAGCCTGCTGCCGTGGGAAATGCGCCGCCGCCTGGAGGCCGAAGCGCCGACGCACCTGCAGGTGCCGACCGGCAACCGCCACCGCCTCGACTATTCCGGCGAGGACCCGGTGTTGCCGGTGAAGCTGCAGGAAATGTTCGGCGCCCGCGAGACGCCGCGCGTCGCCGGTGGCCGGGTGGCGGTGGTCATCCACCTGCTGTCGCCGGCGCAGCGGCCCTTGGCGGTCACCCGCGACCTGCCGTTCTTCTGGCGCGAGGCCTACCCGTCGGTGAAGGCGGAAATGCGCGGCCGCTACCCCAAGCACCCGTGGCCCGACGATCCCCTGGCGGCGGCCCCCACCGCCCGCACCAAGCCGCGCGGCGGGTGATGCCGAATGCTTCTATCGCGCGGCATTCTGTGGTGATGTGAGAGCAACAGGCAGGAGGGAGAGGCGCCGTGTTTGAATACGTCATCATCGGCTTCGTGGTGCTGGTCACGGTCACGCTGTGGAGCGGCGTGAAGATCGTGCCGCAGAGCCAGACCTATGTGGTGGAACGGTTCGGCCGTTATCAGCGGGTGCTGCACGCCGGCCTCAACCTCATCGTGCCCTTCCTCGACCGGGTGGCGCACAAGGTGGACATCCTGGAACGCCGCCTGCCGGAACGGCCGTCGGACGTCATCACCCGCGACAACGTGACCATTTCCGTCACCATGTCCATCTTCTTCCGGGTGACCTCGCCGGAATACACCGTATACCGCATCCGCGACCTGGAAGGCGCCATCGCCACCGCCGTCACCGGCGTCGTGCGCTCCAACATCGGCACGGTGGAGTTCGACGAGGTACAGAGCAACCGCGACTCGCTCAACGTCACCCTGCGCAAGGAGCTAGAGGAGATCGCCCAGGGCTGGGGCGTGGAAATCACCCGCTGCGAAATCATCGACGTCAACGTCGACGACTCCACCCGCCGCGCCATGCAGTTGCAGATCAATGCAGAGCGCGAGCGCCGCGCCGCCGTCACCCGCGCCGAGGGCGACAAGCGCGCCGCCGAACTGCGCGCCGACGCCGAACTCTACACCGCCCAGCGCCAGGCCGAGGCCCGCCGGGTCACCGCCGAGGCGGAAGCCTTCGCCACCGAGACCATCGCCGGCGCCATCAGCCGCGGCGGCATGGAGGCCATCCGGTTCGAGGTCGCCAAGCGCCAGATCGAGGCGCTGGGGCAGGTTTCCGCCTCGCCCAACGCCAAGTTCATCCTGCTGCCGACCGACATGGGGCAATCGTTCTCCGGCCTCGCCGGGTTCGCAGCCCTGCTGGACGGCAGCCGCGGCGGCGACGGCCCGCCGACGCTGCCGCCCGCCGCCGCCGGCGTGCTGTCGTCCGCCGAGCCCCCTGCCCCGCCGACACCCGCGGGCCCGTGGTCATGAGCGACCTGACCGGCGTCATCGACGCCGCCTCGCCGTGGTTCTGGTTTGCGCTGGCCTTCGCGGTGGCCATCCTCGACCTGTTCCTCGGCTCGTTCCTGCTGCTTGCCCTGGCGGTCGCCATCGCGCCCATCGGCGTTCTGCTGCTGATCGCGCCGGTAACCATGAGCGACTGGCGCCTTCAGGCCGTCATCATCGTGGTGCTGTGGGCGGCGGCGACCGTGGTGTTCCGCCGCCTGTTCGGCGCCCGCCACCGTCGCGGCGGCGGCGGCATCAGCCGGCGGGACGTCAACGACTACTGACCGCCGGCCGGCCGGTGACAAGGCGGTGAGCAGCGGCACCCGGCGGGCCGGCCCGTCGTTGACGCTGTGACGACGCCCCTTGCCGAACCGCTCCCATCGGCCGATCTATTGCCCTGCCCTGCCCTGCCACTGCCGCCAGGATCGCGATGCCCCCCGCCGACTCCGTCAGACGCCGCCGCCTGTTGCCGCACCTGCTGTCGGCAGTCCGCTGCGGCGACCGCGGCGGGCGCGTCGCCGTCGGCACCATGCTGGCGGAGCTGGGCGACCGCTCGTTCGGCTGGGCGTTGCTGGTCTTCGCGCTGCTGAACCTGATCCCGCTGCCGCTCGGCTTCAACATGGTGACGTCGCTGCCGGTGTTTCTGGTGGCGGGCCAGATGGCGGCGGGGCTCGACCGCCTGTGGCTGCCCGAGCGCCTGACGCTCGCCACCGTCGACCGCCGCAAGCTGCGGCGCAGCGTCATGAAGCTGAAGCCCATCGTGCGGCCCATCGAACGCATGGGCGCCCGCACCTGGCTGCGCATGCTGCGCCGGCCGCCCGACCGCATGGTCGGGCTCGCGCTCATCGTCGTGACCTTCGTGCTGTGGCTGCCGCTGCCGCTGACCGGCTGGTTCCCGGCCATCTCCATCTTCGTGATCGCCGTCGGCCTGATCGAACACGACGGCCTCATCACCGCCGTCGGCCTCGCCATCGGGGCCTTCGCCATCGCCGTCGGCGCCGTCATGGGCGCCCTGCTGGTGGCGGGTGCGGCGCAGGTGGTGTGACGGCGAAACGGCCGGGAGGCTGGCCTCAGATCCCCATCAGCTGGTCGATCTCGTCCTGGTGCAGGGCCACCTGGTTGCCGTGGATGATGGCGCTCGCCACGTCGATGAGGCGTTGCAGGGCGCGGCCGGCGGTGCGGCCGCGGGCGCGCAGCTGCTCGGGATCCTCCAGCACCTCTTCCATGCGGTCCATGGTCAGGGTCACCAGTTCGTTCATCTGGCCGATGGTCTGCTCGAACGGGTCCTTGAAGCGCGCCGGCACGTGCTCGTAGGCCTCGACGGCCAGGTCACGATCGGAGAACGAGGAGTCGCGGAAGTGGTCGGGGTAGCTCTTGGGCTCCCACGCGCGGCACTCCTCCAACATGTCCGGCATGTCCGGAACCATCTCGAGGAGCATGATGATCTCGTTGAAATGGTTCAGGTAATCCGTCGCCAGCAGGGTCTGCGCGTTGATGTTGGTGCCGGTGCAGCGGGCACAGAAGGCCTCGTAGAGCGGACCGTTCGGTTCCTGCTCCATGGTCGATGCGACGGCGGACGACTCGGTGCTCACCACTTGGACCCCTTCGGGCCGGCATCCCGCGGCCGGCCTCTTTCCCCCACGGCGGGACGTGGATTATCCCTCAAAGACGCCACCGGGATCAACGCCCGCGCGAAGGAGCCGCCGGGGCCATAACGGTGTGCGGGCGTGGAGCCACCGGCGCGGCCGTCGCCGGACGGGCTTGACCCGCCGCCGCGGTCGGTGGTTCGCTGATGCCAGTCACGACCGCCGCCGGAGCATCCGTCCATGCAGACCCCCGCCGACCTCGGCTTCCGCATGCCCGCCGAATTCGAGCCGCACGCCGGCTGCTGGATGGCCTGGCCGTGCCGCAGCGAAGCCTGGGACAACGGCATGCAGGCTGCATACGAAGCCTATACGGCGGTCGCCCGGGCCATCGCGCGGTTCGAGCCGGTGACCATGGTCGCCCGCCCCGAGGACGCCGACGGCGCCCGCCGCATGCTCGGCGACGGCATCGAGGTGCTCGCCTGGGCCATCGACGACAGCTGGACGCGCGACACCGGACCGCTGTTCCTGAAAGGCCCGAACGGCGAGCTGGCCGGCGTCGACTGGGGCTTCAACGCCTGGGGGCTGATCTACCAGGGCTTCGAGCACGACGCCCAGCTCGCCCGCCGCATCCTCGCCCACACCGGCGCGCGGCGCTTCGTCGGGCCGCAGATCCTGGAGGGCGGCTCGGTCCACGTCGACGGCCAGGGCACCCTGCTGACCACCGAGGAATGCCTGTTCGACGCCGAGCGCAACCCCCACCTGACCCGCGAGGACCACGAGGCGCACCTGAAGGCCTTCCTCGGCGTCGAGACGGTGATCTGGCTCGGCAAGGGGCTGGAGAACGACGAGACGACGGGCCACGTCGACAACGTCGCCTGCTTCGCCGCGCCGGGGAAGGTGCTGATGGTCACCGCCACCGACCCGGCGGACCCGGACACCGCGACGCTGGCCGACAACCGCGACCGCCTGCGTGAGGCCCGCGACGCCCAGGGCCGCCGTATCGAGGTGATCGACCTGCCGCAGGTGCCGCGCCGGCTGGACGCACGCGGCCACCGCATGGCGCTGTCCTACGTCAACTTCTACATCGCCAACGGCGGCATCGTGATGCCGGGCTTCGACGTTCCCGAGGACAAGGACGCCGCCGCCGTGCTGCGCGCCGCCTTCCCCGACCGCGAGGTGGTGGTGGTGCCGGCCTTCGAGGTCGCCGTCGGCGGCGGCAATATCCACTGCATCACCCAGCAGCAGCCCAAGGCTTGACGGGCCGCCCCGCCGCCCCATATGCGCGCCGCATCCGCCACACGAGGAACCCGGAACCCATGACCAAGGTCACCGTCGCCGCCACCCAGTTCGCCTGCGCCACCGGGTCGGAGGAGACCCTCGACAAGGCGGAAGCCATGGTCCGCAAGGCCCATGCGCAGGGCGCGCAGATCATCCTGCTGCAGGAACTGTTCGAGACGCCCTACTTCTGCAAGGACCAGGACCCGCGCTACTTCGCGCTCGCCCGCACGGTGGAAGACAACCCGGTGCTGGCCCGCTTCGCGGCGCTGGCCAAGGAGCTGGAGGTGGTGCTGCCGTTCAGCTTCTACGAACGCGCCGGCCAGGCCTTCTACAACTCGCTCGCCGTGCTCGACGCCGACGGCACCAACCTCGGCGTCTACCGCAAGAGCCACATCCCGCAGGGCCCGGGCTACGAGGAGAAATACTACTTCTCGCCCGGCGACACCGGCTTCAAGGTCTTCAAGACGGCCTACGCCACCATCGGCTGCGGCATCTGCTGGGACCAGTGGTTCCCGGAATGCGCCCGCTCCATGGCGCTGCTGGGCGCCGAGATCCTGTTCTACCCGACCGCCATCGGCTCCGAGCCGCACGACGCCAGCATCGACAGCATGCCGCACTGGCAGCGGGTGATGCAGGGCCATGCCGGCGCCAACGTGATGCCGCTGGTCGCCTCCAACCGCGTCGGCGCCGAGCAGGGCGCGTCCTGCGCGCTGACCTTCTACGGCTCGTCCTTCATCGCCGACCAGACGGGCGCCAAGGTCGCCGAGGCCGACCGCAGCGAGGAAACGGTGCTGACGGCCACCTTCGACCTGGAGCAGATCCGCGCCTACCGCGCCGCCTGGGGCCTGTTCCGCGACCGCCGCCCGGACCTCTACGGCGTCATCGCCGGCCTCGACGGCCGCACGGTGCGGTAACGACCGACGGGGAGCGGCGCCGGACGCCGCTCCCGCCCGATCCCTCAGCCGCCGAACAGCAGCGTGTCGAGCCCGCGCACCACGCCGGTCACGTCCTTCACCCGCCGCGCCGCGACCAGGGTGCCGTCGGCATAGATGGTGGCGTCGGCGCCGGCGTCGTGGGTGATCTTCAGGCGCGAATTGCCGACCGTGAACAGCGCGTCCACCGTGGCGGCGAAGCTCGGCAGGCGGACGGAATGGACCTGCACGCCGTTGATGGTGCCGCCGCGGGCCTCGCGCGAGCCCGTCACCTGGTCGAGCGGCAGGCCGAGATCCGGCCGGCGCACGTCGCCCAGGCGCTCCGCCAGTTCGCGGGCGGTGCCGGAGGGCGCGTCGGGCTTGGCGGCCTTGGCGTAGTCGATGATCTCGAAATTGGCGATATGCTGCGCGGCGATGAGGCTGAAGTGGCTGAGCAGCGCCGCCGTCAGGGCGAAGTTGCCCGACGCCACGACGCCCACGCCCTGCGCCCGCGCCGCCGCGTCGATCTCGGCATAGTCCTCGGCGGTCAGGCCCGAGGTGCCGACGACGGCCGCGACGCCCGCCGCCACCGCCGCCAGAACGTGCCCCTTCACAGCGCCCGGCTTGGTGTAGTCCACCAGCACGTCGGCCGGACCGGCGGCCAGCGCCTCCACCACCGTCGCGGCGACGGGCACGCCGACCGGTGCCCGGCCGAGCACTTCGCCCACGTCCCGCCCCGCCGCCGAGCGTGCCACGGCCCCCACCAGCGTGAGATCCTCGGCCGCGAGCACGGCATCCACCACGGCGCGGCCGGTCCAGCCGGTGGCACCGGCGACGATGATGCGGGTCATGGGCATTTTTCCTCGTCCGTTGATCACACCAGCAGCTTGAAGCGGAGCAGAGTGTCAGACAGGGTCGTCGCGGCCTCGGATCGCAGCTTCAGCATCAAGCCTTCCATGGCGTCCCAGTTTCCGTCCTGCATGTTCTTCTCGTACTCTTTCACGAGCTTGCCGGGCACGTTGATCTGGTTCTTGGCAGACGTCGAGAGGAAGGCGTCATAGACGGCCTGGGCATTGGCCGCCGTGATCTTGGCGCCCTTGCTCTTTTCGAGGAACAGGTAATTTTCGTAGGAGTCTTCCTTTTTCGCGTAGGCGACGAACTCCTTGTCCAGTTCCTTGTCCCGCTTCAGGCTGTCGATGTCCTTGATCTGGATCAGCCGGTTGCAGCGGTCCGCCAGCGCCTCGAAATCCTTCATGTCGATGGACTTGGTGCCCACCAGCATGAACTGCGCCATCTTGCTGATGTCGGCCGCGGCCTTGGTCGCGCTGCTCGGGATCAGCTTGTTCTTCTTGAAGGCCGCAGCAGACTTGTCGGCGGCGTCGATCGCCGCCATCAGCGCTTTGCGCAGCCCCTCCACCGACTTCTTGTACTCGGCCTGCGCCGTCTTGAACCCGTTGACGACGGCGCCCGGGCCCTTCTTGCGCACCTGCTGGGCGTCGAACACCGACCAGTCGACGGCGCCCCAGGCCTTCTCGCAGGCCTGCAGCGCTTCGCCGACGCCCGTCTTGCCCGCCATCTTGGCGAACGGGCCCTTCTTCTTCTGCCAGTCCTTGTTGGTCAGGACGGCGGGGTACTTGGTCAGGATGTCCGGAACGCTCATGGTGATTCCTCCCTCGGATCCAGCGCCAGCCAGCAATAAAGACCAGCCTGTGTTCGCCCCTAAGGTGGAGATCCACCACCTTCGAACGAACAAGAGGTAACCGCTCACCGGGAATATTTCAATACTGCAGCGCACCGGTTGGGCATAGGCCGCCCGCCGCCTACCACAGCAGCGCCATGACGCCCAGGATGGCGAAAATGGCCGCCGAGACGGCGCGCACCAGGGCCAGCGGAATGCGCCCCGCCGCCTTGTTGCCGACGATCACCACCGGCACGTTGGCGATCATCATGCCGAGCGTGGTGCCGAGGGTGACGAGCCACAGGTTCTGGAACTCGGCGGCGAGCGCGACCGTCGCGATCTGGGTCTTGTCACCCATCTCGACCAGGAAGAAGGTCACCAGCGTCGCCAGGAAGGGGCCGTACTTGGCCGCCCGCGGCTCGCCCTCGTCGTCGTCGAGCTTGTCGGGCACCAGCATCCACGCGGCCATGGCGAGGAAGCCGAGGCCGAGCACCCACTTCAGGATTTCGGGCCCCAGGAAGTCGGTGACCGCCACGCCGACCAGCGCGGCGGCGGCGTGGTTGAGCACGGTGGCGAGGAAGATGCCGAGGATGATGGGCACCGGCTTGCCCCAGCGGCAGGCCAGCACCAGGGCGAGCAGTTGGGTCTTGTCGCCGATCTCCGCCAGCGCCACGACACCCGTCGATACCAACAGTCCGTTCATTGGTCTTGTCGTCCACGGGGCCGGGCGGCGATCGACCATGACCGGACGCGCCCCCGCCCGGCCCCATGGAGCCCCGGAAGCGTCCGGTCAAAGGTCTCGCCAGGGCCGTTCTTCCGAACGGCCTGCCTGCGCCATGGGCCGGACGAACCGGCACCAAGTCTGTTGACGCGGGCCCCTCTCGCAATGGAGGGCGGCTACTCCCCGATGACGGGTCGGAGAGTAGCCCTTGCGCCCGTAATGTCAACCCCGTCGGGCGGCGGGCGGCGTCAGAACCGATCCTGCTCGGCACTGGCTGCGGCGGCTTCCTTCTCGCGCTGGCTTTCCTGGCGGCGCATGAACCACGCCGCGATCAGGATCGTCAACGCCGCCACCAGCACCAGCAGGGTCGCCAGCGCATTGATCTTCGGGCTGACGCCGAGACGCACCGAGGAGAACACCACCATGGGCAGGGTCGTCGACGACGGGCCGGAGGTGAAGGACGCCACCACCAGGTCGTCGAGCGACATGGTGAACGCCAGCAGCCAGCCGGCCACCAGCGCCGGGCTGATGATGGGCAGGGTGATGGCGAAGAACACCTTGGCCGGGCGGGCGCCCAGGTCGAGCGCCGCCTCCTCGATGCTCTCGTCCATCTGCGACAGGCGCGACTGGATGATGACGGCGACGAAGGCCATGGTGAAGGTGGCGTGGGCGATGGTGATGGTCGAAACGCCGCGCCCCTGCGGCACGCCGATCAGCCCCTCCAGCGCCACGAACAGCAGCAGCAGCGACAGGCCGGTGATGACTTCCGGCATCACCAGCGGCGCCGACAGCATGCCCGAGAACAGGGTGCGGCCCTTGAACCGCCCGAAGCGCGCCATCACCATGCCGGCGATGGTGCCGAGCGCCGTCGAGATGGTGGCCGAGAAGAAGGCCACCCGCAGCGACACCCAGGCGGCGTCCAGGATGTTGTCGTCGCGCAGCAGCTCGCCGTACCACTGGGTCGAGAAGCCCGACCACACGGTGACCAGCCTGTTCTCGTTGAACGAGTAGATGATGAGCAGCAGGATCGGCAGGTACAGGAAGGCGAAGCCGAACCCGAGGGCGGTGAGCAGGAAGAAGGATCGGTTGCGCATGGCCGTCACCTCTTCTCGCCTTTGGCCTGGTAGTGCTGGAAGATCATGATCGGCACCACCAGGAAGACCAGCATGGCGATGGCCACGGCGGATGCCACCGGCCAGTCGCGGTTGTTGAAGAACTCCGACCACAGCACGCGGCCGATCATCAGCGTCTCCGGCCCGCCCAGCAGGTCGGGGATGACGAACTCGCCGACCGCCGGAATGAACACCAGCAGCGACCCCGCCACGATGCCCGGCAGCGACAGCGGCAGGGTGACCGTCAGGAAGGTCTTCCACGGCCGGCAGCCCAGGTCGGCGGCGGCCTCCAGCAGCGTCTTGTCGAGCTTCTCGAGGTTGGCGTAGAGCGGCAGGATCATGAACGGCAGGTAGCTGTAGGTTATGCCGAGGTAGACCGAGAACTCGTTGTAGAGCAGCGGCAGCGGCTCGTTGATGATCCCGGTCCACATGAGGAAGTTGTTGAGGATGCCGTTGCTCTTCAGGATGCCGATCCAGGCGTAGACGCGGATCAGGAACGACGTCCAGAACGGCAGGATCACCAGCAGCAGCAGCACGTTGCGGGTCGACGGCTTGGCCCGGGCGATGCCGTAGGCCATGGGGTAGCCGACCAGCAGCGTCAGGATGGTGGAGACCGTCGCCATCTTCAGCGAGCCCAGGTAGGCCTCGATGTAGAGGGGGTCTTCCAGCAGGAACTGATAGTTGCCGATGGCCAGCGTGATGCGCAGGTAGGTGTCTTCCGCCCATTCCACCAACGGGGTGTAGGGCGGAATGCCGAGCTGGTACTCGGCGAAGCTGATCTTCGCGACGATGGCGAAGGGCAGCAGGAAGAACAGCAGCAGCCAGGTGTAGGGGATGGCGATCACCAGTCCCCGCCCGCCGCGCCGCAGCCGCGCCGACAGCCAGCGCCCGAGCCCGCCGGCGCGCGCCTCGCCGTCCGTGGGGGGCGCGGCGTCGGCCAGGCCGCCGTCGCGGAGGCCCGCGTCGTCGTCCATCACGCGCTCGCTCATTGCTGCACCACCACGGCGCTCTCGGGGCGCCAGTAGATCCAGACCTCGTCTTCCCAGGTGATCTCGGCTTCCGCCTGGCGGGTGACGTTGGGCACGGTCACCCGCACCACCTTGCCCGAGGTCAGCGTGACCATGTAGGTGGAGATGCCGCCGAGATACACGATGTCGGTCACCTTGCCGCGGTCGACGTTGTCGAGCTGGGTCGGCTGGTTCTTGGAGATGAAGACCTTCTCGGGTCGCACGGCCACCCACACCACCGATCCCTGGCGGCCGGAAATGCCGTGGCTGACGTAGATGCGGCTGCCGACCTCGGGGCTTTCGATGACCACGTAGTCGGGCTCGTCTTCCACCAGCGTGCCTTCGAACATGTTCACGCTGCCGAAGAACTCGGCGACGAAGCGGGAGTTCGGGTATTCGTACATGGCGTGCGGGTGGTCGACCTGCACGATTTCGCCGGCGTCCATGACCGCGACCCGGGTCGACATGGTCATGGCCTCTTCCTGGTCGTGGGTGACCATGATGAAGGTGACGCCCAGATTGTCCTGAATGTCGACCAGTTCGAGCTGGGTGCGTTCGCGCAGCTTCTTGTCGAGCGCCGACAGCGGCTCGTCGAGCAGCAGCACCTTGGGCCGCTTGGCGAGCGAGCGGGCGAGCGCCACGCGCTGGCGCTGGCCGCCGGACAGCTGGTGCGGCTTGCGCTTGGCGAAGCGCGACAGCTCGACCATGCGCAGCATCTCGTCGACGCGCGCCGCGATCTCGGCCCGGGGCAGGCCGTCCTGCTTCAGGCCGAAGGCGATGTTCTGTTCCACGGACATGTGGGGGAACAGGGCATAGGACTGGAACATCATGTTCACCGGCCGCTCGTAAGGCGGCAGGCCGACGACGTCCTGGCCGTCGATGAGGATGCGGCCCGAGGTCGGCTCCTCGAAGCCGGCGATCATGCGCAACAGCGTGCTCTTGCCGCAGCCAGACCCGCCGAGCAGGGAGAACAGCTCGCCCTGATGAATGGTCAGCGTGACGCCGTTGACGGCCGTGAAGTCGCCGAACTTCTTGACCACGTCCTGGATCTCGATGATCGGCTTCGTGTGCGTGCGCGTCGCCGCAGCCAGTGTCGTCATGATGTCTCTTGCTCTTCCATGCCCGGTTCTCTAACCGATCGGGGCGCCCCGGCCATTGCCGGGACGCCCCGTGTTCCTTCAGGCCGTCAGGCCCCGGTCTTGATCTTGTTCCAGGTCCGGGTGCGCAGGCGGTCCAGCTTCTGCGTCGCCGGCTTGTCGACGAACAGCTTCTGCTTCACCTCGTCGGTCGGGAAGATGGACGGGTTGTTCCAGATCTCCGGATCGACCACGTCCTTCGACGCCGGCACGGCGTTGGCGTAGGACACGTAGTTGGTGATGGCGCCCACGACCTGCGGCTGCAGGACGTAGTTGATAAACTTGTGGGCGTTCTCCGGGTGCGGCGCGTCGGCGGGGATCGCCAGCGTGTCGAACCACATCAGGGTGCCTTCCTTCGGGATCGCGTATTCGACCGTGAAGTCCTTGCCCGCCTCTTCGGCGCGCGCGGCGGCGATGAACACGTCGCCCGAGAAGCCCATGGCGACGCAGGCGTCACCGTTGGCGAGCGCGTTGATGTACTCGCTCGAATGGAACTTCTTGATGTAGGGGCGGATGCCGGCCCACAGCTCCTCGGCCTTCTTGTAGGCCTCCGGGTCGTCGGTGTCCGGGGCGTAGCCCAGGTAGGTCATGGTGATCGGGAAGATCTCCGACGGGCTGTCGAGCACGTAGATGCCGCAGTCGGCCAGCTTCTGCGCGTTCTCCGGCTTGAAGATCAGGTCCCACGACCCGACCGGCGCGTCCTCGCCGAGGGCGGCCTTCACCTTCTCGGGGATGTAGCCGAGGCCGTTGGTGCCCCACTGGTAGATGCCGGCGTGGGCGTTGCCCGGATCGTTGTTGGCCAGGCCCTTCAGCAGGTTCGGGTCGAGGTTCGCGAAATTCGGGATCTTCGACTTGTCGAGCGGCTGGACGATCTTGCCCTGGACGAAGCGGGCCAGGAAGGTCGACGTCGGCATGATCACGTCGTAGCCCGAGTTGCCGGCCAGCAGCTTGGCCTCCAGCATCTCGTTGCTGTCGTAGACGTCGTAGTTGACCTTGATCCCCGTCTCCTTCTCGAAGTTGGCGATCGTGTCCTCGGCGATGTAGTCCGACCAGTTGTAGACGTTCAGGACCTTCTCTTCCTCGGCCACGGCGCCACCGGCGAGGCCGGCAGCCATCGCCACACCGGCGACGAGGGAACGGGTGAGAACTCGCATCGTCAAAAGCCTCCTCAGCTTCGGGTCTGGGACCGGGTTTTCCCCGGCCTGTTCCGTGGTCGCTCGACCGCCACGAGGCGGCTGGCGGCGAGCCCTTCAGCCTCCTGGCAACCCGCAGTCATTGCAGCATTTTCCCACTGCCGCAAGTGACATGATTGCAGGGCGCACCCTGCCGTCCCCGGGCCGGAGCCCCGGCGCCGGAGACGGTCTTTCACGAGCCCGTCAGACGCCCGTCTTGATGCGGGCGAAGGTACGGGTCCGCAGCCGGTCGAGATCCTGCGACGCCGGCTTCACGGCGAACAGTTTCGCCATGATCTCCGGCGGCGGGTTGATGGAGGGGTTGGTGCGCACCGCCTCGTCCACCAGCGGCAGGCTCTCGGGCACGCCGTTGGCGTACCACACGTAGTTGGAGATGCCGGCCATGATGTCGGGCCGCAGCAGGAAGTCGATGAAGGCGTGGGCGTTTTCCGGGTGCGGCGCGTCCTTGGGGATGACCAGGGTGTCGAACCACACCATGGTGCCTTCCTTGGGGATGACGTACTCGATGTTCACGCCGTTCTTGGCTTCCTCGGCGCGGCTCTGGGCGATGAAGATGTCGCCCGAATAGCCCATGGCCATGCAGATGTCGCCGTTGGCGATGGCGTTGATGTATTCGGAGCTGTGGAACTTGCGGATGTAGGGGCGGATGGACAGCATCAGCTCCTCCGCCTTCTTGTAGTCCTCGGCGCTGGCCGAATTGGGGTCGAGGCCGAGGTAGGCCAGCGCCACCGGCAGCACCTCGAAGGCGCTGTCGAAGATGTAGATGCCGCACTCCGCCAGCTTCGAGGCGTATTCCGGCTTGAACAGCAGGTCGTAGCTGTCGAGCGGCGCGTCGGGGCCGAGGATCGCCTTGATCTTGTCGACGTTCAGCCCGAGGCCGTTGGTGCCCCACAGGTAGATGGCGGCGTGGGCGTTGCCCGGGTCGGCGCTGGTCAGCACCTCGAGCAACGCCGGGTCCTGCTTGCCCCAGTTGGGGATCTTGGCCTTGTCGAGCGGCATCAGGATGTCGGCCTGCACCTGGCGGGCCATGAAGGGCGAGGTGGGGACGACCACGTCGTAGCCCGACGAGCCGGAGAACAGCTTGGCCTCCAGCATCTCGTTGCTGTCGTAGACGTCGTATTGCACGGCGATGCCGGTCTCGGCCGTGAACTTCTCCAGCGTGTCTTCGCCGATGTAGTCCGACCAGTTGTAGACGTTCAGCACCTTGGGCTCGGCGGCCGTGGCGCCCGTCGCGGCGGCAGCCGTCATCGCGGCCAGGCAGACGCCGGCCGCCAGCAGGCGGGTAAAGGTCTTCATGCGGTGAACCTCCCAGTTCGCGAAGGATCCTCCCGTGGAGCCCTGTTTTCTGTGCCGTCGTCTTGCCGCGACGTGCCGTGGGCTTCCGTAACCTGTTCTACGTGCCGGCCGATTGTCGGTGTTTCAAGTGCCCCCGCGGTGCCGCCGGCCGTACGGCCCGCGGGGGTGAAGAAGAAGATGGTAGCAGAAAATTACAGCAGGCCGACGTCCTTGGCGGTCAGGTCGAGCACGCGGCGGATCTTGCCGACCATCTCGTCGACGTGGTCGCGCGTCACGATCAGCGGCGGCGACAGCACCATGGTGTCGTAGACACCGCGCATGATCAGCCCGTTGCGGAAGCTGTGGTCGCGGCAGAGCGTGCCGACCTTGCCGGCGTTCGGGAAGAACTCGTGCTTGGCCTTGTCCTTGATCAGCTCGATGCCGGCGATGAGGCCGATGCCGCGCACTTCGCCGACGATCGGGTGATCGCTCAGCTCGCGCAGGCGGCCCTGGAAGTAGGGGCCGATGTCGGAGCCGACGCGGTCGACGATGCCCTCGTCCTCCAGGATCTTCAGGTTGGCGAGCGCCACGGCCGAGGCCACCGGATGACCGGAGTAGGTGTAGCCGTGGTAGAACTCGCCGCCCTTCTCGATGAGCGTGTTCGCCACCCGGTCGCCGACCAGCACGCCGCCGATGGGCTGGTAGCCCGACGACAGGCCCTTGGCGATGGTCATCAGGTCGGGCTTGATGTCGAAGGTGAACGAGCCGAACCACGTGCCGGTGCGCCCGAAGCCGCAGATCACCTCGTCGGCGATGAGCAGGATGCCGTATTCATTGCAGATGCGCTGGATCTCGGCCCAGTACGTGCGCGGCGGATAGATGAGGCCGCCGGCGCCCTGGATGGGCTCGGCGATGAAGGCGGCCACCTTCTCCGGCCCGATCTCCTTGATCTTGTCTTCCAGCCACCCGGCGGCGCGGATGCCGAAGGCGTCCTCGTCCTCGCCCCAGCCCAGCTGGAAGTGGTGCGGCGGGTCGATGTGGGCGAAGCCCGGCAGCAGGCCCGACTGGGTGTGCATGGCCGACATGCCGCCGAGCGACAGCGCCGCGACCGTGGACCCATGGTAGCCGTTCTTGCGGCCGATGATGACCTGCCGCTCCGGCTGACCTTCCAGCGTCCAGTAGCGGCGCACCATGCGCACATTGGTGTCGTTGGCTTCCGAGCCGGAGCCGGCGAAGAACACATGGTTCATGCCCGGCGGCGCCAGTTCCACCAGCTTGCGGGCCAGTTCGGTGGCCGGCATGGTGGTGGTCTTGAAGAAGGTGTTGTAGTACGGCAGCTCCATCATCTGCTGATAGGCGGCCTCGGCCAGTTCCTTGCGCCCGTAGCCGACGTTGACGCACCACAGGCCGGCCATGCCGTCGAGGATCTGCTCGCCCTCGCTGTCCCACAGGTAGGGGCCGTCGGCCTTGACGATCAGGCGCGACCCTCCTTCCGAGGCGAGCGCCTTGAAGTCGGTGAAGGGGTGCATGTGGTGCGCCGTGTCGATCTGCTTCCACTGCTCGGTGGTGCGGTTGAAGGCCGTCAAGGCGGTCATGGTGGCTCCTGAGACGAAGGGCCCCGCGGGCCGTGTTGCGACTCGGTGTCCCGCTCGGCGGGCGTCCGTGGTGATTATTTTGAACACATCCGCGCGGGCCGGAAAAGCCGAAAAGTGCCCATTGCGCCGCACACCAAGGCGCAAATCCTTGTTCCGCAACCACTTGAGCGGTGAAAATCCTCCGACAGGCGCAGTCGGATCGCCGAACGGCAGCCCTGCGATGTTTTACACCCTGCTTGACAGCTCCCGTCGCGCGGGCATACCGAGAAACCATCTTCCCGCCCCACCACAGCGAGTCGCCCACCCCATGACGCTGCCGCCCCACACGCCGTCCTACTACGCCGCCTCGGCCAATCCCTTCCCGGAGCATCCTCCGCTCCAGGGGGAGGTGACCGCCGACGTCTGCGTGGTCGGCGGCGGCATGACGGGATGCTCGGCGGCGCTGCACCTGGCGGAGCGCGGCTACAAGGTGGTGCTGATCGAAAGCCAGCGCATCGGCTGGGGCGCGTCGGGCCGCTCGGGCGGGCAGCTCATCGCCGGCTACGCCACCGACATGAGCAACGTAGAGAAGCACGTCGCCCCGGAAGACGCCAAGACCCTGTGGGACATGAGCGTCGAGGCCATCGACTCGGTGAAGGAGCACGTCGCCCGCCACGCCATCGCCTGCGACTACCGGCCCGGCCACATCCACGTCGGCGTCAAGCCGCGCCACGAGCGCGAGCTGCACGACCTGGCGGAGGAATGGCAGCGCTACGGCTACGGCGGCCTGCAGTACCTGGACCGCGCCGCGGTACGCGAGCGGGTGGATTCGGAACGCTACACCTGCGGCCTCTACGACCCCGCCGGCGGCCACATCCATCCGCTCAACTACACCCTGGGCTTGGCCGCCGCCGCCGAGAAGGCCGGCGCCATGCTCTACGAGACGACGCCCATGGTGCGGTGGGAGAAGGGCGACCCGGCGGTGGTGGTGACGCCGCAGGGGCGGGTGACGGCCAAGTGGGTGGTCATGGCCGGCAACGCCTACCTGTGGGAGACGGAGCGCAAGCTCGGCCAGACCATCATGCCCGTCGGCACCTACATCCTGGCGACCGAGCCGCTGGGCGAGAATCGCGCCGCCAAGCTCATCCCGCAGAACGAGGCGGTGGCCGACATCCTGTTCGTGCTCAACTATTTCCGCCGCTCCGCCGACCACCGCATGCTGTTCGGCGGCAAGGTGAGCTATTCGCGCATCGACCCCGGCAACGTCGCCGAGTCCATGCGGCGGACCATGCTGCACTACTTCCCGCAGCTGTCGGACGTGAAGGTGGATTTCGCCTGGGGCGGCTACGTGGCGATCACGGTGAACCGCCTGCCGGACTTCGGCCGCCTCGCGCCCAACGTGATCTACGCCCAGGGCTTCTCCGGCCACGGCGTCGGCCTGACCACGCTCGCCGGCCGGCTGATGGCCGAGACGGTGGCGGGCCAGGCGGAACGCTTCGACCTCATCGGCCGCCTGCCGACCATCCCCTTCCCCGGCGGCACCCTGTTCCGCACCCCCGCCCTGGTCCTCGCCATGGCCTGGCGCCGCCTGCGCGACGCGCTGTGAGGGTGGTGGGGCGGGCCGGCGTGCGCCACCGCCCCTCGCCATCGCACGAAATTGTCATGGCCGGACTTGATCCGGCCATCCACGGCGTCCCCGGCGACGGCCGAGGGCTCCGTCTTCCACGGCACCCGCCAGGGGAGCCGTGGATACCCGGCTCAAGGCCGGGCATGACAAGGAAGGAAGAAAGGAAGGAAGGCGGCACGCGGGCGCCCCGCGCCCTCACCCGCCCGTGACGGGCGGGAAGAAGGCCACTTCGTCGCCGGCCTTCACCGCCGTCTGCAGCGTCGCGTAGTCCTGGTTCACCGCGCAGCGCAGCCGCGTCGTGTCGCCGAAGGCCTGGGCGTGCTTGTCGGAGCGGGCAGCCAGCCAGGCGATCAGGTCGGCGACCGTCTCGACGGACGGCGGCGGGTCGATGTCTTCGCGGCCGGTGCCGACGCCGTCGCGCAGCCAGGCGAAGTACAGAACGGTGATCATTCGCCGGCCTCCTTGTGCAGGTCCTGCTGCTGCATGGCCGCGCGCTCGGCGACGCGGGCCTCGGCGCGGCGGCGGTCGTTTTCCTTCATGTGGAACAGGCCGTGGGTCAGGTAGTCCCAGCCCGTCACCACGGTCATCAGCGCCGCCACCCACAGCGCCACCTCGCCGATCAGCGTCGCGGGAATGCCCCACGGCGCCGAATCGCCCAGGATGAGCAGCGTCAGCGCCACCAGCTGGAAGGTCGTCTTCCACTTGGCCAGCTTGGTGACCGGCATGCTCACCTGGATCTCGGCCAGGAACTCGCGCAGGCCCGACACCAGGATCTCGCGACAGAGGATGACCACCGCCGGCAGGTAGCTCCACACCGACAGCCCCTCGAAGCCGACCAGCATGAGCAGCACGGCGGCCACCAGCAGCTTGTCGGCGATGGGGTCGAGGAAGCGCCCGAACGAACTGACCTGGTTCCACCGCCGCGCCAGCCAGCCGTCGAACCAGTCGGTGACGGCGGCCGCGACGAACAGGCCGCAGGCGATCCACTGCGACAGGTCGCCGGGCACATAGAACAGAGCCACCACCGCCGGAATCGCGAAGATGCGCGACAACGTCAGGATGTTCGGCAGGGTATACAACGGCCGGTCCTCTTGCTGGCTGTCCCCGGGGGCGGACTGCGGCGCGATCTTAGCCGCCTTACCCCTCGGGATGGAAGTGATCATAGATCTTGCGGGCAAGTGCGGCGGAAATGCCGTCGACACTTTCGAGATCCTGCAGCGCCGCTTCCGACACCGCCCGCGCCGACCCGAAGTGGTGCAGCAGCGCCTTCTTGCGCGCCGCGCCGATGCCGCCGATGTCGTCCAGGCTCGACTTCTGGATGTCCTTGGAGCGCCGCGCCCGGTGGCCGCCGATGGCGAACCGGTGGGCCTCGTCGCGCAGCCGCTGCAGGAAATACAGCACCGGGTGGTTGGGCGGCAGCTGGAAGGGCGCGCGGTCGGCCATGAAGAAGCGCTCGCGGCCGGCGTTGCGGTCCGGCCCCTTGGCGATGGACACCAGCGCCACGTCCTCGACGCCCAGTTCGGCGAAGACCTCGCAGGCAACGGTCAGCTGGCCCTGGCCGCCGTCCACCAGCACCAGGTCGGGCCACTGGCCGCGGTCGCGGTCGGGGTCGTCGCGCTGGGCGGCCTTGAAGCGGCGCGTCAGCACCTCGCGCATCATGCCGTAGTCGTCGCCCGGCGCCACCGGCCCCTTGATGTTGAACTTGCGGTAGGCATTCTTCATGAAGCCTTCCGGCCCCGCCACGATCATGCCGCCGAGCGCATTGGTGCCCTGGATGTGGCTGTTGTCGTAGACCTCCACCCGCTCGGGCGTGCGGTCCATGCCGAACACCTCCGCCACGCCGTCCAGCAGCTTGCGCTGGGCGGAGCTTTCCGCCAGCCGGCGGCCGAGCGCCTCGCGGGCGTTGCGTTCGGCGGTCGCCACCATGGCGGCGCGGTCGCCGCGCTTGGGGATGTGGATGCGCACGCGGCGGCCGGCCTTGGACGTCAGCGCCTCGGTCATCAGGGCTTCCTGCGGCAGGGCGTGGCTGAGCAGTAGTTCCTTCGGCGGGTCCTTGTTGTCGTAGAACTGGCCGATGAAGGCCTCCAGCACCTCGCCCGGCTCGGCGTCCTGGCTGTGGGCCGGGAAGTAGGCGCGGTTGCCGTAGTTCTGCCCGGCGCGGAAGAAGAACACCTGCACGCAGGCCTGGCCGCCCGCCTGGTGGATGGCCATGACGTCGGCGTCGGCGGCGTCGGGCAGGTTGACCTCCTGGTGCGCCTGGATGCGCGTCAGCGCCCGGATGCGGTCGCGGTACATGGCCGCTTCCTCGAACTCCAGGTTCTCCGACGCCGTCTCCATGCGGCGCGCCAGCTCGCGCTGCACGCGCGCGCTTTCGCCCGACAGGAAGGCTCGTGCCTCCTCCACCAGCTCGCGGTAGGTGTCGCGCGGGATGCGCTCGACGCAGGGGGCGGAGCAGCGCTTGATCTGGAACAGCAGGCACGGCCGGGTGCGGCTGCCGAACACGGCGTCGGAGCACGAGCGCAGCAGGAAGGCCTTCTGCAGGTGGGCGAGCGTCTGGTTGACGGCGCCGGCGCTGGCGAAGGGGCCGAAGTACTGGCCCTTCAGCGACCGCGCCCCGCGATGCTTGACGATCTGCGGATAGTCATGCCCGTCGGTGACGACGACGTAGGGGAAGCTCTTGTCGTCGCGCAGCAGGATGTTGTACCGCGGCTTCAGGCGCTTGATGTAGTTGCTCTCGAGGAGCAGCGCCTCGACCTCGGTATTGGTGACGACGATCTCCATGGCCGCCGTCTCGGTGACCATGCGCTGCAGCCGCATGGGCAACTGGCCGATGCGGGTATAGGCGACGACGCGCTTCTTCAGGCTTTTCGCCTTGCCGACGTAGAGCACGTCGCCGCGCGCATTCATCATGCGGTAGACGCCGGGCTTGTCGGGCAGCGTCTTCAGCGTGCGCACGATGACGGCGACGCCGGGATGGGGGGCATCCGCCGCGTCCTCGGCGGTCACGGCCGTCTGGTCCACGCGGATGGTCGCCGCGGGGTCCACCAGCGCGGCGGCGGTCTCTTTCGGATCACGGGTCGGGGCGGTCATGGCTGCAACTTCGGGCAGGACGGAACGCGGGTCAACGGGTGCAACACCGCCGTCACACTGGAGAATCGAGGAGTCCGTAGGGGAACCCTTACGTCCATCGACATATCCACGGACGCTGTGGATAACTGTGTGCAAAGCTGTGGAGCAAACACTCCGAACCCGCAGGAGCCCACGAGTCTCATCGCTTTGCCCATTTTTTGGGCGACGCAGCCAAGCCTTTGATTTTCAACATTTTTGATGCGCGGTAAGGCTGCGTGGCGGGGCTGCCATGTTCCTTCTTGACAGGCATGTTGCGGTAGGGCAGCCGCCCTGATGCCTGTGCAAAACCCACCGTCGGCGGACGCGGAACAGCTTGACAGACCGAAAGAGCCACCGGCAGTTACACCTTTCGACCAGGGCGCGGGCCGACCGGATAAGTTCCGGGCGGCATCGGACCGCTTCGCCGGCCGCCGTCGCCGGCGACCGACTCAGCCGAGGGTGCTGAAGCGCTCGATCTCGACGCCGACGGAGGAGACGTCGTCGAACACGTCCAGCTTCTCGACGCGCACCCGCACCGAGCGGATTCGCCCGTCGGCGAGGCAGGCCTGCGCGATGCGCTCGGCCATGGTCTCCACCAGGTTGACGTGGCGGTCGAGCACCACGTCGCGCACCTTGTTGCGGATTTCCTCGTAGCAGACCACCTCGTCCAGTCGGTCGCCGACCGGGCCTTCGCCCTCGCGCACCGCCAGGTCCAGGTTGATGCGCACGCGCTGCGCCGTCTCGTGCTCGTGCTTGTAGACGCCGACCTTGGCGACGATCAGCAGGTCACGCAGGAAGACGTGCCGCAGGCCCAGGTGGGCGTTGGCGATGGGGAACGGCTTGACGACGGGACTGGGGGTCATGGGCATCCGGATCCGCTGGGCGTGCGCGGCCGCCGGGCGGTCAGCCGTGCGGCGCGGAGGCGCGATATGGGGCGGGTCGGGTCACTCCGCCAGGAATTGCGGTCCCTGGCCGTGACGCGGCGCCTGGTTCCACGCCAGATGCTGCCCGCCGTCGAGGGCAATCATTTGCCCGGTCATGGCCGGCGCCGCAAGGATGAATCGCACCGCGTCCGCCACTTCCTGCGGATTGGTGCCGCGCGTCAGCGGCATGGCGGCGCACTGCTCGGCGAACTGCTCCTCGCTCTGGCGCGGGCTCGGCAGGGTCGGGCCGGGGCCGACGCCGTTGACCCGGATGCGCGGCGCCAGCGCCAGCGCCAGCGTCTGCGTCAGTGTCCACAGGCCGGCCTTGGACAGGGTGTAGCTGACGAAGTGCGGCGTCAGGTTCCACACCCGCTCGTCGATGACGTTGACGACGCAGCCATGGGCGGGCTCCGCCACCTGACGGGCGAAGGCCTGGGTCAGCACGAAGGGAGCGCGCAGGTTGGCCTCCATGTGCAGGTCCCACGAGGCGCGGTCGGCCGAGTCCCAGCTGTCGTACTCGAACACCGAGGCGTTGTTGACCAGCGCGCCGAGCGGGCCGAGGGCCTCCACCGCGCGGTCGACCAGGGTCGCCGTCTCCTCCTCGCGGGCGAGATCGGCGCGCACGGCGACGGCACGGCCGCCCTGCGCCTCGATTTCGGCGCACACGGCCTCGGCCTCGGCGGGGTCGGAGCGGTAATGGACGGCGACGCTCCAGCCGTGGGCGGCGAGATCGAGCGCCACGGCGCGGCCGATGCGCTTGGCGGCGCCGGTGACCAGGACCGTCTTGGGCGAAGGCAGGGGCTGGGTCATGCGAACACGGTTTCCACGCCGATGAAGAGGACGGCTATATAAGCGGCGTAACCGCCGAGGAGAAGCCCTCCCTCGGCGCGCGACAGCTGGCGGCCCGACAGGAAGAAGGGCACCAGCAGCAGGGTGACGCCGAGCATCACCCAGACATCGAACTGCATCACCTGGGCCGGCGCCGCGGACGGCTTCACCAGCGCCGCCACGCCCATGATGCCGAGGATGTTGAAGACGTTGGAGCCGACCACGTTGCCGAGCGCCACGTCGTTGTGCTTCTTCAGCGCCGCCGCGACGGCGGTCGCCAGTTCGGGCAGCGAGGTGCCGACGGCGACCATGGTCAGGCCGATCACCTCCTCCGGCACGCCCCAGTCGCGGGCGATGGCGGTGGCGCCGACCACCAGGAAGCGCGCCCCGGCCACGACGCCGGCGAGGCCCACCAGGGTGGCGCCGATGATGACCCACCACGGCTTGTGTTGCAGGGTCGACAGTTCCTCCAGTTCCGCCGCGGCGGCGCGGGCCTGCGCGGCGCTGCGGCGTTCGCGGAAGTAGGACCACAGCAGGTAGGTGGCCAGCGCCGCCAGCAGGATCCCGCCTTCCAGGCGCATCACTCCGTCGCCCCAGGTGAAGGCGACCATGGCCAGCGTGGCGGCGATGAGCACCGCCGATTCGCGGGCGAAGGGCTTCATCTCGGCGTGCACCGGCTGGATCAGCGCCGCGAAGGCGAGGATCAGCATGATGTTGGCGATGTTGGACCCGATGACGTTGCCGTAGACCAGGCCGCCCGACCCCTCCAGCGCCGCCTGCACGCAGACCACCAGCTCGGGCGCCGAGGTGCCGAAGGCCACCACCGTCAGACCGACCACCAGCGGCGAGATCCCGAGACGCTCGGCCATGGCGACGGCGCCGCGCACCAGCGCCTCGGCGGCGATCACCAGCAGCACGAGGCCGGCGACGAACGAGATCCACGACATGAGCATGGGGCGGTCTTCCTCCTGGGGTCGTGCGGGACCGTCGGGACCATGGGCGCCCGCGGCAGGGGAGTCAAGGAAGCGCCGCCTCCGACGCGGGTGGGGTGTCAAATAAATTCATCGGGCGATTGACAGCCCCACGCGGCCACGGGCACCCTGTAAAGGCACAACAGAAAGCCTGCGGCCGTCCGCCTAACCGGTGATGTGCGCCGGATGGTTCCGCGCGGTGTTCGAGATTTGCGACGGAAGCCAGGACGGGCTGCAAGGCTCACATGGGGAGTATCACGATCATGAAACCGGGCGTCGAGGAGCTGACCAGCTTCCTGGCCGACCACCCTGACGTGGAATACGTGGACGCCATTCTGTTCGACCTGTGCGGCATCGTGCGCGGCAAGCGCTATCCGCGGCAGGACGCCAAGGGCCTGTTCACCAACGGCATGCAGATCCCCTACAGCGTGTTCCTGCTCGACGTGACGGGCGATTGCCCCGACGCCGGCGGGCGCGGCTTTTCCGACGGCGACCCGGACGGCATCGCCGTGCCCGTCGCCGGCACCCTGAAGCGGGTGCCCTGGGCCCGCGTGCCCTCGGCGCAGGTGCTGCTGACCATGACCGACCAGGACGGCACCGCCTCCAGCCTCGATCCGCGCAACGTGCTGCGCGCCGTCGAGAGCCGGCTGGTCGAGGACGGGCTGCACCCGGTGACGGCGCTCGAGCTCGAGTTCTACCTCATCGACCGCCAGCGCATGACCGACGGCAGCCCGCAGTTCCCCATCGCCCCCGACACCGGGCAGCGCGACAAGAACACCCAGGTCTACGGCATGTGGGAAATCGAATCCTACGCCGCCGTGCTGCGCGACATCGAAACCGCCTGCAACGTCCAGGGCGTGCCCTGCTACACGGCGTCGAGCGAATATGCGCCGGGGCAGTTCGAGGTGAACCTGCGGCACGTGACCAGCGGCGTCTCCGCCGCCGACCACGCCAGCCTGCTCAAGCGCGTGGTCATGGGCGTGGCGGAGCGTCACGGCTTCGAGGCGACGTTCATGTCCAAGCCCTTCAGCAAGATGTCGGGCAACGGGCTGCACATCCACCTGTCGCTGTGCGACGAGACGGGCAAGAACCTGTTCGACGACGGCGGCGACGGCGGCACCGACATGCTGCGCTGGGCCATCGGCGGCATGCAGGCGACCATGGCCGAGGCGATGGCGATCTTCGCGCCCAACGCCAATGCCTACCGCCGCTTCCAGCCCAACCTCTACGTGCCGACGGGCCCCACCTGGGGCATCAACAACCGCTCGGTCGCCTTCCGCGTGCCCTCGGGCGAGGGCGCGGCCCGGCGGGTGGAGCACCGCATCTGCGGCGCCGACGCCAACCCCTATCTCGCCCTGGCGGCGGTGATGCTCGGCGCCCATCACGGCATCAAGAACCGCATCGACCCCGGCCCGGCCCACACCGGCAACGCCGGCAAGGAGATGGACGAGTCGGTGCCCTGGACCTGGCGTTCGGCCCTGCAGCGCCTGGACGAGGCGAAGATCCTGCCGGGCTACATCAGCCGCGAGTACCTGTCGCTCTACCACGAGACCAAGTGGGCCGAGATGGAGAAATTCCAGAGCCTGATCGCCCCGCACGAATACAACTGGTACCTCTGAACGACGACGGGCCGGCTCCCCTGGGGACCGGCCCGTTTTCCTTTCCGCCGCCGCGGCGCAGCGTCAGGAGCGATGCAGCTTGCGCCGCTCTTCCTCCCGCACCTCTTCGAGCAGGTGCAGGAACAGCGGCCGGACGCCGATGAGAATCAGCACGACGGACAGGAGCGCGAGCCCCTTCGTGAGAAGAATCAAGGTGTCCATCATTGGCTGCGCCCTCCAGCGCCGTCGGGAAGTGGGCGGCGGGACGTGTCCTCGCCCGTCGCTGATTTGATGATAGGCGTCGCTTCCAGCCACGACAAGGTGAACTCGATCAGGAACCCCATGGCGATGGCCCAGCCGACGAGGCTGCGGGCGGCCTGCAGATCCTCCGCATCGAGCTTGTTGTTCGCCATCCCGAGCATTGCCAGCAGGAACACGAGGAACACCAGCATCACCAGCATGGCGAGCCCAAGCCCGAGGTAACCCATCCGCCGCCTTCCGCCGACGGAATGCACCGCGAGGGCATGGTTCACCACATTAGTGAAAGAAACGCACAGCAGCGGAACGACGGCCAGAATCATTTGCCCGAACTGTTCCTTCTCGTTCAATAGCGTCGCAAGGCGCCAGAACTTGCTGGTGAACGGCCATGCCTGCACGGTCAGCAGTGGCCCCAGGAACGCGAGGCACAAGGTCACCAATTGGACGGTCACCTTCACCGACGCGAGGGTGACGAACCGCCAGCACACTTGAAGGAACGCCTTCACCACCCGCCTCGCCCCCGTCCACGGCACATCGCGCAGTTGCACGCTTAT
The DNA here is from genome assembly GCF_900230255.1 of Caenispirillum bisanense. Taxonomy (GTDB): domain Bacteria; phylum Pseudomonadota; class Alphaproteobacteria; order Rhodospirillales; family Rhodospirillaceae; genus Caenispirillum; species Caenispirillum bisanense_A. The sequence continues at coordinate 178,659 of NZ_OCNJ01000004.1, forward strand.
ACGCATTCCCGCCGCGCCTGGAAAGCACCCGCACCCGGTGACAGGCCCGTGACTCCGCAAGTGTCGATGCATCCTCCCGCCGCCGTCTGCGTTTGAGCAGGGGTCGCAGCCAGAGGAGGAGCATCCGCCCATGTCGTCGCGCGTTTCGCGTCGAGCTTTCGTCACCGGCACCCTCGGTCTCGCCTTCGCCGCCGCCCTGCCCGGGGCCGGCCGTGCGCAAGGGGCCGCAGACGCTCCCGGCGGGCTGAAGCTCGGCGAGCCCTTCGCCTTCCGCTTCGACGACCTGATCGCCCGCGCCCGCACGGCGGCCGGCGACCCCTTCCGCGAGCCCTACCGCCCCCTGCCCGAGGTGACGGCGGCCATCGACTACGCCGCCCACGGGCAGATCAAGTTCAAGCCCGACCTCGCGCTCTATGCCGACGGGCCGAGCGCCTATCCGGCCACCTTCTTCCACCTGGGCGAGTTCTTCCAGGCGGCGGTGAAGATGCATCGCGTGGTCGACGGCCAGGCGCAGGAAATCCTCTACAGCCCCGACTATTTCGCCATGCCCGCCGACAGCCCGGCGCACCGGCTGCCGCCCGACGCCGGTTTCGCCGGCTTCCGCCTGCAGGAGAGCACCGGCGAGGACCGCTGGCGCACCCACGACTGGCTGGCCTTCCTCGGCGCGTCGTACTTCCGCGCCATCGGCGAGCTGGAGCAATACGGCCTGTCGGCACGCGGTGTGCTGATCGATGCCGCCGTGCCCGACCGGCCCGAGGAATTCCCCCTGTTCACCGAGTTCTACATCGCCCCCGCCGAGGAGGGCGAGGCGGTGGTCATCCACGCCCTGCTCGACGGCCCGAGCCTCACCGGCGCCTTCCGCTTCCAGGCGACGCGCGGCAAGGCGGTGGTGATGGAGGTGGAAAAGCACCTGTTCCTGCGCCGCGACGTGCAGCGTCTGGGCATCGCGCCGGTCACCTCCATGTTCTGGTACGGCGAGCACGACCGCCCCTTCCGCGTCGACTGGCGGCCCGAGGTCCACGACAGCGACGGCCTCGCCCTGTGGACCGGCGGCGGCGAGCACCTGTGGCGCCCCTTGCGCAACCCGCAGGCCACCACCGTCTCCAGCTTCCTCGACGAAAACCCGCGCGGCTTCGGCCTCGCCCAGCGCGACCGCAACCCGGAGCACTTCCTCGACGGCGTGCGCTACGAGAACCGCCCGACGCTGTGGGTGGAGCCGCTCGGCGACTGGGGACGCGGCGCCGTCGAACTGCTGGAGATCCCGACCGACGACGAGATCCACGACAACATCGGCGCCTATTGGGTGCCGGAAGCGCCGGCGCGGGCGGGCGATGCCCTCACCTATCGCTACCGCCTGCACTGGGTGGCGCACGAGCCATTCCTGCCCGGCACCATCGCCCGCACCGTCGCCACCCGCATCGGCCGCGGCGGCGAACCGGGCAAGCCGCGGCCGGCGGGCGTGCGCAAGTTCGTGGTGGAGTTCGAGGGCGGCCCCCTGCCCTACCTGAAGACCGGCGTCATCCCCGAAGCCGTCATCACCGCCTCACGCGGCGAGGTCTCCCATGTCTTCGTGGAGGCGGTGCCGGGGCTGTTCGGCCGCTGGCGGGCCCACTTCGACCTCACCGCCGCTGGCAGCGAGCCGGTGGAGCTGCGCCTCTACCTCAGCCTCGACGGCGAGCCGCAGACCGAGACCTGGCTGTTCCAGTACGTGCCGCGGCTGGAGAGCTGACCCGCCGCACGCGGGGGATTCGCAGCACCGCGAGAAGGGAGTAGAGTCCGCGGCGGTTCGACCGCTCGTTTCCGGACTCGCTTCCCATCATGCACCCTGCATCCGTTCTCGTCCTCGATTCCGGCATCGGCGGCATGACCGTCGTGCGGGCGATCCGCGAGGTCTGCCCAGGCGTCGCCGTCACCTATGTCGCCGACGACGCCTGGTTTCCCTACGGCCGCCTGCCGCCGGAGGCGCTGACCGAGCGCATCCGCACCCTGGTGGCGCAAGGCCTGGAGCGGCAACGGCTGGATGCGGTGGTGATCGCCTGCAACACCGCCACCACCGTCGCCATCGACGTGCTGCGCGCCGGCTTCACGCTGCCCTTCGTCGGCGTCGTGCCACCGGTCAAGACTGCCGCGGCGCTGTCGAAGACCCGCACCATCGCCCTGCTGGCGACGGAAGGCACGGTGCGCAGCGCCGCCGTCGACCGCCTGATCGCCGACTTCGCCGCCGACTGCCGGGTACTGCGCATCGGCTGCCCGAGCCTGGCCGCCCTGGCCGAGGCCAAGGTGCGCGGCCTGCCGGTGGACCTCGACCGGCTGCGCGCCGACCTCGCGCCGCTGTCGCAGGCCGACGCGGCGGCGGTGGACGTGGTGGTGCTCGGCTGCACCCACTATCCGGTTCTGACGGAGGAACTGGCGGCGCACTTCCGGCCGGACGTGACGTGGCTCGACCCGGCGCTGCCGGTGGCGCGGCGTCTGGCGGCGGTGCTGGCGGACCATCCGGCGGCGGCCATGGCGGAGCGGGCCGCCGGGCCGGACGTCGCGTGGTTCACCGCCGCCCGCGAGCCCGACCCCGCCCTGCTGCCGTTCCTGGCGTCGGCGGGCTTCGGGCGGGCGGCGCGCTGGCCGGCGACGGCGGTGCCGGCCTGACGGACGGGCGTCAGGCCGGTTCGTCGGTGGCCGGGCCGGCGGCGCGGCGGAACAGCCGGCTGTCGACCAGGGCCGACACGGCGATGGTGATGACCTGCCCGGTCCTCAGTTCGCGGATCTTGGTGTGCGGCGGCAGGTCGCCGTATTCCTGGATCGACTCCACCCGCCAGACGTGCTGCATGGGGTCGCTGGTCTTGACGAAGTAATCTCCGACCGCGATGGACCGGCGGCGCGACATTCGATCTTCCTCTCGCTCTCGTTGCTCTTGTTGGGGACGGACGTCCGCATCCGTGAAGTACGCGCGGATGCTGGGCACGGTTTATGGCGAAACCATGCCGCGGCAATGGGGTTCCCCGTTTTGTCACAGGGGCCGTGCACCCTCTCCTTTTGCTCCCGGTGGCAGACCGAGCACCCGGCACTGGAACCGCCGCGCCCACCCCGCTACCTTGGACGGCAGCTTCGACATCCGTGAAAGGAACCGTCCCGTGCTGTTCGCCGTCACCTGCCTCGACAAACCCGATTCGGCGCACATCCGCCAGGAAAATCGCCCCGCCCACCTCGAATACGCCAAAGCCAGCGCCAACCTGAAGATGGGCGGCCCGCTGCTGTCCGACGACGGCGAGCGCATGATCGGCTCCATGCTGGTGCTGGAAGCGGCCGACCGCGCCGAGGTCGACGCCTGGTGCGCCGCCGATCCCTACGCCAAGGCCGGCCTGTTCGAGTCGGTCACCATCCGCCCGTTCAAGTGGCTGCTGCCGGCCGCGGTGGGCTGAGCGACCATGAACTACTGGCTCATCAAGAGCGAGCCCGGCACGTGGTCGTGGGACGACCAGGTGAAGAAGGGCACGGAACACTGGAACGGCGTGCGCAACTACCAGGCCGCCAACAACATGAAGGCCATGAAGATCGGCGACCGCTGCTTCTTCTATCACTCGGTGAACGAGAAGCGCATCGTCGGCATCTGCGAGGTGGTGAAGGAATACTATCCTGACCACACCGACGAATCGGGCCGCTTCGGCATGGTCGACGTCAAGGCGCTGGAAGCCCTGCCCAACCCGGTGACGCTCGATCAGGTGAAGACCGACGAGCGCCTGAACCACCTGGCCCTGGTGCGCCAGTCGCGCCTGTCGGTGATGCCCATCGACGCCGAGGCCTGGCGCCTCATCTGCGAACTGGGAGGCGTGACGCCGTGACCGGGGGTGGCGGAGACGGCGGCGGGCAGGGCGGCGGCGACCCCTTCGCCTTCCTGCCGCGCGACCCTTCGCCGCTTCCACAAAATTCGGAGGGTCACTGGGAACTTTGCCCGGTCGACGCTGTTCCTGAGGACGGCGCGCGGGGCTTCGTGCTCGACGACGCCGGCGTCCGGCTGGGCGTCGTGGTGGTGAACCGGGGCGGCCGGCTGTTCGGTTACGTCAACAGCTGCCCGCATCTGAACATCCCGCTGAACCTGTGGCCGGACAAGTTTCTCTCCCCGGATGGGCAGGTACTCCAGTGTGCCACCCACGGGGCCCGCTTCCGCATCGAGGACGGCCTGTGCATCGCAGGACCGTGCGAGGGGCGTTTCCTCACCTCCTTTCGCTTAGTCGTAAAAAACCGCAAGATTGTTGCGTTGGAGCCGTGACACGGGCCTCCGATTTGCCTAAGATGCGCGCCGGAACCGCTCGCAAGAAGCGGAGGGAGGGAGCCAACGCCGCGTGCGTGCGGGGAGGCAGGTCGCGGCTCCGGTCTCCTGGACAACAACAGAAAACCGTCCGACCGGGTGGGGATGCCCCCGGTCGCCAGGATAGGGCCCATGGGGCTCACGCGGATCATCAAGGAGACCACGAATGTCTGATAACGTGTTCCCGGTCGTGGAGGAAATCGCCAAGCAGGCGTGGGTTGACGAAGCGAAGTACAAGGAAATGTACGAGCAGTCGATCAAGAACCCCGACGCCTTCTGGGCCGAGCACGGCAAGCGCATCGACTGGATCAAGCCCTTCACCAAGGTGCGCGACGTCTCCTACGACCCGCACGACGTCCACATCAAGTGGTTCCACGACGGCACCCTGAACGCCTCGGTGAACTGCCTGGACCGCCACCTGGAGAAGCGCGGCGATCAGGTCGCCATCATCTGGGAAGGCGACGATCCGGCCGACGACGCCAAGATCACCTACCGTGACCTGTACGAGCGCGTCTGCAAGTTCGCCAACGCCCTGCGCACCATGGGCGTGAAGAAGGGCGACCGCGTCTGCATCTACCTGCCGATGATCCCCGAGGCCGCGGTGGCCATGCTCGCCTGCGCCCGCGTCGGCGCGGTGCATTCCATCGTGTTCGGCGGCTTCTCGCCCGACAGCCTGTCCAACCGCATCCAGGACAGCGAGTGCAACGTCGTCATCACCGCCGACGAAGGCCTGCGCGGTGGCCGCAAGGTGCCGCTGAAGGCCAATGCCGACAAGGCGCTGGAGTCCTGCCCCTCGGTCGAGACCATGGTGGTCGTCAAGCGCACCGGCGGCGCCGTCACCATGAAGGACGGCCGCGACGTGTGGTACCACGAGGTGGTCGCCAACGAGCCGGCCGAGTGCCAGCCCGAGGAAATGAACGCCGAAGATCCGCTGTTCATCCTCTACACATCGGGCTCCACCGGCAAGCCCAAGGGCGTGCTGCACACCACCGGCGGCTACATGGTCTACACGTCGATGACGCATCAGTACGTCTTCGACTACAAGGACGGCGACGTCTACTGGTGCACGGCCGACGTGGGCTGGGTCACCGGCCACAGCTACATCGTCTACGGCCCGCTCGCCAACGGCGCCATCTCGCTGATGTTCGAGGGCATTCCCAACTACCCGAGCGTCTCCCGCTTCTGGGAAGTCATCGACAAGCACCAGGTCAACATCTTCTACACCGCCCCCACCGCCATCCGCGCCCTGATGCGCGAAGGCGTCGAGCCGGTGAAGAAGACCAGCCGCAAGTCGCTGCGCATCCTCGGTTCGGTGGGCGAGCCCATCAACCCGGAAGCCTGGATGTGGTACCACGACGTGGTCGGCGACAAGCGCTGCCCCATCGTCGACACCTGGTGGCAGACGGAAACCGGCGGCATCCTGATCTCGCCGCTGCCCGGCGCGACGGCGCTGAAGCCCGGTTCGGCCACGCTGCCGTTCTTCGGCGTCTACCCGATCCTGGTGGACAACGAGGGCAACGAGCTGTCCGGCGCGACCGAAGGCAACCTCTGCATCTCCATGAGCTGGCCGGGCCAGATGCGCACGGTCTACGGCGACCACGAGCGCTTCGTGCAGACCTACTTCACCACCTACAAGGGCAACTACTTCACCGGTGACGGTGCCCGTCGCGACGCCGACGGCTACTACTGGATCACCGGCCGCGTCGACGACGTCATCAACGTGTCCGGCCACCGCATGGGCACGGCGGAGATCGAATCGGCGCTGGTCGCCCACGCCAAGGTGGCCGAAGCGGCCGTCGTCGGCTACCCGCACGACATCAAGGGCCAGGGCATCTACGCCTACGTCACCCTGGTGGCCGACGAGGAGCCGACCGAGGAGCTGCGCAAGGAACTGGTGAAGTGGGTGCGCGACGAGATCGGCCCCATCGCCAGCCCGGACGTCATCCAGTGGGCCCCGGGCCTGCCGAAGACCCGCTCGGGCAAGATCATGCGCCGCATCCTGCGCAAGATCGCCGAGAACGATTTCGGCGCGCTCGGCGACACCTCGACGCTGGCCGACCCGAGCGTCGTCGACGACCTGATCGAGAACCGCGGCGGCAAGTAAGCCGGCGGCATCGCCAGGAAGACTGCGGAACGGGGGCGCCGGCGGCGCCCCCGTTTCCTTTTGCCCGCGGTCATCGTGCACCCATATGGCGCGGCGCGCGTTGCTTCCCAAGAACAACGACGAACCGATAGAGGAGACTTCGACATGAAGATCGCCACCCTCGCCCTCGCCGCCGCCACCCTCGCGCTGCCGGGTGCCGCGCTCGCCCAGGCGCAGAACCAGCCGACGACGCAGAGCCAGCAGCAGGCCGCCATCGGCGCCAGCCAGTTCCACGACGTCGACGACCTCGCCGTCATGACCCAGGACGGCAAGCGCCTCGGCGAGATCGAGAACGTGCTGGTCGACGGCAGCGGCACCATGGCCTACGTGGTGGAAATCGAGGACGGCTTCCTCGGCATGAACGAGACCGAAGTGGTCGTCCCCGCCGATCGCCTGAGCTTCGACGCCCAGAACCGCGGCTTCACCACCACCATGACCGAAGCCGACATCAAGGGCCTGCAGGCCTGGGAGGACTGACGTCCTCGGTCGCCCGCGGCGTCACCGGCTGACGCCGCGGCACCGCCCTCCACGGCTTCCGTCAGGGGAGCCGTGGATGCTCGGCCCGATGGCCTGGCATGGTAAGCGATTGAAATATCAGCTTAAATTGTCATGGCCGAACTTGATCCGGCCATCCACGGCGTCCCCGGCGGCGGCCAAGAACGCGGCCCTCCGCACGCCCCCTTACCGCGTCTCCCGCACGTAGAACAGCAGGTCCAGCGGCGGCGGCTCGACGCCGCACTGGCTCAGCATGTCGTGCGCCTGGCCGCGGTGGTGGGTCTGGTGGTTGAAGACGTGCGCCAGAACCAGATGCAGCGGCTGCTCGAAGGCGTCGCCGGCGAGCGAGCGGTAGCGCAGCGGCTGCATGATCTGGGCGTCGGTCCAGGCGTCGGTCACGGCGACGATGTGGGCGTCGAAGTCCTCGCGCGCCGCATAGAGATGCTCCAGGTTCTCGTAGAGCACCTCGTCCAGGCGGCGGGCGCCGTAGTCGACGCCTTCGATGCGGCCGAACCAGATGCGGTCGGCCACCAGGATGTGGTTCAGGGTGTTGACGATGGAGCCGAAGAAGCTCGGCCGCGCCTTCGCCGCCTCGCCCGCCGGCAGGGCCAGGCAGGCGTCGTAGAGGCGGCGGTTGGCCCAGGCGTTGTAGCGCGCGAAGGTCTGGTAGTGGGCGGCGATCATCCCTGGTCCCCCTGCTTGGCGACGGCCGGCGCCACGACGGCGGCCGGCAGCGGCAGTTTGACACGGCCGCGCGTCAGCACCAGCACGTTGCCCACCAGCACCAGCGCCATGCCCGCCACCGCCACCGGCGGCCAGTGGTAGCCCTCGAGCACGGTCGAGATGCCGAGCGCGATCACCGGGAACAGCACGCTGGCGTAGGAGGCCCGCGCCGGCCCGATGCGGCCGAGCAGCGTGAGGTAGAAGCCGAAGCCCAGCACCGACCCGAACAGCGCCAGGTAAACGAGCGCCGCGGCGTATTCCGTCCGCCCGTCCCACGCCCAGTCGATACCCGGCGCGAGCGTGACGTAGAGCGCCGTCGCCACACCGCCGTAAAGCATGCCGAAGGCGTTGGTCTGCAGCACCGGCAGGCCGGCCTTCTGGTTGCGCGACGAGATCATCATGCCGCCGCTGGCGGCCAGCGTGCCGACCAGCGCCAGCGCGACGCCGAGCGTCACGCGGTCGGTCAGGTCGACGCCGCGCAGCTCCGGCCAGAACACCAGGGCGATGCCGGCCAGCCCGATGGCGGCACCCAGCGCCACCCGCGGCTCGATGCGATGGCCGAGGAAGACGGCGCCGAGGAACAGGTTGAACACGATGACGCACGAGAAGGCGACGGCCAGCAGGCCGCTGGTCAGCCACTGCGCCGCCCAGTACATGGGAATGTAGTTGATGCAGAACAGCCCGAGGCCTTGCGCCGCCATGAAGAGGTGCTGGCGCCCGGTGAACCGCATGGGCAGCCGGCGCACACCGCACCACGCCATGAGCATGGCGGCGGCCAGCAGGAAGCGCAGCGCCACCGAAACCTCGGGGGCGACGACGCCCACCTGGTACTTCACGGCGATCCAGGTGGACCCCCAGATGAGCACGACGGCGACGTAAAGGGCCTGGTTGACCATGCGAAAGGTCCCGCGCGGGAGGAGGAGGAAGTCGGGTGTCAGAAGCGCTCGACGTCGCTCCGCGACAGCCCGAGGTCGGCGAGGCGGCGGTCGTCGAAGCTGCCGAGCAGGCGGCGCTGGGCGGCCGCTTCCCGGCGCGCCTCGATGCCGTCGAACAGCACGATCATACGGTCTTCCAGACGCCGGGCCAGGGCCATAACGGCCGGCCCGAAGCCGGACACGGGGGCGAGCGAAGGGGTTTCGCACCGCGCGCTGCGCGGCGAGGCGATGGTGGCCATGACGATGTCTCCTGTCGGCGGGAGAGCGGCTTCAGCGCCGCCGTCCCCATGACTCAGGAGTACGCCGATGCTGCAACGCCCACAAACGAGAAGTTCTTGCGGCTCGCATAAGCACGCCTTATCCGTAGATGCATGAGACTGCCGCCGCTCAACGCCCTGAGGGTCTTCGAGGCCGCCGCCCGCCACCTGTCCTTCACCAAGGCGGCGGAGGAGCTGCACGTCACCCAGGCGGCGGTCAGCCAGCAGGTGCGCGGCCTGGAAGAGCAACTGGGCGTGCCCCTGTTCCGCCGCCTCAACCGCGCGCTGCTGCTCACCGACACCGGCCAGCGCTATGCGGTGGCCGTGCGTGGGGCGCTGGAGCAGATCGCCGAGGCGACGGCGGCCCTGCGGCCGGCGCGCGAGGACGACGGCTCCATGACCGTCTCCGTCATGCCGAGCTTCGCCCACAAGTGGCTGATGCCGCGCCTCGGCCGCTTCCTCGACCGCCACCCGGAGATTTCCCTGCGCGTCCACGCCAGTTTCGAGGCGGTGGACTTCGACCGCGACCGCATCGACTGCGCCCTGCGCCAGGGCACCGGCGGCTACGACGGGCTCTATTCCGAACTGCTGCTGGCCGAGGAGGTGACGCCCATGTGCGCCCCCGCCGTGGCGGCGCGCCTGCACGACCCGCGCGACCTGCTGCGCGAGACGCTGCTCTACGACTACGGCGCCGACTGGCAGGACTGGCTGGCGGCGGCCGGCGTCACCGGCGGCACCCTGCCCAAGGGGACGGAGTTCTTCGACAGCTCCATGGCGCTGCAGGTGGCGATGGATGCGCGGGGCGTGGTGCTCGGCCGCACCGGCCTGGCCGCCGACGACCTGGCGAGCGGTCGGCTGGTGGCGCCCTTCCCGGTGCGCCTGCCCTATGCCTACGCCACCTGGTTCGTCTGCCCGCGCGGCACCGAGGATCACCCGAAGATCAAGGCCTTCCGCGACTGGCTGCGCGAGGAATGCGCCGCCTTCGGCAGCGCCGCCCCGCCGGTGCCGCTGCCGCACGTGCCGCTGCGCTCGTTCTTCCCGGGCGACGACCGCTGACGCGGCCTCGGGCCTGGGAACGTCCGTCAGGGCGCGACGAAGACCTTGCAGTCGGAATAGCCGTCGTTGACGAAGTGATAGGTGCGGTCGGCGACGGCCTTGCCGTGCGGATCGCTCAGGTTCCAGCCGCGCTTGGCGACGCCCGTGTTGCCGCGGCCGATGTTGTCCTTGCCCGTGTACCAGATCTTCAGGCGGTTCTTCTGCACCTGGTTGAACTGGTCCCGCCGGCACAGCATCGACAGTTCCTTGTCCAGCTTGCCGACGTCCCAATAGGGCTTGTTGGTCCAGGCGTAGGTGGAGCCCGCATGGGCGACGGGCACCGCGGCGGCGAAACCGGCGGCGGCGGCGACCAGGAACAGGGCGAGGCGGTTCGGCATGGGGATCCTCAGCGTCCGGCGACTTGCGCGAGGCGCGATCATCAGGCACCACTTTCCGCGTAACGCTTCCGGATGTCAAACACCGTGACGGCCTGGACCACCCACCCCGACCGCCTGCCGGCCGCCCCCGGCGCCTATGCCCTGCTCATCCGCCTGCCGCGCCGCTGCCCGTTGCCGCCGCGCTTCGGGCCGAGCGCCGCGTTGCCGGCCGGGCGCTACCTCTACCTGGGCTCGGCCAGGGGCGGCGGCGGCATCCGCGCCCGCTGCACGCGGCACATGGCGGCGGACAAGACCCTGCGCTGGCACGTCGACTGGCTGACGACGCAGCCCGGCACCACCGTGCGCGCCGCGCCCTTTCCCGGCGGCGACGAATGCGCCCTGACGGCGCGGGCGCTCGCGGCCGGGGCGACGGCGCCGGTGCCCGGCCTGGGGGCCAGCGACTGCCCGCGGTGCGCCGCCCACCTCCTCCACCTGCCCGCCGCCCTCGACCTGCGGGCGGTGGCCGCAGCCCTCGCCGGTGGTGAATGACGATTGATTCGCGGTCGCAGAAGAGGGTATGTCCAAGGGGCATGGGTTTCCGACAGGCAAAGCCTGGGAATTAATAGGGAACACGGAAGGGATGACCCGATCGGGGCCCGCGCCGTGACTGCCCCCGCAACTGTGAGCGCGAGCCGCTTCCGCACGCCACTGGACGAAACGGTCCGGGAAGGAGGAAGCCGGTGACGAAGCGCGAGTCAGGAGACCTGCCCATGCGTCGCCCATTGGGGCCGGCATGAAACCGGCCGTCCTTGCGCACGGAGGGTGCGCGAAAGGAGCAACGCCATGCATATCGAACCGGGCATCGTCGACGGTGCCAAGATCCTGCTCAGCTACGGTACCGCCGGGGCCTGTGGCCTCTACGCCCTGAAGAAGGCCGCCGAGACCGTCCGTGACGACGGCGCCGCCGCCTTCCTGACGCGCAGCGTGCTGTCGACCGCCGCCGTGTTCTGCTTCTTCGAGGTCTTCCCGCACCACCCCGTGGGCGTGTCGGAGGTCCACCTGATCCTGGGCTCGACCCTGTTCCTGCTGTTCGGCGCAGCGCCCGCCGCCTTCGGCCTCGCCGCCGGCCTGCTGGTCCAGGGCGTGTTCTTCGCGCCGTTCGACCTGCCGCAATACGGCATGAACGTCACCACCCTGCTGGTGCCGCTGTTCGCCCTGAGCGCCCTCGCCGGCCGCATCATCCCGCCCAAGACGCCGTACACCGAGGTCAAGTACGGCCAGGCGCTGGCGCTGTCCACCGCCTACCAGGGCGGCGTGGTGGCGTGGGTCGCCTTCTGGGCCATCTACGGCCACGGCTTCACCGCCGAGACCTTCGCCAGCGTCGGCACCTTCGGCGCCGCCTACATGACCGTCATCATCGTCGAGCCGCTGGCCGACCTGGCGGTGCTGGCCGCCGCCAAGGCGATGCGCCGCCTGCACGACAGCAAGGCCTTCCACGCCCGGCTCTACCATCCGGCCGTGTGAGGCGGGCTTCCGTCGAGTCATGAAAAAGAGGGGGGCTGCGGCCCCCCTCTTCGCGTCCGGGTCGTCGCGGCGACCGGTGTGTCAGATGTCCAGCTCTTCCACGAAGCGGGCGTTTTCCTGGATGAACTGGAAGCGCAGCTCCGGCTTGCGGCCCATGAGGCGTTCCACTAGACGCGCGGTGCTGGCGGCGTCCTCGCGGCTTTCCTCGGTGCGCACGTCGGGGATGCTGACGCGCAAAAGGGTGCGCGTCGCCGGGTTCATGGTGGTTTCCTTCAGCTGCATGGGCGGCATTTCACCCAGGCCCTTGAAGCGGCTGATCTCCACCTTGGCGTTGGCCTTGAACTCGGACTTCAGCAGGCGTTCCTTGTCGGCATCGTCGCGCGCATAGATGCTCTTGCCGCCGTGGGTCAGGCGGTAGAGCGGCGGCATGGCGAGATAGAGGTGGCCGTTCTCGATGAGCTTCGGCATCTCGCGGTAGAAGAACGTCATCAGCAGGCTGGCGATGTGGGCGCCGTCGACGTCGGCGTCGGTCATGATGATGACCTTCTCGTAGCGCAGCTTCTCGTCGTCGTAGCGGTCGCGGGCGCCACAGCCGAGCGCCTCCAGCAGGTCGGTCAGTTCCTGGTTGGCGCGCAGCTTCTCGTTGGAGGCCGAGGCGACGTTGAGGATCTTGCCGCGCAGGGGCAGCACAGCCTGGGTCTCGCGCATGCGGGCCTGCTTGGCCGAGCCGCCGGCCGAGTCGCCCTCCACCAGGAACAGTTCGGTCCCTTGCGCGATGGAGCGCGAGCAGTCGGCCAGCTTGCCGGGCAGGCGGAGCTTCTTGGTGGCGGTCTTGCGGGTCGTCTCCTTGTCCGCCTTGCGGCGGGCGCGTTCGTCGGCGCGCGTCAGGGCGTGGGTGAGCAGGGCGTTGGCGGCCTGGGCGTCGCCCGACAGCCAGTGGTCGAACTGGTCCTTCATGGCCTGCTCGACCAGCCGCGTCGCCTCGGCGCTCGCCAGCTTTTCCTTGGTCTGGCCCTGGAACTGCGGCTCGCGGATGAAGCACGACAGCATGACGCAGGCGCCGCCCAGCACGTCCTCGGCCGTCAGGTTGGCGGCCTTCTTGGTGTTGGTCATGTCGCCGAAGGCGCGCAGGCCCTTGGTCAGCGCGTTGCGCAGGCCCTGTTCGTGGGTGCCGCCTTCGGGCGTCGGCACGGTGTTGCAGTAGGAGGAGAAGAACGCCTCCTGGTCTTCCGGCCAGGCGATGGCCCATTCCACCGCGCCCATGTCGTCGGGGAAATCCTGGCGGCCGGCGAAGACGGCGGGGGTGACGGTCTCGCGCCCCTCCATCAGCTCGGCCAGGAAGTCGGTCAGGCCGTTGGGGAAGTGAAGCTCGGCGCTCTGCGGCGTCGGGTTGTCTTCCTTGATGAGCTCGGGCGCGCAGCTCCAGCGGATGCGCACGCCGCGGAACAGGTAGGCCTTGGACCGCGTCATGCGGTACATGGTGCCCGGCTTGAAGCGGGCACGCGGGCCGAAGATGTCGGGGTCGGGGTGGAACACCACCGTGGTGCCGCGGCGGTTCTGCACCGTGCCGAGGTCTTCGAGGCCGGTGACGGGCACGCCGCGCGAGTACTTCTGCCGCACCAGCTTGCGGTCGCGGGCGACTTCCACCGTCAGGCTGTCGGACAGCGCGTTGACCACCGACACGCCGACGCCGTGCAGGCCGCCGGACACCTTGTAGGCGCCGCCGCCGAACTTGCCGCCCGAGTGCAGGGTGGTGAAGATCACCTCCAGCGCCGACTTCCCCGGGTACTTGGGGTGGGGGTCGACGGGGATGCCGCGGCCGTTGTCGCGGATGGTCACCACGTTGTCGAGGCCCAGCTCCACGTCGATGACGGTGGCGTGGCCGGCCACCGCTTCGTCCATGGCGTTGTCGAGGATCTCCGCCACCAGGTGGTGGAGAGCCTTCTCGTCGGTGCCGCCGATGTACATGCCGGGCCGCTTGCGGACGGGCTCCAGGCCCTCCAGGACCTCGATGTCCTTGGCGGTGTACTCGGTGACCTTGGCGGCGGTGTTCTGGAAGAGATCGGACATGGCGCGCATTATAGGGAGCGCCCCGCACAGCGGCAAGACGATGAAGTGGCCGCGCGCCGCCGGCGCCGCTATATGTTGTGCAGCCTATTTCCGACCCTTCCGAAGGACCGACACCCATGTCCGCCGACCACGAGACGCCCCAGGGCGAGATCATGATCCGCACCCTCGCCATGCCGGCCGATACCAACCCGGCGGGCGACATTTTCGGCGGCTGGCTCATGAGCCAGATGGACCTGGCGGGCGGCATGGCGGCGGGGCACCGCGCCGACGGCCGCGTCGCCACGGTGGCCGCCGACCGCATGACCTTCCACCGTCCCGTGCGGGTCGGCGACGAGCTGACCTGCTACACCCGCGTCACCCGCGTCGGCCGCACCTCCCTCGCCGTCGCCATCGAGGCCTGGGTCCGCCGGCGCGGCAACGGCCAGCTGGAGAAGGTGACCGAGGGCACCTTCACCTTCGTCGCCATCGACGAAAACGGACGCCCGCGCGAGGTTCCCCCCGCACGGGCGTGACGGTCTTCCGGCAGTGGCGCGAGGGTGAGGCCGTCAGGCCGCACCCTCGTGTTCCTTCATGAAGGACAGGAACTTCTTCACTTCCGCCGCCAGTTCCGTCGACAGGTCGTCGAGGGTGCGGGCGGCGGTCAGCACGTCGCCCGCCGACCGCTGGGCGGAATCGGCGGCGGCGGCGACGGTGGCGATGTCGGTGGTGACGACGCCGGTGCCGCTGGAGGCCTGCTGGATGTTGCGGCTGATTTCGGCCGTCGCCGCGTTCTGCTCCTCCACCGCCGCGGCGATGGTCGACGACACCGAACTGACCTCGTGGATCGCCTCGGAGATTTCGCCGATGGCACTGACGGCTTCGCGCGTCGCCGTCTGCACGGCGGCGATCTGACGGGCGATGTCTTCGGTCGCCCGCGCGGTCTGGCCGGCCAGCGTCTTGACCTCGTTGGCGACCACGGCGAAGCCCTTGCCGGCCTCGCCGGCGCGGGCGCTTTCGATGGTTGCGTTCAGCGCCAGCAGGTTGGTCTGGCTGGCGATGTCGTTGATGAGGTTGACCACGTCGCCGATCTGGGTGGCGCTGGCGTTCAGGCCCTCGATCACCTTCTGGGCATGGGTCACCTTGCCGGCCGCCGAGTCGGACAGGTCGGAGGCATGCGCGACGCTGCGGCCGATTTCGGAGATGGAGGCCGTCAGTTCCTCGGCGGCGGCGGCCACCGTCTGCACGTTGGCGCCGGCCTGTTCCGCCGCGGCGGCGACGGAGGTGGAGCGGCTGCCCACCTCGCCGGCGTCGGACTGCATGCTCTGCGCCAGCGCCGTCAGCGAGTCGGCGGCTTCCGACACCTGCCCGACCGAGGCCTGCACCGTCTTCTGGAAGTTGTCCATCATGGCGACGTAGTGGGTCACGTCGGTCCAGTTGAGCATGGGGCCGATGTAGGCGCCGGTCTCGTCGTAGATGGGAATGACGGTGTTCTCGATGACGATGTCGCCCATGGCGAAGCGGCCCGAGTACGGCAGCTTCGACGGGTCGGACAGCAAGGCGCGCACCATCTCGGGCTTGCGGTGGAACGACAGGACGGACCGGCCGATCACCTCCTCCGGCGTGCAGTGCATGAAGGGCGCCAGCTTCTCCAGCAGGCCCTTGGCGGCGCCGTTGACGTAGGTGATGTTGAGGTCGCTGTCGCACAGCATGACCTTGGCGGGTTGCAGCTCCACCATCTGGTTGAGGCGGAAGGCCTGGCGCACCGACAGGCGCAGGCGGTCCATGGCCTGGCTCATGCGGCCGATCTCGTCGCGGCGATCGAGGTCGCCGGCATCGATGTCGGTACGGCCTTCCGCCAAGGCCGAAACGGCGGCGGTGACGCCGGCCAGCGGCTTGGTGATTCCGCGTATCACGACGAAGGCGAGCAGGCCCGTCACCAGCACCACGGCCAGGCCGCCGCCGATGAGCAGGGCTTCGCGCTGCCACAGTTCGCGTTCCAGGTCGTCGACGTAGACACCGGTGCCGACCACCCAGCCCCACGGCGCGTAGAGACTGGCGTAGGAGACCTTGTCAACCGGCATGTCGGAGCCCGCCTTCGGCCATTTATAGGCGACGAAGCCGCCGTTCGGCTGCTTGGCGGCTTGCACAAGATTAGCGATGAGCGGCACGCCGTCGGGATCCTTCACGCCGCTCAGGTCCTTGCCTTCCAGCTCGGGCTTGGCGCCGTGCACCACGTTGATGCCACGGTCGGTGTAGACGAAGACGTATTCCTGCCCGGCGAAGCGCACGGCACGCAGGGCGGCGCGCGCCAGCGTCTTGGCTTCGTCCTCGGTCAGTTCACCGGCCCGGGCGCGGCGGTCGAACTCGGCCGTCACCGTCAGCGACGCCGTGACGATCTCCTTCACCAGCGCGCGCTTGTCTTCCATGAGCGCGGTGCGCAGCTGCAGCATGCCGCCGGCGACGGCGACCACCAGCGCCACCATGAGCGCACCGACGACGCCCCAGATCTTCCATGACAACCCGATGTTCTTGAGCATGGCCCATTCCCCCCTCCAGTCCCGGTCGGGCCGCGGACAGCATGGCCGCGGCGACCATCTGGATCTAAAGTACTATTTTAGATGCGGATTTACTCGACTCACCAGGAAATTCGGCAGAAGATGGTATCGTTCTAAAGCCGGGCGAACCTTACGAGACGCACAACCGAGAGCGCTGGACTATCGCCGGTGTCGATGGACACCGCCGGTGAAGACCAAAGCGCTGCGGTTCAGAATAATCGATCGGCGCGATCTTGTAAGTCGTCTTGGCCCCAAAAGCCTGCGTGGGCGGATCATGACGCCCTAGACCCTGCTGCGGGCAATCCCGGGCAGGACGCGGGGGTCTTGCGTCCCACCCGGGACTCCTGGCCGGCCCTCGGCCGCGCATCGGGTAGAGGAGCGGCCGGGTCGGTTTGGCCGGACCGTCAGCGCACTCGGGAAGAGTGACGGACGGTTTAAGAATAACCGCCGGACCCCCGCAGAATGCGCGCAAATTGCGTCACCTGCATGATAATTTTCCGCACAACTCGCCGGGCTTTCATGCGGGCATCTCCCGCTGAATCCGGTTCGGCAAAGGGAAACACATGCACCTCGATTCATTCGACCTACGGATACTGACCGAGCTTCAGCGCGACAATCGTCTGACCAGCGCTTCACTGTCCGAAGTGGTGCATCTTTCCCCCGCAGCTTGTCTTCGCCGCACCGAACGGTTGCGCCGCGCCGGAGTCATCGTTGCAGACGTCTCCATTGTGGCGCCCGAGAAAGTCGGTATCGCCGTGCAGTCTCTGGTGCGCGTCTCACTCGAAACCAAGCGGGCCCTGGACATGGCCGCCTTCGAGACCGCCATCGCCGCCGCACCCGAGGTGCAGCAGGCGTGGTACGTGTCCGGCGGGTTCGACTACGGCCTGCTGGTCTGCGCCCGCGACATGGCGTCCTACGAAGCCTTCATCCGCCGCTTCCTGGTCGACGAACCCCTGGTGCGCGATTTCGAGGCCAACATCACCCTGCGCCGCCTGAAGACCGGCACCGCCGTCCCCGTCTACCTGCCCGACTCGGAACCGACCTGAGCGGCCTGCCGGCCGCGCGTCAGAAGCCGCGGCCGCGTTCGCTCAGGAAGGCTTCTTCCGCCGCCGTGCTGGTGCGGCCGAGAACGGCGTTGCGGTGGGGGAAGCGGTCGAAGCGCTCGACGATGTCGTAGTGCTTGCGGGCGAACTCCAGCCAGCCCGGATCACCCAGCGCCGTGAACAGCGCCATGCTGACCTCCTGGTCGGCCATGCTCTCGCTGTGCTCGAAGGGCAGGTAGAGGAACAGGCGGTGGACCGGCTTCAGCTGCTCGTCGAAGCCCTGTTCGATGGCGTGGCGGGCGACGGTGCGCGCCTTCTGATCGCAGGCGAAAGCGCGCGCACTGTCGCGCCATACGTTGCGCGGAAACTGGTCGAGCAGGATGCACAGCGCCACGCAGCCGAGCGGCGAGTCCATGAGCGCATCGAGGCGACCGTCGGCGGCGGCGTCCATCTCCTCCTCGAAGCGCTCGGCGATGGCGCGGTCGAAGGCGTCGCTCTGCTTGAACCACTCGGGCCGCGGCGCGCCTTCTTCCGACGAGCCGGGGGCGCCGAACCAGAAGGCGAGCACACGCGCCATGGTTTCGGAGGGCAGCGGGGTCATGGGGCCGGCATAGGGCATGGGGTCATCCTCGATGCTGCCTTCTGCAAATTGCATGGCAGCCATGCGTCGTGTTCATGTCGCAATATCGGATAGGGGGACCGGCGGTTCAACCCCCGTCGCCCTCGCCGCAGCGGCGGTAGGGGGCGAATTCGGCCAGGTCCTCCATCTCCGCTTCCATGGCGGCGCGCTCCTGCCGCAGGAAGCGGGCGACGGCGGCGCGCAGGCCGGGGTCGGCGATCCAGTGGGCGGACCATGTGGGGGTCGGCAGATAGCCGCGCTTGATCTTGTGCTCGCCCTGCGCCCCGGCCTCGACGCGGGCGAGGCCGTGCTCGATGGCATAGTCGATGGCGCGGTAGTAGCAGGCCTCGAAATGCAGGAAGCGATACTCGCCGAGGCTGCCCCAGTTGCGGCCGTAGAGGCAGTCGGCGCCGCGCAGGTTGAGCGCGCCGCACACCAGCCGGCCGTCGTCCTCGCCCGTCACCAGCACCACCCGGTCGCCCAGGCGCTCGCCCAGCAGGTCGAAGAAGGCGCGGGTCAGGTAGGGATTGCCCCACTTGCGGTCGCTGGTCGCCTGATAGAAGCGGTAGAAGGCGTCCCAGTGGCGCGGCGTGATCTCGGCGCCCGTCAGGGTGTGCAGGCGGACGCCGGTCGCCTGCGCCTTCTCGCGCTCCTTGCGGATGTCCTTGCGCTTGCGGCTGGCGAGCGTGGCGAGGAACTCGTCGAAGCTGGCGTAGCCGCGGTTCTCCCAGTGGTACTGGGTGCCGAGGCGCACCAGCAGGCCCATGTCCTCCATCTCGCCCACTTCGGGCTCGGTGGGGAAGGTGACATGCACCGACGAACAGCCGAGTCGCTCCGCCAGGTCGACCATGCCGCCCACCAGGGCGCGGCGCAGCAGGGCGGGGTCGGGCGCGTCGGGGCGGACCATGAGGCGCGGCCCGGTCACCGGCGTGAAGGGCACGGCGCACTGGAGCTTGGGGTAATACCGCCCGCCCGCCTGGGCATAGGCGTTGGCCCAGGCCCAGTCGAACACGTACTCGCCGTAGGAGTGGCTCTTGAGGTAGAGCGGCGCCACCGCCAGCACGCGGCCGGCGGCGTCCTCCAGCACCAGGTGCTGCGGCTGCCAGCCTTCCTCGCCGCTGGCCGAGCGCGAGTCCTCCAGCGCCGACAGGAAGGCGTGCGACACGAAGGGATTGTCGGCGCCGGCACAGGCGTCCCAGGCGGCGGGATCGACGGCGGCGATGCGGGAAACGGCCTTGAGCGTCAGGCTGGCGTCGTCGGCGGACATGCGGCCTCGTGCGTGATGGGTGCCGCCGATGTGGGGGCGACGGTGCCCGGCCTCAAGGTCAGAAGCCGCCGCCGCCACCGCCGCCGAAGCCGCCGCCGACGCTGATGCCGCCGCCCGAGGACGACGAGGAGTCACCGTCGCCGGAGGGCGTGGCGGCGCGGTCGATGCCGGCCGTCAGGTCGTTTCCGAGGTCGTCGCACAGGCGGTCGGCGTCGACACCTGCGTTCTGTCCGCCACCGCCCGTGCCGTACCACAGCCACAGGCCGTCGCCGCCGGCCGCCACGCCCGCCGCCGCGACGGCGGCCCCGAAGCCGGCCGCCCAGCGGCGCTCCAGGTCGAGCGCCAGGGCGTAGGGCAGGTAGCGGTCGGGCGGCAGAGCGGCGTCGCCCACCGCCTGCGCCGCCGCCTCGGGGCTGACGGCGGCGTCGAGGAAGGCGGCGAGGCCCTCGATCTCGTCCTGCACGCGGCGGCCGTCGCGGGTGGGCGCCTTCAAGGCCCAGGCGAAGAAGAAGGGCGCGACCAGCAGCACGGTCAGCCCGACCAGCACGGCGATGGAGATTTCCGTCAGCAGCGCCGCCGCGATCAACCCGGCGAGAAGCCCCGCCGGCAGGGTCGCGAACAGCCAGCGCAGCGACCGCCAGACGTGACGCCCGCGCACCGCCTGGCGCGCGCGCCGCACCAGTTGCACGCCCACATAGGCGACGAAGGCCCCGGCCGCCGCCAGGATCAGCGTCATGAGGAAGGCCGAGCCGATGTCCATGGTACCGGCCAGCATGGCGACGGCGGCGAGGGCCGACAGCACGATGCCGCCGCCGAGATAGAGGCGGTTGGTGACGAACAGGCGGTCGGCGTTGCCCTTCTCCAGCGCCTCCTTCAGCGCGTCGGAGGCCTGCCGCAGCCAGCGGCCGTCGGCGTCGTCGAGGCCGCGCTCGAAGGCCATGGCGAAGAACAGCTTGCCGGCGAGGGCGCGCTCCTCGGGGAACAGCACGTCCTCCGGGGCGCCGGTGCGGTGCAGGCGCCAGCCGCCGTCGGGCGTGCGGTCGAGGGTGAGGTAGCCGTTCACCGCCATGTTCACCAGGGCGGCGGCGAGGCAGCGGGTGTCGTAGCCCATGCGCCGCACGAAACGCACGGCGGCGGGGCTCATGGCGGTCGGCGGCAGGGCACGCGGCACGACGCGCCCGGCGGCCGGATCGCGCCCGACCCACCACCACACGCCCCCGAAGTAGATGAGCACCACGCCGAGGGCGCCGAGCACCACCGGCAGGCCGTCCAGCGGCGCCACCGCCACCTCTGCCGGTTCATCCGCCATGGCGTCGGCGTCACCGAGCGCCGCCGTCTCCACCAGCCCCTTGGGCAGGTCGAGGCGCACGGTCATGCCATGGCCCGGCGGCAGGCCGGCGCGGCTGCGGGCGGTGAAGGCCCCGTCGGCGCCGACCGCCGCCTCGGCGGTGTTCTCGCGGCTGCCGGGGGCGCCGGTGGCGACGGCCCAGGCGAGCGGCGGCCTCGCGCCGGGCAGGGCGACGCGCACCGAGGCCTCGGCGATGGGGAAGTCCCAGGCGTTGCCGGTGACGTTCCACGCCAGCACGTCGGCGCTCTCGCCTGCCTGCAGGACGCCGGAGGCGCGATAGACCAGGGTGAAGACGTGGTCGCCGACGGGCAGGGTCTTGTCGGGATCGCCGAGGCGCACCGTCACCGTATCGCCGTCGCGGATCAGTTCCGTCGGCACCGGACCGCCGGCGCGGTCGGCGGAGACCAGCGCGAAGCCCATGGCCCGCCCTTCCGGCCCGCCCAGCGGCACGGTGCGGAAGATGCCGCGGCGGATGCGGTCGCCTTCGGCCCGCACGGCGATGGTTTCCGTCACCAGCACGTCGCCCGAGGGCTGCACCGCCAGGTCGGCGGCGAAGCGCAGGATGTGCTCGGCGGCACGGGCGGCGCCGGGCAGTGCGGCAACCACCAGCAGCAGGCACAGGGCGACGAAGACGCGGGCGGCCTGTGCCCGAACCGTGCGGAACCACATGAGATGCGACCCATTACCCCCAGGGATCACCGCAGGACGCGGCCGCCGGACTATAGCACGGCCGCCGCCGCGGTGGGTGACGGCCATCACTTGTCACAGGGCGGGGCCGCGGGCGGGGCGGCGGAGCGACGGGCGCGGGCGGCAACGATCGGCCTCCCACCGCCGCCACCACCACGCCGCCCCTTCCCGCGGCGGCCGCGCGGGCTCATATTCGGCGCATGACCGCTGCCTCCTCCCTCGCCATCGCCGTCTCGGGCCTCACCAAGCGCTACGGTACCGTCACCGCCGTCGACGGGCTCGGCTTCGAGGTCGCCTCCGGCCGCACCGTCGCGCTGCTCGGCGGCAACGGGGCCGGCAAGACGACCACCATCTCCATGTTGCTCGGGCTGCTGCTGCCGAGCGCCGGGACCATCCGCGTGCTCGGCCACGACATGCTGAGCGAGCGCCACCGCGCCCTGCCGCGCATGAACTTCTCCAGCCCCTACGTCGACCTGCCGCACCGCCTGACCGTGCGGCAGAACCTGACGGTCTACGGCCACCTCTACGGCCTCAAGGACACGCGGGCGCGCATCGCCGAACTGGCCGCCGACCTCGACATCGCGCACCTGTTGTCGCGCCCCTCGGGCAAGCTGTCGGCGGGGCAGAAGACGCGGGTCGCGCTCGCCAAGGCGCTGCTCAACGATCCGGCCCTGCTGCTGCTCGACGAGCCGACGGCCTCCCTCGACCCCGACACCGGCGACTGGATCCGCACCTACCTGCGCGACTACCAGCGGCGCACGGGGGCGACCCTGTTCCTCGCCAGCCACAACATGCAGGAGGTGGAGCGGCTGTGCGACGACGTGATGATCATGAAGTCCGGCCGCGTGTTCGACCGCGGCCCGCCACAGGCGCTGCTCGACCGCTACGGCCGGTCGAACCTGGAGGAGGTGTTCCTCGACATCGCGCGCGGCCGCACCGCCGCCGACCCCGCGCCGCCGCCGCCGGCCGCCGAGCCGCCGGCGCGTGATCCCCGGCTGCCCGGCGGCGGCAGCGGCCCGGAGAGCCTGTCGGAATGAGCCCGCACGATCATCGCCCGCCACACCCGCCGGAGCAGGGCTTCAGCCCCATCCAGCGGCCGACGTCCACCGTCTTCGCGCCGCGGCGCGTGGGCGCCATCGTGCTGCGGCACCTCTACGTGCTGAAATCCTCGGTGCCGCGCCTGCTGGAACTGGCCTACTGGCCGACCGTGCAGATGGTGCTGTGGGGCTTCATCACCACCTTCTTCGTGCAGCATTCCAGCTGGCTCGCCCAGGCCTTCGGCGTGCTGCTGGCCGCCGTGCTGCTGTGGGACGTGATGTTCCGCGGCAACCTCGGCCTGTCCATCTCCTTCATGGAGGAGATGTGGTCGCGCAACCTCGGCCACCTGTTCGTCAGCCCCCTGCGGCCCTACGAGCTGGTGGCCGCCATCATGACCATGAGCTTCATCCGCACCACCATCGGCCTCTTGCCGGCGGCGCTGCTCGCCATCTGGTTCTACGAATACAACATCTTCGCCATGGGCCTGCCGCTGGTGACCTTCTTCGCCAACCTGCTGGTGACCGGCTGGGCCATCGGGCTGGCCGTCAGCGCCCTCATCCTGCGCCACGGCCTGGGGGCGGAGAGCCTGGCATGGGTGGCGATCTTCGCCTTCGGGCCGGTGAGCGGCATCTACTACCCCATCGAGAGCCTGCCCGGGTGGCTGCAGCCGGTCGCCTGGGCGTTGCCGCCGGCCTATGTGTTCGAGGGCATGCGGGCGGTGCTGTTCGACGGCACCTTCCGGTGGGACCTGTTCGGCGGCGCCGTGGCGCTGAACGTGCTCTACCTCGGCCTCGCCGTCGTGCTGTTCCTGCGCACCTTCACCAAGGCGCGGCGCCTCGGGCTGCTGCTCGACGTCGGGGAATAGCCGCCGCGCTTCGGCCTCAGCCCGGCAGGTGCGGCCAGACGTAGCGCACGGCGCGCACCCGGGTGCCGGCGACCACGTCGTCCTCCGCCTTGTCGGCGGTGCCGCCGCGGCGGCGGTAGAAGCCGCGCGTCGGATTGCCGGCCAGCACCCACAGCGCCAGCCCGCGGCAGCCGTCGCGGGCGAGGCGGCGGCAGGCGGCGGTGAACAGCGCCTTGCCGTGGCCGCGGCCGTGATGCGCCTTCAGCAGATAGAGCGCCACGATCTCGCCGGTCGCCGCCGGCAGGTCGCCGTCGCGGGCCGGGCCGCCGGAGACGAAGCCGACGATGCGGCCGCCGTCGCGCGCCGCGATGACCCAGCCGCCGCCCTCCATCACCCGTCGCCACAGGGCGGTGCGCTCGGGCACCGACAGAGTATCGAGGGCGCGGTCGGGGAGCAGCCCGGCATAGGTTTCGCGCCACGCGGCGACGTGCACCTCGGCGAGGGCACGGGCGTCTTCGGGGCGGGCGTCGGCGATGCGGACCATGGGCTCGTCATGCCGCCGGCGCGGCGGCCCTGTCAAGCCGGGACGCGGTCGGCGGCCGGTTGCTCGGGCGAGGCCGCCGGCTCGGCCAGCGGCAGGGTGAAGACGAAGGTGCTGCCGACGCCGGGCTCCGACCGCAGGGTGATGCTGCCGCCGTGGCGCTCGACGATGCGCTTGACGACCGCGAGCCCGATGCCGGTGCCCTCGTATTCGGTGCGGCCGTGCAGGCGGGTGAAGATCTGGAAGATGCGGTCGAAGTCGGCGGCGGCGATGCCGATGCCGGTGTCGGACACGGCGAAGGCGGCGAAGCCGGGCGGTGCCGGCTCGGTGCCGACGGTGATGCGCACCGGCCGGTCGGCGGCGCGGTACTTGATGGCGTTGCCGACGAGGTTCTGGAACACCCGTTCGAGCTGGGCACGGTCGGCCCGCACCGTCGGCAGGGGGGCGGCGACCGTCACCTCGGCGTCGGCCTCGGCCAGGGCCGGCCCCAGGTTCTCCACCGCCGCCGCCCCCGCCTCGCCGGCGGGCACGGCCTCGAACTCCTGGCCACGGGTGCTGATGCGCGAATACTCCAGCAGGTCGGAGATCAGGCGCGCCATGCGGGTGGACCCCTCGACGGCCAGATTGACGAACTCGCGCCCCTGGTCGTCCAGCCGCTCGCCATAGCGGCGGCGCACCAGCGACAGGTAGCCCGAGACCATGCGCAGCGGCTCCTGCAGGTCGTGGCTGGCGACGTAGGCGAACTGCTCGAGGTCGCGGTTGCTTTCCTCCAGGCGGCGCGATTTCTCGGCCAGCGCCTGCTGCTGCTGCTTGCGCACGGTGATGTCGGTGTGGGTGCCGACGGCACGCAGCGCCCGGCCGGCCTCGTCACGGTCCACCACCTTGCCCTTGTCGAGGATCCAGGCCCAGGTCCCGTCGACGCGGCGCACCCGGTGCTCGCACTCGTAGAGCGGCGTCCGGCCCTCCAGGTGGTCGCCGAGGACGGCCTGCACCATGGCGCGGTCGTCGGGGTGGACCAGACGTTCCCAGGCGTCGACGTGACACTCCCACGAGCCCGGCTCGTAGCCCAGCATGGTCTCCATGGTGGGGCTGAAGTAGACGCTGCCGGTCTGCACGTTCCAGTCCCACAGGCCGAGCTCTCCGTTGTCGAGCGCCATGGTGAGGCGCTCGGCGTGGGTGCGCACCCAGTCCTCGGCGCGGCGGCGGGCGGTGACGTCGTGCAGCACGACGATGGTGCCGCCTTCCGTCAGGTCGTCCGGGGCGTCGTTGCGCTGCGGCCCGACGCGGGTGAAGGTGACGAGGTAGGTGCGGCCGGTGAGGGGATGGAAGATCTCCCGCTGCGGCACCGGCAGCCCGGCGGCAATGGCGGAGCAGTCCGGGCAGCCGTTGGGACCGACGGGATCCATGGGGTGGAGCAGCGCATGCAGCGGCTGACCCACCAGATGCGCCACCGGCGTGTGGAACTCGTCGGCGGTGGCGCGGTTGGCCTGCACGATGCGGCCGTCGCGGGAGACCAGCAGGGTCGGGTCCGGGATGGCGTCGTAGGTGGAGGCGGCGCGCGCCAGCACGCGGAAGGGCTCGGTCAGCGTCGTGCGGACGATGGCCTCGAAGATCAGCCAGAAGGCGAAGAACTTAAGGATGTGGCCGGCGATGTTGGCGACCGCGGTGACGTCGACGTAGAGGGTGAAGGCCAGTTCGGACGCCGCCGTCGCCGCGATGGAGCCGAGCACCAGCCGCAGTACCGTCGCGTCCAGCATCTCGCGGCGGCGCCACAGCAGCAGGGCGGCCGCGGCCAGCACGGCGACGATGGCGTATTCCGCCCCGATCTTGAAGGCGGTGAGCCCGAGGCCCTCGCGGTAGGCATCGGGATACCAGCCGAGGGCGATGAGCGCCCCCTGCCCGGCCGCGAGCACCGCCGGCACCGCGAAAGCGACCACCGGCGTCGTGGGGCGGGAGAGGAACAGCGGCGCCGTCGCCAGGGTCACGGCCTGCACGATGCGGCCGGCGATCCACAGTTGGGTCGGCAGGTTGGCGTCGTCGCCGGGAAAGACGTGCATGCCCTTGTAGGCGAGCGTGTGCACGAGATCGATCAGCGCCGTCCAGAAGTACCCGCAGCCGAGCCACAGCAGGAAGTCGTTGCGGGTCAGCCGCCGCGTGCTCGTCACCACCACGAAGAGCACGAGGCCGACGACGCAGGCGAACAGCTCGGCGACGACGTGGAAGGTCAGGAAGGCCGTGAAACTCACCGCGACGAGCACGGCGCCGAGGGTCAGCGGCAGGACCCAGATTCGCGAGCCTTGGGCGGAGGAGACGGGAGCGGGAACCATGGGTGCTCTGCGTACCGAAGGGATTAGCACGAGAAGACAATGGCGGTCTTCCGAAGGCAATAGAAATCCCTGGGCTCATGCCTTCGGTGCTTTGCACGGGGCGAAAGTCTCCCCCAATCTTCCACCAAAGGATAAGGGGGAGGCCGGTCTTTGCCGACTCTCCCCCTTCCTGAAGCCCCGTGTTCTACTTGCCATGGCGAGCGGCACGACGCGACCGCGACCATCTCGCCCCTGTCACTGGCCCGCACCTCCAGGCAAGCGCCATGCCACACCCGAAAGCGCCGGGATCCGCCCCGGCGCCCGCGAGCGGGCGACCATCTGCCGCCAGGATGGGCGCCATACTGCCCATTTATTGATCATTTTCGGCGTTTGACGGTTTTTTGACCTGCGGCAACCGCGGCCCGGCTCGTGCGTTTTCCCGGGTTCTTCCTGCGGAACCGCCGCCGCCGTTTCGGCGTTGGTGGTGACGACAGGGGCGCGTGGTGGCGGCCGCGCCAAGGCGGCGGGCCGGCGGCTGTGCGTCCCCGCGCCACCCGCCGAGGATACCGCCCTGACGGACCAGACCTTGTCGACACCCCGACCGACCGCCGACGCCGCCCCGCTCACCGTCGCGCCGCCCGCCGATGTCCTGCACCGGCCGGGCGTGGCGTGGCGCGTTTCGCGGGCCGGGCGGGCGACGGCGCTGGTCGATGGGGCCGCCTATTTCGCGGCCTTGCGCCAGGCGCTGCTGACGGCGCGCCGGCAGGTGATCCTGCTCGGATGGGACGTCGACGGCCGCACCGAACTGGTCGGCGAGACGCCGCCCGGCGACGGCGGCCCGCGCGCCTTGCGCGACTTCCTGGGGTGGCTGGTGGACCGCCGCCCCGACCTGAACGTCCACATCCTGTTGTGGGACTACACCCTTCTCTATGCCCTCGACCGCGAGCCGCTGCCCAAGGTGACGCTCGGCTGGACGACGCCCGACCGCGTCCGGCTGCACCTCGACGACCGCCTGCCCATGGAAGCGAGCCACCACGAGAAGGTGGTGGTCATCGACGATGCGCTCGCCTTCTGCGGCGGCATGGACGTGTCCATCCGGCGGTGGGACACCCCCGCCCACGACCCCGCCGACCCGCGCCGCCGCGACCCCGGCGGCGAGGCCTATCCGCCGGTGCACGACGTCCAGATGCTGCTTTCCGGCCCCGCCGCCGCCGACCTCGGCGATCTGGCGCGGGCGCGCTGGCAGCGGGCGACGGGGGAACGGTTGGCGGCGCCGCTGCCGGACGACGGCCCGCCGCCGTGGCCGCCGGGCCTGCCCGCCGCCTTCCGCGACGTCCCCGTCGCCATCAGCCGCACCCGCCCCGCCCGCAAACCGGAGCGGGCGGTGGCCGAGATCCGCGACCTCTACTGCGCCGCCATCGGCGCGGCGCAGCATTTCGTGGTGGTCGAGAACCAGTACCTGACCGCCGCGCCCGTCGCCGACGCCCTCGCCGCCCGCCTGCGCGAAGCGCCCGACCTGGAGGTGCTGCTGGTCGGTCCCCGCACCGCCATGGACTGGCTGGAGGAAAGCACCATGGGCGCCGGCCGCGCCGCCTTCATGGCCCGCCTCGCCGCCACCGGCGCCGGCGACCGCGTGCGGCTGGTGGCGCCGCTGGTGGGCGAGGGCGAGGCGGCGCAGGACGTCAAGGTCCACAGCAAGCTGATGATCGTCGACGACCGCCTGCTCACCATCGGCAGCGCCAACCTCGCCAACCGCTCCATGGGCCTCGACACCGAGACCAACGTGACCCTCGCCGCCGAACACGAAGGCCACGCGAGCGCCATCGCCGAGCTGCGCCGCCGCCTGCTCGCCGAGCACATGGGCTGCACCCCCGACGCCGTGGCGGAGGCCGAGGCGGCGGCCGGCGGGTCGCTGCTGCGGGCGGTGGAGGCCCTCGACGGTCGTTGCCCGACCCGGCGGCTGGAGACGGTGGACCCCGGCCCCGCCGACCCCGCCGAGACGACCGCCCTGCTCAGCCGCATCGGCGACCCCGAGCGACCCATCGACTTCGAGCGCTTCGTCGCCGATCAGGTGCCTGAAGCGCCCGTCGGCGCCCGCCGCCGGCCGCTGACGGCGCACCTGTGGATCGGCCTCGTGGTGGTGGCGCTCATCGCCGGAGCCGTCGCCCTGTGGCAGCTCACGCCCCTGCGCCAGGGGCTCGACCCGCAGGTGCTGCTGGCCTGGGCCGGGCAGGTGCGCGACGTGCCGTGGACGCCGGCGGCGGTGATCGGCGGCTACGTGGTACTCGGGCTGGTGGCCTTTCCCATCACCGTCCTCATCACCGTCACGGCCATGATCTTCGGTCCGACGCTCGGCTTCGCCTACGCCGCCGTGGGGGCCGTCACCTCGGCGATGGTCAGCTTCGGCCTCGGCTCGGCGCTCGGGCGGCGGCTGGTGCGGCGCTATGCCGGCGCCACCGTCAACCGCATGAGCCGCGCCATGGGCGACCGCGGCATCGTCGCCGTGGTGTTCCTGCGCGTCGCGCCGGTGGCGCCGTTCCTGCTCATCAACCTGGTGGCCGGGGCGAGCCACGTCCGCTTCCGCGACTTCCTGGCCGGCACCCTCATCGGCATGCTGCCGGGCATCGCCGTCATGACGCTGCTCGGCACCAGCATCATGGACCTCATCGACGAGCCGACGCCGGGACGCATCGCCCTGCTGGTCGGCTGCCTCGTCCTGTGGCTGGCGGTGTCGGTGGGCCTGCAGCGCCTGGTGGCGCGCCGCCGGCGAGGGCGCGACGGGAACTGACGCCATGCCCCTGCGCTTCGCCACCTACAACGTGCATGCCTGCGTCGGCGCCGACCGCGCCTGCGACCCGGCGCGCATCGCCGCCGTGCTGGCCGAGATCGACGCCGATGTGGTAGGCCTGCAGGAGGTATCGGCGCGCGGCGACACCCGCGGCGACCAGTTCGCCTACCTGGAGCGCGCCACCGGCATGACGGCCGTCGCCGGGCCCAACATCGTGCGGCCGGAGGCGCGCTTCGGCAACGTGCTGCTGACCCGCCGGCCGCTGCTCGACGCCCGCCTGGTGGACCTGTCGGTCGACCCCTACGAACCGCGCGGCGCCGTGGTCGCCGACATCGACGCCGACCGCGGCCGCCGCGTGCGGGTGGTGGTGACGCACCTCGGCCTGCGGGTGTGGGAACGGGCGCGGCAGCACGCGCGGCTCGGCGAAATCATCGCCGCACGGGGCGAGGTTCCTGTGGTAATACTCGGAGACTTCAACAGTTGGTGGCCGGACATCAAAGTCCTGCGCCACCTCGGCCCGCGCCTCGCCTGGCGCAAGACGCCGGCGAGCTTTCCGGCCCACTTGCCGGTTCTTGCCCTGGACCGTATCCGGGCGGTGCCGGACACGGTGGTCGGGCGGGTGCGTACCCACGGCAGCCGCCTGGCGCGCCAGGCGTCGGACCACCTGCCCGTGGTGGCGGACATCATGCTGCGGCGAGGCGACGCCGCGTCGGAGGAGGAGATCGCACCATCGTCACCAGCCCGCGCAAGGATGATCCGGCGATGAAGGACGACGCGGCGCCCCTGCCCGAGACGCCGCAGCCGGCGCCGGCCCCGGCCCCGGTCGAGGCGGCACCGCGCGGCCGGCTGAAGGTGTTCCTGGGCGTCGCGCCGGGCGCGGCGACCGTGCCGACCGTGCTCGCCGCCTATACCGATACCCTGCACCGCCTGCGCCGCGACCGCGCCACCGAGACGCGGCGGCCGGTCATCGGCCTGCTCATCCCCGACGACGTCGCCGCCCTGCCGCCGGAGATCCAGGACAGCGACGCCGTGCTGGTGCGTGCCTCCAGCGTCGACGACATCATGCGGCAGGAACCGGACGTGGTGGTGGTCAAGGGCCTGCGCGGCGGCAACCGCCAGATCGCGCGCCTGCAGGCCGGCACCTCGGAACTGGACGCCATCCTCGACGGCGGCATCGACGTCTACGCCGCCGTCTCCGCCGCCCATCTGGAAACGGCGCGCGACCGCATCAGCGTGCTCGCCCTGATCCCGACCGAGGACGTGCTGCCGGAAGGGCTGCTGACGGAAGCCGACCAGATCGAGCTGATCGACGCCACCCCGCAGGACCTCGCCAACCGGTTCGAGGCCCACCAGCTCATGCTGGGCGAGGACGATTACGACGCGCTGGCGCCGCTCTACGGCATCGAATGCCTGACCGTGCTGCGCGAGGTGGCCATCGGCGTCACCGCCCGCCACGTCCACCGCCAGTCGCTGGAGCAGTGGTCGGAGAGCGTCGGCAGCCCCGTGGAGTCGACCCCGGCCGAGCCCGGCGTGCCGCCGCGCATCCTGGTGCTGCTGTCCGACGTCGGCCGGCCCGACCGGCTGGTGCACGACGGCCATCGCCTCGCCGACCGCAACGGCGCGGCGTGGTATGTCGCCTATGTGGACACCGCCTGGAACCACCGCCTGCCGCGCGCCCTGCAGCGCGAGGTGAGCGAGAGCCTGCACCTCGCCGACCACCTGGGCGCGGAGGTGGTCTCCCTCGGCGGCCCCGACCTGCTCGACGAGGTGAGCGACTTCATTCGCACCCAGCGCATCACCGAGGTGGTCGTCGCCCGCCCGCCGGTGCGCGGCCTGCGGCGGCTGTGGAAGCGGCCCTTCGCCGACCAGTTGATGGAGCGCTTCCGCAACCTCGGCGTCCACATCGTGCCGGGGCCGGAGGTGACGGTGGACGCCTTCGCCCTGCCGTGGCGCATCGACGACGGCCGGCCGTGGTTCCACGAGTACCTGGCGGGCGCCGTGGCGGCCTGCATGGCGGCCGGCCTCATCAAGGTGCTCGACCCGCTGCTGCCGTCCGAGAGCCTGTCCATCATCATGCTCATGGCGGTGGTCTACGCCGCCACCGCCTACGGCTTCGCCTCGGCCCTGTTCACCTCGGTGATCGGGCTCGCCATGTTCAACGTGTTCTTCGTCGAGCCCAAGTTCGCCCTGACGCCCGACAAGCCGGAGCAGATCTTCCAGCTCGCCATCTATCTGGTGCTGGCCGCCATCACGTCGAACCTCGCCGGTCGCCTGCACGACCAGGCCCAGGCGGCACGGCGGCGCGAGCGGCATACGGGCGCGCTCTACCACCTGTCGCGCGAGGTGGCGGCGACCTCGGACCCCCATGCGGTGATGGACGCCATCGCCCGCCAGCTGCGCGACCTCCTGTCGGTGGAAGTTTCCATCGTGCTGCCGCGCCGCATGGTGGCCGAAGCCGACCCCGGCCCGGCCGGCTCCGACGCCGAGGCCGACGAGCTGTGCGTCGCCTGGCCCGACGGCGGCGCCCTGCCCGACGGCGACTGGAAGATCGCCGCCTGGGTGCGCCGCTACGGCGAGGCCGCCGGCCGCGGCACCGCCGTGCACAGCAATGCGGGGCGCATGTTCCACCCGCTGCGCACCGGCTCGACCATCATCGGCGTGCTGGTGGTGGAAGCCGAGGACCCGGCGTCCTTCCGCAGCCCCACCTTCCGCCGCCAGCTCGACAGCCTGGCCGGCTTCTCCGCCCTGGCGCTGGAGCGCATGCAGCTCAACCGCGAGGTGGAGAACGTGCGCGTGGTGGCCGAGACCGAAAGCCTGCGCTCGGCCCTGCTGTCGTCGCTCAGCCACGACCTGCGCACGCCGCTCGCCTCCATCATCGGCTCGACCACCTCGCTGCTCGCCTACGGCCGCTCCTACAGCGAGGAGGTGCAGCGCGACCTCTTGAAGACGGTGCTGGAGGAGGCCGAGCGCCTCAACCGCTTCGTCGGCAACCTGCTGCAGATGACCAAGCTGGAGGCCGGCGCGACGGTGCCCAAGCCGCAGTGGGCCGACCTCGACGACCTGGTCGGCACCACGCTGGAGCGCATGGAAAGCCGGCTCGAGAAGGTGCGGGTGGAGGTCGACATCGCCCCCATGATGCCGCTGTTCCAGGTGGACTTCGTGCTCATGGAGCACGTGCTCATGAACCTCATCGACAACGCCGTGAAGTATTCCCCGGTCGGCTCCACCATCACCATCCGCGGCCGCCACGCCGCCAACTGGATCGTGCTGGAGGTGCAGGACGAGGGCATCGGCATCCCGCAGGAACACTGCAAGCGCATCTTCGACAAGTTCTTCCGCGTTTATGCGCGCGATCGCGTGGTGGCGGGGACCGGCCTCGGGCTTGCCATCTGCAAGGGGATCGTCGAAGGTCACGGCGGCACCATCGAAGCCGAAAGCCCGGGCGCCAACCAGGGCAGCATCTTCCGCGTGCGCCTGCCGGTGCGAACCCCCGGCCAGAGCGACCCGCTGGAAGACCCGGAAGCCGCCGCCGACGCCTGAGGCGGCGCCGCCAGACGCAAGGGACGGAGAGAGAAGGACCCCATGCCCACCGACGCCACCGGCAACGCCAAGATCCTGATCGTCGACGACGAGCCGCAGATCCGCCGCTTTCTCAAGGCGTCCCTCAACGCCCACGGCTACGGCGTGGTGGAGGCCGAGGACGCCAACGCCGCCATCCGCGCCGCCACGGTCGACAAGCCGGACCTCATGGTGCTCGACCTCGGCCTGCCGGACATGGACGGGCTCGACGTCATCGCCCGCGTGCGCGAATGGTCGACCATGCCGATCATCGTGCTGTCGGTGCGCTCCGACGAAGGCGACAAGGTGGAGGCGCTCGACCGCGGCGCCAACGACTACATCACCAAGCCCTTCGGCATGGCCGAACTCATGGCCCGCATGCGCGCCGCGCTGCGCCAGGTCGGCCCGGCCGGCAGCGACGAGCCGGTGCTGAAGACCGACCGGGTGGAGATCGACCTCGCCAAGCGGCTGGTGACGGTGGAAGGCCAGGCGGTACGCCTGTCGCGCAAGGAATACGACCTGCTGCGGGCGCTGGCCGCCCACCCCGGCAAGGTCATCACCCACCAGCAGCTGCTGCGCGACATCTGGGGCGAGGCCTACGTGGAGGAGACGCAGTACCTGCGCGTCTACGTCGGCCAGTTGCGCCAGAAGCTGGAGGCCGACCCGTCGCGCCCGCGCCTCATCGTCACCGAGCCGGGCGTCGGCTACCGCCTGCAGATCGCCGGCTGAGGCGCCGAACGGGCCGGCCGGGCCGGCGTTGGTCAGGGACAGGCCAACCCAGCCAGGAGGCAGCCCCATGACCATCACGGTGCGCGACGAGAAGCGCCTGCTGAGCGACGACGAGTTCGAGACCGTCGCCCGCACGCACTACCCCGCCATCTGCGACCTCGGCCGCAAGGATCTGGTCGATCACCAGAAGCGCCTGCGCGACCTGCGCGCCAAGGCCCGCGACCGCTCGCGCGAGCAGCGCCGCGAGGTGCGCGGCAAGGCCGCCCCGCGCGGCGCCCGCCCGGCCACCGACAACACCGGCACCGCCCGCAAGGAGCAGGTCTTCGTCGGCGCGCTGAAGCGGGTCAACCGCGAGATCAGCCGCTTCGCGAAGGCCGAGGGCCACGAGAGCCAGCGCGACATCATGCTGCGCGCCCTCGAGCAGAAGCGCGCCGCCCGCAAGCAGACCCACCCCCGCGCCGGCGCCACCGCCCACCACGGCATGACCGCCAAGCCCGACGGCGGCAAGCACCCCAAGGTCGACCCCGACTACCCCACCAGCGGCGGCTGAGGCGGCCGGCGGGAGGGGGGCTTCGCGCTTCGCCCTTTGCCCTGCGCTCTTCCCCCTCCGCCGGCCCTTCGCCCCCTTCGCCCTCCTCCGTTGTCATGCCCGGACTTGATCCGGGCATCCACGCCCCCACCGGCGGATGCCGTGGAGGACGGCGCTACGACGGCCGCCGCCGTGCACGCCGTGGATGGCCGGGTCGAGCCCGGCCATGACATTTTCCTCTTTTACGTCAGGCGATTATGCCGTCCCCCGGCACCCGCCGCCCCTACTCCGATCCCATGCGCTCCTCCGCCTGCTCCGCCGTCAGCGGGGCGATCAGGCGGTCGCCGTCGACGTCCAGGTCGGCCAG
The DNA here is from genome assembly GCF_900230255.1 of Caenispirillum bisanense. Lineage (GTDB taxonomy): Bacteria > Pseudomonadota > Alphaproteobacteria > Rhodospirillales > Rhodospirillaceae > Caenispirillum > Caenispirillum bisanense_A. The sequence goes on from NZ_OCNJ01000004.1 coordinate 212,719, forward strand.
CGGCAGGCGCATCTGGCCGCCGTCGAACACCAGGAAGCCGTCGCCGTCCACCACGGCCATGTCGGCGCCACCGTCGGGATCGGCCAGCACTTCGCTCAGTTCGCCCAACTGCTCGCCGTCCGACGAGTAGACGTCGCGGCCGATCAGGTCCACCAGCCGGTCCTCGTCGCCCAGGCGCGGCGAGGCCTCGACGATCGTGTCCTTGCGCTGTTCGGTGGCGGCGTTGACCTCCTGCGGCTGGTCGGTGCGCTGCAGCTCGGTCACGCCGCCGGCGGTGGCTTCGTCGGGCGGGGCGGCGGGGGCCACAGAGCCCTTCACCGAGGGGTCCTGGACGGTGGCGGCCGCTTCGTTCTTGTCGGTTTGCTCGCGCTGTTCGGGTGCGGTCTCGCCGGTCCAGCTCTCGTCGGGCTGCGATTCGGCGGCGGCGGGAAGGGCCAGCACCAGCGCTGCGACGAGCGCGGACGCGGCGGCGACGGGACGCTTGGGCATGACGGCCTCCTGCGGTTGACGGGTCTGCACCATCAACGCCTCAGCCGAGCAGGCGGGCGCGTTCCTGGTCGAACAGGGCCGTCAGCCACTCGGCGACGGCCCGGACGCGGGCCTGCCGGCGCAAGGCTTCGTGGATGACCAGCCAGCACTCGCGGCGGCCCGGCGGGTCGTCGGACAGCCGCACGAGGCGCGGGTCGGCATCGCCCATCCAGCACGGCAGCACGCCGATGCCGTGCCCCGCCGCCACCGCTTCCAGCAGCGCCACCACATGCGGCGTGCGCAGGATGACCGGCGCGCCGCCGCGCGCCCGCTCCGCCCAGCGCGCTTCCGGCAGGTGGGCGAGCGCATCGTCGTAGCCGACCCACGACCGCTCCGTCAGCCCGACGCGACCGTCCGCGGCGGCGCCGTAGGGCGCCCAGCCCAGGTCCGCCACCTTGCGCGCCACCACGCCCGAATCCTGCGGCCGGTTGAGGCGCAGCGCCATGTCGGCCTCGCGCCGGGTGAGGTTCAGCGTGCCGGCGCCGGGCACGATTTCCAGCGCGATGCGCGGCCAGCGGGCCCAGAAGGCGCCGAGCCGCGGCACCAGGAAGTGGGTGACGATGCCGTCCGTCGCCGTCAGCCGCACCGAGCCCGCCGCGGCCGCATCGCCGCCCTCGGCCACCAGCCGGGCGATGGCATCGGCCTCCGCCGCCATGGCCGCGCCGCGCGCCGCCACCGCCTCGCCCAGCGGCGTCGGCACGTGGCGGCCGTCGGCGCGGGTGAAGAGCGTCGCGCCGAGCGCCGCCTCCAGCGCCGCCAGCCGCCGCGCCGCCGTGGTCTGGTTGACGCCAAGCACGCGCGCCGCCGCCGACAGGGTGCCGCCTTGCGCGACGGCGACCACGACCCGCACATCATCCCAATCCACCGCCGCGCCTCTCTCTGCGGAAATGCAGATCCGAACGGCGAAGTCTCGGATGGAGGCTGCAACAGTGCAAGCCATAAGGTGTCACCGAAGACACTCACCCCCAGCGGAGACCGCGTCCATGACCTCCCCCGCCCCCACCACCCTGCTCGCCATGGCGCGCGCCAACCTGGCGCCGTCGCGCCTGGCGGAGGCCGTGCTGCTGCTGATCGATTGCCAGAACGAGTACCTGGAAGGGCCGCTCGCCCTGCCCGGCGTGCGCCCCGCCGTCGCCGAGGCCGCCGCCCTGCTGGAGCGGGCGCGGGCGGCGGGCACGCCGGTGGTGCACGTGGTCCACCAGGGCGCGCCGGGCAGCCTGTTCGACCTGGACGCGCCGCGCGGCGCGATCATCGACGCCGTGGCGCCGCACCCCGGCGAACACGTGGTGCGCAAGCGCCTGCCCAACGCCTTCGCCGGCACGGACCTGGACGCCGTGCTGAAGGCCACCGGCCGGCAGGAGGTCATCGTCGTCGGCTTCATGACGCATATGTGCGTCAGCGCCACCGCCCGCGCCGCCCTGGATCACGGCTGGCGCGCGACGGTGGTCGCCGCCGCCTGCGCCACCCGGCCGCTGCCCGACGCCGTCGGCGGCGGCACGGCGGTGGAGGCCGAGACGCTGCACCGGGTGGAGCTGGCGGCGCTCGCCGACCGCTTCGCCATCGTGGTGCCCAACCAGGAAATGGTGCCGGCCTGAGGCTCACCCCTTGAACGGGCGGCGGTCGGCATGCATGTTGTCTGCATGACCAAGAAAGCCACCGCCAACAAGCTCGGCGCCCTGGGGCTCGCCCTGGTGGACGCCATGGCCGAGGGCTGCGGCGACCTGTCGCCCTCGGCCACCGCCGCCCTGCTGACGCTGCGCCATCACGCCAGCCTCGGCACCACCGAACTCGCCGGCGTCGTCGGCCTGTCGCAGCCGGCCTGCACGCGCATGGTCGACAAGCTGGTGGCCGACGGGCTGGTGAGCCGCCTGCCGGCCAGCGGGCGCATCGTCCCCATCGCCCTCACCGACGAGGGCCGGCGCCTCGGCGAACTGATCCAGGCGCGGCGCCTCGGCGTGCTGCGCGACATGGTGGAGGTGCTCGACAAGAAGGACCGCAAGGACTTCGACCGGCTGCTCGACAAGCTGCTGGCGGCGGCCGTGCGCGATCCCGGCCATGCGCGCCGCATCTGCCGCCTGTGCGACCGCCGCGCCTGCGGCGAGGGCGCCTGCCCCTCGCCCATGCCGGAACCGCCGCCCGCCGAGTAGCCCCCGCGCCCGGCGCTACTCCGCCGCCACCCCGTCGCGGGCGGGGACGAGTTCGGGAAAGAACTGGTCGGTGTCGAAGGGCGCCAGGTTGGCCAGGAACTGGTCGACGCTGGCGTCCCAGTTGTTGCGCAGGGCGAAGGCGCGGCAGCGGTCGCGCGGGATCTCCAGCGCCGCGAGCGCCGCCTTGCGCAGGTCGGTGTCGAGCACGCCCACCGGCTCGCCCTGCAGCACGTCCTTGGGGCCGGCGACCGGGAAGGCCGCGACGGGCGTGCCGCAGGACAGCGCCTCCAGCACCACCAGACCGAAGGTGTCGGTCAGCGACGGGAAGACGAAGACGTCGGCGGCGGCGAAGTGGCGCGCCAGTTCCTCGCCGAACTTCGGCCCGGTGAAGGTGACGGCGGGGTAGCGGCGGCGCAGGTCGTCCAGCATGGGGCCGCCACCCACCACCACCTTGCGGCCCGGCAGGTCGAGGTCGAGGAAGGCGGCGATGTTCTTTTCCACCGCCACGCGGCCGACGTAGAGGAACACCGGCCGGCCGTCGTCGTCGCGGAACAGGCCGCGCGCCGCCTCGTCGGGCTTGAACAGGTCGGTGTCGACGCCGCGCCCCCAGCGGCCGAGGTTGGTGAGGCCCCAGCGGCGCAGTTCCTCCTCGATGCCGTCGGTCGCCACCATGACGCAGCGCGACGGCCCGTGGAACCAGCGCACCGCCTTGTAGCCGACGGACAGCGGCAGGCGGGTGCGGGCCTGGATGTATTCCGGGAACTTGGTGTGGAAGGCGGTGGTGAAGGGAATGCCGCGCTTGATGCAGTAGGCGCGCGCCGCCAGACCCAGCGGCCCTTCCGTCGCGATGTGGATGACGCAGGGCCGGCACTTCTCGATCATCCGGCCGACCTTGTTGCCCGGCAGCAGGGCCAGCGGGATTTCCGGATAGGTCGGGCAGGGGATGGTGCGGAAGTCGGTCGGCGTGATGGCGACGACCTGGTGGCCGCGCTCCGTCAGCTTTTCCCGCAGGGTCAGGAGCGTGCGGACGACACCATTGACCTGAGGCGTCCAAGCATCGGAAACGAGGAGGATGCGCATGCCTGTGTGTTCTCCACGGGGGCCGGCTCCGGGCGCGTCGCCTCGGGCACGGTGACGGGACCGGACGGCTGCGTGCGGGCGTGCTCGTAGGCACCCAGCGGGTCGAAGGTGCGCAGGATCGTCCAGTCGAGAATTTCCATGCGGCCGTCGAAGTGCTCGACCAGCGCCGTGCAGCTTTCGACCCAGTCGCCGTCGTTGCAGTAGAGGATGCCGTCGACGTCGCGGATCTCGGCGTGATGGATGTGGCCGCAGACGATGCCGTCGACGCCGCGCTGGCGCGCCACTTCGGCCATGGCGTTCTCGAAGTCGGCGATGAACGACACGGCGTTCTTCACCTTGTGCTTCAGGTACTTGGAGAGCGACCAGTAGGGCAGGCCCAGGCGCTTGCGCGCCACGTTGAACCAGTGGTTCAGGGCGAGCGCGGTGGTATAGGCCCAGTCCCCCAGGTGCGCGAGCCACTTGGCGTACTGGATGACGCCGTCGAACTGGTCGCCGTGCATGACCAGGTAGGTGCGGCCGTCGGCGGCGACGTGGGTCGCCTCGAACATCACTTTCACCGCGCCGAATTCGTGGTCGGTGTAGCTGCGGGCGAACTCGTCGTGGTTACCCGGAATGAACACCACGTTGACGCCCTTGCGCGCCTTGCGCAGCAGCTTCTGCAACACGTCATTGTGGCTCTGCGGCCAGTACCAGTGCTTGCGCAGGCGCCAGCCGTCGACGATGTCGCCGACCAGATAGAGGTTGTCGCTCTCCACCACCCGCAGGAAGTCGAGCAGGAAGTCCGCCTTGCAGCCGCGCGTCCCCAGGTGGACGTCGGAAATGAAGACGGATCTGTACCGGCGCTGCGTGCTCACCGCGTTCATCTTCCGCTGTCTGCACAAAAGGCCGCGAGGGCGGTTGATCTCGGCGCAAGGTGTAGTATAAGAGCGCACAGCAGAGAACGAAATTCAGATACTGAAAAGAACAATTAATCACGCTGCAATACGGAAGACTTCTTTAGGACATATATCTGTAACGGATGATTTCCGGCTGTGCGTTTCCTCGGCGACAGGCCACTAGGCCGCTGCCGCATACCTCTTTCCTGGAGAAGCATGGTGTTCGACTCTCCGCGTGCCGATCGCACGGCCGCCGCCGATCCCGCCGCCGACCGGACGACCGCCCGCCGGCTGACGGTGATCTTCAACCCGACCGCCGGCGGCAACCGGCGCCGGCGCCTGCACGCCACGCTGAAGCACCTGGCGGAGGCCGGCTGCGTCGTCACCCTGCGCGAGACGGGCAAGGCGGGCGATGCCGAGGTCTTCGCCGCCGACGCCGTCCCCGAGGACTGCGACGTGCTGGTGGTGGCGGGCGGCGACGGCACCATCAACGAGGCCATCAACGGCCTGGTGGCGGCCGGATCGCGGGTCCCGCTCGGCATCATCCCGCTCGGCACCGCCAACGTGCTGGCGCACGAGATCGGCCTTCCCCTGGCGCCGCGCACCGTGGCGCGGGCACTCGCCGAAGGCCCGGTGCGGCGCATCCACCTGGGCCGCGCCGGCGACCGGCGCTTCACCCTCATGGCCGGCGCCGGCTTCGACGCCGTGGTGGTGGAGCATGTGTCGCTGCCGCTCAAGCGGCTGCTCGGCAAGGGCGCCTACGTGTGGGAGATGCTGCGCCAGTCGCGCCGCTACCGCTTCCCGACGCTCACCGTCACCGACCACGCCACCGGCGCCACCCACGAGGCGGCGACGGCGGTCGCGCTCAACGGCCGCCGCTACGGCGGCCCCTTCGTCGTCGTCCGCGAGGGCGGCCTCACCGAACCCTGCCTCGACATGGTCCTGCTGAAGAGAAAAGGCATGTGGAACGTCATCCGCTATTCCGTCGGCCTCGCCACCGGACGCCTCGCCGATTTCGCCGACGTGGAGGTCCTGCGCTCCACCGCCTTCACCATCGACGGCGGCCGGGCGCACGAGCCGGTGCAGGGCGACGGCGACATCATCGCCCGCCTGCCGACGCGCATGTCCGTGGCGGATGAAACGGTGGGGCTGGTCTTCCCGGCCTGAGGGACGCCGCGCCGAGGGTGCGCCGGCGGCCGCGAAAGGCGCGCCGCTCCCACGCCGACCGCCGCCTGCGACAGCTGCCCGACGTGGTCGGCGGCGGGGGCTCGCGCCGGCCGATTCGGATGAGGCTCACGCTGTCGAGCGGCGTCGGCTGAAGCCCCTGAAACGGAAAAAGGCCCGGCGCGAGCGCCGGGCCTTTCCCGTTCAGGCGGATGCGTCTGTCGATTAGAACGACAGCTGCAGGCCGACGATACCGCCGGTGCCGTCCGCGTCCACGTCGTTGCCGGCAGCGAAGTCCAGCTCGCCGGTGGCGTGGAACAGGGCGGCCGCCAGGGTGACGCCCGGGCCCATGTCGTAGGTGCCGTGCAGCGACCACTGACGGTACTCGGCGTCGTTGTCGACGGTGGCGCTCAGCTCGACGTCGGACTGCAGGTAGACCAGCGACACGCCGAACGGACCGGTCTTGTAGCCGATGCCGGCGTTCCAGGCGTTGGCGTCGAGGTCCTTCAGGCCGCCGCGGTCGTACAGGCCGAGGTAGCTACCGCCCACTTCGAAGCCGGCGTAGCTGACGATCAGGCCGGCGCGCCACGCGGTCTGGTCGTCCAGGTTGGCGACGTCGGCCGAGTTGGTGTGGATGTAGGCCACGTCGGCGCCGATGCCGACGCCGCTGAACTCGCCGTTGTAGGCGATGGCGGCTTCGATCTGGTCGTGCGAAGCGGTTTCCTGGTTCGCCTGCAGCGCGCCGCCCGGGGTCGGGGTCCAGGTCAGACCGACCGAGAAGCCGGCCAGCGACGGGGAGATGTAGGACACGCTGGCATCGTCGGACGACACGGTGGTGTCGACGATGTTGCTGTAGGCGGCGCCGAGCACGTTGCCCGGGTTGAAGAAGGCGGCGACGTCGTCGTCGGCCAGGCCGTACTGCGGGGCCTCGTGCGCCAGCTGGGCGTGCACGCCTTCCTTCTGACCGGCCTGGATCTGACCGAACGCGCCTTCGATGTAGGCGAACTGCTCGTCAGCGTTCGGGGTGCCGGTGTTGGTCTGGGCTTCCAGCTGGATCATGGCGCCGACGGTCAGGCCGTTGTCCAGCGTGGTGGCGCCGGAGAAGTAGACCTCGGTGTCGGTGTTGATGCCGGTCACGGTCGGATCGAACGCGGCGGTGTCGTCCTGGGACACGACGCCGAAGTACTGTTCCATCTTACCGCCGAGGCCGAGCTTGATCTTCTCCGCGGCAGAGGCGGGGGAGACGACGGCGGCGGCGAGGACCAGCGCGGAGGAGGCGAGGAGAAGCTGCTTCATTCTTGTTCAGGCTCCGAGAGACTGGGGTCATCACCGTCCGGGAACGGCGAGAGCGGGAAGTCGACCCCCTTGTTGATCACCAAGAGGAAGCCATCGCCCGGAACGGTTGACAAGAGGCAGAACCCCTCCCTGAAAGCTATTCTCATCTGAATGTTGCGGAAATATCACATCCGATCGCGCCGCCCCCCACCGCCCGATGCCTGAACGCGGTGCGGCCCGACCGCAATGCTGCGATCGGGCCGCGACCCCCTCGGCTCCCGGCACGCGGCCGGCAGCGGATCAGAACGCGAGCTGCAGGCCGACGACGCCGCCGGTGCCCTCGACGCTCTCCGGATCGACGCCGGCGGCGGTGCTGAACTCACCCTCGGCCCAGAACAGGGCGGCCCCCAGGGTGATGCCCGGGCCCATCTCGTAGGCACCGTGCAGCGACACCTGCTGGAAGTCCGACTCGTCGTCGGTGGCCGACTCGCCGTTGGAGTTCAGGTACACCAGCGACACGCCGTAGGGGCCGGTCTTGTAGCCGACACCGGCGTTCCAGGTGGTCTGCTCGTTGTCCTCGATGCCGCCCACGGCGTCCTGCTTCAGGTAGCCGCCGCCGACCTGGAAGCCGGCGTAGCCGAGGATCAGGCCGGCGCGCCAGGCGCTGGCGTCTTCGGCTTCGAGGGTGGTGCCGATCACTTCGTCACCGCTCGACTGCAGGTAGGCCGCGTCGGCGCCGACGGCGAAGCCGGCGAACTCGCCGTTGTAGGCGATGGCGGCTTCCCACTGGTCGTGCTGACCGGCGGTGGCGAGCGACGACGCCACGGTGTTGTCCTGCAGGCCGCCCTGCGGGTTCGGCATCCAGGTGGCGCCGAAGGTGAAGCCGGCGAGGCTCGGCGACACGTAGGTGATGCTGGCGTTGTCCTGGCCGGCCAGCGTGGTGTCGACACCCTGGAAGTAGGCGATGCCGCTGCCGAACTGGTTGGCCGGCACGAAGAAGGCGGCGACGTCGTCGTCCGCGAGGCCGTACTGCGGCGCCTCGTGGGCGAACTGGCTCAGCACGCCGTCCTTCTGACCGGCGGAGATGCGGCCGAAGGCGCCTTCGATGTAGGCGTACTGCTCGTCGGCGTTGGTGGCGGAGTCGGTCTCGGCCTCGAGCTGGATCACCGCACCGACCGTCAGGCCGTTGTCGAGGGTGGTGGCGCCGGTGAAGTACACCTCGGTGTCGGTGTTGATGCCGGTCATGGTCGGGTCGTAGGTGGCGGTGTCGTCCTGCGACACGATGCCGAAGTACGACTCGAGCTTGCCGCCGATGCCGAGCTTGATCTTTTCGGCGGCCGACGCCGGCATGGACAGCGTCGCGGCCGCGAGCAGGGCGGTGCTGCCGAGAAGAATCTTTTTCATGGTTCCGAAGTCTCCGTGACGAGAAGGGGATCGCGCCGTGCGACCCGCTGGATCTGTTCCCCCCTGGCGGCCTGCAGAGCCCCCCGGACCGACGGGCCAACCGCTCGCAGGTATGAAAGACACGATGATCCGGCGAAGACAATCGCGTGATAAACCGAACTTTGATCTTCAAGACACGCTGTTGCATGGAAGACACGATCCGCTTTCCGCGGGAAAGCAACCGGCCTTCCTTTGTGGTAAGTCTTCTCGTTCCCTTTGCCTTTACTTAATCTGTATGGATTAAAGCCTAAGCCGAACGATCACCGCCTGCGCCGGCCACGCAAAGACGAGGGGCGGCCCCTCGCGAGGCCGCCCCTTCGGCGGTACCGATGCACGATCGCAGGACGGCGGGTCTACTGCCCGGCCACCGTCACGCCGTCCAGGCGCAGGGTCGGCGCGTCCATGCCGAAGCGGATCTCCAGGTCGTTGGCCGGCGTCAGGGTACGGAACATGTCCTTGAGGTTGCCGGCGATGGTCATCTCGTTGAGCGGCGTGGTGCACTGGCCGTTCTCGATGCGGAACCCGGCGAAGCCGCGGCTGTAGTCGCCGGTGACGCCGTTGACGCCGCTGCCGAACAGGTCGGTGACGTAGACGCCGTCGGCGATGTCGGCCATCAGCTCGGCCGGCGACAGGGTGCCCGGCTCGATCCACACGTTGGTGGCCGAGGGCGACGGCGGCGACGAGGTGCCGCGGCTGGCGTGCCCCGTGCTCTGCAGGCCGAGCTGGCGGGCGGAGCGCAGGTCGAGCAGCCAGGTGGTCAGCACGCCGGCGTCCACCAGGTTGCGACGGCGGTTGGGCAGGCCCTCGGCATCGCAGGGCTTGGAGCGCAGGCCGCGCGGGCGGTGCGGGTCCTCGACGATGGTGATGCCCTCGCTCATCACCTGCTGGTCCATCTTGTCCTTCAGGAACGAGGTGCCGCGGGCGATGGAGGCGCCGTTGATGGCGCCCAGCACGTGACCGATCATGCCGCGGGCGACGCGCGGGTCGAAGATCACCGGCACGCGCTGCGACTTCATGCGGCGGCCGCCGGTCCGGCGCACCGCCCGTTCCGCCGCCAGCCGGCCGATCTCCTCCGGCGCGCGCAGGGCGGCGACGTAGTTGGTGGTGTCGTACTCGTAGTCGCGTTCCATGCCGCCGTCCGGCCCGGCCGCCAGCACCACGCAGGACAGCGACACGTTGGAGCCGCGATAGGCGAGGGTCATGCCGTTGGAGCCGACCACCGCCACCGACGACTGGCCCCAACCGGCCTGGGCGCCTTCGCTGTTGACCACCTTGGGGTTCTGGCGGGCGACGTCTTCGGCCTGGCGGACCATCTCGATCATCTGCTCGGCCGACAGTTCGGTCGGGTCGAAGCAGTCCAGCTCCGGCAGGTCGGTCGCCAGCTGGTTGGGATCGGCGAGACCCGAGAACTCGTCCTCCGGCACCAGGCGGGCCATGGCGACGGCGCGTTCCACCAGCTCGTCCAGCGCCGCCGGCTTGGCGTCGGCCGACGACACGATGGCCGACCGCTTGCCGACGAACACCCGCAGGCCGATGTCCTGGCCCTCGCTGCGCTCCAGGTGCTCCAGCTCGCCGAGGCGGTAACCGACCGACAGCGAGCGGGCGTCGACCATCACCGCATCGGCCGCGTCGGCCCCGGCCGTCTTGGCCTTGCGCACCAGATCGTCGAGCAGGGAGAGCGCGTCGGTATCCACCAGGGCCTTGCTCATGGTTACTCCTTCTTGTGTTTGCCCCTCAGGCGCCGGGCGCGGGTCTCGCGACCCGCTTGGCTTCCGCGGCAGGGGCCGCGCGGCGCGGTCGCGCCGTAGGTTACTCTTTTCGGCCCCTCAAGCGCCGGGCGCGGGTCTCGCGGCCCGCTTGGCTTCCGCGGCAGGGGCCTCGCGGCGCGGTCGCGCCGTAGGTAGGCGTTGCGGCTTGCACGGCCTTCCATATAGGTCGCGCCAGACCCTCACTTCCAGATGGGCTTGCCGCTGCCGGGCAGGCCGTAGCTGTCCCATTTGCGGCTGACGGTGTCGATCACCTCGTCCGTCATGCGGATCTTCTCGCCCCATTCGCGCTTGGTCTCGGGCGGCCACTTGTTGGTGGCGTCGAGCCCGATCTTGCCGCCGAGGCCGCTTTCCGGCGAAGCGAAGTCCAGGTAGTCGATGGGCGTCCCCTCCACCACCGTGATGTCGCGCGCCGGGTCCATGCGGGTCGAGATGGCCCACATGACGTCCTTCCAGTCGCGGCAGTCGATGTCGTCGTCCACCACGATGACGAACTTGGTGTACATGAACTGCCGCAGGAACGACCACACGCCCATCATCACGCGCTTGGCGTGGCCGGGGTAGGCCTTCTTCATGCTGACCACGACGATGCGGTAGGAACAGCCCTCGGGCGGCAGCCAGAAGTCAACGATTTCCGGGAACTGCTGCACCAGCAGCGGGATGAACACCTCGTTCAGCGCCTCGCCCAGCACGCTCGGCTCGTCGGGCGGGCGGCCGGTGAAGGTGGACAGGTAGATGGGCTTGCGCCGCATGGTGATGGCCGACACCCGGAACACCGGGAAGGGCTCGACACTGTTGTAATAGCCGGTGTGGTCGCCGTAGGGCCCCTCGTCGCCGAACTCGTCGAGCATGACGTGGCCTTCCAGCACGATCTCGGCCGTCGCCGGCACCTTGAGCGGCACAGTCTTGCAGTCCACCAGCTCCACCTTGCGGCCGCGCAGCAGGCCGGCGAACTGGTATTCCGACAGGGTGTCCGGCACCGGCGTCACCGCCGCGAGGATCACGCCGGGATCGGCGCCGATGACCACGGCGGCCGGCAGCGGCTGCTTCTTCTCCTTGGCCCAGCGGGCGTAGTGCTGGGCGCCGCCGCGATGCTTCAGCCAGCGCATGAGGGTGGTGTTCTTGCCCGTCACCTGCATGCGGTAGATGCCGAGGTTGAAGGCGTCCTCGCGCTTGCCCGACGGCCCCTGCGTCACCACCAGCGGCCAGGTGATGAGCGGCGCCGGCTCGCCCGGCCAGCAGGTCTGCACGGGAATGCGCGACAGGTCCACGTCGTCGCCCGTCAGCACCACTTCCTGGCAGGGGGCGGAACCCACCGTCTTCGGCTTCATGGCCATGACGGTCTTCAGAAGCGGCATCAGCTCCAGCGCCTCACGCCAGCCGCCGGGCGGTTCCGGCTGCTTGAGGAAGGCGAGCGTCTCGCCCACCTCGCGCAGCTGCTCGGGCGTGCGGTCCATGCCCCAGGCGACGCGCTCCACCGTGCCGAACAGGTTGACCAGCACCGGCATCTCGTGCGGCGTGCCGTCCTCCCGCCGCACGTCCTCGAACAGCACCGCCGGCCCCTTGTCGGCCAGCAGGCGGGTCTGGATCTCGGTCATTTCGAGGACGGTGGACACCGGCGTGCGGACGCGCACCAGGCGGCCCTCCCGCTCCAGGCGGTCCATGAAGTCGCGCAACGAGGCAAAGGGCATGGGTCTATCGTGGTCCTTCAAAGCCTTGGCACACCACAGCGGATGCCGCCCGGCGCGTCAAGCGGCAAAGCCGCCGCAAAGGACCGGCTCCGGCATGGTGCGATGCGGAAGAAAAACGCGGCGGGGGCTATCTACCACCTATGACTATGGTAGAGTACGCAGTGGTGGGACGCCCGGATCGGCGGCAGGTATCATCATGGGGAGCGGCAGGTGGGCTGTGGGGGCCTCTGCCGGAAGGAGTCGGGGTATGGCAGTGGACACGACGCTCGGCCTGACGACGCCGGCCGCTTCGGCGGAGGACGGGCGCCGCAACCAGCGGCTCGAGAAGCTCATCGAGCTCGGCATCGCGCTGTCGGCGGAACGCAACCACGACCGCCTGATGGAACGCATCCTGCTGGAAGCCAAGGAGCTGACCAACGCCGACGGCGGCACGCTCTACCTGCGTACCGACGACGAGAAGCTGAAGTTCACCATCCTGCGCAACGACACGCTCAACACCGCCATGGGCGGCACCACGGGCGTCGTCATCCCCTTCCCGCCGCTGCCGCTGTTCAACCCGGAAACCGGCCAGCCGAACCACAACAACGTGGCGACCCACGTCGCCCTGACCGGCACCTCCATCAACATCGTCGACGCCTACGAGGCGGAAGGCTTCGACTTTTCCGGCACCAAGAAGTTCGACGCCGGCACCGGCTACCGCTCCAAGTCCTTCCTCACCATCCCGCTGAAGAACTACTCCGGCCTCGTCATCGGCGTGCTGCAGCTCATCAACGCGCGCGAGCCCGACGGCACGGTGGTCCACTTCTCGTCCGAAGTGCAGCCGCTGGTGGAGGCTCTGGCCAGCCAGGCCGCCGTCGCCATCGACAATCAGCAGCTGATGGCGGCGCAGAAGCGACTGCTCGACAGCGTCATCAAGGTGATCGCGGAGGCCATCGACTCCAAGTCGCCCTATACCGGCGGCCACTGCGCGCGCGTACCCAAGCTCGCCATCATGCTGGCCGACGCCGCCTGCGCCGAGCAGGCCGGCCCCTTCGCCGACTACGACCTGGACGACGACGAGAAGTACGAGCTGTACCTCGGCGCCTGGCTGCACGACTGCGGCAAGGTGACGACTCCGGAATACGTGGTCGACAAGGCCACCAAGCTCGAAACCATCTACGACCGCATCCACGAGGTGCGCACCCGATTCGAGGTGCTGCGCCGCGACGCCGAGATCGCCCTGTGGAAGGGCATCGCCCAAGGCGGCGACGAGGCCGCCCTGCGCGCCGACTTCGAGGCCACCTGCGCCGCCCTCGATTCGGACTGGCGCTTCATCGCCGAGTGCAACATCGGCGGCGAGTTCATGTCGGACGATCGCAAGGCGCGGGTGAAGGAGATCGCCGGCCGCACCTTCGTGCGCCACTTCGACCGCAGCCTCGGCCTGTCGTGGGAGGAAGCGCAGCGCCTCGCCGCCGCCCCGCCGGCGCCGCCGCCGGCCGTCGAGCCCCTGCTGGAGGACCGCCCCGACCACAAGGTCGGCGTCTACGACCGCGGCGAGGTCTACAACCTGTGCATCGGCCGCGGCACCCTGACCGACGAGGAACGCAAGGTCATCAACGACCACATCGTCGTGACCCAGGAAATGCTGAAGAAGCTGCCCTTCCCCAAGCACCTGAAGCGCGTGCCCGACATCGCCGGCAACCACCACGAAAAGATCGACGGCACCGGCTACCCGCGCGGCCTGAAGGGCGAGGAGATGGGGGTGTCGGAGCGCATCATGGGCATCGCCGACATCTTCGAGGCCCTGACCGCCGCCGACCGGCCCTACAAGACGCCGAAGAAGCTGTCGGAGTGCATCAAGATCCTCAACTTCATGCGCAAGGACCGCCACATCGACGGCGAGCTGTTCGAGCTGTTCCTGACGTCGGGCGTCTACCGCCGCTACGCCGAGGAATGCCTGCGCGAAGACCAGATCGACGACGTCGACATCGGCCAGTACCTGACCCGCAAGGACGCGGCGGAGTAGGCGACTCGGGCCGCCGCCCGACGGCCGGTCAGGTCGGGTCCAGCGCGTACTGCTGCAACACGTCCATGGGGATGACGGCCAGCGTCTCCTCGTGGGTGCTCTTCAGCACCACGCGCGGCGCCATGCCGGCGTCGTAGGCTTCGCGCCAGCGGCCGGCGCACAGGCACCAGCGGTCGCCGGGCTTCAGGCCGGGAAAGCCGAACTCGGGGCGCGGGGTCGACAGGTCGTTGCCGGTGCGCTTGCTGAAGTCGAGGAACTCGGCGGTCATGACGGCGCAGATCAGGTGCAGGCCCAGATCCTCCGGCCCCGTCTCGCAGCAGCCGGTGCGGTAGAACCCCGTGCGCGGGTTGCCGCTGCAGGGCTCGATGGGGTCACCGAAGACATTCAACTGGTCCGACATGCCGTCCTCCTCTCGCGCACAATCGCCCCTGAGGTGGCGGTTGCGGCGGGGCGCGTCAACCCGACTCGCCTAAAGGCCTGCCGCCCGTTCGAGGGCCGGCAGGTCGGCATGCGCCTCCAGGTGGTCGGCCAGCGCGTCGAGGGCGGCGTCCACGCCCGCCTCGTAGGCGACCGGCGCGCCGTCGAGCCCCAGCACGGCGCGGCGAAAGGCGTCGGCGGCGAACAGGCCGTGCAGGTAGCAGCCGCGCACCCGCCCGTCGGCGGAAACGGCGCCGTCCGGTCCGTCGCCGAGGTGCAGCCATGGGCGGTCGCGGTCGGGGCCGGCGGTCTTGCCCATGTGCATCTCGTAGCCCGCCACCGCGAGGCCGGAGCCGACCTCGGTCCCCGCCGCCTCGCGCAGGGTTTTGGGGCCGCGCATGACCGTTTCCACGTCGAGCAGCCCGAGTCCCGCCGCCTCGCCGGGCGGTCCCTCGATGCCCTCCGGGTCGCGCACCACGCGCCCGAGCATCTGATAGCCGGCGCAGATGCCGATCACCCGGCCGCCGCGGCGCAGGTGGGCGGCGAGGTCGACGTCCCAGCCTTGCGCGCGCAGGAAGGCGAGGTCGGCCAGCGTCGCCTTGGAGCCGGGCAGGATCACCACGTCGGCGTCGCCGGGGATGGCCCGCCCCGGCTGCACCCAGGTCAGCGCCACCTCGGGTTCGGCGGCCAGCGGATCGAAGTCGTCGAAGTTGGCGATGCGCGACAGGCGCAGCACGGCCACCTTCACCCGCCCTTCGCCGCCCGCCGGGCCGTCCCGCCGCTGGTCGAGCGCCATGGCGTCCTCGGCCGGCAGGTCGGCGGCGCGGGCGAACCACGGCAGCACCCCGAGCGACGGCCACCCCGTATGCCCGCCGATGATGTCGAGCGCCGGGGTGAAGAGGCTGGGGTCGCCGCGGAACTTGTTGACGAGGTAGCCCACCACCCGCGCCCGTTCGGCCGCCGGCAGCAGGGCGTGGGTGCCGACGATCTGCGCCAGCACGCCGCCGCGGTCGATGTCGCCCACCAGCACCACCGGCAGGTCGGCGGCCTCGGCGAAGCCCATGTTGGCGATGTCGGCGGCACGCAGGTTGACCTCCGCCGCGCTGCCCGCCCCTTCCACCAGCACCAGGTCGGCCTCGGCGGCGAGCGCGGCGTAGCTTTCCAGCACCTTGGGCAGCAGCGACGGCTTGAGGCGGAAGTAGTCGCGCGCCCCGGCATTGGCGAGCACGGTGCCCTGCACCACCACCTGGGCGCCGACGTCGGTCTGCGGCTTCAGCAGCACCGGGTTCATGTGGCGGCTGGTGGCGATGCCGCAGGCGCGCGCCTGCAGGGCTTGGGCGCGGCCGATCTCGCCGCCGTCGGGGGTGACGGCGGCATTGTTACTCATGTTCTGCGGCTTGAAGGGGCGCACCCGCAGGCCGCGGCGGGTGAACAGCCGGCAGAAGCCCGCCACCAGCAGGCTCTTGCCGACGTCCGACCCGGTGCCCTGGAACATCAGGGCCGGCGTGCGCGTCCCCCCGCTCACGGCCGCGCCGGCCTTACTGCGACGGCGGCGGGGCGAGCGTCTCGCCCTGCACCCCGCCGGGGGTGAGCGGCGTCGGCGCGCCGGTCGCCTGCGGGCTGCCGCCGGTCATGGGTTCGGGCGCCATGCCTTCCACCGGCGCCGTTTCGCCCGGCTGGACGGGGCGGGCGCCGATGATGCCCGACTGCGGATCGCCGGCCGGCTGCTGCTGCGCCTGGCCCGTCAGCGGCTGCGGCTGACCGGCGGCGCCGGCGCCCGGCTGCGCCTGATAGGGCGACTGGCTGTAATCCATGTCGCGCACCGTCAGGGCCTGCCACAGGGCCTCGGCCTCGGGGTTGGGGTAGCGGCGGTCGAGCACGATGGCCTTGGGCGTGGCGCCGCGGCCGTAGAAGGCCTGGTTCCAGTCGTGGCGCGGCTTGATGACCGCCCCTTCGATGGCGGCACCGCCATAGGCGCCCTTGGCGCGGGCGAAGGCCAGGATGTCGTTGGACAGGTTGGTGGTGGTCGCCGCTTCCAGGTTCGCCCCTTCGGTGATGAAGGTGACGCCGACGCCGGCCCCCAGCTTGAACTCGTCGTTCATGAGGGCGGTGAGGCCGCGGTCGGTCATGATCATGAAGATCATCTGCGCCGACTGGCCGCCGATCTGCAGCCCGAGCGAGCCGCCGCCCATGGTGTAGAAGGCCGGTGCCGAGAAGTTGCCGTCGCGGTCGCGGGTCATCAGCAGGCCGTTGCCGTAGGACCCGCCGATGATGAAGCCGCCCTTCAGGAAGCTCGGCACGATGAGCACGCCCTTGGCGCGCCGCAGGTAGCGGTCGAAGTTCTTCTGGAAGTTCTCGTCACCGCGCACGTTGTAGACGGTCGCAATGGACTGGTTCAGCACGACGCGGGCGTCGGCCAGGTCCTGCTGGACGCTCTGCGCCAGCACCGGCGCACAGGGCGCCACCGTCACCACGGCGCCGAGCGCCAGGGCGAGGGAGAAGGAGAGGGCGCGCACGATCATGTAGTTGCCTCCGCCGGGAGCGGTTGAGGGGAAACGGGGTGAGGGTCGGTCAGAACTCGACGCCGGCCTGGGCCTTGATGCCGGCGCGGAAGGGGTGTTTCACGAGCTTCATCTCGGTGACCAGGTCGGCCGCCTCGATCAGTTCCTCGGGGGCGTTGCGGCCAGTGAGCACGGCGTGCTGGTGGGCCGGGCGGGCGCGCACGGCCTCCAGCACCTCCTCCACCGGCAGGTAGCCGTAGCGCAACACGACGTTCATCTCGTCGAGGATCACCATGCCGTACTCGGGATCGGCGAGCCACGCCTTGGCGACCTCGAAGGCGCGGCGGGCGGCGGCGATGTCGCGCTCGCGGTCCTGGGTTTCCCAGGTGAAGCCCTCGCCCATGGCCTTGAAGTCGACCAGATCGTCGAAGCGGGCCAGTACCTCGCGCTCGGCGGTGTCCATGGCGCCCTTGATGAACTGCACCACGCCGACTTTCATGCCATGGCCGACGCAGCGCAGCGCCATGCCGAAGGCGGCCGTCGACTTGCCCTTGCCGGCGCCGGTGTTGACGATGACGATGCCGCGCGCGGCCGTCTTCTCCGCCATGATCTTGTCGCGGATGGCCTTCTTCTTGGCCATCTTCTGCTTGTGGCGCTCGTTGAGGTCTTCGGGTGCTTCGGTGGTCATGCGGGTTCCTCCCTGATGCCGGCGAGCACGCGGGCCACGTCGTTGCGGCGGGACCGCCACAGGCCGCGCGCCAGCGCCTCGTCGAACCGGTCGGCCATTTCGCGCAGGGCCGCCGGGTTGTGCTCGGCGAGGAAGCGGCGCACCGCATCGTCCCCGAGATAGGCCTCGAATATGGCGTCAAGATGGTGATCGGACACGCATTTCGCCGTCGCCGCGAAGGCGAACAGGTAGTCAACGGTGGCCGCCATCTCGAACGCGCCCTTGTAGCCATGACGCATGACGCCGGCGATCCACTTGGGGTTCGCCGCCCGGCCGCGGACGATGCGGGCGATTTCTTCCCCCAGCGTGCGGATGCGGGGGCTTTCCGGGCGCGAATGGTCGGGGTGATAGGTCGCCGGCTGGGCGCCGGACAGCACCCGCACGGCCGCCGTCATGCCGCCTTCGAACTGGTAGTAGTCGTCGGAATCGAGCAGGTCGTGCTCGCGGTTGTCCTGGTTCTGCACCACCGCCTGCACCTTGGACAGGCGCTCGCGGAAGGTGCCGTGGGCGGCCTCGCCCTCCGCCCCCGCGCCGTAGGCATAGCCGCCCCAGGCGACGTAGGCCTCGGCGAGGTCGGCGTCGGTGGTCCAGCCCTTCTCGTCGATCAACGCCTGCAGGCCGGCGCCGTAGGCCCCTGGCTTCGACCCGAACACCCGCGCGCCAGCGCGGCGGGCGGCGGCGGCCGGGTCGAGGCCGTCGGCGGCGAGGCGCTCCGTCTCCGTCCGCACGCGGGCGGCGAGCGGGTTGTCGTCGGCGCTTTCCTCCAGGGCCGCCACGGCGCGGGCGGCGCTGTCGAACAGGTCGACGAGGCCGGGGAAGGCATCGCGGAAGAAGCCGGAGATGCGCAAGGTCACGTCCACCCGTGGCCGCCCGAGCACCGACGCCGGCAGCACCTCGAACCCCGTCACCCGGCGCGAGGCGGCGTCCCACGTCGGCTTGACGCCCATGAGCGCCAGCCCCTGCGCGATGTCGTCGCCGCCGGTGCGCATGTTGGAGGTGCCCCAGGCGGTGACGGCGATGGTGGACGGGTACTCGCCGTGGTCCTGCCAGTGGCGTTCCAGCAGCAGGCTGGCCGATTTCCACCCCAGGCTCCAGGCGGCGGGCGTCGGGACGGTGCGGGTGTCGACGGAATAGAAGTTGCGCCCGGTCGGCAGCACGTCCGGCCGTCCGCGCGTCGGCGCGCCGGAGGGGCCGGGGGCGACGAAGCGGCCGGCGAGCCCGATCAGCAGCCCGCCGAGTTCCGCCGCGCCGCAGGCGTCGATGGCCGGGGCGAGGGTATCGCGCACATGACCGAGCGCGGCGGCGGCGGCGGTCCAGGCGGGGTCGGCGGCGGTGCTGCCGGCCACCAGGGCGCGGGCGAGCAGTTCCAGCCGCTCCACCGTATCACCGGCGGTGCGCCAGGGGTCGTCGGCGACGGCGGCGAGCGCCGGCGGCCGCGGGCCGCCCCACGGTGCCGCCATGTCGCAGTCGAGCGGGTCGAAGCCGGCCCCGAGCGCCAGATCCTTCGCCAGCGCCCGCGTCAGCGCCAGCCCCTCCTGCCCCGCCGGCGGCACGCGGGCCAGCGCCACCAGCAGGTCGGTGCGCTGGTCGCCGGCGGGGGAGACGCCGAAGACGTGCAGGCCGTCGCGGATCTGCAGTTCCTTCAGCTCGCACAGGTGGGCGTCGAGCTTGGCGAGCGCCGTATCGGCGTCGTCGTTGGCGGCGATGCCGAGGTCTTCGTCCAGCCCGAGCGTGCGGGCGAGGCCGAGGATGTCGGCGCGCAGCACCTTCAGCCGGCGCGGGTCGACGCCCGCCGCCTCGAAATACTCGTCCACCAGGGCTTCCAGGTCCTTGAGCGGCCCGTAGCTCTCGGCGCGGGTGAGCGGCGGCGTCAGGTGATCGATGATGACGGCCTGGGCGCGGCGCTTGGCCTGTGTGCCCTCGCCGGGGTCGTTGACGATGAAGGGGTAGAGGTGCGGCAGCGGGCCGAACACGGCTTCCGGGAAGCAGTCCTCCGACAGCGCCAGGGCCTTGCCGGGCAGCCATTCCAGGTTGCCGTGCTTGCCCATGTGGACCACCGCATGCACGCCGCATATCTCGCGCAGCCAGACGTAGAAGGCGAAGTAGCCGTGCGGCGGCACCAGGGCCGGGTCGTGGTAGCTCTGCACCGGGTCGATGTTGTAGCCGCGCGCCGGCTGGATGCCGACGACCACGTTCCCAAGCGGCAGCACCGACAGCGCGAAACCGCCGCGGTCGGCGCGGAAATGCGGATCGTCTGCGGGCGCGCCCCAGCGCTCCATCACCTGCCGGCGCACCGCTTCGGGCAGGCGGGCGAAGGCGCCCTCGTACACGGCCAGCGGCAGCACGGCGCGCACGGTGCGGGCGGCGCGGGCGGTGAGGTCGTTGGTCGGCCCCTCCTGGAGCGTGCGGACCAGGGCATCACCGTCGGCCGGAATGGCGGAGACGCCGTAGCCGGCCGCGCGCAGGGCCTTCAGCACTTCCACCGTGCCGGCCGGCGTGTCGAGCCCGACACCGTTGCCGAGGCGGCCATCGCGGTTGGGATAGTTGGCGAGCACCAGCGCCACCCTACGCTCCGCGGCCGGCGTGCGGCGCAGGCGGGCCCAGCGGGCGGCGAGCGCGGCGACGAAGGCGACGCGGTCGGCCACCGGCTCGTAGGCGACGATGTCGCATTGCGTCGCCTCGTCGCGGCGGGCGCGGCCCTTGAAGCTGACGGCGCGGGCGAGCACCCGGCCGTCGACCTCCGGCAGGGCGACGTTCATGGCGATGTCGCGGGCCGACAGGCCGCGCGTACCGTCGCGCCACGCCGCTTCCGCGCCGCCCGAGAACACCACCTGCAGCACCGGGCAATCGGCGGCGGCGAAGGGGGTGTCGGTGGGCTTGCCGGGGGCGGCGACGGCGAAGCCGGTGGCGTTGAGGATGACGTCGGGCGGCGTTTCCGCCAGCACGCTTTCCACCACCCCGGCCGCCAGCGGGTCCTTGAGGCTGGTGACGAACAGCGGCAGCGCATTGACGCCCTCCGCCCGCAGCGCCGCGCACAGCGCCTCCACCACGCCCGTGTTGGCCGCCTGCACCAGGGCGCGGTAGAACACCACCGCCGCCACCGGCGCGCCTTCCACCCATGCACCGCGCATGAGAACGCCGGCGGGCGGCAGCGGCGCCGGTTCCAGCCACTCCAGATCCCGCCCGAGCAGGGTGGCGGCGTAGCGCAGGAAGTGCCCGGCATTGCCGGTGCCGCCGTGGATCAGATAGCCCCACAGGCGGTCATAGGCCGCCGCCGGCACGGTCGACAGGTCGCGCAGCTCGGCGTCCGGCTTGTCGTCGCCCGGCAGCAGCACGAGCAGGATGCCCTTGCGTCGGCAGACCGTCGCCACCTCGTCGACGCCATAGGGCCAGTAGCCGCGCCCGCCCAGCAGCCGCACCACCACCAGCTTGGCCTGCGCCACCACGGCCTCGACGTAGAGGTCGACGCTCATGTTGTGGCCGAGGTGCAGCAGGCTCGCCAGCCGCAACGACGGCACCGCGTCGCCCAGGGCGGCGCGGGAGGCGCTCAGGCAGGCGAGTTCGCTGTCGGCGGCGGACAGCACGACCACGTCGCCCGGCGTCTGGCCGAGGTCGACGGCCTCCGACCCGTCGTCGATGCCTCCCGGTGTGGCGGCGAGCAGATGCATCAGGCGGCCGGCGCCGTCAGTCCGCTGCGGATGGCCTCGGCGACGGCGGCCTCGTCGAGCCCGTGCAGGCCGATCACCACCAGGTGGCTGCGGCGGTGCTCCTCGGGCTTCCAGGGGCGGTCGTACCAGCGGTCGATGCGCGGGCCGACGGCCTGCACCAGGTGGCGCGCCGCCTTCCCCGGCACGTCGAGGAACCCCTTGACGCGCAGGATGTCGTGGCCGGCGATGGCGGCGTGCAGGCGAGCCTCGAAGGCGTCCAGGTCGTCGACCGGGCCGAACTCCACCACGAAGCTGTCGAAGTCGTCGTGATCGTGGTCGTCCTCAGTGTCGTGGTGGCTCGGGCGGACGTCGAGATCGTCCTCGGCGGCGGCGTCGAGGCCGAGCAGCACCGCCGGCTCCACCTTGCCGAAGGCGGCCGGCACCAGCTTCACGCCGGGGCGCAGGCGGGCGCGCAGGTCCTGCTCCAGCACGTCCATGCCGGCTTCGTCCAGCAAGTCGGCCTTGTTGAGGATGACCATGTCGGCGCAGGCCAGCTGATCCTCGAACACCTCTTCCAGCGGGTTGTCGTGGTCGAGCGCGGCATCGGCCTCGCGCTGCGCCTGCACGGCATCGGGATCGTCGGCGAAGCGGCCGCCGGCCACCGCATGGGCGTCGACCACCGTAACCACGCCGTCGACGGTGACGCGCGAGCGGATCTCCGGCCACTGGAAGGCCTTCACCAGGGGCTTCGGCAGGGCGAGGCCCGAGGTCTCTATGACGATGGCGTCGGGCGGGTTGGCGCCCATCACCAGCTTTTCCATGGTCGGCAGGAACTCGTCGGCGACCGTGCAGCAGATGCAGCCGTTGGCCAGCTCGACGATGTTGGTCTCCTCGCCGTCGCAGCCCTGTACGCCGCAGCCCGTCAGGATCTCGCGGTCCATGCCGAGGTCGCCGAACTCGTTGATGACGAGCGCGATGCGC
The DNA here is from genome assembly GCF_900230255.1 of Caenispirillum bisanense. Taxonomy (GTDB): domain Bacteria; phylum Pseudomonadota; class Alphaproteobacteria; order Rhodospirillales; family Rhodospirillaceae; genus Caenispirillum; species Caenispirillum bisanense_A. The sequence continues at coordinate 234,966 of NZ_OCNJ01000004.1, forward strand.
CGGCCGTTCGCCTGCTCCATCAGGTGGCGGATCAGGGTGGTCTTGCCGGCGCCGAGGAAGCCGGTGACGACGGTGGCGGGAATCTTGCGGGCGACGCTCATGGGGGTCTGGCGGTCCTTATGCTTCGACGTTCTTGAGAATGAGAGGCACTCCGGCCGCCGTGAAGATAACGCGGTCGGCCGCCTCGCTCACCATCTGATTGAGCCGCCCGGCAAGATCCCGGAACGACCGGCCGAGCGGCGTGTCGGGCACGATGCCGAGCCCGACCTCGTTGCTCACCAGCACGAGGGGCGCGAAGGTGCGGCCGAGCGCCCCGATCAGGGCGTCGATGGCGTATTCCGGGTCGATGTCGGGGGCGCTCAGCATCTGGTTGGTCAGCCACAGGGTCAGGCAGTCCACCAGCACCGGCTCGCCGGGCGGCACGCGCGGCAGCAGGCCGGCGAGGTCCAGCGGCTCTTCCACCGTGCGCCAGAAGGCGTCGCGGCGCTCGCGGTGGACGCTGATGCGCTCGGCCATCTCGTCGTCCCACGCCTGGGCGGTGGCGACGTAGGTCGCGCGCGCTGCGCCGGAGGCCCGCACCATGGCCTCGGCCAGCCGGCTCTTGCCCGAGCGGGCACCGCCGAGCACCAGCGTCACGGGCGGCAGCGGCGAGAAGTCGGCCGGAGCGGGGGGGACCACGGGGGGCAGCGGCATCAGGGCTCCGGGCTCCAGTTGACGGTGCGGACGGCGGCGCCGCCGGCCATGAGGTCGATGCGCGTCAGCGACAGCGGATCGACGGCGAAGGATAGCGCAGCCGCGGGCCTGTCCTCCAGCCCGAGGGCGAGAACGAGGGCCGCTCTTATGGTTCCGGCATGGGCGACGGCCACGATGTCGCGGCCGTCGTGGGCGGCGGTGAGTCGCCCGACGGCCTCCTTCACCCGCGCCACCTGATCGGCGAAGCTCTCGCCGCCGGGCGGCCTGGTGCCGGCGGGGTCCGGCCAGAAGCCGGCGGTTTCGGCGGCCGGCAGATCGGTCCAGGCTCGGCCCTGCCAGGCGCCGAAATGCTGCTCCGCCAGCGCCGGCTCGGCCGGGCCGGCGAGCCCGAGGGCGGCGGCCGTGGCCGTGCAGCGGACGAGACCGCTGGTCACGACGACCGCATCGGCCGGCAGCACACGCGACAGGGCCGCCAGCCGCGCCGGATCGGGCGCCCGGCACGGGAGGTCGAGGGCGCCGACGATGATGCCGGCCTCCGCTGCCACCGGCGCATGCCGGATCCACCACCAGCGCGTCAGGCCGCTTTCCATGGTCCGCGTCAGTCCCCCGCGATGGCGGCGAGCGCCAGCAGCGCCGTGGTGGCCGCGGCCTGCTCGACCGTTCCCAGCACGTCGCCGGTATAGCCGCCGATGTGACGGCGCGCCAGTCCGGCGACCGCCAGCACCGCCATGAGCACCACGGCGAACAGCGGCGCCAGGGCCGAGCCCGGCAGCACCGCCCAGGCCGCCGCCGCGGCGAGCCCGACGCCGGCCGCGACCGCCGGGGCCGCCGCCCGCCCTGCCGCCGCACCCAGGCCGTCGGCGCGGGCCGGCTCCAGCAGGACCATGCCGAGCGGGATGGCGGCGCGCGACAGGGCGCCGGCGACGACGAGCGCCGCCGAGGCCGCCTCCACCCCCGCCGTCTGCAGCACCGCCAGCACCGCCGACCACCGCAGGCCGATAGCCAAGATCAGCGCCAGCACGCCGTAGGAGCCGATGCGGCTGTCGCGCATGATGGCGAGCTTGCGCTCCTTGTCGGCGCCGCCACCGAAGCCGTCGGCGACGTCGGCGAGGCCGTCCTCGTGCAGCGCGCCCGTCACCCACAGGCCCGCCGCCAACGCCACCAGCACGGCGGCGGCATCGGGCAGGTCGAGCAGGTGGGCGAGGTGCAGGGCGATGGCCGACACCAGCCCGACCACCGCCCCCACCAGGGGAAAGGCCCAGGCGGCGCGGCCGAGCGGCGTCGCCGCAGCCGCCTCGGACAGGCGCGGCAACGGCAGGCGCGTCAGGAAGACGAAGGCGAGGTGAACCTCCGCCAGGCGGCCGGATTTATCCATGGTGGGTGATTTCCCTGCGGCGGCGCGGTATGGATCGGGCCGAACCTTTCCACTCCCCAAGCGAAGGTGCAAGTGGCATGTCCCCGACCGTGCGCTCCGTGGCCGAGTTCCGCGATCTCCTCTCCCGCCTGCCGGCCGCCGACGGCGCTGCTGCCGCCGCCGCCGCGGCGCGCGAGCCGCAGCTGACCAAGCCGCCGGGCAGCCTGGGGCGGCTGGAGGATCTCGCGGCCTGGCTCGCCGCCTGGCAGGGCCGCCACCCGCCGGTGGTGGAGCGGGTGCGCTGCGCCGTCTTCGCCGGCAACCACGGCGTCGCCGCGCTCGGCGTCTCGGCCTTCCCGGCGGCGGTGACGGCGCAGATGGTGGAGAACTTCCGCCATGGCGGTGCCGCCGTGAACCAGCTGTGCCGCACGGTCGGTGCCGAGCTGACGGTCACCGCCCTCGCCCTCGACCGCCCGACGGCCGACTTCACCCAGGCCCCCGCCCTGACGGAAGACGACCTCGTCGCCGCCCTCAACGCCGGCCTCGCGGCGGCGGAAGCGGGCCTCGATGCCCTGTGCCTGGGGGAAATGGGCATCGCCAACACCACCAGCGCCGCCGCCATCGGCCTGGCGCTCTACGGCGGCGCCGCGGCGGAATGGACCGGCCCCGGCACCGGCGTCGCCGGTTCGGCGCTCGCCCGCAAGGCCGAGGTGGTGGCGCAGGGCGTCGCCCTGCACGGCGCCGACCGGCCGGACGGCGTCGAGGTGCTGCGCCGCCTCGGCGGGCGCGAACTGGCCGCCATCGCCGGCGCGGTGGCGGGGGCGCGGCTGGCGCGGGTGCCGGTGGTGCTCGACGGCTACATCTGCACCGCCGCCGCCGCCTGCCTGGAAGCGACGGTGCCCGGCGCCCTCGACCACTGCGTCGTCGCCCACGCCAGCGCCGAACCGGGCCACCGCCGCATGGTGGAGCGCCTGGGCAAGCAGGCCCTGCTCGACCTCGGCCTGCGGCTCGGCGAGGGCTCGGGCGCGGTGCTGGCGGTGAGCGTGCTGAAAGCCGCCGCCGCCTGCCACGCCGGCATGGCGACCTTCGCCGAGGCGGGCGTGGCGGCGGGAGACGAAGGGCGCGAGGCGGGTACCACGACCGCATAGCCCGTATGGGATACTTGTTCCGCACGGCGAATCGGGGTGCCATGCGGCCGCGTCGGGAACCGCGGCGCTCCGCCGAACCGAAGGGAACAGCAAGGCCCGGGCCATGCGCCGCTTTGCCATTGCACGACCAGCCGAACCCGCCTCCCCGGCCCGGAAGTCCCGCCGGGCCGATGCCGGGTTCACGCTCGTGGAGATGTCGATCGTGCTGGTGATCATCGGCGTCCTGGTCGGCGGCGTGGTCAAGGGCCGCGACCTCATCGCCTCGACCAAGGCGACGCGGGCCGTGCAGGAACTGGAAGCGGCGGCCACCGCCGTGCTGGCGTTCCGCGAGCGGTACGGCAAGAACGTGCGCGACGACACCGCCGACCTGTTCGGGCCGACCGGCATCAGCAACAGCGCGCTGCGGTCGCGCAAGGCCACCGTGCGGATGCGGCAGGCGGGGCTTCTGCCGCTCGCCGAGGGCGCGTCCACCATCACCACCGACCCGCACCTGCACGCCTTCGGCGGGACGGTCTCGTTCGAGGGCGGCACCATCCTCGGCTTCGACACCGACTACGGCGCGACCAGCCAGGAAGACACCGCCGTCTGCCTGCGCGCCGTGCCGGGTGCCGCCGGCGCCTGGATCGATGCCCGCGCCGACGACGGCGACGCCACCACCGGGCGGGTCCGCGCCACCGACGCCGTCGCCGCCGAGAACTTCGGCACGAGCGGCCCCGTGTCGGCCGTCGCCTACGGCTTCATCGACGCGGAAGGGACGGTCTGCCTGCTGGTGACGCGCTGACCACCGACACTCCGAATGCAAAACGGCCGCCCCCTGTCGGGAGCGGCCGTCGTCCGTCCGCGGCCGGGGCCGCGACTCGGTGCAGCGCCGGGGCGCTTACTTCTTGGCGGTGCCGGGAGCGGCCTTGGCGGCCTGGGCGACGACGCCCTTCAGCTCGTCCAGCACTTCGGTGAAGCGCTTGTTGAGCAGGTCGGCCACTTCGGTGTTCGACTTCGCCATCATCTCGGCCACTTCGCGGCCGTTGGAGACGGCGCGCTCGAAGGCTTCCTTGGTCAGCTCGGTCTGCTTGAGCATCTTGTCGGTCGGCGTGGAGGCGCCGGCGATGCCGGAGGCGGCGGCGGCGGCTTCCTCGACGGCCTGGCGGATCAGCTCGGCCTGGCGCTTCAGGATGGCCTGCATGCCCTCGAACGCCAGACGGTTGGCGGCGGTCATGGCTTCCAGGTTCTTCTGCTGGGTGGCGACCAGGGCGTCGACATCGACGCCGGGCACCTTCAGCTCGGACATGTACTTGGTCACATCGAAGTCGAACGGCATCTCGGTCTTGGCAGCCATGAGTCACCTCCCGGCAGATGGGGTTAAAAACTCGCTGGGTGACGGTATGTTTCGCAACTGCACAAGTCAAGCTGAAATATGCTGCGGCGCACAATGTGCGTCCTGCACTTGCGAGCCAGAGTCGTTTCAATCGTCGTCGGGCGGCATTTCGGGCTCGTCACCGGGGCGCGTGGTGCGCGCCGGGGTCGCCGTCGCGGGAGCGGAGGCGACTCCGTCGCCGTCTCCGGCATCGGACGCCTCGGCGCCCTTGACCCGGCCGCCGCGGCCGAAGCCGGGCACCATGCCGCAGAGGTCGTCGACCGTCTTCAGCGCCTTGTCGAGGGCCGCCATGGTACGGGCGAGGTCGGGCGTGTCGTCCTGCACGAAGGTGCGCAGCACCCACAGATAGGTATAGGCGAGCCCCTTGATGCGGACGTAACCGCCGAGGCCCGAGGCCGACACCCCCGCCGCCTCCAGCGTCACCGCCATGGAGCGGCCGAGCCGCAGTGCCGAATAAAGGCCGTCCACCGGCCGCAGCGGCAGGCCGCGCAGGTAGGAGGCGATGGCGTCGCGGAACGGCTTCATGGCCTCGAAGCGCGCCATCAGCACGTCGAACAGGCGGTCGCGCACGGGCTCCGACGGGTCGGCCTCGGTGCGGCCGGCGAGCGCCAGGCGGTCGGTGTAGCGGAAGGCCTCGTCCACCAGCGCCTCGTGGCCGGGGTGGGAGCGCAGCACCTCGTGCACGTCCAGGTCCGCCGCCAGCGCCACCTCGGCCGGCGTGACGCGCGCCCAGCCGCTGCGCTCGGCCACCGTCAGGACGGCGGCGCCGATGCGGTCGGGCAGGCTTTCGGTTTCGGCTTCGGGCATGCGCTCCTCCTCCATCCTCTGCTGCGATAGGAAACTCCCGGCCTAGGACGCGAGTTCCTTCGACCGGCGGGCGGCGGCGGCCACCGCCCGTTCCATCAGCGCCGCCAGACCGTCGTCGGCCATGAGCACGTCGAGCGCCGCGGCGGTGGTGCCGTTGGGGCTGGTGACGTTCTTGCGCAGCTGCGCCGGCTCGTCGTCGCCGCAGCGGTGCATGAGCTCGCCGGCGCCGCACACGGTGGCGCGCGCCAGCTGGGCCGCCAGGCTGGCCGGCAGGCCGGCCGCCTCGCCGGCGCGGGCCAGGGTCTCGGCGAGCAGGAAGACATAGGCGGGGCCGGAGCCGGAAACGGCGGTGACGGCGTCCATCTGGCCTTCGTCCTCCACCCAGGCGACCTGCCCCACCGCTTCCAGCAGCATGGTGCACTGGTCACGCATGGCGGGGCCGACGGCGTCGTTGGGGCAGCACACGGTGATGCCGCGCCCGACCGCCGCCGGCGTGTTCGGCATGGCGCGCACGATGGCCGCATCCGCGCCCAGAAGCCGCTCGAAGCTGGCGAGCGTGCGCCCGGCGGCGATGGAGAGGAACACCGCACCGGCCGCGGCGAAGCGGGCATAGGCCGGCAGCACGTCGTCCATCACCTGCGGCTTCACCGCCAGCACCACCACGTCGGGGCGGAACCCTTCGGGGATGCCGTCGGCGGCGGCCACCACCTTCACCGGCAGCTCGGCGCCGCCCGGCTCGACCACCACCACGTCTTCCGCCCGCAGCGACCTGTCGAGCCAGCCGGACAGCATGGCGCCGCCCATCTTGCCGCAGCCGACCAGAAGGATGGAAAGACTCATGGGGCCGTCTCCTCGCGACGCAGGGATTTCGATTCCCGCATGTAACGCCAGGACCGGCCGCTCTTACAAGCCCGGGTTGCCCGATCGCCGGGGAAAACCGACCCGGGCGGCAGCCTTGGGGAGCACCGCCGCCCGGGTCCGATGGCCGGCGAGGCGGGAGTCAGGCCTCGCCGACGGTATCCAGCATGGCCGCCGCGATGGCGTCCTGGGCGTTCTTGCCGCCCCACAGGCAGAACTGGAAGGCAGGATAGAAGCGCTCGCACTCGGCGACGGCGTGATCCATCATTTCCTCGAGCGTGTCCTCGTCGAGGCCGTGGCGCAGCATGGCGGTGTGGCGGAACAGCGGCACGCCGTCGTCGTGCCACAGGGCGAAGTGGCCGAGCCACAGGCGCTCGTTCAGCAGCGACAGCAGTTCGTAGATGTCGGCGCGGCGGTTCTTCGGCACCTTCAGGTCGAAGGCGCAGGTGAAGTGCAGGCTTTCCAGGTCCTGCGACCAGGCGAAGAAGAGGGTGTAGTCGCACCAGTGCCCGGGCACTTCCATCGCCGCCTCCAGTTCGGTGCGGCGATCGACGGCCCAGTCCTTGGTCAGGGCGATGGTTTCGACGAGATCGATGGGGTTGGCGTCAGTCGACGCGGCGTCGAGCGGGGCCGAATACATGCGGTCACCTCCCTGGCGCAGTGCGGAAAGGACGGGCCTCTCCGCGAGGATGGCGGCCGGGTCGGGTGACGCCTGTGGACAAATCTTGTTGTTCGGCCACCCCCTGGCCACAAGAAATAGCCTGCCAGACGACGCATAAGCGTGCAAGCACTCTGTTGCGCCCGCAAAACGAGGCATTCCGCCCTCGCCCGCCCGGTCATCGAAAATTCATTGTAGGTAAACGACTTGCCGACGCTTCCGCGCAACTGGAAAAGAAACGGCCCCGCCGTTCACTTGCGGCGGGGCCGACTGGACGGGTGGTCGCCTCACTCGGGCTTGTCGGAACCTTCGCCGCCTTCGGGGCCGCCTTCCGGCGCCGGCGTCTCGGCGGTCACGGTCTTCGGCTTGGCCGCCTTGGGCGCCGCCGAGTTGCGATGCGCCTTCAGCCGGCGGGTGGCGTTGACCGACGACGCCGAGGTCGACGGGCGGGTGGCGGGCTTGCGCTTCTGGGCGTCTTCCAGCTCGGCGAGGCGGGCGGCCAGGCGCTCGTTCTCGGCCCGCGCCTCGGCGGCCATGGCGCGCACGGCCTCGAATTCCTCGCGCGTCACCAGGTCCATCTCGGCGAGCACGCGCTCCAGCCGATAGCGGATGATGCCCTCGATCTCGTCGCGCACGCCGGTGAGCGCGCCGAGGGCGCCGCCGGCCACGCGGGCGAGATCGTCGAACAGGCGGTTCTGGGTCTGCATGATCGGGCTGCCTTCTGCTCTGGCCGGGCGGCGTGGGGGCCTGCATCCGGCGAATCCTGAAGCGGAGTATGGGTTGCCGCACAACGCCTTGCAACCGCACAACGCGCCGCCCACGCCTTGCGGTGGCGCCGGGGCGGGCCTATAACCGGACGGCCTGCGGATCTTCGGGAGTTTTCGCGCATGTACGTCGTCACCGGCGGCGCCGGCTTCATCGGCTCCAACATCCTCGCCGCCCTGGAAGCGCGCGGCGGCTCCGACCTGGTGGTGGTGGACCGGCTGCGCGACGGCGGCAAGTGGCGCAACGTCGCCAAGCGCGAACTGTCGGACATCGTGGCGCCCGAGCGCCTGTTCGACTTCCTCGACGGCCACCGCACGCGCATCGAGGCGATCTTCCACATGGGCGCCATCTCGGCCACCACCGAGCGCGACGCCGACAAGATCGTGGAGAACAACTTCAACCTCTCCATCGCCCTGTGGAAGTGGTGCACGGTGAACCGGGTGCGGCTGATCTATGCCTCCTCGGCCGCCACCTACGGCGACGGCGCGGCCGGCTTCGTCGACGACATGGCGCCCGGGCATCTGGCGACCCTGCGCCCGCTCAACGCCTACGGCTGGTCCAAGCATCTGTTCGACCGCCGCATCTCGCGCCGCATGCTGGAGCACCGCGAGGCGCCGCCGCAGTGGGCGGGCCTCAAGTTCTTCAACGTCTACGGGCCCAACGAATACCACAAGGGCCCGCAGTCGAGCGTCGTCAGCCAGGTCTATCCCAAGGCCGCGGTGGACGCGCACTTCGACCTGTTCCGCAGCCACAATCCGCGCTACCCCGACGGCGGCCAGCTGCGCGACTTCGTCTACGTGAAAGACGTTGTCGACGTGATGATGTGGCTGCTCGACACCCCGACCGTCTCCGGCCTGTTCAACGTCGGCACCGGCAAGGCGCGGTCCTTCGCCGACCTCGCCGCGGCGGTCTACACCGCCCTCGGCAAGGCACCGAACCTGCGGTTCAAGGACATGCCGGTGGAACTGCGCGACAAGTACCAGTACTTCACCCAGGCGGACATGAGCCGCCTGCGTGCCGCCGGCTACGACAAGCCCTTCACCGAGCTGGAGGACGGCGTCGCCGACTACGTGCAGCGCTACCTCGACACCGCCGACCCCTACCAGTGAGCGGCAGGAGCCCCGACCGTTGCTGACCTTCGCCCTGCCCTTCCCCGCCATCGACCCGATCGCCATCGAGCTCGGCCCGCTCGCCATCCGCTGGTACGCCCTCGCCTACCTGACCGGGCTGCTGGGCGGCTGGTGGTACCTGCGCTTCCTCGCCCGCCGCACGCCCGGCGGCCCCAACGACGTGCAGGTCGACGACTTCCTGGTGTGGGCGACGCTCGGCGTGGTGCTGGGCGGGCGGCTCGGCTACGTGCTGTTCTACAAGCCGTCCTATTACCTCGCGAATCCGCTCGACATCCTGAAGGTGTGGCAGGGCGGCATGGCCTTCCACGGCGGCGTGCTCGGCGTCCTCGTCGCCATCTACCTGTTCTCGCGCCTGCGCAAACTGTCGTTCCTGCGCCTGGGTGACCTGGTCTGCGCCGTGGTGCCCATCGGCCTGTTCTTCGGCCGCATCGCCAACTTCATCAACGGCGAGCTGTGGGGCCGCCCGGCGCCCGACGTGCCGTGGGCCTTCGTGTTCCCCCACGGCGGCGACGTGCCGCGCCACCCGAGCCAGCTCTATGAAGCGGTGCTCGAAGGCCTCGTGCTGTTCGTCGTGCTGCACCTGCTGTGGCGCGTGACCGCCCTGCGCGAGCGCCAGGGCTTCATCGCCGGCGCCTTCCTGGCCGGCTACGGCATCAGCCGCTTCATCGTCGAATTCTTCCGCGAGCCCGACGACTTCCTCGGCACCGTCGCCGCCGGCATGACCATGGGTCAGCTGCTGTCGCTGCCCATGATCCTGGTGGGCGCGGCCCTGATGATCGCCTCCGGCCGGTTCCGCTCCACCGAGCCGAACGGCGGCGGGCGGGCGGCATGAGCGGCGGCGGCACCGAAAGCGACATCGCCGCGGTCCTGCGCGACCGCATCCGCGCCGCCGGCTCCGTGCCGTTCGAGGAGTTCATGGGCGAGGCCATCGCCGCCTATTACGGGCGCGGCGACGTGTTCGGCCGCGACGGCGACTTCACCACGGCCCCCGAGATCAGCCAGATGTTCGGCGAGATCCTCGGCCTGTGGTGCGCGGTGGCGTGGCAGCTCATGGGCAAGCCGGCCCGCATCGCCCTGGTGGAACTCGGCCCGGGGCGCGGCACTCTCATGTGCGACATGCTGCGGGCGAGCCGCCTGCTGCCGCCGTTCCGCGCCGCGCTGTCGGTGCATCTGGTGGAGCGCAGCCTGCCGCTCCGCCGCCTGCAGGAGCGGGCGCTGGCGCCGGAGGGCGTCACGCCGGTGTGGCACGACCACGTCGCCGACCTGCCCGCCGACGTTCCGCTCCTCGTCGTCGCCAACGAATTCTTCGACGCCCTGCCGGTGCGCCAGGTGATGCGCACGCCGGACGCCTGGCACGAGCGCCACGTGACGCTCAACGACGACGGCGCCTTCGCCTTCACCCTCGGCCCGGCGGTGCCCGATGCCGAGGTGCCGGCCGCCGTCGGCCCGTGCCGGCCCGGCAGCATCGTCGAGCTCTGCCCCGCCGGCCGCGCCATCGGCGGCGAGCTGGCGGCCCGGCTGGCGCGGCAGGGCGGCGTCGGGCTGGTGCTCGACTACGGCTACGTCCGCTCCGCCGCCGGCGACAGCGTGCAGGCGCTGAAGCGCCACGCCTACCACCCCGTGCTAGCCGACGTCGGGCAGGTGGACCTGACCGCCCACGTCGACTTCCAGGCCCTCGGCGACGCCGCGGCGACGGCCGGCGCGCGGGTGCAGGGACCGGTGACGCAGGGCGCCTTCCTGACCGCGCTCGGCATCAACCAGCGCGCGGAAGTTCTCGCTGCCAACGCTGCACCGCAACATGCGGAGGACGTACATAAAGCCTTACATCGCTTGATTGATCCCGCGGAAATGGGCACCTTGTTCAAGGTCTTGGCGCTGGCTCATCCGGCGCTGCCGACCCTTCCGGGCTTTGAGGGATCCACCTCCGCATGATTACCGTCTCCGCGCTGAACGCGCTGTCCAACGTCCGTCATGCCTATTTCACCAGGAACCACGGTGTCTCGACGGGCGCGTTCGAGAGTCTCAACTGCGGGTTCGGGTCGGGCGACGACGCGGCGAACGTGCGCAAGAACCGGGCGATCGCCATGGAGCGCATGGAGATGCCACCGGAAGGGCTGGTCACCGCCAAGCAGGAACATTCCACCACCGTGCTCGTGGTCGACAAGCCGTGGGACAACGAGAACCCGCCGGTGGCCGACGGGCTGGTCACCACGGTGCCGCGCCTCGTGGTCGGCGTGCTGACCGCCGACTGCGCGCCGGTGCTCATGGCCGACGGCACCGCCGGCGTGGTCGCCGCCGTGCATGCCGGCTGGCGCGGGGCGCTGTCGGGCGTGCTCGACCGCGCCGTCGCCGTGATGATCGAACAGGGCGCCTCGCTCGACCGCATCATCGCCGGCATCGGCCCCTGCATCGGCCAGCGCTCCTACGAGGTGGGGCCGGAGTTCCCGCAGGCCTTCATCGACGACGACGGCAACAACGAGCACTACTTCAGCCCGTCGGGCCGCGACGGGCACTTCCGCTTCGACCTGCCGGGCTACGTGGCGCGCCGCCTCGCCCTCATCGGCATCACCATGGTCATGCCGACGCCGTGCGACACCTTCCGCGAGGAGGGACGGTTCTTCAGCTACCGCCGCAACACGCTGCGCGGCGTGAAGGACTACGGCCGCCAGCTGTCCGCCATCGCCATCGAGCGCTGATCGCAAGGCACGCCCATGCTGCTGCCGCGCCGGCCCCTCGTCGCGCCGATCCTGGGTTTCGCCGCGGTGCTGCTGCTGGCCGCCTGCGCGCAGCCGCCGCGGCCGTTCGGGCGCGGCTGGGACGACGGCGCGCAGGACCTCCGCCGGCCGGTGACCGGCACCACCGTCGCCGTCGTACCCGTGCCCGGCCTGCCGCCGCTCCTCGCCCAGGAACTGGCCGAAGCCCTGGCCGCCGGCCTGGCGGCGCAGGAGGTGCCGGCCCGCGTCACCCCCGACGGCGGCCTGCCCGGCGACCATCGTCTGTTCGGACAGGTGCTGGCGGTGGAGCCCGATCCCGCCTCCGACACGCTGCTGGTGGAGATCGCGCTGGAGTTGCGCGACTCCGCGGGTGTGCCCGTCATGCTGCATCGCCTGCGCGACCGCGTGACCGGCGCCCTGTGGGGCGGCACCCCCGCCGATGCGACCGAGGCGGAGCGCCTCGCCGCCCGCATGACCGCGGCCGCGGCGGCCGCCTTCGCCGGCGCCGAGCGGGCGCTGGTGCCGGTGCCGAGCGGCGAGCCCGAGGGCCTGCATCAGGGCGGCGGCCCGACCGCCCCGCCGCCGCCGCGCGAGGCCCTGGCCGTGCTGCCGCGGGTCGAGGTGCTGGCCGTCAGCGGCGCCCCGCGCGGCGGCAGCAACAACGAGGTGCTGGCCGCCGCGCTGCGCTCGGTGCTGCGTGACGTCGGCGTGCCGCTGACCGCCGACGCGGCGGCGGCGCAGGCGACGGTCGCGGCCGTCGTCACCCTGAAGCCCGTGGCGGGCGACCAGCAGGAACACATCCGCGTCGTCTGGTCGGTGCATGCGCCCGACGGCACCGAGATCGGCGTGGTGAAGCAGGAGAACATGCTGCCGAAGGGCTATGCCGAGGAGCAGTGGCCGGACCTGTCCTATCTCATCGCCGGGTCGGCGGTGGACGGCATCGTGCCGCTGCTGCGCGAGGTGCAGGAGCGCGGCGCCGCCGGCGGATGATCCGCCGGGAACGGCGGAAAACCGCTTGCCAGGGCACCGTGACAGGGCCGTGAAGACGGGTTTACACCCCGGGGTGCCGTTGATAAAGTCCGCCGCGCCCGGTGCCGCCCCGCAACCGGGCTTCAGCGTTTTTCCCCCTTCACTGCGCCCCGGGATCCGAAGGCAATGAAAGTCCTCGCCTGCAACGCCAACCGTCCGCTCGCGGAGGCCATCGCGGCCTATCTGCATCTCGAACTGACGCACGCGACGGTGCGCCGCTTCTCCGACATGGAGATCTTCGTCGAGATCCAGGAGAACGTGCGCGGCGAGGATGTCTTCGTCGTGCAGCCGACCAGCTATCCGGCCAACGACAACCTCATGGAACTGCTGGTGACGCTCGATGCGCTGCGCCGCGGCTCCGCCCGCCGCATCACCGCGGTGGTGCCCTACTTCGGCTATGCCCGCCAGGACCGCAAGACCGGCCCGCGCACGCCGATCACCGCCAAGCTGGTGGCCAACCTCATCACCCAGGCCGGCGCCAACCGCGTGGTGACGCTGGACCTGCACTCGGGCCAGATCCAGGGCTTCTTCGACATCCCGCTCGACAACCTCTACTCGGCCCCGGTGTTCGTGCAGGACATCAAGGACCGCTACCAGGGCGCCAACCTGATGGTCGTGTCGCCGGACGTCGGTGGCGTGGTGCGTGCCCGCGGCATCGCCAAGCGCATCGAGGCCGACCTCGCCATCATCGACAAGCGCCGCGAGCGCGCCGGCGTCTCCGAAGTGATGAACATCATCGGTGACGTGAAGGGCCGCGACTGCATCCTGGTGGACGACATCGTCGACTCCGCCGGCACCCTGTGCAACGCCGCCGTCGCCCTGATGAACGCCGGCGCCACCAGCGTCTCGGCCTACGTCACCCACGGCGTGCTGTCGGGCGGCGCGGTGGCCCGCGTCACCTCCTCGCCGCTGAAGGAGCTGGTCATCACCGACTCCATCCAGGCGACCGAGGCCGTGCGCCTGGCCGACAACATCCGCCAGATCACCATCGCCCCGCTGCTGGCCGAAGCCATCGACCGCATCAGCGACGAGCGCTCGGTCTCCAGCCTGTTCGACTGAGGCCGGCGGCCCCGCGCCGTTTGACGCCACAGCCTGCGACGCCCCATATTGTCCGATGGACGGTATGGGGCGTTTGTCATGGGCAAGATCACGGTTCAGATGAAGGACCCGAAACTGGCGGAGGTGCTCGCCTCCACCCGCGCCGGTGACGAAGTGGAGCTGAAGGACGGCGACGCCGTCGTCGGCAGCTTCGTGCGGCGGGAGGGGGAGCCGCGGCCGCGCGGCGTGCGGCGGTTCGGGGCGCTGAAGGGGAAGATCCACCTGGACGAGAGTTTCTTCGATCCGCTGCCGGAGGAGGAACTGCGCGCCTGGGAAGGCCGCGACGATTGAAACTCCTCCTCGACACCCATGCCTTGATCTGGTGGCTCGCGGCGGACCGTCAGCTGAGCCCGGCGGTAGTCCGCCTTCTCGACGACCCCGACAACGTCATCTACGTGAGCGCGGCTTCCGTTTGGGAAATCGCCACCAAGATCCGGATCGGCAAGTTGCCGGGGCTCGAAGCGCTGACGAGCGAACGTGACGGCATCCTGCGCATCATAGACCAGGAAGGCTTCGACCCTCTCGCCATCACGGTGGAGCACGCTGAAGTCGCAGGATCCCTGCGCGGCGCGCACCGGGACCCCTTCGATCGGATGCTGATGGGCCAGTCCCTGATCGAGAACATTCCGCTGGCGTCCAACGAAGAGATCTTCGATGCCTTCGGCGTGAAGAGGATCTGGTAAAGGGCTTACGAGCCCGTTGCCGACCGCCCCGCCCCATTCCCGGTTGCCATCCCCCGTCATCCGGTATAAATAGCCCCCTTCGAACGCCCCCGCCCATCAGCGCGGGGCGTTGCGTCTTGGGCACCCCTGGAGGCCCGGGACGTGTAAGGCCTGCATTTAGGAGCAAGACAATGGCCAATGAAAACACCCTGAACGTCGTGCGACGTGACCGGGCAGGTAAGGGGGCAGCCCGTGCGACCCGTCGGCAGGGCCTCGTGCCCGGCGTGGTCTACGGCAACAAGCAGTCCCCCGATCTGGTCGCGATCGACCCGCGCCCGCTGATGGCCGCCATGCACAAGGCCGGCTTCGCCACCCGCGTGTTCGACCTGACCATCGAAGGCGACTCCGCCGCGCAGTCCGTGATGGTGCACGACGTGCAGTTCCATCCCGTGACCGACGCGCCGATCGCCGTCGACTTCATGCGCGTGTCCGCCGAGACCGAAGTGGTCGTCGAGGTGCCGGTGCACTTCGTCAACCAGGAGCGTTGCCCGGGCCTGAAGCGCGGCGGCGTGCTGAACATCGTGCGTCACGAGATCGAGGTGAAGGCCAAGGCGAACGCCCTGCCCGAGTCCATCGACGTGGACCTCGCCGGTGTCGACATCAACGAGTCGATCCACATCAGCGCCGTCACCCTGCCGGCCGGTGTGGCCCCGACCATCACCGACCGCGACTTCACCATCGCCACCATCGCGGCGCCGTCGGGCCTGAAGTCCGAAGCCGCGGCCGAGGGCGAGACCGCCGAGTAACTCCGGCAGAAGGAGCGACCGATGCGATTGGTGGTCGGACTCGGCAATCCCGGTGCGGGATACGCCAGAAACCGCCACAACATCGGCTTCATGGCGGCGGACGAGATCGTCCGCCGCCACGCTTTTTCGGCCTGGCGCAACAAGTTCCAGGCCGAACTCGCCGACGGCACGCTGTCGGGCGAGAAGGTGATCGTGCTGAAGCCGCTGACCTACATGAACCTGTCCGGCCAGGCGGTCGGCGAGGCGCTGCGCTTCTACAAGATCCTGCCCAAGGACGTGATCGTCATCTATGACGAGATCGAGCTGCCGCCGGGCAAGATCCGCGTCAAGCAGGGCGGCGGCCATGCCGGCCACAACGGCCTGCGCTCGCTCGACCAGCACATCGGCAAGGATTATTGGCGCGTGCGCTTAGGGGTAGGCCGCCCGCCGCAGAAGGAGCAGGTGGCCAACTACGTCCTGCACGATTTCGCCAAGGCCGACGAGGCGTGGCTGACGCCGCTGCTCGACTCGGTGGCGACCCACCTGCCGGTGCTCGTGAAGGGCAACGAAGGCGGGTTCATGAACAAGGTCACGCTGGACATCGCCCCGCCCAAACCCGCCAAGCCGCCCAAGGCCGACCCGGCCGGTGCGGCCTCGCCCGCATCGGCGGCGGCGGATGTGGCGGCGGACAAACCCGACGCGGGCAAGAACGCCCTGCAGATCGCGCTCGAGAAGGCCAAGGCGAAGGTCTCGGGCAGCAACGGAACGGAGTCGTCGTAGAGATGGGTTTCAACTGTGGCATCGTCGGCCTGCCCAACGTCGGCAAGTCGACCCTGTTCAACGCGCTGACGTCCACCGCGGCGGCGCAGGCGGCGAACTTCCCCTTCTGCACCATCGAGCCCAACGTCGGCCGCGTCGCCGTGCCCGACGACCGCCTGGAGCAGCTGGCGGCCATCGCCGGCTCCAAGCAGATCATCCCGACCCAGCTCGAGTTCGTCGACATCGCCGGGCTGGTGCGTGGCGCGTCGCGCGGTGAGGGCCTCGGCAACCAGTTCCTCGCCAACATCCGCGAGACCGACGCCATCGTCCAGGTGCTGCGCTGCTTCGAGGACGAGAACATCACCCACGTCGAAGGCTCGGTCGATCCCATCCGCGACGCCGAGACCATCGAGACCGAGCTGATGCTCGCCGACCTGGAAAGCCTGGAACGGCGCATCGTGCCGCTGCAGAAGAAGGCCAAGTCGGGTGAGAAGGAAGCCAAGGAGTGGGTGGCGGTCATGGAGCCCGTGCTCGCCGCCCTGCGCGACGGCAAGCCGGCCCGCGTCGCCATGCCGACCACGCCCGACGACCTGAAGATCTTCCGCCAGCTGCAGCTGCTGACCGGCAAGCCGGTGCTCTACGTCTGCAACGTCGAGGAAAGCAGCGCCGCCACCGGCAACAGCCTGTCGGCCAAGGTGGCCGAGATGGCCGCCCGCCAGGGTGCCGCCAGCGTCGTCATCTCGGCGGCCATCGAGGCCGAGGTGGCGCAGCTCGAGGACGCCGAAGAGAAGCAGGCCTTCCTGGAAGACCTCGGCCTGTCGGAAACCGGCCTGTCGCGCGTCATCCGCGCCGGGTTCGAGCTGCTGCACCTCATCAGCTTCTTCACCGTCGGCCCCAAGGAAGCCCGCGCCTGGACCGTCCGCAAGGGCGCCAAGGCCCCGGAAGCCGCCGGCGAGATCCACACCGACTTCGAACGCGGCTTCATCCGCGCCGAAACCATCGCCTATGCCGACTACATCGCCTGCAAGGGCGAAGTGGGCGCCAAGGAAGCCGGCAAGATGCGCTCGGAAGGCAAGGAATACGTGGTGCACGACGGCGACGTCATGCACTTCCTGTTCAACGTCTGATCCGGCGCGGCTCCAGGAACGGCGGCACCCGCGGGTGCCGCCGTTTTGCGTTTCAGGACACGCCGTCGGCCGCCGGTGCGGCGTCGAAGGCCGCGAGCGCCCTCAGCGTCTCGTCGTAGGTCCGGCGCAGGGCGGGCATGGTCTGAGCCACCGCGTCCAGGTCGCCCGCCAGGGCATCGCCCTCCACCTCCTGGTAAAGGCGGTGCAGCGGCGTCAGGCCGAGCACGCCGGCCGCGCCCTTCAGGGCATGGGCCTCGTCGACGACCGTCGCGGCGTCACCGCCCGTGATGGCGGCGTCCAGCGTCTCCATGCGCGGCGGCGTGGTGGTGCGGAACAGCTCCACGAGGCCGCGCACGGCCTCCGGCCCGAGGTCGTCCCACTGCCGCACGATGAGCGAGTCGGACGGGACCAGACGCGGGTCCAGCGGCGGCAATGCCGGCCGGTCGGCCGCCGGAGCCGGAGCCGGGACGGGCGGAGCCGGCGCCCGCGGCGGGGCGGCGCGCGGCGGCGGCGCCGGTTCCCGCGGCAACGACGGCCCGGCGACGGCGTCCGCGGTCGCCCGCGGCGGCACGAGCGGCAGCGGACGCCCGAGCAGATCGGCCACCACCCGGTTCACCACATCGATGCGGAACGGCTTGGCGATGACCGTGTCGGCGCCGGCCTCGCGGGCGGCGGTGCGGCCTTCCTCGGTGATGTCGGCGGTGAGCACGACGATGGGCACGGTGGCGCGGGCGGTGTCCGGCAGGGCGCGGATGCGCCGGATCGCCTCGGCGCCGTCGATGCCCGGCATGTGCAGGTCCATGAGCACCAGGTCGAAGACGCCCTCGGCGGCGGCGGCGACGCCGTCCAGCCCGTCGGCGGCGGCCTTGACCCGATGGCCGGCCCGCCGCAGCAGTTCCACCGCCAGCATGCGGTTGACCTTGTCGTCCTCCACCAGCAGCACCCGCAGCCCGCCCGGCGGCGCCTCCGCCGCCACGCCCCCGTTCGCATCGGCCGGCGCCTCGCCCTCGCCCAGGTCGAGCGTCACCCAGAAGGTGCTGCCCCGCCCCGGCATGGTGTCGAAGCCGATGCGCCCGCCCATGGCCGTCACCAGCCCCTTGCACAGGGCGAGGCCGAGGCCGGCGCCGCCGTGCTGGCGGGCGGCCGAGGCATCGGCCACGGCGAACCGTTCGAACAGCCGGTCGCGCTGGTCCTCGGGGATGCCGGGGCCGCTGTCGTCGACGGCGATCTGCACCCGCAGGCCGCCGGCCGGGGCAGCGCCGAGGGGGCGCATGCGCAGGCGCACGCCGCCGCGCTCGGTGACCTTCAGGGCATTGGACACCAGGTGGAACAGCAGCTGGTTGATGCGCCCCTCGTCGCCGCGCAGCAGCGGCGGGATGCCGTCGGCCACCTCCACCGACAGCTCCAGGCGCTTGGACAGCGCCCACGGCCGCATGAGCGTGGCGATGCGATCGAGCAGGTCGCGCGGCGCGAAGTCGGCCTCCGCCAGCGCCAGGGTGCCGGCCTCGATGCGGCCGACGTCGAGAATGTCGCCCATGAGCCGCAGCAGGGTGTCGCCGGCCCGCTGGATGGTGTCGACGTAGGACGCCTGGGTCTTGGTGAGGCGGGTGCCGGCCAGCAACTGCACCATGCCGAGGATGCCGCTCATGGGCGTGCGGATCTCGTGGCTCATGACGGCCATGAACTCGGACTTGGCGCGCGCGAGGGTCTCGGCGTCGACCTTGGCGCGGGCGAGGATCTCCTCGGCGCGGCGGCGGTCGGTGATCTCGATGCCGACCGACACGGCGGCGTCCTCGCCCTCGTATTCCAGGGCGACGGCGGAGGCCACGCCCCAGCGGGCGCCGTCGGGACCGTCGGGCAGGCGGAACTCCATGTCGCGCAGGCAGCGGTCGCGGCGCAGCGCCCCCATGACGCGGTCGAACTCCTGCCGGTCGACGAAGAAGCCGACCGCGCCCAGGCCGACCGCATCCGCCGGCGACACGCCGAGATAGACGGCGGCGAGGTCGTTGCAGAACAGGATGCGGCCGTCGCTCAGGCGCACCACCGACAGCGGCAGCGGCAGGCGGGCGAGCAGGCTGCGCAGACGGTCCTCGCTGTCGCGCAGGGCGGCGGCGGCCTGCTTGCGGGCGTCGATGTCGACGAAGCCACCCAGGAAGGCCGGCCGTCCCTGATACGAAATGAGCGTGCCGGAGGTTTCCAGCCAGAGCGTGCGGCCCTTGCGGGTGCGCAGGCGCAGCTCCCACCCGGCGACGCCGCCCTCGCGCGCGATGGTCGCCATCAGGCGGTCGCGGTCGGCGGGGTCGTCGTAGAAGTCGGTGCTGCGCAGGCCGCCCAGTTCCTCCTCGCCGACCTCGAAGAGTTGGCGGGCGCCCCGATTGGCGGCCAGCGGCCGGCCGCTCGCCTGATCCACCAGCACCAGCGGGACGGGCGCGCTGTCGAACACCCGCCGCAGGGTTTCCTCGCTGTCGCGCAGGGCGGCCTCGGCGGCGACGCGGTCGGTGACGTCCTGGTCGATGCCGAACAGGCGCACCACGCGGCCGTCGGGTCCGAACTCGCGGTAGCCCTTGGAGAAGATGTGCCGTACCTCGCCGTCGAGCCGCACGATGCGGAACATCCGCTCCTTCTCCCGCCAGGTCTGGTCCTCTGCGTCGGCCAGGATGAGCGGCAGGTCGTCGGGATGGACGCGCGCCAGGAAGGCATCGAAGCTGCGGATGGGGTTGGCCGGATCGCCCTCCAGCCCGAAGATGCGCTCCAGCTCGCGCGACCACAGGGCTTCGTCGGCGCCCGGATAGAAGTCGTAGCAGCCGATGCGCGCCAGCGTCTCGATCTCGCGCAGGAGGCGGGTGTTGTTCTCCAGCTCGCGCAGCTTGCGGCGCAGGGCGGCGTCGGCGAGGTGGCGCTGGCTGGCGTCGCGGAAGGCGAGGATGGTGATGCCGTCGTGCAGGGTGCGGGCCGTCACCTCCAGGGGGACGTCGCTGCCGTCGAGGGCACGGCCGGTGCACTCGCGCACGCCGTTGCGCTCGGTGCCGAGCGTGGCCAGCGTCGCCGCCTCGCCGGCGCCCGGGACGATGTCTTCCAGCAGGCGGCCGGTCAGCGGCGGTTCCTCGCCGAACAGGTCGCGCGCCGCCCGATTGGCGGCGACCACGACGCGCGCCGGCGTCACCGCGACCACGGCGTCGGCGGTGCCGTCGAGCAGGCGTGTCTGCACCCGCATGCGGCGCTTGCAGCGCACCGCCTCCACCGCCAGCCAGCCGGCCGCCGCCAACGCCACGGCGCCCCCTGCCGGACCGGCGGCGGCGCCGGTGAGCGGCGCGCTGGCCGCAGCCAGAATGCCGCCCACGGCGGTCGCGGCGGCGGCGAGAAGGATGGCGTCGGAGCGGCGCGTCATGGGCAGGGGCCTTCCGGCGAGGCGGCGACGGGGAGACGACGGAATGAACAGTAGCACGGCCGCGCCGCCCCCGCCTCAGGCGGCATCGCGCTCGACCCCGGTGACCGGCCGCTGCAGGCGGGCCAGGGCGCGCGCCAGCACCTCGTCGAACCCGCCGTCCTCCTGGCGCACGGCGGTGGCGGCGGTGGCGAAGCGCGGCCGCAGGGTGCGGTCGCGCCACGGCACGCCGACCAGATCGAAGTGCCGCACGATGCGGCGCGCCACGGCAGCGGCGGCGGCCTGCGGCGTTTCCGGCATGAGCACGGCGAACACCCGCTCGTCGACCCGGGCGAGGGTGTCGATGGCGCGCAGTTCCCGGCGCCCGAAGGCGGCGACGGCGCGCAGCACGGCGGCGGCGGCGCCGCGTTGGTCGCCCGGCGCCGCATCGTCGCCGCCGATGTCCTCCAGTCGCAAGGCGAGGACGCTGAACGGGTGGCCGAAGCGCCGCGCCCGCGCCAGTTCGGCGCCGCCGGCGGCGTCCAGGTGGCGGCGGTTGGGCACGCCGGTGGCGAGGTCGACGGTGGCGGTGCGGCGCAGCGCCTCGGCCACCGCCCGCCGCTCGGCCGCCCGCGTCGCGCCGGTCCAGGCCAGCGCGCCGGCGGCGGCCACCAGGCAGACGGCGAGGCCGCGCACGGTCCACAGGGTTCCCTTGCGGCCGGTGCCCCAGCCGGCGGCCGGCACGGCGGCCATCTGCCAGCCGCCGCTGCCCGCCAGCGTGACGTCGAGCAGCACGGGCGCGGACTCGAACAGGCCGCCATCGCCGTAGAACACGTCGCCGGCGGCCCCGGTGGCGTCGCGGCCGCGCAAGGCCACGGCGAGCTCCGTCGCCGGATCGGCGAGGCCGGCCTCGTGGTAGATGCCGGCGGCGTCGAGCGGCAGGGTCACGAGGCCGACGAAGGCACCGCTGCGGGGCTCGCCGCCGGGCGGCGACAGGTGCACGGGCATGCGGCCGATGAAGGCCTCGCCGCCCTCCATCAGGTCCACCGGCCCGGCCACCACCACGTCGCGGGCGGCGATGGCGCGCAGGGCGGCCTCGCGCTGCTCGGGCCGCGCCGCCAGGTCGAGGCCGATGGCCGACTCGTTGCCCTCGCGCGGGTGGATGTAGGTGATGACGGTGCCGCGGGCGAAGGCCATGTTGCGGATGTGGCGCCCCTGGGTCACCAGGTCGCGGGCCAGCATGGCGAAGTCCTGCTCGCTCAGGCCCGGCCGGTTGGCGATGGTGGCCGCCATGCCGCGCAGCAGCAGGACGTTGCGGTTGACCGCCGTCTCCAGGCGGGCGCGCAGGCTGGAGGCGCGGTCTACGACGGCCGCCCGCTCCGCCGCCGTCAGCGATGCGGCGAGCATGCGCTCCACCCCGGCAAGGGCGAGCGCCGTCAGCACCGCCACCAGCAGCGCCGTCAGCAGCGGCCGCGACGGGCCGCGTCTCTCCCCCTGCTCCACCGCCGCCATCTCACCGCCTTCGCCTGCCCATCGCGCGGAAGTTTAAGAGGTCGGCCGTCGACACGACAATCCCATAGAGGATTTACGACTTCCGTCGATCCGCGGGAGCCCGACCCCGCTGCCCGAAACGGACCGTGCCGCCCACCGGAGGGGTGGGCGGCACGGGGATGCGATCGATCGGACGCCGGGGGAAGGGGTGGTGGCGTCAGCTCGCGCGCACCTGCACGAGGAAGTTCTGCATCTCCTGCCCCAGGCGGCGCGCCTGTTCCTGGAGTTCCTCCGAAGCGGTCAGCACCTGGCCGGAGGCCGTGCCCGTCTCGCCGGCGGCGCGGGTGACGCCGGCAATGTGGTTGCTGACCTCCTGGGTGCCGTGGGCCGCCTGCTGGACGTTGCGGGCGATCTCCTGCGTCGCGGCGGTCTGCTCCTCGACGGCGGCGGCGATGGTGGAGGAGATGGAGTCGATCTCGCCGATGGTGCGCGAGATGCCCTGGATGGCGTCCACCGTATCCTTGGTGGCGGTCTGGATCTCGGCGATCTGGGCGCCGATCTGGCCGGTGGCGTGGGCGGTCTGGTTGGCCAGCTGCTTGACCTCGTTGGCGACCACCGCGAAGCCCTTGCCGGCGTCGCCGGCACGGGCGGCCTCGATGGTGGCGTTGAGCGCCAGCAGGTTGGTCTGTTCGGCGATGTCGGTGATGAGGGCCACCACCTCGCCGATCTTGCCGGCGGCGTCGGCCAGACCGCGCACCAGGGCGTCGGTGCGCTCGGCCTCGCGCACGGCCTGGTGGGCCACTTGCGAGGACTGCGCCACCTGACGGCCGATCTCGGCGATGGAGGCGTGCAGTTCCTCCGACGCGGCGGCGACCGTCTGAACGTTGCTGGAGGCCTCTTCCGAGGCGACGGCGACGGCTTCCGCCTGCCGGCTGGCGCTGGCGGCGGCCTCGGCCATGGTCTCGGCGGTGCTCTTCATCTGGCTGGAGGCGGCCGTCACGGCGCCGACGATGCCGCCGACGGCGTTCTCGAAGTCGTCGGCCAGCCCCTGCATGAGGGCGCGGCGTTCCTCTTCGGCGCGGCGGGCCTGTTCCTCGCGCTCCGCCTCGTGGCGGCGGTTGGCTTCGGCGTGTTCCTTGAAGATCTGCACGGCGGCGGCCATGCGGCCCAACTCGTCGCCGCGGCCCTGGGCGGGGATGCGCACCTCGAGGTCGCCGTCGGCCAGCCGGGTCATGGCGTCGGTCATGGCGCGCACCGGGCGCGACAGGCCGGTGCCGAGCACCACCGCCAGCACGATGCCGATGAGCAGGCCGATGCCGCCGACCACCGGCGTGACGGTGGAGGCGGTGCGGGTTTCGGCCAGGGCGGCTTCCTTGATGCGTGCCGCTTCGTCCTGCGTCGCCTGCTGCAGGGCGTCGACGGACGACTGCAGGGCCCGGGCGCGGCCGGCGAGGGAGGAATCCATCATGGTGCGCAGCTGGCTCGCACCCATCTTGACGCTGGCGAGGCTTTCGGCCGTCTGCTGCATGGCCGTCTTCAGCGTCTCGAAGTTCTTCTTGTGCTCGTCGACCGTCAGCACCGCCCCGGCGAGGTCCACCGGCGTCGCCAGATCAGACAGGTTCTGCGCCGCGGCATCGGCGTTGGCGTTGTCCTTGTCGGCGAGGAAGCGGGCGATGTTGTAACGCAGCAGGATGGCGTGCTCGCGCGCCGGCCGCAGGTAGGAGATGGCGTCGCTGTTGCCGGTTATCATGGCGTCGTCGACCATGATGGCGATCATGTCGAGCACGGTCTGGGAGCTGGGCTGCAGCACCTCGGCGACCTGACGGTCCCAGTCGCGCTGGGCATCGGCATAGCGGGCGAAGGCGGCGAGGAAGATCTTGAACGACTTCTGGGCGCCCTCGGCGGTCTCGCGGGTGGCGTCGTCGTGGGCGCGGGCGACCGCCAGCTCGAACAGCGGCGTCAGGCTGGCGGCCAGGGCGTCGACGTCCTTGGCCCGCAGCTCGTCCCGCGTGGCGGCGAATTCCTGGGCGCGCAGGCGCAACTCGGCGAAGCCGGCGGTGATGCGGGCGGTGTTCTCTTCCGTCACCACCATCTCGGCGAAGGCGTTCACCTCGCGGCCGGTCCGGTCGGCGCTGACCATGGCGGCGCCCGAAACGCCCACCAGCACCAGCAGCACCGTGGAAATGCCGAGGATGATCTTGGCGCGGATGCCGAGCCGGGCAAGGCCCGGCAGGCGCGGGATCCTCTTCATTGCATGCTCCCCTGTCTTTCGGCCGCCGGTAAAACGTCCGGCGGTATGGATTTTTTATTGTCCAAGCATGCTACGAAAGGCGGGGGCGATCGCCAACCGGAGAAATCGGGTATCCGGCAGTTGGGAAAAGGTGCATCGGTAAGAAGTGTAGGAAACCTACCCGGGCTTTTTGCTCAACCACTCGACGCGCCAAGTACCGGCTTTCCCGCCTGAGAGGTTTTGCGCCAGCCACGGCAGCAGGCTCTGCGCCTGGTCTTGCAGCAGCCACGGCGGATTGACCACGGCGAGGCCGGTGCCGCTCAGGCGGTTGTCGGGGCCGGGCAGGGCCACCGTCAGCTCCACCGCCAGCACGTCGCCGAGGTCGGCATTGGCGAGCGCGCCGTGAAAGGCCGGCACCTGACCGCCGCCCTTGAGCGGATACCACAGGGCATAGGTGCCGGTCGGCCACTTGCGGTACGCCTCGGCCACGGAGTCGACCAGGGTGGCGAACTCGTCGGTCTTCTCGAACGGCGGGTCGACCAGCACGAGGCCGCGCCGTTCCTTCGGCGGCACATAGGCCTTGAGCGCCGTGTAGCCGTCCAGGTGGACCACCTTCACCTGGCGGTCGCGGCCGAACTCCGCCTTCAGCACCGCGGCGTCGTCGGGGTGCAGCTCGACCGCCACCAGACGGTCCTGCGGCCGCATCAGGGCCCGCGCCACCCGCGGCGAGCCGGGATAGCGGCGCCCCGGACCGGCGGCGGCCATGGCGCGCACGATGGCGAGGTAGGGCATCAGCTCGGCCGGCGGCGACTCGGCGGCCAGGACGCGGCCGATGCCGGCGTCCGCTTCGGCGGTGCGGCGCGCCTCGTCCGAGTCGAGGTCGTAGGCGCCGAGTCCCGCGTGGGTATCGAGCACGAAGAACGGCTTTTCCTTGCGCGTCAGGTACTCGACCATGAGCGCGAGAAGCGCGTGCTTGAAGACGTCGGCGAAGTTGCCGGCATGAAAGATATGCCTGTAGTTCATGGATGCCCTGTGATTCCTGCATGGCGCTTGCGCCTTTTCGCGGCTCGGAGCATATAGCGCGACGGCCGTCGGAGAACAGGGCAGGAGTGCTGCCCCGAGTCGCGCCCCATCCTGCGCAGGACCGATTTCAAGTGCCTCATCGTTCGCTGCCATGGATGATGCGGCGCGAAGAACGCCTTGTACCGCCGGGCCTTCGCCGGCCCCTCCGGCGCCGCCCGCAGGCGCCCCGCCCCCGTGGCGAAGCCGTTGCCCGGCGCGGTTTTTATGCCTTTCGTCGAGCCCGCAGACCGGCCTCTTCACCAGCTTGTCACGGGTTCGTCACTTTCATAAAGTCGATCCCATGATTTGATATTTTTCACTTTCGCGAATATGGGGTCATACGCATTATGCAGACGCTCCGCCCGGGCGGGGCACGCCTTACGCTTTTTTCTCTGGAGATTTTGATGAAACGGTTTGTCGTGTCCTCGACGGTCGCCCTGACCGTCGCCCTCCTGGCTGCCTGCTCCTCGACCTCGGACGAGGCCGGTGCTGCTGCCGGTGCCGGCGCCGGCTCCGCCGCGACCTCGACGGCGTCCTACGCCCCGGGTTCGGCCGCCGAATTCCAGGCCGTGGTCGGCGACCGCGTGTTCTTCGACTTCGACAGCTACGCCCTGGCCCCCGTGGCCCAGGACACCCTGCGCAAGCAGGCCGCTTGGCTGAAGAAGTACCCCGAGCGCAAGCTGAACGTCGAAGGCCACGCCGACGAGCGCGGCACCCGTGAGTACAACCTGGCCCTCGGTGAGCGCCGCGCCAACTCGGTGCGCGAG
This sequence comes from Caenispirillum bisanense, assembly GCF_900230255.1. Lineage (GTDB taxonomy): Bacteria > Pseudomonadota > Alphaproteobacteria > Rhodospirillales > Rhodospirillaceae > Caenispirillum > Caenispirillum bisanense_A. Next base: position 260,839 of record NZ_OCNJ01000004.1, read on the forward strand.
TTCCTGCTGGCCCAGGGTGTCAACGGCGCCCGCCTGATGACCGTTTCCTACGGCAAGGAACGCCCGACCTGCACCGAGGCCGCCGAGGCCTGCTGGTCGCAGAACCGTCGCGGCGTCTCCGTCGTCGAGTAATCGACGGCACGAAGTACAGGCTGCGTGTCCGGCTCCGGTCTCCCGCTTCCCCGTCCCGGCGGCGCGGGGGGCCGGCCGCCACGAAAAAAACGCTATTCCATCCTAAACCTGCGGGCATGGGGCACACGCTCCGCAGGAAGCGGGGCGAAGGGCCCCGGATCGGGATGGACCAGATCTTGGGGATGTACCGCATGTTCCGTATCGCGACGCCGCTCGCCGCGCTTGCCCTGATCGGACTGACCGCCGCGCCGATGGCGCTGGCCGCCGACCAGCCGGTGCCCGAGCGCAAGCCCGCCAAGGGGACCATCACCCTGGTGAACCGTGCCGAAGCGCCCGAGTGCGCCTTCACGGGCAAGCGGGTGGTGTCGCTGCTGTCGCGCGACGACGTCGTCGCCGCGACCGAGTTCCGCGAGTTCTACCAGGCCTTCGACTGCCCCTCCCTGCACCTGGCCGCCGCCTTCGGCTGCGCCGTCGACGTGCCGGAAGGCGCCGAGGAGCCCGTCAACGACCGCGTCGAGCGCTGCTGGGAGCAGCCGTCGTCGCGTCCGCTGCTGACCGTCGCGGCCCCGCCCGCCGCCACCGGCGACGCCGCCAAGGCGCCGGCCGAGGCCAAGCCGGCGGATGCCAAGCCCGCCGACGCCAAGCCCGCCGAAGCGCCGGCCGCCAAGGCCGACGCCAAGCCGGCCGACGCGCCCGCCAAGGCCCAGTAAGTCCACCGTTCCGGTCCCGGTTACCCGTTTTCGCGTCCACCACACGGCCAGGGCCCGCTTGCTGCGTCAGGCACCGCCGCACTCTGCTCCGAGGAGCACCACGTCCATGAGGATCCTTGCCGCCGCCCTGGTCGCGGGCTGTGTTCACGCGGCCCTGTGGTATGCCGGTCACGAGCGCATCCTGCCGCCGAACGCGCCGACCGGAATCGAGTCGCTGTCGTTCAGCCCCTTCGCGCCCGACCAGGACGCGGAGAAGCCGACGCTGATCCCGCGCGAGCAGATCGAGAACGACATCAAGGCGGTGGCGCCCTTCACCCGCATGGTGCGCACCTACTCGGTGGACGCCGGCCAGGAAGCGGTCGCCGAGATCGCCGGCAAGCACGGCGTCAACGTCATGCAGGGCATCTGGATCGGCAGCGACGAGGAGCGCAACAAGCGCGAACTCGAGACCGGCCTGCAGATCGCCCGCCAGAACCCCAACGTGCGCGCCCTGGTGGTCGGCAACGAGGTCATCCTCCGCAACGAAAAGACGCCGGAGGAGATGATCCAGATCCTGCGCGAGACGCGCCAGCGCTCCCGCGTGCCGGTGACCTACGCCGAAGTCTGGAACCTGTGGCTCGACAACCCGAAGCTCGCCAACGAGGTCGACTTCATCTCGGCGCACGTGCTGCCCTACTGGGAAGGCATCCCGACCGAGCAGGTCATGCAGTACACGCTCGACCGCTACGCCGACCTCAAGCGCGCCTTCCCGGGCAAGAAGATCGTCATCGCCGAGTTCGGCTGGCCGTCGGCCGGCACCAACGTCCGCGCCGCCCACCCGGGCGCGCTGGAGCAGGCCGAGCTGATCCGCAAGTTCATGGTCGAGGCCGACAAGCGCGGCATCGACTACAACCTGATGGAAGCCTTCGACCAGCCCTGGAAGACCAACGAAGGCGCCGTCGGCCCCTACTGGGGCGTGTTCGACGCCGACCGCAAGCCCAAGTTCGCCCTGGAAGGCGTGGTCGAGACGCCGGACCGCGCGCCGGTCGCCGCCATCGCCGTGATCATCGGCCTGGCCGCCACCCTGCTCGGTCTGCGCCGCCGCAACCCGACGCTGGCGCACGCGACGGTCTACGCCGCCGCCGCCAACGTCATGGGCGCCGGCATCGCCATGGCCGCCGCCTGGCCGTTCCTCTACTACTGGAGCGTCGGCACGCTCATCAGCTGGGCCTTCGGCCTGGCGCTGGTGGTGCCGCTCATGATGATCACGCTCGGCAAGGTGCACGAGATCGCCGCCGTAGTGTTCGGCCGCAAGCCGACCCGCCTGCTGTCGACCGTGGTCGCCAAGGCGCCGGAAGGCTATGCCCCCAAGGTGTCCATCCACATCCCGGCCTACAAGGAACGGCCGGAGATGCTGATGGCGACGCTCGACAGCGTGGCGGCGCTCGACTACCCGAACTTCGAGTGCCTGGTCATCGTCAACAACACGCCCGAGCCCGAGTACTGGGAGCCGATCCAGGCCCACTGCGAGCGGCTGGGCGAGCGCTTCAAGTTCCTGCACCTGCTGAACGTGAAGGGCTTCAAGGCCGGCGCCATGAACCTCGCGCTGAACTACATGGCGCCCGATGCCGACGTGATCGCCGTCATCGACGCCGACTACGTGGTCGACCGCGCCTGGCTGAAGGACACCGTGCCCGCCTTCCACGACCCCAAGGTCGCGCTGGTGCAGGCGCCGCAGGACCACCGCGACGGCCGCGAATCGCTGTTCAAGACCATGATGAACGCCGAATACGCCGGCTTCTTCGACATCGGCATGGTCCAGCGCAACGAAGACGACGCCATCATCGCCCACGGCACCATGCTGATGGTCCGCCGCACCGCCTTCGACGAAGTCGGCCAGTGGGGCACCGACACCATCGTCGAGGACACCGAACTGGGCCTGCGCCTGTTCGAGGCGGGCTATTCGGCCCACTACACCTCCAAGCGCTACGGCTGGGGCCTGCTGCCCGACACCTTCAAGGCCTTCAAGACGCAGCGCAACCGCTGGGCCTACGGCGCCGTGCAGATCATCAAGAAGCACTGGCCGCACATGCTGCCCGGCCGCAAGACCCTGTCGCCGAACCAGAAGACGGCCTTCGTCACCGGCTGGTCCTACTGGCTGTCCGATGCGCTGGGCGTCGCCGCCGCCTTCATGAACCTGGTGTGGGTGCCGTTCCTGCTGTTCGTCGGCGTCGCCATGCCGGAAACCACGCTGACCATCCCCATCCTGCTGGCCTTCCTGGTCAACATCTTCCACTGCGTCATCCTCTACCGGGCGCGCGTGGAAGCCTCGTGGGGCGAGGTGCTGGGCGCGGCGCTGGCGGCCATGAGCCTGCAGTGGACGGTGGCGGCGGCGGTGCTGACCGGCTTCGTGAAGGACAACCTGGCCTTCAAGGTCACCGACAAGGGCGGCAAGGCGAAGAAGACCGCCGGCGCGAAGTCCGACGACCCCGCCAAGTGGGAACTGCGCGTCGGCATGGCCCTGCTGCTGTCGGCGGTGGTGCTGGCGTCGATCAACCCGCTGCAGATCGTCGAGCTGTACCTGTTCGCCGCCATCCTGGCGACGCAGAGCGTGCCCTTCCTGTGTGCCGTGCTGATGCGCGGGGCCGAGTGGCTCGCCAACCGCAAGCCGGCGCCGGTGGCCTCCACCCAGCCGGTGGGCGAAATCGCCGGCTGACGGCGACCCTGCCCGAAGACCCCACGAAGGCCGGAGCATCCCGCTCCGGCCTTTCGTGTTTGCGGACGCGGGCGCGCCGGCAGCCGCCGGCAAAAACCTCCGCCGCCGGCATTTCCTTTGCGCTATCATAGGTCTTAGCACGTTCGCAGGAGGACCCGGCCATGACCATGCATCGACTGACGCCGCTCAAGGGCAGCGGCTGGCATCGCCTGGGACTGCTGATGGCGGTGGGGTTCCTGCCGGTGACCGCCATGCTGTGGACCACCGATTCCTTCGGCGGCGGCGACATCGGCATCACCTCGGCGGTGATCTTCTATCTGTCGGCGCTGGTGCTGAGCGGCCTGCTCGGGCTCGCCATGCCGTGGGCCATGAAGGGCTTCGCGGTGCGCGCCCACGGCGAGGGCGACGAGCGCGAGGAGGACGAGCGTCCCCATCGGCGGGAGGCACCGGGCGGCGCGGCCGGACACGGACCGGCCGGCCATGCCCCGGCGCACGGGCCGGCTCACGCCCCGGCGGCGGCGGGCGCCCATGCGGCGCCGGCCCGCGGCGGCCATGCGCCGGCCGGGCACAAGTAGGACAAGACGGGCGAGACGGACCGGTCGGCGGCGCGGCTTACTGCCGCATGCGGCCGCCTTCCACCAGGGCGCCGTCCACCTTGTCGTAGACGCAGGTGAACTCGTAGATGGCGGTTCGGCCGATGGCTTCCACCGTCACCAGGACCGTATAGGTGTCGGGGCTGGCGTCGGCCTTGGCCTCGGCCGCCACGACGCGCAGGTCGGGAATGGTCGGCAGCAGCCCGGCGGCAGACAGCACGCAGTCCTTCTGCTCCAGGGTCTCGGCCTGGGCGGCGAGCGCCGCGGCGGGAACCAGCGCCGCGCCGAGGGACGCCACGGCGGCGAGGGCAGACTTCAGTCTCATGATGTCCTTCCAAACGGTCCTTGTCCGCTCCCGTCCGCCACCGGGGGCGGGAGGCGCGGAAAGCGGCCGCACTATAGCATGCTTTCGAAAAGGGGAATGAAAAGATCCCTTTCGTTTCGCGGGGTGGCGCTGGAAACCGGCCCGTCCGATCCCCATAATGCAGGCGACTGCCATACCCTCCCAGGAGCCTGCCCTCCCCATGGTCTATGTCGAACTGATCGCCGGCCTGATCCTTCTTCTGGTGGCCGGTGACCTTCTCGTGCGCGGTTCGGTCGCCGTGGCGCGCCGCTTCGGCGTGTCGCCGCTGGTGATCGGCCTGACGCTGGTCGGCTTCGGCACCTCGCTGCCCGAGCTGATGGCGAGCCTGCAGGCCGCCCTGCTCGGCGCGCCGGGCATCGCCGTCGGCAACGTGGTCGGCTCCAACATCGCCAACATCCTGCTGATCCTGGGCGGTGCCGCCATCATCGCGCCGGTGGCCGCGACCGCCAAGGGCCTGCACCGCGACACCCTGGTGCTGGCGCTGGCGACCGTCGCCCTCATCGCCCTGGTGATCGCCGGCGTGCTGCCGCGCTGGGCCGGCGTGATCCTGGTGCTGGCGCTCATCGCCTATACCGGCTCCGCCCTGGTGCTCGACCGCCGCGAGCAGGCCAGCGCCGCCCTGCGCGAGCACGAGACGGAAACCGCCGAGGCCATCCCGCCGGCCAATCTCGGCCTGTGGGGCGGTGTCGCCTTCACCGTCGGCGGGCTCCTCGGCGTGGTGCTCGGCGCCCGTCTGCTGGTCGAGGCGGCGGTGGTGCTGGCCCAGTCGTGGGGCGTGTCGGAAACCATCATCGGCGTCAGCATCGTCGCCATCGGCACCTCGCTGCCCGAGTTGGCGACCAGCGTCATCGCCGCCCTGAAGAAGGAAAGCGACGTCGCCCTCGGCAACGTGGTCGGCAGCAACATCTTCAACATCCTCGGCATTCTCGGCGTCACCGCCATCGTGTCGCCGCTGACCGTGCCGGCGGAGATCCTGCAGCGCGACGCCTGGGTCATGCTCGGCGCCACCGTCGCCCTCATCGCCGCCGTCATGCTGCTGCGCCGCATCGGACGCGCCACGGGCGCCGTCTTCGTGGGCGCCTATGCGGTTTATGTCGGCGTGCTGGTGGCGGCGGCGAGCGCCTGATATATATCCCGCTCTTCCCTTTCCCCCTTGGAGTGACCGGGCCATGCGCTCGTCTCCGTTCATGATCCTCGCCACGGCGCTCGCCTGCGCCCTGCTCATCGGCGGCGAGGCCACCGCCTTCGCGTGGTTCCTCGACCTGATGATCACGGGCTACCTGCACCTGTCGGCCGAGACCGCGCGTCTGCTCGGCCTGGTCGGCGTCGCGGTCGGCGTCGTGGTGTTCGGCTGGACCGCCGTGCGCGTCTACCGCGCCGAGCAGGCCCTGGCGGCGGAAGCCGCCGGCGCCAAGGGCTGACGCCGCGATCCCGGCGGGGGTAGTCTCCGTTCCTGCCCGAGACAGGCAGCACGAAGGAGCATCCCCATGGCGACCCCCGCCCCCAAGGCCATCGTCACCGGCGGCGCCCAAGGCATCGGCCGCGCCATCGTCGAGCGCCTACTCGACGACGGACGGCACGTGTTCATGCTGGATGCCGACACCGCCGCCCTGGACACCGCCGCCGGCCGCCTGGCCGGTCGCGGCAGGCTGACGGCCGTCGCCTGCGACGTCGCCGACGAAGCCGCCGTCGCGGCGGCGGTGGCGACGGTCGCCCAGACCGACGGGCCGCTCACGGCGCTGGTCGCCAATGCCGGCATCATGGTGCGCAAGCGGGTGACGGAGCTGTCGCTGGCCGAATGGCGGCGGGTGCTCGACGTCAACCTCACCTCCGCCTTCCTGCTGGCGCGGGCCTGCGCGCCGCTCATGCAGCGGGACGGTGGCGCCATGGTGACCATCGCCTCCACCCGCGCCCACATGAGCGAGCCGCACACGGAGAGCTACAGCGCTTCCAAGGGCGGGCTGCTGGCGCTGACCCATGCGCTGGCCGTCAGCCTGGGGCCGCGGGTGCGGGTGAACTGCGTCTCGCCGGACTGGATCGACGTTTCCGCCTGGCGCGCCGATCCCGACGCGGTGCCCGATGCCCTGAGCGCGGAAGACCACGCCCAGCACCCCGCCGGCCGCGTCGGCCGGCCGGAGGACGTGGCGGACATGGTCGCCTGGCTGCTGTCGGAGCAGAGCGGCTTCGTCACCGGCGCCGAGTTCGTCATCGACGGCGGCATGACCCGCAAGATGATCTACGCCGAGTAGACCGCCCCCCTCACCCGCTGCAGGACGCGCCGCCGAGCACGCAGAACTTGGCGCAGTGCGGGTGGTTGAGCGATACGTCGGCGGCGCCCTCGGCCAGCGTCTCGCCCAGCTCGAAGCGCCGATCGTAGGCCAGCAGGGTGCAGGCGAGCACCGCCGGGCGCGCCGCGCCCTTGCGCTTCACCACCATGCGGGCGGAGGCGCACATGACCGACTCCGGGCTCTTGTTCAGGATGCCCCAGCAGGCGGTGGTGATTTCCGGCACGTCGGCGTGCTCGTCCATTTCGGGGAACAGCACCAGCCGGTGGGGGTCGGCGGCGTCGAGCGGAAGGCCCTCGCGCACGAACAGGGCGGCATAGCCGGCGCGCTCGTCCGCCATGGCCTCGCCCCAGCGGGTGCGGCCGGCGACGGCGGTGGAGAAGCCCTCCGCACACAGCCAGCGCAGCCCCTCCAGCGCCAGCGCGAAGGACCCCGGCCCGCGCTCGGCGTCGTGGTGGTCGGCCGTGTAGTGGTCGAGGGAGACGCGGATCTCCAGCCGGTCGCCGAAGCGCGCGCGCAGGCGCAGCAGGTCGGCGCGGCGGTGGGTGAGCGGCTTCATGGCGTTGGTCAGCACCAGCACCCGGAAACCGCGCTCCAGCGCCGCCGTCAGCAGCGCCCCGATCTCCGGGTTCATGAAGGGCTCGCCGCCGGTGAAGCCGATCTCGGCGGTGCCGAGGGCCGCCGCCTCGTCCAGATAGGGCTCCGTCTCGGCCAGGGTGATGTAGGCCAGCCGGTCGTTCTTCGGGCTCGACTCGATGTAGCAGTGGGTGCAGGCGATGTTGCACAAGGTGCCGGTGTTGATCCACAGGGTCTCCAGCCGGCGCAGGCGAACATGCGCCCGCGCCTCGCCCTTGGCGGTGACGGCGGGATCGTCGAACTTGCGGCGGGGAATGGCCTGGCGGCCGTCGTCGGGCAAGGGGTGTCTCCTCGGCAGCGGCACGACATCGGTCTCTATCTCTACGACGACGATGGTGTCGCAGATGACCACGGACAAGTCACGAGCCCGTGTCCCCTTGGCGGCGGGGGTGCGGCGGTCTACCGTCGAACTCCATGCAGCGGGGGAGGAACGGGCGATGCGTCTGGTGGGGGCGGCGGTTGTCGGCATGGCGGCCCTGGCGGCGGTGGGATCGGCGGCGGAAGCCGGCGAGGGGCGCGGCTGGGTGACGGACGGCGCGGCGGCAGTCTACCTGGCCGGCGCCGGTGCCGCCGTGGTCTGCAGCGAAGGACGCCTGCTCCCCCTCGTGCCGTGGCGCACGGCGGCGGACGGCACGGTGTGGCTGGACCTGCCCGAAGGCCCGCGCCCCCTGCCCGCTCCGCTCGCGCCGGCCGGTGATCTCACCGCCGCCCTGGAACCCGGCCCCTGCCCCGGCGTCACCATGGCCGTGCGCACGGCGCAGGAGCGCGCCACCGCCGTCGGCCACGGCGCCGATCCGACCCTCCTCGACGCCCTGCGCCGCCGCGCCGCCCCGATCCGCTGGACCGACGGACTCGCCGCCGCCTGGGCGGATCCAGTCACCCTGGAGGGCGGCTGGGTGGCGGCCGGCGAGACCTTCGCAGGCCATGTGGAGTGGGATTACGACGCCGCGCTGATCTGCATCGTCGGCCATGGCGTCGACCTGTGCAGCGCGACGGACACGGTGGCCGCCGGGCGCTGAACGCAAAACCGGCCCCGCGGCGGGGTCCACGGGGCCGGATCTTGCATGCTCACTCGGTAAGATCGGTGTTCACGCGGGGTACGCACGGTATAACCGCCGTCGCGACCGATGGTTCCACGCGACGCAAACGTTTTTATGCGAAGGCTTCGTCCCAGGTGCCCTGGGTGGCGGCTTTCGAATATTCCGTCGCGCGATTCTCGAAGAAGTTGGTGTGCTCCACCGCGTTCAACATGGCGTCGAGCCACGGCAGCGGGTTCTTCTCGATGAGGTAGACCGGCTCCATGCCCAGCTGCGTCAGGCGGCGGTCGGCGATGTAGCGGATGTAGCGCTTCACGTCCTCGGCGGTCAGACCCTCCACGGCGCCCAGCTCGAAGGCCAGGTCGATGAAGGCGTCCTCGTGGTGGACGATGGTCTTGCAGGCTTCCGCCAGTTCCACCTCGATCTTGGCGCGGTCGACCTCGGGGTTTTCCTGCAGGAAGGTCTTGTAGAGGCGGATGATGGAGTTGCAGTGCAGCGTCTCGTCGCGCACCGACCACGTCACGATCTGCCCCATGCCCTTCATCTTGTTGAAGCGCGGGAAGTTGAGCAGGATCGCGAAGGACGCGAACAGCTGCAGCCCTTCCGTGAAGGCACCGAACACCGCCAGCGTCTTGGCGATGTCTTCCTTGGTGTCGACGCCCCAGACCTGCATGTAATCGTACTTGTCCTTCATCGCCTTGTAGTCGAGGAAGGCCGAGTATTCCGTCGTCGGCATGCCGATGGTGTCGAGCAGGTGCGAATAGGCGGCGATGTGGATCGTCTCCATGTTGGAGAACGCCGCCAGCATCATCTGCACTTCGGTGGGTTTGAACACGCGGGTGTAATGCCGCATGTAGCAGTTGTTCACCTCGATGTCCGACTGGGTGAAGAAGCGGAAGATCTGCGTCATCAGGTGACGCTCGCTGTCCGACAGCTTGTGGTGCCAGTCCTTCACGTCGTCGGCCAGCGGCACTTCCTCCGGCAGCCAGTGGATCTGCTGCTGCAGAAGCCAGGCGTCGTAGCACCAGGGGTAGGCGAAGGGCTTGTAGACGGGCTTGGCGTCGAGAAGGGGCATCGGATGTACCTGTCGAATGAACTCGGGGCCGCCGGGCGGCTCGTATGACTGGGGTCTGGGGCGCGCCGCCTCACTGGCAGGCGAGGCATTCCTCGAAGTCGGTGGAGGTCGCAGCCGCCGCCGGGTCCAGGGTCGCGCCGGCCGGCAGGGCGGCGGAGGCCACCAGGTCCTTCAGCGAGTCGGGCACCGCCTTGTTGGCCACCACCTCGGCCCGCGCCATGGACTTGGAGCGGCAGTAGTAGAGGCTCTTCACGCCCTTCTTCCAGGCCTGGTAGTGCAGCTGGTGCAGCACCTTCTTGTGCACGTTGGCGGGCAGGAAGATGTTCACCGACTGGCTCTGGTCGATGAAGGGCGTGCGGTCGGCCGCCAGGTCCACCACCCAGCGCTGGTCCAGTTCGAAGGCGGTCTTGAACACGTCCTTCTCGTCCTGGGTCAGGAAGTCCAGGTGCTGCACCGAGCCCTCGTTGACGGTGACCGAGGTCCAGGTGTCCTCGTCGTCGCGGCCCTTCTCGGCCAGCAGGGCCTTGAGGTAGGGGTTGCGCACGTTGAACGAGCCCGACAGCGTCTTGTGGGTGTAGCTGTTGGCCGCGATGGGCTCGATGCCGGGGCTGGAGCCGCCGCAGATGATGGAGATGGACGCCGTCGGCGCGATGGCCGTCTTGTGGCTGAAGCGTTCCATGAAGCCGTAGTCGGCGGCGTCGGGGCACGGCCCGCGTTCCACCGCCAGCGCCTTGGAGGCGGCGTCGACGTAGGTCTTCAGGTGCTTGAAGATGGTGCGGTTCCACACCTTCGCCATCACCGACTCGAACGGAATGCGGTGCTTCTGCAGGAAGCTGTGGAAGCCCATGACGCCCAAGCCCACCGAACGCTCGCGCATGGCGGAATAGCGGGCTTTCGCCATGCTGTCCGGGGCGCGGTCGATGAAGTCCTGGATGACGTTGTCGAGGAAGCGCATGACGTCCTCGATGAACTGCGGGTCGTCCTTCCACTCCTCCCACGTCTCGAGGTTCAGCGACGACAAGCAGCACACGGCGGTGCGGTCGCGGCCCATGTGGTCGCGGCCCGTCGGCAGGGTGATCTCGGCGCAGAGGTTGGAGGTCTTCACCCGCAGGCCGGCCAGCTTGTGGTGCTGCGGCTGGTGGCGGGCGACGGTGTCGTTGAAGATGATGTAGGGCTCGCCGGTCTCGACGCGCGCCAGCAGGATGCGGATCCACAGCGCGCGCGCCTTGATGGTGCGCATCACCGACCCGTCCTTGGGGCTGATGAGCGCCCAGTCGGCGTCCTCTTCCACCGCCCGCATGAAGGCATCCGACAGCAGCACGCCGTGGTGCAGGTTGGGCGCCTTGCGGTTGGGGTCGCCGCCGGTCGGGCGGCGGATCTCGACGAATTCCTCGATCTCCGGGTGGTCCACCGGCAGGTACACCGCCGCCGAGCCGCGGCGCAGCGAGCCCTGCGAGATGGCGAGCGTCAGGCTGTCCATGACGCGGATGAACGGCACCACGCCCGAGGTCTTGCCCACCGAGCCCACCGTCTCGCCGATGGAGCGCAGGTTGCCCCAGTAGCTGCCGATGCCGCCACCGCGCGCCGCCAGCCAGACGTTTTCCGTCCACAGGCCGACGATGCCGTCCAGGCTGTCGTCCGCCTCGTTCAGGAAGCACGAAATGGGCAGGCCGCGGTTGGTGCCGCCGTTGGACAGCACCGGCGTCGCCGGCATGAACCACAGGCGCGAGATGTAGTCGTACAGGCGCTGGGCGTGCGCGTCGTCGTCGCCATAGGCGCTGGCGACGCGGGCGAACAGGTCCTGGAAGCTCTCGCCGGGCAGCAGGTAGCGGTCTTCCAGCACGGCCTTGCCGAAGTCGGTCAGAAGGGCGTCGCGGCTGTGATCGACCTGCACCCGGGGCCCTTCCGTCACCTGCACCACGTTCAGCACGGCGTCATTCCTCCAGCGTCTCGGTGAATAGGCAGCAACGGGGAGCGCAGAGGCACCCCGTCAAGCGGCCCACATATGGTATGAAAATGGGGGTCGCCGTCAATATGTTGATGACGGGAGTCGGCGGCGACTACCTCTTCCGACTTATTCCTCGACCATCACCGTGGTCAGGACGCGGCGCGCCAGGCCGGTCGCCTCGTCCATCGTCGGCTGGGCGCCGCAGGACGGGCAGCCGCCTTCGCAGGTCTCGGCGATGGAGGCCAGCAGGTCTTCCGAATAGGGCGGCTCGCCCACCTTCTCCGAATGATCGCAGGCGAGGCAGCGGATGAGCGTCACCATGCGATGGCGCGGCCGGTGGGCGGAGAGCACCACGCCGCCGCCGCCGGCCGAACCGTCGGACAGCACCGGGCGCGGCTTGCGCTCCTGCAGGCCGACGACGCGCTTGCTGGTCCAGGCGGCCATGGCGCGGGCGACGTGCAGGGCCGCGTCCACCTTGGCCGGCTTGGCGCCGTTGCGCTCGGCCATGAAGGCCCAGAATTCCACCACTTCCTGCGCCACCGAATCGGAGGCGACGATGGCGAACACCGGCTCTTCCGGGTGGGCGCTGCGCAGCACCGAGTGGGGGTGGTTGCGCTCGACGTGGGCGGTGCGCACCGTCGGCATCTCGCCGGCCGGAGTCGGCTGCGGCAGGCGCTTTTCCAGCCACGCCTCCATGGCGCGGCGCTGGCGGTCGGCCCGTTCCAGCTTGTCGTCGGGGGTGCCGCGGTTGCGGGCGCAGAACTCCCAGTACTCGACGGTCATGGAGGCGACCAGGTCGCGGGCGCGCAGCACGAAGACCGGCTCGTCGGCGGCGGCCTTGTTGATGGTGCTGTCGGGCGCCGTCAGCTCGTCGCGGGCGGAGACGTAGCGGATGCGCGCCCGCAGCTCGCGGGCGGCGGCGTCGAGCGGGTCCTTGGCGCCGGCCGGAACCGTATCCGTCGTCATGGGGGAAGGCCTCTTCTGCCAGGGGAGCGGGCGGCGGATATTGACGGCTGCCGCGCCCGCGCGCAACCCTGTGCAAACCCTGAGTTATGGGGATAACTTGTGGAAAACCTGCCGGCTCAAGGAGTTGCCCCATATGCTCAAAAAGCTGATGACGCTGGCCGCCGGCGCCGTCGCCGCCGCCGTGACGGCCTGCGGCGACGCGCCGCGCACCACGGTCCGCTACCGCGACCCGGCGGGATCGTTCCAGTTCATGCAGTGGGCGGCCAGCCGCGGTCCGGTGCTCGCCACCCTCCACGGCACCGCCTTCGCCGGCGAGAGCCCGGAGCGCACGGCCGAAGTCGCGCTCGGCGCCATGGGCCGCGCCATCGCCGAGTACAAGACGCTGCGCTTCACCACCGACCCGGCACAAGCCGGCGACCGCCGCTACCACGTCACGCTCGCCTTCAACGCGCCGCGCCGCGTCTCCGGCCGCGCCCTGTGCCGCGGCGAGGTGCCGCCGGAGGAACCGGGCGAGCGGCTGACGGTGCTGGCCGTGTTCTGCGAGGAGGACCGTGTGCTGACCGACGTCGCCGGCTCCGTCGGCGGCGACCCGGAGGACCTGACCCTCGACAGCGAGCGCTTCCGCCAGCTCATGGTGCAGGTGTCGCAGAGCCTGTTCCGCGACAAACCGTGACCGCGCCGGGAAACGGAGACCTGGACGTCCCCGCCGCCTGGACCGCCGCCCTCGACGCCGTGGCGGCGGGCGTGCGGCGGGTGATGGTGGTCGGCGCCACCGATACCGGCAAGACCACCTTCTGCCGCTGGCTCGCCGCCGCGGCGTCGAGGGCGGCGGTGCTGGTCGACGCCGACCCCGGCCAGCCGGGCCTCGGCCCACCCGCCTGCGCGGCGCTCGGACGGCCGGGGGAGCCGGTGGAACGGCTGGTCTTCCTGGGCGTGCTGGAGCCCCTGCGCGCCCGCGCCGCCCTGCTCGCCGCCGCCGCCCGGCTGACGGACGCGGGCGCGAGGGGCGGGCGGCTGGTGGTGGTGAACACCTGCGGCTTCGTCCGCGGCCCCGGCCAGCGCCTGCAGACGGCGACGGCGCAGGCCGTGCGGCCCGACCTGGTGGTATGCCTGGAACGGACGACGGAAGCGGCGGCGCTCGCCGAGGCCTTGGCCGCTCGCACGCCCGTCCTGCGCCTGCCGTCGAGCCCGGCCGTGCGCCGCAAGAGCCAGGCGCAGCGGCGCCGCCTGCGGGAAACGGCCTTGGCGGCGGCCTTCGCCGGTGCCGCGGAGACGCGGGTGCCAGCGGACCGCCTGCCGGTAGAGCGGCTGGTCGCGCTGGCCGAACCGCTGCCGCCGCGCCTGCTGTGTGCCCTCGCCGACGCCGCCGGCGACGACACTGCCCTGGCGCTGCTGCTGGGGGAGGACGCGGGCTCCCTGCGCCTGCTCACGGCCGGCGACCCGGCGGCGGCGGTGCGCTTGCGCACGGGGGCCCTGGTGGTGGCGGAGGACGGGGCGGCGACGGTGGTGCCGCCGCCCTGACGCCGGCGCGACGCCCGCCTCAGCCGGCCTTCACCATGGGGCCGCAGGACGACCCGCCGAGGATGTGCAGGTGCAGGTGCGGCACCTCCTGGTGACCGTGCTCGCCGGTGTTGGAGATGATGCGGTAGCCGGTCTTGTCGACGCCGGTCTGCTTGACGATGAGCCCGACGGCCTTCCACAGCGCCGCCTGCTCGACGTCGGAGGCCTCGGCGGCGAAGGTGGTGGCGTCCTCGTAAGGGCCCTTGGGGATGACCAGGACGTGGACCGGGCGCTTGGGCGCGATGTCCTCGAAGGCCAGCACGTGATCGTCCTCGTAGACCTTCTTGCACGGGATCTCGCCGCGCAGGATCTTGGCGAAGATGTTGTTCTGGTCGTAGGCCATCGCGAAGGGGCTCCTTTGGGTTTGGGCTGTCGTGATCGTGACCGATCCCGCCAGCGCCCTCAAGCGCCGGGCGGGCGCTCCTCGCGCCCTTGGCTCCCGCGGCAGGGGCCGCGCGGCGCAGTCGCGCCGTCCGTCCCGCCCGGGGCGGGCCGGCAGTCGGCCGGTCGTCGTGATCGTGACCGATCCCGCCTGCGCCCTCAAGCGCCGGGCGGGCGCTCCTCACGCCCTTGGCTCCCGTGGCAGGGGCCGCGCGGCGCAGTCGCGCCGTCCGTCCCGCACAGGGCGGGCCGGGGTCGGCCGGTCGTCGTGATCGTGACCGATCCCGCCAGCGCCCTCAAGCGCCGGTCACCCGTCAGGACTTGCGGGCCGCCTTTTCCGCCAAGCCCGAAAGCCCGACGCGGCGCTCCAGTTCGCCGTAGACTTCGGCCGGCGCCACGCCGGCGTCGGCCCACAGCACCAGCAGGTGATAGAGCAGGTCGGCGCTTTCGCTCACCACCTCGTCGCGGCCTTCGGATACGGCAGCGAGCGCGCATTCCACGCCCTCTTCGCCGACCTTCTGGGCGATCTTCTTGCGGCCCTTGGCGAACAGCTTGGCGGTATAGCTGGTGTCGGCGTCGGCGCCCTTGCGGCCCTCGATCACCGTATACAGGCGGTCGAGCACGGCGGCGGTGGCTTCGCTCATGGGCTGGTCTCCGTCAGTCGCGCACCGGGATGCCGGCGGCCTTCATGTGGTCCTTGGCCTGGCGGATGGTGTATTCGCCGAAGTGGAAGATGGACGCGGCGAGCACCGCCGTCGCGTGCCCTTCGGTGATGCCTTCCACCAGGTGATCCAGCGTGCCGACGCCGCCCGAGGCGATGACGGGGATGGACACCGCATCGGCCACCGCGCGCGTCAGCGGCAGGTTGAAGCCCTGCTTGGTGCCGTCGCGGTCCATGCTGGTCAGCAGGATCTCGCCGGCGCCGTATTCCTCCATGCGCCGCGCCCACTCCACCGCATCGAGGCCGGTGGCGTTGCGGCCGCCGTGGGTGAAGATCTCGAACTTGTCGGGGCCGACCGACTTGGCGTCGATGGCGACCACGATGCACTGGCTGCCGAACTTCTCCGCCGCCTCGCGCACGAACTCCGGGCGGTGGACGGCGGCGGTGTTGATGGACACCTTGTCGGCGCCGGCCAGCAAGAGCTTGCGGATGTCCTCCACCGTGCGCACGCCGCCGCCGACGGTGAGCGGCATGAAGCACTGCTCGGCCGTGCGGGCGACCACGTCGTAGAGAGTGGCGCGGTTGTCGGAACTGGCGGTGATGTCGAGGAAGCACAGTTCGTCGGCGCCGGCGGCGTCGTAGATCCGCGCCTGCTCCACCGGATCACCGGCATCCCGCAGCCCGACGAAATTGACCCCCTTCACCACACGGCCGTCCTTGACGTCCAGGCAGGGGATGATGCGCATCTTGAGCATCTGCGTGTCCTTGCTTACTTCTCGCCGGTCGGTCGGTTTTGAACCACCAAGACACCAAGGCACCAAGGAGACTTTATCCAGTTCCTCCCGAGGGGCCTGTCCCCGACCGCCTGCGCGCGGGAGCGTTCTCTTGGTGTCTTGGTGTCTTGGTGGTCAACCCGCTCTCGACCCGTCAGCCCTTCAGCACCGCCAGCGCCTCGGCCAGGTCGATGCGGCCGTCGTAGAGGGCGCGGCCGGAGATGACGCCGACGATGCCGGTGTCCTGGCGCGCCTTCAGCACCTTCAGGTCGTCGATGGACGCAACGCCGCCCGAGGCGATGACCGGCGTGGTCAGGCGCGCGGCCAGGGCCGCCGTCGCCTCGACGTTCGGTCCCTGCAAGGCGCCGTCGCGGTCGATGTCGGTGTAGATGATGGCGGCGACGCCTGCGTCCTCGAACTTCAGCGCCAGGTCGACGGCCGTCATTTCGCTGGTCTCGGCCCAGCCTTCCACCGCCACCATACCGTCGCGGGCGTCGATGCCGACGGCGATGCGGCCGGGGTGCGCCTTGCAGGCGTCGATCACCAGTTCCGGATGGCGCAGGGCGACGGTGCCGAGGATGACGCGGCGGATGCCCTTCTCCAGCCACAGGTCGATGGTGGCGCGGTCGCGGATGCCGCCGCCGAGCTGCACCGGCACGTCCGGCCCCATGACGGCGAGGATCTGCTCCACCGCCTCGGCGTTCACCGGCTTGCCGGCGAAGGCGCCGTTGAGGTCGACGACGTGCAGCCACTCGCAGCCGGCGTCCTTGAACAGGCGGGCCTGATCGGCGGGGGAGGTGTTGAAGACGGTGGCCTTGTCCATCTCGCCTTTCAGCAGGCGGACGCAGGACCCGTCCTTCAGGTCGATGGCGGGGAAAAGGATCATGGAGCCCAACGCAGGAAGTTGCCGAGGAGCGTCAGGCCGGTGGCCTGGCTCTTCTCCGGGTGGAACTGGGTGCCGACCATGGTGTCGCGGCCGACGAGCGCCGTCAGCGTGCCGCCGTACTCCATGGTGGCGAGGCGGTGCGCCGGGTTTTCCGGCACCAGATGATAGCTGTGCACGAAGTAGGCGTGATCGCCGGGCGCAATGCCGGCGAGGATGGGGTGGCCGGGCTCGAAGGCCAGCTCGTTCCAGCCCATGTGCGGCACCTTGAGCGTCGGGTCGGCGGGGCGGATGCGCACCACCTCGCCCGGGATCCACCCCAGGCCGGCGACGTCGCGGTGCTCGCGCCCGACGGAGGCCATGAGCTGCATGCCGACGCAGATGCCGAGGAAGGGGCGGCCCTTGTCGATCACCGTCTCGGTCAGGGCCTCCACCATGCCCGGCACGGCGTCGAGGCCGCGGCGGCAATCGGCGAAGGCACCGACGCCCGGCAGCACGATGCGGTCGGCGGCGCGCACGGCGTCGGCGTCGGCGGTGACCAGGACGGTTTCGGACGCGCCCGATTCGGCCACCACGCGCTCCAGCGCCTTGGCGGCCGAGCGCAGGTTGCCCGATCCGTAATCGATGATGGCGACGGTCATGAAAACGTTCCCACGGAAGCGGCGGGGGCCGGATGCCCGGCATATAGGACGGTCGCAGGCTTTGTAACAGGAAGGGCCGCGCCGTCAAAGCCTTCCCGCGCGGCTTGCAGGGTCATGGCGCTCCCGCTACACTCCGCTCGCAATGGTTTTGCAACCGACGGGGGAGGGGCCGTCATGGGGCGGGGGTGGATGATGGGCACGGCGGCGCTGGCCGCCGTTGCGGCCCTGGGCGGCTGCGGGTCGGGCATGCCGATCCCGGCCGTGGAGATGCGGCCGCCGCCGGAGATGGGGTTCGAGCGCACGCTGGCGACCCTGCGCTTCCACGGCGCCACCATCGCCATCCCGCCCGGCACCACCATCGGCGGCTACGGCGGCAATCTGTGGCAGTGCGCCGGGCGCAGCGATCCCATCGCCTGGCAGATGTCGCGCACCGAGGTGTTCAGCCGCAGTTTCTCCGACATCTTCTACGACCGCCTGAACCTCGCCGGCTACCGCACCACCGGCGACCCCAGCAACCTGTTCGCCGACATCGAACGCGGCCGGCCGCGCACCGACTATCTGGTCGGCGCCCGCATCGACGAGATCCGCCTCGACATCTGCCACCAGCGCGACCTGCTGACCGGCGACGAAAAGTTCCTGAAGACCGGCCAGGGTTATGTGCGGGTGCAGTGGCAGGTGTTCAGCCAGGCCCTGCGCAAGGTGGTGTGGCAGGCGACCACCGAGGGCGTGGCGACCCTGGAAGACCCCTCGCCCATGGCGGTCCAGCTGCTCATCAACGGCGCCTTCGGCACGGCCGCGAGCAACTTCGCGGCGGAGCCCCGCCTGCTGGAGCTGGTCAGCCGCGACCCGACCCAATTCGCCGTCGCCGACCGCCAGACCGGCCCGACGCCCCTGCTGGTGCCGCAGCGCCCCTTGCGCACGACGCCGCTCGTCGACGATGCCGACGCCGTGCGCGCCGCCGTCGCCACGGTGGACACCGGCACCGGCCACGGCTCGGCGGTCTTCATCGCCCCGAGCCTCTTGCTGACCAACCACCACGTCGTCGAAGGCCACGAGTCGGTGATGGTGCGCGACGCCTCCGGCCGGTTCCGCAAGGCCGACGTGTTGCGGCGCGACGGCCGGCGCGACGTCGCCCTGCTGCAACTGGCGGAAACGGTGGCCGAGGCCTCGGTGCTGCCGATCCGCCTGACGCCGCCGCCGGCCATCGGCGAGGAGGTCTTCGTGGTCGGCACGCCCGGCATGAAGGGGCTGGCCGGCACGGTGACGCGCGGCATCGTCTCCGGCTTCCCGCGCAACGACCGCGGCCTCACCGACATCCAGGCCGACGCCGCCGTCTCGCTGGGCAACAGCGGCGGCGCCCTGGTGGACGGGCGCGGCAACCTGATCGGCCTGACCTACGCCGGCTTCCAGACCGACGGCGGCGCGCCGCTCGGCCTCAACCTGTTCATCGGCATCGCCGACGCCCTCGCCAAGCTGGGCCTGGTGGTGGAGGAACCGCTGCCGGCCGGCGCCGAACCGTGGGACGACTACCCGACGGCCCCTGCGAACTGACGAAGAAAGGCCCGCAGCGGGGGAACCGCTGCGGGCCTTGGGCCGGTGCGCGCCGCCCCGGTGAGGGGGGCGAGGGGGTCAGGGCGACGGCCCCCGGCGCCGTCGGTGGTTACCGCATGGTGGTGGCGGTGCCGGTGGAGCCCATGGTGGCGCCGGTCATGCCGCTCTCGCCGCCGGCCGCCATGCTGGACTGCTGCATGCCGCCGGCGCCCATGCCGGTGTTCATGCCGTCCATGGAGGCCATGGGCGCGGTGCCGGTCCCCTGGATGGTGACGCGGCGGTTCTCCGGCTCGCGGACGCCGTCGCCGGTCGGCACGCGCGGATCGCTCTCGCCCTTCCAGTCGACGATCATGCGATCGCGGGCGACGCCGCGGGTCTGCAGGGCGGAGGCGACGTTCTCGGCACGCTCCCGCGACAGGCCGACGTTGTAGTCGGACGGGCCGGAGGTATCGGCGTGGCCGGTGACGTTCAGGCGCATCTGCGGATTGTCCTGCGCCACGTTGGCCATGGCGTCCAGCATCTGGGTCGCTTCGGCCGGCAGGCGCGCCACGTCCCAATCGAAGAACACCAGCACCGGCGGCGGGCCTTCCACCTGGGTCACCACCTCGCCACCGCGCTGCTGCATGGCGGCCAGGAAGCCTTCGCGGCACTTGGCGATGTGGTCGTACTGCCAGCCTTCCTCGGCCTGCTCGACCCAGCAGTCGTAATTGGCCTGGGCGGAGGCGGCGGCCTGCGGATTGTCCTCGCGGAAGCCGTCCTGGTAGGCGCCGACCAGGGTGGCGCGAGCCTGCTTCAGCTCGGCCATCCAGTCTTCGCGCTCGATGTCCCACTCTTCCGGGTTCTCGGGCGCGACGCGCTTGCCCTCGGCGGCGGCCAGCGCCTTGTCGGCGAAGTGGTCGGCGTCGGGCCAGTCGTACATCTCGTCGGCCTCGAAGCGCGTGTAGTCGCCGTAGTCCTTGGCCAGTTCCTGGGTGAAGGCGGAACCGCCCGACGGGGCGACGGCCTTGGCGTTCTCGATCTTTGCGCCGCTCGCACAAGCGGTGAGCGCCAGAACAGCGGACGCGGGCAGGGCAATCTTCATAAACGTATGCATGGTCATTAGCCTCCTCGAATGCTCGCTATACGGAGGGTCGTGGCGGGTTTGTCTTCTGAACGCGCGTACCGCAACCAGGGTTCGAAGACTTCGCCGACTCTTCGCCGCGACCGAGTCGAAAGGAGGAGGAGACGGGCCGGAAAGGGGCAGTCGGCCCCCGATCCACAACGAAAAACGGCCCCGGGCATGGAGCCGCGGGGCCGTTTCCGGCGTTCGGGGGAAGGGTCTGCCCGGCCGGTCGGATCAGGTGAGGTCGCCCTCGGACATCTGCAGCACGGTGCGCAGGTTGGCGCGGCCGCGGGACAGGCGTGACTTCATGGTGCCGACGGGGAGCGAGGTTTCGCCGGCGGCTTCCTGGTGGCTGCGCTCTTCCATGCCGAGCATCATCACCGCGGCGCGTTCCTGTTCCGACAGGGCCTCCATGGCGGCCACCGTCTCCTTCAGGTAGACGGAGTGCATCTGGTTCGGCCGGGCGACCGTCGATTCGTCGTGCACCGCCTGCTGCATGTAGCGGTACGACACGGCGTCGCGGCGCTTCTGGCTGATGAAGACGTTGCGCATCATGGTGAACAGCCACGAGCGGAGGTTGGTGCCGGGCTTGTAGAGGTCCCACTTGCGGATGGCACGCTCAACGCAATCCTGGACCAGATCGTTGGCATCGTCCTCGCTGCGCGCCAGGGAGCGGGCATAGCGCTTCAGGTCGGGGATCAGCGCCTCGATCTGCATGTTGGCCGTGCTCATCGCGAACTCCTT
The DNA here is from genome assembly GCF_900230255.1 of Caenispirillum bisanense. Classification (GTDB taxonomy): domain Bacteria; phylum Pseudomonadota; class Alphaproteobacteria; order Rhodospirillales; family Rhodospirillaceae; genus Caenispirillum; species Caenispirillum bisanense_A. The sequence goes on from NZ_OCNJ01000004.1 coordinate 281,576, forward strand.
AGGCTCTGTGTCTCGTCTTGTGGCGGGGGCCGGGCCGGTCGTTCATCTCGCCGGAGCTGCGCGGGCCGCCCGCCTTCCATGTCCCGAGGATGCCGCGAGGGGCCGTAAAGCCTCCATGTGGCCTTGGCGGAGGGGGCATAAAATGATCGTGGGTGGGTCGCCGGGCTGTGGCAGACGGTCACAGCGGGCGCCCGAAGCCGCCGGACTCCGCGGCACAGGCGCATTTCGGCAACCATGGTGGAGGCGCCGCCACCGCCGCGCTTCCGGGGCCGTCGGCATAAAGGGTCCGTAAAATACGGCGGGATTGGGCGCAAAATACCGCTTTCGTCACAGCCCGCTCACAGGCTGTAGCGGCCGGCGGGGCGCGGCCGTGGCATATGGCGGCCGCCGTCGAAACGTCGTTGCGGAAAAAGGAAAAAGCCGCCCCGCGGCGGAGCGGCTACAGCAGCGCCCGGGCGGCGCGGGCGCGGGCGGCCTGGCGGGCGGCCTCGTCGGCGGCGTCGGGGCGGACGTCGTCGGCGGCGGCGATGCGCTCGGCCTCCACCGACCAGCGCTCGAGCACGGTGGCCTTCTGTTCGGGCGTCAGAACGCCGGAGGCCACCACGTCGTCGGGATCGTCGAACACCGTCGTCGGATCGAGCATGGCCGCATCCAGGTCCACCGGCTGAAGCGGATCGCGGCGGGGGAGCCCGGAGCCGGCGGTCATGGCGTCAGCCCCGGTCGCGGCGGTCGGGACGCTCGGCCGGCCGCGGACGGCGGGCGCCGTCCCACGAGCCGCGTTCCGATGCGGTCAGGCCGGTGCCGAGGCGTGCCGGGCCGTCGCGCGTGACGACGGCGCCGTCGTCCGCACCGCCGGCCTGCCGCTCGGCGGCCCGTCGCAGGGCCAGGGAAACGGCGGCCACCAGGAAGCCGATGCCGAAGACCACGGCGAGCAAACGCGCCAATGCCGCTGCCGTCGGCTCGGCCCCACTTTCGAAGGTGGTGAAGCCGAACAGCGCAGACATCACCGCCAGAATGAAGAAAGTCATAGCGGCATAGGTCATGCGGCTACCAAAGTCCCTCTACACGTTCCAGCCCACCGCCCGTGGCGGATGGGCCGCTCGACGCCTCTCCCGGTTCGGCGGACGGCCGTCGATGGCGCGCCGTCTCTGCCGCTCCGACTCGTGGCCGGACAAGAGAAAGATCAGGGCCTGCGCCCTTCTTCACCGGGAGGCATACACCGATCAAACGTCAGATTTGACCAACGGTTGCCAGGATGGAGGGTATTTTATGGGGGTTGCTGCACTGCAAAAACCCCCGGAATTTCATCGGACGCGAGTCGGGAAGCCCGCGCCGGAGGGGAAAAACGCGGCAACACAACGACATGCTGCATCCGGCCCGTCGCGGCTGCGGACCGGGCGGGCGACGCGGCGGGATCGCCACCCCTTCCGATTTTTGCGGTCGCGGTAGAAAAAGGCGGGCCCCCTGCCTCGCCGGCGGCAGAGGGTACGCCACCCGCTTCGGACCTCAGCCGCCCTGGCCGACGGCGTCCAGCACGGTGAGGAAGGTTTCCACCACCTGCGGGTCGAACTGCTTGCCCGACTGGTCGCGCAGATACTCGATGGCGAGGTCGCGCGGCCACGGGTCCTTGTAAGGCCGGGCACTGGTCAGGGCGTCGAACACGTCCACCACCGCGACGATGCGGGCCGCCAGCGGGATCTCCTGCCCCTTGAGGCCGAGCGGATAGCCGCCGCCGTCCCACCGCTCGTGGTGGCCGCTGGCGATGTCGGCGCCGAGCGACAGGTAGCTGGAGCCGTCCACCAGCCTAGCGGCGCGCTTGAGGATGGTGCCGCCGGCGGCGGCGTGCTCGCGCATCACCAGCCATTCCTCGGGCGTCAGCTTGCCCGGCTTCTGCAGGATGGCGTCGGGCACCGAAACCTTGCCGACGTCGTGCAGGATGGACGCCATGCCGACCTGCTCGATGAACAGGTCGTCGATCTGGTCGGTGTAGATGCCGTCCGACCGCAGGCGGCGCGCCACCGCCTCGGTCATGCGCTCGACGCGCAGCACGTGCTCGCCGGTATCGGTGTCCTTGTGTTCGGCCAGGTCGGCCAGCGCCACCACCGTCGCCTGATGGGCCCGGCGCAGCTGTTCATAGAGGTAGAGGTTGTCGAACCCGACCGACACCTTGCCGCAGAACACCTCCACCAGCTGTTCGTCCAGCGCCGTCAGGGTGCGGCCGGTCTGCAGGTAGGCGACCACCTCGCGGCCGTTGGGGGTGTTGATGTAGAGCACCATGTGGTCGTCGCGGTAGACGTGCGCCTTGGCGGCCAGCGCCTCGGCGATGGCGGCGACCACCGGGTCGTCGGCGTGTTCGGCGAGCGGGCGGTCGGCGACGCCCTCGTAGACGCCGGCGCCGGCCAGGATGAATACCTCCTCCGCCGCCTCGCCGCGCGAGCCCGGCCGGCCGCGCTGGGCGCAGACGATGCCCGAGACCGGCGTGCCGAGCACCGCCGACAGCTGGGTCAGCACGCCCGAGGCGAACAGCGTCATGCTGCGGGCCTGCAGCAGGCTGGAGCTGGCGTCGATGATCTTGCGCAGGCCCTGGCGGCTCATCTCCAGCGCCAGGATGTCCTCGTAGGAGCGCAGCGCCGCCACCAGGGTGGTGAACAGCTTCTGCGAGGTCAGCTCGGTCTTGGCCTTATAGTCGTTGATGTCGTAGGCGAGGATGACGTCGCGCTCCGGCGCCTGGCCCGGCTGGCCGGTGCGCAGGATGATGCGCACCGCGCGGTTGCCCAGGTCGCCGCGGATGTGGCGGACGAGCTGCAGGCCGGCGTCGTCGGTTTCCATCACCACGTCGAGCAGCACCACCGCGATGTCGCGGCGCGCCGCCAGGATCTCGCGCGCCTCCCGCGCCGAATGGGCCGAGAGCAGCCTGACGGAGCGCCCTTTGAAGCGCACGTCCGACAGCACCATGGCGGTCACCGCGTGCACTTCCGGCTCGTCGTCGACCACCAGCACGACCCAGGCATCGCCGGGCAGCGCCGCCGCCGCCGGCAGCGCCGCGCCGCCCGTGCCGGGGCGACTGCCGGATTCCGACGCGGCGGCCGGGGCGTCGTCGTCGACCAGGAAGTCTTCGTCGTCGAACAGCATCTCGTCGTCGTTCATGCCATCCTCCCGCGTGCCGCCGCCGTCCGTGTGGGATCCCGCCATGCCTCAGGCCTCCGCCGGGAAGCGGACGGTGAACGTCGTCCCCGCCCCCGGTTTGCTGTCGACGTCGACCGTGCCCTTGAGCGTCTGACGCACGATGTTGAACACGATGTTGAGCCCGAGCCCCGACCCGCCGCTGCCGCGCCGGGTGGTGAAGAAGGGCTCGAAGACCTTGCCCAGGTGGTCGGGCGGGATGCCGCAGCCGTCGTCGGCATAGACCAGCACCACCTGCGCCCCCTCCTGCCGCGCCGTCACCGTCATGCGGCCCGCCGTGCCGCCGTCGTCGGGCCAGGCGTGGACCAGCGAGTTCATGACGAAGTTGGTCAGCACCTGCGACAGCGGCCCCGGGTAGCTGTCCACCTGGATGCCGGCCGGGATGTCCGTCGTCACCCGGTGCGGCGTGCGCTTCAGGCGGGGGCCGAGGGACAGCAGCACCTCCTCCACGTAGGTCTTGAGGTCGAAGCGGCGGCGTTCCTCGCTGGTCTGGTCGACGGCCACCTGCTTGAAGCTCTGGATCAGGTTGGCGGCCCGCGTCGACGACCCGAGGATGAGGTCGGCCGCCTGCGTCGCGGTGGCGAGATAGGTCTCGAAGTCCGACCGCCGGACCTTGCCGCTCTCGAACACGCGGCGCAGCTCCACGGTCTTTTCCTGCAGGTGGGTCGCCGTGGTGACGGTGATGCCGACGGGCGTGTTGATCTCGTGCGCCACGCCCGCCACCAGCCCGCCGAGGGAGGCCATCTTCTCGGCCTCCACGAGGCTCTTCTGGGTCGCCTGCAGGTCGGCGAGGGCCTGTTCCGCCCTCTCCTTGGCGGCGTGCAGGTCGGCGCTCATGCGGCGGCGCTCGGTAATGTCGGCGGCGGTCACCAGCATGGCGTCGCGGCCCTGGTAGGTGAAGGCGTGCGCCGACAGCAGCACCCAGCGCCGCTCGCGGGTGCCGATGGTGTGCCACTCGACCTCGAAGTCGTCCACCACGCGGTCGCGGCGCACCCGCTCCACCAGCCGGCGGCGGTCCTCGGGGTCGACGTAGAGCTCGATGGCGTTGCCGCCGACGGGCGCGCCGACGCACAGGCCGTAGTCTTCCTGGGCGTGGGTATTGACGTAGTAGATGGTGCTGTCGATGGTGGACGACACGATGATGGGCAGCGGGATCGCTTCCAGGATGTCGCTGATGGCGCGTTCCTGCTTGCGGCGCTCGGTCACGTCGGTGAAGGTGCGGATGAAGCCGCCGTCGGGCAGCGCCGTGGTGCGCGCCTCCAGGATCACGCCGCCCGGCCGCCGCGTCTCGTAGACGGTGCCGTGGCGGCGGCTCTGCGGGCTGAGGGCGCGGGCGCGCACCTGATCCCACGGCACGTCCAGGTCGCCGCGGTCGTGCAGGAAGCGCAGCACCGCCTCCACCGTATAGCCCGGCTGGCAGGCGTCGTCGGGCAGGTCGAACAGGGCGCGGAAGCGCTGGTTGAAGGCCACCATGCAGCCGTCGGCGTCGGCCATGTAGAGGCCCTGCTCCATGTGCTCGATGGTGGCCGCCAGAATGCTGCGCTCGCGCTCGATGCGGGCTTCCGCCGCCTTCATCTCGCCGATGTCGCCGACCGAGCCGGTAAGGCGCACGGCGCGGCCGGCGTCGCGCCGCAGGGCGATGCCGTGCTGGCGCACCCAGCTCCAGGCCCCCGCGCCGGTGCGGAAGCGGTACTCGCAGACGAAGCGCTCCGTCTCGCCGCGCAGGTGCCGCACATGGGCGGCGCGATAGGCCGGATAGTCGTCGGGGTGGATGCGCGCCGCCCAGGCGTGCGGCGACATTTCATCGGAGGCGAGGCCGAAGATTTCCCGCGCTCGCTGGGAGAAGAAGATGCGGTCGGTCTCGATGTCCCAGTCGTAGATGCCTTCGTTGGTGGAGCGCAGGGCGAGGGCGTAGCGCTCCAGGCTGCGCCGCGCCTCGGCGTAGGAGGCGGAGGCGGCGTCGCGGCTGTCGGACAGCACCAGCGTCGCGCTGCCGCCGCGCACCGAGGCGGCGAGCGTCAGCGGCACCAGGTCGCCGCCGACGGTGCGGCCGGTGGCGACGCAGCGCCCGACGGCGGCGGTGCGGCCGAGCCATTGCGCCATGTCGCGCTCGCCGGCTTCCACCAGCAGGGCGGCCAGCGGCAGCCCGCGCACGGGGCGGCCGAACAGCGTGTCGGCGGCGGCGTTGGCCCAGGTGACGGTGCCGGTGGCGACGGCGACGGCCAGCACCGGCTGCACCAGCGCCTCGCCCAGCAGGGCGGGATCGAGCACCGGCGTGGTGCCGGCCTCGGGCGCGTCCTGTGGACCGGCCGGCGGTTCTGCGGCGGTCGCAACGGCCTGCGCGTCCGCACCCCCGGAGGGCACGGGCGGGGCCGCCGGACGCGCGCGTGTCTCCGCGAGCGTCGAATGCGGCATGTGATGGTCTTCCTCCCTGCGTCGCATGTCGGTCGCTCTTGTGGCGTACTCGACATCCCCGTTAGCATAGACAAGGGGAGCCTTCCGTGCCAACCGGATATTTCGCGGCCAGCGCGCATCTCGGACTGTTTCATGCCTCGCACGCGCGTCGGCCTGGAATTTTATCTTTACCCACCGCGCAAAATCTCCAACCCTCGCAATAAGGGATTGCGACGACCACGGGGAGGCGCAAGGGGTGTCGCACTGGGGAAGACGGTGGGCGGCGCTCGCCGCCGGGGTGGCCATGCTGGCGGCGACCGTGCCTGTCGCGGCGGCGGAGCAGGTGCGACTCGGCACCACGCCCTGGCCGCCCTACATCGGCGCCGACCTTCCGGGCCTCGGCGCCACGGCGCAGGTGGTGGGCTCGGCGCTGGCCGCCGCGGGCGCCGAGCTGGTGCCCGTGTTCCAGCCGGCGGTGGACATCGAGAGCGGCTTCGGCGACCGCGACATCGACGGCATCTTCCCCGTCTACACCACCCGCATGCGGGAGCGCGTCTGCCTGATGAGCGGCCAGATCGGCTCGAGCCCCCTCGGGTTCGCCGAACGCCTGGACCATCCGCTGACCTGGACGCGGCTGGAGGATCTGGCGCCCTACACCCTCGGCGTCGTGCGCAACTACGCCAACACGGACTCCTTCGACCGCCTGGTGACGCGCGGCGTGCTGCAGGTGGTGCGGGCGTCCGACGATACGCAGAACCTGCAGAACCTGCTGGACGGCCGCATCGACCTCGCCGTCATCGACCGCAACGTCATGGAATGGCTGCTGCGCCGTGATCCGGCCCTGAGCGGTCGCCTCAACGCGGTGCGCTTCAACCCGCGCCCCATCGCCGAGCGCCCGCTCTACGCCTGCTTCCGCAACGACGCCGCCGGGCGCGCCAAGCGCGACCGCCTCAACGCCGGCCTCGCCGCCATCGACGGGCCGCTGATGACGGCCGACTGGTTCCGCCGGATGATCGCCGCGCCTTAGCTTTTGTTGGCGGTTTCCTGTTTCGGTCGTCCGGACCCGCGCTAGGCGGCGTCCTCGTCGTCCTCATCGCCCGGACCGGCTTCCACCAGCGCCAGCAGGCGGCGGGTGGCGGTGGCGTCGGTGGGGTCCAGCGCGATCACCTGCGCCAGCGCCGCCTTGCCTTCCTCCACCGCGCCGCTGCGCACGCAGACGTAGCCGTAGGCCTTGAGGGCGAAGAGGAAGAAGCGCGGCTCCGCCTCGATCTCGTCGAACCGGGCGTCACCCGGCCGGACGTCGCGCCAATCGGCGGGCAGGTTGAGGGCGCGTGCCGAGTCGCGGACGCAGGCCAGCGCATAGGGCGCCGCCGCCGCCAGATCCGTCCGGTAGAAGTGATACTTGTAGCGGGCCAGCAGCACCGCCCGGTGCCCCGGCGCCAGCGCGGCCGCGGCGTCCAGCGCCGCCTCGGCCGCCGGCGGATCGGCCCACGCCGCCGCTGCGACGTGCAGCGCCCGCTCCGCCGCCGCCGGCAAATCCCCACCGTAGTATCGGCGGTCGAACCACGAGTCGTCTGTGATGGCCGTCATGATCGCCCCCACGAATACCGCCGCCCAGTACTATACATTTGGCACCTAAGCGCCATCATACCCCGTGACCTTCGACCACCCCTGTCCGCGCGTATAAAAAGACACCGGTACCAGGGGACCGCAGCGACCTCCCGACGCATCGTTTACCACGATTGGGCTGGAAGGTGCGGTCGATCGGACTTACTCTAAGTTCAAGAGGGAGCCAGACCCGTCGCAGCGGTGTCCCTGCCGACCCCCAAAGTTCCGCCGCGCCGGGTTTCGCATGCCACCGTAGTCCCCGAGGCGGTGGTATGCGACTCCCTCTCTTTTTTCGCTTTTTCTAATACGATTGGTCAGACCGGCCGGCGCGCGTTCAGCGCCGCCAGCAGGGTTCCGTCGTCCAGGTAATCCAGCTCGCCACCCACCGGCACGCCCTGCGCCAGACCGGACACCGCGACCTCGCACTCGGCCAGGGCGTCGGCGATGTAATGGGCGGTGGTCTGGCCGTCGACCGTCGCCGGCAGGGCGAGGATGACTTCCGTCACGTCCGGCGACCGCGCCCGCTCCACCAGCCGCGCCACCGCCAGGTCTTCCGGCCCGACCCCGTCCAGCGCCGACAACAACCCGCCGAGCACCTGATAGCGGCCGCGGAAGGCCGCCGTGCGCTCCAGCGCCCACAGGTCGGACACGTCCTGCACCACGCACAGCAGCGACCCGTCGCGCCGCACGTCGCGGCACACGGCGCAAGGGTCCTGGGTGTCGTAGTTGCCGCAGACGGAACAGGTGCGCACCGACTCCGCCACCGCCGTCAGCGCATCGGCGAGCGGCAGCAGCAGGCCGTCGCGCCGCTTCACCAGCGCCAGCGCCGCCCGCCGGGCCGACCGCGGGCCCAGGCCCGGCAGGCGGGCGAGCAGTTGGATCAGGCGCTCGATCTCGGGTCCGACCACGGGCGGCGGCTCTGCGCGCGGCGGCTCAGAACGGGAACTTCATGCCGGGCGGCAGCTGCAGGCCGCCGGTGACCTTCTGCATCTCGTCCTGCATGGTCGCCTCGACCTTGGCCTTGGCGTCGTTGTGGGCGGCGACGATGAGGTCTTCCAGCATTTCCACGTCGTTGGGATCGACGATGGACTTGTCGATGGTCACCTTCTTCATCTCGCCCTTGCCGTTGAGCGTGACGCCGACCATGCCGCCGCCGGCCGCACCGCTGACCTCGACGGTGCCGAGCTTTTCCTGCATCTCCGCCATCTTGGCCTGCATCTGCTGGGCCTGCTTCATCAACTGGCCGAGGTTCTTCATGCGTCGTCGTCTCCGGATGTGTCGATCAGGCTGTCTTCCAGGACCGGGGCGGCCTCGTCGGCCTCCACGTCCTGCTTCTTCTTCGGGCGCACCATGCCGATGTGGGCGTCGGGGAAGGCGCGCAGCAGCGCCTGCACCAGCGGATCGGCCGAGACGGTGCCGCGCGTCTGTTCGCGCAAGGTGGGCTCGCCGGGCTCCGTCGTGTTGACGGTGACCATCCAGCGCGCTTCGGTGGCGTCGAGCAGGAACTTGCCGATGCGCTGGGCGAGGTCGGCCGGCACGCCGGGCTGCGGGCGGAACTCGAAACGCGGCGGCGTCGCGGCGGCGTCGAAGCGCACCAGGTGGACGCTCGCCTCCAGGTATCCGGCCAGCACGTTCTCGCGCTTTTCCTTCAGCAGCGCCACCACTTCGGGGAAGCTCTGCGGCAGCACCGGCGGGGGCGGCGCCATGACGGGCGGCTCGGCGTGCGGCGGGGCTGCCCACGGCAGGTCGTCGACGGCGAGGTTGGCGCTCGGCGCCGCCGCCGGCGCGGCGGGCGCATGCACCACCGGCGGACGACCGCCGCCGCCGCCACCGGGCATGTAGCCGCCGCCTCCCCCACCACCGCCGCCACCGGGGGCGGGCGGCTGGGGCGGCTGCGCCTGCTGCTGCGCCGACAGCTTCTCCACCACCTCGGCCGGGCTCGGCAGGTGGGCGGCATAGGTCAGGCGGATGACCGCCATCTCCACCGCCTGCAGCGGCGAGGGGGCGGAGCGGGCCTCGTTCAGACCCTTCAGCAGCATCTGCCAGGCGCGGGTGAGCACCGCCATGTGCAGGCGGGTCGCCATGTCCTTGCCGCGCACCCGTTCCGATTCGCCGGCCATGGGATCGTCGGCGCCGTCGGGCGCGATCTTCAGGCGGGTGAGCCAGTGGGTCAGTTCCAGCATGTCCTGCAGGATGACCGTCGGGTCGGCGCCGGCCGCGTACTGGTCGGCGATGAGCGCCAGCGCGCGCGACACGTCGCCCGACATGGCGGCGTCGAACATGTCGAACACCACGGCGCGGTCGGCGAGGCCCAGCATGTCGCGCACCTGGGCTTCCGTCACCGTGCCGCCGCCGTGGGCGATGGCCTGGTCGAGCAGCGACAGCCCGTCGCGCACCGAACCGTCGGCGGCCCGGGCGACCATGGCGAGCGCCGCCGGCTCGATCTGCGCCCCTTCCTGCTCGGCGATGCCGGCGAAGTGGGCGGCCAGCGTCTCCGCCTCCACCCGCCGCAAGTCGAAGCGCTGGCAGCGCGACAGCACCGTCACCGGCACCTTGCGGATTTCCGTGGTGGCGAAGATGAACTTCACATGCTCCGGCGGCTCTTCCAGCGTCTTCAGGAGCGCGTTGAAGGCCGCCGTCGACAGCATGTGGACTTCGTCGACGATGTAGATCTTGTAGCGCGCGCTGGTCGGGCGGTAGCGCACGCCGTCGAGGATCTCGCGGATGTCGTTGACGCCGGTGCGGGAGGCGGCGTCCATCTCCAGCACGTCGACGTGACGGTCTTCGGAAATAGCCGTGCAATGCTGGCACACGCCGCAGGGCGTGACCGTCGGTCCGCCGCGGCCGTCGGGGCCGATGCAGTTGAGCGCGCGGGCGATGATGCGGGCGGTGGTGGTCTTGCCGACGCCGCGCACGCCCGTCAGCACATAGGCCTGCGCCAGCCGGCCGGAGGCAATGGCGTTGGACAGCGTGCGCACCAGCGCGTCCTGCCCGATCAGCGTCGAGAAGTCGCGGGGACGATACTTGCGTGCGAGAACGCGGTAGGCCGCCGGGGCGGGATTGGTCTCTGGCAGAGAAGTGTCTGTCATCGCCGCCGGCCGGAACCGCTGGAGGAAGGGTGGAAGACTGGTCGGCGACCCGGACCGAAACTCGTTACGGCTGCTTCCTTCCGGACCTGACCGGGTTGGCGAGGAGCCCGTCCACCGCCAGCCTTCCGACGCGGTTATATCAGGAGGATGGGGGCACAATGCAAGTCCTTACGAAATTCTTGCACATACGCCGGACGATCGGCGCAGGAACATCCGGCGCGCCCAGGCGTTTGCACATCTGGCGATCGTCCGCCATCCGTCTGTTCGCTTTACGGTTTCCATGACACCCACCCGCGCGATCCTGGCCCTGGCCGCCCTTTTCGTGGCCGCCACGCTGGCGGCCTGGGGCGTCTTCGTGGTCACCGATCACGACCGGGCCATGCGCGATGCCCGGCAGGAGCTGACGGTCATGGCCGGCCTGCTGGCCGAGCACACCCACCGCACCCTGCAGGCGGTGGATCTGCTGCTGCAGCGCCTGGAACGCCAGGTGGCCCGCTACGGCATGGACCGCCTGCGCGGCGACGAGGACGCCTTCGAGGAACTGGCGGCGCTCGCCGGTACCCTGCCGCAGGTGGCGTCGTTGTGGGTGCTCGGCCCCGACGGCCGGGTGATCGCCAATTCGCTCAGCCAGACCGGCGAAGGCTCCTCGCTCGCCGACCGCGAATATTTCTCCGTGCTGCGCCAGGGGGCGGCCGAGCCCTGGATCGGCAACCTCATGGACCCCGAGAGCCCGGTGCCGTCCTTCTTCAGCATGAGCCGCCGCATCCGCCCCGCCGGCACCGCCGACGCCCGCGGCGGGCCGGCGCCGGATTTCGCCGGCGTGGTGCTGGCGGCCCTGCACCTGGAATACTTCCGCCGCTTCTACCGCGACCTGCGCCTGCCCGGCGGCTCCACCCTCGCCCTGCTCCGCGACGACGCCACCCTGCTGCTGCGCGAGCCGCCGGTGCCCGAGGTGGTGGGCAAGCGGGTGCCGGGGGCGCTCGGCGACCTGTCGCCGGAGCGGCCCATCTCGGTCAGGGTGGAGAATTCGCCCATCGACGGGGTGGAGCGCCTGGTGGTGCGCCAGCGGGTGGCCGACGCCTCCACCGTCGTGCTGGCCTCGCGCCCCATGCGCACCATCCTCGCCAACTGGCGCGAACGGCTGGCCTATACCGGCGTGCTGGTGGCGGTGCTGCTGGTGGCGGTGGCGACCCTGGTGCCCATCGGCCTGCGCGCCGTGCGCACCGAATCGCGCCTGCGCGAGGAGGTTCACCTGGCCAACGTCGGGCTGGAGCAGGCCGTCGCCCTGCGCACCGCCGAGCTGGAGCGGGCGCTGGCCGACAAGAACCTGCTACTGAGCGAGGTCTACCACCGGGTGAAGAACAACCTGCAGCTGGTGGAGGCGCTGCTGTCCATGCAGTCGGCCCGCCTGAGCGACGAGCAGGGCCGCGAGGCCTTCGCCGCCACCCGCCGGCGCATCAACACCCTCGGCCTCGTCCACCAGCAGTTGCTGCAGGCGGGCGACCTCGCCACCCTCGACCTGCAGGTGTTTCTGTCCGCATTGTGCGGCAACATTTCCTTCGGCTTCGGCGCCGAGGAACGCGGCATCGACGTGGCCGTGTCGGCCGATCCGGTGGTTCTCGACCTCGATCGGGCCATTCCGCTCGGGCTGCTCGTCAACGAACTGGTATCCAACGCGTTCAAGCATGCGTTTCCCGATGGAGGGGGCGGTGCCGTCACGGTCACGGCCACCCGGCGCGCCGACGGCGGGCTGATCCTCGAGGTCGCCGACACCGGCGTCGGCTGGGCGCCGACGCCGGAAGGGGGACCGGAGGGGCCGGTGCGCTCCAGCGGTGACCGCATCATCCGCGCCCTGGTGGCGCAGCTCGGCGGTGGCATGACCGTCACGCGGGAGCGAGGAACGGACGTGAGAGTGGACCTGCCCGACCTGGAGACCGCCCATGGACGCTGACGACGGCGGCGAGGCCCGGATCGGCCGCGCGGACGGCTCCCAGCCCAGCGTTCTCATCGTCGACGACGACTTCCTCATCGCCGAGTACCTGCGCGAGGTGGTGGAGGACGCCGGCTGCCGCGTCTGCGCCACCGCCGCCACCGCCGAGGACGCCGTCGCCGAAGCCCTGCGCTTCCGCCCCGACGTGGTGCTCATGGACGTGCGCCTGCGCGGCGCCGGCGACGGGGTCGACGCCGCCCTGCGCATCCACGCCCGCCTGGGAACGCCGGTGGTCTTCATCACCGGGTCCAACGAGCCGGAGACCATGCGCCGCATCTATGCCGACCACCCGCGCGGCATCCTGGTGAAACCCATCCTGCCCGAGCAGCTGGTCGCCTCGCTGCGCGACGTCATCGCCGAGGAGGACGAGGCCCGGTAAGGGGTTTGCGTCCCGCGGCGGGGGCGCTAGAACGGGCGTCCGCCCCCGCTCCAGCCACAGGCCACCGCGACGCCATGACCACGCCCGACCCGCTCGCCGTCTTCCGCGCCCACGGTGGCAATCTGGCCGCCGCCGCCGCCTTCTACGGACGGCCGCGGGAGCAGTGGCTGGACCTCTCCACCGGCATCAACCCCCGCCCCTACCCCATCCCGCCGATCCCGCCCGAGGCCTGGACCCGCCTGCCCGAGCCGGCCGACCTCGCCCGCCTGCTGGAGGCCGCCCGCACCGGCTATGCCGTCGGCGATGCGGCGTCGGTGGTGGCGGCACCGGGCACCCAGAGCCTGATCCAGTGGCTGCCGCGCCTGCGTCGGCCGGGCCGCGTCGCCGTGGTCGGCCCCACCTACGGCGAGCACGCCGCCGCCTGGACCCGCTGCGGCCACACGGTCGCCGACCCGGTGACCCTGGAGCACGCCGAGGCGGCGGCAGCGGATGGCAGCCTCGACGTGGCGGTGGTGGTCAACCCCAACAACCCCGACGGCCGCCGCACCGACCCCGACCGCCTGCTGCACCTCGCCGCCCGGTTGGCGGCGCGCGGCGGCTGGCTGGTGCTGGACGAAGCCTTCGCCGACGTGACGCCGGAGCTGTCCCTGTGCGGCCGGGCGGGCGTGCCGGGGTTGGTGATCCTGCGCTCGCCGGGCAAGTTCCACGGCCTCGCGGGCCTGCGGCTGGGCTTCTGCATCACCGACGCGGCCGTGGCGGCCGCCCTGACGGCAGCCCTCGGCCCCTGGGCGGTGAGCGGCCCCGCCCTGACCGTGGGCGAAGCGGCGCTGGCCGACCTGGAGTGGGCCGCAGCGACCCGCCTGTGGCTGGAGGAACAAGCGGCGGCCCTGGACGAGGCCTTGACGGCGGCCGGCCTCCGCGTGCTCGGCGGCACGACGCTGTTCCGACTGGCCGAGAGCGACGCCGCCGCCGCCGTGTTCGACCGCTGGTGCCGGGCGGGCGTGCTGGTGCGGCCGTTCGCCTATGCGCCGACGTGGCTGCGGGTGGGGCTGCCGGGGGAGGGAGTGGGGGCGGAGCGACTGCTCGCAAAGAGAGTTTAAAGTAGGTTAACACTTATTGCGGTAACAGGCTGTCCTGCACCACCAGCGGGAGGGGAAGGATGGTCCTGGTCAAGCCGCCGGCGCTCAAGGTCGCCGAGCGCCGCAAGCATTACGAAAGCCTCAACAAGCAGCAACTGGTCGACCTGTTGGAGCGGCGCGACGGCATCCGCCCGCTGACACTCGTGTGGGAACGCGAACATCTGAAGGAAGACCTGGGGATCACCGAGGCCTTTCCCGCCCTCCGCCTCGAGCCGGACCTGTCGTGCGGAACCGCGCCCTGGCGCAACCTGGTGATCGAGGGCGACAACCATCCGGCGCTGCGCCACATGCTGGCGGCGTGGCGCGGCAAGGTGAAGTGCATCCTCATCGATCCGCCCTACAACACCGGCAACAAGGACTGGGTCTACAACGACCGGTTCGTCGGCAAGACCGACCGCTTCCGCCAGTCGCTGTGGCTGGAATTCCTCTACCAGCGCCTGCTGCTCGCCCGCGAGTTGCTGACCGACGACGGCGTCATCCTGGTGTGCATGAGCGACGAGAACCGCTCCAAGCTCGAGCTGCTGATGGACCAGGTGTTCCCCAACATGCGGGTGGGCAGCCTAGTGTGGCGCTCCCGCATCGGCGGCAACGACAAGGCCGACCACTTCCTGTCGGTCAACCACGAGCATGTGCTCGTCTACGGCGGGCCGAAGTTCCGCTTCGGGGGGACGGAGAAGACCTTCGACAAGTATGTCTTCGACGACGGGGACGGAAAAGGGCCGTGGCGGCTGGATAATTTGACGCAGCCGAAGGATATGACTGAGCGGCGAAACAGCTACTTCCCGCTGCAAGATCCCGCCACGGGCATTTGGTATCCGTGCAACCCGAATGCGGTCTGGCGCCACGTAATGGCGTCTGAGGGAAAGCGCAAGCAGCGGGTCAAGACGAAGACGATGGACCAGCTCCTCGACGAAGGCGCCATCGTCTTCCCCAGTGAGGACCGGGTGGAGACCTGGGCGACCAAGGACGCTCTCCTCGCCGCCATCGACTCGGGCGACGTGCCGTGGCGAGCGAACGCCCCCATGCTGCGCCGCGATCTCCCCGACCTCGACTTCTGGGTCGGCAAGCCGGTCGGCTGGGGCAGCCCGCAAATCAAGCGCTACAAGAAGGACCTGCACCACCAGACGCAGCCGCTGTCGAGCTGGATCCGCTACGCCAAGGACCCGGCGGCGGAGGACGACGACGTGACCGAGATCACGGCGCCCATGACGGAAGAGGGCACCAAGCTCATCAACGCCCTGTTCGGCGAGAAGACCTTCAACTATCCCAAGCCGCCGAGCCTCATCAAGGCGCTGCTGCAGCAGGTGACGGACGAAGACTCGCTGGTCGTCGACGTCTTCGCCGGCTCCGGCACCACCGGACATGCCGTGCTCGCCCTCAATGCCGAGGACGGCGGCAACCGACGCTTCATCCTGGTCTCCAACACCGAGGCCACCCGGGCGGCACCCCGCCGCAACATCTGCCGCGACGTCTGCGCCGAGCGCCTGCGCCGCGTCATCGCCGGCTACGAGGTGCAGAAGAAGACCAGGAAGGTCGGCGTCCCCGGCCTCCCCGGCGACTTCGCCTATCTGCGCCTGGATGCCGTCGGCTACGGCGACGTTCCCTACGACCTGGCGGACTCCGACGTCTGGACCTCCATCCAGCTCCTGCACGACCTGCCCCTGCGGCCGTTCGATGAGGACGCACCGTTCCAGCAAGGCGGCGACGAGTTGACGCGCATCGTCTTCGCGCCACGCACCACGCCCGCCGTCGTCGACAGGATCCGGGCATTGGCGGCCACGACGCCGCTCGTCGTCTGGGCACGGGTGCCCGGGCCGATCCTGGATGCCGTCGACCCGCAGCGCGTGACCGTCCGGGCCGTCCCGGCCGACCTGATGCAGGAGATCCCCGAATGATCACGCTGAAGGACTTTCAGGAGACGGCGTGCGACGCCATCGTGCAGTCCGTGGCGTCGCTTCTCGTCGACCTCACCCGCGCCGACGCTCACCAGCAACGCGCCATCATCAGGCACAAGGGCTGCCTGCTGCTCAAGGCCCCCACGGGCAGCGGCAAGACCTTGACCATCGGGCGGTCGCTCGAACTGCTTGCGACGTCGCCGGCAACGGCGGCGCACGAGTTGGTGTGGTTCTGGTTCACCCCCTTCAGCGGCCTCGTCGGCCAGACGGCGACCGCTTTACGCGGCGAATGCCCCGGGTTGCGCGTCCGCAATCCGGTTCATGATCGCGACGCGGGTCACACCCGCAGCGGCGATGTCTTCGTCACCACGTGGGCGGGACTTGCCGTGCAGGATGCGGCGACGAGGCGCATGCGACAGGACGACGACGAGATGCCGTCCGTCGATGCTCTGATCACTGCGTTGCGGGCAAACGGCTGGCGCATCGGGGCAGTGGTGGACGAAAGCCATCACGGCTTCACGGCCGCGGGCGCCGCCCAGGCCCGGCAGTTCTACGAACAGGTCCTGAAGCCGGACGTGACCATCCTGACGACCGCGACCCCGAAGGACGCGGACGTGGAGCTGTTCCAGCGCGCGGTGGGTTTCGAGCGGCTCGGCTGGGTCGAAGTCAGTCGGGAAGATGCCGTGGCGAACCGCCTCAACAAGCAGGGTATTCGCGCCGTCACCTTCGAGCCGGACCCGCGGGACGAACGCCTGCTCGACCCGGTGGAAGTCTGCATCACCGCGACCGTGCGCCACCACCGAGAACTCTGCGCGATGCTGGAGGCGGCATCGATCCCGGTCGTCCCGCTCACGCTCGTGCAGGTGGAGAACGATGGCGACGGCGAGGACGGCGTCGCCAGAATGCGTACGTTGTTGATCGCGAACGGCGTACCCGAGGGCAGGATCGCGGTCCACACCGCAGACGAACCCGATGCGAGCTTTCATGCGCTCGCCAACGATCACGACACCGAGTTCCTGATCTTCAAGCTGGCCGCGGCAACCGGCTTCGACGTGCCACGCGCGTGGATCCTGGCCTCCGTCCGACGGGCCCGGTCGAAGGAGTTCGGCCTGCAGGTCCTGGGGCGGATCATGCGGGTCCATCCGTTGATCCAGCCGCGCGAGAACCTGTCGGACCTGCTCGAGTACGGCTACGTTTTCCTCGCCAATCCGGGCTCCCAGGATGGCCTCGTCAGGGCCGCGACCGACATCAAGGACCTGCGGACCGGCATGGAACTGGTTACAGACAATATCCGGGTGGTCTCTGTAGCGGGCGACCGGGTGATCATCGCCGACCGCGACACGGGATGGCAGGCCGAGTTCGCGGCGGGGACGGTCCCGAGCGAAACGGGTGCGGCGGCAGAACCCGCCGCCGCACCCGCGGGCAGCGCCACGGCCACGGCCTCCGCCTCGCCACTTCAGATGACGTTGACGGGCGTGCTGCATCTGACGGCGGAGCGAAGGCGGCAAGGGCATGGAGCCGCACGAACCATCCCTCCCGCAGGCTACACCTACACCCTCAAGTCCGAGCTTGCCGTACCGCCGCGCCTGCGCCGGGAGGAACTTCCGGTCGCCGATGACGGCCTGCTCGACCGTGTCGTCCAGTACTTCTCGTTCACGCCGGAAATGCTGAACCGATACAATCAGGATTTCGTGCAGGTCCTCCAGACCGAGACCGACGTCTTCACCACCGCTGCCACCGTCCACACCCATGGCTATGCGCTTTCGGAACGACGGATCAGTCAGGAGGCTCAAGCTTCCTTCCAATTCAGCGGCAGTATCGATCCGGCGGCACTGCAAAGGGCTCTTCTGGGCAAGCTGCGCACGTTGCTGACTGATCGCGGCTGGACGATCGACGAACGCAAGCTGCGCAGAACCCTCCAACTGGTCGGCATCCTGAACCGCCCCGCCATCCAGGACGCCATTCGAAACGCCCTGCGCACACACGTCCGCTGCACGGATGCGGCACCGCTTCCGCTGGAAATCCGCGCTCCGTTCGGCCTCGTCCCGTCGCTGCGAAACATCTACGGCGTCATGCCGCCCTTGCGGCGCGAAGTGCCCGAGGACGCGCGCCGCTTTCTGCCCTGCTTCGATAGCGGGTGGGAGCGAAACTTCGCGCGCATCCTCGACGGCAACAACCATGGGGCTGTCCGGTGGTGGATGCGTAACGAGGACCGCAAGGATTGGGCGGTGTCGGTCGTCCGCCCGGACGGGCGCCACTACTACCCCGACCTGGTGGTCGCCGTGGATGGTCGGGACAGTCTCTCCAACATCGGACTGGTCGAGATCAAGGAACGGATCTACGACGAGGCATCCCTCATCAAGGTCCGCACGGACCACATCGAATATGGCAAGATCCTCATGCTCTTCTACAAGGAGGATGACGCCACCTTCTTCCAGGTCGAATACAATCCGGCTACACGAACCAACAGTCTGGTGGCGCAGTTCGACGTCGACATGCTGCGCCGTACGACCTGACCAGACGGCGACGAAAAAGGGGCGCCCCCACCGGGAGCGCCCCTCCGTCACACCATCACCCCAAGCCTCACGCCCGCAGCGTGCCGCCCGTGGCCTTCTCCACCGCCGCCACCACGGCCGCCTGGAGCTTTTCCAGGTCTTCGTCGGTCAGGGTGCGGTCCTGCGGTTGCAGGGTCACCGACAGGGCCAGGCTCTTCTTGCCTTCACCCACATTGTCGCCCTGGTAGACGTCGAACACCCGCACCTCGCCGATCAGCTTGCGGTCCGCGCCCTTGGCGGCGCGGATGAGCTTTTCGGCCGGCACGGCGGCGTCCACCACGAAGGCGAAGTCGCGCTCCACCGGCTGGAAGGGCGACGGACGCAGCAGCGGGCGGGTCTTGCCGGCGCTGGCGCCCTTGGTCTTGGGCTGCGGCACCGCTTCCAGGAAGACCTCGAAGCCGACCACGGTGCCCTTGACGTCCAGGCCCTTCAGCACGCGCGGGTGGATCTCGCCGAACCACGCCAGCACCGTCGGGCCGAGGCGCAGGGCGCCCGAGCGGCCGGGGTGGTACCAGCCGGGCGCGTCGGTGGTCACCTGGATGTTGTCAACCGGGCAGCCGGCGGCCTCGAGCGCCGCGAGCGCGTCGGCCTTGGCGTCGAAGGCGTCGACGGCGCGCGGCGCCTGCACCCAGTTGCGCGGGCCGGTGCGGCCGGCGCGGACGCCGGCGGCGACCAGGCGCTGGCCCTTGGCGGTGTCGTCCTGGAAGTCCGGCCCGACCTCGAACAGCGCCACGTCCGGATAGCCGCGGGCGGCGTTGCGGCCGGCGGCCTGGATCAGGTTCGGCAGCACCGACGGACGCATGGCGTCGAGGTCGCTGCTGATAGGGTTGGACAGCACCAGCGCGTCATCGCCGAAGCCGAACAGGTCGGCCTGGGCGCGCGCCATGAACGACCACGTCACCGTTTCCATCATGCCGCGGGTCGCCAGCGTGCGGCGGGCGAACTCGCGCTGGCGCTGGCGGGGCGTCAGCACCACCGGCGGCATGGGCGAGCGCGGCAGCGGCAGCGCCGGGATGTTGTCGTAGCCGTGGATGCGGATGACCTCTTCCACCACGTCGTGCTCTTCCGTCACGTCCAGGCGCCACGACGGCGGCAGGACCGACAGGGTGCCGTCGGCGGTCTCTTCGACCGTGAAGGCGAGCGCCCGCAGGATCTCGACGATGCGCGCCTTGGGCAGGTCGACGCCGCCCAGCGCCGCCACCCGCTCGGGCCGCACGGAGATGGCGCCGGGGCCCGACGGCGGCGCACCGGCCACCACCAGTTCCGACGGCTCGCCGCCGCACAGCTCGAGGATCAGGCGGGTCGCCAGCTCGCAGCCCCACACCGCCGACTGCGGGTCGACGCCGCGCTCGAAGCGGTAGCGGGCGTCGGAGTCGATGGCGAGGCGGCGGCCGGTGTTGGCGACGGTCACGGCATCGAACAGCGCCGATTCGATGAACACGTCGGTGGTCTCGGCCGTCGCACCTTCGTCCTCGCCGCCCATGATGCCGCCGAGGCCGAGGGCGCGGGCGTCGTCGGCGATGACCACCATCTCGGCGTCCAACTCATAGGTCTTGCCGTTGAGCGCCAGCAGCGTCTCGCCGGGGCGGCCCGGGCGGGCGCGCACGGACCCCGACAGCTTGGCGGCGTCGAAGACGTGCAGCGGGCGGCCGCGGTCGACGGTGACGTAGTTGGTGATGTCCACCAGCGCCGAGATGGGGCGCAGGCCCACCGCTTCCAGCCGCTTCTTCAGCCACTCCGGGCTGTCGCCGTTCTTCACGCCGCGCACGTGGCGGCCGACGAACATGGGGCAGCCGTCGTGCTCCAGCACCACGCCGACCGGGCTCGGGTAGCGGCCGGGGATGGCGGGCTCGTCCAGCGGCTTCAGGGTGCCGAGGCCGGCAGCGGCGAGGTCGCGGGCGATGCCGCGCACGCCCAGGCAATCCATGCGGTTGGGCGTGATCGCCACCTCGATCACCGGGTCGAGGTCGACGACGCTGGTCAGCTTGGCGCCGACCGGGGCGTCCTCGGGCAGCTCGATGATGCCGGTGTGGTCGGACCCGAGGCCGAGTTCGCGCCACGAGCACATCATGCCCTGGCTCTCGACGTCGCGGATCTTGCCCTTCTTCAGCACGTCGCCGCTGTCGGGGATGCGGTCGCCGGGACGGGCGAGCGCCACCTTCAGGCCCTGGCGGGCGTTGGGCGCGCCGCACACCACCTGGATCTGCTCGGCGCCGGTGTCGACGCGGCAGACCTTCAGGCGGTCGGCGTTGGGGTGCGGACCGGCCTCGACCACGTGGCCGACGATGAAGGGCGCCAGATCCTTGGCGGGATCGTGGACCTCTTCCACTTCCAGGCCGACGGCCGTCAGCTTCTCGACGATGACGTCGAGGGGCGCGTCGGTCTCCAGGTGGTCCTTGAGCCAGGAGAGGGTGAACTTCATCGGGTCAGGCCTCCGGTCACGCTGGGCACGTCGAGGGCGGCGAAGCCGTAGTGGCGCAGCCAGCGCAGATCGCTTTCGAAGAAGGTGCGCAGGTCGGGGATGCCGTACTTGAGCATGGCGATACGCTCGATCCCCATGCCGAAGGCGAAGCCCTGGTACTCGGTCGGGTCGATGCCGCAGGCCTTGAGCACGTTGGGGTGCACCATGCCGCAGCCGAGGATCTCCAGCCACGAGTCGCCGGCGCCGATCTTCAACTCCCCGCCGGCGCGCGAGCAGCCGATGTCCATCTCGGCGCTGGGCTCGGTGAACGGGAAGAAGCTCGGGCGGAAGCGCACGGGCAGCTCGTCCAGCTCGAAGTAGGTGCGCACGAACTCGATCAGGCAGCCCTTCAGGTGGCCCATGTGGGTGGTCTTGTCGATGACCAGTCCTTCCACCTGGTGGAACATGGGCGTGTGCGTCATGTCGTAGTCGCAGCGGTAGGTGCGACCCGGCGCGATGATGCGGATGGGCGGCTTCGTGCTGGTCATGGTGTGGACCTGCACGGTGGAGGTATGGGTGCGCAGCATCAGGCGCGAGGCATCGGCCTTCTCCGGCAGGAAGAAGGTGTCGTGCATCTGGCGCGCCGGATGGTCGGGCGGGAAGTTGAGCGCCGTGAAGTTGTGGAAGTCGTCGTCGATGTCGGGACCTTCCGCCACCGTGAAGCCCATCTGGCCGAAGATCGCCGTCAGCTCGGCGATGGTCTGGCTGATGGGGTGCAGGCTGCCGGCGCTCTCGGGGCGCACGGGCAGGCTGACGTCGATGCGCTCGCGGGCGAGGCGGTCGTTCAGCTCGGCCTCGTCCAGGACGGCGCGGCGGGCCTCGATGGCCTCGGCGACGGTGTCCTTCAGGGCGTTGAGCTGCTGGCCGGCCTCGCGGCGTTCCTCGGGGCTCATGGCGCCGAGGCCCTTCATCATGTCGGTGATGCGGCCCTTCTTGCCGAGGGCGGCGACGCGCAGCTGGTCCAGGGCGTCGCGGTCGGCGGCCGCCTCGACGGCGGAGAGCAGCTCGGCCCGCAAGTCCTCCATGGTGCTCATGGTCTTCCCTTGTGCTTGTGCGGCGGGGAAATCCCCGTTCGGTTTGAAATGCAGACGCTTATACCAGACTGCGGAGAGCTTGACTCGCCGCAGTCTGGCCGGCGCACCCCGCGACCCGGTGGGTCGCTCCTGTTTGTTGCGCGCCTCTGGCGCGGGCCGCGCGGCCCCTGCCGCGGGAGCCTAGGGCGCGAGGAGCGCCCGCCCGGCGCCTGAGGGCGAAAAACAAGCATCCAGACGGCAAAGAGGGGCTGCCACGGCCGGGCAGCCCCTCCTCGAATCTTCAGGCGTCGCCCGGCTCGCGCCGGGTATGACCGATTCCGCCGTCCTAGTCGAGGGCCGCCTGGGCCTGCTTGACCAGGGACGCAAACGCTTCCGGCTGCGTGATGGCGAGGTCGGACAGCACCTTGCGGTCGAGCTCGATGCCGGCCTTGTTCAGGCCGTTCATGAACGTCGAGTAGTTGATGCCGTGCTCGCGGACGGCCGCGTTGATGCGCTGGATCCACAGGCCGCGGAAATCACGCTTCTTGTTGCGGCGGTCGCGATAGGCGTACTGAAGGCCCTTCTCGACCTTCTCGATCGCGATGCGGAAGTTGGTGCTGGAACGGCCACGGTAGCCCTTCGCGAGCTTCAGGACCTTCTTGTGACGGGCGTGCGTCGTAACGCCGCGCTTGACTCGGCTCATGTCTCAAACTCCACCGGGCAGGGATCAGGCGTAGGGCAGGAAGAACTTCTTGACGACTTCGGCGTCGGACTTGCACAGGACGAACGTCCCGCGCGCCTGCCGCTTCATCTGCTTGGGCTTGTTGCGCAGCATGTGGCGCTTGTAGGCCACGTTGGCGCGCACCTTGCCGGTGCCGGTGGTGCGGAAGCGCTTCTTCGCAGCGCTCTTGGTCTTCAGCTTGGGCATTTCGGTCCTCTGAAGCTAGGGTGACCACGGTAAGAGCGGGTCGGCATGCCCGAGGCCCTGAACACCCGGCGCGTACGCCGAGGGAGCCATCGCCTGGCCGCTCCGTTTTGGAAGGGCGTGGTTATAGGCGGATCGGCGGCGTTGCGCAAGCCCCCGCGCGGCGCCGCGGCGCGTGAACGGCGAACTTTCTCTTCTCCGGCCCGCGCGGGCAGCTATCATGCCTCCGAGTCGCACCGCCCACGCCCTCGGGAGTCGCCATGTCCCTCCGCCCTCGCCGCCGCCCCTCCGCCACCGCCGCGCTCGCCGTGGCGCTGGTGCCCGCGCTGCTCGCCGGCTGCACGCTCATGGGGCGCGACCGCGGCGCGGCACCGCCCACCGGCGACGCCATGGCACGCTCGGTGCAGCCCGAATATCGCAAGGACGACACCTGGGCCTATTCGCTCGGCGGCGAGGAGGTGATCGAGAAGGTCATCGACGTCACGCCGGAAGGGCACGTGCTGTGGGCCGCCACCGACGGCCGGCGGTGGGAGGCCTTCCCCGACCCGCTGCTGCCGCCCGCCCGCTCCATCCCCGAGGCGGGACCGCAGATCACACGGCTGTTCACGCCCTCCGCGCTCGGCGACCTGACGCTGTTCCCGCTGCGCGCCGGGCGGGCGGTGGAATACCGCACCGACCTCGCCTCCGCCAACGACGGCCGCATCGAGCGCGCCGTGGAACACACCTGCGAGGTCCGCGGCCCGCGCCAGGTGACGGTGCCGGCCGGCGCCTTCACGGCGGTGGAGGTGTTCTGCCAGCGCGGCGGCCGGTTCGAGACGCTCTATTACGCCCCCGAAGTGCGCAACACGGTGATGGAGCTGCGCGACGTCGACGGCCGCATGGAGAAGAAGGAGCTGATGGCCTACCGCCCCGCTCCCGGCGGCGAGGCCGCGCCCACCGTGCCCGATCCCGACCAGGTCACCACCGCCACCGCCGAGCCGCTGGCCGGCACGCCGACGCCCTCGGCCACCAGCGCGGTGGTCAGCGAGAGCCTGGACACGCCGACCGCCGTCGCGACCGCGGCGCCCGCGCCGGCCGCAGCGACCGCCTCGCCCGCCCCCGCCGCCGACCGCGTCTCGCTGGCCCCGGCGCCGGCCGGCGGCTGGACGCTGCAGCTCGCCGCCCTGTCGACGGAAGCGGCGGCGCGTCAGGCCTGGAGCCGCTGGCAGGGCAAGGTGGGCAGCGTCATGCCCGGCGCGGAACCCCGCATCGAGCAGGGCGGCGGCCTGTGGCGCCTGACCACCGGCAGCTTCCGCGACTCCACCGCCGCCAACGCCACCTGCGCCCGCCTCCAGAAGGCCGGCGTGCAGTGCTTCGCGAAGGAAAGCTAGGCCCGGCGCCCCTTCACGCATAGGCCGTCGCCGCGTCGATCCAGCGCAGCAGCTGCGGCAGGGGCATGGCGCCGGACTGGCGGGTGAGCTCCTGGCCGTGGCTGAACACGGCCAGGGTCGGGATGGAGCGGATGCCGTAGCGGGCGGCGAGGCCCGGGTTGGCTTCGGTGTCCACCTTCACCAGCCGCACCTGCGGCTGCAGCTGCGCCGCCGCCTGCTCGAAGGCCGGGGCCATCATGCGGCAGGGGCCGCACCACGGCGCCCAGAAGTCTACCACCACCGGGATCTCGGTGCGGCCGACCAGGCGGTCGAAGGTCGCTTCGGTCAGCGCCACGGGGTGGCCGTCGAACAGGGCGGCCTTGCAGGCGCCGCAGCGGGCCTTCTCCGCCGGGCGGTCGGCGGGCACCCGGTTGGCGGCGAGGCAGTGCGGGCAGACGATCTGGACGCTGGCGGCAGCGGTGGGCTCGGTCATGGCGGAGGCGCTCCGGCGGAAGGGGTCGATTTGCGCCGTATATGAGGGAGCGCTAATGCCCCGGCAAGGGGCCGAGGCGCACCTGCACGTCGGCCGGCTTCGCGAGGTACGGCCAGGTGGTCACCAGCACCCGGCAGCCGGCGCGGGCATAGGCTTCGGCATTGTCGGCAGTCACCCCGCCGGCGGCGGCCAATACCGGCGGCTGCGGCAGGGCGCGCAGGGCCGCGGCGATGGCGGCGGCCTGTTCGGGTGACAGTTTTTCCAGCTGGATCACGTCCACCCCGGCACGGGCGGCGGCCAGGGCGTCGTCGAGCGAGCCCACCTCCACCACCACCTTCTTCTCGGGCAGCCGCGCCTTGACGCGGGCGATGGCGGCGGCGGGGTCGGGCTCGAAGACGAGGTGTTCGGGGAACAGCAGCACCGTTTCCGACAGCGACAGGCGATGCATCTGCGCACCCCCCGCCTTCACGGCCGCGACGCACAGCGCCTTGCCGCCGGGGAAGGTCTTGCGGGTGCAGGCGACCACGGCGGCCGGGTCGCCGCGGCGGGCGGCGGCCACCATGGCCGCGGCGCGGGTCGCGATGCCGCTCAGGGTCTCGACCAGGGTCTGGCTCGCCTTCCAGGCGCGGTGCAGGGCGGCGGCGGAGCCCTCGGCGGCGAGGATGGGGGCGCCGGGGGCGAGGGCCGCACCTTCGGCGGCGAAGATCTCCACCCGCGCCGCACCGGCCAGCTCCAGCATGCGCGCGGCCGCGGCACCGCCGGCCAGGGTCAGGGGATCGCGGGCGGCGAAGCTGATCCGCGCCGCCCGCGACCCGATGCCCAGCGCCTCCGTCGTCAGGTCGCCGAAGGGGGCGTCGTCGGCCAGCAGGGAGAGCAGCAGGGCATCGGGCAGGGTGGTCATGGCGGCGGCCTCCGGCGCTCGGATTGCAGGGCGCGGCGCAGCCACGGCGGCGGGCGGCGGCGCAGGGTGTCGCGCAGGGCGCCGAGGGCGGCGTCCACCGGCGCGCCGGCCAGCGCCGTCACCGGCTCGACGTCCATGCGGCGCAAGTGCGCCCGTGCCTCCAGCCCGACGGCGCTCGCCAGTACCAGACGACAGCCGCGCAGCGCCCGCAGCTTGGGCGCCAGCTTGGATGCGTCGCCGTCGGCCGCGAGCGGCCCGCGGAAGCGCACCAGCCGCAGGAAGCGGGCGCCATCCGGCGTCACGTCGTAGAGCATGAAGTGCGCCGCCCAGCCGAAATGGGCGTCGACGCGGGTGCAGTCCTGGGTGGCGAGGGCGATCTTCACGGCGCGTGCACCTCTCCGTCCGCCCGCACGGGGCTGTGGCGGCCGACGTCGGCGCGGGTGAGCGCCACCGACTTGACCAGGGCGTGGACGATCAGGCCCGGCTCCAGCGCCATGGTTTCGCAGGCGCGGCTGGTGATGCGGGCCCACACGGCGGCGCCGGCGGCGTCGAGGCGGATGTCCACCTGCCCGTCGCGCGGCGGGGCAAGCTCCACGATGCGCGCCGGGAACACGTTCTGGAAGCTGGAGTGGCGCGGCGGCTCCAGCGCGATGCCCACCTCGCTCGCCCGGATGCGCACCCGCACCTGGGCGCCGGCCGGCTGGTCCATGCGCTGCACGGCGATGCGGCCGCCGGGGAAGCGCAGCAGGGTGAGGTGGTGGGCGGCGTCGTGCTCCTCCACCACCGTCGTCAGCACGGCGCCCGCCTCGGCGGCGTCCAGCGCGCCCGACAGGTGCAGGCGGCCCACCACGTCCTCCACCGGTCCGGCGGCGACGGCCGTGCCGGCGTTCATGAGCACCAGCGTGTCGGCGAGCTTCAGGATCTCGTCCAAGCTGTGGCTGACGTAGACGATGGGGATGGCGAATTCCTTGGGCAGGCCGGCGACGAAGGGCAGCACCTCGCCCTTGCGGGTCTCGTCCAGCGCCGCCAGGGGCTCGTCCATGAGCAGCAGGCGCGGGCTGGTGAGCAGTGCCCGGCCGATGGCGACGCGCTGCTTCTCGCCGCCCGACAGTTTCGCCGGCCGGCGGTCGAGCAGCGGTTCGATACCGAGCATGCCGACCACCGCGTCGAAGCCGATCACCCGCTGCGCCGCCGGCACCAGCCTCATGCCGTAGGTCAGGTTGGCGCGCACCGTCATGTGGGGGAACAGGCGGCCGTCCTGGAACACGTAGCCGACGCGCCGCGCCTCCATGGGCAGGTCGATGCGGCGGGCGGAGTCGAACAGCGGCGTCCCGTTCAGGGCGATGCGCCCGGCGTCGGGGCGGGCGAGGCCGGCGATCATGTTGATGACCGAGGTCTTGCCCGAGCCCGAGCGGCCGAACAGCGCCGTCACCCCGGCGGCGGGGGAGGAAAAGGCGGCATCCACCGCGAAGGCGCCCTGGCGGCGCTGCACCGACACGTCGAGCATGGCCCCGCTACCCCTTCAGCCGTTTCTGCATGCGCCGCGCCAGCACCTCCGACGCCACCAGGGCGGCCATGGCGAGGACGGCGGAGATGACGCACAGGCGGAAGGCGGCGGCATCGCCGCCCGGCACCTGCGTCGCCGTATAGAGGGCGAGCGGCAGGGTGCGCGTCTCGCCGGGGATGTTGGAGGCGAAGGTGATGGTCGCCCCGAATTCCGACAGCGACCGCGCGAAGGCGAGGATCACGCCCGCCAGCACGCCGGGCGCCACCAGCGGCAGGGTGACCGTGACGAACACCCGCAGCGGCGAGGCGCCGAGCGTGCGCGCCGCCGCCTCCAGCCCGCGATCGACCCCCTCCATGGACAGGCGGATGGCCCGCACCATGAGCGGGAAGGCCATGACCGCAGCGGCGATGGCGGCGGCCTTCCAGGTGAAGACGATCTGGACGCCGAACCACTCCCACAGCGCCTGCCCCACCACACCGCGCCGGCCGAGGGTGACCAGCAGGATGTAGCCGGTCACCACCGGCGGCAGCACCAGCGGCATGTGGATCAGCCCGTCGACCAGCACCTTGCCGGGAAAGTCGCGCCGCGCCAGCAGCCAGGCGCAGGCGATGCCGACCGGCAGGCTGGCGGCGACGGCCCAGAAGGAGACCCTGAGGCTGAGCCACAGGGCCTCCCGCTCCAGTTCGGTGAGGGCGAGCGCCTCCATGCCTCGGCCTCAGTTCACGGTGAAGCCGTGGCGGGCGAAGATGGCCTTGGCGGCGTCGCTCTGCAGGAAGGCGAGGAACGACCGGCCGGCCGGGCTGTCGGTCACCAGGGCGACCGGATAGGTGATGGGCGAGTGACTGTCCTTGGGGAAGACGCCCACCGTCTTCACGCCGTTGGAGGCGGCGGCGTCGGTGGAATAGACGATGCCGAGCGGCGCCTCGCCCCGTTCCACCAGCGCCAGCGCCGAGCGGACGTCGTTCTGGCGGGCGAGCTGCGGCTCCGTGGCGGCCCACAGGCCGAGCTTTTCCAGCGCCGCCTTGGCGTACTGGCCGACCGGCACGTGGTCGGGATCGCCCACCGACAGGCGGCCGCCGTCCAGCAGCGGCGCGAGGTCGAGGCCGGGGCCGATGGCCACCGTCGCGACGGCGCTGTCGGCCGGCGCGATGAGCACGAGGTCGTTGCCGAGCAGGTCGGCGCGGCTGTCGGCGACCACCAGACCCTTGTCGGCCAGGTAGTCCATCCACTTGGCGTTGGCCGAGACGAAGACCTGCGCCGGGGCGCCTTCCTCGATCTGCTTGGCGAGCGTCGAGGAGGAGGCGAAGGACGGCACCATCTCGACGCCGGTCTCCTTGGCGAAGGCGGCGCCGACCTCGGTCAGGGCGTCGGTGGTGGAGGCGGCGGCGAAGACGGTGATCTTCTCGGCCGCGGCGGCGGGCAGGGTGGCGGCGGCCAGCAGGCCGGCGGCGGTGACGGCCGCGGCGAGCAGGCGGCGGGCGAAGCGCAAGTCTCCCATGGGTACTCTCTCCTGTCAGGTCGGTCGCGTTGGAACCGGACGCCGACTCTCCCCTGCGGCCACGGCGGGCCGTTCTTTTCGTTGTATACGTCGATGCATAGCGATGGCCACGAAAAAGGCCGGTCCAGGGGGACCGGCCCGCGGGGCCTACTTGCCGATGAGGACGTCCGACGCCTTGATGATGGCGGTGACCGTGTCGCCCTCCTTCAGACCGAGGTCGGCGGCGGCATCGGCGGTGATGGTGGAGGTGACGGTCAGGCCGTTGCCGACGTCGATCTTCACCGTGGCGGTGGACGGACCCTTGGCGATGGCCGTGATGGTTCCGGGGATGGTGTTGCGCGCACTGATCTTCATACGATGACCCTCCGTCGGACAAGGCGGCTGCGCGCCTTTCATATACGCGCCGATATAGCGCTCTTCCTGGGTACACGCTGCCTGCAGCGCGGGCAAGCGGATTCTTCGCCTACGGATTGTGCAAACGGCTCAGGAGGTCTTCAGAAGCGCCTGCAGCGCCTCGGTTTCCACCGTCATGGCGGCCTCGGCCTTGCGCTGCATGGTGCGGTAGAGATCGAGCACGGTGCGCCCCTCCGCGGTCAGCCGGGCGCCGCCGCCGCGCTGGCCGCCGGCCACCGATTCGACCAGCGGCCGCGCGAAATGGCCGTTGGTCTCGTCCACCAGCAGCCAGGCCCGGCGATAGCTCATGCCCATGGCACGGGCGGCGGCGGAGATGGAGCCGTGGGCGTCGATCTGCTCCAGCAGGTCCATGCGCCCCGGCCCGAGCACGAGGGCGCCGCCGCGCTTGAAGCGCAGGCGCAGGCGCAAGCGGTCGGCGGGCTCGGTCATGGGCGGGCGGGCGGCGGGCGACGGATCATGCCGCGAGCATGCCACCCGCCGCGGCAAAGGGAAAGCCCGCGCGGCGTCACGCGCCGCCCAGGCTCCGGCGTCAGCCGCCCAGGCTCTGTAGGTAGGCGATGACGTCGCGGCGCTGCTGTTCGTCGGTCAGCTTGAAGGTCATCTTGGACCGCGCCTTGGCATCGCCGGTGGTGGCGCGCATCCAGCCCGTCGGGTCGTCCAGGTAGTCCATGAGCTGGGCCTCGGTCCACTCGGCCTGCTTCTGCGACGCTTCCACCAGACCGTCGGAGAACTTGTAGCCGTCGAGCTTGGCGACGCCGCGCTGCATGACGCCGTGCAGGTTGGGGCCGACCTTGTTGGCGCCGCCGTCCTCGAAGGTGTGGCAGGCCATGCACTTCTTGGCCACCACCTCGCCCCGTGCGGCGTCGCCGGTGTCCTGCGCCTGCGCGGCACCGGCCGTGAGGGCGAGGGCGGCAGCGGCGGCGGCGAGGGTCAGGGTATGCTTCATCGCGATCTCCTGTCGGCAATGGAATAAATCCATGGGCGACAGGGTCTACGTCCGAGCGGCGGGGATGGTTTGCCGATGGCGCCGCCTCAGATCCACAAGCCGAGCAGCCCGATGGCGCCCACCACCGCCCACGGCGGCACCTTCCAGGCCACCAGCAGCAGCAGCGACAGCAGCACCAGCACGAAGTCGCCGCGGTCGTTGACGCCGGCGGTGAACACCGGGTGGTAGAAGGCCGCCGCCAGCAGCCCGACCACCGCCGCGTTGACCCCGGCCAGCGCCGCCTGCGCCCGCGAGTCGGCCCGCAGGGCGCTCCAGAACGGCAGGGCGGCGAACACCAGCAGCCACGCCGGCAGGAAGATGCCGAGCAGTGCCACCACGGCCCCCGGCCAGCCGTCCGACACGGCGCCGAGGTAGGCGGCGAAGGTGAACAGCGGCCCCGGCACCGCCTGGGCGAGGCCGTAGCCGGCGAGGAACGACTCGGGCGACACCCAGCCGGGTGCCACCACCTCGGCCTGCAGCAGCGGCAGCACCACGTGGCCGCCGCCGAACACCAGAGCGCCGGCGGTGTAGAAGCTGCCGAACACCTCCACCAGATGCACGCCCGTCAGCAGCGGCAGGCCGGCCAGCAGCAGCAGGAAGACCGCCAGCGCCGCGAGCGCGGTGCGCCGGCCGAAGGGCAGCGGCAGATGGCTCGTCGCGGCGCGCGCCTCGGGCTTCACCACCGCCAGGCCGACGACCGCCCCGAGCGCGATGGCCGCCACCTGCGCGGCGGCGGCGTCCCAGGCCGCCACCACGGCGACCGCCCCGACGGCGATGGTGGCGCGCGGGGCGTCGGGAATCAGGCTCTTCGCCATGCCCCACAGCGCCACGGCGACCACGGCCACGGCCGCCGCCTTCAGCCCCGACAGCGCCTCCGCCGTCGGCCCGCCCTCGCCCGACAGCCAGCCGATGCCGAAGGCGGCCAGCGCCATGAGCAGCGCCGACGGCAGGGTGAAGGCCAGCCACGCCGCCAAGGCCCCCGGCAGGCCGGCGCGCATGAGCCCGAGGGCGAGCCCCACCTGGCTCGACGCCGGCCCGGGAAGGAACTGGCACAGGGCGACCAGATCGGCATAGGCTGCCTCGTCCAGCCAGCGGCGGCGCGCCACGAATTCCTCGCGAAAGTAGCCGAGGTGCGCGACCGGACCACCGAAGGCGGTGAGGCCGAGCCGCAGAAAGGCCCCGAACACCTCGGTCGCGGAACCGGCGGGCGACGGGGCGGACGACGCGGGATCGGGTACGCTCAAGGACGGGACTCCGGCGGGGACTCGGGCGGGCAGTATAGGGTCGGCGACCCGCCGGCAGACCTACCCGAAGGGGGTGTTTTCCCGCTACTCACATGGATTTCATGGAAGCGTAACCGCACCCTCCGCCGGGCGGATGCCGCGGCGCGCCGCGGTCCCGGCGGACAGGGCCGGAACCCGCAGAAAACAACAAGCGGCCAAAATGCCGCCGCAGGGTGGGTATGCCCTTGTCCTCTGCCCGGAAACGCGGTAGTTAAGGCCCCCCGTTGGTGTTGCCGCAACGTCGTTGCGGTACCCTGCATCGCAACCGCTTCTCAGCACGAGGGGACATCCATGGCACGCAACAAGATCGCTCTGGTCGGCGCCGGCAACATCGGCGGCACTCTGGCGCATCTGATCGGTCTGAAGGAACTGGGCGACGTCGTCCTGTTCGACATCGCCGAAGGGACGCCGCAGGGCAAGGCCCTGGACATCGCCGAGTCGACCCCGATCGAGGGCGTGGACGCCGAGTACACCGGCGCCAACGACTACAGCGCGATCAAGGGCGCCGACGTCGTGATCGTCACCGCCGGCGTGCCGCGCAAGCCGGGCATGAGCCGCGACGACCTGATCGAGACCAACGCCAAGGTCATGGCCTCCGTCGGCAAGGGCATCAAGGAAAACTGCCCGAACGCCTTCGTGATCTGCATCACCAACCCGCTCGACGCGATGGTGTGGGCCCTGCGCGAGGCCTCCGGCCTGCCGCACAACATGGTCGTCGGCATGGCCGGCGTGCTGGACTCGGCCCGCTTCCGCTGGTTCCTCCACGAGGAATTCAAGGTGTCCGTCGAGGACATCACCGCCTTCGTGCTGGGCGGCCACGGCGACACCATGGTGCCGCTGGTGCGCTACTCCACCGTCGCCGGCATTCCGCTGCCGGACCTCGTCAAGAAGGGCTGGACGACGCAGGAGAAGCTCGACCAGATCGTGCAGCGCACCCGTGACGGCGGCGCCGAGATCGTCGGCCTGCTGAAGACCGGCTCCGCCTTCTACGCCCCGGCGGCCGCCGCCGTGCAGATGGCCGAGAGCTACCTGAAGGACAAGAAGCGCCTGCTGCCCTGCGCCGCGTGGTGCGACGGCGTCTACGGCCTCGACGGCTTCTACGTCGGCGTGCCGGTGATCATCGGTGCCGGCGGCGTCGAGAAGGTCGTGGAGATCGACCTGAGCGACGACGAGAAGGCCATGTTCGATCACTCGGTCAACGCCGTGAAGGGCCTCGTCGAGGCGACCAAGAAGCTCATGCCGCAGGCCTGAGCGCAGGAAGGGGAAGCCCGAACATGAACATTCATGAGTATCAGGCGAAGCAGATCCTCGCGAAGTACGGCGTGCCGATTCTCGAGGGTGGCGTCGCCTACACCGCCGACGAGGCCGCGACGGTCGCCAAGCAGCTGCCCGGCCCGGTCTACGTGGTGAAGAGCCAGATCCACGCCGGCGGCCGCGGCAAGGGCAAGTTCAAGGAAGCCGAAGCGGGCGACAAGGGCGGCGTGCGCGTCGTCAAGTCGCCGGCCGAAGTGGCCGAGAACGCCAAGCAGATGATCGGCAAGACGCTCGTCACCCACCAGACCGGCCCGGTCGGCAAGGAAGTGAAGCGCGTCTACATCGAGGCCGGCTGCGACATCAAGCGCGAGCTGTACCTCGCCATGCTGGTGGACCGCGCCACCTCGCGCATCTCGATCATGGCGTCGACCGAAGGCGGCATGGACATCGAGGAAGTGGCCGCCCACACCCCGGAAAAGATCGTCGTCCAGACCATCGATCCGGCCTCGGGCATCTCGGGCTTCCACTGCCGCAACATCGCCTTCAAGCTGCAGCTCGAAGGCAAGCAGGTCGGTGCCTTCACGAAGCTGCTGACGGCGCTCTACACCTGCTTCACCGAGACCGACGCCTCCATGCTGGAGATCAACCCGCTCGTCGTCACCGGCGACGGCGCGGTGATCCCGCTGGACTGCAAGATGAACTTCGATCCGAACGCCCTCTACCGGCACAAGGACATCGAAGAGATGCGCGACGAGTCCGAAGAGGATCCGTCGGAAATCGAAGCGTCCAAGCACAGCCTGAACTACATCAAGCTCGACGGTTCCATCGGCTGCATGGTGAACGGCGCCGGCCTCGCCATGGCGACCATGGACATCATCAAGCTGTACGGCGGTTCGCCCGCCAACTTCCTGGACGTCGGCGGCGGTGCCACGAAGGAGCGCGTCACCGCGGCCTTCAAGATCATCCTGTCCGATCCGAACGTCGAGGGCATCCTGGTCAACATCTTCGGCGGCATCATGCGCTGCGACGTGATCGCCGAGGGCGTCGTCGCCGCGGCCCGCGAAGTCAGCCTGAACGTGCCGCTGGTGGTGCGCCTGGAAGGCACCAACGTCGAACTCGGCAAGAAGATCATGGCCGAGTCGGGCCTGCCCATCATCGCCGCCGACAACCTGGCGGATGCCGCTGAAAAGGTCGTCAAGGCCGTGAAGGAGGCCGCGTAATCATGGCTGTTCTGATCAACAAGGACACGAAGGTCATCTGCCAGGGCTTCACCGGCTCGCAGGGCACCTTCCACTCCGAACAGGCGATCGCCTACGGCACCAAGATGGTCGGCGGCGTGACCCCCGGTAAGGGCGGCACCAAGCACCTCGACCTGCCGGTGTTCGACACCGTCGGCGAGGCCAAGGAAGCCACCGGCGCCAACGCGACCGTCATCTACGTGCCGCCGCCGTTCGCCGCCGACGCCATCCTCGAGGCGATCGACGCCGAGATCGAGCTGGCCGTCTGCATCACCGAGGGCATTCCGGTGCTCGACATGGTGAAGGTGAAGCGCGCCCTGGTGAACTCCAAGACCCGCCTCGTCGGTCCGAACTGCCCGGGCGTCATCACGCCGGGCGAGTGCAAGATCGGCATCATGCCGGGCCACATCCACCAGCGCGGCAAGATCGGCGTCGTGTCCCGCTCGGGCACCCTGACCTACGAGGCGGTCGCGCAGACCACCGCGGCGGGCCTGGGCCAGTCCACCTGCATCGGCATCGGCGGTGACCCGGTCAACGGCACCAACTTCATCGACTGCCTGGAGATGTTCCTCAAGGATCCCGAGACCGAGGGCATCATCATGATCGGTGAGATCGGTGGTTCGGCCGAAGAGGAAGCCGCCGAGTTCGTGAAGCAGTCGTCGGTGAAGAAGCCGATGGTCGGCTTCATCGCCGGCGTCACCGCCCCGCCGGGCAAGCGCATGGGCCATGCCGGTGCGATCATCTCCGGCGGCAAGGGCACCGCGGGCGACAAGATGGAGGCCATGAAGTCGGCCGGCATCCTCGTCGCGGACAGCCCGGCGGCCCTCGGCTCGACCATGCTGAAGGCGATGAAGGGCTGACAACAGGCCCCATCCGCCGACTGACGGTCACGCGCGCGGGGTCCTCCCGCGCGCGCAGCCACACTAGGTAGGAAACCACGGAGACCCGGCGCGGCCCCCACCACCGGGTGGACAGGGCCGCGCCGGCGCTCCAAGCCAAGAGAGCCGGAGCTTTGGAAGCTTCTTTCCTGACTGGCGCGAACGCCATCTTCATCGCCGAGCTCTACGAGCGTTGGCTCGACGATCCCTCGTCCGTCGATCAGAGCTGGCAGGCGTTCTTCGCCGAGCTGCACGACGATCCGGAGCTGATCCGCGGTGATCGGCACGGCGGCAGCTGGGCGCCGGAAGGCCGCGCCAAGGTCATCGGCGCCGTCGACCCGGAGGAGGCCGCAGCGGCCGCCGCCAAGAAGAAGAAAGAAGCCGGCAAGGGCACCGGCGGTGTGTCGACCGAGGAGGTGCGCGCGCGCACCCTCGATTCGATCCGCGCCCTCATGCTCATCCGCGCCTATCGTGTCCGCGGCCACCTGATGGCCAACCTGGACCCGCTCGGCCTCATCCAGCCGGCGCCGCACCCCGAGCTGGACTACAAGACCTACGGCTTCACCGAGAAGGATCTCGACCGCGAGATCTTCATCGACAACGTGCTCGGCCTGGAGACCGCCAAGCTGCGCGTCATCCTCGACGTCGTGCAGCAGACCTACTGCGGCCCCGTCGGCGTCGAGTTCATGCACATCCAGGACCCCGACCAGAAGGCCTGGATCCAGCGACGCATGGAAAGCTCGCGCAGCCATGCCGACTTCTCCGACCTCGGCCGCAAGACCATCCTCGAGCGCCTGACGGCCGCCGAGGGCTTCGAGAAGTTCCTGCAGGTCAAGTACACCGGCACCAAGCGCTTCGGCCTGGAAGGCGGCGAGAGCATCATCCCCGCCATCGAGCAGGTGCTGAAGCGCGGCAGCCAGCTGGGCGTCGAGGAAGTGGTGTTCGGCATGGCCCACCGCGGCCGCCTGAACGTGCTGACCTCCATCCTGCAGAAGCCCTACCAGGCGCTGTTCTCCGAGTTCCAGGGCAATCCTGCGAACCCCGAGGACGTGCAGGGCTCGGGCGACGTGAAGTACCACCTGGGCACCTCCGCCGACCGCGAGTTCGACGGCAAGAAGGTCCACCTGTCGCTGCAGGCGAACCCGTCGCACCTGGAAGTGGTCGACCCCGTGGTGCTCGGCAAGGTCCGTGCCAAGCAGCAGCAGCTGGCCGACGCCGACCGCAAGAAGGTGCTCGCGGTGCTGCTGCACGGTGACGCCGCCTTCGCCGGCCAGGGCATCGTGGCCGAGTGCTTCGGCCTGTCGCAGCTCAAGGGCTACCGCACCGGCGGCACCATCCACTTCATCATCAACAACCAGATCGGCTTCACCACGGCGCCGCAGTACAGCCGCTCGGGCACCTACAGCTCCGACATCGCCAAGATGGTGCAGGCCCCGATCCTGCACGTGAACGGCGACGATCCGGAAGCGGTGGTGTTCGCCGCCCGCGTCGCCATGGAATACCGCCAGGAGTTCGCCGCCGACGTGGTGGTGGACATGATCTGCTACCGCCGCCACGGCCACAACGAATCGGACGAGCCGGCATTCACCCAGCCGCTGATGTACAAGAACATCGGCGGGCGCAAGACCACGCGCGACGTCTACGCCGACAAGCTGGTGAGCGAGAACGTGGTGAGCGCCGACGAAGCCGCGGCCATGGCCGACGACTTCAACGCCCGCCTCGAGCAGGACTTCCAGGCCGCCAACGCCTACAAGCCCAACAAGGCCGACTGGCTGGAAGGCAAGTGGAAGGGCCTGATGCAGGCCACCGGCGAGGAAGAGTACCGTACCGAAGCGACGGACGTCGAAATGGACGTCCTGAAGGAAGTCGGCAAGGCACTGTCCACCCCGCCCGAGGGCTTCGACGTCAACCGCAAGATCCTGCGTCAGATGAAGCAGAAGGCGGAGATGTTCGAGTCCGGCGAAGGCATCGACTGGGCCACCGGCGAAGCGCTCGCCTTCGGCACCCTGATGGTGGAAGGCGCGCCCATTCGCCTGTCCGGCCAGGACGCCGGCCGCGGCACCTTCTCGCAGCGTCACTCGGTGCTGGTCGACCAGAGCAGCGAAGAAACCTACGTGCCGCTCAACCACATCCGTGAGGGGCAGGCCAAGTACGAGGTCATCGACAGCCCGCTGTCCGAGGTCTCCGTGCTCGGCTTCGACTACGGCTACTCGCTGCAGGAGCCCAACGGCCTGACCCTGTGGGAAGGCCAGTTCGGCGACTTCGCCAACGGCGCGCAGGTGATCTTCGACCAGTTCATCAGCTCGGGCGAGTCCAAGTGGCTGCGCATGTCCGGCCTGGTGGTGCTGCTGCCGCACGGCTACGAAGGCCAGGGCCCCGAGCACTCCTCGGCCCGCCCGGAGCGCTTCCTGCAGATGTGCGCGGAAGACAACATGCAGGTGTGCAACATCACCACGCCGGCCAACTACTTCCACGCCCTGCGCCGCCAGATCCGCCGCAACTTCCGCAAGCCGCTCATCGTCTTCACGCCGAAGTCGCTGCTGCGCCACAAGCTGGCGGTGTCCAAGCTGGAGGACTTCGGCCCCGGTTCGCGCTTCCGCCGCGTGATGCCGGAATTCGACGAGAGCCTGGTCGCCGACGACAAGATCAAGCGCGTCGTGCTGTGCTCGGGCAAGGTCTACTACGACCTGCTGCAGTACCGCCTCGACAACAAGGTCGACGACGTCGCCATCATCCGCGTCGAGCAGCTCTATCCGTGGCCGAAGGAAACGCTGGTCGCCCAGCTGTCGCGCTACAAGAACGCCGAGGTCGTGTGGTGCCAGGAAGAGCCCGCCAACATGGGCTACTGGCAGTTCGTCGACCGCCGGCTGGAGTTCGCCCTGGAAGAGATCGACGGCCACGCCGCCAAGCGCGCCACCTACGTGGGTCGCAAGGCGTCGGCCTCGCCGGCCACCGGCCTGTTCAAGAACCACGTCGCCGAGCAGACCTGGCTGGTCGAGACGGCCATGGCGGGTGACCTGGGCAAGGTGCCGGTGCCCTTCCAGCGCATCACGCAGCTGAGCAAGATCGGCCAGTAAGGCCGCCACTTCAACGACGAGATTTCATTCGAGGAAACCCATGGCCACCGAAATCAAAGTGCCCGCCCTGGGCGAGTCCGTCTCCGAGGCGACGGTCGCGAAGTGGTTCAAGAAGGTCGGCGAGGCGGTCAACGCCGACGAGCCGCTGGTCGAGCTGGAAACCGACAAGGTCACCGTGGAAGTGCCGGCGCCCGCCTCCGGCACCATCCAGGAGATCGCCGCCGACGAAGGCGCCGAAGTCAGCGTCGGTGCGCTGCTCGGCGTGATCGCCGAGGGTGCGGTCGCCGCCGCGCCGGCCAAGAAGGACGCCCCGAAGGCCGAGGAGAAGAAGCCCGAGCCGAAGCCGCAGCCCGAGCCCGCCAAGGCCGCCGCGCCGCAGGCCAGCCAGGCCCCCGCCGGCGGCAAGGCCAACCTCGACTACCCGCTGGCGCCGGCCGTGCGCAAGCTGGTGGAAGAGAACAACCTGGACGCCGCCGCCATCCCGGCGACCGGCAAGGACGGCCGTCTGACCAAGGAAGACGTGCAGGCCTACATGGCCGGCGGCAAGAAGGCCGCTCCGGCCGCTGCCGCCGCTGCGCCGGCCGGCGTGGTGTGGGGCGAGGGCCGCGAGGCCGGCGAGCGCGAGGAAAAGGTCAAGATGACCCGCCTGCGCCGCCGCATCGCCGAGCGCCTGAAGGAAGCGCAGAACACCGCCGCCATGCTGACCACCTTCAACGAGGTGGACATGACCAACATCATGGCCCTGCGCAACCAGTACAAGGACGTCTTCGAGAAGAAGCACGGCGTGAAGCTCGGCTTCATGTCCTTCTTCGCCAAGGCCTGCGTGCAGGCCCTGCAGGAGATCCCGGCGGTCAACGGCGAGATCGCCGGCGACAGCATCATCTACAAGAACCACTACGACATCGGCGTCGCCGTCGGCACGCCGCAGGGTCTGGTGGTGCCGGTGGTGCGCGACTGCGACACCATGAACTTCGCCGAGATCGAGAAGAAGATCGGCGAGTTCGGCAAGCGCGCCCGCGACGGCAAGCTGACCATGGAAGAGATGTCGGGCGGCACCTTCACCATCTCCAACGGTGGTGTCTACGGCTCGCTCCTCTCGACGCCGATCCTCAACACCCCGCAGTCGGGCATCCTGGGCATGCACAAGACCCAGATGCGCCCGATGGTGATGCCGGACGGCTCCATCCAGGCCCGCCCGATGATGTACCTGGCGCTGTCCTACGACCACCGCATCATCGACGGCAAGGAAGCCGTGACCTTCCTCGTGCGCGTGAAGGAGTGCATCGAGGATCCGGCGCGCCTGCTGTTCGACGTCTGATCGACCGGCGAGGCCGGAGCCCCCGGGCTCCGGCCTTCGTGCCCCTGCCCCGGCACCACGTTGTCCCGCCCCCGCTGTTCTCCATGCGCAGTGCATGACGGGCGAAAGAACCAGGAAACGGACAGACAGACATGGCTGACAAGACCTACGACCTGCTCGTCATCGGCGCCGGCCCCGGCGGCTACGTCTGCGCCATCCGCGCGGCCCAGCTCGGCATGACCGTGGGCGTGGTGGAGAAGCGCGACGCCCTCGGCGGCACCTGCCTCAACGTCGGCTGCATCCCGTCGAAGGCGCTGCTGCAGTCGTCGCACCTCTACGAGATGGCGGCGCACGAGTTCGGCGAGCACGGCATCAAGGTGAAGCCCGAGTTCGACCTCGGCACCATGATGAAGCGCAAGGACAAGGTGGTCGCCGACAACACCGGCGGCATCGCCTTCCTGTTCAAGAAGAACAAGATCGACCACCTGGTCGGCCACGGCACCCTGATCGCCGCCGACACCGTCAAGATCGTCGGCAAGGACGGCGAGAAGACGGTGAAGGCGAAGAACATCGTCATCGCCACCGGCTCCGACGTCGCGCCGCTGCCGGGCGTGGAGATCGACGAGAAGCAGATCGTGTCGTCCACCGGCGCGCTCGAGCTCAAGTCCGTGCCGAAGAGCATGGTCGTCATCGGCGCCGGCGTCATCGGCCTGGAGCTGGGCTCGGTCTACCGCCGCCTGGGCGCCGAGGTGACGGTCATCGAATACCTCGACTTCATCCTGCCGCCCATGGACGGCGAGGTGCGCAAGCAGATGCAGCGCATCCTGGAAAAGCAGGGCATGAAGTTCATGCTCGGCCACAAGGTCACCGGCGCCGACAAGAGCAAGAAGTCGGTTTCCCTGAAGGTGGAATCGGTCAAGGGCGGCGACAGCAAGACCGTCGACGCCGAGGTGGTGCTGGTCGCCATCGGCCGCCGCCCCTACACCGACGCGCTCGGCCTGAAGGAGGTCGGCGTGACCATGACCGACCGCGGCTTCATTCCGGTGGACGAGCACTTCCAGACCAACGTCCAGGGTATCTTCGCCATCGGCGACGTCATCGGCGGCGCCATGCTGGCCCACAAGGCCGAGGAAGAGGGTGTGGCGGTCGCCGAGCTGCTGGCCGGCCAGTCGGGCCACGTCAACTACGGCGTCATCCCCTCGGTGGTCTACACCTGGCCGGAAGTGGCCTCCGTCGGCAAGACCGAGGAGCAGCTGAAGGACGCGGGCGTCGAGTACCGCGTCGGCAAGTTCCCCTTCACCGCCAACGGCCGCGCCCGCTGCAACGGCGAGACCGACGGCTTCGTGAAGATCCTCGCCGACGCCAAGACCGACCGCGTGCTCGGCTGCCACATCGTCGGCCCGGAAGGCGGCGACCTGCTGCAGGAAGTGGTGGTCGCCATGGAATTCGGCGCCTCGTCTGAAGACATCGCCCGCACCTGCCACAGCCACCCCGCCCTCGGCGAGGCGGTGAAGGAAGCGGCGCTGGCCGTCGACAAGCGCACGATCCACATGTGATCGGCTGACGCTGACAGGATCAGGGCGCGGCAGGCGACAGCCTCCGCGCCCTTTTTCTTTGGCACGCGGTAGTGATGCGAGGGAGGGGAGGCCCTCCCTCGCATCACCCCTTAAAGGGCCTCACCCTTCATGAGCTTGGGCAGGATGCCCACCTGCCCCATGGCGTGGCGCATGAAGAACTTCTTCGCGGGGTCGATCTTGTTCACCACGGCCATGCCGATGTCGCGCGCCAGGCGCAGCGGGGCGATGTCGTTGGAGAACAGGCGCACGATGGCGTCGGTCAGGCCCAGCATGAGCAGGTTGTCGAACCGCCGCAGGCGCTGGTAGTCGTCGAGCACCGTCGTGGTGCCGACGTCGAGGCCGAGGCGGTGGGCCTCCACGATCTTCTCCGCCAGCACCGCCACGTCGCGCAGGCCGAAGTTCATGCCCTGGCCGGCGACGGGGTGCATCCCGTGGGCGGCGTCGCCGATAAGGGCGAGGCGGCGGTCGGTGTAGCGGCGGGCGAACTGCAGGGTCAGCGGATAGCTGAACTTGCGGCTCACCACCTTCACCTCGCCGAGGAAATCGCCGAAGCGCTTCATCAGCTCGGCCTGGAAGGTGGCGTCGTCGAGCGCCATCAACTCGTCGACCAGAGCGCGGCGCTCGGTCCATACCAGCGAGGAGTGGTGGCCGTCCTTCAGCGGCAGGATGGCGAAGGGGCCGGCGGGCAGGAAGTGCTCGTGGGCGATGTTCTGGTGATGGCGCTCGTGCCACACCGTGAAGACGATGCCGTTCTGGTGGTAGTCCCAGCCGTGGATGGGAATGCCGGCGGCTTCGCGGGTGGGCGAGCGGCGGCCGTCGGCGGCGATCACCAGCTTGGCGCGGATGATGCGGCCGTCTTCCAGCTCCGCCGTCACCCCGTCGGGGCCGCGGTCGAGGGTTTCCACGGAATGCGGCGCGAGCCAGGTTGCGGCCGGCAGTTCCTCCAGGCGGCGGAAGATGGCGCGGCGCATGACGCGGTTTTCCGCCATGAAGCCGAGCGGCTGCCCCTCTTCCAGCAGCTGGTAGTGGTAGTGCAGGAACAGCAGGCTGTCGCCGTCGGCGACGCGGATCTGTTCGATGGTGCCGACGTCGTCGGCCATGTGGCGCCACACGCCGATGGTGTCGAGCACCTTCTGGCAGGCCAACGCCACGGCGGAGCAGCGGCCGTCGTATCCTTCCTCCACCAGCGCCGTCTGCTCGTCGCGGTCGACGACGATGCAGGGCACGCCGTGGTGCGCCAGCGCGCAGGCCATGCTGCCGCCCACCAGCCCGCCGCCGATGATGAGGACGTCCGTCCGAAGCTCCATGATCCGCTCCTGCCTGATCGCGCCGCTGCGTCTGCCCCTGATACGGCGGCGATTTGAGCCCCGACCACCCGGTTTGTCCAGTCCTGCCATGCACATCGGGGGCTTCTGCCCGAAATTTGCGCAGAATGATCTTCATGCACAAAAGCGAGGCACGGCAGCGCGTGCGGCGATGGACGGCGGCGCGGCGACTCAAGCCCTTGCGGCCACCCCCGGCGTGGCACGCCGCTTGATATGGAGGAGGCTGCGGGAGACCACGAAAGAAGGACACCACCATGAAGATGGTCACGGCCATCATCAAGCCGTTCCGGCTCGACGACGTGCGCGAGGCTCTGCTCGACCTCGGCCTGCAGGGCCTGACGGTGACCGAAGTGCGCGGTTTCGGCCGCCAGAAGGGGCAGACCGAGGTCTACCGCGGCGCCGAATACGAGGTCAGCTTCCTGCCCAAGGTGAAGATCGAGGTGGCGGTGGAGGACGACATCGTCGAGCAGGTGCTGGGGGCCATCCGCGAGGCGGCCCACACGGGCAAGATCGGCGACGGCAAGATGTTCGTCTTCGACATCGCCCGCACCGTGCGCATCCGCACCGGCGAGCGCGACCTCGACGCCGTCTGACGACCGCAGCCCTACGGCAGCGGCCGGGCCGGGTAGCCGGCCTCGGCGGCTTCCATGATGCGCTTCCACGTCTTGGCCGGCAGGCCGCCGCCGGTGACGTTGGCGGTGGGGGCGCCGTTGTCGTTGCCCATCCACACGCCGGCGACGGCGTTGGCGGTGTAGCCGACGAACCAGGCGTCGCGGTTGGCCTGGCTGGTGCCGCTCTTGCCCGCCACCTCGCGCCCCGGCAGGGCGGCGGCGCGGCCGGTGCCGGAGGTGACGACGGCGCGCAACATGCGGTTCATGTCCATCACCACCGCCGGATCGGCCACCCGCCCCGGGCCGCCGCCGGCCCGCTTGTAGATCACCTGGCCGTCGCGGGTGCGGATCTCGGCGATGCCGTAGGGCACCACGCCCCAGCCGCCGTTGGCGAAGGGCACATAGGCGCCGGTCAGGTCGAGCAGCGTGGTTTCCGAGGTGCCGAGGGCGATGGACAGGTCCTTGCCGACGGGCGTGGTGATGCCGAAGCGCATGGCGGCGCGGCGCACCCGGTCCACCCCCGCCTCCTGCGCCGCCCGCACCGCCACCGTGTTGACGGACTCGGCCAGCGCCTTGGTCAGGGTGATGGGGCCGAGATAGCGGCCGGTGAAGTTCTCCGGGCTCCATTTCCCGACGGTGATCGGCGCGTCGTCGAGCAGGCTGTCGGGGCCGTAGCCGGCTTCCAGCGCCGCGGCGAAGACGAAGGGCTTGAAGGCGCTGCCCGGCTGGCGCAGGGCCTGGACGGCGCGGTTGAACTGGCTCGACCCGTAGTCGCGGCCGCCCACCATGGCGCGCACGGCGCCGTCGGGCGCCAGCACCACGGCGGCGGCCTGGGTCACCTTGAGCGCCGGCCCCTCGGTCGCCAGCGCCTCGGCGACGGCGGCTTCGGCGGCGGCCTGCACGCGCGGGTCGAGGGTGGTCATCACCGTCAGGTCCTGGTCCACCTGGCCGACATAGCCGTCGAGGTTGTCCATCACCCAGTCGGCGAAGTGGCGGCCGGGGGTGGAGCGGCGCAGACCCTCCACCGTCAGCCCCTGTGCCGCCGCCTGCGCCTGGGCGGGTTCCAGCCAGCCGGCCTCGACCATGTTCTGCAGCACCTCGCGGGCGCGGCCGGCAGCGAGGTCGGGGTTGGCGATGGGGTTGAAGCGGCTCGGCGCCTTCATCAACCCGCCCAGCACCGCCGCCTGCCACAGGCCGACGCCGCGGGCGGAGACGCCGAAGTAGCGTTGCGCCGCCGCCTCCATGCCGTAGACGCCGGCCCCCAGGTACACGCGGTTGAGGTAGATGGTCAGGATCTGGTCCTTGGTGAAGCGCTGCTCCAGCCACAGGGCCAGCAGCACCTCCTGCACCTTGCGCTTCAGGGTGCGGTCGTGGGTGAGGAACAGGTTCTTCGCCACCTGCTGCGTGATGGTGGAGCCGCCCTGCACCACCCGCCCGGCCCGCAGGTTCACCACCATGGCACGGGCGAGGCCGAAGACGTCGAGGCCGAAGTGACTGTAGAACCGCCGATCCTCGGTCGCCAGGATGGCCTGCGGCAGGTAGGGCGGCACGTCGTGCACGGTCACCACCGCGCCGTAGACGTCGCCGAAGCTGGCGAGCTGGGTGCCGTCGGCGGCGGTGACGGTGACGCCGGGGCGGCGGGTGATGACCTCCACGTCGTCGACCCGCGGCAGGTCGTAGGCGAACCAGCCGAGCACGGCCAACCCCGCCACCACGCCCCACACGGCGAGCGTCAGGCCCCAGCGCACCAGGCGCCAGCCCCACGACCGGCGGCGCTTGCCGCCGGCGGCCTTGGCCTTGCCGCCACCGGTGCCGCCGCCGCCGCGGCGTGGTTTCTTCGGTGCAGTACCCTTGCGCGGCGGTGGGTCTCCACCCCCGTCGCGGGCCCCGCCGCCGTCGCGCCCCTTGGCCGGCCGGCGGACGGGACGCGCCGAGTCGCGGCGGCCACCGCCGCTGGTGACCAGCCGATCCTCCCTTGACACCCGCAGTCCGCCCGAGTCGCCGCCACCCTCGCCGACCGCCGCGAAAGTCCCGGTAGCGCGCTGCGACTCGTTGGCATTCTTGGGCATCTGCGCCTTTTGCATGACCGCGGCCTCGCCATAGGGAGTACCTGGGGGTTTTCGAACGGGGGCAGAGAATGTAGAGTTCGCCACTCGGA
Organism: Caenispirillum bisanense; assembly: GCF_900230255.1. Lineage (GTDB taxonomy): Bacteria > Pseudomonadota > Alphaproteobacteria > Rhodospirillales > Rhodospirillaceae > Caenispirillum > Caenispirillum bisanense_A. Next base: position 326,052 of record NZ_OCNJ01000004.1, read on the forward strand.
CGCAAGCCGGCAGGGGGCAGACCGGCGGTCCTTCGAGGGAAGGGTTGCAGAAACTTCACCGACTGAGGGAGCGGCAGTGGTGAGCGACACGACCATTTCAGTGACCTTGACGGCCGATCTGGCCGAGCGGCTGGCTGCCCTGGCCCGCGACGACGGTCGATCCGTCGAAAGCTGCCTGCAGGAAGCGGTGAGCGACTACGTCACCTCGCGCGAGGACTTCGCCGAGGCCGTCGCCGCTCTCGACGAACCGCAGCCAGAGCGGCCGTTCCTGCGCGTTGTCGGCGAGTAGGCGGCGCACCTTCCGGTCGTCGTGATTCGCCAACCGCCGGTGCGACAGCATCGGCGGTTTCGCATTCTGCAGCACGCCCAGCGCGAGCCCCGTCGACCGTCTTCAGGCGAATCAAGGGTTTGCCGCGCTGGCACCCCGATTGCCTTGGGCAGGCGGCACAGCCCGCCGTCAGGAGACCCGACCATGGCCGCAGTTCTCGCCTTTTCCTCCGCCGTCGCCCAGGCCCCCGCCTGGCGGGCCCGGGCCGTCGACGGCCTGCTGCGCGAGGCCCTGGTGGTCGCCGTCGACGCCCCCGACGAGGACGCCGCCGCCACCGCGCTGGCGGGGCTGTTCTTCGCGCCCAACCGCACCGCCCGGCTGGAGCCGTCGGACTCCTTGCGCCTCGCCGCCCTGGCCCATGCCCTGCGGACCTGCCTGTCGAGCACCCGGGGCAGCGCCGCCGCCTGGTCGGTCGCGGCCGACATCGTCCACGACCTGACCCTGCGGACCGCCGGCTCCCACCACGCGGCGGAGTGAGGCACCACAGTTCCGCCGCAACTGCCGCCGATGCTCCCGGTCGTCCGACCTGAACCGGGAGTTCCCGCCGCCATGACCGCCGTCCGGCGCCGCCACGCCGCTTCCGCCGCCCTGCTGCTCGCCGTCGGCGCCCTGGCCGCCTGCACCACACCCCCCGCCGCCGAACCGCCCACGGCCGACGCCGCCGCCCCTCCGGCCGCGCCGGAGACGCCGCTGGCGCGGGCTGAGCGCCTGCAGGACGTCGATCCCGCCGCCGCCGTCGCCGCCCTGCGGCCGCTGGCGCAGCAGGGCGACCCGCAGGCGCAGGTGCTGCTCGGCCGGGCGCTGCAGGCCGGCTCCGGCGTCGCCCGCGACGAACTGGCGGCCTTGCGCCTGTTCGAGGACGCGGCGCGGGCCGGCCACGCCGAGGCGCAGGTGGAAGCAGGCCTCGCCCGCCTGTCGGGCCGCGGGGTGGCGGCGGACCCGCGTTCGGCCGCGGCGTGGTTCGAGATGGCGGCGGCGCAGAACCACCCGCAGGGGCTCCATCACCTCGCCCTCGCCACCCTCGACGGCATCGGCGTGCGCCGCGACCCGGGCAAGGCGCTGGCCCTGCTGGAGCGCGCCGCCGGCCGTGGCCTCGCCGCGGCGCAGACGGCGCTCGGCCGCGCCTATGCCGAGGGCCAGGGGGTGCCACGCGATCTCGCCTGGGCCGCCCGCTGGTACGGCGAGGCGGCGCGCCAGGGCGAGCCGGAGGCGCAGTTCCGCTTGGGCGTCGCCCACATCAGCGGCGCCGGCGTGCCGCCCGATCCGGCGGCGGCGCTGACGTGGCTGACGCTGGCGCGCGACCGCGGCCACGCCGAGGCCGGCCCCATCCTCGCCACCTACCGCGAGCGCGCCGCGCCGCAGGCGCGTGCCGCCGCCGCGGCGGTGGTGGCGCGCTGGCGGCCGGCGGCGGCGGTGCCCGACGGCGACGACGGCCCGACCATCCTCTATGTGCAGCAGCGTTTGCAGGCGCTCGGCATCGACCCGGGCGGCATCGACGGGCTGGCCGGCCGCAAGACCCGGGCCGCCGTCCGCCGCTTCCAGGAAGACCACGGGCTGCCCGCCGACGGGCTGGTGGACGACGCCACCCTCGCCGCCTTGCGCGCCGCCCGCGGCGCCTGAGGCGCCGGCGCTACTTGCCCTGCGTCAGGGCGTCCAGGGTCTGGCGGTAGACGCGCTCGTCCTCCAGGCAGACGCGTGTGCGGTCCTTCTGGATCATGCCGTCGAGTTCGTTGCGCAGCGCGCCCACCTGGGCGTCGGTCAGCTCCAGCGCGTCGGCCGTCGCCTTGCGGATGCGGGCGATCTCCACCCGCTGGGCGGGGCTCATGTAGAAGTCGCACTCGCGCGCCAGCAGGTCGAGCTGCAGGGCGGTGACCAGCATGCTGCGCACCTGGCCGCGCGTCATGTCGCCCTGTGCCGCCGCCGGCAGCGCCGCCAGGCCGAGCAGCCCGGCGGTCGCGAGAAGAAGGCCGGCGCGTCTCATGGCCGCGGTGCCCGGCGGCCGGCGACGGTCGCCTTGCCGTAGCCGCAGTCGCACTTGGGCGAGCCCTGCACCAGCCGCGCCACCAGGGCGGTGCGGCCACCGCCGGCGTCGGAGCGCACCCAGCGGAACACGGCGCCGCACTTGTCGCAGTTCTGCTCGCCGGGGCCGCGGGCGGTATCGGGCTTGGGCGCCGGTGCGTTCGCCTTCTTCACGGCGGCGACGGCGGCCTGGAGCGTCGGCGGCAGGGGCTTCTTCGGGGTCTCGTCGGTCATGTCACACGATCAGCAGAAGGGGAACAGGCAGCGGCGGTCCATGAGCCGCTTGCCGTCGTCGAATTCGGTGGCGCGCGGCGGCACCACCTTGCCGAGGCCCCGGCGCAGCATCTCGTGCAGCAGCGGGTCGGCGGGGCCGTCCACGGCGGGGCCGGTGATGCGGGTCTCGCCCATGGCGGAGTCCCCCGAGCAGAAGGTCATCTGGATGGCGGTACCGTCCGGCATGCCTTGGGCCACCGGCACCGCGCGCGGATCGTCGCAGGGCACCGCCCCGCGCGCCGCCACCGGCGAGCCGAACATGAGCACGATGCGGTTGTCGGGATCGCCCGCCTGCGCCGGGTCCAGCGTCCAGCGCGCCCGCTGGTGGAACGGCGGCGACGGCATGACGTCTGCAAGCGTGCGGGCGAAGGCGGCCGGCGGCTGGCCGGTCGGACTGCCCCATACCTCCAGCAGCACCGGGCCGCGGGCGGCGCTGTACTGCCAGGCGCTGACGGTTTGGCCGTCGCGCACGGCGCTGCGGGTGAGCGTCACCGGCCCGCCCGGCTGCCCCACCGAACAGGCGGCGAGCAGGCCGGAGGCGGCGAGCGCAACGGCGGTGGCGAGGCAGAGGCGGCGCATGGCGCAGGCTCCCGATGGGTTTCGGGCGACACTACCACGCCTGCCCTCAGCCGCGCAGCACCTCCGCGAGGGTGTCGGTGAAGCGGGCGATCTCGTCCTCGCTGTTGTAGGCGTGGACGCTGGCACGCAGCACGCTGGTCAGGCCGCGCGCCTGGAAGTCGAGCAGGCTCGACGCCGCCCCGCTGACCGACACGTTGATGCGCCGCGCCCGCAGGGCGGCCTGCACGGCGGCCGGCTCGTGCCCCTCGGCGGTGAAGGTGACGAGGCCGCAGAGATCGCTGCCCTCGTCGCGCACCCGCACGCCCGGCACGTCGGTGAGCCGCCCGCGCAGGTCGGCGGCGAGCCCGCGGATGCGCGCCTCCATGGCCGGCACGCCGACCGCCAGGGCATAGCGCACGGCGACGCCGAGGCCGATCTTGGCGGCGACGTTGCCCTCCCACACCTCGAAGCGCTGGGCGGTGGGCGCCATCTCGAAGCTGTCCGGCCCGGTCCAGGTGGCGGCGTGGTGGTCGAGGATGGGCGGCTCGATCTGCGGCAGCACGCTCGCCCGGCAATAGAGGAACCCGGTGCCGCGCGGCGCCCGCAGGTACTTGCGCCCGGTGGCCGACAGGAAATCGCACTGCAGGGCATCGACGTCGAGGTCGAGCTGCCCCGCCGACTGGCAGGCGTCGAGCAGATAGAGCGCCCCGTGCGCCTTGGCGAGCCGCCCCACCGCCGCCGCCGGCGCGACGACGCCCGAGCCCGTCGGCACGTGCGGCAGGCTCACCAGGGCCGCCCCGCGCCGCAATTCGGCTTCCAGCGCCGTCAGGTCGACGGTGCCGGTGGCGGGGTCGTCGGGCAGCACCACGATCGCAACGCCGTCGCGCCGCTGGCGCTGGAGGTAGGCGACGAAGTTGGCGCCGTACTCGGCGCGGCTGGTCAGCACGCGGTCGCCCGCCCGCAGGGGGATGCCGTAGAAGGCGAGATCCCAGGCGCGCGTGGCGTTCTCCACCACGGCGATCTCGTCGGGCGCGGCACCGATCAGGGCGGCCAGCGCGGCGTAGGTGTCGCGCACCGCCGGCTCGGCCTCGCGGGCGGCCTCGTAGCCGCCGGTCAGCATCTCGCGCGTCAGGTGGCCGGTCACCGCCGCCACCACCTGCCGCGTCGGTAGGCTGGCGCCGGCGTTGTTGAGGTGCAGCACCTCGGCACAGCCGGGGGTGTCGGCGCGCAGGGCGGCGAGGTCGATCATCGGTCGGAAGCTCCGGCAGCGGCGGCGGCGGTGCGGCGGCGGTTGAGCCGCACGAGGCCGAGGATGGAATTGCCGGCGACGGCGCCGACGACGATGACGCCGCCCACCACCGCCAGCATGGACGGCACCTCGCCGACGCCGATCCACGCCCACAAGGGGCCGAGCACCGTCTCGATGAGCGAGAACAGCGCCACTTCCGCCGCCGGAATGAACCGCGCGCCGGAGACGAACAGCGCCAGCGCCAGCGGCATCTGCAACAGGCCCTGGAACAGGATCACGCCGGCGTCGTGAGCGGTATAGGCGAGCGGCGCGGCGAAGGGCAGCGCCACCAGGGCCGCCAGCAGGGCGCCGCCGGCGACCACCGGCGTGGTGTCGCGGTTGCCGACGCGGCGCAGCTGCACCAGGGCGATGCCGTGGCACAGCGCCGTCGCCAGCGCGATGAGGTCGCCCTTCAGCCCGCCGCCGCCGAGCGAGCCCGAGAAGATGACGGCGATGCCGGCGATGGCGACGGCGATGCTCGCCCAGGTGCGGCCCGACACCCGCTCGCGGATGAGCAGCCAGCCGAGCGCGGCGGAAAACAGCGGCATGGTCGCCAGGATCACCAGGGTATTGGCGACCGTGGTGTTCAGCATGGCGAGCACGAAACCGATGTTGGCGCCGCCCATGGCCAGCGTCGCCCACAGCCCAGGCCAACCGAGGGCGCGCACCGCCGCCAGGGTCCGGCCACGATGGCGGGCCAGCAGCACCAACGCGATGGCGACGAAGATGCCGAGGGTACGCAGGAACACCACGTCCCAATGCCCGGCGTCCTCCACCAGCCGCAGCAGCAGGCCGTCGGGGCTGATGACGACCATGCCCCCGGCCGACAGGGCGACGCCCTTCAGATAGATGGACCGGTCGGGGTGCAGGGCTGACAAGGAAGCGGCCTCCGGGCGTCGGGATCGGGCGGGTGACGATGGCCGCCCGATCCTTTCAACGCCCCGCGTCGCGGGCAAGAGCCATTCCGCCCCTGCGAGGCTCAGGCGGAGCGCCGCAGTTCCGGCCGGAAGCCCATACGCAGCGACGCCTCTTCCGCCGCCGCCTTGCAGGCGAGCGCGTTGCGGCCGTCGGGGCGGGCGTCGAAGCCGGTGTCGGCGCCCAGCACCGTGATGGCGCCGATGATCTCGCCGCGGTGGTCGAACACCGGCGCGCTGACGGCGCCGATGCCCTGCATGAGGGCGTTGCGCTGGGTGGCGATGCCGCGCAGGCGGATCTCGTCGAGCAGGCGGGGGTCGAGGCCGTGGCCCGAGGCCTCCTTCAGCCACGCGGCGAACACCCGCCCGGTGGCCGAGGTGGCGACCGGCAGAACCGAGCCGACGCGCACGTTGACGGCGATGGGCCGCGCGCTTTCCTCCCACCGCACGATGGTCGGGCCGCGGTTGCCCCAGACGGCCAGGAAGACGGTCTCGTCGATGCCGTCGCGCAGGTCCTGCAGCACGCCGGCCGTGTCGCGCACGATGTCGAGGCCCTGCAGGGCGACCAGCCCCAGCGTCAGGGCGAAATCGCCGAGTGCGTAGCGGCCGCTGTCGGGGTCCTGGCGCACCATGCCGGCCTCCACGAAGGTCACCAGATAGCGGTGCGCCTTGGCCGCCGGCATGCCGGCGCGGGCCGACAGGTCCTTCAGCATGAGCGGCCGTGCCGCCTCGCCGAGCGCGACCAGCAGGCGCATGGCGACCTCCAGCGACTGCACCCCGCGGCGGCGGGCATGATGGTCGTCGGCCTCCTCGACCTCGGCTTCGGGATCGGGCTCGGCGCCGTGGGGGCGGCCGGTTCGAGACATTTGAAAATTCCTTAACAGAGGCGGGCCGCGGATGCTTGACTCCCGTTCGCGAACCAATTACACATTGCGACATCGATTACGCAATACGAAATGCGGGCCCCGACCGAAGGCATCCCCGGGAACTGCACACTGCGACAATCGAGGCTCCGTTCGCCGGGAACGGGCGGGGCCGCCAGGGCAAAAGTTGCTAAAAAGCACGGCCCAGTCTAGGTGAGGAAAAGCGTCGGGTGACCGGACCCTGCATCCGGGCGAAGAGGCGGCCGCAAGGCCGCCTCTTCTGATTCGGGCCTGATCCAGACAGGCCGCCGGGACGTAGCATCGCCATGACCCGCCGCCCCATCTCCCGCCGCCGCATCGGCCGTCTGGCCCTCGCCGCCGGCGCCGCCCTCACCGCCGCCGGCTGTTCCCCGCTCGTGCTGCTGAACGCCGCCGTCTCCAGCCAGGGCTGGCTGTCGACCACCGGCGTCCGCTATGGCGCCGGGCCACGCCGGCGGCTCGACGTCTACCGCCCGCGCGGCGTCGGCCCCTTCTCGGTGGTGGTGTGGTTCTACGGCGGCGGCTGGGACAGCGGCGAGCGCGGCGGCTATGAATTCGTCGGCGTGGCGTTGGCGCGGCAGGGCTTCGTCACCGTCATCCCCGACTACACGCTGTCGCCCGACGGCCGCTACCCGGAGTTCCTGGAGGACGGCGCCGCCGCCGTCGCCTGGACGCTCGAGCACATCGCCGAGCACGGCGGCGATCCGGCGCGCCTCGCCCTCATGGGCCATTCGGCGGGCGCCTACAACGCCGCCATGCTGGCCTACGACCGGCGTTGGCTGGGCGCGGCCGGAGTGCCGGCGGATGCGGTGAAGGCCTTCGTCGGCCTGTCCGGCCCCTACGAGATCTTCCCCTATACCGTCGCCATCACCCGCACCGTCTTCGGCCACGTGCAGGACGACGGCGTCGAGCCCATGACTCACGTCGAGCCCGGCGCCCCGCCGGCGCTGCTGATCCACGGCGGCGACGACGGCACGGTCGACCCGCGCAACGCGCCCACCCTGGCCGAGGCGCTGCGGCGCGTCGGAACGCGGGCGGAGGTGGTGACGTTGCCGGACGCTGGCCACGTCAAGCCGCTGCTCGCCCTGTCGCCGCCGCTGGAGGACGCAGCGGTGCTGCGGCCGGTGGTGGCGTTCCTGGAAAGCGTGCTCGGCCCGACGGCGCCGCGCTGAGGCCGGCCGTCAGTCGAAGCGGCCGAGGCAGGGCGCAGAGGCGCAGTCGCCCGGCGTCTCAGCCGGCCGGCCGGCGGCGGCGGCGGCCAGGGCGCCGCGGGCGGCTGCCTCGCTCGGGTAGACGCCGAGCAACCGCCCCGCGCCGTCGCGCGCCCGCCACGCCGCGCCGCCGGGCAGCGGCTCGACGGTTCCGGCAGAGGTCTGGGCGTCGCAGCGGGTCATGGCTGGCGAATGATACGATAGCGCGCCTGCACGAGGCCATAGATGCCGAAGGCCACCAGCCCCGCCGCCGTCAGCCCGAGCAGCCACGCCCCGTAGGGCTGCTGCCGCAGGGTGGTGAGCGCCGCCGGCAGGCCTTGCTGGGCCTGGCTCGAATCGCCGCTCAGGCCGGCCAGCACCAGGAAGGAGCCGATGAGCGCCAGCACCAGCGCCTTGGCGCACAGGCCGAAGCGGGCGATGCCGTCGACCCAGCCCTCGCCGGCGACGCGCGGGTCGAGGTTGCGGCGATACTTGCGCTTCACCGCCTTGATCACCAGCACCACGGCGACGCCCCAGGCCACGACGCCGAAGGCGGCGATCAGCCACATGCCCCAGGTCCGCCCCATGAGCCAGGCGGTCGCGCCGCCCGAGCCGCCGCCGGCCCCACCACCGCCGCCGCCGCTCATGGTGGCCGCGAAGGTCCACACCAGCGAGGCGGCATAGACCGCCAGGGCGCCGTTGACGACGCCGCTGCCGACCATGCCGGCCCGCACCGCAAGCCCCTTGGCGTCGGCGCCGTGGTGGTCGACGTCGGCGACGCCCTGCACGAAGCGCCACAGGGTGAAGCCGAACAGGCCGACGGCCATGGCGCCCACCATCCAGGTGCCGCCGGGCAGGCTGAAGATCTGCTGGATGGCGCCGCGCGCGCCCGTCGTCTCGCCGCCGCCGCCGAAACCCCGGACGGCCGCCATCAGCGCCAGGACGCCGACGACCAGGTAAACGATGCCACGAGCGGCATAGCCGCCGCGGGCGGCATAGACGAGGCCGGTGCGCCCGCCCTCCTCGGCCTTGCGGCCGGCGGCGTCGGCGGTGGAGCGTGCCGTATTGGCCATGGTCGCGACTCCTGCTGTTTCCCCGCCAACGCCGCCACGACGGGGGCAGTTCCTCCCGAAGTTCCGCAAGAGGTTGCGCCGGTAGAGTCAGATCACGCTGGAGTAGATCGCGGTCGACTTCCGTCTGAGGCAAGCATCCACAATAAGATCTGTCATCATTTTTTCTTCCTCAATCCTGTTGACTGCAACCCTTCGGCAACATTAGCAATGGCTTGACCACGCCCCTCCGCCCGGCGCCCCGTGTCAGGACCCCGCCATGCCGCCCGATCCCGTTACGCCCCCCCTTCGCACCGCCCTGGCGGCGGCCGAGGCATGCCCGACCGGACGCTGCCCGCTCGGCGAGCGCCTGCTGGCGCTGGCGCCGGACCTGGCGGCCCTGCCGCAGATCGAGGCCATCGAGGCCTTCCTCGCCCTCGCCCAGGACGCCATCGGCTGCGCCGACGCCTGCCCCTGCGCCGCGCCGCTGATCGACGGGCTGCAGGCCGCCGTCGAAGGGGAGAGCTGACCATGCCCATCGTCTGGCGCGACAAGATGAGCGTCGGCCATCCCGTCATCGACGAGGATCACCGCACCCTCATCGCCATCATCAACGACTTCGAGGACGCCGCGGCGGCCGGCAGCACGGCCGCCCTGTCGACCATCCTGCGCCGCCTGCACGGCTACGCCCGCGAGCACTTCGCCCGCGAGGAGGCGCTGCAGGTGCGCATCGGGTTTCCCTTCGCCCAGGCGCACGGACAGGAGCACCGCCGCCTCATCGCCCTGGTGGAGGACAAGGCGCGCGCCTGGTTCGTCGACCGCGCCCAGCCGCTCGGCCCGCAGGGGATGGAGGAAATGGCCGGCTTCCTGCGCCGCTGGCTGGTGGAGCACATCCTGACCCAGGACCGCGCCATGCAGCCCTACATCGAGGCGGCGCGCAGCCGCGCCAAGGCTCAGTCGGCGGCGGCGGCGGGCGACGAAGACGACGCGGATTCGAAGATCGCGTAGATCTTGCGGCAGGCTTCCAGGGTGCGCCATTCGCCGCGGAAGCCGGCCGGAATGACGAAGGCGTCGCCGGCGGCGAAGGCGCGCACGGCGCCGGCCTCGTCGGCCAGCTCGATACGGCCCGACAGCAGGACGCACAGCTCGTTCTCGGTATAGGCGACACGCAGGGTGCCGACGGCGCCTTCCCACAGGCCGCAGTGGAACTGCCCGGTGGTGTCGCTGAAGACGTTCCACACCGCCTGCTCGCCCGAGCCCGCCGCCAGTTTCTCCGGCGCGGCGGTGAACCGTTCTGCCGGCACGGCGGCGGGGTCGATGGGGCGGACGGCGTCGATGGGCAGGCTCATGGCGGCTCCGGCGAAGGGACGGTGGGCAGGCGCCAGAGTAGCGCGGCCGCCCCGCGCCTCACAACCGCCCGGCCACCACCCGGTGGCGCAGGTCCCAGCGGCGGTCTTCCTCCGGCGCCGGCGCCAGATCCCACCACCAGCCGTCGCCGCCCTGCGGGTGCGGATGGCCGAACAGCAGGTCTTCCGCCAGGCATTGGCCGTCGGCCCGCAGCACCCGCTCCGCCGTCACGTCGGTCACCAGCAGCGCGAGCCCCGGCGCCTGCGCCAGGGCCTGCACATGGGCGGCGATGACGGCGCGGCAGAAGGCGTCCAGCACCTCGGGCGTCGCTTCGGGCAGGTGTTCCAGCGCGTGGCGCGGGTTGAGCGGCAGCTGGCTGAGGCAATTGAGCGACAGCACCAGGTCGGCCTCGGCGAGGTGGGGAATGTCGGCCGGCGGCACCGCCGGCACCGCCGTGGCGTCCAGGCAGGCGGCGGCGATGCCGGTGACGTCGCGGCTCTCCAGCGTCACGGTGGGGAAGCGCCGCGCCTGCCGCCGGCTGCGGCCGAGCCAGCAGACGTCCACCAGCACCACCCGCCGGAAGGCTGCCGCCAAGGCCTCCAGCGGCACGTCGAGCAGCAGCCCGGCGCCGACCACGACGCAGAGGTCGCGCCCCGGCGTCGCCGCCACCGCCGCCTCCACCTGCGCCCGCGTCGCCTCCAGATGCGGCTGCCAGGCCTCGCGGCAGCGCCGCCACCGCGCCTCGACGGCGATCAGTCCGTGCAGGTAGCCGAGCCGCTTGAGCGGCCGCGGGCAGGGCGTCAGGGCGTGGACCAGGGCTTCGCGGATCACGGGCGGTGCAGCGGGCTCTGGTCCTTCACCCGGTCGATGATGGCGTCGACCAGGCTGCGCAGGGCGGAGACGGTATTCTCCGCCGCCCAGACCTCGTAGATCTCGTCGCAGGACCCGGCGCGGCAGGTGACGGGGCGGGTGTGGACGGCGCCGTAGATCTCGCCGGTCACCCGCCGCAGGTCCTCCATGCGGGCGCGGATGCCGCCGTCGCCGAAGGCGTCCTCGGGGTAGAACTCGCGCGCCAGCGTCGCCGCCACTTCCTCGAGGCAGGTCGCCTGAACCTTGAGCGCCGCCCGCATGCGGTGGGGCACGCCGCTCCAGTATTCGCGCTCCGACGCCTGCTCGCAGGTGGACGCCTGCTCGGCCATGGCGTCGAGCAGGGTGAAGTCGGGCCGCTCGGCGGCGCAGGCCGGCGTGGCGGCGGCGAGTCCGGCCCCGACGACGGCGGCGGCGGCCAGGCTGTGGGCGTTCATGGCGCTTCCCGGGTTCCCTCAGCGGCGGCCGAACAGGCGCTCGATGTCCTTGAGCTTGAGCTCGACGTAGGTCGGCCGACCGTGGTTGCACTGCCCCGAGTGTGGCGTCATTTCCATCTGGCGCAAGAGGGCATTCATCTCGTCGGCATTGAGCAACCGCCCGGCGCGCACGCTGCCGTGGCAGGCCATGGTGCCGCAGACGTCGGCCAGCCGGTCCTTGAGCGCCAGCGCCTCGCCCAGTTCGGCCAGTTCGTCGGCGAGGTCGCGGATCAGGCCCTTGACGTCGCAATCCCCCAGCAGCGCCGGCACCTCGCGCACCAGGATGGAGCCGGGGCCGAACGACTCGATGACGAGGCCGAGCGCCGCCAGCTCGTCGGCGCGGGCGGCGACACGGTCGGCGTCGGCCTCGTCCATCTCCACCACCTCGGGCAGCAGCAGGCCCTGGCGGGCGACGCCGTCGGCATCCAGCGCCTGCTTCATGCGCTCGTAGACCAGCCGCTCGTGCGCCGCGTGCTGGTCGACGATGACGATGCCGTCGGCCGTCTGGGCGACGATGTAGGTGCCGTGCAGCTGCGCCCGCGCCACGCCGAGCGGATGCTCGGACGGCGACGGCGCCGGCGTGGGGGCGGCACCGACGTCGCGGCCCTGCGGCGGGGCCGACAGGTTGGGCAGGCGGGTCGGCTGCTCCCACAGGCCGCCGCCGGCCGGCGCCTGCGCCGCGAAAGCCGAGGCGACGTCGCCGAGCGACGGCCGCGGCGGCGGCGTCCAGCTCCACGCCGACTGACCGCTCCGGCCGAGCGGCAGGGCGGGGCGGCGCATGTCGGCCGCTCCCTCGCCTTCCGGCCGCACCGCGCCGAGCGCCCCGATGGCGACGGTGGTGGAGGCGCGGTGCCCCGCTTCGGCCAGGGCATGGCGCAGGGCAGAGACGATGAGGCCGCGCACCAGCGCCGCATCGCGGAACCGCACCTCCGCCTTGGCCGGGTGGACGTTGACGTCCACCTCGCGCGGCGGCAGGTCGAGGTAGAGAGCCAGGATGGCGTGGCGGTCGTGGGCCAGGAAATCCTGGTAGGCGCCGCGCACCGCGCCGGTCAGCAGGCGGTCCTTCACCGGCCGGCCGTTGACGAAGAGGTACTGCTGCTGCGCGTTGCCGCGGTTGTAGGTGGGCAGGCCGATGTGCCCGGTGAGGCGGATGCCCTCGCGCTCGGCGTCCACCGGCAGGGCGTTGTCGAAGAACTCCCGCCCGATGACGCCCGACAGCCGGTCCAGCCGCCGCGCGAACAGGTCGCCCTGCGCCGCCCCCAGCTTCACCACGCTGCGGGTGCCGTCGGTCAGGGTGAAGCCGACCTCCGGGTGGGCCATGGCGAGGCGGTTGATGACGTCGGCGGCGTGCTGCGTCTCGGTGCGCGGCGCCTTCAGGAACTTGAGGCGGGCGGGCGTGGCGTAGAACAGGTCGCGCACCTCCACCCGCGTGCCGGGCGGGCCGGCGGCGGGCTCGGGCTCGGCCTTCACGCCGCCTTCGACCGCGATGCGCCAGGCGCTCTCGGCGGCGCGGGTGCGGCTGGTGATGGACAGGCGCGAGACCGAGCCGATGGACGGCAACGCCTCGCCGCGAAAGCCCAGGAAGCCGATGTCGAACAGGTCGTCGGTGGGCAGCTTGGAGGTGGCGTGGCGCTCGACGCAGAGGCTCAGGTCCTCGCGGCCCATGCCCTTGCCGTCGTCCTGCACCACGATGAGCGAGCGGCCGCCGTCGGCCAGGGTGACGTCGATGCGCCGGGCGCCGGCGTCGAGCGCGTTCTCCACCAGCTCCTTCACGGCGGAGGCGGGGCGTTCCACCACTTCGCCGGCGGCGATCTGGTTGACGAGCGTCGAAGGCAGCAGACGCAAGGACACGGGGTTCTCTCAGCCGGTGGGGAGGAACCACATACGGTATTGTCTGCGGGCCGGAACCGCAAGATGCCGGATCAGGAGAATTCGACTCGGGCGTTACCCGCGGGCGCCGCGGGATCGTCCTGCTTTACCCGCGGGCGCCGCGGGTCTGGGGCAAGCCGGGACCCGGGCGGGTGGCGCGCGGGGCGTAGACGAAGCCGTAGGCCGGATAGGTGCGGCTGCCGAGCGTGTCGCCGGGCTCGAACCAGAAGCGGGTCTGCGACCAGTCGTTCTTCGGGCTGACGTCGACGACGCGCATGCCGAGGTGCACCTTGCCCTTGGTGTCGCGGCTCCAGCCCCAGTTGGCGTGGTCGACCAGGATGGTGCGCTTGTCGATGACCTTGGACACGATGGCGACGTGGCCGGACCGCAGGTGACCGGTGCGCTTCAGCACCAGCACGGCGCCGGGCTTCGGCGTGTTGCCGCGGTCGTAGACGCCGGCGGCGTTGTCCCACCACTGCCAGCCGTCGCCGCGCAGGGCGACGGAGCCGTAGGCCTGCACGTACTTGACGCAGGTCCAGCGGATGGAGCGCGCGGCCGCCTGCTGCTGCTGCTGCACGGCCTTGGGCGGCTTGACGGTGGTCGCGGCGGCGGCCTGCACCACCGGACGCTGCGGCGTGGCGATGGCGCCGGGCTTGGCGGCCTGGCTGCTCGCCGCCTGTTTGGCGGCCTGGGTCGTCGCCGCCGGTTTGGCAGCCTGAGCGGGCGCCGCCTGTTTGGCGGCCGTCGGCGCGGCGGGCTTGGCCTCGGGCTTGGCGATGGCGGTCACGGCGACCGGCTTCGTCACGGCCACGGGCTTCGCTTGGGCGATGGCACCGGGGGCGACGGTGGTCTTGGCGGCAGGAGCCGGCTTCGGCAGCGGCACGGCGACCCGCTCGAGGCCCGGCTTGGCGGCGGGCAGCGGTGCCTTGCCGGTGCCGGCGGCGAGGGCGGGGGAAGCGGACACGGCCGCGCAAACGAAGCCCGCCATCAGCGTCTTCAGCGCGGTCGCGCCACGGCCCGGGGCCGTGGTCTGGCGGGTGGCAGCGGCGTCGGTGACGCGTCGCAGGAGCATCCGTCGTAGTCCGGGTCCATCAGTGGTAGGGCGGGAGTGTGATCGACGCCGACGATGCCGTCAACGGCCCCGTTCAAATCGAGGGGGATTTCTCGACAATTTTTGTCGATGCCCCGCCTTTCCGCCTCCACGGCGGGCGCCGGGGCACCGGCCTCCACGGCCGAAGCCGGTGGCGCCGTGGATGGCCGGGTCGAGCCCGGCCATGACAATTTTCTTCTGTCTTTTCAAAACATTGTCATGCCAGGCCACCGAGCCGGGCATCCACGGCGTGCAACGCGCCGGTCGTGACGGATGCCCCCTACACCTCCCCGCGCGCCGCCAGGGCCGTCATCCGGTCGGCGATGCGGCAGGCCAGCGCCTGGATGGTCAGCGACGGGTTGACGCCGCCGCTGGTCGGGAACAGCGAGCCGTCGCAGATCCACAGGTTGGGGATGTCCCAGGTGCGGCCGTCGGCGTCGGCGACGCTGGTGCGCGGGTCGGCGCCGAATCGGCAGCCACCCATGAGGTGCGCCGTCGACGACGACGAGAACACGTCGCTGCCGCGGATGGCGCGCAGGCCCTGCTCCATGAACCCCATGGCGTGCTGGAACAGCCGCTTGTCGTCGTCGTGGTAGCCGAAGGTCACCCGCGCCACCGGCAGGCCGTGCTCGTCCACCTGATCGGCGAGTCGCACCCGGTTGGCGTCCTGCGGCAGGGTCTCGCCGACGATGCGCAGCCCGGCGTAATGGTTGTAGTCGGTCATCTTCTGCCGCAGCGGCATGCCCCACAGACCCGTGTTGGCGATCTCGTGCGCCCATTCCACCGGCATGGGGCCCTGGCTCATGAAGGCGTAGTGGCCGGGGAAGTCCTTGCCGTCGTCGGTGTAGTTCCAGTGCTCGCAGGCGGCCATGGACGGTGGCCCCTTGTACGAGCGGATTTCCTCGGGGAAGCGCGCCCATGAGGCGTGGTTGGAATGCACCATCAGTGACGCCCCCACCAGCCCGCTCGAATTGGCGAGCCCGTCGGGGAAGCGGTCGGTGGCCGAGTTCAGCAGCAGGCGCGGCGTTTCCACCGAATAGCCCGCCACCACCACGTGGCGCGCCTTCTGCCGCCGCCAGTCGCCGCCGCCGCGGCGGTAGAGCACGCCGGTGGCGCGGCCGCGGTCGTTGGTCTCCACCCGCCCGACCATGGCCTGGTCGCGGATCTCGGCCCCCGCCGCCACGGCGCGCGGGATCCACACCGTCAGGGCGCTCTGCTTGGCGTTGGTGGAGCAGCCGTACTTGCAGAAGCCGCGGTAGACGCACGGGTGGGCCAGGCCGCGCGGCGCCGACAGAGTGGCGAGCGGCGTCGGCGACCACGGCACGCCCAGCGCCTCGCAGGCCTCGGCGAGCTTCAGGCCGGCGGCGTTCACCTCGTGCGGGCGGTCGGGGTAGGGCCCGCGCCGCCGCCCCCAGGGGTAGCGCACCGGGCCGGCGATCTTCAGCGCTTCCTCCACCTCCTCGTAATAGGGCTCCATCTCCTCCCAGCTGACCGGCCAGTCGTGGCCGTAGCCGAGCTGCGAGCGGGCCTTGAACCACTTGGGGCGGAAGCGCAGCGACACCATCTGGTAGTGCACCGTCGAGCCGCCCACCGCCCGGCCCGAGTTGTTGGAGCCGAGCGTCACCGGGTCGTCGCCGTCGACGATGCGGTCGTCGTTCCAATAGAGGTCGTGCTGCGACCGTTCGTCGGAGGCGAAGTCCTCCAGCGGCCGCCACCACGTACCGGCGTCGAAGGCGACGACGGAGAAGCCTGCCTCCGCCAGCCGGCAGGCGAGCGTGCCGCCGCCGGCGCCGGTGCCGACGATGGCGAAGTCGACCGCCTCGTCCTCGCGGTAGGTGCGCATGGGCACCCAGCCGCCGCGCCGGAACACGTCCGGCGCCCGGCCGCCGACCGCGACGGGCTGGTTCGGGACGCGCCCGGTCATGGCTTTTCCTCGGCTTCCCACGGGTCGCGCTGGCCGGGCTGCAGGCGGGCGTAGCCGCGCGGGCTGGCCGGGCCGCCGAAGCCGATCTCGCTCCACGCCGCCGGATGGGCGTAGTAGACGGCCACCACTTCGAGCTGCAGCATCTCGCTGAAGAACCGGCCGGCCTCCAGCCCCTGCCACGCCGCGGCGACGCGCACCGTGCCGGCCTGCACCGATTGCAGGATCTCGTCCTGGCGGCCGCCGGCGAGGTCGGTGAATCCCGTGCCGAAGCGCGCCTGCGCCTCCGCCTCCATGCCGCGCAGGGCCTGCTGCCACGCCTGCCCCATGGGCGGCAGCGAGGCGTGGCGGTAGCCGTCGGAGCGGCCGCGCGCCAGCTTGTCGTCGATCCACGGCGCGATGGGCACCGGCTGCGGCATCATGCGGGCGCAGACGGCTTCGAGGACGGCATAGTCGGGCGGGTCGAGGAAGCGCGGCGGCGGCACGTTCTCCAGCCGCTCGCGCACCGCCGCGCGGGTGGCGTCGTTCCACGACGGGCTGTCCCATTTGGCGAGCACGTCGTAGTCGCGGTAGGGGGTGTGGAAGGTGCCGTGGCCGGTCATGGCTCCTCGTCCTCCAGCAGCAGCAGGGCCGCCAGGCCGGCCAGCGCCACGCCGGTGAAGCCCGGCGGCGCCGGCAGCGGCGGTCCCTGCAGGATCATCTGGCTCCAGGTCTTCCAGCCGCCCATGTTGCGGTGGATGCCGTAGGCGTGGAAGGCGACGCCGGCCAGCCCGAGCAGCGCCGTCGCCCCCGACAGCGACCGCGCCGCCGCGATCACCGCCGGCCCCGGCTGCACCGCGGCGGCGGCCAGCGCCACGGCGGCGGCGGGCGGCACCGTCACCGGCAGCACCATGTAGGGGTTCTGCCAGGCACCACGGAAATGCAGCAGCGCCACCTCCGCCACCGTGCCGACCAGCCCCACCGAAGCGGCGAGGCCGAGGCGCTGCGCCGCACTCCGCCGCGTGCGCCGGCCGCCGCCGATGAGGGTGCGCGGCCCGTGCTCCGCCCCCGGCTCCTCCAGGCGCTTGGCGGCGAGGCCGAACAGGCCGGCCAGCAGCATGGTCCCCGGTGCCCCGAGCGGCGCGCCGTAGAACAGGTTCATCCACCCGAGGCCGCCGGGCCGCTTGAGGATGTTGTAGGCGTGGAACCCGAGCCCGCCGGCGCCGGTGGCGGCGAGCGCGCCGTAGATCGCCTCCGCCCCGCGCCCGGTGCGCCGGCGCGACAGCAGCCCGCGCAGGGCGGTGACGAGCCCGAGGGCGCCGAGGCTCGGCGCCACCCCCATGGCCGGGTTGCGGTAGTGCGCCCGGGTGTGCTCCAGCCCGCTGTCGGCCATGCCGCTGAACGCCAGCAGCGCCGCCGCGCCGTGTAGCAGTTGCACCGCCCGCTCGCGCAGCAGGCGGCGAAAGACGCGGCGGCGGCGGCGCGGCGGGCGGATCTCGGGAGCGGTGGGATGCAGCGCGGCGGCGAGGGCATGGCCGGCGGCCAGCGCGGCGAGGGCACCGACGCCGACACGCCGCGGACTACCGAACAGCAGGTCGTCGCGCCGGCTGGGTTCCGGTGCGGCCGGACGGCGGCGCCGGCCGATCAGAAAGGCGGCGACGCCCTGCCGCGGTCGTGCCAGTCCTGCCCCGAGCTCTGCCGCATGCCTCCTCCGGCCGTCGATGACGCTGATGGGGAGGCAACGCCCGCACCGTCGACCGGGGTTGCCGCATCAGCCGGCGGCGGCGTCCTCGGCCGGGTTGGTGAAGAAGGGGCGCAGCGCGCCGCAGGCCTCGCAGTCGGTGGAGAACTGCGGCCCCTGCTTGCGCAGCCGCGCCGCCTTGCCGCACGCCGGGCAGGCCGCCTTGATGGCGGTATTGCCATCGCAGGCGCGGCACTTGAAGTAGTAGCCGAAGCGGCCGTAGCGGATTTCCACCGCATCGCTGCCGCACTTGCCGCAGACGTGCGGCGCCCCGGCGGCGGGCGCGGGCGCGGGAGCCGGGGCGGGCGCGGGTTCGGGCGCCGGCTCTGGCACAGCCTTGCGCCGGCCGAGCGTCGGCTCGCGGCGCTCCCGCTTGGGCGGAGGTGGCGGAGGTGGCGGAGGCGGTTCGGGCGCCGCGGGCTCCGCCGCCGCGCCGCCGAGCGGCCGGTGGTTCTCGATGAGGAAGTCGGCGATGCGGTCCATCTCGTAGAGCCCCAGTTCGCCGAGCGTGCGGGCGAGCAGGCGGCGCGGCCGGCGCGACTCCACCAGGGCGCGCACCGTGTCGATCACCTCGTCGGCCTTGATGACCGCCGGGTCGAGCGCCCCCTTGCACGAAATGCGGCCCTGGTCGGAGATGGCGACCAGCACGTCGTAATGCCGTTCCTCGATGCCCGGCGCCAGCACGCCGCGCCGGCCGGCCGAGGGCTCCAGACGGTCGGCCAGCACTTGGCGCAGGAATTCCGCCTGCAGGCGCGCCTGGTTGATGGGCGAGGGCATGCCCTTCGGGCGGTTGTCGAACCACCGGGTCCAATGACCGCGGACATCGATCTGCACGGCGTCGCTGACGCTCTTGCTCTCGACGATGACGAAGCCGTGCGGGTGCAGGACCAGATGGTCGATCTGCGCCGCGTCGCCCTCGTGCTCCAGGCGGATGCCGTTGAAGACGTGGATCTCCGGGTCGCGGGCGAAGCCGCGCTTCAGGTAGAAGGCGATCTGCTCTTCCGCCTTGCGACCGGCGGCACCGAACTTGTCGGCGGCGACGAAGGCGTCCAACTCCTTCAGGATCATGGTGCGGCGCATCCCCCTGCTCACGATTCGTTCGTTCTTTACGGGCAGGCGAGCGCCGACGCAACCGGCCGAAGGTCATGGCCCCGAGGGACCGGTCTGGTCCCCGCCGGCCCGGTCGTGTATGCCGGAGGAAACGGGAGGAACGGCATGATCGGCGGCGGCGGACCCCTGGCGGCCCTGGCAGTGATCCTGCGGCTGGCCCTGCGCGACCTGCGGGCGGCGCGGCGCAGCCTGGCGATCCTGGTGGCCGGCATCGCGCTGGGCGTCGCCGCCATCGCCGGCGGCGGCTCGGTGGCGGGCACGGCGCTGGAGGGCACGCGCGGGCAGGCACGCCTCGCGGTCGGCGGCGACCTGTCGCTGCGGCTGTTCCACCGCCCCTTCACCGCCGCCGAGCAGGAGGCCCTGCGCACCGCCGGCCGCCTGTCGCTCACCGCCGAACTGCGCCCGCGCGCCGTCGTGCCCGGGGGCGACCGCGGCACGCTGGTGGAGCTGAAGGCCGTCGACGCCGTCTATCCGCTGGTGGGCGCCGTCGACCTCGCGCCGCCGCAGCCGCTGGCCGCCGCCCTGACGCGCGGGCCGGACGGGCGCTGGGGCGCGGTCGCCGACGCCAGCCTGTTCGACGCCCTCGCCCTGCAACCCGGCGACACCCTGCGCCTCGGCGCCCTGACCGTCACCCTGCGCGCCCGCCTGGAGGCCGAGCCCGACCGCACCTTCCGCGCCCTGGAGCTGGGGCCGCGGGTGATGATCGCCGCCGAAGCCCTGGCCGAAAGCGGCCTCGCCACGCCCGGTGCGCCCGTCTACCACTACGCTCGTCTGTTGCTGCCCGAAGGTGCCGACGCCCGCGCCGCGGCGCAAGGCCTGGAGGATCGCTTCCCCGACGCCGGCTGGCGACTGGTGGAGGCGGCCGACGGCGTGCCGGGCCTGGAGCGCGTGCTCGCCATCGCAGAAGCGCTGCTGGTGCTCATCGGGCTGGCCGTGCTGCTGGTCGGCGCGCTGGGCGCGGCGGGCGCCGTGCGGGCGCACCTGACGGCACGGGCGCAGCGGCTGGCCGTGCTGCGCGCGCTCGGCGCCTCGCCGGCCGCGGCGGCGGCGGTGGGACTGGCACAGGTGGGGCTGGCGGCGGGGGTCGCCGTGGCGCTCGGCCTCGGGCTCGGTGCCGCGGCGGCGCTCGCCTGCCGGCCGCTGCTGGCGGGGCTCGGGCTCGCCGGGGCGGCGGGGGTGGTGCAGCCGCAGGCCCTGGCGGCGGCGGCCGGGTTCGGGCTGCTGGCGGCGGGGCTCGCCGCCCTCGGGCCGCTCGACACCCTGGCGCGCACGCCGGCGCCGCGCCTGCTGACCGGCGCCCCGGCCGCCCCACCGCGACGGCGCCGCCGCATGGCGCTGCTGACGGCGGCGGGCGCCGGAGTGGCCGGGATCGCCGCGGCGGTGCTGACCGACCTGCCGGTGGTGACGGTCGTCTTCCTCGCCCTGGTGACCCTGGCCGGCCTCGCCGCCGCCGGTGGGGCGGTGCTGCTGCGGCGGGCGGCGGCGCGGGTGCGGGCGCCGGGACGGCCGGTGCTGCGCCTCGCCCTCGGCGCCCTCGCCCGCCCCGGTGGGCCGACGGCGCCGGTGATGACCACCCTCGGCCTCACCCTGACGGTGCTGGTGTGCATCGCCGCGCTCGACGCCAACGCCCGCCGCCACCTTGCCGCCACCCTGCCCGCCAGCGCGCCGGAGACCGTGCTGCTCGGCGTACCGCCGGAGGCCGCGCCGGCGCTCGTGGCCGATCTCGCCGCCCTGCCCGGCCTCGACCGGGTGCGCGCCGTGCCCTTCCTGCACGGCACGCTGGCGGCGGTGAACGGCGTGGCGGTGCGCGAGCGGCCGGTGCCGCGCGACATGGCCTGGGTGGCGCGCGGCGACCGCGGCCTGTCGTGGGCCGCCGAGCCGCCGCCCGATACGGCCATCGTCGCCGGCACCTGGTGGGACGCTGCCCCGAGCACGGAGACGCGCCTGTCGGTGGATGCGCGGGTGGCGGAGCGCCTCGGCGTCGGGGTCGGCGATACGCTCACCCTCGCCATCCTCGGTCGGCCGGTGACCGGCACCATCGCCAACCTGCGGCGGGTGGACTGGGCGCGGCTCGACCTCGACTTCCCCATCCTGCTCAGCCCGCCGCCCGAGCCGCCGCCGCACACGGTGGTGGTGGCCCTGTGGGGCACGCCGCAGGGCGTGGCGGCGGCCCGCGACCGCGCCGCCGCGCGCCTGCCGACGGTGGCGGCGCTCGACCTCGCGCCGGTGCTCGATAGGCTGACGGTCTTCGTGACCGGCGCCGCGACGGCGCTGACGGCGGCTTCCGGCCTGACGCTGGCCGCCGCCCTGGTGGTGCTGGCCGGCGCCACGGCGGCGGACCAGCGGCGGCGGGTGCGCGAGGCGGCGGTGCTGACCATGATCGGGGCGACGCCGCGCCAGGTGCTGGCGGCGGGTCTGCTGGCGCACGGGCTGCTCGGGCTGGCGACGGCGGCCGCCGCCGTCCCGCTCGGGCTCGCGGCGGCCTGGGCGGTGCTGGCCGGCGCCCTGCCGGGCACGTGGCAGACGCCACTCGCCGCGCCGCTCGGGCTGGCGGCGGCGGCCGTGGCGCTGCTGGCGGCGGTGGGCTGGGGCGTCACCGCCGCCGCCCTGCGCCACTCCCCGGCGGCGGTGCTGCGGCAGGTGGGGTGATCCCCACACCCTGACGGGGTCCCCTCGTCGGGAAGCGGACGGCGCGACCGCGCCGCGCGGCCCCTGCCGTGGGAGGCAAGCGCGCGCCGCGCGCGCCCGGCGCCTGAGGGCGGTGCAGGGATCGTTCCCGATCCCTGCACATCACGGACAAAGGTCGCCGGCGTCGGGGGCACGGGTGGTGGCGGCGCAGAAGCTCATGCGGTGGTAGGACGTGCCCGAGGCCCGGTCGAGGTGGGTGACGCTGCGCACCGCCATGCGCACGCCGCCGCCGGGCAGCAGGAAGGCGTGCCGGCCGGGCGAGGTGGCGCGGTAGAATTCGTTCTCCTCCGCCGCCACCGGCTCCAGGGTCTCGCGGGCACCGGCGAAGCAGCCGCGCACGGCCTCGGCCAGGGCGGCCGCGCGGGCTTCCGCCTCCTCCGCCGAGGCGAGGTCGCCGACGTCGCAGAAATAGGCGGCGTCGGCGCCGACGTCGGCGGCGATGCCGCAGACTTCCGCACCGGCCAGGGTCTCGGTGGCGACGTAGGCCTCCCAGTCGCTGTTCCAGGCGCCGGCGATGGGCTCGAACCGGGTCGCGCCGGCTTCGGCGACGCGCGTCAGGAAGGCGCAGGAGTCCGAAGGGGCGGCGGCGGTCTGCGCCATGCAGGCGTCGAAGCGCTCGACCAGGGCGGCGAGGGCCGGGCGCTTCAGGGCGGCCGGGCGGGTCGGCGCTGCGGCGGCGAGGGCGTCGCCGAAGCAGCGGGCGGCGGCATCGTCGGGATCGTCGAGGAAGGGCGTGTCGTCGGCGCCGTCCACCGCCACCGCCGTCAGGCGCACCGGCGCCGCCGGGTCGAGCGCCCGCTCGGCGGTCATGGTGCCGACGCAGCAGGAAGCGCAGTCGGGCACCGCCGACGGCGGGGGGTCGTCCTGTCCGCCGTCCGGCCGCCCGAGATCGAGCAGCGCCGCCGGCGTCAGGGCGGTGGTGACGCGCAAGCGGTCGCCGTCGAGTTCGGCGGTGTCGAGGCCGCCGTTGCAGCGGTCGCCGCCGGCCCACACCACCTCGGTGCGCAAGCGCCCGCGATCCTCCGCCACCGCCACCAGATCACCGAACCAGCCGGTGCCGCCGAGGGTGAAGGCGGTCTGCACCAGGGCGCGGCCGTCGGGCAGGGTGCCGACGCGATGGGTGGCACCGTAGGCGAGGCCGAACGGCGCCAGCGCCGCGCCCGGTACCGCCACGAAGCCGTCCTCCACCGTCAGCGGCACATGCGCCGTGCCGGCGGTGCAGTCCTCCAGAGCCACGCCCTCGGCCTCGCC
Organism: Caenispirillum bisanense; assembly: GCF_900230255.1. GTDB lineage: Bacteria > Pseudomonadota > Alphaproteobacteria > Rhodospirillales > Rhodospirillaceae > Caenispirillum > Caenispirillum bisanense_A. The sequence continues at coordinate 348,912 of NZ_OCNJ01000004.1, forward strand.
CGCATCGGCGAGCAGCACGGCGGTCAGGACGCATAGCGGATGGACTTCGCCCGCCGGCAGCCGGTCGGTCGGCGGCGGCGCGGCGCCGAGGGCGGCCAGGCGGGCGCGGTACTGGCCGGCGACGCAGGGCGCCGCGGCCCAGACGGCGGCGGGCGCCGGCTCCTCGTCGGCCGCGACGGTGGGCGCCGGGCAGGCGCGGTCGCGGGCGGCGATCCAGGCGCGCTGCTCCTGCGTCAGGCGCTTGGCGGCCTCGGGCTTGGCGGCCTTGCGGGCGGCGAAGGCCTCCGCCAGGGCCGCGTCCAGCGTCGCGAGCCCGCCGTCGGCGCAGATCAGCCGCTCCATGGCACCGCCGGCGGCAGTGCAGTCGAAGCTCGGCTCCGCCGCCGTCGCCGGCGCGGCGCCGAGCAGCGCCAGCAGCGCGCCCGTCAGGCACCCGATTCCCTTGCCCATGACGTCCCCCGATCCCCCCTCGTCCGCCGAAAGTAGAGCCACCCCCCACGACGGCCGGCAAGATTGACCTTCGCCATACGCGCTGGTGGACTCTCCTGCGGCCTCGGCATGGGGAATGGCGCCGGGACGTCGCCGGAAAGGGGGAAGACCGTCATGACCACTCACACCTTCGGCCGCTTCGGCTCGGCCGTCGCGCTGGCCGCCGGCCTCGCGCTGCTGGCGCCGGCACCCTCCGCCGCGGCGGCGGACCTGGCGACCGACCGCAGCGGCGGCTGCCGCGTCGAGGCCCCGGACGGCCTCGCACCGCAATGGCACGGCGCCTGCCGGGGCGGCCTCGCCGAGGGCCGCGGGGTGGTGCGCCTGTTCGCGGGCGGACAGTTCCGCAGCGCCTTCTTCGGCACGGTCGCGGGCGGCCGCTGGCGCTTCGGCGTCCACGCCACCGACACGGGCTACGCCGCCGGCGCCTTCGACGCCGCCGCACCGCTGCCGAGCGACGACCGCAACACCCTCATCCGCGCCTTCGACGAAGCGGCGGTCGCCGCCGAGGACCTGGCCGAGACCTTCGCCCGCGCCGGCAACAAAGCCTCCGCCGCGCACTATCGCGACATGGCGGAGCGGCTGGCCGGGCAGATGGACTGAGGGCGGGGCAACGACCCGCCCCGACGCCGCGAGCGTCGCCTTTCTGCCGATCGCGACTCGCGGTATGCTCGGCGGGTGTGAGGGACCGGTCGAGGGGGGATCACGACCATGCTTCGCCTGTTGTTGCTGGCCGCCGCAGTGACCGGCCTCGCCGGCTGTGCCGCGGCGCCCGCTCCGGTCGCCGACGCCCCGGCCGCGGACCGCTGGCTCGCCGCCATCGAGGACGCCGCCGTCCCGACGGAGGCCGAACGCGCCTTCGACCTCGTCGCCCTCACCCCCGCTACGCCCGGTCTCGTCTGGCGTGACGGCGCCGTGAAGATGGTCGCCTGGATGTCGCAGGCGAGTTACGACCGCTTCTACGCCGGCCGCAGCGAAACCACCCTGCCGGCGACCAAGCCGATCCTGTGGGTGACGGCGGCGCCGCAAGTCCAGGCCTTCTGCCGCGGCCTCGCCGCCGCCGATCCGACGCCGCGCCTCAAGCAGTACCTCGGGCTCGCCGCCGACTGGAGCTACGACGTCTTCGTCGAGTTCTGGGTGCCGCCCGCCGGCCTGCTGCGCCCCTGCCCCGACCAGGAGGTCACCGACGCCACCTGCGAGGTGGCGGCCGGACCGGCGGCGGCGGAGGAACCGTGGTACGCCGACCTCTACCGCGCCTCCTACCTGCCGACCGGCGCGCCGTGGACGCGCCTCGGCTATACCTACGACTGGAGCCCCGACAGCCCGGACAACCACGGCGCCAGCGAGTTCATGGTGCGCCCAGGCACCACCGTCGCCATCGCCGGCGCCGTCCCCACCGCCGCCTACTGCCGCTGAGCCGCCCGCCGACGTCGCCGCGCTCGACACGCCAGTCCTCCCTCGCCGACTTTGGTCGGGAGCTTCAGAATATGCCGAAAGTAGGGAACCCTGTACCCGAGCGGGAACAACTCCTAAGCAATACTGAGGATGTTTCACCTGGAGTTGGCTGATTTTTACCTGGAGTTGGCCTATTCAAGTACGGCACGCCTGATACTTGGCGGCTTAGTTGGCCGCAGGCTATAAGGGGGTATTCCGCAAGGGGGGAGAGGGGGGACTGTTCATGCGCCATCAGGCTAGCGAGGGGGAGCGTGACTCGCGGCGCCACGTGTTGATCCTGGACGACGATCCGGTCAACCGGTCGATGATGGCCACCTTCCTCGCCGCCGAAGGATTTGCCGTCCGCGAAGCCGCCACCGCGAGCGAGTGCCGGGCGGCCCTGAAGGCGGCCATGCCCGATCTGCTTCTCGTCGACATCCGGCTGCCCGACGCCAACGGCATCACCTTCGCCCAGGAAGTCCGCGCGTCGAGCCCCGTCGGGATCATCTTCGTCACCCAGCAGGACAACGAGATCGATCACGTCCTGGGGCTGGAGTCGGCCGGCGACGACTACATCACCAAGCCGATCAACCTGAGAATCCTGGCCGCCCGGGCGCGCGCCCTGCTGCGGCGGCGCGCCCTCGACGGCCAGGCTGCGTCGCGGGCGGGCGTGGTGACGTTCGGCCCGTTCGTCATGGACCTCACCCGCCGCGAGCTGGCCACGACCGGCGGCGCCATCATCGGCCTCACCCGGGGGGAATTCGACCTGCTGGCCGCCCTGGTCGAGGCCGAGGGCCGCGCCTTGTACCGCGACTACCTCGCCGAGGTGATCGGCAGCCGCCTCGGCGAGAGCAACGGGCGCACCGTCGACTCGCTGATCGCCCGCCTGCGGCGGAAGCTGAGTGCGGTCGACGGCGGCGGCGGGCTCATCGTCACGGTGACGAGCGTCGGCTATCGGTTCGCCGGCGCGGCCAGCCGCGCCTGATCGGCGGGCCGGATCTGGTTCAGGCGCTGCCGGCGGAGCCGCGCGACGAAGGACATCAGCCCCACCTTGCGGGCCTGCCGCAGCGCGCGCAGATCGTCGCCCAGCCTGCCGGGCGGCGCGGCCGGCGCCTCCCGTTCCATGCGGCCCGCGACGTCGGCCAGGGCGGTCAGGCCCATCGCGAGCGCGCCGCTGCGCAGCCGGTGCGCCAGCGCCCCCACCTGGACGCCGTCGGCCGCCGCCGCGGCGGCGTCCATCTCGTGCAGCACCTGCCGCGAGGTGCGCTGGAACAGGCGCGCGAGGCGCAGGGTTTCCGTCACCCCCAGCAGATCCACCTGCTGCGCCACGGCGCGGGCGTCCAGGACGGTCTGCGGTCGCTGACCGCGGCTGGCAAGGGCGGCCTCCAGCGCCGACAGGACGATGGGCTTGGACAGGCCGCCATCACCGCCGGCGGCCAGGAACGTCTCGTGCAGGCCGGCATGGAGATCGGCCGTCATGGCGAGGATGGGAACGCGATCGCGACCCGCCAGGACCTCGGCCTGCCGGATGCGACGGGTGGCTTCCACGCCGTCCATGTCCGGCATGTGCACATCCATCAGGATCACGTCGAAGTCCTCGCCCTCCGCCAGTGCCAGGGCCTCGTGACCGCTGGCGGCGAAGTGCGGCACATGACCGAGGCGCGACAGCAGCAGCCGGGCGACGCTGCGGTTGACCTCGTCGTCGTCGACGACCAGGAGCCGCAGCGGCACCCCCTCGCCCGCGGCGACCACCGGCGCAGGGGGGGCCTCCAGCGCGGGAATGGCGGGAATGTCCAAGCGGAAGACACTGCCGCGGGGTGAGGTCTGCTCCAGTTCCAGGGTGCCCCCCATCCGCTCCGCCATGCGCCGCGACAGCGCGAGCCCCAGCCCGACGCCGCCGAACCGGCGGGTGATGCGATCATCGGCCTGCACGAAGTCGCGGAAGACGGCCTCCCGCAGGTCGTCGCCGATGCCGATGCCGGTATCGCTGACCCGCAGGATCAGGCGCGGGTCCTCGGTCGTCCCGCCCCGGCCGACGGCAAGGCGGACGCCGCCGCGCTCGGTGAACTTGATGCCGTTGCCCAGCAGATTGATCAGGACCCGCACCAGGAGCGGCCGGTCGGCGCGGATACGGGCGGGAACGGCCTCGTCCACCGTCACGGACAGCTCCAGCCCCCGGGGGGTCGCCTGCGGCCGCAGGAGGTCCGCCACCTGGGCCGCCAGGTCCCTCACCGCGACGTCCTCCAGGACCGGGGCGGCCTCGTCCGCGCCGTCGCGGCCGTACTCGAGGACGCTGTCCACCAGCGTCCGCAGGGTGTCGCCGGCGGTCAGGGCGGTGCGCAGGGTCTCGGCCGACGCCCGGTCGAGGGACCGCCCGTCGAACGCCTGCAACATGCCCAGCAGGCCGTTGAGCGGCGTGCGGATCTCGTGGGCGATGACGGCCAGGAAGCGCGACTTGGCGCGATCGGCCGCCTCGACGACTTCGAGGGCCCGCCGCGCCTCCTCCTCGCCGGCCAGGGCGCGGCGGGTGGCTTCGGCCGCTTCCACGGTCTTGGCCTCCACCAGCCGGTTCAGCTCCGCCTCGCGCCGCAGATGCTGGCGCTTGCGCCAGTGCAGAAGGCCGTACAGGGCCAGCAGGACGGCCGCCACGGCGGACAGCCGGAACCAGACCGTCTCGTGCCACGCCGGCAGAACGCGCAGGGACAGGTGTACCGGATCGCTCCACAGCCCGCTGCTGCCGGTGCCCTTGATCTCCAGGCGATGCAGCCCCGGCGGCAGGTTGGTGAAGACGGCGCGGCGGTGGAGCGCGTCCGTCTGCACGGGCGGACCGTCGTCCAGCCGGTAGGCATAGAGGTTCAGCCCGGGATTGGAGTAGTCGAGGGCGGCGAAGTCCACCTGGACGCGGTCCTCCGACGCCCCGACGACGATGTCCTCGCCGGGCAGGAGGCGCCGGTCGTCGACCACGACGCCGGTCACCACCAGGGGCGGACGGTAGGCCCATTCGGGCAGCGGCGCCGGACGCATGGCCACCAGCCCCCCGAAGGCGCCGAGCGCCAGCGTGCCGTCCGTCAGGCGCGTGGCGGCGCCGGACCAGAAGGTCCTGACCTCCACCCCCTCGGCGACGCCGAGGAGGCGCACGGCGCGGGTGTCCGGGTCGATGACGGCCAGCCCGTCGCCGGTGCCCGCCACCATGGTGCCGTCCTCGGCTTCCACCAGCGACAGCACCGAGCCGCTCCGCAAGCCCTGGGGACGGCCGACACGCGCAAAGCGCGGCGGGTCCGTCTCCGCCGGGGTGAGGATGCCGATGCCGTTGGAGGTGGAGGCCCAGAGGCGGCCCCGGCTGTCCTGGACGATGTCGGTGACCAGATCCCCCGGCAGCGAAGTAGCGTCGCCGGGGACATGGAGATACCGCTGGAAGGTGCCGGCCTCGGGGTCGGTCAGCAGGTTGAGCCCGCGGTAGGTTCCCACCCACAGGCGCCCGTCACCGTCGCGCGCCAGCGCCGTCACCTGGTTGTCGCTCAGGCTGTGCGGATCCTTCGGATGGTAGCGGTAGGTCCTGAAGCTGCCGTCGGCGAGCGATAGCCGCGCGAGGCCCTTGGAACTGCCGACCCACAGCGTTTCCCCTTCCAGCTCCAGGGCCCAGACGTTGGCGCGGTCCAGCGGCGCGAAGGGGACGACGGCGCCGCTGGCCAGGTCGATGCGCGACAGGCCGCCCGTCTGGCCCACCCACAGGCTGCCGTCGCCAGGATCGGCGATGGCCTGGACCGGACCTTCCGGCAGGCCCGACGGCCAGCGGGCGCCGGGCATCTCTCCCAGCCGGGCGACGCCGTGGAAGCGGAAGCCGAGCCACAGGCCGCCGTCGGCCGCCGGCGTCACCGCCCGGACGTCGGTACCCGGCAGGCCGCTTTTGCGGTGGGGGATGATGGTCATGACGCGCGGGTTGGTGGGCAGGTGCCGATGAACGCCGCGCAGGCTGCTGACCCACACCATGCCCGAGCGGTCCACCAGCAGGCCGGTGACGGAATTGTCGCCCAGGCTGGTGGGACTGGTGGGGTCGCGGACGATGCGGCGCACGCTGTCGGTCTCCCGGCGCAATTCGCGCAGCCCGTCGCCGTAGGAGCCCATCCACAGCACGCCCGGCGCAGGCTCCGCGAAGGCCGTCACCCGGTATCCCGGAAAGCCGAGCCGGGGATCGACGACGGCGCGCAGCGGGTCGCCGGCCAGCCGCCCGACCCGGCCGCGCTGGGTGCCGAACCACAGGGTGCCGGTGCCGTCCTCGAACAGCGCCGAGACGGTGTCGCCCTCGGGCACGGTGGCGATTCTCGACCAGGGGGCGCCGTCGCCGTCGCGTCGCAGGATGGCGCCGGCCATGCCGACCCAGACCCGTCCGGCGCGGTCGACCAGCACGCTGCCCGCCTCGCCGGGGGGCAGGTCGCTCTGCCGCCACCGGCCGTCGGCGGCGTCCAGGTGGAACAGTCCCTGCCGCCCGGGCACCCACATCCCCGCCGCGCCGTCGGCCACCAGGCCGTGGGCCCGCCCCATGCTGACGTCGGCGTTGCGATGGGCGACGAAGCGTTCCGTCGCGTCGTCGAACCGGAACACCACGCCGGAGCCCGTGCCGAACCACACCCGCCCGGCGGCGTCGGTGGCCGTGGCGGTGACGATGTCTTCCGGCGGCGATCCCGCGATGTCGGGGTCGTGGCGGAAGACCCGCATGTGGTAGCCGTCCCAGCGCGCCACTCCGCCGGGGGTGGCGAACCACATGAAGCCGTGCCTGTCCTGCGACACGCCGAGGGCGACGGGATAAGGCAGTCCGTCCGCCGGCGTCAGGTGGTGGAAGACCGGCGGCGCGAGCAACTCCCAGCCGGCCTCGTGCGGCAGGGGGGAGGGGGCGGCGGCGGCCGCCGCCTTGCCGAGCAGCAACGCCACGGCCAGCAGGAAAGCGAGAAGCGGGTGCACGCGGACCGTCCCGACGCTGCGACAGAGGAAGACGCCCCGGGGGCGGCCCGGGCGATCTTGCCGGGAAGGCCGCCACGGTGTCGACATGCGCCGCGGCGGGACGGCGCAGTTGTGGACCGGGGTCAACATCTCGTTCGCAGCGTGTCCACAAGGGCGCATCACGCTGCGGCCCCATGCTTTGCCATGCATGGGGGGATCATCTTGAACACAGTGGCTGTACGCGCCGGCATCCTGGAACGGGCCGGCGTCTGGGTGGAAAGCGGGCCGGTGCAACTGGTCATCACCGTCCTGATCATCGTCAACGCGATCATTCTCGGTCTCGACACCTCCAAGACGGTCACCGACGCCATCGGTCCGCAACTGCACCTTCTGGATCAGGCGATCCTCGGCGTGTTCATCGTCGAACTCGTCCTGAGGATCGGCTACCGCCGGCTGTCGTTCTTCCGCGACGGCTGGAGCCTGTTCGACTTCGCGGTGGTGCTGATCGCCGTGGTGCCCACGACGCCGGGCCTGGCGGTGCTGCGGTCGCTGCGCGTGCTGCGCGTGCTGCGCCTCATCACGGTGCTGCCGCGCCTGAAGATGATCGTCTCGGCGCTGATCTCGTCGCTGCCGGGGCTGGGCATGATCATGCTGCTGCAGAGCCTCATCTTCTATGTCGGGGCGGTCATCGCCACCAAGGTCTTCGGCGCGACCTTCCCCGATTGGTTCGGCACGCTCGGGGCGTCGCTGTACACGCTGTTCCAGATCATGACCCTGGAAAGCTGGTCCATGGGGATCGTCCGTCCGGTGATGGACAACTACCCCTACGCCTGGGTCTTCTTCGTGCCGTTCATCCTGATCGCCACCTTCACCATGCTCAATCTGTTCATTGCCGTCATCGTCAATGCCATGCAGACCCTGCATGAAGAGGAAGCAGCCGAAATCACCGACGAGATCCGCTCGGCGGCCCATGTCGAGGGCGAGCAGCTCGCCCTTCGCCTGGAGCAGATGCAGGCCGAACTCGTCGCCATCCGCAGCGCGCTGGAGCAGCGGCCGCCCGCCGCCGGGTGACGCGGCGTGATGGACGGCAGTCCATATCCTGTCCACAGGACGTGCATGGTCTTACGCCAGGGTGGCCGGCGGGGCCATGCGGTTCCTGCATGACGCCCGTTCACCCACGACGAGAGGGGAAAGTGGAATGAAGACGATTCTGTTGGCGGCCGTCGCGGCCTTCGGCCTGACCGTTGCGGCCGGGGCGCATGCCGCCGGGGGCTACAACGACCCGAAGGGCGATCCGCAGTACACCGCCTGCGTCGCCAAGGCCCTGAAGGACTATGAAGGTGGCGGGCAGCCGAGCAAGGTGGCCGGCCAGACCAATGCCGAGGCCTGGTGCACCTGCGTGTGGAACGAAACCCCGGACAACTTCTCCGGCGATCTCGTGAGCTTCGCCGAGTCCGATCCGGGCAAGGCGGTCAACAAGCTGTGCGAGAAGCACTCCGGCTGGGGCAACTGAGCCCGCTCGCGCCGGCCGGGAGCCTCGCGCTCCAGGCCGGCGTACTCGCCGGGGCGCAGCCGGCTCACCCGTGCTTGCGTCCGGTGATCATGGCCCGAACCAGATTCTCCCGGTGCAGGAGGCTGGAGACCACGACCCCGAGGAGATGCACGACCACGAGGCCGAGAACGGCATCGGCGGCGCCCTCGTGCAGGGTTTCGATCCACCCGACACCCCAGAAGCGGTCGGTGACCATCAGGGCGCCGGACCCGGCGGTGACGAACACCGCCGCCAGCAGCAGGAGGATCATGGCGCCCCCGGCCGGGTTGTGGCCGATGTGGCGCTCGGGATGGCCGGAGGCGAGGCTCCGCACATAGGCGAGGACGGCGCCGGGACCCCTGACGAAGTCGGAGAACCGGGCGTGTCGGCCGCCGACGAACCCCCACAAGAGGCGAAACCCGATCAGCGCGAGCGCCACGTAGCCGGCCGCGTTGTGGATGGCGGCCTGGTCGTCGGCGAGGTAGGCCGTCGCCATGGTGGCGACCAGCGACCAGTGGAACAGGCGAACCAGCGGATCCCAGACCCGCAGGGTGTCGGCGGCGGCACGCATCGCGTCAGCCCTGCGTCTTGACCTTGACCACCTCGGCCGTCACCGGGTGGACGTAGACCTCGACGCGCTTGCCGTCCTTGTCCATGCCCTTCATCTCGATGCAGCCGTCCTCGGTGTCCATCTTGCGGACGTCGTAGCCCTGGCCCTCGAGCATGGCCGCGACCTCCTCCATGGTCTTGCGGGGGCCCTCCGTGGGGGCGCAGAGGTCGGCGGCCATGGCGGCCGGCGCGAGGGCGAGAAGGGTGGCCGCGACCGTGGCGGCGGCGAACTTGCGGATCATGTGACGCATCCTGTCTGGTAGAGGGGAAGGCGCCGGCCCGTCGAACCGAAGGGACCGGACCGACCGGCCGGCGCTGGAAGAAGAGAAGTCTGGACCGATCCGAAGGGGCGGATCACACGACATCCCGTCGTGCCCCTTCTGTATGGTCCTTCGCGCCTGAACCGACGCTGAACGGCCGCTGCCCCAGGATGCGCCTCGGCAGCGGTGCGGCCTCGGGCCGCGCGGGCGACCGGCAGAGGCCCCGTCAGCCGGCTTCCGTCGCCGCCAGCACCGGCTTCAGTTCGGCCAGCCAGTCCATGTAGTTCCGGTGGTAGGTCCGATGCTCCGGGTCATCCTGCGTCAGAGCGGCATAGCGCTGCAGAACCGGCACCTGCGCCCGGACGAAGTCCGCCACGATGCTGGACTTGAGGCGCGGCAGGAGGGCGGCGAAGCCGGTCACCAGATGACCGCCGCCGCGGCCGTCGCCGGCTGCCCGCGCGAGCGCCGGCAGAACGTCCCGGTTCGCCGCCAGGCAGACCTCGGCGTGCATCCGCAGCAGCATGGCGTCCTTTTTCAGGCTCGCCACTTCGTCGTCGAAATCCGTGCGGTCGACGATCCGGCCGCCGCTGTAGACCACCGGCGCCGCCTCCGACGTGTCGCAGGCCCAGCCGGCACGCGGGATCAGCAGATCCGCCTGGTCGACCTCCTCACGATAGGGGAAGAACGGCATGGTGCGGCAGCGTGCCGGCTTGTCGGCATGGATACCGCACAGACCGGCCGGCGTGAGTTCGGGGCACGGGAAGCTCTTGGGCTGGTAGGCCGTCGGCATGAGTCGCACCGCGACCGTCTTGCGGTTCGGCAACCGGACCGTCAGGCCGAACCGCGACGCCGCCTGGAACTCGGCATTGCCCTGGCGGATGGGCGTCCAGACGACGGCGAGCGGGAAACGGCCGGCATGCCGCAGCGCATCCCCGAGCGTCAGGGGCAGCCATCCGGTGCAGCATCGTCCGCAGGCGGTACAGGCGAAGCGCCTGTCGGCCGTCATCCGCAGCACTTCTTGTATTTCTTGCCCGATCCGCACGGGCAGGGGTCGTTGCGGCCGACCTTCTCGACCCGCCGCGGCGCCCCCTTGGGGTTCATCTGCGCCTCGGCATAAACCCAGCGTCCGTCTTCGCGGTGGAACAGGGCCGCCTCGTGATGCTCCAACTGCTGGCCGAGGCGCTCGAACCGCGCCCGGAACTCGACCCGCCCCGTCTCGTCGTCGGGGCCGCCGCCGGTGACGTCGACGATGGTCAGGCCCGTCCACGTCACGCCCTCGGCCGAGGCCGCCGACTGCTCGGCATCGAACACGTCGGCCAGCGCCGCTGCGTTCGTCCGCTGGAGATAGTCGATACGGCCGACGACATAGGCGGTGTACCGCGACCGCATGAGGGCCTCGGCCGTCGGCGCGGCGGCACCGTCGAGCAGTCCACCGCAACACGCCGCGAAAACATGCCCCGAACCGCACGGACAGGCATCATCGCCAGCCACTCTCGCCGTCATCCCAGTTCCCCCCTGGCGTTGTCTGGTGCGGAACGATAGCCGTGCCGCCCGACCCCGTCCATAGCCCCCGTTCCACGGGGGGACATGCAGCCTCAGCAACGGCGCCGCGCCAAGCACGGCGCCCTGTCGCCGCCACCGCCGACAGTGCGGAAGAGCGAAGCCCTCGAAGTCCGGCGGGAGCCTGTCGACCGCCGCCGCACCTTGCTGGTCTAGAAGACTGAGTCTTCTATTTTTCCGCTCGATTGAGGCAATTCGCTGCCTTGGCGGAAGATTGCTGCAAAGGCTGCCGCCACGGCAGCACCATCGAGTGCGCCCGCGAGGGATTCGAGCGCCTCGGCCGTCAGTGGATGGTCGGCCCCGGGGCCGACGCCTGTTTCCAGAAGAGCGCGGACGTAGCCCGGCTCGAACTCGGGGTGGAACTGCACCGATATGGCCCGGCGTCCGGCGTAATGGACGCCGCCATAGGGCGAGTGGTCCGTCTCCAGCAAGACCTCGGCCCCCGTCGGCAGGCGCACGATCTGGTCCTGGTGGAATGACAGGGCAGCGATGCCGGCGGCCTGCCCGAAGAGCCGCTGTCCCGTCGGCGTCAGGCGATGAACATGACGTCCGACTCCCCATCCCCGATCGGATTTCTCCACGCGACCGCCGAAGGCTTGCGCCATGATCTGGTGGCCGAAGCAGACGCCGCCCACGGGCTTTCCGGCCGTCACGTAGCCGGTCACCTGATCTCTCAAGACATCGATCCACGCATGCCCGTCATAGACGCCGCAGCGCGAGCCGGTGATGAGCACGGCGTCCACCGTCTCCGGCGCGGGCAGCGGTGCGCCGTCGCGGAACCACGCCCGGCTGAACGACGCCTCGGGCAACACGGGAGTCAGCCACCGCTCGAACATGTCGGCGTAGGTGCCGAACCGCGGAATCAGGAAGTCCGCAGGCCGGTCGGCTTCGATGATGCAGATGTGCACGGGTGTCTCCGCAAGAGGCACGGCCGGGAGTGCGCACCACCCCCGGCCGGAGGGCGTCAGCGCAGGTCGACCCAGACGGACTTCGTCTGGGTGTACTGGGTCAGGGCTTCCAGGCACTTGTCGCGGCCGTTGCCGGACTGCTTGAAGCCGCCCCACGGAGTGGTGGCGTCGCCGGCCTCGTAGGCGTTGATCCACACGATGCCGGCGTCGATGTCACGGGCAAAGCGATGCGCCGTCTTGACGTTCGTGGTCCAGATGGAGGCCGCCAAGCCGTAAATGGTGTCGTTGGCCACGGCGATGGCGTGGTCCACGTCATCCACCGGAATGATCGAGGCGACCGGGCCGAAGATCTCCTCCTGCGCGATCCGCATCGAATTGTCGACGTCGGTGAACAGCGTCGGCTCGACGTAGCAGCCCGCCTGGAAGGCGTCCGGCACCTTGCCGCCGAAGGCGAGACGAGCCCCTTCCTTGCGGCCGATGTCGACATAGCCGAGCACCCGCTGTTGCTGCTCCGCCGTCACCAGCGGCCCCATGGTGGTGGCCGGGTCGAGCGGGTCGCCGGGCTGGTGGGCGGTACGTGCGGCCTCCGTGAAGTGGTGGATGAACTCCTCGTAGACCGGTCGCTCGACCAGGATGCGGGATCCGGCGGAGCAGACCTCCCCCTGGTTGCCGTAGATGGCGCCGACGGCGGTGGCGGCGACGGTCTGCAGATCCTCGCAGTCGGCCAGGACGATCTGCGGGGACTTGCCGCCGCATTCGGTGGTGACGCGCTTCATGTTGGACTGGCCGGCATAGATCAGCATCAGCTTGCCGACCTCGCCCGAGCCGGTGAAGCCGATCTTGTCGACGTTCATGTGCAGGGCCAGCGGCTTGCCGGCTTCCTCGCCGAAACCGGTGACGACGTTGAACACGCCGTCGGGGCCGCCCGCCTCGACGAACAGCCGCGCCAGCAGCAGCGCCGACAGCGGCGACTGCTCGGCCGGCTTCAGCACCACGGAATTGCCGGTCGCCAGCGCCGGGCCGAGCTTCCACGCCGCCATCATCAACGGGTAGTTCCACGGCACCACCAGGCCGCAGACGCCCAACGGCTGGCGAACGATGTAGTGGACGGCGGACGCCGTGGTGTTGGTGACGACGCCTTCCATCTTGTCCACCGCCTCGGCGAAGAAGCGGATGCTGGACAGCGAGCCCGGAATGTCGATGTTCAGCATGTCGGAAATGGGCTTGCCCATGTCGAGGGTGTCGAGCAACGCGAACTCTTCGGCATGGGCCTCGATGAGGTCGGCGAAGCGGGCGAGCACGGTCATGCGGTCGCGCGGGTCACGGCGGGACCACACGCCGGACCGGAAGGCGCGATGGGCAGAGGCGACGGCGCGTTCCACGTCGACGGCAGTGCCGCGGGCGACCTCGGCGACGACCGCGCCCGTCGCCGGGTTGACGGTCTCGAACCGGCCGCCGCCGACGGCGTCGACGAAGCGACCGTCGATGAACAACCGCCCCTCGGGCACGAGGGTCGCGGCCTTGTCCTTCCAATAGGCGAGAGTGTGAGCCATGTCAGAGGAGTCTCCAGGGGTCAGCGTGACGTGCGGTCACGCGTCGCGATGACGGAAATGACGATGAGAACCAGCGACATCAGGACGATCAGCGTGCCGACGGCATTGATCTCGGGCGTCACGCCGCGCCGCAGGGTCGAATAGATGTACATGGGCAAGGTGTTGTCGCGGCCGGTGAGGAAGAAAGTCACCGGGATCTCGTCGAACGACAGCACGAAGGCCAGCAACCCGGCGCCGATGATGGCCGACCTGATGTTCGGCAACGTGACGTGGAAGAAGGTGCGCAACGGACTGGCGCCGAGGTCCGACGACGCCTCCTCCAGCGACTTCGGCAGACGCTGGAGCCGCGCGTAGACCTGCGTCACCACGACGCCGATCAGGGCGGTGGCATGGCCGAAGATGACCGTCTCGAGGCTGAGGTTGAAGCCGATCAGCTTGAAGAGGTTCAGCATGGAAATGCCGGTGACGATACCCGGCAACGTGATCGGCAACAGCACGAGCCGGCGGAACAGGGTCTTGCCGATGAAGTTGAAGCGATGCAGCGCAATCGCCGCGACGACGCCGACGACGAGCGTCAGGGCGGTGGCCAGCGTGGCGACATAGAAGCTGTTGCCGATGGCCTTCAGCAGGTCGGCGTTGGAGAACAGCTTCTCGTACCATTGCAGGCTGAAGCCGGTGATGGGCCAGGTGAGCGACCGCGAGTCCGAGAAGCTGAAGGCGATCAGTACCCAGATCGGAATGTAGAGGAACGCCATCAGCAGGGCGACGAAGGTCATGAAGGCCGTGTCGGCGGCGTAGCGCGACACCAGGCCGGGAGCGGCGCGCTGCCGGCGCTGTTCTGGTACGGCGGCATGCTCCGCCGCCGGCCGCAATCGGGCGGCGAGGCCGGAAGTCCGGGTCATGTCAGGTGCCTCCGGTGCGGCTGGACTTCTCGATGCGGTCGGACAGCGACACGATGAGAAGCACGATGACCAGCATCACGATGGACAGGGCGGAGCCGAGCGGCCAGTTGAGCGCAGCACCGAACTGCGTGGCGATGACCGAGGCGATGAGGTTGCCGTCGGGACCACCGACCAGGAACGGCGCGATGAAGTCGCCGAACGACAGGCAGAAGGTCAGCGTGAACCCCGCCGCGATGCCGGGCGCCGACAGCGGCAGCGTGACCCGCAGGAAGGTCTGCCACGGCCCCACACCGAGGTCCGACGACGCCTCCGCCAGGTTGGGCGGGATGCGTTCCAGGGCGGTATAGATCGGCATCACCATGAAGGGGATGAAGATGTAGGTGAGCGTCACCACCATGGCGAACTGGTTGTAGAGGAAGATGTCCGACGGCTCGGAGATGATGCCCACCGACATGAGGAAGGAGTTGAGGATTCCCTCGGTGCCGAGGATGGTCTTCCAGATGTAGGCGCGCAGCAGGTAGCTCACCCACAGCGGCGCGATGACGGCCATGTAGAGCCACGTCCGCACCGCCTGCCAGCGACAGCGGAACACCAGGAAGTAGGTGAAGGGATAGGCCAGCAGGAACGACGCCAGCGACACCAGAAGGGAGATCTTCAGCGTGCGCCACAGCACCTGGACGTACTGCGGGTCGGTGAACAGCAGGATGTAGTTGCCGAACTGGAAATCGGGCTTGAAGCTCGGGTAGGACTTCACCCAGAAGCTGTAGGTCATGAGGATGCCGTAGGGCACCAGCATGAAGACCACGATCCACAGCAGCGGAATGCCGAGGACGATGAGCCCCGGCAGGGTGCGGCGGTCGAGTGTCATGGGGCGCCCCCGCCCGGAAAGACGAAGACGTTGTGAGGTTCCACGGCCACCGCCAGACGGCTGCCCAGGGGCGGCAGGCCGCTGCGGGCGAGGCTGTCGGGGAGCAGGCTGTCGACGTAGATGGTCTCGCCGCCGTCGAGTTCCAGCGCCGTCCGCAAGCCGAGGCCATAGTAGACAACTTCCGACACACGGCCGCTGAGGATGTTGCCGCACGCGGCCTCGGGAGGCACCACCCGCAGCTTTTCAGGCCGGAAGCCGACCGTCACCACGTCGCCCGCACGCTGCGGCCGGTCCGTCAGGGCCGTCAGCTCGATGCCCGAAACAGCAACCTTCGCCGTCCCGCCGTCGGCCGCCACCACCCCGCCCGGCAGGAAGTTGGTCGTGCCGATGAAGTTGGCGACGTAGGGCGACGCCGGATGGTCGTAGATGTCCTGCGGCCTGCCGTCCTGGGCGACGCGGCCGCTTTCCATCACCACCACCCGGTCGGACATGGTGAGCGCCTCTTCCTGGTCGTGGGTCACCATGACGAAGGTGATGCCGACCTTGTCGTGCAGGTGCTTCATCTCCATGCGCATCTGGTCGCGCATGCGGGCGTCGAGCGCCGACAGCGGCTCGTCGAGCAGCAGCACCTTGGGCTTGCGCACGATGGCGCGGGCCAGGGCGATGCGCTGGCGCTGGCCGCCGGACAGCTGGTGCGGCATCTGGTCGATCTTGTCGGGCAGCCCGACCAGCCGCAGCACCTCGACGACCGCCGCATCCCGCTCGGCCCGCCCGACGCCGAGCATCTTCAGGCCATAGGCGATGTTCTGGCCGACCGTCATGTGCGGAAACAGGGCGTAGTCCTGAAACACCATGTTGACGTCGCGACGGTGCGGCGGCTCCCAGGTCACGTCCTTTCCGGCCAGGAAGATGCGGCCGTGCGTCGGCTGCTCGAAGCCGCCGATCATGCGCAGCAGGGTGGACTTGCCGCAGCCCGAGGGGCCGAGCAGCGTGACGAACTCGCCGTCCTCGATGGAGAGCGAGACGTCGTCCACGCCGATGATGGATTTCGTATAGTGCTTGGAGACACGCTCCAGCTCGATGATGCCGGCCATGGTGATGGTCCCTGCTTGCAGTGCAGTCTCATGGGACGGCCGCGGGCGCCGGGACGCCCGCGGCCGCCTCCGCGTCAGGCGCTCACTGCGCCTTCACGGAGTTCCAGGCGTTGGTGTAGGCCTCGAAGCGGTCGCCGAGCGCGGTCCAGATCATCAGGCTGTCGATGTAGGCGGGGTCGTCCTGGTGCAGGGCCTTGAACTGCTCGGGCGACATGCAGTTCTTCGCCGCCACCGGGTTCACGGCGGAGTAGCCGTTGACGTTGGCGACGCCGCACTGGCCCAGTTCCGACAGCTGCATGTCGAGGAACTTGTAGGCGCATTCCTTGTTCGGCGTGTCCTTGACCACCATCCAGCTGTCCATCCAGCCTTCGGCGCCTTCCTTCGGCACGAACTCGGTGACCTTGATGCCTTCCTTGGCGAGCAGCGACGACTGATAGCCGGCCCAGGAATTGGAGATGACGACCTCGCCGGCCTTGTAGAGGTCGACCAGTTCGCCGGCGGTCGCCCAGTACTTGCGCACCAGCGGCTTCTGCTCGACGAGGGCCTCCCGGGCCTTCGCGATCTGCTCGTCGCTGAGCGTGTAGATGTTCATGTCGCCGTTGCGACGGGCTGCGACGTAGATGGAACTCTTGTCGTCCCACAGCGAGACTTTACCCGCCAGGTCCTTGTTCCACAGATCGGCGATGGAGGTGGGGGGCGTCTGGAAGGCGTCGTCACGGTACATGAGGACGATGGCGCCCCACGAATAGGGCATGCCGTAATAGTCGCCGTCGCGCTGAATCCCGTCGAGGCCGAGAAACTTCGGATAGATGTTCTTCCAGCCGGCGATCTTGTCGGTTTCCAAGGGTTCGACGAAGCCGAGGTCGATCATCAGCGCCGTGGTGTCGATGGACGGAGTGATGAGGTCATAGACGCCGCCGCCCGACATCAGCTTGGGCGCGAAGTCGTCGTTGGATCCGACATAGGTGGCGTTGACCTTGCAGCCGGACTCTTCCTCGAACTTCCCGATGAAGGAGGGGTCGGCATAGCCTTCCCAGGTCAGGACATTGACGGAGCCGGCGGCCAGCGCCGGGGTGGACAACATGGTCAGGCACGAAGCCGCCGCAATAATCTTTTTCATCTCTAAGCCTCCACTGTCTTTTTTCAGTGTTCCCCGTCGGGCGTCTTTCCACCCTTATTTGTTTTTCTTACGATTGTTCCGATGTCGACGCCCAGCGCCGCCGCCGCCTTCCGCTTGCTGCCGTGCTCGCGAATGGCGGCTTCGATGATGCGGGCTTCGAAGGCGGCGACCTGTTCGCGCAGCGGTGCGCCTTCCGGGGGCGCACCTGTCGCCGTCGACGGGCCGGCACCGATTGCCGCAGCGCCGTCGGACAGGTTCTGCAGGCGCCGCGGCAGTTCGTCCTCGTCGTCGCCGAGCACCGAGATCTGCTGCAACAGGTTCACCAGTTCGCGGATATTGCCCGGGTAGGCGTAGGCCCGCAGGCGCCGAAGAAGGTCGGGCGCCAGCGCCAGCGGCGTCGCGCGGCGCTGGTTGATGCCGGCGACGGTGCGGTCGATCAGGTGGTCGAGCAGCTCCGGCATCTCGCGCAGGGGCTTGAGCGGCATGTTGACCACTGCCAGGCGGTAATAGAGGTCGGTGCGGAAGCGCCGCTCCTCCGCCAGCGCCAGCAGGTCGCGGTTCGTCGCCGAGATGATGCGGACGTTGACGCGGCGCGGCTTGGTGCTGCCGACGCGCATCACCAGCCCGTCTTCGAGGAAACTGAGGAGCTTGGCCTGCAGCGTCAGCGGAATCTCCCCCACTTCGTCCAGGAACAGAGTCCCGCCTTCCGCCGCTTCGATGAGGCCTTTCTTGCCGTCGGTGGAGGCGCCGGTGAAGGCGCCCTTCTCGTAGCCGAACAGTTCGGACTCGAAGAGGGTCTCCGGGATGGCGGCGCAGTTGACGGCGACGAAGGGATCGGTGGCGTTGGAGACGAAGGTGTGCAGGTGGCGCGCGATCTCGGTCTTGCCGACGCCGGACTCGCCGGTGATGAGGACGCGGGCGTTCTGCAGCAAGGCGCGTTCTCCGCGCGCCATGATGCGGTCGAGATAGGGCGACAACTGGCGCTGGCGGGCGAAGTCGGGCCGGATCTTGCGCTCGACACCGCCGGCGAAGGCCGCCGCATCGCGGTCGCCGCGCGCCACCCGGCGGGCATGGTCGAACACCGACAGGTCGCGCAGGATGACGAGCAGGGCACCCGGCAGTTCAGGAATACGCCGGACGGTGACGAAGATGGCGCCGATGCCGTCGCTGTGCAGCAAGGCGTCGCCGACGCGCCCGCCGTCGATGCGCTCCGTCACCGCCGTCCAGTCGAGGGAACTGTCTGCCACCAGTTCCCCGAAAGGGACACCGGTCGGCTTCCGCACCGTGAAGCCGCCGACAGCCTGGGCCTCCTTGTTGCAGAAGGCCACCCTGCGGGCGGGGTCGATCACGATCACGCCATCAGGCGAAGCGTCGAGCGCGGCCAGGAGAAGGCGCATCTTCTCGGCGGTTTCGGCGGCTGCCGGCTCCAGTGGGCTGCTTTTCAGGATCATCGACGGCCCCCTGCCTGGAGGCGTTGACCGCGCCGTTCGTCGCCATGACGGGCAGGCCGCAGGCAGAGCACGAGGGACGGACTGCCGCGCAGTTCGAAGTAGCTCGCCGTGACCTCCACCCACATCCGTCCATCGGGGCGCACGACCTGGGCAGAGAACGGCGAGCGTGACGTGGCGGCGGGCGACGCCTGCACGTCCGCCACCACCGCGTCGAGTGATCGGTCGAACTCGACCAGAGCCGCGAAGCCGCGCAGCGCCAGGACCTCGGCCTGACCGTCGAACAGCGCCTCGGCAGCGATGTTGGCATAGACGAGATCGCCCTCCGGGGTGACGACCACCACCGGGTCCGGCAACGCCATGAGAACCGACTGAAGGCTCTCGATTTCACCCTTCAGCATGGTCTCGCGGCGGATGTGCTTGCTGACGTCGCGCACCGTGCCCCACATGCGGTAGAGGCGGTTGCCGACGATGTGGCCACGCACGTCGTTCTCCACGTCGATGAACACGCCGTCGTAGCGCAAGTCGCGCGACGGCTTGCCGTTGACGTCGAAGTTGGCCTCGATGAGGCTGCGGACGAAGGCCTCGTTCTCGGGCGTCCGCGGGAAGATCTCCGACACCGGGCGGGCATTGAAGTCGACGTCGGCGGGGGTGCGGTAGAGCCGCGCCATGGCGTCGTTGCAGAACCGCCAGCGCGGGCCGTTCTCGAACACCTGCCGCACGACCTCGTGCTGCGGCGCCGACAGGTCGACCGGATCGGCCCATTCCATGCACCACCCGGCGTCGGCCGACGCGGCGACGATACCGGCCAGGATTTCGTTGGCTTCGGCGAGAGCCGCGACGTCGTCGAGAGCACTGCCGGCCGGCCACTTGAAGAGGCGCAGGCACACCTCCCCGGCCACCTCGGTCCAATCGAAGATGGCGGTGGTCGGCACGATGTCTCCCGACGACGTGCGCAGCCCCAGCGGCACCACGCTTGCGCGACGAGCAGGGGGCGCGGCAAACAGGGCCGCCAGCTGTTCGCGGGCGTCCAGGGAGTAGACGAGATCCCACCGGGCGCCCACCAGGTCGTCCGGGCTGTATCCGAGGAAGGCCGCCTGGTGAGAGTCGGCCGTGACGATGGTGCCGTCCCCGGCGAGGACGTCGATCAGGGGCCCCGAATTGGCGGCTAGGCTGAAGTTTGCGATCGTCACGGCCTTCCTCTTTCGCGCGAGATGGATGGTCAGGGGACGCAGTGAAGGTAGCGCTCCACATCCCAGTTGGTAACCTCGCGGAGGAACCGCGTCCATTCGTCCCGCTTGTACTCGTCGTAGACCTCGTACAAGCGCCCGGGCATGGCCGCCCGCACCACCTCGTCCTTCTTCAGCGCCTCCAGGGCGTCGTGCAGGTTGAGGGGAATGAGCTTCACCGGCTCGCCCGACTGCCACACCGTGGTGACGTTGCGGCTTTCCGGCTTGCCCGGGTCGATGCGGTTGCGGATGCCGTCGTCCATGGCCTTGAGCAGGGCACCACAGAACAGGTGCGGGTTGACCATCGCGTCGACGGCCCGGAACTCGAAGCGGTCGGGCGACGAGATGCGGATGGTGCAGCTCCGGTTCTGCAGGCCCCAGTTGGCTCCGATGGGCGCCCACAGGCCGTAGTCGTTGAACCGCCGGTAGCTGTTGACGGTGGAGGCGCCGAGGCACGTCAGGGCGTCGATGTGGGCGAGCGAGCCGCCGAGGACATGGTGCCCCAGTTCGGTCGGCAGCCAGCCGCCGTCCTTGTTCTCGAACTCGTTGACGCCGCCCTTGGAGTAGGCCCACTGCTCCTCCATGCCCGGCAACTCGCCGTCGACCAGGTGCTGCACCTCGCGACTGCCGCCGGTCCAGACCGAGCAGTTGTGGTGACAGCCGTTGGCGGCGTAGCCCATGAAGGGTTTGGCCATGAAACAGGCGATCAGGCCGCGCTGGCGCGCCACCTCGGCGCAGATCTGGCGATAGGTGGTCAGGCGGTCGCAGGTCGCGAGGGCGTCGTCGAACTGGTAGTTCAGTTCGATCTGGCCGGGCGCGTCCTCGCAGTCGCCCTGGATCATGTCGAGCCCCATGGCGCGGGCGTAGTCGGATACCTGCATCCAGACGTCGCGCGCCGACTCGAACTGGCCGATGTGGTAGGCGAAGGCCTCGGTGATGCCCTCGTAGGGCTGGACCTCGCCGGCCTTGGGCTTGAGCCAGAGCATCTCGGGCTCCAGGCCGACCCGCAGGTGCAGCCCGTTGTGCGCGGCGCGGAACTCGGCGTCGAACCGCTTCAGGTTCCCGCGGGTGTCGTACTCGTAATACATGCCCGGATGCTCGGGGTCTTCCAGGCTGTAGTAGAGGGTGCAGAACACCCGCGCCACCCGCTTGTCCCACGGCAGCTGCACGAAGGTCTCGGGGTCCGGCAGGGCGATGCACTCCATGGCGTTGGAGTCGAACCCGATGAGGTTGCCCTTGAAGTCCGGCGTGACGTTGGTGACGCCGCCCATCCAGGTCTGCACGCCCTTGCGCGACAGGGCCATCCAGTGGCGGGCCGGCGCCGCCTTGCCCATGACGCGGCCGGTGATGGAGATGTACTGGTAGTAGATGTAGTCGACGCCGAGCGACTCGATCTTCTTCTGCACCCGCTGCACCAGTTCGGCGCGGCCCGCCGCTTCGATGTCGCGGTGATAGTCGGTATGGGTTTTCACGGCGGATCTCCCTGTTCGTTCCGTGTCAGCCTTCCAGGTACCGGGCGCGTTCTTCGGCGCTGACGGCCTTGGCGAGGCTCGCGTATTCGGCGCGGCAGGCGGCCGCGAAGTTGTCGATGAAGGCCGCACCCCAGATGCGCCGGGCGGTGTCGCTGGCATCGAGGCGGTCGGCCGCCTCGGCGAGGTCCCGCGGGAAGCGCTTGGCGCCCGGCGCCACGTCGTCGGGACCGGCGGCCTGGGTGGCAGCGGGCGCCGGCAAGTCGCGCTCGATACCGTCCAGCCCCGCGCCCAGCATCAGGGCCATGGTCAGGTAGGGGTTGCAGTCGGCCGGCGGGACGCGGAACTCGAGACGCGCCGACGGGCCGGCATGGGGCACCGACCGCACGGCCGTCGTGAACGGATGTTCCGCCCACGTGAGGGACTTGGGCGCCCAGCTGCCGGGGGCGAGGCGGCGGTAGGCGTTGACGGTCGAGGTGCAGAGCGCGAAGGCATCGGGCACCACGTCCATCATGCCGGCGATGAACTTGCCGGCCAGGGCGTTGGTGCGCCCGTCGTCGGCACTGAACAGGTTGCGACCGCTGCGCACGTCCTTCAGCGACAGGCAGATGTGCCCGCCGATGCCCGGATAGTCGGCGCCGAGGTAGGGCATGAAGCTGACCGTCTTGCCGTTGCGCCGCGCGAAGGAGCGGGCGGCGAGACGGAAGAAGGCGGCGTCATCGGCGGCGCGCAGACCCTCGGTGGCCGCGAGAGTGGCCTCCAGGCAGCCCGGGCCCAGCTCCACGCCGAGGCCGAACAGCGCCACGTCGTGGCCGAGGATGTGGGCCTCCATGGCGGCGATGAACTCGGCGTAGGTGTTCGCCGTGGTTCCCGACCAGCACTTGTTGTCGGCCGCGAACTTCTTCAGCCCGGTGAAGCCGGCGGCGCGCACCGAAGCGGCGTCCTCGTCGAGCAGGATGAACTCGAACTCGAAGGCGGCGTCCACCGCGAAGCCGAGGGCGGCGGCGCGCTGCAGCTGGCGGCGCAGCACCTGGCGGGGCATCAGCTCGCGGTCCTCGCCGGCCAGCTCGGCGATGATGGAGACGGCGCCGGGCTCGCTCGGATTGCGGCGAACGGAGGCCGCGTCGATCTCCACTTCTTCGGTATAGTAGCGGCTGCCGCCGAACAGCGAGTCGGTGACGTCCCAGAACGGCAGGACGTTGGCGAAGCGCGCATCTTCGGCCCACGCCAGGAACTGCGGCCGCCGCAGGCGGCGCTCGCGGAACACGCTGGCGAGATCGAACTGCCCGACGTGGACCACCTCGGCGTCGAGCCGGTCGAGCGCCTGTGCAAGTGCGTTCATCAGGATCTCCGTGTCATGCAGGGCTTCATGCCGGCACCGCGGGTGCCAGCCCATGTTCCAGACGGACCCGGTGCGCGGTGAGAGGACCCGGTCCGACGCCGAGGCCGAGGATGCCGACGGGCACCCCGGCGCGGCGGTATTCGACGAGGCAGGGCACCTCGCCCACCCGACTCAGGTCGCCCGACAGGACCTCGGCCGTATCGGCCAGAGCAGGTGCTCCATAGGCTTGCAGGCGCAGGCCGTGCTGGTCGCTCCAGAAGGACGGCATGGGGGCGAAGGGGACCGCCGGCAAAGGCCGGCCGTGTTCGGCAGCGGCGATGGTTTCGGCGGCCCGTTTCGCCGTCTGACCGGGGACGCACCAGTGCTCCACACGACGAGGGGCGCCACCGAACAAGGCGTTGGGGAAGCGCGCCACGTCGCCGACGGCGAGGATGCGTTCGGCGCCGACGGCTACCATCCGGTCGTCGCAGAGCACCCCGTCACCGAGGTCGAGGCCGGCGTCGCGCAGCCATTCCACGTTGGGCAGCGATCCGACCGCTTCGACCACCACGTCGGCCTCGATGGCAATGCTGTCCGAGAGGATGGCCGTGACCGCAGCGTCGCCCTCCAACAGAGACCGCACTCCGACGCCGAGGCGGAGATCCACCCCGTTGCGACGATGGAAGGCAGCCATCGCCGGGGCGACCCGAGGCCCGAGGGCGCCGACCATCGGCCACACCATGGGCTCGACCACCGTCACGGCGCAGCCGAGGCCGAGGGCCGTGGCGGCGAACTCCATGCCGATGAAGCCGCCGCCGACCACCAGCACCCGCACGCCAGGCCGCATCCTCGCCGCCAGCCGGACCGCATCGTCGAAGGTCCGCAACACGTGCCGCCGGTCCTCCCCGCCCTCGCAAGGCAGGCGGCGCGGCCGCAGCCCGGTGGCGGCGACAAGCCAGTCATAGGCGAGCGTGCCGCCGTCGGACAGGACCAGCTGCCGCTCCGTCGCCCGGACGGCCTCCGCCCGGGTGCCCAGGCGCCAGGTGACGCCGGTCGCCGGCAGGCGGCTTTTCAGGACGAGCTTGTCGAAGGTTGCTTCGAGGGCGTCGGGCGCGGGCCCCAGCAGGGCCTGGATCGCCTCCTTGGACAGCGGCGGCCGGTTGTAGGGCACATGAGGCTCGTCGCCGACGATCGTGACCGCCGCTTCCGGCAGAAGGGCCAGCACGGCCTCGGCGGTTCGCAGGCCGGCCAGCGAGGCTCCGACGACGACGACGCGAGGGGGCGACGCCATGGTCTCACGCCTCGATCTGAATGGCCTGTTCGGGACAGGCGTCCGCCGCGGCTTCGACGTCGGCGCGCAAGGCGTCGTCCACGTCGGTCAGCCACACCAGGTCGCCTGCGTCATTGAAGGAAAACACCTGCGGCGCGGCGATGACGCACTGGCCGTGCATCAGGCAGATGCTCATGTCGACGTTGATTTTCATTTTCTTGCCTTCCCGTTCTTCAGTCCCGGTTTTTTTGTGTGGGACCGTCTTGTTCGTTGGTGTGGGCCTCAGGCCCGGTCGAAAGCGATCGGCATGCGGATGGCGCCCGTGTTGCCGCTGTCCGGCAGCCATTCGACCTCGCCGTTGAAGCGCGGGTTCTTCAGGCGCTGGGCTAGCAGCTTCAGGGCCTCGGTCATGTCGCCGCGGGCAATGAAGTGGCCGAGGCAGTGGTGGGCGCCGCCGCCGAACCCGAAATGCGGTTTGCGCTCGGCGGTGATGTCGAAGACCTCGGCGTCGGGCATCAGCGCCGGATCGGTGGCCGCCGCCTGCGAATAGAGGTGCAGCGTGGTTCCCGCGGCGATTTCGAGGTCGTTGAAGGTGAAGGTTTCAGTCGCTGCCCGGGTCACCCAGGTGACGGTCGGGCGCACCCGCATCACCTCCTCCACCGCCGCCTTGGCGAGGTCCGGCTGCTCGGCCAGCAGCGCCCACTGGGCGGGGTGCAGGATGAACTGCTCCATGGCGAGGCCGATCTGGTTGCGCGTGGTGTCGATGCCGCCGAAGATCGCCAGCACGATCATGTCCAGCAGTTCCTGGTCGGACAGCTGCGCCTTGTCGCGGTTGGCCTGGACGAGCATGCCGACGAAGTCGTCCGTCGGGTTGGCGCGGCGCTCGGCGACGACCTCTTCGGCGTACTGGAACAGGCGCTCGATGGCGGCCTCGATCTTCGGCAGGTCCTGCTTGAACGTCACGCCGAGCGCGAGACCCATGTCGGCGGCCATGTCGGCCAGCTCGCGCCAGCGGTCGAAGGGCAGGCCGAGCAGGTCGCAGATCACGCCGGTGGCGTAGGGCTCGGTGAAATCGGCGATGAAGTCGCATTCGCCGCGGTCGATGAACTGGTCGATGAGGCGGTTCGCCAGGGCCTGAAACTTGGGCTGCAAGTCGGCGATGAGCTTGGGCGAGAAGGCGGGGTTGGCCATGCGGCGCAGCCGGGCGTGCGTGTCGCCCTCCTGGCACAGCAGCATGTCGCACCACCAGCGGGCGAACTTGCCCTCGACCCCATTGTGCTGCGGCCACAAGTAACTCCCCTGCCGCAGCTTGGGGTGGCGAAGAAGCTTCTGGACCTCGTCGTAACGGAGAACGGCGATCCCGTATGTCGTGCGCGCATACCAGCTACGGGTGCGCGCATCCTTCACTTCTTGCGACCGGATGGAGAACTTGGGATTGGCGACGTCGAGGTAGGGAACGTCATCGACCACTGTGAGCGTCATCGCTGGCTCCGGGAGGATTTGTTTCTGTCCTCCCAGTTCAGCAAGCCTGATGCCAAGTCCGTGGCGGCCGCCAAAGAAAGCGCAACCACCAGCATTTTCAGTGGCTTGTCTCCAACCGCCGTGGCGCCGCGGCGGATATGCCGGCCGATTGGCGGCGTCGGCGCTGCGGTACTACATCGGGGGCGATGAGGAAATGCGCTCACGGGCTCATCGGTCCGAGGCGCCACGCCGGCCCCGCTGAACCACAAAATCGTCGGGGATCCCGCAGGGACAACGACGGTTGGGACACTTGCGTGACAGCCGATCAAGGGAATGGGTGCAGAGTGACGTTGCTGTGGACTATGGTGCCCGCAGGAACCGGCGCGGTTCAGTGAGAGGCGCTCTTGCGCTGCCTACAACCGAAAATGCACCTACTCATGGCGCCCAGATGTTGCATATACAACCGGAGCAGCCTAGCGACCGCAGCCGGAGGCGAGGCTTCTGACTTCATGTATCAGCCTCGACGAACCAGTCCCGGGAGGGCGAGACCCCGATGATCATCGCCTGTCGCTTCCTCTATTTGCCCGGTTCCCTGTGAAAAAACGCTGTCCGCCGCCGCGTTTCGCGGGGTGCGGCGGCGGACGCTTGTTTACAGCTACAAAGTCAGAGACTGCAGTAGAGGATTACGCGGCCAGCATCGCTGGCGCGCAGGTCCTTGATCTTCGCTTGATCGGGCGCGCCTTTCGGGCAGAACTCGCCGCGAATTTTTGCCACTCTGGCAGCGCCGGGGAAGACAAAAGCGGATTTTTCGCGCCACTCTTTCAGCGACACGCGCTCAATAGACTTGCCGTCGTCGATCTGGGTCACTGTCAACGCCTCCTGCCCCGGCTTCACCTCCATCATGTCGAGAGTTAAGCTGATGAAGCCTTCATTCTCTGAATATAGTTTGAGGGCATAGACATCACTACCAAACAGCAAGCCGGGCTCCTTGTACTCGGCCACCTGCTGGTCTTCGCGCAAGAAGCACAGCACGTTGCGGAGCGGCAGGATTTCGGAGCCCACCAGGAAGGGGCGCTCCGCTTGACCACCGGAAATCTTGCCCTTGTCGAGCATCGCCGAGCAGGCTTCGGTGAGGGTTTCCCGTGCCCATCCTGCAGCGAAGTCAGCATAGCGGCCGAAGGCGGGCATGCCCTCGGCGCGATGGCGGTACTGACCGGCGATCGCGGCCACGTCGAGGGCGCCCTGCAGCGTCTTCTTCTCGCCGTCGATGTCGATGCGGAACTGTTCGAAGCCTTCGTCGAGCAGCTTAGCAACATAGGCGTTGCCGGCGGCCAGCACGCGCTCGCGCTGCGCTGCGTCGACTTCCTCAACAAAAGGCGCCACAGCGTCGCGCACCGCCGCCTCGACCTCGTCCACATCCTTGTAGGTGAGGTTCATGCCGTTGATATCGGCTATGGCCTGATCGGCGAGAGCGGTGACCACAGCCGTACGCCGGGCATCCGCAGCCGCGACGTAGGTGGCGCCAAGCGTCTGCCCCAGTTCCTCGAGGGTGCGAGCACGGATGTCGGCCAAATCATCGAGAGCACTCCAGCTCACCGCAATCGAGTCGAGGTGGCTCTGGAAGACGCCGATGTTCGCCTTCGCGATCTCCGCCACCTTGGCGTCGACGGCGGCTTCGTAGGCGGCCAGTTCGGGCAGTGCCGGCTCGCGCCGCACCTGCGCGAGCACCGCCTCGCGGCGGCGGCGCAGGTCGGCGATGGCGTCCATTTCTGAGCCGGCATCCCCAACCTCGGCGGTGGCAGCCACCAGCACAGCCTTACGGGCCTTGAGGCGGAACGCATCGACCGATGCTGCGAGATCCCGCTTCTGGTTGTCCGACAGGATAGCGCCGAGGGTGAGGTCGATCTCGTCGACTCGTGCGTTGACCACTTCGAGGTTCGCCATGGTCGGATCTAGCGATCCGGCCCAGCCGGCACTGTCAGCCAGCACGCGATCGGCAACCGCCTTGCGCTTGGCGGCCCAGGCATCGTCGATAGCCTTCTTGGCGGCCAGCGGCGGCGTCTCGCCAAGCCACGCCAGCGCCTTGCTCACAGTTTTCTCGGCAGCGCGCAAGCCATCCAGGTCGTCGGAGGTACCGGCTATGTGGGCCACCTTGGCGTCGACCACCTTGGCCGCCAACAACTCCTTATAGCGCATGGCGTCGGTCACGACGTTCTGCACATCGCCCATGGTGACGGCGCCCCGCAGGTTCATGCCATTGTAGCCGACCAGTTCGGTGACTTCGGCGGCGGTGTCGAACATGGAGGCAAGGGCGTAGGTGTCTTCGGGGAAGGCGCCGCGCATGAGGTCCATTGCGAACCAGCCATCCATCCGGTCGTCGTCCTGGCGACGGACGACCATCTCGTTGCGACTGCGGGAATCGGCGATGGTCTCGTAAATCTTGTCGGCAAGCCCCCGCTGAGTGCGATAGAGCGTCTCGCAAGCCTTTCTGAACTCGCCGTGCAGGCCGTCATTGCCGAGCCAGTAGTAGGCTGGAGAGCCAAAGTACCGCTGCGACAGGTCGTCGCTGTAATGGGCGAGGACACCCGCGTTCGGGTTTGTATCGGCGAACAAGCGCAGTCTCTGGCCGGCGGGAGCCGAATTGTACCAAGCGATGAAGGCGTTACAGTCGGGGCTCCTGTACTCACCCGGCGGCAGAAGGCCGACCAGACGGTTGGGCCGCGGCGTCGCCAGTTCTATCTTCCGCAGGGACTCGCCCTCGGTGATGGTGGCCAGAATGCGCTCGGCCGTCTTGGGCTGCTCGCCGGTCTTCTTGAGGACGATCTTACCGCCTTCCATGCAGCGGTCGGGAATCTCTATCGTGCCGGCGGCCATGTCGATGGTGCCACCGAACTGGTCGGGGAAGGGCGCCGCGGGCGTCGCCAGCCAGTCCTTGTACTGAACCTGGAGCTGACGGGCGGCATCGTTGAAGAAGCCAGTGACCTTGGTGCGGCCGCTGGCGCGGGTGCCGGAGTGATCCTTGTCGGCCAGTTCCACCCAGGCTGTGAAAGCCGCGCCTTCTGCTTCATAGACCGACAGCGTGACGTCGAACCGCGATTCCCGTTGCCAGGTCTTGCAAGTGTAGCTGCCGGTCCAGTCGCCGAGGATGGGGCCGGAGCCTTTGACGATCCCGACCGGCGCCGACGCCGCGGCGGGAGCAGCGACGACGGGCGTCGTCGGGGCTACGGGTACGGCAGGCGCCGGGCTCGGGGCCGATGTCGCGGGAGCCAGGGCAACTTCCTTAGGCGCTGGGGCCGGTGCCGCCGCCGTCTGGGCAGGCGATGTCGGCGCCGGGGCGGGCGCGGCGACAGCGGTCGCCGCCGCCCGCCACTCACCGGCCTTCTCCGCAAAGCCTCGCCACGCCTCGGCCCCGCCGGGACCCGTGCCGACGATGGTTGCACGCGCCGCCGCCGGGCAACGGTCGGCCAGGACACGCGACCCGATCACCTGCACAAGCGGCGGAAAATCTGCGGAAGCAAACCGGGCGGGGTCCTCGGCCTCGATGTGCAGCACCACGTCACTGCCGCACCATCCGGCGCCGGCGTCCTTTGCGACGATCTTCATGCCGTGGCGCGAGGAATGGGCGATCTGTTCGTCGGCGGCGACGGCCGGAGCGGCAACCGCCGCTCCCACCGTCAGACCAGCCGCCGCGGCAAGGAGGGAGCGGCGCAACGCCATCAGATGATCTCCCACATGCCGTCGCCGCTCTTGCAGACGGTCGCCTGCTCGGTGGCGTTCTCACCGTTCTTGGAAACCTCCATGCGCATGTCGCGGCACTGGGTGGTGGCAGCCACTTCCTCAACCACCAGATCATCGAGGTTGGTGCTATCGGCCGAACCAGCAGCGGCCGAGGTGCGCGCATCAGCCAGCATCGTGTCGAGGTCGCGTGACTGGGTCAGGCCAACGCGCTGGTCGGTTACCGCCAACTGGTCGAGATCCGTGCTGGCGGTCTGCACCGACGGCGCCTTGCGCACCAGGGGCTCATAGACGTAGCCGATGGTGCGGTTGTTGCGGCCGACCATGATCCAATCCGAGCCGGCGACGCGTCCGATTGCCTGGAACCGCTCGCCGGCCTTGAGGCCGCCGACAACGGCCGCTTCGGTGGTCGGGGCGGCCCGCAGGTTGGCGCTCTTGTCGGTGATCCATGTCTCGCCCAACACCTCAAGGGAGGCCGGCGCCTGGACGGCGCGGTCGCGCACGATGGCAACGCGGCGTTCGGCAGTGCCGGTGCTTACCGGCGTGATACGAGCAGCAGCGCCGCTGTCGGGATTGGACCAGGTGATCGTCTCGCCATCGCGGGCACTCCCCAGTGCCTGTCCGGCCTGTCGGCTGACCTGCGCCTGCTCCTGCTCGTCCAGCATGCTACCGATCATGTCGCCGATGACGCCGCCGATGACGCCGCCGAGGGCGATCGCCGCGATCTTGCCGGCACCCTGACCGAAGGCCGAACCAATGGCAACGCCGGCGACAGCACCAACGACGCGGCCGATGTCGCGGTTGGTGGTCTGGCAGGCGCTGGTGGCGAGAACGGCCACTATCGCTGTTGTTGCAACTAGGCTCTTTCTGAACGACATGACGAACATCCCCCTTTTTCATACGGTCCATAGGCGAAATCGTTTTTGCAGCATCCCTTTGAGGTTCTCAAGGCAAACTTCTGCCAACTGTAGGGCTTTTCCCAATCCATCTTGGAGCGACGCGGCGGAGCGGCGGACAGCCGCGCGGTAGATCGTCCCGCCGACATTGGGCGCGCCTGACCACAGTCTCAGCCGCATGTCATGGCCCCGATCCGGCCGCTGCCGGTCCCGATCCGGGAGCCCACCATGCCCGACGCCTCTCCCCTCGCCGCGCTCGACGCCCTGCCGCCCCTGTAGACGACGGAGGCCCGCGAGACCGCCGAACTGATCCTGCCGCTGCGCTTCACCTGCCGCTGGCACGCCCTGTCCTGGTACCCCGTCGAGCGCGACGGCGACGTCCTGTTCGGCTTTACCACCCGCGTCGTCCCCGAGTGGCGCCACGTCCACATCCGCGAGCTGCTCGACCGGCACCACGGTGATGCCGTCGTGCTCGACGGCAACCACCGCCCGGCCCCCGCCCCCGACGTGCCGGAGATCTGGGCCCATCGCCTCGACGACATCACCCCCTTCCGGCCGTCACGGGTGCGTCTGCCCTGACGGTCACCCCGGCGGCATCGCCGCCTCACCAAGGAGACCCGCATGTTCACGTTCGCCATTCCCGCCTCGCCCGCCAGCACCGCCGGTCGCGGCGGTTCGACCGCTGGCAGCCTCGGCACCGCCCTCGGCCGGACCCTGCTCACCGGCTGCGCCCCGTCGCTTCCCGCGACGCCGTCCGCGTCGCCCGACATCACCCTCATCAAGGTCGAGGTCAACATCGGCACCGGCCGCTGACGACCGCCAGTTCCCATCCTGCCCATCGGGCGGTCGGCCTCGTGCCGACCGCCCTTTTTCATGCCCGGAGTCCCGTCATGACCGTCCCTTCCGCATCCGGCGACACCGAGATCCTCCTCGTCGCCATCGCCCTGTCGCAGGGCGCCCGCATCGTCGCCCGCCACTATCACCTGAGCCCCTCCGACCGCGAGCGCCTCGGCCACGCCCTGCTCGGCCTGATCGACCTCGGACACGTCGCCGCCTATGCGATCCTCCCGGTCGCCTATGCCGGCGCCATGGATGACGCCGAGGCGGACCTCCGCCAGGCGGTCGGAGTCGTCGCGGCCGACGCCGTCCTTGCCGCAGGCGACCGGGCGCACCCGCGCGACCTGACGCATCCGCAGATGCTCGTCGCCGCCTGGGCGTTCGAGACCCGCCTCGGCACCCGCCCCACCGCCGCCGCCAAGGCCGGTCCTCTCGACATCGTGCTGCAGGCCGATCCGGCCGACGACGACGAGACCGGCATCACCCTCCCCGGTCTCGACGGCCTCTGGACCCTCTCGGCCTGGACGCCCCTGTGACACGCGCAGGCGCGCCGGAGCGCCCTGGCGCGTCTGCGCTCATCCCTCAGGAGACTTCCCCATGCCCGCGCTGATCCTCACCAAGGCGCTGCTCGCCGATCCCCCGGCCGTGCCCGACGGCGCCGCCAAGCTGCGCCTGTTCGACAGCCGCACCCGCGGTTTCATCGCCGAGATCCGCCGCAGTTGCATCACCTTCTACTTCCGCTACCGCGACGCCCGCGGCCGTGACCGCGAGGTCAAGCTCGGCCGCCTCGGCGACGTCACCCTCGACCAGGCCCGCCGCCGCGCCGAGCAGTTGAAGGCCGAAACCAGCCTCGGCGCCGATCCGGTCGCCGAGGTCCACAGGAAGAAGGCGGTGCCCACCGTCCAGGCCTTCATCGACGAGCGCTACATGCCCCACGTCCGCGACACCCTGCGCAGCCACGCCACCGTCGGCGCGTTCTGCCGCCGCATCGTCGCCGCCCTCGGCCGCAAGGCGCTGGACGAGGTCACCCCGGCCGACGTCGCCGCCTTCCGCAAGCACCTGATGGAAGGCGCCCTGTCCAACGCCTCCGTCAACCGCCACCTCGCCACCCTGCGGGCACTGTTCAAC
Organism: Caenispirillum bisanense; assembly: GCF_900230255.1. Classification (GTDB taxonomy): domain Bacteria; phylum Pseudomonadota; class Alphaproteobacteria; order Rhodospirillales; family Rhodospirillaceae; genus Caenispirillum; species Caenispirillum bisanense_A. The sequence goes on from NZ_OCNJ01000004.1 coordinate 380,969, forward strand.
CTGGCGCGGCGCTGGCAGCTCTACGAGGGGAGCAACCCGGCCGCCGCCCCCCGGCATGCTCGCCGAGCGTCATCGCGACGTCTACCTGTCGGCCCAGGAGACCCAGGCGCTGGTGCATGCCCTCGACCGGGAGCCCGACCGCGACGCCGCCGCCGCCCTGATGCTGCTGTTGCTGACGGGGGCGCGGAAGAGCGAGGTCCTGAACGCCCGGTGGGAGCATGTCGACCTCCACCGCAGCCTGCTCACCGTCCCCCGCTCCAAGTCGGGGCGCACCCGCCACATTCCCCTGTCGCCGCTGGCGGTGCAGGTGATCGTCCACCAGCACCAGCGCCACCGTCCCGGCGGCGACGGCGGCTGGGTGTTCCCTGGGAAGGGGGTGGGAAAGGCGCGGGAGGATCTGCGGGGGCCGTGGAAACGGGCCAAGGTGGCTGCCGGGCTGCTGCCCGACACCCGCATCCACGACCTGCGCCACAGCTTCGCCTCGGCGTTGGCGAACGAAGGAGTGCCACTGAATGAGATCGGCGTCATCCTCGGCCACAGCCAGCTCGCCACCACCGCCCGCTACGCCCACCACGCACCGCAGCGCCTGGTGGAAACGGCGACGGTCGCCGCGAGGGCGTGGAAGCTGGTCGAGGGGCCGGGTGTCGAGTGACTCTGCCGGGGGCTGTGGCTCCCGGCTTTTTTTGCGGCGGCTCTAGCTGCGCCAGACGTCATGGCGCCGCCGGAAGGTCCATTGCGGAGGGGCGGGGCTGACGGACAGCGGCGGACACTCGCCCGCATCCCGGGACCATCGCGGACTTTCGCCGGCGGGGGATAGCCGTGGGACGCCTTGCCAGCCACCGGACGGCAGACATGGAAAAGGCCTGAAAGCTGTTCGCTCTCAGGCCTTTATTGGCGCGCCCGGGAAGGTTCGAACTCCCAACCTCCTGATCCGTAGTCAGGTGCTCTATCCAGTTGAGCTACGGGCGCTTTTTGCTTCGGCGGTGCGTCCCGCCGAGGGCGCTGTATGTATCGCGGCCCTGCGGGGTCTGCAAGCAAAAAAACGTCATGCCGTTCTTTTTTCCGTCAGGTCGGCCGCCGACGGGGCGGGAGGGCCGATTCCTGCCACTGCACGGCAGCACCTCCTCCACCGCGGGATGCCGCGGAAATGGCCGGCGCAAATGCGGCTTGTCCCACATCTTCCCATTCAGTACACTCGCGGCCCATAAGCCTTTCGGGGGAATGCGCGCGTTTTTCCGGGCTGGAACAAGTTGTTAACGATACCCCTGGCCGGGTCCGAACCATAAAAAGGTAAAGCTCGATGGCGCTGTCGAAGAGTGGTCTGTTCGTGGTGGGCGCGACCTTTGCCCTCGCCGGATGCTCGGTCGCGACCGACGCTCTGTTCCCCGCCGACGACGGGACGGGCCAGACGACCACCATCGGGGCGTCGAGCGGTGAGAGGGGCGGGGCGCCGACCGTGAGCGGCGAGCCGCTGGAAATGGGCACCGGCACCTTCGAGCCGAGCCAGGTCTCCTCCTTCCAACCGAGCGGCACCTTCGTCGGCCAGAAGGTGCAGCAGTTCCACAAGGAACTGCAGGCCCTCCAGGGCACCCTGCGCAACCGCAACCAGGAACTGCAGCAGCTGCGCAACGAGGTAATGGCCGACAGCGCCGGGTATCACGAGCGCGTCGCCTCCATCAACGCCCGCCTGCAGGTCGGCACCACCCCCGGCAACCCGACCCTGGTGCAGCGCTGGAACGAGGCGCAGACCCAGCTCGACGAGATCAATTCCAACATCGCCTACATGAACCAGCTGTCGACGCAGATCGCGTCGGACAGCGCCATGGCGGCCTACCTGCTGGAAAGCATCCGCGCCGCCTACAACCTGTCGGGCGCCGTGGAGCTGGACCACGCCCAGCTGCGCACCCTGGAGGACGAGACGGCCCAGACGGTGGTGCTCATCGACCGCCTGCTCGGCGAGCTGTCGGAAGACGTGGCACGCCAGCAGACCTACGTCTCCAACGAGCGCAACAACCTCAACACCCTGGCGGTCGCCATCAAGACCGGCCAGACCTACGGCCAGTCGCTCGGCTACCGCAACCTGGTGCTGTCGGGCAACCAGCCGGCGCTGTCGGCCATCGGCCCGGCCGGCCTGCCGGCGGCGCGGCTCGGCGGTCAGCCGCTGGTGGTGATCCGCTTCGACGACCCCAACGTCGCCTACGAGCCGGCGCTCTACAACGCGCTGAGCAGCGCCCTGGCGCAGAACCCCAATGCCGGGGTGGAAGTGGTGTCGGTCAGCCCGACCAACGCCATCCGCGGCCGCGAGGCGCTGAACGCCAACACCGCCCGCCGCCACGCCGAGAAGGTGGTGCGCTCGCTCACCGACATGGGCCTGTCCGGCGACCGCATCCGCCTGAGCGCCACCACCAGCCCCGACGTGCCGGCGCCGCAGGTGCAGGTCTACGTGCGCTGACACGAGGCTTCAGGCCCGACGAGACGAAGGCGCCCCTCCGGCCGGAGCGGGCGCCTTTTTCGTGCACCTCAGCCCCGCCTCAGGCCCGGATCGCCGCGAAGCACTCGACCAGGAAGCCCACCATCGCCGCCACGGCGGCACTGCCGCGCAGGTCCTGGTGATAGGCGAGCCACAGGTCGCGTGTCAGCCGGCGCGGCGACACCGGCACGAGCCCCGCCTGCACCGCCGCGAAGGCCGGCAAGGCGACCACACCCGCCCCGCCCTGCGCCGCCGCCATCTGGATGGCGAGGTCGTTGGAGCGCAGCACCACCGGCCGCTCGCCTGCTTCCTCCAGCAGCAGCATCTGCTGCGGCAGGTGGTCCAGGCTTTCGTCGAAGGCGATGAAGGCCACGTCGGCCGCCGGCGTCGCCTCGGCATAGCCGGGCGCGGCGAACAGACCGTAGGCGAGGCTGCCCGCCAGCCGCACCACCAGCGTCGGGTCTGCCGGGCGGCCGACGCGCAGCACCACGTCCGCCTCGCCGCGGCTGAGCGACACGGTGCGGGCCTCGCCCAGCAAACGCAGGTGCAGGTGCGGATGGCGACGCCGCAGGTCCGCGAGGCGCGGCGCCAGCAGCATGGAGGCGAAGAGCGGCGGCGCGCTGACCGAGACGGTGCCGGCCACGGTCTCGCGGCTGCCCTGCAGGCTGCGCTCCAGCGCGAAGGCCTCGTCCTCCATGCGCCGCGCATGTTCGGCCACCCGCTGCCCCGCTTCGGTCAGGACGTAGCGGCCGGAGCGGCGGTCGACCAGCTTGGCGCCCGTCGCCGCTTCCAACGCCGCCACCCGCCGCGCCACGGTGGCGTGTTCCACCCGCAGGCGCCGGGCCGCCGCCGACAGGGTGCCGGCATCGGCCAGGGCGGTGAAGTGGCGCAGATCGTCCCAATCCAGCATGGGAATTTTCTCACAGTCGGTGGGCAACCTTGACGAATTTCGCACAAGACGCGGCTGCGGCACAGTAGCCGCATGCACATCCCCTCACCGGAGCCTCCGACATGACCCGCCCCGACTCCGTCCGCAAGATCGTCCGCATCACCGGCCGGCCCGGCAGCACCGCCGCCCTGCGCGAAGCCCTGCTCGCGCTGGAGCCGCCGACCCGCGCCGAGCCCGGCTGCCGCGGCTTCACCTTCTACCAGGCCCTCGGCACGCCCGCCGTCTTCCTGCTGCACGAGCACTTCGACTCGCCCGCCGCGCTGGAGGCGCACATGGCGCAGCCCTACACCCAGGCCTTCTTCGGCCTTGGTCTGGTGGAGGCGACGGCCGTCGTCGCCGCGCAGTGGGAGGAGTGACCATGGCGCGCCGCAAGCTGCCCGCCCGCGCGCAGGTGATCCTGACGCCCATGATCCTGTCGTTGCTGATGTCGGGGGTGGTCTCGGCCGTCGCGACGCTCACCGCGACGGGCCTCGCGCCGGGGGTGACCGGCACCATCCTGCACGCCTGGGGCCTGTCCTACGTCATCGCCTGCCCGACGGCCATCGTCGTGCTGCCGCTGGTGCGGCGCATCGTCGGCCTGCTGGTGGAGTCGCCGGCCTGATCGGCCGGCGGCACCCCTGCCCTACAGCCCGAAGCCGTCGTCGCGGCGGCGGCGCAGGGCGAGCACCGCCTGGGTGCGGCTGCCGACGTTGAGCGTCTTGAGGATGCCGGTCACGTGGCTCTTCACGGTGGAGAGGTTGAGCCCCATGCGTTCGCCGATTTCCTGGTTGGACAGGCCCTCGGCGAGCAGGCGCAAGACCTCCTGCTGGCGCTTGGTCAGGCCGGCCGGCAGCGAATCGAGGGCGCCGTCGCGGAAGCGCACGGGCTCGCCGCCGCCGTTGGTACCACGGTCCAGCCCGCCCAGGATCGGCGGCAGGTAGGTGCCGCCCGCCAGGACGAGGCGGATGATGTTGAGCAGCAGCCGCTGGTCGGTGGTCTTCGGCACGAAGGCCCGCACCCCCTGCGCCAGCACGGCCCGCATCTCCTCGGCCGCATCCAGCATGGAGAACACGAGCACGGGCGTCGGATCGGCCAGGGCGACGATCGCCTTCACGTCGTCCAGCCCCCGCACGCCCGGCATCCGCAGGTCGAGCACGAGCAGGTCCGGCCGCTCCCGCCCGTTGCCGGCGGCGGCCTGGAACAGCGCGCGGACCTCGTCACCACTACCCACTTCTTCCACCACCGGCGCCGGCTGAATGTCCGACAACAGATGGCGCAACCCACACCGGACGATGGAATGGTCGTCCGCCAGAACGATTCGCATGGAGCACCCCTCGTGTTCCCCACCCTCACGCAACCCACCGGGGAATTGGGCCGCGTCATGCCCCCAGGCACGAGTCCCTTGTACCACGGGGGTGGGGGCATGGCGATATCCGAAAGGTTGATGTTGGGGCTTAGGTGCCGCGAAATGGCCCTTGGCGGCGCGCCGAATCGTCGCTTTGCTGGAGCCATCGAAGACACACGAGAGGACACACGATGGCGCATCCCCGCTTCCTGGTGGTCGAGGGCAACGTGCGAGAGGCCAGCGAGGCGCTGGAGAAGGCCGGCGCCACGCCGTTCGGGCCGCTCTACGCCGCCACGCTGCAGGCGCTGCATCCCGGTGCGGTCTGCGACATCGTGCGCCCCGCCGACCCCGACGGGACGCTGCCGTCCGGCGCGGCGCTGGCCGATTACGACGCGGTGGCGTGGACCGGCTCGGCGCTCAACGTCTACGACATGACGCCGCCCATCACCCGGCAGGTGGATCTGGCCCGTGCGGTCTACGACTCGGGGGTGCCGTTCTTCGGCTCGTGCTGGGCGCTGCAGGTCGCCACGGTGGCGGCGGGCGGAGTCGTGCGCAAGAACCCCAAGGGCCGCGAACTCGGCATCGCCCGCAAGATCACCCTGACCGAGGCCGGCCGCGCCCACCCCATGTACGCCGGCAAGGGCCCGGTGTTCGAGGCGGTGTGCATCCACCAGGACGAGGTCGAGACCCTGCCGGACGGCGCGGTGCTGCTCGCCTCCAACGCCGTCAGCACGGTGCAGGCCGCCGAGATCCGGCACGGCCGCGGCGCGTTCTGGGGCATCCAGTACCACCCGGAATACGACCTGCACGAAATCGGCCACATCTGCCTGCGCTACGCCGAGCGGCTGGTCGACCAGGGCTGGTTCGACAGCGTCGAGGCGGCAGCCGACTTCGCCGCCAAGTGCGACGCCCTGGTAGCCGACCCGGACGGGCGCAAGGACCTGCGCTGGCAGCTGGGGGCCGACGAGGACGTGCTCGACGCCGCCATCCGCCTGCGCGAGATCCGCAACTGGATCGAGCACCGCGTCCTGCCGTCCATGGCCGAGCGCGGGCGCTGATCCCGCCGGCTCAGTTCACGCCGACCTTGCGCGCCGCCTTCAGCAGGTTCTCCTTGCCGTGGGCGGCGCAATAGCCCGACAGGTTCTCGACGAAGGACTCGAACACCCGCCAGTCCAGCACGGTGTCGCCGGAAACGCCGCTCAGGTAGCCGTCGAGCCACAGGAACATGCCGGCCACGTCCTCCTGGCTGCTGGTCTGCACGACTTCCACGAACTCGCGGCAGGAGGCGCTGCCGAAGTCGATGTTGCCCGACGCCGCGGCGGGCTGGGCGAGCAGCAGCAGGGCGGCGGCGGTGGCGGCGGTCTGGCACAGGGTCTTCATGGCGGGTCCTTTGCGAACGGAGGATCAGGAACGGACGGTGCCGGCCGGCGACGCGGCGGCGCGGCGGCGCAGGACGACGAGGGCCACCGTCACCGCCGCACCCGCCACCAGCAGGCCGATGCCGAGCACCGGGCGCTGGGCGATCCACGCCAGCGCGATCACCACCAGCGACAGCGCGAGCGCGAGCGTGCCGGCGATGAGGCTCAGCCCGGCGCCGACCACCTGGCCGAGCAGCGGGATCACCGAGGCGGCGACGGCGAGGATGGACAGCGCCGCCCGCAGGCCGATGGTCATGACGACGAAGCCGACGAGGCGCAGGATCCAGGTCAGCAGGGTGTTCTCCTGCTCGGCGGTGCGGAACATGGCGTCGGCGGGCACGATGCCCTCTTCCAGCAGTTCCACCTCTCCCGTCGGCGTGGCGAAGGGCACGAAGCCGTCGCCGTACTGCTGCGACACGACGCTGACCGCCGTCGGCTCCACCACCGCGAAGCGGACCCGCAGGTCGCCCACCTGCGGCGCGGCGGGGTCCTGGCCGAGATAGAGCTCCTCGCCGTGACGGCCGACCGGACGGCCGACGACGGCGGCGGGCAGCGACGCGGCGTGATCGGCGAGCGCCAGCGGCCGGCTGCGGTCGATGCGCGACACCAGATCCTCCGACAGGCGGAAGGCGCCGAGGGTGACATGGCCGGCCTGCCAGCTCTGGCTGGTCAGCGGCATGGCCGAGGGATTGCGGTGCCCCTCCGGCTGCTTGAAGCGCGACGAATCGGCGAGACGGCTGTCCCAGCCGCGGGAATAGCGGTAGGTGGTCACCGTCTCGGTGCCGCCGCCCAGCTTCTCACGGGTTTCGGACGAGGTTTCCTCGCGCCACTGGTACATCTCGACCGTGCGCACGAGGCGCAGGGCGGTGACGGCGATGCCGAAGGTCGGATCGGTCAGGCGGTCGGTGGTGGTCGCGGTGCCGGAGACGTGCAGCAGGCGCCCCTCGTTGGCCGGGTCGACGCGATCCACCGCGGCCGGTACGACGGCGGCGGCGCCGCTCGCCAGCGCGCGGCTGCGGTCGACGGCGCGGCCCTCGTTCCAGCTCAGCAGCACCACGGCCGCGATCACCAGCACGGTGCCGACCACGATCCCCTTGATCGCCGAACCGAGTCGGCCGAACCAGGACCGATGGGTGACCTCGGTCACCGTATCGCCGTCGTCGAGCATGGTCGCCTCTCCCCTGTCCTGTCGTTCTGGCCATGACGGACGCCCGTCAGCTGCGGGTTCCGGTGCCGGCGGAGCCTTTCTTGCGCGTCTTCATTTCCGGCACGCCGATCCAGCCGCCGCCCGACGCCGGCGCCGTCTCCTCCGCCTCGCCCTCGGCCGGATCGCCGCGGTGGTAGGCGAGCGCCTCGGCCATGGCCGCGTCCAGCTCGCGCACGCGGGTCGAGTCGGAGGGATGGGTGCTGAGGAATTCCAGTCCGTCGCCGCCACCGCCGCCGGCCGCCGCCATGCGCTGCCAGAAGCGCGGCGCCTCGCGCGGGTCGTAGCCGGCCATGGCCATGAAGATCATGCCGAGGCGGTCGGCCTCCGATTCGTGCAGGCGGCTGAAGGGCAGCAGCACGCCGACCTGGGCCCCCAGGCCGAAGGCGGCCTGCAGCAGGCCGCTGCCGACCGAGTCGTCGTCGTCGCCCGCCAGCAGCCCCACCACCAGGGCGCCGGCGGCCTCGGCGAGCATCGCCTGGCTCATGCGTTCGTTGCCGTGGTTGGCGACGGCGTGCGCCACCTCGTGCCCCATGACGACGGCGAGGCCCTGCTCCGTCTCGGCCACCGGCAGGATGCCGGTGTAGACGGCGACCTTGCCGCCGGGCATGCAGAAGGCATTGATCTCCTCGCTGTCGACCAGGACGTATTCCCAGTCGTAGCCGGCGAGTCGCTCCGCCTGCCCCTGCTGCGTGAAGTAGTCTTCCACCGCCCGCTGGATGCGCCGGCCGACGCGGGTGACCATGCGCGCCTCGGCGGTGCCGTCCACCACGTCGCTTTCGTCGACGAAGTCGGCGAAGGCGGCCGCCGCCTGGCTGCCGATCTCGGCGTCGCTGATGAGGCTGACCTGCTGCCGGCCCGTGATGGGCACGGTCTCGCACGCCGCCAGCACCAGCACGGCGAGCACCACCAAGAACCGCCGCATGCCGGCCCCCCTTTCCCCCCGGGGGCGACCGCGCCGCCAGCGTCCCCCCTCGGAACGGGCGGGTTCCCCCTGTAGCCCTCTTCGCACCGCGCCCGTCGGCTGTCAATTGGACCGATCGGGAAGGGCGAGGCCGAGAAACTCCATACCGCCGGCGTCACACCATCGTCATTTGCAATCAGTTTGGAATTCTGGAACAGTCATCCACATGAAGACGACCGATGCAGTCACCCTGTTCGCGGCGCTCGCCAGCGAGGCTCGCCTGACCGTCTGGCGCCTGCTCCTTCAGCATGTGCCGGGCGGCCTGACCCACGGCGACCTGGCGGCGGCGCTCGGCATGCCGAAGCCCACCTTGTCCTTCCACCTCCGCGACCTGCGGATGGCGGGGCTGGTGGACAGCCGCAAGGACGGCCGCACCGTCGTCTACACCGCCAACGCCCCGGCGGCGGAGGCCCTGGCGGCCTTCCTGCTGGAAACCTGCTGCGGCGGCCACCCGACGCTCTGCACCGACCGCCCTGCTCCGGAGACGACCATGAGCCTGGCCCCCGACAAGGTCTATAACGTGCTGTTCCTGTGCACCGGCAACTCCGCCCGCAGCATCATGGCCGAGGCCATCCTGCAGCGCGAGGGGCAGGGCCGCTTCCGCGCCTTCTCCGCCGGGTCGCGTCCGCGCGGCGAGGTGGCGGGCGAGGCGCTGACGCTGCTGGCCCGCAACACCCTGCCGACCGGCCACCTGCGCTCCAAGAGCTGGGACGAGTTCGCCAAGGACGGCGCGCCGGTCATGGACTTCGTCTTCACCGTCTGCGACGACGCCGCCGGCGAGGTCTGCCCGGTGTGGCCCGGCCAGCCCATGACCGCCCACTGGGGCGTGCCCGACCCGGTATCCTTCGTCGCCGATGCCAAGCAGCGGGCGCTGTTCTTCGCCGACGTCTACCGCATGCTAGCCAACCGCATCAGCATCTTCTGCGCCCTGCCCCTGCGGTCGCTCGACCGCCTGGCGCTGCAGAAGCGGCTCGATGCCATCGGAGCCATGGAAAAGACCCCTGATGTCGACGTCGCGTAGTAAGCCCGCCATGGGCCTGTTCGAACGCTATCTGACCGTCTGGGTGGCGCTGTGCATCATCGCCGGCGTCACCCTCGGCACCCTGATCCCGGCGCCGTTCCAGGCGCTGGGGCGGATGGAGGTGGCGCAGGTCAACCTGCCGGTCGCCGCCCTCATCTGGCTGATGATCGTGCCCATGCTGCTGAAGGTGGACTTCCGCGCCCTCGGGCAGGTGAAGGAACACTGGCGCGGCGTCGGCGTGACCGTCTTCGCCAACTGGGCGGTGAAGCCCTTCAGCATGGCGCTGCTCGGCTGGCTGTTCGTCGGCTGGCTGTTCCGGCCCTGGCTGCCGGAGGCGCAGATCGACAGCTACATCGCCGGCCTCATCATCCTGGGCGCGGCGCCCTGCACCGCCATGGTCTTCGTGTGGAGCCACCTGACCGACGGCGAGCCGCACTTCACCCTGAGCCAGATCGCGCTCAACGACACCATCATGGTATTCGCCTTCGCCCCCATCGTCGCCCTGCTGCTCGGCCTGTCGAGCATCATCGTGCCGTGGGAGACGCTGATCGTCTCGGCCGTGCTGTTCGTGGTGGTGCCGGTGCTGGTCGCCCACCTGTGGCGCAACGCCGTGCTGGCGCGCGGCGGCGAGGCGGCGCTGGCGAAGCTTCTGAAGACCATCCAGCCGGCGTCGCTGGCGGCGCTGCTGCTGACGCTGGTGCTGCTGTTCGGCTTCCAGGGCCGCCAGATCCTCGACCAGCCGCTGGTCATCGCCCTGCTGGCGGTGCCCATCATCATCCAGGTGTTCTTCATCTGGGGCTTCGCCTACCTGCTCAACCGCTGGACCGGCGAGCGGCACTGCATCGCCGCGCCCTCGGCCCTCATCGCCGCCTCCAACTTCTTCGAGCTGGCCGTCGCCACCGCCATCGGCCTGTTCGGCTTCGAAAGCGGCGCCGCGCTCGCCACCGTGGTCGGCGTGCTGGTGGAGGTGCCGGTCATGCTGACCGCCGTGAAGATCACCAACGCCACCCGCGACTGGTACGGCCGCGGCCGCACCGTCGCCGCCCGCACCCGGAGCGCCGCCCCATGACCACGCGCATCGCCATAAACGGCTTCGGCCGCATGGGCCGCCTCGCCCTGCGCGCCGCCTTCGACCGGCCGGACGTCGCCTTCGTCGCCATCAACGAGATCAAGGGCGGCCCCGAAGTCGCCGCCCACCTGCTGGAGTTCGACACCGTGCACGGCCGCTGGCCGCGCGCCATCGGCTTCGACGAGGCGGCCGTGACGGTGGAGGGCCGCCGCCTCGCCTTCACCGAGGCGCCGAGCCCCGCCGACATCCCGTGGACGGGCGACGAGGTCGACGTGGTACTGGAGTGCTCGGGAAAGTTCCGCACGCCGGAAAGCCTGCAACCCTACTTCGACCGCGGCATCCGCAAGGTGATCGTGGCGGCCCCGGTGAAGGACGACCGGGCGCTCAACATCGTCATGGGCGTCAACCACGGCCTCTACGACCCGGCGAGGCACCACCTGCTGACGGCGGCGTCGTGCACCACCAACTGCCTCGCGCCGGTGGTGAAGGTGATCCACGAGCAGATCGGCATCGTCCACGGCTCCATCACCACCATCCACGACGTCACCAACACCCAGGTCATCGTCGATGCGCCGCACAAGGACCTGCGGCGCGCCCGCTCGGCGCTGAACGCGCTGATCCCGACCTCGACCGGCTCGGCGACCGCCATCGCGCTCATCTACCCCGAGCTGACGGGCAAGCTGAACGGCCATGCGGTGCGGGTGCCGCTGCTCAACGCCTCGCTGACCGACTGCGTGTTCGAGGTGGCGCGCGACACCAGCGCGGAGGAAGTCAACGCCCTGTTCCGCGCCGCCGCCGAGGCCGGGCCGCTGAAGGACATCCTGGGCTTCGAGCCGCGCCCGCTGGTGTCGACCGACTTCACCGACGATCCGCGCTCCGCCATCGTCGACGGCCCCTCGACCATGGTGGTGAACCGCCGCCAGGTGAAGGTCTACGCCTGGTACGACAACGAGTGGGGCTACGTGAACCGCATGATGGAGCTGGCCGCCCTGGTCGGCCGCACGCTGTAGGGCCGCCATGTCCGCCGATCTCCGTTCCTATGCCGGCGTCACGGCCGCCTACTGGGCCTTCACCCTCACCGACGGCGCGCTGCGCATGCTGGTGCTGCTGCACTTCCATCGCCTCGGCTTCACGCCGGTCGAGCTGGCCTTCCTGTTCCTGCTCTACGAGGCCATGGGCATCGTCACCAACTTCTTCGGCGGCTGGATCGGGGCGCGCTTCGGCCTGCGGCTGACGCTGTTCTCGGGCCTGGCCGTACAGATCGCGGCCCTGCTGCTGCTGTCGCGGGTGAGCCCGGACTGGACCATGGCGCTGTCGGTCGCCTGGGTGATGACGGCGCAGGCGCTGTCCGGCGTCGCCAAGGACCTCACCAAGATGAGCAGCAAGTCGGCGGTCAAGCTGGTGGTGCGCGAAGACGCCGCCGGCGGCGGCCAGAGCCTGCTGTTCCGCTGGGTGGCGCTGCTGACGGGGTCGAAGAACGCGCTGAAGGGCGTCGGCTTCTTCCTCGGCGGCTTCCTGCTGTCGACGCTCGGCTTCGCGCCGGCGCTCTATGCCATGGCGGCCATGCTGGCGGTGGTGCTGGGCTTGTGCCTCGCCACCCTGCGCACGGAACTCGGCAAGGCCAAGAGCAAGATCAAGGGGCGCGAGCTGTTCTCCAAGACGCGGGAGATCAACCTGCTGTCGCTCGCCCGCGTCTTCCTGTTCGCCAGCCGCGACGTGTGGTTCGTGGTCGGCGTGCCGATCTTCCTGTCGTCCACCATGGGATGGGACTTCTATGCCGTCGGCACCTTCATGGCGGTGTGGGTGATCGGCTACGGCATGGTGCAGGCGAGCGTGCCCAGGCTGTTGCGCCGCACCACCGACGCCGCCACCGGCGCCCGTGCCGCCCGCGTCTGGGCCGCCGTGCTGGCGGTGATCCCGGCCGGCATCGCGCTGGCCCTGTCGCCCGGCGTGCTGGGCCTGACCGGGGCCGACACGGCGGTGGTGCTGATCGGCGGGCTGCTGCTGTTCGGCGCGGTCTTCGCCGTGAACAGCGCCGTGCACAGCTGGCTCATCGTCGCCTATTCCGACGCCGACAAGGTCGCGCTCAACGTCGGCTTCTACTACATGGCCAACGCCGTCGGCCGCCTGGGCGGGACGTTGCTGTCCGGCGTGATCTACCAGCTGGCCGGGCTGCCCGCGACCCTGTGGGCGAGTGCCGCCATGCTGGCGGTGTCGTTCCTGGTGGCGCTGGCGCTGCCGAGTACCGCCCCCGGCAGCGCCGTCAGCCGCGAGGAGCCAGCAGGATGACGGCGGCCCCGAGCAGGCACAGGGCGCCGCCCATGGCGTCCCAGCGGTCGGGCCGGGCGCCTTCCACCAGCCACATCCAGGCGATGGACGACAGGATGTAGATGCCGCCGTAAGCGGCATAGGCGCGGCCGGCGAAGGGGGCGTCGACGCGGGTGAGCAGCCACGCGAAGGCGACGAGGCAGACCACCCCCGGCCCCAGCCACAGCACCGACTTGCCGAGCCGTGCCCAGGCCCAGAAGGCGAAGCAGCCGGCGATCTCGGCGGCCGCGGCGGCGACATAGACGGCGATGAAGGACACGGTCGGGCGGGCTCCCTGCGCTGTCGCCGCAGGGTCGGCCATCGCGGGCGCCAGTGCAAGAGCCAGCGGCCGTCAGCCCTTCAGCCAGGCGGCCACCGCGTCGGGCCGCGGCACGCCGCCGGCATGCACCACCGTGCCGTCGACCACGACGCCGGGCGTCGACATCACGCCGTAGCCCATGATGGCGGCCATGTCGGTCACCTTTTCCACCTCGACCGCCACGCCCAGCTCGGCGGCCTTCTTCTCGATCAGGGCGGCGGTGGTGACGCAGTTCCGGCAGCCCGACCCCAGCACCTTGACGTGTTTCATGATGGGTCTCCCATGGATCAGGGCATCAGCCCGTTGAACAGGTAGCCGACGGCCATGAAGGCGAGCGCCAGGAAGCCGCCGAACCACGCCAGCCCGCGGACCTTCAGCACCTTGCGCAGAATGACGAACTCAGGCACCGAGATGGCGACGACGCTCATCATCAGGGCCAGCACGGTGCCGATGGGCACCGCCTTGGCGAGCAGCGCCTCGGCCACCGGGATGACGCCGGTCGCATTGGAATAGAGCGGGATGCCCGCCAGCACCGCCACCGGCACGGCGTACCAGTTGTCGGCGGCGGCGAAGCGGGCGAAGAAGTCCTGCGGCACGAAGCCGTGCAGGAAGGCGCCGATGCCGACGCCGATCAGCACGTAGAGCCACACCCGCCCGACGATCTCGCGCACCTCGCCGGCGGCATAGGCGATGCGGCCGCGCAAGGTGGTGTCGGGCGCCGGCATCGCCACCTGCCCCATGCGGATCTTCCACACGTAATCCTCCACGTGCCGCTCCATGCGGAAGCGGTCGGCCAGCCAACCGCCCAGGATGCCGACGGCCAGCCCGGTGCCGACATAGAGCGCGGCGATCTTCCACCCGACGACACTGCCGAGGATGACCACCGCCACCTCGTTGATCATGGGCGAGGCGATGAGGAAGGCCATGGTGGCGCCGAGCGGGATGCCCGCCTCCAGAAACCCGATGAACAGCGGCACCGACGAGCACGAGCAGAACGGCGTCACCGCGCCCAGAAGCACGGCCAGCACATAAGCGACGCCGCGCGGCTTGCCCTCCAGGTAGCCGCGCACCTTCTCCGGCGCCAGCACGCTGCGGAACAGGCCCATGACGAAGATGATGACGACCAGCAGGGTGAAGATCTTCGTCACGTCCTCGACGAAGAAATGCAGCGCATCGGCCGTCCGCGTCGCCGGCGCGAGACCGGCGAGGTCGTAAGCGGCCCAGTCGGCCAGCAGGGTGAAGACCTCGAACATGACGTTCTCCGCCGCGCCGTCATGCCTTCAGCATGCGACCTGTCCTGCGGCGGCGGCAGCGGGCATCCGGCAGCCCAGCCATGCACCAGCGGCGGGGAGGATCGGCCCATTACATTACCCCTTGATGCATCGCCCCACCTCGCCTATCATCATCCACAGATCGAGAGGAGCCCGTCATGGCGAAAGCCGCCCCCGACTACACCAGCCGGTCCTACTGGAACGGCATCATCAAGATGAGCCTGTCCAAGTTCTTCATCCTGCGGGTGCTGCACGAGCGGCCCATGCACGGCTACGAGATCGCGCAGGCGGTGGAGCGGACCACCAGCGGCTGCTGCTCGCCCTCGGAAGGCGCCATCTACCCGGCCCTCAAGGAGTTCGAGACCGGCGGCTACGTGGTGTCGGAGACGGAGGTGGTGTCGGGCCGCGAGCGGCGCGTCTACACCCTCACCGACAAGGGCCGCGACGCCTTCCGCACCGCCGTCGACGCCTGGATGGAGGTCACCGACAGCCTGCAGGCCGCCCGCGAGGTGGTGGACCGCCCGCGCGCCGTCGCCGGTGGGGGATGCTGCGGCTGACGCGGCGTCTCTCTTCTTTGCCCCGACACTTTACCCAACGATGCAATAACCCCTGCTGTATGGGAGCCCGTTCATGAGCGAGACGACTTATCCCGTGGTGGTGATCGGCGCCGGCCCCGTCGGGCTTGCCGCCGCGGCGGAACTGGCGGAACGCCGCCTGCCCTTCGTGGTGCTGGAGGGCGGCGACAGCGTCGGTGCCGCGGTGCGGCAGTGGGGCCATGTGCGGCTGTTCTCGCCGTGGCGCTACAACGTCGCCCCGGCGGCCGAGCGGCTGCTGGCGGCGGCGGGCTGGCAGACCCCCGACCCCGACGAGATCCCGACCGGCGCCGACATCGCCGACCGCTACCTGGCGCCGCTGGCCGCCCTGCCGGCGCTGGCGCCGCACATCCGCACCGGCGCGCGGGTGGCCGCCCTCACCCGCCGCGGGCTCGACAAGCTCACCGACCGCGACCGCGCCGCGCACCCCTTCTCGCTACGTTTGGCGGACGGCGAGCGCATCCTCGCCCGCGCCGTCATCGACGCCTCGGGCACCTGGGGCTCGCCCAATC
This sequence comes from Caenispirillum bisanense, assembly GCF_900230255.1. Taxonomy (GTDB): domain Bacteria; phylum Pseudomonadota; class Alphaproteobacteria; order Rhodospirillales; family Rhodospirillaceae; genus Caenispirillum; species Caenispirillum bisanense_A. The sequence goes on from NZ_OCNJ01000004.1 coordinate 396,390, forward strand.
CGCTGGGGCTCGACGGTCTGCCGGTGCCCGGCGAGGCCGAGGCGGCGGATCGCATCGCCTACGGCATCCCCGACGTACTGGCCGACGCCTCGCCCTATGCCGGGGCGCATACGCTGGTGGTCGGCGGCGGCCATTCGGCCATGAACGTGGTGCTCGACCTGCTGGCGGTGCAGGAGCGGGCGCCGGAGACGCGCATCACCTGGGCGCTGCGCCACGACCGCCTGGCGAAGATCGAGGGCGGCGGCCTCAACGACAAGCTGCCGGCCCGCGGCGACCTCGGCCGGCGCGCCGTGCAGGCCATCGCCGACGGCCGCGTCGCCCTGCTCGCCCCCTTCGGCACCGAGCGCCTGAGCCGCGACGGCGCCGCCCTCACCGTCCACGGCCTGCAGGGCGAGACGCCGGTGGCGCTGGCGGTGGACCGCATCGTGGTCGCCACCGGCTTCCGCCCCGACATCGCCCTGCTGCGCGAGGTGCGCGCCGCGCTCGATCCCTCGGTGGAGGCGCCGCCGGCGCTCGCCCCGCTCATCGACCCCAACCTGCATTCCTGCGGCACCGTGCCGCCGCACGGGGTGGCGGAACTGACCCACCCGGAGCCCGGCTTCTACATCGCCGGCATGAAGAGCTACGGCCGCGCGCCCACCTTCCTCATGGCGACGGGCTACGAGCAGGTGCGCTCCATCGTCGCCGAGCTGGCGGGCGACCATGCAGCGGCGCGCGAGGTGCGCCTCGTGCTGCCGGAAACCGGCGTCTGCTCGGCCCCCGCCCTGCCGCAGGCGGCGGCGGAGAGCGGTGCCGGCGGCTGCGGCGGCCCGGCCCCGGCGGCCATGGACGCCTGCTGCGCCGCCGACGCCAAGGACGCCGACGGGTCGGGTTGCGGCTGCGGCGATGCGCCGGCGAAGGCTGCGCCCGCCATGGCCCGCTGCTGCGGAACGGCGGCATGACGCGGCGCGGCTTCCTGGCCGCCCTCGGCGTCGGTCAGATCGCCTCGTGGGGGACGCTGTACTACAGCTTCCCCCTGCTGGCGGTGCCCATGGAGGCCGACCTCGGCGTCGACCGCACGGCCCTCTATCTGGCGCCGACCATCGGCCTGCTGATCGGCAGCCTGGCCGCCTACGGCGTCGGCGGGCTGATCGACCGTGGCCGCGGCCGGTTCGTCATGGCCGGCGGCGCCCTGCTGGCCGCCGTGCTGCTGGTGGCGTGGAGCCGGGTGGAGAGCGTCGCGGCGCTCTATGTCGTCTTCGCCGGCCTCGGCCTGGCGCAGGCGGCGACGCTCTACGACCCCGCCTTCGCCGTAGTGGCACGACGCTACGGGGCGGAGGCCCGCAAGGGCATCACCGCGCTGACCCTGTGGGGCGGCTTCGCCAGCACGGTCTTCGTGCCGGTGGTGCAGATGCTGCTCGACCGCATGGAATGGCGCGAGGCCCTGCTGGTGCTGGCGGCGGTGAACCTGCTGCTGTGCCTGCCGCTCTATGCCGCCGCCATCGACCGCCGCCACGACGCCCCGCCGCCGGCGCCCCACCCGGAGCCCGACGCCGAAGCGCCGGCACCGGCCCGGCCCGCCGCCGCCTGGGCGCTGCGCCAGCCGACCTTCTGGCTGCTGGCGACCGCCTTCACGCTCTACTACGGCACCTTCTCGGCGCTGACCTATCACCTCTATCCGCTGCTGCTGGAGCGCGGCCTGTCGGCCGAGGCGGTGGTGGCGGCCATCGCGCTGATCGGCCCGGCCCAGGTGGCGGGGCGGCTGTTCGTGTGGATGCTGGCGCGCGACCGCTCGGTGCGGGTGGTGGGCGGCGCCACGGTGGCGGCACTGCCGCTCGCCCTGGCGCTGCTGCTGGTGGCCGAGGGGCCGGTGCTGCTGGCGACCTTCGCCCTGCTCTACGGCGCGGCCAACGGCATCATTACCATCGTGCGCGGCGTGGCGGTGCCGGAGTTGCTGACGCGGGAAGCCTACGGCCGCCTCAACGGCCTGATCGCCGTGCCGCAGACGGTGGCCAAGGCGGTCGCCCCGGTGGCCGCGGCGGCGCTGTGGAGCCTGGACGACAGCTACGGCCCGGTGCTGCTGGCGGCGGTGGGCGCGGCGGTGCTGGTGGCGGGCGCCTTCTGGGCCGCCGCGGCCGCCAGCCTGCGGCTGCACCGGCTGAAGCCCGGCTGAAACGACGAAACCCCAGCGTTTCCGCTGGGGTTTCGGTGGTGGGCGCGACAGGGATCGAACCTGTGACCCCTACGATGTCAACGTAGTGCTCTCCCGCTGAGCTACGCGCCCTTTACCTCGGGACCGGCCAGGCTGCTGTGGCTGCCCTGCCGTGAGGGCGCCTTATGTACCGCCCCCTCAGACCCTTGGCAAGAACTTTTTTGTGCCCCGGCGCCGGCTTGCCGACGGGCCGCAGCCCTTGCATCCGCGGCCCGCCACGCCACGTTATCCCTACCGCCTCCGGCGGAGGTCGCAGCCGGCGGCGCGGCGCGCGGCAGACCTACTGGCGGCGGGCGGGGCGGTAGGGTAGGCTGGCGACCATGAACCAGACACGACGCGACATCCCGGCTCCCGAGGCGGCAGGGGCCGACAGCCCATCGGCCGCCGAGCTGTCGCGCCGCCTCTCGGTTTCCGGGGTTCTGGCGGTCGACCTGCCGGAACGCCAGACCCTGCCCATGGTCTTCGCCTCGCCCCATTCGGGCAGTGCCTACCCCGACGACCTGCTGGCCGCCTCGCGGCTGGACGCCAACGGCCTGCGGCGGTCGGAGGACTGTTTCGTCGACGAGCTGTTCGCCGACGTGCCGCGCCTCGGCGCGCCGCTGCTCAAGGCGCTGTTCCCGCGCGCCTACCTCGACCCCAACCGCGAGCCCTACGAGCTCGACCCCGCCATGTTCGCCGAGTCCCTGCCGGCGCACGTCAACACCACCTCGGCCCGCGTCGCCGCCGGCCTCGGCACCATCGCCCGCGTGGTGGCGAGCGGCGCCGAGATCTACGCCCGCAAGCTGTCCTTCGCCGAGGCGGAAACGCGGGTGCAGAGCCTCTACCGGCCCTACCACGCGGCGCTGCGGCGGCTGATCGACGACACCGTCGGCCGCTTCGGCTTCTGCCTGCTCATCGACTGCCACTCCATGCCCTCGGGCAGCGGGGAGGGGCGCACGCCGCCGCCCGACATCGTGCTCGGCGACTGCTTCGGCATCTCCTGCGCCCGCAGCGTCACGGTGCTGGCCGAGGACCGGCTGACGGCGCTCGGCTATTCGGTGGCGCGCAACGCGCCCTATGCCGGCGGCTACACCACCCGCCACTACGGCCGCCCCGAGCACGGCGTGCACGCCATGCAGATCGAGATCAACCGCCGCCTCTACATGGACGAAGACACCTTCGCCCGCCACGGCGGCCTCGCGCGCCTGCGCGACGACCTGCGCAGCCTGGTGGAGTCGCTCTCCGCCCTCGGCCGCCACGACCTGATGCCCTACCCGCGCCGGCGCTGAGGCGCCGGCTGGGCGTCGTTCCGGCGCCTCCCGCGGCGCCGTCTTCCCCCATTCCGCACTGCCCGGGTCGGCCTCTTGACCAGCGTCAAGGCCGCGGCCTTCCCGATCCCTAAGGTGGACCCCACGATCCCGCGGCCGCTGCGGCACGGATCGCTCGGGACCTGATCCAACCCTTGGGGGACCGCAATGTCCGAACGCCTGACCAAATCGGCGGCCCGCAATATCTTCTACGGGGGCACGCTGTTCTTCCTGGCGATCTTCATCGCCCTGGTGGCGCAAAGCCACGCCTACATCGTCGGCACGTCGTCGAACTCGGAGAACCTCACGGACTCCGTCGTGCGCGGCAAGCACGTGTGGGAAAAGAACTCCTGCATCAACTGCCACACCATCATGGGGGAAGGCGCCTACTTCGCACCGGAACTGGCCAACGTCTGGGACCGCTACGGCGGGCCGGACGACGCCGAGGGCGCCCGCGACACGCTGAAGGCGTGGTTCGCCGCCCAGCCGACCGGCATCCCCGGCCGCCGCCAGATGCCTCAGTTCAACCTCTCCGAACAGGAGATGGACGACCTGATCGACTTCCTGAAGTGGACCAGCGAGATCGACGACCAGAACTGGCCGCCGAACGACGCCGGCTGATCGACAGACCGCACCGAAAGCGGAGACACTCGTCATGAAATACCAATCGCAAAAGGTCGCGCTCTACTACATCGGCGGCGCGCTGACCCTGTTCCTGGTGCAGGTGCTGGTCGGCGTCCTCGCGGGCACCGTGTACGTGATGCCGAACCTGCTGTCCGAGCTGCTGCCCTTCAACATCATCCGCATGATCCACACCAACGCGCTGATCGTGTGGCTGCTGATGGGCTTCATGGGCGCCACCTACTACCTGCTGCCCGAGGAAACCGAGCGCGAGCTGCACAGCCCGAAGCTCGCCATCATCCAGTTCTGGCTGTTCTTCGGCGCCGCCCTCGCGGCCGTGGTCGGCTATGTGTTCGGCATCCACGAGGGGCGCGAGTTCCTGGAGCAGCCGCTGGTCATCAAGGTCGGCATCGTCGTCGTCGCCCTGATGTTCCTCTACAACTGCACCATGACCCTGCTCGCCGGCCGCAAGACCGCCGTCGCCAACGTGCTGATGCTGGGCCTGTGGTTCGTCGCCATCTTCTTCCTGTTCGCCTTCTACAACCCGGGCAACCTGGCGCTCGACAAGATGTACTGGTGGTGGGTCGTCCACCTGTGGGTCGAGGGCGTGTGGGAGCTGATCATGGCCTCCATCCTGGCCTTCCTGATGATCAAGCTGACCGGCGTCGACCGCGAAGTGGTGGAGAAGTGGCTTTACGTCATCGTCGCCCTGTCGCTGTTCACCGGCATCCTGGGCACCGGCCACCACTACTACTGGATCGGCACCCCCGGGTACTGGCAGTGGATCGGCTCGGTCTTCTCGACGCTGGAAGTGGTTCCGTTCTTCGCCATGGTCGTCTTCACCTTCGTCATGGTGTGGAAGGGCGGCCGTCAGCATCCCAACAAGGCCGCGCTGCTGTGGTCGCTCGGCTGCTCGGTCATCGCCTTCCTCGGCGCGGGCGTCTGGGGCTTCCTGCACACGCTGGCGCCCATCAACTACTACACCCACGGCACCCAGGTGACGGCCGCCCACGGCCACCTCGCCTTCTACGGCGCCTACGTGATGCTGAACCTGGCCGTGTTCACCTATGCCATGCCGTATCTGCTGAAGCGTGAGCCCTACAGCCAGGCGCTCAACCAGGCCGGCTTCTGGCTGATGACGGGCGGCATGCTGTTCATGACCTTCGCCCTGACCTTCGCCGGCGTCGTCCAGACCCACCTGCAGCGCGTCAACGGCGACGATTACATGAGCGTTCAGGATGCACTGGGCATGTTCTTCTGGATGCGTCTCGGCTCCGGCATCGCGGTGCTGATCGGCGTGATCCTGCTGCTGGCGGCCTTCGTGCCGGTCGGTGCCCGCCGCACGGTGCCGAAGGCGCCCATCCCGACGGCCACGCCGGCCGAATAACCGCCGAGGCTCCTGTTCCTCTCCCTGGCCGGCGCCCTTCCCTGACCCGCAGGGCGCCGGCCTTCTTTTTCCCGAGTTTCCTTTTTCGTTGGAGGCCGTCATGCGTGACGCCGCTCAGGCCGCCGAGGCCGCCACCACCGCCGACATCCCGTTCTACGTCCCCGCCGGCAGCGAGTGCACCCTGTTCATGGAGGCGCACCGCCACCGCCTGCCGCTGCTGCTGAAGGGCCCGACCGGCTGCGGCAAGACCCGCTTCGTCGCCCACATGGCCGCCCGCCTCGGCCTGCCGCTGCACACGGTGTCGTGCCACGACGACCTCACCGCCGCCGACCTCACCGGCCGCTACCTTCTGAAGGGCGGCGAGACCGTGTGGGTGGACGGGCCGCTGACCCGCGCCGTGCGCGACGGCGGCATCTGCTACCTCGACGAGGTGGTGGAGGCGCGGAAAGACGTGACGGTCGTGCTGCACCCGCTGACCGACGACCGCCGCGTCATGCCGCTCGACCGCACCGGCGAGCTGATCGAGGCGCCGGCGAACTTCATGCTCGTGGTGTCCTACAACCCCGGCTACCAGAACGTCCTGAAGAGCCTGAAGCCCTCCACCCGCCAGCGTTTCCTGGCGCTCGACTTCGGCTACCCGAAGCCGGAGCTGGAGGCCCAGGTGGTGGCGTCGGAAACCGGCGTCGACCACGACACCGCCGCCATGCTGGTCGGCCTCGCCCACCGCATTCGCGGCCTGAAGGGCGTCGACCTGGAAGAGGCCGTCTCGACCCGTCTGCTGGTCTACTGCGCCACCCTGCTGAAGGCCGGCCGCCCGCTGGACGAAGCCGTGCGCGCCGCCATCATCGAACCGCTGTCCGACGAGGCCGACGTCAAGGACGGCCTGGCCGAAGCCATCGCCGCCATCCTGGGCTGACGGGACGGCTCGCGCCCGGCGCGACAGAACAGGGAAAGGACGAGGCCATGTTCGAATGGCTGGAACTGGAAGAGCAGGTCGGCAAGGTCTGGCACCGCCTGGTGGGCGACGCGGCGAGCTATCCGCACCACCCCGACGCCGCCGTGACCCTGGCCGAGGTGCGCCCCATGCTCGGCGTGCTGTTCCGCAGCCTGGGCGGCGGCGCCGCCGTGGAGCTGGCGGCCGTCGGGCAGGAGGACAGCAGCCACCGCCTGACGTGGCGCCAGCGCCTCGGCATGGACAGCGAGAAGCTGCCGACGGCGAGCCTGGGCGAGGCCACCCTGCGGCTGCCAGAATCGCTCGACCTGTTTCCCGACCCGGCCGCCAACCGCGACCTCTACCTGTGGCTCGCCGCCTTCTTCGCCGCCTCGGAGGCACCGCCGCTGGTGAGCGACGGCGACCCGCTGCGCCGCGACCTGCGGTTCCTGCGCGCCGCCCATCGGGGCGTCGCCGCGGCGCTCGCCGCCTTCCCCGGCATGCGCCGCCGCTACCGCCGCCTGTGCGACGACCTGCTGGCGGTGCGCCCGCGCCGCCCGGCCGCCGAGATCGAGACGCTGGTGGAGCAGGTGGTGCAGGCCCTGCTGTCCGACGGCGCCCCGACCGCCGGCGCCGCCCATCTGTGGGCCGCCGTCACCGGCCCCGATGAGGCGCTGATCGACGGCTTCGCCGCCCCGGCCCGCTACCGCCCCTTCCTGCCCGTGCCCCTGTGGGGCGAGGTGCGGCCGGGCGTCACCCAGGCCCGCCCGCAGACCAGCCCCGACGACGACGACGCCCAGGCCGGCAAGGGGCCGGAGGACCAGCGCAAGCGCAAGGCCAAGCGCAAGAGCCTCGACCAGGCCGACCGCGACGACCCGCTCATCCTCAACCGCTTCGAAAAGATCCTCTCCATCGCCGAGATGGTGAACGTCAACCGCGGCAAGGAGGACGACGACGAGGAAGACGCCCGCAAGGCCGCCGACGACCTGGACGAGATCGTCGTCTCGCAGAACAGCAAGAAGGCGTCCACCCGCCTGCGCCTCGACCTCGACCTGCCGCCCGACGCGGTGGTCGGTGGGGCGCTGACCGGCCGCTTCACCTATCCGGAATGGGATTACCGCCGCGAGACGCTGCTGCCGAACCACTGCCAGGTTCTGACCGGCACCGCCGAGGAGGAAGGCGAGGACTGGCAGCCGACCGACGAGACGCGCCGCCTCATCCGCCGCGTGCGCCGCCAGTTCGAGGCGCTGCGCCCGCGCATGATGACCTTCCACCGCCAGGCCGACGGCGACGAGCTGGACCTGGAGGCGCTGGTGCGCGCCCGCGTCGACGAACAGGCCGACGGCACCCTGTCGGACCGCGTCTACCAGAAGACCCGCCCCTTCACCCGCGACCTGTCCGTCGCCGTGCTGGTGGACGTGTCGCTCTCCACCGACGCCTGGATCGACGACCGCCGCGTGCTCGACGTGGAGAAGGAGACGCTGTCGGTCTTCCTGTCCGGCCTGAACGCCTGCGGCGACGAGAACGCCGTCTACACCTTCACCAGCCGCAAGCGCGACTTCGTGCGGGTGCAGACGGTGAAGGACTTCGACGAGGGCTTCGGCCCGCAGGTGCTGCGGCGCATCGCGGCGCTGCGGCCGGGCTACTACACCCGCATCGGCGCCGCCGTGCGCCATGTGGCGGCGCAGCTGGACAAGCGGCCGCACCGCAACCGCCTGCTTCTGGTGCTCACCGACGGCAAGCCCAACGACGTCGACCACTACGAAGGCCGCTTCGGCATCGAGGACACTCGCAAGGCCATCCTGGAAGCCCGCCGCAAGGGGCTGTCGGTGTTCGGCGTCACCATCGACAAGAAGGCGCAGGACTACTTCCCCGCCCTGTTCGGCCGCGGCCGTTACGCCATCGTCGGCGACATCTCCCGCCTGTCGCGGGCCCTGCCGCGGATCTACCAATCCCTGTCGTGCTGAGGAGGCCATGAACGCCGAGCCGCACCACACCGCCTACGCCGAGCCCGACCTGTCGCGCGACGCCACCACCGCGGACGAGGAGAGCCCCGCCGACTGGGGCGCCCTGTCGGCGCTGCCGGGAAACCCGCTCATGTGGATCCTCATCCTGTCGGAGCTGGCGGTGTTCGGCGCCTTCCTGGCCGGCTTCGCCGGCGCCCGCCTCATGCAGCCGGAGCTGTTCGCCGACAGCCAGGCGCAGCTGAGCCGCCTGTTCGGGGGGCTGAACACCCTGGTGCTGGTGACCAGCGGCTGGTTCGCCGCGCTCGCCGTGCGCAACCGGGCGGAAGGATCGATCGGCCGGGCGCGGGTGTGGCTGGCGGCGGCGGGTGGGCTCGGGATGGTGTTCCTGGCGGTCAAGGCGGTGGAATACGGCGGCAAGATCGACGCCGGCATCGGCCTCGAGACCAACACCTTCTGGACCCTCTACTACCTGATGACGGGCTTCCACGCCCTGCACGTGGTGATGGGGCTGATCGTCCTCGCCATCGTCGGCTGGAAGGCGAGCCTGGAGAACCTGGAGACCGGCGCCGCCTTCTGGCACATGGTCGACCTGATCTGGGTGCTGATCTACCCCGTCGTCTACCTCATCCGCTGACCCCTCGGGAGCAGGAGCCGCCCCATGAGCGACCTGAACACGCAGCCGACCCGCCCCGCCCTCGCCCTCACCTGGGCCCTGCTCGCCGGCCTGACGCTCGGCAGCATGGCGACCGCCCTCACCGACGGCGACGCCGCCTCCACCGCCGCGCTGGCGGGCACGCAGGTGGCGCTGATCCTGGCCCTGACGGCGGTGAAGGCGCGGCAGATCCTGGCCGTCTACCTGAACCTGCGCACCTCCACCGCCGGCTGGCGCATGCTGTTCGGCGCCTTCGTCCTGGCCATCCTGGGCGTCGTGCTGGGCGGGCATCTGCTGGTGGGGGTGGTGTAGCCCGAGGCTCCTCCCCCCCGCCCGCCGCTTGACTGTTACGCGGTACGTAACATATAACAGGAGCGAGGGAGCCGGGAGGGGGAGACGATGGCGATCCGGAGCTGCCGCGACAAGCGGACAGCGCGCTTCATGGCAGGCGAACGCATCAAGGAGTTCAGCGGCCACGAGCGTCAGATCGTCAAGGCGATCGCGAAGCTTCAGGCGGCCGAGCATCTGGTCGACCTCCGATCACCGCCGTCGAACCGGTTCCACGGCCTCGGCGGCGACCGTAGCGGCAGCTACAGCATCCGCATCAACGACCGCCTGCGGCTGTGCTTCCTATGGCAGTTCCTGGAGCCGGAGGATGGCCGTGATCCATTGCTCCTGCGAGGCGAAGCCTACGACGTCGAGATCGTCGACTATCACTAGACCGCCTGAGGTGACCATGCCCTTCGAAGCCATCGACGCCCTGCCCGCCGTTCATCCGGGCGAGATTCTTGCCGACGAGTTGGAGGCTCTCGGCCTGAGCATCCGGCGCTTCGCCGCCCACATCGGCGTTCCGCCCAACGCGGTGAGCGCTATCATCAACGGCCAACGCAGCGTCAGCCCGCAGATGGCCCAGCGCCTGGGCCGCGCCTTCGGCACCTCGGCCCGTTACTGGATGAACCTGCAGCTCAACCACGACGAAAAGCGCGCCCGCGAGGAAATGCAGGACGCGCTTTCCGCCATCGAGCCGCTGGTGGCGCCGTAGGGGAGCGTCCGCTGACCGAGTCGTGGCACCTCACCGCCCGAACAGCCGGCGGTCCCAGACGACGGGCTGTTCGGCCGGAGCGGGCAGGGCTACGAAAGCGGGGTGGAGGGGGTTTACCAGCACGTTGCGGTCGACGCGCGTCACGGCCGAGGGCACCGACAGGGCCAGCGACCGGCCCGCCATGATCCATGCATCGCCGGCGGCGCGGCAGGCGGAGAGGTCTTCGCCCGCCCAGTCGGCCAGCGCGGTTTCGTCCAGATGCTCGACCGCCTCGTCCGGCAGGTCCACGGCGACGTAGCGGTCGCCCCTAGGCAACCCACCGCCCGCCGCATGCACCAGACGCTCCAGCATGCACAGCGCATAGCTCGAACCGCAATAGATCACCGGCCGGCCGGGGCTGTTCCAGCGGCCGCCGAACAGGCGTGCCCCCTCGCCGGAGAACACCGGGTGGCGGCGGCCCTGGATGCGCCAGACCCTCACACCGGCAGGCCCCATTCCAGGTTCGCGAGGATGCGTTCCACCCGTCGCGCGCCCGGCTCGGTCATGGCGACGTCGAGCGGCGGGCGGTGTTCCAGCAGCGGGTGGGGCGTGGTGAGGAAGGCCGCCGCGGCGGCCTCGTCGTCCCACACCGCCTGCGCCTCGGCGACGATGCGCGCCAGGCGCTCGGTGCGCTCGCTCTCGGCCGGGGTGAGACGGGTGCGGCGCTTGTACGTGGCCTCGGGCACGACGCCGTAGACGAAGTGCCGGCGCGCCGCGGCATCGGCGAAGACACGCCGGGCGAGTTCCGCCACCGCCCGCTTCGGAATGCCGGCCAGCACCAGCTCTTCCAGATCGCGCACCGACGCCACGGGCTGGCCCAGGACGTCCGGGCCGCCCATGGCGTCGGCGATGTCGCGTGGCTGTGCGGTCATGGGATCCTCCGTCGCCTCTGCGGCAGACGTAGGATCACATGGCGCGCCGATCAACGTCAAACGATACCGAACACCTCCCCCTACGCCGCCGCCAGCTCCAGGCGCCGCCACACGGCCGCCAGGGCTTCCACCAGGCGGCGCATCTGCAGGTCGTCGTGGTGCGGGCCGGGGGTCAGGCGCAGGCGTTCGGTGCCGCGTGGGACCGTCGGGTAGTTGATGGGCTGGATGTAGATGCCGAAGTCGTCGAGCAGGATGTCGGTCGCCAGCTTGCAGCGCGCCGCGTCGCCCACCAGCACGGGCACGATGTGGCTCGGGCTGCGCATCACCGGCAGGCGCCATTCGTGCAACAGGTGCTTGAGGGTCGCCGCCCGCTCCTGGTGCTTTTCCCGCAAGGCTGGGGTGCGGCGCACCACGGCGATGCTCGCCTGCGCCGCCGCCGCGATGGCCGGCGGCAGGGCCGAGGAGAAGATGAACCCCTGGCCGTAGGAGCGGATGGCGTCGCAGATCTCCGGCGTCGCCGCCACGTAGCCGCCGACCACGCCGAAGGCCTTGGCGAGCGTGCCCTGGATGATGTCGACGCGGTGCATCACGCCGTCGCGCTGCGCCACGCCCGCGCCAGTCGCGCCGTAGAGGCCGACGCCGTGCACTTCGTCCAGGTACGTCAGCGCGTTGTAGCGCTCCGCCAGATCGCAGATTTCGGCGATGGGGCCGAAGTCGCCGTCCATGGAATAGACGCTCTCGAAGGCGATCAGCTTGGGCCGTTCGCGCGGCTGGGCGGCGAGCAGGCTTTCCAGGTGGTCGAGGTCGTTGTGGCGGAAGACCACCTTGTCCGCCCGCGAATGCCGGATGCCCTCGATCATGCTGTTGTGGTTCAACTCGTCGGACAGGATGAGGCAGTCCGGCAGCAGGGCGCCGAGGGTCGACAGCGCTGTCAGGTTGGCGGTGTAGCCCGAGGTGAAGACCAGTGCCGCCTCCTTCTCGTGCAGGCTCGCCAGCTCGCGCTCCAGCGCCACGTGATGGCGGCTGGTGCCCGAGATGTTGCGGGTGCCACCGGCGCCGGCGCCGCATTCGTCCACCGCCGCATGCATGGCGGCGAGCACCTCGGGGTGCTGGCCCATGCCGAGGTAGTCGTTGCTGCACCACACGGTCACCGGCTGCGGTGCGCCGTCGACGAAGCGGGTGGCCGCCGGGAAGTGGCCGGCGTGGCGCGCCAGTTCGGCGAACACGCGATAGCGGCCCTCGGCCTTCAGCGCGGCGATGCGGTCGTGGAAGAAGGCGGTGTAGTCCATGGCGGCGGATCCCGGTACCAGTGGCTGTCTGAGCCTCACCCTGCCGCAGGCAAGCGCCTCCGCCATTGAGTTTGGTCAAGGCCGGACGATTTGACCGGCGTCAAAGTCAGCTCCGGCGGCGCGGGGCACCATGGCGGAACATCGCCACCGGAGGACCGCCCGCCATGCCCGTTCCCCCGCCCGACGCCGTCCTGGTGATCGCCGGCCACGGTTCCGCCCGCGACCCGGCCGCTGGCGCGCCCACCCTCGGCATCGCCGCCGCCGTCGCCCGCCGTCGCCTGTTCCCCGCCGTCGGGGCGCTCGTGAAGGGCGAGCCGTCGCTGGCCGACGCGCTCGGCCGCCTCGGCCCCGACCGCCGGGTGCTGGTGGTGCCCCACTTCGCCGGCCAGGGCGTCTTCGCCACCCGCCTCATCCCCGCCCTCTGCGCCGAGCACGGCCGCCACATCGAGGACCTGCGCATCCTGCCCGCCCTCGGCGGATCGGAACGGGTGATGCGGCACGTGGAGTCGCTGCTCGGCCACGTCGCCGACGCGGTGGCCGACGTGCCGGACCTGCTGGTCATCGGTCACGGCTCGCCCGCCGCCGCCGGCGGCGACCGCAGCGCCGACGAGCTGGCGCAGCACCTGGGCGGCGGCCCCGTCTGCCGGTCCGCCCACACCGTGTTCCTGGAACACGCGCCGCGCCTGACCGACTGGACCCGCCTGCCGCTCGGCCGCGACGTGGTGGTCTGCGTGCTGCTGGCGGCGCGCGGCACCCACGCGCGGCAGGACGTGCCGGCCGCCTTCGGCCTGCCGCTCGGCACGCCGCTCATCGGCCCGGCCGGCGAGGCGGTGGGGCCCTTCGTGGTCGGCGACCGGCGCCTGTGGCTCTACGCCCCGCTCGCCGACACCCGGCGCATGGCCGAAGCCGCCGAAGCCGCCGCCCTGGCGGCGCTGCGGCAGGCGCCGGTGCGGGCGACGGCGGCGTGACGGGGCGCCGCGGCGTTTGACGCGCCCCCTGCCGCCCGGCATACTCGGGCCACGCGACGGTTGCCCCAGGTGGGTCAAAAGCCCGGGGATGAAAAGGGAATGCCGGAACGGACCGACCCGCCAAGGGGTCCGAAGCCGGAGCTGCCCCCGCAACTGTGAGCGGCGAGCCTGGGTGCCACGATGCCACTGACCAAGCCGTGCGAGCGGTGCGGCCGGGAAGGCGGTGCTCCGGCGACGACCCGCGAGCCAGGAGACCTGCCGGCGCGACGTCACTCATCCTCCGGTCGGGGTGATCCGGGGGTGCGGGCATCCGTCGTGGTGGCGTGCATCATTCCGTTCCGCCGAAGGGCGGCCGGGAGATGTGCGGCAGCGCAGGGCTCCGGCAGCGGACCCCCGTCTTCCCCGCATCGCACGGCCGCGACCTTCGGCGCCCCCACAGGAGCGCCAGGATGACGCACGGGTTCGACCGTTTCTCCATGCCCTTCCCCCTCACCGTCGGGGAGGGCCGCTGACATGCACATCGTCGACGGCGCCCTCGCCGCCCCGGTCATCGTCGCCGCCTCCGCCGTCGCCGTCGGCGGCACGGCGGTGGGTCTGAAATCCCTCGACGCCGACACCCTGCCGCGGGCGGGGCTGTTGTCGGCGGCCTTCTTCGTCGCGTCGCTGGTGCAGGTGCCCATCGGGCCGTCGTCGGTGCATCTGGTGCTCGGCGGCATGGCGGGGCTCATGCTCGGCTGGGGCGCCTTTCCGGCGCTGGCCGTGGCACTCGCCCTGCAGGCGGTATTCTTCGGCTTCGGCGGCTTGACCGTGCTCGGCGTCAACCTGGTGAACATCGCCGCACCGGCCGTGCTGTTCGGGCTCTTGTGCCGGCCGCTGGTGCGCGGCGCCTCGCCGGCCCTGGCGGCGGCGGCGGGGGCCGTGGCGGGCGGCGGCGCGGTGGCGCTGACGACCATCCTGGTCGGCCTGTCGCTGGCACTGTCGGGCGACGCCTTCATCCCCGCCGCCAAGCTGGTGTTCCTGGCGCACGTGCCGGTGATGCTGGCCGAGGCGGTGGTCACCGGCGCTGCCGTCGGGCTGGTGCGCAAGGTCAAGCCCGACGCCTTCGGCCTGCCGCGGATCGGCGCGGAGGGCTGGAGCCGTGCTTAAGCCGCTGCTGCTGGCCGTCGCCCTGGCAGCCGCCACCGTTGCGTCCGCCCAGGCCGGCGAGGTCTTCGCCTTCGCCTCGGCCGTCAACGGCGTCGTCACCGGCGAGATTTCCGCGGGCGGCGAGCCCGCCGCGCCGGGCACAGTCGTCACCGTCACCGGCCCCGACGGCGCGTCCCTCGGCGAGACCGTCATCGGCGCCGACGGCCGATTTACCTGGCGCCCCGCCGCGCCCGTCGCCCACACCTTCGCCGCCGACCTGGGCGAGGGGCTGGTGGCGCGCCTGACCGTGCCGGCCGAGGATCTCGCCCCGCCCGCCGACGACCACGCCCTGCGGGCGCTGATCGCCGAGGCGGTGGAGGCGCAGGTCCGTCCGCTCCGCCGCGAGCTGGCGCAGTACAAGGAAGACGCCGGACTGATGGATGCGGTCGGCGGGATCGGGTACATCTTCGGGATCTTCGGCGTCGCCGCCTGGGTGGCGAGCCGCCGCCGGCAGCGGACGTCCTCCGCCGCCTGATCCCGGACGCGAGGCCCATGACCGACACCCGGCCCGGACAACGGGCATTGCGCACCTTCGCCGCCGGCCCGTCCACGGGCCTGCGCCGGGTGGATGCGCGCATGCGGATCATTGCGGCGGCCGCCTTCGCCGTCGCCGTCGTCTCCCTGACGTCCGTCTCGTCGCTGCTGGCAGCGCTGGCGGCGGGCTTCGGCCTCGCCGCCTGGGCGCGGCTGCCGGCGGCGGAGACGGCGCGGCGGGTGGTGGCGGTGGACGGCTTCATCGTCCTCACCCTGGTCATGCTGCCCTTCACCACCCCCGGCGAGCCGTTGTTCAGCCTGTGGGGCTTCCCCGCCTCGCGCGAGGGGCTGCATCACGCCGTCCTCATCGCGCTCAAGGCCAATGCCGTCATCCTCGCCCTGCTGGCGCTGGTGGGGACGGTGCCGGAAACGGTGCTGGGCCATGCGCTCGCCCGCCTCAAGGTGCCGGAGAAGCTGGTGCAGTTGTTCCTCATGACCGTCCGCTACATCGACGTGCTGCACCAGGAGGCCACGCGCCTGCGCACCGCCATGAAGGCCCGCGGCTTCCGCCCGCGCACCGATCTGCACACCCTGCGCAGCCTCGGCTGGCTGGTCGGCATGCTACTGGTGCGCTCGCTCGAACGGTCGGAACGGGTGCTGGCGGCCATGAAGTGCCGCGGCTTCACCGGGCGCTTCCCGCTGCTCGACGACCTGCGCGCGACGCCCGCCGACTGGGTCTTCCTGGCCGGCGCCGTGGCCGCCTGCGCCTCGCTGGTGACGGCGGACCGGCTGGCATGAGCGCGCTGTTCACCCTTTCCGACCTGCACTTCGCCTACGGCCCCGAACGCCCGGTGCTGACCGGCGCCTCGCTGACCCTGGCGCCCGGCGAGCGCCTCGCGCTGGTGGGCGACAACGGCGCCGGCAAGTCGACACTGCTCGCCCTCATGGTCGGGCTGCTGAAGCCGCAGGGCGGCACCATCGCCGCCTTCGGGCGGGACCGCCGCACGGAAGCCGACTTCGCCGAGATCCGCCCGCGCGCCGGCTTCGTGTTCCAGGACCCCGACGACCAGCTGTTCTGCCCGACGGTCGCCGAGGACGTCGCCTTCGGCCCGCTCAACCTGGGCGCCGGCAAGGCGGAGGCGCGGGCGGTGGTGGCGGAGACGCTCGCCATGCTCGACCTGACCGACTTCGGCCCGCGCGTGACGCATCACCTGTCGGGCGGCGAGAAGCGGCTGGTGTCGCTGGCGGCCGTGCTCGCCATGAAGCCCGAGGTGCTGCTGCTGGACGAGCCGACCAACGCGCTCGACGCCCGCCACCGCGCCCGCCTCATCGAGATCCTGCGCGGGCTGCCGCAGGCCATGGTGATTGTCAGCCACGACGCCGCCTTCCTCGACGCCCTGGCGACGCGGCGGCTACGGCTGGAGGACGGCCGGCTTCAGGCGATCACGTAACCGTCCGCTTCCTCCGCCGCCGCCGTGGCGAAAGCGAAGTCGGCGGGGCGGCAGGCGTGGATGCGGTAGAGCGGCTCGCCCTTGCGCACCGCGTCGCCCGGCTTGCGGAACAGGTCGAGCCCGGCGCCCTTGTCGAAGGGGCAGCCGGCCAGCCGGGCGATGCCGTTGATGCGGGCGCAGTCGATGGCGGCGACAGTGCCGTCGGCGGCGGCCGGGACCTCCTTCACCAGCGATCCCGGCTCCACCGCTGCCGGGGCCGGACCCTGGGCCGCCATGATGGCCTCCATGCGGGCGAGGGCGGCGCCCGACTCCAGCAGCTCGCGGGCGCGGGCCTCGCCGCCGCCGCCGCGCACGCCGCCGTCGAACTCCAGCACCCGGCCGGCGACGGCGAGCGCCTTGGCGCGCAGGTCGGCGGGGGCGTCGGCGTCGCCGCGCAGCACCGCCATGACGTCGCGCGCCTCCAGCACCGGGCCGATGCCGCGGCCGATGGGGGCGCGGCCGTCGGTGGTCATGACGTCGATGACGAGGCCGAGCGCGTCGCCGACGTATTCGAACATCTTGCGCAGGCGCGTCGCCTCCTCGTGGCTGCGCACCTTGGCCGAGGGGCCCATAGGGATGTCGATCAGCAGGTGGGTGGAACCCGCCGCCGCCTTCTTGGACAGGATGGAGGCGACCATCTGCTCCTGCGTGTCGATGCCGAGCGGCCGTTCGACGGAAATGAGGATGTCGTCGGCCGGCGACAGGTTCATGTGGCCGCCCCACACCAGACAGCCGCGTTCCGCCTCCACCACCGCCCGCATCTCGTCCAGCGTCAGGTCGACGCGCGCCAGCACCTCCATGGTGTCGGCGGTGCCCGAGGGCGAGGTGATGGCGCGCGAGCTGGTCTTCGGCATGGGCAGGCCGTGGGCGGCGACGATGGGCACCGTGATCATGGTGGTGCGGTTGCCAGGGATGCCGCCGATGCAGTGCTTGTCGACCACGATCGGGTAGGGCCACGTCAGGCGGTTGCCGGCCTCCACCATGGCGCGGGTGAGGCCGAGCACTTCCTCGCTGGTCATGAAGCCGGCGGCGGCCACCAGGAAGGCGGCCAGTTCCATGCGGCTGTAGCGGTGGGCGGCGATGTCGTCGATGATGGCGCGGTACTGGTCGTCGCCGAGCACGCGGCCCTCGATCTTGCGGCGCACCGCTTCCAGGCTGCGCGGCGGGCCGGCGAACTCTATATGCACGTCCGTACCCTCGGGCAGGCCGAGGCGGGCGAAGGCCTCGATGGACAGGCCCAGCTCGTCGGGCTCCACCAGGGCGCAGCCGCCGTCGGCCTCCACGACGTTGACGGTGGCGAGGATGCGGCGGCGGCCGCCGTGGACCTCGATCTTGGCCAGCGCCCGCAGGCCCTCCACCCGCGTCAGGGTGCAGGCCTCGCTGACGAAGGCGACGTTTTCCGATCGGGTATCCACCGGCACGCGGCGCAGCTTGAGCATTCGTCCAGGTCTTTCAACGGCGTATCATCCGGCAGCAGTCTAGCATGATCATTTCCGCCAGCTACCGCACCGACATTCCCGCCTTCTACGGCGACTGGTTCCTCGCCCGCCTGCGCGAGGGCATGGTGCGGGTGCGCAACCCTTACAATGCCAGGCAGGTGTCGGAGATCGCCCTGACGCCCGAGGCGGTGGACGGTTTCGTGTTCTGGACCCGCAACGTGACGCCCTTCCTGCCGGTGCTGGAGGAGGTGGCGGCGCGCGGCTTCCCCTTCGTGGTGCAGCACACGGTGCTCGGCTACCCGCGCAGCCTCGACCGCGCCGTGGTGGCGCCGGAACGCGCGGTGGCGGCGCTGCACCGGGTGGCAGAGCGCTTCGGCCCGGCGAGCGTGGTGTGGCGCTACGACCCGGTGGTGTTTTCCTCCCTCACCCCGCCGGACTGGCACCGCGACGCCTTCGGCCGGCTGGCGGACGCGATGGCCGGGGCGACGGACGAGGTGGTGGCGAGCCTGCTGCAGGTCTACCGCAAGACCGCCCGCAACATGGCCGCCGCCGCCGCCCGCCACGGCTTCACCTGGGACGACCCGCCGGAGGCCGCCAAGGCGGCGCTGCTGCGCGACCTGTCGGCGCTGGCGGCGGACAATGGCCTGCGCCTGACCCTGTGCGGCCAGCCGGCGCTGGCGGCGATGGCGGACCTGCCCGAGTCGGCCTGCGTGGATGCCGGTCGGCTGTCGACAATCGCCGGGCGACCGCTGGCCGCCCTGAACCGCCCGCACCGCAAGACCTGCGCCTGCGCCGAGAGCCGCGACATCGGCGCCTACGACACCTGTCCGCACGGCTGCGCCTACTGCTACGCGGTAAGGAGCCCCGACCTTGGTCGTATACATCACAAGGCACATGACGTAGGGGCAAGCTGGCTCTGAGGACGTCGAGTGAAATGGGTTCCTTGCGAAAAAGTATACATCCCGCAGCATAGCCGTGGGCACTCCACAACCAGGGCGCGGCAACATCGATCCAAGACGTCAGGTTTTCCAATGGGTGGGCTAAAGCTCCAAAAGGAAAAGGGTATATCCGCTCCATTGTCACAAGGGGAGGGCGAAGACCATCCCCTGTGATGACGGTTGCGCCCACAGACGAACAGGACTAGACCGGAAGAGGATTGAACAAATAGCCATGAGTTTTCTGGGGAGGTTGCCATGTCGAACGACAAGATCCTTCGTTCGCTGCGCATCGGGGACGACACGCGCGCTGGTCTCGTCACGGTAAGACGGGTTCTCGCCGACCACATCGACGGCATCATCGATGCCTTCTATGCCTTCGTCCAGCGCACGCCCGGCATGGCCGACGCCTTCCGCAGCCACGACAGCCTGGCGCACGTGAAGGCGGCGCAGCGGCGTCACTGGATGTCGTTCCTGTTCGCCGGCGAGTGGGGCGCCGAGTACCAGGAAAACTGCCGCCGCATCGGCGCCGCCCACGCCAAGTACGGCGTGCCGCCGACCACCTTCATCGCCGGCTATTCCTTCTTCCTCGACGAGCTGGCGGCCCACCTGGTGGCCGACAAGCGCCGCCGCCCGGAGGAGTTGAAGCAGGCCCTGCGCGCCGCCCAGGCCGTCGCCTTCATGGACCTGTCCATCAGCCTCGGCGTCTACTTCGACATCGAGCGCACCCGCACCACCAGCGCCGTGGAAGCCGAAAGCCGCGGCTTCCAGGACACCATCGGGACCATCGTGCACGGCCTCGGCGCCGCCTCGACCCAACTGTCGGCCGCCGCCGCCACCCTGGGCGGGGCCGCCGGCTCGCTGCGCGGCGAAGCCGCCACCGCCGGATCGGCGGCGCAGCAGGCGTCGGAGAACGTGCAGGCGGTGTCCGCCGCCGCCGAGGAACTGTCGTCCTCCATCCGCGAAATCGAGCGCCAGGTGCAGCAGATCGCCGAACGCACCAGCGCCGCCGACGTCAAGGTGCGCGACACCACGGCGGTTGTCGACCGCCTGCAGACGGCGGCGAGCGAGATCGGCAAGATCGTCGGCCTCATCGAATCCATCGCCAGCCAGACCAACCTGCTGGCGCTCAACGCCACCATCGAGGCGGCGCGCGCCGGCGACGCCGGCAAGGGCTTCGCGGTCGTCGCCAACGAGGTGAAGACCCTGGCCAACCAGACCACCCGCGCCACCGCGGAAATCGGCGGCGTCATCGAAGGCATGCGTACCGCCGTCGACCAGTCGGCCAAGGCCATGACCGAGATCGCGACCATCATCCGCGGCATGACGGAAATCAGCACCGCCATCGCCGGCGCCGTGGTGCAGCAGTGCGCCGCCACCGACGAAATCGCCCGCAGCGCCGGCGAGGCCGCCGACTGCGCCCGCCGGGTCCACGACGTGGTGGAGCGGGTGGAACACTCGGCGGAAACCTCGCAGCGCGCCGTGGCCGAGGTCGACGCCGCCGCCCACGGACTCGCCGATCAGGCGGGGACCATGACGGGCAGCGTCGACGGGTTCCTCGGCGCCCTGAAGAAGATCGCCTGAGACCGCGGCGGCGGGCCTGCAGGCCCGCCGTGCGCCGTGCCCCTCAGCGCTCGAAGCACGCCTCCACCAGCTGGGCGAAGGCCCGCGCCCGGTGGCTCATGGCGTGCTTCTTCTCGGGCTCCATCTCGCCGAAGGTGACGTCGTAGCCGCCCGGCACGAACATGGGGTCGTAGCCGAAGCCGCGGCTGCCGCGCGGCGGCCACACCAGTTCGCCGTTCACCTTGCCCTCGAACACCTCGGTATGGCCGTCGGGCCAGGCGAGGCAGAGGGCGCAGACGAAGTGCGCCCGGCGGTCGGAGTTGCCGCCGGCGGCCATCTCGCGATGGACCCGCTCCATGGCGACCTTGAAGTCCTTGCCCGGCCCGGCCCAGCGCGCCGAATAGATGCCCGGCGCGCCCTTCAGCGCCACGACGGCGAGGCCGCTGTCGTCGGACAGCGCCGGCAGGTTGGCCGCCGTCGCCGCCGCCTTGGCCTTCAGAACGGCGTTGCCGACGAAGGTGTCTTCGGTCTCCTCGGGCTCGGGCAGGCCGAGCGCGCCGGCCGACACCGCCTCGACCCCGAAGGGCGCCAGCAGCTCGTTGATCTCGCGGACCTTGCCGGCGTTGTGGCTGGCGACGACGAGGCGGCCGCCTTCGAACCTGCGCGCCATGGCCGTCACTCCGCCAGGCCGACGGCGGCGCGCTGGGTGGCGGCCAGTTCGGCGACACCCTTCTTCGCCAGCGCCATCATGGCGGTCAGCTGGTCCTCGGCGAAGGGTGCTTCCTCGGCGGTGGTCTGCACCTCGACGATGAGGCCCTTGGCGGTCAGCACGAAGTTGGCGTCGGCCTGGGCGGTGGAGTCCTCGGCGTAATCCAGGTCGAGCACCGCCTGCCCGTCGACGATGCCGCAGGAAATGGCGGCCACCTGGTCGTGCATGGGCACGGCGGTCATGACGCCGAGGCTCACCAGCTTCTGGAAGGCGAGGTGCAGGGCCACCCAGGCGCCGGTGATGGAGGCGGTGCGGGTGCCGCCGTCGGCCTGGATGACGTCGCAGTCCACCTTGATCTGCATCTCGCCCATGGCCTTGAGGTCGACCACCGAGCGCAGCGAGCGGCCGATCAGGCGCTGGATCTCCTGCGTGCGGCCCGACTGCTTGCCGCGCGCCGCCTCGCGGTCGGTGCGGCTGTGGGTGGCGCGCGGCAGCATGCCGTATTCCGCCGTCACCCAGCCGCGCCCCTGACCGCGCAGCCAGCTCGGCACCCGCTCGTCGACGGAGGCGGTGCACAGCACGTGCGTGTCGCCGAAGCGTACGAAGCACGACCCCTCGGCATACTTGGCGAAGCCGGGTTCGAGCGTGACGGAGCGAAGGGCATCGGCGGCACGGCCGGAAGGACGCATGGGAACTACCTCGGGTCAGGCGGGAGAAAGGAATACAGCCGGGCAGGCTACCCCCTCGCCCCGGACTTGAAAAGGGTGCGGCTGTCCGGCCCCGGCACGCACCGAGCCGAAACGTGACCCCCGGCGCGCGTTGACGCCTCGGGGCGGCTTCCCTACATTCGCTGCGGTCGTATCCTGAGGATGGCGCTGCGTGTCGACGCGTACCACGAAGACCGGCAAGACCACGCCCATCGTCGAGCTGAACGAACGCTCGCGCGAGATCCTGCGGCATGTGGTGGACGCCTACGTGCAGACCGGCGAGCCGGTCGGCTCGCGCACGCTTTCGAAACGTCTGTCCATGTCGCTGTCGCCGGCCACCATCCGCAACGTCATGGCCGACCTGGAAGACCTCGGCCTGCTCTATGCGCCGCACACCTCGGCCGGGCGCCTGCCGACGGAACTGGGCCTGCGCATGTTCGTCTCGGGCCTGCTCGAGGTCGGCAAGCTGGCCGAGGACGAGCGCGCCCGCATCGACGCCCAGTGCGCCGCCCGCGGCAAGAGCCTGCCCGACGTGCTGTCGGAGGCGACGCGCACGCTCTCGGGCCTGTCGCTCTGCGCCGGCCTCGTGCTGGCGCCGAAGACCGAGAGCCCGCTCAAGCACATCGAATTCGTCAACCTCGGTCCCGGCCGGGCGTTGGTGGTCATCGTCACCCAGAACGGCGTCGTCGAGAACCGCATCATCGAGGTGCCGCACGACCTGCCGCCGACCTCGCTGGTCGAGGCCTCCAACTACCTCGCCGCGCGCATGACCAACCGCACCCTGGAAGAGGCGCGCGAGGAGATCCTGGCGGAACTGGAAAGCCACAAGTCGGCGCTCGACGAACTGACGTCGAAGGTGGTCTCGGCCGGACTCGGCACCTGGGCCGGCGGCAAGTCGGACGGGGCGCTCATCGTGCGCGGCCAGTCGCACCTGCTGTCGGACGTGACCGCCATCGAGGATCTGGAGCGCATCCGCAATCTGTTCGACATGCTGGAAACGCGCGAACAGATGATCCGCCTGCTCGACCTGGTGAACCGGGCCGAGGGCGTGCAGATCTTCATCGGTTCGGAAAACGACCTGTTCACGGCGGCGGGCTGTTCCATGATCGTCAGCCCGTTCCGCAACGGCGCGGAGGAGATCGTCGGCGCCATCGGCGTCATCGGCCCGACCCGCATCAATTACGCCCGCATCATCCCGCTGGTGGACTACACCGCGAAGGTGGTCGGCAGACTCATTGGTTGAGGGAACTGAGAACTCATGGCACAGCAGCACAACCCGTCCCAGCGTGAACCCGGTCACGAGGCTCCGGCCGAGGCGGACGGCACCACCCCCGGCGGCACCGCCGACATGGGCGAGCCGAGCCCGCAGGCCGGCGACGTCCCGCAGGGCGACGTGCCGCCCGACGCGGCCCGCAGCGCCGCCG
Organism: Caenispirillum bisanense; assembly: GCF_900230255.1. Lineage (GTDB taxonomy): Bacteria > Pseudomonadota > Alphaproteobacteria > Rhodospirillales > Rhodospirillaceae > Caenispirillum > Caenispirillum bisanense_A. The sequence goes on from NZ_OCNJ01000004.1 coordinate 419,561, forward strand.
GCGACAACCTGGCGCCGGAAGACCGCATCGCGCTGCTCGAGTCCGAAGTGGAGCGCCTGAAGAACGAATACATGCGCGCGCTCGCCGAGGCCGAAAACGCCAAGCGCCTGGCCGAGCGCCGCATCGAGGACAACGCCAAGTACGCGGTCGCCAACTTCGCCAAGGAGATGCTGCAGGTCGCCGACAACCTCGACCGCGCCCTCATGGCCGCCCCGGCCGACCGCCGCGCCGAGAACGAGCTTCTGAAGAACCTCGCCGTCGGCATCGAGATGACGCAGAAGACCCTGGCCGGCGGCCTGGAGAAGTACGGCGTCACCAAGATCGAAGCCCGCGGCGCCGCCTTCGACCCCAACCTGCACCAGGCGGTGCAGGAAGTGGAGCGCACCGACATGCCGACCGGCACGGTGGTGGACGTCTACCAGGACGGCTACATCATCCGCGACCGCCTGCTGCGCCCGGCCATGGTCACCGTCTCGCGCGGCGGACCGAAGCGGGAGGCCGGCACCGGCGGTGCCGACGCCGCCGGACCGGGCGGCGTGAACACGACGGCCTGATCGGGTGTTACAGACGGCGGAGGATGACGATCCTCCGCCGTTTTCCGTTCCGCCCGCCGCCGGAGAGCCGCCGCATGCGCCCTGCCCTCGCCGCCGCCTTCGTGGCGCTGGCCGCCGCCGTTACCGCCGCCACCCCGCCCGCCGCGGCGCAGGGGCTGCCGACCATCGCCGTCGGTGCCGCGCCGGCGAAGGTGGTGGAGGTGGTGCGCGGGCCGGACGGCGGCCCCTTCATCCGCACCGAGGGCGGGCGTTGGCTGCGGCCGCGGGTGAGCATCGGGCACATCTCGCTGGTGACGGCCCAGGCGCCGCCCGCCGCCGCGCTGCCCCCGCCGGAGGGCCTGCTGCCGCAGTCGACGGTCGCCGTCGGCGGACGCGACATCGCGGCCGCCTGGCTCGCCGGCGCCACCGACCGCTACGGCCACGCCGTGCTCGGCGACGGGCTGGAGGCCGGGCGGCTGGCGGTGGAGACGGCGGCGGGGGAGCGTCTCGCCGTCGACCTGCCCGACGCGGAGGTATTCGAAGACCTGACGCCGCGCCTCGCCGACCTCGACGGCGACGGCCGCGACGAGGTGCTGGTGGTGCGCAGCCACCGCGACGTCGGCGCCGCGCTAGTCGTCTATGGCGTCACCGAAGCCGGCGCCTTGGCGGAGAAGGCGGCGACGCCGCCGCTCGGCCTGCCCAACCGCTGGCTCAACCCGGTGGGCGTCGCCGACCTGGACGGCGACGGCGCCCCCGAAGTGGTGACGGTGGAGACGCCCCACATCGGCGGCATCCTGCGGGTGTGGCACTGGCGCGACGGCCGGCTGGTGCGCGGCGCCTCGGAGGGGAACGTGTCCAACCACGCCGTGCGCTCGCCGGTGCTCGGGCTGCACGCGCTGACCGACGTCGACGGCGACGGCCGCCCCGACGTGGTGGTGCCCAACCAGTCGCGCAACGAGCTCCGCATCTTCAGCTTCGCCGACGGCCGCCCGCGCGAGTTGGCGACCGTGCCCCTGCCCGGCGCGGTGGCGACCGCCATCGTGCCGGTGCCGCGCGGCCTGGTGTTCGGCAGCACCCTCGGCGATCTGGTGGCGATCAGCTGGTGACGGAGGCCCTGCCGCCCGTCCTTGGGGCGACACGGCAGACGCCGCCAGTCACGGGAGACGGCTCAGGCCGGCACGGGCTGCGCCGGCAGCGGCACGCTCTCGCCCGCCAGGTAGATGTCGACGGCGGGCGGCAGCGGCTGGTCGATGAGGGCGAAGCCGGCCCGGATGGTGAGCGCCCGCACCCGCGCCTCGGCGCTGTCGGGGTCGCCGGCCGTCAGCGCGGCGAGGCAGCCGGCGGTGGTCTGCGCCCGGCGGGCACAGGCGGCCATGCCGCCGCCGTGGTCGCGGCGATGCACCAGGATCTGGTCGCGCATGCCGAGCGCGGTGTGGCGCAGCACCGAGTCGTCGCAGGCGTCGAACAGGGCGGCGAGGAAGACGTCTTCGTGCTGGCGCAGGTCTTCCACCTTGCCCAGGTCGGCGGCGCGCTCCACGTGGCGCTGGGCGCGGGCGAGGGCGGCGAGGTCGCGCGCCGTGCCGTGGATGCAGGCGAGCCGCGCGACGAAGCCCATGAGCAGGCCGTGGGCCACCACGACGCGGCCCAGCGCCTCGCGCTCCAGCCGCACGACGAAGGTGCCGCGCCCGACCACGATACGCACGAGGCCGCTGGTCTCGAGGATCTTCAGGGCTTCGCGCACCGGCGCCCGGCTGACGCCGAACATGGTCGACAGCTTGGTCTCGACCAGCCGCTCCCCGGGTTCGAAGCGGCCGTCCAGGATGGCGGCGGAAATGCGTTCGGCCACGCTTTGCGTCAGCGTGGGCGATCGCGCGATGGTCTCGTCGTTGTGCATCTGTCGGTACTCGGCACCGTGCGACGGCCGCCCGGGGACCCGGCCGTCTACCCCCTCCCTACAGGATTGCGCCGGCCGCCCCCTCGGTCCGTCCCCACAACCGAACAGGCCGGTGCCCTGCACCGAAAACACCTATTAGCCGAATGGTATCCTCCGAATGGTCAAGGGTCAACGCATGGTCGCACGACCGCCCGGCCCCTGACCCGAGGTCAAGGGTGCCGGGCGCGGCGCCATGCTACCTACTAGTTCCTAGGTCGAGGAAAGCCGGCACCGGATGGGGCCGGCGACGGATCAGGAGGAGAGAATATCCGTGGCCCGGTGGTTCTCCGGGACGCCGTCCACCATCACCACGTCGCCGACGAGGTGCCGGGTGCGCAGGGGGCGCAGCTCGGCGTAGGCCGGCGAGGCGTACCAAGCCTCGGCGGCGGCGCGGTCGGGGAACTCCAGCAGGACGATGTCGCCCGGCCAGGTGCCTTCCAGCGCCGTCTTGCGGCCGCCGTGGATCAGGTAGCGGCCGCCGAAGGGCGCCAGCGTCGCGTCGAAGCCTTCCAGGTAGGCGACGATGTCGGGGTGCATGCCGGCGGGCAGGAGGCTGGCGAGGACGTAGCAGGACATGGAACGCGATCTCCGCTGGGTGACGATGGACCCAGCATGGCGCGCCGGTAGCGGCGAAACGATTACCTTGGGCGTAATCGACGCGCCCCGCCGCCGGTTCTACAGTGACCGCATGAGGACCATTACCACCCCCGCTCCCGCCGCCCGCCCCGTCGGCGAGTTGCTGCGCGACTGGCGCCGCCGCCGCCGGCTCAGCCAGTTGCAGCTCGCCGTGGAAGCGGGCATCTCGCAGCGCCACCTGAGCTTCGTCGAGTCGGGCCGCGCCGCCCCCAGCCGCGACATGCTGCTGCACCTGGCGGAGACGCTGGACGTGCCGCTGCGGGCGCGCGACCTGCTGCTGACGGCCGCCGGCTTCGCACCGCTCTACCGCGAACGGCCGGCCGACGATCCCGACCTGGCGGCGGCCATGGCGGCGGTGCAGGCCATCTTGACGGGGCACGAGCCGCACCCGGCGCTCGCCGTCGACCGCCACTGGACGCTGCGGGCGGCCAACCGGGGCGTCGAGGCGCTGCTGGCGGGCGTCGCCGATGCGGCGCTGCTGGCCGCCCCCGTCAACGTTCTGCGCCTGAGCCTGCACCCCGACGGTCTCGGCCGCCGCATCGTCAACCACCGCGCCTGGAAGCGCCACGTGCTGGAGCGGCTGGCGCGCCAGGTGGAGGCCTCCGCCGACGCCGGGCTCGCCGCCCTGCGCGACGAGCTGGCTGCCCTGCCGGAGCCGGACGGCGGCGTCACGGAGGACGACGATGTGCCGGCGCCGGCCGGGCCCTTCGGCATCGCCGTACCGCTGCTGCTCGACCTGCCCGGCCACGGGCGCCTCGCCTTCCTCAGCACGACGACGGTCTTCGGCACGGCGCTGGATGTCGGGCTGGCGGAACTGACGGTGGAGGCCTTCTTCCCCGCCGACGCGGCGACGGCCGCGGTCATGGCGGGACTGGTGCGCGACACCTCGGCTGAAGAGTTTTCATCCGCCGCAGCGCCCGCCGGTCCGGTGGACCTGGAATGATGATAAGGTGGCCCTATGAGTGGCTCTGCCAATGGCCTTTGTGCCGACGGGTGGGCCGGTTCACGATCCGCCCCGCAGGGGACCGGCGCCATACCGAGTTGTATCGTGCCGCCGTCTACACCATCTTGACGTTTCCGTCGTTCCCGGAAAGTTTCCGGTCACGGCGCGGCCCCCGGGGCCGGCACGTCGGACGGGATGCAGGGCAGCGTAGCCGGGCGCCGAGGAGAGACGGCGCCTCAATCGAACGAAAAGGTCAGACGAAGATGCGGAACTCCTTGATGGCGGCCGTGGTGGCCGCGGTCGTCGCGGGCGGGCCGATGGCGGCGGCGCAGGCGCCGCAGGGCATGCCGGTGGAAGCGGCGCCGGCACAGACCGAAACCATGACCGACGAGCTGCTGGTGGTGGGCTCGCTGCTCGCCAATGAAAGCACCGTCATCCGGCCGGAAATCGACGGCCGCGTCGCCCGCATCGACTTCGAGGAAGGCGGCCGGGCGAAGAAGGGCGACCTGCTGGTCAAGCTCGACGACGCCAGCCTGAAGGCCGAACTGGCCCGCGCCGAGGCCAATCTGGCGCTCAGCCGCCGCAACTTCGACCGCGCCGACGAGCTGTACCGCCGCCAGAACCTGCCGGCCAGCTCGCGCGACGAGGCGCTCGCCAAGCTGCGGGCCGACGAGGCCGCCCTGCGCATCGCCCAGGTGGCGATGGAAAAGACCGAGCTGCGCGCCCCCTTCGACGGCATGCTCGGCCTGCGCCAGGCCAGCCCCGGCGATTACCTGCAGCCGGGCGCCGCCATCGTCGGGCTGGACGACGTCGACCCCATCAAGGTCGACTTCCGCGTGCCCGAGGTCTTCGCCCACCGCCTGAAGGTCGGCCAGTCCATCCAGCTGTCGGTGGACGCCGTGCCCGGCGAGAGCTTCACCGGCGAGGTCTACGCCATCGACCCGCAGGTGGACGTCAACGGCCGCTCGGTGCTGCTGCGCGCCCGCGTCCCCAACGACAACGGCCCGCTGCGCCCCGGCATGTTCGCCCGCGTCACCCTGATCCTCGACCAGCGCGCCGATGCCGTCGTGGTGCCGGAAGAGGCGCTGATCCCGCAGGGCAACGACCACATCGTCTTCAAGGTGGTCGACGGCAAGGTGGCGCCGCAGCCGGTGACGCTGGGCGTGCGCCGCAAGGGGGTGGTGGAAATCGTCTCCGGCCTTGCCGCGGGCGACGTGGTCATCACCGCCGGCCAGCTGAAGGTGGGCCCGGGCATGCCGGTGACGGTGATGCCGCCGCCGGGCGCCCAGGCGCCGCAGAACGCCGAGAAACCGGCCCAGGAGGGCTGACGCCGTGGTCCTGTCCGACCTTTCGATCAAACGGCCGGTCCTCGCGACGGTCATGAGCCTGGTGATCGTGCTGATCGGCATGATCGCCTACGACCGCCTGCCGGTCCGCGAATACCCCAACATCGACGAGCCGGTGGTCAACGTCGAGACCCGCTATCCCGGCGCCACGGCGCAGATCATGGAAAGCCAGGTCACCCAGCCGCTGGAGGAAAGCCTCGCGGGCATCGAGGGCATCGAGCTGATGACCTCCACCTCCCGCCCCGAGCAGAGCCAGGTGTCGGTGAAGTTCCGCCTCACCCGCAACCCGGACGAGGCGGCCAACGACGTGCGCGACCGCGTCAGCCGCGTGCGCGGCCTGCTGCCCGACGAGATCGACGAGCCCGTCATCTCCAAGGTGGAGGCCGACGCGCAGCCGATCATCTACCTCGCCTTCTCGTCGGACCGCCACACCCCCATCGAGATCACCGACTACGCCGACCGCTTCGTCAAGGACCGGCTGCAGAACATCGACGGCGTCGCCAACGTCCGCATCTTCGGCGAGCGGCGCTATGCCATGCGGCTGTGGATCGACCGCGCCCGGCTGGCCGCCTACGGCCTGACCGTGCAGGACGTGGAAAGCGCCCTGCGCCAGCAGAACGTGGAAATCCCCTCGGGCCGCATCGAATCGGCCGAGCGCGAGTTCACGGTGCTGGCGGAAACCGACCTGCGCACGCCGGAGCAGTTCGACGACCTCATCATCAAGCGGGCCGACGGCTATCTGGTGCGCCTGAAGGACGTCGGCCGCGCCGAGATCGGCGCCGAAAGCGAACGCACCGCCGTGCGCTACAAGGGCGAGTCCGCGGTGGCGCTCGGCGTCGTCAAGCAGGCGACGGCCAACCCGCTGGAAGTGAGCCAGGGCGTGCGCACGGTGCTGCCGATCATCGAGCAGGGCCTGCCGGAAGGCATGGCGGTCAACATCGGCTACGACAGTTCCATCTTCATCGACCGCTCCATCCAGAACGTCTTCACCACCATCGGCGAGGCCGTGGTGCTGGTGGTGCTGGTGATCTTCTTCTTCCTGCGGTCGGTGCGGGCGACGCTGGTGCCGCTCATGACCATCCCGGTGTCGCTGGTCGGCGCCTTCGCGCTCATGTTCGTGTTCGGCTTCTCCATCAACACCCTGACGCTGCTCGCCATGGTGCTGGCCATCGGCCTCGTGGTGGACGATGCCATCGTCATGCTGGAGAACATCCACCGCCACGTGGAGGAAGGGCTGTCGCCCGTCCAGGCCGCCTTCAAGGGCAGCCGCGAGATCGCCTTCGCCGTCATCGCCATGACCCTGACGCTGGCGGCGGTCTATGCCCCCATCGGCTTCATGGAAGGCCGCACCGGGCGCCTGTTCACCGAATTCGCCCTGACCCTGGCGGGCGCGGTGCTGGTGTCGGGCTTCGTCGCCCTGACCCTGTCGCCCATGATGTGCTCCAAGCTGCTGCGCCACGAGAAGAAGCACTCGGTGGTCTACAACGCCATCGAGAAGATCATGGTCGGCATGACCGAAGGCTACCGCCGCCTGCTGGCGTGGTCGCTGAAGGTGCGCTGGCTGGTCGCCCTGGTGGCGCTCGGCGTCGCCGGCAGCGCGTGGTTCCTGTTCGGCACGCTGAAGTCGGAACTGGCCCCGACCGAGGACCGCGGCACCATCATCGGCATCGGCATCGCGCCGGAAGGCTCGACGCTCGGCTTCTCCGACAAGTACGCCCGCCAGATGGAGCAGGTCTACGCCTCGGTGCCGGAGGCGGAGCGCTACTTCGTGGTGACCGGCTTCCCGGTGGTGTCGCAGATCGTCAGCTTCATCGGCCTGGAGGACTGGGAGACCCGCGACCGCAAGCAGCAGGACATCGTGAAGGAGATGCAGCCGCGCATGTTCGGCGGCATCCCCGGCATCATGTCCTTCCCGGTCAACCCGCCGTCGCTCGGCCAGAGCCCCATCGACAAGCCGGTGCAGTTCGTCATCCAGACCAGCGGCACCTACGAGGACCTGGAGGCCATGGTGCAGTCGGTGCTGGGCGAGGCGCGGTCCTATCCCGGCTTCCTCAACCTCGACTCCGACCTCAAGCTCAACAAGCCGCAGCTGTCGGTGAAGGTGGACCGCGAGAAGGTGGCCGACGTCGGCGCCGACGTGGCGGTCATCGGCCGGACGCTCGAAACCATGCTGGGCGGCCGCCAGGTCACCCGCTTCAAGCAGAACGGCAAGCAGTACGACGTCATCGTGCAGGTGGAAGACGCCGACCGCGCGACGCCGTCGGACCTGTCGGCCATCTATGTGCGCGGCGCCTCCGGCGAGATGATTCAGCTGTCCAACCTGGTCACGGTGGAAGAGACCGTCGCCCCGAAGGAGCTGAACCACTTCAACCAGATGCGCTCGGCCAAGATCACCGCCAACCTGGCGCCGGGCTTCGCCCTGTCGGACGGCCTGGGCAAGCTGGAGGAGATCGCCGCCAAGGTGCTGCCGCCGGAGGCCCTCATCGACTACGACGGCCCGTCGCGCGAGTACCGCACCAGCTCGGCGAGCCTGTATGTCACCTTCCTGCTGGCGCTCGGGTTCATCTATCTGGTGCTGGCGGCGCAGTTCGAGAGCTTCGTCGATCCCTTCGTCATCATGCTCTCGGTGCCGCTGTCGGTGACGGGCGCCCTGCTCGCGCTCAACCTCACGGGCAACACGCTGAACGTCTACAGCCAGATCGGCCTGGTGACGCTCATCGGCCTCATCACCAAGCACGGCATCCTGATCGTGGAGTTCGCCAACCAGCTGCAGGAGGAAGGCCGCTCCAAGCTCGACTCGGTGATCGAGGCGAGCGCGCTGCGCCTGCGGCCGATCCTGATGACCACCGGCGCCATGGTGCTGGGCGCGGTGCCGCTCGCCGTCGCCGCCGGTGCCGGCGCCGAAAGCCGTCAGGCCATCGGCTGGGTGATCGTCGGCGGCATGACCTTCGGCACGATCCTCACCCTCTTCGTGGTGCCGACCGCCTACATGCTGCTGGCGCGGGGCCACAAGAAGACGATCCCCGAGCCGCTCGGCACCCACGCCCCGGCGGAGTGACGCCACCGCCGCCGGAGGCTTCCCGCCTCCGGCGCGCGCCGAAGCCGAAGAAAAACCCCCGCCGCAGGACCTGCGGCGGGGGTTTTTCGTGTCACGCGGCCGGTGCGCGGTCCGTCAGATGACGGATTCCACCCATTCCAGCAGCTTGCTCTTGGGCAGGGCGCCGATCTTGGTGGCGGCGACCTGGCCGTCCTTGAACACCATGAGCGTCGGGATGCCGCGCACGCCGTACTTGGACGGCGTCATGGGGTTTTCGTCGATGTTGATCTTGGCGACCACGAGGCGTTCGCCCAGCTCGCCGGAGATTTCCTCTAGCGCCGGGGCGATCTGACGGCACGGACCGCACCATTCCGCCCAGAAGTCGACGAGCACCGGGGTTCCGGATTTCAGAACGTCGGCGTCGAACGAGGCGTCGGTGACCTGCTTCATAAAGGGTTCCTTTCGCGTTCCGGAGGGCGGGGCTGCGCCATACCGCCTCTTGTCGCATGGACTCTAGGAAGCGCCGCAACAGGCGTCAAGCATGGGGGGAGGAATGGCCGCTCTGCTAGAGATCGAGGTCATAGCGCACGAAGCTGGTCAGCCGTGCCAGCTTGTCGTACAGCGCCCGCGCGGTGGCGTTGTCGGCGTGGGTCTGCCAATAGAGGCGGTGCCAGCCGCGCCCCCGGCCGCGGCAGGCCAGCGTCTCGATCAGCTTGCGCGCCACGCCCTTGCCGCGCGCCTCGGGCGTCACGAACAGGTCTTCCAGGTAGCACACGGGTTTTTCCGACCATGTGCCGTCGTGCAGGATGGTGACGGCGAAGCCGATGACGCGCTCGCTCTGGGCGTCCACCGCCATCAGGCAGTTGACCGGCGAGGCGGGGTCGAGGATGCGGTTCCAGGTGTAGGCGGTCACCCGTTCCGGCACGTCGGCCTTGTAGAAGGCGACGTAGGCCGCCCACAGCGCCCGCCAGTCGGCCTCGTGGAAAGGTTCGGCGTCGCGGATCAGCACGGCGGGCAGGTCGCGGCGGCTCATCGTGCCATCTCCTCGATCAGCGTGTCCAGGCGGTCGGCGGGAAGCTCCATCAGACGCGGCCCGTCCGTCCACAACAGAGCACACCGCACGGGGCGGCCCGGGTACAGGTCCTTTAAGGCGCCGCGGTACGCGGCCATCTGGCGCAGGTAGGCGTCGGCGACGTCGGCGACGTCCAGCGGCGGCGGCCGGTTGGTCTTGTAGTCGACCACCAGCACCGCATCCTCGGTCACCACCAACCGGTCCACCTGACCCGCCACCACGTGCCGCCCGACCAGCCCGACGATGGGCACCTCCGCCCGCGAGCCGGGGCCGAACAGCGGCGCGAACACCGGCTCGGCGAGCACCGCCAGCGTCTCCGCCGCGATCTGGTCCTGCTCCGCCGCCTCCAGCTGCCACGCCGGGCGGGCGAGGAAGCGCGCCGCCGCCTCGGCCCGCGCCGTCGCCGGCAGGTCGGGCAGGCTCTGCAGCAGGCGGTGGATGAGGCGGCCGCGCTGGAAGCGCACGCGCTCGCGCCGCGCCTCGCCGCCGACCGGCGAGCGCACCGGCGGGTCCTCCTGCGCCGGCGCGGAGGGGGCCAAGGGGCGGGGCGGCCGCGGCTCGGCACCGGGGGCGGCGCGCATCCAGGGCGGCAGCGGCTCGCGCTCGGCGGCTTCGGCGCGCACCTCGCGGCGGCGGTCGGGCTCGGCGGTCTGCGGCGAGACGAGGCGCAGGACGGTGCTGCCCGCCGTCTCCGCTTCCGCCGCCAGGAAGGCGTCGTCCACCTCCGCCGCCAGCGGCTCCACGGCATCGCGGATGAGGTCGTACCAGCACCCCGCCGGTCGGCCCTTGCGGGTTTCCCAGCCGCAGACGATGAGGCGGTCCTCGGCGCGGGTCATGGCGACATAGAGCAGGCGGCGGTATTCGCGCTCGCGCGCCGCCTTGGCATCGTCCTTGAGGCCCTGGCAGACCTCCTCCGCCGCGTCGGAATTGGGCGGCCACAGCAGCAGCTTGTCCTCGCCGTCGCCGTGCCACAGCAGCGTCGGCCCGGTGGTCGGCACCTGCATGCAGTCGGGCAGGAAGACGACCGGGGCCTGCAAGCCCTTGGAGCCGTGCACCGTCATCACCCGCACGGCGTCGCGGTCGCCGCTTTCCAGGTCTCGCTTGATCTCGGTGGCGCCGGTCTCGAACCAGTGCAGGAAGCCCTGCAGGCTCGGCGCGTGGGTGCGCTCGTAGGCGAGCGTCATCGACAGGAACTCGTCGATGGGGTCTTCCGCCTCCCACCCCAGGCGCCCGAGCAGCTTGCGCCGCCCCTCCAGCGGGCCGGACAAGACATGGGCATACAGCTCGTGCGGCCGCAGGAAGTCGGCCCGGCGCAGCAGGTCGAGCAGGGCGGCATAGGCGCGGCCGTAAACGTCGTCGGCGCCCTGGCGGTCGGCCAGCGCCGCCCACAGGCGGCCCGGACGGCCATGGGCGAGGGTGAACAGCTCGTCTTCCGTCAGGCCGATGAGCGGCCCCTTCAGCACGCAGGCGAGCGTCAGGTCGTCGTCGGGCAGCAGCAGGAACTGACCGAGCGCCATGAGGTCCATGACCGCCATCTGCTCGGTCAGCACCATGCGGTCGACGCCCGCCACCTCGACGTCGAGTTCCTTCAGCGCCCGCACCAGGTCTTCCACGAAGGGGCCGCGGCGGCGCACCAGGACCATGATGTCGCCGGGGCGGATGGCGCGGTCGGCGCTCGCCAGCCGCTCGCCGCCCTTGACCATGGCGTCGATGCGGCGCGCCACCAGCCGGGCGAGGCGGGTCTGGGCGCTGTCGCCGGTGATGCGCTCGATGGGCGGCTTCCAGGCGTCGGGCTCGGCGAGGTCGGTGGGCTGTACCGGCGGCCACACCTCCACCACCCCCGCCTGCCCCTTGCGGAAGGGGATGTGGCGCACCGCCTCGCCGGGCAGCACGACGCCGTCCTGGGCGGCGGTGGAGGTGAAGACGGCGTCCACCACCTCCAGCACGGCCGGGGTGGAGCGGAAGCTGAATTCCAGCGGCACCTCGTCCCACGTCGCGCCGGCGGCCGGGACGTGGTCGGCGAACTGCTTGCGCATGCGCTCGAAGGCGTCGGGGTCGGCGCCCTGGAAGCTGTAGATGGACTGCTTGCGGTCGCCGACGGCGAAGACCGTGCGGGTCACCGTGTCGCGCGCGCCGACGCCGGAAAAGAACTCGCGCGTGATGGCGCCCACCACCGCCCACTGGTCGGGGTTGGTGTCCTGCGCCTCGTCGATGAGCAGGTGATCGAGGCCGGCGTCCAGCTTGTAGAGCACCCAGGCGGCGCGGCCTTCGTCCTCCAGCAGGCGGCGGGCGGTCTGTATGAGGTCGTCGTAGTCCATGCGGGCGCGCGACCGCTTCCAGCCCTCGTAGCGGCCGAGCACGGCGTCGGCGATGCGCAACAGCGCCGCCGTGGCGCTGGCGACGGTGCAGGCCTTCACCCGCGCCGCCAGCCGGCACAGGCGTTCGGCCTCGGCCGCCAGGATGTCCTCGGCCATGGGGTTGGCCTTGTAGACGGCCTTGGTGGCGAGGGTCTTGCGCAACTCGCCCTTGGCAGTCAGGAACACGCCGCACCAGTCGGCCCAGGCGACCACGCGCGCCGGGACGTCGCCGGCCAGGAAGGCGGCCAGCACGTCGGCCTTCTCGCAATCCTTGGCGCTGCCGCCCTGGAGCGCGGTGATGCAGAGGCGCAGGCCGGCGGCGTCGAAGGCATCGTCGGCGCAGGCGCGGGTGATGACGTCCTGCGGCTGCTCGCCCGGCTCGACGCCGAGCAGCCGGCACACCGCCGCCACCGCGCCGGGCAGCCCGCCGTGGGCGGCCAGCATGCGGCGGATGCGGCCGCGCTGGGTCGACAGCTGCGCGAGCAGGTCGGGGAACTTCATCTCGTGGACCAGCCGCGTCAGCGCCGCCAGCGACTCCGCCAGCTCCCAGTCCGCCCCGGCACGGGCCTGCGACAGCACGAAGTCCTGCGCCTCCGCCATGGCCTCGGCGGCATCGCGGTCGTCCATCACCTCGAAGTGGGGGGCGACGCCGGCCTCCAGCGGAAAGCGCCGCAGCAGCGCCTGGCAGAAGCTGTGGATGGTCTGGATCTTCATGCCGCCCGGCACGTCGAGCACGCGGGCGAACAGGCGGCGGGCGAGCCGCACCTGATCCTCCGACGGTGCCGCGCCCAAAAGCTTTTCCACCTGCGCCGTCAGGGCGGCGTCGGGCAGCGTCGTCCACAGGGCGAGGCGGTTGGCGAGGCGGGTCGCCATTTCCGCCGCCGCCGCCTTGGTGAAGGTGAGGCAGAGGATCTTGTCGGGCGCCGTGCCGGCCAGCAGCAGGGTCAGCACCCGATCGGTCAGCACCTTGGTCTTGCCGGTGCCGGCGGACGCCCCCACCCACACCGAGGCATCGGCACGGGCGGCGCGGCGCTGCGGCACCTCGGGGTCGTAGACCAGGGTCGTCGTCGTCGCCGTCATTCGCCGTCTCCGCCGCCGGCCGCCCATTCCTTGACGCGGGCGAGGTGCAGGTAATCGCTGTAGGCGGGCGCGTAGTCGGGATGCGGCCTCGCCTCGTAGGGGGTGGCCGGATCGTCGAACACCCGCACCAGCGCCTCCAGCCCGGCCAGCGCCTCGGCGGCCAGTTCCTCCGGGGTCTTCTCCTTGTGGGCGGGCCGGTCCTCGCCGCCGACGTCGCCACCCTTGAGGCGCCAGTAGCTGAGCGCCGACACCGGCTTGGCCGGCACGCCGTCGAACCCGCCGCGCATGGCGATGATGGCCTCCAGCGGCAGCTGCGGCGCATAGCCGGCGGCCACTTCCTTGGGGCTCGGCGGGGCGCCGGTCTTGTAGTCGAGGATGGCGAGGGTGCCGTCGCGCAGCAGGTCGATGCGGTCGGCGGTGGCGGTCAGGGTGAACGGGCCGGCGAGGCCGTTCACGGTCGTCTCGCCGCGGCGCTCCACGAAGGGCGTCTGGATGAGCGGTCGGCGGGCGGCCTCGTGCGCCACGAACCAGCGCGCCACGCTCTCGAAGCGCGGCCACCAGAAGGCCCACACGCCCGGCCGGTCCAGTTGCCCGGCGAAGACCTCGCGGCCGATGGCGAGCAGTTTCTCCAGCGGCTCGGCCGGCATGTCGTCGGGGTGGCGCAGGACGAAGGTTTCCAGCGCCTTGTGCACCAGCGATCCGTAGTCCGCCGCGCCGGGGTCGGCGTCGAGCGGGTCGAGGGCGCGCAGCTTCAGCACGTGCTCGGCATAGATGGCGTAGGGGTCGCGCATCCACTTCTCGATCTTGGTGACCGACAGCTTGCGCGGCCGCGCCTCCACCGGCGGCGTCGGGGCGGGGCGCGGGGCCGGCGTGATGCGGTCGGGGCGGTCGATGCCCTGCGCCCAGTCGAGCCAGTGCAGCCCCGCCTCCTGCCACATCGCCGCATCCAGGCCGCCGGCGCGCATCACCGTTTCCAGCCGCAGCAGCCAGCGCGACGGCACGGTGGGCGCACCTTCCACCCGCTCGGCGCGGGTCACCACCACTTCGGGGGCGCAGAACAGCTGGCCGAAATCGTGCGCCGACAGGCCGGTGCGCCATTCCGGGCGCGGCAGGCCGAAGCGGTCGCGCATGGGGCGGCTCATCCACGGGTCGTGGCCAGGGTCTTCCGGCCAGGTGCCTTCGTTGAGGCCGGCCAGGATCACCAGATCGGCCTGCATGAAGCGCGCCTCGATGAGGCCGAGGATGGAGAGCCGCGGGTGCAGGTTGTACTCGGGCCGCACCTGCACGCCGGTCGCCAGGGACTCGAACAGCGCCGGCCACGACGACGGCTTCACCGGCGGCAGGATGGCGCCGTGGTTGGCGAGGTCGACGGCCAGATCCGCCGCCGCCGCACCGGCGGGGCCGGCCCACAGGCGTTCCGGCCCGGTTTCCTCGTCGGTGGCGGCCAGTGCCTCGGCGACCCGCATGTGGGCGTCGGCGATGTCGGTCACCGCCACGGTCCCGTGCGCCATGAGGTCGGTGAAGGGCCGCAGGATGGCGTCGATGCCTTCCAGCCAGCGGCACAGGCGCTGCGCCTGCGGCTCGGTCTTCTCGCCGGTGTGTTCGGTTTCGAGCGCATGGATCAGGCCGGCGATGCCCGGCCGCGGGCGCGGCCCGCGCAGGGCGAGGCGTTCGAGCAGGCGCACCGAATCGCGGAAGCCGCGCAGGCTCTGGCCGCCGCCGGCCAGCGGGTGCTTGAGCAGCGCGAGAAGCGGCAGCGGGGCGAGATCGGCCGCCACCGCGTCGGCCAGCAGGCGCAGGTAGATGCCCGGCGGCGTGCCGCGCAAGGGGCGGCCGGCGGAATCGTCCATCTCCACCCCCCAGCGCTTCAGCTCGGCGGCGACGCGGCGGCCGATGTCGCGGTCGGGAGTGACGAGCATGACCGTGCGCCCGTCCGTCTCCAGCGCCGCGCGCATCATCAGCGCGATGGCCGTCGCCTCCTCGCGCGGGGTCGGGCAGTCGAGGCGGGTGATGCGGGCCAGCGCCGCCGGGTCGAGTGCGTCCATGCCGAGCCAGGCATCGGTGGTGGCGGCCGGGCGCATGGCCTCGCGCACCAGCCGCAGGCGGTCGGGCGGAGCCTGCGGCGCGGCGGCGTCGGGGTGGTATTCCGTCACCGCGTCACGCTCGACGCCGAAGCGGGCGAGCAGCAGCTTCAGGCCGTGCTGCGGGTGGCTCTGCTCCAGCGCCTCCCACGAGCGGTCGTCCAGCGCCGTGTCGAGCCCCGGCAGCACCACCGCACCGCGCGGCAGGCGGGCGATGCAGGCGAGCAGGTCGCCGGCGGCCGGCGTCGGGCGGGCGGTCTCGACGGCGATCACCCAGCCTTTCGGCGGCGCGGCGGTCCAGGCCTCCGTTTGCAGGCGTTGCAGGCGGTTGCGCCAGTCCACCCGGTCGAGGCGCCCGATCTCGGTCAGATGGGCCGGCCAGACCTCGGTGAGGATGGTGAGGAATTGCAGGGTGATCTGCCAGTGCTCGGCGTATTCGGCCGGCACCAGGGTCGCCAGGGCGTCGAACGACAGCTGTTCCGTCTGCACCTGATCGAGCAGCCGGCCCAGCTCCACCGCGAGGCGCGCCGCCTGTTCCGGCGGGGTCTTTTCCTCGGTGCCGGGCAACGGCATGGCCATCACCAGCCGGGTGAGCGCCAGCAGCCGCTGCATGGGCTCGATGGGCGGCGGCAGGTCGAGGTCGGGTGCCGCGCCCTCGCCCTGGAAGGCGGCGAACAGCGTCTCGTCCTCGTCGAGGTTGCCGAAGGTGAGCAGACGCGGCAGCAGCATGGGCCGCCCGCCGGCCCGCCGCAGGAAGGCTTCGCGCAAGGCCCGGCAGGCACGCCGCGTCGGCAGGAGCACGATGCCCTCCGCCAGCGCCAGCGGGTCGCCGCCGGTCTCGGCCAGGATGCCGGCCGCCAGCACGTCGAGGAACGGGCGGTGCGGCGCGATGGTGTGGACGCGGGCGATGGTCATGCGGGGCTCAGGCAGGCTGGGAAGCAGGAGGGGTCAGGGTGCCGGTCGCCAGTGCCTCGGCCCAGTCGTGGCGGCCGGCGGCGCGGGCCTCGGCGGCGGCGCGGTCCCAGTCGTAGGCGACGGCGCGGAAGGTCACCGACCAGCCGGCCGGGCCGCGGTCGAGCACGGCGTAGCGGGCGTGCGGGCTGCCCGTCTCCACCACGTGCGGCCAAGGGCGGTCGTCGTCGTAGGCGGGCAGGCCGACGCTGCCGGGGTTCACCACCAGTTGGCCGGTGGGCAGGCGGACCATGCGCGGCAGATGGGTGTGGCCGCACAGCACGAGGCCCTGCTCCACCCCGGCCAATCGCTCCGCCACCTGCGCCGGCCGGGCGGGGCGGAAATGGTCCGGCCCCAGGTCTTCCAGCAGGTAGCAGAGATCGTCGCCGCCGGGCGCGCCGTGGCACAGCAGGACGCCGCCGTCGAGCACCCGTTCCGCCGGCAGGCCGCGCAGCCAGGCGCGGTGCGGCTCCGACAGGCGCGCCCAGGTGAAGGCGTCGCTCTTGTTCATGCGCTCGGCGGGCAGGGTGAGCAACTGGCGCTCGTGGTTGCCGGCCACCGTCGGCAGGTCGAGGGCCAGCAGCAGGTCGGCCGTCTCCGCCGGACGCAGGGGGCCGGAGAGGATGTCGCCCAGGTTCACCGTCACGTCGGGGGCGTGCATCTTCACGTCGGCGAGCACCGCCTCCAGCGCGTGGAGGTTGCCGTGGATGTCGGACAGGACAGCGATGCGCACCCGTGGCCTCCTCGCCTGCTTGGCAGCGGCAGGCAGTCTACTGGTCGGAGGCGCCGCTGTCTTCCCCGAGCGTCAGCAGGCGTTCCGTCTCCTTGATCGCCGGGGGTGTGCCGACGTGGTACCACTCGCCGTCGTGGGCGATGCCGTGCAGGCGCCCCGCCGCCAGGGCGCGGTTGAACAGGACGTTCATGGAAAAGGCGCCGTTGGGCGCGTCGGCGAACAGGCGCGGGTGGCAGATCATGCAGCCGGAATAGATGTAGGGCGCCACCTCGCGCTCCACCCGCCGCCGCACCACGCCAGCGATGTCCATGAAGAAGTCGCCGTAGCCGTCGTAGCCGTGAGCGCTGGCGGACCGCACCAGCAGCAGCAGCGCATCCATGCGTCCGTCGTCCCATGCCGCCGCGAGGCGGCGGAACGCCGGCACCGGGCCGTTCAGCCAGATGACGTCGCTGTTGCACACGTAGAACGGCTGCGGCCCGAGCAGCGGCAGCGCCTTCTTCAGCCCGCCGCCGGTTTCTAGCAGGCCGTCCGTCTCGTCGGAGAACACGATCTCCGGCGCCGCCCGCCGCGCCAGATGGGCGCGCACCTGGTCGGCGTGGTGGTGCAGGTTGACGACGGCGGTGCGCACGCCCGCTTCCTCCACCCGGTCGAGCGCCCGGTCGAGCAGCGTGCGCCCGTCCACCGGCACCAGGCACTTGGGCAGGGTGTTGGTGATCGGCCGCATGCGGGTGCCGAGGCCGGCGGCCAGCACCATGGCGGTGGCGGGACCGGAGGCGGGAGCGGTCACGGGCATGGCGGCACGATCCTCTGCGCGGGCGGAACGTGGGTATCCACCCAGGCCTTCACCGGGGCCAGGGCGGGATGGGCGAGGCTGCGCTCGAACAGCCGCCAGACGCGCGGGATGTGGCGCAGGTACTGCGGCTTGCCGTCGCGCTTGTAAAGGCGCGTGAAGATGCCGATCACCTTGGCGTGGCGCTGGGCGCCGAGCACGGCGAAGCTGGCGGCGAAGGCATCGCGGTCGAGCTGCGGGAAGGCGGACAGGTAGCGCTCCGTCATGGCGGCGATGAGCCCGGCGTCGATGTCGCGGCGGGCGTCTTCCAGCAGGCTCATGAGGTCGTAGGTGACGGGGCCGACCACGGCGTCCTGGAAGTCGAGCAGGCCGCAGGCGGCGACCCCGTCGCACTCGGGCAGCAGCATCAGGTTGTCGACGTGGAAGTCGCGCAGCACCAGCGCGTCGGGCATCGCACCCGCCACCGCCGCCAGGGCATCGCGCCACGCCGCCAGGTACGCGGCGCGGGCGGCGTGGTCGAGGGCATCCTCGCCCTGGGTCGCCGGCACGTACCAGTCGGTGAGCAGGCTCGCTTCCGTCAGCAGCTTCTGCAGGTCGTAGGGCGGTACTCCCTCGGCCGGCGGTGCCGTGCGGTGCAGGGCGATCAGGGCGTCGACCGCCAGCGCGTAGAGGGCTTCCTCCGCCGGGTCCCCCTTGGCGAGCAGGCGGGTATAGGTGTCGTCGCCCAGGTCTTCCAGCAGCAGCAGGCCCGCCGCGGTGTCCTCGGCCAGGATGCGCGGCGCCGACAGGCCGAGGCCGGCGAGGTGGCGGGCGATGCGCACGAAGGGGCGCACGTCCTCCTGCGGCGGCGGCGCGTCCATCAGCACCTCGCGGCCGTGGGCGGGCGTGGCGACGCGGAAGTACTTGCGGAACGACGCATCGCCGGCCAGCAGGGTCACGGCGGCCTCGCCGCGCCCGGCGCGGTGCAGGAAGTCGCGCACCAGGGCGAGGCGCTCGGGCGCCAGGATGTCGTCATCGATCACGGGCGGCCTCCAGCAGGGCGGCGAGGCCCGACAGCGTCGCGGTGCGGGTCGCGCCGTCGGGGCCGATGGTCAGGGTGAGGTCGAGCCGCCGGCGCGGCAGATAACCGCCCAGGCGCTCCGGCCACTCGATCAGGCTGAGGCCGTCGGCGAAGGCGTCCTCCAGATCCAGTTCCAGGGCGTCTTCCGGCTTCTCCAGGCGGTAGAGGTCGAAGTGCCGCAGACCGGCCTCGCAGTCGGGGTCGTCGTAGACCTGCACCAGGGTGAAGGTGGGCGACGGCACCTCGGCGGCGGGATCGTCCAGGCGGGCGCGCACGAAGGCGCGGGCGAAGGCGGTCTTGCCGGCGCCGAGGTCGCCGCGCAGGGCGATCACGTCCCCCGGTCCGGCGACGGCGGCCAGGCGGGCGGCCAGCCGCGCCGTCGCCGCCTCGTCGGGCAGCGTCAGGGTCAGCGGAGCGGCGGCGGCGGGATCGGTCATGGGCGGGCGTCCGGTCCGGAGGGCGGCGGCTACAGCCAGGTCTGCAAAATGGGGATGAGCGGGATGTCGGCCGGCGGCATGGGATAGTCGCGCAGCCGCGCCGGCGCCACCCAGGCCAGGTCCTGCCCCTCGCGCGGCGTCGGCGTCCCGCGCCACTGGCGGCAGGCGTAGAGCGGCATGAGCAGGTGGAAGTCGGCGTAGCCGTGGCTCGCGAAGGCCAGCGGCGCGAGGCAGCTGCCGCCGACGTCGATGCCAAGCTCCTCGTCCAGTTCGCGGATCAGGGCGCGTTCCGGCGTCTCGCCGGGATCGACCTTGCCGCCGGGGAACTCCCACAGGCCGGCCATGCTCTTGCCGGGCGGCCGGCGGGCCAGCAGCACCCGGTTGTCGACGTCGATGAGGGCGACGGCCGCCACCAGGACGGTCTTCAGCCGCGCCTTGCGGCCCGCCTCGAAAGCGGCGCGGTCCAGCGTCGCCATCCGCACCGACAGGCGACCGTTGCGCGACACCGAGACGCGCATCTCCTGCCCGCCCAGGGTGAAGCCGGCCTTCTCCATCACCCGCAGGCTGGCGGCGTTGTCGGCGAGCGCGTTGGCGGTCAGGCGGGCGAGCTTCAGCTCGTCGAAGGCGAAGGCGACCACGGCCGCCACCGCCTCGCTGGCGTAGCCCTGGCCCCAGTGCTCGCGGGCGATCCAGTAGCCGGCCTCGGCGGTGTCGCCGGCGATGTTGGTCAGGCCGCAGGCGCCGACGAAAACCCCGTCCTCGGTCCGCTCCACGGCGCAGACCACCGCCTTGCCGGTCGCCATGTCGGCGGCGATGTCGGCGAGGAAGGCGGCCTCGGCGTCCGGCGGCAGCGGGTGCGGGATGTCGAGGGTGCGGGTCGCCACCTCCGCCGCGCCGACGCAGGCCCGCACGGCGGGGGCGTCGGCCGGCGTCAGCGGGCGCAGGCGCAGGCGCGCGGTGCCGAGCGGGAAGACGGCGGTGCAGCCGTCCTCCGCGCCGAGCAGGGCGCGCGCCCGGTCCCGGCCGTCAGGTGCGGTAGGAGCCATTGATGTCGATGTAGCCGTGGGTCAGGTCGCAGGTCCAGACGGTGGCCTTGCCCTTGCCGAGGCCGATGTCGACCTCCAGCACGATCTCCTTGCCCTTCATGTGGGCGACCACCGGCGTCTCGTCGTAGCCTTCGACGGCGCGGCCCTTGGCGGCCACTTCCACGCCGCCGATGCGGATGGCGAGGCGGTCGCGGTCGGCCTTCTCGCCGGCCTTGCCGACGGCCATGACGATGCGGCCCCAGTTGGCGTCCTCGCCGGCGATGGCGGTCTTCACCAGCGGGCTGTCGGCGATGGTCATGGCGATGCGCTTGGCGGCGCGGGCGCTTTCGGCCCCCGTGACGCGCACCTCGATGAACTTGGAGGCACCCTCGCCGTCGCGCGCCACCTGCTGGGCGAGGTCGAGCAGCACCTCGGTCAGGGCGGCCTTGAAGGCCTTCAGGCGCTTGTCGGCGGCATCCTTCACCGGCTTGTTGCCGGCGGTGCCGGTGGCGAACAGCAGCAGGGTGTCCGACGTCGAGGTGTCGCTGTCGACCGTGATGCAGTTGAAGGTCTTGTCGGTCGCCTTGGTCAGCAGCGCCTGCAGCACGTCGGCCGGCAGGGCGGCGTCGGTGACCACGTAGGACAGCATGGTCGCCATGTCCGGCGCGATCATGCCCGAGCCCTTGGCGATGCCGTTGATGGTGACGGTGACGCCGTCGATGGTCGCCTGGCGGGTGGCGCCCTTGGGGAAGGTGTCCGTCGTCATGATCGCGGCGGCGGCCTTCTGCCAGTCGCCGGACTCGTCGCCGCCGGCCATGGCCTTGGCGAAGACGGTGTCGAGGTTCTCGGTGATGCGCGCGTCGGGCAGCGGCTCGCCGATGGTGCCGGTGGAAGACACGAACACGTGCTCCGGCGCGCAGCCGATGACCTCGGCCGCCTTGGCGACGGTGCGGGCGACCGAGGCGGCGCCGACCTCGCCGGTGAAGGCGTTGGCGTTGCCGGCGTTGACCAGCACGGCGCGGGCGCGCGCCTTGCCCTTCTTCAGCGCCTCGCGGCACCAGTCCACCGGCGCCGACGGGCACTTGGAGCGGGTGAACACGCCGGCCGCCGTGGTGTTGGCCGGCAGCACCATGAGCAGCAGGTCGTCACGGTTCTTGTAGCGGATGCCGCAGGCGTGGGCTGCGAAGGTGACGCCGGTCAGGGCGGGCATCTGCGGGAACGCGGCGGGGGCGAGGGGAGAGACGGGCAGCGACATGGCGGTGCGGTGCGGCCTTCGGTGGACGGGACGGTGGGCTCGGAGCGGCGGGGCTCGGAACGACGAAGACGCGGGCGCCCCGCTGCGGCGACGGGGCCGGAGCGGGGCGCGCCTGCGCGGTCGGCAGTATGGCGTTACTGGGCGGCCTTGTCGCCCGTATTCTCGGCCGGCAGTTCCTTGCCGTCGAGGCCGAACAGCTTGACCTCGGCGCCCTTGCGCAGCTCGGCCATCTTCTGCTCGATGACCTGGCCGGCGACCTGCTGGCGCAGCTGGTCGCGCACCTCGTCCAGCTTCGGGGCTTCGCCCTGGCGGGTTTCCTCGACCTTGATGACGTGCCAGCCGAACTGGGTCTGCACCGGCTCCTTGCTCACCTCGCCGGCCTTCATGGCGAAGGCGGCCTCGGCGAATTCGGGGACCATGTCGCCCTTCTTGAAGAAGCCGAGGTCGCCGCCTTTCGGGCCGGACGGACCGGTGGACTTCTCGGCCGCGACCTTGGCGAAGTCGGCGCCCTTGCTGATCTCCGCGATCACCGCCTTGGCGTCTTCCTCGGTCTTCAGCAGGATGTGGCGGGCGTGGACTTCCGGCTCGGCCGGGTTCTCCTTGACGAACTGGTCGTAGGCCGCCTGGATCTTGTCGTCGGTGACCTGCGCATCGACCAGCTGCTCCAGGTAGACCTGCTGCAGCACGGTGTTGCGGGCTTCCTCCAGGCGCTTCTTGACCTCGTCGCTCTTGGCGAGGTCCTGCTTGGCGGCGGCCTGGGCGAGCAGCTTGGAATCCACGGCGCGCTCGATGAGCGGGCGGTAGACGGCTTCGAGCGGCAGCATGGCGAGCTGCGGCATCTGCTGGGCCATGGCCTCCTTCATGGCCATCAGGTCGGAGCGGCGGATTTCGTCCTTGCCGACCTTGGCGACGACCGGGTTGTCGGCCGCCTTGTCCTGCGCCATCACCGGCGCAGGCGCGAAGACGGCGGGGGCGGCGAGCGCGGCGGTCGCGAGAGCGGGAGCAACGAGCGCAGCGCGCAGGAACTTCACAGCCATGACGGGCTCCTTCGGGGCCTTGAAGAGTATGTGAAAACGACGGTTCCAAAAGGGCGACGCCGCACGGCGGCGTCGGCTGCCGCAGGCTGCGACAGCTTTCGGGCGAAACGAAGGCTTGCACAACATCACATCGCGGGCGGCCCTGCAAGCCGGCCGGCGCGGGCCGTTTCGTTGACAGTCTGGCCGCCCCGCTCTATGTGTTTGACCGTCACGGAAAAGGGTTTCGGCCTGCTTCCTCCGTCCACGTCCGAGGTAGAACTCTCCATGATCGGCGCACTCGCCCGGCGGATTTTCGGCACCGCGAACGACCGCATCGTCAAGTCTCTGCGCAAGAACGTGGAGCAGATCAACGCCCTCGAGCCGACGATCGAAGCCCTTTCCGACGACGAGCTGCGGGGCAAGACCGCCGAGTTCCGCCAGCGCCTCGCCGACGGCGCCACCCTCGACGACCTGCTGCCGGAAGCCTTCGCCGTGGTGCGCGAGGCGGGCAAGCGCGTGCTCGGCATGCGCCACTTCGACACGCAGATGATCGGCGGCATGGTCATGCACCAGGGCAAGATCGCCGAGATGAAGACCGGCGAAGGCAAGACCCTGGTCGCCACCCTGCCCGTCTACCTCAACGCCCTGTCGGGCGAGGGCGTGCACGTCGTCACCGTCAACGACTACCTGGCCCGCCGCGACGCCGGCTGGATGGGGCAGGTCTACCGCTTCCTCGGCCTGTCGGTCGGCGTCATCCTGCACGAGCTGTCGGATTCCGAGCGCCGCGCCGCCTACGCCGCCGACGTCACCTACGGCACCAACAACGAGTTCGGCTTCGACTACCTGCGCGACAACATGAAGTTCCGCCTGGAAGACATGGTCCAGCGGCCCTTCAACTACGCCATCGTCGACGAGGTCGACTCCATCCTGGTGGACGAGGCGCGCACGCCGCTCATCATCTCCGGCCCGGCCGAGGACGGCTCCGCCCTCTACACCGCCGTCAACGCCCTGATCCCGAATCTGGCCGAAGCCGACTTCGAGAAGGACGAGAAGGCGCGCGCGGTGACCTTCACCGAGGAAGGCACCGAGCACATGGAAGAGCTGCTGCGGCAGGCGGGCCTGCTCGAAGAGGGCGGCCTGTTCGACATCGGCAACGTCACCCTCCTGCACCATTCCAACCAGGCCCTGCGCGCCCACAAGCTGTTCACCCGCGACGTCGACTACGTGGTGAAGGACGGCAAGGTCGTCATCATCGACGAGTTCACCGGCCGCATGATGGAAGGCCGCCGCTACTCGGAAGGCCTGCACCAGGCGCTGGAAGCCAAGGAAGGCGTCGCCATCCAGGCCGAGAACCAGACGCTCGCCTCCATCACCTTCCAGAACTACTT
The DNA here is from genome assembly GCF_900230255.1 of Caenispirillum bisanense. Lineage (GTDB taxonomy): Bacteria > Pseudomonadota > Alphaproteobacteria > Rhodospirillales > Rhodospirillaceae > Caenispirillum > Caenispirillum bisanense_A. The sequence continues at coordinate 443,234 of NZ_OCNJ01000004.1, forward strand.
CCGCCTCTATCCGAAGCTGGCCGGCATGACCGGCACGGCCATGACGGAAGCGGGCGAATTCGCCGAGATCTACAAGCTGGAAGTGGTCGAGATCCCGACCAACCGGCCCTTCGTGCGCGACGACCAGGACGACGAGGTCTACCGCTCCGCCCGCGAGAAGTACGACGCCATCGTCGAGCTGATCGAGGAGGCCCACAAGAAGGGCCAGCCGGTGCTGGTCGGCACCACCTCCATCGAAAAGTCGGAATACCTGGCCGATCTTCTGCGCAAGAAGAAGAAGATCCAGCCGTCGGTGCTGAACGCCCGCTACCACGAGCAGGAAGCCTGGATCGTGGCGCAGGCCGGCCTGCCCGGCGCGGTGACCATCGCCACCAACATGGCCGGCCGCGGCACCGACATCCAGCTCGGCGGCAACCTCGAGATGCGCGTCTGGCGCGAGTGCGAGGGCCTGGAGCCGCACACGCCCGAGCACGACGCCAAGGTCGCCGCCATCAAGGCCGACATCGAGGCCAAGAAGCAGCAGGCGCTGGACGCCGGCGGCCTGTTCGTCATCGGCACCGAGCGCCACGAGTCGCGCCGCATCGACAACCAGCTGCGCGGCCGCTCCGGCCGTCAGGGCGACCCCGGCGCCTCGCGCTTCTTCCTGTCGCTGGAAGACGACCTGATGCGCATCTTCGGGTCCGAGCGCATGGACAGCATGCTGCAGCGCCTGGGCCTGAAGGAGGGCGAGGCCATCGTCCATCCGTGGATCAACAAGGCGCTGGAAAAGGCCCAGACCAAGGTCGAAGCGCGCAACTTCGAGGTCCGCAAGAACCTGCTGAAGTTCGACGACGTGATGAACGACCAGCGCAAGGTCATCTACGAGCAGCGCCGCGAGCTGATGGACGCCGCCGACGTGGCGCAGCACATCGTCGATATGCGCCACGAGACCATCGCCGAGCTGGTGCACAAGGCGATCCCGCCCAAGGCCATGCCGGAGCAGTGGAACGCCAAGCAGCTGCACGAAGACGCCATGCGCATCCTGGCGCTCGACCTGCCGGTGGTCGAGTGGTTCAAGGAAGAGGGCATCGCCGAGGACGAGATCGTCGACCGCGTGACCGCCGCGTCCGACGACCGCATGGCCGCCAAGGCCGCCAACTACGGGCCCGACCTGTGGCGCATGGTGGAAAAGAGCCTGCTGCTGCAGATCCTCGACACCGTGTGGAAGGAACACCTGCTGCAGCTGGATCACCTGCGCCAGGGCATTTCACTGCGGGCCTACGCCCAGCGCGATCCGCTGAACGAATACAAGGCGGAAGCCTTCGAGATGTTCCAGCAGATGCTGGACCACGTGCGCGAGCGCGTCACCCAGACCCTCTCCCACGTCGAGCTGCAGACCCAGCGCTCGCCCGAGGAATTGGCGCAGCCGCCGCGCCGTGACCTGCCCATGCAGGAACGCCACGACGAGCCGGCCCAGGCGGTCGGCGCCGGCGGCGTCCCCGGCACCTCGGCCGCTCCGGCGGGCGGCGGCGTCGCGACGGCCGAGCGCAACCCGGCCGATCCCGGTACCTGGGGCCGCGTCTCGCGCAACGAGCCCTGCCCCTGCGGCTCGGGCAAGAAGTACAAGCACTGCCACGGCGCCCTCGCCTGAGGCGGGCGGCGCGGACCGGCGGTTGCGCAGGCTACCGCCGAGGGTGTAGGCTTGATGCTTCGGTTCGAGGGAGAAGACGCATGGACGGCATCATGAACGCGGCGGCCGCCTTCGGTCAGATGCAGGCCGGCGTGGTGCAGCAGAAGCTCGGCGCGCTGATGGTGAAGGCGGCGGTCGAGTCCGCCACCACCCAGCTGCAGGCCGTCGCCGACGCCATGGAAAGCGGCCGCACCCTGGCCGCCGCCTCGTCGGGCCGTGGCACCATGGTGGACATCTCCGCCTGACGGCTGCGGTGCCGTCATCGTCCCTCTGAAAGGTCATCCCGTCCATGGACACGGGCCGCATCGGATCACGCGGGACATCCACCACCGTCGGCGGCGCCCGCGACCGTCGCCGCACGTCGGTGGTGATCGGCCGCGACGACGACGACCGCGCCGGCCCCGACGGTGAGCGCCGCCACCGCGACCTGGTGCGCATCGATGGCGTGGTCTTCGACCGCAACGCCCCGCGCGGGACGTACCTGAACATCCTGATCTGACGGCGCTGGAGTCCGGCGGCCCTTTCCGTCGCCCGGCCGCACCCCACCACCATCTTAAGTTGTCATGGCCGGACTTGATCCGGCCATCCACGGCGCCCCCGGCGGCCGCCAAGGGCTCCGTCCTCCACGGCCCCCGACCGTGGAGCCGTGGATTGTATGTTGGCGTCGCTCTCTGAGATGAGAGAGTAGGATGCCGGCGGCATTTCGGACGTGGATTGGTCTTGCGACCGAGGGCATCTCGAAAGCCGCCGGCATCACGGTCTTACACGCGAACGGAAGTCTGGGCATAACCCGCATACAATCCGGCGTGCGGACCCTTCCCCCATGGTGCGGGAGGTCGAAATGACGGACAAGCTCTATTACGGTGTCGACGTCTCGAAGGACTGGATCGACGTTTCCGACCACCTCGGCGGCTCAGGCGC
>NZ_OCNJ01000001.1 GCF_900230255.1 Caenispirillum bisanense
CAGGGCGAGGCCGGCGACAACATCGGCGCGCTGCTGCGCGGCACCAAGCGCGAAGACGTGGAGCGCGGTCAGGTCCTGGCGAAGCCGGGCTCGATCACCCCGCACACCGACTTCGTGGCCGAGTGCTACATCCTGACCAAGGAAGAAGGTGGCCGTCACACGCCGTTCTTCTCCAACTACCGCCCGCAGTTCTACTTCCGCACCACCGACGTCACCGGCACGATCGCGCTGCCGGAAGGCACCGAAATGGTGATGCCGGGCGACAACATCTCGATCACCGTGTCGCTGATCGCCCCCATCGCCATGGACGAAGGCCTGCGCTTCGCCATCCGCGAAGGTGGCCGCACCGTCGGTGCCGGCGTCGTCGCGAAGATCGTGAAGTAAACCGCACCCCATTTTAAGGCGGGCGTCCTGGTCCCGCGATCGGGACCCGGACGCCGCTTTTTTTACGGAATGCCCCACGATGGATAGTCAGAACATTCGCATCCGCTTGAAGGCGTTCGATCACCGCGTCCTCGATCAGTCGACGCTGGAGATCGTCAACACCGCCAAGCGCACGGGTGCGCAGGTGCGCGGCCCGATTCCGCTCCCGACGCGGATCGAGAAGTTCACCGTCAACCGCTCGCCGCACATCGACAAGAAGTCGCGCGAGCAGTTCGAGATCCGCACGCACAAGCGGGTGCTGGACATCGTCGACCCGACGCCGCAGACCGTGGACGCGCTCATGAAGCTCGATCTGGCCGCCGGCGTCGACGTCGAGATCAAGCTCTAAAGGACAGGTACGATGCGCACCGGTCTCATCGCTCAGAAGGTCGGCATGACCCGCATGTACAATGCTGCGGGTGAACACGTGCCGGTTACGGTGCTCAAGGTCGACGGCCTCCAGGTCGTCGCCCAGCGCACCATCGAAAAGGACGGCTATGTCGCGCTGCAGCTCGGCGTGGGCAAGGCCAAGGTCAAGAACGTCTCCAAGGCCATGCGCGGCCACTTCGCCGCGGCGAAGGTCGAGCCGAAGCGCAAGCTGGCGGAGTTCCGTGTGACCGAGGATTGCCTCGTCGACGTCGGTGCCGAACTGTCGCCCGCCCATTTCGTCGACGGCCAGTACATTGACGTCACGGGCATCAGCATTGGTAAGGGCTTCGCCGGCGGCATGAAGCGCCACAACTTCCGTGGCCTCGAAGCGACGCACGGCGTGTCCGTCTCCCACCGCTCGCACGGTTCCACCGGTCAGCGCCAGGACCCCGGTAAGGTGTTCAAGGGCAAGAAGATGGCCGGTCACCTGGGTGTCGAGCGTGTGACCACTCAGAACCTGACCGTCTTCGGCACTGACGAAGAGCGCGGTCTGATCCTGGTGCGCGGCTCCGTGCCCGGCCACGCCGGTGGCTGGGTCCTGGTCCGCGACGCCCTGAAGAAGCCGGCGAACACCGACGTTCCGATGCCCGCCGGCATCAAGGCTGCCGCCTCCGCGGCCGCCGCGCCTGCCGAGGAGGCCCCGGCCGCCGACGCGGGTGAAGGTGAAAGCAAGGAATAATCGGCCATGAAGGTTGACGTTATCACTCTGGACAACAAGAGCGCCGGCTCTGTCGAACTGGCCGAAGACATCTTCGGCCTCGACGTCCGCGGCGACCTTTTGCATCGCGTGGTCCGCTGGCAGCTGGCCAAGCGACAGGCCGGTACCCACAAGACGAAGGGGATCTCCGAGATCTCCGGCACCACCAAGAAGCCCTACAAGCAGAAGGGTACGGGTCATGCCCGTCAGGGCTCGCTGCGCAGCCCGCAGTACCGTGGTGGTGCCACGATCTTTGGGCCGGTCGTGCGTTCTCACGCCCATGATCTGCCGAAGAAGGTCCGCAAGCTGGGCCTGAAGACGGCGCTCTCGGCGAAGGCGAAGGACGGCAAGCTGGTGGTGCTCGACACCGCCGCCGACGTCGCCAAGACCAAGGAACTCGCCGCCAAGTTCAAGGCGCTGGGTTGGTCTTCGGTGCTCATCATCGACGGCGAGCAGGTGAACGAGCAGTTCTCCCGCGCCGCCCGCAACATCGTCGGCATCGACGTCCTGCCGCAGCAGGGCGCCAACGTCTACGACATCCTGCGCCGCGACACGCTGGTCCTCACCAAGGCCGCTGTCGAGAAGCTCGAGGAGCGCCTGAAATGAGCAAGCAGGTCACCGTGAGCAAGGAACGCATGTACGACCTGATCAAGGCCCCGGTCATCACCGAAAAGGCGACCATGGGCTCGGAGCACAACCAGGTCACCTTCCGCGTCCCGCTTGATGCCTCCAAGCCGGAGATCAAGGCGGCCGTCGAGGGCGTGTTCAACGTGAAGGTCACCGCGGTCAACACCCTCATCCAGAAGGGCAAGACCAAGCGCTTCAAGGGCACCCTCGGTCGTCGCAGCGACGTCAAGAAGGCGGTCGTGACTCTCGCCGAGGGTCACTCCATCGACGTGACCACGGGAGTGTGACGAGATGGCTCTGAAGAATTACAAGCCGGTCACCCCCGGCACCCGCCAGCTGGTGCTGGTGGACCGTTCGGACCTGTGGAAGGGCAAGCCCGTCAAGGCGCTCACCCACGGTCTGACCAAGAGCGGCGGCCGCAACAACACCGGTCGCACCACGGCCTTCAACCGTGGCGGCGGCGCCAAGCGGCGCTACCGTCTGATCGACTTCAAGCGCACCAAGTTCGACGTTCCCGCGACCGTCGAGCGCCTGGAGTACGACCCCAACCGCACCGCGTTCATCGCGCTGATTTCGTACGAGGACGGCGAACAGGCCTACATCCTCGCGCCGCAGCGCCTGAAGGCCGGTGATCAGGTGGTCGCCTCCGAGCGCGCCGACATCAAGCCGGGCAACGCGATGCCGCTGAAGAACATGCCGGTCGGCACCATCGTCCACAATGTGGAGATGAAGCCGGGCAAGGGCGGCCAGATGGCCCGCTCCGCCGGCTGCTATGCGCAGCTCATCGGCAAGGACCAGGGCTACGCCCAGCTCCGCCTGTCCTCGGGCGAGCTGCGCATGGTCCGCGGCGAGTGCATGGCCACCGTGGGTGCGGTGTCCAACCCGGACAATCAGAACGAAAACCTGGGCAAGGCGGGTCGTAACCGCTGGCTCGGTCGTCGTCCGAGTGTCCGAGGCGTGGCGATGAACCCGGTCGACCACCCGCATGGTGGTGGTGAAGGTCGCACTTCGGGCGGCCGTCACCCGGTCACCCCGTGGGGCAAGCCGACCAAGGGCAAGCGCACCCGCAATAACAAGGCGACGGATAAGCTCATCATGCGCACCCGTCACCAGGCGAAGAAGAAGTAACGGAGGCCGCCAGTGGCTCGCTCTGTTTGGAAAGGCCCGTTCATCGACGGGTACCTGCTCAAGAAGGCCGAGGCGGCTCGCTCGTCCGGACGTAACGAGGTCATCAAGACCTGGTCCCGCCGGTCGACGATCCTGCCCCAGTTCGTCGGTCTGACCTTCGGTGTCTACAACGGCCAGAAGTTCGTGCCCGTGCTCGTGACCGAAAACATGATCGGTCACAAGTTCGGCGAATTCTCGCCGACCCGCACGTTCTACGGCCATGCCGCGGACAAGAAGGCGAAGAGGAAGTAAGCGATGGGTAAGCAGTCCGCTCCCCGCACTCTGCCGGACAACGCCGCGAAGTCGTTCTCGGCGTCCATCCGCATCAGCCCGCGCAAGCTCAACCTGGTCGCCGCCATGATCCGTGGCAAGTCGGCCGAGGCTGCGCTGTCGGCCCTGACGTTCTCCGCGCGTCGCATCTCCAACGACGTCAAGAAGGTTCTGGAGAGCGCGATCGCGAACGCCGAGAACAACCACCAGCTCGACGTCGACCGCCTGGTCGTCGCCGAAGCCTACGTGGGCAAGGCGCTCGTGATGAAGCGTTGGCGCGCCCGCGCCCGTGGTCGCGTCGGCAAGATCCAGAAGCCGTTCTCGAACCTGACCATCGTGGTGCGCGAGCGCGAGGAGACTGAGTAATGGGTCACAAAGTCAATCCGATCGGTCTGCGCGTCGGTATCAACCGCACCTGGGACAGCCGCTGGTTCGCCGACCAGACCTACCCCGAGCTGCTGCACCAGGACCTGGCCCTGCGCGACTTCCTGAAGAAGCGCCTGGCCCAGGCCGGCGTTTCGCGGATCGTCATCGAGCGTCCCGCCAAGAAGGCCCGCATCACCATCCACACGGCCCGTCCGGGTGTGGTGATCGGCAAGAAGGGCGCCGACATCGAAAACCTGCGTCGTGAGCTGTCCAAGCGCACCGGCGCCGAGGTGATGCTGAACATCGTCGAGATCCGCAAGCCGGAACTCGACGCCCAGCTGGTGGCCGAGAACATCGCCCAGCAGCTGGAGCGCCGCGTCGCCTTCCGCCGCGCCATGAAGCGCGCCGTGCAGAACGCCATGCGCCTCGGCGCGCAGGGCATTCGGATCAACTGCGCCGGCCGTCTCGGCGGCGCCGAGATCGCCCGTACGGAATGGTACCGCGAGGGCCGTGTGCCGCTGCACACCCTGCGCGCCGACATCGACTACGGCGTCGGCACCGCGAAGACCACCTACGGCACCTGCGGTGTCAAGGTGTGGATCTTCAAGGGTGAGGTCCTCGAGCACGACCCGATGGCGCAGGACAAGCGCGCCGCCGAGGCGGGCCGCTAAGGCGGCCCCTCTTCGGTCAGCGATAGGGATGTAGAGCAATGCTTTCTCCGAAACGGACGAAGTTCCGCAAGCAGCACAAGGGCCGCATCCACGGCGAGGCGAAGGGTGGTTACACCCTGAACTTCGGCGCCTTCGGCCTGAAGGCCGTCGAGCCGGAGCGCATCACCGCGCGCCAGATCGAGGCCGCCCGCCGCGCCATGACCCGCTTCATGAAGCGTCAGGGTCGCGTGTGGATTCGCGTCTTCCCGGACGTGCCCGTGTCCCGCAAGCCCGCCGAAGTCCGCATGGGCTCCGGTAAGGGTTCGCCGGAATACTGGGTCGCCCGCATTCATCCGGGCCGCATCATGTTCGAAGTCGACGGTGTCGACGAGGCCGTGGCGCGCGAAGCGTTCCGTCTTGCGGCGGCAAAACTGCCGATCAAGACGAAATTTGTTGCCCGCATCGGCGAGGGGGTCTAAATCATGGCGTCCATCACGGATCTCCGTGGCAAGAGCGTCGACGAGCTTAAGGACCGTCTCGTCGAACTCAAGAAAGAGCAGTTCAATCTGCGCTTCCAGAAGGCCTCCGGCCAGCTGGAGAACACCGCCCGCGTGACCGCCGTCCGCAAGGAAATCGCGCAGGTCAAGACGGTCCTTAACGAGCAGCGCCGGCCCGCCGGCGCCTGAGTGCCTGAAGGAGTGACGTAGATGCCTCGGCGCATTCTTCAGGGTGTAGTGGTGAGCGACAAAACCGACAAGACCATCACGGTGGTCGTCGAGCGCCGGTTCATGCACCCGGTGTACAAGAAGTTCATCCGCCGCACCAAGAAGTACGCCGCCCACGACGAAGCCAACCAGTTCAAGGTTGGCGACGTGGTGCGGATTCGCGAGTGCCGCCCCATTTCCAAGACGAAGACTTGGGAAGTGGTGGCGGACGTCGCGGAATAATCAGTACACCAACCGCTAACGTTTAAGGAATTGGTGCAATGATCCAGATGCAGACGAACCTCGACGTTGCCGACAACAGCGGCGCCCGTCGGGTTATGTGCATCAAGGTGCTGGGTGGTTCCAAGCGGAAGACCGCCAGTGTCGGTGACATCATCGTGGTGTCGGTCAAGGACGCGATCCCCCGGGGCCGCGTCAAGAAGGGCGACGTGGCGCGTGCCGTGATCGTCCGGACCGCGAAGGAAATCCGTCGTCCCGACGGCTCCATCATTCGCTTCGACCGCAACGCCGCTGTGCTGATCAACAAGCAGGGCGAACCCATCGGTACCCGCATCTTCGGCCCGGTGACCCGCGAGCTGCGCGCGAAGAAGTTCATGAAGATCATCTCGCTGGCTCCGGAGGTGCTGTAATGGCTGCGAAGGTGAAGAAGGGCGATCGCGTCGTCGTGATCGCCGGCAAGGACAAGGGCAAGACGGGCGAAGTCGTCCGTTCGATCCCGTCCGAGAACCGGGTGGTCGTCCAGGGCGTGAACGTCGTCAAGCGTCACCAGCGTCCGACTCCGATGTCGGCCGGCGGCATCATCGAAAAGGAGGCGCCCATTCACGTCTCCAACGTCGCCCACATCGACCCGAAGGACAGCAAGCCGACCCGCGTCGGCTTCAAGACGCTCGAGGACGGCAGCAAGGTGCGCGTTTCCAAGCGCTCCGGCGAAGTCCTGGACAAGTGATGGGAGTTGGGTGATGACCCCGCGTCTGCGTGAACACTACGACACCGTCGTCCGTAAGCAGCTCCAGGAAAAGTTCGGTTACGCGAACCACATGGAGATCCCGCGCCTGACCAAGATCGTGATCAACATGGGCGTCGGCGAAGCCGCCCAGGATCGCAAGAAGATCGAGGGTGCGGTTGCGGACATGACCGCCATTTCCGGCCAGAAGCCGATCGTGACCCGCGCGAAGAAGTCGATTGCCGCCTTCAAGCTGCGCGACGGCATGGTCGTCGGCTGCAAGGTCACTCTGCGCCGTGAGCGCATGTACGAGTTCCTCGACCGGTTCCTGAACATCGCGCTGCCGCGTGTCCGGGACTTCCGTGGCGTCCCCCCCAAGGGGTTCGACGCGGCCGGGAACTACAACATGGGCCTGAAAGAACAGATCATCTTCCCGGAAATCAACTACGACGAAGTTGATACCATCCGCGGCATGGATATCGCGTTCTGCACGACGGCGAAGAATGCCGAGGAGTGCCGCGCACTTCTCGAGGCCTTCGACATGCCGTTCCAGAAGTAAGGCCGGGAGCTGATTTACAATGGCGAAGGTTTCCAAGATTCAGCGTAACAAGCAGCGCGAAAAGCTGGTGGCGCAGTACGCCGCCCGCCGCGCTAGCCTGAAGACGATCGTCAAGGACCAGAGCGTGTCCCCCGAGGAGCGGTTCGAGGCCGTCATGAAGCTGGCCGAAATGCCGCGCAACTCCTCCAAGGTGCGTATCCGCAACCGGTGCGAGCTGACCGGCCGCCCGCGCGCCACGTACCGCAAGTTCAAGCTCGCCCGCGTCATGCTGCGCGACCTGGCCTCCCGTGGCCAGATCCCCGGCATGGTGAAGTCGAGCTGGTAAGGGAGACATTCACCCATGTCCATGACCGATCCGTTGGGTGATCTGCTCACCCGCATCCGCAACGGCCAGCGTGCGCGCAAGTCGAGCGTCGTCACTCCGGCCTCCGGCCTGCGTGCGAACGTCCTCGACGTTCTGCAGCGCGAAGGCTACATCCGCGGCTTCGAGCGCTACAACGTGCGCGCCGGCATCGACGAGATCCGCGTCGACCTGAAGTACCTGGACGGTGAGCCGGTGATCAAGGAGATCAGCCGCGTCTCGAAGCCGGGTCGCCGCGTCTACTCCAAGATCAAGGACCTGCCGAAGGTCTACAACGGCCTCGGTATCTCCATCCTGTCGACGCCGCGTGGCGTGATGTCCGATCACGAAGCACGTCAGGCGAACGTCGGCGGCGAGGTCCTCTGCAAGGTGTTCTAAGGGGCGAAACGATGTCGCGAGTTGGAAAATACCCGGTCGAAGTGCCGGCTGGCGTGACCGTCACGCTGGCGAATGACACCGTGACCGTGAAGGGCAAGCTGGGGGAACTCAGCCTGCCGATCCTGACCGACTTCGTGGAAGCTTCCATGGAAGGTCAGCAGGTCTGGATCAAGCCGAAGTCCGAGCACAAGCGTGCCCGCATGCTGTGGGGCACCACGCGCGCCAATATCGCCAACATGGTGAAGGGCGTTTCGGAAGGCTTCAGCAAGCGTCTGGACATCGTCGGCGTGGGTTACCGCGCCGCGGTGCAGGGCGACACGCTGAAGCTGTCGCTCGGCTTCTCCCATGACGTCGATTATCCGATTCCGTCGGATCTGAAGATCGTCACGCCGCAGCCCACGCAGATCGAGATCTCCGGCGCCAACAAGCAGCGCGTCGGCCAGATCGCCTCGGAGATCCGCGGGTACCGTCCGCCGGAGCCCTACAAGGGCAAGGGCGTCAAGTACTCCGACGAGACGATCCTGCGTAAGGAAGGCAAGAAGAAGTAAGGGCGAAACAGATGAAGCAGAACCAGCTTTTCAAGCGTCGCGCTCAGCGCAACCGCTTCGCCCTGAAGCAGAAGGCCGGCGGTCGTCCGCGCCTCTCCGTCTTCCGTTCGGGCAAGCACATTTACGCTCAGGTGATCGACGACGTGCAGGGCAAGACCCTCGCCTCGGCCTCGACGCTCGACAAGGAGCTGAAGGGCAAGGTCGAGAAGACCGCCACGTCCGAGGCCGCCGTCGAAGTCGGCAAGCTGGTGGCGTCCCGCGCCGTCGCAGCCGGCGTCAGCCAGGTCGTGTTCGACCGCGGCGGCTACATCTACCACGGTCGCGTGAAGGCGTTGGCCGACGCCGCGCGCGAGGGCGGTCTCCAGTTCTAAGGGATATTCGGTATGGCTCGTACACCCAACGCTGAGCGCTCCGAGCGCACCCCGCGGGACCGCGACCGTCGCCCGAGCGACCAGCGTGACCGCACCGAGCGTGACGACGAATTCGTCGACAAGCTCGTCCACATCAACCGCGTCGCCAAGGTGGTGAAGGGCGGCCGTCGCTTCGCCTTCGCCGCTCTGGTCGTCGTCGGCGACAGCAAGGGCCGCGTCGGTTTCGGCACCGGCAAGGCGCGTGAGGTTCCGGAGGCCATTCGCAAGGCCACCGAGCAGGCCAAGCGTGAGATGGTCCGCGTGCCGCTGCGCGAAGGCCGCACGCTGCACCACGACGTGAACGGTCACTTCGGTGCCGGCCGCGTCATCCTGCGCACCGCTCCGGCCGGTACCGGCATCATCGCCGGCGGCCCGATGCGCGCCATCTTCGAGACCATGGGCGTGCAGGACGTCGTCGCCAAGTGCACCGGCACGACGAACCCGTACAACATGATCAAGGCGACCTTCGACGCGCTCAACAACCTCATGTCGCCCCGCCAGGTGGCGGCCAAGCGCGGCAAGAAGGTGGGCGACATCGTGGCCCGCCGTGACGGCGCCGCTGTCGCCGTCGCCGGCGCGAAGGAGTGAGGACCATGGCGAACGCGAAGGTCAAGGTCACGCAGATCGGCAGCCCGATCGGCCGCAAGCAGGACCAGCGCGCCACCCTGGTGGGCCTGGGCCTCAACAAGATGCACCGCACGAGCGTCCTCGAGGACACTCCGTCGGTTCGCGGCATGATTTCCAAGGTCGCGCATCTGATCAAGGTGGAACCGGCGGAGTGATCCGCCGGTCTTCCTCCCGAACCTCCTGAAGTCAGGGTACGGACATGAAACTCAACGAGCTCCGCGACAATCCGGGTGCGACCAAGAAGCGCATCCGCGTCGGCCGCGGTATCGGCTCCGGCAAGGGCAAGACCGGCGGCCGTGGCGTGAAGGGCCAGACGTCGCGCACCGGCGTGGCCATCAACGGCTTCGAAGGCGGTCAGATGCCCATCTACCGCCGCCTGCCGAAGCGCGGCTTCAACAACGTCTTCCGCAAGGACTACGTCTCGCTGAACCTGGATCGCATCCAGGCGGCCTTCGATGCCGGCAAGCTGGACGCGGCCCAGCCGGTGACCGCCGAGGCCCTGGTGGCCGCGGGCGTCATCGGTCGTGCGAAGGACGGTGTGCGCGTCCTCGGCATGGGCGAGCTGAAGACCAAGGCGACCTTCAAGGTCGCTGGTGCCTCCGCCAAGGCGCGCGAGGCGATCGAGAAGGCCGGTGGCACCCTCGAGGTGCTCGCGCCGGCGGCTTCCGAGGAGGGCGGCGAGTAATCGCCGCCTCTTCCCTTTTTCATTTCGTAAAACGCGAGAGAGTAACCGGGCATGGCATCTGCCGCCGAACAGCTGGCCGCGAACATGAACTTCAGCACCTTTTCGAAGGCGACTGAACTCAAGAAGCGGATCTGGTTCACCCTGGGCGCCCTGATCGTCTATCGCATCGGGACCTACATCCCGCTGCCGGGCATCAACCCGCAGGCGCTCGCCAGCATCTTCCAGCAGCAGGGCGGCGGCATCCTCGGGATGTTCGACATGTTCGCGGGTGGTGCGCTGTCGCGCATGACCATCTTCGCGCTGAACATCATGCCGTACATCTCGGCCTCGATCATCATGCAGCTGATGACCGCCGTCAGCCCCTCCATGGAGGCGCTGAAGAAGGAAGGCGAGTCGGGCCGCAAGAAGATCAACCAGTACACCCGCTACCTGACGGTCCTCATCACCATCATGCAGGCCTACGGCATCGCCGTCGGTCTGGAGGCGATGGGCGAGGGCGGTGCGGCCGCGGTGTACGACCCCGGTTACTTCTTCCGCTTCACTACCGTCGTCACCCTGGTGGGCGGCACGCTGTTCCTGATGTGGCTGGGCGAGCAGATCACCGCCCGCGGCGTCGGCAACGGCATCTCCCTGATCATCTTCACCGGCATCGTGGCGAACCTGCCGGGTGCTCTGGCGGGCATGCTGGAACTGGGCCGCACCGGCGCGCTCAGCCCGATCGTCATCATCGGCATCATCCTGCTCGCCATCGCCGTCATCGCCGGCATCGTGTTCGTCGAGCGCGCCCAGCGGCGCATCCTGGTGCAGTACCCGAAGCGCCAGATGGGCAACCGCATGTACGGCGGCGAATCGACTCACCTGCCGCTCAAGATCAACACGCCGGGCGTCATTCCGCCGATCTTCGCGAGCTCGATCCTGCTGGTGCCGACCACCGCGGCGAGCTTCACCGCTGGCAGCGGCCCGCAGTGGCTGCGTGACGTGACCGCCATGCTGGGCCTCGGCCAGCCCCTGCACATCGTGCTGTTCTCGGCGCTGATCGTGTTCTTCGCCTTCTTCTACACGGCCGTGGTCTTCAATCCGCAGGAGACCGCCGACAACCTGAAGAAGTACGGCGGCTTCGTGCCCGGCATCCGGCCCGGCAAGAACACCGCAGACTACCTCGACTACGTGCTGACCCGTTTGACGGCTGTGGGCGCGGTCTACCTGGTGGTCATTTCGGTCCTGCCCGAGATCCTGATCGCTGAGGTCGGTGTGCCCTTCTACTTCGGCGGCACGTCGCTCCTCATCGTCGTCACCGTGACCATGGACACCGTGGCGCAGATCCAGTCCCACCTGCTGGCGCACCAGTACGAGGGGCTCATCAAGAAGTCCAAACTGAGGGGTAAGCGCTGATGAAGGGGAAGCGTATCATCTTCATGGGCCCGCCCGGCGGCGGCAAGGGCACGCAGGCGCAGCGGCTGGAAGACACGTTCGGCATCAAGCAGCTGTCCACCGGTGACATGCTGCGGGCGGCGGTCGCTGCCGGCACGGAGCTGGGCAAGCAGGCCAAGGCCGTGATGGACGCCGGCCAGCTGGTGTCCGACGACCTGATGATCGGCCTGATCTCCGAGCGGGTGGATCAGCCCGATTGCGCCAACGGCTTCATCCTGGACGGCTTCCCGCGGACCATTCCGCAGGCGGAGGCGCTGGAGTCGCTGATGGCCGACAAGGGCATGCCGCTCGACGCCGTCATCGAGCTGCGCGTGCCGGACGAGCTGCTGGTGGAACGCATCACCGGTCGATTCGCCTGCGCGAAGTGCGGCCGCGGCTACCACGACACGTACCAGCGCCCCAAGGTCGAGGGCGTCTGCGACGCCTGCGGCTCGACGGAGTTCAAGCGCCGGGCCGACGACAACGCCGAAACGGTGGTGTCGCGCCTGGAGGCTTATCACCGCCAGACGGCGCCCGTGCTGGCGCACTTCGAGAAGACGGGCAAGGTGCACGTCGTCGACGGCACCAAGGACATCGACCAGGTCACCGCCGATCTGGTCTCCATCCTGGAAAAATCCACGGCGGCAGGTTGACTCCGGCTGCGCGATACCTATAATCGCGCACCTTCGGGTCACCCGCCCTAGAAACGCAATTCGACATAACAGTCGCAGAAGAGTAAGGAGTACGGGCTTTGGCGCGTATCGCTGGCGTTAACATTCCCACCAACAAGCGGGTGGAGATTGCGCTGACCTACATCTATGGTATCGGCCCGAAGAAGGCGAAGGAGATCTGCAGCAAGATCGGTATCGCCGACGCGGTCCGTGTGAACCAGCTGTCGGATGACGAGGTCCTGCGCATCCGTGAAATGATCGACGCGGACTACAAGGTCGAAGGCGACCTGCGTCGTGAAGTCGCGATGAACATCAAGCGTCTCATGGACCTGGGCTGCTACCGCGGCCTGCGTCACCGTAAGGGCCTGCCGGTCCGTGGCCAGCGCACGCACACCAACGCGCGCACCCGCAAGGGCCCGGCCAAGCCGATCGCCGGCAAGAAGAAGTAAGCGAGAAGGATAGGTTTCGGCAATGGCCAAGGCTGCTCAGACCGCCCGTCCGCGTCGTCGCGAGCGGAAGAACATTTCTTCCGGTATCGCGCACGTGAACGCGTCGTTCAACAACACCATGATCACCATCACCGACGTGCAGGGGAACGCGATCTCCTGGTCGTCGGCCGGTTCGCAGGGCTTCAAGGGCTCGCGCAAGTCGACCCCCTACGCCGCCCAGGTGGCCGCGGAGGACGCCGGTCGCAAGGCCGCGGAGCACGGCATGAAGACCCTCGAGGTCGAAGTGTCGGGTCCCGGTTCGGGTCGCGAGTCGGCGCTCCGCGCGCTGCAGGCGGTGGGCTTCATGATCACCTCCATCCGCGACGTCACGCCGATTCCGCACAACGGCTGCCGTCCGCGCAAGCGCCGGCGCGTCTGAGGCGCCGGGCCGCCGTGCAGGAAACCTGCGCGGCGCAGCCGTACGGTCCGCAAGGTTTCGCCGGCCCGAGCCGCAAGGCTCTGGCCGGCGCTGTGCCGTCCCAATCCTGGGTTTAGCGCGCAGGCAGAGGGACTTCGGCGTTACCGGGTGCCGGCAGGCCCCGGAGACAACCGGATAAACAAGGGGCACGCCCGTGATTCAGAAGAACTGGCAGGAACTGATCAAACCGTCGAAGCTCTCCGTGGAGCCCGGCGACGATCCGTCGCGCGTCGCGACGGTCGTGGCCGAGCCGCTCGAGCGCGGCTTCGGCATGACGCTCGGCAACGCGCTGCGTCGCGTGCTGCTGTCGTCGCTGCAGGGTGCGGCGGTCACCGCCATCCAGATCAAAGGCGTCCTGCACGAGTTCAGCAGCGTCGAAGGCGTCCGTGAGGACGTCACGGACATGATCCTGAACATCAAGACGCTCGGCCTGCGCATGCACGGCGAGGGTCCGAAGCGCATGACCCTGAAGGCCAGCGGTCCGGGCCCGGTCACCGCCGGCCAGATCGAGTCGAGCGCCGACATCGAGATCATGAACCCGGACCTGGTGATCTGTCACCTGGACCAGGGCGCGACGCTCGACATGGAGTTCACGGTCAACACCGGCAAGGGCTACGTCCCGGCCGCCATGAACCGCAGCGAAGACAGCCCGATCGGCATGATCCCGGTCGACAGCATCTTCAGCCCGGTGAAGCGCGTCTCCTACAAGGTCGAGAACAGCCGCGTCGGTCAGGTCACCGACTACGACAAGCTGTCCATGACCGTCGAGACCAACGGCGCCGTGTCGCCCGAGGATGCCGTGGCGCTGGCCGCCCGCATCCTGCAGGACCAGCTGCAGCTGTTCATCAATTTCGATGAGCCGCAGGCCGCCTACGAGGAGAAGAAGGAGGAGGAACTCCCCTTCAACAAGAACCTCCTGCGCAAGGTGGACGAGCTGGAGCTGTCGGTCCGTTCGGCGAACTGCCTGAAGAACGACAACATCATCTACATCGGCGACCTGGTGCAGAAGACGGAAGCGGAAATGCTCCGCACCCCGAACTTCGGCCGCAAGTCGCTGAACGAGATCAAGGAGGTGCTCGCCTCCATGGGTCTCCACCTCGGCATGGAAATTCCGAACTGGCCGCCCGAGAACATCGAGGAACTGGCCAAGAAGCTGGAAGAGCCGTACTGAGGCGTCTGACTGCCCTCGGGCGCCGGGCGCGGTCGTGCCGGCCGGTCCCGCAGGGCCCGGCAGCGGACCGGGCCGCAGCCAGAGGAAACGGGGCGCCAGCCGCTCCGCACTTGCCTTCCGGGGCCGTCTCGTCTATACGGGCGGCCCCGAACGGTTCCACGAGGGAACCGCCCCGCCGTACATGCCGCATAGTCCTTTCATCCAGGGCGCGGCGGCGGGTTTCGCAATCGGTTTCGCGCCGCGAGACCAGGGATAGGAGGACGATCGCATGCGTCACGGTATGTCGGGCCGCAAGCTGAACCGCACGAAGGCTCACCGCAAGGCGCTGTTCGCCAACATGGCGACGGCTCTGCTCAAGCACGAGCAGATCAAGACCACCCTGCCGAAGGCGAAGGATCTGCGTCCGGTCGCCGAGAAGCTGATCAGCCTCGGCAAGCGCGGCGACCTGCACGCCCGCCGCCAGGCTCTCGCGGTGATCCGCGAGGAAGAGGTGGTCCGCAAGCTGTTCTCCACCCTGGCCGAGCGCTACAAGGACCGCAGCGGTGGTTACACCCGCGTCCTGAAGGCCGGCTTCCGCTACGGTGACGCCGCGCCCATGGCCGTCATCGAGCTGGTCGACCGTGACCCGGCCGCCAAGGGTGCCGAGGACAAGGCGCGGCACGCCGCCGAGGTCGAGGCCGCCGAGCAGGAGTAATCGGGCGCTTTCGCGACCCGGACGACAGGAAGGGCAGCCCTTGCGGCTGCCCTTTCGTCTTTGCGCCCTATATCAGCGGCGGATGCAACCGCCGAAGGAAGGAGTGGAGGACAGATGCCGCAGGGGTGGGTGAAGGGGATCGTCGCCGCGCTGGCTTGCGCCGCCGCCCTGGTGACGGGCGGGGTGGCGACGGCCCAGCAGGAGGAGCCGGCGCGCGTCGTGCCGCAGGACCGGGCCGAAATCAGCCTCAGCTTCGCGCCGGTGGTGAAGGCCGTCACGCCGGCGGTCGTCAACATCTACACCAAGACGGTGGTGCAGCAGCGCCAGCCCGTCTCGCCGCTGTTCAACGATCCGTTCTTCCGCCGCTTCTTCGGTGACCAGCTGCTCGGCCAGCCGCGCGAGCAGGTGCAGAACTCCCTCGGCTCGGGCGTCATCGTGCGGGCCGACGGCATCGTCGTCACCAACGACCACGTGGTGAAGAACGCCACCGAAATCACCGTCGTCCTGTCCGACCGGCGTGAGTTCGCCGCCGAGGTCGTCGGCACCGACGAACGCACCGACCTCGCCGTGCTGCGCCTGAAGACCGACGGTGCCGACCTGCCCGTGCTGCCGCTCGGCGACAGCGACCTCTTGGAGGTCGGCGACCTGGTGCTGGCGGTCGGCAATCCCTTCGGCGTCGGCCAGACGGTCACCATGGGCATCGTCTCCGCCCTGTCGCGCACCACCGGCGGCGGCCAGGCGGACTACCGCAGCTTCATCCAGACCGACGCCGCCATCAACCCGGGCAACTCGGGCGGCGCGCTGGTCGACTCGGCGGGCAACCTCATCGGCGTCAACACCGCCATCTATTCCCGCGACGGCGGCAGCGTCGGCATCGGCTTCGCCATTCCGTCGGATCTTGTGCGCGTCGTCGTCGACAGCCTGTTGTCCGACGGCAAGGCCGTGCGCCCGTGGTTCGGCGCGGCGGGGCAGGGCGTCACCGCCGACATCGCCCAGAGCCTCGGCCTGCCGCGGCCGGCGGGCGTGCTGGTCAACGGCCTCTACCCCGGCAGCCCGGCGGAGAAGGCGGGCCTGCGCATCGGCGACGTCATCACCGCCATGGACGGCCACCCGGTCGCCGATCCGTCGGAACTGCGCTACCGCATCGTCACCGCCCCGGTCGGCGGCACGGCCCGCATGAGCGTTCTGCGCAAGGGCGCGCCGCTGGACGTGACCGTCGCCCTCATCGCTCCGCCCGAGGACCCGCCGCGCAACGTCACCCGCCTGGACGACCGCGCCGGCCCCTTCGGCGGTGCCGAGGTCGCCAACATCAACCCGGCGCTGGCCGAGGAGATGGGCCTGCCCGGCCTGCAGCGCGGTGTCGTCATCCAGCGCCTGCTGCGCGGCGGCGTGGCGGCGCAGGTGGGCTTCCGCCCCGGCGACGTGGTGACGCGGGTCAACGACAGCGATACGCTTACCATCGACGCCCTGCAGGCGGCGGTGCGGAAGGCCGATACCTGGCGCATCACCTTCACCCGCGCCGGCCGCTCCACCACCGTCCTGCTCGGCCGCTAGGAAAGCCGGAGACAGCCGCCCCGTGGCCACCCTGTTCGACGCGCACGCCCCCCGCCCCCTCGCCGACCGCCTGCGGCCGCAGCGGCTGGAAGAGGTGGTGGGGCAGGACCACCTGATCGGCCCCGACGGGCCGCTCGGGCGGATGGTGCGCGCCGGCAAGCTGACCTCCATCATCCTGTGGGGGCCGCCGGGCTGCGGCAAGACCACCATCGCCCGCCTGCTGGCCGACCGCACCGACCTGCACTTCGAGCCGCTGTCGGCGGTGTTCTCGGGCGTCGCCGACCTGCGCAAGGTGTTCGAGGCGGCGCGGGCGCGGCGCGAGACGGGCCGCGGCACGCTGCTGTTCGTCGACGAGATCCACCGCTTCAACCGCAGCCAGCAGGACGGCTTCCTGCCCTACGTGGAAGACGGCACGGTGGTGCTGGTGGGCGCCACCACGGAAAACCCGAGCTTCGAGCTGAACGCCGCCCTGCTGTCGCGCTGCCGCGTGCTGGTGCTCAACCGGCTGGACGAGCCGGCGCTGGAGACGCTGCTGGCGCGGGTGGAGGCGGAACTGGGTGCGCCCCTGCCGCTGACCGCCGACGCCCGCGCGGCACTGAAGGCCATCGCCGACGGCGACGGGCGCTACCTGCTCGGCATGGCGGAGGACGTGGTGAACTTCGGGCCGGCGGAGCCGCTGGACGCCGGCGGCCTCGCCTCGGTGGTGCAGCGGCGGGCGCCGGTCTACGACAAGGACCGCGAGGGCCACTACAACCTCATTTCCGCCCTGCACAAGTCCCTGCGCGGGTCGGACACCGACGCGGCGCTGTACTGGATGGCGCGCATGCTCGACGGCGGCGAGGACCCCGCCTTCCTGCTGCGGCGGCTGACTCGCTTTGCGGTGGAGGACGTCGGGCTGGCCGATCCGGGCGCCGTCACCCAGGCCATTGCGGCGTGGGAGACCTACGACCGCCTCGGCAGCCCGGAAGGCGAGCTGGCCATCGCGCAGCTGGTGGTCTATCTCGGTACCGCGCCCAAGTCCAATGCCGGCTACGTCGCCTACAAGGCGGCGCGCAAGGCGGCCAAGGGGACCGGCAGCCTGATGCCGCCCAAGCACATCCTCAATGCCCCGACGCGCATGATGAAGGACCTGGGCTACGGCAAGGGCTACGCCTACGACCACGACGCGCCGGAGGCCTTCTCGGGGCAGAACTATTTCCCCGAGGAGATGGCGCGCCACCGCTTCTACGATCCGCCGGAACGCGGCTTCGAGCGCGAACTGCGCAAGCGCATCGACTGGTGGGACCGCCTGCGCGCCCGGCGCCAGGCGGCCGACGACAAGGACGACGAGGGCACCGGGGGAGGGGGCGCATGACGCCGCAGATGCTGCTGGCCGTGGCGGCCGGCGGGGCGCTCGGCAGCATGGGGCGCTATGCCGTCGGCGTGCTGCTGGCGCGGATTATGGGCACGGGCTTCCCGTGGGGAACGCTGGCGGTCAACATCGTCGGCAGCTTCGTCATGGGCCTGCTGATCGAGGCGGCGGCGCTGCGCGGCGTGATGTCGGGCGAGGCGCGCGCCTTCGTGTTCGTCGGCGTGCTGGGGGGCTTCACCACCTTCTCCAGCTTCTCGCTGGACGTGGTGACCCTGGTCCAGCGCGATCAGGTATGGGCGGCGGGCGCCTATCTGGCGGCGACGGTGGTCGTCGGGGTGCTCGCCCTGGTATTCGGTTTATTCGTGGCAAGGCAGATGCTGACATGAGCGGCGTACAGACCATCACCGTCGAACAGGCGGAAGACGACACCCGGCTCGACCGCTGGTTCAAGCGGCGGTTCCCGGAGCTGAAGCACGGCCGCCTGGAGAAGCTTCTGCGCACCGGCCAGATCCGCGTCGACGGCAAGCGCGCCAAGGCGGCGCAGCGGCTGGAAAAGGGTCAGGTGGTGCGCGTGCCGCCGCTCGGCGAGCAGCCCGACCTGCCGCCCGACGTCGACCGCCGCCAGCAGATCTCGCCGGCCGACGCCGCCATGATCCGCGGCTGCGTCATCCACAAGGACGACGACGTCATCATCCTGAACAAGCCGCCGGGCCTGGCGGTGCAGGGCGGCACGGGCACGACCAAGCACGTCGACGGCCTGCTGCCGGCGCTCATGGACGACCCCGACGCCGACGAGCGGCCGAAGCTGGTCCACCGGCTGGACCGCGACACCTCGGGCGTGCTGGTCATCGCCCGCAACACCTTCGCAGCGACGGCCCTGACGGCGGCCTTCCGCAGCCGCGACACGCAGAAGATCTACTGGGCCGTCGTGGTCGGCACGCCGAAGCCGGCGGAGGGCAAGGTCTCCGCCCCCATCACCAAGGCCCCCGGCAAGGCCGGCGAGCGCATGGAGGTGGACGAGGACTGGGGCAAGCCGTCGGTCACCGTCTACCGCACCCTGGAGTCGGTGGCCGGCAAGGCGGCGTGGCTGGAGATGGAGCCGCTGACGGGGCGCACCCACCAGCTGCGCGTCCACGCCGCCCACATGGGCACGCCCATCCTCGGCGACGGCAAGTACGGCGGGGCGGAGGCGCACATGATGGGCCACGGCATCAGCCGCAAGCTGCACCTGCACGCCCGCAGCCTGACCATCCCCCACCCGCGCGGCGGCTCGCTTCAAATCACCGCCGAACTGCCCGAGCACATGCGCGAGACCTTCGGGTTCTTCGGGTGGGAGGGGGAGTAAGGTCTGGACGTCCGGCCGTGCGACCCCATGCACGAAAGCGCTTGAAGGCGCTGTGAACCGCGGTAATCTGACGGTGGGAAGCGATCGAGACGTCGGTCACGCCCTTTCCGGAGCCCACGCGCAAGCGTGGGCTTCCGTGTTTTCAGGGCCATGACAGCGGCGAGTGCCAGCGGCGTCATCGGTCGCTGGGGCTGCGGTTGTTCAGCCACCAAGACACCAAGGACACCAAGAGGTCTCCCGAGTTCGTCGGGAGTGGCGTCGGCCGACCGCCGGGGCCCGCCGCGACACCGGAGGGGGTGAGCGGGCGCGCCGCGTGCGCCCTCAGAAGCAGAACAAGCCGCCGCCGTTGAGGAACACCAGCAGCCCCCAGTCCTGCCACAGCGCAACGCCCGCCGCCAGCGCCGCGGCCAGGATGGCGGCGGCGCCGAGGGTGGCGGCGGGGGAGGGGCCGGCGGGGGGCATCAGCCGAGGCCTTCCGTTTCCGCCCGCGCCACCGTGTCGGCTGCGCGCACGGCGGCTTCGTGCAGGTCCTGCTGGCCGGCGCGCTGGAACAGCTCGGCGGCGTGCTGGAAGGTCTTGCGGGCGTGCTTGGGGTTCCGGCCCGCCTCGATCTCGCCGATCTCCATGAGCATTTCCGCCTCGCCCTCCAGGTGGCCGGCGCCGGCGTAGAGCTTGCTGGCGCGGCGGAAGGCGTCGAAGGCGGCGTCCTCGTCGCCCAGCGAGCGCAGCAGCAGCCCGAGGCCGCCTGTCGCTTCCGCCTCGTCCAGGCTGTCGCCGTTCTCGGCGAAGCGCTCGATGGCGCCTTCCAGCATCTCGTGCGCCTTGTCGGCGTGGCCGAGCAGCGTCTGCAGGTGGCCGAGCGCCTTCATGGCGTGGGCCTCGCCCAGGGTGTCGCCGGCCTTGGAGTAGAGGGCGCGGGCGTGGGTGTAGTGCATCACCGCGTCGTCGTCACGCTGTTCCAGACCGCGGGCGACGTGGCCGATCTGCATGTTGGCGAGCGCCTCGCCCGACAGGTCGCCGGCGGCGCTGAACAGCTCGATGGCGGACTGGAAGCACTCCACCGCCTCGCGCGGCGTCTCCTCCAGCCGGTGCAGCAGGCCGAGGCGCATGAGCACCGCCGCCTGGTGCGCCTGCTCGCCCGACGGCGCCAGGAGCTGGCGCGCCTCCACATAGGCCTGGCGGGCGTCGGACAGGCGGTCGGCGTCCAGTTCCATGTCGCCGAGCAGGATGAGGGCGGAGGCCTCGCCGTCGGGATCGCGGGCGTCGTGATAGTGCAGGCGGGCGCGGCGGGCGGCCTCGGCGGCGCGCTGCGGGTCGCCCTCCACCCAGTGGCGCTCGGCCTCGGCCAGTGCGTCGTTGCCTTTGTCGATGGCCATGGCGTCCTCCCGCGCTTTCCGCGCCGTTTCAGTGGGGTACTGGACACAGTATAACGGAACCCGGGCGCGAACGCTGCCCCCATGGACGTCATATGACAGGGAGACGACGCCGACATGACATCCGCCCCCACGCCCATGCCCGCCGTGCCGCCCCATCTGGAAACCGTGCGGCCCGAGTGGGTCGACTACAACGGCCACATGAACGTCGCCTTCTACGTGCTCGCCTTCGACCACGCGACGGACGCCTTCTTCGATGCCGCCGGCCTGGGCGCCGACTGGCGGGAGCGGACGCAGCGCTCCGTCTTCGTGGTGGAGGCGCACGTCACCTACGACGGCGAGGTGGTGCAGGGTGCGCCCTTGCGCATCCAGCCGCGGCCGCTGGCGGTCGGGCACAAGACGCTGCGCCTGTTCCACACCATGCACCACGCCGAGGACGGCTTCCTCGCCGCCACCAACGAGGTGATGATGGTGCACGTCGACATGGCGAGTCGCCGCTCTGTGCTGTGGGACCCGGACGTGCGGGCGCGGCTCGAGGCGCTGGTCGCCGCCGATGCGAGCCCGTGGCCGGACAAGGCGGGCCGCGCCATCGGCGGACGCTGAGGGTTTTCGACGATTTTGGAGAAACTTTGGGTGACGTCACCGTGAAACGGCGTAATACTTCCGCTATAGAGTCGTGGGGACGTGACGTTCATGCAGTTCGCGCATACCAAGGAGCGGGCCGATGCCCTGGCCGCCGCCGCGCTGTCGCGCATGGCGACGCTGGCCGTGGCTCCGACGCCCAACAACTACCTCTTGTGGTACGCCTACGAGGCCGACGGTCTGCCCGACCTGCGGCGCGAGGTGGACCGCCTGCTGGGCGACGGCACGACCTTCTCCCCCGAGGTCTGTGAAGGCCTCTATCAGCGCCACTTCACCGGCCAGGCCCGGCGGGACGGGATCGACGACGCCTCGCGCAAGCTGGAAGAAACCATCGCCACCGTCGCCTATGCCGTCGGCACCGCCGAACAGGGCGCCGCCGACTACGGCCGCACCCTGCAGGGGCTGGTGGAGCGCGCCGGGCAGCCGGAACAGCTCAACCAGACGCTGGCCTCGGTGCTCGCCGAGACGCGCCGCATGGCCGAGCTGAACCGGGCGCTGGAGCAGCAGCTCACCGACAGCCGCAAGGAAGTGTCGGAACTGCGCCAGAACCTGACGGTGATGGAGGAGCAGGCGAGCATCGACGGCCTCACCGGCATCGCCAACCGCCGGGTGTTCGAGCGCATCCTCATCGAGTCGGCCGCCAAGGCGCAGACCAAGGGCGGCTTCGTCAGCCTGCTGATGATCGACATCGACCACTTCAAGGCCTTCAACGACACCCACGGCCACCTGCTGGGCGACCAGGTGCTGAAGCTGGTGGCCAAGTCCATGGTGGACACGGTGCGCCCCGGCGACACCGCCGCCCGCTACGGCGGCGAGGAATTCGCCGTCATCCTGCCGTCCTGCACGCTGACCGACGCGCGCGCCCTGGCCGACAAGATCCGCCTCGCCGTCGCCTCGCGCCGCATCGTCAACCGCCGCACCAACCAGGACCTGGGCAAGGTGACCCTGTCCATCGGTGTGGCGGAAATGGCGCTCGGCGAGCCGCTGACCGGCTTCGTGCAGCGCGCCGACGAAGCGCTCTACACCGCCAAGCGCAACGGCCGCAACCGGGTGTGCACCCAGGCGGAGCTGGAACGGCAGATCGCCTGAGATCGCCCGATCGGCCGCAGGGGGTGGTGCCGCGGTCGCCCGTGGGGCTATGCTAGGCTCATGACTCCGCGACGTCTTTCGGCGCCTGCCGTCGATGTGCCGCGGTCCCCCCAGCCGCCCCGTTCGGACCCGTGCAGAAGCTTCGCCCCTCCCGCCTGCTGTTCCATGTCCGCCGCATCGTGCGCAACGACCAGTTGGTGCTGGGGGTGCTGGCGCTGGTGGTCGGCGTGGCGGTGGGCGCCGGCGTCATCGGCTTCCGCGAACTGATCCGCGTCGTCCAGGCGCTCTACTACGGCAGCGGCGACGAGCGGCTGGCGTCCGTCGTCGTCGGGCTGCCGTGGTGGCACATCGTGCTGGCGCCGGTGGTGGGCGGATTGGTCGTCGGGCTGTTCTACCGCCTGCTCATGCCCGGCCGGCGGCCGCTCGGCATCCCCGAGGTGATCGAGAGCGCGGCGCTGAAGGGCGGCCGCATGCCCGTGGTGCCCGGCATCATGGCGGTGGTGGGCGCGGCCCTGTCGCTGGGGGCCGGCGCCTCCGTCGGGCGCGAGGGGCCGGCGGTGACGCTGGGCGCCGCCATGAGCGCCTGGCTCGCCGAGCGCCTGCACTTCGGGCGGTCGCTGTCGCGCGTGCTGCTCGGCTGCGGGACGGCGGCGGCGGTCGCGGCCAGCTTCAACGCCCCCATCGCCGGCGTGCTGTTCGCCCACGAGGTGGTGGTCGGCCACTACGCCCTGTCGGCCTTCGCGCCGGTGGTCATCGCCTCGGTCACCGGCACCATGATCAGCCGCGGCTGGTTCGGCGATTACCCGGCCTTCATCATCCCCGCCTTCCGCGACATCCACGTGCTGGAGTTCCCCGCCTTCGCCGGCCTCGGCGTGCTGTCGGGCATCATGGCGCTGCTGTTCATGCACTCCATCCTGTGGAGCGAGCGGCTCGCCAACCGCACCGGCCTGCCGCAGTGGTCGCGGCCGCCGGTGGCCGGTGTGGCGCTGGGCGTGCTGGCGCTGGCCTATCCGGGCGTGCTCGGCGTCGGTTACGAGGTGACCGACGACGCCCTGCACGGCGACCTGCCGTTCCTGCTGCTGGCGGCGCTGGCCGCGGCCAAGCTGGCGGCGACGGCGCTGTCGCTCGGCTTCGGCTTCGGCGGCGGCGTGTTCTCGCCGAGCCTCGCCTTCGGGGCGCTGGTGGGCGGCGCCTTCGGCGTGCTGGCGACCAACGCCTTCCCTGAACTCTCCACCGGCCCCGGCGCCTACGCCCTGGTCGGCATGGGGGCGGTGTCGGCGGCGGTGCTGGGGGCGCCCATCTCCACCGTGCTCATCATCTTCGAGCTGACGGGCGACTACGGCCTGACCATTGCCGTGATGATCGCCGTGGTGATCTCCACCGTCGTCACGACGCAGATCGGCGGCCGGTCCAGCTGGTTCCACTGGGCACTGGAGCGGCGCGGCCTGAAGGTGCAGCAGCACGACGTGCGGCTCTTGCGCTCCTTGCGGGTGCGCGACGTCATGGCCCCGGAATGCGCCACCGTCGGCCCCGAATGCCGCCTTCCCCTGGTACGCGAGAAGCTGCAGCGCACACCCTACGGCGAGCTGTTCGTGGTGGAGGCGCAGAGCGGCCGCTTCGTCGGCACCATCACGCTGGCCGACCTGTCGGACATCGCCTTCGACCCGGCCCTCGACGACCTGGTGAACGCCTTCGACGTCTGCCGCCGGAACCCGCCCCTGCTGGAGGCCGACGACAGCCTGGAACGGGCGCTCAAGGTCATGCTGGAGGTGAAGGAGGAGCACGTCGCCGTGGTCGCCCACGAGGAAACGCGCCGCTTCGTCGGCTGCGTCCACGAGGCGGAGGCACTGCTCGCCTTCAACCGGGCGCTCATGGCGGCGCAGGCGGAAGACCGCGGCGAGCGGCGCGACCTGCCGCCGTTCTGAGGCCCGTGGCCCCGGATCAGCCGCGGGCGCGCAGGTTGGCGATGACGAAGCCGCTGGCGGGCTCCGCCGGCATGCGCGACAGATCCACCGACAGGTCTTGCGGCGGCACGTCGTAGCGCATGTCCTGGGCCAGCAGGCGGGAGGCGCGCTTCACCAGCTCGATGGTGGTGCGCTCGCCGGGGCAGCGGTGGCCGGTGTCGTAGGGGCCGCCGCCCTGGGCGACGAAGCTCCACGGGCTCTCGTCCCAATGCAGGAATCGCTCCGGACGGAACTCTTTCGGCTCGGACCACAGGCGCGGGTCGTGGTTGGTGCCGTGCAGGTCGAGCAGCACCCAGTCGCCTTCCGCGAAGTCGTGCCCGCGCCACGCGAAGGGCTGCAGCACCCGGCCGCCCACCAGGGGGAAGAAGGGATAGAGCCGCCGCACCTCCTGCGCGAAGCACTCGACGTCGCGGTCGTCGCCCTCGGCGAAGGCGCGGGACGTCGGGTGCTGGTAGAGGGCCAGCGCGGCGAAGACGATGAAGCGGCCGACGGCGACGGTGGGGCGCAGGATGTTCAGCAGTTCGTAGACGGCGGTGCCGGCGTCCAGCCAGCGGTCGTCCTCGCCCCGGTGGTGGGCGATGACGGCGAGCGCGCTGCCCTCGGGCGGGGCGAGGCGGCCGTCGCGGGTCTGCTCGATCAGGCCGGCGGCCCAGCGTTCGGTGCGGCGGCGCAGGCGCAGGCCCTGGGCGAAGCGCAGCCCGGGCGAGCCGGCGCCGGCGATCATGGCGGAAAACTCGCGCGCCCGCTCCGGCGCCTCGGCGTCGTCGAGCGGGCAGCCGGCCCAGCGGCAGGCGGCGCGGGTGAGCAACTCCTCCACCTCGGGGAACAGGGTCACCCTGTCCTGCCGCTCCCAGACAGGCAGGCGGTCCCGCCATTCGGCGGTGAAGGCATCGACCAACTCGGCGACGGCGCCGGGGCGCATGATGTCGAGGAACATGCGCTTGCGCCAGCGGTGCGCCAGACCGTCCAGGCTCTGCACGCTGCCGCTGCCCTGCAGCAGGCGCAGGGTGGTCGGCGGCATGGCGCCGCGGCGGGTGAAGCGGTCGGGGGTGTAGAACTGCTCCGCCGCCTCCGCCCCGTGCAGGCAGGTGACCGGCGACAGCATGAGGCGGGTGGTGAAGATGTCCGACCCGAAGCGGTCCACCCGGTTGGGGAT
Organism: Caenispirillum bisanense; assembly: GCF_900230255.1. Lineage (GTDB taxonomy): Bacteria > Pseudomonadota > Alphaproteobacteria > Rhodospirillales > Rhodospirillaceae > Caenispirillum > Caenispirillum bisanense_A. Next base: position 25,192 of record NZ_OCNJ01000001.1, read on the forward strand.
GAAGCGATAGCCTTCCGCCAGGAACGCCAGCGTGTGGTCGGGGCCGGCTTCGTGCGGAATGGCCGCCATGCGTCGGGTCTCCGTCGGCTGGAAGGGCTGCTCGCCCGCTAACGGCCTGGCCGGACCGATGGTTTCCTGGCGCCCCGGCGACCGCGGCCCCATATTTCCCCGTGAGCCGCTTTCGTTCTCCGTCTATAGTCGCGCCATGACCTCCGATCCCTTCTCCCTCGACGACGAGCCCCTGGCGCCGCCGGGCCCGTCCGCCACGCCGTCCGCCGCCCATGCCGCCGCCGCGGCGGCGCGCGAGGATGCCCTCGTCTCCGGCCTCAATCCGGAACAGCGCGAGGCCGTGACTACCACCGAGGGCCCGGTGCTGGTGCTCTCGGGCGCCGGCACCGGCAAGACCCGCGTGCTGACGACGCGGCTCGCCTACATCCTCAACAAGCCGCTGGCGCAGCCGTGGCAGTGCTTGGCGGTGACCTTCACCAACCGCGCCGCCCGCGAGATGCGCGAGCGTCTGGCCGCCATGATCGGCCCGCAGGCGGAAGCGGTGTGGCTCGGCACCTTCCATTCCCTGTGCGTGCGCATGCTGCGACGGCACCCGGAGGCGGTGGGCCTGCGCTCGGGCTTCACCATCCTCGACACCGACGACCAGATGCGGCTTCTGAAGCAGCTGATGGAACAGGCGAGCTTCGACCCCAAGAAGCAGCCGGCGCAGATGCTCATGGGCATCATCCAGCGCTGGAAGGACCGCGCCTACCTGCCCGACAAGATCCCGCAGGACGAGGCGCGGGCCGGCGGCGGGTCCAAGGTGGTGCAGTTCTACACCGACTACCAGGCCCGCCTGCGCGAGCTGAACGCCTGCGACTTCGGCGACCTGCTGCTGCTCTGCGTGGTGATGTTCCAGTCCCACCCGGAGATCCTGGCCGAGTATCAGGACCGCTTCCGCTACATCCTGGTGGACGAATACCAGGACACCAACGTGGCGCAGTACCTGTGGCTGCGACTGCTGGCGCGGAAGTACAAGAACATCTGCTGCGTCGGCGACGACGACCAGTCCATCTACAGCTGGCGCGGCGCCGAGGTCGGCAACATCCTGAAGTTCGACCAGGACTTCCCCGGGGCCAAGATCGTGCGGCTGGAGCGCAATTATCGCTCCACGCCCACCATCCTGCGCGCCGCCTCCCACCTCATCCGCAACAACCAGGGACGCCTCGGCAAGGAGCTGCGGGCGCCGGGGGTGGCGGAAGAGGGCGCCAAGATCCACGTGCGCGGCGTGTGGTCGCAGGACGACGAGGCGCGCTGGCTGGTGGAGGAGATCGAGGCGCTGCAGCGTGCCGGCGAAAACCTCAACGCCATGGCGATCCTGGTGCGCGCCGGCTTCCAGACGCGCGAGTTCGAGGAACGCCTCATCACCACCGGCATCAACTACCGCGTCATCGGCGGCCCGCGCTTCTACGAGCGCATGGAGATCCGCGACGCGCTCGCCTACCTGCGCCTGCTGGTGTCGCCCGACGACGACCTCGCCTTCGAGCGGGTGGTGAACAAGCCCAAGCGCGGCCTCGGCGAGGCCACCCTCCAGATGCTGCACGTCTCGGCCCGCGCCCTCGGCAAGCCGCTTTATGCCACCGCCGCCGAACTGGTCCAGACCGACGAGCTGAAGCCGAAGGCCCGCGCCGCCCTGCGCGACTTCGTGGAGGGCATGGAACGGTGGAAGGCCCTGGTCGATCACATGGACCTGCCCGAACTGGTGCGCACGGTGGTCGAGGAAAGCGGCTATGCCGAGATGTGGCGTCGCGACAAGACGCCCGAGGCGCCCGGCCGGCTCGAGAACCTGGAAGAGCTGTACGGCGCCGTCGGCGAGTACGAGACGCTGGTGCAGTTCCTCGAACACATCAGCCTGGTGATGGAGAACGAGGCCAAGAGCGCCGAGGAACCCGGCGTCACCCTCATGACCCTGCACGCCGCCAAGGGGCTGGAGTTCGACGTGGTCTTCCTGCCGGGCTGGGAGGAGGAGATCTTCCCGAGCAAGCGGTCGCTGGAAGAGAACGGCCAGGCGGCGCTGGAGGAGGAGCGGCGGCTCGCCTACGTCGGGCTGACGCGGGCGCGCAAGCGGGTCTACATCAGCTTCGCCGCCTCGCGCCGCATCTACAACCAGTGGGTCAACACGGTGCCGAGCCGCTTCGTCGACGAACTGCCGCCCGATTGCGTCGAGCAGCAGAGCGAAAGCGGCCTCTATGGTGCCGGCTTCGCCGAAAGCGGCGGCGCCTGGGGCTCCACCTGGGACGACGGCTGGGGCGGGCGGCGCAAGTCGTCCAAGGTCGTTCCCGGCGACGGCACCTCGTGGAACGTCAAGGCGCGCGAGGCCTCGTCGGGCTTCGGCCTGGGCGAGCGGGTGTTCCACCAGAAGTTCGGCTACGGCACCATCACCGCCGTCGAGGACGACAAGCTGGCGGTGCAGTTCGACAAGGCGGGCCTGAAGAAGGTGCTGGCGGGCTTCGTGGAAGCGGCTTGATATTTGTCCCTCAGGCGCCGGGATAGGGTGTTTTTGTTCGCCCTCAGGCGCCGGGCGCGGCCTGCGGCCGCTGGGCTCCCGCGGCAGGGGCCGCGCGGCGCGGTCGCGCCGTAGGTGGGGGCGGGGTCCGCCGGCGGGGCTTGGCCGGGCGCCGCACAAAAATGCGGCGGCCCCTCGCGAGGCCGCCGCCAGTTTCCGGGATTGCCCGCCCGGACGGGTCGAGAGGAAGAGGAACCGGCCAGCCCGCCGGTCCTCGTCCCGGTAAAGCCTCAGCGCCAGCCGGCCTGGTCGAAGACCTTCACGGCGGCGGCGTTGTATTCGCCCAGGTTGTCCATGGGCAGGTCGTCCATCTTGAACTCGCCCCAGCCCTTCAGGACGTCGGACCACGCCACGCCCTGCACGGCCGGGTATTCGCCGTTGACCTCGGCGTACATCTCCTGCGCCTTCTCGCCGGCCAGCCACTCGATGAGCTTGACGGCCTCTGCCTTGTGCGGGGCGGACTTCACGACGCCGGCGCCGGAGACGTTGACGTGCGTGCCGGTGCCGCCCTGGTCGGGGAAGAACGGCGCCACGGACTGCGCCGCCTTCACGTCGCCCTCGTCGGTCGACTGCAGCATGCCGACCACGTAGTAGGTGTTGGAGACGGCGATGTCGCACTCGCCAGCGGCCACGGCCTTGATCTGGTCACGGTCGCCGCCCTGCGGCTTGCGCGCCATGTTGGCGACCACGCCCTCGGCCCATGCGCGCGCCTTCTCCTCGCCGTCGCGGGAGATCATGGCGGCCAGCAGGGACTGGTTGTAGATGTTGTCGGACGAGCGGATGCAGATGCGGCCCTTCCAGGTGTCGGAGGCGAGATCCTGGTAGGTCGACAGCTCCTCGGGCTTCACGCGGTCCTTGGAGTAGAACACCACGCGGGCGCGCTGCGACAGGCCGAACCACTCGTTGTCCTTGTCCTGCAGGTGGGCGGGGATCGCCTTCTCCAGCACGTCGGACTCGATGGGCTGCAGGAGGCCTTCCTGCTTGGCGCGGTAGAGGCGGCCGGCGTCCACGGTCATCAGCACGTCGGCGGGGCTGTTGTCGCCCTCGGCCTTGATGCGCTCGACCAGCTGGTCGGCGCCGGCGGTCAGCACGTTGACCTGGATGCCCGTGTCCTTGGTGAAGGCGTCCAGCAGCGGGCGGATCAGCTCTTCCTTGCGCGCGGAATAAAGGTTCACCTCGGCGGCGTCGGCATCGGCGGCCGCCAGCACGGCAGGGACGGCGAGCGCCACGGCGGCGACGGCGACGCGGCTGAGGCTGCGGAGAGACTGCGTCATCGGGACTATGCTCCAGGATCCGTGTTGCATCGGGCGACGCAGGACATGAGTTGAGAATGCGTCGCAGTAAAAGGGCTAGCAGAGCCGCACGGCCTTGTAAAGCCCTGAGTTTTCGCATGGGTGTGGTGCATGGATTTGCAACCCCCCGCGGGGGACTAAGCGTCCCAAAGGGAGTAGGGATGACGTCGTGCAGCATCGGCCGGCGCCATCCGGGCAACGTCGAAACGGCGCGTAAAACAGCGGCAATAACCGAAAAGTTCCGCCGCGGTCACGGAAAAGACAGCGTGCAGGGCGTTTGCTGTTCATGGCACAGTGGAACCGGGAAGAAGCCGCGAGAGACAGACGGCAGAACACTTCCCGGTCCAGGATACGGCAGAACAGGTTTGGTGGAGGTCATATGAACGAGCAGGCTGATCCGCTCTACGTCCCGCGGGAGGGCTGCTGCAAGTTCTCCGTCGCCGTCTATAACCAGACGGTGCGCGAGGCGGTGAAGCAGAACAAGACGCACCACGTCTACGACGAACGCTGGGCGGAAGAGAAACACATGGAAGTCACCGCCGACGACGCCGAGGGCGCGCGCAGCAAGGTGCTGGAGCAGTACCCGGCGAGCGAAGGCTTCGTCGTGACGGGCGTCGAACGGCTGTCCTACGACGTCTGAGCCGCGCCGCAGGGCATTCGCACACCCCATACAGTCAGGGCCGCCGAGTCGCACCCGCGCCGGCGGCCCTGTCGCGTGCGGCCGGCGGCGCCCTGACGTCGCGTCATCCGCAGCCGGTGGCGGCGGGACTTTTCCGGCGCCGGCGGTCCGTGCTGTACTCGCGGCAACGAACCACCGAACAACGGGAGACACGACGTCCATGGCCATTCCCGCCGCCCTGCGAGAGAACCTCCGCCTGCCGGTCATCGCCGCGCCCATGTTCCTGGTCAGCGGCCCGCAGCTGGTGCTCGAAACCTGCAAGGCCGGACTCATCGGCACCTTCCCGGCGCTCAACGCCCGCACCACCGAGGGCTTCGCCGCGTGGCTGACCGAGATCGAGGACGGCCGCCGCGCCCATGGCCGGGCCGCCGCCTACGGCGTCAACCTCATCGTCCACAAGACCAACCCGCGCCTCGAGCCCGACCTCGCGGTGGTGGCCGAGCGCAAGGTGCCGCTGGTCATCACGTCCCTCGGCGCCGTGCCGGACCTGGTGAAGGAAGTGCACGGCTACGGCGGCCTCGTGTTCCACGACGTGATCTCGGTGCGCCACGCGCGGAAGGCGGCGCAGGCCGGTGTCGACGGGCTGATCCTGGTGTGCGCCGGCGCCGGCGGCCATGCCGGCACCGCCAGCCCCTTCGCCCTGATCGAGGAGGTGCGGCAGTTCTTCGACGGCACGCTCATCCTGGCCGGCGCCCTCGGCAGCGGGCGCCACGTGGCGGCGGCGCGCATGATGGGCGCGGATTTCGCATACATGGGCACCCGCTTCATCGCCACGCGCGAAAGCATGGCCGACCAGGCCTACAAGGACATGCTGACGGCCAGCGCGCTGGCCGACATCGTCTACACGGACTCGATCTCGGGCGTGAACGCCAACTTCCTGCGGCCGAGCCTGATCGCCGCCGGCCTCGACCCCGAGAACCTGCCGCCCAAGAAGCACATGGACATGGCCGCCGAGGCCAAGGCGTGGCGCGACATCTGGTCGGCCGGTCACGGCGTCGGCGGCATCGCCGACGTCCCGGCGGCGGCCGAGCTGGCGGCGCGTCTGGAGGCGGAATACATGGCGGCCTTCCGCGACACCACGGCGCAGTTCTGAGCCGTGACGCCGCCGGCCGACGGGCCGTCCGTCCCCCTGCTGCGGCTGCTCCTGCTGCTGCCGCTGGCGGGTGCGGGCGTCGGCTGGGCGGCGGTGGCGGTGCTGGCGCGGACCGGGGCGCCGGTCCCCCTGGCAGTGGAGTGGCTCGCGGCCTCGGCGGTGGGGCTGCCGACCTACCTGCCGCTCGCCGTCGCGCTGGCGGTGGCGGCGGGACGTCGGCCGTGGCGGCGCCTGCGCCGGGCGTTGTGGCTGCTGCCGCTCGTTCATGCGGCGCTCACCGTGCCCCTGGTGACGGTCGTGCTGGCGGGCCATCTGGCGGACGACGGCGTCGGCGGCTTGCTGCGTCTGGCCGGCATGACCGTCTGGACGCTGGCCTTCGGCTACGGCTACTTGCTGCTCGGCCTCGCGGTACTGTTGGTGGTCAGGGCACGCGGAACAGCACGTCGAGCAGCGTGACCAGCCCGAGCGAGAACAGGAAGGGGATGGCGGCGATGGCCGCCACCCGGGTCAGTCCCGTGCTCTCGTTCAGGTGCATGAACAGCCACGCGACGATGGCCGTCTTGGCCGCCGCGAACCCCATGTTGCAGACGACGCTCCAGGTCTCGTTCAGCGGCAGCATGGCCGCGCCCCAGGTGCCGCCCAGCAGGAGCAGCAGCACGGCCCAGGTGGCGACGAACAGGCGGACATGGTGACGCATGGCGGCCTCCTCCTCCCTCAGCGCCCGGCCAGGTAGATGAGCGGGTAGAGCCAGATCCAGATCACGTCGATGAGGTGCCAGTAGAGCGCCCCGCTTTCCACCAGCTCGGGCACCCGGGCCGTGCCGCGCACCGCCCACAGGACGGCGATCGTGCTCATCATCACGATGCCGAGGGTCAGGTGGGCGGCGTGCAGGCCGGTCGCGGCGAAGTAGAGGTTGAAGAACAGCATGGTGCCTTCCTCGTGCAGCGGGAAAGGCTTGCCGGCGTGGGGCATCAGGCCCTCGCCGTATTCCTTCCAGTACTCGTAGCCCTTCAGGGCGAGGAAGGCGGCGCCGAGCCCGACCGTCGCGGCGAGGCAGCCGATGCCCATGCCGCGGCGGCCGTGGCGCACCGCCGTCACCGCCAGGGCGACGGTGAGGGAACTGGTCAGCAGCACGACGGTGTTCACTGTGCCGATGAGCAGGTCCGTGTGGCTCGCCGCCTCCTCGAAGCCCTGCGGGTGCATGACGCGGTAGACCAGGAAGCCGAGGAAGAAGCCGCCGAACAGCATCACCTCCGACGCCAGGAACACCCACATGCCCAGGCGGTTGGCCGACATCTGCTGGTCGGCGCTCTCGTACTGCTCCTGGACGGCGACGCCCTCGGCGCCGGGCAGGGGACGGGTCATCGCTGGATCTCCTCGTCGCTCTCCACCCGCTCGCTGCCCTGGGCGCCGAAGGGGCGGTAGCTGTAGGCCTCGTGCTCGACCACCGGGATCTCGACGAAGTTGTGCTTTGGCGGCGGCGAAGGCACCGACCATTCGAGGCCCGTCGCCTGCCATGGGTTGTCGCCCGCCGGCTCGCCGTGGCGCAGCGACCAGGTCAGGTAGAACAGCGGCATGGCGTAGCCGAGGCCGAGGATGCCGGCACCCGCCGAGGACATGACGTTGAGCACCTGGAACTCGTCGGGATACTCGTGGTAGCGCCGCGGCATGCCGAGGTAGCCGGCCCAGAACTGCGGCAGGAAGGTCAGCACGAAGCCGATGCCGATGAACAGGGCAGCGAGCAGGGCCGGGCGCTCGGCGTACATGCGCCCGGTCATCTTGGGCCACCAGAAGTGCAGGCCGCCCATGTAGGCGGAGACGCTGGCGCCCACCATGATGAAGTGGAAGTGGGAGATGACGAAGTACGTATCCGTAACATGAACGTCGAGCGCCAGGCTCGCCAGGATCAGGCCGGTGATGCCGCCGATGACGAACAGCACGATGAAGCTGAGCGCATAGACCAGCGGCGCCGCCATGCGGATGTCGCCTTTGTAGAGCGTCGCCGTCCACGTGTAGACCTTGATGGCCGAAGGTACGGCGATGAGGAAGCTCATGAGCGAGAACACGATGGCCGCCACCGCCGACTGCCCGGCGACGAACATGTGGTGCCCCCACACGCCGAAGCCGATGAGGGCGATGGCCATGGACGAGAAGGCGATGAAGCGGTAGCCGAAGATGCGGCGGCGGGCGAAGCAGGCGATGATCTCGGTCGTCACGCCCATGCCCGGCAGGATCATGATGTAGACGGCCGGATGGCTGTAGAACCAGAACAGGTGCTGGAACAGCAGCGGGTCGCCGCCGAGCGCCGGGTCGAAGATGCCGACGCCGGCCACCCGCTCCAGCGCCACCAGCAGCAGCGAGATGGCGAGCACCGGCGTCGCCAGCACGATGACCAGCGAGGTGGCGTAGAGCGACCAGCACAGGATGGGCATGCGGAACCACGTCATGCCCGGCGCCCGCATCTTGTGGATGGTGACGATGAAGTTCACGCCCGTCGCGATGGAGGAGAACCCGACGATGAACACCGCCGCGATGACGCCGGTGACGTTGGAGTTGGAGAACATGCTGGAATAGGGGGTGTAGAAGGTCCACCCCGTGTCGACGCCGCCCGCCAGCAGGAAGTAGAGCGCCATGATCGAGGCGGCGACGAAGATGTACCAGCTGGCCAGGTTCAGCCGCGGGAAGGCGAGGTCCCGGGCGCCGATCATCAGCGGCAGGATGAAGTTGCCGAGCGTGTTGGGGATCGACGGCACCAGGAAGAACCACACCATGATGACGCCATGGATGGTGAAGACCTTGTTGTAGCCGTCGGCCGACAGCACGTCGCCGACCGGCGTCATCAGCTCCAGCCGGATGAGCGTCGCCGCCAGTCCGCCGATGAAGAACATCAGCGTCAGCGTCCCCAGGTAGAGCATGCCGATGCGCTTGTGGTCGGTCGTCGACAGCCACGACCACAGCGTATAGGCGTGGTTGAGGTAGGTCGGGCGCTGGCTCGCCGGGTTGGTGGCGGTGGCCGTCATGGTGATGTGGTCTCCCCTGCCTCGTCGGTCTGCTCGCCGTCCCGGTCCTGGCGGACGGGGGCGGCGCGGCGGTCGCGGCTGCCGAGCGACTGGATGTAGGCGACCAGCTCCACCAGGTCGTCCTCGCCGATCTGGCCGCGGAAGCTCGGCATGATGGGCCGGTAGCCGGCGGCGACGTGGCGCTGCGGGAACAGGATGCTGTCGCGCACGTAGGTGGCGTCGGCGGTCACCGTGCCGCCGTCGGCCAGCGGAACGGGGCTGCCCCACAGGCCCGCCAGCGACGGCGCCCGCACCACCGAGTTCTCGCCGTGGCAGCCGGAACAGCCGTAGGCGCGGAACAGCTTCTCGCCGCGCGCCGCCAAGGTGTCGTCGGGCTCGCGGGCGTCGAGCCAGGCCTGGTAGGCCTCGGGCTCCATCACCACCAGCTCGCCGCGCATGCGGGAATGGGCGGTGCCGCAGAACTCGGCGCAGAGGATGTGGTAGCGGCCGGTCTTCTCGGCCTGGAACCACAGGTCGGTGTAGCGGTCGGGCAGGACGTCCTGCTTGATGCGCAGCGCCGGCAGGAACAGGCTGTGGATGACGTCCTGGCTGATCATGCGCAGGCGCACCGGCACGCCGGCGGGCACGTGCAGGCTGTCGATCTCGCCCTGGCCGCCGGGGTGCTGGAACTTCCACATCCACTGCTTGCCGACCACCGCGATCTCCATGGCGTCCTCGGGCGGGCGCTGCTGGTCGAGGAACAGCACGGCGGCGTGCCAGAAGAAGTACAGCGACAGCAGGAAGGGAATGATGGACCAGCCCCACTCCAGGCGGCGGTTGTTGCTCGGCGCCCGCTTGCGGCTGGCCGGGCTGCCCTCGCGGTAATGCACGACGAAATAGGGCAGCAGTATCGCCACCGGGATCACCAGCAGCGCCAGCAGGCCGAGGAAGCCGAAGGTCAGGGCGTCGACCCGTTCGGCGTGCGACGAGACGGCGTCCGTCCACCAGCGGAAGGAGGTGGTGTCGTCCGGCGTCATGGCCCCTCCCGCCGCGCCCGGCGCCGCTCCTGCCACAGGGCGAAGCCGATGAAGCCGAACAGGCACAGCAGCGTCACCGCCGCCAGGCCCTTGATGGAGACGTCGATGACGCGGCCGTATTTGCCCGTCACCGGGTCGTACTGGTAGCAGAGCATGAGCAGGAAATCGGACATCGACCCGACGGTGCCGGCGCCCGCCTCGGTGATGGCGAGACGCAGGTCGGTGGGCTCCACCGAGATGGCGTTGATCCAGCGCGACAGGCGGCCGTCCGGCGTGAGCACGGCGAAGGCGTTGGCGTGGCTGTATTGGCCGATGCCGGCATCCCAGGCGTAGCGGTAGCCGAGGGCGCGCGTCACGCCCTCGATGGCCTCGGGGCCGCCGGTCAGCCAGGCGAGGTCGGGCAGGGCGGGGTAGTCCATCTTCCGCTGCTGCAGCGAGGCCAGCGCCTTGCGGGCCTCGGCCGGTCCTTCGCGCGGGTCGAAGCTGAAGAACACCACGCGGTAGTCGCGGCCGTGCTCCAGCGTCGTCAGCAGGGCGAGGCTCTGGGTCAGGCTGGCCGTCGAGACCGAACAGATGTTGGGGCAGTCGTAATAGACCGGCGCCAGCACCACCGGCACGTCGCCGCGCACCAGGGTACCGAGGTCGACCGGCCGGCCCTTGCGGTCGACGAAGGGCGCGTGCTCGGGCACGGCGGCGTCCTGCGGACTGTCGACGGCGGTCGAGCCGAAGGGATCGAAGGGCACGGCGGCGCGGGCCGGCAGGGCGAGTGTCAGCACCGCCAGGGCCAGGGCGACGAACACGGTCATTGCGGCGGCTCCTCCTCCGGGCGGTCCTTCAGGGGCACGCGCTCCTGCGGCACGGGTGTCTGCACCGTGGGCGGCGCGTCGGGCGGCGGTTCCTGCCAGCCGCGCTCGGCGGTCAGGCGCAGGGCGGTGTCGATGGGGATGCGGGCGATGCCGGCGTCGCGGTCGACCCAGGCGGTGCCCTCCAGGCGGGCGCGGTGGCGGCGGCGGGCGTCGGCCAGGGTGTCCTCCGGCTCCACGTTGAGCGGCGGGCCGCCGCGCTCCAGCCGGCCGGTGATGGGGGGCGGCGCCGGGCGGTCGGGCTCCAGCAGGCCGTCGAGGACGACGGCGACGACGCCGAACAGCGACAGCGTCACCACGAAGGCGACGGCGGCATACACCACGCCGCGCGGGGCGGCGTCGCGGTGTTCGTAGTCGCCGCGGCCGGGCACGCGCTCCGGACTAACCATGGCGCACCTCCCGCCGGTGCAGGGCGGCGGCGAGGCCGGCGCAAATCAGCAGGGGCACCGCGACCGTGGCGGCGCCGAGGGTGACGGGGCCGCGTTCGGGCAGCGCCGGCAGGGTCCACAGCATGGTCTCCAGCGCCCGCCCCGCCAGCACGGACAGGGCCGCCGCCAACAGCACCGGCGGGCGTGACCGCAGGGCCGGCAGGGCGAGGCAGAGCACCGGCACCACCGCATGCAGCACGGCGGTCGCCCACAGGAAGGGCCGCCACGGCGGCTCGGCGCGAGCCAGCCACCATTGCGCCTCGGGCACCAGGTCGGTGCCCCAGATGACGATGTATTGCATGAACTGCAGGTAGATCCACAGCACCACCAGCACCAGCAGCACGGCGCTCCAGGTGGCGCGGGCGGCACGGTCCCAGGTGACGGACCCGACGGCACAGACCAGCGCCAGGGCGGAGAGGACCCAGCCGGTCATGACGATGAGGCCGAACGAGCCGTGCTTCATCTTGTGGCTCAGGCTGATGGTCCAGTCGACGCAGGCGATGCTGAGGCCGATCGTCAGCACGATCAGCCCGAGCGCCGCCACCCGCCGGTTCAGCAGCCCGAGGGCCCCGATGAGGCCGAACAGGCTGAACAGTCCCACCAGGGCGCCGAGCCGCACGCCGGTCCACAGCGGGCTCAGGTAGCCGCCGAGCGCCGGGTGCTCCGCCCACGGATAGGCGGGCCAGGCGACGCCGTAGAGCGCGACCAGCATGACGCCGAACACCGGCGTCGCCGCCGCCAGCAGGCGCAGGCCCGGCAGCAGCGGCGTCATCCAGCCGCGCCAGGTGACGGCCTGGGTCAGCAGCAGGAAAACGGCGCCGCCCGAAAGGCCGAAGACGAACAGGCCGGCGGTGAAGGCGGCGAGGCCGGCGGCGGCGCTCATGGCAGCGCCTCCCGCACGTCGGCGGGCAGGGCGGCCGCCTCGGCGTGCTGGCTCAGTTGCAGGGCGCGGATGTAGGCGACGACGGCCCAGCGGTCGCCCGGCGGCACGCGATCGCCGTAGGGGAACATGGCGCCGAAGCCGTTGGCGATGACCGCCAGGAAGTGGCCGGCCGGCGCCTCGCGCAGGCGGTCCTGGTGGAAGCTCTGCGGGGCGGGGAAGCCGCGCCGCACGATGAGGCCGTCGCCGTAGCCGGCGATGCCGTGGCAGGGGGCGCAATAGATCTCGAACCGCTCCCGGCCGTGGGCGAGCAGTTCGGGCGTGATCTCGGGGCGGTCGCGCAATACCTCCCATGCCGTCTTTTCGCCGCGCGCCACGGTGCCCTCCACCGGCAGGCGGGAGGTCGGGCCGGACAGCACCGGCTCCGGGTCGATGGGCCGGGGGCGTTCCTGCTCCTCCATGTCGGGGCCGCAGGCGGTGGCGAGCAGGACCAGGGGCACGAGGGCGGCGCGGCGAAGGTGGCGAAGCGTCATGCCGTCACCTCCCGGATCGCCTGCCCGCCGCTGCGGCGCAGGAAGTCGCGCACCGCGTTGGGGTCGAAGGCGTCGCAGTCGTTCTCGATGCAGACGACGTAGCTGCCGCTGCTCGACCGCCAGTGGTCGGGGTACCAGAAGATGGGGTGGTAGAGCTTGGGCAGGCGGTTGCGCACCAGCATGGCGCCGACACCGCAAACCACCGCCGCCAGCACGCCCAGTTCGAAGGACGGGATGGCGAAGGCCGCCCAGGCGACGAGGTCGCGGCCGCCCACGTTGATGGGGTAATCGACGGCGGTGGCGTACCACTGCACCAGCATGGCCGCCGCGAAGCCGCCGACGGCGCCGGCGGTGAGCGCCCGGGCGGGCCAGGGGTCGCGGTGGCGCAGCGCCGCCGGCATGCCGGGCACCGGATAGGGCGTGTAGGCCTCCACCCGCCAGCCGGCGTCCGTCGCCGCCCGCACGGTTTCCAGCGCCAGCGCCTCGTCGTCGAAGCGCGCCGCCATGCCGAAGATCGCCAGCTGCTCGGTCACGGCATGGTCCTCCCGCTGGCCGGGGAGTGGGGCCCCGCCGCGCCGACGGTTTCGCCACGCTTTCGGGCCATCTCGGCGATGGTCTCTTTGGCCTCGAAGCCCGAGATCATGGGCAGCAGGCGCACGAACAGCAGGTAGCCGAACAGGAACAGCCCGATGGTGCCGCCGAGGATCATCCACTCCCACGCGGTCGCCACGTAGGGGCCGTCCTCGGCCGAGATGAAGGGGCGGTAGGTGGTGGTGATGAGCAGCATGTAGCGCTCGAACCACATGCCGACGGTGCCGACCACGCCCATGGCGAACAGCAGCACCGGCCGTACCCGGAAGGGCTTGAACCACAGCAGCTGGATGAGCACCAGATTGCAGACGATGGTGGTCCACCACAGCCAGGCGTATTCGCCGACGAAGCGGTCCATCAGGGTGTTGCGCTCGAACGGATCGCCGCTCCACCACTGGGTGAAGGCCTCCATGACGTAGCCGTAGCCGGTCATCAGAGCGGTCGCGAGCAGCACCTTGCCGAGGATGTCGAGGTGCCGCTCGGTGACGAGCGCATGCAGGCCGAAGGCATGGCGGAGCGTGGTCGCCAGCATGGCCACCACGGCGAAGCCGGAATAGAGCGCCCCGATCACGAAGAACGGCGGGAACAGGGTGGTGTGCCAGCCCGCCTGCGGCCCCATGGCGAACAACAGGCCGACGCCGGAATGAACCGAGATCACCAGCGGCACGGCCAGGATGGCGCAGCCCTTGTAGACGTTCCACCAGGTGTCCCAGTGGCGGGCGCTGTTGCGCCAGCCGAGCGCCAGCAGGCCGTAGAACACCTGCCAGCGCCGCGTCGGCGCGCGGTCGCGCATGGCGGCCAGGTCGGGCAGCAGGCCGACGTACCAGAAGATCACGCTGACCAGCAGGTAGCTGAACACCGCCGTCACGTCCATGAACAGCGGCGAGCGGAACTGCGGCCACAGGTCCTGTGTATTGGGATAAGGGAACACGTACATCACGAAGCCCGGCCGCCCCAGGTGGATGATGGGGAACAGCCCGGCGCAGGCCACGGCGAAGACGGTCATGGTCTCGGCCATGCGGTTCAGCGAATTGCGCCAGCCGCGGCCGAGCAGCAGGAGCAGGGCGGAGATCATGGTGCCGGCATTGCCGATGCCGATCCACCACACGTAGTTCATGATCGCCATGCCCCAGTAGTTGGGCGCGTTGTTGCCCCACAGGCCGATGCCCTCGGAGAAGGTGGCGCCGATGGCGATCAGCAGCATGACGGTGGCCGCGGCGGCGGCGATGGTCATCCACCACCAGCGCCAGCGATGCGGGAAGGCCGTCGGGATGGCGGCGATCTGCGCCTGCGCCTCCGGCAGGTCGCCGCCGTGGTAGGGGTAGAGGCGAGGCTCGAGCCGCTCAGCCATGCTCGTCCTCCTCGTCGTGGGCGGCGCCCGGCTCGACCTTGGCGAGGTAGGTGGTGCGCGGCTGGGTGGCGAGTTCGTGCAGCAGGGCGTAATGGCGCGGATCGCGGCGCAGGCGGGCGATGTCGCTGTCGTCGCGCCGCTTGTCGCCGAAACGTATGGCGCGCGTCGGGCAGGCGGAGGCGCAGGCGGTGGTGACGTCGGCGTCCTCGACCTCTCGGCCCTCGATCTCGGCGGTGATCTTGGCGCGCTCGATGCGCTGGACGCAGTAGGTGCACTTCTCCATCACCCCGCGCGAGCGCACCGTGACCTCGGGGTTGCGCTGCGGCCGCGCGGCCTCGTTGGCGTCGCCGCTCGTGTAGTCGAAGAAGTTGAACCGCCGCACCTTGTAGGGGCAGAAGCTGGCGCAGGTGCGGGTGCCGATGCAGCGGTTGTAGACCATCTGGTTCAGCCCCTCCGGCCCGTGCACGGTGGCGTTGACCGGGCAGCCCAGTTCGCAGGGGGCTTTCTCGCAATGCATGCAGGGGCGCGGCTGGAAGTGGCCGAGCGGCTGTTCCGGCGCGTCCTCCCAGTAGCGGTCGACGCGCAGCCAGTGCATGGCGCGCCCCGCCTCCACCTGATCGCGCCCGACCACGGGGATGTTGTTCTCGGCCTGGCAGGCGGTGACGCAGGCGCTGCAGCCGGTGCAGAGGTCGAGGTCGATGACCATGGCCCAGGCGTGCTCGGCCTTCTCCATCCATTTGGGATAGAGGGTCGGTGCCTGGACGGTCGGGTGCTGCTCGGGCGCCGCGTCCTGCTCGGCGGCGGCGACGACGCGGATGGGTTCCTCCTCCCGCATCATGCCGTCGAGCTGGGTGCGGGCGAAGGGGCGGCGGCCGTCGGTCTTCTGGAACACCGTCGCTGGCGCCCGCCACAGGGCGTCGGCGGGGCGGATGCGGAAGCCGTCGTAGCCGACGTCGCGCGACAGGCTGCCGTAGTAGTCGCGCCCGCCGCCCAGTTCCACCGTCACCGAGCGCGCCGCCTGCCCCGGGTGGACGATCACCGGCGCCGTCACCCCGCCCGCCGCGGTGCCCAGCGCCACCACGTCGCCGTCGCGCAGGCCCCGCTCCGCCGCCAGTTGCGGGCTGACCAGCAGGGCCGTATCCCACGTCACCTTGGTGAGCGGCTTCGGCCATTCCAGCATCCAGGCGCAATTGGCGAAGGAGCCGTCCCACAGGGCGGCGTCGGGCCGGAACACCACCTCGAGCCCGTCTTCCACCGGCGCCACGGCCAGCGCGTCGGGGTCGGCGACGGCGGGCGGCTGCGGCTGGTCGACCAGGGGCGGCGCGGTGTCGGGTACGAAGCCGGCGGCGATGGCGGCGCGGAAGGCGTCCTCGCCCTCCTGTCCCGTCACCGCCTGCCACGAGGCGCGCAGAAGCTCGCGGTCGGGGGCGGCCTCGGCCAGCGGCACCAGCAGGGCCTTCAGCACCTCCGCCTCCGACCAGCCGGCGAAGATCGGCCGCAGCAGCGGCTGGCGCAGTGTATAGGTGCCGTCGATGGCGCGGCCGTCGTTCCAGACCTCCAGCGGGTGGGCGAGGGGGATGTGCCATTGGCTGCGCTTGCCCGTCTCGTCGACATAGAGCCCGGCGTGGACGATGCGCGGCACGGTTTGCAGCCATCCTGCCACGTCGAGGTCGCCGGGGGCGTGGTAGACCGGGTCGCTGTCGAGGACCACCAGGGTCGAGACGTCGTCGCGCGCCAGCAGGTCGCGCAGGCCCACCTGCTCCGCCGGCTGCGGCACCTCGAACAGCGGGCCGTCGAACACCTGCACGTTGGCGGCATTGCCGGTGCGGTGGTTGAGGTGGGTGGCGAGCGCGTGCAGCACCTCCGGCTCGTGGTCGCCGGCGAGTACCATACCGCGGCCCGGTGCGGCCTCCAGCGCGCCCCAGGCGCGATCGACCCAGGTGCGCTCCGCCTCGGACAGGCCGTCCGGCAGCGGCCGATCCTCGGCGCGGGCGAGCAGGGCGGCGGCCAAGGCGGGCAGGCGGGCGGCTTCCTGCGGCAGGCGGTCGGGGCCGGCGCGCAGGCCGGTCAGGGTGGGCGTCGGCTCGGCGACGAACAGCGCCTGCGCCCCGTGCTCCCGCCGCCGCGCCGCGAAGGCGGCCGAGAAGGGCACCTGCGTCGCGCCGGGGCCGAGGAAATCGGCTGCCAGCGACACGATCACCTCCGCCCTATCGAACCGCGGCAGGCGGGGCGGGGCGGTGGCCGGCAGCGGGTCCAGGGTGTACCAGCGCGCCTGCGGATGGCGCTCGGTGATCTCGCGCAGCAGGGCACCGACCATGGGGGAGGTGGTCGGGCCGGTGAGCAGGGCGACGCCCTCGCCGCCGCTCTCGGCCAGCCAGCGGCGGATGTCGGCCAGTTCGCGCTCCAGCCGCTTGGCGCCGACTGGGGTGTCGAAGTGGCGCACCGCGCGGGAACGGTCGGGGTCGTAGAGGCGCAGCACCTCGGCCTGGGCATGGGCGTCGATGGCGGTGGTGCCGGCCGGGTGCTCGGCGTTGCCGTCCAAGCGCAGCGGTCGGCCGCCCACGGCTTCGGCCAGCACCGGCACCGCCCAGCCGCTGCGCACCACGCTGGTGGCGTAGAAGCGGCGTTCGTCGGTCTGCACCCACGATCCGCCGCGGCCGCGCATCTCGATTTCCTCCGGCGCCTCCCAGTCGCAGCCCGCCAGCCCGGCCAGCGAGAACGACGCCGCCATGCATTTCAGGAAGGTGCGGCGGTCGCTTTCCAGCACCTGCCGGGCGGAGACGCCGAACTCCTGCTCCACCAGGGCGGCGACGGCCTCGGGGTCGGTGCGCTGCTCCAGGCTGAGCCAGAGGTCGCGGCCGCGGCGCTGGGGGCTTCCGTCGGTCATGGGCGAGGGGCCTCGGTCATCGGTGGCAGGTGTAGCAGTCGGTCATGGTCTCGGGCGTGACGCCCTCGGCGTGCAGGCGCCGGCGATTGGCGGCGATCTGGTCCTTGGTCGGCTTCCACCGCAGGTCGGTGAGCGCGTCGCGCGGCCGTACGAAGGGCGCCGGGTCGCGGTGGCAGTCCAGGCACCAGGCCATGCTGTAGGAATGGCTTTCGTAGGTGAGCGCCATCTCCTGGATCGGCCCGTGGCAGGTGGTGCAGCCGACCCCCTTGTCGACGTGGATGGCGTGGTTGAAGTAGACGTAGTCCGGCACGTTGACGACCCGGTTCCACACCAGCGGCCGGCCCTCGGCATAGGCTTCGCGCACCGGGCGCAGCATGTCGGCTTCGGTCCAGACCTTGCTGTGGCAGGTCATGCAGGTCTCCGCCGTCGGCAGGGTGGCCTGGGCCGACTGCTCCACCGTGTAGTGGCAGTAGCGGCAGTCGATCTCCATCTCGCCGGCGTGGTGGCGGTGGCTGAAGGGCACCGGCTGCCATGGCGCCTCGCCCACGTCGGTCACCCAGTCGGAATGCAGGTAGACCCAGCCGCCCACCACGATGGACGCGACCGTCAGCGCGGCCGTGACCAGGATGGCCCGCAACCACACGTCCGCCGACGGTTTGAAAACCTGCGCCATTGCTCCGTCCGGTTCTGGGAAACCGGAGCCGCGGCATCGGCAGCCCCGACATCTGTCAGGGCAACGCCCGCTTTCGAAGCCGGGTTGCTGTCATGGAAGGATCGGCGGCCCTGCGCGCAAAAAAGGCAGGCGGCGCCGGAGCGCCGCCTGAAGGTAGGTTGGTAATACGGACTGAAGGATCGGGCCCGCCACGAGGGAATGGGAGACGGGAAGGGCGGACCTGCGGGAAACGCCATCGACCGAACGGCCGTGGTGAGTTGACGCTACTGCGAGGCATTCGCAATTGCAAGCCGTAATGTGCGCTCCGTCGCGTCGGGGCCGCTTGCCGCGTGGCGTGGGGCGCCAATAGACGATCGGCAGGCGCTATTAGCCATAGGGCTGGTGCGAATATACCTTTGAAGCAGTTTCCTATACCTCGGTACCGGACAGCCCGGCGGTATGGCCTTTACCATGGCGACAACCGAAGAGGGCGCGCCATGCACCGGCGCACCGCCAGACCGCCTGCTGGGGAATGAGAGACTTGAAGCTGCCCGCCACCGCCGTCTTCCGGTCGTTCGGCCGTATCCGCGTGCTCGACCGGTTCCGCGTCTCCACCCGCATCATCGCCGGGTTCGCCTTCTGCCTGATCGTCACCGCCGCGGTGGCGGCGGCCGGCTACACGGGCTTCCGCGAGGCGGCCCAGGGTGTCGACCGCCTCGGCGCCGGCATGAGCCGGGCGCTGTCGGGCGGCGAGATCGAACGCGACCTGACCGCCCTCCGACTCTACGCCAACAACGTGCTGGCGGGCCGCGGCGCCCAGGCGCAGTCGCAGCTGGAAGAGGCGCACGGCAACCTCTCCGGCGGCCTCGCCCGCGCCGCCGCCACGGCGAGCGACGACCAGCGCGAACGCTTCGCCACCCTGCAGAAGCTGGAGGAGGACTATTTCGCCGCCTTCCAGAAGGCGGTGGCCCTGCAGCTGCAGAAGCACGAACTGGACGAGACGGTCATCGTCCCGCTCGGGGCCGGCATCCAGGAGAAGCTGTCGAAGCTGGCGTCCTTCGCGTCGGAGCGCGGCGACTACAAGCTGGCCGCCTTCGCCGGCAAGGCCATGGAAGCGGTCATGGACGGCCGCACCTACACGCGCAGCTTCATCGACAACCCCTCGCCGGAACTGCTCGACCTCGCCAAGCAGTCGTTCCGCGACTTCCACCGCCAGGCCGGCCTGATGGGCCGCTTCGGCCTGCAGTCGGCGGAGCGCGAGCAGCTCGACGGCGCCCGCTCCGACCTGCGCGCCTATGCGGACAAGCTGGACGAGGTGTACGAGGTCAGCGAGGCGCTGGCCCAGCAGACCGGCACGGTGATGCCCGACCTCGCGCGGCAGGCGGCGGCGGTCGCCGTCTCCATCAAGAACACCGAACTGCAGACGGCCGAAGACCTGCGCTACGGCCTCGCCGACCGCATGGAGATGCTGATGCAGGTGGTGGTGGCCGTGGCCGGCGCCGCCATCGTGCTCGGCGCCCTCATGGCGCTGGTGACCGTGCGCGGGCTGGTCGGGCCGCTGAAGGCCATGACGCGCACCATGACGCGCCTCGCCGCCGGTGAACTGGCGACCGAGGTGCCGGCCCGCGACCGCCGCGACGAAATGGGCGAGATGGCGCGCGCCGTCCAGGTCTTCAAGGAAAACGCCGAGGAGGTGGAACGCCTCAACGCCGCCGCCGAGGCCCATCGCGCCCAGGCCGAAGCCGACCGCAAGGCCATGCTGCAGGACATCGCCGAGCGCCTGCACGAGACCGTCGGCAGCATGGTCCGCCGCACCCGCCAGTCTGTCGACGGCATGCAGGAAAGCTCCCACAGCATGGCGCAGACGGCCGAGCTGACCAGCGCCCGGGCCACCGACATCGCCGCGGCGGCCGGCCAGGCGGCCAGCAACGTGCAGACGGTGGCGGCGGCGGCCGAGGAACTGGCCGCCTCCATCGACGAGATCAGCCGTCAGGTCGGCCTGTCGAGCGAGGCGGCGCGCGAAGCCTCGCAGACCGCCGGCGAGACGGCCGAGGTGGTGCAGCGCCTGTCGCGGGCGACCGGCGAGATCGGCGAGGTGGTGAAGCTCATCACCGACATCGCCGACCAGACCAACCTGCTGGCACTCAACGCCACCATCGAGGCGGCCCGCGCGGGCGACGCCGGCAAGGGCTTCGCCGTGGTGGCGCACGAGGTCAAGCAGCTGGCGGGCCAGGTCACCCGCGCCACCGAACAGATCGGCGCCCGCATCGGCGCCGTGCAGGCCGAGACGGACAAGGCGGTGGCGGCCATCGCCGACATCGGCGGCCGCATCGGCCACATGGACGAAATCGCCGCCACCATCGCCGCGGCCATGGAGGAACAGGCGGCGGCGACGCGCGAGATCGTCCGCAACGTCCAGCAGGCGGCCGACGGCACGGAAGGCGTCACCCGCTCCATCGACGAGGTGGCGCGCGCCTCCGGCGAGACCCACGACCTCGCCGGCACCATGCGCACCACCGCCGCCGACCTGGCCGAACAGGGCGAAACCCTCGGTCGCGAGGTGGAAGCCTTCGTGGAGCGCCTGCGCACCGCTTGACGCCGCCCCGCCGGACGGCGGAGCATGGGCGCTTTCCGCACCGCTCCGACCATGAGGACAGAATGACGCGCAAAGGGATCAAGGCACCGGCCGACGCCGCCGAACGGCGGGCGGCGAAGCCGGTGGTGTGCTACACCGTGGACCGCCTGCCGCCCGTCGACACGGCCTTCTACGAGGGCGTGCGCCAGGGCATGACCAAGGTGGACGAGGTGATCGTCCCGCCGCGCGACGGCCGCGCCTTCCGGGTGCCGGCCGGGCACCTGTTCCGCATCGTCAGCGTCGAGGGGCCGCAGGTCGGCGACCTCAACCTGTGGAACGCGGCCGACCCGACGGAACGCTTCTTCAGCGGCAAGACCCGCCAGCTGCACGCCAGCCACGTCACCACCGGCGACCGGCTGTGGAGCACCCTGCCGTCCCTGCGCCCCATGGCGACCATCACCCACGACACCCTCGCCTGGTACGGGTGGGACGCCGACGGGGCGGGGGTGCACGACGTCATCGGCACGCGCTGCGACCCCTACACCAACCGTCTGCTGAGCGGCGGCGACTACCACCACTGCTGCCACTCCAACCTGACCCGCGCCTTCGCCGACGGCACCGCGCTGCCGGTGCAGGAGGCCGAGATGCACGTGCACGACGTGCTGAACGTGTTCATGTGCACGGGCTTCACCCACGACACCCACCAGTACTTCATGAAGGCGAGCCCGGTGCGCCCCGGCGACTTCCTGGAGCTGTTCGCCGAGATCGACCTGCTCGGCGCCCTGTCGGCCTGCCCCGGCGGCGATTGCAGCGCCAGCCACTCCAGCGACGCCGCCGCCTGCCATCCGCTGCTGGTGGAAATCTACCGCCCGCGCGCCGAGGCCCTGGAAGGGTGGACGCCGCCCGCCCGCAACGCCTACCCGCGCACGCACGGGGTGGGGTAGGGCGGGGCGTCTGCCGCCTTGCACAGGTGCTCTCTTCCACGGCCGCCGTCCGGGGCGCCGTGGATGGCCGGATCAAGTCCGGCCATGACAAATTCGTTAGGCTTATCAATGCCTTGTCATGCCCGGCCTCCGAGCCGGGCATCCACGGCGTGCACGGCGCCTACCGCCTTGCACGGGCGCCCTCTTCTACGGCCGCCGTCCGTGGCGCCGTGGGGGCGGGGTCAAGTCCGGCCATGACGACGGAAGGTCTATCAACCCCTTGTCATACCCGGCCTCCGAGCCGGGTATCCACGGCGTGCACGGTGCTTGCCGTCTTGCCCTGGCCCTCTCTTCCGCGGCCGCCGGCGGGGGCGCCGTGGATGGCCGGATCAAGTCCGGCCATGACAATGGAGGGAGTGAGGTAGTAGGTCGCAAGCAAAGAAAAAGGCCCCGGGTAAATCCCGGGGCCTTCTCCAGTCGCAACAGACGGACCAGCCGTCCGCTTACGCCGAGTAGTACATCTTGTACTCGACCGGGTGCGGGGTGTGTTCGTAGTTGTACACTTCTTCCCACTTCAGAGCGATGTAGGCGTCGATCATGTCCTGGGTGAACACGTCGCCCTTCTTCAGGAAGTCGTTGTCGGCGGCCAGCGACTGCAGGGCTTCGCGCAGCGAGCCGCAGACGGTGGGAACGCCGGCCAGCTCTTCCGGCGGCAGGTCGTAGAGGTTCTTGTCCATCGGGTCGCCCGGATGGATCTTGTTCTCGATGCCGTCGAGGCCGGCCATCATCATGGCGGCGAAGGCCAGGTACGGGTTGCCGGTCGGGTCCGGGAAGCGCACCTCGACGCGCTTGCCCTTCGGGCTCGCGACGTAGGGGATGCGGCAGGAGGCCGAGCGGTTGCGCGCCGAGTAGGCCAGCAGCACCGGAGCCTCGAAGCCCGGGATCAGGCGCTTGTAGCTGTTGGTCGACGGGTTGGTGAAGGCGTTCAGCGCCTTGGCGTGCTTGATGATGCCGCCGATGTAGTACAGCGCGGTCTCCGACAGGTCGGCGTAGCCCGAACCGGCGAACAGCGGCTTGCCTTCACGGAAGATCGACTGGTGCACGTGCATGCCCGAGCCGTTGTCGCCCTGGACCGGCTTCGGCATGAAGGTCGCGGTCTTGCCGTAGGCATGGGCGACCATGTGGACCACGTACTTGTAGATCTGCATGTGGTCGGCGGCGGTGATCATGGTCTGGAACCGGGTGCCCAGCTCGTGCTGCGAGGGCGCCACTTCGTGGTGGTGCTTCTCGATGGCGAGGCCCATTTCACCCATGACGGTGAGCATCTCGGCGCGCAGGTCGTTGCCCGAGTCCACCGGCGGAACGGGGAAGTAGCCGCCCTTCACCGACGGACGGTGGGCCCAGTTGCCTTCCTCGAACAGCTTGCCCGAGACGTAGGGGCCTTCGTCGCTGTCGATCTCGTAGAAGCAGCGGTTCATGGAGACGTCGAAGCGGACGTCGTCGAACACGAAGAACTCGGCTTCCGGACCGAAGTAGGCGGTGTCGCCGATGCCCGTGGAGTTCAGGTAGGCCATCGCCTTCTTGGCGATGCCGCGCGGGTCGCGGTCGTACAGCTGGCCGGTGGCCGGGTCGACGACGTCGCAGAAAATGATCAGGTGCGGCTGGGCGGCGAACGGATCCATCACGGCCGTCGACAGGTCCGGCTTCAGGATCATGTCGGACTCGTTGATTTCCTTCCACCCGGCGATGGAGGAACCGTCGAACATGATGCCTTCGGTCAGCAGGTCTTCATCGACCGTGCAGATGTGCTGCGCGGTGTGCTGCCACTTGCCCTTGAAGTCCGTAAAGCGGAAGTCGACGTACTTGACGTCGTGTTCCTTGATCAGCTCCAAAACCTTGTTGACGTCGGACATGATCCTATTCCCATGAGTGTGGCCGGTTGAACTTGGTCCCCCCAAGGCCGCCAACCGTCGGCCTTGGTCCGGGTGGATCGCGCCGCTGCCGGCGCGGCCGTCCCGGCCCCGAAGTCGCGGGCGCGCCTCAGATGGCGTCGCTGCCGCGTTCCCCGGTGCGGATACGGATCGCCTCCTCGACGGAGGAGACGAAAATCTTGCCGTCGCCGATGCGGCCGGTGTGGGCGGCCTGCTGGATGGCCTCGATGGCGCGCTCGGCGAGCGCGTCGTCCACCACCAGCTCGATCTTCACCTTCGGCAGGAAATCGACGACGTATTCGGCGCCGCGGTAGAGCTCCGTATGGCCCTTCTGGCGGCCGAAGCCCTTGGCCTCGGTCACGGTGATGCCCTGCAGGCCGATCTCGTGAAGCGCTTCCTTCACTTCGTCCAGCTTGAACGGCTTGATGATCGCTTCGATCTTCTTCATGAACCCCGTCGCTCTCGCTCTGTCCTCGCCAGCACCGGCCGGACGGCCTTGCGCGGTGCGAGTGTGGCCGGTTCCTACGGCCTTCGGCAACACCCTTTATCACGCGGCGTGCCAACCCGAGAAGGGGGCGGAAAACTGCCCGTGACACCACCTTTCGGATGAGGACGCAGCCCCGACGACCGGCGCATATGCCTAAATTGCGGGCACATTGATCGCAATTCGGGCAGGGGCTTGCGCGACACGCCGCGCCGGCCCGGCGGCGGGGCGGCGACTCGCCGCTGCGGCGGCCGCCGCGGCCATGCTATAAGGCTCGGACCATCCCCACCCACACCCCCTGCGAGGATCCCCGTGAAGCCCGCCAACGCGCTGTTCTCCTCCCTCGGCACCACCATCTTCGAGACCATGTCGCGCCTCGCCCAGCAGCACGGCGCCGTCAACCTCGGCCAGGGCTTCCCGGAGGACCTGGAGCCGGCGGCGGTGATCGCGGCGGCGGCCGCGGCGGTGCAGGCGGGGCCGCACCAGTACCCCAGCATGATGGGCACGCCCGCCCTGCGGCAGGCGGTGGCGGCGGCCAACCGGCGCTTCTACGGCCTCGACGTCGACTGGCAGACCGAGGTGATGGTCACCTCCGGCGCCACCGAGGCGCTCGCCGACTGCCTGTTCGGCCTCATCGAGCCGGGCGACGAGGTGGTGCTGATCGAGCCGCTCTACGACAGCTACCTGCCCATCGTGAAGCGGGCCGGCGGCATCCCGAAGCTGGTGCGCCTCTCGCCGCCGCACTGGGACCTGCCGCGCGCGGCGCTGGCGGCGGCCTTCTCCGACCGCACCAAGCTGATCCTGCTCAACAGCCCCATGAACCCCTGCGCCAAGGTGTTCGACGAGGACGAGCTGGCCTTCGTCGCCGGCCTGCTGGAGAAGCACGACGCCTACGCCGTCTGTGACGAGGTCTACGAGCACCTGACCTTCGACGACCGCCGCCACGTGCCGCTCATGACCCTGCCGGGCATGCGGGAGCGCTGCGTGCGCATCGGGTCGGCCGGCAAGACCTTCTCGGTGACCAGCTGGAAGGTGGGTTACGTGACGGCGCCGGCGCACCTCATGCAGGCCATCGCCAAGACGCATCAGTTCATCACCTTCACCACGCCGACGGCGCTGCAGACGGCGGTCGCCGCCGGCCTCGGCTTCGGCGACGACTACTTCGACGGCCTCGCCGCCGACATGCAGGCCCGCCGCGACCGCCTGGCGGAAGGGCTGCGCAGCGTCGGCTTCGACGTGCTGGCCGCCCCCGGCACCTACTTCATCACGACCGACGTCCGCCCGCTCGGCTGGACCGGCGGCGACGCCGACTTCTGCCTGCGCCTGACGACCGAGGCCGGCGTCGCCGCCGTGCCGGTCTCGGCCTTCTACGCGGGCGATGCGCCGTCGCACTACGTTCGCTTCTGCTTCGCCAAGAACGACGCGGCCCTGGACGAGGCCGTCAGCCGCATGCGGCGGTTCTTCCGGGGGTGACGGCGGGAGCCTTCACTCACTCTCGACCGCGGCACCGGGGACGACGCAAATCCCGCTTGACGCCCCGCTGCGGATGCCCTACAAAGCGGCCCTTCCCGCGATGGCGGCTATAGCTCAGTTGGTTAGAGCGCCTGGTTGTGGTCCAGGAGGTCATGGGTTCGAATCCCATTAGTCGCCCCACATGATGCAAAGCCCCGCCGGCGCGAGCCGCGGGGCTTTGTTCTTGTCTACACCCGGCCGCACGCGAAAAGCCCCGGCGGCCGAGCCGGGCCGCCGGGGCTTCTGCAGGTCTGCGGCGGGGCGTGATGCCTTACGCGGCGCGGCCCGACTTCATGGCGAAGCTCTTCTCGCCGAGCTGGGCGAGGATCGTCTCCAGGCTGTCGGTCAGGGCCTGGCGGCGTTCGTCCGGCAGGTCGGCGATGGCCTGTTCCAGCGCGTGGATCGGATCGCGCGCGATCAGGGTGCGGCCGCTGTCGGTCAGGTCGATGCGGCGGCTGCGGCGGTCGCGCGGGTCGACCACGGCTTCCAGGAAGCCCTTCTTCACCAGCGCCGCGACGGTGCGCGAGGCCGGCGGCAGAGTGGTGCCCTGGTAGTTGGCGAGGCCGCTGACGGTGCGCGCGTTGGCGCCGGCCTTGCTGAAATAGCGCAGCGCCGACCATTGCACCGGGTGCATGCCGTCGGCGAAGCACATGGCCTGCACGATGCGGCTCACCTGCTCGAGCAGCGCGGCGATGCCCGCCGTCTCGGCGGTGCGGCCCAGTTCTTCGGTATTCGCCATTGACTTGATACTCCGTTACGGCCGCCGGCGCGGCCTCCCATGCCCAATCTGACGCGCTGGCGCCCTCGGTCCCACTCGATTGCGCCTACACGTGGTTGCCAACCCTACCCTAGCGGCTTCGAGGGGATTGGTATAGGGAAAAGTTCGGCAAGCATGGTTGTTGCGGTATTCTGGTGCCGTTGTCACACCTTTGACC
The DNA here is from genome assembly GCF_900230255.1 of Caenispirillum bisanense. Lineage (GTDB taxonomy): Bacteria > Pseudomonadota > Alphaproteobacteria > Rhodospirillales > Rhodospirillaceae > Caenispirillum > Caenispirillum bisanense_A. The sequence goes on from NZ_OCNJ01000001.1 coordinate 51,391, forward strand.
GAACGCTTGCCGTCGGTGACCGCATTCTCACCCTTCGTTGAAAGCCGAAGCTTGATCCTGTGCGTTATACTCTTCCGGCGGTTCCGGCCTCGGTCCGGCTGCCGCACGAAACGAAGCGCGACGACCGGCGAGGGGGCATGACGGGCAGGGCAGGGTATGGGCGAGCGCGGCAGCGGCTGGCGACCATGGCAGCGGCCGCCGCCGTGGCGCTGCTGACGGCCGCCTGCGGCAGTCTCGACATGGGCGCGCCGCCGCCGGTTCAGGACACCGCCGCCGCACCCTACGGCGAAACGCCCGCCGTCGAGCCCGCCACGGCCGCCGACGCCGACCCCGGCACCGACCGGCCGAGCGCCGGTGCCCCCATGGTGCCCTATGAGGTCGATGTGGAGGGGCTCGACGGGACGGAGGGCCTGCGCGACCGCTTCACCGACAACGGGCTGCTGTTCCGCCTGCGCGACGATCCGCCGGCCTCCATCCTGTCGCTGCAACGCCGCGTCGATGCCGACCTGGAAACCTTCCGGGAAATCCTGCGCTCGGCCGGCTACTACGCCGCCGAGGTCGACGGCACCATCGACCGCGAGGCCGAGCCGGTGCGCGTGCGGGTGGCGGTGGAGCCGGGGCCGCGCTACTCCGTCGCCGCCTTCGACGTGTCCTATGCCGAGGGCGTACCGCCGCCGGGGGCGCCGGTGTCCATCGCCGACGTCGACCTCGAGGTCGGCGAACCGGCCGACGCCGACCGGGTGCTGGAGCAGGTGGCGGACCTGCCGCCGCGCCTCAAGGCCATGGGCTACCCCTTCGCCAAGGTCGAGAACACCCGCTACGTCGTCAATCACGACGACGACGCGCTGCGCGCCGAGGTCACCATGAAGGCCGGCCCGCCGGCGCGCTTCGGGCCGGTGCGGGTGAGCGGCCTCGAGGACGTGGAGGAGGATTACCTCATCCGCCTCGCGCCGTGGGAGCCGGGCGAGCAGTGGAACGAAGAGAAGGTCCAGGCCTACCGCACCGCCCTGCTAGGCACCGGCCTGTTCCGGTCGCTGCGCCTGGGCCACCCCGACGAGATCGGCGCCGACGGCATGCTGCCGGTCGACGTGGAGGCGGCCGAGGCCAAGCACCGCACCATCGGCGCCGGCGTCGAGTTTTCCTCCGACACCGGCTTCGGCACCAAGGCCTATTGGGAGCACCGCAACTACTTCGGCGAGGACGAGGACATTCGCATCGCCCTGACCCTGTCGCAGCTGCAGCAGGAATTCACCACCGACTTCATGAAGCCCGCCTGGCTGCGCACCGACCAGAGCCTGGTCGCCAACTTCACTGCCGACCACGAGGAAACCGACGCCTACGACCGCACCGGCGCGCTGGCCGCGGTCGGCGTCGAGCGCCAACTGGACGAATACTGGCGGGCCGGCGCGCGGGTCTCGCTGGAATTCGCCAAGCTGCAGGAACGCGACCAGGACGAGACGACGGTGGCGCTGGCCGGCCTGCCGCTCAACGTCATCCGCGACAGCACCGACGACCGCCTGGACCCGACGGAGGGCTCCATCTTCGCCGCCACCTTCACCCCCTACGCCGGCGCCAACCAGGAGCAGGCCCTCGTCTTCGGCCGGGCCGAGGCGAGCGCCAGCGCCTACTGGTCGCCGTTCGAGAACGACCGCGTGGTCTTCGCCGTGCGCGGCGCCGCCGGCAGCCTGATGGGCGAGGAGCTGCTCGCCATCCCCGCCGACAAGCGGTTCTACGCCGGCGGCGGCGGGTCCGTGCGCGGCTACGAATACCAGCAGATCGGCCCCCGCGACCGCTCCGGCGATCCCGTCGGCGGCCGCTCGGTGATCGAAGCCAACCTGGAAGCGCGTATCAAGGTCACCGACAGCATCGGCGTGGTTCCCTTCCTCGACGGCGGCCAGGTGTTCGAAGCGCAAGTTCCCGACTTCTCTGAGGAGATCCGCTGGGCCGGCGGCCTCGGCTTCCGCTACTACACCGGCATCGGCCCGCTGCGGCTGGACGTGGCGGTGCCGCTCAACGGCCGCGAGGACGACGACGCCTACCAGTTCTACCTCAGCCTCGGGCAGGCGTTCTGATGGCGGGTGTCGTGCGCTCCTTCGCCGCCGCCGCCGTGCTGGCGGGCGGCCTCGCCGTCGCCGCCCCGGCCCCCGCCGCCGCCGGTCCCATCGACGACTTCGTCCGCGGCCAGCTGGAAAGCGTGCTGTCGTCCAGCGGCATCGAGGCCGAGATCGGCAGCCTCGACGGCCTGCTGGGCACGGTGGTGGTCGAGGACGTCGTGCTGTCCGACGAACAGGGCGTCTTCCTGCGCATCCCGCGCGGCGTGTTCGACTGGAAGCCCGGCTCGCTGGTGCGCGGCAAGCTGCGCGTCGAGGAACTGCGGCTGGAGAACCCCGAATTCCTGCGCATGCCCGTGCTGCCGCCGGCGCCGGAGGAGGAACAGCCGTCCGAAGGCGGCTTCGACTTCGGCATGCTGTCGCGGCTGGCGGTGGAAGACCTGACCATCGAGAACCTGAGCCTCGGGCAGCCCATCCTGGGCGAGGCCATGCGGCTGTCTGCGACCGGCTCGCTGGTGCCGGCCGAGGAAGACGACGGCATCGTCCTCGACCTGACCGTCGACCGCCTGGACGGCGCCGGCGGCAAGGCCCAGGTGGCGGCGACCCTGGCGGCGGGGCAGGAACTCGCCCTCGACCTGCAGGTGGGGGAGCCGCAGGGCGGCATCCTGGCCCGCCTGCTGGACCTGCCCGGCCTGCCGCCGGTGCGCCTCGCGCTGGAGGGCGCCGGCCCGGCCGCCGAGTGGCAGGGCGAACTGTCGGCGGTGGCGGAAGACCTCGCCACGGTGGAGGGGACCGTCGGCCTGAGCTACCCCGAGGACGGCCGCTGGAGCGTCGAGACCGACCTCGCCGCCACGGTGACCGATCAGGCGCCGCAGGCCTGGCAGGCCCTCGTGCGGGACGAACTTTCCCTGCAGGTGGCCGCCAATGCCCTCGGCGACGCGGTGGCGGTGGAGAGCCTGACGGCGTCCACCGACGCCTACGCCCTGTCGGCCAGCGGCCTCTCCGTCGGCCCCGACGGCGGGCTGACGGGCGAGGCGACGCTGACGACCGACGACGCCGACGCCTTCGCCGCCCTGGTCGATCTGCCCTTCGCCTCCGGGACCGCCACGGTGCAGTTGGCCGGCACGCTCAATGAACCGCAGGCGACGGTCGACACCACGCTGAACGCCGTCCAGGCGGGGCCAGAGACGATCGAGCAGATCACCGCCCGCCTGCAGGTGGCGGCCGGCGGCCCCGTCACCGATCCGGCCTCGCCGTTGACGCTGAGCGGCGGCGCCACCCTCACCGGCCTGCCGGAGGCGGTGCCGGGCGATACGGCCGAGGTGGCGGTGGACGCCACGCTGAACCGCGAGACCGGGGCGCTCGACATCCGCTTCCTGCAGGTGGAGACGCCGCAGCTGGTCGCCGAAGCCGAACTGACCGCCGACATCGAGGAACTCACCGCCGCCGGCACCATCACCGCCCGCGCCGACCGCATCGCGCCCCTCGCCGAACTGGCCGGCTTGCAGGTGACCGGCGACGGCGTGCTGGAGATCACCCTGGACCGCGCCGGGGCGGACGGCGAGGTGGACGGATCGGCGCGCCTCGCCCTGTCGAGCCTGTCGTGGGCCGACCCGCTCTACGCCGAGGCCATCGGCGACCGCCTGACCGTCACCGCCGACCTCGCCCGCACGGCGGAAGGGGAGATGCGCGTGTCCGACCTTGCCATCGACAGCGCCGGGGTCACCGGCGGAGGCCGGGCGGTGGTGTCGGCGGCGCTCGACAGCGTGGAGGCCGACCTGGCACTGGACGTGCCCAACCTCGCCGCCGTGGCGCCGGGGGTAAACGGCCCGGTGCGGCTGGAAACGCAGGTCAGCGGGCCGCTGGCGTCGCCCGACGTGCAATTGACCGCCACCAGCCCTGGCCTGACCGCCGGCGGCACGCCGCTCGACGACCTGCGGCTGGAGCTGACGGCGGAGGGGCTCGACGCCGACGGCACCGCCGGTACCCTGGCGCTCACCGCCCGCGGTCCGGGCGGGGCACCGGTGCGCCTCCGCACGCCCTACGAGGCGGAGGAGGGCTTCCAGTCCATCCGCCTGCCGAACCTCGACGCCGCGGCGGCCGGTCTCGATCTCGGCGGCGCCGTGTCCGCGACGCTGGCGCCGCAGATGTCCCTCGACGGCCGCCTGACGGGGCGGGTCACCGACTGGCAGGCCCTGTCGGCGGTGGCCGGCATGCCGTTGTCCGGCCGCGGCGCCACCGCCGAGGTGCGCCTGCAGGGCCAGAGCGCCGTCGCCACCATCACCGCCGACCGCCTGACGCTGCCCGACCAGGGCGCCGAGGTGGCGGAGGTGACGCTGCGCGCCGACCTCGGCGACCTGTTCGGCACGCCCACCGTCGACGTGTCGCTCACCACCGGCGACGGCAGCGCCGGCGGCCTCGCCTGGACGCGCGCCGCCGTCGACATGGACGGCACGGCGGAGCAGGGCACGGTGCAGGCGCGGTTGGCCGGCGAGACGGAGCTGCGCGCGGCGGCGACCTACGACCTGCCCGACAGCCGCATCACCCTCACCACCTTCCGCGCCCGCAACGACCCGCAGGACCTGACGGTCGCCCTGACCCAGCCGGCGACGGTGTCCTTCGGCCAGGGGCTCGACGTGTCGGACGTGCGGCTGTCGGTCAACGGGCAGGGCGTGGTGGCGCTCGACGCCGCCCTCGGGGCGCGGCGGGTGGACATCGACATGCGGGTGCAGGACCTGCCGCTCGACCTCGCCCAGGACGTGGCGGCCGGGCCGAACGTCACCGGCCTGCTGAACGCCCGCGTCGACATCTCCGGCCCGCCGTCCAACCCGACGGGCACCATCGTCGCCACCATCCCCGACCTCGACATTCCCGACGCCACCGTCGGCGACCTCGCCCTGCGCCTGACCGGCGACCTGGCGAACGAGCGCCTGGACATGCGCCTGGCGCTGGAAGGCGTGCAGGCCGACGAACTGCTCGGCACCGCCTCGGTCCCCGTCGCCTTCAGCGCCGAGGGCATCCCCTCCATCCCCGAGGACGAGCCCCTGCAAGCGCTGGTGCGCTGGCGCGGGCAGGTGGCGAGCGTGTGGCAGCTGGTGCCGGTGGTCGGCCACCGCCTGACCGGTACGGGCGCCGGCGTGGTGGGCGTCGAGGGCACGCTCGCCGACCCGCAGTTGACCGCCGACCTGCGGCTCAGCGACGGGCGCTACGAGAACCTGGAGTACGGCACCGTCATCACCGATCTGGCGGTGGAGGCAAGCCGCCGCCCCGACGGCACCGTCGGCATCCTGCTCACCGGGCGCGACGGCGGCGACGGCACCGTGCGGCTGGAAGGCCGGGCGGAGCTGGCCGAGGACGGCACCCTGCTGCTTGCCGCCGACGGCGACCTGCGGTCGGCGACGCTGGTGCGGCGCGACGACCTGGTGGTGGCGCTGTCGGGCGACCTCGGCTTCGAGGGGCCGCTCGACGGCGGCGCCATGACGGCCGACCTGACCGTCGAATACGCCCTGTTCCGGCTGGTCAATTCCTTCGGCGGCGGCTACCGCACGCTCGATGTGGTGGAGGTCGGCGAGGGCGCCCCGCCGCCGGCCGAGGCGGAGGAGGAGGGTGGCGGCGTCAACGTCTCCCTCGACGTCACGGTGACGGCGCCGAACCAGGTCTATGTGCGCGGCCGCGGCCTCGATTCGGAATGGAGCGGCGCCATCCGTGTCACCGGCACCTCGTCGGACCCGGTGGCCGTGGGCCAGTTGCAGGTGGTGCGCGGCCGCTTCGATCTGGTCGGCAACACCTTCGTCTTCACCGAGGGCGTGGTGGAACTGACCGGCGGCACGTCCATCGATCCGCGCTTCGACATCGCGGCCGCCAACGAGACCGACGACGGCCTCACCGCCATCATCCGCGTCACCGGCACCGCGTCGTCGCCCGAGCTGGAACTGACCAGCCGCCCGGCGCTGCCGCAGGACGAGGTGATGGCGCGCGTGCTGTTCGGCCGCTCGCTCGCCGACCTCGGCCCCGTGGAGGCGCTGCAGGCGGCCAACGCGGTGCGGGTGCTGTCGGGCTTCGGCGGCGGCGGGCCGGGGATCATGGACGTGGTGCGCGATACGCTCGGCGTCGACACCCTGCGCGTCGGCGGCGGCGAGGACGGCCCGGCGGTGGAAATCGGCAAGTACATCACCGAAAACGTCTATGTCGGCGTCGAACAGGGCACCGCCATCGACAGCGGCGGGGTGAACGTCGAGGTCGAACTCACCCCCTCCATCACCCTGGAAGGCCGCACCACCGGGCGCGGCAGCGACATCGGCGTCAACTGGGAACGCGACTACTGAGCGCGGTACGACTTGTGAGCGTTCATGCCCTGCCGTAGGGTGCCCGCCTGAGGGACAATGGTGCAGGGGATGAATTCGGTGACCGACTGGATGGACGCGCGACTGCTGGACACGACCTTCGAGGACGCCCTGGCCCTCCTCGAACGGGCCCGCGCCTACGTCGGCGCCGGCACCGCGGCCAGCGTGCCGGCCGAGGCCCAGCCGCTCGACCGCATCCGCATGGCGCGCGACATGTCGCGGGTCACCAGCGCGCTCACCTGCTGCATGAGCCTGCTGCTGCTCTACCGCGCGGTGCGCGAGGACCAGCTCGACCGCACCGAGATGCAAGGGGAGGCGCGCTCGCTGCTGGCGGAGGTGACCGCCCAGTTGCCCGACCCGTCGTCGGAACACGCCTATGCGCCGGAACTGACGGCGCTGATCGGCAGCGCGCACGACCTGTTCCACCGCGTCCAGCGCCTGCAGGCCATGTTCGACATGGGCGGCAACGGTGGTGGCGGCGGCGGTCGCTACGTGTCGTGACGATCGACCGGCTTGCCGCGAGGGTGAGCCGCAGGGTGGTTGCACTCGCCGAACACGTGCATACTCTTCGCGACGAAATCCGGACCGTGTCGGGCCTGTGAGTGGGGGCGGCACATCCCCGACCGCGAGGAGACCCGCCGCCATGCCCAGCCGTCGCCGCCCTGCGGCCGCCGTCACCCTGACCGTCGTCATGGGGGCGACCCTCGGCCTCGCCGCCTGCGTGACGCCGACGGTGTCCACCGCTCCTGCCCCGGCACCTGCACCCGCCGCCGCCCCGGCCGCGGTGGCAGGCGCAGAGGTGGCGGCGGAGTCGGGGACACTGCAGTTCGCGCTGTCGCCATCCGGCTCCGGCAATTACTACGGCTGGCGCTTCCAGGTGCTGTCGGCAGCCGACACTCCGGGCTTCCGCCCCTTCACCTCCGACGACATGAGCGCCGGGCAGGCCTTCAGCGCCGAGCTGTGGCCGGACCGCTACCGCGTGCGGGTCATTCTGCTCGGCGACGTGGTGGAGGATCGTTGGGTCGAGGTCCAGCCGGGGCAGCTGACCCTCGTCCACGTCGACATCGGCTTCCTGAGCAATTCCCGCGACGTGCTCCAGGGCGCCGAAGCGACGGAGAAGGCGCGCACGGCTTTGGTGCTCCGCTCGCTGGACGTCGGCCAGACCTTCGAGCCGTTGACCGTGCCGCTGGCCGCCCGCGTGACGGGCAAGTACCACGGCCCGCAGGTCCGCGGAACGCCCCGCGGCAGCGGCCGGCTCGACCTCTACCAGGACGACGCGCGGGTCGCCACGGTCACCGAGGCCGAGGTGGTGGAGGGCGGCTTCCGCGGTGAGCCGACGTTCGCGGACGGCCGCACGGTCGAGGGCTCGCCCGACGTCACCTACGCCTACCCGCCGGGCACGGTGACGACCTATGCATCCGGCGCCCGGTTCGAGGGCGAGTACAAGGGCCTGAAGCCGTCCAAGGGCGTCCTGCGCTTCCTCGACGGGTCGTCCTGGGCCGGCTGGCTGGAGAAGGACGCGCCCAGCGGCCGCGGCGACCTGACGCTGGCCGACGGCACCCGCATCCTGAACGCCCCCGGCGCCGACCCGCGCACCTTCGACGGCACCTTCGACTGCGCCGCCACCGACGGCACCGTCGCCACCTGCTACTACTTCGAAGGGCAGCGCCTCGCCTCGGGCGAGGACTACGTCGCCAAGGTGGAGGCGCGGCAGCGCGCCGCCGCCCCGCCGCCCGCGCCTGCGGAGGCCCGGCCGGCGACGGCGGCGGGCGCGCCCGACTGCACCACGGCGCGCGGCACCTTCACCGCCGACGGCGGGCTGACGCGCCTCACCCTGGACGGCCGTGGACGCGGCGACATGTGGCAGCAGACCACGGGCGGTGCCGACGTCTATACCTTCGAGATCCCGTTCTCCTACGACGCGACGCCGACCAGCATGCGCTTCCGCTACGGCGAGGCCGTCTACAAGGACGCGAGCGGCCGGGTGCTGCGGCGGACGGCCATTCCCGGCGGGGAGTCGCAGTGCGGCTTCGACGGGTCCGTGCTGACGGTCAACGGCAAGGCCTTCGTCCTGCGGTGAACCGGGGCGGCCGCCGCGCGGCCCGCAAACGACGGAGCCCGGCCGCGCTGTCTGCGAACCGGGCTCGGGAACGTCGTCGTCTCTGGTGGGCCCGGAGGGACTCGAACCCCCAACCAGACCGTTATGAGCGGTCAGCTCTAACCATTGAGCTACAGGCCCCCAGAGGCGGGAAGGACCGCACCTTAGCGCAAACCGCGGTACGGTCAATGAGTTATGGCATCTTCCCGCGCGCTGCAACCGCACGGTGGTGCGGCACCGACGAAAAACGCCCGGGCGCTGGACGCCCGGGCGTTTCTTCGTGGCGGGTTGCCGTCCTCAGTTGTCGAGGAACGAGCGCAGCTTGCGCGACCGGCTCGGGTGCTTGAGCTTGCGCAGCGCCTTCGCCTCGATCTGGCGGATGCGTTCGCGGGTCACGTTGAACTGCTGGCCGACCTCTTCGAGGGTGTGGTCGGTGTTCATGCCGATGCCGAAGCGCATGCGCAGGACGCGCTCCTCGCGCGGCGTCAGCGTGGCGAGGATGCGGGTGCAGGTTTCGCGCAGGTTGCCCTGGATGGCGGCATCCAGCGGCTGCACGGCGTTCTTGTCCTCGATGAAGTCGCCGAGGTGGCTGTCTTCCTCGTCGCCGATGGGCGTTTCGAGGGAGATCGGCTCCTTGGCGATCTTCAGCACCTTGCGCACCTTCTCCAGCGGCATCTGGAGCTTTTCGGCCAGTTCCTCCGGGGTCGGCTCGCGGCCGATCTCGTGCAGCATCTGACGGCTGGTGCGGACCAGCTTGTTGATGGTCTCGATCATGTGGACCGGGATGCGGATGGTCCGCGCCTGGTCGGCGATGGAGCGGGTGATGGCCTGACGGATCCACCACGTCGCATAGGTCGAGAACTTGTAGCCGCGGCGGTACTCGAACTTGTCCACCGCCTTCATGAGGCCGATGTTGCCTTCCTGGATGAGGTCCAGGAACTGCAGGCCGCGGTTGGTGTACTTCTTGGCGATGGAGATCACGAGGCGCAGGTTGGCCTCGATCATTTCCTTCTTGGCCTTGCTGGCCTCGCGCTCGCCCTTCTGCACGGTCTGAACGATGCGGCGGAATTCACCCAGCGGCTGGCCCGCTTCCTCGGCGAGGTGGGCGAGCTGCTCGCGGATGGCCTCGATCTCGCGCTGGTGGCGGGCGCCGAAGTCCTTCCAGCCCTTGCCGGGGCGGCCGGTCACCTGCTCCAGCCAGTTGGGGTCCAGTTCCGACCCGAAATAGGCGGACAGGAAGTCCTCGCGCTTGATCTTGCAGCTGGTGGCGAGGCGCAGGAGCTTGCCCTCCAGGCCCATGACCCGGCGGTTGATGTCGTTCAGGTGCTCGACCAGCTGTTCGATGCGGGCCGAGTTGAGGTGCACGCCGTCCATGAGCTGGATCAGCTCGCCGCGCGCCTTCTCGTACTTCTTCTCCTGGGCGGAGGAGACGGATTCGCCCTTGCCGAAGGCCGTCAGACGCTGGTCCGACAGCTTCTTCATCTTGTCGTAGGTCTTGGCGATCTGCTCGAAGGTCTCGACGACCTTCGGCATCAGCTGCGCCTCCATGGCGGCCAGGGAGACGTTGTTCTCGGCCTCGCCTTCCTCTTCCTCGTCCTCGCCGGCGGGCGCGGGGGCGGCCTCGGCCTCCTCCTCGTCGTCGCCGGTCGGGGCGGCGTCGGCCTTGCGGGCGACGGCGTCCTTGCGGGCCGGATGGGCGATGACCTTGGCGCCCTTGGAGGGCGCTTCCGCCTCGGGTTCGGCCACGGCCTCGGGGGCCTCCTCGGCTTCCTCTTCCTCGGCGAGTTCGTCGTTGCCGGGCTCGTTGCCGTAGGTGGTTTCGAGGTCGATGATGTCGCGCAGCAGCATGCGGCCGTCGAGCAGCGCGTCGTGCCAGCTCAGCAGCGCCTTGATGGTCAGCGGGCTTTCGCAGATGCCGCCGATCATCATCTCGCGGCCGGCTTCGATGCGCTTGGCGATGGCGATTTCGCCCTCGCGCGACAGCAGCTCGACCGACCCCATCTCGCGCAGGTACATGCGCACCGGGTCGTCGGTGCGGCCGATGTCTTCCTCGCTGACGTTGCCGCGGCGGCCGCTGCTGCCTTCCGACTCTTCCTCGTCGTCGACGCCGCCGGGGCCCTCGTCGGTCTCGGCGTCTTCCTCGCCTTCGATGATGTTGATGCCCATTTCCGACAGCATGGACATGGTGTCCTCGATCTGTTCGGAAGACACGTCGTCGGGCGGCAGGGCGTTGTTCAGCTCGTCATAGGTGACGTAGCCGCGCTCCTTGCCCTTGGCGACCAGCTTCTTGACAGCGGCGTTGACCGTATCCAGCAGCGGGCCGTCGGTATTTTCTTCAGGAGTTTCCGTCGTTTCCGCTGCGTTCGCCGTCTTCGTCGCCATGCTTATCCGCTCCTTAACGAACCGATACGCGAACCGTCCCCGCTCGATGTCGGTCCGCGAAATTCAAAGCCCCGTTTCGGGGGCACCGGGCGTAGAGATAGGTCAGGCCGACCCTCGCGCCATGGAATGGACGGAAAAGAGTCCGTCCCTAATCATCCAGCGAATCGTCGTTCATTCGCCTCATGTCCTGGAAGAAGAGCGCCTTCAGGCGCAGAAGCGCCTGCTCCGACTCGTCCGCGTCGGCGGTCTGTCGGGCGAATTGGGCACCGGCGCGAAGCACGTCGGCCCTGAATTCCTGCTGCAGTCCGAGTTCGAACGTGTGGTCCCATCCACTCATGGCCCTGTCGGTCGGCGCGTCGGGTCGTGCGAACGAAGCGTGGGCGAACACGTTCGGACTCAGGAGGAACCTCAGGTCATTCTCCAGTCCACGCGATCGTAAGTGGCTCGACACGCCTTCGAAGTCAAGACCCGACTCGGTGGCGAGCAGCAGCAGGAGGGCCTGCCGGATGCGGTCGACCGGCGGCTCGTCGCAGGCGATGGAGCCGAGTCGCTCCCCCACGTGGTCGAACAGCTCGGGGTGCGTGAGTACCGCCGCCACCAGGATGCGCTGGCGCTGCACCGCCGCCGAGGGAGGCGGCGTGAGCGGCGACGGCGGCGGCGCGACGGGCTGGAAGTCCTTGCCGCGCCACGGTTTGCCGTCCCGCTTGGCGGGGGTGAAGGAGTTTTGCCGCTGGCTGCGCGACAGCTGGTAGAGGCGGTCGCGGAACTCCCGCTTGTAGGCCTGCTGGACCGTGCCGTCCTGGATGGTCTGGGTCAGCTGGTCGAGATCGTACTCCAGCGCCGCCCGCCGTTCCGGCGTGTCGAGCGGCCGGCCCTCCAGGGCGTTGCGCCACAGGATGTCGGCCAGCGGCTGCGCCTTGCCGAGGATCGATTCGAGGGCGTCACGACCGGCCGTCGACAACAGCTCGTCGGGGTCCTTGCCGCCGACCACCAGGGCGAAGCGCAGCGACTTGCCGGGCTTGAGCAGCGGCAGGGCGCGCTCGGCGGCCTTGTTGGCGGCGCGGATGCCGGCGGCGTCGCCGTCGAGGCACAGCACGGGTTCGGGGCAGAGCTTCCACAACTCCTGGATCTGCTGCTCGGTCACCGCCGTGCCGAGCGGCGCCACCGCCTCGGCGATGCCGTGGCGGGCCATGGCGATGACGTCCATGTAGCCTTCCGCCACGATCACCCGCCCGGTGTCGCGCGCCGCGTCGCGGGCGCCGGCCAGGTTGTACAGCACGCTGCCCTTGTGGAAGAGCGGGTTGTCCGGGCTGTTCAGGTACTTGGGCTGGCCGTCGCCCATGACGCGGCCGCCGAAGGCGATCACCTTGCCGCGGCGGTCGGTGATGGGGAACAGCACGCGGTCGCGGAAGTAGTCCACCACCTTGCCGTCGTCGCGCGCCTTCAAAAGACCCGCCTCGACCATCTGCCGCTCGGTGATGCCCTGCTTGCCGAGCGCCTCGCGCAAAGGCCCGGGCGGCGGGGCGTAGCCGAGCCGGAAGCGGGCGATGGTGGCGTCGTCGAGGCCGCGGCGGCGCAAGTAGGCGAGCCCCTCGGCCCCGGCCGGGCGGTAGAGCTGCGCCTGGAAGAAGGCGCAGGCGGCCTCCACCACGTCCTGCAGGCCGGCCTGCCGCTTGGCCTGTTCGGCCTCGCGCGGGGAGGGCTTCGGCACCTCCATGCCGGCGTCGGCGGCCAGACCCTCCACCGCTTCCATGAAGCTGAGGCCGCGGGTGTTCATCTCGAAGTCGAAGATGTCGCCCTTGGCCTGGCAGCCGAAGCAGTAATAGAAGCCCTTGTCCTCGCTGACGGTGAACGAGGGCGTGCGCTCGTTGTGGAAGGGGCACAGGCCCTTGTATTCGCCCTTGCCGGCGCTGACGAGCTTCACCTTCCGCCCGACGACGGACGTGATGGAGGTGCGGCTGCGCAGCTCGTCGAGGAACTGTGGCGGCAGGGCCATGGGGGTCGGGTTTCTCGACCGGCGGGCCCGCGGCGCGGCCGAAGCCGCGCCCGGCCAGACCGCCGGTGTACCGTTGACGATGGGGACGGCGGGCGGTCAGCCCTGCAGCTTCTGCTTCACCAGGCCCGAGGCCTTGCCGAAGTCCATCTGGCCGGCGTGCCGCTCGCGCAGCTCGGTCATGACGCGGCCCATGTCCTTGAGGCCGGTGGCGCCCAGGTCGGCGATGGCGGCCTCGACGGCGGCGGCGGCCTCGGCCTCGTCCATCTGGCGCGGCAGGAAGCGCTCGATGACGGTGATTTCCTCGGCTTCCTGCTCGGCCAGTTCCAGGCGGCCGCCCTGTTCGTAGAGCTGGATGCTCTCCCGCCGCTGCTTGATCATGGACTGCAGCATGGACAGGATCTCGTCGTCGGATATGCCGTCCATCTGCCCCTTGGTGCGAGCGGCGATGTCGCGATCCTTGAGCGCCGCCAAGATGAGGCGGACGGTCGCGACCGCGCGGGCGTCCTTGGAGCGCATGGCTTCCTTCAACGCTTCCTGCAGGCGGGTGCGCATCATGGGCTGGGGGGGCCTCTTGCAGCTTTAGTGGAAAGAGCCGACATTACACTAACAGACCCGCCGGGGCAAGGTAGGCTAGGTCCTTGATTTTCAACGATAAAGCAAATGTTGACAAGGTCCCGGCGTTCCCTTAGAAGACCGGCAATTTGCCCGCCGCTCCCAAGGCGAGCCGATCCCACCTGCCCGCGCCGGCACCCTCGCCAGCGCCCTACGCACCCAGGGCGGGATCGCGCACGCCCGGACGCCAGTGACCAGAGTTGGGATTGCATTCATGGCTGACACGACCCTTTCCACCGCCCCGCAGCCCCCCGGCACGACGGCGGCGGTGGTACTCGCCGACGGCACCGTCTACTGGGGCCGCGGCGTCGGCGCCACCGGCGAGAAGGTGGGCGAGGTGGTGTTCAACACCGGCCTCACCGGTTATCAGGAAACGATGACCGACCCCTCCTACGCCGGCCAGATCATCACCTTCACGTTCCCCCACGTCGGCAACGTCGGCGCCAATCCGGAAGACCTGGAAGCGGCGACTCCGGCGGCCCGCGGCTGCATCCTGCGCGCCGACATCACCGACCCGAGCAACTGGCGCGCCGCCCAGCACCTGGACGCCTGGCTCAAGGCCATGGGCCTGATCGGCGTCACCGGCATCGACACCCGCGCGCTGACCCGCAAGATCCGCGACTTCGGCGCCCCCAACGGCGTCATCGCCCACCGCCCGGACGGCACGTTCGACATCCCGGCGCTGGTCGCCCTGGCGCAGAAGTGGCCCGGCCTCGAAGGCATGGACCTCGCCAAGGAAGTGACCTGCGCCCAGACCTACGACTGGCGCCAGACCCGCTGGGCCCTGAAGGACGGTTACGGCACGCTGCACGCGCCCAAGTACAAGGTGGTCGCCGTCGACTACGGCGCCAAGCGCAACATCCTGCGCTCGCTGGCCGACATGGGCTGCCAGGTGACCGTGGTGCCGGCGACGGCGACGGCGGAAGACATCCTGCGGCACGAGCCCGACGGCGTGTTCCTCTCCAACGGCCCCGGCGACCCGGCCGCCACCGGCACCTATGCCGTGCCGGTGATCCAGGAGGTGCTGAAGACCGGCAAGCCGCTGTTCGGCATCTGCCTCGGCCACCAGCTGCTGGCGCTGGCGCTCGGCGCCAAGACCTACAAGATGGACAAGGGCCACCGCGGCGCCAACCAGCCGGTGAAGGACCTGGAGACGGGCAAGGTGGAAATCACCAGCCAGAACCACGGCTTCGGCGTCGACCGCGCGACCCTGCCGGCGGGCGTGAAGGAAACCCACGTCTCGCTGTTCGACAATTCGGTCGAGGGCCTGCGCGTCGAGGGCAAGCCGGTGTTCTCGGTGCAGTACCACCCGGAAGCCAGCCCCGGCCCACAGGACAGCCACTACCTGTTCGGCCGCTTCGTCGACCTGATGGCCCAGGCCAAGGGCTGACGTCCGCGACGGTTCACGACAGACGCGGGGCGGGGCGCCGAACGACGTTCCGCCCCGCGTCATGAGCGACTAAAAGAAGAGAGTGCCGCCGGCCGCCCCCGCCGCGGCCCGCCATGAGAAAAGAGACCAGGCCGCCATGCCCAAACGCACCGACATCAAGTCCATCCTCATCATCGGCGCCGGCCCGATCGTCATCGGCCAGGCCTGCGAGTTCGACTACTCGGGCGCCCAGGCCTGCAAGGCGCTGCGCGAGGAGGGCTACCGGGTCATCCTGGTGAACTCCAACCCCGCCACGATCATGACCGACCCGGAGATGGCGGACGCCACCTACATCGAGCCGATCACGCCCGAGATGGTGGCCAAGATCATCGAGAAGGAACGGCCCGACGCCCTGTTGCCCACCATGGGCGGCCAGACGGCGCTGAACACGGCGCTCAAGCTCGACGAGATGGGCGTGCTGGCCAAGTTCGGCGTGGAGATGATCGCGGCGAAGAAGGAGGTCATCGAGAAGGCCGAGGACCGCCAGCTGTTCCGCGAGGCCATGGACAAGATCGGCCTGGAAAGCCCGCGCTCGCGCGTCGTCACCAACATGCAGGAAGCCCACGAGGCGCTGGAATTCGTCGGCCTGCCGGCGATCATCCGCCCGTCCTTCACCCTCGGCGGCCTGGGCGGCGGCATCGCCTACAACAAGACCGAGTTCGAGCGCATCGTTTCCGGCGGCCTGGCGGCCTCGCCGGTGAACGAGGTGCTGGTCGAGGAAAGCGTGCTCGGCTGGAAGGAGTACGAGATGGAGGTCGTCCGCGACAAGGCGGACAACTGCATCATCATCTGCTCCATCGAGAACATCGACCCCATGGGGGTGCACACGGGCGACTCCATCACGGTCGCGCCGGCGCTGACGCTGACCGACAAGGAATATCAGCTGATGCGCGACGCCTCCATCGCGGTGCTGCGCGAGATCGGCGTCGACACCGGCGGCTCCAACGTGCAGTTCGCCGTCAACCCGGCCGACGGCCGCCTGGTGGTCATCGAGATGAACCCGCGCGTCAGCCGCTCGTCGGCGCTGGCGTCCAAGGCGACCGGCTTCCCCATCGCCAAGGTGGCGGCCAAGCTGGCGGTCGGCTACACGCTCGACGAGCTGACCAACGACATCACCGGCTGCACCCCGGCCAGCTTCGAGCCGACCATCGACTACGTGGTCACCAAGATCCCGCGCTTCACCTTCGAGAAGTTCCCCGACGCCGAGGCGCTGCTCACCACCTCCATGAAGTCGGTCGGCGAGGCCATGTCGGTCGGCCGCACCTTCGCCGAGAGCCTGCAGAAGGGCCTGCGCTCGCTGGAAACCGGCCTGACCGGCCTCAACGAGGTGGAGATCCCCGAGGCGCAGGGCGGCAAGAACCGCGACGCCATCCGTGCCGCGCTCGCCCAGCCCAAGCCCGACCGCCTGCTGACCATCGCCCAGGCCTTCCGCTTCGGCTTCACGGTGCCCGAGGTGGCGCAGGTCACCCACTACGACCCGTGGTTCCTGGAGCAGATCAAGGCCATCATCGACGCCGAGGCGCGCATTCGCGAAGACGGCCTGCCGGGTGACACCGCCGGCCTCCTCGCGCTGAAGAAGATGGGCTTCTCGGACATGCGCCTCGCCCAGCTGACGGGGCGCAAGGCGGCCGAGGTGGCGGCGCTGCGCCATCACCTGAAGGTGGTGCCCGTCTACAAGCGCATCGACACCTGCGCCGGCGAGTTCCCGTCCGACACGCCCTACATGTACTCCTGCTACGAGGGCGACGGCGTCTCCCCCGGCGAGTGCGAGAGCCAGCCGACCGACGCGAAGAAGGTCGTCATCCTCGGCGGCGGCCCCAACCGCATCGGCCAGGGCATCGAGTTCGACTACTGCTGCGTCCACGCCGCCTATGCCCTGAAGGAGGCCGGCTACGAGACCATCATGGTCAACTGCAACCCGGAGACCGTGTCCACCGACTATGACACCTCCGACCGCCTGTACTTCGAGCCGCTGACCGCCGAGGACGTGATCGAGCTGATCCGCAAGGAACAGACCAACGGCACGGTGCACGGCGTCATCGTCCAGTTCGGCGGCCAGACCCCGCTGAAGCTGGCCGACGCGCTGGAGAAGGCGCGCATCCCCATCCTCGGCACTACGCCCGACGCCATCGACCTGGCCGAGGACCGCGAGCGGTTCCAGCAGCTGCTGCACCGCCTGGGCCTCAAGCAGCCGCCCAACGGCCTCGCCCGCTCGCTGGACGAGGCGCGCAAGGTGGCGGCGGACGTCGGCTACCCGGTGGTGGTGCGCCCGTCCTTCGTGCTCGGCGGCCGCGCCATGCGCATCGTCCACGACGAGGCGGAACTCGACCGCTACATGCACGAGGCCGTGGTGGTCTCGGGCGACGATCCGGTGCTGCTCGACCACTACCTGGCCGGCGCCATCGAGGTCGACGTCGACGCCATCTGCGACGCCACCGGCCGCGTCTACGTGGCGGGCGTGATGCAGCACATCGAGGAAGCCGGCGTGCACTCGGGCGACTCCGCCTGCTCGCTGCCGCCGTACTCGCTGTCGGACGAGAAGATCGAGGAGCTGAAGGTCCAGACCCAGGCGCTCGCCAAGGGCCTGAACGTGGTCGGCCTTATGAACGTGCAGTTCGCCGTCCAGGAGGGCACCGTCTACATCCTGGAAGTGAACCCGCGCGCCAGCCGCACGGTGCCCTTCGTCGCCAAGGCGACGGGCGTGCCGGTGGCCAAGATCGCCTCGCGCATCATGGCCGGCGAAACCATCGCCGACTTCGACCTGCCGGCCATCGCCAAGCCCAAGCACGTGGCGGTGAAGGAAGCCGTGTTCCCCTTCGCCCGCTTCCCCGGCGTCGACATCGTGCTCGGCCCCGAGATGAAGTCGACGGGCGAGGTCATGGGCATCGACTCGGACTTCCACCGCGCCTTCGCCAAGTCGCAGATCGGCGCCGGCGTCCGTCTGCCCATGGAAGGGACCGTGTTCCTGTCGGTGCGCGACGGCGACAAGATCGCCGCGCTGTCCATCGCCAAGAAGCTGAAGGGCATGGGCTTCGGCGTGCTCGCCACCCGCGGCACGGCGGCGTTCCTGGCGCAGCACGGCGTCGAGGTGGAGATCGTCAACAAGGTGCTGGAAGGCCGGCCGCACTGCGTCGACCGCATGCTCTCGGGCGAAGTGCACGCCGTCATCAACACCACCGAGGGCAGCCAGGCGCTGAAGGACAGCTTCGACATCCGCAACACCGCGCTGACCCGCAACATCGCGCACTTCACCACCATCGCCGGCGCGCTGGCGGCGGTGGACGCGATTGCGGCGGTGAAGAGCGGGGCGCTTGATGTGGCGCCGCTTCAGTCCTATTTTGGTTAGCCGTCGTGACGGGGCGCGTTTGCCGCGCCCCGTCGCTTTTTGTCGTTTGAAGGTTCATCAGGGGTTCTCGAATGGAGAAGATTCCCATGACTCCGAAGGGTCTGACCCTTCTGGAGCAGGAGCTGAAGCAGCTGCGGTCGGTGGAACGCCCGAACGTCATCAAGGCGATCGCCGAGGCGCGTGAGCACGGCGACCTGTCCGAGAACGCCGAGTACCACGCCGCCCGTGAGCGCCAGAGCTTCATCGAGGGTCGCATCTCCGAGCTGGAAGACATCATCGGCCGCGCCGACGTCATCGACATCGCCAAGATGTCGGGCGACAAGGTGCGCTTCGGCGCCACCGTGGTGGTGGCCGACGAGGACACCGACGAGGAAGTCAGCTACCAGATCGTCGGCCCGCACGAGGCCGACCTGAAGCAGGGCCGCATCTCCATCCAGAGCCCCATCGCCCGCGCCCTCATCGGCAAGAGCGAAGGCGACGTGGTGGAAGTGAACGCCCCGGGCGGCTCGCGCTCGTACGAAATCGTGTCGGTGAAGTTCGTGGACGTGGACGTCTGAGGACGGACAGGCGTCAACGCCGGAGGTTCAGGCCGCCGCGTTCCCGGGAAGGGGGCGCGGCGGTTTTGTTTATGCGAGTGCGCAGATCGGCCTTTGGAATGTTCTTGATTTGTTTTCATCCTCAGGTAGAGCCGTTCTGATGGGGCCGCCCATAAAGGGCGCCGAGCCGGAGGAGCGAAAGATGGCGCATGGGAGTTTGCTGGAGGGCTCTTGCACAGGACGGCTTGGGCGTGTCGGCCTTGTTCCCCTTGGTGCGAGAGCTATCCGCAGTACGAGCACCGCATGACTAATGAGAGCGAGAGCGGCATTGGCCACCACAGTCAGTTCGGGACGTGGGTATTTCGGCCAATGATATGACTGGACTGCCGCCATGCTCCCCGACCTCTTCTCCCCCAGCACCGCCGGTCTCTCCCTCACGCCCGACTTCGTTGCCGAGGCTGACGCGGCCGCACTTCTCGCCCGCATCGACGCCCAGCCCTGGCGCGACGACCTCAAGCGACGGGTGCAGCACTACGGGTATCGGTACGACTACAAGACTCGATCCGTCGGCCCCGACGACCAGCTCGGCCCGCTGCCGGAGTGGCTGGAGCCGTTGGCGGCGCGCGTCGCCGACTCCATGGGGGCAGCGCCCGATCAGGTGATCGTCAACGAGTACCTGCCGGGGCAGGGGATCGCGCCGCACGTGGACTGCGTGCCGTGCTTCGGGCCGCGCATCGTCATCCTGAGCCTGGGCTCGCCCTGCGTCATGACCTTCTCGCGCGGACAGGATCGCGTCGACCTGCCGCTGCCGCCCAACAGCCTCGCCGTCCTGGCCGACGCGGCGCGCCACGGCTGGCGGCACGGCATCGCGGCGCGGAAGTCGGACGTGATCGCCGGCCTCCGCCACCCCCGTAGCCGCCGCGTCTCCGTCACCTTCCGCACGGTGCGCGTAAGCCCCACCGCCCGTTGAACCCGGCGCGCCAACGCGGTAAAACCGCGGCAATCCGTTTTTCCGAGATCGCAAGCGCCGGAGGTTTCCTTGGCCGCATATCAGTACATCTACGTCATGAAGGGCCTGACCAAGATCTATCCGGGCGGCCGCGAGATCCTGAAGGGTCTGACGCTGTCGTTCCTGCCCGGGGCGAAGATCGGCGTGCTCGGCCCGAACGGCGCGGGTAAGTCGACGGTCCTGAAGATCATGGCCGGCATCGACAAGGACTTCGGCGGCGAGGCCTGGGCCGCGGACGGCGTCAAGGTCGGCTACCTGTCGCAGGAGCCGGAACTCGACACCTCCAAGTCCGTGCTGGAAAACGTGCTCGACGGCGTGCGCAGCGTGAAGGACCTGCTGGTGCGCTTCGAGGAAGTCTCCATGAAGTTCGCCGACCCCGACATCTCCGACGACGAGATGAACGCGCTCATGGTCGAGCAGGGCGAGCTGCAGGAAAAGATCGACGCCGCCGACGCCTGGGAACTCGACCGTCGCGTCGAGATCGCCATGGACGCCCTGCGCTGCCCGCCGCCCGATGCCGACGTCACCAAGCTGTCGGGCGGTGAAAAGCGCCGCGTGGCGCTGTGCCGCCTGCTGCTGTCGCACCCCGACATGCTCATGCTCGACGAGCCGACCAACCACCTGGACGCCGAGTCGGTGGCGTGGCTGGAGCGCTTCTTGCGCGACTACACCGGCACCGTCGTGCTGGTCACCCACGATCGCTACTTCCTCGACAACGTCACTGGCTGGATCCTCGAGCTGGACCGCGGCCGCGGCATCCCCTACGAGGGCAACTACTCCAGCTGGCTCGAGCAGAAGCAGAAGCGCCTGGAGCAGGAGCAGCGCGAAGAGGCCGCCCGCCAGCGCACCATCAGCGCCGAGCTGGAGTGGATCCGCTCCAGCCCGAAGGCCCGTCAGGCCAAGAGCAAGGCGCGTATCACCGCCTTCGACAGCCTGGTGGCCGAGGCCCGCAACAAGGCGCCCGACGCCTCGCAGATCGTCATCCCGCCGGGCGAGCGCCTGGGCGGCGTGGTGATCGAGGCGGAAGGCCTGACCAAGTCCTTCGGCGACCGCCTGCTCATCGAGGACCTGTCGTTCAAGCTGCCGCCCGGCGGCATCGTCGGCATCATCGGTCCGAACGGCGCCGGCAAGACCACGCTGTTCAAGATGATCACGGGCAAGGAAGAGCCGGACACCGGCACCCTCCGCGTCGGCGAGACGGTGAAGCTCGGCTACATCGACCAGAGCCGCGAAAGCCTGGACGACAAGAAGACCGTGTGGGAGGAAATCTCCGGCGGCCTGGACGAGCTGGACCTGGGCGTGCGCAAGATCCAGAGCCGCGCCTACGTCGGCCAGTTCAACTTCCGCGGCCCCGACCAGCAGAAGCGCGTCGGCCAGCTGTCGGGCGGCGAGCGCAACCGCGTGCACCTGGCGAAGATGCTGAAGTCCGGCGCCAACGTCATCCTGCTCGACGAACCGACCAACGACCTGGACCTTGACACCCTGCGGGCCCTGGAAGGGGCGCTGCTGGACTTCCCGGGCTGCGCCGTGGTCATCTCGCACGATCGCTGGTTCCTTGACCGCATCGCGACGCACATCCTGGCCTTCGAGGGCGACAGCCACGTGGAGTGGTTCGAGGGCAACTACCAGGACTACGAAGCCGACCGCAAGCGCCGCCTTGGCGCCGAGGCCGACCAGCCGCACCGCATCAAGTACAAGCCGCTGACCCGCTGAGGCGGCGGTTCGACGCACGGCACCGGGGGCTCCGCGAGGGGCCCCCGGTTTTCGTTTGGGGAGGCGCCATCATCGCCCCTCTTCTTTGTCATGCCCGGCCACCGAGCCGGGCATCCACGGCTCCCCGGACGGATGCCGTGGAGGATGGAGTAGCGGCCGCCGTCCGTGCCGCCGTGGATGGCCGGATCAAGTCCGGCCATGACAACGTAAGGGAGGTGGGGGAGGTGGGGGCAGGCAAAGAGCCGGGCAGCCGCCGCCGCCTTCACACCCCCCGCACCAGCGCGTGCCGCTTCCGCCCCGCCGACAGGCGCAGGGTGCCGGCGCCCTGGACCAGCGCCGCCGCATCCTCCACCGCCGCGCCGTCCACCCGGGCACCGCCGCCGGCCACCAGCCGCCGCGCCTCGCCCTTGGACGCGGCGAGGCCCGCCGTCACCAGCAGGTCCACCAGCGGCAGGCCCGCCGCCAGGGCCGCCGCCGACACCTCCACCGTCGGCAGGCCGTCGGCCGCGGCGCCGTCCTCGAAGGCGCGGCGGGCGGTTTCCGCCGCCTCGGCGGCCGCGTCGGCGCCGTGGACCAGCGTCGTCACCGCCGTCGCCAGCACCTTCTTGGCCTCGTTCAGCTCCGCCCCGCGCAAGGCGGCGAGGCGGTCGATCTCGGCCAGCGGCAGCTCGGTGAACAGGCGCAGGAAGCGGCCGACGTCGGCGTCTTCCGTATTGCGCCAGAACTGCCAGAACTCGAAGGGCGAGCGGCGCTCGGCGTTGAGCCACACCGCGCCGCCGGCGGTCTTGCCCATCTTGGTGCCCGAGGCGGTGGTGAGCAGCGGCGTGGTGGCGCCGAACAGCGGCACGTCGTCCACCCGCCGGCCCAGCTCCACGCCGTTGACGATGTTCCCCCACTGGTCGGAGCCGCCCATCTGCAGGCGGCAGCCGAAGCGGCGCGACAGCTCCACGAAGTCGGTGGCCTGCAGCAGCATGTAGTTGAATTCGAGGAACGTCAGCGGTTGCTCGCGGTCCAGGCGCTGGCGGACCGAGTCGAAGGTCAGCATGCGGTTGACCGAGAAATGCCGCCCGAAGTCGCGCAGGAAGGCGATGTAGCCGAGGCGGTCGAGCCAGTCGGCGTTGTTCACCATCACCGCGTCGGTCGGGCCGGAGCCGAAGGTCAGGAAGCGCTCGAACACCCGGCGGATGCCGGCGATGTTGGCGGCGATCTGGGCGTCGTCGAGCAGCGGCCGGGTGGTGTCGCGGAAGCTCGGGTCGCCGATGCGGGTGGTGCCGCCGCCCATGAGCACGAGCGGCCGGTGGCCGGTCTTCTGCAGCCAGCGCAGGGTCATGATCGACAGCAGGTGGCCGACGTGCAGGCTGTCGGCGGTGGCGTCGAAGCCGATGTAGGCCGTCACCGGCGCGCCGCCGGCGAACAGGGCGTCGAGCCCCTGCCAGTCGGTGCCCTGGTGCAGGAAGCCGCGCTCGGCCAGCACCCGCAGGGTGTCGGAACGGAAGGCGGGAAGATCGGATGTCATGACTGCAAGGTCTCCGGAAAGGGCCGGAGGCCGGAGACCCGGTGCATTCACCGCCGATACGAGCCGCCGACCTGCGGCGGGGTTCGTATCGTGCAAAGGACCGTCGACGCCGCCGTTATGGGGACGGCGCGTAATAGCGGGTCTGGAAGGCGGCGGTGCGGGTCGCGGTCATGGGCGGGACATATAGCGCCGGCGTCGGCGGAAGGCAAGCCG
The DNA here is from genome assembly GCF_900230255.1 of Caenispirillum bisanense. Classification (GTDB taxonomy): domain Bacteria; phylum Pseudomonadota; class Alphaproteobacteria; order Rhodospirillales; family Rhodospirillaceae; genus Caenispirillum; species Caenispirillum bisanense_A. Next base: position 74,635 of record NZ_OCNJ01000001.1, read on the forward strand.
CGCCGCCCGCCGTCCCGCTTTTGTCGAAACGCAGCGCGTGCACCGGGCGTTGAACAGCGGGTGCCGCCGGCTCCGGCCCGGTAGTGCGCCCGCATGCCTGAGAAAAACGAGAAGGAGACAGCCGTGACCAGGACCCGCTTCCGCCGCTTCTGCCTCGCCGCCGCCGTGGCCGCATCCACCGCTGCCGCCGCGGGCTCCGCCGCGGCCGCCACCCTCGAGGCGGTGACCGACCCGAGCTTCGTGCCCTTCGAGATGCTGGATCAGCAGAGCGGCGAGATGGTCGGCTTCGACATGGACATCCTGGCCGAAATCGCCAAGCGCGGCGGCTTCGACTACAACCTGCGCACCATGGACTTCAACGGCATCATCCCGGCCATCCAGACCGGCAATGCCAATGTCGCCATCGCCGGCATCACCATCACGGAAGAACGCGAGCAGATCGTCGACTTCTCCGACCCGTACTACGACAGCGGCCTACGCATCCTGGTGCCGCAGAACAGCGACGTCGACGAGCTGTCGGACCTGCAGGGCAAGAAGATCGGCACCAAGATCGGTTCCACCAGCTTCGACTACCTGAAGCAGGAACTGGGCGACGGCGCCGACATCACCCCCTATCCGGGCAGCGCCGACATGTACATGGCGCTCATGTCGGGCAGCGTCGACGCGGTGTTCTACGACGCGCCCAACGTCGGCTACTTCGCCAAGACCAAGGGCGGCGACCGCGTGAAGACCGCCGGCCCGCTCTATGAAGGCCAGCAGTACGGCATCGCCTTCAACGAGGGCAGCGAATGGGTGGACGACGCCAACGAGGCGCTCGCCTCCATGCGCGAGGACGGCACCTACGCCAAGATCTACGAGAAGTGGTTCGGCGAGGCGCCGCCGGCCCAGAAGTGACGCGCCCCTGACCCGACCGTCGCACCGGGGCCCCTGCGGGGGCTCCGGTGTTCCCGTTTCCAAGCCAGGAGATTCCCCCGGTGGGTGGCGACTTCACCTTCGACTGGCAGGCGGCGATCGCTTCGATCCCCTACCTGCTGGAAGGCATCCCCTACACCCTGCTCATTTCCTTCGCCGGCCTCGTGTTCGGCTTCCTGCTCGGCATCGTCTTCGGCCTTCTGAGCATCAACCCGGTGCGCCTGCTGCGCTGGCCGGCCATCGCCTACATCGAGGTGTTCCGCGGCACGCCGGTGCTGGTGCAGGTGCTGTTCATCTTCTACGGCCTGCCGGAGCTGCTCGGCGGCCCCATCAACGCGCTGACCGCCGGCATCGCCGCCATCGCCCTGAACTCGGGCGCCTATATTTCGGAAATCGTGCGCGGCGGCGTGCAGAGCATCGACCGCGGCCAGCGCGAAGCCGGCCTGTCCCTCGGCCTCAGCCGCGGGCAGACATTCCGCTACGTCATCTGGCCGCAGGCGCTGAAGCGCATGATCCCGCCGCTCGGCAACCAGGCCATCGTCAGCATCAAGGACACGTCGCTGTTCTCGGTGATCGGCGTCGGCGAGCTGGTGCGCCAGGGCCAGATCTACATCGCCACCACCTTCACGGCGCTGGAGGTCTACCTGATGGTGGCGCTGCTCTACCTCGCCATCACGCTCACCCTGTCGGCGCTGCTGCGCTGGGCGGAGCGCACCGGCGTGGTCGGCGGCCGCTGAGAGACGGACGAGGAGGAGGAAGAGACATGGCGGAACAGCCCATCGTCCGCATGCAGAAGGTGAACAAGTATTTCGGCCGCCTGCACGTGCTGCGCGACATCGAGCTCGACGTGGTGCCGGGCGAGGTGGTGGTCATCATCGGCGCCAGCGGCTCGGGCAAGTCGACGCTCATCCGCTGCGTCAACGGCCTGGAGCCGTTCCAGCAGGGCGCCATCGAGGTGGACGGCCACCCGCTGAAACCCGGCGACCAGGGCAGCCGCGACCTGCAGGCCATCCGGCGCGAGGTCGGCATGGTGTTCCAGCAGTTCAACCTGTTCCCGCACCGGACCGTGCTGCAGAACGTGACCCTGGCGCCCATGAAGGTGCGCGGCACCGACCGGCGCGAGGCGGAAGAGACGGCCCGCCGCCTGCTCGACCGCGTCGGTATCGGCAACCAGGCGGAGAAGTACCCCACCCAGCTGTCGGGCGGCCAGCAGCAGCGCGTCGCCATCGCCCGCGCGCTCGCCATGGAGCCGCGCCTCATGCTGTTCGACGAACCGACCAGCGCGCTCGACCCGGAAATGATCGGCGAGGTGCTGGACGTCATGCGCGAGTTGGCGGGGGAGGGCATGACCATGATGATCGTCACCCACGAAATGGGCTTCGCCCGCGAGGTCGCCGACCGGGTGATCTACATCCACGAGGGCCAGATCGTCGAGGAAGGCCCGCCGGAAGAGGTCTTCGACCGCCCGCAGAGCGAACGCACCCAGGCCTTCCTGTCGCGCGTGCTGAAGCACTGAGGGGCGGGGGCGACATCCCCTCCTCGTCACGCCAGGCTTCCGAGCCGGGCCTCCACGGCTCCCCTGACGGTGGCCGTGGAGGATGGTGCCGTCGACAGCCGCCGGAGACGCCGTGGATGGCCGGAACAAGTCCGGCCACGACACTGTCCAAGGGCGTTCAAGGGGTTAGCCGGCGCCGGCGGCCGACCAGCCGCGCCGCCTTACGCCTTCTCGCCCAGCTTGCGCAGCAGGAAGTCGCGGAACACGGCGACGCGCTTGGAGTGGCGCAGTTCCTCCGGGTAGACGAAGAAGCAGTCGAAGCCGGGGCCGCGCAGCTCCGGCAGCACCTGTACCAGGTTGGTCGCTTCGGTGGAGAAGTACTCCGGCAGGGCGGCGATGCCGAGGCCCGACTGCACGGCGCGGAAGATGCCGTAGATGTTGTTCACCCGCAGCACAGGCTGGCGGCGCTTCTTGGGGACACCGCCGGCGGTCAGCAGCCAGTTCATGTTGTCGACCGGCGCCTTGGCGTCCTCGCCGTAGACGATGAGGCGGTGGCTGTCCAGGTCGTCGGGGGTCTTCGGGATGCCGAACTTCTTCAGGTACTCGGGGCTCGCGTAGATGCGGTAGTGCAGGCCCATGAGGTGGCGCTGCACCAGATCCGGCTGGCGCGGCGGGTGGAAGCGGATGGCGACGTCCGCCTCGCGCATGGCCAGGTCCACCTCGCCGTCGTCGAGCAGCAGGCTCATCTCGATGTGGGGGTAGGTGTCCATGAACTCCTTGATGCGCGGCGTCAGCCACACAGAGCCGAAGGCGACCGTGGTGGTCACCTTGAGCGGCCCTTCGGGGCGCTCGCGGCTTTCGGTCAGGCGCGCTTCGGCCATGGACAGCTTGGCGAAGACTTCGTGCACCGTGTTGTAGAGCAGTTCGCCCTGCTCGGTGAGGATCAGCCCGCGCGCATGGCGGTGGAAGAGCGAGACGTTGAGGCTCTCCTCCAGCGCCGAGATCTGGCGGCTGACGGCCGACTGGCTGAGGTTCAGCGACTCGCCGGCATGGGTGAACGACCCGGCCTCGGCCACGGAATGGAAGATCCGCAGCTTGTCCCAGTCCATCATGGTGTTCGCACGGGCCGCCATGGTCCCCCCGGGGGCAGATTGTTTCACACGTCTGATGTTCTACCGGAGCACGCGGGCGATGTCAGCCATGCATCGCTCGCATAACTGCGGCTTGTGCTTGCCCTCAGGCGCCGGGCGCGGCCTGCGGCCGCTGGGCTCTCGCGGCAGGGGCCGCGCGGCGCGGTCGCGCCGTTGGGTGCACGGACGAGCCGGCCTGGAGTAAGCCGGCTCCCGTGGTTCAGGCCTGGCCGTTGAGGGCGAGGAAGCGGTCGGCCTCGATGGCGGCCATGCAGCCGGTGCCGGCGGCGGTGACGGCCTGGCGGTAGACGTGGTCCTGCACGTCGCCGGCGGCATAGACGCCGGGGATGTTGGTGGCCGTCGAGTCCGGCTTGGTGATGAGGTAGCCGTTCTCGTCCATGTCCAACTGGCCCTGGAACAGGCTGGTGTTGGGCGTGTGGCCGATGGCGACGAACACGCCGTCGAGCGGCAGCTCGCGCGTTTCCTTGGTCTTCACGTCCTCCAGCAGCACGCCGGTGACGCCCAGCGGCTCGCCGCCGCCCAGCACGTCGGCCACCACCGTGTTCCAGATGGGCTCGATCTTGGGGTTGGCGAACAGGCGGTCCTGCATGATGCGTTCGGCCCGCAGTTCCTCGCGGCGGTGGATGAGGTAGACCTTGCTGGCGTGGTTGGTCAGGAAGATGGCTTCCTCGACCGCCGTGTTGCCGCCGCCGATGACCGCGACCACCTTGTTGCGGAAGAAAAACCCGTCGCAGGTGGCGCAGGCCGAGACGCCGAAGCCCTGGAAGCGGGCCTCGCTCTCCAGGCCCAGCCAGCGCGCCGAGGCGCCGGTGGAGATGACGACCGTCTCGCCGATGTAGACGTCGCCCGAGTCGCCGACGGCCTTGAAGGGGCGGCTCGACAGGTCGACGGACACGATGGTGTCGTGCACCCAGTTGGTGCCGACGTTCTGCGCCTGGGCCTGCATCTGCTCCATCAGCCATGGCCCCTGGATGGGGTCGGCGAAGCCGGGATAGTTCTCGACGTCGGTGGTGATGGTCAGCTGGCCGCCCGGCTGGATGCCGGACACGAGGATCGGCGCCAGGTTGGCGCGGGCGGCGTAGATGGCGGCGGTGCAGCCGGCCGGGCCGGAGCCCAGGATGAGAACCTTCGTGTGATGCTCAGCCATGTCGAACGGGGCCTTCTCGATGCGGAAAACGGATGCCCGGCCGGGTCCGGGACGATGGGTCGGGGGAGGATAGTGAGGCGTTCCCGGCCACGCAACAAATGTGCGGCGCGCTGGCCGGCGGCAAGGGCGATGGAGCAGTCCGGCAAAGCGAAGGGGCGCCCGGCATGACCGGGCGCCCCTGGCTCACGAGCGGAAGAACGCCGCCTCAGAGTTCGCCGGCGCTTTCCTTCAGGAAGGCGGCGACGCCGTCGGGGGTGGCCTTCATGCCCTTCTTGCCCTTGGTCCAGCCGGCGGGGCAGACCTCGCCGTGCTCTTCGTGGAACTGCAGGGCGTCGATCAGGCGCAGGCCTTCGTCGACGTTACGGCCGAGCGGCAGGTCGTTGATGGTGGCGTGGCGGACGTTGAAGTTCTTGTCGATCAGGAACGAACCGCGCAGCGCGACGCCGGCCGGCAGCAGCACGCCGAAGTTCTTGGCGATGTCCTTGGTCACGTCGGCGACCATCGGGAACTGCACGTTGCCGAGGCCACCCTCGTCCTGCGGGGTCTTCTTCCACGCGAGGTGGGTGAACTGGCTGTCGATGGACACCGACACGACCTTGCAGTTGCGCTCCTGGAACTGGGCCAGGCGGTGGTCGTGGGCGATGATCTCGGACGGGCACACGAAGGTGAAGTCGAGCGGGTAGAAGAACACCCAGCCGTACGAACCGCCGAGGTATTCCTTCAGGTTGAAGCTGGCGTTGATGCTGTTGTCGGGCATCACGGCCTGGGCGGTGAAGTCCGGGGCCTGCTTGCCGACGAGCGAGGTGATGGAGACGGTCTCGGTCATAATGTGTGCTCCCCTTGAAATGGCTTGGGCCTATGGGACAAATCTGCGGCCCCTATCTAGCCGTCGCGGACGCCCTTTTGCAAGTCGGAATAAGTAAAATGTAGGGCATTCCACCCTGACTTCTCCTTGCGGAGGGGGTGGGGCGACCTTCGGTCCGGCCGGCACCGCCGACGGTCCGGCGGGCGGGGCGCGACGGTGGCCCCAACATGGCGGCACGGGCGCTCCGGCTCAAGCCCGCGCATGCGATCGGCGCGCCGAAGGCGAAGGCGGTGGGTGCCGTGCCACCCTGGCGCACGCCGAACGTTACCCAGGAAAGGTGGCGCATCCTAGCATAATTGTGGGCTTTGGGCGGAAAGCCTTATTGTCATTGCCGCGCGAGGCCATTACCTTGAAACATCATTGCGTCGGTGCGATACAAGATTCCGACGCGCTACCCGGGAGGATAATTTACGACATGCAGCGGGTGAAGCTTGATCGCATCGATCGGCGCATCCTGAGCGATCTGCAGGCCGACGGTCGCATGACGAACGTCGAGCTGGCACGCCGGGCGGGCATCTCGGCGCCGCCCTGCCTGCGGCGCGTGCGGGCGCTGGAGGAAGCCGGCTACATCCGGGGCTATCACGCCGACATCGACCCGGCGGCGCTCGGCTACCATGTGACGGTGTTCGCCCACGTCGGCCTGAACAGCCAGGCGGAGGCCGACCTGCGCGCCTTCGAAGGACTGGTCAACCAGTGGCCGGAAGTGCGCGAATGTCACATGCTGGCGGGCGAGACCGACTTTCTTCTGAAGGTCGTCGCGCACGACTGGGACGATTACCAGCGGTTCCTCACCACGCGGCTGACGGCGGCGCCCAACGTGGCGCACGTGAAGTCGGCGCTGGCGATCCGCACGGGCAAGCAGCAGCCCGGGGTGCCCATCGACGTGGACTCCGGCCCCGAACCCCACCCGGAACGGGACCACGACGCGGATGGCGAGGGGCGCTGAGCAATCGGCGCCCTTCTTCTTTCCTCCCCCTTCAGCGGCGGCGGTACGCCCGAGGCGCGGCGGCACTGCAACACTCCGTGACGAAAGTGCAACACGCCGCGGCGGGGCCGTTCCGCCGGCCGGGGGCCTGTGCTAAAGCGGGCGCACCTTCCATCGGCGGCCGTCCATGCGCCTTTCGCTGCCCGTCCTGACGACGCTGTGCGTCGTGCCGTTCCTCGTCAACGACCTCTACCTGATCTTTCAGGTGGAGTACGGCACCTACGTCGCCGTCGAGATGGTCCTGCGCGCCACCGTCGTGGTCGCCGCCCTGGTGGTGCCGGCGGGGCGACGGGCGCTGCGGCCGCTGGCCGGGCGCCCCTACCGCAGCCTGCAGGGCATCGGCTGGACCGTCGGGCTGACCCTCGCCATCGTGCTCGCCTTCCCGCTGCGCTGGTACATCCCCGGCCAGCCGTGGGGCTGGGCGCCCATCGCCGACGACCACCTGTGGCTGCTGCTCGATACCGCCATCGGCATCCCCCTGGTCGCGTTGAGCGAGGAGATCGTGGCCCGCGGCCTGGTCAAGCGCACGTTGGAGGACCGCGGCTGGCACCCGGTGCTGGTGACGCTGGCCGCTTCGCTGCTGTTCGGGCTGTGGCATTGGTCCGGCGGTCTCGGCCACGTCGCCATGACGACGGTCTCGGGCGTCCTCTTCATGGTCTGCGTCTACCGCACCGGCTCGCTGTGGCCGGCGGTGGCGGCGCATACGCTCATCGACCTGTGGCTCATCAGCTGGATCGACTGGCAGGAACTGCTGGGCGTCGGCCTGCCCGTCGGCTGAGGGCGCCCGCCCGCTCACCATCCCATGGCCCGCTGGCGCGCCCGCAGGGCCGTCGCCCGGCCGGTGAAGGCGCGCGCCTCGGCCAGCGTCGCGATCCCCGCCGAGTCGAGCAGGGGCAGCAGCCGCACGTAAAGCTCCGCCGTCACCAGCGCGTCGCCGAGGGCGGTGTGCCGCCCGTGGATGTCGACGCCGAGCCGTTCGGCCAAAGCCTCCAGGCTCAGGTCGGTCATGTCGGGGAACAAAAGGCCGGCGAGCAGCAGGGTGTCGAGGGTCGGCGGGGCGGGCGGCGTGAGGCCGGCGAGGCTGCACTCGCGGCGCAGCAGCGCCAGGTCGAAGCCGATGTTGTGGCCGACCAGCACCGCCCCGCGCAGCAGCGGCTCCAGCGCCGGCCACACCTCGGGGAAGGGCGGGGCGTCGCGCGCCAGCTCGTCGGTGATGCCGTGGATGGCCGACGACCGAGGCGGGATCGGCACGCCGGGGTTCACCAGCCGGTCGATGTTGGCGATGTGGAAGATGCGCGTCCCATGCACCCGCACGCCGCCCATGGAGACGATGCGGTCGGCGCGCACGTCGAGGCCCGTCGACTCGCAGTCGAACACCAGTGCGGGCAGGTCGAACAGCGGCGTCGCGTCGTCGGCGGCGGCCTCGGGCAGCGCGTCGTGCAGCGAAAGGTCGTGATGCACCGCGCCGTCTTCCGCCACCACCCGCAGGCGCGGCCCGCCCACCGGCGTGGCGGTGAGGCGCACGACATAGCCGCCGTGGCCGGTCAGCTCGCAGATGCGCGCCGGCCAGCGCCGGCCGTCGACGCCGGGCAGGGTGGCGTCGACGGCGCCGCCGGGCTCGGCATGGGCATGGGCCATGGCGTCGAGCAGGTCGTCGCGCTCCAGCGCCGCGAAGACCGAGGAGCCGACGCGCACCGGCTCGTCCCCCAGCAAGGCGCGGGCGGCGGCGTTGACCAGGCTCACCTGGCCCTGCTCGGTGACCACCAGGATGGCTTCGTCCAGGGTCGCCAGCACGGCGGTGAGCCGCTCGTCGGGGCCGGCGGAGGGGAACAGGCGGCGTAGCACCAGGGTTTCCACCGCCTCGCGCAGGCGGGCGACCTCGTCGGGGCCGGCGGCGCGGTCGCGCGGCGGCGGCAGGCGGCCGTCGCGGCTGACCGAGGCGACCAGGACCCCGGCGCGCAGCCGTTCCAGGTCGGCGAAGTGGCTGGCGAGCACGCCCCAGCAGGCCCACAGCCCGGTCAGCGCCGCGAAGGCGAGGGCGAGCACCACCAGCGCCGGCACGGCGGGCGCCCCGGCGGCATCGCGCAGCAGGCCGGCGTCGGCCACCAGCCACACCGCCCCGCCGACGGCGGCCAGAACCACGGCCGCCAGCGCGAGGAAGGCCAGCCGCAGGGTGCGGCGTGTCGGGCCGTGCCGGGTCATGCCGCCCATCCTTCCTCCCTTCCTGCGGTTCGCCGACGGTCGCGGCGCCGCCCTCAGTGCGCCACCGGCTCCCGGCTCCGCGCCGGGGCCTCGGCGGTCGCCGGCTGCGGCTTGCGGCTGCCGTTGCCGCGGCCGGCCGCCGTCTTGGGTCGTGCGGCCGTCCGCCGGGCCGGGGCGGCGGCGCGATCCTCGGCGGCGGCCAGACGCAGGGGCTGCGTCGCCTCGAAAGCGGTGACGTAGTCGCGCACCAGCGGCACCGCCTCCTGATGGCGGGCCAGTTGGACCTGGAAGATCATGTGGCTCTCGTGGCGGAAGGCCATCTCCGAGGCCACCAGATAGAACTCCCACATGCGGCAGAACCGCTCGTCGTAGAGGGCCTTCGCCTCGTCGCGGTTGGCCTGGAAGCGGTCGTGCCAGTGGCGCAGCGTCTTGGCGTAGTGCAGGCGCAGCATCTCGACGTCGCAGGGGATGAGGCGCTCGTGCTCCACCGCCGCCATCAGCTCCGACAGGGCGGGGGAATAGCCGCCGGGGAAGATGTACTTGCGGATCCAGGCGTTGGTGCCGCCCGGCGGTTCGGGGCGGCCGATGGTGTGCAGCAGGGCGATGCCGTCGGGCTTCAGCAGGTCGCGCACCTTGCCGAAGAACTCGCGGTAATGGCGGGCGCCGACGTGCTCGAACATGCCGACCGAGACGATGCGGTCGAACTGGTCGTCCACCAGCCGGTAGTCGAGCAATTGGAAGGTGACGCGGTGCTCCAGCTTTTCCTCCGCCGCCCGCCGGCGCGCGACTGCCAGTTGCTCGCGCGACAGGGTGACGCCGGTGACGTGGGCGCCGAACTCGCGCGCCAGATAGAGCGCCATGCCGCCCCAGCCGCAGCCGATGTCGAGCACCCGCAGGCCCGGCTGCAGCAGCAGCTTGGCGGCGATGTGGCGTTTCTTGGCCTCCTGGGCGACGTCGAGGCTCTCCATGCCGGTCGGGAAGTAGGCGCAGGAATACTGGCGGTCGCGGTCGAGGAACAGGTCGTAAAGCTCGCCCGACAGGTCGTAGTGATGGGCCACGTTCTTGCGCGCCACGTCCACCGGGTTGTGCTGGTGCAGCCAGCGCAGCCAGCCGTTCAGGCGCTCCTGCAGGCGGATGGTCCAATGGCCGTTGCCGCGGTGCATGTTGTACATGAACAGCCCGAGCACGTCGCGCAAGGAGCCCTGCTCGATCTCGATGCCGCCGTCCATGTAGCCCTCCCCGAAGGCCAACCCGGGGTTGACCACGAGGCGCCAGTGGAGCCGTCTGTCCTTCAGCCGCAGGCGCACCGGCGCCGGCAGGTCGGCGGGAGAGACGTCGGTGATGGGCCTGCCACCGAAGCGGTGACTTTCGCCGTCGGCGTCGATCACCACCAGATCACCGTATGTCACGAGACGCCGTAAGACTTTCGCCAGAAGCATGGCCGCTCCTTCTTCCGCCCTGGTCCGCTTCCCTCGTCGTTCCTCCTCCCGACCAACGATGTTGGGAAGGCGCGAGGGGCACTGCAAGAGTGTCGGCGGTCGACGGGGGCGGTTCATCCGGTGAGGCGGGCGGCGGCCTCCCTTATGCCGTCGTAGTACGCGGCGTCGCACAGCACTCCGTCGACGGTGCGGCCGTGCAGCGAAGCGCAGAGGTTGAGGGCGGCCGGCGGCGGCAGGTCGGCGGCGGCACGGCGCCAGCAGGCCAGCGCCCGCCCGTCGCCGCGCCCGATCAGGTCGGCGCCGAGCAGCGGGCTCACCATGCCGACGGTCTCGATGAGCGGAAAGCGGACCAGCGGGTGCAGGGCGTTGAGCAGCCGCGGCCCGCACAACTGCGGCGGAAAGCCATTCTCCGGCTTAAGCGCCTCGACCAGACGCAGGCAGCCGTGGATGAGGAAGTCGAGCACCGGATTGCCGGGGCGGAACAGGCAGACGGCGTTGTGGACGTTGCGCCGCGCCTTCGGCCGGCCGTCGGCGCCGGGCTGCACCCAGACCTCCACCCCGAAGGCGTGGTCGACCGCCTCGGGCAGGGCGAGGCGAGAGGGGTCGATCACCAGCACGTCGGCGTCGAGCCACACCACGCGCTCCGCCCCGGCCTCCAAAGCCTCGCGCAGCCGCAGCAGGCGGCCGAGGTCGGCGGCCGTCGCCATGCGTCCGTGGTCGCGGCACTTGGCCATGTACCAGCCGGGAATGCCGTCGAACAGGGCGTCGTCGAGGAAGCGGTACGCATGCCCACGGTCGGCGGCCCAGGCCGCGACGCTGTCGAGGCAGGCACGCTGCCACGGCCCGAGGGCCGCCGGCGCATGCGATTGCAGGACGAGGGTGGCGCCGCCGCCGCTCACCGCTTGCGCGCGAGCGTCAGGCCGTCGCCGATGGGCACCAGCACCACGTCGACCCGCTCGTCGCGCGCCACCGCCTCGTTGAAGGCGCGCAGGGCGACGGTGCTGGCGCCGGTCTCGGCCGGGTCGACCACGGCGCCGTGCCACAGCACGTTGTCGACGGCGATCAGTCCGCCCGGACGCAGCAGGCCGAGGGCGGCGTCCCAATAGGCGGCGTAGCTTTCCTTGTCGGCGTCGATGAAGGCCATGTCGAAGGGCGCCGCGCCCTCGGCCCGCAGCGCCTCCAGCGTTTCCAGCGCCGGCGCGATCCGCAGGTCGATGCGGCTCGCGACGCCGGCCTGCGCCCAGTAGCGACGGGCGACGGCGGTGTACTCGTCGCTGACGTCGCAGCAGGTGACGTGGCCGTCGTCGCCCTGGGCGAGCGCCATCCACAGCGACGAATAGCCGGTGAAGGTACCGATCTCCAGGATGCGACGGGCGCCGGTGAGTTGCACCAGGAGGGAGAGCAGGGCGCCCTGTTCGGGGCTCGTCTGCATGCCGGCGCCGGGCATGCCGGCGGTTTCCTCGCGCAGGGCACGCAGCAGGCTCGGCTCGCGGACGCCGACGGCGCGCATGTACTGTTCCAGCGCCTCGGTCATCTGGGTGGTGGTGCGGGACATGGAAGGTCCTATTCGGCGGGGTTGGCGGCGGTGCGCGGTGGCTCCGGCCGGGTGAGCACGAAGGCGGCGACGGCCAGCAGCGTCAGCCCCACCACCACCGGCAGCCAGGCCTTTTCCGCCTGCAGCAGCACCCAGGCGAAGCTCAGGCTCATGCCGACCAGCGACAGCACCTTGGCGCGGCGCGGGATGGCGCCGTGCTCGTGCCAGGCGCGCAGGGCGGTGCCGAAGCGGGGATGACCGTAGAGCCAGGCGCGCAGGCGCCGGGAGGAGCGGGCGAAGGCCCAGGCGGCGACCAGCAGGAAGGGCGTGGTCGGCAGCACCGGCAGGAAGGCGCCGACGGCGCCCAGCCCGACGCAGACCCAGCCGAGGCCGAGCAGCAGCACCCGCACCACCGGCGAGGCCGGAGGTGCGGCCGGATCGCTCTCGGCGTCCGGGGCGGCGGCGTGAGCGTGACCGCCGGGTGGGGCGGTGCGGTGGGCCATGGCGCGTCCTTCCCTTGTCTCCCCAGGATATTGGCGCAGGGACCGGGGGAAATCCAGGGGTGGCGCTCGGGTTTTCCGCCGCCGGCCGGCTCAGGGCCGCGGCAGCTCCGCCCGCGCCGCCGCCAGCGCCCGGGCCAGGGCATCCTCGGCGAGCGGTGCCTGCAGGGTGGCCACCACCGTCATGCCGCGCGTGGCGATGATCTCCCGCGCCAGCGCCGCCTCGGCGGCGTCGGCCGAGACCACCAGCACCACCCGCGGCGCGTCGTCGGCGTCGGGCGGCGGTACGGCGGCCAGCTCGCGCCGGGCGGTGGCGGTGTCGAGCACCAGCACGTCGGCCGCCGCCGCCGCCAACCGCAGCCGGATGTCGTCGCCCGCCGCGACGCTGAGCGCGTCGAAGCCGCTGTCGGCGGCGGTTTCGGCGATGTAGTCGGCGAGTTCCGACTGGGTGCCGAGGGCGACCAGCAGCGGCGCCTCTTCATTGGGGGGCTGGGGCGTGGTCATGACGGGGGGCTCCCCGTCTCGGGATCGAAGGAGCGGATGGTCATCGGCGGCGAGTTTCCGGCGCTGGTCTCGTGGAGCGAGCATGGGTTTTTGCAGGATTATGAACAGATTGACCAAGACTAAGGATGCAGATAGCCTCATCTGCAAGTCCTGATCTTGGCGAGAACTTTAGTATTAGTCTCCTCGGCGGCCTTTTGCCGTCCTCGTACTCGCGGACAACAGCGGAGCGCAGCGGTGGACAAGGATCTCGTGCGCCACCTGAGGATCACCTTGGGGGCGACGCAGAAGGAACTGGCCGTCCGCCTCGGTCTCAACCAGTCCACGGTGTCGCGCTGGGAGCGCGGCACCACCCGCCCCGACGCCGAGACCCGCCGCCGCCTCTACGCCCTGCTGCAGGGCGCGTCCGATCGGGGGGAGGCGTCCCTCCGCCTTCTGGTCAGCCACAGCCCCGCCGCCATGGCCCTGTTCGATGCCGGCTGGCGCGTGCATGCGCTGTCGCAGTCGTTTTCGGATCTTCTGGGGTCGAGCCCCGGCGAGGCCATCGGCACCGACCTGCGCCGCCGGTTCTCCGACGAACTGACCGAGGCCGCCCAGGCGGCGCTGGCGCGCGGTCTGCTGACGGGCGGGACCAGCGGGTTGCGGATCCTGTGTCCGCTGCGCGGCGGCCGCGGCCGGGTGTGGACCGACGGCACGTGGCACGCCCTGCGCCTCGACGGGCAGGAGCGGCCGCTGGTGGTGTGGCAGTGCCGGGTCGTGCCGGCGGCGGAGGCGGATGCCCTGCAGGCCCGCCGCGCCGCCGTGCTCGACCTCGGCGAAGAGATCGCCGGCTGACGCAGGCGCCGCCTTCTAGAGGCGGGCCACCGTCTCCTCGATCCACGCGCGGTGGCGCCGCTCGTCGGCCAGGGCGCCCTCGAACAGGGTGCGCGCGGCCGGCGTCGCCTCGCCGTGGGCGGAGGCCCGCTCGTAGGCGGTGTTGGTGTCGTCCTCGTTGGTCTTCATGGCCTGCAGGATGGCCTTGTCGCCGAGGAAGTCGGCCAGCTTCACCTTGCCCGTCGTGAGCATCTGCTTGAAGCCGCCACCCGACGGCGGCGTGCCGCCGAGGTCGCGCAGGAGGCTCGACAGTTCGGTGACGTGGCGCTGGTGGTCGCGCTGGAAGCCCTGCAGGCTGGACTTGAAGCCGCCGTCGTCGATGCGGGCGACGGCTTCTTCATAAGCGGCGATGGCGTCGTGCTCCAGGTGGAGCAGGCTCTCGACCAGGTCCGTGAGGCGCGCTTCCTTGCCGATGGTGGTGGCCATGGGGGTTCCCTCCGTGCGTGGCTGGCGGGGATCGGTGGATCCTGTCCCGCCAACGCGCGACGGGGGGGCGCGCTTCGCCCCTACCACCCTTGTGTCTACCTGCGCCGGACGGGCGCCGCCGGGGCGTGCAGAAAGGATCGCGGCCGGACTTGAACCGGCCATCCGCGGTGGCTCCTGCGGATGGCGGAGGGCACCGCGCTCCACGGCTTCACTGGCGGTGGGCGTGGGTGCCGTCCTCCACGCCTGCTGCCGGGGAGCTGCGGGGGGCGAGGCGCGACAGGCCTTTGACGAAGCGATCAATGCGAAAAAGCCCCGCCGGCGGGTGCCGCGGGGCTTTTTCGAAGGATGGTGCTGCTGGGGGGAATCGAACCCACGACCTCTCCCTTACCAAGGGAGTGCTCTACCCCTGAGCTACAGCAGCGTGCCGTATCCGTCCCGGCGGCGGTGGTGGCGTCCGGCGTGTCGCCGTGGCCTCCGTCGTGCCGAGGCGCGCTTTATAGCGACGGGATTCCGGCCATGCAAGCTTCTTTTTTCAGAATTCCGCATCGGGCGCCCCGTCGCCCCGGATGCCGCATCGCGCACTTGACGGAATCGGCGGCAGAAGGGAGGATGCGCCACTTTACCATCCGCCAGAAGCAGCATCAGAGATCCGCCATGCCGACCAAGTCGATGCGTGACAGGACACCGCCCCGCCTTTCCGGCAAGGGGCAGGATCGTGTCGAAGACCGCCTGGAGCGCCGCGCCCAGGCCCTGCGGGCCAACCTGCTGAAGCGCAAGGACCAGCTGCGGGCGCGCGAGGAAGCCGCCAAGGCGCCCGAAGGCTCCGAGCCGTCCGGCGGCGACGAATAAGCAGACGGAAGGAAGCGTCCCATGCCCGTGATGCCCGACAGCTGGATTCGGGAAATGGCCCAGACGAAGGGCATGATCGAACCCTTCACCGACCGCCTGGAGCGCCAGGGGGTCATTTCCTACGGCCTGTCGTCCTACGGCTACGACGCGCGCGTCGCCAGCGAGTTCAAGATCTTCACCAACGTCGATTCCGCGGTGGTGGATCCCAAGCACTTCAGCGACCAGAGCTTCGTCGAGCGGGACACCGACGTCTGCGTCATCCCGCCCAATTCCTTCGCCCTGGCGCGCACTGTGGAATACTTCCGCATCCCGCGCGACACGCTGGTGATCTGCCTGGGCAAGAGCACCTATGCCCGTTGCGGCATCATCGTCAACGTCACCCCGCTCGAGCCCGAGTGGGAAGGGCACGTGACGCTGGAATTCTCCAACACCACGCCGCTGCCGGCGCGCATCTACGCCAACGAGGGTGCCTGCCAGTTCATCTTCCTGCGCGGCGAGCCGGAGTGCGACGTCTCCTACCGCGACCGGGCCGGCAAGTACCAGGGCCAGCGCGGCGTGACGCTGCCCCGCCTGTGACCCATCTCCGCCCTGCTGCCGCCACGGTGGTGGCGCAGCCTGCCGTCTTCACCTCGACCTTCACCCCGTCGTCCTCCTCGCATCGCGTTTCGGAAAGTCAGCTTCCCATGGATCGTATCCGCATCGTCGGCGGCGTGCCGCTGCGTGGCACCATTCCCATCGGCGGCGCCAAGAACGCCGCGCTCACGCTCATGCCGGCGGCCCTGCTGACCGACGAGACGCTGACGCTGTCGAACCTGCCGCACCTCGCCGACATCACCACCATGGCCAACCTGCTGGCGCAGCACGGCGTCGAGATGGAGATGAACGGCCACGCCGAGAACGGCGGCGCCACGGGTCGCGTGCTCGCCATGCGCTGCCGCGAGATCACATCCTCCACCGCGCCCTACGACCTGGTGCGCAAGATGCGCGCCAGCGTCCTGGTGCTCGGCCCGCTGCTCGCCCGCCACGGCGAGGCGCGCGTGTCGCTGCCCGGCGGCTGCGCCATCGGCACCCGGCCGGTGGACCTGCACCTGAAGGCCCTGGAGGCGCTCGGCGCCACCATCGAGCTGTCGGAAGGCTACATCACGGCGCGCGTCGCCGGGCGCCTGAAGGGTGGTCAGATCGTCTTCCCGCAGGTCACCGTGGGCGGCACCGAGAACGCCCTCATGGCCGCCGTGCTGGCCGACGGCGACACCGTCATCGCCAACGCCGCCCAGGAGCCCGAGGTCTGCGACCTCGCCCACTGCCTCAATGCCATGGGCGGGCGCATCGAGGGCATCGGCACCTCCACCCTGCGCGTGCGCGGCGTCGAGCGCCTGCACGGCGCCGAGTACAGTGTCATCCCCGACCGCATCGAGACCGGCACCTACATGGTCGCCGCCGCCATCACCCGCGGCGACGTGGAACTGACCGGCGTGCGCACCGACATCATGACCTCGGTCACCAAGACCCTGCAGGAAGCCGGCGTCGAAATCGAGGAAACCGCCAAGGGCCTGCGCGTCCGTGCCGACGGCGCCGACATCCGCGGCGTCGACGTCATGACCGAGCCCTATCCGGGCTTCCCGACCGACATGCAGGCCCAGTTCATGGCCCTGATGGCGACGGCCAACGGCGCCTCCATGCTGACCGAGACCATCTTCGAGAACCGCTTCATGCACGTGCCGGAGCTGCTGCGCATGGGCGCCCGCATCACGGTGCACGGCGCCTCGGCCATCGTGCGCGGCATGCCGCGGCTGTCGGGTGCACCGGTCATGGCGACGGACCTGCGCGCCTCGGTCTCCATGGTGCTGGCGGGCCTGGCGGCGGAAGGCGAGACCATCGTCAACCGCATCTACCACCTCGACCGCGGCTACGAGCGCCTGGAGCAGAAACTCTCCGCCTGCGGCGCCCACATCGAACGCCTCCGCGGCGACCGCTGAGGGACAGGGGGCGGACGCCTCGCCGCCCGCCCCTGTTCCTGCGTTGTCGTGCCCGGCCATGACAATTTCCCAGTGAACTCAACCCCTTGTCATGCCCGGCCACCGAGCCGGGCATCCACGGCTCCCCGGACGGCGGCCGTGGAGGGCGGTGTCCTGCGGCAGCCGCCGGTGACGCCGTGGATGGCCGGGTCGAGTCCGGCCATGACAATTTTCGGCGTTTTTGCAACCACTTGTCATGCCCGGCCTTGAGCCTACGGTATGCACAGAACTCGCCCCTTGAAGGGCACGGGCCGGTTGTGATTCGGTGGGGAGCTTCCGAGGCAAGCGACGGAGGCATCCCATGAGCGAGATCAGGCTCGGCTATTTCGGCGACCGGCGCAACGGCGCGACCGGCTCCGAGCTGGTAGAGGGAATGGTTCGCAGCGGCAGCGCCGTGGTTCGCAAGGCGGCGACCGGCCGGGCGGCGGAGGTGCGGATCGGGCGCTGGCTGGGCAATGCGGCGGTGACGGTCGAGGAGATGGCCGCCACGGCGGCCCGGCGGGTGGGTCGGGCAGTGGCCGGGCGGACCATTCTGGCCATTCAGGACACGACGACGATCACCTTCCGGGGCCAGGAGGCGGAGTACGCCGGGCTCGGCCAGGCCAACGACAAGGCGCCGGGCTTCTTCATCCATCCGACCATCGCGGTCGACGCCGAAACCGACCATCTGCTCGGGGTGGCGCACGCCGAGATCTGGACGCGTGGAACCGGTGCCGACGCGCCGGATCGGTCGCGGCGCAACCAACGACCGGTCGAGCAGAAGGAAACCCGTCGCTGGATCGAGGGCGCCGCCCGGGCCGCCGAGACCCTGGCGGAGGCGGCGCAGGTCATCGTCGTCGCCGACCGCGAGGGCGACTTCTACGCCAACTTCGCGAGCCGGCCCCCGACGGTCGATCTCCTCGTCCGCGCCATGCACGACCGGTCGATCGTCGGCGGCAAGCTGTTCGCCGCGGCCGACGCCTGGCGTCCCGCCGATCGTCGGGACATCACCGCGACGCCGCCGCGGCCCACCGGCATGTCCAAGAAGCAGCGGCGGACGCCCCGCCACATGGAGGTCGAGATCCGCTTCGGCACCGTCGCCCTGCGGCCGCCGGGCAGCGGCAACGTGAAGGCGGCATCGGAGCCGATCGGCCTCACGCTCGTCGACGTCCGCGAGGTGAACGCCGCGCCCGGGCGCTCGCCGGTGCGGTGGCGGCTGCTGACGACGCTGGCGGTCGCGACGGTCGAGGACGCCTGGCGGGTGGTCGACCATTACCGCCGCCGCTGGCGCATCGAACAGGTCTTCCGGGCGATGAAATCCGACGGCCTCGGGCTCAACCGCACACAGGTCCGCGACCGCCACCGGCTCTTCAACCTGTCCATGGCGGCGCTCGTCGCGGCCGTGCGGACGATCCAGCTGGTCGACGCCCGCTCCGGCGGGTCGCGCCCGGCGACCGACGTCCTCGACGACGAAGACCGGCTCGACGCGGCCGAAGCCATCGGCAAGAGCCTCGAAGGCAAGACCGAGCGGCAGAAGAACCCCCACCCGCGCCGCAGCCTCGCATGGCTGTCCTGGATCGCCGCCCGCCTCGGCGGCTGGCACTGCTACTACAAGCCTCCGGGCCCGAAGACCATGCACAGCGGCTGGGAGCACCTCAACCAGCGTATCGAGGGCTACAGGCTGGCTCGGGGAGATCTGTGAATCCCGTAGGCCTTGAGCCGGGCATCCACGGCTCCCCCGACGGTGGCCGTGGAGGACGGTGCCCTGCGGCCACCGCCGGTGACGCCGTGGATGGCCGGGTCGAGCCCGGCCATGACATTTTCTAAGCGATAACAAGGGTGTGAAGCAGGCCTCCCTCACTCCCGCACATAGATATCCCCGCCGCCGGCGCGGAACTTCTCCGACATCTCCGCCATGCCCTCGGCGGCGGAGGCGCGGATTTCCTGGGTGATCTTCATGGAGCAGAACTTCGGCCCGCACATGGAGCAGAAGTGCGCCGACTTGGCGCCCTCCGCCGGCAGGGTCTGGTCGTGGAAGCGTTCGGCAGTCTCGGGGTCGAGGGCGAGGCGGAACTGGTCGCGCCAGCGGAACTCGAAGCGGGCCCGCGACAGGGCGTCGTCGCGTTCCTGCGCCGCCGGGTGGCCCTTGGCGAGGTCGGCGGCGTGGGCGGCGATCTTGTAGGTCACCACGCCCACCTTCACGTCGTCGCGGTCGGGCAGGCCCAGGTGTTCCTTGGGCGTCACGTAGCACAGCATGGCGGTGCCGAACCAGCCGATCATGGCAGCACCGATGCCCGAGGTGATGTGGTCGTAGCCCGGCGCGATGTCGGTCACCAGCGGGCCGAGGGTGTAGAACGGCGCCTCGCCGCACAGCGCCAGCTGCTTGTCCATGTTCTCCTTGATCTTGTGCATGGGCACGTGGCCCGGCCCCTCGATCATCACCTGCACGTCGTGGTCCCAGGCGACCTTGGTCAGCTCGCCCAGCGTCTCCAGCTCGGCGAACTGGGCGGCGTCGTTGGCGTCGGCGATGCAGCCCGGACGCAGGCCGTCGCCCAGCGACAGGGCGATGTCGTAGGTGCGGCAGAGGTCGCAGATCTCGGCGAAGCGCTCGTAGAGGAAGCTCTCGCGGTGGTGCGACAGGCACCACTTGGCCATGATGGAGCCGCCGCGCGACACGATCCCCGTCACCCGCCGCGCCGTCAGCGGGATGTGGGCGAGCCGCAGGCCGGCGTGGATGGTGAAGTAGTCGACGCCCTGCTCGGCCTGCTCGATCAGGGTGTCGCGGAACACCTCCCACGTCAGGTCCTCGGCGACGCCGTTCACCTTCTCCAGCGCCTGGTATAGCGGCACCGTGCCGATGGGGACGGGGGCATTGCGGATGATCCACTCGCGGGTGTCGTGGATGTTGCGGCCGGTGGACAGGTCCATGACCGTGTCGGCGCCCCAGCGGATGGACCACACCATCTTCTCCACTTCCTCGGCGACCGAGGACGCGACGGCGGAATTGCCGATGTTGGCGTTGATCTTCACCAGGAAATTGCGGCCGATGATCATCGGCTCGCTTTCCGGATGGTTGATGTTGGCCGGCAGGATGGCGCGGCCGCGGGCGATTTCCTCGCGCACGAACTCGGGCGTCACCACCAGGGGCAGGGCGGCGCCGAAGCTCTCGCCGTCGCGCGCCGCCGCCTGCTGCCGGCCGAGGGTCTCGCGCACCGCCACGTATTCCATCTCGGGCGTGACGATGCCGGCGCGGGCGTAGGCCAACTGGGTCGGCGCCGCACCCGGCTTGCCGCGCAGGACGGGGCGGCCGGCGCGGTCGAAGGGCGGCAGGTCGGCACCCCGCTCGCCGCTGCGGCGGCCGTTGTCCTCGGGCTTCACCGTGCGGCCGTGGTAGGCCTCGACGTCGCCGCGGCCGGCGATCCAGGCGGCGCGCAGCGGCGGCAGGCCGCGGCGGATGTCGATGGCGGCGGCCGGGTCGGTGTAGGGGCCGGAGCTGTCGTAGACGCGCACCGGCGCCTCGCCGCTGGCCGGCTCCAGGTCGATCTCGCGCATGGCGACGCGCACCTCGGGGTGCAGCGTGCCGCCGATGTGGATCTTGCGGCTGGACGGCAGGGCGCCGGTGGAGACGGTGAAGCCGTCGGGATGAAGGGTGTCGGGCATGAACAGGATCTCCTCGGTCCAAAGGTCGTGGAGATCCGGCGTCGCGATGGTGCGTGGAGTCCCGGCCCATGTGCGGGTGCAAGAACGGCGCGCGCGGGCGCCCCTCGGGCCTGACTGTCCCCTCCCTACGCCGGTACGAGCCGGATCAGGTTCTGAGGGTCTCCGCGTCGGCCGTATGGCCAGTCGGACTCTCAGCCCCCTACCGGGGCTCCCCTGGAACGGGAGGGATGGTGCGACGATGCTTGCCGGTTGTCAATGGTTCTCGGGCAGCGTGTCGAGAAAGGCGGCGCAGGCGGCGCGCAGGTCGGGCGTGGCGCGGCGCAGGTCGTAGGCGGCGCGCACGGCAGCCGTGTCGGCGTCACGGTCGAGCCCGAGGGAGGCGATGTAGGCCGACAGGCGGCGCTGGGCGGCGGCGGGGCGCAGGCGGCCGGCGTCGGAACGGGCGTCGCTCATCTCGGCGCCGTACTCCATGAAGCAGGCGTAGGCGAGCACCGGCCCGTCCTGCCGCGCCGCCGCCGGCGAGGCGGCGAGGCACAGCGGCAGGAGGAGGAGGGCGAGCCGCCGGCGCATGATCGCCGCTATCCGCCGAAGCTCTGCACCAGGCTGCCGACCAGCACGTACCAGCCGTCCACCAGCACGAAGAAGATAAGCTTGAAGGGCAGGGCGAGCATCATGGGCGGCAGCATCATCATGCCCATGGACATGAGGACCGAGGCGACCACCATGTCGATGATGATGAAGGGCACGTAGAGCAGGAAGCCGATCTCGAAGGCGCGGCGCAGCTCGCTGATCATGAAGGCGGGCACGAGCGCGCGCAGGGGCGTCGCCTCGGGCGATTCCGGCTCCGGCAGGTTGGCGATGTCGAGGAACAGCTGCAGGTCGCGCTCGCGCACGTGCGTCATCATGAAGCCGTGGAACGGCTCGATGGCGCGGTCGAAGGCCTCGAACTCGTCGATCTGTTCGTTGACCATGGGTACGACCGCGCTGTCCCAGGCCTGCTCGAAGATCGGCTGCATGATGAAGAAGGTGAGGAACATCGCCAGGCTCACCAGCACCATGTTGGGCGGCGTGGTGTTGGTGCCCATGGCGACGCGCAGGATGGAGAACACCACCACGATGCGCACGAAGCTGGTCACCATCATGAGGATGGACGGCGCCAGCGCGATCACGGTGATGAGCAGCACCAGCTGAACGATGCGGCTGGTGGTGGAGCCGGTGTCGTCGCCCAGTTCCACGGTCACCGACTGGGCGAGCGCGTCCGGGGCGGCCAGCAGGCCGAGGCAGAGGGCCGCGAGCAGGGCGAGCGGCAGGGCCGTCAGCAGGCGCCGAAGGCCGGAAGGCAGGGCGGCGGCGGTCATCATCGCGGCTCCTCCTGCGGCGGGACGGCGGCGCTCGGCGCGTGGGGCAGGGCGGGGGCGGCGGCGGCCGGCTCGTCGTCGGCGGTGGCGGCGACCAGATCCTCGGGCGGGGCGGCGATGCCGGCCTCGACCACGAGGTCGCGGGTGGTGGAGAGCAGCAGCAGGTGTTCCTTGTCGTCGCGCCGCACCAGCACGAGGCGGCGGCGGGCGTCGATGGGCATGACCTCGACGATGCCGAGGCGGCGGCCGCGCCGCAGCCGCCGGGCGCCGCCGGGGGCGAGGCCGAAGCGGCGGGCCGCCCAGCCGACCAGCAGCACGAGGCCGAGGACCAGCGCGAGCGCCAGGGCGAAGCGGAAGTAGACGAGCGGGTCCATGGGGCGGGGCGCGGCGGGCTCAGTCGATGTCGGTCTGCAGGCGCCGGTAGACGGCCGCCGCCCGCGTCGGATCGGCGGGCTGGGTGCCGCCGAGATGTGCTGCGTACTGGCTTTTCAGGTCTTCTTCAAGCTGGTCGAGCGAGGTCAGCAGGGCTTCCAGCGCCGGCAGCAGGTCGCGGGCGTCGTCCTTCGGCAGCGCGCCGATGGCGGCACAGGCGGCGGCCACCTTGGCTTCCAGGGCCGACAGGTCGAGCGTGCGGCCCTGCGCCACCAGGCGCCGGCCGGTGGCGACGACGGAGGACGCTTTTTCGATGTCGAGGCGAATGTCGTTCAGGCGGTCGCTGCTCATGGCCCGAATGTGCCCGCCGTGGTCTGCGGCGGGATCTCCTGTCCGTTGGCGCGGTAGACGTAGAGCAGGATCTCCGCCACCGCCGCATAGGCCTCCACCGGGATCTCCATGTCGAGGTCGATGGCGGCGAGGATCTGGGCGAGGTCGGCGTCTTCGCGCACCCGCACGCCGTTGGCCCAGGCGAGTTCCAGGATCTGTTCGGCGACCGTGCCGCGGCCCGAGGCCACCACCTTGGGCGCCGCGTCGGTCGCCGGGTCCCACTGCAGGGCCACCGCCACCGATTGCGGCGACGGCGTCGTCTGCGCGCGCGAGTCGCGGTCGTCGGCCATGGCGAGGCGCCTCCGGCAAGGGGTCCCGGGAGCGGAGAATGCGTTGGGCGCGCTTAAGAAAGAATGAAGACATCCGGCGCTATGACGGTCGTCACGGCCGCCCGTCGGCGTGCGGTGGAAAGTGCCGCCGGTTTACCGTTCCTTAAAGCCGCCGGGGTGACTATGCTCCGACACCCGGTGCCGGATCCGTCCGGTTTCGGGGGTCTGGCCCGGCCCCATCGGCCGCGGCGGTTGGAGAGACGAGATGGATCTGCAGAACCTCGCCCTGTTCCGCATGACGAAGACCAAGCTGGACTGGCTCGCCCAGCGCCAGAAGGTGCTCGCGCAGAACATCGCCAACGCCAACACGCCGGAATACAAGGCCAAGGACCTGCGCGAACTGGATTTCGCCAAGGAAATCAAGTCGATCATGGAGCCGCAGGTGGCGGTTTCCCAGACCGACGCGCGGCACCTGCCGGGCACCCTGCCGACCCGCGGTCCGTTCTACGAGGATTCGCACGGCAAGCCTTTCGAAGAGAGCATCGACGGCAACCGCGTCGTGCTGGAAGAGCAGATGGAGAAGGTGGGCAAGGTGAAGGGCGAATACACCCTTGCGCTCAACCTGTTCCAGAAGAACGTCAAGATGCTGAAGACCGCCCTCGGCAAGCAGAGCTGACCCTCGGGACGCAACGGATAAACCGTCATGGACGACCTTTCGAAAAGCTCCGCCATCGCTTCCGCCGGTATGAAGGCGCAGTCCAAGCGCATCCGCGTGACGTCGGAGAACCTGGCCAACGCCAATTCCATCTCCAACCAGCCGGGCGGCGAGCCCTATCGCCGCAAGCTGGTGACGTTCAAGAACGTCATGGACCAGGAACTCGACGCGGTGAAGCCCATGGTCCGCCGCAACGAGGAAGACATGAGCGCCTTCGGGCGGAAGTACGATCCCGGCCACCCGGCCGCCGACGAGAACGGCTACGTGCTGACGCCCAACGTCAACCCGCTGATCGAACTCATGGACCTGCGCGAAGCCGAGCGGTCCTACGAAGCCAACATGAACGTGATCCAGGTCTCCAAGATGCTGGTGTCGCGCACCGTGGACCTGCTGCGCTGACGGACCCTGACGCCCGCCCGTCCGCCGCCGCCACCGAGAGAGAGTGAGAGAGATGTCGGTCAGCTTCTCCAACGCCATCAACGCCTACAACAGCGCCGCCCGCTCGGTCCGCGAAGGCGCCGCCCAGCCGGCCGAAGAGGCGGGCCAGGGCTCGGCCTTCGCGTCGCTGGTGAAGGACAGCCTGCGCGAGGCCCGCGACCTGGGCGCCAAGTCCGAAGAGATCCAGATGCAGGCGGTCAACGGCCAGGCCGATATGCGCGACGTGGTCATGGCCGTCGCCAACGCCGAGATGGCGCTGGACACCGTCGTCACCATCCGCGACCGTGTGCTGAGCGCCTACCAGGAAATCCTCAAGATGCCGATCTGACGGGTCGGGCGCGCCCGTCCTGTTCCGTTGCGCATCGCCTGCGGCAGCCTGCCATGAATGAAAGCGTCATCGTCGATATCGCCCGCGACGGCATCTGGACCCTGCTGATGATCTGCGGGCCGACGCTGCTGGTGGCGCTGGGGGTCGGCGTGCTGGTGTCGCTGGTCCAGACCCTGACCCACATCCAGGAAATGACCCTGACCTTCGTGCCGAAGATTCTGGCGATGTTCCTGTCGATCCTGTTCTTCCTGCCCTTCATGATCCGCCAGATCGACGAGTTCTGGCTGCGCATGATGGACAGCGTGGTCAATCTGGAGTAGCCCCGGTCGGGCCGGGCGCATCGCCGCCCGCCGCCGTTCGCCCCTGCCGCCGCCGGTCTGCCGGAGGGACCCGCCGCCCATGCTGTCCGAGTTCCTGACGTCGAACGTGTTCGCGTTCCTGCTCGTGTTCGCGCGGCTGGGCTCCATGTTCATGTTCCTGCCCGGGTTTTCGGCCTATTACGTGACGACGCGGGCGCGCCTCGCCATGGCGCTGGTCATCACGCTGGTGGTGACGCCGGTGGTGGCGGCCGCCCTGCCGGCCATGCCGGGCACCACGGGCGGGCTGCTGCTGCTGCTCGGCACCGAGATCCTCATCGGTCTGTTCCTCGGCCTGTTCGCCCAGTTCCTGATGACCGCGCTGGCCGTCGCCGGCACCTCCATCGGCCGCGACACGGGGCTGATGAACGCCATGGTGTTCGACCCGGTGACCGAGAGCCAGGGCGCCATCGTCATCAGCTTCATCACCATCACCGGCATCGTGCTGATGTTCGCCATGGACATGCACCACCTGATGATCGGTGCGCTGGTGTCGAGCTACGCCACCTTCCCGCCGCTCGGCGGCCGGTTCATCATCGGCGACGCCCTGCGGGTGCTGACCGACACGCTGGATGCGTCGTTCCTCATCGGCGTGCAGATCGCGGCGCCCTTCCTGGTGTTCAACCTGGTGTTCCAGATCGGCATGGGCCTGCTGTCGCGCCTGTCGCCGCAGATGAACGTGTTCTTCATCGCCCTGCCCATCCAGATCCTGTTCGGCCTGGGTGCGCTGGCGGTGGCGCTGCCGGCCATGATGTTCGTGTTCCTGCGGTTCTTCGAGACCAACCTGACCGGCTTCCTGCCGGGCATCGGCGGAGGCTGAGCGGTGGCCGACGAAGACAAGGACTCGAAAACAGAAGAGCCGACCGCCAGACGGTTGGAGAAAGCCCGCGACGACGGCCAGGTCGCCGTATCGCAGGAAGTGCGCACGCTGTTCATGCTGGGCGGCGTGCTGATCATCGCCTGGCTGCTGGCGCCCTGGGTGATGGGCGGCTTGCGCGACTACATGCGCGGCTTCATCGAGCACGTCGCCGTCATGGACACCACGGTCGAGGGCGTCCAGGAGATGTTCGGCAAGGTGGTGCTGGAAGTGAGCCTGTGGCTGGCGATGCCCATCGGCCTGCTCGGCATCCTCGCCGTGCTCGGCACCACCACCCAGGTGGGCCTGCTGTTCACCGCCAAGAAGCTCGAACCGAAGCTGAGCACCATCAACCCCATCAAGGGGTTCGGCCGGCTGTTCTCCATGAACTCGGTGATCGAGTTCCTCAAGTCCATCGCCAAGGTGTTCATCATCGCGGTGGTGGGCGTGCTGGCGGTGGTGCCGGTGATGCGCAGCCCCGACCAGATGGTCGACGAATCGCTGCTGGCGACGCTCGACCACGCCCATACCGCCATCGTCCTGCTGCTCGGCGCCGTCGTGGCGGCGGTGCTGGCGCTGGCCGTCGCCGACTTCGTGTGGCAGCGCCACCAGCACCGCGACAGCCTGAAGATGAGCAAGCAGGAGATGAAGGACGAGTTCAAGGACCAGGAAGGCGATCCGCAGGTCAAGGGCAAGATCCGCCAGCTGCGTCAGCAGCGCGCCAAGCAGCGCATGATGTCGGCGGTGCCCGACGCGAACGTGGTGGTCACGAACCCGACCCACTTCGCCGTGGCGTTGAAGTACGACATGGAGAAAATGGCGGCCCCCGTGGTGGTCGCCAAGGGTCAGGATCTCATCGCGCTGAAGATCCGCGAAATCGCCGAGGAGAACGACGTGCCCATCGTGGAGAACCCGCCGCTCGCCCGCGCCCTGTTCAAGGCCGTCGACCTGGAGGAGGAAATCCCCCAGGAGCATTACAAGGCCGTCGCCGAGGTCATCGGCTACGTCATGAAGCTGAAGAAGGCGGGGGGCGGCCGGCGTGTCCGTCACTGAGGCGCTCGGCTGGGTCGCGCTCGGCGCCAGCCTGCCGACGGCGGCGCTGGTGGCGGTGTGGCTGCACGACCGCCGCTGGCGGCCCGAGCAGCGGCGGCGGGCGGCGGCCGAGGCGGCCCTGCGCGACGGCTCGCCGCACCCGCGCCTCATCGTCGACCGCAACGGCGTGGTGCTCGCCGCCAACGCCGCGGCGCGCGCCCGCTGGGCCGGCGACACGCCGCTGAACGAACTGCGCCGCCGCGTGCCGCGCGACGACGAGGAAGGCCGCGAAAGCCTCGCCCGCCTGCGCACCGCGTCCGAAGCCCCCTTGCGCGAGGTGGCCGACGTGCCGCTGGCGCCGGACGGGGCGGGCGCGCCGGAGTGGCTGCGCGTCGCCGTCGGCCCGGCGCCCGCGCCGGCCCCGGCCGGCAGCGTGCTGTGGGAGGCGGAGGACGTCACCGCCCGCCGCGCCATCGACGACGTGCTGCGGCGCGAGCGCGACGACCTCTCCGACTTCCTCTACTTCCTGCCGGTCGGCACCTATTCCGCCGACATCGACGGCCACATCCGCTTCGTCAACCAGCGCTTCGCCGAGTGGCTGGAGTGGCAGCCCGGCGATCTGGCCGGGCGCAGCGTCGCCGACCTGCTGCACGAGGGGCCGGGACCGGAGAGCGACGGCACCTGGCGCGGCGTCGTCGTCTACCGCGACCGCGACGGCCAGCCGCTGCCGTGCTTCGTCGCCCAGGACGTGTTCGACGACGGCGGCGAGACCCTGACCCGCACCGCCGTGCTGCGCCTGGACGACGTGACGCCCCGCGCCCTGGCCGCCCCCGGCGAGCGCCGCCGGCCCTCGGGCTCCGACGCGCCCTTCCGCCGCCTGTTCGACCGCGCGCCGACGGCGCTCGCGGTGCTCGACCAGGCGGGCACGCTGGAGGCGGCGAACGCCGCTTTCACGCAGCTGGTGCGCCTCGGCCAGGGTGACCTGACCGACCGGCCGCTGGCCGACCTGGTGGACGGCGACGACCGCGAGATGCTGGAGGCGTTGCTGTCGCGCATGGCGCTGGCCGGCGACGGGGCGGGTCAGCCGGGCGTTGCAACGGTGGACGTGCGGCTGGCCGAGGCGGGGGAGCGGGTGTGCTCGCTCTCCATCGCCGGGCTCGCTTTCGACGCCGACGCGGCGGAGCCTGGGGTGCGCGGCTTCCTCGTGCATGCCGTCGACACCACCGAGCAGAAGAACCTGGAGATGCAGTTCGCCCAGGCCCAGAAGATGCAGGCCATGGGCCAGCTGGCCGGCGGCGTGGCGCACGACTTCAACAACCTGCTCACCGCCATGATCGGCTTCTGCGACCTGCTGCTGCAGCGCCACGGCGCCGGCGACCCGAGCTTCGCCGACATCATGCAGATCAAGCAGAACGCCAACCGCGCCGCCAACCTGGTGCGCCAGCTGCTCGCCTTCTCGCGCCGCCAGCCGCTGCTGCCCAAGCTGATGAACGCGACCGACGGGCTGTCGGAACTGTCGCATCTGCTGCGCCGCCTGCTGGGCGAGCAGGTGACGCTGTCCATGGTGCACGGGCGCGAGCTGGGGCTGGTGCGCGTCGACCCCGGCCAGTTCGACCAGGTCATCATCAACCTCGCCGTCAACGCCCGCGACGCCATGCCGGGCGGCGGCACCCTGACCATCCGCACCGGCGTGGTCGACGTGCCGGTGGCCCGCCGCCGCGGCGTCGAGGAAGTGCCGCCCGGGCGATACGTGGAGATCGTGGTCGCCGACACCGGCACCGGCATCCGCGCCGAACACCTGGGGCGCATCTTCGAGCCGTTCTTCTCCACCAAGATCGGCGTCACCGGGGCCGGCACGGGCCTCGGCCTGTCCACCGTCTACGGCATCGTGCGCCAGACGGAAGGCTTCATCTTCGTGGAAAGCGAGCCGGGGGAGGGCGCGACCTTCACCATCTGGCTGCCGCGCCACGACCCGGAAACGGGCCGCAGCCAGGTGCAGGGGGCCGTCGACCGCGGCCCGGTGCCGCCGCCCGACCTGCCGCGCGCCGCCGCGCCGCTGCCGCTCGCAGACCCGCCGGCCGCCGCCGACCCCGCCGCGCCCGAACCGGCGGCCGAGGCGCCCGACCTCGCCAAGGGCGGCACCGTCCTGCTGGTGGAGGACGAGGACGCGGTGCGCGTCTTCGCCACGCGGGCGCTGCGCAACAAGGGCTACACGGTGCTGGAAGCGCGCACCGGCGAAGGCGCCCTCGACATCCTGCGCGAGGCGCCGGACATCGACCTGCTCATCACCGACATGGTGATGCCCGGCATGGACGGCGCGACGCTGGCGCGACTGGTGCGGGTGGAGCGGCCGGAGATTCGCGTCATCCTCATCTCCGGCTATTCGGAGGAGGCGGCGCGCGGCGACCTGGCCGATTCGCCCGACATCGAGTTCCTCCCCAAGCCCTTCGACCTGGCCACCCTGGCGGCGCGGGTGAAGGCGGCCATCGCCCGCCAACCCCTTGATCCTTCGACGTAGTCGCCGATCGGGCGGGGCTGTGTTTCCTGTTTTGTTCACTTTGGCCTTGCGGTGGTGAACAAACTGCGTACAGTGATGCCCAGGAACGACGTTGATCCGTCCGTCGCACCTGTGGGATAAGGGGCAGCACATGACGCAGACCGCACTCCGCCTCGTCGAGAAGGATTCCATGGACAAGCAGAAAGCACTGGACGCCGCCGTCTCGCAGATCGAGCGGGCCTTCGGCAAGGGCTCCATCATGAAGCTCGGTCAGAAGGACTCGGTGGTCGACATCGAGGCGATCTCGACCGGCTCCCTCGGGCTCGACCTGGCGCTCGGCATCGGTGGCCTGCCCAAGGGCCGCATCGTCGAGATCTACGGGCCGGAAAGCTCGGGCAAGACGACGCTCGCCCTGCACGTGGTGGCGGAAGCCCAGAAGCGCGGCGGCGCCTGCGCCTTCGTCGACGCCGAACACGCCCTCGACCCGGTGTACGCCCGCAAGCTGGGCGTCGACCTGAACGAACTGCTGATCTCCCAGCCCGACGCCGGCGAACAGGCGCTGGAAATCTGCGACACGCTGGTACGCTCGGGCGCCATCGACGTGCTGGTGGTCGACTCCGTCGCCGCCCTGGTGCCGCGCGCGGAACTGGAAGGCGAGATGGGCGACAGCCACGTCGGCCTGCAGGCCCGCCTCATGAGCCAGGCGCTGCGCAAGCTGACCGGCTCGGTGTCCAAGTCCAACTGCCTCGTCATCTTCATCAACCAGATCCGCATGAAGATCGGCGTCATGTTCGGCAACCCGGAAACCACCACGGGTGGCAATGCGCTGAAGTTCTATGCCTCCGTGCGCCTGGAAATCCGCCGCGTCGGCTCCATCAAGGACCGCGACGAGGTGGTGGGCAACCAGACCCGCGTGAAGGTGGTGAAGAACAAGGTGGCGCCGCCGTTCAAGGTGGTCGACTTCGACATCATGTACGGCGAGGGCGTGTCCAAGACCGGCGAACTCATCGATCTCGGCGTCAAGGCCGGCATCGTCGAGAAGTCGGGCTCGTGGTTCAGCCACAACTCCACCCGCATCGGCCAGGGCCGCGAGAACGCCAAGCAGTTCCTGCGCGACAACCCGGAGATGGCGACGGAGATCGAGCGTACCATCCGCCAGAACGCCGGCATCCTGGGCGACCACATGCAGTCGGGCCCCGGCGGCATCGACGAAGCCTCCGACGCGGCCGCCGCCGACGACTGAGGCGCATGGGGCAGGGGGCGCGGGATCGTCGCCCCTCGTTCCCGCCGTCTCCGCAGCGGCGGACGGCTGGGAGCACAGCCTTTCGAAAGCCCCGTGAGAACCGCCTCACGGGGCTTTCGCGTGTCCGGCGACGCCCACCGACGATGCCGGCGCGCCTCGTCCGTCCGATATGTTGAGGGTGGGGCGGTATGCGCCGAGACTGGCCGGGTGATCCACCATCCCCGACGGTCGTGGGAGGACGCCCATGCTGAACCCGGACGCCACCTGCGGCACCTGCGTCTATTGGGCCGAGCAGGTCCTGCAATGCCGCAACCAGCCGCCGACGATGGACCATGGCTGGCCGCTCTCGGCCGAGGACGACTGGTGCGGCTGCTGGGAGAAAAAGGGGTTCGTCGACCCACCCGACGACGACGACACGCCGCCGCTCCCGGGCGGGCCGACGGGGCCGGTCGCCAGCCGCACCCGCGCCCTCGCCACCTCGTTCCGCGATGTTCTGCCGGGCGTGGCGGCCGAGCAGATCAACCGCGTCCTGGAAAAGGTCGTCGAGCTGATCCCGCAGATCTTCATGGAGACGGACCGGCCGATCGCCCTGGCCCGGGCCGACGGGCGCGTCCAGCTGTCGACGTCGAGCGTCGACATTTCGCTGGTCCGCTCCGCCACGGTGGACGTCGGCGGCCCGGCCCGGACGGCGGCCGGCGGTCAGGGGCGTCGGCGCGCCCTCCGCTCCCGCTCGGCGGGCACGCCGGAACCGAGCTGACCGGGTCCCGGCGCCGTATCCCGTGCCGGCGCCACCTCCGCGGCCTCCCTCAGCCCTTCCACTGACGCTGATACTCCTCGCCGAGCGCGCGGGCGCGGTCGTGGGGCAGGGCGGCTTCGGCCAGGGGGAAGAGCACGTGTTCCTCGTGCCCCGCGTGCTCCTGCACCGCGTCGTAGAGCCGGCGGCAGTGCTGCATCCAGGCGTCCGACGACGGGTCTTCCGTCTCCATGGCCTTGAGGATGGCCTCCGCCTCGTCGTGTTCCTCCAGGTCGCTCGCGATCTCGTCGTGATCGATGCGGTCGGAGCGCTTTTCCGCCTCCGGGTAGAAGGCCTTGCGTTCGAACTCCGAGTGGGTGCGCAGGGCGCCTTTCACCTCGTCGAACAGGACGCCGCGGCGTTGCGGGTCGGATTCGACGGTAATGCTGCGCAGGATGTCGAGGACCTCCCGGTGGTCCTCGCTCAGCGCCTTGAAGATGTCGGTCATGGTCTGGGTCTCCTGGAGTGGCGGCGCGCGGGGCCGGCCGGCGGCCGGGTCCCCCGCGACCGCTCGGGTCGTACCGGTCAAACGGGTGGCCGGGCGGGTGGTTCGAAGAGGATTCAACCGCTTACGCTTGCCGCGCGAGGCGCCTCGGCCCATATCCCTCGGGCCGCGCAACGGGTGCCCGTGCTGGACTCGCGCCATGACGCGGGTTAGAAAGCGGGACGGCCCCGTCCCGGCGCAGGCCGAGCCCTTTTCCCTTGAACTGCCGCCTTCGGCGCGGCGGGTGTGGTGACGACGAATGCAGACGGCAAAAGACATCCGTAAGACCTTCCTCGACTTCTTCGCCGCCAATGGGCACGAAGTGGTGCCCTCGAGCCCGCTGGTGCCGCGCAACGACCCGACGTTGATGTTCACCAACGCCGGCATGGTGCAGTTCAAGAACGTCTTCACCGGCCAGGAGGCGCGCCCCTACTCGCGCGCCACCACGTCGCAGAAGTGCGTCCGCGCCGGCGGCAAGCACAACGACCTGGACAACGTCGGCTACACCGCGCGGCATCACACCTTCTTCGAGATGCTCGGCAACTTCTCCTTCGGCGACTACTTCAAGGAAGAGGCCATCAGCCTCGCCTGGACCCTGATGACGAAGGAATACGGCCTGCCGGCGGAGAAGCTGCTGGTCACCGTGCATTCCACCGACGAGGACGCCGCCGCCCTGTGGCGCAAGATCGCCGGCCTGCCCGACGAGAAGATCATCCGCATCCCGACGTCGGACAATTTCTGGATGATGGGCGACACCGGCCCCTGCGGCCCGTGCTCGGAAATCTTCTACGACCACGGCCCGTCCATCCCCGGCGGCCCGCCGGGCAGCCCGGACGAGGACGGCGACCGCTTCATCGAGATCTGGAACCTGGTGTTCATGCAGTATGAACAGCTGGGTCCGGACGAGCGCGTGGCGCTGCCCAAGCCCTCCATCGACACCGGCATGGGGCTGGAACGTCTGGCGGCGGTGCTGCAGGGCAAGCACGACAACTACGACATCGACCTGATGCGCAACCTGATCCTGGCGACCGCCAAGGCCGCCGGCACCGATCCGGAAGGCGCCCACAAGGTCAGCCACCGCGTCATCGCCGATCACCTGCGCTCGGTCTGCTTCCTCATCGCCGACGGCGTGCTGCCGTCCAACGAGGGCCGCGGCTACGTGCTCCGCCGCATCATGCGCCGCGCCATGCGCCACGCCCACATGATGGGCTGCGACGATCCGCTGCTGTGGAAGCTGGTGCCCGCCCTGCAGCGCGAGATGGCCGAGGCCTATCCCGAGCTCGACCGCGCCGGCGCCCTCATCACCGAGACGCTGAAGCTCGAGGAAAGCCGCTTCAAGCAGATGCTCGACCGCGGCCTCAAGCTGCTGGACGAGGAGGCGACGCGCCTCGCCGCCGGCGGCACCCTGCCGGGCGAAGTCGCCTTCCGCCTCTACGACACCTTCGGCTTCCCGCTGGACCTGACGCAGGACGCCCTGCGCGCCCGCCAGATCGCGGTGGACGTGGAGGGCTTCAACGCCGCCATGGAGCGCCAGCGCGCCGAGGCCCGCAAGGCGTGGTCCGGCTCCGGCGAGGCGGCGACCGAGAAGGTGTGGTTCGAGCTGCGCGACAAGGCCGGTGCCACCGAGTTCCTCGGATACGGCGCCACCCAGGCCGAGGGCCGCGTCGAGGCCCTGGTGGTCGGCGGCCAGCCCGTGCAGGCCGCAAAGGCCGGCGACGAAGTGGCGCTCATCGCCAACCAGTCGCCGTTCTACGGCGAGAGCGGCGGCCAGATCGGCGACACCGGCGTCGTCACCGTCACCGGCAAGGGCCGCGTCGCCATCCGCGACAGCCAGCGCAAGCTGGGCGACCTGACCGTCCACATCGGCGTGGTGGAAGAGGGCGAGATCGCCGTCGGCGACCTGGCCGTCTTCGCCATCGACGTGGTGCGCCGCGACGCCGTGCGCGCCAACCACTCGGCCACCCACCTGCTGCACGCCGCCCTGCGCCGCGCCCTCGGCGATCACGTGACGCAGAAGGGCTCGCTGGTGGCGCCCGACCGCCTGCGCTTCGACATCAGCCATCCGAAGGCCCTGACCGCGGACGAGATCCGCATGGTCGAGGACGAGGTGAACGCCGCCGTGCGCGCCAACGCGCCGGTGACCACCCGCCTGATGGACCCGGAAAGCGCCATCAAGGCCGGCGCCATGGCCCTGTTCGGCGAGAAGTACGGCGAGGAAGTGCGCGTCGTCTCCATGGGCGGCGACGTCGAGTGCGACACCCACTTCTCCACCGAACTGTGCGGCGGCACCCACGTGCGCCGCACCGGCGACATCGGCTTCTTCAAGATCATCGGCGAGGGCGCCGTCGGTGCCGGCGTGCGCCGCATCGAGGCGGTGACCGGCATCGGCGCGCTCGATTACGTGCGCCAGCACGAGGCCATCCTGGCGGCGGCCTCCGACGCCGTGAAGGCCACGCCGGCCGAGATCCCCGGCCGCCTCGCGGCGCTGCTGGAGGACCGCAAGCGCCTGGAGCGCGAGGTCAGCGACCTGCGCAAGAAGATCGCCATGGGCGGCACCGCCGGCGCGGCGGCCGAACCGCAGGTCAAGCAGATCGCCGGCATCGCCTTCTCCGGCCGAGTCGTCGAAGACGTGCCGGCCAAGGACCTGAAGGGCATGGTCGACGACATCAAGAAGAGCCTCGGCTCGGGCGTCGCGGCGCTGATCTCGGTCGCCGAGGGCAAGGCGTCGCTGGTCGTCGGCGTGAGCGAAGACCTCGTCGGCCGCGTCTCCGCGGTGGACCTGGTGCGCGCCGGTTCGGCGGCGGTGGGTGGCAAGGGCGGCGGCGGCCGTCCCGACATGGCCCAGGCCGGCGGCCCCGACGGCGCCAAGGCCGCCGACGCCATCGCCGCCATCGAACAGGCGCTGGGCGAGACCGTGGCTGCCTGAGGCGGTCGCGTGTGAGGGTGAAAGCGGACGGGGCGCTCCCATGGGGCGCCTCGTTTGCTCGTGCCCGGGGCTATGGCGGCGCCCTCCGCGGTGGGCATGGGCAGCTGCCCTCCACGGCCTCCGTCGGGGGAGCCGTGGATGGCCGGGTCCAGCCCGGCCATGACAGTTTGATGCGACTTTTCAATAGCTTGTCATGCCCGGCCTCCGAGCCGGGCATCCACGGCGTCTCTGACGGAGGCCGCTGGGCACCGCCCTCCACGGCCGCATCAGACAAAAATCGACGCCCCCATGGAACCCCGCGCCCGCTGCGGTGTTCTCTCCCTCGGTGCCTTGCCGCGCGCCATGTTGCGCTGCAGCATAATCCCCGCCATCCAAACGGGTCAGATGCACCAAGCATCTGTGATGCTTCAACTTTCTCCCCATCATGACGGTTTTGTGCGGCGCACAAAAAACCGTTTGACATTTCCCCGAGAGTGCCTATCTTAGTCTCATGTTGCAATGCAGCACGGGGCGCCGAAGGGTGTGCGTCCAGCGCAAGCGAACAGGCCTCGCGGCCTTACACCCGATAGATCGTGACGACCTCGCACGCGCAAAGCCGACGAACCCGAACAGGAGATAGTCTCATGCTGAAGAACTACGAAGCCCTCATGCAGTTCAACAAGGACAGCCTCGACGCCGTCGTGCAGTCCGGCACCAAGCTCGCCAATGGTTTCGAGCAGATCGCCAAGGAAGCCTTCAGCTTCGCCGGCCGCTCCTTCGAGGGCGCCGTGGAAGCCGGTCAGCAGTTCGCCGCCTGCAAGACCCCGGCCGACCTGATGCAGCTGCAGACCAAGCTGGCCAAGGACAACTGGGAATCGCTGGTCGCCGAGACCACCAAGATCTCCGAGCTGTCGACCGCCGTCGTGAAGGCCGCCGCCGAGCCGCTGCAGGCCCGTTACAAGACGGCCTACGACGTGGCCGCCAAGGCCGCCGCGTAACACGCGGAACGGCCGGCCGGAGCGGCGGGGGCGGGCCTCCACCGCCGCACCGGTCCGCGCCCGCCCGACGGGCGCCGAAGACCAGGTGAAACCGGTACCACCGTGCGGTGGTGCCGGTTTCGCCTTTTTCATGCCATGGTCATTGGGCATACTGCGATCTTGTGGGGAAGAGGCGGTCGAAAGTGGTTCCCGGTCGCCTCCCGCACCTGTGCCTCGTCCGTTCGGAGCGCCGTCCGACGCCTCCGTCTGCCCCGAATTCGTAACCAATGTGCGGTTGCCTAAGCCCTGCCCGCGTGGCAATAAACCGTGGGCGCGCAAGGGCATGCGGCAGCGATGCGGGGGCTGCGCGAAGGAAGGCCGCAAGGCTCAACCGAACCGGGCGCAGAGGCGTTTAACCACGGTTTCAATTTCAACGTCGTCATAGGTGCTATTCGCCATGGTGCGACCCGTCAAGAAAGCCGTCTTCCCCGTCGCCGGCCTCGGCACGCGCTTCCTGCCCGCCACCAAGCTCGTCCCCAAGGAAATGCTGCCCGTCGTCGACCGGCCGCTGATCCAGTACGCCATGGACGAATGCCGCGAGGCCGGCATCGAGCACTTCATCTTCGTCACCGGCCGCGGCAAGTCGTCCATCATGGCGCACTTCGACCATGTGCCCGAGCTCGAGTCCATGCTGCGGGAGAAGAACAAGGCGCAGGAACTGGACGCGCTGCTGTCGTCCATGCCGCCGGCCGGCAGCGTCTTCTCGACGCGCCAGCAGGCGCCGCTCGGCCTCGGCCACGCCGTGCTGTGCGCCCGCGCCTTCGTCGGCGACGAGCCCTTCGCCGTGGTGCTGCCCGACGACATGGTGCTCGCCGAGGGTAAGCCCTGCATCGGCCAGCTGATCGAGGCGCAGGCCCGCGTCGGCGGCCATGTGGTGGCGGTGGAGGAAGTGCCCGCCGACCAGACCAACAAGTACGGCATCCTCGACGTCGATTTCGACGACGGCCGCCTCGCCCGCGCCAGCGGCCTGGTGGAGAAGCCGAAGCCGGAAGACGCGCCGTCGCGCCTCGCCATCATCGGCCGCTACGTCCTCGACCCGCGCGTGTTCGACGCGCTGGAGAAGCAGGGCAAGGGCGCCGGCGGCGAGATCCAGCTGACCGACGCCATGAACGCCACCATCGGCAAGATGCCCTTCCACGGCCTGCGCTTCGAAGGCACCCGCTACGACTGCGGCGACAAGGTGGGCTTCCTGAAGGCCAACATCGCATTCGCGCTGAAGCGCGACGACATGGGCCCGCGCGTGCGCGAGGTGCTGAAGGAGTTCTGCGCCGACCTCGACTGAGGCCCACGCCTCCGGCGACCGGCCCGGCCCCCGCCGGACCGGTCGCCGGTCCACGACCACCAAGTTTCCCCTGACGAAAGGAAGGATCGCGCATGCGCATCGCCATGATCGGCACAGGCTACGTCGGCCTGGTGTCGGGAGCCTGTTTCTCGGAATTCGGCGTGACCGTCACCTGTGTCGACAAGGACGAAAGCAAGATCGAGAGACTGAAGCGCGGCGAAATTCCCATCTTCGAGCCGGGCCTCGACAAGCTGGTCGCCTCCAACGCCGCCGCCGGCCGCCTGCACTTCACCACCGACCTGACCGAGGCGGTGAAGGAGGCGGACGCGGTGTTCATCGCCGTCGGCACGCCGTCGCGCCGCGGTGACGGCCACGCCGACCTGTCCTACGTGTTCGGCGCCGCCGAAGAGATCGCGCGCGCCATGGACGGCTATACCGTGGTCGTCACCAAGTCGACCGTGCCCGTCGGCACCGGCCGCGAGGTGGAGCGGGTGATCCGCGAGACCCGCGCCGACGCCGACTTCGATGTCGTCTCCAACCCCGAGTTCCTGCGCGAAGGCTCGGCCATCAACGACTTCATGCGCCCCGACCGCGTCGTCATCGGCGCCGAGACGGAGCGGGCGCGCGAGGTGATGCGCCAGCTCTACCGCGTGCTCTACCTGATCGAAACGCCGATCCTGTTCACCAATCTCGAAACGTCGGAGATGATCAAGTACGCCGCCAACACCTTCCTGGCGACCAAGATCACCTTCATCAACGAGATCGCCGACCTGTGCGAGCGGGCCGGTGCCGACGTGCACGACGTCGCCAAGGGCATCGGCCTCGACGGCCGCATCGGGCGCAAGTTCCTGCACCCCGGTCCCGGCTACGGCGGATCGTGCTTCCCCAAGGACACCCTGGCCCTGGTGCGCACCGCCCGCGACTTCGGCGCGCCGCTGCGCATCGTCGAGACGGTGGTCGACATCAACGACAAGCGCAAGGAAGCCATGGCCGAGCGCATCGTGGCGGCGGCCGGCGGCGACGTGAAGGGCAAGACCATCGCCATCCTCGGCCTCGCCTTCAAGCCCAACACCGACGACATGCGCGACGCCCCCAGCCTCGCCATCGTGCCCGCCCTGGTGGCGGCCGGCGCCAAGGTGCGGGCCTTCGATCCGGAGAGCATGAACGAGGCGCGCAAGATGATGGACGGCGTCGAGTTCTGCGACACCGCCTACGACACCATGCCGGGCGCCGACGTGCTGGCCATCCTGACCGAGTGGAACGAGTTCCGATCGCTCAACTTCCAGCGCATCAAGGAGCTGATGAAGGCGCCGGTCATGGTCGACCTGCGCAACGTCTACGAGCCCGAGATGATGGCCAAGGCCGGCTTCACCTATACCTCCATCGGCCGTCCCTGGCCCTACGGCAAGCGCGGCGGTTCCGCCGGCTGACCGGCCGGCGCGCCGTTTCTTCTTCCTTCCGGCCCCCGGCCGGGCCCCCACGGGCTGCGGTCGGGGGCATTCCCGACCGCAGAGGCTATTCATGTCCCACTCCGTGCCCGTGCAGACCGTCGCCACCACGCCCTTCGAAGGCCAGCGCCCGGGCACCTCCGGCCTGCGCAAGAAGGTGAAGGTGTTCGCGCAGAGCCATTACCTGGAGAACTTCGTCCAGGCACTGTTCGACAGCCTGGACGGCTTTTCGGGCGGCACGCTGGTGGTCGGCGGCGACGGCCGCTACCACAACCGCACCGCCGTGCAGGTCATCCTGAAGATGGCCGCCGCCAACGGCTTCGGCCGGGTGAAGGTGGGCCGCGGCGGCATCCTGTCGACGCCGGCCGTCTCCTGCGTCATCCGCAAGCACAAGGCCTTCGGCGGCATCGTCCTGTCGGCCAGCCACAACCCCGGCGGCCCGGACGAGGACTTCGGCATCAAGTACAACGTCTCCGCCGGCGGGCCTGCGCCGGAGAAGGTGACGGAAGCCGTCTACGCCCGCACCCAGACCATCTCCGGATACCGCATCGTCGAGGCGCCCGACGTCGACCTCGACCGCCTCGGCGAAACGACGCTCGGCGACATGGTGGTGGAGGTGATCGACCCGGTCGCCGACTACGCCGAACTGATGGAGCAGCTGTTCGACATGGACGCCATCCGCGCCCTGTTCGCCGGCGGCTTCCGCCTGTGCTTCGACGCCATGCACGCCGTCACCGGGCCCTATGCCCGCGAGATCCTGGAAGGCCGCCTCGGCGCCGCGCCGGGCACAGTCATCAACGGCACGCCGCTGGAGGACTTCGGCGGTGGGCACCCCGATCCCAACCTCGTCCACGCCCACGACCTGGTGGAGGTGATGGAGGGCGCCGACGCGCCGGACATGGGCGCAGCCTCCGACGGCGACGGCGACCGCAACATGATCCTCGGCCGCGGCATCTACGTCACGCCGTCGGACAGCCTGGCGATCCTGACTGCCAACGCCCATCTGGCGCCGGGCTACGCCCGCGGCGTCGCCGGCGTGGCGCGCTCCATGCCCACCAGCCGCGCCGCCGACCGCGTGGCGGAGAAGCTCGGCATCCCGGCCTTCGAGACGCCGACCGGCTGGAAGTTCTTCGGCACCCTGCTCGACGCCGGCAAGGTCACCCTGTGCGGCGAGGAGAGCTTCGGCACCGGCTCCGACCACGTGCGCGAGAAGGACGGCCTGTGGGCCGTGCTGCTGTGGCTGAACGTGGTCGCCAAGCGCGGCGAGAGCATCGCCGACATCGTGCGCGGCCACTGGGCCGAATACGGCCGCACCTACTACAGCCGCCACGACTACGAGGGCATCGACAGCGACGGCGCCGACCGCCTCATGGCGCACCTGCGCGCCACGGTGCCGGGGCTGGTCGGGCAGACCGTGGCCGGGCGCGAGGTGGTGCTGGGCGACGACTTCGCCTACACCGACCCGGTGGACGGCTCCACCGCCGCCAAGCAGGGCATCCGCATCGGCTTCGCCGACGGCTCGCGCATCGTCTACCGCCTGTCGGGCACCGGCACGGCCGGGGCGACGCTGCGCGTCTACATCGAGCGCTACGAGCCCGACGCCGCCCGCCACGACCTCGACCCGCAGGAGGCGCTCGCCGACCTCATCGCCGCGGCCGGGTCCGTGGCCGACATTGCCGGTTTCACCGGCCGCGAGGCGCCGACCGTCATCACCTGAGGCGGCACGGTCGAGTCGACCAAGGTCGCGGGCGGAGTCTTACTCCGAGTCGGCGCGACCTACCCCCCAAATACGAGTGGCGGCCTGCCGAAACAGGCCGCCATTTCTATTTCTGTAGAAGAAATCTGTGGATAACTCAACCGTGTGGCGGGATTGATAAACGTACCGTAAATGGATGTGACAAAGCTGGTACTTCTGAAGTGGTAGAGATTCATATGCGACCAAAGATCTAGGGCTGAAACTCACTTTTTTGTCACGGGGGTCCGGGGTGCGTGGTATCAAGGGAGCATAAAAATTCGCACGGGACGCTCGCCATGCCCTTGGATACCACCATCTTTTCCGCCGCCGACGTGTTCGTCAGCCCCGCCATCTCCAGCGACGGCGCGATCCTCGGGTACCGCGTGCAGACGCTCGCAGGGGACGTGATCGCCCTGGTCCGTCAACGGGAGGTGGCGATCGCCATCGCCCAGGCGGCCCACGAGGAAGAACGCCTGTCACCCCACCTGCACTGAGGCTCGGTGCGGGAAGCAGGCGCAAGCGGCGCCGCGTTTCCTACGCCCAAAGACCGCCCGCCGCACCGCCGCTCGCGCGGATCCGCGGCCAGGGCGAGCGAGCCGATCCCGTCCGAAAAGCCGGCGTTCCTGCATAAGGGAACGCCGGCTTTTCTTTACGCAGTCCTAACGTTTGTATCGCATTCTCTTGCATAAGGGCGGCATAAAGAAAAGGCCCCGCCGGTTTTCGCGGCGGGGCCTTCGCGTTTTTCTTGGGAACCCTTGTCAGTCGGTGGCCGTGGTGGCGGCGCGCTTGCCGCCGGCGAGCGCCAGGTTGACGTCGGGCGGCACGATGATGCAGGCCATGTTTGTGCGCTTCAGGGTGTCGCAGGCGGTGCGGGCCTCGCGCTCGCTCATGCCCATGACGCGGGCGCGGTAGATGGTGCCGCTGTCGTCGCGCAGGGTGGAGATCTTGGCGTGGGTGCCCTGGATGGCGCGCTTCAGCTTGTCGGCCGCTTCCACGGCCTTCATCTGCGCCGCCTCGAACTTGGAATAGGCCCCGACCTGGACGCCCCAGCCGTCGCGGCCGGCGGTGGGGGCGGTGCGGGCGCCGGGGTCGGTCAGGGCCGAGGGGGCGGTGACGGCCGGCGCCTGCAGGCCGGCCGGCGGCGTCAGCGCCAGGGCGACCTGCGTCTCCGCCTGGGGCGCCGCAGGCAGGGCCTCGGCGAGGTTCTTCACCGTGCCGGCCGGACCGGCGGGATTGGCGCTGCCGACGGCCACCGGCGCGGCGGCCGGCGCGGCCACGGCGGCGGCGACCACGGGCTGGCCGGGGATCGGCTTCACCACCGGCAGCGGCGCCGCGGCGGCGAGCTGCGCACCCGCGGCCGGCTTGGCGGCCGGGGCAGGGGCGGGCGTCGCGGCGGCCATCGCCGGGGCCGGCTTCTTCTTCGGCGTCGGGGCGGTCTCGCCCGAGGCGACGGCGAAGCCCTGGTCGAGCAGCTTCATCATGTGGGTGTCGCGCCAGCCGGCACTCTCGCCGCCGAACACCACGCCGACCAGGCGTCGGCCGTCGCGCACGGCGCTGGCCACCAGGTTGAAGCCCGAGGCATTGATGTAGCCGGTCTTCAGGCCGTCGGCGCCCTTGTACTTCAGCAGCACGCGGTTGTGGGTGTTCAGCGTGCGGCCGAGCACCTTGGCGGATCGGGTGGCGAAATAATGGTAGTACTGCGGAAAATGCTTCTGCAGGGCGAGCGCCAGGGTCGCCATGTCCTCGGCCGTCGACAGCTGCGCCGTGTTGGGCAGGCCGGAGGCATTGCGGAAGGTGGTCCGCTTCATACCGAGGTCGTGCGCCTTCTTGGTCATCTTGGCGGCGAACTGGACCTCGCTGCCGGCCAGGTTCTCGGCCACCACCACGGCGATGTCGTTGGCCGACTTGGTGACCAGGGTGCGGATGGCGTCTTCCACCGTGATGCTCTCGCCCGCCTTGATGCCGAGCTTGGACGGCGGCATGCCGGCGGCGCGGGTGGAGGCCTTGAGCGGCGAGTTGAGCTTCAGCGTGCCCTTCTCCAGCTGCTCGAAGACCATGTAGAGGGTCATCATCTTCGTCAGCGACGCGGGATAGAGGCGCTCCTCCGCGTTGCGGGAATAGAGGACCTTGCCGGTGGCGGCGTCGACCACGATGGAGGCGTAGCGGCCGGCGAACGCCTGCGAGGCCCCGCCCAGGGTCAGGATGCCGACCACCAGGGCGAAACAAATGACGCGAAGAGCTGCCTGCATACTTTCCCCCATGCGACGACGTGCGGCCACGGTCCCTCGGCTTACGAAGACCAAGATGACGGATATCCCTTAACCAATGGTTTTTCCGGGGCGACTCGGCCCTCAGGATAAGCTTCCACCGAGTCGCTGTAAACCGAAGTCTCGGGAATCAAGGGATTTTCACGGGACGTTCCTTATCCTGCCGTGACCTTGTCGTGTCCATGGTCCCTGAAGCATCAAAGGGTTCTGTTGCGTCGCAGCAATTTCGTTTGACTCGCCGCGGAAGGCCTTGCCATAGTCGCCATGTTGCATCGCACAAAGGGCGGCCGTGCGCGCCTTCGCGGCCCGTGGCC
The DNA here is from genome assembly GCF_900230255.1 of Caenispirillum bisanense. Lineage (GTDB taxonomy): Bacteria > Pseudomonadota > Alphaproteobacteria > Rhodospirillales > Rhodospirillaceae > Caenispirillum > Caenispirillum bisanense_A. The sequence goes on from NZ_OCNJ01000001.1 coordinate 117,287, forward strand.
GGCGGTGCTGCGAAGGATTTTTCCGCGCTGCGGGAACGCCGGGCCGTCGGCGTTGTTCTGCACCCGTTATCCGGCACTCCGCTTGAGGACTTTCGCGGGTGCCACATGAGCCCGATCCGACAGACGTTGTTGCCGCCAGGGAGCCAGCGACCATGACCACCGCGAAGACCGCCCCGACCACCACCACCGAGACCGCCGCGCCCGCCGAAGCCGCCGCCGCGCCGGCGCCCGCCGCCGCCGCCCGCAAGCCGGCCGCCAAGGCCGCCGCCGCGCCGAAGGCCGCCGCCGCCGTCGCGCCGGTGGACCTGCCCAAGGCGCCGACGGCCACCGAGGCCGCCGCCGCCGCCAGCAAGCAGGCGACCGACGCCGCCAAGGTGATCGACGAGGCCGTCGCCGTCGGCAAGCAGACCGTCGAGAACGTGGTCAAGGCCGGCACGGATACCGCCGCCAAGACCTACGAGACTGCCGTCGCGGCCCAGCGCTCGCGCGTCGACGCCGCCGCCAAGGCCAGCGACGACGCCATGAAGAGCTACGAGTCCTCGGTCGCGCTCGCGAAGGACAACGTGGACGCCGTGCTGACCTCGGGCTCCATCGTCGTGAAGGGCATGCAGGACGTCACCAAGATCCTGCTGTCGGCCGTGCACGACCAGCTCGAGGGCAATCTGGCCTACGGCAAGGCGCTGCTCGGCTGCCGCTCGGTGAACGAGGTGATCGACCTCAACCAGTCCGCCGCCAAGGCCGGCTTCGACAGCGCCGGCGAGATCGTCGGCAAGATCTCCGCCACCTCGGCCAAGACCGTGGAAGAGGCCGTCGCGCCCCTGACCGCGCGGCTGAGCGCCACTCTCGACCGCACGCTGCAGCCGCTCGGCCGCTGACGCGGCACGACGCAGACCTGCCTGCTGACGAAGGCGCCCGGCGGTCACCCGCCCGGGCGCCTTTCGCGTTTCTGCGCCGCCGCTCGCGGCCGCCCGCCCGCGTGAGCGGCGGCCATGATCCGCCCGCCGCCGCAGGACGTAGATCATTCCGGACGGTCCTCGTCCGCCCCGTCGCCGGCTCCTTCCAGGCGGCGGAGTTCATCTTCCTTCGGACGCTGCGCATCGGCGGCAAGCTATTGGGAAAATTGCCCTGCCACTGGCTGCCTCGGTCGTGCGTACCTATATCAGCCTCGGGTGACCAACAGTGCTCTTTGCCGCCGCCCCGGCCCGACCTATTATCGAAGGACGAGCAGGTTCTGTACTGGAGTGACGGACGCATATGAGCGATCACGACCATGACCGGAACGGGCCGGGCGGGCCCAATACGAACGTGGTCATCAAGACCCGTCCGAAGACGAAAAAGCCGTCCATGTACAAGGTCTTGATGCTGAACGACGACTACACGCCCATGGAGTTCGTCGTTCATGTCCTGGAACGGTTCTTCGCCAAGAACCGGGAAGAAGCGACACGCATCATGCTGCACGTGCACCAGCGCGGTGTCGGAGTGTGCGGCGTCTTCACCTACGAGGTGGCGGAGACCAAGGTGACCCAGGTGATGGATCTGGCGCGTCAGCACCAGCATCCGCTGCAGTGCACCGTGGAAAAGGAATAGCCGCCCATGCTTTCGGCCAACCTGGAACAGACCCTACACAAGGCCCTGGCGCTGGCCGCCCAGCATCGCCACGAGTATGCCACGCTGGAACACCTCCTGCTGGCGCTCGGCGACGATGCGGACGCGGTCGCGGTCATGCGGGCTTGCAACGTGGACATCGAGCGCCTGAAGCGCGATGTCGGCGCCTTTGTCGACAAGGAACTGTCCGGGCTGGTCACCGCGCGGGAGACCGATCCGAAGCCGACTGCCGGCTTCCAGCGGGTCGTGCAGCGCGCCGCCATCCACGTTCAGTCCTCCGGCCGCGAGGAAGTGACGGGGGCCAACGTCCTCGTCGCGCTCTTCAGCGAACGCGAGAGCCACGCCGTCTACTTCCTGCAGAGCCAGGACATGAGCCGGCTGGACGCCGTCAACTACATCAGTCACGGGATCGCCAAGCGGCCGGGTGGCGCGTCTGCCCGCCCCGTCTCCGGCGCCGACGACGATGCGCACGCGGAGGCCGTGGTGAAAAAGGGACGTGAAGCGCTCGACACCTACTGCGTCGACCTCAACCGGAAGGCGCGCGACGGCAAGATCGACCCCCTGATCGGACGCGATCTCGAGGTCGAGCGGACCATCCAGATCCTGTGCCGCCGCACCAAGAACAACCCCCTCTACGTGGGTGACCCCGGCGTCGGCAAGACCGCCATCGCCGAAGGCCTGGCCAAGCGCATCGTCGAGGGCGAGGTGCCCGAGGTGCTGCAGGACGCCACCATCTTCGCGCTCGACATGGGCTCGCTGCTGGCCGGCACCCGCTACCGCGGCGACTTCGAGGAGCGCCTGAAGGCCGTCGTCTCCGAACTGGAGGCGCTGCCCGGTTCGGTCCTGTTCATCGACGAGATCCACACGGTCATCGGCGCCGGCGCCACTTCGGGCGGCAGCATGGACGCCTCCAACCTGCTGAAGCCGGCGCTCGCCCAGGGCACGCTGCGCTGCATCGGGTCGACCACCTACAAGGAATTCCGCAACCACTTCGAGAAGGACCGCGCGCTGGTCCGTCGCTTCCAGAAGATCGACGTGCCCGAGCCGTCCGTCGAGGACTCGGTCAAGATCCTGCGCGGCCTGAAGCCGTATTACGAGAAGCACCACGGCGTGAAGTACACGGTGGAAGCCATCCGCTCGGCGGTGGAACTGGCCGCCAAGTACATCCACGACCGCAAGCTGCCCGACAAGGCCATCGACGTCATCGACGAGGTGGGCGCGGCCCGCAACCTGATCCCCGAGAACAAGCGCCGCAAGACCGTGACGGTTCGCGACGTGGAAGAAATCGTCGCCAAGATCGCCCGCATCCCGCCCAAGTCCGTCAGCCGCGACGACCAGGAGGCCCTGCGCAACCTGGAACGCGACCTGAAGACCATGGTGTTCGGCCAGAACAAGGCCATCGAGATGCTGTCCAGCTCCATCAAGCTGGCGCGCGCCGGCCTGCGGGAGCCCGAGAAGCCCATCGGCAACTACCTGTTCTCCGGCCCGACCGGCGTCGGCAAGACTGAGGTGGCGCGCCAGTTGTCGCGCTCGCTCGGCATCGAATTGCTGCGCTTCGACATGTCGGAGTACATGGAGCGGCATTCGGTGAGCCGCCTGATCGGCGCGCCGCCGGGCTATGTCGGCTTCGACCAGGGCGGCCTGCTGACCGACGGCATCGACCAGCACCCGCACAGCGTGCTGCTGCTCGACGAGATCGAGAAGGCCCACCCCGATCTGTTCAACATCCTGTTGCAGATCATGGACCACGGCAAGCTGACCGACCACAACGGCAAGACGGTGGATTTCCGCAACGTCATCCTGATCATGACGACCAACGCGGGCGCCACGGAACTCGCCAAGCCGGCCATCGGCTTCGGCCGCGAGACCCGCGAAGGCGACGACAAGGAAGCCATCGAGCGGATGTTCAGCCCGGAATTCCGCAACCGCCTGGATGCCGTCATCCCCTTCGCCAACCTGGATACCGACGTGGTGTCCAAGGTCGTCGACAAGTTCATCATGGAGCTGGAGGCCCAGCTGGCCGACCGCGACGTGCAGATCGAACTCACCGACGAAGCGCGCAAGTGGCTGGCCGATCGCGGCTACGACCGCAGCATGGGCGCCCGCCCGCTCGGCCGCGTGATCCAGGAAACCATCAAGCGCCCGCTGGCCGAGGAACTGCTGTTCGGCAAGCTCGTGCTGGGTGGCGTCGTGAAGGTGCGCATCGAGGACGACAAGCCCGTCTTCGACATCAGCCCGGCCCCGCCGCGAGCCCGCCGCAAGGAAGAGGAAACGGTGGACTGATACGGTCCGCCGCCGTGACGAAGACCCCCGGTACCGCAAGGTGGCGGGGGTTTTTCTTTGGGCGGCACGGGCAGCGCGAGCGACGCTCAGCCACGGCTGAAATGTTCGAGTTTGGCCGCGCGCGGCGTCGCACCGCACACTTCGACGACCCTGCCCGGTGATGCCGATCCGAAGACGGCCGACGCTCCGGGCGTCCCGGCGAGGAGGTGCCCGTGTCGTCAGACGTCGTTCGATGCGAGCCGCATTCCGGTGGGGTCGCGGAGCTGATCATCGACCGGCCCGCCGCGCGCAATGCCCTGAACCGCGCCCTGACCGATGCCATGGCCGCACACCTCGCGCGGCTGGCGGCCGATGCCGCCGTGCGGGTGGTCCTGCTGCGGGCGGAGGGCGAGCACTTCGCGGCCGGGGCCGACGTCAAGGAAATGCTCGTCCTGAGCGCCGACGAGGCGCGCGCCCTCGACTTCGCCGGCTGCTGCGCCGCCCTCGGCGACTTCCCCAAGCCCGTGGTGGCCCTGGTGCAGGGTTTCGCGCTGGGCGGCGGCTGCGAGCTGGTGGAGATGTGCGACGTCGTGCTGGCCGCCGAGACCGCCGTCTTCGGCCACCCGGAGGTCCGCCTCGGCACCATGCCCGGCGCCGGCGGCACGCAGCGCCTGCCGCGCCTGGTCGGCATGGCCAAGGCGCTGGACCTGCTGCTGACCGGCCGCCGCATGGACGCCCGCGAGGCGGAGCGCTGCGGGCTGGTCTCGCGCGTCGTCCCGGCCGGAAGCCTGATCGAGGAGGGGCGCCGGGTGGCGGCGGACATGGCGACCCTCCCGGGCGAGGTTCTGCGGACGATCAAGCGGGTCGCCCGGTCCGGCGCCGATGTGCCCCTGGCGGAGGCCCTGCGGCAGGAGCGCGCCGCCTTCCACCACAGCCTCGCCGGAGCCGAGCGCTACGAAGGGATGCGGGCCTTCCTGGAAAAGCGTCCGCCCCGCTTCGATGCCGGGCCGTGACCGCCGCGCCCGATCCCGATCCCGAACCAACCGCAACCGAGAAGGACCCTTCCGACCATGAACGAGATCACCCCGCCCCCGTCGCTCGGCCCCGACGTCGAACAGGTCGTGCGCGACAGCTTCGCCCGCCAGGGGCTGATGCACCACCTGGGGGCCGAAATGCACGAGGTGTCGCGCGGGCGGGTCAGCATCCGCCTGCCGTTCCGCGACACCCTGACCCAGCAACACGGCTACTTCCACGCCGGCGGCACCAGCGCCATCGCCGATTCCGCCGGCGGCTATGCGGGCTTCACGCTCTTTCCGCCGGGCAGCTCGGTCCTGACCGTCGAGTTCAAGATCAACCTGCTCGCACCTGCCCAGGGCGATTACCTGGAGGCCATCGGCACCGTGGTGCGCTCCGGCCGCACCCTGACCATCTGCCAGCTGGAGGTCTTCGGCGTCACGGCGGAGCGCCGTGTGCTGGTCGCCGTCGGTCAGCAGACGTTGATGTGCATGCACGGCAAGCCGGACCGCTGACCGAGGGGCCACGCCGGCCCCCGCTGGCCCGACCAGCAGCCGCGCAAAAAGGCGCGAGAGCGACGGCACGCTCTCGCGCCTTCTGCCGGGCGACCGGGGAGGTCGCGGCCGCTCAGGCCTCCTTGCGCAGGTCGATGATGCGCTTGGCCTTGCCCTGGCTGCGCTCGATGGCGCCGTGGGGTTCCACGTCCACCACCGCCGACACGCCGATGAACGACTTGATGTGGTGCGCCAGTTCTTTGCCGGCGGCCTCGCAGGCGGCGCGCGGCATGTCGGGCGTGCGCATCTCGACGCGCACCTTCAGGGCGTCCAGGTGCCCCTGGCGGCTGACCACCAGCTGGTAATGCGGCGCGAGGCGGCTGTCCTTCAGGATCAGCTCCTCGATCTGGGTCGGGAAGACGTTGACGCCGCGGATGATGAGCATGTCGTCCGAGCGGCCGGTGATCTTCTCGATGCGCCGCATGGTGCGCGCCGTGCCGGGCAGCAGGCGGGTCAGGTCGCGGGTGCGGTAGCGGATGACCGGCATCGCCTCCTTGGTGAGGCTGGTGAACACCAGTTCGCCGATCTCGCCGTCGGGCACCGGCTCGCCGGTCTCGGGGTTGATGATCTCGGGGTAGAAGTGGTCTTCCCAGATGGTCAGGCCGTCCTTGCTCTCGATGCACTCGATGCCGACGCCCGGGCCGATCACTTCCGACAGGCCGTAGATGTCGATGGCGTCGATGCCGAGGCGCTCCTCGATCTCCAGCCGCATGTCGTTGGTCCAGGGCTCGGCGCCGAAGATGCCGATCTTGAGCGAGCAGTCGCGCGGGTTCATGCCCTGGCGTTCCATCTCGTCGGCCATGACCAGCATGTAGGACGGCGTCACCATGATGATTTCCGGCTGGAAGTCGCGGATCAGCGCCACCTGCTTCTCGGTCTGGCCGCCCGACATGGGAATGACCGTGCAGCCCAGCGCCTCCGCCCCGTAGTGGGCGCCGAGGCCGCCGGTGAACAGGCCGTAGCCGTAGGAGATGTGGACCTTCATGTTGCGCCGGCCGCCGGCCGCCCGGATGGAGCGCGCCATGACCCGCGACCACATCTGGATGTCCGAGGCGGTGTAGCCCACCACCGTCGGCTTGCCCGTGGTGCCCGACGAGGCATGGATGCGCACCACCTCGTCCATGGGCACGGCGAACATGCCGTAGGGGTAGGTGTCGCGCAGGTCCGCCTTCGACGTGGTGGGGAAGTGGCGCAGGTCCGCCAGTTCCTTGAAGTCGCGCGGGTGGATGCCCTTGTCGTCGCACTTCTTGCGGTAGTGCTCGACGTTCTCGTAGGCGTGGCGCACCGACCACTTCATGCGGCGCGTCTGGATCGCCGTCAGTTCGTCGCGCGAGCAGATTTCGATGGGGTCGAGTTCATGCTCGGCCGGGCGCTTGGTCAGGTCCATCTTCGCCATACTGGTCTTGAGCATGTTCATGGACGGATTTCCTTCGGTCATGGTCGTTTCCTCGCCTCGCCGGGGACTCTGTTGTGTGGCGGTCAAACCCGTTCGAGGATCATGGCGATGCCCTGGCCGACGCCGATGCACATGGTGCACAGCGCATAGCGGCCCTGGCGGCGGTGGAGTTCGTAGGTGGCCGTGGTGACCAGGCGGGCGCCGCTCATGCCGAGCGGATGACCGAGCGCGATGGCGCCGCCGTTGGGGTTCACGTGCGGTGCGTCGTCGGGCAGGCCGAGGTCGCGCAGCACCGCCAGCCCCTGCGCCGCGAAAGCCTCGTTCAGCTCGATGACGTCCATCTGGTCCAGCGTCAGGCCGGCCAGCGCCAGCACCTTGCGGCTGGCCGGCGCCGGGCCCATGCCCATGATGCGCGGCGGCACCCCGGCGGTCGCCATGGCGACGACGCGGGCGCGCGGCGTCAGGCCGTGGCGGCGGGCGGCGTCCTCCGACGCGACGACGAGCGCGCAGGCGCCGTCGTTGACGCCCGAGGCATTGCCGGCGGTGACCGAGCCGCCCTCCTTGCGGAAGGGCGTCGGCAGCCTGGCCAGCTGCTCCAGGGTCGTTTCCGGGCGCGGGTGCTCGTCGGTGTCGACCACCACCGGCTCGCCCTTGCGGCGGGGGATGGTGACCGGCACGATTTCCTCGGCGAAGCGGCCCGAGGCCATGGCGGCGCCGGCACGCTGCTGGCTGCGCACGGCGAAGGCGTCCTGGTCGGCGCGGCTGATGCCGAAGTCGGCGGCGACGTTCTCGGCCGTCTCGGGCATGGAGTCGATGCCGAACTCGGCCTTCATGCGCGGGTTGACGAAGCGCCAGCCGATGGTGGTGTCGTAGATCTCGGCGGTGCGCGAGAAGGCCGTCTCCGCCTTGGGCATGACGAAGGGGGCGCGCGACATGCTCTCGACGCCGCCGGCGATCCACAGCGATCCGTCGCCGGCCTTGATGGCGCGGGCGGCGGTGCCGACGGCGTCCATGCCGGAGCCGCACAGGCGGTTGATGGTGGTGCCGGGCACGACGTCGGGCAGGCCGGCCAGCAGGGCGGCCATGCGGGCGACGTTGCGGTTGTCCTCGCCGGCCTGGTTGGCGCAGCCGAGGATGACGTCGTCCACCGCATCCCACTCGACGCCCGGGTTGCGGTCCATGAGCGCCTTCAGGGGCACCGTCGCCAGATCGTCGGCGCGTACCGAAGACAGCGCGCCGCCGAAGCGGCCGATGGGGGTGCGGACGGCATCGCAGACGAAGGCTTCAGCCATGGGTCATGACCTCCGTGACGCTGCCCTTCAGGCTGCGCGAGTTGCCGCGGAACTGGGCGATGACGGTGCCGTCCTGGTTGGTGACGACCACGTCGGTGATGCCGCTGCGGCCGGCCTTCCAGGTCTCCCGCGCTTCGGCCCGCAGCACGTCGCCGCGCTTGGCCGGCGCGCAGAAGGTGACCGAGCAGTTGGCCGCCACCGTCACCACGTCGTGCGAGTTGCAGGCATAGGCGAAGGCGGTGTCGGCCAGGGTGAAGCACAGGCCGCCGTGCAGGATGTCGTGACCGTTCACCATGTCCTGGCGCACGGTCATGGTGCAGACGGCGTAGGACGGCCCGACCTCCGGCACCGCGATGCCGAGGGCCTGCGCCGCGTGGTCGCGGGCGTACATGGCCTCGCGCACGGCTTCCGACAGGGCCTGCGGGTCGCGCGGGGCCGCGCTGCTGGTGGTGCCTTCAGGCATGGAAACGGCCTCCTCCCAGGACCTTGCGCCGCAGCAGCGCCGACGGGCGGTAACGGTCCTCGCCATAGGTTGTGAACAGGTGGTCGAGCACGGCATGGATCCGGCCGAGCCCGATACGCTCGGCCCAGGCCAGCGGCCCGCGCGGATAGTTGACGCCCTTGGTCATGGCGACGTCGATGTCGGCCGGTGCCGCCACGCCCTGCAGCACGGCGTCGGCCGCCTCGTTCGCCAGCATGGCGACGGTGCGGGTGACGATCAGGCCGGGGATGTCGTCGACGACCGACACCGCGAGCCCCAGCGCCTGCAACAGCCCGACGGCCGGGGCGAGCGCCGCCGGCCCCGTCTGGTCGGCGCAGGCGACGGCGGTGCGGCCGGCCTTCAGCCAGTCGCCGGCGAGGTCGTGGACCACCACCGCCCGGCCGCCGAGGCTCGCCGAGACCTCCGTCGCCGTGCGCCCGTCGGAGGGCAGCAGCAGCACGCCGTCGACCTCGATGGCGCCGGGGCCGTCGGTGCGCTCGTGGGCGAGCCCCTTGGCCTCGATCAGTGGCAGCAGCGGGCTGTCGTCCTGCACGACGACGCTGCCCGGCGCCGCGGCCGGTTCGGCGGTCGCCGGCGCGGGCAGCACGGCGCCCTCGCGGTAGTCGTAGAAGCCGCGCCCGGTCTTGCGGCCGAGCCAGCCGGCGTCCACCAGATCCTTCTGCGCCAGCGCCGGCAGGAAGCGGGTGTCGCCGTAGTAGGCGGCGAAGACGGAATTGGTGACGGCGTAATTTACGTCGTGGCCGATGAGGTCCATCAGCTCGAACGGCCCCATGCGGAAGCCGCCGCCCTCGCGCAGCACGGCGTCGATGGTGGCGGGGTCGGTGGCGCCTTCCTGGAGGATGCGCAGGCCCTCGGCATAGAACGGCCGCGCTACCCGGTTGACGATGAAGCCGGGGGTGGAGCGCGCCCGCACCGGGCTCTTGCCCCAGGCGGCGGCGGTGGCGTGGATGCAGTCGGCGACGGCCGGATCGGTGGCGACGCCGGAGATCACCTCCACCAGCGCCATGAGCGGCGCCGGGTTGAAAAAGTGCATGCCGACCAGCCGCTCCGGCCGCGCCAGCGCCGCCGCGATGGCGGTGACCGACAGCGACGAGGTATTGGTCGCCAGGATCACCTCCGGCCCGCACAGGTCTTCCAGCTCGCGGAACACCTGCTGCTTGACCTCCAGCCGCTCGACGATGGCCTCGATGACCAGCCGGGCGGGGGCGAGGTCGGCGAGGCCGTCGGCGACGGTGATGCGGCCGAGCAGGGCGTCGCGGTCGGCGGCGGTCATGCGGCCCTTGTCGACCAGCTTCGCCAGCGCCTTGGCGATGCCGTCGCGGCCCTTGGCGGCGGCGCCGGGGCCGGCGTCGTGCAGCAACACGGCATGGCCGGCGGCGGCCGCCACCTGGGCGATGCCGGCGCCCATGGTGCCGGCGCCGACGACGGCGACCGGAGCGGAGGTGGGCAGGGCGGAGGTGGCGGTCATGTCAGCGCCCCTGGAAGGTGGGCTGCCGCTTTTCCATGAAGGCGGCGACGCCCTCCTGGTAATCGGCGGTGCGGCCGGCGAGGCGCTGCAGATCGCGTTCGAGGTCGAGCTGCTGCTCCAGCGTGTTGGTGCTGCTGGCGGCCAGCGCCCGCTTGATGAGCGCGAGGCCGCGCGTCGGCATGGCGGCGAGGCGGGCGGCGAGGGCGTGGGCTTCCTCGGCCAGGGCGGCGTCGTCGACGCACTTCCAGATCATGCCCCAGGCCTCCGCCTGCTCGGCACTCACCTTGTCGCCCAGCATCATGAGGGCGGTGGCGCGCGCCTGGCCGACCACGCGCGGCAGGCTCCAGGTGCCGCCGCTGTCGGGGATCAGGCCGATCTTGCAGAAGGCCTGGATGAAGCTGGCGGAGCGGGCGGCGATGACGATGTCGCAGGCCAGCGCCAGGTTGGCGCCGGCGCCGGCCGCCACGCCGTTGACGGCGCAGACCACCGGCATCTCCAGGCCCTTCAGGGTCTTGAGCAGCGGGTTGTAGCGCTTTTCCAGGCTTTCCCCCAGGTCGGGCGTCTCGCCGCCGGGGGCGACGGCGCGGTCCGACAGGTCCTGCCCGGCGCAGAAGCCGCGGCCGGCGCCGGTGAGCAGCAGGCAGCGCACGGCGTCGTCACGCTGGACGGCCTTCAGCGCGTCGGCCAGTTCGGCGTGCATCTGGGTGGTGAAGCTGTTCAGCTTGTCGGGCCGGTTCAGCGTCAGGGTGGCGACACCGTCGGCGATGGCGAGCTGGATGGTCTCGTAGGTCATGCGGGTCCCCGGTCGTCAGCGGCCGCGGAAGGCGGGCCGGCGCTTTTCCTTGAAGGCAGCGAGGCCTTCCTGGCGGTCTTCGGTGGCGAACAACTGGCAGAAGGCGCGGCGTTCGAAGGCGAGGCCCTGGTCGAGCCCGACCTCGAAGGCCTTCAGCACCGCTTCTTTGGCGAGCCGCACGGCGAGCGGCGGCTTGGCGGCGATCTGCACCGCCAGCGCCACGGCGCGCTCCACCGTCAGTTCGGGCGGGCAGACCTCGCTCACGAGGCCGCGGGCGAGCGCCGCGCGGGCGTCGAGGAAGGCGCCCGACAGCACCAGCTTCATGGCGTCGGACTTGCCGAGGGCGTGGGTCAGGCGCTGGGTGCCGCCGGCCCCCGGAATGATGCCGAGGTTGATCTCCGGCTGGCCGAACTGCGCCGTCTCGCCGGCGATGAGCACGTCGCAGTGCATGGCGAGCTCGTTGCCGCCGCCCAGGCAGAAGCCGTTGACGGCGCCGATGAGCGGCTTCGGGAACTGGCGGATGGCCTGCCACAGGGCCGGGCGGCCGTCGGTGAGGATGGAGACGGCATCGTGCGCCGCCAGCTCGCCGATGTCGGCGCCGGCGGCGAAGACAGTGTCGCCGCCGGTCAGCACCACGACGCGGACGTCGTCGTCGGCGGCGGCCTCGGTCAGGACGGCCGCGATCTCGCGCAGGGTCTGGGTGCGCAGGGCGTTGCGCGCCTGCGGCCGGTGAAGCGTGATCGCCAGGACGTGCGGCGCCGGCTGGTCGACACGGATGTCGTCCCAGGCGTCGCCCGCACGCTCCGCGGCCGGTGGGGCCGTGAGCATGTCGTCGTCTTCCTCCCGTGGTGGCCGTTTGCCGGCCTTGGTCACAGTATCGCCCGGACGGATGCCTGACGCGACACCCATGACGGCCAGACGGCCCGTGCTTTTATAATGATACAAAATCGTGGCATCGCCGCGGAATTTTGTAAACCTTTTTTCGCCACCGTCATGGTGCGCGAAGGGAGGAGGGGCCGGGCCGGGCGCCGCGGGCGGGGTAACCCCAATCGGCGGCGGGGCATAGGTGCGGGCGCAGCCGGGCAGCGGCCCTGCGCCTTCCGGACGCTGGACGGCCGCACCATGCGTCCGATACAGAATTAGACAGCTGGAATGATTTTTGGTATCACGAAAGACCGATTCGCGGGCCGCGGCACGCCGCCGCACCGCCCGAACACCAGAGCGCCGGCCCACCGGCGCCGCGTCCACCCTGGGAGGACCTGCATGAACATGATGAACGGCGCCGCCGTCGCGGGCCTGGTCGACAAGCACAAGCCGACCCTGGAAAAGGCCGCCGCCGCCGCCGGCGCGCGCGGCTACTGGTCGGCCTACCCCGAGCACCTGAAGGCCTACGGCGAGACCGCCAAGGACGACGGCGAGGCGGCCTTCAAGGCGCATCTCGGCAAGGCCTTCGACATCGAGGTCCCCGGCGCGTCCGGCACCGTCGGATCGGAGCAGAGCCCGTTCGGCGTCGACCTCGGCATCACCTACCCGAAGCCCGACATCGACGCCGTACTGAAGGCCGCGCAAGGAGCCATGAAGGGCTGGCGCCGCGCCTCCGCCGACCAGCGGGCGGCGGTCTGCGTCGAGATCCTGGAGCGTCTGAACAAGAAGACGCCGGAAATCCTCTTCGCCGTCATGCACACCACCGGGCAGGCCTTCATGATGGCCTTCCAGGCCGGCGGCCCGCACGCCCAGGACCGCGGCCTCGAGGCCGTCACCTACGGCTGGATGGCGCAGACCCAGGTGCCTGCCGGCGAGGTGACGTGGGAAAAGCCGCAGGGCAAGAACCCGCCGCTGGTCATGAAGAAGCGTTGGCACGTCAGCCCGCGCGGCGTCGCCGTGGTGGTCGGCTGCGCCACCTTCCCGACGTGGAACGGCTACCCCGGCCTGTTCGCCAGCCTGGTCACCGGCAACCCGGTGGTGGTCAAGCCGCACCCCGGCGCGGTGCTGCCGCTCGCCATTACCGTGACGGTGGCGCGTGAGGTGCTGGCCGAGGCCGGCTTCGATCCCAACCTGGTGACGCTCGCCGCCGATTCGGTCGATGCGCCCATCACCAAGGAACTGTGCACCCGGCCGGAAGTGAAGATCATCGACTTCACCGGCTCCACCGCCTTCGGCGACTGGCTGGAACAGAACTGCCGGCAGGCGCAGGTCTATACGGAGAAGGCCGGCGTGAACTTCGTCGTCATCGACTCGACGAACGACTTCAAGGGCATGGTGCGCAACATGGCGTTCACCCTGTCGCTCTATACCGGCCAGATGTGCACCACCACGCAGAACATCTTCGTGCCCAAGGGCGGCATCGAGACGGAGGACGGCCACAAGTCCTTCGACGAGGTGGCGCAGGCGCTCGCCGCCGGGGTGGACAAGTTCCTGTCCGATCCGGCCCGCGCCGTGGAAGTGCTGGGCGCCGTGCAGAACCCGGCGACGGCGGCCCGCATCGACGAGGCCAAGGGCTTCGGCACGGTCCTGCTCGACAGCCGCAGCATCGAGCATCCGTACCTGAAGGGGGCTCGCGTGCGCACGCCGCTGCTGCTGGCGGTGGACAAGAAGGCGGCCGACACCTATTGCCGCGAGTGCTTCGGCCCGGTCGCCTTCGTCATCGCCTGCGACGACACGGCCGACTGCCTCGCCACCGCCCGCCGCACCGCCATGGAGCACGGCGCCATCACCGCCGGCCTGTACTCGGTGAAGCCGGACGTGGTGGAGGACGCCGTGGAGGCCTGCCTGGACGCCCAGGTGGCGTTGTCGGTCAACCTGACCGGCGGGGTGTTCGTCAACCAGACGGCCGCCTTCAGCGACTTCCACGCCACCGGCGGCAACCCGGCCGCCAACGCCAGCCTGACGGACCTCGCCTTCGTGGCGAACCGCTTCCGCTTCGTCGGCGTGCGCGAGCCGGCGTAAGGGGTATCGCCTCGCCGGGCGGGCGGCCCCGTCCGCCCGGCGAGGGCTGAATCAAACAGCCAGGATCCCCGGTCGGCGCTGTCCGCCGCAAGCGAGCATTGAGCGAGCGGCCAAGGGCGCGGCAGCGCCCGCCCGGCGAGGGCTGAAACAAACAGAACCGGCCGGTGGCCGGCACCGGCCCTGCCGCAACGGCTGTTGCCGGTGGTACCGGCGCGTGGCATAGGGAAGGACCGCAACTCTTCGGAGAGCATCCATGCCCGGTGTCGCCCGCCTGTCCCGTCGTGCCTTCCTCGCCTCCGCCGCCGCTTGCGCCCTGGCACCGCTGGTGCTGCCGCGCGGCCTGCGTGCCGCCCAGCCGCCCGCCGGCACCCAGGTGCCCGCCGTCTACCGCACCACGGTCGGGGGGATGGAGGTCACGGCCCTGTCCGACGGCTGGTTCGACCTCTCGACCGAGCTGTTCCCCGGCGCCGACCCGGCGGCGGTGAAGGCCTTCCAGGAGGGCGCCTTCCTGCCCGGCGGGCCGCTGCGCACCTCGCTCAACACCTATGCCGTCAACACCGGCGAGCGGCTGATCCTCATCGACGCCGGCGCCGGCGGCGTGTTCGGCCCGACCGCCGGCATGCTGCCCAAGCACATGGCGGCGGCGGGACTCGATCCGGCCAAGGTGGATCTGGTGGTGCTGACCCACATGCACCCCGACCACATCGGCGGCGTCGCCACGGCCGAGGGCAAGCCGCTGTTCCCCAATGCCGAACTGGTGGTGCACGAGGCCGAATGGGCCTACTGGCACGACGATGCCGCCCGCGCCGCCGTGCCCGACGACGTGAAGGCCTGGTTCGACGGCATCCGCCAGGCGGCGGCGCTCTACCCCAAGGTGCGCAAGGTCGCCGACGGGGCGGAGGTGGTGCCCGGCCTCACCGCCGTCGCGCTGCCCGGCCACACGCCGGGCCACACCGGCTACCGCCTGACGTCGGAGGGCGAAACGCTGCTGGTGTGGGGGGATGTGGTCCATGCCCCGGTGCTGCAGTTCGCCCGCCCGGAGTGGAGCATCGCCTTCGACGTCGACGCCGACCGCGCCCGCACCACCCGCGAAGCCATCCTGGCCGAGGTGGCCGACGGCCGCACGCTGGTCGCCGGCATGCACCTGGACTTCCCCGGCCTCGGCCACGTCGCCCGCGGCGGCGAGGGCGGCGCGGCCTACACCTTCGTGCCGGTCAAGTGGGAACACGCGCTGTAAGGGGCGGCGGCTGCGAGGCGCCGTCCTCCATGGCTGCCGTCAGGGGAGCCGAGGATGCCCGGCTCGGAGGCGCTCGGAGGCCGGGCATGACATAAGAGGCTGAAACATCGTCAGAAATTGTCATGGCCGGGCTCGACCCGGCCATCCACGCCGTCACCGGCGGTGAGGCGTCGCCAGGCACCCGCTACCGCGGCGCCGCGGCCCGTTGCAGGCGGTCGTTGATGGCGCGGCCGAGGCCGTCGTCGGGGACCGGTGCCACGGCGATGCCGGTGAAGGGCGCGCGGTCCAGGCGGCGGAGGTAGGCGAAGAGGTGGGCCGCCGCCTCGCGCAGGGAGCCGTCCGGCGACAGGTCGAGGTCCGCCCCCGCCGTGCCGCCGAAGCCCAGCAGCGCCTCGCCGGGCTGCTTGTCGGTGGCGCCCAGCCGCACCGGGCGGTCGGGGGCGTAGTGGCTGAGGAGCTGGCCGGGGCTCTTGGGCGCCGCCGGGTCGCCGCCGCCCTCGATCACCGCGCAGCCGAGCACCGCCGCCACCTCCTCGCGGGTGACGGCGCCGGGGCGCAGGATGGCGGGCTGCGGGCCGGTCAGGTCGACGACCGTGCTTTCCAGCCCCACCGTGCAGGCGCCGCCGTCGACGACGAGGGACACCCGCTCGCCCAGGCTTTCGGCCACGTGTTCCGCCTCGGTCGGGCTGATGGCGCCCGAGCGGTTGGCCGAGGGCGCCGCCACCGGCCGCGCCACCGCCCGCAGCAGCCCTTGCGCCACCGGATGGGCCGGCACGCGCACCGCCACGCTGTCGAGCCCGGCCGACACCAGCAGCGACAGGCCGCAATCCTCGCGCCGCGGCAGCACCAGGGTCAGCGGCCCGGGCCAGAAAGTGGAGGCGAGCTTGCGGGCGCGGTCGTCGAACTTCACCAGCGCCACCGCCGCCGCCAGATCGGACACATGCACGATGAGCGGGTTGAAACGCGGCCGCCCCTTGGCCTCGAAGATGGACGCCACCGCGTCGTCGTTGGTGGCGTCGGCGCCGAGGCCGTAGACCGTCTCCGT
Source organism: Caenispirillum bisanense (assembly GCF_900230255.1). Classification (GTDB taxonomy): domain Bacteria; phylum Pseudomonadota; class Alphaproteobacteria; order Rhodospirillales; family Rhodospirillaceae; genus Caenispirillum; species Caenispirillum bisanense_A. The sequence goes on from NZ_OCNJ01000001.1 coordinate 133,401, forward strand.
CGGAAAGGCGACCAGCCGGCCGGCGCGCAGATGCGCTCCGGCCTCGGTCAGCACGGCGTCGGAGGCGGCCTCGATGCGGCTCATGCGGCGGCTCCGCGGGCAATGAAGTGCGGGTTGAGGAAGGTCGGCGCCTTGCCGTAGAGGAACGCCCCGCCGTCGGTCAGGGTGACGCTGCCGCCGGCGGCGTCGAGCACCGCGTGGGCGGCGGCGGTGTCCCACTCGCAGGTCGGCCCGAAGCGGGGGTAGATGTCGGCCTCGCCCTCGGCCAGACGGCAGAACTTCAGCGACGAGCCGGCGTCGATGACCTTCTTCACCGGCTTGCCGTCGAGGAAGGCGGCGAGCGCGTCGGAATTGGCGTGGCTGCGGCTCGACAGCACCACGAGGCCGTCGGCGTCGGGCCGGCGCACGCGGATGTCCTGGCGACCGTCGGCCGTCTCGCGGGTCGCCGTGCCGGGGCCGTGGCCGACGTAGAGCTGGTCCAGCACCGGGCAGTACACCAGCCCGAGCACCGGCCGGCCCTCGGCGATGAGGCCGATGTTGACGGTGAACTCGTCGCGGCGGTTGATGAATTCCTTGGTGCCGTCCAGCGGGTCGACCAGCCAGAAGGGCGCGCTGTCGACGTCCGGGATGTTGCCCGCCGCCGCCTGCTCTTCGGCCACCACCGGAATGTCCGGCGTCAGCGTCGCCAGGGCGGCGAGGATGATGGCTTCGGCCGCTTCGTCGGCGGCGGTGACGGGGCTCGCATCGTCCTTGCGGAAGACCTCGAAGTCGCTGCGGTAGACCGCGAGGGTCGCAGCCCCCGCCTCCCGCATGACGGGGCGCAGGGCCTCGGCGAGGGCGGCGAGATCGGGCAGCGGCATGGCATCCTCCGGCGGGACGGGAAACGGGTCCGGCCGGTTTAGCGCATGACCGCGCGCGAGTCACCATCGCCGTCTCAGCCGAGCCCCACCGCCTTCAGCGCCTTCCTGGTCAGGGACTGCTTGAGGTCCCAGTAGCCGGCCCACGGATGGGCCTTCAGGCGCTTCAGGCGGGCCGGTAGCGTCTCCACCGTCCAGCGCGCGCCCGAGGGCAGGCGCGCCAGTTCGTCCCATGCGATGGGCGCGGCCACCGGTGCGCCCTCGCGCGAGCGGGTCGAATAGGGCGCGATGGCGGTGGAGCCGTGGCCGTTGCGCAGGTAATCGACGTAGATGCGCCCGGTGCGCTTGGCCTTGGTCATGACGGCGACGTACGTATCCGGATCATCGGCCGCCATCTGCCGCGCCAGCTTCTGCGAGAAGCCCTTCACCTCCGCCCAGTCGTTGCGCCGCTGCAGCAGCGGCACCACCACGTGCAGGCCCTTGCCGCCGGTGGTCTTCACCAGACTGTCGAGGCCGAGGTCGGCGAGGCGCTGCTTCACCTCGCGCGCCGCCTCCTTCACCCGGTCGAAGGGCACCGCCGGGTCGGGATCGAGGTCGAGGATCATGACGTCGGGGTGCGCCAGGTCGTCGGCCCGCGCCCCCCAGGGGTGGATCTCCATGACGCCCGACTGCGCCAGCCCGATGAGCCCGGCGGCGTCGGTGACCATGACGTGTGCCTTGCGCTTGCCCTTCTCCTCCACCGGCACGGAGGCCACCGACTTGGCGAGCCCCATGCCCGGGTGGCGCTGGAAGAAGCAGCTGTCGCCGCGCCCTTCCGGGCAGCGCACCAGGCCGAGCGGGCGGTTCGCCACGAAGGGCAGCATGCGGTCGGCCACCAGGTCCATGTACTCGGCCAGTTGCCCCTTGGTCAGCCCCTGGCTCGGGTAGACGACGCGCTCCGGGCTGGTGATGCGCACGCCGCGGTATTCCGGCGGATTGGTCTTGGCTTTCGCCATCTTCGCCTTGGGAGGCGGCGGCGGATCGGCGGGATCGTCCACCGGCGGCGTCTCCGTCGTTTCCGCGAAGCCGACGTCGGGCGGTGTCTCGGCGGGGGATTCCAGCACCACCTCGCGCGGGTCCTTGTCCTCGCGCAGGCCCTTGAAGGCGGCGTGGCGCAGGATGCCCTCGCGCGTCCAGGCGGCGTATTCGATCTCGGCCACCAGCTCCGGCGTCACCCAGCGGATGCCGCGTTCGCTGGCAGCGCCACCGGTGACGAAGGGGCTGGTCTTGCGCTGTGCCTTGTCCAGCCGGGCGCGGAGTTTCTTCGCCACCGCTTCGGTATAGCCGGTGCCCACCTTGCCGGCGTAGGTGAGCGCGCCGTGGGCATCGTAGTAGCCCACCGCCAGGGCGCCGAGGCCGGGGCCGCCCGTGGTCGGCGCGGTGAAGCCGCCGACCACGAACTCCTGCCGCTCGATGCACTTCGATTTCACCCAGTCCCGGCCGCGACCGGACCGATAGGGCGCGTCGCGGCGCTTGGACACCACGCCCTCCAGGCTCATGGAGCAGGCCTTCTCCCACACCCGCGGGCCGGCGCCGTCGATGTGGTCGGAGTAGCGGAGCAGCGCGTCCTCGGGCAGGTCGGCGTCTTCCAGCAGGCTGCGCAGCCGCTCCTTGCGCTCCACCAGGGGGCGGTCGCGCAAGTCCTCGCCGTCGAGGAACACGCAGTCGAACAGCTGGAACACGATGGCGTCGGTGCGCGCCTCGCCGATGGCCTCCTGCAGCAGGCCGAAGTCGCTGGCGCCGGCGTCGTCGAGCACGACGATCTCGCCGTCCACCATCAGGCCGTCGGCCGGCAGCGCCGCGAGCGCCTCGGCCAGGGCCTTGAAGCGGGTCGTCCAGTCCTTGCCGGTGCGGGTGAGCAGGCTCGCCTTGCCGCCGTGCAGGCGACCGATCATGCGGTAGCCGTCGAACTTGATCTCGTGCAGCCAGGCACCGCCGGCGGGCGCGCGGGCCTCGCGGGTGGCCAACTGCGGGGCGACGAAGGGCGGCGGGGCGTCGGACGCGGCGGCCTTGCGGCGGGCCGTCTTGGGCTTCGGCGGCGGCGGCGGCGCCTCCCCTTCCTCGGCGGCGATGACGTCCATGGGGCGGTCGGTGACGGCGCTGGTCATGTGCTGCGTCACCAGCCAGTCCCCGTCGCCGGGGCGGGCGTGGTCGTCCTTCTTCTTGAGGAGCAGCCAGTTGTCCTTGCCCTTGTCGGCGGCGCGCCGGCCGCCCATGCGCACCAGCGCCCAGCGGCCGTTCATGCGCTGGCCGTGCAGCAGGACGTCGAGCTTGCCCTTCTCCACCTGCGCCACCGGGTCGTCGCCCTCCAGCAGCTCCCAGGTGCCGCCGTCCCACAGCATGACGGTGCCGCCGCCGTACTGGCCCTTGGGGATGGTGCCCTCGAACCCGGCATAGTCCAAGGGGTGGTCTTCGGTGTGGACGGCGAGGCGTTTGTCGGCTGGGTCCAGCGACGGCCCCTTGGTGACCGCCCACGACGCCAGCACGCCGTTCATCTCCAGCCGGAAATCCCAGTGCAGGCGGGTGGCGGCGTGCTTCTGCACCACGAAGATCGGCGGATCGCCCTTCTTCCGCCGTTTCGCCTTGCCGGCCGGCGGCTCGCGGGTCTTGGAGAAGTCGCGCTTGGCGACGTAGGCCGCGAGCGCGTCGGCGGCGCGCACCGCGGGCTTGGTCTCGTCGTCGGAGGAGCCGTTGCGCGGCATGGCCCCGCCCCCGTCAGCCCGTCTTGCGGCGACTGCCGCCGCTGCTGCCGCCGCTGGCGGTCTTTCTCTTGGGCGCCGGCTTGGGTGGTTCGTCCTCGGCGATGGACTTCTTGAGCGCGTCCATGAGGTTGATGACCTTGCCCTTGGGCTTGGCCTTGCCCTTCTCCACCGGCCCGGCGTGGCGCTGCATGCGCTCCTCGATCAGTTCGCGCAGGGCCTCCTGGTAGTGGTCGGTGAAGGTCTCCGGCTCGAACGCGCCGGCGCGGCTCTCGATGAGTTGCTGGGCCATCTTCACCTGGTCCTTGTCGGGCTTCACGTCCTTGACGTCGTCGAAGTACTCCTCGGCCTCGCGCAGCTCGTCGGCATAGCGCAGGGTTTCGAGCAGCAGGCCCTTGCCGCAGGGGCGGATGGCGACGATGTGCTCCTTGCCCGACAGCACGATCTGGCCGAGCGCCATCTTCTTGGCGCCGCGCAGGGCGTCGCGGATGGTGACGTAGGCCTCGTTGGCGATGTCGCCGTCGGGCGTCACGAAGTAGGGCTTGTCGTAGTAGATGGCGTCGACGTCGGATGCGTCGACGAAGTGCGACAGGTCGATGGTGTGCTTGGAGTCGACCTTCAACTGGTCGATGTCGTCCTTCTCGATGGGCACGAAGGACCCGTCGGCATCGGCCCCCATGACCACCTCGTCGCTGTCGATGGGGCCGTGGTCGGGCACGGTGAGCTGGTTGCGCACCCGCTCGCCGGTGTCGCGGTGATAGCGGTGCAGGCTGATCTTGGACGTGCCGGTGACGGCGGCGTAGAGCCGCACCGGGAACGACACCAGGGCCAGCCGGATATGACCTTTCCAGTAGGGACGAGCCGCCATGGGGGATGCGCCTCCGAGCGCCGCGACAGGATCGACGACTCGCAAAACGCGATGGAGGCGGCCGGCGTTCGGGCGGGACGCGCGGTCCCGCCGCGCCGTCAGTCGAACAGCTTGTCGATCTCGTCCTGGCTGATGCCCTTGTTTTCCAGGGCCGGGCCGTTGAGCAGGCGCTTTTCCTCGTCCTGCGGCACCGCGTCTTCGGGGATGATGTTGGCGAAGGTGTCGCGGCCCCAGATCTCGATCATGCGCTCGACGCGCTCTTCCACGAACTTCAGCGTGTTCACCACCTTGGTGATGCGCTGGCCGGTGATGTCCTGGAAGTTGCAGGCTTCGAAGATGTTCAGGATGTGCTCGGAAATCTCCTCCGCCTGATGGCGGATGAAGCCGTCCTGCTCCTGTGCCTGGATACCCTGGGCCAGGGCGTCGATCTTTTCGGCGGCGTTGAGGATGGAGTCGGTGGCGCCCTCGGTGGAGCCGACCACGGCGTCCAGCTCGCTCGCCACCGCCAGCAGACGGTCGTGGTCCTTGTCGTTGGACCGCAGGGCGGCGATTTCCTTCTTGGTCTGCTGGATGCAGTTGGCGAGCGCGTGGATCTCCATCTTCAGGAGTTCCACTTCCTGGCGCTGCTTTTCCAGCGACGACATCTCGGCTGCCTCGCGGGCGCGCTCGGCTTCCTGCTTGGCCTGCTCGTGGGCCTCGTCGCCCAGGCGTTCGCGCACGAAGGTGTCGAGCGCCTTCAACTGCTCGCTGAGTTGCAGGAAGGCTTCGGCGTCCATGGCCGTGCCGGGGACCGCCGAGGCCGCGCCGGCGGGAGCGGCCGCACCGTCGGCCGGCGCCGCGCCGGCCTGCTGCATGCGCCGCAGTTCTGCCGTGAAGAGCTTCTTGCTCATGGTGTCACCTGCCCCTGGCCCGGGACGAACCATCGCTCCGGGTATCCGTCTTTCCCCGTCGGCCGTCGCGCACCCGCGCCGGCCGCCCTTGCGCCTCAGCGCGCGCCGGTGGCGCGGTCGAGGTCGTCGTCTTCTTCGCCGTCGAGGCCCTCGAGGTCGAGGTTCATGCAGGCGAGCAGTTCCTCGGGCGTCAGCGTCTGGCCCTGCACGAAGGGCGTGTACTTGCGGTCGACGCCGAGGATGTGGCCGGTCAGCCAGTTCTTGAGGAACTCCAGCACCTCGCCGTCCAGGCTGGCGTCGTCGCCGCCATGCCAGCGTTCCACGATGCCGCGCACCTGGGTGGTGAGCTTGGCGTGCTCGCGCTTGTGGGGCGCCAGTTCGGGGTAGGCGCCCTTTTCCATCAGCAGCTCTTCGCGGCCGAAGTGCGTCTCGGTGTACTCGAGCAGCACGTTCAGCACGCTGCCGACGGTGTCACGCCCGCCGCCTTCATTCATGGCGTCGTCGAGCTGGTTGATGAGGCTCACCAGCAGCTTGTGATCGGTGTCGATGAGGTCGACCCCGACGCTGTAGGAGTCCTGCCAGTTAATCAGCGCCATGCGGCGATCTCCCTCCCCACCGGCGATGCCGGCGGTATCGTCTCTGCGAATCCGGTCGGCGAAGCGTTCCCCGTGGCCGCGGAAGCGGTGTCCCGACACTCCGCAGCAGGCACCACGAATACACCACGGCGGTTCTTATGGGCAAGGCATTCGCTCCGCCGGAAGTATAAGAAGGATACGCTTTTTTGTCGCTATCGAATAAGACTGGGCGCACACTCGCACTGCCGGCCGGACGGGCCGCCGGTCGGCCGCGGGTGAACGGTCGGGTCTGAAACGAGGTCTATGGTGCAGGACGGCGATCCCCACGATGGCGCGGAAGGCGACGGAACGCCGCGCCTTCTGGACGTTCTGGATGCGCTGAACGAGGGCGTGGCCCTGTACGACCGGCACGACCGCCTTGTCGCCTGCAACGCCCGCTACCGCGATCTGTGCCCGCCCGTCGCCGACCTGCTGGTGCCCGGCATGGCGTTTACGACCTTCGTCGCGGCCCTGGCCGAGCGCCGGGCGGTGGTGGCCGTCGACGGCCGCCGCGACGACTGGCCGGCCCTCCGCCTCGCCCACCGCCGCACGCCGGGGCAGCCGTTCGAGGTGGAATTCGCCGACGGACGCTTCGCCCGCGTCAAGGAAACCCGCGCCGCCGACGGCTCCACCATCACCACCACGCTGGAAACCACCGACCTGCGCCGGTGGGAAATGCGCCTGCGCGAGAGCGAGGCCCGCACCCACACCGCCCGCGCCATGCTGGGCCAGGCGGTGGAAAGCATGACGGAAGGCTTCGTCATGTTCGATTCGGACGACCGCCTGGTGCTGTGCAACGGCCATTACATGAGCCTGTTCCCCGGCATGGAGGACATCCTGCGGCCGGGCGTGCCCTTCGAGACCCTGATCCGGGAGGCCGTCGGCCGCGGCCTCGTCGCCTCCGCCGTCGCCGACCCGGAAGGCTGGATCGCCGGCCGCCTCGCCGACCACGCCGCCCCCACCGCCCCGCGCGAGGTGGAATACGCCGACGGCCGCTGCCATCTGGTGCGCGAGGCCCGCATGCCCGACGGCGGCATCGTCGGTATCCAGTCGGACATTACCCTGCGCAAGCGGGCGGAGCGGGCGCTGGCGGTGTCGGAGGCGCGCTATCGCCAGTTGGTGGAAATGGCGCCCGACCTCATCTGCGTCGTCATCGACGGGCTGGTGCGCTTCATCAACCCGGCCGGCGCCCTGCTGCTGTCGCTGCCCGAGGACGACGTGGTCGGACGCCACTTCCTCGGATTCGTCCATCCCGAAAGCCGCGACCGCGCCATCGGCATGCTGGAGAGCGGCCTGACCGACGACGACTGGCTGCCGCTGCGCCTGCTCGGCCCCGAGGGCGAGACGGCCGAGGTGGAAGCCGCCGTCATGCCCTTCAGCGAGAGCGGGCAGCGCGGCGTCATGCTGGTGGCGCGCGACGTCACCGAGATCCGCCGGTCCAACGAGGCCGCCGCCGACCGCCAGCGGCTGCTCGAAGGCATCATGAACTCGGTGGTCGACGGCATCATCACCATCGACGACCGCGGCCGCATCGAAAGCTTCAACCCGGCGGCCGAGCGCATCTTCGGCTATGCCGCGGCCGAGGTGGTGGGGCGCAACGTGGCGCAGCTCATGGCCTCCGACCACGCCGACCGGCACGACGCCTACATGCGGAACTACGCCGCGACGGGGCGCAAGCGCATCATCGGCATCGGCCGCGAGGAACAGGGCCGGCGCAAGGACGGCACCGTGTTCCCCATCGACCTCGCGGTCACCGAACTGGACCTCGGCAGCCGGCGGCTGTTCACCGGCGTCGTGCGCGACATCACCGACCGCAAGGAGGCCGAAAAGGCGCTCCGCCTGTCGGAGGAACGCTACGCGCTCGCCATCGCCGGCTCCAACGAGGCCATCTGGGACTGGGACATGGAGAGCGACCGCCTGTTCTTCAGCCCCCACATGCGCGAGGTGCTGGGGGTCGACCCGGCGCTGGTGCGGCGGCCCTACGACTGGCGGGCGCTCATTCATCCCGACGACCGGCGCGGCTACGTCAAGGCCATGACCGAACACGTGCGCGGCGGCGGCGCCACCTTCAACATCGAATACCGCCTGGTCGGCACCGTCGACGGCCGCACCCGCTGGGTGCGCCACCGCGGCATGGCGCTGCGCCGGCCCGACGGCGAGCCCTACCGCATGGCCGGCTCCATCGGCGACGTCACCCATCGCCGCGCGGCGGAAGCCGAACTGTTGCGCACCAAGGAAGAGGCGGAACTGGCCAACCGCGCCAAGACCGAGTTCCTCGCCAACATGAGCCACGAGCTGCGCACGCCGCTCAACGCCATCATCGGTTTTTCCGAGGTCATCGCCCACGAGATCTTCGGCCGCGTCGAACCGGTGCAATACAAGGGCTACGCCGCCAACATCCTGGAAAGCGGCCGCCACCTGCTCGACGTCATCAACGACATCCTCGACGTCTCGCGCATCGAAGCCGGCGAGATGGCCCTGCACCCCGAGCCGGTGGACCTGCTGGCCGTCATCGACAGCGCCGTGCGCCTCATCGGCCAGCGCGCCACTGACGCCGGGCTGACGCTGCAGGTGGAGATGCCCGACACCCTGCCGCTGCTCATGGGCGAGGCGCGGCGGCTGAAGCAGATCCTCATCAACCTGCTCGCCAATGCGGTGAAGTTCACGCCGGAAGGCGGCCGCGTGACCCTGAAGGCCAAGCGCGATCCCGTCGGCGCCGGCCTCGTCGTCCGCATCGCCGACACCGGCATCGGCATGCGGCCCGAGGACATCCCCCGCGCCCTGACGCCCTTCCAGCAGGTGGACAGCAGCCTGCAGCGCAAGTACGAAGGCACCGGCCTCGGCCTGCCGCTCACCAAGGCCTTCGTGGAAATGCACGGCGGCAGCCTCGCCATCGCCTCGTCGCCGGGGGTGGGCACCATGGTGACGCTGCACTTCCCGCCGCGCTGCCTGGTGCTCGACGCCCCCCCGGCCACCCGCGCCGCCGCCGGCAGCGGCGCCTGAAGCGCCGTCAGCCGGCCTTGGCGCGGTCGCGCAGGTGGCTGCGGCACTGGCGTTCCAGGTCGTCCAGTTCCGCCAGCGTCAGGTCGATGTCGCGGCGGTGCGCCTGCAGGGCGTCGCGGCGCTCGCCGATCTTGGCCATCAGCAGTTCCAGCTGCCGGCTCTCGCCCATGTCGGTGTCGTAGAGATCGAGGATGTCCTTGATCTCCGACAGCGAGAAGCCGAGCCGCTTGCCGCGAAGGATCAGCATCAGCCGCACCCGGTCGCGCGCGGTGTAGATGCGCCGCTGGCCCTCGCGCATGGGTTCGATGAGGTTCTTGTCCTCGTAGAACCGGATGGCCCGCGCGGTCACGTCGAACTCGCGCGACAGGTCGCTGATGGAATAGGTGCGCTCGCTGGTCATGGGGTTAGTTTACGTGAACGTAAACGTAAAGCAAGTCGCGTCTGGGGTCACAACAGCCCCTCGCGCGTCACCCGCTCACCGTCGATGACGAGGCCCGCGATTACGCCCCGCCCGCTGCCGTCGATGGCCACGGCGACGGCGAGCCGGCCGCCCTCGCGCACCAGGTCTTCCAGGTCCCGCCCGCTGTTCTCGGGCACGAAGTAGCTCTCGATGCCGTACTCGACCGAGATGGTGCGGCAGCCTTCGGTGCCGCAGGCGGCGTCGAAATCGGTCCACACACCCCGCACCGTGCCACGCAGGAAGGGGGCGTCGCCGTCCGGCTTCTCGGTGGTCGCCGCCGCGGGGCGCCACAGGCCGCGGTGGTCGGGGCCGCGAAGCTCGACGTAGAGCGTGTCGCCGTCGGCCACCTCGGGCAGCGGCAGGGTGGCCGTCGACAGGCGCGAGGCGCGGTAGGTGAGGATCACGTAGTCACCGCGCAGCAGCGAGCGCGGGTCGACCGGCTCGGTCGCCAGCACCACCTCACGCCCATGCAGCAGCGGCCACTGGCGCAGGACCACCATGGCGACGAGCGCCGCCAGCATCACCCCCACCACCAGCGCGATGCGCGCGCCCAAGGGCAGCCTCATGACCGTTTCTCCAGCCGCAACGCTGAGACCACGAGGCCGGCGCCCACCACCGTGAAGAACACGAACAGCGACAGCAGCGACATGGTGCCGCCCATGTAGAGCGCCAGGATGTCGAGCCCGAAGGCCGTATAGGCGACGCGCCGCGTCAGCGGGCTGCCCTCCCGCCCGCCGAGCACGGCCAGCGTGATGACGATGCCGAGGAAGGCGACCACCAGACCCCACTCCACCAACCCGGCCGGCGCCCACAGCTCGAGGGCGAGGCGCAGCGGGGCCAGCAGCGCCACGGCCAGCGCCAGCCACAGGCGCAGCGGCGTGGGCCGCGCCCAGGCCCAGGCGGCGACCACCGCCGCCACGCCGAGGCCGCCGGAGGCCAGGGCGTAGACCGGCGCGCCGCCGCCGGTGTCGGGCGAGGTCACGACGGCCGCGGCCAGGATGCTGCCGATCAGGCCGAGGGCGTGCAGCAGGGCCCCGACCCGCGGCACCTTCTCGCCGCCCACCCACAGGGCGAGCGGCAGCACCGCCAGCAGGGCCGCCGCGTCGGACGGGTCGATGTCTTCCAGGCGGGCCAGCAGGGCGAGGCCGCTGAGGCCGTACCAGCCGGCGAAGACCACCACGCCGAAGGCGAGGCAGCGGTCCCAGCGGAAGCCCACCGCCGCCGCCATGGCCAGCGCCCACACCGGCAGGAAGGGCAGGTGCAGCCGCACGTCGTCGAAGAAGATCTCCTGCCAGCTCCACAGGCCGATGAGCGCGAAGGCGAGCGCCAGGGACGGCGCCGAGGGCACCAGCACCGCCGCCAGCAAGGCGCCTCCGGCCCACATCAGGACGCCGTTGGGGTAGTGGGCCTGGATCTGGTAGGTCTGGGCGACGAGGTGGATGTCCACCCCGAACAGGATGACGCCGAGCAGGATGAGCCCCTGCCCCGCCTGCGGCCGGCCGGCGCGGGCGAGCATCCACCAACCGCCGGCGAAGGCCGCGATCATGGACGCGAACAGCACCACGAGGCGCAGGGCACGCGGCATCTGCTCCCAATTGGCGGCGACGAAGGACACGGCGCCCGCCCCCACCAGCAGCACTCCGAGCAGCGCCAGCATGGCGGCGGTGCGGGCCTTGGACTGCTGCGGCCCGTGGGCGGCGGCGTCGGCCAGGATGACCTCGCGCTGGCCGGCGGCGACGTAGCCCGCCGCGACCCACCGGTCGAGATCCTCACCCAGGCGATCGAGGTACCGGCGTTGGAAGGGCATGATGGAGGAGGCCGTCAGAGAAGGAAGATGGTCGCCAACCCGAGGAAGGCGAGGAATCCTATCACATCCGTCACCGTGGTGAGAAACACCGCAGAGGCGACCGCCGGGTCGATTTTCAACCGCTCCAGGCCGAGCGGGATGGCGATGCCCGACAGGGCGGCGATGACCAGGTTGATGACCATGGCCATGGCGATGACGGCGCCGATCATGGGCTGGTCGAACCACGCCCAGGCGATGGCGCCGGTCAACACCGCGAAGGCGATGCCGTTGGCCGCGCCCACCGCCAGTTCCTTGCCGACCACGCGCATGGCATTGGACGCCGTCAGTTCCTTCATGGCGAGGCCGCGCACGGCGATGGTCAGCGTCTGGGTGCCGGCGTTGCCGCCCATGCTGGCGACGATGGGCATGAGCACGGCCAGCGCCACGATCTGCTCCAGGCTGCTCTCGAACAGGCCGATCACCAGCGACGCCAGGATCGCCGTGCCTAGGTTGACGAACAGCCAGGTGAAGCGGCTCTTGATGGTCTCCCACGTCGAGACGTAGATGGAGCTTTCCGACAGACCGGCGAGGCGCAGGATGTCGTCCTCCGCCTCCTCGTCGATGACGTCGACGATGTCGTCGATGGTGATGCGTCCGACCAGCCGGCCGGAGGCGTCGACTACCGGCGCCGACAACAGGTCCTTGCGGCGGAACAGGAAGGCGACGTCCTCCTGGTCCATGTCCACCTTCATGATGTCGAGTTCGGTCGACATGATGTCGCGCAGGCGCACCGGCCGCTTGGCGCGCAGCAGGCGGTTGAGCCGCACGATGCCGACCGGCCGGTGGCGCGGGTCGACCACGAAGAGGACGTAGAAGTCCTCCGGCAGCACGGCGTTGGAGCGCAGGTAGTCGATGGCCTCGCCGACCGTCCAATAGTCGGGCACGGCGGCCAGCTCGCGCTGCATGAGGCGGCCGGCGGTGTATTCGGGGTAGTTGAGGCCCTGCTCGACGATGGTGCGGGTTTCGAGCGGCAGGCGGGCGAGCACGTGGGCCTGCTCGGCCTCGTCCATGCGGTCGAGGATGTAGACGGCGTCGTCGGAATCCAGTTCCTCGATCAGCGCGGCGAAGTCGGCGAAGCCGTAGCGCTCGATGATCTCGTCGCGGATGTCGTCGGGCAGCTCGGGCAGGATTTCCGGGTTGAAGTCCGGCCGCAGCAGGTCGATGAGCCGCGAGCGATGGTCGCCGTGCAGGCTTTCGATGAGATCGGCGGTGTCGGCGTAATGCAGCGGCACGACGAGTTCGCGCACGATCTCGTCCCGCTCTTCCTCCAGGGCCTGATCGATCTCGGCGACGAAATCCGGATCCAGCCCGAAGATTTCCTCCGGCAGGCCGGTCTCTTCGCGAGGCAGGCTGCGAACCCGAGTTTCCGCCACGGACGTCCCCCAACTGTTGCGAGGTTCATGCCCCCGGGGCGCCTGCAGGGCGGGAGCCGGACCGCGCCTCGCGCCGTCCATCCCTCCCGTCGTGCACGCACTCCGGCACGCCGGTTCCGGTTAAAGCACTTCGGCGGCGGTTTTACCACCCCCCGAAACGCCGACCGGGGCCATCGCTTTCGCGAAGGCCCCGGTTGGGATGGTGCGGTCGAGAAGACTCGAACTTCCACGGCCTTTCGGCCACAGCGACCTCAACGCTGCGCGTCTACCAATTCCGCCACGACCGCATCTGGTAGACCCAGGCTCGGCTGCCGTCGACTTGCGTCTTTGGCCTCCTCGCCGTGTGGGAAGCGTGACTTACCAGACGGTTCCGGCTAAATCAAGGACATGTTTTCAGACAGGGACAAAAAAATGCCGAACCCCGAATGGCGCATCAGCGACGCCCCCGTCGACTACCCCGAGGCGCTGGCCGTCATGGAGGAGCGTGTGCGCGCCATCCGCGACGAGGCGGCGCCCGAACTGGTGTGGCTGCTCGAACATCCGCCGCTCTATACCGCCGGCACCAGCGCGACCGCATCGGACCTGCTGACCCCCGACCGCTTTCCCGTCTACCAGACCGGCCGCGGCGGCCAGTACACCTACCACGGCCCCGGCCAGCGGGTCGGCTACGTCATGCTCGACCTGAAGCAGCGCGGCGCCGACGTGCGCTGCTTCGTCCACGACCTGGAGGAATGGATCATCCGCACGCTGGCCCAGTTCACCGTCAAGGGCGAGCGGCGCGACGGCCGCGTCGGCATCTGGGTAGACCGCGGCCACGGGCGGGAGGACAAGATCGCCGCCATCGGCGTGCGGGTGCGGCGCTGGGTGACCTTCCATGGAATCGCGCTCAACGTGGAGCCGGACCTGTCCCATTTTCAGGGAATCGTGCCCTGCGGCATCCGCGATCACGGCGTCACGTCGCTGTGGGACCTCGGCATCACGGCCACCATGGACGAGGTCGACATGGCCCTGAAAGCGGCCTTCTCCGAGGTGTTCGAGGCCACCCGCGTGCGCGCCTGCGATACCTAAGACGGATTTGTCAGCAAGGCCCTCTTGCCAGCGAGCGCGGACCGGCCCATCTTGGGGCACGAAATTGCTTAGGGTCTACCGACCGACGCGGCACGTCCGACCGTGGTCGTCTCCCGAGTGACTTCCGGCCGTACGCAATCCGGCGTGCGGCAAAACAGCCAGAAGGGAGAACCGATCATGGCTACCGGTACCGTCAAGTGGTTCAATGGCACCAAGGGCTACGGCTTCATTCAGCCGGAAGAGGGCGGCGCGGACGTGTTCGTGCACATCTCGGCCGTCGAGCGTTCGGGCATGTCGACCCTGAATGAAGGCCAGCGCGTGTCCTACGAGCTGCAGAACGACCCGCGCAAGGGTAAGACCGCCGCGGTGAACCTGAAGGCCCTCTAAGGCGCCTTCGACGGCAAGGGCGGCTTCGGCCGCCCTTCGCTTTTTCAGCGATTCGCGTATCAATCTGCACGCCCGCCGGACGATGGCTTCCCGCCGTGTCCGGCCACAGGAGTTTGTGCCATGGCGAAAAAGAAATCGAAACAGCCCGAAGCCGAGTTCGTGCTGTTCGACGTCTTCTATGAAGACGGCTTCCGCACGTCCAACCGCCGCGTCCCGTCGGAGATCCTCGGCGGCCTCGACGGCGACGAGCCGGCCCGCGCGGTGATCGAGGAGCAGGACAAGGAAATCCAGCGCATGTCGGGCAAGTCCCGCGGCGCCATCAAGTCCATCGCCCGCTCGGGGAAATGACCGGCCGGCCGGGCGGCGGCCGGGCGTGACAACTTTCTCTGTCTTGCCAATACGGTGTCATGCCGGGCATCCACGGCTCCCCGGTCGGAAGCCGTGGCGGCCGCCGCCATGATCAAGTCCATCCATGACAATGTCCCCTGTTCCATTATAATTTCGGCATGCTCGGTCGCCGGGCCGGGCATCGAAGGTCAGCGGGCGGGGGCCGTGGGGGCGTAGCGCCGTCCCCACAAATGAACTCTTCATGAATGACGCCGTCATGAACCATTCATGACGGGCGCCCACCTCGTCCCGGAGACCCCAAGGCACGAGAGGTGAGGCGTGGCTGACGGAACGGTTCAGGCGGCAGGGCAGGTGGCGGTCACGCCGGGCGGGTACAAGGCGCCGGCGTGGCTCGGCGCGCTGTTCGCGCTGCCGCCGGCGCTGGCGGCGCTGGCGTTTTCGCTGCTGCTGCCCGGCGTCGCCGCCGGCGAGGCCTTCGAGTGGAGCCTCGCCTGGGCGCCGCAGCTCGGCATTTCCTTCGCCTTCCGCATCGACGGGCTGGCGCTGCTGTTCGCCCTGCTGGTCACCGGCATCGGCGCCGCCGTCATGCTCTATTCCGGCGTCTACCTGGCCGACCATCCGCGCATCGGGCGGTTCTTCCTCTATCTGACGCTCTTCATGGTGTCCATGCTCGGCCTGGTGACGGCCGACGACGCCATCGCGCTGTTCGTGTTCTGGGAACTGACGACGGTCACGTCGTTCCTGCTCATCGGCTTCACCCACGACGACCCGAAGAGCCGCCGCAACGCCCTGCAGGCCCTGCTGCTCACCGGCGCCGGCGGCCTCGCGCTGCTGGCCGGCCTGCTGCTGCTGGGGCAGGAGACGGGCACCCTGCGGCTGTCGCAGATGGACCCGGCGGTGGTGCAGGCCTCGGCGCTGCTGCCGGGGATCACGGTGCTGGTGCTGATCGGCTGCTTCACCAAGTCGGCGCAGTTCCCCTTCCACTTCTGGCTGCCCAACGCCATGAGCGCGCCGACGCCGGTGTCGGCCTACCTGCATTCGGCGACCATGGTGAAGGCCGGCATCTACCTGCTCGCCCGCTTGTCGCCGAGCCTCGGCGGCAGCGAGATCTGGGTGTGGAGCCTGACGCTGGCCGGTGCCGTCACCGCCGTCGTCGGCGCCCTGTGGGCGGTGCGGCAGACCGACCTGAAGCAGATGCTGGCGTGGACCACCGTCATGGCGCTGGGCACGCTGACGCTGCTGCTGGCGGGGTCGGAGCCCATCAGCATCGCCGCCGCCATGACCTTCCTGGTGGTGCACGCCCTCTACAAGGCGACGTTGTTCATGGTGGTCGGCATCCTCGACCACGAGGCCGGCACGCGCGACAAGCGGCTGCTCGGCGGCCTCCTGCGCGCCATGCCGCTGACGGCGGCGGCGGCGGCGCTGGCGGCCATGTCCATGGGCGGCTTTCCGCCGTTCCTCGGCTTCATCGGCAAGGAACTGAAGTACGAGGGCGCGCTCGCCCTCACCGCCATGCCGGGCGTCGCCGCCGCCGGGCTGGTGCTCGCCAGCGCCTGCATGGTGGCGGTGGCGGGCATGGTGGCCATCGGCCCCTTCCTCGGGCGCGAGCGTCGCGCCGTCGCCGCCCATCCGCACGACCCGCCGGCCGGCATGCTGGTCGGGCCGCTGCTGCTGGCCGGGCTCGGCCTCGCCTTCGGGCTGGCGCCGGGGCTGATCTCGGGCACCCTGGTGCAGCCGGCGGTGACGGCCGTGCTCGGCGGCCCGGCGGAGGTGAAGCTGAAGCTGTGGCACGGCATCAACGTGCCGCTCATGCTCGGCCTCGCCACCTTCACCCTCGGCATCGCGCTCTACGTGCTGCGCCGCCCCGTCATCGCCGCCCTGGACGCCGTGACCGCGCGGCTGCCGACCACGGGCGACGCCGCCTACGACGGCGCCCTGGCCGGCTTCAAGCGCCTCGCCGCCTGGCAGACGGACCTGCTGCAGAGCGGCCGGCCGCGCGTCTACATGGCGACCACCGTCGGCACCGTCGCCGCCCTCGCCCTGGCGACGCTGGTTGCGGGCGGCGGCGTGGTGATGCCGGCCGGCTCCCCCGCGCCCGACGTGCTCGGCCTCGCGGCGGTGGCGGTGGCGGCGGCGGGGACGCTGCTGGTGGTCATGACGCGCTCGCGCCTCGCCGCCATCGGCGGGCTCGGCATGGTGGGCACGGCGGTCGCGCTGCTGTTCCTCATGCACGGCGCGGTGGACGTGGCGACCACCCAGTTCCTGGTGGAGACGCTGGTGGTGCTGCTGCTGGCGGTCGCCCTGCTGCGCCTGCCGGAGCTGACCAGCCTGCCGGCCCGGCCGCTGCCGACCCGCCTGCGCGACGGCCTCATCGCCGGCGCCGCCGGCCTGACGGTGACGCTGGTGCTGCTGGCGGTGCTGGCCGAGCCCTTCGACCGTCGCGTCACCGCCTTCTTCGAGGCGGCGAGCTGGCCCGAGGCCTATGGCCGCAACATCGTCAACGTCATCCTGGTCGACTTCCGGGCGCTGGATACCTTCGGCGAGATCGCCGTGGTGGCGGTGGCGGGGCTCGGCGCCTACGCCCTGCTGCGCAACGACCGCATCCTGCCCAAGCTGCCGGCCGACAGCTTGATCCTGCGCACGGCGACGCGCGGCCTCGCGGCCCTGTTGCTGGTGTTCGCCCTGTTCATGCTGCTGCGCGGCCACAACGCGCCGGGCGGCGGCTTCATCGCCGGCCTGATCGCCGCCACCGGCTTTGCGCTGCTGACCATCGGCCACGGCGTCGGCCTCGCCCGCCGGGCCATGGGCGCGGCGCCGCGGCTGATCGCGCTCGGCGGCCTCGGTCTCGCGCTCGCCGCCGGCATGGCCGGCATGGTGGCGGGCGGGCTGCCGTTCGAAGGCCTGTGGCTGTTCGTCGGCGCCGACCCGGCGACCGGCGACAAGGGCCTGCCGCTGTCGACCGTGCTGGTGTTCGACATCGGCGTGTTCCTGGTGGTGGTCGGCGCCGTGCTCGCCATCGTGTTCGCCCTGGAAGAGGAGGCCTGAGGCCGTGGACGTCCTGTTCGCCCTGCTCGCCGGACTGCTGACGGCCGCCGCCGTGTGGCTGCTGCTCGACCGCTCGCTTGTGCGCGTGCTGTTCGGGCTGGCGCTGCTCGGCAATGCCGCCAACCTGGCGATCTTCGCCGCCGGGCGCCTGACCGCCGGCAAGCCGCCGCTGGTGCCCGAGGGCATGACGGCGCCGGTGGGCGAGGTCGCCAACGCCCTGCCGCAGGCGCTGATCCTGACCGCCATCGTCATCAGCTTCGGCCTGTTCGCTTTCGCGCTGGCGCTGGTTCATCGCGCCCATAAGGACCTGGGGACCGCCGACGTCGACGCCCTGGCCGAGGCGGAGGGCAAGCGATGAGCGCCGCCGTTCTCCTCACCCTGCCGCTGGCGCTGCCGTTCCTCGGCGCCGTCGTCGCCTTCTTCGCCGGCCGCTTCGCCGGACCGGGGGCGGGGCGCTGGGCCTCGGTGCTCACCTGCGCCGCCATGGTGGTCGCGTCCGGCCTGCTCATGGCGGCGGTGTGGCGCGACGGCGTGCTGGCGGTGCAGATGGGCGGCTGGATCGCGCCCTTCGGCATCACGCTGGTGGCCGACGTGCTGGCGGCCGTGATGGTGGTCATCACCGCCGTCTCGGGCCTCGCCGTCGCCGTCTACGCCTGCGCCGACATCGACCGCGCCCGCGAGCGGCTCGGCTGGCATGCCCTCTATCTGGTGCTGCTGGCCGGCGTGACCGGCGCCTTCCTGACCGGCGACCTGTTCAACCTGTATGTCTGGTTCGAGGTGATGCTCATCGCCTCGTTCTGTCTGCTGGTCATCGGCGGCGACCGCGAGCAGCTGGACGGCGGCCTGCGCTACGTCTTCCTCAACCTCGTGGCGACGGTGATGTTCCTGGTGGCGGTCGGCCTGCTCTACGGCCTGACCGGCACACTGAACATGGCCGACCTGCACGGCGCCCTGAAGACGGTGGAGGCGCCGGCGCTGGTCACTACCATCGCCATCCTGTTCGTCGGCGCCTTCGGCATCAAGGCGGCGGTCTTCCCGCTGTTCTTCTGGCTGCCGGCCAGCTACCACACGCCGCCGGTTGCGGTGTCGGCCATCTTCGCGGCGCTGCTGACCAAGGTCGGCGTCTATGCCCTGATCCGCCTGTTCACCCTGGTGTTCACCCAGGACGTCGACTACACCCACGGCCTGCTGCTGGTGATCGCCGGCCTGACCATGGTGACCGGCGTGCTGGGCGCGGCGGCGCAGACGCAGATGCGCAAGATCCTGTCGTTCCACATCATCAGCCAGATCGGCTACATGGTGATGGGCCTGGCGCTGTTCACGCCGCTGGCGCTGCTCGGCGCCGTGTTCTACCTGGTCCACCACATCATCGTGAAGGCCAACCTGTTCCTGGTGAGCGGCGTGGCGAAGCGCCTGACCGGCTCGTTCGAGCTGGAGCGCATCGGCGGGCTCTATCGCGCCAAGCCGTGGCTGGCGGTGCTGTTCCTGGTGCCGGCGCTGTCGCTGGCCGGCATTCCGCCGCTGTCGGGGTTCTGGGCCAAGCTCGTGCTGGTGCAGGCGAGCCTGGAGGTGGAAAGCTGGGCCATCGCCGCCACGGCGCTGGTGGTCGGGCTCCTGACCATCTTCTCCATGAGCAAGATCTGGCTGGAAGCCTTCTGGAAGCCGCACCCCGACGGTGACGCCGCCGTCGTCAGCCTGACGCGGTCGGAGACCGTGCTGCTGGTGGCGCCGGTGGTGGTGCTGGCGGCCATCACGGTGGTCATCGGCCTGGTGCCGCAGCCGTTCCTCGACCTCGCCGCCCGCTCCGCCGCCGAGCTGCTGTCGCCCGAGGCCTACGTCCGCACCGTGCTGGGAGGCGTGCCGTGATCCTGTTCATGCTCAACCTCTGCCTCGCCGTCGGCTGGGGCTTCCTGTGGAGCGACTTCAGCCTGGTGAACCTCGCCGCCGGCTTCGTCGCCGGCTACCTCGCCCTGCTGGCGAGCCGGCCGCTCTATGGCGGCGGGCGGTACTTCGGAGCGGTGTGGCGGGCGCTGGCGCTGGCCGGCTACTTCCTGTTCGACCTCGCGCGCTCCAGCATCAAGGTGGCGTGGGACGTGCTGACGCCGCGCCACCTGAGCCGGCCGGGCATCGTCGGCGTGCCGCTCGACGCCCGCAGCGACGGCGAGATTCTCATGACCGCCAACCTCATCTCCCTGACGCCGGGCACCCTCAGCCTCGACGTCTCCGCCGACCGGCGGACGCTGTGGGTGCACGCCATGTTCATCGACGACCCCGACATGCTCCGCCGCGACCTCAAGGACGGCATGGAGCGCCGGGTGCTGGAGGCCATGCGATGATCACCACCCTCGCCACCGCCGCCGGGCTCAGCCCCGTGGTCACCGTCGCCGCGACGCTGTGCGCGCTGATGCTGGCGGCGGCCTTCCTGCTCACCCTGTGGCGCATCGCCCGCGGGCCGAGCCTGCCCGACCGCGTCGTCGGCCTCGACCTCGTGGCGCTGCTGGCGGTCTGCGTCATTGGCCTCTTGACCCTGGTCCACCGCGAGGCGTCGTTCCTCGATGCCGCGCTGGCGCTGGCGCTGGTCGCCTTCCTCGGCACCATCGCCTTCGCCCGCTACGCCGAGCAGCGGGGGCGGCCATGATCGCCGACCTGATCGTCGCCGCCCTGCTGCTGGCCGGCGGCTTCTTCGCCCTGGTGGCGGCGCTCGGCGTCGTGCGCCTGCCCGACGTGTTCATCCGCATGCACGCCTCCACCAAGGCCGGCACGCTGGGCGGCGGCCTCATCCTGGCCGCCGTCGCCGTCAGCCAGTGGGAGGCGGGGGTGACGACGCGCGTCGTGCTCATCATCGCCTTCCTGCTGGTCACCGCCCCCATCGCCGCCCACCTCATCGGCCGCGCCGCCTATCGCATCGGGGTGCCCTTGTGGCACAACACCGTGGTGGACGAATGGCAGCACGACCGCCCCGCCGCGCCCGAGGAGCCGCCCGCACGCGCTCCCGCGGCGCCCCCCTATGGCCCGCACACCTGAGGACCGCCATGCGCATATTGGTTGTCGAGGACGAAGCCTTCCTGCGGGCGCAACTGGAACAGACGCTGCGCGGCGCCGGCTTCGTGGTGGAAGGCTGCGACGACGGCTGGCTGGCCGAGAAGCTCGGCCTGACCGAGACGTGGGACGCCGTGGTGCTCGACCTCGGGCTGCCCGGCCACGACGGCATCAGCGTGCTGAAGCGCTGGCGCGAGGAGGGCATCGCCGTGCCGGTGCTGATCCTGACGGCGCGCAGCCGCTTCAGCGAGAAGATGGCCGGCTTCGCCGCCGGCGCCGACGACTACCTCACCAAGCCCTTCGAGGCCGAGGAAGTGGTGGTGCGCCTGCGCGCCCTCATCCGTCGCGCCGCCGGCCATGCCAGCTCGACCCTCAGCTGCGGCCCGGTGGTGCTGGATACCGCCGGCGGGCGGGTGACCGCCAACGGCCAGCCGCTGCACCTGACGGCGCAGGAATTCCGCATCCTCAGCTACATGATGCATCACCAGGGGCGGGTCATCAGCCGCTCGACGCTCATGGCCCACGTCTACGACCACGCCGTCAACCGCGAGAGCAACGTGGTCGACGTGCTGCTGAGCCGCATCCGCCGCAAGCTGCCGGTGAACATCATCCAGACCGTGCGCGGCCAGGGCTATCGCCTGGCCCTGCCCAACGCCTGACGCCGGAGGCTCCGCCCCGCCATGCCGCCGCCGCGCCTGTCGCTGACCCACCGCCTGATCGCCGCCGCCGTGCTGGTGGTGGTGATCGGCTGCGCGCTGGGGGCGGTGGCGCTCGACCACGCCTTCCGCGAGGCGCAGGCGCACCGCCTGACCGGCAAGCTGGACCTGGCGGCGCGGGTGGTGGCGGCGGCGGTGGTGGTCGGCCCCGACGGCGAGCCGCGGCTCGAGGGACCGGGCCTGCGCGAGACCGACAACGGCACCTGGTACTGGCAGGTCGCCTTTGCCGACGGCACCACCCTGCGCTCGGCCACCCTGCGCGGGGCGGTGTTGCCGCAGGAGGATCTGTCCTACCTGGCGCCGGGCGCGGTCGCCGTCGCCGGCTACGACGACGGGCCGGGCGGCGAGGAGGTGGTGACGGCGGAAACCCGCGTCGTACTGCCCGACGGCACCACGGCGCAGGTCAAGGTCGCCCTGGCCGACCGCGAGATGCGGGCGGCGCTGGCGCGGTTCCGCTCCATCCTCGTCACCATCATGGTGCTGCTGACGGTGGGGCTCGCCGCCGCCATCGCCGCCCAGGTGCGCTGGGGTCTCGCGCCGGTGCGCCGGGTGCTCGCCGACCTGCGCAAGGTGGGGGAAGGCGAGGGCACCCGCCTGAACGAGGACGTGCCGCGCGAGCTGCTGCCGCTGGTCGGCGCCTTCAACGATGTGCTCGACGCCAACCGCCGCACGGTGGAGCGCTCGCGCGGGCTCGCCGGCAACCTCGCCCATGCCCTGAAGACCGAGATCGCCGTCCTGCGCAGCGAGGTGTCCCGCCAGGAACCGCAAGGCCGCAAGGTGGTGGAGCGCCGCCTCGCCACCATGACCGACCTGGTGGAGCGCCACCTGGGCCGCGGCGGGCTGGCCGGCGTCACCGGCAGCGGCGCGTCGCGCACCGACACCCTGGCGGCGCTGGGCGAAATCTGCACCATGCTCGACAAGGTCTACGGCCCGCAGGGGCGCGACATCGCCCTGGAGGCGGGCGGCGGCGTGCCCGACTTCCGCGGCGACCGCGACGACTTCGTGGAGATGGTGGGCAATCTGGTGGAGAACGCCTGCAAGCACGCCCGCAGCGCGGTGCGGGTGAGCGCGGCGGGGCAGGGCGACCGCCTGCTGGTGCGGGTGGAAGACGACGGCCCCGGCCTGCCCGCCGAGCGCCGGGCGGAGGCGCTGAAGCGCGGCACGCGGCTCGACGAGCAGGTGCCGGGCAGCGGCCTCGGCCTCGCCATCGTCGCCGATCTGGTGGACGACTACGGCGGCACCGTCACCCTCGGCGATTCCGACCTGGGCGGCCTGGCGGCGGAACTGCTGCTGCCGGCCATGCCGCCGCTGCCGCGGGTGCATGCGCCGCCGGGCGAGGTGGCCTGACCGGCAGGGGTCAGGCCGGCGCCGCTGCTGCCGCCGCCGTCGCCGTCTCGTCGGTCACCACCTGCCAGCGGCCGCGGCCGGCGCGCTTGGCGTCGTACATGGCCTGATCGGCGAGGGCCAGCAGGTGGTCGAGCCCCGCCTTGTCGTCCGGCCGGCAGACCGTGAGCCCGACCGAGCAGCCGATTTCCACCCGTGCGCCGGACTCCAGGGTGAACGGCAGTTCCATGCAGCGCACGATGCGCTCGGCGATCTCCGCCGCCTGGGTGTCGGTCTGGATGGAGCAGAGCACCACGAACTCGTCGCCGCCGACGCGCGAGACCACGTCGCTGTCGCGCACCGCCTGGGTCATGCGGCTGGCCGCCTCGCGCAGGACGCCGTCGCCGGCGTCGTGGCCGTAGGTGTCGTTCACCGGCTTGAAGCGGTCGAGGTCGATGACCATGGCCGCCACCAGCTGGTGCTGCTCGCGCGCCGTCTCGATGATGCGGCGGGCGCGGGCGGCGAAGGACAGGCGGTTGGGCAGGCCGGTCAGCATGTCGTGGTGGGCGAGGTGGCTGATGCGGGCGTGCATCTTGCCGATGGAGCGCGCCACGGCACCGATCTCGTCGCGCCGCCGCATGGGCAGGCCGGCGGCCTCGGCCTCCTTGCCCTCGGCGAGGCCGACGACGGCGCGCCGCAGGTCGAGCAGCGGGCGGACGATGAGCACCTGCAGGGTCACGGCGATGAGGCCGACGATGGCGACGCTGGCGGTGACGGCGACGCCCCAGGCGGTGGCCAGTGTCTCGCGCGCCGCGGTCATGACGTCGCGCGGCAGGCGGGCCGACAGGGCGAGCAGGGGGCGGCCCTGGATGTCGCGCAGCGCCACCTCGGCGTCCAGGAAGGCGTGGTCGCGGGCCGTCACCGTGGTGTCGTCGCGCGGGGCGCTGCGCACGTTGCCGGGGCCGGTCTCGGGCGGTAGGACCTGCGTGCCGAGGTCGAGGCGCAGCCGCCCCGCCAGACGGGCGATGCGGGCGGCGTCGACCCGCCGGGCCATCAGGATGGCGCCGTTGGGCGTCTCCTCCTCCTGGGTGTCGGTGACCGGGCGGGCGGCCACCTGCAGCACCTCGTCGCCCCAGCGCCACAGGCCCATGACGCGGCTGCCGGTGCCGGGCAGGGCGACCAGCGCCGGGTCGGGGATCTGGCTGCCGGGCATGAAGCCCTGCGCCGCGGCGAGGCCCTCGCGGCTGTCGTCGAGCAGACCGCTCCAGATGACGCGGCCGTCCTCGTCGACGAAGACCAGCAGGTCGATGCCGAGCACGTCCAGCGCGCTCGGCTGCAGGTTGGCGGCGACGTAGTCGTCGCTCCAGTCCTGCAGGAAGGCGAAGCTGTCGTCCCAGGCCGCCCAGTCGTAGGCGAGCCGGTCGAGCGCCTCCAGCTCGGCCCGCACCGCCTCGCGGATGCGGTCGCCGGCGACGCGCGCCTCGTGGCGCTCGATCTCGGCGAAAGTGGGCTCGACCACGCGCTCCAGCACCGACCCGAGGCTGGCGACCAGTGCCAGCAGGCCGGCGAGGACGATGAGGGCGGCACGCGCCTGTATACTGACGACGAGACGTTTCAAGATGGTTCCCGGCCCCGGTTGTTCCGAGTCGCCTGCCGTGCGGCGGCGGCGTCCGGCATTTTTGTTTCAAGGGCTAAGACTACGTCGAAAGCATGGGAAAAGTTCACCGCAATATCGGATACGACGGAGTATGCCTTGGTCTATCCAGGCTTTGGCCGTACGGCGGAAGCCGGAAGACATCGCCCGGCCACAACTGCGGCTGGCGCGGGCTCGGCCTGCTGCCCACCTTGACGAACGTTAGTGTGTCTCTGGCCGAAAGCCCGAGCCAAATAGGTAGAAGGTCATACAAGGGGGCCTTTTTTCTATCCGGTCGAATAGCCGGGTGCTAAGGTGGCCCCGCCGCGATACCCGTATCGGGCCGATCATTTCCCTACTGTCGCTCCCGCCGTTCCGGATGCGCCCCGGGCGGCCGTCGTGGATGGATGTCTGTGACCGCGCCGCCTGCCGCCGCCGATCGTTCGCATCGTTCCTGGTCCGGGGTCCTGCGTCGGCACCTGCCGGTGCTGACGCTGCTCGCCTGCCTGCTGGCCGGCGGCCTGCTGACCGAAGGTGTCGTGCGTCTGGCCGCCGAGCGGGTGGCCGAACAGCGGGCGGCGGCGGCGAGCCTGTTCCTCAGCGGCGTGCGCGCCCGCCTGGAAGGCGCCGTCGGCCTCATCGAGACCATGGGCGAGCAGGTCGCCAACGCCATCCGGCAGCGCCCCTTCATCGACGAAGACGCCTTCGCCACCGTGGCCGCCAACGCCCGTCAGGCGGTGCCGCTCATCCGCCATCTGGCGCTCGCGCCCGACAACGTGGTGACCATGGTGCACCCGCTGGCCGGCAACGAGTCCGCCCTCGGCCTGCGCTACGCCGAGGTGCCGGAGCAGTGGGTGACGGTGGAAGAAGCGCGCGACATGGCGCGCAACGTCTTCTCCGGCCCCGTTCGGCTGGTGCAGGGCGGCGAGGCCTTCATCCTGCGCATCCCCATTTTCGTGCGCCGGCTGCCCTATCATCCGGACTTCCCCATGCGCTATTGGGGCGCCCTGTCGGTGGTGGTGGAGCAGCAGGCGCTGGTCACCGTCGCCGGGCTCGAAGATCACGGCATGCCGCTGACGGTGGGCTGGCGCAACGAGGGGCGGTCCAGCCCCGCGGAGCTCATCGCCGGCGCGGGCGAGGCCTTCGGGAGGGACGCCATCACCCTGCCGGTGCGGGTGCCGGGCGGTGCCTGGACCCTGGCGGCGCGGCCCGTGGCCGCCGCCGCGCCCGAGGTGATGCTGGTGCGCATCGCCGGCTGGATCATCACCGCCCTGGTCGGCGGGCTGTTCTTCGTCGCCCTGCGGGCCCACCGCCAGGCCGCCCAACTGGCCCTGCGCGACCACCTGACCGGACTGCCCAACCGCCGCCTGCTGCTGGAGCGGCTGGAGCAGCTGGTGGCGCTCAGCGACCGCACGGGCATGCGCTTCGCCGTGTTCTACTTCGACCTGGACGGCTTCAAGCCGGTCAACGACCGCTACGGCCACCGCGTCGGCGACCACCTGCTCGTCGAGGTCGGTCAGCGCATCCTCGGCGCCATCCGCCGGTCGGACACGCTGGCGCGCGTCGGCGGCGACGAGTTCGTGCTGGTCTCGGCGGAAACCGCCACGCCGGCCGAGGCGGATCTGGTGGCCGGCCGCATCCGCGCCGCCGTCGCCGCCCCCTGGCCGATCGAAGGGGAGGAGGTGCGCCTCGGCACCAGCGTCGGCTGCGTCATCTACCCGACCGACGCCGACACCATCCACGGCCTGCTGGAAGAGGCCGACGCCCGCATGTACGCCGACAAGACGGAAAAGCGCGGCCGCGGTCGGGCGCCGGAGGCTCCGGCCGCCCCGCCGCGGGGCCGCGCCGCCAACGGCTGACGGCCCCGTCGCCCCCTGGCGCCGCTACAGCCAGCCGCGGCGGCGGAAGTACCACACCGGCAGCACTGCGGAAATCACCATCACCGCCAAGGCGAGCGGATAGCCGAAGGGCCACGACAGCTCGGGCATGTGCTCGAAGTTCATGCCGTAGATGCTGGCGACCAGCGTCGGCGGCATGAAGGCGACGGCGACGATGGAGAAGGTCTTCACGATGTTGTTCTGCTCGATGCTGATGGCGCCGAGGGTGGCGTCGAGCAGGAAGCTGACGCGCGACGCCTGGAAGTTGGCATGCTCGGCCAGCGACTGGATGTCGCGCTGCACGGTCTTCAGCGTGCGCTTGTGGTCGGAGGACATGTCGGGGCGCGTGGCGGTGACGTAGGCGACCACCCGGCTCAGGCCCGCCAGGCTGTCGCGCACCTTGCCGGCCAGGTCGCCCGCCTTGCCGATGCCGCGCAGCACCTCCTGCAGGTCGCGGTCGGCCGGCGGGCGGCGGCGCTCGCGCGGCGGCGCCTTGCTCTCCTGCGGCCAGGCGCGGTCGAAGATGTCCGTCGACAGCCGTTCGAGGCGCCCGGCGATGGCCTCCAGCACGTCGGCGGTGCGGTCGACCAGGGTGTCGAGCAGGCCGACCAGTGCCGCCTCGTTGGTGGCGGCGAGGGCAGGGGTGCGGTGCAGCCGGTCGGCGAAGATGCCGATGGACTTGGGCTCGACGTAGCGCAGCGTCACCAGCGCCTGGGGGCTGAGCACCAGCGTCAGGGCGCTGGCCTCGGGGGCTTCGGTCTCGGCGTTGGCGACCACCGGCGTCGTCATGTAGAGGCAGCCGTCTTCCTCGTAGAGCCGGCTCGACGCCTCGATCTCGAGCATGTCCTCGCGGGTCGGCAGATCGATGGACAGGAGGGTGGACAGCGCCGCCCGCTCGTCCTGCGTCGGGTTCAGGGCGTCGATCCAGGTGGTGCCCTCGGGCAGCGGATCCCCGGGGCCGATGGTGCGGCGATGGATGGCGCCGGAGCGGTAGCAGTAGGCGACGATCAACGATGGTCCTCCCGTCGTGCGGTCAGCCGAGGATGACGGGCAGGGCGGCGGCGTACAAGCCCAGGATCGCCATGCTCTCGAAGCCGATGCCCATGGGGCCGTGGCGCTCCCGCCGCAGCATGCCGAGCAGCAGGGCGCCGGTCATGATGATGGCGAGCGCCGTGACGAACAGGCTGCGGTCGCTCATGGCGTGGTAGAGCGAGCCGTCGCGGTAGGCGATGTCGGCCATGGCCAGGAACAGCACGTCGAAGGCGTTGCCGCCGATGATGCCGGCGACGGCCAGCGTCAGCGCCCCCTTGCGGATGGCGGTGACGGTGGTCACCAGTTCGGGCAGGCTGGTGGCGACGCCGGTCATGAGGGCGCCGACGGCGGTCTCGCCGAGGCCGGTGCGGCGGCTGATGGACACGCCCGCCTCGGCCAGCAGGAAGCCGGCGCTGCCGCACACCACCGCCAGCACGGCGAAGATCACCCAGACGGTGGCGAGGCCGCGGCCGGAATCGTCGTCGGGCTGGTCTTCCTCGGCCACGGTGTCGTCGGTCTGCTGCGGCCGCCACATGGGATTGTGGTGGATGCCGCGGATCATGTTCATGGCATAGACCCACAGCGCCAGCATGAAGGGCGTGGCGGGGTGGATGGACCAGATGGTGAAGTCCGGTGCCGCGGCCGCGGCCAGCGGCAGGGCGAGCAGCATGAGCAGCAGCGTGCCCTGCGCCATGTTGGCGAGCGAGGCCGCGGCATGCTCCAGGTTGGTGCGGCGCAGGAAGAAGTCGCCGACGGCCAGGAACACCGTCTGCGCGGCGATGCCGCCGACGGCGTTGGACGACGCCAGTTCCGGCAGGCCCCAGGCGGCGGTGGTGACGGAGGTGACGATTCCCGGCAGGCTGGTGGAGGCGCCGAGCAGCACCGCGCCGGTGATCGCCTCGCCGAGGCCGGTGCGATCGGCCAGTTCGTCGGCGGTGGCGGCGAGGCGCGACCCCACCACCAGGATCACCCCGGCGCAGGCGGCGAACAGCAGCCACACCCAGACGAGCGCGAGCCCGGAGAGGTCGAGGATCATCGGTCCCCGCCTCCCCGGGCGGTGCGCTCAGGGGGTCGTCTGCCGGCCCGGGTCATCGTCGCCGGCCGCCGGTCAGGCGGCGCGGCGGTGAAGGGTGCCCTGGGCGATCTCGTCGGCCAGCGCGTCCACGAAGGCCGGGATGTCGTTCGGGTTGCGGCTGGTGACGATGCCGGCGTCCACCGCCGCCTCGGTGTCGACCACCTGGGCGCCGGCGTTCTTCAGGTCGGTGCGGATGGAGGGATAGGCCGTCATGCGGCGCCCCTCGACCACGCCGGCCTCGATCAGCACCCACGGCCCGTGGCAGATGGCGCCCATGGGCTTGCCGCTGTCGTGGAAGGCCTTGACGAAGCTGACCACGGCGGGCTCCACCCGCAGCAGGTCGGGGTTGATCTGGCCGCCGGGGATCATGATGGCGTCGTAGTCGTCGGGGCGGATGGCGTCGATGGTCTTGTCCACCGGCACGCTGTCGCCCCAGTCGGTCTTGTTCCAGCCGCGCAGCTCGCCCGGCTTCATGGACACGACGTCGACCAGGGCGCCGGCTTCGCGGAAGCGGCGCAGCGGTTCCATCAGCTCCGACTGCTCGAACCCGTTGGCGGAAATGATGGCGATCTTCTTGCCGTCGAGCGTCTGCACGTCGGTTTCTCCTCGCTGTGTGAATACGGATCTGCCCGACCAACGCGGCCCCGCCGCCGCCCGTTCGGCGCGGTTCTTCCGTGACATCGGCGAAAAGGGCGCTAAAACTGCCGGGAAAGCACCTATGGGAGGCTGCCTTGAACGGACTGCAGAGCGGCTACTGGCAGGACCTGACGACGGAAGACTTCGCGACGGTCGACCCCGAGCGGGTGATCGCCCTGTTGCCGGTCGCCGCCATCGAGCAGCACGGGCCGCACCTGCCGCTCTACACCGACGCCTGCCTGAACGAAGGCATCGTCGCCCGCATGCTGGAACTGCTGCCCGAGCGCCGCACGGTGCTGGTGCTGCCGACCCTGCCGGTCGGCCATTCCATCGAGCACGCGGGCTTCCCCGGCACGCTCACCCTGTCGGCGGAAACGCTCATCGCCCTGTGGACGGAGATCGGCGCCAGCGTCGCCCGCACCGGCATCCGCAAGCTGATCCTGTTCAACAGCCACGGCGGCCAGGGCCAGATCGTCGACATCGTGGCGAGCCGCCTGCGGCACGAGCACGGCATGCTGGTGATCCGCGCCAATTCCTACCGCTTCGGCGTGCCCGACGCCCTGTTCCCCGAGGACGAGCTGACCTTCGGCATCCACGGCGGCGCCGTCGAGACCAGCATGATGCTGCACTTACGCGCCGACCTGGTGCGCACCGAATTCGTCGCCCGCTTCCCCTCCGTCGCCGAAGACCTGGCGAGCGATTGCGAGGTGTTGCGCTCCGACAAGCCGGTGGGCTTCGCCTGGGCGGCGCAGGACCTCAACCCCGAGGGCGCCGTCGGCGACGCCGAGGACGCCGACGCCGAGCGCGGCGCCCTCATCGTCGACCACGTGGCGCGCCGGCTGGTGGACCTGGTGGCCGACGTCGAGGCTTTCCCCCTGCACCAACTGCGCGTGGGGCCGGCGGACGCCTGAGGGGGCGGCCCCTGACGCCTGAGGCGTCGCCCTCTTGTGCTCCGCCGGGGCCGCACCGCACGTATAGGCTCCGTGATCCTTCCCCAGCCGGAGCCGGCATGACCCCTTCCTCCCGCACCGCCACCGCCCTGTGGACCGTCGCCCCCGGGCGGGCCGAACTGCGCCGCGAGCCGCTCCCCGACCCGCAGGCGGGCGAGGCGGTGGTGCGGGCTCTGTTCGGCGCCGTCAGCCGCGGGACGGAAGGGCTGGTCTTCCACGGCCGGGTGCCGGAGAGCCAGTACGCCACCATGCGCGCGCCCTTCCAGGCCGGCGACTTCCCCTTTCCCGTCAAGTACGGCTATGCCGGCGTCGGGCGGGTAGAGGACGGGCCGGCGGACCTGATGGGCCGCGCCGTCTTCGCCCTCCACCCTCACCAGGACCGCTGGCTGCTGCCCGCCGAGGCCCTGGTGCCCGTGCCCGAGGACGTGCATGCGGGGCGGGCGGTGCTCGCCGCCAACCTGGAAACCGCCGTCAATGCCCTGTGGGATGCGGCGCCGCGCGTCGGCGACCGCATCGTGGTGCTCGGCGCCGGGGTGGTGGGGGCGCTGACGGCGTGGCTCGCCGGCCGCATCCCCGGCACCACCGTCACCCTCTGCGATCCGCTGCCGCAGCGTCGGGCGGTGGCGGCGGCGCTCGGCATCGGCTTCGCCGCGCCCGAGGAGGCGCCGGGCGAGGCCGATCTGGTGATCGAGGCGTCGGGCAATCCCGCCGCTTTGGCGCAGGCGCTGGAGCTGGCGGGGTTCGAGGCGACGGTGCTCTGCCTGTCGTGGTTCGGTGCCGCCTCGGTGCCGCTGCCGCTCGGCGAGGCGTTCCACAGCCGGCGGCTGCGGCTGGTGTCGTCGCAGGTCGGCGCCGTGTCGCCCGCCCGCCGTGCCCGCCGCAGCCACCGCGACCGGCTGGCGGCGGCGCTGGCGCTGCTGACCGACCCGGCGCTCGACGTCCTGATCTCCGGCGAGACCGCCTTCGCCGACCTGCCCGCCGACCTGCCGCGCGTCCTCGCCCCCGGCGCCGACGTGCTGTGCCACCGCATCCGCTATCCCTGATCCGCTCACCGACCGAGGAGACCCCGCGTCCATGTTCAGCGTCTGCGTCCGCGACCACTTCATGATCGCCCACAGCTTCACCGGCGAGACCTTCGGCCCCGCCCAGCGCCTGCACGGCGCCACCTACGTGGTGGACGTGGAATTCCGCCGGCCCGACCTGGACCCCGACGGCGTGGTGGTGGACATCGGCGCCGCCCATGCGCTGGTGAAGGACGTGCTGTCCGATCTCAACTTCCGCAACCTCGACGACGAGCCGGCCTTCGCCGGCCAGAACACGACCACCGAGTTCCTCGCCCATGCCGTCTGGCGGCGCATCGCCGGGCATGTGCGCGAAGGCACCCTCGGCCCCAATGCCCAGGGGCTGGCCGTGCTCAAGGTGACGCTGCACGAAAGCCACGTCGCCTGGGCCGCCTACGAGGGTGCGCTGACGTCATGATCCACCTCGTCCTGCCCGGCGCCCTCGACCGCCCCACCGGCGGCACCGTCTACGACCGCCGCATGGTGGAGGGCCTGCGCGACCTCGGCCACGCGGTGGCGGTCCACGAACTGGCCGAGGGCTTCCCGCGGCCGGCCCCCCGTGACCGCACGGCGGCGGAAAACCTGCTCGCCCGGCTGCCCGACGACGCCCTGGTGGTGGTCGACGGGCTGGCGCTCGGCGTGCTGCCCGAGGCGGCGGCGGCCCAGGCGGCGCGGCTGCGGCTGGTCGCCCTGGTGCACCACCCGCTGGCCCTGGAGACGGGGCTCGACGCCGTGACGGCGGACGTCTTCGCGGTGATGGAGCGGGCGGCGCTGGCAGCGGTGCGGCAGGTGATCGTCACCAGCCCGGTGACGGCCGAGACGCTGGTGCGCGACTACGGCGTGCCGGCGAATCGAGTGGCGGTCGTGCTGCCGGGCACCGATGCGGCGCCGGCGGCGGCAGGCTCCGACGGGGCGGCGCCGGTGCTGCTGGCGGTGGGCGCGGTGGTGCCGCGCAAGGGGCACGACGTGCTGGTGCGGGCGCTGGCGCCGCTGGCCGACCGGACCTGGCGCCTCACCATCGCCGGGCCGGAGCGCGACGCAGCAACGGCCGCCGAACTCCGGTCGTTGATCGCTAGCGCCGGCCTCGGGGATCGCATCTCCCTGGCCGGCGCCGTCACCTCCGAGGCGCTGGCGGCGCTCTATGACGCCGCGGACGTCTTCGTCCTCGCCTCGCACTACGAAGGGTTCGGCATGGTCCTGACTGAAGCGGTGGCTCGCGGCCTCCCCGTCGTTTCCACCACCGGCGGGGCGATCCCCGCCACCGTCCCGCCCGGCGCCGGGGTCCTGGTGCCGCCGGGCGACGTGGACGCCCTGTCGGCGGCGCTGGCCCGCCTGCTCGACCACCCCGAGGATCGTACCGCCCTGCGCCGCGGGGCCCTTGCCGCCCGCGCGGACCTGCCAGACTGGCGGGCCCAGGCGCAGGCCTTCGCGTCCGTGCTGGAGGCCGTGCGATGAGCGCCGCCGCCATGGACGCCGCCCCGCCCGCCGGCGGCCTCGCCGGCATCGACCCGCTGTTCACCACCGACTGGCTGACCTTGCGCGAACCGCTCGACCGCGCCGCGCGGCCGGTGGCCCTGGTGCAACGCCTGGCCGAGCGCATGCCGCGCGGCCGCGGCCTGTCGGTGGTCGACATGGGCTGCGGCACCGGCTCCAACCTGCGGGCCCTGGCGCCGCACCTGCCGGTGCCGCAGACCTGGCGCTGCATCGACCGCGACCCCCTGCTGCTGCGCGAACTGCCCAACCGCATCCGCCCCTGGGCGGAAGCCGACGGCCTCGCGATGCGGTGGGAAGACGGCGACGAGACCATCCTGGCGGTGGAAGGCCCGGACCACTACCGCTACCGCATCGAGCTGGAGCTGCGCGACCTTTCCGCCGGCGCCGACGATCTGCCGCTGGACGGTGTCGACCTCGTCACCTGCGCGGCGCTCATGGATCTGGTGTCGGCCGGCTGGCTGACCCGTATGGCGCGGGCGGTGGTGGAGGCCGGCGCGCCGTTCTACGCCGCGCTGACCTACAACGGCATGGTCGACTTCACGCCGGTGGACCCGCTGGACGAGGAAGTGATCGCCCTGGTGAACCTGCACCAGCGCGGCGACAAGGGCTTCGGCGCCGCCCTCGGCCCCGACGCGCCGCAGATCATGGCCGACGCCTTCCACGCCCTCGGCTGGCAGGTGGCGACCGAGCCGAGCGACTGGGACGCCGGGCCGGAGACGGTGCGGTTCCAACGCCTGCTCATCGACGATTACGCCCGCGCCGCCGCCGAGATCGCGCCCTCGGACCGGCACGACGCCATCGCCGCCTGGTGCGACCGCCGCCTCAAGGCCGTCGAGCGCGGCCACGGCCGCCTGCAGGTGGGGCACGTCGACCTGCTGGCGCACCCCTGAGCGGGCGTCGCGCATGCGCCGCACCGCCGTGATCGGCACCCTGCGCGCCCTGTCCACCGTGGTGGTGCTGGGCGTCGTGGTGCTGCTGCTCGACACCGACGAGATCCTCGGGCATCTGGCGGGGGTGGAGCCGGTGTGGCTGGCGGCGGCCCTGGCGGCGGCCCTGCCGCACTACCTGTTCTCCGCCGTCCGCTGGCGCTGGTTCACCCGTCTGTTCGGCGGCGACCTCCGCTTACGGCGTGCGGTGCCGGAGTATTTCCTCGCCGTCTTCCTCAACCAGACCCTGCCGGGCGGGGTGCCGGGCGACCTGGTCCGGGCGTGGCGCGACCGCCGCCGCACCCGGACTGACGAAGACGAAGGCCGCACCGCCGGCCTCGGCGAGGCGGGGCGGGCGGTGCTGTGCGAGCGGGTGGCCGGGCAGATCACCCTGGTGCTGGTGGCGCTGATCGGGCTTCTGCTGGTGCCCGGAAACATCCGCTCGGTGCTGCCGCTGTGGGTCTTTCCCGGGGCACTGGCGGGTGTGGCGCTGGTGATCTTCGCCGCCATGCGCATCCTGCGCGCGCTCGCCCGGCGGGGGCGGCGGAAGCCGCAGTTCGCGCTCGAGTTCCTGCGCGACAGCCGCAGCGCCCTGTTCGGTCCGCGGAACTTCGTGATGCATCAGGCCCTGTCGCTGCCGGTGGTGGCGAGCTTCCTCGCCACCTTCTGGTGCGCCGGCAAGGCCATCGGCGTCACCCTGGATCCGGTCATGGCCGTCGGCGTCGTGCCGGTGGTGCTCATGGCCATGACGGTGCCCATCACCGTCGGCGGCTGGGGCGTCCGCGAGGGCGCCGCCGCCGGCCTGTGGGCGGCGGCGGGCCTGCCGGCGAGCCAGGGCGTCGCCATTTCTGTGGTCTACGGTGCGGCGATCCTCATCTCCGCCACCCCCGGCGCGCTGGTGCTGCTGCGGCGGTGACGGAGGGGGAGGGGCGTGGCCGGTCCTGTCAGCGTTCGGCGCGGGTGATCCACTTGGCCTGGGCGAGGGGCTTCCAGTCGCGGAAGCTGGCGACCAGCGCCGCCGGCTCGGTCTCCACCAGCAGCATGCCGCGGTGCTCGGCGCGCAGGAAGCGCTCCGCCACCATGTGGTCGATGAAGGTGCGCAGCGGATCGTAGTAGCCATGGACGTTGAGCAGCCCGACCGGCTTGCCGTGGTTGCCGAGCTGGCCCCAGGTCCAGACCTCGAAGATCTCTTCCATGGTGCCGATGCCGCCGGGCAGGGCGACGAAGCCGTCGGACAGGTCGGCCATGAGCGCCTTGCGCTCGTGCATGCTGGCGACGACGCGCAGCTCGCTCAGGCCCTCGTGCCCCACTTCCAGGTCCATCAGGAACTTGGGGATGACGCCGATCGCGCGCCCGCCGGCGGCGAGGCAGGCGTCCGCCACGATGCCCATGAGGCCGACCCGGCCGCCGCCGTAGACCAGCTCGATGCCTTCCTCGGCCAGCAGCCTCCCCATGCGCGCCGCCGCCGCGCCATAGGCGACGTTGGCACCCTCGTTGGAGCCGGTGAACACGCACAACCGCCGCATGATAGGATCCTCCGTCTGTCGCCTCGCGTCATTGGGTGGCGGCCTCATAGCACCCGGGCGCGCGGCAGCGGAAGTCCCATTCAGCGGAGCGCAGAGCAGCCATGACGACCACACGCCCCGAACGCTGGACCGCCTTCGCCCGCCGCTGGTTCGGCGACGACGTGATCGCCTTCCACCGCGACCACGGCCGGGCGGAGCGCGTCGCCTGGGCCGACGGGCTGGTGCACCAGGACGTCTACGACCGGCCCGAGCCCGACGCGCCGGTGATCGTCATGGTGCACGGCGTGATGGGCTACGGCCGCATGCTGCTGCCGGTGGTGCGCGGCCTGTGGCGGCGCGGCTGCGTGGTGGTGGTGCCAGACGTGCCCGGCTGTGGCCTGTCGGCCACCCGCCACGACAAGGGCAAGCGCCCCATCCTCGACCAGGTGGCGGGGGTGGAGGCGGTGGCGCTGGCGGCCGCCGAACGTTGGCCCGGCCGGCCGCTGGTGCTGAGCGGCGTCAGCCTCGGCGCCCCGACGGCCTTCGCCGCCGCCCTACGGGTGCCGGCGGTGCGGGCGCTGGCCCTGTGGAACCTGTTCGACCCGTCGGACCCGGACGTGCTGCGTAGCGCCGGCCGCTTCGGGGCAGCCAGCGGCGCGCTTCTGAAGGCGGTGCGGCCGCTGGTGCGGGCGGTGCCGGGCCTTCCCATGCCGGCCATGATCGGCATGGCGCTGGAGCACCTGAACGACACGCCCGGCTTCCTGCGCTCGCTCATGGACGACCCGCTGATCTCGCGCACCGGTACCCTCGGCTTCATGCAGTCGCTCCAACTCGACCTGCCGCCGCGCCTACGCTGGGCGGAGTGGGACCGGCCCATCCTGGTGCTGCAGCCGGCGGCCGACCGCATGATCCCGCCCGCCGCCACCGAACGGGCCTTCGCCGCCCTGACGGGTGCAGCCGAACCCAAGCGGCTGGTGCTGCTCGACGGCGTGCCGCACTTCCCGGCCGAGGTCGCCCCCTACGAGCGGGCGGCGGAGGAGGTGGCGGCCTTCCTGGCCGAGGCGGGCTTGCTGACCCGTTAGCCGGGGCCGTCCATCAGCGCCGCCACCTCGCGCACCCGCTCGATCAGCGGCTCGGGCAGGGCGTCGAGGGCGAACCAGCCGGCGTCGAGCGCATCGTCGGCGGCGCAGCAGGTGCCCTGCGGCTCCACCGCAAGCATGGCGACCAGCACGAAGTGATGGGCGACCGCCCCCGTCGCCGGGTCGCGTTCGAGGGCATCCAGCGCCGTCAGCGGGTGGCGGATGCGGGCGGTGATGCCGGTTTCCTCCAGCAGCTCGCGGGCGGCGCAGGCCTCCAGCGTCTCGCCGAGGTGCGGCTTGCCGCCGGGGAAGCCCCACATGCCGGCCGAGGGCGGGTTGCGGCGGCGGACCAGCAGGATGCGGCCGGCGGTATCGCGCACGGCGACGATGACGCCGACCCGCGGCTCGCCCTCACGCCAGGGCAAAGCCGCACTCCTTCAGGGCCGCTACGGTTTCCTCCGGCACTTCCTCGGGCAGGAAGTGGCCGCCGGGCAGGGCGCGGCCGCGCACGTCGTCGGCCTTGGCCCGCCAGGTGGCGAGCACGTCGTAGTTGGCCTCCATGAGCCCCTTGCCGCCCCACAGGGCCACCAGCGGGCAGGCGATGCGGCGGCCGAGGTCGGCCTCGTCGTGCTCCAGGTCGATGGTGGCGGCGGCGCGGTAGTCCTCGCAGGTGGCGTGGATGGTGGCGGGGTCGCGGAAGGCGCGGCGGTACTCGGCGACGGCGGCGGGGTCGTAGGCCGAGAGGCCGGTGCCCCAGGCGCCCAGCTTCCACTCCAGATAGAAGTTCGGCTCCGCCCCGATGAGCCGCTCGGGCAGCGGTGCCGGCTGGGCGAGGAACAGCCAGTGGTAATAGGCGAGGCCGACCTTGCGGTTCATGTCGGCGAAGATCGTATGTGTCGGGACGATGTCGAGCACCGCCGCCCGCTCCACCCGCTCGGGATGGTCGAGGCACAGGCGATGGGTGACGCGGCCGCCGCGGTCGTGCCCGATGACCTGGAAGCGCTCATGGCCCAGCGCCGTCATGATGGCCGCCGCATCGGCCGCCATGGTGCGGCGGCAATAGGTTTCGTGGCGGGGATCGCCCGCCGGCTTGTCGCTGTCGCCGTAGCCGCGCAGGTCGGGCATGACCAGCGTATGAGTCTTCGCCAGCAGCGGCGCCATGCGGTGCCAGCAGGCGTGCGTCTGCGGGTAGCCGTGCAGCAGCAGGAGCGGCGGCCCCTCGCCACCGACGCGGACGGTGTGCGTCAGGCCGTTGGCCGCGATGCGGCGGCAGGCGAAGCCGGGCGGGAACAGGGCGTCGGCGGGATGGCTCTCGGTCATGCGCTGGCCTCCGGTCTGGCGGAAGGGTTCAGGCTGCCACAGGGGACGGCGGGGTGGGAGGGCCAATGCGGCGAGCCGCCGGGCGGACGGTTGCCGCCGCCAGCGCGGTGGATCATAGTCAGGGAAACGTGTCGGAGGACGGTGCCATGGGCGTGACTTCCGACGCAGTCGCACCGCCGGTCCTGCGGCTGTCCGATCTCGCCTGACCCACCGCAGCCCGTTGCCTCCGGGGGCGTTCGCAGGCATGTTAGAAGGGATGACGGAGATCGCACCCATGGGCATCGACTTGACGATCGCCGGCCTTGACGAGGCCACCATCGCCAGACTGAGGCTTCGAGCCGAGGTGCACGGCCGGTCCCTCACCGACGAGGCCGCCGAGGTCTTGCGGGACGCGGTGGCGCGGGACGTCGAGACGTTCATGGAGGCAGCGCGGAAGTGCCGCCAGGCGACCTCCGGCAAGGTTACGACGTCGACGACCGATATCCTCCGCGAGATCCGCGAGGGTCGATGATCGGCACCCTCGACTACGTCGTCGATGCCAGCGTCGCCATCAAGTGAGTGGTCGAGGAGGAGGACTCGGAGACGGCTCTGCACATCCTGGGCAAGGGACTGTGCGCCCCGTCGCTGTTGCGGGCCGAATGCGCCAATATCCTTTGGCGCCTCGTCCAGCGGGAACAGTTGAGCGAGACGGTTGCGCGGTCGAATGCCGCCACGCTCGATGCCGCTCCGATCACCTTTGTCGATGCGCACCCGCGGATGGACGATGCAGTTGGCTTGGCCGTCAAGCTGAAGCATCCGGCCTACGACATCGTCTATCTGGCGCTCGCGATGGCTCTGCAGATCCCGTTCGTCACTGCCGATGCGCGTTTCCTGCGAAAGGTGGAAGCGTGTGACAGCAAAGCAGCCGCCTACATCGTCCCGCTGTCCGACCTCGCCTAACCGCCGTACCACCCCGCCGGCATCCCCGCTTCCTCGCGCGCCGGGCCGTTGAACGGGCCCTTCAGGCCGCCCGGGTAGAGCCGTGCCAGCCGGGCGTCGTAGTCGGCCTGGGGGTCGAGGCCGCGCGTCTCGCACATGTGGCGGAACCAGCGCACGCCGGCGGCGACGTGGGTGATCTCGTCGCGGTAGATGACGTCGAGAACCGCCACCGTCTCGGCGTCGCCGTTGGCGGTCAGGCGCGCCATGGTGGGCGGGGTGGTGTCGAGGCCGCGCGCCTCGTGGGTCATGGGCACCAGCGCCAGCCGGTCGAGCACGTCGCCGGCGGTGGCGGTGGCTGCCTGCCACAGGCCGTCGTGGGCCGGCAGGTCGCCATAGGCCGCACCCAGATCGGCGAGGCGGCGCTCCAGCAGCTCGAAATGCAGCGCTTCGTCGATCGCCACCTGCACCCAGTCGTCGTAGAACTCCCGCGGCAGGCTCTCGCGCGCCGCGAAGCGGGCGACGATGTCCCACGCCAGGTCGATGGCGTTCAGCTCGATGTGGGCCAGCGCGTGCAGCAGGGCGATGCGCCCGCGCGTGCCGCCCTTGGACCGCTTGGGCATGTCCTTGGGCGGCAGCAGTTCCGGCCGGGGCGGGCGGGCCGGGCGGTCGGGCGGCAGATCGCCGCCGACCTCGGCGAGGCCGCCGCTCTTCCACGCCTCGCCGTAAAGGCGGGTCAGGCGGATCTTGTCGGCGGGGTCCGCCGCCTGCAACACGGCGCAGGCGGCGGCGGTCAGGGTGCGGACGGCCTCGGTCACAGCGCCTTCACGGCCTCCAGCACCTCGGCGGCGTGGCCCTTCACCTTCACCTTCGGCCAGACGCGGGCGAGCGTGCCGTCGCGGCCGACCAGGAAGGTGGACCGTTCGATGCCGAGGAAGGTCTTGCCGTACATGCTCTTTTCCTTCCACACGCCGTAGCGTTCGCAGACGTCGCCCTCGGCGTCGGAGGCGAGCGGGAAGGTCAGGCCGTGCTTGGCCTTGAACTTGTCGTGCTTGGCGACC
This sequence comes from Caenispirillum bisanense, assembly GCF_900230255.1. GTDB lineage: Bacteria > Pseudomonadota > Alphaproteobacteria > Rhodospirillales > Rhodospirillaceae > Caenispirillum > Caenispirillum bisanense_A. The sequence continues at coordinate 172,540 of NZ_OCNJ01000001.1, forward strand.
GTGTCCTTGGAGATGCCGATCACCACCGCGTCGATGCCCGAGAAGTCGGGCATGGCGTCGCGGAAGTCGCAGGCCTCGGTGGTGCAGCCGGGGGTGTCGTCCTTGGGGTAGAAGTACAGCACCACCGGCTTGCCGCGCAGGTCGGACAGGGTGACGCTGCCGCCGCCGTCGGTGGGCAGGGTGAAATCGGGGGCGGTGTCGCCGACGGACAGGGTCATGGGGTCTGGCTCCTCGATCCGGAAAAAGTCAGGTGGGGTCCGGTTCTACGCCGTCGGCGCCGGGCTGGACCTCCGCCAGCCGCGCCCGCGCCGCCTCGGCCGGTTCCTCCACCAGGCGGCGGAACACGGCATGGGCGGCGGCAGCGATGTCCGCCATGTGCGCCTTTAGCGCGTCGAAGTCCGGACAGCCGGCCGCCTTCACCAGCTTTTCCTTGAGGCCGATGGGCGCCGTCTCTTCGTTGAAGCGGCCCTCGATGCAGTGGCGCAGGACGCCCTGGATGGTCAGCCACAGGAAATGCGCCCGGTCCAGCGCGGCGGCGTCCTCGGCGTCGATGAGGCCGGCGGCGGTGAGGTTCTTCAGCGCCGTCTCGGTATTGGGCGAGAGGATGTCGCGGTGGGCGTGGCCGTGGCGCAGCTGCATGTACTGGCAGACGAACTCCACGTCCACCATGCCGCCGCGCATGTGCTTGACGTCCCAGGTGTCGCCGTCCTTGGTGAGTTCCTTGGCCATGCGGGCGCGCATGTCGGCGACGTCGACCAGCAGCTTGTCGGGGTCGCGCGGGCGGCACAGCACCTCGCAGATGGCGTCGCGCACCTTGGCCGCCAGCACCGGATCGCCGCAGGCGACACGGGCGCGCACCAGGGCCAGATGCTCCCACGTCCAGGCGTCGTCGCGGTTGTACTTGACGAAGCTCTCGAAGCTGGTGGCGAGCGGCCCCTTGTTGCCCGAGGGGCGCAGGCGCAGGTCCACCTCCCACAGGCGGCCCTCGCTGGTCATGGCGGTGACGGCGTTGACGAAGCGCTGCGTCAGGCGGCCGAAGTATTCGGTGCGCGACAGCGGCTTGCGGCCGTCGCTGGCCTCCACGTCGGCCGGCGCGTCGTAGACGCAGATGAGGTCGAGGTCGCTGGTCGCCGTCATTTCCTCGCCGCCCGCCTTGCCCATGGCGACGACGGCCAGCCCGGCGCCGGGAAAGGTGCCGGCGGTGCGGGCCAGTTCGGCCGTCACCGGCGGGATCAGGCGGTCGAGCACCACGTCGGCGACGGCGGCCAGTTCGCGGCCGCTTTCGCGGGCGTCGGCCATGTGGCGCAGGGTCTGCAGGCCGACCTGGAACTTGTGGTCGTTGGCGAAACGGCGGCTGATGTCGAGCACGTGCTCGAAGTCGCGCGCATCGGCCAGCCGCAGGTCCAGTTCCTCGGCCAGCTCGCCGCGGTCGGGCAGGGCGTCGAAGAAGCCCGGCGTCAGCACGGCGTCCATGAGGCCCGGGTTCCGCGACAGGATCTCCGCCAGCCGCGGCGCATCGCCCATGATCTCGGCCACCAGATCGAGCAGCTGCGGGTGGGTGTAGAACAGGCTGAACAGCTGCACGCCGGCGGGCAGGCGGCTGAGGAACTCGTCGAAGCGGAAGAACGCCTTGTCGGGGTCGGCGGTGCGGCCGAGGGCGCGCAGCAGGGTCGGCACCAGCTCGGTCAACATTTCCTTCGACCGGGTGGAGCGCACGGCGCGGTAGCGCCCGTGGTGCCAGCCGCGCACCGTGGCGGCGACGCCCGAGGGGTTGCCGTAGCCCATGTCGGCCAGCGTCTGGATGGTGGCCGGGTCGTCCTCGTTGCCGGTGAAGACCAGATTGCCCTCGTCGGACAGGCTCGGCTCTTCCTCGAACAGGTCGGCGTAGTGGCTTTCGACCGTGTGCAGCACGTCCTTCAGCGCCGCCTCGAAGGCGGGCAGGTCGGGGTAGCCCACGAAGACCGCGAGGTCGCGCAGCTTGGCCGGTTCCGCCGGCAGGGTCTGGGTCTGGGCGTCCTCGATCATCTGCAGGCGGTGTTCGAGAGTGCGGAGGTAGCGGTAGCACTGCGCCAGCTCGTCGCACACCGCCTGCTTGACGTGGTCCGTGGCGACCAGCGCCTGCAGGGCGTCCAGGGTGCGCGGGCTGCGGTTCTGCGGCTCGCGGCCGCCCCAGATGAGTTGCTGGGTCTGGGCGAAGAACTCGATCTCGCGGATGCCGCCGCGGCCGAGCTTGATGTTGTGCCCGGCCACCGCCACCTTGGCGCCGCCCTTGGCGGCATGGATCTGGCGCTTGATCGAGTGGATGTCCTGGATGGCGTGGAAATCCAGCGACTTGCGCCACACGAAGGGGCGCAGGTGGGACAGGAAGCCCTGGCCCGCCGCATCGTCGCCGGCGACGCAACGCGCCTTGATCATGGCGGCGCGTTCCCAGTTCTGGCCGAAGCTCTCGTAATAGGTCTCGGCCGCCGGCAGGGCGATGGCGATCTTGGTCGAGCCGGGGTCGGGGCGCAGGCGCAGGTCGGTGCGGAAGACGTAGCCGTCGGCGGTGCGCTCGTCCATCAGCCGCACCAGATCCTTGGTGATGCGGACGAAGAACTCGCCGATGAACTTGCTGCCGCGATAGTCCGCCTTGTCGGGGTCGAAGACGACGATCAGGTCGATGTCGGAGCTGTAGTTGAGTTCGCGCGCCCCCAGCTTGCCCATGCCGAGCACGAAGTAGCCGCAGTCGCGTTCCGGCGCCGCCGGGTCGGGCAGCACGATCTCACCCGCCTCGTGCGCTTTGCGCAGCAGGAAGCCGCAGGACATGCGCAAGGCGGCCTCGGCGAAGTCGGACAGGGCGGCGGTGACGCGGTCGACGTCCCAGGCGCCCGCGATGTCGGCCAGCGCAACCGCCAGCGCCATGCGGCGTTTGGCGATGCGCAGGGTCTTCATCGCCTTATTCATGTCGCTTTCGGCGGCGATGGTCTCGCGCGTTTCGGCGAGCAGGCCGGTCAGCGCCGCCTCCGGCCCCTGGGTCAGCAGGCGGCGCAGGAAGGCCGGCTCGCGCAGCACGCAGGCGGTCAGGAACGGGCTGTTGCCGAACACGGCGTCGAGCAGCGGGCCAACCCGCGCATCGTCGGCGGCGGCCGTCACGAAGGCGGCCAGATCGGCGTCGTCGGTCTGCCCGGCCAGGGCGGCGAACCGCTCGCGGCCGCGGTCGCGGCGCTCGCCGTCGGCGGGCGCCGGCAGGGTGGCGGAGGGGTCCGGAAAGGCGAAGTCAGGCATTTGCAAGTCCCGGGTTTTCGCGCACACTGCGCGATAGGTCGCCCGGGGTCAAGCGACGGGGCAGAGGGCCCCGGCGACCGGCTGCATCGGAGTATGAACGGGCGTGGTTCACGGCGCCGTCAAGTGGCTGTTCAAGGGGCTGGCGGGGCTCGCCTTCCTGCTCCTCGTCATCGGCGCCGGCATCGCCCTGCGGCTGTCGCAGGGGCCGCTGTCGCTCGACCTGCTCACCCCCTACGTGGAAGAGGCCGTCAACGACCCCGACGCCGCCGTGCGCATCGGCGTCGGCGGCACCGCCCTGCACTGGGGCGGGCTGGATGCGCCCTTCGACTTGCGCGTACGCGACATCCGCGCCACCGACCGTTCCGGCGCCCTCATCGCCCAGGTGCCGGAAGCCTCGCTCACCGTCGACCCGCGGCCCTACCTGCGCGACGGCACCCTCGCCATCGACGCCGTCACCCTGCGCGGCCCCGAGGTCGCCCTGCGGCGCGAGGCGGACGGTTCCGTCACCCTCGCCATGGGCGACGCCGGCCGCGCCGCCGAGCAGCCGGCACCGGCGGTGGAGCACCATGCCGACACGGTGGCCGGGGCGGTGCGCGCCGTGCTGCGCGAGCTGGGTCTCGACGACGGCGGCTCGCCGCCGGCCCTGGCGCTGCCGCAGGTCTTGCGCATCGCCGACGCCCGCATCGTGCTCGACGACCGCATGACCGGCATGGTGTGGCGGGTGCCCGAGGCCGACGCCGTCCTGCGCCGCGAGGCCGACCGGCTGGCGGCGGAAGCCTCGCTGCGGGTGGCGACCCCGGACGGCACCGGCACCACCACGCTCGACCTCGTCGCCTACCTGGAGCGCGGCGGCGTCATCGACGCGGGGCTCACCCTGCGCGACCTGCGTCCGGCCGACTTCGCCGCCGCCGACGAACGCCTCGCCGACCTCGCGGGCTTCGACCTGCCGCTGTCGGGCACGCTGACGGCGACGGCCTCGCTCGACGGCGACCGCGTCGCCCTCGACCTGCTGACGGCCTCCCTGTCGGCCAAGCCCGGCGTGCTGGTGCTGCCCGATCCGGTGCAGCACGCCTACGAGGTCGACCGCCTCGCGCTGCACCTCTCCGCCGCCGACGACCTGCGGCACGTGGTGCTCGACAGCTTCACCCTCGGCCTCGGCGGCACCACGGTCGGCCTGCAGGCGGCGCTGGAGCGGACGGCGGAGGGCGTCAGCGCCACCGCCGACGTCACCCTCGACCGCGTGGAGACGGACCGCCTGCCGCAGTTGTGGCCGGCGGCGGTGGCCGACGGCGCCCGCGACTGGATCGACGAGCGCCTGGCCGACGGCGCCGTCACCGGCCTGACCCTGCACGCCGCCGTGGCCGGCGCCGATTTCGACACCCTCGCCCTGACGGCCCTGGAAGGTCGCGCCGACGTGCAGGGCGTGACGGTCGACTACCTGCCGCCCATGCCCAAGGTGCGCGAGGCGGCGGCCGAACTGGTCTTCGCGCCCGAGGCGGTGACGCTGGTCCTCTCCGGCGGCAAGGTGTTCGACCTGGCGGTCACCGGCGGCACGCTCACCTTCGGCGGGCTGGCGGAGGAAGACCAGACGGCCGACATCGCCCTGACCGTGGAAGGCCCGGTGCTCGACGCTCTGCGGCTGGTGGACAGCGAACCGCTCGGCTACGTCTCGCGCTACGGCCTGCCGCTGAAGGGCGTGAAGGGCCGCCAGGTGACCGACCTGCACCTCGCCTTCCCGCTGCTCAGCGACCTCGACCTCGACGACCTGAAGGTGAAGGCGGTCAGCCGCCTGAAGGGCGTCGCCCTGCCCAAGGTGGCCTTCGACCAGGACCTGTCGGAAGGCTCGCTCGCACTGGAGGTCGATACCGAAGGGCTGGTGGTGGAAGGCGACGCCGCCCTCGGCGGCGTGCCGGCGGTGGTGAAGTGGGAGGAGAACTTCACCGGCAAGGGGCCGTTCACCGGCCGCTATACGGCGTCGGCCGTGCTCGACGACGCGGAGCGGGCGCGCTTCGGCCTCGACATCATCCCCTTCACCAAGCCCTTCACCACCGGGCCGGCGGGCGCCTCGGTGATCCTGACCGTGCTGCCGGGCGGGACGCAGACGCTGGGCGCCACCATCGACCTGACCGCCGCCGACATGCGCCTGCCGGGCTTCGGCTGGCACAAGCCGGCCGGCGAGGCGGGCACGGCGACGCTGGCCGGGCGGCTCGACAAGGCCGGGCAGCTGCAGGCCATCAACCACTTCACCGTCACCGCCGGCACGCAGCTCGCCATGACCGGGCAGGTGGACATGACCGACGAGGGCACCCTCGACCACGTCGCCTTCGCCGACGTGCGGGTGGGCGAGACGCGCCTCGCCGGCGGCCTGACCATGCGGCCCGACGGCGGGCTCGACGTCGAGGTGCGGGGCGCGTCCCTCGACGCGGTGCCGTTCCTCGAAGACCGCCCCATGGGCGCCTCCGACAGCGCCGCCTTGCCGGAGGAGGAGGGCACCGAGGAATCCGACCTGCCGCCGCTGTCGCTGCGGGCGCAGTTCGACGTGGTGTGGGTGACCGAGGACAGCACCATGGAATCCGTCGTCGCCCACATGATCCGCGACGAGGAGGGCTGGACCTCCATGGACATCCGCGGCCTCGCCGAAGGGCAGGAGCCGGTCGCCTTCGACTTCCGGCCGCTGGAGGCGGGCTCGCCCAACCGCGCCTTCACGCTCGACAGCGGCAATGCGGGCACGGTGCTGCGGGCGCTGAACGTCATCGACAACGTGGAAGGCGGCCGCCTGCGCGTCGAAGGGGCGATGGACGCCCTCGGCAACGTCACCGGCGTCGCCCGCATCGGCGACTTCCGCCTCGTGCGGGCACCGGCGCTGGCCAAGATCCTGTCCGTCGCGGCGCTCACCGGCATCCTGGAAAGCCTGACGGGCGAGGGGCTGTTCTTCCAGTCGGCGACCGTGCCCTTCACCTACGTCGACGGCATGCTGCGCCTGTCGGACGCCCGCGCCAACGGCCCGTCGCTCGGCTTCACCGCCGAGGGCGCCATGGACCTGCGGCAGGACCGCATGGACATGCAGGGCACCATCGTGCCGGCCTATGCGCTCAACAGCCTGCTCGGCAGCATCCCCATCGTCGGCGACCTGCTGACGGGCGGGGACAAGGGCGGCGGCATCTTCGCCGCGACCTATACGGTGACCGGGCCGCTCGACGATCCCGACGCCTCGGTCAACCCGCTGTCGGTGCTGGCGCCGGGCATCCTGCGCAAGATCTTCGAAGGCGAAGCCGCGCAAACCGTCCGCCGCCCGGAAGACGGCCCGCCGCCGGGCGGGACGACGCAGTAGGGGGCATTTATTCCAGGTTTCGTGCTGCCTTTCCCACCCCACCGCATGTCATGGCCGGGCTTGACCCGGCCACCCACGACGTCACCGGCGGTGGTCATTTAAACACAAAAAGACAGTACAAATTTTCCCTTTGACGCACTGCATCGTGTGCAATACACTCCCTCCCGTCGCGCCGATTTGAAGCAACAGCTTGCGGGCGCGTTATAAATGCAGCTAAAGCGTGAGCGGCCCGACCCCGCCCAGCGCCAGCGCTGCGGCGGGTTTTGTCGTTTCGGCAGAGCCCTCGCGCCACCAGACGAGGAGCACGATCCATGGCCTGCCCGGCTGTCGCCTTTCCCTCCGTTCCACCCGCCGCCGCGAGCCTCGGCCCGCGGTCGCGCCTGCCCGCCTTCCTGCGCCCGGTGCCGCCGCCGCCCCGCCGCAGCGGCCAGCCCTACGGCACCGCCGGCACGGAGCCGGCGCTGGAAGAGCTGCTCGCCGATCCCCTGGTGCATCTGGTGCTCGCCCGCGACGGCCTGACCGTCGAGACCGTGCGCCGCGAGATGCTCGCCGCCCGCCGCCGCCTGCTCGCCCGCTGACGGCCTGACCGCACCCTGACCCCCTCACACCCGGCAGACCCGGCGCCGTTCCCGGCGGCGCCGAACCCTGCCGCATGTCCGAACCGCACAGACACCCCGACCGACAGGAGCCTTCGCATGTCCCGCTTCCTCACCCGCCGCGGCCTGCTCGCCGCCCTCGGCCTCGCCGCCCTCGCCGTCGCCGCCCCGCTCGCGCCCGCCAAGGCCGAGCCCGCGCTGAAGATCGGCGTCTCCGCCGGCCCTTACGGCGACATCCTGCGCTACACCGCCGAACTGGCGGCCAAGAAGGGCGTCGAGGCCGAGATCATCGAGTTCACCGACTGGACCCTCATCAACGAGGCGCTGAACAACGGCGACATCGATGCCAACAACTTCCAGCACATCCCCTACCTGGACAACCAGGTGAAGGCGCGCGGCTACGCCATCGTCGCGTCCAAGCCGTCCATCGTGGTGCCGACCGGCGTCTATTCCAGCACGGTGAAGAGCCTCGCCGACCTGCCCGAGGGCGCCCGCGTCGCCATCCCCAACGACCCGACCAACGGCGCCCGCGCCCTCTTCCTGCTGGAGAAGGCCGGCCTCATCGGGCTGAAGGAAGGCGCCGACATCTCGGCGACCGTGCTCGACGTCGAGAAGAACCCGAAGAACGTCGGCTTCATCGAGCTGGACGCCGCCCAGCTGCCGCGCTCCCTCGGCGACGTGGACGCCGCCGTGGTCACACTCAACTACGCCGTGCTGTCGGGCCTCGACCCCAAGAGCGCGCTGGTGCTGGAGGACGAGCACTCGCGCTGGCACCTGGTGTGGGCGACGCGCAAGGACAACGCCGACGACGCCCGCGTGCAGACCTTCATCGACACCTACCGCTCGCCCGAGGTGAAGCAGTTCATCCAGACCGAGTTCAACGGCACCATCCTGCCGACCTGGTGAGGCCGACTGCCGGCGGCGGCGCGCCCCCTCGGCGCGCCGCCGCCGCTCCGCTTCCCCGCAAGAAGAAAAGGTCCAGCCACATGGCCTCCGCCTCCGCCACCTCCGCCGACGACCGCCCCTACTGGGACGCCCGCCTGGAAACCCAGAGCCGCGCCGAGTGGGACGCCCTCAAGCTCGGCCTGCTGCGCCGCCACCTGCGGCACGCCTACGACAACTCGCCCTACTACCGCACCACCTTCGACGCCGCCGGCGTGCGCCCCGACGACCTGCGCAGCCTCGACGATCTGCGCCGCTTCCCGACCATCACCAAGTCGGTGCTGCGCGCCCGGCAGGAGGCGCTGCCCCTGCTCGGCGACCTGGCGGCGGTGCCGGAGCGCGACGTGGTCTACGTCTCCGCCTCCTCGGGCTCGACCGGCGTGCCGACGCTGTCGCCCTTCACCCAGACCGACTTCGACGGCTGGATCGATTACGAGGCGCGGCAGTTCTGGTCCTCCGGCCTGCGGCCGCACGACCGCTATTGCCATTCGCTGAACTTCAGCCTGTTCATCGGCGGCCCCTGCGTGCTCGGTGCCCAGAAGCTGGGGGCGCTGACGGTGCACGCCGGGACCGTGCCGTCGGAGCGCCTGCTGACCATCCTGCGCCAGTTCCGGGCCACCGCCATCTGGACCACGCCGTCCTACGCCTGGTACCTGGGCGAGACGGCGCAGAAGGAAGGCCTGGACCCCAAGACCGACCTCGCCGTGACGCGCATCTTCGTCGCCGGCGAGCCCGGCGGCTCCATCCCCGAGACGCGGGCGCGCATCGAGGGCCTGTGGGGTGCCTCGGTCTACGACTACTACGGCCTGTCGGACATCTTCGGCGCCTGCGCCGGCATGTGCGAGGAAAAGGACGGCCTGCACTGGGCCGAGGACCACATCCTGGTGGAAGTGCTCGACCCCGAGACCGGCGAGCCGGTGGCCGAGGGCGAGCGCGGCGAGATGGTGCTGACCACCCTGCAGAAGCAGGCCCGGCCGCTCATCCGCTTCCGCACCGGCGACATCGTCTCTTTCACCACCGAGCCCTGCCGCTGCGGCCGCACCTCGCAGCGCCTCATGGGCGTGCACGGGCGGCTGGACGACATGCTCATCATCCGCGGCGTCAACATCTTCCCGAGCGACGTCGAGGCCCTGGTGCGCAAGGACCACGACCTGAGCGGCGAATACCGCCTGGTGGTGGAGCGCAAAGACCACCTCGACAGCCTGACGGTGGAGGCGGAGGCGCGCCACGGCGTCAATCTGCCGCCGGAGGAGCTGGCGGCCCGGCTGAAGCGCCAGATCAAGGCGGTCACCGGCGTCGGCGCCGCCGTCGCAATCCTGCCGCCCGACACCCTGCCGCGCGCCACCCACAAGGCCAAGCGCGTGGAGGACCGGCGCGGTCAGGTGTGGACCACCTGACGCCACCGATTGCTCACGGGTGGAAGCAGAAGCCCCGGGGCGTCGCGGTCCGTTTGTTCGGCAACGAGATCAACTCAGCCGAGGGCAAACGGATGCGACGCCTCGAGATCCTCGACGGCATGCGGGGCTATTTCCTCGTCTTCATGCTGCTCAATCACCTGGCCTTCGCCGGCGGGTATCTGCTGGTGAAGGTCAACCACGCGGAACTGGGCTTCGTGCAGGACGCCCAAGGCTTCGTCTTCCTGTCCGGCCTGCTGGTCGGCATGGTCCACGCCCGCCGCATGGAGCGGAAGGGCTTCGGCGACGCCGCCGGCAAGATCTGGAAGCGGGCCGGCGAGCTGTATCTCTACGCCATGGGCTGCCTCGCCCTGGTGCTGGCGGCGGCGAGCCTCGAGCCGGCGCTGCTCGCCTACTGGCAGCCGTGGCTCGGCGACCTGACGCCCGCCGACGGCGCCATGGTGGGCGCGGCCGCGAGCCTCGCCTACCAGCCCACCTATATGGACATCCTGCCGCAGTACATCGTCTACCTGCTGGCGGCGCCGCCGCTGGTGTGGCTGTGCGTGCACGGCCGCTGGGCCAGCGTCGCCATCGGCTCGGCCGTGCTGTGGCTGGCGGTGCAGCTGGGCGTCCATCTGCCGGTGGCGGAGGGGGTGAACGCCGTGCTCGGCACCGCCGGCGAGGGCGTGCGCCTGCGCGCCGCCTTCAACGTGCTGGCGTGGCAGATCGTGTTCATGGGCGGCCTGATCCTGGGCGTGCTGACCGCCACCAAGCGCGTCGAGTGGCAGCGCGTCTTCACGCCCGAGCGCACCGGCCTCGTGCGCCTCGCCGTCGCGCTGCTGGTGTTCTTCCTGGTGTGGCGCGTCGGCTTCAGCTTCGGACTGTGGCCGGAGGCCATGGCGGAGCGCTTCCAGGCCTACGAGGTGCGGCCCGAGTTCAGCCTCGTGTTCCTGGCGAACTTCGTGGCGCTGGGCTGGGCCGTGGCGTGGCTGCTCATCGCCGGACCGCGCAGCGCCGACGCCCGCATCCGCCGCGCCGCCGATCTGGTCGGCCGCCCGTTCCAGCTGCCGTTCCTGCGCCTGATCGGCCGTCACTCGCTGCAGGTCTACGCCTTCCACGTGCCGCTCGCCTACGCGGTCATGGCGCTCGACAGCCACTATGGCCCCTTCGGCGAGACCACCAAGACGCTCATCGCCGTGACCGGCGTCGCCCTGCTCGCCCTGCCGGCCCTGGCGCGCGAGGCCGACTGGCGGTCGCTGCCCGGTGCCGGCGCCCCGGCGCGGGCGGACAAGTAGGGCGGGCGCCGGCCCTCATGCGGCGTGCATGACCCCGCCCGTGAGGGCCGAGGGCGCCCCCGTGGTGCCGGGGAAGGTGACCGGCAGGCCGAGCAGGCTGCGCACGGCGAGGAAGGCGAAGGCTTCCGCCTCTACCGCGTCGCCGTCCCAGCCCACCGCTTCCACCGGCTCCACCACGGCGGGGGCGAGACGCTCCGCCAGCAGGCGCATGAGGGTGGCGTTGCGCCGCCCGCCGCCGCAGACGATCCAGCGGCGCGGACGCTGCGGCAGGTGCTCCACCGCCCGCGCCGCGGTGGCGGCGGTGAAGGCGGTGAGGGTCGCGGCGCCGTCGTCCTGCCCCAGGTGGGCGACGGCGTCGGCGGTGAAGTCGTCGCGGTCGAGGCTCTTGGGCGGCGGACGGTCGAAGTAGAGGTGCGCCGTCAGCGCCGCCAGGCAGGCCTCGTCCACCGTGCCGCGGGCGGCGTAGCGGCCCTCCGGGTCCATGGGCAAGCCGGCGCGGCGGTGCATCCAGTCGTCCACCAGGGCATTGCCGGGGCCGGTGTCGAAGGCGAGCAGCGCGCCGTCGGGGCCGATGTAGGTGACGTTGGCGACGCCGCCGACGTTGAGCACCGCCAGCGGCTTCTCCAGGTCGGCGGCCAGGGCGGCGTGATAGGCCGGCACCAGCGGCGCCCCCTGACCACCCGCCGCCACATCGGCGACCCGCAGGCCGTCCACCACCGGCACACCCAGCTCGCGCGCCAGCAGGGCGCCCTCGCCGATCTGCCAGGTGCGACGCTGTTCCGGCCGGTGCAGGATGGTGTGGCCGTGGAAGCCGACCACGTCCACCGGCCCGGTCTTGGCCAGCAACGCCCGCGCCGCCTCCACGTGCAGCAGGGTCAGTTCCCGCTCCACCGCCGTCACCGGCCCGCCGCCGCCGAGCACCGAGCGCAGTCGGGCGCGGAAGGCGGCGTCGTAGGGCAGCGTCACGGACGCGCCGCGTTCCAGCACGCGATGGCCGTCGGTGACGATGCAGGCGGCGTCGATGCCGTCCATGCTGGTGCCGCTCATGAGGCCGAGGGCGCGGAAACGGCGGGGGGCGGCGAGTAGCTCTGTCACGGGGCGGGACCGATCCGGTTGCGTTGTGGGGGCGGTGTGATTGTGCTAAACGACCGGTCTTTCCTCAACGCCAATATGGGCCAGAGCAAGAAGGCACCTTTTCCCATGAGCACCTGCCGATCCGAGTTCATCCGGACCGTGGTGGAGCGTGGCTACCTCCACCAGTGCACCGACATCGAGGCGTTGGACGCCAAGATGCAGGCGGGGATCGTGCCGGCCTATATCGGCTTCGACTGCACGGCCGACAGCCTGCACGTCGGCTCGCTGATCCAGATCATGCTGCTGCGCCGCCTGCAGCAGGCCGGCCACAAGCCGGTGGTGCTCATGGGCGGCGGCACCACCCGCATCGGCGACCCCTCTGGCCGCGACGAGGCGCGCCAGCTGCTGACCGACGAGAAGATCGCCGAGAACATGGCGGGCATCAAGAAGGTCTTCGCCAAGTACCTGACCTTCGGCGACGGCCCGACCGATGCGGTCATGGTGAACAACGCCGACTGGCTGAACGGCCTGCAGTACATCGACTTCCTGCGCGACTACGGCCGCCACTTCTCCATCAACCGCATGCTGAGCTTCGATTCCGTCAAGCTGCGGCTGGAGCGCGAGCACAGCCTGTCGTTCCTGGAATTCAACTACATGATCCTCCAGGCCTACGACTTCCTGGAGCTGAACCGCTCGCGCGGGGTCGGCCTGCAGATGGGCGGCTCCGACCAGTGGGGCAACATCGTCAACGGCGTCGAGCTCACCCGCCGCTGCGACGCCAAGGAAGTGTTCGGCCTGACCTCGCCGCTGCTCACCACCGCCTCGGGCGCCAAGATGGGCAAGACGGCCTCGGGCGCCGTGTGGCTGAACGCCGAGCGCCTGAGCGCCTACGACTACTGGCAGTTCTGGCGCAACACGGAAGACGCCGACGTCGGCAAGTTCCTGCGCCTGTTCACCGAACTGCCGCTCGACGAGATCGCCCGCCTGGAAGGCCTGCAGGGCGCCGAGATCAACGACGCCAAGAAGGTTCTGGCCGACGAAGTCACCCGCCTCTGCCACGGCACCGAGGCCGCCGAGGCCGCCCGCCGCACGGCGGAGGAAACCTTCGAAAAGGGCGGCGCCGGCGGCGACCTGCCGACGGTGGAGGTGCCGCGCGCCGAGCTGGAAGCCGGCGTCGCGCTGGTCGACCTGCTGGTGCGCCTGGAGATGACCGCCTCCAAGGGCGAGGCGCGCCGCCTCATCAAGCAGGGCGGCGCCCGCGTCAACGACGCCGCCGTCACCGACGAAGCCCACACGGTGACGCTGGCCGCGCTGGACGGCGACCACATCAAGCTGTCGGCGGGCAAGAAAAAGCACGCGCTGGTGAAGCCGGCGTAAGCCGCGAAAGAAGGGCCGCCCCTGCCGGAGCGGCCCTTCGGCTTTCCGCAGTGCGCGACGGCGGCGGCTCAGCCGCTCATCTCGCAGATGTCGCCGTAGTAGTGCCCGCTCTTGTCCCCGAAGATGTCGCCGGTCTCCAGGGCCGCCTCGACGTTGCTCTCGGTGACCTTGTCGAGGCGCACGACGATGTGGCCCTCCAGCGTGTAGCAGTCGGGGTTGTCGCGGTCCTTGATCCACTTCGTCCACTTCCGCAGGGCGTTCCCCTTGGCCTCGTGGTGGACCTTCATGACGCTGCTGGACGCTTCCTGAGCCTTCTTCTTGCTCTCCTTGAGCGTGCCCATTCGACTTCTCCTTGTTCCTGGCCTTTGGATGGGTGCGGGGCTTCGGACATCCCGAAGCCGCCCAGGCACCCTACGGCCCGGCCAAGGGGAACTCGCCTGCCGTTCGGCAGGTGGGGCGGGGAAAGGGAAGAGCGGCCGCGCGTGCCGGCCGCCCCGCCGCCTCACCCGATCTCCGCCACGGCGAAGGCCTGTTCCAGGTCGGCGATGAGGTCGTCGGCGTCTTCCACGCCCACCGACAGGCGCACCAGCCCGTCGGTGATGCCGAGGTCGGCGCGGCGGGCGGGGTCGATGCTGGCGTGGGTCATGGTGGCCGGGTGGCCGATCAGGCTTTCCACCCCGCCGAGGGACTCCGCCAGGGTGAAGACCTTCATGGCCTTCAGCAGACGCACCGCCCCGGCCTTGTCGGTCTTCAGCCGCACCGAGATCATGCCGCCGAAGCCGCCCGGCATCTGCCGCTTCGCAACGGCATGGCCGGGGTGGTCGGGCAGGCCGGGGTAGAACACCGCCTCCGCCTCGCGCCGGCCGATCAGCCATTCGGCGATGCGCTCGGCGTTGCGGCTGTGACGCTCCATGCGCAGGTGCAGGGTCTTCAGGCCGCGCAGGGCCAGGAAGCTGTCGAAGGGCGACAGGATGCCGCCGGTGGCGTTCTGCAGGAAGGCCAACTGCTCGGCCACCTCCGGCCGGTCGCCGACGACGATGGCGCCGCCCACCATGTCCGAGTGTCCGTTGACGTACTTGGTCACCGAGTGGACGACGATGTCGATGCCCTGCTCCAGCGGGCGCTGGATGAAGGGCGAGCAGAAGGTGTTGTCGGCCACCGTCAGCACGCCGTGGCGGCGTGCCAGGGCGGCGATGGCGGCGAGGTCGGCGATCTTCAGCAGCGGGTTGGTCGGCGTCTCGATCCAGATGATCTTCGTCTCGGGACGGATCGCCGCCTCGATGGCCGCCAGGTCGTCGGCCGGGGCGTAGGAGAAGTCCAGCCCCATGGAGCGCCGGCGCACCCGCTCGAACAGACGGAACGAACCGCCGTAGAGGTCGTCCACCGCCACCACGTGGTCGCCGGGGTTCAGCATCTCCAGGATGCAGCTTTCCGCCGCCAGGCCGGAGGCGAAGGCGAGCCCCCTGGTGCCGCCTTCCAGGTCGGCGAGGCAATCCTCGAAGGCCTTGCGCGTCGGGTTGCCGGAGCGGCTGTATTCCCACCCCTTGTGCTCGCCCGGGCCTTCCTGGGCGTAGGTGGAGGTGGCGTAGATAGGCGTCATGACGGCGCCCGTGGTGGGGTCGGGCTGCTGGCCGGCGTGGATGGCGCGGGTGCCGAAGCCGGTCTTGTCGTTGCGGCTCATGGTCGTCTATGGCTCCGGTGTCAGGCGTCGGCGCGGGTGCGCAGGTGGTTGAGCAGGTCGATGCGGGTGATGAGGCCGAGGAAGCGGCCGTCCTCGACGATGATCGCCACCCGGTCGCGCGCGAAGATGGGCAGCAGGTCGGAAACGTCCGCCGTGGGCGGCAGGGTTTCCAGCTTGGTGGTCATCACGGCGCCGACGGCGGTCTTCCAGGCGGCGGCATCGCCCATCACCGACAGGAGCAGGTCGGATTCGTCGAGGATGCCGACCACTTCATCGCCGCGCGTCACCGGCAGCTGGCTGACGTCGTAGAGCTTCATGCGGCCGTAGGCGACCTGCAGGGTGTCGTCGGGCGCCAGCGTCACCGTGTCGCCGACGCCGTGGCGGCGGGCGATGAGGTCGCGCAGGTCGCCGCTCTTCGGCCGGTCGAGGAAGCCGTGGTCGGCCATCCAGTGGTCGTTGTACATCTTGGACAGGTACTTGTTGCCGCTGTCGCAGACGAAGAACACCACGCGCTTCGGCTCGGTCTGTTCGCGGCAGTACCGCAGCGCCGCGGCGAGCAGGGTGCCGGTGGAAGAGCCGCCGAGGATGCCTTCCTTCGCCAGCAGCTCGCGGGCGGCCAGGAAGCTCTCCTTGTCGGAGATTTCATAGGCGGCGCCGACGCGCGACAGGTCGGCGATGGGCGGCAGGAAGTCCTCGCCGATGCCCTCCACCAGCCACGAGCCGGCCTTCGGCATGGTGCCGCTGCGGGTGTATTCCGCCAGCACGCTGCCCTTGGGGTCGGCCAGCACGAAGGTGGTCTTCGGGCTGACGCCGGCGAAGAAGCGCGACAGGCCGGTGATGGTGCCGGCCGAGCCGACGCCGCAGACGATGGCGTCGACGTCGTGGTCCATCTGCTCCCAGATCTCCGGGCCGGTGCCGGTCTCGTGGGCGAGCGGGTTGGCCGGGTTGCCGAACTGGTTGACGTAGACGGCGCCGGGGATCTCGGCGGCCAGTTTCTCCGCCTTGTCCTGGTAGTACTCGGGGTGGCCCTTCTCCACGTCGGAGCGGGTCATCACCACCTCGACGCCGAGCGCCTTGAGGTGCTGCACCTTCTCGCGGCTCATCTTGTCGGGGATGACGAGGATCAGGCGGTAGCCCTTGCGCGCCGCCACCTGGGCGAGGCCGAGGCCGGTGTTGCCGGCGGTGGCTTCCACCAGGGTGCCGCCGGGCTTCAGGCGGCCGTCGCGCTCGAAGGCCTCGATCATGGACTTGCCGATGCGGTCTTTGATGGAGCCGCCGGGGTTCTGGTTTTCCAGCTTGGCGAACAGGCGGCAGGGGCCGGTGTCCAGGCCGGTGATCTCCACCAGGGGGGTATTGCCAATGAGGTCCAGGGTGTTCATATTCACACCATGTTGCCGTAGAACATTGAGGATAGTCTACGGCAGGTGTGTAATTTGAAGATACGACAAAGTTTCGCTGTGGTTCGGCGATCGAGGGTGAGGGGAAGGGGCGTGCCCCGCCGCCTCAGCGGGCGGCGGGGAGGACCACGGTGACGCGGAAGCCGCGCGGGCTGCGGTTCTGGGCCTGGACGATGCCGCCCATGGCCTGCACGTTGCGCTTCACGATCCACAGGCCGAGGCCGAAGTGGCCGGTGCCCTGGCGTTCCGGGCGGGTTTCCGGGCGGTGGCTGACGTAGCGCTCGAACACGTTGGGCAGCACCGCCGGGTCGACGCCCGAGCCCTCGTCGTCGACGACGAACTCGATGTCGCGCCCCGTGCGCTTCAGGCTGACGCGCACCATGGCGCCCGGCGGGTTGAACGAGACGGCGTTCTCGATGATGTTCTCGGCCACCGTCTCCAGCAGATCCTCGCCGCCGAGCACGTGCAGCCCCGGCTCCACGTCCGCGACGATGCGCACGCCTTCCTCGGGGTCGTCGAAGCTTTCCGCCACGGCGCGGATGAGGCCCGAGAGGTCGATGCGCCGGCGCGGCGGATCGATCAGGTCGGCCATGGCGGCATCGACCCGGCGGGCCGCCTGCACCAGGGCCTCCAGCCGCGTCAGGGCGGCGCGCGCCGTCTCCAGCGAGCGGCGGGAGCGCTGGTCGTCGGGCGGTACGGCGCGATAGAGCGGCTCCAGGCTCTGGGCGATGGTGGCGAGCGGCGTCTTGAAGGCGTGGGCGTTTTCCTCCGCCGCATGGCGGATGGCGTCGGCGGAGGCGCGCAGGCGTTCCACCATGCGGTCGAACTCGCCGGCCACGTTGGCCAGTTCGGGGATGCGGGCCTGGCGCTGGAAGCCTTCCGCCGCCTCGGTGTCGCCCTGGGCGATGGCGCGGGCCTGGCTGGCGAAGCGCCGCAGCGACCGCCACAGCGCCCAGATGACGCCGAGCGCCAGCAGCGCCGCGAGGCCATAGAGCCCGGCCGCCCACAGCACCTGCTGCGACCGCCACGTCGGGCGTGCCAGCTGCTCGCCGATGAGGCCCGACAGGCTGTAGGAGGTGAGCAGGCCCCAGCAGCCGCCCTGGGTGGTGAAGGGCGTCAGGCTGGTCAGCACCTCCTGCTCGCCGCCGGGGGTGACGTAGGGCAGGTCGAGCGGCTGGCCGCCGCGGCAGCTTTCCGGCAGGGTCCACGGCACGCCGGCGGCCACCAGGGCGAGGCGTTCGGTATCGAGGGTCTCGGTCGGCAGCGGCGGCTGGGCGCCGACCAGGAACACCGAGTCCTGGTCCAGCGGCCGGAACAGCAGGCGCAGGCGCATGTCCGGCTGGGCGAGCCGTTCCAGGGCCTCGCGGGCGGTGGGCAGGGCGGCTTCGTCGCTCTTCTCCAGCGCGAGGCGCAGTCCCTCGGCGATGACGGCGCCCTGGGTGCGCACGGCGCGCAGCAGGGCCTGGCGCTTGGCCTCCTCGGCGGCGAGGAAGGGGCCGACCAGCACGGCGGGCACGGCGACGAAGACGAAGGCCAGCAGCACCAGGCGGGCGGCCAGCGACGGCTGCCAGCCGAAGCCGCGGCGGCGCCGGGCCGACCGTTCCGGCGGCGGCGGGGGAGGGGGCGTCGCGGCGGCGTGGCGGCGCGGTTCGGCCGCCGCGTCCATCTCGGCGGCCATGCGCGCTCGCGCGACCTTGTCGGCGATGCGGTCCCGTTCGGAGGGATCAACCCTCCGCGCGCCAGCCATAACCGAACCCCGCGTAATTGAGAATGGCGTCGAACCCAGGGTCGATCTCCCGGAACTTCTGGCGGATTCGCTTGATGTGGGTGCGCACGTTGGCGCGATAGCCCTCGTCGCCCGATCCGGCGATGAAGCCCTCGCCGCGCACGGCGTCGTAGAGGGCGCGGTAACTGAGGTCGCGGCCGGCGTTCTCGGCCAGCTTCCGGACGATGCGGAACTCGGTGATGGTCAGGTCCACCGCCGCGTCCCGCCAGCGCGCCCGGGCCGAGGCGAGGTCCAGGTTCAGCGGGCCGAGGTTCAGGATCTCGGGGTCCGCCACCTCCGGCCCGCCGGGCAGTCCGACCGTCGGCTTGGCGCCTTCCAGGATCAGGTGGATGCGCCGCAGCAGGATGGTGAAGCCGCGGCCCTTGTCCACGTAGTCGACGGCGCCGTTGGTCAGGGCCGTCTCCTCGTAGATCTGGTCGTTCAGCGTCGTCAGGAAGATGACCGGCGTCAGGTCGTTGGAGGCGCGCAACTGGCGCAGCACCTCGATGCCCGTCATGCGCGGCATCTTCCAGTCGAGCAGCACGAGGTCGGGGGCGACCCCGCCGTTGGTGAGCGCCGCGATGGCGGTCGGGCCGTCGGCGAAGGTCTCCACGGCATACCCGCTGTCCTCGAGGTTGCGCCCCAGGGATTCGCGGAACAGTGGGTCGTCGTCGACTATGGCGATGGTGGGTTTTTCGGTCATGGGCACGAGCAGGGGGTGAAGGGGGAAACTACTGCGTTCCCATGAACGTATCACCGAAGCTTTTAGTTGACGATCTCCCAGGCACCATCCGGCATACGACAGGCGGTGCCCGAAACGACATCGGGGCGGTTTCCGATGTAGGCGGTCGTCGTGTACTCGCGGCAGTAGCGGCCGCCGCGTTCGTAGCTGCGCGTGGGGACCAGCGCGTAGTCGGCGCGGTCGCCCGACCAGCGGATGCGGCGGTCGTCGGGAACGTAGTCGAGGGCGGTGATGGCGCAGGCCTGGTCGGCGGCGTCCATGGAGCGACCGATGGACCCGCCGATCAGCACGCCGAGCAGCGTGCCGCCGGCGACGGCCGCCAGCTTGCCCTGGCCCTGGCCGAAGCGGCTGCCGATCGCGCCGCCTGCAGCCCCGCCGAGCAGGTTGCCGAGCAGTTCCGACGAGATCAGGCCGCGGTCGCAGGTGCCGCGCCCGAAGCCGTAGGGCAGGGACGGCGCCGGCTTGCGCTCCACCACCGTCGGCACCGGCACGTAGACGACGCGCGGGCCGTCATGCCAATCGCGGTCCTTGTGTTTGTGCTTGTGCTTGTACTCGTGCTTGGCGCGCCAGCCGTGGGCCGGGGCCCAGGGCGGCGGGTCGGCGAGGGCCGCGCCGGCGTCGAGCAGCAGGCCGCCGGTGACGGCGACGGCGAGCGCGGCGGCGACGCGGCGGCTTCGCAGGGGGGCGGCCATGACGGGCCTCACTCGCCGATGTCGGTGAAGGCGCCGAGCAGCGCACCGCCGCCGCCGCCCAGCAGGGCGCCGCCGACCACCGAGCCGCCGAGCAGGGCGCCGGCCGCGGCACCGCCGGCGGCACCGATGGCACCACCGGTGAGCGCCCGCTGCTCCTGCTCGTTCAGGCCGGAGCAGCCGGTGACGCCGAGGCTGAGGGCGACCGCCGCCAGGACGGCCAGGGGGCGGGTGCGAAGGGTCGTGGTCATGGTCGGTCTCTCTGGATCTTTCGGCGGAGGCCGGCGGCACGCAACGCTGCGGCCACGGGCGCCGTTCGTTTCGAGGATGATGCTGATAACGCAGGCCCTCAAGTGATGGATTTCAAGGACTTGGCTTTGTCACACAGGGGTATTTCCACGATGGCGGCGGTCACAGTCTTGTCACCGCGGAAGGCTGTATGTTGCCCTGGACGGAAAACCGGAGCATGATCCGGGGCGACCCCACCCTCGACGAAAGACATATGCGCGCACCGTACTTCCTCCCCGCGGCGGCCCTGCTGCTTTCCGGTTGCACGGCTCTCGCCGAGCTCGACCGGTCGCTGTCCGGCCGCCTGAACCCGCCCCCGGCGGCGCCCGCCACCGTGGCCGGGCCGGCGGTGCCGCTGCCCGACCGCAAGCCGCCCGCGCCGCGCCAGACGGCCGCCGCCAAGCCGGCCAAGGCGACGACCACGCCGCCCAAGCCGGAGCCGCCGCCCGCCGAGACGGTCACCGCGCCGGTCGCGGTCGCGCCGGTGCCGCCGGCCCGCACCGTGCCGGCGACCCTGGTCGGGCTGTCGGCCGACGAGCTGCGCGCCGCCATGGGCGCCCCGGCGCAGGAGGTGGCGGAGGCGCCGGGCGTGCGCTGGCGCTACCCGAACCGGGTGTGCATCCTCGACGTCCACCTGTTCCCGCGGGTCGAGTCGCAGGGGCTCTATGCCCTGGACGTGTCGGCGACCGGGCTGCCGGTGGAGGCCTGTCTCGACAGCTTCCGCAACCCGCCGCCGGCGCAGCCTGCCGCCGCCGCCGAATCGGCCACGGCGGCCGAAAACGCCGCGCCGCGCGCCCAATAACCGCACCGCCGCCGCAACTTTTCGCGGCCGGGTCCGTTGCTGTCGTGCAATACCAAGGGATGCAGCCGGCCTGCGACGAGTGCGCCAGTGGTGGTGGCCGCATACCCCTTATGCAGGTCTACCCATCCGTTCGGTCTCGCGGCACAATGGGATAACAGGCGTCCCGAGCAACAAGAACCGCGGGCGGCAGGAGGCGGCAACGTGACGAAGACCAAAAAGGCCGGCCCGAACCGGCAGTGCGCGGCGATTCCGTACGTGATCAAGGACGGTCACGTGCAGGTGCTGCTGCTCACCTCGCGCGGCACGGGGCGCTGGATCGTGCCCAAGGGCTGGCCGAAGAAGAAGCACAGCGCCGCCGAGACGGCCGCCCTCGAAGCCTTCGAGGAAGGCGGCGTCGTCGGCGACGTGACGCCCGAACCCATCGGCAGCTACACCTACACCAAGGCCCTCAACTGCGGCGCCCTGCAGCCGCTGGCCGTCGACGTCTTCGCCCTGCGGGTGCGCTACGAGGCGCTCGACTGGCCGGAGCGCGGCCAGCGCAAGCGCGTGTGGGTGACGCCCGAGGAGGCCTCTCTCATGGTCGCCGAGCTGGAACTGGCCGACCTGCTGGCCCGCTTCGCCAGCGTCGAGCGCCGCGCCCGCGCCGCCCACGAAGGCGCCTTCGTGCGCTCGCCGGTCGCCAACATGCCGATCTGAGCAGAGCGGTCCGTCACCCGCTCTCCCGCGAAACGAAACACCCCGCCGCTGATGCCAGCGGCGGGGTGTTCGTCGTTCGGAGCCCGAGGGCCCGATGGCGAGGGAAGGAAGGGAAGGCTTACGCCTGCTCTTCTTCTTCTTCCTCGTCTTCGGCCTCGATGCTGTCCGGGGTCATGTCGAACCCGGTCAGCTCTTCCTCGGCGACCTCTTCCGGCTGCTCGGCGGCGCCGCGCAGCTGGGCCTCGCCCTCTTCCTGCGTGCGGGCCACGGTGACCGGAACGGACACGGTGACTTCCGGGTGCAGGATGACGGCGACCTGGTACTGGCCCAGGTCCTTGATCGGCGTGTTCAGCTCGACCTGGCCGCGCTCCACGGAGAAACCGTTCTCCTTGATCGCCTGGGCGACGTCGCGGGCGGTGACGGAGCCGTACAGCTGGCCGCCTTCGCCGGCCTGACGCACCATGATGATGCTCAGGTCGGCCATCTTCTCGGCCACGGCCTGGGCTTCCTGACGGCGCTCCAGGTTACGGGCTTCGAGCTGGGTGCGCTGCGCTTCGAAGAGCTTGCGGTTCTTCTCGTTGGCGCGCAGGGCCTTGCCCTGAGGCAGCAGGAAGTTGCGGGCGTAACCGGGCTTCACCTTCACGGTGTCGCCCATCTGGCCCAGCTTCGCGATGCGCTCGAGCAGAATGACTTCGGTCATGTCGATGTCTCCTGGCCCGGCTTACTTCAGCACGTACGGCAGCAGCGCCAGGAAGCGGGCGCGCTTGATGGCCTGGGCCAGCTTGCGCTGCTTCTTGGCCGACACGGCCGTGATGCGGGACGGAACGATCTTGCCGCGCTCGGACACGAAGCGCTGCAGCAGCTTCACGTCCTTGTAGTCGATCTTCGGGGCGTTGGCACCGGAGAACGGGCAGGTCTTGCGGCGGCGGAAAAACGGACGACGGGCGGCAGCCATTATTCAGCTCCCTCGCTGCGGGAATCACGACGGTCGCCGCGGTCACCGCGATCGCCGCGGTCACCACGTTCGCCGCGCTCACGGCCGCCACGGCCGCCGCGCGGGCCACGGTCGCCACGGTCGCCGCGCTCGTTGCGGGTCTGCAGGACGGCCGACGGGCCTTCCTCCAGCTCCTCGACGCGGACCACCATGTGACGCAGCACGTCTTCGTTGAGGCGCAGCAGGCGTTCCATCTCGTGAACCGCCGGAGCGGGCGCGTCGATGTTCATCAGAACATAGTGGCCCTTGCGGTTCTTCTTGATGCGGTAGCTGAGGTTGCGCAGGCCCCAGTATTCCTTCTTGCCAACGGAACCACCGCCCTGGGCGATGATGTTGGCCATATCGTCGGCCAGCTGCTCGACCTGGGCGGCCGAGATGTCCTGGCGCGCGATCAGCACGCTTTCGTACAAAGGCATCGTCTTGTCGACCCCTTACGGCTTGTCTCATCCCGGTCGATCACCATTGACCGCCGGGCATAGCCGGACCCCATCACGTGGACGAGATTCGGCAAGGGACACGGGTTTCGTGAAGCGGCGCACTATACGGAACTGAGCGCCGATTGCAACCCCGAAGCCGCCACGCGCGGCCGCGCGGACCGCATCGACGCTTGACAGCGGCGCGCCGCCTGCGCACTTTCGCCCGAATTCGTGGCCGGCCCCGTCCGCCGCGACACAGGAACAACCGGAGGGAATGGGCGCCATGGCGCGTGCACTGGTGTTTCCCGGCCAGGGATCGCAGGCCGTCGGAATGGGCAAGGATCTGGCGGACGCCTTCGCGGCGGCCCGCGAGGTCTTCGAAGAGGTGAACGAGGCCCTCGGCCAGAACCTCTCCCGCCTCATGTTCGAGGGCCCCGAGGATCAGCTCACCCTGACCGAGAACGCCCAGCCGGCGCTCATGGCCGTCTCCCTCGCCGTCGTGCGCGTGCTGGAGCGCGAGGGCGGCGTCGACCTGGCGAAGATCGCGTCGCTGGTCGCCGGCCACTCGCTCGGCGAATACTCGGCCCTGTGCGCCGCCGGCGCGCTGGAGATCGGCGATACCGCCCGCCTGCTGAAGACCCGCGGCCAGGCCATGCAGAAGGCCGTGCCGGTGGGGCAGGGCGCCATGGCGGCGCTGCTCGGCCTCGACCTGGAGCAGGCCCGCGAAGTGGCGGAAGCCGCCGCCCAGGGCGAGGTGGTCGCCGCCGCCAACGACAATGCGCCGGGGCAGGTGGTCGTCTCCGGCCACAAGGCCGCCGTCGAGCGCGCCGTGGCGCTGGCCGCCGAGCGCGGCGCCAAGCGTTCCGTGCTGCTGCCGGTGTCCGCCCCTTTCCATTGCCCGCTCATGCAGCCGGCCGCCGACGCCATGGCGGCGGCGCTCGCCAACGTCGACATCCGCGCCCCGCGCCTGCCGGTGGTCGCCAACGTCACCGCCGCGCCGACCACCGACCCCGCTGCCATCCGCGAGCTGCTGGTGGAGCAGGTGACCGGTGCCGTGCGCTGGCGCGAGAGCGTGCTCGCCATGAAGGCGCTCGGCGTCGACACGCTGGTGGAGCTGGGCTCGGGCAAGGTGCTGACCGGCCTCGCGCGCCGCATCGACCGCGAACTGACCGGCGTTGCCGTCAACGGCCCCGCCGACATCGAGAGCTTCCTGAAGAGCCTCGGCTGATTCTTCCAAGATAACGACGCAGGGGACTCCTGATGTTCGACCTGACCGAGAAGACCGTCCTCGTCACCGGCGCCTCGGGCGGCCTGGGTGCCGACATCGCCCGCGTGCTGCACGCCCGCGGCGCCGTCGTCGCCATTTCCGGCACCCGGCGCGAGGCGCTGGACGCACTGGCCGTCACCCTGGGCGACCGCGTCCACGTGCTGCCGTGCAACCTGTCCTCCGCCGAAGAGGTGGAAGGGCTGGTGCCCGCCGCCGTCGAAGCCATGGGCGGCCTCGACATCCTGGTGAACAACGCCGGCGTCACCCGCGACGGCCTCATCCTGCGCATGAAGGACGAGGACTGGCAGTCGGTGCTCGACGTCAACCTGACCGCCGCCTTCCGCCTGTCGCGCGCCGCCGTGAAGGGCATGATGAAGCGCCGCGCGGGCCGCATCATCAACATCACCTCCATCGTCGGCCACACGGGCAACCCGGGCCAGGTCAACTACGCCGCCTCCAAGGCCGGCATGACCGGCCTGACCAAGTCGCTGGCGCAGGAAGTGGCGAGCCGCGGCATCACCGTGAACTGCATCGCCCCGGGCTTCATCGAAACGGCCATGACCGACAAGCTGTCGGACGACCAGAAGGCCAAGCTCAACGCCGGCATTCCGCTCGGCCGCATGGGCACCCCGCACGACATCGCCGCCGCCGTCGTCTACCTGGCGAGCGACGAGGCCTCCTACGTCACCGGCCAGACGCTGCACGTCAACGGCGGCATGGCGATGATCTGATTGCACTTGCGGGCCGCCGCCGGCCTACCGACATAGGGGCGCGCACCGGCCGGGCCGGGGCCGCCGCTGTGACAGGTTGGAGTGGTCAAGCCCCCGCAAGTGTGTTACCAACGCCCGAACCCTGGCGGATTTCGCCGGGTATTTGGCGTACCCGATCGAACCACCACCCAACACTTTGTGAATTTGAGGGACTGACGACATGAGCGACGTCGCCGAGCGCGTTAAGAAGATCGTGGTTGAGCACCTCGGTGTCGAGGAGGCCAAGGTCACCGAGAACGCCTCCTTCATCGACGACCTGGGCGCCGACAGCCTCGACACCGTCGAGCTGGTGATGGCGTTCGAGGAAGAGTTCGGCGTGGAAATTCCGGACGATGCGGCCGAGAAGATCCTGACCGTCAAGGACGCCATCGACTTCATCCAGGCGAACAAGAAGTAAGGTCGGGCGCGCTGCCGCAGGTTCGCTGACGGCGGCGCCACCCTCCTGCCGGCCCCCGCGCTCTGCGCGCATCGGGGCGAGAAACAGTTTTCGGGAGAGCCATGAGACGAGTTGTCGTCACCGGCGTCGGTATGGTCTCGCCGCTGGGTAGCGGCGTCGAAGGCAACTGGACCCGCCTCTTGAACAGCGAGAGCGGTATCCGGGCCATCGACCAGTTCGACGTTTCGGACCTGCCGGCCAAGATCGCCGGACTGGTTCCCAAGGGCGAAAACGATCTTCATCGTTTCGATGCCGATGCCTATGTCCCGGCCAAGGACCGGCGCCGCATGGACGAGTTCATCGTCTATGGCATGGCCGCCGCCATCCAGGCCGTCGAGGACAGCGGCTGGAAGCCGGACGACGATGAGGACCGTGAACGCACGGGCGTCATCATCGGCTCGGGCATCGGCGGCCTCAGCAACATCGCGGGCGCCGAGGATACCCTGGTCGCCGGCGGGCCGCGCAAGCTGAGCCCCTTCTTCATTCCGTCGTCGCTGATCAACCTGGTCTCCGGCCACCTGTCCATCAAGTACGGCTTCAAGGGCCCGAACCATGCGGTGGTCACGGCCTGCTCGACCGGCGCCCACGCCATCGGCGACGCCAGCCGCATCATCAAGTACGGCGACGCCGACGTGATGATCGCCGGTGGTGCCGAGGCCGCGGTGTGCCGTCTGGGCCTCGCCGGTTTCGCTTCGGCGCGCGCCCTGTCGACCGGCTTCAACGACACGCCGAGCCGCGGCTCGCGGCCGTGGGACAAGGACCGCGACGGATTCGTCATGGGCGAAGGCGCCGGTGTCCTGGTGCTCGAGGAATACGAGCACGCCAAGGCCCGCGGCGCCAAGATCTACGGCGAGGTGCTCGGCTACGGCATGTCCGGCGACGCCTACCACATCACGGCCCCAGCCGAGGACGGCAACGGCGGCTTCCGCGCCATGCGCAACGCGCTGCGCGACGCGAAGCTCGACGTCACCGCCGTCGACTACGTCAACGCCCACGGCACCTCGACGCCCCTCGGCGACGAGATCGAGCTGGGCGCGGTGAAGCGCCTGTTCGGCGATCACGCCTACAAGCTGTCCATGTCGTCGACCAAGTCGGCCATCGGGCACCTGCTGGGCGCCGCCGGCGCGGTGGAAGCCATCTACAGCCTGCTCGCCCTGCGCGACCAGGTGGCGCCGCCGACGCTGAACCTCGACAACCCGTCGGACGGCTGCGACATCGACCTGGTGGCCCACAAGCCCAAGGAACGTCGCATCGACGTCGCCGTGTCCAACAGCTTCGGCTTCGGTGGCACGAACGCGTCGCTGGTCCTCGGTCGCGCGCCCTGAGCGCCGGCCGGGACACGACCGACACCGCCATGACGGCCCGATAGGCGCATGCGTCTGATCCGCAGGCTGCTCTACATCGCGATCGCGCTGGTTTTCGCCGGCGCGATCGCGGCCGTTTCGGCCTGGTGGTGGGCCGACCGCACCTTCCATGCCCCGGGGCCGCTGGCCCAGGAGACGACGGTGGTGGTGCCGAAGGGCGCCGGCCTCGCCCGCATCGCCGCCCTGCTGGCGGACGCGGGCGTCATCACCGCCGACCAGCCGCACCGGCTGGTCTTCACCCTCGGCGTCAAGCAGTCGGGCAAGGCGGCGTCGCTGCACGCCGGCGAGTACCGTTTCCCCGCCGGTGCCTCCATGCAGGAGGTGCTGGACCTGCTGGCCGCCGGCAAGGTGGTGGTGCGCTCGCTCACCATCGCCGAGGGACTGACCTCGCCCGAGGTGCTCGCCGTGCTGGCGACGGCCGAGGGCCTGGACGGCGACCTGCCGGCCGAGACCCCGCCCACCGGCGCGCTCCTGCCCGAAACCTATCACTACACCCTCGGCGACCGCCGCGAAGCCATGGTCCGCCGCATGCGCGACGACATGCGCAAGGTGCTGGCCGACCTGTGGGAAACCCGCGCCGAGGGCCTGCCGCTGAAGACGCCGGAGGAGGCCGTGGTGCTCGCCTCCATCGTCGAGAAGGAGACCGGCGTGGCGGCGGAGCGTCCGCGCGTCGCCGCGGTGTTCCTCAACCGTCTGCGCAAGGGCATGCGGCTGCAATCGGACCCGACGGTGATCTACGGCCTCGACCCCGAGGACGGCGACCTGGGGCGGCCGCTCACCCGCGCCGACCTGGAAAGCGACACGCCCTACAACACCTACGTCATCGCCGGCCTGCCGCCGCGGCCCATCGCCAACCCCGGCAAGGCGGCACTGCAGGCGGTGCTCGACCCCATCGAGAGCGACGAATACTACTTCGTCGCCGACGGCACGGGCGGCCACGCCTTCGCGCGGACGCTGGACGAGCACAACCGCAACGTGGCCCGCTGGCGGCGCCTGCAACGATCGGCCGAGTGAGGCTGCTGCGGCGCGGCGACTCCCGACATTTCAAGGATCGTTGCGTAATCAATCCTATTGCCAGTAGGGCCAGGCTGCGGCATGATTCACGCAGAAGATGCGGCAACGCATCCTGCGGGGGTAAGTCGAGATGCGTAAGGCACTGATGACGGTCGTCATCGTCCTGGCCCTTGTCGTGGCCGTGGCGGTGACGCAGGTGGGGGTCTTCGTGGTGCCCGCGGGCGCCGCCGTGACGGCGTCCGAGCCGGTCGGCCCGGGCACCGTCTACATCGTGACGCGCGGCGCCGACATGCGCTTCGTCGACAGCGCCGACGCCATCTGCCGCCGGCAGTTCGCCCAGTCGGACGAGGGCTGCCGCGGGCTGGTGCGCAACTGGGTCATGCGCGAGACGCGCGTGCTGGCCGAACTTCCCTACAGCGAGACCCTGTGGCGCGTCGCCGCCGGCAGCGGCCGCTGACGGTGCGGCGGGTCTAGCCACCCTTCTTCGGCAGCCGGCGCGTGATGGCGTCCACCAGCCCGTCGGGCAGGGCGCCGCCGAGCCAGCTCGCCACGTACATGGGCCAGGGGAAGGCGATGCGGCCGCGGTCGCTGGCGAGGCCGCGGCGGATGAAGCGCGCGGCCTTGGGGGCGTCCATGAAGAACGGCATGGCGAAATCGTTCTGCGCCGTGATGCGGCTTTCGACGAACCCCGGGCAGATCACCGACACCCGCACTCCCTCCGGCGCCAGCCAGCCGCGCAGGGCCTCGCCCCACACCTTCACCGCCGCCTTGCTGGCGCAATAGGCCGGCGCGCCGGGGAAGCCGCGGAAGGCGGCCATGCTGCTGACCAGCGCCACCTGTCCGGCGCGGCGGGCGCGGAAACGCGGCAGCAGCGGCAGGACCGTGTTCATCACCCCGTCGACGTTCACCGCCATGATGCGGCGCGCCTGCTCCGCGCTTTCGCCGCCGGACCCGGCGGTGCCGGCCGAGATGCCAGCATTGGCGACCGCCAGGTCGAGCGGCCGGCGGTCGTCGAGGTCGTTCAGCCACGCCGCCATGGCCTCGGCGTCGGCGACGTCGATCATCCGCGGTTCCACCTCCGCGCCGCGGGCGCGGCAGGCGGCGGCGGCTTCGTCCAGGCGGGCGGCGTCGCGGCCGGTGAGGGCGAGGAAGACGCCGGGCGCGGCGTACTCCTCCGCCAGGGCCCGGCCGATGCCCGACGAGGCGCCGGTGACGACGATGGCCTGCGGGGTGGGGCTGCGGCTCATCGCGGTGCCTCCCAGGTTTCCGGCGGCGCGTCGCGGTCGTCCAGCACGGCGCGCAGCATGACCTCCAGCGGCGGCAGGTCGTTGCGCACGGCGCGCCACAGGATCACCGGGTCGACCGAGTGGTATTCGTGGATGAGCACGTGGCGCATCTCGGCCAGATTGCGCCAGGGGACCAGCGGGTGGCGCTCCTGGATCGGCTCGGGCATGCGGGCGGCCGCCTCGCCGACGATCTCCAGGTTGCGGGCGACGGCGTCGATGGTGCGCTGGTCGGCGGCGAAGGCGCCCTCGTCCATGCCCTCGGTATAGGAGCGGCAGCGGGCGATGGCTTCCAGCATGTCGTCGACGCGCACGCGCCAATCCTTGTAGGACATGGGGCAGGGGAGTCCGGAGTGAGGGTCAGACTACGCGCACGGCTTCGGCCAGGATGCGGCCCTTGATGCGCGGCTTCAGGTTGGCGGGGGTGACGAGGTCGACGGGCCGGCCGACGATGCTCTCCAGCACGTGCTTCAGTTCCACGAATTCCAGCATGCCGTCGGGGCGACCCTCCTGAAACTCCACCAGCAGGTCGACGTCGCTTTCGCGGCGGGCGGTGTTGCGCACGGTCGAGCCGAACAGGGCGAGCGAAGCGATGCCGAAGCGCTCCAGTTCGTGCAAGTTGCGCTTCAGGCGCCACAGCACTTCCTCGCGGCGCGCGGGGTTCGACTTGCGCAGGCGGCCGGCGTAGCGCTTCAGCGCGCCCACCCGGTCGCGCGGCACGGTGACGGTCAGTTCCGTCATCTCGGCCGGGCCGTTTTCGACTGACTGCCGGCGGCGCGGGCGGCGCGGTTTCTTGTGGAATCCTCGGGTCATGGCTTCATCCTAGCCGGCCCGGGCGGCGGCGCAAGGGGCGCCTCGCGGCTTGTTGGCGGCGGTGCGTCCCGGTATAACCCTCCCCACGTTTCCGCGACCGCCTGTTGAAGGACCCGCCGCCCGTGCCCATCGCCAGCATGACCGGCTTCGCCCGCGCCGAAGGCCCCGACCCCTCCCGCCCCGGCACCACCTGCACGTGGGAGGTGCGCAGCGTCAACGGCAAGGGCCTGGAAACCCGCTGGCGCATCCCCCCGGGCTACGACGGGCTGGAGATCGCCGTGCGCGACGCCGTCGCCAAGCGCTTCAAGCGCGGCAACGTCTCCGTCGCCCTGTCGGTGAACCGGCCCGAGGAGCAGCCGGCCTACCGTATCAACGAGGGGCTGCTGGATCAGGTGATGGCCGTCGCCCGCCACTGGCAGCAGCACCTGGGCGCCGACGCCGGCATCGCCCCGCCCCGCCTGGACGGCCTGCTCGCCCTGCGCGGCGTGCTGGAGCCGGTGGTGGAGTCCGAACCCGACGAGACGGCCCGCGACCGCCGCGACGCCGCCCTCATCGGCATCCTGGATCAGGCGCTGGCCAAGCTGGCCGACGCCCGCAACGCCGAAGGCGCGCGGCTGGAAGCGGTGCTCCTGGGCCAGCTCGACACCATCGCCGACCTGACGAAGCGGGCGGGCGAAACGGCGTCGCTGCGCCCCGAGGCGGTGAAGGCCCGCCTGCGCGAGCAGATCGCCGCCCTGCTCGATGCCCAGTCCCAGATCAGCGAGGACCGCCTGGCGACCGAACTGGCGCTGCTCGCCGTGAAGGCGGACGTGCGCGAGGAACTGGACCGCCTGACCGCCCACATCGAGCAGGCCCGCGAGATGATCGGCGAGGACAAGGGGCCGGTCGGCCGGCGCCTCGACTTCCTCTGCCAGGAGTTCAACCGCGAGGCCAACACGCTGTGCTCCAAGGCGCAGGATGTGGCGCTCACCCGCATCGGGCTGGACCTGAAGGCGGTGATCGACCAGTTCCGCGAGCAGGTCCAGAACATCGAATGACGGCAGCCCGCCTGCGCCGCATGCCACGATCCGAGGGGGACGCCCGACCATGACCGCCGCTCCGACCGACACCGCCGCCCCGGCCTCCGAGGCGGCCGCCGGCTCCGGCACCCGCATCCGCCGGCGCGGGCTGATGCTGGTGCTGTCGTCGCCCTCGGGCGCCGGCAAGACCACCATTTCGCGCGCCCTGCTGGAGCGCGACGACAACCTCGCCATGTCGGTCTCCGTCACCACGCGGCCGGCGCGGCCCGGCGAGGTGGACGGCCGCGACTACCACTTCATCGGCGTCGAGACCTACAAGCGCATGGTGGAGCGGTCGGAGTTGCTGGAGCACGCCCGCGTCTTCGACAACTTCTACGGCACCCCGCGCGGCCCGGTGATGGACAGCCTGACCGCCGGCCACGACGTGCTGTTCGACATCGACTGGCAGGGCACCCAGCAGCTCGCCGCCAATGCCCGCGACGACCTGGTCAGCGTCTTCATCCTGCCGCCGACGGTGGAGGAACTGGAACGCCGCCTGCGCGGCCGCGCCCAGGACCCGGAAGAGGTGGTGCGCAAGCGCATGGCCAAGGCCGCCGACGAGATGAGCCACTGGCCGGAATACGACTACGTCATCGTCAACACCGACGTCGAAAGCTCCATCCGCAGCGTCGCCGCCATCCTCCACGCCGAGCGCCTGAAGCGCGCCCGCCAGGTGGGCCTGGCCGAATTCGTCAACGGCATGCGCGGCGCCGAGGGGTGATTGCCGGCGAGGTGGTTCGGGCCTATCTTGGAAGGATCTCGCGCCAGGACCCGCCCATGCCCGACCGCACCGTCACCGTCGCCCTGGATGCCCGCCTCGCTGCGTTCGTGCAGCGGTTGGTGGACGAGGGGGCCCATCCCGACGCCGCCGCCGTCCTCCGCGCCGCGCTGGTGGAGTACGAGGCGGCGGGGGCAACTGCGGAACCGAAGCTGGAGTACGAGTCGTTGCCGGCTGCCTCGGCGGCGGCGCAAGACACGGTTCCGACCGAGGTCCTCCTGGACGTGCTGCGTCGCGCCGACGCCGATCTGGCCCGGGGGGCCTATACCGATCTCCGGTCGAGGGGCGACCTGGAAACCTACATGACCGGCCTGCGCGCCGAGGCCTCCATCCGCGCCGAGCGCAAGCGCCTCGCCCGCCGCCGTGCGTAAACTGCGCACGACGGCGGTCGCCGACGAGACCATCCTCGACATTCTCTCCTACAGCGAGGAGACGTTCGGCTCGCTCGCCGCCGACCGCTATCAGGCGCTCATCGTCTCGGCCTTGGACGACATCGCGACCGGCGCGTCCACGAGCCTCGTCCGCTGGCTGCGTTACGGCAGCCGGCGGCTCGGCCTCTACCATATCCGGCACAGCCGTACTGCCAGCGCCGCCGGTTCGCGTGTGAAGCGGCCTCGCCATCTGGTCTTCTTCGAGGTGACCGCCGACGAGATCATCGTCCTCGGCCTCGTCCATGAAACCATGGACCGCCCGCGCGCCCTGCGCCGGCTGCTCGACCCGGCGGCGGAGCCGGAAGCGGGCTGACGCAGCGGCCCTGGCCGAAATGGCGCTTTTCACGGGCGGCCGGGCGTCCTACCTGAGGGGCACTCGCCCGTTTCCGTTCCCACCTGGAGGATGCCGATGGAATACCTGCACACCATGGTGCGCGTCACCGACCTCGATGCGTCGCTGCGCTTCTACTGCGACCTGCTCGGCCTGCAGGAGGTCTCGCGCAAGGAAAGCGAGAAGGGCCGCTTCACCCTCGTCTTCCTCGCCGCGCCGCAGGACGTCGCCAAGGCGGGCCCGCAGGCCGGCGACAATGCCGCGACCTTCAACGTGCCGATGGTCGAACTGACCTACAACTGGGACCCGGAGGAGTACACCGGCGGTCGCAACTTCGGTCACCTGGCCTTCCGCGTCGACGACATCTACGCCGCCTGCCAGAAGCTGCAGGACGGCGGCGTCGTCATCAACCGGCCGCCGCGCGACGGCTACATGGCCTTCGTGCGCTCGCCCGACAACATCTCGGTGGAGCTGCTGCAGAGGGGCGAGCCGCTCGAGCCGCGCGAGCCCTGGGCGAGCATGCCCAACACCGGCACCTGGTAAGGCCGCCCGTCAGCCGACGGCGGCGCGGCTGCGCTGCGGCGGACGCGGCGGGGCCGCTGCCGCCGCCGGCGTATCGAGCAGCAGTGCCGTCTCGATCTTGAAGAAGCCGGCGATGGCGTCGCGCAGGCGGGCCATTTCCACCAGGCTCGCCACCCGGCCGTGCTGCTGCGCATCGCGGCACAGAACGGCGTGGCGGGCGAGGTCGCGGAAGCCGGCGGCCGCCGTCGCCGCCGCCCCCTTAATCGCCAGGAGCGATGCCTCGTCAGCGGCGGCGCGGATGCGCTCCAACTGGACCGGCACCAGCGCGTCGGCCATCTGCCCGCGGGCATAGAGCGCCTCCACCTCGTCCACCAGCCGCACGGCCAGCGTCGCCACCGCATGCAGGCGGTACTGCTCCAGGGTCGTGCGGGCGGTCGCCAGGGCCTCCGCCACCGTTTCCGACGACTGGCGGCGCAGAGCCTTGGCCTCCAGCACGTTGGGCGGCGTCAACTGCTGCGCCTTCGGGCCGTCGCGGTCGCGGGCGCGGCGGTCGGGGCCGACATAGTCGGCGCTGACCACGAAGGGCTTGCGCCCGTGGATGAGCTTTTCCATCCGGCCGTCCAGGTAACCCGTCGGCCAGGGGTGGATGAGCAGATCGTCGGCACCGCAGTCGATGCCGCGCCGCACGGTTTCAGGCGAGGCTTCCGACAGTACGGCGATAATGGGCGTGAAGGGATCCACCGAGGTGCGGCCGCGCCGGACGTCCTGGAAGTACTGCGAGGCCGGCCCGTCGGCGAGGTCCAGGGCGGCGAGCACGAGGTCCGGCTTGCGGCTTTCGCACAGGCTGCGCAGGTCGGCCAGATTGTCGCACCACTCGACCTCGCGGAAGCCGAGGTAGTGCAGGGTGGACCGGATGACCTGCCGCCGCTGCCCCTCGGGGTCGGCGACGACGGCCGTCACGTTGGAATAGAAGTAGGTGTGTGCCATGCCCAGATCCCCCTCCGGCCGCCGCGCCTCCACCAGGGAGGCGCCGGGTCCCACGCCGTTGGTCTGAGCAGACCTCATGCACTGGTATAGTGTCGAGGAGTCAAAAAGGATACGCGCACGCGCAACGGGATATTGCGGTTGCGAAGGCGCCGCAGGTCACAGGGCTCGCGCGATGGCGCAAAACTGCTCCACCGTGAGCTCTTCGGCCCGTGCCGTCGGGGCGACGCCTGCTGCGGCGCACAATGCCTCGCCGTCGCCGCCGAGGGATTTCAGGCTGGCCCGCAGCATCTTGCGACGCTGTCCGAAGGCGGCCGCGGTGACCCGTTCCAGGGTCGCGAAGTCGGCCTCGGCCAGCGGGGCGGTGCGCGGGGTCAGCGAGACCACGGTCGACACGATCTTGGGCGGCGGCGTGAAGGCGCGCGGGTTGATGTCGAACAGCGGCTCGACATGGCACAGCCACTGGGTGATGACGGACAGGCGGCCGTAGTCCTTGGTGCGCGGCTTGGCGACCAGGCGGTCCACCACCTCCTTCTGGAACATCAGCGTCATGCCGGCGATGGCGTCGAGCCGGTGCAGCCAGCCGATGAGCAGCGGCGTCGCCACGTTGTAGGGCAGGTTGGCGACGATGCGCCGGGGCGCCTCGCCGAGGCTCGCGACGTCGATCTCCAGCGCGTCGGCCTCGCGCACCTCCAGCCGGCCCGGCCAGCGGGCGGAGATTTCGGCCAGTGCCGGCATCACCCGCGGGTCGCGCTCGATGGCGATCACCTGGCGGGCGCCGGCCGCCAGCAGGGCGCGCGTCAGGCCGCCCGGGCCGGGGCCGATCTCGATCACCGTGCCCTGGTCGAGCGGCCCGGCGGAGCGCGCGATGCGGCCCGTCAGGTTGAGGTCGAGCAGGAAGTTCTGGCCGAGGCTCTTCTTGGCCGCCAGGTCGTGGCGGGCGATGACGTCGCGCAGCGGCGGCAGGCCGTCGAAGGCGAGGTCGGGGGTGCCGTCGTCGCTCACGATGCGGTGCTCCGGCGGGCGGCGGCCATCTCGCCCGCCATGCGCAGGGCGGCGACCAGGCTGGCGTCGTCGGCGGTGCCCGTGCCGGCGATGTCGAAGGCGGTGCCGTGGTCGGGCGAAGTGCGCACGAAGGGCAGGCCGAGGGTCACGTTGACGCCGCCGGCGAAGTCGATGGTCTTGAGCGGGATGAGCGCGTGGTCGTGGGTCATGCAGAGCGCGGCGTCGTAGCGGGCGCGGGCGGCGGCGTGGAACAGCGTGTCGGTCGGCGCCGGCCCGAAAGCGTCGATGCCCTCGGCCCGCAGGGCGGCGACCGCCGGGGCGATGACGTCGATTTCCTCCCGCCCCATGACGCCGCCTTCGCCGGCGTGCGGGTTGAGGGCGGCGACGGCCAGCCGCGGGCGCGCGATGGCGAAGTTGTCGCGCAGGCCGGCGGCGGTCAGGCGGCCGATCTCCACGATGGTCTCGGTGCGCAGGGACTCGACGGCCTCGCGCAAGGAGAGGTGGATGGTCACCGGCACCACCCGCAGCCCGGGGCAGGCGAGCATCATCACCGGCGTCACGCCGCCTGCCAGTTCGGCGAGGAACTCGGTGTGACCCGGGTGGGCGAAGCCGGCCGCCTTGAGCACCGCCTTGTTGATGGGGTTGGTGACGACGGCGCCGGCGCGGCCTTCGGTGGTCAGGCGCACCGCCCAGGCGATGGCCTCCAGCACGGCGGGGGCGTTGGCGGCGTCGGGCCGGCCCGGCTCCACGGCGGCGGGGAGGGCGAGCGGCAGCACCGGCAGGCCGTGGGGGAAGGCCTCCACCGCCTCTTCCGGCGCGGCGATGGGGCATACCGGCACGGTCAGGCCGAGGCGGCCGGCCAGGGCGCGCAGGCGGGCCGGGTCGTCGATGACGAAGAACGGCGGCAGCCCGGCGCCGGCGCGGCGGCCCCAGGCCTTCAGGGTGATGTCGCCGCCGATGCCGGCGGGCTCGCCCATGGTGAGGGCGAGGGGCGGAACCGTGGTCATGGCGTGCCTCTCCGGCGGGCGATGGGCCGCCGCCTCACAGACGGATGTCGATGAGGGCGGCGCGGCGCAGGTCGCGCAGACGGCGCTGGGCCAGCACCTCGAGCTTTTCGGTCTCGATTTCGCGGCGGATCTTGTCTTCGTCCAGCGCGCTCGATTCCTCGCGTTCGCAGACCATGACCACCACCTCGGCACCCGGCACCGGGACGACGCGGCTCGGCGTGTTCAGCGGCAGGTCGCGGATGGCGGTGGCGAGGGCGGGCGGCAGGTCGGTCATGGTCAGCGGGCCGAGACGGCCGGAGCCCGGTGTGCCGACTTCGGTCGCGATGGCGGCCATGGCGTCGCAGGTGGTGGCGGCGGCGGCGCGCTGGGCGACGGCGGCGCGCTGCTCCGCCGCCATGGCGCGGGCGCCGGTGGTCGGCAGCGAGACCTGCACGATCTGCATGGCGCCGCTGCCGGCCTGCTGCTCGCCGGCGACACGCTTGTCGCGCACCAGCAGGATGGTGTAGCCGGCGGCGGTGCGGACGGGATCGGACAGGCGGTTGCCCTCGGTGGCGGTCACCGCCTCGCGCAGTTCCGGCTCCAGCGTCGACAGCGGCGCCCAGCCCATGTCACCGCCCTTGGCCGCCGTCGGATCCTGGCTGAACTGCTGCGCCAGGGCGGCGAAGTTGGCGCCGCCGCGGATCTGCGACACCAGCCGGTCGGCGGCGTCGCGCACCTCGGCCTCGCGCAGCGGATCGTCCACCGGCAGGTAGATCTGCGCCAGCAGCGCCTCGGGCTTGCCGATGGCCTGCTGCAGCTGGTCCTGGCGGGCCTCGATCTCGGTGTCGCTGACGGTCACCTGACCGGACAGGGAACTGCGCACCACCTTGATCCAGGCGATTTCCGCGCGCACCTGGCGCTCGAAGGTGGAAGTCGGGATGCCGCGGCCCTGCAGCGACTGCAGGAAGGTGCCCGGCGCCATGCGGTTGCGGCTTTCCACCTGCCGGATGCCCTCGGCGATCTCGCTGTCGCTGACCTGGATGCCGAGGCGCTCGGCCTCCTGCAGCTTGAGCGTCTCGAGGATGAGGCCCTGCAGCACCTGCGGCAGCAGGCGCTGGCGCGTCTCCTGGCTGTCGGGCAGGTTGGAGGTGGCGATGACGAAGTCCATGCGCGCGATGATGTCGCGCAGCGAAATGACGTCGTCGTTCACCACCGCGGCGATGCGCTGGATGGACTGAGCCGCCGCCGGCGGGGCCAGCAGGGCATTGCCCGCCGGCATCACCGGGGCCGCCAGCAGGGCCGCGAGAGCGAGGGCCGAGGCGGCCGCGATCCGGCGGGCGGGGCGGCGGGTCGGGTGTGCCGTGCGGATGCTGAAGGTCATGGGGTCGTCCGTTTCCTCGGGCCGGCTGGGGTGGATCACTCGCCGAAACCGGCTTCGACGGAGCCGAAGTCCAGTTCGCCGAGCGTCTTGAACACGACGCGGAACATGATCTCGGTGCCGCCTTCGTAGTCGCGGTCTTCTGTGGCGTCGTTGCTGATGGTGGCGAAGGCGGTGAAGCATTCGTCGTCGTAGATGGCGCCGAAGCTGGTCTGGAGAGGTTCGTCGGCTTCGGCGCTGGTAATGTTGAGGGTGGTCGCGCCGAACAGGGACCAGTTGCGCAGGATTCTCGATTGGGCCGCAAGCGTCACCTGCTCGCGCTCGCCGATGCTCTCCGTCATCCACGGGTCCGGCGACGCTTGCAGGTATCCCACCGACACGGTGAGGACGGGGCTGCCGGCGGTCGCCACGACCTCCTGCTGGCGCATCTCGAAGTCGTCCTGATCGAGGCGGAAGCGGTAGTCGAGGTTCAGCCACGGAGCGACGTCCATGGCGACGCGCCCCACGTAATCCGACGCCCCGCCGTCCTCGCTGCCGAAGGCGGTCATCTTGTCGTCGAAATGGTAGGCCTGGCCGAACAGCAGCGACAGGCTTTCGCCTTCCGGCCAATAGGCGGTCCACTTCAGGCCGTAGTTGACCCGCGCGCCGGTCTCGACCCGATCCCAGCCGGCGAAGCGGTTGCGGTCGAACAGGTTGGCGGCGTCGAACTCGAAGTCGCGGCTGTCCTCGTTCGGGATCTCGTCGTTGTTGGCGTCCTCGGGGCTGAAGTAGGCCGAGGCCATGGGCTCCAGCACCTCGCGGAACCAGCCGTTGTCGCGCGTCACCGGCCACCGCCACGTCACGCCCGCCGTCGGCACGAAACGGCCGGCGAAGCCGTCGTTGATGGCGGGGTTGGTCGGAACGCGTGCGTCGTCCACACCGAGGCTGTAGCCGTCGGTCCGAAGGGCGACCATGAATTCGGTCACGTCGCCGAGCGAGCCGTAGTAGGGGTAGTGGATGGCAGTCTCGACACCGGCGCGGCGGGAGTCTATGCCGTCCTCGCGGGTCAGAGCGGTGCCGGCGGCGTCGAAGGTCCACCAGGCGCCGCTTTCGAACGGTCGGCTGACGAAGGAATAGGTCAGGTCCGGCAGGACCACGGGCACCTCGTCGATGTCCGTCGCCTCTCGCAATTCCTGAAAGTACAGGCCGCGGGCGCGGGCGTAGGACCGCCGTCCGAAGCCCTCCAGGAAGGCCTCGCTGACCAGCCAGGCGTCACTGGTGTCGCCATAGCGGTACTTGCGCTGATAGGTGCCGTCCGACGCCAGTTCGGCGTCCCAGCCACCGCGCCAGGTATTGTCGAAGTGCCACATCAGGGTGGTGTCGAGGTGGCCACGGGTCTGCCCGTCCGCATCCCGCGTGATGCTGCCCGCCGCGTCGAGCGCGCCCGAGGAATAGAGGCCGCTGTAGGCGCCTTCGAACACCGGGCCTTCGACGCCCGTCCAGCGCAGCGCCACCTCGGCGTCCTGCTGGCCGTCGATGACGATGTAGTAGGGGATCGTCACCTGCGCGCCGAGGTCGCTGTTGTAGCTGTAGGACGGTGGCATGAAGCCCGACTTGCGCTTCACCGTCGGATCGGGATGCGACAGGTAGGGCGTGTAGAACACCGGCAGGCCCGCGAACTCCATCCAGGCGTCGCGGTAGTAGACCATCTTTTCCGCTTCGTCGTGGGTGATGCGGTCGGCCCGCAGGCGCCACAGCGGGGCGGCGTTCGGGTCCTCGCACGGGTCGCAGGCGGTGTAGATGGCCTCGCGCATGGTGTTGACGTCGTTTTCGCGCGTCAGCAGCTCGCCGGTGGCGCGCGAGCGGTCCGCCAGCAGGAGCGTCGCCTCGCGGGCGAAGCCTTCCTTCATGTCGCCGGTCAGCTCGGCGAAGTCGAAGAACGAGACGGTGCCGTCGGTGTCGACCACCACCACGTCGCCCTCGGCGGTGACGCGGTCGGCGACGGTGTCGTAGCGCACCGTGTCGGCGCGCAGCACCCGGCCTTCGTAGACGAGTTCCACCTTGCCGCGGGCGGTGACCACCTCGGCATCGTCGTCGTAGCTCAGTTCCTCGGCGACCACCGAGGTGCGCGGCTCGCCGGCCGCCGTCGGCGGCACCTGCGGCGGCGTGTAGGGGCGCGGCAGGTTGCCGAATTCGGGTCGGCGGATCAGGCTTTCCATCCCGGCGCCCGGCAGCCGGGCGCCGGAGCGGGCCTGGCGGATGGGGGCGGAGTCGTCACGCGGCGGCGGATTGTCGAACACCGGGTCGGAGGTCGGGCGCGGCGTCGCCATGGGGGCCGCGCCGGCGCCGAGCGCCTCGGCCGGCGGTGCGACGAGCGGCGGAACGGCCGGCGCCGGTGCCGGCTCGGCGGCGACCTGCTGCACCACCACCGGGCGCGCGGTCATGGGCGGGGCCCAGGGCGCCGTCGGGGCC
Organism: Caenispirillum bisanense; assembly: GCF_900230255.1. Lineage (GTDB taxonomy): Bacteria > Pseudomonadota > Alphaproteobacteria > Rhodospirillales > Rhodospirillaceae > Caenispirillum > Caenispirillum bisanense_A. The sequence continues at coordinate 212,154 of NZ_OCNJ01000001.1, forward strand.
GTCGGCGCCACGCCGGGCGTCGCGGGCGCGACGAGGGGAGCCGTCGCGGGTGCGACGAGGGGAGCCGTCGCGGGTGCGGCGAGAGGCGCCGCCGCGGTGGTCCCCGCTTCCCACAGCGGTCGCGACGGCTGCCAGCCGCTGCCCACGGGCGTCGCGGCAGAGGCCGCGGGCGCCGCCAGCAGGGCGGCGACGCCGGCGGTGAGGGTGAGCGGCCGCGGCGACCGTCGGAGCATCACGCTTCTCCCTGGGGCACGGCGGGGCCGATGGGGCCGGCCACGGCGCGTGTCGAACGATAGAGGACGGCGGCGGCGATCACGCCCGGCACGATCGCCACGCCGTAGATGAGCGGCATCAGGGCTTCCGACGTGGCCGCGCCGTTGATGGCGGCGAGGCCCATGACCTGCACGCCGACCATGGCCGCGACGGCGGTCAGCACCCGGGCGCCGTGGCCGCGGCGGTTGAAGGCGCCGGTCAGCATGGCGGCGCAGGCGATGAGGGCGAAGGACAGGTTGAACAGCGGGCTCGACAGCCGCTGGTGGGCCTCGGCATGGAACTTGCGCACGTCCTCCTCGCCGAGCTCGGAGTTCTCGGTGGAGATGGCGAGGAGTTCGTCGGTCATGCGCTCGCGGGCGTCGCGGAAGCGGGGTCCGGCCTCGCCGCCGATCTTGCCCAGTTCCAACACGTGGCGGTCGAAGTAGAGCAGCGACATGCGCCCGGTGCCTTCCTCGACCTCCTGCCGGTTGCCCGTCTCCATGAGCACGCGGGCACCCTCGGGCGTGTTCAGCAGGGCGCCGCGGTCGGCCATGATGGTGACGGGGCGGGCCGGCTCGCGGTTGTCGTGCAGCAGGATTCCGAGCAGCTCGTCGTCGGGGCCGCGCTCGCGCACGTAGACGGTCAGGCCGGGCTCGATCTCGGTGAAGGCGCCTTCCTGCACCAGCACCTGGGTCAGGTCGTTGCGCACCTGCCAGCGCATCTCGCGGAAGGTCTCCACCGACTTGGGCGCGATGTAGAGCGTCAGGCCGTAGCACAGGCCGGTCAGCACCAGGGCCACCAGCAGGGCCGGCTTGGCGAGGCCGAAGGGGCCGAGGCCGACGGCCCGCATCACCACCAGCTCGCGGTCACCGTTGAGGCGGTTGTAGGTGAACAGGATCACCGCGAAGAGGGCGATGGGGAACACGATCACCAGGAAGCTCGGCATGAGCAGCATGGTCATCTTCACGAAGACGCCCAGCCCGAGGCCCTTGCTGATGATCATTTCCACCAGGCGCAGCGACTGCGTCAACCACAGCACGACCGCCAGACCCGCCGATACGAGCAGGGTCCCGAGCGCGAGCTGGCGGAGGATGTAGCGTGTGATCAGTCGCATGGCGCGCGGATTATAGGGGGAGGCAGGCGGCGGAAACCAGCGGGAAATGCCTGCCGCGGCGGCGTCGCGTCAAGTCGATTTACGCCATCAGGTTCTGTGAGTTCCAGAGCGATCGCGCTATAGTGGATGACCGCCCGCCCGAGTCCATTCTGGTAGACGCTCCGCCATGACCAGCACGGCCCCCGACCCCGACAGCGTTCCCGGCGAGGGCCATGCCGAGCCGCCAGCGGCGGGCGAGCACCCCGCGACACCGGAGGCGGCGGATGCCGAGCATCGCCTCGCCCGGCGGCGCCGACGCCGGGCCCATGCCCGTCGTTTGCGGCGGCGCCGGCGCCACCTGATGTCGGCGGCGGTCATCGGCGTGCTGGTGGGCATCGTGGGCGCCGCGGCCGGCGTCGTCGGGGCGGTCAGCTTCGTCGGCTCGGGCCGGGAGGATGCGGCTGCGGTGGCCGAAGCGCAGGCGGAGGCGGAATTTCTCGGCGTCTGTCAGGCCCAGCTGCACGACATCGATTGCGGCTGCCTGTGGCGCGACGCCCGCCCCGCCTTCCTGCCCGATGCCCGCGACGAGGTGATCACCCTGATCGCCGACCGCAAGACCATGCCGCTGCGTGTCCAGCGCATCCGCACGGAACGCCTGCTCGGCCCCGAACTGGCCAAGATGGTGTGGGGCGCCGCCTACTACTGCGGCAGGCGTTGAGCGGTCGCCTCGGGCCGGCGCAGCAGGCGCACCAGCACCACCACCGCCGACAGGACCGCGAGCGCCCCCAACTGGTGGGCGACGCCGAGGGTGGTCGGCACCACCAGCAGCAGCGTGGCGATGCCGAGCGTCATCTGCCCGACCGCCAGCGCGGCCACGACCAGCGCCGCCGTCCGCGCCCGCGCCGGCAGGGCATCGCCGAGGCGCAGTGCCCAGGCGGCCAGACCGAGCGCGAGGGCGACCAGCGTCACCGCCAGCAGCCGGTGCTGGAACTGCACCGTGGTCACGTTGTCCAGGTGGTTCACCCACCAGGGCGCGTGCAGGTGCAATCCCTTGGGTACCAGGCGGCCGTCCATGAGGGGGAAGGTGTTGTAGGTCAGCCCCGCGTCGAGGCCGGCCACCAGCGCCCCCGACAGGGCGACGGCGAAGACGTACACGCCGAAGGTCCGCGCCGCCGCGGCGAAACGCCGGGCGCCGACGGCGACGACGGCGCGGCCTTCGTTCAGCCACAGGTCGAGGGCGAGGCGCAGCATCAGCACCAGGATCAGGAAGGCGAGGCCGAGGTGGGCGGCCAGCCGCACCGGGCTCACCATGGGCTGGTCGACGAGGCCGCTCCTGACCATCAGCCAGCCCACCAGCCCCTGCATGCCGCCCAGCACGAACAGCCCGCCGAGCCGCAAGGCCAGCGGCCGGTCGATGGCGCCGCGCACCAGGAACCACAGGAAGGGCAGGGCGAAGACCACGCCGATGGCGCGGCCCCACAGGCGATGCAGATACTCCAGCCAGAAGATGCCTTTGAACTCGGCCAGCGTCATGCCGTAGTTCTTCTTCTGGTACTCGGGAAACTGGCGGTATTTGTCGAAGGTCGCCTGCCACTCGGGCTCGGTCAGCGGCGGCAGCACGGTCAGCGGCTGCCACTCCACCATGGACAGGCCGGAGTCGGTGAGCCGCGTCGCACCGCCGAGCCCGACCATGACCGTCACCATGCCGCACAGCACGAACAGCCATACCGCCACCGCCCGCCGCCGCCCGGCCGCGCGCCGGTCGGTCTGCGGGCCGGAGGGAAGGTCGAGGGCGATCGACGACTGCATGCGCTGCTGCCTCCCGGGCGGTGCCTCCACTGCCGCCGATGATGAAACGCCCGCTGCCGCCCGTCAAAGGGAAAGCCGAGCGGGGGTGTCGGGTATGGCGTGCGCCTTGGCGATCCAATGCAAATGCATTACTTTCTCTGCCTGTGCCCCTTGGAGCCTTCGTCATGACGATCATCGAAGTGGAAGCCACCGTCACCGAACGCGGTCAGACGACGGTTCCGGCCGCCATCCGCAATGTCCTGCGGCTGGGCAAGCGGGATGCCATCGTCTTTCGCGCCTTGGACGACGGCACCGTGGTGGTCGCCCGCAAGGAGCCGGACGTGGAGGTGGAGGATGCCGACCCCGTCCTCGGCCGCTTCCTCGATTTCCTGGAGCAGGACATGGCCCGGCGGCCCGACCGGCTGGTGATGCCCGACGCCGATTTCGAGCGCCGCCTGAGGGAGGCCGTCGCCGGGGTGGCGGTGGACCTCGACGCGCCGCTGCCCGACGACGATGAAGACGGCGAGCCCGACCGGTGAGGCGCACGCCGCTGACTGCCAACGGGTGGCGGCTGGCCTTCCACCCCCTGCTGCTCGATCACCTGGAGGACCTGCTGGTGCAGGTGGACCGGGCGCGGGCGCGCGATCCCGAGGGCTGGATGCATCGGCGCAGCGCCCGGATGTTGGCGGGGCTGGTCCGCCTGATCTTGGACGACATTCCGTCGGACCCGACGCGCGACGCCTATCGCCAGGGCAACACCCTGGGCGGCACCCACCGTCATTGGTTCCGCGCCAAGCTGTTCCAGCGCTATCGCCTGTTCTTCCGCTACCGGGCGGCGGAGCGGATCATCGTCTATGCGTGGGTCAACGACGACGACGGGCAACGGGCGGCCGGCAGCCGCAACGACCCCTACGCCGTGTTCCGCCACATGCTCTCCAGCGGTCGCCCACCGGACGACTGGGAGACCTTGCTGACCGAGGCGAGCGAGGCCGACGCGCGGGCGCGCCGGGTCCTGGCTGCCGCCACCCCGCCCGAATCCGTTTGAGTCGCTTCCCCTGCGGGTATAAAAGACCTCGGTCGTATTTCTCCGAGAGACCGGCCGGCCCCATCCCATGAACGAATTCACCAAGCCCGCGGCGATCCTGTCGTCGGATCTTCCCATGGTCCCCGACCTGTCGGTCGTGGTGCCCGTGAAGAACGAGGCGGAGAACATCCTGCCGCTGGTGCAGGAGATCCACGCCGCCCTCGAGAACTTCATCGATTTCGAGGTGGTCTACGTCGACGACGGGTCCGACGACGACACGCCGGCCCGCTTGCGCGACGCGCAAGGGCAGTTCCCGCGCCTGCGCGTGGTGCGCCACGCCCGCAGCTGCGGCCAGAGCCAGGCGGTGGCGTCCGGCGTGAAATTCGCCCGCGGCGCCTGGATCGCGACGCTCGACGGCGACGGCCAGAACGATCCGGCCGACATCCCCGCCATGATCCGCCGCCGCGACCAGGAAGCCGCCGCCTCGGCCTCCGACGCCGCCCTGGTGATGATCGCCGGGCACCGCCAAAAGCGGCAGGACACCTTCCTCCGCCGCCTGTCGTCCAAGGTCGCCAACGGCGTGCGCTCGGGCCTGCTGAAGGACTCGACGCCCGACAGCGGCTGCGGTCTGAAGCTGTTCGCCCGCCAGACCTTCCTCGATTTCCCGCGGTTCGACCACATGCACCGCTTCCTGCCGGCGCTGATGATCCGGGCCGGCGGCAAGGTGGTCAGCGTGCGCGTCAACCACCGCCCGCGCGAGCGCGGCGTGTCCAAGTACGGCCTGTGGAACCGCCTGTGGGTCGGCATCGTCGACCTGTTCGGCGTCGCCTGGCTGCAGGCGCGCGCCCGCCGGCCGGTGATCGAGCACCACGACTGACCGCGGCCGGATGACATCCACCCCTCCCGACTCCGACGACGGCACCGGCGACGACGAGGCCGGCGGCGGCGGCTCCAGCCTGAAGCCCCTGCTCAAGGGCCTGGTGATGATCGCCGGGCTGGTCGCCATCGGCTATGCCGCCCGCGCCCTCGGCGTGGTGGAGATGCTCGACCCGCAGTGGCTCGACACGCAGGTGAAGGGCCGCGGCTTCTGGGGCGAGGTGGTGTTCGTCGCCGCCGGCGCCGCGCTCACCGGCGTCGGCCTGCCGCGCCAGCTGGTGGCCTTCGGCGGCGGCTACGCCTTCGGGCTGTGGGAGGGTACGGCCTGGGCGCTGCTGGCCCAGACGCTCGGATGCGCCGCCGCCTTCTGGTACGCCCGCCTGTTCGGCCGCGATTTCGTGCGCCACCGTTTCGGCGCCCGCATCGCCAAGGTGGACGGCTTCCTGCGCGGCAATCCCTTCACCATGACGCTGCTCATCCGCTTCCTGCCGGTCGGGTCCAACGTGGTGACCAACCTGGCCGCCGGCGTGACCAGCGTCGGCGCCCGGCCGTTCCTGGCCGGGTCCATCCTCGGCTACCTGCCGCAGACGGTGATCTTCGCCCTGCTCGGCAGCGGCATCCACGTGGAGCCGGAGCTGCGCATCACGCTTTCGGTGGTGCTGTTCGTCGCCTCGGGCGTGCTCGGGGTGTGGCTGTGGCGGCGCATCCGCCGCCAGCGACGCCGCGACAAGGCCGCCGGCCAGGGCTGAGCCCTGCCACTCATGGCGCAGTCGGGCCGATGTAACAGGCGCACGCTTGACAGACGCCTCTCATCCGCATACCTGTGTTGGCACTCACCGGGCGGGAGTGCTAACGGCGGCTCCCGATCCCCGCATCGTTTCGTCTCTTTGTCACAACGCATTGGGACATATTCCCCAAACGGAGGAATTCCATGAAGTTTCGTCCGCTGCATGACCGCGTGCTGGTCAAGCGCCTCGAGGCCGAAGAAAAGACCCGCGGCGGCATCATCATCCCCGAGACCGCCAAGGAAAAGCCCCAGCAGGGTGAAGTGATCGCCGTCGGCCCCGGCGCGCGCGGCGAAGACGGCAAGATCGTCGCCCTGGACGTGAAGGTCGGCGACAAGGTGCTGTTCGGCAAGTGGTCGGGCACCGAAGTCACCATCGACGGTCAGGACCTGCTGATCATGAAGGAAACCGACGTCATGGGTATCGTCGAGTAAGCCGCGAGGCTCGCTCCGACCCCTGACATCCGGTTCCCCATTCATCTGCAAGAGGATTTGAGCCAATGGCTGCCAAGGAAATCAAGTTCGGCGTCGATGCGCGCTCCCGCATGCTGCGCGGCGTCGACATCCTGGCCGACGCGGTGAAGGTCACCCTCGGCCCGAAGGGTCGCAACGTGGTGCTGGAGAAGTCCTTCGGCGCGCCGCGCGTGACCAAGGACGGCGTCTCGGTCGCCAAGGAAATCGAACTGAAGGACAAGTTCGAGAACATGGGCGCCCAGATGGTGAAGGAGGTCGCCTCGCGGACCGCCGACATCGCCGGCGACGGCACCACCACCGCCACCGTTCTGGCCCAGGCCATCGTTCGTGAAGGCGCCAAGTCCGTCGCCGCCGGCATGAACCCGATGGACCTGAAGCGCGGCATCGATCTGGCCGTCAAGGCCGTGGTCGACGACATCGCCAGCCGCACCCGCAAGATTTCCACCTCCAGCGAAGTCGCGCAGGTCGGCACCATCTCCGCCAACGGCGAGAAGGAAATCGGCGACATCATCGCGAAGGCGATGGAAAAGGTCGGCAACGAGGGCGTCATCACGGTGGAAGAGGCCAAGGGCCTCGAGACCGAGCTGGACGTCGTCGAAGGCATGCAGTTCGACCGTGGTTACCTCTCGCCGTACTTCATCACCAACGCCGAGAAGATGACCGTCGATCTGGACAACGCCTACATCCTGATCCACGAGAAGAAGCTCAGCTCGCTGCAGCCGCTGCTGCCGGTCCTCGAGGCCGTCGTGCAGTCCGGCCGTCCGCTGCTGATCATCGCCGAGGACATCGAAGGCGAGGCCCTGGCCACCCTGGTGGTCAACAAGCTGCGCGGCGGCCTGAAGGTCGCGGCCGTGAAGGCGCCGGGCTTCGGCGACCGTCGCAAGGCCATGCTGCAGGACATCGCCATCCTGACCGGCGGTGAAGTCGTCTCCGAAGACCTGGGCATCAAGCTGGAGAGCGTCACGCTCGACATGCTCGGCCAGGCCAAGAAGACCACCATCACCAAGGAAACCACCACCATCGTCGATGGTCTGGGCTCCAAGGACGACATCGAGGCGCGCTGCAACCAGATCCGCGCCGCCGTCGAAGAGACCACCTCCGACTACGACCGCGAGAAGCTCCAGGAGCGCCTGGCCAAGCTCGCCGGCGGCGTCGCGGTGATCAAGGTCGGTGGCGCCTCCGAAGTCGAGGTGAAGGAGAAGAAGGACCGCGTCGACGACGCCCTTCACGCCACCCGCGCGGCCGTGCAGGAAGGCATCGTCGCCGGTGGCGGCACCGCCCTCCTCTATGCCATCAAGGCGCTGGAGAACATCGCCGTCGGCAACGACGACCAGAAGGTCGGCGTCGAGATCGTCCGTCGCGCCCTGCAGGCGCCGCTGCGTCAGATCGCCGAGAACGCCGGTCACGACGGTGCGGTGGTCGCCGGCAAGCTGCTGGAAGGCAACGACGTCGACATGGGCTTCGACGCCCAGAACGGCACCTACGTCAACATGGTGAAGGAAGGCATCATCGACCCGACCAAGGTCGTGCGCACCGCGCTGCAGGATGCCGCCTCCATCGCCGGCCTGCTCATCACCACCGAAGCCATGGTGGGCGAGCTGCCGGAGAAGAAGGAGCCCATGGGCGCCCCCGACATGGGCGGCATGGGTGGCATGGGCGGCATGGGCTTCTAAGAGCCCGCGCCTCCCGGCCCCTTCACCGGACCGACACGGAAGGGCCGCCCCTTGGGGCGGCCCTTTTGCGTGCCGGTGGTGCAGGACGCAGGGCGCGCAGTTCCAAGCCATAAGGCGGAAAATCGTGCCATAAGAACGTAAAATTCAAACTGTTGAGATGCTACTTTGGTCGTGCCATGATTCTTGTCGAGAGCAACAGGAGGGAGGATGAAGGAATGTTGTCGTTCCTTGGATTCCTGGTGGCCCTGCCGACGCTCTACGCCATGACGTCGTGGGCCATGACCGGCTATCGGGCGGTGGCGTGGAAGCCGGTGGACCGGCAGGCACTGATGCTGGCCGTGAGCGGCGCCATCCTGGTGGCGGTGTCGGCGCCCTTCACGGGCGGGTGACGCGGGGCTTCCCTTCGTCGCCCGGCACCGCTATCTAGGCGGCATGATCGCACCACGCTTCGCCGCCGTCCCCTGCCGCGCCGCCGCACTGGCGGTGGCGCTCGTCTTCATTCCTGCCGCCGTCGTGCTCGGCACCGGCCCGGTCGCCGCGCAAGGCTCGCCCGCCGCCTCCTCGTCGGGGGCCCTGGCCGAGGCGCTGGCCGTCGAACTCGGCCGCCCGCTGACGCCGCCCGAAGGGTGGGCCCTTCAGCAGACCGTCGTCGACCACCTCGGCAAGGTCCGGCAGGCCCGCGCGGCCTATGTGGAGCGCCTGACCGTCGCCACCGGCCTCGCGGCCGATACGGTGGAGTCCGCGCTGCCGCCCCTCGGGCGCGGTACCTTCAGCGCGCCGCGCGACCTGCGCCCGGCCATGGCCGCCGGCCTCGGCCGTCCGCTGGCGGTGGCGGAGGAACAGGCGATGGCTGCCGCCGAGGCCGACCGCATCGCCGCCCTGCAACCGCACCGGCAGGCCCTGGCCGACCGGCTGGCGGTGCTGACCGGCCTCGCGCCCGAGCGCATCCTGCCGCTGTTGCCGGGGCTCGGCCTTTAACAGTCCGGCGGCGGCGATCTTTCGCCAGAACACCTAAGACCTTTGTGGTATTTTCCCGCGAAGTACGGCATGCTCCGCCGCTACGGTTGAGCGGGGGCGCGCTCCGGCGCGTACCCGGGTCTGGGGCGGGTATCTCCTTCCATGAAGTCCTTTCTGGCGCGCACGGTCCGCACGCTGAGCATCGGCCAGTTCGTCTTCCTGCTCTCCATGGCCGCCATGGCGCTGGCCGTCGGGGTCGTCCTGGTCATGTCGACGGTGGTGGAGCGCCGCGCCGTCGGCGATCTGGCGCAGGAAGAGGCGCGGCAGACGTCCGAACTCATCTTCCAGTCGCTCTATGCCGCCATGCGCAAGGGCTGGACCAAGGACGAGATCGCCGACATCGTCGCCCGCCTCAACGAGAGCCAGCCGGGCACGGAAATCCGCGTCTTCCGCGGCACCCCGGTCATCGCCCAGTACGGCGACCTGCCGGGCGAGGCGCTGGTGCGCGACAACGACCCGCTGGTCGCCGAGGCCTTCCGCACGCGCGAGCCGGTGCTACGGACCGGCGAACACCACATCCGCTACCTCTATCCCGTGCTGGTGCGCGACGAATGCCGCGCCTGCCACGCCGCCGACATCGGCCAGGTGAACGGCGTCGTCGACATCAGCTATCCCATCACCGACCTGAAGGTGTCCGTCGGCTTCGTCATCAAGTCGGTCATCATCTACTTCACACTCATCCTGAGCAGCCTGTTCCTGGCGCTGTACTTCAAGCTGCGGGTCTTCGTCGCGCAGCCCATCGCCCGTTTCGTCGGCGTCATCGACGAGATCATCGAACACACCGACCTCAACCGTCGCGTCGGGCAGGGCACTCACCTCAAGGAGGTGAAGAGCCTGTCCGACCACTTCAATCGGCTGCTCGGCACCATCCAGGAATACCAGGACAAGCTGGAGGAGTTCAGCCAGCGCGACCCGCTGACCAAGCTCTACAACCGCCGCAAGTTCGAGGACTTCCTGCGCATGGAGGTGGCCCGCGCCCACCGCCATGGCCACCGCTTCAGCCTCATCATGCTGGACCTCGACGACTTCAAGAGCATCAACGACACCTACGGCCACCCGGTCGGCGACTTGGCGCTGAAGGAACTGGCCTGCGTGCTCGACCGCCGCATGCGTCGCACCGACGTGGTGGCGCGGCTCGGTGGCGACGAGTTCGCCGTGCTGATGCCCGAGACGACGCCCGAACAGGCGCATATCGCCGCCGAGAACCTGCGCCGGGCCCTGACCGAAGCGGTCATCCGCCTGCCGGTCGGCGAAGCCCATGCCAACGCCAGCTTCGGCCTGGTGTCCTACCCCGAGAACGGCGCGACCGTCGAGAAGCTGACCATCGCCATGGACGTGGCCATGTACAAGGCCAAGCGCCTCGGCAAGAACCGGGTGGCGACCCTAGACAGCGGCGAGGAGGACGCCGTCATGGCGGTCTTCCAGAAGGGCCGGATGCTGCAGCAGGCGCTCGCCGACGATGCGGTGGAGGCAGTGTTCCAGCCCATCCACCGCGCCGGCGGCGGGCTCATGGCGCTGGAGGTGCTGGCCCGCGTGCGCACGTCCGAAGGCCTGAAGCCGGCGGCCGAGTTCATCGAGGCGGCCGACGAGCTGGGTCTGACGCGCGAAATCGACGAGCGGGTGTTCGACAAGGGGCTGGCGGTGCTGGCCGCCCATGCCGACCGCGGGCTGAAGATGTTCTTCAACCTGTCCGGCCGCTCGCTGGCCGCCGCCGACTGGATGCACGGCGTGCCCGCCAAGGCCCGCGCCGCCGGCGTCGAGCCCGAGCGCATCGTCTTCGAGATCACCGAGCGGGAGGCGCTGCCCCACTTCGACCGGCTGGTGAAGATCATAGACGCCATGCGGGTCCACAAGGTCGGCTTCGCGCTCGACGATTTCGGCAGCGGGTTCTCCTCCTTCGTCTACCTCAAGTTCCTCGACGTCGACTATGTGAAGATCGAAGGCAGCCTGGTGCGCCACCTGTGCAGTGATCCGCGCGACCGGGTCATGGTCCGGCACATCCATTCCATGGCGAAGGAGTTCGGCGTGGCCACCGTCGCCGAGTTCGTAGAGGATGCGGCGACGCTCGAAGCTTTGCGCGAGATGGGAATAGACTTCGTGCAAGGTTGGTACATAGGTTTGCCGGAGCCGGCTAGTGTAGACGGTATTCCGACCCGGCGGCCGGCCTCGGGGACGGTGCGGGTAGTTTCCGGGACTACCGTTGGCTGATGCCTGCTGTTATTTATGGAATCTTCGCGGCACGGTTGTTTTATCTTGTCGCTGAGGCGAGTATCTGATCAAAAGGGTGCGGAACTATACCAAAGGGTAGTATATTCACAAATATGTTTGAGGGATAATGGGTCCTGGGTAGGGGAAACCGCGCGCGCACCGCACTCGGGGATGTGGGGGGCGCCCGATAGTCCTTTGGGGGGCTCAACAGGAAATGAACGACAAGCCAGTACGTATCCTCATCGCCGACGACCACCCGTTGGTCCGTCGCGCGCTGGGCGGATCTTTGTCGCAACTCGGGCAGGTCACCCTGGAGGAGGCGGGAAGCCTCGACGAAACGTTGTCGAAGGTCGCGGCGGTGCCCGATCTCGACCTCGTCGTCTTCGACCTCCGCATGCCGGGATCGAGCGGACTCGGCGGTCTCACGCAGTTGCGCACCGCGGCGCCCGACGTGCCGGTGGTGGTGCTGACGGCCGACGAAAACCCGCGCCTCGCCCTCAAGGCCCTGGAGCAGGGGGCGTCGGGGTTCATCCCGAAGACGGCGCCGGAACCGGTGCTGCTGGCGGCCATCCGCCTCGTCCTGCAGGGCGGGATCTACATCCCGTCCATGGTCGCCGAACACGCGGCCAATGCGGAGTCCGGCGGTGGGGGCGGCAACAGCCGGTCGCCGCGCCAGAGCCTGACGGCGCGGCAGCGCGACGTGCTGGCGCTGGTGCTGGAAGGCCTCAGCAACCGCGAGATCGCCACCCGCTTCAACCTGTCGGAAGCGACGGTGAAGGCGCACGTCACCGCCATCCTGCGTGCCTACAACGTCGCCAGCCGCGCCAAGCTGATCCGCGCCGCCAGCGCCGAGGAAGGCAACGACACGCTGATGGGCGAAGTCTGACACCAGAAACAGGTCGAGAAAAAGGGCCGCTCCCTCGCGGGGGCGGCCCTTTTCGTTCGCCTGAGGCACCGGCGGCGGCAGGGCCGCGCCGGCCGGCGGCTCACTTCTTCACGCTGTCCCAGCCGGCGGTGAAGCCGGACAGCGACGCGGCCTCGCCGAGCTTCTTGCCGGCGGCGGTGACGAAGCTCACCTGCAGGGCGCTGCCGGCCTTCATGCGGCTGATCATCTGGTCGTTGAGCGGCACGATGGCGCGGCACAGACCCGGCGTGCAGATCTGGTAGGGCACGCGCACCTCGTTGCCACCGTCGACGGCGAAGGCGGCGCCCGGCGGGATGAGCACGCCGGTCGGCAGGTCGGCGAGGATGGCCGCTTCGTTGTTCGGGCCGAAGTAGCCGACCTTCAGCGACATCATGGGGCGGCCGCTCTGGGCGTCCTTGACGTTCTGGAAGATGAAGCATTCGGTGCCGCCGCCGGGCATCTGCTCGCAGGCACCGGTCCAGCTGCCGTAGGTCTGGCCGACCTGCGCGTTGCCCTGGGCGCCGCCCTGGGCCTGGGCGGCGGCGGGCGTGGTGGTGAGCGCGACGCCGAGAACGGCCGCCGCCCCCGCGGCGATGGCGCGCATGCTGGAAACACTCACACGGAAACTCATTCAGGGCTCCTCTCGCCTTGGCGAACGGCCGTCGGCGCACTCTACGCCGCCGGCCGGTAGTCGTGCAGATCCGGCGCCGCCATCCCCATCCGATGGCGGGTGCCGGTGTGCGCGGCACCATACCACCGGCAAGACCGGGATGCACGGGCTCCCTCGCGTAGGCCACGATCGTGGCGGATTGAGGGCGCCGAGTGTTCAACCCTTCCGGTGCCACGGGCGTTTCCCGAGGGATGGCCCGGTGCGCAGGCCGCCGCCGGGCCCCGACGACACGACACCCGAAGCAGACGGAAGGTTCCATGCCGGACGACGTTCCCGCCGTGGACGGGGCCGACGCCTTGTCCATGACCCCCACCGACATCGTGCGCGACCTGCGCATCCGCCGCGTGCGCTACCACATGCCCGACACGGCCGCCTACGTGCGCTACGCCCCCAGCTTCCAGCCGCAGCCCGACGAGCTGACGGTGCACATGGACAGCGCCATCGGCCGCCAGGAGAGCGCCGACGAGACCGGCGCCTTCTCGCTGCCCGAGCTGGTGAACGAACTGACGTATGCGTACATCAACGTCCACGTCTTCCCCGACGAGGCGGCGCTCGAGTTCTTCGCCTCCGGCTTCGACGGCGCGCTGACCCAGCTCGGTTTCATCGGCGGCACCTTCGACTGGGAACGCCTGTGGATGACCCGCGGCCCCTCCAACATCGGCTTGCCGGTGGCCGTGTTCCTCGGCCAGCGCAACGCCGTCAACGGCCAACCGGCGGTGACCCTGGTCGACCACCGCACGGAACGGCGCGGCGTGCGCGTTTACCGCGCGGTCGGCGGGGCCGGCACCCACGTCGGCGAGGAGTTCTACGAGGCCGCCGCGGGCGGCGGTGCGGCGCAGACCTGATGGCGGGGCGGAGGATACCGTAATGCGAGCCGAAAGCGGCCTGTTCAAGGGCCTCAATCCCACCATGGCGCTGGTCGCCCTGGTGGTCGTCGCGCTGTTCCTGGTGGTCGGCACGGCGGCGCCGGAGACGTCGTCTTCCTGGTTCATCGCCGTGCGCGACGGCATCACCACGTGGTTCAAGTGGTACTACGTGCTCATCGTCGCGCTGTTCCTGCTGTTCTCGCTGTGGCTGCTGTTCAGCCGGTTCGGCGACCTGAAGCTCGGCGACGACGACCAGCAGCCGGAGTTCGGCTATTTCTCGTGGTTCGCCATGCTGTTCGGCGCCGGCATGGGCATCGGCCTGGTGTTCTGGTCCATCGCCGAACCCATGTTCCACTTTCAGGGCAACCCCTTCCTGACCGACCCGGAAAGCCCCGGTGCGGCCGTGACGGCCATGCGGCTCACCTATTTCCACTGGGGGCTGCACCCCTGGGCGATCTATGCCATCGTGGCGCTGACCCTGGCCTTCTTCAGCTACCGCAAGAAGCTGCCGCTGGCCATCCGCTCGGCCCTCTACCCGCTGATCGGCGACCGCATCTACGGCGGCTGGGGCCATGCCGTCGACGTGCTGGCGGTGTTCGGCACCGTGTTCGGCGTCGCCACGTCGCTCGGCTTCGGCGTGACGCAGATCAACACCGGCCTGAACACGCTGTTCGGCATGGAGGTCTCGACCACCAATCAGGTCATCCTCATCGCCTGCATCAGCGCCGTCGCCACGCTGTCGGTGGTGTCGGGCGTCGGCAAGGGGGTGCGCATCCTGTCGGAGGCGAACCTGTGGATGAGCCTCGCCATCCTGCTGTTCTTCTTCGCCTTCGGGCCGACCCGCTACCTGCTCGACCTGTTCGTCGAGGGGCTCGGCGAGTACATGTGGACGGTGATCCCGCAGAGCTTCTGGACCAACGCCGAATCCGCCGGCACCGGCACCTGGCAGGCGTCGTGGACGGCGTTCTACTGGGGCTGGTGGATCGCCTGGGCGCCCTTCGTCGGCATGTTCATCGCCCGCATCAGCCGTGGCCGCACCATCCGCGAGTTCATCCTGGGCGTGCTGCTGGTGCCGACGCTGCTCGGCATGCTGTGGCTGACGGTGTTCGGCGGCACCGGCCTCTACCTGGAACTCTACCAGGAGGGCGCGGGCATCGCCGCGGCGGTGAACGAGGACGTGACGCTCGCCCTCTACACCACCATCGGCGCCATGGCGAGCGACGGCATCGCCTATGCCGCCATGTGCCTGGTGACGCTGCTCATCGCCACCTACTTCATCACGTCGTCGGACTCGGCGACGCTGGTGGTGACGACGCTTCTGTCCATCGGCGACGCCGAACCGCCGACGCCGCACCGCGTCGTGTGGGGCCTGGGCGAGGGCTTCGTGGCGGCGGTGCTGCTGCTGGCCGGCGGGCTGGAGGGACTGCAGGCCGCCTCCATCATCGCCGCGCTGCCGTTCAGCATCATCATGCTGTTCATGTGCTACGGCCTGGTGCAGGGCCTGCGCGAGGAGAAGGCCATCCTGGCCGAAAGCGACCGCCGCATGCGCGCCGCCCTCGGCCAGGGCACGCCACAGGACCAGACCTGGCCGGGGTGAGGGCTCTCGCCCCGCCTCACAACACCGTCGCCGCCCGTGCCGCCTGGCCGTACAGGCCGGACAGCGCCCGCAGCTTGCCGGCCAGCTCGCCGATGGCCTTGGTGTCGAGGCCCATGGTCTGGAAGCTCTCCACCAGGCATTCCTCGCGCACCTGGCGGTAAGCGTCGCAGGCGGCGCGGCCCTTGTCGGTGGTCTTGAACCAGGCCTCCTTGCCGCGCTTCTCGCGACTGACCAGCTCGGAGGCTGCCAGCTTCTTCAGGCTGTAGCTGACGAGGTGCGTGTCCTCCACGTTCAGGGTGAAGCACACGTCGGCCAGGCGCTTGTCGCGGTCGCGGTGGTTGACCGAGTGCAGCACCAGCACGTCCAGCGGCGACAGCTCCGGGTAGCCGGCCGCCGCC
This sequence comes from Caenispirillum bisanense, assembly GCF_900230255.1. Lineage (GTDB taxonomy): Bacteria > Pseudomonadota > Alphaproteobacteria > Rhodospirillales > Rhodospirillaceae > Caenispirillum > Caenispirillum bisanense_A. Next base: position 227,778 of record NZ_OCNJ01000001.1, read on the forward strand.
ATGCAGCGCACCATCCAGCGCGAAAAGGCGTGGTAGCCGATGATGAGGCCGAACTCGAATTCCGACAGCTCCGCCGCCTTGTCGCTGACCAGATGGGCGGAGGAGACGATGCGGCGAGGCTTGGTGCCGGCGGCGGGGTCGGTGGCGTCGGCCATGGGCTCTGCTCCCTTCAGTCGAACGTGACGGGCCCGCGGCGGCCGCGCACCACGGCGACGGCGGCGGGGGCGGTCTCGGCGGGGGTGACGGTGACGGCCACGGGGCCGGCGACGAACAGGATCCGCGACAGGGTCTCGCGCACCATTTCCGGGCGCGGGTGGTGCAGGGTCAGGCTTTCCAGCCGGCAGCCGACCTCGGGCAGGGCGTCGCAGGGATGAACGCCCTCGGGCCACTGGATGAGCGAGGGCAGGACGCCGCCGGCGGGGGCGGCGCCGTCGGGGCGGAGGGTGATCTGCCACGACAGGCTGCCGCGGCTCATGGTCTCCGCCGGGCCGAACAGGTCGGGGTCGGCGGCGGCGGAACGGGCTTCGGCGAGCGTGTCGGTGCGGGCGATCCAGCCCAGCAGCCGCGGGCGCTCGGCGAGGCGGGCCCGCACGGCGGGATCGTCGAGGCCGAACCACCGCGGCCGGTCGGGCGGCGGGGCGTCGGGGTCGACGGCGATCACTTCCAGATACTGCCCCTTGCCGAGGCGCAGCAGGCGGTTGTGGGTGCCCATGCGGGGATGGCGTCCGCCGCCCTGCGGGGCGACGCCGAGCCGCTGCGCCACCCAGGCGGTGCCGTCCTCGAGCGTGGCGGCGCCGATCGCCAGGTGGTCGATGACGGTGTGCATCATGGGGCGGCGCGGTCCTCGGCGGTGGTCGGGCGGGGTCTCGGCCCCGCACCATACACCAGAGGACCGCGCCGCGCCCACCATGCGAGGCCGTCGGACGGTCGTCAGGCGGCGACGGCGGCCAGGAACTCGTCCACCTTGCGGCGCAGACCCTCGGCGCGGGCGGCCATGGTCTCCGCCTCGCCGAGCACGGCTTGCGCGGCCTTGCGGGTTTCCGCGGCGCCGCCGCTGACGCCGCCGATGTGGCTGACCACCTCGCTGGTGTCGCCGGCGACGGACTGGGCGTTGCGGGCGATCTCGTGGGTGGCGGCCGACTGTTCCTCCACCGCCGCGGCGACGGTGGTGCTGAGGGTGTTGATCTCCTCGATGATGCCGGCGATGGAGTCGATGGCGCCGACGGTTTCCTCCACCGCCTGCTGCACTTCCTTGATCTGGGCGGCGATTTCATCGGTCGCGCGGGCGGTCTGGTTGGCGAGGCTCTTCACCTCGTTGGCGACCACGGCGAAGCCCTTGCCCATGTCGCCGGCGCGCGCCGCCTCGATGGTGGCGTTGAGCGCCAGCAGGTTGGTCTGGCTGGCGATGTCGTTGATGAGGTTCACCACCTCGCCGATGCGGCCGGCGGCGGTGGACAGGCCGCCCACCAGCTCGCGGGTGTTCTTGGCCCGCGTCGTCGCCTCGCCGGCGACGGTGGTGGAGGAGGTGACGTGGCGGGCGATCTCGGCGATGGAGGCCGACAGCTGTTCCGCCGCCGAGGCCATGCTCTCGACGCCGGCTTCGGCGTTGCCCGAGGCGGCGGCGACGGCTTCCGCCTGGCGGGCGGTCTGTTCGGAAATGCTGCTCATGGACTGGGCCGTCGCTTCCAGTTCCGTGGCGACGGAGGCGAGGCCGGTGACCATCTCGCCCACTTCCTGGTCGAAGGTCTCGGTCAGGCGGCGCAGTTCGGCGGCGCGTTCCACGTCGGCCTTGGCGCGCGCCTCGCGCTCCTGCCGCTGGTCTTCGGCGTGGCGCAGCTTGTCCTTGAAGTCGGCCATGGCGGTGCCGATGGCGTCCACCTCGCGCACGCCGCAGGCGGCGGGCAGGGGTGCGGCGTAGTCGCCGGCGCCGAGGCGGTCGACGGTGTCGACCAGCGCGCTCATGGGACGGCTGATGCGGCGGGCGATGAGGATGCCGACCACCACCAGCGCGCCCATGGTGGCGAGGCCGGCGACGATGAGCAGCATCAGGGTACGGCGCGCCTGGGCGAACACCACGTCCACCGGTGCCTCGGCGATGACCGTCCAGCGCTCGGTGATGGCGCCCAGGTCGGCCGGCATGGCGGCGGCCATCATGAGGGTGCCGTCGGCGGCGGTGCGTTCGCCGGCCCAGGTGCGACCGGCGAGGCCGGCGTCCAGCAGCGCCTTTTCCTCGGCGGCGGTGGCGGTGCCGACGGCGGCGGCGGTCGGGTGGGCGACCCAGGTGCCGTCGTGGGCGACCAGCGACACGGACCCGACGTCGAAGGGCTTCAGGGCGGCGAACTCGCCGGCCAGGATGTCGAGCGCGACGTCGGCGGTGGAAATGCCGATCACCTTGCCGCTCTTCAGGACGATGGGGGCGCTGATGGTGGTCATCAGCAGGTCGCGGCCGGCGACGTTGTAGGTATAGGGCGGCGTGAGGACGGTGCGGCGCTCGCGCATGGGCTTGCGGTACCAGAACTCTTCGGCCGCGTCGCCCGTCATGGGCGCCGGGTCGACCGTCACCGAGCCGTCGGCGGCGCGGGCGGCGTAGAGCAGGTAGCGGCCTTCGCCCTCGGTGCCGAGGCCGTCGGAGCGGTGGTCGGCGTCGCGGCCGTCGGCGTCCGGCTCGAAGCCGATGTAGACGCCGGTCAGGTGCTTCTGGGTTTCCAGCTGGCCGCGCAGGGTGACCGCATTGTCGGCGCGGTCCCAGGTGCCGGCGTCGATGGCGGCGGCCACGGCGGCCGCGTTGGCCTCGGCCGTGGCCGCGGCGCGGTTGACGAAGCCCGTCAGGCGCGCCGCCGCACCCGCGGCGGTGGCTTCCATGATCTGCGCATCCAGGACTTCGGCGTCACGCCATTGCATGACGCTGGAGAAGGTGATCAGCAGTCCCAGTCCGATCACGGTGGCGCCCAGGACCGGCACCAGGATCGCCCCCCGCAGTGTCGACATCAGCCTCATCTGCCCCTCGCTTTGGTTGTTCGTTGACTTCCCGACTTGGACATTAAACGGCATATACCCCGACGGATCATGGCTTTTTCGCCGTTGGTGGTAGAAATTTCGTATATGCCGCATATGCGCAGGTATTTCCCGGCGGCGAATTCTTGCGACGAAGGAGGGGCCTTGCGCGCCAGGGTTCCTGGGACCGCCGCATGGATCGCGTGGCGCGCCGTCGGCGGTGGTATGCGGGTGCCGTGCAGCATCCTTGACCTGTCGACTCGGGCTCGGCCATGATCGGGGTGTTCAAAATAATCGCCATGCGGCACCCAACCCGCAGGGAGGCTCCTACATCATGATGCTTCGTACCGTTTGCGCCGCCGCCGTGGTGGCGCTGTCCACCGCCTTCGGCAGCGTGTCCTTGCAGGCCGCGACGCCCAAGGACATGGCCGTCATCGCCTGGCAGCTCGACGAGCTGATCACGCTCGACCCCGCCGAGGCTTACGAGTTTTCGGGCGCCGAGCTGGCGGCCAACCTCTACGACCGGCTGGTCTATTACGACATCGAGAACACCGACGACATCAAGGGCGGCATCGCCGAAAGCTGGACCGTTTCCGACGACGGCAAGACCTTCACCTTCAAGATCCGCGACGGCCTGAAGTTCCACTCGGGCAACCCGGTCACCGCCGAGGATGCGGCGTGGTCGCTGCAGCGCGTGGTGAAGCTGAACAAGGGCCCCGCCTTCATCCTCACGGAATTCGGCCTGACGCCGGAGAACGTCGACCAGAAGGTGCGCGCCACCGACCCGCAGACCCTGGTGTTCGAGGCCGACAAGGCCTACGCCCCGACCTTCGTGCTGAACAACCTGGGCAGCTGGGTCAGCTCCGTCCTCGACAAGAAGACGGTGATGGAGCACGAGAAGGACGGCGACCTCGGCAATGCCTGGCTGAAGACCAACGAAGCCGGCTCCGGCCCCTTCACGCTGAACGCCTGGAAGCCCAACGAGCTGGTCATGCTCGACCGCTTCGAGGACTATTGGCGCGGCGCGCCCGCCATGAAGCGGGTCGCGCTCCGCCACATCCCGGAAAGCGCGCCGCAGCGCCTGCTGCTGGAGAAGGGTGATGCCGACATCGCCCGCAACCTCTCGCCCGACGACATCGCCGCCCTGTCCAAGCGCGACGACGTCGGCATCCGCAACGTCCCGCAGGGCGCCATCTACTACCTCGGCCTCAACCAGAAGAACGAGACGCTGGCCAAGCCCGAGGTGCGCGAGGCGCTGAAGTGGCTGGTCGACTACGACAGCATCGAGAAGAACATCCTGCAGGGCACCAAGGTGCAGCACCAGTCGTTCCTGCCGGCCGGCTTCCTCGGCGCCATCGACGACCAGCCCTACAGCTACGACCTGGACAAGGCCAAGGCGCTGCTGGAGAAGGCCGGCGTCGGCGACGGCTTCGAGGTCACCATGGACGTCCGCAACACCTATCCGACGGCGGACGTGGCGCAGGCCATCCAGGCCATGTGGGCCAAGGCCGGCATCGACCTGGAGATCATCCCGGGCGACAACAAGCAGACCCTGACCAAGTACCGCGCCCGCCAGCACGACATCTACATCGGTCGCTGGGCGCCGGACTACCTCGACCCGCACTCCAACGCCCAGGGCTTCGCCTGGAACCCGAACAACGCCGACGACAGCGACTTCAAGTTGCTGGCCTGGCGCAACGCCTGGGACATCCCCGAGATGACCAAGCAGACCGAGGCGGCGCTGGCCGAGAAGGACACCGCCAAGCGCCGGCAGATGTACCAGGACATGCAGCGCGAGCACCAGAAGGTCTCGCCCTTCGTCATCATGTTCCAGGACATCGCCGTCATCGCCGAGCGCAAGGGCGTGACGGGCTTCGAGGTCGGACCGAACTTCGACGTCGTCTACTACCGCAACATCACCAAAGAGTGACGGCCGCCGGCATGGCCCGAGACCACACCCCCGAGGCGATGGTTCCACCGCCTCAGATCGCCGGCAAGGGAGGGCGCCGCCGCGGCGCCCTCTCCGCCACTCCGCAATGGGCGGCGAGCGGCCTGCGCCTGCTGGTGACCATGGTCGTCACCTTCCTCGGCCTGCTCGCGGTCACCTTCTTCATCGGCCGCGTGGTGCCCATCGACCCGGTGCTGGCCGCCGTCGGCGACCGTGCCAGCGGCGAGACCTACGAGGCCATGCGCCGCGAGCTGGGGCTGCACCTGCCGCTGTGGCAGCAGTTCCTGATCTACGTCGGCAAGGCGCTGCAGGGCGACTTCGGCACCTCGGTGCTGACGTCCAACCCGGTGCTGGAGGACGTGAAGCGCGTCTTCCCCGCCACCCTGGAACTGGCGACGGTGGCGACCTTCATCGGCATCATCTTCGGCATCCCGGCCGGCGTGCTGGCGGCGGTGAAGCGCGGCACCTGGGTCGACCACGTCATCCGCGTCATCGGGCTCATGGGCTATTCGGTGCCGGTGTTCTGGCTCGGCCTCATGGGGCTGCTGATCCTTTACGCCCGCCTCGACCTGGTGGCCGGGCCCGGGCGCATCGACCTGCTGTACGAAGGGATGGTGCCGAGCTTCACCGGCGTGATCCTGCTCGATGCCGCCCTCGCGGGGGAGTGGGACGTGTTCTGGAACGCCGTGTCGCACATCGTGCTGCCGGCCTCGATCCTCGGCTACTTCAGCCTCGCCTACATCAGCCGCATGACCCGCAGCTTCATGCTCGAACAATTGCGCCAGGAATACATCACCACGGCGCGCGTCAAGGGCCTGCCCGAGCGCACGGTGGTCTGGCGCCATGCCCTCGGCAATGCCTGGGTGCCGCTGGTGACGGTGATCGCCCTGTCCTACGGCACGCTGCTGGAGGGCTCGGTGCTGACCGAAATCGTGTTCTCGTGGCCGGGGCTCGGGTCCTACATCACCAACTCGCTGCTCAACGCCGACATGAACGCGGTGCTCGGCGGGACCGTGGTGGTGGGCTGCGTGTTCATCGGCCTGAACCTGCTGTCCGACTTCCTGTATCGCAAGCTCGATCCGAGGGCGCGCTGACATGACTGCTACCACCCCGCGCTCCCTCCGCTCCTGGCTGCTCGACGACGCGCCGGCGTCGCGCCGGCAGGCGTGGTTCGGCCGCACCTATCGCGGCTGGCTGCACTTCCGCCGCAACCCGCTGGCCGTCACCGGCCTCGCCATCGTGCTGGTGCTGCTGCTGGTGGCGGCCGTCGGGCCGCTGCTCGCGCCGCACTCGCCCTACGACCAGAACCTCGACATGCGGCTGATGCCGCCGGGGACGGAGGGCTACCTGCTCGGCTCCGACGAACTCGGCCGCGACATCCTGTCGCGCGTGCTCTACGGCGCCCGCATCACCCTCTACATCGTCATCCTGGTGGCGATCATCGTCGCACCGCTCGGGCTGCTGATCGGCACCGTCGCCGGCTACTTCGGCGGCTGGATCGACACCCTGCTCATGCGCGTCACCGACATCTTCCTCGCCTTCCCGCGGCTCATCCTGGCGCTGGCCCTGGTGGCGGCGCTGGGGCCGGGCATCGAGAACGCGGTGATCGCCATCGCCATCACCACCTGGCCGCCCTATGCCCGCATCGCCCGCGCCGAAACCCTGACCATCCGCCGCAGCGACTTCATCGCCGCCGCCCGGCTGCAGGGGGCGTCGTCGGCGCGGATCATCGTGCGGCAGGTGATGCCGCTGTGCACGTCGTCGGTCATCGTGCGGGTGACGCTCGACATGGCCGGCATCATCCTTACCGCCGCCGGCCTCGGCTTCCTCGGCCTCGGTGCCCAGCCGCCGAGCCCGGAGTGGGGCGCCATGGTCGCCTCGGGCCGCAAGTTCCTGCTCGACCAGTGGTGGGTGGCGGCCATGCCCGGCATCGCCATCTTCGTCGTGTCGCTCGGCTTCAACCTGCTCGGCGACGGCCTGCGCGACGTGCTCGACCCGAAGAGCGGGAGCTGACCCATGCTCGAGATCGACAACCTGCGGGTCGACTTCCACACCGACACCGGCGTCGTCCATGCCGTGCGCGGCCTGTCCCTGCGCGTCGCCCGCGGCGAGCGGGTGGGCATCGTCGGCGAGTCCGGGTCCGGCAAGTCCATGACCGGCCGCTCGGTGCTGCGCCTCGTCCGCCCGCCGGGGGTGGTGAGCGCCGACCGGATGGCGTTCGACGGCCGCGACCTGCTCGCCCTGCCGGAGCGCGAGATGCGATCCCTGCGCGGCCGGCGCATCGCCATGGTGATGCAGGATCCCAAGTATTCCCTCAACCCGGTGATGCCCATCGGCCGGCAACTGACGGAAGCCTTCCGCACCGCCGACCGCTCCCTCGGACGCGCCGCCGCCCGTGCCATCGCGCTGGACGCGCTCGCCAAGGTGCGCATCACCGACCCCCACCGCGTCTACGACGCCTATCCGCACGAACTGTCGGGCGGCATGGGGCAGCGGGTGATGATCGCCATGATGGTGGCGCTCGGCCCCGACCTGCTCATCGCCGACGAGCCGACCAGCGCGCTCGACGTCACCGTGCAGATGCAGGTGCTGGCGATCCTCGACGACCTGGTGCGGGAAACCGGCATGGGGCTCATGTTCATTTCCCACGACCTCAATCTGGTCGCCAGCTTCTGCGACCGCGTGGTGGTGATGTACGCCGGCCGGGTGGTGGAGGAATGCGCCGCCGCCGACCTGCACGCCGCCCGCCACCCCTATACCCGCGGCCTGCTGGCGGCCATGCCGGCAATCGACGGCGGCCGCGGCGACCTGCCGGTGCTCGCCCGCGACCCGGCCTGGCTGGAGGGCGGCGCATGATCGTCATCGAGGATCTGCACGTCACCTTCCGCACCGAGCGCCACGTGGTGCAGGCGGTGAAGGGCGTGTCGCTGCACGTGCGGGAGGGTGAGGTCTACGGCCTCGTCGGCGAGAGCGGCTCCGGCAAGTCGACGGTGCTGCGCGCGCTGGCCGGGCTCGACGGGGCGTGGGACGGGCGCATGACGGTCGCCGGCGAGCGGCTCGGCAAGCGGCGGTCGGGGCACTTCCACCGCCGTGTCCAGATGGTCTTCCAGGACCCCTACGGCAGCCTGCACCCGCGCCACACGGTCGACCGCACCCTGTCGGAGCCCCTGAAGATCCACCACTTCGACGACCACGACGGCCGCATCCGCCGGGTGCTGCGCGAGGTCGGCCTGGACGACAGCTTCCGCTTCCGCTATCCGCACCAGCTGTCGGGCGGCCAGCGCCAGCGCGTCGCCATCGCGCGGGCCATCATCCTGGAGCCGCGTGTGCTGCTGCTCGACGAGCCGACGAGCGCGCTCGACGTCTCGGTGCAGGCGGAGATCCTCAACCTGCTCGGGCGGCTGAAGCGCGACCTCGGGCTGACCATGATCCTGGTCAGCCACAACCTCGCCGTCGTCGCCCACATGTGCGACTGCATGAGCGTCATGCGCCATGGCGAAGTGGTGGAGCAACTGACCGTCGATCAGCTGCGCGACGGCACGGTGCAGGAGCCCTATACCCGCCAACTGTTATTGGCCGCCAAGGGCTACGACCGCGCCGTGGTGGAGGAGCTGCTGGTCTAGCGGGTTCCGATCTCATTCGGTCGGACCCTGCGATCAGGGGCGCGACTGCGCCCCCGCGCCGGAGCGCAAATGGCCTCACTGCGGCGGGACGATGACGTAGTAGCGGCTGTCGTCCTCGTCGTAGTACCAGCCCGGCTTCCACGAGTCGCTGTAGACGATGGAGCCGGGCCGCTGGCCGGCCACCTGCGGGTCGGTGCGGTAGTCGTAGGCGGTGCCCGGCGCGCCGGAACAGGCGGCGAGCAGCGCGGCTGCGGCGGCGAGGGGGAGGGCGGTGCGGAGCATGGCGGTCGTCCTGCGGTAGAAGGATTTCCCCTAGTCTACGCCGGACCCACCCCCGCGTGCCATGGCTGCCGCATGCAGCTTGGCGAGCAGCCGGTCGAGCGTCGCCGTTTCCCCCTCGTCCAGGCTAGCCAGCAGATCGGCCTCGTAGCGCAGGGCGGCGGGCACGATCTCGCGGTAGACGGCGCGGCCCTTGGCGGTCAGCGCCAGCGCCGAGCGGCGGCGGTCGCTGCTGTCGGTGTCGCGGCTGACGAGCCCCGCCTGCACCATGCGGGCGATGGCGCGGCTGACCTGCACCTTGTCCATGGCCGTGCGGGCGGCGACCGAGTTGGCGCTCACCGGTTCCGGCCCCGCCTCGTCGAGCCCGAGCACGGCCATGACCCGCCATTCCGGGATGGTCAGGCCGAAGCGTTCCTCGTAGATCGCCGCGACGGCGCGGCTGATGACGTTGGCCAGCACCGACAGGCGGTAGGGGATGAAGTGGTCGAGCGACAGCGGCTCGGCCGTGTCCGCCGCCGCGTCCGCCGCCTCGGGTGGTCGTCGGTCAGCCTGGAATCCGGTCATCATGCCCCCTCACCGCATTTGTCCTTGGAAGTGGTTTCATTTGAAACTAACGTAGGCGAAGGCGGCGGGCAAGCCATGGGGCGGCCGCGCCGCGAAGCAAGAAAACTCCAGGGAGGCGACGCACCCATGAAGAACTGGATCTCCTTTCCGCACGTGGAAGGCCGCGCCAGCCGCCAGGCCCACTGCGACCTGCCGGAGGGGACCTACGAGCAGGAGATGGGCCGCGAGGGCTTCTTCGGCCCCGCCTCTCAGCTGCACCACAAGCACCCGCCGACCGGCTGGGTCAAGTGGGAAGGACCGCTGCGCCCGCGCGCCTTCGATTTGAACAAGGTGCGCGAGGTCGGCCCCGACCCCTGGGCGGCGCAGCTGGTGCTGCACAACGCCGCCACCAAGGTCCGCTTCTGGCGCACCGAGGGGACGATGGAGGCGCTCGCCCGCAACGCCGACGGCGACGACATCCTGTTCTTCCACGAAGGCCGCGGCCACTTCTTCTGCGACTACGGCCACATGACCTTCCGCGACGGCGACTATATCGTCGTGCCGCGCGGCGTGCAGTGGCGCCTGGAATGCGACGAGCCGGCCCAGGTGCTGATGATCGAGGCGACCGGGGACAGTTTCAAGCTGCCGGCCAAGGGCATCATGGGCACCCACGCCATCTTCGACCCGGCCGTGCTGGAGGTGCCGCGCATCGACGAGGCCTTCCAGGACCAGTACAGCGAGCGCGAGACCGCCTGCCTCATCAAGCGCGAAGACACGGTGTCGATGGTCACCTACGGCTTCAACCCGCTGGACGCGGTGGGCTGGCACGGCGATCTGGCCCCGGTGAAGCTGAACTGGCGCGACATCCGCCCGCTCATGAGCGCCCGCTATCACGTGCCGCCGTCGGCCCACACCACCTTCCTGTCGGGCCGGGTGATCGTCTGCACCTTCGCGCCGCGGCCCATCGAATCCGATCCCGGCGCGTTGAAACTGCCGTACTTCCACGCCAACGTGGATTTCGACGAGTTCATCTTCTACCACCGCGGCCAGTTCTTCTCGCGCGACAACATCCATCCGGGCATGACCACCTATCACCCCATCGGCTTCCCGCACGGCCCGCACCCCAAGGCCTACGAGACGGCCATGCAGTACAGCCGCAAGGAGACCGACGAGGTGGCGGTGATGGTCGACACCCGCGACATGCTGCGCGTTCCCAACCTGCCGGACGGCGTCGAGTGGAGCGACTACTACAAGTCCTGGCAACAGAAATAGGACCTACGGCGCGACCGCGCCGCGCGGCTTCTGCCGCGGGAGCCAAGCGGCCAAGGGCCGCGCCCGGCGCCTGAGGGACCCTGGTGATCGGTGACGATCACCAGAAAACAAGACCACTAGGGAGAAAAAGCCCCCATGAAACTCGCCAGCCTGAAGGACGGCCGCGACGGCCGGCTCGTGATCGTCTCGCGCGGCCTGACCTTGTGCACGGCGCCGACCGACATCGCGGCCACCCTGCAGGACGCCCTCGACCGGTGGGAGCAGGTGGAGGGGCCGTTGCGCACCCGCTACGACGCGCTCAACGCCGGCAAGGTGGCGGAAGCGCTGCCCTTCGACCAGACCGCCTGCGCCAGCCCCCTGCCGCGCGCCTACCAGTGGGCCGACGGCTCGGCCTACGTCAACCACGTGGAGCTGGTGCGCAAGGCGCGCGGGGCGGAGATGCCGGAGAGCTTCTGGACCGACCCGCTCATGTACCAGGGCGGCTCCGACGCCTTCCTCGCGCCGCACGACCCCATCGTCATGGCCGACGAAGCCTGGGGCATCGACTTCGAGGGCGAGGTGGCGGTGGTCACCGGCGACGTCCCCATGGGCGCGTCCGAGGCGCAGGCGGCCGATGCCATCCGGCTGGTGATGCTGGTCAACGACGTGTCCTTGCGCGGCCTCATCCCCGGCGAGCTCGCCAAGGGCTTCGGCTTCTTCCAGTCCAAGCCGTCGAGCGCCTTCTCGCCGGTGGCCGTGACGCCCGACGAGTTGGGCGAGGCGTGGCGCGACGGCAAGGTCTGCCGGCCGCTGGTCAGCCACCTCAACGGCCAGAAGTTCGGCGAGCCCGACGCCGGCACCGACATGACCTTCAACTTCCCGAAGCTGGTCGCCCATGCGGCGAAGACCCGGCCGCTCGGCGCCGGGGCGATCATCGGCTCGGGCACGGTGTCCAACAAGCAGGGCACCGACCACGGCACCTCCATCGCCGAGGGCGGCGTCGGCTATTCCTGCATCGCCGAAGTGCGCATGATCGAAACCATCCGCGACGGCAAGCCGGCCACCGGCTTCATGAAGTTCGGCGACCGCATCCGCATCGAGATGTTCGACGCCGCCGGCGCCAGCATCTTCGGCGCCATTGAGCAGGAGGTGCGGCGCTACGAGGGGAGCGGGGCATGAAGCTCTACGGCTACTGGCGCTCGTCGACCGCCTATCGGGTGCGCATCGCGCTGAACCTGAAGGGCCTGACCGCCGAGCACGTGCCGGTGCACCTGGTGCGCGACGGCGGCGAGCACCACCGGCCGGAGTACAAGGCGCTCAACCCGCAGGAGGCGGTGCCGACGCTGGTGACCGACGGCGGGGCGGTGCTCACCCAGTCGCTCGCCATCTGCGAATGGCTGGAGGAACGCCACCCCCGCCCGCCGCTGCTGCCGCCCGATTCGGAGGCACGCGCGCGGGTACGGGCCTTCGCACTCGCCATCGGCTGCGAGATCCATCCGCTCACCAACCTGCGGGTGCTGTCGCACCTGACCGGCGCCATGGGCCTGTCGGATGCCGACAAGCTGGCGTGGTACCGCCACTGGACGACGGTCGGGCTGGCGCAGCTGGAGGCGCTGGTGGCCGGGCATCCGGGCACCGGCCGCTTCGTGCAGGGCGACTCGCCGACGCTGGCCGACGTCTGCCTGGTGCCGCAGCTCTACAATGCCCGGCGCTTCGAGGTGGACCTGGCGCCCTATCCGACGCTGGTCCGCATCGACTCCGCATGTCGGGAATTGCCCGCCTTCGCCGCGGCGGCGCCGGAACAGCAGCCGGACGCCGTCTGACGCCTGTCGCGCGCCCCGGCGAAAGTGATACAATGTGGCGCGCACAGCGCGTTGGAATGAACCATAAGGTGCCGAAGCGGGCACCACAGGGATGGGGACGGCAGGGGCCATGAGCCAGGCACTTCAGATCATCCGGCAGGAACACCGCAACCTGTTCCGCGTCGCCAGCATGCTCGACGCCGTGCTGCACGACGCGCGGGAGACGCCGGATCTGGCCTTCGTGCGGCACGTGATCGAGTACATCGACACCTTCACCGACCGCTACCACCACCCCAAGGAAGACCGCTACCTCTTCGCCGCCTTGCGTCGCCGCGACCGCACGGCGGAGGCGATCATCGAGGAACTGGAGTCGGAACACGCCGGCTGCCCCGGTGCCCTGGCGCGCTTCAAGGACACGCTGGCCGCCTGCGAACGCGGCGAGCCGGGATCGGCCGACGAGTTGCGGGACAAGGCGGCGCAGTACCTCAAGTTCCTCATCAAGCACATGCAGAAGGAAGAGGCGATCGTCATGCCCATGGCCCAGCAGGTGCTGTCGGCCGAGGACTGGGCCGAGATCGACGCCGCCTTCGCCGACAACCGCGACCCGCTGTTCAGCACGGACGCGAAGGAAGACATGCGCCGCCTCTATAGCCGGCTGGTGAACGAGGCCCCGGCGCCTTACGGCGTGGGTGGGTGAGGGCGGGTGGGTTGCTAGGTCTCTCCCACGCGCCTGTTGCGATTGTAATTAGGGGGTGCTATTGAGCGTCCGATCAACTGACGCTTTTTTCGAGGGCTGCTGTGGCTGGTGTAATTGGTGCTGTCTTCGCGCTGATGGTTGCTGTCGCTGCCTTCCAGCGAATGGGGATTAATGGTCTGATTCTGCTGCTCATCGGTGGCGGGGTCGGATTCGCCCTGGGATCACTGGCAAGCCAAGGCTGGGGGATTTTTGGCGCAGTGCTTGGCGGTCTAATTGCGGTCGCGCCTATGTTCCAAGGGGGCGCCAAGGCGTGAGACTCGCCTAGGCCCGGCCTTTCTTCATCTAACCCCTGTGCCTTACCCCCTCACTCCGCCACCGCCGGCACCTCGTCGATCAGGCCGCCGAAGCGGTCGCGGAAGTAGGGGAGGGCGGCGGGCAGCGGGCCGTCGGCGGTTTCCAGGGTCGCCATCAGGTGGCGTTCGGCCGGGTCCTGCACCACCCGGTACAGGTTGCGGCACAGCAGCCGCGCCGCCGTGCCCGGCCAGTGGGGCGGCAGGACCTCGTCGGGGAGCATGGGATCGCGCAGCAGGATGCGGCGGTAGTCGTGGATCAGCAGGGTGCGCAGCACGAAGGCGTCCTGCGGGTCCGGCTGGCCTTCGGCGTCGAGCGCCCGCAACAGCGGCCGGAAGCGGTCGAGGAAGGCGTCGTAGTCGGTCTTCAGCTGGTCCAGGTCCCAGCACGCCCGCACCAGGGCCTTGAAGCCGCCCGGCCCGGTCAGGCGATGGGCGGCGGCGCGCAGCACCACCACCTTGTCGAGGGCGTCGTGTTCGCGCAGCGCCATCTCGAGCGCATCCTCGTCGGCCGCCGGGTGGGCGAGCACGTGCGGCGCCAGGGTGCCGAAGCCCTGCCACGTCAGGTCGCGGCGCAGCGCCTCGCGCACGTCGGGCTCCAGGCCGCCGCAATTGGTGTGAACCAGCACCCACTCGCGGTCCCACGGCTGGTGCGGCGCGGCGTAGATGCGGCGGTGGGCGGCCCCGAAACGCAGGCGCGCCGAATCGGTGGCGGCGTAGTAGCTGCGGCGGCCGATCTGGGTCGCCTCCAGCCAGGTGTCCTTGGTCAGGCGGAACACGGCGGTGCGCACCATGCGCTCGCCCAGGCCGAAGGGCTCCACCAGATTGATGAGGCTGCCGAGCCACACGCTGCCGCCGTGCGGCAGGATCGCGTCGCCGTAGACGGTGACGATGAGCGACTTGGCGCGCAGCGTCGTGCCGTCCAGCAGGCCGCGGGTGAGATCCTCGATCCGCTTGCTGCGTCCCATGCCCGTCCCTGGTCCCCTTGTTCCCGTGTCCCTGCCGCGCCCCGCGGCCCCGGCCGCCGAAGGTAGTCCGGGCGGCCCCGCGGCGCCAGTGCGATGCGCCGGCCCGAGATTCGGTTTGACAGCCGGAAAAGCGTTACACTAAGCTCATTGATGTGAGGTAATTCTGTGTCACTTTTCCGCGAGGGTCAAGCAGGCCCGTCCGCGCGGGGGTGTCACCGTCGCGAGCTCCGCGGGCCGGGCCGGTCCCGGGGCTCGTCTCTTCTGCGGCCTGTGACCCACTTTGACTTGTGGTTATTCAAAAGAAGGGTTTCACGGGCTGCGGCGACGGGTTAATGGTTTCATATGTAACGGTCTGGCGGATACGTCCACCGCCGCCGCAGTGACGTTACCGCCAGCCGGCGCCACCAGAACCGGGCGACAGACCCGACGGCGCCGCGCATCGAGCAAAGAACCAAGACCACGGGCCCGCACGCGACCCGCAGGGCTCGGCAACAGGGAGGTTACGAATGTCCGTCCGTCTCACCCGACGCATGGTGCTGGCCGCCGCCGCGGCCTTCGGCCTGACCGCCGCGGCGCTGCCCGGCGGTGCCGCCACGGCCGCCGAGCCCATCAAGATCGGCACGTTCCTGGCCGTCACCGGCCCGGCGTCCTTCCTCGGCGATCCCGAGCTGAAGACGCTGCAGATGTACATCGACAGCATGAACGCCGAGGGCGGAGTGCTCGGCCGGCCGCTGGAGCTGGTGCACTACGACACCGGCGGCGACCCCAACAAGGCCGTCACCTTCGTCAAGCGCCTGATCGACCAGGACGAGGTGGACGTCATCATCGGCGGCACCTCGTCGGGCGAGAGCCTCGCGGTCATGCCGCTGATGGAGCGCGCCGAGATGCCGTTCATCTCCTTCGCCGGCTCCAAGAAGATCGTCGACCCGGTGCAGAAGTGGGTGTTCAAGACCCCCCACACCGACACCATGGCCTGCGAGAAGATCTTCGAGGACATGAAGGCCCAGGGCACCACCAAGATCGCCATGATCTCGGGCACCGACGGCTTCGGCGCCTCCATGCAGGCGGAGTGCAAGGGCGTGGCCGGCAAGTACGGCATCGAGATCCTGGCCGACGAGACCTACGGGCCGAAGGATACCGACATGACGGCCCAGCTGACCAAGATCAAGAACACCGACGGCGTGCAGGCCGTGCTGAACCCCGGCTTCGGCCAGGGCCCGGCCATCGTGACCAAGAACTACCGCCAGCTGCAGATCGCCGCGCCGCTGTACCAGTCGCACGGTGTCGCCTCCAAGCAGTTCATCGAGCTGGCCGGTGACGCCGCCGAGGGCGTCCGCCTGCCCGCGGCCGCCCTGCTGGTGGCCGAGAAGCTGCCCGACAGCGACCCGCAGAAGCCCGTCGTCGTCGCCTACAAGCAGGCCTACGAGGGCAAGCACGGCGCCGGCTCGGTCTCCACCTTCGGCGGCCATGCCTACGACGGCCTGATGCTCATCACCGACGCCATGAAGCGCGCCGGCTCCACCGACAAGGCCGCCGTGCGCGACGCGCTGGAGCAGACCAAGGGCTACATGGGCACCGGCGGCGAGGTCACCTTCTCGGCCGCCGACCACCTGGGCCTGACGCTGGACGCCTTCCGCATGCTGGAGATCAAGAACGGCGACTGGGCCCTGATCCAGTAAGCCGCATCCGGCTCCGCGTCCGCCGCCCCGGACCCCGCCGCGCCCGCCGCGGCCGGGGCCGGGGACGGCTCCCGCCCTCCCAATGGCACGGCAGGACGACGACATGCTCGGCGAGTTCATGCAGTACCTGTTTTCCGGCCTCACCAGCGGCGCCATCTACGCCCTGGTCGGCCTCGGCTTCGCGCTGATCTACAACGCGAGCCACGTCATCAACTTCGCCCAGGGCGAGTTCGTCATGCTGGGCGGCATGTCGACGGTGTTCCTGTCGGCCGCCGGGGTGCCGCTGCCCGTCGCCGTTCTGCTGGCGGTGGCCGCCACCGCCGTGGTCGGCCTGGCGCTGGAAAAGCTGGCGGTGGAGCAGACCAAGAACGCCTCGGTGGTGACGCTCATCATCATCACCATCGGCGCCTCCATCGTCATCCGCGGCGCCGCGCAGGTGATCTTCGACAAGCAGTTCCACACCCTGCCGGCCTTCACGGGCGATGCGCCGATCAACGTGCTGGGCGCCACCATCACGCCGCAGACGCTCTGGGTGCTCGGCGTCACCGTCGCCATCGTGCTGGTGCTGCAGTGGTTCTTCAACCGCACGCTCTGGGGCAAGGCGATCCTGGCGACCAGCGTCAACCCGCTGGCGGCCAAGCTGGTGGGCATCAACACCAATCTGGTGCTGCTCATCTCGTTCGGCCTGTCGGCGGCGCTGGGGGCCATCGCCGGCGTGCTCATCACGCCCATCACCTCGACCAACTTCGAGGTCGGCATCATGCTCGGCCTGAAGGGTTTCTCCGCCGCCATCCTGGGCGGCCTCGGCAGCCCGTTCGGGGCCGTCGCGGGCGGCCTGATCCTCGGCATCGTCGAGGCCTTCGGGGCCGGCTACATCTCCTCCGAGTACAAGGATGCCATGGCCTTCGTCATCATCCTGCTCGCCCTGTTCTTCATGCCGAGCGGCCTGTTCGGAAAGCGGGGGACGGACCGTGTCTGACATGACCAAGGCTGAACCCACCCTGGGCGGCGGCGGCGTGGCGCGCCGGCGCGACACCGGCCTCGGCGCCCGCCTCATGCGGCCGCGCACCGGCGGCCTGCTGGTGCTGGCGGTCGTGATCTGCCTGCTGCCGCTGTTCCTGCAGAACAACTTCCAATACGACGTCGCCATCAAGATCGGCTTCAACGCCATCGTCGTCGTCGGCCTGAACCTGCTGATCGGCTATGCCGGGCAGATCTCGCTCGGGCACGCGGGCTTCCTCGGCCTCGGCGCCTATTTCTCGGCCATCACGGTCACCAAGCTGGGGTGGCCGCCGGTGCTGTCGCTGGTGCTGGCGGCGGCGGTGGTCGGCCTGCTGGCCTTCGTGGTGGCACGCCCGGTGCTGCGCCTGAAGGGCCACTACCTCGCCATGGCGACGCTCGGCCTCGGCATCATCATCTCCATCGTGCTGAACCAGGAAGCGCAGCTGACGGGCGGCCCCGACGGCATGATCGTCGACCCGTTCAGCGTGTTCGGCTTCACCTTCGCCAAGGCGTGGCAGTGGTACTGGCTGGTGGGCGGGCTGCTGTTCGTGGCGGTGTGGCTGTCGCTCAACATCATCGACAGCCCGGTCGGCCGGGCGCTGCGCGCCGTGCACGGGTCGGAGGTGGCGGCCGAGGTGGTGGGCGTCGACACCACCCGCTACAAGGTGCTGGTCTTCGTGGTCTCGGCGGTCTTCGCCTCCGTCGTCGGCTCGCTCGAAGCGCACTACATCATGTTCCTGAGCCCCAACGAGGCGAGCTTCTTCCACTCGGTGGAGCTGGTCATCATGGTGGTGCTGGGCGGCATGGCGTCGACCTTCGGCGCCGTCGTGGGCGCGGCGATCCTGACGGCGCTGCCGCAGTTCCTCACCTTCCTGGAAGACTACGAGCACCTGATCTTCGGCCTGATCCTCATGCTGGTGATGATCTTCCTGCCCAAGGGCATCGTCCCCAGCCTGGCGGCCCTTCTGAAGCGCGGAGGCGACCGATGAGCCTGCTGCAGGTCTCCAAGCTGTCCAAGGATTTCGGCGGGGTGCGCGCCATCGACGACCTGTCGTTCGACATCGGGCCGGGCGTCATCCACTCCATCATCGGCCCCAACGGGGCCGGCAAGACGACCCTGTTCAACCTCATCACCGGCGTCTACGTGCCGAGCTGGGGCGAGATCCGCTTCGACGGCAAGCCGGTGACGGGCAAGAAGCCCTTCGAGCTGGCGCGCATGGGCATGTCGCGCACCTTCCAGAACCTGCAGATCTGCCACAACATGACGGCGCTGGAGAACGTCATGGTCGGCCGTCACCTGCACCTGGACGGGCGCCTGCTGCCGTCGCTGTTCCGCCTGCCGCGCATCGGCCGCGCCGACCGCGCGGCGGAGGACCAGTGCCGCGAGCTGATGGCCTTCGTCGGCCTGGAGAAGTACTGGGACTGGGACGCCGACGCCATGCCCTACGGCGCCCTCAAGCGCCTGGAGATCGCCCGCGCGCTGGCGGCCGAGCCGCGCCTGCTGCTGCTCGACGAGCCGGCCGCCGGCCTCAACGATTCCGAAAGCCGCGAGATCGACGAGGTCATCAAGAAGGTGGCGGCGCGCGGCGTGACCGTGGTGCTGGTGGAGCACGACATGAAGATGGTCATGGAAATCTCCGACCACATCCTGGTGCTCGACTACGGCCGCAAGCTCACCGAGGGCACGCCGCAGGAAGTGCGCCAGAACCCCGACGTCATCGCCGCCTATCTCGGCCACGCCGCCTGACGGAGACGCCCTTTATGCTGCTGGAAGTGACCGGACTGAAGAGCGCCTACGGCCGTATCGAGGCCCTGCACGGCATCGACATCCAGGTGAAGGAAGGCGAGTTGGTGGCCCTGGTGGGCGCCAACGGGGCGGGCAAGACCACCTTCCTGCGGGCGCTGTCGGGCGTGCAGCCGGCCAGCGCCGGCACCATCCGCTTCGACGGCGTCGACATCGGCCGTGCCAAGCCGGAAAAGCGGGTGGAAATGGGCATCTGCCAGGTGCCGGAAGGGCGCCAGGTGTTCGGCCCGCTGGCGGTGGAAGACAACCTTCGCCTCGGCGCCTTCCGCCGCAAGGGCAAGGACGTGGAGGCGGACCTGGAGAAGGTCTACGACACCTTCCCGATCCTGAAGAAGAAGCGGAACGAGGCCGCCGGCACCCTGTCGGGCGGCCAGCAGCAGATGCTGGCCATGGGCCGCGCGCTGATGGCCCACCCGCGGCTGCTGCTGCTCGACGAACCCAGCATGGGCCTCGCGCCGTTGCTGGTGGGCGAGATCTTCAACATCGTGCAGATGCTGCGCGAGCAGGGCACCACCATCCTGCTGGTGGAGCAGAACGCCTTCTCGGCGCTGGCCATCGCCGACCGCGGCTACGTGATCGAGACGGGCAGCATCGTGCTGACCGACACCGGCGAGGCGCTGCTCGCCGACGACAAGGTGAAGGCGGCCTACCTTGGGCTGTGACGGGATGGCGGTGTATGGCGGAGAGGGGCGGGCGGGGTGCATGAAGGGGCGGGCGTCGGCGGTTGACGCACCGCGCCCCTTGCCGCCGCGCCGGGCTCCGCTCTTTCCCCCCTGTCATGGCCGGGCCCCGACCCGGCCATCCACGGCGTCACCGCCGTCGGCCAGAGGGGCGCTGCCCTCCACGGCCCCCGTCCGGGGAGCCGTGGATGCCCGGCTCGAGGCCGGGCATGACACAGAAAAGGAGGGCCGGGTCGGGTGCCGGGCGCCATCCGCTCACGCGCCTCGCCCCTGCCGTCCACGCCCGGCACCGCCCTCTCCCCCCTGTCATGGCCGGGCCCCGACCCGGCCATCCACGGCGTCACCGCCGTCGGCCAGAGGGGCGCTGCCCTCCACGGCATCTGTCCGGGGCGCCGTGGACGCCCGGCTCGAGGCCGGGCATGACACAAAAGAAAAGGGCCGGGCAGGGTGCGGGACGGGCCGGGCGCCACCGCCGCCCACGGCCCCCGTACACGCCCACCGCCGCCACCAAGACACGTCCTCGACGACACAGGAGACCAACCGATGACCCCCAAGACCTTCGCCTCCACCGGCGACCTCGGCGAGAAGACCATCACCTTCGCCGAACTGGGCCGGGGTGCCTATGCCTTCACCGCCGAGGGGGACCCCAACACGGGCGTCATCGTCGGCGATACCGGCGTCATGGTCATCGACACCCAGGCGACGCCGCTCATGGCGCAGAAGGTGATCGCGGAAATCCGCAAGGTGACCGACAAGCCCATCACCCACATCCTCATGACCCACTATCACGCGGTGCGCGTGCTCGGCGCAGCGGCCTACGAGGCGCACACGGTCATCGCGTCCAAGCGCACCCACGAGATGATCGTCGAGCGTGGCCAGCAGGACTGGGAGAGCGAGTTCGGCCGCTTCCCGCGCCTGTTCCAGGGCCACGAGACCATCAAGAGCCTGACCTGGCCGACGGTGGTGTTCGACGGCAAGATCACCGTCGACCTCGGCAACCAGCGGGTGGAGATCTGGAACCCCGGCCGCGGCCACACCCAGGGCGACACCATCGCCTGGCTGCCCGACCAGAAGATCCTCTACGCCGGCGACCTGGTGGAGTACGGCGCCACCCCCTACACCGGCGACGCCCACCTGCGCGACTGGCCGCACACCCTGCAGGCCCTGCGCGACCTGAAGCCCGCCAAGCTGGTTCCCGGCCGCGGCGACGCCCTGCACAGCCCCGAGCAGTGCGACGAGGCCATGGCCGGCACCCAGGCCTTCCTGACCGACCTGTTCGAGACGGCGCAGCAGGGCGTGAAGGAAGGCAAGGACCTGCAGCAGATCTATCGCATGGCGCGCGAGAAGATGGACCCGAAGTACGGCCACTGGGTCATCTACGACCACTGCATGCCGTTCGACGTCGCCCGCGCCGTGGACGAGGCGCAGGGCCTCGACCGTCCCAACATCTGGACGGCCGAGCGCGACAAGGAAATCTGGGCGATGGCCGAAGCCTGAGCCGGCCCGCAGACCGCCCCGCCGCCCGGGACCGCGCCGGCCTCAGCGCCGGCGCTTCTTGGGCGGCTTCTGCATCTTCTGCGGCATGCCGCGGCGGGTGGAGGGCGGATTGGGGGCGGTGGGCAGTTCCAGCTCGCTCGCCTCCAGCCGCTTGATCTCGTCGCGCAGGCGGGCCGCTTCCTCGAACTCCAGGTCGGCGGCGGCGGCGACCATGCGCTTGCGCATGTCGTCGATGGTGGCGCGCAGGTTGTGGCCGACCATGTGTGGCATGTCCGGGTCGCCCGTCGACACCGTGACGTAATCGTGTTCCGACACGTCCGACAGCACGTCGGAAATGCGCGCCTTCACCGATTCCGGCGTGATGCCGTGGGCGGCGTTGTAGGCCTGCTGCTTCTCGCGACGGCGGTTGGTCTCGTTGATGGCCCATTCCAGGCTGTCGGTCATCTTGTCGGCGTAGAGGATGACGCGGCCCTCCACGTTGCGCGCCGCGCGGCCGATGGTCTGGATCAGCGAGGTCTTGGAGCGCAGGAAGCCTTCCTTGTCGGCATCGAGGATCGCCACCAGGGCGCATTCCGGGATGTCGAGCCCCTCGCGCAGCAGGTTGATGCCGACCAGCACGTCGAAGGCGCCGAGGCGCAGGTCGCGGATGATCTCGATGCGCTCCAGCGTGTCGATGTCGGAGTGCATGTAGCGCACCCGCACGCCCTGCTCGCCGAGGTATTCCGTCAGGTCTTCCGCCATGCGCTTGGTCAGGGTGGTGACCAGCACGCGCTGGCCCTTGGCGGCGCACTGGCGCGCCTCGTACAGCAGGTCGTCGACCTGTTTCTCGACCGGGCGGATGGTGCAGACGGGGTCGATGAGGCCCGTCGGGCGGATCACCTGTTCGGTGAAGACGCCGCCGGTCTGCTCCAGTTCCCACGGGCCGGGGGTGGCCGAGACGAACACCGTCTGCGGCCGCATGGTGTCCCATTCCTCGAACTTGAGCGGCCGGTTGTCCTTGCACGACGGCAGGCGGAAGCCGAACTCCGACAGGGTGTGCTTGCGGGCGTAGTCGCCGCGGAACATGCCGCCGATCTGCGGCACGGTGACGTGGCTTTCGTCGACGAAGCACAGCGCGTCTTCCGGCAGGTACTCGAACAGCGTCGGCGGCGGCTCGCCGGGGCTGCGGCCGGTGAGGAAGCGGCTGTAGTTCTCGATGCCTTTGCAGTGCCCGGTGCTTTCCATCATCTCCAGGTCGAAGGTGGTGCGCTGTTCCAGGCGCTGCGCCTCTAGCAGCTTGCCGGCGCTGGTGAGTTCCTCCAGCCGCGCCTTCAGCTCCGCCTTGATGCCCTTGATGGCCTGCGACAGGGCGGGGCGGGGGGTGACGTGGTGGCTGTTGGGATAGATGGTCAGCTGCGTCATGCTGCCGCACTTCTCCCCCGTGAGGGGATCGAACTCGGTCAGCGCCTCGATCTCGTCGCCGAACAGCGAGACGCGCCAGGCGCGGTCCTCGTAGTGGGCGGGGAAGACCTCGATCACGTCGCCGCGCACCCGGAAGGCGCCGCGCGAGAAGGCGGCGTCGTTGCGCTTGTACTGCAGTTCCACCAGTCGCTTGATGAAGTCCTTGCGGTCGAGCGTCTGCTCGACGGCAAGCTTGATGGTCATGCGCGAGTAGCTTTCCACCGAGCCCAGGCCGTAGATGCACGACACCGACGCGACGATGATGACGTCGCGCCGCTCCAGCACCGCGCGGGTGGCGGCGTGGCGCATGCGGTCGATCTGCTCGTTGATGCTCGCGTCCTTCTCGATGTAGGTGTCCGTCCGCGGCACGTAGGCCTCGGGCTGGTAGTAGTCGTAGTAGGACACGAAGTATTCGACGGCGTTGTCGGGGAAGAAGGCCTTCATCTCGCCGTAGAGCTGCGCCGCCAGCGTCTTGTTGGGCGCCAGCACCAGCGCCGGGCGGCCCGTCTCGGCGATCACCGATGCCATGGTGAAGGTCTTGCCCGAGCCCGTGACGCCCAGCAGCACCTGGTTGCGCTCGGCCTCCCCGATGCCCGCCGTCAGCTCGGCGATGGCCTGCGGCTGGTCGCCGGCGGGGGTGTAGTCGGAGGCGAGGCGGAACTCGGCACGCGGCCCGGCGGCCGGGCGCTCGTACATGGGCAGGACGACGGTCATGACGGGCGGGCACCCTTCGTTCGGTCATTGTTCACGACCGCCAAGGTGGACCGAACGGCCGCCGCGATCAATAGCGGAGCGGCACCGTGATGACCATGGCACCGTTTTCCGGCGCCGCGAAGGCGGCCTCGTCGAAGGCGGCGTGGCGCGGATCGGCGGCGTTGGAGACGCCCTCGCCCTCGATGACGAAGAACCCGAGCGCCCGGTCCAGCCGGCCGTTGCCGTTTTCGTCGTGCAGCACGCGCACGGCGTAGCGGCGGCCCGGCTCCAGCCCGTCGAACACGGCGGTGACGCGGCCCGGCGCCGCCGGCAGGTCCTGCACCTGGGTGGGGGCGGTGCCGTCGGGCTTTTCGAACGACTCGGGGCTTTCGAACAGGGCGACGCGCACCATGCCGCGATCGCTCTCCACATGCTCGGCCCGCACCTTGAGGCGCACGCCGTCGCTCAACGACGCCGACTGATCGGCGGCGGCGATGGCGGGGACGACCGGGGCGGCGACGGCGAGGATGGCCGTCAGGGCGAGCGGACGGAGGGGGATCCGGCAGCGGAACATGGGCGGCGCGTCACGTCGGGTGGCAGGGCGGGGAACGGCCCGTGTGATGCCCCCGAACCGTGGCGAGAGTATGGCAGAGGCGTCAGTAGTGCAGGCGGATGCGCACCGTGGCGCCGGCCTCCGGCACACTGAACGACGCCGTTTCCCACCGCGGGCGGCTGAGCGGGCCGGCGCTGTTGGAGACGCCCCAGCCCTCGCTCGGCAGCAGGCCGAGGGCGCGGTTCAGCTCTCCGTTGCGGTCGGCGTCGTGGTAGACGGTGACCGCATAGGTGCCGGGCGCCACATCGGCGAACACCGCCGTCACCTCGCCGGGGGCCGCCGGCAGCACCAGCCGGGTCCGTTGCTTGCCCGTCTCGCCGAAGGTCTCCGGGCGGTCGAACAGGGCGATGCGCAGGTCGCCCCGGTCGTCGCGGACACCTTCCACCGTCACCGTAAGGCCGGCGGCCCATGCGGACGGCGCGGCGGCGACCGCGAGGCAGGCGGCGAGGGCGAGGGTGTGGGCGGCGCGGGGCATGGCTGCGGTGTCTATCGAAAGGGGTGGCGTGTCCTCTTTTCGATCGCGACCATGGCAGCAGTGTGGCGAGGGCGCGCGCGGGCGGCTATGGTGGCGCGCGCAACAGGGAGTTCCGCGCCATGCCGCAGCCGGCCCGCCAGGCCTTCCCCGCCGCCGTCGTCTCCACCGGCTCCAGTTCCGAGGGCTGCCGCCGCACCGGCCGCTGCCGCGCCTGCACGGTCCGCGCCAACGCGCTGTTCGTCGACCTGCCGCTGGACGAACTGGACCGCATCGCGCCGAGCGTGCCCGACCTGGTGGTGCCCGCCGGCCAGCGGCTCTACGACGGCGGCGACTGGCCCAACGCCCTGTTCATCGTCCGCCGCGGCGTCGTGAAGCTGGAGCAGTACCTGCCCGACGGCAGCTACCGCATCGTGCGGCTGGCGCGGCGCACCGACATCCTGGCGCTGGAGTCGCTGCTGGAGACGGCCTGCGACCACACCGCCGTCGCCCTGACGGAGGTGGAGGTCTGCCGCGTGCCCCTGCCGGTGGTGCGCCTCGTGATGGAAAAGCAGGCGTGGCTGGCCGAGCGCATGATCCACCACTGGCACCGCGCCGTGCGCAACGCCGACGTCTGGCTCACCCACTACGCCACCGGCAGCGCCCGCCAGCGCATGGCGCGGCTGCTCGGCGACCTGCACGACCTGGAGACGGCGGCGCTGCCGCCCAACTCCGGCCGCCCGGCGGTGGAACTGCCGTCGCGCGACGACGTCGGCGCCATCCTCGGCATCACCAAGGAAACCGCGAGTCGCCTCGTCGCCGACTTCCGCCGCGCCGGCCTGTTGGTGAACGTCGGCCCGCGCCACGTGCGGGTGGACCGGGCGGGCCTCGCCGCCATCGCGGACATCGACGGCTGACGAGCCGTGCCTGCCAACGACGGCTGACGTAGCGTCCGTCGCGTCGGGGCCTTGCACCCGGCCCGCGGCGGTCGTAGTGTCTGCACCGTTTTCGCCCGCCGTTCCGGCAGCCTTTCGACAGCCAGAGGGAACACCATGTCGATCATCGCCAAGCGCCTGTCCGCCATCAAGCCGTCGCCGACCATCGCGGTGACCCAGAAGGCCGCCGAGCTGAAAGCGGCCGGGCGCGACGTCATCGGCCTCGGCGCCGGCGAGCCCGACTTCGACACCCCCGACAACGTCAAGGCCGCCGCCAAGGCCGCCATCGACCGCGGCGAGACCAAGTACACCGCGGTCGCCGGCACGCTCGCCCTGCGCAAGGCCATCTGCGCCAAGCTGGAGCGCGAGAACGGCCTCAAGTACGTGCCCGACCAGATCACCGTCGGCTGCGGCGGCAAGCAGACCATCTACAACGCCATCATGGCGACCGTGGAAGCGGGTGACGAGGTCATCATCCCGGCGCCGTACTGGGTCAGCTACCCCGACATCGTGCTGCTGGCCGGCGGCACGCCCGTGTTCGTGGAATGCGGCGACAACTCGGGCTTCAAGCTGACGCCGGACGCGCTCGAGAAGGCCATCACGCCGAAGACCAAGTGGCTGGTGCTGAACTCGCCGTCCAACCCGACGGGCGCCGCCTATTCCGCCGCCGACCTGAAGGCGCTGGCCGACGTGCTGCTGAAGCACCCGCACGTCTGGATCATGACCGACGACATGTACGAGCACCTCGTCTATGACGGGTTCGAGTTCGCCACCATCGCCCAGGTCGAGCCCAAGCTCTACGACCGCACGCTGACGCTGAACGGCGTGTCCAAGGCCTACAGCATGACCGGCTGGCGCGTCGGCTATGCCGCCGGCCCGGCCGACCTCATCAAGGCCATGAACAAGATCCAGAGCCAGTCGAGCACCCACACCAGCTCGGTCAGCCAGGCCGCCGCCGTGGAAGCGCTCAACGGCCCGCAGGACTTCCTGGCCGAGTGGCGCACGGCCTTCGCCGCCCGCCGCGACCTGGTGGTGAAGATGCTGAACGAGGCCGAGGGCCTGACCTGCCGCACCCCGGAAGGCGCCTTCTACGTCTACCCGTCGTGCGCCGGCGTGCTCGGCAAGAAGACGCCGGACGGCCGCGTGATCGAATCCGACAGCGACTTCGCCGAGGCCCTGCTGGAAGCCGAGGGCGTGGCGGTGGTGCAGGGCGTGGCCTTCGGCCTGTCGCCCTACTTCCGCATCTCCTACGCCACCAGCGAAAAGGCCCTGACGGAAGCCTGCACGCGCATCCAGCGCTTCTGCGCCGGCCTGAAGTAAGACCGGTCCGCCGGTAACGGGAAAGCCCCGCAGGCCGGTGACCCGACCGCGTGGAAATCGCAGCCAGCCTGGATTGATAGTCCAGGCTGGCTGTGCCTTTTCCGGCGCGGCAGCCGATCAGGCCAAACCGGGCATCGGTGATCGATCTTGACGAGGTATGGAATTTTCCCTACTTCTTGAGTCGTCAGTTGGGAGCCCGGCCATGAGTGACCCCGCAGTCATCGCACGCACCTGTGCCGTCAGTCGCAAGGGGCAGACCACCTTGCCTTTGGCGGTCCGGCAAATCCTCGGCGTCCGTGACGGCGGACAGGTCGTAGTGCGCGCCGAGGGGCGTCGCGTCATCATCGAGCCAGTCGAAGCGGAACATCGCGACCCGGCCATCGGCGCCTTCCTGCGGCTGATTGCCGACGATGTCGCCGCCGGCCGCAACATCGGTGTCCTGCCCGACGATCTGCTCCAGACCCTCGAAACCATCCTTCACGACGTCGACGTGGATCTCGACGAGCCTATCGAGGGCGACGTGTGTCTCTGACGGTCAACGGCTGGACACTGCGGTTCCACGGCATGATGATCGGCCAGATCCGCGCCCTGGCCGAGGCCTTCCAGCGGGCGCGAGCCAACGACCCGAGCGGGTATCGCCGCAATGCGAACGTTCGCGTGCTGGCGGCCATCGCGAAGCTGGTCTTGTCGACCAT
Organism: Caenispirillum bisanense; assembly: GCF_900230255.1. Taxonomy (GTDB): domain Bacteria; phylum Pseudomonadota; class Alphaproteobacteria; order Rhodospirillales; family Rhodospirillaceae; genus Caenispirillum; species Caenispirillum bisanense_A. The sequence continues at coordinate 255,042 of NZ_OCNJ01000001.1, forward strand.
CCCTCAGGACCCAGGCCATGCCAACTGTCGCATCGGCAACACCATGGGGGATGAGTATCGCCATTGGTCGCGGGCCAAGTTCGGCCAGCGCTTCCGTCTGTTCTTCCGCTACGACAGCCGCGCCAGGATCATCATCTTCGCATGGGTCAACGACGAGACCACGTTGCGGGCGCGCGGCAGCAAGACGGATCCCTACACTGTCTTCAAAGGCATGCTGGATCGAGGTAATCCGCCGGACACGTGGAACGACCTCATGGCGGCCGCCGGGGATTTGCCATCCGAACTACAGGCGGCGCTGCAGAACGCCGGTGCGGCGGATCGGGAATAGTCCGAACCGCTACACCGACCGCGTCTGCAGGGCGCGTTTGAAGGACGCGCGGTCGTCCTCGCGCGAGAAGTAGATGGTGATCGTCTTGGTCACCAGGTCGTCGGCGATGGCCTCCACCTGCACCTGCCAGTCGCCCATGCAATAGCGTTCGAGCCAGTGTTCGATCTGGTCGAGGGTCTTGCGAGTCGTCAGCTTGGTGGCGCAGCGGGCGTCGATGGTGCTCGGGGTCATGCAGGTCCTCAACGGGAACGCGGGGGGACGCCTTCCTCTTTCCGCCCATGTGGGGACAAGCGGGCGCCCGCCGGCAGTGACGCCCGTCACAGCATGGCCCGATGCCGCGAGACCTGTCCACCGCGAAAGGGTGGGGGCGAGCGCCCGCTATCCCGCCCGCCGCGCCGCCACCGCCGACAGCACCGCGCCGGCCAGGGCTGCCGCCACCACGGCGACGATGAAGCCGTGCGGCATCCACAGGGTCAGCGCCCCGCCGGCGGCGGTCGGGCCGATCATGGCGCCGGCCTGGTAGAGGATCAGGAAGGCGGCGTTGGCGACGGCCAGGTCCTGCGGCGGCGTGCGCTCGCCCAGGATGGCGAGCCCGACGGTGTAGAAGCCGATCAACAGCCCGCCGCACAGGAACACCACCGCGAAGCCGAACCACCCCGGAGTCGCCGCCGCCGGCAGCGCCAGCGCGCAGACGGCGAAGGCGAGGCACAGGCCGACCAGCAGCGTGCGGCGCGGCAGGCGGTCGGCCAGCCAGCCGATGGGGAACTGCAGCACGATGCCGCCGATCATCAGCAGCGTCAGCGACCGCAGCGCCAGATCCGTCTCCGCGCCGCCGGCCAGCAGGTAGTTGGGCAGCAGCGAGAAATGGCTCATTTCAAGCAGCCCGCCCAGGAAGGCGCCGGCCATGGCCGCCGGCACCCGCCGCACCACGCCGAGGATGCCCGTCTCGGGATGCGCCGGCAGGGGCGGCGCGAGGCGCGCGGCGGCGATGATGGGCACCGCCGCCAGGGCGACGCCAATGGCGCCCACCAGGAAGGGCGGCCAGCCCGTCGTGCCCACCGCCTCCAGCACCAGCGGCCCGACGGCGAAGCCGCTGAACAGGGCGATGGAATAGAGCGCGATCATGCGGCCGCGGGCGGCGTCGCTGGTGACGGTGTTGATCCACGTCTCGCCCACCAGCCACGGCAGGGCCAGCCCGGCGCCCATGAAGAAGCGCAGGGCGATCCACGGCCCGATGCCGGGCAGCAGCTTCATGAGCAGGAAGCCGGCCGCCACCACGAAGCAGCCGAGCGTCATGGCCGGCACCGCACCCAACCGCCCCACCAGCCGCGGGAACACCGGCAGCAGCAGGAAGATGGCGAGCGCCGGCATGCTGCCCGCGAGGCCGGTCAGCCACGCCGGGGCGCCCCAGGCCTCGAAGGTCAGCGAGGTCAGCGGGTAGCCGATGCCGTAGGAGATGCCGACGCCGAAGGACGACACCACCACGGCCCCGATGCTGAGCACCCGCTCCACCGGGGTGAAGGCGGCGGCGGTGCAGGAGGATGCGGGCTCGGTCATGGCGTCAGTCCTGCGGTGTGCCCGGCGGCATGAGCACCGCCCGGTCGTCGCCGGTGCGGGCGTCGAGCGTGCGGTAGACCCCGGTGCCGAAGCGGTAGAAGTGGACGCAGGTCTCGCGCCCCTGCCCGATGGCGTCCCAGCGGGTGCAGAGCGCATTGCCGTCGCGCCGCCACGCCCCGGCGCTGTCGCCGCCGCCGCTGCCGTCGCGCCGCGTCCAGGTGATGCGGGCGCCGCCGCCGGGCGTGAAGGTCTGGGTGCCGGTGGAGCCGGGGGCGCGGAAGTCCCACGCGGCGCCGCCGTCGACCAGGGCCGCCAGCTCGTCGGCCGTCAGCACCCGGTCGCCGCCGCCGTCCTGCGCGGTGGCGGCGGGCGCGGCGGCGAGCAGCAGCGCCGCGAGCAGCACGACGGCCGGGCGATGGCTTCGCATCATGTCTTTCCGTGCTCCGTCTCTTACTGGGTCGCGCCGCCGCTGGCCGTCTTCAGCGTCACGACCTCGCCGGCGATGAGGAAGGTAACCTCGCCGTTCTTCGCGCGGTAGGTCCAGGTCTCGATGGGGCCGAGCTTCTGGATGTCGTCGGGCTGGCCCAGCGCCTCGCGCAGCTGGGCCTTGGTCTCGACCGTCTCGGCCTTGGTCAGCAGGTCCTCCTTGCTCGGCTCGCAGGCGGCGAGCGGCAGGGCGAGGGCGACGGCCAGGGCGGGGACGAGGAGGCGGCGGAACGGCATGGTCGGAGTCCGGATCGAAGGGGGAACGGGCGTCACCATGGCGCGTGGCGCGGCTCTTCGCAACCGCGGAAGACTCGCAATCCGGCCCTGGAACCGTTAAAACAAGGACTTGCGCCCATTGTGCAGGGCGTCAACGAATGCGCAACCTTCGTCGCCTATCCTTCATCCCTCAGGTAGAGAACGCCAGGCCGACCGATGAAATTCACCGGAACCGAGAACTACGTCGCCACCGAGGATCTGATGGTGGCCGTCAACGCCACCGTCACGCTGCAGCGGCCGCTGCTGGTGAAGGGCGAGCCCGGCACCGGCAAGACGGTGCTGGCCCAGGAAGTGGCGAAGGCCCTCGGCCTGCCGCTGGTGTCGTGGCACGTGAAGTCGACGACCAAGGCGCAGCACGGCCTCTATGAATACGACGCGGTGTCGCGCCTGCGCGATTCGCAGCTGGGCGACGAACGGGTGCACGACATCCGCAACTACATCCGCCCCGGCAAGCTGTGGGAAGCCTTCACCCGCGAGGGCGGCTGCGTGCTGCTCATCGACGAGATCGACAAGGCCGACATCGAGTTCCCGAACGACCTGTTGCAGGAACTCGACCGCATGGAATTCTTCGTCCACGAGACCGGCGAGACGGTGAGCGCCGCCACCCGCCCCGTGGTCATCATCACGTCCAACAACGAGAAGGAGCTGCCGGACGCCTTCCTGCGCCGCTGCTTCTTCCACTACATCCGCTTCCCCGACGCCGAGACCATGCAGCGCATCGTCGACGTGCACTTCCCCGCCGTGAAGGCGGCGCTGGTGCGCGAGGCCATGGCCGTGTTCTACGACCTGCGCGAGGTGCCGGGGCTGAAGAAGAAGCCGTCCACCAGCGAGCTGCTCGACTGGCTCAAGCTGCTGGTGGCCGACGACCTGTCGCCCGAGGCGCTGCGCGCCAAGGACGTCAAGACCATGCTGCCGCCGCTGCACGGCGCCCTGCTCAAGAGCGAGCAGGACGTGCATCTGCTGGAGCGTCTGGCCTTCCTCGCCCGCCGCGAGAAGCGCTGAACCGAAGGCCAGGGGGCCGCAAGGGGAGACCGAGGGGATCGACGGGAAACATCGGGGCATCATGCGCACCACCATGCGATCCTTGCGCTGCTTCGTCCTCGCTGCCGCCTGCGGGCTGGCGGCGCTGCCGGCGTTCGCCGCCGAGGCGAAGCCGCGCCCGAAGGACGAGCCGCCCCCGGTGACGGAGCGCGAAGCCATTCTCGCGCCCACCCTCGACGGCATGTTCCGCGACAGCCTGCTGCGCGAGAACGACGGCCGGCTGCCCGGCTACGTGCAGAACCGCGACGGCATCACGCTGCTCGGCCCGGCCGCCCCGCCGCCTGCACCAGCACCAGGGTTCGAGCCGCCGCAGGTGGTCTACGAGATCGAAGGCCCGACGCCGCCGCCGCCGTGGGAAGAGGTGGTGGGCGCCGTCGCCCGCAACGCCGCCGAGCCGGCCCACGTGGCCGAGGTGGAGCGCCTGGCCGACGAGGGCACGCCGGAGGCTGTGGAACTGCTCGCCTGGATGCGCGCCAACGGCTCGGGCGTTGCCCGCGACCTGCCGGAAGCGTTCAAGCTCTATGCCCGGGCGCACCAGCTGGGCGTGCCCAATGCGCGCGAAAACGCCATCGCCGTCTACAAGTCCATGTCGGAAAGCGAGCAGCAGGCGGCCCGCCTGCCGTTCTAGGCCACCCGGACAGTGCGGAGTCCCATGTTCGTTAAGCTGTTCACCGCCCTGCGCGAGGCCGGCGTGCCGGTCAGCCTCAACGAATACCTGACGCTGCTGGGGGCGGTGCAGAAGGGCTGCGCCCATTTCTCCGTCGACGACTTCTACTACCTGTCGCGCGCCGCCCTGGTGAAGGACGAGCGCCACCTCGACCGCTTCGACCGCGTGTTCGGCACCGTGTTCGAAGGGCTGGAGGGCGGCGGCGACGCCGACGAGCTGCTGGCCCAGATCCCCGAGGAATGGCTGCGCAAGCTCGCCGAGAAGTTCCTCACCGACGAGGAGAAGCAGAAGATCCAGTCGCTCGGCGGCTGGGACAAGCTGATGGAGACCCTGAAGGAGCGCCTGGCCGAGCAGAAGGAGCGCCACCAGGGCGGCAGCAAGTGGATCGGCACCGCCGGCACCAGCCCCTTCGGCGCCTACGGCTACAACCCGGAAGGCATCCGCATCGGCCAGCACGAGAGCCGCCACCGCCGCGCCGTGAAGGTGTGGGACAAGCGCGAGTTCAAGAACCTCGACGACACGGTGGAACTCGGCACCCGCAACATCAAGGTGGCGCTGCGCCGCCTGCGCCGCTTCGCCCGCGAGGGGGCGGCGACGGAGCTGGACCTGGACGACACCATCCGCTCCACCGCCCACCACGGCGGTATGCTCGACATCAAGATGGTGCCGGAGCGCCACAACACCGTGAAGGTGCTGCTGTTCTTCGACATCGGCGGGTCCATGGACGACCACGTGCGCACCTGTGCCGAGCTGTTCTCGGCCGTGCGGACCGAGTTCAAGCACCTGGAATACTATTACTTCCACAACTGCGTGTACGAATACGTCTGGCGCGACAACGCGCGCCGGCACGCCGAGCGCATCCCGACGTGGGACGTGCTGCACACCTACGGCTCCGACTACAAGCTGATCTTCGTCGGCGACGCCGCCATGAGCCCCTACGAGATCGTCTATCCCGGCGGGTCAGTGGAGCACTGGAACGAGGAAGCGGGGGAGGTGTGGATGCGCCGCCTGCTGGCGACCTGGCCGCACGCCGTCTGGCTCAACCCGACGGAGCAGCGCTACTGGCAGTTCACCCAGTCGACGCAGATGCTGCGCCAGATCATGGACGGCCGCATGTTCCCGCTGACGCTGGAAGGCCTGGACGCCGCCATGCAGGAACTGAACCGGTAGGGCTGGGCGGAACTCGGTGCAGCGCGGCCGGAGTGCGGCGCTGCACCGCGTCCCGGCGGCGGTGTTACTTGCGCAGGCTCGACTGGTAGCCCTGTTCCATCCGCATGACGGCCTGTTCGGCGCGCTCGGCGGCGGCGGCGGCGCGTTCGGCGGCGGCCTGGGCGCGCTGGGCGGCCTGCGTCGCGGTGGCGGAGCCTTCCATGGACTGCTGGTGGACGGTGCCGATGGCGTTCTTGCCCGGGACGTTCGGGTCGTTGACGTCGTTGGCGCAGGCGGCCAGCAGCAGGACCGCGGCGGCGGGGATGATCACGCGCATGAAGGAACTCCTTATCAATCGCTTGAAGGGCACACGATCAACGGTTTACGGGGCTGTGCGTGGCGAGAAAAACGCAGGGCGAGGCGACTTTTTGCGGGTGGTGGAGCCGCCGCCGGCAGGGCCCCCGGCCGTCGCCGGACGAGGGCCCGCCTGTCCGCGGACAGGATCCGGGGGGAGGCATCCGACGGCGCCGCCTGCCGCCGGCCCGGGTGGGCCCGCGCGCGGAACAGCCCCAGGGGCTGGTGACGGCGACAGGACCGTCACTGTCGACAGTCTACAGCAGTCGACGACCGCGCCTGCGGTTCGATGGGGTTAGGCGGAAGGTCGTAAAACGCGGCGCGCGCCGTGGCGTGTCAGGCGCGGCCCGGCATGCGCTCGACCACGGCGTCGATGTCGAGGCCGCACAGGTCGTAGCCGCGCTTGAAGTCGACCATATGCTTGTGCATCCACAGCCGCGCCGTTTCCACGTCGCGGGCCTTGAGGGCGTCGACGATGTACTGGTGCGCCTGCACCACGCGGCGGCCGGCGACGGCGCTGCTTTCGGGGCGCTCGAACAGCACCTTCACCGCCGGGTAGAACAGCAGCGAAATGGGCTCGCGCGCCAGCAGCAGGGCCTTGTTGCCGGTGGCCTCGGCGACCAGGGCGTGGAATTCCACGTCGAGATCGGTGAGCGGCGTGCCGGCATCCAGCGCCGCCTTCATTTCCCACAGGTTGCGGTTGAGCGCGTCCAACTCGGCGTCGGAGGCACGGTCGCAGGCATCCACCGCGGCCTGCGGCTCCAGCACCATGCATACCTCCCACAGCTCGCGGAAGGTGACGCGCTGCATGACCATGGCGCGGGAGACGCGCGGCGCCAGCTCGGTGTAGTGGGGCAGGTTGACGTGCAGCCGGCGGCCGGCCTCGCGCCGCACCAGGCCCGACTGTTCGAGCAGGCGGATGCCCTCGCGCACGGTGGAGCGGTTCACGCCGAACTGCTCGGCGAGCGCCGTTTCCGTGGGAAGCTGGTCGCCTTCCTTCAGGCGTCCGCTCAGGATTTCCTTCTCGATGGCCTCGTACACCACCTTGTAGGCGGGCGACACCTCGAGGCGCGCGAAGGTCTGGGTCATGGGCTGGCGTTCCTCTCCCTCGCCGGAGTCGGGGGCTCCGCCCCGTTCTCCGCGAGGGGCCGAGAATATCGCCCCGGCCGTGGGACCACAAGCGGAACGCCGTCGGCGCTCCGCCGGCCGGTCACGCCACCTGCGCCGCGCTCGCCGCCTTGGCGTCTTCCAGGATCATGTCCGACGCCTTCTCGGCGATCATGATGACCGGCGAGTTGGTGTTGCCCGAAGTGATGGTCGGCATGATGGAGGCGTCCACCACCCGCAGGCCGGCCAGGCCCTTCACCCGCAGGCGCGGGTCGACCACGGCGGCCTCGTCGGCGCCCATGCGGCAGGTGCCGACCGGGTGGAAAATGGTGGTGGCGATCTCGCCGGCGCCGCGCCACAGCTCGTCGTCGGTCTGGTACTTGGGGCCGGGCTTGAACTCCTCCGGCTTGAAGCGGGCCAGCGCCGGCTGCTGCACGATCTGCCGGGTGATCTGCACCGAGCGCGCCGCCACCCGCCGGTCGCCGTCCGTCGACAGGTAGTTGGGGCGGATGGACGGCGGGGCGAAGGGATCGGGGCTCTTGATGCTCACCCAGCCGCGGCTTTCCGGGCGCAGGTTGCAGACGCTGGCGGTGAAGGCGGGGAAGGGGTGCAGCGGCTGCCCGAAGGCGTCCAGCGTCAGCGGCTGGACGTGGTATTCCAGGTCGGGCGTTTCCAGCGCCGGGTCGGACTTCACGAAGGCACCCAGCTGCGACGGCGCCATGGACATGGGGCCGCTGCGGAACAGCACGTATTCGAGGCCGATGCCGAGCTTGCCGACCAGGCTGCCGGCGCGCTCGTTCAGCGTCTCGACGCCCTGGACCTTGTAGGCGCAGCGCACCTGCAGGTGGTCCTGCAGGTTGCCGCCGACGCCGTCGCGCTCCAGCACCACGGGGATGCCGTGTTCCTGCAGCAGGCCGCCGGGGCCGATGCCCGACAGCTGCAGGATCTGCGGGCTGCCGATGGCGCCCGACGCCAGGATCACCTCACCGGAGGCTTCGGCGAAGGCGTCCTGGCCGTCCACCGACAGCTCGACGCCGGTGACGCGGCCGTCGACGATGCGCAGCTTCTTCGCGTGCGCCTTGGTGACGACGCGCAGGTTCGGGCGGTTCAGGGCCGGGCGCAGGAAGGCCTTGGAGGTGTTCACCCGCCAGCCGCCGCGCTGGTTGACGTGGAAGTAGCCGACGCCCTGGTTGTCGCCGGTGTTGAAGTCGTCGCAGGCGGGGATGCCGAACTGCACCGCCGCCTCCTTGAAGGCGTCCAGGATGTCCCACCGCAGGCGCTGCTTCTCGACGCGCCACTCGCCGCCCTCGGCGTGCCAGTCGCCGATTGCACAGGCGGCCTGGTCCTGGCTCTTCTTGAAGTAGGGCAGCACGTCGTCCCACCCCCAGCCGGGGTTGCCGAGCTGGCGCCAGTGGTCGTAGTCGGCGCTCTGGCCGCGCATGTAGATCATGCCGTTGATGGACGAGCAGCCGCCCAGCACCTTGCCGCGCGGGTAGTTGAGGGCGCGGCCCGCCAGGCCCGGCTCGGCTTCGGTCTTGAAGCCCCAGTCGGTGCGCGGGTTGCCCATGCAGTAGAGGTAGCCGACGGGCACGTGGATCCAGATGTAGTCGTCCTTGCCGCCCGCCTCGAGCAGCAGCACCGAATGGCGCCCGTCCTTCGACAGCCGGTTGGCGAGCACGCAGCCGGCACTGCCGGCGCCGACGATGACGAAGTCGAAGCTACCCAGATGCATGGCGACCGATCCTCCCTGGACGCACGTGGACCCATTCGCGGGGTCGTTTGTATGCAAGTTTAGGGGAGCCGATGCGGCGGGGGAAGGGGCAGACGTGCGAACGGCCGGGGCAGGCCCGGCCGTCGCGTCGTCAATGGCTCCCGTGCGGCCGGATCAGACCTTGCCGTAACCGCCGCCGCCGGGGGTGAGCACCACCACCACGTCGCCGGCGTGCATCTCCGTCTGGTCCGTCGAGCCCAGTTCCTGCACGCCGCCGGCGGCGCGTTCCACCAGCGTCTTGCCCGGCGCGCCGGGCTCGCCGCCCGCCATGCCGTAGGGCGGCACCCGCCGGCGGTTGGCGAGGATGGCGACGGTCATGGGCTCCAGGAAGCGCAGCCGGCGCACCGTGCCGTCGCCGCCGCGGTGGCGGCCGGCGCCGCCCGAGCCCTCGCGGATGCCGAAGCTCTCCAGCAGCACCGGATACCGCCACTCGAGCACCTCGGGGTCGGTGAGGCGGCTGTTGGTCATGTGGGTGTGGATCGCCGAGCAGCCGTCGAAGTCGGGGCCGGCGCCGGAGCCGCCGCAGATGGTCTCGTAGTACTGGTAGCGCTCGTTGCCGAAGGTGAGGTTGTTCATGGTGCCCTGCGCCGCGCCCATCACCTTCAGCGCGCCGTAGAGGCTGTCGACCACCACCTGGCTGGTCTCCACGTTGCCGGCCACCACGGCGGCCGGGTAGACGGGGTTCAGCATGCATCCCTTGGGCAGGATGATCTCGATGGGCTTGAGGCAGCCCTCGTTCATGGGGATGTCGTCGTCCACCAGCGTGCGGAAGACATAGAGCACGGCGGCCCGCGCCACCGAGTTGGGGGCGTTGAAGTTGTTGGGGCGCTGCTCGCTGGTGCCGGTGAAGTCGACGGTGGCCGAGCGGCTGTCCTGGTCGACCGAGATCTTCACGCGGATGACGGCGCCGTCGTCCATTTCATAGGCGAAGTCGCCGGACTTCAGGCGGCCGATGACGCGGCGCACGCTTTCCTCGGCGTTGTCCTGGACGTGGCCCATGTAGGCCTTCACCACGTCGAGGCCGAAGTGCTCCACCATGCGGTGCAGCTCGTGCAGGCCCTTTTCGTTGGCGGCCACCTGGGCGCGGAGGTCGGCGACGTTCTGGTGCGGGTTGCGCGCCGGGTACTTGCCCGACTTGAGGACGGCGGTGATCTCGTCTTCCAGGAAGCGGCCGTTTTCGACCAGCTTCAGGTTGTCGATGAGCACGCCTTCCTCGTCCACCGTGGCGCTGTCGGGCGGCATGGAGCCCGGCGTGATGCCGCCGATGTCGGCGTGGTGGCCGCGGCTCGCCACGAAGAACAGGATCTCGCTGCCGGTCTCGTCGAACACCGGGGTGATGACGGTCACGTCGGGCAGGTGGGTGCCGCCGTTGTAGGGGGCGTTCAGCACGTAGACGTCGCCCGGCTTCAGCTCGGGGCCGTTCTCGCGGATGACGGTGCGCACCGATTCGCCCATGGAGCCCAGGTGCACCGGCATGTGCGGCGCGTTGGCGACCAGGTTGCCCGTGGCGTCGAAGATGGCGCAGGAGAAGTCCAGGCGTTCCTTGATGTTGACGCTGTAGGCGGTGTTGGCGAGCGTCGCACCCATCTGCTCGGCGATGGACATGAACAGGTTGTTGAACACCTCCAGCATCACCGGGTCGGCGTCGGTGCCGATGGAGACGCGCTTCGGCCGCGGCGCGATGCGCGTCAGCACCAGGTGGTTGCGGGTGTTCAGCTCGGCCGCCCAGCCGGGCTCGACCACGGTGGTGGCCGTCGCCTCGATGATGACGGCGGGGCCCATGACGCGGTCGCCGACGTGCAGCGACTCGCGCAGGTAGACCGGCGCCTCGTGGTAGGCGCCGCCCGAGTAGACGCGCACCGTATCGGCCGCGGCGGGCGCCTCGGCGGCGTCGGCGGGGCGGCTGATGACCGGGTCTTCGGCCTGTTCGGTGGCGCCGATGGCCTCCACCGACACGGCCTCGACGATGAAGCCGCGGCCTTCGATGACGAAGCCGAACTGCTGGCGGTGGTTGTCCTCGAAGGCGGCGATCAGGCCGGCCTTGTCGGCGGCTTCCACCACGATGGCGGTGTCGGTGCCCTCGTAGCGCAGGTGGACGCGGGCGACGACGGTGATCTGGCGCTCCTCGACGCCCTGGCCGAGCAGCTCCTTGCGGGCGTCGGCGCCCAGTTCCTCGTGGACGGCGGCGATGTCGGCCATGGCGGCGTCCGACAGCTTCACCTCCAGCGACCGCTCGCGCATGGCGCGCAGGTCGGCGAGGCCCATGCCGTAGGCCGACAGCACGCCGGCGTAGGGGTGGATGAAGACCGAGTTCATGCCGAGCGTGTCGGCGACCAGGCAGGCGTGCTGGCCGCCGGCGCCGCCGAAGCAGGCGAGCGTGTATTCCGACACGTCATAGCCGCGCTGCACCGAGATTTTCTTGATGGCGTTGGCCATGTTCTCGACGGCGATGGTCAGGAAGCCTTCCGCCACCTCTTCCGGCGTGCGCGGTTCGCCGAGCTTCGCCTCGATCTCGGCGGCGAGCGCGGTGAACTTCTCGCGCACCACGTCGGCGTCCAGCGGCTGGTCGGCGTTCGGGCCGAAGACCTTGGGGAAGAAGGCCGGCTGGATCTTGCCCAGCATGACGTTGCAGTCGGTGACGGCGAGCGGCCCGCCGCGGCGGTAGCAGGCCGGGCCGGGGTTGGCGCCGGCGCTGTCGGGGCCGACGCGGAAGCGGCTGCCGTCGAAGAACAGGATGGAGCCGCCGCCGGCGGCGACCGTATGGATGCTCATCATGGGCGCGCGGATGCGCACGCCCGCCACCACCGACTCGAACGACCGCTCGTAGACGCCGTCGTAGTGCGACACGTCGGTGGAGGTGCCGCCCATGTCGAAGCCGATGATCTTCTCGAACCCGCCCATGGCGGCGGTGCGCACCATGCCGACGACGCCGCCGGCCGGGCCGGACAGGATGGCGTCCTTGCCCTGGAACAGGCGGGCGTCGGTCAGGCCGCCGTTGGACTGCATGAACATGAGCCGCACGTCGCCCAGGTCGCCGGCCACCTGGTCGACGTAGCGGCGCAGGATGGGCGACAGGTAGGCGTCGACCACCGTGGTATCGCCGCGGCCCACCAGCTTCATGAGCGGGCTGGCCTCGTGGCTGGTCGACACCTGGGTGAAGCCGATGCGGCGGGCGAGGTCGGCCACCTGCTTCTCATGGCTGGTGTAGCGGTAGCCGTGCATGAACACGATGGCGCAGGCGCGGATGCCCGAGTCGTAGGCGGCGCGCAAGGCGGCGTCGGCCTGCTCCAGGTCGAGCGGCGTCTCGATGGTGCCGTCGGCGCGCACGCGCTCGTCGATCTCGGCCACCTGCTCGTAGAGCATTTCCGGCTTGACGATGTTGCGGTCGAACAGCCGCGGCCGCGCCTGGTAGCCGATGCGCAGCGCGTCGGCGAAGCCGCGGGTGGTGACCAGCAGGGTGCGGTCGCCCTTGCGCTCCAGCAGCGCATTTGTGGCGACGGTGGTGCCCATCTTCACCGCCTCGATGTCGGCGGCCGGCACGGTGGCATCCTTGGGCAGGCCGAGCAGGTCGCGGATGCCCTTCAGCGCCGCGTCACGGTACTGCTCGGGGTTTTCCGACAGCACCTTGTGGGTGACCACGGTGCCGTCCGGCTTGCGCGCCACGATGTCGGTGAAGGTGCCGCCGCGGTCGATCCAGAACTGCCACCGGCCGGTGGCCTGCTGCACGTGCACGGGGGTCGACGCGGAGGTGGGGGAGGCGGTCATGGCCGGACGGTGCTCCTGCTCGCATGAAAATCTACGTTGACAGGATCGTCATAAGACGTGGACATTTTGTCAACGATTTCTCATTATGAAGCTGTCACGCAAGAGAGGGAGGTCCAACCCCGTCATGCCCGCAGCGATGTTGCGCAGCGTATGGTCAGCGGATGAGCAGCGGCAGTTCCGCCGGCTCGTCCCACAGCCATGCGTCGCCGTCGCGGCGCAGTTCGGGGAAGTGGCCGGGCACGATGCGGTCCGCCATGTCGAGGATACGGCGGATGGACGCCGTGCCGTTCTCGGCGGTGTCGAACGCCATGTCGCAGCGCCGGGCCATGACCTCCTTCACGTACTTGATGGCGTCGCCCGCCAGCACCACGGTCCCCTTCGAGTCGGTGTCGAGGATCAGCACCTGCAGGCCGGGCGTGTGGCCGGGTGCGGCCATGTGGCGGATGCCGGGCGCCAGCTCGCCGTCGCCCTCGATGAAGTGCAGGTCGTGCTTGCGCAGCTGGTCCTGGATCAGCCAGGGGATCAGGATGTCCTCGGGGTGCGGCGCGGCGGCGTAGTCGAATTCCCGCCGGCTGACGATGACGCGGGCCTGCGGGAACAGGTCGATGTTGTTGGCGTGGTCGAAGTGCAGGTGGCTGAGGAACACCACCTTGATGTCGGCCGGCGTCAGCCCCGCCCGCTGCAGGCCCTTGATCACGCCGATGCGGTTGGAGAAATGGCCGCAGTCGAACAGCCACGGGCCGTCGGGCGTGCGGATCAGCGTCACGTTGGCGAGCGCCAGGAAGCCTTCGCGGAGCTTCAGGTTGTTGCCCTTGACGATGACCTCGTAGTCGATGCCGAAGCGCGCCGACGCCATGAACCGGAACTCCTTCTTCCGCGCAACAAAACCCGCACATTGACTCGGATATTAGGCGCGGGTGATCGTTTGTACACCCTTCATCAAATGCCGAACGGGAGGCACACAACAATGAACGCTTTCACCACCCGGTCCCGCATGCTGGCGGCCGCGGCCGTTCTCTCCACCGGCCTCGCCGCCGGTCCGGCGCTGGCCGAGACCACCTGGGACATGCCGACGCCCTATCCGGACAACAATTTCCACACCCTCAACATCCAGAAGTTCGCCGAGGACGTGAAGGAAAAGACCGGCGGCGAACTGGTCATCAAGGTCCACCCCGCCGGCTCGCTCATCAAGCACCCGGAAATCAAGAACTCGGTGCGTTCGGGCGTGGTGCCGGTCGGCGAGTTCCTGATGTCGCAGGCGCAGAACGAGAACCCCATCTTCGGCATCGACAGCGTGCCCTTCCTCGCCACCGACTACGCCGCGTCGGCGAAGCTGTGGGACGCCGCCAAGCCGGCGGTCGACGAAGCGCTGCAGAAGCAGGGCCTGAAGGTGCTCTACACCGTGCCGTGGCCGCCGCAGGGCATCTATACCAAGCAGCCCATCGACAAGATGGACGACCTGAAGGGCATGAAGTTCCGCGCCTACAACACCGCCACCGAGCGCGTGGCGACGCTGGCCGGCGCCGTGCCGACCCAGGTGGAAGTGCCCGACCTGCCGCAGGCCTTCGCGACGGGGCGCGTCGACGCCATGATCACCTCGCCCTCGACCGGCGCCAACTCCAAGGCCTGGGACTACGTCAGCCACTACTACGACACCAAGGCCTGGCTGCCGCGCAACATCATCGTCGTCAGCGACAAGGCGTGGCGCCGCCTGGACGAGAAGACCCAGCAGGCCGTGATCGATGCCGCCGCCGCCGCCGAAAGCCGCGGCCTGGAGATGAGCAAGCAGGAGACCGAGGAAAAGACCAAGGTCCTCGCCGACAACGGCATGACCGTCGCCCAGCCGTCCGACGCGCTGAAGCAGGGCTTCGCCGACATCGGCAAGACCATGACCGAGGAATGGGCCAAGACCGCCGGCGAGTCCGGCAAGGCCGTGCTCGACACCTACCGCGCCGCCAACTGACGGCAGCGTGGAGGCCCCGGCCGCGCCGACTCCTCCCTTGACTGGGCGCGGCCGGGAGCCTGCTTTTCCGCCTTCATTTTCCAGGACAGGACGGTTCCGGCCATGCGCAAGGCGCTGGATACCCTTTACCTCGCGAGCGGCGTGCTGGCGGCGCTGTTCCTCGTGGCGATCACGCTGGTCGTGCTGGCCCAGGTCGGCGCCAACATCATCGGCAAGGTCAACCAGTGGGTCACCGGCGAGCCGCTCGGCCTGGTGGTGCCGTCCTATGCCGACTTCACCGGCTGGTTCCTGGCGGCGTCGAGCTTCCTCGCGCTCGCCTATACCCTGCGGGCCGGCAGCCACATCCGCGTCGAGCTGCTGATCCAGGGCGCCCGGCCGCGCCTGCGCCGCTTCATCGAGCTGTGGTGCTGCGGCCTCGGGCTGCTCGCGTCGGGCTACTTCGCCTACTGGGCCGCCTCCCTGACGTGGGAGAGCTGGAGCTTCGGCGACGTCTCCTTCGGTATGGTCGCCATGCCGCTGTGGATCCCGCAGTCGGGCATGACGCTCGGCCTCATCGTGCTCACCGTGTCCTTCGCCGACGAAGTGGTGCGCATCCTGCGCGGCGACATGCCGAGCTTCGACGCCAAGGAGGCGGACCTCGCCGACTCCTTCGACGATACCCCCGCCGATCGCTGAAGGGCGCCGCCACCATGAACGAAGTCGTCCTGACCCTGTTCCTCGTCGTCGCCCTGTTCGCCTTCCTCGGCTCCGGCGTCTGGGTGGCGCTGTCGCTGCTCGGCGTCGGCTGGCTCGGCCTCGCGCTGTTCACCTCCGCTCCCGTCGGGCAGGTGCTGGCGACCACCGTGTGGGGCGCCAGCAATTCCTGGGCGCTGGCGGCGCTGCCCTTGTTCATCTGGATGGGCGAGATCCTGTTCCGCTCCCGCCTGTCGGAAGACATGTTCGCCGGCCTGGCGCCGTGGATGAGCCGCCTGCCGGGGCGCCTGCTGCACGTCAACGTCATCGGCTGCGGCATCTTCGCCGCCGTCTCGGGCTCGTCGGCGGCAACCGCCGCCACCATCGGCAAGATGTCCATCCCCGAGTTGCAGAAGCGCGGCTACGACCCGCTCATGACCATCGGCACGCTGGCCGGGTCGGGCACCCTCGGGCTGCTGATCCCGCCGTCCATCATCCTCATCGTCTACGGCGTCGCCATCGAGGAGAGCATCGCCCGGCTGTTCATCGCCGGCGTGCTGCCCGGCGTGCTGCTGGTGAGCCTGTTCATGGGCTTCATCATGGTCTGGGCGCTGGTCAACAAGAGCAAGGTACCGCCGGCCGAGCCGAGCCTGCCCCTGCGCGACAAGCTGCGCCGCACCCTCGGCCTGATGCCGGTGGTGCTGCTCATCGCCGGCGTCATCGGTTCCATCTACGCCGGCATCGCCTCGCCGACCGACGCCGCCGCCGTCGGCGTGGCGCTGGCGCTGCTCATCGCCTGGGTGTCGGGCTCGCTGACGTGGCAGAGCTTCGTCGACGGCCTCATGGGCGCGACGCGCACCAGCTGCATGATCGCCTTCATCCTGGCCGGCGCCGCCTTCCTGACCGTCGCCATGGGCTTCACCGGCATTCCGGCCAAGCTGGCGACCTGGATCGGCGCCTTCGGCCTGAGCAAGTACGAGCTGCTGGCGGCGCTGACGGTGTTCTTCGTGGTGCTCGGCTGCTTCCTCGACGGCATCTCGGTGGTTGTGCTGACCACCGCCGTCATCATGCCCATGGTGGAACAGGCCGGCATCGACCGCATCTGGTTCGGCGTCTACCTGGTGCTGGTGGTGGAAATGAGCCAGATCACCCCGCCGGTCGGCTTCAACCTGTTCGTGCTGCAGGGGTTGACGGGCAAGAACATCCTCTATGTCGCCCGTGCCGCGCTGCCGTTCTTCCTGCTGCTGGTGCTGGCGGTCATTCTGGTCACCGCCTTCCCGGGCATCGCCACCTATCTGCCCGACGCCATGATGGGCTGATGGAGCGCGTCGCCCACATCCTGGTGGCGCACAGCCGGTGGTGGCTGGCCGGCAGCGTCTTCGCCGGCCTCGCCCTGCCGGAACTGGCGACGACCCTGCGGCCGCTGCTGCCGCCCGCCGTCGCCGTGCTGCTGGTGCTGTCCATGCTGCGCATGGATTGGGCGGCGGTGCTGGACTACGCCCGCCGCCCGGCGCGCATGGGCCTCGCGCTCGCCTGGGTGCTGGTGGGGGCGCCGGTGGTGATGGCGGCCGTTGTGGCGCCGCTCGGCCTGTCCGACGGCTTGCGGGCGGCGCTGATTCTCATGGCGGCCTCGGCGCCCATCATGTCGTCGCCGGCGCTGGCCGTGCTGCTCGGGCTCGACGCCTCGCTGGCGCTGGTGGTGGTGGTGGCGGCGACGCTGACCATGCCCTTCACGGCGCCCTGGGCCGCCGACCTGCTGGCCCACCTGCCGCTCGCCATCCCGACATGGGAGCTGACGGCCCGCCTCGCCGGGCTGGTGGCGGGCAGCGTGGCGGCGGCGCTGGTGCTGCGGCGCCTGATCGGGCGGGCGCGGCTGGTGGCCTGGGGCAGGGGGATCGACGCCGCCTCGGTGCTGTTCCTGGTGCTGTTCGCCATCGCCATCATGGACGGCGTGACGGCGGAGCTGATCGCCGACCCGGCCCGCACCCTGCTCATCATCCTCGGCAGCTTCGCCGCCAACCTGGGCCTGCAGGCCGCCGGCGCGGCGCTGTTCTGGTGGACCGGCCGGCGCGCCGCACTGACCGTCGGGCTGGTCGGCGGCAACTGCAACATGGCGCTGCTGCTCGCCGTGCTGCCGGCGGAGGTGCATCCCGACGTGCCGCTCTACTTCGCCCTCGGCCAGTTCCCCATCTACATCCTGCCGGCCGTGCTGACGCCGCTCTATCGCCGGCTGCGCCTGCAGGGTTGACTTTCCCGCCGCTGGAACCTCCATGGATGAGAGTTCCGTCGACGGCAGACAGAGGACACCGCCATGGCCTATGCCCCTTCGCGCCTCATGCAGGTCGTGCTGATCGGTCTGCTGCTGGCGGCCCTCGGTGTCGTCGGCCTGTGGGCGTGGTGGAGCTGGGGCGGCACCGGCAGCCCCCTGCGGGCCGATGCGGGCGACGCCGAGATGGTGGCGCTCGGGCGCCAGGTCTATGCCGCCCAGTGCGCCTCCTGCCACGGCCCGACGCTGGCCGGCGAGCCCGACTGGCGCACCCGCAACCCCGACGGCACCCTGCCGGCCCCGCCCCACGACGAGACCGGCCATACCTGGCACCACCCCGACCAGCAACTGTTCGACATCACCAAGTACGGTGTCGAGCGGTTCGCGCCGCCCGGCTACCGGTCCAACATGCCGGCCTTCGAGGACGTCCTGTCGGACCGCGAGATCTGGGCCGTGCTGGCCTTCATCAAGTCGCGCTGGCCGGACGAGACCCGCCGCGTCCAGGAAGCCCGCAACAGCAACCGCTAGTATGTGCGGCGGAGGCTTTTTCTCTCCTACTTTTTTCAAGAGTGCTGGAACCGTTTTCGCCGTCGCGTGTTTCAATACCCGCATCGTGGATGAGGACGCGCCGCGATGCAGCGCCCGGCCGCTCCGCCGGCGGTCCGAGGGAGGCACCGACGGGCCGGGCGTCACGAACAAAAAATCGATGCGTCATAAAAGGGTCCCCGAGGCGCGCTATGGTGTCGCCAATCGCGCCGAGGGGCCGAACACCAAGTCCGGGGAGACAGAACCGTGAATGGGCGTTATCGCAAGGCCGGCATCGAACCGCCGCTGGACGAACTGATGGACGACGAGCTCGTTCATCTCGTCATGCGCCGCGACCGCCTGACGCCCGACATGGTCTGGGCGCATGTCGAGACCGCGCGGGCGGGCCTGCGGGGCCGCTTGGCCATGCCAGAGCCCGTGCGCCGCTGCGCCTGAGGTTCGACCGTCGACGGACGTCCAAGAGCAGCGGGGACCGGGTCGCTGGGCACAAGCGGCCCGGTTCTTCGTTTTTCCGTACCGCCACGGGTTGAACAGGCGGCTGCCGGCTTGTTAGTCTGCGTCCGGCCGCTGCGGGGGACGACGGGGCGGCCGTCAGGACCGACTGCAAGCGGACTCCGACCCATGTTCGAACCCTGGATGGTCGCCGCCGGCGCCGTCGCGCTGGCGCTGCTCGTCGCCATGCTGCTCGCCGCCGCACAGGAAAGCCGCCGCCACGCCCGCCAGCACCGCCTGGATCAGGCCTATGCGCGCGCCCGCCGCGTGCGCTATGCCGGCACCGGCGAGCAGGGGCGGCCCTATTCCGTCTATACCGACCGCGTGAACCAGTTCTGAGGCCGTCCGGTCACGGAGTCGGCCCCGGCGCCACCACGATGCGGTTGCGGCCGGCCGCCTTGGCGGCGTAGAGGGCCCGGTCGGCCCGCCGCAGGACCTCGTCCAGCGCATCGTCGCGGGCCGCGTCGGCGACGGCGACCCCGACGCTCACCGTCGCCGCCACGTCGCCCGCGGCGGTCGCCACCGCCAGCAGTTCGGTGCCCAGGCGGATGCGTTCGGCCGCGCGCACGGCGCCGGCGTCGTCGGTCTCCGGCAGCATCAGCACGAATTCCTCGCCGCCGACGCGCGCCAGCACGTCGCAGCGCCGCAGGTCGGTGGCGGCGGTCAGGGCGAAGGCGCGCAGCAGGCGGTCGCCGGCGTCGTGGCCGTGGGTGTCGTTCAACCGCTTGAAGTGGTCGAGGTCGAGCAACAGGAAGGCCGGCATGCGGCCGTGGCGGCGGGCGCGCACCATTTCGCGTTCGGCGGCCTCGGTGAAGGCGCGGCGGTTGAACAGGTCGGTCAGCGGGTCGCGGGTCGCCTGACGGGTCAGTTCCGCCTGCAGGACCTCGCTGGTGAGCACGATCAGGCCGAAGCCCGTCACGATCATCCACACGAAGCCTTCGATGAAGGTGGGAACGCCGAGGAACCCGAGCGGATAGACCGCCGGCTCCCACGCCGCCCCGAGCGCGATGCCCGCCCGCGCGGCGTAGAACAGCGCGTGCGCCGCGAACAGGCCCGCCAGCAAGGTCCCGACCAGCGAGCGGCGCCGCGCCAGCCGGGCGAATTCCCACGCCGACAGCAGCGTCAGCACCACCGTCAGCAGCGACATGACGGCGACGCGCATGGCCGTGCCGCCGTCGCCGAGGAAGGCCAGCATGCCGACCGCCGCAACGATCAGCGGCGGCGGCGCCATCCAGAGGCGCACCGGCCGCTCCGCCAGCCGGCGGGCACCCAGCCACACCAGCAGGTATCCGGCGGCCACCAGCGTATTGCCGCCGACGATGGCGACGGCGGGGTCGATGACGCCGCGCAGCAGCGTCAGCGCGAGCCCGAGCCCGGTGACCAGATAGCCGGCGCCCCAGTAGCGCAGTCCCTTCACCGGCAGGTGCAGGTGGCTGGCGAGCAGCAGGGCGGCGCCGGCGGAGAAGCTCACCATGCACATGGCGCCGATGAGTGTCGGGAGATCGAAGGGAAGGTTCGTCATGGGAGAAAGGTCGGCCGCAGGTCGGCGCCTTGGCCGGTGGTCCTACTTCTTTAGACCACAGAACGAGCGAAGAGGCCAAGCGGGTTCCTTTTTTACCGCTCTTTGGTGTCGCCTTACCCTCCCGGTGCCGGCCGGTTCCGATACTGGTACGTCGTCCGGTCTGGCCGCCGCCCCAAAGAAAAACCCGCCGGAGCGTGTGCTCCGGCGGGTTCGTCCGGGACCTTGCGGCGGAAGGTGGGATCAGAGGCCCATCTTCTTGCGCAGGTTCTCGTCCAGCTTCTCGAGGAACTGGGTGGTGGTCATCCACGGCTGGTCCGGGCCGATGAGGATGGCCAGGTCCTTGGTCATGTAGCCGGCTTCCACCGCCTCGACGCAGACCTGCTCCAGCTTTTCGGCGAAGTCGACCACCTCGGGGGTGTCGTCGAACTTGCCGCGGAACTTCAGGCCGCGGGTCCAGGCGAAGATCGACGCGATCGGGTTGGTCGACGTCTCCTTGCCCTGCTGGTGCAGGCGGTAGTGACGGGTGACGGTGCCGTGGGCCGCTTCGGCCTCGACGGTCTTGCCGTCGGGCGTCATCAGCACCGACGTCATCAGGCCGAGCGAGCCGAAGCCCTGGGCCACGGTGTCGGACTGCACGTCGCCGTCGTAGTTCTTGCAGGCCCACACGAAGCCGCCGGACCACTTCATGGCGCAGGCGACCATGTCGTCGATCAGACGGTGTTCGTAGGTGATGCCCTTGGCCTTGAAGGCGTCGGCGAACTCGGCGTCGAAGACCTCCTGGAACAGGTCCTTGAAGCGGCCGTCATAGGCCTTCAGGATCGTGTTCTTGGTGGACAGGTACACCGGCCAGCCGCGGTCGAGGCCGTAGTTGAAGCAGGCCCGCGCGAAGCCCTTCACCGACTCGTCGAGGTTGTACATGCCCATGGCGACGCCCGCCTCGGGGAACTTGAACACCTCGTACTCGACCGGTTCGCCGCCGTCGGCCGGCGTGAACTTCATGGTCAGCGTGCCCTTGCCCGGCACCTTGAAGTCGGTGGCGCGGTACTGGTCGCCGAAGGCGTGACGGCCGATGACGATCGGCTGGGTCCAGCCCGGCACGTAGCGCGGCACGTTCTTGCAGATGATCGGCTCGCGGAAGACGGTGCCGTCGAGGATGTTGCGGATCGTGCCGTTCGGCGACTTCCACATCTTCTTCAGCTTGAATTCCTCGACGCGCTGCTCGTCGGGGGTGATGGTGGCGCACTTCACGCCGACGCGGTGTTCCTTGATCGCGTTGGCGGCATCGACGGTCACCTGGTCGTCCGTGGCGTCACGGTGCTCGACCGACAGATCGTAGTACTTCAGGTCGACGTCGAGGTACGGCAGGATCAGCTTTTCCTTGATGAAGGACCAGATGATCCGGGTCATCTCGTCGCCGTCCAGCTCGACAATCGGATTCTTGACCTTGATCTTGCTCATTTGGGCGGTTCTCCCGATGGGTGACGAACTCGGGTGTCCGATGGGGTGCGCCCCATGTCTATGGATGGACCACTACCGGATGCGTGCGCCGCGGACGGCGGCACCATAGACGTCGGCGCGCCGGCAAGCAAGACCCGCCCGTTCGGGCGGTATGGGTGGGGCGGCAAACCGGCGCTTTTACAGGCGTTCGTCGGCATCGGCCGCCACCGTGCCCACCCCGGCGCGGCCCAGCTCCTCCTCGATGGTCGGGAGAATCCGTTCGACCCGTTCCACCACGGTGAACAGGTCGCGGTTGGCGGGGCGGGCGAAGCGGTGCTCGATCATGTGGTCGACCAGCGCCAGCAGCGGCTGCCAGTAGCCGCCGATGTCGGCCAGGATCACCGGCTTGTTGTGGATGCCGAGCTGGCGCCACGTCAGGATCTCGAAGGTCTCGTCCAGGGTGCCGAAGCCGCCGGGGAACACCACGAAGGCATCGGAGCGCTGGAACATGGCGTGCTTGCGCACGTGCATGTTCTCGACCACGTGCAGCTCGGTGGCGCCCTGGAAGGCGGCCTCGAGCCGCGTCAGGTGCTCGGGGATGAAGCCGACGACGCGGCCGCCGCCGCCCATCACCGCTTCCGCCGCCGTGCCCATGAGGCCGACGTGGCCGCCGCCGTAGACCAGCTGCACCCCCGCCGCCGCCATCTCGCGTCCGAGTGCGTCGGCCGCTTCGGCGTAGAGCGGGTCGTCCCCGACCGAGGAGCCGCAGAACAGGCACAGCGAGGTCAGGTGTCGGGTCATGGCGGAGCGTCCTTCGTCAGTTCTTTTTGGTCGTGCGGCCCCGGCGCCGGCGCACCGCCGCGGGGGCGAAAAGGGGGCCGGTCGACGCATCGACGGCGGCCCCATCCCTTCCTGTATGAGGTTCAACGACCGCCGACGCCAGGGGGTCCGCCGGCTGCGCCGTCAGGAGCAAGGCTTTTTCGCCACGGCATCCCCGCCCGGCGGCGACCGCGACGGGGCGCCTGTGTGACCGAGTCACAGACCACGCTCACGGAAATGTGGCTTGATGCGCTGCAGCGAATTGGGATAGTTGCCCCACCACTTTTTCATCCGAAACATACGAATCAAAAATCTTCGAGAGGAGTTCGATCATGAAGTTCGCCGCCCTGGCCGCCGCCGCCGCCGTGTTCGCCGCCACCGCCGTCGCCCCGGTCGCCGCCTCGGCCAACGAGGCCGCCGTGAAGTACCGCCAGAACAACATGAAGGCCGTCGGCGCCTACATGCAGAACACGGTCGCCGTGCTGAAGGGCGAGGTGCCCTATGCCGAGCAGCTGGAAGCCAACGCCCTCGGCCTCGCCGCCGCCGCCAAGCTGTCGCCGGCCGCCTTCAAGACCGACACCTCGGGCAGCGACGTCAAGACCACCGCCAAGGCCGACATCTGGCAGAACTGGGAGAAGTTCGAAGGCGGCCTGACCATGATGGCCGAGCGCAGCGACGCCCTGGTGGCCGCCGTGCAGGGCGGCGACAAGGCCGCCATCGGCCAGGCCGTGCAGGCCGTCGGCGAGACCTGCAAGACCTGCCACGACAACTTCCGCACGAAGTAAGCCGTCGGTCCGAGCAGTCCGAAAGGGGGCCGGGAACACGTGTTCCCGGCCCTTTTTCCTGCGCCGCCGACGGGGCGCGGGTGGTGCCGGCCGGCGGCCCCGTGGTAAGACGGGGGGAGCCAACCGGGAGCCTCCGATGTCGCGCGAGACCATCCTGCGGCCCACCGTCACCATCGCCCGCGGCGCCGTCCTGCCCGCGGCGGCGGCGGCCGTGCTGGCGGTGGTGTATTCCGTCGACTTCCTGGCCTTCCACACGGTGGCGGAACTGTTCGCCGTCTGCGTCGGCGCCTCGCTGTTCTTCGTCACCATGCCGCTGGCGCGGGTCGACGTGGAGCCGGCGGCGGTGCACCTCGGCGCCGGCTACCTGTGGGTGGCCTTGCTGGATCTGCTGCACGTCCTGTTCTTCGAGGGCATGAACCTGCACCCGCACGGCGGCGCCAACGCCGGGGCGCAGTTGTGGGTGATGGGGCGGCTGATCGAGGCCCTGCTGCTGTTGACCCTGCCGCTGGCGGTGGCGGCGAAGCGGCCGGCGGGGCGGGCGATGCCCTTCGCGGCTTTCGGCGCCCTCGCTCTGGCCGGCTATGCCGCCGTCGAGCAGCAGGTGATGCCCGACGCCTATGTCGCCGGCAGCGGCCTCACCGCCTTCAAGGTCGGGGCCGAGTACGTCATCATCACCGTGCTGGCGGTCACCCTCCTGCTCTTGCGGCGTCACCGCCGCCGGCTAGGGGAGGAACTCTACGGTCCGCTCGTGGCCTCCGTGGGGCTGACCATCGCCGCCGAGGTCCTGTTCACCCTCTACGTCGTCGTGGACGGGCCCCTGAATGCCGTCGGCCACATCCTGAAGGTCTGGTCCTACTGGTTCATCCTGCGCGCCCTGCTGCAGCGCCGCCACGCCTGAGGCCGCACGCGCCAAGGGCCGGAGGCGGGTGCCTCCGGCCCTGTCGGCCGTTACTGGCGGGGACGCGGGATCAGGAGCGGGCGGCTTCCGGCGCGGCACCGCCGTCGAGCAGGCGGAAGGGCACCTTGACGGCATAGGCGCCGTCGCCGAGCATCGCCTGCACCAGCAGGGTCACGGTCCAGAAGGCGGGGAATTCCCAGCCGCCGCCGGGGGCGCTGAACACCCAGCCGTTGCCGGCATGGGCCCACAGGGCGCCGAGCAGCACCGGCACCAGCAGCAGCGCCACGAGGCGGGTCCACAGGCCGAGGATGAGGGCGAGGCCGCCGGCGACCTCGGCGAAGATCACCAGATAGGCGAGCGGGCCGGGCAGGCCGATGCTCTCGAAGAAGCCGACGGTGCCGGCCGGCGTGAAGACGAAGACCTTCATCAGGCCGTGGGCCAGCACGGCGACGCCCAGCGTCAGGCGGAGCAGCAGGGCGGCGTAGGGGGCGAAGCGGGTATCGGTCATGGCGGAAACCTCCGGGTCGTCGGGTTCTGGCGGGCGATGCGCGCCGCCGTTCATGAACCCGACTATGCCGGTCGGAATGACCGTGAACAATCTATCGAAATGGAACCTGTTCGTGTCCTGAATGGAAACGATGTGCCGGAGGTCAGACCTGCGTCACCACCGCCCACACGGCTCCGACGGCGACCAGGACGGCGCCCAGCGCCACCACCGGCGAGGCGAAGCGCAGGCCTTCGGCGGCACCGGCGGGGGCCGGCTTGCGGCCGGTGACCATGGCGCGGATCAGGTTCTCGCCCTTGACCGCCAGGTAGAACAGGGCGGCGGCGACGTGCAGGCCGATGAGCGTCAGCAGGGCGGGGAACAGGATGCCCTTGTGCCAGCCGGTGAGGGCGTCGCTGGTCTCCTTGCTCACCAGGCTGTAGAGCGGGCCTTCGGTGAAGATGTCGTCGTTGGCGAACAGGCCGGTGCCCGCCTGCGCCGCCAGCACCAGCAGCAGCGCCAGGATCATCCAGCCGCCCGCCGGGTTGTGGCCGAGGACGTAGGCCGCCGTCTCCTTGCCGCCGCCGAATGCCGTGCGCAGGTAGCGGACGACGGCCGCCGGCCCCTTCACGAAGTCGCCGAACCGGGCGGTGGTGGAGCCGAACAGCCCGTAGAGCACCCGCCAGATCACCAGGGCCAGCACGCCGTAGCCCATCAGCATGTGCTGCGCCATCTGCCCGGTCGGCACGGTCCAGCCGAGAATCGTCGCGCCGCCCAGCGGGCCGAGGGGGATGGCGGTGTTCTCGCCGGTCCACCACAGGCCGGCGATGAGCAGCACGAGCGTCCAGTGGAACAGGCGTGTCGGCAGGTCCCACACGCGCACCGGCTTCAGGCTGCCGAACTGCCGGCGCGCCGCGTGGTCGGGCGGAAGGGAGGCTTGCATGGTCATGGCGGTCGTCTCACGGCTGTTGCGGCGGATCTGGACATCCCTCCGGCGGAGCCCGGCGGAACCGGTTGAACCCGGCGGCATCTTGGTGTTGGGTACGGGCTCCGCCGGGACCATACGCAATGCTGGACCGGCGCGTCCACTCACCCCTTCGTGAAGAGAGGCTTTGCCGCCGCATGGTGGACCTGGTGCTGTCCCTCGCGCTGCCCTTCCTGGTGGCCGTCGCCGTGGCCGGCGTGCTGCGCCTGTCGGCGGGGCCGGAGCGCGGCGGCCGTCTCACCGGGGCGGGGCTCGCCGTCGGCTTCCTCGGCTGGTGGCTGTGGGCGCGCGGCCTGTCGCCGATGGTGGCCGAGCCCATCCATCTGGCGCCGCACGTGACCCTCGGCGGCCTGCTGCTGGGGGCCGCCGCCGACGGCTGGATCGGGCGCCGGGCGGCGGCCTGGGCCGTGGCGGCGGTGTTCTCGGCCGCCTGCCTGTGGGCGCTGGCCGGCATGCCGGGCGACCTGGCGGCGGTGGCGGCGCAAGGGCTGCCGCTGCTGGCCGTGGCGGCGCTGTGGGGGCTGTCGGTGGCGGTGCCGGCGCGGGCCGCCACGACGGCGCCGGCGGCGCTGCTGCTGCTGGCCATGGCGGCGCTCGGGCTGGCGGGGGCGGCGGCGGCCTTCGGCGTCGCGGGCGTGACGGCGGCGGCGCTGGCGCTGGCGGCGGCGAGCCTCGGCGTACTGGTATGGGGACCGGCGGCGGCGGCGCAACCCGGCTGGGTGCCGGCGCTGGCCGGCGGCGGCACCTTCACGGCGCTGGCTGCGGCCCTGGTGGCGGCGGAGCCCGGCGCGGCCGGCCCATTGGCAGTGCTGGCGCTGGTGTTCCTGGCCGAGCCGACGGCGGCGCGTCTGCCGGCCGGCGGTGCCCGCCTCGCGACGCTGGCCCGGCCGTTGTGGCTCGCGGCGGTTGCGGCGGTGCCGGCGGCGCTGGCCGGCTTCCTCGCCCAGGTCGCGGCGAGAGTCTCTTCCGGCTGAGGCCGTTGCGCCGCATAACCGGACGTACTACCCTTGATGCCGGGGCCGCGACGGACCGACACCGGTCGTCGACGGCCCGCATGCGCATCGTGAGGCTTTCTTGAACCGCCCGCTCATCGTCGCCCTCGCCGGGGCCGTGGTCGTCATCGTCGCCCTCATCCTCACCTTCACGGTGGGATTGGAGGAGGACGAGGACACCGCGCCGGCGCCCGTCGCCGCCACCGAGGCGCCCGCCGCCCAGACCGCCGTTCCCGCCCCGACTTCGACGACACCGTCGCCGACGACGGCCCCCGCCGTCACGCCGGCGGCGCCCGCCGAGGCCGGGCAGCCGTCGTTCGACGTCGTGCGCATCGACCGCCAGGGCAATGCCGTCATGGCCGGGCGCGCCGCCCCGGAGTCCGAGGTGGTCATCACCGACGGCGACGAGGAACTGGGCCGCGTCAAGGCCGACGCCCGCGGCGAATGGGTCTTCCTGCCCGACAAGCCGCTGCCGGCCGGCACGCGCGAGCTGGGCCTGCGCAGCATCGGCCCCGATGGCGCCACCACCGCCGTCGCCGAGGGCTCCGTCGTGCTCATGGTGCCCGAGCCGGGCGCCGGCGCCGACCGCCCGCCGCTGGCGGTGCAGACGACGCCGGGCGGGCCGAGCCGCGTGCTGCAGGCCCCCGCACCGCTGCTCGCCGACATGCGCGAGCCCGAGGACCCCGCCGCCGGCCCGACGGTCATCGACGTGGTCGACTACGACGCCGAGGGCAACCTGAGCTTCGGCGGCCGCGCCGCCCCCGGAACGGTGGTGCAGGGCTACGTCGACAACACCTTCGCCGGCCGCACCGTCGCCGGCGACGACGGCCGCTGGTCCATCACCCCCACCACGCCGGTCGTGCCGGGCGAGCACGCCCTGCGCGCCGATGCCATCGGCGGCAACGGCGAGGTCGCCTCGCGCGCCGAGATCCCGTTCCTCCGTCCGGAAAGCGTGGACGTGCCCGACGGCGAGCGCGCCGTCGTGGTGCAGCCCGGCAACAGCCTGTGGCGCATCGCCCGCCGCACGCTCGGCAGCGGCGCCGACTACACGCTGATCTACGAAGCCAACCGCGACCAGATCCGCGACCCGAACCTCATCTACCCCGGCCAAGTGATCCTGCTGCCGGGCGGCGACGGCAACGGCAACGGCTGAGCCTGCGGGCCGACGCAGGCGGCGCTCAGGCGTCGCCGGGCCGCGCCCCCGCCAGTTCCACCACCAGCGCGCCGAGCGTCTTCACCGGCACGATGATGCGCACCGGCACCGGCACGTCGAGGCCGAAGGTCTCGCCCGGCGCCAGCAGCACATCGGCGGTCACCTCCTTGCGGCTGTTCCAGCGGCGCGAGGTGCCGGCCAGCGTCTCGTAGCGCACGTCGGCCCGCCAGCCCTCACCGGCGAAGCCACCCGCGCTCACCGCCGCCGGGGCGAAGCCCGCCACCGTCAGGCGATAGAGGCGGCGGCCGTCGTAGACGGTCACCGGCTCGCCCGCCACGCCGGACGCGGCGTCGCCCGTAGCGCCGGACGCGGCGTCGCCCGTAGCGCCGGACGCGGCGTCGCCCGTAGCGGCGGCGATGAGGGTGAGCAGCGCCGACAGCGGGTCGACGCTGCCTTCGGTCAGGTGCGGCGGCACCGGCTCGCGCTCGTCGGGATCGGGCGGCGGCTCGACGCGCGCCTCGGGCAGGGGCGGCGTCTGCCACGACAGGACGGCGGTGCGCTGCTCGCCACGCCAGGTGCTGTCGCTGCGGAAGCTGTGCGGCTCGGCGCGGCCGTCGGCCTCCCCCAGGGTGCCGGCGGCGGCGGAGCGGCTGGTGAAGCTGGTGAAGGTGCCGAGCAGCCCGTCGGCCACCAGATCCGAGGTCATGCTGTAGGCCCCGCCGGCCGCTTCCGGCAGGTCGACGGCGAGGTCGGCGCGGGCGACGTCGAAGCCGCCCAGGCGGAACTGGTAGGTGAGCACGGTGTCGGCGGCGGCATGGGCCGGGCCGGCGGCGGCCAGCACGGCGGCGGCGCACAGGGAAGCGAGGGCGGCGCGGGCGGGACCGGCAGGGGACGGACGCATGGGCGCTCCTTCGGCGGGCGGCGACGGGCCGCGGCGGACGGTCTTCCCCCTATGTAGCCCCGCGGCGGCCGCCGCCAAGCCCCCGCCCCCTCAGCCGGCGGCGCGGTACTGCTTCAGCAGCGGCAGGTACGGATCCACCTTCAGCAGGAATGTGGCCAGCGTCGCCATCAGGCGGTCGGCGGTCATGGGCGGATCGAGCAACTCGCGCCCGCCGACCACGATGCGGCGGTCGCGGGTGACGTGGACCAGCGGCCCGATGTCCTCGCGCATGGCGTCGACGATGGCCTTGAGGTCAGCGAAGGCCTGCGGCTGCTCGGCGGCGTAGGGCAGGGGGCCCAGGTCGGCGGCGATGCGCACGCGCGCGCCCTCGGTGTCGTGGCGGTAGCGGGCGACGAACTCGACGTCGCGCCAGCGGAAGCGGAAGTGCTGGGTGGCGCGGTCCTGCTGGGCCAGCAGCGTGCCGTCCGCCGTCACCTTCACGTGGCGCAGGCGCATGGGCAGGCCGGCTTCGTCGATTCTCACCTTGGTCATGATGCGGCGCGGCTACTCTTGTGGAACGGCGTCGGGCCACCACTCTAGCACCGGCCGCGCCGCCTTCGCCATGCCGTTGAAAAAAGCGCCTTAACCCCGCTTGCGGCGCGGGGTAAGGTCGCAACGGCCGCCGTCCGCGCCCCGTTGTTTTCCCTCGAAGCTGGAGCCCCCTGCCCGTGACCACCGAGTTCAACGTATCCTGGCGTCGTTACCTGCTGCCGCCGCTGCATCCCGAAGGGCCGAAGTTCGTCGCGATCTTCGCCGTCATCGGCCTGCTCCTGTGGTGGGCGTGGGAGCCGCTGGGCTTCGTGGGTGCGGCGCTGACCGTCTGGTGCTTCTACTTCTTCCGCGACCCCGACCGCTCGACGCCGATCCGCTCCGGCCTGATCATCACGCCGGCCAGCGGCATCGTCAGCCTGATCACCCACGTGCCGCCGCCGCGCCAGCTGGACATGGGCGACGAGCCGCGCTGGCGCGTGTCGGTGTTCATGAGCGTCTTCGACTGCCACGTGAACCGCGTGCCGGCCGGCGGCGAGATCAAGAAGATCGTCTACGTCCCCGGCAAGTTCGTGAACGCCAGCCTCGACAAGGCGAGCGAGCACAACGAACGCAACCTGGTGCGCCTGGAGATGGCCGACGGCCGCGACATCGCCTTCGTGCAGATCGCCGGCCTGGTGGCCCGCCGCATCCGTTGCGACGCCCGCGAAGGCCAGACCTTCCGCACCGGCGAACGCTACGGCCTGATCCGCTTCGGCAGCCGCCTCGACATCTACCTGCCGCCGGGCGTCGAGCCGCTGGTCACCCTCGGCCAGTCGTGCATCTCCGGCGAGACGGTGATCGCCGACGCCCTGTCCGACGAGAAACGCCGCGAAGGGGAGGCCCGCTGAACCCATGATCGCTCCGAACCGCCGTCCGCGCCTGCGGGCCCTGCCGATCAACAAGATGATCCCCAACATGGTGACCCTGCTGGCGCTGGCCGCCGGGCTCACCTCCATCCGCTACGGCCTGCGCGGCGAGTTCGAGCGGGCGGTGGTGGCGATCATCCTGGCGGGCATCCTGGACGGCATGGACGGGCGCATCGCCCGCATGCTGCGCGGCACGACCAAGTTCGGAGCGGAACTGGACAGCCTGTCGGACTTCCTGTCCTTCGGCGTGGCGCCGGCCATGCTGCTCTACCTGTGGACCATGAACGACGCCGGCGGCGCCGGCTGGGCGCTGGTACTGCTGTTCGCCACCTGCTCCGCTTTGCGCCTGGCGCGCTTCAACACCATGCTCGGCGATCCCGAGCCGCCGGCGTGGTCGCGCAACTACTTCGTCGGCGTGCCGGCCCCGGCGGCGGCCTTCCTCGGCCTGCTGCCCATGATGCTGAGCTTCCAGCTGGGCGACAGTTTCTTCGGCGAGCCGGCGGTGGTGGCGGTGTTCATGGTCGGCGTCGGGCTGCTCATGGTCAGCCGCATGCCGACCTATTCCTTCAAGCGCGTGCACGTGCCGCGCAAGGCGGCGCTGCCCATCATGATCGTGGTCGGCCTGCTGGCGGCCTTCCTGGTCACCAACCCGTGGACGACCCTGTCGGTCATCGGGCTGGTCTACCTCGCCACCATCCCGCTGGCCTGGCGCAGCTACCATCGCCTGAAGGCCAAGAGCCGCCTCGCCGAAGCGGAGGAGGCCGCCGAGGCCGCCGACGGCCCGGCGCCTGCGGCCGCCGACGGCGAGGAGCCTGCCGACGGCGATCTCGACCGGCCGCCGCCCAGCCGCAGCTGACGCCGCCGGCGCGACTGCTCCTTCCTCCGATGCCGTCCGAGCCCGCGCCGAGCGCGGGCTCGTCCTTTAGGCGGCACTGGAGGGGGCGGCATAATGCCAAAGTAGTTTAACTTTATCTCAAGCGCGGAATGAGAGACTGTTCCGCGAAATGCGACGGCTCGACTGCGGTTCGCTATCCGATCAGGTGCGTGTGGATCCTTCTGGCGGGTGGCGGAACCCTTGCGGACGCGCGAAAATGCTGGCCCCCTACGCCGAATCCAAGCGACAATGTCGCCTTCTGAGTGCGGGCCGCGGACGTCCCTATCCCGCATAGGATGTGCGGCATGCGCCTTGCTGGGCTCCACGCGCGCCGGGCCGGTCATGCCGTCTTGCCCGGGGTCACTGTGCACCCGGGTTGCGGTGCACCACCTCCCGCCGTCACCGCCGAAGGACGATGCGGCTGTACATCGGAGTGCTCGTCATGTCCCTGTTCGCCCGCCTGAAGATCAGCACGAAGATGCTGCTCGTCATCGGCCTGCTGTCTCTCGTGGCGGTCGCCATCGCCGTCACCGGCTCCACCGGCATTTCGCGGGTCGCCGCCAATGCCGAGGAGCTTTTCGTCGCCGGCGTCGAGATGCGCGACAGCGCCCGCCTCGGCCGCAACGTCATCGAACTCAACCGTGTGGAATACGGCGTGGCGGCCGATCCGGATACCGCCGCCGCCGCCCGGGCCGACGCCGACAAGCTCATGGCCGAGTTCACGTCGCGCCTCGACGGCCTGGAAGCGACCGCCGACGACCGCCAGAAGCAGCTCCTCGCCGCCGTGGAGCAGCGCCTCACCGCCTACCGCGGTGAACTCGACGACACCCTGGCCGTCGCCGGCAAGGTCGCCGCCGCGGTCGAGATCTCCGAGGCCCAGCGCGAGGTGCTGGCGTCGGTGGAGGCCAGCCGGGTCGCAGCCCGTGCCCTGCGCGATCAGGTGACGGAGTACATCGAATACACCACGGCGAAGGGCGAGAGCCTGAACACCGCCTCGCGCGCCGACTCGTCGTTCTTCTCCACCGTCATGGTGGTGGTGGCGGCGGTGGGCGTCGTCGCCGGCTTCATCGGCGGCATGCTGGTGTCGCGCTTCGGCATCGTCGGCCCGATCACCCGCATCGTCGCCGTGCTGCGCGAACTGGCCGGCGGCAATCTGTCCGTCACCGTGCCCGGCGCCGACCGCAAGGACGAAATCGGCGACATCGCCCATGCCACCCTGGTGTTCCAGCAGAACATGGTCCGCAACAAGGAGATGGAGGCGGAGGCCAAGGCCGCCGAACTGCGCTCCGCGGCCGAGCGCAAGCGCGCCATGAACGAGATGGCCGACAGCTTCGAGCGCACGGTGAACACCGTGGTCGAGGCCGTCTCCGCCGCCGCCGCCGAACTGCAGGCCAGCGCCGAGAGCATGTCGGCCATGGCCGAGGAGACCTCGCGCCAGTCCACCGCCGTCGCCGCGGCCTCGGAACAGGCGACCACCAACGTGCAGACGGTGGCGAGCGCCGCCGACGAGCTGTCCGCCTCCATCACCGAAATCTCGCGCCGCGTCGCCGACGCCAGCCGCATGTCGGCGGAAGCCGACAGCCAGGCCCAGGCCGCCGTGTCCGAGGTGCAGGGCCTCGCCCAGGCCTCCGCCAAGATCGGCGAGGTGGTCAGCCTCATCACCGACATCGCCGAGCAGACCAACCTGCTCGCCCTGAACGCGACCATCGAAGCGGCCCGCGCCGGCGACGCCGGCAAGGGCTTTGCGGTCGTGGCCAACGAGGTCAAGGCGCTGGCCAACCAGACGGCGCGCGCCACCGACGAGATTTCCGGCCAGATCCAGGCGGTGCAGCAGGCGACCAAGCACGCCGCCGGCACCATCGACGCCATCGGCGGCACCATCCGCGGCCTGACCGAAATCTCGGCCGGCGTCGCCTCGGCGGTGGAGGAGCAGAACGCCGCCACCCAGGAAATCGCCCGCAACGTCGATCAGGCCGCCATCGGCACCCGCGAAGTGTCGTCCAACATCGAAGGCGTCCGCCAGGCCGCCGGCGAGAGCGGCGCGGCGGCGGGGCAGGTGCTGTCCTCTGCCGGCGAACTGTCCCGGCAGGCCGCCACGCTGAAGTCCCAGGTCCGCGAGTTCATCGCCACCGTCCGGGCGGCGTGAGGGTGGGGTAGAGAAAGCGGCGTCTTCGGACGCCCTTTCTCGTCTGCCGTCGGCGCGAGCCGGGGAGAACGGCTCCGGCCGGTGCTCAGGGTGCGCCCGGCTTGTCGGGCGTCAACAACTCGATCTTCAGCTCACCGCCGACGGCGCGGGCTGCCTTCGCCATCATTTCCAGCGACACGCCGACGTTCGCGGGGTCGAGCACCCGGTCCAATTGGCTGCGGCTGGTGCCCATGCGGGCTGCCATGGTCGTCTTGCTGATGT
Source organism: Caenispirillum bisanense (assembly GCF_900230255.1). GTDB lineage: Bacteria > Pseudomonadota > Alphaproteobacteria > Rhodospirillales > Rhodospirillaceae > Caenispirillum > Caenispirillum bisanense_A. The sequence continues at coordinate 288,175 of NZ_OCNJ01000001.1, forward strand.
GTTGGGACTTGCGCAGTTCGTCCATCTGCCAGGCGAGCACGGCCTTGGTGGCCGCCGCGTACACCTCGTCCTTCTGGCCCGTCTCCGCCAGCAGCGCTTCCAGCGTCTCGCCGGCGGGATCGATCGCGTCGTGATTGCTCATGTCCTGCCCTTCGTCATGACGGTTGCCCGCTGCCGCGGCGCGTGCGGAAGTCCTTCCAGCGCTCCAGCGCTAGATCGATGGTGCGGTGCTGCCGGTCCTTGCCGCTGTGGGCGGCCAGCAGGATCATGTCGCCACCCTCGACGGCGAAGTAGGTGCGCGCCTCCACCTTGCCTCGGGCGATGGTGGAGCGGACTTCCCACAGACCATTCCCGAGCGGCGCACATACCGGCATCCCGACGGGCCAGCCGTACTCCACCTTGGCGATGTCGACGCCGACGATGCGACGATCGTCCGCCGGAAGCGACAGCAGCCAGTCCTTGATCGGCTGTCCGCCCGTCGCGGTCCTGTAGAAGCGCGCCGTGATCCGCTTCATGCCCGCTCCCGTGCTTTGTACCGCATAAGGTACGTTGCGTCAACGACCCTCCGTCGCTGTCCATGACGAGTGGCATCTTCTGGATTGTTCGTCCACGAAAAAAGCCGCGCAGCGGGTGCTGCGCGGCTTTCCCCTGGGCGGCGCGGGTTTACGCCCGCGCCAGCTTCGCCTCGCGGCGGCGGTCGCGCCATTGGCGGGCCTTCACGCGCAGCATGAGCGCGCTCGGCGTCACGATCAGCGTCAGCACCGTCGCGAAGGTCAGGCCGCAGACCAGGGCGGTCGACAGCTGCGACCACCACTGCATGCTGGGCGCGCCGATGGAGACGTGGCGGTTCACGAAGTCGATGTTCACCTGGAACATCATGGGCAGCAGGCCGAGGCCGGTGGTGATGGTGGTCAGCATCACCGGCCGCAGGCGCTGCACGCCGGTCCGCAGGATGGCCTCGTGCTGGTCGGCGATGTCGTGCTTCAGGCGGTCGTAGGTGTCGATGAGCACGATGTTGTTGTTCACCACGATGCCCGCCAGCGCGATCACGCCGATGCCCGACATGATGATCCCGAAGGGCTGCTGGAAGATCAGCAGGCCGAGGAACACGCCGATGGTCGACATGATGACGGCGCTGAGGATCAGGAAGGCCGAGTAGAAGCTGTTGAACTGCGTCACCAGGATGATCGCCATGAGGAACAGGGCGATGCCGAAGGCCTTCATGAGGAAGGCCTGGCTCTTGGCCTGTTCCTCGTCCTCGCCCTTGAACTCGTAGCCGAGGCGCGGGTCGAGGTCGGCGTCGGCCATCCAGGCCTGCAGTTCCGCCAGCTTGTCGGCCACCAGCAGGCCCGGCGCCACGTCGGCGCCCACCGTCACCACCTGCTGGCCGTCGACGCGGCGGATCTCGCCGGTCTTGGGCTGGGCCTCGCGCTGCACGAAGGCGCCCACCGGCACCGTGCCCTCGGCGGTGTTGACGGTGATGCGGTCGAGCTGGTCGAGCGAGCGGTAGGCCTCCGGGTAGCGGGCCACCACGTCGATCTCGTCGTCGCTGTTGTCGGGGCGGTAGGAGGTGAACTTGAGGCCGTTGGTGACCATCTTCACCATGTCGCCCACCGACCGCACGTCGATGCCGAACTTGGCGGCCTGGGCGCGGTCGACGGTGATTTCCCACTCGATGCCCGGAATGGCGCGGCTGTCCTCGATGTCGGTGAAGCCGCCCAGGCTCTCCATGCCGGCCCGCAGCTTGGCGGCGGTGGCGTAGAGGGCGTCCTTGTCGATGCCGGTGATCTGCACCTGGATGGGCTTGCCGACCGGCGGCCCCTGTTCCTGCTCGCGCACTTCGACGGTGATGCCGGCGAACTCCGGCGCCTGGGTGCGCACGCGGATGTCTTCCAGGATCTGGCGGGCGGGGCGGCGGGTCTCCCAGTCGGTGAAGTCGATGCCGACGGAGCCCACCACGTCCTCCGGCGCCTCGCGGTCGGCGGCGTTCAGGCCGGTCTTGACGTAGAGGCTCTCGATGCCGTCCATCTCCAGCACCGCTTCCTCCACCTGGCGCACCAGGGCGTCCTTCTCGTGGACCGAAAGGTTGCCGCGGGCGTGGACGTAGAGGAAGGCCTGCTCGGGTTCGATGTTGGGGAAGAACTCTACGCCGCGGCCCAGCGCGCCGTAGAGCACCTGGCTGCCGATCAGCAGGCCGACGGCCGCCAACACCACCTTGCCCGGATGGCGCAAGGTGACGTCGAGGACGCGGGCATAGGCGCCGGTGACGCCGCGCAGGTCGCGCACGTCGCCTTCCTCGCTGGCGGCGATGGCCTTCATGGTCTCGGGGTCGGACTCGCCCGGCTTGCCGAAGATGGCGCCCAGCGTCGGCACGAAGATCAGCGCCATGAACAGCGAGGCCGTCAGGGTCGCCAACAGGGTATAGGGCAGGTACTTCATGAACTCGCCCACCACGCCGGTCCAGAACGCGAGCGGCAGGAAGGCGGCGAGCGTCGTGGCGGTGGAGGCGATGACCGGCCAGGCCATGCGCTTGCCGGCGAGGGCATAGGCCTCGCGCCGGTGCAGGCCCTCGGTCATCTTGCGGTCGGCGTATTCGGTGACGACGATGGCGCCGTCCACCAGCATGCCGACGGCCAGGATGAGGCCGAACAGCACCACCATGTTGATGGTCAGGCCGGCGGCACCGATGACCAGGATCGCCATGAGGAACGAGCCCGGGATGGCGATGCCCACCAGCAGGCCCGACCGCAGGCCGAGCGCGCCCACCACCAGCACCATCACCAGCAGCACGGCGGCGATGACGTTGTTGGTCAGGTCGTTCAGGCTGTTGCGGATCTCGGTCGACTGGTCCTGCATGTAGGTGACGTCGATGCCGACCGGCCAGGTCTGGCGTTCGCGCTCGACGACCGCACGCACGGCGGCGACCGTGTCGATGATGTTCTCGCCGGTGCGCTTGACCACCTCGACCGTCAGGCCGGGCTGGCCGTTGACGCGGGCGAAGCCCTCCGGGTCCTCGAAGGCGCGGCGGCCGTCGCCGATGTCGGCCAGGCTGACGATGGCGTTGCCCTGCACCTTGATGGGCAGGTTCATGACTTCCGGCACCGTCTCGATCAGGCCGGGCACCTTGACGGCGAAGCGGCCGGCGCCGGTATCCAGGTTGCCGGCGGCCACCAGGGTGTTGTTGCCGGAAAAGAAGGTGACGAAGTCGTTGGCCGACAGGTTGTAGGCTTCCACCAGCGTCGGGTCGATGATGACCTGGCCCTGTTCCTCGCGGTCGCCGCCGACGTTGGCTTCCAGAACCTGCGGCAGGCCCTCGATCTCGTCTTCCAGGTCGTTGGCGACGGCGAGCAGGGTGCGTTCCGGCACGTCGCCCGACAGGGCGATGACCAGCACCGGGAACAGGCTGAAGTTGACCTCGCTGACGATGGGCTCATCGGTGTCGTCGGGCAGTTCCGCCTTGGCCTTGTCGACCTGTTGGCGCACGTCGTCGAGCGCCTGGTCGGCGTCGAACCCCGCCTCGAACTCGAGCAGCACGTTGGCGCCGCCCTCGTAGGCGGTGGAGCGCATCTCCTTGACGCCCTCCACCGTGCGCAGCTCCTTCTCCATGGGCTTGACGAGCATGCGCACGGCGTCGTCGGGCGCGATGCCGGTGTGGACCAGGGAGACGTAGATCACCGGAATGTTGATGTCCGGCGCCGATTCCTTGGGAATCTGGATGAAGGTGATGGTGCCCGCCAGCAGGATCAGCACGAGCGTCGAGAGGACCGTGCGCGCGTGATGGATGGCGGCGTCGATGAGGGCGTTCATTGGGCGGCCCCCGTCTGGTCCGGCAGCACGGCCTGGCCGAGCGCGGCACCGGGCGCCAGGGCGCCCTGCGGCGCCGTCGGGGCCGGCGCCAGCACCGGCTGCACTTTGTCACCGGCGCCGACGAACTCCTGGCCGACGGTGATGATGCGCACCCGCTCCGGCAGGCCGGTCAGCCACACCGCTTCGGGCGTCGCCGCCATCATGTCGACGGGGTGGAAGTGCACCACGTCCTGGTCGTCCACGGTCTTGACGCCGACCACGCCGGCGTCGTCGAGCGTCAGCAGGGCGGGCGACAGGCGGTGCGCCGCCACATGGCGCAGCGGCAGGCGGATCTCGGCCGTCTGGCCCTCGCGCAGGCGCATGTCGGGGTTGGGCACTTCCAGTTCCACCGTGAAGGTGCGGGTGGCGGGGTCGGCGACCGGGGCGACGAAGGTCACCTTGCCGTCCAGCTCCGGCCCGTTGAAGATGCTGGCGTGGCCGACGGCGCCCGGCTCGATCTCGCCGACGCGGCGCTCGGCGATGTCGGCGCGGATGACCAGCGGGTCGAGGTCGACGATGGACGCGACCTCGGCGCCGGGCGACAGCACGTCGCCCACTTCCACCGGCCGACCGGCCAGCACGCCGCCGAAGGGCGCGCGGATGGTGGTGCGCGCGATGTCGAGTTCGATCTCGGCGAGGTCGGCGCGGGATTCTTCCAGGGTGGCACGGGCCTCGGCCAGCTTGACGCGGCTGGCGAAGTTGCGCGCCTGCAGGTCGCGGGCGGCGTCGTACTCGATGCGCGACTGCTCCACCTTGGCCTCGGCGCGCTGCAGGCGGGCCTTGCGGTCGTCCATGGCGATGGTGAGGATCACGTCGCCGGCGGCGACGATGTCGCCCTTGCGCTTCTCGACGCTCGCGACCTGGCCCGAGGTCTCGGCCCGCACCGTCAGGGTGCGGTCGGCGACGGTGCGGCCGCTGGCGATCAGGCTGTCGACGCGCTCCTGCGCGACGGACTCGGCCACGCGCACGGGCGTCAGGGCCTTCGCCTCGTGGGCGGCCTCGGCGGCGGGGGAGTCGGCGGGGGGCGGTGCACCATCGGCCATGAGGCCGGATCCGATCCAGGCCACGGCGGCGATCAGGATGCCGGCGGCGATGATGTAAGAACGGCGCATGGGGGTCACTTCGCGGCTGTGCGGGAACTGCCGCCGAGGCCGCGGTCGGCGCCCCCCGACGCCTCCGCGGTTCCGGCGGAAGACCCGCTGGTGGTGGTGTCTCGACCGGCGGCGATGGCGGCCACCAACGCATCGCCATGGCGGTCGATATGGTCGATCACGGCTTGGTATACGGTGAGACCGAGGCCGTGGACGAAACGCGGCCCGGCCGGCATGTCGGCGGGGTCGCAGGCGAGCATCTTGTCCAGTTCCGCCTGATGGGCGGCGCGGTGCTGGCGGAGCAGCCAGCGGATGCGCTCGGCCGGGATCAGCTCGGCGAGCGTCAGCATGAACAGGGTGTCGGAACGATACCGGTCGGCCTGCGGCTCACCCAGGAGGGCCTGGGCGAGGGCCGCCACGCCGGCGTCGGTCAGGCGGTAGACCTTCTTGTCCGGCCGTCCCGACTGCTCCTCGGCGGTGCATTCCACCAGCCCGTCGGCCAGCAGTGCCGTCAGCGCCGGGTAGATGGAGCCGAAGCCGATCGGGTGCAGGGTGGCATAAGCCCCCTCCTCGAACAGCTTGCGGATCTCGTAGCCCGACGCGGGGCCGCAGGTGAGCGCCCCGAGGCACAGGGTCTTGGCGTCCATGAAGTCTCCGGACCTATCGACTCGATATAGGTGTTCTATCGGGGCGATATATAGCGGGCCGATATAGGGGCCGCAAGCGACATTTCCGTGAGCGGGCACAGACCGCTGCCTCCTTCGCGCAATGCGCGCACCATAGTCCTGCGTCCGACGCCATATTGCAATGCAGCATTCGCAGTCGCAGCGCCGGCTGGGCCACGCTATACTGCGCCCGGAAGCTGGCGTCCCCCTGCCAATGGAGAGCTGCGTGAGCCTGGAGATCCTGCGTGCCGTGCCCGACGACCCCGCCCTGGCGGAGCTGGCGGCGCGACGGCCGCCGCTGCTGTTCGTGCACGGCGCCTTCTGCGGCGCCTGGATCTGGCAGGAGCACTTCCTGCCGTACTTCGCCGAGCGCGGCTGGGAGGCTGCGGCGGTGTCGCTGCGCGGCCACGGCGGCAGCGGCCGGCGCGACGATCTGGACCAGTATGGCCTGCGCCACTTCCTCGACGACGTCGGCGAGGCCATGACGCGGCTGAAGCGGCCGGCCGTGCTGATCGGCCATTCCATGGGCGGCATGGTGGTGCAGAAGGCCATGGACGCGGCGCCGCCGGGCGCTCCGGCAGCGGCCGGCGTGGTGCTCATGGCATCGCTGTCGCCATGGGGCCTGTGGCCGACCGGCGCCTTCATGGCGACCGCCCGGCCGGACCTGCTGCGCGAGATCGCCATGATCCAGCTCATCGGCCCGGAGGCGGCGACGCCCCAGGGCATGCAGGCCGCCATGTTGAGCGACCACGTCGCCCCGGAGGACGCCGTCCGCTGGTTCGCGCTCATGCAGCCGGAGTCGCGGCTGGCGACGGCGCAGCTGACCTGGCTGGTGCCGCCGCTGCCGACCCTTCTGCCCGAGTCGCGGCCGCCCCTCTTCGTGCTGGGGGCGGAAAACGACGTATTCGTGCCGCCCCTGGTTGTCGAGGCGACGGCGCGCTACTATCAGGCGGAGTCGGTGGAGATCATGCCGGATACCGCCCACGCCATGATGCTGGAGCCCCATTGGCGGCAGGCGGCGGAACGGCTGGAGGGCTGGCTCGCCCGCTTCGACGCGCCGGCGGTGTCGCGGCGGCGGAGCCGTGCCGCCTGAGTGGGTGGTGGGGGCAACTATTACCTATTGCGGATGAGGTGGTTTTCCGGCCTTTATTCTTGTGAAGAGGGAAGAAGGCGACGGCCACATGAGGGACAGGGGGGCGGACCCGACATCCGGCGACCGGCCGGATTTCGCGGCGGTCTTCGCGCAGAGCGGCGAAGGCCTGCTGGTGTGCGGCCTCGACGGCGTGGCCGTGGCCGCCAATCGGGCCTTCTGCGATCTCGTCGGCCGGTCGCGCGGCGAGGTGCTCGGCCGCCCCTTCACCGACTTCGTCGAAGGCCGCGACCGCGTCGCCCTGGTGCAGCGGCTGGACCGTCTGCGCAGCGGCCCCTTGCGGGTGCTGCGGCGCGACACCCGCTTCGTCAACGCCCGCGGCCACGTGGTGTGGACCGCCCTGTCGGTGTCGCTGGTCGGGCCGGAGGACGGCGACGACGGCGACGGCCGCGAATACTTCGGCATCCAGGTGCGCGACATCAGCGACGCCAAGCAGCTGGAGCAGATGCTGCTCGACAGCGAGCGGCGTCACCGCACCATCTTCTCCGCCCTGTCGGAAGGCTTCGCCCAGGTCGACGGCGACGGCCGCATCGTCGAGGTCAACGACGCCCTGTGCGGCATGCTGGGCGTCGGGCGCCCGGACATCGTCGGGCGGCCGCTCACCCAGTTCCTGACCGGCGAAGGCGCGGCGACGCTGGCCATCGAGCTGGACCGCCGCGACGGTCTCATGGACCGTGCCTTCGGCCTGTCGTTCCGCCACGCCGAGGGGCGCGAGGTACTGACCCAGGTCTATCCCGCCGGCCTCGCCGATCGTCTGGGCGCATCCGGCGGCACCGTCACCGGCGGCTTCATCGCCGTCATCGTCGACACCACCGAGCGCAGCCTGGCCGAACGCTCGCTCGCGGCCAGCGAGGAACGCTACCGCACCCTGGTGGACAGCATGCAGGACGGCCTGCTGCAGGTGCGCGACGGACGGCTCGAGTTCGCCAACGAGGCGGCGGCGCGCATGGTAGGCAGCACGCCGGCGGCGCTGGTCGGGCGCACCTTCATGTCCATGGTGGCGCCGGAGGATCAGCCCATGCTCGCCGACCGCTACGAGCGGCGCCTGCGCGGCGAGGTCCTGCCCAAGGAATACGAGGCGCGCCTGCTGCGCGCCGACGGCAGCCGCGCCGTCGTCAACCTGCACACCGCCCAGACCGGCGCCCGCGACGGCGGCCGCATGCACATCACCACCATGAAGGACGTCACCGAGCGCAAGCGCATCGAGGACGAACTGCGCAAGCTGTCCTCGGCGCTCGATCAGTCGGCGGCGGCGGTGGTCATCACCGACGCCCGCGGCATCATCGAATACGTCAACGACCGCTTCACCAAGCTGACCGGGTGGGATGCGGCCGACGTGCTCGGCCGGCCGGCGGAGTTCCTCGCCGACCCCGACGGCGGCCCGGAGGCCGACGCCATGGCCAAGGCCATGCAGCAGGGCCGGCTGTGGAAGGGCGAGGCGCGCTGCCGTCGCAAGACCGGCGAGGTCTATTGGGAGCACACCTCCATCGCCCCGGTGCGCGACGCCCGCGGCGGCATCACCCATTACGTGGCGGTGAAGGAGGACATCACCCGCCGCAAGGAAAGCGAGGCGCGCGTCTGGCAGCAGGCCAACTACGACGCCGTGACGGCGCTGCCCAACCGCGTGCTGTTCCAGGACCGCCTGGCGCAGAGCGTGACACGGGCGCGGCGGCGGGACGAGCGGCTGTGCGTCATGTTCATCGACCTCGACCGCTTCAAGTACGTCAACGACACGCTCGGCCACGAGGCGGGCGACGAGCTGCTGCGCGAGGTGGGCGTGCGGCTGGCCACCTGCGTGCGTGAAAGCGACACGGTGGCGCGGCTGGCCGGCGACGAGTTCACGGTGCTGCTGCCCGACCCCGGCGCCGACAAGGACATCACGGCCGTCGCCGTGCGGATCCTCGAGGCCCTGCGCGAGCGCTTCCTCATCGCCGGCGGGCGCGAGGTCTTTGTCGGCGGGTCCATCGGCGTCGCGCTGTTCCCGCAGGACGGCGAGGACGCCGGCACGCTGCTGAAGAACGCCGACACCGCCATGTACCGGGCCAAGGAGAACGGCCGCAACACCTACCAGTTCTACACCGCCGAGATGAACGCCGAGGCGGTCAACCGCCTGATGCTGGAAACCGACCTGCGCCGGGCGGTGGAGCAGGGCGAGCTGGTGGTGCACTTCCAGCCGGTGGTCGACGCCGCCGCCCGCGCCGTCACGGGGGCGGAGGCGCTGGTGCGCTGGCGCCACCCGCAGCGCGGCCTGGTGGCGCCGGGCGAGTTCCTGCCCATCGCCGAGGAGATCGGCCTGATCCAGGACATCGGCCGCATGGTCCTGCGCACCGCCTGCGCCGAGGCCGCCGCCTGGCGCGCCGCCGGGTTCGAGGGGCTGACGGTATCGGTTAACATCGCCGACCGCCAGGTCACCACCGGGCGCCTGCACGTGGTGGTGAACGAGGTGCTGGCGGAAACCGGCCTGCCCGCCGAGGCGCTGGCGGTGGAGGTGGGCGAGAGCCTTCTCGTGCGCGACCTGCCGATCATCGACGAGGTGCTGGGCGGCATCAGCGCCCAGGGCGTCAAGCTGGTCATCGACGACTTCGGCACCGGCTATTCGTCGCTGCAGCACCTGCGGCGCTTCCCCTTCCGCACCCTCAAGCTCGACCGCTCCTTCGTGCGCGACGTGTTGCAGGACGCCGAGGACAAGGTGCTGGTGGAGACGGTGATCGCCATGGCCCGCAAGCTGGGCCTGTCGGTGGTGGCCGAGGGCGTCGAGACGGCGGCGCAGCTGGACTGGCTGCTCGGCCAGTACTGCGACCTGTTCCAGGGCTTCCTGTTCGGCCGCCCGCTGCCGCCGGAGGAGTTCCGCGCCCTGCTCGGCCGCCCGCTGCGGGAAGTCGAGGCCGTCATCGGCTGATCGCGCCGACCGCGACGCCATGGCCCGGACAAGGGTGAGGCGTCTGGTGGGGGGGATACCAGACGCCTCGGGAGGGGATACCGATAGGGCCGTGCAGGCCGGTGCGGGTATCGCATCTTCAACGCCGGCGGCGGACGCCGGTTGCAGCGCTGAAGAAGATTTTTTCACGCCGCGGCGCCGGCCGTCGCACCCCCTTGGAAAGGCGCCCGCCACGCACGATACTGATGGGACGGACCAGCCTCTTCCACGTCTCCTCGGCAGGGGGTGATCGACCGCCATGATTTCCGACCAGGACGCCCTGCGCGTCATTTCCACCGCCATCGACCGCATGGGCATCCTGTGCCAGGGGCTCGACCGCACGCGGTTCATCGACAAGTTCGAGAAGGATTGGGTGTTCGCCTCGGCGGTGTCGTTCCAGCTCGTGCAGATCGGCGAGCTGGTGAGTGGCATGATGGCCGGCGGCCGCACCGGGCGCGGCCGCGACGCCATGCCCGTGGCCGGGCACCCGGAAGTGGACTGGCAGGGCTTCGTCGACCTGTCGGAAACCCTGCTCGACACGCCGCCGCGCGCCACCCCCGGCCCGGTGTGGCAGCAGATCGAGGTGGAACTGCCGACCCTCGCCCAGGCCATCCGCGGCCTGGTGCGCTGACGGCATGGGACTGGCGCGGGCTCTCGTCACCACCGCGACCAGCCTGGGGCTGCTGGCGGCCCTGGCCGCCTGCACCGCCGCCGACGAGGGCGGCCCGGTGGCCGAGGCGCCGCAGGTGCTCGACGGCTATCTGGTCTACGGCGAGCCGCTGATCCTGCCGCCCGAGGCGGTGGCGGAGGTGCGCCTCCTGCGCCGGAACGGTCCCGTCGCCGGGGTGGAGGTCGTCGCGTCGGCCGACACGCCAGGGCCCTTCGTGCCGCCCATCCCCTTCCGCCTGCTCTACGACCCGCTGTACCTGCGCAACAGCGGCGGCGGCACGCTGGTGCTGACGGCGGTGATCGAGCTTTACGGCCGCATCCTGTTCCGCGCCGAGCCGCCGCTGCCGGTGGTGCTGCCGCTGGCGGCGGCGGACCAGCCGGTGGTGGTGCCCCTGACCGGGCAGTGGGGCGTGGTGGAGATCAGCGCCCCGACGCCGCTCCCGTCTCCCGCGCCGCATCGCGCGCCGCCGTTGCAGGACGGCTGACCGGCGCCCCGCCGTCGACTCCGGCACCCGCACCCGCACTCCCGCCGCCGCCGCCGAACATGCTCTGCGCCTGCTGCACGATGCGGCTCGACATGGCCTTTTCGCCGAGGCCGCAGAAGGCGCCCACCAGCAGGGCGATCATCCAGCTGTCCTCGATGCGGCCGCCGTCGAAGGTGCCGACGGTGATGACGATGAGGTCGGTGAGCAGCACGAGGCCGACCACCAGCGTCAGCAGCCCGACGAACAGCAGGCGCATGTCGGCGTCCAGGCTGTCCTCGCGCATGCGGGCGAGGTCCTCCAGGGTCGGCGCGCGCCGGCTGGCTCCCACCGACAGCCACGCCCCGATCATGGCCCCTGCCCACATGAGCGGCAGGTTGTGCAGATCGAAGGGCTCCAGCAGGCCGCGGCCGATCTGCTCGACGATCAGTGCCGCCACGTGCACCAGCAGGGCGGCGAAGACGTGCAGGAAGGCCCGCGTGCCCAGCCGCTTCAGGTAGCCGTTCACGATGGCCGGGCCTTCGCGATAGACGATCTCCTCGCGCACCGCCTGCAGGTCGGGGCGGGCGACCTCGGGGTAGGCGGGCGTCACCAGTCCGACGCGGGCGGCGCTGTAGATGCGGTTGAAGTATTCCCCGAAGCGGCGCGTCACCGCCGGGTCGTCGCTGTCCGGCGGCAGGATGATGCGCAGGCTGGTGAGCGTCGAGTCGATGGCGGTCTTCAGCGCTTCCTGGTCGGGCGGCACGGTGCCGGTGTTGGGCACCACCCGGAACCCGATGTCCGTCGGGAAGCCGCAGGCCGGGTCGGGCGGGGCCGCCAGGGCGAAGGTGCCGAGGCGGTCGCCGGTGGCCGCGACGGCGCCGTCGTCGCCGGCTGCCTCCATCGGCGCCACCAGGAAATCCGCCATTCCGGCGGCGGTGCCGCCGGTGCCGCCGTCGCCGGCGGCCGGTGTCGCATCCATCATTCCCCGACCTCCCCCTGCCGCGGGCCGACGGCCCATGCGGATGCAACTTTATGAACTTTCCAAGTGCAGGATGCAACCTGAGTTGGGCGGGTTTATCCTCTTCAGGGTGGTGCGTGATCTTCCGTGCCACCGAAGAAGGGGGAAGTCCGATGCCTTTGAACGTTCTGCCGGAAAACCACCCGGTGCTCCAGGGCGCCATGAACCCGCCGGTCATGGCCATCGGCGACAGCCTGTACAACGGGGTGCGCTCGCTGAGCATCACCGCCGAGCTGGCGCGCCAGTCGGTGCCGGCGCAGGTGGCGGCCGCGCTCGGCGTCAGCGGGTTCCGTGTGCCCAACTACCCGCGGCCGGTGCTGTTCGACCTGGAGGACTGGGTGCGCAACGGCGGCCTCAGCCTGTCGTCGTTCCAGCAGGGCATGGTCGCCAACGCCCAGGCCTGGATCAATTCCGGCCCCGAATGGTCCTACGACCTGCTGCACGACAACCTCGCCATCGCCGGTGCCGAGTACGCCAACCTGTGGACCGACACCGCCGCCGCCCTGAAGGCGCAGGTGCCGGGCGCCCTGGCGACGCTGCAGAGCGGCACCGGCCTGTCCTACGACGGTGTGGGCAAGCTCTACTACGGCATCAACGGCGCCTTCGTGCTGAACCCGTCGGGTCACCACGACCTCGACGACCTGACGCCGCTGGAGTGGGTGGCGAGCCGCAAGCCGCAGCGCCTGCTCATCAGCATCGGGTCCAACAACGGGCTGTTCCGCGCCGGCATCTCGGGCATCTACGACCGCACCTGCCAGCAGACCATGGCCGCCATTCCCGACGCGGCGGCGCAGCTGGTGGACGAGATGGTGAAGACCGGCTACGTGCCGCCCCGGATCTACATGACCAAGCTCATCAAGCCGTCGACCATCTGCAACCTGATGCCGCGCGAGGACTATACCCAGCTGCCGGACGGTAAACAGTACTTCGACAAGTACCTGGCGCGCCTGGGCGGCGGCATCGCCTTCATCAGCGGTGAGCAGATGGCCGCCTTCGACGCCGCCGTCGCCGACCTCAATGCCAAGGTCGGAGCGGCGATGCGGACGGAACTGGCGAAGCTGGGCGGCGACAAACCCGTCCTCACCATGGTCGACGTCTACGGCATGGCCGAGGCGCTCGACGCCAAGCACCTGCCGCGCCAACCGTCCATGCCGGTGCGGGTGAAGACGCGCCGCGGCCTGACCCAGACGCTGAGCAACATCCCGCTGTCCATCGGGCTGTTCGGCGGCTTCGACCACGGCGGACTGTTCGGCCTCGACAACATGCACCCGACCGTGCCGGCCTATGCCCTGTTCGCCAACACGGTGCTGGATGCCATCGAGACGGGCGAGCCGGGGGTGCAGGTCACCCGCCGCGACGTGCAGGCCGCCTTCCAGGCCGACAGCCTGCTGCAGAACCCGCCGGGCAACTGGGACTTCGTCGCCATCCTGGCGGCCCTGCTGGGCTCGCTCGGGGTCCTGTGACGACGGCGGGGGAAGGCGGGGCCTGCCGGCCCGCCTTCCCCCGTGTTCACTCCAGGCTGCGGCCTCAGCGGTTGCGGCCGTGGTAGTCCGGGTTCGGCATCATCTCGGTCGCGTGGGCGACGCGGTTGGTATAGTTGTAGAACCCCACCGTGTCGGCGATGTCGAAGATGTCGGCGTCGCTGAAGCCGACGTCGCGCAGGCCCTGGCGGTCGGCTTCGTCGACGTCGATGGGCGCCGTCGTCAGCTTCCACGCGAAGTCGAGCATGCGGCGCTGGCGCGGTTCGAGGTCGGCGGCGCGGTAGTTCATGGCCAGCATCTCGCCGAGCTGCGCGTCACCGGAAAGCTGGCGCACCGCCTGCCCGTGGGCGACCAGGCAGTAGTAGCAGTGGTTGGCCGACGAGACGACCACCGCGATCATCTCGCGCTCCAGCTTCGACAGGCCGCTCTCGGCCAGCATGATCTCGTTGTAGTGACGGGAGAAGCTGCGCAGCTTGTTAGGCTTCATGGTGTAGGCGCGCAGCACGTTCGGCACGAAGCCGATCTTCTCCTCGCAGACCTGGAAATACTTCTCCAGATCCTCGCCCAGTTCCTGGTCGTCGGGCAGGGCGAGGCGGATGACGTGGTCGGGCTGCGGCATGAACGGGTCCTCCCTGGTGTTGTTCTGGTTCAGGCGTCCCGAAGGTACCAGAGGAGGTCGCGGTCCGAAACTTCGGCCATGAAGGTCTCGCACTCCGCCCGCTTCACGCAGGTGTAGATGCGCACGAAGTCGTCGCCGAGGTAGCGGCGCAGGACGATGCTGGCGTCGAAGCGGGCGATGGCGTCGCGCCAGTCGGTGGGCAGCGGCTCGCCCGGCTGGTCGTAGCCGTTGCCCTCGATGGCCGGCGGCGGGGCCAGGCCCTCGGTGATGCCGTGGTGCAGGCCGGCGAGCACGGCGGCGGCGACGATGTAGGGGTTGGCGTCGGCGCCGGCGGTGCGGTGCTCGATGTGGCGGGTGGCCGGGTCGCCGCTGGTCACGCGCACGGCGACGGTGCGGTTGTCGATGCCCCAGGTCTTGGTGGTCGGCGCGTAGGAGCCTTCGCGGAAGCGGCGGAAGCTGTTGGCGCCGGGGGCGAAGACGGCGACGGCGTCCTGCATGGTGTCGAGCAGCCCGGCCACCGCCTTGCGCAGCAGCGGCCCGCCGTCTGGCTCGGTGCCGGCGAACTGGTTGGCACCCGCCTCGTCGCCCAGGCTGACGTGCAGGTGCATGCCGCTGCCCGATTCCTCGGTGATGGGCTTGGCCATGAAGCTGGCGAGCAGGCCGTGCTTCTGCGCCAGCGCCTTGACCAGCCGCTTCAGCATGATCGCCTCGTCGACGGCGCGCAGCGGATCGGCCTTGTGGTGCAGGGTGAGTTCCCACTGGCCGGCGGCGAACTCGCTGATGGCGGTCTCGGCTGAAATGCCCTGGGCCTCGGCGCAGTCGTAGAGTTCGTCGAAGAAGGGCGCCATGTCCTCGATGGCGGTGGTGTGGCAGACCTGGCTCTGCGCCGGCCGCTCCTGCGACAGGAAGCCGCGGGCGGGCTGCAGCTCGCCGTAGGGGCCGCGCTCGCGGTCGAACAGGTAGAACTCCAGTTCGCAGGCCATGACGGGGTGGAAGCCGTCGGCCTGCAGGCGCTCGGTCACGCGCTGCAGGGCGGCGCGCGGGCAGGCGTGGATGGCGGGCACGCTGGTCGGATCGACCGCCAGAAGCACCTGCGCCGTCGGCACGGCGATCCACGGACAGCGCACCAGGGTGCCGGCGATGGGCCGCAGCGTGCAGTCCTTGTCGCCCACCTCCCACAGCAGGCCGGCTTCGGCGACGTCGACGCCGCGGATGGTCATGGACAGGGTGGAGGTCGGCAGCGGCCGCCCGGTGCGATAGACGGCCTCCAGCTCGTGCGCCTGCACCGCTTTGCCGCGGAAGGTGCCCGTCACGTCGGTGAACAGCAGATGGACGCGGCGGATGTCGGGGTTGGCGGCGAGGAACGCGCGCGCCTCCGAGACGTCGGCAAAGTGGCTCATGGATGGATCACCTGGTGGTCAGTTGGGCGAGGGCGTCGTCGAAGGCGGCCAGCAGCCGGTCGACGTCGGCCTCGGTGGTGGCGGGGCTGCACAGCGTCATGTTGTGGAACGGTGTGATGACGAGGCCCCGGTTGAGCAGGAACAGATGCAGGGCGCGCTCCACGGCCGGGCGGAAGGCCGCCTCGGCCTCGGCGCCGGTGCGCGGCGGGGTGGCGCGGAACTGGAACTCGCAGCGGGCGCCGAGGCGGGTGACGGTCCACGGCTGGCGGTGGCGTGCGATCACCGCCTCCAGCCCGTCGGCGAGGCGGTTCGCCAGCGCGATCATGTGCGAATAGGCGGCGGGTGTGGCCACGTCCTCCAGCGTCGCGCGCATGGCGGCGAGCTGCAGCGGGTTGGCCGACAGGGTGGTGCCCATGCCGGAATGGCCGTGGCCGCCAGCCGCGGAAGCGCGGGCGTGGGCCTCGGCCATGCGGGCGGCGACCTCGGCCGTGGCGCCGTAGACGGCGGCGGGCAGGCCGCCGGCGATGGGCTTGCCGAGGACGAACATGTCGGGCTCCAGCCCGTACGTGCGCGTATATCCGCCGGGACCGGTCGAGAAGGTGTGCGTCTCGTCGACGATCAGCAGGGTGCCCGCGGCGCGGGTGAAGGTGCGCAGGGTGTCGAGGAAGCCGTCGTCGGGCAGTACCATGCCGCAGTTGGTCAGCGCCGGCTCGGTCAGCACCGCGGCGACGTCGCCCGGCGCCAGGGCGGCGGCGAGCGCCGTCGGGTCGTTGAAGGGCACCACGCGGGTCGACCGCGACAGGTCGTGCACCTGGCCGAGCAGGCCGGGGCGCGGTTGCGTCTCCCCGCCGGGGCCGAGGCGCACCATGGCGTCCTCCACCGTGCCGTGGTAGCAGCCGTCGAACACCACCACCACCGGGCGGCCGGTGACGGCGCGCGCCCAGCGCAGGGCGTAGCGGTTGGCGTCGGTGGCGGTGGCGCAGACCTGCCAGACGGGCAGGCCGAAGCGCTCCGCCAGCAGGCGCCCTACGGCGGCCGCGTCCTCCGAGGCCAGCATGGCGGTCAGCCCGCGGGCGCCGCGCTCGGCCAGCACCCGCGCCACCGGGGCCGGCGAATGGCCGAACATGGACCCGGTGTCGCCCAGGCAGAAGTCGGTGTAGCGCAGGCCGTCGGCGTCGGTGAGGGTGGCGCCCTCGGCTTCCTTCAGAAACAGCGGGAAGGGCGTCGGCCAGTCCGCCATCCAGTGCATGGGCACGCCGCCGTAGAAGTGGGCGCGGGCCTCCTCGGCCAGGCGGCGCGAGGCGGGGCGGGCGGCGGCATAAGCCTCCGCCTCCCGCGCATAAAGCGCATCGGCGGCGGCGTCGGAGACCTCGGACGGGGCGACGGTGCTCAAGATTTGCGGACCTCGCGATGAGAATATTGAACAGTGTGTGCGAGGCCGCGGGAAATGACAAGAGGGTGCGCAACCCGCCCTTCCGGGGCAGGGTGGTCCGCCTTGTGCTCGGTTGCGGCCGGTGCGCCGCCCGGCCGACCATGACGGACAGGCCGCCGGGGAGGTTCCGCCATGATCCGAGCATCGACCACGACCGCCGCCGTCGCGCTGCTCGCCGCCGCCGTCGCGCCGGCCCCGTCCGCCGCCCAGGACCCGGCGGCCGCAGAGGCGGCGCCGGTCGGGCGGGCGGAATTCCTCACCAGTTGCGCCCCCTGCCACGGCAAGGCGGGCAAGGGCGACGGGCCGGTGGCGCGCTACCTGGGCGACACCTTCCCCGACCTGACCGGCCTCGCGGCCCGCAACGACGGGCGCTTCCCCGTGGTGGAGGTGTTCCGCACCATCGAGGGCACACCGGACCTGGAAGCCCACGGTGAGCGCCTGATGCCCGTGTGGGGCACGCGCTACATGGTGGAAGGCCTGATGGAGGACGTGCCCCTGACCCTCGACACCCGCCGCCAGATCGTCGCCGGGCGCATCGTCGAGCTGGTCACCTACCTGCAGTCCATCCAGGACCCGCCGGGGCAGGAACCGCCCCTGCTGTCGCGGTAGGGGGAATCACGCCAGCGTCGCCAGATAATCCTCGAAACGGCGGCCGGGGAGGGGGGCGAAGGTGGCGCCGGTCGGGGTGACGGCAGCGATGCGGTCGAGGCGGAAATCGCGGAAGGCGTCGCGCGTCTCGCACCACGCCGTCAGCAGCCATACGGTGTCGAAGGCGGTCAGGCCGAGGGGGTGAACCGTGCGATCGCTGGCGCGGCCGGCGGCGTCGCGGTAGGCGAGGCGCAGGATCATCCGGTCGCGGACGGCGGTGCGCAGCACGTCCAGGTTACGGCGACCGTCGTCGGCTCCCTCTGCCGTCGGCGCGGCGCCGCGGCTGGCGGCCCGCCACGGCAGGCGGGTATAGGCGTCACGGCGATCCTCCGGCAGGGCGGCGGCGATCTTGCCCGTCACCCGCCGCGCCGCCTGCGCCAGCGGCGCATCGCCGCGGGCCGCCACCAGCCGCAGGCCGAGCATCACCGCGTCCAGTTCATCGGCGTCGAAGGACAACGGCGGCAGGAAGGCGCCTTTCTCCAGCCGGTAGCCGACGCCGGCCTCGCCGCGCACCGGCACGCCCATGCCCTGCAACGTCGCCATGTCGCGGTAGAGCGTGCGCACCGACACGCCCGTCTCCGCCGCCAGCACCTCCGCCGAGACGGGGGCGGAGCGGCGGCGCAGGTGGTCGAGCAGGGACATGAGGCGGTAGGTGCGCATGGCGGGGTCCGGCGAACCATCCTGACGAAAACCGTCAGGAGGGGCGGCCTATGGTTCTCCCGTTCCCCTCACCGGTCAACAGGAGACCACCGGACATGCCCATGCACATGCAGGGATTCGAACTGGGCCGCTTCCGCCTGAAGGCGGGCGTCCAGGAAGCGCAGCTGATCGCGGCCAGCCGCGCCATGGAAAGCCGCCACCTGGCGCACCAGGACGGCTTCGGCAGCCATCACGTGGTGGCGCTGGGCGACGGGCGGTATCTCGATGTGGTGCTGGCGACCAGCCAGGAGGCGGCGGAACGCATCTGCGCCTCCTGGCTCGGTCAGCCGGATTGTGAGGCCTTCCTCGCGCTCATCGAAGCCGAGAGCATGGAGTTCGGCCGCATTCTCTGACGCTTACTGCGTCTGGCCCTGGCCCTGCGACGGGGTCTGCGCGCCGCCGTCCTCGACGATGTAGCCGCGGATGGTTTCCGCCACCTGCGGGTTGGTCTGGGCGGTGACGGCGATGGCGTTGTACTCGTCCACCGACAGGCCCTCGTTCTCGACCGCGCTCAGCATCTTGCTTTCGGCTTCCTGCTGAAGCTCGGCGAGCTGGTCGGGGTCGGAGGTGTCGCGCAGGCGCGGCGCATACTCGTTGGCCACGTTCTGGATGCCCTGCACGGCGGCGGCGAAGGACTGCAGCTGCTGGTCCGAGAACTCGGCCGCCTGGCCCTGGGTCTGGCCCTGCTGCGGCACCGGCTGGGTGCCGGGCGCCGGTTCGGCCGGGCTGGCCGTCTGGGCGAAGGCGCCGCCGGCCAGCGGGGCGGTGGCGAGCAGGGCGGCGGCGATGGCGGTCGCGGTGAAGCGCATGGTCTTCCCTCCGGAGTGCGTTGAAACCTTGTCCCATAGGGACGGGGCGCACTGCGGAAGGGTTGGCGAAAAGGCCTGTGAAAAAGCCGGGGCGGCTGTGACCGCCCCGGCTTTCGCGGGTGTCGTGCCGGTCCCCGGTTACCGGGGCAGGCCTTCCACGTTCCAGATGTCGCGGGCGTAGGAGTGGATGGCGCGGTCCGACGAGAACATGCCCATGTTGGCGACGTTCAGCACCGCCTTGCGCACCCACTGGTCCTGATCGCGGTAGACCTCTTCCACGCGCCGCTGGGTGTCGACGTAGTCCTGGAAGTCGGCCAGCAGGAAGAAGTGGTCGCCGCCCGACAGCAGGGCGTCGCGGATGGGCAGGTAGCGGCCCGGGTCGTCGGCGCTGAAGAAGCCGCCGGCGATCATGTCGATGGCTTCGCGTAAGGACGCATTGCCCTCGTAGTACTCGCGCGGGTGATAGCCGCGGGCGCGCATGTCGCCCACTTCTTCCGCCGTCTTGCCGAAGATGAAGATGTTGTCGTCGCCGACGGCGTTCTTGATCTCGATGTTGGCGCCGTCGAGCGTGCCGATGGTCAGCGCGCCGCCCAGCGCGAACTTCATGTTGCCGGTGCCCGAAGCCTCGGTGCCGGCGGTCGAGATCTGCTCCGACAGGTCGGTGCCGGGGATGATGATTTCCGCCGCCGAGACGTTGTAGTTGGGGATGAAGGCGACGCGCAGCCGCCCGCCGAGGGCGCGGTCGTGGTTGATCACCGCCGCCACGTCGTTGATGAGGCGGATGATCAGCTTGGCGGTGAAGTAGCCCGGCGCCGACTTGCCGCCGAACACCACGGCGCGCGGCTGACGGTCGCCACCGCGGCCCGAGCGCATCTCGTTGTACAGCGTGATGACGTGCAGCACGTTCAGCAGCTGGCGCTTGTATTCGTGGATGCGCTTGACCTGGGTATCGAACATCAGGTCCGGCGCGAAGGAGACGCCGCAGCGGTCCTGCACCATGGCCGCCAGGCGCTGCTTGTTGGCGCGCTTGATGGCGGCGAAGCGGTGGCGGAACTGGGCGTCCTCGGCGTGCGGCTCCAGGTCCTTCAGCGCCTCCAGGTCGGTGGTCCAGCGGTTGCCGATGACCTCGGTGATGAGGTCGGCGAGCGGCCGGTTGGCCTGCAGCAGCCAGCGGCGCTGGGTGACGCCGTTGGTGACGTTGACGAACTTGTCGGGGTCGAGGCGGTTGAAGTCGGCGAACACGTGGCTGCGCATCAGCTCGGTGTGCAGGGCGGCGACGCCGTTGACCTTGCGCGAGCCGACGACGCAGAGGTGCGCCATGCGCACGCGGCGGCCGGCGTCGTCGATCAGCGACATGCGGCTCAGCACGTCGGGCTGGCCGGGGAAGGCGTACTTCACCTGCTGCAGGAACTCGTGGTTGATCTTGTAGATCAGGTCGAGGTGCCGCGGCAGCACCGCCTCCAGCATGGCGATGGGCCAGGTTTCCAGCGCTTCCGGCAGCAGGGTGTGGTTGGTGTAGTTGAACACCCCGCGGGTGATCTGCCACGCCTTGTCGAAGGGGTAGTCGTAGTGGTCGATGAGCAGGCGCAGAAGCTCGGGCACCGCCAGGCTCGGGTGGGTGTCGTTGAGCTGGACCGTCACCTTCTCGGGCAGGGTGTCGAGCGTCGCGTGCTTGCGGTGATGGCGCGCGATGATGTCCTGCAGGCTGGCGCTGACGAAGAAGTACTCCTGCATCAGGCGCAGTTCCTGGCCCATCAGCGTCGTGTCCATGGGGTAGAGCACCTTGGACAGGTTTTCGCTGATGGTCTTGTCCTTCACCGCGTCGATGTAGTTGCCTTCGTTGAAGTAGCGCAGGTCGAAGTCGCGGGTGGCGCGGGCCGACCACAGGCGCAGCTTCACCACGGCGTCGCTCTCGAAGCCCGGCACCGGCACGTCGTAGGCCATGGCGATGACGTCGCTGGTGTCCACCCACTGGGTGACCGACTGGCCCGACTCGTCCTTGAAGTGGGTGAGGCGGCCGCGGAAGCGCACCGGGTAGATGACGTTCGGCCGCTCGAACTCCCACGGGTTGCCGTAGCGCAGCCAGGTTTCCGGG
This sequence comes from Caenispirillum bisanense, assembly GCF_900230255.1. Classification (GTDB taxonomy): domain Bacteria; phylum Pseudomonadota; class Alphaproteobacteria; order Rhodospirillales; family Rhodospirillaceae; genus Caenispirillum; species Caenispirillum bisanense_A. Next base: position 309,178 of record NZ_OCNJ01000001.1, read on the forward strand.
TGCTCCACCTGCTCGCCGTTTTCGACGCGCTGGGTGAACATGCCGAATTCGTAGCGGATGCCGTAGCCGAAGCCCGGGTAGCGGTGCGTCGCCATGCTGTCGAGGAAGCAGGCCGCCAGACGGCCGAGGCCGCCGTTGCCGAGGGCGGCGTCGTACTCGAACTCCTGCACGCTGTCGAGGCTCTGGCCCAGTTCGGTCAGGGCCTGGGCGACGCGGTCGTAGAGGCCGAGGTCGTAGAGCTGCTTCAGCAGCGACCGGCCCGTCAGGTATTCCATGGACAGGTAGTAGATGCGCCGCACGTCGGCGTCGTACTGCGCCCGCGCCGTTTCCAGGTACTGCTCCGACAGCCGGCCGCGCACCAAGTGGGCGAGGGCGTAGAGCCAGTCGCGCTGGGTGGCGAATTCCGGGTCCACACCGACGTTGTGGACCATGTAGCTCTTGAGCTGCTGCTTGATCGCCTCGACGCTGCCGATGTCGAGGGCGGGGATGTCCGCCGCGTCGCGCTTCGCCGTCTGGTCCATGGTCAGTCCCCGATTGAGTTCCCTGAGAGCGTAACGTGTGGCCGGGCAGAACGGGCGGACGGTCAGTCGCGCGCCGTCAACTGCCGGAACAGCGCGAGGTAGGCCTCCGCCGCCTTGTGCCAGCCGAAGTCCTGGGTCATGCCGCGGCGCCGGGCGTCTTCCCAGGCCGCCCTGCCCCAGGTGTCGAAGGCGCGGTCGACGGCCGAGATCAGGCCGCCGACGGATGCCTCGCCGAACACGAAGCCGGTGCCCTGGCCGGACGGGTCGTGGATGTCCGTCACCGTGTCGGCCAGACCGCCGGTGTGGCGCACCAGCGGCAGACTACCGTAGCGCAACGCGTACATCTGCGTAAGGCCGCAGGGCTCGAACCGCGACGGAACGAGGAACACGTCGCTGCCCGCCTGGATGCGGTGCGAACGGCCTTCGTCGTAGCCGACCCAGGTGCCGACGCGGCCCGGCCGCGCCCCGCCCAGGCCGTAGATGGCGTGTTCGAGCCAGCTGTCGCCCGACCCCTGCATGACCACCTGGCCGCCGCGCGACAGGATGTGGTCCAGCGCGCCGAGCACCAGGTCGATGCCCTTCTGCTCGCTGAAGCGCGACACCAGGCCGAACAGCGGTGCCTCGGGCCGTTCCTCCAGGCCGAACTCGCGCTGCAGGGCGGCCTTGCAGGCGGCCTTGCCCGCCAGGTCGTCGACCGAGTAGCGGGCGGGCAGCAGGTGGTCGCGCGCCGGGTCCCACTGGTCGTAGTCGACGCCGTTTAGGATGCCCGACAGGTCGTTCGACCGCCAGCGCAGCAGCCCGTCCATGCCGCGGCCGCCGTCGGGCGTCTGGATCTCGCGGGCGTAGGTGGGGCTGACGGTGGTGATGCGGTCGGCGTAGTAGCAGCCGGCCTTCAGCGTGCTGACGTGGCCGTAGAACTCCAGCCCGTCCATGGCGAAGCTGTGACCCGGCAGGCCGATCAGCGGCAGGATCTCCTCGCCGAAGATGCCCTGGAAGTGGATGTTGTGGATCGAAAAGACGGTCGCCGCACCCGGCCCGTCGGTCAGCGCCAGATAGGCGGGGACGAGGCCGGTCTGCCAGTCGTTGCAGTGGATGACGTCGGCCTGCCAGCCGACCGGCGACTTGGGCGTGCCGAGCAGCGCCGCCACCTTGGACAGGAGGGCGAAGCGCAGGAAGTTGTCCGGGTGGTCGTGGCCCCACTCGTTGATGTAGGGGCCGCCGCCGCGATGGAAGAGGCTCGGGCAGTCCACCAGCCACACCGGCACGCCGCTGTCGGGCATGCGCGTCTCGATCAGGCGCACGTGATGGGCGGCCAGCACTTCGCCCAGGTCGACCTCGGCGACCCGCTCGGTCACCTTGGCGAGTACCGACGGATAGGCCGGCAGCACGATGCGGGCGTCGATTCCGATCCTCGCGAGCGCCGCCGGCAGGGCACCGGCGACGTCGGCCAGGCCCCCGGTCTTGATCAGCGGATAGGCTTCGGAGGCGGCGATGAGGACGCGCATTCTGACTCCCGTTCCCAGGCGGGCCGCGCCGGCGGGCGGATGGCCGGCGTGACGATGGCGTAATTCACGGCATTTGTGACGAAGAGGCAATACCGGAATCGTGACACTTGCGTTGTGGCCTTTCGGCAGGAACGTCTGGATAGGGCCCGAAGATCAAGGGGATATGGACCTTCGTCGAGGGTTCGAGTGTTCATGCCCCTGTAATTGATCCTGTCGGCGACCCGTGCAAAAGTCCCGATGCAGGGTGGGGAGAAAGTCGGCTCTGCGGCCTGAGGCCGTGCCAACGGAGGAAGCGAATGGAACAGATCGACGTGGCCTACGATCTCAACCGGGCCCTGAAGGGGACGCTGGCGCTGGTGCTGGCGGGCGGTCGCGGGTCGCGCCTGATGGCGCTGACGGACGACGAGGCCAAGCCGGCGGTGCCCTTCGCCGGCAAGTTCCGCATCATCGACTTTCCGCTGTCCAACTGCATCAATTCGGGCATCCGCCGCATCGCCGTGCCGACCCAGTACAAGGCGCACACGCTGATCCGCCACATCCAGCGCGGCTGGTCGTTCTTCCGCGCCGAGATCAACGAGTTCGTGGAACTGTGGCCGGCCCAGCAGCAGACCCGCGACGAGGCGTGGTACCGCGGCACCGCCGACGCCGTGTACCAGAACCTCGACACCATCCGCGCCCACGACCCGGACTACATCCTCATCCTGGCCGGTGACCACGTCTATCGCCAGGACTACAGCCGCATGCTGGCGCACCACCTGGAAACCGGCGCCGACGTCACGGTGTCCTGCGTCGAGGTGCCGCTGAAGCAGGCCACCGGCTTCGGCTGCGTCGACGTGGACGAGACCGACAGCATCGTCGGCTTCCTGGAGAAGCCCGCCAACCCGCCGCACATCCCCGGCGACCCGACGCGCGCCTTCGCCTCCATGGGCATCTACATCTTCAACCGCGACCTGCTGGAGCGCCTGCTGGAAAGCGACGCCGACACCCCCACCTCGTCGCACGATTTCGGCAAGGACATCATCCCGTCGCTGCTCGGCCGCTACAAGCTGATGGCGCACCGCTTCTCCGACAGTGCCGTGCGCTCGGCCCCCGACGCGGAGCCCTACTGGCGCGACGTCGGCACGGTGGATGCCTATTGGGAAGCCAACCTGGACCTGGTGAACGTCACCCCGGCGCTCGACCTCTACGACCACAGCTGGCCCATCTGGACCTACCAGGAACAGCTGCCGAGCGCAAAGTTCGTGTTCGACAACGAACAGCGCCGCGGCATGGCCGTGGACAGCCTGGTCTCCGGCGGCTGCATCGTCTCGGGCGCGACGGTGCGGCGGTCGCTGCTGTTCTCCAACGTGCGGGTCAACAGCTTCTCGCTGGTGGAGGACACGGTGGTGCTGCCGGGCGCAGACATCGGCCGCAACTGCCGCATCAAGCGCGCCATCGTCGGCAACCGCTGCCGCGTGCCGGAAGGGCTGGTGGTGGGCGAGGACCGCGAGGCCGACGCCCGCCGCTTCCACGTCACCGAGGACGGCGTGACCCTCATCACCCAGCGCATGCTGGAAGCCCTGCCGGCCGGGGAGGGCGCACGGCCCGTCCCGGCGGCGTGAGGAGGGGCCGGCCTGCGGCGCGGCCCCTAGAGTCTCGTGCGCTCCGGCGCGGTCGCGCCGGAGCTGCGTTCAGGCGCCACGCAGGCTCCCGCGCCTGACTGGCGTGGGGGCGCAGTCGCGCCCCTGATCGCGGTTTCCGATCCTGCCCGATCGGAAACCGCTCTAGCGTTTCGTCGCCGCCGGCACGTGCGCCCGTTCGGCGCGCACGGCGTCGGCGGTGGCGGCGAAGTCCGGGTCGGCGGCGATGGCTTCCAGGGTGCGGCCGAGGCGGCGGCGCCAGTTGGGATACTGGTCGACCGTCCCCGGCAGGTTCACCTGGGCTTCCTCCAGCGCCAGGTCGTCCAGGTTCACCATCATCAGCCGCGCCGGCGAGCGCGCCAGGAAGCGGTGGATGGCCAGCACCAGGGTGCGCAGCGCCGCCTCGTCGGCCGCCGGGTCGCGGCCGAAGGTCTCCGGCACCACGCCCTGATCCTTCAGCGCCGCCAGCAGCACCTCGCGCTCGCGGATGCGGGCGCGGTCGTCGTCGGCCGGCGAGGCGCCCTCGGGGATCAGGCCCAGGTCGTGGCGCAGTTGCACGTCCCAGCCGCGCCAGTGCCCGACGATGGTGTGCAGGTCGTGCGAGGTGGCGGTGGCGACCGCCTGCTCGGGGTAGGTCTCGGGCCGCTTGAACAGGCCGTCGGCGTAGCGCTCGAAATAGAACAGGCGGTAGGACAGGATGTCTTCCTCGGCCATGCGGTCGCGGAAGCCGTCCGGCACCGTGCCCAGATCTTCGCCGATCACCATGCAGCAGTTGCGATGGCTCTCCAGCGCCAGGATGCCCAGCAGGTCGTCCATGGGGTAGGAGACGTAGGTACCGCCCATGGCCGAGACGCCCGGCGGAATCCAGTAGAGGTGCTGCAGCGCCATGGCGTGGTCCATGCGCAGCGCGCCGGCGTGCCGCATGTTGGCGCGCACCATCTCCACGAACGGCCCGTAGCCCATGTCGCGCAGCACCAGCGGGTTGAGCGGCGGCAGGCCCCAGTCCTGGCCGTGGCTGTTGAAGGCGTCCGGCGGGCAGCCGACGCGGGCGCCGACGGCGTAGACGCCGGGGTCCATCCAGGTGTCGGCGCCGCTGGTGTCGACGCCGACGGCGAGGTCGCGGTAGAGCCCGATGACCGGGCCGCCGCGCGCCGCCGTGGTCAGGGCGTCCGCCGCCGCGCCGAGCTGGCGGTCGGCCTCGAACTGCAGCCACAGGTGATAGCGCACGCGGTCCATCTGCGCGGTGGCGACGTCGAGCACGGCCGGGCCGGCGGGATTGCGGAACTCCTCCGGCCACTGCGGCCAGGGCGTGCCGGCGAAGTCCTCCTGCAGCACGTTGAACACGGCGAAGCGATGCAGGCGGTAGCCGCCGGCATCGAGGAAGTCGGCGAAGGCCTGCTTGCGGGCGTGGGTCTCGGGCAGCGCCTCGAAGGCCTTGTGCAGGACGCGCAGGATCTCGTGCTTCAGGGCCGAGACGGCGGGATAGTCCACCAGATCACCACCGCGCACCGCCTTCAGGCGGTCCATGAAGGCGGTGTCGGCCATGAGGGAGCGGGCGTCCGTGCTGTCGGCCAGTTCCGGCACCGCGTCGACGTCGATGTAGAGCGGGTTGAGGAACAGCCGGCTGGCCGGGCTGTAGGGGCTGGCGTGCGCCGGGTTGTGCGGGAACAGGGCGTGCAGCGGGTTGATGCCGACCACGTGGCCGCCCTGCGCGCCCGTCGCCTGGGCGAGGCTGCGCAGGCTGGAGAAGTCGCCCATGCCCCAGTCGACGGCGGTGCGCACACTGTAGAGCTGGCAGGCGATGCCCCAGGCGCGACCGCCGTCCTCCACGAAGTCCGGCCGCCAGCAGCGCGTCGGGCAGACGATGACGCGGCCCTCGTCAAGCAGGGTACCCGCGGCGTCGAACAGGCGCAGGGTGTGGTAGCCGTAGGCGAGGTGCGACGGCAGCGGCAGGTTCCACCGCTCGTGGGTGACGCCGGCGATGTCGCGGACCTCGAGCGCCGCGAGGCCGGCGGGGATCACCTCGCCGCGCATCTCGAGGCCGTCCTCCTGCTCGATCACCCAGGTGAAGGTGCGGTCGCGGTCGGCGGGCCGGGTGGTGAGGGTGGTCCACATCTGGGCGCCGGTGGTGCGCAGCACCGTCACCGGCTCCAGCAGCCGACCCCAGCGGGCGGTCTCCAGCTTCTCCAGGCTGGCGGCGGCGGTGGCCTCGTCCGTCGCCGGATGGCCGAGCGCGGCCAGCAGCGCCTGCATGTCCAGCTCGGTCGTGTCGTGGCGGTTGCCGAAGATGTCCCAGTAGCAGGGCTCTATGCCTGCTGCTTCGGCCAGCCGTGCCAGCGTTTCCGCATACTGCATGTCTTCCCCTCGCGTCTTCGTTTCCGCCGCCGCGGCGGCGGGCAATCATGGCCTCGGGAGGCCGGGCGCTACGGCTCCCGCGGTGTGGTGTGGCGTCAGGCCTCGCGCGGCCGGTCTTCGTGGCGGCGACCGCCGCGGCGCGGCCGGTGGCGCCGTTCCTGCACGAACAACGCGAGCGCATGCGCCTGGAGCGGATACATTTCCCCGGCCTGGAAGGTTTTCTCGTCGCGGTGCGGGTCGGCCTTGGAGGTGTCCATCACCCGCACCCAGGGGCCACCGTGGCTTTCCGGCGGCAGGCGGAAGGCGACCGGGTCGATGCCGGCGTTCATCAGCACCATGAACTGGTCGTGATCCTGCTCGTCCGGGGCATGCAGGTGATGATCGTGCGCCGGCGCGCCCAGGTGCCAGCCGAAGCAGCGCAGCATGGGCTCGTTCCAGTCGGCGGGCGTCATCTCGCGCCCGGCCGGCGACAGCCAGGTGATGTCCTTCACCGGCCCGTCGCCGATGGCCTTGCCGGCGAAGAAGCGGCCGCGGCGGAAGGCCGGGTTGTTGCGGCGGAAGTGGATCATGGCGCGGGTGAAGTCGAGGAAGTCGTCGTCGTCGTCGCGCACCAGCGACCAGTCGATCCAGCCGATCTCGTTGTCCTGGCAGTAGGCGTTGTTGTTGCCCTTCTGCGAATTGCCCAGCTCGTCGCCGCCCAGGATCATGGGCACGCCCTGCGACAGCAGCAGCGTCGCCATGAGGTTGCGCTTCTGGCGGTAGCGCAGTTCCAGCACCGCCGGGTCGCGGGTCGGCCCCTCGATGCCGCAGTTCCAGGCGATGTTGTTGTCGGTGCCGTCGCGGTTGTGCTCGCCGTTGGCGTGGTTGTGCTTGGCGTTGTAGGCGACCAGGTCGGCGAGCGTGAAGCCGTCGTGGGCGGTGATGAAGTTCACCGACGCACTCGGCCCGCGGCGGCTGTAGATGTCGCTCGACCCGGCGATGCGGGTGGCAAGCGCCGGTCCCTGGCCGGGGTCGGAGCGCCAGAACGAGCGCACGTTGTTGCGGAAGCCGTCGTTCCACTCCCGCCAGCCGGCCGGGAAGCTGCCGACGCGGTAGCCGGCCGGGCCGATGTCCCACGGCTCGGCGATCAGCTTGACGCGGTTGAGAATAGGGTCCTGGCGGACGGCGGCGAAGAACGGATGGTTGGCGTCGAACCCCTGCTGGTCGCGGCCGAGCGCGGTGGCGAGGTCGAAGCGGAAGCCGTCGACGCGCATGAGGTCGGCCCAGTAGCGCAGGCTGTCCATCACCATCTGCAGCACGCGCGGGTGCGCCAGGTTCATGGTGTTGCCGCAGCCCGAGTGGTTCTCGTAATAGCGCGGGTTTTCCGGCACCAGATGGTAATAGCTGGCGTTGTCGAAGCCGCGCAGCGAGATGGTGGGGCCGAGTTCGTTGCCCTCGCAGGTGTGGTTGTAGACCACGTCCAGCACCACTTCGAGCCCCGCCTCGTGGAAGCGCGACACCAGGGTCTTCACTTCGTCGATGGAGCCCGACGACAGCAGCCGCGGCGCCGGCGCGAAGAAGTTGAAGGGGTTGTAGCCCCAGTAGTTGGACAGGCCCAGTTCCAGCAGGTGCGGCTCGTCGCCGTAGGCGTAGATGGGCAGCAATTCCACCGACGTCACGCCGAGCGACACCAGATGGTCGATCATGGGCGCCGAGGCGAGGCCCGCCAGGGTGCCGCGCAGGGCGTCGGGCACCTGCGGGTGGCGCATGGTGGCGCCGCGCGGGTGCAGTTCGTAGAGGATGGTCTCCGTCCACGGCGTGCGCGGCCGGCGGATGCGCTCGTTCCACGGAAAGGCGTCGTTGACGACGATACCCTTGGGGATGGAGCGGGCGCTGTCGCGGCGGTCGAACGACAGGTCGGCGCGCGAACTGCCGAGGCGGTAGGCGTAGCAGCTCGGCGTCCACTTCACCTCGCCGGTCAGGGCGCGGGCGTAGGGATCGACCAGCAGCTTGTTGGGGTTGAACCGCATGCCGCGCGGCGGGTCGTAAGGCCCGTGCACGCGGTAGCCGTAGAGCTGGCCCGGCCCGATGTCGGCCAGGTAGCCGTGCCAGACGGCATCGGTCAGCTCCGGCAGGGCGATGCGTTCCAGCTCCCGCCGGCCCGAGGCGTCGAACAGGCACAACTCCACCCGCGTCGCGTTCTCGGAAAACACGGCGAAGTTGACGCCGTGGCCGTCCCAGGTGGCGCCCAGCGGATAGGGCGCCCCGGGGAGCAGCGTGCGGCGGACGGGGTGACTCATGAACGTCCTCGGCGGAGGGCGGAAGGGCGCGGGCAGGGCAGGGCCGGCGAAAAGCCGGGGGCGGGGCGATCGCCCCGCCGCGATCAGGCCTCGCCGCCGGTGGCGGACGGCGTGCCGCGCGCCTGCTTCTTGCCGCGGCCGGCGGCGGGCTTGCCGGCGGGCTTGCCGGCGGACTTGGCGGTGCCCTCGCCGGCCTTGGCGCGGGACTTGGCGGCGCTCGGCGGCGTCGACGTGCCGTCGGCCTTGGCGTCGCTCTTGGGCGCCTTGGCGGTGGTGGCGGTCTTGGTGGCCCGCTTGGTGGTGGCGGGCTGCGGCGGCTCGGCGGCGGCAGGGGCGTCGTTGGCCATCACTTCGCGCTCGGCCAGATACCAGAATTCCTGTTCGCGTCCTTCCGGGCAGCCGTGGGCTTCCCAGAGCTCGTAGGCCCGCCGGCGAATCGCTTCTTCGAGAGACGGCATCGGTCACCTTCCATGATCGGCGCTACGGGAAAAACTTGCGTGTCCCACTGTACACGGTGGGTGGCACCCGGAAAACACGAACGTGAACGCGCGACGACCCGTCCGGTATCCTGCAAGTGGTTGATTCCGCAAGAACTTCATCGTTCGACGTTGGTCGAAACGGAAATTTCACCAAAGATCAAAGGCTTATGCCGAAAACGCCGATCGCCGCCCCGGGGTCCGGGGCGGCGACCTGTGGTCCGGCCGCGTGGGCCGGACTGCCGTCGATGGGCGTCAGACGCTCACTTCAGGGTCTTGAGGTAGGCGATGACGTCCTTGCGCTCCTGCTCGTCCTTCAGCTTGAAGGTCATCTTGGAGCGGGCCTTGTCGTCGCCCGAGGTGGCGCGGAGGAAGGCGGTCGGGTCTTCCAGGTAGGCCATCAGGTTTTCGTCGGTCCACTCGAAGCCCTTGGCGGTGGCGGCCAGGAAGCCTTCGGAGAACTTGAAGCCGTCGGCGCCTTCACCCGGCTTGTGGCCGACCACGCCGAACAGGTTCGGGCCGACCTTGTGCGCGCCGCCCTGTTCGAAGGTGTGGCAGGCGAGGCACTTCTTGGCGACCTTTTCACCGGCGGCCGCGTCCTGGGCCATGGCGGAGGTGCTGGCGAACCCGGCGACGGCCAGGGCGGCGGCGGCCATCACGATGGTCTTGTTCATTCCCAAACTCCTTCGAATCCGGATGTTCCGTTCGTTCGCGACGGCGCCGAAGGGCGTTCCCCCGTCCCAACGGTTCTTGATGATGATCGGGGCGACCGTACCCGGAAAGTGGCTAAGACTCAAGATCGCGCCGTCCGGCGTACGCAAGGCCCTGTCGTCGCCGAAGGGTCTACTGCCGGATTGTGGCGCCATGATGGTGTCGCACGGCCTTATTATTCCCCCATTGTCGTGATCCTTTCGGGACCATCGAACGTAGATCGATACACGGTCGAAAAACCCCGGCGACCGATCACGACACGGTGAACGCGAAAGAGTCCCCAGCCCTGCAAACTTGACAATGAAAGTCGGGTTTTATAGGCTGGAATGGATAAAAAAGAGATGAGTCGGGGCCGCGACCCGCAGGAAAAGAGCCGAACACCACGGGGGTGGGGATCGGCCGGCGGGCGGCGGCGGAGGACCGGGATCTGATTGTCTGGAGAAGAGGTGGAGCCATGGCGTCCAATCTTTCCTTACCGGTCGTCGCCTCCGAGGATGGTCTCGCCGGCTACATGGAGCAGATCAAGCGGTTTCCGCTCCTCGACCCCGAGCAGGAATACATGCTGGCGGTGCGCTATCGCGACGAGGCCGACCAGGCCGCCGCGCACGTGCTGGTGACCAGCCACCTGCGCCTCGTGGCGAAGATCGCCATGGGCTACCGCTACTACGGCCTGCCCGTGTCGGACCTCATCGCCGAGGGCAACCTGGGCCTGATGCGGGCGGTGAAGAAGTTCGAGCCCGAGAAGGGCTTCCGCCTCGCCACCTACGCCATGTGGTGGATCAAGGCGAGCATCAACGAATACGTCCTGAACTCGTGGTCGCTGGTGAAGGTCGGCACCGTGGCGGCGCAGAAGAAGCTGTTCTTCAACCTGCGGCGCATGAAGGCCAAGCTCGGCGTCTACGAGGAAGGCGACATGGCGCCCCACAACGCGCGCGCCATCGCCGAGGAGCTGAACGTCAGCGAGGCCGACGTGGTGGACATGAACCGCCGCCTGTCGCGCCAGGACGCCAGCCTCAACCTGCCGGTCGGCGAGGAAGGCGACCTGCAGCGCCAGGACCTGCTGGTCGACGACGGCCCCAACCAGGAAACCATGCTGGCCGAAGCCGAAGAGCGTCGCCTGGGCCGCCAGCTGCTGCGCGACGCCCTGTCCGGCCTCAACGACCGCGAGCGCCACATCATCCTGGAGCGCCGCCTGCGCAGCCAGCCGACCACGCTCGAGGAACTCGGCCGCCACTACGGCATCAGCCGCGAGCGCGTGCGCCAGATCGAAAACCGCGCCTTCACCAAGCTGCAGACGGCGGTGCGCGCCGCCGCCACGGCGCTGGAAAAACGCGGTGCCGAGGTGGCGCTGCCTATTTGAGCGGCAGGCCTCTCCTCCTCCTCCGACAGTCGTAGAGGCGGCCCCACCCGGGGCCGCCTTTCGTCTGAGGGTGCCTCAAAAGAAGGCTGCGCGACTCGGCTCGCCATGCTTCTGCCTTAATCTTGGGCGGCCATGTTGCACTGCAGTGCATCAAAATCGGGCAAATCCCCACTCCCCTGATCGGATGCTCGCGCGGCAGGCAGAGCCAAGTGCCCGCATTCCCTCGACTTTTCCAAAATTCCGCGAGTTGGCACGGATCTTGACTTCCTTCCCGGCGAGACGTCTCCCGGCCGGTGCGGTCGGGGATGAGGGCGCGGCAGCGGTCGCGCGGACCCATGGAGGGAAAACCGATGAAGCTAGTGATGGCGATCATCAAGCCGTTCAAGCTCGACGAGGTGCGCGAGGCGCTGACGCCGCTCGGCATCCAGGGCCTGACCGTCAGCGAGGTGAAGGGCTTCGGACGCCAGAAGGGCCAGACGGAAATCTACCGCGGCGCCGAATACGTGGTGAACTTCCTGCCCAAGGTGAAGCTGGAAGTCGCGGTCAACGACGACATGGTCGACCGCGTCGTCGAGGCGATCCAGGCGGCCGCCAACACCGGCAAGATCGGCGACGGCAAGATCTTCGTGCTCGACCTGCAGAAGGCCGTGCGCATCCGCACCGGCGAAACCGACGTCGAAGCGCTCTGACGGACACAGGGGGATGCATCACATGACCCGCATGACCAGCATCATCAAGGGCGGCGCCGCGGCGCTGGCCGCCGGCCTCGTGGCGACGCCCGCCCTGGCGGCCGTCGACGCCGAAACCGCTTACGTCTTCAACACCTTCTCCTTCCTCATCCACGGCGCGCTCGTGTTCTTCATGGCGGTCGGCTTCGCCATGCTGGAAGCCGGCCTGGTGCGCGGCAAGAACGTCGCCTCCATCTGCCTGAAGAACACCGCCCTCTACGCCGTCGCCGCCATCGGCTTCTACCTGGTCGGCTACAACCTGATGTACGTCGACGTCACGGGCTGGATCGGCACCTTCAGCTTCCTCTACAACCCGTCCGAAGCCGAGAGCGCGCTCATCGCCGCCGGTGCCGACGCCGCCACGCCGGAACAGGTGGCCGCGGTGATCGAGGGCGGTTACTCGGTGATGTCCGACTGGTTCTTCCAGGTGGTCTTCGTCGCCACCGCCGCCTCGGTCATCTCCGGCACCGTCGCCGAACGCATGAAGATCTGGCCGTTCATGATCTTCGTCGCCCTGCTCGGCGCCTTCATCTACCCGATCCAGGCGTCCTGGGTGTGGGGCGGCGGCTGGCTGACCGAAATGGGCTTCAGCGACTTCGCCGGTTCGACCCTGGTGCACTCGGTCGGTGGCTGGGCGGCGCTCGCCGGCGCCATCATGGTCGGTGCGCGTAAGGGCAAGTTCGGCGCCGACGGCCGCGTCCACCCGCTGCCGGGCAACAACCTGCCGCTCGCCACGCTCGGCACCTTCATCCTGTGGTTCGGCTGGTTCGGCTTCAACGGCGGTTCGCAGCTGGCCCTCGGCTCGGCGCTCGACGCCGCCGCCATGTCCATCGTCTACGCCAACACCTTCCTGGCCGCCTGCGCCGGCGTGGTGACGGCCATGGTGATGACCCAGCTGATCTTCAAGAAGATCGACCTGACCATGGTGCTCAACGGCGCGCTGGCCGGCCTGGTCGCCATCACCGCCGGTCCGACGCTGGAGAACATGGTCCTCGCCATGCTGGTCGGCGCCGTCGGTGCGGCGCTCGCGGTCCTGGCCGTGCCGCTGGTCGACAAGATGAAGATCGACGACGTGGTCGGCGCCATCTCGGTCCACCTGGTGGCCGGCGTGTGGGGCACCCTGGCGGTCGGCATCTTCGGCTCGGGCAGCTTCGTCACCCAGCTGATCGGCGTGGTCGCCATCGGTGTCTACGTCCTGGCGGTCTCCTTCGTGATCTGGGGCGTGCTGAAGGCCACCGTCGGCCTGCGCGTCAGCGACGAGGAAGAGCTGGACGGCCTCGACAAGCACGAGCTCGGCCTCGAAGCCTACCCCGAGTTCGGCCGCGGCTCGCAGCTGTGATCGCCTGACGATCTCACGAGTTTCCTCACCACCTTCGGCCCGGGGGCTTCGGCTCCCGGGCTTCTTCTTGTCCGTAAGGACGGGGGAGCGGCAACCGGCCCCGCGGCCCGGCGTTTGCCAGAAAACACCACGCCAACGGGATCGATCGAGGAGACGCCGCCATGACCGTGGATGGCCCGGACCGCATGCCGCCGCCGCGGGCGGTGGACCTGCGCCCCGTGGGCGAAATCCTGCGCCGGCCGCCGCGCCGGCCTGCCGCCGCCGAAGCCGCCGCCGAAGACACCGAGGCCACCGACGCCTTGCCGCCGTGGCGCCGCCGGCTGCTGCTGCGCACGGTCGGCTGGCTCGCCCGCCGTTTCGCCGCCGCCGCCGAGGCCTCCGCCGGGGAGCCCGCCCATCGCTATGCCGGGTACGTGGCGCTGCTGCGCCGTATCGAGGGCGACCTCGCCCTGGTCCCGGCGAGCGGGCACCGGCGCGGCCACCTGACGGTCGTCGGTGAGGATTGAAGGGAGGGGGCGTCGGGCCGGCGGTTCCGCCTACTCGAATTCCACCTTGCGGCTTTCGCCGCGCACCGTGTCGCCGATGGACTCGACCAGCAGCGGCAGCAGCTTTTCGGCCGCCACCTCGGGCGCACGGCCGGCGGCATCCACCATCACCCAGCCCTGCCACAGGCGACGGCCGTCCGTCAGGCTGGTGACGTCGGCCTGGATGCGGGTGCCGCCGCCGGCGTCGCGGCGGTCCGGCGCCTGCTGGCCCGTCAGCACGCTGCTCTCGGTGGTGGAATAGAGCTTGAGGCGCGCATAGAGGCGGTCGGTGCTGGCGCCGCTGCTGCCGCGGAAGCCTTCCACCGCCAGCACGCCGGGCTCGCCGCGCTGGACGATGGGGTCGTCTCCCGCCAGTTCCAGGCTGAAGGCGAGGGTGCCGCCGGTCTCCACCACCCGCCAGCCCGCCGCCTCCAGCGCCCGCGTCGCCCGGGCGCGCAGATCCTCGACCTCGCCGGTGCGGGTATAGAGGCGCACCTCGACCGGCGCGCGCGGCACGGCGGCATAGGACTGGGCATTGAGTTCGGCGTCCACGGTCTGCTCGATGGCGGCGGCCGGCAGGGGCGCGGCGGCGGCGAGCAGGACGGACGCGGCGAGCAGAAGACGGCGGGGCAGGGTGGGCATCATGGCGGCTCCTCGACGAACGGACGACGGCGGCTGCACCATAGACACGCCCGAGGCGCCTTCCGCGTCGCAGCGCCGGGCGATCAGCGGATGCCGAGGGTCAGGCGCAGGTTCACGTCGTTGACGTTGCGGATGATGGTGACGAAGCGTTCCAGAAGGCCGCGCACCACCGGGTTGGTGTCCTTCAGCAGGAACTCGAAGTGCTCGCGCGGCACCACCAGCAGCGTGGTGTCCTTCAGCGCCCGGGCGGTGGCGCTGCGCGGGCTGTTGTCGATGAGCGCCATCTCGCCGACCATCTCGCCGGGCCGCGCCGCCCCCAGGATCACCTGGGCGCCGTTCATGGTGCGGGCGATTTCCAGCAGGCCCGTCTCGATGATGTAGGCGCAAGCAGCCTCGTCGCCTTCGTGGAACAGCACCTCGCCGCGGGCGACGGTCAGGCGGCCGCCTTCGGCATCGGAAAACATGCCGGCGGTGGTGCGATCGATGCTGCTCATGCGGCTCCCCCGGATCGGTCAGGCCTCCGATCTTATCGCTGCAGCGCACGCGCCGCCATAGGCGAGCTTGCGGGTTGCGGTGCAAGATGGTTACCTTGCGCGCCCGCGCCTGCAAGGATACGGATCATGTCGTCACCCGCCACCACCATCCTGACCATCACCTGTCCCGACGCCACCGGCATCGTCGCCGCCGTGACCGGTTTCCTGGCGCAGCAGGACTGCTTCATCGTCGAATGCGCCCAGTACGGCGACCTGGCCGCCGATCGCTTCTTCATGCGCGCGGTGTTCCGCCACGGCGACAAGGCGCCGGCGCGCGACGTGCTCGGCAGCCGCTTCGCCGAGCGGGTGGCGCAGCGCTTCGGCATGACCTGGGCCATGCACGACCACGAACGCCGGCCCAAGGTGCTCATCGCCGTCTCGCGCTTCGGCCACTGCCTGAACGACCTGCTGCACCGCTGGCAGACCGGGCAGCTCGCCATCGACGTGGCGGGCGTGGTGTCCAACCACGACGACATGCGCAAGCTGGTGGAATGGCACGGCATCCCCTACCACCACCTGCCGGTCACCAAGGAAACCAAGGTGGCGCAGGAAGCCCGCATGCTCGACATGGTGGAAGAGCAGGACATCGACCTGGTGGTGCTCGCCCGCTACATGCAGATCCTGACGCCGGACGCCTGCCGGGCGCTGAACGGCCGGGCCATCAACATCCACCATTCCTTCCTGCCGAGCTTCAAGGGCGCCAAGCCCTACCAGCAGGCCTATGTGCGCGGCGTGAAGATCATCGGCGCCACCGCCCACTACGTCACCCCCGACCTCGACGAAGGCCCGATCATCGAGCAGGCGGTCGAGCGCGTCGACCACACCCATTCGGTGGACGACCTGGTGCGCGTCGGCCAGGACCTGGAGAACGTGACGCTGGCCCGCGCCGTGCGCTACCACATCGAACGCCGCGTGCTCATCAATGGTGCCAAGACGGTCGTCTTCCGCTGACCGGCGGGCGGGCAAGTCCCTGACGATTGAAATTTCGGCTGGTCTTTTCGCCGCTCTGGCCTAACCTCTGGGGCGGCGGACCACGCTCCGCAGCATCGGGGGAACGGACGTGACTGAACTGGCGGCGCGCGCGCTCGACGGCATCGGATTACTCGACAGCCTGACCGCGGCGGAGCGGGAAGCGCTCGGCCGGACCTGCCGCTGGCGCCGCTATGCCTCCGGCGAGCAGATCATCGACCGCAGCTCCGACAGCCGCGACGTGTTCTTCGTCATCGGCGGCGCCGTGCGGGTGGTGATCTACTCGCTCTCCGGCCGCGAG
Source organism: Caenispirillum bisanense (assembly GCF_900230255.1). Taxonomy (GTDB): domain Bacteria; phylum Pseudomonadota; class Alphaproteobacteria; order Rhodospirillales; family Rhodospirillaceae; genus Caenispirillum; species Caenispirillum bisanense_A. The sequence continues at coordinate 325,040 of NZ_OCNJ01000001.1, forward strand.
ATCGCGCTGGACGACATCACCGCCGGCGGCGTCTTCGGCGAGCTGGCGGCGCTCGACGGCAGCCCGCGGTCGGCCAGCGTCATGGCCATCGGCGAGACCACCGTCGCCGCCATGACGGCCGATCAGTTCCTGCGCGTGCTGCGCGAACACCCCGACGTGGCGCTGGCGCTCATGCGCCGCCTCGCCACCGTCATCCGCGTCTCGGGCGCCCGCATCCTCGACCTGTCGACGCTCGGCGCCAACAACCGGGTGCACGCCGATCTGCTGGCGCTCTGCCGCGCCGCCGAGGTGACGCGCGAGGGCCACGCCCGCATCCGCCCCATCCCCGTGCACTCCGACATCGCCGCCCGCGTCAGCACCACCCGCGAGACGGTGGCGCGCGTGCTCAACGACCTGTCGCGCCAGGGCATCGTTCGGCGCGACGCCGATGCGCTCGTGGTGCTCGACGTGGAGCGCCTGCGTGATCTGGTCGAGGAAGTGCGCGGCGAGTGATCGAAAGTCGGTCGGTCGGGCAAAAAGTGGTGATCCTGTGACGCGCGTCACAGGGCGGCGGGGTGGAACAGGGCATTCTCACTTCACCGGGATTTCCCGGTATCGGTATCCTCTTTCCCTCAAGAGCGTTACTCGGGCGGGGCCAGGCCCCGCCCTCTTTTTTCGCTTCCGCCGCGCCGCCCCGACGGGCAGTCTGGCGCCGCACGACGAGCGGGAAGCGACGAGGGAGACCTTCCGGATGCGCATGTGGTTGGGATTGGCCGGGGTGTTCGGCGCCTGCGGCGTCGCCGTCGGCGCCTTCGCGGCACACGCCATGGAGCGCCTGGGCGACGAGCGGGCGGTGACCCTGGTCGAGAAGGCGTCGCACTACATGCTGTGGCATGCGCTGGCCCTCGGGCTGGTCGCGGTGCTGGCCGACCGCCTGCCGGGCCGCCGCGGCGTCGCCGTGGCCGGCGGCCTGTTCACCCTCGGCATCGTGCTGTTCTGCGGCTCCCTGCTGACGCTCGCCTTCACCGGCTGGCGCCCCGTGGCCATGGCCGCGCCCTTCGGCGGCACGTCGTTCATCGCCGGCTGGCTGGTGCTCGCCTGGGCCGCGCTCCGCACCCGCGGCTGACCGGACGGCGGGGTTCCCTCCGCCGTTTGACTCGCGCAAAGGGATGAACGATCATGCCAACGTCCCGCATCGCACAAAGACTCAATCGGGACCAAGGAGATCGGGATCTGCCATGGCGAAGACCATCCTCATCGTCGAAGACAATGATTTGAACATGAAGCTGTTCAACGACCTGCTTCAGGCCCACGGGTACGAGACGCTGCAGACCAAGGATGGCCGGGAAGTCTTGGGGATCGCGCGGGAAAAGCAGCCGGACCTCATCCTCATGGACATCCAGCTGCCGGAGATTTCGGGCCTCGAGATCACCCGCATGCTGAAGGACGACGAGGACCTGAAGCGAATCCCGGTCATCGCCGTCACCGCCTTCGCCATGAAGGGCGACGAAGAGAAGATTCGCGAGGGTGGCTGCGAGGGCTACATCGCCAAGCCCATCTCGGTCGCGAGCTTCCTGCAGACGGTCAACCGCTTCCTCGAACCGGCGGCCTGAGCGCCGCCAGCCACCTGCCGCGCCGGAGCCGCCCGCCATGGGGCCCGGCGCGAGGGGAGGGGGCGAGGACAGGACAGCCGGGCGCCGACCGGCAGACAAACGAAAAGGCCGCTGACGATGTCGGCGGCCTTTCGTTTCGGCGTCTGAGGGAGACCCTGGTCGGGTCTCACTTCATCTTCGTCTCGCGGAAGACGACGTGCTTGCGCACCACCGGGTCGTACTTCTTGAACTCGAGCTTCTGGGTGGTGTTACGCGGGTTCTTCTTCGCGATGTAGAAGTAGCCCGTGCCCGCGGTGCTCTCGAGCTTGATCTGGATCGTCGTGGGCTTGGCCATGGCGGCAAATCCTCAGGGTCTGAAGTCGGAACTGGAGCCGCGCACGATACCCGGATCTGCCAGGGTGTCAAGGCCGGAATCGGGCGCGGGGCGTGGGGTTCAGCGGGCAGCGGTGTCGGCCCCGTGGGTGAGGCCGAGGGCCCAGGAATAGAGGCCGCGGTCTTCGATCAGCCGCTCGCCCACCGCCAGGTCGACGGTGCTGTCGGCGTGGTTGACCGGCGGGCAGGCGGTGCGCAGGCGCTTGCGGCCTTCCGTGTCCTCGATGGGCGTGGAGCGCCACTGGGCGTACTGGGTCGGCACGCTGCCGGCGGCGGCGGCGCGGGAGGCGATCAGCTTCTCCACCGTCCGGCCGGCGTCCTCGCCGGCGGCGGGAACGTCGGAGTGGGTGACCGGCACCACCGCGTCGTCGTCCTCGTGCGCCGTGCCGGGTGCCTCGGCGACCTGCGGGGCCGAGTCGGCGGTGGCGGTGCACAGGGCGGGCATGACGCCCAGGCCGTGCAGGGCGTAGCCCGACGGGCTGTGGAAGCGCGACCAGGTGAGCGTCAGCTCGCCGTCGTTGGGCAGGCGCACCACCGTCTGCACGGTGCCCTTGCCGTAGGAGGTGGTGCCGACCACCACGGCGCGCCCGCGGTCCTGCAGGGCGGCGGTGACGATCTCCGCCGAGGAGGCGGAGCGGCCGTCCACCAGCACCACCACCGGCAGGCCGGCGGCGACGTCGTCCTCGCGGGCGGCGTAGGCCTGGCGGCTCTCGGGGTGGCGGCCGCGGGTGGAAACGATGGGGCCGTCGGTCAGGAACAGGTCGCTCACCGCCACCGCCTGATCGAGCAGCCCACCCGGGTTGCCGCGCAGGTCGAGCACGATGCCGCGCAAGGAGGCGCCGAGGCCGGCGCGCGCCTGGCGGACGGCGGTGTCGACGCCCGACGCGGTGCGCTGGTTGAAGCTGGAAATCTTGATGACCGCGACGTCGTGGTCGAGCGTCAGGGTGACGGTGCGCGGCACCACCAGGGCGCGGCGGATGGGCACCTGAACGGGCTGGTCGATGCCGGTGCGCTTGACGCTCAGGGTCACCGAGCTGTCGATGGGGCCGCGCAGCAGGTCCTTGATCTGCTTGGTCTCGAGGTCGACGGTCGGGGTGCCGGCGACGCCGACGATGACGTCGTCGACGAACAGCAGGCCGTCGGAGGGCGCGTCCTCGAACACGTCCTTCACGAGCAGGCCGTCTTCGTTCTTCACGTAGCGGATGCCGATGCCGCCGAAGCCGTTGCGGCTGGCGCGGTGGTCGCGCGCTTCCTCGGCCCCGGCGTAGCGCGAGAACATGTCGAGCTTGGCGAGGGTGGCGTCGAACACCGCTTCGTAGATGTCCTCGCGCCCGGCGGCGGCCAGTTGCGGCGAGGTGCCGCGGGCGCCGGCGATGAGTTCGGTCACCGCCCGGGCCCAGCCGCGGGCGTCGTCGTCGGCAGGCGCGGCCACCGAGGCGAGCAGCCCGGCCGGCGTGCGGATCTCCGCCCGGCCGCCCTCGACCTCCACCGCCACGGCCGGATCGATGCTGCCGAGGCCGCGCAGGCCTTCGACTGCAACCCCACGGGCGGTCACGCCGTCGATATAGCGGTCGGTGATGGCGTCGAAGGCATAGGAGAAGACGCGCTCGGCCTCCCGGACGGCGAACCCGTCGGAGCGGTCCACGGCGTGCGGCGCCGACGGAACCGGACCGGCGGCGACGGCGCTCGACGTGGGGCCTTCGCTCGGGGCACAAGCTGCGGCGGTCAGAGCCGCGACGACCAGGGCCGTACGCTTGATCCGATGGGCGGGACGGGTCATTTTCTGTCGGAAGCTCATCTGGCCGCAGCCGATTCCTTTCCCTCGCACCGCACGTATAGAAACATGCGGCGGGGCTGCCTTACAAGAAGGGAATGCAACGATTTCCCCGGCTCACGGACACACTGTGCCGTGACCCGAGTTAGGAAATCGTGAAGAGGCATGGAACCAGTTGGCGCCTGACGGCATGCAGTCTTCAACTAGGGGCGGTTCTTGCGCCGCACTTTGCTACTCTTTGAAGAAGACTTGCCACCGGCGCCGCGGGGGGCGGGTGCGGCCGGTCCGGCGGTCTTCACCCGCCGGGTTTCCTTGGCCACCTTGGCGCGCCGTTCGCGGCCGAGGGTGCGGCCATCGCCGCCGGGGCGACCACGGGCCTTGCCGTCCTTGTCCAGCAGCTGGAAAATCATGCCGCCGGTCAAGGGGTTGGCTTCCATGAGCATGACCGCCACCGAGTCGCCGAGCCTGAAGGTGCGGCGGCTGCGTCGGCCCACCAGGGCGTGGCCGATCTCGTCGTGGATGTAGTAGTCCTCGGGCAGGGTGGAGATGGGGATGAGCCCGTCGGCGCCGCTCTCGTCCAGTTGCACGAACAGGCCGAAGCGGTTCACGCCCTTGATGCGTCCCGTGAAGGTGGCGCCCACCTTGCTCGCCAGCCAGGAGGCGGCGAAGCGGTCGACGGCGGAGCGTTCGGCGGTGGCGGCGCGGCGCTCGGTGATGGAGATGTGCTCGCCGATGGCGTCCATGCGCTCGGCCTCCGTCTCCGTCAGCCCGTCGGGCCCGAAGCCGAGCGCGGCGATGAGGCCGCGGTGGACGACGAGGTCGGAATAGCGCCGGATGGGCGAGGTGAAGTGGGCGTAGCGCCGCAGCGCCAGGCCGAAGTGGCCCAGGTTTTCGGGGCTGTAGACGGCCTGCGCCTGGCTGCGCAGCACCACCTCGTTCACCAGGATCTCGTGCGGCGTGCCGCGCACCTGAGCGAGGATGCGGTTGAAGTGGTGCGGCTTCACCACGCCCTTCACCAGGCTGATGTTCATGCTCTCCAGGAACTCGCGCAGGGCCTCCAGGCGCTCGGGCGCCGGTTCGTCGTGCACGCGGTACATGCAGGGGACGCCGTGCTTCTCCAGTTCCTCCGCCGCGCAGACGTTGGCGAGGATCATGAATTCCTCGATCAGCTTGTGGCTGTCGTAACGCGGACGGGTGACGACGCCGGTCACCTGCCCCTGGTCGTCCACCAGGATCTGCCGCTCCGGCAGGTCGAGGTCGAGGGTGCCGCGGTGGTGGCGGGCCTCCACCAGCGCCCGGTAGGCGCCGTAGAGCGGCTCGATCACCGGCTTCAACAGCGGCCCGGTGGTGTCGTCGGGCATGCCGTCGGCGGCGTTCTGCACCTGGGTATAGGTCAGCCGCGCCGCCGAGCGGATCATGGCGCGGGTGAAGCTGTGATCGAGCTTGTTGCCCTGGCGGTCGATGCGCATGCGCACCGCCATGACCGGCCGGTCGCCGTCGGGCCGCAGCGAGCACCAGCCATTGGACAATTCCTCCGGCAGCATGGGCACCACGCGGTCGGGGAAGTAGACCGAGTTGCCGCGCTCGAAGGCGGCATTGTCGAGCGCATCGCCCGGCCGCACGTAATGGGCGACGTCGGCGATGGCGACGATGAGCTTGAAGCCGCGCGGGTTGTCCGGGCTGTCGTCGGGCTCGGCGTAGACGGCGTCGTCGAAGTCGCGGGCGTCCTCGCCGTCGATGGTGACCAGCGGGATGGGGCGCAGGTCCTCGCGCTTGCCCATGGGCGCCGCCTTGGCTGCACGCGCCTGTTCCAGGGCGTCGGGCGGGAACTCGACGGGGATGTCGTTCTCGTGGATGGCGATGAGGCTGATGGACTTGGCCTCGCCGGTGCGGCCCAGGCGCTCCACGATGCGTGCGAGGCGCAGGCCGAGGCGGCGGCCGGGCATGACCTCGGCCAGCACGATCTCGCCCGGCTCGGCGCCCAGCGTGCCGTCGCGCGGCACCAGGTATTCGTACTTTTCGCGCTTGTTGGTGGGCAGCAGGCGGCCGCCCTCGGCGCCGCTCTCGAACACGCCGAGCACCTGCAGGGGCGCGGCGGCGAGGCGCTTGATCATCTTGCCTTCGTAGACGCCCTCGCGCAGCGGCCGCACGCGCACCAGCGCCCGGTCGCCGCGGCCCATGGCCTGGCTCTTGCGGTCGAGCAGCAGGACGGTCGGCGGCTCGGCGTCCTCGGCGACGCCGCTGATGGGGCGGGCGATGAGGCCGCCCTCGGTATCGATGGCGACCACTTCCACCACCACCACGTCCGGCAGGGCGCCGGGCTTGTGGTACTGGCGCTTGTGGCCGCGCTCGATGGCGCCGTCCTCGGCCAGGTCCTTCAGGATGCCGCGCAGCCACACGCGATCCTGCGGGCCGATGTTGAAGGCCCGCGCGATCTCGCGCTTGCCCACCTTGCCTGGGCTCTCGCGGATGAACTCCAGCACCTGGTCCTTGGTGGGCAGCGGCGCGGGGTGCTTGGGCTTGGTCAAGGCGGGTCCTTCGACAAAAAAAGTCAGAACCACCAAGACACGAAGACACCAAGAGGCTGTGCAGGCGGTCAGGCGGTGCTCAGGACCCTTGGTGTCTTGGTGTCTTGGTGGTTCATAAAAACGATGGTTCGGATCGGGCTCACCCGCCCGCGGCGGTCTTCTTGGACTTGGACGCGCTCGCGGTCTTGCTCGTTGCGGCCTTCTTGGCCGGGGCCTTCTTGGCGGCGGTGGTCTTCTTTTCCGCCGGCGCCTTGGCGGCCGCGGCCTTCTTCGGGGCGGCCTTCTTGGCCGGCTTCTTGCCCGAGGCGGCGTCCTTGGCCGCCTTGGCGGCGAGCAGGGGCACGGCCTCGTCCAGGGTATAGGCGTCCTTGTCGGCGTCGCGCGGGATGGTCGCCCGCACCGAGCCGTGCTGCACGTAGGGGCCGTAGCGGCCGTCGTGCAGGGTCACCGGCCCGCCGTCGGGGTGTTCGCCGAGCGTCTTGGCCGGGGCGCCCGCCTTGCGGCCGGCCTTGGCTTCCGCCAGCACCACCACGGCGCGGTTGAGGCCGATCTCCAGCACGTCGTCGTCGCGGCCGAGCGACTTGTAGGCGTCGCCGTGCTTCAGGTACGGCCCGAAGCGGCCGATGCCGGCCAGGATGGTCTCGCCGGTTTCCGGGTGCTTGCCCACCTCGCGCGGCAGCGACAGCAGCGCCAGCGCCTTTTCCAGCGTCACGTCGGCCGGCTCCATGCCTTTGGGCAGGCTGGCGCGCTTGGGCTTGGTCTTGCCCTCGGGCTCGCCGAGCTGGACGTAGACGCCGTACGGTCCCTTGCGCAGGGTGACGTCGAGGCCCGTCGCCGGGTCCTGGCCGAGCAGCTTCGGCCCCTCGGCGACGCCCGCCTCTTCGTCCTTTTCCCCGCCGCCGGTGGCGCTGTCGGAGAGCTGGCGCGTGAAGCGGCACTCGGGGTAGTTGGAGCAGCCGATGAAGGCGCCGAACTTGCCGAGCTTCAGCGACAGCCGGCCGGCTTCGCAGGCCGGGCACTTGCGCGGATCGTGGCCGTCCTCGCGTTCCGGGAACAGGTGCGGGCCGAGGTCGCGGTCGAGCGCGTCCAGCACTTCCGACACGCGCAGGCCCGACGTGCCGTCCACCGCCTGGTGGAAGTCCTGCCAGAACTGGCGCAGCACGTCCTTCCAGTTGGCGCGGCCGCCCGAGATGTCGTCGAGCTGGTTCTCCAGGTCGGCGGTGAAGTTGTACTGGACGTAGCGGTTGAAGAAGCTTTCCAGGAAGGCGGTGACGATGCGGCCGCGGTCTTCCGGCACGAAGCGGCGCTGGTCCAGCTTCACGTAGTCGCGGTCCTGCAGCACCGACAGGATGCTGGCGTAGGTGGACGGGCGGCCGATGCCCAGCTCTTCCATGCGCTTGACCAGCGACGCTTCGGTGTAGCGCGGCGGCGGCTGGGTGAAGTGCTGTTCCGCCTTCACCGGGCCGCGCTTGACCGGGTCGCCTTCCCACAGGGGCGGCAGCAGGCGGCTGTTCTCGTCCTCGTCGCTGTCGTCGCGGTCTTCGCGGTAGAGCTTGAGGAAGCCGTCGAACTTCACGACCGAGCCGTTGGCGCGCAGCGTCGTCTTGCCGGCGGCGTCGGTCATGTCGACCGCCACCTGATCGAGCACGGCGCTTTCCATCTGGCTCGCCACCGTGCGCTTCCAGATCAGCTCGTAGAGGCGGAACTGGTCGCGGTCGAGGGTGCGCGACACCGTGCTCGGGTGGCGCATGATCTCGGTCGGGCGGATGGCCTCGTGCGCTTCCTGGGCGTTCTTCGCCTTGGTCTTGTAGAGGCGCGGGCTGTTGGGCAGATAGGCGTCGCCGAACTCGCGGCCGATGTAGCCGCGGGCCGACTGGATCGCCTCCGGCGCCATCTGCACGCCGTCGGTTCGCATGTAGGTGATGAGGCCGACCGTCTCGCCGCCGATGTCGACGCCTTCGTACAGGCGCTGGGCGATCTGCATGGTCTGCTTGGCGGAGAAGTGCAGCTTGCGGCTGGCTTCCTGCTGCAGGGTCGAGGTGGTGAACGGCGGCGCCGGGTGGCGGCGGGCCTCCTTGCGCTCGACCTTGGCGACCGTGAACTGGGCGGCCTCGATGGCGGCCTTGGCGGCCATGGCCGAGGCTTCGTTGCCGAGGTCGAACTTGTCGAGCTTCTTGCCGTCCAGGTGCGTCAGGCGGCCGCTGAAGGGCGCGTCGTCCTTGGTCTTCAGGGCGACGTCGACGGTCCAGTATTCCTGCGCCTTGAAGCGCTCGATCTCGGACTCGCGCTCGCAGATCAGGCGCAGGGCGACCGACTGCACGCGGCCCGCCGAGCGCGAACCCGGCAGCTTGCGCCACAGCACCGGCGACAGGGTGAAGCCGACCAGGTAATCCAGCGCGCGGCGCGCCAGATAGGCCTCGATCAGCTCCTGGTCCAGGTCGCGCGGGTTGGCGATGGCGTCGAGCACCGCGCCCTTGGTGATGGCGTTGAAGGTGACGCGCTTGACCGTCTTGTCCTTCAGGGCCTTGCGATTGCGCAGCACCTCCAGCACGTGCCAGGAAATGGCCTCTCCCTCGCGATCCGGGTCGGTTGCGAGGTAGACGGTGTCGGCGGACTTCACCGCGGCGGCGATGTCCTTGATGTGGCGTTCGGCCTTGCCCTCGACGGTCCAGTCCATGGCGAAGTCCTCGTCGGGCCGCACCGATCCGTCCTTGGCCGGCAGATCGCGGATGTGGCCGTAGGACGCGAGGACGGTGAAGTCCTTGCCGAGGTACTTGTTGATGGTCTTGGCCTTCGCCGGGCTTTCGACGATGACGACGTGCATTAGGTCGGACGCTTCCCTAGACGAGGATCAAAGGCGGCTGGACGGTGCGCATCAGCCGAAAAACAGCAGGGAAACGCGGTTCCCCCTGTGTCGTTCCAGGCGGCCGGCCAATTCCAGTTCGAGCAGAATCGTCGCGACCACAGGGGCTGACAATTGGCACTCCCGGATCACTTCGTCAACCGTAACCGGGCTCGCCCCCAGGCAGGACAGTACCGCCGAGCGGGCGGCGTCGGCAACCTCAGGTGGAGGCGGGGCCGGGGCTCGCGGCGCCGGGCGGGCGCCGTCGTCGTCCAGTTCGCGGCGCTTCAGCAGGGGATCGAGCACCTCCATCACGTCGCGCACGTCCCGCGTCAGGGTGGCGCCGTCGCGCAGCAGAAGGTTCGGTCCGGCGCAGCGCGGGTCCATGGGCGAGCCCGGCACGGCGAAGACCTCGCGCCCCTGTTCGAGCGCCAGCCGGGCGGTGATGAGCGATCCCGAGCGTTCGCTCGCCTCCACCACCACCACACCCACCGCGATACCACTGATGATGCGGTTGCGGCGGGGGAAGTGGCGGGCCTGCGGCTCGGTGCCGAGAGGATGTTCCGACACGATGACGCCGCCGTCGGCGATGGCGGCATGCAGGCGGTCATTCTCCGGCGGGTAGACCACGTCCGGCCCGCCGGCCATGACGGCGCAGGTGCCGCCGGCGAGCGAGCCTTCGTGCGCCGCCGTGTCGATGCCGCGGGCGAGGCCGGAGACCACCAGCAGGCCGAACTGCCCGGCCAGATCGGCGGCGAGGCGGCGGGCGAACTGGCGGCCGTTGCCGCTGGCGTTGCGGGCGCCGACGATGGCGACGGCCGGGCGGCGGAACAGGTGCGGGCTGCCGATCATCATCAGCAGCGGCGGCGCGTCCTCCACCTGCCGCAGGCGCCGGGGGTAGGCGGGCTCGGCGCACCCCACCACCTGCACGCCGAAGCGGTCGAGCGCTTCCAGCTCCCGCTCCGCCTCGCCCTTGGGGCAGATGCGCACCGGCTTGGCCCGGCCGCCGCGGCGCGCCAGGTCGGGCAGGGCGGCCAGGGCGTCGCGGGCGGTGCCGTAGCGTTCGAGCAGGCGGCGGAAGGTGACGGGGCCGACGTTCTCGCTGCGGATGAGGCGCAGCCAGTCGGTTTTCTCGGCGGGGCTCAGGGTGCGGCTTTCGACGGTCATGGAACGAAGGCTGGACGCGAATCCGCCTGCCGTCAATCGCTCCGCGCGAGCACCCCCGGACTCGTTACTTCTTCTTGGCTCCGATCCGGCTCTCGGTGCCGTTGAGCAGGCGGCGCAGGTTCTCGCGATGGCGAATCCACGCAAGCACCGCGAGCAGGGCGAAGGCGGCGGCATGCACCGGCGTCGCCAGGAACCACGCCGCCACCGGCGCGCCCGTCAGCGCCACCAGGGCCGACAGCGAGGAGAACCGCGTCACCACCGCCGTCAGCAGCCACAGGCCGCAGGCCGCCAAGCCCACCGGCCAGGCGGTGGCGAGCAGGGTGCCGAGCGTGGTCGCCACGCCCTTGCCGCCCTTGAACTTGAGCCAGACCGGGAAGTTGTGGCCGAACACGGCGGCGACACCGGCGGCCAGCCCCGCCTCGATGCCCAGGCCGTCGACGTCGGCGGCGGCCAGGACGAAGCGGGCGATCAGGGCGGCGATGGCGCCCTTGCCGGAGTCGAGCAGCAGGGTCGCCAGCGCCGCCGGCTTGTTGCCGGTGCGCAGGACGTTGGTGGCGCCGATGTTGCCCGATCCGATGGCGCGGATGTCGCCGAGCCCGAGCAGGCGGGTGATGACCAGTCCGAAGGGGATGGAGCCGAGCAGGTAGCCGCCGAGGGCGGCGAGGGCGAGCAGGGCGGTGGGCGACAACTCAGCCATGGTGCTCGAACACCGTGCGGCCGTCGATCACCGTGCGCAGCACGCGGCCCTGCACGGGGCGGCCGTCGAAGGGCGTGTTCTTGGACTTGGAGCGCAGGTTGGCGGCCACCACCTTCCAGGCACGATCCGGCTCGAACAGGAAGAAGTCCGCCGGGGCATCCACCTCCAGCCGCCCGGCCTTCAGGCCCAGGCGCTCGGCCGGGCGCACGGTGAGGGCGCGCAGCACCTCCAGCAGGGTCAGGTGGCGGTTGTGGTAGAGTTCGAGCGAAATGGGCAGCAGCGTCTCCAGGCCGATGGCGCCGAAGCTCGCCTGGTTGAAGGGCAGGCGCTTGGTGTCCTGGTCCTGCGGCAGGTGGTCGGAGGCGATGCAGTCGATGACGCCGTCCTTCAGCGCCCGCACCACCGCCTGCCGGTCGTCCTCGTGGCGCAGCGGCGGGTTGAGCTTGGCGAAGGTGCGGTAGTCAGACACCGCCAGCTCGTTCAGGGCGAAGTAGAAGGGCGCGGTGTCGCAGGTGACGTCCAGGCCCTTGTCCTTGGCGCGGCGGATCACCTCGATGGACTCGGCGCAGGTGACGTGGGTGGCGTGGTAGCGCCCGCCGGTCATGGCGACGAGGCGCATGTCGCGCTCCAGCATGATGACCTCGGCCTCGCGCGGGATGCCCGACAGGCCGAGGCGGGTCGCCAGGTCGCCGCTGTTCATGACGCCGCCGGTCAGCGCCCGTTCCTCGGGGTGGTTGACCACCAGCAGGCCGAAGGTGGCGGCGTAGGACAGGGCGCGGCGCAGGATCTGCGGGTCGGCGATGGGGTGGACGCCGTCGGTGAAGGCGACCGCGCCGGCGGCCGACAGCAGGCCCATCTCGGCGATGGTGCGGCCTTCGCAGGCATGGGTGGCGGCGCCGTAGGGATAGACCTTGGCGAGGCCGATCTTGCGGGCGCGGCGGGCGACGAATTCCACCGTCGCCTCGTCGTCGATCACCGGGTTGGTGTTGGGCAGGCAGACCATGGAGGTGATGCCGCCGGCCACCGCCGCCTCGCCGGCGGAGCGCAGCGATTCCTTGTGGTCCTCGCCGGGCTCGCCCAGGCTGACGCGCATGTCGACCAGACCGGGGGCGAGGCAGGCGCCGCCGCAGTCCACCAGCTTGGCGTCGCTCGGCACGGCGCCGCGGCGCACGTCTGGACCGACGGCGGCGATGCGCTCGCCTTCCACCAGCAGGCCGCCCGGCGCATCCAGGCCGGTGGCGGGGTCGAGGACGCGGGCGTTGACGTAGGCGACGCGGCCGAAAGCCTTCTGCAGCATGGTCAGGCGGCTCCCTCGGCGAAGTTGGGGGCGTTGCGGATGAGGGTGTCGAGCACGGCCATGCGCACGGCCACGCCCATCTCCACCTGCTCGCGGATCACGGACCGCTCGAAGTCGTCGGCGACGTCGGAGTCGATCTCGACGCCGCGGTTCATGGGGCCGGGGTGCATGATGAGGGCATCGGGCTTGGCGAGCGCCAGCTTCTCGCGGTCCAGGCCGAAGAAGTGGAAGAACTCGCGGATGGACGGGATGTAGCTACCGGTCATGCGCTCGTTCTGGACGCGCAGCATCATGACGATGTCGACGTCCTTCAGGCCCTGGCGCATGTCGGTGAAGGCCTCGACGCCCAGTTCCTCGATGCCGGTCGGCAGCAGGGTCTTCGGCGCGATGACGCGCACGCGGGCGCCCATGGCGTTCAGCAGGTGGATGTTGGAACGGGCGACGCGGGAATGCAGCACGTCGCCGCAGATGGCGACCAGCAGGTTGTCCAGGTGGCCCTTGCGGCGGCGGATGGTCAGGGCGTCGAGCAGCGCCTGGGTCGGGTGCTCGTGCGAGCCGTCGCCGGCGTTGATGACGGCGCAGTTGACCTTCTCCGACAACAGCTGCACCGCGCCCGAGTCCCCGTGGCGCACCACCAGCGCGTCCAGGTGCATGGCGTTCAGCGTCACCGCCGTGTCGATGAGGGTCTCGCCCTTGCTGACGCTGGAGGTGGAGACGCCCATGTTGATGACGTCGGCGCCCAGCCGCTGCGCCGCCAGCTCGAAGCTGGTGCGGGTGCGGGTGGAGTTCTCGAAGAACAGGTTGACGATGGTGCGCCCGCGCAGCTCCTCGGTCTTCTTGGAGCCCGAGCGGGACTGCTCGACGTAATGGTCGGCGAGGTCGAGCAGCGCCTTGATCTCCCAAGGATGCTTGCCCTCGATGCCGAGCAGGTGGCGGTGCGGGTATCCGTAGTCGTCGGTCATGGCGCGGATCATACGTCTCGGGTGGGACGGCGGCAAGCCGCGGGCGCGGGCGGGCGGGGCGGTCAGGGACGGTAGGCGTCGATGCGGTAGAAGTCGGCCGGCGGCTTGTCCATGAAGAAATGGGCGATCATCTCCAGCGCCCGCCGCTGGCCCGGGAAGGCGACCGTTTCCATGGCGCGCGGCAGCGGCAGCCAGGCGTAGTCGTCGTGGGCGTCGTCGAGCATCACCGGCTCCTGGCTGTTGGTGCGGGCGACGAACACCGGCACCACCTCCATCACCTCGTCCTTCGGGTTGTAGAATACGTCGGTGTTGCCGGTGGTGTAGAGGGTGATGGGCCGCAGGCCCGTTTCCTCGGTCACCTCGCGGGCGGCGGCCTGCCAGGCGGTCTCGCCGGCCTCCACGCGCCCCGACACCAGCGTCCACGAGCCGGCGAAGGTGCCGCGCGACCGGCGGATCAGCAGCACCTGCCGCCCGTTGATGACGGCGGCGGCGACCGCGGTGCAGCGCATGGGCACGGGGGTGGTGCTGGGGTCGGACGGCATGCCTTGGGAACTCCGGCGGCGGAAGGGGCGCGGGTTGACCGTCATTTATAGGATGGCGGGCGGTTCAGGCAAGCCGGGCGGGATCTGCGCATCTGCTGCGCCGGCGGGCGGTTGCGCTACCTCGGCGGGAAGGCCCGTGCTATTGGTGTGGACAAGACCGCGCCCAGCGCAGAGGAACCGATGACCTTCATCGACCCGGCACGCCTGCCGGAAACCGGGCACCCGTTGATCGACGAGGGGCATGCCCAACTGGCGGACCTCGCCAACGACCTCTACCTTGCCTGGCAGGGCGGCCGAAGCGGCGGGCTCGGCCGTCAGGCGCGCGCCTTCGTGGCTGCCCTGGCGCAGCACTTCGCCGAGGAAGAGGGCATCATGGACGACGTGGCGCTCGGCACCGCGGCCGACCACCGGCGCCGCCACGCCGAACTGATGGCCGAGTTCGAGGCGCTGGCCGCGGCACTCGACGGTGCCGCCGGTCTGGTCGCCGACGTGATGGTCGATCTGTTCCGCGCCGCCGAGCGGCTGGTGTGGGAACACGAGATGGTCGACGACCAGGACTTCTGGGTCCACTTCGCCGGCCAGCGCCAGGGCGAGACGGGCGGCCTCGTCGCCTGGGGCGCCCATGTCGCCGTCGGCGATGGCGACATCGACCGCCAGCATCAGATCCTGCTCGCCCTGGTCAACGATCTGCACGCCGGCATCACCGGCGGGCTGCGGCGCGAGTCGCTCATGGGCCGGCTGACCGGCCTGCGGCGCTTCACCGCCCGTCACTTCGCGTGGGAGGAACGCTGCATGGCCCTGGTGCCCGGCGCCCACGACGACGCCCACGTCGCCATGCACGCCGCCCTTCTCGCCGACCTCGACCGCGTGCTCGCCGACTTGCGGGCGGGGCGCGACGACACGGTGGCGGACCTGCTCGGCTCGTACGTCCAGCACTGGCTGGTGGAGCACATCGACACCATGGACCGGCCGCTGGCGCAGGCGCTGGCGGCGTCCCGCATCACGGGCTGAACAGGGCCAGGGCGGCGCCGATGACCAGCGGCATGGTGGCGGCGGCGGCCAGGGTCTGGACGGTGATGACGTTGGCCATCATGGGCGCATCGCCGCCCATCTGCCGCGCCAGCACGTAGGACGAGGCGGAGCAGGGCAGGGCGGCATAGAGCACCGCAACCCCCGCCGCCGCACCGTCGAGTCCCGCCGCCAGGGCCAGCAGCCCGGCCGCCAGCGGCACGCCGAACAGCTTGGCGGCGCTGGTGATCCCCACCGCCCGACCGCTGCCGGCAATGGCCTCGGGCGCGAGGCCGGCGCCCACCGCCAGGAGGCCCACGGGCAGGGCGGCGCTGCCGAGGATGTCGAGGAAGGGGCCGACCACGATCTCGGGCATGCCGATGCCGACGCCGTTCAGCGCCATGCCGAGGGCGCAGGCGAGGATGAGCGGATTGGTGACGATGCCGCGCACCGTCTGCAGCAGGCGCTGCCAGCGGCTGGTGGTGGTCGCCGTGCCGACGCAGCGCACCAGGGTCGCCACCGCCAGCACGTTGACCAGCGGCACGACGCTGGCGATGCACACCGCCGTCAGCGCAACCCCCGCCTCGCCGTAGAGCGACGCGGCGGCGGCGAGGCCGATGTACGTATTGGGGCGGATGCCGCCCTGGATCATGCTGGTGAATGTCGCCGCCGACACCCCGAACAGCGGTCGCGCCAGGGTCATGGCGGCGAACACGGCGACGATGGCGCCGGCGTTCACCAGCATGAGCGGGCCCCAGTCCAGTTCCTCCAGCGGCGCCCGCGCGGTGGAGGCGACCAGCAGGGCGGGGAAGGTGATGTAGTAGGTGGTCTTCTCCGCCGGCGCCCAGAAGGCATCGGGCACGAACCCCCGCCGCTTCATGGCGAAGCCGACGACGATGAGCAGGAAGATGGGGACCAGGGCGAGGACGGTGTCGAGCATGATGCCCGACCGTTAGCGCGGATGGGGTGTGGCGGCAAGGGCCGGTGCTGGCGGTGTGCTCACGTCCATGGGTTGAGAAGCGGCACCCCCGTCGGGGCAAAGTCGGCCGTGTTCCGCGTGACGAGGGTAAGGCCATGGACCATAGCCGTCGCAGCGATGAGGGCATCGCGTTCCGGCCGAGCGTCGGGAACATGCAGGCGTGCGCACTGTAGCGCCACCGCTCCGTCGATGGGCAACACGCGATCCTCGAACGACGGCACGACTTTGCGATCGAGCCAGTGGCGCAGCAACGCTCCTGCCGGTCCGTCTCGGCGCTCCACCCGCAAGACCCCAACGTGAATCTCGAGGAGGGAGATGGCCGAGAGGAACGACACCTCCGGGTCCTGCGATTCCGCCCAGCGCAGCACGCCCGGATTCGCGCGGTCCGGACGCCGCAGGTCCGAGACGACATTGGTGTCGAGCAGGAACATCAATACTCTTCCGGGCGGGACATCGGTCCAGTCAGGCGTGGCGGTTGGAAGTCGAAGTCCGCGTCGGGCTCGTCTTGGCGCAGTAAATCGACGATGGAGCGCCGCCTTTCACCTTTCAGGCGGCGGAATTCCGCGTGGGTCATCAGCACGTAGGCCGGTTCGCCTCGATCGGTGATGACCACTGGCCCCTGTTTGGCTGCGCGCTTGGCGCCGGCGAGGTCCTGGTTGAAGTCGCGACTGGAAAAGGTGGCGGGCATCGGCTCTCTCCCTTAATGGCGCTACGTTACTACATGGCGCGCCGCCGGGGAAGCCGCCAGCCATCCCTCTTGCCTTTCGCCCGCAATGGGCGCTCCATGGGAGCCGATTTGCAACCGTCGCCGGGATGCCCCCGCCATGTCGCCCGAAACCTGGATCGCCTTCGCCGTCGCCTCCATCGTCATGCTCCTCATTCCCGGGCCGACGGTGCTGCTGGTGGTGTCCTATGCGCTCGGGCATGGGCGGCGGGCGGCGCTGGCGTCGGTGGTGGGGGTGGCGATGGGGGACTTCGTCGCCATGACCGCGTCGCTGCTCGGCCTCGGCGTGCTGCTGGCGACCTCGGCGACGCTGTTCACCGTCATCAAGTGGATCGGCGCCGCCTACCTCGTCTACCTCGGCATCAAGCTGTGGCGGGCGCCCGTGTCGGCCGGCGAGGTGAAGGCGGACGTGCGCCCCGTCAGCGCCCGGCGCATGACGGCGCACATGTTCCTGGTGACGGTGCTCAACCCCAAGAGCATCGTCTTCTTCGTCGCCTTCCTGCCGCAGTTCCTGGATGCCTCGCGGCCGCTGCTGCCGCAGTTCGCGGTGATGGAGGCGACCTTCCTGGTGCTCGCCGCCGCCAACGCCTTCGGCTACGCGATGCTGGCCTCGGGCGCCCGCGGGCTGATCCGCAAACCGGCGGTGCAGCGGGCGGTGAACCGCACCGGCGGCTCCCTGCTCATCGGCGCCGGGGTGATGACGGCGGCCATGCGCAAGGCGGCGTGAGGCCACCGCCGGCCGCTCAGCCCCGCCCGATCACGTCCAGCACGCCCTGCAGGATGAAGGCGGCGGCGTGCGAGTCGATCTTCTCGGCGCGTTTCTTGCGGCTCATGTCGAAGTCCTCGATCATCACCCGCTCGACGGCGGCGGTGGACAGGCGCTCGTCCCAGAAGCACAGCGGCATGTCGCGGATCGCCAGGATGTTGGCGGCGAACTGACGGGTCGATTGCGCCCGCTTGCCTTCCTCGCCGCTCATTTCCACCGGCAGGCCGAGGACGAGGCCGCCGACCTCGCGCGCGTCGATCACCTTGAACAACTCCTCGGCGTCCTTGGTGAACTTGGTGCGCTTGATGGTGCTGAGCGGCGTCGCGCCCATGAGCAGGGCGTCCGAGAGCGCCAGGCCGATGGTCTTGGTGCCGAGATCGATGCCGAGCAGGCGCCGCCCGCGCGGCAGGTCGGCCTTCAGGTCCACAGGGTTGCGGATCGCCATGGTGGGTGCTACCTTCCGCGCGTTTCCTCGAAACCGGCGGATTCCGGCGCTTTGCGGGCGCCGGCCGCCGCTTTTCCGTTCAAGCCGGAGACACTTACCGCATGTCGCTGGACAACACCACCGTCAGGAACATCGCGTTCCTCGCCCGTATCGACGTCCCCGAAGCCGAGCTGCCCCAGCTCGCCGACCAACTGTCGGCCATCCTGGGCTTCGTCGAGCAACTGGGCGAGGTGGACACCACGGGCGTCGACCCCATGACCAGCGTGACCGACATGGCCCTGCGCTGGCGCGATGACGTCGTCACCGACGGCGGCATCCAGCAGAAGGTCCTCGCCAACGCGCCCGACGCGATCGAGGGCTTCTTCACCGTTCCCAAGGTGGTGGAATGACCATGACCAGGCTCACCGACCTCACCATCGCCGCAGCCCGCGACGGGCTGAAGAAGGGCGAGTTCTCCGCCCGCGAGCTGACCCAGGCGCACATCGACGCCATGGCGAAGCACCGCGACCTGAACGCCTACATCACCGAAACGCCGGACCTGGCGCTGACGCAGGCCGATGCCGCCGACGCCGCCCTGAAGGCCGGCGACGCGGGGGCCATGGCCGGCATCCCCATCGGCATGAAGGACCTGTTCTGCACCGAGGGCGTGCTGACCACCGCGGCCAGCCATATCCTCGACGGCTTCAAGCCGCAGTATGAAAGCACCGTCTCCGCCAACCTGAAGAAGGCGGGCGCGGTGACGCTGGGCAAGACGAACCTCGACGAATTCGCCATGGGCTCGTCCAACGAGACCAGCTACTACGGCCCGGTCAAGAACCCGTGGAAGCGCACCGGCGACACCACCGACCTCGTGCCCGGCGGCTCGTCCGGCGGGTCGGCGGCGGCGGTTTCGGGGCGCCTCGCCATGGCGGCGACCGGCACCGACACCGGCGGCTCCATCCGCCAGCCGGCCGCCTTCACCGGCATCGTCGGCCTGAAGCCCACCTACGGGCGCTGCTCGCGCTGGGGCGTGGTCGCCTTCGCGTCGTCGCTGGACCAGGCCGGCCCCATGACCCGCACGGTGCGTGACGCCGCCATCATGCTGGGCGCCATGGCCGGCTTCGACCCGAAGGACTCCACCTCGGCCAACATCCCGGTGCCCGACTTCGAGGCGGCGCTGTCCGGCGACGTGCGCGGCCTGAAGGTCGGCATCCCGGCCGAGTACCGCCCCGAGGGCCTGAACGCCGAGATCGACGCGGTGTGGCAGAAGGGCATCCAGATGCTGAAGGACGCCGGCGCCACGCCGGTCGACATCAGCCTGCCGCACACCAAGTACGCCCTGCCGACCTACTACATCGTGGCGCCGGCGGAATGCTCGTCCAACCTCGCCCGCTACGACGGCGTGCGGTTCGGCCTGCGGGTGACCGAGGGCGTGCGGTCGCTGGACGACATGTACATGAAGACGCGCGGCGAAGGCTTCGGCAAGGAAGTGCGCCGCCGCATCCTCATCGGCACCTATGCCCTGTCGGCCGGCTACTACGACGCCTATTACCTGAAGGCCCAGAAGGTCCGCGCCCTCATCGCGCAGGACTTCCGCAAGGCCTTCGAGGTCTGCGACGTCATCCTGACGCCGACGGCGCCGTCCGCCGCCTTCGAGCTGGGGGCGGAGATCGACGACCCCATTACCATGTACCTGAACGACGTCTTCACGGTTCCTACCTCGCTCGCCGGCCTGCCGGGCCTGTCGCTGCCGGTGGACCTGAGCGCCGAGGGGCTGCCGCTCGGCCTGCAGCTCATCGGCCGTCCCTTCGACGAGGAGACGGTGCTGCGCGTGGGTGACGTGATGGAGAAGGCGGCCGGCTTCACCGCGAAGCCCGCCATCGTGGAGGCGTGAGGGACATGAGCTACGTCATTCAGGGCGAGACGGGCGACTGGGAAGTCGTGATCGGTCTGGAGGTGCACGCCCAGGTCATCTCCAACGCCAAGCTGTTCTCGGGCGCGGCGACGGCCTTCGGCGCCGAAGCCAACACCCAGGTCAGCTTCATCGACGCCGGCTTCCCCGGCATGCTGCCGGTCATCAACGCCATGGCGGTGGAGCAGGCGGTGCGCACGGGTCTCGGCCTCAAGGCCCGGATCAACAAGCGCAGCGTGTTCGCGCGCAAGAACTACTTCTACGCCGACCTGCCGCAGGGCTACCAGATCAGCCAGTACGAACTGCCCATCGTCGGCCTCGGCACGCTGATCCTCGACATGCCCGACGGCTCCACCCGCGAGGTGGGCATCGAGCGCCTGCATCTGGAGCAGGACGCCGGCAAGTCCATGCACGACCAGCACCCGAGCAAAACCTTCGTGGACCTGAACCGCTCCGGCGTCGCGCTGATGGAGATCGTCTCCAAGCCCGACATGCGGACCCCGGAAGAGGCCGGCGCCTACCTGCGCAAGCTGCGCGCCATCCTGCGCTACCTCGGCACCTGCGACGGCAACATGGAAGAAGGCTCCATGCGCTGCGACGTGAACGTCAGTGTGCGCCGTCCGGGCGAGGGCTTCCGCACCCGCTGCGAGATCAAGAACGTCAACTCGGTGCGCTTCGTCATGCAGGCCATCGAGTACGAGGCCAAGCGCCACGTCGAGGTCTACGAGAATGGCGGCAAGATCGAGCAGGAAACCCGCCTGTTCGATCCCGGCAAGGGCGAGACGCGCAGCTTGCGCAACAAGGAAAACGCGCACGACTACCGCTATTTCCCCGACCCCGACCTGCTGCCGCTGGAGTTCGACGACGCCTTCGTCGAAAAGATCCGCGCCAGCCTGCCGGAACTGCCCGACGAGAAGAAGCAGCGCTTCATCGCCGACTACGGCCTGTCGCCCTATGACGCGACGGTGCTGGTGTTCGAGAAGGAAAGCGCCGACTACTTCGAGAAGGTCGCCAAGGGCCGCGACGGCAAGACGGCCGCCAACTGGGTGACCACCAACCTGTTCGGCGCGCTGAACAAGCTCGGCAAGGGCGTCACCGAGAGCCCGGTGTCGGCGGAACAACTGGGCGCGCTCATCGACCTCATCAACGACGGCACCCTGTCGGGCCGCCTCGCCAAGGACGTGTTCGAGATCATGATCGAAACGGGCGACGACCCGGCGAAGATCGTGGAAGAGCGCGGCATGAAGCAGGTGACCGACACCGGCGCCATCGAGAAGGCCATCGACGAG
Source organism: Caenispirillum bisanense (assembly GCF_900230255.1). Classification (GTDB taxonomy): domain Bacteria; phylum Pseudomonadota; class Alphaproteobacteria; order Rhodospirillales; family Rhodospirillaceae; genus Caenispirillum; species Caenispirillum bisanense_A. The sequence goes on from NZ_OCNJ01000001.1 coordinate 345,915, forward strand.
GTCATGGCCGCCAACATGGACAAGGTGGAAGACATCCGCGCCGGCAAGGACAAGCTGCTGGGCTGGTTCACCGGCCAGGTGATGAAGGCCACCCAGGGCAAGGCCAACCCGCAGGCGGTGAACGATCTGCTGAAGAAGAAGATCCTGGGCTGACGCCGGCGTCGGTTCGGGTTCCGGAAGAGAGAAGGGCGGTCGCCGAAAGGGGGCCGCCTTATTCTATGCTCGACGCTCAACGCACCCTGAGGTGGTGACAGGGGAGGGTGCCTGCAGTAATTTCTTCGGCGGCAGGAAGCAGGAGCCTCGACGCAGGCCCGAGGCCGGCCGGGACGATGGGTGCCCCGGCCGACGGCAGATCGCCTCTGCCTGCTTTCGGAGGATGACGAGATGCGTATACCGCGCATCCGCGTCCTTCTGGAGTTCCGAAAAAATCCGGACCTGGGGCTGCGAATCCTCATCCGGATAGACTTCGGGCTCCAGGAGAAAGGGGCGGGCCGGCGGAAGCCGGCTCGTCCCACTCCGAACCAAGTTTAGGCGCGGTCACCCCATTCCGCAAGTCGAAGCACGGAGGCTGTCGCGGAGCGTTAGCGGCTGGATCGGTACCATCTGCAGGTGGTGACGGCCGAATGTGCTTGAGATAATCTGATTGCCGGCAGGCAGGAAGCAGGAGCCTCGACGCAGGCCCGAGGCCGGCCGGGACGATGGGCGCCCCGGCCGACGGCAGAACGCCTCTGCCTGCTTTCGGAGGATGACGAGATGCGTATTCCGCGCATCCGCGTCCTTCTGGAGTTCCGAAAAGATCCGGACGCGGGCCTGCGAATCCTCGTCCGGATCGACTTCGGGCTCTAGGAGAAGAGGGGCGGGCCGGCGGAAGCCGGTTCGTCCCACTCCGAAGCAAGTTTAGGCGCGGTCGGGACCATGCGCAAGATTGCACATGACGCCGCTCCCACGGGCCCGCTCACGCAGGTGGCGGGGTGACGACCGCCGGGGCGGTGCCCTGTTGCTGCTCCTGGGACGTCGGTTCCGGCTCGCCCGAAAGCGCCCAGATCATCAGGGCGATCAGCGCGATCAGGCCCAGCGTCAGGGCGCCCATCAGCACCATCGCGACCGGGCGCCCCTTCCGGCCCTGGCGCGCTTCCTCGGGCGTTTCGCGAACCTGCTCGCGGCCGTCGGGGGTGGGTCGCTTTTCCATGACGGGTCCTTTGCCGTTCCGCTTTCGCTACCAACTCCCGCCGGGGCGCGGGCGTTGCAGGCGGCGGACCACCCTTTCATCCGTCACACGTTTGGAGTATACGGCCGCCTTTCCGTATCGCTTCGACCCCGGAGGATCCCCATGCGCGACATCGACGCGCTGCTCAGCCTCGCCCGCCGCGACCTCGACGACGCCCGCGCCAATGCGCCGGAGCGCCCCTGGCTCGCCGCCTACAGCCTGGAGCACGCGGCGCGCAAGATGACCATGGCCGTCCTCGCCAAGGCCGGCGCGCCGCATCGCTTCGGCACCTCCATCCGCGAGATGGCGATCCGCCTGCCGGAGGATCATCCGTGGCGGCGCGACCTGCTGGCCCTCGATCCGCTCAGTGGTGCCCGCGACGCCTACCTCTACCCCACCAAGGCCGGCGAGGTGCCGGACCACCCGACGGCCGGGCAGGTGCAGGCCGACGCCCAGCGTCTGGCGGCGCTGCTCGACCGGGCAACGGAGTGGTGCGCCGGCGAGGGCTGAGGCGGGCGGGTTCGTCGACGGCGGTGGCCGCCCTCGCGCATGGGCACTGGCGCGGCGCCGGCGCCGGCGGCAGGCTGACGGCCAGTCCCAACCGGAGACACGCCATGACCAGCCAAGCCTGGAGCCCCGATACCTATCAGACCAACGCCGGCTTCGTGCCCGTGCTCGGCGCCCCGGTGGTGGACCTGCTGGCCCCGCGGCCGGGCGAGGCGATCCTCGACCTCGGCTGCGGTGACGGCGCGTTGACGGCGAAGCTCGCCGCCTCGGGCGCCCGGGTGGTGGGCGTCGACGGGTCGCCCGACATGGTGGCGGCGGCACAGGCGCAGGGGCTGGACGCGCGGGTCATGGACGGCCACACCCTCGACCTGCCGGAGCGCTTCGACGCCGTGTTCTCCAACGCCGCCCTGCACTGGATGAAGCGCGATCCCGCCGCCGTGGCGGCCGGAGTCGCGCGGCACCTGAAGCCCGGCGGCCGCTTCGTCGGCGAGTTCGGCGGCTTCGGCAACGTCGCCGCCTGCACGACGGCCCTGCTCGCTGCGCTGGCGGCGCATGGCATCGACGGCGCGGCGCGGCACCCGTGGTACTTCCCGACGGCGGAGGATTATGCGGCGGTGCTCGAAGCGGCGGGTTTCCGTGTGGAGGTGATCCAGCTCATCCCCCGGCCGACGCCGCTGCCGCAGGGCATGGCCGGCTGGTTCGCCGCCTTCGCCGGGCCGTTCGTGCAGGACCTGCCGGCGGATCAGCGCGCGACGGTGCTGCGCCAGGCGGAGGATCTGCTCCGCCTGTCCTTGTGCGACTCGGCCGGCCGATGGAGCGCCGACTACGTGCGCCTGCGCTTCGCCGCCCGCCTGGGGGCCTGAGCCTCAGCCGCGGAGGGCGGAGGCGGCGGCCGACTGCACGGTGATGCGGTCGAGGCCGCGGCTGGCGGCCATGGCGGTGGCGAACTCCTCCGCCGCCGCCTGCTGCGGGAACCGGCCCAGATCCCGGCCGCCGATGACGGCGTACCAGAAGCCGTCGTGGCGCGAGATCACGTAACACGTGCTCCGGCTCATGGCAGTTCCTCCACTGCGGCCTGTCGACAGGCTATTAAGCGCGCCGGGGTTGATGGCGTGCAACGGAACGAACGCATGGCGGGGCGGGGGCGTTGGGCTCCCTTGTCCTATCCTGACGTATAGGCGCCCGCGCCGGTGACGTCGCGCCATGACCATCCCTCGGTCTGCACCAGGCTCCGAAGGCGGCGGCGGCGATCGTCCTCGGCGGCGACGGCGCGGTTCCAGTCGGCCTCGGGGCAGGGGGTGAGGCCGAAGGCGCGCAGCAGGTCGCGGTCCGGCGGCGGCGGCGGGGCGCAACCGGTCAACCGGTCCGATCCGCCGAGCGTGCCCAGCAGACTCGTCGCGGCATCGCGGACGGACTGCATGTCGCCGCCGTGGGGGCGGACGTCGGCGGGGGCGGCGTGGCGCAGCACCAGCAACGCTTCGTCCAGGGCGGCCAGCCGCACCGTCAGGGTCTGGTCCGGATCGAGCGGGTGGAAGTTGGACAGCACCGGGTAGACCTGGTGCTACTGGGCCTGTTGCGTCAGGCGGCCGACCAATGCCTGCAGGTGGGGCTCGAGGCCCTTGAAGTCCCGGCCGTTCCACGCCCGGTGCAGGATGTCCCGCGGCGACCGGCCGAGCGCGGCGAGGTGCGCCGCCAGGGCCCGCCGCTGCGCCGCCGCCGACACCACCGGCACGATGTAGCTGATGATGAGGGTGACCGCCGTCAGGCCGCTGGCGACGACCAGCACGCTCAGCATCTGCCACGTGCCGCCGTGCGGCTTGTAGTCGCCGAGGCCGAGGGTGAACAGCGTGTAGCCGACGAAGTAGGTGCGTTCCACCAGAGTGGCCGGCCGCCCCGTCTGCGCCACCACCACCGACCACGGATCAGCGGAGAACACCAGCAGCCAGCCGCCCCACAGCAGCAGGATCCACACCAGGGCGATGCCGAGCAGGGTGACCATGCCGGTGTAGGCCAGGACGCCGCGCCGCCCGGTCGCCCGCGCCAGCCGCCACAACAGCGGCGGCAGGCGCCTGGTGAAGGGGCCGGTGCCGCCGACGGTCAGGGTGGTGACCAACAGATCGACGAAGGCCAGCGCCAGTACGACGGCGCCGAGGCCGCCGAACAGGAGAGTGCGGATGATCTCGGTCATGGTGCCGGAGCAACGGAGGCGGCGGCATCCCCGTTCCGCCGCAGTCTAGGCTTGAAACTGCGAATGATTCGCAATACGATCCCCTTATCCTCACGGACGCAAGGGATGATGATCATGGCGATGGCGAGCGCAACGGTCGGTCACGGTGGGCTGGAAGGCGCGCGCTGCGGCGCCGCGACGGCGCCCCGGGTGGTGGCGACGCGGGCCTCGTGCCGCGCGAAGGAGGCCGCCTGCCTGGCCGTCCTCGGGCTGACCCAGGGCACCACCGAGACGGTGGCGGCGGCCGAGATCGAGGCCGTGCTGGCGACGGTGGGGGCCGAGGAATGGCACCCGCCGCAGGGGCTTGTGACCCAGGCCATCGGCGGCCTGCTGGCGGCGGAACTGGTCGCCTGCGACGGCCGCGGCGTCTTCCGTGCCACTCCGGCGGGGCGCGACGCGCTGCACTGCCTGCTCATGGCCCCGGTGGCCGCGCCGGCGGAACCGGTGGACCGGGTCATCCTGTCCTTGCGCCTCTGCCTGCTCGACCGCCTGCCGGAACGCGAGCGGGCGGTGCAGGCCGACGCCCTGGTCAGCGCCTGGAACGCCGTGCTGGACGCCCGCCGCCGCTCGGAGGAGCGCCTCGCCCACGGGCTGCCGCTGCTCGGCCTGTGGTCGCGCCAGCGCCGCCGCCGGCTGGAGGACGAGCGCGACCTTTGCGCGCGCATCCGCGACGCCCTGCTGCTCGGCGAGTGCGGCGGCGTTTCGGCGGCGTCCGCCTGATCGGTTTCCGAAATGGCCCTGGAAGGTCGACGCGGGGGGCCCGATATGCGGGCCACCCCTATCCCAGACTGACCGGGAGCCCTGTCATGATCGAACTCTACTACTGGCCGACGCCCAACGGCTGGAAGGTCTCCACCCTGCTCGAGGAACTGGGCCTGCCCTACGAGGTGAAGCCGGTGAACATCGGCGCCGGCGACCAGTTCAAGCCGGACTTCCTGCGCATCAGCCCCAACAACCGCATGCCGGCCATCGTCGATACCGCGCCGAAGGACGGCGGCGCAGCCGTCTCGGTCTTCGAGTCGGGCGCCATCATGACCTACCTGGCTGAGCGCGAGGGCCGCTTCCTGCCCACCGACCTGCGGGCACGGGTGGAGGTGAACCAGTGGCTGTTCTGGCAGATCGGCGGCCTCGGGCCCATGGCGGGCCAGGCGCACCACTTCCGCCAGTACGCGCCGGAGAAGGTCCCTTACGGCATCGAGCGCTACACCAACGAGGTCAACCGCCTCTACGGCGTCATGGACCGCCGCCTGGCCGACCGGGACTTCCTGGCCGGCGACTACTCCATCGCCGACATGGCCGCCTGGCCGTGGGTGGTGCCGCACGAGCGCCAGGGCCAGGACCTCGACGACTTCCCCAACCTGAAGCGCTGGTTCGAAACCATCGGCGCCCGCGACGCCGTGAAGAAGGGCCATGCCGTCGGCAACGAGTGGCGCAAGCCCAACATCGCCGAGGACGAGGAAGCCCGGAAGGTGCTGTTCGGCCAGAGGGCGAAGTAGGGCAGGGGCGGACGACAAAACGGCGCGAGGGGCGGGCCCTCGCGCCGTTCGGTCGGGTCGATGGAGCGGTCCGCGGCCTCAGCCGAGCATGGCGCGCAGCATCCAGGCGGTCTTTTCGTGGATCTGCATGCGCTGGGTCAGCAGGTCTGCGGTCGGCTCGTCATGGGCTTCGTCGGCGGCCGGGAAGATCTCGCGGGCGGTGCGGACCACCGCTTCCTGGTCGCGCACCAGCGCCTTGATCATGTCCGTCGCGGAGGGAACCGTGTCTTCCTCCTCGATCCGGGTCAGGGCGGCGAACTGCTTGTAGCTGCCCGGCGCCGGGAAGCCGAGGGCGCGGATGCGCTCGGCGATGGCGTCGACGGCCAGGGACAGCTCGGTGTACTGCTGCTCGAACATGGTGTGCAGCGTGTTGAATTGCGGGCCGGTGACGTTCCAGTGGAAGTTGTGGGTCTTCAGGTAGAGCGTGTAGGTGTCGGCCAGCAGGCGCGACAGGCCGTCGGCGATGGCCTTGCGCAGGGTGGTGTCGATGCCGATGTTGATATCCATGCTCATGATGTGGTCTCCCTCCGAAGAACTGACTTTCTACCCCAGACCTTAGACCCTGGCGTTTCTAAGGTCTAACCGGTTATGCTGGCGATATTGATCGGATCAACCGGATAAACCCATGAAGCCCCTGCCGACCCTCCGCCAGTTGCGATACCTCGTCACGGTCGCCGAGACGCTGCACTTCGGGCGCGCCGCCGACTCGTGCCTGGTGACGCAGTCTACCCTGTCCGCCGGCATCCAGGAGTTGGAAAACCTTCTGCGGGTTCGCCTGTTGGAAAGGCGCACCAAGCGGCAGGTGGTGCTCACGCCGCTGGGTGAGGAGATCGTCGCCCGCGCCCGCCGCATCCTGGCCGATGCCGAAGCCCTGGTGGACGCCGCCGCCGTCGCCGCCGAGCCCCTGAGCGGCCCCTTGCGCCTCGGGGTCATTCCGACCATCGGCCCCTACGTGCTGCCGCGCGCCCTGCCGGCGGTGCGCGAGACCTACCCCGACCTCAAGCTGTTCCTGCGCGAGGACCAGACGGCCCGCCTGCTGGAGCAACTGAGCGACGGGCGGCTCGACGTGGCGCTGCTCGCCTTGCCCTACGCCACCGGCGATCTGGAGACGCTGCCCCTGTGGGACGAGGACGTGGTGGTCGCCGCCCCCGCCGACCATCCCTTCGCCGCCCTCGACCGCGTGCCGGAGGAGGCGCTGGCCGGCGAGGACGTGCTCATGCTGGAAGACGGCCACTGCCTGCGCGAGCACAGCCTGCAGGCCTGCAGCCTCACCCGCCGCCCCGGCGCCAACGAGAGCTTCCAGGCGACCAGCCTCAACACGCTGGTGCAGATGGTCGGCAACGGCCTCGGCGTGACGCTGCTGCCGCGCTCGGCGGTGCCGGTGGAGGTGGGGCGGGGCGCGCCGGTGGTGGTGCGCGAGCTGGAGGCGGCGCGCGCCGCCCGCACCGTCGCCCTGTGCTGGCGCCCGGGCGCGGCGCGGCGGCGCGATTTCTCGCTGCTGGCGGCGCTGCTCAAGCGCCACGCGCCGGAAAAGGCGGTGCTGCGGCCCGACCGTTGACCCGGCGCGGCGAGACCGGCACGCTCGACGACAAGAAGGACGCGGGAGCGAACGACCGACCATGATCGATCTCTACACCTGGAAGACGCCCAACGGCCGCAAGGTCTCCATCGCGCTGGAGGAAATGGGCCTGCGCTACGCCGTGCACGCCGTCGACCTGTCGACGGGGGCGCAGAAGCAGCCGGACTTCCTGAAGATCAACCCCAACGGCCGCATCCCGGCCATCGTCGATTCCGACGGCCCGGGCGGTGCCCCGCACACCGTGTTCGAGTCGGGGGCGATCCTGCTCTATCTCGGCGCCCGCTACGGCGCGCCCTTCTACCCGGAGGACCCGGTGCAGCGGTCCTGCGTCGAGCAGTGGCTGATGTTCCAGATGGGCGGCATCGGCCCCATGTTCGGCCAGGCCTTCCACTTCCGCCACGGCGCGCCGGAGCCGGTGCCCTATGCCCTCGAACGCTACGATGCCGAGGTGCGGCGGCTGTTCGGCGTGCTGGAGACACGGCTCGGCGAGACCGACTACCTCGGCGGCCTCGACTATTCCATCGCCGACATGGCGACCTATCCCTGGGTGGTGCCGCACGAGAAGCTGGGCGTCGACCTCGACCAGTTCCCCAACGTCGCCCGCTGGCACGACGAGATCAGCGAGCGGCCGGCGGTGAAACGCGGCATGCAGGTGCCGTGATGAGCGAGCCCTCCCTGGAAAAGGCCTCCGTCCGCCGGGTGCGCGAGGCCCTGGCCGACCTGGGCGCGCTGCACGAGGTGCTGGCCCTGCCGACCAGCGCCCGCACGGCGCAGGAAGCGGCCGACAGCCTCGGCGTGCCGCTCGGCGCCATCGTCAAGTCGCTGGTCTTCACCATCGCCGGCCGCCCCGTGATGGCGCTGGTCGCCGGCGACCGCCAGTGCGTGACGGAGGCGTTGCCGGCGGCGCTCGGGCTGGAGGGCACGGTGGCGCGGGCCGATGCGGCGGTGGTGCGCGAGGCGACCGGCTTCGCCATCGGCGGCGTGGCGCCGGTGGGGCATCCGACGGTGCTGCCGCTGGTCATCGACGCCAGCCTCGGGCGGTTCGAGGCGGTGTGGGCGGCGGCCGGCCACCCCCACTGCGTGTTCCGCACGACGCTGGAAGAACTGCGCCGCATCACCCCCGGCGTGGTGGCCGCCGACATTTCCCGCTGAGGCTCTTGCGGCGCCGTCTTAGTCGGTTGACAATGCTGGGGGGCTGCCGATATAAGGGCCGCCTCCGCCGTGGACAGGTGGGTGAGTGGCTTAAACCAGCGGTTTGCTAAACCGTCGTACGAGGAAACTCGTACCCCGGGTTCGAATCCCGGCCTGTCCGCCAGAATACGAAGCCCCGGCCGTAAGGCCGGGGCTTTCGTTTTCGGGCGATGGTCTCGCCATTGACCGCGCGCTGGCCTGCTCTTTACGCTGTCGACTGGACCATGGGCCGGCTTCCGGCAGACCGCCAGCAGGAGCAGTCGATGGCGAAGGCATCGACAACCCGCGACACACCGTTGACCGCAGCGGACAAGGCCCGCATCGCCGGGCAGTGCGAGGCATTCATCGCCTACGTGCTGGTGCCGCGCTTTCTGCCGGAGATCCGGCCGACCCGGTTCAACTACCCCATCGCCTACTACGGCAGGTGGCGCGGCCACCGCTACAGCTTCCTGAAGCGCTACCGGTCGGGCGATCCCGAGACCCTCGGCATCGAGTTCGAGCTGCCCTTCGCGCGCCTCGACCACATCGGGGGCGAGCGGTTCGACGTCCTGTGGCCGCGTCACACCGGCCGGTGGTATCCACTCTATCCCCGCCTGACCTTGCGCGACGCGATGCGGGCGATCCTGGCCGACGAACTGCTGTGGCCGTGACGGAACCGACGACGGAGGACTCTTGGACCGTATCCGTAGCTACCTGCTCGCCCAGGATGTCGAAACCCTCGCCAGCCTGCTGCTGGAGCAGGCGGAGCGGGACGACGCCCTGCTGTACCGCCTGCAGAGGCTGACGGCCGTCGCCGCCGGCGATGTCGACAGCGTCCGCGACAGCCTGCGCAGTCGGCTGACGGAAGCGACCGAAGTCGTGGGCTTCATGCACCGCGGCGAGGCGGGCGCCTGGGCGGAGGATGTCGACGCGGTGCTGGATGCGGTCGCCGACCTGGTGTCGGCCGGTGCGCCCGCCGTGGCCCGTGACCTGGCCGTCTACGCACTGGAGCGCCTCGACGCCGTCTTCCAGGACGAGACGCTCGCCTACGAGGAGTGCTCGTACCTGCCATCCCGGGCGCGGGACATCCATCTGGAGGCGTGCAAGGCGGCGCCGCCCGATCCCGTCGCGCTCGCCGCCTTCCTGTTCGAGGGGGCGACCGGCCGCGACGACCTTCTGTTCTTCCGTGCGGCCGACCTGTACGGCGAGGTGCTGGGCGAGGCGGGACTCGCGGAGCACCGCAGGCTCGCGGAAGACGCGCTGGCGAGCCTGCCGCCGCCCGAAGGCGGGCCGGGCACCTTCGACGGGTTCACGGCCGCCCGTCTGCAGTTGGTGCAGATGCTGGACGCCGTCGCCGCCCGTGACGGCGACATCGACCGCCGAATCGCCCTGCTCTCCATCGACCTGCCGACACCGGACTGCTACCTCCACCTCTGCAAGGTCTGTCTGGAACACGGGCGGGAGGCGGAGGCCCTGCGCTACGCCGAGGAGGGGCTGCGGGTGCTCGCCCGCCGTGGGTACGATCACAGGCTGGCGCAGTTCGCCGCCGATCGCCATACCGCGGCCGGCGACGACGCGGCCGCCGTGGCGGTCCTGTGGAAGGCCTTCGAGCGGCAGCCGAGCCTGTCGCTCTTCCGGCACCTCCGCCGTATCGGCGGCGAGGCGGCGCGCGATCGGGCCATCGCCGCCCTGCGCCAGGCGGTGACCAAGCCGTCCAAGGCGCAGGCCGACTGGCTGGCGCCGGTCGGTCTGTTGATCGACGTGCTGATGGCGGAGGAGATGTTCGCCGAGGCATGGCAGGTGGCCCGCGCCCATGGGACAGACGACATGCGCATCCTGCGCCTCGCCGCTGCCAGCGAGGCCTGTTGTCCCGCCGAAGCCGCCGCGGCCTACGTCGCCCGCATCGAGACCCTGGTGCCGCAGGGTGGCAACGACAACTACGCCGAGGCGACGCGCCTGCTCGGCCGCCTCGCCGGCCTGCGGTCGGCGGCCGCGCACGCGGCCCACGTGTCCGACCTGCGGCAACGCTTCAAGGCGAAGCGCAACTTCATGAAGTTGATCCGGGAGGCGTGAGGTGCGCCAGGCGGAAATCGACCGTCAGAACCAATGGCTCATCGACCGGCGGAACCAGTTCCGCGCCGGGGCCGACGTCGTGACGGCGGCGTGGGCGGCCTTTCCCGAGGTGGTCGCCGTCGCCCTCACCGGCTCGGTCGCCAAACCCTTGTGGAAGGAAGTGCCGCGGTTCGCGCCCTTCCGCCGCAAGGGCATCGCCCTGTGGCACGAGTGCATGGACATCGACCTCGTCCTGTGGCTCGACTCGCAGGAGCGTCTGGGGGAGCTGCGCCGCGCCAAGGACACCGCCCTTCGCGAGGCCTTCGCCGCGATCGGCGGGCTCGCCACCCACGGCGTCGACACCTTCCTGTTCGAGCCCGGCTCCGACCGCTACCTGGGCCGCCTGTGCCACTTCGCCCAGTGCCCCAAGGGCAAGCCCGACTGCCGGACGCCCGGCTGCGGCGCGACCGCCTTCAACAAGGTGGTGCCCGGCTTCACCCTGCACCGCGACCTGCTGGCCGCGGCGCGGGTGCTCTACCGGCGGGACGCCGGCGTCGTGCTGCGGGCCGTGGACCTGCCGACGGAAGAGGCGGAGGGAGCGGGCTGAAAGGCGGTGCCGGCGCACTGCACCGAACTCACACCGCCTCCGCCTCCACGCCACCCCCCGCCACGCCCAGCTTGTCGCGCAACTCGCCCCGGTGCAGCCAGCGCCAGGTCTGCCAGTAGAACAGCACCTGCTGCGCGGCGGGAGAGACGGTCCGGCCGTCGCGCAGGGCGGCGAAGGCGGGGCCGGCGAGGAGCGGGTCGGGGGCGCCCCACAGCGCCGGCGCGTCGAGCCAGGCGGAGCGGCGGAAGGCGGGCAGGCGGCCCTTCAGGCCCATCAGCCGCATCAGGCGCGGGCGGCGGCGGACGAAGCGGCCGGCGCGGATCAGGTTGGCCCACAGGTAATACTCCACCGACAGGGCATGCGGCCGCACCAGCGTGTCGCCCGATGCAATGGGGACGCTCAGCGCTTCCGGCATCACCGCGCGGAACAGATCGAAGTAGAGTTGGCCGCCGGCCTTGCGCTCGGCCGGCAGGGGCAGGGTGGCTTCGATGAAGGCGCGCGTCATGCCTGGCGTCAGGGGCTGGGCGGCGCGCTGGAACACCTTGAAGGGATTGGGCGCGATGCGGTTGCGGCCGCGGTTGCGCAGCACGAAGGCGGCCACACCCGCCGCGTCGTCGCGGTCCTGGGCGATCTCGGCACGCAGGTCGGCCTCGAACCCCTCCCACATGGCGCGCGCGAGGTCGCGGCCGAAGACGGCGCAGGCGGCCTCCCACACCGGCGCGCCCCAGGGCCGCACCTTGGCGGCGACGAAGCCGGCGAAGCCGCCGGGGCCGTCGGCGGCGGGCTTCAGGGCCTTGTCGGGCAGCAGGCCGTCCCACACGGTGCGGCCGGGCGGCACAAACTGGCCGACCTGGGTGATGAACAGCCCCATGCCCGGCACCTCGCCATCGGAGGCGAAGAGGTAGTCGAGGAAGGCCGGCGACGAGAAGAAGTCCGGGTCCGGCCGGACGAACCGGCAGGGGATGCCGAGGCGCCGTGCCATGGCCTGGGCGTAGCGGCCGTCGGCGTCGAAGTTCTCGTCGGCGTGGGAGACCACCACCGCCTCCACCGGCACGCCGCGGCGGGTGAGGGCGCAGGCCATGAGGCGGGCGTCGAAGCCGCCGCTCAGCAGCAGGGTGTGGGGGTGACGGGCGGCGGCGACGGCGCGGTCCATGCTGTCGTCGAAGGCGGCGGCGACCTCGGCGGCGGAGGCGTCGCGGGCCGGGCGTTCGAGCCGCCACCAGCGGCGCGTCTCCACCACCGCGGCGGTGGCGAGGTCGATCACCACCACGCTCGCCGCCGGCACCCGCGTCACGCCCTCGGTCAGGGTGCGGTCGCCGAGGGTGGTGCCGAGGGCCAGGAAGCCGCCCCATGCGGCGGGGTCGGGCGCGGCGGCGGGGAAGGCCTTGGTGTCGCTGCACAGGCGCAGGCCGTCGGGACCGCGGCTCCAGTACAGCGGCTGCAGGCCGAGGAAGTCGGTGGCGATCACCAGCCGGCCGGCCGCCTCGTCCAGCAGCACGAGGACATGGATGCCGTCGCGCTCGGCGAAGGCGCCAGCGGCCTCGCGCCAATGGGCGGGGCAGGCGGGGGGCTCGGGCAGGGGCGTGCCGCTCACCAGCAGGGTGCAGGAGCCGGCGCGCAAGGTGCGCACGGCGCCGTCGGCGGCGATGGAGAAGCCGGGGCGGTCGATGCGCTCGCCGCGGCCGGCCGGCGGCTGCAGGCGAGCGAGCAGGGCCGAGGCGTCGCCGCCGCCGATGTGGATCGCGAGCTTGCTCATGCCGGGGCTCCGCCAGGGTCGGGGGCGGCCAGTATCGACCGCCGCGCCGCCCGATGAAATTCGGCCTGAAGGCGTCGTTAGGATGATGCTGATGATCGACTTTCGGCGAACGTCCGGGCACTTCCGCGTGTTGGCTCGACAAACCCCCGACCGCACCGGGAGGCGCCCCATGCTCCGTTCCGCCGCCGTGCTGGCCGCCGGCCTCGCGCTCGTCGCCTGTACCGACCTCCACGGCCCCTACGAGGGGCAGGACGTGCCCTATGGCGTCGGCGAGCGGCAAGTGCTGGGCGCCGAAGGACCGGGCTGGGTGCCGGAAGACCCGGTCGACCAATCCGCCGAAGGAGACCGCCCATGATCCGCCTGCCCCTGCTCATGCTGCCCGCCGCAGTTCTGGCCCTGTCGGCCTGCGTCGCGGGTGGACCGCCCGTCGAGGACCAGCGCACCGTGGCCGTGCCCGACGGCCGCTACGACTATCTGCAGGGCGAGGTGCCCTACGACACCCCCGCCATGACCGAGACCGAGGCCGAACTGGTGGAAAAGGCCGGGCGCGTGCCGGCCGAGCCGCGCCGGGACTCCGATGAGGCCTCCGGCGACCGGGCGCTCGGCGACCTGGACGAGGAACTGTTCGACCGCTGACCGGCGACCGCGCCGCCGGCCACGGCGTTGTTCCGGTAAGACCCGACTTCAACAGACCGGAGGACGCCGCGTGCCGATCCCGACGATCCCGTCTCTTCGCCGCTCCCTCTGCCTCGGGCTGGTGGCCGCCGCCGTCGCGGCCGCGCCCGCCGTCGCCGCCGATGCCATGGAGCAGGACGCCGGCCAGGCGGCCCAACCGCGCGGCCTCACCGATGACGGCAAGCTCCGCCAGCCCAAGGGCGCCGAGCGCTGGGAGCAGGTGGAAGAAACCATCAACCCCGGCACCACGGCCGGCCGCGACGACGTCGACGCCGGCGAGGGGCCGGAGGCCCTGCCGCCCGGCCCGGTGCAGAGCGTCGTCCGCCCCGAGCCGCTGGAGCCGGCGACGCCGCCCACCGCTCCCGACGTCGCCGAGGACCGGGCGCGGCCCGACCAGCCCCTGCAGGACACGCTGCCCACCGCCGACGGCGACGGCTGAGGACTGTCGGCGGTGCAGCGGTCGTGGCACCATGAGCCGTCCGAACCACCGCCGGGAGCATCGCCGCCGTGACCACCCCCGCCGCCACGCCGCGCACCGAGCTTCCGTGGCACACGGTCCTGCTGCGCGGACTGGTGTGCCGCTGCCCGAGCTGCGGCCGCGGCCGTACGTTGCGCGGCTATCTGCGCGTCGCCGAGACCTGCGCCGTCTGCCACGCCCGCTTCGGCCACCTGCGGCCCGACGACGCGGCGGCGTGGCTGACCATCAGCATCGTCGGCGCCCTGGTGTTTCCCGGGCTGCTGATCGCCGAGATGGGCTGGCATCCGCCGGTGCCGGTGACCATCGGCGTCGCGCTGGCCGGCTCGGCGGCGCTGGTGCTGGCCCTGCTGCCGCCCGCCAAGGGGCTGATTCTGGCCGTCCTGTGGCGGCTCGACGACGGTCACGGGGGCGGCGCCGCCAGCCAGTAGGACGCGGCGCTGCGAGCCACAGCGCCGCCGGGGCGTTGGCAGGAAAAGCCTCGTTCACCGCCCGGAGGACACCGCCATGCCCCGCCGCCTCTGCCTGTCCGCCCTCGCTTTCGCGGGTGCCATCGCCGGGCCCGTCGCCGCCGGTGCTCAGACCGACGACGTGTGGCGGCGCATGGCCGAGGGCGGCAGCATCACCGTCGCCGAAGTGCGCGCCAACAGCACGCGGGCCTTCCGCGCCATCGACCAGGACCGCGACGGCATCGTCACGGGCCGCGAGTTCGCCGCCTTTCCGCTGCCCGCCGGGCTCGGCGGCTTCGCCGACCGGCCGGAGCTGCGGGCCGATCTGTTCGACCGCATCGACCTGAACTCCGACGGCCGCATCGCCGCCGCCGAGTGGGAGGACGCCGTGCGCGAAGACGTTTCCATCGCCGACGCCGACGACGACGGCCAGGTGACGCTGGAGGAACTGTCGCAGGCCGACCTGGGGACGGTGATCCTCGACTTTTTCGACTGACGCCGGCCAGGCATCCGTCCGGACTATCCAACTGGAGGTTTCGCCCCGCGTCATTTCCGCCCATGTGGAACAAAGCGACGATCAAGATCGCAAGCGGGAGGATGGGCATGACGGGCAGGGTCACGATGTCGCGCCATGGCGACGTCGCGGTGGTCGCCGTGACGGCGGCGGCCGGGACGGGCTTGGTTCCGGCGCTGCGGCGCGGGCTGGCGGAGCATCTGCGGGCGGCGGAGCGCGACGCCCGCGTGCGCCGCATCGTGCTGCTGGCCGAGGGCGGCGCCCTGGCCGGCGATGGCGACGGGGATCCGCTGGCGGTTCCGTCGGCGGCCGCGCTGGCGGCGCAGGTGGAAGCCTGCCGCAAGCCGGTGTTCGGCGCCCTCGACGGCCTCGCCCTGGATGCGGGGCTGGAAGTCTTCCTCGCCTGCCGGCTGCGCACCGGCTCGCCGCGCTGCGGGCTCGGATTTCCCGCCGCCGCGGCGGGACGCATGCCGCGGGCCGGCGGCACGCAGCGGCTGCCGCGGCTGGTCGGAGTGGCGGCGGCGCTGGACCTTCTGGGCTCCGGCCGTCTGGTGGAAGCCGAGGCGGCGGTGGCGCTCGGGTTGCTCGACACGGTGGCGCAGGACCCGCTGGTGGGATCGGCCCTCTCCGCCGCCCGCCGCCTCGCCGACGCCGATCTGCCGCCACCGGTGGCACGCCGGATGCCGGCGGGGGAACCGCCCGCGGGCACCGATCCGCTGGCCCGCGCCGTCGCCGCTTCCTTCCGGCCGCTCGCCGAAGGATCGGCGGTGGAGGCGGCGCTCGCGGCGGCGGCCGATTCCTTGCAGTTGACGGAAACCCCTACCGACGGTCAACAATAGGCGCCAGGGACCGGTCCGCCAGAGGCCGGCCACAGGAACCGTTCCGGGAGGCTTTTCATGTTCGGACTCATGCAGGACCGGCCGCTGATGATCGCGTCGATCCTCGGCCACGCCGCGCGCCACCATCGCGACGCCGGCATCGTCACCAACACGGTGGAAGGCGGCCTGCACCGCTGCACCTATGCCGAGGCGGAAAGCCGCGCCAAGCGCCTCGCCCGCGCGCTGGAAGCCCGCGGCGTGCAGCGCGGCGAGCGCATCGGCACGCTGGCCTGGAACACCTGGCGCCACCTGGAGATCTACTACGGCGTCTCGGGCATGGGGGCGGTGTGCCACACCATCAACCCGCGCCTGTTCCCCGACCAGATCGTCTACATCGTCGGCCATGCCGCCGACACGCACCTCTTCGTCGACCTGACCTTCGTGCCGCTGGTGGAGGCCATGGCCGACCACCTGCCCAAGTCGGTGCGCACCATCGTCGTCATGACCGACCACGCCCACATGCCGGCCGCCATGACGGTGCCGGCGGGGGTGGAAGTCGCCTGCTACGAGGATCTGCTGGCCGAGGCCGACGCCGACTACACCTGGCCGGAGTTCGACGAGAACACGGCGTCGTCGCTGTGCTACACCTCCGGCACCACGGGGGCGCCCAAGGGGGTGCTCTACAGCCATCGCTCGACGGTGCTGCACGCGCTCGGCGTCAACGCGCCCGACGTGCTGGGCCTGCGCTCGGTGGACCGGGTGATGCCGGTGGTGCCCATGTTCCACGTCAATGCCTGGGGGACGCCCTATGCCGCGCCGGCCGCCGGGGCGACGCTGGTGATGCCCGGCCCGCACATGGACGGCGCCAGCCTGCAGAAGGTGATGGAGGGCGAGGGCGTGACGGCGGCGCTCGGCGTGCCGACGGTGTGGCTCGGCCTGCTCGACCACCTGCGCAAGTCGGGCACCCGCATCGACGGCTGCCAGCGCCTCATCATCGGCGGCTCGGCCTGTCCGCGCCTGCTGTTCGAGGCCTTCGACCGCGAGTACGGCGTGCGCGTCGACCACGCCTGGGGCATGACGGAAATGAGCCCGCTCGGCACCTACAACACCCTGAAGCCGAAGCACGACGGGCTCGACGGCGAAGACCTGATGCAACTGCGGCTCACCCAGGGCCGCTCCATCTTCGGCGTCGACATGAAGATCGTCGACGGCGCGGGCACGGAACTGCCGTGGGACGGCAAGGCCTTCGGCAACCTGATGGTGAAGGGGCCGTGGGTGTGCCGCGCCTACTTCGGCCGCGAGGACGAGGTGGCCCAGACCCACGACGCCGACGGCTGGTTCCGCACCGGCGACGTGGCGACCATCGACCCCGACGGCTTCATGCGCATCACCGACCGCACCAAGGACGTGGTGAAATCGGGCGGCGAGTGGATCAGCTCCATCGAGCTGGAGAACATCGCCGTCGGCCACCCCGACGTCGCCGAGGCCGCCGTCATCGCCGCCCGTCACCCCAAGTGGGACGAGCGCCCGCTGCTCATCGTCGTGCCGCGCGACGGGCGGGAGATCGACCCTTCCACGTTGCTCGGCTGGTTCGAGGGCAAGGTCGCCAAGTGGTGGATTCCCGACGCCGTGCTGGTGGTCGACCAGTTGCCGCATACCGCCACGGGCAAGCTGCAGAAGACCACCCTGCGCGACCGCTACGCCGACCACCTGCTGACAGGCGGCGGCGCAGCGGCGGAGTGACCTGACGGCGCGACCGCGCCGCGCGGCCCCTGCCGCGGGAGCCGAGCGCGCGCCGCGCGCGCCCGGCGCCTGAGGGCCTGCGGTGATCGGCTACGATCACCGCAGGCCCCCTTACGTTACCGCCGTCTCCGGTCCCATCATCAGGCGCGACAGGGCGGTGCGCATGGGGTCGGACAGCGGCGTCGGCCGGGTGGTGGCGCGGTTCACGTAGACGTGGACGAAGTGCCCCTCGGCGCTCGCCTGCGGCTCGTCGTTGCGGAACAGGCCGACCTCGTAACGCACCGACGAGCGGCCGATGCGCGCCACCCGCAGGCCGGCGTCCACCCGGTCGGGAAAGGCGATGGGGGCGAAGTAGCGGCACTGGGTCTCGACCACCAACCCGATGGTGGGGCTTGCACCTATGTCGAGAAGTCCAGCGGAGATCAGCCACTGGTTAACGACGGTGTCGAAGTAGCTGTAGTAGACGACGTTGTTGACGTGACCATAGACGTCGTTGTCCATCCAGCGGGTCGGTATGGACAGGAAATGACCATAGTCGTGTCGCTGCCCTATGGCTTCAGTAGGCATTCTTTTTTGCAACCTCCCTGCTAGACTGCCGGCCGAGCGATTCCTGCCCTTCCGGCGTTGCAATGGTATGGAAGTGGGCAGCGTCGGGCGCACCATGCACCCTTCGTGCATGGGACGCCGCCACCGAAGGAGGACCACCGCCCGTGCAGCCCGAGGATCTCACGCAATCCATCCTCGAACTGGCACCGAACGGCATCTACGAGATCGCCGTCGACGGGACCATTCTCTACAGCAACGCCGCCCACCACCGCCTGCTCGGCTACCCCGACGGCACGCTCGCCGGGCGCAGCATCCTCGACCTGATCCCGGAGGAGGACGCCCGCCGCCTGCGCGGCGACCTGGAGATGCTGGCCCGGGAACAGCCGGACCCGCAACCCTACCTCAACCGCAGCTACACGCGCGACGGCCGCGAGATCGTGGTCGAGGTGCACTGGACTTACAAGCGTGACCGCACGTCGGGGCGTGTCACCGGCTTCATCGCCATCCTCAACGACGTCACCGCCCGCATGGAGGCGGAGCGCCTGCGCGACGAGGCGCACCGGGCGGCGGAACAGGCGGCGGAGGCGCGCTCGCGCTTCCTCGCCTCCGCCAGCCACGACCTGCGCCAGCCGCTGCAGGCGCTGGCCCTGTTCGTCAGCCGCCTGGAGCGCCGCGAGCTGGACGGCACGGCGCGCGAGCTGGTCGGCAACATCCGCGAGAGCGTCGCCACCCTGTCGTCGCTGCTCAACGGCCTGCTCGACATGAGCCGCTTCGACGCCGGCATGACCCAGCCGCGCGTCGACGACGTGCCGCTGGCCGACGTCTTCCGCCAGATCGAGCGCGACTTCGGCGCGGTGGCGGAGCGGGCGGGCCTGACCCTGCGCATCCGCCATCCCGACTGCGTGGTGCGCAGCGACCCGGTGCTGCTGCGCCGGGTGCTCGGCAACCTGGTGGTCAATGCCATCACCTACACCCGCCGCGGCGGCCTGGTGGTCGGCGCCCGCCGGCGCGGCCCCAATGTGCGGCTGGAGGTGTGGGACAGCGGCATCGGCATTCCGCCCGATCATCTGACCAACATCTTCCAGGAGTTCTACCAGGTCGGCAACGAGGCCCGCGACCGCCGCGAGGGCCTCGGCCTCGGCCTCGCCATCGTCGACCGCGCCTGCCGGGCGCTCGGCCATCCGGTGGAGGTGCGGTCGGTGTTCGGGCGCGGCTCGCGGTTCTGCGTGACCGTGCCGGCGGCGCTGCATTCTGCCCGCGGCATCGCCGGCGCCGTCGTGCCGCCGGCGGCGATCCCGCAGCCGGCGGCGCTGAAGGCCCGCGTCGGCATCGCCGAGAACGACCCGACCGTGCGCCGCGCCCTGGCGGGCCTGCTGTGCGACTGGGGGTGCGACGTCACCGCCGCCGCCGACGGTCCGGGCCTGCTGGCGGCGCTGGCGGAAGCGCGGGTGCGGCCTGACGTGGTGATCGCCGATCTGCGCCTGTCGGCGGGCATGGACGGCCTCGCCGCCATCGCCGCCGTCTCCGCCGAACTGGGGCGGCCGGTGCCGGCCCTGGTGGTCACCGGCGACACCGAGCCGGAGCGCCTGCGTGCCGTGGTGGCGGCCGGGCACGTGCTGCTGCACAAGCCCATCGACGCGGGTGACCTCAACGCCGCCCTGCGCCGCCTGCTGGACGGCGGCCACGGCTAATGGCCCTGGCTGCCGGCGCCGCCTGCGCTATGCTGGCGGCTAGTCCCGCACTGAAGAGAAGGCGCACGCCATGGCCCTGAAGCTCGTCATCGGCAACAAGAACTATTCCTCGTGGTCGCTGCGTCCGTGGCTGGCCCTCAAGGTCAAGGGGCTCGCCTTCGAGGAGGAGGTGATCCCGCTCTACGAGGACGGCGCCAAGGCGCGCATCCTGGAAGTCTCGCCGGCCGGCAAGGTGCCGGTGCTGCTCGACGCCGGGACGCTGGTGTGGGACAGCCTCGCCATCCTGGAATACCTGGCCGACCGCCAGCCGGCCCTGCGCCTGTGGCCGGCGGAGCCGGAGGCGCGGGCGCGGGCGCGCTGCATCGCCGCCGAGATGCACTCGGGCTTCGGGGCGCTGCGCTCCCGCATGTCCATGAACCTGCGCAAGGACCTGTCGGGCCGTGTAGCGGTGGAGGGCGATCTGGCCGCCGACATCGCCCGCGTGCAGCAGATCTGGCGCGACACGCGCGAGGAATTCGGCGCCGGCGGCCCGTTCCTGTTCGGCGGCTTCACGGCGGCCGACGCCATGTACGCGCCGGTGGTGACGCGCTTCAAGACCTACGGCGTCGCGGTCGACGCCGTCTCGGCCGAGTACATGCAGGCCATCCTCGACCTGCCCGCCATGCAGGAGTGGTACGCCGACGCGGCGGCCGAGACCTGGGTCATCCCGGCCGCCGAGATCGACTGACGGAAACCGGCGCCGCTCAGGCCGCCGGCGGTGCGTTGCGGGCGATGAAGGCACCGGCGAGTGCGATGCCTTCCTCGTCGATGCCGTGCGGCAGGCCGGGGCGGCCGTGGCTTTCCACGGTCACGCCGACGCCGCGCAGCGCCGATTCGGTCAGGCCCATGGCCTCGGGCGGCACCACCTCGTCGGCGAGGCCGTGCACCAGCAGCACCGGCGGGCGGGCGGTCACGGCGCCGGCCAGGCTCTCGTCGGCGAGCAGGGCGCCGGAGAACCCGACCACGGCGGCGCAGGGCGCGGCGCGGCGAAGGGCGACGTGCAGCGCCATCATGGTGCCCTGCGAGAAGCCGACCAGCACCAGCCGGTCGTCGCTCAGGCCGTAGTGCTCGAGCAGGCCCTCCAGGTAGGCGTCGAGCGTCGGCGCGGCCGCCGCCGCCCCTTCCATCATGCGGGCGTAGACCGGGCCCATGGTCTCCGGCCGGCGGCGCAGCATGTCGGGGTCGTAGGCCGACAGCGAGAACCACTGGCGGCCATAGGGCGCCATCTCGCAGGGGAAGGGCGCGTGCGGGCTGTGGAAGGCAGCGTCCGGCATGGTCCGGGCCAGCACCGGGGCGAGCCCGATCAGGTCGTTGCCGTCGGCACCGTAGCCGTGCAGCAGCACGACCAGCCGGCGCGGCGGAGCGCCGTCGGCGGGACGGGCGGACGGACCGGTGAGACTCGCATTCGGCATGAAACACCCTCTTTAGTCTGTTGTTCGCGAAGCCGAAGTCGGCGACGATGGAGCAGAAGCCGCCGCACTCGCGTCGGCTGCGCGTCAGTATATGGGACCCGCATGTCCGACACGACAGCCGCTCTGTTCACCGTCGAGGCTTTCTACAACGCCTTCGTGACCCGCGACTTCGACAGCCTGCGGACCGCGTGGTCGGCGACGGCGCCGCTCAGTTGCATCCACCCGGGCGCCGAGCCGCTGACGACGCGCGAGGAGGTGATGGAAAGCTGGCAGGCCATCCTCGCCAATCCGCAGACGCCGGAGATCCGCTGCCTCGGGCCGCAGGTCATGGTGCACGGCGACATGGCCATCGTCACCTGCCACGAGGACGTGGACGGCGACATCCTGTGCGCCACCAACGTGCTGGTGCGCGAGGGCGCGGTGTGGAAAATGGTGCACCATCAGGCGGGGCCGCTCGCCTACGTGCCGGAGTTCATGCCCGAGGCCGAGGAAACCGGGGGCTCCGGTTCCATCAACTGAATCGATACGGGGAAGCCGCGCCCGGGCCGAGGGCACGGCGGTGTGTGGGGGAGTGAAACGCATGACCAAGGGCCGTTCGCGCCGCGTCGCCGCGGTGCTGCTGGCCGTCGCCGCAGGCTTCGCCGCGGCGCCCGCGCAGGCCGCCGACACGGCGCCGGTGCATGGCTTCGTCGGGGCGGAGGTGCAGCCCATCGCGCCGGGCGAGGCCAAGGCGCTGGGGCTCGGCGCACCGCCGGGCGTCTTCGTGCGCGACGTGCTGTCGTGGGGGCCGGCCTATGCCGCCGGCGTGCGCCGCGGCGACGTGCTCGCCGGGTTCGCCGGGGCCGGCCTGCAGGGGCTGGAACACGTGGTGAAGCTGGTGCAGGGCACCAAGCCGGGCCAGACCGTCAATGCCACCGTGCTTCGCCGTGGCGAGACCGTGCCGCTGCGCTTCACCCTCGGCACCACGCCGGCCGGCTGGTCCATGGCCGGCGAGGCCGCCGCCGTGGTGCCGCGCTTCGGGCTGACGCTGCGCTCCCTGACGCCGACGGCGCGGACCGAGGCCGGCGTGCGCTGGGGCTCCACCGGTCTGCTGGTGACCGACGTGCAGCCCGACGGCACCGGCGCCCGCATGGGCCTGCGGCCGGGCGACCTGATCGTCGCCGCCGACCGCACGCCGCTGGTCGACGCCGCCAAGGCGGAAAGCCCGCTGACGGCGGCCGCGCTGCTGCTGGTGGAAGGAACCGCCGGCTTCCGCGCCGTGCGCACCGACGGCGCGCCGCTGCCGGCGCCGCTGGTTTCGGCGGGGGCGCAGTATCAGCCGCTGCTCGGCCAGGGCCTGCTGGTGCTGGACGTCGCCCACGACACGCCGGCGGCCCGCGCCGGCCTGCGGCCCGGCGACCTGCTCGCCAAGGTCGCCGGCACCCCCGCCGACACGGCGGAGCGGGTGGCCGGGGTGGTGCAGGGGACGCGCCTGGACGGAACGCCGCTGCACGCGGAGGTGCCCTTCACCCAGGTGCCGCCGCCGCCGCCCGAGTCGCGGCACGTGCAGACCATCGGCGCGACCGTCGCGGCCCTGTCGGCGGACGTGCTGCGGCAGTACGAGATCCGGCCGAGCGCCCGCGGCGTCGCGGTGACGGCGGTCGATCCCGGCAGCCGTGCGGCGGCCGTCGGCCTGCGGCCGGGCTACGTGGTGGTGCAGGTGAACCAGGTGCCGGTGACGACGCCCGCCGAGCTGGCCGCCGCCATGACGGCGGCGGAAGCGGTGCGGACGGCGGAGGCGGTGGTGCTCATCGAAGGGCCGCAGGGCTTCCGCATCCACGGCATGCCGCTCTACGGCACGGCTGCGTCCAACGGAACCCCGACGCTGCAGTGGGGCGCCGAACCGGCGCGGTGAATGGGTTTGCCGGCTCGTCCGACCACCGCGCCCCCTTGGTCGGGGCGCGGTGTCGGAACGGCGGAAATGTGTCGGCTCAGTCCAGCGGGTTGACCAGGGCGTGGTCGGGCGCTTCGGCGCCGGCGATGACCACGCGCTCGCCGTCCACCCGCGCCTTGCCCTCGGCGACGAGGCGCAGGGCGAGCGGATAGATGCGGTGTTCCGCTTCCAGCACCCGGGCGCCGAGCGCGTCGGCATCGTCGCCCGGCAGCACCGGTACGGCCGCCTGCACGATGATCGGCCCGGCGTCCATGTCGGCGCGCACGTAGTGCACCGTGCAGCCGTGGAAGCGCACGCCGGCGGCCAGCGCCCGCTCGTGGGTGTGCAGGCCCTTGAAGCTCGGCAGTAGGCTCGGGTGGATGTTGATCATGCGGTCGCGCCAGCGCTCTACGAAGCCGGCCGTCAGCAGGCGCATGAAGCCGGCGAGGCACACCAGTTCCACGCCCGCGGCGTCCAGCGCCTCGTTGAGCGCCGCCTCGAAGGCCTCGCGGCCGTCGTACTGCTTGTGGTCCAGGGTGACGGTCGCCACCCCGGCCTTTGCGGCGCGCTCCAGCGCATAGGCGCCGGGCACGTTGGACAGGACCATGACGATCTCGGCCGGGTGCGACGCATCGCCGCAGGCGTCGAGCAGCGCCTGCAGGTTGCTGCCGCGCCCGGAGACGAGCACGCCCACCTTCAGCCGCTTGCTCATGCGGAGAGCTTCCACGCCTCGGCGAGGCCCGGGATGCGCACCGCCTCGCCGCCGTCGCGGGCGATCATGCGGCCGATGACGCGGGCGTCCTCGCCGTGTTCCTGGAACACGGCCAGCGCCGCCTCGGCGCGGTCGGCGGGCACGACGGCGATCATGCCGACGCCGCAGTTGAAGGTGCGCGCCATTTCGTGGGCGGAGACCGCACCTTCCTCGGCCAGCCAGCGGAACACCGGCGGCAGGGGTAGGGCGTCGGCGTCCAGCTCGGCGGCCACGTCGTCGGGCAGCACGCGCGGGATGTTCTCCCAGAAGCCGCCGCCGGTGATGTGCGCCAGCGCCTTCACGTGGCCGGCCCGCACGGCGGCGAGGCAGCTCTTCACGTAGATGCGCGTCGGTGTCAGCAGGGCTTCGCCCAGGCTCTGGCCGCTGCGGAAGGGCGCGGGGGCGTCGTAGCCGAGGCCCGTGCGCTCGACGATGCGGCGCACCAGGCTGTAGCCGTTGGAGTGGATGCCCGAGGCGGCGAGGCCGATGACCACGTCGCCGGCGGCGACGCCGCTGCCGTCGAGCAGCTGGCCGCGCTCGGCCGCACCGACCGCGAAGCCGGCGATGTCGTAGTCGCCGTCTTCGTACATGCCCGGCATTTCGGCCGTTTCGCCGCCGATGAGGGCGCAGCCGGCCTGACGGCAGCCTTCGGCGATGCCGGCGACCACGTCGCGCGCCACGTCAACCTGCAGGCGACCCGTCGCGTAGTAGTCGAGGAAGAACAGCGGCTCGGCACCCTGGACCACGAGGTCGTTGACGCTCATGGCCACGAGGTCGATGCCGACGGTTCCGTGGCGGCCGGCGGTGATGGCCACCCGCAGCTTGGTGCCGACGCCATCGGTGGCGGCCACGAGGACGGGGTCCTGGAAGCCGGCGGCCTTCAGGTCGAAGAGGGCGCCGAAACCGCCCAGCGCGGCATCGGCCCCGGAGCGGGTGGTCGACTTGGCGAGCGGCTTGATCGCTTGCACAAGCGCGTTTCCGGCGTCAATGTCAACGCCGGCGTCCTTGTACGACAACCCGGTCTTGTCAGAGGGAGTGGTAATGACGGCCTCGTCTGCGTGTGTGACTGAACGGCTCGGTTCGATGGGCTGCAAGATACTGCATCGGCGCTCCATTGCAATGGCCGTCGCGGCGCTTCTCGCGCTGGTGGCCCTGCTGGCGCCGGGCCAGGGGCGCGCCCAGGACGGCGCCGCGCTGGCCGCGACGCAGGCGCTGTTCACCGCCCGCGACGTGGCGGTGGACGTGACCGCCGACAACGCCCTGAAGGCGCGCGACCAGGCGCTGCTGGAGGCGCAGGCCAAGGGCCTCGCCCAGGTGCTGCGCGACCTCACGCCCGCCGACCAGCAGAGCCGCCTGCCGCAGGTGTCGGCGCAGGAGGCGCAGAACTACGTCCTGTCGCTGCAGGTGAAGGACGAGAAGCGCTCCAGCGTCCGCTACATCGCCTCCCTCGACATCATGTACAACCCGCCCGCCGTGCGCGCCCTGCTGCGCCAGAACGGCATCACCTTCTCGGAAACGCCGCTGACCCCGGTGCTCGTGCTGCCCCTGTGGCAGCCGCAGGCAGGCGGTTCGGCGGTGCTGTGGGAAGACCCCAACCCGTGGCGCGAGACGTGGCAGCGCCGCCCGGCCGCCGGCCTGGTGCCGGTGACGACGCCGCTCGGCGATCTCGGCGACCTGCAGGCGATCTCCGCCGAGGAAGCCGCCGCCAAGCGGGCCGACGCCGTGCGCCGCATCCTCGGCCGCTACGAGATGACGGAGGGCGTCATCGCCCACGCCCTGCAGGTCAACCCCGACACGCTGCAGATCGACCTGACGCGCGTGCGGCTGGCCGGCGAGCCGGGGCAGGCGGCGGTGACCGTCACGCGCCGCCCCGACGAGGCGCCGGAAGCCTTCCTGGCCCGCGCCGCCGACGAGGTGACGGCGCGCCTGCGCGACGACTGGCGGGCCCAGGCGGCCGCCGTGCCGGCCTCGCAGGCGCCGTCGCAGGTGACGGTGCTGGTGCCGACCGGCAGCCTGAACACCTGGCTGACCGTGCGCGAGCGTCTGTCGCAGGTGCCGCTGGTGCGCGGCGTCGACATCCAGGCGCTGAGCCGCCAGCAGGCGCAGATCCTGCTCGGCTACGTCGGCGACACCAACCAGCTGGCGCTGACGCTGGCGCAGTACGGCCTGGAACTGAGCGACCTCGGCGGCGGCATCTGGCAGATCGAGCTGCGCCAGGGCGCCGCCGCTCCCGCTCCCGCCCAGGTTCCGGCGGCGGGATCGTCGGTCGTGGCGCCGGCCCCGGCGCCGGCGCCGGTCGTCGTGCAGTAACGGCAGCCGCGGCGGCAGCGGGGACGGCCCTTGCGCAACATCCCCAACATCCTCTCGGTCTTCCGGCTGCTGCTGGTGCCGGTGGCGGTGTGGCTGATCCTGGAACACGACCTGGCGGCCGCCTTCTGGGTCTTCGTCATCGCCGGCGTGACCGACGCGCTGGACGGCACGCTGGCGCGGGTGCTCGACGCCCGCACCAAGCTCGGCGGCTTCCTCGATCCGCTGGCCGACAAGGCGCTGCTGGTCAGCGTCTACGTCGCCCTCGGCGTCACCGGCTACCTGCCGAGCTGGCTGGTGATCCTGGTGGTGTTCCGCGACGCCCTCATCGTCGGCGGCGCCATCCTCTACGAGATCATGTACGGCGACCTGCACATGCAGCCGCTGTGGATTTCCAAGGCAAATACCGTGGCCCAGGTGGTGCTGGCGGCGGCGACGCTGTCCGTCGTGGGGCTGGATATGGACGTCGGCCCGACGCTTGGTGTACTGACGTGGATCACGGCCGCCACCACCGCCGGTTCGGGGGCGGCCTACCTGTGGGTCTGGGGCCGCAAGGCGGCGTCCGACGGGCAGGACCAGTGAGCCGCGCGGCGCCGGGCGCCGCGCCAGGGGGAGGCAAGGGACGCATGTCAGGCAGCCGCCAGATCCGCTTCTGGCTGATCGGCTTCGCCGTCTTCGTGGTGGGCCTGTGGCTCCTGCGCGAGGTGCTGCTGCCCTTCGTCGCCGGCATGGCCGTCGCCTACTTCCTCGACCCGCTGGCCGACCGCCTGGAGAAATGGGGCCTGTCGCGCCTCATGGCGACCGTGGTCATCACCGCCGGCTTCGTGCTGGTGCTGGTGGCGGCGCTGCTGCTGCTGGTGCCGCTGCTGCAGGCGCAGATCACCGCCTTCGTGGTCCGCCTGCCGGGCTACATCGAAATGCTCCGCGCGGGCGCCGAGCCGGTGTTGGAGCGCATCCTGGAGCGCCTGCCGCCCGACCAGGTGGCGCACATCCGCGAAACCGCCGGGTCCTATGCCGGCGACGCGCTCGCCTTCGTCGGCAAGCTGCTGCAGGGCGTGCTGACGGGCGGCTTCGCGCTGCTCAACCTGCTGTCGCTGCTGTTCATCACGCCGGTGGTCGCCTTCTACCAGTTGCGCGACTGGGACCGCATGGTCGGCAAGGTGGACGGCTGGCTGCCGCGCGACCACGCCGAGACCATCCGCGAGCGGTTCCGCGAGATCGACTCCATCCTCGCCGGTTTCGTGCGCGGGCAGGCGAGCGTCTGCCTCGCCCTCGGCGCCTTCTACGCCATCGGCCTGACGCTGGTCGGGCTCGACCTCGGCCTGCTGGTGGGCCTCGGCGCCGGCATCCTCAGCTTCATTCCCTACCTCGGCACCATCACCGGCTTCGTGGTCGGCATCGGCCTCGCGCTCGCGCAGTTCGACGGCTACCTGCCGGTCGCCCTGGTCGCCGGCGTGTTCGTGGCCGGCCAGATGGTGGAGGGCAACTTCCTGACGCCCAAGCTGGTCGGCGACCGCATCGGCCTGCATCCGGTGTGGGTGATCTTCGCCCTGCTGGCGGGCGGTGCCCTGTTCGGCTTCGTCGGCCTGCTGCTCGGCGTGCCGGTGGCGGCGGTGATCGGCGTGCTGGTGCGGTTCTTCCTCGGCCAGTACCTGCGCAGCCCGCTGTATACCGGCCAGGGCGCGCGCGGCGGCACGGCCGCCCCCGCCGCCTCGCCCGACACCCCGCCGGCGCCATGAGCGGCGATCCCGGCAAGCAGCTTCCCCTCGCCCTGCCACATCGGCCGGCCCTGTCGCGGGAGGACTTCCTGGTCACCCCGGCGAACGAGGAGGCGGTGGCCTGGCTCGACCGCTGGCCCGACTGGCCGGGGCACGCGCTGGCCCTGCACGGGCCGCGTGGCTGCGGCAAGACCCATCTGGTGCACGTCTTCGCCGCCCAGAGCGGGGCGGCCATCCTGACCGCCGCCGAACTGCCGGGCGAGGACGTCCCCTACCTGCTCGCCCACCACCGTGCCGTGGTGGTGGAGGAAGCCGACCGCCTGATGCCCGACGCGGCGGTGGAGGAGGGCCTGTTCCACCTGTGGAACCTGGTGAAGGAGCGCGGCGCCCACCTGCTGCTCACCGGCGAGACGCCCCCGGCGCGGTGGAAGGGCACGCTGCCCGACCTGCGCTCGCGCCTGTCGACGGCGCAGACCGTCGCCATCGCGCCGCCCGACGACCTGCTGATGGAAGCGGTGCTGCTGAAGCTGTTTTTCGACCGTCAGCTGCGAGTCGCACCAGAAGTGGTGGCCTTTTTGTTGCGACACATGGAACGTTCGTTCGCCGCCGCGCGTGAAACAGTAGCCGCGGCGGACGCTCTCAGCCTCGCGGAGCGACGGGATATTACCGTTCCGTTGATTCGACGTGTCCTGGATGCGACAGATCGTGGCAATTCCGCAACACCGTGAGGTATATCCGCCTGACCCCCTTGCGGTGCGAGAACTTCTAGCCAAACATGCGCGTTTGACGGGCGGTGCCCCGTCTCACGCGTGACATTGGGAGGTTTATTGATATGAAGACCACTCGCCTGCTGTTCGCCGTTCCGATGATTCTCGGTCTGGCGGCCTGCGCTCAGCCCATGACCGACGCTGATCGCGCGACCATGAACTCGGCCGTGCAGGCCGGTCAGACGGCCCAGTCCGCTGCGCAGCAGGCCCAGGCCGCCGCTCAGCGCGCCGAAGCCGCTGCCCAGCGTGCCGAAGCCGCCGCCGCCAAGGCGGAGCGCATCTACCAGCAGATGATGCGCAAGTAATCATCGCCGGTACCCGGACCGGCGGCGGCGGAGCAATATCTCCGTCGCCGCCGTTTCGGTCTTCAGCCGATCCGTGCCGCCGCCGACGCGCCGCCGTCAGGCGGTTTTTTCATGCCCGCCGCAGCCCGCGACTCGAAAGGGCGGCACCCGAAGATGCCGCCCCCGCGATGACACACGAACAGGCGTTCGGTGGGTCAGTTGGTCGCCGTACCGCCCACCGGGCCGAGGCGCAGGAACTGCGTTTCGCCCGTCGAGTCGTCGACGCCGTCGTTGTCGGTGACGGCGATCATCTGGCCGTCGGCGGTGACCGCGAAGCCTTCCACCTTGTCCGGGGTCCAGCCGTTGCTCGCCTGCATGGAGGGCAGCAGGTCGAGCATGCGGGTCTTCTTCACCACCGGCAGGGCCTCGCCCGCCGCGGCCGGCGTGACGCCGTCCAGCGAGACGCGGTAGACGGCCTTCAGCGCGGCATTGGGGCCGCCCTGGTTGTCACGCTCCACGATGGCGAAGTCCTTGCCGCCGAGGCTGGTGATCTCCGACAGGCCGACCCAACCCGTGGCGGCCTTCTCGAGCGGGTAGTGCACGAAGCTCCAGCTGTCCTTGGCCGGGGTGTAGATGGCCAGCTTCACCAGGCCCTTGGGGTCGTCCTTCCATTCGCGCTGGACGGCGACGATCACCTTGGTGACGCCCTCGTCCTTGAACTCGGCGACACCCTCGAAGCCGAAGCGCGAGGCGGCATCGGCGACGGCCTTGGGCAGCGCGATCTCCTTTTCGATGCTGCCGTCGGCGTTCACCCACAGCAGCAGGTTGGCGAGGCCCTTCTCCGGGTTGCCCTCGCTGACCGCCCAGAAGCCGCCGCGGCCGTTCAGCGCGATGCCTTCCAGGTCGTACTTCTCCTGCGTGCCGCCGGTCAGGTCGACGGCGGCGGTGATGCGGGCGGGCATGCCCGAGGTGTCGATGGTGAAGATGCGGGCGCTGTCGTAGAAGCTGTCGCTCACCGAGTAGAGCCGCGCCGGGTCGGTCGGATCGGCAGCGAGGCCCGACTGGGCACCCCAGCCGATGGGCGCGCCGGTCTTGGCGTCGGTGACCGACACCAGCGTCGGGTAGGCGGGCATGGCCGCCGGGCCGCGCTTGTAGATGCCGACGTTGGCGCGCACGCCGTCCTCGGCGCTGTCGGCTTCCGCCGCCACCACGAACAGGTCGCGCTGCGGAATGGCGAACAGGCCTTCCGGCGCCACGCCGGTCGGCAGGATCTGCACGAACTGCGGGCCCTTCACGGCGCCGCCGTCCTTGTAGACGGCGACGAAGTTGCCGCGCTCGGAGTTGACGAAGACCAGCGGCGCACCGCCGTAGACGCCGAAGGCGACGCCTTCCGGCTCGGTGCCCTTCTTGGCCGCGCGCTTGGCCGGATAGTGGCCGTGGGCGAGCCCCATATGCTCCATGGCGGAGCCGCTGTCGAACAGCACGTCGCCCTTGGCATTCCACACGGTGAAGCCGCGCGAGCCGCCCTTCCAGTCGCCCTCGTTGGCGGTGACGAAGCGGAAGTCGTCGATCCAGGCGACCGCGTCGGGTTCGCGCGGCACGTCCTTCAGGCTGCCGGTCGCGTCGACCAGCTTCTTCTTGGCCGTCGGCACGGCGTCCAGGCTGACGGCGCCGGCGGAGAAGTGGCCGGTGACGGTGCCGGAAGCCAGGTCGACCAGGGCAATGTGGTTGTTTTCCTGCAGGGTGACCACGGCGACGTTCTTGCCGTTGACCGACACGAACTCGGGCTCGGGGTCTTCCGGCGCCACGGCGGCGAGGCCGGTCATGGCGACGGTGCGGGCCGTGGCGCAGTTCGTCGGCATGCCGTCGGCGCCGAGGTCGAGGATGCTCAGGTGGCCGGCGGGGGCCTGGGGCAGGGCGCCGTCGTTCAGCTCTTCGTCGCGCTCGTTCTCGACGGCGACGGCGAGGAAGCGGCCGTCGGGGCTGGCGGCGACGGAGTCGGGCTGGCCGCCGACGTCACAGCGGGCGAGCACCTTGCGGGTCGCGACGTCGATCACCGCGACGTGGCCCGACGGCTGGGTGAAGCTCTTGCTGGTGTTGACGCCGGCCAGCGCCACCTTGCCCACCACGGTCACCGACGTCGGCTCACCGCCGAGGGCGGCACGGCCGAGCGGGCGGGGCTGCGCCGGGTCGGCGATGTCGATGAACACCAGCGCCTCGCCCGGGCTGTCGGTGTGGACCAGCTGCATGCCGTCCTTGGTGGCGGTGATGATCTCGGCGACCGTCTCGGTGGCCGGGTCGGCGCCCTTGGGCAGCGACTGGTAGACCGGCATGGTCGCGATGCGGCTGAAGTACTGCTCGGCGGCATGCGCGGACATGGCGCTGCCGGCCACCACGCCGATCGCGAGCGGGGCGATCAGGAGGCCGCGGACTGGGGTCATCGGGTCTGGCTCCATGCAGACGACAAAGGAATCGCCGCGGCCGCCGGACCGGGCGCGTGTAAAGGCGCGCCGCCGCTGAACCGCTGCGCGTGGAAGCCTACTGAAGCGCCCGGTTTATGGAGTGACCGTTTGATGATGTTTTGGCGACGCTTTCGCGACGGTCGCAGGGGCCCGTCGACCTTCGTAGCGTACCAGGACTAATCAACAAGAGAGCTTTCCTTTCCAGCGGAAGGTGGGTATTGCTTCTCATGGGCATGATCCGCCTAAAACAACGACTTGGCCACCGTGTGGGACCGGCGGCCGCGTCGGGGCGGGTGGGTGTGGCGCATCCGATGCGCGCACGAGATGCAGGTTTTTGGAGCACAGAGATGACCCTTCCCTCCACGCCCCTTCTGTCGGTCGCCGACGTCGACCGTCTGGCCGGCACCGTCACCATGGAAGTGATGCGCTATGCGCCGCGCAACGTGGTCGAGGCGCGCGCCGCCGCCGGGGCCTTCGCCGGCGAGTTCCTGCCCGAACTGGACGAGCGCACGCGCCATTCCGTCATCACCCGCGCCGTGGACGCCATGCTGCCGCTCATCGAGGCGCCGGTCGGCTGAACGACGGAAAGGGCCGCCCCCCGCGGGGCGGCCCTTCGTCGGTTCCTGCTGCTGCGGCCCGTCAGTTGTGGGCGGCCTTGGTTTCGTCCGGCGCGACGTGGAAGAGGTCCGGCCGTTCCGGGCCTTCCACCTGCAGGATGCCTTTCAGGCCGCGATCGGCCCGCGACAGGGCGTGGTCGACCAGGACGTAGGGGCCGGGGACTTCCGCCTTGAACTCGACCACCGCGGCGCCGCCGGGCGGGACGGTGATGGTCTGCACGTCGGTGAGCGGCGCGCCGGTCAGCGAGGCCAAGTTGTAGACCTTGTCGAAGATCTCGCCGATGACGTGGAAGGACGAGGTCTTGTTGGGGCCGCCGACGCCGAAGTACACGCGGATGGTCTCGTCGGTCCTGGCCTTGAGCGCGTTGTCGCCCGTCAGCGCGTCGGCCGCGCCGTTGAAGACGTAGTATTCCGGCTGTTCGTCGAGCAGCTTGTCGATGCTCTCGGTCAGCTCGCCCTTGGTGCCGTGGGCTTCTTCCGTGTAGATCTCGCCCTGCATGACGTAGAACTCGCGGTCGACCGCCGGCAGGCCGCCTTCCGGCTCCACCAGGATCATGCCGTACATGCCGTTGGCGATGTGCTGGGCCACCATGGGCGTGGCGCAGTGGTAGACGTAGAGGCCCGGCTTCAGGGCCTTGAAGGTGAAGCTGCGGGTTTCGCCGGGCAGGGCCATGGTGGCGCTGCCGCCGCCGTGCGGGCCGGTGACCGCGTGCAGGTCGATGTTGTGCGCCATGACGCTGTCGTCGTCGTTGGTGAGTTCGATCTCCACCGTGTCGCCCTCGCGCACCCGGACGAACGGGCCGGGCACCTTGCCGTCGAAGGTCCAGTAGCGGTAGGTGGTGCCGTCGGCCAGCGCGCCGGTGACCTCGACGGTGTCGAAGCTGACCTTCACGTGCTCGGGGCCGCGCTTGGCGAGCGGGCCGGGCAGGTCGGTGGCGCTACGGATCACATTGGCGACGCCGGCCTCGGCTTGCGGTACGGAAGTATCCGTCGCGGCAAAGGTCGTGGTGGAGAAGGAGAGGGCAGTAACGGCAGCCGCAGCAGCGGCGATGATGGCGGTTTTCATGGTACAGTCCCCGTGGCTTTCGTTGCAGCGTCCTTGATGGGCTTACAGTAGGCCGTGGGGCTTTCCAGGTCCTTTACTTCGGTCAAGGCCGCGCGGATGGACCCATGCCATCCGCGCAACCCTGCCCCGCGAGAATGCTCAGGCGGAGCCGGCCGGCTCCGGCACCTGACAGCCGGTGACGCAGCAGCGGCCGGGCTGGCTGGAGACGCGCTCGCCGCTCTCGTCCGCCAGCACGCCGCGATCGAGCAGCCGTTCCACCAGCTGCCGGCGGTCGGTCAGCGGGTAGTTGCGCCAGATCTCCCGCTTCATGGCTTCCGGCGAGCCGCCGCCGTGCAGCGAGATGAGGCTGTACCACCCGGCCTGGCCGGAGGCGGTGAGGTCTTCCATGAAGCGCGCCACCTCCAGCCGCTTGTCGGCGGGGATGTCGGCGCGGCCCGCCAGCACGGCGGCGAGCGAAGCCTCCGTCATGGGGTTGTGGTCCTCGTCGGGGCCGGGCAGGGCGACGATCAGCCCGCCGGAAACGTAATGCGCCAGCTTGTGCATGTCGTAGATCTGCGTCGCCAGTAGCAGCTTGCCGACGTTGGCGAAGACCGTGTCGGGCATGATCGAGCCCGCCGGGTCCTTCATGCCGTAGACCGAGGCGGCGACGCCGCAGGCATAGAACCCTTCCACGATCTTGATGAGGTCGACCATGGCGTCGCGGATGTGTCCGTGGCGGTCGGGGTCGAGCCCGTTGGACTCGATCATCAGCACGCCGGCGCCGATGAGCAGGTCGCCGAAGCCGGCCCGCGCGCCGATGCAGGAATGGCGGTGGTGGGTGGCGTAGGAGGTGGTGAGGACGCCGCCTTCCTCGTGCTCGCCGGCCAGGAACACCCGGTCCCACGGCACGAACACGTCGTCGAACATCACCACGCCCGTCGCCTGCCCGTACTTGGCCGAGAACTTGGCGGCGGCCTCGCCGGGGCGGCCGGCGCGGCGGGTGACGATGGTCACGCCCTCGGCATCCACCGGCACGGCGCAGCAGACCGCGAAGGCGGCGTCCTCGGCCGTCATGGTGCGGCAGGGCATGACGAGGAATTCGTGCATGTAGGGCGCGCCGGTGACGATGGCCTTGGTGCCGCGGATGACGATGCCGTCGGCCCGCCGCTCGGTGATGTGGACGTAGACGTCGGGGTTGGCCTGGGCGCCGGGGCGCTGGGAGCGGTCGCCCTTGGCGTCGGTCATCGCCACGCCGAGGGTGAGGTCGCGGTCCTGCACGTCGTGCAGGTAGGCGAGGAAGCGGTCGTGATACTCGGTGCCGTGGGCGTCGTCGGCGCGCTTGGTCGCCTGGAACAGGGCGTTGAGGGCGTCGTGGCTGAGGTAGCGCTGGGCACAGCCCGATTCCTGACACACCAGCCGCACCGCCTCCAGCTTGTAGAGCAGGTCGGTCGAGGTCTCGTCGATGTGCAGCATGCGGTTGACGGTCTTGCCCGAAGTCCCCTGCCGCGCCGTCATGAGCGTCGCGTGTTCGGGCCGCCGCGCGAAGTCGTAGGTGACGCCGACGGCATTGATGCCGGGCGCCAGCAGCGGCTCGTCGGCGACGCTCTCCACCGCCCGGCCGTCGAGGAAGACGCGCGGGCGGTAGCGGCGGAGCGACTCGCGGTAGTCGGCGGCGGACATCAGCATGGTTGAGCCTCCCTACGGGCGATGTTATTTTTGAACGGCGTTCAATTCTTGGATCGACGCTAGCATCCGCTGCCGCGTCCCGTCAATCCGCCCACCCGAGGCCCTCCGCATGTCAGACTCCGCCGCCCGCAGCCAGCGCCAGCAGGCCGTCGCCGACCACAAGCGCGGCCTCATCCTCGACGCCGCCCGCCGGGTGTTCGAGCGCGAGGGGCTGGAGGGGGCGAGCATGCGCGCCATCGCCCGCGAGGCCGGCTATGCGCCGGGCGCCCTCTATTTCCACTTCGACAGCAAGGAGGCGGTCTACGGCGCCCTGCTGCAGGACAGCCTGGACCGGCTGGCGGCGGCGGTGGAGGGCGCGGTGGCGGCGGCCGGGGGCGATGCGGCGGCGCGGCTGGTGGCGGCGGGCCTCGCCTTCTTCGACTTCTACGCCGAGAACCCGCGCGACCTCGACCTCGGGTTCTACCTGTTCCGCGGCGGCATGCAGCCGCGCGGGCTGGCGCCGGACATGAACCGCGACCTCAACCGCCGCCTGGAGGCGACGCTGGTACCCATCGGCGAGGCGGCCCGGGCCCTCGGGGCGGACGACGAGGCGGCGCGGGCGGCCATGGCGGGGGTGTTCGGCCACGCCGTCGGGCTGCTCCTGCTGCTGCACACCCGCCGCATCCGCCTGTTCGGCTGCGACGCGCGGCGGCTCATGGAAGACCATGTGCGCGGTGTCGCCTCGACGGTGAAAATCGCCATCTGATCGTCCGGAGGATGCACCGGCGGAAGTGTTAAGGCGCGAACCCGCGGGTGTCCTTCCCGTTGCTTTCCGGCCAGCCCCAGACCTCCCCAACGGAGACGCCGGATGAGCTTCAATCCTTTCGAAGAAAAAGGCCTGCCCCTCGAACGCCAGCTGCGCAACTGGTCGGAGCTGAACGTCACGCCCTACGACAAGCGCGACATCCACCCCTACAGCCGCTGCCGCGCCATCGTGGTCAACGGCATCGAGGTGGAGGCGGTGATGTTCTCCCACCAGATGGCGCGCAACACGGCCGATCCCGACGTAAAGAAGCTGCTCGCCCAGGTGCGCCGCATCGAGGCGCAGCAGCAGAAGGCCAACAACTGGATCATCCCCGGCAACGAGAGCACGCTCGAAGTCACCATCGGCTACGAGCAGGTGGCCGTCGACCTCACCGCCTGGGTCGCCCGCCACGAGCCCGACCCGTACCTGAAGCAGGTTTACGAGTTCGGCCTGCTGGAGGACTTCGACCACCTCTACCGCTACGCCAACCTCTACGAGATGCTGGAGGGCAGCAAGGCGGACTGGCTGGTCGGCGACCTGACCGAGATCATGCCCGGCCGCCCCACCATCTTCGAGCACCGCGACCCGGCCGACGAGATCCGCCGTCCCATGACGGTGAAGGCGGCCAGCCCGCAGTCGCTGCTCAACGGCCTGACGGTCATGGCGGCCGAGCAGCAGACCATGAACTTCTACATGACCATCGGCAACCGCCCGCTGGAGCCCATCGCCCGCGGCCTCTACCTGGAAATCGCCGAGATCGAGGAACAGCACGTCAGCCACTACGAGTCGATCCTCGACCCCAACGCCGGCTGGCTCATGAACCTCGTGCTGCACGAGTTCAACGAGTGCTGGATCTACCACTCCTTCATGGAGACGGAGCCCGACCCGCGCCTGAAGAAGGCCTACGAGACGCACCTCGCCATGGAGATCGAGCACCTGCGCATCGCCCGCGAGCTGATGAAGAAGGTGGAAGGCCGCGACCCCGCCGACCTGATGCCGAAGAGCCTCGACTCGCTGCTGACCTTCGAGAGCAACAAGAACTACGTGCGCGACGTCATCGCCCGGCAAGTGGACCTGACCGCCGACGGCAGCGACTTCGTACCCATCGGCGACCTGCCGGCCGACCACCGCTTCTTCGCCTACCAGAAGACGGTGAACGCGGGCGGCGTGCCGAGCGAGGACGTCATCACCCAGAAGAAGGCCAAGGGCGGCGAATACCGCCTGGAAACGGAAGGCCCGCACCCGGCCCCGTCGCTGCGGCAGAACGGCGCCGAGGGCCGCCTGGCCTACGAGGAGCGCACCGGCCAGACCGTGGTGCGGTGAGGCGGGGGCCGGCCGGGGGTGCCGTTCCTCCCGCGGCTTCCCCGGCCGCGCCATCCGCGCTACCCTCCGCCGCATCCCATTCCGTCGGAGGTGTGCCGTGTCGCAAGCGCTTCAGGATCAGGCCGAAGTCGTCGCCCTGCTGGCGGATCCCGCCACCCACGGCGGGGCGCGGCCGGAGAGGGTCGATACGCACATCTCCACCGTCTTCCTGGCCGGCGACCGGGTGCTGAAGCTGAAGAAGGCGGTGACGCTGCCGTTCCTCGACTTCGCGCCGCTGGCCGCCCGCAAGGCCGCCTGCGAGGCCGAGGTGCGCATCAACGACCGCGGCGCGCCGGGCATCTACCGCAGCGTCGTGCCGGTGACCCGCGGGCCCGACGGCCGCCTCGCGCTCGGCGGCGCCGGAGCGGCGGTCGACTATGTGGTCGAGATGCGCCGCTTCGACCAGGACACCCTGTTCGACCGGCTGGCCGAAGCCGGGCGGCTCGACCGCCGCACCATGACGGCGCTGGCCGAGGTGATCGCCGCCTACCACGACACCGGCGCGCCCGACACCGGCTTCGGCGGTGCGGCGGCCATCGTCGCCACCATCCACGGCAACCGCGCCAGCCTGCTCGCCAACGCGCCCGCCGTGTTCGACCCGGCGGCGGTGGAGGACCTGACGGACCGCAGCCTCGCCCAGGCTGAGGCGCTGGCCGGGCTGCTCGACGCCCGCCGCGACGCCGGCTGCGTGCGGCGCTGCCACGGCGACCTGCACCTGCGCAACATCGCGCTCGCCGACGGCCGGCCGATCCTGTTCGACGCCATCGAGTTCAACGACGCCTTCGCCGTCATCGACACCCTCTACGACCTGGCGTTCCTGCTCATGGACCTGGACGACCGCGGCTTCCGCCGGCAAGCCGACCTGGTGCTCAACGCCTACGCCGAACACCGGCCGGAACTGGAGGGGCTGGCGCTCTTGCCGCTGTTCCTCGCCATGCGCGCGACCATCCGCGCCCACGTCGCGGCGGCGGCCGCCGCCCACCAGCCCGACGCGGCGGCGCAGGAGGCCATGCGCGGCGACGCCCGCCGCCTCTTCGACCGGGCGCTCGGCTACCTGACGCCGGAACCGCCGCGGCTGGTGGCGGTGGGCGGCCTGTCGGGGTCGGGCAAGAGCCGGCTGTCGCGCGAACTGGCTCCGTTCCTCGGCCGCTGTCCGGGGGCGCTGACCCTGCGCACCGACGTCATCCGCAAGCAGCTGGCCGGCATCCCGCTGCTCGATCGCCTGCCGCCGGAAGCCTATACGCCCGAGATGTCGACCCGCACCTACGCCGAACTCATGGACCGGGCGGCGCGGGCGCTGGCGGCCGGGCAGGCGGTGGTCGCCGACGCCGTCTTCGCGCGGCCCGAGGAACGGGCGCAGATCCGGGCGGTGGCGGAGGCGGCCGGCGTGCCCTTCGACGGCCTGTGGCTGGAGGCGCCGCGCGCCGTGGCCGCCAAGCGCATCACCGGGCGGCGCAACAACGTGTCCGACGCGACGCCGCGGGTGCTCGACGCCCAGCTGTCCTACGACCTGGGTCCCATGGAGTGGACCCGCATCGACTCCGGCGGACCGAAGGAGGCAACCCTCTCCGCCGCAAGGCGTACCTGCCGGGCGTGACGGAACGGCCCTTTTCCCTGTCGGCACAAAGGCGCATACTTCAGGAAATACAGGTGCTTGCACCTGTGGTCCGGAGTGAAGGAGGGACGCGTCATGCCCGGTATCAGGAACATTCTCGCCGTCGTCGGTGACGCCGAAACCGGCCGCGTGCCCATGGAGACGGCCTTCGTCGTCGGCCGCACCCTGCAGTGCCATGTCGAGGTGCTGCACGTCCGCCCCGATCCCGCCCAGGCGGTGCCGCTGGTGGGCGAAGCCATGTCGGGCGCCATGGTCGACGAGATGATGCAGGTGGCCGAGCGCGAAGGAAAGCAGCGCGCCGAGGCCTGCCGTGCCCTGTTCGACAATTCCTGCGGCCGCGCCGGCGTGCCGGTGGCCGTGGAGCCGCCGGGCCTGGGCGAGATGTCGGCCCGCTTCCGCCTGGAGACGGGCGCGGAGGACGAGGTGGTGGCGACGCAAGGCCGTGTCGCCGACCTCATCGTGCTCGGCCGCGGCAGCGAGGAGACCGAGCCTTCGGCCATGGTCACCCTGCACACGGCGCTGATGGAAAGCGGACGGCCGGTCCTGGTGGCCGCGCCGGCGGTGCCGACGGTCATCGGCGAGACCATCGCCATCGCCTGGAACGGCAGCGCCGAAGCGGCGCGCGCCGTCACTGGCGCCATGTCGCTGCTGGTGCGCGCCAAGACCGTCGTGCTGCTGGTGGTCGGCGATTCCGACAGCGGCGCCAGTGCCGAGGATCTGGTGACCCACCTGGCGTGGCACCGCGTCACCTGCCAGACCCGCCATGTGTCCAGCGAGGGCAATGCCGGTGCCGCCGTCCTGAAGGCGGCGGGCGACGTCGGGGCGGACCTGCTGGTCATGGGCGCCTATACCCACTCGCGCCTGCGCCAGCTCATCATCGGCGGCGTGACCCGCCATGTGCTGGAGCACGCGAAACTGCCCGTGCTGCTGTCGCACTGAGGCGGCACCCACCCGGCCCGATCATCGGCGAGGGACCATGGACCTGCTTCCCGTCGCGCCGCAGACGCTGGCGCTGTTCCTGGCCGCCACCCTGGCGCTCAACCTGACGCCGGGGCCGGACATGATCTACGTGCTCGCCAACGGGCTGCGCGGCGGGTTCCGCGGCGGCCTGGCGGCGGCGGGCGGCATCGTTCTCGGCGCCGGCGGGCACGTGGCGCTGGCGGTGCTCGGGCTGACGGCCCTGCTGGCGGCGCTGCCGTGGGCGCTGGATGCGGTGCGCATCGGCGGCGGGCTCTATCTGCTTTGGCTCGGGTGGAAGGCGCTGACCGGGCCGTCGCCCCTCGGCGCCGCCATGGCCGATACCGCCGAGGCGGCCGGACGTGGGCGGCGCGGGGCGCTGCCGGTGGTGCGCGACGGCTTCGTCACCTGCATCCTCAACCCCAAGGTCGGGCTGTTCTTCCTCGCCTTCCTGCCGCAGTTCGTCGATCACCGGCCGGAAGCCGCGCCCGTCGTCGCGCAGATCCTGTTCCTCGGCGCCGTCTTCCTGGTGTCGAGCTTCGTCACCCTGCTGCCCGTGGCGGCGGCCGGCGGCGGCATGACGCGCCTGCTGCGGCGCTTTCCGCGGGCCGGGGCGGTGCTCGGCAAGGTGTCGGGCGTCATCTTCATCGCCCTCGCCCTGCGCCTGCTGCTCGTGGGCGGCGGCGCGGGTAAGCCGGCGGCGGCGTGAGGCGTCAGTCGCCGAACAGATCGCCGCGCGGAGGCGGGGCTGGGGCGTCCTCCACCGCCGTGATGGCGCCCTCGTAGGGGCGCAGCAGGTCGGCCACCGCATCGAACGGCAGATCGGACAGCCAGGCCTCTTCCGCCTCGCGCGGCAGGACCACCGGCATGCGGTCGTGCACGGCGGCGATGGACGCGGCCGGGGCGCAGGTGATGATGGTGAAGAACTCGCCGTCGGTCAGCGCCGCGAAGGCGAACAGCGCCACCTCGCCCGACGGCTCCGGGTCGCCCTGGCCTGGGGCGATGGTGTTGCGGTGGCGCAACTTGCCGTCCTTGCGCCACTCGAAATAGGCCGTCGCCGGCACCAGCACGCGGTTGGTCAGCAGACGGCGGAAGGTGGGCTTCTCGGTCAGGGTTTCCGAGCGGGCGTTGATGAGCGGCTTGCCGTCGCGCGGCGAGGGGATGCCGAACCGCTTGCGCAGCAGGAAGTCCTTGCGGCCCTTCACCGGCGCGGCGTCGGTCGGGCGGATCTCGGGGATCGGCAGCGGCGCGCGCGGCGCCGCCGTCAGATCGAAGCGGGACATCAGGTCGATGGGCGCGCAGTTCAGCGCGTAACGCGAACACATTGCGTCTGCTCGTCTTTCCAGTGTTGCGGCGGGCGCACGGATCAGCTTATCTCAAGGCCATGAGCACCGACCAGAAGACCGTCGTCATCTCCGGCACCAGCCGGGGCATCGGCCAGACCACCGCGCTCCGCTTCATGCAGGAAGGGTGGCGGGTCATCACCTGCGCCCGCGGCCCGCTGCCGGAAGAGCTGTCGCGCGCCGCCAACTGGGCCCACCACTTCCAGCTCGACCTGACAGGGCGCGAGGCGGTGGACGGCTTCCTGCGCGAGGTGAAGGGCATCCTGGACGGTGCGCCGCTGCACGCCCTCGTGAACAACGCCGGCGTGTCGCCGAAGACGCCGTTCAAGGAGCGCCTCGGCATCCTCAACGGCTCCATCGACGGGTGGCGCGACGTCTTCGAGCTGAACCTGTTCGCCCCCCTGCGCCTCGCCCGCGGCTTCGCCGGCGATCTGGCGCGGTCCAAGGGCGCCATCGTCAACATCACCTCCATCGCCGGGCACTACGTGCACCCCTTCGCGGGCTCGGCTTATTCCACGTCCAAGGCCGCCCTGTCGGGCCTGACGCGCGAGATGGCCGCCGAGATGGCGCAGCTCGGCATCCGCGTCAACGCCGTGGCGCCGGGCGAGATCCAGACGGAAATGATCAGCCCGGACTACGAGGCGCTGATCCCCCGCATCCCGCTCGACCGCATGGGCAAGCCGGAAGACGTGGCCGCGGCCGTGTTCCGCCTGTGCACCGACGAGTTCAACTACGTCACCGGCACGGAAATCTTCGTCACCGGCGGGCAGCATCTGTATTAGGGCCCTCGCCGGGCGGGCGCTGGCGCGCCCTTGGCCGCTCGCTCAATGCTCGCCTGGGGCGTAGGACCGCACGCAGGAGGTATCGCATGAGCAAGGTCGTCCTCGTCACCGGCGGCAGCCGCGGCATCGGGCGGGCGACGGCGGTGCTGGCCGCGCGCCGGGGCTGGTCGGTCGCCGTCGGCTATGCCGGCAATGCGGCGGCCGCCGAGGAGACCGTCGCGGCGGTGGAAGCGGCCGGCGGCCGGGCGATCGCCCTGCGCGGCGACGTGGCGGTGGAGGCCGACGTGCTGGCCCTGTTCGACGGGGCGGAGGCGGCGCTCGGGCCGCTCACGGGCGTGGTGGTCAACGCCGGCATCGTCGCCCCCGCCAGCCGCCTCGCCGACATGGACCTCGCCCGCCTGCGCCGCATGTTCGACGTCAACGTCCTCGGCGCCTACCTGTGTGCGCGGGAGGCGGCGCGGCGGCTGACGGCAGGCGGCTCCATCGTCTTCGTCTCATCGGTGGCGGCGGTGCTGGGGGCGGCCAACGAATACGTCGACTACGCCGGCTCCAAGGGCGCCGTCGACACCCTGACGCGCGGCCTCGCCCGCGAACTGGGGCCGGCGGGCGTGCGGGTGAACGCCGTGCGGCCGGGCTTCATCGAGACCGAGATCCACGCCAGCGGCGGCCAGCCCGACCGCGCCCAGCGCCTCGGCGCCACCACCCCGCTCGGCCGCGCCGGCACGGCGGAGGAAGTGGCCGACGCCATCGTCTGGCTGCTCGGCGACGGCGCCTCCTACACCACCGGCGCCCTCATCGACATCGCCGGCGGACGGTAGACGTCAGGACGGATGCGCCTCGACCTCCGCCTCCGGGTCCTCGGGGGTGGGCGGGGCGTCCTCGTAGACCGCGGCCAGCGGCAGGGCGGCACCGATGGCGGGCAGCCGCACCGTCGCGTCCAGGCCCGCCACCGTCTCGTAGCGCCACTGGCTGCCGTCGCGGGTATAGACCTCGGCGCGCGCCTCCTCCGATGCGGCGGTCACCGACGATACGATGCCAAGGCGACCCCCGGAAACGGCGAAGGCGGCCCGTCGAGGCCGCCTTCGTGAATGGTCGATGCCGTCGTCGGCGTCAGCCGGCCTGCACGCGCTGCTTCAGCTGGTGCAGCCAGTTGAGGCGGGCTTCGGCGCGGCCGACTTCGTCGTCCAGCCAGTCCACCAGATAGCCGCCCTCGTCGGACATGCTGTCGCGCAGGTCGAGCAGGCGGTTGAGCCCCGTCTCCGAGGTGTCGATGAGCAGTTCCACCTGGGCTTCCCGGTCCTCGCGGTCCAGCAGGTGCAGGAAGCGGAACTTCAGCGCGGTGATGAGCTTGGACAGGTCGCTGGCCGCCCGCAGCGGGGCCACCATGAGGTTACGGAATTCCTTGCGGCCGGCGTCGGTGACGACCAGCAGCGCGTCGTCCTCCATGCCCTCGCCGCCGACGGCCTCGATCAGGCCCTCGTAGCGCAGCAGCTCGATGGAGGTGCCGAGCAGGTCGACGCTCGGCCCGGTCAGGCGGCTGATGAAGTGGCGCACGCTCGACGCCAGCTCGCTGTAGCGCATGGGCTTGCCCACGATGGTGCCGAGTGCGCAGAGGCGCACCGCTTCACGGGGCGTCAGTGTCTTGTCGGCGAACATCGGGGCGTCTCCATGGACGGGCGTGCTGCGAATCGTTTGCAAGTATATGGGCTTTTCCGCCCGCTTGGCAATTCCCCACAAGTACGCTGGAGGAATGCAATCGGATCATGCCAGCGATTGGCGATGCACCGGCGGTGCGGCGCGGGTGCAGATGACCACCTGATCGCCGCCCTGGGCGCGGGCTTCCACCAGCGCCGTGTCGGCGGCCACCAGCGAGGTCTCCACCCCGCGCGGCCCCTGCACGGGCGCGACGCCGCAGGTGACGGTGGGGCAGAAGGACTGGCCGGCGGCATCCACCGGCGCCGCCGCCACCAGCAGGCGCAGGCGTTCGGCCAGCGCCCGACCGTCGGCCGCCGTGCTGCCCGGCAGGAAGAGGGCGAGGGTGGAGGCGGTCAGCCGGCCCACCACGTCCTGCGGTCCGGCGATGCGTTGGGCGAGGCCGGTGACGCTCTTCACCACCGCTTCGGCGGCGGCGAGGCCCAGTTCTTCGCGGATGGCGGCGAGGGCGTCGACCTCCACCAGCAGCAGGGCGCCGCCGGCGGCACCGCACCACGTCGCCTGGTCGAGGAAGCCGCGGCGGTTGAAGGCGCCCGTCACGCTGTCCGTCAGGGCGAGGCGCCGCAGGTGCTCGGCCGTCGCGTCGGCGGCGCGGCGGGCGAGGGCGGCGGCGCGGCGCTCCTCCATCAGGGCGGTGATCATGTCGGCCAGATGGCGCATGCCCTGGCGCTGGGCCTCGTCGAGCTTGCGCGGCACCTGGTCGATGGCGCAGACGGTGCCGAGCGGCTGGCCGCCGGCGGCGGTGATGGGGAAGCCGGCGTAGAAGCGGATGAAGGGCGCCCCGGTCACCAGCGGGTTGTCCATGAACCGCGGATCGCCGGCGGCGTCGCACACCTCGAAGGGTTCGGCGGCGAGGATGGCGTGGGCGCAGAAGGCATGGTCCCGCGGCGTCTGCGGCTCGGCGAGGCCGTGGCGGGCCTTGAACCACTGGCGGTCGGCGTCGACCAGGCTCACCAGGGCGATGGGCGTGCCGCACAGGCGCGCGGCGAGCGCGGCGGCGGCGTCGAACACCGGGTCCGGGGGCGTGTCGAGGATGTCGCATTCCTGCAGGACGAGCAGACGCAGGGCTTCGTCCGACGGCGGCGGAGCAGCGGCCATGTCTCCTCCTGTTTCCAGTCGTTCTCAAGCGAAAGCATAAAACACCATGGCCGCGGAGGTAGGGCTCCGCGGCCACGATACTCCCGATACTCCCCACTATCGCTTATTCGGCCGCCTGTTGCACCCGCTGGATGCCGAGCGTCTGCCAGACGTCGCACAGGGCCTCCACCAGATGGTCCATGGCGGCGTCGTCGTGCAGCGGCGTCGGGGTGATGCGCAGGCGCTCCGTCCCCTTGGGCACGGTCGGGTAGTTGATGGGCTGGACGTAGATGGCGTGGCGCGTCAGCAGGAGGTCGCTCGCCTGCTTGCACAGCGTCGCGTCACCCACCAGCACCGGCACGAT
The DNA here is from genome assembly GCF_900230255.1 of Caenispirillum bisanense. Lineage (GTDB taxonomy): Bacteria > Pseudomonadota > Alphaproteobacteria > Rhodospirillales > Rhodospirillaceae > Caenispirillum > Caenispirillum bisanense_A. Next base: position 390,463 of record NZ_OCNJ01000001.1, read on the forward strand.
GTGGCTGACCGACGGCATGACGGGGATGCCGCGTTCCAGCAGGCGGCGCTTGGCGGTGGCGGCGCGCTCCTGGTGGCGGACGCGCACCTCGTCGTGCTCCTTCAGCCAGCGCACGCTCGCCCGCGCCCCGGCGGCGACGGCCGGCGGCAGGGAGGTGGTGAAGATGAAGCCGGCGCCGAAGCTGCGCACGAAGTCGACCATGCGCGCCGATCCGGCGATATAGCCGCCGACCACGCCGATGGCCTTGCCCATGGTGCCCTGGATGATGTCGATGCGGTGCGCCACGCCGTCGCGCTCGGCGACGCCCGAGCCGCGGGTGCCGTACATGCCGACGGCGTGCACTTCATCCAGGAAGGTCATGGCACCGTATTCTTCGGCGCAGGAGACGATCTCGTCGAGCGGCGCGATGTCGCCGTCCATGGAATAGACGCTTTCGAAGATGACCACCTTGGGGTGGTCCTTCGGGTATTCCGCCAGCAGCTTCGCCAGGTGTTCGACGTCGTTGTGCTTCCAGATCTTCTTGGCGGCCCGCGAGTGGCGGATGCCTTCGATCATGGAGTTGTGGTTCAGCTCGTCGGAGAACAGCACCACGTCGGGGATCTGGGCGCCGAGCGTCATCAGGGTCGTGAGGTTGGCGACGTAGCCCGAGGTGAAGGTGAGCGCCGCCTCCTTGCCGTGCCACGAGGCCAGCTCGTCCTCCAGCAGCACGTGGTAGTGGGTGGTGCCGCTGATGTTGCGGGTGCCGCCGGCGCCGGCGCCCGAGGCGTTGATGGCGTCGCACATGGCGCCGCGCACCTCGGGGTGCATGCCCATGCCGAGGTAGTCGTTGCTGCACCAGATGGTGATGTCGCGCACTTCCCCGTCGGCGTGGTTGGCGGCCCGCGGGAAGGCTCCCACCTTGCGCTCCAGGTCGGCGAAGACGCGATAGTTGCCCTCGCGCTTGAGCGCGTCCAGGCGCTCGGCGAAGTAGGCTTCGTAATCCATCGGCAGGCTACCCTCATGGCGAAGCCGGCGATCGCGCCGCTTCGGCTGTCGTTCCCACGCGGGGAACCGATCCCCGGCGCACGGCCCGCCGCCGCCGGAGCGAAAATCGGTGCTTACTCTACGCGAACCCTTCCCCGCGCTTCAACCCAAAGCGCGCGTCGGGAATAGGAGCCATGCCCGGCCTTGCGCTCAGCCGAGCCACGGCCGCAGCCGGCGGGCCGACAGGTCCACCTCCACCACCCGGTGGTTGTTGGTGTCGGCCACCAGCAGGCTGTCCGGCCCCTTGGCCCACAGGCCGGCGGGCTCGCTGAGGGGGCGGCGGCAGGCACTGCCCTCGCAGCGCAGGGTGCCGAGGCGCACCGTCTCCACCGTTCCCGCCGCCTCGTCCACCAGGCGGATGGCGTGGTTGTAGCTGTCGGCGACGGCGATGCGGCCGTCGGGCATGACGGCGACACCCAGTGGATGCTGCATGCGCGCTTCCGACAGATGCCCGTCGGCGAGGCCGAAGTCGAACAGGCCGCGCCCGACCAGGGTGCGCACCTCGGGCTGCGCGCCGGTCAGCATCACCTTGCGCAGGGCCGAGGTCTCGCTGTCGGCGAAATAGAGCGCCGAGCCGTCGGGGGCGAGCGCGAGGCCGCTCGGCTGCGCCAGCAGGGCGCGGCGGGCGGGGCCGTCGTGGATGTTCTCGCCGCCGGTGCCGGCCAGCGACGCCATGTGCCCGCCGGCGAGGTCGATGGTGAGCAGCTGGTGGGTGCCGGCATTGGCGACGAACAGGGTGTCGCCTGCGATCTCCAGGTCCCACGGCGAAGCCAGCGGCGTGCGGTCGGCCGGGCCGCCCTCGCACACCGGCATGCCGCGGAAGCCCAGGCCGGCGACCGTCGAGACGAGGCCCGTATGCAGGTCGATGCGGCGCACCAGGTGGTTGCCGGTGTCGGCGACGAAGATGGCGTCGGCGGTGCAGGCGAGTCCCTGCGGCGAGGTGAAGCTGGCCGCCTCCGCCGGACCGTCGTCCATGCCCGGCAGGCCGGTGCCGTAGCGGGCGACGACGCGGCCGTCGGTCTCGCACACGACGATGCGATGATGGCCGCCGTCGGCCACCGCCCAGCGCTTCTCGGGGCCGGGCAGGGGCTTGACCTTGCCGGGGAAGGCGAGCGGGCCGCGCACCGGTTCCTCCAGCGTCAGCGGCAGGTCGCCGGGCATGAGGGCGCAGACGCCGCCCAGGTTGGCGATGAGGTCGCCGATGCCCTGCACCAGCAGGTCGGGGTCGGGCTCGCCCGACATCTGGCCGATCACCTTGCCGTCGGGGCCGATGAGCACCAGCGTCGGCCAGGCGCGCACGGCGTATTCGTCCCACAGGGTCATGTAGGGGTCGTGAACCACCGGGTGGCGGATGTCGTACCGCTTGATGGCGTGGGCCACCGCAGCCGGGTCGCGCTCGGCGGCGAACTTGGGGCTGTGGACGCCGATGACGGCGACCTCGCGCGGGTAGGTTTCCTCCAGCCGCCGCAGCGTGGGCAGGACCTGGACGCAGTTGATGCAGCAATAGGTCCAGAAATCGAGGACGACGATGCGCCCGCGCAGGTCCTTCAGCGACAGCGGCTCGGGAACGTTGAACCAGGTCAGCCCCTCGCGGCCAATTTCCGGCGCCCTGACCAGACCATACATGCCGTTCCACATCCTCGTTCGTTCTGTCCGGGTGCGGCCTATATGGCGGCGCGGTCCGGCCGTGGCAAGGCGGGGTCGAACGGCTGGTGTCCCGCACGCGCATGCCTCCCCTGTGCCCGCGCGTGGCCCCTGTGCAGCCTGCGCGGGTTGCGCTATGGTTCCATGACTTCAAGGGCTTGCGCCCCGGGGTGCAAAAGAAAATGCGGGCCGTCGACCGTCGGCCGTATCGTCAGGAGGAACCAATGGCGCTGAAGGACATCATGGTGCTCGTCGACAGCTCGGCCCACTCGGCCGACCGTCTGGACGTCGCCATCAAGCTGGCGACCGATCACGATGCGCATCTGACAGGCCTGTTCGTGCGCATGGTCCCGCATGTGCCGCAGTTCGTCATGAGCCAGCTCGGGCCCGAGGTGCAGGACGTCCAGCGCAAGTACGCCCAGGACGCCGCCCGCGCCGCCCACAAGATCTTCGAGGACAAGGTCCGCGCCGCCGGCATCCGCGCCGAGTGGCGTGCCGTGGAAGGCGATCTGGTGGATACCGTCTGCCTGCACGCCAAGTACACCGATCTGGTGGTCATGGGCCAGCGCGACACCAGCGACGACGCCATGGACGGCGAGGACGGCCTGGTCGACCACGTGGTGCTGGAAGCCGGCCGTCCGGTGCTGGTCGTGCCCTACGCCGGCAAGTTCAAGACCATCGGCAGCAAGGTGGTGCTGGCCTGGAACGCCAGCCGCGAGGCCACCCGTGCCGTCAACGACGCCATGCCGCTGCTGCAGAAGGCGCGCGAGGTGGAAGTGCTGGCCATCAACCCGCGCGGCGGCCGCGCCGGCCACGGCGACGTGCCGGGCGCCGACATCTCGCTGCACCTCGCCCGCCACGGGGTGAAGGCCAACGCCGAGCACATCTTCTCCGACGACGTCGACCCCGGCGCGATGCTGCTGTCGCGCGCCGCCGACGCCGGTGCCGACCTGATCGTCATGGGCGCCTACGGCCGCTCCCGCCTGCGCGAGCTGGTGCTCGGCGGCGCGACGCGCCACCTGCTGCGCCACATGACCGTGCCGGTGCTGATGGCGCACTGATCGGGACACGGGTCCCACGGCGAGGGCGGCTCCGAACGGGCCGCCCTCTGTCATAGGGGGTAGGCGCGTCGGCTTTGCCTTGCCTGCGCCACAAAGGAAAAGTAGGACTGCGGCAGCCACCGCAACAGGAGGACGGGACCAACGATGGCACGTCGCAGCCGTCGCCAGCGCGAGCAGAGCAAGAAGTTCTGGATGGGGCTGGTCAAGTTCGGCGTCTTTCTCGGCGTCGTCGGAGCCACCGCCTATTATGCCTACGAGGCGGGCACCCAGCTCTCGGCGCAGGAGATCACCGAACTGAAGGCCGAGATCGGCCGTCTGTCGCAGACCGAACAGGCCCAGCAGCAGCGCATCGGCGAGCTGGAGGCCGGCCTCACCTCGGCCGAGCAGGTCGCCGCCGACTACCGCACGCGCTACGAGGAAGTGGCGCCGGAAGAGGTGCGCGCCGTGCTGGAGCAGGTGCGCGTGAAGATGGAGCAGGGTCTGTCGCCCGAGCGCCTCGCCTTCGTGGTCGGTCAGGCCCAGCCGCCGCGCAACTGCACCGCGGTGGAAAACCGCCGCTTCCTCGCCAAGACGGAAAACTACGACGGCGCCAACACCTGGGTCCGCTTCAACGACATGATCACGGTCACCGCCACCGGCCGCGCCGCCAACAACGGCCGCGAGCAGTGGTACGACCCGGCGCAGCCGGTGACGGTCGTGTTCTCCCCCCTCGGCGACCGCGAGGAGGAAGTGACCGGCCAGCTGCCCATCGAGCATTCCATGATCTTCAAGGGCAAGGAATACCGCTTCACCGCGGCCCCCGGCGCTCGCGGCTTCGTGGAAGTCACCGCCGACTGGTGCGACTACGGCGCCGGCTGATCACGCGAGAGGGCGAGGGACGGCCTAGCGTCCCTCGCTTCTTCAGTCCTCGGCCAGCAGCACGGCGACGGGCAGGTGCGCGAACAGGTCCGCCGCCCGCAGCGCCTCGCCCTCCACCGTCTCCCCCGTCAGCACGTGGCGGAAGCGACCGCCGGTCTCCAGCGGCACCGCCGTCTCGCCCCAGACCTCGCCCAGCGACCAGTCGCCGTCGCCCGGCATGAGCGGGGCGACGAGGCGCGGGCAGGCGACGACCAGCCGCTGCCCCTCGTGCCGCCGCTCGAAGGCGATCAGGCGGCCGGCTTCGGCGCCCGTCGGCTCCAGCGCCCGGTAGTCGCCGTGGCGGAACAGGGCGGGCAGGCGCCGGCGCAGGGTGAGCAGGCGCCACGTCAGCAGCATCTTCACCCCGCCGTCGGTCCAGCGGTCGAGCAGGGCGCGCGCCGCCTCGCCTCGGCCCGCCTCGCCTCGGCCCGCGTCGCCCGTGCCGAAGGTGCGCTCCATCTCCGCCAGCAGGCCGTCGCGGGCGGCGAAGTCCACGGGGCGGCGGTTGTCCGGGTCGACGAGGCTCAGTTCCCATAGCTCGCAGCCCTGATAGGTGTCCGGCACGCCCGGGCAGGTGAACTTCAACGCCGCCTGGGCGAGGCCGTTGACGGCACCGACGCGGGCGCAGCGGGCCTGGAAGGGCTGCAGGTCGGCGAGGAAGGGGTTGCGGTGGCGGATCTCCAGCACCCGCTCGATCCACCGTGCCATGCCCTGCTCGTAGGCCTCGTTCTGGCGCGTCCAGGCGGAATGCACCTTGGCCTCGCGCACCGCCTTCAGCATGTAGCCCGTCAGGCGGTCGCGGAAGGTCGCCATGGCGTCCACCGTCGCCGGGTCCTCGGTGCCCTCGTCCGGCACCGCCAGTTCCGGCGGCCAGGCGCCGACCAGGGTCTGGTAGAACAGGTATTCGTCGTTGGCGGACGGCACGGGTTCGCCCTCCACCTCCGGCTTGCGGCGGCGGTTGAGCTGCATCCAGCGGCGCACGCGGCCGGTCCAGTCCTCTGCGTATTCCGAGAGGACGTTGATGCGCGCCCGCACGTCCTCGCCGCGCTTGGTGTCGTGGGTTGCCGTCGTCAGCATGGAGTGCGGCCACAGGCGCGCCCGATCCGCCATGCGGTGGTGGAAGCTGCCGACGGTGGTGCCGAAGACGTCGGGGTGGCCGCCCACCTCGTTCAGCGAGGCGAAGCGGTTGTAGCGGTAGAAGGCCGTGTCCTCGAGCCCCTTGGCCATGACCGGGCTGGTCACCTGCTGGGCGCGGCGGGCGAGGCGGCGCACCTCCTCGCGCGGGAACGGGTCGTCGCTGCGCCGGCCGGCGTCGGTGGACAGCACGGCATCCAGGAAGTCGAAGATGCTCTCGTCATGGAACTGCGGGTTCTTGCGCGCCTGCGCCACCGCCCAATCGATGTCGCGCAGATCCTCCGAAGCCGGGCGGCGGCGGTCGATGTAGGTGCGGTAGACGGGGAAGCAGGCGATCACCTCCGACAGCGCCAGGCGGATGTCGCGCTGGGTGTAGTCGCGGGTGCGCCAGTTGCGCTCCGACAGGCGCGACAGCCCGTTGGCCAGCACCTGCACCTCCGACGCCAGTTCCTGCTGCATGACCTGCCGCTTGCCGGCGCGGACGATGTTCTCGAAGTCGATGCTCTCGCCGGTGAGGCGGGCATAGGTGCGGGTCAGGCGGCGCTCGGCGGCGGGATCGACGAACAGGCCGTTGATCTCGTTCAGCGCCTCGTAGCCGGTGGTGCCGGCGACGCGCCATTCGGTGCGCAGGCGCTCGTGGTGGCCGAGGATCTTCTCCACCAGGACGTACGTGTCCGTATCGCTGCCGGTGGCGGCGCGGCAGGCGGTGGCCAGGCGGTCGAGGTAGGCCTTGGGGTCGAACAGGCCGTCGACGTGGTCGATGCGCAAGCCGTCGATGTGGCCCTCCGCCAGCATGCGCATCACCAGGCGGTGCGAGGCCTCGAACACTACCGGCACCTCCACCCGCAGGCCGGCGAGGTCGTTGATCTGGAAGAAGCGGCGGTAGTTGATCTCGTCCGACGCCACGCGCCAGAAGGCGAGGCGGAAGTTCTGCGCCTCCAGCAGGCGGTGCAGCGGCAGGAAGCTGGCCGGCGTGCCCGGCGTGCCGTGCAGGGCGGCCAAGGCCTCCTCCACCGCCTCGGCGAGGCCCGGATGCTCGGCCAGCACCTCGGCGAAGCGGCGCTTCAGGGTTTCGGCGCGACCCCGCCGGGCGCCGCGGGCGCGGCCGGAGCGGGCGGCGGCGCGCACCTCGCGGAAGCCCGTCGCCACCGCCTCCAGCGCCGCCACGGCCGCCTCGGGCAGGCCGGCGCGGCGCACCGCCGGCAGGATCGCCGTGAACACGGGGCCGTAGCGGTAGGGCGTCAGGGGGAAGCGGTGCTCCCAGTACCACACCGAGAAGCCGCCGCTCTCGCGGTCGAGCTTCGGCACGAGGTGGCCGTCCTCCAGCACCTTGCCGTACTGGTCGCCGAGCACCGGCAGCAGCACCTTGCCGCGCAACTCCACCTTGGCCGGGTTGAAGTCGATGTCGAAGTATTCGGCGTAGGGGCTGCCCTGGCCGTATTCCAGCACGTCGAGCCACCACGGGTTCTCGGCCTCGGCGATGCCCATGTGGTTGGGCACGAAGTCGAGGATCTGACCCATGCCCTTTTCCTTCAGGGCGGCGGACAGGCGGGCGAGCGCCGCCTCGTCGCCGACCTCGGGGTTCAGGGCGTTGTGGTCGATGATGTCGTAGCCGTGGGTGGACCCCGGCCGCGCCTTCAGGAAGGGCGAGGCATAGACGTGGCTGATGCCGAGCCGCGCAAGGTAAGGCACCAGCGCCGTCGCGTCGGCGAAGGTGAAGTCCTTGTTGAACTGCAGGCGGTAGGTGGCGTCGGGAACGATGCGCATGGCGGCCGGGCTCGTCATTCGGCGTCCTCGATGGCCCAGACCACGGCCCAGGGGTTCAGCGCGTCGGGCCGGCCGCCCGCCGTGTTGGTGGTCCAGATGACGCGGCCCGACAGCGGCACGATGTCGTCCACCGGCCGGTCCGACAGGTTCGCCAGCAGCGACAGGCGCCAGTGCCCTTCCATGCCCCAGCGGGCGGTCACGACCCGGTCGGCGACCAATTCCGCCCGGCTGCGCCTGGGGTCGATGCGCGGCAGGCGGGGGACGATCTCGTGGCGGCGCACCGACAGCAGTGCCTTGGTGAAGGCGAGGCGGTCGGCGTGGGGCGGCTGCGTCGCCTCGCTCCAATCGAGCTTGGACAGACGGAAGGTCTCCTCCGCCATGGGGTCGGGGATGCGCTTGCGGGCCTCGGGGTCGCGAAACTCGGGGAAGCTCTCGAACTCGGCGCGGCGGCCGTCGCGCACGGCCTCGTGCAGGTCCTCGCCGAAGTCGCAGAAGAACAGGAACGGCCGGCGCGAGCCCCATTCCTCGCCCTGGAACAGCAGCGGGATGGCGGGGGCGAGCAGCACGATGCTCTCGGCCGCCATGACGGCCTCGGGGCGGGCGAGGGAGTCGATGCGCTCGCCCATGGCGCGGTTGCCGATCTGGTCGTGGTTCTGCAGGAAGTTGACGAAGCTGGTGGGCGGCAGGTGGCCGGACCGCTCGCCGCGCGCCTCGCCGCCGCGGTGGCGGCTCGGCTCGCCCTGGTAGGCGAAGCCCTCGGCCAGGATGCGGGTGAGGAAGGCGGCGGGGTCGGCGGCGTAGTCGCCGTAGTAGCCGCCGCTTTCCCCGGTCAGCAGGCAGTGCAGGGCGTGGTGGCTGTCGTCGTTCCACTGGGCGACGTAGTGGGTCGCCCGTCCGTCGTCGCGCGTCAGCCGGTGGGCGGCGTTGAGGTCGTTCTCCAGCACCAGGTGGATGTGCCGCATGTCGCCGCCCTCGCGGCCATGCACCGCCTCGGCGATGCGGTCGAGTACGTCGAGGTCGCGGTCGTCGTGGATGGCGTGGACGGCATCGAGCCGCAGGCCGTCGATGTGGAACTCGTCGACCCAATACAGCGCGTTGTGGACGAAGAAGTCGCTCACCCACTTGCCGTGCGGCCCGTCGAAGGCGATGGCCGCCCCCCAGGGGGTGTGCTTGCCGGCGTCGAAGAACCGCTTGGCGGCGAGCGCGTGGAGGTAGTTCCCCTCCGGCCCGAAGTGGTTGTAGACGACGTCCATGAAGACCTGCAGCCCGCGCGCATGGCAGGCGTCGATCAGCGCCTTCAGGTCGTCGGGATGGCCGTAGGCGGCATCGGGTGCGAACAGGTGGACGCCGTCGTAGCCCCAGTCCCAGCGGCCGGGGAAATCGGCGACGGGCATCAGCTCGACGGCCGTGACGCCCAGGTCCGTCAGGTAGTCGAGCTGGTCGATGGCGGCACGGAAGGTGCCCTCCGGCGTGAAGGTGCCGACGTGCAACTCATAGATCACCGTCTCGTCCCACGGCCGACCCTCCCACGCCTGGTCGGTCCACTGGAAGCCGAGCGGGTCGATGACCTCCGACGGGCCGTGCACGTCCTCCGGCTGATAGCGGCTGGCGGGGTCGGGGACCATGAGGCCGTCGGGCAGGCGCCAGCGGTAGCGGGTGCCCTGCACGACGCCGTCCTCCACCACCTGGACCCAGCCGTCGGCGTCGGGCGTGGCGGCGATCTCGCGGGCGGGGCCGGGGCCTTCGATGCACAAGGTGACGCGATCGACGTCCGGCGCCCACAGGCGGAAGCGGCAGCCGTCGGGGGTGAGTTCGGCGCCGAAGGGCATGGAGTGGTGATCGCGCATGCGCGGGGGCCTCCTGGGGTGGTGGTCGCGGGGGGGGAGGGGCGGAGCCTCCCTCGCGGCATCAACGTTCGGGACCGCTGCGGCGTGTCGCGGTTGTTGCACCTATCTGCGCCCATGACCGGCATGCCCGAGTCTGCTACTGTGGCGTAGGCGCGCACGCAAAGGGGGGATGTGCCATGCCCGCTTTCCGGTTCCGTCCGTACCCGGACACCCTGACGTCCAAGGCCTATGCCGCGGCACTGGGCGTGGTCGCCCGCGTGCTGGGGTCCGACAACCGCATCGGCGCACGGCTGGACGCCCTGGAGACGGCTTACGGCGACCTGCAGGCGGGGCTCTACAGCGCCGAACTGTCGCAGCAGGACCTGGAAGCCGCCGAGGCGACGGCGACCGCCGCCGAGTACCACAAGCTCGGCGTCAAGGCGCGGGCCCACATGGACGCGGCCGTCGCCGCCCACGAGGCCGGCTTCCTCGCCGCGAAATCGGCGCTCGACGATGCCATCGCCGCCGTCCTGCAGCGTAAGTCGGGCGACGACGCCAAGGTCGAGACGAAGCTGCGCAGCGACGTGGCGGCCTTCGCCAAGGCCGTGGCGGCGCACGTGAAGTCGATCGAGGACGAGACCGGGGCCAACGCCAAGCGCATCCTCGCCGCCAAGCAGGAGCACGAACGCTGTCATGCGCAGGTCGAGGCGGTGCGGGCGGGGCTGAAGACCTACCTCGACGCCTGGGCCCGCAACGGCCTGGACGACCGCTTCACGCGGCCGGCCAAGGCGCTGGCGGCCGACTTCAAGCGCGACCTGACGCAGGTGTCCAAGGGGCACGACTGGGACATCGACCGCTGGGTCGCCACGGCCACACGCACCTACGTGGAGGGCCTGAAAGCCCTGTGCGACGCCGCCGACAAGCGCCTGGACGCCTTCGCCGACCGCCGCACGCTCATCGGCTGGACACCCCACGACCTGAAAGACGACATCGACACCATCGCCCGCGCCAAGCCGCTGCCCATCGCGAGCCTGCGCCCCGCACTGGCCGAATTCCCCAAGGCGGTGGCCGCCTACGACGAAGCCGCCGACGAAGCGAAGACGGCGCAGGCCGCGGTCGATGCCGTGCGCAAGACGATCCCGCAGTACGCCAAGGACATCGAGATCACCGCCGAGACCGAACGGCGCGGCCGCAAGCTCATCGCCAAGGAGGAGGCTAAGGTCCGCAAGCGGCAGGCGGAGGAGCAGGCCAAGCGCATCCTCGGCAGCCTGACCGACATGCGCGCCGACTGGCGCACCTGCAAGAAGCAGCTGGAGAAGACGCCGATCACCCTCGGCAAGGCGGACCTCGGCCCCAACTTCGACACCCTGGCCGATGTCGTCACCACCTTCGCCGGCTCAGACCCGGACAGCCAGGACGGCCAGCGCGGCCAAGTCGCCACGGCCTTCACCAAGACCCTGGCGGCGCTCGATACCTACGAGAAGAAGCTCGGCGACGAACTGACGCGCCTGAAGCGCGAGAAGTCGGACGAGCTGAAGCAGGCGGAAGCGGCGGCGGCCAAGGTGCGCCAGTGGCTCGCCGCCCGCACCAAGGAGCTGACGCAGTTGAAGGCCTACGTGAAGGCGTGAGCGACGGCCCGTGCCCCGGCGCTACAGCTCCTGCTTCACCTGCCCGTAGGCGAGCAGGGCGAACAGCCCGGTGCCGCCGACCACGTTGCCGAGGAAGGCGGCGGAGATGAAGCCGAGGATCTTGGCGATGTCCGCCTCGCCCACCATCCACAGCAGGAAGACTTCCGCCGCCCCGGCGATGACGTGGCTGTAGTCGCCGAGGGCGATGACGTAGGTGAGCCCGACCACCACCCAGATCTCGTAGCCGCGCGCATTGGGCAGCAGCCACACGGCGGCGGCGATGAGGAAGCCGGCGGGAATGGCGAGGCGGAAGGTTTCCAGCCAGCCGTGACCGAGCACGACGCGGCTGACGGCGACCATGGCGTCCAGCTGTTCGGGCGTGACCGTGCCGCCGTACACCATGACGGCGATGGCGAGCAGGCCGCCCACCATGTTGGCGGCGAACACCACGGCCCACAGGATCGCCGTGCCACGCGCCAGTTCCATTCCCGGGTGGGACAGCAGCGGCAGCACGGGCGTGATGGTGTTTTCGGTGAACAGTTGCAGGCGGCCGATGACCACGATCAGGAAGCCGACCGTGTAGCCGAGGCTCGACAGCGCGTGGTGCCACGGCCCTTCCGGCAGGTGCAGATAAAGCAGCCCCTCCGTCACCAGCGACGCCGTGATGGCGATGCCGGCGGCGACGCCCGACCACCACAGCGAGGTTGCCGGCCGGTCCAGTTCCGACTCGCCGTCGCGCGACACCACCTCGTAAAGCTCGAAGGCGTTGAGGCGGGATCGTTCCGCCTGGCTCGGGCGGTCGTCGTCCTTGTCGGCCATGGAGGTCTCCGCTGCGGGGTGCCGGTCAGACGACCAACGCGGCGAAGACCCTCCCGGCTCGCTACTCTTCCTTGCCGCCGTGGGCCTTGGACCACCCGATGGGATCGCTGAAGAAGGCGCGCACTTCGCCCAGCGCATCCAGGGTGAACAGCTTCTGCTGCTCCGCCACGTCCAGCACGTCCCACCAGCAGGCCAGATAGTGCAGCTTCACGCCGCGCTCCAGCAGGGCTTCCTCGGCGCCGGGGATGATGCCGTAGAAGAAGGGCACGAAGGTATGGGCGCACTCGGCGCCGGCGGCGCGGATGGCGTCGGCGAACACCAGCTTGGAGCCGCCGTCGGTCGCCAGGTCTTCCACCAGCAGCACCTTGCCGCCCTCGGTCAGGTGGCCTTCGATCTGCGCCATGCGGCCGAAGCCCTTGGGCTTCTTGCGCACATAGAGCATGGGCAGCATGAGGGCGTCGGAAATCCACGCCGCGTAGGGGATACCCGCCGTCTCGCCGCCGGCCACGTGGGTGATGCTCTCGCAGCCGATCTCGCGCTCAATGCAGTCGCGCGCCAGCTCCACGATCTTGCGGCGGGCGCGCGGGAAGGCGATGACCTTGCGGCAGTCGATGTAGACCGGGCTCGCCCGCCCGGAGGTGAGGATGTAGGGCTCCTCGGGGCGGAAGTTGACCGCCTGGATCTCCAGCAGGATGCGCGCGACGGCCAGGCCGGCGGCCTTCTGCTCGGGGCTGCGCGACGCCGCGGCCGCGGGGGGAGAAGCGAGGGACATGGGCGGGCTCCCTTGGGGAAATCGTATTGGATGTGCCCCTGTTTAAGGGTAAACCTGCCGTCACACAACGACCAAACCCGAGGGGAAGGGACCCGTTCATGGCCGACGTCATCACCGTCGAGCGCGAGGGCAGCCTCGCCACCGTCGTCCTCAACAAGCCGGAAAAGCTCAACGCCATGGACCTGCCCATGTGGCGCGGTCTGGCGGCGGCGTTCACGGCGCTCGACGCCGACGACGGCGTGCGCTGCATCGTGCTGCGCGGCGCCGGCGGCAAGGCCTTCGCGGCCGGCGCCGACATCGGCGAGTTCGACACCGTGCGCGCCACGGCCGAGCAGGCCAAGGACTACGACGTCATCATGCGCGAGGCCCTGCGGGCGGTGCGCGAGTGCCGCCACCCGGTCATCGCCCGCATCGACGGCGCCTGCGTCGGCGGCGGGCTCGAACTGGCGGCCATGGCCGACATCCGCATCTGCAATGAAAGCGGCCGTTTCGGCGTGCCCATCAACCGCATCTCGGTGGTCATGGCCTACCCGGAGATCCTCGGCCTGCTGCGCCACGCCGGCCCGGCGAACGTGCTGGAGATCCTGCTGGAGGGCAAGGTGGTGAACGCCCAGGACGCGCTGCGCATGGGCCTCGTCAACCGGGTGGTCGCCGACGACATGATGGACGCCGACGTCGCCGAGACGGTCAAGCGCATCACTGCCGGCGCGCCCAAGGTGAACACCTGGCACAAGCGCTTCGTCCGCCGTCTGCTCGACCCGACGCCGGTGACCGAGGCGGAGCTGGACGAGTGCTACGCCTTCCTCGCCACCGCCGACTACGCCGAGGGCCTGAGCGCCTTCAAGGACAAGCGCAAGCCCGCCTTCAAGGGGGAGTGACGCCATGGCGGCGCCGACCGTCTGGGTGCTGGCCGACGACCGCGCCGGCAACGTGAACCAGGCGCTCGGCGTCGCCGAGGCGCTGGGCTTGCCGTTCGAGGTGAAGCAGATCCGCTATTCCCGGCTGGCGGCGCTGCCCAACTTCGTGCGCGGCGCCTCGACGCTCGGCCTGACGGACGACAGCGTCGACGGCCTGTCGGCGCCGTGGCCGACGGTGGTGATCGGCGCCGGCCGCCGCGTCGCCCCGGTGGCGCGGTGGATCAAGCGCATGGCCGGTGGGCGCTGTTTCCTGGTGCAGATCATGTATCCGGGCGGGCTCGGCACCGCTGCCGTCGGCGAGTTCGACCTCATCGCCGTACCGCGCCACGACTCCTTCAAGGACCGCTTGCCGACGGTGCTGCGCATCACCGGCGCGCCCCATCGGGTGACGCCCGAACGCCTCGACCGCGAGGCGGAAGCCTGGCGCGACCGCTTCGACAGCTATCCGCGGCCCTTCGTGTCGGTGCTGGTCGGCGGCAGCACCAAGAACCGCCCCTTCGGCCCGCGCGAGGCCGCCGACTTGGCCGCCAAGCTGCGCCAGATCCAGACCGAGACGGGCGGCACCCTGCTCATCACCACCAGCCGTCGCACGCCTGCCGAGGCGGTGACGGTGCTGGAGCGCACCCTGCCGCAGCCGATGTGGCTCTACAAGGTGGGCGACCCGGGCGAGAACCCCTACTTCGGCCTGCTGGCGCTGGCCGATGCCGTGGTGGCGACGGGCGACAGCGTCTCCATGTGCTCGGAGGCCTGCGCGACGCAGGGCCCGGTGTTCATCCACGCGCCGGAGGGCTTCGTCGCCCCCAAGCACGCCCGCCTGCACGCGGAGTTGTACCGCCTGGGCTATGCCCGGCCGTTCACGGGTGCCTTCCACGACTGGACCCACCCACCGCTCAACGCCGCCCGCGAGGTGGCGCTGGCGGTGCGGCAGAACCTGGGGTTGGGGGTGGAGTAGGCGCGAAGGACGTCACGGTCGCTTTCGCCGTGCTTGTCATGCCCGGCCTCCGAGCCGGGTATCCACGGCTCCCCCGCCGTCCACCGTGGATGACGGAGCCCCATGGCTGCCGACCGTGGCGCCGTGGATGGCCGGATCAAGTCCGGCCACGACAAAAGTGGCAAGGAAAACGGAGGGAGCGCGAGGGAGGGCCTCCCCTCCCTCGTCTTGTGCCGCGAAGCGGCGCCCTTGGTGTCCTTGGTGCCTTGGTGGCTACCCAAACCGGCACCCGATCAGCCGCCCGCCGCACCCAACACCCTTGACACCGCCGCCCATCCTCCGTACCCATATCCCCATGGAACAGATTCGCGACCTCGCCCTACTGCGACTTATTTGACCCGGCCGCCCCTCGCGGGCCGCGCCGGATCGGCATGTTTGCAGTCACCAGGGCAGGACGCAGTCCCCATGACCCCCCACAGTACAACCTCCGCCTTCCTCGTCACCGCGCCGCACATCGGCGCCCGGGTGCTGGCGCTGCTGCGACTTATCGGCGGCCGTCGGTCCTGATCGCGCGCGGCGCACCGACGGCCGAAGCCGCTTCTACCCCAGCAGCTTCACAGCCAGACGAGACGAGACAGATCATGAAGGTCGATCCCACCACCAAGTACCGCCCGTTCCAGCCGGTCACCCTGACCGACCGCACGTGGCCCAACAACACCATCACCAAGCCGCCCATGTGGTGCGCCGTCGACCTGCGCGACGGCAACCAGGCGCTGGTCGAGCCCATGGGCTCCGACCGCAAGCTGAAGATGTTCACCCTGCTGGTGGAGATGGGCTTCAAGGAGATCGAGGTCGGCTTCCCCGCCGCGTCGCAGACCGACTTCGATTTTCTGCGCCTGCTCATCGACGAGGGCCGCATTCCCGCCGACGTCACCATCCAGGTGCTGACCCAGGCGCGTGAGGACCTGATCGTCCGCACCTTCGAGGCCATCGAGGGCGCGCCGCGGGCCGTCGTCCACCTCTACAACTCCACCAGCGAACTGCAGCGCCGCGTGGTGTTCGGGCTGGACCGCCAGGGCATCATCGACCTGGCCGTGAAGGGCGCCAAGCTGGTCCATACCCACGCCGAGGCGGCCCGCGCCCGCGGCATGGACATCGTGCACGAATACTCGCCGGAAAGCTTCACGGGCACGGAACTGGACTTCGCCGTCGACATCTGCAAGGCGGTGATGGAGGTGTGGCAGCCGACGCCGCAGAAGCGGGTGATCCTGAACCTGCCGGCGACGGTGGAAATGTCGTCGCCCAACGTGCATGCCGATCAGGTGGAATGGTTCTGCCGCCACCTGCCCAACCGCGACTGCGCCATCATCTCGGTCCACCCGCACAACGACCGCGGCTGCGCCGTCGCCGCCGCCGAGCTGGCCGTCATGGCCGGCGCCGACCGTGTGGAGGGCACCCTGTTCGGCAATGGCGAGCGCACCGGCAACGTCGACCTGGTCACGCTCGGCATGAACCTGTTCAGCCAGGGCGTCGACCCCGGAATCGACTTCTCCGACATGAAGCGCATCGTCGAGATCGCCGAGGAGTGCAACCGCATGCCGGTGCACCCGCGTCACCCGTGGGCCGGCGAGCTGGTGTTCACGGCCTTCTCGGGCAGCCATCAGGACGCCATCAACAAGGGCCTGAAGGCCATGCGCGCCAGCAACCAGCCGGTGTGGGAGGTGCCGTACCTGCCCATCGACCCGGCCGACATCGGCCGCACCTACGAGGCCGTCATCCGCGTCAACAGCCAGTCGGGCAAGGGCGGCGTGGCGCATGTGCTGGAGCGCGACTTCGACCTGAAGATCCCGCGCGGCATGCAGGTGGAATTCGCCCGCGTCGTCCAGCAGCTGGCCGACCGCACCGGCGACGAGCAGACGCCCGACCTCATCTGGCGCGCCTTCGATCAGACCTACCTCTACCAGGGCACCGGCCGCTTCGCCTTCGTGGAGCACCGCACCGTGCCCATCAGCGAGGGCGGCGAGGGGGCCAAGCGGGCGCTGACCGCGCGCATCCTCGACAACGGCGTCGGCAAGTCCATCGAGGGCCACGGCTCCGGCCCCATCGACGCCCTGGTGGACGCGCTGGCGCGGGCCTGCGGTGTCTCGGTGAAGGTGGAGGACTACAGCGAGCACGCCATCGGCCGCGGCGCCGACGCCCAGGCCGCCGCCTATGTCTGCGTCACCGACGCGCAGGGCCGCAGCCTGTGGGGCGCCGGCATGGACCGCAACATCGTCGTCGCCTCGCTGAAGGCGGTGCTGAGCGCCATCAACCGCGGCGAAGCGGCGAAGTAAGGCAGGGCAGGGGCGGCCGCCTTCGGGTTCGGCCGTCCCTCCCGCACGGGGAGAGAGCAGACATGAACGCGAATACGGTGACGGTCCGCCTGCCGGACTGGATGATGACGGCCGCCCAGGATCTGGCGGCGGAACGGCGCATGACGCTGGAGCAGTTCGCGGTGACGGCCGTGCTGCACAAGATCGCCGCCGAGACCACCGCCGAAGACTTCCTCCGCCGCCGCTTCGGCGACGGCGCCCTGGCGGCGGTGCTGCGGGAGTAGAGACAACCTTAGGACGGAGAACACCGATGGGCGAAGGACGCGATCTGCGCAGGCCGCCGGCATCCCGCAGTCCTGCGGTGGCGGAGAAGGTGGGCGTGCTTACTGCGACCGAGGAGTTCTTCGCTCGCCGACCGACCGGCGCGGATGCCGATACCTTCCGCCGGTATGTGGCCGGGGCGCCCGATGCGCCGCCGCAGCCGGGTGACAGGCTGGACGACTGACACCGCCTCACCGGCAGGTGCCGAAGGGCCCCATGTCGAGGTGCAGGTGGTCGGCGTGGGCGGCGTTGTAGTCGGGGCCGAGGACCACGTCGAAGAACCGGCAGGCGCCGGCGTGGATGCGGCGCAGGAAGCGGCCGCGCGGGCTGTCTTCCTCCCAGTGGCGGGCGACGCTCACCGTGCGGCCGTCGGCGAGGCGCAGGGACGACAGGTCGAGCGCATTGGCCGTCGCGTGTTCGCTGCGGCGGCTCGACCCGGCGATGTTGCGGCAGACCTGGGTGCCGTAGTGGCCGATGCGGGCGACCTCCGTCCCCAGTTCCTCCTGCGCCGCCGGGGCCAGCTCGTGGTGTTCGAACAGCGCCCAGGCGACGGCGAGGCGGCAGGTGGCGGTGATCGGCTCGCCGAAGCCGGGCTCGGCCTCGGTGATGCGCACCGCATCCGTCAGGCCGCAGCCCTCCTCCGACGGGCGGTCGGGCAGGGGCGTCCAGGCCAGCGCGTCGGCGGAGGCGAGCGCGGCGCGGCACAGGTCGCCGTCGGCTTCCAGCAGCGACAGCTTCATGGGGGTGAGGATGTTGGGCGCCTCGGTGATGCGCAGCGGCGCCCACGGGTTCCAGCGGTCCGGCACCTCCACGGGCCCTCGCCACACCGCCAGCGCGAGGCCGGCGACGATCAGCAGCAGGGCGACGGGAATGAAGTGGCGCATGGGGGGTAGGGAGCACCCGGACGATGGCGATCATAAGGCCAACGTTCGAACACTGCCGCGGGTGACGCGGCCCGGGTGCGGAAACGGCGACGGCCGGGACTTGCCCGGCCGTCACGGCGTCGTTTCGTCGCGTCGCGGCAGCCGTACGTGCTCCGCTGCGGCCCCTGGCGGGCGGCGCGGAGTGTGGTGGCGGCCGGCGGTGCGATCAGGTCTTGTCGGAGCCCGACTCGATCTCGCTCATCAGCTGGCGGCGAGCTTCGGCGTGGAACTTCTCGAGCTTGATGCGCAGGCGGCCTTCGGTGATGTCCACCTCGTGCTGCTGCAGATCGCGGAAGACCTTGCGGATGACGTCGTCGTCACCCTTCTCTTCCAGGTCGGCGGCGATCACCGAACGGGCGTAGGCTTCCGCACCGCCACCGGCCATGCCCATGGCTTCGGCCGCCCAGAGGCCGAACAGCTTGTCGCGGCGGGCGTTGATCTTGAACTCGAGTTCCTGATCCAGCCTGAACTTCGCCTCGAAACCCTTTTCCCGCTCGTTGAAGGCGTCGCTCATGTTGCGCTAATCCCCTAATGGCTGAACTATGACGGGCGGCGGCGGCTCCGGCCTCTAGGGGAACACGGCGCCGGCTGAAATGGCCGCCCCCTTATACAGCCTGCCCACCCCAACGTGTACCTTATTTTTCGGACGAAGACCCTATGTGCTCCATCGTGATCCTGCGCCGTCCTACTGATATGTGGCCGCTCGTCGTCGCCGCCAACAGGGACGAAATGCAGGACCGGCCGTGGCGTCCGCCGGCCCGCCACTGGCCCGACCGGCCGGAGGTGATCGGCGGCCTCGACGTGCTGGCCGGCGGCAGTTGGCTCGGCCTGAACGAGGCCGGCGTCATGGCCGCCATGCTCAATCGGGTCAACACCCTCGGCCCGGCGCCGGGCAAGCGCTCGCGCGGCGAACTGGTGCTGGAGGCGCTGGACCACGCCGACGCCGATGCCGCCGCCGAGGCGCTGGCCGACCTCGACCCGCTGGCCTACCGCCCCTTCAACATGGTGGTGGCCGACAACCGCGATGCCTTCTGGCTGCGCAACGACGGTGACGGCATCGTGGTGCAGCCGCTACCCGAAGGGGTGAGCATGCTGACCGCCTTCGACCTGAACGACGACCTCGACCCGCGCATCGCCCGCTGGCTGCCGCGCTTCCGCGCCGCCGCCGCGCCCGACCCGGAAGCCGGGGCGTGGGGCGACTGGCCGGGGCTGCTCGCGGGAACCGAGACGGCCGAGGGCGAGCGCGCCACCGCCGCCATGTGCTTCATGACCGAGCGCGGATTCGGCACTGTCTCCTCGGCGCTGCTGGCGCTGCCGGCCATCGGGCGGGAGGAGCCGCCGCGCTTTTCCTTCGCCGAGGGGCGCCCCGACGCCGCGCCGTTCCTGCCGGTGCGGCTCGACTGAGGCGGCGCCCGGCGGTCCTCCGCCGTTGTATGCGCGGCCCCGCCCTGCTATACAGCCCGCATCGCGGTCAGGCGGGCGGAGAGCCATTCTCCGGCCCGCCCACTTTCATTTCCCGCTTCCGGAGAGCCGGTTTCCGGAAGCCTGCACCGGACGACGGACATGGCACGACGCAGAATGATTTACGAAGGCAAGGCGAAGGTCCTGTTCGAGGGGCCGGAGCCGGGCACGCTGGTCCAGTACTTCAAGGACGACGCGACCGCCTTCAACAACAAGAAGAAGGGCACGATCACCGGCAAGGGCGTGCTCAACAACCGCATCAGCGAATACCTGATGAACCGGTTGAACGAGATCGGCGTGCCGACCCACTTCATCCGCCGTCTCAACATGCGTGAGCAGCTGGTGCGGGAAGTGGAGATCATCCCCATCGAAGTGGTGATCCGCAACGTCGCCGCTGGCTCCATCGCCACCCGCTTCGGCATCGCCGAGGGCACGCCGCTGCCGCGCTCCATCGTCGAGTACTACTACAAGAACGACGAGCTGAACGACCCGATGGTGTCGGAAGAGCACATCACGGCCTTCGGCTGGGCGACCATCCAGGAAATCGACGAGATCATCGCGCTGTCGCTGCGCATCAACGACTACCTGTCCGGCCTGTTCCTCGGCATCGGCATCAAGCTGGTGGACTTCAAGCTGGAGTTCGGCCGTCTGTGGCACGAAAGCGGCGACATGCAGATCGTGCTGGCCGACGAGATCAGCCCCGACAACTGCCGCCTGTGGGACGCCAAGACCAACGAGAAGCTGGACAAGGACCGCTTCCGCCGCGACATGGGCAACGTCGAAGGCGCCTACCAGGAAGTCGCCCGCCGTCTCGGCATCCTGCCCGAGGCCGGCCCGGCCGACGCCCCGGCGCCCGATACCGTCCAGTAAGGAACCCGAAGGGCCGGCCCGCACCCCGCGCGCCGGCCCTTCGCCGCTTCATCCCCCGTTTCACTACCTTTCATAAGGACGTCAGGCCGTGAAAGCCAAGGTACACGTGACCCTCAAGCCCGGTGTGCTCGACCCGCAGGGCAAGGCCGTCAGCCACGCGCTCCAGTCGCTGGGCTTCGAGGGCGTGCAGGAGGTCCGCCAGGGCAAGTACATCGAACTCGACCTCGACGAGACCGACCCCGCCAAGGCGCGCGAGGCCGTCGAGCGCATGTGCCGCGAACTCCTCGCCAACACGGTGATCGAGAACTTCACGGTCGATCTGGAAGGCTGACGCCGCTCCGCCGCCGGCGCCCCCGCGCCGGCCGGCCGCCGCGATCGCGCCCCTTTCCCCTTGTCGAAGGCCGAATGACGTCATGAAAGCCGCCGTCATCGTATTCCCCGGCTCCAACTGCGACCGCGACGTGGCGGTGGCGGTGGACCGGATCATGGGCACCAAGCCCATCATGCTGTGGCACCGCGAGACCGAGGTGCCGGACCTGGATCTCATCGTCGTCCCCGGCGGGTTCTCCTACGGCGACTACCTGCGCTCCGGCGCCATGGCCGCCCATTCGCCGGTGATGCGCGAAGTGAAGGCGCAGGCCGAGAAGGGCGTGCGCGTCCTCGGCATCTGCAACGGCTTCCAGATCCTGACGGAAGCCGGCCTGCTGCCCGGCGCGCTCATGCGCAACCGCGGCCTCAAGTTCATCTGCAAGGACGTCCACCTGAAGGTGGAAAGCGCCGGCAGCGACTTCACCCGCGGCTACCGCGACGGCGAGGTGGTGCGCTACCCCGTCGCCCACCACGACGGCAACTACTTCGCCGACGACGAGACGCTGGCGCGCGTCGAGGGCCAGGGCCAGGTGGCGTTCCGCTACGCCCACCCCGACGGCCGAGTCGACGACGCCGCCAACATCAACGGCAGCCGCAACAACATCGCCGGCCTGTTCAACGAGCGCCGCACGGTCCTCGGCCTCATGCCGCACCCCGAGCGGCTGATCGACGACCACCTCGGCGGCACCGACGGCGTGCCCATGTTCAAGTCCCTGCTGGAGGCCCTGTCGTGAGCGAGATCACTCCGGAAATCGTCGCCCAGCACGGCCTGACGCCGGACGAGTACAAGCTGGTGCTCGACATCATGGGCCGCGAGCCCAACCTGACCGAGCTCGGCATCTTCTCGGTCATGTGGTCGGAGCACTGCTCCTACAAGTCGTCGAAGAAGTGGCTGAAGACCCTGCCGACCAAGGCGCCGTGGGTCATTTGCGGCCCCGGCGAGAACGCTGGCGTGGTCGACATCGGCGAGGGCTTGGCCGCCATCTTCAAGATGGAGAGCCACAACCACCCGTCGTTCATCGAGCCCTACCAGGGTGCGGCGACCGGCGTCGGCGGCATCCTGCGCGACGTCTTCACCATGGGCGCGCGCCCCGTGGCCAACATGAACGCCCTGCGCTTCGGCGACCCGAGCCATCCGAAGACCCGCCACCTGGTGGCCGGGGTCGTCGCCGGCATCGGCGGCTACGGCAACTGCGTCGGCGTGCCGACCATCGGCGGCGAGACCAACTTCCACAAGTCCTACAACGGCAACATCCTGGTCAACGCCATGACCGTGGGCGTCGCCGAAGCGGACAAGATCTTCTATTCGGCCGCCGCCGGCGTCGGCAACCCGGTGGTCTACGCCGGGTCGAAGACCGGCCGCGACGGCATCCACGGCGCCACCATGGCGTCGGCCGAGTTCGACGAGAAGTCGGAAGAGAAGCGCCCGACCGTGCAGGTCGGCGACCCGTTCACCGAGAAGCTGCTCATCGAGGCCTGCCTCGAACTGATGGCGACCGACGCCATCGTCGCCATCCAGGACATGGGCGCGGCCGGCCTGACCTCGTCGTCCTTCGAGATGGCGTCCAAGGGCGGCCTCGGCGTCGAGCTGGACCTCGACCGGGTGCCCATGCGCGAAGAGGGCATGACCCCCTACGAGCTGATGCTGTCGGAAAGCCAGGAGCGCATGCTCATGGTGCTGAAGCCCGGCAAGGAAGACCTGGCGCGGGCCATCTTCCACAAGTGGGAGCTGGACTTCGCGGTCATCGGCCACCTCACCGACTCGGGCCGCATGGTGCTGAAGTGGCACGGCGACGTGGTGGGCGACCTGCCCATCGACCCCCTCGCCATGGCCTCGCCGGAATACGACCGCCCGTACGAGATCGTGCGCGAGACCCGCGGCATCCGCTCCAACGAGATCACCGAGGTGCCGTGGCCGGAAGCCCTGAGCAAGCTCATGGGCTGCCCCGACCTCGCCAGCCGCCGCTGGATCTGGGAGCAGTACGACCACATGGTCATGGGTGACACCACCCAGCGCCCCGGCGGGGACGCCGGCGTCGTGCGCCTGCACGGCAGCAACCGCGGCCTCGCCGTCACCACCGACTGCACGCCGCGCTACGTCGAGTCCGACCCGGTGGAGGGCGGCAAGCAGGCCGTCGCGGAAGCCTGGCGCAACCTGACCGCCGTCGGCGCCCGGCCGCTCGCCATCACCGACAACATGAACTTCGGCAACCCGGAGAAGCCGGTGATCATGGGCCAGTTCGTCGGCGCCTGCCAGGGCATGGCCGAGGCCTGCGTGACGCTCGACTTCCCGGTCGTGTCGGGCAACGTGTCGCTGTACAACGAGACCCAGGGCCAGCCCATCATGCCGACGCCGGCCATCGGCGCCATCGGCCTGATCGACGACCTGGACACCATGGCGACCATCGCCTTCAAGGACGACGACGACATCATCCTGGTGTTCGGCGAAACCCTCGGCGAGCGCGGCGCCGGCTGGCTCGCCCAGTCGCTGTATCTGCGCGAGCTGCTCGGCCGCGAGGACGGCGCGCCGCCGCCGGTGGACCTGGCGCACGAGCGCAAGGTCGGCGACCACGTGCGCGGCCTCATCCGCGCCCGCCGCGTCACCGCCTGCCACGACGTGTCCGACGGCGGCCTGCTGGTGGCGCTGACCGAGATGGCGCTGGCCGGCGGCATGGGCTTCGAGATCAAGACCGATCCGGGCCCGCGCCACGCCTACCTGTTCGGCGAGGACCAGGGTCGCTATATCGTGACGGTGAAGGAAACGGACGTGGCCGCCATCGTCGCCGAGGCCGAGGAAGCCAAGGTGCCGGTGCGGGTGCTCGGCTTCACCGGCGGCGACCATGTGGTCGTCGACGGCGTCGCCGGCCCGGCGGTGGCCCAGCTGCGCGCCGTCAACGAGGCGTGGATGCCCGCCTACATGGCCGGCGGCGAAGCCGTGGAGCACCCGGGCGCCCCGGCGTAACACTGAACGGAGGACCGATCATGGCGATGGAAGCCAACGAAATCGAACGGCTCATCAAGGATGCCTTCCCCGACGCGGAAGTGACCATCGAGGACCTGCGCGGCGACGGCGACCACTACGCCGCGCTGGTCGTGTCGTCGGCCTTCGAGGGCAAGAGCCGCGTGCAGCAGCACCAGATGGTCTACGGCGCGCTCAAGGGCAAGATGGGCGGCGACCTGCACGCCCTGGCGCTGCAGACCCAGGTGCCGGCGCCCGGCTGAACCGGCCGGCACCAACGGCTCCGATACGAACGGGGGAGGCCCATGGGCCTCCCCCGTTTTCGTCTTGTCCGTGCGGCCGGTCTCACGGCGGCGGGGACCACCCCCGTCCGGAAGACCCCCTCAGGCCTCTGGACGGGGCTGGCTCCTGACCGCCGGCGCCCGTCAGGGCGCGTAGGTTTCCAGCTCGCGGTTCAGGCGGCCGCGGTCGGTGAGGATGTCCCACACGTCGGGGCGCTCGGCATGGACGTCGTGCAGCAGGTCGCACAGCTCGCGGCCGCAGGGCTGACGCCAGCCGTAGAGCGGCACCAGCGGGCCGAGGGTCTCGAAGTAGATGCCGAAACGCTGCAGCAGGCGCAGCAGGGTCGGCTCCGTCACCATGCTGACGTAGGACAGGCGGTGCTTCAGCATGCCGTGGACGATGCCCTGCAGCAGGCCGATGGTGATGTAGGGCACCAGGCGGCGCACTTCGTCGTCCTTCGGCAACTTGCCCATGCGCGGGTCGTAGACGTCGGGCATGATGGACCCGTCCGTCAGGCGGCGGCGGAAGGCCTTGGTCACCGCGAAGCGCGATACCTCCCCGGCGCGGGCGAAGGGCACGCGGGAGCCGAGGTCGGGCAGCTCGCAGTGGTGGACGAACTGCAACTCGTCGCCCGGGCGGTCGACCTGCGGCAGGATGAGGCGGACCGTGCCCGCCGTCTCGCCGGTCACCCGATGCATGAGCAGGTAGTGCTCCGAGCGGTCGTCGTATTCGTCCCATTCCATCTGGTCCGGGTAGTCGGCCGGGTCGAGATAGGAATTCTCTTCGGCCAGCACCTGGTAGCGCAGGTGGAACACCTGCTGCTTCAGTTCGGCCGTATCGGCCGGCACCACGACGAAGTGCCGGTTGTAGAGGTCGAACAAGGGCTCCGCCCCTTCGCTGCGCGGGGGCACGGGCAGGACGGCTGACGCCCTCGGGCGCCCTGCCAAGGCGATCTGGCTCACGGTCATCTCTGTACTCTCTCTCTGCGGTCTCTCTACCGGGTCTCGGGTCCGGTCGGCGGACGCGGCATGTTTTTTCTGCCGTTCGTTCCGCCGACCCTTGGGGGTCACTCTCTCTCACGGGGCGCGCGCACGGGTTCGGCCGCGGGGGTCAATCCCCCAGTCGGGCGAGTAAGTCGCGAGCCTGGTTTTTTCCGGCGAAGTCGTCGGTCGCGATCAGGTCGTTCAGGACCTCTCGCGCCTCTTTGGACTTATTTTGCACGACCAATGCTTCCGCAAGGTTAAGACGGAAGCCCGGTTTCGCACTTTGTCCGGCGGCGCGACGGAACAGCAGTTCCGCTTCCGCCGGCTGCCCGAGGGCCAGCCGGATCTGGCCTTCGGTATCGAGGATCTCGGGGCGGTCGCCGCCGTGGGTACGGGCGACTTCCGCTTGCTCGAGGGCCGTCTCTGCGTCGCCCTTGCGCAGCAGCACCCAGGCGTAGTTGTTGCGGGCGATCCAGTTGGCCGGCTGCGCCTCGGTGACGCGCCGCAGGTTGTCGGCGGCGCCGGCCCAGTTCTCCTGCCCGATCTGCCAGTTGGACAGCAGGAAGCGGGCGTCCTGGTCGTCGGGGTTGGCTTCCAGCCACTGCGCGACGCGGGTGATGCCGGCCTCGCGGTCGCCGTCGAACTCGGCGTGGGCGAGCAGGATCACCAGGTTGCGCGGCGGCGTCTCCATTCCGGTCAGGCGCGAGCGCAGGAACTCGGTGCCGCCGGCGCGGTCGGACTCGAGCCGCAGGCGGGCCTGCTGCTCGATCACCTTGGGGTCGTTCGGCGCCAGTTCGGCGGCGGCGGCCACCAACGGCTCGGCGTCGAAGGGGCGGCGGTCCTGCATGTAGAGTTCGGCCAGCGCCACCTTCGGCAGCGGATCGGCGGGCGCCAGCTGCACCAGCCGTTCCAGGCTGCGCTGCATCAACACCCGGTCGCCGGCGCGCTGGGCGGCGGACTGCAGCAGGCGGTAGTTGGCCTCGTTGGGCTCGACCTCGACCAGCGTCTGCAGGGCGGCGACGGCGTTCGGCACGTCGCCGGTGCCCGAGCGGGCGATGGCGACGGCACGCAGCACGCGCGGGTCGCGCGGATGCTGGTTCATGAGCGGCAGCATGAGGGCGAGCGCCGGTTCGTAGCGCCGTTCCTCCAGCATCAGCGCGGCGCTGCGCACGCGCGGCTCGACCGCCGTCGGGTCGGCCTTCACGGCGAGGTCGAGCCACGTGCGGGCGTCGTCCATGGCGCCGCGGTCGGTGGCCATGCGGGCGAGGCGCATGAGGATGTCGTAATCGCCCGGCGACTGGGCGTGCGCGTCGACCATGAGGTCGCGCGCCTCGTCGTCGCGGCCCTTCATGATGAGCAGCGAGGCCAGGTTGCCGGCGGCGTCGCTGGCGCCGGGGTTGCGCTTCAGGGCCTCGCGGAAGGCGGCCTCGGCGGCGTCCTGGTCGCGCAGGGCGACCTGCGCCAGCCCTTCCATGGTGTAGCCGGCGGCATCGTCGGGCCGCGCCTGCTGCACCGCCTGCGCCACGGCCAGGGCCTCGGTGGCCTTGTCGGCGCGCAGCAGCATGGCGAAGTAGAGGCTGCGGGTGCGCGAGTCGTCGGGGTTCTTCTCGACGGCACGGGCGAGCAGGTCCATGGCGTCCTGCTGGCGGCCCAGCTCGCCGAACACCACCGCCAGCTGGCCGATCACGCGGCTGTCGTCGGGGGCGAGCGCCAGGGCGCGCTCCAGCAGGACCGAGGCTTCCTCCAGGTCGCCCGCCTGCTGCGCCGCCTGTCCGAGCAGGGCGACGGCGGGAGCGTTGTCGGCGACCGCTTCCGACACCTGTGACAGCACGCCGTAGGAGTCCTCGGCACGGCCCAGGCGCAGCAGCGACGAGCCGAGCGCGAGACGCACCTCGGTCGGCGTCTCGGGGCGGTTGGCGAAGCTCTCCAGCAGGCGCACGGCCTGTTCGTCCTGGCCGAGGCCGTACTTGGTCAGGCCGGCGAGCATCTGCAGCTCGGCGTTGCCCGGCTGCATGGCCAAGCCTTCGGTCAGCTGGGTGTCGGCGCCGGCGAGGTCGCCCTTGCGGTAGGACACCAGGCCCTTGAGGTAGTGCGCCATGGGCAGGCCCTGGACGCGCTCCAGCACGAAGCTGATCTCGGTATCCGCCGCGTCCAGTTCGTCGGCCTGCACCAGCGCCTGGGCCAGCGGGATGCGGACGAAGGGGTTCAGCGGGTAGCGGTCGCGCAGGCCGCGGTAGAGCGCCAGCGCGTCGTCCATGCGCTTTTCGCGGAGTGCCACGTCGCCGGCCAGGTAGACGGCATCGGACTCTTCCGGGTCGGCCTTCAGGGCGGCCTGGGCGGCGGCGACGGCGGCGGCCAGGTCGCCGTCACGCAGCGCCATGCGGCCGATGCCGACGTGGGCCAGCGCGCTGTCGGGGGCGAGCGCGGCGGCCTCTTCGAAGGTGGTGCGGGCGCGGTCGGCGTCGCCGCGGGCGAGATGGGCGCGACCGGCGAGCGCGAGCGCGTCGGCGCGCAGGCGGGCCGGCATGCTTTCGGGCAGGTCGGCGACGGTGGCGAGGACCTCCTGGGTGCGGCCGAGGGACAGCCACGACAGCAGCAGCGGCTTCAGCCAGTCGTCGGCCGGGGCGCCGAGGTCGCGCGCGCGCGTCAGCTGCACTTCCGCCCGCGCCGTGTCGCCGAGGTCCATGTAGAGGCCGCCGAGGAGGGCGTTCGCCTCCGCGTTCGACGGCTGCTCCTGCAGCGCGTTCTTGAGCTGAATGATGCTCTCGCTCACCCGCCCCTCCGCCCGATACCGACGCGCCTCGTCCAACAAGTCGTCGACCGCCGCCGCCCATGAGGAAGACACCCCGCCCGTTGCCATGACGGCAGACAAGGCAAGGGCCGATACTGCCAAAGCAGACCGGAAGGAAGTAAAACGTGGCCGAACGATCTTCATGGTACCACCTTTTCTCAGCGGAAATAGGTGTTCCCGCGCGAGACGCCGAAAGTTTCCGGGATACCACGAAAGTTCGGAAGACTTCTTCGGCCCGGCTGGAACAGTAATTCAGGGCTCTCGCTGCAACAAGGCGGGCCACAGAAATGTCACCAGCGCCTTGTGACTATTCGAAATACTTGCATCCCCGAGGAGAAGACTCGCCTCAGGCCGCGACCGGTGCGGGTGATTCGACGTTTCGGAGTCGGCGGTAATGGGCGGCCATGGCCTGCCCGGCGGCCTCCCACGAGAAGCCGGCGGCGTGGGCGCGGGTGGCTTCGCGCGGCGGCGACTCGGCCAGCAGCGCCTGCACGGCGGCGGCCAGGGCGGCGCCGTCGGGTTCCGGCACCAGGCGGCCGGCGGCGGGCACCGACACCGCCTCCGCCGTGCCCGGCAGGTGCGAGGCGACGACGGGCGTGCCGCAGGCCATGGCCTCCATCACCACGTTGGGCAGGCCCTCTCGCTCCGACGGCAGCAGCAGGGCGTCGGCGGCGCCGTACCACGGCGTCAGCGCGTCCTGCGTCAACCGGCCGAGGAAGCGCACGCGCCCGCCGACCCCGAGCCGTTCCGCCAGCGCCGCGAGCCGGCTCCGCTCCGGGCCTTCGCCGGCGATCATCAGGCGGGCGGTGGGCAGGCGGGTCAGGGCCTCGATGCACAGGTGGCAGCGCTTCAGCGCCACCAGGTTGCCGACGAACAGCAGCACCGGCGCCTCGCCCGGCGGCGGCAGACGCAGGGACGCGCGCAGGGCGCGGCGGTCGGCGGGCGGGCGGAAGACGTCCAGGTCGACGCCGTTGCGGATGACGGCGACGCGCTCCGCCGGCACGCCCAGCTCCACCAGGGCGTCGCGCAGGGACCGGCTGACCGTCGCCACCAGCCCGGCGGTGGCGCAGGCTTCCAGGATCATGCGACGGGGCTTCGGGAAGGTGGGCAGGATGTTGACGTCGCTGCCCAGCGCCGTCAGCACCAGCGGCACGCCGAAGCGGCGGGCGAGGCGGGCGGCGGCGACGCCATCGGGATAGAGGTAATAGGCGTCGATGAGGTCGAAGGCGAACCCCTCCGCCCGCAGCCGCTCCACCGCCGGCAGCGCGGCGCGGTACAGCAGGTGCGGCGCCAGGGTCATGCCGACCTTGGGGATCATCGGCACCCGCGGATAGACCACCGGCACGCCGTCCCGCACGTCCCGCGCCGGCACCCGGGCGTGCACCGCATAGGCGCCGAAGCGCGGATGGGTGAAGGGAAACCACGGCACCGGCGCCACCACCCGGGCCTCGACCTCGGTGTCGGCGGCGCGCAGGGCCTTCAGCCGCAGCTCGGTGAACACGCCGTTCTGCGGGTTGGCGCGGCTCGGGAACAGGTTGCCGAAGGTGAGGATGCGCACCGCTCGCCCCCTCCGCTCAGGCCGAGGCGCGGCGGGGCGCGCGGCGAGGAGCCCGACGGGCCAGCAGCCGGTCGTAGGTGGCGAGGTAGCGCTCAACCATGCGCTCCAGCGCGAAGTCGGTGATCGCCCGCGCCCGCCCGGCGGCGCCGTGGCCGCGGCGCAGGCAGGCGTCCGTGGCATAGGGCGCCATGGCCGCCGCCATGGCGGCAGGCGCGAGGCGCGGCACCAGGATGCCGGTGCGGCCGTCTTCCACCAGTTCCGGATTGCCGCCGACCTGGGTCGCCACCACCGGCAGGCCGGTCGCCATGGCTTCCAGGATGGTGTTGCAGATGCCCTCGGTGCGCGACGGCAGCACGAAGACGTCGAGGCCCTGCAGCAGCGCCGGCACGTCGTCGCGCCGCCCGGGCAGCCAGGCGAGGTCGGACGCCCCCGCCGCCGCCAGGATGTCGGCGCATTCCGCCCGCAGCGGGCCGTCGCCCACCAGCACGAGACGCAGGCGCGCCCGGCCGTCGGGCACGCGGTCGAGCAGGTCGACGAAGGCGCGCGCCAGGGTCGTCTGGTCCTTCACGCCGGCCATGCGACCGACGGTGCCGAACACCACCTGATCCGGCCCGGCGAAACCCGCAGGCGCGCCGGCGAGCGGCGCCCGTCCGGCGTCGGCGGGGCGGAAGCGGCGGGTGTCGACGCCGTTGATGATGCGCCCGACCTTGGCGGCGGGCAGGCCGACGCGCTCGGTCAGCCAGTCCTCGATCTCGCCGGACAGGGCGATGTAGTGGTCGACGGTGGGCTCGACGAGGCGGCGGAGCAGGTTGTAGCGGCGGTTGGCGCCGGTCTCCTCGATGGCGTCGCGGCCGTGCTCGCCGTGCACCACCACGGGCACTGCGGCCAGGAAGGCCGGCACCACCATGTCGGCGGCGGGCAGATTGCGGGTGTGGACGACCTGCGGCCGCAAGGTGCGCAGCAGCCGCCACAGCCGGGCGTAGGCCGCCGGGTCCTTGCCCGCCTTCTTACCGAGGACGTGGACCTCCGCCGCTCCCGGCCGCAGGCGCCTGGCCATGGGGCCGGCTTCGCGCAGGCAGACGATGGCGTGGCGGAAGCGCTCCGGCGGCGTCGCGTTGACGATGTTGACGAGGCCGTTCTCCATGCCGCCGACGCCCAGGCTGTCCACCACGTGCACGACCAGCGGCACCTCCGCCGCCGGGGGCGGCGGTGACAGGGCGCGGGCGGCGGATCCGGCGACGGACATGCATTCTCCCCTTTTCGACAGCAGCAAAAGGGTCGCGCGCCGGCAATTGCACATCAATGTTTACGACGGACTACCCCGGCCGGCGTAGCGTAATTCGCATGAAGTTCTCGGCTCTCCTTTCTGTTAATTCAGGCCGGCCTTCGGCGTCCGTAGAATAGCGGTCACGCCCCGCCCCCGGACTCCAGGAGACGAGATGCTCCCGCTCGTGCACGTCATTGCCGCCGCCCGTCCGAACTTCATGAAGGTGGCGCCGCTGATGCACGCCCTGCGGCGCCAGGACTGGTGCCGGTCGGCGCTCGTCCACACCGGCCAGCACTACGACGCCGCCATGTCGGACGCCTTCTTCCGCGACCTCGCCATCCCGGCGCCCGACCACCACCTCGGCGTCGGCAGCGGCAGCCATGCCGAGCAGACCGGCAGCGTCATGATCGCCTACGAGAAGGTCTGTCTGGAGACGCAGCCCGACTGGATCGTCGTGGTCGGCGACGTCAACTCCACCGTCGCCTGCGCCCTGGTGGGCGCCAAGCTCGGCATCCGGGTGGCGCACCTGGAGGCGGGCCTGCGCAGCTTCGACCGCACCATGCCGGAGGAGATCAACCGGGTGGTGACCGACAGCATCGCCGACCTGCTGTGGACGCCGTCGCCCGACGGCGACGCCAACCTGGCGCGTGAGGGCGTGGCGCCGGAGCGGGTGGAGCGGGTCGGCAACATCATGATCGACACCTTCGAGATGCTGCGCCCGCGCATCGCCGACCAGGCCTCGCACGAACGCTTCGGCGTCACCCCCGGCGCCTTCGGCGTCGTCACCCTGCACCGGCCGGCCAACGTGGACGATCCGGCGGTGCTGGGGCGGCTGGTGGACGGGCTGGTGGCGCTGGCGCGCGACGTCGACCTCGTCTTCCCGGTACACCCGCGCACCCGCAAGACGCTGGAGGCGGCCGGGCTGCTGGAGCGGCTGGCGGCCAGCCCGCGCCTGCACCTGACGGAGCCGCTCGGCTACATCGACTTCATGGGGCTGGTCACGCGGGCGTCCCTGGTGGTGACGGACTCGGGCGGCGTGCAGGAGGAAACCACCTACCTCGGCATCCCCTGCCTAACGCTCCGCCCCAACACCGAGCGGCCGGTGACCATCACCGAAGGCAGCAACCGCCTGGTGACGCCCGACACCCTGCTGGCCGAAGCCGAAGCCGCCCTGGCACGCGGCCGCCGCACCGCCCCGCCGCCCGCCCTGTGGGACGGGCAGACGGCGGAGCGGGTGGTGGCGTCGCTGAAGCGGAGAATGTAGGGGGGAGGGGAGTCAGACCGCCTTGGAGTGCCGCTGTTCGCCGGCCTTCAGGTACTGGTCGAACTTGGCGGCCACGGCGCGCACCAGCGGCCGGCCGTCGTCGGTGACGGTGAGGCGCCAGCCGTTGCGGAGGACCACGCCGTCGCCTTCCAGGTCGGCGAGCGCGTCCAGTTCCGGCGTGAAGTGGTCCGGCGCCACGCCCCAGGGGCGGGCGACCTCCTCCAGGTCCACCGACAGGTCGCACATCAGGCGCTCGATCACCGCCCGGCGCAGCTTGTCCTCGTCGGACAGGCCGCGGCCGCGGGTGGTCGGCAGCAGGCCGTCGTGGACCATGCGCTGGTAGGCGTGAATGCCGCCCTCGTTCGCCACGTAGCCCTGCGGCAGCGACCCGATGCCGGAGGCGCCGAAGCCGATGAGGGTGGAGGCGGTGTCGGTGGTGTAGCCCTGGAAGTTGCGGTGGAGCGTCGCCTCGTTCAGGGCCTTGGCCATCTCGTCGTCGGGGGCGGCGAAGTGGTCGAGGCCGACCGCCACGTAGCCGTGCTCGCGCAGGCGGTCCTGCGCCGCCTCGTACTGGCTCCAGCGTTCGGCCATGCCGGGCAGGGACTCTTCGGGCAGCAGGGTCTGGTGCTTGCGCATCCACGGCACGTGGGCGTAGCCGAACAGGCTGATGCGGCGCGGCGCCAGCGTGACGGCCTGGTCGATGGTCTCGACCACGCTCTCCGTCGTCTGGTAGGGCAGGCCGTAGATGAGGTCCATGTTCAGCTCGGTGATGCCGTGCTTGCGCAGGAACCCGGCCACTTCCTCGACCATCTCGTAGGGCTGGATGCGGTTGACCGCTTCCTGGACCTTGCGGTTGAAATCCTGCACGCCGAGGCTCGCGCGCGTCACGCCGGCCTCGCGCATGGCGACGACGTAGGCCTCGTTGGCGGTGCGCGGGTCCAACTCCACCGCGACCTCGGCGTCGGCCGTCAGGTCGAAGTGCTGGCGCACCTTGTCCATGGTGCGCTTGAAGTCCTCGGCCGTCAGGATCGACGGCGTGCCGCCGCCGAAGTGCACGTGCCGCGCCTTGAAGCGGTGCGGCAGCTTGGCCGCCACTAGGTCCACCTCGGCCAGCAGGGCCTCCAGGTAGACGGCGATGGGGTCGTAGCGCTTGGTGATCTTGGTGTGGCAGCCGCAGAACCAGCACATCTCGGCGCAATAGGCGATGTGGAAGTAGAGCGACAACTCCTCGTCCGCCGGCAGCTCGGCCAGCCACGTCCCGTAGGTCTCGCCCGTCACCTGCGGCGTGAAGTGGGGGGCGGTGGGGTACGACGTGTAGCGCGGCAGGCGCAGGTCGTACTTCTCGACGAGATCGTGTCGCATCTGTCCTCTATCACTGTATGCATCGGCCACTGGAAGCGCCGACGGTCGACGCCGAGGCTTTCGTCCCGGAGCGGGGGCGCTATAGTAGCGCGTCGTCCACGGGAGGTTCCATGCCTCGTTTTTCCGCCAATCTGTCCACGCTGTTCACCGACCGGCCCTTCCTCGATCGCGTTTCCGCCGCGGCGGGGGTGGGGTTCAAGGCCGTCGAGGTCCAGTTCCCCTATCACCTCGACCGCGACGCCTTCGGCGACGCCCTGGCCGAGTATCGGCTTTCCCTGGTGCTATGTAATGCTCCGCCGGGCGATTGGGAAGCCGGCGAGCGCGGCCTCGCCGCCCTGCCGGGGCGCGAGGAGGAGTTCCGCGACGGCCTCGACCTCGCCTTCGACTGGTGCAACGCGCTGAAGTGCCAGCGTCTGCACGTCATGGCCGGCATCGTCGACCTGGACGATCCCGACGTGCTGGAAGACGCCTACGACGCCTACCTGCGCAACATCGCCTATGCCGCCGCACAGGGCGAGGCGCGGGGCGTGAAGGTGCTGATCGAGCCCATCAACGGCGTCGACATGCCCGGCTACTTCCTGCAGCGGCCCGACGACGCCGTGCGGGTGCTGGACGAGGTCGACCACCGCAACCTCTTCCTGCAGTACGACCTCTATCACGCCCAGATGACCCAGGGCGGGCTGACCGACTTCCTGGAAGGCAACCTGCACCGCATCGCCCACATGCAGGTGGCCGGCGTGCCGGGCCGGCACGAACCCGACGCCAACGGCGAAATCAACTTCCCCTACCTGTTCAACCTGATCGACGCCCACGGCTATGCCGGATGGATCGGTTGCGAGTACCGCCCGCGCATCAATACCATCGCGGGCTTGCGCTGGGCGCGGGAATGGGGCATTGGGCAGGATCACAAGGCGTAGTACGATCGTCTCTATGCCCGCCCCGCGGGCGAGCGATCGCCGTTAGGGAGACCTGGTGCCCGTGCCCACGACGAAGAAGCCTCCGCCTCCTGCTGCCGCCGCCGGCGACGGGAACGAGCGGCGCACGTGTCCCGAACTCCGCATTCACGCCCAGAAGGGCTACGAGGTGCTGCTCGCCCTGCTGGAAAAGGCAGGGCGCGGCGACTTCATCGACAAGCTGGGCAACCGGCGCAAGGTCGACGACGTGCTGGCCGACCTGCCCGAGGTGGTGCCGGCCCTGCTCGACATGGGGTGGGAGCTGCGGGCCACGCCGCAGTTCGCGCCGCTGTTCAAGGCCGCCGACGGCAGCGGCACCGTCACCGACCGCCGCACGCCCATCGCGCCCTGCGGCCGGTCGTTCGACGAGGTGGTGCGCGCCCACCTGATGGGAGCGACGCGCATCTACCTGGAGCGCCTGGAACGCGCCTGGGCCGAGAAGGAAGCCAAGCGCGAGGCCGCCCGCCACGCCAAGGAGGAAGCGCGCGAGCGCAAGAGCCTGGGCGGGCGCCTCAGCGTCGCCACCCGCAAGCTGTTGTCGGGCGACCCGGTGTTCGAAGCGCGCGACTTCCGCGACAAGTACCCCGGCCACGGCGTCTACGTGCTCATCAAGCCGTACCTGCGCGAGGAATGGCAGTTCACCATGGTGCGCGCCTACGGCCGCCTGCGCACCCGTCAGGCCGAGGCGCTCGGCTCGCTCATCACCTTCTTCAAGACGCCCGAGGAACTGGAGCCGGTGCTGGCGCTCAAGAGCGCCGACATCTCCGTCGTGCGCGGCGTGGCGCGGGCCTTCGCGGAGGTGAAGCTCGGCGTGCGTGACGGCAAGGCGAACAAGTCGCGCTCCAAGACGTCCGCCGCCGAACAGCGCAAGCTCGACGAGATGGAGCCGCAGATCGCCGAGCTGGAAAGCGCCACCTTCGAGTCGCTGGTGACGCACCACTCCGTCGGCCTGCAGACCATCCTCAAGCAGGGCGCCAGCGTCGACCAGCTGGTGCGCCGCCTGACGCCCATCTTCGGCGACGAGGTGTGGCGCCTGTTCGCCGAGCCCGACCGCCTGCGCAACGTCATGAACGTGCCCGAGCACGTCGCCCCGGCGCTCGGCCGCCTGTGCCAGCACGTGCCGCCGACCATCAGCCGCATGGTGGAGCAGATCGCCAACCGCGAGCTGGGCCGCGACCTGCTGGTCTTCGCGGCGGAGGAGTTCGGTGAGGACGACTTTGCCCGCTTCCTCAACGACGAGGAACGGCTGAAGATCTGGCAGGCCATCCCCGGCAAGTTCAACAACTCGTTCAACTACCAGCCCGACGCCCTGCCGGGCTCGGGCAGCGTGCGCAACGCCGAAGACCTGCGCATGGTCTGCGCCGGCCTGTTCGAGTCGCTGCGCAAGGGACAGCTGGAAAAGTTCGGCTGACGCCGTGCCGGGGGCGGCGCCGGCGCCGCCCCTTGCGTCGGCAGGCGCCCCGTCAGTGGCCGCCGCCGTTGCCGGCGCCGTTGGCGGTCACCGGCTGGTCCTGCTCCCCCAGGCCGTCGATGCCGAGGCGGATGCGGTCGCCCTCGCGCAGGAAGGTGTCGTGGCCGAGCCCGGTGCCCGCCGGCGTGCCGGTCAGGATCACGTCGCCGGGCTGCAGCGCCATGAAGCGGCTGAGGTAGCTGACCAGGAAGGCGACGGGGAAGATCATGTCGGCGGTGGTGCCGTCCTGCATGCGGCGGCCGTTGACCTCCAGCCACACGCGCAGGGCCTGCGGGTCCGGCACCTCGTCGGGCGTCACCAGCCACGGGCCGAGCGGGCAGAAGCCGGGGCACGACTTGCCCTTCACCCACTGGCCGCCGCGCTCCATCTGATAGACACGCTCCGACACGTCGTTGGCGACGCAGTACCCGGCGACATGCGCCAGCGCGTCCTGCTCGCGCACCGCATAGGCGCGGGTGCCGATGACGACGGCCAGCTCCGCCTCCCAGTCCATCTTCAGCGACCCGCGCGGCAGCGGCACCGGGCCGGCCGGGCCGGTCAGCGCGCCCGTGTGCTTGTTGAAGACGATGGGCTCCGGCGGGGCCGGGATGCCGGTTTCCCGCGCGTGGTCGTGGTAGTTGAGGCCGATGCAGACGATGTTGCCGACCCCCGCCACCGGCGGCCCGAGCCGTTCGCCGGCCGGCACCGCGGGCAGGGCGGCGGGATCGAGGCCGTGCAGGCGGTCCCAGTCGGCGGGCGTCATGCGCGCGGGGGCGAGGTCGGCGATCTCGGCCGAGAGATCGCGGATGCTGCCGTCGGCAGCGATCAGTCCGGGCTTTTCGGCGTCCGGCGGGCCCCAGCGCAACAGCTTCATGATGGTCTCCGGCAGGGTCGGGCGGCGCCACTATAGCAACCGGTCCGGCCGGGACTGAAGCCCCCACGATGGGTGCAGAGGGCGCAGGCCCGCCCCATCTTCGATCCATGCGACTGTTGTGCGACGAAATGCTGGTGGGGCTGGCGCGCTGGCTGCGGGCCGCCGGATACGACGCGGCGACGCCGGTGCCGGGCGACGACGACCGCCGCCTCATCGCCCGGGCGGCGGTGGAGGAGCGGCTGTTCCTGACGCGCGACCGACCCATCGCCCGCCACAAGGCGGCGGCGGGGCTGGTGGTGGTGCTGGAGGCCGCCGCCCTCGACGCGCAGGCGCAGGAACTGCGCCGCCGCCTCGCCGTGGACTGGCTGGCGGCGCCGTTCAGCCGCTGCCTGCTGTGCAACGTGGTGCTGCAGGCCGCCGCGCCGCAGGCGGTGGCGCGGGCGCCCGAACCGGCGCGGGCCGGCGGCGGGCCGTTCTGCTCCTGCCCGTCGTGCGGTCGCCTCTACTGGCCCGGCAGCCACGCGCGCCGCATGCGCGCCCGCCTGGAACGGTGGGCGGCGGCGGAGTAGCAGGCCGGCCGGCGACGTGGACGCGCCGCCCCGTCGCTCACGACAGGGCGTCGATCTCCGTCTCGGTCAGGTTGCCGGGCACGATGGTGACGGGGATGCGGAGCTTGCCGGCGTTCTTGCCGGTCAGCGCCTGCACCAGTGGCCCCGGGCCTTCACCGCCGACGGCGGCGCCGAGCACGAGCACCGAGATGTCCTCGTCCTCCTCGATGAGGCTGAACAGTTCCTCGCGCAGGCTGCCTTCGCGCACGATCAGCTCGGGCCGGTGGCCGGAGGTGGCGTGGACGGTGGCCGCAAGTTGCTGGAGTCGCCGTTCGGCGTCCTCGCGGGCCTCTTCCTGCATCAGGTTGCCGACGAACATCCAGTGGCCGCCTTCGACCGGCTGGACCACCGACAGCAGGGCGACGCGGCCGCCCGTGCGGGCGGCGCGGCGGGCCGCGAAACGGGCCGCGGCGTGCAGTTCGGGGCTGTCGTCGACGACGACGAGGAAGGTTCGTCGGCGGGTGTCGGGGCGGCTGAGCGACGCGGCTTCGGTCCTCACGCCGCCGAGGGGTACCTCGACATGCATGATTGATGTCCTCCCAAAGCGTGGGCCGCGTTTTTTTCGGCTCCGTTGCTGAGCGATCATCATGGCGGGCCGTCGGTGCGATGACAAACGGATTGCCGCCGTACACTCCCTTTTCACGGGGGTCCTGGCCGGACGGGGTTCTCCCTGGTCTTAAGATCGGCGCGCGGAGTCTAGCAGCACGGCGCGCCCTCGGAAATGGATTCCTGTGCTGCGCCGCACGCCATGGTTCATGTCTCAAAGAACCGGCGGCAGGCCCAGGCTGTACAGGTCGTCGGGGCGGGTGACGAGGTCGAACAGCAGCTTGCCGGCCACCGCCAGGACGATGAGGGCGAGCAGGCTGCGCATCTGCTCGGCATTGAGCTTGTAGCCCATGCGCGCGCCCATCTGCGCGCCGACCACGCCGCCGGCCAGCAGCAGCACCGCCAGCACGACGTCGACGGCCTGGTTGGCGCTGGCCTGCAGCCACGTCACGTTGGCGGCGACGAAGATGATCTGGAACAGCGAGGTGCCGACCACCACCGCCGTCGGCATCTCCAGCAGGTAGATCATGGCCGGCACCATGATGAAGCCGCCGCCGACGCCCATGATGGCCGACAGTACGCCGACGAAGCCGCCGATGGCGAGCGGCGGGATGACGCTGATGTAGAGGCGCGAGCGGCGGAACCGCACCTTCAGCGGCATGTTCTGCCCCCAGGCGTGGCGGTGCACCTTGCGCGCCGCCGGTCGCCGGCCGCCGCGCCGCCGCCGCATCTGCTGCAGGCTCTCGTACAGCATGAGGCCGCCGATGATGCCGAGCATGATGACGTAGAGAACCTGCACCACCGTCTCGACCTGGCCGAGTCGGGTCAGGATGGCGAACAGCCACACCCCGAGCGACGATCCGGCGACGCCGCCGGCCAGCAGCACCATCCCCATCTTCACGTCGACGTTGCCGCGCCGCCAATGGGCCAGCACGCCCGACACCGAGGCGCCCACCACCTGGTTGGCGCCGGTGCCGACGGCGACGGTCGGGGGAATGCCGAGGAAGATGAGAAGCGGCGTCAGCAGAAACCCGCCGCCGACGCCGAACATGCCCGACAGAACACCCACCACCCAGCCGACCCCGAACAGCACGAGGACGTTCTCGGTCATGTTGGCGACGGGCAGGTAGATGTCCATGAAGGCGGTGGCAGCGTCGGTTGTGCGGCGGAAGGGCGGCGCGAGCCAAGACGCTACCCTGTTCCGCGCCGGCTGCCTAGAGAAGATGCGGTCCGTCGGCGGTGCGCGGGCTCAGCCCTGCTCGATCTCGCCGCCGGCGCGGTACCACGCCATGATGCCGCCGGCCAGGCGGTTGATGTCGCCGGGGAAGCCCGACGCCTTCACCATCATGGACGCCGGCTCGCAGCGCATGCCGCTGGCGCAGTGGATGACCAGGTGCTGGTCGGGCCCGACGGGCGGGATGGCGGCGGGGTCGAAGCTCGACAGCGGCACCAGGGTGGACCCGGGAATGCGGGCCTGGGCGTATTCGCCGCGCTCGCGCACGTCGACGATCACGGCGGACCCTTCGGCCACCCACTGCTTCACTTCCTCGGGGCTCGCCATGCGGACGGTCGCCATCGCTCGGTGTCTCCTTCGCGGTTCCATGCGGTTTCGCTGAAGAACAATGGGCACCCGGCGACGGCGAGGCAAGGGGGGATCAGCGCCGGTCGCTCATGGCGCGCGGCTCGGCGAGGGCGAACATAAGGGCGAGGCTGGCGAAGATCACGCCGGCGCCGGTCATGGTGCCGGCGCCGCCGAAGCGGGCGAGCGTCACCGCTTCCGTCAGCACCATGCCGGCCAGCCCGCCGGCGGCGCAGCAGGCGAGCATGGCACCCAGCGCCGGCCCGCGTTCCAGCGGCCGTTCGTCCACCGCCAGCTTGAGCAGCACCGCCAGCGCCGCCCCGGCCGCGAGTGCCGGCGGGGCGAGCAGGGCGCCGCCGGCCAGTGCCGCTGCGGCGGCGGGGCCGAGCGCCAGGTCGGCGGCCAGCGCCGCCACCGCCGACGGCAGCAGCGCGGCGGCGACCGAGGCCACGGCCGCGGCGCCGAAGCAGGCGGCGAGCCGTCGCAGGGTCATGCGCAGGGTGGCGAGCGGACCGCTCAGGCGGCCCCCGAGCCAGACGCCGAGCCCGAGCCCGGCCAGCACGGCGCCGGCCTCCACCGGCCACGGCTGGCCGCGCGTGCCGGCGAGCAGCGCACCGGCGGCGGTGACCGCGGCGACCGCCGCCGAGCCACCCGCCAGGGCGAGCGCATAGAGCCCGAGGCGCAGGCGGCTGCCGCGGACGGAAAGGTTGTCGTCGGGAAGGCCGTCTCGGGGCATCGGCGGGAGCCCTCGTGCTGGCGCGTGTCCTGGATGCGGCGGGGCGGTGGTTCCGCCGCCGCGGCGATCGCCCTATTATGGGGGCCGACGACCCGGCTGGAAAGGGGAGAGCCGCCTTCATGAGCACCGTCACCGTCCTCGACGTCCGCGGCCTGCAGTGTCCGCTGCCCATCCTGCGCGCCAAGAAGGCGCTCAACGGCATGGCGAGCGGCGCCATGCTCGAGGTGCAGGCCACCGATCCCGGCGCCGTGGCCGACTTCCAGTCGTTCTGCCGCCAGACCGGCCACATCCTGCGCGAGCAGACGGAAACCGACGGCGTCTACGTCTTCCGGATCGAACACGCCTGAGGCGTCGACGGCGACGCGCGTAATCGGCGAAACTTCCATGGCAGCGCGCGCCCGGACCTTGCGGGACGCAAGGGCTCGGCTACACTGTGGCCCAGGGGAAGTCCGAGGGAGGAGGGACGTCATGCCGTCCATGCTGATCGCCCAGATCACCGATACCCACGTCAGCGCCGCCGAGCCGACCGGGCCGGCCGGCGCCGATCCGTCGCGCCGCCTGCTCGGGGTGGTGCGGGCGCTGAACGCCATGGAGCCGCGGCCGGACCTGGTGCTGGTCACCGGCGACCTGACCAGCGACGGCGGCGACGAGGACTATCGCCACCTGCGCGGCGTGCTCGGGCAACTGGACATGCCGTATTACGTGCTGCCGGGCAATCACGACGACCGCGGCTGCATCCGCACCGCCTTCCGCCAGGACGGCTACCTGCCGGAAAGCGGCTACCTCAACTACGTGGTCGAGGGGTATCCGCTGCGCATCGTCTGCCTCGACACCCTGCACGAGGGGCACGACGGCGGCCGGCTCTGCCTCGACCGCCTGCAGTGGCTGGAAACGACGCTGGCCGAGGACCGTACCGCCCCGACGGTGGTCGCCATGCATCACCCGCCGTTCTTCACCGGCATCGCGCCCTTCGACCGCGAGCCGCTGCAGGGGGCGGACGCCTTCGCGTCCATCGTCGCCGCCAACCCGCATGTGGAGCGGGTGGTGTGCGGCCACCTGCACCGGCCCGTGGAGACGCGGTGGCACGGGCTGACGGTCACCGTCGCCCCCTCCACCGCCTTCGAGATCGCGCTCGACCTGCGCGAAGGCACCGACTTCCGCATCGTCAACGGCGCCGCGCCGGGCTTTCAGCTGCACCTCTTCGGTCGCGGCGGGCTCGTCACCCACACCGCCCACACCTGACCATCCGCCGGGCGCGACGACAACCGGGCCGGCGGCTGGGGGCGCCGCCGGCCCGGTCATGATGGGCGCGTGACGTCGGGAGGATGCGTCAGACCCTGTCGCCCACCATGGCGCGATAGGCGTGCCACGAGGCATGGCCCGCCAGCGGCAGCATGACCGCCAGGCCGACGAAGAAGGTCGCCATGCCGGCGAAGGTGATGAGGGCGAGCATGGCGGCCCAGCCGATCATCACGCGGGCGTTCTTGCGCACCGCCTCGACGCTGGTCGCCATGGCGTAGACCGCCGAGGTCTCCGGCCGGTCGAGCAGCATGGGCAGGGCCACCACCGACAGGGTGAAGGCGATGGTCGCCAGCACGCCGCCGACCAGGGTGCCGACCACCAGGAACAGCGGCGCCTGCGGGGCCATGACGATGTCGATGAGGAAGCTGGACATGTTGGGCGGCGCCGAATTGTAGAACACCGCGAAGACGAGCAGCGCCAGCATCAGCCACACCAGGAAGAGAATCATCAGCACGAGGCCGATGCTCGACAACTGGATGGGGTTGCGCGTGAAGGCCGCCCAGCACATGCCGAGGCGCACCGGCTCGCCGGTCTCGCGGCGGCGGCTGGCCTCGTAGAGCCCGACGGCGAGCACCGGGGCGATCAGCAGGAAGCCGCCCACCAGCGGCAGGATCAGGCTCGCCATGCCCAACTCGCCCAAGCCGAAGACCAGCAGGTAGGCGAGCACGGTGAAGGCCATGCCGTAGGTCAGGCTGACGCCGGGATTGGCGGTCAGGTCGCGCCATCCGGCGGCGAGCCACAGGCTCGACTGGTCGACGGTGACGGTGCGGATGTCGGGGTAGGGCCGCCCTTCCAGCCACGGGCGCCGGTTGCGCTCGCGATGCAGGGTCGGGTGGCTGTAGATGGCGCTCATGGGCAGTCTCCTCCCACGGTGATGCCTGTGCGGGACGGTGCGCCTCGTTCAGCGGGCGGCTCTTGTCCACGCTCCCATTGCCGCAATGGTGCCCATAACCAGGAAGGAATAAAATAAATATTCGTAACGCGGACTTTCGCGTCTGCGGTAAGTGGCTGAAGTCGCCCACGAGTCTGCGGCGGAAAAGACTTTCGAGGTACTGGTCGCAGGGCGTGTAGAGGAAGACGGAAGGCCGTGTCGAGTCCCGACGCGGCGGGCTCAGCGCTCCGGCCGCACCGCCTTGGCGCGCGGCAGCGGGCGTTCCGGCACGTCCATGACCAGGCCGCCGACGCCCATGCCCATGATCTCGCGCGGGCCGACGGGCTCGCCGGCCGCCAGCCGCCACAGCACCCAGTCGGCGCCGTTGAGCTTGGGGGAGCGGGCGCAGCCCGGCAGGCCGAGCACCGGCGCCCCCTCCCACCGGCCGAGCATGAGCAGGTTGCCGGGGTCGACCGGCATGCCCAGCTGCTCAACCGTGCCGCCCACCAGCTCCACCGCCGCCGGCAGCACGTCGGCACGGTCGGTGATGGCGGAGGCGCCGATGAGCAGGAAGAGGTCGCAGCCCGCCGCCCGCAGCGCCCGCAGCTCCGCCGTCACCGCGTCCTCGTCGTGGGCGCAGCGGCGTTCCGTCACCAGCGCCGCGCCACAGGCGGCGAGGCGGGCGGCGGTGGTGTCGCGGGTCTTGTCGAGCATGTTCTCCTTGGTGCCGGCGACGCGCGTCTGCACGAGGCCGGCCCGCAGCGGCCGCCAGGGCGCCACCCGCACCGCCGCCCGCCCGGCCAGCATGGCGCACAGGGCCAGGGTGTCGTCGGGCACGGCGAAGGGGATGATCTTCACCGTCGCCACCATCTTGCCGGGCTCCACCGGCTCGCCGTCGGGCAGGGTGGCGAGGGTGACCGCCTCCGACACGCCGTTGATGCGGTCGACGGCATCGCGGTCGGCGCGGAACAGGCCGCTCGCGGTGGCGTGCAGGTTCACCCGCCCGGTCGCCGCCGGCCGTGCCTCCACGCCGGGACCGAGCACCAGTTCCGCGACGCGGGTGGCGGCGCGGTCCTCGGCCACGTCGCCGGGCTCCAGGCGGGCGGCGATGACGGTGGCGTGGCCCTCGGCGCGCAGTTCGTAGAGGTCCGCCGGCGTCAGGATGCGCCCCTTGGGCCACTTGCGGCCACCGATCATCAGGGAATGCGCCAGCACGCAGCCCTCGGCCTCGTCCACCGGCACGGCGCCGAACTTCATGACGCCGCCCCGCGCCGCACCGCCGTCACCTGCGCCAGGATGGACACGGCGATCTCGGCTGGCGAGCGGGCGCCGATGGCGAGGCCGACGGGGGCGTGGATGCGGCCGATCTCACCCGCCGACAGCCCGGCCTTCTCCAGCCGTTCCACCCGCTTGGCGTGGGTCTTCCGGCTGCCGAGGGAGCCGATGTAGAACACCGGCGCGCGCAGGGCGATGCGCAGGGCGGGGTCGTCCAGCTTGGGGTCGTGGGTCAGGGTGACGACGGCAGTGCGGGCGTCGAGCCGCAGGTCTTCCAGCGCCTCGTCGGGCCAGTCGTGGGTGACGGTGACGCCGGCGAAGCGTTCCGGCGTGGCGAAGGCCTCGCGCGGGTCGACCACCACCACGTCGTAGCCGGTCATCACCGCCATGGGCACCAGGTGCTGGGCGATGTGGACGGCGCCGACGATCACCAGCCGTGGCGGCGGGGCGTGGACGTCGACGAACAGCGGCCGCACGTCCTCGGCCGGCTCCAGCGTCCCGCCCGCCTCGTCGTGCAGCAGGGCGTGGACGGCCTGCCGCTCCGGGCCGGAGAGGGCGAGGTCGCCGCTTTCGCCGTCGGGCTCCACCAGCGCCTGGGCGCCCGTGGCGGTCTCCGTCACCACGGCGGCCGGCACCCGCAGGGCCTTGGCCGCCAGCAGGGCGTCGAGCAGGGCGCGCTTCATCGCCGGGGTCCTCCACTGTCGCCGAGCGCCGCGGCGAGCGCGCTCAGGCTGTTCAGATTGTGCACGGGGCGGTGTTCGTCCACGCACGATATCATGGCCGCCGCCCCCTTGGCCTTGGGCTCGTACCCCTCCCACCGCAGCAGGGGATTGAGCCAGATGAGCCGGCGGCAACTGCGGCGCAGGCGGTCCATCTCGTCCTCCAGCCCGGCGCCGGCGTCGCGGTCGAGGCCGTCGGTGATGAGCAGCACCAGCGCCCCCTGGCCCAGCACCCGCCGGCTCCACCGCTTGTTGAAGGCGGCGAGGCACTGGCCGATGCGGGTGCCGCCGTCCCAGTCCGGCGCCTCCTGCCCGACGCGCGCCACCGC
Organism: Caenispirillum bisanense; assembly: GCF_900230255.1. Taxonomy (GTDB): domain Bacteria; phylum Pseudomonadota; class Alphaproteobacteria; order Rhodospirillales; family Rhodospirillaceae; genus Caenispirillum; species Caenispirillum bisanense_A. The sequence continues at coordinate 434,846 of NZ_OCNJ01000001.1, forward strand.
CTCGTCCACGTCGCGGCGCTTGAGCGCGCGGGTGACGTTGGTCAGCCGGGTGCCGAACAGGAAGACGTGGACGCGGTCGCGGTCGTTGGTCAGGGCGTAGAGGAAGCGCAGCAGCAGGCGCGCGTACTGCCCCATGCTGCCCGAGATGTCGCACAGCACCACGATGGGTGGCGGCCGCACGCGGCGGGTCGCGCGCGCCAGTTCGATGACGTCGCCGCCGCCGGCCCGCGCCGTCTCGCGGAGGGAGCGCCGCAGGTCGATGCGGGCCCCGCGCGGCGACGGGCGGAAGCGGCGCGTCGGCAGGGCGAGGCGAGCGAGCCGCATGCCGGCGATGATGCGCCGCGCCTCCGCCAGTTCGGCTGTGGTCATCTGCTCGAAGTCCTTGGCGCGCAGGATCTCCTCGGCCGAGAACACCAGCCGGCCGTCGATCTGGATCTCCTGCTTCTTCTGCTCGCGGGCGTCGAGGTCGGGCGGCGGCGGCTTGGCGAGCGTGTCCTGCAGGCGGCGCGACAGCTCGGGCCCGTCCTTGCCCAGTTCCGCCCGCATGGCCGGCAGCATGAGCCCCATGGCCTTCTTCAGAAGCTCCGGGTTGCGCCAGAACAGGTGGAAGGCCTGGTCGAAGATCTCGTGCTGGTCATGGCGGTCGGTGAGGGTGGCGTGCAGCGCCCAATAGAAGTCGTCGCGCCGGTCGAGCCCCACCGCCTCCACCGCCTCGAGCGCGCGCAGGGCCTTCTGCGGCCCGACGGGCAGGCCGGCGGCGCGCAGGGTGCGGGTGAACGCCACCACGTTGGCGGCGAGCGATCCGGTCACGGGCGGTCACTCCCCGGCGGTGCGGGCGGAGACGTCGGCCTTCACCTGCATGAGGAGGCGCGCCGCCTCGTCGCCCTGGATGCGGGCGATGTCGTCCTGGTACTTGAGCAGGATGCCGAGCGTATCGTCGACGGCCCCGGCCGACAGCTCGATCTGGTCCAGTTCCACCAGCGTGCTGGCCCAGTCGAGGCTTTCCGCCACGCCCGGCGCCTTGAACAGGTCGAGCCCGCGCAAGGCCTGCACGAAGGCCACCACCTGCCGGCTGAGGGACTCCGGCACCTGCGGCAGGCGGGCGGTCAGGATCGCCAGTTCGCGGGCGAAATCGGGATAGTCGACCCAGTGGTAGAAGCAGCGGCGCTTCAGCGCGTCGTGGATCTCGCGCGTGCGGTTGCTGGTCAGGATGACGATGGGCGGATGCGCGGCGGCGATGGTGCCGATTTCCGGGATGGTCACCTGGAAGTCGGACAGGATTTCCAGCAGGTAGGCCTCGAAGGGCTCGTCGGTGCGGTCCAGTTCGTCGATGAGCAGCACCGGCGGGCCGGCCACGTCGGGCTCCAGCGCCTGCAGGATGGGGCGGCGGATGAGGAATCGGTCGGAGAACAGGTCTTCGCCGAGCGCCGCCCGGTCGCGGTCGCCCGACGCCTCGCCGAGGCGGATTTCCAGCATCTGGCGGGCGTAGTTCCATTCGTAGACGGCGGCGGCGACGTCGAGGCCCTCGTAGCACTGCAGGCGCACGAGGCGGCGGCCGAGGGTCTTCGCCAGAACCTTGGCGATCTCGGTCTTGCCGACGCCGGCCTCGCCCTCCAGGAACAGCGGCCGGCCGAGCTTGAGCGCCAGGTAGAGCACGGTGGCGAGCGACCGGTCGGCGACGTAACTGCCGGCGCGCAGCAGATCGGCCGTGGCGTCGACGGAGGCGGGAAGGGCGGTCATGGGGCCTCGGGCTGCTGAGTGCGAAAGGAAGATATGTCATGGCCGGGCTCGACCCGGCCATCCACGGCGTCACCGGCGGTCGGGACGGTAACGAGGCAGGGCGGCCGACGGCGGGGGAGCCGTGGATGCCCGGCTCGAGGCCGGGCATGACAAGGAAAGAAGGCGGGGGCCTAGCGGAACGACGAAGCCGCCGCCAGGCCCCCGCCACCCCTCAGCCCGTCGCCGCCACCACGGCACGCTTGGCCATCAGCGTCACCAGGTGGGCGCGGTAGTCGGCGCTGGCGTGGATGTCGCTGTTCAGCCCGTCGGCCGGCACGCTGATGCCGGCCAGGGCGTCGGGGCTGAAGCTGCCCGCCAGGGCCTGCTCCATCTCCGCCACGCGGAACACCGAGGGGCCGGCGCCGGTGACGGCGACGCGCACGCCGCCCGCCGTTTCCGCCACCATCACGCCCACGACCGCATAGCGCGAGGCCGGGTGCTTGAACTTGGCGTAGCCGGCCCGCTTCGGCACCGGGAAGCGCACGGCGGTGACGATCTCGCCTTCCTCCAGCGCCGTCTCGAACATGGCGGTGAAGAAGTCGTCGGCGGCGATTTCGCGCGTGCTGGTGACGATGGTGGCGTTCAGCCCCACCACGGCGGCGGGATAGTCGGCCGCCGGGTCGGCGTTGGCGATGGAGCCGCCGATGGTGCCGCGGTTGCGCACCTGCGCGTCGCCGATGTGGCGGGCGAGGTGGGCGAGCGCCGGGATGCGGTCGCGCACGGTGGCGTCATAGGCGACGTCGGCATGCGGCGTCATGGCGCCGATGACGATGGTGTCACCGTCGGCCCGCACGCCGCGCAACTCGGCGATGTCGCGCAGGTCCACCAGCGCGCTCGGCATGGCGAGGCGCTGCTTCAGGGTGGGGATGAGCGTCATGCCGCCGGCCACCACCTTGGCGTCCGGATCGGATGCGAGAACCGCGGCGACGTCGGCGACGGTCTTCGGGTGCTGGTACTCGAAGCTGTACATGGTTCAAGTCCTCCCCTTCTGTTATTCGGCCGCCATGGGGGCCTGTTTGTCGCGCAGGGTCCGCCACACCCGTTCGGGCGAGGCGGGCATGTCCATGTGCGCGATGTCGAGGGCGTCGCAGACGGCGTTCATGACGCAGGCCGCACCGCCGATGGTCCCGGCCTCGCCGCAGCCCTTCACGCCGAGCGCGTTGGTGGTGCAGAGAACCTCGTTGGTCTTGACCTCGAAGCTCGGCACGTCGTCGGCGCGCGGCATGGTGTAGTCCATGAACGAGCCGGTCAGCAGCTGGCCCGAGTCCTCGTCGTAGACGCAGTTCTCCAGCAGCGCCTGGCCGATGCCCTGCACCAGACCGCCGTGGACCTGGCCTTCGACGATCATCGGGTTGATGACGCGGCCGAAGTCGTCCACCGCCACGAAGCGGATGATCTTGGTGATGCCCGTCTCGGGGTCGATTTCCACCTCGCAGATCTGCGTGCCGTTGGGGAAGGTGAAGTTCTTGGGGTCGTAGAAGGCCTGCTCGTCGAGGCCGGGTTCCAGCTCGTCCAGCGGGTAGTTGTGGGGGATGTAGGCGGCACCGGCGATTTCGGCGATGCCGATGGTCTTGTCGGTGCCGGCGACGCGGAAGGTGCCGTCGGCGAACTCGATGTCGTCGGCGCTGGCCTCCAGCAGGTGGGCGGCGATCTTCTTGGACTTGGCGATCACCTTGTCGATGGCCTTCATCATGGCCATGCCGCCGACCGCCAGCGAGCGCGAGCCGTAGGTGCCCATGCCGAAGGGCGTGCGGGCACTGTCGCCGTGGACGATCTCCACCTTGTCCATGGGCACGCCGAGCCGTTCCGCCACGATCTGGGCGAAGGTGGTCTCGTGGCCCTGGCCGTGGCTGTGGACGCCGACCATGACCGAGACGGAGCCGGTCGGGTGGAACCGCACTTCCGCCGAGTCATAAAGGCCGGCACGGGCGCCCAGCGCCCCGGCGACGTTGGACGGCGCGATGCCGCAGGCCTCGATGTAGCTGGCGAAGCCGATGCCGCGCAGCTTGCCGCGGGACGCGGCCTCCGCCTTGCGGGCGGGGAAGCCGGCGTAGTCGATCATCTCCAGCGCGTCGTTCAGGTTGCGCGCGAAGTCGCCGCTGTCGTACTGCAGGCCGACCGGCGTGTCGTAGGGCATCATCTCCGGCGTGATGAAGTTGCGGCGGCGCAGTTCCGCCTTGTCGATGCCGGTCTGGCGCGCCGCCACGTCGACGATGCGCTCGATGAGGTAGCAGGCTTCCGGGCGCCCGGCGCCGCGGTAGGCGTCCACGGGCACGGTGTTGGTGAACACCGCCTTCACCTCGGCGTAGATGGCCGGTGTCTTGTACTGGCCCGACAGCAGGGTGGCATACAGGATCGTCGGGATGCACGACGAGAAGGTGGACAGGTAGGCGCCCATGTTGGCGGTGGTGTTCACCCGCAGGCCGAGGAAGGTACCGGCGTCGTCCATGGCCAGTTCCACGTGGGTGACGTGGTCGCGGCCATGGGCGTCGGACATGAAGCTTTCCGTCCGCTCGGCCGTCCACTTCACCGGCCGGCCGAGCTTCCGCGCGGCGAAGACGACGATGACCTCTTCGGCGTAGTGGTAGATCTTCGACCCGAAGCCGCCGCCGACGTCGGGCGCGACGACGCGCACCTTGTGCTCCGGCAGGCCCATGGTGAAGCCGCAGAGCAGCAGGCGGATGAGCTGCGGGTTCTGGCTGGTGGTGGTGAGGGTGTACTCCTCAGACCCGCGGTCGTACTCGCCGATGGCGGCGCGCGGCTCCATGGCGTTGGGGATCAGCCGGTTGTTGACGAGGTCGAGCTTGGCGACGTGCGCCGCCTTGGCGAAGGCCTCGTCGGTCTTGGCCTTGTCGCCCCACTCCCAGTCGTAGCAGACGTTGTCCGGCGCCTCGTCGTGCACCGGCGCGCCGGTGGCCCCGGCGGCGGTGGCGGTGGCGACGGTGGCCGGCAGCTCGTCGTACTCGATGGCGATGAGCTCGGCGGCGTCCTTGGCCTGGTTGAGCGTCTCGGCGACCACCACGGCGACCTGATCACCGACGTAGCGCACCTTGTCGGCGGCCAGCGGCAGGTGCGGCGGCTCCTTCATGGCCATGCCGTCCTTGCTCTTGATGAGCCAGCCGCAGGGCAGGGAGCCGATGCCGGCGGCCTTCATCTCGGCGCCGGTGATGACGGTGTGCACGCCCGGCGCCTGCTCGGCCTCGGTCGTGTCGATGGAGACGATGGTGGCATGGGCGTGCGGGCTGCGCACGATGAAGGCGTGGAGCTGGCCCGGCTTGTTCATGTCGTCGGTGTAGCGGCCGCGGCCGGTGAGGAAGCGGTAGTCTTCCACCCGCTTCACCGAGGCGCCGATGCCCGTCGCCTTGGCGGGATTCTGCTGCATGGTCATGACGGCGTCTCCCTCACTCGGCGGCCTGGCGGGTGGCGGACATGGCCCCGAGGCCGTCCTTCACCGCCTTGACGATGTTGTGATAGCCGGTGCAGCGGCAGATGTTGCCTTCCAGCCATTCGCGGATCTCGTCCTCGGAAGCGGTCGGGTTGACGCGCGCCAGGTCGGTCGCGCTCATGACCATGCCGGGGGTACAGAACCCGCACTGCAGGCCGTGGTGCTCCTTGAAGGCGGCCTGCATGGGGTGCAGCGTGCCGTCGGCGGCGGCGAGACCTTCGATGGTGGTCACCTCGGCGCCGTCGGCCTGGGCCGCCAGCATGGTGCAGCTCTTCACCGAGCGGCCGTTCACGTGCACGGTGCAGGCGCCGCACTGGCTGGTGTCGCAGCCGACGTGGGTGCCGGTGAGGTTGAGCGTCTGGCGCAGCACGTCCACCAGCAGGGCGTTCTCGGCCACGCTCACGGTGACGGCTTTGCCGTTGACGGTCATCGAAACACTGAGAGCCATCTGTGCTTTCCTCCCTGTGGCGCTGCGTTGGCGCCTGGATCGTGTTGTTGTGGATGCGGCTCGGACGTGTAAGGGGCGGTTTGTGTCGAGGGGTGCCGGTCGGTATCAGCCTCCCGCGAACAGCAGGATGAGGACGACGATCAGCGCGACGCCGCCGGCCCACCACGCCCAGGCGGGCGAGCCGCCGGACTTGGCCGGCGCGGCCGTGTGGGCCGCGGTGGTGGAGGCGGCGGCATGGGCGGCGACGGGCTCGGTCGGCGTGGTCGCGGCGGCCTGCGCGCCGGCCCGTTCGGCGGCGGTGGGGCCGGTCACGGCGCCCATGTCCGGCGGCCCGCCGAGGTCGGCGGTCGCCATGGCCTCGCCCGACGGCGGCGGCAGCGGCGCTTCGCCTTCGCGCGGGCGGCCGGCATCGGCGGAGCCGGCGCCCATGCCGACGGTGGCGGCGGTGTCCGGCACGTCCTGCGGCGACAGGCGCGCCGTCAGGCGGGCGAAGAAGTCGTCGGCGTATTTCTGCGCCGTGCCCTGGATGAGGCGCGAGCCGAGCTGCGCCAGCTTGCCGCCCACCTGGGCGTCGGCCTTGTAGGTCAGGCGGGTGTTGCCGGCGTCCACCTCCTCCAGCATCACGTTGGCGCCGCCCTTGGCGAAGCCGGCGGCGCCGCCCTTGCCCTCGCCGACGATGCGGTAGCTTTCCGGCGCGACGATGTCTTCCAGCCGCACGGAGCCGCGGAAGGTGGCCTTCACCGGCCCGACCTTGGCGGTGACGGTGGCGTCGTAGCCGAGGCCGTCCTCGGCGGGCGTGAGCGAATCGCAACCGGGGATGCAGTCGCGCAGCACTTCGGGATCGTTGATCGCCTGCCAGACCGTCCGGCGGTCCGCCGGAATGAGGTATTCGCCGCTGATGTCCAAGGTGCGCTGTCCTCCCTGCTGGTGGTGGGCGTGCTGGTGGGGGCGTCTAGACGATCGCCTCGACGTAGATTTCGATGCGGCCGCCGCAGGCCAGGCCGACCGCCCAAGCGGTCTCGTCGGCGACGCCGAACTCCAGGGTCTGGGGGCGGCCAGTTTTCATGGCGGTCATGGCGGCGTCGACCACGGCGCCCTCGACGCAGCCGCCGGAGACGGAGCCGACCATCTCGCCGTCCTCGCGCACCGCCAGCTTGGAGCCGACGGGGCGGGGCGAGCTGCCCCAGGTGCGCATGACCGTGGCGAGCGCACAGGGGACGCCGGCGGCGCTCCAGTCGCGCACGGCGAGCAGCGGGTCCTGCGGGGCGGCGGGGGTGGGAGAAGAGGTGGAGGTGGGCGTCATGCCGGGGCCTCCCGCGCCGCAGAGGTCTTCAGGTCGTGCGCCGCCTCGACGGTGCCGGTGAGGGCGGCGTTGAGGGTGTGCCACGGCAGGGTGACGCACTTCACCCGCAAGGGGCTGGCATGGATGATCGTCAGCGCCTCCAGCACGTCGCGGTCCTCGGGCGGCAGGCCCGGCATCGCGGCCAGCGGCTCGCCGGAGACGCAGGCGTCGCGGAAGGCGTGGAAGAGGTCCACCGCCTGGGTGCGCGTCCGCCCCTCGACCAGCCCGGCGAGCAGCGAGGCCGAGGCGGTGCAGATGGCGCAGCCGCGGGCGCGGCAGCCGCAGGCGGCGATCGTGTCGGGGGCGTCGGCGGAAAAGCGCAGGGTGAGGGCGACGCGGTCGCCGCACAGGGGATTGTGCCCGTCGGCCCGAGCGTCGGCCGGCTCCACCGCCTGCGCGTGGCGCGGATGCGTGCCGTGATCCTCGATCAGCGCCCGGAACAGCGCTTCCCGATCCTCGAGCATGCCAGACCTTTGCCTCCCTGGGTCGCCGACTGCGTGGCCGGGACTCCCACTTGTTGGCTCAAGTATCGAACCGCAAGGGCGGGCAAGTCAAACGCCATCGTGGACGCGCCGCAGCACCGGCCGGCGGCGCGCAGGCCCCGGCGCGGCGGATGGGGGCGCGGGGGTCAGGTCAGTGGCGCACCGGCAGGTGGTCGATCAGGTCGAACAGGCGGAAGGTGGCGACCGGCGCCTTCTCCACCAGTTGCACGTCGCCGTCCTTGTCGATGACCACGAGGCAGAAGTCGTCGCGCGCCACGCCGAAGCGCTCGCGCATGTCGTCGGGGTCGAGGCGGGCGCCCGAGGCGCCGTCGCCGATGGCCTTCACGGCCCCCTGGCCGGCGACCACGAAAAGGAAGACGTCGCGCTCGCGCAGGCCGTCCTCCTCGGCCATGAGGCCGTCGATCTGGCGGGTCAGGCGTTCGTCGGCGTCGCTCGGGGCGAACAGGACGAACAGGCGATTCTTGCCCTCGTAGGGCTGGCTGATGGACTGGTCCACGGTGGCGTCTCCGCACGGTTCTGGCATCGGGGGTGTGCGGAAAAGACGCGCCTGCCGCCGCCGCCGTTCCGATTCGTGGCGGCGCAAAAGCGATCGTGCACCGCAGCATCGCGTGCGCGCCCGGCACCGCCGCCGCCTCCGCCGCATGCGCGGGCCGTGCGCCGTTGGATCGAGCCGTCGCCGCGACGGCGGGCGGATTTCCGCAGTTTCCTTGCCCCTGACCGCGGTGCGGAAAAGCGAACCGGCGGTTGTTCCGGCAGAACTTTGGCGCTCAGGGTGGAGCCTTCGCCCAGGTGAAACGAGAATGAGACTTGGCTTTTTCTGCGGCTCGTGCATGCTTTGCCTCGCTTTTGCCGCATTCGGGCAACGGCGGGAGGGACCTTCGATCTCTGCCACCGCTGCGCGAGCGGGCAATATTCGTTCCTGGGGAGGCGCGATGCCGGCGGTGGATTTCGCCGCGGCCGGCCAAAAAGCACGAATCTTTCAGGGGGCCATAAGAAAGGCTTACACCATCGTCGAGATCGTGTACGCTACGCGCCTCTAAGGCCTCAAGCGGTCTCTGGGAGTTAAAGCAGGGAGGACGTAATGTCAGAAATGAACAAGAGCCAGGCGGAAGCCTACTGGAAGGCCAACCTCCGCATCGTCGGCGGTAGTCTGGTGGTCTGGTTCCTGGTTTCCTACGGCGCCGGCATCCTGTTCGCCGATGCGCTGAATTCCATCCCCGTCGGTGGCACCGGCCTGGGCTTCTGGTTCGCCCAGCAGGGGTCCATCATCATCTTCCTGATTCTGATCGCGTTCTACGCTTGGCGCATGAACAAGCTCGACCGCGAATTCGACGTCGACGAACAGTAAGAAGAGCGGGGGGAAACCTACACATGGATCTCATGACCTGGACCTACCTGTTGGTGGGCGCGTCGTTCGCGCTCTACATCGGGATCGCCATCTGGACGCGCGCGTCGTCGACCGGTGAATTCTACGTCGCGGGCGGCGGCGTGCATCCCATCGCCAACGGCATGGCGACCGGCGCCGACTGGATGTCGGCCGCGTCGTTCATCTCCATGGCCGGCCTGATCGCCTTCCTCGGCTACGGCGGCTCGGTGTACCTGATGGGCTGGACCGGCGGCTACGTGCTGCTCGCCATGCTGCTCGCGCCGTATCTGCGCAAGTACGGCAAGTTCACGGTGCCGGAATTCATCGGCGACCGCTACTACAGCCAGACCGCGCGCGTCGTCGCCGTGATCTGCCTGATCTTCATCTCGTTCACGTACGTCGCCGGCCAGATGCGCGGCGTCGGCATCGTGTTCTCCCGCTTCCTCGAAGTGGACCTGCTCACCGGCCTGCTGGTCGGCATGGGCATCGTGTTCATCTACGCGGTGCTGGGTGGCATGAAGGGCATCACCTACACCCAGGTGGCGCAGTACTGCGTGCTCATCACCGCCTACATCATTCCGGCGATCTTCATCTCGTTCAACATCACCGGCAACCCGGTTCCGCCGCTCGGCCTGTGGGGCAACGTCGAAGGGTCCGACACCCATCTGCTGACGCGCCTGAACGAGATCGTCACCGAACTCGGCTTCGCGGCCTACACCTCGGGCGGCAAGTCCACCATCGACATCTTCTGCATCACCGCGGCCCTGATGGTCGGCACCGCCGGTCTGCCGCACGTGATCGTGCGCTTCTTCACCGTGCCGCGCGTGCGTGACGCCCGCTCCTCGGCCGGCTGGGCGCTGCTGTTCATCGCGCTGCTCTACACCACGGCCCCGGCCGTCGGCGCCATGGCCCGCTACAACCTGACCGTCACCGCGTGGCCGGGCGTCGCCGCCAGCACCGACGTCGGTTCGGCCGTGACCGATCCGCAGAACGCCCTGGCGGCCGATGCCATCCCCGATTGGATGAAGCGCTGGAACGCCACCGGCCTGATCAAGTGGGAAGACAAGAACGGCGACGGCCGCATCCAGTACTACAACGAAAAGGGCCTGAAGCCCGAAGTGGCCCAGAGCCGCGGCTGGACCGGCAACGAACTGATCGTCGACAACGACATCATGGTGCTCGCCAACCCCGAAATCGCCAAGCTGCCGAACTGGGTCATCGCCCTGGTCGCGGCCGGTGGTATCGCGGCGGCGCTCTCCACGGCGGCCGGTCTGCTGCTCGTGATCTCGTCGTCGATCTCCCACGACCTGATGAAGAGCACCTTCGCCAAGGGCATCTCCGAGAAGCAGGAACTGATGGCGGGACGCATCGCCGCGGCCGTCGCCATCGTCATCGCCGGCTACCTCGGGTACAACCCGCCGGGCTTCGTGGCCCAGGTGGTGGCCTTCGCCTTCGGTCTGGCGGCCAGTTCGCTGTTCCCCGCCATCATGATGGGCATCTTCTCGAAGAAGGTGAACCGCGAGGGCGCCATCGCCGGCATGCTGTCCGGCCTGGTGTTCACCATGGGCTACATCCTGTGGTTCAAGGGCATCTTCATCACCCCGGTGCAGGAGAACATTCCGGCCAACTGGCTGTTCGGCATCTCGCCGGAAGGCATCGGTTTCGTCGGCATGCTGCTCAACTTCGCCGTGGCCTTCCTGGTCAGCCGCGTGACGGCCGCCCCGCCGGAGCGCATCCAGGAGCTGGTGGAGTTCATCCGCTCGCCGCGCGGTGCGGGTTCCGCCACCCACCACTGATCCGGTTCGCATGACCGGTCGGTAATCGAAGGGCGGTCCTCCCGTACGGGAGGGCCGCCTTTTCTTTCCGCCGGCGGCACCGATGTTTGCAGAAGAACGAGAGCCCGCACCGCAAGACGGGCCGTGACCACCCTGGGGAGGGATCAGATCATGGAAACGGAAATTGCCGACATCCGGGACTTCATCGCCGGACATCACCCCTTCGACCTGCTGCCCGACACCGAGGTGACGGCGCTGGCGCGGCTCGTGTCGGTACGCTACCTGCGCCGCGACACCGTGCTGATGACGCCGGGTGAGCGGGTCGACGCGCTCAGCATCGTGCGCTCCGGCGCGCTCGAGACCCGCGACCCGGACGGCAACCTGCTGGCGCGGGCAGGCGAGGGCGAACTGGCAGGCCTGCGGGCGCTGCTGCGCGGCGGCCTTGCCGTCAACCACATCGTCGCCATCGAGGACGCGCTGCTCTACCAGGTGCCGGCGGCCGAGTTCCACCGCCTGCGCGACGAGCACGCCTCCTTCGCCTATCACTTCTCGCCGACCGGCGGCGACCGCCTGCGCGGCGCCCGCGTCACCGCCGGCACCGACGCCGATGCCAGCGGCCTTACCACCCGGCGCGTCGGTGAACTGGTCAAGCGCGAGCCCATCGTCATCGACCGCGCCGCCACCATCCAGCAGGCGGCGGCCACCATGGCCGCGGCCAACGTGTCGTGCCTGCTGGTGCTCGACGGCGACCAGCTGTGCGGCATCGTCACCGACCGCGACCTGCGCAACCGCGTGGTCGCTGCGGCCCGCTCGCCGCAGGAGCCGGTGGCTGCCATCATGACCGCCGACCCCTTGAGCGTGCCGGCCACCGCCTGGCTGTTCCAGGCCATGCTGCTGATGTCGCGCCACGCCATCCACCACCTGCCGATCACCCGCGCCGACGGCAAGCCGGCGGGCGTCATCACCGTCACCGACCTGTTGCGCAACCAGGCCCGCTCCACCGCCCTGGTCGCCGGCGATATCTACCAGCGCCACGACCCGGAGGGCATCGGCCAGGCCCTGACAATCATCCCCGACATCGTCCACGACCTGGTGGCGAGCGGGGCGAGTTCCTACGCCATCGGCCACGCCATCTCGTCGCTGGCCGACGCCGCCACCATCCGCATCCTGCAACTGGCGGAAGAGGCCTTCGGCCCGCCGCCGGTGCCCTATCTGTGGCTGGCGGTCGGGTCCCAGGGGCGCAACGAGCAGACGGCGCGCTCCGACCAGGACAACTGCATGGTCCTGTCCGACGACTACGACCCGGCCCGCCATGGCGAGTATTTCGAGAAGCTGGCGACCTTCGTCTGCCAGGGCCTCGCCGTCGCCGGGTACATCCTGTGCCCGGGCGACGTCATGGCCATGAACCCCAAGTGGCGCCAGAGCCTGACCGGCTGGAAGGCCACCTTCGGCCGCTGGATCGACGAGCCTCAGCCCAAGGCGCTCATGTACTCCAGCGTGTTCTTCGACATGCGCCCCATCGCCGGCGAGATGGGCCTGTTCGACGACCTGCACGCCCACGTGCTGAAGAAGGCGCAGGGCAGCCGCCTGTTCCTCGGTCACATGACGGGCAACGCGCTGACCCACCGGCCGCCGCTCGGGTTCTTCCGCAACCTCGTGCTCATCAGCGGCGGCGACCACGACCACGCGCTCGACCTCAAGCACACCGGCATCGTGCCCATCGTCGACCTGGCGCGCATCTACGCGCTCGACGCCGGCCTGCCGCAGGTCAACACCAAGGACCGCCTGGAGGCCGCCTGCGAGACCGCCAAGGTCAGCCGCGAGGGCTCGCGCGATCTGATGGATGCGCTGGAATTCCTCGGCCTCGTGCGGCTGCGCCATCAGGCGCGCCTCATCCGCGACGGGCAGTCGGCGGACAACTACCTGCGGCCGGAGGAACTGTCGTCCTTCGAGCGCAGCCACCTGAAGGACGCCTTCACGGTCGTCAAGAACATGCAAAGCGCGGCGGCGTCCACCTACCGCGGCGGCATGGGCTGACCGGCATGGACGCGATCCGGGGGGAGTGCGCCTGAACCATGCCGTTTTCCGCCATTCACAACCTCATCAGCCTGGACCTGCTCCGCTGGTGGCTGGCCTTCCGCGCCGGCGGCGGGCCGCTGCGCCAGTATTACGCCGCCGACTACGCCACGCTCGACAAGCCGTGGCGCGAGGTGGAGTTCCTCGCCGTCGACCTGGAAACCACGGGCCTCGACCCGCGCAAGGACGTCGTCGTCAGCATCGGCTGGGTGCCCATCGTGGGCGGTGCCGTGCGGCTCGCCCAGGCGGGGTACTCGCTGGTGCGCGTCGACCGCCCCATGCCGGGCGAGAGCGCCGTCCTGCACGGCATCCTCGACCGCCACGTGGAGGACGCGCCGCCGCTCGGCGACGTGCTGCCGGAGTTCCTGGCGGCGCTGCGCGGGCGCATCCCGGTGGCCCACCACGCCCTGGTGGAGCAGGGCTTCCTCGACGCCGCCTGCCGCAGCGTCTACGGCCTGCCGCTGCGGGTGCCCTACGTCGACACCCTGGCGCTGGAACGCCGCCGCGCCGCCCGCACCGGCCGCGAGGTCAAGAGCGGCGAGATGCGGCTGCAGGCCTGCCGCGACCGCTACGGCCTGCCGCGCTACCGCGGCCACCATGCGCTCGCCGATGCGCTCGCCTGCGCCGAACTGCTGCTCGCCCAGGCGACATACATGGACGGCAAGCAGGCGACCCGTCTACAAGACCTTCTCGTGTAACCCGTTCCGTCCGGAGTATCCTCGACCCATGCTGCTCGACGTCGTCATCGCCGCCTGTGCCGCCTTCGCCGCCGCCGGCGTGTTCATGGCCGCCTTCCGCCTGACCGGCCGCAAGGCGCCGCGCACCCTGGTGATGGCTGTGGCGGCGGTGGCCATCGTCGGCGTCACCGCCTACCTGCGCTACCAGTGGGCCGCCAACACGGAGAAGCTGCTGCCGCCGCAGATGGTGGTGATCGAGCGGCTGACCTTCTCCAACCTGATCGAGCCGTGGTCGGCGATCCATCCGGTGACCGACCGCCTGGTGGTGCTCGACCGCGGCAGCATCCTGCGCAACCCGGCGCATCCGGACATGGTGATGGTGGACGTGCTGCTGCTCGACCGCATGGCCGACACCATCGTCGGCCGCCATCTGGTCGACTGCGCCGGCCGCCGCAACGCCATGGTGCCGGCCGACGCCGACCTGTCGGCCGACCAGCTGCCGGCGGGGCTGCAGTGGGGCTCCGACGCCCCGGCGGCGCTCTACGACCTGGCCTGCAAGCCGGCCTGAGCCGGAACCGCGCCGGCGTCCCGGCGGTCTGCGCGGCAGGGGTGGAAACGGCCCTTCCGCACCGCCGCCCACCCGGATAGAAGCCGCCCCCGAAACCACCGCGGAGCCCGTCTTCCATGTCCCTTTCGCAACACGACCTGGATGCCCTGTGGCAGGACGATGCCCATTGGGGCCACGGCCGTATCGGCCTCTATTTCTGCAAGCGCGACCCGCGCCTGTTCGTGCGCAAGCGCCGTCCCTCCATGGGCTGGACCGTCAACCTGGCGCACCGCGCCGCCGGCCTCGTGCTGGTGGGCATCACCATCGTGCCGGTGCTGATCGTCGTCGTCGCCACCGCCGGGGGCGGAGCGGGCGTCGGCGCCGCCGGCGGCTGACGGAGGGCGTCGGCCCGATCGGCGCGGGTGCAGCGTCCCTTTGCCTGCCGTTTCGCGTCCGATACAGTGACACGGCCCGCAAGAAGGAAAAGGTCCCGACGTCCATGAACGCCCCCATCTCCTACCCCGACATCCTGCTCTCCCGCATCCTGCGCGAGACCAAGACCATCGCCCTGGTCGGCGCGTCCACCAACTGGAACCGGCCGAGCTTCTTCGTCATGAAGTACCTGCAGGAGAAGGGCTATCGCGTCATCCCCGTGAACCCCGGCGCGGCGGGACAGGAACTGCTGGGCGAGACGGTCTACCCCGACCTGCGCTCCATCCCCGAGAAGGTGGACATGGTCGACGTCTTCCGGCGTTCCGACCAGGTCGGGCCCGTCGTCGACGACGCCATCGCCATCGGTGCCAAGGTGGTGTGGATGCAGCTGTCGGTGCGCAACGACGAGGCCGCCGCCAAGGCCGAGGCGGCCGGGCTGACCGTCGTCATGGACCGCTGCCCGAAGATCGAATACGGCCGCCTGGGCGGCGAACTGTCGTGGTCGGGGGTGAACTCGGGCATCATTTCCTCCAAGCCGCGCAAGGCGCCCAACAAGGAAGGCGCGTCCGAGACGGGGCCGGAGAAGAACCTGTCCTACGGCTTCGAAACGCGCGCCATCCACGCCGGCGCCGCGCCCGACCCGACCACCGGCGCCCGCACCACGCCCATCTACCAGACCACCAGCTACGTGTTCGACGATGCCGATCATGCGGCGTCGCTGTTCAACCTGCACACCTTCGGCTACATCTACTCGCGCCTGACCAACCCGACGGTCAGCGTGCTGGAGGAACGGGTGGCGAGCCTGGAAGGCGGCCGCGCCGCCGTCGCCTGCGCCTCCGGCCACGCGGCGCAGTTCCTCACCTTCTTCACCCTGCTGGAGCCGGGCGACGAGTTCGTCGCCTCGCGCAATCTCTACGGCGGGTCGATCACCCAGTTCGGCCTGTCGTTCAAGAAGCTCGGCTGGACCTGCCACTTCGTCGACCCGACGGACCCGGAGACCTTCCGCAAGGCCCTGACGCCCAAGTGCAAGGCCATCTTCATCGAGGCGCTGGCCAATCCCGGCGGCATCGTGGTCGACATCGAGAAGGTGGCCGCCATCGCGCATGAAGCCGGCGTGCCGCTCATCGTCGACAACACCATGGCGACGCCCTACCTGCTGCGGCCCATGGAGTGGGGGGCGGACATCGTCGTCCATTCCACCACCAAGTTCCTCGGCGGCCACGGCAACGCCGTCGGCGGCTGCATCGTGGAATCGGGCACCTTCGACTGGGCGCAGAACGACAAGTTCCCGTCGCTGACGCAGCCGGAGGCGGCCTATCACGGCCTCACCTTCTACGAGACCTTCGGCGACTTCGCCTTCACCACCAAGGCCCGCGCCGTCGCCCTGCGCGACTTCGGCCCGAGCCTGTCGCCGCAGAACGCCTTCCTGACCATCACCGGCATCGAGACGCTGCACGTCCGCATGGACCGCCACGTGGAGAATGCCCGCAAGCTGGCCGCCTTCCTGGCCGATCATCCGCAGGTGAGCTGGGTGTCCTACGCCGGCCTGCCGACGTCGCCTTACAAGGCGCTGGCCGACAAGTACCTGCCCAAGGGCTGCGGCGCGGTGTTCACCATCGGCGTGAAGGGCGGCTACGAGGTCGGGCGCAAGGTAGTGGAGAACGTGCAGGTGTTCAGCCATCTCGCCAACATCGGCGACACCCGCTCGCTGATCCTGCACCCGGCCTCCACCACCCACCGCCAGTTGACGGAGGAGCAGCAGAAGGCCGCCGGCGCGGGGCCGGAGGTGATCCGCCTGTCCATCGGCCTGGAGACCGCCGACGACCTCATCCGCGACCTCGGCCGGGCGCTGACGGCGGCTGCCGCGGCCGCGGCGGCGGGGTGACGGTTGCGGCGCGGCATCGCGCCCCCCATCTCGCGACCCCTGGCCGCCCGCACCGAGCGCGGCGAAAGACGTACCTCACCAAGGAGAGTCTCATGCAAGAGCTGGACGCCGCCGCCGCCGGTACCATCCTGATCGGCGCCGATCTCGACGACGCCCTGGAGGTGTCGCGCCTCGGGTTCGGCGCCATGCGCCTGACCGGCCCGGGCATCTGGGACTATCCCGACGACGTGGAAAGCGCTCTCGGGCTGCTGCGCCGCCTGCCGGACCTCGGCGTCACCTTCATCGACACCGCCGACAGCTACGGTCCCGACGTGTCGGAGGAACTGATCGCCGAGGCGCTGCACCCCTACGACGACCTGGTGATCGCCACCAAGGGCGGCCTGGTGCGCACCGGCCCCGACGAGTGGATCCCGCTCGGCCGGCCGGAATACCTCATCCAGCAGGCGCTGAAGAGCTGCCGCACCCTCGGCGTCGACACGCTGGATCTGTGGCAGCTGCACCGCATCGACCCGCGGGTGCCGCGCGACGAGCAGTTCGACGCCATCCGCCGCCTCTACGACGACGAGGTGATGACGCACGTCGGCCTGAGCGAGGTGAGCGTCGAGGACATCGAGGCGGCGCAGGAGTATTTCCCGGTCGCCACCGTGCAGAACCGCTTCAACCTGGTCGACCGCACCAGCGAGGAGGTGCTGCGCTACTGCGAGCGCGAGGGCATCGTCTTCATCCCGTGGTACCCGCTGGCCGCCGGCGACCTCGCCAAGCCCGGCTCGCTGCTCGACGACATCGCCCGTCGCCACGAGGCGACGCCGGGCCAGATCGCACTCGCCTGGCTGCTGGCGGCGAGCCCGATGACGCTGCCCATCCCCGGCACGTCCAGCCTCAAGCACCTGGAGGAGAACGTGGCGGCGGCGGCCATCATGCTGGACGAGGAGGAGATCGCGGCCCTCGACAAGGCCGGACGGGAGCAGTTCGAGCGGGCGCGCCGATGAGCGTGCCGCTGTCGGTCCTGGACCTCGCGCCCATCGTCCGCGGCGGCGATGCGGCGCAGGCCTTCCGCAATGCGCTCGATCTCGCCCGCCACGCCGAGGCGCTGGGCTACCGGCGCTTCTGGCTGGCCGAGCACCACGCCATGCCGGGGGTGGCGAGCGCGGCGACGGCGGTGCTCATCGGCCACATCGCCGGCGGCACCTCCACCATCCGCGTCGGGTCGGGCGGCGTCATGCTGCCCAATCACGCGCCGCTGGTGATCGCCGAGCAGTTCGGCACGCTCGAAAGCCTCTATCCCGGCCGCATCGACCTCGGCCTCGGGCGGGCGCCGGGGACGGACCAGCGCACGGCGGCGGCGCTGCGCCGGGACATGGGCGACACCGGCAACCGCTTCCCGCAGGATGTGCAGGAGTTGCAGGCCTATTTCGAGCCGGGCGAGCCGGGCGGCTTCGGCCGCACGGTGCGGGCGGTGCCGGGGGAGGGGTTGCGGGTGCCCATCTGGCTGCTCGGCTCCAGCCTGTTCAGCGCCCAGTTGGCGGCCATGCTGGGGCTGCCCTTCGCCTTTGCGTCGCACTTCGCGCCCGGCGCCATGATGGATGCGGTGCGGCTCTACCGCAGCGAGTTCCGGCCGTCGCGCCAACTCGCGCAGCCGCACGTCATGCTCGGCCTCAACGTCTTCGCCGCCGACGGTGACGACGATGCGCGGCGGCTGTTCACCTCGCTGCAACAGCAGTTCCTCGCCCTGCGGCGCGGCCGACCCGACCAGGTGCCGCCGCCGGTGGACGACATCGCGTCGGTCTGCGCGCCCGAGGAACGGGCCGGCATCGACCATGCCCTGCGCCGCTCGGTGGTGGGCGGGCCGGAGACGGTGCGCCGGGGCCTCGCCGCCTTCGTGGAAGAGGCGGCGCCCGACGAGATCATGGTGACGGCGCAGATCTTCGACCACGCCGCGCGGCTGCGGTCCTTCACCATCGCGGCGGAGGCCATGGCGAGCCTGTAGCGCCGACCGCCGACCGAGCGGCGCATCGCGGCGGGGCGTGGCGCGTTTCAGCAGCATGATGATCCGCAGTCTCCGCGCCCTCGTCGCCATCGCGGCGACCCTTCTCGCGGCGCTGCTGGGGCTGGCGGCCCTGGCGGTGGCGGCGGTCGCGGTGATGGACTGGAACCGCTTCCGCGATCCGCTGGCGGAGCGCGCTTCCGGCATGGTCGGGCGGCCGCTGACCATCGGGGGCGACCTCGACCTCGACCTGCTCACCCCGACGCCGGCGCTGGTCGCCCACGACGTGCGCTTCGCCAACCCGGGAGGTGCGTCGCAGCCGCACATGGCGGAGATCGGCCGGTTGGCCTTCCAGATGGACCTGCGGGCGCTGCTCGGCGGGCGCATCCGCATCCTCGGGCTGCACCTCGCCGACGGCGTCGTCACCCTGGAGAAGGACGCCGAAGGCCGCGCCAACTGGGACTTCTCGCCCGCCGAAGGGGCCGGCGCGGCGGCAGTGGAGGCGGCGACGCCGCAGGACCGCACCGAGGTGCCCGACATCGAACGCCTGACCTTCGAGAACATGTGCATCGTCTACCGCGAGCCGGACGTGGAGCCGCTGGAGGCGGTCTTCGCCACCCTGACGGCCGAGAGTACGGCCGAGGGCGTGGCGCTCGCGGCGGAGGGATCATGGCGCGGCGCCGCCTATGCGATGGAGGGCACGCTCGGGTCCGTCGCGGCGCTGCAGGAGGCGGCGGAGCCTTATCCGGTCGCCCTGTCCGTCACCGCCGGTGAAACCGCCGCCCGCATCGAGGGCACGGTGGCGGAGCCGCTCGCCTTCACCGGCTTCGATACCGCCATCGACCTGACGGGGCCGAGCCTCGACCAGTTGACGCAGATCCTCGGCCTGCCGCTGCCGGCGACGCCGCAATACGCGGTGCAGGGCCGGCTGACGTCGGAGGGGACGCTGTGGCGGCTGGCCGATTTCGCCGGCAGCCTGGGCGCCAGCGACTTGCGCGGAACGGTGTCGGTGGAGACCGGGGGCGAGGTACCGGTGGTGCAGGCGGACGTGGCGTCCAGGCGCCTCGACTTCGCCGACCTGGCGGGCCTCGTCGGCGGCGACGAGGTGCGCGGCGCGGCGACCGGCGAGCGGGCGGCGCCCGATGCGCCGCCGGGGGCGCTGCTGCCCGACGACCCCTTCGACCTGGAGGGCCTGCGCTCGGTGGCCGGCGATGTGCGCTTCGATGCGCAGGAGATCCGCGGCGGCGGGCGGATCCTGCAGAACGTGAAGGGCCACGCGGTGCTGGAGCGCGGTCGCCTGCGCCTCGACCCCGTCTCCCTCGGCCTCGCCGGCGGTTCGGTCGGCGGCACGGTGACCGTGGACGCCGGGGAAAAGACGCCGGCGCTGGCGGCGGCGCTGCGGCTGCGCGACGTGGAGCTGAAGCCCCTGGTCGGCGACCTTGATCCGCAAATGGCGACCTGGGGCACCGTCCAGGGCCGGATCGACCTGCGCGGGCGCGGCGGCTCGGCCCACGCCATCGCCTCGTCGCTGGACGGCGAGGCGCTGCTCTACATGGGCCGCGGCGGCATCGGCAATGTGCTCATCGAGGGCATCGGCCTGGACGTGACGGAGGTGGTCGCCTCGCTGTTCAGCACCGACCCGGACTCGCCCATCCATTGCATGATCCTGCCGTTGCAGGTGAAGGACGGCGTCGTCCACGGCGACCCCATGCTGTTGGAGGCGGCGCAGGACACGGTGCTGGGCGACGGCACGCTCGACCTGGAGACGGGTGCGTTGCAGGTGCGACTGCGGGTACGGCCGCACGACTTCAGCCTGTTCAACGCGCCGACCGTCCTGACCGTGCAGGGCACCGTCGGCGGCGACATCGGCGTCGACGAGACGGAACTGGTGGGCCAGGCGTTGAAGAAGTTGCTCATGATGCCGCTGTCGCCCTTCTTCACCGAGGACCGAGAGGGCGAAGACCCCTGCGCCCCGGTGCGGGAGAAGCTGGGCGCCGAGTGACCCCCGCGTCGCCGCGGTTGAAAGCCCGACCGCGCCGCTCCACAATCGTGTCTTCACAAACGAACCGACACGAGGAGACGGGGCATGGCGAAGGTGGCGCTGGTGACGGGGGCGGGGACCGGGATCGGGCGGGCGGCGGCGCTGGCGCTGGCGGAGGCGGGCTATGCCGTGGCGCTGGTCGGCCGGCGCGAGGAGCCCCTGCGCGAGACCGCCGCCCAGGCCGGATCGGCCCGCACGCTGGTGCTGCCGGCCGACGTCTCCGACGCCGCCGCCGTCGACCAAGTGTTCGAGCGCACCGTCGCCGAGTTCGGCCGCCTCGACGTGCTGTTCAACAACGCCGGCCGCGGCGCGCCCCCGGTGCCGGTGGACGAGCTGTCGGTGGAGGACTGGCTGGCCGTCGTGAACGTCAACCTGACCGGCGCCTTCCTGTGCGCGCGCGC
Organism: Caenispirillum bisanense; assembly: GCF_900230255.1. Lineage (GTDB taxonomy): Bacteria > Pseudomonadota > Alphaproteobacteria > Rhodospirillales > Rhodospirillaceae > Caenispirillum > Caenispirillum bisanense_A. The sequence continues at coordinate 455,547 of NZ_OCNJ01000001.1, forward strand.
CGCCTTCGGCATCATGCGGCGGCAGGATCCGCAGGGCGGCCGCATCATCAACAACGGCTCCATCTCCGCCCACGTGCCGCGGCCGTTCTCGGCGCCCTATACGGCCACCAAGCACGCCATCACCGGCCTGACCCGCTCGCTGTCGCTCGACGGCCGCGCCTTCGACATCGCCTGCGGCCAGATCGACATCGGCAATGCGGCGACGGAAATGACCGACCGCATGGCCGCCGGCATCCTCCAGGCCACCGGCGAGACCATGGTGGAGCCGCGCATGGACGTGGCCGAGGTGGCGCGCGCCGTCGTCCACATGGCGAGCCTGCCGCTGTCGGCCAACATCCAGTTCATGACCATCATGGCGACCAAGATGCCCTACATCGGCCGCGGCTGAGGCACCGCGCCCGCCGGTCGCGCGTTTCCTGCCCGAGGCACCGGCAGGGGAGGGCGCATGATCGGCGGCACGGTCCTTCGCATCGTGAAGCGGGCGGTGGCGGCGTTCATCGAGGACCGCGCCATGTCCAAGGGCGCGGCCATCGCCTTCTACACCACCTTCTCCTTGGCGCCGGTGCTGTTCCTGGTGGTCACCGTCGCCAGCCTGTTCCTGCGGGAAGAAACCGCGCGCGGCGGCGTCATCGACGCCGTGCGGCAGGTGGTCGGCGACACCGGCGCCCAGGCCGCCGCCGGCATGCTGGAACAGGCCTACGCCGGCGGCAGCGGCACCCTGGCGACCCTCGCCAGCATCGTCGTGCTGGTGATCGCGGCGACCACCGTCTTCGCCGAATTGCAGGACAGCCTGAACCTAATCTGGAAGGCCAAGCCGTCGCCGCGCTGGATGGTGTGGGACCTGGTGCGCATCCGCCTCCTCAGTCTGTCGCTCATCGTCGTGCTGGGGTTCCTGCTGCTGGTGTCGCTGGTGGTCAGCATGGCGCTGGCGGCGGTGGCGGCGAAGATCCAGGGGCCGGGCGGCTTCGCCGTGGTGGCGCAGGCGGTAAACCTCGCCGTCTCCTACCTCGTCATCACCGCCATGTTCGCCGTCACCTACCGCGTGCTGCCCGACCGCACGGTGGCTTGGCGCGAGGTGCTGGTGGGGGCGGTGACGACGGCACTGCTGTTCTCCATCGGCAAGGGCCTCATCGGGCTCTACATCGGCAGCCGCGACATCGGCACCACCTTCGGGGCCGGCAGCGCGCTGGTGGTGGTGCTGATCTGGGTCTACTTCTCGTCGCAGATCTTCCTGTTCGGGGCCGAGATCGCCAAGGCCTACGGCGAGACCCGCGGCAGCTTCGCCGCCCCCGTTGCCGACGCCGATCCGGCCCCGTAAGCTGCCGGGACCGAGACCGCCCGCCAGAGGCACGACACCCCATGACGCTCGTCCAGCCCCTCGACCGGACAGCCGCGGCGGCAGCCATGCCGAACCGCCGGGTGGCGGTGCTCGCCTACGACGGGCTCTGCACCTTCGAGTTCGGCATCGCGGTGGAAGTCTTCGGCCTGCCGCGTCCGGAATTCGGCGACGACTGGTATACGTTCCAGGTCTGCGGCGTCGGCCCCGGCCCCTATCGCGCCATGGGCGGCATCAGAGTGGAGGCCGACGGCGGCCTCGCCGACCTGGCGGAGGCGGGCACCATCGTCGTCCCCGGCTGGCGCGATCCCGACGAAACGCCGCCCGCCGACCTGCTCGACGCCCTGCGCACCGCATACGGGCGCGGCGCACGGCTCCTGTCCATCTGCTCGGGCGTCTTCGTGCTGGCGGCGGCGGGGTTGCTCGACGGCCGGCGGGCGACCACCCACTGGCGCTACACCGACCGCCTGCAGGCCCGCTTCCCGCGCATCCAGGTGGATCCGGACGTGCTCTACGTCGACGGCGGGCAGGTGCTGACCTCGGCCGGCAGCGCGGCGGGGCTCGATCTGGCGTTGCATCTGGTGCGGCGCGACTTCGGCCCGCGCGTCGCCAACGCCGTGGCCCGCCGGCTGGTCATCCCGCCCCACCGCGACGGCGGCCAGGCGCAGTTCATCGACCGCCCGCTGCCCGACCGCGCCGACAGCCGCTTCGCCGCCCTGTTCGAGACCCTGCGCCGCGACCTGGCGGCGGAGCATTCCGTCGCCGCCATGGCGCGGCTGGCCGCCATGAGCGAGCGCACCTTCCTGCGCCGCTTCCGCGAGGCCACCGGCACCTCGCCCGCCGACTGGCTGGCGGGCGAGCGGGTGGCGCGGGCGCGCGAGCTGCTGGAGGCGACGGCGCTGTCGGTGGAAGACGTCGCCGCCGCCGCCGGCTTCCCGACGGCGGCGGCGCTGCGCCAGCACTTCCGCAAGCGGCTCGGCGTGACGCCGCTGGACTACCGGCGGCGGTTCAAGACTCATCACATGCAGCCGTGATCGTGACCGATCACGGCTGGCCCTCAAGCGCCGGGCGCGGCCTGTGGCCGCTTGGCTCCCGCGGCAGGAGCCGCGCGGCGCACTTGCGCCGTCCAGCTGGCGACGAGCCGTCGCCAGCTGGTCAGGGCTGATCGCCCGGCTTCAGGGCAAAGCCCTCGTCCAGCCAGCCGGTGATGCCGCCGATCATCAGCTTCACCGGCCGCCCGAGCCGCGCGAGGCGCAGCGTGCCGCGGTCGGCGCCGTTGCAGTGCGGTCCGGCGCAGTAGACGACGAAGACCGTGTCCTCCGGCCATTCCGCCATCTTCGACGCGACGATCTTGCCGTGGGGCAGGTTGATCGCGCCCGGCACGTGGCCCTCGGCGTAGAGCGCCGGGCTGCGCACGTCGAGCAGCACGAAGTCGGCCTTGCCCGCGCTCAGGCTGGCGTGGACGTCCCAGCAGTCGGTTTCGAAGCCCAACTTGGCGGCGAAATGGGCGGCGGCTTCGGCGGCGGGGGCGGGCGGGATTTCGGTGACGGCGCTCGGCATGGGTCCTGGCTCCTGCTCAGGGGTGAACCTGTGGAGCAGGATGCCCGAGGCGCCGCCGGGCCGGCAGGTGGCGAAGCGCCGATGTTCGACGCTTTTCCGCCAAACCGCTGTCAGCCGCCGGTGACGCTCATGTGGCGCGGCACGGCGAAGCGCGGCGCGCCGCGGTCGATGATGAAGTCGTGGCCCTTGGGCTTGCGGGCGATGGCCTCGTCCAGGGCGGCGTGCAGCGCCTCGTTGGAGTCCGTCGACCGCATGACGGCCCGCAGGTCGGCGGCGTCCTCCTGCCCGAGGCACATATACAGGGTGCCGGTGCAGGTCAGCCGCACCCGGTTGCAGCCTTCGCAGAAGTTGTGGGTGAGCGGCGTGATGAAGCCGATGCGCCCGCCCGTCTCCGCCGACCGCACGTAGCGCGCCGGGCCGCCGGTGGTGAGCGGGATGTCGGTGAGCGTCCAGCGCTCCTCCAGCCGCTCGCGCAGGACCGAGAGGGGCAGGTAGCGGTCGGTGCGGTCTTCCTCCACCTCGCCCATGGGCATGGTCTCGATGAAGGTGACGTCGAAGCCCTCGCCGTGGGCCCATTCCACGATCTCGTGCAGTTCGTCCTCGTTCTGGCCGGCGAGGGCGACGGCGTTGATCTTGACGTGGATGCCCGCCTTCTTGGCGGCCATGATGCCCTCCATCACCTTGTCCAGGTCGCCGGTGCGGGTGATGGTGCGGAAACGGTCGGGCTTCAGGCTGTCGAGCGACACGTTGACCCGCTTCACGCCGATGTCGGCCAGCTCGTCGGCGAAGAGGGCGAGGCGGTTGGCGTTGGTGGTCAGCGTCAGCTCGTCCAGCGCGCCGCTCTGCAGGTGGCGGCCGAGGGCGCGGAACAGCTGCATGACGTTGCGCCGCACCAGCGGCTCGCCGCCGGTGATGCGCAGCTTCTTCACGCCGCGCTCGACGAAGGCCGAGCAGATGCGGTCCAGTTCCTCCAGCGTCAGCAGGTCGCGCTTGGGCAGGAACGTCATGTCCTCCGCCATGCAATAGGTGCAGCGCAGGTCGCAGCGGTCGGTGACCGAGACCCGGAGGTAGGTGACATGACGGCCGAAGGGATCGATCAGCATGGCCGGGAAAACTCCAGCGGCGGCAAAGGGAAACGGGGGACTCAGACGTGGCCGCTGATGTCGGCGTGCAGCGGCTTGGTCTCCTCGAACATGCGCTTCTGCTCGTCGGAGGCGGGGTGCTGGTGCTGGTCCTTCCAGGTGTCGTAGGGCATGCCGTAGACCACTTCGCGGGCGTCGTCGTAGGACATCTCGACCCCGCGCGCCTCGGCGGCGGCGCGGTACCACTTGGCGAGGCAGTTGCGGCAGAAGCCGGCCAGGTTCATCAGGTCGATGTTCTGAACGTCGGTGCGCTTCTGCAGATGGGCCACCAGGCCGCGGAAGGCGGCGGCCTCGATCTCGGTGCGCGTGCGATCGTCCATGGGTGTCCTCCTCGGGGGGATTATCGGTCTTTGGTCCCTAGTATATGGCGCGCAGGGGCGCCGGGGAAAGGTCAGCCTTCGCGTCCGGGCAGGGCGGCGAGGTCGGCGGGGGTGTCGACGTCCACCAGACAGCCGCGGCCGACCGCCACCAGCGTCACCGGCTCGGCCGCCAGCACGGGCCGCGCGCCCTGGTCGCCGGTGAGGCCGCGCAGCGCCGGGATCAGGCGGGCCGGGAACACCACGGGGTGGCCGCGGCAGCCGTCGTGGGCGGCGGCGGCGACGCCCGTGCCGTCGAAGGCCGCGAGCAGGCGGGCGACGTCGTCGGCGGTCAGCAGCGGCATGTCGCCGGGGCAGACGGCGACGCCGACCGCATCCGCCGGGAGGGCGGCGGCACCGGCGGCGAGGCTGGCGCCCATGCCGTCCTCGGGCCGCGGGGCGTCGACCAGTGCGACGGGCAGGCCGGCGAGGGCGGCGCGGCGGGCATCGGTTGGGCCGCGGCAGACGATCACCAGCGGGTCACAGCCGCCGGCCAGCAGCGCCTCCGCCACCGTACGCAGCATGGCGCGGCCGGCGACCTCTGTCGTCAGCTTGTCACGGCCCATGCGCGACGACCGCCCGGCCGCCGGGATCAATCCGGCGACGGCGGTGCGATGGGGGGAGGATGGGGGCATGGCGGCGGACTCGCGGCGGGGGCGGCGGTCCGCGCATCATGGCGTGCCGGGCGGGGCTCCGGCAAGCGCGGCCAGCGGCGACGGTCCCCGGCGCCGGCGTCCCGGGGGAAGGGACGCGGCGGCCGGGCGGGACCGTCCGACCGGCGGCGTCACTCGGCGGCGCCGTAGGCGTGCATGCCGTTGCGGGTCTGGGCGACGAAGGGCAGGTTGCACTCTTCCGTCAGCCAGCCGAGCACGGTGTTGAGCGTGGCGTGGCGCGGGCGGCACAGCAGCGTGCGGCCGTCGCGGATCTGTTCCACCAGCCCGACGCGCACCAGGCGGGAGATGTGGTGCGACAGCGTCGACCAGGGAATGCCGAGCCGTCCCTGGATGTCGCCGACCGACAAGCCTTCCGGCCCGGCGTTGACGAGCAGGCGGAAGATGGTGAGGCGCGTCCCGTTGCCGAGTTCGGCGAGGACGGCGGCGGCGGCATCCGTATCGACCGCCAGGTCCGGGGCGTAGCGAGGGGTCATGGCGTTTCCGTGCTTCAGGGGTGAACGGTTGTCTGGCGCATGCGACGCCGACTGGAGGGTGAACGTTCCGATCTGCCTACCGGGTTCCGGCTGCCACCAACGTGTCACAGCTCGTCACAGTTCGTAGCGTGACCAAGCCTTTCGTACGTGGGTTGGCGCGCCACCGTCCGGCGCACAATATAACGATCGTCATAGAGAATGGCTGCCGCCGTTTCTGCCACCACGGGACCTTCCGCCGACCCATGCCCGACGTCCTCACCCTGCGCATCGTGACCACGAACCATCCCGTCGACGCCGCCGTCGCCGAGGCACGCCGCGCCGGATTCCTGCCCGGTGTCGACGTGGTGGCGTTGCCGGCGGGCCTCGACGCGGAACGGGTGAACGCCCTGCTGGCGGGTGCGGCGCCGGGCGAAGGGGCGCCGGTCATGGCGCTGCTCGACCGGCCGGCGGAGGGCATCGCCGGCGGCGACCTCGGCATGGTGCAGCGGGCCGATCCGCCCGACCCGGCGGCGCCGGCCGGCGGCCTCTCCGTGTTGCTCGGCGAGCGGGCGGTGCCCTACGACCCGCGCGCCTTCGTGCCGGCCTGGGCCATGACCTTCCTGCGCCTGCAACGCTACGGCGGCCGCTTCCGCCACGTCATCGCCGCCTCTGGCCCGTCCACCGACCTGCGCTATGCGGCCGTGGCGGCGCGGGCGGCGACGGCGGCCCTGACGGTGCTCGGGACGCCCGACCAGATCTTCCGCATGCTCGGGCCGCGTGATGCCGCCGGGGTGCCGGCCAGCCGCGACCTGCGCATCGCCGTCGGCGGCGGCGGCCATCGGCTGCTGCGGGTGGTCGATCCGACCACCGGCGATACCCTGGCCGAGCTGCCGCTGCGCCCTGGGGACGCCCGCTGAGACTGTCAATCCCGTGGCGGCGATCCACCGGCGGCAGCCGTCGGTGCGGCACGCGGATCGCGCGCAAGTCTCGCCCGCAGCCTCTACGCCGAAGAGCGTAGCCGGACGCTGCTGCTTCGGCACTGCACAAAAAAGTGCCGCCGGAACGAGCCATGACCCCTGCGCATGGGGTTCTTGCCTCAAGTTTGGGCAACGCCTGGAAAACCGCGCCGGAGGCATGCACGCGAGGCATGGGTGACCCCCGGATTTTCGGGTACCGGCCGGCGATGGCATCGCCTATATCTCCGGTCGTCGGTTGTTGCGACGCACATCGCCGCAGACACCGGCCCCGAGTTTCGGTGGTCCACGACCACCAACTCCGATCGGGCGAGAGCCCGATGCAAGGGTCCTCGGATCCTACGTCTCCCAGACGTGAAGCCTCCCTGTTCTACTTGCCCCCAGGTTCGACCTGGGGGTCTTTTTTTTGTGCGCTTTTTCAGGTGGTTAGCGGCTTGGCGCCGCCGCGCCGATCTCGGGCCCGGCCGGTGAACCTGCCCGCGTGGGCACAGCGTGGGCACAGATCCGGGGGTTAGCGCGTAGGCTGGTCCGGCGGGTGCGTCTGCCCAGGTGACCAGTGCTGTGACGGCGCCGCCGCGCCGCCCCGACGCGGTGGGACGGGCGCGCAAGTGGCGGGCGGCTGTGTCACGAGAGGATCAGGTAGAGGATCCAGCCGATCAAGAACAGCAGGGAAAACAGCTCATAGAGCTTCTTGATTAGGTAGAACATGGGGTGCGTTTCCCTGCTTTGGCCGCGAGCCACCGCGGCGCCGTCGGAGCAACAGGGTAGCGCGCCCGGCACATGCTGTTCAGCGGAAATTAGCGGATTTGGTTTTGGCGACCGCAAATTTTGTCGAGCGGGTTTACGCATTTGTACGCAATCGCGGGGACGGGTACCCCAGGGGTGGCCTACCCCCTACCGGCCACGGGCCGGCACAGCAGCGCGATCCGGTCGGCGACGGCGGGCGCCGGGTCGCCTGCGCGCCAGCTCGCTACCTGATCCATCAGCGAGGCCAGCAGGGGCCCGGGCAGGTATGGCACCAGCGACGCCACCGCCGCCACGGCGGATCGAGCTGTCTCATCTGGCAGGCGGTCGCATAGGTCGCCCAGCACGTCGACAAGTTCGTCACGGAGGCGGTCGGGATCGGGCTGCATCTGTCGTCGGGATCGCGCGAGGTGGGGGCGGCGGCACCCTACCGCGGCCCCGAGGCGCCCGCAACGCCGTGCGCGGCCGGCGGCGCAGCGGCGTGTCCGTCGCGGCGGCGGTTTTCATTTCTACAAACACGGGTTAGTGTGAGGAGGGACGCGCCCTTAAAGACCCCCCAAGGCCGCGCCCCTCGGTGGGAGTGGCTAATCCCCGAGTACAGCCACTCCCGCCATCCACCATGCACCTACAATTGAACTTTGTGAAGCGTGGTTCCTCCCGTGGTTTCCATCGGGTACGCCGATGCGAGGCCGGCGCCGGAGCACCGGCCCCGGCACCTCGTTGTCAGGCACCGACGCCCGGCCGGCGGGCCGCGCCCTGCACCGCCGAGGCCACGGCCAGAAGGGCGGCAGGATGGAAGGCGGCCGCGGCGGTGGCGGCGCGTTCCTGCGCCCGGTGCAGGCCGCGCAAGGCCGCGTCGCCCGGCGCCACCGCCTCGCCGTCGGCAGCCTCGAAGCACCCGCGCACCAGCGGCACGCCGTTCTCGTCGCACCACTCTTCGACGACTTCGGCGACCAGGGCGGCGGCCGCGTCATCGAGGCAGGGCCCGAGGGCGACGGCGGTCACAGCAGCGGGGGCCGGCGCCACGCGATCCAGCCACCGCGCCACCGCCTCGCACCTGATCCAGTAGGCGGCGCCGGTCTGGGGCGGCGGGCAGTATTCCCCGTGCAGGGCGGCTTCGGAGGTTCCCACGGCGTAGCCCGTGCGGGCGCCGGGGACGATAGAAAGGTACATGGCATGTCTCCTTTGGTTGATGTGCTCACGCCACAAGAAGAAGCCTAAAACAAAAGATCGTCAATGCCATTATTTGCTAGGCGCAGAAGAAACATTAAACGAGACAAAATACTGTCGTAGTTTCAATAGCTCCGCCTTTTCATCCCGTTTCGTGTCCCGTTTCACTTCAATGCAGGCGGAAGACGCAAAATCCCGCCGTTGTCGTCCCCGTCCTTGAGCCTTGCTATGGCGGGCGCGAGGGTGTTACATATGGTGCAACGAACGTTGGACGACATGTAACGGAGCATCATCATGGTGTCGAACCTGCCCACCGCCGCCGCCGACCGCCCCCGGTTCGTCGCCTACTACCGCGTCAGCACGGCCGGGCAGGGGCGCAGCGGCCTCGGGCTCGAAGCCCAGCGGGATGCCGTGCGCGCCTTCACGTCGTCGCGGGGCGGGTTCCCGCCGCTGGCGGAGTTCACCGAGGTAGAAAGCGGCAAGGTCAACGCCCGGCCGCAGCTCGAAGAGGCCATGCGCCTCTGCCGGGCCTACCGTGCGACGCTGGTCATTGCCAAGCTGGATCGCCTGAGCCGCAATGCGTCCTTCCTGTTGGCCCTGCGGGATGCGGGGGTGCAGTTCGTCGCGGTCGACATGCCCGACGCGAACAACCTGACGGTCGGGATCATGGCCCTGGTCGCGCAGCAGGAACGCGAGGCCATCAGCGCCCGGACCAAGGCGGCCCTTGCGGTGGCGAAGGCGCGCGGGAAGCGCATCGGCGGCGGCCCCGGTCCCGACGCCGAGGCGGCGGCCCGTGGTCGAGATGCAGCCCGGGAAGCGCGCAAGGGCGGCGCCGTCCGCCGGGCAGAAGACCTTGCGCCGGTGATCGAGCGGTTGCAGGCCGAGGAGCCCGGCGCGTCCCTTCGACGTCTCGCCGATCGCCTGAACGCCGAGGGCGTGCCTACGCCGTCGGGCCGCGGTCTGTGGCAGGCCGTGACGCTACAGCGTGTCCTCGCCAAGCTGGCGCCGCCGCCGGCCGCATAGGTGGTCGGTGGGGGCCGCCCGGTGTTGGTGTCGCCCCCGGCGCCCCTGCGGCGGTCCCGGCGCCCCAGGCGCCCCTACGGCGGTCCCGGGGCGGTGGCGGGCCGCACGGGGCCCGACGACGACGACGACGACGACGACGACGACGACACGGCCCGGACGCCCTTGCCGTCCTTCCCTGGATCCCGGGCGGGCGGTGGCGGGCCCCATCACGGTCGTGCTGGGCACCCGCCGAAACCTAACCAAATGGTCAAGATACGGATTTACCCGGTCACGTTCGTTCATTGCCTGCGCCTTCTTTGATCTGCCCGGTCGTCGTCGTCGGATGCATCGCCCCGATGCGCCGAAGCACTAACCCGGAGCCGCAAGAAAAACGGCCGGCCCGCAACAGCGAACCGGCCGAAACAGAGTATCGCCGCGGGCGATGTTATGCCGTTGCGGCCGCCGACGTCGCGTGCCCGGGGTCACGGTGCATGATCCCCGCCGGCGCCTTTCGCCGGACGATGATGCAGGCACCCTTCCAGCCCGTTTGACGCCGATGCCTCGCGGCGGCCGTGAGCGGGTGCTCGCCCTCCGACACATACACCAGCCCGCCGAACTTCCTGGTCGTCTGTTTCATGGTCCTGTCCTCGCTCGTTCGTCTATGCCGTTCCGGGCCCGCCGCTGAAATCGTCGCCGCGGCCATGCCCGGGCCTAAAGTGAGAGGGTGCCCTCAAAGGCACTCTCTCTCTTAGTACGGCCGGCAACGGAAAACTGAGGAAAATCAACCACTTACGGGCAGGGGCCCGTTTCCGTTGCCAAGCCGCAAAACCGTGCAAAATCAAACACTTAGCTGTTTCGTCGCCGCCGTTGCCGACCGTCGCCGCGTTGCCGGGGCCGTGGCCGGCAACGGCGGCAACGCCGTATCAGTCCAGGAAAGCGACCGCGTTATCACGCATCTGCGATAGCGTGTTGCCTTCGCCGACCAGGAGGCGGCCCTCGTTCACCAGCATGTCGACCGCCGCCCGCACCTTGGCCCGAGGGAGCCCCGCCAGCTCGTCGGGCCGAAGCTCGAAGATGCCCGCCTGCCCGGTGCGCGTGACCTTGGCGCCTTCGCTGGTGAGCCTCGCCACCGCCCGGAGCACCGCCTCCACCGCCTCGGGTTCCGCTGTCGCGCCGGCCCGCTTGACCGCAGCGTCGGGCGAGATGTGGCGGAAGGTGTTGGGGTCGCGTCGCAAGCGCCTCTGCCCGAGGTACATCATGCTCGTGGGCAGGTTCGTAAGCGGCGTTCCCTGCGGCGCCGGGATGCCGAGAATGGTCTCGTCGCCCGACCGCACCAGCCCGAGGATCACGCGCGGCCGGTCAAGGAACACACTGGAGCCACGGGCAGCGAGCGGGATTTCGTTGAGCGACCGCGGTTGCGCGTCCTTGCGGATGTGGTGGACCAGGATCACCGCGCACCGCTTCCGCCGGGCGAAGTCTTCAAGCCTCGTCATCAGGTCGTTGACGTGCTCGCTTTCGTCCTCGTTGCCCTTCAGGAACTTCCGGGCAGGGTCGACAACGAGGAGGCTTACCTCCGCCTGCTCGTACTCGGCCAGCACGTCCGCCAGCGGGCGGCCTTCCTGCGCGTGCGGCATCAGGCGAAACGCCTGTTCGTCGGGGTCCATCGCCTCCAGGCGGGCCGCGATCATGTCGTCGCCGTCCTCGCCGGCCAGGAGGAGCGACAGGCCCTCGCACGCCTCGGGCAGCACCTTAAAGCCGCACCACTCGCCACCGCCGGCGCCAGCCACCGCGGCCAGCTCCGTTGTCAGCGTGCTCTTGCCCGTCTTGCGGCCGCCGACCAGGATGGTGACATAGCCCCGCGGGATCAGCCCGTCGACCAGGAAAGACGGGGGCGCCGGTGACTTCGCGCGGCCCTCGTAGAGCCGCCGGGCGACCTTCAGATCACCGCCCGAAAGGCGATGAAGTTCCCGCCAACGGGGCAGTTCTTGCGCCCGACGGAACCACTGTTCAATCCCGCTTGCGGTATGTTCTGCGGGGCTGCCTGGGTAAAAATCTTCCAGTTCCCGGCATTGCTCATCACTGAAGAATGCTTGCGGCGGCCGTCCCCAGAAAAGCAGGCAGTCATCCATCAGCTCGTAGGTTACGGCACCGTCCCGCCAGTTGGGCGGTACTTCGGACCGGTCCAACGGGCGCTCCGAGGCGAACCACGCATACAATGCCAGGGCGCTCGGCGGCGGCGGGTTTATGAAGCGTGATTTCTGCACAGGCATGGCTCGAACCTTCCAGCCAGACAGGTCGTAGTGGCCCAGGTGCGACGCCTCCATCCAAGCAGCGCACGCCTCCTCCCCTCCCAAATCAGGCTCGCACACATACCCCTCCCGCGAGCGGGCGACATAGACCGCGAGGTGGAAGAACAGTTCCTTCGCGCCGGTGCGCTGTTTCACCAGTTCAATGGCTTCCCTCTCCACCGGGGACAGTTCATACTCGGTCTTGCTCATCAAAGTGACCTCATGGTCTTGGGCCATGCGCCGGCCGAAGTGCATCACCACTCCGGCCCGCCCGGTGCCCGGTCGTGTCGGCGATCCGGCGGAGCGGGTGCTCCGTCGGGTCGCGGTTCATCGCCCACCGCCCAAGGGCGGCGGCGCTTCAGTGTCTCCGGTGTTCGGGAATGCGTAGTGCCAGGCCGAGCGAAGCGCGCCCCGTAGGGCCGCCTCCGTCACTGCCCGGCCGGGCCCGGTGGTCAGGACGTGCACCAGGACCACCGCCGCGGCCACCGCAAGGAGCGGCGCCGCGTGGCTGGGCTGGATCATGCGTCGCCCGCCGGCGCCGCAAGCCCGAGCTTGTCGAGCACGTCGCCGGCCCGCCAGCGGAGGAACCCACCGGGCAGTTTCACCGGCGGCGGCAGCGCGCCCCGGGCGATCCAGGCATTCAGGCTGGTGTAGTTGCGGACGATGCCTGCGCCGGCAAGCTCCGCGGGTCCGATCAGCGCACCGGGTCGGGCCCGCAGCGCATCAAGCGTTGCCTCGCCATTCGGAATGATCTTCGCCATGTGGCGCCATACTCCCAATCGGAGCGGGGCGCAGTCACCGGCCAAACCGTACGACAGCTGCCCCGCAAGTTGCAGGTTCACTCCGGGCTGTCTCGATTTGGGAATATGATGATAGCCGACTGTTGCAAGATATCGCAACAGTCAACCTACGTTCTAAAGTGGTAGCCCGACCGGTCTCTTTATCTGCACCACGTTGCCCGGCGCCTCGCGGCCTTCCGCGGTGGCGACCAGTAGATCCGCCCATGCCTGAAGGACTGCAGCCTGTTCGCGGAGCCTCTTCGACTTCTGGTAAACCGCGGTCACGCCGAGGGCGGCCCGGGTGGAATGCTGTAGGATGCGCTTCACCAGTAGCTCGTCGGCGCCGAGGTCGCGCACCAGCGCCGAGGCCACGCTCCGGCGGATGTCCCGGATCGTGAAGGGTGCCGCCTCGGGCAGCTCGCGTTGCAGCGCCTCGATTGCCCGTCGGGCGCCGTTGCGCCAGCCCTTGAACGCCGCTTTCGCGGATCGGCCCGGGAAGACGAAGGGCGACAAGCCGGCGGCGTCGCGCCGCTCCTCCACCAGCGCAGCAGCCCGGGCAGGCAGCGGGACCACCGCCGGCCGCGTCCCCTTCATCCTGTCGGCAGCGATGCGGAGGAGGGGGCCTCGGTAGTCCTCGGCGGCGCCCTCGGGCTCGTACTCCGCCCACGACAGTTCGGTGACCTCCTCGCGCCGAAGCGGGACCAGCATCAGCAGCCGCAGCAGGGCCCGCAGCGTGGGCGATGGATCATCGTCCAGGCCCCGCCACAGGGCCGCCAGTTCCGCCAGGTCGAGCACCCGCTCCGTTTCTTCCCGCTGGCGGCGCTCCGAGGGCTCCTCCTTCACCGGCCGCTCTATGCCGTCGGCGTCGAATGGGTTTTCCCGGATCATGCGACGGCGCCGCGCCCATGCCGCGAAGGCGCGGAGGGTGGTGTAGACCCGGTTCGCCTCTGCGGTGAGCCCGCCGGCCGCACCCTGCGGACGGCCGCCGCGGGCCTTGGCTGGCCTCGTCGTCGGCTGGTGGGCCAGGGCTTCGAGGTGAGGCACCAGCACGGCGGCAGTCATGGCGTCTTCGACCGCGAGGTCGCCCAGCCGCGGGAAGACGTGCAATTCCATGCGCCGCTGTTCCTGCCCAGCCGAGCGGACGGCGGTTCGGGTGGCGGCGTAGAGGCTCCACGCCTCGCGCAAGGTCGCCTTCGCCGGTGTCGTCGGTGCGGCCGGCGGGTGCAGCACGGCCGCCGGGTCGTTGCCGTCTCGGGCCGCCTGGATCAAGCCCAGCGCCTTCGCCCGGGCCGCCTCGCGGTCCACCGCCGGGAAGATCCCGAGGTTCAGCCGAAGTTGCTTACCGCCGAACCGGAGGCGCAGCGTCCACGCCTGTTGCCCGGTTCGCGTGGTGCGCAGTTGGAGCCCGGGCACGGCCAAGCCGGCGGCCATGTCGACCGCGGCGCCGCTCGCCTTGGCGCGGCCCCGTGCGCTGTTGGCCCTGGTGTCGGTGAGCTTCTTCGGCGCGGCCATGTGCTGTTTCTCCGGTGCGTTCGTGCCCACCGTGGGCACAGCGTGGGCACAGTCGGCGCGTTCCCGCGCATGTCAGGGCATTGCAAGTGGTTGCAAGAATGCGCCTGAAAACGGCAGAAATCAAGGGCTCCAGCCGTGCGGGACTGCTATGGGTGGTGCCCCACAATAACGAAAAATCACTACTCCCAGACGTGAAGCCTCCCTGTTCTACTTGCCCCCGGGTTTGACCCGGGGGTCTTTTTTTGTGCCATGCGGACGGATGATAGCGGGTATGGGCCAAATCCGGCTCAGGCGCGGGTATCTGCGCCCTTGGTCGGGCCGTCATCAACCCTCGGGCACTCTATTCGCTTTGACCTCAATCCAGAATCTGCCTAGGTTCTACTTGTACGGGTGCCGACGACCATGCGGGGTGGCGTCGGCTCCGGATCGGGGAAGCGATTCCGTTTGCGGGGGACCTATGAGACTGGGGGCGTTCTTTTCCTTTCGTCGGCCGTCGGCCGGGCATCTCGTGACGGCGGCCGGGGGGCCTCTCGCGCTGGCGCTCGAGCCGCGGTTCATGTTCGACGCCGCCGGCGCCGCCACGGCCACGGAAGCCGCGCACGACATGATCGGGCGCGATGCGCACGACCCGGCCGGGGCCGCAGGGGATGACGCCGATCCGACGCTGCAGCGCGCCGTCGCCGATGCGACCGCTGCCGCTGCGGCGGTGGCCGACGCGCCGCGGAAGGAGGTCGCCTTCGTCGACACTTCCGTCGCCGACTGGCAGACCCTGCGGGATGCCGTCCCGGCCGGGGTGGAGGTGGTGCTGCTCGACGGCGCGTCCGACGGGCTGGCCGCCATGGCCGCCTGGGCGGACGGACGGTCCGGCTACGACGCCATCCACGTGCTGAGCCACGGCGGCGCCGGCTTCGTCACCCTGGGCAGTGCGACCGTCACGGAATCCGCCGTGGAGGCCCGGTCGGCGGATCTGGCCGCCATCGGCGCCGCGCTCTCCGAAACGGGAGACATTCTCCTCTATGGCTGTGCGGTCGACGACGGCGGGGCCTTCGCGGCCAGGCTCGCCGATGCGACGGGCGCCGACGTCGCCGTCAGCACCGACCCCACCGGCGCCGCCGGGCGCGGCGGCGACTGGACCCTGGAACACCACACGGGAACCATCGAGACCGCCGAGATCGCGGCCCCAGCCTATCGCCATGCCCTGGCCGATTCCATCGTCGAGAACCTGTCCACGAACTATACGAACCCGGGCTACAATACGAGCGTCGCCTATGCCCAGTCGTTCACGGCGACCAAGGACGGACAGATCCGCAGCGTCGCCTTTTCGGGAACACTGACGTCGAGCATCACGGTCCGCGTCCTCGCCGGCGAGGGAACCGGCGGCGCCGTTCTCTACAGCAAGTCTGTGACGGCCGGGGATCTGACGACGACCACCGAAGGCACAGCCACGCTCAATACCCTCACTCTCGACAGCGCGGTGGCGATCACCAACGGAACGAAGTACACCCTCGCGCTTTCCAGCGGGGTCCAGGGCCTGCAACTCATGACGGCCAATCCCTACAGCGGCGGCATGCTGTTCGAGCCCGACGGCGCCATATCGGTCTTCGACATGGTGTTCCGGATCGTCCAGCGCGATACGCCGTCGGCCGTTCCCGTCGTCGATCTGAACGGCGCGGCGGACGGCAAGGACACGACGGCGAGCGTCGTCGAAGGGCAGACCGTGTTCATTGCCCCGCAGGCTCTTCTCGAAGCGGGAACGGGAGCGGCCAACCCGACCTCCATGACCGTCACCCTGACCACCCGTCCCGATGGGACGGACGAGGGGCTCGCGCTGTCGGCGGCGGGGCTCGCGACGGCCACGGGCCTGGGCGTGACCTACAACCCGACGACCGGCACGTTGACGGTGGCCGGCGCGGGAATGACCTACGGCGACCTGCAGACCATCCTGCGCAACGTCCAGTATTCGCCGAAGACGTCCAATGCCACCGGCGGCGCGCGCGATGTCACGGTCGTCGTCGACGACGGCACGACCAGCAATCCGGCCGCGACGTCGACCGTGACGGTGGCGCTCGTCAACGATCCCCCGACGCTCACGGCGTCCGGCAACACGGTCGCCTTCACCGAGGACGGCGCCGACACCGACCCGCTGTTCACCGCCACCGCCGTGGACTTCGTCGAGGCCGGGCAGGCCATGAAGAGCATCCGCATCTCGGCGACCAATGCGGTCGACGGGGTGAAGGAAGGGCTGGTCATCGGTGGGAATTTCGTCGCGCTGAACGCCGGAACGTCGACTGTCGGCGGAAACACCGTCGTCGTGGCGAGCGCCGGGGCCAATGCCTACACCGTCACGGTGACCTTCGCGACACCCTTGACGGCCGCCGAGACCCTGACGTTCCTCAACGGCATCCGCTATCGCAACACCGACGCGCAGAATCCCGGCACGGCGTCGCGCACCTTTACGCTCGACCGCGTCACCGACGACGGCGGCACGGCCAACGGCGGCACCGATACGGCCTCGATTTCGGTGGCCGCGACGGTGACCGTGAGCCGCGCCAACGACGCGCCGACACTGACCAACGGCGCGACCGTCACGCTGACGGGCACCGACAACCAGACTGCCGCCAACGTCACGCTGTCGTCCCTGCTGACGGGCGCCGGTTATGCCGACGTCGACACCGGCGCGGTGGCGGGCGTCGCCGTCACGGCCACGACCGGAACCGGCACCTGGCAGTACCTCGACGGCGGCACATGGACCGCCTTCGGCACCGTGTCGACGGCGCAGGCGCTGCTGCTGACCACCGCCACGCAAGTGCGCTACGTGCCCAGCGGCGGTGCGGCGGAGACCGCCACCTTCGGCTTCCGGGCCTGGGACCGCACCAGCGGGACGGAAGGGAGCAAGGTGTCCGTCGCCAGCGCCGGCGGCACCACGGCCTTCTCGACGCAGCAGGCGACGGCGTCGCTGGCGGTGTCGGAGGTGAACGTGGCGCCGGTTCTGGTGCCGCAGGCCCCGACGCTCACGACGATCTCGGAGAACGCCACGACCAATACCGGGCAGACGGTCGCCCAGATCCTCGGCACCTCGGTCAGCGACGGCAATACCGGGGCGGTGGAAGGCCTGGCGTTGTACGGCGTCAGCGGCGACAACGGGCAGTGGGAGTACTCGCTCGACGCCGGTGTCTCGTGGACGGCGGTCGGCAGCGTCAGCGCCACATCGGCCCTGCTGTTGCAGGATACGCACCGTCTCCGGTTCCGCCCCGATGCCGAGAACGGCACCACGGCGACCCTCGACTACCGCGCCTGGGACCGCACCAGCGGAACGGCGGGCAGCAAGGTGGACGTCTCGACGACCGGCAACGCCACGCCCTTCTCGACCGCCGGCGACACGGCGACGCTGACGGTCACGTCGGTCAACGATGCGCCGACCCTCGTGAACGGGACGGCGATCACCCTGCCCGGCGCGCCCGACAATACCCCGGCGAGTGTATCGGTGGCCGGTCTGCTCACGAGCGCCGGCCATGCCGACGTCGACACGGGTGCCGTGTCGGGCGTGGCGGTGACGGCGACGGCCGGAAGCGGCACCTGGCAGTACTCGACGAACGGCACGACCTGGACCGCGTTCGGCGCGCTCTCGTCCTCCAACGCCCTGCTGCTCGGGTCGGCGACCCAGGTCCGCTACGTCCCCGACAGCACGGCGGGCGACGTGGCGGGGCTGACGTTCCGCGCCTGGGATCGGACCACGGGCGCCATCGGCGACACCGTGTCGATCGGTGTTCCCGGCGGCACCTCGGCGTTCTCCGACGGGGTCGCGACGGCGACCATGACCATGACGGCGGCCAACGACGCGCCCGTTCTGACGCCGGGCTCGCCCGTGCTCACCGCGGTCGGTGAGGACGCCGCCGATGGGACGGGGCAGACGGTCGCCGCCCTGCTCGGCGCCACGGTGACCGATCCCGACGCCGGGGCGCTGGCCGGCATGGCGATCACCGGCGGCACCGGCACCGTCGGAGCGTGGGAGTACTCGGTGGACGGCGGCGTGTCCTGGGTCGCGGTCGGGACCGTCTCCGACGGCGCGGCCTTGCTGCTGCGCGACACGGACCGGGTCCGCTTCACCCCCGACGGTACCAACGGCGGCACCGCCACCTTGACCTGGCGGGCCTGGGACCGCACCAGCGGCGCCTTCGGGAGCCGCGTCGACACCGCCGGAGCCGGCGGCGTCGGCAGTGCCTTCTCGGCCGCCAGCGATACCGGCACCCTGACGGTGACGGCCGCCAACGACGCGCCGACCCTCACCGCGGCGGCCGTCGTCGACAAGACCGGAGCCGACAGCCGCGCGGCGATCACGACCTCGGTCGCCGCCCTGTTGACCGGGGCGGGGCACGCCGACATCGACACCGGCGCCGTCTCGGGCGTGGCGGTGACGGCGACGACCGGAGCCGGCGTGTGGGAGTATTCCCTGGACGGGACGACCTGGACCGCCGTAGGGACCCCCTCGCAGGCGGCGGCGCTGTTGCTGCCCGCCGCCGCCCAGATCCGCTATACGCCCGACGGCAGCGGCGGGGAGACCGCGACCCTGACGGTGCGCGCCTGGGACCGGACCAGCGGAGCGGCGGAGGCCCGTGTATCGGTCGCCACCGCTGGCGGCACCACGGCATTCTCGACGGCGCAGGCATCCCTGTCCCTGACCATCCCGGCGGCGCCCGCGCCCCCGGCTCCCGATCCCACGCCGACACCGACACCGACGCCGCAGCCGGGGGAGCCGTCCACCCCCACCCCCACGCCCACGCCCACGCCCACGCGGCCCACGCCGGGTCCCGCGGTGCCGTCGCCGTCGCCTGCCCCGACGCCGACGCCGGGCCCGAACACCGGGGATGCCCCGGTGGTGCCCGGCGGCAGTTCCTCCGGTGGGATTGCGCCGCAGCGGCCTGCGGGATTGGACTTGGACGAGTTCCTCGTGCCGCTGCAGCCGGTGACGGTGGGCGTGTCGGGCATGGGGCGGCCCGACGATGGTCTGGGAACGCTCGCGACGGAACCTCAGCCGGTGCGGTACGCGCTCGTCGGCCTTCGTCAGTTCGGCGGTGCCGGGCCCGGCGACTTCCGGGTCAACGGTCTCGACCGCGCCGAGGGACCGGTCGGACGCGGGCTCGTCGCCGGCGACCCGCTGCTGGAGGACGTGCTGGTCGGTGCCGTCGAGGACGTCGCGCCGGCCGAGGGGGCGACCGCCTTCACCACCGCCTTGGCGGCGGAGTTCGCGGGCTTCGACACCCAGGCGCGTCTGCTGGCGCAGGCGGTGGCGGCGGCGGCGGAGGAGGCGTCCACCTGAGGTCGCCCGGGCGACGCAGCGCCCGAGCGGGAGGCGGAGGCGCAGAAACTCATCCTCCGGTCGTGCGTCCTATGGCGAAGGTCATCTGCGCCTTTTTCCTGTTGCCTTACCACTTTTGGCGTTCTCTACTGTGCCGGTGTGTGTCGTCGCGGTGAGGGGTCACCGGCGACGGTTGGTGTGGAATGCCGCGAGCAGTCGCGGCGTCGCATTTTCGGCAAAGCGTTACGTCATGACATCATTCGGTGAGCCGCCCGCCGTCGCGGGTGCGGTTGCAGGCCCGCATTCGTCGGCCGACGCCCTGGAAGCGGATCTCGTCGCCGCCGGCTGGGTATCGCCGCAGCGCGTAGAGGAACTGGAGCGCGTGATCGGGCTCATCGCCACGGCCCAGTATGCGGCCGTGCCGGCGGGGAAGGACGCGCTCGGGCGCGCCTTGCGCGAACTGGCGCGCAGCATCGGCCGCCAGGCCTCGACGCGCCTGCACAGCTGCGTCGACCTGTCGATCCGCAGCAACAGCAATCTGGAAACGGCGGTCGCCATCTTCGGCGACGTGCGCCAGATCGGCAGCCGCAGCCAGGCCATCGCCGCTGCGGCCGAGGAACTGGTGTCGTCGGTGGAGACCATCGCGCAAAACAGCGGCGCCGTCGCCGACGAGGCCCGCGCCGCCCTGGCCGAGGCCCGCGACGGCCGCGCCCAGGCGCAGCGCGCCACCGAATGCATGGAGCGCATCGCCGGCTCGGTGCTGACCGCGGCGCGGCAGGTGGACCGGCTGGGCGAAGCCGCCGAGAACATCGGCCACATCGTCCTGACCATCGAGGAAATCGCCTTCCACACCAACATGATCGCCCTCAACGCGGCGGTCGAGGCGGCGCGCGCGGGCGAGGCCGGCAAGGGCTTCATGGTGGTGGCCGACGAGGTCAAGCGGCTGGCCCGCCAGACCAAAGAGGCGACCGTCGACATCTCCCAGCGCATCGGCACCCTGCGCACCGACATGGCGACCATCGTCGAGTCCATGCAGTCGGTGGACATGGTGGTCGCCGAGGGCCGCGACGCCATCGCCGAGACCGGCGGGCGGGTGGAGGTCATCGCCGGCGGCGTCCGCGAAGTGGCCGAGCGCATCGCCGAGGTCGCCGACATCATCAACCAGCAGCAGGTGGCGGCGTCGGACGTCGCCCACGGCATCACCGTGGTGGCCGGCGAGGCGGACCACATCCGCGAGCGGGTCGGCGGCGTGCTCGACGTGCTCGACGGCATCGACGGCATCGTGGTGAAGGAACTGGAGGTGCTGGCGGGCATGGACCTGCCGCTCAAGGTCATCCACCTCGCCAAGGCCGACCACGTGCGCTGGAAGAAGAACATCGTCGCCATGCTGGCGGGGCGGAAGACGCTGGATGCGGCCTCGCTCTCCGACCACCACGGCTGCCGTCTCGGCAAGTGGTACGACGCCGTGACCGACGCCCGCATCCTGGCCGCCCCCGCCTTCGCCGCCCTGGAAGCGCCGCACCGCGCGGTGCATGCCGCCGGGCGCGAGGCGGTGCGCCAGCATGCCGAGGGCGACCACGACGGTGCCCTGCGCAGCCTGGCCGAAGTGACGCGCGCGTCGCAGGATGTGCTGGCGCTGCTCGACCGCCTGCGCGGCGAGGTCCGCGCGCCCGCCGTCGCGGCCGCGGGCTGAGGGCGCGGCCATGCTGTCCGTCACCAGCGACGGCGACCGTGCGGTCGTCACCCTGCCCGGAACCCTCGACAACGGCGTCGCCGCGCCGCTGAAGGAGGCGTTTCTGGAGGCGCTCGCCGCCGGCAAGCCGGTGCTCGCGGTCGAGGCGGGCGCCGTCGAGCGCCTGTCCACCGCCTGCATCCAGGTGTTGATCGCCGCCGGCCGCGCCGCCGCCGAGGCCGGCCGCGAGTTCGTGGTGATGCGCCCCGGCGAGCCGCTGATCGCCGCCTTCGACGACCTCGGCCTGTTTTCCGTGATGATGGGCTGGAGGATCGAGGCATGACCAAGCGCATCCTGGTGGTCGACGACAGCATGACCATGCGCGAGATGCTGCGCTTCGCCCTGGAGCCCGCCGGCTACGGCGTCATCCTCGCCCGCGACGGGCAGGAGGGCCTGGACAAGCTGGAGGCCGAGGGCGCCGACGTCGTCATCACCGACGTCAACATGCCGGTGATGGACGGGCTGACCATGATCGGCCACGTGCGCAGCCGCGCCGCCCACAAGTCGACGCCCATCCTAGTGCTCACCACCGAGGCGTCGCAGGCCATGAAGGACAAGGGCCGCGCCGCCGGCGCCACCGGCTGGATCGTCAAGCCCTTCGATCCCGAGAAACTCCTCGCCGTCGTGCGCAAGGTCAGTCCGTGAGGCCGGGCATCGCATCATGAACGAGCTGGAACAATTCAAGCAGACGTTCTTCCAGGAATGCGAGGAACTGCTCGCCGACCTGGAGGAGAAGCTGCTCGCCCTGCAGGCCGACGGCACCGACCAGGAGGCGCTGCACGCCGCCTTCCGCGCCACCCACTCCATCAAGGGCGGGGCGGGCGCCTTCGGGTTCGAGCGGCTGGTGGCCTTCGCGCATACCTTCGAGACGGTGCTCGACCTCATGCGCGACGGCACCCTGCCGGCCGCCCACGACACCGTGGCGCTGGCCCTGCAGGCCTCCGACGTGCTGGCCGACCTCGCCCGCGCCGCCCGCAGCGGTGAGGACGTGCCGCCCGGCCACGAGGACGTGGTCTGCGCCGCCCTCAACGCGCTGGGCGGCATCGACCCGACCGCCGTCGACGACGACGACGATTTCGACGACCTGTTCGCGCCGGTGCCCGTGGCCGGCGTGGCGCCGCCGCCGCCGCCGGCTCCGGCCGCGGCGGAACCGGCTGCCGCGCCCGCGGTCGCTGCGGGCGCCTCCGGCCCGGCCGGGTTCGCCATCCGGCTGGTGCCGCGGCCCGACATGCTCCGCCGCGCCAACGAGCCGCTGCTGCTGATCCGCGAGCTGAAGCGCCTGGGCGCCGTGACGGCGCGGGCGGACCTGACGGCCCTGCCGGCGCTGGCCGACCTCGACCCCGAAGGCGCCTATCTCGGCTGGTCCATCGACGTGCTGACCGACGCCGACCGTACGGCGGTGGAAGAGGTGTTCGAGTTCGTGGTCGACGACTGCGAGCTTTCCGTCACGCCGCTCGGCGGCGAGCCCGAGCCCGAGCCCGAGCCCGAGCCCGAGCCCGAGCCTGAGCCCGAACCGGCGCCCGTCGCGTCGCCGCCGCCGGCTCCGGCCGTGCCGCCCCCTCCGGCGCCGCCGCGCGCCGCCGCGGCGCCTGCGCCGGCCGCCGCCGCCGCGCCGGCGGCCAAGCCGGCCGCCACGTCGTCCATGCGCGTCGATACCAGCAAGCTCGACCGCATGGTGAACATGGTCGGCGAGCTGGTCATCACCCAGGCCATGCTCATGCAGCAGGGCCAGCGGGCGGCGGTGGAGGAGCTTCAGCAGGGCCTGAACGAACTGCAGCAGCACACCCGCGACCTGCAGGAAGGCGTCATGTCCATGCGGGCGCAGCCGGTGAAGACCATCTTCTCGCGCATCCCACGGCTGGTGCGGGAACTGGCGGCGCAGACCGGCAAGCAGATCCGCCTGGAGACCAGCGGCGAGACGACCGAAATCGACACGACGGTCATCGAGCAGCTCGGCGACCCGCTGACGCACATGATCCGCAACGCCGCCGACCACGGCCTGGAACCGCCGGAGGAGCGGATCGCGGCGGGCAAGCCGGCGGAAGGCACCATCCATCTGGCCGCCGGTCATCGCGGCGGGCGCATCGTCATCCAGATCCGCGACGACGGCCGCGGCATCAACCGCGAGCGGGTGCTGCGCCGCGCCGTCGAGAAGGGCCTCGTCGCCGCCGACGCCATCCTGACGCCGGAGGAGATCGACCAGCTCGTCTTCCTGCCCGGCTTCTCGACGGCCGAGACCGTGTCCAACCTGTCCGGCCGCGGCGTCGGCATGGACGTGGTGTTGCGCAACATCCAGAACATGGGCGGGCGCGTCACCATCCAGTCGGAGCCGGGGCGCGGCACCTGCATCTCCTTGTCGCTGCCGCTGACGCTGGCGGTGCTCGACGGCATGATCGTGCGGGTCGGCAGCCAGTCCTTCGTGGTGCCGCTGACCACCATCGTGGAAAGCCTGCGGCCGCAGGCCCGCGACCTGCACCCGGTGGCGGGGTCCAACACCCGCACCGTGCTCGGCATACGCGGCGAGTACATCCCGGTGGAGCACCTGAGCCGCTTGTTCGACATCTCCGGCGCCGTCGACGACCCGTCGCAGGCGCTGGTGCTCATCGCCGAGACGGAGGGCGGCGGCAAGCTCGGCCTCGTCGTCGACGAGATCCTCGGCCAGCAGCAAGTGGTCATCAAGAGCCTGGAGGAGAACTTCGGCCGCGTCGACGGCATCGCCGCCGCCACCATCCTCGGCAGCGGCCAGGTCGCGCTCATCGTCGACGTAATGGGCTTGCGCAATCTGGGCGCGGCGCTCCACGCCGAACGGGCCGGGGCGCCGGCGCGCACGGCGGCGGTGTGAGGGCGCCATGAGCCTTCCCGCGGGCGGCCAGGCCGAGCGGCACCGCCAGTTCGGCTTCACCGCCGAGCACTTCGCCTTCATCGTCGGACTGGTGCGCGAGCGCACCGGCATCGTGCTGGCCGACAACAAGCAGGACATGGTCTACGGCCGCCTGACCCGGCGGCTGCGGGCGCTGTCGCTCGACTCCTTCGCCGACTACGTGGCGCTGCTGCGCTCATCCGCGGGCGCGGCGGAGCTGACCGCCTTCACCAACGCGCTCACCACCAACCTCACCAGCTTCTTCCGCGAAAGCCACCACTTCGATCATTTGCGCGACGCGGTGCTGCCGCGCCTGGCGGCGCGTGCCGCGGCGGGTGGCGAGCGCCGGCTGCGCATCTGGTCGGCCGGCTGTTCCTCGGGCGAGGAAGCCTATTCGGCCGCCATGGTGGTGCTGTCCGCCCTGCCGGAGGCGGATCGCTGGGACGCCCGCATCCTGGCGACCGACATCGACAGTTCCATGGTGGCGCACGGCCGCGAGGGCCTCTATGACGCCGAGCGGGTGGCCCGCGTGCCGGCCGACCTGCGCCGCCGCTTCGTGGAAACCGTGCCCGGCCGCTCCGACAAGGTGCGCATGGCGGCACCCTTGCGCCGCATCGTCGCCTTCAAGCGGCTGAACCTGCTCGGGCGGTGGCCCATGGCGGGGCGGTTCGACGTCGTGTTCTGCCGTAATGTCGCCATCTACTTCGACAAGCCGACACAGGCGACGCTGCATCGGCGCCTCGCCGAGATCCTGACGGACGACGGCGTCCTCTACATCGGCCATTCCGAGACCCTGGCGGCGGCGACCGAGGTGTTCCGCGGCCACGGCCGGACAATCTACAGCAAGGCGTGAGGGCGGCGCCGGACCATTGGGAGGGGATCGTTCCATGATACGTGTGCTCGTCGTCGACGACTCGGCGCTGATGCGGGACCTGCTCAGCGCCATCCTGTCGTCGGACCCGGAGATCGAGGTGGTCGGCACGGCCAACGATCCCTATCAGGCGCGCACCATGATCAAGGAGCTGAACCCCGACGTCGTCACCCTCGACGTCGAGATGCCGCGCATGGACGGCCTGTCGTTCCTGGAAAAGATCATGCGGCTGCGGCCCATGCCGGTGGTCATGGTCTCGACCCTGACCCAGAAGCACGCCGACATCACCGTGCAGGCGCTGGAAATGGGCGCCGTCGACGTGGTGGGCAAGCCGACCATCGACATGAAGCGCGGCATGGAAGAGCGCCGCGGCGAACTGCTGCAGAAGGTGCGCGCCGCCGCGCGCGCCCGCGTCACCGCCCGCAGCGGCGGCGGCGGTACGGGGGCGGGCGCCGGCGCGGGGGCGCCGCGGCGCACCGTCGCCACCGGACCCGGCTACCGCTCCACCGACAAGGTCGTCGCCATCGGCGCCTCGACGGGCGGGGTGGAGGCGCTGCGCGAGGTGGTGACGGCGCTGCCGCCCGACAGCCCGCCGGTGGTCATCACCCAGCACATGCCGGGCGGCTTCACGCGCAGCTTCGCCGAGCGGCTGAACGGCATCTCGGCCGTCGCCGTCGCCGAGGCGACCGACGGCGCGCGCCTGCTGCCCGGCCACTGCTTCATCGCGCCGGGCGACCATCATCTGGAGGTCACGCGCTCGGGCGGTGCCTATCTGTGCCGCCTGCACGACGGCCCGCCGGTATCCGGTCATCGCCCGTCGGTGGACGTGCTGTTCAGTTCCGTCGCGCAGGCCGCCGGCGTCAACGGCGTCGGCGTCATCCTGACCGGCATGGGCAAGGACGGCGCGCTCGGCCTCAAGGCCATGCGCGAGGCCGGCGCCCGCACCCTCGGGCAGGACGAGGACACCTCGCTCGTCTACGGCATGCCCAAGGCCGCCTTCCTGGCCGGCGGCGTGGAGCGGCAGGTGCCGCTGTCGCGCGTCGCCGACGCCATCGTCGAAACCTGCCGCACCGCCGGCTGATCCATCACCCCGAGAGAGGAGTTCCTTCCGTGCCCGCAGCCCAGGACATCCGCATTCTGCTGGTGGACGACCATCTGTCCATGCGCAACCTGACGCGCTACAGCCTGCAGCAGATCGGCATCCGCAACGTCACCGAGGCCCGCAACGGCCAGGAGGCGCTGGATGCGCTGGCGGTCAATCGCTACGACCTCATCATCTCCGACTGGAACATGGACATCGTGGACGGCCTGCAGCTGCTCAAGGCGCTGCGCGCCAACCCGCTCACCCAGCGCACGCCGTTCATCATGTCGACGGCGAACAAGGATCGTGCGAAGGTGGCCGAGGCGGTCCAGGCGGGTGTGAACAACTACATCGTCAAGCCGTTCAACGTCGAAACGCTGCGCAAGAAGATCGAACAGGTCATCGGCGCCCTCACCTGAGGCGGGCGTGCAGGCAGTGGATCGACGCGGCGCGACGGGCGCGCCGCGAGGAGGGGAGGGGAGAGCAGGATGAGCGGGACCGATATGGCGGCACCGCCGGGGGCGGTGGTCGTCGCGGCGCCGGTGGCCGATGCGGCGCGGCTGCAGGCGGTGTGCGAGGGGCTGGTGGCGCGCCTCGGCGAGATGGAAATGCCCATCGACGAGCTGCGCATCCGGGAAGCCGGCGGCTGCGTCGGCGGCATGCTGGTGGAAGTGATGCTGAACCGCACCCTGACCGTGCCGCTGGCCGAGTCGGCGGCGGTGGCGGACCTTTGCGCCGCCCTGCTCGACGTGTTCGACGACGCCGACGAGCGCAGCGTCATCGCCGCCCTGCATCGCCACGCCTGCGCGGCGCGCGATGCCGGGGCCGACCTGGACGTGGCGTTCAGCTGAGGGAGGCGGGCGGGCTTGCGGCGCGGCTACATCGTCGTCTTCGGCAACGAGAAGGGTGGGTCGGGCAAGACCACCTCGGCCGTGCACCTGATCTCGGGCCTCCTGTGGGCCGGGTTCCGCGTCGCCAGCCTCGACCTCGACGGCCGCCAGCAGAGCCTCACCCGCTACCTGGAGAACCGCGCGGCGACGGCGGCGGCGGAGGGCGTCGACCTGCTCTGCCCGACGCACGAGGTCATCACCGCCAGCACCGCCGACTCCGCCCGCCAGGCCCGCCGCGAGGACACCATGGCGCTGGCCGAGCGGCTGAGCCGGCTGGCCGCCGCGCACGACTTCGTGGTCATCGACTGCCCGGGCAGCGACGCCCACCTGTCGCGCGCCGCCCATCGGGTGGCCGACACGCTGGTGACGCCCATCAACGACAGCCTGCTCGACCTCGACATGGTGGTCCGCCTCGACGCCGCCGGAAAGACCTTCGTGGCCCCCGGCGCCTATGCGGTGATGGTGGTGGAGCAGCGCCGCGCCCGCCTCGCCCGCGGTGGCGCCGGCATGGACTGGATCGTGCTGCGCAACCGCATGTCGCCGCTCGGCAGCCGCAACAGCACCATGATCGGCGAGACGCTGGACCGCCTGTCGGCAGTCGTCGGCTGCCGCATCGCCCGCGGCGTGCGCGACCGCGTCATCTACCGCCAGCTCTTCCTGCGCGGCCTCACCGTGCTCGACCTGACGCGCGAACCGGCGAAGGGCAAACGGCCCGCCTCCGCCGAGACGGAGGCCTCGCTGGCTGCCGCCCGCGACGAGGTGCGTCACCTGCTCGACGACCTGTGGTTGCCCAGCCTGAGCCGGCGCCTCGGCCGTCTGTAGGCGTCGTTCAGAACAACTCGGGCTCTCCCGCCGCTGCGGCGGCGTCTGCTGGCGGGGTGATCGCGTGGCCGAGGGCGGCGAGCAGGGGCGCGCGGATCGCCTCGACCGTCAGCCGGCTTTCCAGCGCCGCAGCCAGAGCGTCGGTTTCCGCCGCGTCCGCGCCGAGCGTTTCGGCGAGCAGGCGGAGCACCGTCGCCAGCTGATCCTGGTGCTGCGACAGCCGGTCTTCGTCCTGAAGCGCGAGGAGTGCCGCCGTCGCCTCCGGCCGCCCCGCCTCGGCCGCCGTCTGCAACACGGGAGCGACCCGCCGCAGGAGTTGGCGGTATTCCGCAGCGGTACGGTCGAGTTCTATGGCCGCCGCAAGCAATAGCCGGGCCACCGGCGGCCCGTCGGCCATACTCCTGTTAGCATATTGAAGGCTCTCGTCCATTGGTGTTACCTCGTCCGGGTGGGATGTACAGGGGAACGGCAAGTGATTTGCCGTTCCAGTGGGAATGACTCAGAACGGCCTTCTTGAAAAGGTCTACGCGCATCGTTTGTGGCTCATCGGCAGCGGCGCCGGCAAGCGCGCCGACTTCACCGGTGACGACCTCAGCGGGGCGGCCTTGGACCGTGCGGACTTGCGATCGGCGATCTTCCGGGACGCCGACCTGTCGCGCTGCCGGCTTGCCGGCGCCCGCCTCGGAGACGCCGATCTCCGGGGGGCGACGCTGTTCGGCGCCGATCTGACGGACGCGGACCTCGCCGGGGCCGACCTGACGGAGGCGGACCTGCGCGGCGCCTCGCTCGCCCGCGCCGACCTGACCGGCGCCCGTCTGACGCGCGGCAACCTGCGCCGCGGCCTGCGCCTGTGCGCCGACGGGCATACCGAGATCCTGCGGCAGAACCTGTCCGGCGCCCGCCTCGACCGCGCCGACCTCGCCGAAGCCGACGCCCTTGGCGCCGACTTCTCCGGCGCGTCGCTGGCCGGAGCGTCCCTGCGCGGCGCCATGCTGGGCGAGGCGGTGTTCCACGGCGCCGTGCTCTCGGGCGCCGACTTGAGCGACGCCGTCGCCGTGGGGGCCGATTTCGCCGGCTGCGACCTCGCCGACGTGCGACTGGACGGGGCTGCGCTCGACCCGGAGGCGGCGGAGACGGACGCCGCGCCGCTCGACCTGCCGGCGGTACTCGACGGGCACGCCCGCTGGCTCGCCGGCGCCCCCGACGGCCGTCCCGCCGATCTGCGGGGGGCGGACCTGAGCGGCCTGTCCCTCGCCGGTTGCGACCTGAGCGGCGCCCTGCTGCGCGACGCCGACCTGAGCGGCGCGGAACTGGCCGGCGGCCGCTTCCTGCTGTGCGACTTCACCGGCGCCGATCTGCACGAGGCCGACCTGCGCCGGGCCGACCTGCGCGGCTGCAGCTTCGCCGGTGCCGACCTGACCGACGCCGACCTGCGCGACGCCGACCTCTCGACCCCCGACGATGCGGCTGCCCGCTCGCGCCCGGCGGACTTCACCGGCGCCCGCCTGACCGGCCTGCGGCTCGACGGTGCCCGCACGCTGGGTGCGCGCGGCCTCGCCGTCGCGGGCGGGGAGGCCTCGCCATGAGCGCCGCGGCCCTGCTCGCCACGACCGATGACGACGGCATCCGCGACGACGGCCGGCGCCGCTACTTCGACGCCGGGCTCGGCATGACCGTGGTGCAGGTGCTGCAGGGCGACCACTACGTCACCAGGCGCAAGGACGAGGTGCTGACCACCGTCCTCGGGTCGTGCATCAGCGCCTGCATCCGCGACCCGCTGCTCGGCTGCGGCGGCATGAACCACTTCCTGCTGCCCGACGGCGGCGGGGCCGACGACAGCGTCTCGGTGCGCATGCGCTACGGCGCCTATGCCATGGAACGCCTCATCAACGACATCCTGGCCCGCGGCGGCCGGCGCGAACGCCTGGAAATCAAGGTGTTCGGCGGCGGCAACGTGGTGGCGGGGCTGGGCGGCGTCGGCCACCGCAACGCGGATTTCGTGGAAGCCTACCTGGAGGCGGAACGCCTCGCCATCGCCGCCCGCCACCTGCGCGGGACACTGCCGCGGCGCATCCAGTACGTGCCGCGCTCCGGCCGGGTGCGCCTGCGCGAACTGACGCCCGATACGGCGCGCGACATCGCCGCGCGCGAGCGGCGGCGGCAGGTGCGGGTGGTGCAGGCGACGGCCGCCGGCGACGTGGAGTTGTTCGACTGATGGGACCGACGATGGGGAACGGCATGGGCGACATGCGGGGCGTGGCCGGCGACCGGTCCGGCGCCGAGGGGGCCGGCATCCTGCAGCTGGTGTCGTTCCGGCTGGGCGAGCAGACCTACGCCATCGACATCATGATGGTGCGCGAGATCAAGGTGTGGACCGAGGCGACGCCGCTGCCCAACACCCCGAGCTTCGTGCGCGGCGTCATCAACCTGCGCGGCCTGATCGTGCCGGTGTTCGACCTGCGCGACCGCTTCGGCCAGGGCCGCACCGAGACGACGCGCACCCACGTGGTGGTCGTGGTGTCGGTGGAGGGGCGCACCCTCGGCATTCTGGTCGATGCCGTGTCGGACATCCTGACGGTGCCGCGCGACGGCATCCGCCCGGTGCCCGATGCCGACCCGGGGCATGAGTCCGCCTTCCTGAGCGGCCTCGTGACCGTCGGCGAGGAGATGGTGGCGCTCATCGCCCCCGCCCGGCTGTTCAGCCGCGAGGTGGTGACGGGTGTCCATGCAGGGTCGGGCGAGGCGACGGATCGCGCCGCCCAAGCGAACGGCTGACGCCGGTCGGCGGCCGAGATGGGGCCCGAGCGGCCCGTGAGGGGGAATTGAGTCATGGTACGCACCGCTGCAGCGGCGGACGAGGAAATCCGGTTCGACCCCGACGAGATCATCGTCAGCAAGACCGACCGCACCGGCCGCATCACCTACGGCAATTCGGTTTTCGTCCGCGTGTCCGGCTACGACCGCGGCGAGTTGATCGGGCAGCCGCACAGCATCCTGCGGCACGACGACATGCCGCGCTGCGTCTTCAAGCTGCTGTGGGACGAGATCGCCGCCGGCACCGAGGTCTTCGCCTACGTGAAGAACCGCGCCAAGTCGGGCGCCTATTACTGGGCCTTCGCGCACGTCACGCCCAACTTCGGCACCGACGGGCAGATCGACGGCTACCACTCGAGCCGCCGGGTGCCCGACCGGCGCATCGTCGAGAGCAAGATCATCCCGCTCTACGACCGGCTGCTGACCATCGAACGGCGCGCCGCCGACCGCAAGCAGGGACTGAAGGACAGCTTCGGGGCGTTGCAGCACCTCCTGAAAGAGAAGGGCGTCGATTACAATGAATTCGTTTTCTCTCTCTAGGGCACGGCGCCTTCTCCTGATCGCCGCGGCCGCGGTGGTGGCCGCGCCGGTCGCCGCCGCCGTCGCGACGGGCGGTGCGCCCATGGCGCTGGTCGCGGTGCCGCCGGCGCTGATCGCCGTCGTCCTGCTGGTGGTGGTGGCCAACGGGTTGGCCGGGGCGAGCCGCGACATGAGCGCCGCCGCCGCCACCATGGGCGCCGTCGCCGCCGGCGACACCAACCTGCGCCTCGACGTCATGAAGCCGACGGCCGATCTGGTGCCGCTGTTCGACCGCGTCAACGACGTGCTCGACCGGGTGGAAGCCTTCCAGCGCGAGGCCCATGCCTCCATGGCCGTGCTGAGCCAGCGCCGCTACTACCGCCGCATCGTCGAGACGGGGCTGACCGGCACCTTCCTCGACAGCGCCCGCATCATCAACGGCGCCATCGAGACCATGGCGTCCGACGCCCGCCAGGACCAGGCCATCGAGGCCGAGATCCAGACCCTCGTCGCCGCCGCCGCCCGCGGCGAGTTCGGCCAGCGCATGGACCTGGGCGACAAGAAGGGCTTCCACCTGCACCTCGCCGAGGGCATGAACCAGGTGCTCGATCTGGTCGACGCCGGCGTGCGCGAGGTCGGCGATTGCCTGGAAGCCATGGCCGAGGGCGCCCTCGACCGCCGCATGACCGGCACCTACCAGGGCGCCTTCGAACGCCTGAAGACCGACTTCAACACGGCCGCCGCCAGCCTGCAGTCCACCATCGACGCCATCGCCGCCTCGGCCGAGGTGGTGCGTACGGCGACGGCCGAGATCGCCACCGGCACCGAAGACCTCGCCAGCCGCACCGAGCAGCAGGCCTCCAACCTGGAAGAGACCGCCGCCGCCATGGAGCAGCTGACGGCGACGGTCCGTCAGAACGCCGACAACGCCCGCCAGGCCAACCAGCTGTCGGTGGTGGCGCGCGAGGCGGCCGAGCGCGGCGGCGGCACCGTCGCCGACGCCGTGTCGGCCATGTCGCAGATCAAGGACAGTTCCGACCGCATCTCGGAAATCGTCAGCCTCATCGACGAGATCGCCTTCCAGACCAACCTGCTCGCCCTCAACGCCTCGGTGGAGGCGGCACGGGCCGGCGAGGTGGGCAAGGGCTTCGCCGTGGTCGCGTCGGAAGTGCGCGCCCTGGCGCAGCGGTCGAGCGAAGCCTCGCGCGACATCAAGGGGCTGATCGAGAGCAGCGCCCGGCAGGTGCGCCAGGGCGTGGCGCTGGTCAATACCGCCGGCGGCACGCTGACGGAGATCGTCACCTCGGTGAAGCGCGTCGCCGACATCGTCGCCGAGATTTCCGCCGCCAGCGCCGAGCAGTCCACGGGCCTGGAGGAGGTCAACACCGCCGTCTCCAACATGGACGAGATGACGCAGCAGAACGCCGCCCTGGTCGAGCAGACGACGGCCGCCGCCCAGTCCCTGCGCGAGCAGACCCGCGACCTCAACCAGCGCCTCGCCGTGTTCCTGCGTGGTGGCGGGACCAAGGCTGCGCCGGCCATGGCGCAGCCGGAGGCCGCCGGCTACGACGACTTCGACGACGATTGGGACGACGCGCCGGCGCGTCCGGCGCCGCGGGCCGCCGTGCCGCTGCGGCCGGTGCCCGCTCCGCCGCCGGTCGCAAAAGTCCGGCGGCCGTCCGTGCCGCCGCTGCGTCCGGCCAAGGCCGCGACCGCCGCTCCGGCCCTGGCGGTGGACGACTACGACGCCGACGACGACTGGCAGGAGTTCTGATCCGTGTTCGTCATCTGCGTGCAACGTGACGACGGGTTCTCGTCGGCGGCCGGCGACCGGGAGGCGGCCCAGGCCGACACCCGCTGGTCGAGCCTCGTCGACGCCGCCTGCCGCTCGGCCGAAGGCAAGCGCCTGACGGCGCGCCTGACCATGTACGAGGCCGAGGCGCCCAACGAGACCGCCGCCGTCGCCGCCGTGCGCGCCGGCATGGCGCGGGAGCTGAAGAGCATCCGCATCCTGCCGCCGCCCGACGTGGCGCGGAAGGTCACCATCGGCGGCCCCGGCGCGGTGACCTCCGAGCGCCTGGAGCAGGCCCAGAAAGCCATCGACCAGGAGGCCGCCGTCTATCCCGACCGCGCCCGCGACGACCTGCGCGCCCTGCAGGCGCTGGTGGCCCGCATGGCGGCGGAAGGGTGTCCCAAGGGATCGGACCTGGAGGCGGCCTTCCTCGGCCGCGTCTACGAGATCAAGGGGCAGGGCGGCACCTTCGGCTATCCGTCCATGACGGCTGTGGCGCATCACCTCTACCTCATGGGGCGGGCGCGCGACCTGGGCGACCCGCGCATCATCGAGGCCATCAAGGTCCACATCGACACCATGTCCCTCATTCTCAAAAGCCGCATCACCGGCACGACCGAGGAGGGCCGCATGCTCGTCGGCCGCCTCCACGACGTCGTGGTCAAGATGATCGGCAAACCCGAGGCTTAAGCGGTCATGGCCCGCGTTCTTCCCAACTTCAACCTCAGCGCGCTCCAGTTCCTCTGCATCGACGGCGACGCCGCCATGCGGGACACCCTGGTGAAGGTGCTGCGCGCCTTCAGCGCGACCCAGATCGCCGCGGTCGACAGCGCCAAGGCGGCGGCCGACCTGATGAAGACGAGGTCGCCCGACATCATCTTCTGCGAGTGGGAACTTCCCGACGGCAAGGGGACCGAGTTCGTCCGCGGCCTGCGGCGCGACCGCGCGACTGTCCAGCGCATGACGCCGGTCATCTTCGTCACCGCCCATACGCAGCAGTGGCACGTCACCACCGCCCGCGACGCCGGCGTGAACGAATACCTCGCCAAGCCCTTCTCGGCGCAGCTCATCTATTCGCGCATCTGCGCGGTGCTGGAACGGCCGCGCGCCTTCATCGACGCCACCGGCTTCGTCGGGCCGGATCGCCGCCGCAAGCACGACCCCTATCTGGTCGCCAAGGCACGCCGGTCGGCCGATGCGGCGGCGTCGGTGGACATGAGCGGCGTGATCTCGGAAGACGAGATCGAGGCCATGCTCGGGCTGTAGCGCGCCGTTTCAGGCCGCGGTGCCGGCGGGCCTGGCGGTGGTCGCGTCCAGCGCCGCGGACGACGGCGGCGCATCGGGCAGGGGTGGCGGTGCCGCCTCCACCCGGTTGCGGCCGGCGGCCTTGGCGCGGTAGAGGGCGCGGTCGGCGGCCTTCAGGGTCGCTTCCAGGTCCGTGGTGCCGGCGGCCACCGTGGCGACGCCGATGCTGACGGTGGCGTGCAGCGGGCCGCCGGCGCCGTCGAAGGGCTGTGCCTCCAGGGCGCGGCGGATGCGATCCGCCACCGCGACGGCGTCGGCGAGCGGCGTGTCCGGCAGCAGGAGCACGAACTCCTCGCCGCCGT
Source organism: Caenispirillum bisanense (assembly GCF_900230255.1). GTDB lineage: Bacteria > Pseudomonadota > Alphaproteobacteria > Rhodospirillales > Rhodospirillaceae > Caenispirillum > Caenispirillum bisanense_A. Next base: position 489,820 of record NZ_OCNJ01000001.1, read on the forward strand.
AGCGCGCCAGCACGTCGGACGGTCGCAGGCAGGCGGCGGCGGTGGCGGCGAAGGCCTGCAGCACGCGGTCGCCGGCGTCGTGGCCGTGGCGGTCGTTGAGGCTCTTGAAGTGGTCCAGGTCGAGCATGGCGACGGCGGGCGGCCGGCCGCCGCGCGCCGCCCGTGCCAGTTCCCGCCCTGCCAGATCGTAGAAGGCGCGGCGGTTGTAGGTCTCGGTCAGCGGGTCGCGGGTCGCCTGGCGGTTCAGTTCCTCCTGCAGCACCTCGCTGGTGGAGACCACCATGGCCAGCGCCGAGAACACCACCCACACGAAGGCCTCGACGAAGGTGATGGTGGCGAAGGCGCCGACGGGCTCGGCGACGGCGCCACTGTCGGCGGCCAGGATGGCGATGAGCCGCGCCGCGTAGAACACCGCATGGGCGCCGAACAGCCCGGCCAGCAGGCGGCGGCCGAGCGCCCGGCCGCCGCAGCCGCGCACCAGTTCCGCCGTCGCCAGCACCAGCAGCACCAGGATGAGCGCCGAGATGAAGGCGGAACGGCCGGCGGCGGCGTGGTCCGCGAGGTAGAGCGTGCCGAGCACGGGGGCCGCGATCAGCGGCGGTAGGGCGAGGTGCCACGGGGCGACGCGGCGCCCGGCGAAGCGGCGCATGCCCGCCCACAACAGGCCGTAGCCGGCGATGATGCAGGTGCTCGCCACCAGCACCGTCAGCAGCGGCGACACCGCGCCGCGCAAGGGGTAGAGCCCGACGCCGATGCCGCCGAGGGCGAAGCCCCAGGCCCACAGGCCGATGCCGCGCACCGCCAGATGCATGCGCGACGCCAGCGCCAGCGTGGCTGCCGCCGCCAGGCTCGACAGACTCATCATGGCGATGATGGTCTTGCTGTCCAAATCCATTCCGACGGTCTCCCCCCGACCGGAGCCCCCCGGCACGCCGCCGAATCCGGTTGCGTTCCAATCTCCGATCAACCTCAAGTCATACAGGAAGCCGCTGCCGGGCGAAAGCACCCGCAGGAGCGCGTCGGCGTAAACTCCGCCGACATCCGCCGGAGGAGGCAGGTCGCCGGCCTCGCCGACGCGGGCACCGCCGCCCGCTGCCGTCGCGGCGGTTACCCCTTTCGTTCGGCAGGCGCCGCGCGTGTCGGAATTTCTTACAACGACGCCCGCGCGGCCACCGTCGGCTGCGGCGGGCGCCGCTGGCCCGCCGCTTGCTGCAAGGGCCGGCGTGTCGTGGGACAAGGGAGCTGCCTCGCAATGCGGATGACCGCCCTTCGGATGAGCCTCGCCGTCGCCGTCTTCGCCACCGCCGCCGCGCCGGCGGCCGTGGCCGGTCCGGCGGCGGGGGACGCCCTGTATCGCCAGGGCCTGCGTCACGAACATGCCGAAGGGGTGCCGCGCAGCTACGCCAAGGCGCTGGCGTCCTATTGCCAGGCGGCGGCGTCGGGCCATGCCGAGGCCATGTTCGCCATCGCCTGGATGCACCTGAACGGCCGCGGTGTCTCGCAGAGTGACGCCCGCGCCGTGGCCTGGCTGCAGGCGGCGGCCGCCAAGGGCCACAAGACGGCGCCCAACCTCATTCGCCACCTGGGCGGCATCAAGCCGAGCGGCACCGCGCGCTGCACGGGTGTCGGCCCGGCCCCGGTGGCGGCCGGGGGCCGCCTGCCGCTGCGTCCGCCGGCCGAGTATCGCACCATCGTCGAGACGGTGGCGGCGGAGAACGGCCTCGACCCCGACCTGGTGCTGGCGGTGATGGCGGTGGAAAGCGCCTATCGGCCGGACGTGGTCAGCCATGCCAACGCCCAGGGCCTCATGCAGCTGATCCCCGAGACGGCGGCGCGCTTCGGCGTTTCCGACCCCTTCGACCCGGAGCAGAACATCCGCGGCGGCGCCAAGTACCTGCGCTGGCTGCTGTCGCTGTTCGAGGGCGACGTCACCAAGGCGCTGGCCGGCTACAACGCGGGGGAGAACGCGGTGCTGCGCTACGGCGGCGTGCCACCCTACGAGGAGACGCAGAACTATGTGGTGAAGGTCCGCCGCTACTATCAGGCGGAACGCCACCGCTACGAGCCGGGGCTCGCCACGGGGGCCGGGGGCGGCGTGGTTCTGGCCGCCACGGAATAACCGAGAGCAAAGAGAGAGACAGAGACGGCGAACGCCTCCCCCGCCGGTCGTGCGGGGGAGGCGTCGTCGTGTCCGGCCGGGCCGGATCAGGCCTTCAGGTCGAAGCGGTCGGCGTTCATCACCTTGGTCCAGGCGGCGACGAAGTCGTGCACGAACTTGTCCGCGCTGTCGTCCTGGGCGTAGAGCTCGGCATAGGCGCGCAGGATGGCGTTGGAGCCGAACACCAGATCGACGCGGGTGGCGGTCCACTTTGTGGCGCCGGTCTTGCGGTCGCGCACCTCGTAGAGGTTGCGGCCGGTCGGCACCCAGGTGTTGGCCATGTCCGTCAGGGTGACGAAGAAGTCGGTGGTCAGCGCGCCGGGGCGGTCGGTGAACACGCCGTGCCGGGTGCCGCCGTGGTTGGTGCCGAGCACCCGCATGCCGCCGAGCAGGACCGTCATCTCGGGCGCCGTCAGGCCCATGAGCTGGGTGCGGTCGAGCAGCAGTTCCTCCGGCGAGACGGCGTAATGATCCTTCTGCCAGTTGCGGAAGCCGTCGTGCAGCGGCTCCAGCACGTCGAACGAGGCGGCATCGGTCATCTCCGCCGTGGCGTCGCCGCGGCCGGGGGCGAAGGGCACCGTCACGGCCACGCCCGCCGCCCGCGCCGCCTGCTCGACGCCCACGTTGCCCGCCAGCACGATGACGTCGGCGAGGCTGGCGCCGGCCGAAGCCGCGATGGGCGTGAGCACGGCCAGCACTTTCTGCAGGCGCTCCGGCTCGTTGCCCGCCCAGTCCTTCTGCGGGGCGAGGCGGATGCGCGCGCCGTTGGCGCCGCCGCGCATGTCGGAGCCGCGGAAGGTGCGGGCGCTGTCCCAGGCGGTGGCGACCAGTTGGGCGACCGGCAGGCCGCTGGCGGCGATCTGCGCCTTCACGGCGTCGACGTCCCACCCAACAGGCCCCTGCGGCACCGGGTCCTGCCAGATCAGGTCCTCGGCCGGCACGTCGGGGCCGACGTAGCGCGCCTTCGGGCCCATGTCGCGGTGGGTCAGCTTGAACCAGGCGCGGGCGAAGGTCTCGGCGAAATAGGCCGGGTCGGCGTGGAAGCGTTCCGAGATCGCGCGGTAGGCGGGGTCCATCTTCAGCGCCATGTCGGCGTCGGTCATGATGGGGTTGTGGCGGATGGACGGGTCTTCCACGTCCACCGGGCGATCTTCCTCGGCGATGGCGACGGGTTCCCACTGCCAGGCGCCGGCGGGGCTCTTCTTCAGTTCCCAGTCGTAGGTCAGCAGGTTGTGGAAGTAGCCGCCGTCCCAGCGCGTCGGGTTGGCCGTCCAGGCGCCTTCCAGGCCGCTGGTCACGGTGTTGCGGCCGACGCCGCGGGCGGTGTGGTTCATCCAGCCGAAGCCCTGCTCGGTGACGTCGGCGGCTTCCGGCTCGGGGCCGAGCAGCGAGGCGTCGCCGTTGCCGTGGCACTTGCCGACCGTGTGGCCGCCGGCGGTGAGCGCCACCGTCTCCTCGTCGTCCATGGCCATGCGGGCGAAGGTCACGCGCATGTCCTGGGCGGTGCGCAGCGGATCGGGCTTGCCGTCGACGCCTTCCGGGTTGACGTAGATGAGGCCCATCTGCACGGCGGCCAGCGGGTTGTCCAGCGTGGCGCGGTCGTCCCCGGCGTAGCGGCCGCCGCTCGGGCCGAGCCACTCCTTCTCGGCGCCCCAGTAGGTATCCTTCTCGGGGTGCCAGATGTCCTCGCGGCCGAAGGCGAAGCCGAAGGTCTTCAGGCCCATGGACTCGTAGGCGACGGTGCCGGCCAGGATGATGAGGTCGGCCCAGCTGACGGCGTTGCCGTACTTCTTCTTGATCGGCCACAGCAGGCGCCGGGCCTTGTCCAGGTTGGCGTTGTCGGGCCAGGAGTTGAGCGGCGCGAAGCGCTGGTTGCCGGTGCCGCCGCCGCCGCGGCCGTCGGCCATGCGGTAGGAGCCGGCGGAATGCCACGCCATGCGGATCATCAGGCCGCCGTAGTGGCCCCAGTCGGCCGGCCACCACTCCTGGCTGTCGGTCATGAGGGCGGTGAGGTCGGCCTTCAGCGCCGCCACGTCGAGCGTCTTCAGGGCCTTGCGGTAGTCGAAGTCGCGGCCGAGCGGATTGGTCTTGCCGTCGTGCTGGTGCAGGATGTCCAGGTTCAGCGCGTTGGGCCACCACTGGGTGTTGGACGTACCGGCCGCCGTGTGGCCGCCGTGCATGACCGGGCACTTGCCGGCCGACGGCTTGGGTTCTGCGTGCATGGAAACCTCCGAAGCATCCTTGGGGCACCGCGGCTCGACCCTCGGGCGCCGCTGGATTCAAGGTAATGGTCGGAAGACCCCATGGAAAGGTGGAAATAAAGCCGTTATTGATCGTTCTGGACGATTGAAAACCGCGGGCCTCACGCCCAGGCGTCCACCCCGAGCAGCGCCGCCATGGTCATGAGGCCGAGGCCGCAGACGGCGTTGACGGCACGGTAGAGGCCCGGCGTCAGCAGCCGGCGCCCCCAGGCGGTGACGCCCGCCGCGACGAAGCACCACAGCACCGACGACGCCATGAAGCCGGCGAAGAACACGCCGTAGTGCGCCGCCTCGGGCCGCTCGACGCCGAGGGCGACCAGCACGCCGCCGAGCGCCATCCAGTAGGCGGCGGCGAAGGGATTGGTCAGCGACAGCGCCGCGCCGGCCAGGAAGTCACCGCGCGGCGAGGCGTCCGGGTCGGCCTCCGGCAGGCCGCCGCGCAATGCGTCGCGCAGGGCCTGCAGGCCGAGCCACGCCAGCAGCGCCACGCCGGCGGCGCCGAGCACCGCCTTCACCGCCCCCACTTGCATGAGGATGCCGGCGCCGGTCAGCCCGACGACCGCCCAGGCGGCATCGCCGATCAGCGAGCCCACCTGCACGGCGAAGGCCGGTCCGAAGCCGCGGGCGAGGCCGCGTCGCAGGGTTTCGGCGGTCACCGCGCCCGGCGGCGCGTTGAAGGCGAGGCCGAGCCAGAAGGCGGCGGCGAACAGGCTGAGCATGGCGGGCGTGGTCCCTGCGGTGGTGGTCGACGGGGGCCATTCCACCCGAAGGCCGCATCGCCGTCTTGAAGCGGATTGCGCCGCCGGGCAGGATGCGCCCGCCCCGTCGCAATCACGAGAGACCCATGATCCGCCACATCGTCCTGTTCAGCGCCAAGGACCCGAAGGACGTCCAGACCATCCACGAAGGCCTGTCCATCCTGCGCGGCATCCCCGACGCCCGCACGCTGGAAGTGGTGCTGAACGAGAAGCACGACGCCCTGTCCGACGAGATCGACGTGGTGGTCTACGGCGAGTTCGACGACGAGGCCGCACTCGCCGCCTACAAGGCCCACCCGCTCTACCAGGAGAGCATCCGCCGCGTCCGCCCCTTGCGCGAGACCCGCATCGCCGTCGATTTCACCGCGCCGGGAAAGGACTGACGGGCGGACCGAGTCCTGCCGAGGAGACACCCCATGGACCAGGTCACCGGCGGCTGCCTGTGCGGCGCCGTGCGTTTCGTGGGCACGGGCCGGCCGGACCGGGTCGGCCTGTGCCACTGTCTCGACTGCCGCAAGCACCACGGCGCCCTGTTCTTCGCCGCCGCCGTCTATCCCGAGGCCGCGGTGACGGTGGAGGGGGAGACGGCCTCCTACGCCGGGCGGCACTTCTGCCCGCGCTGCGGCTCGTCGGTCTTCGCGCGCAGCGGCGACGAGGTGGAGGTCCACCTGGGCGCCCTCGACGCCCCCGACCAGTTCACGCCGACCTACGAGCTGTGGACCGTCCGGCGCGAGTCGTGGCTGCCGGCCTTCCCGCTCGACCGCCACTTCGAGCGGAACCGGGAGGAGGATTAGAGTCGTTTGCGCTCTGTCGCGGTCGCCCCAGAGCTGCGTTCAGGCGCCACGCAGGCTCCCGCGCCTGACCGGCGCGGGGGCGCGGTCGCGCCCCGGTTCTATGCGTTCCGCCAGCGGCCCGGCGTGGTGCCCATGACGCGGCGGAAGGCGGTGGTCAGGTGGCTCTGGTCGGCGAAGCCCAGGTCGAGCGCCACCTCGGCGAGGGGACGGCCGGAGTCGATCTGCCGGCGTGCCGCGTCCACCCGCAGCTGCTGGTGCCACAGGCGCGGCGGCAGGCCGTAGCGGGCATGGAAACTGCGGGCGAGGTGGTAGCGGCTCAGGCCCGTCACCGCCGCCAGTTCCGCCAGGTCCACCGGCCGGTCGAGGGTCGCCCGCAGGAATTCGGCGGCCCGAGCCAGGCGGTCGGGTGCGGCGGCCAGCGCCGGCGGCAGGCGGGTACCGTGATGGCGTACCAGCGTGCCGAGCACGACGAGGGCGGCTTCCGCCGACGGGTCGCGCGCCAGCGCCACCAGCCCGCCGGCCACGGGCGGATCGTCGATCACCGGCCGGGCGAGCCGGGTGTCGCCGTCACCCGCGGCGTCTTCCGCCAGCCGCCGCCAGGCCTCCTGCGAGACGTAGAGCGACACGAAGTCGGCCTCCGGCCCCTCGAAGCGGCCGGCCTGGACGGCGCCGGGCTCGTAGGCGGTGATGCTGCCGGCGGCGACGTCGTGGTCGCGGTGGTCGAGCCACAGGTGCTCGCGGCCCGTCAGGTTGACGCCGATCACCCAGTCGTCGTGGAAATGGCGGTCGTAGGCGAGCCGGCCGCCCGGCGCCCGCACGCGCACCACCTCCACCCCGTCGCCCCGCCACAGGCGGGTGATCGCGCCCATATATCGCGTTCCTCCACCGAAGATCGCCGCAAGTAAAAGCCCTGTTCGACTTCCGCGTCAATGGGCGCCGCAGCAATGCCGATGCTGCATGGCAGCGAGACGAATACCGAAAAGGACCGAAACCGATTTGAGTTGCAGAGCCCCCGCATGCGGGTGGACCATGGTCGAAATCCACGGAAACAAGGAGACGATCCATGGTCGGCAAGGCATCTTCGCCCCGCGTGGCGGCCCTCGTCGGGCCTTACATGGGCGGCAAGACCACGCTCCTCGAGAGCATCCTCCATGCGGCAGGCGCCACGCACCGCCGCGGTTCCGTCACCGAGAAGAGTTCCGTCGGCGACGCCTCGCCCGAGGCCCGCGACAAGCAGATGGGGGTGGAAGTCACCGTCGCCTCCTGTTCCTGGCTCGACGAACCCTGGACCTTCCTCGACTGCCCCGGCTCCACCGAATTCCTGCACGATGCCCTGGCGCCCGCCCTGGTGGCCGACGTCGCCGTGGTGGTGTGCGACCCCGAGCCGGAGCGCGCGGTCATGGTCGCGCCCATCCTGAAGGCGCTGGACGACCGCCAGATTCCGCACATCGTGTTCATCAACAAGGTCGACCACCACAACGTCGACGTCCGCGCCGCCCTGGAAGCCCTGCAGGTGCATTCGGAACGGCCGCTGGTGCTGCGCGAGGTGCCCATCAAGGAAGGCGACGACATCGTCGGCTACGTCGACCTCGTCTCCGAACGCGCCTACCGCTACAAGCCGGGCGAGCCCTCCGACCTCATCAAGATCCCCGACGCCGCCAAGGACGTGGAGACCTCGGCGCGGCAGGAGATGCTGGAGACCCTGGCCGACTTCGACGATCACCTCATGGAGGAACTGCTGGAAGAGGTCGTCCCGCCCAAGGAGGAGGTCTATGCCGACCTCGCCAAGGATCTGGAGGACGACAAGATCGTGCCGGTGTTCTTCGGCTCGGCCGACAAGTCCGAAGGCGTGCGCCGCCTGCTGAAGGCGCTGCGCCACGAAGTGCCGGGCCATCAGGCCGCCGCCCTGCGCATGGGCATCGACCTGGACGCCGCCGGCGACGCGCCGCTCGCCCAGGTGTTCAAGACCGTGCACGCGCCGCACGCCGGCAAGCTGTCCTACGTCCGCGTATGGAACGGCGCGATCAAGGACGGCTCGACGGTCGAGACGCCGGCCGGCAAGTCCAACAAGGTCACCGGCGTCTTCACCCTGTTCGGCGCCGAGACCCGCAAGACCGATCAGGCCGTCGCCGGCGAGGTGGTCGCCCTCGGCCGCCTGGAGGATGCCGCCACCGGCATGCTCGTCGGCAGCAAGCCGCCGGCGGAGAGCGAATGGCTCGCGCCGCTGCCGCCGCTGTTCGCGCTGGCGCTGCGCCCGTCCAAGCAGGGCGACGACGTGAAGCTGTCGGGTGCCCTGCAGAAGCTGTGCGAGGAAGACCCGAGCCTCGCGGTCGAACAGTCCGCCGACACGGGCGAACTGCTGCTGTGGGGCCAGGGCGACACCCACCTGCAGGTGGCCATGGCCAAGCTCGCCCGCGTCTACCACGTGGAGGTGGAGACGGCGCAGCCGCAGGTGCCCTACCGCGAGACCATCCGCAAGGGCACTCAGGTGCAGGGCCGTCACAAGCGCCAGACCGGCGGCCACGGCCAGTTCGGCGACGTGCACGTGCGCATCAAGCCGCTGCCGCGCGGCGAGGGCTTCGTGTTCTCCGACCACATCACCGGCGGCGTGGTGCCGCGCCAGTACATTCCGGCCGTCGAGCAGGGCGTGCGCGAGTATCTGGTGCGCGGACCGCTCGGCTTCCCCGTGGTGGACGTGGCGGTGGAGCTGTTCGACGGCAGCTATCACACGGTCGACAGCTCGGAAATGGCCTTCAAGACCGCCGCCCAGCTGGCCATGCGCGAAGGCATGCCGCAGTGCGACCCGCTGCTGCTCGAGCCCATGCTCATGGTCGAGGTCAGCGTGCCGACCGAGTATACGTCCAAGGCCCAGCGGGCCCTGTCCAGCCGCCGTGGCCAGATCCTCGGCTTCGACCGCCGGCAGGGGTGGGAGACGTGGGACACCGTGACCGCCTGCGTGCCGCAGGGGGAGATGCACGACCTGATCGTCGAGCTGCGCTCGGTGACCATGGGCGTGGGCACCTTCTCGTGGCGCTTCGAGCGCCTGCAGGAAGTGCAGGGCAAGACCGCCGACCAGGTGGTCGAGAAGCGCAAGCAGGACCTGGTGACCGCCTGAGCCGGCTGACGCAGCGCCACACCGCGGGGGACGGGAAACCGTCCCCCGCGGTGCGTTTCAGGCCGGCGTCAGCGGAAGTCCTCGGGCCGGTCCTCGATGACGTCCAGCGCGGCGAAGCGGCTGTGGTAGTTGTTTTCGAGTGTGCCTTCCGCCGGCGGCTCGCCGCGGCACAGGCCGCCGAGCACGGCCATGACCTCGGTGTCGCCGATGCCGAGCGGCAGCAGCAGCTTGGTGTGCAGCACGGCGCCGCCGCCGGCCAGGGCGACGACGGTGCGATAGAAGTGCACCACCCGGTCGCGCACCACGCTTTCCAGGGTGCGGATCACCACGTCGGCGTGGTGGCCGTGCAGGATCTCGTCCACCGTCCGGCCCTCGATGGCGGGGCCGTAGCGGTCGATCACTTCGTCACCGGCGGCGAGGACGCGGAAGCGCAGGCCCCTCGGCGTGTCGGGCTGGTCCTTCTCGACGCGATAGAGGACGCAGTGGCGGCGCACCTCGACGGGCAGCTCGGCGAGGTCGATGCTGCCGGGGGAGGGCATGACGACACCGCCGCGCTTCTCCACCCAGTAGCGGAACAGGGTTTTCAGCCGCGGCTGATCGATGTCCGGCGCGAAATGCATGCGGGGCCTCCCGGTTGACGCTCGCGCCCCGCTGCCTGCGGGGCGGCTCCCAGTATGGGCGGCGGCGGCGCGAAATCAACGCAGGAGGCTGCAGGGCGGTTATTTGTCAGACGCTTAGCCCGCGGCCGGCACCGGCAGCGCACGGCCGGCGCGGCGGGCGCGCACGGCGGCGGCGGCGGTACCGCCCCGATGGACGGCCTCGCGCAGCTTGCGGATCGCCTTGGTCTCGATCTGGCGGATGCGTTCCGCCGTCACGCCGTAGAGACCGGCGAGCGCCTGCAGGGTGTGCGGCCGCTTGGTCAGGTAGCGGCGGGCCAGGATGGTGCGCTCGCGCTCGTCGAGCACGTCGAGGGCCTCGCGCACCCGGTCGCGGCGCCACACGCTTTCCTGCCGCTCGGCAAGGGCTGCCTCAGGGGTCGGGCGGTCGTCGGCCAGGCTGTCGAGCAGCGAGCCCATGCGGCCGTCCTCGGCGTCGGTGGTCTGGTAGTCGAGCGACAGGTCGCCGCCGGCCAGGCGCTGCGTCATGCGCACGATGTCGGCGGGCTGCACCTCCAGCCGGTCGGCCAGCGCCCGGATGTCCTGGTCGGACAGGCGGTCGGGCTGCAGGCCCATCTGGCGCGTCACCTTGGCGAGGTTGAAGAACAGGCGCTTGTTGCCGGTCCCGGTGCCGATCTTCACCAGCGACCAGTCCTGCAGCAGGTGGTTCAGGATGGCGGCGCGGATCCACCAGCGGGCATAGGTGGCGAAGCGGAAACCCTTGTCGGGGTCGTAGCGCCGCAGCGACTGCAGCAGGCCGATGTTGCCTTCGCTGATGAGGTCGGCGATGGGCATGCCGTGGCCGCGGAACTGGCGCGCCACCTTGGGCACCAGCCGCAGGTGCGCCGCCACCAGGCGGTGGGCGGCGTCGAGGTCGCCGTCGCGGGTCCAGGCCTCGGCGAGGCGGCGTTCTTCGTCTTCTTCCAGCACCGGCTGGCCGTGCACGGCGGCCAGATAGCCGCGCAGTCCGCCCGTCCCGTCGTCGCGCGGATCGGGCAGCCGAAGCGGCGGCAGCGGGCCGTCGATGGTGCGCGAGGTCATGATCCGACTCCTGTGGCGATGGGTGTGAACATCCTGTCGGGCTGAAGATTGGTCAGGCCCGACAGGCCGTTCAAGCCCTTTCCGACGTTTTTCGTTAAATGAACGCTGAATGACCAGTTTTAGTGCGCTTTAATTCGTTTTCGGACAGTGATCCGGGTGGGGGAGGGCGTCGTACCAAAGGGTATCCAGACAGACCGGGAGCCGAGTCATGCCGGCCGTGCGAACCCTCGCCGCGAGCCTTCTCCTCCTCTCCGCCGCGCTGCCTCCTGGGGCCGCCGCGGCGGCGGAAAACCCTGATCCCCTGGCCCTTTACGGGCCGCGCATGCAGTTCGACGTGGTGCGTGACGGCGCCGTCATCGGCCGCCACGACGTCACCTTCACGACCGAGGGCGATGCCCTGGTGGCGGAGGCGCGTAGCGAGATGACGGTCACGCTGCTCGGCATCCCCGTCTATCGCTTCACCTATGCCTCGCGCGACGTGTGGCGGGACGGCCGCCTGACCGGCCTGACCGCCACCACCGACGACGACGGCGACCGCGCCCAGGTGATCGCCACCCGCGCCGGCGACACCCTGCTGGTCGATGGCCCGCAGGGGCGCCTGGAACTGCCGGGGGCGGTGTTTCCCACCAACCACTGGAACGCCGCCGCGCGCGGCACCGGCCAGGTGCTCAACACCATCACCGGCGGCCTCAACGCCGTCACCATGACCGATGCCGGGCGCGAGGTCGTGCAGACCCGCCAGGGTCCGGTGGAGGCGACGCTGTGGACCTACCGCGGCGAACTGACCGCCGACGTCTGGTACGACGACGCCGGCCGCTGGGTGGGCTTGCGCTTCCCGGCCCGCGACGGCTCCACCATCACCTACGTCTGCCGCGTCTGCGGGCTGGACGGCGGTGGCGGACAGCTCGCCCGCGACGGTCAGTCATGAGCCGCTCCGCCTCCCGCTTCCGCGTCGCCTGGATCACCGGTGCCGGCAAGGGCATCGGCCGCTACCTCGCGCTGGAACTGGCGCGCCGCGGCGTCACCGTCGCCGCGTCCGCCCGCTCTGCCGAGGATCTCGACAGCCTCGCCCGCGAAGACGAGCGCATCCGCCCCTATCCGCTCGACGTCACCGACGCGACCGCGGTTGCGGCGGTGGCCGAGACGGTGGAGCGCGACCTCGGCCCCATCGACCTCGCGGTCTTCAACGCCGGCAGCCACATCCCCGTGCGCGCCGATGCCCTGACCGTCGAGCCCTTCCGCACGCTGGTGGAGGTGAACTTTATGGGCGTGGTGCACGGCCTCGCCGCTGTTGTGCCGCGCTTCATCGCGCGCCGTGGCGGCCATGTGGTGGTGACCGGGTCGGTCAGCGGCTACCGCGGTCTGCCCTCAGCCGCCGCCTACGGTGCCACCAAGGCCGCCGTGAACAACATGTGCGAGGCGCTGAAGCCGGATCTCGACCGCTACGGCGTAAGGATATCCATAGTAAATCCGGGGTTCGTCCGTACGCCGCTCACGGATCGCAACGACTTCCCCATGCCCTTCCTGATGGAGCCGGAAGATGCCGCCCGCCGCATGGCCGACGGTATTGAGGTAGGCAAGTTCGAGATCGTATTCCCGCGCCGCATGGCGTTACTGATGAAAGCGGTATCATTACTGCCTGCAGGCTTGTATTTCGCGCTGACTCGTCGCATGGTGCGCCCGTGACCACGCGAGCGGGGGCGAGCATGCGAACGACGCCGGACGACATCCGGGCGGCGGGTCTCGAGGCCTACGTCGCCCTGCTGCAACAGTTGACACCCGAAACTCTTCCCGAGCTGCGCCGGGTGACCGCGCCCGACGTGCGCTTCAAGGACCCGTTCCACGAGGTGACGGGCCGTGGCGCCATGCTCGCGGTGTTCGAGCGCATGTTCCACGACGTCGCCGACCTGCGCTTCGTCGTGCATCACGCCTGCCTCGCCGGCGGCGGGGGTACCGCTCTGCTGCGCTGGACGCTGAGCGGCCGGGTCCGCGCCCTGCGCGGCCGGCCGTGGAGCGTCGACGGCATGTCGGAGGTGGAACTGGACACGCAGGGGCTGGTGACGGCGCATGTCGATTACTGGGACGCCGCCTCCACCCTCTACGAGCGCCTGCCGCTGATCGGCATCGTCCTGCGCGCTATTCGGCGGCGGATCGCGGTGCTGTGACGGCGGCGCTGTTCGCCGCGTCGTCCTTGCGGAAGGCGATCGAGACCGAGCCGATCTCGATGCCCCACTTGGTGACGGTGGCGCGGTTGAGCAGCACGCCGCCCGGCTGGAGGAACATCCAGTCGTCGAAGCCGACGCGCCAGGTGCCGTCGCCGACCTTCAGGTTCATGGTGTAGGTCCAGTGGAAGGCGTTGCCGGCCAGCGTGCCCTGCGCCGTGCCCACCACGTCCGGCGCCGTGCCCTCGTAGGTGTCGGGGCCGGTCTTGCGGATGGTCCAGACGCGCTGGTCGGTCTCGCCGTCGCTGTAGCGGAAGTCCTCGGTCAGCACGAGGACGCCGGTCTGCGGGTTCCAGTCGCCGTCGATGTCGACCACGAACTGGCGGCGCACGTCGCCGAAGCGGTCCTCGAACAGGCCCCAGGCCGTGGTGCGGCCCTCGAAGTAGTCCTCGAGCGTCAGTTCGGGTTGCGTGCCTTGGAAATCGTCGATCTTCATGCTGGTGCATCCCGTCGATACGAGAGCCAGAGCGACCACGGCGGCCGCCGCGCTCTTGCGCATGTGTCACCTCCTGTCGGACGTTCGTCCCCTCAGCCGCCGATCCGGCCCCGTTTTTCCAGCCGGGCGCGGATGACGGCCTGGCGACGGGCGTCCAGCGGGAAAGGCCAGACTAGCGTCATCGCCACACCTTTCAGTACGACGGGTACCACCGCATAGATCATCGTCAGCGCGAGAAGGCCCGCGACTTCTTCCGTGTCGGTGGTGGGCGAGAACCCGGCCAGGTCCAGCGCCCAGAAGGCGGCCGCCGCCGCGATGCCGAGCGCCAGCTTGGTCGCCATGCTCCACAGGGCGAAGAACAGGCCGGCACGCTGCTGCCCGGTGCGCAGGGTGTCGAGGTCGACCACGTCGGCCTGCATGGCCGGCGGCAGGGCGAGGTCGGCGCCGAGCGTGGCGCCGGTCAGCAGGCAGACGACGGCGAAGGCGGCGATGGCGCCGGGCGGGATCAGCGGCACCCACACGAAGGCGGCGCAGGCCAGCGCCATGGCGGCGACCCAGGCGCGGTGCTTGCCGATACGGCGGGCGAGGGCGAGCCACAGCGGCATGGCGAGGATGCCGGCGAGGAAATAGAGGAAGATGAGCAGGCCGCGCTCCGTCTGGTCGGCGCGCAGGGCGTGCTCCAGGTAGAGCGGGAACAGCACCGCCGGCAGGCCGTTGGCGGCGCCGTTGACGAACCACGCCGCCACCAGCCGCACGAAGGGGCCGTTGCGGCGGGCGGCGCGCAGGGACTCCCGCGTCAACCGCACCCGCGTGCCCGCATCGACGCGGCCTTCCGGCACCCGCAGCAGCAGCACGGCGACGGCGGGCGCCCCCACAAGCACGGCGAGCCACGCCACGGCGGCGAGCCCGGCCGCTTCGCTCCACCCCACGGCGGCGGCGATGGCGGGCACCGCGCCGGCGGCCAGGATGCCGGCGAGCATCAGGCCCTCGCGGCTGGCGGTCAGGCGGGCGCGGTCGTCGTAGTCGCGGGTCAGCTCGGCGCCCCAGGCGGTATAGGGCACGGCGACGAAGGTCCAGCCGACGTACAGCAGGATGGTGAAGCCGATCAACCAGCCGAGCCCGACGCCCGCCGGCGGCATGAACAGCGCCAGCAGGCCGATGGCGGCGAGCAGGGCGCCGCCGGCGATCCACGGCTTGCGGCGGCCGAAGCGGGTGGGGTGGCCGTCGCACAACCAGCCGGCCAGCGGATCGGACACCACGTCCACCGCCCGCGCCGCCAGCATGGCGGTGCCGACGGCGGCGAGGCCGAGCCCCAGATCCTCGGCGTAGAAGCTCGGCAGGAAGACGAAGACCGGAATGGTCGGCATGGCGAGCGCGAAGCCCGGCCCGCCGTAGGCCAGCAGGCGCCGCCAGCCGAGGCCGGCGGTCACGGCCGGGTCAGGCCGAAGTGGACGACGTCGATGGTGCCGGCGCGGAACCCCGCTTCGCAATAGGCCAGGTAGTAGGTCCACATGCGGTGGAACCGCTCGTCGAAGCCCTCGCTCGCCCGGATCGCCGGCCATTCGCGCTGGAAGTCCTGCTGCCAGCGGCGCAGGGTCTCGGCGTAGTGGCTGCCGTATTCGGCCTCGTGGGTGAGCGACAGGCCGGCGTCGGCGAGGCCCTGGCGCATGCGGCTCGGGCTCGGCAGCATGCCGCCGGGGAAGATGTAGCGCTGGATGAAGTCGGCGCCGCGGCGGTAGCGGTCGAAGCGGTCCTCGGCGATGGTGATGACCTGCAGCGCGCCGTGGCCGCCCGGCTTCAGGCGGTCGTGCAGGGTGCGGAAGTAGACCGGCCAGTGCTCCTCGCCGACCGCCTCGAACATCTCGATGGAGGCGACGGCGTCGTAGGTCTCGGGCACGTCGCGGTAGTCCTGCAGGCGGAACTCCAGGCGGTCGGCCAGGCCCTCGCGCTGCGCCATCTCCTGCGCCCAGGTGAGCTGCTCGGTCGACAGCGTGATGCCGGTGACATGGCAGCCGCGAGTGGTGGCGAGGTGGCGGGCGAAGCCGCCCCAGCCGCAGCCGATCTCCAGCACCCGGTTGCCCGGGCCGACGTGCAGCAGGGCGGCGAGGCGCTCGTACTTGGCCACCTGGGCGGCCGTCAGGTCCTGGTCCGGTGTCTCGAAGACGGCGGCGGAATAGGTCATGGTCGGGTCGAGCCAGCGGCGGTAGAAGCCGTTGCCGAGGTCGTAGTGGTAGGCGATGTTGCGCCGGCTGCCGCGCTTGGTGTTGCCGCGCAGAAGGTGCAGGACGCGGTTCATGGCGCGCGTCGTCCAGCGCCCCTCCAGCCGGTCGTCGAGGTCGGTGTTGACGGCGGCCAGCTCGATGAGCGCCGTCAGGCCGGGGCTGTCCCACAGGCCGTCCATGTAGGCCTCGGCGAAGCCCACCGACCCGCCGGTCACCAAGCGGTGCAGCGCGGCGGCGTCGGCGATGCGCACCGTCGCCTGCGGCCCCGGCCGGCGGCCGTCGAACACCCGCACGGCGCCGAACGGGTCGACCAGCGTCAGCCGCCCCCGCTCCAGCCCCCCGAGCAGCGGCAGGACCGCCGACCCCCAGGGGCCGAGGCGGACGGCGGGCGGACGGGACAGGGCGAGCAGGTCGGCGGATGCGGGATCGTTCGGCATGGCGGGCAGGCTCGTCGAGAGGGGGAGGAGGATCAGGCGGGCTCGGTGGGGACCGGGCGCGGGGCCACGGTCACCAGCGGCGGGCGCTCCCCGGCGTGGCGGTAGACGGTCAGGCCCTTGCGCCACAGCCGCAGGGCTTCCCAATGGATGCCCGCTATCACCTTTACGGTCATCAGCGGGTGGCGGACCACCGATCGAAGAATTTCCGCATCGGAAAGCGCGCGGCGCGTGCCGCCGAAGGAGGCATGCAGCACCCGCGCGCCCGCCGGGTCGGTCTCGTCGATGCCGACCGCCACCTTCTCGCCCGGCGGCCGCAGGGTGAAGTGGTAGGTCAGGTCCATGGGCAGGAAGGGCGAGACGTGGAAGTCCTTGGCGGCGCTGTGGCGCACCAGCTTCGCCCCGGCCTCGCGGTCGTCGACGGCGGCCAGGTAGCAGTGGCGCTCGCCGAAGGTGTTGTGGACCTCGTGCAGCACGGCGGCGAGGCTGCCGTCGGGCCGGTGGCACCAGAAGACGCTGAGCGGGTTGAAGGCATAGCCCCACAGGCGCGGATAGCACAGCAGGCGGATCGGCCCGCCCGCCGCGATGCCGGCCGCGTCCAGCTCGCGCGTCACCCACTCCTTGAGGGGCGTGCCGTCGCCGGGGCCGTGGTCGCGGTCGTGCAGCGACAATACGGCGCGACGGTTGTAGCCGAACAGCTTGAGCCGCCGCGACAGCTCCGGCAGCTCGTCCAGGTCGGCCAGCAGCGAGAACACCCGGTACGACAGCGCGTGCGTCTTCGGCGAAAAGCGCCGGTGCACCACCGTGCCGTGGTAGAGGGCCGATGCCGTCATGCCGCCACCTCGTCGCGGGCGCCGCTGCCGTCGCTGGCGGCGCCGGAGGCGGGCAGGGGGCGCAGCACGATGCGGCCGGACTCGTCGGGCACCGACCACGGCCGGCGCACGCCGCCGAGCGCCTCGGCGACGGCGAGGCCGGCCTGCAGGCCGTCCTCGTGGAAGCCGGCGCCGAACCAGGCGCCGCAGTACCAGGTGTTGCGGTCGCCCTGCAGGCTCCACAGCCGCTTCTGCGCCGCCACGGCGGCGGCGTCGAACAGCGGGTGGGCGTACTCGATGCGGCGCAGCACCGCCTCGTCGCGCGGCGGGGTGTCGGGGTTCAGCGTCACGAACAGGTCGGTGCGGGTCTGCAACGGCTGCAGCTTGTTCATCCAGTAGGTGACGCAGACGGCCGCCTTGCCGTCGCGGCCGGTATGGGACAGGTAGTTCCAGCTCGACCACACCGCCTTGCGCTTGGGCATGAGCGCCGGGTCGGTGTGCAGCCACGCCGTGTTGGGCTGGTAGCGGAAGGCGCCGAGCAGGGCGCTTTCCTCCGCCGTCGGGTCGGTGAGCAGGGGCAGCGCCTCGTCGCCGTGGCAGGCCAGCACCACGTGGTCGAAGACCTCCACCGACCCGTCGGTGCCCTCCACCATGACGCTGCCGCCGAGGCGGGTGACGGCGCGGGCGCCGACGCCGAGGCGGACGCGGTCGGCGAAGGGGCGGCTGATGCGGTCGACATACTCGCGCGAGCCGCCGACCACCGTGCGCCACTGCGGCCGGCCCGTCAGCTTGAGCAGGCCGTGGTTGTCGCAGAAGCGGATGAAGGCGGTGGCCGGGTGGGCGCGCATGTCCTCCACCGCCGTCGACCAGATGGCCGCCCCCATGGGCAGCAGGTGGTCGGTGAGGAAGGGCTCGCCGTAGCCTTCGCGGTCGAGGAATTCGCCGAGGGTCAGCGCGTCGGCGCCCGGCTCGCTCAGCAGCTTCGGCGCGTCGCGGTAGAACCGTACCAGGTCGTGCAGCATGGACCAGAACCGCGGCCGCAGGATGTTGCGCTTCTGGGCGAACAGGGCGGGCAGGGTGGAGCCCGCGTATTCCCGCCGGCCGGCGTCGATGGAGACGCCGAAGCTCATGTCCGTGCCGTGGGTGGCGACGCCCAGGTGGTCCAGCAGGGCGGTCAGGTTGGGGTAGGTGAGGGTGTTGTAGACGATGAAGCCGGTGTCGACGGGGATCGACCCGTCGGGCGTCGGCACCACCACCGTATTGCTGTGGCCGCCGAGGCGCTCGTTCTTCTCGTAGACGGTGACCTCGTGACCCTGCGACAACAGCCAGGCGCAGGAGAGACCGGAAATGCCGCTGCCGATGACGGCGACGCGGAGGCGGCGCCCGCGGGCGGGCTCGGGGAAAACGCTGTCGGGCATGGCGAAAAATCCGATGAAGAAATAGGTTTCGTAGGGCTCAATGGGCTACCATCTTACGGATCCGGGCATCCGATCGGATCATGTTTCCATCGCTCCGGCAGAACAAAAAAATCGTTGCCCCGTCGGCGTGATCCGCCGCCGCCGGCGTCCCGTATCGGAGGGCATGAGTGCACAAGCAGCGCAATTGGGCGGGCCCCTGCCGGCGCCGTCCCTGCCTCCCCTGTTCCGCCCCCTCGACCGGGTGCGGCGGGGAGGTCGCATGAGGCAGACGGAGACAGCGGAGCCACCCGTGTTCGATGCCGGCGCCTGCCTGGTGGCCGTCGGGCGCGACCGCGACAAGGCGGCCTTCGCTCAGTTGTTCAGCCACTACGCGCCGCGGCTGAAGGCCTACATGCGCAAGCTCGGCGCCGACGACACCGCCGCCGAGGAGGTGGCGCAGGAGGCCCTGCTGGCGGTGTGGCGCAAGGCTCACCTCTACGATCCCGCCAAGGCGTCGGCCGGAACGTGGATCTTCGCGGTGGCGCGCAACATGCGCATCGACATGATCCGGCGCGAGAAGCGGCCCGAGATCGATGCCGAGGACCCCGCCCTGGTGCCCGACGCCGAGCCGCGTGCCGACGACCATGTCGGCGCCCGCCAGCGCGAGGCCCTGGTCCGCGAGGCGATCCGCCAGCTGCCGCCGGAACAGGCGGAAGTGGTGCGCCTCAGCTTTTACGAAGAGAAACCGCACGCCGAGATCGCCGAAGTGCTGCAATTGCCCCTCGGCACGGTCAAGAGCCGGCTGCGGCTCGCCTTCCGCAAGGTGCGGACGGCGTTGGGAGACGATGTGGAATGAGCACGATCAAGCACCATCCCGGCGACGACCTGCTGGTCGCCTATGCCGCGGGCAGCCTCGACGAAGGCCTGTCGCTGATGGTCGCCACCCATCTGGCGCTGTGCCCCGCCTGCCGCACCAAGGTGACGGCCGCCGAATCCATGGGCGCCGCCCTTGTCGACGAGATGCCGCCCGAGCCGCTGGCCGAGGACGCCCTGAAGAGCATCCTCGCCCGCCTGGACGAGCCGGAACCCGCTCCGCCGCCGCCGCCCGCGCCCCCCACGCAGGTGGACGAGACGACCCTGCGCACCATCCCCGAGCCGCTGCGCTCCTACCTGTCGGGCAACCTCGATGCGCTGCCGTGGCGGTCGCTCGGCCCGGCGGTGCGGTCGGTGGAACTGCCGACGCAGGGCGCCAAGGCCCGCCTGTTCCGCATCAAGCCGGGCGCGGCCCTGCCGGAGCACAGCCACAACGGCGCCGAGTATACCCTGGTGCTGGCCGGCGGCTTCTCCGACGAGGTCGGCAGCTTCGCCCGCGGCGACGTCGCCTGCGCCGACGAGACGCTGCTGCACCAGCCCATCGCCGACCCCGGCGAGCCCTGCCTGTGCCTCGCGGTCACCGACGCGCCCTTGCGGTTCACCGGCGTCGTGCCCAGACTCATGGCACCGTTCTTCGGGATCTGAGCGCGGCCCCCGGGGGCCGCGCCGCCCGCCCCAGGAGGTCGTGTTGGAAAAGATCGTCAAATCCGACGAGGAATGGCGCGCAGAGCTGACTCCGCTGCAGTTCCAGGTCGCGCGCAAGAAGGGCACCGAGCGCCCGTTCTCCGGCGAATACTGCCACGCCCACGAGCCCGGTCTCTACGGTTGCGTGTGCTGCGGCCTGCCGCTGTTCGACAGTCGCACCAAGTTCGACAGCGGAACCGGCTGGCCGAGCTTCACCGCACCGGTTGAAAAAGACCACGTGCGGGAAGAGCACGACACGAGCTATGGCATGGTCCGCATCGAGGTGCTATGCAATCGGTGCGATGCCCACCTCGGCCACGTCTTCCCCGACGGGCCCCCGCCGACCGGCCTGAGGTACTGCATCAACTCGGTGTCCCTCAGAAAGCTGGAATAGCCCGTGGTCCGCCCTGTCGACCTGCCGACGCCCTCTCTGCTTCTCGACCTGCCGGTCCTCTGCAACAACCTGGCGACCATGGGGCGGCGCATGGCCGAACACGGCATCGCCCTGCGTCCGCACCTGAAGACCGCCAAGAGCGCCGAGGTCGCCATGCTGGCGACGGAAGGGCAGAGCGGTGGCATCACCGTGTCGACAGTCGCCGAGGCCTTGGCTTTCGCCGGCCACGGGTTCAAGGACATCACCTATGCCGTCGGCATCGTGCCGGGCAAGCTGGAGCCTTTGGCGCCGCTGCTCGCCAAGGGGGTGAAGATCACCCTGCTGACCGACAACGCCGCCATGGCGCGCGCCGTCACCGACAAGGCGGCGGCGCTGGGTGTGGTGTTCGACGTGATGCTGGAGATCGACACCGGCGGCCATCGCGCCGGCGTGCTGCCCGACAGCGCCGAGCTGCTCGAGGTCGGCCGCATCCTGCACGAGGGGCCGGGCACCCGCCTCGCCGGTGTGCTCACCCACGCCGGCCACAGCTATCACTGCCGCAGCCGCGACGAGATCAAGACCGTCGCCTGGGCCGAGCGCGAGGGGCTGGTCCACGCCGCAGAGCGCCTGCGCGCCGCCGGCCTGCCGTGCCCGGTGGTCTCCGCCGGCTCGACGCCGACCGCCATGTGCGGCGAGGACTACAGCGGCATCACCGAGATGCGGCCGGGCGTCTACATGTTCATGGACGTCCACCAGCTGCTGCTCGGCGTATGCTCGGCGCAGGACCTCGCGCTGTCGGTGCTGGCGACGGTGATCGGCCACAACCGCCCCGCCGACAAGCTGCTCATCGACGCCGGGGCGCTGGCGCTGTCCAAGGACGTGTCGGCCAACGAGCTGATGGCCGACATCGGCTACGGCGTGGTGTGCGACGCCGCCACGGCCCGCCCCATCGCCAACCTCTTCGTCACCGACGTGTCGCAGGAACACGGCATGTGCGCCGTGACCGACGACACCCTCTGGGATCGCCTGCCCGTGGGCTCCAAGGTCCGCATCATGCCCAACCACGCCTGCATCACCGCCGCCTGCCACGAGGCCTATCACGTCGTCGACCACGGCGAGGTGATCGACAAATGGAAGCGCTTCGGCGGCTGGTGAGGGGCCGGGAGGGGATGGAGCGATGAGGAAGGACACTGTGCCGCCTGCCGCCGTGGATGTCCTCACCGTCGCACCCTGCGAGCGAGTCGAGGGTCATGCCCGGATCGCGGCGCTCGATCAGTCGTCCGTCGCCACCCTCCACCACCTGGGCGATATTCCCTGGGTCGATCGCGTGACGGCTGACGAGGGGCAATCGACGCCCCTGGCTGCCGTGGCGGTGGCGCTGTCCGCCTCAGAGAATGAGGCGGAAGCGGCCTTGCACGACCTGGCGGCGCAGAAGGCTCATCTGCGGCTGCTCGTGATCGGGGCCGGGTGCAGGCTGTCCACCCTGCATGAAGACGTCGCGGTGATGCGCGCGGCCACGCCGCAACAGGCCGCAACAGCCATCAAGACCCTGCTGGCGCCGTCGTGGCTGCCCGGCTTCATCGGCTGTGACGTTGCGGACCTGCGGACCGCAGTCAACGGACGCCACTGCCGGCACGTCGTCACCGTGGACCTGGGCGACGACGCGGACGCCTGTGTCCAGGCTCTGCTGGCCGCCGTATCGCCGCTCGCCGAGGACGCGGGCGTCGGCCTCTTCCTCAACATCTGGCCGGGCGCCGGGCCGCGGGCGCCGCTTCAGGTGACGGCGGATGTGATCGCCGGCGTCGCCGAGGCTGCGCCGCCGGACGCCGTGGTGGTGGCGGCCATGCCGGTCGGCGATCTGGATTACGAGACGCCGGCCGTCACCCTGTCGGTGTGGTCGACGCGGCCCACCCTCTGACCCCATAGCACGAAGGGGCCGCTCCGGAAGATCCGGGGCGGCCCCTTCATGTTTTAGCGCCTTACGCGCTCAGGCGTCTGTCCTCGGCCGGCGCCGCGGCCGGGAGGAGGGCCGGGTCGAAGAAGAGGACGGTGCCGAGGCCGTCCGTGCCGGTGCGCTGGTCTTTTTCCGCCCACGCCCGGCGAACCCACACCTGTTTCTTGGCGGCCCCGGGCAGCACCGGCACCGACACCTGCGGTTCCAGTTCCTCGGCGGTCGGCTTGTCGATCATGCCGGTGACGCCCGACAGCGCCCCCTCCACCAGTTCCAGGCCGAGGAATCGGTCGAGGTCCACCGGGCCCGGCAGGTCCAGGTTCACCGCCAGATCGCGGCGGAAGCCGAAGCGGCGGTAATAGGGCTCGTCGCCGACCAGGATGACGATCTCGTGGCCTTCCTCGCGGCAGCGTTCCAGCGCCGCCCGCATCAACTGGGTGCCGATGCGCAGCGAGCGGTACTTTTCCTCGATGGCGATGGGGCCGAGCAGCACCGCCGACACCCGGCGCGGGCCGATGACGATGGGCCAGAAGCGGATGGTGCCGATGACCTCGGCCCCTTCCACCGCCACGAGGTTGAGGGCGGCTACCGACGGCACGCCGTCGCGCAGCCGGTAGACCGTCTTGGTGGCCCGGTCGGGGCCGAAGGACTTCTCCACCAGCCGGTCGATGGCGGGGCCATGACCGGGGAGTTCACGGACGATCATCATCGTCTGGGCACTCTCTCATACCAGGAGCCGAAGCGCAGAACCGCGGGCGGCGTCAGATGTAGTACTCGGTCAGCGGCGCGAAGCCGTTGAATCCGTTGGAGGCGTAGGTCGTAGTATACGCGCCGGCGGCGCGGATTTCGACCTTGTCGCCGATGCGCAGCGCCGTCGGCAGGCGGTAGTCGGCCTTGTCGTAGAGGATGTCGGCGGAATCGCAGGTCGGGCCGGCGATGATGACGGGCTCGGATTCCGCGCCCTCGGCATCGTGCTCGGTGACCAGCGGGTACTTGATGGCCTCGTCCATGGTTTCGGCCAGGCCGCCGAACTTGCCGATGTCGAGGTAGACCCACGAGCGGTTGTCGTTGGCCGACTTCTTGGAGATCAGCACGACTTCCGACTGAATGACGCCGGCATTGCCGACCATGCCGCGGCCCGGCTCGATGATGGTTTCCGGCATGCGGTTGCCGAAGTGCTTCAGCAGGCTGTCGCGGATGGCCTGGCCGTACTGCTCGGCGGTGGGGATGTCGACCATGTACTTGGTGGCGAAGCCGCCGCCCAGGTTGACCATCTTCAGCTCCAGGCCCTTGCCGGCGAGGTCGTGGAAGATGTCGGCCACTTCGGCGAGCGCGCGGTCGTACTGCTCCAGGTCGCGCTGCTGGCTGCCGACGTGGAACGACACGCCGTAGGGCTCCACACCCTTGAAGCGGGCGGCGAGCAGCAGCTCCTTAGCCATCTCGGGCTCGCAGCCGAACTTGCGCGACAGCGGCCATTCGGCGCCTTCGCCCGAGGTCAGGATGCGGCAGAACACGCGCGAGCCGGGGGCGGCGCGGGCCACCTTGTCCAGTTCGGCCTCGCTGTCGAAGGCGTAGAGGCGCACACCGCGCTCGAAGGCGGCGGCGACGTCGCTCTCCTTCTTGATGGTGTTGCCGAAGGAGATGCGGTCGGGCGTCGCGCCGGCGGCCAGCACCATGTCGATCTCGGGGATCGAGGCGCAGTCGAACGACGAGCCGGCGGCCACCAGCAGCTTCAGGATGGCCGGCGCCGGGTTGGCCTTCACGGCGTAGAAGATGCGCGTGTCGGGCAGGGCGGCGCGCAGGGCGCAGAAGTTGTCGGCGACGATGTCGAGGTCCATCACGAGGCACGGGGTGGCCGGACGGGAGTCGCGGAGGAAGGCGGCGATCTTGGTGTTCATGGCAGCAGTCCTTCAGGCGCAACACGGGCGCAAAATGAGTCGAAACGCTTGTTTTTGCGGATTTTTCGAGCGTCTGGGGGCGGTGAGACCCGGCCCTTGCGCGCCTATGGATACGCTCTGGCTTCGGCGGCCATGGCCTCTTCGTCGTAGCCGTAGAGACTGTCCACCTGGTCCTTGATACGGGCCCAGATCCCTTCGACTTCTCGCAGGGAGATGCGGCCGTAGTAGGTCATGAGCCGTTCTGCCAACGCGAGGGCCATGGACCGTTCGGTCTGCACCCAGGCGTCGAAATCCCACCCGTCGTGGGACACGTCGATGGCGCCGGTGTCGAGGAACACGAGCGCCGTCACCCGGCGGCCGTCTTCGGTGGTGGCCGTCACCGGCACCAGTTCGTAGACGTCGCCTTCGTAGAAATGCACGCGGTCGATGTCGGCCGCCGTCAGGCCTTCGACCAGCCGGCCGTCGACCAGACCGTCGGGCTTGGGCACCAGCACGGGGTAGTGCTCGCCCGCCACCCGGCGGCGCTGGAAGCCGCGGATGGAAGCCGGCGCCATGCGCACGTGGGCGGCGTCGCGGCCGATCACGCGGGCCATGAGGTCGAGGTCCATCAGGCTGCCGAAGACGAACAGGGCTTCAGCGGCGTGATGATCGCCGTTGGTGTAAAGGAAAGCCATAGCGGGCCGTCCCCCAGGTCATCGTCCGCCGTGAAGCGGAAGGTGGAAGCAAAACCCTCGGCGCGGCTTGTGTGGCCGGGCAAGGGTTCGTTCAGCGATGTCGGATAACCCGGTATCTGCCCCGGGTAAGGCGCCGACTATTCGACCTGGGTACTGAGCCCCGGCGCGCGATGAGCAACCATATCACTTCTCCAGCAAAACACCGGCGTGAGCCGAGTGAACGTCCAGAGCCGCGTTACGTCGTTGCTTAGCCTCGCGGGGCCAGGGGCACGTGCGAATACGTCTGTGGGTCCCGATGTAGTCCCAAAGGCCCGGCCTGACAAGAAAAAATTTCGCCCCCCGCGCACATCGCCGCGCCTGTTGCGGAAATGCATCGGAAACCCGCAGAAACGTTGAAGATTCTCATCCCCCCGCAGGGTCGGGCACCGACAGGCCGCGGACGTAGGCGGGGGCGCGCTGTTCAACCGGCGCGCGCTGGGTCGTGCCCGGCGCCGACAGGCGGTAGAAGGCGACCGGATCGTGCCGCCCGCGCACCAGCACGAAGGCGTCCAGGTCGGCCACATAGGCGCACTTGGACACGACGCGCAATGGCTTGTCGCGCGGCTCCGGCCCCTCCGGGTTGGGCCAGCGGGTGACGGAGCGGTCGGCCGGGTTCACCTCGTAGACCGTGCGGCTGCCGCTCAGGACCACCAGCCGCTGCCGCGCCGGGTGCCAGACGACGCAGGGCGACGGCCCGACACCGCCGAGCGGCAGGTCACCCAACTCGCGCAGCCGATCCGCCCGCTGGCCGGGGCCGTACTCCAGCCGCCACAGGGCGCGGCCGCCGGACAGGCAATAGATGTCCTCGCCCGCCGCCGTGCAGACCATGCCCGGCGCCGGGCTGGTGGCGCCGATGGGGATTTCGGTGGCGGGCAGGGTGGCGGCGGGGTCCATCTCGGCCAGCACGTCGCGCTCGGTGCCGACGACCACGAGGCCGCCGGTGCGCGGGTTGCGGGCGACGGCCGCCCCGGCGAAGCGGCGCGGCGCGCCCGGCTCGGGCCGCCACCCGGCCTGCGGTGCGCGCAGGTCGAGCGACCAGGCGGTGTCGATGCTGCGCGTGCCGCTGCGGCAGAAGGCGTCGGTGAGGAAGGCGTAGAGCCGGCCGTCGACCACCTCCAGCCCGTCCCACGCGAGGCCCGCGGCGGGGGCGTCGGGCACGGCGGGGCAGGGCGGTCCGTCGGCGGGCAGCGGAGTCGGCTCGGTCAGGCGCTGCCAGCGCAGGTCGGACAGGCACAGGCGATAGATCTCGTTGCCGCCCCAGTAGCGTCGCCCGCCGCCCATGAACAGCAGACAACGCGACTCGGGATCCCAGGCGGCGCCGTTGTCGTCGCCGGCGGCCTGGGCGTCCTTCGATCCCGAGAGGTGGAGTCGCTGTGCCGTCGCCTTGTCGACCTGGACGCCCGACTCCGACAGTGCGCTTCCCGGCACCAGCGCCCACTGGCCGGGCGACGGCACGAAGGCGGCCGCCCGCTCCGCCGCCGCAGCGGGCAGGACGGCGGCGGCGAGCAGCGCGCAGGCGGCGGCGAAAGGGGCGAGGCGGCGCATGGTCCCCAGGATAGGGGCCGCCGCCGCGGCGGGACAGGACCCGCCCGGACTACCTCAGTTGGCGACCACCGCCGCACCCGCCCCCATGAGCATGGCGCCGGCGGTGCGGTTCAGGCGGCGGCGGGCGGTGACGCTGCGCAGCACCCGGCGCAGGCGGCTCGCCATCAGGCAGTAGGGGATCAGCGCGCTGGCGATGCCGGCGGCGGCGATGGGCGCGGCGGTCAGCACGGCGCCGTGCGCCAGGGCGTTCATGTCGAGCAGGTTGGGCAGCACCGACAGATAGAAGAAGATCGGCTTCGGATTGCCGAGCGTCAGCATGTAGCCCGACAGCCAGCGGCGCAGCAGCGAGGCTTCTTCCGGCACGTCGGCGTCCAGATCCTCGGCGGTCACCCGCTTGCGCCACATCTTGACGCCCATGTAGACGAGGTAGAGGCCGCCGGCGATCTTCACCGCCAGGAACAGCGGGCCGAGCACCTGCGCCACCATGGACAGGCCGAACACCGTCAGCGTCAGCCACGTGATGTTGCCGCACAGGATGCCGGCGATGAACGGCAGGGTGCGCACGAAGCCCTGCGCCAGCCCGCGGGCGATGACGGCGAACACGCCGGGGCCCGGCGTCAGGCCGAGCAGATAGACGGCGACGTAGAACGCAAAGGCGGCGTGCAGGGTCATGATGGGGTGCAGAGCCTCAGGGAGGGCGAACGCGGCGGCATCCTGTCACGGAGCCGGAATGGTTTCAAGTGGCCGCCACGGCGGCGCCGGCACCCACCATGACCACCCCGGCGCCCCTGTCGATGCGGCGGCGGGCGACGGCGGAGCGCATGAGGCCGCGCAGGCGGCTGGCGGTGACGATCCACGGCACCAGCCCGCCGCCGACGCCGACGCCGATGACGCCGACGGTGGCGATCAGGCCGGGCAGCGACAGGGAATGCAGGTCGATCACCGTCGGCAGGACGGAAACGTAGAACAGCATCACCTTCGGATTGCCGATCATCAGCGCGAGGCCCGAGAGGTAGGTGCGCCAGGCGCTCGGTTCCGTCGGCACGGGCGTCGGGCCGTTGTCCGCTGCGTCGTCGTGGCGGGTGCGCAGCAGCTTGATGCCGAGCCACACCAGATAGAGCCCGCCCGCGATCTTCACCGCCAGGAACAGCGGGCCGAGGGTCTTGGCGATGACGGTCAGGCCGGTGACCGCGAAGGCGATCCACACCACGTCGCCCGACAGCATGCCGGCCACGAACACCAGCGAGCGGCGCACGCCCTGGGCCATCACCCGCGCCGACAGGGCGACGGTGCCCGGCCCCGGCAGAACGGCGGCCAGGAAGCAGGTGGCGAGCAGGGCGGCGACGGTGTGCAGGGTCATGGCGCGGGGGTCCTTGCGATTGGCCTCCACGCTGGCGCCATTCCCCTGTCGCTGCCAGGGCCATTGGCGCGCTGCCGCAGGCGCCATGTGTGCCGGAAATTCACTTTCAAGCCCTACCGCTTCCGAGGTAAGAGAAGCGGCGACCGCCGTGGGGTCGACTTCATCGGCTGACCGGACCCTCATGTCCTCCCTCGAACCGTCGTTGCCGCAGCGCCTGCTGTCGCCCGCCGTCATCCGTCCGCTGGCGGCCGTGGCGAGCCTGCTCGCCTTCGGATTGGCCCTGTGGGTCATCCACCACGAGGCTTCCGCCATCACCTGGGACGAGATCCACGCCGGCATGCGCCGGGTGGGCGCCGGCGACGTGCTGATCGGCCTCGCGCTGACCGCCGTCAGCTACCTCGCGCTCACCGTCTTCGACCACATGGGCCTGCGCCACTGCGGTGCGAGCGTGCCCTATCGGCAGGTGGTGCCGGCGGCCTTCATCGCTCAGGCCATCAGCCATACCGCCGGCTTCGCCGCCCTGACCGGCACCTCCATCCGCCTGCGGTTCTATTCCAACCTGGGCGTCGGCCCGGTGGACGTGGCGCGCGTCATGGTGTTCTGCTCCATCAGCATCGGCCTCGGCGCCGCCGTGGTGGGCGCCGTCGGGGCGGTGGCGGAGCCGGTGCGCCTCGCCGCCGCGCTCACCCTGCCGGTGCCGGTGGTGAACCTGATCGGCGCCGGGCTGCTGCTCGGCGTCGGCGTCTACGTGGGTGCGGCCATGCTGCGCACCGACATCGCCTTCCGCGGCTGGCGGGTCCGCCTGCCGGCGCTCAAGGTGACGCTGGCGCAGGTGGCGCTGTCGACCCTGGACTGGACCGCCGCCGGCGCCGTGCTCTACGTGCTGCTGCCCGACGGCCTGCCGGTGTCGCTGCTCGGCTTCCTCGGCCTCTACGCCATCGCCCTCATGGCCGGCGTGGTCAGCCACGTGCCGGGCGGCGTCGGGGTGTTCGAGGGGCTGCTGCTGCTGTTCCTGCCCGGCGTGCCGGCGGCCGACGTGCTGACGGCCATGATCCTCTACCGCCTGCTCTACAACGTGCTGCCGCTGGTGCTGGCGGTGGTGCTGCTGGTGGCGATCGAGCTGGCGCAGAAGCGGGCCGCCGCGCAATCCACCCTGCGGCGCCTCGCCGGCGTCAGCCGCCGGCTCGCACCGCCCGCCTTCGCCATGCTGACGGTGGTGGCGGGGCTGGTCATGCTGGTGTCTTCCGCCACCCCCGCCGCACCGGGCCGCATCGAGATGCTGAGCGGCATCCTGCCGCTTGGCGTGGTCGAGGCGTCGCACGTGCTCGGCAGCGTGGTCGGCCTGTTGTGCCTGGTGCTGGCGCGCGGCCTCATGCGCCGGCTCGACAGCGCGTGGTTCGGCGTCATGGCGCTGGCGATCGGCGCCGTCCTGCTGTCGCTGCTGAAGGGGTGGGACTGGGAGGAGGCGAGCTTCATGCTCGTGCTGGCGGTGCTGCTCGGGCTGGCCCGGCCCCTGTTCGACCGCCACGGTTCGCTGCTGCACCAGCCGCTGACACCGGGCTGGCTGGCGGCGGTGACCGTGGCGCTGGCGGCCAGCGGCTGGCTCGGCTGGTTCACCTGGAGCCACGGCGAGTACGCCGCTTTCGACCTTTGGACCTTCGCCTTCGACGCCGAGGCGCCGCGCGTGCTGCGCGCCAGCGTGGTCGCCGCCGCCGTCGCCTTGGTTCTGCTGGTGATGCGCTTCACCGGCCCGGCGGCGCAGCGGCCCCGCCCGGCGTCCGACGACGATCTCGCCCGCGCCGCCGCCATCGTCGCGGGTGCGTCGGAAAGCCAGGCCAACCTCGCGCTGCTCGGCGACAAGTCGTTCCTGTTTTCCGAGGCGGGCGATGCCTTCCTCATGTACGGCGCCAGCGGCCGCTCGCTGGTCGCCATGGGCGACCCCGTGGGCAATCCGGCGGCGGCGGCCGACCTCGTGTGGTCGTTCCGCGAGCTGTGCGACCGCACCGGCGCCTGGCCCGTGTTCTACCAGATCCGCCCCGACACCCTGCCGCTCTACCTCGACCTCGGCCTGCGCTTCGTGAAGCTGGGCGAGGAGGCGGTGGTCCGGCTGCCCGACTTCTCGCTGGCCGGTCAGGCGCGGTCGGCCCTGCGCTACGGCCACCGCCGGGCGGGGCGCGACGGCGCGACCTTCGAGATGGTGCCGGCGGGCGCCGTCGACGACGCCCTCATGGCCGAGATGGCGGCGGTGTCGCAGGCCTGGATGGGATCGCGGCGGGCGCGCGAAAAGCGCTTCTCCCTCGGCTGCTTCGACGAGACCTACCTGCGCCGCTTCCCCGTCGCCCTGGCCCGCCGCGAGGGCCGCCTGATCGCCTTCGCCAACCTGTGGCCGGGCGGCGACCAGCGCGAGCTGACCGTCGACCTCATGCGCCACGCGCCCGACGCTGGCTACGGCATCATGGATTTCCTGTTCGTCGAGATCATCCTGTGGGCCAAGGCCGAAGGGTGGGAGAGCTTCTCGCTCGGCATGGCGCCGCTGGCCGGCCTGCCCGACAACCCGCTGGCGCCCATCTGGAGCCGCGTCGGCACCATGATCTTCGAGCGCAGCGAGGGCCTCTACAATTTCCAGGGCGTGCGGGTCTACAAGGAGAAGTATGCGCCGCAATGGCGGCCGCGCTTCCTCGCCGCGCCCGCCGGCCCGGCGCTGCTGAAGGTGGCAGTGGACGTCGCCAGCCTCATCGGCGGCGGCTTCAGGGGAGTGATCGCGAAGTGACCCGCATTCTCGTCGCGCTGCTGCTGGCGGCGCTGGTGACGACGGCCGTGCCGCCGTCAGCCAGGGCGGAGCAGCCCGGCTGGGTGGTGGAGGAACCGGTGGCCGCCGCTGCGGCACCGGGTCGCCGGCTCGCCGTCATCCTGTCGGGCGACGGCGGCTGGGCCGACCTCGACCGCGACCTGGCGGCGCTCATCGTCGACCGCGGCATTCCGGTGCTCGGCGTCAGCGCCCTGAAGTACTTCTGGACCCGCCGCACACCCGAGGAAGCCGCCGCCGATCTGGCCGTGGTGCTCGGCGACGCCATGGCGCGGTGGGGGCGGGACGAGGTGATCCTCATCGGCTTCTCCTTCGGCGCCTCGGTGCTGCCGGCCATCGCCAACCGCCTGCCGCCGGAGGTGCGGGCCAAGGTGGTGACGGCCGCCATGCTGACCAGCTACACCTGGGCCAACTGGGAGATCCACATGGGCGGCTGGTTCCGCGACGACCCAGACGACCACGCGACCGACGTGGAGCCGGAAGCCCGTCGCCTCGGCCTGCCGCTGCTGTGCGTCTACGGCGTCGAGGAAGCGGCCAAGTCGATCTGCCCGCGCCTCGCCGACATGGCGACGGTGGTGGAGAAGCCCGGCGGTCATCACTTCGACTACGACTACGACGCGCTGGCCGAACTGGTGCTGCAGCACGCCGCCGCCCACGGTGCGCCGCGCTAGGCGGACTCTCCCGCGGCTGTGACGGTGTCGGGTGGTTCGCGCCCCGGCTGTGCCCCAGCCTTGCCACGGAATGGCCGCTGGGCGCCGCGGCGGCGGTCTGGCAGGGTGAGCGCATCCCCTCCCTGCCGACCGAACGAGACGGAGAGCGACGCCATGGTCCTCCCCACGCTGATCCTGAACCTCGCCGTCCTGGCCGTCGGCGCCGCCGCGCTGACGTCCGTCAACCGCCTGCGACCGGTGGCGGCGCGGCTGTGCGCCGGGGTGCTCGGCATCGGCCTGACCGCCTACGGCGCCGTTGCCACGGTGGACATGGCCGCCCCCATGACCCTGCCCGTCGCGCCGGATGCGCCGGGGCCGGTGATGGTGGCGTCCGTGGCGCCGGACCGGATGCTCATGTGCCTGTGAGAGGGTGGCTCGCGATGGGCACCGCCGCCGCGTCGGCCAGGCGCAGGACCGTCAGGCGGTCCAGTGTCGCCGGGCAGGGGCAGGGGCCGGCCAGGGCGTCGGCGGGAAGCGGGGCGCCCCCGGCGACACGGCCCACTGTGACGTGCGGCCGATAGGGGATGTCGGGCCGCCGGAACCGCGCCAGGCTGCCGGCATGCAGGCGGGCGTGCAGGGCGCTGACCGCCGCCCCGTCCTCCGGCTCCAGAAAGGCATAGGTATCGCCCGACAGCGGGTCGGCGAAGGGCACGATGGCGGTGAAGCGCAGGTCGATGGGCGCCGTCGCGCCGGCCGTCGCTTCCGCCGCGCCCGTCACCTCGCTCTCGTCGTCCACGGCGACCGGAAACACCAGCGTGACGTGGGCCGGAACGTAGGACGCCAGCGGATCGTGGCGGCGGCGCAGGGCCTCCACCGCGGCCCCGTGGGCGTGGTCGTGCCAGCGCGGCAGCGCGACCACGGCCAGCCGGGTCACAACTCGAACCGGATGCCGAAGGCCTCAAGGATGCGGTGGGCCGCCAGGGCCGGGGTGAGGTCGCCGGTCGCCACGGCCTTTTCCACCTGCGGCAGTTGCTGCTTCACGTCCGGGTGTTCCACCAGGGCGTCCATCAGCTGGTCGCGCACCATCTGCCACATCCACTGCAGCTGCTGCTCCTGCCGCTTGGCGGGCAACTCGCCGGAGGCCGTCAGCTTCTCGCGGTGGCTTTCGACGTTGGTCCACAGCTCGTCCAGGCCCTGGTTCACCAGCGCCGAGACGGTGACCACCGGCGGCTGCCAGTTGGGGCTGGCCGGCGTCATGATGTGCAGGGCAGTGCGGTATTCGCGGGCGGCGAGGCGGGCTTTCTGCGGGTCGCTGTCGGCCTTGTTCACCGCGATCATGTCGGCGATTTCCAGCACGCCCTTCTTGATGCCCTGCAACTCGTCGCCGGCGCCCGGCAGCATGAGCACCAGGAAGAAGTCCACCATCTCGGAGACCATGGTCTCCGACTGGCCGACGCCCACCGTCTCCACCATCACCACGTCGTAGCCGGCGGCCTCGACGATGACCATGGTCTCGCGCGTCGTGCGGGTGACGCCGCCGAGCGTGCCGGACGACGGCGACGGCCGGATGAACGCGTTGGGGTCGATGGCCAGCTCGTTCATCCGCGTCTTGTCGCCGAGGATGGAGCCGCCGGTGCGGGCGCTGGTCGGGTCGACGGCCAGCACCGCCACCTTCTTGCCCTGGGCGGTCAGGTGCTTGCCGAGCGCCTCGATGAAGGTCGACTTGCCGACGCCGGGCACGCCGGTGATGCCGACGCGGTGCGCCTTGCCGGCGTGCGGCAGCAGCTTGACCAGGATCTGCTGCGCCAGCTTGCGGTGCTCGGCGTTGCGGCTTTCCACCAGGGTGATGGCGCGGCCCATGACCGTGCGGTCGCCCTTCAGCACGCCCTCGACGTAGTCGTCGACGGTCAACTGGCGGCGCACGGGGGCCGCGCCGCGCGGCGCGAAGCCCCCGTAATCTGTGACACGCGGAGTGGACGCCATGCCGTCAGGCGGCCTCGTCGGTGTAGCCGAGGCGCTGGAACAGCTCCTTCAGCAGGCCGACGGCGGCGTCCGCGATGACCGTGCCCGGCGGGAAGATGGCCGAGGCGCCGGCAGCGAACAACTCGTCGAAGTCCTGCGGCGGGATGACGCCGCCGACCACGATCATGATGTCCTCGCGGCCGAGCTTGGTCAGTTCCGCTTTCAGCTCCGGCACCAGCGTCAGGTGACCGGCGGCCAGCGAGCTGACGCCGATGACGTGGACGTCGTTCTCCACCGCCTGGCGGGCGGTTTCCTCCGGCGTCTGGAACAGCGGCCCGATGTCGACGTCGAAGCCCAGGTCGGCGAAGGCGGTGGCGATCACCTTCTGGCCGCGGTCGTGGCCGTCCTGGCCCATCTTGGCGATGAGGATGCGCGGCCGGCGGCCTTCCCGTTCGGCGAAGCGCTCGACCAGTTCGTGAACCTGCTTCATGGCGCGCGAGTCCTTGCCCACTTCCGAAGAGTAGACGCCCGAGATGGCCTTGATGTCCGCCTTGTGACGGCCCCACACCTTCTCCAGCGCGGCGCTGATCTCGCCGACGGTGGCCTTGGCGCGGGCGGCGTTGACCGCCAACTCCAGCAGGTTGCCCTCGCCGGACTCGGCGGACGTCGTCAGCGCGGCGAGGTGACGGTCCACCTCCGCCTGATCGCGCTCGGCCCGCAGGCGCTGCAGCTTGTCGAGCTGCTGGGCGCGCACCTGGGCGTTTTCGACCTTCAGCACCTCGACGGTCTCGCGCTCGTCCAGGCGGAACTTGTTGACGCCGATGACCGACTGGCGGCCGGCGTCGATGCGGGCCTGGGTGCGGGCGGCGGCTTCCTCGATGCGCATCTTGGGGATGCCGGCCTCGATGGCCTTCGCCATGCCGCCCTGCTGCTCCACTTCCTGGATGTGGCTCCAGGCGCGGGCGGCCAGTTCGGCGGTCAGGCGCTCCACGTAGTAGCTGCCGCCCCACGGGTCGATGACGCGGGTGGTCTGCGTCTCCTGCTGCAGGAACAGCTGGGTATTGCGGGCGATGCGGGCCGAGAAGTCGGTCGGCAGGGCCAGCGCTTCGTCCAGCGCGTTGGTGTGCAGCGACTGGGTGTGGCCCTGCGTCGCCGCCATGGCCTCGATGCAGGTGCGGGTGACGTTGTTGAACACGTCCTGCGCCGTCAGCGACCAGCCCGAGGTCTGGCTGTGGGTGCGCAGCGCCAGCGACTTCTCGCTCTTCGGGTCGAACTGCTTGATGAGCTTGGCCCAGATCATGCGGGCGGCGCGCATCTTGGCGACTTCCATGAAGAAGTTCATGCCGATCGCCCAGAAGAACGACAGGCGCGGCGCGAAGGCGTCGATGCCGAGCCCGGCGGCCATGCCGGCGCGGGCGTATTCGACGCCGTCGGCCAGCGTATAGGCCAGCTCCAGGTCCGCCGTCGCGCCGGCTTCCTGCATGTGGTAGCCGGAAATGGAGATGGAGTTGAACTTCGGCATGTTCTTCGACGTGAAGGCGAAGATGTCCGAAATGATCCGCATGGAAGGCTTGGGCGGGTAGATGTAGGTGTTGCGGACCATGAACTCCTTCAGGATGTCGTTCTGAATGGTCCCGCTGAGGAGTTCCGGTTTGACGCCCTGTTCTTCCGCCGCGACGATGTACAGCGCCATGATGGGCAGCACGGCGCCGTTCATGGTCATGGACACGCTCATCTTGTCGAGCGGGATGCCGTCGAACAGGGTGCGCATGTCGTAGATGCTGTCGATGGCGACGCCCGCCATGCCGACGTCGCCGGCGACGCGCGGATGGTCGCTGTCGTAGCCGCGGTGGGTCGCCAGGTCGAAGGCCACCGACAGGCCCTTCTGGCCGGCCGCCAGGTTGCGGCGGTAGAAGGCGTTGGACTGCTCGGCCGTCGAGAAGCCGGCGTACTGGCGGATGGTCCAGGGCTGGCTGGTGTACATGGTCGGGTAGGGGCCGCGCAGGAACGGCGCGATGCCCGGCCGGGTGTTCAGGAAGTCGAGGCCGTCCAGGTCGGCGCTGGTGAACAGCGGCTTGACCGGGATCTGCTCGGGCGTCTGCCACGTCAGCGCGTCCACGCCCTGGCCGGTTTCCTGCGCCGCCTTGGCCTGCCAGTCGGCGACCGACGCGGCGCCGGGGCTGGTGGCGCCGAGCGCGATCTGCGAGAAGTCGGGGATCTTGGCGCTCATCGGTCGG
This sequence comes from Caenispirillum bisanense, assembly GCF_900230255.1. Classification (GTDB taxonomy): domain Bacteria; phylum Pseudomonadota; class Alphaproteobacteria; order Rhodospirillales; family Rhodospirillaceae; genus Caenispirillum; species Caenispirillum bisanense_A. The sequence continues at coordinate 525,178 of NZ_OCNJ01000001.1, forward strand.
TCACTCCCAGGAAGGCGAGGGTGGAGCGCAGGGTGTCCAGCGCATCGCATCCGACAAAGACAAAGGCGTCGATGCCGGCGGCGGTATAGGCGTCCTTGCGGTCGCCCGGCGCGCCGGCCAGGAAGACTTTCTTGCAGCCGGCGGCCTTGAGGGCGCTTGCGGCCTGTTCCGCCATCTCGGCGTAGACGTCGTCGCTGGAGCACAGCACGGCGACGGCCGCGCCCGACTCCCTGAACGCCGCCGCGCAGGCCTCGGCGCTGTCGTAGCCGTCGGTGCCCACGCCCTCGATGCCGCCCGCCTCGAAGAAGTTCTTGGCGAAGGTGGAGCGGGCGGTGAAGGCGGCGACGCGGCCCAGGTTGGCGAGGAAGATGCGCGGCCGGGCGCCGGTGTGCACCATGTACTCGTCGGCGGCGTCGCGCAGTTCCTCGTATTCGGCGGCGAGCCGGCGCTGCGGCAGGGCCTTCACCACGGTGGCCTCGCCGCTGCCCGACAGGGCGGCGAACAGGGCGCCGAGCGTCGCACCCTCGGCGGCGGCCGCGACGGCGGCGGCGGTGACGGCGCCCGAGCCCAGTTCGGCGAGCGGCAGGCTCACGGCCTTGCGGGCCTCGCGGGTGCGGCCGGCGGCGGCGCGGCGCAGGGCGTCGATGTCGGGTTTCGCCACGTCCACGGGCTTCTCGTGGATGTTGGGGAATTCCGACACGCCGGTGATGGGGTCCTTGCGCGTGGCGATGGCGCGGGCGCGTGCCGTGTGAGCGGCGTCCACCTTGGCGGCCAGATGACCGGACTCCAGGCAGGCGACCATGCCGCCGTGCTTCTCGATGTCCTGGAACAGGGTCCAAGCCTCGTCGGCGACCTGCTCGGTGAGCGTCTCCACGTACCAGGAGCCGCCGGCCGGATCGATCACCTTGTCGAGGTTGCTCTCCTCCATCAGCACCAGCTGGGTGTTGCGGGCGATGCGGCGGGCGAACTCGGTCGGCAGGCCGAGCATGGCGTCGAACGGCAGCACGGTCACGCTCTCCGCCCCGCCGACGGCGGCGGCGAAGGTGGTCACGGTGGTGCGCAGCATGTTGACCCAGGGGTCGCGCTGGCTGACGACGCGCTCGGCGGTGCCGGCGGTCAGGCGCATGCGGCCGGCTTCCTCCGACACGCCGCAGGCCTGCATGATGCGGCCCCACAGGCGACGGGCGGCGCGCAGCTTGGCGATGCCGAGGAACTGCTCGGTGCCGACGGGCAGGGCGAAGACGATCTGCTTGGCGGCGGTGTCGACGTCCATGCCGGCGTCGGTCATGGCGCGCAAGTAGGCGACGGCGGTCGCCATGGCGACGGCGAGGTCCTGCGTCTCCGTGGCGCCGGCCAGATGCCAGGGCGCGGTGTCGACGCGCACGGCGGTGGCATTGGGGCAGTTGGCGGCGGTCCAGGCGGCGAGGTCGGCCAGGGCCTTCAGGGCGGTGTCGATGCCGCCCGGCAGCTCGCCGGCGGCGGCCAGCCAGCCGATGGGGTCGGCGCCGAAGGCGGCCTTGACGGCGGCGCGGTCGACGCCCTTCACCTGCCAGTGGCCGGCGAGCAGGGCGGCGGCCGGCAGGAAGGCGGCGCCCGGCTCCAGCGCCACGGTGGCGAGGTCTTCGTAGACGCCCGTCAGCACCGTGTCGAAGTCGGCCGCGGTATAGGCCATGAGGCCGTTCAGGCCGGCGTAGTTGGTGGCCTGGTCGGCATCGTCGCCGCGGCGGGCGGCGTCGTCGAGGCGCAGGGTGACGGACGACGCGCCGCGCTCCAGGTCGGTCAGGACGGCCTTGTTGACCACCTGCGGGTCGGGATGGGTGTGCAGCTGGCGGATGTCCCACCCGCCGACGCGCTGCCCGGCGACGGCACCGCCGCGGGTGTAGGGCGCGAAGCCCGGCAGGCCCGACGGATCGCCGGCCGGCGCCCAGTCGTCGAGGGTGTAGAGCGGCTGCAGCGTGATGCCTTCGTAGGTCCTGGTCAGCATCTTCTTGTCGAAGGGGGCGCCCTTCAGCGCCTTCTCGACAGCCGCGAGCCACTGGTCCTTGGTGGCGGCGGGAAAATCCCCCGCCAGGGAGAGAGTGTCGTCGCTCATCCTCGTGTCCGACCGTTCCTGCCTGTCGTTGCACCGTGGCGCGGCCGGTGATCCGGCGCGCCGTCGACGGCGGCGAGGCCCCCCGTCCCGAACGGGCGGCCTCCGCCGAGGATGCAGGGCTCTGGGTCGGGCCAGTCTAGCAGCCGGACCCATACCTGCGCAAACGACCACATACCCCAAAGCCGCGCAGGGGCAAACCCCAAAGAGGGGGTGGTGGCCCTGAAATCGTGAAATTTTTGGGCCTCCGGAACCCGGCTTGACGCAACATCCGAATGTCCGACAAGGGGTGGGGAGGGGGCTTTTTGGGTGGAGTCCTTCGCGGGCAGTGGCTGTGGAGGACGGTACCCATGCGGCCGGCGCCTGTGCCGCCGTGGATGGCCGGATCAAGTCCGGCCATGACAATTTCTGACGTTATTTCAAATGCTTGTCATGCGCGGGCTCCGACCCGCGCATCCACGGCTCCCCTGGAGGAGGCCGTGGAGGACGGTGCCCATGCGGCCGGCGCTTGTGCCGCAGTGGAGGACCGGATCAAGTCCGGCCATGACAATTTCTAACGTTATTTCAAATGCTTGTCATGCGCGGGCTCGACCCGCGCATCCACGGCTCCACCGCCTGAGGCCGTGGAGACCGCCGCCTCTCCGCCGCCCCGTCACAAATCCACCGGTTGCCCAACCCCCCGCCACGCGCTAGCGTTGCCGCATCGCACAACGCCCGCCGGAGCCGTCGCCCTTCATGGAGTTCGCCGACCTTCTCGCCGGCCTCGATCCCGTCCCACGCGGGCTCGTGGTGCTGTGCCTCGTGGCGGTCACCGGGCTGCTGATCGGGCGCCTGCGCCTCGGCACCGTGTCGCTCGGCATCGGGGGCGTGCTGTTCGCCGGCATCTTCTGGGGCCACATGGGCCTGCACGTCGACCCCGAGGTCGGGCAGTTCCTGCGCGAGTTCGGGCTCATCCTCTTCGTCTACACCATCGGCATCCAGGTCGGGCCGGGCTTCTTCTCGGCGCTGAAGCGCTCCGGGCTCGCGCTCAACGGCATGGCGGCGGCGCTGGTGGGGCTGTCGGTGCTGGTTGCGGCGGGGGTGCACGTGGTGTTCGGCGCGCCGCTGCCCGTCGCTCTCGGCCTGATGGCGGGGGCGACCACCAACACGCCCTCCCTCGGTGCCGCGACGCAGATGCTGAAGGCGGTGGGGGCCTCGCCCGACCTGCTCGGCGTGCCGGGGCTCGGATACGCGGTGGCCTATCCCTTCGGCATCGCCGGGATCCTGCTCACCATGGTGCTGGTGCGCGCCGTGCTGGCGGTGAAGGTGGACCAGGAGCAGGCCGCCTTCGAGGCCGCCCGCGCCGCCGAGACCCAGGCGCTGGATACGGTCAACGTCGAGATCACCAATCCCAACATGGAGAACCTCCCCCTCGGCGAGCTGCCGGGCATGGAGGAGATGCACGTCGTCGTCAGCCGCATGCAGCGCGACGGGGCGGTGCAGGTGGCGCACCCCGAGACGCCGGTGCGGGTGGGCGACGTGCTGCTGCTGGTCGGCCCGCCGCCGCGCCTGCGCGACATGGTGCGCATCCTCGGCCGTCGCGCCGACACCGACCTCAAGGCGGTGCCCTCGGAGGTGAAGTGGGAGCGGCTGGTGGTCACCAGCGACAAGGTGCTCGGCCATGCCATCGGCAGCCTGAACCTGCTGCACCGCCACGACGTGGTCATCAGCCGCGTCAATCGTGCCGGCGTCGAGCTGACGCCGAGCCCCGGCCTCAAGCTCGAGTTCGGTGACATCTGCACGGTCATCGGCCACCCGCGCAACATCGAGGCCGCCGCCACCGTGCTCGGCAACCGGGCGCAGGCACTGCAGCAGGCGCAGATCCTGCCCATTTTCCTTGGCATCGCGCTCGGCGTGCTGCTCGGCTCCATCCCCTTCGCTTTCCCGGGCATGCCGGCGCCGGTGAAGCTCGGGCTGGCGGGCGGGCCGCTCATCGCCGCCATCGTGCTGGCGCGCATCGGCCACATCGGCCCCTTCGTGTGGTTCATGCCGCCGAGCGCCAACCACGCCCTGCGCGAGATCGGCATCGTGCTGTTCCTCGGCATCGTCGGGCTGAAGGCGGGCGAGAGCTTCGTCGCCCTGCTCACCGAGGGCGACGGCCTGAAGTGGCTGCTGTGGGGCGCACTCATCACCATCGTGCCGCTGCTCATCGTCGGCTTCGCGGCGCGGCTGTTCCTGCGCATGAACTACCTGACGCTCTGCGGCCTGCTGGCCGGCGGCATGACCGACCCGCCGGCGCTCGCCTTCGCCAACGCCATCCGCCCGTCGGAGGCGCCGTCGCTGGCCTATGCGACCGTGTACCCGCTGGTCATGTTCCTGCGCATCCTGGCGCCGCAGGTGCTGGTGCTGCTGTTGTGGGTGTGAGCCGCCGGCGTCACTCCGCCGTGCAGAACTCGTCCGCTTTGTCCGCCCCGCCGCCTGGCAAGCGCTGCGCGAACAGCCGGCAGGTGTTGAGCCCGGCGATGGCGCGGATGGTCCCGGCGTCGAAGGGCGGGCCGTAGCGCCGCAGGATGGTGGTGAGGATCGCCACCTGACTGGCGTCGAAGAAGGGCGTCACCGAGCCGTCGTAGTCGGACCCGAAGGCGACGTGGCGGCCCGGCTCCCGCCCCAACTCGCGCGCCAGATCCATGACGTGGGCCATGACGTCGGCGATGCGCAGCACGGTCGGGCCGAGGGCCTGCGGCCAGTAGCCGACGCCCACCACGCCACCGTTCTCAATCAACAGACGCAGTTCCTCGTCGCTCAGGTTGCGGGCCGGTCGGCAGGGCGCCTCGCAGCCCCTTTGAAGGCCGGTGTGCGACACCACCGCCGGCGCGGTCAGCATCTCCAGCGCGTCGCGGAAGCCCTTGGGCGAGATGTGCGACAGGTCGACCGCCATCCCCAGCTCTTCCGCCGCCTGCAGGGCGATGCGGCCCTGCGGCGTCAAGCCATAGGCCTCGCAGCCCTCGCTGGAGCCCGACAGGGCGTTGTCGAAGCGGTGGGTGGGGGCGAACATGCGCACACCCAGGTCGAACAACTGGCGCATGTCGGCCCGCACCCGCTCGGCGACGGTGGGACCGGCGGCGGACGGGTCGTCCTCGGCGCCGATCCAGTGGCCGCCCTCGATGCCGAGGATACCGCCGACCACCTGCTTCCCCGCCCGCCAGTCGGCCAGCAGACGGCGCAGGCCCTCGGCGTCGGTGATGACGCGCAGTTCCGGCCCCGGCCGCTCGCGCGATCGCTCGGCGGCGTCGTAGAGGCGGCGGACCTGCCAGATGGCCCGCTCGCGCAGCGACCACGCCGGGCGCCCCTGGGCGAAGGCCAGCAGGCCGGCGACGTTGATGCCGCTGCCGGAGACGCAACGCTCGCCCGGGATCTCGGGGTGGCTGCGCGGGATCGGGCTCTTGGTGACGATGGTGAAGAGCTGCAGGCCGACGTTGCCGTCCACCAGCCGCGGCAGGTCCACGTGGCCGACGGCGGAGCGGGTGAGCAGGTCGCGTTCCCACTTCAGCGTGTCGGCGTGCAGGTCGGCGACGAAGAGGTCGCGGTGGAAGGCCAGATCCGCGGCGCTCGGCACCGGCGCGGCGGGGTCGGCGGCGACGCGGTTGAGGCGGCGGTCCAACTGGTCGGCGCCGAACAGCCACACGGCGAACCCCGCCAGCAGCAGCACGGCGAAGATCGCGACCAGGGAAACCAGCAGCCGGCGCACGGGCCTTCCTTACCTCCGTCGGTGTCCGTTCCTACGCCAACGGAACACCTTCGGGGGCGGTCGTGTTGCCGGAAGCGGCCTCAGCCGTCGTGCGGCAAGGCCTGGGCGTAGCGCCCGCCGGAGTAGACCAGGGGCGTGCCGGGGCGGGCGTCGTAGCGCGCCACCTCGCCGATGAAGATGACGTGGTCGCCGCCCTCGTGGGTGGCCGCCGTGGTGCATTCGAAGTTGGCGAGGCAGCCGCGTAGCAGCGGCAGGCCGTGGTGGCCTTCCTCCCACGCCAGGCCGGCGAAGCGTTCACCGGGGGCGGCGAAGCGGTTGGACAGGTCGATCTGGTCGGCCGCCAGCACGTTCACCGCGAAATGGGTGGCGCCGTGGAAGGCGGGGAACACCGACGACGACCGCGCCAGGCTCCACAGCACCAGCGGCGGCTCCAGCGACACCGAGGCGAAGGAGTTGACGGTCAGGCCCTGCGGGTGGCCGTCCGGATCGCGCACGGTGACGACGCACACGCCGGTGGCGAACTGGCCGAGGGCGCGGCGGAAGTCACGGGTGTCGAAGGGCTGCGACCGCATCGGCAGGGTCATCGCGGAAGGTCCTCTGTCAGAAGCGCGGAAAGGCCCCGCGGCATCGGCGCCGGCGTCCGGCACCGGGCTGCGGGCGGGCGCACTTTGGCGCATTTCGCCGCGCCGCGAAAGCCCCCTTGCCGCCGCGACTCGCACCTCCCCGTCGACGCCGCCCGACCGCCGTCGGCCCCTCGCCGCGCCGCCGCGGGACCGAATGGGCCCTGTCGATCACAAAAAGTTACATAAAATGCCCGTGGATTTATCCATTCACGATGCTCGGAAAAGAGAGTGAGCATATCCGAAGGGATAGCGGACTTATCCACGCATCTGGAAGGGTTGCGTGCGGGCATCCCTTGGATGTGGGCGACTGTCGACGCGACGGGATCCGTCCGGTTCCTGTTTACAGGGACCTTCTCTTGTATAATGTCGGGTCGTGGGTGTTAGGGGTAGGGTTCACGATGATCGACTGCGAAACCGTCGCCAGCGGCGACGATCGGCTGGAGCTGCGCACATGGTTGCGCCTGCTCGCGTGCTATAATCTGATAGAGAAGGAAATCCGCACACGCCTGCGCGACCACGCCGGCATCACGCTGCCGCAGTTCGATCTGCTGGCGGCGCTGGACCGGGCCGAGGGGGGCACCCTGGTCATGGGCGAGTTGTCCAAGCGTCTGATGGTCACCAACGGCAACGTCACCGCGCTGGTCGACCGGCTGGTGCGCGACGGCCTGCTGGAACGCCACGTCAGCCCCACCGACCGCCGCGCCCTGGTGGTGCGCATGACGCCCCGCGGGCGCGAGGTGTTCGAGGCGGTGGCGCCCAACCATGCGGAGTGGCTGCAGGACCTCATGGGCGACATGTGCCGCGACCGGGTGGAGGCGCTCTACAACCACCTGGCGGATCTGAAGGCGTCCGTCTGCGCGGTGCAGTAGCGCCGGCGGGCTGCGGGCATCCTCTGGCGGCGGGGCCGTCGGCTCCCCATCTGGAGCCTCGGCCCGCCGGGGCGGTGCGGCTTGTGCGCCGGGCGCGCATCTGCTACGCACGGCGGCAATCACCGTAGACCCATTCCAGAGCCACGACGGACATGACCGGAAGCCTCGACAGCGACGTCGCGCGGCGGCGGACCTTCGCCATCATCTCGCACCCCGACGCCGGCAAGACCACGCTCACCGAAAAGCTGCTGCTGTTCGGGGGTGCCATCCAGATGGCGGGTGCCGTGAAGGCCCGCGGCGAACAGCGCCGCGCCCATTCCGACTGGATGAAGGTGGAGCGCGAGCGCGGCATCTCCGTCGCCTCGTCGGTGATGACCTTCGACTATGCCGAGCGCACCTTCAACCTGCTCGACACGCCGGGCCACGAAGACTTCTCGGAAGACACCTACCGGGTGCTGACGGCGGTCGACAGCGCGGTCATGGTCATCGACGCCGCCAAGGGCATCGAGGAACAGACCCGCAAGCTGTTCGAGGTCTGCCGCCTGCGCGACGTGCCGATCATGACGTTCATCAACAAGATGGACCGCGAGACGCGCGACCCCTTCGATCTGCTGGACGAGATCGAGCAGACGCTGGCGCTCGACGTCACGCCGGGCAGTTGGCCCATCGGCATGGGCAAGAACTTCCTCGGCGTCTACGACCTGTTCAACGACCGCCTCGTGCTCATGGGCCGCAGCAAGGGCGAGATGCCGGACGAGGGCGAGAGCTGCTCCGGCCTCGACGATCCCAAGCTCGACCGCATCCTGCCCGACTGGGCCGTGAAGCAGCTGCGCGAGGAAGTGGAGATGGCGCGCGGCCTGTGCCCGGAGTTCGACCCCGAGGCCTACCGCGCCGGCCACATGACGCCGGTGTTCTTCGGTTCGGCGGTCAACAACTTCGGTGTGCGCGAGATGCTGCAGGCCCTCGGCCAGGTGGCGCCGCCGCCGCGCCCGCAGCCGACCGCCGACCGTCTGGTCGACCCGCTGGAAGACAAGGTGACGGGCGTCATCTTCAAGATCCAGGCGAACATGGACCCCAAGCACCGCGACCGCATCGCCTTCATGCGGCTGTGCTCGGGCCACTTCAAGCGCGGCATGAAGCTGAAGCACGTGCGGTCGGGCAAGCTGGTGAACATGCACAACCCGGTCATGTTCCTCGCCCGGGACCGCGAGCTGGCCGAGGAAGCCTTCGCCGGCGACATCATCGGCGTGCCCAACCACGGCAACCTGCGCATCGGCGACGCCCTGACCGAGGGCGAGGACCTGCGCTTCACCGGCATCCCGTCCTTCGCGCCGGAACTGCTGCAGAAGGTGCGGCCGGAAGACCCGCTGAAGGCCAAGCACCTGGGCCGCGCCCTGGAGCAGCTGGCGGAAGAGGGCGCGGCGCGCGTCTTCAAGCCGCGCTTCGGCTCCGACTGGATCGTCGGCGTCGTCGGATCGCTGCAGTTCGACGTGCTGGCCGACCGCATCCGCACCGAATACGACGTGCCGGTGCGGTTCGAGCAGACCACGCTCTACACCGCCCGCTGGGTCACCTGCGACGACGCCATCGTCTTCAAGAAGTTCCAGGACGGCAACAACCAGGCGCTCGCCGAGGACCACGACGGCGACGTGGTGTTCCTGGCCCGCAACGCCTGGCACCTGGAGCGCACGGCGGAGGACTTCCCGGCCGTGAAGTTCCACAAGACCAAGGAACACGCCTGACATGGTGGGCGCCCCCGACCGCCTGCAGCGCATCCTCGACTTCCTGGAGTTCGCCGACCGCTTCAAGTTCGTCGAGCGGCGCGGCTACCTGACCGGCGGCGAGCGCCGCGAGAACGACGCCGAGCATTGCTGGCACATGGCGCTGGTCGCCATGGTCCTGCACGGTGAGCTGGAAGACCCCGCCTCGGTGGACCTGGGCAAGGCGCTGCGCCTCATCCTGGTCCACGACCTGGTGGAGATCGAGGCCGGCGATACGTACGCCTACGACGATGCCGCCATCGAGGGGCAGGAGGAGCGCGAGCAGCGCGCCGCCGACCGCATCTTCGGCCTGCTGCCCGACGACCTGGGGGCGGAGATGCGCGCCCTGTGGGAGGAGTTCGAGGCCCGCGAGACGCCGGAAGCGCGTTTCGCCAAGGCCTGCGACAACTTCCAGGGCTTCATGCAGAACGTCATCTCGGGCGGCCGGGCGTGGCGGGAAAACGGCGTCGGGCGGGAAGACACCCGTCGCCGCACCGATTTCCCGCGCACCGTGGACCCGGCCTTCGACGCGCTGCTCACTCGCCTCTACGCCCGCACCGACCGCGAGGGCAGCTTCGGGTAAGTCAGGCGCCTTCGCCTACTGTTTGACGTAGAGCCCGCGCGGCAGGCCGCACAGGGGCTCGCCGCCGCGTTCGGTGACCAGGAAGGTCTCGCTCAGCTCGATGCCCCAGTCCTCCATCCAGATGCCGGGGATGAGGTGGAAGGTCATGTTGGGCTGCAGGACCGTGGTGTCGCCGGGGCGCAGGCTCATGGTGTGCTCGCCCCAGTCGGGCGGGTAGGCGCAGCCGATGGAATAGCCGATGCGGCTTTCCTTCACGAGGCCGTGGCGGCGCGTCGCCTCGCGCCAGGCGTGTTCCACCTCTTCGCAGGTGGCGCCGGGGCGGGCGGCGTCGAGGGCGGCCTGCAGGCCTTCGCACACCACTTCGGCCGTATCCACCATCAGCGCCGGCGGCTTGCCCAGATAGACCGTGCGCGCCATGGCGCAGTGGTAGCGCCGGTTGGCGGCGGCCAGTTCCAGGATGGTCGCCTCGCCGGCCTTGAAGGTCTCGTCGGTCCAGGTCAGGTGCGGCGTCGAGGAACAGATGCCGGTCGGCAGCATGGGCACGATGGCGGTGTAGTCGCCGCCGAACTCCGGCGTGCCGCGCACCTGGGCCGACATGATCTCGGCCACCGTGTCGCACTGGCGCCGTCCGGGCTCGACGCCCTCGCAGGCCGTCTGCATGGCGCTTTCGAGGATGCGGGCGGCGCGGCGCATGAGGCCGATCTCGGCGTCGGACTTCACGGCCCGCACCCAGTTCACCAGGTGGCCGGCGTCCTTGAAGGTGGCGTTCGGCAGGCCGGCGCGCAGCGATTCCCAGCCCTGGACCGAGAAGTAGTAGGCATCCATCTCCACGGCCAAGCGGCCCTTGTGCCAGCCGCGCCGGGTGATTTCCTCCGCCACGAAGGTCATGGGGTGGATGTGGCGCTGCTGCACGTAGTGGTCGGGGTAGCCGAGGATGTCGTCGGGCGGCAGTACGGTGGTCCAGCGGGCGCCGTTGGCGTCCATGTGGCGGCCGATCCACACCGGGTTGTCGTGGTCGAGCGCCACGATCACCACCTGCGGCACATAGAACGACCAGCCGTCGTAGCCGGTGAGGTAGTTCATGTTGGCCGGGTCGGAGACCAGCATCACGTCGATGCCGTCGGCGGCCATGCGGTACTTCACCGCCGCCAGCCTGTGGTCGAACTCGGCCCGGTCGAAGACGCGCCAGGTGGGCGAGGCGCGATCGGCGAGGGAAGTCGGGCTCATGCGTGAAACTCCCGTCCGAGGCCCTGCCGCTGTGCCGCGGCATGAGCCAGTGTCGCGATCACGGTGTCCTGGACTCCGGTCCCCGTCAGATCGCAGACGGTCACCGCCTCCTCGGATGGGCGGGCGCCGTCTCTTGCGTGGACGAGCGTCCCGAGTTCGACCGGGCTGACGGACAGCCCGCGGTCGAGGGCGTGGTGCAGTTCACCCAGCACGGCGCACTGCGCGATGCGGTCGCAGACCACCAGGTCGGCGGCCGCCAGCACCTCGGGCGCCAGTTCGCCTTTGTCCTCGGCGTCCGATCCCATCGCGGTGATGTGCAGGCCGGGATGGAGCCAGTCCTGGTGAATCAACGGTTGGCGGGAGGGGGTGGTGGTCACGACGACGTCACTTTCGGCCACCGCCGCCTCTGGGCTCGCCACCGGATGCACGGGCAGGCCGAGGCGGCTGGTCATGTCGCGGGCGTAAGCCTCCGCCTTGGCCGGCTCGCGCGCCCACACCAGCACCTGCCGCAGGTCGCGCACCAGGGCCAGCGCCTCCATCTGCAGGCGCGCCTGGGTGCCGGCGCCGAGCACGCCGGCGGTGAGGCCGGGGCCGCGCGGCGCCAGGGTGCGGGCGGCAACGGCACCGGCGGCGGCGGTGCGCACGTCGGTCAGGTAGCCGTTGTCGAGCAGCAGGGCCTCCACCAGGCCCGTGCGGGCGCTCAGCAGCACCATGAGGCCGTTGAGGCTGGGCAGGCCGAGCGTCGGGTTATTGAAGAAGCCGGGGCTCATCTTCATGGCGATGCTGTCGATGCCCGGCACGAAGGCGGTTTTCACGTCGATCTCACCGTTGTGCTCCGGCACGTCCAGGCGCAGCACGGGCGGCATGCGCACTTCGCCGGCGGACAGGCGCGCGAAGGCCTCGGCCATGGCGTCGACCATGGGCAGGTCGAGCCGCACGCAGGCCCGCAGGTCGGCTTCCGTCAGGATCAGGACATCGGGCATCACGCGACCTCGTGCAGGGCGGTGGCGGCGGCGGTTTCGGCGTCGGCGGCTGCGATCACCCGGCGGAAGGTCTCGCGGTCGACGTTGCCGCCGGTGACGAGGCAGACCGCCGGGCCGTCCAGCCGCACCTTGCCGGCGAGCAGGGCGGCCGGGCCGACGGCGGCGGCGCCCTCGGCGGTGAGGCCGTGGCAGTGGTGCAGGTGGCGCATGCCGGCGGCGATCTCGGTTTCCGTCAGCAGCATCACGTCGTCCAGCAGGTCGCGGCAGAGGTCGAAGGTATGGCGGTTGGCGAGCCCGATGCCGCCGCCGAGGGAATCGGCGAGCGTCGGGCATTCCTCCACGTCCACCGGGCGGCCGGCGAGCAGGCTCGCGTGCATGGCGGCGCCGCGCTCCATGCTGACGCCGATGACGCGCGCCTTCGGCCGCACCGTCTTCACCGCCAGCGCCACGCCGGCGGCGAGGCCGCCGCCCGACAGCGGCACCAGCACCGTCGTCACCTCCGGCAGGTCTTCCACCACTTCGAGGCCGAGCGTGCCCTGGCCGGCGATGACGGCGGGGTCGTCGAAGGGGGCGATCCAGGCCATGCCCTCCTCGCGCACCAGCCGCTGCGCCTCGACGGTGGCGTCGTCCTGGCTGCGGCCGACGATGCGCACCTCGGCGCCCAGGGCCCGCACGGCCTCCACTTTGTTGGCGGGCACCAGCGCCGACAGGCAGACCACCGCCCGCAGCCCGAGGCGTGCCGCGGCATGGGCGACGGCGCGGCCGTGGTTGCCGGTGGAGGCGGTGACGACGCCGCGCGCCCGGCGCTGCGGCGGCAGGGTGAGGATGCGGTTGGTCGCCCCGCGCAGCTTGAAGGAGCCCGTTTCCTGCAGCAGGTCGAGCTTCAGTGCCACCGTGTGGCCGGCCTGCGCGCTCAGGGCGGGGCAGGGGACGAGCGGCGTATGCCGGATGTGGCCCGCGAGGCGCAGGCGCGCATCGAGCACGTGCGACACCAGCGGGCCAAAGCCGTGATTGATCCGATCGGGTCGAAAGGCCGGGTATGCCATGCCACCTCCTGCCGCGCCGCAGTGCGTGAGTCCTGGACCGACCTTAGCCAGAGGTTACCGGATCATGTCAATTGCGAAATTGAAACCATCCAATGTAGCCGCTACACGTCGATGAGCGCCGGCTCCGGGCGCTGCGACAGGTCGCCGCGCACCAGCTCGAGCGCCCGCTCCAGGTCGGCGCGGGTCTCGGCGCCGCCGACGGACAGGCGCACCGCGTGGGGACCGGCGGAACGGCCGACCACGAAGGGTTCCGACGCCGTAACCAGGACGCCCTGGGCCTGCAACTGGCGCACCAGGCCGTCGGCCCGCCAGTCGCCGGGAAGGTTGATCCACACGTTCGGTCCGGTGGGATGGCTGATGGTGTCGAAGTCCGCCAGGTAGTGGTCCACCAGGGCCTGGCGGGCCGCCAGTTCGCGGCGCTGTCCGGCGACGATCTCGTCCATGGTGCCGTCCTCGATCCAACGGGCGGCGATATCGGCGACCAGAGGCGTTGCCATCCAACTCGTGGTACGCACCCGCGCGGCCAGGCGCTGCGTGTTTTTCGGCGGACCGACAAGGAAACCGACGCGCAGGCCCGAGACCGAGACCTTGGTGAAACTGGTGACGTAATAGCTGTCGTCGGGATGGAAAGAGGACAGCGGCGGCGGCCGGTCTTCCACCAGGGCACCGAACACGTCGTCTTCGACGATGGCGACGCCGTACTGGCGGCAGATGGCGGCGATCTTTTCCCGCCTTTCGGCCGGCATGAGGCTGGAGGTGGGATTGTTGAGGTTGGGCGTGGTCACCAGCGCCTTCACGCCGCCCTTGCGCACGGCGGCCTCCACCGCGTCGGGCATCAGTCCGTCACGGTCGCTGGCCAGCGGGCGCAGGTTGAAGTGCAGGAAGCTCGCCAAGGAGATGAGCCCGTGGTCGGTCAGGGCGTCGGTCACCACCACGTCGTCGGGCTCGACGATGGTCGACAGCGCCACCAGCATGCCGTGGGCGCAGCCGTTGGTGATGACGATGTCGGCGGGGTCGGCCGGCATGCCCATCTTATAGAGCCAGCGCGCCGCCGCCAGCCGGTGCGGCGGCAGGCCGATGAGCGGCCGGCACCACAGCATGGCGGCGAGGTCGGGATCGTCGGCGGCGGTGCGCAGCGCCTCGCGCAGTTTGGGGATCTGGTCGTGCAGCACGCAGGGGCGGCAGATGGACAGGTCGATGTGCCCTTCCGGATGCCCGCCGGTGAAGGTTTCCTCCGACCGCCGGCGCACGAAGGTGCCGCGCCCGACCTCGCCGACCACGTGGCCGCGCCGTTCCGCTTCCACATAGGCGCTGGAGACGGTGTTGACGCTGATGCCGAGGTCGTGCGCCAGGTCGCGGCGCGGCGGCAGGCGGGCGCCGGGGGTGAGGGCGCCGCTTTCGATGGCGTCGGCGATGGCATTGGCGAGGGCGAGGTACGTCGGACCGCGGTGGCCCTCCAGGCTGGGGCGCCAGGGTGTCATGGATCATTCCGTCCCTTGTGGGGGTGCAATTTCTTCCTGTAGCCTCATCAACAAGGCGATTGATCCCATCCTACGTCAGTAGGTGCCAATGGACCAGATCAATCGGCCGCCGTCTCGCACCCCATCGGAGGTCCCATGGCCGAACCCCTGCGCCACCCGTCCGAGCCGCCGCCGCGCGTCTCCCTCGACATCGACCTGGATGCGCCGGGGCGCCGCCACGGCTACCTCACCGTGCCGTGGAGCCGCGACGACTCGGCCTGGGGATCGGTGCTGGTGCCGTTGACGGTGGTGGTCGGCACGGCGGGGCCGGGGCCGACGCTGCTGTTCACCGGCGGCAATCACGGCGACGAGTACGAAGGCCCCATCGCCCTCATGAAGCTGGCCGCCTCGCTCGATCCGGCGCAGGTGGCGGGGCGGGTGATCGTCGTGCCGGCGATGAATCTGCCGGCGGTGCTGGCGGGCAGCCGGGTGTCGCCGGTGGACGGCGTCAACATGAACCGCGCCTTCCCCGGCGACCGGCGCGGCGGTGTCTCGGCCATGATCTGCGCCTTCGTGACGGAGGACCTGGTGGCCCGCGCCGACGCGGTGGTCGACATCCACGCCGGCGGCAAGACGCTCGACTTCGTGCCCTCGGCGGTGGTCCACGACCTGCCGGATCCCGAGCAGAACCGTCGCACGCGCGCCGCCCTGAAGGCCTTCGGCGCACCGCTCGGCCTCGTGCTGACGGAACTGGACAGCGCCGGCATGCTCGATACCACGGTGGAGCAGGCCGGCAAGGTCTTCGTCTCCACCGAACTGGGCGGCAAGGGCCTGGCGACGGCGGAGACGGTGGCGGTGGCCGATCGCGGCGTCGCCAACATGCTGCGCCACTTCGGCGTCGTGGAGGGCGCGCCGGACATCCCGGAACCGTCGCGCCTCATGCATACGCCCGACGCCGCCTGCTTCGTCCAGAGCCGCCACGCCGGCCTGTTCGAGCCGCTGGTCGACCTGGGCGTCCTGGTGCGGGAAGGGCAAGTCATCGCCCGCATCCACCCGGTGGAGGAGAGCGGCGGCCGGCCGGCGGAATATCGGGCGGCGCGCGACGGGCTGTTCTATTGCCGCCACGCCCGCGGACTCATCCGCCGCGGCGATTGCCTGGCGGTGCTGGCGGTGGACCTCGACGACGCATGAAGCTCGACGCCCTCGACCTCAAGATCCTCTGCGCCCTGCAGGAGGACGGCCGCATCACCAAGCTGAAGCTGGCCGAGCGTGTCGCCCTGTCGCCCAGCGCCTGTTTCGAGCGCATGCGGCGGCTGGAGCAGGCGGGCTTCGTTTCCGGCTACCACGCCGACCTCGACCTCGCCAAGCTGGTGCGGGCGAGTTTCGTGTTCGTGGAGGTGACGCTGAAGACCCACCGCAGCAGCGATTTCCAGCGCTTCGAGGCGCACGTGCAGGAGGTGCCGGAAATCCTCGAGTGCTACGCCATCGGCGGCGGGGTCGACTACATGCTGAAGGTGGTGGCGACCGACATCGCCCACTACCAGGCAGTCATCGACGCGCTGCTGGATGCCGAGGTGGGGGTGGACCGCTACTTCACCTACATCGTCACCAAGCCGGTCAAGCGCCGGCTCGACTACCCGGTGCGGGAGTTGCTCGGGCGGGGGTGACCAAAGAAGAACGGGGCGGCCCCGGAAGGCCGCCCCGTCGTCCTCACGCGCGGCCGAAGACGCGCTTGAAGATCGTGTCGACGTGCTTGGTGTGGTAGCCGAGGTCGAAGATCTCCTCCAGCTCCGCGTCCGACAGCTTGGCGGTGACGTCGGCGTCCTGCTTCAGGTTGGAGAGCAGGTCGCCCTTGCCGCCCCACACCTCCATGGCGTTGCGCTGGACGATGCGGTAGCTGTCCTCGCGGCTGCAGCCCTTCTGGGTCAGCGCCAGCAGGACGCGCTGGCTGAACACCAGCCCGCCCATCTGGTTGAGGTTCTTCTCGACGTTCTCGGGGTAGATCACCAGGTTGGCGACCACGTTGGTCAGCCGCGCCAGGGCGAAGTCGAGGGTGACGGTGGCGTCGGGGCCGATGTAGCGCTCCACCGACGAATGGCTGATGTCGCGCTCGTGCCACAGGGCGACGTTTTCCATGGCCGGCAGGGCGTAGGCGCGCACCATGCGGGCAAGGCCGGTCAGGTTCTCGGTCAGCACCGGGTTGCGCTTGTGCGGCATGGCCGAGCTGCCCTTCTGGCCCTTGGAGAAGAACTCCTCGGCCTCGCGCACTTCGGTGCGCTGCAGGTGGCGGATTTCCACGGCCAGACGCTCGATGGAGCTGGCGATGACGCCGAGCACCGAGAAATACATGGCGTGGCGGTCGCGCGGGATGACCTGGGTGGAAATCGGCTCGACTTCCAGGCCCATCTTGGCAGCGACGTGCTCTTCCACATGCGGGTCGATGTTGGCGAAGGTGCCGACGGCGCCGGAAATGGCGCAGGTGGCCACTTCCTTGCGGGCGGCCAGCAGGCGCTCGCGGTTGCGCTGGAACTCGGCGTGGAAGCTCGCGAACTTGAGGCCCATGGTGACCGGCTCGGCGTGGATGCCGTGGCTGCGGCCCATGCACACCGTCATCTTGTGCTCGAAGGCGCGCGTCTCCAGCGCCGCCAGCAGGGCGTCGATGTCGGCCAGCAGGATGTCGGCGGCCTGCACCAGCTGCACGTTCAGGCAGGTGTCGAGAACGTCGGAGCTGGTCATGCCCTGGTGAACGAAGCGCGCTTCGTCGCCGACGTATTCCGCCAGGTTGGTCAGGAAGGCGATGACGTCGTGCTTGACCTCGGCCTCGATGGCGTCGATGCGGGCGACCTCGAACTGGCCGCGCTCCCACACCGCCTTGGCGGCTTCCTTCGGAATGACCCCCAGCTCGGCCTGGGCGTCGCAGGCGTGCGCCTCGATCTCGAACCAGATGCGGAACTTGTTCTCGGGATCCCAGATGGCGGCCATCTGCGGGCGCGAATAGCGGGGAATCATGGCGGTCGGTCTCGCGTGGTGGACGAAAGGACTCGGGATGCCCGGCGTTATAGGGCATTCGGCCGCGCGGGACCAGAACTTGCACCGCCTTCGCAGCTGCGGTAGCGTCGAGGTGTGGCGGTAGAAGGGGGGATCATGCGGTACGCTGCGGGGATGACGGCTGTGGCGCTGCTGGTGGCGGCGCTGCCGGCGCTGGCCGAACAGAAGGCCGCGCCCGATCGCGGCGACCCCTTCACCACGCCCATCGTGCCGATCCCCGATCCCGCCCCGGCCGCCCCCCGCGACCCGACGCTGGAGCCCCTGCCGGTGCTCGAGATGCAGGTCGGCGAGATGGAGATCGTGCGCCTCGGCGAGGTGCCGTCGACCACCATCACCACCTTCCCCGGCATCGTGTCGGTGGGCGTCGAGCCGCCGGACATGCTGTTCATCTTCGCCGAGGCGCCGGGCGAGACGCAGATCGTGGTGGCGGATTCGCAGTTCGGCGAGCTTTACGCCCGCACCATCGTGGTGACGGAAAAGCCGTAGGCGAGGGCCGGCGGCGGCCTCAGCGGGCGCCGTAGCGGATGAAGTCGGTCCAGGTGCGTTCCAGCTTCTGCAGCACCGTTTCCGCCTGCTTCATCTCGGCTTCCTCGGCGCCGCCGTTGACGTTCAGGTTTTCCGCCAGGCGCTGCTGCAGGGCGCGGATGGCGAGGCACAGTTCCATGCCCTTGTCCGTCAGCTTCAACTGCACGGCGCGGCGGTCGTGCTCGGCGCGCTCCTGCTCGATGTAGCCGAATTCGGTCAGCTTCTTGATGTTGTAGCTGACGTTGGAGCCGTGATAGTAGCCGCGATCCTTGAGGTCGCGGATCACCACGTCGTCGTCGCCGATGTTGGAGAGGAGGAGGGCCTGCACGGCGTTGATGTCGTTCACGCCCATGCGGCGCAGCTCGGCCCGCAGCACGTCGAGGAAGTGCCGGTGCAGCCGTTCGACCAGCTGCACGATGGTGTTGTAGGCGTCGTACATCGACCTTTCCCCCGGCCTTTCGGCGTACCCGTTACGCCCAAAGGCAGCAGTTCTTCCTACAGGCTGATGACGCTTTGGTCAAACCCTTGTGGAAGAACGGGATAATGGCGCGTCAGATGAACCCCTGCGCGCGCATGGAGGTATAGGAGCCGCGCCCCACCACCACATGGTCGTGCAGCACGATGCCGAGGGGTTCCGAAACGTCGCGCACCGTGCGGGTCATGGCGATGTCGGCCTGGCTCGGCGTCGGGTCGCCGCTCGGGTGATTGTGGACCATGATGATGGCGCAGGCCTGCAGTTCCAGCGCCCGCTTGACCACCTCGCGCGGGTAGACCGGCGTGTGGTCGACGGTGCCCTTCTGCTGCATCTCGTCGGCGATGAGGTGGTTGCGGCGGTCGAGGAAGAGAATGCGGAACTGCTCCACGTCGCGGTAGGCGAGGCTGGCGGTGCAGTAGTCGATGAGGGCGTCCCACGAACTGATGACGGGCCGGTTCATCACCTGGTCGCGCAGCATGCGGACGGCGACTGCCTCGGCGGCCTTCAGAGCGGTGGCGGCGGCGTCCTTGATGCCGTCCACCTGCTTCAGCTCCTCGGGCTTGGCGGTGACCACGCCGGCGACGGAGCCGAACTTCTTCAGCAGCGCCTTGGCGATGGGCTTCACGTCACGCCGCGGGATGGCCGCGAACAACAGCAGTTCGAGCAGCTCGTAATCCTGCACCGCCTCGGTCCCGCCGCGCAGGAAGCGTTCGCGCAGGCGGTCGCGATGCCCGGCATGATGCGGCGAGGGCGCCCGCTCCACCGCCTCGGCGAGCCCGCCGGCCGGGGTGCCCGGCGCCGGCTCGAACAGATCCAGATCCTCGTCCGCCATCTCCCCCTCCCGCGATGCCGGCCTCAGGTCCGCCCGCCGTCGCCGCCGTGGTTCCAGCGGTGCGACAGGAAACGGCCGATCACCCCGATCACGCCGACGCCGAGGAAGAGGCCGGCGCCAACTTCCGAGCCTATGGCGATCGAGTAGGTCGCGCCGCCGATCAGAGACAGGAGCGCGACGAACCCCAGCGCCATGCCGCCGACCGCCGTCGCGCTGGCGGTGGTCATGTCGCGGCGCTCCCACCAAATGCGATGGGCCTGTTCCGCTTCCGCCATGCGGAGGATGCGGTCGGCTGCGCCGGGGAGAACGTCGTCGTAATGGGCGAACAGGGCCGGTGGGGGCAGGGGGCCACGGAAGGAACCGGACTGCACGATGGCAGTTCGAAGCTCATTCGCTTCGTCCGGCGGGAGGGCTCGCAGAAGGCGTTCGATCTCCGCTCCCGCTGCGTCGGCGGATGCGGGTGCTCCCGTCGACGACTCTCCGGCGGATTCTGCAGTGGCTTCGCTCACTGCCGGGGTCCAACGTCGAGGCGGGAGGACCGCACGGCCGTCATGGCGGCGAAAAGGTCGCGTCCCACGCGCTCCCAATCCGTTCGCCGCGCGCTGTCGGGGTAGCGGCGGGGACGGGGCGGGACGGTCGATATGTCCGCAAAGGCCGCGAGGCCGCCGAGAAGGCCGGAGACGAACCCGAAACGGGTCTGCCGGTATTCCCGACCTTTCGCCCCGTTGTCAGCCATGCCCGCCGCCTCCTATTGTGCCGCCGCCGTCCGCGATGTTGGCTCTCCTAATCAAGGCCATGAAATCGCGGCTCTGGCAAGTCTCAGCCGGCCGCCCCGCAGGCCGATCAGGCGCCTTCGTAGGGCGGGCAGTGCCAGCCCTTGGGCGAGAGGGTGAAGATCTCGCAGCCGTCGGCGGTGACGCCGATGGTATGCTCGAACTGCGCCGAAAGCGAGCGGTCGCGGGTCACCGCCGTCCAGCCGTCGGGCAGGATCTTGGTGGCGGCCTTGCCGGCGTTGATCATCGGCTCGATGGTGAAGAACATGCCTTCCTCGATAACCTCGCCTTCACCCGCCTCGCCGAAGTGCATGACGTTGGGCTGGGTGTGGAAGGTCTGGCCGATGCCGTGGCCGCAGAAGTCGGCCACCACCGAGAAGCCGTGCGCCTTGGCGTGGGTCTCGATGGCGTGGCCGATGTCGCCGAGCGTCGCGCCGGGGCGCACCACCTCGATGCCGCGCATCAGGCATTCGTAGGTCACTTCCACCAGCTTGCGGGCCTTCACGCTCGGCTTGCCGACGAAGTAGGTGCGGCTCGAATCGCCGTACCAGCCGTCGACGATGGGGGTGACGTCGATGTTCACGATGTCGCCGTCGTTCAGCTTCTTGTCGCCGGGAATGCCGTGGCAGACCACGTGGTTGACCGAGGTGCAGATGTGCTTCGGAAAGCCGCGGTAGCCCATGGGGCCGTGGGTGACGCCGTAGTCCTCGGCCTTCTTCGCCAGCAGGTCGTCGAGTTCGCCGGTGGTCACGCCCGGCGTCACGTAGGGCGTGATGAAGTCCAGCATCTCGGCGGCGACGCGGCCGGCCTTGCGCATGGCGGCGAAGTCCTCGGGACCGTGCAGCTCGAAGGAGGAGGGGCGGCGGCGAGCGGTTTCCATCATTCTCTTCCGTTTGATCTTGTTCTTCGGGTCTCAGGCGACGGCGAGCGGTGCGTCGAGGCGCAGCGGCAGCGGCCGGGCGACGGTGATGCCCTCGGGCGTCACGCGGCAGGCCCAGCACACGGCTTCCACGCCCTTGGACATGGCGAGCGCCAGGGCGTCGCGGTAGGCCGGGTCGATGTCGGCGGCGACGCGGAAGGCCTCGCAGTCCTCGCGCTGCACCAGGTAGACCATGACGGCGCGATGGCCCTCGGCCACCATGTCGGTCATCTCCACCAGGTGCTTGGCACCGCGGGTGGTGACGGCGTCGGGGAATTCGGCGTGGCCGTCGCGGGCCAGCGTCACGTTCTTCACCTCGACGTAGCAGCGGCTGCCGTCGGCCTTTTCCAGCAGCACGTCGATGCGGCTGTTCTTGCCGTACTTCACCTCGCGCCGCACGGTGTCGTAGCCGGCGACCTCGGGGATCAGGCCCTCGGCGCAGGCCTCGGCCACCAGGGCGTTGGGCCAGCTGGTGTTGATGCCGACCAGCCCGGCGCCGACGCGGATCAGTTCCCACGTCCACTTGAGCTTGCGCTCGGGGTTGTCGGCCGGCGACAGCCACACCTCCGAGCCCGGCTCGCAGCAGCCCATCATGCTGCCGGAATTGGCCGTATGGGCCGTGACGACCGTGCCGTCGTCGAGCGTGACGTCGGCCAGAAACCGCTTGTAGCGCTTGATGAGCGTGCCGCGGACGAGGGGAGTCTTGAACAGCATGACGGATACCCTAGTTGCGGCGCGGCTCGCCGTCGACCTTGAATTCCTCCGCCTTCAGCGCGTCGGCGAGGCGGTGGGCGGCGCTGCCGGGACGCAGCGGCTTCTGCTGGCTGTCGTGCGGCGCCCAGGCGTGCATGTAGAGCACCTGGAAGCTGGCCGGCACGCGGCCGTCCTCGGGGTCGCGGTGCTCGGCGACGTAGCGCTCCAGCGCCGTCAGCAGCGTCTCGCGGCGGGTGAAGCCCTTGCGGCGTTCGGCGACGGCGTTGCTTTCGCCCATGCCGCGCAGGTCATCGAGCAGCCGCATGGGGTTCTCGTAGCGCACGGTGATGATGTCGCTGTCGACCACCGGCAGGGCGAAGCCGGCGCGCTGCAACAGGGCGCCCAGGTCGCGGCTGTCGGTGAAGGGCGACACGCGCGGGCTCAGGCCGCCTTCCACCTGCACCTCGGCCTGGGTCAGGCAGTGGCGCAGCTCGTACAGCGTTTCGCCGCCCAGCATGGCGCCGAGGAACAGCCCGTCGGGCTTCAGCGCCCGGCGGATCTGGATGAGTGCGCCCGGCAGGTCGTTCACCCAATGCAGCGACAGGTTGGTGACGATGGCGTCGAAGGCGCCCTCGGCGAAGGGCAGGAATTCCTCGTCGGCGGCGACGGCGAGGCCGCCGGCACGGCGCGCCATGGCGGGCGACAGGTCGGCGCGGATGACCGTTTCGACACCGCGCCGGCCCTGGATGGCGTCGGCCAGCTCGCCGCCGTGGCAGCCGAGGTCGGCGACGAGCGGGAAGTCGCGCGCCACGTCCTCCAGCCGGTCGGCGATGCGGGACGCCGACTCGCGGAACAGGAAGTCGTAGTCGCCGAGCCGCGCTGCGGCCCGGTCGCGATGACGCCGCACCGTGGTGCGGTCGAAGATCTGCATCAGGTCTGACATGCGCCGTTAGATGGCACCTCGCCGCGCCGCTGGCAAGGGCGGAGCGCCCGCCGGATCGTCTCGCCGGGATGCTGCATTGCAGCCAGCGCGCGGCTCGGGCGGCAAGTGGCCCTGGCCCTGCGGCGGCATCGGTGCCATACGGGCCGGCCCCGTTTCCGTCAGGGTTCCCCGTGATGTCGTCCTCCGCTCCTCCGCCCGCCCGCGCCGGGCTCGTCCTGCTGGCGCTCGCCATGGGCGGTTTCGCCATCGGCACGGCCGAGTTCGCCGCCATGAGCCTGCTGCCGTACTTCTCGGCCGGGCTCGGCATCGACGAGCCGACGGCGGGGCACGTCATCAGCGTCTATGCCCTCGGTGTGGTGGTGGGGGCGCCGGTGATCGCAGTGCTGGGCGCGAAGGTCGGGCGGCGCACGCTGCTCATCGGCCTGATGGCGGTCTTCGCCCTCGGCAACGCCCTGAGCGCCATGGCGCCGTCCTACGGATGGATGATCGCCTTCCGCTTCCTCGCCGGCCTGCCGCACGGCGCCTACTTCGGCGTCGCCGCCCTGGTGGCGGCGTCGCTGGTGCCGGCGGGCAAGCGGGCGCAGGCGGTGGCGCGGGTGATGCTCGGCCTGACCGTCGCCACCATCGCCGGCGTGCCGCTCGCCAGCTGGATCGGGCAGGGGCTCGGCTGGCGCTGGGGCTTCGGGCTGGTGGCGCTGCTGGCGCTGACGACGGTGGCGCTGCTGGTCGCCTTCGCCCCGCGCGGCGGCCGCATCGCCGGCGTCAGCGCCCGGCGCGAGCTGGGGGCGCTCGCCCGTGGGCAGGTGTGGCTGACGCTGGGCATCGGCGCCATCGGCTTCGGCGGCCTGTTCTGCGTCTATACCTACCTCGCGACCACCCTGCTGGAGGTCACCGGCGTCGGCCCCGGCATGGTGCCGGTGGTGCTGGCCGTGTTCGGCGTCGGCATGACCCTCGGCAACCTGGTCGCCGCCTGGGCCGCCGACCGCGCCCTGATGCCGGCGGCGGGCGGCATCCTGGTGTGGAGCGCCGGCTCGCTGCTGCTGTTCCCGCTGGTGGCGGGCGACATCTGGCTGGTGAGCCTGTGCGTCTTCCTCATCGGCGGCGGCGGCGGCCTCGGCACCGTGCTGCAGACGCGCCTCATGGACGTGGCGGGCGACGCTCAGATGCTCGCCGCCGCCCTCAACCACAGCGCCTTCAACGTCGCCAATGCCCTCGGCCCTTGGCTCGGCGGGCTGGCCATCGCCGCCGGTTGGGGCTGGACCTCCACCGGCTGGGTCGGCGCCGGCCTCGCCGGGACCGGCCTGCTGCTGTGGGGCGTGTCCCTGCGGGTGGAGCGCGCGGCGCGGTTGCGCGTGGCGGAGGCCTGAGCGCGGCGCTACACTGCGGCGGTTCCTCTCGCCGCGCCCGCTCCATGCACCGCCTCGCCCGATCACTCCTCGACGTTCTGCTGCCGCCGCGCTGCCTCGCATGCGGGACCATCGTCGGCGAGCCCGGCGCGCTGTGCCCGGACTGCTTCGCCCGCGTCACCTTCCTCGGCCCGCCGCAATGCGCCCGCTGCGGCGACCCCTTCGAGCTGCCCATGGAGGAAGGCGCGGTCTGCGCCGTCTGCGTCGCCGAGCCGCCGCCCTTCGACCGGGCGCGGGCGGTCATGCGCTACGACGACGGCGCCCGCGACCTGGTGCTGCGCTTCAAGCACGCCGACCGCACTGATTGCGCGCCGGCCTTCGCCCGCTGGATGATCCGCGCCGGCCGCGAGCTGGTGACGGCGGCCGACGTCATAGCGCCGGTGCCGCTGCACCGCCTGCGCCTGCTGAAGCGGCGCTACAACCAGGCGGCGCTGCTCGCCCGCGCCATCGACCGCCAGAGCGGCGCGCCGGGCCGCTTCGTCCCCGACTTGCTGACCCGCGCCCGCCGCACCCCGCCGCAGGAAGGGCTCGGCCGGCAGGGCAGGGCGCGCAACGTGCGGGCGGCCTTCGCCGTGGTCGATGCGGCGCGCATCCAGGGGCGGCGGGTGCTGCTGGTGGACGACGTGCTCACCACCGGCGCCACCGTCGGCGAATGCGCCCGCACCCTGCGGCGGGCGGGGGCGGCGGCGGTGGACGTGGTGTGTCTCGCCCGGGTGGTTCTCGACCCGCTGCACGACGCGGCGGAGACCGACTCGCTATACTAGGCGTAAGACAGGCATGCCTCACCCTTTGGACAGGAGGTCCCGCATGGCGACCATCGAGATCTACAGTTCCCCGTTCTGCCCGTTCTGCTCCCGCGCCAAGCAGCTGCTGACCAGCAAGGGGGCGGAGTTCAAGGAGATCGACGTGATGATGCACCCCGATCGCCGCCGCGAGATGGAAGAGCGCGCCGGCCGCCACACGGTGCCGCAGATCTTCATCGACGGCACCCACGTCGGCGGCTGCGACGACCTCTACGCGCTCGACCGCAAGGGCGGCCTCGACTCCATGCTGGCGCAGTGAGAGGGCGACCATGACCACCGTCCGCGCCGCCTGCCTGCAGGTGAACGCCGGCCGCGACATGGCGGCCAACATCGACACCGCCTGCGCCCTGGTGCGCGAGGCCAGGGCCGGCGGCGCCGACCTGGTGCTCATGCCGGAGAACGTCAGCCTCATGGAATGGGGGCGCGACAACGTCCTGGCGGCGGCGCGGCCCGAACCCGACCATCCGGCGCTCGCCGCCTTCCGCGATCTGGCGGTGGAGACGGGGGTGTGGCTGCACTGCGGATCCATCGCCGTGGCGCTCGCCAACGGCAAGGTGGCGAACCGCACCTACGTGCTCGGCCCCTCGGGCGCCATCGTCGGGCGCTACGACAAGATCCACATGTTCGACGTCGACCTGGGCGGCGGCGAGGTCTACCGCGAGTCGGCGACCTTCCAGCCGGGCGGGCAGGCGGTGGTGGTGGCGACTCCGTGGGGCGGGCTCGGCCTGTCCATCTGCTACGACCTGCGTTTCCCGCACCTCTACCGGACGCTCGCGAAGAACGGCGCGCAGTTCCTGACGGTGCCTTCCGCCTTCACCCGCCCGACCGGCGCCGCCCACTGGGAGGTGCTGCTGCGGGCGCGCGCCATCGAGACCGGCTGCTGGGTCCTCGCCCCGGCCCAGACGGGCGAACACACCGGGCGCCAGACCTGGGGGCATGCGCTGATCGTCGCGCCGTGGGGCGAAGTGGTGGCCGACGCCGGCGAGTCGCCGGGGCTGATCTATGCCGACCTGGACACGGCGGCGGTGGACAAGGCCCGCGGCAAGGTGCCGTCCCTGACCCACGACCGGCCGTTCTCGCTGGTGTGAGGGAGGGGCTGGCGTGGCTCCGGTGGCTGGCCATGCCGCAAGAAGTTGATGCGCCGCCAGAAAGTGTCATGGCCGGGCTCGACCCGGCCATCCACGGCGTCACCGGCCGTCGGCATAGGGCCGCATCCTCCACGGCCGCCGTCAGGGGAGCCGTGGATGCGCGGGTCAAGCCCGCGCATGACAAATGTCTGGTGTTATTGAGAAATTTGTCATGGCCGGACTTGATCCGGCCATCCACGGCGTCACCGGCGGTGGGCATCGGGCTGCGGTCTCCACGGCCGTCGTCAGGGGGGGGCGTGGATGCGCGGGGCGAACCCGCGCATGACAAGTCTCTGATTTCATTGAGAATACTGTCATGGCCGGGCGCGACCCGACCGTCCGCGGCGACGACCGACACACCCGCCCATACGCCGACGACGCGCCAGGGAAACCCCAGGCGCGCCAGATCGGACGGAGATGTATGCGATGCAGTCGGCCGGCGCCCGAAGGCGCCAGGGCCGCAAGCAGGCAGGCAGGTGCTTAGAAGCCCTCGCGCTCGAGGCGCTTGCGCTCCAGCTTGCGAGCGCGGCGGACGGCTTCCGCCTTCTCGCGCGCCTTCTTCTCCGAGGGCTTCTCGAAGGAACGGCGGAGCTTCATCTCACGGAAGATGCCCTCGCGCTGCATCTTCTTCTTGAGCGCCTTCAGAGCCTGATCGACATTGTTGTCACGAACGAGAACCTGCACGGAACCCCATCTCCTTTCCAAAATCCTGTTTCCGCGCACCGGCAGCACGAAAAGGCGGCTGCCAGCCGCAAACTCGGTTGTCCTGACCGAAGGGCGCGAATAATAACACCGCCGCACCGATCTGTGAAGGGGGCGTGGGCATTATCTTGGTGGGTCCGCGGAGGGCGAGGGCCCTGTTTACGGACAGCGCTGAGGCGAGCATAGTACAGCCATGGCCATTCTGAAAATCGCAAAAATGGGGCACCCGGTCCTGCGCCATCGCGCCGCCGAGGTTCCCGACCCCACCGATCCCGAAATCGCCCGCCTCGTGCGCGACATGGAAGAGACCATGGCCGACGCCGGCGGCGTCGGGCTGGCGGCGCCGCAGGTGCACGTGCCGCTGCGCATCGTGATCTTCTACGTCCCCGCCGCCCGCAACGAGGACTCGCGGCCGGTGCCGCTCACCTGCCTCATCAACCCGGTGATCGAGCCGCTGGCCGACGACACCGCCGACGGCTGGGAGGGCTGCCTGTCGGTGCCCGGCATGACCGGCCTGGTGCCGCGCTGGACGCGCATCCGCTATCGCGGCGTCACCCCCTCGGGCGGCGAGATCGACCGCGAGGCGAGCGGCTTCCATGCCCGCGTCGTGCAGCACGAATGCGACCATCTCGACGGCATGCTCTATCCGCGGCGCATGCGCGACTTGACGACCTTCGGCTTCGTGGACGAGATGAAGCACGGCACCGCCACGCCGGTGGGCGAGGGCGACGACGATGCTCCCGTCCCGCCCGCCGACCCGGTGCCCGAGTGACCAGCCGATGCACGAGAAGGACCGAGCAGCCATGGACATCGCCGACCTGACCGACTCCCGCGACCGTGTCGTGCAGCGGGCGCTCATCCACGTGCCCTTCGACGGCTGGAGCATGAAGACCCTGCGCCACGCCTGCGACGACGAGGGGCTGGGCGCCGGTGCGGCCGATCGCCTGTTCCCTGGCGGAGTCGTGGAGGCGCTGGAGCATTTCTCCGACTTCGCCGACCGCCAGATGACGGCCGACATGGAGGCCGACGACCTCACCGGCCTGCACATGCCGGCGCGCCTGAAGCGGGCCATCCAGCTGCGCCTGCAGCGCTGGGCTGGCGACCGCGAATCGATCCGCCGCGCCGTCGCCATGCTCGCCCTGCCGCAGTACGCCGGCGCCAACCTGCGCATGACGGCGCGCACGGTGGACGCCATGTGGCGCTGCGCCGGCGACCATTCGGCCGATTTCTCCTGGTACACCAAGCGGGCGACGCTGGCGCCGGTCTATTCGGCCACGCTGCTCTACTGGTTCGAGGACAAGTCGGACGACTTCGAGGACACCTGGGACTTCCTCGACCGCCAGTTCCGCGCCGTCGGCGCCCTGCCGGCCATGTCGGCGCGGGTGCGCAAGACGCTCGACCGGCTGCCGAACCCGCTGCGCCTGGTGCCGCGCCTGCCCCGGGCGCCGCGGCCGCGCTTCAAGAGCCTCTGAGGGACGGCGGCACACATCCGCCCGGCGCCGCCGCGCGTAGGTAGGGCATCGCCCGCCTGCGCCGGAGGAGCCGCCATGTTCGCCACCGCCTGGGTCACCGGAGCCAGTTCCGGCATCGGCCGCGCCACCGCCCTGCGGCTCGCGGCCCAAGGCGTGCGCGTCGCCGCCAGCGCCCGCTCCGAAGCCAAGCTGGCGGAATTGGCGCTGGAGGCCGAGCGCCTGGGCGGCAGCATCGCCACCTATCCGCTGGACGTGACGGACCTGGACGCCTGCCGCACCACCGTCCGCCGCATCGAGGCCGGAGTCGGGCCCGTCGACTTGGCGCTCTTCGTCGCCGGCACCGACGCGCCCATGGGCGGCGCCGACTACTCCGCCGAGACGGCCGCGAGGGTGATGGCGGTCAACTACCAGGGCACGGCCAACTGCCTGGACGCCGTGCTGCCGGTGCTGCGCGAGCGGCGGCATGGGCGAATCGGCGTCACGGCCTCGGTGGCGGGCTACCGCGGCTTTCCCGGCTTCGCCGCCTACAGCCCGAGCAAGGCCGCCCTCATCGCCCTGTGCGAGAGCCTCCACGGCGACCTGCGGCGCGACGGCATCCGGCTGTCGGTCATCAACCCGTGGTTCGTGCGCACGCCGCTGAGCGAGGGCGCCCGGTCCCCCGTGCCCTTCGCCATCACGCCCGAGCGGGCGGCGCGGGAGATCGTGCGCGGGCTGCAGCGAGACTGCTTCGAGATCCTGGTGCCGCCGGAGATCGCCGGCCAGTTGAAGGCGGGCCGCGCCCTGCCGGACGCCGTCTACCTGCCACTGTCGCGGGTGCTGGGGGCGGTGCGGTCGGCGTGGCCGTGAGGGGGAGGGGGCTGTCGGCGGAACGGCCCGCCGCTCCTTCCCGTAGTGTCATGCGCGGGCTCGACCCGCCCTTCGGCGGCGCCCCGGACGGCGGCCGTG
This sequence comes from Caenispirillum bisanense, assembly GCF_900230255.1. GTDB lineage: Bacteria > Pseudomonadota > Alphaproteobacteria > Rhodospirillales > Rhodospirillaceae > Caenispirillum > Caenispirillum bisanense_A. The sequence continues at coordinate 554,208 of NZ_OCNJ01000001.1, forward strand.
GAGGACGGTGCGCCACGGTAGCCGCCGGGGGCGCCGTGGATGGCCGGGTCAAGCCCGGCCATGACAATTTCTTCTGTCTTTTCAACAGTTTGTCATGCGCGGGCTCGACCCGCGCATCCACGGCTTCCCGGACGGTGACCGTGGAGGACGGTGCGAGATGCCCGCCGCCGGTGGCGTCGTGGATGGCCGGGTCGAGCCCGGCCATGACATTTTAGGCTGGAAAATCAACCACTTGTCATGCGCGGGTTCGACCCGCGCATCCACGGCTCCCCGGACGGCGGCCGTGTAGGACGGTGCCGGATGGCCGCCGCCGGAGGCGCCGTGGATGGCCGGGTCAAGCCCGGCCATGACAATTTCTTCTGTCTTTTCAACAGTTTGTCATGCGCGGGCTCGACCCGCGCATCCACGGCTTCCCGGACGGTGACCGTGGAGGACGGTGCGAGATGCCCGCCGCCGGTGGCGTCGTGGATGGCCGGGTCGAGCCAGGCCATGAAAATTTCACTGACCGTTCAAGGCCTTGCCGGCAGCGCGTCCCCGCGCACCGCCGCATAGAGGTGGTCGTCGCGCCACACGCCGCGGACGTCGGCGTGGTGGCGGAGGGTGCCTTCGCGGCGCATGCCGATGCGCTCCATCACCCGCCACGAGGCCTCGTTCTCCACCGCCGCCACGGCCCAGACGCGCTCGAAGCCGGCATCCCCGAGGGCGAAGCGCAGGACCAGGGAGGCGGCTTCCGTCATGTAGCCCTTGCCCTGCTGGGCGGCGTCGAGGCCCCAGCCCATGTCGGCGGCGCGGTTGGCGGCGTCCTGGGTGCGCAGTTCGATGGTGCCGCAGATGCGGTGCAGGTCCAGCGGCTCGATGGCCCACAGCCAGCGGTCGGGGGCGTCGGCCTCGGCCATCTTGGCGGCGTGGAAGGCGGCGACCGAGCCTGCCGTCAGCGGCGGCAGCGGCAGCCAGCGCCAGAAGGCCGGGTCGACGGCGTAGCGCTGCATCTCCGCCAGGTCGTCCACCCGCAGCGGGCGCAGCAGCAGGCGCGCCGACTTCAGGGCGCGGCCGGGCTTGGGCTCGGCGACGGCGTCACCCGTGATGTCCATCGTCCGACAGCGGCAGCAGGTAGTTGATGTGACCCATCTTGCGGCCCGCCCGCGTCTCCGCCTTGCCGTAGAGGTGGATGTGGGCGGTCGGGTCGGTGACGGCGGTGCGCCACAGCTCGATGTCGGCGCCGATGAGGTTCTTCATGCGGCAGTCGCAGCGCCGCCGCGGGCTGCCGAGCGGCAGGCCGGTGACGGCGCGCACCAGCTGCTCGAACTGGCCGGTGAGGCAGGCGTCCATGGTCCAGTGGCCGGAGTTGTGGGGCCGCGGCGCCATCTCGTTGACCAGCACATGGCCGTCGCGGCCGACGAACATCTCGACCGCCAGGATGCCCACGAGTTCGAGCGCTTCCGCCGCCTTGCGGGCCACGGCGACGGCGTCTTCCAGGGTCTTGCGGCCGCGCGGGCCGGTGATGGGGGCCGGCGCGATGGTGGTGTCGAGGATGTGGTGGACGTGGATGTTCTCCACCGGGTCGAAGGGCGCCACGTGACCGTCCAGCCCGCGGGCGACGATGACGCTGATCTCGCGCTCGAAATCGATGAAGCCTTCCAGTACGGCGGCGTCGGTCTTCAGCGACGCCCAGGCTTCGGCCAAGTCGGTGGCGGCCTCGATCTTCACCTGGCCCTTGCCGTCGTAGCCCATGCGGGCGGTCTTCAGCACCGACGGGCGGCCGAGGTCGGCGACGGCGGCCTCCAGGTCGGCCAGAGAGTGCACCGCCCGCCAGGGCGCGGGGGCGATGCCGATGCCGTTGAAGAAAGCCTTCTCGCGCAGGCGGTCCTGCCCCGTTTCCAGGATGTGGGCGCCGGGCCGCACGGGCACGCGGTCGGCCAGGAAGCGCACCGGGGCGAGGGGGATGTTCTCGAACTCGTAGGTCACCACGTCGACGACGGCGGCGAAGGCCGCCAGCGCCGCCTCGTCGTCGAAGCCGGCGCAGGTGGTGGCGCGGGCGACCTGGGCGGCCGGCTCGTCGGGGCTCTGGCAGTAGACGTGGACGTGATAGCCGAGCTGGGCGGCGGCGAGCGCCGTCATGCGGCCCAGCTGGCCGCCGCCGAGGATGCCGATGGTGCTGCCGGGCGGCAGGAGCTTGGACGCGGAAGCCGGGGCGGGCGTGGTCATGGCGGGCTCTCAGGTCTCGTCGACGGGGGCGTCGGCGACGGCGGCGGTCTGGCGGGCGCGGTAGGCATCCAGCTTCTGCGCCACCTCGGCATTGGTCAGGGCGATGACCGAGGCCGCCAGCAGGCCGGCGTTGACGGCGCCGGCGCGGCCGATGGCGAGGGTGCCGACCGGCACGCCGGCCGGCATCTGCACGATGGACAGCAGGCTGTCCATGCCGTTGAGCGCCTTGGACTGCACCGGCACGCCAAACACCGGCAGCGGCGTCATGCTGGCCGCCATGCCGGGCAGGTGGGCGGCGCCGCCGGCCCCGGCGATGATGACCTTGAGGCCGCGGTCGCGGGCGGTGGTGGCGTAGTCCACCAGGCGCTGCGGCGTGCGGTGGGCCGAGACGATCTTCACCTCGTGGGCCACACCCAGTTCGGTGAGCACGTCCACGGCATGGCGCATGGTCTCCCAGTCCGACTGGCTGCCCATGATGATGCCGACGTCCATGGTGTGCTCCTTCGCTCGGGGTCCGTCGCGGAAAGACGGGGATTATAGGCACCGCCGCCGCCCCTGCAAGGGCGCGGACGCGGGCGCGCGCTGGAAGTCGCCGGATGCGCCCTTACTTCCGGAAGTGTTAGACTATGCGGGAACATCGGAGGGCGCTCGACCATGGCCGACATCAACCGTCCCCCGCCCTCCATGGCGGTCGGCTGGAACGGCGGCGGCAATCCGCAGCAGCAGAACCGCAAGCGCGCCTTCCAGCGGGCCGTCAGCGCCTATGGCTCGACGCCGATGCCGGAGCCGCACGACACGCTCTCCTTCCACGGCATTCCGCCGCGCGAGCTGACGGAGTCGGTGCGCCACGCCCTGGAGGACATGGTCGGCGAGATCGACCGCCTGCGCTGGGCCCTGGAGCAGAGCGAAGGCCGCCAGGCCTATCTGGAGGGGCTGGCCGACCGCGACCCGGTGCTGCCGGTGCTCAACCGCCGTGCCTTCGAGCGGGAACTGGCGCTGCTCATCCAGCGGACGGGCGACGATCCGGCGACGCCCCCGCCGGTGCTGGCGACCTTCTACCTGGAGAACTTCGAGGCTCTGCACGCCGACCGCGGCATGGAGGCGGCGGAAACCGCCCTGCGCCACGTGGCGGAAACCCTGCTGACGCACGTGCGCCAGTCCGACGTGGTGGGGGCGACCGGCGGGGCGGGGCTCGGCGTCGTGCTGACCCTGGCCGACGAGGCGGCGCTGCGCGACAAGGCGGCCCAACTGGCGGAAGCGGCCGTCGCCTGGCCGCCGCGTCACCTCGACGTCGCCCTGCCGCTGCGCCTGCGGTGGTCGCTGCTGCGCCTGCGCGGCGACATGAGCGTGGCGCATGCGCTCGCCCTGGCCGACGCCCGCCTGCGCGAAGGATCGGACGACGGGCGGGCCGCGTGACGCCGATCGTGCAACCGGACGGTGGTCTCAGGCGATGATATCGGGGTGCAGCCGTCCCTCGATGTAGGCGATCTCGTCCTTGAGGTTCAGCTTCTTCTTCTTCAGGCGCTGCATCTGCAATTGATCGAACGGCGCCCGCTCCAGCAAACGCGCGATCACGTCGTCCAGGTCGCGATGTTCCTGCTTCAATTCGGTGAGGCGGAGTTGCAGACGCTGGGTCTCGTCGTCGATCATAATGCTCTGGCCTGGATAGATTTAACGCCTTTGACACTACCAGATGCCGGCCTAAAAAGGTATGCAGTATCGCGGCCACCAGGGGAGAGAGTGCTGACATGACCAAGCCCATCAAGCGCATCGGCGTGCTCACCAGCGGCGGCGACTGCGCCGGCCTGAACGCCGTCATCCGCGCCGTGGCCTATCGCGCCATCCGCACCTACGGGTGGGAGGTGTTCGGCATCGTCGACGGCACCATGGGGCTGATGAACCGGCCGCTGCAGTACCGCATGCTGGATCTACACTTCTTCAACGGCAACCACCTGCGCGAAGGCGGCACCATGTTGGGCACGACCAACAAGGGCGACCCCTTCAACTTCCCCATGCCCGACGGCAGCAAGCGCGACCGCTCGCCCGATTTCGTGGAAGGGGTGAAGCTGCTCGGCCTCGACGCCCTGGTGGTGATCGGCGGCGACGGCAGCATGCGCATCGTCTCCAAGCTGTGCGCCACCGGCAACATCGGCATGGTCGGCGTGCCGAAGACCATCGACAACGACGTCCACTGCACCGACACCTCCGTCGGCTTCTCGACCGCCGCCAACGTGGTGACCGAGGCGCTCGACCGCCTGCAGCCGACGGCGGCCAGCCACCACCGCGTCATGATCCTGGAAGTGATGGGCCGCGACGCCGGCCACATCGCGCTCAATGCCGGCATCGCCGGCGGCGCCGACGTGATCCTGGTGCCGGAAGTGCCCTATACGCTGGAAGGCGTGGCCGACAAGATCAAGGAAGTGCTGCACGGCGAAGGCCGCAGCCACGCCCTGGTGGTGGTCGCCGAGGGCTGCAAGACCGCCGAGGGCTCGACGCCGAGCGTCTCCTACTCGGGCGGCCAGACGCGCTACGGCGGCATCGGCCACTACCTGACGGAGCAGATCGCGGCGCTGACCGGGGCGGAGACGCGCGTCACCATTCTCGGCCACGTGCAGCGCGGCGGCATCCCCTCCATGCACGACCGCCTGCTGGCCTCGGCTTTCGGCGTGCATGCGGTGGACCTCGTGGCGCAGCGCCGCTTCGGCCGCATGGTGGCGTGGCGCGACCGCAGCGTCATCGACGTGCCGCTCGACAACGTCACCATCGGCGCCCGCGCGCTCGACCCGCACGGCGCCCTGGTGCACACGGCGCGCGGCCTCGGCATCTATTGCGGCGAGTTCGGCGAGGATCTGGAAAGCCCGGCGGAATGCTGCGGCCCCGCGGTCGTCACCCGCGACGCCGACGCCGCCGGCCCGGAAACCATCTGACGAAGCACCTTCGCTGCGGGCGGCGGCGTCAGCCGTCGCCGCCCCAGCGCTTCACCACCCCGGCATCCAGCCCGAACAGATCGAGCGTGCGGCCGACCGCATGATCGACGATGTCGTCCAGCGTCTGCGGCCGCGTGTAGAAGGCCGGCACCGGCGGCGCCACGATGGCGCCCATTTCCGTCACCGCCGCCATGGCCCGGATGTGGCCGAGGTGCAGCGGCGTTTCCCGCACCATGAGCACGAGGCGGCGGCGCTCCTTCAGCGTCACGTCGGCCGCCCGCGTGATGAGGTTCGCGCCCGTGCCGGCGGCGATCTCCGACAGGGTGCGTACGGAACACGGCGCGATCACCATGCCGAGGGTGCGGAACGACCCCGACGACGGCGCCGCCGCCAGGTCACCGTGGCGGTGGTAGACGTCGGCCAGCGCCCGCACTTGGGCGACCTTCAGGTCCGACTCGTGGGCGAGCGTCACTTCGGCGGCGTCGGACATGACCAGATGGGTCTCGACGTCCAGCCGGCGAAGGATTTCCAGCATCCGGATACCGTAGATGATGCCGGAGGCGCCGGTTATTCCGACTATTACGCGGGGTCGGGTCGGGTTGTTCATGAAGCTGTGTCCCAGTGGGGCGTATGGGTAATAAAGCGAAAGTCATACGGTCACAGTAGCTTAACGGATTGCCTGGAATCCGGCTTCGGAATGGCGTACCATTCTCGGCGTACCATATCGGTAAGACGGAGGTTTGCCATGGGCTATGATGCTCGGATCGACGCTCTCTCCACCAAGCATGCTTCTCTGGAAGCGCAGTTGCAGGAGGAATTTCGGCGACCGATCCCCGATACTTCCATGGTAGCCATCATCAAGAGACAGAAGCTGAAGATAAAGGACGAACTCGCCCGCATGTCGCGTCATTGACGCCGCGCGGACGACGCCGAGGGAACCAAGAGGTCCAGTAGAAAATCAGCACTGACTTGCCAACGATGCGGCCACGCCGTTTCGTCTCATAGCGCAAAGCGCCAAGGTTGCCGATGACCGCCCGAAGAGTCGGGCTGCGGCACCGAAACGAGCAAGGCCTCGACCGCATGGACGGCGAGGCCTTTTCGTTTGTCCGACAGACGGCGACAGGTATCCGATTGTCGGACCAAGGGACATTTTCTTGAACCTTACGGCCTTCGGCGCGAACATTTATGCATAAGCGCCCTTTCCTCGGCGCAACGATTGATGCAAACTCGCCCGCACACATCGGAGGGTCTTCCGGTGCGGCCGGCGTCCCGGTGCCGGCCCGAGAAAGGCAGAAGACACCAAACAAAGGAACGACGTCAGGTCATGACCAGTCCGTATCAAGCCGCTCACGAGCGCTCGCTGAACGATCCGGAAGGTTTCTGGGGGGATGCCGCCAAGGAGATCACCTGGACCAAGCCGGCCACCAAGGTGCTCGACGACAGCAATGCGCCGCTCTACCGCTGGTTCACGGGCGGCGAGCTGAACACGTGCTACAACGCCGTCGACCGTCACGTCGAGGCCGGCCGCGGCGCCCAGACCGCCGTCATCTACGACAGCCCGATCACCGGCACCAAGCGCACCATCACCTACGCCGAGCTGCTGGACGAAGTGAGTCGCTTCGCCGGTGCGCTGGCCGCCAAGGGCGTCGGCAAGGGCGACCGCGTCATCCTCTACATGCCGATGATCCCGGAAAGCGTCGTCGCCATGCTGGCCTGCGCGCGCCTCGGCGCCGTGCATTCGGTGGTGTTCGGCGGCTTCGCGGCGCACGAGCTGGCGACCCGCATCAACGACGCCAAGCCGAAGGCGATCATCGCCGCCTCCTGCGGCCTCGAGCCCAACCGCACCGTCGCCTACAAGCCCATGGTGGACGAGGCCATCCGCGTCGCCGAGCACAAGCCGGAAACGGTGGTGGTCTACCAGCGTCCGCAGTGCCAGGCCGAGCTGCAGGCGGGCCGCGACTACGACTGGGCCGCGCTGGTGGCCGATGCCGCCCCGGCCGCCTGCGTGCCGGTGGCCGCGACCGATCCGCTCTACATCCTCTACACCTCCGGCACCACGGGCCAGCCGAAGGGCGTCGTGCGCGACAACGGCGGCCATGCCGTGGCGCTGAAGTACACCATGGCGGCGCTCTACGACGTGCAGCCGGGCGACGTGTTCTGGGCGGCGTCGGACGTGGGCTGGGTGGTCGGCCACTCCTACATCGTCTACGGCCCGCTGCTGCACGGCTGCACGACGGTGGTGTTCGAGGGCAAGCCCGTCGGCACGCCGGACGCCGGCACCTTCTGGCGCGTCATCGAAGAGCACGACGTGAAGGTGCTGTTCACCGCCCCGACGGCCTTCCGCGCCATCCGCCGCGAGGACCCCAACGGCGAGTTCCTGAAGAAGTACTCGACCAAGAGCCTGACCGCCCTGTTCCTGGCCGGCGAGCGTTCCGACCCGGAGACGCTCAAGTGGGCCGAGCAGATGCTGAACGTGCCGGTCATCGACCACTGGTGGCAGACGGAAACGGGCTGGGCCATCTGCGGCAACCCCAAGGGCATCGAGCTGTTCCCGGTCAAGCACGGCTCGCCGACCAAGGCCATGCCGGGCTGGAACGTGCAGGTGCTGGGCGAAGACCACCAGCCGGTGGCGCCGACCCAGATCGGCGCGCTGGTGTGCAAGCTGCCGCTGCCTCCGGGCACGCTGCCGACCCTGTGGAACGCCGAGCAGCGCTACCGTGACGCCTACCTGACTGAATACCCGGGCTACTACAAGACCGGTGACGCCGGCTTCGTGGACGACGACGGCTACGTCTACGTCATGACCCGCACCGACGACGTCATCAACGTCGCCGGCCACCGCCTGTCCACCGGCGCCATGGAAGAAGTCCTGGCGCAGCACCCGGACGTGGCGGAATGCGCCGTCATCGGCGTCGCCGACGACCTGAAGGGCCAGACGCCGCTCGGCTTCGTGTGCCTGAAGGCGGGCGTCGATCGCGACGACGCCGACATCGTCAAGGAACTGGTCAAGCTGGTGCGCGACGAGATCGGCCCGGTGGCCGCCTTCAAGCAGGCCGTGGTGGTCAAGCGCCTGCCGAAGACGCGCTCGGGCAAGATCCTGCGCGGCACCATGCAGAAGATGGCCGACAACCAGGACGTCAAGGTGCCGCCGACCATCGACGACCCCGACATCCTGCCGGAGATCGAGGACGCGCTGGAAGCCATCGGCCTCGGCAAGAAGCGCGGCTGATCGGGCGTCCGAACTGCCTCGCACGAGAAAAGGCCCCGGCGGTGACGCCGGGGCCTTGCTCGTTCAGGGAAGGAAGGGCGGCTCAGAACGCCGGGACGACGGCGCCCTGGAAGCGCTCCAGGATGAACTCGCGCACCTTCGGCGTCTGGTAGGCCTCGACCAGGGTCTTCACCCACGGCGCGTCGGCGTTCTTGCCCTGCACCACGATGATGTTGGCGTAGGGGCTGTCGGCCTTCTCGATGGCGACGGCGTCCTTCAGCGGGTTGAGGCCGGCCTCCAGCGCGTAGTTGGTGTTGATGGCGGCGGCGGCGACGTCGGGCAGCACGCGCGGCAGCTGGGCGGCATCGACCTCGGTGAACTCCAGGTTCTTGGGGTTCTCGGCGATGTCGAGCGGGCTCGGCGTCAGGCCGACGTCGTCCTTCAGGCCGATGACGCCCTGGGCGTCCAGCAGCAGCAGGGCGCGGCCGCCGTTGGTCGGGTCGTTGGGGATGGCGATCTGGGCGCCTTCGGGCAGGGCGTCGAGGCTCTTCACCGACTGGGAGTAGATGCCCATGGGCTCGACGAAGTTCTTGCCGACGGAGACCAGGTCGAAGCCGCGATCCTTCACCTGCTGGTCCAGGTAGGGCTGGTGCTGGAAGCTGTTGGCGTCCAGGTCGCCGTCGGCGAGCGCAGTGTTCGGCAGCACGTAGTCGGTGAAGGGCACGATCTCGAGCGTCAGGCCCTTTTCCTTGGCGACCTCGCGCACGACTTCCATCACCTCTTCATGGCTGCCGGGGGTGACGCCGATGCGCACGGTGTCCTTGGTGTCGGCCATGGCCGGGCCGGCCAGGGTGGCGGCGGCGAAGACGGCGGCGACGGCGAGCGGGCGGAGGGCGGTGAAGGTCGGCATTCCGGAACGGTCTCCCGTGGTTGGTTCGGCACAAACAAAAACCGCCACAGCCAACGGGCCGGGCGGTCGGAAAGCGGGACCGGCTTCGGCTTTAGCTGCATTTGTTGAGCGCCCGCAATCTGAAGATCAAATCGGCGCTGCCGTGGCGGCGACACCAGACATAGGGCAGGGCGGCGCGGCGCGCCACCCATTTCACGCTCATGGCTGGTATGAATGTAGTGCAAAACACAGCGGGCTTAAGTGGAACGGGACCCCGTCATCCTCCGATCAGGCGGAGGAATTCCTCTTCCGTCATGGTGGCGACGCCCAGCTCCTGGGCCTGCTTCAGCTTGGAGCCGGCGCCCGGGCCGGCGACCACCAGGTCGGTCTTCTTCGACACCGACCCCGCCACCTTGGCCCCCAACGCCTGGGCGCGGGCCTTGGCCTCGCCGCGGCTCATGGTTTCCAGGGTGCCGGTGAAGACGACGGTCTTGTCCTTGATGGGGCTGTCGCTCGCCACCTGCTGCTCGAAGGGCTGCACCTCGACGCCCGCCGCTTTCAGGTCCTCCAGCACGTCGATGTTGTGCTGCTCGGTGAAGAAGCCGGTGAGGTCGTCGGCCATGCTCTCGCCGATGCCCTCGATGCCGATCAGGTCCTTGTGCGCCTCGCTCTCCTTGTCGGCGGCGGCGCGCATGGCCTCCACCAGGGCATCGAGGGTGCCGTAGACGCGGGCCAGCAGGCGGGCCGTGGCCTGGCCGATCTGCGGAATGCCGAGGGCATAGACGAAACGGTCGAGGCCGATGCGGCGGCGGGCGTCGATGGCGTCGAACAGGTTCTGCGCCGACTTCTCGCCGATGCGCGGCAGGCTGCTGATGCGCTTCTGCCCCGGTGTTTCCAGGTCGCGCAGGCGGAAGATGTCGGCCGGCGCCTTCAGGTAGCCCCGCTCGTGGAACAGCTCGATCTGCTTGGCGCCGAGCCCTTCGATGTCGAAGGCGTCGCGCGAGACGAAGTGCTTCAGGCGCTCCACCACCTGATCCTTGCAGATCAGGCCGCCGGTGCAGCGCCGCGCGACCTGGCCGTCCTCGCGGATGGCCTGGCTGCCGCACACCGGGCAGACGTGGGGGAACTCGTAGTCCGCGGCACCACGCGGCTTGCCCTCGACCACGCCGAGGATCTGCGGGATGACGTCGCCGGCGCGCTGGACGATCACGGTGTCGCCTTCGCGCACGCCCTTGCGCTTGATCTCGTCCTCGTTGTGCAGGGTGGCGCGGCTGACCACCACGCCGCCGACCGTGACCGGCGTCAGGTGGGCGACTGGCGTCAGCACGCCGGTGCGGCCGACCTGGATCTCGATCTTCTCCAGCACCGTCTGCGCCTGCTCGGCGGGGAACTTGTGGGCGATGGCCCAGCGCGGGCTGCGGCTGACGAAGCCCAGGCGCTTCTGCAGGTCGATGCGGTCGACCTTATAGACCACGCCGTCGATATCGTAGGGCAGGGACGGGCGCCGCTCGTAGACCTCGCGGTAGAGGTCCATCACCTCCTCCACCGAGCGGCAGAGGCGGGCCAGCGGGTTGGTCGGCAAGCCCCAGGCGTGCAGCTGCTCCAGGTAGGCCCAGTGGGTGGTCGCCTCGTAGCCGACCACCTCGCCCCAGGAATAGGCGAACAGCGACAGCGGCCGCGACCGCGTGATCTCCGGGTCCTTCTGGCGCAAGCTGCCGGCGGCGGCGTTGCGCGGGTTGGCGAAGATCTTGCCGCCGGCCGCCTCCTGCCGCTCGTTCAGGGCGAAGAAGGCGTCGCGGCTCATGTAGACCTCGCCGCGCACCTCCAGCACCGCCGGGGCGTCACCTTTCAGGCGCTCGGGCAGGTCGGCCAGCGTGCGCAGGTTGGCGGTGATGTCCTCGCCCTCCTGCCCGTCGCCGCGCGTCGCAGCCTGGACGAAGACGCCGTTCTCGTAGCGGGCGCTGAAGGACAGGCCGTCGATCTTGGGCTCGGCGACGATGTCGAGCGGGTCGTCCTCGGCCAGCGACAGGAAGCGGCGGATGCTCGCCACGAAGTCGCGCACGTCCTCTTCCGAGAAGGCGTTGTCGAGCGACAGCATGGGCACGCGGTGGCGCACCTTGGCGAAGCCGGCGGCGGGGGCGGCGCCCACCGTCTTCGACGGGCTGTCGTCGCGGACCAACTTTGGAAAGAGTGCTTCGATGGCCGCATTGCGCTGCTTCAGCGCGTCGTACTCGGCGTCGGAGATGGTCGGCGCGTCTTCGGCGTGGTAGCGGCGGTCGTGCTCGGCCAGTTCGGCGGCGAGCGCGGCCAGTTCGTCCCGCGCCTCGTCCTGCGTCAGGTCGGCCGGGTCCTTCTGGCGGAGTGTCGTGTCGGTCATGCGGCTGTCGTGTTCAGGAGGCTGTCGGCGGCGGCGCGGGCTTCGTCGGTGATGCGCTCGCCGGCCAGCATGCGGGCCACTTCCTCGCGGCGGGCGGCGGCGTCCAGGCGCTCCACGGTGGTGGCGACGCGGCCGTCGCGCTCGTGCTTGGAGACGCGGTAGTGGCGGGCGCCGCGGGCGGCGACCTGCGGGCTGTGGGTGACCACCAGCACCTGCAGGCGTTCGGCGAGGCGGCCGAGGCGTTCCCCGACGGCGGCGGCGGTGGCGCCGCCGATGCCGGCGTCGACCTCGTCGAACACCAGGGTCGGCACCGGGCCGATGCTCGCCAGCACCACCTTGAGCGCCAGGGTGAAGCGGGAGAGTTCGCCGCCCGAGGCGATCTTGGCGATGGGGCCGGGCGGCGCGCCGGGGTTGGTCGCCACCTCGAAGGCCACGCGGTCGAGTCCCTCGGCGCTCCAGGACCCTTCCTCCAGCTCCTCGACACGGGTGACGAAGGTCGCCTTGTCGAGCTTGAGCGGCTTCAGCTCGGTCATGACGGCGGCATCGAGCGTCTTCGCCGCCGCGGCACGGGTCTTGTGCAGGGCGCGGGCGGCCTCGACGTAGGTCTGGCGGGCGGCCTGTTCCTCGCGGATCAGGCGGGTGATGTCGGCGCCGCCGCCTTCAAGGGCCGCGAGCCGCTTCTCCAGCCGCGCCTGCACGTCGGGCAGCCCGTCGGGGTCGACGCCGTGCTTGCGGGCCAGCGCCCGCAGTTCGAACAGACGTTCCTCCACCTGCTCCAGGTGGCGCGGGTCGAGGTCGATCTCGCCGGCGGCCTTCTCCAGCAGGTTCAGGGCTTCCGATGCCTCGATGGCGGCGCGGTCGAGGGCGTCGAGGATGGGCTGCACGGTGGTGCCGGCCTTGTCGAGGATGCGCTGGAGCGACCGCTGGGCGCCGCGGAAGGCGCCTTCCACGTCGGCGGTCTGGGTGACGGCGGCCAGCGCGCCGTTCAGGCCCTCGGCGATCTGCTCGCCGTGCATGAGCTGGCTGCGGCGGTCGGCCAGTTCCGCTTCCTCGCCGGCCTTGGGGCCGAGGGCGCGCAGGTCTTCCACCGCGTGGCGCAGGGCTTCCTCTTCCTGGCGGTCCTTCTCCAGGTCGGCTTCCGCCTGGGCGCGTTCCTTGGCCTTCTCGCGCCATGCCTTCCAGGCGGCGCGCACGGCGGCGACCTGGGTCTCCAGCGCGCCGTAGGCGTCGAGCACGCCCTGGTGGGTGGTGGCGTCGAGCAGGCCGTGGGTCTCGAACTGGCCGTGGATCTCCACCAGCGTGTCGCCGAGCCGGCGCAGCAGGCCGACGGAGGCGGGCTGGTCGTCGACGAAAGCGCGCGAGCGGCCGTCGCGGCTGACCGTGCGGCGCACCGTCAGCACGTCCTCGCCGGCATCCAGGCCCTGGTCCTTCAGGATGGCGCGGGCGGGGTGGTCGGGGCCGACGTCGAATACGGCGGTCACCGACAGCTGGTCGGCGCCGTGGCGCACGAGGCCGCTGTCGGCGCGGTCGCCGAGGGCAAGCCCGAGGCTGTCGAGCAGGATGGACTTGCCGGCGCCGGTCTCGCCGGTGAGCACGCCGAGCCCGCCTTCGAAGTGAAGGTCCAGGCGGTCGATCAGGACGACGTCGCGGATCGACAGGCTGACGAGCATGATGGCTCCCGCGTCGCCGTTACCACAGGGCCGGCAGGCTGGGCAGCCAGCCGGAATCCTGCGCCGTGTCCGTCACCGGCTGGCCGCCCTGGGCGACGGCATAGGCGTCTTCGTACCACTCGCTGCCGGGGTAGTTGTGGCCCAGCACGGCGGCGGTCTTCATGGCCTCGGTCTGCATGCCCAGCAGCGCATAGGCCTCCACCAGGCGGTAGAGCGCTTCCGGCACGTGGCTGGTGGTCTGGTAGACTTCCACCACCGACTTGAAGCGGTTCACGGCGGCCAGGTACTGCTTCTGCTTCAGGTAGTAGCGCCCGACGTCCATCTCCTTGCCGGCCATGTGGTCGACGGTGAGGTCGAGCTTCAGCTTGGCGTCGCGGGCGTACTCGCTGGTCGGGAAGCGGTTGATGACGTCCTGCAGGGCGTCGTAGGCCAGGCGCGTCATCTTCTGGTCGCGGCCGACGGAGCTGATCTGCTCGTAATAGCTCAGCGCCTTCAGGTAATAGGCGTAGGGCACATCGGGGTTGCCCGGGTGCAGTTGGATGAAGCGGTCGAGCGCGATGATGGCGTCGTCGTACTTCTCGGCCTCGTAATAGGAATAGGCAGACATGAGCTGCGCGCGCGTGGCCCACGACGAATAGGGGTGCTGGCGCTCCACCTCGTCGAAGGACTTGGCGGCCTGCTCGTAATTGCCCTCGCCGACATCGGCCATGGCGATGTTGTAGAGCTCCTCCACCGGGCGCTCGACATAGGCGTCGGGCTCGTTGTCGGACGAGCACGCGGCCAGCGCCACCGCCGCGGCGGTGGCGAGAAGGGTGCGGCGCATCCAGCGGAGGCCGGCGGCGGAGGTACGGAACTCGACGGTCATCTCGGCTCGCTAATGGTCGCAGGCAGGTCGGCAGCGGCCGCACTATACCCCACCGGCGCGGGAGGTGTCAGCAGGTAGTGTGGTGGCGGGGTGGGGAAGGGGGGAGCTCGGTCGGAAGGGAGCGGCCGGGCCTCCGCGGCGTGCACCGCACGGGCCGTGGAGGGCGTCGTCATCACGGCTGCCGTCTGTGGAGCCGTGGATGGCCGGGTCGAGCCCGGCCATGACAATTTTCACTGATTTTTCAATTACTTGTCATGCCAGGCCTCCGAGCCGGGCATCCACGGCGTGCACGCCGGCGGCCGTGGAGGGCGGCGTCATCACGGCAGCCGTCCGCGGAGCCATGGATGGCCGGATCAAGTCCGGCCATGACAATCTTCTTTGCTATCAGCAGGTTGTCATGCCCGGCCAGGACACTATCCCAGCGGTCTTTCAAACACTGGTAGCCCTCAGGCGCTGAGGCGCACCGGGGCGGCAGCCGCAGGCACCGCGGCGCCGGCGGCTTCGTCGGCGCGCAGGGGCTCGAGGGTCCAGGCGCTGCGGTCGGCGAACAGGGCGCGCAGCAGCTTGTTGTTGTGGGCGTGGCTGGAGCGTACGCCGTGGAAGCGGCCGACGATGGCATGACCGGCCAGCGCCAGGTCGCCGACGGCGTCCAGGATCTTGTGGCGGACGAACTCGTTGCCGAAGCGCAGGCCGTCCTCGTTCAGGATCTGGTCGTCGTTGACCACCACCGCGTTGTCGAGCGAACCGCCGAGGCCGAGGCCGGCGGCGCGCATCTTCGGAATGTCTTCCAGCATGCCGAAGGTGCGGGCGCGCGCGATGTCCTGCTTGAAGGTCGCTGGCGTCACCAGGAAGGCGTCGCGCTGGCGGCCGATGGCGCGGGCGGTGAAGTCGATCTCGAAGTCGACCGTCAGGCCGCCGCGGCCCGGCGTCAGGGCGGCGACGGTCTCGCCGTTGCGCACGGCCACTTCGCGGCGGATGCGGATGACCTTGCGCGTCGCGTCCTGCTCGACGGTGCCGGCGCATTCCACCAGGAACACGAAGGGGGCGGAGGACCCGTCCATGATCGGCACTTCCGGGCCGTTCAGCTCCACCACCACGTTGTCGAGGCCGCAGCCGGCCAGCGCGGCCATCAGGTGCTCGATGGTGGCGACGGTGACGCCCTGGTCGTTGGCGATGACGGTGCACAGGCGGCTGTCGGCCACCGTGTTCCACAGGGCGGGGATCTCGGCGTTGCGGCCGGCGATGTCGGTGCGGCGGAACACGATGCCGGTGTCGGCCGGCGCCGGCTGCAGGGTCATGGTGACCTTCTGGCCCGAATGCAGGGCGATGCCGGTGCACGAGATGGCGCTCTTCAGTGTCCGCTGGCGCGCGTAAGTCGCCGGGCGGTCTTCACCGCGGGTCGGCGCACTGCGGTCGGCGATGTCTTCCCGAGCGTTCTCGACGAACATTATTCATTCCCCTTCGGCGGATCCTCTTCAACTCGCACGTTCCGGTCCTGGTCTTTCCGGTTATTGCGTTCGAGGCGGGACACCGCATCTGTCAGGTTTTCGATGATGCTTTTCTAACGCTCCATCCCGCAACTGCACAAATCAATCATTGTTGCAGATTGTTACGGCGGGCCGGGCGTTTGGCGCGGCAGGGGAATAAGGGAGTGTTGCAGTGCGAAAAAGGATCGGCCCGCCCGGGGAGGGCGGGCCGACAAGTTTGTGTTCAGACGTCCGGCAGAGGCATCCGCCGGGTGCGCCGCGTCGGTCAGTTGGCCTGACGGCGCAGGAAGGCCGGGATTTCCAGTTCGTCGTCGTCCTGCGACGAGGTCTGGACCCGGTCATCGGGGTCGACCGCGAGGCGCATCTGCTCCGTCGTCGGACGGGCCTGCGGCGCCTGCGGCTGCTGGTGGTGCTGGGTGCGCACTTCCGGCTCCTGGTGCGGCGCGGCCGGGGTCGCGCGGCGGGCGAGGCCGGTCATGCGGGCGAGCAGGCCCTGCGCCAGGGTGCGGTGCTCCTCCGGCTCGATGGAGGTGCGGGTCTGGGCGCTACCCTGCAGCGGCTGCGGACGCGGCGGCACGGCCATCGGGCGCGGTGCCGGCTGCGGCGCGGCGGCCTGCGGCTGGGCGGCGGCGCGCGACGCCTCCGGCTGGTGGTGCTGCGGCGCGGCGGCGTGGCCCGCCGAACCCGGCGTCACCGGGGCGCGCGGGATGAACACGTCGCGCGGCTGGGTGAAGCGCGGCGCGGCCGGAGCCGTCGGACGGGCGAGGCCGCCGTGGGTGCCGGTGGCCTGGAAGGCGGCCGGCTGCTCTTCCTCGACCACGGCCGGGGCCTGCATCGGCGCCTCGGCGGCGACGTGGGCGGCGGCCTGGGCGGCCACCGGCTCGACCTCGGCGGTCGGCTGCTGCGGCGCCGGAGCGGCGGGGGCAGCGGCGGCGGCCGGCGCCGTCAGCGGCTGCGGACGCGGGGCGCCCGGCATGGCGACGGTGGTGCGCTGCGGGTGATGGCCGGCCATCGCCTCGGCGTTGATGCCGGTGGCGACGACGGAGACGCGCATCTTGCCTTCCATGGCCTCGTCGAAGCACGAGCCGAAGATGATGTGGGCGTCGGGGCTTTCGACCTCGTCCTTGATGCGGTTGGCGGCTTCGTCGACCTCGAACAGGGTGACGTCCGGGCCGCCGGTGATGTTGATGAGCACGCCCTTGGCGCCGCGCATGCAGGTGTCTTCCAGCAGCGGGTTGGCGATGGCGGCTTCGGCGGCCTGCAGGGCGCGGTTCTCGCCGTCGGCCTCGCCGGTGCCCATCATGGCGCGGCCCATGCCGGACATGACGGTGCGGACGTCGGCGAAGTCGAGGTTGATGAGGCCCGGCATCACCATCAGGTCGGTGACCGAGCGCACGCCCGAGTTCAGCACGTCGTCGGCCATCTTGAAGGCGTCGGCGAAGGTCGTGCGCTCGTTGGCGACGCGGAACAGGTTCTGGTTCGGGATGATGATGAGGGTGTCGACGAACTGCGCCAGATCGTCGATGCCGTTCTCGGCCAGACGCATGCGGTGCACGCCTTCGAACTGGAACGGCTTGGTCACCACGCCGACGGTCAGGATGCCCATGTCGCGGGCGATGCGGCTGATGACGGGAGCCGCGCCGGTGCCCGTGCCACCGCCCATGCCGGCGGTGATGAACACCATGTTGGCGCCTTCCAGCTCCTTGGCGATCAGGTCGTAGCTCTCTTCGGCCGCGGCATTGCCGACGTCGGGGCGGGCGCCGGCGCCGAGGCCCTGCGTCACGTCCATGCCGAGCTGGATGCGGCGGTCGGTGCGCGCGTGGTTGAGGGCCTGCGCGTCGGTGTTGGCGACCACGAAGTCGACACCTTCGAGGCCGCTCAGAATCATGTTGTTCACGGCGTTTCCGCCGGCGCCGCCGACACCGACGACGGTGATTCGGGGCTTCAGCTGCGCCCCGATGCCTTCGGGGGCATGGAAGTTGATCGGCATGTTAGCCTCCGTGTGCGTCTGAACGGGGAGATGTGTACCAGGATTTTGTTCTTTGTTCAGCGTGCTTTTCGGTGCATTCGCAAAATCTTCGGTGCGTTCATGCAAGGTTCCGTCACCCTGCGCAAGATCTGGCTTTTCCGTAGGTGTGGAGAGGACTTTCAGCAGGTGGCGTTCCTGCTCGGTCAAGCCATCGCTACCCTCTGATGCACCTTCGTTTTCCGGCTGCGGCGCGAGCGAGTGGTGCTCGATGCGCAGGTCCGAATCAGTGGGATGGTATTCCTCGGTCCCATCCGGCTCGGCGAAGCAGCGGGCGACCGCCTGCGACACGGATTCCGCGAGGTCGAGCGCGCTCGGCGCCGACACGTCCACCGGCTCGGGCAGCAGGCCTTCCACCGCCGGATCGACACCCTCGGGCGGACCCCAGATCATGGCCGACAGCACCGCGGCGGCGCGCTTGGTGGCGCCCAGCGCACGGATGGTGTCGCGGTCGTCGTGGGCGGGCTGCTCCGCGGGGGACGCCTCGGCGATGCGATGGCCGAACTCGTCCAACATGCGCCACTCGGTCTTGTCCGCCATCAGAAGTTCTCCCGCAGCCACTGTGAGATCCGTGCGATCCCGGCGCCGACGCCGGAGCCGCTCCTGCCCTTGGTCTTGCCCTTGCGGGCGCCGCGCGCCTTGCCGGCGGCGGCGGCCGGTTCGTCCGGCTCGGCCTGCTGCGGCGTCTCCACGTGGTCGTAGGCGGCGTAGCGCACGAGGCCCGCGACGGTGGAAAAGGCCGGGCCGGAGACGCTCTCCGGCAGGCCCTTGATGCGCAGCGGGCGGCCGAGGCGCACCTGCTTTTCGAGGATGGTTTCCGCCAGGTCGCGCAGGCCCGCCAGCTGGCTCGCGCCGCCGGTGACGACGCAGCGCGGGCCGACGGCCTTCAGCAGCCCCGCCTGGTCCAGGTGCTGGCGCACCAGCTCCAGCGTCTCCTCGACGCGGGGGCGCACGATGTGGACCAGCATGGAGCGCGGCACTTCGTTGGGCGTCGTGTCGTCCTCCTCGCCGACCAGCGGCACCTTCAACAGGTCGCGGTCGTCGGCGGGGGTGGCGATGACGCTGCCGTACACCGTCTTCAGCCGCTCGGCATTGGCCACCGGCGTCGACAGGCCCTTGGCGATGTCGTTGGTGACGTGGTTGCCGCCGACGCCGACACTGTCGACGTAGACGATGTGGCCGTCCTGGAACACGGCGATGGTGGTGGTGCCGCCGCCCATGTCGATGACGGTGACGCCCATCTCCTTCTCGTCCTCGACGGCGCAGGCGAGGCCAGAGGCATAGGGCGAGACGACGCGCGCCTCGATCTCCAGGTGGCTGCGCTCGACGACGGTGGAAAGGTTGCGCACCGCCCCGGCGGCGGCGGAGACGAGGTGGATGTCGACGCCCAGCCGGTCGCCGTACATGCCGCGCGGGTCGACGATGCCCGGCGTGCCGTCGATGGTGTAGCCGATGGGGATGCAGTGGACCAGTTCGCGGTCCTCGCCGACGTGGTGGGCGCGGCCGGCTTCCAGGATGCGGCGCACGTCGCGCTCGCGGATCTCGTGGCCGGCGACCGCCAGGTCCACTTCCACCTTCTGCGAGCGCGGCTGGCCGCCGCTGACGTTGACCAGCACCTTTTCGACGCGCTGGTTGGCCATCTGCTCGGCGGCGTCGACGGCGGCGCGGATGGAGCCTTCCAGCTCCTCCATGTTGGCGACCTGGCCGCCGCGCATGCCGCGCGAGCGGTGGTGGCCGACGCCGAGCACGCGCAGGCTGCCGTCGTCGTCCGCATGCGCGATGAAGCAGGCCACCTTGGTGGTGCCCACGTCCAGCGCAGCGATCGTTCCGGTGCGTGTCTTGGCCTTCGACGGCACTTGGGTCGTTCCTTCCGTTTTCTCTCTCAGGCCTCGCGGCCGGCGCCGGGGGCGAGGGGCAGCGGCATGGCTTTCAGCTTCGGTCCGCCCTTCATCCGGTCGCCGACCGGGATGCCGTCGCCGTTCAGGCGGACGACGACGCGGTCGGTGAGGCGCAGGTCGATTTCCGTCAGGTCGTTGGCCAGCATGCGGTGGGTCTGCTCGATCTGCGCCATGCGGGCCCAGGCCGCGGCGGCGCCGGTTTCGGGCAGCTTCACCGTGATGCCGTGCTCGAAGTCGTCGAGCAGGATGTCCCAGCGGCGGTCGCCGCGGCGGGTGGCCGCCTTGACGCGCGGTGCGAGGCTCGGCTCGCCGTTCAGCATGGCGAACAACTCCGCCGCCGCCGCCGGAGCGCCGCCGCCGACGATCACCGGCAGATGCCCCCAGGTGCCGACGTCCTGCACCGGAATGGCCGCGCCGCCGGCGTCGGTGAGCATGAACTGTCCGTCCTCGCGCTGCCACAACGCGATGGGAGTACGTTCCTCTATGCGGACATGCACGGTGTCGGGCAGGCGGCGCGAGACGACCGCCTTGCTCACCCACGGCAGGGCTTCCAGCGCTTCGCGGGCGGCCTGCATGTCGAGGTCGAGGATGGAGGCGCCGCGCTGCACGTTCAGGGCGGCCAGGATGTCGCGGCCGTCGGTGCGGTTGCGGCCTTCGACCATCAGGTTGTTGACGGTCAGGCCGAGCCCCTGGCTGACGGTGGCGACGGCCGAGCCGCTCGCCGCCATGCCGCGGTCGAGCGCGCCGGAGCCGACCAGCCACGCCGCGCCCAGCGACACCGCCAGCGACAGCAGCGCCGCACCGGCGATGCGGCCGTCGACGCGCGGCAGCCGGCGGCGCCGACGCACGGTGCGCGCGGCGGCGGCGCTCGCCCCCTGGCGCGGGGCGGCGGTGCGCTTGACGCTCTTGCCGCCGCGGCCCGGGAAGATGTCGAGCGGCGGCAGGGGAACGGCGAGGCTCAGCAGTCGCATGCGGCGGTCTCCACCATCCAGTGGCACAGCGCGGGGAACGGGATTCCGGCGAAGGCCGCCTGCTCGGGGACGAGGGACGTGGCGGTCATGCCGGGCTGGGTGTTCACTTCGAGAATCACGAGGCGCTCGCCGTCGTAGCGGATGTCGGTTCGCGACACGCCACGGCAACCGAGCGCCTGGTGGGCCCGCACGGCGACCTCCATGGCACGTTCCGTCAGCTCCGGACCGATGTCCGCCGG
This sequence comes from Caenispirillum bisanense, assembly GCF_900230255.1. Taxonomy (GTDB): domain Bacteria; phylum Pseudomonadota; class Alphaproteobacteria; order Rhodospirillales; family Rhodospirillaceae; genus Caenispirillum; species Caenispirillum bisanense_A. Next base: position 574,970 of record NZ_OCNJ01000001.1, read on the forward strand.
CAGAACGTGCAGGGATCCCCCTGCGGCGTACTTGGCATCATAGTCGTAGAAGCCGCGCTGGGTTGTGATCTCCGTCACGGCCAACGCACGATCTCCCATGACGGCGACGGTCAGTTCGCGGCCCGGCACGAAGGCCTCCACCATCACCTTGTCGCCGAACGGCCAGTCGTCGTCGGCGAAGCGGTGGTTGTCGCCCTCGCGCATGATGTGCACACCGACCGAGCTGCCCTCGTTGAGCGGCTTGATGACGTAGGGGCGCGGCAGCGGATCGACGCCCGACAGCATTTCCTCGCGCCCCACGATGCGGTCCTCGGCGACGCTCAGGCCGGCCTGGGCGAACAGCAGCTTGGCGGTCGGCTTGTCCATGGCGATGGCGCTGGCGAGCCGGCCGGAGTGGCTGTAGGGGATGCGCATCATGTCCAGGATGCCCTGGATGGCGCCGTCCTCGCCGAAGCGGCCGTGCAGGGCATTGAGCACCACGTCGGGCTTCGTCTCGGCCAGCGCCTGCACGAAGGCCGGCACGTCGCGCGGCACGTCGATGGCGGCGACGTCGACGTAGCCGTAATCCTTCAGCGCCTTGACGGCGGCCGCACCGGAATTGAGCGACACGTCGCGCTCCGCCGAGAAGCCGCCCATGAGCACGGTGACGCGCCGGGTGATCGGGGTCGTCATGCGTCGTCTCCTTGGTCGGCGGCGGGGCGGATGGCCCGGGGATCGTCGGCGGGAACACCGATGCGGCGGATCTCCCACCGCAGCTCGATGCCGCTGGTTTCGTGCACGCGGCGGCGAACCTCCTCGCCCAACGCTTCAACCTGGGCGGCGGTGGCATCGCCGAGATTCAACAGAAAATTGCAGTGCTTCTCACTGACCTGGGCGCCGCCCATGGTCAGCCCGCGGCACCCGGCGGCGTCGATGAGCTGCCAGGCCTTGTGACCTTCGGGATTGGCGAAGGTGGAGCCGCCGGTGCGGGTGCGCACGGGCTGGCTGTCCTCGCGCTGGCGCCGGATTTCGGCGATGCGCTCGGCCACGGCGGCGGGGTCGGCGCCGGGCTCGCCCTTGAGGGTGGCGGCGGTGAACACCCAGTCCTCGGGCACGCCGCAGTGGCGGTAGGACAGGTCCATGTCCTCGGGCCGCAGGGTGTGCAGGCGGCCTTCGGCGTCGAGCGCCTCGGCGGTGACGAGGACGTCCTTGATCTCGCGGCCGTAGGCGCCGGCGTTCATGCGCAGGGCGCCGCCGATGGTACCCGGCACGCCGGTGAGGAATTCGAGCCCGGCGATGCCGGCCTCCTGCGCCACCGTCGCCACGTGGGCGTCCAGCGCCGCGGCGCCGCAGCGCACGAAGCCGCCGGCCTCCGCCTCGATCTCGGCGAAGCCGCGGCCGAGCCGCACCACGAGGCCCGGCACGCCGCCGTCACGCACCAGCAGGTTGGAGCCGACGCCGATGACCGTCAGCGCCACGTCGGCCGGGCGGGCGGCGAGGACCGTCGCCAGGTCGTCCACGTCCACCGGCCGCACCATCAGCTCGGCGGGACCGCCGACGCGGAACCACGTCACCTTGGCCAGATCGGCGCCCGCGCTCACCCGGCCGCGCACGCGCGCCAGCGCGCCGGCCATCCGGTCGGACAGCGGCGCGGCGGGCGCGGTGGTGGTGGCGGCGGTGCGGCGGGCGTCGAGGCTCATTCCGCGGCGCCCTCCGGGCCGTAGAGGTCGGCGAGCTGGGCCGGCAGGGCGTGCGCCCAGGCGGTGATGTTGCCGGCGCCGAGACACACCACGATGTCCCCCTTGCGGGCGACGCGGCGCACCGTCTCCGCCAGCAGTTCCGGCCGGGCGAGCGGAATGGCGCCGCGGTGGCCGCGCTGGCGCAGGCCGTTGACCAGCGCGTCGCGGTCGACGCCGGGGATGGGGGCTTCACCGGCGGCATAGACGTCGGCCACGACCACCGTGTCGGCGTCGTTGAAGCAGGTGCAGAATTCCTCGAACAGGCTGTTGAGGCGGGTGTAGCGGTGCGGCTGCACCACGGCGACGACGTTGCCGGTGGTGGCCGAGCGCGCGGCGCGCAGCACGGCGGCGATTTCCACCGGGTGGTGGCCGTAGTCGTCGATGACGGTCACGCCGCCCGCCTCGCCGGTCTTGGTGAAGCGGCGCTTGACGCCCGAGAAGCCGGCCAGCGCCTGACGGATGGTGTCGTCGGACAGGCCCATTTCCACGGCGATGGCGACGGGCGCCAGGCTGTTGGTCACGTTGTGCTCGCCGAACATGGGCAGGCGCAGGTCCTGGATGAGGCGCTGGCGGCCGCTCATGCGGTCGGTCACCATTACGTCGTAGCGGGCGCCGCCGACGCCGATGCGCACGTTCACCGCCCGCACGTCGGCCTGGGGCGACAGGCCGTAGGTCACCACGCGGCGGTCGGAGACGCGCGGGATCATGGCCTGCACCTCCGGGTGGTCGATGCACAGCACCGCCAGACCGTAGAACGGGATGTTGGTGATGAAGGTCTGGAACGCCTCGCGCAGTTTGTCGAAGGACCCGTAGTGGTCCATGTGCTCGGGGTCGATGTTGGTGACGATGGCGATCACCGCCGGCAGCTTGGTGAAGGTGCCGTCGCTCTCGTCGGCCTCGACCACCATCCACTCGCCGTCGCCCAGGCGGGCGTTGGTGTTGTAGGCGTTGATGATGCCGCCGTTGATGACCGTCGGGTCCATGGCGGCGGCGTCGAGCATGGCGGCGACCATGCTGGTGGTGGTGGTCTTGCCGTGGGTGCCGCCGACGGCGATGGCCCACTTCAGGCGCATCAGCTCGGCCAGCATCTCGGCGCGGCGCACGACCGGGATCAGGTTCTGGCGGGCGGCGACCACTTCCGGGTTGTCGGGCTTCACCGCCGAGGAAATGACCACCACCTGCGCATCGCCCAGGTTCTCGGCGCGGTGGCCGATGTGGACGGTGATGCCCTTCTCGCGCAGACGCACGACGTTGGCGCCTTCCGCCTGGTCGGAGCCCTGCACGGAATAGCCCAGGTTCACCAGGATCTCGGCGATGCCGGACATGCCGATTCCGCCGATGCCGACGAAGTGGATGGTTCCGATATCGAGCGGCATGGCCCTCATTGGGCGGTCTCCCTGGCAACGGCGGTCGTGGCGGTGGTGGTGGTCGCGGCGAGCTTGGCCTCGACCAGATCGGCGAGGCGCGCGGCGGCATCCGGCACCCCGAAGGCGCGGGCGGCGCCGGCGGCGGCCTGGAGGCTCGCCGGCATGGCGAAGAGGTCGGCGAGGCGGGCGGTCAGCGCCTCGGCCGTGAAACGGTCCTGCGGCATCAGCCAGCCGCCACCGGCCGCGTCGACGGCGCGGGCGTTGGCGGTCTGGTGATCGTCGGTGGCGAAGGGGTAGGGCACCAGGATGGCCGGGCGGCCCGCCGTCGTCATCTCGGCCACCGTCGAGGCACCGGCGCGGGCGATGAGCAGGTGGCAGGCGGCGAGGCGCTGCGGCACGTCGCCGAAGAAGCTCTCGAGCGTCGCCTCGGCGAGGCCGGCGCCGGCATAGGCGGCGCGCACGCGATCCAGGTCTTCCGGGCGGCACTGCTGGGCGACGTGCAGGCGGCCGCGGATCTCGGCCGGCAGAGCCGCCAGCGCCGCCGGCACCACGTCGGACAGGATGCGCGCGCCCTGGCTGCCGCCGAGCACCAGCAGGCGCAGCGGCGCGGTGCCGTCGACAGCGGGGTAGGGGGCCTCGCGCACCGGCACGATGGCCGGGCGCACCGGCATGCCGGTGTGGACGCGCTCCACCGTCGGCGGCAGGTGGCGCACCGCGTCGAAGCTGGTGGCGATGGTGGAGACGCGGCTCGCCAGCAGGCGGTTGGCGCGGCCGAGCACGGCGTTCTGCTCGTGGATCACCGTCGGGATGCCGAGCAGGCTGGCCGCCGCCATGGCCGGCAGCGAGGCATAGCCGCCGAAGCCGACCACCACGGCGGGCTTCATGGCCGCCAGGATGCCGCGCGCCTGCAGGGCGCCGCGGGCGATGTCGACGAGGCCGAGCACCTGCCCGATGCGGCCGCGGCCCGCCACCTGTCCGGCGCGCACGCGCACCGTCTTCAGGCTGCCGAGCACGCCGCCGTAGGTGGCGCCGCGGCTGTCGGTGACCAGCGTCAGGTCGTGGCCGCGGGCCAGCAGCTCGGCCGCCAGGGCCTCGGCGGGGAAGACGTGGCCGCCGGTGCCGCCGGCGGTGAGGACGACGAGCGCCATCAGACACCCCCTCCGCCGGTCGGGCGGCGGCGGGTGAGCGCCAGCATCATCCCGAAGCCGAGCGCCAGCGCCAGCGTCGAGGAGCCGCCGTAGGACACGAAGGGCAGCGTCATGCCCTTGGTCGGCATCAGGTGCAGGCTCGACGCCATGTTGATGAGCGCCTGCAGGCCGAACTGGCTGACGAGGCCGCCGACGGCGAGCAGGACGAACAGGTTGTCCTCCTCCATGGCGCGCGCGATGCCGCGCAGCACGATGAAGGCGAACAGGCCGACGATGAATATGCAGAGGATCAGGCCGAATTCCTCGCCGGCGACGGCGAAGATGAAGTCGGTGTGGGCGTCGGGCAGCAGTTCCTTGACGCGCCCTTCGCCGGGGCCGCGGCCGAACAGGCCGCCGTCGCGGAAGGCCTGCATGGCCTTGTCGATCTGGTAGGTGTCGCCGCTGGCCGGGTCGAGGAAGCGGTCGATGCGGCTCTTGACGTGGTCGAACAGGAAGTAGGCGCCGACCGCGGCACCCAGGCCGGCGGCGACGAACAGCACCACCAGCACCATGGGCAGGCCGGCCAGGAAGAACTGCGCCGCCCACACGGCGGAGACGACCAGGGTCATGCCGACGTCGGGCTGCGCCAGCAGCAGCAGGGCGACCATGGCGTAGAGGCCGATGGCGATCCACTGGCCCGGGAAGCCCTCGTTCTCGCGCCCAGCGGAGAACATCCAGGCGGCGGTGACGGCGAAGAACGGCTTGATGAATTCCGACGGCTGGATGGACAGCGGGCCGATGTGGATCCAGCGCGCCGCGCCCTTGATCTCGGTGCCGATGAACAGGGTGGCGAACAGCATCAGCGCCGTCACGCCGAAGCCGACGGCGGCCAGGCGGCGCACCGTGCGCGGCGCCATCAGCGACACCACCAGCATGACGCCGATGGCGACCGGCAGAAACACGAACTGGCGGCGCACGAAGTGGAAGGCTTCCGCCCCGATGCGGCCGGCGGCGGCGGGGCCGGCGGCCATGACCAGGAAGATGCCGATGCCGATGAGCGCCAGCACCGCGGCCAGCAGCCAGCGGTCCACGGTCCACCACCAGCGGCCGAGGATGCTCGTGTCCGTGCGGGAGATGGTGATGGTCGTCATGCCGCTCCCCGTGCCGTGATGTCGTGGACGAGCGCCCGGAAGACGTCGCCGCGATGCTCGAAGCTCTTGAACTGGTCCCACGAGGCGCAGGCCGGCGACAGCAGCACCACCGCACCCTTGCGGCCGTCGCGGCGGGCGTCGGCGGTGGCGGCGGCGACGGCGGCGTCGAGCGTGCCGCACTGGCTGTGCGCGATGTGCGACCCCAGCGTCTCGCCGAAGGCCTCGGCCGCCTCGCCGATGAGGTAGGCGTGGCGGATGCGCGGGAAGTAGCCGAGCAGGCTTTCGATGCCGCCTTCCTTCGCCTGCCCGCCGAGGATCCAGTAGATGTCCTTGTAGCAGAGCAGCGCCTTCTCGGCGGCGTCGGCGTTGGTCGCCTTGCTGTCGTTGACGAAGCGGATGCCGTCCACTTCCGCCACCAGCTCCTGGCGGTGGGCGAGGCCGGGGAAGGTGCGCATGGCCGCCGCGATGTCCTCGGGCGCGACGCCGCGGGCGCGGCAGGCGGCATAGGCGGCGCAGGCGTTCTGCCAGTTGTGGGCACCGGGCAGCGTCGGGATGCCGCGCAGGTCGATGACCTCGCGCGGGTAGCCGGCGTCGGTGGCGTCGTAGAGCACGCCGTCGAGCGTGAACACGCCGCCCGGCTCCTCGCCGTCGCCGCGCACCGGCACCACCGTCTGGTCGACGCGCTGCGCCACCGTCTGGGTCAGGCCGCGGCAGTGGCGGTCGTCCTGGCCGATGACGGCGGTGGCCGGCTGGTGCTGGTTCTTGAAGATGAGCGCCTTGGCGGCGACGTAGCCGTCCATGCCGCCGTGGCGGGCCAGGTGATCGGGCGTGACGTTGAGCAGCACCGCGACGTCGCAGTCCAGCGACGGCGTCAGCTCCAGCTGGTAGCTCGACAGCTCCAGCACGTAGGTGCCGAAGAAGGGCAGGGGCTCCAGCTCCAGCACCGGCGTGCCCAGGTTGCCGCCCACCTCGACGCGGTGACCGGCGCTCTTCAGGATGTGGCCGATGAGGGCGGTGGTGGTCGACTTGCCGTTGGTGCCGGTGATGCCGACCACGAAGGCGTCGGCGCAGCGCGCCAGCAGAAGCTCGATGTCGCACACCGGCGCGATGCCCAGGCGATCGAGCACGGCCTTGGCCGGGTGCGGCTTGGGGTGGGTGTGGGGGATGCCGGGGCTCCAGACGCAGAGCGCGATGTCGGCCCAGTTGGCGAGCGTCGGCTCGGCGCAGGTGAAGCCCTGGGCCTGCGCCTCGGCGCGCTTGGCCTCGCCGTCGTCCCAGCACAGCACGCGGGCGCCGCCCTTGCTCAGGGCACGCGCCGCCGACAGCCCCGTCTTGCCGAGGCCCAGGACCGCGACGGTGCGGCCGGCGTACTGCGGGATGACCATGCTCACGTCGTTCGTCCCCTGGGTGGGTCGCTGCAACTCTGGCGGTACTCTTTCCCGAGATCCGCCCGGCGTCCCCGTTGTTGTGGGTGGGGTTCGCCGGGCGGTCTCTCTTTTCTCTCTCTCGTGCCTTCCCGGTCAGCCCCTAGCGGAGCTTCAGGGTGCTCAATCCGGCGATCGCGAGGATGCCGGCGATGATCCAGAAGCGAATGACCACGGTGCTTTCCGCCCACCCCTTCTTTTCGAAGTGATGGTGCAGGGGCGCCATGCGGAACACGCGCTTTCCGGTCAGTTTGAAGCTGGCGACCTGAACGATGACGCTCACCGTCTCCAGCACGAAGAGGCCACCGACGATCGCGAGCACGATCTCGTGCTTGGTGGCCACCGCAATGGCACCCAGCGCACCGCCGAGTGCCAGCGATCCCGTGTCGCCCATGAAGATCATGGCCGGGGGAGCATTGAACCACAGGAAGCCCATGCCGGCGCCGACCAGGGCGGCGCACAGGATGGCGAGTTCGCCCGTCCCCGGCACGTGGTGGATCTGCAGGTAGTTGGCGAAGATGGCGTTGCCGACCAGATAGCTGATGAGCATGAACACGCCCGCCGCGATCATCACCGGCACGATGGCGAGGCCGTCCAGGCCGTCGGTGAGGTTCACCGCGTTGGAGGCGCCCACCATCACCAGCATGGCGAAGGGAATGTAGAGCAGGCCCAGGTCGAGCAGAACGTTCTTCAGGAACGGCATGGCGAGGTGGTTGTCGAGCGCCGACATGGTGCCGTAGCTGATCATCAGCGCCGCCACGGCGGCGATGCCGAACTGCACCAGCAGCTTCATCTTGCCCGACACGCCCTTGGTGTTGCGCTTGGTCACCTTCAGGAAGTCGTCGGCGAAGCCGAGCAGGCCGTAGCCGACCGTCACCAGCAGCACCGCCCACACGAACACGTTGCTGAGGTCGGCCCACAGCAGCGTCGAGGTGAAGGTGGCGAACAGGATCATCAGGCCGCCCATGGTGGGCGTGCCCTTCTTGGTCAGCAGGTGGGTTTCCGGGCCGTCGGCGCGGATGGGCTGTCCCTCGCGCTGCTTCTTCCGCAGCCAGCGGATCAGGAGCGGTCCGACGAGGAAGGCGACGACGAGCGCCGTCACCACCGCTCCGCCCGCCCGGAAGGTCAGGTAGCGGAACAGGTTGAGCATGGCGACTTCGCCGGACAGTTGGGACAGGAAGTAGAGCATGGTCCCGCGGCTTTCCTAACTCTCGATCCGTGTTGCGTCAGCGTCCGTCGTCGGCAGCGGTGTCGAGCGCCAGCAGGGCGTCGAGCACCACCTTCATGCGGCTCCCCAGCGATCCCTTGACGGTGACCGTGTCGCCCGCGCGGACGTCGGCGGCCACCAGCGGGGCGAGTGCCGCGCTGTCGGCCGCGTAAAGTCCGCGCAAGGCCGGCGGCAGCGCGTCGTGCAGGCGGGCCATGTGGGGTCCGCAGCAGTGCACGACGTCGATGCCGCCCGCGGTCACGGCATCGGCGAGACCGGCATGCATGGCGTCCGCCTGCACACCGAGTTCACGCATGTCGCCGAGCACCGCGATGCGTCGCCCGCCCGGCCCGACAGCCGCCGTCCTGAGAACCCCGAGAGCCGCCCGTACCGACACGGGCGAGGCGTTGTAACTCTCATCGATGACCGTGAGAAGCCCTCCGCCGTGGCTTTTCGGCAAAGAAATCGATTGACGCCGTCCGCGCCCTTTCGGGGGCTCCATCGCGCCGAGCGCGAGAGCCGCCGTGGTTGCATCACCGCCCGCCGCATCGACCGCCGCGAGCACCGCCAGGCTGTTGAGCGCCCAGTGTTTTCCCACCGCGCCGACGGTGTAGACGAGCGGCTTGCCGGCCAGCGAGGCGCGCACCGCCGTGGTGCTCTCGCCGGGCTCGACGGCCTCCAGGCGCAGGTCGCTGTCGGGGTGCTCGCCGAAGGTGACGACGCGCAAGGCGCGCTCCGCCGCGACGCCGCGCAGGATGTCGAAGTGGTCGTTGTCGCGCGGCAGGACGGCGGTGCCGCCTTCGACGACGCCTTCCAGGATCTCGGCCTTGGCGCGGGCGATGTCGGCGACGGAGGCGAAGAACTCGATGTGGACGGCGGCGACGGTCGTCACGATGGCGACGTGCGGGCGGGCGACGGCGGTCAGGTCGCGCAGCTCGCCGGCGTGGTTCATGCCCATCTCCAGCACGCACCACGCGGTGTCGCGCGGCGTGCGGGCGAGGCTGAGCGGCAGGCCCCAATGGTTGTTGAAGCTGCCCTCGCTGGCGGTGGTGGTGCCGAGCGCGCCGCAGGCCAGCCGCAGCATTTCCTTGGCGCCGGTCTTGCCGACGCTGCCGGTGACGGCGATCACCCGCCCCGTCAGCCGCGCCCGGGCCGCGATCCCGAGATCCCGCAGGCCGGCCAGCGTGTCGTCGACCACCAGCAGGCGGGCGGCGTCGACGCCCTCCGGCACGCGATGGACCAGCGCGGCGGCGGCGCCTTTCTCCAGCGCCTGGGCGACGAAGTCGTGGCCGTCGAAGGAGGGACCGGCCAGCGCGACGAAGAGGTCGCCTTCGCCGACCGTACGGCTGTCGATGGAGACGCCGGTGCAGGCCCAGTCGCCGGCGGTGCGTCCGGCGGTGGCGGAGGCCGCTTCGGCGGCGGTCCACAGGGGGGCGAGCGCGGTCATGCGGCACCTCCGTCGGCGCGGGCGACGGCCTTCTGCGATTCTTCCACGTCGTCGAAGGGGTGGACGAGGGTGCCGATGGTCTGGCCGCTCTCGTGACCCTTGCCGGCCACCAGCAGCACGTCGCCGGGGCCGGTCAGGCGGGCGACGCCTTCGGCGATGGCGGCGCGGCGGTCGCCGATCTCGATGCCGCCGGGGCAGCCGGCCATGACCTCGGAGCGGACGAAGGCGGGGTCTTCGGTGCGCGGGTTGTCGTCGGTGACGATGGCGACGTCGGCGAGGCGGCTCACCACCTCGCCCATGACCGGGCGCTTGCCGCGGTCGCGGTCGCCGCCGGCGCCGAACACGCAGACGAGGCGGCCGGCAGCGTGCGGGCGCAGGGCCTCCAGCACCGTCTCCAGGGCGTCGGGGGTGTGGGCGTAGTCGACGTAGACGGCGGCGCCGTTGGCGCGGGTGGCGGCCAGTTGCAGGCGTCCAGGCACGCCGGTCAGGCGCTCCAGCAGCGGCGCGGCGTGCGCCGCGTCGGCGCCGCAGCCGATGACGAGGCCGAGGGCGCAGAGGGCGTTCTCCGCCTGGAAGGTGCCGGCGAGCGGCAGCTCCACCACCATGTCGCGGCCCTCGACGCGCAGGGTCAGGCGCTGGCCGTGGGCGGTGCGTTCGGTGGCGACGACGCGCAGGGTGTCGCCGTTCGCGCCGTAGGACACGACGCGCAGCCCGGCCTGTTCCGCCGTCGCGCGCAGGGCGGCGTATTCGGGGATGTCGGCGTTGAGGACGGCGGCACCGCCTTCGCCCACCTGCGCGCCGAACAGCTTGGTCTTGGCGGCGAGGTAGGACTCCATGGTGCCGTGGTAGTCCAGGTGGTCGCGGCTCAGGTTGGTGAAGCCGCCGGCGGCGACCGTCACGCCGGCCAGCCGGTGCTGGTCGAGGCCGTGGCTGGAGGCTTCCATGCACAGGTGGGTCACGCCGCGGTCGGCGCACTCGGCCAGCAGGCGGTGCAGCTGCACCGGGTCGGGCGTCGTCAGCTTGCCGTCGATAGTCCAGTCCGGCCCGATGACGCCGAGGGTGCCGAGGCTCGCCGCCGCATGGCCGAGGTGCAGCCACAGCTGGCGGGCGAAGTTGGCGGTGGACGTCTTGCCGTTGGTGCCGGTGACGGCGGCCACCACCTCGGGCTGGCGGCCGTAGAAGGCGCCGGCCATGCGGGCGAAGGCGCGCTTGGGCTCGGCGGCGACCAGCAGGGCGACGGAGGTCGCGCCGGCGGGCAGGGCGGTGCCTTCCGGCGCGAGCACGGCGACGGCGCCCTTGTCGATCGCCTGGGCGATGTAGTCGCGGCCGTCGAGCTTCCAGCCGGGCAGGGCGGCGAACAGCATGCCGGGCTCGACCGCCCGGCTGTCGGCGGTGAGCCCGGAAACCGTCAGGCCGTCGGCGTTGCCGGCGGCGAGGGTGGCGCCGGCGGCGCGCGCGAGATCATTCAATGATCGCATCGGCGTCCCTTCCGGTGGCGGCGGCTTCCAGGATGCCGGCGGGGCGGCGTTCGGGCAGCGCGGCCGGCGTCAGCGGCTCGAAGCTCGGGAACACGCCGAGCAGCGGGGCGATGCGGGCGACGATGCGGCCGGCGGTGGGGGCGGCGTTCCACCCGGAGGTGATGAAGCCGTAGGTTTCTTTCAGCGGCTGGGGTTCGTCGAGCACGGCGAGGATCACGTAACGGGGGGCGTCCATGGGGAAGGCGCCGACGAAGGAGGTCATCACGGCGCGGCGGGCGTAACCGCCGGCACTCGAGACCTTCTCGGCGGTGCCCGTCTTGCCGCCGACGCGATACCCGGGAACGTTGGCCTTCTTGGCGGTGCCCTGTTCCACCACGGCGCGCATCAGCCGGCGCATGATGTCGCTGGTCTGTGGCGAGATCACGGCACGGCCGTCGACCTGGTAGTTTTCGTCCTTCTTCAGCAGCGTCACGCTGGGCAGGGCGCCGCCGTTGACCATGGCCGCCGTCGCGCGGGCCAGATGCACCGGCGTCACCGCGATGCCGTGGCCGAACGAGATGGTCATGGTGTTCACTTCGCGCCACGGATTGGGATAGAGCGGCGCGCCGTTCTCCGGCAGCTCGATGGAGATGGGCTGCAGCATGCCCAGCTTGCCGAGGAAGGCCTTCTGCATCTCGGTGCCCAGTTCCAGCACCATGCGCACGGACCCGATGTTGGACGACTTCACCAGGATCTGGCCGACGTCCATCAGCCCGTGCTCGGGGTGGCTGTCGCGGATGGTGAAGCGGGCGACGCGGATGGGGTTCTCCACGTCGTAGCGGCTGTTCAGGCCGATCTTGCCGCTCTCCAGCGCCATGGCCGTGTTGAACAGCTTGAAGGTCGAGCCCATTTCGTAGACGCCGAGGGTCGCCTTGTTGAAGCGCTGGTCCTGGCCGGCGGTGCCGATGTGCACGGGGTCGTAGTCGGGCAGCGACACCATGGAGACCAGCTCGCCGGTCTGGATGTCGAGCACGAGGCCGGTGGCGCCGACGGCCTTGAACTTCTCCATGGCGTAGAGCAGTTCGTCGCGCACCGCCGCCTGGACGCGAATGTCGACGGCCAGCTTCAGCGGCTTGCCGCCTTCGTTCAGCTTGTCGTTGAAGGTCAGCTCGATGCCGGCGATGCCGTTGTTGTCGAGGTCGGTGGCGCCGACCACGTGGGCCGCCAGGGCGCCCTGCGGGTAGATGCGGCGCGAGGCGTCCTCGAAGTCCACCCCGACGAGGCCGAGGGCGTTGACGTCCTGCTGCTCGCGCGGCGTCAGGTTGCGGTCGATGTAGACGAACTTCTTGCCGGAGGCGAGCTTGTCGTAGACCTCCTTGTAGGCGAGGTCGGGCAGCACCTCGGTCAGGCGCTTGGCGGCGTCGGCCGGGTCGGCGATGAGGTTCGGCTTGGCGTAGAGGTTGACCGTCGGCAGGTTGGTGGCGAGCAGGATGCCGTTGCGGTCGACGATGTCGGCGCGGCCTTCGTCGTATTCGGCGGTGGCGGCGCGGCGGGCGATGGACACCGGCGGCTCGCCGCCCTTCAGCAGCATCAGATCGACCAGCCGGAAGCCCACCAGCGAGAAGGCGCAGGCGAACAGACCGGCCGCCACCACGAGACGGGTGCGGCCGATTTCGACGTGCTTGCGGCCGGGGCCGTGCAGGGTGACGCGCGCCTTCGTACGCGCCGGGCGGATTTCCTCGCCCGGATAGAGGAAGGGGTCGTCGTCGCGCTGGAAGCGCTTGAAGAGGCGGCGCAAGGTCATGGCACGGTCCTCGTCGCGGTCGCCAGCTGGGCCTGCGGCACCGGCGGCGGCACCGCCACCATGGCACGCCCGCCGGCGGCGGGCGGCGCGGTCGGCTTGGGCGGCGCCTTGGCGGCGGGCGGCGCCTTCGGCGCATCGGGCGCGGCTTCGGCCTCGGGCGCTGGCGGCGGCCGCAGCGGCAGTTGCGCGACCGTGCTCACCTGGTCGGGGGCGAGCGGCGCCATGCCGAGGTGACGGCTCGCCAGGTCGCGCAGGCGCGACGGGTCGTTCATGTAGCTCCACTCGGCCTGCAGCACGTGGACGGCGGCGCGGTCGGAGCGGATCTCGCGGTTGAGACGGGCCAGTTCGTCCTCCAACCCCTGCACTTCGTACTTCAGCATGAAGAGGCCGACGCCGACGGCGATGGCGAGCACGGCCCAGACGAGGGTGGCGGCGCGGATCATGCCTTGGCTCCATCGGCAGAGGGGGCGGGGGCGTCGGTGCGTTCGGCGACACGCAGCTTGGCGGACCGGGCGCGCGGGTTGGCGCGGCATTCCTCCGGCCCCGGCGCGATGGCCTTGCGGCTGACGTCGTGGAAGGTGGGGGCGGGGCCGCTGGCGGCGACGTCCACCGGCACGTGGCGCGACACGCCGCCGGTGCGGCCGCTGCGCTCGCGGATGAAGCGCTTGGCGACGCGGTCTTCCAGCGAATGGAAGGTGACGACGGCCAGCCGGCCGCCCGGCGCCAGGATCGCCTCGGCGCCGGCGAGGCCGCGTTCCAGCTCGCCCAGCTCGTCGTTCACGGCGATGCGCAGGCCCTGGAAGGTGCGGGTGGCGGGGTCGATGCCGTCCTTGCCCTTGCGCACCACGCGGCGGACCACCTCGGCCAGTTCCAGCGTGCGCTCGAAGGGCTTTTCGGCGCGGGCTTCGACGATGGCGCGGGCGACGCGGCGGGCGTAGCGCTCCTCGCCGTAGAAATGGATGATGTCGGCCAGCTCGGCCTCGTCGGCCTCGTTGACCACGTCGGCGGCGGAGCGGCCGGCCTTTTCCATGCGCATGTCGAGCGGCCCGTCCTTGGCGAAGGAGAAGCCGCGCTCGGCCTCGTCGATCTGCATGGAGGACACGCCGATGTCGAGCGCGACGCCGTCCACCGGGGCGGTGAACCCATGCGCCGGCAGCAGCGTCGCCATGTCGCCGAAGCGGCCCGACAGCAGGGTGAAGCGGCCGGGGAAGGCCTGCCGCAGCGGCTCGGCGCGCACCTGCGCCTCGGGGTCGCGATCGATGGCGACGACGGTGCAGTCGGCAGCTTCGAGGATGGCGCGGGTATAGCCGCCGGCCCCGAAGGTGCCGTCGACGTAGACGCCGCCGGCGCGCACCGCCAGGGCCGCCAGCACTTCGGCCAGCAGGACGGGAACGTGGGGCGCGGGCGTCATGCGTCGCCTCCCGGAACGCGGGTGCGGGCGAGGGAGACGGTGGGGCGCTTGTCGCGGGCCTTCTTCATGAGCTCGGCGGTGTGAACCTTGAGGCGGTCGGGATGCCAGATCTGGAACTTGCGGCCCTTGCCGACGAAGGCGGCGGTGTCCGTGATGCCGGCATGGTCCATGAATTCGGCGGGCAGGATGATGCGGCCTTCCGGGTCGAAGGCCAGCTGACGGGCCTGGGCGAAGACCAGCGTCGCGAGGTCGTCCTCCTCCTCCGAGAACACGGCCGCGGTGGCGTCCATGCCGGCGGCAAGTTCTTCGAGGAAGCTCGCGCCGCAGCCTTCCAGGCTGTCGGCGGTGAAGCTCGGGAACACGACGGCACCGGCGAACCCCTGTCCGGACAAGGTCGCACGGAAGGGAGCCGGCACGCTGACGCGGCCCTTCTTGTCGACCTTGTTGATATGGGTGCCCGTGAACAGGGCGAGCATGACGCCCCCCGTTTTCCCAAGTGGATGCCCCGGTGACGCTGCCCGCTTGCCCCCGTCGGCGCGCGTGCAGGTCAGTCATGGTATCGCATGGGAAAACATGGGTGTCAACGTGCCGCGACTGGTAATCATCCCCTTCATTCGAAGGGGGTAGCGCCTTTCATTGACATGGTCGAAGTAGTTGTCCACAGACGCGCGACTCGTGTCAATCCTTGAGGTTTGTAGCACTCGCATTAGGTGTCACATTTATTTGTTCGGTGGATGTTCCTGTGGATAAGTCTGAGGATACATCGTGCACGACCGTCCCATGCATTCAGTGCGCACCGGCCTTTCGATCCGCGCCGAATCATGGCCGGAGGCGCCGGAACAGGCGGCGTGGCGGCGTCGTCCCATGTTTTCCCATGGCGGAACCCCACGCCGACCCATGCCGGCCCATGGCCGGGGGCGGATGTGGATAAGTCTGGGGGAGAGGGCGGGAGAAGCGGTGGGAAAGGGCGCGCGTCGTCGCGGCCCGTGCAAAGGCCGCAGCAACAGAGGCGGGGCCCGCGCAAAAGGAAAGGGCGGCTCGTCGGCCGCCCTTCGCGTCGTCAGTCTTCCAGGTCGAGCGCCTTGACGCCGCCGTCGCCGGACAGGGCCAGCGCCAGCTTGCCCCGTTTCAGCTTCAGCGCGTCCTCGCCGAACACGAGGCGCCGCCAGCCCTGGATCGCCGGAACGTCGGCGTCGTCGTCCATGGCGAGCAGTTCCAGGTCGTCCATGCTGGCGACCATCTTCTGCGCCACGTCGTGTTCCTCGCAGCGCATCTTCAGCAGCACGCGCAGCAGGTCGATGGCCGGGCCGACGCCCGGCGGCACGTCGCGCTTGGGCGCCATGACCGGCGCCTCGGCCTCGGGCACCGCCTTGCCGCGGGCGATGGCGTCGAGGATCTCGCGGCCGAGCCGGCCCTCGGCGGTGGAGCGGCTGATGGCGCGCACGTGCGCCAGTTCGTCCACCGAGGAGGGGGCGTGGGCGGCGATCTCGAGAATCGCCTCGTCCTTCAGCACGCGCTGGCGCGGCATGTCCTTGGTCTGGGCCTCGCGCTCGCGCCACGCCGCCACTTCCTTCAGCACCGCCAGGAAGCGCGGGCTCTTGGTGCGGGGCTTGAGGCGCAGCCACGCCTGGTCGGGGTCGAAGCTGTACTTCTCCGGGTCGACCAGCGAGTCCATTTCCTCGTTCAGCCAGTGGGCGCGGCCGTCGCGCTCCAGCCGCTTGCGCAGCTTTTCGTAGACCATGCGCAGGTGGGTGACGTCGGCGAGCGCGTAGTGCAACTGACGCTCGGTCAGCGGCCGGCGGGTCCAGTCGGTGAAGCGCATGGACTTGTCGATGCGCGCCTTGGCGAGCTTGGTCGCCAGCGTCTCGTAGCCGACGGACTCGCCGAAGCCGCACACCATGGCGGCGACCTGCGTGTCGAACAGCGGCCGCGGGAAGTCGCCCATGGCGCGGTAGAAGATTTCCAGGTCCTGCCGTGCGGCGTGGAAGACCTTCAGCACGGCCTCGTTGCGCATGAGGTCGAACAGCGGCGTCAGGTCGATGTCGGGCGCCAGCGGGTCGATGCACCAGGCTTCGTCGGGACCGGCCACCTGCACCAGGCAGAGGCCCGGCCAGTAGGTGCGGTCGCGCATGAACTCGGTGTCGACGGTGACGTACTCGGCCTTCGACAGGCGGTCGCACAGGGCGCGGAGAGCGGCGGAATCGGCGATGAGGGTCATGCATTTGCTATAACGCGCCGCGGACTCCGCGGCAAGATGCGGCGCGACGTCGGGTGCGGCTTTCGGCGCTGCCGCGGGCGTTCTTGACAAAATCCGCGTTAGGGTGTGCTTTCGCGCCTCCAATGGCTTATCTTGCCGGCTTCCCGCGCCTGCGCAGGCGCGGGACGTCAGGCCGTCGCAACCCCGAGAGGATGTCATGCACCAGTATCGATCCCATACCTGCACCGATCTGCGGGCCGAGCACGCCGGTCAGACCGTGCGGCTGTCGGGCTGGGTGCATCGCAAGCGCGACCACGGCAACCTGCTGTTCATCGACCTGCGCGACCACTACGGCATCACCCAGGTGGTGTGCGACACCTCCAGCGCCGTCTTCCCGGTGCTGACCGACCTGCGCGTCGAGAGCGTCGTCACCGTCACCGGCAAGGTCGTCGAGCGTTCCGCCGAGACCAAGAACCCCCGCCTCGCCACCGGCGACATCGAGGTGCAGGTGGCCGAGGTGGCCATCCAGTCCACCGCCGACGTGCTGCCCATCCAGGTCGCCGGCGACCAGGACTATTCGGAAGAGATGCGCCTGCGCTACCGCTACATCGACCTGCGGCGCGAACAGATCCACAAGAACATCCTGCTGCGCAGCCAGGTGATCTCCTACCTGCGCCAGAAGATGATCGAGCAGGGCTTCACCGAGTTCCAGACGCCCATCCTGACCGCGTCGAGCCCGGAAGGCGCCCGCGACTTCCTGGTGCCGAGCCGCATGCACCCCGGCAAGTTCTATGCCCTGCCGCAGGCGCCGCAGCAGTTCAAGCAGTTGCTCATGGTGGCCGGCTTCGACCGCTACTTCCAGATCGCGCCGTGCTTCCGTGACGAAGACGCCCGCGCCGACCGCAGCCCCGGCGAGTTCTACCAGCTCGACTTCGAGATGAGCTTCGTGACGCAGGACGACGTGTTCGCCGCCATCGAGCCGGTGCTGCACGGCCTGTTCACCGAATTCGGCAACGGCCGCGCCGTCACCCCGGCGCCGTTCCCGCGCATTCCCTTCGACGAGGCCATGCTGAAGTACGGCTCCGACAAGCCGGACCTGCGCAACCCCATCGTCATCGCCGACGTCACCGACGCCTTCAAGGGCTCGGGCTTCGGCATCTTCGCCCGCGCCATCGAGGGCGGCGCCATCGTGCGCGCCATCCCGGCCCCGGGCGGTGCCGAGCAGCCGCGCTCGTGGTTCGACAAGCTGAACGACTGGGCGCGCGAGAACGGCGCCGGCGGCCTCGGCTATATCCAGTACGTGGTCGGCGGCGCCAAGGGCCCCATCGCCAAGAACCTGGACGACGAGCGCGTGGCGCTGATCCGCGAGCGCTGCGAGCTGAAGGAAGGCGACGCCGTCTTCTTCGCCTGCGACAAGCCGCTGAAGGCCGCCAAGTTCGCCGGCGCCGTGCGCACCAAGGTCGCCAACGAACTCGACCTGCTGGAAAAGGACGTGTTCAAGTTCTGCTGGACCGTCGACTTCCCCATGTACGAGCAGAACGAGGACACCGGCGAGATCGAGTTCAGCCACAACCCGTTCTCCATGCCGCAGGGCGGCCTGGAGGCGCTGAACACCATGGATCCGCTCGACATCAAGGCGTTCCAGTACGACATCGTCTGCAACGGCATCGAGCTGTCTTCGGGCGCCATTCGTAACCACCGCCCGGAAATCATGTACCGCGCCTTCGAGATCGCCGGTTACGGCCCCGAGGTGGTGGAGCAGAAGTTCGGCGGCATGCTCAACGCCTTCAAGTTCGGCGCGCCGCCGCACGGCGGTTCGGCCCCGGGCATCGACCGCATGGTCATGCTGCTGGCCGACGAGCCCAACATCCGCGAGGTCATCGCCTTCCCCATGAACGGCCAGGCGCAGGACCTGCTGATGAACGCGCCGTCGGACGTGACGGAAAAGCAGCTGAAGGAGCTGCACATCCAGGTGGTCAAGCCGAAGCAGATCAAGGCGGGCGAAGCCCGTGCGGCTACCCCCGAAGCGTCGGCGGGGACCGAAAAGACCGGCGCCTGAGCCGGCTCGCTTCGAGTACAGTAGAAGGCCGGACGACGGCCGTGGACGGGGCGCGCGACCGAAAGGGGGCGCGCCTTGTTCTTGTGGACGAGCGGGCCTACATCGGGGGAACGACCCGTTCGGCGGGACCGTTCAGGTTCCAAAGGGTCACTTTGAAGGATGACGCTCATGATCCGCACCACGTCTGGCCTCGCGCTCGCCGGCGTCCTCGTGCTGGGCGTGGCGGCGGCTCCGGCAGGCGCCGCGGAGCCCGCTTCCGCCGCCGCCAAGCTGGTGCCGCACGAGGCGACCTACGACATGCAGCTGTCCAGCTCGCGCAGCGGCAGCGGCGTCGTCGGGGCCAGCGGCACCATGCACTACACCTTCACCGACACCTGCGACGGCTATGCGGTCAACACCCGCACGCTCTTGTCCATCTCCTACGGCGTCGGCACGCCGGTGCTGACCGCGTGGGAATTCACCACGTGGGAGAGCTACGACGGCAGCCAGTACCGCTTCAAGGTGCGCAACAGCCGCAACGGCATGCTGGTGGAGACCATCGACGGCCGCGCCAGCATGCCCTCCGACGACGGCGCCGGCACGGTGGACTTCGTGCAGCCGGTGGCCCATTCCATCGACCTGCCGGCCGGCACGTTGTTCCCGACGGAACACACGCGCCTGCTGTTGGCCGAAGCCGAGAAGGGCCGCAAGTTCATCAATCGCTCGGTGTTCGACGGCTCCGGCGACCGCGGCCCCTACGAGGTGTCGGCGCTGATCGGCGTGCGGCGCGCGGGCGAGCCTGCGGTCGGCCCCGAGAAGGCCTCGGCCGGCGGTGCCGGCGAGGCGCGCATCAGCCGGGATCTGCTGCAGGGCACCTCGTGGCCCATGACCATGGCCTTCTTCCCGCAGGAGGGCAACGACCCGCTGCCCGAGTTCCAGGTCGGGCTCGCCTACCACACCAACGGCGTGGCCGGCAGCGTCCAGCAGGACTTCGGCGACTTCTCCATCGGCGGCAAGCTGACGGACCTAAAGCCCGTCGCCAAGCCCGAGTGCTGATCTGAGACGACGGGACGATCCCTGGAGCGCCGGCGCCGGTCACCCGGCCAGACGGCGCTCCAGGAAGTCCAGCCGATCCTGGCCCCAGAAGATCTCCCCCTCCACCACGTAGCTCGGCGCGCCGAACACCCCGGCGGCGACGGCCTCTTCCGTGTTGCGCGTCCACGCCGCGTCCAATTGCGCCGGATCGGCGGCGGCGAGCAGCGCCTCGGCGTCGAGGCCGCAACTGTCGGCGGCGGCGGCGAGGGTGGCCGGGTCGGCGAAGGGGCGGTCTAACTCCCACAACTGCCGGCCGAGCGCCGTCGCCAGCGGCAGGGCATCGGCGCCGGCCGCCTGGGCCGCCAGGATCAGGTGAACGGCGCGGGTCTCGTCGTTGGGGAAGTGCGTCGGCTGCAGCACCAGCGGCACGCCGAGGAAGGCGCTCCAGCGCTCCAGTTCCACCAATCGGTAGCGCTGCCGCTCCGGTGCCCGCTTGGGCAGGGGAACGCCGCCGGTGCGGCCGAACACCTCGCCGAGCCGGGTCGGCTTCACCCGCACCGTGGCGCCGTGGCGGCGGGCGATCTCCTCCAGCCGCGCCGAGCCCAGGTAGGTCCACGGCGAGTTGAGGGCGAAGTAGTAGTCGACGACGGCGGCGGCGGGCATGGGCAGGGTCCTCGGGTTGCGGGCGGAAGCGCCCACATGGTCCCGCCGGCGCCCTCGATCAACCCTGCGGCCACAGCCACGCCGCGCCGCGCACACCGCTGGAGTCGCCGTGCACCGGCGGCAGGATGCGGGTGCGCACCGTGTCGCTGAACACCCAGGCGGGCAGGGCGGCGGGCAGGCGGTCGTAGAGCACGGCGAGGTTGGACAGCCCGCCGCCGAGCACGATCACCTCCGGGTCGAGCACGTTGACCACCGTCGCCAGGGCGCGCGCCAGACGGTCGACGTAGCGGTCGAGGGCCGCGACGGCGGTGGGCTCGCCGGTGGCGGCGCGGGCGGCGACCTCAGCCCCGCTCAGGCCCTGGCCGTGGTCGGCGCCGAGGCCGGGGCCGGACAGGAAGGTCTCGATGCAGCCGCGCCTGCCGCAGTAGCACGCCGGGCCGGGCCGTTCCTCGTCGCGCGGCCAGGGCAGGGGATTGTGCCCCCACTCGCCGGCGATGGCGTTGGGGCCGGCGAGCGGCCGCCCGCCGACGACGATGCCGCCGCCGACGCCGGTGCCGAGGATGACGCCGAACACGCTCGCGGCGCCTGCGCCGGCCCCGTCGGTCGCTTCGGACAACGCGAAGCAGTCGGCGTCGTTGGCGAGCCGTACCGGCCGCCCGAGCGCCGCCGCCAGGTCGCGGTCGAGCGGTCGGCCGATGAGGCAGGTGGAATTGGCGTTCTTCACGAGGCCCGTGGCGGGCGACAGCGCGCCCGGGATGCCGATGCCGACGGTGGCGCCGCCGGGGCGCGCGCCGGCCTCGGCCTCCACTGCCGTCACCAGGGCCGCGACGGCGCGCACCGTCGCCGCGTAGTCGCCGGCCGGCGTGGCGGTGCGGCGGCGGGCGCGCGGTGCGCCGTCCTCCGCCAGCGCGATGGCTTCGATCTTGGTGCCGCCCAGGTCCACGCCCAGTCTCACCGCCTTTATCCTTTCGTCGCGAATGCTATGGCTCCGGATGGTAGGCGACGTCGCGGCCCTTGCGAAGTGGCCGCCGATCATGGCAGGTGAAGGGCATGAGCGACACCCGTCAGACCCCGCCCCGCACGCCCGCCCGCCCGGCCCTGCGCCACCCCCACAAGGCGCCGCCGCAGGCCGGCGACCTGCTGAAGGTGGCCGAAGGCGTGCTGTGGCTGCGCATGCCGCTGCCCTTCGCCCTCGACCACATCAACCTGTGGCTTCTGGAAGACGGCGACGGCTGGGCCATCGTCGACACCGGCGTCGCCTCTACCCTCACCCGCGACCTGTGGGAACAGGTGATGCGCCAGCCGCGCCTCGGCGGCCGGCCGGTGACGCGGCTGTTCTGCACCCACTTCCACCCCGACCACATGGGCCTCGCCGGCTGGCTGTGCGAGCGCTTCGGCATCGAGATGTGGACGACGCTCGGCGAATGGGCGACGGGCATGCATCTGTCGCTCGACACCACCGACGAGTTCCGCGCCGCCTCGGTGCGGTTCTATCAGGCCGCCGGCTTCGGGCCGGACCTGATGGAGAAGGTGCGCAGCCGCGGCAATGCCTATGCCGGGCGCGTCGCGCCGATCCCGCGCGCCTACCGTCGCATCGTCGACGGGCAGGAGATCCGCATCGGCCGCGGCACGTGGCGAGTCGTCGTCGGCCAGGGCCATGCGCCCGAACTGGCGGCGCTGCACTGCGCCGAGGACGGCGTGCTCATCTCGGGCGACCAGATCCTGCCGCGCATCAGCCCCAACGTCTCGCTGTGGCCCAACGAACCGGAGGCCGACCCGCTCGGCCTGTTCCTGCGGTCGCTGCAGGTGTTCGGGGCGCTGCCGCGCGACACCCTGGTGCTGCCGAGCCACGGCCTGCCCTTCATCGGACTGCACGCCCGCGTCAAGGAACTGGCCGACCATCACGCCGAGCGCCTGGCCGAGGCGCTGGACGCCTGCGCAGGACAGCCGCGCAGCGCCATGGACCTGGTGCCGGTCATGTTCCCGCGGCCGCTCGACGACCACCAGCTGTTCTTCGCCATCGGCGAGGTGCTGGCGCACGTGCGGCGGCTGGAAGTGGAGGGGCTGCTGGTGCGGCAAGTGGCGGCGGACGGCGTTCACCGCTGGACGGCGGCCACGGATTCGGCGGGCTGACTCTATCCCGTCGGATAGATGGTACCCGACGGTTCCGGCAACGAGGCGGCGACTGGGGCCGTTCGGTTCAGCGACCCTCGAACCGTCATCCCAAGCCGCAGCCGCAGCCATGCCCAGACCGCTTCACAGACCTCGCGCCGCCACCCGCCTGATGCTCGTGCTCGGAGCGTCGGTCGTCGCTGCCCTGCTGCAGACGACCGTCGTCGCGCCTCTGGTCGAGGACATGCGGGCGCAGGCCGACGCGCCGGCCCCGGATCAGGCGCCGACGGCCGAGGGGCGGCAGGGGTTGGCGTCGTCCTCGGCACAATAGAGGGTGTAGAGCGTGCTGATGACGGCCGCCGCTTCCTCCCCCTTCAGGGAATAGTAGATGGTCTGCGCGCTACGGCGGGTCTTCACCAGATCGTCGCGGCGCAGGCGCGCCAGATGCTGGCTCAGGGCCGACTGGCTGAGGCCGACGATGCGCTCGAGCTGACCGACCGACATCTCCCCGTGCAGCAACTGGCACAGGATCATCAGGCGGTGTTCGTTGCTCATGGCCTTGAGCAGGGCGCTGGCGCGCCGCGCGTTTTCCTGCAACTGCTGCAGGTCCATCCCCAGATCGTCGGGCATTCCGGTTCCCACAAAAGCATCGGGTGCACTACCCGATTGTATGCCGTTCGGGCAGAGGGAGCAAACGCCTAGGAGACGGGCCGGCGTGCCGCGGCCGCGGCGGCGACCCATATCTGTCGAAAGACAGGTTGCGCTGCATCCACGACTGGTGACAAATTTCCGCAATGGCAGGGTCCGGGTAAGGGTATTGCCCGGGTGGTTGAAGGAACGAAAGTTTATGGCGACGCTACTGGTCACGCATCATGCCTGCATCGATCACGATACGGGCGACCTCCATCCCGAATGCGGCGACCGGCTGCGCGCCATCCTGCGTGTCCTGGAGTCGGAAGAGTTCATGATGCTGCACCGGGAAGAGGCGCCGCACGCCACCCGCGAGCAGCTCATGCGCGTCCACCCGCTGAGCTACATCGAGCGCGTGATGGACGCCGTGCCGCACGACGGCCACCACCACATCGACGGCGACACCATCCTCAGCCCCGACAGCGGCGAGGCCGCCCTGCGCGCCGCCGGTGCGGTGTGCGCCGCGGTGGATGCCGTGGCCCGCGGCGAGGTGCGCAACGCCTTCTGCGCGGTCCGCCCGCCGGGGCATCATGCCGAGCGCGAGCAGGCCATGGGCTTCTGCATCTTCAACAACGTCGCCGTCGGCGCCTACCATGCGCGCGAGGTGCACGGGCTGAAGCGCGTCGCGGTGCTCGACTGGGACGTCCACCACGGCAACGGCACCCAGCACATCTTCTGGGACGACCCGGACATGTTCTACGCCTCCACCCACCAGTGGCCGCAGTGGCCGCACACGGGGGCGACGGGCGAGACGGGGGCGCACGACAACATCCTGAACGTGCCGCTGCCGGTGCGCGCCGGATCGGACGAATTCCGCCAGGTCATGACCGACCAGGTGCTGCCGGCCATGCGCGACTTCAAGCCGGACATGATCATCCTGAGCTGCGGCTTCGACGCCCACGCCAACGACCCCATGGCCTACCTGCTGCTGCAGGTCTCCGACTTCGTGTGGGCCACCAAGGAGGTCATGGCGCTGGCCGACGAGGTCTGCGACGGGCGCGTCGTGTCGGTGCTCGAGGGCGGCTACGACATCCGCGCGCTCGCCGCCTGCACGGTCGGCCACGTGCGGGCCTTGATGGGGATCTGACCGGCGGCCACTTCCTTCGGTGGAAGAGCCGTGGATCGAACGGCGGTCCGGGTTGTTCCCTTGCCTTGTGGGATGCCGGGGCTTTAGACTTCCGGCCTTTCCCGCCCCGGATCCAGGACCCGAGTCCCCGCATGGCCGAATCCCCCGTTCCCGCCGATATCGCCGCCCTTTCCTTCGAAGACGCCCTGGCCGCCCTGGAGGACATCGTCCGCCAGCTGGAAGGCGGCCGGGTGAAGCTCGACGAGGCGGTGGATGCCTACGAGCGCGGCGTCGCCCTGCGCAGTCACTGCGAACGCAAGCTGGCCGAGGCGCGCCAGCGCGTCGAGAAGATCTCCCTCGGCGCCGACGGCCGCCCGACCGGCGCCGCCCCCTTCGATGCCGGCTGAGCCGGCGCCTCCGCCTTCGCCCCTGTTCACCATCGTTCCCGCCCCCGTCCCGCCAGGAGTTCCGTCGAGCATGAGCCGCCTTCGCGACACAATGGCCGAGCGCGCCACCGCCGTGGAAGAGGAGCTGCAGCGCCTGCTGCCGGTGGAGGACATCCCCGAGCGCCGGCTGTGGGAGGCCATGAGCTATTCGTGCCTCAACGGCGGCAAGCGGCTGCGGCCCTTCCTGGTGACGGCGACGGCCGACCTGTTCAACGTCGCCTCCAGCGCGTCGCTGCGCGTCGCCGCGGCGGTGGAGATGGTGCACAGCTATTCCCTGGTGCACGACGACCTGCCGGCCATGGACGACGACGACCTGCGGCGCGGCCGGCCGACCTGCCACAAGCAGTTCGACGAGGCGACCGCCATCCTGGCCGGCGACGGCCTCTTGACCCGCGCCTTCGAGGTTCTGGGGGACCCCGGTGCCCACCCCGATCCGGCGGTGCGCGCCGAGCTGGTGGTGGAACTGGCAAAGGCGGCCGGTGCCCGCGGCATGGTCGGCGGCCAGATGGTCGACCTGCTGGCCGAGCGCGACGAGGGCTTCGGCCGCGGCATGGACGTCGCCGCCGTCACGCGCATGCACCAGCTGAAGACCGGCCGCCTCATCATGTTCTCGTGCTGCGCCGGCGCCATTCTCGGCAAGGCGGCGCCGCAGCTGCGCCAGGCGTTGACCAAATACGCCCACGACCTCGGCCTCGCGTTCCAGATCGTCGACGATCTGCTTGACGTCGAAGGCGATCAGGCCGAATTGGGCAAGACGGTGGGCAAGGACGCCGCCGCCGGCAAGCAGACCTTCGTGACCCTGCTCGGCCTGGACCGCGCCCGCACCCACGCCGAGATGCTCGTCGAACAGGCCGTGGCCCATCTGAAGCCCTTCGACGCCGAGGCCGACCTGCTGCGCGACGTGGCGCACTTCGTCCTCGCCCGCCGCGCCTGACGCCGCCGTTGCCGCCAAAGGATCCTGCCTTGACCCAGCGACCCGCCACTCCGATCCTCGACACCGTCCAGACCCCGGCCGACATGCGCGGCCTGTCGCTCGACAAGCTCCGCGAGCTTGCCGACGAGGTGCGGGCCGACCTGATCGACGCCGTCTCGCGCACCGGCGGGCACCTGGGCGCCGGGCTCGGCGTGGTCGAGCTGACGGTGGCCCTGCACCACGTGTTCGAGACGCCGCGAGACCGCCTGATCTGGGACGTCGGCCACCAGTGCTACCCGCACAAGATCCTGACCGGCCGGCGCGAGACCCTGCGCACCATCCGCCAGCCGGGCGGTATCTCGGGCTTCACCCTGCGCAGCGAGAGCGAGTACGACCCCTTCGGCGCCGGTCACAGCTCGACCTCCATCTCCGCCGGCCTCGGCATGAAGGTGGCGTGCGACCTCATGGGCGACGACCGTCACGTGGTCTGCGTCATCGGCGACGGCGCCATGTCGGCGGGCATGGCCTACGAGGCCATGAACAACGCCGGCGCGATGAATTCCAAGCTCATCGTCATCCTCAACGACAACGACATGAGCATCGCGCCGCCGGTCGGCGCCATGTCGGCCTATCTGTCCAAGGTGCTGTCGTCCAAGCCCTGGCTGTCGGCCCGCAACATCGCCAAGGAAATGGCCGCCCGCTTCCCCGGACCGCTGGAGCGCGCCGCCAAGCGGGCGGAGGAATACGCCCGCGGCCTCGTCACCGGCGGCACGCTGTTCGAGGAACTGGGCTTCTACTACGTCGGCCCCATCGACGGCCACAAGATGGACCATCTGGTGCCGGTGCTGAAGAACGTGCGCGACACCAACCACGAGGGGCCGGTGCTCATCCACGTGGTGACGCAGAAGGGCCGCGGCTATCCGCCCGCCGAAGCCGCCGCCGACAAGTACCACGGCGTCTCCAAGTTCGACGTGGTGACCGGCGACCAGGTGAAGGCCAAGCCCAACGCGCCGAGCTACACCGCCGTCTTCGCCAAGGCGCTGATCGAGGAGGCGCGTCACGACGACCGCATCGTCGCCATTTCCGCCGCCATGCCGGGCGGCACCGGGCTCGACAAGTTCGAGCGCGAGTTCCCGACCCGCACCTTCGACGTCGGCATCGCCGAGCAGCACGCCGTGACCTTCGCCGCCGGTCTGGCGTGTGAGGGTTACAAGCCCTTCGCCGCCATCTATTCCACCTTCCTGCAGCGCGCCTACGACCAGGTGGTCCACGACGTCGCCATCCAGAACCTGCCGGTGCGCTTCGCCATCGACCGCGCCGGCTTCGTCGGCGCCGACGGCGCGACCCACCAGGGCGTGTTCGACCTGTGCTACCTGTGCTGCCTGCCGAACATGGTGGTCATGTGCCCGTCCGACGAGGCGGAACTGGTGCACGCCGTCGCCACCGCCGCCGCCCACGGCGACGGCCCCATCGCCTTCCGCTACCCGCGCGGCGAGGGCGTCGGCACGGCGCTGCCCGAGCGCGGCGAGGTCCTGCCCATCGGCAAGGCCCGCGTGCTGCGCGAAGGCACGTCGGTGGCGTTGCTGTCCGTCGGCCCGCGCCTCGCCCACTGTCAGAAGGCCGCCGAGGACCTGGCGGCCAAGGGTCTGTCCACCACCGTCGCCGACATGCGCTTCGCCAAGCCCTTCGACACCGAGCTGGTGCGCCGTCTCGCCGCCACGCACGAGGTGCTCATCACGGTGGAGGAGGGCGCCCGCGGCGGCTTCGGCGCCCACCTGCTGCAGTTCATGTCGGACGAGGGGCTGCTCGACCACGGGCTGAAGGTGCGCACGCTCGCCATCCCCGACCACTTCTTCGAGCACGACAAGCCGGAGACCCAGTACGCCAAGGCCCGCCTGACCCAGGCCGACATCGTCGAGACGGCGCTGAAGGCCCTGGGCCGCGGCACCGAAGGGGCGGCGCGGGCGTAATCGACGTGGCCGAGAAAGTGGAAAAGGTCCGGCTCGACCAACTGCTGGTCGATCGCGGACTGGTGGAGAGCCGCAGCCGCGCCCAGGCCATCGTCATGGCCGGGCTGGTGTTCAGCGGCGAGAAGAAGCTCGACAAGGCCGGGGTGAAGGTGCCTGCCGACAGCGCGCTCGAGGTGCGCGGGCAGGATCACCCGTGGGTGTCGCGCGGCGGGTTGAAGCTGGAGAAGGGGCTGGCGGAATTCGCCTGCGACCCGACGGGCTTCACCTGCATCGACGTCGGCGCGTCCACCGGCGGCTTCACCGACGTGCTGCTGACGCGCGGCGCCGCCAAGGTGTACGCCGTCGACGTCGGCTACGGCCAGCTCGCCCACAAGCTGCGGGTCGATCCGCGCGTGGTGGTGATGGAGCGCACCAACGCCCGCCACCTGACCGAGACCGAGATCCCCGACGCCGTCGACATGGTGGTGTGCGACGCCAGCTTCATCGGCCTGCGCACGGTGCTGCCGGCGGCGCTGGCGCGGGTGAAGGACGAGGGGTGGCTCATCGCCCTCATCAAGCCGCAGTTCGAGGTCGGCAAGGACCGCGTCGGCAAGGGCGGCGTGGTGCGCGACCCCGCCCTGCATGCCGAGGTCTGCGACACCATCCGCGAGTGGGTGAGCGGCTTGCCCGGCTGGCGCGTGCTCGGCATCACCGAAAGCCCCATCAAGGGGCCGGAGGGCAACGTCGAGTTCCTCATCGCCGCACGGAGGATGGCGACGGCCGACTGACGACGCCACCTTTAACCGATGCGGCCCCGCGGGCGTTGAGTCCGAGGCGCCGTCACCGGCTGAAGGATCGTCACCCCGAGGCTCGCCATGTTCGACTCCGCACTCGCCGCCTCCGGCACCACGTCGTGGGACCGTCGCATCGTCCGCACCTTCACGGTCGGACCCTACGTGGTGCGGGCCTACGAAATGCCGTCCGAACGCAAGCAGCTGGTGACCTTCGAGCGCCTCGCCCACCCGCAATGGCGCAAATGGAAGGCGAGCCGCGACGACACCTACATCGCCGAAACCTTCTGGCGCTGGAAGCTGCACGCCTGGATCCTCGGCCGCCTGCACCCCCTGACCGACTGGCTGCGCCCGTTCGGCTGGCCGTGGTGAGGCCGCCGCGGACAAAAAAACGGCCGGGCGCGAGGCCCGGCCGGAGGTGCATGCGAGGGAGGAAAATCACGATCGAAGCGGGCGCACCCGCCGCCGTCACGCCGCCTTGCGGTCGGGACGGGCGACGGCGCGGCCGGTGTCGGGCGTCGTCACCGTGCCGCCGAAGCGAGCGATGGTGAGGCCGTCCATGTCGATGTCGGGCGTGCGGCCGGCGTAGAGGTCGGTCAGCACCCGCGCCGAGCCGCAGGCCATGGTCCAGCCCAGCGTGCCGTGGCCGGTGTTGAGCATGAGGTTGCGGAAGCGGGTCGGGCCCATGACCGGCACGCTGTCGGGCGTCATGGGGCGCAGGCCGGTCCAGAATTCCGACTTCGCCACGTCGCCGCCGGTCGGGAACAGGTCGGAGACGACGTATTCCACCGTCTCGCGGCGGCGCTGGTCGAGGTCCAGGTTGTAGCCGTTCAGTTCGGCCATGCCGGCGACGCGGATGCGGTCGCCGAGGCGGGTGAGGGCGACCTTGTGGGCCTCGTCCATGACCGTCGAGACGGGCGCGCCGGCCTCGTTCTCCACCGGGATGGTGATGGAGTAGCCCTTCACCGGGTAGACGGGCACGGAAATGCCCAGCGTCTTCAGCAGCAGCGGCGAATAGCTGCCCATGGCGCAGAGATAGCTGTCGGCGGTGACGCGGCCCTGGTCGGTCTCGACGCCGGTGACGCGGTCGCCTTCGGTGGTCACGGCCTTGATGGTGACGCCGTGGCGGAACGTCACGCCGAGGTCGGCGGCCATTTTGGCGAGCGCCTGGGTGAACTTGAAGCAGTCGCCGGTTTCGTCGCCCGGCAGCAGCAGGCCGCCGACGATCTTCTGCGACACCTGGCCGAGGGCCGGCTCGTAACGGGCGCAGCCGGCGGTGTCGAGCACCTCGTAGGGCACGCCGTAGCGGTCGAGGATGGCGGTGTCCTTGGCGATACCGTCCAGCGCCGCCTGGGTGCGGAAGACCTCCAGCGTGCCGCGGGTGCGCTCGTCGTAGGTGATGCCGGTCTCGCCGCGCAGCCACTTCAGCACGTCGCGGGAGTATTCGGCGACGCGCACCATGCGGCTCTTGTTGACTTCGTAGCGGGCGGCGGTGCAGTTGCGCAGCATCATGCCCATCCAGCGCCACATGTCCGCGTCCATGCGGGCGTGCAGCACCAGCGGGGCGTGGCGCATGAACATCCACTTGATCGCCTTCATGGGGATGCCCGGCGCGGCCCAGGGCGTCGCGTAGCCCGGCGAGATCTCACCGGCGTTGGCGAAGCTGGTCTCCATGGCCGGGGCCGGCTGGCGGTCGAGCACCGTGACCTCGTGCCCGTCGCGGGCGAGGAACCAAGCGGTGGTGACGCCGACGACGCCGCTGCCGAGAATGACGATCTTCATGGTGATGCGCCCCTGTTGTCTCCGGCCTCGGGCGGGCCGGTGTGGTCCTGCCTGCTGCATGAGCAAGCGGCGGGCCAGATGCCGGAATGGCGGAAAACGGGGCAATTTCAGGTGGGCGTGCGAGCGGGGCTGTACACGTAGGTTTACGGCCGAGCCATCAAGCCGCAGAAATCCGCGGTTCCCAAGCTCTGTAACGAAACGTTTACGCCGTACGCGATCGTTTACGGTTTCTCCGGAATCCCATAGCGCCGCAGCTTGTTGGCGATCATGGTGTGGGAGGTGGACAGCCGCGCCGCCAGCTTGCGGCTGGAGGGGAACAGCGGGTAGAGCCGTGTCAGCAAGTCACGCTCGAAGGCGGCCTGGGCGTCCTCCCACGACGCCGGGCCGGGGCCGGGCGGCGGCAGGGCGGTGCCGGGATCGGCGCCCTGGCCGCCGGCCAGTTCGTCGGCCAATTCCAGGTCGGCGGGCTCCAGCACTGTCTTCTCGGTCATGGTGACGGCGCGGAACACCACGTTCTGCAATTGCCGCACATTGCCCGGCCAGGGGCTCGCCAGCAGGCCGGCGCGGGCGGCGGGCGACAGGGCGGGGCAGGGGCGGCCGGCGCGGGCGGCGGCCTCTTCCATGAAGTGGCGGGCGAGCGTCAGGATGTCGTCGCCGCGCTTGCGGAGCGGCGGCACCTCCAGGCGCAGCACGTTCAGGCGGTAGAACAGATCCTCGCGGAAGCTGCCGTCGCGCACCATGGCGGCGAGGTCGCGGTGCGTCGCGCCGAT
Organism: Caenispirillum bisanense; assembly: GCF_900230255.1. Taxonomy (GTDB): domain Bacteria; phylum Pseudomonadota; class Alphaproteobacteria; order Rhodospirillales; family Rhodospirillaceae; genus Caenispirillum; species Caenispirillum bisanense_A. The sequence goes on from NZ_OCNJ01000001.1 coordinate 605,535, forward strand.
GATGCGCACGTCCACCCGCAGCTCGCGGTCGCCGCCGACACGGCGGAAGCTGCCGTCGTTGAGGAAGCGCAGCAGCTTGGCCTGGAGGTAGGGCGACATCTCGCCGATCTCGTCGAGGAACACGGTGCCGCCGCCGGCCAGTTCCAGCAGCCCCGGCTTGCCGCCCTTCTGGGCGCCGGAGAAGGCGCCGGGGGCATAGCCGAACAGTTCGCTCTCGGCCAGGCTTTCGGGCACGGCGGCGCAGTTGAGGGCGAGGAAGGGCGCCTCCTTGCGCGGGCTGCCGGCGTGGCAGGCGAGCGCCACCAGTTCCTTGCCGGTGCCCGTCTCGCCGAGGATGAGCAGCGGCGCATCCAGCGCCGCCACCCGCGCCCCCTGGCGGCGCAGGGCGGCGATGGCCGGCGAGGCGCCGAGGATGGCCTCGAAGCTGCCGGGGCGGAAGTGCTGCAGCACGTGCATCTGCTCGCCGACGCGGTTGGGCGCCTGCAGGGTGACGACGCCGCCCGCCGGCTGCCCCTCGGCGTCCAGCGCCGGGGTGCAGGTGAGCAGGAACGGCTCGCCGCGCACGGAAACCTCGCGCGGCGCCATGCGGAAGCCGGCGGCGACCAGGGGCGGCGCCATGTCCTCGTCGTCGGCCAGGTAGACGTCGAGCGCGAGGCCTTCCAGCCCCCGCTCGTCGGTACCGGCGGCGGCCGCGGCGGCGGCGTTGCCGACCACGATCACGCCCTCGCCGTCGAGCAGCAGCACCGGGTCCGGCATGGCCGACAGCAGCGCCTCCAGGTGCAGGCGGCGGCGCATGCCGGGCAGCTGGTCGGTGGTGCGCACATGGGTGACGCCGGCCACCGCCGCCAGGTCGTCGCGCAGGGCGTGGAAGGCGTCGGTGGGCAGGGCGGGGGCGTCGATGTAGACGAAGGGGACGTCCACCTCCACCGCCACCACGTTGATGCCCTTCAGCGCCAGCACGCCGAGGATTTCCTGGGCGATGCCGACGCGGTCGTCGAAGCGGACGGTGATGCGCATGGCGGGGTGGGTTCAGCTCAGCGGATGCAGCCGGCCGGCAGGCGGCGGCGCAGCAGCGTGTCGAGGGGCGCGTCGGCCTTCAGGCAGGACGCGAGCACGGAGCGGAAGGCGCCGGTGTCGGTGCCGACGGCCTCGGGCAGCGGGGTGGGAGCGCCGAGGCTCACGCCGGCCTTGCTCAGGGCCTGGCCCGGGGCACCGGCGGCGAAGATCTCGGCGGGCGCGGCGATGGCGACGGCGCGGCCGTCCTGAATGCGGCCCTGCATGACGTTGAGGCCGACCACCCAGAACCGCCCGTCGTCGTATTGCAGCAGCGGCGAGCCGGACCCGCCCTGCTGCACCGTGCAGTCGTGCATGAGGCGTTCGGCGTTGCGCGACAGCACGCTGCAGCCCGAGCCGAGGGAGACGGCATAGGGTCGGTCGTGGCGATAGCCGGCCTCGAACAGCGGCGCATCGGGCGCGGCGTCGAGCGTCCGCACGCCCAGCCAGCCGACGGTGCGGCCGATGGGCACGTCCAGCTCGATCACCGCCCAGTCCTGCGGCGCGAGGCTGCTGTCGGGGTTGCGGGGGAAGGTCTTGAGGCCGGTGCGCACCGCCTTGGCGCGGGCGTGGGCGAGCCAGGTGTCGCGCTGGAAGCCGGCGACGACGTGGATGTCGGACAACTGCCGCAGGGCGCCGTTGCGCGGGTTGAACAGGCAGTGCCCGGCGGTGAGCGCCGTGCTCGGCCCCACCAGCACGGCGGTGCAGAAGCCGCGCCCGGCGGCGTTGAGGCGGCCGAGCGCGGTGAACGGCCAGGTGCCGGCATCCATCAGCGCGCGGTGTTCGTCGCGCGGCTGCGCCGGCCCGGCCGCCGCCACGGGCGGGGCCAGGACCGGCAGCAGGATCAGGGCGAGGAGCACGAGGCGGCGGAGCATGGGGTCCGGGCGGGGGAGGGCGGTCGGGCCGCCAGTGTCGCCCGCCGGATCGTCGCCCGCAAGCCTCGTGCTGCCGCGCCGGGGCTCAGGCGACCGCCAGGCGGACGTCGATGTTGCCGCGGGTGGCGTGGCTGTAGGGGCAGACCACGTGCGCCTTCTGCACCAGGTCTTCCGCGACGGCGTGCTCGATGCCCGGCAGGGCGATCGTCAGGTCGACGTCGATGCCGAAGCCGGTGCCGTCGTCGCGCGGGCCGATGCCGACAGTGGCGGTGACGGTGGCGTCCTCGGGCACCTTCACCTTCTCCTTGCCGGCGACGAACTTGAGCGCGCCGAGGAAGCAGGCGGAGTAGCCGGCGGCGAACAGCTGCTCGGGGTTGGTGCCCTCGCCACCGCCGCCGCCCAGCTCCTTCGGCGTCGACAGGGTGACGGACAGGCGGTTGTCGTCGCTCGCGGCGCGGCCCTCGCGGCCACCGGTGGCGGAGGCGGTGGTGCGGTACTTGATGTCCATGACGGTCTCCTGAGGTCTTCGGTCGAAGGGGAACGGCTGGGGCGCCGTCCATGGAGTGAAGAATGGCGGGCAATTTGATCGTGTGCAATGAAATAGACCGCATGGCAGCCATGCGCATGCCGGACGAGCGATTTCATTGTGCGCGATCCATCTCCGGGGCACGATGTCCCGTTCCGCCGCTCCAGCCCGCGAGTCCGCCATGGCCGACGTGCCGCTGCCCATCGACCGCCAGCTCTGCTTCGCCGTCTATTCGGCGGCGCACGCCCTCAACCGCGTCTACAAGCCGCTGCTCGATCCGCTCGGGCTCACCTATCCGCAGTATCTGGTGCTGCTGGCGCTGTGGGAGGAGGACGGCATCACGGTGAAACAGCTCGGCGTGCAGATGCACCTGGACTCCGGTACCCTGACGCCGCTGCTCAAGCGCATGGAGGCCGCCGGCCTCGTGACCCGTCGCCGTGACGCCGCCGACGAACGCCAGGTGCGCATCGGCCTCACCGAAGAGGGGCGGGCGCTGCGGCAGCGGGCCGGGACGGTGCAGGAGTCGATCCTCTGCGCCTCCAAGCGCACGCCGGCGGAGCTGGAGGCCCTGCGCGACCAGCTCACCGCCCTGCGCGACGCGCTGCTCGCCGACGGCTGCGCGTGACAGGGCGCCCTGCGCGCGCTATGTGTGCCGCACCCCATCGCCACCAGCCGCCGAGCCATGACCCCCGAAGAGATCGTCGCCCGCGTCCTCTACAAGGACAGCCTCATGCTCATCCTGAACAAGCCGGCGGGCGTGCCGGTGCATGCCGGGCCGGGCGGCGGCGACAACATGGAGATGTACTTCGACGCCCTGCGCTTCGGCCTGCCGCGCCTGCCCAACCTGGCGCACCGGCTGGACCGCGACACTTCGGGCTGCCTGATCCTCGGGCGGCACTCCAAGGCGCTGCGCAAGCTCGGCAAGCTGTTCCAGCAGGGGCGGGTGGAAAAGATCTATTGGGCGGTGGTGGAAGGCGCGCCCACGGGCGGGGCCGAAGCCGGCACGGTGGACGCCCCCTTGCGCAAGCTGACGCCCAAGCGCGGCTGGAAGATGGTGGTCGACCCCGCCGAGGGCCAGCCGGCGGTGACCGAGTGGCGCCTCCTCGGCCGCTCCGCCGATGGCCGCCGCAGCTGGCTCGAATGCCGGCCGAAGACGGGGCGGACGCACCAGATCCGCGTCCACTGCGCCCACCTCGGCTGCCCCATCGTCGGCGACCCGGTCTACGGCGCCGCCGACGCCCCGGCCGACGCCCTGCACCTGCATGCCCGCGGCGTGGTCGTGCCGCTCTACCCGACCCGCGACCCGGTAGCCTGCGAGGCCCCTGTCCCGGCCCACATGCGCGCCGCCCTGACGGCCTGCGGCTTCGGCGGGGAATAGGGGCGGGGGCAGCGACTTGCGCTCCGCTCCGGCGGGCCTGGATGCGGCCGCGCGCAGCCCGACCGTGGCGAGGTCTTCCGAGGTAGAGGATTTTGTCATGGCTGGGCGTGCTCCGGCCAACCGCGGGGACACCGGCGCGGGGCATGATGTTGCGACCAGGCCATCGTTTTTCCTCATGCCCCTGCCAGAGATTTTCATATTTTCCATACGGCGGCCCCCCAAGTAGCCTTTCTCCCAAGTCGGACAACCATAAGGTCCAACAGGGAGAGCATCATGACCCACACCGCCGCCCGCCGGACGGTCGCCGCCGCCGTCGCCGCGTCCTTCGTCGCCGCCACCACGGCTGCCGCCACCGCGGCGCCGCTTCAGTCGCTGGGGCAGCCCGAGGGGCAGCTCGACATCGTCGCCTGGCCCGGCTACATCGAGCGCGGCGACACCGACGCCGCCTATGACTGGGTGACCGGCTTCGAGAAGGCGACCGGCTGCAAGGTCAACGTCAAGACCGCCGGCACCTCCGACGAGATGGTGGCGCTCATGAACGAGGGCGGCTTCGACCTCGTCACCGCCTCGGGCGACGCCAGCCTGCGGCTCATCGCCGGCAAGCGGGTGCAGGAGATCAACACCGCCCTCATCCCGTCGTGGAACACCCTGGACGACCGCCTGAAGTCCGCCCCCTGGCACACGGTCGACGGCAAGCACTACGGCACGCCCTACCAGTGGGGGCCGAACGTGCTCGCCTACAACACCAAGGCCTTCGGCGACACCGCGCCGGACAGCTGGAAGGTGGTGTTCGAGGAACAGACGCTGGCCGACGGCCAGTCCAACAAGGGCCGCATCCAGGCCTTCGACGGCCCCATCCACATCGCCGACGCCGCCAACTACCTGATGAGTGCCAAGCCGGACCTCGGCATCAAGGACCCCTACGAGCTGACCGAAGACCAGTACAAGGCGGCGCTCGATCTGCTGCGCCAGCAGCGCGAACTGGTGAACCGCTACTGGCACGACGCCTTCGTGCAGATCGACGACTTCACCAACGAGGGCGTGGTCGCGTCGGGTTCGTGGCCGTTCCAGGTCAACATCCTGAAGTCCAAGGGCCAGCCCGTCGCCAGCGTCATCCCCAAGGAAGGCGCCACCGGCTGGGCCGACACCACCATGCTGCACGCCGAGGCGGCGCACCCCACTTGCGCCTACCTGTGGATGGAGCACAGCCTGTCGCCCAAGGTGCAGGGCGACGTCGCCGCCTGGTTCGGCGCCAACCCGGTGGTGCCGGCCGCCTGCGAGGACCACGAGCTGCTCGGCCCCGACGGCTGCACCACCAACGGCTTCGACAAGTTCGACCAGATCCACTTCTGGCGCACGCCGGTCGCCAAGTGCGAGACGCAGGAGGCCTGCGTCCCCTACTACCGCTGGGTGACCGATTACATCGCGGTGCTCGGCGGCCGCTGAGCCGCCGGCACTCCGGGGGCCCGGCACGCCGCCGCCTCACCCACACCCCGCCTTACTCCCCGAGGGGAGCGGCGGGCCGGGCAGCCCCGCCTACCGCACACCGTACCCAAGACCCTACGCATTGAGAGAAGAGGACCGCGCCATGGCCGCGGAAGTCCGCTTCGACCGGGTGACCTGCGCCTTCGGGCCGGTCAAGGCGGTCGACGACGTCAGTTTCGAGATCGCGGAGGGTGAGTTCTTCTCCCTCCTCGGCCCCTCCGGCTCGGGCAAGACCACCTGCCTGCGCATGATCGCCGGGTTTCAGTACCCGACGGCGGGCCACGTCTACATCCACGGCAAGGACGACACCCGCCTGCCGCCCTTCGAGCGCGACGTGAACACGGTGTTCCAGGACTACGCCCTGTTCCCGCACATGACCGTCGCCGACAACGTCGCCTACGGCCTCATGGTGCGCGGCGTGGCCAAGGCCGAGCGTCGCCGCCGGGCAGAGGAGATGCTGGAGCTGGTGCGCCTCGGCGGCTACGGCGATCGCCGCCCGGTGCAGCTGTCGGGCGGCCAGCGCCAGCGCGTGGCGCTGGCCCGCGCCCTCATCAACCACCCGCGCGTGCTGCTGCTCGATGAGCCGCTCGGCGCGCTCGACCTCAAGCTGCGCGAGGAGATGCAGACCGAGCTGAAGCAGTTGCAGCGGCAGGTGGGCATCACCTTCGTCTTCGTCACCCACGACCAGACCGAGGCGCTGTCCATGTCCGACCGCCTGGCCGTGTTCAACCAGGGCCGCATCGAGCAGATCGGCACCCCCGCCGAGGTCTACGACCGGCCGCAGACCGCCTTCGTGGCCGAGTTCGTCGGCACCTCCAACATCCTGCGCGGGCCGGTGACCAAACGGTTGTTCGGGGTGGAGGGGCCGGTGTCCATCCGCCCGGAGAAGATCGTCCTGCGCCCCGACAACGAGCCGGCCGCCGGGCCCGACACCGGCGCCCTCGCCACCATCGCCGAGGTCACCTTCCTCGGTGCCGCCACCCGCTACCGCGTGGCGCTGGCGGGCGACGAGGCGACCCACCTCATGGTCACCGCGCCCAACGTGCTGACGGCCGGCCAGGCCCTGCCGAGCGGCACCCGCGTGCGCCTGAGCTGGGGGCCGGAGACCTGGCAGGTGCTGGCATGACCGCGCGTTCGCAGCCGCACCCCCTCGGGCAGGCCGAGCCGCAGGTGCGCCCCGCCCGGACGCGGAGCCTGTCGCGGCGGCTGTCGGGCTGGCTCTACGGGCGGCGCGGGCTGTTCCTGCTGATCCTGCTGCTGCCGCCGCTGCTGTGGCTCGGCGTGGTCTACGTGGGGTCGCTGTTCGCGCTCCTGCTCAACAGCTTCTTCGCCATCGACCCGTTCAGCGGCATGGTGGTGCCCGAGTTCACCCTGGCGACCTGGGCGGAGCTGTTCACCCTCGCCAACTTCGACATCATCGTCCGCACCGTGACCATGGCGGCGGTGGTGACGGTGGCCGCCGCCCTCATCGGCTTCCCGCTCGCCTACTACATGGCCCGCTATGCCGGGCCGCGCATGAAGGCGGTGCTCTACCTCGGCGTCATGCTGCCGCTGTGGTCGAGCTATCTGGTGCGCCTGTATGCCTGGAAGCTGATCCTGGCCAAGGAGGGCATCCTCAGCTGGGCGGCCGGCGCCACCGGCACGACCTGGCTGCTCGACGGCATCCTCGGCCTGCCGGTGATCGGCGGCCCGAGCCTGTCGGTGAGCTACCTCGGCATGTTCCTGGTGTTCCTCTACATCTGGCTGCCGTTCATGATCCTGCCGATCCAGGCGGCGCTGGAGCGGGTACCGAAGAACCTGCTCGACGCTTCGTCCGACCTGGGTGCGCGGCCGGGCCTGACCTTCCGCAAGGTGATCCTGCCGCTGGCCTTTCCGGGCGTGGTCGCCGGGTCGATCTTCACCTTCTCGCTGACGCTCGGCGACTACATCATCCCCGGTGTCATCGGCGCCTCGCGGCTGTTCATCGGCCAGGCCGTCTACATGCACCAGGGCACCGCCGGCAACATCCCGCTCGCCGCCGCCTTCTCGGTGGTGCCCATCGTCATCATGGCGATCTACCTGACCGCCGCCAAGCGACTGGGGGCCTTCGATGCGCTCTGACCGCCGCCCGCCCGCCGACGGCCGGCCGCGCGCCGGCTGGGGCCTGAAGGCCGCCGCCGCCTTCACCGTGCTGTTCCTGCACGTGCCCATGGCCTTCATCGTGCTCTATGCCTTCACCACCGAAGACCAGAGCTACGTCTTCCCGCCGCCCGGCCTGACGCTGAAGTGGTTCGCCGTGGCGTGGGAGCGCCAGGACGTGTGGAACGCCCTGTGGCTGTCGGTGCAGGTGGCGCTGACGGCGACGCTGACGGCCATGATCCTCGGCACGCTGGCCGCTGCCGCCATCAGCCGGGCCCGCTTCTTCGGGCGCGAGGTGGTGAGCCTGCTGGTCATCCTGCCCATCGCCCTGCCGGGCGTGGTGACCGGCATCGCGCTCCGCTCCGCCTACGGACTGGCCGACATTCCCTTCAGCTTCTGGACCATCGTGGTCGGCCACGCCACCTTCTGCATCGTCGTGGTCTACAACAACGCCCTGGCGCGCTTCCGCCGCACCTCGGGCAGCCTCATCGAGGCGTCCATGGACCTCGGTGCCGACGGCTTCCAGACCTTCCGCTACGTGGTGCTGCCCAACATGGCGACGGCCCTGCTGGCGGGCGGCATGCTGGCCTTCGCCCTGTCGTTCGACGAGGTGATCGTCACCACCTTCACCGCCGGCCAGCAGACCACGCTGCCCATCTGGATGCTGTCGGAACTGGTGCGGCCGCGCCAGCGCCCGGTCACCAACGTGGTGGCGGTGTTCGTCATCGCCGTCACCTTCATCCCCATTCTCACCGCCTACTGGCTGACGCGCGGGTCGGAAACGACCGCCGACGCGGGCGGCAAATAAGCATCCCCAAGGGAGGATCCCCAGAATGAACACCCCCGCCTTCCCCCTGCCGAGCCGCCAGTTCATCGACGGCGCCTTCGTGACCGGCGCCGGTGCCGAGGAAAAGGTGCTGAACCCGGCGACGGGCGAGGTTCTCTGCACCGTGCCGGAAGCCTCCGCCGAGCAGCTGGAGGCCGCCGTCGCCGCCGCCGACCGTGCCTTCGACGGCTGGTCGCGCACCACGCCGGGTGAGCGCGCCGGCCTGCTGCTCAAGCTGGCCGACCGCATCGAGGCCAACGCCGAGACCCTCGCCCGCCTGGAAAGCCGCAACTGCGGCAAGCCCTACACGGCGGCGCTCAACGACGAGATCCCGGCCATCGTCGACTGCTTCCGCTTCTTCGCCGGTGCCGCCCGCTGCATGGGCGGCATGGCGGCCAAGGAGTACCTGCCGGGCCACACCAGCATGATCCGCCGCGACCCGCTCGGCGTCGTCGGCTCCATCGCGCCGTGGAACTACCCGCTGATGATGGCGGCGTGGAAGATCGCCCCGCCGCTGGCGGCCGGCAACACGGTGGTGCTGAAGCCGTCGGAACAGACGCCGCTCACCAGCCTCTACCTCGCCGAACTGGCCGCCGACCTGTTCCCGGCCGGCGTGCTCAACGTCGTCACCGGCCGCGGCGAGAGCGTCGGGGCGCCGCTGGTGGAACACCCCAAGGTGCGCATGGTGTCGCTGACCGGCGACATCGCGACGGGCCAGAAGATCCTCCAGGCGGCCAGCCGCACGCTCAAGCGCACCCACCTGGAGCTGGGCGGCAAGGCGCCGGTCATCGTGTTCGACGACGCCGATCTGGACGCCGTGGTCGAGGGCATCCGCACCTTCGGCTTCTACAACGCCGGCCAGGACTGCACGGCGGCCTGCCGCATCTACGCCGGCCCCAAGGTCTACGAGAAGCTGGTCGCCGACCTGTCGGCCGCCGTTTCCGGCATCAAGGTGGGCGGGCCGGACGAGGCCGGGGTGGAACTCGGCCCGCTGATCTCGGAGCGCCAGCGCTCGCGCGTCGCCAGCTTCGTGGAACGCGCCCAGGCGCAGAGCCACATGGAAGTGGTGACCGGCGGCGCCAAGATGGACGGCGGCGGGTACTTCTACGCCCCGACGGTCATCGCCGGCGCCCTGCAGAGCGACGAGATCGTCCGCCGCGAGGTCTTCGGCCCGGTCGTCTCGGTCACCCGCTTCTCCGACGTGGACGAGGCGGTGGGCTGGGCCAACGACAGCGAGTACGGCCTCGCCTCCTCGGTGTGGACCAAGGACGTCGGCCGCGCCATGGCGACCGCCGCCCGCCTGCAATACGGCTGCACCTGGATCAACACCCACTTCATGCTGTGCAACGAGATGCCCCACGGTGGCATGAAGAGCAGCGGCTACGGCAAGGACATGAGCATGTACGCGCTGGAGGACTACACCGTCGTCCGCCACGTCATGGTCAAGCTGTAGGCGTCGCTTCGGGTCACTCGGCCGGTACGGCGGGCGGCACGGCGCCGCTCCGCCGGGCCGGCCGGTGCACGAAGGACAGCGGCGCCAGCATGTCGCGCAGGGGCAGCAGCGGCCAATCGCGCGCCCCCGCCGCAATCGCCACCAGCCAGCGGCTGAGCAGGGCGGCCGCCGTCAGCACCAGCCCCACCTGCGGCAGCAGCGGGGTCACCGCAAGCGCCAGCGGCAGCGCGTGCCAGAACGGCAGGTCGGGACCGAGCGGCGGCGGCGGCGCGCGGTCGATGCGGCGCTCGGGCAGGGTGGTCGCGAGGTAGGGGCGCAGGCCGAGCCGCTCGCGCACCACCTCGGCCGGCGTCGTAGCCGGTGCGAGCAGGGCGGCGAAACCGCCGAGACTGGCGAGGTCGTCGGCGCGCAAGGCCATCGCCTCACGCCCCAGGCCGCGCCGCCACGCGGCGCGCGGGGCCATGATGGTCGCCGGCAGGAGCCGCGTGTCGGCCGTCAGGGCGGCCAGCCGCGCCGGCAGGGAGCCGTCGGCGGCGCGGGAGCGGGTGGCGCAGGCCACCAGGGCGATGGAGCGCGATTGCAGCGGCGCCACCATGCGGCTCAGCCAGTCGCGCGGCACCACCATGTCCGGAGCGGCCACCACCAGCACCGCGCCTTCGGCCCGCCGCGCCAGGGCGTCGAGCAGGGCGGCGCCGTCGGCCGCCGCCGCCACCGGCACGGCCACCACCTCCAGCCCGCCGGCGCTCGCGGCCGTCGGCGCATCGCCGCCCGCCGGCGTCACCAGCCGCACCGGTCCCGGATAATCCTGCCGCGCCAGTGCCGTCAGCGCCGCGCCGCGGTCGCCGCCGCCCGGCGGCAGCAGCACCGTCACCGGCGGCGCCCAGCCGAGGCCGCGCGACGGCCGGCGGCGGAACCGGGCGAGCAGCAGGGCGGCCATGGTCTGCACCACCACGGCGGCCATGGCGAACAGGGCGAGCACGAGGCCGAGGGCATGGAGCGGACTCAGCATCGCGGTGCTCCGCCGGCGCGGTGTCCGTTTCGCAGGCGCAAATCCCGTCTGCGCAAGGGCGCGGCAGTGCGGTATGGTATCGGCCACGGAATCGTCGGGCTTCCGGTCACGGGTTTCGCCCCCATCTGAGAGGTGGTCGCGGCGGAACACGGATGGTCGCCACGGGTTGTCTTCAGGGTGCCGGCGGAGGGGATCCGCGGCCGGGAGCGGGACGGACGGCCGCCGCTCGGGCTGCGTTGCCCTGCGGGTGGCGAAGCGAGCGGAACCATCGAAGGACGGACGGAAGGAGCGCCGATGCAGGTCATACTGGCTCAACCCCGCGGGTTCTGTGCCGGCGTGGAACGCGCCATCGACATTGTCGAGCGGGCGCTGGAAAAGTTCGGTCCCCCCATCTATGTGCGCCACGAGATCGTTCACAACAAGCACGTGGTCGAGTCGCTGCGGGCAAAGGGCGTACGCTTCGTCGAGGATCTCGATGAAGTTCCGGCCGGCATGCCGACCATCTTCTCCGCCCACGGCGTCGCCCGGTCGGTGGAAGAGGTGGCGGCGTCCCGCGACCTGCCGGTCATCGACGCCACCTGTCCGCTGGTCTCCAAGGTCCACAACGAGGGCCGCCGCTACGCCGAGCAGGGGCGCGAGGTGGTGCTCATCGGCCATGCCGGCCATCCGGAAGTGGAAGGCACCGTCGGCCAGATCCCCGGCACCGTGCACGTCATCTCGACGCCGGAGGACGTCGCCGCCCTGACGGTGGCGGACCCGGAGAAACTGGCCTACGTCACCCAGACGACCCTGTCGCTGGATGACACCGAAGTGGTGGTGCGGGCGCTGCGGGCGCGCTTTCCGGCGGTCGCCGGGCTCGACACCAAGGACATCTGCTATGCCACCCAGAACCGCCAGCGGGCGGTGCGCGAACTGGCCGGGCGGACCGACGTGGTGATCGTGGTCGGTGCCAAGAACAGCAGCAACTCCAACCGCCTGCGCGAGATCGCGACGCAGATGGGGCGGGCCGCCTACCTCATCAACGACGCCTCGGAGCTGGACCCGGCGTGGGTCGCCGGCGGCGCTCGCGTCGGCGTCACCGCTGGCGCCTCGGCGCCCGAGGTGCTGGTGGACGGCGTGCTCGCCGCCCTGCGGGCCATCGAGCCCATCGAGGTGTCGGTGCTCGACGGCGTCGAGGAGACGGTGCGCTTCCGCCTGCCGCGCGAGTTGGAAGACGTGCGCCCGGCGGCGCAGATGCAACCCGTGGGCGGGAGATAGACGTGGCGATACCCCTCGGCCAGATTGCCCGTGTCGGCTCCTACGTGGCGAAGCAGCGCCTGCTCGGGCGCGACAAGTACCCGCTGGTGCTGATGCTGGAGCCGCTGTTCCGCTGCAACCTCGCCTGCGCCGGCTGCGGCAAGATCGACTATCCCGACGCCATCCTGAACCAGCGCCTGTCGGTGGAGGATGCGCTGGGTGCGGTGGACGAATGCGGCGCGCCCGTGGTCTCCATCGCCGGCGGCGAGCCGCTGCTGCACAAGGAGATGCCGCAGATCGTGCGCGGCATCATGGCGCGCAAGAAATACGTCTACCTCTGCACCAACGCCCTGCTGCTCGACAAGCGCATGGACGACTATGCGCCGTCGCCCTTCTTCACCTGGTCCATCCACCTGGACGGCGACCAGGACGACCACGACAAGTCGGTCTGCCAGAAGGGTGTCTATGACCGCGCCACGGCCGCCATCCGCCGCGCCAAGGACAAGGGCTTCCGCGTCAACATCAACTGCACCCTGTTCAACACCGCCGAGGCCGAGCGCACGGCGCGCTTCTTCGACGACGTCATGGCCATGGGCGTCGACGGCATCACGGTGTCGCCGGGCTACGCCTACGAGCGGGCGCCGGACCAGGCGCACTTCCTCAACCGCACGCGCACCAAGACCCTGTTCCGCGACATCTTCCGCCTGGGCCGCCAGCGCGGGTCCAAGTGGGAGTTCGCGCAGTCGTCGCTGTTCCTCGATTTCCTGGCCGGCAACCAGACCTACCGCTGCACCCCCTGGGGCAACCCGACGCGCAACGTGTTCGGCTGGCAGCGGCCGTGCTACCTGCTCGGCGAGGGCTATGCCCGGTCGTTCAAGGAGCTGATGGAGGAGACCGACTGGGACGCCTACGGCGTCGGCAACTACGAGAAGTGCGCCGACTGCATGGTCCATTCGGGCTTCGAGGCGACGGCGGTGATGGACGCCGCCGCCCATCCGCTGAAGGCCTGGGCGGTCAGCCGCAAGGGGCCGGACCTGGAGGGCGCCTTCGCGCCGGACATCCCGCTCGACCGCCAGCGGCCGGCGGACTACGTGTTCTCCACCCACGTCGAGGACGCCATGGAGCGTCTACGGCAGGGTGGCGGCGAGGGCCGCAGCGCCGCGGAATAGGGCGGCATGGGCGATGCGGCTGGCGCGGGCGGTGCGGGCGAGGCCCGCCGCCTCCGCCGGGTGCCGCAGCACCGCCGCCAGCACCCGGCCGACAGCGACGTGGCCGGTCGGCGTGACGCCCACCAGGGCGGCCTGCGGCAGGCTCATGTCCCACGGGTCGCATACGGCGCGCAAGGCGACGAAGGGCAGGCCGCGCCGCGCTGCGGCTTCCGCCACGCCCAGGCTTTCCGTATCCACCGCGACGGCGGCCGTCTGCTCGAACAGGTCACGCTTCTCCGCCACGCCGGGCACCACCCGGTCGAGGCCGAGGATGGCGCCTGTCAGGGCGTCGGGCAGGGCGCGCAGCAGGTTGGTGCGCCACAGGGCGTCGGTGGGCAGGGCGAACCCGTCGTCCTCGCCCATCACCGCCGAGGGCACCAGCAGGGTGCCCGGCGCCATGCCGGGCGCGAGCCCGCCGGCCAGCCCGAAGCTGACCAGGGCGATGACGCCCTGTTCCTCGATCAGTTCCTCGGCCAGATCCTCCGCCCGCCCCAGGTTGGCACCCGAGCAGGCGACCCGGTGGCCGAGGCGGCGGACGATGGCGGCCTCCGACTGCAGGCCGGTGACGACTCCGATCCCTTCTACAGCCCCCAAGGCGACACCCCCGCATTGCCCTCCTTGAGCGCCCGGTAGCGCGCCAGCGCCATGAGCGGGAAGAACGACGCATAGCCGTGGTAGCGCAAGTAGAACACGCGCGGGAAGCCGACGGCCGTATAGGGATCCTCCGGCCACAGGCCGTCCTTGCCCTGCGCTTCGGTCAGGTAGGCGACGCCGCGCGCCACCGCCGGATCGTCCACCTGGCCCGCCGCCATGAGTCCGAGCAGCGCCCAGGCCGTCTGGCTGGCGGTGGAGAAGGCGCAGCGGGCATCGCGGTGCTCCCGCCAATAGCTGGCGCCGCTCTCGCCCCAGCCGCCATCGGCGTTCTGGCGGTTCTTCAGCCACTGGGCGGCGCGCGCCACGGCGGGATCGTCGGCGCGGCGGCCGAGGGCGTTGTAGGCCATCAGCACCGACCAGGTGCCGTAAATGTAGTTGGTGCCCCAGCGGCCGAACCACGAGCCGTCCGGCTCCTGCTCCTTGGTCAGGTAGCGCAGGCCGCCGGTCAGCACCGGATCGCCGGCGCCGGTGCCGAGCTGCGCCAGCATGCCGACACAGCGCGCCGAGACGTCGGCGGTCGGCGGGTCGAGCAGCGCGCCATGGTCGGCGAAGGGGATGTAGTTGAGGTAGTGGGCGGTGTTGTCGGCGTCGAAGGCGCCCCAGCCGCCGTTGTCGCTCTGCATGCCGCGGATCCAGTGCACTGCCCGCTCGATGCTGCCGGCGTAGCGGATGGGATCGGCGCGGTGCATGGCCATGACCACGACGGCGGTGTCGTCGACGTCGGGGTAGTGCGGGTTCTCGTACTGGAAGGCCCAGCCGCCGGGCTTCGCCTTCGGCCGCTTGACCGCCCAGTCGCCCACCACGTCGAGGATCTGGCGGTCTTTCAGCCAGTCGAGGCCACGCAGGGCGGCGTCGCGGGCGGCCGGCGTGTTGGTCTCCAGCAGGGCGTGGACGGTCAGCGCCGTATCCCACACCGGCGACAGGCAGGGCTGCACGTAGGTGGCGCCCGGCCGGTCCACCACCAGCTTCTCGATGGAGCGGCGGGCGATCAGGAAGCTCGGGTGCTCGCGGGCATAGCCGAGGGCGTCGTACATCATCACGGCATTGGCCATGGCCGGATAGATGCCGCCGAGCCCGTCCTCGCCATTGAGCCGTTCCTCCACCCAGCCCACCGCCTTGGCGATGGCGCGGCGGCGGTTGTCGGCGGGCAGCAGGGGCTCGGCGCGGCGCACGGCGGCGTCGAGCAGCTTGAAGAAGCGCGTCCAGGCCGCCTGCTCCGGGTGGTGGTGCCAGTCGGCGACGCGGTCCGGGGGCGTGCGGAACAGCTCCGCCACGGCGATGCCGCGCGGATTGCGGGCCTGCGGCTTCAGCGCCATGAGGACCAGCAGCGGCACGATGACGGTGCGCGACCAGTAGCTGACGCGGTCCAGGTGGAAGGGCGACCACTTGGGCAGGGTCATGATCTCCACCGGCATGGTCGGCACCGCCTTCCACGGCACCTGCCCGAACAGGGCGAGCAGGATGCGGGTGAAGACGTTGGCGCGCTCCGCCCCGCCGGCGCGGTGGATGGCGGCGCAGGCCTCGCGCATGTGCGGCGCGTCGGGAGAATCGCCGCAGGCCTTCAGGGCGAAGTAGCCCTTCACGCTGGCCGACAGGTCCATGGCGCCGCCGTGGAACAGCGGCCAGCCGCCGTCGGCGGTGCGCCCGGCCCGCAGGTAATCGGCCATGCGCGCTTCGACCCCCGGGTCGACGTCCTCGCCCAGGTAGTGGCGCAGCAGCAGGTATTCGGCGGGAATGGTGCAGTCGGCCTCGAGCTCGAAGATCCAGTGCCCGTCGGGCTTCTGCCGGGCGAGCAACGCCTCGGCCGCCTCGGCGGCGGACAGCCGCGCGGCGTGGGTCACGCCGGCGTCCGAGGTGGACCGGTGCAGGGTCTGCGGATGCATCATCCAATCCCTCTTCTTCTTCAGTCTTCTTATGGCGTCGCGGCGCGGGCGCCGGTTGGTCGAGCGGCGGAGGGGATGGGGCCCGGCGGGCGCGATCGCCGCCGCCACGGCCGCGAGCCGCGCGGCGGCGGCGGGAGGGAGTGGGCGAGGGGCGGAGGCAGGCGCGGCATGGTCACAGCACCCCGTGGCGCAGCACGAGCCACAGCTTGCGGGCGCGCGACAGGCGTACGCGGCGGGACGGGTCGCGCCAGTCCTCCGCCCGCAGGCGGTCGAGGGTGCCGCGATAGACGGCGGCCATGATGCGCGCCGGCCGGACGGTGGCGCGCGGGCAGCGGGCGGCGGCGGCCTCGGCGGCGGCGAAGTGGGCTTCGGCGGTGGCGGCGATCTCGCGGCAGACGGCGGGCAGCGCGGGGTGACGCAGCACCGCCTGCGGGTCCTCGGCGGTGATGCCGTGGCGCACCAGCGTCTCGCGCGGCAGGTAGAGGCGGCCGTCGGCGGCGTCCTCGCCCAGGTCGCGCAGGATGTTGGTCAGCTGCAGGGCGCGGCCCAGGCGGTCGGCCAGGTCGCGGCCGGGGGCGTCGGGGCAGCCGAAGGCGCGCACCGCCAGCCGGCCGACGGCGGCGGCGACGCAGTCGCAGTAATGATCGAGGGTGGCGAGGTCGGGGGCGCGGACCGGCCCCAGGGCATCCATCTCCATGCCCTCGATGACCGCCAGGAAGTCCTCCCGCGCCATGCCGAAGCGGTCGACGGCGTCGCGCAGGGCGGGCTCCAGGGCATAGGGGGCGGCGGGCGGGCCGCCGTAGAGGGCGTCGACGCGGCGGCGCCATTCGGCCAGGCCGGCCAGCTTCTCGTCGCGCGAACGGCCGGGCTCGTCGGCGATGTCGTCGACCTCGCGGCAGAAGGCGTAGACGGCGAAGATGGCCTCGCGCCGCGGCCGCGGCAGCACCTTCATGCCCCAGTAGAAGCTCGATCGCGCGGCGGCGGCCTGCGGGGGAGTGGACGCGCCGAAGTCGGCGTCGGGGGCGGCGGCCACGGTGGCGGGCAGGGGCGGCGGCGGCGTCATGCGCCGCGCTCCGCGGGATTGCCGCTGCCGGGCGCCGGAACCGTCGTGCGTCGATCCCTCCGCATCGCCTTCTCCACACTGTCCCAAGGAGTGAACACCGCACCCGCAATTCGGGTTCATGGTACTGCACCTGCCGCAAGAATGCCGCTTCCTTTCCGCGGTGCAGTTCAACCAAACTTGCGTTTGGTTTTGAATCGCTCTCAAAGCCCTTATTTTGCAACATCCTGTCCGCAGAATGCGGCGTTTTTTTGTGGATGTTGCGCCCATTCCCCTCTATGAGATGCCGCGCTGCAACATCCCATTTTGCGGCGCACCGTCTAGAGAGAGGGGAAAACAAGAAATGGGACAGGAGTCTGTCGAGCGGATCCTTGCGAATCCGCGGTTCCAGGAACTGGTCGCCAAGCGCAGCCGGTTCGCCTGGACGCTCTCTGCGATCATCCTGGCCGTGTTCTACGGCTACATTCTGGTGGTCGCCTTCAATCCGCAGGTGCTGGCCGTGCCGCTCGGCGAAGGCTGGACCCTGACGGTCGGTATTCCCGTCGGGGCCGGGATCATCGTGCTGTCGTTCCTGCTGACCTGGGCCTACGTCACCCGCGCCAACGGCGAGTTCGAGCGGCTGAACCGCGAAGTGCTCGAGGAGCTGAACCGATGACCGCCCGCACTTTCGCGTCCGCCGCCGCGGCGGGCGCCCTGTTCCTCGCTTCCGCGATGCCGGCGTGGGCCGCCGGCGCCATCGGCGGCGAGGTCGAGAAGCAGGCCGTCAATCCGACGGCCATCGTCATGTTCCTGATCTTCGTCGCGGTGACGCTCGGCATCACCTACTGGGCCGCCCGCCGCACGAAGAGCGCCAAGGACTTCTACACCGCCGGCGGCGGCATCACCGGCTTCCAGAACGGCCTGGCCATCGCCGGCGACTACATGTCGGCCGCGACCCTGCTCGGCCTGACCGGCATGGTGTTCACCGTCGGCTACGACGGCTTCGTCTATTCCATCAGCTTCCTGGTCGGCTGGCCGATCATCCTGTTCCTGATGGCGGAGCGCCTGCGCAACCTCGGCAAGTTCACCTTCGCCGACATCACCGCCTATCGCCTCGGCCGCACCGAGATCCGCACCCTGTCGGCCTGCGGGTCGCTGTCCGTCGTGGCGCTCTACCTGATCGCCCAGATGGTCGGCGCCGGCAAGCTCATCCAGCTGCTGTTCGGCCTGGAGTACGAGTGGGCGGTGGCGCTGGTCGGCGTGCTGATGATCGCCTACGTCACCTTCGGCGGCATGATCGCCACCACCTGGGTGCAGATCATCAAGGCCGTGATGCTGCTGTCGGCCGGCTCGTTCATGGCGCTGATGGCGCTGTCGCAGTTCGGCTTCAACCTCAACACCATGGCCCAACAGGCGGTCGAGATGCACAAGCTCGGCCAGGCCCTCATGGGCCCGGGCAGCTTCCTCGCCGACCCGGTGTCGGCGGTGTCGCTCGGCATGGCGCTGATGTTCGGCACGGCCGGTCTGCCGCACATCCTGATGCGCTTCTTCACCGTCTCCGACGCCAAGGAAGCCCGCAAGTCCGTGGTCTACGCCACCGGCTTCATCGGCTATTTCTTCATGGTGGTCGGCGTCCTCGGCCTCGCCGCCATCGTCATCGTGTCGAAGAACCCCGAGTTCCTCGGCGCCGACGGCAAGCTGCTCGGCGGCAGCAACATGGCGGTCATGCACCTCGCCAAGGCGGTGGGCGGCGACCTGTTCCTCGGCTTCATCTCGGCGGTGGCCTTCGCGACCATCCTCGCGGTGGTGGCGGGCCTCGCCCTCGCCGGAGCCTCGGCGGTGTCGCACGACCTCTATGCCTCGGTGTTCAAGAAGGGCCAGGCGGACGAGCGCACCGAAATGCGCGTGTCCAAGATCGCCACGCTCGCCATGGGCGTGCTGGCGGTCGGCCTCGGCATCGCCTTCGAGAACCAGAACATCGCCTTCATGGTGGGCCTGGCCTTCGCCATCGCCGGCAGCGCCAACTTCCCGGTGCTGATCCTGTCCATGATGTGGAAGGGCACCACCACCCGCGGCGCGCTGATCGGCGGCTTCATCGGCCTGGCGACGGCGCTGACGCTGGTGGTCCTCGGTCCGACCATCTGGGTGAAGATCCTCGGCTTCCAGACCGCCGTGTTCCCCTACGAGCACCCGGCGATCTTCTCGATCCCGACGGCCTTCTTCGCCATCTGGTTCTTCTCCGTCACCGACCGCAGCAAGCGGGCGGAAGAGGAAAAGGGCCGCTTCCCGGCGCAGTACGTGCGCAGCCAGACCGGCCTCGGCGCCGAGTCCGCCTCGTCGCACTGATCCGGTTTTCGTGACTGCGGGGACGCCCCGGCGGAGAGCTTTCCGCCGGGGCGTTTTCCTTTACCCTTTGACATTCTGGCCCCGGCGGACTAAATGGGGGCCTTCGCGGCTGCATCGACACAGGTCGAGACGGTCGCCCAAACGCGGCCGGCTCCCGTGCGCACCCTCCTGGTGCGGCGCGCCGCCCCATCTTTCGAAAGACTCTCTCACATATGACGAAGTTTACCGACCTGGGCCTCGCCGAGCCCCTGCTGAAGGCGCTCGCCGACGACGGCTATGAAACGCCGACTCCGATCCAGGCCCAGGCCATTCCGCTCCTCCTGCAGGGCCGCGACGTCCTGGGCATCGCCCAGACCGGCACCGGCAAGACGGCGGCCTTCTCCCTGCCCCTGCTGCAGCGCCTCGCCGCCAGCAACCGTCGCGCCGGCCCCAAGGGCTGCCGCGCGCTGATCCTGACGCCGACGCGCGAGCTGGCGGTGCAGATCAACGACAGCCTCAAGGCCTACGGCCGCTACATGAAGTTCCGCGCCGCCTGCATCTTCGGCGGCGTCGGCATGAACCCGCAGATCCGCGCGCTGGCCGGCGGCGTCGACCTTCTGGTCGCCACCCCGGGCCGCCTGATCGACCTGATGAACCAGGGCTACGTGCGCTTCGACTCGGTGGAATGCTTCATCCTCGACGAAGCCGACCGCATGCTCGACATGGGCTTCGTGCGCGATGTGCGGAAGGTGGTCGAACGCCTCCCGACCGATCGGTCGACTCTGCTGTTCTCGGCCACCATGCCGAGCGGCGTGCGCGAGCTGGCCGACGGCCTGCTGCGTGACCCGGTGAAGGTGGAAGTCACCCCGCCGGCGACCACCGCCGAGCGCATCGAGCAGCGCGTCATGTTCGTCCGCCGCGACGACAAGCGCCCGCTGCTGACGCACCTGATGGATACCCACGGCATCGAGCGCGTGCTGGTCTTCACCCGCACCAAGCACGGCGCCGACCGCCTGGTCCGCCAGCTGGAGCTGGACGGCGTCAACGCCGCCGCCATCCACGGCAACAAGTCGCAGAACGCCCGCCAGGCGGCGCTGAAGGACTTCAAGAACGGCCGTGTGAAGGCGCTGGTGGCGACCGACATCGCCGCCCGCGGCATCGACATCGACGGCCTGACGCACGTCATCAACTACGAGCTGCCGAACGAGCCGGAAAGCTACGTCCACCGCATCGGCCGTACCGCGCGCGCCGGCGCCGAGGGCATGGCCTTCTCGTTCTGCGACACCGACGAGCTGTTCTACCTGCGCGACATCGAGCGCGCCATCCGCCAGCCGGTGGAAGCCGACGAGACGCACGAGTGGCACGCCCCCGAAGTGGCGGCGCTGCGCACCCGTCCGCCCAAGCCGCCGGCCCGCCAGCAGCAGGGTCAGGGTCGTCCGCAGGGCGGCCAGGGCCAGCGCCCGCAGGGTGCCCAGGGTCAGCGTCCGGGTGGTCAGGGCCAGCGTCCGCAGGGCGGTGCCGGTCGCGCGCCGCACGCCGCTGCCAACGAGCAGCGCGCCGACCGCCACGACCGCCGCCCGGCGCCCCATGGCGCCAAGCAGGGTGGCAAGGGCCGCAAGTTCGGCGGCGGCGGCGGCGGCCAGCGCCGCGGCGGCGGCATGAGCGCGGCGTAAGCCGCCTCGGGCCCTTCAGCCTGACCAAGACGACGGGGCGCCTCGCGAGAGGCGCCCCGTTTTCGTTTGCCGGGCCGTGTGGCGTGGTGGGGGGCGCCGCCATCCACGACGGCACTTACGGCGACCGCTGGGCTGCGTCTTCCATGGCCGCCGCCAGGGGAGCCGTGGATGGCCGGCTCGGAGGCCGGCCATGACATAACTACTTGTGATAAAATAGAAAATGTCATGGCCGGGCTTGACCCGGCCATCCACGGCTGCACATCCGGCAGCCGTCGGGCTGCGTCCTTCACAACCGCCGTCAGGGGGCGTGGACGGCCGGCCATGCCCAAACCATGGGCTTTCTCAACCGCGAGGGCCTGAGCCGCGCCGCAAAACCCCCCTCACCGCCGCCCCGGCATGGCGTCCTCCACCGGGATCACGTTGTCGGTCTTCACCTCCTCCATCACCACGTAGGTGTGGGTGGCCTTCACGCCCGGCAGGGTGACCAGGCTGTCACCCAGGAAGCGGCGGTATTCGCCCATGTCGGCGAGCCGCACCTTCAGCAGGTAGTCGAGGCCGCCGGTGATCATGTGGCATTCCATTACCTCGGGCATGTCGAGCACGGCGTCGCGGAACCGGTCGAACACGTCGGGCGTCGTCCTGTCCAGGGCCACCTCGATGAAGCACACCACCGACCGCCCCAGCTTGTGGGGGTCGAGCTGGGCGCGGTAGCCCTGGATGTAGCCCTCGCGCTCCAGCCGGCGCACCCGCTCCAGGCACGGCGTCGGTGACAGGGCGACGCGGCGCGACAGTTCGGCATTGGACAGGCGACCGTCGGCCTGCAGCTCGCGCAGGATCTTGCGGTCGATGTGATCGATTTCTCTACTCATCGGCGGGTCTTTCAGAAGGATCCGCCCATTTCGGCGGCTTTAGCAGGATGATCCGCCATGCATCGCCCCGAACAAAGCGAAATCCTCGGTTATGTTTTTGTTAACCTGACGCCCACTGGCGCGGGCATGGCTGCCATGCGCATCGCGCAGGTGGTGCGCCGCCGGGCCGCCGCGCCCGCCGCCTTCGACAGCAAGCGAAAGGGAGACCGATGGAAACCGGACTGACGACGGCCACGTGGCTGTGGCTCTTCATTCCGATGCCGCTCGTGGTGATCATCTCCGTGGCCTCGTGGCTGCGGCATGCGCGCAAGGAGGGCGGCCGGTGACCAGCACGACCCTCGTCACGTTCGTCATCTATCTCGTCGGCATGCTCGCCATCGGCGTCTTCGCCTACCGGATGACGTCCAACCTGTCCGACTACATCCTCGGTGGCCGCCGCCTCGGCCCCGGTGTCGCGGCCCTGTCGGCCGGCGCGTCGGACATGAGCGGATGGCTGCTGCTCGGCCTGCCGGGGGCGGTGTTCGCCGCCGGCATGAACCAGATCTGGATCGCCGTCGGCCTGACCGTCGGCGCCTTCCTGAACTGGTGGTACGTGGCCGGGCGCCTGCGCATCTACACCGAGGTCGCCGCCGACAGCCTGACGCTGCCCGACTTCCTGGAGAACCGCTTCCGCGACACGTCGCGCCTGCTGCGGGTGATCTCGGCGCTGGTGATCCTGGTGTTCTTCACCTTCTATACCAGCTCGGGCATGGTGGCCGGTGCCAAGCTGTTCGAGGCGAGCTTCGACATGAGCTACACCTCGGCCCTGTGGGTCGGCGCCATCGTCATCATCTCCTACACCTTCCTCGGCGGCTTCCTGGCGGTGTCGTGGACCGACTTCGTGCAGGGCATCCTCATGTTCCTGGCGCTCATCGCCGTGCCCATCGTCACCATCATCGAGGTCGGCGGCTGGAGCGAGGTGACGCGCGAGGCAGCGGCCTTCGACCCCGGCTACCTGGACGCCTTCCACGAGATGACGACGCTCGGCATCATCTCGCTCATGGCCTGGGGCCTCGGCTACTTCGGCCAGCCGCACATCCTGGCGCGCTTCATGGCGATCCGCTCCGCCGCCGACGTGCCGAAGGCGCGCGTCATCGGCATGGGCTGGATGGTGCTGTCGCTCTATGGCGCCATCTTCACCGGCTTCGTCGGTGTCGCCTACCTGTCGCGCGGTGCCGTGGGCGACGCCGAGCAGGTGTTCATCATCCTGTCCGACGTGCTGTTCCACCCGGTGATTTCCGGCATCCTGCTGGCCGCCATCCTGGCCGCCGTCATGTCGACCATAGACAGTCAGCTGCTGGTGTCGTCGTCGGCCATCACCGAGGACTTCTACAAGCAGCTGTTCCGCCGCGACGCCGGCGAGAAGGAACTGGTGTGGGTCGGCCGTCTGGCCGTGCTCGGCATCGCGCTGCTGGCGATCTGGATGGCGTCCGACCCCGAGCGCTCGGTGCTCGACCTGGTGTCCTACGCCTGGGCCGGGTTCGGAGCGGCCTTCGGGCCCATCGTCCTGCTGTCGCTGACGTGGGAGCGCCTGTCGCGCAACGGCGCGCTGGCCGGCATCGTCGTCGGTGCGGTGACGGTGGTGGTCTGGGCGGAGCTGTCGGGCGGCCTGTTCGACATCTACGAAATCCTGCCCGGCTTCCTGCTGTGCGGCCTGACGGCGGTGGGCGTCAGCCTGTTCGCCGGTCCGGCGACGCCGGAGGTGCGGGAGGAGTTCGCCCGCGTCCGCGCCGAGTTCGACCGCGCCAAGTGAGGACGGCCAAGGCCGCGGCCGGGGTTTTCCGCTCCCGGTCGCGGCCTTACCTCTGTCTGAGGGACCGCTTCGACCGACGGTCTCTTTGGATATGATCGAATAGTCTGCATCATCGGCCGTCGGCAGACGATTCGGCTGATCCGGCCGCCATCAACCAGCACGCCGTGCTGCCGTGACGGCCAAACTAAGCAAGATCGTCTGCCGCGTTCCGGGTACTCTTTGCCGCAGGTGAGACACGCATGGCTGCCATGCGACCGCTCGACAACCGCCGCTTCCGTTGGAGTCCGCGCCCATGATCTTCCGCGACGATGCCCCGCCGGCCCCCGCCTGGCGCGATCACCTGCAGGCCACCTACCGCGCCGACGAGGACACCCTGGTCGAGACGCTGCTGGCCGACGCGCAGATCGCCCCCGACGCCCGCCAGCGCATCGGCGGCACGGCCTATGCCCTGGTCGAGGCGGTGCGCGCCAACCGCACCCTGCGTTCGGGCATCGACGCCTTCATGAGCGAGTACGACCTGTCGACGGAAGAGGGCCTCGTGCTCATGTGCCTCGCCGAGGCGCTGCTGCGCGTGCCGGATCCGGAGACCGCCGACCGCCTCATCCACGACAAGATCGCCGGCACCGAGTGGGAGAAGCACCTCGGGTCGTCGCGCTCCATCTTCGTCAACGCCTCCACCCTCGGCCTGATGATGACCGGCCGCATCCTCGGCCCCGCCGACCTGCCGGAGGACGCGCCGCAGGGCACGCTGCGCCGCATGGTGTCGCGCCTGGGCGAGCCGGTGATCCGTCAGGCGCTGCGCCAGGCCATGCGCGTCATGGGCCGCCAGTTCGTGCTCGGCCGCACCATCGAGGAAGCGATGGAGCGCGGCAAGGAGATGGAGAAGAAGGGCTACCGCTACTCCTTCGACATGCTGGGCGAGGCTGCCCGCACCGAAGAGGACGCCGCCAAGTACTTCCGCGCCTACCAGATGGCCATCGACGCCATCGGCAAGGACGCCCGCGGCAAGGGCGTCGTCGCCGGCAACGGCATCTCGGTCAAGCTGTCGGCCCTGCACCCGCGCTACGAGCCCGGCCGCCGCGCCGAGATGCTCGACGTGCTGGCCGACCGCCTGCTGCAGCTCGCCCGCCAGGCCAAGGGCCACGACATCGGCTTCTGCGTCGACGCCGAGGAATCCGAGCGCCTGGAACTGTCGCTGGAGCTGATCGAGAAGGTCTACGGCGACCCGTCGCTGGCCGGCTGGAACGGCTTCGGCCTCGCCGTGCAGGCCTACCAGAAGCGCGCCCGCGCCGTCGTCGACGTGCTCGCCGGCATGGTGGAGCGCGTCGGCCGCCGCATGAACGTGCGGCTGGTGAAGGGCGCCTACTGGGATACGGAAATCAAGCGCAGCCAGGAACTGGGCCTGGAAGGCTATCCGGTGTGGACCCGCAAGGTGACCACCGACGTCAGCTACATCGCCTGCGCCAAGAAGCTGCTCGACCGCACCGACCTGTTCTTCCCGCAGTTCGCCACCCACAACGCCCACACGGTGGCGACCATCCTCGAGATCGGCGGCGACAAGGAGTTCGAGTTCCAGCGCCTGCACGGCATGGGCGAGGAGCTGTACGACGAGGTCGTCGGCCACAACAAGCGCGGCAAGCCCTGCCGCATCTACGCGCCCGTCGGCGGCCATGCGGAACTGCTGAGCTACCTCGTGCGCCGGCTGCTGGAGAACGGCGCCAACACCAGCTTCGTCAACCGGCTGGTGGACGACCGCACGCCCATCGAGGCGATCATCGCCGACCCGGTGGAGCGCCTGAGCGGCCTCAGCCCCAAGCGCCATCCGCACATCCCGCAGCCGCGCGGGCTCTACCCGGACGGGCGGCCCAACTCCAAGGGCATCGACCTGTCGGACTTCACCCGCCTCGCCCCGGTCGCCCACGCAATGGACGAAGCCGGCTGCGGCACCTGGAAGGCCGGCCCGATCGTCGGCGGCGCGCTGCGCGCCGGCAACGGCGTGCCGGTCACCGATCCGGCGGACCGCCGCCGCACCGTCGGCCACGTCACCGAGGCGACGGCCGACGACGTGCAGGACGCGCTCGCCCGCGCCGAAGCGGCGTGGCAGGCCTGGGACGCCACCGACCCCGACCAGCGCGCCCGCTGCTTCGAAAAGGTGGCCGACCTGATGGAAGAGCGCATGCCGGCCCTCATGGCCATCTGCGTGCGCGAGGCCGGCAAGACCATCAACGACGCCGTCGCCGAGGTGCGCGAGGCGGTGGACTTCCTGCGCTACTACGCCCGCCGCTGCCGCGAGACCTTCGGCCACGCGGTCGAGATGCCGAGCCTGGACGGCAAGGCGGCGCGGGTCGAGATGCGCGGTCGCGGCCTGTTCGTCTGCATCAGCCCGTGGAACTTCCCGCTCGCCATCTTCACCGGGCAGGTGACGGCGGCGCTGGCCGCCGGCAACGCCGTGCTCGCCAAGCCGGCGGAACAGACCAGCCTCATCGCCGCCGCCGCCGTGGCGCTGTTCCACGAGGCCGGCGTGCCCGGCGACGTGCTCGCCCTGCTGCCGGGCCGCGGCGAAACCGTCGGCGCGACGCTGGTGAAGGACCCGCGCGTCGCGGGCGTCGCCTTCACCGGCTCGGTGGAGGTCGCCCACATCATCAGCCGCACGCTCGCCGAGCGGGCCGGTGGCACGGCGCCGCTCATCGCCGAGACGGGCGGCCAGAACGCCATGATCGTCGACAGCTCGGCGCTGCCCGAGCAGGTGATCCGCGACGCCATCGTCTCCGCCTTCGGGTCGGCCGGCCAGCGCTGCTCGGCGCTGCGGGTGATGTACGTGCAGGAGGACGTCGCCGACGGCATGATCGCCATGCTGAAGGGCGCCATGGCCGAACTGACGGTCGGCGACCCGTCGCTGCTGTCCACCGACGTCGGCCCCGTCATCGACGAGGACGCGCGCGCCGGCCTGCAGGCCCATGCCGACCGCATGGACCGCGAGGCGCGCCTCGTCCACCGGGTGGCGGTGCCGGAGGGCTGCCGCGACGGCACCTTCTTCGCCCCCGCCGCCTACGAGATCGCCGACATCGGCGTGCTGGAGCGCGAAGTCTTCGGGCCGGTGCTGCACGTGGTGCGCTACAAGGCCGCCGACCTCGACAAGGTGGTGGCGGCGGTGCGCGGCACCCGCTTCGGCCTGACCATGGGCATCCACACCCGCATCGACCGCAAGGCGCGCGCCATCCAGGCGCAGTCGCGGATCGGCAATACCTACGTCAACCGCAACATGATCGGCGCCGTGGTCGGCGTGCAGCCGTTCGGCGGCGAGGGTGTCTCGGGCACCGGCCCCAAGGCCGGCGGGCCGCACTACATCGCCCGCTTCGCCGAACCGCGCGTCACCCCGCTGGCCGACGGCCAGCCGGAGGCCGTGCGGGCGGTCGAGATGAACGCCGCCAAGCTGCTGCCGGGCGACTTGCCCAAGGTGCAGGGCTCGCATGCCGGGCTGCACGGGGCGCTCGACGCCGCCCGGGCCGCCGCGCTGGCCTGGGACCGCCAGGGCGGCGCCAAGCGGGCGGTGCTGCTGGAGGACGCGGCCGAGCGCCTGATGCGCGACGCGGCCCTGCTCGCCGGCATGGTGGCCCGCGACACCGGCCGTCCCATGGCCGAGGCCGCCGGCGAGGCGGTGGCGGCGGTGGAGATGCTGCGGCTGCTCGCCGCCCAGGCACGGGCGGAGTTTGCCAAGCCGATGACCCTGCCGGGGCCGACGGGCGAGCACAACGAGCTGCAACTGCACGGCCGCGGCCTCGTCGCCGCTGCCGGTGGGCCGGGCGCGACACTCGCCGCCGCCGTGGCGCCCGTCGCCGCGGCGCTGGCCGCCGGCTGTCCGGTGGTTGTGGCGCCCGACGCCTCCCTCGCCGCCGCCCTGGAGCGGGTGGTGGCCGCCTTCCGCGCCGCCGGCGTGCCGGAGGGTGTGCTGGCGCTGGTGGAAGGCTCCGACCCCGACGCGCTATGCGCCGACGAGCGGGTGGAGGTACTTGCCTGGGCCGGGCCGGAGGACGTGCAGCGCCGCCTCGCCGTGGCGCTCGCCGGCCGTCGCGGACCCATCGTGCCGCTGGTCGCCGAGGCCTTCGGGCCGCACTACCTGCACCGCTTCGCGGCCGAGCGCACGCTGACCGTCGACATGACGGCGGCGGGCGGCAACGCCTCGCTGCTGACGCTGAACGAGGACGCGCCGCAGGCGGCGGAGTAAGAGAGGGAAGGGGCGGCTCGCGGGCCGCCCCTTTCGTCATGGCGTCAGGGTTCCCGCATGCGCGGCGCGGCCGCCGCCGCCGGGGCCGACGTGGCGTCGGCGCTGCCGGCGGTTTCGAAGGCGCGGCGGGCGGCTTCGGGGATGGGCACGATGCGCAGGTGCTCGTCGCGGCAGTCGCAGGCGTCGCGCAGGCGGTCGTGGTCCAGGATGGTCAGGATGCCCGCCTTGAAGCGGATGATGCCGTCCTCGTGCAGGCCGTTGAGCACGCGGCCGAGGTGGCGCGGCGTCATGCCGCTGGCGTCGGCCAGGGTCTCGTAGCCGACGGGGAAGTCGAAGGTGCCGTTGGTGGCGAGGCCGACCAGCGTCAGGCGGCGCCATACCTCCCACACCAGATAGAGGATGCGTTCCTTGGCCGCCCGCCGGCCGAGGGCGACGACGTGTTCCTTCAGCAGCGCCTCCTCGTGCGCCGCCAGCCACCACAGGGCGGCCGACAGCGTGCCGCTGTCGCGCACGGCGGCGGCCCAGGCGGCCGGGGCGAAGCGCAGCACCGTCATGTCGGTCAGCGCCGTCACTGTATGGTCGGCCGTGGCGCCGACGAAGGGGCCGGCGTGCGACAGGTCGCCCGGCAACATGAAGTTGATGACCTGCCGGCGGCCGTCGCTGAGCAGGCGCTCGCGCACCGCCCAGCCCGAGCCGACTACGAAGCCGCCGGCCAGCGGTTCGCCCTCGCGCGCGAGAAGCGCACCACTGCGCACGTGTGTCGCACTGCCGAGCAGGCGCAACAACGTCTCGCGGTCACCGCGCGGCAGCTCGAGCGCCGTGTTGAGTTTCCGTAGCAGGAACTCGGGGGTCGGCATCAGGGGCGGGTCTCCGGGGCGGGCGCAACCGGAGCAAACGGCAGGGATTGGTCGGGCATTAAGGGTCCGGGTTCAGGCCTTATTGTGCAGCATTCTTTAAAGAACCTACGACTAGGGGCAGTATCCGCGCACCCCGCAGGACGTGCGAGGACATATGTCGCGCGGCTCGCTTTTCCCGGCGCGGGACATATGTCAGCGAGCCTTTTCCCGCAGTCGTGCTATTCCTGGTGGTGCGGTTTTCGGCATCCGTGCCGGGCCATCATGGAGCACACGATGAGAGAGATGTTCAGGCGTTCGATCGACGGCGCCATCCTGTGCCGCTCCTGTCTGCCCGCGTCCGACGTCACGGTCTCGGCCGAGTTGTTCGCCGACCTGTTCCCCGGCACCTGGCATCTGGTGACCTGCGGCACCTGCGGGTACGCCTCGCCGGAAGGTGACGCGGCGGTCACGGCCGGGGCTGGCGAAGAACCTCCCGCAGGCTCTCGGCGATCGGTGTGATCTGCAGGTAGACGTCGCGGCAGTCGATTTCGGTGAGCAACCGGGCCGGGTCGTGGATATGAACCCGGCCGCGCTCCAGCGTCAGGATGTCGCTGCCGCGCACCTCCGCCAGCACGCGGCCCAGATGGCGCGGCGTCAGGCCGGTGGCGTCGGCCAGCACTTCGCGCCCCACCGGAAAGGTGAAGCTGCCGTTCTCGGCCAGGCCCGCCATGCGCAGGCGCCGCCACAATTCCCACAGCAGGTAGAGCAGGCGGTTGCGCGACGAGCGCCGGCCGATGGAGACCAGATGCTCCTTCACCACCGCCTCCTCGTGCGCCGACAGCCACCACAGGGCGGCGGACAGGGGGCGGGTAGCGGTCATGGCCATGAACCAGTCGCGGTGGGTGAAGCGGCAGACCTTGGCCTCGGTGAGGGTGGTCACCGTGTGGTCGGCATCGTCGGTGACGAAGGCGCCGGGCTCGCTCAGGTCGCCGGGTACCAGGAAATTGATGACCTGGCGGCTGCCGTCGCGCAGGTGCCGCTCGCGCATGGCCCAGCCGGAGGCGATGAGGAACCCGATGCGGTTGGGCTCCGCCTCGCGCACCAGCACCGTGCCCGCCGGCACGGTCTCGCAGCGGATGAAGGCCCCCTCCAGGGTTCGGCGATCCTCCGGCGGCAGGTCGAGCACGGCCTGCAGTCGGTGAAAGAGGCGGTCGGCCGGATGCGTCATGGGTCTCCTTCCCGTCATGGTCGGAAAAAAGACGGTTGTGGAAGCCGGGTGGATGCATCATCACCGGTGGTAAGGGTAGCCCCTGCGGCAGGTTACAGCAGCTCGCGCGCGGCGGCCTGCCAGGCCTCGACGGCGCCCCAGCCGAGCATTCCGGCGATGCCGGCCCCCACCGCCGCGGCCGCCAGCCCGGCCGCCACGAAGACGCCGTCGCGCTCCACCAGGCCGAGGGCGAGGATGGTGAGCGCGATGGCGGTCGGCGTGTTGCCGAAGGGGATGGGCAGCGCCAGGAGCACCGCGAGGCCGGCGCAGACGGCGCCGAGCAGGCGCTCCATGGCCGGGGTGGTCAGCGCCGGCAGGCGGGGCCGCAGCGCCCGCTCGAACCAGCGGACACGCGGCAGGGCCTTCGCCATGACCCGCCGGAAGCCGTCGCGCGACACGCTGCGCCGGCCGATCATCCGCGGCAGCCAGGGCGAGGCCCGGCCCGCCGCCATCTGCAGGCACACCAGCGCCAGCGGCACGCCCATGACCCCGGACAGGCCGGGCACCGGGTTGGGCACGATGTTGGGCACCGCCAGCACCAGGATCAGCAGCCCGTAGGCGCGGTCGCCGAGCGCGTCGATCAACCCGTTCAGGGCGACGCGCTCCTCCGGCCACGTCTCGGCGAGGCGGTGGAGCACGGCGCTGGCGGAGTCCCCGTCGCCGACGGCCGGCGTCTGCGGGGCATGGGGCGGTGGGGTGGACATGGCGTGCGGCTCAACGCCTGCCGCGCCGGCGCGGCTGCCGACGCCGGTCCGGTCACGGTGCGTCGGCGAGGCCGAGCAGGGCGGTGCGGGCGCGCAGCTGGTGGGGGTCGGTGGCGCCGAGCTTGCCCATCACCGATCCCAGCAGGCGGCGGAATTCCCCCTCGCCGAGGCGCATGGCACCGACCACCTGGTCTTCGCTGAGGCCGGTCATGAGGCGCTGCACCATCTCGCTCTCCACCGGCGTCAGGGCGGCGACGATGTCGCGCGCCTGCCGCATGGTCAGGAGGCGGGCGCGTTCGTGCACGAGATGGCCGAGGGCGACCAGGGACTCGACACCGTAGCGCAGCGCTTCCTCCCGCTCGCGCGCCGAGCCCACGGGCAGGGCGTTGAGCGCGCCGATCACCGGCCCGCCGAGCACGGGCACGCAGAACCCGTCGATGATGCCGAAGTCGCGCGCCTCGTTCAGCACGTGGCGCCCGTCGTCGCCCTGGTAGCGGTCGGGGATGTCGCGCCAGCAAAAGGGCCGGCCGAGTTTAGCCAGGCGGATCACCGGGTCGACGGCGCCGAAGTGGTTGCCGCTGTAGTGTTCGACCCAGTCGTCCGGATAGCGGGTGAAGAACAGGGGGACCCGGTCGGGGTCCTGCGGCAGGTGCTGGGTGTAGGTGACGCTGCCGAAACCGATGCGCTCGGCGAGATCGTCGGCGATCGCCTGCAGGTCCGCGACGCTGTTCGCGTTGCCGATGCGGGTCATCCAGCCCGATGGCAGGACGAATGACGACGTGCCGCGAGTCCCTCCAGGGTCCCACATCCCGTTTCCCCCAAATCCGCTGTGCGGATACCCCCTCCGGTGCAGCAGCGTGCCGCCGTCGGCCGGCGGTGGTGCGGCTGCCCCGTCCCTGGACAACTATAATGGGGACAATGTCGATTGTATAGGTGGCGGAGGCTGCTACTCCGGCGCGACCAATCCCAGTGCGACGGCGCGCACCGCCAGATGCACCCGGTTGTATACGCCGAGCTTTCGCATGGCCGACTTGAGGTGCTGCGTCACCGTCAAGTCGCTGATGCCGAGAATTTCGCCGATCTCGCTGCCCGACTTGCCGACGACCAGCCACTGCAGGCATTCCCGTTCGCGCGGCGACAGGGTCGGGGCGGCCGGCAGGCGGGCGGAGCGGCACAGCCGGATGGCCCGGTCGTGCACCGCCATGGCGAGGGCGGCGATGCCGTCCCGCCGCATGCGCAGGGCGGCGGCGCGTTCAGCCCGGCTGCCGTCGGCCAGCGCGGTGAAGACGCCGATGGCATTGCTGGTGGCCAAGGGCACCGTCAGCCCGTCGACGATGCCGAAGTCGGCCGCCCGCCGCAGGTGCTCCGCCTCCGCCGGACCGATGCGGGCCGCCGGGATCTCGCTCCAGGTGAAGGGATCGCGCGTCCCGTGGGCGTGGTGCACCACCGGGTCGACCGCCGCCGCCTCCGTCGCCAGGTAGTGCTCCACCCAGGCGGCGGGAAAGGTGGTGAACAGACCGGCCGGCGCCGGCATGCCGGCGGCGCCGAGGAACAGGCCGTAGGTGGGCATGCGGAAGCCGAGCCCCTCGACCAGGGTCGCCGAGACGGCGCCGAGGTCGTCCATGGTCGCCGTGTCGGCGATCCGGCTCATCCAGTCGGGCGGCAGGACCGCGGCGCGCGGGCGGCGAGGGGGCATGCGGGGGCTCCGGCATCCTCGATTTGGAGTATAGGGAGGTACCGTATCGGTGAGCTACTGTCGAGCGTCCGCTACCTGGCGGATATACTCCGACGGCGCAGCCGAACCCCATGCCCAACCCCAGGTGCCGCTGCGCCGCTGGCACAGCCCCCCGGTC
The DNA here is from genome assembly GCF_900230255.1 of Caenispirillum bisanense. Classification (GTDB taxonomy): domain Bacteria; phylum Pseudomonadota; class Alphaproteobacteria; order Rhodospirillales; family Rhodospirillaceae; genus Caenispirillum; species Caenispirillum bisanense_A. The sequence goes on from NZ_OCNJ01000001.1 coordinate 637,822, forward strand.
CGCTCCCACCGGACCGGGGCGGCGCCCTACCGCGGGTTATGACTTCCGCCGGGCTTGGCGAACAAATCCATACACTTACTATGGCGCCGGATAATCCAGTCGGGTCCTGGTCTGGTCCGAGTGTTGCAATGCCTGATCCATTAGGTCAGGCTCTGAAGAGTGGGAACGACATCTCGTGACTCCTGTGAACACGCTCGCTGAAGACGAGGCTCATCGGCTCGCGCGGCTGCGCGCCTACGCCATCCTGGACACGCCGCCGGAGGAGAGCTTCGATCGCGTGACCCGTCTGGCGGCGCGCCTGTTCGACGTTCCCATCGCGGCGGTCTCGCTGGTGGACGCCGACCGCCAGTGGTTCAAGTCGGCCTTCGGGCTCGACGTCCGGGAAACCCCGCGCGAGGTCGCGTTCTGCGCCCACACCATCCAGGGGCGCGACATCCTGGAAGTGCCCGATGCCACCGTCGATGCCCGCTTCGTCGGCACCGACCTCGTCACCGGCGACCCCGGCATCCGGTTCTACGCGGGGGCGCCGCTGCTTACCGCCGACGGGGTGGCGCTCGGGTCGCTCTGCATCATCGACCGCAAGCCGCGCGCCCTGACGGAAGAACAGCGGCAGGTGCTGGTCGACCTCGCGGCCATGGCCATGGACGCCATGGATTTGCGGAATGCGTTGCGCGATGCGACGGCGCGCGAGGAAGCGACCCTGCGGGCCCAGCAGGCCCTGAAGGCCAGCGAACAGCGCCAGCGCGCCATCCTGGAGACGGCCGTCGACGCCATCCTGACCATCGACTCGTCCGGTATCATCCAGGGTGTCAACGCCGCCACCGTGCGCCTCTTCGGCTACTCCGAGAGCGAAATGGTCGGCCGCAACGTCCACATGCTGATGCCCGAACCGCACGCTGCCGGCCACGACGGCTACATGCGGCGCTATCTCGGCAGCGGCGTGCCCCACATCATCGGCATCGGGCGCGAGGTGCCGGCCCGCCGCAAGGACGGCACCATCTTCCCCTGCGACCTGGCGGTCAGCCGCGTCGACCTGGACGGCGAGGTCTTCTTCACCGGCGTGCTGCGCGACCTGTCGGCCCGTGTCGCGGCCGAGCAGGCCCTGGTGGAGCGCAACCGCCTGCTGCGGCTCGCCGAAGAACTCTCTCTCATGGGCAACTGGCGGGTGGAGCGGGCCAACCTGCAGGTGACATGGTCCGACGGCATGTACCGCATCTTCGGCCGCACCCGCGAGGACTTCGTGCCGACCGTCGAGAGCGTGGTGCAGTGCCATCCGCCGACCGACCGTTCGCTGGTCCAGGCGGCGGTGCAGCGGGCGATTGCCACGGCGGGCGGCTTCTCGATCGACGCGGGCGTGATCCTGCCGTCGGGAGAGGTGCGCGACGTCGCCATCCTCGGGCGCTGCGAGGTGGCGGCGGACGGCAGCGTGACGGCCGTGTTCGGTGTCATGCAGGACATCACCGACCGGAAGCGAGCCCAGGAGGCGCTGAAGCTGAGCCAGGACCGCCTGCAGCGTGCCACCGCCTTCGCAGATATCGGCACCTGGGACTGGAACATCCGCACCGGCGAGCTTTATTGGTCGGAACGGATCCCCAAGCTGTTCGGTTACCCTGACGGAACGCTGGAAACGAGTTACGAGAACTTCCTCGCCTGCGTCCATCCGCAGGACCGCAAGCGGCTGCAGTCGGCTGTCGTGGCCTGTATCGAGCAGGGCCGCGTTTACGACATCGAACACCGGGTGGTATGGCCGGACGGTACCGTGCGCTGGGTCCACGAACGCGGCGACGTGGTGCGGGATGGCGACGGCCGACCCGGGCGCATGCTCGGCGTGGTGCGCGACATCACCCGCGCCAAGGCGGCCGAGGTGGCGGTGCAGGAAAGCCAGCGCCGCCTGCGGGTCGCCATCGACAACATCACCGACGGCTTCATCCTCATCGACGCCGACGACCGCATCGTGCTGTGGAACGAGCGCATGACGCAGCTCTATCCGCGCCTCGCCCCCCATGTCCGCGTCGGCGTTCCCTTCGAGGACATGGTCCGGGCCGGCGTGCGCGACGGCCAGTACCTGAACGCCGCGGGCCGCGAGGAGGAGTTCGTCGCCGAGCGCATGGCGCGCCATCGCCTGCCGCAGGAACTGTACGAGGAGCGGCTGATCGACGACCAGGGGCGGCCGCGCTGGGTGCGCGTGGCGGAAACGGCGCTGCCCGGCGGCGGGCGGGTCGGCATCCGCACCGACATCACCGAACTGCGGCTGGCCCAGGAGGAGGCGGAGCGCGCCAACGAGGCCAAGTCCGCATTCCTGTCGTCCATGAGTCACGAATTGCGCACGCCGCTCAACGCCATCCTCGGCTTCGCCCAGTTGCTGGAAGCGAGCCGCAAGGACCCGCTGACCGACAAGCAGAAGAGCCACGTCCAGCACATCCTGAAGGGCGGCCAGCACCTGCTCGACCTCATCAACGAGGTGCTGGACCTGGCGCGCATCGAGGCCGGCAAGCTGACGCTGTCCATCGAGGACATCTCGCCCGCCGACGTCCTCGACGAGTGCCTGTCCATCACCGAGACCCTGGCGGAGCGTCGCGGCATCGCCGTGCAGCGCGGCTTCGCCCTGCCGCTGCCGGGCGTGCGGGCCGACTACACGCGCCTCAAGCAGGTGCTGCTGAACCTCCTGTCCAACGCCGTGAAGTACAACCGCGAGGCGGGCCGCCTCACCCTCGCCGTCGGCCCCGGCGCGCCGGGCATGCTCCGCTTCGCCGTCACCGACACGGGGCGCGGCATCCCCGCCGACAAGTTCGCCTCGTTGTTCGAGCCGTTCAACCGCCTGGGCGCCGAGACGACGGAGGTGGAAGGCACCGGCATCGGCCTGACCATCACCCGCGAGCTGACCGAGCGCATGGGCGGCACGCTCGGCGTCGAGAGCGAGGTCGGCGTCGGCTCCACCTTCTGGGTGGAGATGCCGCTCTCCGAAGCCCGGCTCGACATACCGGCGGAAATCGAAACACCCGACGACACTACTGCCGATGCGTCCGCCGGTCCCTCCCTCCGCGTTCTGTACGTCGAGGACAATCCGGCGAACATGAGGCTCATGGAAGAGGTGATGGACGAACTCGGGGGCGTCGACCTGCGCACGGCCCACACGGCGGAACTCGGCATCGAGCTGGCGGTGCGCGAGCGGCCCGATCTCATCCTCATGGACATCAACCTGCCCGGCATGGACGGCTTCCAGGCGCTCGCGTTCCTGCGCGAGCAGCCGGAGACGAGCGCCACCCCCATCATCGCATTGACGGCCAATGCCACCGCGTCCAGCATCCAGAAGGGCATCGCCGCCGGCTTCACCGCCTATCTGACCAAGCCGGTGGTCATTCCCCAGCTGATGCAGGCGATCCGCACAGCGGTGGAGGGACGTCCGTCATGAACCGGCTGCAGGAACTCGTCCGCGACGCGCGGCTGCTGGTGGTCGACGACAACCCGGTGAACGTCGCCCTGCTCGAGGAAATGCTCGACGACGAGGGCTATACGGACGTCACCGGCGTCACCGATCCGACCCAGGCGGTGGCGCTGTTCGCGGCGCAGCCCTTCGATCTGGTGCTGTGCGACATCCGCATGCCGGGCATGGACGGCCACGAGGTCATCCGCCGCCTGCGCGCCCTGGTGGGGGAGGACGCCTTCCTGCCGGTCATCGTCATGACGGCGCAGACCGACAGCCAGACCCGCCTGCAGGCCCTGCAGGCGGGCGTGCGCGATTTCATCACCAAGCCCTTCGACCGCACCGAGACCCTCTACCGCATCCGCAACACGCTGGAAGTGGAACTCCTGTGGCGCGAGCGCAGCGACCACGCAGAGGCGCTGGAACGCCTGGTGGCCGAGCGCACCGCCGAGCTGCACGCCCGCGAGGCGCATCTGTCGGGCATCCTGCGCAACGCCGCCGACATCATCGTCACCGCCGATGCCGAAGGCCGCATCCGCCAGTTCAACCCGGCGGCGGAACAGACCTTCCACATCGGCGCCGCCGAAGCCGCCGGCCTGCCGCTCGCCACGTTCCTGGGGGAGGGCTGGACGCCGCGCGTCGGCACGCTGGAGACCATGGCCCGGCGCAGCGATGCCAGCATCTTCCCGCTGGAAGCCTCGCTCGCCACCATGGAGATCGACGGCGCGCCGTGGGTCATCCTCATCGGCCGCGACGTCACCAAGCGCAAGCTGGCGGAGGAGGAAATGGCCTTCCTCGCCCGCCACGACCCGATCACCGAGCTGCCCAACCGCACCGCCCTCATCACCCGCCTGACCACCATGATCGACGAAGGGCGCGGTGGCCTCGCGCTCTACGTGGCGATCCAGGGCCTGCGCCGCATCGGCGACACCCTCGGCCATGCGGTGGCGGAAAAGGTGCTGCGCGCCGCCGGCGAACGGCTGGAGGAAGCCAGCGGCGGTCGCGCCGTGGTGGGCGCCTGGGGTGCCGCCGACTTCCTGGTGTTGTGCGAGAACATGGACGGCGTGTGCGACTACAGCGCCGACAGCGGCCAGGACCTCGCCACGGCCCTGCGCGAGGCCATCGAGGAACCGTTCCACGTCGACGGCAACGAACTGGTGCTCGACTGCCGCATCGGCGTCTCCCGCTTCCCCGAGCACGGTGCGCTGGCGCCGCGGGTGGTCCAGCGGGCGGGGCTCGCCGTGTTCGCGGGTCGGGTGCGGGGCGATGCCGGTGTCACCGTCTTCCACGCCGAAATGGAGGAGGCCATCGGCCGCCGCCACGTGCTGGAGCGCGAGTTGCGCCATGCGGTGGAACGCGGCCAGCTGCGCCTGCTGTACCAGCCGAAGATCGACCTCGCCTCGGGGCGCGTCGCCGGCATGGAGGCGCTGGTGCGCTGGCAGCATCCCGAACTCGGGCTCGTGTCGCCGGCGCAGTTCATCCCGGTCGCCGAGGATACCGGCGTCATAGTCGCCATCGGTGACTGGGTGATGACGGAAGCCTGCCGCCAGACCCGCATCTGGCACGACGCCGGCCATACGGACCTGGTGGTGGCGGTGAACGTGTCGGGCCGCCAGTTCCGCGTCCACGACCTGACGCGGCGGGTGCGCGCCGCCATCGACGGCGCCGGCCTGACGCCCTCGTGCCTCGAGGTGGAAATCACCGAAAGCGCGGTGATGAGCGACGTCGCCGATGCCGTGCGCATGCTGGGCGAGTGGCGCGACATGGGCGCGTCGGTCGCCATCGACGACTTCGGCACCGGCTATTCGTCGCTCGGCACGCTGCGGCAGTTGCCGCTGTCGACCCTGAAGATTGACCAGTCCTTCGTCCGCCACATGCCCGATCGCGCCGCCGATCGCGCCGTCGCCCGCACCATCGTCGACCTCGCCCGCGCCCTCGACCTGAACGTGGTGGCCGAAGGCATCGAGACCGAGGAACACGCCGCCGTCCTGCGCGACCTCGGCTGCGACCTGGGGCAGGGCTACCTCTACGCGAGGCCCCTGCCGCCCGCCGACTTCCTCGACTTCGTGAGCGGCCGCGTTCCCGCCTGACGACGCATCGCCGCGCCGGCCAAGCCGTTGATCGTCCGGATCCTTGTCGCGGAGGCCGGATGATCGTCGATCCCTACGTCGCCCTCCTGGGCGGCCTCGGGCTGCTGGTGCTGCTGGTGGCCTGGGTGCCGCTGGTGACGCGCGAGCTGCCGTTGTCCCTGCCGCTGGTGTGCATCGCCCTCGGCGCCGTCGTCTTCGCCCTGCCGGAAGGCGGCAGCGCCCTGCACCCCGCCGACTGGCTGACGCCCACCGAGCGCATGACGGAACTGGTGGTGCTGATCGCGCTCACCGGCTGCGGCCTGCGCATCGACGAGCGGCCGGGGGTGCGGCGCTGGAGTTCGACGTGGTGGCTGCTCAGCGTCACCATGCCGCTGTGCATCGCCGCCGGCTACGGGGTCGGGACGCTGCTGCTCGGCCTGCCGCCAGCGACCGCCATGCTGCTCGGGGCCGTGCTGGCGCCGACGGACCCGGTGCTGGCCGCCGACGTGCAGGTCGGGCCGCCGCGCTCCGGCCCAGGCGGCGATGTGCGCTTCGCCCTGACGTCGGAAGCGGGGCTCAACGACGGCCTCGCCTTTCCCTTCACCTGGCTCGCCATCGGCCTCGCGCTCAACGGCAGCACCGGCGGGCCGTGGACCTGGGACTGGCTGCTGGTGGACGTGGTGTGGCAGCTGGCGGCCGGGGCGGGCATCGGCTACGGCGTCGGGCGGCTGCTCGGCTGGCTGGTGTTCGGGCGCGACGACCGGGTGGTGCTGTCGGCGACGCGCGACGGCTTCGTGGCCGTCGGCGTCACCTTCATCAGCTATGCTGCCGCCGAACTGGCGCACGGCTACGGCTTCATCGCCGTCTTCGCCGCCGCCGTGGTGCTGCGGCGGGCGGAGCGCACGCACGAAGGCGACTACGTCGTCCACCTGCATCACTTCATCGAACAGATCGAGCGCCTGTTGATGATGGTGCTGCTGGTGCTGTTCGGCGGCAGCCTGGTCGGCGGGCTGCTCGACGCCCTGACGTGGCCCGGCGCCGTCGGGGCATTGCTGATGGTGTTCCTGGTGCGGCCGCTGACAGGCCTGCTCGCCCTCCTGCCGACCCGCCAGCACAGGCGCGAGGCGGCGGTGACGGCGTTCTTCGGCATTCGTGGCGTCGGGTCGTTCTATTATCTGGCCTTCGCCGCCGGCCATGCCGCGTTTCCCGAGCTGAAGGCCGTGTGGTCGGTGGTCGGCTTCACGGTGCTGGTGTCGGTGGTGGTGCACGGCATCGCCTCGACACCGGTCATGCGCTGGCTCGACCGCACGCTCTACCAGCCGGAAACGGAGCGCCGGCAGGCCGTGCGCCAGACCGAATGAGGGGCCGGTCAGGCCTGTACGCACGCCACCACCGATCGCCCGCCGCCGGCCTTCGCCACCCGGATCTGCACGCCGATGCGGTCGACCATGGCCTGCACGTGGCTGATGACGCCGACCTTGCGCCCCGTCGCCTGCAAGGCTTCCAGGGCCGACAGGGCGACGTCCAGGCTGTCGGCGTCGAGCGCGCCGAACCCTTCGTCGATGAACAGGCTCTCGACCAGCGACCGCTCGCCGGACATGGAGGCGAGGCCGAGGGCCAGCGCCAGCGACACCAGGAAGCGCTCGCCGCCCGACAGCGAGCCGACGCCGCGCACCTCGTCGCCCATCTCGCGGTCGACCACCTGCAGGTCCAGCTCGCCGCCCGGCGCCCGCTGCAGCACGTAGCGCGCCGTCAACTCCTCCAGGTGGCAGTTGGCGAGCATGAGCAGGCGGTCGAGGGTCAGGCTCTGGGCGAAGCGGCGGAACTTGTCGCCGTTGGCCGAGCCGATGACCTCGTTGAGCGCCGCCCACAGGTCGGTGGTCTTGCGCTGGGCGGCGATACGCGCCGCGAGGTCGGCACCCTTGTCGCGCTGGCGGGCATCGTGGGCGAGGCGGGCGCGCTGCTCGGCGCCGCGCTGGCGGGCCGTCTCGCACAGGGCCTCCGCCTCCAGGGCGCGGGCGGCGAGCGCCTCCTCGTCGTCCTCGGGCGCCGGCGTCTCGCGGTGGCGGGCCAGGGCGTCGCGGCGGTCGGCGAGCACGGCGCGGGCCTGGCCGACGGCCTCGTCCAGCCGGCGCACCCGCTCCTCCGCCTCGGTCAACGCCTCGTCGGAGACGGCGAGGGCGGTGCGGGCTTCGGCCAGGGAGGCACCAGCGTCGGCCAGGGCGGCATCGCGGGCGGCGACGGCGGCGGTGAGGGCATCGCGGGTCTCGCGGAGGCGGCGGCGCAGGTCTTCGGCGGCGGCTTCGGCGGCGGTGCGGGCGGCCTGGACCTCGGCGCAGGCGGCGGCGGTGCGGTCGGCGTGCTCCTGCGCGTGCAGGCGCGCCTGGTTGAGGCGCGAGCGCACGGCCTGGGTCGGCTCGCCACCGAACAGGCCGGCCCGCGCGGCGGTCAGGCGGGCGAGCCGCTGCGCCGCTTCATCGAGGGAGGCGCCGGCCTCGTCGCGACGGGCGCGGGCGGCGCGGGCCTCGGCCTCGGCGGCGCCGATGGCGGCGGCGAGGCGCTGGGTTTCCGCCTCCGCCTCCGTCAGGGCGGCGCGGCGGCCGGCGTAGGCGGCGGCCAGGGCCTCGACCTCGGCGATCACTGCGGCCGCATCGGCGGCGGCGCGCTCCTGCCAGCCGGGCAGGGCGGCGAGCGGTGCGGCGAGGGCGGCGGCGGCGGCCTCGGCGGCGCGGGCGGCGCGGGCGGCTTCCTGCTCGGCGGCGGTGCGCTCGGCTTCGGCCTTGGCGAGGCTCTCGCCGAGGGTGGAGAGGGTGTCGCCGTGCTGGGCGATCTCCAGGCGCATCTGGTCGATCTGCGCCTTGCGGCGGTCGATCTCGCCGCGCAGTTGGGCGGCCTGCTTGAGCTCGTCCGTGGCGGCGGCCAGGGCCTGCGCCGTCTCGGCGACCGCCGCTTCCAGGACGCCGGCGTCGGCCGCGGCGGGCTCCGGCGGCAGGTCCGCCAGCGGCGCGCGCGGCAAGGCCTCCGTCCAGTCCGCGGCGATGCGGTCCGCTTCCGCCTTCAGGCGGCGCTCGTCGCCGTGGCAGGCGTCGAGGATGGCGGCGGCGGCGTCGCGTTCGGCGGCGGCCGTGCGCCAGCGGTCGTCGAGCAGGCGCATCTGCTGTTCGAACTCCCGCACCCGCGCCTGCTGCTCGCGCACCAGCCCGTCGAAGGCCGTGTCGGTGTGGGCGAGGGGGTGATCGGGCGAACCGCAGACCGGGCAGGGATCGCCGTCGCGCAGCAGGCCGCGCAGGCGGGCGGCCACCTCGTCGGCGGCGGCGCGCGAGAGGTCGAGCGCCCGGCGGGCTTCCGACAGGCGGGCGTCCACCTCCGGCCGTTCGCGTCCGACGGCGGCGACGGCCTCGGCGGCGGCGTCGCGGGCAGCGGCGGCGGTGCGGACCCGCTTGCTGAGGGCGGTCTGCCGCTCGGCGACGTCGCGGGCGGAGCGGGCGAGGGCGACCAGCGCGGCGACCGCATCGGCACGGCCGGCGGCGGCGAGGCGGCGGTCTTCCAGGGCATCGGGGTCGAGGGCGGCGAGGCGCTCGACGACCGGCGTCAGGTCGCGTTCGGCGGCGACCAGGGCCTCGGTGCGCTCGCTGCGCTGGGCCTCGCGCTTGTTCTTGCGGGCGGTGAGGTCGGTGACGGAGGCGGCGCGGGCGGCGCCCTTGGCCGCAGCGGCATCGCGGGCGGCGGAGGCGGCCGCCCAGTCGGCGAGGGCGGCGGTCCAGCGGTCGGTCTGGTCGGCGAGCAGGCGGTGCCCCTCGTGCGCCGCCAGCCAGTCGCGCGCCTCCGCGGCGGTGCGGGCGGCGGCGTCGCGGGCGCGGGTGTGGTCGGCCGGCGCCGCCTCGGCGCGGGCGCAGGCGGCGACCTCCTTCTCGCGGACGGCGGCGCAGCGCTCCTTGTGTTCCGCCGCCGTGTGGATGCGGCTGTCGAGGTCGGCGGCGGCGTCGAGCTGCGGCCCGGCGTCCTTGAAGGCGGCCTCGGCTTTGGCCAGGGCGGTGCGGGCGGCGTCGCGCGCGGCTTCCGCCGTGGCGAGGGCTGCGGCGGTGCGCTCCACCCGCGCGCCGGCCTCGGTGGCGGCGGCGGACAGGCGGGCGGCCTCGGCCTCAAGGCGGTCGGCCTCGGCGACGACGGGGCGCAGGCGGTGCAGGCGGCGCAAGGCCGCGAGCCGCGCCCGTTCCGGCGCCGCCTCGTCCTGGGCGGCTTCGGCGGCGGCGAGGGCGGTCTCGCCCTCGGTCACCGCCTGGGCGAGGCGGCGGGTTTCGCGGTGCCAGGCGATCTGGGCGCGGAGGCCGTCCAGCCCCTCCTGCGCCGCCTTGGCCTCGGCCTCCGCCTCGGCGACCAGGCGCTCGGCCTCGGCGCGGTCCTCGGGCGACAGGATGGCGAGCGCCCGGCGCTCCATCTCCAGGGCGTCGAGGGCGCCGCGTTCGGCCTTGTGACGCTCGTAGGCGGCCTGCGACAGGCGGCCGTAGACCTCGGTGCCGGTCATCAGTTCCAGCAGGTCGGCGCGGTCGGCGGGCTTGGCCTTGAGGAAGGCGTCGAAGTCGCCCTGCGCCAGCAGCACGGAGCGGCGGAACTGCTCGAAGGTGAGGCCGGTGCGCTCGCCGATGGCGGCCAGCGTCTCGGTCTTGGTGCCGCCCAGCTGCCCGCCGGTGGTCAGGCAGGTGAGGCTCATGCCCTGCGCCTGCAGCTTGCCGTCTGCCTTGTTGCGGGCCCGCCGCACCTCCCACCGGGCGCGGTAACGGCCGCCGTCGCGGCCGACGAAGTCGACCTCGGCGAAGCCTTCCGCGGCGCCGTGGCGCAGAATGGTGCGCGGGTCGGTGCCGGTGACCAGCATGGTGGCATCCGCCCCCGCCGCCCCGACGGCGACACGGGCGGCGTTCTCCAGGCGCGGGAAGCGGTCGTAGAGGGCGAGGCACAGGCAGTCGAGCAGGGTCGACTTGCCGGCGCCCGTCGGGCCGGTGATGGCGAACAGGCCGGCGGCGGCCAGCGGCCCGTCCTCGAAGTCCACCGCGAAGTCGCCGGCGAGCGAGGTCAGGTTGCGGCCGCGGATGGCGAGGATCCTCATGCCACGGGCTCCGTCGCGGGGGCGGAGGCGGCGGGCGCGTCGCCATCCAGGCTCTCCAGCAGTTCGCGGAAGGCGGCCAGATGGGTCTCTTCGGGCGGTTCGTCCGGGTAGAGCCTGGCCCAGGCGCGCTCGAACACCTCTTCCGGGTGCAGGCCGGCGAGGTCGGGCGTCTCCGCCGCCGCCGGGCCGCCGGCCTCGGGCGTCGCATACTCCACCGCGAGGCGGCAGAGGCGCACCGGCTTGCCCTCCAGAGCCTGCTCCACCTCATGGCGCAGCGACGGGCTCGGGCGGTCGAGGCGGACGACCACCTCCAGGTAGGGCCGCAGGTCGCGGGCCGGCGCCTCGGCGACGTCGAGGGCGCGCAGCTCCGCCAGCACCGGCTCGGGCGCGGCGGCGCCGGTGCGGGGGACGCGCAGGTAGTCGACGGTGCGGGGGATGGGCAGGGCGCGCACGGCGGCCGGGCCTTCGGCGGAAATCTCCACCAGCACCGCCTGGTGCGGGTAGTCCTTTTCCGTCACCGACAGGGGGAAGGGGCTGCCGGCATAGCGCACCGTTTCCCGCCCCCCCACCGCCTGCGGCTTGTGCAGGTGGCCGAGGGCGACATAGGTGCAGTCGGCCGGGAACAGGTCCACCGGCAGGGCGTGCTGGTTGCCGCCGAGGATGCGGCGCTCGCTCAGTTCCGACAGGGCGGTGCCGACCATGTAGCAGTGCCCGGTGGCGATCAGCGGCAGGCCGCCAAACTCGGCGCAGCGGGCGCGGGCGGCGGCGAAGACGCGCTCGTGCACGGTCCGCACACCCCACACCAGGGTGTCTTCCACGTCCTCGCCCGGCGTCGGCACGGGCAGGTCGGCGAGGCGCAGGAAGGGGATGGCGGCGACCACCGCGCGCAGGCGGCCGCTGCGGTCGGTGAGCGGCACCAGCAGGCGCTCGGGCTCCTTCGGCAGGCTGCCGACCACGTGCACGTCGAGCGGCCGCAGGAGGGCGTTGGGCGCCTCCAGCCGCGCCGCGCTGTCGTGGTTGCCGCCGATGACGACGACGTCGAGGTCGGGCCGCGCCCGCTTGGCGCGCGCCAGGAATTCGTAGAACAGCGCCTGGGCGGCGACCGGCGGGTTCTGGCTGTCGAACACGTCGCCGGTGATCAGCAGGGCATCGACCTGCTCGGTGTCGAGGGTGGCCAGCAGCCACTCCAGGAAGGCGCGGTGCTCCCCCTCGCGGGAGAGGCCGTGCAGCTCCTGGCCCAGGTGCCAGTCGGAGGTGTGGAGGAGGCGGAGCGGCGGGGGCGAAGCGGTCATGGCGCGATCATGCCAGAGCGCCGGGGCCGGCGTCACGTGTCGCGGCGGCGCGTCACTCGAACTCCGCCTTCAACGCCGCGGCGACCGCATCGTGGGTGGCGATGGTGCGGATCTCGCTGACCACCGAGCACGGCGCCTCGGCGTTCTTCATCTCGACGTCGAGCGCCGTGGTGCCGTCGCCGCCGGTCCAGCTCCAGGCCGGCTGCCACTGGGCGATGCCCTCGTAGCGGGCCTGGATGTCGCGCACCACGCCCACCTGTTCTTCCGGACGGCAGGAGATGGGCGTGGCATTGCGGATGGTGAAGACGGTGCCGGCGCCGTCGGCCCACACCTGCAGGTCGGTGCGCTCGAGGTCCAATTCGGTGCCCTTGGACAGGCCCTGGTGCGAGCAGATGGTGACCAGCGGGCGGCCGTCGCCGCGCACCGTCACCGTGTCGCAGCCGTTGAACGGCAGCTTCTGCGCCACCGCGGCGGCGCGGGCGGCGTCCAGCGTCATGCCGAGGTCGAGGCCGGCGAGCGTCCGCGGTACCTCGGCGGCCGAGGCGGCGCCCGGCGGCACCGCGAGGGCGAGCAGGGCGGCGGCGGCGAGGACGGTCTGCGGGCGGCGGCGGGGCATGCGGCGTCTCCGGCTGGGGCCAACGGGGAACGCCAGTAGACCACCGCCGCGCGCGCCGCTCAAGAGTGGTACGCGATCATTCGGCGGTGACCACCAGCTCCATCTTCGGGTGGATGCCGCAGAAGACGTGATAGGTGCCGGCTTCGGGGAAGCTCAACTCGACGCTCTGGCCCGGGTCCTGGTAGCCGGAGTTCAGGGTCAGCTTGGGGTCGTCGACGCGGACGTTGTGGCTGCGCGTGTCGTCGTTGAGCACGTGCACCGTCGCGCCGACCTTCACCGTGATGGCGCCGGGCTGGAACTGCTTGTCCTTCTGGCTGATCTCGGTGGTGGTCACGGTGGTGGCGGGCAGGCCGATGGTCTCGGCGCGGAAGGGCGGCGGGGCCGCGTCGGCGTCCAGGCTCATGAGGAAAGCCACCAGATCGGCCTGGTCCTGCGCCGACAGGTCCACCTTGGGCAGGTCGGGCGACAGGCTGGCGCGGGTCACCGTTTCCGGGTGCGCCTTGCCGTGGTGCATGGCGTGCGAGGCGTCCATGGCGTGGGTCATGTCGCGCACGTGGGCATAGTGGCCGACCACCTGCTCCAGCGTCGTCAACATGCCGTTGTGCATGTAGGGGCCGCGGGCGCCGAGGTCGCGCAGGGTCGGCGTCTTGAAGGCGTGGTTCAACTCCGCCATGCCGAGGATTTCGCCGCGGCCGACGTCGGGGTCGGGCAGGCCGATGTCGTGGAAGGCGTTGTCGGTGAAGGCCCAGCCGGAATGGCAGGACACGCAGCCCGCTTCGCCGGTGAACAGGGCGAAGCCGCGCTTGGCCGCAGCCGACACGGCGCCGTCGTCGCCCGCCACCCAGCGGTCGAAGGGGGCGATGCCGGAGACGACCGTGCGCTCGAAGGTGGCCAGCGCCGCGGCGATGGTGTCGGCGGTGATCTCCGGCCGGTCGGGGAAGGCGGTGGCGAAGGCGGCGACCAGATCGGGGTCGGCCTTCAGCTCGCCCACCAGCTCCGGCAGGGTCTGGTTCATCTCGCGGGGGTTCTGCACGGGGCCGAGGGCCTGGTCCTCCAGCCCGTCGGCGCGGCCGTCCCAGAAGAACAGGGCGCCCCAGGCGGCGTTGAGGATGGTCGGCACACGGCGGCCGAGCGGCGTGCCGTCGATGGCGGCGCCGGTGGGCAGGCCGTCCTCGAAGCCGCGCTCGGGGATGTGGCAGGAGGCGCAGGAGCGGTCGTCGGCGCCCGACAGGCGCGGGTCGTGAAACAGCCGCTCGCCCAGCGCCGCCTTTTCGGGCGTGTAGGGGTTGTCGGCGGGGAAGGGCACCGCCGCCGGCCGCTCGAAGGCGGCCAGCAGGTCGCGGTCGACCTCCACCGCGCCCCCGTCCGCCGCCGCGTGGGCGTCGGCCGGGTGCAGCAGGAGGGATAGAAGGGCGGCGGCCCACACGGCCGACCCGATGAAGATACGGATGCGCATGATCGTCGTGTCCCCTGGCGCCGCCGCCCGATCTGTCGCCGGGCGTTGCGGCTTACTTCTTCTCGTAGTCGCCGCGCATCAGCTCGATACGCGACACCTCGGCGAGCACGGCGCCGGGTTCCATGGCCGGCTTCTCCGGCGCGTCGACCGACGGCCACGCCGGCTTGGTCGCCTGCACGGCCGACAGCAGCGGGTCGCCGTCCTTCAGGCCGCGGGCCTTCAGGAAGTCCTCCAGCGCCCAGACGAAGCCGCGGCTGTCCTGGTATTCCACCACGTTGGCGATGCGGCCGTCACGGAAGGCGGCCTCGTACTCGTCGGCGACAGTCTGCATCACCGGCAGCGACACGTGATAGAGGAAAGCCTTGTCGGACAGGCCCTTGCCGCCGACTTCCTCGATCGCTCCGGCGACGTCGGCCGCGACGGCCTTGCGCAACTCGGCGACCTTGGCCGTGTCGGCCTTGGACTTCACGGCTTCCGACAGCGCCTTCAGCTTGTCGCCGAGGGTGGTGATCTTGTGCTCGTGCAGTTCCGGCTCGATGGCCTCGTAGATTTCCTCGGCCGGGTGCAGGAAGTGGGGCAGGGCGTCGTCGGCCTTGCCGGCTTCGTAGAGGGTCATGCCCATGTTCAGGTGGCCGCGCACCAGCAGCAGCTGGCCCACCGTGGCGGCGTGTTCGTCCATGCCCTCGAAGGCACCGGCCTCGCCGCCGTGGCCGTGCCCGGCCTCGCCACCTTCACCGCCTTCACCACCCTCGCCACCAGCGGCGAGCAGCACCGGCATGCCCGGCGCGGCGGGCGTTTCCAGGTGCATCGGCGCGGCCTCGGCCGCATCGGCGGCCACTACGGCGCCGGTGGTTCCCAGCACGAGGGCGACGCCCAGGCCGCTCCACAGCTTCACGGTGTTGTTCTGCATGTCGATCCGATCCTCCGGATGGAATGGGGGGAATGCTGCCGCACGGGGCGACGGTCGAAATCGTATTGAAAATCATTCGCAGTTTCAATAGGCTTTCCGCCATATTCCGTAGGGCTTCACGCCCCGCCGCATGGCGACTACCATGCGGCCCCACATCGACCGGAGGGACCCCCATGCTCATCGCCATCGCCGAGGTGTTGACCGCCGAAGAGCTCGCCGAGCTGGACCGCATCATCGAGGGCGGGGATTTCCAGGCCGGCACCCGCACCGCCGGCTGGCACGCCAAGCTGGTGAAGAACAACGAGCAGATGGGCGGGCCGCAGGCGGCGCGGGCGCGCGACATCGTGCTCGCCGCCCTGCAGCGCAACGCCACCTTCATGACGGCGGCCCTGCCGGTGCGCATCATGCCGCCGCTCATCGCCCGCTACGGCACCGACATGACCTACGGCGACCACATCGACGACCCCATCATGCGCCCGCAGGGGGCGCCGCCGGTGCGCACCGACGTCTCCACCACCGTCTTCCTGTCCGACCCCGACGCCTACCAGGGCGGCGAGTTGGTCATGGAGACGCCGGCCGGCACCCAGTCCTTCAAGCTGCCGCGCGGCGCCGCCATCGCCTATCCCTCCACCACCCTCCACCGCGTGCAGCCGGTGACGGCGGGCGAGCGCCGGGTGGCGGTGACCTGGACCCAGAGCATGGTGCGCGACCCCGCCCACCGCGAGATCCTGTTCGACCTGGAACGCTCGCGCCGGGCGGTGTTCGAGAAGGACGGCAAGTCGGCCGTCTTCGACCTCGTCACCAAGAGCCGCGCCAACCTGTTGCGCGAGTGGGCCGAGGTGTAACGGCAGCGCAGACCGGCCCTGCGCCAAATGCCCCTTGTTGCCGAATAGTTAAGCTTGGTCTCATGCGCGCCCCGCGCTATCGTGCACGCAACGGGTGTGGCGGTGCGGGAACTGCTAAACCGCCCGGGGGAAGAGCGAGATCGGAGTCATGACTTTCAGCATTCTCGGCCGCATCGGTGCGGCCATGGTCGCCGTCGCGGCGCTGGCGGCGGCCGTCGCGTCCGTGCCGGCGTTGATGACCACCAACGACATCATCTCGACCACTCTGCAGCGCCAGCTGGACCAGGCCTACGAGAAGATGGCGGCCGCCATCGCGGCGGAAAGCAGCCGCGCCGCGTCCATGTCGGCGGTGGTGGCGGCCCTGCCGCCGGCCCGCGAGGCCTTCGCGGCGGGCGACCGCGACCGGCTCACGGCGCTGTTCGCCGACGGGTTCGCCGCCCTGAAGAGCGATTGGGCGGTGGAGCAGTTCCAGTTCCACACCCCGCCCGCCACCAGTTTCCTGCGCCTGCACAAGCCGGAGAAGTTCGGCGACGACCTGAGCGGGTTCCGCGCCACCGTCGTGCAGGCCAACCGCGGCCGCCAGACGGTCACCGGCCTCGAAAGCGGCGTCGCCGGCCTCGGCGTGCGCGGTGTGGTGCCGGTGCCGGGACCGGACGGTGCCCATGTCGGCACGGTGGAAGTGGGCACCAGCTTCGGCCCGGCGTTCTTCCAGCACTTCTCCGATCTCACCGGCCTGCAGGTGGCGCTGCACGTGCGGAAGGCCGACGGCGCCGGGTTCGAGACCTTCGCCTCGACCCTGACCGGCGCTTCGGTGTTCACGCAGAACGACCTGATGGCGGCGCTCGGCGGGTCGCCGGTCATGCGCCGGGCGGTGGTGAGCGGCGTCGACGTCGGCGTCTATGCCCACGCGGTGACGGACTTCTCCGGCGCCCCCATCGCGGTGGCCGAGATCGTCATGGACGCGACGCCCTATACGGAGCAACTGTCCGCCGCGCGCACGACGACCCTTCTGGCGGGGCTCGCCGCCGTGGTGCTGGCGTCGGTGCTCGGCTTCCTCATCGCCCGCGGCATCGCCCGCCCGGTCGGCCGCATGACCGCGGTGATGGACGCCATCGGCCACCGGCAGTTCGAGGTCGACATCCCGGCCCAGGATCGCCGCGACGAGATCGGCGCCATGGCGCGTGCCCTGGTCACCCTGCGCGATCGCGCCCGCGAGGTGGCCGAGAACGAAGCCGCCCAGGGCCGCCGCCTCGCCGAGGTGGAAGCCCGCGAAGCCGAGGTGCGGCGGGAGACGGAGGCGCATCTGGTCGGCGTGGTCGACGCCGCCATCCAGTCCAACGAGGCCATCATCGTGCTCGCCCACATGATGGAGGACGTGGCCGCCGCCAGTCGCCAGAGCCAGGCCATGGCCTCGGCCATCGAGGAACTGGTGGCGAGCGTGCACGAAATCTCGCGCAACTCGGAAACCGCCGCCGACGGCGCCCGCGACGCCGAGGGCGCGGCCGGGGACGGCCTGTCCGCCGCCGGTCACGCCACCTCGACCATGGAGCAGATCTTCCGCGCCGTCTCGGATGCGGCGGCCAATGTCACCGGCCTCGCCGAGGCCTCGGCGCAGATCGGCACCATCATCGAGGAAATCGAGGACATCGCCGACCAGACCAACCTGCTGGCGCTCAATGCGACCATCGAGGCGGCGCGCGCGGGCGATGCGGGCAAGGGCTTTGCCGTGGTCGCCAACGAGGTGAAGAACCTCGCCGGCCAGACCGGCCGCGCCACCGAGGACATCCGCGCCCGCATCGAGAACCTGCGGCAGGAAATGACCACCATCGTCACCGCCATGGAAAACGGCGCGGCGGCGGTGGAGAAGGGGCGCACGGCCGTCCATGCGCTCGGCGACCGCCTGCAGGACATCGCCGGTGCGGTGAACGGCGTCAACGGCAAGATCGCCGAGATCGCCGCCATCCTCAGCCAGCAGACCATGGCGGCCAGCGAGGTCAGCCGCGGCACCGCCTCCATCGCCGACCTGTCGCGCCGCAACGACGAGGAGATCGGCGAGGTGCTGCGCGCCATGGACCGCGCCTCGGCGGTGCTCAACGAACGGGTCGGCGAATTCGCCAAGGTGGGCACCGGCCTCGCCATCGTGCAGGTGGCCAAGAACGACCACGTGGTGTTCAAGAAGCGCATCATCGACGCCCTCATCGGCCGCGGCCGCTGGGCGCCGTCGGAGGTGCCGGACCATCACGCCTGCCGCCTCGGCAAGTGGTACGACGGCGTCCAGGATCCGGCGATCCGCGATCAGGCCGCCTTCAAGCGCATGGAACAGCCGCACGCCCGCGTCCATGCCGCCGGCGTCGCCGCCCTGAAGGCGGCGCAGGCGGGTGACCGCCAGGCGGCCCTGAAGCACGTGGAGGAGATGAACGACGCCAGCCACGCGGTGCTCGACCTGCTGGACGAGCTGGCGAAGGCCCTGTCGGCGAAGGCTCAGGGCGCGGCGTAGGCGGCGGCGGCCATGGCTGGTGCGGCCGTGAAGGCGGCGGTGGAGCGGTCCGCCGTCGCCTCGCCGGACGCTGCCGTCGCGGCCTCCGCTGCGGCTTTCGTCCGCCAGGCGGGCAGATCGACGACGGCGGTGGTGCCGCGGCCGGGGCTGCTGTCGAGGATCAGCGTGCCGCCGTGCAGTTCCACCAGCGCCTTCGACAGCGGCAGGCCGAGACCGAGGCCGGTGGCGCCGCTCTTGCGCGCCGACGCGGTGCGGCCATAGGGCGCGAACGCCAGCGGGATTTCCTCGGCGCTCATGCCGGGGCCGTTGTCGACGATCTCCGTCCGCCAGCCGCCGCTGCGCGCGCGCACCAGACGGCAGACGACCGCGCTGCTGCGCGGCGAGAACTTGATGGCATTGGTCAGCAGGTTGACCAGCACCTGGGTCAGGCGGCGGCGGTCGACCAGCACCATCGGCACCGGATCGTCGCGGCGGTGGCGCTCCAGGGTCAGGCGCAGGGCGCGGTCGGCGGCCAGGGCCGAGACCATGGCGCAGGCGTCGGCGGCGAGGTCTTCCAGGTCGCAGACGGTCTCGTTGAGGGTCAGCATGTCGCGCTGGCGCTGGCTGCGGGCCAGTTCCATCATGTCCTCGATGACCCCGGACAGATAGAGCGACGAGCGGTGGATGGCGGCCGTGAAGCTGTCGCGCTGCACCGGCGTCGCCGTGTCGCGCACATGGGTGAGCAGGTCCGAATAGCCGACGATGGCGCCGAGCGGCGTGCGCAGTTCGTGCGCCACGTGCGACAGGACGTGGACGAGGTCGTCCTCCGCCTTGGCGGGGTCGGCGGCCGGCACATGCTGCACCACCAGGCCGCTGCCGAAGGGCGTCGCCTGGACGCGGAACCAGCGGGTGCAGGCGGGGGCATGGCAGGGGTAGACGTGCTCGAAGCGGTCGAGGCGGCCGGCGAGCACCTCGCGCAGGCCGCGGCCGACGGTGCGCGCGTCTTCCATCTCCGCGCCCTCGGCGGCTTCGCACAGGGTCACGTAGTCGACGCCGAGGAAGGACCCGCCGCAGTGCAGGTTCTCCTCTGCGAAGCGCCGCCAGGCGGCATTGACGAACACCACGCGGCCACGCGCATCGAGCACGCAGAGCTGGTTGGGCAGGGCGTCGGCCATGGCCTCAAAGGGCAGTGTCCCTGGCGGACAGCATGGATCTTCGGCGGTCGTCACGTCGGGGGCCCCCTCCCACCGTTGGTGCGGTTCCAAAGGATACACCAATTCGGATAGTTTGAAAGGCGGCCAGCTGGATAATCGCCCTTTACTACCAGGGCGGGTGGGGCATGGCGGGGAGAGACAGGGCGCCAGTGGGCTATCCGGACGGGGAAAAGCGCCTGTGCTGGTGGCGGCGGCGCCCGGCGCCCCCTAGATGCGGGATGGACAGCGGTTAATTCCGATGTCCGCACCCGGGTTTTCCTGCTGACGCGGGGTGGGTGATGGTCTATTCATGAGGCCCCTTCGCGGGTGCCGCATGCGCCAGACTCGCCGGACCCGCGTGGCGAACGCACGCAACTCCGAAGCACGGCCGCGCTGCAGGCGGCCGGAGGACCGCATGAACGAGACGCAGACCCTCTCCCCCGGTGCCGGCCACGCCGAGCGCACGCCGCTCGAGTCCGCCGTGGTCCGCTTCGCCGGCGATTCCGGCGACGGCATCCAGCTGACCGGCGGCCAGTTCACCGTGGCGAGCGCGCTCGCCGGCAACGACCTCGCGACCTTCCCCGACTTCCCGGCGGAAATCCGCGCCCCCGTCGGCACTACCTACGGCGTCTCGGCCTTCCAGATCAATTTCGGCGGGCGGCAGATCAACACCTCGGGCGATGCCGCCGACGTGCTGGTCGCCTTCAACCCGGCGGCGCTGAAGACCAACGCCAAGCTGGTCAAGCGCGGCGGCATGATCATCGTCGATACCGGCAACTTCGGCCCGCGCGAGCTGAAGAAGGCCGGCTACGACCACAACCCGCTCGACGACGACAGCCTGGGCGACTGGAAGATCGTGCCGGTCGACATCAGCAAGCTGACGCTGGAAGCGGTGGCCGACAGCGGCCTCGGCAAGTCCGACGCCCTGCGCTGCAAGAACCTCTGGGCGCTCGGCCTGGTCTACTGGATGTTCGGCCGCGACCGCGCGCCGACCGCCCAGTGGATCCTGCAGAAGTTCGAGAAGAAGGAACCGGCCGTCGCCGCCGCCAACGTCGCGGCGCTGAACGCCGGCCACGCCTTCGGCGAGACCATGGAGCTGCTGCAGGGCTTCCACGGCTACGCCGTGCCGGCCGCCGACCTGCCGCCCGGCCTCTATCGCACCATCACGGGCGGCGACGGCTTCGCGCTCGGCCTCGCCGCGGCGGCGCAGCTGACGGAAACTGAGATGGTCTTCGCCAGCTACCCGATCACCCCGGCCTCGCCCATCCTGCACCACCTGGTGAAGCTCGGCGCCTACGGCGTCACCACCCATCAGGCGGAAGACGAGATCGCGGCGGCCTGCGTCGCCATCGGTGCCTCCTGGGCCGGTGCCATCGGCGTCACCTCGTCCTCCGGCCCCGGCATCGCGCTGAAGGGCGAGGCGCTGGGTCTGGCCGTGGCGGCGGAACTGCCGCTGGTGGTCATCAACACCCAGCGCGCCGGCCCCTCCACCGGCATGCCGACCAAGACCGAGCAGTCGGACCTCTTCCAGGCCGTCTGGGGCCGCAACGGCGACACGCCGCTGGTGGTGCTGGCGCCGCAGTCGCCGTCGGACTGCTTCACCATGGCCATCGAGGCGGTGCGCATCGCCGTCAAGTACATGGTGCCGGTGATGGTGCTGTCCGACGGCTACATCGCCAATGCGTCGGAGCCGTGGCTGATCCCCGACGTCGACAGCCTGCCGCACCTGCCGGTCGCCTTCCGCACCGAGGCCGAGGGCTACCAGCCCTTCGCCCGCGACCCGCAGACGCTGGCACGCGCCTGGGTGAAGCCGGGCACGCCGGGCCTCGCCCACCGCATCGGCGGCATCGAGCGCGACGCGCTGACCGGCGACATCTCCTACGACCCGGCCAACCACCAGGTCATGACCGACTACCGCCACGCCAAGGTGGCGCGCGTCGCCCGCGACATCCCGCCGCAGACCATCGACCAGGGGCCGGAGCGCGGCCGCCTCGCGCTGGTCGGCTGGGGCTCCACCTACGGACCCATCCGCCGCGCCGTCTCCAACCTGCGCGCAGAGGGGGTGGAGGTGAGCCACATCCACCTGCGCAACCTGTGGCCGCTGCCCGAGAACCTGGGCGACATGCTGGCCGGCTTCGACCACGTGCTGGTGCCGGAAATGAACGTCGGCCAGCTGTGCACCTTGCTGCGCGCCACCTACGCCAAGCCCTTCGAGAGCCTGTCCAAGGTGACCGGCCAACCCTTCAAGATCGCCGAGATCGAGGCCGCCGTGCGGTCCCGGCTGGAGGCCTGAGCCATGAACGCCCCGACGTCCCCCCAGAAGCTGACCGTCAAGGACTTCGCCACCGACCAGGACGTGCGCTGGTGCCCCGGTTGCGGCGACTACGCCATCCTGAAGGCGGTGCAGAAGACCCTCGCCGACCTGGGCGCCGACAAGGACAAGACCGTCTTCGTGTCGGGCATCGGCTGCTCGTCGCGGTTTCCGTATTATATGGAAACGTATGGTTTCCACACCATCCACGGGCGGGCACCCGCCATCGCCACGGGCGTGAAACTGGCCAACCCGGAGCTGGACGTGTGGATCGTCACCGGCGACGGCGACGGGCTGTCCATCGGCGGCAACCACCTGATGCACGCCATCCGCCGCAACATCGACTGCCAGATCCTGCTGTTCAACAACGAGATCTACGGCCTGACCAAGGGCCAGGCGTCGCCCACCTCGCACCTCGGCACGCGGTCGAGCACGACGCCGAACGGCTCCACCGACGCGCCGCTCGAGCCCATCAAGGTGGCGCTCGGCGCCGGTGCCCGCTTCGTCGCCCGCACGGCCGACAAGTGGATCAAGGAAATGCCGGACGTGCTGAAGGCCGCCCGCAGCCACCGCGGCACGGCCTTCGTGGAGATCCTGCAGAACTGCATCGTCTACAACGACCAGGTCTTCGCCGGCTTCACCGGCAAGGAGGCGCAGGAAGGCAGCTTCCTCCACGTCGAACACGGCAAGCCGCTGCTGTTCGGCGCCGGCCGCGCCAAGGGCCTGCGCGTCAAGCCCGGCACCTTCAAACTGGAGGTGGTGACGGTGGGCGAGGGCGGTGTGACGGAAGCCGACCTTCTGGTCCACGACAAGACCGACCCGGTACTCGCCGGCCTGCTGGCGGCCATGAGGGGCCCGCACTTCCCCATCGCCTTCGGCGTCCTCTACGACGATCCGGCCGAGAGCCACGAGGCGGCGGTGGCGGCCCACAAGGCCGACCAGAAGGCGCGCACGCCCGACGTGTCCATCAACGCGCTGCTGAAGCGCGGCCGCACCTGGATGGTGGAGGGGCCGAAGGCCTGACGCACCCGTCGCGGGTGGGATCTGTTTTGGAAGCATCCTTCTGGATGCCGCGGTGAGGACAGTGGCCGGGCTCGCCCCGGCCACTTTTTTGTCTGCGGGCGGCGGTTTCTCACAGAATACTGAGTTCCTTTCGCGCAAAGGGGGATTCGTGGTTCGTGTCCAGACGGTTTTTGCTCGTATAAAACAACTTTCGGTGTGTGCTATTGGTGTGGCCTGGGGTTATCATTCCACCCGTCATCGCCTCCTGCGGGAGGCTGTATGGAAAAGGGGGGGACATCCTCATGAGTGACGCTTATCTGGGCGAGATCCGGCTGTTCGCCGGCAACTACGCCCCGGAGGATTGGCATCTGTGCGACGGCTCGCTGCTGCCGATCAACACGTATCAGGCACTGTATTCCTTGATCGGAACGACCTATGGCGGCGACGGCGTGACGACCTTCGGTCTGCCCGATCTCCGTGGTCGCATGATCGTCGGCATGGGAACCAGCACCACCGGGATCATGTACAACCGCGGCCAGAAGGCTGGTGCGGAGACGGTCACCGTCACCGTCGCCAACATGCCGGCGCACACGCACATGGTGTCGGCCGCCAGCACCGCGGCGACGTCTTCGTCGCCGAACGACGCCGTGTGGGCCACTGCCGACCTGACCACTTTCACGGCCTCGGTTCCCAACACCACCCTGGCGCCCGCCTCGGTCTCGACGGCGCCGGGTGGGAGCCAGCCGCATCAGAACTGTCAGCCGAGCGTGGCGCTGACCTACATCATCGCCCTGCAGGGCATTTTCCCGCAGCAGCAGTAAGGAGGGTATCGCGATGGCTGATCCATACATCGGCGAAATTCGCCTCATGCCCTACACCTACGCGCCGGAAGACTGGTTCGATTGCAGCGGGCAGACTCTGTTGATCCAGCAGTACACGCCGCTCTTCGCGGTGATCGGCATCCGCTTCGGTGGCGACGGACAGACGAACTTCAAACTGCCGGACCTGCGCGGGCTCGTGCCGGTCGGCACCGGAGCCGGCCCCGGGCTGACGGCGCGCACCATCGCCCAGACGTGGGGCTCGACGACCGTCACCCTGAACGAGACGACCGTGCCGCCGCACACCCACGGCATGAGCGCCTCGACCACCAACACCAACCTGGTGAGCAGTCCGGTCGGCGCCGTCCCCGCCGGCCAGCAGAAGCTCTACGCCGCCCCCGGCAGCAATACGCCGGTTCCGCTGGCGGCGACCGTCACCCCGGTGGGCGGCGCGCAGGCGCACAACAACATGGCGCCCTTCACCGCCTTGCGGTTCTGCATCTGCTGGAACGGCACTTTCCCGGTCAAGCCGTAAGGAGGCACTTTCATGGATCCGTTTCTCGGTGAAATCCGCGTGTTTCCCTACTGGTTCACGCCGCATGGCTGGCTGCAGTGCAACGGCCAGATTCTGAACATCTCGCAGTACCAGGCGCTTTACGCCCTCCTGGGCACCAAGTTCGGCGGCAACGGCACCACCACCTTCGCCCTGCCGAACATGCAGGGCCGCAGCGCCATCTGCACCGACTATGCGACCACCTACCCGGTGGGCGCCACGGGCGGCGAGGCGGCCCACCAGCTGACCATCGCCGAAGTGCCGGCACACACGCACAGCCTCTCGGCGGTGGATGTCGCTGGAACGACCAACGTGCCGGCCGCGACGGTCATGGTCGGCCAGAATATCCGGGCCGGGCGTACACCGTCGCCGTTCAACGCCTTCGGTCCTGGTCCGGGAACCGGTCAGATGGGTGCCGGTGCCCTCACCATTGCGGGCGGAAGTCAGGCGCATGAGAACATGCAGCCGTACCTCGTGCTGAACTACTGCATCGCCTCGGCCGGGCTGTGGCCGCCGCAGCCCTGGTAGGATGTCGCTCGTCGCATCGCGCGGCGATGGGGGCCGGACGATCGTCCGGCCCCCTCCGTCGTTTCAGACCGGGAGTGTGCCATGATCGATCTGCCCGCCACCGTCGGCGGCTTTCTCCGCCGGCCCCAGACGGCCGCCGACCTGCCGTTTCTCGCCCGGCTCATGAGTTCGGCGCGTGAGGTGGAGCGCGACCTGTTCCCCGGCGACCCGGCGGTATGGGATGCGCTGATGGCACAGCAGGCCGCGGCCCAGGATCACCATTACCGCGCCCATTATCCGGGCGCGACCTTCGACATCCTGGAGCACGCGGGGCAGCCCGTCGGGCGTCTCGCCCTTTGCGAGCTGGGCGACGAGATTCGGGTGATGGACATCGCGCT
This sequence comes from Caenispirillum bisanense, assembly GCF_900230255.1. GTDB lineage: Bacteria > Pseudomonadota > Alphaproteobacteria > Rhodospirillales > Rhodospirillaceae > Caenispirillum > Caenispirillum bisanense_A. The sequence goes on from NZ_OCNJ01000001.1 coordinate 662,796, forward strand.
CCTTCCCGGGTTCCGCGGCCAGGGGCACGGCACCCTCGTGCTGCGGGCGGTGATGGCGCGGGCGGCGGCGCGGGGCCTCGCGGTGAGATTGCACGTGGAGGCCTTCAATCGGGCAGGGCATCTCTACGACCGGTTGGGCTTCACGATGGTGCAGGACAAGGGTGTTCACAAATTATTAGAGTGGCGTCCCTCATCTTTTTGAGCGAACGTCACGCGGGGCCATCAACCGAGCATGGGGGCTGTCGGCCCGTTCGGGACCGAGTGGCAGCCATGATCCCCCGTCGATTCGCACTGGCTTCGACTAGACTGCTAAGCTAAGGTAGAGCATATAGTATGCCTATCGTTGTGGTTTCATGGGCGCGAGGTTTTGCTCATAATCGCAGAGGCGCGGTTCCGCCTCGGCGACCCGCCGGACGGGCAGCCGAAAAAGAAGAGCAGTGCACGGGCACGCCGCGGTGCTGTTGGGGAAAGACGGGGGAGCCGGTTCCTGTACCGGACGACTGCAGAAAGGTGGCATCAGCCATGAACCAGATGTTTACGCCGAACCGCACCGCGCGGCGGTGGAAGGACACCATGATGTCCCACGCCGCGCCGCTCGCCATGGCGCTCGAGCCGCGGTTCATGTTCGATGCCGCCGGTGCCGCCTCCGGAGTGGAGGCGGTGCGCGAAGCGACCGCCCACGCCATGGCCGGCGACGGCGCGCAGTCGGATCACGACGCGCCTGCCGCCGCCCTCGACCGCGCCGCCGCCGACCACGCCCTGCCGCCGGCGGAGCGCAAGCAGGTGCTGTTCGTCGACACCACGGTGCGCGACGCAGAAGCCCTGATCGACGCCGCCGGGCCGGGGGTCGAGGTCGTGCTGCTCGACGCGGCGCGTGACGGGCTCACGCAGATGGCCGAGTGGGCGCAGGGGCGCAGCGGGTACGACGTCGTCCACCTCGTCACCCATGGCTCGGCGGCGACCCTGCATATCGGGTCGCTGACCATGACGGCCGATACCGTGGCGGAGCGCGCTGCGGACCTCGCCGCGCTCGGCGCGGCGCTGACGGAGTCGGGCGACGTTCTGGTCTACGGCTGCGATGTCGGCCAGGGTAGCGAGGGCGCGACGTTCCTGACGGCGCTGGCGGAGGCCACGGGTGCCGATGTTGCCGCTTCCGACGACGCCACCGGGGCGGCCGGACTCGGCGGCGATTGGGCATTGGAAGCTCGCCACGGTGATGTGGATGGCGAAGCCCTCTCGTGGAACTTCTACGGGTGGCTGCTGGCGGTGCCGGGCACAGGCACCTTCACTTTTGCCGGCGCGACCGCTGCACCTGACGGGATGAGCGCAACCGTCAGCGGCGGATTCTTCACGATCACCGCGTGGGACGTAGACAACAACATCTTTCCGCGCGATCGCAGGAACGCTCCTCCGAATGACAGTCCGGAGGCCAGCATAAGTGCTGACCAATATGGCGCTTTCATCGAGGACGAGAGCGACGGCAGCGCCGGTTATTGGCGCGCATCTACATATTACTTACAGCTTGCGGCGACTGGAAGTTTTACTTTGAGTGGGTTAAATGTTGGCGAATATATTAATAGTGACCAGTCTTCTTCTGCTGATGATTTCACGAATATCTATGTCGTCGGGTATGCGGCGGGGAGTGAGGTCGGTAGAACTGTGGCAATCGACAGTGTCGGCACGTACGAAGCGACGTATGCGATCGACTATGCCCCGATACTTGGAAAAACCTTGGATACTATCAGGGTATACTTCACGGCCCCGATAGGAAGCTATCTCAGCGCCATGAATCTGATCGACCTGACGATTCAGTCGGCCTCGGCGTCGCCGCCGGCGACGAATGCGAGTCCGGTCGTCGACCTGAACGGTGCCACGGGCCCCAACACTGCCGCCGGTGACGACGTGACCGTCGCTTTCACCGAACAGACGCCGGTCGCCATCGCCTCCGGCGCCACCATCAGCGACGGCGACGCCGCCAACACCATCACCGGCATGTCGGTCAGCCTGAGCAATGCCCAGGCCGGCGACCAGCTGTCGGTGAACGGCACCTTCGGCGGCCTCGGCCTCGTCAATCAGACGGGGACGACACTGACCTTCTCGACCGCCGGATCGCGCGCCGATTACCAGTCGCTGCTGCAGGCGATCCAGTTCAACAATACGTCCGACGCCCCGAACACGACGTCCCGCACCGTGTCCGTCACGGTCACCGACAGCAGCGGCGCCGGCAATGCGACCAGCACGGCCCGCACCGCCACCATCACCATCACGCCGCAGAACGATGCCGCGACCGACATCACCCTGTCGAGCACCAGCGTCGACCAGTCCGGCGGCGCCAATGCGGTGGTCGGCACCCTCGGCAACAACGACCCCGACGGCCCGTCGTCCACCTACACCCTGGTGGCGGGCAGCGGCGACACCAACAACAGCCTGTTCAACATCAGCGGCACCAGCCTGCGCGCCAACGACGCCGCCGCCATGACGCCCGGCACCTACAGCGTGCGCGTACAGGTGAGCGACGGCTCCGGCGGCACCTATGCCGAGGCCTTCACCATAACTGTCGCCGACAACGTCGCGCCGGTGTTCGACAGCGCCCCGGCAGCCGCCAACATCACCACGACGGGCTTCGACCTGTCGGCCAGCGTGAACGAGGCCGGCACGCTCTACTACGTGGTGGTCGCCGACGGCGCCGCGGCGCCGACCGCGACCCAGATCATCGCCGGCCAGAACGCCTCCGGCGCGGCGGCGCTGGCGGCGGGCAGCCAGGCGGTGGGGACGACGCCCTTCAGCCACACCTTCGCCGTCGCCGGCCTGACCATGGGCACCGCCTACGACGTCTACATGGTGGCCCGCGACGCCGCCGGCACGCCCAACGTCACCGCCGTGCAGACGAAGCTCGACGTCTCCACGCTGTCGAACAACGTCCCGGTCACCACGCTGCCGACGACGCCCGTGGTGGTGGAAGACACCACCGGCAATGCCATCACCGGCATCTCCATCGCCGACGGCGACGGTCACGACCAGACGGTGACCCTGACCGTCGGCAACGGCACCGTCACGGTCGGCACCACCACCGGGCTGACGCTCAACTCCGGCGGCTACACCAACACGACGTCCGTCAATTTCTCGGGCACGCTTGCGCAGGTGAACGCGGCGCTCGCCAGCCTCACCTTCTCGCCGACGGCCGACTTCGCCGGCACCGCGACCCTGCGGGTGCAGACCAGCGACGGAAACGGCGGCAGCGACGACGACACGCTGAACATCACCGTCAGCAACACCAACGACAACCCGACGCTCGTCGCCCTGCCGGCCAGCGTGACGGTGGTCGAGGATACGCTGAGCAACGTCGACCTGTCGGCCGCCACCCTGGCCGACATCGACCCCTCCGACACCCTGACCATGACCCTGGCCGCCGGTGCCGGCACCTTCACGGCGGTGACGGGCGGCGGCGTGACGGTGACCGGCTCGGGCTCGGGCACCCTGACGCTGTCTGGCACGGCGGCGGCCATCGACACCTTCCTCAACACCGCGTCGAACGTGCGCTACACCGGCGCGAGCAACGTCAACGGCGCGGGCGCCACCAGCATCTCCGTCACCGTCAACGACGGCGCCGGCAGCGGCGACCTGGCCTTCGGGCCGGTGGCGGTGAACATCACGCCGTCCAACGACACGCCGGTGCTCGGCGGCACCGTCGGCGCCACCTGGACCGAGAACGGCGATTACACCACCACGCCGGCCGCCTACAGCGGCACCGGTCAGCTGCTGTTCGCCAGCCCGACGCTCACCGACGCCGACACCACTACCGCCTTCACCGGCGCGACGCTGACGGTTGCGCTGTCGGAGTACCGGACGGGCGACCTCATCTCGATCCCCGCCAACTACGGCACCGTCAGCTATGTGACCGGAACGCCGGGGGTGGTCTCCGTGGGCGGCACGCCGGTCGGCAACGTCACCGGCGGCTATCAGGCACCGCTGGTCGTCACCTTCCTGGCCGCCGCCGACAAGGCCGCCATCGAGGCGGTGATGGGCGCCGTCACCTATTCCATCTACGCCAACGACGACCCGACGGCCGGCAACCGCACCGTCACCGCCACCTTCAACGACAACGCCAACGGCGGCACCGGCGCCCTGGAAGGGCAGCTGACCGGCACCCTGACGGTCGTCGCCACCAACGACACGCCGCGCACCTCCGTGACCGGCGCGACGCCCACCTATGCCGAGAACGGCCCGGCGCAGCAGCTGTTCACCGCCGCCACCCTGTCGACGGTGGAGGCCGGCCAGTCCATCACCGGCGTGACCGTGACCGTCAGCGGCCTCGCCGACGGCGCGGCGGAGCGCCTGCTGGTCGACGGCGTGCAGGTGACGCTCACCGACGGCAATACCGGCACGTCGGCGACCAGCGGCATCGGCTACAGCGTCAGCGTCACCGGCTCGACGGCGCAGGTCACCCTGACCCGCACCGACACGGCCGCCGCCTGGGGCGGCTACATCACCGCCCTGCAGTACATGAACTCGAGCGACAACCCGACCGTCGCCGGCACCCGCACGGTCACCCTGACCGCCGTCACCGACAGCGGCGGCGGGGCGGGGGCGACGGCCACCGTCAGCCATGCCGCGACGGTGACCGTCACCGCCAGCAACGACCCGCCGACCCTCTCCGACCTGAACGGCGACACCCGCCAGTTCAGCGTCGGCGGCGGCGCCATGGTGCTCGACGCCGGCACGGCGCTCGGCGTGAGCGACCTGGACCACGCCGCCCTGGCCTCGGCCACGGTGCAGATCACCGGCGGCTACCAGACCGGCGAGGACGTGCTGGCCTTCGCCAACGACGGCACGACCATGGGCAACATCACCGGCTCGTGGGATGCCGGCACCGGCACGCTGACGCTCACCTCCGCCGGCCAGACGGCGACGCCGACGCAATGGGCGGCGGCGCTGCGGGCGGTGACCTACCAGAACACCGACGCGGGCACCGCCAACACGGCGACGCGCACCGTCACCTTCACCGTCAACGACGGCACCGATCCCTCGGCCGGCGCGGCGGTGTCCGTCACCCTGGTGCGGGCGCCCATCCTCGACCTCAACGGCGCCGCCGCCGGCACCGGCTACGCCGCCTCCTTCACCGAGGATCTCGGGGCGGTCGCCATCGTCGACGCCACGGCCGACCTGACCGACGACAACGCCAACCTGAACCAGATGGTCGTCACCCTCACCAATCCGCAGGCGGGCGACGTGCTGACCCTGGCCGGGCGGGCGAGCGGCGACGTGGTGAACGGCATCACCATCACCTACACCTCGTCGTCGGTGGTCACCCTCAGCGGGGCGGCCACCAAGGCCGACTACGTGTCGCTGATGCGCGAGGCGCGGTTCAACAGCACCTCGCAGGCGCCGTCCACCACCCAGCGCAGCATCACCATCACCGCCCGCGACACCGACGGCAACACCAGCTCGGCGGCGACCGCCACCGTCGCCGTCACCGCCACCGACGACCAGCCGGTGATCGGCGGCGCGGCGGCCGGGCAGGCGGTGACCGACAAGGCGACCATCTCGCCGTTCTCCGCCGTCACCGTGACGGAAGCGGACGGCGAGGCGGTGACCGTCACCGTCGCCGTCGACACCGCCGCCATCGGCACCTTCACCACCCTGAACGGCTTCACCGACGCCGGCGGCGGCACCTGGACCTTCACCGGCACGGCGGCGGCGGCGCAGACCGCGCTGCAGGGCATGGTCTATACGCCGACGCAGAACCGCGGCGTCGCCGGCGCGACGGAGACGGCCACCTTCACCATCACCGTGGAGGACGCCGACGGCGCCACCGACCCGGTGCAGAACGCCACCACCACGGTGGTCGTCACCTCGGTCAACGATGCGCCCACGCTCGGCGGCCTCGGCGGCGACAGCATGACGGTGGTCGCCGGCAACGGCCCGCAGGCGCTGACCATCGCCGCCGATGCGGTGGTGGGCGATGCCGAGAGCCACGTGCGCGGCGGCACCCTGACCATCCACCAGACCGCCGGCAGCACCGGCGGCTGGGCGCTCGCCAGCGGCACCTCCGGCGCCGACGGGGCCTTCGCCGCCGCCGAGACCATCACCGTCGGCGGTGCCACCATCGGCACCGTCACCACGGCGGGGCAGGCGGGGGCGGACCTGGTGGTGGCGCTGGACGCCGGCGTGACCGAGGCGCAGGTGAGCGCCTTCCTGGCGGCGCTCGCCTACGACCCCGGCACCGGCCTCGGCGCCCGCACCTTCACCGTCACCCTGGACGACGGCGACGGCACCGCGAACGGCGGCGCCGCCAGCGTCACCACGACGGCCTTCACGCTCACCGTGACCGCCAACCCGCCGGTGCTGACCGGCCTGAACGGCGGCAGCCGTAGCTTCACCGAAGGCGCCGCCGCCACCACCCTGGCGGCCGGGGCGGTCACCGTCTCCGACGCCGACAGCACCGACTTCGGCGGCGGCGTCGTCACCGCCACCATCACCGCCAACGGCGCCACCGGCGATCTGCTGACGGTGACGGAGGGCAACGGCATCACCGTGGTCGGCAGCGAAGTGTTCTTCGACGCCGACGCCAACCCTGCCACCGCGGCGGTGAAGATCGCAGACATCACCCAGGCCGGCAGCAACACCCAGGCGCTGCAGGTCACCTTCGTGACCGGCGGGGCTGCCACCACCGACGCGGCCGGCGCCCTGTTGCGCCAGATCGGCTTCAGCAGCAGCAGCGACACGCCGGGCACCGGCGCGCGCACCATCACCGTGCAGATGACCGACGGCGCCGGCGGAACGGCGGGCGTGTCGGCCGCGTCCACCGTCACCATGGCGGTGACGGCGGTCAACGATCCGCCCGTCATCGACGGGGGCACCATCGGCGGCACCTACACGGAAGGCGCCGGCACCTCCATCTGGACCAGCTATCCGACCGCCGTCACCGACCCGGACGCCACCGAGTTCAACGGCGGCCGCGTCGTCGCCACGGTCTCCGGTCCGCTGGTGGCCGGCGACCGCATCGGGGTCGCGGCGACGGGCGTCATCGGCTACACGGCGACCAGCACCACCACCGGCGACGTGCTCTACGACATGGGCGGCGGCACAATGGTGCGGATCGGCACGGCGGCCTGGGACGCCGCCACCGGCAGCCTGACGGTCACCTTCGTCGCCGCCGGCGGCGGCAATCCGTCCGTCACCGCCACCATGGCCCGCAACACCATGATCCACCTGGCGTATTATTCGTCCAGCGACGATCCGACGCAGAAGGGCACGGCCACCAGCCGGACCATCACCGTAAGCCTGCAGGACGGCGGCAATACGGGCACCGGCACGCCGACGTGGCCGTCGAAGACCGGCACCATCACCGTGGTGGACGCCAACGACGCGCCCACCGTCGCGTCCACCGGGCAGCCGACGTTCCAGACCGGCGGCACGTCGTCCTTCGCAACCGCGCTCGTCCTGTCCGACATCGACGGCACGCATCTGAGCGGCGCCACCGTCAGCCTCGTCGCGGCTCCGAACGGTGCCGAGGAAGGCCTCATCCTGCCGACCACGGCAGTTCTGCCCGCCGGCGTCACGCTCGGCGGCGGGTACGTGGCCGGGACCCGGGCGGCCAGCATCACGCTCACCGGGGATGCCACGGTCGCCGACTACCAGGCGCTGCTCCGCCAGGTCGTCTACCAGAACCTGTCGATGACGCCGGATACGACGGATCGCTCCATCACGGTGCAGATCAGCGACCGGCCCCTGACCGGCGGCAATCCGGTCCTGACCGGAGACGCCACCATCACGGTCGGCCACAGCGTGCCGCCGCCGACGGGCGGGGGTGGCGGTGGCGACACGCCGCCGGTCCAGCCGCCGGCGCCGCCCCCGGCGCCGCCGCCCGCCCCGCCGCCGGTCGAGCCGCCGGCGCCTCCGCCTGCTCCGCCGCCTGCGCCTCCGCCGGCGCCGCCCCCCGCACCGCCGCCGGCGCCGCCTCCCGCGCCGCCGCCGGCGCCGCCGGCCGGTGGCAGCCCATTCGGCGGCGCGGCCCCCAACATCGGCGGCAACCCGTTCAGCAACGCGCCGCGCGACACCGGGCCGAACACCGCGCCGACGGCCTTCACCACCGGCCCGCTCGCCAGCGGCACGACGCCGGGCGGGCAGACCGGGCCGCTCACCGGCGGTCCTGTCGGTCCGCGGGTGGGGGCCGGCAACGTCGACGACGGCGGCACGCCGGTGCGCAGCTCCGCCGGCGGCACGGGCCAGAACGACGGCGGCGTGCGCACCACCGTGACCGGCCAGCTGGGCAGCCAGTCGCCCATCGACAACTCGGGCACGCCGGTCACCGCGGGCGTCAATACCTTCAACACGCTCACCCAGCGCACCCTGGGCGGCGGTGGCACCGGCCCGACGCAGGGCGGCGGTTTGGGCGGCGGTGGTCCGGCCGGTGGCGGCCTCGGCGGCAGCCTGGCCGGCGGCGGCTTCGGCGGTGGCCTGGGCGGCGGCTTCGGCGGCGGCCTGGGTGGTGGCTTCGGGGGTGGCCTCGGGGGCGGCTTCGGCGGCGGTCTCGGGGGCGGTGGCTTCGGCGGCGACATCCTCGCCGGCGCGGCGGAGGACCAGCCGGCGGCCGAGCCGGACGGCGAGCAGGTGGCGGCGGCGCCGGCCTTCACGGCCCGGCTCACGGCCCTGCATGCCCGGTTCGATGCCGAAGCGGCCCTGTTGGCAGCCTCGGTCGCGGCGCTGGAACAAGAGGCAGCGGCTTGATTACACTAGCGCCTTCCGCCCGGCTCGGGGCCGGCGGGGGGAGTCACGGGACTGGCGGGGCCGCACGACCGCGGCGGTCCCGCGACCACACGACCACGGGACAGACAAACCTGCTACGGGGGAAAGAGTGATTCGATTTGCGAGCGGGGAAACCGGGACGGCGCGGCAGGCGACGACCCGGCGGGGAGTGCGCGGCCGCCTGGGCGGAGCCAGCGTGGTTGTCCTGACGGTGCTGGCCCTGACGGCCTGCGTGTCGCCGGAGCCCTACACGGAGGCCGAGAACCAGGCCCGGGCCGAGGCCGACCTCGCCGCCATGTTCCAGGACCAGGACCCGGTGACGGCGCCGATCAGCCTGGAAGAGGCGGTGGCGCGGGCGCTGAAGTTCAACCTGGACCGCCGCCTGAAGCTGATGGAAGAGGCGGTGTCGCGCCGCGAACTCGACGTCGCCGAAATGTCCCTGCTGCCGAACCTGGCGGCCTCGGCGGGCTATTTCGGCCGGTCCAACTACGACGCCTCGGTCAACAAGACGCTCACCGGCCCCAACGCCGGGCAGACGGGTAACACCTACACCACGTCCGACGAGAAGGCCTTCGGCACCGCCAATCTGGTGGTGAGCTGGAACGTGCTGGACTTCGGCATCAGCTACATCCGCGCCCGCCAGCAGGCCGATCAGGCGCTGATCGTGTCGGAACGCCGCCGTCAGGTGGTGCAGAACGTGGTTCAGGACGTGCGCGCCGCCTATTGGCGGGCGGCGGCGGCCGACCGCATCCTGAAGCGCCTCGACGCCCTGCTGCCCGACGTGCAGCGCGCCGTCGCCGACGCCGAGGCGGCGGTCACGCAGCGCATCGGGCCGCAGCTCGACGCGCTCGAATACCAGCGCTCCATGCTGGAGGCCGAGCGCCAGCTGAAGGCCCTGCGCAGCCAGATGCAGCAGGCCCGCACCGAGCTGGCGACGCTCATGAACCTGCGCCCGGGCACGCCCTTCGACATCGCCGCCGCCCAGGCGCCGACGCCCGACGAGGTGCCGACCCTGCCGGCCGACCTCGACACCCTGGAGCTGGCGGCGCTCGCCAACCGCTCCGAGACCCGCGGCGAGGCCTATCAGCTGCGCATCAACGAGAACGAGAGCTGGGTGGCCATGCTGCGCATGCTGCCGGGCCTCGAACTCACCAGCTCGCTCGACTACTCGGCCAACAAGTTCCTGCTCAACGACACCTGGGCCTCGGGTGGCGTGGAGCTGACGTGGAACCTGCTCAACCTGTTCGCCGGCCCGCGCGCCATCAAACTGGCGGAGAGCCAGGAACTGCTGTCGCAGGTGCGGCGTCATGCCCTGTCCATGGCGGTGCTGAGCCAGGTGAACGTCGCCAACCTCGCCTACAAGTCGGCGGTGGAGGACTACCAGCTCGCCAGCCGTCTGGCCGACGTCGAGCTGCGCATCGCCCAGCAGCTGGAAGCCGGCGGCCTGGCGCAGCAGCAGGGCCTGCGGGCCGTGGTCCGCGGCCGCATCGGGGCGGCGCTGGCGGAACTGCGCCGCGACATGGCCTATGCCGACATGCAGGCGGCCTGGGGTCGCATGTTCGCGACGGTGGGCGCCGACCCGCTGCCGGCCGCGCTCGCCGAGCACTCGGTGCCCGAGGTGGCCGCCGCCGTGGCGGAGACCTTCGCGCGGTGGAAGACCGGCTCCATCGAGGCGGCGACGGCTGCCGCCCCGCAGGAGCCGGCCGAGGTCGCGCCGGAGGCTCCCGCCGCCCCGGCCGCCCCGGCTCCGGCCGTGGTGGAAAGCGCCCCGGCCCCCATGGCTGCCGCCGAGCCGGCCCCGGCCACCGCTCCCGCGGCGGCTCCGGCTCCGGCTCCGGCTCCGGCGACGGCCGCCGCGCCCTACCAGCCGCCGGTGGTGGAGACGGCCGCGGTGTCCGAAGCGGCCAGCCGCATCCGCCTCGTCCCCGCCGCCGCTCAGGTGCGGACGGCCGCGCCGACCCCCGCTGCGGCGCCCGCCCGCGCCGTCGTGCCGGCGCCCGCCGTGTGGTCGAGCATGCCCGGCACGGTGAGGTTCTGAGGGTGCGGGTCTCGCGCCTTCTGGTTCTCGCCGCCGTCCTGCCGGTTCTCGCCGGCGGGGCGGCGGCCCCCGGTCTGGCACAGGGCGGGGCGGACGGTCTCACCGCCCGCGGCCTGCTGGTCCCGGCCCGCGAGGCGGTGCTGTCGGCGGAAATCGCCGGCCGCATCGCGGACATGCCCGTGCGCACCGGCGGCCGCTTCGAGAAGGGGGCGGTGCTGGTGGAGTTCGATTGCCGGCTCTATCAGGCCCGCCTGAACGAGGCCCGCGGCCGGCTGGCGGCGGCGCAGGCGCGGCTCGCCTCCAACGAGCAATTGCGCAAGCTCAACTCCATCGGCGACCTCGACGTTGCCATCTCGCGCGCCGAGGTGCAGGAGGTGAAGGCTGTGGTGGACGGCGCCGCGGTCATGGTCGACCGCTGCAAGGTGGCCGCGCCGTGGCCCGGCCGCGTGGTGCAGCAGCACGCCAAGACCCACGAGAGCGTCGAGGCGGGCAAGCAGCTCATCGAAGTGCTCGACGACACGGCGCTGGAGGTGGAGGTCATCGTCCCCTCGCCGTGGCTCGGCTGGCTGAAGGCGGGCCACCCGCTGACCGTCACCGTCGACGAGACCGGCACGAGCCATCCGGCCAAGGTCTCGCGCCTGGGCGCCCGCGTCGACCCCGTCAGCCAGTCGGTGACGGTCTATGCCGCCCTGGACAAGCCGGCGCCGGACCTGCTGGCGGGCATGAGCGGCACCGCCGCCTTCGCCGCGCCGTCGGCCCGGTAATAGTTGAGGCGTAAACTGTTTTTCAAGACCGGGTTGCGGATGATGGCGCATCGCCGGCAACCGGAGGGAGGTCGCGGGACCTCGCGGGCTCGATGACCGAACAGACCAGCGTCTACGCCGTCCTGCTGCAGCTCGAGCGCGAGGCGCGCCACGCCGAGAGCGAGGACGCCTTCCGCTTCGTGGTGGTCAACCAGACCCGCCGCCTCGTCGCCTTCCGGCAGGCGGTGCTGGTGCGGCTGGAAGGGCCGGGGTTGTTCGTGGTCGATGCCGTCTCCAACGTGCCGGTGATCGACCGCGAGGCGCCGCTGGTGCGCTGGATCGCCCGCGTGCTCGCCGCCCTGCGCCCCGACCTGCCGCCCGAGACACCCCTGGAGCCCGGCCAGCCCGCCGGCCGCCGCCTCGACCCGGCGGCGCTGCCCGAGGCGTTGCGGGCCGACTGGGCGGAGTGGTGGCTGCCGGAGGCTCTGTGGCAGCCGCTCACCGCGCCCGACGGCCGCCTGCTCGGCGGCCTCGTGCTGCTGCGGGAAGAGCCCTTCAAGCCGGCCGAGCGGGTGCTCGCCGACCGCCTCGCCGACGCCTATGCCCACGCCTGGGAAGCCCTGCGCCGCCGCCTCGGCCGCCGCTTCGCCGACGCCCGCACCCATCGCCGCCGCCGCTGGATCATGGCGGCCGCGGCGGCGGTGGCCGTCGTCGTGCTGGCCTGGCCGGTGCGGCAGTCGGCCCTGGCGCCGGCGGAAGTGGTGCCGCGCGACCCCTGGATGGTGGCGGCGCCGCTGGAGGGCGTCGTCGAGGAAGTGCTGGTCCAGCCCAACCAGCCGGTGGCCCTGGGCGACGTGCTGTTCCGCTTCGAGGAGGCGCCCTTGCGCGCCCGCCGCGACGTGGCGGCCAAGCAGTTGGCGGTGGCCGAGGCGGACCTGCGGCTGGCCCAGCAGGGTGCCTTCCGCGACGTCACCCGCAAGGGCGAGGTGGCGCTGAAGGAGGCTGCCGTCGCCCTGCGTCAGGCGGAACTGGCCTATGCCGAAGAGATGCTGGCGCGCGCCGTGGTGACGGCGCCGGCGGCCGGCGTCGCCGTCTTCGCCGACCGCGACCACTGGACCGGCCGCCCCGTGGCCGTCGGCGAGCGGGTGATGGTGGTGGCCGACCCGGCGCGTACCGAACTGCGGGCCTGGTTGCCGGTCTCGGACGCCATCGGTCTGGAGCCTGGTACCGACGTGCGCCTCTTCCTTGCCGTCGATCCGCTGGCCCCGGTGGCGGCGGTGCTGCGGCGGGCGAGCTACGACGCCGAAATGCGGCCCGACGGCGTGCTCGCCTACCGCATCGAGGCCGAGTTCGACGGCGATACCGCCGCCGCCGCGCCGCGCCTCGGCCTGCAGGGCACGGCCAAGCTCTATGGCGAGCGGGCGCCGCTCGCCTTCACCCTGTTCCGGCGGCCGATCGCGACGGTGCGTCAGGTGCTGGGGCTGTGACCGCCATGGCGTCGCCCGCTGCCGTCCCGTCCGCCGCCCCGCGCCTCACCATGGGGGCGCCGGACCCCATGGAGCAGCCGTTGCCGCCCCTGCGCGACGACCTGCGGCTGCTGCCCGGCCCGACGGCCCGCGACGGCTCGCCGACCTGGACCATCCACGATCCCGTGCGCAACCGCTACCACCGGCTCGGCTGGGCGGCCTTCGAGATGCTGGCGCGCTGGCCGGCCGGCACCGGCGCCGCCGTCTGCGCCCGCGTGGCGGCGGAGACCACCCTGGCGCCCGGCAAGGCGGAGCTGGAGCAGTTGTTGCGCTTCCTGCGCGCCAACGCCCTGGTGGACATGGGCTCCGCCGCCGACCGCGGCCAGTGGACCCGGCAGGCGGAGGCCATGCGGCAGCGGTGGTCGTCGTGGCTGTTGCACAACTACCTGTTCTTCCGCATTCCGCTGGTGCGCCCCGACGGCTTTCTGCGGCGCACCTGGCCGCTGGTGCGACCGCTGTTCTCGCCCGCCGCCGGCTGGATCATGGCGCTGCTGGCGCTGGTCGCCGTCTATCTGGTGGCGCGCCGATGGGACGCCTTCGTCCACACCTTCACCCAGTTCGCGAGCCTCCAGGGCCTCGCCTGGATGGGCGTCGCGCTGGTGGTGACCAAGATCCTGCACGAGCTGGGCCACGCCTATACCGCCCACCGCTACGGCTGCCGCGTGCCGACCATGGGCGTCGCCTTCATGGTGCTGTGGCCGGTGCTCTATACCGACACCTCCGACGGCTGGACGCTGACGGAGCGCCGCAAGCGCCTCGCCATCGGGGCCGCCGGGGTGACGGTGGAGCTGTGCGTGGCGGTGCTGGCGACCTTCGTGTGGGCGCTCACCGACGACGGGCCGCTGCGCTCCGCCGCCTTCTTCCTGGCGACGGCGGGGTGGACGGCATCGCTGGCCATCAACCTCAACCCCTTCATGCGGTTCGACGGCTACTACCTGTTGGCCGACTGGCTGGACGAACCCAACCTGCAGCCGCGCGCCTTCGCGCTGGGGCGGTGGCGCCTGCGCGAGCTGCTGTTCGGCCTCGGCGACCCGCCGCCGGAAGCGCTGCCGCGCGGCCGCCGGCGGCTGCTGGTGGTCTATGCCTGGGCGACGTGGCTCTACCGGCTGGTGCTGTTCCTCGGCATCGCACTGCTGGTCTATCACTTCTTCATCAAGGTGGTCGGCATCCTGCTGTTCGCGGTGGAAATCGGCTGGTTCATCCTGCGCCCGGTGGCGTCGGAGGTGAAGGTGTGGTGGCAGCGCCGCGGCGACCTGCGGCCGACGCCCAACGTCTTCGCCACCCTCGGCCTGCTGGCGTTGCTGGCGGCCGTGCTGGTGGTGCCGTGGCGCACCGCCGTGCCGCTGCCGGCGGTCTACGAAGCCGCCCGCAGCCACGAGGTCCATGCGCCGGAGCCGGCGCAGGTGGCGCAGGTGCTGGTGGCGCCGGGGCAGGCGGTGCGGGCGGGCGAGCCGCTGGTGGTGCTGACGCAGCCGCACGTCGATTTCCAACTGGCGCTGGCGCGGCTGCGCGTGGCGGTGACGCAGATGACCCTCGACCGTGCCGTGACCGACGAGGACCGCCGCGCCGACGTGCCGCTGCTGACCGCCGACCTGCAGACCCAGATGGCGGAGGAGGCCGGGCTGGTCGCCCGCCAGGGCCGCATGACCCTGACCGCGGCGGTGGACGGCGTCGCCGCCGACCTGCTGCCCGGCCTGCGCCCCGGCCTGTGGGTGGAGCCGACCACCGTCCTGCTGCGGGTGGTGGGGCGCGAGGACGGCCGCATCGTCGCCTACGCCGGGCAGGACGACCTGCCGCACCTGCAGGCGGGAGCGGCGGCGCGCTTCCACCCCGACGACGCCCTGGCGCCGGCGCTGGACGGCGCAGTGGCGGCGGTGGAGACGGTGAACCGCCCCGTGCTCGACCACGCCATGCTGTCGGCCGACCAGGGCGGCCCCATCGCCGCTCGCCCCGATGCGGAGAGGCGGCTGACGCCGGAACGCTCGGTCTACCGCGTCACGATCACGCCGGCCGAGGGTGCGACGGCCCCGGACCAGGTCCGCCGCGGCACCGTCCGCGTCGAAGGCCGCCCGGAGAGCCTGGCGGTGCGCCTGTGGCGCGCGGTGGCGGGCGTGCTGATCCGCGAAAGCGGGTTTTGAGGGGCCGCTGGGTTCGGTGTGCTTGGGGGGCGGGATCGCTCACCGTCAAGGCGGCAAGTATTTGATTTTGCAGTAGAAATTGTCATGGCCGGGCTCGACCCGGCCATCCACGGCGGCACTGGTGTTTGCTGTCTGGGGGCGCTGCTTTCCACGGCTGCCGGTCGTGGGGCCGTGGATGCCCGGCTCGGTGGCCGGGCATGACAAGGGTTTGATTTAAAACGATGACTTGTCATGGCCGGGCTCGCCGGCGGCACCTCCTACCCCACATCCGCCGCGATCTCGCCGCCGAGCGCCCGTAGGGCCGCGTCGGCGGCGGGGATGAGGCCGGTCATGTGCAGGAAGCCGTGGATCAGGCCCGGGTGGTCCACCAGCCGGGCGGGCACGCCGTCGGCCGTCAGTCGCTCGACCCAGCGGCGGCCGTCGTCGGCGAGCGGGTCGTGGCCGGCGATGACCACCGTCGCCGGCGGCAGGTCGGCAAGCCGGGCGGCGCGCAGGGGCGACAGCTCCGGGTCGAGCACGCTCACCCCGGCCGCCAGGGCGTAGTGCTCCAGGAACCACAGGATGTCGGCCTCTT
Source organism: Caenispirillum bisanense (assembly GCF_900230255.1). Lineage (GTDB taxonomy): Bacteria > Pseudomonadota > Alphaproteobacteria > Rhodospirillales > Rhodospirillaceae > Caenispirillum > Caenispirillum bisanense_A. The sequence goes on from NZ_OCNJ01000001.1 coordinate 678,563, forward strand.
CCAGGAACTTGCCGCGGCCGTGGGCGCGGTGGCTCGGCGCCTGCAGGCTGGCGTCGAGGCAGGGGTAGACGAGCACCTGATGCACCGGCCGCACCGCGGCCCGCCGCCCGGCGAGGCGCAGGCAGAGGGCGGCGGTCAGGTTGCCGCCGGCACTGTCGCCGCCGAGGGCCGTCGCCCCGAAGCGCTCGCCCGCCCAGCCGAAGGCCGCCTCGGCGTCGTCGAGGGCGGCGGGGAAGGGGTGCTCCGGCGCCCGGCGGTAGTCCACCGACAGCACCGGGCCGCCATAGCCGTGGGCGATCCAGCGGCAGGCGGTGTCGTGGGTGTCGAGGTCGCCGAGCACCCAGCCGCCGCCGTGCAGCCATACCAGCAGCGGCCGGCCCGGCGCCGGATCGGCGGGGCGGTAGAGGCGGGCGGGGCGGTCGCCGGCGCCGCCCGGCACGTCCATGTCCTCGGCCGTCACGCCGACGGGCGGCGGGGCGCCGGCGCGGCGCTGCAGACGGGCGAAACCGGCGCGGGCCTCCTCCAGCGACTGCTCCGCGAGGCTCGGCCGCCGGCCACTGGCGAGACGGTCGAGGAAGGCGCGGGCGTGCGGGTCGAGGGGCGGCTGGTCGGGCATGGGGCTCCTGCAAATCGGGGCGGCGTAGCACTCGCACTATATGGTCCTGTCGGCCGGGGCGGAATGGGCCTGGGATTGCATCATCGGCCCCCATTCACTACGGTCCCGTAGTCGCGGAAACCGGGGCGGCGGACGCGGGAGCCTGCCGCCCGGCCTTCCAGATCGAAAACAATTCAAGGGGTAGGAAGAATGCGTTCCATCACCCGGGCCGCCCTGGCGGCGTCCGTCGCGTCGTTCGTCGTCACCGCCGCCGTGCCGGCGCTGGCCGAGATCCCCGTCGGCGTGGCGCTCGGCCTGACCGGCCAGATCGCCGCCATCGGCGAGCAGTCGCGCCGCGGCGTCACCGCCGCCATCGAAGCCTTCAACGAAAAGGGCGGCCTGGACGGCGAGAAGATCGCCCTGCAGGTGGAAGACGACGCCTGCGATCCCAAGCAGGGCGTCGCCGTCGCCAACAAGCTGGTGTCGTCGGGCGTGGTCGCCGTGGTCGGTCACATGTGCACCGGCCCGACCATCGCCGCCTCGTCGGTCTATTCCGAGGAAGGCATCCCGATGATCAGCGCCTCGGCCACCGGGCCGGACCTGACCGAGCGCGGTTACGACAACGTGTTCCGCGCCACCGGCCGCGATGACCAGCAGGGCTCGGTCGCCGGCGCCATGATCGCCGAGCGCTTCAAGGACCAGAAGGCGGCCGTCGTGCACGACAAGCAGGCCTACGGCCGCGGCCTCGCCGACGAAGCCAAGAAGGCCATGGTCGAAGCCGGCAAGACGCCGGCCATGGAAGCCTCCATCACGCCGGGCGAGCAGGACTTCTCGGCCCTCATCTCGCGCCTGAAGCAGGAAGGCATCGAGGTCGTCTACTTCGGCGGCTACTACAACGACCTGGGCCAGATCGTCCGCCAGGCCCGCCAGCAGGGCCTGAACGCCACCTTCATCGGCGGCGACGGCCTGTCGTCCACTGAGTTCTGGGCCATCACCGGCGAGGCCGGCAAGGGCACCCTGTTCACCTTCACCCCCGACGCCAGCCAGAACCCGTCCGCCAAGGCCGCGGTCGACGCCTTCAAGGCCGACGGCAAGGGCGATCCGGACAACTTCGCCTACTATTACTACGCCGCCGGTCAGGTGCTGACCCAGGCCATGGAGAAGGCCGGCTCGTCCGATCCGGAAGCGGTGCGCAAGGCCCTGCGCGGCAACAGCTTCGAGACCGTCGTCGGCACCATGGAGTTCGACGACAAGGGCGACCTGAAGGCGCCGCAGTTCGTCTTCTACAAGTGGGAAGGCGGCAAGGCGCAGCCCGCCGGCTTCTGAGTCGCAGGCCGCAGGCCGCACGCCGTACGTCGTGAGGAAGGGGCCCGCCGGAGCGATCCGGCGGGCCCTTTCGCATGGGATCACCCGGCCGCCGGGGCGCCGGTTTCGTCGAAGGCAATCACCTTGATCTCGCCGTCGGGGCCGGTGACCTCCGCCCGCGCCAGGATGGTGCCGTCGCCGTGGTAGGCGTAGCGGTGGGTCAGCTCGACGGTGCCGTAGACCAGCTTCTCGCAGGCGACCAGCCGGTCGAGGGCGTCGAAGGTGCCGCGGAAGAAGGTGTTGCGGTTGTCGAGCTGGTCGTCCTCCAGGGGCGTCACCAGCTTCAGCGGCAGGCGGATGCCGCTGTAGGTGACGAAGTGGCGGATGCAGCCGCCGGCGGGGACGGCGATCGACACGGGGGCGGGCGGGGCGGTGTCGCTCACGCTCGGGCTCCTGCCGCTCAGGCCGCCGCGTCGGGCAGTTCGGCGAAACTGATTTCGAAGCGGTCCTTGGGCGCAGCGAAGCGCTTGAAGCGTTCGATGACGTCCTCGGCGGACAGGCCGTCGGGCACTTCGACCACTTCGTAGATGATGGAGGATCCGGTGGTGGGGCCGGGGTCGGCCAGCTTGTGGGCCTTGGCCACCAGGCCTTCGCCGGCCACCTTGATCATGTACGTCGCCATGGCAGAGCACTCCCTCTTCGCGTCGGGGCGCGATGGTTGATCGGGGCAGCGCGCGGGGGGAGTGCAGACACGGCCACCATGCTTTCCCGATTACCCTGATTCGCGTTCGGGTGAAAGCGTCTCGTGCGGGCTTGAAGCGCGGGCGGCGGCGATCACATGACGCGCGACGCTTCCACCCTGACCAGGAGTTTCCCCCATGGATGCCAACGACCGCGCCCTCATCGACGGTGTCTTCGACAAGGTCGCCCAGGCCGAGAGCCAGGCCGGCCCGCGCGACGCCGACGCCGAGGCGCTGATCGCGTCTCACCTTCAGAAGCAGCCCCATGCCGCCTATTACATGGCGCAGGGCATCGTCATGCTCGAGGAAAGCCTGAAGGTCGCCCAGAACCGCATCGAGCAGCTGGAGGCCTCGCTACGCCAGCCGGCCGGCGGCGGCCTGCTCGGCGGGCTGTTCGGCGGCGGCGGGCCGCGCGGCGTGCCGGCGCCGGTGCCGGCGACGCAGCAGTCGCCCATCCTCGCCCGCGCCGCCCACGCCCAGCAGCACCCGCACGGCGGCGGCTTCATGGCGGGCGCCGGGCAGACCATGATGGCGGTGGCCGGCGGCCTCGTGCTCGGCAACCTGCTGTCGGCCGCCCTCATGCCCGACATGGCGCAGGCCGCCGAGGCTCCGGCCGAGGACGAGGCGGCCATGGAGGAAGAGCCCGCCATGGATTTCGGCGACGAGGAATGGTGACAGCCGACACCCGACGCTCCCTGCCGCTCAGGGGGCGCCGGTCTCCGCCGCCGGCTCGCGGCGGGCGGCGTCGGCGTCGCGCACCAGGCGATCCGCCGTCGCCCGGCGCCGGCGGCGGCGCAAATGGAGCTGCAGGCCGGTGACCATGAAGCCGATGGGCAGCAGCGCCAGCGGCACCCACAGCAGCTTGATCGCCAGGATGTCGAAGTCGGCCATGTGGATCTTGTAGCGGCTGTACCAGATCCACTGGCCGAGGGTGACGGCGCGGCGATCCTCCACCGCCAGCACGCGCGGCGGGTCGTCGCCGACCCACACCCGGCTCGGCACCTCCGCCGCGCCCTCGGCGAAAGCGGCGACCAACGGCTTGCCGGGGCCGTCGGGCACGCGGAAGTGCAGCAGCCGGCCCTCCGGCAGCTCCGCCTGGGCGAGCGCGAGCGCGCCGTCCAGGTCGGCGACGGCGGCGAGGCCGGCGGTTTCGGGCTCCGGCGGGTCGGAAATCTCCACGCCCGCGGCGACGAACACCGCCTTGGTCGCCTCGTGCCAGAAGATGCTGAAGCCGGTGAAGGCGATGACCGCCATCACCAGCCCGGTGGCGAGGCCGGTCGCCTGATGCAGGCGCAGCACGAACATGCGGCCGCGCTTGACGGCCAGCCGCTTGAGCGGCTTGGGCGGGATCAGGAACAGCCAGGTGCCGACGACGACCTGCACGATCAGCAGCAGCGCCACCGTCGAGAGGACGTTGCGTACCACCCGGCGCACGGACTCCGGCGCCATCCAGTAGCGGTGGACGCCGGTCAGGAAGCCGTTGACGGACTCCTGCGGCCGGCGGTGCGACAGGACGGCGCCGTCGTAGGGATCGAACACCAGCACGCCGGCGCCCTTGCCGAGCCACAGTGTCCAGGCCGCGTCGGGTTCCTTCCCGAGACCGACGGACCACGGTTCGACGTCCGGCGCCTGGACCTGCAGGCGGTGCAGCAGCTCGGACATGGGCAGCGGGCCGGCCGGCTGCGGGGTGACGGTGTAGACGTCCGGCTCGACCAGCCGGTCGATCTCCTTGCCGAAGACGAGCACCGCCCCCGTCAGGCAGAGCACCAGCAGAGGAAGCCCCATGAACAGGGTCACCGCCAGGTGAAGGCGCCTCACGGTCTTGTACTGCATGATCGGGCTTCCTCTGCTGCCGCCGCTCAGAACACCACGTCGGCGCCGAGCCAGAACACGCGGCCGATGTTGCCGCCGTCGTTGGCGGCGACGCCCTTGACGGTGGTGCCGAAGTCCTTTTCGTCGGTCAGGTTCTCGACCCGGCCGCGCAGCACGACGTTGTCGGCGACGGCATAGGCGGCGCCGAGGTCGAAGCGGCTGTAACCGTCGCGCTCGGTGACGCTGCCGTCGAAGTTGACGGCCTCGTAGCCCGACGACCAGAAGGCCGCCGTCCACAGGCTCAGGTCGTCGGTCACCGCCCAGGTGGCGCGGCCGTTCAGCTGGTGCTTGGGCACCGAGGTGCCGTTGGTGCCGAAGAAGATGTTGGAGTTGGCGCTGGTGCCGTCGGCCCGCGTCGCCTCCAGGTCGATGACGTACATGTAGCCGCCGGACAGGGCGACCGCGTCGGTCAGCTGCCAGAGCATTTCCAGTTCCAGGCCGCTCTGGTCGACCTCGACGCTCTCGATGGCGCCGTTGTTCCGCCGCGGCACGTTGTCCTGGACGATGTTGTAGAGGGCGAGGTCGACATAGCCGCGGTCGAAGGTCTGGCGGACGCCGATCTCGGCGGTGCGCGATTCCACCACGGCGTCGCCGGCGCCGTTGGTGGTGTCGAGCGGGTCGCTGCCGAAGTTGCCGTACTTCTCGTAGAAGCGGTTGTAGCCGGTGGCCCACGACGCCCGCAGGCGCGTGTTCTCCAGCACCGAATAGGCGGCGCCGAGTTCGTAGGAGAAGACGGTGTCGCTCTCCAGGTTGTCCGGCTGGGTGACGCCGTTGAGCACGATGTCGTTGGTCAGCCAGGTGTTGCGCAGGCCGGCGGAGAGCGTGAGGTTGTCGTCGAAGGTCAGGGCGCCGCGGGCGATGGCGGCCACGTCGGCGAAGGTGTTCTCCCACTGATTGTCGCGCAGGTATTCGGTGTGGCGGTACTCGCCGCCGAGCGATCCGTCGAAGTGGATGTCGTCGGACAGCGCGACACTCGTGTAGGCATCGGCGAAAGCGACGGCGGTGTCGACGCTGCGGTCGCGGCTGCGGGCCTCCCACAGGGATCGGCTGTCGTTGTAGAGGGCGCCGGCCCGCAGGCTGGTGGTCTCGCTCAGGCGATGGTCGACGGTGACGGCGCTGTAGCTCTGTTCCGTCGAGACGTCTTCCTGCACGGCGTTGCGGTAGATCTCGGGCTCGCTGCGGTCGTAGATGGTCAGCAGCTCGATCCGGGTGTCCTCGCTCAGGTTCAGGCCCACCTTGCCGAGGCCGCCGTAGGTGGTCTGGCTTTCCAGGTTGGGCGGCTCGCGGTCGTAGTCGCCGGCGAACCCGTTGAGGGCGGCGTAGTAATCCCACTGCTCGCCGTGATCGGCGGCCTCGGCCTGCACCAGGGCCTCGCCGGCCGAGCTGGCGTCGAGCGAGACGGCGCCGTGGTCGGTGTAGGCGCGGCCGCTCTTGATGCGGGTTTCCAGCACGCCGCCGTCGGTGCCGTCGCCATAGCCGACGGCGCGGCCGCCCTTCAGCACCGAGATGCGGTCGACGGCGATGGACGGGATCATGGTGTTGGAGTAGCCGCCGCCTTCCTCGCCGGCCGACTTGATGGCGGGCAGACCGTCGATGGACTCCGCCGCGCCCCAGTCGCCGAAGGTGCGGATCTTGGTGCTGGCGCCGAAGCGGTCGCCGGTGCCGGGCTGGTTGAGGATGCCCGTGGTGTTGTAGCGCACCGCATCCAGCTTGTTGACCGGGCTGACGTTCTGCACCACCGACCCGTCGACGGTCGAAGTGGTGCGGCTTTGCTGGGCGGCGCCTTCCACCTGCGCCCGCACCTGCTGCGACGGATGCGAAGCACCGTCGACCACCACGATGGTATCGAGCTGGAACTGTTCGGCCCCCGCCGGGAAAGCCGCAGTCGTCGCCAAAATGGTGGCACCGCTAAGCTTCAGCCACACCCGCATCTCCACTCTCCATAATCTGCGAATGATTCTCATTATCGAGAAGACTAAGCAAGCCTGCCAGAAAACGCAAATAAGAATCGTTTGCATTTAGAGTGGATGGGAAAGCAGGTAGGCGGTCCTCCCCGCCGCGGGGCGGGGCGGGGAGGGGCTACGGTCGGCGGGACTGGGGAAGGCGACGGGGGATCAGGCGCCGGCGGGTGGCGGCTCGCTGCCGCCGACGCCGAGGGTCTTCTGCATGTAGACGGTGTCGAGCCAGCGGCCGAACTTCCACCCCGTGTCCTTGGCGGTGCCGATGCGCTCGAAGCCGAGCTTTTCATGCAGGCGGATGGACCCGCGGTTCTCGCCGTCGCCGACCACCGCCATCATCTGGCGGTAGCCGAGGGCCTCGCAGCGGCGCAGCAGCTCGCGCAGCAGCAGCTCGCCGATGCCCTGGCCGGTGTGGTCGGGGTGGACGTAGACGCTGTCCTCCACCACGAAGCGCCAGCCGATGCGGCCGTGGAACAGGCCGGCGTAGGCGTAGCCGAGCAGGTGGCCGGTCGCGACGTCCTCGCACACCAGCCACGGCAGGTCGTGGCTGCGGATCTTCTCCCACCGCGCCTGCATCTCGGCCAGGTCGGGCGCCTCGTATTCATAGGACCCGGTGCCGTGCGCGACGTGGTGGGCGTAGATGGCCTGGATGCCGGGCAGGTCGCCGGCGGTCGCCTCGCGCAGCACTGGCTCGGGAGAAGCGGTTTCGGGCGTGCGCGGATCACGATCGGCCATGGCGGCGGGTCCCTGCGAAGGAGGCGGTTTCCGGCCGAACCTGCCCGTCGCCGGCCCCGTTCGCAAGGGCCACTGCCGGGCGCTGGCGCAAGTGCCTGAGGGGGGCGGAAAAAATCTGCAAAAAAGTGCTTGCACGACCGGAGCCGACCCGCTAAAAACCGCCCCACACGGAACGCAGGCCACTACGTCCCCATCGTCTAGAGGCCTAGGACACCGCCCTTTCACGGCGGCGACCGGGGTTCGAATCCCCGTGGGGACGCCAAGTTTCGGAAAACCCCGCTGTCGCGAGACGGCGGGGTTTTCGCTTTGGCGGCGGGGGCGGGCGGTCAGGCCGCCAGCAGGCGCATGCGATCGGCTGCGACGCTGCACGGGACCGGGTTCGACACCTTGCCGAGCAGGACGAGGTTGTGGGCGCCCCATGCCACACTGTCGTCGTAGATCGCTTCACGCGCGACGTCCGGATACTCACCCATGAGGTCGAGGAATTCGGCCACCCGGCGCGGTACGGCCTCGCTTTGCGGCACGGCTTCGACGAAAGCCGCCGGACGACTGAGCGTCGCGTCGAGGATGACGTGCGACACGATGTAAGTCTTGCCGCTGTCGCCGACGACGCCATCCCGCTCCCGCAGACGCTTGCCGACCGTCTGCCGCAGGATCTCGGTGACCTTGCTGTCGAAGCCGGCCTCTGCCAGATCGCTCGCCGTCTTCACCGCATCGCCGACGGCGCGGGAGGCATTGGCCACGAGCACGAGCGCCACCGGCACCTGCTGGTCCGTGCAGGTGGTCGACACGCGGCCGGCGGTGAATTCGCAGCCGTAGGTGGCGACCAGGGCGGCGAGACGGTCGTGCATCCGGCGGTCCATGCGAATGCCGCTGCCGCTCAGAATCATGGCACCAGCGCTGCCGTCATGGACCTGGTAGCGGTCGTTGTGGCGCACCACCGTGACCGATACTCCCTGGCCCCCGGCATGCACCACGGGCAGGTTCACCTCGACGCCGAGGCTCGTCTCCCGCGCCGTGACCAGGGCACGGACGGCAGTTTCGATGGCCTTGGGATCCAGCGCGCTCATAACGGCATCTCGTACTGATAGGTTTTGAAGGGCGGCGCCTTGTACTGGTCGGGCTCGAACGCGATGTTGGCGCGCCCGCAGAAGGCGGTCAACCAGCCACGATGATCGAGCGCGCGGAGATCCGGCTCCGCCTCGTCGTCGGGCCACCGTTGCCAATGGGTGCCGCTGACGGACGTCTTCGTCGATATGTTGAAGTGGGTGGCGCCGGGCTCCACGTCCAGGCGGAGGATCTTTGCGCCGCGCCAGATCAGGGTGAAGCCGTACTTGCGCGGCTCCCGGGTCAGGTGGGCGGTGAGGTGGAGGTCGGCTGCCCGGTGGCGGCCGCTCAACACGACGACCAGGTGCGACGTCCAGACGTAATCCCCGCGGGTCGACTTCGGCTTCCATGACAGGCGGCCCTCGAGCCGCTTGGCGTCGGCGAGAAAATCGGCAACCACGGCCGATGTATCGGGTTGGCTTCCCACGCTGCTTCCCCAGGGCGAAGACGGTTGTGCAGCGTTGCAGATTCGCTTGCCGCAGTCTACGCCCCCCTCATCCCCCCGTCAACCGCTCCAGCGGGAAGCCCGAGAACAGCTTCATGCGCTGGAGCACCACGTGGAAGCGCAGCTTGGCCAGCGCCATGTCGCGGCCGGTGAGGTAGTCCTCCAGCTCGCGGAAGTGGTTCATGTCGCGGCAGATGATGTCCATGGTGTAGTCGTAGGGTCCGGCGATCTTGTAGCAGGAGATGATCTCCGGGATTCCCCGCACGCGCTCCTCGAACCGTTTGAAGTCGCTGGTGTAGTGGCTTTCCAGCGTCACCTCGGCCATGAGGTAGACGTGCGGCAGGCAGACGTCGAGGTCGATCTCGGTCACGTACTGGCCGATGTAGCCGTGCGCTTCCAGCCGCTTCACTCGCTCCAGGCACGGCGAGGGCGACAGCGCCACCCGCTCGGCCAGGGCGAGGTTGGAGATGCGGCCCTCGGTCTGCAGGCACTGCAGGATCTTCAGGTGCATCTGGTCGAGCTTGAGCGGGGCCTCTTCCGCCGGGCGCGGGGCGGGGGCGGGGGGCGGCAGGTCGAGGCCGGACAGGTCGCCCAGCGGATAGCCGCCGTAGCTCTTGGTGCGGCCGAGCACCACGTGGCCGGTGAACTTGGCGATGCCGGGCACCGTCTCGATCAGGTGCTCCGACAGCTCGTGGTAGCGCTTCACGTCGCGGCAGACGAAGCACACCATCACGTCGAACGGCCCGCTGATGCGGTAGGCGGCGACCACCTCGGGGCAGGCGTTCAGCACGTCGAGGAAGGCTTTGAAGTCCTCCGGCCGCTGGTCCTCCAGGGTCACCTCGGCGAAGACGCGCACGTTGGGCGTCAGGCGGTCGAGGTCGATGTCGGTGCGGTAGCGGCGGATGGCGCCGCATTTCTCCAGCTTGCGCCAACGCTCCAGGCAGGCGCTCTGCGACAGGCCGAGCAGCTCCGACAGCTCGCCGCTGGTCAGCCGCGCCTGCGTCTGCAGGGCGGCGAGCATTCGCAGGTTGAGTTCGTCCAGCTTCACCTTGCGCGCCATGCGCTGCCCGTTCCTCCCGAGGATCGCCTCAGGCGGTGAGCAGCTTCCCCTTGCGATGGGCCAGGACCTCGCTGCCCGCCACCTTGCAGATGACGTCGCCCGGCCGCACCAGGCGCTGCGCTAGGCGGCCGTAGACGATGCCGGAGGTGCCGGCGGTGAAGGGCACGCGGCGCGCTGCCGCATCCTCGGCCAGTGGGTTCACCACATGGCCGAGCACCGCTCCCTTCTCCACCCGGGTTCCGACCGCGTGAGCATACACGAGAACCCCGGCGGCGGGAGCCTTCACCATGTCGACGGCTTCCAGCGGGCTGGCGTCGCAGCGGGCCGGCGGCAGCGGGCCGGGCTCGCCCTCCAGCACGCCGCGACGCACCAGCACGGCCAGCAGGTTGGCAGCGTCGGCGGCGGCGAGGGCGTCGTCCACGTCGGTCTGGCCGCGCAGCTCGACGGTGAAGCTGTGGCAGCCCTGCGGCACCGGGAAGCGGTCGCCGTAACGGGCGGCGACGGCCATCCACGGCCACGACAGCGCCTCGTCGAAGGGCACGTCGCCCGATTGGCCGGCCACCAGCACGGCCTCCGCCCCCAGCTGGCGGGCGACGTCGGACACGTCGGGCCAGCTGGCGGTGGCGGTATAGAGATGCATCACGGCGTCCCAGTCGCAATGCAGGTCGAACACCAGATCGGCGTCGTGGGCGAGGCCGAACAGCAGGCGCTTCAGGTGCTCGCCCTGGCCGGCGGGCGCCGCCGGCACCAGGGCGTCGAAGGCGGTCTTCAGCGCCACCCGGATGGTCGCCACGTTGGCCGCCGCGTCGTCGGTCAGGCGCCCGTCCACCGCCTGCACCACCGCCTCGGCGAGGTCGCAGTGCAGGCGGTTGAAGTTCACCCCGCCGGCCAGGTCGAAGCGGCCGATGAGGTGGCCGTGCACCATCTGGTCGAGCCCGATGGGGTTGGCGACGGGCACCACCACCACCTCGCCGCGGATGCGCCCCTCCGCCTCCGCGGCGTCGAGCCGGCGGATCAGGTGCTCCGCGACCAGGATGCCCGGCAGCTCGTCGGCGTGCAGGGCGGCCTGGACGTAGACCTTGGGCCGCGCCCCCGGCCGTCCGAAGCGATGGATGGTGAGGGCGCGGGCCGTGCCGGGGCTGGCGGCGACGAGCGGCAGCCGGGCGGTATCCGCCATGGTGGTCCTCCGATGGCCTGGGGCGGCCTCAGTTGGTGGGGGTGGCGAGGTCGGGCGCGATGGTCACCGGCGTCACGTCCAGGTGGATGTTGGTGACCGTGTAGTCCTCGCCGCCGAATTTGCCCGTGTACCAGCCGAGCGTGTCGGCGCCGCGGTAGAAGCGGAAGGCATAGCCGCCCTCGAAGGGGGCGTCGGGCGCGGTGCGGCGGAAGGCGAGCCCGTGGGCTTCGGCGTGCTTGTTGTCGACCAGGTTCGCCATGACGTCGAGCAGCGCGGTATTGCCCAGCATGTCGGGCACGAACTGGTAGTCGCCGTAGTAGGGGTCGAAGTCGGCCGCGTTGGGGTCGACCTTCAGGTCCGATGCCTTGGCCTCGCTCGGCGTCACCTGGCGCGTGGCCAGGTCCATGCGGTCGCCGCGGTCGAGGTAGGACAGCTTCACGTTCTTCACGTTGAACGGGCCCTCCTTGCTCCAGGTGGCGTCGCTCATGTCCATGAACACGACGCCCTTGTAGCCGATCACTTCCAGCGCCTTACCGTCGGTGACGACGGCGGCGGTGTCCTCGTCGACGCCGATGCCGTAGGGCAGGCCGAGGTCGCGCATGGCGACCAGCGAGCGGGCGAAGCGGCCGCGGGTGAGGAAGTGCTGGTCGACGAACCAGCCGTCGGGCATGAAGCCGAGACCCCGGTCGATCTCCTCGCCCATGGTCAGGCCGTTGGCCATGACGTGGAACACGTCCTGGGCGTCGCGGAACATGGGATCGGACATGACGGCGGCGCCGGCGCTGCTGCCGCCGATGACGCCGCCGCGGGCGTAGACGTCGCGGATGGCGGCCATGAGGGGGCTGTCCTTGCCGTCCTCCAGCAGCGCCTTGACGATGCGTTCCTGCGCGCCGCCGGTGAACCACACCACGTCGGCGTCCTTGACGCGGGCGACCCACTCGGGGTCCTGGCGCACGTCGGTATAGGCGCGGTCGAACTTGCCCTCGCGCGGCGACAGCGGCACCAGGAAGGCCTCGGCGCCGTGGCTGGCGAATTCCTCCACCGCCAGCGTGCCGTACTTCTGCGGATTGCCCGAAGCGGCGGCGATGACGGCGACCTTGGCGCCCTGGCCGCCGCCGAGGTCGACCATGCGCTGCCACACGGCGTCGTTCTCGTAACGCAGCGCCCCGCCGACGATGACCAGGCTGCCGGCGGCGGCGGCCGGGGTGGCGGAAACGGCAACAGTCAGGAGGGCCGCGCCGGCGATGGAGCCGGCGAGCAGGCGACGGAACGTCATGACGGATACTCCCTGTCGGTCGTTCTTGTTGGGTCGGTCGAAGGGGATCAGGCGGCCGGGGTGGTGTTGGCGACCCCGCGCGGGGCGGCCCCGGGCGCGTCGTCCTGGGCGGCGGCGGCCATCGTCTTGGGCGGCCGGAAGGCGCGGTTGAGCTGCCATTCGACGCCGCGCAGAATGCGCGTCACCACGAACACCAGCACGAGATAGATGGCGCCGGCCGCGATGAAGAAGTCGTAGGGCTCGTAGTACATGGAGTAATAGACCTTCGCCTGCCCCGTCAGGTCGAGGACGGTGATGACCGAGGCGAGCGAGGTCGCCTTCAGGCTGAACACCACCTCGTTGCTGTAGGCGGGCAGGATGATCCGCCACATGCGCGGCAGGATGACGTGGCGGTAGGCCTGCAGGCCGCTCATGCCGTAGGCGCGCGCCGCTTCCACCTCGCCGTGGGGCACGGCGTTGATGCCGCCGCGCATCAGCTCGGCGATGTAGGCGGTGTTGTTGAGCGTGAAGGCGATCATGGCGCACCAGTAGGCGTGCCGCAGGATGTTGTCCCACAGGAAGCCGTCGCGCAGGGTCTCGAACTGGCCGAGGCCGTAGTAGATGAGGAACAGCTGCACCAGCAGCGGCGTGCCGCGGAACACGAAGATGAAGGCCGCCGGCAGGGCCCGCACCCACCACAGGCGCGAGACGCGCGCGATGGCCAGCGGGATCGACAGGGCGGTGGCGAAGGCCAGCGGGATCAGCAGCAGCTGCAGGGTGACCCAGGTGCCCTCCAGCAGGTCGGGGGCGGCTTCGGCGATCAGGTCCCAGCGCATGGATCAGGCCCTCCGGTAGGCGCGGTTGGCGCGCTTTTCCATGAGCGTGATGCCCGTGGTCGCGACGGTGGTGATCATCAGGTACAGCGCCCCGGCCATGAGCAGGAAGGTGAACGGCTCCTTGGTGGCGCCGGCGCCGATCTGGGCGTTGCGCATGATGTCGGCGAGCCCGACGACGGAAATCAGCGCCGTGTCCTTGATGAGGATCTGCAACAGGTTGCCGAGGCTCGGCAGGGCGATGCGCCAGACCTGCGGCAGGGTGACGTGGCGGAACACCTGCCAGCGGGTGAAGCCGCAGGCCTCCGCCGCCTCGATCTGGCCGCGCGGGACCGACTGGATGGCGGCGCGGAACACTTCCGTCGCGAAGCCGCCCTGCACCAGCCCGAGCGCGATGACGCCGGCCACGAAGGGGTTGATGTCGATGCGCACGTCCGGCAGGCCGAGGCCTTCCAGCAGCCACATCAGCGCCCGGCTGCCGCCGAAGAAGACGAGGAAGATGATCAGGAGTTCGGGGATGCCCCGGATGAAGGTCGTGTATCCGTCCGCCACCCAGCGCAGAGGTGCGAAGGGCGACAGCTTGGCGGCGGCTCCCATCAGCCCGAGCAGGAGCCCCACCGGGATCACGGTCAACACCAGGGCCAGCGTCCAGCCGGCTCCCTGTACGATCATCCAGCCGTAGGCCCAGGTCGGTTCCATAGCGGCTCCTCGTCTCGTTCGGCGGCACCCGGTCGTGCCGCGAGATCACGCCCGGCGGCACCCGGTGCCGCAGGCTCCGCCGCCGCCGTGCCGTCCGCGGGGGGACGCGAAAGCTCGGTCGGCGCGACGGCGGCGGAAGGCGGAAGAAGGGGGCGGCCGGACACGGGGGCGTCCGGCCGCGGCGGACATCATTCGTAGATGTTCACGCCGAACCACTTCTGCGACAGCTGCTGCGGGATGCCGGCGGCCATCACCGTGTCGATGCCCTTTTCGAACTGCGCCTTCAGCGCGTCGTCGCCCTTGCGCAGGCCGACGCCGACGCCCTGGCCGAACAGCGGATCGCGCAGCATGGGGCCGACGAAACCGTAGCCCTGGCCGTCGGGCTTCTTGAACCACTCGGAGCCGATGACGCTGTCGACCACCATGGCGTCGAGGCGGCCGTTGACGAGGTCCATGGTGACCTCTTCCTGCGTCGGGTAGCGGCGGATCTCGACGCTGTCCTCGTACTTGGCCTTCAGGTAGTCGGCGTTGGTGGTGCCGGACTGCACGCCGATCACCTTGCCCTTCAGGCCCTCTTCGCTGATCTCGAGGTCGCTGCCCTTCTTGGCGACGAAGGCGTTGGGGACCTGGAAGTACTTCTTGGTGAAGTCGATGGTCTGCTGGCGCTTCTCGGTGATGGACATGGACGACATGATGGCGTCGATCTTCTTTTCCTGCAGCTGGGCGATCAGCGCGTCGAAGGGCACGTTGACCCAATTGCACTTCAGCTCGGCGGCGGCACAGATGGCGTTGCCCAGGTCGACCTCGAAGCCGACGATCTGGCCGTTGGTGTCGACGTACTCGAAGGGCGCATAGGCGGCCTCGGTGCCGACGGTCACCTCCTTCATGGCGGCCTGGGCGGGCACGACGGCGAGCAGCGCGACGGCGGCGACGGCGCCGGCGAGAATCTTCTTCATGGTGAAGGAACTCCCTGTATGGATCCGGAAGAGGATGGACGTTTTCTTGTTGTGATTCTTCGGTGCGAGGGCCGGCGGACCGGCCTCAGAAACTGCGGCTGACGAACTGGCGCAGGCGGTCGCTCTTCGGGTTGCCGAAGACGGTTTCGGGCTCGCCGAATTCCTCCACCTCGCCGGCGTGCAGGAACATCACCTGCGACGACACTTCGCGGGCGAAGGCCATTTCGTGCGTCACCACCAGCATGGTGCGGCCTTCCTCGGCCAGGCCCGCCATCACCTTCAGCACCTCGCCGACCAGTTCGGGGTCGAGGGCGCTGGTCGGTTCGTCGAACAGCAGCACCTCGGGCTCCATGGCGAGCGCGCGGGCGATGGCGGCGCGCTGCTGCTGGCCGCCCGAGATCTGGCCGGGGTAGTGGCCGCGGCGCTCGTACATGCCGACCTTGGCGAGCAGCGCCTCGGCCGCCTCCACCGCCTCGGCGCGGCTCTTGCCGAGCACCTTCTGCGGCGGCAAGGCGACGTTGTCGAGGATGGTCAGGTGGCTCCACAGGTTGAAGCTCTGGAACACCATGGACAGCCGCGCCCGGATGCGGCGGAGCTGCGCCTTGTCGGCGGGTTCCTGGTGGCCGGTCTTCAGGCGCTTCATGCGGATCAGCTCGCCGTGGACCTGCACGCGGCCCTCGTCGGGCATCTCCAGCAGGTTGATGCAGCGCAGGAAGGTGCTCTTGCCCGAGCCGGACGAGCCGATGATGGAGATGACGTCGCCCGTGTGGGCCGTGAGGTCGATGCCCTTCAGCACCTCGTAGGCGCCGAAGCTCTTGCGCAGGCCCTCGATGACCAGCGGCGCCGGCGTGTTCGCGTCGAGCGGCATGGAACGATCCTTCGTCGGGGTCGGGGTCAGGCGCGGCGGGCGAGCGGGGCGGCGGCGGAGCCGGTCACCTCGTCGATGGCGGCGGTGAGCGCCCCGACCAGCCGGTCGACCTCGGCCCGCGTCACCACCAGCGGCGGCGACATGGCGAGGCTGTCGACGGTGGGCAGCGGGCGCACCAGCACGCCGCGGGCCTTGGTGGCGGCGGAGACCTTGCCGGCGGTCTTCAGCGCACTGTCGAACACGCGGCGTTCGGCCTTGTCCTCCACCAGCTGCACGGCGGCGAGCAGGCCGCGGCCGCGGATCTCGCCGACGTGCGGATGGTCGGCCAGGGTCTCGTTCAGGCAGCGGTGCAGGTAGGCGCCGGTATCGGCGGCCTGGTCCACCAGCCCTTCGCGCTCGATGATCGCCAGGTTGGCGAGTGCGGCGGCGCAGCCGACCGGATGGCCGGCGTAGGTGAAGCCGTGGGCGAAGGCGCCCATGGTGGCGGAGCCGTCGCGCAGCGTCTCCCAGATCTCGTGCGACACGAAGCCGGCCGACAGCGGGAAGTAGCCGCTGGTCAGGCCCTTGGCGGTGGCGATCATGTCCGGGCGGATGGGGTAGCTGTCCATGCCGAACCAGGTGCCGAGCCGGCCGTAGCCGCACACCACCTCGTCGGCCACCAGGAACACGCCGTGCGCCTTCAGCACCGGCTGGATGGCCTCGAAGTAGCCCTTGGGCGGGGCGATGACGCCGCCGGCGCCCATGATCGGCTCGGCGAACATGGCGGCCACCGTCTCCGGCCCTTCGCGGCGGATGGTCTCGTCCAGCTCTGCGGCGAGGCGGGCGGAGAACTGCTCCTCGCTCTCGCCGGGGGTGGCGTTGCGGAAGTAGTCCGGCGCCGTCAGGTGGATCACCTCCGGCAGCGGCAGGCCGAAGCCCTTGTGGAAGCTCGCGAGGCCGGTGAGCGAGGCGGTGGCGATGGTGGTGCCGTGGTAGGCCTGGCGGCGCGACAGGATCTTCCGCTTCTCCGGCGTGCCGCGGAGATAATTCACGTACCAGATGATCTTCATGAGGGTGTCGTTGCAGTCCGACCCCGAGGAGCCGAAGAACACCCGCCCCATGGTGTCGGGCACGAGGCCCATGAGCTTTTCCGCCAGCTGGATCTGCTGCGGGTTGGACATGCCGGTGAAGGTGTGGAAGTAGCCCAGCTCGCCGGCCGCCTTGGCCATGGCGTCGCCGATTTCCTGGCGGCCGTAGCCGGCGTTGACGCACCACAGGCCGCCGACGGCGTCCAGAAGCTCGGTGCCGTCGACGTCGACCACCGTCGAGCCGCGGCCCGAGGCGATGATGCCGGCCGGCCCGTTGGCCGCCACGTCGGCCGCCACGCTGGCGGGATGCAGGATGCTCTCGGCGTCCGCGCGGCGCAGGGCCGCGGCGTCGTAGGTGTTCGCCATTGTGCCTCTCCTGTCGTGGCCGGGTCTCGTTCGGGCGGACCGGCCTTTGACGTTTCAGTTACGCTAGCATCGGCAGCGGGAGGAAAATGCCCGAATGCTCCCGCCCGTGCGGAATCTTTCCCGGCCCTATTGCGCCGCCGCGGCGGCGGTGCCGCCGGGCTCGCGCTGGAAGTCGTAGACGGCGCCGAGGCCGAGGATGCCCGTGAGGTCGTCGAGGGCGGCGCGGCATTCGTCCAGCAGCGCCGGGTCGCGCAGGTCTTCGGCCGCCAGCCGGTCGCGGTAGTGGCGGTCGGCCCAGGCCTCCAGGCGGTCGGCGAGAGCGGGGGTCATGAGGCAGCCCTGGTTGGCGGCGGCCAGTTCGGCCTCCGTAAGCACCACGCGCAGGCGCAGGCAGGCGGGGCCGCCGCCGTTGCGCATGGATTGCCGCAGGTCCATGAACACCGTCTCGCGGATGGGGCCGTCGCCGCCGACCAGGCCTTCGAGCCAGGTGCGCACGCTGTCGGTTTCCTGCGCTTCCATGGGCAGCAGCAGCATCATGCCGTCGCCGTCGCCGTCGGGGCGGCTGAGCAGCTGGCTGTTGAACAGGTAGCTCTTCACCATGTCGGCGACGGGCACGGCGGCGGCGGGCACCTCGACGGCGGTGAAGCCGGCCGGGCCGAGGGCGCCGCGCAGCTCCGCCAGCACCTTGGGCGTGTCGACGAAGGCGTCCTCGTAGTGGAACAGCACGGTGCCGTTGCCGACGGCGATGACGTCGTTGTGGAACACGCCGGCGTCGATCATGGCCGGGTTCTGCTGCGCGAAGACGGTGCGCCCGGCCTCCAGCCCGTGCAGCCGGGCGATGGCCTGCGACGCTTCCAGCGTCTGGCGGGCAGGGAACTTCGCGGGCTTGGGGGCGGCCTTGTCGAAGGCGCTGCGGCCGTAGACGAACAGCTCCACCCCCGGCGCGCCGTAGCCGTCGCAGAAGCGGGTGTGGTTGGCCGCGCCCTCGTCGCCGAAGTGCTCGATCCCCGGCAGCGCCGGGTGGTGGGCGAAGCGGGCGGGGTCGGGGAAGACGGCCTGCAGCACCCGGCCCGTCACCTCGTGCTCGATGGCGCGATGGGCCATGGCGGCGAGGTTGGCGGGAGTGAAATGGACGCGGCCGTCGACGGTGTCGGCGCTCGGCGACACGGTGGCGGCATTGGCCGTCCACATGGCCGAGGCGGAGCACACCGACAGCACCAGCGAAGGATCGGCGGCCCAGGCCTTTTCCAGCACCTGCCGGTCGGTGCCGGTGAAGCCGAGGCGGCGCAGGGTCGGCACGTGCGGCCGTTCGTGCGGCGGCAGCACGCCCTGGCGGAAGCCCATGGCCATGAGCCGGCGCATCTTGGCGATGCCCTGCTTGACCGCCTCGCGCGGGTTGGAGGCGGCGCGGGCGTTGCTGCCGGAGGCGATGTTGCCCCACGACAGGCCGGCGTAATTGTGGGTCGGGCCGGGCAGGCCGTCGAAGTTCACCTCGAAGGCGGCGGCGGTGGTCATGGGCGGACTCCCTGCGGCAGGGGAATGTCGGACAGGCCGTCGGCCTCCAGCGAGGCGACGGGATAGGCGCAGTAATCGGCGGCATAGGCGGCCGACGGGCGGTGGTTGCCGCTGTCGCCGACGCCGCCGAAGGGCAGGGCGGAGGATGCGCCGGTGAGCGGCCGGTTCCAGTTGACCACCCCGGCGCGCGACCGGCACAGGAAGGTCTCCCACAGCCCGGCGTCGTCGGCGACCAGCCCGGCGGCGAGGCCGTAACGGGTGGCGTTGGCCTCGGCCAGGGCGGCGTCGAAATCGGGCACGCGGATCACCTGCAGCAGCGGGCCGAACACCTCGTCGTCGGGGCGGCCGGCGAGGTCGGTGACGTCCACCAGCCCCGGCGTCACCCACGGGCGGCCGGCGACGGGGCGCACGGCGCCGCGGATCACGCGGCCGCCGGCACGGGCCAGCGCGGCCTCGGCCTCCAGCACCTGGTCGGCGGCGGCGTTGGAGATGAGCGGCCCCATGAAGGCGGGCTCGGCGTCGGGGCCGATCTGCAAGCGGTCGACCAGGGCGGCCACCGTCTCCACCAGCTCGGCCCCGGCGGCGGTGTCGGGGACGATCAGGCGGCGGGCGCAGGTGCAGCGCTGGCCGGCGGAGACGAAGGCCGACTGCACGATCAGCCGCGCCGCCCCCTCGACGTCCGACGGGTTCCAGGCGATCAGCGGGTTGTTGCCGCCCATCTCCAGCGCCAGCATGACGCCCGGCCGGTCCGCCAACTGGCGGGCCAGCAGCTTGCCGACGCGGGCGGAGCCGGTGAAGAACAGGCCGTCGAGCTGGGCGTGACCGGCCAACGCTTCGCCGGTCTCGCGGCCGCCCTGCACCAGGTTCAGCACGCCGTCGAGCAGGCCGGCGGCCTGCCAGGCCTCGACCATCACCTCGGCGGTCAGCGGCGTCAGCTCGCTCGGCTTGAAGACGACGGTATTGCCGGCCAGCAGGGCGGGCACGATGTGGCCGTTGGCGAGGTGGCCGGGGAAGTTGTAGGGGCCGAACACGGCGCAGACGCCGTGCGGGCGATGGCGCAGGACGGCACGGTGGGCGCCCATGGGCGTGGTGCGCTCGGGGCAGCGCTCGTCCTCGGCGGCGATGGAGATGGCGACCTTGCCGATCATGGACGCGACCTCCGTCGCCGCCTCCCACGCCGGCTTGCCGGTGTCGGCCGTGATGGCCTCGGCGAGGGCGTCCTTGCGGGCTTCCAGAGCGTCTTTGTAGGCGAGCACCACGGCGCGGCGGTCGTCGCGGCCTAGGTCGGCCCAGGCGGGCAGGGCGGCGCGGGCGGCGGCGAGGGCGGCGTTCACTTCCGCCCGGCCGGCGGCGCGGCCGCGCCACACGACGGCGCCGCTGCGCGGGTCTTCGGCGGTGAACTCGGGGCCGCTGCCGTCGGTGCGGCGGCCGGCGATGATGTGCATGCCGTGCATGGGATGGTCTCCTGTCAGCAGCCGACGCAGCGCAGCGGGTCGCCCGGCGCCACGTCGAGCAGGGCGGCGGCGCTCTGCGACACCTCCACCGTTTCCTGCGACACCCGGCGCAGCCGCACGCGGGCGGCGCGGAAGCGGGCGAGGTCGGGGACGCAGGCGAGGTGCTCGTGCAGGTCGTCGGCCTCGTCGGGCACGACGGCGGCGATGGTGCGGGCGCGGCTGTCGCGGATGGTGGCGAGATCGCGCGGGTGGGCCTCCAGCACCGGGCCGGCGTCGAAGATGTCCACCGAGTGGCTGATGCGGAAGCCTTCCTTCACCAGCATGTGGAAGGCCGGGCGCGAGGCCTCCTGCGGCAGGCCGATCACCTTGCGGGCGGGCTCGGGCAGCAGGTCGGCGTAGATGGGGAACTTGGGCATCAGGTCGGCGATGAAGCCGCCCTGGCCGGTGCCCGACAGGTAATCGGCGCGGTCGAAGCTCATCTGGAAGAAGTGATGGCCCACCGCCTGCCAGAACGGGCTGTCGCCGGCCTCGTCGAGCCAGCCGCGCAACTCCGCGATCACCATGTCGCCGAAGCGGGCCGGCGCGCTCGCCATGAGCAGGTAACGGGCACGGGCGAGCAGGCTGCCGTTGCCGTTCACCCGGCTGCCGGGCTCCAGGTAGAGGGTGCCGACCTCCGTCGCGCCGGTGTAGTCGTTGGCCAGCATCAGCACCGTGCTGTCGACGCGGATGCCGAGTTCGGTGCAGAAGTGGCTGTGGATGGAGCGGCGGAAGTTCCAGAACGGCGCCGCCCGCCCGACGCCCACATAGACGCCCGAGGTGCCGCAGACGCGCCCCGTGGCGGCCTCCTCCAGCACCATGAGGAAGCTCTCCGTCTCCTGCCGGTCGGCGCTGTTGCGGCCGAAGGCGGCGGTGGAGCGGGCGATGCGGGCCCGCAGGGTATCGGGGTTGGCGGGCAGGGTGGTGAGCCCCTGGCCGGCGCCTTCGGCCAGCGCCACCAGCATGTCGAGGTCGGCCTCGCGCACCGGGCGGACGAGGTGGGTCATCGCTCGGCCTCCCACGGCAGGCCCTCGGCGGCGGCGCGCATCAGCAGCAGGGCCGACAGGCGGGCGCGTTCGGTCAGGCTCGACACGGTCATGAACTCCCGGTCGGAATGGATGAGGCCGCCGCGCACGCCGAGGGTATCGACGTTGGGCAGGCCGGCGGCGGCCAGGTTGTTGCCGTCGCAGCAGCCCCCCGTCGGCACCCAGGCGATGGGCTGGCCGAGCACGCCGCCGGCCGCCTTGACCCAGTCGTAGAGGGCGGCGGTACGACCGGCGATCTCCTTGGGCGGGCGGGTGAAGCCGCCGGCGAGTGTCACCGTGATGCCGTCCTCGGCCGTCGCGTCGGCCGCGGCGATCAGGGCGCGCAGGCGGTCTTCCATCCAGTGCTGGTCGGCGTGGCTTTCGGTGCGCACGTTGAAGCGGGCGATGGCGAGGTCGGGGACCACGTTGGTCGGCCCGCCGCCCTCCAGCTTCGCCACGTTCAGGGTGATGGTCGGCCGCTCGGCGTTGAGGCCGTGCAGGGCGCCGATGACGCGGGCGAGCGCCACCACGGCGTTGCGGCCCTCGTGGAAGGCGCGGCCGGCATGGGCCGCCTTGCCGCGCACCACCACCGAGAAGTTGCCGCTGCCCTTGCGGGCGCCGGCGAGCGTGCCGTCGGGCAGGGCGGGCTCGTACAGCAGGGCGAACTGGGCGCGGCCGGCGGCCTCGGCCAGCAGCGGGGCGGAGCCGATGGAGCCCGTTTCCTCGTCGGGATTGAGCAGCACCTCAATGCCGAGGTCGCGGCCCCAGGGCGAGCGCAGGAAGGTCTCGACGGCGGCCAGGATGACGCAGATGCCGCCCTTGGCGTCGGCGACGCCGGGGCCGTGCAGGGTGTCGGCGTCGGTGCGGCGGGCGGTCTGGAACGGGCTGTCGGCGGGGAAGACGGTGTCGTAGTGGATCACCATCAGCGCCCGGCGGTTGGCCTGCGGGTTGAACACGAACCGCAGCATGCGCCCGTGGCGCACGATGCGCGGCGCGCCGTCGGGGCCGATCTCCTCGGCATCGGGCAGGGGCAGGGCCTCCGCCGTTGCGGGGCCGAGGGCGCGGAATGCCTCAGTCAGCCGCTCGGCCATGCGCTCCAGGCCGGCGAGATTGCGGGTGCCCGAATTGATCGCGGACCAGTCCACGAGGCGTGCGAGCATCGCCTCCTGCCGTCCGTCGAGCCAGTCGAGCCACCGGTTGTAGTCTTTTGGGGTGGTCGTCGTCATGGCGTGTGCCTCCATGGTGCCACCGTGCCATGGATCACGCCGGGAAGGGTTCTGAAGTCGACCGCCGCGGCAGGATGTTTCGCGGCTTGGGGCGGCAGCTACTCCTGCGCGTCGAGCCACGCCTTCAGCGCGGCGGCCATGGCGGCTTCGGGCGCGGTCGGGGCGGCCGCCTTGAAGTGCTCCAGCACGGCGCGGTCGATGCGCAGCGACACCACCACCGTCTGTTCGGGCATGATGAGCTCGGCACCGCGCCAGCCGTCGCCGGCGATGACGGGGGCGGCGAGCGGGTCGGCGGCGACTTCCGCCTCGACCTCCGCATCCGTCCGCCCGGCCAGTGTGCGCAGCTTGTCTGCGTCAGCGCGCAGCGTTGCTCGCGACAGCCTGGTGATACGCTTCCCGCTCGCGGCCATGGGCCCTCCGTGCCGATACGATTCTGCAAAGCCTGGGGGAGCGGACGGTGAAGACGATCGTCAGTTCCACCCCTTGCGCGCTTCCCACCCCGACGAACCGCCGCTCTCCGAAGGCCGCGCGCTCGTCCGGTCGCGCCAGGACGGGGCCGTCGAAGATCGTCGCGGCGCTCTCCAGGTCGATGCCGTGGGCGTCGATGTTCGAGCGACTGCGACCGGCATCCCACTCGAAGGCGTCGTACATGATGGACCGTTCACCCCAGGATTGTTTATGCAGAGTCTAGCCGTTGAAAGCGCGAAGGAGCAAGGGAATAGCGGATTCTTGACTTGCAGGAAAGCCCAGTAGTCTTCAAATTCATTTCCTGCGTGCGACGCTGCGCAAGAAAAAGTAGATGGTGTTAGAAACTGTACTTATGGTGCAATCGTCGCCTGTGTTTGCGGTTGCCGCGTCTCGCATACGCCTCCTTAGCGAGAAACCGCCGCCGGCGGCGCGGGAGCCGTGGCCGGTCGCCTGAAGAGGACGATCGACCACCCCCGACCACCCCTTTCGACGCCGCCGCGCGGGGCACAATTCGCCACATTTCCGCCAAGGATCGGTGTATCGTGCGGCCCATGACGAAGGACATACCGACTTCCGCCCAGGTGGACCCGGCGCGCTACTATGCGGCGCCGGAGGACAGCCCCGGTTTCCTGCTCTGGCTGGTCAGCACCACGTGGCGCCGTCAGGTGGAGGCGGCGCTGGCGCCGCTCGGCCTCACCCACCCGCAGTTCGTCACCCTGGCCGGCATCGGCTGGCTGACCCGCGCCGGCGATCCCGTCAGTCAGGCGGCGCTCGGCCGCCACGTGCGGCTCGACCCCAACACCATGTCGCAGATCCTGCGGGGCCTGGAAAAGCGCGGTCTCATCCACCGCAACACCGGCCGCGACACCCGCGCCAAGAACCCCTCGCTCAGCGAGGAAGGCGCCCGACTCGTGGCCGCCGCGGTCCCGCTGGTGGAAGCGGTGGATGCGCGGTTCTTCCGGCCCATGTGCGGCGGCCAGCGCATGATGGAGGCGAGCCTGGAGCGCCTGCTGGAAGTCGCCGAGGGCCGTGACGAGCCGCCCGCCGAATAGGCGCGGCGGCAGGTCCACGCGGCGTCCGCCGACCGGTGCGGGGCGGTGACCGCCCCATCTGCGCGTGTGCTGTGGCACGCCCTTCCTCCTTCGGCGGTGACCGCCGTCGCCGCTGCGACTATAGTAGGTTGTGACGAGAGCCGAAGGAGGCATGACGCCTGCGGCTCCGATAGTGTCGTCTACAGCTGCGGAAGAGCTTGATGCGGAAATGCGCTGGAGGCAAGCGGGAAATCGCGCGCCGCGTGTCCGGATTGCGGATGTCGCGCCCTGGGCGGCGTGCGCGGAGCGGCCGGGCATGACGAGCCTGCCCGGTCTGCCCGCCCGCCTGCGCGCCCTGCGCGAGGCCTGGCGCCTCAGCCAGCGCGAAATGGCCGAGAGCGTCGGCGGCTCGCAGCGGGCCTGGGCCGACTACGAGGGCGGCCGCACCATGCCGGGCGCGGCCGTGCTGGGTGCCCTGGCCGGCCGCGGCTGCGACCTGCACTGGCTTCTGCTGGGCGAGGGCGCCATGCAGCGCGGCCCGTCGCAGGGACTCGACGAGCCTCTGCTGGCCGCCTGCCTGGCGGGTGTTGAGCGTGCGCTGGCGGCGCGCGGAAAGTCGCTGGATGCCGGCAAGAAGGCGCTGGTCGTCACGGAGATCTACATGCTGACGCAGGAGCGCATGGCAGGGGCGACCGACGCCGCAGCCGGGCCGTCGGAGGACCTGGTGGCCCGCTTCGTGCGGCTGGCCTCGTGACGGTAGCCCCTGCCATGGACCGTCAGGCCATCATCGACGACATCCTGCGCCGCGCCCTCGGCAGCAACGACGACGCGCCACCGTCGCCCGAGGCGGTCCCCTCTCCGCCCGAGGCGGTCCCCTCTCCGGTCGCCCCCACCGTGGTCATCCATGCGCAGCAGGTTTTCGTGATCAACGGGCCGGTCATCCTGTGCAGCGACGGCCGCCGGGCCGCCGAAGCCCTCGCCGACGGCCGTTGCGGCCTCGCCGGGCAGGCGCTGCGCTCGGCGGCGGAGAACCGCCGCCGTCTCGACCGCCTCGGCCCGCCCAAGTTCTGAGGCGTCTCAGGCGGCGTGGGCCGTGTCGCCGTGGGCGGCGGGCAGCAGGAAGCGCACGGTCGTGCCCGCGTCGCGGCTGGTCTCCAGCGTGATGGTGCCGCCGTGCCGCTCGACGATGCGGCGGCACAAGGCGAGGCCGATGCCGGAGCCGGGCGTCACGCCGGGCCCGTGCAGGCGGCGGAAGACCTGGAAGGCTTCCTCGGCACGGGCGGGGTCGAAGCCGATGCCGTTGTCGGCCACCTCGATGCACCAGCGGTCGCCGTCGGGATGGGCGTCGACGGTCACCACCGGCGGCCGGTCGGGGTGGCGGAACTTCAGCGCGTTGCCGATCAGGGCGCGGAACACCTGCACGATCTGCGCGTCGAGCCCGTTCACCGCCGGGAGGGGCGCGGCAAGGCGGATCTCGGCGCCTTCCTCGGCGATGCTCTCGCGCAGGGGCTCCAGCGCCGCTTCCAGGGCGCGGTCGAGCTCGACGGTGCGGAAGCGTTCCTGGCGGGTGTCGGACCGGGCGTAGGCCATGAGGTCGTCGACGATCTGCCGCATGCGCCGCGCACCGCCGACGATATGATCGAGGTAGCTGCGGCTGTCGGGCTCCAGGCGGTCCTTGAGGTCGCGCTCCAGCAACTGGGCGAAGGACACGAGGATGCGCGTCGGCTCCTTCAGGTCGTGGGAGGCGAGGTGGGCGAAGCGTTCCAGTTCGGTGTTGGAGCGCGTGAGTTCCTCCACCGTGCGCACCAGGTCGGCTTCCATCTGCTTGCGCGCGCCGATGTCCTCGCAGACCGCCGCCACCCAGCGGATGCGTCCGTCGGGACCGAACAGCGGCGACAGGGTGGTCCGCCCCCACAGGGTGACGCCGTCCGGGCGCTTGAAGCGCACCTCCACATGGGCATGGTCGAGGGTGCCGCCGGCGACCTCGCAGAACGACAGCGAGAAGGCGGCGCGGTCGTCGGGATGCAGCACGTCGGGCCAGGCGAGGCCGGACAGGTCCTCCGGGCCGCGGCCCAGCATGGCGGCCAATCGGGCGTTGGTGCGGTGGAAGCGGCCGTCCGGCTCGGCATGGGCCATGCCGACGGCCGCCTGCTCGAAGGTGGCGCGGAAGCGTTCCTCGCTGTCGCGCAGCGCCTCGATCTGGGCGCGGCGCACACTCTCGATCTGGCCGACCATGTGCCGCGCCAAGGCCCAGATGAGGCCCGCCGTGGCTCCGATGAAGACCAGCCCCTTAACCGTCTGCGCCTGAGCCAGGGCATCGGGGTCGGTGATCACGGCATGGAGAATGCGGTCGGAGAAGACGATCCAGGCCGCCGCCAGCAGCAGGAAGATCACGGCGATACGCAATGGCGACAGGAGCGTGCGCACGGCGCGCAAGGGTCGCTGTTCGTGCATAGTCCCCGCTCCCCCAAGCGTCCACATCCCGTCGTTACGACGATGACTCGAAGTGGAGCCTCTGTCCAGCGAAGTCCGAAGGCGACTACTCTACCTGTAGTTTTCTCGCGCGGTTCAGGAAACGCAGGGACAGCAGCGCGGCGACGACCATGAGTCCGGACAACAGTCCCCACCAGATACCGATGCCGCCCAGATCCAGGCCGAAGGCCAACAGCACGCCGGCCGGCACGCCGACGGCCCAGAAGCCGGTGAGGGCGATGACCATGGGGCCGCGGGTGTCCTTCAGCCCGCGCAGGGCGCCGGAGGTGATGACCTGCGTCGCGTCGGCCAGCTGGAAGCAGGCGGCGACGGCGAGGAAGGAGACGGCGAGCGCCGCCACCGGCCCGCCGGCCGCCTCGTCGGTGAGGAACACGTCCACCAGCCAGTGCGGCAGGAACCAGAACACCGCTGCGGCGACGGACATGAAACCGAGCCCGCCGACCAGCGCCGCCTGCCACGCCCGCAGTACCGAGGCTGGATCGCCGCGCCCGACCGCGAGGCCCACCCGCACCGCCGCCGCCTGGGCCAGCCCGAGCGGCACCATGAAGGTCACCGACGCCAGCTGGATGGCGATCTGGTTGGCCGCCAGGGCGTCGGTGGAGATCAGGCCCATGAGCAGGGCGGCGGTGGCGAACATGCCCATCTCCATCACCATGGTCAGGCCGATGGGGAAGCCGATGCGCAGGATGGCGAAGAAGCTCGCCCAGTCCGGCCGCCACAGCCGGGCCAGCGGCCGCAGCAGGCGCACCCGGCGCGCCCGCGTCACGTGGACGAACAGCACCAGCGCCTGCAGCGCCGCGACGATGGAGGTGGCGAGGCCGGCGCCGGCCAGTTCCATGCGCGGTGCGCCCCAGTGGCCGAACATCAGGGCGTAGTTGAGCACCACGTTGACGCCGATGGCGGCGATGCTGACGGCCAGCACCATGCTCGTGCGCCCGAAGGCGGCGAGCAGCGACCGGTTGACCATGCACCACAGGATGGGGATGAGCGCGAAGCTGACCCAGAACAGGTAGATGCCGGCATCGGCCGCCGGCCCTGCCGGCTGCTCCAGGGCGAGCAGGATGGACTCGGCGTTCCACAGCAGCGCCATGCCGGGCAGGCCGATGGCGACGGCCACCCACAGGCCCTGGCGATAGGCTCGCCGCGCCTCGCGCGGGTCACGCCGGCCGAGCGCCTGGGCGACCAGCGGCGACACGGCCGCCGTCACGCCCACGCCCATGAGCAGGGCGGCGAAGAACAGGTTGAGGCCGAGCGACCCCGCCGCCAGGGCTTCCGGGCCGAGGTGGCCCATCATCATGACGTCGGTGGTCTCGAGCGCGATCTGCGCCAACTGGGTCAGGGCCAGCGGCAGCCCGAGGCGAAGGGTCTCCTTCAGCTCTCCGCGCCAGGCGGGGGTCGGCATGGGGGCCTCGTGATGCGGCGGATTGGACGACGGGCTCTATCCTGCCCGCCCGACCTTGTCAAAGGCCGTTGCGGCACCACCGAGCGGGCCGCCCTGGCGCGACCGCCACACGAAAAACCGCCCGGCGGCTGGCGCGGGCGGCGGCGGTTAAGCGGGTTGTCGCACTTCTATATATGGAGGGGGCGCCCGTCGCAGTGTCGCAGGGGGGAATGGTGAGGGGGAAAGACTCCACCGCGACGGGCGCAAGGCCTTGTGGGCCGTGAAGCAACTGTAGGAGGGGGGCGGGCCCTTCGCCACCGCGCAAGCGGGTTACGGATGCTCACCAAACGACGCAGGGCCTCGGCCGGAATGCCGCAGCGGTCGAGTCGGGCGCCCGTTCGGTGCGCAGGCGACTCGGACGGCGTGCGGGGCGACCGAGTCGGTCGGACATGTGCGGTCGGAAGCGGTGCAGGAGCAGGCATGTTCGCATCCAACGTACGACCAAGGTCTTGCCCTGCTCTACCTTCGTCGCGCCACCCCGTCGCAGCACGAGCATCCGAAGATGTCGCCGATGCGCGTCCAATGTCGTACGGAAACTTCTCATATGTAAAAGAAATACCCGAAGGCCCGCGTCTTCCTGGTTTTCATGGCTTTGACGCACTGATACATTTTTTACCGCAGTGACGATTGCCCCGTATCACGCCGGGCGAAATGCCGGTCTGCCGTGACCATGAAGACGACAGGGTCTTGTGGTGACGGGCCGGCCGAGGTCCGGCAAAGACCATCCTGCGGATATGCCTTCCGGCATAACTTTTTTCGCGATCGTACACTTTGGATGGATCTTTTCGGGGCGTGGGGCGTTCCCAACGTCGTGTGTCGATCAACCGGGTGGTGTGCCCGTGCGGAGCAGGAAACAACCTCTTCGGACAACACCCCTCACAAAAGGAACGAGACGCACGCAGTCCGGCCCTGCCGATCTTTGGGATGACCCAGGGTCGGACGAGCGGTGGGAATGTCCTCTGGGTTTTCGTCGGTCGGTCGGTTCGGCCTCACCGTCGGAACAGGCAACACTGTGGCCCTATGATGGGAGGTACCCCGGAAGGGGGTCACAGATAAGACACAAGAATGCCTGTTCCGTTTGGCCAGAATCTCCCTACCATACGCTCGTCGGGGAACGAGGGGACTACTATCGCGACTTGGGGATAACTTTAATCTGACTTTGGGGGTCACGATGGAAAAAGACACGATCAAGACCGTTATCGTCGAGAGCAATTCGTTTTTCCGTGAAGGGCTGAAGAGCATCCTGCGCGACAGCCGTTTCCAGATCGCCTTCGAGGCGGAACGGGCCGAAGACGCCCTGCCGCACCTGCAGGCCGAAAAGCCCGACCTGGTCATCGTCGAGCTTCCCGCCGGCGCCGAAAGCGTCCCGGAGGAGTTCCAGGCCATCCGCGAGGCGGTGCCCGATGCGCGCATCGTCGCCCTGGTGGGGCAGCAGTGCCCCATGCTGATGACCGACTGCCTGATGCAGGACATCGACGGCTTCCTGATCAAGACCATGAAGCCCAACGTGCTGCTGCAGTCGCTGGCGCTGATCGCCGAGGGCGAGCGCGTCTACCCGGCCAATCTGGTCGCCCGGCTTCTGCGCGGCGGTGCGCAGTCCATGGTCATGATGCCCGGCAGCCAGGAACAGTACAACCTGACGGCCCGTGAGATGGACATCCTCCATCTGCTGGTCGCCGGCGAGCCCAACAAGGTCATCGCCCGCCGTCTCAGCATCACGGAAGCGACGGTGAAGGTGCACCTGCGCAGCCTGCTGAAGAAGATCAACGCCGCCAACCGCACCCAGGCCGCGATCTGGGCACTGCACCACGGCTTCGCCAATACCGGCGCCGCGGCGGCCGCCACCGCGTAACTGCGCGGTCGACAGCCGACCACTACACCGCCGAAGGGCACCGTCGCAGAAGCGCCGGTGCCCTTCGCTTTTGGCGGGCGGACGATCGAGTGGTGGGACGGATCACGCCGCGTGGTGCGGCGGCTCGGCCTTCAGCCAGGTGCCGGCGGCGCGCAGGCCCTTGTGGGCGAGGTGCGGCACCAGCAGGCGCGGCGGCATGCGCAGCAGGTGGCCGCGCAGGTGCAGCAGCCGCGCGGCGGTGCCGGTCCAGACGGTGCGGCAGCCGTCGAGATCGGGGCGCAGGGCGTGGTCGAACAGGCGGTCGGTCAGGGTGCCGCGCCGCCGGCCGGCGTCCTTGCAGGCGCGCGCCAGCACGTAATCGGGCACCGGCGTGCCGAACAGCCGCCGGCAGTGCACCAGCGCCATCACCAGCTCGGTACTGAGGCCGAGGTTGCGGGCGCGCAGGGCGAGCAGTTCCCACCACGAGGGCGTCGTGCCCTCGCCGCGCATCAGGCGGTCCATGTCCGACAGGTCGCGCAGCCCGTGGGGAAACTCGGTGTCGGTGAACAAGTGGGCGGCACTGTGCAGCACCATGTCGGCCGGCATGGGCACCAGCGCCCGGCCGCCCATGACCCGCCGTCCGGCCGCCCGCACCATACCTTCGTCGACGGTCCGCCGCGACACCGGCGCGGCGAGGGTGTGGTGGACGTCGAGCACCGACTGCCGCTCCACGTGCACCAGCGGCGGCAGCTGGTGCATCCAGCGGTGATAATAGAGGAAATCGTAGGGCTCGACGCGCCCGGTGGTCCAGCCGGCGCGGCGCAGCACGTGCTCCACGTCGGTCAGCGACTCGCGCGGGACCATGAGGTCGATGTCGCCGAACAGGCGGCCGTCGGCCGCCGCCACGCCGCCAGCGGCATAGGCGGCGCCCTTCAGCAGCATGGGCGCGACGCCGGTGGGGGCGAGGGCGTCGAGCACCCGCTCCACTTCGGTCATCACGTCTGCGCGGTGGCGGGCGGCGGCCAGCAGGGCGGCGTCGAGGTGGCGGCGCGGCCCGGCGGGCACGGCGTCGAAGTGGCCTGCCGCCTCGATGCAGACGGCGATGCGCGCCAGCAGCCGGGTCGCCCGCGCCGCCGGGATCACCGCCTCCCACTCGCCGAGGCCGAGGCGGCCGACCGTGTCGGCGGGTTTGGCGATGAGGTCGCAGATCAGGGCGCGCACGTCGGTCATGCCGCCGCCTCCGCCGTGGTGGTGTCGGCGGTCGCGTCGGCCATGCGCTCGATGGCGGCGACGGCGCGGTCGAGGTCGCCGTGGGCGAGGGTGAAGCACCCGCAACCGCCCACCAGGTCGGCGATCAGGTCGAAGTCGCGGCGGCCGCGCAGGCCCCATTCGAAGCACTGCTCCAGCACGCCCATCATGGCACGGCCCGGGGCGTCCGGCCGCAGCGTGTCGTCGCCGCCGGGCGTGTAGCGCGGGGTGACGAGCCAGCGCGCCCGTGCCGGCCGCCGCCGCATCGCCACACTGGCCGCCGGCGGCCGCATGAGCGTCACCGGCCCCTTGTGCGCCGTCGGCACCGTGGCGGCGAAGCGCGCCTGCGGGTCGAGCCGGCGCAACAGGCGCGGCATGTCGTTCTTCAGGCTCACCGGCCGGGGCAGGGGGTGCAGCAGGCCGTCGTCCACGCCGACCACGGCGAACTCGTCGGACAACAGCCGCCACCGCCCGGTCGCCACCAGGGCGGCGGCGAGCGTGCTCTTGCCCGAGCCGGAGGGGGCGGGGAGGATCAGCGCGTCGTCGCCGCGCGCCACCACGGCGGCGTGGAACATCTTGTGCCCGAGGCCGTGGTTGGCGAGGTGCAGGTTGAGCGCCCATTCGAACAGCAGCGGCGCGAAGGCGGGCGCTTGCGTCTCGAAGGTGGGCTGGCCGTCGATCAGGCACTGCACGCGGCGGTGCGGTGCGTGGCGCAGCGCCCAGACCGGGCGCAGGTCGCAGGTGACGTCGGTGAACTGGTCGGTGCCGGCCAGCGGCCAGTTGCCGTAGAGCAGGCGGAAGGTCTCAGCGAAACCGGCCAACGGGCTGCGCACCCGCGCCACCATGGGCCCGAGGTCCAGCCGGACCCCCGGCCCGCGCAGCCGGGCGCGCAGGTCGGCGGTGGGCAGCGCGTCTACGGTGAGGGGGGCGGCGGGACGATCAGCTGGCACCGGGACAGCGTCTCCAGGGAGGCGGCGAGGGAGGGGGCGACCTGCGGCGGCGGCAGGTCGGCGGCATCGGCCAGCCAGGCGGTCAGGGCCTCGGCGGTGCGTGCGCCGCCCTCGGCCAGTTCGGCAAAGACGGCGGCCGGCAGGCCCTCCAGGTGGTGCACGGCGCCGGTGCGCATCTGGTAGACGACGGTCTCGCCGGGCCAGCAGCGCCAGGCGATCTCGCCGCGATCCACCAGATCCACCGGGCCGGACACGGCGTCCGCCTCAGGCCATGGTGGTCGACAGGTAGGCGACGGCTTCGCTGTAGCTCCACCGCTTGCCGGCCACCGGCTCCCCGGCATAGAGGGCCAGCACGTCGGAGGTGCTGAGCGGGTAGTCCATGTAGCCCCGATTGCCGGTGTCGCGGTTCAGGGCGTTCAGGTAGCCGGCGGCGAAGACCTGCTCGCCGACGGATCCGCCGCCCAGCACCTCGTCCAGGGTCAGCGACGGGCCGCCGCCGAAGGCCTGCGAGAAGGTGCCGAGGAACAGCACGGTGCCGTCGGTGGCGGTGTAGAGCAGCGAGCCGGTCTGCAGCGCCAGGGCGGCCACCGTCAGTTCCTGGATCTCCGGAACCGGCTTCTTCGACCCGCCGCCCTTGCCCGGCTTGCCGGCGCGGGTGCCGAGCAGGCCGGTGGCGTCGTCGGTGGTGAAGGTGGTCGACGTGGCGGTGAGGCCGTAGGTCTCGCTCGCCTGCGCCAGCTTCATCTGCTCGGTCTGGAGCATGAGGTTGTAGGTCTCGAGCCAACGCGCGGCGCTCGGCCCTTCCTCGCAGGTGCCGTTCGCCAGCGCCCGCTGGTAGGACGACCCGGCGAAGCCCGCCGCTTCCACCGACACCTGGGTGGCGGCCGAGAAGCAGGCGACCTGCGCCCAGGCCGGCCGGGCCATCAGGGTGGTGACGGCGGGAATGCCGATCATGCCGGCGCGCAGCATGGCGCGGCGCGAGGCCGCCATGCGGTCGCCCGCCGGCGGTTCACCGGGGACTCCGCCGCGCGGCGCCTCGGGGGTCGGAGACTGTTCGTTCAGGTCCATGATCGCCCCATCGGATGGTCGTTGCAGGTCCGGGCGCAGCCGGCTCGGTCGGTACGATCAAGGCTACCGGTACGGGCATCGCCACCCAAGGACGCTTCCGGCTTAAAGGCTTGGAGAAGCGGGGGCCGCATCTCGGCAGAGCCGTTACGCCTTTCGACCGTGCCGGGCCTGCGGCAGTGGCGCATAGCGGCCGGGCGCGAGGATTCCCGCGGGGTCCAGCGTCGCCTTGAGGCGCGTCACCACCTGCCAGAACGGGTCGGCCGGGTAGATCATCAGGTCCATGTTGCCGATGTCGATGCGATAGGGCGTGAAGCCGTCGTCGCGGTAGCGCGCGTTCAGCGCCCTTATGCAGGCGTGCGCCCGCCGAACGTCGTCCGAATCGGTGCGGCGGAAGTCGATGCTGACGACGCCTTCCAGCGTGCGGCCGTTCATCAGGTTCAGGGTGATGGCGGGCGAGAAGCCGTGCGCCGCCCCCACCTCCGCCGTCGCCGCCAGCATGGCCCGCACTGCGTCGCCCTCCAGCGGCACGATGGGCGCGGCGAAGACGATGCCCCCTTCGCCGGTGTCGGGGTCGTGCGGCGTCGGCTCGTCGCCGCCCGCCGGCCACCAGGTGGAATGCAGGGCGGCGTCGGTCGGGATGCCCTCGGTCAGGCCCATGAGCGGCTCGATCCCGGCCAGGAAGGCCTGGGTACGGCGCATGCGCAGGGCGGCGGCGACGGATCCGGCGGTGCGGCGCAGGCGCGGCGTCATGAAGCGCAGCCGCCCGAAGGGGCCGAGCACCGCCTTCACCCGCCGGCGGGCCGCCGCCACGTGGCCGACGCTGCCCATTATGGCGCCGATGGCGCTCCACGGCCCGCGCAACTGCCCGTCGACGATGGCCGAGGCCTCCGCCCGCGTCGCCGGCAGGCCGAGGCCGGGAAGCTCGCGCTGGACCAGGGGGGTGAGGGTGATCTCGCTGCGCCGCCGGTTGCCGACGTGGACGACGCTTTCCAGCGTCCCTTCCTGGCGCAGTTCGCGCAGGGCGTCGAACAGGCCGGGCAGGGCGTCCTCGTCGCGCACCGACAGGATGAGCGTCGACAGCGCCTCCGGCCGCCGCAGCAGGGCGACGGTGGCGCGGGTGACGACGCCGAGGTTCGACTGCACGAACAGCTCCCGCAGGTCGGGGCCGATGCCGTGGGAGAACAGGCGGCCGACGCGGCTGCCGGGGTAATGGCCGAAGCCGGTCTCCACCACGGTGCCGTCGGCCAGCACGACGGTGAGCGCGATGAGCGTGTCGGCCCGCGTGGTGTTGTAGGCGACGCCGCGCTCCAGCGTGTTGCCGACCACCGAGGTCTCGGCGCCCGAGCCGGTGACGTCGAGGAAGAAGGGGCTGGCGGCCTCGGCCAGGGCGCGGGCCAGCTGGCCCTGGGTGACGCCCGGCTCCAGGGTGGCGGTGCCGAAGGTGTGGTCGATGTCGACGATGCGGTCCATGGCCGACAGGTCGACCACGACGCCGCCGTCCATCACCGGCAGGCGGGAGCCGAGGCCCCAGTTGCGGCCGCGGCTCACTGGATAGACTGGGACGCCGTGGGCGGCTGCGGCCTTCAGCACCGCCTGCACATGTTCCGTCCGACCCGGTCGCAGGGCGAGCGGGACGGTGCGGCTGTGGCCGCTGGCCGAGGTGCGATAGGCGGCGAGCGCCGCTTCGTCGCTCAGCACCCGGTCGGGCCCGAGGGCTTCGGTGACGGCGGCGGCGAAGGCGTCGAGGTCCATGGCGTCACCCGACCTGGCGGCCGATCCACGGGCCGACGGTATTGGCGACGGGCAGCGGCAGCCGCTTCCAGGCGGCGATGACGCGGGCGTACTTGGGATTGTTGGGGTTCACGTCGGGCATGGCCTGGCCGTCGGCGAGGCGGAACTCGTGCAGCACCGGGCGCGGCTCGAAGCCCCAGTTCTTCTTGAAGGCGAAGGGGCCGGTGCCCGTCTTGCTGCGGCCGAAGTCGAACACCCGATAGCCGTGCTCCGCCGCCTCGCGCATGAGCCGCCAGTACATGAGATCGGCGGCGCCGGTGCCGCGCGCCACCGGGTCGGCGCCGGTGTAGAAGGGCATGACGCGGTCGCGGAAATAGAAGTTGAGCACCGAACTGACCGGCCGCCCCTGGTCGAACACCGTGAGCACATCGCAGTCGTCGCCGAAGACGTCCTTCAGGTGCCGGAAGTAGTCGCGGCCGAACACAGGCGTGCCGAGGTTGCGCATGCCGAGCGCGAACAGGCTCCAGCACAGGTCGACGTCGTCGTCCCGCCGCCAGCCGAGGTCGGCGGAGGTGAGCGCCTTGCGCACCACCGCCCGCTGCTTGCGCGGGATCTGCTTCAGGCAGGCGTCCTCGTCGGCCTCGATGGCGCGGTCGAAGGTGGCGTAGAGGCCGTCCTTCTTCGGCCAGGTGGCGTGCGGCCGCACGGGGTCGCGGATCTCGATGTAGGCGGCGCGGGTGTTGCGCAGGAGCGCATCGGCCGCGGCGTCCAGCGCGGCGGCGGCGGCGTCCTCGGCCACCACCGCGCCGCCCGCCACGCCCCAGCCGGTGGAGACGAGGCGGGTGCCGAACAGGCGGCTCCTCACCAGCACCAGCGGCAGGATGCCGCAGATGGCGCCGCCGCGCTCGGCCATGAGGAAGTGGCACGACTGGCGGAAGCTGCGCTCGATGACGGTCTTCCAGCCGGCGCGGTGGAAGAAGGTGGCGTCGGGGCAGGCGTCCACGAACGCGTCCCAGCGCTCGGCGGCGGCGGTTCCGTCGCCCAGCTCCGTGACCGTGTACGACAGCATCGCGAGGCTCCTCCGTGGCGGCGGACGGGACTCACGAGGCTGCGGCGCACTCCGGTTCGGCGCGGCCTTCCGCGCATTCCGGGATGGCGCGGTCCATGCGGTCCCACGCGAAGTCGCGCAGCAGGCGGACGAGGCGTCCTTCGGTGCGCGACAGGTTCAGGTAGTGCCGGAACGCCGACTTGCGCGACAGGCCGGACACGCGGGGCTGGCCGGGATCGACCTCCCACGGGTGGCAGTAGAACACGGCCGGCCGCCCGTCGTGGCGGTTCACCCGGCGCACGCCGGCGCGGAAAAGGGAGTAGGGCAGAAGACGGAAGAATCCGCCGCCGGCGCACGGCAGGTTGCGGCCGCCCATGCGCACGGTCGTCATGGGCACCTCCACCACCGGCAGGTCGGCGCGCGGGCGGAAGGAGAAGCGCGGCGCGTCGGGCATGCCGTAGAGGTCGTGGCGGATGGGGTTGACGCTGGAGGAATAGGCGAAGCCCTCCGCCGCCAGCACCTCCCACGCCCACGGCGTGTCGGCGCCGACCGAGAAGGTGGCGGCGCGGTAGCCGCGCACCGCGACGCCGCCGACGTCTTCCAGGATCGCCTTGGACCGGCGCAGGTCGGCGGCGAAGGCGGCCGGCGTCTGCTCGCGCACCAGGCGGTGCTCCAGGCCGTGGCTCGCCAGCTCGTGCCCCTCGCCGACGATGCGCCGCACCAGCAGCGGCGCCCGCTCCGCCACCCAGCCGAGGGTGAAGAAGGTGGCGCGCACGCCGGCCTCGGCGAAACGGTCGAGCAGGCGGTGGGTATTGGCCTCGACGCGGCGCTCCTGGCCGTCCCAGTCGCGGCGATCGATGCGGTCGGCGAAGGCCTGGACCTGGAACCAGTCCTCGACGTCCACCGACAGGGCGTTGACGACGCGGCCCGTCATGACGGCGTCCGCGGCCGCATGCCGTCGATGAAGTCCTCCAGGTGTTCGGACAGGGTGGTCAGGGTGCGGCGGAACACGCGGTCGTGGCGGCGGGCGCGTTCCTCCAGGGCGCTCAGGCGGCCTTCCAGGCCTTCGAGCAGGGTGACGATGTCGCCGTCGACCGCCGGCGCGAGGTGGCCGTGGCCGTTGCCGTTGCGCGGCACCAGGGCGCGGCGGGCGGCGCCCTCGCGGTCGAGGACGGACTCGCCCTCGGCCTCCATGTCCTCGGCCACTTCGTCCACCGCCTGGGCGTCGATGAGGGTCCGGTCCTCCAGGCAGCCGAACAGCAGGATGCGCGAACACAGCACGTTCACGCGCCGCGGCACGCCGCCGGTGTGGCGGTGGATGGCGTCGAACACGTCGGCGGTGAACTCGGGATTGCGCTGCCAGCCCACCGCCTTCATGCGGTAGAGGATGTAGCCCTCGATCTCGGTGGCGTCGATGGGGCCGAGGTGGCACGAGGCGATGACGCGCTGGCGCAGCTGTTCCAGGTTGCTGCCGGCGAGCGTGGTGCGGAACTGCGGCTGGCCGACCAGCAGGGTCTGCAGGGCGGGCGCCCCCTCCACCGACAGGTTGGAGAGCATGCGCAGTTCCTCCAGCGCCTCGAACGGCAGGTTCTGGCACTCGTCGGCCACCAGCAGGCAGCGCTGGCCGGCGCGCTGCCGCTCCGCCAGGAAGTCGCCGAGGATGGTGAGAAGCTCCGCCTTGCCGGCGTCGCGCGGGTACTGCACGCCGAAGGCGGTGGCGACCATGCGCAGGGTATCGTCGGCGCCCAGCTGCGAGGTGACGATCTTCGCCGAGCGGAACCGTGCCGGATCCAGCGTGTCGAGCAGGTGGCCGACCAGGGTGGTCTTGCCGGCGCCCACGTCGCCCGT
The DNA here is from genome assembly GCF_900230255.1 of Caenispirillum bisanense. Classification (GTDB taxonomy): domain Bacteria; phylum Pseudomonadota; class Alphaproteobacteria; order Rhodospirillales; family Rhodospirillaceae; genus Caenispirillum; species Caenispirillum bisanense_A. Next base: position 716,014 of record NZ_OCNJ01000001.1, read on the forward strand.
GACGATGACGAAGCCTTCGCCCTGGGCGATGCCGTAGGTCAGGTAGCTCTTGACCCGGTTGTGGACGGTGGACCCGAAGAAGAAGCTCGGGTCCGGAGTCAACTGGAACGGATGGCCGGTGAGGCCGTAGTGCTCGACGAACATCGGTGACACCTCTCAAAGGTCGAGGGCGGTGAACCGGTGTCCTGCGGGTCGGCTGCCGGGCCGTCAGAACTGGGCGGAGAGCCTCGCGACGATGGAGTTCTCGCTGGAGGTATCCGAGCCGTCCTCGCGCCGCAGGTGGCTGTAGGACAGCGAGCCCGAAAGGTCTTCCGACACTTGCTGGGTGAGGCCGACGGTGCCGCGCAGGGTATCCACCTCGTCGGTGCGGCCGGTGCCGCCGACGCCGGTGGTGCGGGTGCCGCCGGTGGCCGTGTCGCCCAGCGTATAGCCGACTTGCAGGACGCCGCTGGTGGTCGGCGTCAGGTTGTGGTCAACGGACGCAAGAAACTGCAGGGTGCTGTCGTCGCCGCCTCCGGTTCCGTTGAACTCGCGCACGGCCCACGAGCCGGACAGGCCGTAGGTGGTGCGCTCGTACCGGTGCGTGAACCTCACCGAAAGAGTCTTGCGGCGGAAAGAATCGTTGGTCAGATCCTCCTCCAGAGGGAGGCAGAAGGGATCCGATGGATCGGCGCACTGCGCCTCGATGAGGGCCTGCTGCTGCGTCACCACGTCCATGGTGTAGCTGGCGGTCAGGTTGGTGCGCGAGGTGATGTCCCAGCCGAGGGAGCCGGTGTAGTACGGGTCGTCGTAGCGGCGGCCGACCTCGAACTGGGCGTCCAGGTTGGGCGACGGGTTGAAGCGCAGGCCGGCGGTCAGGAAGGGCGCGTTGACGTCGTCTTCCTCGGCGTCGAGCCGCGACACGCCCTTGGTCTCGTAGAACTGGATGTCGTCGTAGCCGGTGGAGACGAGGATGCCGAGTTCCGGGCTGACGCGGTATTCGGTGCCGAGGTCGACGGTGCGGCGCTCCTCGCGCAGCTCGCCCTCGTTGTAGTAGTTGCCGAACAGGGTGGCGAGGTCCCACCGCAGGCGGCCGAACTGCTCGCCGCTGACGAGGCCGGCGTTCAGCTCGTGGCCGATGCTGTCCGACGGCCGCGACGAGTCGCCGGCGTCGCCCACGTCGGTCTCGAAGAAGGCCGAGCCCGACAGGCGGTAGCCGAGGCTGGCGTCGGCGAAGTCGCCGAGGTGGTGGCGCCACGTCGGGCCGAGGGCGAAAGTCCAGATGCCGGTCTGGCCGGAGGCGGCGGTGCGTTCGGTCGCCGTCGCCTGGCCGAGGCCGACGCTGCGCTGGGTGAGCGCGGTCGCGGCGTCGAGGAACAGGTGGTCCTCCACCGCCTCGTAGGTGCCGTTGCCCGCCAGGTTGTGGCGCACGCCGCTGAGGTCGTCGTTGTCGAGGTAGTGGTCGTAGCCGAGCCGGTAGGCGGCGTTGGCCTTGGTGTGCGCGGCGTCCACCGTCACCCCGACGCCGACGTTCAGGGTGGTGATGAAGTCGGAGTCGTCGTTGCCCCGGCCGGTGGTGCCGACGCCGCCGACATTGTCGGTGAACTCTTCCGAGATGGCGGCGGTGGCGGTCACGTCGACCGGGCGCTGAACGGCGTCGCGCCCTGCCGCCGCCGGCGCGGCTTCGGCCGCGGCGGCGGGGCCGGTGACCCCGGGCGGGGTGGGCGGGGTCGCCGTCCCTTGCGCCAGCGCGGCAGGCACCGGCAGGGCGGCCGCGGCGGCGAGGAGGGCGAGGGACGAAACGGCTGGGACCGAGGCGATGGGAGTCTTTCGGCAGCGGGTCACGATCACGCACCCCACCGCAGGGCCGGGCAGGCGACGAAAAGACGAGCGACCATAAATGAAACCCCCAAAGTGTCTCGGCTCCAAGACACTCTACTGTCAGAACCAGGTCTGGGGAACAATGATTATGTCGCCGGGCAGCAGGTCCACGTTGGCCGAGATGTCGCCCCGTTCGAGCAGGTCGTCGATTCGCACCCGGTACTGCTTGCGGCCCTCTTCGGGAAGCTCGCGGACCAGCACGGCACGATTGCCGGCGGCGTAGTCGGTCAGGCCGCCGACGGCGATCATGGCGTCGAGCACGGTCATCTGGTCGCGGTAGGGCAGGGCCTGCGGCTGGGTCGCCTCGCCGACGATGCGCACCTGCTGGTCGAACGGCCCGGAGAAGCCGGTGACGATCACGGTCACGCTCGGGCTCTGCACGTATTCACTGAGGGTGCCTTCGATGTCTTCCGCCAGTTCCGGCGGAGTCTTGCCGGCCGCCACCAGTTCCGACACCAGCGGGATGGAGATGCGCCCGTCGGGCCGCACCGGCACTGCGGCCGAAAGATCGGGGTTGCGCCAGACGAAGATCTGCAGGCTGTCGCCCGGCCCGATCACGTAGGTCGGACGCTCGTTCGCCGCGGGAACTTCCGGCGCATCCGCATAGGACGAGCAGGCCCCGAGAGCCAGGACGACGGCGGCTGCCGCGGCCTTGAAGAGAGAGGAGAAGCGTGTCATCGCACCATTCCCTTTTGAATTTCCGCGTCATTATCGACGACGATTTCATGGGGCGCAACCGGCCCCTAAAGACGTAGTCTGTCAGATTAAAAGTATTGCCTAGTCTCCGTGTTGACCGGACTACGCCGCCGGGGGGATTGGCAGAATGGTGCCGGCCGGCTTTACATAGCGCTGGGCGCGCCGTTACGTCGGCGTCACGGCAATGCGCGTCCCCGTGGGCAACTCGCCGCCCGCGAGCCCCCTGAACCCTCAATCGGACGGGACGCGCATGAAAGACGCTCTCTCGCAGCTCATGTGGTACATCCCGGCGTTGTGGCGCCGGCGGTGGCAGATCCTGGGCGTCGCCTGGCTGGTCTGTGCGGCGGGATGGGCGGCGGTCGCCTTCATTCCCGACCAGTACAGGGTCCAGTCCAAGGTCCACATCGACACCGAAAGCCTGCTGCGGCCGCTGCTGCGGGGCCTCGCGGTGGATGTCGACCCGCTGCAGCAGATCGACCTCATGCAGCGCACGCTGGTCAGCCGCAGCAACCTCGAGCGCGTCGCCCGCATGACCGACCTCGACCTCGGCACCCGCAGCGAAGAGGACATGGCGCGGCTCATCACAACGCTCCAGGAGAAGATCGCCCTGGAAGCGGACAAGATGAACATCTTCACCATTTCCTACGAGGACCGTGACCCGCAGGTGGCCTACAAGGTCGTGCAGGCGCTGCTCAGCATCTACATGGAGAGCAACGCCGGCACCACGCGGCGCGAGTTCGACTCCGCCCGCGCCTTCCTCGACGACCAGGTGCGCCGCTACGAGCGGCAGATGCGCGAGGCCGAGGCCCGCCTCAACGCCTTCAAGCAGGACAACCTCGGCTACCTGCCCGGCAACACCACCTTCGTCGACCACATGAACCGCACGCGCACCGACCTGGACGACCTGGAAAACCAGCTCGCCGAGGCCGAGGCGCGCAGCGAGGAACTGCGCCGCCAGCTCGCCGACCTGCCCCAGTGGGTGGAGGTGGCGAACACCGCCGGCCCGCCGACGGGGCTCGAGGTGCGCATCCTCGAACTGCAGCAGCGCCTCGACGACATGCTGATGCGCTACACGCCGAAGCACCCCGACGTCGTCGCCGTGAAGGCGCTGCTCGAAAGCCTGCATGTGGAAATGGCGCAGGCGGGCGGCATTCCGGGCGGTCCGCCGGGCGTGGCGGGGCCGCCGGTGGTGCCCGCCGCCATGGCGACCGGCGACGTGCCGCCCGAGGTGGCCGAGGCCGCCGAGGAGGAGGTGACGGTGGTCGACGCCGCGCCGCTCGCCGCCAACCGCCTGCCCAACCAGATCTACCACAGCGTCAAGGTGTCGCTGGTCGACGCCGAGTCGCAGGTGGCCGCCCTGCGCAGCGCCGTCGAGCGTAAGCGCGGCGACCTCGAACGCCTGCGCGGCGAGGTCAACCGCATGCCGGAGATACAGGCCCAACTCGACCGCCTGAACCGCGACTACAGCCTGGCCCGCGCCGGCTACGAGGAATTCCTCAAGCGCCGCGAGACCGCCAACATCTCGGAAAGCCGCGAGGTCAACGCCGACAAGGTGCAGTTCCGCGTCATCGATCCGCCGCAGGTGCCCGTGCTGCCGACCGGCATCAAGCGCCCGCTGCTGCTGTCGGTGGTGTTCGTCGTCGGCCTGGCCGGTGCGCTCGCCATCGCGGTGCTGCTGGTCAGCCTGCAGAGCAACTTCGTCTCCACCACGCGGCTGTCGCAGATCGTCGGCCTGCCGGTGCTCGGCAGCGTGTCCATGGTGCGCCACGAGTCGGCGGCCCAGCGCATGCTGCGGCTGTCGTCCTTCGGCGGCGTCGCCAGCGCGCTGATCGCGGTGTTCGTCGGCCTCATGGTCGTCGAGCTGCAGGTCGGCCTGCCCAACGCCGTGCCGGCCGACGTGAAGGAAACCGTCGCCGGCAAGATGAAGACGCTGGTCGAGACGATCCAGTAAGCGCCCGCAGAGGCCCGTCCACCCGTTCCAGGGGATCCGTCCGCATGACATCCGTGATCGACACCACCGCCTCCGGCCACGACGACCCCCGCAAGGCGCGGCGCGTCTCGCTGGTGGAACGGGCCGCCCAGCGCCTCGGCGGCGATGCGCCGCAGCCCGAACTGGCGGGGGCCGGAGCCGCCGTGGCCGAGCGGCCGGCGCCGGCCGCGCCGCCGCCGCCCCAGCAGCAGCACCCGCATCCGCACCACCACTCGCCGCGCCCGGCGCCGCGGCCGAGCCCGGCGGCCGACGCCGTCAGCCACGGCGGCCCCGCCGGCGGCGGCCGGGTGGACATCGACCTCGACCGCCTGCAGGCCGGCGGCATGGTGACGCCGCGCGGCGAGCGGTCGTCCATCGCCGAGGAATTCCGCATGATCAAGCGGCCGCTGCTGCAGGCGGCCTTCACCTACCGCCCGGGGCAGGTGCGCAAGGAAAACCTCATCATGGTGACCAGCGCCCTGCCGAGCGAGGGCAAGAGCTTCACGGCCGTCAACCTCGCCATGAGCATCGCCAAGGAGCGCGACGTGCACGTGCTGCTGGTCGACGCCGACCTCAGCCGCCCCAACGTCGGCGCCATGCTCGGCATTTCGGCGGAACGCGGGCTGACCGACCTGCTGGAAGACCCGAGCCTGTCGGTGCCGGACGTGCTGATGCGCACCAACGTACCCAACCTGTCCATCATCCTGGCCGGCAAGCCGCACCCCATGGGCACGGAGCTGCTCGCCAGCCAGCGCGCCACGGCGATCATTCGCGAGATGGCCGAACGCTACAAGGACCGCGTCATCATCTTCGACAGCGCGCCGACGCTCGTCAGCGCCGAAGGCACGGCGCTCAGCCCGCACGTCGGCCAGGTGCTGCTCATCGTGGAGGCGGAGCGCACCACGGAACTCGAGGTCAAGGGCGCGCTCGACGTGCTGCACGCCTGCGAGAACGTGCAACTGGTGCTCAACAAGGTGCGCACCCGCTTCGGCGTGCACAGCAAGGGCGTCTACGACGGCTACTACTATTACGGCTGAGCCCGCCCGGGCCGGTCGAGGAGGCAGCATCGTGACCATGGGCAAGCCGGCCGTTCAGGCCGGAGCGGCGGGCGTATCCGCCATGACGGCCCCTTCCGGCGCGGCGGGCCAGGGGTGGCCGGCGGCGGTGGTGGCGGTGGCGGTCGGCGTCGTCGTGCTGCTCGGCATGTTTTCGGGCACCGTCGTCGCCACCGTCTCCACCTGGTGGAACACCGGGTCCTACAACCATGGCCTTCTCGTGGTGCCCGTCGTGCTGCTGCTGGTGTGGGAGCGGCGCGCAGCCCTCGCCCGCGTGGCGCCGCGGCCGAGCCCCTTCGGCCTGCTGGCCGTCGCCGTCGCCTCGCTCCTCTGGACGCTGGGCTCGGCGGTGGCGGCGCTGATCGTCGAGCAGGCGGCGCTGGTCGGCATGATCTGGGGGCTGGTGATCGCCGTCATCGGCTGGCGCGCCGCCTGGCAGATCGCCTTCCCGCTGGCGTGGCTGGTGTTCGCCGTGCCCTTCGGCGATTTCCTGGTGGTCCACCTGCAGGACGTGACGGCCTGGATGACCGTCGGCCTGCTGCGCCTGAGCGGCGTGCCGGTGTTCAGCGACGGCGTGCTGCTGCAGACCGCCTTCGGCTCCTTCGAGGTGGCGGAGGCCTGCTCGGGCCTGCGCTTCCTCACCGCCTGCCTCGCCTTCGGCACCCTGTTCGCGTGGCAGGTCTACGCCGACTGGAAGCGGCGCCTGCTGTTCGTGATCGCCTCCGCCGTGGTGCCGGTGATCGCCAACGGGGTGCGCGCCTACGGCATCGTCATGCTGACCGACATGGTCGGCCCGTCGGTGGCGCGCGACGTCGACCACGTGGTCTACGGCTGGCTGTTCTTCTCGGTGGTCATGGCCCTGATGGCCGGCGTCGGCCTGCTGTTCCGCCAGCCGCCGCCGACCGCCCTGCCGGACTTCGTCGGCCCCGGCCGCGGCGGCACGGGAACGGTCGCGGCCGCCGTGGTGCTGGCGCTCGGCGTCGGTGCGGTGCTGCCGGGCTGGCTCGCCCTCGGCACCATCCGCGACGCCCATGCCGCCGGCGGCCGCATCGCCGTGCCGCTCGCCCTCGGGGTTCCCGCCGGCTGGGACGACGCCCCGCCGCGGGCCTGGCAGCCCGCCTTCGCCGGCGCCGCCAGCGTCCTGCACGAGGGTTTCGCCGCCCCCGGAGCCCGGCTGGAGCGCATCGCCGCCTGGTTCCCCAACCAGGAGCAGGGGCGCGAGGTGGTCAACCGCCAGCACGACCTGCTCGGGCCGGGCTGGCAGCGGCTGTCCTCGGCCCGCGTGGCGCTGACCGTCGACGGCCAGCCGGTGGAGGCCCTGGAACTGCGCCTCACCGGCCCCGAGGGCGCCCGCCGCGTCGTGTGGAGCTGGTACTGGGTCGACGGCGCCTTCACCGGCGACGATCGCCTCGCCAAGCTGCTGCAGGCGCGCGCCCTGCTGTTCGGACGCTCCGACGCCGGTGCCCTGCTGGCCGTGTCCGCCGAATACGCCGACCCGCTGGAGGAACCGGCGACGCTGGGCGCCCTGCGCGCCTTCGTGGTCGGCCAGCAGGACCTGTCCCGCCGCCTCGCCGACGCCGCCGAGGGCCTGCCGGCCCTGGCCGCCCGTCCCTGACCGAAGGAGAGCGCCCGCATGTGCGGCATCGTCGGACTCTATCATCCCACCGCCGACCGGCCGGTCGACCGCGCCCTGCTGCATGCCATGAACGAGACGCAGCATCACCGCGGCCCCGACGGCGGCGGCCTGTACGCCGAGGACGGCGTCGGGCTGGGTCACCGGCGGCTGTCCATCATCGACGTCGGCGGCGGCGCGCAGCCGCTGTTCAACGAGGACGGCTCGGTGGTGGTGGTCTACAACGGCGAGATCTACAACTTCGCGGACCTGTTCGACGAGCTGAAGGCGCGCGGCCACGTCTTCCGCACCCACTGCGACACCGAAGCCATCGTCCACGCCTGGGAGGAATGGGGCGAGGACTGCGTCACCCGCTTCCGCGGCATGTTCGCCTTCGCCCTGTGGGACGGCACCCGCCAGAGCCTGTTCCTCGCCCGCGACCGCCTCGGCATCAAGCCGCTGCACTACGCCGAACTGCCCGGCGGCGGGCTCGTCTTCGGGTCGGAGCTGAAGAGCCTGCTGCGCCACCCGCAGGTGTCGCGCGCGATCGACCCGGCGGCGGTGGAGGACTACTTCGCCTACGGCTACGTGCCCGATCCGCGCACCGTCTACGCCGCCGTCCGCAAGCTGGAACCCGGCCACACGCTGCTGGTGCGGCGCGGCGAAGGCCGCGGCGTGTTGCGGCCGCGGCGCTACTGGGACATCCGCTTCACCCAGGACGGCCCGCGCGATATGGACGACGCGGCGGAGGAACTGCGCGCCCGCCTGGCGGAGGCCGTACGCATTCGTATGGTTGCCGAGGTGCCGCTCGGGGCCTTCCTGTCGGGGGGCGTCGATTCCAGCGGCGTGGTCGCCATGATGGCGCGCCAGTCGCCCGACCCCGTGGACACCTGCTCCATCGGCTTCGGCCAGACGGACTACGACGAAACCGTCTACGCCGGAAGGGTCGCCGAGCGCTATGGAACACGCCACCGCACCAAACGGGTGGAGGCCGACGACTTCGACCTGATCGACGCGCTGGCCGCCATGTACGACGAGCCCTTCGCCGACAGTTCCGCCCTTCCCACCTACCGCGTCTGCCAGCTGGCGCGGGAGACCGTCACCGTGGCGCTCTCGGGCGACGGCGGCGACGAGGCCTTCGCCGGCTACACCCGCTACCGCTGGCTGGCCGACGAGGAACGCCTGCGCGGGCTGCTGCCGCGCGGCCTGCGGCGGCCGGTGTTCGGCACGCTCGGGTCGTTGTGCCCGGAGCCGCGCGCCCGCCAGACCCTGCAGGCGCTCGCCCGCGACACCGGCGAGAGCTATTTCCACACCGTCTGCGTCCTGCCCGACGGCCTGCGGCGGCGGCTGTTCAGTCCGAGCATGCGGGCGCGCCTCGGTGGCCATCACGCCAGCGACGTGCTGCGCCGGCACATCGAGGCCGCACCGGCCGACGACACCATCGGCCGCATCCAGTACGCCGACCTGAAGACCTATCTGGCCGGCGACATCCTCACCAAGGTCGACCGCACCTCCATGGCCGTGGCGCTGGAGGTGCGGGTGCCGCTGCTCGACCACCCCTTCCTCGAATGGGCCTGCTCGCTGCCGCCGGACCTGAAGCTCTCGGGGCGCGAGGGCAAGGCGGTGTTCAAGAAGGCGCTGGAGCCGCTGGTGCCGCACGACGTGCTGTATCGCCGCAAGATGGGCTTCGCCGTGCCGCTGGCGGCGTGGTTCCGCGGCCCCTTGCGGGAGCGCGTCAAGGCGGCGGTGACCGGGCCGGTGCTGGCCGACTGCGGCCTGTTCGACCAGGCCTTCCTCGCCCGCCTCGCCGACGAGCATGCGGCGGGAACGGCCGACCATGCGCCGGCCCTTTGGAGCGTGCTCATGTTCGAAGCCTTCCTGCGGCGGTCCGAGGGCCTGCGCCTGGACGAGCCGGCGCAGCCCCTGGCGGTGCCGGCATGAGACTGGCCGCCGCCCTGCTGCCGCCGCTGCTGGCGACGACACCAGCCGCCGCCGCGCCCGATGCCGGCGATCTGCGGTCGCTGATCGCGCAGGTGGCACCGGCGGTGGTGGCGCTCGGCACCTACGAGGAATTCCGCAGCCCGCCCATTGCCCTGCGCGGCACCGGCTTCGCCGTCGACGACGGCCGGCTGGTGGTCACCAATGCCCACGTGCTGCCGCGCCTCGACGATCTGGCGGCGCGCGAGAAGCTGGCGGTGGTGCTCGGCAAGGGCAAGATGGTGGAACTGCTGTTCCCCGTCGCCGAGTGCCGCGACGAGGGCCGCGATCTGCTCGTCCTGCGCCTCGCCAAGGCCAACCGCATTCCGGCTGCCCTGACGCTGGCACCCGAGCTGCCCGTCGCGCCGGGCATGCCGGTCGCCTTCACCGGCTTCCCGCTCACCGGCTCCATCGGCCTGGTCCCGGTGACCCACCGCGGCATGGTCTCGGCCGTGTCGCCCGCCGCCGTGCCGGCCGCCGAGGCCGGAACGCTGGATGCCCGCACCGTCGCCCGCCTGCGCGACAACTTCGACATCTACCAGCTGGACGCCACGGCCTATCCCGGCAACAGCGGCAGCCCGCTGTACGAGACCGCGGGCGGGCGCGTCGTCGGCATCCTCAACAGCGTCTACGTGAAGAGCACCAAGGAAAGCGCCCTCACCGATCCGAGCGGCATCACCTACGCCATCCCGGTCGCCCGCCTCCAGCCGCTGCTCGCCCGGGCGCGGGCGGGCGAGTGCGAGCCCATCCCCGACTGATCGATCCGCCCCATCCGTCCCCAGGAGACTGCACGCCATGACCGATACCCTGACCCGCATCAAAGGCCTGCTCGGCGAAGTCCTGCAGCTCGGCCCGCGCGCCGACGGCCTGACCGCGGAGACGCCGCTGCTCGGCAGCCTGCCCGAGTTCGACAGCATGGCGGTGGCGACCGTCATCGCCGGGCTCGAGGACCGCTTCGACATCATCATCGAGGACGACGACCTGTCGGTGGAGGTGTTCCGCACCGTCGGCACCCTGTGCGATCTGGTGGACGAGAAGCTGCGGCAGGCGGCCTGAGCCATGACCGGCTGGGTCCCCCGCCCCCTGTTCCTCGACGGTCCCGCCGGCCGGCTGTTCGCCGTGCTGCACGGCTGCGCCCGGCCGGCGTGGTCGGTGCTGTGGCTGCCGCCCTTCGGCGAGGAGATGAACCGCTCTCGCCGCATGGCGACGGAACTCGGCCGCGCCCTGGCGGAGGCGGGCGGGGCGCTGCTGGTGCTCGACCCCTCCGGCACCGGCGACAGCGCCGGCGACCTCGCCGCCGCCACCTGGGACGGCTGGCGCGCCGACGCCCGCGCCGGGCTGGAGTGGCTGCGCCAGGAGGGCCTCAGCCCGCGCGCCGCCGGCGGCCTGCGCACCGGGGCCGTGCTGGCGCTCGACCTGGCGACGGAGGCACAGTTGCCCCATGCCCTGCTGTGGCAGCCGGTGACGCGCGGCGACCTCTACCTCACCCAGCTCCTGCGGGTGCGGGTGGCGGCGGCGCTCGGCGAGGGACCGGCGGAGACGGTGAAGGACCTGCGCCGGCGCCTGGCCGGCGGCGAGACGGTGGAGGTCGGCGGCTACCCGCTGACCCCGGCGCTCGGCGGGGCGCTGGAGGCCATCGCGCTCAAGGACATGGGCGGCGGGTATCGCGGCACCATCGACCTGCTGCAGGTCTCGGCCGATCCGCACGCCCCGGCGCCGCCGGCGGTGGGGGCGCTGGTGGACGGGTGGCTGCGCCAGCGCATCGACGCGACGCTGCGCCACGTGCCCGGCCAGCCGTTCTGGACCATCGAGGAGACGACGCTCGCGCCCGACCTGGTGACGGCGACGGTGGCGGCCCTGACGGCGCCGCGGCCCGCCTTCGCCCCCGTCGTGCCGGCGCCGCAGGAGTATCCCGGATGATGCTGGAAACCCCGCGCGAGGACGCGATCACCTTGCCCTGCGCCGGCGACACCCTGGTCGGCGTGCTGCACCACCCCGGCCTCGCCGCCGAGCGGGCGGTGGTGATCGTCGTCGGCGGTCCGCAGTACCGCGCCGGCGCCCACCGGCAGTACGTGATGCTCGCCCGCGCTCTGGCCGAGGCGGGGGTGCCGACCTTGCGCTTCGACTACCGCGGCATGGGCGACAGCACCGGCACCTTCCGCGGCTTCGAGGACTGCGGCGAGGACATCGCCGCCGCCGTCGACGCCCTCTGCGCCCACCTGCCGGCGGTGCGGGAGGTGGTGCTGTGGGGCCTTTGCGACGGCGCCACCGCCATCGCTTTCCATCAGGCGGAGCGGCGCGATGCACGCATCGCCGGCACGGTCCTGCTGAACCCCTGGGCGCGCAGCGACCGCACGCTGGCCGAAACACAGGTGCGCCACTGGTACGGCCGCCGCCTGACCTCTGCCGAGTTCTGGAAGAAGCTGCTGCGCGGCGGCGTCGACATAGGCGGCGCTGTGCGGGGCGTGGCGGCCTCTCTGGTGGCCCGGTTCCGGCGCAGCGAGGCGACGCCCGAGGCCGCGGGCGATGCGCCGCTGCCGGACCGTCTGGCGGCGGCGCTGGCCGGGCTCGACGTGCCGGCGTGCCTGATCCTCTCGGGCCGCGACCTGACGGCGCGCGAGTTCGAGGACGCGGTGCTGTCGCGGCCGCCGCTCAAGCGGGCGGTGGCTGCGGGGCGGCTGGTGCTGCGCCGGCTGCCCGAGGCCAACCACACCTACAGCAGCCCCGCCTGGCGCGAGCAGGTCCACGCCTGGACCCTCGACTGGGTGCGCGGCGTGGGGAGGAGCGCATGAGCGGTCTGTGCGGCTGGCTGGGCGTCGAGACCGGCCCCGACCCGAGTGGCATCGTGCATGCCATGGCCGAGGCCCTGCCGGCACCGCCGCACGGCTCGACGGCGGCCGTGGGCCTGCCGCCGGCGGCGCTCGGCGCCCGCACCGCCCGCGGGGCCGGCGGCTTCGTCGAGGCGCGCGGCGTGCTGGCGGCATGGGACGGCTACCCGCGCTGGACCGACGCCGCGCTTGCCGCGGTCGCCCGCAGCAACGGTCCCGGCGCCGCCCTGCTGGAGGCGTGGCGGCGGCACGGGCCGGACCTTCTCGACCATCTGGCCGGCGAGGTGGCGGTGGCGGTGCTGGAGCCGGCCCGCAAGCGCCTGCTGGTCGCGGTCGACCGCTTCGGCGTCCACGGCCTGTGCTGGGCCGAGGTGCGCGGCGGCGTGGTGTTCGGCTCCACCGCCGACGCCGTGCGGGCGCATCCGGCGGTGGAGACGTCGCTGAGTGCGCAGGCGCTCTACGACTACTTCTACTTCGTCGACCGGGTGCCGGCGCCGGAAACCATCTGGCAGGGCATCGGCAAGCTGGTGCCCGGGGAGTGCCTGCTGGCCGAAGCGGGCCGTGTCACCCGCCGCCGCTGGGGCCGCGTCGCCTACGACCCCGACCGCACGGCGGGGGAGGCGGGTCTTCAGAAGGACCTGCGCCGCCACCTCGACACCGCCGTGCGCCGCTGCATCGACGGCGAGGACACCCACCAGGTGGCCGCCTTCCTCAGCGGCGGGCTCGATTCCAGCACGGTCGCCGGCTTGTTCGCCCAGGCGGTGGACCACCCGGCCCGCGCCGTCACCGTGGCCTTCGAGGACCAGCGGTGGGACGAGAGCCCCTATGCCCGGCTCGCCGCCTCGCACTTCCGCATGGACCACGACATCGTCACCGTCACCCCGGCCGAGGTGGAAGCCGCCTTCGAGGCCATCGCCACCGCCTACGACGAACCCTTCGGCAATTCCTCCGCCGTGCCGGCGTACCTCTGCGCGCGGCGGGCGCGGGAGACGGGGGTGGAGCTGATGCTGGCCGGCGACGGCGGCGACGAGCTGTTCGCCGGCAATGCGCGCTACCTGTCCGACGCCGTGTTCCAGCACTACGGCCGCATCCCGGCGGCCTTGCGGCGGGCGGTGATCGAGCCGGCCGCCCTCCGCCTGTCGCCCGACAGCCGGATCATGCCGCTGCGCAAGGTGGCGCGCTACGTCCGCAAGGCGCGCCTGCCGACGCCCGTGCGGGTGACCGGAGACACGGTGTTCCGCGACCAGCCGGCGGCCGGCATCCTGGCGCGCGAGGTGGTGGCGGCGGTCGATCCGAAGGCGCCGGAGCGGCTGGTGCAGGCCATCTGGGACGACGCCGGGTCCGATCACCCGCTGCACCGCCACCTGTGGCTCGACCTGCGCCTGACGCTCGCCGACAGCGACCTGCGCAAGGTGAGCCGCATGTGCGAGCTGGCGGGCGTGCGGGTGCGCTACCCCATGCTCGACGACGACGTCGCCGACTTCTCTGGCCGCGTGCCGCCGGACCTGCTGTGTCGCGGCGGCCGGCTGCGCGCCTTCTACAAGGACGCCTTCCGCGGCTTCCTGCCCGACGCCATCCTCGCCAAGCAAAAGCACGGCTTCGGACTGCCCTACCTGGACATGCTGACGGCCCACGCGCCGCTGCGCGCCATGGCTTGCGACACGCTCGCCGACCTCAAGGGCGCCGGGCTGTTCGACGCCGGCTTTCTCGACGGCCAGATCCGCGCCCTGCGAGCCGGCGACCGCGCCGCGGTGCCGCTCGCCTGGGATCTGGTGACGGTGGGGCGCTGGCTCGTTAGCCGCCGCCATCCGCCGGGCCGCCGGCCGCAGCCGGCCCTGGGGGCGGCGGAATGACCACCGCCGTCTCACCCCGGCCGAGCCTGGCACAGCGACTGCGGGCGACGCTCGACGAGCTGGGCGGCGGCAATGCGGCGCTCTACTGGACCAATACGGCGGCGCGTCGCCTGCGCCTGCCGGTGGGGGTGCGGCGCTATCTGTTCGTGCTGCAACCGGTGCCGGAGGCGCCGCTGCTGAAGCCCCACCGTGGCCGCGCCATCGAGGTGCGGGTGGTGGAGCCGGGGGAGCCGGCGCTGCTCGATCTGCCGCTGACGCAACCCGTGCTCGACTACCGTTTCGGGCAGGGCGCGGTGTGCTTCGGCGCCTTCAAGGAAGGCGCCATCGTCGGCTGCGTCTGGCTGGTGCTCGGCCCCTACGACGAGGACGAGGTGCGCTGCCGCTTCGTGCGCGCGCCGGCGGCGCTGGCGTCGTGGGATTTCGACGTCTGGGTCCACCCCGACCACCGCAGCGGCTTTGCCTTCGCCCGCCTGTGGGACACCGCCAACGCTTTCCTGCGGGCGCGCGGCGTGCGCTGGTCGGCGAGCCGCATCTCGGCCTTCAACGCCGGGTCCTTGCGGTCGCACGGCTCGCTGGGCGCGCGGGTGGTGGGCAGCGCGACCTATGTCAGCCTCGGGCCGCTGCAACTCATGACCTCCACCTTCCGGCCATGCCTGTCCCTCACCCTGCGCCGCCGCCCCGACCTGGTGATCCCGGTGGCGACGGACGCCTGACCCTGGACAAACCACGGTCGCGTGGCAATATCAGGGTCAGACGCAGGAGTTCCGCACCATGGTCCATCCGATGCCCCGCGACGACGGTTCCGCCGCCTATGCCGACTGGCGCCGGCAGATGGATGCGCTCGTCGACTCTCTGTGCGAGGCGGCGGAGGACGCACGGCGCAACGGTCCAGTCAACGCGCAGGAGCGCGCCCGTCTGATCGCCGAGTTCAATCGGAGCAGACAGGCCGGAGACAGCCGGCGCCTGCAGGACCTCGCAGAATCAATCGATGCCGCCGCCGATGAGGCGGACCGGGATGGCTGCGTTCCGCCGGATGAACTGGCGCGGATGCTGGCCGAGTTCGACCGGAAGCTGGCCGCCCGACGAGAGACGCCCTGAGCAGGGACGATCGCTTCAGAACCGCTCCGGTAACCCACAAACACTCGGGGCGCTTCCTTGCGGAAGCGCCCCGTTGCGTCATTCGGCCGCCGAGCGGTGGCCGTGGGCCTGTTCGCCGTCCGTCGGCGGGCGGCTTTCGCCGCGGCGTTCGGGGTTGTTGCCGGCCACGTACTTGTCCACCCACACGCTGTGGTGCTCGCGGGCCCAGTTGATGTCCACCCAGCCCGTCGACATGGCCTTGAAGGCGTGCTCCATGCCGACCGAGCCGATGTAGATGTGCGCCAGCATGAGCGCGAACATGCCCATGCCGAGGCCGGCGTGGACGATCTGGCTCCACTGCATCAGCTCGATCTCGTCGACGAACCAGAAGGGCATCAGCAGGTTCAGGCCCGTCACCGACAGGGCGAGGCCGAGCAGGACGACCATCCAGAACACCGTCTTCTGGCCGAAGTTGAACTTGTCGGCGGGCGGATGGCTGTTCTTGGCGAGGAAACCGCCGGCCTTGATGATCCAGTTGAAGTCGTAGCGGTCCCACAGGTTGTGGCGGACCCAGACGAGGAAGATGTACAGCAGGCCCGCCATGAAGACGAAGCCGCCGAAGTTGTGCATGTACTTGGAAATCTCGGCCGTCAGCGCGTAGCCGTCGGCACCCAGCACGGGCATCAGCAGCGGACGGCCGAACAGCAGCCAGGTGCCGGTGAGCGCCAGCAGCAGGAACGAGCCGGCGGTCAGCCAGTGGCCGATGATTTCGTGCGTCTTGAAGCGCTGGATCAGCCGGCCCGACAGGCCGCTGTCCACCTTCACGCGGCCCTTGACGGCGAAGAAGCCGGTCAGCGCGATGAGCATGGCGGCGACGGCGTAGGCGCCGTAGCGGCGGACCTCCTCGCTGCGCCACGACAGCCAGTCCATGCCCTGGGTCTGGATCAGGCGGCCGGCCTTCTTGTCGGGGATGCTCACATAGCCGCGCTCGCCGTCGACGATCTCCCCCCACTGGCCGGTGATGGAGGGATAGCGCATGGTGGCCGGCGGCGCCGCCTCGATGCCGGGGCCGCCGGGCGTCGGCTGGACGTGCTGCGTCGCATTCGCGGGCGGACGCACGTCCTGAGCGGCGGCGGGCGCCCACGGCCCGAAGGCGACGACGGCGGCCAGGGCCGCCAGAAGGAAGACGATGGGGTGACGCATCAGGCGGAATCCTCGCGGAGACGGCACCGCCGCCGTCGGCTTCGCGGGCGAAGCGCGGCGGCGGCGGCCGGTCGGGTGCGTGGCGGCGAACAGCGCCGTCAGAGCTTCTGCTGCTGCCCGAACGACTGGGAGAAGCCGTAGGCGCCGCTGTCGAAGCCGCGTTCCACCACGCGCTGGCGGTAGATGTCGCTCACCTCGTTGGCGTCGCCGGCCAGCAGCGCCTTGGTCGAGCACATCTCGGCACAGAGCGGCAGCTTGCCTTCGGCCAGACGGTTGCGGCCGTACTTGGTGTATTCGGCCTGGGAGAAGGTCTCCTCCGGGCCGCCGTTGCAGAAGGTACACTTGTCCATCTTGCCGCGGGAGCCGAAGTTGCCTTCCTGCGGGTACTGCGGCGCGCCGAACGGGCAGGCGTAGAAGCAGTAGCCGCAGCCGATGCAGCCGTCCTTGTTGTGCAGCACGACGCCGTCGTTGGTGTGGTAGATGACGTTGGTCGGGCACACGTTGACGCAGGGCGCGTCGGAGCAGTGCATGCAGGCGACCGACAGGGACTTCTCACCCGGCGTACCGTCGTCCAGGGTGACGACGCGGCGGCGGTTGATGCCCCACGGCACCTCGTTCTCGTTCTTGCAGGCGGTGACGCAGGCGTTGCACTCGATGCAGCGGTCGCCGTCGCACAGGAATACCATCTTGCCCATTGTTGGGGTCTCCTTTCCCAGGCGTTACGCCGCTTCGATCCGACACAGGGTGGCCTTGGTCTCCTGCATCTGGGTGACCGAGTCGTAGCCGTAGGTCTGGGCCGTGTTGCTGGATTCGCCGAGCACGATGGGATCCGCCCCCTGCGGGTACTTGTCGCGCAGGGACTTGCCCTGGAACACGCCGCCGAAGTGGAACGGCATGAACACCACGCCGCGGCCGACGCGCTCCGTCACCAGCGCCTTCACCAGCACCTTGCCGCCGTTGGGGCCGTGCAGCCACAGGTCGGCGCCGTTGCGGATGCCGGCATTGTTTGCATCGTACGGGTTGACCTCGGCGAACATGTCCTGCTGCAGCTCGGCGAGCCACGGGTTGGACCGCGTCTCGTCGCCGCCGCCCTCGTACTCCACCAGACGGCCGGACGTGAGGATGAGCGGGAAGTCCTTGGAGAAGTCGTTCTTCTGGATGGAGGCGTACATGGTCGGCACGCGCCAGAAGGTCTTGTCCTCGTAGGTCGGGTAGTCGGCCACCAGGTCGCGGCGCGGCGTGTAGAGCGGCTCGCGGTGCAGCGGCACCGGGTCCGGGAAGGTCCACACCACGGTGCGTGCCTTGGCGTTGCCGTAGGGGGCGCAGCCGTGGGCGATGGCGACGCGCTGGATGCCGCCCGACAGGTCGGTCTTCCAGTTGGCGGAATCGCCGCCGACCGCCTCGATGGCCTTGCGCTCGTCGTCGGTCAGGTCCTTGTCCCAGCCCAGCTTCTTCAGCATGGCCATGGTGAACTCGGGGTAACCGTCCTCGATCTCCGAGCCGACCGGCCAGCTGTCCTCGGCCAGCAGGTTGGTGCCGTTGCGCTCCACGCCGAAACGGGCGCGGAAGCCCATGCCGCCCTGGGCGACGGGGATGGAGGTGTCGTAGAGGTTCGCCGAGCCGGTGTGGCGCATCTCCGGCGTGCCCCAGCAGGGCCACGGCAGGCCGTAGTATTCACCGTCCAGCGGACCGCCGACGGCGCGCAGCGTCGTCTTGTCGAAGGTGTGCTGGTACTTCATGTGCTCCTTCAGGCGTTCCGGCGACTGGCCGGTGTAGCCGATGGTCCACATGCCCTTGTTGAACTCGCGCGTGATGTCCTCGATCACCGGCTCCTCGCCGTTGACCTGGATGTTCTTCACCAGTTCGTCGGCGAAGCCGAACTTCTTGGCGAACTTGTACATGATGACGTGGTCGGGCAGGCTCTCGAACAGCGGCTCGATCACCTTCTCGCGCCACTGCAACGAGCGGTTGGAGGCGGTCGCCGAGCCGTAGGTCTCGAACTGCGTCGCCGCCGGCAGCAGGTACACGCCGTCGGTGCGGTCGCTGAGGACCGAGGCGACGGTCGGATACGGGTCGATGATGACCAGCGTGTCCAGCTTCTCCATCGCCTGCTTCATTTCCGGCAGGCGGGTCTGGCTGTTGGGCGCGTGGCCCCAGAACACCATGCCCTTCAGGCTTTCCGGCTGCTCCAGGTTCTCGGCGGGCTCGAGCACGCCGTCGATCCAGCGCGAGACGGGGATGCCGGTGGCCTCCATCATCTCCTTGCTGTGGAAACGGCTCAGCAGGTAGTCGTAGTCGAGGCCCCAGACGCGCGCCCAGTGCTTCCACGAGCCTTCGGCCAGGCCGTAGTAGCCCGGCAGGCTGTCGGCCACCACGCCGAAGTCGGTGGCGCCCTGCACGTTGTCGTGGCCGCGGAAGATGTTGGTGCCGCCGCCCGAGACGCCCATGTTGCCGAGCGCCAGCTGCAGGATGCAGTAGGCGCGGGTGTTGTTGTTGCCGTTGGAGTGCTGCGTGCCGCCCATGCACCAGATCAGGGTGCCCGGCTTGTTGGACGCCATGAGCTGCGCGACGCGCTTGACCTGCGCGCCCGGCACGCCGGTGACGCGCTCCACCTCTTCCGGCGTCCACTTGGCGACTTCGGCGCGGATGTCCTCGAAGCCGTAGACGCGGCGGCGGATGTATTCCTTGTCTTCCCAGCCGTTGTCCAGGACATGCCACAGGATGCCCCAGATGAGCGCCACGTCGGTGCCCGGGCGGAAGCGCATGTATTCGTCGGCGCGCGCCGCCGTGCGGGTGAAGCGCGGGTCGGCGACGATGAACTTGGCCTTCGTCTTTTCCTTGGCGTGCAGCATGTGCTGCATGGCCACGGGGTGCGCCTCGGCCGGGTTGCCGCCGATGAGGAAGATGAGCTTGGAATTGTGGATGTCGTTGTAGGAATTGGTCATGGCGCCGTAGCCCCAAGTGTTCGCGACGCCCGCGACCGTGGTGGAGTGGCAGATACGCGCCTGGTGGTCGATGTTGTTGGTGCCCCACAGCGCCGCGAACTTGCGGATGAGGTAGGCCTGTTCGTTGTTGTGCTTGGCGGAGCCGAGCCAGAACACGGAATCCGGGCCGTTGGCCTCGCGGATCTTCAGCAGGCGGTCACCGACCTCGTTGACGGCCTCGTCCCAGCTGATCTTCTTCCACTTGCCGCCTTCCAGCTTCATGGGGTGCTTCAGGCGGCGCTCGCCGTGGGCGTGCTCGCGCACGCTGGCGCCCTTGGCGCAGTGGGCGCCCAGGTTGAACGGGCTGTCGTAGCCCGGCTCCTGGCCGACCCAGACGCCGTTGACCACTTCCGCCTCGACCGTGCAGCCGACGGAGCAGTGGGTGCACACCGTCTTGCGCATCTCGATCTTGCCGGCGGGCGCGGCGGGGCCGGCGGCCTGGGCCTGGCGCACGGCGCCGACCGGCAGCGCGGCGGCCAGCGCGGCACCGCCGGCGGCGATGCCGGAGCGGCGCAGGAAGGTGCGGCGGTCGATGGCGCCGCCGACGGCGGCCGACAGGGTGGAGAGAATGTGCGGGCCGTTGGCCGACCCGGAACGCTTCTTGACCAGCATGGAACGTCTCCCTTCAGGCCGCCTCAGAAGCGCGCCAGATCGTAAAAGCGGCGCACGTGATCGGTCTCGCGATAGCCGGCGTCGGTCTTGCCGGCCGGATCGGGCGTCGGCTCCGCCACACCGGCGGCGGCCGTGCCGGCGGCGAGGGCGGCCGCGGCACCGGCGGCACCGGCACCCAGGCCGACCGTGCGCAGGAAGCCGCGGCGGTCGACGGTGGTCTGCTTGTGGTCCTTGGTTTCGCTCATGTGACAGTCCTCATCACGCGGCCGCACGA
This sequence comes from Caenispirillum bisanense, assembly GCF_900230255.1. GTDB lineage: Bacteria > Pseudomonadota > Alphaproteobacteria > Rhodospirillales > Rhodospirillaceae > Caenispirillum > Caenispirillum bisanense_A. Next base: position 736,014 of record NZ_OCNJ01000001.1, read on the forward strand.
CGGCGCGGCTCATCCTTCACCTTTTTCGCCCACCATGCCGAGGCTTTCGCGCTCGATGGCGAGGAACAGCCGGCCGATGGTGCCCACCGGACGGTAGAAACGGGCCGACGGCGCCTGTTCGATGTCGCGGAACAGGGTTTCGGCCCACGGATCGACGTGGGTGTCGAAGAAGGTCTTCTGGGCGGTCAGGCTGCCGTCGCCGATGCGGCCGAGGATGAGCCCGTACATCACTTCGAACAGGATGCCGACGTGGTCCTCGGGCTCGGGGCGGCCGCTGCTGCGCTCGACGCCGAGCGCGGCGAGGGTCTGGCGCACTTCGGCCAGCGGCTTCTCGTTGAGGAAGCCGGTGAGGTAGTAGGACGCATAGGGCACGACCTCGCCGCGGGTGATGCCGACGAAGACCGCCGTGTGCTCCTCGGTCAGCGCCGCCGTATCGGCCTCGCGGGCCGCTGCGCCCAGGGCCGCCAGTGCCTGGCCCAGTTCGGTCTCGTCCCCCGCCAGTTGCCCCAGGTCGCGCAGGCGCTCGGCCGGCGGCGGCGCCAGGGTCAGGCTGGAGAGCAAGGCGTAGAAATGAGCCCGAAGAGCATCTTCTTCGGCGACTGTCGACAGCCCCGCCGCAGCGGTCATGCGCGTCCTCCCTGTCCGGTGCCAGCCCCGCCGGGCGTTGTTCCCTATCGCCCCAAAGGGGCGAGAGTGTGGCCTAGCGTCACCCCAAAGAGGGTGTCGCTAGACTTCGGCGGCAGAACCGCCATTGTCCTTGAAACGCCGAGGATAGCGGGATCGGGACCGGGAAGTCCAGATAAACCGGATTCCCGACAAGGGCCGCTCAGGCTCTTTCGTCGTTTTCCCCTGAAAGCGGACCAGATTCGTCCGTTTTATTTTCAGGCTCTGCTGCTGCAGCACTTGCTGCGGCTTTTGCCGCCTCCTCCGGTTGTTCGGTGGGCGGCTGCGGATATTGCGCTGCGGTATCGCTTTGCTGCGCTGCGGCTTCGAGCGAGTCCGCCGCCTCCGCGGTGGCCTCGCCGGCCTCCACGTCGCGCGGAGCGTATCCTTTGAAGACGTCGTAGGCCGTCCGGACGGCGGCCCCGACGATGGACGGAGCGGCGTAGTTCTCGTCGTAATCGTTCAGCCCGTCAAGGTTTGCGAGCACCGGGTCCGATCGCCACAGCTTGCGCAGGGCCTGCCTGCGAAGGTCGGCCGGCACGCCGGCCCGCATGAACACGCTGTAGTCGCTGTCGCGGGTCAGGCTGTCGATGTCGGGCAGGTCGAGCGGTTCTGTCGCCTCGCCCTCGACCACGTCGGTCGCAGGGGCGGTGTCGTCCGCGGCGTCCGGTTCGGCTTCGGCTGGCGGTTCCGGTGCGGGGTCCGGTTCGGTGGCCGGCTCCTGCTCGCGCTCGCGGGCTTCCTGCTTGAGGCGCGACCAGCGCGACAGGAACCCGCCGCCGCCGTCCTCGTCGTCGCGTCCGGGGCGGCTCATCGCGTCTCTCCCTTGCGGCGCGCCCGGTCCACTGGGGCGATGCGGCTGAAGGTGTCGTCTTCGCGCGGGGCCTTGGTCTTCTGCTTGCGCTTCACGAAGGGCGTGTCGACGTGGTGGCGGGCGCAGAAGGCGCCGACCCAATAGGCGACGTCCTCGGGCATGGGCACGGTCTCGAGCTGGGTGCCGTCGTCGTGCAGATAGGCTTCGCCCTCGTAGGGGCAGGCGGTGACCAGGAACGGCGCCATGGGGATCGGCTGGCCTTCCACCGGGCGCAGGATGACGTAGAGCCGCGGCTCCGGCGCCGAGAGGTTGCGGCGGTAGCCTTCGGTCTCGCGGCGGAACAGCTCCACCGTCATGGGGGCGCTGATCCAGCGGTCGGCCTCGGCGGGGCGGATCTCGGCCGGGGCGTCGGCGGCGGCCGGCACCGCCGCGACGGGCACATAGCTGTCCGAGCCCCAGGGGTGCGACGAGGTGCGCCGCTCCAGCACGATGGACAGGCGGCGGGACTTCTCCACCTCGCCGACGGCGGCGCGGGCTTCCGCCGCCTCCAGCATGGCGTTGGCGGCGTCGAGGTCTTCCGGGCGGTTGACGTTGAAGAAGGGGTCGAGCGGCTGCGCCGGCCATTCCACGGCGACCGTGCGGTAGCGGGCGGTCCAGGCGTCGATCTTGCGCATGTCCTCGTCCACCAGCGCCCGCCGCAGGTCGCCGGCCAACCGCACCGGCCACAGGGCCACCACCGGATGGGTCCAGCCGCCCGAGGCGGCGCAGGCGATATCGGCGCCGTCCTCCACCGCCCGCCACAGCCGTGCCACCAGGTCGAGCGGCACGAAGGGCGCGTCGGCGGCGGTGGTGAGGACGTGGGTGACGTCCGGGTGCTCCAGGGCGGCCCAGCGCAGGGCGGTGAGCACGCCCGCCAGCGGCCCGGCGAAGCCTTCCACCACGTCGGGCAGCACGGGCAGGCCGAAGGGCTCGAACCGCGCCGGGTCGCCATTGGCGTTGAGCGCCATGGGGCCGACCTGCGGCGTCAGGCGCTCGATCACGTGCGCCAGCATGGGCTTGCCGTCGAGCGTCAGCAGGGTCTTGTCGCCGCCGCCCATGCGGCGCGACAGGCCGCCGGCCAGGATCACCCCGGCGATGCGGTGGAGCGGCGGCGGAGCGGGCAGGGCGGGCTGGTCAGTCATCGGATCGGCTTCCCTTGCGGCGGGCGCGGGCGGGCTCTTCGTCGGCGGCGGCGGGGTCGGCGTCCCACACCAGGCGGTCCTCGCCGGCCAGCACGAGGAACCGCTTGCCCTTGGCCCGCCCGATGAGGGTGAGGCCGGCCTCGCGCGCCAGTTCCACGCCCCAGGCGGTGAAGCCGGAGCGCGACACCAGCACGGGGATCTCCATCTGCACGCACTTCATGACCATCTCGCTGGTCAGGCGGCCGGTGGTGTAGAAGCTCTTGCCGCGCGGCGAGATGCCGTGCAGGCGCATGTAGCCGGCGATCTTGTCGACGGCGTTGTGGCGGCCCACGTCTTCCATGAACACCAGCGGGCGGTCCTCCTCGCACAGCACGCAGCCGTGGATGGCGCCGGTGGTGAGGTAGAGGCTGGGGGCGGTGTTGATCTTCTTGGACAAGGCGTAGAGCCAGCGGGTATGGAAGCGCGCCTGCGTGTCGAGCGGCACGTCGGCGAAGCGTTCCAGGATGTCGCCGTAGACGGTGCCGAGGGCGCAGCCCGAGGTGTGGGTGCGCTTGCTCATCATGGCGTCGAGGTCGCGGTCGGCGTCGATGACCACGCGCACCGCCCGCGCCTCCGGGTCGTGCTCGACCGACACGAGGGTATCTTCGGGCCGCAGCATGGCCTGGTTCATCAGGTAGCCGACGGCGAGGTACTCGGGGTAATCGCCGATTGTAACGGCGGTGACGATGCGCCTGCCGTTCAAGTAGAGGGTAAGCGGACGCTCGTTGATGATGGGCGCTTCGATGCGCCGGCCATCCTGATCCACGCCGTCGACGACGCGGAACAGGCGGTCGTCGTCCGGGTCCGGGCGGACCAGGAATTCTGAATCTTCCATCGAGCCTTGGCCTCGTGCTTAAGTGTTTATGACGGCCTTTGCGGAACCGTTGTCCATCCCTCGTCCCGATCATGGCGCGACTCGACGCCGCGGGGCAAGGGCGCCGCAAAGCAAGAGCAAGACCGACCCATCACCCCGGCTGGAAAGCGTCCCGATGCCCAAGATCGATACCCGTTTCCTGGTGTGCTCCTGCGAAGCCACCATGCCCGTCGACGCCGACCGCCTGTCGGACGCGCTCGGCGGTGCCTCCGTCACCGCCTGCCGCCATCTCTGCCGCGACGAGATCGACCGCTTCGTCGGCGCCGCCGCGACGCCGGGCTCGCTCCTGGTCGCCTGTACCCAGGAAGCGCCGCTGTTCGGCGAGGCGGCGGAGGTGAACGGGGCCGCCGCGCGCCTGTCCTTCACCAACATCCGCGAGCGCGCCGGCTGGTCCGACGAGGCCGCCGCGGCCGCCCCCAAGATGGCCGCCCTGCTGGCCGAGGCGACGGTGCAGGCGCGCCCGACGGCGGCGCTGCCCGTGCGGTCCGACGGCCGGCTGGTGGTGTTCGGCCGCCCCGAGGTCGCCTTCGCCGCCGCCCGCCAGCTGGCCGGGCGCATGGCGGTGACCTGCGTGCTGGAAAGCGGCGGCGACGTCACGCCCGCCGCCGTCGCCGACATGGCGCTGTTCATCGGCCGCCCGGTCGGCGCCTCCGGCCACGTCGGCGCCTTCGCGGTGCGCTTCGCCGACGTGCTGGCACCGCGCCCGTCGTCCCGCGACCGGCTGGAGCCGGCGAGCCGCAAGGATGCCGTCACCTTCGAGGCCGACGCCATCCTCGACCTGTCCTCGGCGCCGCCGCTGTTCCCCGGCCGCCCGCCGCGCGACGGCTATGTCCGGGTCGACGCCGGCGATCCGGTGGCGGTGCAGAAGGCGGTGTTCGAACTCGCCGATCTGGTGGGCGAGTTCGAGAAGCCGCGCTACATCACCGTCGACACCGATCTCTGCGCCCATTCGCGCTCCAACATCACCGGCTGTACCGCCTGCCTGGACGCCTGTCCCACCGGCGCCCTGTCGCCGGCCGGCGACCATGTGGCGGTGGATGCGCTGGCCTGCGGCGGCCACGGCGCCTGCAACAGCGTCTGCCCGACCGGCGCCATCAAGTACCAGGTGCCGCAGGCCCGCGACCTGCTGGAACGCCTGCGCGTGCTGCTCGGCACCTATCTGGAGGCCGGCGGCCGCACGCCGGTGCTGCTGGTCCACGACGCCAAGGGGGCGGAGGCCATCGACCTGCTCGCCCGCCACGGCCGCGGCCTGCCGGCGCACGTGCTGCCCTTCGCGGTGAACGAGGTCGGCTCGGCGGGCCTCGACCTGCTGCTGACCGCCTACGCCATGGGCGCGGCGCGGGTCGTGCTGCTGGCGACGCCCGAGCTGCGCGGCACCCTCGACCACCTGGACGGGGCGCTCGACCTCGCCGACCGGGTGATGCAGGGCCTCGGCTACGGCCCCGGGCGGGGGGAGCTGCTGTGGGTGACCGATCCCGAGGCGCTGGGCGACGATCTGCGCCGGCCGGTGACGCCGGCCGCCCCGCACGCCGGCTACATGGTGCTCGGCGAGCGGCGGGAAATCTTCGCCGTCGCGCTCGACCACCTGCACGCCCAGGCGCCGCAGCCGGTGGACGTGCTGCCGCTGCCCGAGGGCGCGCCCTTCGGCACCGTGGTGGTGGACGTGCCCGGCTGTACGTTGTGTCTGGCCTGCGTCGGCGCCTGTCCGACGGCGGCGCTCGGCGACAATCCGGAACGGCCGCAGCTCACCTTCCTGGAAAGCGCCTGCGTGCAGTGCGGCCTGTGCGCCGCCACCTGCCCGGAGAAGGTCATCACGCTGGAGCCGCGCATCGACTTCCTGGCCGGACCCAAGCGCCGCGTGCTGAAGGAGGAAGAGCCCTTCGCCTGTATCAGCTGCGGCAAGGAGTTCGGCACCAAGTCGGCCATCGACAAGGTGGTGGAAAAGCTGTCCGGTCACAGCATGTTCGCCGGCGGCGACCGCCTGCGTCTGCTGCAGATGTGCGGCGACTGCCGGGTGATCGAGCAGGTGAAGATCTCCGGCAGCACGACGCTCGCCCCGCCGCCGCCGCGCCCGCGCACCACCGACGACTACCTGCGCGAACGCGACGAACAGGCGAAGAAGAGCTGACGCCATGAACGAGATGGCCGCCGCCGGTGCCCGCGCCCTGGAGCTGCTGATCGAACTCGATCCCGATCTGGTGGAGATCGTGGTGCGGTCGCTCTACGTCAGCCTCTCGGCCGTGGCGCTGGCGGCGGTGATCGGCCTGCCGCTCGGCGCTCTACTGGCGCTGGCGCGGTTCCCTGGCCGGCGGGTGGTGCTGGTGACGGTGAATGCGCTCATGGGCCTGCCGCCGGTGGTGGCGGGCCTCGTGCTCTATCTGCTGCTGTCGCGCAGCGGTCCTTTCGGCGTGTTCGGCCTGCTGTTCACCCCGACGGCCATGATCATCGCCCAGGCGGTGCTGGTGACGCCCATCATCGCCGCTCTGACGCGCCAGACCGTGCAGGACCTGTGGACCGAGTACCGCGAGCAGCTGGGATCGCTCGGCGCCACCCCGCTGCGGGCGGTGCCGACCCTGCTGTGGGATGGCCGGGTGGCGCTGTTCACGGCGCTGCTGGCGGGCTTCGGGCGGGCCAGTGCCGAGGTCGGCGCGGTGATGATCGTCGGCGGCAACATCGACCACGTCACCCGCGTCATGACCACCACCATCGCGCTGGAAACCGCCCGCGGCGACCTGCCGCTGGCGCTGGCGCTCGGCATCGTGCTGCTGCTCATGGCGCTGGCGGTGAACATCGCCGCCTTCCTGGCGCAGGAGCGGGCGGCGCGGAGCCAGAACGCATGACCGCGCCGCCCGGCCCGATGCCGGACCTCATGACCGTGCGCGAGGTGGCCGACTACCTCCGCCTCGGCGAGCGCAAGGTCTACGATCTGGTGGCGCGGCGCGAGATTCCGGTGGTGAAGGTGACGGGAAAGCTGCTGTTCCCGCGCGCCCACATCGACCTGTGGCTGACCGCCCACCTGCAACAGCCCGAGGGTGCGCCGGTGCCGCAGCCGCGCCCGGCGGTGCTGTCGGGCAGCGACGATCTGCTGCTGGAATGGGCGGTGCGCCAGAGCGGCTGCAAGCTCGCCCTTCTGCTGGACGGCAGCGGCGTCGGCCTCAAGCGCTTCGCCGAGCGCGGTGCCGTCGCCTGCGGCCTGCATGTCATCGACGAGGCGTCGGAGCGCTTCAACACCCCCATCGTGGAGCGCACCCTGGCGGGCGTGCCCTACGTGCTGCTGCACTGGGCGCGGCGGGAAACGGGGATCGTGCTGCCGCAGGGCAACCCCCAGGGCATCGCCGGCCTGCCGGACCTGCTGCGCCCCAACGTGCTGTTCGCCGACCGTCCGCCCGGCACCGGCGCTCATATCCTGGTGCGCCACCTGCTGCGCAAGGCCGGGCTGGACCCGCAGGGCCTCCGCCCCGCCGAGGGTGCGGCCGTCAGCGAAACCGACGTCGCCGCGGCCATCCTGGAGCGGCGGGCGACGGCCGGCTTCGCCGTGCGCGCCGCCGCCAACCGCTTCGGCCTCGCCTTCGTGCCGCTGGCGTGGGAGGACTTCGATCTGGTGCTCGACCGCCGGGCGGTGTTCGAGCCGCCCGTGCAGGCCCTGCTCGGCTTCACCCGCACCCCGGCCTTCGCCGAGCGCGCCCGGCTGTTCGGCGGTTACGACCTCGCGGACCTGGGGGCGGTGCGCAGCAACGGGGCGTAAAGCCCGGCTTGCGGCCTCGCAAGCCGGACGGCGCGACCGCGCCGCGCGGCTCCTGCCGCGGGAGCCAAGCGGCCGGAGGCCGCGCCCGGCGCCTGAGGGCCAAACAAAAAAAGTCCTCACACTTCCCGGATCAGCCTCTCCAGCTTTTCCGCCCGGTCGCCGGGTGCCGGGTGGGTGGAGAGGAAGGCGAAGCCCTGGCCGCCCTGGCTTTCCATGCGCCGCCACAGGGCGACGGCGGCGTGGGGGTCGTAATCGGCGCGGCGCATGAGGTCGAGCCCCAGGCGGTCGGCCTCCAGCTCGTGGTCGCGGGTGTAGGGCAGTTGCAGCCCCACCTCCACCCCGAGGCCCAGCACGGCGGCGATCTCGCGAGCGTACTGGATGTCGCCGAGGTTCAGGACCAGCTCCACCGCGTTGATGCCGAAGTCCTTCAGCACCTGGGCGTTCAGGCGTTCCTGGGCGTGGTCGGCGAGGTGGTGGCCGATCTCGTGGCCGATGACCGCGGCCAGCTGCGCCTCGGTCTCGGCGAAGCGCATCATGCCTTCGAACACGCCGATCTTGTTGCCGGGCAGGGCGAAGGCATTGATCTGGTCGCCCTGGAAGACGCGCATCTCCCACTGCGACGGATCGGAGCCGAGGGCCTGCAGCAGGCGGCCGCCGATGTCCTGCAGGGTGCCGTCGAAGGCGGCGTTCTGCGACAGCGGGATCTCCTGGCGCATCTGCTTCCAGCTGGCGAGGCCCATCTCGCGGACCTGGTCGTCGCTGACCAGGTCGACGGGCCAGTCGCCGCTGTCGTCGCAGCCGCCGAGCGGCACGGACAGCGCGACGGCGCCCGTCAGAAAGACGAAGCGCCGTCGGGAGAGGTGGGTCGGGCAGGAGCAGGACATGCAGGCATCCGGAGGTCGTTGCACTCGGCCATCAAGGTAGCCTCCGGATGCCAACGCGCAAGCTCAGCTTCCTGCCGCGTTGGGGAAGAACAGCTGTTCGCCGTTGATCGTGTAGTCGGCGATGGCCTTCTGGCCTTCCGGCGCCACCAGCCAGTCGGCGAAGGCCTGGGCGTCGTCCGTCTTCACGTGCGGGTGCTTTTCGGGGTTCACGACGATGACGCCGTACTGGTTGAACAGGCTCTGGTCGCCTTCCACCAGCACCGCCAGGTCGTCGCGGTTCTTGAAGTTGAGCCAGGTGCCGCGGTCGGTGAGGGCATAGGCGCCCATGCCGGCGGCGGTGTTGAGCGTCGGACCCATGCCCGAGCCGGTGGCGCGGTACCAGTCGCCGCCCGCGCCGCCGACGTCGACACCGGCTTGCTTCCACAGGGCGAGTTCCGCCTTGTGGGTACCGCTGTCGTCGCCGCGCGAGGCGAAGGGCGCCGCCGCTTCGGCGATCTTCTTCAGGGCGCCGGCGGCGTCCTTCATGCCCGAGACGCCGGCCGGTTCGGCCTTGGGGCCGACGATGACGAAGTCGTTGTACATGACGTCGCGGCGGACGAGGCCGTAGCCGGCGGCCACGAACTTCTCTTCCGACGGCTTGTGGTGGACGAACAGCACGTCGGCGTCGCCGGCCTCGGCCATCTGGATCGCCTTGCCGGTGCCGACGGCGACGACGCGCACGTCGATGCCGGTCTTGTCCTCGAACACCGGCAGCAGGTGCTCGAACAGGCCCGACGACTGGGTGGAGGTGGTCGAGGCGACGGTGATGAACCGCTCGTCGGCGGCCTGCGCCGGGGCGGCGAACAGGGCGGCGGCGGTAAGGGCGGCGGCGATGAGCCTCTTCATGGGGGGCCTCGTGCGGTCGTTGGATCAGGCGGCCAGCTCGCCGCGCAGGAAGGCGGCGGCGGCGGGCGTGGCCGGGCGGTCGAAGAAAGCGGCGGCGGTGTGCTCGACCAGCCGGCCGCCGGCCATGAACAGGACGTCGGCGGCGAGGCGGCGGGCCTGGCCGAGATCGTGCGTCGCCATGACGATCTTCACGCCCTCGTCGGCGATGGCGGCGACCTGCCGCTCCACCGCCAGGGAATGGGCGGGGTCGAGGCTGGCCGTCGGCTCGTCCAGCAGCAGTACCGCCGGCCGCAAGGCGCGGGCACGGGCGAGCGCCACCAGTTGCTGCTCGCCGCCCGACAGCACGCGGGCCGGCCGCTCCGCCAGCCCCGCGAGCCCGGCCGCCTCCAGCGCCTGCAGCGCAAGGGACCGGCGGAAGCGGCGCGGGTGGCCCTGCAGGCCGAGCGCATATTCGATGTTGGCGCGCACTGAGCGGCGCAGCATGACGGGGCGCTGGAACACCATGGCCTGCTGGGCGCGGGCGGCGGCGGCGTCGAGGCCGCCCCAGTCGACGGTGCCGGCGGTCGGGCTCAGAAGGCCGTGCAGCAGGCGCAGCAGCAGGCTCTTGCCGGCGCCGTTGTGGCCGAGCAGGACGGTCGGGCCGGCATGGTCGAGGGTGAGGGAAATCCCTGCGATCAGCTCGGTCTCGCCGCTGCGGAAGCGCAGGTCGGTCACGCGCAACGGCAGCAGCCGCGCCGCCCGGGTCAGGCTGGCGTCGGGTATGGCGGGAACGGGGGCGGGCTGCAGCAGCATGGGACCGGACTCGGACATTTCGTCTTGTCCGAGAGTGTAAGCAGCCGAGCGGCCCCCCGGCCAAGCACCCGTTGCGGCTTTTCGGCGGAAGCCGGAATGTGTGCAGTCCCATGCTGCGAAATGCAGAGGTGGCGTTACCGCCCGAGCGGGCGGGTGATCTGGCCGAGATAGGCGGCGGTGGTCAGGATCCAGCCGGCATCCTCCCGCCGCGCCGGCACCAGCGCCGCCCGCAGCAGGCGCGCCACCACGCCCCGCCGGTCCGCCAGCCCCGCCGGCCGGGCGGCGAGTCCGGCGGCGAGGCGCAACACCGCAATTGCCGACGGTGGCCGCGGTCGGGCGGCCTTGGCGGCATAGGGGATGTCGGCGAAGGCGGGGAAGGCGCGGCGGATGGCCTCGGTATGCAGGCCGGTCTTCAGGGTCAGGCGGGCTGGCAGGCTCGCCAGGAAGGCGAAGAGGTCGTCGTCGAGGAAGGGCGCGTGCACCTGTCGGCTACCCTCCGCCAGCAGGGCGAAGGGGCTTTCGCCGATGTCGCGGCGGGTGCGGTTCCAGAAGAAGAAGGACGCGAGCGGGTTCACCGCCGGGCGGTGGCGGGCCAGTTCCGCCGCCACCCGGCGCACGGCATCGGCGCGGTCGGGGAACCGGCCGGGGTCGGCCACCAGCGGCAGGGGGCCGGGCGGCACCAGGGCCTCGGCCAGCTCGTCCAGGCGGCCGGCCGCCATGAGTGCCACCCACTCGGGTTTCAGGACCGCGCTTTCGCTCAGCACGTCGCCGCCGATGCCGTCGTAGAGGTGGCCGATGCCGCGCAAGGCGGGCAGGGCGCCGACCATCCAGCGGTGCTGCCGCGAACAGAAGTCGGTGCGGCGGTTCTTCTCCAACTCCGCCGCCAGGCCATCGGCCGGCGTCACCAGAACATGGCGGACGCCGCAGCGCTCGGCCAGGGTGGCGGCGACGGCGGTATCCTCGGGCAGGGCGGGGTTGGCGACGGTCCAGCAGAACGCGGGGCGGCGCCCCAACGCCACCGCCTGCAGCAGGATGTGGCGGGAGTCGCGGCCGCCGCTCAGGCCGAGGGCGAAGGGCTGGCCGTCGTGGCGGTCGAGCAGCCGCGTCATGGCCTGACGGAAGAGGTCGATGTAGCCGGCCACCGCCTGCTCCCGCGTCAGGTCGGCGGGCGCCAGCACGGGCACGGGCGGGCAGGGCGCGCGGATGTGCCGGAAGGGCGTCGTGCCGCCGAGGAACAGGCCGGTGCGCAGGAAGACGTTGAGCGCGCCGAAGTCCAGGTCGGCCGGCGTGCCGCCCTCCAGCAGCGAGAGGACGGAGCCGGCGGCGGCGCTGGTGCGGGTGTCGTGGAACTGCGGCCGGAAACGGTCGGCGATGTAGCCGGCGGGACCGGTCGTCAGGGCTTCGGCGGCGGCGCTCATGGGGTCGCCCGGCGGCGGCGCAGGGCGCCCTGGAGCATGTCGACGACGAGGCTCTCGACGCCCCGCGGTCGCCCGAGCGCCAGCCACAGCCCGAGCAGCGCCGCGCCGTAGGTGACGCCGCCCACCGTCACCCGCAGGCCGAGGTCGGCCACCGGCGGCAGCGGCGGCACCGGCAGCTCCAGCAGGACGGCGGCCATGGCGACGCAGGCGAGCAGCGGCCGGCCGACGGCGCGGGCGAGCTGGCTGCCGCCGATCAGGCCGTCCTTCAGGGCGCCGCCGAAGGTCAGCACGGTGAAGCAGCCCTGGGCGATGAGCACGGCGAAGGCGAAGCCGGTCAGGCCGTCGTCGCGGAACCACAGCGCCCAGGCACCGGCGAAGACGGCCGCCTGCGCCCAGGTGCCCCAGGCCGGCAGGGCGACGCGGCCGGTGGCGATGAGCAGGGTGCCGACCGGCTGGCGCATGGCGTTCAGCCCCATGACGAGGCAGAGGATCTGGAACACCGGCACCGCCGGCAGCCATTGCTCGCCGAACACCACCAGGATGAGCTGCGGCGCCGTCAGCGCGGCCCCGGCGGCGGCGGGCAGGGCGACGGCGGTGCAGCCGGCTACCGCCTGCTCGGCCGCATTGCGCAGGCGGGCCGCCTGGGTCTGCAAGGCGGCATAGGCCGGCAGCAGGGCGCGCGCCATGGGCGCCAGCAACTCGCCCACCAGCATGTTGGCGAGGTCGCTCGCCACCGAATAGAACCCGAGCGCGCCGGTCCCCGCCGCGCCGCCGACGATGAGGCGGTCGAGCCGCAACTGGGCGAAGCGCCCCATGGCCTGCATGGTCAGCCACAGCGACATGCGCAGGAACCGCCGCCAGCGCGACAGCGACAGCCGCGGCCGGTAAGGGTGGATCACGTAGCTGAGGATCACCGACGACGTCATGAAGGTGGCATAGCCGGCCACCAGCGCCCAGTAGCTGCGCAACAGGAAGGCCGCCGCGATGGCGACGGCGACGGAACTCACCTTCTGCACCACGAAGAGCACGAAGTCCGGCCCCATGGCGAGGTCGCGCTGGAAATCGACGATGCCGATGTTGCGCAGGCCCCCGACGGCCATGGCGGCGGCCATGGCGTACATCACCGGCACGACGCGCGGATCGTCGAACCACGCCGCCGCCGGCACCGCCAGGGCGGCGGTCAGGGCCGCACCGGCCCAGGCCTGGATCAGGCTCATGGTCCAGGCGGTGTCGTAGTCGGCGCGCGTCGGGTCGTCGGCGTGGATGAGGACGGTGCGTACGCCCATCTCGAACATGGCCTCGGAAAAGGCGATGACGATCATGGCGGTGCCGACCACGCCGAAGTCGGCCGGCGTCAGCAGGCGGGCGAGCACGATGGTGCTGAGGAGGCCGAGCAGCCGCACCGTCCAGCGCGACCCGACAGCCCAGGCGGAGGCGCGCAGGACCACCGCGCGCGACACGGCGGCGCGGGGACGCGCGCCTTCGGGGGGCGTCGGGCCGGGCGGCTGATCGGTCATGGTGCGGTCGCTCTCCCTGGCGCGCCGGCGCCGCGGGCGGCGGCGGACGGGCTTCAGGATACGGAACGGGCCGGGGCCTCGCGACCTATCGGGCGGATCACGCCCTTGGATATGCGGCGGCCGCGCCGTCCTGCTCCCTGCGGACTGGAAACGACGGGGCGGGGTAGGCTATGTAGGGCGCCTGACGTTTCTGGAGGTCCTTTTCCATGGCTGAGTGCTATTGCCGTTCCGGCCGCGAGTTCGACGCGTGCTGCGCCCCCTACCTCGCCGGACAGGCGGCCCCGACGCCGGAAGCGCTGATGCGCTCGCGCTACTCGGCCTTCGCCACCGGCCAGATCGACTATCTGGAAGAGACCCTGCTGCCCGAGACGCGCCACGACTTCGAAAAGGAGCAGGCGCGCCAGTGGGCCGAGAACAGCGAGTGGACCGGCCTCGAGATCCGCCACACCCAGGGCGGCGGCGCGGGCGACGAGAACGGCATCGTCGAGTTCGTGGCCCACTACCGCATGGCCGGCAAGGATCAGGTGCACCACGAGACCAGCTCGTTCAAGAAGCGCGACGGCCGCTGGTGGTACGTGGACGGCATCATGGGCTCGCTGCCGCGCACGACCGTGAAGGTCGGCCGCAACGACCCGTGCCCCTGCGGCTCGGGCAAGAAGTTCAAGAAGTGCTGCGGCGCCGCCGCCTGACGTGACGAGGGAGACCGCCGGTGGCGCCGACGGTCTCCCTGTCTCTTGATCTGCGTGCAGTCCGCCCGGCGGATCAGGCCGTCGGGCGCTTGCCGGCCAGCAGGCCCTGGACGGCGTAGGCGAGGATGGTCGTCCCGGCCAAGCCGATGCCCCAGATGATGCCGATGAGCAGCCAGTCCACCGGCCCGCCGGCGTCGGTGAAGCCGGAGACGGTGACCGACGCCATCAGCACCAGCGCCGCGACGCCGCCGGCCAGGCCGACGAGTTCGGAGCGGATGAGGCGGCGGCTGTCGAGCTTGCCCTCGCGCAGGAACACCGCCACGAAGCCGACGATGCCGGCGATACCGAGCAGCAGCAGCAGCCAGAACAGCGGGCCCATCATCTCGAGGAAGACCGAGACGAGGACGGAGAGATCGAGGTCCTTCATGTCTTGTCCTCCGGCTCAGGCGCGGCCGCGCAGCATGGAAACGTAGGTCGGCTTCAGCGCCATGGTCTTCATCACCCAGGTGACCCACAGCTCTTCCAGCGGCGCGATGACGCCGGGGAACGAGGGGGTCAGGTTGTTGTCGTAGTCGAACTCGACCAGCATGGCGCGGCCGAGGCGGGTGATGAGCGGGCACGAGGTATAGCCGTCGTAGACGCTGGTCGCCGTGGTGCCGGCGATGGTCGCCACCAGATGGTCGACCGCGACCGGCACCTGCCACTTCACGCTGGCCGCCGTCTTGCCCTTGGGCACGCCGGCCACGTCGCCGACGCCAAAGACGTTGGGGTAGCGCTTGTGGCGGAGGGTGGGCTTTTCCACTTCCATCCAGCCGTCGGCGGCGAAGGGACCCTCGGTCCAGCCGAGCGGGCTGTTGCGCACCGCCTGCGGCGCCCGCATGGGCGGAATGACGTTGACGAAGTCGTAGGGGATTTCGGTCGGGCCGTTGGGGGTGGTGAAGGTCGCCACCTTGCGGCCGAGGTCGATGGCGGTCATGACGTGCTCGTACTGCACCTTCACGTCGCGCTCGCGGTAGAGCATGCGCACCTTTTCCGCCACGATCGGCACGCTGAACAGGCCCTTGTTGTTGGCGGCGTAGATCAGCTCGGCCTTGCCGCGGTTGCCGCGGCGGCGCAGGTAGTCGTCGGTGATGAAGGTGTACTTCAGCGGCGCGCCGGCGCACTTCATCTCGGTGTTGGGGCGCAGGAACAGGCCGCGACCGCCGGTGTCGGCGAACTTGGACATGGCCTGCCAGGTGGCCGCGGCGCCGGCCGGGCTGTGGTAGACGCTGCCCAGGCCGTCCTGGCCGATGCGGCTGGTGTCCATGCCCGCGATGGCGTCGTAGTCGAGCTGCAGGCCGGCGGCGACCACCAGGAAGTCGTAGGGGATCTTGCGGCCGCCCTCGGTGGTGACGGAATTGCCGTCGGGGTCGAACTCGGCCACCCGTTCCTCCACCCAGGTCACGCCGCGCGGCAGGTAGTCGGCGGTGGCGGAGGTGACGTAGCTCTGCGGCTTCAGGCCGCCGGCGACCAGGGTGAAGCCCGGCTGGTAGTAGTGTTCCTTGCGGGCGTCGATGATGGTGATCTCCGCCCCCGACAGCCGCTCGGCCAGGCGGGCGGCGGTGGCGAGGCCGGCGGCGCCGGCGCCGGCGATGACGATGCGGGCGCTGGTCTTCACCACCGGCGCCTGCGCCGCGGCGGCGGGCGGCGGGGCCACCAGGGGCAGCGCCCCGACGGCGGCACCGGCGGCACCGAATTTCAGGAGGCCGCGCCGGCTCAGGCCGTTCGGCGGGCGGGTGGACGGATGGTCACCGGACATTCTGGAAGCTCCCTCGCTCAGGCTTTTTCTGAGGAAATTCTAATTTAGAAAAACCTAATTCGCAAGAAGCCCGAAATAACCAAGGGGTTTGCTGGGGCTCATCCCGCCGGCCGGCCCGCTCACCCGTGCTCCGCCGTCCCCATCCCCTCGGGGAAGCGCCCGACGCGGTCGGCGCGGCTGGGCGTGAGGGAGAGGCCGGCGCCGTCGCGGCCGTCCTGGGTCAGCAGGGCGAGGCGGCCGCTCATGTCGGTCAGGCGGTCGACCACCACGTGCTGCACCAGCCCGTCCTTCTGGAAGCGGCCCTCGGCATAGAGCAGGCGGGCGCGCAGCACGGCCTGGCGGTGCTTTTCGAAGACGTCGGCGCGCACGATCAGGTTGGCGACGCCGAACTCGTCCTCCAGGGTGATGAAGATGACGCCCTTGGCGGTGCCCGGCCGCTGACGGCAGACCGTCAGCCCGCCGACCACCACCTTGCGCCCGTCGGGCAGCGCCGACAGCCGCCGCGTCGAGATCACGCCGTCGCGGTCCAGGTCGCGCCGCAGCAGGGCGAGCGGGTGCTTGCGCAGGGTGAGGCGCAGGGTCTGGTAGTCCTCCACCACGTGCTCGCCGATCTGCAGGTCGGGCAGGAAGACCGCCGGTTCCGCCCCGTTCTCGCGTGCCTCGGCGGCGGCGAACAGGGGCAGCGGCGCAGCCTTCAGGCGCTTGACCGCCCACAGGGCGTCGCGCCGGCTCACCCCCATGCCGGCCAGCGCGTCGGCATTGGCGAGTTTCTCCAGCGTCTCGGCGGACAGGCCGGCGCGGCTCCACAGGTCCTCGGCGTCGATGTAGCCCTTCAGCGGGCGAGCGGCGACGATGCGGTCGCATTCCAGGGCGGCGACCGTGCCGGCGAGTCCCTTGATCTGCCGGAACCCGAGGCGCAGCGCCACGTCGCGCTTGCCGCCGGGGCGCGTGAAGGGCTCCAGCGTGCAGTCCCAGCGGCTGCGGTTGACGTCGACGGGGCGCACCTCGACGCCGTGGCGGCGGGCGTCCTGCACGATCTGGTCGGCGGAATAGAACCCCATGGGCTGGCTGTTGAGCAGGGCGCAGGCGAAGGCGGCCGGGTGGCGGCGCTTCAGCCACGCCGACACGTAGACCAGCAGGGCGAAGCTGGCGGCGTGGCTTTCCGGGAAGCCGTATTCGCCGAAGCCCTCGATCTGGCGGAAGCAGCCCTCGGCGAAGTCGGGGGCATAGCCGTTGCCGATCATGCCGGCGATGAACTTCTCGCGGAAGGTGTGGATGGTGCCGGAGCGGCGGAAGGCGGCCATGGCGCGGCGCAGGTTGTCGGCCTCGGCGGGGGTGAAGCCGGCGCCGTCGATGGCGATCTTCATGGCCTGTTCCTGGAACAGCGGCACGCCGAGGGTCTTCTGCAGCGTCGCGCGCAGCCGGCCGGAGGGGTAGCGCACCGGCTCCAGCCCCTGACGGCGGCGCAGGTAGGGGTGGACCATGTCGCCCTGGATGGGGCCGGGGCGGACGATGGCGACCTCGATCACCAGGTCGTAGAAGCAGCGCGGCCGCAGGCGCGGCAGCATGGCCATCTGGGCGCGGCTTTCCACCTGGAAGACGCCCAGGCTGTCGCCCTGGCACAGCATGTCGTAGACCGCCGGATCGTCGGGCGGCACGGTGGCGAGCGTCAGGGCCGGCCCGCCGGTTTCGGCGATCAGGTCGAAGGCCTTGCGCACGCAGGTGAGCATGCCGAGCGCCAGCACGTCGATCTTCAGCATGCCGAGGGCGTCGAGGTCGTCCTTGTCCCACTGGATGACGGTGCGGTCGGCCATGGCGGCGTTCTCGATGGGCACCACCTCCGACAGCGGCCCGCGCGTCAGCACGAAGCCGCCGACGTGCTGCGACAGGTGCCGCGGGAAGCCGCGCAGCTCGTCGGCCAGCGTCAGGGCGAGGCGCAGACGCGGATCGTCGGGGTCGAGGCCGGCCTCGCGCACATGGGCGTCCTCGATGGGCTTGGACGACGAGCCCCACACGGTGCCGGCCAGCGCCGCCACGGCGTCCTGCGACAGGCCGAGCGCCTTGCCCACCTCGCGGATGGCCGAGCGCGAGCGGTAGGTGATGACCGTGGCGGCCAGCCCGGCGCGGTGGCGGCCGTACTTATTGTAGATGTGCTGGATCACCTCCTCGCGCCGTTCGTGCTCGAAGTCGACGTCGATGTCGGGCGGCTCGTTGCGGGCCGCCGAGACGAAGCGCTCGAACAGCAGGTCCACCTTCACCGGGTCGACGGCGGTGATGCCGAGGCAGTAGCACACCGCCGAATTGGCCGCCGAGCCGCGCCCCTGGCAGAGGATGTCCTGCGAGCGGGCGAACGTCACGATGTCGTGGACGGTGAGGAAATAGGGCGCGTAGCCGAGCCCGCGGATGACCTCCAGTTCCTTCGCCACCGTCTGGCGCACGGCCTCCGGCGCACCGTCGGGCCAGCGCCAGGCGAGGCCGGCCCAGGTCAGCTCCTCCAGGCGCTGCTGCGGCGTCATGCCCGGCGGCGTGTCGTCGTCGGGGTATTCGTAGCGCAGCTCGCCCAGGTCGAAGGTGCAGCGCTCGGCGATGGCGACGGTGCGGGCCAGGGCCTCGGGGTAGTCGGCGAACAGCTGCGCCATGGTCTCCGGCGCCTTGACGTAGGCTTCGGCGTTGGCAGCCAGCCGCCAGCCGGCGGTGTCGACGGTGACGTGCTCGCGGATGCAGGTGACCACGTCGAGCAGCGGCCGCCGCGCCGGCGTATGCATGCGGACTGCATTGGTGGCGACCAGCGGCGTTCCCGCCCGCTCCGCCGCGTCCGCCAGGGCGGCGAGGCGGCGGGCGTCGCGGCCGTCGAGGCGGCAGCGGGCGGCGAGGTGGCAGGCGCCGGGGTCGAACAGGGCGCGCAGGGCGGTCAGGTCGGCCAGGAAGGCGGCGGCGAGCGGCCGCTCCGGCGGCAGCACGACGGCGAGGAGGCCCGTCGTCTCGCCCTCCAGGTCGGCGCGCCGCAGCTCGCATTCCCCCTTGGGCGCCCGCCGCCGGCCGAGGGTGAGCAGGCGGCACAGGCGGGCGTAGGCGGCGCGGTCGGTGGGGTAGACCAGCACGCTCGGCGCATCCACCAGGTCGAGCCGGCAGCCGGTGACGAAGCGGATGCCGACCCGCTTCGCCGCCTCCCACGCCCGCACCACGCCGGCCAGGCTGTTGCGGTCGGTGACGGCGATGGCCTTGAGGCCGAGGGCGGCGGCGGCCACCACCAGTTCGTCGGGGTGCGAGGCGCCGTGCAGGAAGGTGAAGTTGGTGGTCACCTCCAGCTCGGCATAGGGCGGGGCATCGGCGGCGGGGATGTCGCCGGGCGCCTCCCCGGCGGTGCGGAGGGTGCCGTCGCCCCAGGTGGGCAGGGTGCGGGTCACGGGAACACCCCCTGCACGAACCACCGCGCCGCCCGGCCGCGGAACAGCCACAGGCGGTGGCCGCCGGTGTCCTCGACGCGCCAGTAGTCGCGGGCGGCGCGCGGGTGGGGCAGGGGGCCGTGCCACCATTCGGGGGCGACGCGCTCCGGCCCCTCGCTGCGGGCGACGGTCCAGGTGCGGCGGCGCCAGCGGAAGGCGGCCGGCGGCGTGCCCTCGGCCAGCGGTTCCACCGGCTCGGCGGCGATCAGGCGCACCGGCCGCGGCGCGGCGGCGGCCCAGGTGTCGGGCGCGGTGCCGCCGGGGGTGCGCTCGGCGACGGTGACGCTGGCCTCGGGGATGTGGCTTTCGCGCGGCACCGGGCGCAGCACGCCGTCCTCGCCGAGGCGCGTGCGCAGTCGGTCGAGCAGGAGCGCGGTGCGGGCGGCCCGCTCGGCGGCGTCGGGGGCCTCGCCGGCGCCGCGGGTGAAGCCGGTCTGGGTGGCCTCCAGCGGATCGACGGCGGGCAGGCTGAGCACCATGGCCTCGATGCCGAAGCCGGCGTCGAGGCCGTCCAGCGTCTCCTTGAACAGGCGGGCGAGGGCGTCGGGGTCGCGCACCGGGCGGCTGGTGCCGACCATGCGGCGGATCACCTCGCCGTCGACGCGGAACATCTCCAGCAGCAGGCGGCGGGCGCCCTTGCGCTCGCGCTCCAGGCGCGGGTGCAGGGCGCGGCACAGGGCGGCGATGGCGGTCTGCACGTCCTCGGTGCGGCCGATGGGCTCGGCGAAGGCGAGGCGCTCGCGCCACGGCGTGACGGGGGCGCGCGGCGTGAAGGGCTCCGGCGCCCGCCCGATCGCCTGGTCGAGCCGGCGCGCCGCCTCGGCCCCGAGACGCGCGGCGAGCGGTGCCCGCGGCAGGGCGGCGAGGTCGGCGATGCGGCGGATGCCGAGGCGCTTCAGCGTCTCCACCACCGCCGCCGGCAGGCGCAGCGCCTCCACCGGCAGCCCCATGAGCAGCTGGCGCTGCGCCCCTTCCGGCAGCAGGGCGAGGCCCGCCCCGTCACCGTCGTCGTCACCGCCGCCCGCTTCCTCGCCGGCGAGGAAGCGGGCGGCGGCCCAGGCGGCGCCCTGGGTGTCGGCGAGCCCGAGGCGCACGGCGAAGCCGAAGCCGGTCAGGCGGTCGCGCAGGTCGCGGGCGAGCGCCGCCTCGCCGCCGAACAGGTGGGCGCAGCCGGTGACGTCGAGCCACAGCCCGGCGCCGCCGCCGGGGGCGATGCCCTCCACCGCCGTCCACGGGGTGTAGCGGGTGGCCCATTGGGCGAGCGTCTCCAGGGCCGCGGCGTCGTCCTCGGGGTCGGCTTCCGTCACCTTGAGGGCGGGGAAGACGGCGCGGGCGTCGGCCAGCGGCATGGCGGGGAAGACGCCGACCGCCTCCGCCGCGCCGTTGACGGCGTGCAGGCGCAGGGTGCCCGCCGCCTCCGCCACCAGGGCGAAGGGCTGCTCACGCCAGCCGGCGCACGGCCGGCCGGGGCGGGTCGGCCGGTCCGTCGCGAAGCGCGGCAGCCACAGAGAGATCACCCGTCTCGTCATCCCAATCCACCTTCCAGCGCCCCGGCAGGCCGCCGCGGCAACGGTCGAGCGTCACGTCCCAGGCCGCCGGGCCGAGCCCCGGCCACGGCACCGGGGCGGAGGGCGCGGGCACCACCCGCCAGCGGGTGGTCGCGGCCACCGATCCGGTGGGGCCGCCGCGGCCCGCCCGCCCGCCGGCGGCGAGCAGGAAGCCGGTCACCCCGCCGGCCTCGGCCGCCAGTTGCAGGCGGCGGCCGGCGGTGAGGTCGGCGTCGCGGGCCTGGCCGACCACGGCGGCGAGCGCCGGGGCGCGCAATCCTTCCTCCATGCACCACAGCACCTCGGCATCGTCGGCGGCGCGGGCGATCATCACCTGCGCCGGCGGCAGCCCGAGGCGGGCGAGGCCGGGCGGATGCAGGGCGTCGTCCACCGAGCCGCGGCGCACGCACCACAGCACGGTGCCGCCGCGCCGCGCCGCCAGCCGCGCCGCCAGCACGGCGGTGAAGCCGAGCGCGGCGGCGGGCCCGGCGGCGGCCTCCGCCGCATCGCCGGGCTCGCCCACCACCTGGTGCAGGCAGCCGAGCGGCAGCCCGCCCCACGGCAGGGCGGCGTCGACCTCCGGCAGGCCGAGCGGCAGCACCGCCCCGACCTCCCGCGCCGTCCCCTCGATGGCCCGCACCCGCCGGCGCAGCAGCTCCAGACGATGTTCCGCGGTCATGGCCCGATCCCGTGTGTTCTTCTTATGTTCTATGGGGTGGGGCGGCGAGAGTCAAGCTGTGGAGAGAGTCCCATCGGAGTCGACGGAGGGTTCCGGGAAAAGCGGTTAACTCATTGAAAACACTGAATATAGCCTTTTCTCACCTGAAGGCCGGCTCGCCGCGCCCGGCCCATGGGCGGCGGGGCTTCGCGAACGTCCGCCCCGCCGCCGGCCGCCGCCTTCGCCGCCGCTCGGCCTGCTTTGCGTTGACCCCGGTGCCAAGCGTGGTAAGTTGCGCCTTCGTCCGCACCGCATAGCCGTCCGGTCTTGAGCAGTCACCGTACCACCGTCCCCGAAGAGGATTCGCAGCAACGGCGTCGCCGCAGCCGCTTGTCGGGGAAGATCAAGCAGGTCCTGAAGACTGATCGCGTGCGGAACGCGATGTGCTGGCTCGCGGCCCGCTACATCGCCTTCGTCTACGCCACCAGCCGCTGGACCGAGGTCGGCCGCGAGCATCCGGAGGCCATCTGGAGCGCCGGCAAGCCCTTCATCCTGTCGTTCTGGCACGGGCGCCTGCTCATGATGTCGCAGGCCTGGCCGCGGCCGAAGCCCATCCACATGCTCATCTCGCAGCACCGCGACGGACAGCTGATCGCCCGCACGGTGGCGCACTTCGGCATC
Source organism: Caenispirillum bisanense (assembly GCF_900230255.1). GTDB lineage: Bacteria > Pseudomonadota > Alphaproteobacteria > Rhodospirillales > Rhodospirillaceae > Caenispirillum > Caenispirillum bisanense_A. The sequence goes on from NZ_OCNJ01000001.1 coordinate 757,645, forward strand.
AAGTCCGCCGCCGGCTCGTCCAGCCGCGGCGGGGCGGGGGGACTGCGCATCATGCTGAAGGCGTTGAAGGACGGCGAGTGCGTCGGCATCACCCCCGACGGCCCGCGCGGCCCGCGCCAGCGGGCGGCCGACGGCGTCATCCACATCGCCCGCATGTCCGGCGTGCCGGTGGTGCCGCTGGCCTACGCCACGCGCAGCCGCCGCCTGCTGGACAGCTGGGACCGCTTCCTGGTGCCGCGCCCGTTCACCCGCGGCGCCTTCGTCTGGGGCGAGCCGCTCGTGGTGCCGCGCGACGCCGATCCGGCGGAAATCGAACGCCTGCGGGCCCTGCTGGAAGACCGCATGAACGCCATCACGGCCCAGGCCGACGGCCTGGTCGGCCGCCCGACGACGGAGCCGGCGGCGCCATGCTGATCTCGCTCTATCGCGGCGTCACCACCCTCGGCGGTCCGCTCATCGACCTCTACCTCGGCCGCCGCAAGGCGCGCGGCAAGGAAGACCCGCTGCGCTTCCCCGAACGCCGCGGCCATGCCTCGGTGCCGCGCCCGCACGGGCCGCTGGTGTGGATCCACGCCGCCAGCGTCGGCGAGAGCCTGTCCATGCTGCCGCTGTTGCGCCACCTGCGCGAGACGCGGCCGGGCCTGCGCCTGCTGCTCACCACCGGCACCGTCACCTCGGCCCGCATGATGGCCGACCGCCTGCCGGAGGGCTGCACCCACCAGTACGTGCCGGTGGACCGCATCCGCTTCGTGCGCCGCTTCCTCGACCACTGGCGGCCCGACATGGTGCTGTGGGCGGAAAGCGAGTTCTGGCCCAACATGCTGACCGAGGTGCGCCGCCGCCGGGTGCCGCTGGTGCTGCTCAACGGCCGCGTCTCCGACCGCTCCTACCGCTCGTGGCAGCGCTTCCGCGGCGTCATCGGGCCGCTGCTGGCGGGGTTCACCCTGTGCCTCGGCCAGACGCAGGACGACGCCGAGCGCCTCGCCACCCTGGGCGCCCCGGCCTGCGAGTGCCTCGGCAACCTGAAGTTCGCCGCCCCGCCGCTGCCTGCCGACGAGGACGCGCTCGGCCGCCTGCGCCGGGTGCTCGGCGACCGGCCGGTGTGGCTCGCCGCCAGCACCCACGCCGGCGAGGAGGAAATGGCCGCTCGCCTGCACCACACCCTGGCGCAGAAGCATCCCGGCCTGCTCACCATCGTGGTGCCGCGCCACGCCCACCGGGGCGACGAGCTGCGCCCCGAGCTGGAGGCGGAAGACCTGGTGGTCGCTCAGCGCTCGCGCGGCGAGATGCCGGAGGCCAAGGTGGACCTCTTCCTCGGCGACACCATGGGCGAGATGGGCCTGTTCTTCCGCCTCGCGCCCGTGGTCTTCGTCGGCAAGTCGCTCATCGGCCACGGCGGCCAGAACCCGCTGGAGGCGGCGCGCCTCGGCTGTGCCGTGGTGATGGGGCCGCACATGGACAATTTCGCCGAAATGACCCGCCGCATGGTCACCGGCGGCGCCGCTCTGCAGGTGGGCAGCGAGGGCGAGCTGGCGCTCACCGTCGACCGCCTGCTGCGCGACGAGGCCGAGCGCCGCCACCTGGGCGACCGCGGCCACGACTTCGCCACCCAGGAAATGGTGGTGCTGGAGCGCGTGGTGGACCGCCTCGCGCCGCTGCTCGACGCCGCCGAACGGCAGGCCCATGCGCGCGCCTGACTTCTGGCGCACCGAAAACGGCCTGGTGCGGCTGCTGGAGCCGGCCGGGCTGCTCTACGCCGCCGCCGGCCGCTGGCGGCGGGCACGCACGACCCCGTATACGGCCTCGGTGCCGGTGGTCTGCGTCGGCAACATCGTCGCCGGCGGGGCGGGCAAGACGCCGGTCTGCCTGGCGCTCGCCGACCTCATCGACGGCGCCCACTTCCTGACGCGCGGCTACGGCGGGTCGGAAGCCGGGCCGCTGCGCGTCGACCCCGACCGTCACACCGCCGACGAGGTGGGCGACGAGGCCCTGCTGCTGGCCGCCCGCGCCCCCACCTGGGTCGCCCGCCGCCGCCCCGAGGGCGCCCGCGCCGCCGAGGCCGCCGGAGCCGCCGCGCTCGTCATGGACGACGGCCACCAGAACCCGACGCTCGCCAAGACCCTGTCGCTGGTGGTGGTCGACGGCGGGTACGGCTTCGGCAACCGCCGCGTTCTGCCCGCCGGCCCCTTGCGCGAACCGCTGGCCGAGGGGCTCGCGCGGGCCGATGCGGTGGTGCTCATGGGCGACGATACCGCCGGCGTGGCGCGCCGTCTGCCGGCGGACCTGCCGGTGCTGCGGGCGCGCCTGGTGCCGGGGCCGGAGGCGGCGGCGCTGGCCGGGCGGCGGGTGGTCGCCTTCGCCGGCATCGGCCAGCCGCGCAAGTTCTTCGCCACCCTGCGCGGCTGCGGCGCGAGCCTCGTCGCCGTGCATCCCTTCGCCGACCATCACCCCTACAGGCATGACGACGTGCAGCCCATCCTCGACGAAGCCTTCGCGCTGGGCGCCGTGCCCGTCACCACCGCCAAGGACGCCGTGCGCCTGCCGCCCGACCAGCGCCAGCAGGTGGACGTGGTGACGGTGACCGTCGCCTGGGACGATCCGGCCGCCCTGCGCGCCCTGCTCGCCGCCAAGGGCTTGCCGCTGCGATCCGCCGAGGCCGCCCATGGCTAAGGCGGCATGGCGGACGAAGCTCGAGGGCGCGCTCGCGGTCGGCGTCTACAAGGGGCTGCGGCTCCTGCCGGTGGACCGCTCGTCCGACTTCATGGCCTGGCTGTTCCGCCTGATCGGGCCGCGGCTCGGCGTGTCGCGCGTCGGCCGCCGCAACCTGGCGCTCGCCTTCCCCGAAAAGAGCGAGGCCGAGCGCGAGCGCATCCTGCGCGCCATGTGGGACAACCTGGGCCGCGTCGCCGGCGAGTTCCCGCACCTCGAAGACGGCACCTTCTATGCCGAGCATTGCGACGTGGTGGGGGCGGAGCACATCCGCCATCTGCGCGACGACGGCATCGGCGGGCTGACCTTCTCGGCCCACCTCGGCAACTGGGAGATGGCCAACCTCTTCGCCCATGCCGAGGGGCTGGAGATGCACCGCTTCTACCGCGCCGCCAACAATCCGGCGGTGGAGGAACTCTATCGCCGGGCGCGCGGCGGCGCCCCGGGCGAGGTGCTGCCCAAGGGCGCGGCCGGGGCGCGGCGGGCGTTTGCGCTGCTGCGCAAGGGCGGGCACCTCGGCATGTTGGTGGACCAGAAGCTGAACGAGGGCATCCCGGTGCCGTTCTTCGGCCGCGACGCCATGACCACCACCTCCATCGCCCAGTTCGCCCTGCGCCTGAAGCTGCCCATCGTGCCGGGCCGGGTGATCCGCACCGCGCCGCACCGCCTGCGCGTCGAGATCTTCCCGCCCCTGGACCTGCCCGACACCGGCGACCTCGACGCCGACGTGCGCGAGACCATGGTGCGCATCAACGCCATCATCGAAGGCTGGGTGCGCGAGTACCCCGAACAATGGCTGTGGGTCCACAAGCGCTGGCCGCGCGAAGGCTGACGCCTCAGCCCGTCGCCTCCGCCAGCGTCTGCACCCGGCCCGCCGGCAGCAACGACAGCATGCTCGCTTCGTTGGCGTTGGCCTGGGCGACCGCCGTCGGGAAGCGGGCGTCGTAGGCCGCCATCTGCGCTCCGTGACCGGCCAGCAGCGCCTGGACCTGCTGGCGCTCGGCGGCCGTCGGGGCGGCGGAGTCGTCGTAGAGCCCGAACAGGTCGCCCTCGAAGCAGCGCCGCACGGCGAGGCCGCCGACGTTGCCGGCGTTGGAGTCGTAACGGATCTCCCACCACGCCAGCGCCCGGTTGCCGGCGGCGAGGGCGCCGCGCAGGCCGGGGCCGACCATGCCGCCGCCGCCGTTGTAGACCAGCGACTGCAGCGCCGCCCGCTCGCGCGACCGCGGCACCGCAAGGCCCGCCGTGCGCGCCAGGGCGCGGTCGAGGACGGCTTCGTACTCCGAATCGAGCACCTGCGACAGCAGCCGCGTCGCCGTGGCGTCGTCGAACAGCGGCGTCGCCGGCCGCCAGGCGCAGAGGGCGGCGGCGGTGAGCTGCCCCGCCTTCCACCGGCCGATCTGCTCCAGCGCCGCTTGCGCCGTCGCCGTCAGGGTACCGTCGAAGGCGGCGGTGAAGGCCACCTGAATGGCCGGCAGGTCGTGCTGCGTCAGGTCGTAGCCATAGCCGACCGTCGGGTTGCCGAGCACGTCGACGATGTTGCCCATCACCGCCGGGTTCTGCCCGAGCGCCAGCTGCGGGTTCTCGAAGGTCTTCACCACCGTATTGCGGCACTGGATGTAGTCGGCATCCGACAAGTCATGGTAGCTGATCATTATCCCCCTCCTTATGTGTTCCAGAACATTATCACGTTAAACGTGTGCAGCAAGCGGCGCTGCAATCCCCCTGCCGGTGTCGGCGGCGGCTGCGCTACACTCGACGCCTGCGGCCGCATCAGGGAGCCCGTCGCCATGGCCTTCGCCCGGACCATCGGACACACCACCTACCGCTTCCCCGACCTGCGCGACCTGCTCGCCAAGGCCAGCCCGCGGCGGTCGGGGGACGAGCTGGCCGGCGTCGCCGCGGGCGGCGAGGCGGAGCGGGTGGCCGCCCGCATGGCGCTGGCCGACCTGCCGCTCGCCCGTCTGCTGGCCGAGCCGGTGGTGCCCTACGAAGAGGATGCGGTGACGCGCCTGGTGTGCGACGGCCACGACGCGGCGGCCTTCGCGCCGCTGGCCTCGCTCACCGTCGGCGGGTTCCGCGACTGGCTGCTGTCGGACGCCGCCGACGCTGCCGCGCTCGCCGCCGTGGCGCCCGGCCTGACGCCGGAGATGGCGGCGGCGGTGAGCAAGATCATGCGCAACCAGGATCTCATCGCCGTCGCCCGCAAGGTGCGGGTGACCACCGCCTTCCGCTCCACCATCGGCCTGCCGGGGCGGCTGGCGGTGCGCTTGCAGCCCAACCACCCGACCGACGACGCCGAGGGCATCGCCGCCTCCATCCTCGACGGGCTGCTGTATGGCTGCGGCGACGCGGTCATCGGCATCAATCCGGCGACCGACAGCCCGGCCGCCATGGTGCGCCTGCTGCACCTCATCGACGAGGTGCGCCGCCGCTACGACATCCCGACGCAATCCTGCGTGCTGGCCCATGTCACCACCGCCATGGCGGTGATGGCCGAGGGGGCGCCGGTCGACCTCGTGTTCCAGTCCATCGCCGGCACCGAGAAGGCCAACGACAGCTTCGGCATCACCCTGCCCATGCTGGCCGAGGCGCGCGAGCAGGCGCTGGCCCTCCAGCGCGGCACGGTGGGCGACAACGTCATGTACTTCGAGACTGGCCAGGGCAGCGCCCTGTCGGCCGACGCCCATTGGGGCTGCGACCAGCAGACCATCGAGGCGCGGGCCTACGGCGTCGCGCGCGCCTTCTCGCCGTTGCTGGTCAACACGGTGGTGGGCTTCATCGGGCCGGAATACCTCTACGACGGCAAGCAGATCATTCGCGCCGGGCTCGAAGACCACTTCTGCGGCAAGCTGCTCGGCCTGCCCATGGGGGTGGACGTCTGCTACACCAACCACTGCGAGGCCGACCAGGACGACATGGACACCCTGCTCACCCTGCTGGGGGCGGCGGGGGTGGCCTTCGTCATGGGCGTGCCGGGGGCCGACGACATCATGCTGAACTACCAGAGCACCAGCTTCCATGACGCCCTCTACGTGCGGTCGACGCTCGGCCTGAAACCGGCGCCGGAGTTCGAAGACTGGCTCGCCCGCATGGCGATCGCCGACGCCGCGGGGCGCATCCGTCCGGCCCTGGCGGCGACGCGCCGCCTGTTGCCGGCGCAGGCCGGGGCCGGGGAGGGCGCGGCATGAGCGGCGGCGGCGGACCCGACGAGCCCTGGGCCTTCCTGCGTCGCCACACGGCGGCCCGCATCGCGCTGGGCCGCGCCGGCGACGGCCTGCCGACGGCGCCGCTGCTGCGCTTCCAGGCGGCCTGGGCGGAAGCCCGCGACAGCCTCAAGAGCAGCCTCGACGCCGAGGCCCTGGCCGCCCGCCTGGCGCCCCTCGGCCTGCCGGTGGAGACGGTGCGCTCGCAGGCCGCCGACGGGGCGGAGTACCTGAAGCGCCCCGACCTCGGCCGCCGCCTCCACCCCGACGATGCGGCGCGCCTCGCGCCGGGCCGCTGGGATGCCGTCTTCGTGGTGGCCGACGGGTTGTCGGTGCGGGCGGTGGAAAGCCATGCGGCGCCTCTGCTGGAGGCGGTATTGAAGCGCCTCGGCGGCTGGTCCGTCGGGCCGCTGGTGGTGGCGCAGCGGGCGCGGGTGGCGCTGGCCGACGACGTGGGGGCGGCGCTCGGGGCGGCCATGACGGTGATCCTCATCGGCGAGCGGCCGGGCCTGTCGAGCCCCGACAGCCTGGGCGCCTACCTGACCTGGGCGCCGCAGCGCGGCCGCCCGAACAGCGACCGCAACTGCCTCTCCAACATCCGCCCCGAGGGCTTGGCCATCGACGCCGCTGCCTTCAAGCTGGCGTGGCTGATGGCCGAGGCGCGGCGCCTGACGCTGACCGGGGTCGGCCTCAAGGACGCCGCGCCGGACCTCATCCCCGGCGGAGCGGAGCCGCCGCCGGCGCTCGGCTGATGGCGCCGTCGGCGGGGGGGCTGCGTCAGGAGAACCAGGCCGCCTTGCCGGCACCGACCGCCGTGATGGCGACTGCCGGCGGCTGCATGAAGCCGTTGATGGCGACCTGGCCGTCCACCAGTTGGCACCAGCACAGCAGGCCGTCGGGGCGCGGCAGCAGGTCGGTGGCGACGCGCATCTCGTGCTCCAGGAAATGCAGCAGGTTGCGCTCGTGCTTGTTCTCGGCCGCGAAGGGCAGGCCGGGGACGACGGTGGCGCAGGTGGCGCCGAATTCCTGCATCATGCAGATCAGGGCGTCGCGCGTCTGCTCGGTGGTGTAGGCGCGGCCGGGGCCGCAGTGGAACAGGCCGACGCGGGTATCGCCCTCGCGCGTCAGCACGACGGCGCAGCCCGCCAGCGGCGAGGCCATGGCGGTGTCGCTGGCGAGGTCGACGACGATGCCGTTATAGGCGGGCACGTTGTAGGACAGGGTCATGGACCGGATGCTCCGATGCGAGTGGTGGTGATCGTGACGACCGGCCGCGCAAGGCCGGTGCGCCGATCACACCGCAGCAGGGGCATCCCGCGACACTTCCATACGGCAGGGCGGCCGGCGGGTCAGGCGCGCCCCGCCTCCCGCAGCCAGGCGACGGCCTCGGCCAGCGGCTCGCGCAAGGGGCGGGGCTGCCAGCCGAGGTCGCGGGCGGCCTTGCCGCTGTCGAACCACTGCGCCCGCCCGGCCAGCCGCACGCCCGCCAGCGGCGCCTGCGGCGGGCGCCGGGTGAGGGTGTCGGCCAGCCATTCCTGCACCGCCGCGGCGGCGAAGGCGACGCCGTAGGGCACCCGGCGGCGCGGCATGGGGCTGCCCGACACCTCTTGCAGCAGACGCAGGAAGTCGCCGAACCACAGGTTTTCGCCGCCGAGGATATAGCCCTCGCCGGGCCGGCCGCGCTCGCCGGCCAGCGCGATGCCCTCGGCGCAGTCGGGGGCGCCGACCCAGTTCATGCGGCACTCCAGATAGGCCGGCACGCGCCCGGCCAGGAAGTCCGTCAGCATGCGCGTCGGCGGCGTCGGCGTGTCGTCGCCGGCGCCGAGGGGGACCGTCGGGAAGACGGTGACCACCGGCGCCCCCTCCGCCGCCGCCTGCTCCGCCAGCGCCAACGCGCGCGCCTTGGAGCGGGCATAGGCGCCGGCCAACTCCTCCAGCGGCGGGCGCGGCGTGGTCTCGGCGATGGGCACCGGAGTCGCACGCCCCACCAGGGCGACGGCCGAGGAGACGCAGACGATGCGCGCGACCTGAGGCGCGGCGCGGGCGGCGTCCAGCACGGCGCGGGTGCCGCCGACGTTGATGCGCTCGAACACCGCCGGATCGGGCGCCCACAGGCCGGCGTTCGCGGCCACGTGCCAGACGTGGCCGACTCCCTCCATGGCCGCGGCCAGGGCGGCGGGGTCGAGAATGGAGGCGGCCCGAACCTCGACTCCAGGAGCGGGTGGCAAGGACCCCGCCGCTGGGTCCATAATCCGAACGCGGTGGTTGCGCCTGCGCAAGGCCGCTACGAGATGACGTCCGAGGAAACCGGAACCGCCGGTGACGAGCGAGACGGGGGCGTCGGTCATGGCGCCGTCCTATGGTGGCCGAGTGTCAGGCAAGAGGTGGCATGCAGAAGGACTCCCCGCACCCGCTCAGCGGCAGCGACGTGGCCACCCTGCTGGCCGTCTTGCGCGCCAACGGCGGTGTGGCGCCGGGGCAGCGCGGCCGGCTGCTGCGCATCGCGGGGTCGGTGCTGGGGCGGCTGCCCTTCACCCTGGCGGAGCAGGCGGTGACGGCGGTGCGGCTGCGCAGGGCGGCGCCCCTGCCGCCGCCGGTGTTCATCCTCGGCCATTGGCGCAGCGGCACGACGCACCTCTACAACGTGCTCAGCCGCGATCCGCAGTTCGGTTGGCTGCCGCCGCTGGCCACCGGCCTGCCGTGGGAGATGCTGACCCTGGTGCCGCTGCTGCGCCGGTCGCTGGAGCGCCAGCTGCCGGAAGGGCGCTACATCGACAACGTCGCCGTCACCCCCGACAGCCCGCAGGAGGACGAGGTGGCGCTGGCCAACATGCAGCCGCTGTCCTACTACCACGCCCTCTACTTCCCGCGGCGCTTCCACGCCCAGTTCGACAAGGCGGTGTTCCTCGACGGTGCCAGCGAGGCCGAGGTCGCGTTGTGGCAGCGGCGCTTCCTGCTCCTGTGCCGCAAGCTCACCCTGCAGTGGGACGGGCGGCCGCTGCTGATCAAGAACCCGGTCTATACCGCCCGCGTCGCCCTGCTGCGGCAGATGTTCCCGGAGGCGCGGTTCATCCACGTCCACCGCGACCCGCTGCGCATCTTCTCGTCCATGCGCAACTTCTACGCCAAGCTCATGCCGCCCATGGCGCTGCAGCCATGGGATCACGTCGACTTCGACACCGTCATCCTGCGCACCTACGACCGCATGATGGCCGCCCTGGTGCGCGACACCGCCGACCTGCCGCCGCACCGCTACGCCGAGATCGGGTTCGACGCGCTGGAGGACGACCCGGTGGGCGAACTGGCGCGGGTCTACGACCAGCTCGGCCTGGGCGGGTTCGCGGCGGCGCGGCCGCGCATGGCCGACTACCTCGGCAGCATCCGCGGCTACCGCAAGAACACCTACCGGGACGAGCCCGAGACCAAGGCCCTGGTGGAGCGCCACTGGCAGCCGTGGCTGGCGCGCTGGGGTCACGGCACGTCCTCCTGAGTACCGCCGCGGCGGCCGCCTTCGATGCGTCCCTTCCACGCCCCGCCGCGCCCCTGCCAGTGGCGGCGGGCGCTGTCGACGGTCATGGCGGTATAGAGTAGCCCGGCCAGCGGCAGCAGCGGCGCCCGCCATGACCCGAGGCCGTAGAGCCGCAAGGTCGGCGCGACGCTCACCGCCATGAGGCCCCAGGCGGCGGCCCCGGCGGCGCGGGTCCAGCCGTCGGCCAGCAGGGCGGTCAGCGGCGGCACCAGATAGAGCAGGATCATGCCGACCACCGTCCCCGCCAGCAGCAGGGCGGAGTGGTTCAATTGCTCGAAGGCGGTGCGGGCGACCATGTGCCACACCCCGCCGAGCCCGCCCGACGGCCGCAGCGAGCGCACGTCCGGCGACAGGCCGAGCCACACCGGCCCCTGGCGCTTGAGCGCCCGGCCGAGGGCGCAGTCGTCGATCATTTCGCCGCGGATGGCCTCCGGCAGCCCGGCGGCCTCCAGCGCCGCCCGGCGCGCCAGGACGCAGCCGCCGGCGGCTGCGGCGGTGCGGCGGCGCGGGTCGTTGACCAGCGGGAAGGGGTAGAGCTTCTGGAAGAAGTAGACGAAGGCCGGCACCAACAGCCGGCTCCAGGCGTCGCCGGTGTCGAGCCGCGCCATGACGGACGCCATGACCCGCCCCTCCAGCCGCTCCGCCAGCCGCGCGAGCACGGCCGGGCCGTGGGCGATGTCGGCGTCGGACAGCCACACGGCGTCGGCCTTGGGGGCGAGGCGCGCCGCCTCGGCCAGACCCGCCCGCTGCGCCCACAGCTTGCCGGTCCAGCCGGCGACGAGCGGCGGGGCGGCGATCACGTGCAGGCGGGCCGTCCCGCCGGGCACGCGGGCGGCGGCGGCGTGGGCGGCGGCGGCGGTGCCGTCGGTGGAATGGTCGTCGACCACGATCACGGGGAAGGGCTCCGGCCACTCCTGGCGCAGCAGGCTCTCGACGCAGGCGCCGACGACGGCGGCCTCGTTACGCGCCGGCACCACGGCGACGACCCGCAGCGGCGAAGGGGCGGCCGGCGGGGCGGCGGGCAGGCGTTCGCTGCCGCGCCAGAACCGTCCGCCGTGGACCAGCAGCAGCCACACCCAGGCGGCGAGGGCGAGCACGGCGGCGGCGGTGATTATCGCATGCGGCATCTGGACGGTCCCGAAATCTGCCATACATCCCGGCTTGCCTCGCAAGGCCGCCGCAAGCATAACCGGAGTCGGTTCTGCGGGCTTCGCCGCAATCGCCGCCTGTCGCACGGAGGATGACCATGCGTTTCCGCCTGCCCGCCCTCGCCGCCGTGGCCCTCGCGCTGGCCGCCCCGCTGCCGGCCGCCGCCCAGCAGGGCGCGAGCCCGCAGCCGCAGGCCGCCGCGCCCGCCGATACCGCCGCCGAGTCGCCGCAGGCGGTGGTGAGCGCCTTCCAGGGCGTGCTCAAGCAGGCCATGCAGACGGGCGACTTCAAGACCCGCTACGGCGCCCTGCGGACGCCCGTCGAGACCAGCTTCCACCTCGACGTCATGCTCCGCACCATCGCCGGCGCCGACTGGCGCAAGGCCTCCGACGCCCAGCGCCAGGCCCTGCGCGAGGCCTTCGCCGACCTGACCGCCGCCAACTACGCCGCCCGCTTCCACAGCTACTCGGGCCAGGAGTTCGAGGTGCTGGAGGTCGCCGACGGGCCGCGTGGCGCCCGCATCGTGCGCACGCAGATCGTCCGCCCCGGCAAGGAGCCGATCGGCCTCAACTACGTGATGGCGGAGCAGGACGGTCATTGGGGCATCGTCGACGTGGTGCTCGGCGGCGGCGTCAGCGAACTCGCCACCAAGAAGAGCGAGTACGGCACCATCCTGAAGCGCCAGGGCATCGACGGCCTCATCGAGACGCTGCGCATCAAGAGCCGTGAGCTGACCGCGGCCTGAGCGGCGACACCGACATCAGCGCCGGCAGCACCACCAGCGTCGACAGCAGCGTGAGCCCGACCGCCACCGTCAGCAGGATCCCCATGCTGGCGGTGCCCTGGTGCGGGCTGGTGGCGAGGCTGGCGAAGCTGGCGATGGTGGTCAGCGTCGAGAAGATGACGGCGCGCGGCGTCGAGGTCGCCAGCAGCTCGCCGGGGCGGCCGGTGGCGCGGGCGCGCTGCACGATGTGGATGCCGCTCGCGACGCCCAGCCCGAACAGCAGCGGCAGCACGATCACGTTGGCGAAATTGAGCGGGATGCCGAGCACCACGCTCGCCCCCGCCGTCACCAGCGCCGCCATGACGAGCGGCGCGAAGACGTAGAGGATCCCCCGCAGCGACCGCAGCACCACGGCCAGCATCACCGTGATGGCGGCGGCCGACAGGGCGCCGGCTTCCAGCAGGGCGGTGATGACGGCGGTGCCGGCCTCCAGGATGGTCACCGGCGTGCCGCTGATGCCGGGCGCCACCGCGCGCACCTCGGTCACGAAGCGGGCCAGCGCCGCCCGGTCGGTGACGTCGACGGCGGGCGCCACTTCCACCCGCGCCGCGCCGCCGTCCGACACCCAGCGATCACGCAGGGCCGGCGGCAGGTCGTCGAGGGCGATGCCTTCGGCTTGCAGCGCCAGGTCCAGGTCGGTCAGCACCAGGGGCAGGGTGGTCATCAGCGCCGTTTCCGCCTGGGCCGGCGGCAGGTCGTCCAGCGCCCGCGCCAGGCGTGCGGCGGCCGCGGCCGTGTCCGCTCCCACCTGATCGGGCGGCAGCGCGTCGAGCACCTGGCGCAGCTGGATCACGGCGCCCTCCAGTTCCTCGCCGGTCGGCGGCGGGCGGCGCTCCTCGGTGAAGGAGGGGCCGAGCACCAGGGCGGCCTCGTCGACGAGCGCCAGCTTGTCGTCCTGCTCGTCGGGCACCGAGGCTTCGATGGTGGACGCCTTCGCCACCACGTCGAGCCCGGCGAGGCGGGCGGCGACTTCGTCCGCTTCCTCCAGGCTCGGGCGCAGCAGTTGGGCGGCGTAGAAGTCGATGGTGCCGGCGGCCATGAGGTCGCCCAGGGTCTGCACGCTCTCGGCCTGCGGGTCCTTCAGGTTCAGCGGGTCGAAATCGAAGTCGACCCGCGGGATCAGCAGCGCCGACACCAGCGCGAGGCCGCCGGCGACGCCGAGGATGGTGCGCGGGTGGTGCTCCACCGCCGTCACCAGCTTCTGCGACGGTCCACGCGGCAGGCGGATGCGGTTGGGCGGCATGAGGGTGATGAGGGCCGGCAGGACCGTCAGGTTGGCGACCAGCGCCACGCCCATGCCGACGCCGGAGATCAGCCCCAGCTCCGCCAGCCCCTTGTAGTCGGTGGGCAGGAAGGCGAGGAAGCCGATGGCGGCGGCGATGGCCGACAGCGTCAGCGAATCGCCGACGTCGCCGGCGGCGGCGTCCAGCCCGTCGGCGTGGCTGCCGCCGCGGTCGCGGCTTTCCTTGTAGCGCAGCGAGAAGTGGATACCGAAGTCCACCGACAGGCCGATGAACAGCACCGCGAAGGCGACTGAAATGAGGTTGAGCGCGCCGGTCATCCACAGGCCGAAGGCGGCCGTCCACACCAGCCCCATGAGCAGGGTGAGGAAGGCGGCGAGCACCATGCGCACCGACTTCACCGCCCACCACAGGAGGCCGGCGACCATGAGCAGCGACAGGGCGCCGGACACGCCCATGCCTTCGCGCACGCTCTGCAATTCGTCGTAGGCCAATGCCACCGGGCCGGTCTGGCGCACCTGCACCTCGAAGCGCTCGGCGAGGTCGAGGTCGGCGGTCAGCCGCTCGACGGTGCGGATGGCGCTGCGGCCGGGGGCGAGGCCGGTGTAGTCCACCGATGGCTGGGCGACGATGAGGCGGCGGAAGGGCTGTGCCGCCAGCGGCGCCGGCGCCCCGCCCGACAGCACGCCGCGCCACGACAGGTAATCCTCCGCCCCGGCGAGGCGCGCTTCCGCCACCTCGGCCATGCGGGTGAACAACTGCCCCATGGCCTCGCCGGCGGCCGGCGGCAGGCCGTCGCCCGCCGTCTGCTGGCCGAGTCGCCCGACCAGGCTGCCGAGGCCGCGCAGGGTGGGGTCCTGCCACAGGGGGCCGAGGAAGGGCTGCGCCTCTGTCAGCCGGTCGACGGTCTGCTCCAGCGTCGCGACGTCGCGGTAGAGCAGGCCGTTGCGGCGGAAGAAGGGGTCGGCGGCGGGGTAGAAGACGTCGCCGAACACGGGCTCGGCCGTCATGGCGCCGGCCAGCGCGCGGGCGGCTTCCTCCACCAGTTCGGGCGTACGCCCTTCGACCGCCACCAGCAGGGTCTTGCCCAGTTCGGGGAAGGCCTGCTTCAGCTCCGTCGCCCGCTGGCGGAACGGCAGCTCGGCGCTCAGCATGTCCTCGGTGTCGGAGTTGATGGCCATGTTCGCGGCCAGGTACCACACCGACAGCCCCGTCAGCACCACCGCCAGGGCGGTGACCGCCCAACGGGCGCGGGCGCAGAGACGAACCACTTTTACGAGGAATCGACGGTAGGCGTCGGCGGTACTGAAGGGCACGAAGGCCTCCCGAAGCGGCGGGCGGATGGCACGGGCGGACGGGCGGCAGTTTAGGCAATCGGCGCTCCCGACGCTACGTCCGCGCGACGAGACTGTTGCCAGGGGCAATACCCTAAGCTTTTACTTCCGTATAGGAAGCCTGCGTGCAACAGTATTACTCAGGTTCGTCCACCTGCCGGGCGGGGCCTGCGCACAAAGCATTGGAGGGGCGGGGGATTCGATGACCGATCAGGCTACTTTCGACCTGGGCTCGATTCGGCCGGGGACGCACGTCTGCTTCATCTACGACAGCGCCGACCAGCGCCTGGACGCCCTCGGCCGCATCATGGCTGGCGTGCTGCGCGGCGGCGGATCGACGACCTATTTCGCCTGCGACAGCGACCTCGACGTCATCCGCGACCACCTCGGTCAGCGCGGCGTGCCGCTCGACCTGCTGGCGGAGCCGACCTTCGCGGTGAAGTCGGCGCGCGAGGTCTATACCCCCGGCGGCCGGTTCGACAGGGACCGCATGCTGCAGCAGTTGCGCGACGCCTATGCCCGCGGCCGGGCGGAGGTGGACGGCACGGTGTTCTTCACCGGCGAGATGGAATGGGCCGCGGAACCGGGCCTGCCGGGGCGGGAGCACCTGGTGGCCTACGAGCAGGCGGTGAACACCGTCATCCGCACCCATCCGTTCAGCGCCATCTGCCAGTACGACGCCGCCGCCTTCGACGGCGAGTTGCTGTTCGAGATCGTCAAGGCGCATCCGCTCATGCTGGTGCGCAACCAGATCCTCGCCAATCCCTATTACGTCGGCCCGCCCGAGGCGGCCAACAGTGACGACGCCTGCCCGTGCGGAGAGACCCATGGCCTCGATCATGCGCATGCCTGATGTCGCGTCGCGTCTTCTCATGCTGGCGGTGATGGTCCGCTCGCTGCCCGGCCGCCCGCAGTTCGAGGCCTTCGCCGCCGCCGCCCTGCGCGAGGTGCCGGGCGTCGCCGAGGCGCGGGTGCACGGCCAGACGGTGCTGGAACGCCCGGCGCTGGCGCGCGGCTGGACCCGCTACGACCTGGTGTCGGGCTGCGAGACCTTCGGCTTCGTCGACCTGCGCATCGCCGACGCCGGCCTCTTCGCCCCCCACACCGGCGACGTGCAGAACGTGCTCAACCTGCTCGCCCACGAACTGGAGCGGCGGGCGACGCTCGCCTGCCTGGAAGAGGCCCACGAGGCGCTCGCCCGCCGGCACGAGGACCTGGAGCGCCGCATCGGCGACCGCGACGAGCCGCCGCCGATGCTGCGCCAGTCGGTCAGGTAGCCGCCACCTTCTCCAGCCGCGCCGGCAGGGCCTGCCGGGCCGCCGAGCCGATGACCCAGTCGCCGAGGGTGGACACGCCCTCGCGCGTCGGGTCCATGAGGCCGACGTCGTTGAGGTTCACCCCCGCCGAGAAACCGCCGAGGTCGGGCTGCGCCACGCCGTCGATGACGTGCCGCCGCGCCCCCAGCTCGGTGTGGCCGTAGCCGTGCTCGACGGCGATGGCGCCGGGGCGGATGCCGTGGCGCACCAGCGCCGTCGCCACCACGCTGCCGCCCGGCGTCACCAGCCGCACCGCGTCGCCCGAGGCGATGCCCAGGCGCGCGGCGTCGGCGACGCTCACCGAGATCGGGTTGTTGGGGTGCACCTGGCGCAGGCGCGGCGAGCCGATGGAATAGCTCGACTGCATGTTGGACTTGTAGCTCGCCACCAGGAACGGCCACTCGGCTTCGGGGAAGCGGTCGCGCAGGGGCGTGCCGTCCGCCAGC
Source organism: Caenispirillum bisanense (assembly GCF_900230255.1). Classification (GTDB taxonomy): domain Bacteria; phylum Pseudomonadota; class Alphaproteobacteria; order Rhodospirillales; family Rhodospirillaceae; genus Caenispirillum; species Caenispirillum bisanense_A. The sequence continues at coordinate 773,359 of NZ_OCNJ01000001.1, forward strand.
GTCAGCGGGTACCACGCCGGCACGCCGCTGTGGCGCTTGCCGGTCATGGTGTTGACGGCGGTCGCCACGGCCTCGTTGTAGATGCAGAAGCCGGCCTTGGCGGTGACGCGGTTGTCGGCCATGACGGCCTCGCCGTCGTAGGCCTCGGCGTGGTCCTGGAACCGGCCGCCGCGGGCGAAGACGAAGGCGACCTTGCGCACTTCCTCCGGCTTCAGCGCCTTTTCGAGCTCCGGCACGATGCGCCCGACGCCCGACAGGGCGATGTCGTCGTCGGAGGCGTCGGGCACCGGCGTGCCGGCATAGGCGACGTTGGCGCCGGCGCGCAGGTAGCAGTCCTCGGGCCGTTTCAGCGGGTGCAGCGTGCCATCGGCGTCGGCGATGACGGCGTCGCCGAAACCGGGCAGGCCGAGCCGCAGGCCGACGTCGATGAAGAACTTCTCCATGGTCACGCGGTCGCCGTCGGCGGCCTTCACCTGGCGCGGTTCGATGACGGGCCAGCGGGCGGTGGAGGCGCGGGTGACGGTGCCGCTCCACGGGCTGGTCCAACCCCAGGCCTCGTACATCACGCTGTCGGGCACGATGTAGTCGGCCATGCAGTTGGTTTCGTTGATGAAGGCGTCGATGGCGACGAACAGCGGCAGGACCTTCGGGTCCTTCAGCTTGTCGGCGACGGCCCCGCGCAGGCCGGCGTGGCCGTAGACCGGGTTCGCCATGAAGCTCACCAGCGCCTTCAGGCCGTAGGGATAGCCGTTCACCGCCGCCGTCAGGTACTCGGTCAGCATGGGCGGCGACAGCGGGTACCACGGCGCCTTGGTGGGGTAGGGGCTCTCGCCCGCTTCCTTGCGGCGCTTGAACTCGCTGGTCTTCTGGTAGGGGAACTTGGAGCGCGACAGGAAGATGCCCTTGGGCGCCACCTGCCCGGGGAACTTGGCGAGGTCGTAGCGCGGCCCCGGCGCGTAGTCGGGGAAGCCGCCGATGCTGTCGACCATGCCGCCCTTCATGTTCCAGTTGCCGATCAGCAGGTTGAGCATGAGGACGGAGAACGCCGTGTAGAAGCCGTTGGCGTGCATGGTGCCGCCGTGGCAGTCGACGGCCGCCTTCTTGCCGTGGGCGGTGAACTCGCGTGCCAGTCCCTCGATGACCGAGACGTCGAGGCCGCAGGCGGCGGCGTAGTCGGCCATGGAATGGGCCTCGGCCGAGTCCTTCAGGAGCTGCAGGCTGGTCTTCACCGCCACCGGCCCCTCGGGCGTCTCCACCGTACCCGTGTGGAACAGCTGCGCCGGGCCGGGCTTGCCGAAGGGGCGCAGGCTGCCGTCGGCGGCGTCGATGCACAGGAACACGTCGCCCTTCTTCCAGCGCTCGGCCCCTTCGACCTCGGCCAGCGGCAGGCCGATGTCGGAGCCGCGCAGGAAGAAGCCCTTGCGCGGGTGGCCGTCCTGGGTGACGACGAGGTGGGTGGCGTTGGAGAAGCTGGCCTCGCCCGCCTGCTCGGCGGCCTTGGGGCCGGGCTGGGCGAGGTAGCGGGCGTCGTAGCGCTCGTTGTCCAGGATCCAGCGGATCATGCCCATGGCGAGCGCGTTGTCGCCGCCGGGGACGATGGGGATCCAGCGGTTGCGGTCGTCGGCGGCCATGCTGGAGGCATTGGTCAGCACCGGCTCGACCACCACGTAGTTGAGCTTGCCCTCGCTGCGCGCCTGCGCCAGCAGCCGGCCCTGGCGCTTGAAGGGCTTGCCGGCGTTGCCGGGGGCGGAGCCGATGAAGATGGCGAACTCGACGTTCTCGAAGTCCGGCTTGCCGTGGGGGTAGCCGTTGAGGTCGTTCATGATGGCGCCCGAGCCGACACGCATGGAAAGGCCGCAATAGCTGCCGTGGTGGCCGTAGTTGCGGGTGCCGTAGGCGTTGAAGGCGAAGCGCTTGATGAACTCGTCGCGGCCGTCGCTGGTGGCGTTGAGGATCGCCACCTGATTGGCGACCGGGCCGTATTCCGGGTTGGCGGGGTCGAGCGGCGTCTCCAGGTCGCGCAGGGCGCGCAGGCCGGCCACCGGCCCTTCGCCGAACAGGTCGCCGCCCTCGCAGACTTCCTCGATCAGCTGTTCGTAGGGGATGCTGCGCCATTCGCCGGCGCCGCGCGGGCCGACGCGCTTCAGGCAGGTGGTGACGCGGTAGGGGTTGTTGATCTGCGACAGCGCCGCGTTGCCCCGGCCGCAGGCGGTGGAGCGGCCGGCGAGCCCGGCCTCGCCGTGGCGGGTGAGGCTCAGGTAGGCGTCGCGCACCGGGGTGGCATAGGGGATCTGGCGGTCGGCCGACAGCGGGTGATAGGGGTTGCCGGCCACCCGCAGCACGGCGTCGGTCGCCTTGTCGGTGCGCACCCGAACGCCGCACATGGTGTTGCAGGCCTGGCACATGGTGAAGGCGACCTGCTGGTCGGGATTGGGCGTCAGCGCGCCGGTGGCGGCATCGACGGTGAACTCGGGCTTGGGCGCGTTGAAGGTGCGCGGGTCGCGCGGGGCGGTGCCGGCGCTGCCGGTGGCGAGGCCCTCGGCGGTCTTGGCGACGGTGTGGCCGTAGCCGGCGGCGAAGGCGGTCAGGCCACCGACGGCGGCGGCGCCCTTCAGAAGGGTGCGGCGGGAGGTCATGGCGGGTCTCCTTACTCGGCGGCGGCGGGAGGCGCGGCGCGGCGGCCGGCGTCGCCGGAGCGGATGGCGGCGGTGCCCTGGGCGTGCCAGGGGGCGACCAGCGTCAGGATGGCGACGACGGCGACCCACAGGCCGAACACGCCGACGATCCCGGCCAGCCCCTCGGAGCCGAGCGGCAGGTGGTAGTCGTAGAAGCCGGCGCCGGTCTTCGGCACGGTCTGGCCGCCGATGAACACGGTCCAGCGGAACATCCAGGCGCTGTGCAGGGCGATCAGGCCGGCGGCCCAGCCGAAGCCGGCCGGCGCGACGAGGCCGAGCACCAGCAGCAGGAGCGCGGTGGCGCCCGCCCAGCCGGCGACGGCGAGCCACGGCCCGCTGCCCGACAGGCTGGCGACGGCGTCCGCCTCCGCCCCGCCGCCGGTCAGGCCGAGGCCGAGCCAGACGGCGCCGTTCAGCAGCACCAGGGCGGAGAACAGGGCGAGCGCCCGGAACAGGCGACGCTCGGCGGCGGCCTCGAAGCCCGCGACGACGCGGTTGAGCACCAGCGCCATGCCGGCGGCGCCGGTCAGGGCGGTGAACAGGAACATGACGGGCAGCGTCGGCGTGTGCCACAGCGGGCGGGCGCGCACCACCATGACCTCCATCCCCGTGTAGACGACGATGCCGGCGGCAGCGAGGGCGGTGACGGCGGCCACCGGACGCACCAGGCCCGACAGGTCGCCGGTGCCGAGCGCCAGCAGGCGGGCGAGCGTGCCGCCGCGCTGCAGGCCGGGGCGCATGACCAGCCAGCCGTAGACGACGGCGAGGCCCACGTAGACCGGCAGCAGCAGGGCGCCCCAACTCATCCACGACCACGGCGTCAGGTGGGCGTAGAAATGCCAGAAGCGGCCGGGCTGGTGCAGGTCGGCGAGCAGGGCGACCGGGGCGACGAGGGCGCAGCTCAGCATGGTCAGCACGGCCATGCGGCCCATGCGCTCGCACCCCGGCCGGCCGGCCAGGAAGGCGGGCAGCGACAGGAAGGCGCCGGCGACGCTGACGCCGATGAGGAAGAAGTACGACACGGCCCAGGGGAGCCAGGCGACGTGGCGGGCGACGTTGACCGTCTCGATGATGTCGGGCGTGGTGGTCATGACCGGATCTCCCCGATCTCGGCACCCTGGGCATCGCGCACGATCCACAGGGCGGCCTGGCCCTCGACCTTGCCGGCGAAGCGGTCGTCGAGGCCGATGTAGAAGACGTGCGGCGCCGTGCCCATCTCCGGGCGCAACACCTTCACGGCGTGGTCGCGCAGCAGCCCGCTGACGGTGCTGTTCGGGTCGAGCAGGTCGCCGAACACGCGGGCGCCGCCGACGCAGGTCTCGACGCAGGCCGGCAGCAGGCCTGCTTCCACCCGGTGGGTGCAGAAGGTGCACTTGTCGGCGGTCTGGGTTTCCGGGTTGATGTAGCGGGCATCGTAGGGGCAGGCCTGGACGCAATAGGCGCAGCCGACGCAGCGGTCGGCGTCGACCAGCACCTTGCCGTCCTTCTGCTGATAGGTGGCCTGCACCGGGCAGACCTCGACGCAGGGCGGATCGTCGCAGTGGTTGCACAGGCGCGGCAGCGTGTAGGTGGCGGCCGGCTGGTCGGGGCGGTCGGCGTCGCGTACCTCGTACTGCGAGACGATGGTGCGGAAGTCGCCGAGCGGCACCTGGTTCTCCGTCGAGCAGGCGACCGTGCAGGCCTGGCAGCCGATGCACTTGCGCAGGTCGATCACCATGGCGAAACGCTGGCCGCTCTCGCCGCCGCGGCGGGCGGGGGTGGCGGCCTGGGCCGTCTCGGCGGAAGCGACGCAGACGGCGGCGCCGGCGGTGATCGAGCAGGCGCCCGCAAGGAAGTCGCGGCGGCTCGTATCCATGGCTCATCCCCTTTCGGGTTCGTGAAGGCGGCCGGAGTCGGCGCCGCGCGGCGCCCGTCCTCCATGGACCGGACCTTACGCCCCTATCGAAGATGGCGATATTGGGGTTACCCCTATGAAACCTGAGGGATCAGGTCATGTATTTGACCGGCTGGTCAGGATCCCGGCGGCGGCAGGTCGTGCTCCGCCGCCTCGCCAAGGGTGAGCAGCATGCGCGTCAGGTCGGCGACGGACTGGGCGGCCATCTTGTCCATGACGTTGTGGCGGTGGACCTCGACGGTCTTCAGCGAGATGTCGAGGTCGTGGGCGATCACCTTGTTCTGCGCGCCCCCGGCCACCTTGCGCATGACCTGCCGCTCGCGCGGGGTGAGCGTCGCCCAGCGGTCCAGCACCGCCTGGCGCTGGGCGTGTTCGGCCAGCAGGGCGCGGTGATGGTCGAGGGCGGCGTGGATGCGGCCGAGCATGACGGCGTCGTCGAAGGGCTTCTCCACGAAGTCGAAGGCGCCGGCTTTCAGGGCTCGCACCGCCATGGGCACGTCGCCGTGGCCGGTCATGAACAGGATCGGGGCAAGTGCGCCGCGCTGGCGCAGCACGTCCTGCAACTCGAGCCCCGACACGCCCGGCATGCGCACGTCGAGCAGGATGCAGCACGGCCGGTCGTCACAGAAGGAGCGCAGGAAGGCGTCGGCGGACGGGTGATCCTCCACCGCCAGATCCACCGAGCGGATGAGCCAGCGCAGGGAATCGCGCAGTGCCTCGTCGTCGTCGACGATGTAGACGAGCGGCGGGGCTTCGGCGGGCGGCTGGGCGGAAGGGGACGGCACCGGGGGCTCCTGGCGGGTGGACGACGGCCCACTATACCAGACAGGCGCCGCTCACAACTCCGCCAGGGGGCGCACGCGGTCGCGGATGGGGCCGACCAGGCGCTCGATGCGGTCGCGGGTGGACGGATGGGTGCGCAGCCAGCCGCCGCGGCTCCACCCGCCGCTCGGCCGCATGAGGTGGCCGAGGCCGCGGCGGGGCAGGGTCTCCAGCTTCACCAGGGCGCGGGCGAGGCCTTGCGGGTCGCCGGTCAGGCGGGCGGCGGCGGCATCGGCGGCGAACTCGCGGCGGCGCGACAGGTGCAGGTGCAGCAGCGTCGCGCCCCACGGCGCCAGGGCGATGGCGAGCACCAGCCACACCGGCACCACGGCCGGCGTGAACACCGCGACGACGATGGCGGCGATCAGGCCGAAGGTCGCCAGAGTGTGGACGATGCGGCCGAGCACGGCGGCGAGGCTCATGAGGGCGGTGTCGGCGGCGGCGACGTGCGCCACCTCGTGGGCCAGCACGCCGCGCAGTTCGCGGGCGTCCATCACCATGGTCATGCCGTCCGACAGGGCGATGGCGGCGCGCTCGCCGTCGCCCACCGACAGCGCGCTGACCGATCCGCCGGGAATGCGGTAGAGCACCGGCGGTTGGCGCAGGCCGGCGGCCTCGGCCAGTTCGATCAGCAGGGTATAGAGGCCGGGCGCCTGCTCGGGGTGGACCGGGCGCGCGCCCAGCACCCGCATGGCGACGCCCGGCGGCACGGTCGGGGCCAGGGCCACCGACAGGAGGCCGACGGCCGCCGTCACCAGCAGTCCGTCCGGCCCGGCGATGAGCCAGCCGGTGAGCCCCAGCACGGCGATCATGCCGGCGAGGGAAGCCAGCGCGTCGAGGCGCAGAACGGCGCGGACCCACGCCATGCGGCGGTCCTCCTGCGGCGTCAGAACTGGCCGGTTTCCTGCACCTGGCGCAGGTATTCCTCGACGGCGCCATGATCGACGAACAGGCCGGACACCTGGGCGACCAGCATCATCAGCGCGGCGCGGTCCCAGCCCGTCAGCACCGGCGCACCGGTCAGCGGCTCGCGCCGCAGGGCGGCGACCAGGCCGACGCCCATGGCGCCGAAGAACAGGATCTCGCGGAAGGCGGCCAGCACCACCGGCTGCGGCATGACGGAGGCGAGCAGGAAGGCCACCGCGACGCCGAGCCCGGCGCTGATGAGCGCCCGCCGGTTGTGGCGGTCGCGCACCATGGGGTCGGTCCAGTCGGGGGCACCGTTGCCGTCGTCGTCGTCGCCGCGGTAGGGCCGGCGCGGCGGCGGGCGGTCGTGCCGGGCCCGCTCGTCGTCGCGATCGGGGTCGCCCGGATCGGTGCGCTGGAAGGGGCCGTGGACCATGATGTCATTCCTTCTGCAAAGCATCGGGTCGTAACCCCGAAACGCCGCCCAGTCCAGGTGGGCTCGCCGAACCTGCCTTCAACGGCGCGATTACTGCAGACGCCCGGCGGGGAAGGGCACGGGGCCGGGATCGGCCGTAAGGACGTGGTCGGCATCCACCGCCAGCCAGTCCTCGAGCGCGCTCCAGGTGGGGAGGGCGCCGCCGAGGGCCTCGATCAGCCGCACCGCCAGACGGCCGGCGGCCACCTGCAGCAACAGGTTGCCGGGACCCCAGACGTTGAGCAGCAGCCCGGTGGAAACGGCGTCGCGCAGGATGGCGGCGGCGCGGGCGGCTTGCGGGCCGGGGTCGGGCAGGCGGCGGATGCGGGTGGGCTCGCGGCCGGTGCTGCGGCGGATCTCCATGCCCTGGGCGAGCACGAAGGTGCGCAGGGCGTCGTCGAAGCTCCGCATGGCGGTGTAACCGCCCTGGGCGGCGAAGGTGGTGCGCAGGTGGGCGAGGGCGCCGACGATGCCGTGGGCGACGTCGGCCGGGGTGGCGCCCTTGGCGGCGGCCCTGCCGACCATGGTGTCGATCAGCGCCTCCACCGCCTTCACGGGCGGCTGCACCCCCTGCGGGGTGACGACGGCGGCGCCGGCGGCGGGGGCCGGCGGGGCAGGGGGGGGGGTCATCGCAAGTATCCTCCACGCGAAGCGATACCCGGGTACTGTCCGGCCGTCGCCCGTCCTCGGGCCGGCGGCCGCGCGATGCCGGAACGGCCACCGCGCCCCTTGCATATCGTCCGGGAAGAACCTGCTGTCAATGAAGCGGTTGCGGGAATGGCGCACCGGCCCAGGCGCGAACGGCGCGGCCCGTTCGGGGGCCGCGCCGTCCGTGATGCGGAGGGGTTCGGCCGGAGCCGCTCCGGCCGGCGTCGTCGTCACGCGGCCTTGCCCGGTTCGTCGGGCGCGGCGGCGGTGGCGGCGGGCGCCGTCGGCGTGGCGGCGGCGGTGGTGCGGATTTCGATGCGCTTGGGCTCCTTGCGCGCCTCGGCCGGCTTGGGCAGCCGGACGGTCAGCACGCCCTTATCGACGGTGGCCGCGACGCCGTCGCCGTCGACCGTGAAGGGCAGGCGGACGGTGCGGACGAAGCTGCCGTAGGACCGTTCGACGAGGTGACGGCCCTCTTCCTTGGTCTCATAGTCCTCCTTCTTTTCGCCCTTGATGGTCAGGAGGTCGCCCGTCAGGTCGACGGTGACGTCCTTATCCTCGACCCCCGGCAGTTCGACGGTGACCACCAGATCGGTGGCCGTCTCCGTCACGTCCATGCGCGGCATCGTCAAGGCGGTGCCGGTGGGCAGGGGCGAGCGGCCGAAGGCGTCTTCGAACATCCGTTCCATGTCACGGCGCATGGCCGTGAAGGGATCGGTGTCCCGCGCGGCGGGGGTGGTGGAACGACCCGCCCACGGAACCAGGCTTCTCAGGTCGAGCATGGCATCCTCCCAGCGCTGCGGGTGGCGGCGGGGGTGGAGCGCGCGGCTCCTTTGGCCGCCGAGAGTAATTTTACGCCTCCGCCGGGAAGGCCGCAAAAGAAAAAGGGGCGGATCATGCCGCCCCTTCTTCCGATGCAGGATGCGCCGAACGGCTGAGCCGTCAGCTGACGTGCTTGCCGGCGGTGATGTAGAGGATCCAGCTCATCAGCACCACGACCATGAACAGGCCGAAGTAGATGATGTTGTGGAAGCCGAACACGAAGATGGAGACGTAGCCGAGCAGGAAGGCGAGGCTCAGCACCAGCATGCCGAGGCCCTTCAGGGCGGCGGTGGCGCGCGGGTGCAGGCGGCGGCCGGTGTCGTCGGTCCAGTCGAACAGCGGGGTCTTGCCGCGGGCGGCGTTGAGGACCAGCACCAGCACGCCGGCGACCGCCATGGCGGCGACCAGCTGGCCGAGGAAGGTGGTGGCGCCGCTGGTCTGCACCAGCGCCGGCAGGCCGAGGGCGATGGCGGCGACGGCGGCGAAGGTCAGGCTCATCACCCAGTTGCCGGCATAGCGAGCGGTGAACATCGACGGGAAATCCTCTGGCGGTGTGCGGATCGGAAATGGGGGTGCAGCGGGTGCGCGATGCTGCGCCGCCGCAACGCAGCGTGCCCATACCATGGGTGCGGCAAAGTCGACAACAAGACTCTGCTAATCCGCAAAAAGATAAGGGGCAACTGCCGCAAGCAGTCGCCCCTTCACCGTCAAGGCCTCAAAAGAAATGCGGAAAAGGATCAGGTGCCGACGTGCTTGCCGGCGGTCAGGTAGATGATGACGGCGAGCGCCAGGATCGCCAGCAGGACCATGGGCACGATGATGACCGGCCACTGGAACACGTAGATGGCAACGTAGAACGCCAGGGCCCCGAGGCCGACGCCGAGCACGCCCATGGTCTGCAGGCCGGCCTTGGCGCGCGGGTGCAGGTGCTCGCCGCTGTCGTCGGACCAGTCCAGGCGCGGCGTGCCGTGCACGGCGGCGGCGCCCAGGAACAGCAGGATGCCCAGCGCCGAGACGACGGCGAGGATGCTCAGAAGATCGTCGACGCCCCCCGGAAGGGCGAAGGCGCCCTGCACCACCTGAATGATCACGATGGCGACGAAGAACAGAACGGCGACCACCAGGTTGCCGGCGTATTGCGGTGTGAACATCCTTCCTCCACTGTCTGTTTTTCGCGGCGAGCGCGTTTATCGTTAGCCGTCAGATGGCGAGTCCCTCGGCGGCGGCGGGCACCAGTGACACGTGGTCGAACAGCGGGTAGACCAGGAACCGCAAGCCCGACACGGCCAGCGCCAGCAGCACGAGGGTGGTCAGCACCAGACGGAGACGAGCGTACCACGTCGGTGTCAAACCCGACAGACTTGCTCGGTAATCGGCGAGGAAGGCCGCCAGGAAGCCGAGCATCATCACGCCGTGCGCCAGCGGCGGCCCGAAGGCGAGTGCCGCCCAGCCGACCAGCGACGGCACCACCCCCCACACCAGCAGCACCCGCGGCACGCCGTAGGGCATGCGCAGCACGAGTCCCCAGTGCACGGCGCCGAGGAAGGCGAGGATGATCGCGCCGTAGGACAGCTGCGCCTTGTGCGCCATCAGGTCGAAGGGATGTCGGGCCAGCCACACCCCCGCCGTGCCGACGAAGAACGGGATCAGCCCGGCGTAGCCCAGCAGCCGGGCGGTGCGCGCCAGGCGGCGGTGGGTCTCCTGCGGGTCCAGGGTCGGAACCGGGGCGGCGGTGGGGCTGGCGGAACTCATGGGCGGCACCTCCGGATCGGAGCGCCGCGGCGGCGCCCTCTCTTGGGTCCATACGTTCAAGGTGGGCGGGGGGATCGGTCACCGCAAGGCGGAGGCGAAAGTGCTCGGCCGCCCACACGCAAGGCGACGCCCGCCCCGCGAGATGCGGAGCGGGCGCCGGAGAGCAGGTGGCGATGACGGACGATCAGTCGATCTCGCCCCAGTCGTCCTCGAACAGGTCGTAGTCGAGGGTCTCCATCTCGGCCACGTCACCCTCGCCGTAGGGCATTTCGTAGGTGTCGAGGCCGGCGTTCCAGCCCGTGCCGGCACCGTAGCCGTAGAACGGATAGGCATAGGGGCCGACGCCGTAGCCGGTGCCGCTCGGTTCGACCACCACGGCCTGCAGCTTGCCCTCGCGGGTGAAGATGGCGTCGTCGACGTAGCCGTAGCCGACACCGCCGCGCAGGGTGGCGAAGTCGTCGATCAGGTTGGTCAGCTTCCAGACGCGGCTGCCGGCCGTCAGGTCGTCGTCGACGACGCGGGCCTGCTGCAGCATCTGCTTGTTGACGACGGAGGTCTCGGCGTAGAGGTCGTAGTCCTCGGCGTTTTCCTCGGTCACCGGGATCTGCACGCCGTCGTCGACGAGCTTGGCTTCGGTCCACGGCACGGCCACGTGGGTGTCGCCGATGTCCCAGAAGCCGCCGACCTGGGCGATCAGCGCGACGATCTGGTTGTTCTGGTCGAGGATGACGTTCTCGACGCTGCCGATCTCCTCGCCCTGCGGGCCCATCACGTCGGCGTCGAGCAGGTTCTCGGCGCGCAGGCCGGTGCGGTAGAGCTCGTCGTAGTTCCACTCGCTCAGCACGCGGACCTGCTGGCCCTGCACGTTGGCCTGGCCCTTCTGCATCTGCTGCTGGCCCGTCTGACCCTGAGTCTGGCTCTGGTTCTGGCTCTGTGCGACCGCAGGGCCGGCGAGCGCGACGGCGAGGGCGAGGGTGGAAGCGCCGATTGTATGGCGAAGCATATGTATCCTCCTTTGCCTGGTTGGCGGTGGCCCCCTTGGCATCGGGGTTCTGTCTTGCCAACGCAGCCAAAGTGGTAAGGTTGCTTTTGGTTTCCTTCTTCTTGAACCGCTTGCCGGGCAAAGGAAAAGCCGGCGGCATCGCTGCCGCCGGCCTCTCCCCGGGTCGGTCTTCCCTTCTGCGTCACTCGGCCGCGGTGGCGGTCGGCTGCGGGTGGCGGAAGGCGTTCAGCAGCTCCGCCTCGCGGGCCTTCTGCTCGGCGACGTTGCGCTCCAGGACGTGGCCGAAGCCGCGCATCTTCTGCGGCAGGCCGGCGATCTCCACGGCGAGGCCGTGGGTGTCGTGGGTCAGGCCCTGGCAGAGTTCCGCCACCACCGCCTCGTACTCGGCGATCAGGCGGCGCTGCAGCTTGCGCTCGGACGAGTAGCCGAACACGTCCAGCGCCGAGCCGCGCAGGCCCTTCAGCTTGGCCAGCGTGCGGAAGGCGCCCATCATCCACGGCCCGAAGGTGGTCTTCTTCAGGTGGCCGTCCTCGCCGCGCTTGGCGATGAGGGGCGGCGCCATGTGGAAGGTGAGCTTCAGGTTCTCGCCCTCGAACTGCTCCTTCAGCGCCGTCTGGAAGCGGCCGTCGGTGTAGAGGCGCGCCACCTCGTACTCGTCCTTGTAGGCCATGAGCTTGAAGGCGCTGCGGGCGACCGCCTCGGCGAAGCCGCCGCGGCCCGGCGCACGGGACTTCTCGGCCTGCACGGCGCGGTCCACCAGGGCGCGGAAGCGGCCGGCGTAGGCGGCGTTCTGGTAGCCGGTGAGGAACTCGACGCGGCGGGCCACCACCTCGTCGAAGGTCTGCGACAGGCGGCGGTGGGCGAGTTCGGTCGCCGCCGGGGCCTTGTCGCCTTCGTCGATGAGGGTTTCCACCCGCCCCGGCGCCACGGCGTAGCGGCGGCCCCACAGCAGGGCGGCCTTGTTGGCCTTGATGGCGACGCCGTTCAGCTCGATGGCCTTCTCGATGCTCTCGAGCGTCAGCGGGATCAGGCCGCGCTGCCAGGCATAGCCGACCATGAACAGGTTGGTGGCGATGCTGTCGCCCATGAGGGCCGTGGCGACGCGGGTGGCGTCGACGAAGTGGGCGGCGTCGGCGCCGACGGCGTCGGCCAGGGCGTGGCGCACTTCGTGGCGCGGGAAGGCGATGTCGGGCTTGGAGGTGAACTCGGCCGTCATGGTCTCGTGGTCGTTGACCACGGCGGTCGTGAAGTCCGCCCGCGTCTTGCCCAGCACATCGAAGGTGCCAGCGGTCAGCATGTCGCAGCCGATGACCACCTTGGCGTTGCCGGCGGCGATACGGCTGGCGTAGAGGCCGGACGGGCTTTCGGCGATCTGCACGTGGGTGACGACGGCGCCGTTCTTCTGCGCCAGGCCGATCTGATCGAGCACGGAGACGCCCTTGCCCTCCAGGTGGCCGGCCATGCCGAGCAGCGCGCCGATGGTGACGACGCCGGTGCCGCCGATGCCGGTGACGACGATGCCGTAGGGCTCGTCGTGGGCCGGCAGGGTCGGCATGGGCAGCGGGCCGAAGCCGTCGTCGCCCTCGGCCGCCGACTTGCCGGCGCCGTCCGGGGTCTTCTTGCGGACCTTGGCGCCCTCGATGGTCACGAAGCTCGGGCAGAAGCCCTTCACGCACGAGAAGTCCTTGTTGCACGAGGACTGGTCGATCATGCGCTTGCGGCCGTATTCGGTCTCCACCGGCTGCACGGCGACGCAGTTGGACTGCACGCCGCAGTCGCCGCAGCCTTCGCACACCAGCTCGTTGACGAACACGCGCTTGTCGGGATCGATCATCTTGCCGCGCTTGCGGCGGCGGCGCTTCTCGGCGGCGCAGGTCTGGTCGTAGAGCAGGACGGTGACGCCCTCGACGCCGCGCAGCTCCTTCTGCACCGCGTCCAGGTCGTCGCGGTGGCGGATGGTGACGCCGCCGGCCCAGGCGGTGCCGATGGCGTACTTGTCGGGGTCGTCGGCGACCACGATGATCTTCTGCACGCCCTCGGCCTCCAGCTGGCGGGTGATCTGCCAGGGGGTGAGGATGCCGTCGACGGGCTGTCCGCCGGTCATGGCGACGGCGTCGTTGTAGAGGATCTTGTAGGTGATGTTGGCCTTGGCCGCGACCGAGGCGCGGATGGCCAGGATGCCCGAGTGGAAATAGGTGCCGTCGCCCAGGTTGGCGAAGATGTGCTTTTCCTCGGTGAAGGGCATCTGGCCGATCCACGGCACGCCTTCACCGCCCATGTGGGTGAAGGTGGAGGTGGAGCGGTCCATCCAGGTGACCATGTAGTGGCAGCCGATGCCGGCGACGGCGCGGCTGCCCTCGGGCACCTTGGTCGAGGTGTTGTGCGGGCAGCCGGCGCAGAAGTAGGGCACGCGCTTCACCGGGCTGACCGGCGTTTCCAGGCTGCGCTCCTTGGCTTCCAGCCACTCCAGCCGCTGCTTGATGGCGGGCGAGGTGTAGAACTGCGCCAGCCGCTCGGCGATGACGCGGGCGACGCGGGCCGGGGTCAGTTCGCCGGTGGACGGCAGGATCCAGTTGCGGTTTTCGTCGAACTTGCCGACCACGCGCGGGCGCACGTCCTCGCGCCAGTTGTACAGCTGTTCCTTCAGCTGGTTCTCGATGAGGGCGCGCTTTTCCTCGATCACCAGGATCTCCTCGAGGCCTTGCGCGAACTCGCGCACGCCTTCGCGCTCCAGCGGCCAGGGCATGCCGACCTTGTAGACGCGGATGCCGATCTCGGCCGCCATGCGCTCGTCGATGCCGAGGTCGTGCAGCGCCTGGCGGACGTCCAGGTAGCTCTTGCCGGTGGTGACGATGCCGAGCCGCGGGGTCGGGCTGTCCATGACGACCCGGTTCAGGCCGTTGGCGCGGGCGAAGGCGAGGGCGGCGTAAAGCTTGTGCTTCATCAGCCGGTGTTCCTGCTCCAGCACCGCGTCGGGCCACCGGATGTGCAGGCCGCCGGCCGGCATCTCGAAGTCGGTCGGGATCTTCACGTCGATGCGGTGCGGGTCGACGGCGATGGAGGCGGAACTGTCGAGGATCTCGCCCAGCGCCTTGAACGCCACCCAGCAGCCGGAATAGCGCGACATGGCCCAGCCGAGCACGCCGTAGTCGACGATTTCCTGCACGTTGGCCGGCGCCAGCACCGGCATCATGAAGTCCATGAAGGCGTATTCGGTCTGGTAGGCGACCGTCGAGGACTTGGCGGCGTGGTCGTCGCCGGCCAGCAACAGCACGCCGCCGTTCTTGGCGACGCCGGCCATGTTGGCGTGGCGCAGCACGTCGCCCGAGCGGTCGACGCCGGGGCCCTTGCCGTACCACATGCCGAACACGCCGTCGTACTTGGCGCCGGGGAACAGGTTGGTCTGCTGGCTGCCCCACACGGCGGTGGCGGCCAGGTCCTCGTTCACGCCCGGCTGGAAGTGGATGTGGTGGCGCTTCAGGTGCTCGCGGGCCTTCCACAGCTCCTTGTCGAGGCCGCCGATGGGGCTGCCGCGATAGCCGGAGATGAAGCCGGCGGTGTTCAGGCCGGCCGCCAGATCGCGCTCCCGCTGCATCATCGGCAGTCGGGCGAGGGCCTGGATGCCGGTGATGTAGATGCGGCCCGACGCAAGCGTGTACTTGTCGTCGAGCGTGACGTTGGCGAGGAAGGTCATGCGGTGTCTCCCGGTGATGCAGGGGCAGTTCTTTGCGCCGCCCTCGCGGTGTCCTCAGGCGCCCGCTTGCTCCGGGGTCCGTATCCCGGGCGGGGCGTATGAAAGAAAATTTAATGGCAGGAAACGTGACCTACAATGGGGAAATGTCGACCGTCGCGCTAAGGCAAGGATCGGTCAGGGAAAGCCGCGATGCAAGCAACGGACATGCTGCGCTGCGGGGACGGCGCGCAAGGTTGTGAGGGCAGGGCGGGGAAGGGCGGACGCCGTTTCGGGACTCGCGGTGCGCCGGGTGCCCGCTACGCTTCCACCGGCACCGCGGTGCGGCTCTTGTAGGTTTCCACTGCCACGTAGGTATAGAACCGCTCGACCAGCGGATCGTTGGCGAACAGGCGTTCGATGACGCCCTGGTACTCGCTCATGGTCGCCAGTTGCAGCACCAGGATGACGTCCGGCTCGCCGGTGACGCCCCAGGCCTGCATGACCGCCGGTTCCTGCCGCACGCGGGCGATGAAGTCCTGCCGCTGCGGCGCGCCGTGGTGCGACAGCTGCACCTCCACCACCGCCGTCAGGCCGCGCCCCACCGCCTCGGCGTCGACCACCGCCACGGTGCGGCGGATGACGCCCGTCTCCTTCAGGCGCTGGACGCGGCGCAGGCAGGTGGACGGCGACAGGCCGACCCGCTCGGCCAGGGCGGCGTTGGTGATGTCGGCATCCTCCTGCAAGTGGGCCAGGATGCGGCGGTCGATGCGGTCGAGCGGCATGGTTCACCAGAATGGCGGGGGATGCTGCAAGATCCTGCCACGGAAAGGCAATCTTTGACCACCCTTGCCGCGGCCGATGCGCTATCACTGGTGGCACCGCGATCCCCCCTCCCGCCGGAGACCCCCATGTCCGCCGTCCCACGTCCCGTCGCCGCCCTCGGCTCCGTCGCCCGTGATTCGCTGCGCGTGTGGTGGGTGCTGCTGAAGCTGATGGTGCCGACCATGATCCTGGTGAAGCTGGCGGCGGACTTCGGCGCCATCCCCTACATCGCCGCCGCCTTCGCGCCGGTGATGGCGGTGGTCGGCCTGCCGCCGGAGCTGGGCATCGTGTGGGCGACGGCCTGCCTGACCACCATCTACGGCGCCGCCGCCGTGCTGCCGACGGTGATGCCGGCCGACCAGCTGACGGTCGCCCAGATGACCGTGCTCGGCACCATGATGCTGGTCGCCCACTCCCTGCCGCTGGAAGGCCGGGTGTGCCAGCGCACGGGCACGAGCTTCCTGGTGCAGACGGCCTTGCGCCTCGGCGGTGCGGTGCTGTTCGGCGCCATCCTGTCGGCGGTCTACACCGGCCTCGACGTGCTGCAGCAGCCGGCGAACATGGCGTGGCTGCCGCAGGCGCCGGCCGACGGCGGCTGGCTGGCGTGGGGCATCGCGGCGGTCGAGAGCCTGGCGATGATCCTCGCCGTCATCTTCGTCATCATGGCCGGCATGCGCCTGCTCGACGCGGTGGGCGGCAACCGGCTGCTGACGCGCCTGCTGCAGCCGCTGCTGCGCCTCATGGGCATGGGGCCGCAAGCGGTGCCGCTGACGGTGATCGGCGTGGTGCTCGGCCTGTCCTACGGCTCCGGCCTCATCATCCGCGAGGTCGACCGCGGGGCGTTGCCGCGGCGCGACGTGTTCCTGTCCATCTCCTTCATGGCCCTGTGCCACAGCCTGATCGAGGACAGCCTCATCATCATCGCCATGGGCGGCGACTGGACGGGCGTGGTGCTCGGCCGGCTGCTGCTGACGGTGGTGGTGATGACCGTGCTCGCCCGCATCGTCCACCCCCTGCCGGACCGCACCTTCGAGCGCCTGTTCATGAACCGCCGGGGCCGTCCGGCGGCGGTCGCGGCCCCGGCCGGGGCGGCGTGAGCGGCTCTCGACCCGTCGCCGCCGGCCTGTCACCCTGCGCACCATGAGCCCCAGCCCGAGCCCCTCCGCCGCCGCCGCGTCCGCCAAGTCCGGCTTCCTCGCCGCCGTCGCCGCCTACGGGGTGTGGGGCGTGTCGCCGCTGTTCTTCAAGCTGCTGGCCGCCGTGCCGCCCGTCGAGGTGGTGGCGCATCGCGTGCTGTGGGCGCTGGTGGTGCTGGCGGTGGTGCTGACCGTCCGCCGCGGCTGGCACGACGTGCTCGGCATCCTGTCCGACCGGCGCAAGCTGCTGGTCTTCGTCGGGTCGGCGACGGCCATCACCATCAACTGGGTGACCTTCGTCCACGCCGTCACCAGCGGCCACGCCCTGGAGGCGAGCCTCGGCTACTACATCTTCCCGCTGGTCACGGTGCTGCTCGGCGCCGTGTTCCTGAAGGAGACCTTCAACCGCCGCCAGGCCGCCGCCCTCGGGCTGGTGGTGGCAGGCGTGGCGGCGCTGGTGGTCGGGCTCGGCACGCTGCCGTGGGTGGCGCTGACGCTCGCCGTCTCCTTCGGCATCTACGGCCTGCTGCGCAAGACGGCCCCGGCGGAAAGCCTGGTCGGCCTGTTCGTCGAGACGCTGGTGCTGATGCCCCTGGTGCTGCTCTACCTCGGTACCCTGGAGGCGACGGGCGCCGGCAGCTTCCTGCATTCCGAGGGCTGGGCAATCCCGCTGCTGCTGGTGGCGGCCGGGCCGCTGACGGCGGTGCCGCTGTTCCTGTTCGCCTTCGCGGCCCGGCGGCTGCGGCTCGCCACCCTCGGCCTCATGCAGTACATGAACCCGACCATGCAGTTCCTGCTGGCGACGCTGGTGTTCCACGAGACCTTCACGGTGCCCCACGCCGTCGCCTTCGTGCTGATCTGGAGCGGCATCGCCGTCTATAGCCTCGACCCGGCGAAGCTGCGGCGGGCGCGTCGCCGGCCCGACCAAGACCCCACGCCCGAAGGCGTTGACAGAACCGCGCCATAGGCCAATATCCCTTCCAGCCGTGCCCGCAGTCGGCGGTGGTCGACCGTGCAAAGGACCACCTCCCCCAGCCGTCAGGCGGCCCGTCCCCTCCGACGACGACGCCACAGGAGTTTATACGAGTATGACCAACCCGGCTCACCAGCAGATCCAGTCCGACATCGACACCAACGACGTCGTGCTGTTCATGAAGGGCACCGCCCAGTTTCCGCAGTGCGGCTTCTCCGCCGCCGTCGTGCAGGTGCTGAACCACTTCGGCGTACCGTTCAAGGACGTGAACGTGCTCGCCAGCGACGAGATCCGCCAGGGGATCAAGGAATTCTCCAACTGGCCGACCATCCCGCAGCTCTACGTGAAGGGCGAGTTCGTCGGCGGCTGCGACATCGTGCGCGAGATGGCCGCGAGCGGCGAACTGCAGCAGATGCTGAAGGAAAAGGGCGTGAAGACCGCCGCGTAAGCGGACGTCTCCCGACCCCGACGGAACAGGCCGGTGCCCGCGAGGGTGCCGGCCTTTCCTTTCGTCCGCCCTCAGCCGCCGCGGCGGGCGCTGCTGTAGGCCCGTTCCACCCGGGCGACGCGGGTGGTGGAGAAATCGTACCATTCGGTACGGCCGCGCTCGCGGGCCTGGACGTGCTCGGCGTGCAGCTTCCAGGCGCGGATCGCCTCCTCGCTTTCCCAGTAGCTGACGGTGATGCCGAAGCCGTCCGGCCCGCGCGCCGACTCGATGCCGAGGAAGCCGGGCTGGGCCTTCGCCAGCTCCACCATGCGGTCGGCCGCGGCGCCGTAGCCGTCGCCCGGCTGGTCGTTGCGCTGCGAGGAGAAGATGACGGCGTAACAGCCTGGGGTGCGGTCGTCCATGGCGAGCCCTCCGTTGTCCCGGTCCCTGCGAGCCTAGGCGGCGGGGCGGGTGGCCTCCAGGGCCACTGACGGGGGCGGCAACGGGCCCGCGGGCGGTGGCGTTGCCCGCAGGGCAGGGGGTGCGGCCCCGCTCCTCCTCCCGATCCCTCCCAAGACGACAGGACTCGCCCCATGTGGACCGTCAATGCCAAGGACGCCCGGATTCCCGCCCTCGGGTTCGGCACCTTCACTCTGCCGCCCGACGACTGCCACCGCATGGTGAAGGCCGCCCTGCGCGAAGGCTATCGCCACGTCGACACGGCGCAGATCTACGAAAACGAGGAAGCAGTCGGCACCGGCATCCGCGACTCGGGTATCGGCCGCAGCGACCTGTGGGTCACCACCAAGGTGTGGGTGAGCAATTTTCGCGACGGCGACCTGCAGCGCTCGGTGGACGAAAGCCTGCGCAAGCTCGCCATGGACCACGTCGACCTGCTGCTGCTCCACTGGCCGAACCCGGAGGTCGACCTGGCCGAGACGCTGGGCGCGCTCGCGTCCGTGAAGCAGGCCGGCAAGGCGCGTCACGTCGGCATCTCCAACTTCACCGTCGACCTGATCCGCCGCGCCACCGAGCTTTCGCCCGAGCCCTTGGTCACCAACCAGGTGGAATACCACCCGCTGCTGAACCAGGACCCGGTGCTGGAGGCCTGCCGCGCCCAGGGCATGGCGCTCACCGCCTACAGCCCGGTGGCGCAGGGCAAGGTGCTGGGCGAGCCGGTGCTGGCGCGCATCGCCGAGGCGCACGGCAAGACGCCCGCCCAGGTCGCCCTGCGCTGGCTGGTGCAGCAGGAGGGCGTCTGCGCCATCCCGCGCAGCCGCAGCGAAGACCACGCCAAGGCCAACCTGGAGATCTTCGACTTCGAGCTGTCCGCCGACGACATGCGCGCCATCAAGGGCTTGCAGCGCCCCGACGGCCGCCAGATCGCGCCGGAGGGCCTGGCGCCGCAGTGGGACAGCTGAGTGCCCGACCTGGCCGCGGGGGAGGTCGGGCCTCCGCCGTAAGCCATTGAAAAGATTGTTCCATCCTCCGAGGTAGGTCCAAATAGGCCCTGCCTCTCCTTCCCCGCCTTTGTCCCTCGACGCAGCGCTCCGCTAGCGTCTCTGGTGGTCGGCACAAGAAAAACCAACCATCAGGGAGAGCGCACATGCTGCGGGTATTCGGGCACCACATTGCGGTTCCCGTGCTGCTTCTGGCGCTGTTGGAAGCGGGCGTCCTTCTCGGGTTGTTCGATGGCCTGGCGGCCCTGGTCGCGGCGCTGTGGCCGGTGACCGTGGACGTCGGCGTGGAAAGCGCCGCCGACGCCCTCGTTCACGGGCTGGAATGGCATGACGACGTGGTGCCGCTGGCGCTGGCGCTGCTCGGGGTGGTGGTGATCGCGTCGGTCGGCATGTACAGCCGCCGCATGTTCTTCGACATCAAGACCTTCGTCCGCCGCTCGCTGGTCATCTTCCCGCTGCTGTTCGTGGCGCTCGCCATGGCGGCGGTGGCCTATGCCACCTGGGCCGGCACCGACTGGTCGGGCTACGTCATCCTGCTCGGCTTCGCGACACCGGCCGCCGGGGTCGCCATCCTGCTCATCCGCTATTTCTTCGTGGAGCTGGCCGACCTCGACGTCTTCAAGCGCCGGGTGCTGGTGCTCGGCACCGGCGCGGCGGCGCAGCGGCTGGCGGAGCTGGGCGATCCGGCGCACCACCGCAATTTCCGCATCGTCGGCTTCGTCGAGACCGGCGAGAACGGCACCGCCGAGGACATGCGCCACTGGCAGATCTTCCCCCGCCGCCTGGTGGAGGAGCGCGAAGCCCTGAGCCAGCTGGTCACCGACCGCCGCGTCGACGAGATCGTGCTCACCACCCGCGAACGCCGCGGCAGTGGTGCGGCCGGCGGCGGGGGCGGGCTGCCGCTGCACGACCTGCTGCAGTGCAAGCTGGCGGGTGTCGCCATCGCCGACTACGCCACCTTCTGGGAGCGCGAGGCCGCCGAGATCGACCTCGACACCCTGCGCCCCGGCTGGATGATCTTCTCCGACGGGTTCCGCCTGTCGCTCGGCCGCCGCATCTTCAAGCGCACCTTCGACATCGTGGTCAGCCTGGTGTTCCTGCTCGGCACCCTGCCCATCACCCTGCTGGCGGCGGCGGCCGTCAAGCTGACCAGCGCCGGGCCGGTGTTCTACCGGCAGGAGCGGGTCGGGCTGAACGGCCGCACCTTCGGGCTGCTCAAGTTCCGCAGCATGACCGTGGATGCCGAGAAGGACGGCACGCCGCAGTGGGCGCGCACCAACGACGCCCGCGTCACCGCGGTCGGGCGCTTCATCCGCAAGACCCGCATCGACGAGATCCCGCAGGTCCTGAACGTGCTGAAGGGCGAGATGAGCTTCATCGGCCCGCGCCCGGAACGCCCCTTCTTCGTCGACCAGCTGGCCGCCGAGATCCCCTTCTACCGCGAGCGCCACTCGGTCCGCCCCGGCATCTCCGGCTGGGCGCAGATCAACTACCCCTACGGCGCCTCGGTCGAGGATGCCCGGCGCAAGCTCGCCTACGACCTCTATTACGTGAAGAACGGCAGCATGTTCCTCGACCTGCTCATCCTGGTGCAGACCGCCAAGGTGATCCTGTGGAACGAGGGGGCGCGCTGAGGTGGATCCCGCGGCCGGCATCGGTGTCGTCCTGACCTGGGCCTACGGCCTGTGCGCCGGGGCATACATGCTGCTGGCCGTCGTCGCCCTGAGCCGGGGCGCCGACCTGCTCCCCGCCCGCCGCACCGCCGCCACGGCGGCGGCCGTCCTGACGGCCCTGTGGGCGGTGGCGATGACGGGGCTGCCGGCCGCCGCGGGCCTGCTGCCGACGATGGCGGTGCCGCCCGTGGTGCTCGCGCTGGAAGCCATGCACACCATGGCGTGGCTCGTGGTGCTGGCCGAGGTGGCGGGCCTGTGGCAGGGCCGCCGTCTCGCCCTGGTGGGCGGCGGTGCCGTGCTCGGTGCCGGTGCCCTGGCCGCCGGCGTCGGCCTCTCCGATTGGATCGCGACGACCGCTCCCCACCTCATGCCGGTGGCGCTGCTGGTGCTCGCGGTGGTCGGGCTGGCGCTGATGGAGAGCATCCTGCGCCAGCGCGACGTCGAGGAACGCTGGGCGATCAAGCACCTCTGCCTCGGGCTGGCGGTGGTCTTCGCCTTCGATGTCTTCCTGTTCGCCGACGCCCTCCTGGTCAACCGGCTCGACGCCAACATGGTGGCCGCGCGCGCCCTGGTCGACGCCCTGTGCGCCGCGGCCATCGGCGTCTCGCTGTTCCGCTCCATGGACGGCGGCCGGCGCCTGCGGCCGTCGCGGGAGATCCTGCTCAAGTCGACGACGCTGTTGGCGACCGGCGTCTACCTGCTGGTGATGTCGCTGGTGGGCTATGGCATCCGCGGGCTCGGCGGCTCGTGGGGGCCGGCCAGTCAGGCGGCGTTCCTGGCCGGGTCGCTGCTGCTGCTCGGCGTCCTGGTGTTGTCGGGGGCGTCGCGGGCGCGGGCGCGGGTGTGGGTCGCCAAGAACTTCTTCGCCCACCGCTACGACTACCGCGCCGAATGGCTGCGCGTGACCCGCACGCTGGCGGGCGGCGAGGGCGAGGACGCCGCCGCCCTGCACGACCGCGTCATCCGCGCCGTCTGCGACATCGTGGAAGGCACCGCCGGCGCTCTCTGGCTGCTGCAGGAGCGTGACCGCGCCTTCATCCCGTCGGCCGTCTGGAACCTCTCCGCCGGCCTGCCGGCGGTGCCGGTGGACTCGGCGCTGGTGGGGTTCCTGCAAGGGCGGCGCTGGGTGGTGGACCTGGACGAGATGCGCCGCCGCCCCGACCTCTACGGCTTCGACGCGCCCGAGTGGCTGACGGCGCTGCCGCAGGCGTGGCTGGTGCTGCCGCTGCCCATCCGCGGCGACGTCATCGGCTTCGTGCTGGTGGCCGCGCCGCGCCTGCGCCGGCCGCTGACGTGGGAGGACTTCGACGTCCTGAAGACCGTCGGCCGCCACGCCGCCGCCACCCTGGCGACGGAAAAGGCCTTGAACGAGCTGTCCGACGCCCGCCGGCTGGAGGCCTTCAGCAAGCGCACGGCCTTCCTGGTGCACGACGTGAAGAACATCGTCAGCCAGCTCGACCTCATGCTGAAGAACGCCGAGCGCGTCGGCGACGACCCCGAGTTCCAGAAGGACATGCTGGACACCACCGCCGGTGCCGTCGCCAAGCTGCGCGCCCTGCTGGCCGAGTTGCGCCACAGCCGGGCGCCGGCTCCGCCGGCCCTGCCGCCCGGCGCGCCGGCCCCCGACGTCGGCGAGCAGGTGGCGCAGGCGGTGACGCGCTGGCGCCGCCGCCATCCCGATCTCGCCGCCGACCTGGCGGGCGCAGCGGGCGGCGGGCTGCCGATTCCGCCGGCCGAGACCTTCGGCAGCGTCCTCGACCACCTGCTGCAGAATTCCATCGAGGCCGCCGGCGCGGCGGGGCGGGTCACCGTACGGCTGGTGCGGGGCGGCGGGACCATCGCCGTCGAGGTCGCCGACGACGGCGTCGGCATGGACCTCGCCTACGTCCGCGACCGCCTGTTCCGCCCGCTCGACAGCAGCAAGGCCGACGGCTACGGCCTCGGCGCCTTCCAGTGCCGCGAGCTGGTGCGCGAGATGGGCGGCCGCCTCGAAGTGAGCACCGAGCCCGGCAAGGGCACGATCATGCGCATCGTCCTGCCCCTCGACCGCACCGCGGCGGAGGGGCCGGCCAGGGCGACGCCGCAGCCGACCAGGGAGACCGTATGATGGCCGACGCGAAGCCGATCCTCATGCTCGTGGAGGACGACGAGGGCCTGGCCAAGCAGCTGAAGTGGGCGCTGGCCGACGCCTGGGACGTCCAGGTGGCGAACGACCGCGCCGCCGCGCTGGCGGCCGCCCGCCGCTGCGATCCGCAGGTGGTGGTGCTCGACCTCGGCCTGCCGCCCGACCCCAACGGCGCGACGGAGGGGTTGGCGGTGCTCAAGGACCTGCTGTCGTTCAAGCCGTGGCTGAAGATCATCGTCTCGAGCGGCAATGCCGAGCGCGTGCACGCCCTCGAAGCCGTGCGCAACGGCGCCTACGACATCTACCCCAAGCCGGTGGACATCGACACCCTGCGGCTCATCGTCGAGCGCGCCATGCAACTGGCGGAGCTGGAGGCGGAGAACCGCCGCCTCGCCGCCGCCCGCGAGACCGGCCCCATGACCGACGTCATCGCCGAAAGCCCGAAGATGCTCGACGTGCTGCGCATGGTGGAGCGGGTGGCGCCGTCGGACGTCAACGTCCTGCTCACCGGCGAGAGCGGCACCGGCAAGGAGGTGCTGGCGCGCGCCCTGCATCGGTGCAGCGGCCGCGCCAAGGGCGCCTTCGTTGCCATCAACTGCGCCGCCATCCCCGAGAACCTGCTGGAAAGCGAGCTGTTCGGCCACGAGAAGGGCGCCTTCACCGGCGCCGTGAAGACCACGCCCGGCAAGATCGAGCAGGCCGACGGCGGCACCCTGTTCCTCGACGAAATCGGCGACATGCCCCACCCCCTGCAGGTGAAGCTGCTGCGCTTCCTGCAGGAACGGGTGATCGAGCGGGTCGGCGGCCGCAGCCAGATCGCCGTCAACGTGCGGGTGGTGGCGGCGACCAATGCCGACTTGCAGGCGCTCATCCGCGACGGGCGGTTCCGCGAGGACCTCTATTACCGCCTCGACGAGGTGGGCGTGCACATCCCGCCGCTGCGCGACCGGCCGGGCGACGCGACGCTGCTGGCGCGGTTCTTCCTCGGCCGCTACGCCCGCGAGATGAAGCGCCCCGTCCGCGGCTTCACCGCCGACGCCGTCACCGCCATCGCCGGCTACGAGTGGCCGGGCAACGTGCGCGAGCTGGAAAACCGGGTGAAGCGGGCGCTGGTGCTGGCCGACGGCCCCATGATCGCCGCCACCGACCTGCGCCTGGAGGCCGCCGACTTCCCCACCCTGCGCATGGCGCGCGAGGAGGCGGAGATGGAAGCCGTCAGCAAGGCGCTGTGCGTCGCCGACAACAACGTCTCCGCCGCCGCCAAGCTGCTGGGCGTGAGCCGGCCGACCCTCTACGACCTCATGCGGTCGCTGCGGCTGCGGGAGTGAGCGGGCCTCAGTTTTTAGCCACCAAGACACCAAGGACACCAAGAGAGCGGCGCGGGATGGTGAAGCCGGAGCTTTCCTCCAACGGGACTGTCACTGCGCCTGCGGCGGCGCACTGGGTGGCAACCGGCACGGCATCTTGGTGTTCTTGGTGCCTTGGTGGCTAACCATCCTCCACCGCCAGGTACGAAGCACCATGCTTTTCAACAGCTACGAGTTTCTGTTCCTGTTCCTGCCGGTGGTCGCCGCCGGCTATGCCGTGCTGAGCCGGTGGGGGCAGGGGCGGGGCGTGGTGGCGTGGCTGGTGCTGGCGTCGCTGTTCTTCTACGGCTGGTGGAATCCGGTCTATCTGGTGCTGCTCGGCGGCTCCATGGTGGTCAACTACGGCCTCGGCCGCGCCATCGCCGGCCGGCGTGGGAGCGGGCGGGACAGGGCGGCGAAGGCGCTGCTCATCGCGGGCATCGCCGCCAACCTGGGGGCGCTCGGCTACTTCAAGTATGCCGGGTTGCTGGTGCAGACGGTCAATGACGCCGCCGGCACGGGCTTCACCATGGGCGCCATCGTGCTGCCGCTCGCCATCTCCTTCTTCACCTTCCAGCAGATCGCCTACCTGGCCGACTGCTGGGCCAACGGCGACGACGGCGGTTACGGACCGTTGCGCTATGCGCTGTTCGTCAGCTTCTTCCCGCAGCTCATCGCCGGCCCCATCGTCCATCACCGCGAGATGATGCCGCAGTTCGCCCGCCCCGCCGGTCTGACGGCCGAGAACGCCGCCGTCGGCGTCACCGTGCTCGCCATCGGCCTGTTCAAGAAGGCGGTGCTGGCCGACGGCATCGCGCCTTACGCCACCGGCGCCTTCCGGGCGGCGGAGCAGGGGGCGGCGCTGGATCTTTTGCAGGCCTGGGGCGGGGCGCTGGCCTACAGCTTCCAGATCTACTTCGACTTCTCGGGCTATTCCGATATGGCCATCGGGGCGGCGCTGATCTTCGGCATCACCCTGCCGCTCAACTTCGCCTCGCCCTACAAGGCCACCAGCATCATCGAGTTCTGGCGGCGCTGGCACATGACGCTGTCGCGCTTCCTGCGCGACTATCTCTACATCCCGCTCGGCGGCAGCCGCAAGGGAACGGCCTGGCGCTACGGCAACCTGATGATCACCATGCTGCTCGGCGGACTGTGGCACGGCGCCGGCTGGACCTTCCTGGCATGGGGCGGGCTGCACGGCTTCTATCTGATGGTCGCCCACCTGTGGCGGGCGGTGGCGGGCGACCGGCGGCCGTTGCGCGGCGTCGGCGGCTGGGCGCTGACCATGCTGGCCGTGGTGGTCGCCTGGGTGTTCTTCCGCGCCGAGAGCTTCGCCGGCGCCTGGACCCTGCTCGGCGGCATGGCGGGGCTGAACGGCGTCGCCCTGCCCAACGCCATCGCCGCCCGCCTGGGCGAGGCCTGGACGCTGCTGAGCGGCTGGGGCGTCGAAAGCTACCTCGGCGGCGGCAGCGACTTCGTCCTCATGTGGACATGGATCGCCGTGCTGCTGCCCATCGCCGTCGCCTGCCCGAACACGCAGGAAATCGTCGCCCGCCTGCGCCAGGGCACGGAGCGGGCGAGCCGCCTGCAATGGCAGCCCTCGGGGCGCTGGGCGGTGGCGACGGGCGTCGCGGCCGGGGTGGGCGTGCTGACGCTGACCGGCGTGTCCGAGTTCCTCTACTTCCAGTTCTGAGCCTGCGAGGGTCGCCATCACCATGAGCCGCCACGGTCGCTATCTCCGCCTCTGCGCCGCCGCCTTCGCCGGAACCCTGGCGGTCGCCGCGGCGGTGAACGTGGCGGTCGACCCCTACGGCCTGTTCGGCACCCCCCGCGTCGCCGGGGTCAATGCCGTGAAGCCGGAAGCGTCGAGCCATTCCCGCGTCGCCAAGCCCTATCAGGTGGCGGCGGCGCGGCCGGCGACGCTGGTGGTCGGCAACTCGCGGCCGGAGATGGGGCTGGACCCAGCCTCCGCCTGCTGGAGCGCGGCGGAGCAGCCGGTCTACAACCTCGGCCTGCCCGGCGCCTCCTTCGCCATGCAGCTGGAGGCGCTGCGCCACGGCCTGGCGGCGGGGACGGTGCGCACGGTGGTGATCGGCCTCGACTTCCTCGACTTCCTGCACGTCGGCGCCGTCGCCACGGCGGGCGAGGGCGGCAGCGGCGGCGGTTCGCCCGGTGACTGGCAGCGCCGCCTCGCGCTCGGACCGGAGGGCGCCGGCCAGTGGCGGCAGCGGCTCACCGACGGGTGGCGGGCGGCGGTGTCGCTCGATGCGCTGGCCGACAGCCTGCGGACGGTGGTCGCCCAGCACGATCCCGACGCCGGCGACCTGCGGGCGGACGGGTTCAACCCGGCACGGCCCTACCGCGCCATCATCGCCGCCGAGGGCCAGCGCGTGCTGTTCGCCCAGAAGCAGGACGAGTTGCGCGGCCTGTTTTCGCGCCCCGGCCTGCACCTGCCGGCGGCAGACACCTCGCCGGAACTGGCGGCGCTGGATGCCCTGCTGGCGGAGCTGGCGGCGCGCGGGGTGACGCCGCATCTGTTCCTCAACCCCTACCACGCCGCCTACCTGTCGGCGGTGGATCACGGCGGGTTGTGGCCGGACTTCCTGCGCTGGAAGGCGGACCTGCTGGCGGTGACGGCGGCGCACGGGGTGCCGCTGTGGGACTTCAACACCCTCGGCCCCTTCGCCCGCGAGGCGGTGCCGCCGGCCGGCGACCGTCGCACCACGCTGCGCTGGTTCTGGGAGCCGGCCCACTATACGGCGGCCCTTGGGGAACGCATGCTGGGCGCCCTGCTCGGCCGCGACTGCGCCGCCCCGGCGGAGGCACCGGGCGAGCGCCTGACCGTCGCCGCCCTGGCCGAGCAGCAGCGCACCCTGCGCCCCGTGCTCGACGCCTGGAAGGCCGGGCGGGTGGCAGAGACAGGGGAGGGCGGGGTGGTGCCGGTGTCGTCGCGGTAGAGCCTTTTGCGCTCCGGCGCCGTCGCGCCGGAGCTGCGTTCACGCGCCACGCAGGCTCGCGCGCTGCCCTATTCCGCCGCGCCGCGCACCGGCTCCGGCCCGTCGAGGCCGCGCAGGCAGGTGTCGAAGGCGGCGAAGGTGTGGTCCCAGCCGTGATGCTCCACCACGAAGCGCCGGGCCTGGGCGCCGAGCGCCAGGGCGCGCGCCGGCTCCAGGGCCTGCAGCACCGCGTCGGCTACCGCCGGCGCGCCGTCGGCGAGCAGGAGGTCGCGGCCGGGCTCGGCGGCGATGCCGGTGAGGGCGGCGGTGGTGACCACCGTCGGCCGGCCCATGGCCATGGCCTCCAGCACCTTGTTCTGGATGCCGCGGGCGATGCGCAAGGGGGCTACGCAGACAGTGGCATGCCGCACGTAGGGCCGCACGTCGGGCACCCGCCCGGTGACCAGGATCTCCGGCCGGCTGGCCAGGGCCTGCACCTCGCGCGCCGGGTTGGCGCCGACGATCGCCAGCCGCGCCGCCGGCACCTTGCGCCGCACCAACGGCAGGATGTCGTGCGCCAACCACAGGGCGGCGTCGATGTTGGGCGGGTAGTCCATGTGGCCGGTGAAGGCGAGCACCGGCCCGGCGCCGTCGTAGGGTGACACGGCGGCGTGCTCGGGGCTGAAGAAGGCGGTGTCGACGCCGTTGGGCACGCCCAGCACGCGCGCCCGCGCCCGCGGCGCGACCTGGCGGAACAGGGCCGCCTCGGGCTCGGAGACCAGCGTGCACCATGCCGCCTCGTCGGCCAGGCGGCGCTCCAGGGCGGCGACGCGCACCGCCTCGCGGGCGAAGACCCAGCGCATGGGCGGGCGCGCTTCCCGCGCGTAGTGGGCGAACTTGGCGCTGTCGACGTCCACCACGTCGGCCACCAGCAGCGGCGGCCGGGCCGGCTCGTCGAGCAGGTAGGGTGCCATGTTGGACGACGAGATGACGCCGGCCTTGGGCTTCACCTCGGTCAGCACGCGCCGCACC
The DNA here is from genome assembly GCF_900230255.1 of Caenispirillum bisanense. Taxonomy (GTDB): domain Bacteria; phylum Pseudomonadota; class Alphaproteobacteria; order Rhodospirillales; family Rhodospirillaceae; genus Caenispirillum; species Caenispirillum bisanense_A. The sequence goes on from NZ_OCNJ01000001.1 coordinate 801,962, forward strand.
CAGGCGCGCAAGGACGCATCGCCGAAATAGGTGACGCTGAGGCCCTCGCCGGTCAGCAGCCCGCGCAACGACCACATACGGGCGCGGCGGCGGTCGAGCACGCCGAAGTGGGCGTCGGCGACCATGGCGCGCACGGTGTCGCGGTGCTGCAGGTCGTCGGGGTCGTCGATGAGGCAGCCGAGGTGCACCCGGTGGCGCCGCGCCAGCCGCTCCAGCAGGCGGAAGGAGCGGATCTTCTCGCCCTTGTTGGGCGGGTAGGGGATGCGCTGGGTGAGGAACAGCACGTCTGCCATGACGGCTCCCGTCGCTGAGGCGGAGAAGGGGAAGGAGGTCTCCGCCATGGTACGGGGCCGGCGCGCCGGAGCGACGGTTCAGGGGGCGAGCCGCTGCGGCAAGGAGGGGTAATCCCGGCGGACCGCCGCAGGAGGCAGGGTCAGCCGGGGGCGCCGGGGGGGCTCTCGCTGCCGCTGCCGCCGCCGTCGCCGGCCTGACCGCGCAGCCCGCCGTCGGCACAGTGGTAGAACACGGCCGCCTCGGTGCGGTTGCGCAGGCCGAGGTGGTCGAGGATGCGCTTCACCGTGCGCTTGACCTGCGGTTCACCCATGCCGAGGCGGCGGGCGATCTGCTCGTTGGTCATGCCTTCGGCGATGAGAGCGATGACTTCCTGCTCGAGGTCGTCGAGGCGCTGCAGCCGTTCCTGCCGCACCGCGTCCACCGCCAGCGAGGCGCGGGCGCGGCCGGGCAGGGTGACGAAGCCGTCCAGCGCCATGGTCAGCGCCCTGCCGAGCCGGCGGGGCGGGACCTCCAGGAAGATCAGGTTGTCGATGAGGTCGGCATAGGGCGCGATCTCGATCATCTGGTCGGAGCGGGTCAGGAACACGGTCGGCAGCGAGCCGGTGCGCCGCGCCTGACCAATGGCGTTGGACCACGGCTCGTTCGCCACCCGGCTGGCCGAGGCGATGAGGACCGACCCCTCCCGTCGCGCCGTGAGAAGGTCCGCCGGCCTATCCAGGAAGTAGAGCGGCGCATGCTTCACGTCGGCGACCAGTTCCCCGAGCACGCCGAGGTCTTCGCGGGCGACCAGGCACAGGAGCGCGCGCGGCCAGCCTTTGCCGTTTTCGGCCGCGCCGGCCGCCTTCCTGATGTCGTCCCTTTCCGCCATGGAGCTCATCCAATTCGCCATCTGCTGCATGTTACGCTAGGGCTCCCGGGTCGCTGCGGTAAACGGCACATGTGAAGTCTTCCGTGTTTTTTCGGGGTAGAATAAAGTCATTCCCGTGAAGTACGTCGGCATTCTTTACATTTCCGGTGCAATAAATGTGTCTGTTTTTCCGACACTGCAGAGACTACGCCGGCGACATCATAGACTTCTTGCTGGCGCTGCCGCTGGCCTGCCGATGCGGCGATCGGCTGGCGTGAGGTCATACCTAGGTCTGTCCTACCATGCCCTTTGTCTAGGGGGTAGGTGTTGTGACCTTTTGGTGTATCGGGCGGTCGAAGGGCTTGTTCCACCGCACCACCGGCCGGTGCGCGTCGTTCTGCTGCAATGGAAGTTGAGCCGATGCAGGAACAGGAGCCCGCGTGGCCAAGACGTCGTGGAACATCCGCCAGGCGGCGCTTCGCCTGGTTTTCGAACTGGGGCCGGCCGTCGTCTTCTTCGCGGCCACCAAGATCTGGGGAATCTACGCCGGTACCATCGCCCTGATGGCCTCGGCCGCCCTCTCCACGGTGGTGTCGTGGTACCGCACGCGCCGCATTCCCGTCATGCCGCTGGCCGGCCTCGGCCTGACGCTGCTGTTCGGCGGCATGACCTTGTGGTGGCGCGACGACCAGTTCATCAAGATGCAGCCGACCCTGGTCAACGGCATCAGCGCCCTGGTGCTGGCTGGCGCGCTGGCGGTCAAGAAGCTGCCGCTGAAGGCGATCTTCGGCGCCGGCACCCATGCCCGCACCGAGGCGTGGCGCACCCTGACGCTGGCCCTGGTCGCCTTCCTGACCCTGCTGGCGGTGATGAACGAGATCATGTGGCGGGCCTTTCCGACCGACACCTGGGCCGCCTACAAGGCCTTCGTCATCCCCACGCTCGACGGCTTGTTCGTGGCCGGCGCCTACAAGTACCTGCGCGCCAACCGGCTGGATGCGCCCGAGGCCGGCGACCTGACCGAACCGCGCGAGGCGCCGGAACCGGCCGGATGAGCGGCCGGACGTTTCCATCGTTGTCCTGCTCGACGACGCTGGAGTATCCTTGCCGATCAACGAGATGGTGATGTCCTTTCCATGCAGGGCGACCTCAACGACTGCTTCAAGGCGCCGGACGATCTGCTGCGCCTCGACGACGCGCTGGCGATGCTCGAACGGCGCCTGTTTCCCGTGGTGGCGACCGAGACGGTGGGCCTGACGGCGGCGCTCGGCCGCGTGCTGGCCGAGCCCGTGCACGCCCGCACCGGCAACCCGCGCTTCGACAACGCGGCCATGGACGGCTTCTGCCTCCGCTCCGCCGACCTGAACGCCGCCGCGCCGACGACGTTGCCGATCACCGGCCGCCACGCCGCCGGCCAGGCGCCCGGCGAGCCGTTGGCGGCGGGAGCGGCGGCGCGCATCTTCACCGGCGCCCCCCTGCCGCCGGGCGCCGATGCGGTGGTGATGCAGGAAGACTGCACGGTCGACGGTGACCGCGTGACCATTCCGCCCGGCATCGCCGCCGGCAACTTCGTGCGCAAGGTGGGCGAGGACTTCGCCGAGGGCGGCGTCGTGGTGCAGCCCGGCCGCCGCCTGCGGCCGCAGGACGTCGCCATGGCGGCGGCGGCCGGCGTGGCGCAACTGACCGTCTACCGCCGCCTGAAGGTCGGCGTGTTCGGCACCGGCGACGAACTGGTGGAGCCCGGCAATCCCCTCGGCCCGGCGCAGATCTACGGCAGCAACCGTTACGGCCTGCTGGCCGCGCTCGCGACCCTCGGGGTGGAGGCCAACGACCTCGGCCATCTGCCGGACCGCCGCGACGCCACCGAGGCGGCGCTGAAGGCGGCCGGCGAGACCCAGGATCTCATCGTCACCTCCGGCGGCGTGTCCGTCGGCGGCGAGGATCACGTGGTGGCGGCGGTGCGGGCGCTCGGGCAGGTGCACGTGTGGCGCATGGCGGTGAAGCCGGGCAAGCCGACCACCCTCGGCACCGTCGGCAAGGCGGCCTTCGTCGGGCTGCCGGGCTACCCGGTGTCGACGCTGGCGACCTTCATGGTGGTGGCGCGTCCCGTCGTGCTGCGGCTGTCGGGTGCCACGGCCGAACCGCTGTTCCCCGAGGTCTACCCGCTGCCGGCCGATTTCACCTTCGTGAAGAAGCACAAGCGCCGCCAGTTCGTGCGCGCCAGCCTCGACCGCTCCGGCGGATCGCCTGTCGTGCGCCTGTTCCCGAGCCAGGAGCCGCACGTGCTGTCGTCGCTCGTGCAGTCCGACGGGCTCGTCGACCTGCGCGAGGATTGCACCGGCGTCTTGCCCGGCGACATGGTGTCCTTCATCCCCTATGCCCATATCCTGCCGGTGTGAGGAGGCGCCCATGAGCGACGACATGGAAGTCCGCATCGGCGTCGTGGTCCACGACCGCGGCCAGGACGGCGAGGACGTGTTCGCGGATTTCGTCCGCGCGCTGATGGCGCGCGCGCCTTTCCGCATCGGCGGCCTGTATCAGGAGACGGTGCGCAATCCCGACGGCCCCAACCTGATGGAACTGGTGGACGCCGGCAGCGGCGAACGCTTCCGCATCTCGCAGGCGCTGGGCTCCGGCTCGGCGTCCTGCTGCCTCGACCCGAGCGGCCTGGCCGATGCCTCGGCCCGTCTGCGGGCGGTGCTGGAGGAGGGCGTCGACCTGCTCATCGCCAACAAGTTCGCCGGAGCCGAGGCCGACGGCGAGGGCCTGGCGCCCGAGATCTTCCGGGCCGTGAGCGACGGCGTGCCGGTGCTGCTGCTGGTGTCGCGCCGCTATCTGGATGCCTGGATGGAGGCCTCGGGCGGGCTCGGCACCCTCATCGAGCCGACAGTGCCGGCCATGTGGGCCTGGGTCGATGGTCTCGGGCTTTCCGCCGCTTCTTCCGTTTCCCTCGAGGACACCTCCGCATCATGAAGATTTTCGGCCTCGCCGGCTGGAGCAACAGCGGCAAGACCACCCTGATGATCGCCCTGGTCCAGGCGCTGACGGCGCGCGGCTTCCGCGTCTCCACCGTCAAGCACGCCCACCACAAGTTCGACGTCGACCAGCCGGGCAAGGACAGCTACCGCCACCGCGAGGCCGGCGCCACGGAAGTGCTGGTCACCTCCGGCACCCGCTGGGCGCTCATGCACGAGCTGCGCGGCGAGGAGGAACCGACCCTGGAAGACCTGCTGCCGCGCATGGCGGCGGTCGACCTGGTGCTGATCGAGGGCTTCAAGCGCCACCCCCACGACAAGATCGAGGTCCACCGCCCCACCGTCGGCAAGGAACCCCTGTGGCCCGGCGACCCGTCCATCGTGGCGGTGGCCAGCGACGAGGTGATTCCGGCGCTCGACCGCCCGCGCCTCGACCTCAACGACCCCGAGGCCGTGGCCGACTTCATCCTGGCCCGCATCGGCCTGCCGCACCGCAAGGACCCTGCCGCATGAGCCGCGACGCCTTCGCCCCCTCCGCCGACATGCTGCGCGCCGACGAGGCCATCACCCGCCTGCTGGCGCTGGTCGAGCCGGCGGCGGAGACGGAGCGGGTGGCGCTGACGGATGCCTACGGCCGCGTGCTGGCGGAAGACGTGATCTCCGACCGCAACGTGCCGCCGCACGACAATTCGGCGGTGGACGGCTACGCGGTGCGCTTCGCCGACCTGTCGGCGGAGGCGGAGACGACGCTGCCGGTGGTGATGCGCATCCCCGCCGGCCACGTGCCGGAACGCCCGCTGGCGCCGGGCGAGGCGGCGCGCATCTTCACCGGCGCCCCGGTGCCGGCCGAGGCGGACACCATCATTCCGCAGGAGCCTTGCCGCGAGGAGGACGGCCGCGTCGTCCTGCCGCCGGTGAAGAAGGCGGGCCAGAACCTGCGCCGGGCGGGCGAGGACATCGTCGCCGGCCAGTGCATCCTGGGCGCCGGCACCCGCCTGCGGCCGCAGGAGGTGGGTTACATGGCCTCCGTCGGCTGCGCCCGGCCGCTGGTCTATCGGACGGTGCGGGCGGCGGTGTTCTCCACCGGCGACGAGGTCCGCGACCCCGGCGCCGACGCCCCGCCGGGCGCCATCTACGACAGCAACCGCTATGTTTTGATCGGTTTGCTGCGCGACATGGGCTGCACGGTGCGCGACTTCGGCATCCTGCCCGACGATCCCGCCCGCTTGCGCGCCGTATTGCAGGAGGCGGCGGCGGAGGCCGACGTGGTGCTCACCTCGGGCGGTGTGTCGACCGGCGAGGAAGACCACGTGAAGGCGGTGCTGGGCGAGTTGGGCACGCTCGACTTCTGGCGCGTCGCCATCCGCCCCGGCCGGCCGCTGGCGGTGGGCCGGGTGGGGCAGGCGGCCTTCATCGGGCTGCCGGGCAACCCGGTGGCGGTCTTCGTCACCTTCATGATGTTCGCCCGGCCGCTGATCCTGAAGCGCATGGGCCTGCGCGAGGTGCTGCCGCGCCCCGTGCCCGTGCGCGCCGGCTTCGCCTTCAAGAAGCGCCCCGGCCGCCGCGAATGGCTGCGCGCCACCCTGGAGCCGGGCGACGACGGCCTGCCCGTCGCCCAACGCTTTCCCAGCGAGGGCTCGGGCATCCTGCGCAGCGTGGTGACCTCCCACGGCCTGCTCGCCCTGCCCGAGGACCCGGCGGAGATCACGCCGGGCATGGTCCTGGACTTCCTGCCGTTCGAGGAGTTGAAGCGGTAGGGGGGCGGCAGGGTGTTGAAATATATGTGGGATTGTCATGGCCGGCCTTGATCCGGCCATCCACGAGCGTCACCGGCGGCGGCCGTTGGCGGCGTTGTCCACGGCAGGCGGCAGGGGAGCCGTGGATGCCCGGCTCAAGACCGGGCATGACATAGATAGCTGAAAAATCAGAGAAACTTGTCATGGCCGGGCTCGACCCGGCCATCCACGAGCGTCTCCGCCGGCGACTGTTGGCGGCGTCTTCCACGGCGGGCGGCGTGCACGCCGTGGATGCCTGGCGCGGAGGCGGTGCGGAAGCCGGGCATGACGCACTCGGCCGGTCACCCACACCCCCCACGACGAGGGCAGGGGGGAGAGGCGTCCGCCCCTCCCCGAACCCTCACCCCTGGGGCGTGAACCACAGGGTGGACAGCGGCGGCAGGGTCAGGCACAGCGAGTAGGGCCGGCCGTGGTGTTCCACCGGCTCGGCCATCACGCCGTCGCCGTTGCCCATGCCGGAGCCGCCGTAGATGTCGGCGTCGGAGTTGATGTGCGCCTTCCAGTAGCCGCCGAAGGGCACGCCGATGCGATAGCCGTCGTGCGGCCGCGGCGTGAAGTTGGACACCACCAGCACTGGCCGCTCGTCGTCCTCGCCCGTGCGGCGCAGGAACGAGAAGATGGAGTTGTCGACGTCGGAGGCGTCCACCCACTCGAAGCCGGTCCAGTCGAAGTCCCGCTGCCACAGGCCCGGCATGGCCTTCAGCGTCAGGTTGAGGTCGCGCATGAGGCGCTGCACGCCCGCGTGCCCCGGCTGCTCCAGCAGATGCCAGTCGAGGCCCTTGTCGTGGTTCCATTCGGCCCACTGGCCGAACTCGCCGCCCATGAACACCAGCTTCTTGCCCGGATGGCCCCACATGAAGGCGAAATAGGCGCGCAGGTTGGCGAACTTCTGCCAGTCGTCGCCCGGCATCTTGCCGATCAGCGAGCCCTTGCCGTGGACCACCTCGTCGTGGCTGAGCGGCAGCACGAAGTTCTCGTTGAAGGCATAGAGCAGGCCGAAGGTCATCTGGTTGTGGTGATAGCGGCGGTGGATGGGGTCCTTGCTCATGTACGACAGGGTGTCGTGCATCCAGCCCATGTTCCACTTGAACCCGAAGCCGAGGCCGCCGAGGTAGACCGGCCGGCTGACCATGGGCCAGGCGGTGGATTCCTCGGCCAGGGTCACGGCGCCGCGGCCCTGGGTATAGACCAGCTCGTTCAGGCGGCGCAGGAAGGCGATGGCTTCCAGGTTTTCGTTGCCGCCGTACTGGTTGGGGATCCACTGCCCTTCCTCGCGCGAGTAGTCGAGGTAGAGCATGGAGGCGACGGCGTCGACGCGCAGCCCGTCGATGTGGAAGTATTCGATCCAGAACAGGGCGTTGGCGAGCAGGAAGTTCTGCACCTCGCGGCGGCCGTAGTTGTAGATCAGGGTGTTCCAGTCCATGTGCATGCCCTGGCGCGGGTCGGCATGCTCGTAGAGGTGGGTGCCGTCGAAGTAGCCGAGGCCATGGGCGTCGGTGGGGAAGTGGCCGGGCACCCAGTCGATGATGACGCCGATGCCATTGCGGTGGCAGACGTCGACGAAATAGGCGAAGTCCCGCGGGCTGCCGAAGCGGCTGGTGGGCGCGAACAGGCCGATGGGCTGGTAGCCCCAACTGCCGTCGAAGGGGAACTCGTGGACCGGCAGCACCTCGATGTGGGTGAAGCCCATGTCCTTCACATAGGCGACCAGCTGGTCGGCCATCTCGCGGTAGGTGAAGTAGCGGTTGCCGTCGGCGTGCCGCTTCCAGCTGCCCAGGTGGACCTCGTAGATGGTCATGGGCGTGTGGAGGCTCTCGCCGTCCTTCAGCACGCGCTCGCGTTCGGCGATCCAGTCGTGGTCGGTCCATTCCAGCTCCGGCGTGCCGTGGACGACGGCGGCCGTGGCCGGCGGGTGCTCGCACTGGAAGGCGTAGGGGTCGAGCTTGAGCGGCAGCACGTTGCCGTGCGGGTCGAGCAGCTCGAACTTGTAGATCTCCCCCACCGTCATGTGCGGCATGAAGATCTCCCACACGCCGCATTCCTGGCGCTTGCGCATGGGGTTGACGCGGCCGTCCCAGCCGTTGAACGGGCCGACCAGGGACACCCGCTTGGCGTTGGGCGCCCATACGGCGAAGGACACGCCCTTGACGCCGCCCAGTTCCATGGGATGGGCGCCGAGCCGTTCGAAGGCGCGCAGGTGGTTGCCCTCGGCCAGCAGGTGGACGTCCAGTTCGCCCAGCACGTAGCCGAAATCGTAGACGTCGTGGAACTCGCCGGCCGCACCGCCGTCGCGCGGGGCGGCGCGCAGGCGGTAGCGGAAGCGTTCGCGCCGGCCCGTCAGGGCGGCGGCGAAGAAGCCGCCGTCGTGGATGCGCTCGAGCGCGAATTCGCTGCCGTCGCTCGGGTCGACGACGGTGACGCTTTCGGCCCACGGCAGGAAGACGCGCACCTCGACGGGCCGGCCTCCGCCGCCGTGCATGCCGAGGACGGCGAAGGGGTCGCCGTGGTCACCGCGCACGATGGAGTCGATGGCGGGGCGGTCGACGGTCAGGGCCTGGGTCATTCTGTCTCCCTCATTCCTCCGGGCGGTCCGGGTCGACGAGCCTTAGCACGCCTTGCAGCGGAATGCGCAGCCAGTCTGGGCGGTTCGCCACTTCATAGCATACTTCGTATAGGGCCTTTTCGAGTGTAAAGGCTTCGAGCAGCGCTGCGGCCGTCTCGCCGTCGTCGGGCCAAACGGGGCAGCCGGCGATGCCCTCGCGGTAGGCGAGCAGGAAGGCGGCGGCCGTCGCGGCCTCCCAATCGGCGGTGAAGCCGCCGATGCGCTCCATGGCCTGCGGGTTGTACTCGGCCCGCTTCAGCAGGGCCGACCAGCCGGCGTAGTTGAACGAGCGCAGCATGCCGGCCACGTCCTTCAGCGCCGAGTTCTTCGACCGCCGTTCCTCCAGCTTGCGCGTCGGCTCGCCTTCGAAGTCGAGGAACACCCAGTCGTTGTGCGCCATGAGCACCTGGCCCAGGTGGAAGTCGCCGTGGAAGCGGGTCTTCACGAGGCCAGCGGGCGTGAGGCCGCGCAGCGACTCGACGCGGCGGTCGATGGCGTCCCACCGGGCGAACAGGCGCTCCACGTCGGACCGCAGGTCGTCGGCCAGGCCGGGCAGCGCCCGTTCCAGCATGCGGCGGGCCTCGTCGGCCTGTTTGCGCAAGCCCTCGGCCCAGGCGGCGAAGTCCTTTTCGGCCGCCGGTTCGGGCGTGAAGGCGGGGTCGTCGGACTGCAGCGCGAAGGCCTTGTGCATCTCGGCGACGCGGGTGCCGAGGGTGCCGGCGAGCGTCAGGAAGAACTCGTGCATGCCGGTGTCGTCCTCGGCCGCCTCGGGCGAGGCCAGTTCGGCCTCCTCCATGACGCGGTCGAGGTAGTCCAGCGTATAGGCCCAGCCGTCGCCCTGGTTGCGGACGAAGCCCTGCAGCACGGCGAGCGCCGTTTCCCGCCCCGCCGAATCCTCCAGCACCACCGAGCCGTAGAGCGGCGGGATGTGCTCGAACTTGGCCACGTCGGTCAGGTAGCGGCCGACCTCGATCTCGGGATGGATGCCCTGTTCCAGGCGCCGCAGGATCTTCATGACCATCTGCGTGCCGACCACGACCGACGTGTTGGACTGCTCGCGCGACAGGCGCTGGATCTCGCCGCTGCGGTCGAACTCGATGGTGCGGCCGGTATCGGTCGGCACGAACTTGAGCTTGCCGCCGGCGCCGGTCTCCACCTCCTTGCCGGCCAGCATGGACTCGACCATGGCGCGGGTGAAGGCGGGGTCGGCGGTGGCGTCGTGCAGGGCGCCGACGGTCGGGCCGCGCCGCACCTTGGCGACGCTGAAGGGGGCGAGGCGCTGGAACGGGTCGTCGGCGCGCGTCTCCCACGCCACCGACAGCGGCAGGAAGTAGTCGCCCGGCTTGCCGCTGCGGGTGTTGACCGTATAGACGGGCAGCAGGAACTGGGCGTCCTGGTGGCGCAGCAGGGCATGGTCGGCCCCCGTCACCTCGGTGATTTCCTCGCCCTTGGCGGCGAACCACCTTTGGTTGGGCAGGAAGCCGCGCAGGATCTGGCTTTCCACCATGTCCTTGTTGCGCCCCTGGGTGACGGTGGCGAGGTCGTTGCCGACCACCAGGGTCATCAGTTCCGGCATGGCCTGCACGGCTTCCACGTGCCAGCCCGGCGCCTCCGCCTCGTCGGCCAGCAGGAACCAGTAGAAGCCGTAGGCGGGCAGGGTGAGCAGGTAGGGCAGGTCGCCGATGGGCGGGAAGGGCGAGCGGCCGATCAACTCGATCGGCACCCGCGTCGCATAGTCGCGCAGGTCCAGTTCCACCGCCTGCGGCGCCCGGCTCAGGTTGCAGACGCAAAGGATGGACTCGCCCTCGTGCTCGCGCAGATAGGCCAGCACCTTGCGGTTGCCCGGATAGAGGAACTTGATCTCGCCGCGCCCGAAGCTCTGGTGCATCTTGCGCACGTTGATGAGCCGCCGCATCCAGTTGAGCAGGCTCCACTGGCTGCGCGACTGCGCCTCCACGTTCACCGTGGTGTAGCCGTAGACCGGGTCCATGACGCAGGGCAGGTAGAGCTTGGCCGGGTCGGACTTGGAGAAGCCGCCGTTGCGGTCCATGGTCCACTGCATGGGCGTGCGCACGCCGTCGCGGTCACCTAGGTAGATGTTGTCGCCCATGCCGATCTCGTCGCCGTAATAGACGATCGGCGTGCCCGGCATGGACATGAGCATGCTGTTCAGAAGCTCGATCTTGCGGCGGTCGTTGTCGACCAGCGGCGCGAGCCGGCGGCGGATGCCCAGGTTGATGCGGGCGCGCGGGTCCATGGCGTAGAAGTTCCACAGGTAGTCGCGCTCGCGGTCGGTGACCATCTCCAGCGTCAGTTCGTCGTGGTTGCGCAGGAAGATGGCCCATTGCGCCGTCGCCGGGATGTCGGGTGTCTGGCGCATGATGTCGGTCACGGGCAGGCGGTCCTCCTGCGCCAGCGCCATGTACATGCGCGGCATCAGGGGGAAGTGGAAGGCCATGTTGCACTCGTCGCCTTCGCCCTCGCCGAAGTAGGGCAGGACGTCTTCCGGCCACTGGTTGGCCTCGCCGAGGAACATGCGGCCGGGGAAGTGCTCGTCCACCCAGGCGCGCAGGCGCTTGATGACGGTATGGGTCTCCGGCAGGTTCTCGTTGTTGGTTCCGTCGCGCTCGATGAGGTAGGGGATGGCGTCCAGCCGCATGCCGTCGACGCCGGCCTCGAACCAGAACTTCATCACCTTGGTAATCTCGTCGAACACCGCCGGGTTGTCCCAGTTGAGGTCCGGCTGATGGCTGAAGAAGCGGTGCCAGTAGTACTGCTTCGCCACCGGGTCCCACGACCAGTTGGACGGCTCGGTATCGAGGAAGATGATGCGCGTGCCGTCGTACTTCTGGTCGGTGTCGGACCAGACGTAGAAGTTGCGCCACTTGGAGCCCTTGGGCGAGTTGCGCGCCTTCTGGAACCACGGGTGCTGGTCGGAGGTGTGGTTGATGACCAGTTCCGTGATGACCTTCAGGCCGCGCTTGTGCGCTTCCTTCACGAAGGTGCGGAAGTCCTTCATGGTGCCGTAGCGCGGGTTGACGGCCTTGTAGTCGGCGATGTCGTAGCCGTCGTCGCGTAGCGGACTCGGGTAGAACGGCAGGATCCACACCGCCGTGACCCCAAGGTCGACCATGTAGTCCAGTTTCGCCGTCACGCCCTTGAAGTCACCGATGCCGTCGTCGTCGGCATCGAAGAAGGCCTTCACGTGGGCCTGGTAGATGATGGCATCCTTGTACCAGAGCGGGTCGTCGGTCATCGGTCTCCCCGAGTGTAGCGGCGTGGTCGGTCGAAGGGCCACCGGCGGCAGGCGCCGGCGGCCGGATCAGCGGCGGGTGGTCATCCTCAGTAGCAGGGGCTGTGGTAGTCGACGGTCTTCCAGCGGGTGACGCGGAAGATCATGGCGGGGTTGGCTTCCGGGTCGAGCGTCACGTGATGCTCCGCCCCGTGCCACAGGCGGCGGGTGCCCGAGAACAGTTCCTCCACCGCGAAGGCGTCGTCGGGGCCGATGCCCAGCTCTTCCAGCGGGAAGGTGAGGGTGGCGCCGTGCGGCTCGAAGGGGTCGAGGTTGACGGCGACGAAGACGATGTTGCCGTCGTCGGCGCTGCGCTTGCCGTAGAAGATGACGTTCTGGTCGGAACTGCCGTGGAAGCGCAGGTTGGTCAGCTCGTGGAAGGCCGGGTTCTCGGTGCGGATGCGGTTGAGGTCGGTGACGAAGTCGCGGATGTTGCCGGGCGCGTTCCAGTCGCGCGCCTTGTACTGGTACTTCTCGGAGTCCAGGAACTCCTCCTTGCCCGGCACCGGCGCGTTCTCGATCAGCTCGTAGCCGTTGTACATGCCGTAGACCGACGACAGCGTCGCCGCCAGCGTCAGGCGGATCATGTGGGCCGGCCGGCCGCCGCGCTGCAGGTATTCCGGCAGGATGTCGGGCGTCGTCGGGAAGAAGTTGGGGCGCAGGTATTCGCGCGTCTCGCCCTCGATCACCAGGTCCGTCAGGTACTGCTCCAGCTCGTGGCGGAAATTGCGCCAGGTGAAGTAGGTGTAGGACTGGCTGAAGCCGATCTTGGCGAGCATGTTGAGCATGGTCGGCCGGGTGAAGGCCTCCGACAGGAAGATCACCTCCGGGTGCTCGTCCTTGATCTCGCGGATCACCCATTCCCAGAAGGGCACCGGCTTGGTGTGCGGGTTGTCGATGCGGAAGATGGTGACGCCGCAGTCCACCCAGTGGCGGAAGATGCGGCGCATCTCCTCCCACAGTTCCTTCTGGTGGTCGCCGTAGAAGTTGACGTTGACGATGTCCTGGTACTTCTTCGGCGGGTTCTCGGCGTAGCGGATGGTGCCGTCGGGGCGGAACTCGAACCACTCCGGGTGCTGGGCGATCCACGGGTGGTCGGGGGCGCATTGGACGGCGATGTCCATGGCGACTTCCATCCCCAGCTTCTTCGCCTCGCCGACGAAGCGGCGGAAGTCGGCTTCGGTGCCGAGGTCGGGATGGATCGCGTCGTGGCCGCCCTCGTCGGAGCCGATGGCGTAGGGGCTGCCCGGATCGCCCGGCTGGGCGGTGACGGCGTTGTTCCTGCCCTTGCGATTCAGCTTGCCGATGGGGTGGATGGGCAGCAGGTAGACGACGTCGAAGCCCATCTCGCGGATTTCGGGCAGGCGGGCGATGCAGTCGTCGAAGGTGCTGCTTCTGGTCGGATCGGTGCCCTGGCTGCGCGGCGCCATCTCGTACCACGCCGCGAATCGGGCGCGCACGGGATCGACCATGACTTCCAGCGTGCGGTCGTAGCACACCGAGCGGGAGCGGTCCGGCCAGCGGCGCATCAGGTCGTCGGCCTGCCGCCCGAGCAGCACGGCCGCCTTGTCCTCGGCCGTCGCCGCCGCGTCGACGCGCTGGACGAGCAGCGCGAAAGCCTGGGCGTCGGCGGCATCGGCGCGGCCGCGGGCGGCATCCACCAGCGTGCGGCCCTCAATCAGTTCCAGGTCGACCACCTGGCCCGCCTCCAGCTTCTTGCCGATGTCGTGCTTCCAGGTGGCCCAGCCGTCGTCCCACGCCTCGATGGTGTAGCAGTAGCGCGTGTTCTCGGGCAGCACCACGCCGGCCTGCCAGCAGTCCAGGCCGGGGTTGACGAGCGTCATGGGGAGCTCGGTCCAGGCGTCGGGCGCGTCCTTGGCGCGGCGGACCTTCAGCACCGCGGCGATGCGGCCGTGGCCCTCCTTGAACACCTCGGCCGATACCTCCAGCGTATCGCCGACCTCGCGCTTCACGGCGTAACGGCCGTCGTCGATTTCCGGCCGGACGTTCTGGATGACGACGGAGCGGCTGCGGACATGGGCCGCGAAGTCCTGCGGGGTGGCGATCCGGTGCGGCGTTCCCTGCGGTGCGTCATAGGCCATGAGGCGCAAACTCCTTTCGCTCTCCAAGTTGCCGGCTTGGATGTGGTGCTCCTAGTCGGTCGGGCCGTCGCCGGTGAAGACGCGGATCTCGCCGGCCTTGCTGGTCAGGCCGTCCTCGCCGGTGCCGGCGCCGCAGCGCCCGGCCGGCGTCACTTCGTGCCCGCGCATGGCGATGCGGGCGATGGGGTCGGAACCGTCGCCGGCCAGCGACCACGAGCCGCGCGGTTCCGGATTGACGACCACGAGGCTCCAGTCCTGGCCCTCGGCGTCCTTGCGCAACAGGCCGGTGACGCCGGTCGGCGACCACACCTGGTACTGCGGACCCTCGCGGTTCAGGGTCGGAACCAGCGCCCGCATCTGATTGACGCGCCAGACGTAGTCGGAGATGTCGAAAAGTGGCTGCTCCCAGTGTTCGGGCCGCGTCTCCACCACGTGCAGCGGGCTCTTGAAGCCGTATTCGAAGCCCATGGGCATCATGACGCCGGTGGCAAAGGTGGCGGTGAACAGATACAGCGACTTGTAATGCTGCTCGATCTGCTTCGGGCTGGTGATGCCGCGGTCTTCCAGGTCCTGGCGCAGGCGCGGCGTGTCGTGGCTCTCGGGGAAGGACACCGACGGGGCGATGCCGCGGAAGCGGTTGTACTGCTCCAGCAGCCACGGGCCCTTGAAGTCCCACCACTTGGCGGAATTGAACAGGTAGTCGAAGCGGGCGGGGCGCAGCGCCTCCACCTCGTCGATGCGGCAGCCGAGCGTCTCGGCGAAGAACAGCACGTCGGGGTTCAGGCCGTGCGCGGCGTGGTTGACCGCCAGCCACACGTCGGCCGGCACCTTGTAGGCGGCATCGCAGCGGAAGCCCCGCACGCCGAGCTTCACGTAGTGCCGTACGACGTCCTGGAAGTAGCGGATGAAGCCGTCCAGTTCGTCGCGCGGCGTGAAGTCGATCTCCGCCAGGTCGCCCCAGACGGTGACGTTCTCGGCATTGGCCGGGTCGATGGCCGACGGGCTCTTCAGGCTGCCATCGTCCTCGCGGGCGAAGAACTCGGGGTGCTGGGCGGCCAGCTCGCTGTCCTTGGAGGTGTGGTTGATGACGAGATCCATCATCACCTTCAGCCCGAGCTTGGCGGCGGAGTCGCAGAAGCTCCGCAGCAGCGCGTCGTCGGCCTCGTAGGCATTGCCGCGCAGCATGGGGTTCAGGCGGTAGTAGTCCTTCACCGCGTAGAGCGAGCCCGAAAATCCCGGGAAATGGAACGGGTTCACGTAAATCCAGTTGAACCCCATCTGGGCGATGCGCGGCAGATGCCGCTGCCAGTCGTGTACCGGACCGGCGAGCAGCGGGAACAGATTGTAGATGCGCGGCCCACGGGGCCCGACGGCGGACGTCATGCAGTACCTCCGGAACGCGAAGAATTTCCTGCCGGCTCAATCGCCGCTACTGGTGATGATAGCCCCATTCGGCGCTGCGGGTCACCCCCATGGGGCGTGAAGAATCCGCGGCAGGGAAACGCCGCTACCACGAAAGCGGTTGCGCCCGCCGTGGCAGGGGCCGATCCGAGGGTCTTTCTGACGTAAGTTGTATTGCGCTCCATGTGCTCTGGTAATAGTGTCTGTGTGCGATTGTCTCCTGGGGAGGAGGGGCGGGATGCACATGGCGATGACGATCCGGGACGTGACGCCCGATGCCTGGCTCGCCGGCGCCGAGGACGACACCCTCGGGGCCGGGCTGCGTCGGGCTCTGGCCGACATGCCGGACGTGCGGGTGCTGCCTTGCGTCGGGTTGCCGGCGGGCGGGCGGGTGGAACGCCTGGGGACGGTGGTGGTGCATCGCCGCGGCCTCGTCGTGCTGCACCCGACCGCCGCGGCGGGACTGGGATGCCTGACCGGGGCGGCGCATGGGCCGGTCCTGGCCGAACCCTGCCACGCCCTCGTCGCCGTGCGCCGCCAGGCGGAAGCCCTGCGGGCACATCTGGCCGCGCGGGCCGCCAGCCTGCTGCACGGCCGTCTGCTGCCGGCGGTCTTCGCCGCCGCCCTGCCGGTGGACGCCCTGGTCGTGACCAACGGCCGTCACGGAATGGGCGAGGCCGCCGTCGGTCCCGGCGACCTCTGCCGCGCCCTGGTGCTGTCGCCCGAGGGGGCGGAGGACCGCGTCCGGGATCTGGTGGCGCAACCGCCCCGCCGCGATCGCCTGGGGCGCCGCCTGCTGCTGCGCCGGGCCGAAATGGCCGCCGTGGTGGATCACCTGCGGCGTGTCCACGTCGGCTGCGGCCTGCCGCGCCCGGCCGGCGGCCGTCTCCCCGCCGTCCGCACCGCCACCGCCTGAGGAGGCCGCCATGTCCGTCCACGTCCCGACCGGTGTCGCCAGCCTGACCCAGCGCGACATCTTCAGCCTGTTCGCCGGCATGAAGGCGAGCGACACGCCGGGGCAGCGGGTGCACGAGCGGGCGTCGGCGGTATCGGTCGACCGCCTGCCGACGGACCGTCCGCGGCTCAAGGGCAACATGTACGACCATCTGGCGGCGATCTACGACCTGCCGGAAGGGGAACGCGCCGCCGCGGCCGCCGCCGCCGGCGGGGCGGTCGCCACCGCCTTCGCCTATGTGGAGGCGACGGAGTCGTCGCGCGACGCGGTGGTCGCCGGCATCCGCGTTCATGCCCAGTCCGGCCGCCCGTGGGACGGCACGGTCCGCATCGGCGGCAACATCATGGTCATCGGCAGCAACGCCACGCCAGAGCAGGCGCGGGCAGGGGCGCGTCAGCAGGCGGACCTCTTCAACCAGATGCTGGAACACCACCTGCGCATGTACGCCGGGTCGGTCTTCGGCGGCTGGACGCTGGCGTCGCCGCCGGCCACGTCCGAGCAGGACCAGCCCGCAGCAGCCGAGGGCGACGGCCGCATGCGGGCGCAGATCGACCTCGACGCCATCGCGGCGAGCATGGCGGAACGGTCGCGGGAGTGGCTGCTGGAGAACGGCGTCCATCACCTGGACATCGCCCGCACCAGCGAGGGCGACATGGTGCTGGAATACGCCGTGCGCCGCACCTTTTCGTCGCGCGACTACACCTACACGGAGCACGGCGTGACCGTGGAGGCCAGCGGCCGCTGGACCTGGGACCGCGACGGCGACGGCTTCACGGTGACGCCGACCATGACTCTCTCGCGCCACGGCTGGGACATGACGCCCGGCCTGCTGGTCGACGTGGAGGGCTGACGCGGCGGCGCCGGCCGGCCCCGTTCTTCCCGCCCCGTGCGAACTGTCCGTCGCGACCTCGCGTTGCGGAAGCAGGGAACCCGTCCTACGTGAACGGGTGGGCATGGCAGGAGGAGCGGATGGAAATGATGGAAATCGGCGGCTTTTTCGGATTGCTGCTGCTGATCGCCGACATCTGGGCGATCGTCAACGTCTTCGGGTCCGATCGCGGCACCGGCGCCAAGGTGCTGTGGATCCTGTTCATCCTGCTGTTCCCGTTGCTCGGCTTCCTGGTGTGGCTGCTGTTCGGGCCGCGCACCACCAAGTCGGCACGGCCGTAGGGCCGGCGCCGCCATGAGCGAGCCCAATCCGCGCCATCGCCGCCGCAGCCTCGTCGGCCTCGCCGCCTTCCTCGGCGTGGTGTTCGTCGCCATGATCGTCGGCGGCCTCGCCACCTCGCTCGGCATGGGGCCGTGGTACCAGACGCTGCCCAAGCCCTTCTGGACGCCGCCCGACTGGGTGTTCGGGCCGGTGTGGACCGTGCTCTACGCCATGATGGGCATCGCCGCCTGGCTGGTGTGGCGGCAGGCGGGCCTGCGCGGCGCCGCCGTCGGCCTCGGGCTGTTCTTCGTGCAGCTGGTGGTCAACGTGCTGTGGCCGGTGCTGTTCTTCGCCTTCCAGGCGTTCGGCTGGGCGGCGTTCGACATCGTCGTGCTGCTGCTGCTGATCCTCGCCACCACGCGCGCCTTCCTCGATCACTCGCGCACCGCGGCGCTGTTGCTGCTGCCCTATGCGGTGTGGGTCGGCTATGCCGCCTCCATCACCATCGCCGTGTGGTTCATGCAGCCGCGAGCCTGAGGCCGCATCCGGCCGTTGGTCCCCTGCCAGACCGTTCAACAACCATGGAGGGGTCGTGATCAGCCCGCGGCCGCACACGCCCGCGGCGTCGCATCGCCCGCACAGGGCGCCCGCCGACGCCCCGCACAGGGCGCCTGCCGACGCCCCGCACAGGGCGCCCGTCGACGATCCCGTGCGGCGGCAGCGCCACCTGCTGCGGCTGTTGCTGGCGCCGGCGGTCCTGGTGCTGCTGGCCGTGGTGCTGTGGCTGCTGGGGACGGCGCTGCTGCCCTTCGTGGTCGGCGGCCTGCTCGCCGTGCTGCTGCACCCGGTGGTGCAGCGGCTGGTCGCCTGGGGCGTGCCGCGCGGACCGGCGGCGGCGGTGGTGACGCTGGTGGTGGTGCTGGCCATGGCGGCGGTCGTCGGCGGCCTGCTGCCGCTGCTGCTGCGCGAGCTGGACGCCCTGTCGACGGAACTGCCGTCCATGCTGTCGCAGGCCTATTCCGACCTCCACCACCGGGTCGGCGATACCATCGACCTGCCGTCGCGGGAGGACCTCAAGGCCCAGATCGCCGGCGCCATCATGCCGACGCGGCATTACGTCGAGAGCGTCGTGTCCTATGGGCTCAGCGCCGTTTCCATGCTGCTGCTGGTGGTGGTGACGCCCTTCATCACCGCCTATCTGCTGGCCGACTGGCCGCGCGTGCTGCGCAGCGGCGACCGCCTGCTGCCGCGCCGCTCGGCGCCGACCCTGCGCGAGATGCTGGGCGACATGCAGGTCCAGCTCGGCGCCTACATCCGCGGGCATCTGCTCATCGTGCTGGCACAAGGGGCGCTGCATGCCGCCGGCCTGACCCTCATCGGCCTCGATTTCGGGTTGCTCATCGGCATCATGACCGGCCTCGCGGCGCTGGTGCCGGTGATCGGCAACCTCACCATGTTCGCCGTCGCCCTCGGCACGGCGCTGATCCAGTTCGACACGGTGGGGCCGGTGTTCGCCGTCTGCGCCGTCTATGGCGCCTCGCAGGTGCTGGAGACGACGGTGCTGACGCCCTGGCTCATCGGCGAGCGGGTACGGCTGCATCCGGTGTGGGTGATGTTCGCCCTGCTGGTCGGCGGCAGCCTGTTCGGGCTGGTGGGCGCGCTGCTCGCCATGCCCGTCGCCGCGGTGGTGCGGGTGCTGGTGGGCTACGTGGCCGACCGGTGGCGGCGCAGCGCCTTCTACGACGAGCTCTAGCCTCTTCCGCAACGGGGTTTACCCGCGCCGCGTTCACCGGCAGGGACATCCTCCCGCACACGACGACAGTCAAACCCCAGCCGACGGAGACGCCAGAATGTCCGACCGCGTGGAGATCGACCGCCTGCGCAGCCAGATCGAAGACCTGCGCGACCAGCTGGCCGATTACGGCGCCGAAGCCGGGGATCGTGCCGATGCCTGGCGCCGGCGGTCCGCCCGCCAGATGCGGCGCGCCTACGGGCAGGCCCGCCACTATGCGCACGACGCGCAGGAAGTGGTGGGCACCCAGGTCAGCCGCAATCCCATCATCAGCCTGCTCATCGCCCTAGGCGTCGGCCTCGCCATCGGCAAGCTGCTCGACCTGGACCGCTCGTGATCGCGCGGGGGGAGGGGAGGACCGCATGATCGCCCGGCTCATGGCCCTGCTGGCCCTGCGCGAACGCGCCAAGGTCGCCATCCACAACGCCCAGGAGGCCGCCGTCGAGGCGGCCGTCCGCATCGCCATCAAGATCGTGGCGGCGATCTTCCTGCTCATCGGGTTCATCTACGGCACCATCGCCCTGTACCTGTGGCTGGCGACCTTGCTCGACGCCTGGGCGGCGATGGCCATCGTCGCCGGCATTGTGCTGGCGCTCGGCCTCGTGGTGCTGATGCTCGGCGGCGGGAGCGGCAAGGAGGCGCACGGCCACGGCGCGGCCGGCGAACGGCCCGTCCGGCCCCATCCGGCGCCCACGGCCGCCGGTCGCACCCGCGGTGCGCCGCCGTCGGCCATGGCGTCGGACGATCCCATGGCGGCACTCGCCGCCAAGGCGCAGATGGCCGGCATCACGGTATCGGAGCAGCTGCGCCGCAATCCGGAAATGGCCGTCGCCGCGGCGGTGGCGACCGGCTTCCTCATCGGCCGCAGCGCCGGCGCCCGCAAGCTGCTGCTGGCCGGCCTGTCCGCCGCCCTCGGCGCCCAGGCGTCCAACCGGCGCGAGCACTGAGTCCAGGGCCTGAACAGCGCACGGGCGGCACCGGGTTTCCCCGATGCCGCCCGTCGTTCGGCCGGCCGGTCCGCGAGAGAGGACCGGCCATCGCCTGTACGCTATGGGACGCCGCTCAGTCCACCGAGACCGGCGGGTCCATGTCCTCGTTCCAGGTGGACTCGGGCTCGGGGTAGCGCGTCAGCCACTCCTTCAGCGTCGCCACATGGTCCGCTTCCTCGTCGGCGAATTCCTGCGCCATCTCCCGCACCTGGGCGTCCGCCGCCTTGTCGGCGAGGCCCTGGTAGAAGTCGTAGCCGCGGGTTTCGCTGGCGAGCGCCAGCGTCAGCGCGTGATGCGCCGTCATCAGGTAGTGGGCGTCCTCGATGGTGCCGGACTCGGGGCTTTCGTCGCCCGGCCACTTGAACTCCCACGGCGCCAGCTTCGGCACGTCGACGCCTTCCGCCCGCTCCTTGGCCTCGGCCAGGTGGAGGCGGGAGAAGTGGGCCATCTTGCGGAACAGGTCCACCACGCCCTTGTGGTTGTTGTGGACCTCGAGCATGCCCGCCAGCTCGTCGAAGCGGACGGCGGCTTCCTGCTCCAGGGTGATGGCGTGCGCCAGGAATTCCGGCACGCCGGTCATGTCCTTGAAACCGGTCATAGGGCGAACTTCCTTTCCATGTCGGCGAGCGAGGCGGGCGCGGCGGTGGGCGACTTGAAGGCGGGCGTGTTGCCCTTGAACAGGACGCCGCAGCTGTAGCCGTCGTCGTCCATCAGGCGGCGGAACGCCTCGCGCCGGTCGGGGGTGCCGTCGTCGAAGCCGAAGCCGCCGAAGCCGTCGTGCACCATGCTCTTGTATTCGCGCTGCTCGGGCCGGAAGGTGATGCAGGGGCTGAGCACGTGGATGAGCGAGAAGCCGGGGTGGTTGATGCCCTCGCAGATCAGCTTCACCAGCTCGTTCGGCTTGCCGGAGAAGCCGCGGGCGATGAAGTTCGCACCGGCCGACAGGGCGATTTCCAGCGGCTGGAACTCGGCGACGCCGGGCCCTTCCGGGGTGAGCTTCGATCCGGTCCAGTCGCTTTCCGTGGTCGGCGAGGCCTGCCCCTTGGTCATGCCGTAGACCGAGTTGTCCATGACGATGTAGGTCAGGTCGACGTTGCGTCGGCAGGCGTGCAGGAAGTGGTTGCCGCCGATGGAGAAGCCGTCGCCGTCACCGCCGGCCACCAGCACGGTCAGGTCGGGGCGGGCGGTCTTCACGCCGGTGGCGACCGGCAGGGCGCGGCCGTGGATGGTGTGGAAGCCGTAGACCGACGTGTAGGCCGGGATGCGCGACGAGCAGCCGATGCCCGAGATCAGCGCCACGTCCTCGCGCGGCAGCTGCAGGGTGGCGAGCGCCTTGGTGATGGCCGACAGCACCGAATAGTCGCCGCAACCGGGGCACCACACGGGCTTCAGGTCGGACTTGTAGTCGGCAAACGTCAGTTCCGTCTTGATCGGAGCCTGGATGTTCATGGGTGTGTCCTCCGGTCTCAGGCGGACGTCGCGGCCAGCGCATTCAGCGCGGCGACGACTTCGTACGGGCGGATGGCGAGCGGGCCGGGGCGGTTGAGCGTCTGCACCACCGGCGGCAGCGTGTAGCTGGCCTTCAGGTACTTGGTGAACTGCTTGCCGTGGCACTGCTCCACCACCAGCACCTTGGAGACGCCGGCGAGCTCCGCCGCCATCTTCTCCGGCAGGGCCGGGGCGATGAGGCGCAGCGAGATCAGCTTCACCTTCGGGCCGCCTGCCTCGGCGACGCGGTCGATGCCCTCGCGCACCTGTTCGGTGACCGATCCCCAGGTGACCACGGCGATCTCGCCGTCACCCTCGATCTCGGCCCAGTGGCTGCCGTAATCGAAGCCGGTGATCTTGCGCTCGCGCTTGTCGAGCTGTTCCTGGTGGTGCTGCGCCTGCGTGGAGGGCGTGCCGCGCGGGCTGTGTTCCAGGCCGTCGGCGGTGTACTCGCCGCCCTTCATGCCGGGGATCGCCATGGGCGAGACGCCGTCGGCGGTGACCTTGTAGCGCAGGTAGCCTTCGTCGATGGCACCGTCGGTCATCTCGGGCTTCAGGCGCTGGCCGATGAAGGCGACGTCGGCCGGCCGGTCGATGATGGCGCGGGCCTGGCCCATGGCCTGGTCGCTCAGCAGGATGGCCGGCGCCTGCATGGCTTCCGCCAGGTAGACGGTCCACTGCGCGGTGAACAGGCAGTCGGCGATGGAGGTCGGCGCCGTCACGATGTGCGGCGCGTCGCCGTGCAGGCCGTAGACGGCGATGTTGAGGTCCGACTGTTCCGACTTGGTCGGGATGCCGGTGGACGGGCCGCCGCGCTGCACGTTCACCACCACCAGCGGCGTTTCCGAGGCGACGGCGAGGCCGATGGCTTCCGTCATCAGGGCGAGGCCGGGGCCGGAGGTCGAGGTCATGGCCGGCACGCCGCCGAAGCTGCCGCCGATCACCATGTTGATGGAGGCCAGCTCGTCCTCCGCCTGCACCAGGCATCCGCCCAGCTTGGGCAGCTGCGGCGCCATGTATTCCAGCACTTCCGTCGCCGGGGTGATGGGGTAGGCGGCGACATAGCGCACGCCGCCGCGCAGCACGCCGAGGCCGGTCGCCTCGTTGCCGGTGATGGACCAGCGTTCCTTGTCGGTCTTCACCGCGGCGTCGAGCTTGGGCACGCCCTGCACCTTGTCGGCATGGGCGGCGCCGGCACGCATGGCGGCGATGGAGGTCTCCAGCGCCTCCGGCCCCTTCTTCTTCAGGGCGGCGGCCAGCACCTCGATGCAGAACTCCTCCGGCACGCCGGCGAGCGCCGCGACGATGCCGAGCGCCACCATGTTGACGCGGCCCTGCGGCACGCTGGCGGCGATCTCCTTCAGCGGGATCGGCACGACGATCGGGTTCTTGGCCAGCATGATGGCCGGCACGTCGCCCTGTTCGGGGTCGGTGATGATGATCGACTTGGACGTCAACGGGATTTCGGACGCGAAGCGTTCGATGTTGCCCCAGTCCACGGCGAGCATCAGGTCGTAGCAGTCGTCCATGGCTTGCACGGGCGACGGCGACAGCCGCAGCAGGGCGGCGGATTCGCCGCCGCGGATCTGCGGGCCGAGCGAGCGTGCCATCAGGCCGTACCAGCCGGCCTTGGCGGCGGCGTCGACGAGCACCTGGCCGGACGTCATGACACCGGCGCCGCCGCTGCCGGTCAGGGCGATAGAGACGGAATTCAAGGCCATCGAGGTGATCCCCATCAGTCTGCGTTCTCACGAAGCGCCGGGACGTGAAGGATCACCCACCCCCGCCGGTGCCGGCGGCAAGCCGGTCGCGTCGCGGGGCGGGGCCTTCGTGGTGCATCGGTCTGGGGGCTACCGGCACAGCCAATCCTGGCGCCTGATCCTCATATAACCGTAATTGCCGTCGGGATGAAAGAGCGTTTTTGCACTGCACTCTCACTCGCAGACGATTTTGTCGACAGCCGACCGCGCACCTGCCGTCCGTAATGCCCACAAACGGCGGCATTATACCAAAAGCACTAACGCACCGACAGCACTTGCCGGTCTATACTGTGCCCGTGGAGGGGCCCGGAAAACCCTTGTTTTTCTGCGAATTGTCAATGCCGGGCACGTGCGGAGTGGCTACCATGGCGATGATGATCGGCGAGGACTGCATCGGCTGCAGCGGATGCGTCGACGAGTGCCCGAACATGGCGATCGCGCTCGACGGCGAGATCTATCGGATCGACCCGGCGAAGTGCACGGAATGTGTCGGCGCCCATGACGAGCCGCAGTGCGCCGCGCTGTGCCCCACCGAATGCATCGTGCCGAATCCCGCGGTCCAGGAGGACCGGGGCCGGCTCATGGAAAAGCGGCGCCTGCTGCTCGCTTCCTGACGCCTTCCCGGCGCGGGCGGCGGCCGCACGGTCGCCGCGCTGCGAGAGCGAGAAGGAGTGTCGCGAGGCCATGGCCCTGCTCATCAACGACAGCTGCATCAACTGCGGCGCCTGTCCGGAAGTCTGCCCCAATGCGGCCATCACGGCCGGTGACGTCGTGTTCGAGATCGATCCGGCGCGCTGCACCGAATGCGTCGGCGCCCATGCCGATCCGCAGTGCATCGCCGTCTGTCCGGTGGACTGCATCGTGAAGGACCCGGCGCATGCCGAGAGCCCGCAGGCGCTGCAGGCGAAGTACGCGGCGCTGCACGCCTGACGCGGCGCCATCCCGCCATGCCGACGGCGGCGGTGCCTGGGGGCGACCGCCGCCGTCGAGCATGAGAGGGGCAGGGTGGGGCGCCGCTCAGGCGGCCTCGGCCACCGGCAGCACGGCCTGGATGCCCGCCAGCGCCGCATCCATGGCCTGCGCCCGCTGGTCGCCGCCCAGGCTGAGGCGCTCGGCCCGCACGAATCGGACGTCGGTGATGCCGAGGAAGGCGAACACCGTCTTCAGGTACGACTCCTGGTGATCCATGGCCGATGCCGGGCCTTCGCTGTAGAGCCCGCCGCGGGTGGAGGCGACGATCACCGTCTTGCCGCCGGACAGGCCGACCGGGCCGGTCTCGGTGTACTTGAACGTACGGCCGGCGGCGGCGACGCGATCGATCCACGCCTTCAGCTGGCTCGGGATGGAGAAGTTGTACATGGGCGCGCCGACCACGACGACGTCGGCGGCGAGGAATTCCGCGATCAGCTCTTCGGTGACAGCGGCTTCGGCCTTCTGCGCCTCGGTCAGCTGGTCGGCCGGCAGGCCGCGCGGGGCGAGCGCGTCACCCCCCAGATGCGCCGGCGGCGCAGCGGCGAGATCGCGGTAGACCACGGCGAGGGCGGGGTTGGCCTCCTGCGCCGCGGCGACGATGGCGGCGGTGAGGCGGCGGGAGGCGGAAGCGCCGGCGAGCGGGCTCGAATCGAGGTGCAGCAGGGTCATGTCTCGGGTCTCCGGACGGGATTTCGTTCGTGAGACCCAAGGTAATTGGCGACGGCTGGTTGATAAACCGGCTCGTCGGAACATGTTCGTTTCCGACGGGGAAACGATGCCCTATTCGACCGTCGGCAGCTTCTTGCGCCGCTTGGTCTGCGGGGCGATGGCGTGGAAGCGCACCACGCGCAGCACGCCGGTGTCGATGAGCGCCATGCGCCGCATCCACATTTCCGCTTCCTTCAGCAGCGCGCGGCCGAGTTCGCGGTCTTCCTCCAGCTCCTTGCGGCTGAGGGTGCCGAGGAACTTGGCGAAGCCCAGCATCACCATCTTGCGATAGTCGGCGCTGACGTCCTGCACCACGCGCAGGTCCAGGTCCTGCCCGCGGATCAGTTCGGCCATCTTGGGGCCGGAGACCAGGTAGGGGCGCTGCGGCTCCTGGTCCGCCCATCCTTCCAGCACGCGCGGGTCGGCTTTCTCGCCCGGCATGAGCTCGATCAGCAGCATCTGGCCGCCGGGCTTCAAGCCCTCGGCCATCTGGGTGATGGTCAGGTCCTTGTCGGGCAGCGTGTGCATGCCGAGGCGCGAGAACACCACGTCGAAGCCGCTGGGGCGCAGCTTCAGGCGCTCGGGCACGAAGGACACCACCGGCGCCTTCTTTTCGAGGCCGTGCTTGTAACTTTCCCGCATGCCCGACTCGACCAGCACTTCCGACTGCTCGATGCTGGTGACCCAGACGCCGAAGGCCAGCGCCAGCGCGCGGCCGTCGCCACCCTGGCCGGCGCCGATCTGCAGCATGGACATGCTGTTGTTGGGGCTGAAGACGCGGAACAGGTCGACCACGTGGTCGTCGCCGCCGGGCAGGACGTGGCCGACGCCCCACATGCGGTCCATCAGCCGCACGCGCGGCTTCGGCCAGGCCGGATCCTGCGGGCCGGAGGGCGGGCGCGGCGCCTTGAAGACGCTGTCCTTCTTGGATGGCTCCGCGGACTTGGCAGCCTGCTCCGCCGCGCCGGCCTTCTTGGAGCCGCCACGCCGCAGAAATCCCATGAGACCGTTGCCAGCCGCCAAAACCCTTTCCTCACCCAGCGTGTGAACGTCGCCTGCGCAAAGGTTTAGCGCATGAAGAGAAAAAAATCACCCCCGGCTTTACGGTGGAAGCCGAGGGCGATTGACAGGACGTCCAGCGGTTGCAGACCGACTACAGTCGGGCGAGCCACTGCCGCAGGGCAGTATTCACCGCCTCGGGCGCTTCCAGGGTGGCGAGGTGGCCGCAGCCGTCGATCACGACGTACTCGACGTCCTGCAGCTGGTCGGCCATTTCCTGGTGGACCTTGGGCGGCGTCATGGCGTCCTCGGCGCCGCACAGCACCAGGCTCGGCACCGCCACGGCCTTCAAGTCGCCGCGGCCGTCCTTGCGGTCGATGATGGCGGTCTGCTGGCGGGCGAAGCCGACGACGCCGACGCGTGCCGCCATCTCGGCACAGGTGTGCTTGAGGTCGGCATCCTCGAGGCGGCTCGGCGCCACCAGCATGGGGTACATCTCGTCGACCACGTCCATGAAGTCACCCGACTCGGCGCGGCGCACGAATTCGCGGCGGGCTTCCTGCTGCTCGGGGCGGTCGGCGCGGGCGTTGGTGTCGAGCAGGGCGAGGCCGAGCACCCGCTCCGGCGCCTGGCGCATCACTTCCTGCGCGATGTAGCCGCCCATGGACAGGCCACACACGGCGAAGCGCTGCGGCGCATCGTGCAGCAGGCGGCGGGCGAAGCCTTCCATGCTGTCGTCGTTCACCACGTCGGCGACGGTGATGTCGGCGACGTCGGCCAGCGCCGCGATCTGCGGCGCGAACAACGCGCGGTCGGTGAGCAGCCCGGGCACCAGCACGAGCGAAACCTTGGACATTCTCTTGGATCTCCCTTGGTGGGTGTTATTTGATCAACGTCTTGCTGACCTCGCGGAAGGCCTCGTGGCGCGAATCGCCCAGCCACTCGAACAGCACCATCTCGGTGGTCACCACGGCAACGCCCGCCGCGGCCATGCGGACGAAGGCGGCGTCGCGGTCGGCGACGCGGCGCGACGAACAGGCGTCGCGCACCACGAACACCTCGTAGCCCAACGCGCGGAACCCGAGGCAGGTCTGCAGCACGCAGACGTGGCTCTCGATGCCCGCCACCACCACCTGCGGCCGGCCGAAGCCGCGCAGGCGCTCGACGATGCCGGCGTCGGCCGCCGACGAGAACGTGCGCTTGGTCAGCACGTTCTCGGGCGCCGTCAGTTCGCGCAGGTCGAACATGGTGGGGCCGATGCCCTCGGGGTACTGCTCCGTCACCGTCACCGGCACGCCGAGCCGGGCGGCGCCGCGCATGAGGCGGCTGCCGTTGTGCAGCACGATGCGCGGGTCGTCCATGACCGGGCAGAGTTTTTCCTGCACGTCGACGATCAGCAGCGAAGATCTGTCGGCAGTCATCAACATGGCAGCCTCCCTGGCTCTGGCGCGTTGTTCCGGGCGGTGGCGAGGCCCCGTGCGGACCCGCCGACCGTAGACGAAATCGCCCGCCGGGCCAAGGCGGCCGGCATCGGGTATTTCCGCGAACGTTGACAGCGGCTATTCCCGCTCTATTATCCGCACCGAACCGCATTTTGGCCCCGGGCCTGCGCCGACATCTTTTCGAGCGTCCGCCCCCGCCAGATCCTGTAGGCCGAAATCCATACGCATGACCTTTTCCGATCTCGGACTTTCTCCGGAAACCCTGCGCGCCATCGCTGACGTCGGCTACGATACGCCGACCCCGATCCAGGAGCAGGCCATCCCCCACGTCCTCATGGGGCGCGACGTGCTGGGCATCGCCCAGACCGGTACCGGCAAGACCGCCAGTTTCACGCTGCCCATGATCGACATCCTCGCCGCCGGCCGCGCCAAGGCGCGCATGCCGCGATCCCTGATCGTGGCACCGACCCGCGAGCTGGCCGCGCAGGTGGCGGAAAACTTCACGCTCTACGGCAAGTATCACAAGCTCGCCATGGCGCTGCTCATCGGGGGCGAGAGCTTCCGGGATCAGGAGTCGGCCCTGAACAAGGGCGTCGACGTGCTGATCGCGACGCCGGGGCGCCTGCTCGACCTGTTCGAGCGTGGCCGCATCCTGCTGACCGACGTGAAGATCCTGGTGATCGACGAAGCCGACCGCATGCTCGACATGGGGTTCATCCCCGACGTCGAGCGCATCGTGTCGCTGCTGCCGAAGATCCGCCAGACGCTGTTCTTCTCGGCCACCATGGACGACCAGATCCGCAAGCTGGCCGACGCCTTCCTGCAGAACCCGCGTGAAGTGCGCGTCAGCCCGAAGCAGTCGAGCGCCGCCACCGTGGTCCAGCAGATGGCCATCGTCGAGCACGAGGACAAGCGCCGGGCGCTGCGCGAGTTGCTGAACCGCGAGGACGTGCGCAACGCCTTCATCTTCTGCAACCGCAAGCGGGACGTGGCGATTCTCTACAAGTCGCTGTCCAAGCACGGCTACGACGTGGTGCAGCTGCACGGCGACATGCCGCAGAACGAGCGCACCGTGACGCTGGAGCGCTTCAAGAAGAACGAAGCGCGCCTGATGGTGTGCTCCGACGTGGCGGCGCGCGGCATCGACGTGTCGGATGTGTCGCACGTCTTCAACTTCGACGTGCCCAGCCATTCCGAGGATTACATCCACCGCATCGGCCGCACCGGCCGCGCCGGCAAGGAAGGCCACGCCTACACCCTGGCGACGCCCGACGACACCAAGTACGTGGACGCCATCGAGAAGCTGATCGGCAAGGAGATCCCGCGCGTGCAGCTCGAAACCGTCGAGAATTGCGAGCTGGCACCCGACGACGGCCGCAAGCGGCGCCGCCGCAACACCGGCCGCGACAAGCCCCGCGAGCAGGGCCGTGAGCGTCGCCGCGACTCCGGCCGCCGCGACGAGCCGCGCCGCGACGAGGCGCCGGCGCAGGCCCAGCCGGTTCAGGCGCCCGTCGAGGCCGCCGTCACCGCCGCCGCGCCCGCTCCCGTCGCCGAGGCGCCGCGGTTGGAGGAACGCCGCGAGGTGCGCGACGACCGCCGCCGCGACCGCGCCGACCGTCCCGAGCGGACCGAGCGCGCCGACCGTCCCGAGCGGGGTGACCGGCCGGAACGGGGTGAGCGCCGGGATCGTGACCGCCGGGGCGAGCGCAGCGGCCGCGGCCGCCGCGACCATCCCGCCTGGGAGGTCGAGGAGATGGATCACGGCCACGACGTGATGGCCTTCGGCTCCCACACCCCGGCCTTCATCCTGGTCGACCCCGAGAAGGAAGGCGAGCGTCTGCGCGTCGAACGGGAGCGCCGCGAGGCCGAGGCCGAGAAGCGCCGTGCCGCCCGCGAGGCTGCCGCCGCCGAAAAGGCCGCCGCGACCGAAGCCGAGGCGGAAGCCGTGGCCGAGTCCGACGACATCGTCGCCGTCGACGCTGCTGCCGAAGACGCCGGCGAGCCGAAGAAGCGCCGCCGCACCCGCCGTCGCGGCAAGGGTGACAAGGCCGAGGCCGTGCCGCCCGCGCCGGAAGCCGTCGATGCCGCCGTGCAGGCGGTGGACGCGGTGATCGAGGGTGGTGCCGACCAGCCGGCCGCCGATGTCGCCGAGACGGTCGCCGTTCCCGCCGCGCCGGCGGAGACGGTCGAGCCGACCGCCGACGCCGCCGCCGAGCAGGTGGTCGAGGCCGCCGCCGCGCAGGAGGCCGCGACGGAGGAGAAGCCGAAGCGCAAGCGCGCCCCCGCCAAGAAGGCGACGGGCACGACGGCGAAGAAGCCCGCCGCCGCCAAGGCCGCCGCGCCGCGCAGCCGCAAGAAGGCCGCCGAACCGGCCGACGCGGAAGCCGCCCCCGCCGCCGAAGCCGAGGCCGCTCCCGCCAAGCCGAAGCGCACCCGCGTGCGCAAGGCCGCCGCGGAAGGCGAGTCGACCGACGCCGCGCCGGCCGCCAAGGCGCCGGCCAAGCGCCGGGCCCCGCGCAAGAAGGCGGTAGATGCCGATGCGCCGGCGTCGTCGGACACCCCGACCGATCCGGTGCCGCCCGTCAGCGAGTGACGCGGCAGCCCTGACAACGACGAGGCTCGCGGAGCGATCCGCCGTCTCTCGAACGACAAAGAACCTGCGGATGCGCGACGGCGCGCCGCGGGTTCTTTCGTTTCTCGGCTCGGCGAATCAGTGGGCCGGGCGCCCTGTGCCCAGTGGAGCCGCGGTGTGTCCATCGGCATGACGGGCGCGCAGGTGCCACCCGATGACCGACGTTCGGCGCAGTGTTTTGCGCTTCATCGACAACGCCCACCGTATGCACAATTGAATACGGGTTTCCTAATGAACGGAAGGCGTTTATCCTGGGGTGATGAGGTCTTCACGGCGGTGGTTCCATGGGCACGCATAGAGTCGCGCTGGTGCGCATCCTGCGGCGGCATGCCTACCTGATGACCGGAACCCGAACGGTCGGCGACGAGTTCGTCGTGCGCGCCTTCGGTGGGGTGGGGCGCAGCCTGCTTCGGGACGGCGGACTGGCACCGGCCCTGCGGATGCTCTACCGGTGTCTGCCCCGGCGTGCCGTTTCCGGCGGCGACGCGGCCGTCGCCGCCTTGCGCAGCCTGCCGTTCCTCAATCGCGGCGCCGTGATCCTGATCGTGATCCAGAACCTGTCGTTGATCGAGGCCGGCTACGTGCTCGGCATTCCTGCGGACTGCGTTCCCGACCTGCTCTCGGTCGGCCGCGAGCTGGTCGGTCTCGCGCAGGCGGCTACGGCGCCGTCGGCCGCGCCGCCACCGCCGCCGCCGGCGACCTGACGGTCCGCGGGGCGGAGCGGCTCATGCGAGCGCGTTCAGCCACGATGCCGGGTAGTCCCACCGGCCGTAACCGGCATCGGTGTTGAGGTGACCGGCGTCGCCGGCGTCCACGAAGTCGGCGCCCCAGGCCTCGGCGAAGGCGGCGGCGCGGTCCCAGGCGACGAAGGGGTCGGTGCGGCTCGCCACAACCGTGGCCGGGAAGGGCAGGCGGTGCAGCGGCATGGGCGCGAAGCCCCAGATCTCCGGCGGCGTGTGGTCGCGGCTGTCGACGTCGGCCGGCGCCACCAGCAGGGCGGCCTTAACGGCGTCGACGCGGCCCTCGCGGCTCCAGTGGGCGACGGTGGCGCAGGCGAGGCTGTGGGCCAGCAGCACCACCGGGTCGTCGCCGGCATCCTGCACCGCTCGCTCCAGGCCCTGTACCCAATCCTGCAGGTCGGGCTTGTCCCAGTCGCCCATGACGACGCGGCGGCAGCCGGGCAGGGCGGTCTCCAGGTGGCTCTGCCAGTGGTCCGGCCCCGAATTGCCGAGGCCGGGAACGACGAGGACGGTGGTCATGGGGGGCGGCTCCTGGATGATCGGTGGAACCGACGGTGGCAAATGCCGGTTGTGTCCGCAAGTCCCCGCCGCGCTACGCCATGGTGGGAAATTCGATTTCCTCCCGGGAAATTGCCCCTGGGCGGCGGCGGCGTTCCGCGTTAGCCTCGCGGCAACACCGGCCGTCCGAGCCGGACCACGATCAGGGAGACGACCCGTCCCATGCCCACCCTCAGCGAAGTCCTGCTCACCGCCCTGAAGGATCATGGCGCCCGCGAGATCTTCGGCATCCCCGGCGATTTCGCGCTGCCCTTCTTCCGTTATATCGAGAGCACCGGGATCCTGCCCCTGCATTGCCTGAGCCACGAGCCGGGCGTCGGATTCGCCGCCGACGCGGCGGCGCGCATCCACAAAGGGCTCGGCGTCGCCTGCGTCACCTACGGCGCCGGGGCGTTCAACATGGTCAACCCGGTGGCCGGCGCCTATTCCGAGAAGTCGCCGCTGGTGGTCATTTCCGGCGCCCCCGGCAAGGGCGAGAAGGGCCGTGGCCTGCTGCTCCACCACCAGGCCAAGACCATCGAGAGCCAGCAGCGGGTGTTCGAGGAAATCACCTGCGCCCAGGCCATCCTCGACGACGTCCGCACCGCCCCGCGCGAAATCGCCCGCGTGCTCCGCGCTTGCCTGGACGAAAGCCGCCCCGTCTACATCGAGATTCCGCGCGACATGGTGGCCGAGCCCTGCGAGCCGGTGCAGCCGCTGCCGCCCCGCCGCGGCGATCCGGGCGCCGCCCGCGCCGCCGCCGCCGAGATCCTCGACCGCCTGAAGGAGGCGAAAAAGCCGGCCCTGCTCATCGGTGTCGAGGTGCGGCGCTACGACATCGAAGAAGAAGTGGCGCAGCTGGCCCGCCGCCTCAACATCCCCGTCGCCACCACCTTCATGGGCCGCGGCCTGTTGGCCGAGGCCGACGCGCCGTTGGTGGGCGTCTACATGGGGATGGCCGGCAAGCCGGACGTCAGCGAGATCATCGAGGAGTCGGACGGGCTGCTCATGCTCGGCGTCATCCTGTCGGACACCAACTTCGGCGTCTCCGGCCGCCGCATCGACCTGCGCCACGCCATGCTGGCGGCCGACGGCGAGGTGAGCCTCGGCTACCACAAGTATCCCGCCCTGCCGCTCGCCGACGTGGTGGCGGAACTGCTCGCGCAGGCCGAGCCGCCGCCGGCCGCCGAAGCCCTGCGCCGGCCGCAGCGCCAGGTGTGCCCGACGGGACTCGACGCCGACGACGCCGCGGTCGGCCCCATGGACATCGCGCGCGCCGTCAACGACCTGTTCGCGGCCAGCGGCCCCATGCCCATCGCGTCGGACATGGGCGACTGCCTGTTCACCGCCATGGACATCGTCAACACCGCCTTGGTGGCGCCGGGCTACTACGCCACCATGGGGTTCGGCGTGCCGGCGGGAATCGGGCTGGCGGCGGCGACCGGGCGGCGGCCGCTCATCCTGGTGGGCGACGGCGCCTTCCAGATGACGGGGTGGGAACTGGGCAATTGCCTCGCCAACGGCTGGGCGCCCGTCGTCATCGTGTTCAACAACGCGAGCTGGGAGATGCTGCGCACCTTCCAGCCCGAGGGCTCCTACAACAACCTAGCCGAATGGCGCTTTGCCGACATCGCCCAGGCGCTCGGCGGCTGCGGCCATCGGGCGGCGGCGCGGCGGGAGCTGAAGGCGGCGCTGGATGCGGCCATGGCCGACGAGGCGCGCTTCCACCTGATCGAGGTGATGCTGGAACGCGGCGCCATTTCCGACACGCTGTCGCGCTTCGTGGCGACCATCAAGGGCAGCAACCAGCCGCCGCGCGAGAACTGAACCGCAAACGGGCCGGCGGGGGCGGCGGAAAGGGCGGACAAAGCCTGATTCCGCCGTTGACAGCCCCCCACCCGGCCCGTATCTTGCGCGCTCTTCCGAGCCAAAAAGGTTTTCGAGGGACAGGTCATGAAGGTCCGCAACTCTCTGAAGTCGGCCAAGCTCCGCGACAAGAACTGCCGTGTCGTGCGTCGCAAGGGCCGTGTGTACGTGATCAACAAGAAGAACCCGCGCTTCAAGGCCCGCCAGGGCTGAGGACGCGATCCGGGCGGTGCGCTTGCGCCCCGCCGACGGATGGCGCCTCGTTCGCGGGGCGCGTTCTTCCGAAGAGCACTCGAAAAAGCCGCGCACGCCTGCGCGGCTTTTTCGTTTGTGCGCCCGCCCCGCGGGCTCGCCTAATCCGACAATTCCGTTCCGGCATTGTCAGGCGCCGCACCTCCCCCATATGATGGCGGAAAGACAAGGCATCCCAAGGATGCCGCCGCCAGGGAGGATGGCTCATGCTGATGCCGCCGCCGGACCAGGGCACCATCGCCCGCCGGTCGGAGATCGTCGAGGCCCTGCGCCGAATCGTGCCGGGCGAGGGCGTCATCGCCGACGAGGACGAGCTGCGCGCCTATGACTGCGACGCGCTCACCGCCTACAAGCAACTGCCGCTCGTCGTCGTCCTGCCGGAAAACACCGAGCAGGTCAGCCGCATCCTCAAATGGTGCCACGCCAAGGGCGTGAAGATCGTGCCGCGCGGCGCCGGCACCTCCCTGTCCGGCGGATCGCTGCCGCTGGCGGATGCCGTCACCATCGGCATGGGGCGGTTCAACCGCATCCTCGACATCGACTTCGAGAACCGCTGCGCCACCGTGCAGCCGGGCGTCACCAACCTCGCCATCACCACCGCCGTCGCCCACGCCGGCTTCTACTACGCGCCCGATCCGTCGAGCCAGATCGCCTGTTCCATCGGCGGCAACGTGGCCGAGAACGCCGGCGGCGTGCATTGCCTGAAATACGGCCTTACCACCAACAACCTGCTCGGCGTCGAGATGGTGCTGCCCGACGGCGAGATCGTGCGGCTCGGCGGCAAGCACCTGGACGCCGGCGGCTACGACCTGCTCGGCGTCGTCACGGGGTCGGAGGGCATGCTCGGCATCGTCACCGAAGTGACGGTGCGCATCCTCAAGAAGCCGGAAACCGCCAAGGCCGTGCTCATGGGCTTCCCGACCAGCGAGGCGGGCGGCGACTGCGTGGCGGCCATCATCGGCGCCGGCATCATCCCGGCGGGCCTGGAGATGATGGACCGCCCGGCCATCCACGCGGCGGAGGATTTCGTCCACGCCGGCTACCCGCTCGACGTGGAGGCGCTGCTCATCTGCGAGCTGGACGGCCCGGCGGCGGAAGTGGAACACCTGATTTCCCGCGTCGAAGCTATCGCCCGCGACCACGGCGCGTCGGAACTGCGCGTCTCCACCTCGGACGAGGAGCGCATGCGGTTCTGGGCCGGACGCAAGGCGGCCTTCCCGGCGGTCGGGCGCATCAGCCCCGACTACCTGTGCATGGACGGCACCATCCCGCGCCGCGCCCTGCCGCAGGTGCTGGCGCGCATGCAGGAGATGGCGCAGACCCACGCCCTGCGCGTCGCCAACGTCTTCCATGCCGGCGACGGCAACCTGCACCCGCTCATCCTGTTCGACGCCAACAAGCCGACGGAACTGGAGCGCGCCGAGGCCTTCGGGGCCGACATCCTGCGCCTGTGTGTCGAGGTCGGCGGCGTGCTGACCGGCGAGCATGGCGTGGGCGTGGAAAAGCGCGACCTCATGCCGGTGATGTTCGGCGAGGACGACATCAAGCAGCAGCAGCGCATCAAGTGCGCCTTCGATCCCGAGCAGCTGCTCAACCCCGGCAAGGTCTACCCGACCCTGCACCGCTGCGCCGAACTGGGCCGCCTGCACGTCACCGGCGGCCGCCTGCCGTTCCCCGACATCCCGCGCTTCTGAGGCCCATGACCCAGACCCTCGCCCCCACGACGTCGGACCAGGTGCGCGATGCCGTCGCCTGGGCCGTGGAGAGTGCGACGCCGCTGACCGTGCAGGGCCACGGCAGCAAGCGCGCCCTCGGCCGCCCCACCAACACCACCGCGACCCTCGACCTGTCCGGCCTCTCCGGCATCGTCGAATACCTGCCGGCGGAACTGATCCTCACCGCCCGCGCCGGCACGCCGCTGGCCGAGATCCAGGCGGCGCTGGCCGCGCAGAACCAGCAGATGGCCTTCGAGCCGCCGGACCTGACGGCGCTGCTCGGCGAGCCGGCCGGGCGCGGCACCGTCGGCGGGCTGGTGGCGAGCAACCTCGCCGGGCCGCGGCGCATCGCCGTGGGGGCGGTGCGCGACCACTTCCTCGGCTGCCATGCGGTCGGCGGCCGGGCGGAGGTGTTCAAGGCCGGCGGCAAGGTGGTGAAGAACGTCACCGGCTTCGACCTGTGCAAACTGCTCGCCGGCTCGTGGGGCACGCTGTCGGTGCTGACCGAGGTGACGCTGAAGGTGCTGCCGGCGCCCGAGGACACCCGCACCGTGGTGGTGCGCGGCCTGTCCGACTGCGACGCCGTGAAGTGCCTGAGCGCCGCCCTGCAATCGAGCCACGAGGTGGTGGGCGCCGCCCATCTGCCCGCGGCGCTGGCGGGTCACGCCGTGGCGGGGGCAGGGGAGGCGGTGACTCTGGTGCGGGTGGAAGGGCCCGGTCCCTCCGTCGACTGGCGGGCCAAGGCGCTGTGTTCCGAACTGGCCGGCTTCGGCCCGACGGCGGAAATGGGGCGCGACGACAGCCTCGCCGCCTGGGCTGCCGTGCGCGACGTGCGGCCGCTGGTGGAGCCCGCCGACCGCCCCGTGTGGCGCCTCTCCGTGCCGCCCATGAGCGGCCCGGCGGTGGTGGAGTCCCTGCGGCCCCACGGCACGCCGACCGCCTTCTACGACTGGGGCGGTGGCCAGGTGTGGCTGACGCTCGACGGACCCACGCCGGCCGAGGCGGCGACGCTCATCCGCGCCGCCGTCGCCCATTGCGGCGGCGGGCACGCGACGCTGGTGCGGGCGCCGGAGGACGTGCGCGCCGCCGTTCCCGTCTTTCAGCCGCAGGATGGGGCGCTGGCCGCGCTGTCCCGCCGCCTGAAGGAGACCTATGACCCGGCCCGGGTGTTCAATCCGGGCCGCATGGCGGAGGGGCTGTAGGCCCATGCAGACCACCTTCACCCCGGAACAGCTGCGCGATCCCGCCATCCAGGAAGCCGACGGCATCCTGCGCAAGTGCGTCCACTGCGGCTTCTGCACCGCCACCTGCCCGACCTTCGTGCTGCGCGGCGACGAGCTGGACAGCCCGCGCGGCCGCATCTACCTCATCAAGGACATGCTGGAGAACGACAAGCCGGCGTCCGACAAGGTGGTCAAGCACATCGACCGCTGCCTTTCGTGCCTGTCGTGCATGACCACCTGTCCGTCGGGCGTCGACTACATGCATCTGGTCGACCAGGCCCGCACCCGCATCGAACAGAACTACCGCCGCCCGCTGGCCGACCGCCTGCTGCGCGAGATGCTGGCGCGCGTGATGCCGTACCCCGGCCGCTTCCGCGCCGCCATGGCCGCCGCCCGCCTCGGCAAGCCCTTCGCGGGCGTGCTGCCGGAACGTCTGCGCGGCATGCTGAAGTTCGCCCCCGCCGCCCTGCCGGCCGCCACCCCCGCCAACCGCCCCGGCCGCTTCCCGGCGCAGGGCGCGCGGCGCAAGCGGGTGGCGCTGTTGCAGGGCTGCGTGCAGCCGGCCCTCGACCCGGCCATCAACGACGCCACCGTGCGGCTGCTGACGCGCCTCGGCGTCGAGATCGTCGCTCCGCCCGATGCCGGCTGCTGCGGCGCCCTGGTCCACCACCTGGGCAAGGAGGACGACGGCCGCGCCTTCGCCCGCGCCAACGTGGCGGCCTGGATGCGCGAGATCGAGGGCGAGGGGCTGGACGCCATCGTCGTCAACGCCTCGGGCTGCGGCACCATGGTGAAGGATTACGGCCACTTCCTGCAGCACGACGCCGAGTGGGCCGACCGCGCCGCGCGCGTTTCCGCCCTGACCCGCGACGTGAGCGAGTTCCTCACCGACCTCGACCTGCCGCCGGGCGACCCGGCGCGGGTGGCGGGGGTGACGGTGGCCTACCACTCCGCCTGCTCGCTGCAGCACGGCCAGCGCGTGCGCACCCAGCCCAAGGACCTGCTCGCCCGGGCCGGCTTCGTGGTGAAGGACGTGCCGGAAAGCCACCTGTGCTGCGGCTCCGCCGGCACCTACAACCTCATGCAGCCGGAACTCGCAGGCCAACTGCTGGCCCGCAAGTGCGCCAACATCGAGTCGGTGCAGCCCGACGTCATCGCGGCGGGCAACATCGGCTGCATGACCCAGATCGCCCAGGGCACCCAGGTGCCGATCGTGCACACGGTGCAGCTGCTGGACTGGGCCCTGGGCGGCGAGCGGCCGGCGGGGGTGTGAGGGGGCGGGGGCACGTTGTGGCGAACCGGCGCGATTGCTATATCCTGAGAGTCGTTTCCCGGCATTGGGAGCCGTCATGAACAAGGTCACGCTGGCGCACGCCAAGGAGCATCTGGAAGACCTGATCGCCCAGGCCGAGGCCGGCGAGGCGGTGTCCATCCTCCGCGACGGCCGCGAGGTCGCCCGTCTGACCGCAGCAGGGCCGCGCCGCCCAATCTCGCTCTCGGAGCTCAAGGCGGTGACCGATCCCATGCCCGAGCAGCCGGAAACCGCCGCCGACCTGGTGCGGCGGATGCGGGACGAGGCTCGGTATTGAGCCTCTACCTCGACACGTCGCTGCTGGTCGCGGCACTGACCAAGGAAGCGGCAACCGAACGTGTCCAGGCCTGGCTCGCGGCGCAGGAGGCCGAGCACTTGGTCCTCGGCGAGTGGGCCGTCACTGAATTCTCGTCGGCCCTATCGCTCAAGCTCCGGACGGGACAGTTGGACGAGGATCTGAGGTCTTCGGCTCTCGCTACCTTCAAGCGGTTGGCCGCGGAAACTTTCCGCATCCTGCCGGTGGAGCCAGTTCATTTTCGGCTTGCAGCCAGGTTCGCCGACGATCACCGCCTCGGCCTGCGAGCCGGTGATGCGCTTCATCTCGCCATCGTCGCCGAGCATGGCGGCACCTTGTGTACGCTGGACCGGCGCTTTGCCGCCGCTGCGTCGTCCCTCGGAATCGAAACCGTCTTTCTCTGACTCCCCCTGTCGGCCCCAGTCCCTCTCGTTCGTCCTCTGGGCGTCACCAACGAGAGGAGCCGTCCATGGCCAAGCAGAAGATCT
This sequence comes from Caenispirillum bisanense, assembly GCF_900230255.1. Taxonomy (GTDB): domain Bacteria; phylum Pseudomonadota; class Alphaproteobacteria; order Rhodospirillales; family Rhodospirillaceae; genus Caenispirillum; species Caenispirillum bisanense_A. The sequence continues at coordinate 840,586 of NZ_OCNJ01000001.1, forward strand.
TCGTCAACCTGCCCGTCGCCGACCTCGGCCGCGCCGTCGCCTTCTACGAGGCGCTCGGCGGGCGGAAGGAGCCCAAGTTCTCCGACGACACCGCCGCCTGCATGGTGCTGTCGGATACCATCCACGTCATGCTGCTCACCCACGCCAAGTTCGCCGGCTTCACGCCGCGGCCGCTGGCCGATGCGCGGGCGGCGACGGAGGTGCTGGTGGCGCTGTCCACCGACAGCCGGGCCGAGGTGGACGCCATCGTCGACCGCGCCGCCGCGGCCGGCGGGCAGGCCGACCTGAAGCCGGCGCAGGACTACGGCTTCATGTACTACCGCAACGTCGAAGACCCCGACGGGCACATCTGGGAAGTGCTGTGGATGGACCCGGCCACGGCCGAGGCGGGCGTACACGACGCTGCCGCCGCTCAGGCCTGAGGGGGGAGGGTGGTCATGTCCCGCATGTATCCCTGCCTGTGGTTCCCGCACGAGGCGGAGGAGGCGGCGGCCTTCTACGTCTCCCTCCTGCCCGACTCGCGCATCGAGGAGGTGCAGCGCGTGCCGGCCGACGGTCCCGCCGGGCCGGCGGGCGGCGTCCTGGTGGTGCGCTTCACCCTCGACGGTTCGCCGTGGATCGCCCTCAACGGCCGGCCGCCGGCCATCGCCTTCAACCACGCCGTCTCGGTCACCATCGAGTGCGATGATCAGGCGGAGGTCGACCGCCTGTGGGCGGCGCTGACGGCCGACGGCGGTGCGCCGGTGCAGTGCGGCTGGCTCACCGACCGCTACGGCGTGTCGTGGCAGATCGTGCCGAAGATGCTGCCGCCGCTGATTTCCGACCCCGACCGGGCGCGGGCGACGCGGGTGTTCGAGGCGATGCAGGACATGGTGAAGCTCGACATCGCCGCGCTGGAGGCGGCGGCGGCCGGCTGAGGGGCGGGCGCGCGCCGGCGGCCGGTCAGCGTCCGACCGTGTCCGCCGCGTGCGCGCCGCGCCGGCCCAGCTTCTCGGGCCGGCCCTTGGTGGAGTCCTTGCGGGTCTGGCGCTCCAGTTCGGCATTCACCTCGGCGCCGAGCAGGACCACGTAGGCCGAGATGTAGAGCCACATCAGCAGCACCACGACGCCGGCCAGCGCGCCGTAGCTCTCGTTGTAGCTGCCGAAGGACCGCACGTAGATGGAAAACGCCACCGACCCCACCAGCCACAGCACGGCGGCGATCAGCGAGCCGGGCGTCACCCAGCGCCAGCGCGGCGGGTCGCGGTCGGGGGCGAAGCGGTAGAGCACGGCCAGGGCCAGCATCACCAGCACCAGCAGCAGCGGCCAGCGGCCCCACGACACCAGGGTCCGCAGCGCGTCCGGCAGCCCGAGGGAGCCGGCCAGCGCCGGCACGGCGGCGATCAGCACCAGCGACACCAGGAAGAACACGACCGCCCCGACCGTCAGGGCGAGCACCGTCGCCGTCAGCTTGACGAAGCCGCGATCGTCCGTCTCGTCGTAGGCGATGTCCATGCCGCCCACCATGGCCTTCATGCCCTTGGACGCGCTCCACAGGCTGGCGAGCAGGCCGACGACGGCGCTGAACCCGAGCGCCCCGCCCGAGGCGGAGGCCAGGCGCTGCAACTGGTCGCCGATGATCCGTTGCACGTCGCCCGGCAGCACTCCGCTCAGGGGCTGGATCTGCGTGGCCACCTGCTCGGGGCTCGCAACGATGCCGTAGAGGGTGAGGGCGGCCGCCAGCGCCGGGAAGATGGACAGGAGGGTGAAGAAGGCGACGCCGGCGGCGACGATGCTGATGTTGTCGGCCGCCATCTCGTCCTTCACCCGCCGGCCGACGTCCATCCAGCCGCGGCGGGGGATCTCGGTCGGGCGGTCGGCGGTGCGGCCGCGGGGATCGTGTCGGGAGCGCGCCATGGGCCGGTGTCCTCGTCGCCGTTGGTGGGGGCGCAGAGGCAACGGGCGGCGGCGGGGGAGGGTTGGGTCCGCCGCCGCCGCCGCGGTCAGGCGTCGGCCTGTTCGATCACGCCGTACCACCCGAGGCCGTCGTAGGTCTCGTACCCGGGCGTGAGGGCGAAGCCGACCAGCCGGCCCTGCGACGGCACGTAGGAGCCGCGCGTCCGGCCGCCGCGGGTATCGAGCGGATAGGTTTCCGTCAGGATGCCGTGCCCGTCGCTGCTGGCGATGACGCGGCGGTTGCGGTCGACCAGCATGACGCGCGTCCGCGCCTGCTCTTCGGCGCTGAAGCCGAGGCCGGTGACGATGCTGTGGGCCTGCGGCTCCCAGTCGAAGAAGATGCCGAGCGCGCCGATGGGGCGGCCGGCGACGTCGCCGCTCTCGCGGATGGCGGTGGCATAGGTCGCGACCGCCTTGCCGCCGAGGTGCGGGGCGCGCTCGATGTCGGTGACGACGAAGCAGGAGCCATCGTCCGTGCGCATGGCGCCCCGGAACCACTCGGTGTCGGCGACGCTGGCCCCGACGGCGTCCGGATAGCGGCCGGGCCGTCCGCTGGCGATGACTGTCCCCGAGGCGTCGGCGACCCAGAGGTCCAGGTAGACGGTATAGCTGTCGAGGATGATGCCGAGTCGCTCGCTGGCGAAGGCCGCCGAGGCCGACGAGGGCGCGCCGCAGGCGTCGACCACGGCGCTGTCGGTGGCCCACCAGCGGACGTCGCACGAGCGTTCGTAGAGGTTGCGGTCGATGAGTTCGACGGTGTAGCGCGCCAGGTCCGCCAGCCGGACGCCGGCGACCTCGCGCGCCGTGCTCTGCAATTCGCGCACCTGGCGGGTGAACAGGTCGCGCAACTGCAGCGTGATGCCGCTCACCCGGCCGGAAATCTCCTTCACCTCGTTGGCGACTACGGAAAACCCGCGTCCGGCGTCGCCGGCGCGGGCTGCTTCGATCAGGGCATTGAGGGCGAGAATGTTGGTGGCGGTCGTGACGGTCTGGATTTCTCCGACTTTGAGGTTGGCCTCTTCGGAAAACTGGGTGGCCAGCTGAAGAATGCGTTCGGACATCGGCACCTCCGTCTAATGCTGCACCTGCGAGATGTAAGACTTATTGGGCACCGAAAGTGATCCATTTACAACCACAATGAGTTTGTGCGCAAAAGGCAGGCAAAGGTGCGTCTGGGGACGATGGGCGAGCCCCATCACCGCCGCCACGCCTGCGCGAGCCCGGCCGCGGCGCGGGCGCGGTAGACGGAGAGACAGGCGCGGAAAGTGGCGTGTTCAGGCGGGAACGTCGATCCCCGCCACCGTCTCGCCGATGAGGAAGTCGACCACCTGGCGCAGGGCTTCCTCGGAGGTGGCGCCCGCGGCCATGGCCGTGCGGTAGGTGGCGAGCTGGCGGTGGGCGCTGGTGCCGCGGGTCAGGATGTGGCGGCACTGGGCGATTTCGTTTTCGCACTGCAGCGCAGCGGCGTCCTCCGCCGTCAGGTGCAGCAGTTCCTCCAGCAGGTCGGCGTAGGGCACGATCTCGCCCTTGCCGAAGTCCACCAGCCCCTCGTCGAAGCCGTAGCGCTGGGCGCGCCAGCGGTTCTCCAGGATCAGCATGTGGGCATAGAGCCGCCAGCGCTGGTTGCCGCGGCGCAGGCGCCACAGCATGCGCAGCACGCAGGCATAAAGGGCGGCGATGGCGCAGGCGTCGTCGACGTTGGTGCAGACGTCGGTGATGCGCATTTCCAGGGTCGGGAAGCGGGCGGAGGGGCGCACGTCCCACCACAGCTTGGTGCCGTCCTCGATCAGGCCGGCGCCGACCAGCACGTTGATGTGGCGCTGCAACTCGCCCCAGCTCTGGAACTGCTCGGGCAGGCCGGTGCGCGGCAGCTCGTTGAACACGCTGATGCGGTAGGATTTCAGCCCGGTGTCGACGCCGCGCCAGAACGGCGAGCTGGTCGACAGGGCCAGCAGGTGCGGCAGGAAGTAGGTGACCTGGTTCATCAGGTCGATGCGCAGGTCGGGGTCTTCGATGCCGACGTGCACATGGGTGCCGCAGATGAGCAGCCGGCGCGCCACGCCCTGCAGGTCGCGGGCGAGCACGGCGTAGCGCTCCTTCGGGGTGTGGCGCTGGTCCTGCCACTGGGCGAAGGGGTGGGTGGAAGCGGCGATGGGCGCGAGGCCGTGGCGGTTGGCCGCCCGCGCCACGACGCCGCGCATCTCGGCCAGACAGGCGCGGGCCTCGCCGGCTGTCTTGCAGATGCGGGTGCCGACCTCGATCTGGCTGCGCAGAAACTCCGGGCTGACCGAGCCGGCGTCGGACACGCCGCAGTCTTCCAGCAGGTCGTCGGGGCAGTCGGTGACGAGGTCGCGGGTGTCCTGCGACACCAGCAGGTATTCCTCCTCGACACCGATGCTGAAGGCGGGCTCACGGGCGGCCGCGGTGGTCATGGTCAGTAGTGTTCCACGAGGTGGACGCGGGGCTCCTGCCGCAGAACGGCGCCCAGGGCATCGGCCAGATGGGCGGCCCAGGCGGCGGCGCCGGCGGCGTCGGCGATGAGGTCCTGGCGGACCTCCACCGAGGCGTGGGCGAGGCCGGCGGCGGCGGCGTGGGTCTCGGTGGTATAGGCGATCTCGCGGCCGTCGTAGGGCTCGTTGTCGCCGATCACGAGGTCCGGGTGGGCGCGGCGCAGGTGGTCGATCATGGGCGTGGCGATGCGCGGGTCCTTGTTCCACAGGATGCCGGCGTGCCATGGGCGGGGCTGACCGCTCTTCATGCACGGCGTGAAGCTGTGCACGGCGAAGATGACCGGCGCGCGCTCGGGGTCGCGCTGCCACAGGTGGGCGAGCGTGTTGGTGATGGCGCGGTGGTAGGGGTGGAAGATCTCGTCCAGGCGGCGGTCGAGGTGCGCCTGGGTCAGGTTCTGGTTGGCCGGCACCGGCCAGGTGTCGGACACCGGCGGCACGCTGCCGGGGTGGCCGGGCTGGCGGTTGCAGTCGATGACGAGGCGCGAGTAGCCGCACAGGATGGCCGGCGCGTCCAGCAGCTCCGCCATGCGGCGGGTGACGGCGGCGGCGCCGATGTCCCAGGCGATGTGCTCCTCCCACGCCTCCGCCGGCACGCCCATGTCACCGAGCGCCTTGGGCGCCGTGCGCGCGGCGTGGTCGCAGACGATGAGCAGCGGCGCACGGCCGTCGCCGTTCACCAGTTCGGCCGCCGGCGGGTCTTCCGGCCCGAGCAACGGCGGCAGTTCGCGGTTCAGTCGGTGGATCTGCGTATCGGTCATGATCGGGGGACTATACCCGATCCGACGGCTCGGCCAATAGGGGGCGCACGGCGCCGCCATGCCCGCGTCACAATGGACCTTTGCCGAAAGGGCAGGACGCCCGTACTGTTGCCCATCATGACCACACTGTCCGCCACCTCCGCCCCCCTGGTTCGCCTCGCCCTGCCGGCCCTGCTGCTGGGGGCCGTCGGCATCGCGTTCGCGCCCATCTTCGTGCGCCTGTCGGAGGTGGGGCCCATCGCCACCGCCTTCTACCGCTGCCTGTTCGCCCTGCCGCTGCTGTGGGCGTGGACCAGCATGGAGGGGCGCGGCAAGCCGCAGGGGCAGGCGCGGCCGAGCACCCTGCGCGACCATCTGCTGCTTGCCATTCCGGGCTTGTCGTTCATGGGCGACCTGGCGGTGTGGCACATCTCCATCACCATGACGACGGTGGCCAACGCCACCCTGCTCGCCAACTTCGCGCCGGTGTTCGTCACGCTCGGCGGCTGGCTGCTGTGGCGCGTCAAGCCGACGCCCATGTTCCTCGGCGGCATGGGGCTCGCCATGGGCGGCGCCATCGTGCTCATGGGCGAGAGCCTGACCATCTCGTCCGAGCAGATCATGGGCGACGTGCTGGGCGTAGTGACGGCGGTGTTCTATGCCGCCTACATCCTGTCCATCGGCCGGCTGCGGGCGCGGTTCTCGACCTCGGTGCTGATGTTCTGGAGCACCGTCTACACCACCGCCGGCCTCTTGGTGTGCACCCTGGTGGCGGGCGAGGGGCTCGCCATCGTCAGCCTCTACGGCCTCGCCATCCTGGTCGGCCTGGCGGTCGTGTCGCACTTCGGCGGCCAGAGCCTGATCGCCTATGCGCTCGCCCACCTGCCGGCCAACTTCAGCTCGGTGTCGCTGCTGTTGCAGCCGGCCGTGGCGGCGGTGCTGGCCTGGGCCATCCTGAACGAGCCGCTGAGCCCTTGGCAGGGCGTCGGCGGTGTGATCATCCTTGCGGGCATCTTCCTGGCGCGTCGCGGCTCGAAGACGCCCAAGCCGCCGGCCGCCGGCAACTCCACGACCGGCGCGGCCTGACGCAACCTTAGAGCCCGGACAACGGGCCGGAGGAACGACCATGGGAGGCAAGACGACGGCGGCCGCGGCGGCCGCCGACGGTGCGCGCCGCACCGACGACATCGCGCCCTGGGTGCCGTGGCTCATGTGGGGCTTCGGCGCCCTGTTCTACTGCTACGGCTTCTTCCAGCGCGTCGCGCCGTCGGTGATGGTGGGCGAGCTGATGCGCGACTTCGCCGTCGGCGCCGCCATCACCGGCACCCTGTCGTCGCTCTACTTCTACACCTACGCCGGATTGCAGATCCCGGTCGGGCTGGTGCTCGACCGCTTCGGGCCGCGCCGGGTGTTGGCGGCGGCGGCGATCGTGTCCTGCGCCGGATCGGCCGGCTTCGCCTTCGCCGACAGCCTGCTGCTGGCCTATGTCGGCCGGGCGCTCATCGGCGTCGGCGCGGCGGTGACCTGGGTGGCGGCGCTGACGCTGGCCGGGGCGTGGTTCTCGCCCAAGCGCTTCGCCTTCGTCTCCGGCATGACCATGGCGCTCGGCATGGCCGGCGCCGTCGGCGGCCAGGCACCGCTGTCGGCGGCGGTGGAGGCGGTGGGCTGGCGCGGCACCATGGTGGGCGCCGCCGTCTTCGCCGCCGTGCTCGGCCTCGCCGCCTGGATCATCGTGCGCGACCGGCCGGGCGCCGGCGCCAAGGCCCGCCCGCCGGCCGCCGACCACGCCTTCCTCAGCGGCCTGAAGCGGGTGCTGGGCGCGCGGCAGATCTGGGTCATCGGCCTCTACGGCGCCATGACCTCGGCCCCCATGCTCAGCTTCGCCGGCCTGTGGGGCGTGCCCTACATGATGCGGCTTTATGACATGACGCGGCCCGAGGCGGCGCTCATGACCTCGCTCATGCTGGTGGGCTGGGGCTTCGGGTCGCCGTTCTTCGGCTGGCTGACGGACGCCATCGGCCGCCGCCGGGTGCCCATGCTGCTGTCGTCGGGCGGGTCGCTGTGCAGCCTGCTGGTGCTGCTCTTCGCTGATCTGCCGCTGGCGGCACTCTACCCGGTTCTGTTCCTCACCGGCCTGTTTGCCGGCGGCATCGTGCTCACCTTCGCCACGGCGCGCGAGAACGCTCCCGGCTGGGCGAGCGGTGCGGCGCTGGGCGTCGTCAACATGGCGGTGATGTCGTCGGGCGCCATCTTCCAACCGCTCATCGGTTGGTTCCTCGACCTGGCGTGGACCGGCGAGACGCTCGACGGCGCTCGCGTCTATGCCGCCGAAGCGTGGCGCAGCGCCATGATCGTGCTGCCGGTGTGCAGCGCGCTGGCGGTGACCGCCGCCCTGCTCACCCGCGAGACCCACTGCCGCCCGCAGGCCTGACGCCGGAGGATCGCCACCGATGACCGAGCCCGAAGCCTTCCTGCGCCGCCTGTTCGACGCTGCCGTCGCCGCCGCCGACCCGGCGCTCATCGTGCCGCCGGCCCTGCCGGAGCCGCCGCGCGGCCGCACCGTGGTGGTCGGCGCCGGCAAGGCCTCCGCCGCCATGGCGCGGGCGGTGGACGCGGCGTGGCCGGCCGACGCGCCGCTGTCGGGCCTGGTGGTCACCCGCTACGGCCACGGCTGCCCGGCCGGGCGCATCGAGATCGTCGAGGCCTCCCACCCGGTGCCCGACGCCGCCGGCGCCGCGGCGGCCGACCGCATCCTGGCGCTGGCCCAGGGGCTCGGGCCGGACGATCTGCTGCTGTGCCTCGTCTCGGGCGGCGGCTCGGCGCTGTTGTCCAAGCCGGCCGGCGACATTCCGCGCGAGGACAAGCAGGCGCTGACCAAGGCGCTGCTGCAGTCGGGTGCCGCCATCGACGAGATGAACTGCGTGCGCAAGCACGTCTCCGCCGTCAAGGGCGGGCGGCTGGCTCAGGCGGCGGGCGGGGCGCGGGTGCTGGCGCTGGTGATCTCCGACGTGGCGGGCGACGACCCCTCGGTCATCGCCAGCGGCCCGACGGTGCCCGACCCGACGACCCGGCACGAGGCGCAGGCCATCCTCCGCCGCTACGGCATCGCCGTTCCGGCCAGCATCGCGGCGTGGCTGGACCGCGAGGAGGCGGAGACGCCCAAGCCCGGCGACCCGGCCTTCGAGTCGGTGGAGACGCGGGTCATCGGCCGCCCCCTGGCGTCCCTGCTGGCGGCCCGGGATGCGGCGCTGGCGGCGGGGGTGACGCCGCTGGTGCTCGGCGACGTCATCGAGGGCGAGGCGAAGGAGGTCGCCAAGGTCTTCGCCGGCATGGCGCTGTCGTGCCGCGACCACGGCATGCCGGTGGCGCCGCCCTGCGTGCTGCTGTCGGGCGGCGAGTTGACGGTCACGCACGGCGGCGAGGGCAGGGGCGGTCCCAACGCCGAGTTCGTGCTCGCCATGGCTGCGGCGCTGGAGGGGGCGGCAGGCATTCACATGCTCGCCTGCGATACCGACGGCATCGACGGCAGCGAGGACAACGCCGGCGCCCTGGCCGGGCCGGGCACGCCGGCGGCGGCGCGGGCGGCCGGCGTGGCGGCGGCCGACCATCTGGCGCGCCACGACTCCTACGGCTTCTTCCAGGCGCTCGGCGCGCTGGTGACCACCGGGCCGACCCTGACCAACGTAAACGATTTCCGCGCCGTGCTGGTGCTGCCGCCCGATGCATAGCCGGATCACGAAAACTTAAAGCCCGACCGGCCTGAAGCCTCTTTCGGGGCGGCGGCGGATGCGTTTATGCTCAGGCCACCATGAGACGCTATCGCAACGCGAAGATCATCGCGACGCTGGGGCCCGCCAGTTCCACCGCCGCCACCATCGAAGCCCTGTGCCTTGCCGGCGCGGACGTCTTCCGCTTCAACTTCAGCCATGGCTCCCACGAGGACCATCGCGAGCGCTACGACATCGTGCGCGCCATCGAGCAGAAGCTCGACCGGCCCATCGCCATCCTCATGGACCTGCAGGGTCCGAAGCTGCGCGTCGGAAAGTTCGCGGACGGCAAGGTCCTGCTCAAGGCCGGCAACAAGCTGCGCCTGGACATGGACGAGACGCCGGGCACCGAGGCCCGCGCGCCCCTGCTGCACCCCGAGGTCTATTCCGCCCTGACCGCGGGCACGGAACTGCTGCTCGACGACGGCAAGATCCGTCTGCGCGTCGAAAGCCACGGCCCCGACTTCGCCGAGACGGCGGTGCTGACCGGCGGCATGCTGTCGGACCGCAAGGGCTTGAACGTGCCCGACGTGGTGCTGCCCATCTCCGCCCTGACCGACAAGGACCGCCGCGACCTGCAGTTCGGCCTCGACCTGGGCGTCGACTGGGTGGCGCTGTCCTTCGTGCAGCGGCCCGAGGACGTGGCCGAGGCGCGCAAGCTCATCGCCGGCCGCGCCGCCGTCATCTCCAAGCTGGAAAAGCCCTCGGCCATCGACAAGCTGACCGAGATCATCGAGCTGTCGGACGCCGTCATGGTGGCGCGCGGCGACCTCGGCGTCGAAAGCCCGCCGGAGAACGTGCCGATCCTGCAGAAGCGCATCGTCCAGGCCTGCCGCCACGTCGGCAAGCCCGTGGTGGTGGCGACGCAGATGCTCGAGAGCATGGTGCAGAACCCGGCGCCGACCCGCGCCGAGGCCTCCGACGTGGCGACCGCCATCTACGACGGCGCCGACGCGGTGATGCTGTCGGCGGAAAGCGCCGCCGGTGCCTATCCCATCGAAGCCGTGTCCATGATGGACAAGATCATCCAGCGGGTGGAGAAAGACGACACCTACCGCATGATCATGGAGGCGAGCCGCGAGGCGCCGGAAAACACCGCCGCCGACGCCATTTCGGCCGCCGCCCGCCAGGTGGCGCTGACCTTGCGCGCCGCCGCCGTGGTCACCTTCACCTCGTCGGGCTCCACCACCCTGCGCGCCGCCCGCGAGCGGCCGCTGGTGCCCATCGTCTGCCTGACCGCCGACCGCCGCGTGGCGCGCCGGCTGGTGCTCGCCTGGGGCACCCACAACACGGTGACGACGGAACTGACCAGCTTCGGCGAGATGGTGGAAAAGGCCTGCCGCATCGCCCTCGACCAGGACATCGCCAAGGTCGGCGAGCGTCTGGTCATCACCGCCGGCGTCCCCTTCGGCACGCCGGGCACCACCAACATCCTGCGCATCGCCTGGGTGGAAGAGTTCTGCTGAGGACGCGCCCGTGACCGCCACCCCGCCGCCGACCGGCCCGACTCCGCCGCCCAGCAGCTACGGCCCGCCGCCGATCCTGAAGGCCGTGGTGATCGGGCTGATCGCCGGCGCCGTCTCGCTGTCGCTGGAGTTGACCCTGGGCGGTGCCGAGCCGGAACCGTGGCGGTCCCTCGGGCTCGCTTTCGGGCTCGGCGCCGGCTATTTCGCCTATGAAACATGGCTGCGGCGGCGGCGGAAAATGCTCGCGGAAGGGCAGAATCCCGACGGTCCCACCCGTACGGGCAGTTGAAGCAGCCTCGCCGGGACCCAAGCGTTAAACCTTGGGAATACCCGACATGCGAGGTGCGCCATGCCTCAGTCCCTGCCGCCCATTCCTGAACCGGACCTGGGTGCTCCGCCGGCGTTGAAGGCGCTCGTCTTCGCCCTGGCGGCAGCGGCGTTCGAACTGACGCTCGAGCTGATGCTGTTCGGCGTCGAGGACGCCAACCCCTGGGTTTCGCTGGTGATGCTGGGCGTCGTCTACCTGATCGCCAGTCCGCTGCTCACCGCCCACCACGAGCGGCAACGCCGCCAGTGGCGTGCGCGCTGGGGCGCCTACAGCCAGGCGGCCGAATAGCCGCGGGCCGTGGCGCGGCGTGCGGGAAGGGGCGTGGGCCGCTCCTCCCCGGACGTCGTGCGGTGACGGTGACCGTCCTCAGGCGCTGGCCGCCTGCGGGAAGTGCTGGTGGCCGTGGTCGCAGCGGCCGGCCGCGTGCTTTTCGTCGCAGGTTATGCCGTCGGCCTTGGGCCGCAGGCCGATCCACGCCTCGATGGCGACCGGGTCGTAGCCGAAGCGCTTCTGCTCGCCCACCTGCAACAACGGGCGGCGGATGAGATCGGGGTCGGCCAGCATGAGCGCGATGGCCTTGTCCGGCGTCTGGGCGTCGGGGTCGATCGCGTTGGTGCGCACCTTGGGGTGCAGCTTGTTCAGCCACGTCGCGACCGGACGGCCCTGGAAAAAGGCCATCAGGCTCTCGGGCGTCCACGGCTCGGCGGCGAGATCGCGGACGTCCAGGGTATGCCCGGCCGCCTCCAACTGGCGGCGCTGCTTGGCGTTGGCGGGGCAATCGGCCTTGCCGAAGAAGATCACGTGAGCCATCGGATTCGCTCTCCTCATGGTGGGGCGGTGCCTGCCGGTCGGGCCTGGGGGCCTGTGCGCCGAGCCGTCACAGCTCCGTCATGATGAAAACCTTGATAACCTGTTCCGTGATGAAATAATAGTCCCTACCGAACCTGCGCCTAAAATATGAGCATATGACGGCGTTCCCCCCAGGTGCGGCATCTTCCAACGCGGCTCATCGAGCGCAAGAAGGACTGACACCCATGGCGAACGTCACCTTTTCCGGCCCCGGCATGCCCCGCGACTGCACGGTCTATGCGGTGGCCGGCGACACCTCCACCATCCTGGCGCTGGCCAAGCGCCACGAGATTCCCATTCCCTTCCAGTGCCAGGACGGCGAATGCGGCGCCTGCCTCATCAAGGTGACGCCGCTCGGCGACAAGAAGCCCATGGCCGTCGGCCTGACCGAGAAGGAGAAGCTCACCCTGTCGGTCAACGGCAAGCTGTCGAAGGACGCGCTCTACGAGGCCGAGACCAACGACGTGCCGCCGGCTTACCGCCTGGCTTGCCAGTACATCGTGCGCGACGAGGACGTCCTGGTGGAGTTCTCCGGCGAGCCGGGCGTCGAGATCGACCTGCGCCGCTGACGCCGCGGGTCCCGCCCGCCTGCGTCACCACGTCCGACTCGGGCGCGGCGAACAGGCGGGCCCCGTCGCCCGTTGTGAGGACACGACACAGCGAAACCCGCAACGGAGGAACAGACATGGCCGATGGTCACCGCGGTACCGGCGACAGCATGGCGGGCGACGTCTTCCGCATCATCCTGGCGATCATCCTGCCGCCGCTCGGCGTGTTCCTGGAGGTCGGGCTCGGCAAGCACTTCTGGATCAACGTGATCCTGACCATCCTCGGCTACATCCCGGGCATCATCCACGCCGTCTGGGTGATCGCGAAGAAGTAGCTCGCCGTCCCGCAGCGGCGGATCAGGCCTTGCCCGCCGTCGTCGCCGCCGCCGGCGGCGGCGGGGCGGCCGGCTCCGCCTTCTTCAGGTCCGGCCGCCAGCGTTCGATGGCCTGCTGCAGGGTGCGGTAGAGTTCGCGGCCCGTCTCGCCGCCGTCGCCGGAGATGCGGTCGCGGATGACGGCGCGCATGGCGTCGATGTGCGCCTTCACCACTTCCAGCGCCGCGTCGTCCTGCCGGCTGCCCTGGCCGGTGGCCTCGTAGAGGCTCTTGGCGAACAGGGTGATGAGCGGATAGCCGAAGGTCCCCCCTTCGCCGCGCAGTTCGTGGGCCGTGGCGTTGATGGCCTCGAAGTCGCGGTGGCGCAGGCCGGGCACGAGTCGCGCGCCCTCCACCGCATCGGCCAGCCGCTTCAGGTATTCCCCGGCCCAGTCGTGGAAGTCGGCGGCGTGGCGTTCCAGCGTCGCTTCCGCCTCGTCCAGCAGGCCCTTGGGCAGCGCGAAGTCCTCGCCCGGGTCGGCGAGTCCCATCTTCTGGCGCATCAGGTTCGGCAGCTTGAACAGCCACACGTCGCCCGCCTGCTTCGGCCGCACGATGGTGTCGCCGCTGTAGACGACGGTGGCGTGCTCCTCGCCCTCGCGGCGGCGCTCGCCGGTGTCGGCGGGCGGTGCGCCGCGGTGGCGGCGGCGGTCGGGGCCGAAGTAGTCGCGCGTGCAGACGAAGGGCCGCGGGTGGTCTATCACCCAGCGCAGGCGCTCGTAGACGGCGGTGACCGAGAACGGCTTGGCGAGGAACTCGTCGGCGCCCAGGTCGCGCGCCGCTTCCACGAACTCGCGGTCGGCGGCACCCGACAGCATGATGAAGGGCATGAAGCGGTTGGGGCTCTCCTTGCGCTGGCGCACCCACTTCAGCAGCATCAGGCCGTTGACCGGCCGCATGACCATGTCGGAGATCACCAGGTCGACGGCCAGCACCGCCTGCCCGCCGGAGGCCAGCGCCCCGCGGCGGCGCAGGACGCCGACCGCTTCCTCGCCGTTGCGCGCCAGCGCGATCTTGCGGAAGCCGAGGCTCCGCAGCGTCTGCGCCAGAATGTCGCGGATATAGAGGTTGTCCTCCACCAGCAGCACCGTCAGGCGCTCGAGGGGCGAGGAGGGCGGGGTTCCAGGCGTGGGTGCAGCGGGCTCCATGGGCTCCGTTATACGCGATCACGCCGCGGAGGCCAAAGGGGGCATCGCGGTCCCGGCATCGTCCCTTGATGGGGCTCGGCGGCTCGGCTATCTTCGCGCCTCGGTCCGGCGCCGCAACCCGAGTCGGTGCCGCTCAACCCATTGCCACACAACGAGGATTGCCACGCCATGGCCGACGAGAGCGCCGCGCAGGCCAGCAGCAACGACGTCGGCGGCATCGCCGCCGACCAGCTTCGCTCCTTCATCGAGCGCATCGAGCGCCTGGAGGAGGAGAAGGCCAACATCGCTTCCGACATCAAGGATGTCTACGCGGAAGCGAAGTCGTCGGGCTTCGACACCAAGATCATGCGCCAGATCATCCGCATCCGGAAGATGGAGCCGCACGAGCGCGCCGAGCAGGAAGAACTGCTCGACCTCTACCTGAGCGCCGTCGGCTACTGACCCGATTCTGCTGCAAAAGCCCCCGCCGCCACCCGCGGCGGGGGCTTTTGCTTGGGCGAATCGTGCGGCGGGGCTTACCCCTTTCGGTGCAGCCGACCAAAGCCTTTTGTTGCATGGCACAATTGCGACGCCTATTCTGTGGGCAAGCCGCCATGCCCGAGCGGCCATTGACGAGACGCTGTGCAGAATGCTCGACGCCACCGCCGACCGGCACCCCCTGCCGGCCCGCATCACGCGTTCTCTGCTGGACCACCTGCCCGACGGCGTGGCGGTGCTGGCGCAGGGGCGCATCGTGTTCGCCAATGCCGCCTTCGCCACTCTGGCGGGGCGCCCGGTCATTCGGCTGCTCGGCGGGTCGCTGGACGAGCTGTTGGGCGACGACCTGGACCTGACGGCCGACGCCCTCGCCCATGACCGCGACGACCGCATCCTGGCCTTCGCGCTCGCCGGCCGCACCCTGACGCTGCACGTCCGCCGCCTGTCGGACACCCACGCCTGCGCCCTGCTGACCGACATTTCCGAACAGCAGGCGGTGGAACAGGCCCTGCGCGAGGCCGAACGGCGCTGGCGCGGCATCTTCGAGAACGCCGTCGAGGGCATCTACCAGTCGACCGCGCAGGGCGGCTACATCCAGGTCAACCCGGCGCTGGCGCGCATCTACGGTTACGACGGCCCGCGCGAGCTGATGGACGGCCTGACCGACATCGCCGGCCAGCTCTACGTCGACCCGCAGGCGCGCGACCGCTTCAAGGCGCTCATGGAGCGCGCCGGCATGGTGCGCGAGTTCGAGGCGCAGATCCGCCGCAAGGACGGCGAGGTGATCTGGATCACCGAGAACGCCCGCTGCGTGCGCGACGACCACGGCCGCCTCATGTACTACGAAGGCACGGTGGAGGACATCACGGCGCGCAAGCAGGCGGAGGAAGAGATCCGCATGCTCGCCAAAGTGTTCGAGAGCGTCGCGGAAGGCATCCTGCTCATCGACGACGCCCAGGTGGTGCGCGCCGTCAACCCGGCCTTCACCGCCATGACCGGCTACGCCGCCGAGGACCTGGTGGGGCGGCCGGCGCATCTGCTCGCCCCCGGCTTTCACGAGAAGAACCTGGAGCGCGAGATGTGGTCCGCCGCCGCCGAGCAGGGCCTGTGGCGCGGCGAGGTATGGGCCGAGCGCAAGGACGACCGCCCCTTCCTCATGGACCTGTCGGTGACCACGGTGCGCGACGAGCGGGGCGCCATCCTGCGCTACGTGGCGGCGGCGACCGACATCACCCGGCGCAAGGGCGACGAGGAGCGCATCCGCTTCCAGGCCAACTACGACCAGCTGACGCGCCTGCCCAACCGCCACCTCATCACCGACCGTCTGGAACAGGCGATCCTGCGGGCGCGGCGGACGGGGACGCGGGTCTGCGTGCTGTTCCTCGACCTCGACCGCTTCAAGTACGTCAACGACAGCTACGGTCACGCCGCCGGCGACGAGCTGCTGAAGCTGACGGCGCGCCGCCTGCGGCACTGCGTGCGCATGTCGGACGCCGTCGGGCGCCTGGGCGGCGACGAGTTCCTCATCGTGCTGCCCGACTGCGGGGAGGGCAACATCGGCAGCTACATCGCCGAGAAGGTGCTCTACAGCATGTCGGAGCCCTTCTCCATCGTCGGGCGCGAGCTGTTCTGCGTGCCGTCCATCGGCATCACCTACTGGCCGCAGGACGGCGACGACGCGGCGGCGCTCATCCGCCACGCCGACGTCGCCATGTACCACGCCAAGCGCGGCGGAGAGCGGCGTTACGCCGCCTTCGAGCCGCACATGGCGCAGCGCTCGCTCGCCGTGCTGACCATGGAGAACGACCTGCGCGTCGCCGTGGCGCGCAACGAGTTCGAGCTGCACCTGCAGCCCAAGGTCGACGCCGCCACCCAGGCGGTGGTGGGGGCGGAGGCGCTGATCCGCTGGCAGCACCCGCAGCTCGGCCTCGTCAGCCCCATGCAGTTCATCCCGCTGGCCGAGGAAAGCGGGCTCATCATGCCCATGGGCCGGTGGATCCTGCGCGAGGCCTGCCGCCTCATGGTGCAGTGGCGGGCGCAAGGAATCGCCCCGGCCTCCATTTCGGTGAACGTGTCGCCGCGCCAGTTCGGCGACCAGGGCTTGCTGGCGACGGTGGCGCAGACCCTGGAGGAGACCGGGCTGCCGCCGCAGTGCCTCGACCTCGAGATCACCGAGACGGTGATGTCGGGCGACGTGGAGCGCGTGGTGGCGACGCTCGAGGCCATCAAGGCCATGGGCGTGAGCGTGTCGGTGGACGACTTCGGCACCGGCTATTCGTCGCTCAACTACCTGAAGACCTTCCCCATCGACACCCTGAAGATCGACCAGACCTTCGTGCGCGACCTGCTGGCGTCGTCGGGCAAGGACGCGGCCATCTGTTCCACCATCATCACGCTGGCCCGCAACCTGGGCTTCTCGACGGTGGCCGAAGGGGTGGAGACGGCCGAACACGCCGCCGCCCTGCGCGCCATGGGCTGCGACATGCTGCAAGGCTACTGGATCTCCCGCCCCGTGCCGGCCGAGGCCTTCGAACGCTTCCTGCGGGAACGGGCGGCGCCCGCGGCGCGGCTGCCGGCGGCCGGCGTCGGCGGCTGACCGGCCCTCCATCGGCGGCACCTCATGCGCTCGGCAACCGCCGGGGCGCTTGTGCGTCTCTAGGACACAGACCTTTTCGTGTCCCACAGGAGGAGACCATGCGCCTTCGCACCCTTCTCGCCGGCGCCGCCCTGGCCGCCACGGCCGCCGCGCCGGCCCTCGCCGACGACATGCAGCGCGGCGCGATCGGCACCGACATGACGCCGCAGCAGATGCAGCAGCAGCACATGCAGGGTATGACGCCCGAGCAGATGCAGCAGATGCGCCAGCAGCACATGCAGGGCCAGGCGTCGCAGGGCGCCATGCCCATGGACGGCTCCGGTGCCGCCGGCATGAGCCCGCAGGTGCGCCAGATGCACCAGGCCATGGGCGCCGACGTCGATGCCGGCGACGTGCGGGCCTCGCGTCAGGTGTCCGGCCCCGACCTGCTGGTCGGCAAGACCGGCCGCAACACGACGACGGTGATCGTCACCCAGCGGCACGCCTACCCGGAGCTGTTCGCGGCGCAGGTGGACGGCATCGCCCGCGTCGGCGGCGAGGGCAACCGCCAGCCCATCGACCCGCAGGCTCCGGTGCATCAGCCGGACTGACGCACCACCGCCATCTCGGCAAACCTACGCAGGGGCCGCTCTCTCTCCGGGGGGCGGCCCTTCGGCGTGTGGGAAACCCGCTGGTGCCAAAGCGGCCGGCGACGGAGACATGGCCCCCGACACGACGGAGTGACGGCGGACGCTGGGGGCGCCGTGGCTGGCCGGATCACGTCCGGCCATGACGATTATGCCGTGACCTCAATAACTCGTCATGCCCGGTCGCCGCGCCGGGCGTGGCGCTGTGCCGGGGGGGGGGCATCAACCGCCGGTCAGGCCGGCACGGCACCGCCGCTGAACTGCCCCACCGTCGACAGCAGCACGCGCACCGAGATGGGCTTCGGCAGGAAGGCGTCGAAGCCGGCGTCCAGGAAGCGGTTGCGCTCGTGGCCGGGAGCATAGGCAGTCACCGCCACGATGGGCGTCTCGCGCAGGTCCGCCTCGCCCTTCACCTGCTTCATCAGATCGAAGCCGGACACGTGCGGCAACTGGATGTCCATCAGGATGCAGGTCGGTCGCGCGCCCCGCACCAACTCGACGAGGCCGTGGCCGTCCAAGCTCGGAATGGCGGTGAAGCCGCCCTGCTGCAGGATCTGCTCGAACAACTTCATGTTCAAAGCGTTGTCTTCGACAACGACGACTGTCTTGCGCTCGTCCTGCATTCCTCTAGGCCCCTCTTATGTTTTTTTCATGGGAACACTGTGTCTGCATTACCATGCCGGCGCGAGGGTTAATTGGAATAGGCGCCGTATCCCTTGGTTGATCCTTCGGTCAGGATTGAACAGTCGCGACCGTCAGCGGCTTCCACAGCAATCGTGCGGCGGCGGGGCACAGCCCGCTGAACTGCCGCGTGGCGCGGATGCCCTCCGGCGCGGCGGCGCGCTCGCAGGGGGCGTAGCCGTGGTGCAGGAACAGCGCGGCGTCGCCGGTGGTCAGAAGGTAGAGCCGGCTCAAGCCGCTCGCCTGTGCCGCCGTCTCCACCGTCGCCACCAGTCGTCCGCCCAGCCCGCCGCCGCGGCGGTGGGGAGCGACGGCGACGGAGCGCAAGAGCCCGGCCGTCCCGCAGCGTTCGAGCCCGGCGCAGCCGTCGACGGTTCCGTCGGCGCCCCGGCTCACCCACAGGCGGACGCCCGCGGCGGCGATGTCGTCGGCGGGCAGGCCGGCCGCCGTCAGCAGGGCGGTGACGGCCGTCAGGTCGGCGGGGCCGGCTTCAGTGATGGGCATGACGGCGGTCTCCAGGGTCGGTCCGTCCTCACGCTGCCATGGCGCCACCGCCACATCCAGGGCCATATCGTTCGTATCAGGCCACGCCGGCCGCCGCCGGTTCCCGCCCGATGGCGTCCAGGCGCCGCTGCAGGCTCAGGCGGTCGAGCGAGCGGAAGGGCAGGGCGGTGAATACCGTGATCCGGTTGTGCAGCATGCGGAAGACGTCGTGGTAGAACGCGCCGATCTCCGCTTCCGTGCCGACGAAGGTGAGCGGGTCGGGCACGCTCCAGTCGGCGCGCAGCGGCTGGCCCGGCAGCGCCCCCAGGGCGGCGGTCTCGGGCAGGTCTGCCACGGTGAAGGCGAAGTGCATGAGCGGCGCGCCCTCGGCGCGGAACTCGGCCAGGGGCTTGGATCGCAGGGCGCTGGTGGGGTAGTTCATGCGGTGCAGCAGGCTCTGGGCGACGCCGCTGACCTCGCCGCTCGGCCCGACGCCGGCGCTGAAGCCGCGGAAGCGGCCGCGGCCTTCGCGGTTCAGGATGGCCTCGGCCATGATGCTGCGACCGCTGTTGGCGGCCCCGATGAACAGCACGTTGTAGACGGCGTCGCTCATGCTTCCTGTCCCTGCGTGGGCGGCGGGCGTCGTCTGGTTGGCGACGCCGGCCGGCCCGCTGTGAAAGGTCTCCCCCAGGTAGCCGATCAGGGTGTCCATCAGGGCGCGGTTGGCGCTGTAGATGAGCGATCGTCCGAGGCGCCGGTGGGAAACCAGCCCCGCCGCCTTCAACTGGTTCAGGTGGAACGACAGCGTCGAGGCGGACATGCCGCACTGTTCGGCGATGTGCCCCGCCGGCATTCCGTCCTCGCCCGCTTCCACGAGAATGCGGAAGATGTCCATCCTGGCGCCATAGGCCAGGGCGGACAGGGCCTGAACGGCATCGTGGGATTTCATGCGTCGATCCTCGCCGGGCCGTTGACAAGAGACAAGTGAAGGTGGCGTGTCGGTTCCGCGACGCCTTTGCTTCGACGCCAGGAACCGGATGGCCGCCGGTTTGCGCACCGCGATACGATCATGCTGCAACCGCACCACGACTCAGGGACAACCGCCATGGCCGCGCCTCCGTTCCCGTCGGACGCCCACATCGGGGCTCTCCCCCCTCATTTTTGGTCTGCCGTGTTGCAGCGCAACAACAGATTCGACGGAATTTTCTGGTACGGCGTCTCCACGACGGGAATCTACTGCCGTCCCAGCTGCCCCAGCCGCCGGCCTCGTCCGGACCGTGTGCGGTTCTTCGGCACCTGCGAAGAGGCGGAAGCCGCCGGGTTCCGCGCCTGCCTGCGCTGCCGGCCGCGGGCGGCGGGCGATCCGGCCGCCGCCGACGTGGTGGCGGTCTGCCGCCGCCTGGCCGCTGCCGTCGCCGAAGGGGTGGAGGCGGCCGATCTGTCCGTCGCCGCCGTGGCGGCCGGGCAGGGCCTGTCGGACACCACGCTGCACCGGCGGTTCCGGGCGGTGCTCGGCTGTACGCCGGCGCAGTTCGTGGAGTCGCTGCGCCTCACCGCCCTGCGCGACCGCCTGCGCGCCGGCGAGAGCATCGCCGAAGCTACCTACGGCGCCGGCTTCGGCTCCGCCAGTCGGGTCTACGAGCGCAGCGGCGCCCACCTCGGCATGACACCGGGCGCCTATGCTCGCGGCGGCGCCGGGGAGCGCATCGGGGTGGTGGTGGTGCCGACACCCCTGGGCGCGCTGCTGGTGGCGGGGACGGAGACGGGCCTGTGCGCCGTGCGGCTCGGCGACGACGCCGGGGCGCTGCGGGCCGATCTAGCGGCCGAGTTCCCGGCGGCCGAAGTGGTGGAGGCCGAGGCGGCGGTGCAGGACTGGGCGGCGGCGCTGGCGGCCTATGTGGCGGGGGAACGGCCGTGGCCGCGCCTGCCGGTGGACGTCCGCGGCACCGCCTTTCAGCGCCGCGTGTGGGAGGCGTTGCGCGAGATCCCGCCCGGCGCCACCATCACCTACCGCGACCTCGCGTGCCGCATCGGCAAGCCGACGGCGCAGCGGGCGGTGGCGCGGGCGGTGGCGAGCAATCCCGTCGCCCTCGCCGTGCCGTGCCATCGCGTGGTGCCGGCCGCCGGCGGCACCGGCGGCTACCGCTGGGGGCCGGAGCGCAAGGCGCGTCTGCTGGCCGGTGAGGCGGAAGCGGTTACCGAGGACGCCTGACTTTACATCCCGGCCGGCTTGTCGACGCGGATCAGCGTCTGCAGCAGGGTGGCGCAGAGCTTGCGCGGCGCCTCCTGCGGGGCCTCGGCGACGAACACGTCGACGCGGGTGACGGTGAGGGTGCGGCCGGGCTTGACGACCTCGCCGCGCGCCACCAGCCACTGGCCGACGGCGGGGCTGAGCAGGTTGAGCTTGTATTCCGTCGTCAGGACTTCCGAGTCGGCGCTCATCATGGAGTATCCGGCATAGCCGCCCGCGGAGTCGCCCAGCGTGCCGATGATGCCGCCGTGGAAGAAGCCCTGCTGCTGGGCCACCGCCTCGGCATAGGGCAGGGCCAGTTCGCACAGGCCGGGCTCCAGCAGCACGATGCGGGCGCCGATGGTGCGCATGGCGCCCTGCAGGCCGAAGCTGCGCTCGACGCGGGCACGCCACTCGGGGTCGCGCGGCTGCAGCGGAGCGGCAGCGGGTGTGGCTCCGGCGGGGGGAACGGCAACGGTGCTGGACATGGCGGAACCTCCCTGGTGTTGTTCTTCCTCCCGGATAGCGGAGGTGACGTGACGGAAGGCAAGATCGTTCTCGTGCTGCTCGACGGCCTGCGCGACGACACCGCCCGGCTGCACCTCGGCTTCATGGAAGGCCTCGTGGCGGCAGGGCAGGCGGGGCGCCGCACCCTGCGCTGCGGCCTGCCGAGCGTGTCGCGGTCCCTTTACCACACCATCCACACGGGCCTCGCTCCGGCCGAACACGGCATCACCGGCAATACCGTGGTGGCGCCGAGCCGGCACCCCAGCGTGTTCTCGGAAGCGGCGGCGGCGGGACGGGTGACGGCGGCGGCGGCCTTCGCCTGGTTCGCCGAACTGTACAACGGCGCCATCCCCTATGACCCCGCCGACCACCGCGAGGTGGACGATGGCGACCGCGCCATCCGCCACGGCCGCTTCTACCTGGATTGCGACATCCCCGACGGCGAGGTCTTCCATCAGGCGGAGATGCTGGTGCGGCGGCGGGCGCCCGACTACCTGCTGGTCCACCCCATGGGCATCGACCATACCGGCCACGCCCACGGCGGCGAAAGCCGGCAGTACCGGGACAGGGTGGGAGGCTGCGACGAGCTGCTGAGCCACCACGTTCCCGGCTGGCTCGACCGCGGCTATGCGGTGATCGTCACCAGCGACCACGGCATGGACGCCGAAGGCCGCCACGGCGGCGATTACCCGGCGGTGACGCGGGTTCCCTTCTACCTCGCCGGCGGCCCGCCGCTGGTGGTGCCGCCGGACGTCGAGGCCGACCAGCGGGCGGTGGCGCCGACGGTGCTGCGGCTCATGGGGCTGCCGGTGCCGGAGACCATGCGGGTGCCGCCGCTGGTTTAGGCGGCGAGGGGCGGACTACTCCGCCGCCTCCCGCAGGGGCTCGCCGGCCGTGGTGGGGGCGGCCGAGAAGTCGAAGGACATCTGCGCATCCTCCTCGCCGCGCGGGTCGAGCACGGCCGCGACGGGCGAGGTGCGGGCAGCCACCCGGAAGGGCGCCTGCTCTTCCATGGGCACCGAGGGGCGGGCGCGCAGGCGCCAGGCGGCGAAGGCGGTGGCGCCGCTGCCGACCACCACCAGGCAGGCGAACAGCGCCATGGGGCCGCCGGCGTCCATGATGGGCGACACGACGATGGGGCCGATGGTGGCGCCGATTGAATAGGACAGGATCAGGCCGCCGCTCGCCGCCACCAGTTCGCTGGGCTGCAGGTGGTCGTTCGCATGGGCGACGGCCATGGGATAGATGGTGAAGGAGATGCCGCCGAACAGCAGCGCCGCCGCCATCACCCACCAGAAGCCGAGGAAGCTGGCGCCGATCACCAGCAGCGACGTCGCCACCAAGGCGACGTAGAGGCCCGCCAGCACCATGCGGCGATCCAGCAGGTCCGACAACTTGCCGATGGGGTACTGGATGATGAGGCCGCCGAGGATGGTCGCCGACACGAAGATGGCCGTCTGCGGCACCGAATAGCCGAGCCCCTGCGTGAACACGGGGGCGAGGCCGTAGGAAGCGCCGAACACGATGCCGCCGGTGAAGGTGCCGAACACGCCCATGGGCGACACCTGCCACAGCCGGCGGAAGCTGAAGGACACCACGTCGGGCAGCACGGGACCGGGCGTCGTCGTCATGGCCACCGGAACCACCGCCACCGACAGCAGGATCGACACCACCACGAACAGCACGAAGCCCGCTTCGTCGGGCACGTTCAGCAGGAACTGGCCGAGGAACTGCGAGAAGTAGACGGTGATCATGTAGGCCGACAGCACCTGTCCGCGCGTCTGGTTGGTGGCGCGTGCGTTCAGCCAGCTTTCGACGCAGATGAACAGGCCGGCCATGGTGAAGCCCTCGATGAGGCGCAGCGCCAGCCAGAACCACGGATCGAGCAGCAGGGCATGGGCCAGTGCCGCCCCCGAATAGAGCGACGCGAAGGCGGCGAAGGTGCGGATGTGCCCGACGCGGCGGATCACCCGCTCGGCGAACAGCGCGCCGATGGTCAGGCCGCCGAAATAGCCGGCCATGACCAGGCCGACGATGGTGGCGGACGACCCCGCCTGATCCAGGCGCAGGGAGGTGAGGGTGCCCATGAGGCCGTTGCCGAGCATCATGAAGGCGATGCCGAACAGCAGGGCGATGATGGGGACGACGATCTGGCGCATGCGAACGGGAAACTCTCGGGGCCGGCGGTGTGTTCTTATCCAAAGGGCGGAGACGGCAGCCCTGGTGCGAGGCGGAACCCGGTCCCGGCCCCCGCTCCCCAGGCTGGCATCATCCGACCCGAGAGTTCAACGGAAAGGAGGTGCGCCTCGTTCGCGACCGCTTTGCGCGGCCGGCATGGCAGCCTCCGAAAAGGAGACTGTTTTAGTCCTCTTTCCGCTTGACGACGGCGACGGCAGGCTTATATAGTGACACTGCCGGATGCCGCAGAGCGGGTCCGGCTCCGCGCCTGCGCCGAACCGCAGCTCGCGCCTGAAGAGGAAACGACCCGCAGCCTGGGCGGCGGGATCGTGAGGCGGAGTTGGGGAGGGCAGCGCGATCTCGCAAGGGAGAGACCGGGACAAACGTCTTGCGGATCTTCCGAACCATCGCGACGACGGACGCGCCGGGAGCGGTCCGGGGTCGCACGACCGAAACGTTCGACGCATCGGGCAAGGGGCCTGGGCGGCGGGCCGGTCGGCATCGCTCTGAAGGAGGATGTGTGACATGATTGAAGACCTTGCCCCTCTGTTCCGCTCCACGGTCGGATTCGACCGCGCCGCGCGCCTGATGGAGGCTGCGCGCCACCGCGACGGCGGAACCAACTACCCGCCCTACGACATCGAGGCCATCGGCGAGACCGCCTACGCCGTGACCCTGGCCGTCGCCGGCTTCGAGCCGGACGACCTGCTGGTGGAAGTGCGCGACGGCATGCTGATCGTCGCCGGCCGCAAGGCCTCCGGCAAGGGCGAGGACGGCGGCGCGCCGGCCGCCATCACTTTGCACCGCGGCATCGCGTCCCGCGACTTCCTGCGCAAGTTCCATCTCGCCGAGCACGTCAAGGTGACGGGCGCCCGGCTTGAGAACGGGCTTCTGCGCATCGACCTGGCGCGGGAAGAGCCCAAGGCCAAGGCGCCGCTGAAGATCGCCATCGCCGCCGGTGCACCGAAGAATGCCCACACCGCGGCGGCCTGAGCGCGCAGAGCCTTACGAGACGCGCCGGCCCAGCCGCACCGCACGCATCGCGAAAGCGGGATCTGAAGAATACGAAAGGGGAGATGTCCCTATGGAACTCAACGAGATCGACGTCCCCGTGAAGAACGTTCCGGTTCTGACGCCGGAGATGAGCTTCACCTCCTATGTCGAATCCATCCGCCGCTACCCCGTGCTGGAGCCGCAGGAGGAATACGACCTCGCCATGCGCTTCAAGATGCAGGGCGACGAGGCCGCGGCGCACCGCATGGTCAACAGCCACCTGCGTCTGGTGGTCAAGATCGCCTCGCAGTACCGCCGCTACGGCCTGCCCATGCCCGACCTGGTGAGCGAGGGCAACCTCGGCCTGCTGCGCGCCGTGCAGAAGTTCGAGCCGGAGAAGGGCTTCCGCCTCGCCACCTATGCCATGTGGTGGATCAAGGCCAGCATCAACGAATACGTGCTGAGCCAGTGGTCGCTGGTGAAGATGGGCTCCGACGCCGTCCAGAAGCGCCTGTTCTACAACCTCCGCAAGGTGAAGGCGCAGCTCGGCCTCTACGAGGACAGCGACATGGCTCCGGCCGACGTCGCCCGCATCGCCGAGGAACTGAACGTCGGCCGCGACCACGTGGTGAACATGAACCGGCGCCTCATGGCGCGCGACAGTTCGCTGAACGCGCCGGTGTCGGGCGAGATCGAGACGGAGCGCATGGAGCTTCTGATCGACGACAACCCGAACCAGGAAGACACCTACGCGGCGTTCGAGGAACGCACCCTCGGCCGCCAGCTCATCAGCGAGGGTCTCGCGGCGCTCAACGACCGCGAGCGGGAAATCATCCAGGCCCGCCGCCTGGTCGACGACCCCATGACCCTGGAAGACCTGGGCAAGCGCTACGGCGTGTCGCGCGAGCGCGTGCGCCAGATCGAGAACCGGGCCTTCCAGAAGATGCAGAGCGCCATCAAGGCCGCCGCGCTGCGTCTGCGGGCTCCCATCGCGCAGGGTCTTGACCTGCTGCCCGCTCCTGTGTAAGGTCCGCGCACAAATCGGGTTCCGGGTGAGGTGTTTTCATAACGCCTTGTTCCGGAACCCAATTTTTTCAAGTCGATCAATGTTTGCCTAAGCACTGCGGCTCGCGCGGCGGCGGCATTCTGATCATCCTTTGAAACTGTCACCGGTTTTGGGGAGGGGTCAAAATGAGCCAGCTGTATAGCTGCACTGCGGAAGTCGTCGACGTCCTTCAGCCTGTCGATCCCATTCATTGCGTGCGTTCGGACGTGCTCCGGGCGACGGCGCTGCGGTTCGTGCAGGCGTTTCCCGGCGATGTGCTCTACGCCGTGAAGTGCAACGACCATCCCGCGGTGCTGCAGGCCCTCCACGAGGGCGGTATCCGACACTTCGACACGGCGTCCATCGTCGAAATCCGCAACGTGCGCAGCCAGCTGCCCGCGGCCGAGTGTCATTTCATGCACCCGATCAAGGCGCCCGACGCCATCGCCGAGGCTTACTACAAGCACGGCGTGCGGTCCTTCGTGCTCGATCACGAGGACGAACTGGCGAAGATCGTCGAGGTCACGCGCGGCGCTCGCGACCTGACGCTCGCCGTGCGGCTGGAAATGCCGCGCGGCCAGGCGCTCATGGACCTGTCGGGCAAGTTCGGCGCGCCGGTGCACGAGGCGGCCCGCCTGCTGCGCCAGTGCAAGGCGGTGGCGGCCAAGGTCGGCCTGACCTTCCACGTCGGCTCGCAGTGCGTCGACGTGCGCGCCTTCGGCGTCGCCATGGACCTGGTGGGTGAGACCCTGAAGCAGTCGGGCGTCGACATCGACCTGCTGGACGTCGGTGGCGGCTTCCCCGGCCAGTACACCGGCAGCGAGCCCGCCTTCGAGGACTTCTGCGACGAGATCCGCGCCGGCATCGCGCGCATCGGCCTGCCCGGCACCTGCCGCCTGCAGTGCGAGCCGGGCCGGGCGCTGGTGTGGGACGGGCTGTCGGTGATCTGCCGCGTCGACCTCCGCCGCGGGTCCTCGGTCTACCTCAACGACGGCACCTACGGCAGCCTGTCGGAGCTGAAGTACCTGGGGCCATGCTTCCCCATCTCGGTGATCCGCCGCCACGGCGAGCCGGTGGGGCAGGAGTGGGACGACTTCCAGCTGTTCGGCCCGACCTGCGATTCGGTGGACAGCATGCCCGGCCCGCACCGCATGCCGGCCGACATCCGTACCGGCGACTGGATCGAGATCGGCCTCATGGGCGCCTATTCCAACGCCCTGCGCACCCGCTTCAACGGCTTCCACGCCGACCGCTTCGTGGAAATCCGCCACGAGGACGACGGCGGCAAGGTGACTTGGCTCGACTCCTACAAGGTCCGCAAGGTCGCCTGAGGCGGGTGGTGCCCTGCGACGAAAGACATTGCCCCGGAGCGGCGGACGCTGCTCCGGGGCATTTCTTTGCAGCGGATTGACCGCCGCGTTGTCTCCCGATCAAATGGCGGGGATCTTCGGGAGGTCGCTCATGCATCACCGTGTCACCCTCACCTTCGCCGAGCACCATTTCTGGCGCCTTCTTCACGTGGTGGAGGCGGGCGACGAGGTCGAGATTCTGCGGGAGAACCAGACGTCCCTCCGCCTCCGGCCGTCGGGAGACGACAGGAGGCGGAGGTTCTACGGGTGGCGAGTCGTTGCCAGAAGGCGTCTCGCTGAAGCCTTGCATCAGGATCGGCGGACGTGACCCGGCCTCATCCCGCCAGGCGGGCGATCCAGGTCGGCAGTGCGAAGGCGGCCTTGTGGAGGGCGGCGTTGTAGTGATCGGTGGCGAGGCCGATGGCGTCGATGCGGCGCGCCACTTCGTCCTGCGGCAGGGTGCCGAGGTCGGTGCCGCGCGACGCCCAGGTCAGCGTCATGAAGCCGCCGATGTAGGTCGGCGTGACCGTCAGGTAGGTGCCGGCGTGCGGGAAGACGCCGCGCAGCTGCTTCATGGTCTCGGCCAGTTCGTCCTTCTGGAAGAACGGGCAGCCGTTCTGGAAGACGGCGATGCCGCGGTCCGACAGGGCGCGCTTCAGCAGCTCGTAGAACTCGGTGGCGAACAGCACCTGGGCCGGGCCGATGGGGTCGGGCCGGTCGGCGATGATGAGGTCGTAGCGGCCTTCCGCCTCGGCGCTCTTCAGGAACTCGAAGGCGTCCTCGATGTGCAGGTGGAAGCGCGGGTCGTCGAAGGCGCCCTTGTTGACGTGCGCGAAGTGCTGTTTGCAGGCCTGCACCACCTGACCGTCGATCTCGCACATGTCGACCTCGACGCCCGGATGCTTGAGGCATTCCTCGGCGATGGCGCCGTCGCCGCCGCCGACGATCATGACGCGCTTGACGGCGCCGTGCTCGATCATCGGCAGGTGGCTCAGCATCTCGGAGTAGGAGGCTTCGTCGCGTTCGGTGATCTGCACGACGCCGTCGAGCGTCATGACGCGGCCGAGGGCCTCGGTGTCGAAGATCTGGATATGCTGGAACTCGGACCGCTGGTTGACCAGCATGTCGCCCGCGACTTCCATGTGCTGCCCGTAGCCCTTGTGCAGGGTCTCGGAGAAGATGGTGGCCATCGTCTCGCGACTCCGTCTCGTCTGGTTGTCTCGGTTGCGATGAGCGGCAGGGTATAGACCAGGCGCGGCGGCCGGTCACGGGAAAACGGCGGTGATCCGGGACGCGTGACGGTGGCAATGGCCTTGCCGGGATGGCGCAAGGTGCCATATCTTCTACGGCGTCGCAGGAGGGGGCGGCGCCGATGCGGGTTTTCAAGACGAGGCCGTTCGCCCGGTGGGCGCGGCACGAAGGCATTTCGGATCGCGTCCTGCGGGAGGCCGTGGCGGAGATCGAGGCCGGTCTGGTGGATGCGGACCTCGGCGGGGGTCTGTATAAGAAGCGCGTCGCACGACCCGGGCAGGGCAAGAGTGGCGGCTACCGTATGCTCTTGGCGTGCCGACAGGGCGAGCGTATCGTCTTCGTCATCGGTTATGCGAAGAGCGAGAAAGACAACATCGACGATCGAGAGCTTCTGAAGCTTCGTCTCTATGCCGGTCATGTGCTGAAACAGAGCAATGCCGACTTGGATGAAGCCATTGAAGAACGCAAGCTGATAGAGATCGACCATGCCCAGAAGTACGATTCTTGACGCCGTCTACGAGGCCGCCAAGGACCTGCACGACATCGGCCTCATTTCCGACCAGGACATGGCCAAGTACGACGACATTCGCCCGATCCCGGGGTCCTTCTCACCGGCCGACATCCGCCGGATCCGGCAGGCGTGTGGTGACGACGAGCAGATGTTCGCCCGCCATCTCGGAGTCACCGTGGAAACGGTGCACAAGTGGGAAGCCGGCACCAAGAAGCCGTCCGGCCCCGTGCGCCGCCTGCTCGACCTGATCGACCGCAAGGGCATCCAGGCGATCTATTAGGCCCGTGCGGCCTCCAGCCGGCGCAGGAACTCGCGCATGACGGCGCGGTAGAGGTCCATGCCCAGCACCTGGTCCTCGACGTCGCTTTCGATGCTCGGGTTGTCGTTCACCTCGATGACCACGCAGCCGTAGTCGGTCGTCTGCTTGATGTCGACGCCGTAGAGCCCGTTGCCCATCAGTCCCGCCGCCCGCAGGCCGAGCGCCACCACCTCGGGCGGGGCCTCGTCGACCGGAATGGTGCGGTAGCCGCCCTGCTCGAACCCGCCGCCTTCCTTGTGGTTGACGATCTGCCAGTGGCTCGTGCTCATGAGGTACTGGCAGACATACAGCGGCTGGCCGTTCAGCACGCCGACGCGCCAGTCGTATTCCGTCGGCATGAAGGCCTGGGCGAGGATGAGGTCGGACTTCTCCAGCAGCTTGCCGCCGACCTCCAGCAGTTCCTTGCGGTCGTTCACCTTCACCACGCCGCGCGAGAACGACCCGTCGGGCACCTTCAGCACCATGGGGTATTCCAGCTCGGCGTCGATGGTCTTCAGCCGCTTGCGGTCGAGCACCCGGGTATAGGGGCGGGAGATGTTCCGCGCCTCCAGCAGTTCGGCCAGATAGACCTTGTTGGTGCAGCGCAGGATCGACAGGCTGTCGTCGATCACCGGCATGCCTTCCTCCTCGGCCTTGCGGGCGAAGCGGAAGGTGTGGTGGTTGACGTTGGTGGTCTCGCGGATGAACAGGGCGTCGTATTCGGCCAGCCGCGGCAGGTCCGCCTTGGTCACCAGCTCCACCGCGATGCCCAGTTCCTTGCCCGCCTTGACGAAGCGCTTGAGCGCCACCGGGTCCGACGGCGGCAGGGCGTCGGCCGGGTTGTGCAGCATGGCCATGGTGTAGCGCGGCGTCGTGCGGGCCTTGGGCGGCCGCCACTCGGTGGTGAGCATGCGCCGGAGCTGGTCCTGGAACACGGTCTCGCGCGACAGCGACAAGTCCTTGGCGCCGATGGTTTCCAGGTCCGCCACGTGCCACGTGCCGTCCTTGCGGCGGTCGACGTCGACCAGCAGCAGCGGGAAGCGGAAGCGGTCGTAGATCATGCGGCCCCAGGCCTCGAAGCGGTCGTCCTCGGCCTGGCCGAAGGCGACGAACAGCTCGAACGGGCCACTGGGCGCCGCCGCGCCCAGGCTCTTCATGCGCCGGTTCAGGGCGGCATCGAATTCCTCCACGGCCAGCTGCCACAGCGACTTGCGCTCCAGGCTCACCACCGTCTCGACCGAGGGGATGACGGTGTGGCCGCGCGCCTCCGCCAGCAGCGAGGCATAGTAGCCGAGGCCGAGGTAGGAGCAGTCGGGCACCAGGTTGATGACGCGGATCGCCTTGCCGGGGTAGGTCTCGGCATTGGCGATGTAGTCGCGCGGGCTGCGCACCAGCGGGGCGGCCAGGGTGTCGAAGGTGTCCGGGCGGCGGTCGGTGAGGATGATGATCTCGTGGGTCATGCGCCGGAAGAAGGCTCCTGCCCGATTTTGCGGATGAACACGGCGGCCTGCAGGCGATCGCGGCCGTAGCGGGCGACGCGGGCGAATTCCCGCCGCAGGATGGGAACGCTCATGCAGTCGCCGGAGGTGGCGCCGTCGGCATCGTCCACGTCGGGATCGTGGGCGTAGATCCGGTCCCCGTCGACGCCCGATATAATGACCCAATGTGGCACTTTTTCGCCGTGGATGCGCCACTGGCTGGTCAGCACCAGCACCATCTCGCCGTCGGCGTAGCGGCGGCACAGCTCGTCCACGTCGAGCGCCCTGACGGTGATGGGAACGTCCGCCTCTATGCACTCCGCCACCATTTCCTGGTGGACGAGGCGCAGCACCTCCTTCTTCTTCTCCGACCGCACCGAGTTGAGGAACAGCGGCCCGCCGTCGGAGACGTGGATGGTGGCGGCATAGCCGCGCCGGCGGGCGGCCAGCGCCAGCCCGTGCGGGCCGCAGCCGCCGTGGCCGGAGGTCATGTAGATGGTGGTCGCCTCGCGCCACAGGCGGATTTCCAGCGTGCGGTCGAACACGGGCCGGTCGCGGTCGAGCGCCTGCATGGCCATCATCAGGCAGGCGGCGCCGCAGGTGAATTCCAGGGTCTGGGCGTAGAACGGCACGCCGACGTTGAGCAGCGCCGGGCGCTCCACCAGCGCCTTCTGCATGCGCAGGGCGTCGGCGAGGTCCTCGTAGTAGTGCTGGTAGACGGCGAACTCGCGGTAGCCCTCGGCGCGATAGAGCGCGATGGCGCCGGCGTTGTCCTGCCGCACCTCCAGCCGCATGACGGCGCAGCCCTCGCTACGGGCGGCGTCCTCGGCGGCCTTCAGCAGCAGCCGGGCGAGGCCGTGGCCGCGCATGGCCGGATCGACGGCGATGGAGTAGAGCCGCGCCAGCGACGTGGTGCCGCGATAGAGCACCAGAGCGTAGCCGGCGGCTTGGCCCTCCACCTCGGCGATCAGGCAGCTCATGTGCCCGTGGGTCAGCAGGTGGCGGAAGCTGCGGCGGCTGATGCGGTCGCCCTCGAAGCAGGCGTCCTCCAGCCGCACCAGCGTGTCCAGGTCGGCCGGAACGGCGGAGCGGAGGGCGGTGCCGGCGTCCTTCACGGTGGGGCGTCCTGCGGAGAAGGGAAGGGGCGGTGGCGCCAGCCTAGCAGCCGCGCCCGCCCGCCGTCACTCCTCGCTTTCCTGCGCCGCGACGTAGCGCAGGCCCTGCAGGGCGGTCTTGAACCGGGCATCGGTGGAGCCGGCGGCATAGACCATGTAGACCGGGCGGCGGAACCGCGGGGCGTCTTCCTTGATGTGCAGCCGGCCTTCCGCCAGATGGCGACGCACCAGGCGCATGGGGAAATAGCCGGCGCCGCCGTTCTCCAGGATGTACTGCAGCCCGAGCGGCCCGTGGCTGACGTAGAGCGGCGGCGTGTCCAGCGTCGGGAAGGCGTTGGAGTGGGAGATGGCGAACTCCGGCCCCCAGTTGACGAACACGTAGTCGGGCGTGAAGGGCGCGGCGGTGACCGTGTCGGTGGACACCAGCACCAGCTGTTCCTCCATCAGTTCCTCGGTGACGAGGCCGATGCGGTGGCTCGGCGTGTACATGACGCCGATGTCGAGCAGCCCTTCGGCCAGCTGGCGCATGAGGCCGTCGGACAGGCCGACTTCGGCGTGGATGGCGACGTCGG
The DNA here is from genome assembly GCF_900230255.1 of Caenispirillum bisanense. GTDB lineage: Bacteria > Pseudomonadota > Alphaproteobacteria > Rhodospirillales > Rhodospirillaceae > Caenispirillum > Caenispirillum bisanense_A. Next base: position 872,637 of record NZ_OCNJ01000001.1, read on the forward strand.
GCATGGAGGTGCGCATCCACGGGATCCACTTCAGCAGCAGCCGGTCCCACAGGGTGAACTGGCCGCCGATGGTGATCATGGTCTGGAAGTTGTCGGGCAGGCCCACTTCCTGCTTGGCCTGATACCAGGCGCGCACCATGGTCTCGGCCGAGCGCTTGAACTGCTGGCCCGCCTGGGTGACCTGCACGCCCGCCTTGGAGCGGATGAACATGGGCCGGCCGAGCAGCTCCTCCAGCGTCTTGATGCGCGTCGACACGGTCGACTGCGTGACGTTCAGCCGTTCCGCCGCCCGGCCGAAATTGCCGGTGTCGAGGATGGTGAGGAAGGTGCGTGCGAGGTCGATGTCCATGGGAAAGACGGTCCGGTCCTGATACGGCGCCTCTGCACTGCAGCAGGCAGCCAAGCGTGATGCCAATGGTTTACCGCAATGAGTTCGAGGTCATCAAATCATATCTCCAAAGCCCGCTCTGTGCCTGCATGCCGCAATGCGGCAGAATTGCTTGTTCATGCGCGATATTGATCATTGGCATCGGAAAAATTCGGTTTGCGGAACCATGCCGCCGTCTCCAGACTGCCGCCCCCGTCGGTCGGAGAGGTTCCCCGTGCGTCGCATCCTGCCCGTTTCCCTCGTCGCCATCGTGCTCGCCGTCGCCGCGCCGGCGGCGGCCGCCACCACCCTGACCAACGCCGACGACCGGCCGCACGATGTCGTCATCGTCGACCGTGGCGACCGGGTGGAGCTGACCATCGAGGCCGGCGAGGTGATGGAGGGGGTGTGCGAGGTCTGCACGTTGGCACTACCCGGCGGACCGGCCGTCGAGGTGCGCGACGCCGCCCGGGCGGTCATCCGCGGCGGCGTCCTGACCGTCGAGGCCGCCACGCCTCCTGCCGCCGCCAGGTAGGGTGACCCTGCTCAACCAGGGGGTGACGGCGGGGCACCGGGCGCGTTAGTCTGCCAGCCCTTCGACCGCAACCACCCCCGGGAGACTCCATGGTCGCCGCCGTCGCCGCCATCGGCGCCCTGCTTCTGTCCGTCGCCATCATGGTCACCGGCAACGGCCTGCAGACGACGCTCATCACGGTGCGCGCCAACCTCGAAGGCTTCGACGCCACCCAGATCGGCCTGCTGGTGTCGAGTTACTACGCCGGCTTCGCCGCCGGGTGCCTGGTCAACCCGCACCTCGTGGCCCGCGTCGGGCACATCCGCACCTTCGCGGCGCTGGCCGCCATCGGGGCGGGCACGGCGCTCATCTATCCCATGGTGGTGGTGCCGTGGGTGTGGTGGCTGCTGCGGGCGCTGGCCGGCTTCGCCTTCGCCGGCCTCTATACGGTGATCGAGAGCTGGCTCAACGACCGCGCCACCAACCGCAATCGCGGCGGCCTGTTCAGCATCTATCGCGTGGTCGAGCTGTCGGCCTCCACGGGCGGCCTGCTGCTGCTGAACGCGGCGGCGCCGGAGGGCTTCCAGCTGTTCAGCATCGCCGCCCTGCTCATCGCGCTGGCGCTGGTGCCGGTGGCGGTGACGCGGGCGGTGGCGCCGGCGCCCATCGCGGCGGCGCGGCTGCGGCCGGGGCGGCTGTACCGCGCTTCGCCGCTCGGCGTCGTCGGCATCTTCCTGGTGGCGCTGGCCAATTCCGCCTACTGGGGCCTGACGCCGGTCTTCGTGCAGCGCATCGGCCACGGCATCGCCGAGGTCTCCTTCGTCATGGCGGCCCTGCTGGTGGGCGGTGCGGTGGCGCAGTACCCCATCGGCTGGCTGTCGGACCGCTTCGACCGCCGCACGGTGCTCATCACCGTCGCCGCCTTCGCGTCCATGGGTGGGGCGGCCATGGCGGCGGTGGCGCAGACCGACTCCTTCCCGGCGCTGCTCGGGGTGTCGGTGCTGTTCGGGGCGCTGACCATGCCGCTCTATTCGCTGCTCATCGCCCACACCAACGACTTCCTCGACCCCGGCGAGTTCGTCCAGGCGAGCGGCGGTCTGCTGCTGGTCTACGGCATCGGCGCGGTGATCGGGCCGACGCTCGGGTCGTGGGTGATGCTGGAGCGGCCGGCGTGGCTGCTGTTCTTCTATACGGCCGCCGTCCATGTGACGCTGGTGCTGTTCGGCCTGTGGCGCGCCACCCGCCGGCCGCCGCCGCCCGCCGAGGTGCAGGGCAGGTTCGCCGCGCCGCCGCCGCTGACCACGCCGCAGGGCTTCGAACTGGACCCGCGGGCGGAAGCCGCGGACGGGCCGGAGGCGGTGCTGACGCCGGTCGACGAACTGCCGCCGGCCGAGGTGGTGCGCCCGCCCGAGGATGACCGCGGCGTGAGCAATCCATGACCAGGACCCTCCATCGGTGAACCCCGGGACCATCCTCCTCGTTTTCCTGGCATGACACGGGCCGGCGATCCTGGTCGCCGCACGGCGCTCGACCCGGCCCTCTGGATGATCGGAGGAGGTTTCATCATGCGCAAGTTCATCGCCGCCACCGCCGTGTGCGCCAGCGTGCTGGGTCTCGCCGCCTGCGACGGCATGAGCCGTCAGGAGAAGTACGTGGGCGGCGGCGCCGCCGCCGGTGCCGCGGGCGGCGCCCTGCTGGGCGGCAGCGCCGGCGCCGCGGCTCTCGGCGGCCTGGCCGGTGCGGCCGGCGGCTACGCCGTCAACGAAGCGACCAAGGACGACGGCGAGCTGTTCGACTGATCTCGCTCCGTCGCCCTGCGGCGAACGGTCGGGCCGTCCTTTCGGGGGCGGCCCGTTTCGTGTGTGCGGTGCATGGGCGTGATCGAATTCTCTGGTCCGCGCCCGCGCCGCGTGGCATGATCCTTTCGCCCCACACGAAGAATGGGGTTTATTAGAACGGTTGCGGCGGATCGGACGCCATAAAAACACAAGTCCGGCCGCCTGATCCCGAACGGGGGGATGAACGTCATGGCCAGCAGCACGGCCGGCCGCCTGTGTCGCGCGAACCGCGGCGGGCGCCCGGCAGGCTTCCGACATCCTATGGCATGCCCATGCCGCCGCCGCGTGCGCGATCCTCGCGCCGGTGGCCGCGTCGGTCTGTTCTCCCGCCGCTCCTGAGTTTCCGCGCCGCCCCATGGCGGATCGCGGTCCCGCGGCGTTGCGCCGCCGTTCGGCCCACGGACGGCGGTCCGGCGCGAAGGCCGGCCTTGCCGGAGGCCCCAAATCTGTTCGGGCCGGCCTTCTCCAGAGAGAGCAGTTAAGACTCCTTGATTACCCTGCGGGCGGTCCACGGGTTGGACCGCCCCTCTTTTTCCCTACATCGCTTCCTACGGTTTCGGCCCGGGCCGAAGCCCGGTAGACTGCACGGAGCATGGAACGAATCGAGAAGCCGGGAGGCTGGTCGTGAAGAAGGTGTTGATCGGGGTCGCGGCCCTGCTGGTCGTGATCCTCGCCGTGGTGCTGATCGCGCCGTCGTTCATCGACTGGAACCGCTACCGCGGTGACCTGGCCGAGTGGGTGCGGACGCAGACCGGCCGCCAGCTCGACATCGCCGGCGGCCTGTCGCTCAGCATCCTGCCGGCGCCGACGCTGGTGGCGAGCGACGTCACCTTCGCCAACGACCCCGCGGGCTCTGCCGAGCACATGGTGCGCATGCAGGAGCTGGCGGTGCGCGTCGCCTTCGGGCCGTTGCTCGGCGGGCGTATCCAGGTGGAGTCCGTGCGCCTCGTGGAGCCCCGGCTGGTGCTGGAGATGCTGCCCGACGGCCGCGGCAACTGGACCTTCGACCGCCCGTCCGAGGCCACCGGCGGCCCGATGCCGCCGCCGCCGGGCGAAGCACCGGCCGGCGACGGCGCCGGCGGTGCGGCGGGCGACGGCTTCGCGGTGGCGCTCGAGAAGCTGACCATCGAAGACGGCAGCATCGTCTGGCGCGACGCCGCGGGCAGCGAGACGCGGGTGGAGCAGATCGCGGGCGACATCGCCGCCGAAAGCCTGCAGGGTCCGTTCTCCGGCGACCTCGCCATGACGCTGCGCGGCAGCCGGGTGACCGCCGAGTTGCGCACCGGCCGCTTCGCGCCGGAGGCCGCGTCGACGCCGCTCGGGCTGACGCTCGGCGTGCCCGACGCCGGCGGCACCGTCACCGTTCAGGGGCGCCTCGCGGGCATCGGCAGCGACCACGGTCCCATGGCCTTCACCGGCACCCTGACGGCCGAGAGCCCGTCGCTCGCCCGCACGCTGGCGGCGGTGCAGGGGGTGGAGCCGGCGCCGCCGCTGGATCGGGCCTTCCGCCTGGCCGGTACGCTGGCAGCCGCGCCCGACCGGGTGGCGCTCGACGGCATGACGCTGCGCCTCGGCGAGACCGAGGGGTCGGGTGGTGCCTCGCTGACACTGGCCGCGCCGCCGCGCCTCGACGCCGCGCTGGCCTTCACCCGCATCGACCTCGACACCCTTTTGCGCGAGGCCCGCGTCGAGGCGCCGGTGCAGACCGCCGCCACCACGCCGCCGCCGGCCCCGGCCGACATTTCGCCCACCCAGGCGGCCGCCGCCGAGCCCGTCGCCCCGGCCGTGCCCGGCGACCCCGCGCCGCCGACGCAGGCGCTGGTGCCGGCGCTGCCCGCCGATCTGGCCGGCAGCATCGACGTGACCGCCGACGTGGTCACCTGGAAGGGCGGCATCGTCCGCTCCGCCGCCGTCAGCGCCTCGCTGGCCGACGGTGAGGTGACGCTGAACGAGGCCCGCGCCCTGCTGCCCGGCAGTTCCGAGATCAACGCCTTCGGCTTCCTGGACACCCGCGCCGAGCCCGCCGCCATGGACGGCACGGTGGAACTGAAGTCGAGCAACCTGCGCGAGATGCTGGAGTGGCTCGGCGTCGACGTCGCCGCCGTGCCGGCCGACCGCCTGCGCCGCTTCGCCGTCACCGCCGCCCTGCAGGGCACCGCCGCGGACCTGACCCTGCCGAGCCTGGAGGGCGTGCTCGACCTCAGCCGCTTCCAGGGCGCCGCCGCCCTGCGTCCGCTGGCCGAGCGGCCGGCCTTCGGGCTGTCGCTGTCGCTCGACGCCCTCAACGTCGACGCCTACCTGCCGCGCGATGCGTCGCCGCCGGCGGCCGACCCCGCGCCGGCCCAGCCGGAGGGGCAGAGCGGGCCGACGGCTCCGGCCGCGCCGCCGCCGCTGCTGGCCGGGCTCGACGTGCTGCAGACCTTCGACGCCAACGTCAAGGCGCGCGCCGGGACGCTGACGCTGCGTGGCGAGGACGTGCGCGACGCCCGCCTCGACGTCACCCTGCTGCAGGGCAAGGCCACCTTCGGCGAGACGGTGGTGGAAAACCTGGCGGGATCGCGCGTCGCCGTGTCCGGCGGCCTGTCCGGCTTCGGCGGGGCGCCGCGCTTCGACGGCCTGACCCTGTCCCTGCGCAGCGACGACCCGGCGCCGCTCGCCCGCGTGCTCGACCTCGACCTGCCGGCGGCCGTGCGCCAGGCGGCGCCGCTGGCGCTGTCGGCGACGCTGACCGGCGACCTGACGGCGCTGCAGGTGCAGACCACCAACCGCCTCGCCGGCGGCACCATGACCGCCGAGGGTTCGGTCTCGGACGTCACCGGCACGCCGGCCGTCGACCTGACCGTCGCCGCCAATCACGACGATCTGGTCGGCCTCGTGCGCCGCCTCGGCATCGCCTACGAGCCGCAGGGCGGCAAGGGGCTCGGCCCGCTGGCGCTGACCGGCCGCCTCACCGGCGGCGCGCAGAGCGTCACCCTGGCGGACCTGAGCCTGCGCGCCGGGCCGAGCAGGCTGACGGGCGAGGTGACGGTGACGCCGGGCGAGGCGGTGCCGACGGTGGTGGCGCGCCTCGCCGCCGACACACTGCCCGTCGGTGCCTTCCTGCCGGCCGAGCGGCGGGCGGCGGTGGAGCGGCTGGTGGGCGGCATCGTCCCCGCCGCCTTCGTGTTGCCGACGGTGGAGCCGGCCGCGGGCCTGCCGGTGACGGACGCCCAGGCGGCGGCGCCGCGGTGGTCGCGCGAGCCCATCGATCTCGGCGCCCTGGACGCCGTGACGCTGGATCTGTCGCTGACGGCCGGCCAGATCCTCTACGACCGCTGGCGCCTGTCCGACGCCGCGCTCACCGCCCGCATGGCCGACGGCGCGCTGGCGGTGCCCGAGCTGACGGGCGCCCTGTTCGGCGGGCCGCTGCGCCTGTCGGCCACCGTCGCCCGCACGCCGGAGGGGGCGGTGCGCCTCGACCTGGATACGGCGCTGCAACAGATGGACGTCGGCGCGGCCCTGGATGCCTTGCAGGGCGAGCGGGCGGCCCGCGGGCGCATGGACTTCCGCGCCACCGTCGCCACCACCGGCGCCAGCGAGGCCGCCCTGGTTGCCGGGCTGGGCGGGCAGGGGGCTCTGGCGTTGTCGAAGGTGGACATGCGGCGGGTGGAGAAGGCCGGCGGCTCGGCGCTGGCCGCTCTGCTGGCGCCGCTGCGGGCGCTCGACCGATTGGCCGGCGTGGTCGGCGGCGGCAGCTATGGCGTCGACGTGCGCGGCGACTTCGCGGTGGAGCAGGGGGTGGTGCGCTTCACGCCGCAGAGCCCGCTGACCATCGCCTCCAACCTCTATTCCGGCAGCCTGCACGGCGCTGCCGCCCTGCCGGCCTGGACGGTGGATGCGGAAGGCGAGGTGCGGCTGTCGCAGAACGCCCTGACGGCCCTGCTCGGCAACCGCGTCAAGCTGCCGGAGGTGGTGCCGGTGGCGCTGTCCGGCCCGCTCGACAGCCCGAACGTGAAGATCGGCGCCGGCCGTGGTACCGATGCCTCACCGGCGCCGACGCCCGATCAGGCGGTCGACGCCCTGAAGCAGGTGCTGACGGAAGAACTCGGCGGCCAAAAGGACGAGGCCGCGCCCGCCGACCCGGCGCAGGGCGACCAGCCGGCCGCGCCGAAGCCCGAGAAGGTGCTGCGCGACACCCTCAAGAACCTGTTGTTCCAGTAGGTTACAGCGCGTCCTTGCCGGCGCGGGCGCCCGCCACCAGCTCGGCGAGGCCCGCCTTGTCGAGCCCGCCGGGCACCACGTAGTTGCCGATCAGGAAGCCCGGCGTGCCTTGCAGGCCCATGAGGATGGCCTCGCGCGCCGCCTCCGCCAGGGCGGCGTCCACCTCGGCGCGGCGGGCCTGCAGGTCGGCGTCGGCGCGGGCGAGGTCGAGGCCGGCCTCCGCCGCCGCCGCGCGCACGCCGTCACGGTTCAGGCGGCCCGACAGGCCCATGAAGGCCTCGTGCACCGGGTCGTAGCGGTTCTGCCAACGGGCCGCCATGGCCAGTTCGGCGGCGTGTTCAGAGCCGGCGCCGAAGATGGGCCAGTGCTTGTGGACCAGCCGGATGCCGCCGTCTTCCTCCACCAGGGCCTTCACGTCAGGATGCACCTGCCGGCACACCGGGCACTGGTAGTCGAAGAACTCGACGATGGTCACGTCGCCCAGCGGATTGCCGGTGACGATGCCGCTGGCGCTGTCGGCGATCCTGGCCGGCGTGAGCGGCTCGGTGCCCTCGACGATGACACCCGCCGCCGTCGCCGGCCCGCCGGAGGTGATCCAGCCGAGGGTGGCGAGGCCGACGCCGCCGGCGACGAACAGCCCGGCGGCGGCGAGGGCGGCGTGGCGGACGATGGGGGGCATGATGGGCTCCTGAACAGGCACTCGGGGCTTGGGTGTGCCCACCCTAACGCGCGGCCGGGCGGCGGAGCGACCGCCCCGGCCGTTGCTGACGGGAACGTGATCGCCCCGCTATGCTGGCGGTGCGCGGCAGACACCAGAGGCAGAAGGAGGCAGCAGCCATGCTCACACCGCTCACCGGCCGCAGCGTCGTGGTCACCGGCGCCAGCAAGGGGATCGGCCGCGCCGTGGCGCAGGCCTGCGGGCGCCAGGGCGCCAAGGTGTTGGTGGTGGCGCGCTCGGCCGATGCCGCCGCCGAAGCCTGCGACGGCATCATCGCCGAGGGCGGCACCGCCCGCCCGCTCGCCGCCGACATGCGCGACCCGGCGGCCGTGCAGGCCATGGCCGACTATGCGGCGCGCGAGTTCGGCGGCATCGACGCCGTGGTCGCCAATGCCGGCATCTACCCGACCGCCTTCCTCGACGACATGACGGTGGAGCAGTGGGACGACATGAGCGCCGTGAACCTGCGCGGCATGTTCCTGACGGTGAAGAGCTGCCTGCCGCACCTGCGTGCCTCCGACCAGGGGCGCATCGTGCTCATGTCGTCCATCACCGGGCCGATCACCGGCAACCCGGGCGACAGCCACTACGCCGCCACCAAGGCCGGAATGCTGGGGTTCATGCGCAGCGCGGCGCTGGAGCTGGCGGGCGACGGGGTGACGGTGAACGCGATCCTGCCCGGCAACATCGCGACGGAAGGGCTCGAGGATCTCGGCGACGATTACCTGGCGCGCATGGCGGCCTCGGTGCCGCTCGGCGCCCTGGGGGAGCCGGAGGACATCGCCCATGCGGTGCTGTTCCTGCTGTCGCGGGAAGCGCGCTACATCACCGGCCAGACGCTGGTGGTCGACGGCGGCCAGACCCTGCCCGAGGCGCGGGCCTGACCGCCGCCGACCGGCCGTGCGTCGTGGTCAGTCGAAGGCGACGCCGGGGCGCACGCCCATCTTCTTCAGGACGATGGCGAGCGGGCAGAAGCCGGTGAAGGCGGCCTGCAGCATGTTGAGGCCGACGAAGCCGGTGATCCACAGCGCCCAGGTGAGGCCGCCGAACAGGGCGGCGGCGACGGTGACGAGGACGACGGTACCGGCGAAAGCCATGACGACACGATCGATGGACATGATACGAAGGCTCCTGGTGAAAGATTACTTGGCCTCGCGCTCCAGCATCGCCATCTCGGGCTTGGGGATCTGCTTTCCCTTCAGCTTGTCGATGCCGAGCGTGCGGAGCACGTATTTCTCGTAGACGGGTTCGGACACTCCCTTGCGCACCTTGCGCAGGAAGTACTTCTCGAAGGCGATCTTGGCGAGGTGCACCCACCAGCCTTCGGAGAACCAGTTGACGTTGCGCGGCGGAATCTGCGGCAGGGCGACGAAGGCGGCGCCGCTGTCGCCGAAATCGGCGAGGCAGATGGCGTTCCACGTCGCCTCGCGCTCCGGTTCCCGGCCGTGGATCAGGGCGGCGATGTTGTGGGCGGTCGCCGTGACCATGCTTTCGATCATGTAGCCGGTCTTCGGCACGCCGACGGGCACCGGCGTCGACTCCACGGGCGGGATGGCGACGCAGACGCCGACGGCGAAGATGTTGCGGAAGGTGGGGTTGCGCTGGTGCTTGTCGACCAGCACGAAGCCGCGTGGGTTGACCAGCCCCTCGATCCCCCGCACGGCGCCGATGCCGCGGAAGGCGGGCAGCATCATCGAATACTTGAAGGGCAGGGTATGGCGCTTCTTCTCGGCGCCCTCCTCGTCGCATTCGACGACGTGCATGACGCCGTCCTCCACCTTCTCTACCTTGGCGTTGCAGATCCACTTGATGTGGCGGCTGCGCAGGATGCTTTCGATCATGCCCTTGCTGTCGCCGACACCGCCGAGGCCGAGGTGCCCGACGTAGGGCTCCGCCGTGACGAAGGTCATGGGCACGTCGGCGCGCACCTTGCGGCGGCGCAGGTCGGTGTCCATGATCATGGCGAACTCGTAGGCGGGGCCGTAGCAGCTGGCGCCCTGCGCGGCGCCGACCACGATCGGGCCGGGGTCGGCGCAGAACCGCTCCCACGCTTCGGCGGCATGGGCGGCGTGGTCGACGTGGCAGATGGATTGGGTGTGGCCAGCGGGGCCGAGGCCCGGCACCTCGTCGAAGGCCAGCTCGGGCCCCGTGGCGATGACCAGGTAGTCGTAGGCGAGGCTGGTGCCGTCGCCCAGCTCCAGCCGGTTTTCCTGCGGCACGACGCGAGTGACGCCGGCGGCGGAGAAGCCGATGCCCTTCTTTTCCAGCAGCGGCGCCAGCTCGATTTCGATGTCCTGCCGCTTGCGCCAGTTCACCGCCACCCAGGGGTTGGACGGCACGAAGTGGAACGTCGGCTGGTTGGACACCACCGTCACACGGTCGCCGTGCTTCAGCTCCTGCTTCATCTCGTAGGCCATGGGGATGCCCCCGATGCCCGCGCCCATGATGACCACGTGTGTCATTTGCGATCCTTCCTGTTCCTGTCGTTTCCTCGGCGGCCGGTTTCTTCGGGCGAACCGGTTCCGCTCTGTCGTTCCCCGGCCTGCAGCGGGGCGCAGTACAGTCCGGCCAGCGTTTCGATGACCTGCAGGGCGGCTGCGCTGGACAGCTGGTAGTAGATGTGTTGGGCCTCGCGCCGCGTGCTCACCAGCCCTTCGCGCCGCAGCTTCGCCAAGTGCTGCGACAGGGCCGATTGGCGCAGGCCGACGGCCACCTCCAGCGCGCCCACCGTCTTCTCCCCGGCGGACAATTCGCACAGGATCATCAGGCGCCGGTCGTTGGCCAGCGCCCGCAACAGGGCGGCGGCGGCCTTGGCACTGGAGGTGAGGTCCATCATATCCATGCTTGCTAAATTAGCGTAAACGAATATATTGGGCAACAGAGAAAGAGGCGTGGACCCTCCGCGCCCGCCATTCCTATTGGAGAGGGGGCCGTTCCATGAGATTTCGCCACCTGTCGGCCGTCGCGGCCGCCGTCGTCGCGGTGATGAGTGCCGCCCCGGCACCCGCCGCCGAAGGGGCGCCCTTCGCCGTCGAGCCCGTGCAGATCCAGGACCGCAAGGCCGTCTTCGCGACCGTCGAGAGCATCGACCAGCTGGCCGCCCGCGCCCGCATCGGCGGCACCGTCGCCGCCCTCACGGTGGACGAGGGCGACATGGTGGAGGCCGGGCAGAAAATCGCCGTCGTCGGTGACGACAAGCTGGCGCTTCAGATGCGCGCCCTCGACGCCCGCATCGCCAGCCTGCAGGCGCAGCTGTCCCAGGCCCGCACCGACCTCAACCGCGCGAACGAGTTGCGCCGCCAGGGCGTCATTCCGCAGGCCCGGCTGGACGAGGCGCGCACCCAGGCGCAGGTGCTGGAGCGCACCGTGGAGTCCGTGCGTGCCGAACGCTCGGTCATCGCCGAACAGGCCGACCAGGGCGCGGTGCTGGCGCCGGCGCCGGGCCGCGTGCTGGCGGTGCCGGTGCAGGACGGCAGCGTGGTGATGCCGGGCGAGACGCTCGCCGTCATCGCCGCCGACAGCTACGTCCTGCGCATGGAGCTGCCGGAACGCCACGCCCGCTTCCTGGCGGAGGGCGACGGCGTGCTGGTCGGCCGGCGCGGGCTGGAGGAAAAGGCGGCGCACGACGGCGCGCTGACGGAAGGCCGCATCGTCCAGGTCTACCCGCGCCTCACCAACGGCCGCGTGGTGGCCGACGTGCAGGTGGCGGGCCTCGGGGACTTCTTCGTCGGCGAGCGGGCGCTGGTCTACGTCTCCACCGGCGCACGCCGCACCTTCGTGGTGCCGCCCGAGTACCTGGTGCGCCGCTGGGGCCTGACCTACGCCACCCTCGCCGACGGGACGCAGATCGTCGTGCAGCCGGGCCAGCCCGTGGACGGCGGCGTCGAGATCCTGTCCGGCGTGCGGGCCGGTGACACGCTGGTGCCGCCCGCCGCCCCCGACGCGCAGGTGATGCGATGAAGCTCGGCATTTCGGGGTCCATCACCCAGGCCTTCATCCGCTCGCCCCTGACGCCGCTGCTGCTGCTGGCGTCGCTGGTGGTCGGCATCGTCGCGCTTGTCCAGTTGCCGCGCGAGGAGGAGCCGCAGATCAGCGTGCCCATGGTCGACATCATGGTCAGCGCCAACGGCCTGAAGGCGGTGGATGCGGCGGAACTGGTCACCAAGCCGCTGGAAGACATCGTCAAGGGCATCGACGACGTCGAGCACGTCTATTCCCAGACGGTGGACGACCACGTCACCGTCACCGCCCGCTTCGAGGTCGGCACCAGCGAGGATGCCGCCATCCTGCGCGTGCACGAGACCATCCGCGCCAACATCGCCCGCATTCCCATCGGCATCCCCGAGCCGCTCATCGTCGGGCGCGGCATCAACGACGTGCCGATCGTGGTCCTGACCCTGTCGGCGGAGGACGGGCCGGCGGTGGCGCGCTGGAGCGACAACGACCTCTACAACATCGCCGACGCCCTGCTGCCCGAACTGGTGAAGGTGGACAACGTCGGCCTCACCTTCATCGTCGGCGGCCGCGCCGACCAGATCCGCGTCGAGCCCGATCCGGAAAAGCTGGCCCTCTACGGCGTCACCCTGAAGGACCTGGTGGAGAAGGTGGAGAACGCCAACCGCTCGTTCACCGTCGGCCGGGTGCGCGAGGCGGGCTTCTCCCTGCCGGTGGTGGCGGGGCAGACGCTGCAGGGCGTGCCCGACGTCGGGCAACTGCTGCTCACCACCATGGACGGCCGCCCGGTCTACGTGCAGGACGTCGCCGACGTGGTGGTCGACGCCCGCCCGACCGACGCCCGCGTCTGGCAACTGGGCAAGACGGAGGCCGGCGGTCTGTCGGCGCGGCCAGCGGTGTCCATCGCGCTCGCCAAGCGGGCCGGGGCCAATGCCGTGAACGTCGCCGACGCCGTCATCGAGCGTCTGGAGGGGCTGAAGGGCGACCTCATCCCCGAAGGCATCGCCGTCGAGGTCACCCGCAACTACGGCGAGACGGCGCTGGAGAAAGCCGACGAGCTGCTGTTCCACCTGGGCCTCGCCACGGTCTCCATCGTCGCCCTCATCACCTTCACCATCGGCTGGCGCGAGGGCGTGGTGGTGGCCGTGGTGATCCCGACGACCATCCTGCTCACGCTCTTCGCCAGCTGGCTGATGGGCTACACCATCAACCGCGTCAGCCTGTTCGCGCTCATCTTCTCCATCGGCATCCTGGTGGACGACGCCATCGTGGTGGTGGAGAACATCGTCCGCCACTGGCAGATGAAGGACGACCGCTCCATCCTGCGCAAGTCCATCGAGGGCGTGGCGGAGGTGGGCAACCCCACCATCATCGCCACTCTGACCATCGTCGCCGCCCTGCTGCCGATGATGTTCGTCTCCGGCCTCATGGGGCCGTACATGAGCCCCATTCCGGCCAATGCCTCGGCGGCCATGATCTTCTCGTTCTTCGTCGCCGTCATCATCACGCCCTGGCTGCTGCTGAAGCTGGCCGGCGGGCGGGCGGCGCAGATCGCCGAGGCGCATGGGCACGAGGGCTCCGACAGCGCCATGGGCCGCTTCTACCGCCGCATCGCCGCGCCGCTGCTGGTCGGGCGGGTGCGGTCGAAGGTGTTCCTGCTGTCGGTGGGGGCGGCGACGCTGGCCGTCTGCCTGCTGTTCTACACCAAGGACGTGACGGTGAAGCTGCTGCCCTTCGACAACAAGTCGGAGCTGCAGGTGGTGGTCGACCTGCCCGAGGGCGCGTCGGTGGAGGATACCGAGCGCGTGCTGCTGGCCGCCGCCCGGCGCCTGGCGGACCTGCCGGAACTGGCCGACATCCAGGCCTATGCCGGCACGGCGGCGCCGTTCAACTTCAACGGCCTGGTGCGCCACTACTACCTGCGCGAAAGCCCGGAACTGGGCGACCTGCAGGTCAATCTGGCGCCCAAGGACGCGCGCGACCGCGCCAGCCACGCCATTGCGCTCGAGGTCCGCGAGCGCCTGAAGGGCCTGCCGGCGCCGGCCGGCACCAGCATCAAGGTGGTGGAGGTGCCGCCCGGCCCGCCGGTGCTCTCGACCCTGCTCGCCGAGGTCTACGGCCCGACGCCGGAGGCCCGGCGGGCGGCGGCGGAGAAGGTGAAGGAGGCCTTCCGCGCCGTGCCCTTCGTGGTCGACGTCGACGACAGCTACGGCACCCCGGCGGAGCGCCTGCGCATCGCCATCAACCAGCAGGCGCTGGAATACCACGGCGTCGAGGAGGAAGCCGTCTACGACACCCTGGCCGCGCTCATGGGCGGCGTGCCAGTCGGCTATTCCCACCGCGGCCACGGCCAGAACCCCATCGAGATCGCCGTGCGCCTGCCGCAGTCGGGCCTGACGCCGGACGAACGCCTGCTGACGACCCCGGTGCCCGGCCGCAACGGCATCGTGGAATTGGGCGACGCGGTGACCCTGACGCGGGAGCCGTCCAGCCACGTCATCTTCCGCCGCGACGGCCATTACGCGGAAATGGTCATGGCCGACCTCGCCGGCGACTTCGAGGCGCCCATCTACGGCATGTTCGCGGTGGAGGACCAGATCGCCGCGCTCGACTGGAGCGGCCTCGGCGGCGCGCCGGTCATCGGCTACCACGGCCAGCCGGAGAGCGAGCGCCATGTGACGGTGCTGTGGGACGGCGAGTGGGAAATCACCTACGTCACCTTCCGCGACATGGGGGCGGCCTTCGCCGTCGCCATCCTCGGCATCTACCTGCTGGTGGTGGGGCAGTTCGGCAGCTTCAAGCTGCCGCTGGTGATCCTGGTGCCGGTGCCGCTGACGCTCATCGGCATCGTGGTCGGGCACTGGCTGTTCTCGGCCCCCTTCACGGCGACGTCGATGATCGGCTTCATCGCGCTGGCGGGCATCATCGTGCGCAACTCCATCCTGCTGGTGGACTTCATCCGTCATTTGCAGGCGCGCGGTGACCTGACCTTGCGGGAGGTCTTGCTGGAGGCAGGCGCCATCCGCTTCAAGCCGATTTTCCTGACGGCGGTGGCGGCCATGATCGGCGCGGCCTTCATCCTGGCCGACCCGATCTTCCAGGGCCTCGCCATCAGCCTGGTGTTCGGCCTCGCGAGCTCGACGGCGCTGACCCTGCTGGTGATCCCGGCCATCTACGTGTGGCTGCGCGACGACGGCAAGGGCCTGACGGGCTGACGGGGCCGGGAGAGCGGGCGGCGGGCGTCGGGGGCTCCGTCCCCCACGGCGACCGGTAGGGGAGCCGTGGATGCCCGGCTCGGCGGCCGGGCATAACAAGTGGTTGGTATCGTTGCATAAACCGTCATAGCCGGGCTCGACCCGGCCATCCACGGCGCCACCGGCGAGGGCCGCGGGCGCGGTTCTTCATGGTGTTCGGCACGGGAACCGGCGGCGGGGTGGTGCCACACCCCCCGCCCCAGCCTCACCCCTTGGCGCGGTTGGGTGTCTTCGGGGCGAAGTCGGCGGGTTTGGCGCGGCTCGGGCCGTCCTTGTGGACACCACCCGTCAGCATGATGGTTTCCATCAGGCGCTGGGCGGCGTGGCGGAAGTCCTCGTCGGCGCCGAGCGTGCAGGCCTTGCTGAAGTAGCGCCGGCCGGCGCCCAGCTTCTGCGCCCGTTCCGTCAGGTGTTCCTCGGCGGCGAGGCGGGCGGCTTCGTGCAGCAGGCGGTCGCACTGGCGCATGTTGGCATTGCGCTCGTACTCGCGCGCCTTGTCGAGCAGCGCCTTCTTGAAGTCGTAGGGCAGGGTCTTGTCCTTGCCGCAGCGGTCCTTGAGCGCCTTGTTGAGGCGCTCGGCCGTCTCCGGGTCGGCCTCCACCATCTCGTGGAGCTGCTTCAGCCACTCCGCCTTGGCGCGTTCGACGGCCTGGCGCTGGAGCTCCGCCTTGTCCACGGCGCCGCCGGGCAACTTTATGCCGAACATCCGAAGCACTCCCCCTCCGCTGGATGTATGACAACTGTATCCCTTCGCCCGACGATTGAACAGCGGGCCGATCGGTTCCCTTCGTCGCCGGCCGGTCCCTACCGCAGCGCGGAGAGGTCGAGCGGCGGGACGTCGCCCCAGATGTCGGCGAGGCGCGTATCGCGGCCGCAGCCGAGGCGGTAGAGCAGGTATTTCTCTGGGTGCTTGCGGTAGAAGTCCTGGTGCGGCTCCTCGGCCGGCCAGAAGCGGCCGGCGTCGGCCACATCGGTCTTCACCCGGCGGTCGAGCAGGGCGGCGACGGCCTCGCGGCTGGCCTCGGCCAGGCGGCGCTGGTCGGGCGTCATGGCGAAGACGGCGGTGCGGTAGCTGTCGCCGCGGTCGCAGAACTGGCCGCCGCCGTCGGAGGGGTTGATGTTCCGCCAGAACACCTCCAGCAGCGTCGCGTAGCCCACCTGCGCCGGATCGTAGACCACGCGCACCGCTTCCACATGGTCGGTGCGGCCGAGCGCCACCTGCTCGTAGGTCGGCGCCTCCTCGTCGCCGCCCGTGTAGCCGGTGGTGGTCGACAGCACGCCCGGAACGGCGTCGAAGGGCGGCTCCATGCTCCAGAAGCAGCCGCCGGCGAAGACGGCGGCCGCGTCCTCGGCGGCGGCGGGGGCCGGAACCAGGGCGAGCAGGGCGGCGGCGACGGGCAGGGCGGCGAAGGACAGGCGGCGCATGGCACGGCTCCTCGGCGGACGCGGCATCGCCCCTACATGGGGGGCGGCCGGCGCCGAGGGAACTAGCCGAACAGGTCGCCCTGGTTCACCGCCTCTTCCCCCGCCTGCGGGTCGCCGGGCGCGGTTTCCCAGCCGAGGTCGGGCAGCGTGATGGAGCGCAGGCCGTCCTCTTCCCGCATGACGATGAGGCCGCGGCTTTCCATGTAGTCGAGCAGCCCGCGGGCGCGGCGCGGCGAGCGGCTGTTGCGGGCACGGGCGATGTCCGTGTCGGACGGGCAGGGCGCCTTGTCCATGGCGGCGCGGGCGAGCAGCAGGAACAGCGGCTGCAGGTCTTCCGGCAGGCGCTCGGCGACGCCTTGCGCCTTTTCCCACTCGTCCGTGTGCTCGGCTTCCACCGAGACGCCGGCGCGCGCCGTCGCCAGCTTGCGCTTGAAGGCGGCGAGGTCGAGCTGGCGGCCGTTCAGGCGCTTCATGCGGCAGCGCACGAGGAAATCCTGGTAGAGCACGGCGACGGAGCGGAAGGCCGTGTCGGGGTCGGCGATCAGCTCGCGCAGGATGCGCTCCATGGAAACGGCGGGGTCGGCGTCGTCTTCCTCCGGCAATTCGGGCTCGGGCGGCTTGGCGCGGGCGAGCTGCTGCAGGATGTCGTTGGTGGCGGCCTGCGGCGGCAGCGGCTTGATGACCCGCGGCGCCGGCGCCGGCTCGTTCTCGCCGGGCTTGAAGATCAGGTCGGCGGCATCGGCCGGCGGCGTTTCCGGCAGCGGCATCAGCTTCGGGCTGGTGGCGCGCGGGCTGGTCTCCACCGTGCCGATGACGATGGGGAAGGGGCGGTTGCTGATGGCCGGGCCGAGGGCGATGAAGTGGCCGCGCTTGAGGTCGCGGAACATCTCCGCCTGCTTGCGCTCCATGCCGAGCAGGTCGGAGGCGCGCGCCATGTCGATGTCGAGGAAGGTGCGGCCCATGAGGAAGTTGGACGCCTCCGCCGCCACGTTCTTGGCCAGCTTGGCGAGGCGCTGGGTGGCGATGACGCCGGCCAGCCCGCGCTTGCGGCCGCGGCACATGAGGTTGGTCATGGCGCCGAGGGAGGCCTTGCGGGCCTCGTCCGACACGTCGCCGGCGGCGGCCGGGGCGAACAGCTGCGCCTCGTCCACCACCACGAGCGCCGGATACCAGTAGTCGCGATCGCAGTCGAACAGCCCGCCGAGGAACGAGGCGGCGCGGCGCATCTGGAACTCGGCGTCCAGGTGTTCGAGGTTGAGGATCACCGAAACGCGGTGCATGCGCACCCGCGCCGCCACCTGCTGCAACTGGGCGTCGTTGTGGTCGGAGGCGTCGACCACGACGTGGCCGTAGCGCTCCGCCAGGGTGACGAAATCGCCTTCGGGGTCGATGACCACTTGCTGCACCCACTGGGCGCTCTGCTCCAGCAGGCGCCGCAGCAGGTGCGACTTGCCGGAGCCGGAGTTGCCCTGCACCAGCAGGCGCGTGGCGAGCAGCTCCTCGAGATCGAGCGATGCGGATTTGCCCGCCTGCGCCGATCCCATGTCGATGCTGACCTTCATGAACACCTGTCTCTCGCGTCGGGGAGGGCCTGATATAGCCCATAAGGCAGGGGCTGCGCCAGCACCGGCGGCGGCTTTTCTCGCCGGGTTGTCGAGTCGTTGCAAAGCGCCTCCTGGTTGTTCGCACTCCACCGTGATATGAGTAATCCCGTACTTTTCTAGTAAGGGGGGAATTTGCCATGCGTTGGAAGATCGTGGCGGCGGCGGCGCTCAGCGCCCTCGCGACCGCCTGTGCGCCGCTACTGCCGGAGCAGCCGCCCGCCGCCAAGGCGGTGTGGCTGGACCAGGCGTGGAACAACGAGCAGCGCTTCTGGTACCACCACGAGACCCAGGGGACGTCCACCTTCCCCGTGCCCTACACCTGGTTCATGGCGCTGGAACAGCCGCAGCTGGTGCCGACCAAGGTGGGCAAGCTGTCGGACAGCAAGTACCTCCAGGGCTTCGGCTTCATCCCGAGCCCCAGCTCCATGGCCGAGGCCGTGGCCTATGGCTATGCCCCCGACGGCGGCGGGGCGGGCGTCACCACGGCCTACTACGGGCAGGAACGGGGCGAAAACCCGGACGGACTGCCGGTGGGCTTCGCGCGGACGCCCGGCTATGTCGACCCGACCACGGGTGCGCCGGTGCCCGACCAGATCGGCCTCAGCTGTGCGGCGTGCCACACCGGCCACATGACCTACAAGGGCACCGACATCCGCGTCGATGGCGGCCCGGCCTATACCGATCTCGGCAAGTTCAGCATCGCGCTCGGCGAGTCGCTGCTGTTCACGACGCTGGAGGCGCCGCGCTTCGACCGCTTCGCCAAGGACGTCTTCGCGCGCGAAGGCACCGCCGACACGCCGGAAAACCGCGCCACGCTCAAGGCCGGCCTGAAGGCGGTGCTGGAGGCGCTGGCAGCGCAGGAAAAGGCCTTCGGCACCACCAAGACGCAGAACGTGGAGGAAGGCTTCGGCCGCCTGGATGCGCTCAACCGCATCGGCAACCAGGTCTTCGTCACCGACCTGTGGGGTGCCGAGGGGTTCGATCCGCTGGTCAACGTGGCGCCCACCAACGCGCCGGTGAACTACCCCCACATCTGGAACACCTCGTGGTTCGAGTGGGTGCAGTATGACGCTTCCATCATGGAGCCCATGGTGCGCAATGCCGGCGAATCGCTCGGCGTCGCCGCCAAGGTGAACCTCGTCAACCCGAAGCGGCCGCTGTTCGGCTCGTCGGTGGCGGTCGACAACATCTACCAGATGGAAAGCCTGCTGGCCGGGCCGGACCCGCTGAAGCAGCCGGTGCCGGGCTTCGCCGGCCTGCGTTCGCCGCGCTGGCCGGACGCCATCCTGGGCGCCGTCGACACGGCCAAGGCCGGGCACGGCAAGCAGCTCTATGCCGAGCTGTGCCAGGGCTGCCACCTGCCGCCGGTCAACGATCCCGAGAGCGACCTGTGGAAGCCGGAGTACCGCGACCGCTACTGGACCACGCCGACCGACATCGTGGTGCAGGTGCCGGTGGACCAGAACACCACCCGGACCGAGCCCTTCAACACCAACGGCGAACGCTACCTCAAGCTGCCCGAGGTGCCGGTGGTGGAAATCGGCACCGATCCCGCCCAGGCCTCGGTGCTGACGGCGCGCCAGGTGGCGGTGCCGTGCTGGCTCGACCTCGCGCCGGCGCAGGCGCAGTGCGAGGGGCGGCCGGACTCCTCGTGGGTGCAGATCTCCTTCGCCGCCGCCCTCGGCGACGTGGTGCAGAACACCACCGAGCGGTGGTACCAGGACCACGGGACCTCGCATCAGCAGCAGGAGGCCATGAACGGCTGGCGGCCCAACCACCTGCAGGCGCTGCTGGTCTACAAGGCGCGGCCGTTGGACGGCATCTGGGCGACCGGCCCGTTCCTGCACAACGGCGCGGTGCCGACGCTCATGGCGCTGCTGTCGCCGGTGGCGGAGCGGCCGCAGTCGTTCTGCGTCGGCGTGCGGGAGTTCGATCCGGTGAACGTCGGCTACGTCACCACCTGCGAGCCGGGGACCAACGTCATCAACACCAGCATCCCCGGCAACCTGAACACCGGCCATGAGTTCCGCGACGGGCCGCTCGGCAACGGCGTCATCGGCCGCGGCCTGACGGTGGCGGAGCGCGATGCGCTGGTCGAGTACCTGAAGACCCTGTAAGGGGCACCACGTCGGGGCGCCGCCTTCCCTCACCGGGGGAGGCGGCGTTTCTGCGTTTTCACCCCACCACGGGCAGCACGCGGCCGTAGCCGAATTCCAGGATCACCGCCGCGAAGTGGCAGGCCGCGCCGCCCAGCACCGCGACATGCCAGCCGGCGTTGTTGAACGGCAGGCGCTCCCACACGTGCAGCACCGTGCCGGCGGTATAGACGAGCCCGCCGGCCACCAGCAGCCAGAAGGTGGTGGGGGCGACGGCGCCGGCCAGGGGCTCGATGGCGACCACCATGACCCAGCCGAGGCCGAGGTAGAGGGCGAGGCTCAGGCGCTCGCTCATGCGCGGGAAGCCGATCTTCAGCACCACGCCCGTCACCGCGCCGCTCCACACGATGACGGCCAGCATGGTGCCGAGCCCGCCGCCGAGGGCGTTGACCACGAAGGGCGTGTAGGTGCCGGCGATCATCACGAAGATCATGGCGTGGTCGACGCGGCGGAACATCGCCTTTGCCCGCCCCACCGGCGCCAGGTTGTAGAGTGCCGAGGCCGTCAGCATGCCGATGAGGCCGGCGGCATAGACGGCGAGGCTCGCGATCACTGGGGTGTCGGCGTTCTGGCCCGCCACCCACAGCAGGCGCACCGCCGCCAGCACGCCGAGCGGCACGCCGATCAGATGCACGACGGCGTCGGCGATGCGCTCGGCGCGGGTGTAGTCCGGGAAATAGCTGTGGTGGAAGGGCGCCGGTCGCCGCATCGCCGCGTCTCCTTCGGGTCGGGTCTCATGCTTATAACGTTTGGTGCCGACGGCCGGACGCAAGACCCCACCACCATCGGGCGGGCGTGCCTACACCGCCTGTCCGGCCACCCAGCCGCTCGACCACGCCCACTGGAAATTGTAGCCGCCGAGCCACCCGGTCACGTCCACCGCCTCGCCGATGACGAACAGGCCCGGCACCTCGCGCGCCTCCATGGTGCGCGACGACAGGGCGCGGGTGTCGATGCCGCCGGCCGTCACCTCGGCCTTGGCGAAGCCCTCGGTGCCGCTCGGCACCACCTGCCAGCGGTTGAGCTGGTCGCCGGCGGCGCGCAGGGCCTTGTCGGTGAGGGTCGCCATGGCGCCCTGCGGCAGCCGCTGCTCGGCCAGCGCCTGGGCGAGGCGCGTCGGCAGCAGTTCGGCCAGCACGGTCTTCAGCTCCGCCTTGGGCCGCGCCTGCTTGCGGCCGATCAGGTGGGCGGCGGCGTCGGTCCCGGGGGCGATGTCGAGGGTGATGGCCTCGCCCGGCCGCCAGTAGGAACTGATCTGCAGGATGGCGGGGCCCGACAGACCGCGGTGAGTGAACAGGATGTTCTCGCGGAAGGCCGTGCGGCCGCAGGCGGCGGTGGCGTCGGCCGAGACGCCCGACAGCGGCCGCATCAGCGTCAGGTCGTCCTCCGCCACCGTCAGCGGCACCAGCGCCGGACGCGGCGTCACCACCGGCAGGCCGAACCGGCGGGCGAGGTCGTAGGCGAAGCCGGTGGCGCCCATCTTGGGGATCGACGGGCCGCCGGTCGCCACCACCAGGGCCGGCGCCTCGAAGACGCCCTTGTCGGTGACGACGCGGAAGGCGTCGCCGCGCGCGACGTCGGAGATGCGGTGCGACAGGCGGATGTCGACGGCGCCGTCGTGGCATTCATCCAGCAGCATGCGCAGGATGCGCAGCGCCGTGTCGTCGCAGAACAGCTGGCCGAGCTTCTTCTCGTGGTAGGGGATGCGGTGGCGCGTCACCATCTCGAGGAAGTCGAACTGGGTGTAGCGCGACAGCGCCGACTTGGCGAAGTGCGGGTTCTCCGACAGGAAGCGCTCGGGCGCGCATTCCAGGTTGGTGAAATTGCACCGCCCGCCGCCGGCGATGAGGATCTTCGCCCCCGGCTTGTCGGCATGGTCGAGCACCAGCACCCGCCGGCCGCGCTTGGCCGCCGTGAGCGCGCACATGAGACCGGCGGCGCCGGCCCCCAGGATGATGACGTCGAAGCTCTGCATGGGGCGCAGGTTTAGGCCCGCGCGCGCCGCTCCGCAAGCCCGCGCATCAGCCGCCGAAGCCGATGTAGCCGCCGACGCCGCCGGCGACCAGGGCGCCGACGCCGAGCAGCAGGCTCGCCCGCTGCCAGCCGAGCAGGCTACGCAGCGCCGCGTCGGCCGCCGCGTCGTCGGCCTGTTCCTCCGCTTCCTCGAAGCGCTTGAGGGGGCGGGCGTAGGCGTAGAGCAATGCCAGCGTCATGAGGATGCCGAGCCCCGCCATGACGTGGATGTGCAGGCCCGCCACCGCGAAGCCGCCGTAGAGGCTGAACATCAGGGCGAAGCCGCTGGCGAGCCCCACCGCGGCGGCGGCCCAGGCCAGCGTGAAGAAGCGCGGCAGCAGGCGCGCCCACACGGCATGGCGGGCGGCGGGCTCCTCCACCGCCAGCACCGGCGGCAGCAGGACGCAG
Organism: Caenispirillum bisanense; assembly: GCF_900230255.1. Taxonomy (GTDB): domain Bacteria; phylum Pseudomonadota; class Alphaproteobacteria; order Rhodospirillales; family Rhodospirillaceae; genus Caenispirillum; species Caenispirillum bisanense_A. The sequence continues at coordinate 895,088 of NZ_OCNJ01000001.1, forward strand.
AGGAACAGCAGGCCGCCGGTCCAGGCGACCACCGCCAGCAGGTGCAGGGCGACGGCGAGCTGGTGCATGACCGGCCCGCCTACTTGTGCGCCTTGGCGATGGCGAGCAGTTCCTCGGCCAATGCCCGGATCTCCACGGCGGCCGACGACCGTCCGGCCGTCTCCACCACCCCGAGGCCGTCCATCATGCTGGCGGCGAAGGCGACGCGGTTGCCGAGGCGGCTGTCCGTCACCGGCAGCTCCAGCTTCTCCACCTCGGCGATGATGGTGTCGACCAGATTGCCGCGCGGCGGCAGGCGGTTGAGGACGATGCGGGCGTGCGTCTTCTCCTTGCGGGCGACTTCCAGCGTCGGCTGGGTGGCCCACAGGTCCATGGGCGAGGGCTGCACCGGCACCAGCAGCACGTCAGCGGCGCGGATGGCGGCCTTGGCGTCGGTCTCGGCGTGCGGCGGGGTATCGACGATCACCACGTCGACGTCGCCGCGCAGGCGGTCGAGTTCCGTCGACAGACGCCAACCCGCCACCTCCGACAGGCGCAGGCCGCCGGCGTCGTCGCCCAGGCGTTCCTGCCGCACCTTGTGCCAGCGGCCGAGGCTGCCCTGCGGGTCGATGTCCACCAACGCCACCGTGCGGGCGCCGCCATGGGCCAGGGCCACGGCGAGCTGCGCGGCGAGCGTCGTCTTGCCGGCGCCGCCCTTCTGCTGGGCGATGGTGATGACGGTCGCGGCCATGCGGCGGGGTCCCCTGGAATAATTACGGCTTCGCCGAGGCTAGAGAACCGCCGCACATTTGCAAGTGCTTTCCAGGTGAGTGGCCGGGGGGAGACGGATGAGCGCTTCCCCCGGCCACGGGTGTTAGTTACTCGCGGGCCAGTTCCGCCGCCACCTGGTCGACGGCGGTCTTGGCGGTGGCGACCACGGTGTCCACCTCGTCGCGGGTGATGACCAGCGGCGGGGCGAAGCCGAGGATGTCGCCGTGCGGCATGGCGCGCGCCATCATGCCGTTGGCGAGGCAGGCGGCGGAGACGCGCGGCCCCACCTTCTGCGCCGGGTCGAAGCGCTGCTTCTTCTCGCGGTCGGCGACGAACTCCAGCGCCGCCATCAGGCCGACGCCGCGCACCTCGCCCACCAGCGGGTGGCCGTCGAAGGTTTCGTGCAGGCGCTGCTGCAGGTAGGCGCCGGTGTCGCGGGCGTTGCCCGTCAGGTCCTCGCCGTCGACGATGTCCAGGTTGGCGTTGGCCGCCGCGGCGCAGACGGGATGCGCCGAATAGGTCCAGCCGTGGCCGATGGGGCCCATCTGGTCGGAGCCGTCTTCCAGCACCTGCCACACCTTCTCGGAAACGATCACGCCCGACAGCGGCAGGTAGCCCGACGACACGCCCTTGGCGATGGTCATGAGGTCCGGCGTGATGCCGTAGGTGTCGCTGCCGAAATACTGCCCGGTGCGGCCGAAGGCGGTGACCACCTCGTCGGCGATGAGCAGGACGTCGTGCTTGCGCAGCACCTTCTGGATCTCGTCCCAGTAGCCTTCCGGCGGCGGGACGATGCCGCCGGTGCCGAGCACCGGCTCGCCGATGAAGGCGGCCACCGTCTCCGGCCCCTCGCGCTGGATGAGGGCGTCGAGGTCGGCGGCGCAGCGCTTGGCGAAGTCGCGCGAGCTTTCGCCGGGGGTGCCGTTCCAGTACTGGTAGGGCGCGGTGGTGTGCAGGATGGGCGCGCGCGGCAGGTCGAAGGCCTTGTGGAAGGCTTCGAGCCCGGTCAGGCTGCCGGTCATGACGCCGGAGCCGTGGTAGCCGCGCCAGCGGGAGATGATCTTCTTCTTCTCCGGCCGGCCGAGGATGTTGTTGTAGTACCACACCAGCTTGATCTGGGTCTCGTTGGCGTCCGATCCGCTCATGCCGTAGTAGATGCGGCAGAGGCCCTGCGGCGCCTTCTCGATGATGCGCTGCGACAGGCGGATGACCGGCTCGTTCCCGTGGCCGACGTAGGTGTGGTAGTAGGCCAGTTCGCTCGCCTGCTTGTGGATGGCGTCGGCGATCTCCTGCCGGCCGTAGCCGACGTTGACGCAATAGAGGCCGGCGAAGGCATCCAGCGTCTTCTTGCCGGTGTCGTCCCAGATGTAGACGCCCTTGCCGCCGGTGATGATGCGGTTCGGCGTCTCGCCGGCGGCGTGCTGGCGCATGTGGGTCGACGGGTGGAAGACGTGCGCGCGGTCGAGGCTGTGCAGGTCGGTGGGCGGCATCGCGTCGGGCATGGGAACCTCCTGAAACTCTGGTGTTTTGTCTCGCTCTCAGACCGTGGCGCACACGTACTTGAGCTCGGTGAACTCCTCCAGGCCGAGGCGCGAACCCTCGCGCCCGAGGCCGGATTGCTTGACGCCCCCGAAGGGCACGGGGGCGCCGGTGATCTTCACCCGGTTGACGGCGACCATGCCGTATTCCAGGCCCTCCACCAGCCGCTGCACGCGGCCGTGATCGCGGGTGTAGACATAGGCGACGAGGCCGTATTCGCTGTCGTTGGCCATGGCGAGCACGTCGTCGCCGTCGTCGAACGGGATGATCGCGGCGACCGGGCCGAAGGTTTCCTCGCGGTAGATCGCCATTGCGGGGGTCACGTCGGCGAGCACGGTCGGCGCGACGAACAGGCCGCCATAGGGGTGGGCATGGCCGCCGGCGACCAGCCGGGCGCCCTTGGCGAGGGCGTCGTCGACGTGGGCGTGGCACTTGGCGACGGCGCGCTCGTGCATGAGCGGCCCGATCTCCGCCCCCGGCTCGAACCCGTCGCCGACCACCAGCGCCTCGGTGGCACGGGCGAAGGCGGCGACGAAGGCGTCGTAGACGCGGCGGTGGACGTAGATGCGGTTGGCCGCCAGGCAATCCTGGCCGGAGGTGGCGAACTTGGCCGCCATGGCACCCGTCACCGCCTCGTCCAGCGGCACGTCGTCGTAGAGGATGAACGGCGCGTGGCCGCCCAGTTCCATGGACATCTTCTTCACGGTCGCCGCGCCCTGGGCGAGCAGCTTGCGGCCGACCTCGGTCGAGCCGGTGAAGCTGAGGGCGCGCACCAGCGGGTTGGCGCACAGCTCGCCGACGATGCCCTCGGGGTCGCCGGTCAGGACGGAGAAGGTGCCGGCCGGGAAGCCGGCGCGGTCGGCCAGTTCGGCGAGCGCGAGGGCGGAATAGGGCGTTTCCGTCGCCGGGCGGACCACCACCGGGCAGCCGGCAGCGAGGGCGGCGGCGGCCTTGCGGGTGATCATGGCCGACGGGAAGTTCCACGGCGTGACGCAGGCGACGACGCCGACCGGCTCGCGCCGCACGGTCATGGTGCAGTCGGGCAGGTGGGGCGTCACGCCCTCCACGTTCACGCGGGCGGCTTCGGCGGCATAGAAGTCGATGAAGCCGGCGGCGTACTGGATCTCGCCGCGCGCCTCGGCCAGCGGCTTGCCCTGCTCCAGCACCATGAGGACCGCCAGATCCTCGGCGTGCTGCTGCATCAGGTCGTGCCAGCGGCGCAGGATGCGGCCGCGCTCCTGCGGCAGGGTGCGGCGCCAGGCGGCGAAGGCGGCATGGGCGGCGGCGACGGTGGCGCGGGTCTCGGCGGCACCGAGGGCCGGCACGGTGCCGAGCGCCATGCCGGTGCTCGGGTTGGTGACGAGGCGCACGTCACCGTCCTCGGCCGACCGCCACGCGCCGCAGTCGTAGGCTTGTTCGCGAAACAGGGCGGGGTCGCGCAGACGGGCGGCGACGTCTTCGGTGCGGGGCGTGGTGGAGACGGCCAGCATGAGCGGTCGATCCTTTCGCAAACGGGCGTGGTGCGGATAAGTCCACCCTAGCGGCCGGGCCGCCGAATGGGTTTTCGAAGTCCGGCCGGGGCGCCGCGGGTTTCTTGGCGCCGCGCCGGGCGGGCCGAAGGATTTTCGGCGGGCCGCCTCAGTCCTTCACGAACAGCCGGCGGGGGTAGTCGCACAGCGGCTCGGCGCCGGTTTCGGTGACCGTGAAGCTCTCGGTGATTTCCAGGCCCCAGCTCTCTTTCCAGATGGCGGGGATCAGGTGGAAGCACATGCCGGGCTGCAGCGGCGTGCGGTCGCCCGGGCGCAGACTCATGGTGCGCTCGCCCCAGTCGGGCGGGTAGCTGAGGCCGATGGGGTAACCGCAGCGGCTTTCCTTGCTGATGCCGTGGCGGGCGACGGCGCGGCGCCAGGCGGCTTCCACGTCCTCGCAGGTATTGCCGGGGCGGGCGGCCTCCAGGGCGGCGGCGATGCCTTCCAGCACCGCGTGTTCGGTGTCGAGCACCTCCTGCGGCGGGCGGCCGAGCCACACCGTGCGCGACAGCGGGCAGTGGTAGCGGCGGTAGCAGCCGGCGATCTCGAAGAAGGTGCCCTCGCCGGCCCGGAAGGGGCGGTTGTCCCACGTCAGGTGCGGCGCCGAGGCGTCGCGGCCCGAGGGCAGCAGCGGCACGATGGCCGGATAGTCGCCGCCCAGCCCGTCGACGCCGCGGATCTGGGCGCGGTAGATCTCGGCCACCAGCTCGTTCTTCGGCAGGCCGGGCTCCACCAGCTCCAGGATGCGCGCCTGGGTCGCCTCGGCGATGCGGGCGGCGACGCGCATGTAGGCCAGTTCCTGCGGCGACTTCACGGACCGCTGCCAGTTCACCAGGCCGGTAGCGTTGACGAAGGTGGCGTCCGGCAGGTGCTGGCGGAGCGAGTCATGGCAGGCGGCGGAGAAGTAGTAGTTGTCCATCTCCACCCCGATGCGGCAGGTGCGCCAGCCGCGGGCGTCGATCACCGCCGAGAGGTAGTCCATGGGGTGGCGGACCATGCTCTGCACATAGTGGTCGGGGTAGGAGAGGATGCGCTCCTCCGGCATGAACACCGTGCGGCGGGCGCCGTTGGCGTCCTGGGCGCGGCCGTACCACAGCGGATCGTGCTCCTGGTGCAGCAGCACGCACTGGTGGACGTAGAACGACCAGCCGTCGTAGCCGGTCAGCCACGCCATGTTGCTCGGGTCGGAGACGATGAGCAGGTCGATGCCCTGCGCGGCCATGGCGAGCCGGGTGCGCATGAGGCGCGCCTCGTACTCGGCCAGCTCGAAGTTGAGCACCGGCGCCGGGCGGTCGACCACCGGCTCGATGACGGGGATGAAGTCCGCCGGCAGCACCGGCGCATCGGCGGGAAGGGCATCGGCGGCGGCGGGCTGCACGAGGGCGAGCGGTTCCGCGCACGACGCGGCCAGGGGCTGCGACATGGGACTGTCTCCGTCTGCGAAGGTCTCTGTTCGGGGGACCGCTCTTGATGCGAGGCGGCGGCCTGTGGAGACGACCCTACAGGAGACGACGGGGGATTCAATCAGAATATTGACATGGTTCTATGGTGTCACAGGTATCGCACGCGTGTCGAGAAGCCGCCGCCATGGGGGCCCTTGCGGCGGTTCGTGTCGCTTCCACGCTGTAGGAGAGCGGCCGGTTCAGGTGCAATCCCGGCATTGACACCAAAAGAAGGACCGCCCCGACGAACGCCGGGCGCGGTCGAGGTGGGCGCGGGAGGGGTGCGCCGAAACGGCATCAGGCGGAGGCCAGCAGCGGCACGGCCGGTTCGTCGGCGCGATGGCCCGCCTGCGGCCGGCGCAGCAGCTTGGCCATGTCGAGGCCGCGGAAGGCGTGGCCGCCGGGCAGGGCGAGGCGCACCGCCCGCATGGGGCGCCAGCCGAGGGCGGTGTAGAAGGCGACGCCGGGCAGGGTGGCGGTCAGCACGGCGCGGTCGTGGCCGGCGGCCAGCATCTCGGCTTCGACGGCCGCCATGATGCGCCGGCCGACGCCCCGACGGGCGGCGCCGGGATGGACGAACACGCTGCGCACCACCGGCGTCTCTCGGCGAGCCGGAGCCTGTGCGCCGCCCATGACCGCGGCATAGCCCGGCGTGCGCAGGGACCAGCCGCCGCATCCGGCCATGCGGCCGTCGATCTCGGCGATCAGGCAGCCGCCGTCTTCCACCAGATGGTCGTCCATGGTGCCGACATGGGTGATGAAGGCGGCGATCTGTTCGGGTGCGTAATGGCTGGTGCCCAGGCAGAGCAGCGACAGCGTCTGCAGGGTCCGCAGGGCCTTGATGTCGTCCGGCCGGGCGCGGCGCAGGGTGACGGCGTCGGGGTGCATGGGGCTTTCCTCCCTCTCGGTGCACCGGAACTCCGGCGCGATGGAGGGAGGCTAGCGGGCGGCAGCGCGCCCGCTTGTGCGTTTTCGCACGGCCCTGTGCGGCCTCACACGGCCGGAACGGCGCCCCGCTGCAGGGCGAAGGCCGCCGTCGCCTGATCCATGGTGTTGCGGTGCTGCAGGAACCAGTCGGGCAAGCGCTCGGCGACATAGGCCCGCACGAAGGCGAGGTTGCCGCGCGCCAGCTGGCCGGCGAAATGCTCCACCTCCGCCAGGACGCGGCGGTGTTCGCCCTTGTGGACGTCGGTGGCGAAGAAGCCGACCTGATCCATGAGCGCTTCTTCGCGCGCGAAATGGGCGCGGGTGTGTTCGGCCAGCGCCGCGAAGGCCGCCGGAAACTCGGCGTCGGAGGCCGCGACGGCGGCGTTCAGCTGGTCGACGAACTCTTGGTGATCGGCGTCGATGAAGGCCACCCCGACCTTCAGATCCTTGGTCCACTGCATCGGTCTTCATCCCCCTGTGCGGCGGACGCATCGCTCCCCTCGGGCGTCTGTCGCGCCCTCGGGAAGAAGATGCTCTTCCGCCGCATCTTTGTCGAGGGGGATCCCGTCACTCGGCCGCCAGCACCTCGTACTGCGGCAGCGGCGGCTGGGCGCGGCCGACGACGCGCAGGGCGCGCACGAAGGTGGAGACGCTGTGGCTCGGCAGCGGCATGAAGGCCTTGCAGGACCGCCGGCACGACCGCTTGATGCGGTCGACGGCGTCGTGGCTGATGCAGGTGACCGGGCAGAGCACGGCATCGGCCTGCGACAGCACGCCGTCGAGCCGCTCCGACCCATCCTCCAGGCCGCCGTCATGGTGGAGGAACTCGCCGTTGTGGCGGTCGACGATGGCCTTCAGGTGGGCGACCGTGCGGCTCATGCCGCCGACATAGAGGATGCGGCGGCGATCCAGGTCCAGCGGGCCGGGGTCGTTGGCCGGAGTCGGACAGCCGGCGGTCTCGCACAGGGTCAGTTCCAGGTCGGCGGCGCGGGTGACGAGGCGGGCGTTCTGCTCGGTCAGTTCGGCGATTTCCAGACGCAGGCGGTCCAGCTGCTCGGTCAGGCGCTCGACGCGCAGGCGCAGGCGGTCGCCGGCGGCCTTCTCGTCCCGCAGGGCCTGGCGGGCTTCCGCCATGGCCGCACCCGACTCCAGGTCGGCGAGGCGCTGTTCCAGCTCTTCCGAGCGGCGGCGGTGCAGGTCGAGACCGGCGAGGTCGTGGCGCAGGGTGGCCTCGGTGGCGCGCCAGCGGGTGCGCTCGGCGGTCAGGGCTTCCACTTCGGCGGTGCGCTCGGCGAGCTGACGTTCGAGGTCGGCCTGCCGGCGCATGTCGACCCGCTGCGAGGCGCCGGACAGGTGCGACAGCATGTGCACCTCGCCATAGGCGTGCTGGCGCAGGTGGGTGCAGTCGGCGGGGTGGGACATGAGCGCCCAATAGGCGCCGGGCACGTCGCCGGCCTTCACGTGCGCCGCCCACAGCTCGGCCAGCTCGGCCTCCGTCTGGGCACGGGCGAAGCGGGCGATCTGGGCCGGGAACCGCTTGTCCAGCGCCTTGGTGAGCAGGCGCGACAGCACCCGCGAGCTGCCGCAGGTGTGCACCACCGCGCCGTGGATATGGTAGTCGTCGGCGCTCTGCGGCAGGTCGAGCCGGGCCTTAAGCGCGATCTTGCGCAGGTCGGCCAGCGGCAGGCAGGTGCCGACGATGCTGCAATGCCATTTGCCGGGGATCTCGTCGATGCGCCGTCGCATCACCTGGACGCTCATGGGGGACACGGGGACCTCCGCTCGGCTCGGGGTGAGGTATGAAACTGATAATCATTCTCAACACGCGAGCGAGAAATGCAAGGGGGAATTCGTCAGGCGCCGAAGAGGAGTTTCGCGATTCGGGGTGCGGCCGAGCGCAAGAGGCGTGGGGCGAGGGCGGCGAGGCCGGCGGTCAAGACGCCTCCGAGCAGGTGGATTTCGACGGCACTTATGGCCGACGAAAAGGCGACCGTATCGAGGGCCGCCACAGAGGGCGATGCGAGGGATCCGACCATGACCGCGGCGACGCGCATGTGCCGCGGCACGTCGGCCATGTCCGCGGCGAAGTCCCGCAGGACGGCGGCCTGAGCCTCCACCCGCGCCTGGTGACGCGCCGCCAGATCGGGGCGGCGGGCGAGGGTGGGGGTGGTGAAGAGGGTGATGTCGCCGTCGATGTGCAGGACCGTACGCGCCACCGGGACCGGCCGCCCGCCGGGCTCTGTCGGCTCGTCGAAGGTGTGGACCGTGACGCCGCCGTCGCGCAGCAGCATCCGCCACAGCAGGCGGCCGCGCACGACGCGGCGGCCGGCCACTTCGCCCGGCGTCATGGCGCGAGCAGCTTCTTCGGATTCTTGCCGCCGGTGACGAAGCCGGCCAGGATGGTGACGATGGTCTCCCAGCAGCCGATGGACTGCCGCGTCGCCGCCAGATGCAGATCGCGCAGCGGCTGGTATTCCGCCGTCTCGCAGCCGCGCTGGGCGGCGGTGACGATGTCGCCGTCCAGCCCGACGACGGTCTGGAACAGTACCTTTTCCACGCCGATGTCCCACATCTTGCGCAGAACGGCCTGGTCGCCGCCTTCCAGCCCGGCCGCCGCGACCGCCGACTGAAGCGACTGGCGCAGTTCCGCGCGAGTCTTGCCGATGACGGTCGCCCATCCCTGGTTGCCGCTCAGGGCGGCCAGCATGGCCGAGAGTTCCGAACACGACTGCATGATGCGCATGACGACGGTCTGGTCGGGCGGCGGGATGAGCAGCCCGCCGTCGCCGAGCATCTGCCGCGCCTTCAGCCGCACGACTTCGAAGGCCTTCGGCGCCAGCACGCGATGGATCGAGGTGACCAGCGGGAAGTCGTCCACGGTCGCCGCATGGTCGGCCGAGGCGAGGACCCTGCACTGTGCCCCGTCCGGTTCCCGGACCTCAACGGCGGACCCGCTGTCCGGCGCAGGCAGTCGGTTGCGCGCGGCGGCTGCCGCCGATTTGTCCAACTGCTGCAGCCAGTAGGCGTAGTCGCCCAGCAGGTCGAGCATGGCATGGGCGGGGGACGGCATCTTGCGGGCTTCGATGCCGTCCTTGAGGATCGTGTTGACCTCCAGATGAAACAGATCGTCGGCCAGATCGGCCAGCTTGCCGCCGAACCTGGCGAAGGTGCCCTCTGCCATGGCGATGCCCCCTTTCCCGCGGGTCAGGCCTTCTTCAGAACCTCGCCGAGGTTCTTGCCGACGACCTGAGCCAGTTCCATCAGCACCTTAACGTTGGCGGCGATGATCTCCTGGCTCGCCTTGGCCTGCGTCTGGTGGAACGCCACGACGCCCGGATCGGAGCCAGTGCCGACGGGGGCGAATTCCCTGGAGACGGCGTTCACGATGTCGCCGCTCACCATGTTGATGCTGGTGTAGGCCCCGGGTGCCGCCTGCTGCGCAGAAGGCTGCCCGGCGGTGGCGAAGGACACGGACAGCTTCTTGTCCTTGTCGACGGTCATGAAGCCGCCGTCGACGACCAAGGTCGCGATCTCGAGGGTCATCAGCGAGACGACCGACTCGTACAGCTTGTCGAAGGCCGTTTCCGGCATGGCACGATCCCCTTTTCCCTCGTCCGGGTGGCCCCTGGGCGACGACGGATGCTCCGCCCGCGCGCCAGATCCACCCCATTGTGGTGCGCCTTCTTAAGCGGGAGGTAAAGTGAAGATGTGACCTCAGGTCGTGTTATGCCGCGAAATCAATATCCGAAGACGATCATGGCTTGCGGTGACGGTATGTATGGTTGCGCATCGGCCTTTCGACGCTACACCAGCCCCACCGGCTCCGCCGCCCGCACGCAGGCGACTCGCTGCACGACGCCGGTGCCGCAGGTTTCGACCTTGCCTTGCTCGAAGGCCACGATCTGCAGGGCGGGGAAGGCGGTCAGCAGTTCGCCGGTGCCGAGCAGGTGGTCGGGGTTGCGGGGGCGGCCGAAGGCCTCGTTGCCGCGCATGAAGGTTTCGTAGAGCAGCACCCCGCCCGGTGCCACAGCCTGCTCCAGGGCCGCGAACAGGGGCCGGTGCAGGTAGTTGGTCACCACCACCACGTCGAAGGCGCGGCCGGCGAAGGGCCAGGGGGAGCCGTCTTCCAGGTCGTGGCGCAGGATCTCCGCCCGGTCGGCCAGGTCGTCCACCATGCCCGTGTCGCGGTCGACGCCCGTGCCGGCGAATCCGGCGTCGAGGAACCACCGCAGGTGGCGCCCCCAACCGCAGGCGACGTCGAGCACCGTGCCGCCGGCGGGGGCAAGGGCGGCCCAGCGGCGAACCCAGGCGGAGGGCGGCGTGGCGGCGGCCGGCTTGGGGCGGGCGGTGCAGGCGGGATCCATGGCGGGCGCGGCCTCTGCTGTGTCATACTCCGCCACGAGCTTGTCACGCCACGGCCCTTGGGGTAAAGCTGGCGCACCTTCGATCGGGTCGGGTTGCCATGATTCGTTACGAGCTGCTGTGTTCGCACGAGCACCGCTTCGAGGCCTGGTTCCGCGACAGCGCCGCCTATGACAAGGCGGCCGCCGCCGGCGGGGTCGAATGCCCGGCGTGCGGCGACACCTCCGTCCGCAAGGCGCTGATGGCGCCCGCCATCGGCCGCAAGGGCGGTCGCCCCGCCGTCGCCGACCTGCCGGCCCCGGCCGCCGCTCCGGCGGCGCCGACCATGGGCGCCCGCGTTCCCGGCGATGGTGGCGAGGCGGTGGAAGTCGCGCGTAAGCTGGCCGAAGCCCTCGGCGAGCTGCAAAAGGCGGTGCAGCAGAATTGCGACTACGTCGGCGATCAGTTCGCCGAGGAAGCCCGCCGCATCCACTACGGCGAGACGGAAACCCGCGGCATCTACGGTGAGACGTCGCGGGAAGAGGCCGAGGCCCTGCGCGAGGAAGGCGTGACCTTCGCGACCATCCCCTGGCGCCGGCCCGTCTCCTGACCGCCATTTCCACGGGATCGCCTTGACCAGACTCTCCCTGCAGCCGGTTCTCTACGTGATCGGCCTCCTCCTCGCCGTGCTCGGCGTCGCCATGCTCCTGCCCGGCATCGCCGATCTGGCGGCGGGCGACGTGGACTGGCGCGGGTTCTTCGTCGGCGGCGGCTTCACGGGGCTGGTGGGCGGCCTGCTCATCCTCGCCAACCGCACCGCCAACCTGACCATGTCGCTGCGCCAGGCCTTCCTGCTGACGGTGTTCGGTTGGGTCTTCACGGCGGCCTTTTCGGCTATTCCCTTCGTCTTCTCGCGCCTGAACATCAGCTACACCGACGCCTTCTTCGAGGCGATCTCGGGCCTCACCACCACCGGCTCGACCATCCTCGTCGGGCTCGACGTGGCGCCGCCCGGCGTGCTGCTGTGGCGCAGCCTGCTGCAATGGCTCGGCGGCATCGGGATCGTGGTCATGGCCATCGTGCTGCTGCCGTTCCTGCGCGTCGGCGGCATGCAGCTCTTCCGCATGGAAAGCTCCGACCGCTCCGAGAAGGTCATGGCGAAGGTCAACCAGCTCGGCCTCGCGACGCTCGCGGTCTATACGCTGCTGACGGTGGTCTGCGCGGTGCTCTACGACATCGCCGGCATGACCCTGTTCGAGGCCATGAACCACGCCATGACGACCCTGTCGACCGGCGGCTACTCCACCTCCGACGCCTCCATGGGGCATTTCCCGAGCCCTTGGATCCATTGGATCGGCACGATCTTCATGGCCGCCGGCTCACTGCCCTTCGTGCTGTACCTGAAGGTGATGCGCGGCGGCGTCGACCCGCTGCTCAACGACAGCCAGGTGAAGGCCTTCGTCGGCTTCCTCGGCTTCGTGACGCTGTTCCTCGCCACCTGGCTCGCCCTGGACGAGGGCATCGGCTACTTCCAGGCGCTGACGCTGGTGGCCTTCAACGTCACCTCGGTGGTCACCACCACGGGCTTCGCGACCACCGACTATACATTGTGGGGCGCCTTCGCCGTGGCGGCCTTCTTCGCGCTGACCTTCGTCGGCGGCTGCAACGGCTCGACGGCCGGCGGCATCAAGATATTCCGCTTCCAGGTGGCATGGATCCTGTTCACCGCCCACCTGCGCCGGCTGATCTCGCCCAATGCCGTGGCGCCGCGCCTCTACAACGGCCAGTCCATCGGCGAGGAAGTGGCGGGGTCGGTGCTGCTGTTCTTCTTCGTCTACGTCGGCACCGTCGGCTCCATCGCCCTGCTGCTCGGCCTGTGGGGGCTCGACTGGGTGACGGCCATCTCGGGCGCCGCCACGGCGGTGTCCAACGTCGGCCCCGGCCTCGGCCCCATCATCGGCCCGGCGGGCAACTTCGCGACCCTGCCGGACGGCGCCAAATGGCTGCTCTCGGCCGGCATGCTGCTCGGCCGGCTGGAGTTCTTCACGGTGCTCGTCCTGCTGGCACCGCGCTTCTGGCGGGATTGACCCACCACCACCGCGGTGGCCGCTTCAGCCTCACCCCGGCTTCGTGGCGCTCAGCATGTAGTTGACGTCGAGGTCGGCGGTGACCGACCAGGTGTCCATGATGGGGTTGTAGGTCATGCCGCGCAGCTGCTCGACCACGAGGCCCCCGGCGCGCAGGCCGTCGGCCAGTTCGGAGGGCTTCACGAACTTGCGCCAGTCGTGGGTGCCCGCGGGCACCCAGCGCAGGACGTATTCGGCGCCGATCTTGGCGAGCGCCAGGCTTTTCAGCGTACGGTTCAGGGTGGCCGCGATCAGTGCGCCGCCGGGTTTCACCAGCTCGCCGCAGGTGCGCAGGAACAGCGGCACGTCGGCCACGTGTTCCACCACTTCCATGGACAGCACCACGTCGAAGGCCGCGCCCTCGGCCAGCAGGTCTTCGGCCAGCCGGCACTGGTAATCGATGTCGAGGCCCGAGCGGGCGGCATGGACCTGCGCGACGCCGATGTTCTTCTCCACCGCGTCGAGGCCGGTGACGGTGAAGCCGAGGCGCGCCATGGGCTCCGACAGCAGGCCGCCGCCGCAGCCGATGTCGAGCAGCGTCAGCCCCTCGAACGGCCGCTCGGCCGTCACGTCGCGGCCGAACCGGGCCGCCAGCGTGTCGCGGATGAAGCGGATGCGGGCCGGGTTGAACTTGTGCAGCGGCTTGAACTTGCCGACGGGGTCCCACCAGGCGTCGGCCATGGCCTCGAACTTCGCCATCTCCTCGGCCGAGGCGGTGGAGCGGGCTGCGGTGGTGGCGGCGGCGGTCATGGCGGCTCCTGCGCGGCGGCGGACGAAGGGCGGGGGCGGGGCGGTCGGGCTTACCCGAACGGGTCGGGGCTTCCCTTGCCTCCCCGGCACGGACAGAGTATGTATACGCGCCCGTGCGGCGGGGCAACCGGCGAGCGCGACGGAAGGCGGCTCTTCCATCGCTCTCCGGGCTACAACAACCGCCGCTTCGCTTGGGACGCTCACAGGACGGAAGGGACGATCTCGCCCATGGCCCGCATCGTAATGAAATTCGGCGGTACCTCGGTCGGTGACATCGAGCGCATCAAGAACGTGGCGCAGCTGGTCAAGAAAGAGGTCGACGCCGGCAACGAGGTGGCGGTGGTCGTCTCCGCCATGTCGGGCGAAACCAACAAGCTGGTCGACTACTGCCGCCAGATCGCGCCGTTGCACGATGCCCGCGAATACGACGCCGTCGTCGCCACCGGCGAACAGGTGACCATCGGCCTGCTGGCGCTCGCGCTGCAGGAAATCGGCTGCAACGCCCGCTCGTGGTGCGGCTGGCAGATCCCGATCCGCACCGACGGCGCGCATTCGAAGGCGCGCATCATGGAGATCGACACCGAGTTGATGCTCGAGCGCATGGCGCAAGGCCAGGTGCCGGTGATCGCGGGCTTCCAGGGCATCGGCCCGGACAACCGCATCACCACCCTCGGCCGCGGCGGCTCGGACACCTCGGCGGTGGCCATGGCGGCGGCGCTGCATGCCGACCGCTGCGACATCTACACCGATGTCGACGGCGTCTACACCACCGACCCGCGCATCGTGCCGAAGGCGAAGAAGCTTCAGAAGATCACCTACGAGGAAATGCTGGAAAGCGCCTCGCTGGGCGCCAAGGTGCTTCAGACCCGCTCGGTCGAGATGGCGATGAAGCATCGGGTGCGCCTGCAGGTGCGCTCCACCTTCGCCCCCGACACCCCTGGTACTCTGGTCTGCGACGAGGACGAGATCGTGGAAAAAGAACTGGTCAGCGGCATCGCCTATTCCCGCGACGAAGCGAAGATCACCCTGGTGAAGGTGTCCGACCGCCCCGGCGTCGCCGCCTCCATCTTCGGCCCGCTCACGGACGGCAACATCAACGTCGACATGATCGTGCAGAACGTGTCCGACGACGGCAAGGCGACCGACCTCACCTTCACGGTGGCCAAGGGCGACCTGCAGCGCGGTGTGAAGCTGCTGGAGGAGAACAAGGAGTCGCTCGGTTTCCAGGACCTGATCGCCGACGCCAACGTCGTGAAGATCTCGGTCATCGGCGTCGGCATGCGCAGCCACGCGGGCGTCGCGCAGACCATGTTCAAGGCGCTGGCCGACAAGGGCATCAACATCCAGGTGATCTCCACCTCCGAGATCAAGGTCTCGGTGCTGATCGCCGAAGAGTACACCGAGCTCGCCCTGCGCGCGCTGCACACCGCCTACGGGCTGGACGCGGCTTAAGCCGCGTCCTCCTTTCCGCGGCAGATCGACGGGAGATTCCGGGTGACCAGCAGTGAAGCCGCGCGTCAGCGCCTCGACCGCCTGTGGCGGCGGGGTCGCGAGTTCCTGGGTTGCGAGGTCGCAATCCTGGGCGGCGCCATGTCGTGGGTGTCGGAACGCCATCTGGTGGCCGCCATCTCCAACGCCGGCGGCTTCGGCGTCATCGCCTGCGGCTCCATGTCGCCCGACCTGCTGGATGCCGAGATCCGCGGCACCCGGGCGCTGACGGACCGTCCGTTCGGCGTCAACCTCATCACCATGCACCCCGACCTCGACCGGCTGATCGACGTCTGCGCCGACAACCGGGTGGGGCACGTGGTGCTGGCGGGCGGGCTGCCGTCGGCGGCGGCCATCAAGCGGGTGAAGGAAACGGGCGCCAAGGTCATCTGCTTCGCGCCCGCCCTCGTGCTGGCCAAGAAGCTGGTGCGCTCGGGCGTCGATGCGCTGGTGATCGAGGGCGCGGAGGCCGGCGGCCACATCGGCCCCGTCTCCACCAGCGTGCTGGTGCAGGAGATCCTGCCGCAGACGCGCGACGTGCCGGTGTTCGTCGCCGGCGGCATCGGGCGCGGCGAGGCGCTGGTGAGCTACCTCGAACTGGGCGCGGCCGGCGTGCAGATCGGCACGCGCTTCGTCTGCGCCACCGAATGCGTCGCGCATGCGAACTTCAAGCAGGCCTTCATCCGCGCCAGCGCCCGCGACGCCGTGCCGACCGTGCAACTGGACCCGGCCTTCCCGGTGATCCCGGTGCGCGCCCTGGTCAACAAGGGCACGCAGAAGTTCATGGACACGCAGCGCGAGGTCATCGACCGCTTCCGCCGCGGCGAGATCGACCACAAGACGGCGCAGCTCGAGATCGAGCACTTCTGGGCCGGGGCGCTGCGCCGGGCAGTGATCGAGGGCGACGTGGAATACGGCTCGCTCATGGCCGGGCAATCGGTCGGCATGGTGACCCGCGAGCAGCCGACGGCGGAAATCATCGCCGAGTTGATCGAGCAGGCCATCGAATCCTTGCAGGCGAAGGTCGCCTGACGCAGCCTTATCCGCGAGAAGACGACGCAACAGGGGAAGGGGCAGGGGGCGGCAGCATGCGCACCCAGGACAGCTCCGGCCGGACGCCGGCCGCCATGACCTACGACACCAGCGCACCGCGCCGACTGCTCGGGCGGCTGCGCGACGTCATGGCCGGCGGCGGACAGCCGCAGGAACGCCTCGACAAGGTCGTGACCCTCATCGCCGAGAGCTACGACGCCGAGGTCTGTTCCTGCTACGTCATGCGCGCCGGCGAGGTGCTGGAACTGTTCGCCACCCACGGCCTGCTGCAGTCCGCCGTCCACAACACGCGCCTCCGGGTGGGCGAGGGCCTGGTTGGCGAGATCGCGGCGCACGCCCGCCCCATCGCCCTGGCCGACGCCTGGTCGCACCCCGCCTTCGCCTATCGCCCGGAAACGGGCGAGGAGCTTTACCATTCCCTCATGGGCGTGCCCATCGTGCGCGGCGGCCGGGTGGTCGGCGTGCTGGTGGTGCAGAACCGCGAGGAACGCACCTACCACGAGGAAGCGGTCGAGACGCTCGAAACGGTCGCCATGGTGCTGGCCGAACTGCTGACCGTGGCCCAGCTGGTGAACCGGCAGGAGCTGCTGCCGGTGGACGGCAACGCCCTGCTGCCGCTGCGCCTGGAAGGCATGGGGCTGAATGGCGGCGTCGGCATTGGCGTGGCGGTGCTGCACCAGCCGCAGGTGCGCGTCGGCCGGCTGGTGTCGGAAGACCCGGAAGCGGAGCACGAGCGCGTGCGGGCGGCCCTGTCGACGCTGCGGGCCGAAGTCGACGGCATGCTCGACGACGACACGGTGAAGACCCACGCCGGCGACGGCTTCGGCGACTTCCGCGACGTGCTCGAAACCTACCGCATGTTCGCCGAGGACACCGGCTGGATCACCAAGATCAACGAGGCGATCTCCTCCGGCCTGACGGCGGAAGCCGCCGTGCAGAAGGTGCACGACGACACCCGCGTGCGCATGGCGCACGTGTCCGACCCTTATATCCGCGAACGCCTGCACGACCTGGAAGACCTCGCCAACCGCCTGCTGTACCACCTGGTCGGCGGCGAGCAGGTGAGCAGTCGCGGGGCGCTGCCCGACGACGCCGTGCTGGTGTGCCGCAACCTCGGCCCCACCGAACTCCTCGACTACGACCGCGCCAAGCTGCGCGGGCTGGTCATGGAGGAAGGCTCGCGCACCATGCATGCCGTCATCATCGCCCGCGCCCTCGGCGTGCCGGTGGTGGCGCGGGTGGGCGGCCTGCTGACCAAGGTGGAGCCCTACGACCCCATCATCCTCGACGGCGACCACGGGCAGGTGTTCATCCGCCCGGGCGACGACGTGCGCGAGGCCTTCGAAAAGAGCCTGAAGCACCGCCGCCGCAAGCTCGCCGCCTATTCGGCGCTCAAGTCCGAGCCGTCGGTGACGCGCGACGGCATCCCGGTCGATCTGATGCTGAACGCCGGCCTGCTCATGGACCTGCCGCACCTGGACGAGACGGGCGCGGCCGGCATCGGCCTCTACCGCACAGAAGTGCCGTTCATGGCGCGCGCCAGCCTGCCGCAGGTGGAGGACCAGCAGCAGCTCTACCGTCGCATCCTGGATGCGGCCGGCGAGCGCCCGGTGGTGTTCCGCACCCTCGACGTCGGGTCCGACAAGGTGCTGCCCTACTGGCACGGCCAGCCGGAGGACAACCCGGCGCTGGGCTGGCGGTCCATCCGCATCTCGCTCGACCGCCCGGCCATCCTGCGCGCCCAGCTGCGGGCGTTGATCCAGGCGGCGCCGGGGCGCGAGTTGCGCATCATGTTCCCCATGATCTCCGAGGTGTCGGAGTTCGTCGCCGCCCGCCGCCTGCTCGACATGGAGCTGGAGCGCGAGGAACGCCTGCGCGGCCCCGGCGCCCTGCCGTCGGTGCTGAAGGTGGGGACCATGCTGGAGGTGCCGGCGCTGATCTGGCAGCTGCCGCAGTTGTTGTCGCGCATCGACTTCATCTCGCTCGGCTCCAACGACCTGGTGCAGTTCCTCTACGCCTGCGACCGCGGCAACCCGAAGATCGCCGACCGCTACGACGTGCTGTCGCCCGCCGTGCTGCGGGTGGTGGATCAGATCGCCCGCCAGTGCCGCACGGCCGGCGTGCCGCTGTCCATCTGCGGCGAAATGGCGGGCCGGCCGCTGGAGGCGCTGGCGCTCATCGCGCTGGGTGTGCGGACCCTGTCGATGACCGCCGGCGGCATCGGCCCGGTGAAGATGATGCTGCGCAGCCTGGACGTGGGCGGCGCGGAGGAATACGTTCGCGGGCTCATGGACCTGCCGGACCGCAGCGTCCGGGAAAAGCTGCGCTTCTTTGCGCAGGACCACGGCGTGGTGCTTTCCTGACGGCCCGACCGGGTATGTATTGCTAGTGGTCGGGCGCTTTTGGTAGGTTGAAGGCCGTAATCCGGACGGCGCGATTTCTTGCGAGCGGCGGCCTTCCCGCTGTCGCGGCGGGTCCGGTGACGAACACTCGTCTTGGGGAAGTTTGCGCCTTGGTGCACTCCGATAACATGCCGTCCGTCGACCCGGCGCCGCGCGAGACCGTCGGCGCCCTCCTGCGCAACAGCCGCATGCAGCACGGGCTCGACGCCGCCCAGGTGGCCGATGCGCTGCGCATCCGCCTGTCCTTCGTGCAGGCCATCGAGGAAGGGCGCCATCAGGACCTGCCGGGGCCGACCTATGCCGTCGGCTTCGTGCGTGCCTATGCCGACTACATGGGCCTGGACGGCAACGAAATCGTCCGCCGCTACAAGGAAGAGACCTCCATCGTGCCGCGCAAGGCGGACCTGGAGTTCCCGACGCCCGTCAGCGAAGGCGGCCTGCCGACCGGCGCCATGATCCTGGTGGCCGCCCTGTTCGGCGCGGCCGTCTACGGCGGCTGGTACTGGATGTCGAGCGAGGACCGGTCCGTCGCCCAGCTCATCCAGGACGTGCCCGAGCGGTTCAACGCCCTGCTGTCGGGCGAGCCCGATGCCGCACCGCCGGTGGTGGACGCCTCGGCGCCCGCCGATGATGCCGCATCGGAGCCGACGCCGGCCGCCGCCGTCGAGCCGGAACCCGCGACGGCGCCGACCGCCCCGGCGG
The DNA here is from genome assembly GCF_900230255.1 of Caenispirillum bisanense. Lineage (GTDB taxonomy): Bacteria > Pseudomonadota > Alphaproteobacteria > Rhodospirillales > Rhodospirillaceae > Caenispirillum > Caenispirillum bisanense_A. Next base: position 914,137 of record NZ_OCNJ01000001.1, read on the forward strand.
CGCAGCCTGCCGCGCCCGCTGCGTCGCCCGCGCCCGCACCGACGCCGGCGCCTGCCGCCGAAGCCCCCGCCGCGCCGGCCGCCCGCACGACGGCGGTGACGCCGCCGCCGGCCGCTCCTGCGGCACGGACGCCGGCTCCGGCTGCTCCCGCCGCCTCGGCGCCCGCCGCCCCGCGCGCTCCGGCCGAGGAAACCGTCCAGGCCCAGGCCGAGGCGCCCGCGCCCGCCGAGGAGAGCGACGCCGTGCCGCCGGCCGAGGAAGAGGAAACGGCCGCCGCCGAACCGGCTCCCGCTCCTGCGCCGCCGGCGCCCGCCGCGTCTTCTCCGCCGGTGCCGGCTCCGGCGCCCACCGCCGCTGCCGAACCGGCGCGTCCGGCGACGCCGGCCCCCGCCGCTCCGGCGACTCCGCCGGCCGCTCCGGCCGAACGTCAGGTCGCTGCCGCCGTGCCCGCCGCGCCCGCCCTGCCGGTGCAGCCGGTGCCCGGCAACGGCACCGTCTACGGCGCCCCGGCGGGCTCCACCCGCGTCGTGCTGGCGGCGAGGGAAGACAGCTGGATCCAGGTGCGCGACGGCGAGGAACTGATCGCCACCCGCCTGCTGCGCAAGGGCGAGCGGTTCCAGGTGCCCGACCGCGACGGCCTGACCCTCATGGTCGGCAACGCCGGCGGCCTGCAGATCCAGGTGGACGGCAAAGCGCTGCCGGCGCTCGGCGGTCCCGGCGAGGTGCGCCGCGGCATCCGTCTGGAGCCCGACCGCCTGATGAGCCCGTGAGGCCGCCCGCCGCCGGGTGACGTTTCTACGACGCCCCTTGCCACATCCGCCGCCGGAGATCATTTTCGGCGGCGGAAGCGTTTCGTGCCGAACCGCCGACGATCGATCGAAGGAACTGCCATGACCAGCGCCGTGCGTCCGTACCGCCAGATCCTCCGCCGTCCGAGCCGCCAGATCATGGTGGGCAAGGTGCCGGTGGGCGGCGATGCGCCCATCACGGTGCAGTCCATGACCAACACCCGCACCACCGACGTGGCGGGCACCGTGGCGCAGATCCATCGCCTGGAGGAGGCCGGCGCCGACATCGTGCGCGTCTCCTGCCCCGACGAGGAGAGCACGGCCGCCTTCCACCACATCGTCAAGCAGGTGTCGGTGCCGCTGGTGGCCGACATCCACTTCCACTACAAGCGCGCTCTGGAAGCCGCCGACGCCGGTGCCGCGTGCCTGCGCATCAACCCCGGCAACATCGGCAGCGCCGACCGCGTGCGCGAGGTGGTGCGGGCGGCCAAGGCCAACGGCTGCTCCATCCGCATCGGCGTCAACGCCGGCTCGCTGGAACGCGACCTGCTGGAGCAGTACGGCGAGCCCTGCCCGGAAGCCATGGTGGAAAGCGCCCAGCGCCACATGCGGGTGCTGCAGGACAACGACTTCCACGAGTTCAAGATTTCCGTGAAGGCCTCGGACGTGTTCCTGGCCGTCGCCGCCTATCACGCGCTGGCGGAGGCCTGCGACTACCCGCTGCACCTCGGCATCACCGAGGCGGGCGGCCTGCGCGGCGGCACGGTGAAGAGCGCCATCGGCATCGGCAACCTGCTGTGGGCCGGCATCGGCGACACCATCCGCGTCAGCCTGTCGGCCGACCCGGTGGAGGAAATCAAGGCCGGCTTCGAGATCCTGAAGAGCCTCGGCCTGCGCCATCGCGGCGTGCGCGTCGTGTCGTGCCCGTCGTGCGCCCGCCAGGGCTTCGACGTCATCAAGACGGTGGAGGTGCTGGAAGAGCGCCTCGCCCACATCACCACGCCCATGACGCTGTCCATCATCGGCTGCGTCGTCAACGGCCCCGGCGAAGCGCGCGAGACCGACATCGGCCTCACCGGCGGCGGCGGCGGCTCGCACATGGTCTACGTGTCGGGCATCAAGGACCACACCATCGACGACGACCGCATGGTCGAGCACCTGGTGGGTCTGGTGGAAAAGAAGGCCGCCGAACTGGACGCCGCCGCCAAGGCCGCCGCGGAAGCCTCCGCCGCAGAGTAGGGCAGGGCGGCGGCGGGCGGATCGGGTCAGGCTTCCAGCAGCTCGACCCGACACACCGCCGGATCGGCGCGCCGGGCGAAGCCGCGGTCGAAGGTGTAGAGGCAGGCGGCGCCTGCTCGACCGGCTTCTACCGCGACCATGGCATCGGCGAAGTCGCCCCCGGCGTCCATGAACGCGAGCGCGACACCGACGGCGTCGTCATCGCAGCGGGTGGAGTCCATGCCGACGAGTGTCCGGACCACCGCAGCCACGTCCCGCTTCGGGATTTTGTAGGCGCGCCGCAGCGTCCACACGAGTTCGCAGAAGACGATGTTGGAAATGAAGAAGGGTTCGTCGCCTTCGAGAAGTGGCTTGACCACATCGAACTGCGCCTCGTCGTCCTTCAAGACGTACCGGAGCAGCACATTGGTATCGGCGCTGAGCATTCAGCGTCGCGCCGTCTTCTCGGCGACGGCAGCAGCGATTGCGTCGTCGATTTCCGCCTGAGTCAAAGGACGACGCCCCGGCTTGTAGAGCATACCGGCGGCGGTAGGCGCTTTCGTCTTCGGTGCGGCGGCGTCCGCCGTCGGCTTGTCGTCCACACGGAGGTCGAGACGCACCACTTCGCCCGGCTTCAGACCCAACCGGGCGACAACGGCTTCCGACAAGGTAATCTGCCCCTGCGGGGTCACGACCACGTCGATGTGCATTCGATCCTCGTGTCTGATTACCTCGACAATATAATCCCGTCCCCGCCCCCGGCCAAGCGCGCCGCCGCCTCGCCGGTTGCGCCGGGCGCGCAGATGCCGTAGCTATCGGCCGTGTGTCCGTTTCACTTCAGCCGAGAGGACCAGTCCCGTGGCATCCCTGCAGCCCGTTCGCGGTACCCATGACCTTCTGCCGGACCAGTGCCGGCGTCATCGTGCGGTCGAGCAACGGTGCCGCCATGTGGCGGAGCTGTTCGGCTACCAGGAAATCGCCACGCCCATCTTCGAATTCACCGAAGTCTTCGCCCGCACCCTCGGCGATACCTCCGACGTGGTGACGAAGGAGATGTACACTTTCGAGGACCGCGGCGGCGAAGGCATCACGCTCCGCCCCGAAGGCACCGCCGGCGTCGCGCGCGCCTTCATTTCCAACGGCCTGCAGCAGGCGCTGCCGCTCAAGGTGTTCTACCACGGCCCCATGTTCCGCTATGAACGGCCGCAGAAGGGCCGCCAGCGTCAGTTCCACCAGGTGGGCGTGGAGCTGCTCGGCGTCGAAGGGCCGGCGGCCGACGTGGAGGTCATCAGCCTCGGCGCGCGCTTCCTCGACGCCCTCGGCCTCGCCGGGCGGGTGACGCTGGAGATCAACACGCTCGGCGACCAGGAGAGCCGCGACGCCTACCGCGCCGCTCTGGTCGAGTACCTGCGCGGCCACCTCGACCGCCTGTCCGACGACAGCAAGGCGCGGCTGGAAAAGAACCCGCTGCGCGTGCTCGACAGCAAGGACGAGGGCGACAAGGTCATCGTCGCCGACGCGCCGGTGTTCACCGACTACCTGAACGAGACCTCGCGCGCCTTCTTCGAGACGGTGACCAAGGGGCTGACGGCGCTCGGCATTCCCTTCGTCCACAACCCGCGGCTGGTGCGCGGGCTCGACTACTACAGCCACACGGCCTTCGAGTTCACCACCACCGAACTCGGCGCCCAGGGCACGGTGCTGGCCGGCGGCCGCTACGACGGGCTCATCAAGACCATGGGGGGCCCGCCGACCGCCGGCATCGGCTGGGCGGCCGGCGTGGAACGCCTGGCGCTGCTGGTCGAGGGCGTCGAGCCGGCGCCGCGCCCCGTCGCCCTGGTGCCGCTCGGCGAGGCGGCGGAGGCCCGTGCCCTGACCCTGGCCGACGAGCTGCGCAGGGCCGACGTGGTGGTCGACCTCGGCTACTCGGGCAACATGAAGAAGCGCATGCAGCGCGCCAACAAGATCGGCGCCCGCGCCGCCGTCATCCTCGGCGACGACGAGCTGGCGGCCGGTGTCGCCCAGGTGCGCGACCTCGACAGCGGCGAACAGACCGCCGTGCCGCTCGCCGAGCTGACCGCCGCCCTCGGCCGCGGCCGCTAGCCGGGCGGGGGCGGGAGACGCCCATGCCCGATCTGACGGTCAGCCGGCTGGTGGTGGTCGGCGCCAATCATCGGTCCAGCTCCATGGCGCTGCGCGACGCGCTGTGCGTCGACGACGCCATGGTGCCGATCGTGCTGGCGCGGCTGCGCGACGCCTGCGGACTGACCCAGGCCATGGTGTTGGCGACCTGCGACCGGGTGGAGGTGATGGCCTTCGCCGACGACCCCGGCGCCGCCGGCGCGACGCTGACCCAATTCCTCGGCGAGATGGCGGGTGTGGAGACCGACGAGGTGGCGGCGCAGACCTACGTGCTGACCGGTGACGCGGCGGTGCGCCACAGCTTCGCCGTCGCCGCCAGCCTCGACAGCCAGATGATCGGCGAGCCGCACGTGCTCGGCCAGGTGAAGACGGCGTGGCGCCTCGCGCGCGACGCCGGCATGGCGGGGGCGGAGATGGAGGCGGTGGTCCAGGCCGCTTTCGCCTGCGCCAAGCGCGTGCGCAGCGAGACGCACATCGCCGAAGGGCCGGTATCCGTCGCCTCGTCGGCGGTGCAGACGGCCAAGGACCTGCACGGCGACCTCGACCGCTGCTCCGGCCTGCTCATCGGCACCGGCGACATGGCCGAGCTGATGGCGGAGGCCTTCCAGGCCGGCGGGCTCAAGCAACTGGTGGTGACCGGGCCGCGCACGGCCCTGGCGGTGAGCTTGGCGCGCCGGCTGGACAGCCACGCGGTGCCCTTCGAGACGCTGCCCGAGGCGCTGCATTCGGCCGACGTGGTGGTGGCGGCGGTCGGCGGGCGGACTTACGCCCTGACGCTGGAGCAGGTACGCGACGCCCTGCGCAAGCGCCGCCAGCGCCCCATGTTCCTGGTCGATGCCGGCATCCCGGGCGACATCGAGCCGGCGGTGAACCGCGAGGAGAACGCCTTCCTCTACGACCTGGCGGACCTCGAGAACATCGCGCTCGCCGGCCGCGCCACCCGCGAGGCGGAGGCGCAGGCGGCCTGGGCGGTGGTGGACCAGGAGCTGGCGGGCTTCCTCAAGGCGCGGGCGGCGCGCGAGGCGGTGCCCGCCATCACCGCCCTGCGCGACCACCTGGAGGTGCTGCGCGCCGAGGCCCTGGCGGCGGCGCACGGCGATGCCGACAAGGCGACCCGCCTGCTGGTCAACCGCCTGCTGCACGACCCCATGCGGGCCCTGCGCGATCTGGCGGAACATGGAGACGAAGCGGCGACGCAGCGGACGGAAGCCCTGCTGCGCCGCCTGTTCGCCCTCGAACGGGGGCCCGACGACAAGGAGACGAAACGGTGAACCTGGACGAGAAGCTCGGCCGCGTCGTGGCCCGCTACGACGAGCTGCAGGCCCTGCTGGCCAGCCAGGCCGGCGGCGACGGCTTCGCCAAGATGTCGAAGGAAATCAGCGACCTGACGCCCATCGTCGAGGCCATCGCCGAGCTGCGCAAGGCGCGCGCCGATCTCGCCGACGCCGAAGCCATGGCGGCCGACGCCGCCGGCGACCCGGAGCTGCGCGACCTGGCGGAGGAGGAGGCGCGCGCCCTGAAGGAGCAGGTGCCCGAGCTGGAACACCAGGTGAAGCTCCTGCTGCTGCCCAAGGACGAGGCCGACGAGCGCAACGCCATCCTGGAAGTCCGCGCCGGCACCGGCGGCGAGGAGGCGGCCCTGTTCGCCGGCGAGCTGTTCCGCATGTACGAGCGCTACGCCGCCGCCAAGGGCTGGCGGTTCGAGGTGATGGACGTCAACGAGACCGACCTCGGTGGCGTCAAGGAGGCGGTCGCCATGATCTCCGGCCGCGACGTCTTCGCCCGCCTGAAGTACGAGTCGGGCGTCCACCGCGTGCAGCGCGTGCCGGAAACCGAAGGCGGCGGCCGCATCCACACCTCGGCCGCGACCGTCGCCGTGCTGCCCGAGGCGCAGGAGGTGGATGTGCACGTCGAAGAGAAGGACCTGCGCGTCGACACCTACCGCTCGCAGGGCGCCGGCGGCCAGCACGTCAACACCACCGAGTCGGCGGTGCGCATCACCCACGTGCCGACGGGCGTGGTGGCTGCCTGCCAGGAAGAGAAGAGCCAGCACAAGAACCGCGCCAAGGCCATGAAGATGCTGCTCGCCAAGCTGTATGAGCACCAGCGCGAGCAGGTCGACAGCGAGCGCGCCGCCAACCGCCGCAGCCAGGTGGGATCGGGCGACCGGTCGGAGCGCATCCGCACCTACAACTTCCCGCAGGGGCGGGTGACGGACCACCGCATCAACTTGACGCTCTACGCCATCGACAAGATGATGCAGGGCGAGGCGCTCGACGAGGTGGTGGACGCGCTCACGGCCGAGGACCAGGCCGCCAAGCTGGCCGAACTGCAATGAGCGGCGATGCCGGCACCGTCGGGTCCGTGCTGCTGGCGGCGACGCGCCGCCTGACCGCCGCCGGCGTGGAAGGCGCCCGCCGCGACGCCCGCCTGCTGCTGGCCGAGGTGCTGGCGCGTCCGGCCTCCGACCTGCTCGGCCTGTCGGATCTGGCGCTGACCGAGGCGCAAGGGGCGGCGTTCGAGGCCATGGTGGCCCGACGGGTGGCGCGCGAGCCGGTCAGCCGCATCCTCGGCCGCCGCGGCTTCTGGAGCCTGGAGTTCCTGGTCGGCCCCGACACCCTGGACCCGCGCCCCGACACCGAGACGGTGGTGGAAGCCGCCCTCGACGCCTTGCCCGACCGCGACCGGCCGTGGCGCCTGCTCGACGTCGGCACCGGCACCGGCTGCATCCTGCTGTCGCTGCTGCACGAGCGGTCGGCGGCCTCCGGCCTCGGCATCGACATCGCGCCGGGCGCGCTGGAGGTGGCGCGCGCCAATGCGCAGCGGCTCGGGCTGGCGGAGCGGGCGGAGTTCCGCCTGGGCGACTGGCTGGCCGGCATCGACGAAGAATTCGATGCAATCGTCTCCAACCCTCCCTATATCCCGCGGGCCGAGGTCGAGACCTTGGCTCCCGAAGTTCTCCACTACGATCCGCTCGCCGCGCTCAGCGGCGGTGACGACGGCCTTGCCCCCTATCGGGTTATTGCCACGGGGGCGGTGCGGCTGCTAAGGTCCGGCGGATCGCTGATCGTGGAAGTAGGGGCGGGTCAGGCCGACGATGTCGCCGACCTGTTCAGGCGCGCGGGGCTGCACGTGGAGGGGATCCGCCGGGATTTGGCGGGTATTGCACGGTGCGTGACGGCGACCAACGGATAGAAAAGTTTCGCGGGTGTTAAAAAAGGGGTTGGAAACCCAAGGCACTCCGCATACGTTGGTTCCCAAGCACGACAACTTGTCGAGGCGGGGCCTGGTGCTCCGAAGTCTCCGGAAGACCCTGTCGGGTACTGGCGGAGACTCGGCGGCGACGGCTCCTTGGCATCCAGGCGGTGCCCGAACGACGACTGTGCCTCTCGATTCCCCGACACCCCGCCCGTGCCGATGTGGTCATCGGCCCCGGTACGATCATGCCGTCGTTTTTGGGGAACGGTTTTTTCAACCGCAGAATTGTCTGGAGTCATGAAGCAAGGCTCGAACAAACAGCGCCCTCGCCGCGGTGGTGCGCCGAAGGGCAACCGGGGTCCGGTCCGTAACCAGACCTTCGACAGCAACGGCCCCGGCATCCGCGTGCGCGGCAACGCCCAGCAGGTCATGGAGAAGTACCTGGCGCTGGCGCGAGACGCGGCCTCCTCTGGCGACCGCATCCTGGCCGAAAACTACTACCAGCACGCCGAGCACTACTTCCGCATCGCCAACGTCAACGGCGCGCTGACCCAGCGCGTGCAGCAGGGCGGCATGCACGCCCAGCAGACGCCGGCCCACGACCACAGCGTCCTCGACGACCTGTTCGAGTACGAGGAAGAGGCGGCGCTGCAGCAGGTCAACGGTGGCCACAACGGCCACGGCGACCACGGCCAGCAGCAGATGCGCGGCAACGGCCAGGGCCACGACGACTCCGACGAGGACGGCGACGACCAGCCGCAGCACCACTACGGCCAGTCCGAGGGTGACCGCGAGCGCGGCGACGACCAGCAGGGCGAACGCCAGGGCCGCAGCCGCCGCCAGCGCGGCCGTCGCGGTGGCCGTGACCGCGGCGAGCGGCACGAGGCCGGCGGCGAGGCGCCCCAGCAGCAGGCCCAGCCGCAGCAGCACGCCCAGCCGGAACCGCAGCAGCCGCAGGCTCAACCCCAGCCTCAGCCGCAGCCCGAGCCGCGCGTCGAAGCCGTCGAGAAGGCCCCCAAGGCCGAGAAGGCGGACAAGCCGGCCAAGGCAGAGCAGCCCGCCGAGGCCGCCGCCGAGAAGGCCCCCGAGGCGCCCAAGCGCAGCCGCGCCAAGGCCGCCCAGCCGGCCGCCGAGGAAGCGCAGCCGGCCGAGGGTGACGACGCCGCCCCGCGCCGCCGCCGTCGCGCCCCGGCCCGCAAGGCCGCCGACAAGGGCGAGGGCGACGGCGACGCCCCGTCTTCCGAGCCGCGCGAAGCCGTCGCCTGATCCGGCCGGCCCGAGTACATGAAGAAACGCCCCGCGGACGCTGATCCGCGGGGCGTTTCTTCTTGGTGCCGTCGGCGTGGTGGCATCTCCTGCGGACTGGCGTCCGTCTCGGCAGCGGAGGACGAGCCGGTGCTCTGCCTCAGGCCACCATCACGGTATCCCCGGTGTTCACCTGGCCGCCTTCCACCACCTCGCACAGGATGCCGAAGGTGTCGTGGCCGAGGCCCTGCTTCATGGCCTTGTCCAGGTTGAGGTCGACGGCGCCCGTCTGCGGGTTCACCTCCGCCGCCGGATGGACCGGCATCGCCGCCACCACCCGCAGCACGACGCCGCCGCCGACCCGCACCTCGCGCCCGATCCACTCCAGCTCCGCCCAGGGGGAGGGGCCGTCGATCAGCATGTTGGCGCGGAAGCGCAGCGGGTCCACGGGCTGGCCGACCACCCGTTCGATGTCCGAGACACTGGAGCGGTTGATGAGCACGACGCCCGGCCGTTCGTGGTTGGCGAAGGTCTCGCCCGGCTTGGCGATGACGAGGCGGGGCTTGCCGCGCGTGTGACCGCGCAGGAAAGCCGTGAAGAAGTCCTCCAGGATCGCCCGCCCGATCGGCACGGTCAGGTCGCCGCGGGTCACCTGACGGCCGTCACGCTCCACGGTCAGCACGTTCAGCGGCTCGATGAAGCGCGTCACCAGGGTGGCGAGCTTGGGGCAATCGCTGAGCGTCACCAGGCTGGAGCGGGGCAGGCGGCCCGTCACCACGTCGCCCGCACCGGCCGTCGAGCCCGCCCCGTGGGCGAGGGCATAGCGATGGTCGGCCTGCAGGCCGCCGCCGACTTCGAGCACGGCGTGGTCCAGCGGCTGGGGGCTCAGGGCCTTGACGGGATAGCGGTAGAGCGCGGCGATGTGACAGGTCATCTTTTCTCCATTGAACAACTCACCGGGCTTGTCAACATGAAGCTCGCTTCGGCGCGGCGAAGTCGTCCATCGTTGGTGCCAACGCGCAGGGTTCGGATCATGATGCTGCCACTTGCGGCGGAACGCCCGTCCTCCCTATGTCCCTTCCAACCGTGAGGGGTTGCCGGTCGCCTATGGCAGGGACCGCCGGCCTCGTCAATCGAAACGGGGGTTTACGAGAATGGATTTCGAGAAGTTCACCGACCGGTCCAAGGGCTTCATCCAGGCTGCCCAGACCATCGCGCTCCGCCAGAACCACCAGCAGGTGACGCCGGAGCATCTGCTGAAGGCCCTGCTCGACGACAAGGAAGGGCTCGCCGCCAACCTCATGCGCGCCGCCAAGGCCGATCCGGCCCGCGCGCTGGCCGAGGTGACGGCCGCCGTCGACAAGCTGCCCAAGGTGCAGGGCGCCCAGATGTACGTGGCGCAGGAACTGGGCCGTGTCCTCGATCAGGCGACGCAGGCCGCCGAGAAGGCCGGCGACAGCTTCGTCACCGCCGAATACATGCTGCTGGCGCTCGCGACCTCGCAGACCACGGCCGGCAAGGTGCTGAAGGACGCCGGCCTGACGCCGCAGGGCCTCAACGCCGCCATCCGCGAGATGCGCAAGGGCCGCACCGCCCAGTCAGCGGGTGCCGAGGAGCAGTACGACGCCCTCAAGAAGTATGCCCGCGACCTGACGGCGGCGGCGCGCGACGGCAAGCTCGACCCGGTGATCGGCCGCGACGAGGAAATCCGCCGCACCATCCAGGTGCTCAGCCGCCGCACCAAGAACAACCCCGTCCTCATCGGCGAGCCCGGCGTCGGCAAGACCGCCATCGTCGAGGGCCTGGCGCTGCGCATCATCAACGGCGACGTGCCGGAAAGCCTGCAGACCAAGAAGCTGCTGGCGCTCGACCTCGGCGCCATGGTGGCCGGCGCCAAGTTCCGCGGCGAATTCGAGGAACGCCTGAAGGCCGTGTTGCAGGAAGTGACCGCCGCCGAAGGCCAGATCATTCTCTTCATCGACGAGATGCACACCCTGGTCGGGGCCGGCAAGGCGGAAGGCGCCATGGACGCCTCCAACATGATCAAGCCGGCGCTCGCCCGCGGCGAATTGCACTGCGTCGGCGCCACCACGCTCGACGAATACCGCAAGCACGTGGAGAAGGACGCGGCGCTGGCGCGGCGCTTCCAGCCGGTGTTCGTGCAGGAGCCGTCGGTGGAGGACACCATCTCCATCCTGCGCGGCATCAAGGAAAAGTACGAGCTGCACCACGGCGTGCGCATCGCCGATGCGGCGCTGGTCTCGGCCGCCACGCTGTCCAACCGCTACATCACCGACCGCTTCCTGCCCGACAAGGCCATCGACCTGGTGGACGAGGCGGCCAGCCGCCTGCGCATGGAAGTGGACAGCAAGCCCGAGGAACTGGACGAGCTCGACCGCCGCATCGTCCAGCTGAAGATCGAGCGCGAGGCCCTGAAGAAGGAGCCCGACGACGCCTCCCGCGACCGCCTCGGCAAGCTGGAGAAGGAACTTACCGAGCTGGAGGCCGAGAGCGCCGACGTCACCGCCCGCTGGCAGGCGGAGAAGGCGCAGGTCGCCTCCGCCTCCAAGCTGAAGGAGGAACTGGAGCAGGCCCGCCTGGAACTCGACCGCGCCCTGCGCGAAAGCCGCTACGAAAAGGCCGGCGAGCTGCAGTACGCCACCATCCCGCAGCTGGAAGCCAAGCTGAAGGAGGCCGAGCAGCGCGAGAGCGGCGCCGGCGCCATGGTCAACGAGACGGTGACGCCCGAAAGCATCGCCGGCGTGGTCAGCCGCTGGACCGGTATTCCCGTCGACAAGATGCTCACCGGTGAACGCGAGAAGCTGCTGCACATGGAAGACCGGCTGCAGTCGCGCGTGGTCGGTCAGCGCGAGGCGGTGGTCGCCGTCTCCAACGCCATCCGTCGCGCCCGCGCCGGCATCAGCGACCCCAACCGGCCCATGGGCAGTTTCCTGTTCCTCGGTCCGACGGGCGTCGGCAAGACCGAGCTGACCAAGGCGCTGGCGGCCTTCCTGTTCGACGACGAGACCGCCATGGTCCGCATCGACATGTCGGAGTTCATGGAGAAGCACGCCGTCGCCCGCCTCATCGGCGCGCCGCCGGGCTACGTCGGCTACGAGGAAGGCGGCTCGCTGACCGAGGCCGTGCGCCGCCGGCCCTACCAGGTGGTGCTGTTCGACGAGGTGGAGAAGGCGCACCCCGACGTCTTCAACGTGCTGCTGCAGGTGCTGGATGACGGCCGCCTGACCGACGGCCAGGGCCGCACCGTCGACTTCCGCAACACGCTCATCGTCATGACCTCCAACCTGGGCGCCGAGATCCTCGCCGCCCAGCCGGAGGGGCAGGACAGCGGCGCCGTGCGGGCCGACGTGATGGAGGTGGTGCGCAGCGCCTTCCGGCCGGAGTTCCTCAACCGGCTGGACGAGATCCTGCTGTTCCACCGGCTGTTCCGCGAGAACATGGCGGGCATCGTCGACATCCAGATCGCGCGCCTCGTCAACCGTCTCGCCGACCGGCAGATCACCCTGGAGATGGACACGGCCGCCCGCGACTGGCTGGCCGACAAGGGCTTCGACCCGGTCTACGGCGCCCGGCCGCTGAAGCGGGTGATCCAGCGCAGCCTGGAGAACCCGCTCGCCATGATGATGCTGGAAGGCCGCATCGCCGACGGCGGCACCATCCGCCTCGGCGCCGAGGGCGACCGGCTCGTCATCAACGGCGAGGCTGTGGCGGCGGAGGCGGCGTGAGGGGACGGTGAAGGGGTAGCCACCAAGGCACCAAGTACACCAAGAGGCTGCGGCTTGACGGCCGCAGCCTCTTGTCGTGTCTGGGGGCGGTTTTATAACCACCAAGACACCAAGACGCCAAGAGAGCGGGGCAGGATGGTGACGGTGGCGCCCGGCGGCCGGGCCGTCGAGTTGTCCTGCGGGCTTCGCCCGCAAGATTCATGCAGTGGCCGACACTGAGCAAGACGCCGCCACCCCGCCGCAGCCCCTTGGTGCCTTGGTGTCTTGGTGGTGAAACCGCCGCCGGAAACGACAAGAGGCCGCAGCCATTACGCCGCAGCCTCTTGTTGTTTTGGGCGCTGCGGGTGGCCACAAAGACACCAAGGCACCAAGAGAGCCGAGCAGCACGGTGGCGGTGGTGCCCGGCGACTGGGCCGTCGAAATCTCCTGCGGGCTTCGCCCGCAAGACTCATCCAGCGACCGACCTGAGCAAGACGCCGCCGCCCCGCCGCAGCGCCTTGGTGTCTTTGTGCCTTGGTGGTTAAACCGCAGCCCGAAACGACAAGAGGCCGCAGCCATTACGCCGCAGCCTCTTGGTGTACTTCGTGCCTTGGTGGCAAAAACGGCCTCACTGCCCCGCGCTGGCCACCTTCGAAATGCTCGGCAGCGAGGCATAGATCCGGCGCGTCTCCGCCATGGCGGTCTTGAACCGGGCCAGTTCCTTGGCCTCCAGGATACGACCGGTCGGGAAGCGCACGCCCTGCGGGTTCACATGGCTGCCGTTCTTCAGGATTTCGTAGTGCAGGTGCGGGCCGGTGGAGCGGCCGGTGGAGCCGACGTAACCGATGACGTCGCCCTGCTTCACCCGCGCACCCGGCTTCATGCCCTTGGCGATCTTCGACATGTGGGCGTAGGCCGTGTCGAATTCCTTGTTGTGGCGGATGCGCACATAGTTGCCGTAGGAGCTGAACGGCCCGGCGCGCTCGATCACGCCGTCGCCGGCGGCATAGATGGGGGTGCCCGTCGGCGCGGCGAAGTCGATGCCCTTGTGCATCTTCGAATAGCCGAGCACCGGGTGGCGCCGCATGCCGAAGCCGGACGACAGCCGGGCGCCGTTCACCGGCGTGCGCAGCAGCGCCTTGCGCACGGAGTGGCCCTTGGCGTCGTAGTAGTCGATGTCGCCGCTGCTGTCCTCGTAGCGATAGATCTCGTAGCGCTTGCCCGACAGGGTGAGGGAGGCGAAGGACACCTCGCCCTCGCGCACGGTGCGGCCGTCCTCGGTGCGCTCCCGCTCGAACATCACCTCGAAGGCGTCGCCCGGCTGGATGTCGCGCTGGAAGTCGACGTCGTAGGAGAAGGCCTTGATGATCTCGGTCAGAACCGCGACGGGCACGCCGGCGGCCTCGGCATCGGCGAACAGGCTGTTCTCGATGGTGCCGTCGCCGCGCAGCATTTCGGCCATCACCGGCGCCTTCTCCTCGGCCGGCGCGAAGGAGCCGCTCGAGGGGTCGCGGGTGGCACCGACCCGCAGGGCGGGCTGCGGCTCGAAGGAGAAGCCCTGGAAGACCTCGCCGCCGTCGGGGGTGGCGGCGGAGTCGAAGGTGACGGTGATCTCGTGGCCCGGGCGCAGCTGGCGCGGATCGAACACCTCGCGCAGCGCCTCGATGGAGCTGTGCGCCTCGGTGGCGTCGACGCCGGCCGACACCAGCACGCCCATGAGCGTGTCGCCGCGCTTGATGGTCAGCGTGTGCTCGACCACCGCGGGTTCCTGCGGCAGGGGGGCGGCTTCCGTCTGTTCCGGCGCGGGCGAGACCATGGTGAAGGCCACGTCCTGCGTCGGCTGGGCGTCGGCCTTGACCATGGTCACCAGGCGGCTCTGCCCCGCGGGGGCAGCGACGTCGGCGGTCGGCGTGAGGGAAGGGGAGGCGGGGGAGGTATCCGAGAGGGTCGTCGTCGGCCAGCCGAGGAAGATGGCCATGGCCAGGGCGGAAGTTCCCGCTGCCACCACGAAGGTAGCGGCGCGACGGGCTTGTCGCGTCCGGTGCATTCGTCGACTCTCCTCTAGCACTCTGCTCTCAAGGGTCCGGCTTTTGGCTGTTTTCTGCCGGTTCCCGCCGTTGAACGATGCCGTCGCAAGGGCCTGCTGTCAACGTGTTTCACGGCGTTTCCCGGGCATTTCGAACGTTCCCAGAGCGTTCCCCATGCGGAGTTCATGACGTCCGCATGCATCGGTCCCTCGCATGCGCGCGCATGCGGTGTTCCATCCTATGGGATCGCAGGGGACCGGTCGGGTCGATGACAGGCGGTTTTTTCTTGTTGACAGTTCCGTGGCAGGCGCCTACATATCCGCCACCGACGCGGCGGACCTGCTGCGAAGGCAATCGGGAAAAGTTCGGCGCCGGCCCAAAGGGCTCAACCAGCCCAAGGGTTTCCGTTCTGCTTCGGCAGGCGCGGCGGTGAAAACAACCGGTTGACAGGGGCGGATGGATCGCTTAGATACGCCGCCTCCCGACACCTCGGAGTTCGCTTCGATGGGTCGGAAAGAAAAGAGAAAAAAGAGGTTGACAACGACTTCTCGCTTCTCTAAATAACGGCCTCCCCGGCGGGCCGGGCGGTTCTGAAAGGGGCCGCGGAACACGGAGACGGAATTCTGGAGCTTCTGGCTCCCTGCTCTTTGACATCGTGAACGAACGGAAGGGATGCGCAGGCGGCGGTTCGGCCTAATGGGATCGAACAGAATGCCAGCGCATCTTGGGAAGCACCCGATCGAAGTCCTTCGGGACGGAGATCAGGATGTGACGCAAAGCGTTTTGCAAGAATGTTCCGATCCGTCAAGATCAACATGAGAGTTTGATCCTGG
>NZ_OCNJ01000038.1 GCF_900230255.1 Caenispirillum bisanense
GAGCTATGACCGAAACTGGGTGATGAGCTGAAATGGAGGTGGCGTATCGTGGAGGTGTCTAACGCCGTCCACATCTCCAGCGAAGGAGTGATACGCCATGACTGACGATACCGTTGTCGCCCTGCGCCAGCCAGGGGAAACCGATGACCCGCTGACCGAAGTCCTGCGTGCCGGGGCACGCCAGCTATTGGCCCAGGCAGTGGAGGCCGAAGTTGCCGCCATGCTTGCTGAGCATGCCCACCTTGAGACGGAAGACGGCCGCCGACGCCTGGTGCGTCACGGCCACGGGCCGGAGCGCGAGATCCTGACGGGCATTGGCCCCGTCGCCGTGCGACGGCCGAAGGTTCGCGACCGTGGTGCCGAGGGAGAAGAGCGCATCCGCTTCACCTCCGTCATTCTGCCGCGCTTTGCCCGACGGACGAGGTCGGTCGATGCCGTCCTGCCCACGCTCTACCTGCGCGGCCTGTCGAGTGGGGATTTCCAGGAAGCCCTGGAGGCCCTGCTGGGCAAGAAGGCGCCCAGCCTGTCGCCGCAGGTGATCAGCCGCCTGAAGGCGGAATGGCAGGCCGAGCACGACCGTTGGCGGAAACGGGACCTGTCGGCGCGGCGCTACGTCTACATCTGGGCCGACGGCGTCTACCTCCAGGGCCGGATGGAGGACGAGAAGCAGTGCATCCTCGTCATCATCGGCGCCACACCGGAGGGCCGGAAGGAACTGGTCGGGTTCCAGGCCGGCTTCCGCGAGAGTGCCCAGAGCTGGCGCGAACTGCTCAACGACATCAAGGGACGCGGCCTCGCCCAGGGACCGAAGCTGGCCGTCGGCGACGGCGCGCTAGGCTTCTGGAAGGCGCTCGACGAGGTCTATCCCGGTACCCGCCATCAGCGCTGCTGGGTGCACAAGACGGCGAACGTCCTCAACAAGCTGCCGAAGTCGCGCCAGAGGGCGGCCAAGGAGGACCTCCACGCGATCTGGATGGCCGACGGCCGCGCCGAAGCCGAGGCGGCCATGGACACCTTTGAGGCCAAATACGGCGCCAAGTACCCGCAGGCCGTTGGCTGCCTGACCAAGGACCGCGTCGCCCTGCTGGCCTTCTACGATTTCCCCGCCGAGCACTGGCAGCACGTCCGGACGACCAATCCCATTGAGAGCGTCTTCGCGACCGTGCGGCACCGCACCGTACGCACCAAGGGCTGCCTGTCGCACAAGACCGCCATGGCGATGGTTTTCAAGCTGATCACAGCGGCCAGCAAGACCTGGCGCAAGCTGTCTGGCAACAACCGCTTGCCCCAGGTGATCGAGGGTGTCACGTTCCGCGACGGCATCCAGGTGAATGACGCCGATCAAGCCGCCGCCGCCTGACCACGCCGTCACCCAAAATCGGTCATAGCTC
>NZ_OCNJ01000017.1 GCF_900230255.1 Caenispirillum bisanense
CGCCTCCGACTGTCGCGGCGGCGAACCTCTTCTTGAGGCGCTGCCGGCGGAGGTCATCGTCCATGCCGACAAGGGCTACGACACAGACCGCGTGCGGCAGATCATCGAGAACCAGGGAGCCGCCCCGAACATCCCGCCCAAGGCCAACAGGCGCTGGAAGAACTGCTTTTCGCCCTTCCTCTACCGCGACCGCAACGCCATCGAGCGCATGTTCGGCCGGCTGAAGGACTTCCGCCGCATCGCCACGAGATATGACCGCTTGGCCGTCAACTTCCTCGCCGCCGTCCAGATCGCCGCCTTCGTCAGCTACTGGTTATGAGTCTGGAGCCTAGTGGATCTTTGGCTAGGGAGGGGCGGCCGATCAACTGCTCCCCCACGCCACCCCCTTCCCACCCCACCCCAACCTCCGCTACCCTCCCGCCCCACCACCAACAACCGCACCCACGGGAGGGGCATCCCCATGAGTCATCTGCGCACGTACCCCGATGCCGAGGGGTTCTTCGGGAAGTTCGGCGGCAGTTTCATTCCGCCCGAGCTGGTGCCGCACATGCAGGCGGTCACCGACGCCTACCTGCGCATCTCGCGGTCGGCGCAGTTCGTCAATGAGCTGCGCCACATCCGCAAGCACTTCCAGGGCCGGCCCACCCCCGTCTCCTACGCCGCAAACCTGTCGGAGCGGCTGAACGGCGCGCGCATCTACCTCAAGCGCGAGGACCTCAACCACACCGGCGCCCACAAGCTCAACCACTGCATGGGCGAGGCGCTGCTCGCCAAGCACATGGGCAAGAAGAAGCTCATCGCCGAGACGGGCGCCGGCCAGCACGGCGTGGCGCTGGCGACGGCGGCGGCCTACTTCGGCATGGAGTGCGAGATCCACATGGGCGAGGTGGACATCGCCAAGGAACACCCCAACGTCGTGCGCATGAAGCTGCTCGGCGCCACCGTGGTGCCCGTCGGGTTCGGCGGCCGCACCCTGAAGGAGGCGGTGGACAGCGCCTTCGTGTCCTACCTGAAGGACCCGGAAACCACGCTCTACGCCATCGGCTCGGTGGTCGGGCCGCACCCGTTCCCCATGATGGTGCGCGACTTCCAGTCGGTGATCGGCGTCGAGGCGCGCGAGCAGTTCGCCGAGATCACCGACGGCCGCCTGCCCGATCACGTTGTGGCCTGCGTCGGCGGCGGCTCCAACGCCATGGGCATCTTCGCCGGCTTCATCGACGAGCCCGCCGTCGCCCTGCACGGGGTCGAGCCGCACGGCACGGGCACGGAACTCGGCCAGCACGCCGCCACCATCACCTACGGCGAGGAAGGCGTCATCCACGGCTTCCGCTGCCTCATGCTGAAGGATGCCGAGGGCAACCCGGCGCCGGTGCACTCCATCGCCTCGGGCCTCGACTATCCGGGCGTCGGGCCTGAGCACAGCTTCCTGCACGAGAGCGGCCGGGTGCAGTACGCCGCCGCCTCCGATGCCGAGACGCTGAACGCCTTCTACGCCCTGTCGCGCCATGAGGGCATCATCCCGGCGCTGGAAAGCGCCCACGCGGTGGCCCACGCCATGAAGCTGGCGAAACAGCGCCCGGCCGGCGAGTGCATCCTGGTCAACCTGTCGGGCCGCGGCGACAAGGACATCGACTACGTGGTCGACACCTTCGGCGACGGGCGGGATCGCGACCTGTTCGGGTGAGGCTGGGGGAGGGGGCTTTTTCACCACCAAGACACCAAGACACCAAGAGGTCGTGCAAGCCGGGGCACCTGTATCCGGTCCGCACGGCGGTGGCGCGGCGCCACCAGAGTGATGCTCTCTCGGAGCACGCGGTGACGGTCGCCACGGCCCCG
This sequence comes from Caenispirillum bisanense, assembly GCF_900230255.1. Taxonomy (GTDB): domain Bacteria; phylum Pseudomonadota; class Alphaproteobacteria; order Rhodospirillales; family Rhodospirillaceae; genus Caenispirillum; species Caenispirillum bisanense_A. Next base: position 1,837 of record NZ_OCNJ01000017.1, read on the forward strand.
CGCGCCGGAACAAGCCGCGGCGACCTTGGTGTCTTGGTGTCTTGGTGGTTCCCCCAAACCCTCCCCGACCGCCTGGATCTTGACCCCAACCCGCCCCGCCGCCACCATGCCGGCTCGCAGCCGGAGGAGCCCATGCAGCCGTTCGAGAGCCCCGTCGTCGTCGGTGACTACGAGATCCACGTGGTGGTCTCCGATCCGCCCTATTACCAGAACTGCTACGTCGTGAAGCACGTGCCCTCCGGCGCCCAGGCGGTGGTCGATCCGGGCGACGCGGCGGAGCGGATCGCGGCGCGGCTGGCGGCCAACGGCGGGGCGCAGACGGTGGACGCCGTGCTGCTCACCCACGGCCACCCCGACCACATCGCCGGGCTCGAGGCGACGGCGGCACTGACCGGGGCGCCGGTGATCGCGCACGAGAACGAGCGGCCGGTGCTCGATGCGGCGGCGGAGTGGGGCAGGGCGCTGCTCGGCCGGCCGCTGGCGGTACCGGCGCTCACCTGGTTCGGCGGCGAGACGGCGCAGCGGGCGGCGGGTACGGAGGTGCAGGTGGTGGCGACGCCGGGGCATACGCCGGGCGGCGTCTGCTTCGTCTTCCCCGGCTTCGCCTTCACCGGCGACACCCTGTTCAAGGGCGGCGTGGGCCGCACCGACTTCCCCGGCGGCGACCAGGCGACGCTGGTCGCCTCCATCGGCCGCTTCGTCGCGGCGGTGCCCGGCGAGACGCTGCTGTTCTCCGGCCACGGCCCCTATTGGACGGCGCGCGAGGCGCGGCGCTGGTGGGGCGTGATGGCGGAGACGATGTGATCGGCCTGCGGGCCGTGCGGCCGGAGGATGCCGATGCGGTGCGCGCCCTGGTGGCGCGCGGCATCCTCGCCGCCTATGCCCCCTTCAGCCCCGAGGTGCGGCGGCTGGCGGCGCGCGACGGCACGGCGGCGCTGGTCGGCGCCGACGTCGCCTTCGCCGGCGCCTGGATCGCCGTGGAGCAGGGGGCGGAGGCGGTGCCGCTCGGCGTGGTGTGGACCAGCGGCAATCTGCTGCGCGAGCTGTTCGTCGATCCGCCGGCGCAAGGGCGCGGCCTCGGCCGGCTGCTGCTGAGCGTGGGGGAGCGGGAGATCGCGGCCCGCGGGCACGCCCGGGCGCGGCTCGACGTGGCCGCGCCTAATGCAAGGGCCCGGGCCTTCTACGCGGCCCATGGCTGGCGCGACAGCGGAGAGGCGCCGCCGGGGCGCTGGGATTTCGCCATGATCGGGATGGTGAAAGCGCTGATCCCGGCGGACAGGCGCGATCCAGCATGAGGGCGTAGCGCACTTCCTCGCCGTTGCCGGCCGGCCGGGTGCCGGGCAGGCGGACGAAACCGTGGCGCTCCCAGAACCGCTGACCGGACCGCAGCCGCGTGTCGGCCCACAGCTCGATGCGGTGTGCTCCGGCCTCGCGGGCGTGGCGCACGGCGAGCGCCAGCAGGCGCACCGCGACGCCGGTGCCGCGGCATTGCGGCAGCACGTAGAGGTGGCGCAGCTCGAAGGTGTCGGGGCGGTCGGTGGCGGCCAGCGCGACGCAGCCCGCGAGGCCGCCGGCGCGGTCGTCCTCCGCCACCCAGAACCCGCCGCGCAGGGCGGCGAAGGTGGATCCCGGCGCTCGCAGATCGTCGCGCAGCGCCCGGTCGAAGAGGTCGCAGCCGGCGAATTCGCCGCTGATGTGATGGACCAGGCCGGCCACTTGCCCGCCGTCCGCATCGGTGCCGTCGCGAACCTTCATGAGTCCCCCCTCGGCCGCATGCCCGCTACACCCGGCGCGCAGGGTAAGCGAGGAAAGTCCTACTCGCAATCAGGCTAAAAGCGATAGCTGAAGTCCAGGACCACGCCCTGTTCTCCGGTATCGGGGGCGGTACCATAGGTCAGGCCCATGCGCAGGTCCGACGGCGGCAGCGGCCCGCCGCCGGCGATGGAGCCGATGGACAGCGACAGGCCGTAAGCCTCGCCTTGCGGGCCGGGCTCGACCGTGGCGGCGGCCTGCCAGTCGACGGCGCCGCCCAGCGCGTCGAAGCCCAGGGGCTGGCCGAGGGTGAGGCGGGTGCCGAGGGTGCGCGTCTCGTCGTCGGCCAAGCCGGGCGCACCGCCCGGATGCACCGGCGTCAGGCTGCCGGTGGCGAGCGGCAGGCGGGCATCCTCGGGCGCCTGCAGCGACAGCATGAGCGGCGGCGCCGACACCGCCGACAGCGGCAGCGACCCGTCCGGCGGCGGCAGCGGGCCGAGCGGCAGGCCGCCGAGCGTCGTGGCGGCCGGCACCGACTCGTCCGCCGCCGCCGCCGGGAGGGGCGCCAGCGCCAGGGCCATCGCCGCCACGGCGGCCGTCGTGAGAAGGATCGTGCGCATGGTCATCGTCTCTCCACCGCAGCGCCGGGGCCGCCGCAGCGTCCCCCTCTCTACGTGGGGTGACGGCGGCGCGACTGCACGGTCGGAAATGCAACGCCTACTATAGCCGATTCGCCGCACCGCGGCATCACCTTCCCACCGCAGGGCGAAAAGCCCCCGGCGCCCGGGTCGCCCCGCGCGCCGCCGGCCCAAACCCGCCGTGGCTAAGCCCTTTGGAGAAGAAGGACTTGCGGCGCCACCCCCTCCGGAGGTCGCGGGCGGCGTCAAAAAAGAGTCGTACGATCCCAAAGGATATGGTCTACCTGCCGACGATGAATGCACTGCAGCATGGTGGCGGAGAGGGGCGCGGAGCAATGGTCTACACCTTTCCCTACGACCGACGGAAACTGTCGGTCTTCGCCGTCCTCAGCGTGGTCGGCACGGCCGCCGCGGCGGCGCTGTTCCTGCTGGTGTTCGTGCGCGAGGGCGAGGCGGCGCAGGTCGTGCTCGACACCACCGCCGCCGACATGGGCACCGCCTCGGCGGGCTTGTTCGGCATTCTCCTGTTCGGCGGGCTGGCCATCACGGCGGCCCGTTTTCTTTTGCGCGCCGGCCCGGTGCTGACCATCGACGAGCACGGCATCCTCGACCGCCGCTGGGGCCGCCGCATTCCCTGGGCGCAGGTGCGGGCCGTGCAGGCGCGCGGCCGCGGCATCGCCGCCACCTTCGCCCTGGCCGTCGACCGGCCGGAGCGGTTCGACAGCCGGCCCCTGTGGCGTCGCGTCGCGTGCTTCCCGCTCGGCCTCCGGCGCAATCGCGGGCGCGAGGTGACGCTGCCCGTCGGCGCGCTCGCCTGCCGCAGCGAGGACGTGGCGCTCGCCATCGAGGCCTGCGGCGGCGTGCCGGTGCAGCGCCGCCTGCCGGCCGTGCGGGCCATCGGCGCCGCCCGCTGAGGGGCGGGGCGGCGCCTCTTCTTCCCGACTTGTCGCGGCCTACGCCGCCCAGGCTTCCTTGCCGCGGGCGACGCGCTCGCGCGCCATTTCGTCGGCGGCGTCCTCGGGCCGCAGGCCGCGCTTCTCGGCCAGCGAGAACAGCTCGGCGGTGCGGTCCTCGATGCGCACGACCTTGGCTTCCACGGCGTCGCGGCCGAGGGTGCGGCCGTGGCGCAGGGCCATGACGTCCAGGCTCACCTTGATGAGGCCGCCGGCGTTGATGACGTAGTCGGGGGCGTAGAGGATACCCTTGTCGTGCATCAGGCGGCCCGCTTCGTCGTCGCCCAGCTGGTTGTTGGCGCTGCCGGCGACGACCTTGGTCTTCAGGCGCGGCACCGTGCGGGCGTTCAGCGTGCCGCCGATGGCGCAGGGCGCGAAGATGTCGGCCTGGACGTCGTAGATGGCGTCGGGCTCGACCACCTCTGCGCCGAAGGCCTGCTGCATCTTCTCCACCAGCGCGCGGTCCATGTCGGCGACGGTGATGCGGGCGCCGTCGCGTACCAGCTGCTCGATCAGCGGACCGCCGACGTGGCCGGCGCCCTGCACGGCGACGTGCACGTCGGCCAGGCTGTTCTTGCCCAGGCGATGGCGGGCGGCGGCGCGCAGGCCGTGGTAGACGCCGAGCGCGGTGAGCGGGCCGGGGCTGGTGCCGAGGCCGTCTTCCGGCAGGCCGGTGACGTGCGGCGTGGCGCGGCGCATGGTGCGCAGGTCGTCCTCTTCCATGCCCATGTCCTCGGCGGTGGTGTAGAGACCGCCGAGTTGGTTGATGGCGCGGCCCATGGCCAGCAGCATCTCCCGCGTCTTCTTCTTCGGGTCGCAGATGATGACCGACTTGGCGCCGCCGAAGGGCAGGTCGGCCATGGCGGCCTTGTAGGTCATGCCGCGCGACAGCTTCAGCACGTCGGTCAGGGCCTCGTCGCCGCTGGCGTAGGCGCGCACGCGGCAGCCGCCGATCGTGGGGCCGAGAACGGTGTTGTGCACGGCGATGATGGCGCGCAGGCCGCTGTCGGCGTCGCGCACGAACACCACACGCTCGTGATCGTCGAAATGGGGATGCTCGAAAACCATGACGTTGTTCCTCCGGTTCTTTGGGTGGCGACGCCGGGAGGTTGCCCCGCGTTCCGCCGCTCGTGCCTGTTATTCATTTTTGTTTCCTGACAGTGTATCGCAAGCGATGTGACGAGTCCTTGCGTATGGGCGGCGAAGACGCCACCTCTGTGATCGAACCGTGCACGACGGGACAGGAAGATGAAGAAAACGAGCATCGAGGCGCTGGACGGCTATGACATCAAGATCCTGGCGGCTTTGCAGGAGGACGCCAGGATCTCCAACGTCGCCCTGTCGGAGCGCGTGGCCTTGTCGCCGTCGCAGTGTTCCCGGCGCATCGCGCGGCTGGAGCAGGCGGGGCTGCTGCTGGGCTATCACGCCCGCATCGAGCCGGCGGCCGTCGGGCTCGACGTCATCGCGCTGGTGACGGTGTCGCTGAAGGAACATGGGGAGGAGGCGGTACAGGCCTTCCAGCGGGCGGTGCTCGACCTGCCGGAGGTGCTGGAATGCGCGCTCACCACGGGCGACGCCGATTATCTGCTGCGGGTGGCGGCGCCGGATCTGCGCAGCTTCAGCCAGATCGTCATGCATCGCCTCATGGCCCTGCCCAACGTCGGCAACCTGCGGTCGTCCATCATCCTGGACCAGATCAAGCCCCTCGCCGGCCTCCCCCTGCCGCCGCCGGGGGAGACGCGGGAGGAATAGCTCACTGCGCCGGCACGGCTGCGCGGGCGGAGGAGGTGGCGGTGGCGGCCAACGATTCGCCGAGGGCGCCGGCGTGCCGCAGGTGGTCGGCGATGAGGGCGGCGTCGCCGTTCTCGACGCCGTAGAGAATGGTCGTTTCCGCCGTCAGGCCGCAGTACCCGAAGATGCCGCGGGCGAGCGAGCTGTCGATGGCGGCCGAATGGCCGTGGCGGTCGAAGGCGTCCTGGTCGGCGGCGGCGAGGGCGACCAGGTGGACCGGGCGGTCGCGCAACAGGCCGATCACCTTGCCGGTGGTGTCGGAATAGGCCCAGTCGCGGGTGAAGACGCGGTCGATCCAGCCCTTCAGGATGGCCGGCATGGACCACCAGTAGACGGGGAACACCAGCACCAGCGCGTCGGCGGCATCGATGCGGGCCTGTTCGCGGGCGACGTCGGCCGGCACGGACTGCCCCTGCAGGAACGCGGCGCGGTCGGCGGCGCCATAGCGCGGGTCGAAGCCTTCGGCGGTGAGGTCGGCGACGGTGGCGTCGGAGCCGGCGCGGCGGGCGCCGTCGGCGATGGCGCGGGCGACGGCGGCGGTGAGCGAGTTGGGGTCGGGATTGGCGGTGACGATGAGGGCAGGCATGGCGCTTCTCCGTAAGCTACGATCAGTAAGTTACGGAGTGTAGGTTATGCCGCCGGGCGGGGATGTCAAGCGTCGGGAGGCGGAGCCGCGGCGACGGCCAGGATGATGGTCTTCAGTGTCGCGGTGGCGGTGTCGCGGCTGATCGACCCGGCGCAGACCGCCCGCGACAAGGCTTCCAGCGACGCCAGCACGGCGGTGAAGGCGGCGGTGAAGGCAGCGCCCGGCCGCAGGCCGAAGGGCTCCAGCGCGCGCCCGAACACCGTCATCAGGTTGGCCCGGCAGGATTGCAGCATGGCCTCCATCTCGGCGCTGCCTTCCAGGGCGGCGGTGACGGCCAGCACTTCCGGCCCGGCGTCGAGGGCGCATTCGACGCAGGCGTTCGCCAGAATGTCGGCGACGCGATCCAGCGTCGTGCCGCCGCGGGCGAGGGCGGTTTCCAGCGCGGTGGTCTGGCGCTGGTCGTAATCCAGGTAGATGGCTGCCAGCAGCCCGGTGCGGGTGACGAAATGGTCGTAGGCGATGGGCTTGCTCACGCCCGCCCGCTCCGCCACCCGGGCGAGGGTGAGGGCGTCGACGCCTTCGTCGCGGACGACATCGAGCGCGACGGCCAGCAATTGCGCGCGTCGATCGTCGCGGGACAGGCGCTTGGAGACCATGGGATACCGCATCCTCGTGCTCGGGTGGTGGCCCCACAAGGTGCCCCATTCGCCGCCGTCGATCCAGGGCCGGTCGTGCAGGGCTGCCAGTCGGTGGCCCTATCCGAAGCGGTTACGCCTCGCCGGCCGGCAGGTCAGGGGTCGCGGATCGGCACTGGCTCCGCCGTCGAAGTGGCCTCATCATGGACCCATGAATGGACCTTAGGCCGCGCCATTTGACACCGGTAAGCTGAGGCCAATTCCGAGCCGAATCGTCGAGTACGAGGAGTCCAGTCCATGGGCAAGGCGCCTTCGGGGGCGGTCATTGGTCCCGTCAATCTTCAGGACGGGCCGGAAGCCCCGCCGCTCTACCGCCAGGTCTACCTGCACATTCGCCGCGCCATCCTGGGCGGCCAGTTGCCGGCGGGGTCGCGCCTGCCGTCCACCCGCGTGCTGGCGCAGGAGCTGGGCGTGTCGCGCAACACGGTCGCGGCCGCCTTCGACCAGCTCTACGCCGAAGGCTTCATCGAGGGCCGCGTCGGGTCGGGGTCCTACGTCACCGACTGCATCTGCGAGACCCTGGTCGAGGCCTGCGCCGACAACCCGAAGGCCGCCGCCCCGGTGGTGCCGGACGTCGGCGGGCCGGGCCTGTCGCGGCGCGGCGCGGTGATGGCCAACGCCCGCATCCTGGAACAGCACGCCCGCCATGTCGGCTACTTCCGCCCCGGCACGCCGGCGCTCGACGCCTTCCCGCACGCCCTGTGGCAGCGGCTGGTGTCCAAGCGGCTGCGCCTGCGCGAGACGGCCATCGGCAACTACGGCCCCGCCGCCGGCTACGAGCCGCTGCGCCGTGCCGTCGCCGGCTACCTCGCCACGGCGCGCGGCGTGGTGTGCTCGCCCGACCAGATCATCATCACCGCCGGTGCCCAGGCGGCGCTCGACCTCTGCGCCCGCATCCTGGCCGACCCCGGCGACAAGGCGTGGATCGAGGATCCGGGCTACCTGGGTGCGCGCGGCGCCTTCCGCGCCGCCGGCCTGGACATCGTGCCGGTGCCGGTGGACGACGAGGGCCTGGACGTGGCCACCGGCGAGCGCGTCGCGCCCCACGCCCGGCTCGCCTACATCACCCCGTCGCGGCAATACCCGACCGGCCCGGTCATGAGTGTGGCCCGCCGATTGGCCCTGCTCGACTGGGCCCGGCGCAACGACGCCTGGATCATCGAGGACGACTACGACAGCGAGTACCGCTACTGCGGCCGCCCGCTGACAGCGCTGCAGGGCCTCGACGGCGGCCGCCGGGTCTTCTACATCGGCACCTTCTCCAAGGTGCTGTTCCCCGACCTGCGCCTCGGCTACCTGGTGGTGCCGGAGCATCTGGTGGGCGAGGTGGTGCGGGCCCGCGCCGTCGCCTCCGGTCCGCTGCCGGTGTTCAACCAGGCGGTGGTGGCCGACTTCATGGAGGAAGGCCACTTCACCGCCCACATCCGCCGCATGCGGTCGCTCTATGCCGAGCGGCAGGAAGCCATGCTGGAGGCCGGGCGCACCCACATGGCGGGCATGCTCGACATGCAGCCGGCGGCCGGCGGCCTGCAGCTCATCGGGCGGGTGCAGGGCGGCGTGTCCGACCTCGACCTGGTGGAACGGGCCGGGGCGGCGGGCATGGCGGTGACGCCGCTGTCGCAGATGTATCTCGGTGGCACCGTGGACAATGGCCTCCTTCTCGGCTTCGCCGCGGTGGATGCCCGGGCCATGAACCTGCGCGTGCGCCAGCTCGCACAGGCCATAGAGCCTGCCTTCCGGGCCGTTTCGAGCCTCGCGCCGCGGCGTATCGGTGGCACCGTCGCCGCCGAGTAAACGGGCCTGCCGAGGGGCCACTTCCTCCGGCATCCTGGACCTGTCGACCAACCGCGTCGGCCGTCGTGCACCCCGCACGGCGGCCGATGCCGTTTTCCACAGTCCACAGGAGGAGGGGAGCCCGCCATGTCCGCCACCGAAACCTATGCCCGCACCGACCGCACCACCGGCCGCCGCCGCGACCGCATGTCCTATGACCGCGCCGCCGTTCACGCCGTCATCGACGAGGCGCTGGTCTGCCACGTCGGCTTCGTCGACGAGGACGGGCAGCCGCACGTCGTTCCGACCATCCCCTGGCGGGTCGACGACACGCTCTACGTCCACGGCGCCAAGGCGAGCCGGCTGATGAAGGTGATGGCCTCGGGCGCGCCGGTGTGCATCACCGTGGCGCTGCTCGACGGGCTGGTGCTGGCGCGCTCGGCCTTCAACCACTCCATGAACTACCGCTCGGTCATGGCCTACGGCCGCTGCGTGGCGGTGGAGGACCCGGAGGAGAAGGCGCGCATCCTGGCGCCGCTCAGCGACAAGCTGGTGCCCGGGCGGGCGCAGGCGGCCCGCTGGCCCAACGCCAAGGAACTGGCGGCGACGGCGGTAGTCGGCTTGGCCCTCGACGAGGTGGCGCTGAAGGCGCGCTCCGGCCCGCCCAAGGACGATGCCGAGGACATGGATCATCCGGTCTGGGCGGGCGTGCTGCCCCTGCGGCTCACCGCCGGCACGCCGGAGCCCGACGCCGCGCTGGCGCCGGGCATCACGGCGGGCATGCCGCAGGGGGCGTGACCGATCAGTCGGCGGCCTTGGTGCCGGCCGTGGGGCCGGGCTCGGCGGTCTTCGCCTTGCCGCGGTCCATGGGCGTGACGCTCGCCGACGGCCGGCTGCCGAGGATCTCGCGCAGGGTTTCGGTCACCGGCAGGGCGCCCGGAACCCAGCGGTTGAGGTGGTGGCCGGCCCCCGGCACCACCCGGCGGCCCTTTTCCGAGCAGGCGTTGAGCCAGCCGAGGGCGTCCAGCGCGCCGATCACCTGATAGGCTTCCATGTCGTCGGGCAGCGGCGCCTGGGCACCCAGGCTGACGACGGTGAGGCGGCGGCGGCGCTCCGGCAGGCGATCCAGCGCCTCGGCGATGGCGAAGGCGCCGCGGCCGTGGCCGACCAGCAGGCGCAGGCCGCTCTGGTCGCGGTCGAGCAGGGTGGCGATCATGTCGGGCGCCAGCGGCTCGTCGCCCGGCTCCACCAGATGCGGTGCGGCGGCCGACATCATGGCGCGGGTGAAGCGCATCATGTCGCCGGCGAAGCCGAAGGCGAGGCGTCCGCCCATCTCGTCGGCCGCCATTTCGGCCAGGCCGAAACCGGGCACCAGGGCCGCCACCGGCTTCTCCACCGCGTCGGCCACCGCCCGTGCCAGGGCGGCCGCCGCCAGGGCGGAGGCGCCGTCGGCCACCACCAGGGTGTCGAGCGAGCCGCCGAAGGCCTCGGCATAGGCGCCGGCATGGGGCACCGTGCGGATGCCGCGGTCGGACCCGCCGGGCGCCACCACCAGGATCGCGCCGGCCGTCACGTCCATCATGCCGAGGGCGGCCTGTTCCTCGGCGGTCAGGCCGGCGACGTCGCAGCTGAGCGCGTCGACGGCGCAGGCGCCCATATGCAGGCCGCCCAGCGCCATGCGGGTGGTCAGGCGGGCGTAATCCTCGAGCAGCGTCCGCTCCATGAAATCCTCCTCCGGGGTCTGTCGTTATGCTTGGGGCGGGGAGGAAACAGCCGGAGGCCGAAAATGTTCATCCTCCGGTACCGATCATGAGAGGTGCCGTCATGGTGAAGACGACGGTGCCGGTGGCGGCGTCCAGCAGCTCGCACCGGAAGGTCACGAAGCCGCGGTCGGGGCGCGAGCGCGACGGCTTCACCGCCTCCACCGTCGCCCGGCCCTCCAGGTCCTGGTCCGGGCGCACCGGTGCCAGCCAGCGCAGGGCATCGACTCCGGGCGAGCCCATGCTGGCGGTGCGGTGGAGCAGGCCGTCGACGAACAGCCGCATGAACACGCCGGCGGTTTGCCAGCCGCTGGCGCACAATCCTTCGAAGGCCGAGGCGGCGGCGGCCGTTTCGTCGGTGTGGAAGGGCTGCGGGTCGTAGTCGGCGGCGAAGGCCTTGATCTCGGCGGCGGAAAGGCTGCGGCGGCCGAGCGCGAAGCTCTGCCCCGGCTGGAAGTCGGCGAAGGTGAGCATGGTCGGGGCGGCCTCGTGGTGGTGGAGCGGTCCGAGCCCGAGCTTACGGCCCGCCGCGTCGTCATGGACAGAGCCACTGTGCGCGCATAGTCTTCCGTCCCATCATGCTGATCGTCACGTCGCATATCTCGCTGCCCGAGGACGAACTGGAGGAAAGCTTCATCCGCGCCTCCGGCCCCGGCGGGCAGAACGTCAACAAGGTCGCCACCGCCGTGCAGCTGCGGTTCGACGCCGCCAACACGCACGCCCTGGCCGAGCCGGTGCGCGCCCGCCTCATCGCTCTGGCCGGCAGCCGGGCGACGTCTGACGGCGTCATCGTCATCGACGCCCGCAGTCACCGCAGCCAGGAGCGCAACCGCGCCGACGCCCGCGAGCGCCTGGCCGAGCTGGTGCGCCAGGCCCTGCACGTGCCGCGCAAGCGCCGCCCGACGCGGCCCACCAAGGCCAGCAAGGAGCGCCGCGTCACCGGCAAGAAGCATCGCGGCTCCATCAAGCAGGGCCGCGGGCGGGTCTCTACCGACTAAAGTCGCGGGCCACCTTGAGCGGTGGGTCTACTTGTCCCTGCGCCGGAATTGGCGGACAGTTGAACTGTCGACATCGTCCGCCGTCGTCCGCCGCGCGTGAGCCCCGGTGGTCGCAACGGCTGCGGGAGAGGGAACGCGTGACCGCCGACCGCCTCAAGACGCCGCTCCAGCTCGCCCTCGCGGTGGCAGCCGGAACCGGGGTCTATGCCGTTGCCGCAGTGGCGGCTCTCGGCGCCGCCAAGGTGCAGGGCGCGGTCGTGCCCCTGTGGCCGGCGGCCGGGGTGGCGCTGGCGGCGGTGCTGCTGTTCGGTCCGCGCCTGCTGGTGGTGCCGGCCCTCGGGCACCTGGCAGCCTGGCTGCCGCTGTCGGAGCACGGCGCCCCGTTGATCGCGGGAGCGGCGGCGACGGCCGGGACGGCGGTCGCCTGGTTGGTCATGCGCCGCCTCGGCGGTCCGGTGCGGCCCATCGGGAGCCTGCGTCAGGTGCTGGCGCTGCTGGTGGCGGCCATGGTCGGCGGCGTGGCGGCTGGCGCACTGGGCGCCGGCCTTCTCATGCTGCGCGACGGATTCCCGCCGGATGTCTTCCTGCGCATCGCGGTCGGCTGGACGGTGGGGGACGCCATCGGCATCATCTGCGTGACGCCGCTGCTGCTCGCCCTGCCGGAGCTGCGGCGTACGCCTGTGCCGTGGCGGCGCGGGCCGGAAGGCATCCTGCTGCTGGCCCTGACGGCCGTGGTGGCGGCGGCGAGCGCCGACGGGCGGCTGCCGCTGGGTCAAGAACTGGGCGGCGCGGTCTGGCTGCTGGTGCCCTTCCTCATCTGGAGCGCCCTGCGCTTCGGCGTCGGCGGCGCGGCGGCGACCGGCCTCGCCGCGGCGACGGCGGCGGCCTTCGGCGGGGCGGGCGAGGGCACCCTGGTGCCGCTGCTGCTGTTCATTGGCACGGTCACGCTCATGGGGCTGCTGCTGGCGGCCGGCGGCGTCGAGCGGCGCGACGCGGTGGCCGAGGCGCGGCGGCTGTCGAGCGCCGTCGAGCAGTCGGCGGCGAGCGTCGTCATCACCGACACCGACGGCCGGCTGACCTACGTCAACCCGCGCTTCACCGAAACCTCGGGCTGGCTGCCGCAGGAGGTGCTGGGCCGCACCCTCGACTTCCTGCGCACAGGCCGCACCTCGCCGGCCGAGTACGCCGAGATGTGGCGCACGCTCGAAGCCGGGCGCGTCTGGCACGGCGAGTTCCTTAACCGCCGCAAGGACGGCTCGCTGTGGTGGGAACAGGCTTCCATCGCCCCGGTGCGCGACGAACTCGGCCGCGTCACCCACTACGTGGCGGTGAAGGAGGACATCTCCGAGCGCAAGGAGACGGAACGACGCCTGCGCAGCATGGTGGACGAGCTGCGCCGCTCCAACCGCGAGCTGCAGCACTTCGCCTCCATCGTCGCCCACGACCTGCAAGAGCCGCTGCGCGCCATCAGCGGCTTCGCCCAGCTGCTGCGCAAGCGCTACGGCGACCGCCTGGATGCCGAGGCCGACAGTTACATCGACTACATGGTCGGTGGGTCGGAGCACATGAAGGCCATGTTCCGCGACCTCATGGACTACAGCCAGGTGGACGCCGCTCCCATGGCCCCCGCCGACGTCGACCTGGCGGCGGTGGTCGCCGACGTGCGCGACGCCCTGCACCGCGAGATCACCGAGGCCGGCGCCGATGTGGTGGTGGGGCCGCTGCCGGTGGTATGCTGTTCACGGCGGCAGATGGAGATGGTGTTCGCTCATCTGGTCGCCAATGGATTGAAGTTCCGCCACCCGGACCGGCCGCCCCGCATCGTCGTCGGCGCCGCCCGCCGGTCGGAAGCCTGGGAGGTTCACGTGCTCGACAACGGCATCGGCATTCCCCCGGAGCAGGCCAAGGGCCTGTTCGTGCTGTTCCGTCGCCTGCACACCCAGGCGCAGTACGCCGGCACCGGCATCGGCCTCGCCATCAGCCGCCGCATCGTCGAACGCCACGGCGGCCGCATCTGGGCCGAGAGCGACGGCCTCAGCGGCACCGCCATCCGTTTCACCCTGCCGCTCGGCGTCCGCCCGCCCGGCGCCGCCGCCGCCGCCCCATCCGGCCGCACCACCCTGGAGGATCTGCCCGCATGAGGCTGCCCATCGCCAATGCCGTCGTGCTTCTGGTGGAGGACAACGAGGCCGACGCCCGCCTGACCCGTGAAGCCTTCTCGGAGATCGGCAGGTCGCTGACCATGGAATGGGTGCGCGACGGTGACGAGGCGCTCGCCTACCTGCGCCGCCACCCGCCCTATCAGGCGGCGCCTCGGCCGCATCTGGTCTTGCTCGACCTCAACATGCCGCGCCGCGACGGCCGCGCGACGCTCGCCGCCATCAAGGCCGACCCGGCCCTGAAGCAGATCCCCGTGGTGGTGCTGACCACCTCGGAAAGCGAGGCCGACGTGCGCGCCAGCTACCAGGCCTATGCCAACGCCTATGTGACCAAGCCGGTGGACATGGACGACCTGACCAAGAAGATGGCCTCGTTGATGGACTTCTGGCTGACCGACGTCGCCCACGTTCCGCCGGTGGCGGAGGATTAGGGGGACTGGGGCTTCGCGCCCGCCGACAGGCTCGGGTATGACAGGTGGTTGATGTAAAACGTTAATTGGTCATGGCCGGCCCCGGCCAACTACGGCCACTGGCGGTTGGCGTTGGGCTCCGTCCTCCACGGGTGGCGGCAGGGGAGCCGTAGATGCCCGGATCAAGTCCGGGCATGACAAGGGTTTGATAAAGCGTAAGAAATTGTCATGGCCGGGCTCGACCCGGCCATCCACGGCGTCACCGGCGGTTGCCGCCGGCGCCGTCCTCCACGACTGCCGGCAGGGGGGCCGTAGGACCCGACGCCCGGGCACGGTCCCCTTGGTGCCTTGGTGTCTGGTGGTTCGCCCAGAACACCACCAGCCCCACCAGAAAGGGCCGCCCCTCGCCAGGCGGCCCTCCTTGTTCAGACGCGGGAACCGGCCGATCAGAAGTCCATGTCGCCCATGCCGCCGCCGGGCATGGCGGGGCCGGCGGACTTGGGTTCGGCCTTTTCGGCCACCATGGCTTCGGTGGTGATCATCAGGCCGGCGACCGAGGCGGCGTCCTGCAGCGCGGTACGGACCACCTTGGTCGGGTCGATGATGCCCGCCTTCACCAGGTCGACGTAGGTGCCGGTCTGGGCGTCGAAGCCCCAGTTGGTGTCGCTCGACTCCAGCAGCTTGCCGGCGACCACCGCGCCGTCGTGGCCGGCGTTCAGCGCGATCTGACGCACCGGCGCCTGCAGGGCGCGGCGGACGATCTCGATGCCGACCTTCTGGTCGTCGTTGGCCGGCGTCAGGCTCTCCAGCGCCTTGGTGGCGTAGAGCAGCGCGACGCCACCGCCGGCGACCACGCCTTCCTCCACCGCCGCACGGGTGGCGTGCAGGGCGTCGTCGACGCGGTCCTTCTTCTCCTTCACCTCCACCTCGGTGGCGCCGCCGACCTTGATGACGGCCACGCCGCCGGCCAGCTTCGCCAGGCGCTCCTGCAGCTTCTCGCGGTCGTAGTCGGAGGTGGTCTCCTCGATCTGCGCCTTGATCTGCGCCACGCGCGCCTCGATGTCGGCCTTGGCGCCGGCCCCGTCGACGATGGTGGTGTCGTCCTTGGTGATGGTCACCGTCTTGGCCGTGCCGAGCATGGCGAGCGTCACGCTCTCGAGCTTGATGCCCAGCTCTTCGCTGACCACCTGGCCGCCGGTCAGGGTGGCGATGTCCTGCAGCATGGCCTTGCGGCGGTCGCCGAAGCCGGGCGCCTTGACGGCCGCGACCTTGAGGCCGCCGCGCAGGCGGTTGACCACCAGGGTGGCGAGGCTTTCGCCTTCCACGTCCTCGGCGATGATGAGCAGCGGACGGCCCGACTGCACCACGGCTTCCAGCACCGGCAGCAGCGGCTGCAGGCTGGACAGCTTCTTCTCGTGAATCAGGATGTAGGGGTTGTCCAGTTCCGCCACCATCTTCTCGCCGTTGGTGACGAAGTAGGGCGACAGGTAGCCGCGGTCGAACTGCATGCCTTCGACGACGTCCAACTCGGTCTCCAGGCCCTTGGCCTCCTCGACCGTGATGACGCCCTCGTTGCCGACCTTCTCCATGGCCTTGGCGATGATCTCGCCGATCTCGCGCTCGCCGTTGGCGGAAATGGTGCCGACCTGGGCGATCTCGCCGTTGGTCTCGACCTTGCGCGAGCGCGCCTTCACGTCGGCGACGACGGCGGCGACCGCCATGTCGATGCCGCGCTTGAGGTCCATGGGGTTCATGCCGGCGGCGACGGACTTGGCGCCCTCGCGCACGATGGCCTGGGCCAGAACGGTGGCGGTGGTGGTGCCGTCGCCCGCCAGGTCGGCGGTCTTGGACGCCACTTCCTTCAGCATCTGGGCGCCCATGTTCTCGAACTTGTCCTTCAGTTCGATCTCTTTGGCGACCGAAACGCCGTCCTTGGTCACCCGCGGGGCGCCGAAGGACTTGTCGAGGACCACGTTGCGGCCCTTGGGGCCGAGGGTCACCTTCACCGCGTCGGCCAGGATGTCCACGCCGCGCAGCAGGCGCGCGCGGGCATCCGCCGAGAACTTCACTTCCTTAGCGGCCATAGTCGTATGCTCCGAAAGAAATCTGCCTGTGGCTCCGGGTGAGGGGGATCAGGCGGCCTTCGCCGTGGCGGCGGCGCCTTCGATCACGCCGAGGATGTCGCTCTCCTTCATGATGAGGAGATCCTCGCCGTCGACCTTCACCTCGGTGCCCGACCACTTGCCGAACAGCACCCGGTCGCCGACCTTCACGTCGAGCGGCTGCAGGCTGCCGTCCTCGGCCCGCGCGCCGGGGCCGACGGCGACCACTTCGCCCTGCTGGGGCTTTTCCTTGGCGGTGTCGGGGATGATGATTCCGCCCTTGGTCTTCTCGTCGGCCTCGATGCGGCGCACGAGAACCCGGTCGTGGAGCGGCCGAAACGTCATGGCATGTGCCTCCGTCATTCCTTGTTCAAGCAAATGACTGCTATCGGTTGAACTGGCTCCCGCTGGTGCGGCGAGCGGAGGTACATCTAATCAGGCCGTCGCGGCCGTCAAGAGGGTCAATGAAAAAATTTGGCAGCACTCCCTCCCATGTGCTGCTAGAGCATTGAAATTGAACATGAATATCTTGATTCGCGGGTGTCCGTCCAGGCATCATGAGGGGGTGAAGAGCAAGAAAGTGCCGCGCAGGGAACGCCTCTGACGGAGACCCGAGCCATGACCGCTTTCGCCAAACAGTTGACCGGCTATCGGCTGACCACCGCCCGCATCACCTATCACCTGCCCGACCACCCGTCCCTGCTGCAGGAGTACATCTGGCAGGACCTGGACCTGGCGCCCGGCTACCCGGTGCTGCGCCGATTCCTCGACTTCTGGCAGCGGAACCTGGAAGGGCGGCTGCATTCTGTGCAGGTGGCGAGCAAGGGCCTCGTCTCGCCGGCCGAGATGCGGCTCGCCACCGCCGAGTTCGCCTTGCACTGAGGCCGTCGCCTTTCCTCCGCCGCTTTTGCTCCCCACTCTCGGGGGAGGACCGGAGGAAGAGGCCAGGGCATGAGCGTGGTGTGGAAGACGGTGCGGGTGGTGCTGGTGCTGCTCGCGGTGATGCTGGTGCCGCTCGGCGTCAACGCCGTGAGCCGCGGCGTGCCCGACATCGCCTGGCACCAGGCCACCCGCAACCCCACCGGCCAGGCGCCCGCCGCGGCGGAGGAGCCGCGCGCCGTGATCCAGGTCTACGCCGCGCCGGCCTTCAACTGGCGCGGCATCTTCGGCGTCCACCCGTGGATCGCCGTCAAGCGCCAGGGCGCCGACCGCTGGCAGCGATACGAGGTGACGGGGTGGAGCGGCGGCCGCGTGGTGCGCGACCGCATGGCGCCCGACGCCGAATGGTTCGGCGCCCGGCCGCAATTGCTGGTCGACCTGCGCGGCGGGGCGGAGGTGGAGGCGCTCATCGACCGCGTGGAGGCGGCCGTCGAGAGCTACCCCTACGACGGCCGCTACAGCATCTTCCCCGGCCCCAATAGCAACACCTTCGCAGCCTGGGTGGGCCGGTCGGTGCCGGAACTCGGCCTCGACCTGCCGGCCAACGCCATCGGCAAGAACTGGCTGCCCTGGCACTCCCCCGTCGCCCGCGCCCCCAGCGGCGGCGGCGTGCTTATTTCCGCCGGCGGCTGGGCGGCCCTGCTGATGGCGCCGGAGGAGGGGGTGGAACTGACGCTGTTGGGCTTGTCGCTGGGGGTGGATATGACGCCGCTCGACCTCAGGCTGCCGGGGGTTGGTGGGGTGCGGTAGGGGTTGTGGTGGCTGGCGGCCTATGGCATCACTCGCTGTCGGACCTGGCAGGAAAGCACCATGAAGGCCTTTCACGTCACAGTCTTCGCCTCCGGCCTCGACCCGGCCGCCGACGACTTCGAACAGCGGTTCTACGATGCCGGCTGCGGCGATGCTCTCGTTGCCTTTCAGAGCGGGCGAATAGTGGTCGACTTCACGCGCCAGGCGGAGAGCCTGGAGGCGGCCGTTGCTTCCGCAGTCGCAGACGTGCGACGAGCGGGCGCCATCGTCACCGCCTCGACCACGACGCCGTGATCGAGGCCGAGACGGTTCGCGATGCCAACCGGACCCTGGCCGCGGCAGGCTGAGCCCGCCGCGGCGTCGGCCATCACGCCATCAGCTCCCAACTGCCGACGCCTTCCAGCGTCACCTTGTCCTTGCCGCCGGCGAAGGCGATGACGAGGCCGGCGTCGGTGAAGCTGGTGCGGATCTGGTTGGTGCTTTCGGTCCAGGCCTGCAAGGCGGCGAGGCTCGCCAGGTATTCGCCGCCGGCCGGGCCGGTCTGGAACGACAGGATGTCGCCCGCCTCGTAGTCCTTCACCACGTCCGTGCCGAAGCGGCTGGTGAACAGGAAGGTATCCAGGCCCTCGCCGCCCCACAGCAGGTCGTTGCCGCCCAGCCCGGCGATGACGTCGTCGCCGGCCCCGCCGTCGATGGCGTCGCCGTAGGCCGAGCCGCCGAGCACGTCGTCCACCGCCTGGCCGACCAGGCCGACGCGGCTGCTGCCGGCCATGGCGGCGTCGAAGGCCGGCGACAGGTCGGCCATGGCGTCCAGCGACACGCCGTAGCGCGAGCCGTCGAGCACCACCACGTCACCGCGCGACACCTGCTCGTAGACGGGTGACTCGGTCAGGGCGGCCAGCGCCTCGGGGAAGCGGGCGATGTCGTGGGCCGGCGAGGTCCAGGCCTGCAGGGCCTTGGACAGCAGGGCGATGTAGCTGGTTTCGCTGCCCGGGTCGGGCATGGGCTCGCCCGGCTGGATGGCGTAGTAGAGGTTGTGGACGGCGTTGCCGGCGTCGCCGTCGCCGATGATCTCGTTGATGAAGTCGTTCTCGTAGCCGACGTTCAACTCGCGCCCGTCGTCGAGCAGGCCGGAGGTCGGCGAGTTGAAGGTGATGCCGCGCAGCGCCGGGTACTCCACGGCGTCATAGGCCGCCAGGGCACCGTCCACGGCGCTGCCGCCCAGGCTGTGGCCGGTGGCGACCACCTGGGTCACGCCGCTCTCGGGATCGGCGGCGTAGGTCATGGCGGCGTCCATCATGGCGGAGACGTCGCCGTAATATTCGTCGATCATGGCCTGGCCGTTCAGCTGCCAGTAATCGAGCACGTCGGGCAGGGGGTTCTCGACGCTGGTGCCGGCGAAGGCGACGTAGAGCACGCCGTCCTTCTCCAGCACGATGCCCGAGGCATTGCCGTTCACGAAGAAGCCGTTCACCAGGTACTCCGCCGGCAGGCCGATGTCGGCGGTGACGTTGGTGAAGCCGCCGGCGTCGAGGGCGGCGTCGAGGTCGCCGCGGCCGTAGGAGATCTCGGAGGCGAGCGCGGCGTCGACCACCAGGGCGGAGGTGAAGCCGTCGGTGTCGAACAGGGGCGTGCGGGTGGACGTCGGCTGCGGCTTGGGCATGCGGCTGTTCCGTAGCTGGTCATGGGGCGACGAAAACCTTGGCAGCCTCCCCCTTCATTTTGAACAGCAAAATATTTACCTACCACCGGAACAATAGACGCTTTCCCTGCATGGGGAAGACTCTACCTCTTTGTTTGATTTGACTTCCAAAGTGGCGGAAACGTCGAGCGATGCTCTGGCTGGCGATCCTACGCCAACACCGGCGCCAGCCTTTCCAGCGCGACGGAAAGCGCGCGCCGGCTGCGGGCGGCGGTGAGCGACAGCCGCACCGCCTGCGGCCGCTCCCGCCCCACGGCGAACAGGCCGGAGGGCACCACCTCCACCCCGGCGGCGCGGGCGGTGACGGCGGCGTCCTCGGGGTCGCCGCGGGTCGCCAGCCACTGGTGCGGCGACAGGGGCAGGGCGCGGCCAAGCAGCCGTTCGGCGAGGCGGCGGCGCTCGGCGATCTCCGCCTTCTGGCGATCGCGCAGGGCAAGCGCCGTGCCGTCCTCCAACCACCGGCAGGCGAGGTCCAGCAGCAGGGGGCTCGCCGGCCAACTGGTGGCGTGCACCTCGGCGGCGATGGGGGCGAGCAGGCGCGGCGCCCCGGCGATGAGACCGAAGCGCAGGCCCGGCGCCCCCACCTTGGCGAGACCGGTCACCACCACCCCGTGCTCCGGCAGCAGGGCGGCGAGGGGCGGCGTGTCGGTGAAGGCGCCGTAGACGTCGTCCTCCACCACCGTCAGCCCGTGCCGGCGGACGATCGCCGCCACGGCCTCGCGCCGCTCCGGGCCGAGGGTGGCGGCGGTCGGGTTCTGCAGCACCGGCACCAGCACCGCCACCCGCGCCGCGGTGAGGCGGCAGGCGGCGTCGAGGCCTTCGGCGGTGATGCCCTCGGCGTCCATGGGCAGGGGGTGGAGCTTCAGGCGCAACTGCCGCGCCAGCGCCTTCATGCCGGGAAACGTCACGTCCTCCACCAGCACCGTCTCCCCCGGCCCGGCCAGCGCCAGCAGGGCCGCCAGCAGCCCCTGCTGGGCGCCGGCGCAGGGGATCACCTGGGCCGGGCGCAGCGGCAGGCCGCGGTCGGCGAGCCAGCGGGCCCCGGCAACCGCACTGCGGCGGAGCAGGGCGGCGGGGTGGTAGGCGGTCAGCGCCGCCGCGCCGCTTTCCGCCACCAGCGCCGCCAGGTCGGCCGCCAGGTCGTCGCCGGGCAGGGCGGCGGGCACGTTGGTGGACAGGTCGATGAGGTCGTCGGCCGCCTCCGGGGCGTCGCGCAGGGCGAACAGGGTGGCCTCGGTGCTGTCGGCGAGCACATAGGTGCCGCGCCCGACCTCGCCCGACACCAGATGGCGGCGCGCCGCCTCGCGATAGGCCTGGGTGATGGTGGAGGTGTTCACCTTCAGGCGCCACGCCAGGTCGCGGTGGGTCGGCAGGCGGTCGCCGGGCTTCAAGGTGCCGGCGGCGACGGCGTCGGCGATGGCTTCCACCAGGGCCAGATACTTCACGCGGTTGCGGCCGGTCAGGTCGGGCAGCCAGTCGGTGGGAGCGGGGGCGCCGGTCATGGAATCTTGTCACCCGGACAATGTAGCCGTTGAACCGGACAATGCGCCGCGTCACCCTGGCCGTCAACACCCCATGCTGCCGGAGTTTCCCATGCCCAGCCTGTTCAGCCTGCCCGACCTGCACGCCGCCGCCGCCCTGATCCGCCCGGTGGTGCCGCCGACGCCGCAGATTGTGTGGCCGCTGCTGGCCGAGCGTGTGGGGGCGGAGGTCTGGGTGAAGCACGAGAACCACACGCCGACGGGTGCCTTCAAGGTGCGCGGCGGCCTCGTGCTCATGGATCGCCTGAAGCGGGAGCATCCCGACTGCCCCGGCATCGTCTCCGCCACCCGCGGCAACCACGGCCAGAGCCTAGCCTATGCCGGGCGGCGGGCGGGCGTGCCGGTGACCATCGTCGTCCCCCACGGCAACGGGCGGGAGAAGAACGCCGCCATGCGGGCGCTGGGGGCGGAGCTGATCGAGGCCGGCGCCGACTTCGATGCGGCGCGGGCAGAAGCGGCCCGCATCGCCGAGGCGCGCGGGCTGCGCTGGGTGCCGGCTTTCGGGCCGGAGCTGGTGACGGGTGTGGCCACCTATGCGCTGGAGCTGTTCACGGCGGCGCCGGATCTGGATGCGGTCTATGTGCCCATCGGCTCGGGCTCGGGCATCTGCGCCGTCATCGGCGTGCGCGACCTGCTCGGCCTGCGTACCGAAGTGATCGGCGTCACCGCCGCCGGCGCCCCGGCCTTCGCGCGCTCCTTCGCCGCCGGCCACATCGTCGAGGGCTGCCCGGCCGACACCTTCGCCGACGGCGTCGCGGTGCGCCAGCCGCCGCAGCTGGCGCTCGACATCGTGCGGGCGGGCGCGGCGCGCATCGTCGAAGTCACCGACGCCGAGATCGCCGAGGCCATGCGCGCCTACTACACCGACACCCACAACATCGCCGAGGGCGCCGGTGCCACGCCGCTGGCGGCGGTGCTGCAGGAGCGTGAAACCATGCGCGGGCGCAAGGTGGCGGCGGTGCTGTCGGGCGGCAACGTCGACCGCGACGTCTACGCCCGCGTGCTGGGGGAAGCGCAGGCGGCCTGATGGCGACGGCCGGTCACATGCGGTAGGGCACCGCGAGGGTCAGGCTGGTGCCGGCCGGGCTGGACGACCAACTGGGCGCGGCCTCGATCTGGCGCGCGAGCCCGTGGATCAGCGTCATGCCGGTGCCGGAGCCCGCCGTCGCCATGCCGACGCCCTCGGGCAGGCCCTTGCCGTCGTCGGACACCCGCAGCAGAACGTGGCCGTCCTGGCGCGCGACCGCCACCCGGATGCACCCGCCCGCGCCGTCGAAGGCGTATTTCAGGCTATTGACGACGAACTCGTTCAGGATCATGCCGAGAGGCACGGCAACGTCCGGATCGAGCGTCATGTCCGCCACCTCGAAATCCAGGTCGACGCGGCCGGTTTCACTCTCGTGGAAGTCACAGAGGACCTCGACCAGCTTCAGCACGAACGGCCGCATCGACACATGTTCCGCCTTGTCGGCGGCATACAACTGCTCGTGGACGAGGCGCAGGGTTTCGATGCGGCTGTTCAGACCATCCAGCTCGGCGCGGGCATCGTCCGTGGCGGCCTGACGCATCCGCAGGGAGACCAGGCTCGAGATGATGGAGATGTGGTTCTTCACGCGGTGCTGCAGTTCGCCGAACAGCCGCCGGTTCGTCTCCAGGGCGAGGCGCAGGCTGTGGGCCTTGTGCAGGCGGTCGATGACCGGGCCGAGGATGGCCGCGTAGGTGCGCAGGAATTCGATGTCCTCTTCGCCGAAGTCGCGTTTCTCGACGTCGTCCACCTGCAGGAGACCGTACGGGGTGCCGCCCGGCAGGATGATCGGCACGTTGACCATGGAGACGACGCCGTGCTCGCGCAGGAAGTCGGGGAAGATGAAGCGGTCTTCGGTGTCGATGTCCTGCACGATGACGGGGTAGGCGCGCTCAATGGAATAGGTTTCCGACGACAGCTCGCTCATGGGCAGGCGCACCTTGCCGACGATGCCGGGCCGCCAACCCGCGCCCGCCTGCACCAGAAGGTGTTTGCCGTCGGCCTCGATCTCCAGAACCTTGGCGTAGCGTGTGCCCAAGGCATTCCCGACGAGGTGGCAGGCTTTGTCGAGGATGTCCTGAAGGTCTTCGGAGCGTAGGGCGAACTCGCCGAAGTCCCCCGTCACCTTCTGACGGACGAGCATGTCCTCAAGCGTCGGCATCGTCTTCGCCCAGCCTCTTCCCGTTGCTGTCGTCGTGTGGCGAAACGTAAACGCTCATTTCGACGAAGCCGTTCTCGGCTGGGTGGTAGGGGAAGCGGGGCGGGCGAGCCCTTCCGCTTCCCCGTCGGTACTTACGCCTTGTCTTTGTAGACTTCCACGATCGCGCCCAGCAGCTTCAGCGCATCCTCGCGCGAGCGCTGGAAGCTGTTGCGGCCGATGATGGAGCCGTTGCCGCCGCCGTCGCGGATGGCGCGGGCGTCGTCCATGATGCCCTCGTCCCCCTTCTTGCCGCCGCCCGAGAACACCACCAGGCGCCGGCCGTTGAAGCAGCTCTGCACGATGTGGGCGACGCGCTCGGCCATGGTGCCGATGGCGACCTTTTCGCTCTGGTAGACCTTCTTCGCCTCGGGCTGTTCCAGGTGGTCGGTCGGCAGCTTCACCTTCACGACATGGGCGCCGGCGAGGCAGGCCATGTGGGCGGCGTAGGCATCGACGTCGATGGCGGTTTCGCCGTCCTTGGAGACGAAGCCGCCGCGCGGGTAGGACCACACCACCGTCGGCAGGCCCACCGATTTCGCCTCGGCGATGAGGTCGCGCAGGGATTCCAGCATGTCGTAGAACTGGCCGCTGCCGGGGTAGATGGTGTAGCCGATGGCCGCACAGCCGAGCCGCAGGGCATCGTCCACCGAGGCGGTGACGGCCTGCGTCGGGTTGTCCTTCTCCGGGTGCAGGCTGTTGGCGCTGTTCATCTTCAGGATGGTCGGGATGGCGCCGGCGAAGGCGTCCGCCCCGGCCTCCAGGGCGCCCAGCGGCGCGGCGTAGGCGTTGAGGCCCGCGTCCACCGCCAGCTGATAATGGTAGTGCGGGTCGTAGGCGGCGGGGTTGGGGCCGAAGCTGCGGGCAGGGCCGTGCTCGAAGCCCTGGTCGACGGGCAGGATGACCATGCGGCCGGTGCCGCCCAGCTTGCCCTCCATGAGAATGCGGGCGAGGTTCGCCTTGGTGCCGGGGTTGTCGCTCTCGTAAGCGGCGAGGATCTTCTTGACCTTCTGGGAAATACGCATCGGCTCCGTCCCTGATTTCAACCGTCGGGAACGGGAACGAGCCGGCCGCCTCACCCGTTGCCGAGCGCCTCGCCCATGCGCCGGATGGCAGCCACCTTGGCGTGCAGCGGGCTCCAGTCGTCGGCGCTCGCGATGGGCGCCCACAGGGCCTCCACCTCGTCGATGAGCAGGGTGCAGGGCTCGGGATCGGCGAAATAGGGGTGATCGAGGTCGACGCCGTCGCGCGGCCGCCGTCCGGCGATCAGGTCCCGGAAGCGGGCGAAGGGTTCGCCGGCGTAGAGCGCCGCGTGCGGGCTGCGCTCCAGCGCCCGGAACTCGGAGGCGGGGCCGCCGTACCAGTCGAAGAACGGCCGCTCGAAGGGGATCTGCGTCCGCCCCATGGCCTCGAACAGGGCCAGCACCAGGGCGTCGTCGTCCTCCGGCGTCGTCGGCTGCACGCCCAGGCGCCGCGTCACCGCCTCGCCCAGCGCCAGGGAAAAGGCGGGCGGGAAGGTCTCCAGCGCCGGGATCAGGCGGTCGCGGTTGCTCAGGGGCAGCAGCGTCTCGGCCAGCCGCGTCAGGTTCCACATCAGCGTGTCGGGCTGGCGGCCGTAGGCGTAGAGGCCGCCGTGGTCGAAGTAGGCGGCGGTGAACTCCGGGTCGTGGGTCGGCAGGAAGCGCCACGGGCCGTAATCGAAGCTCTCGCCCGTCACCAGGATATTGTCGGTGTTGAGTACGCCGTGGACGAAGCCCGCCGCCATCCACTGGGCCACCGTGCGGGCGCAGTTTTCCGCCACCCGCTGCACGAAGGCGGCGGTGCGGTCCAGGCGGTCGTCGATGGCCGCGAGGTCGGGCATGTGCAGGCCGATGACGTGGTCCATGAGCGCCGCCAGCGCGTCGGCATCGCGCAGGAAGGCCTGGCGCTGGAAGCTGCCGATGCGGATGTGGCTGTGCTGCAGGCGCACCAGCACGGAGGAGCGGGTGGGCGAGGGCTCGTCGCCGCGCCACAGCTTCTCGCCGGTCTCGATCAGGCTGAAGGTGCGTGAGGTGGCGACGCCCAGCGCCTGCAGCAGCTCCGTCGCCAGCAGTTCGCGCACGCCGCCCTTCAGGGTCAGGCGACCGTCGCCGGAGCGCGACCACGGCGTGGTGCCGCTGCCCTTGGTGCCGAGGTCGAGCAGGCGGCCGTCCGGTGCCCCGTCCTCGCGTACTTGCGCGAACAGGAAGCCGCGGCCGTCGCCCAGGTCGGGGTTGTAGCTGCGGAACTGGTGGCCGTGGTAGCGCAGCGCCAGCGGCTGCGGCAGGTTGTCGGGCAGGGGCTCGAAACGGCCGAAGTGGGTGATCCACTCGTCGTCGCTCAGGCCGTCGAGGCCGACCCGGGCCGCCGCCCGGTCGTTGCGGAAGCGCAGGGTGTGCTGCGGGAAGCGCGCCGCCTCCACCCGGTCGTAGAACCGGTCGTCGAGGTCGGCGTGGCGCGGGTCGGGGCGGTAGCGGTCGGTGACGGGCATGGGCTGCACATGGGCAGGCGGCGGACGGCGATCAAGCAGGGCGGACCCGTTTACGGCCGCAGCAGGTCCTTCAGCACCTGGCGCAGCTGCGACAGGCCGACGGGCTTGCTCAGCACCTCCGCCACATGGGCGCGCCAGGGCTCGGGGCCGACGGGGCGGCCGGTCATCACCACCACCGGCTGACCGGGCGCGGCCTCGGCGATGCGCTCCACCAGTTCCTCGCCGCTGCCCTCGGGCATGGTGAGGTCGGTGACGACGGCGTCAGGCTGATGCTCCTGGAACAGCACGAAGGCGTCGCGGCCGTTGCGCGCGGTCACCACATGCACCCCGTGGGACCGCAGGGAGCGGGCGACGGCGTGCAGCGCCTGCGTCTCGTCGTCGACCACCAGCACCGACAGGCCGGCGAGCGGCTTGCCGCGCGGCCGCGGGCTCCGGCCGCGGGCGGGCGCCGGGGCGGCCACCGGCGGGTGGTGCGGCGGGAAGGGCGGGGCGAGCGGCAGGGCCGGCTTCTGCGGCGTTTCCGGCACCGGCAGGCGCACCTCGATGCGGGCGCCGTCGGGCGGGTTCAGCACGTCGATGCGGCCGTTCATCTCGGCAGCGATGGTCAGGCAGATGGCGAGGCCGAGGCCGGTGCCCTTGTCGGCCGGCTTGGTGGTGAAGAAAGGCTCGAAGATACGTTCGCGTACGGTGGTGGGAATGCCGCCGCCGTTGTCGACCACCGCCAGCACCACGGTGCGCGTCTCCGCCTCCAGCCGCACGGTCAGGCCGATGCGCCCCTGGCCGCCCTCGGCGTGGCGGGCGCGGACGGCATCCAACGCATTGGACAGCAGGTTGATGAGCATCTGCTCGAACCGCACCGTATGGCCGAGGATGAGCGGCCCGGTGCGGGGCATCTGTACGTCCAGCGCCACACGGGCCTTGCGCGCCTCGTGGCGGTAGAGCTTCACCACCGTGCGGGCGACGGCCACCGGGTCGAAGGGCCGCGGCTTGTCGCCGTCGCGGCGGCCGAACTGGCGGACGTGGTGGATGATCTCGGCGATGCGCTGGGTCTGGCCGTGGATGGTCTCGAACGCCTTGCGCACGCGCACCGCCTCCTTGTCGTGCCGCAGGTCTTCGAGGATGGCCTCGGCGACGAGGCGGGCGGTGTTGAGCGGCTGGTTGATCTCGTGCGCCAGGCTCGCCGCCATCTCGCCGAGGGCGGTGAGCTTGGACAGGTGGGCCAACTGGTCCTCCAGCGCCCGCACTTCCGAACTGTCCTCCACCATGAGGATGGAGGTGGCGTCCTCGGCCCGGCCGTCGGCGAAGGCGTGGCGGCCGATGCGCAGCCACGGCGGCGGCGGCTCGCCGAGCTTGCGGCCGCCCACCACCTCGCGCCACGACCGCCAGGTGCCGAGCGCCGGCACCGGCACCAGGTCTTCGGCGCGGCGGCCGAGCAGGGCGCTCTTGTCGTCGCCGAGGATGCGGCAGAGGGCGTCGTTGGCGGTGACGATGCAGCCCTCGGCGTCGAGCAGGGCGAGGCCGATGGTCGCCTTCTCGAACATGGCGCGGAAGCGGGCCTCGGCGCGGCGGCGGTCGGTGACGTCCTGCACGTGGACGATGACCTGCCGCGGCACCCCGTCGGCGTCGCGCACCACGGCACCGGCGAGTTGCGCCCACACCATGAGCCCGTCGCGCCGGCGCAGCCGCACCTCGATCAGGCCGCCGGCGCGGCGGCCTTCGGTGAGGGCGCCGAAGTGGTCGCGCAGCAGGCTGGCATCCTGGCTGTCGGCGAGGTCGCCGAGGCTGGCGGCGAGCAGCGCCGCCTCGTCGTAGCCGGTGATTTCGGCCAGGGTCGGGTTGACGCGCAGCAACCGCCCGCCGCAATCGGCCAGCGCCATGCCGTGGGAGGCGTAGATGAAGGCCGAGCGGAAGGTGTCCTCCGACCGCTCCAGCAGGCGCTCGGCGCGGCGGCGCTCGGTGATGTCGACGGCGAGGAGGAGGGCCGGGCGCGGCCGGCGGCGGTCGTGCGGCGGGCCGAGGGCGTCGTCCTCGTCGTCGGCCATGGGGAGGAGGTGCATCTGCAGCGCCGCTTCGCCGAGGTCGAGGTCGAGCACCACGTCCTCGCCGCGCCGGGCGCGCTCCAGCGCCTCCACCACCTCGGGGTGGTCCGCCCACACGACGTCGGCGGCGGTGCCGACGCCCTTGCCTGGCTGACGGCCGAGCAGGGCGAGGGCGCGGCCTTCCGACAGCACGATCACGCCGTCGCGGTCGACCGCCGAGATGACCACCGGGATGGTGGCGATGATGGAGCGTAGCAGGCGGTCGCGCTCGCGCAGGGCACGCTCCGCCCGGCGGCGTTCCGTGACGTCGAGGCCGACGCCGAGGTACCCGCGGCCACCCGGCCGGTCGGGGCCGAACACCATGTCGAGCGCCCAGCCGCGGCGGTCGTCGGCGACCTCGAACCGCACCGTGCGGCGCTGGGTGAGGGCGTCGCGCAAGGGCCCGGCGGCACCCGGCAGCAGGCGGAAGACGTCCTTGCCCACCACGTCGGGATCGCCGCAGACCTCCGACCCCAGGCGCTCGGTGATGGTGCCGGTGTCGTCGGTCTGGAAGATGACCACGGGCAATTGCAGCAGCGCCTGCATGATGCGCGACAGGCGGTCGCGCTCGGCCTCCGTGCGGCGGGCGGCGGTGACGTCGCGGGCGACGGACAGGACGCCGGTGACCGCCCCTGAACGGTCGCGCAGGGCGACCGTCGACACCACCAGGTGCATGGGGCGGCCGTCGGGGCGGTGGACGATGCGGTGAACGTCGAGCAGCGGCGTGCCGGTGGTCATGACGGCGGTGTCGCCGCGGCGGAAGGTTTCCGCCTCCGCCCCCAGCGGCAGCACGTCGCGGTCGGTGCCGCCGATGACGCCCGAGCGCGAGCCGGCGGCGAAGATGTCGGCGAAGTTCTGGCTGCAGCCCTGGTAGACGAGGTCGCGGTCCTTCCAGAACACGAAGTAGGGAATGTGGGTGAGCAGGGCGTCGAGCAGCCGCGCCTGTTCCAGCCCCTGACGGATCTGGCTGTCCTGCACCGTGATGTCGCGCGCGGTGGTGACGACGCCGACCAGCAGCCCGT
Source organism: Caenispirillum bisanense (assembly GCF_900230255.1). Classification (GTDB taxonomy): domain Bacteria; phylum Pseudomonadota; class Alphaproteobacteria; order Rhodospirillales; family Rhodospirillaceae; genus Caenispirillum; species Caenispirillum bisanense_A. The sequence goes on from NZ_OCNJ01000017.1 coordinate 30,217, forward strand.
CGACGGTGCGCAGCGGCGCCTTCAGGATCTCGTAGTCGCGCCAATGGCCGAGGGCGACGTTGAGCGCCCGGGTGAAGCGCATCGGCTGGCCGGTCTCGCGCACGACGATGTCGGCCTCGCTCAAGGCCGCGCCCAGTTCGCGGGGGACGAGATCGGCGGCGCGCAGGCCGACCAGCGTGCGCACGGGACGGCTGAAGAAGTCGCGCGACGCCTCGTTGGCGATCAGCAGGTGGCCGGAGCGATCGGTGACGAAGACCGTGTCGGACAGCCCGTCGAGCACCGCCCCGAGCGGCGGCACACGGCCCGGCTCGGGGGCGGGAGGCGGGGCGGTGGGCGGCGGTGCGCCAACTGCGGCCGCGGCCGACGGGGCGCCGGGTTCGCCCCCGGCTTCGGCTTCGGTGTGCTCTTGGGCTCGGGTCGGCGGTTCGGCGGTGGCGGCGTCGGGCGGGGCGGCGTGATCGGGCACCGCCACCCGCTCCACCCGCAGGAAGATGCGGGCGCCGGCGGCGCATTGCCCGGTGAGGACGAGGCCCTGCCCCGCGGCCCCGTAGAGGCGCAGCGGCGCGGTGCGGTGCAGGCGACCCTCGCCGGCGCTGCCGCGCACTTCCTGCAGCCACACGCCGACCTCGATGGCGTCGGGGCGGGCGAGCACGTCGCTCAGCAGGGCGTCGATGGACCGGCCGACCAGGGCCGCGGCGCCGACCGGATGGCCGAGGCAGGCCGAGAACCCCTCGCTGGCGCCGACGATGCTGCCGCGGCCGTCGATGAGGGCGAAAGCCTCCGGCGCCGCGTCCGCGGGGGCGCGATCGGGAACGGCACCGGTCGGCCAGGAGAGGGTCGCCATCGTCACCTGCGGGTCTGCGGCGCGGCATCGTGCGTCGCGGGGACAAAAGCGGCGTCATACGCCGCGGGGACAAAAGCGGCGTCATACGCCGCGGGGGCAAAAGCGGTACTCGCGGAGTATGAGACGGCGCGCGAACGATTTCAAACGGCCAAGCGTCTCTCTCTGCAGGGTCTTCGCCGGATGGCGTACTACCCATGTAGATAAGCGGGATGCGTGCGACACCCCCCGCTATCCGCGCGTTCGGTTGTCGTAGTGACAGGCTGAGGTATCGTGTGAGCATGACGACGTGGAGGACGAAACGCAGCGGCGCCGACGAGCCGCCCCGCCGGTCCACCTGGTTCGGTGACGACGGCAACGAGGGCGCCTTTCGGCGCCATACGGCGGAAACACCGCCCGACGATGCGGTCATGGATGCCGCGGTCGCCGCCGAGCAGTTGCTCGGGACGACGCGCCGCACCACCGCACTGACACTGGAGGCAGCGCTGAGCCGCGTGCGGCCCTTGCGCCGCGACGTGCGGGATCGCTTCCACGATCTCGACGACGATTTGATCGACGACGACGTCGTCACGGCGGCCTTCGACATGATGGCGCTCTCGCGCCTGTCGCTGCGGTCCGCCGAACGGTTGAACGGCGTGATCGGCGCCATGGTGGGCGTCAGATCGACCCCGTCGACCGAGGACAGTTCCGGCGCCGGCCGCTGACGGCGGCGCCGCCCGCCGTGGCCGGCGCACGGTTCCATCGTGCCGGCCGGGGTGGCAGGGCCGCCCGACACGCCCGTCGAGGGGGAGGGGCGCGCCAGGGTGGCCCTGCGTCCCGCTACGGTCGACGGTTGACTGTCGACCGGTATCGCGAACCGACCGGCGGTACGGGCCGCCGCCCCGAACCCGTTCCCCCGCCCGACTGCCGGGTCGTGCCGCATCGGCCTGAGCAGGCGACGGCAGCCCGACCGCGGCAGAGAGTTTCCGGTTTCCACACAGGTCCACGGCCCATACCGACAGGGCCGAGAGCTTGCGCGCGGCCTCCTGGCGGCTGTCGCGCCCCTCCGCCGCCGCTACCGCGTCCCCCGCCTATTCGACGCGCTGGTGGGGTCCCGGCGACGCGGTCCGTCACGCCTCCCGACGGCGCGGCGGCGGAGGGTCTTTCTCCCCTGTCCCGCCGCCCGCCCTGCCGCCGCCTCTCTGCACAACCTGCCGTTTTGCTTGACGGTGCGCCGATAAACCGGAAGCGGCGGAGACACTATTGTATATCCCGCAAGTAGACTTATGTAACCGGCATGTCGTGTCCGCCGAGGATGCACGCCATTGGAAGATCCTGCTATGATCGCGGGGACACCGGATGGTACGGGCGACGCCGTCGCCGGGCGGCCGCCGAACGTGGGGAGGTGACAATGCGCATTGTTCTTGCTGACGACCACCGGCTGGTGCGGGAGGCCCTGGTGCCCTTCGTGCAGCGCGTCCGCCCGGAGGTCAAGGTGGACGAGGCGGACACCCTGCAGGAAGCGCTGGAAAGTGCCGCCCAGGAACCGGCGCCGGCTCTCATCATCCTCGATTTCCGCATGCCGGGCATGAACGGCGTCACCGGCGTCCGCGCCGCCCGCCGCCAGTTCCCCGACGTGCCCCTGGTGGTGCTGTCCGGCACCGCCAACCGCCACGAGGCGCTGTCCACCATGCGCGCCGGCGTCGAGGGCTTCGTGCCCAAAAGCCTGAACGGCGAGTCCATGGTCAACGCCCTGCGCCTGGTGCTGTCGGGCGAACGCTACTTCCCGTCCTTCCTGTTCGCCGAGGGCGGCGAGGAAGAGGCGGCGCGCCCCAGTCTGTCGGGCGTCGGTGGCTCGCTGTCGCCGCTGGAGCAGGACGCGCTCAACCTGCTGGTGGAAGGCCTGTCCAACAAGGAAATCGCCCAGCGCCTGTCAGTGCAGGAAGTGACCGTGAAGAAGCGCCTGTCCAGCGCCTACCGCAAGCTCGGCGTCTCCAACCGCGTGCAGGCGGTGCAGGTGGTCAGCATGGCCGGTCAGGCGGTGTGACATCCGTCACGTCGGGGCTTGTTTTCCGCCATTTGGCGTAATACGATAGCATCAGGTTTTTCGGCCGGTCCGAGAGAGCCCTCGCAAGGGGGGAGCGGTCGAAAGGCATCGCCGAGGGCGCGATTGTGCGGACTGAGGGATACCGATAAAAGAAAAGAAGCGGCACCGCTCCGGCGGGCCGCTTCTTTCACGTTCAGGGCCTCGGTCGCTTACTCCGGCACCACCTCGGGCACCTTCACCCAGTCGGGCGCGGCGGGCGAGGGGGTGGTGACGCCGATGCGGGCCACCGTCTCGGCCGGGGCGACGCGACTACCCTTTCGGATGAAGACGGCCTTGACCAGCGCCGCGCAGGCCAGCGTGCCGTCGGCGGTGGTGATGCGGTGCTCGATGTAGAGCCAGCGGTCGTCCCAGCACAGCAGGCGGGTGGTCAGCCGGCAGGCCTGGAAGGGCTTCAGCGGCCGGCGGAACCGCACGGTGGTGCCGCCGATGACCGCCTGCCAGCCCTCGCGCAGCATCACCGTGTGCAGGCCGGTGCGAATGATGAGGTCGGCGCGCCCGAGGTCCATGAGGGACAGGTAGCGGGCGTTGTTCATGTGGATGTTGAGGTCGAGATCGTGCGGCCACACCCGGAACCGCAGCTCGGAGGTGTCGAACATCCCGAGCCGCCGTCCGAGCAGGGCACCGACGATGATCCTGAGCAGGCGAAGCCACAGGTTCATGGGATTACGGGAGCCTCTTCATCGGTGATCCTGTCCCGGACGGCGGTGGAGGGGCGGCCGGCCCCGAGGGACCGGCCGCGATCTCTTCAACGGCGCGACTGCGCCGCGCGGCCCCTGCCGCGGGAGCCAGGCGCGCGGAGCGCGCGCCCGGCGCCTGAGGGCAAAACAACTCCCACGGCGCGACCGCGCCGCGCGGCCCCTGCCGCGGGAGCCAGGCGCGCGAAGCGCGCGCCCGGCGCCTGAGGGCCTTAAAAAGCCGCGTCCTCGAAGTCCATCATGCTGCCGGCGCCCGACATGAGGGCGGCGAACAGCGCCCCGGTCTGCGGCAGCAGGCGCTGGAAGTAGAAGCGGGCGGTGGCGATCTTGGCGCGGTAGAAGGCGCCGTCGTCGCCGTCGGTCTTGTCCTTGGCCTCTTCCACCGCACGCACCCACAGGTAGCCCATGGCGACGAGGCCGAACAGGCGCAGGTAGTCGGTGGCGGCAGCACCGGCCTCGTTGGGATTGCTCATGCCCTTCTGGGCGATGAAGCCGGTGGCCTGCTGCAGGCGGACGAAGGCCTTGGCGAGCGGCAGCACGAATTCCGACAGGTCGTCGTCGTCCATGGCGCGGTCGATGTACGCGCTGACCGGGTGGAAGAAGCGGCGCAGCTGGCGGCCCATGCCGGTCGGCAGCTTGCGGCCCACCAGATCGAGCGCCTGGATGCCGTTGGTGCCTTCGTAGATCTGCGCGATGCGGGCGTCGCGGACGTATTGTTCCATGCCCCATTCGCGGATGTAGCCGTGGCCGCCGTAGACCTGCACGCCCAGGTTCGCCACCTCGCTGCCGAGGTCGGTGAGCAGTGCCTTGACGATGGGGGTCATGAGGGCGACGAAGTCCTCGGCCTCGGCCTTGCGCGCCGGGTCCTCGGCCTTCTCGGCGTAGTCCAGCTCGCGGCTGGTCCAGGCCGCCAGCATGCGGCCGCCCTCGGTGTAGGCGCGCATGGTCAGGAGCATGCGGCGCACGTCGGGGTGGACCAGGATGGGGTCGGCCTTGGCGTCGGGGTTGGCGGCGCCGGTCAGGGCGCGGCCCTGCAGGCGGTCGCGGGCATAGGCGACGGCGCCCTGGTAGGACGCTTCCATGATGCCGAGGCCCTGCACGCCGACGCCCAGGCGGGCGGCGTTCATCATGGTGAACATGGCGCGCATGCCCTTGTGGGGCTCGCCGACCAGCCAGCCGGTCGCCTCGTCGAAGTTCATGACGCAGGTGGACGACGCCTTGATGCCCATCTTGTGCTCGATGGAGCCGCAGGCGACGCCGTTGCGGGCGCCCGGCGTGCCGTCGTCCTTGGGCAGGAACTTGGGCACCACGAACAGCGAGATGCCCTTGATGCCCGGCGGCGCGTCCGGCAGGCGGGCGAGCACCAGATGGACGATGTTGTCGGTCAGGTCGTGCTCGCCGGCCGAGATGAAGATCTTGGTACCCGAGATGCGGAACGAGCCGTCGTCGTTGGCATCGGCCTTGGTGCGCACGAGGCCGAGGTCGGTGCCGCAGTGCGGCTCGGTCAGGCACATGGTGCCCGACCACTCACCGGAGGCGATCTTCGGCAGGTAGAGGGCCTTCTGCTCCTCGGTGCCGAAGGCCTTCAGGGCCTTGTAGGCGCCGTGCGACAGGCCGGGGTACATGCCGAAGCTCATGTTGGCGGAGCAGATCATCTCCTCCACCAGCATGGTCACGACGCTCGGCAGGCCCTGGCCGCCGTAGGCGGGGTCGCAGGCCATGCCGGTCCAGCCGCCGTCGCGGAAGGTGTCGTAAGCTTGCCTGAAGCCCTTGGGCGTGCGCACCACGCCGTTCTCGAAGTGGCAGCCTTCCTCGTCGCCGGAGCGGTTGAGCGGGAACAGCACGCCCTCGCACACCTTGCCGGCCTCTTCCAGCACGGCGTCGACCAGGTCGGGGCTGACCTCCTGGTAGGGCGGCAGCTCGGCCACCTTGTCCGAGCCGAGCAGCTCGTAGAACACGAAGCGCATGTCGCGCAGGGGAGCCTGATAAACGGCCATCGGTCTTGGTCCTCTTCTTCGCCGGCTCGGGGACTCAGTTGCGCAGGGGCTTGCCGGTCACGAGCATGTGCTCGACCCGGGCCAGCGTGTCGGGGTGGCGCACCAGGTCGTTGAAGGCTTCACGCTCCAGCGCCAGCACGTCGTCCTCGGTCAGTTCCACCGTCACGTCGGCGGCGTCGCCGCCCGACAGGACATAGGCGAGCTTGCCGGCCACCACTTCGTCGTGGGGCGTCGCCTTGCCGAGCTTGCGGAAGCCCTTCACCGCCATCTCCAGCGCCACGCGGCCGGTTTCGCCGGGCAGGCGGAAGGTGGCCGGCTGCGGCGGCTGGTAGCTCTCCGCCATGGCCAGCGCGCGCGCCTTGGCGTCGGCCAGCAGGCGGTAGCGGTTCATGGTGATGCCGTCGGTCGGGCGCAGGAAGCCGTGGTCCATGGCCTCCGCCGCCGACTTGGCGACGGTCGCCACCGAGATGGTCTCGAAGGCCTTGCCGACCGTCGGCATGGGGCCCTTGGGCGCCTTCGGGTTGGCCTGCCAGCGGGCGAGCATCTCCTTGCAGCCGCCCCAGCCGGGGATCAGGCCGACGCCGGTCTCGACCAGGCCGATGTAGGTCTCGGCATGGGCCTGCACGGCATCGGCGTGCAGCACGATCTCGCAGCCGCCGCCGAGCGCCATGCCGGACGGCGCGGCGACCACGGGGAAGGGCGCGTACTTGAGCGCCTTGTAGACCTCCTGGCCCTTCTCGACCAGTTCCTCGATCTGGCTCCACGCCGCGATGTTGGCGGCGAAGAGGGCGAGGCCGAGGTTGGCGCCGACCGAGAAGTTGCTGCCCTCGTTGTAGATCACCAGCGCCTTGAAGCCGCTCTGCACCACCGGGATGGACTTGGCGATGCCTTTCAGCACCTCGGGGTCCAGCGCGTTCATCTTAGCCGTGAATTCCAGGCACGCGACACCGTCGCCGATGTCCCACAGCGAGGCCGAGGCGGTCTTCACCAGCGGCTTGACGGTCCGCTTGACGTCTTCCAGCATCACCACGCCGTCGGGGCGGCGCATGGCGTGATACTGGCCGTCGGGGCCGAGCTGTTCGCGCGTGGCGCCGTCGATGCGGTAGAACGGCCGGCCGGCGGCGGTCTCCAGCAGGGCGGGGACGGGGATGCCCTCGGTCTTCAGCACCTGCACGAAACGCTCGGTGCCGATCTTGTCGATCAGCTCGAACGGGCCCTGCTTCCAGTTGTAGCCGAGGCGCATGGCTTCATCGACGGCGGCCACCTCGTCGGCGGCCTCCGGCACCAGCGCGGCGGCGTAGGCGAGCGTGCGGGCCATGACGGCGCGGGCATACCGGCCGCCCTTGTCGGCGTGGGCGAGCAGGGCGGCGGCACCGCCCGCCTTGGCGGCGTCCAGGCTTTCCAGCTGCGCCTTCTGCGTCGGGCGGTAGTCGCCGGTCTGGAGGTCGATGGCCTCCTTCACCTTGCCGCCGCCGGCCTTGTTGATGCGGTAGAAGCCGCCCTTGCCCTTACGCCCGGTGTAGCCCTCGGCGATCATCTTTTCGACCAGCGACAGGTCGCGGTCGATCTGGTGGAAGGCGTCGGTTTCCGGCAGCGCCTTGACCATGGAGCCGAGCACGTGCGGCATGAGGTCGAGGCCGACCAGGTCGATGAGCGCGAACACGCCGGTCTTCGGGATGCCGAAGGGGCGGCCGATGACGGCATCCGCCTCTTCCACCGTCAGGCCGAGGCGGCGGGCTTCGGTCACGCCGGCCAGCAGCCACAGGATGCCGAGGCGGTTGGCGATGAAGCCCGGCCGGTCCTTGCACACCACCACCGACTTGCCGAGGCGGTGGTCGCAGAACGCGGTCACCGCCTGGGCGGCCTCGGGGCGCGTCTGCGGGCTGGTGACCAGCTCCAGCAGGCGCATGTAGCGCGGCGGGTTGAAGAAGTGGGTGATGCAGAAGTCGCGCTTGAAGGCGTCCGACAGGCCGCCCGTCAGCATCTCCAGCGGAATGGTGGAGGTGTTGGACGACACCACGCTGCCGGCCTTGCGCACCGCTTCCAGCTTGCGATAGAGGCTCTGCTTGACGTCGAGGCGCTCGATGACCGCCTCGACGATCCAGTCGCAGTCGGCCAGCAGGTCGAGGTGATCTTCGATGTTGCCGGTCTGGATCAGCTTGGCGTTGCGCTTGTGCATGAAGGGCGCGGGGTCGGCCTTCAGCATCTTCTGCACCGCCGTTTCGGCGACGACGTTGCGGTAGGCGGCGCCCTCGGGGACGATGTCGAGCAGCACGACGGGGATGCCGGCGTTGGCGACATGGGCGGCGATGCCCGCCCCCATGACGCCAGCGCCGATGACGGCGACTTTCTGGATGGCGGTCATGGTCACACGGCCTCCAGCACGGTCGCGATGCCCTGGCCGCCGCCGATGCACTGGGTCACCAGGGCGAACTGCTTGCCTTCGCGCTTCAGCAGGGCGGCGGCCTTGCCGACGATGCGGGCCCCGGTGGCGCCCAGCGGATGGCCGAGGGCGATGGCGCCGCCGTCCAGGTTGATCTTGTCCTGGTCGAGGCCGAGGTCGCGGATGCAGGCCAGCGCCTGGGCGGCGAAGGCTTCGTTCAGCTCAACCAGGTCGATGTCGGCCACCGACAGGCCGGCGCGCTTCAGCGCCTTCTGGCTCGACAGGATGGGGCCGAGGCCCATGACGTCCGGCGAGCAGCCCGACACGGCGACCGAGCGGATGCGCGCCAGCACGGGCAGGCCGCGGGCCTTGGCGTAGTCCTCGCTGCACACCAGCACGGCGGCGGCGCCGTCGGTCAGCGGGCTGGAGGTGCCGGCGGTGACGGTGCCCGCGGCGTCGAAGGCGGGCTTCAGGCCGGCCAGGCTCTCGGCGGTGGTGTCGGGGCGGATGCAGCCGTCCTGGGCGACGCCGCCGACCGGCACGATCTCGGCCTCGAAGCGGCCCTCGGCCTGCGCCTTCGCGGCCTTGCGGTGGCTCTCGACGGCGAAGGCTTCCTGGTCGGCGCGCGGGATCTGGTACTTGCGGGCGACGTTCTCGGCCGTGTCGCCCATGCTCACGTAGGCCTGCGGCATGGCCTTGTAGAGGCCGGGGTTGGGCAGCGGGTTGAAGCCCATGATCGGCACGCGGGTCATGCTTTCCACGCCGGCGCACAGGAAGGCCTCGCCGGCGTCCATCTGGATGGCGCCCGCCGCCTGGTGGACGGCCTGCATGGACGAGCCGCAGAAGCGGTTGACGGTGACGCCCGCGACGTTGAGGCTGAGGTCGGCCAGGAAGCCGATCAGGCGCGCCACGTTCAGGCCCTGCTCGCCCTCGGGGAAGGCGCAGCCGACGATGAGGTCCTCGACGTCGGCGGTGTCGACGCCGGTGCGCTCCACCAGCGTGCGCAGCACCTGGGCGGTCATGTCGTCGGGGCGGACCTTGGTCAGGGCGCCTTTGCCGGCCGGATGGAAGGCCGAGCGGGCATAGCCGGCAATCACCACGTTCTTCATGTGCGTCACTCCGTCCTCGTTCCTTGCCGCCGCCGCCGGATGCTCGCGGGCGGGCGGTCGGCGGGGGTCACTCTTCCAGTGCGTCTTCCGCCGTCGCGTCCTTGCGCCGGCGGCGGCCCTTGGGGGCCGGTTCCCTGAGAATGGCGTCGGGGTCGAGGCCCCTGCCGCGCAGGGAGTCGACCACCACCTTCTCGATGTCCTTCAGTTCCTCGACCGTCGTCTCGATGTCGCGGCGCTGGATTTCCAGGGCCTCCAGCCGTTCCCACACCTTGCGGCGGAGCAGGCGCATCTGTTCCGTCTGGCTCGTGTCGACCACGTAGAGATCGAGGTATTCCTTGATCTCCGCCAGGCTGAACCCAAGGCGCTTGCCGCGCAGGATGAGCAGGAGACGGGCGCGGTCGCGGTGGGTGTAGACGCGCGTCGCGCCCGCCCGCTTCGGGTTCAGAAGGCCCTTGGCCTCGTAGAAGCGGATGGCGCGCGGTGTGACGTCCAGGTCCTCCGCCAGCTCCGTCACCGTGTAGAACTGCTGATCGGTCATGCGAGTGACTCCCCCGTCCTTGTGGGACGCGGCCTGACTGCTACGTCCTTGGATTGACGTATACGTCATCACGTGGGCCATGGGGAGTCCTCGCTTACCTTGCGTCGGTCAAAAAAAAGAGGCGATGTCGGGTCCGTATGCCCTCAGGAGGCGCCGGCGCTGCCGCCGGACGCCGCCTTGCGGGCGGCTTCTTCCTCGGCCACCAGTTCCTTGCGCGACAGCTTGCCGACCATGGTCTTGGGCAGGGTGTCGCGGATCTCGATGGCCTTCGGGATTTCGATGCGCGAGATCTTGTCGTGCAGGAAGTCGCGCAGTTCTGCGGGGCTGGCGTCGGTGCCGTCGCGCAGGGTGACGAAGCACTTGGGCGCCTGCCCGCGGTAGTCGTCGGGGATGCCGATGCAGATGCACTCGGCGACCGCCGGATGCAGGTACAGGGCTTCCTCGATGGCGCGGGGGTAGACGTTGAACCCGCCGGCGATGATGACGTCCTTGATGCGGTCGACCAGGAAGATGTAGCCGTCCTCGTCGACGTAGCCGACGTCGCCGGTGCGCAGCCAGCCGTCGGGCAGCGTCTTGGCGGTCTCGTCGGGACGCTTCCAGTAGCCGGCCATGACCTGCGGGCCCTTGATGGTCAGCTCGCCGCGCTCGCCGCGGGGCATGGGGTCGTGGGGCTCTTCCAGGTTGCGGATGACCACCTCCGTCCCCTCCAGCGGCAGGCCGATGGAGCCCGACTTCACGAGGCCGCCGATGGGGTTGCAGGTGGCGACGGGGGAGGATTCCGTCAGGCCGTAGCCTTCCACCAGCGAACAGCCGGTCAGCTCCTCGAAGCGCTTCTTTACCTCGACGGGCAGGGGCGCGCCGCCGGAGATGCAGACCTTGAGGCTGGTCATGTCGTGCTTGGACAGGTCCGGCGCATTGTTGATGGCCGTGTAGATGGTCGGCACGCCGGGGAACATGGTCGGCCGCTTGCGGCTGATGCACTTCATCAGCTGGCCCAGCTCGAACCGCGGCAGCAGCACGATTTCCGCGCCCATCTGCGTCGCCAGGTTCTGGGCGACGGTCATGGCGAAAACGTGGAAGAAGGGCAGGACCGCCATCATGCGTTCCTCGCCGTCCTTCAGCATGGGCACGGCGCGGCGCAACTGCTCGCAGTTGGCGGTGATGTTGGCGTGCGTCAGCATGGCGCCCTTGGGCACGCCGGTGGTACCGCCGGTGTACTGCAGCACCGCCACGTCGCTCTTCGGCGAGATGGGCGCGCGGGCCGGCTTGCCGGCATTGGCGACCAGCTTGTCGAAGGGGATGTGGCGCAGGTCGTCGGGTACGTCGGCCATCTCGCTGCGCTTGAGCACGCTGAACAGCAGGCTCTTCACGCCGGGCAGGATGCCGGTCATGGTGCAGACGACCACACGCTCGAGGCAGGTGCTTTCCAGGCACGCCGCGACCTTCGGATAGATCTGCTTGAGGTCGAGCGTCACCATCAGGCGGGTGCCGCTGTCGTTGATCTGGTAGGCCAGCTCGCGCTCGACGTAGAGCGGGTTGTAGTTCACCACCGTGCCGCCGGCCTTCAGCACGGCGAAGTAGCAGATGGTGAAGTACGGCGAATTGGGCAGGCACAGCCCGACCCGCACGCCGGGGCCGACGCCGAGCTGCTGGAAGCCCTGCGCGGCGCGGTTCACGAGGTCGAGCACCTCGGCGTAGGTGTACTTCTTGCCGAGGAAATCGAGGTAGGGCCGGTCGGGGAAGCGCTGGGCGCTGTCTTCGAGCAGGCTCGGGACGGCGCGCGGGACGATGGGGGCGCCGCGGGCGTGTTCTGGCCCGAGGCCGCTGCCGCCGGCGGCGCCGTCGGGCGCGGCCGGGGACGACGTGCCGCCGCCGGTGTGAGCGTGTCGCGTCATGGTCTCGCTCATCGTGTCACCTGTGGGCTCGCGATCCGGTGTCCCAGGTCCCCCGCACGCTCCGCCCGTGCCCGGGGGGAGAGGGAGTAGGCCGGGCGGTTACGCCCGGAGGACCTGGAAGCCGGAGTGTCCGACTCTCGACGTAATGTCGGAGGGTCAGAACGTCACCTTCAGCTGAGCGGCAATGATGTCGATGTCGCTCTTGTAGGTGCCGGAGACGGCGTGCTCGGGCAGGCCGCCGCCCTCGTTGCCGAGGTTGATGGAGGCGTCGTCCACCCAGATGTGGGTATAGGCGAGGTTCGCCGTCATGCCCGGCATGAACTCGTAGCCGACGCCCAGCGCCAGCCAGGTGCGGTCGGCGTCCGGCACGCGCGGCGTGCGGGTGGCGTCGGGCACCGGGCTCTGGTCGTAGGCGACGCCGATCTGCAGCTTCAGCTTGTCGATGGGGCTGTAGGTGGCACCCAGCGAATAGAACCAGGTGTCGTTCCAGTCCTCGACCGTGGTGCTGAGCGCGCCGGGGTCGCCCTCGCGGTAGACCGACAGCTCGCGGAACAGCGACCAGTTGGTCCACGACACTTCGCCCATCACCGCGAACTGCGGCGAGAACTCGTGGTAGATGCCGAGCGAGGCGCTGTCCGGCAGGTTCAGCTCGGCGCGGCCCTTGCCGTTGCGGAAGGCCGGGTTGGTGCGCAGCGCGGTCGGCAGGTTCTCGAATTCGACGTCGCCGTCCAGCTCGTGAATGATGCGCGAGCGGTAGCTGAGGCCGATGCGGGTGGTTTCCACCGGCTCGAACATGACGCCGACGGAATAACCCGCCGAGACGTCGTCGCCGGTGACCTTGGAGCGCGCGTCGCCGATGCCGGCGGTGAGCGCGGCGGCGGTGGCGAGCGGCGCACCGCCGGCGACCAGCCCGCCGAACACGGCGGAGCGGGCGTCGACCGCCTTGGTCAGCTCGGCATTGGCGTACTGGAAGATGGGGCCGCCGCCGATGGACAGCCAGTCGTTCACCTCGTAGGCGATGGTCGGCTGCACGGCGATGGTCATCAGGTCGGACCGCAGGGCGTGGTAGCGGCCGGTCCAGTCGGAGTCGTAGTCGGTGACGAGGCCGAAGGGCGTGTTCACCGCCAGACCGAACTTGAGGTCGTCGCTGTAGTCGTACATCAGGTACAGCGACGGCACGAGGGCGTTCTCGGCCGCGTCGTCCTGGTAGCCGGTGCCGCTGACCGGGCCGCCGAAGGTGGTGTTGGTGGACCCGCTGCCCTGGAACTCGGCGGTGGGCGCGATGTAGCTCAGCACCTGCTGCGCCTGGTGGCCGGACAGGCTGGTCATGCCGGCCGGGTTGAAGAAGATGGTCGACAGATCCTGCGCCTTGGCCGACGAGCCGGCGAAGGCGTTGCCGAGGCCCTCGGCGCTCTGCTCCTTCAGCTGGAAGCCCGAGGCATTGGCGTCGGCGACGACGCCGACCGCGGCGATCAGGCCGACCACCGGCGCGAGGCGCGCTCCTCCCGCGTAGTTCCGCATATGTGTCCTCCCTACGGTCATTCTTTTCGGTCGCCGCTCTGCGGCAGCGTCCCCAACGACGACCACAGTAAGCGATACGAAGTTCACGTCAAGAGTTTTAGCATGACGTATACGTCACTCAAGCCGCAAATTTGCCCGCCGTCACGGGGCGCCGAGCGGCTGTGGCCGGGGAAATAGCGCTTTTGCGCCGCACCATGACGTATAGGGAAGGCGGAGGACGGAGCGTCTTCCTTGGGTTGATCGGGAGGTGCGGTGCACGCGGCTAAAGTGGATGATGCCTGGGCCCTAAGCCGTCCGACTTAGGCCGCAGGGAGAGGTGTCGCCGCCATGCCCGTTGCGTCGACGCCGCAGCGGCCCCACTTCGGCGGCACCGCCTCCCCGCGCCGGAGCCTTCATGCCGAATCCGATGCTCGCCGACCACGCCTTCTGGCGCTTCTCCCTCGACCGTTACGGCCGCCCCGGTGTGGCGGAGGCCTGCCTGGCGCTGCAGGACCGCCGCGGTGCCGACGTGAACGTGGTGCTGCTGGTCCTGTGGCAGGCGGAGCAGGGGCGGGGGCTGGCGGAGTCGACCCTGTCGGCGGTGCTGGCGGCGTCGCGCGACTGGCAGGCGCAGGTGGTCGGCCCGGTCCGCGCGGCGCGGCGGGCCGCCAAGCGGGCGGCGGAGGCGGGTGATGCGGCGGCGGCGGCGCTCTACCCGCGCCTGAAGGAAGCGGAACTGGCCTGCGAGCACGCCGAGCAGACGGCGCTGGCGGCCCTGGTGCCGGCGGAGGCGGCGGGCCCGCCCGACCGGCGCGCGGCGGAACTGGGCTTGCGCGCCTATCTGGCGACCCTGCCCGGCGGGCCGGCGGCGCAAGAGGTGGACTGGCTGGCGGTGCTGGTGACGGCCGTCAGTCCCGCGGCTTCGCATCCTCGCTGAGCTTGACGTAGACCAGCGCCGTCATCAGGGCGTCGTTGAAGGCGTCGTGCGCCTCCCGCTCCGGCAGGGCAAGGGCCTGCAGGATGCTGTGGAGGCGCAGGTCGACGTTGCCGTTGTAGTGGGTGCCGAGGCTCTTCACCCGGCTGTCGTAGTACAGCGCCGAGACGTCCGTCTGCCGGTTGGGCAGGCCGACGCCGAGCCACGGCCGCAGGTACTTGTTCACCATGGCGACGTCGAATTCCAGGTAGTACCCCACCAGCGGCCGGCTGCCGATGAAATGCAGGAACTGGTCGAGCGCCTCGCGCACCGGCAGGCCGTCGGCGACGTCCATCTCGCGCAGCCGGTTGATCTTGATGGCGTCGGCGCCGATGCCCCGTTCGGGCCGCACGATCAGCTCCAGCCGCCGGCTCGCCAGCACGCGGTTGTCCTTGATGACGACGGCGCCGATGGACAGCAGCTCGGCGGTGGTGGGGTCGAGGCCGGACGTCTCGCAGTCGAAGCACACCAGCTCGCCGCTGGTATCCGGCTCGAACAGGAAGCCGTAGGCCGGGTCCTTCAGCCGGCGGCGGCCGATGGCGGTCTTCAGGCCGTGCAGCAGGGCGAAGGTCATGAGAAGGCGGCCAACTTGAAGTGGTGGGCGAGCAGGCTCTTGAATTCCTTCACCAGCAGCAGGCTGTCCTTCAGCACGTCGCGCTGCAGCTTGTGCAGGGTGCGGGTCTGCACGAAGTTGTCGCTGCCCTCGGCGTCGCGCGCCATCTGCTCCAGCCGGGCCTTCAGGCGCAGGTCGAGCAGGAAGGCCAGCGCGTCCGACAGGTCCTCGGCGAACTTGCGGTCGAGCACGCCGAGGCGCGCCAGCTCGGTGATGCGGTCGAAGGTGTTGGTGTCCTCGATGTGCTTTTCCAGTGCCAGGGCGCGGGCGCCGTGGACGATGGGGAAGACGCCGCCCTTCTTGATGTCGAGCATGCCGGCGTGCTCGTGCTTCTCGACGATCAGCTGGTGGAACAGGCCGATGGGCGTGTCGAACATCATCACCGGCTTGGCGAAGTGGCTGAAGAAGGCCTGGTTGTCCTGCAGCCGGCGGAACAGCCCGGCGCGTACCTGCGCGAGCAGGGAGGCGTCGCCGGCCACGTAGGCGCTGTCGGTGAAGGCGGCGAGCGCGAGGTGGCTCTCCTCGCTCGGCTGCGTCATCCAGCGGTGGATGGCGGCGTCGAACTCGCCGGCGGTGCGCACCCAGGCCTGGTTGGTGACCATCATGTCGCCGGGGCAGGGCGGGTAGCCGAAGGCGAGCAGGGCGCGGTTGAAGTTGGCGCAGAACCCGGCGATCAGCTCCGGCCGCAGCCCGTGGCCGTCGCGCAGGATCAGCGCGTTGTCCTGGTCGGTGCGCAGGATCTGCTCACCGCGGCCTTCCGAGCCCATGACGATGAGGCAGCTGTTGGCGCGCACCTCCGGCGGGGCGAGGAAGTCGAACAGCTTGGCGAAGATCTTGCGGTTGAGCGCCGTCACCAGTTCCGTCACGTGGCGGATCTTGACGCCGGAGCCGTGCAGGGCGGTGACCAGCGGCACCATGCCCTCGCTGGCACGCTTCAGGTCCTCGATGGTGGCGGCGCGCTCCACCTGGGTGGTCACCAGATGGCTGTGGCTCGACATGTAGCTGAGCAGGTCGGTCAGCTCCAGCACGCCGAATACCGCGCCGTCCTTCAGCACCGGCAGGCGCTTGACGCCGTGCTTGGTCATCAGGATCTGGGCGTTGAACAGGAAATCCTCGGCCTCGATGGTCACCGGGTCGTAGGTGCAGATGTCGCCGACCGGCGTTTCCAGCGGCCGCTCGTCGAGGATGATGGCCTCGCGGATGTCGGTGCCCGACAGCACGCCGACGCGCCCCGTCGGCGTCGAGACGAGCAGGCTGGTCGCCCGCTTCTCCTTCATCATGCGCGCCGCCAGGCGCACGGAGGTGTCGGCGGCGGTGAAGATGGGCGGGTGCAGGTAGGCTTCCTCGACGCGGGCGATCATGAACGAGGCCATGCCGCGGGTGGACAGCATTTCCGCCTGGGCTTCCAGCTTCTCCGTCAGGCTCTGGAACCAGAAGCGCTCGAACTCGGGGTTGTCCTGGGTGAGCTTGAGGAACAGCACCTTGGGCAGCAGGTAGGAGATGGTCTCCTCCGCCGCCTCGAAGCGGTTGCCGGCGCCGTCCTTCAACAGCGCCAGGGCGTCGAAGGCGTCCTTGGTGGTGTAGGTGTTGACGATCTCGCCGTCTGGGCCGCGTTCCGCCACGTGGCCCTTGATGACCACGAACAGGTGATCGGGGCTCGTGTCGGCGTCGATGAGCAGGTCGCCGCCCCGGTAGTAGCCGATGTCGAGTGCCGCCATCACGGCGTCGCGCTCGCGCGGGCGCAGCCGGTCGAAGGGCGGGGCGGAGAAGTCGAAGTGCTTGGGCATGGCGGGGCTCGCATCACCTGGGGCGGCCCGGCGCGGCTGGTCCGCGGTCGGGGCCGGGCGGCATCACATCACGAAACGCTCATGAAAAAAATGCCCCGAAAGCCATAGGGCCTTCGGGGCGTCGACACTGCGATCCGGCCCGCCGCCGCCGGTAGGGCGACGGAGGGCCGGAGGTCGGGATCAGTGCGCCGAGGCGCCCTCGGCACCGATGCCGGTCTGCGAGCGGACGTACTGGTCGTCGAAGGCCCGACGCTCGTCTTCCGCCTGCTTGGAGTTGTCGAGCAGCGAGAAGATCCAGATGCCGAGGAAGGCGGCGGTCATCGAGAAGATGGCCGGGTTCTTCCAGGGCACGATCGGGCTCTCGTTGCCCAGCACCTCGACCCACACGGTCGGGCCGAACACCACCAGGGCGACCGCCGTGGCGAGGCCCAGGAAGCCGCCGTAGAAGGCGCCCTTGGTGGTCAGCTTCTTCCAGAACATGCTGTAGAACAGCACCGGGAAGTTCACCGAGGCCGCGATGGCGAAGGCGAGGCCGACCATGAAGGCGATGTTCTGCTTCTCGAAGGCGATGCCGAGGAACACGGCGACGACGCCGAGCACCAGGGTGGTCATCTTGGAGACGCGCATCTCGTCCTTGTCGGTCGCATGGCCCTTCTTGATGACCATGGCGTAGAGGTCGTGCGACACCGCCGAGGCGCCCGACAGCGTCAGGCCGGCGACCACCGCGAGGATGGTGGCGAAGGCGACGGCCGAGATGAAGCCGAGGAAGAAGTCGCCGCCCACCGCCTTGGACAGGTGGATGGCCGCCATGTTGTTGCCGCCGATCAGCGCGCCGGCCGCGGTGGTGAACTCGGGGTTGCCGAGCACCAGCACGATGGCGCCGAAGCCGATGACGAAGGTGAGGATGTAGAAGTAGCCGATGAAGCCGGTGGCGAAGAACACCGACTTGCGGGCTTCCTTGGCGTCGGCCACCGTGAAGAAGCGCATCAGGATGTGCGGCAGGCCGGCGGTGCCGAACATGAGCGCGAGGCCGAGCGAGATGGCGTCCAGCGGGTCCTTCACCAGGCCGCCCGGGGCCATGATGGCGGTGCCCTTGGCGTGCACTTCGGTGGCGGCGGTGAACAGCTTCTCGAAGCTGAAGCCGTAGTTGTAGAGCACCATCACGGCCATGAAGGTGGCGCCCGACAGCAGCAGCACGGCCTTGATGATCTGCACCCAGGTGGTGGCCAGCATGCCGCCGAACATCACGTAGGCGATCATCAGTGCGCCGACGATGACGACGGCGACCATGTAGTCGAGGCCGAACAGCAGCTGGATCAGCTTGCCGGCGCCCACCATCTGCGCGATCAGGTAGAGTGCGACGACGGTCAGCGTGCCGCAGGCCGACAGGGTGCGGATGGGCTTCTGCTGCAGGCGGAAGCTGGCGACGTCGGCGAAGGTGAACTTGCCGAGGTTGCGCAGCCGCTCGGCCACCAGGAACAGGATGACCGGCCAGCCGACCAGGAAGCCGATGGAGTAGATCAGCCCGTCGAAGCCCGACGCGAACACCAGCGCCGAAATGCCGAGGAACGACGCCGCCGACATGTAGTCGCCGGCGATGGCGAGGCCGTTCTGGAAGCCGGTGATGCCGCCGCCGGCGGTGTAGAAGTCCTTGGCGGACTTGGTCTGGCGCGCGGCCCAGTAGGTGATGCCGAGCGTGCCGGCCACGAAGGCCAGGAACATGACGATGGCGACCCAGTTGGTCGCCTGCTTCTGCACGGCGCCTTCGATGGCGCCGGCGGCCAGCGCCAGCCCGGGCAGGGCGGCGGCGGCCACGCCGGCGGACGCGGCGAGGACGCGAGTGGAAAGACGGCTCATCTTACTTCGCCTCCTCGATGATCTGGCGGGTCAGGTCGTCGAATTCGCCGTTGGCCCGCTTGACGTAGACGCCGGTGAGCAGGAAGGCGGAGACGATGATGGCGACCCCGATGGGGAAGCCGACCGTGGTGGTGGCCCCTTCCCACAGCGGCGTGCCGAGGCTGGCCGGTGCGAAGGCGATCACGAGGATGAAGCCGTAGTAGATGGCGAGCATGACGGCCGAAAGCGTCCAGGCGAAGGTGCTGCGCTTCTGGCACAGCTCCTGGAACTTCGGATTCCGCCTCACCTTTTCATTGATGTCAGCGCTCATTATGGAGGCCCCCTTGTCGTTAGACGAAGGCGCGCACTCCATGCCGGCGGTGCATGGCAAGACGTTTCTTCCATGTCCGCGACGCATGGGTCGCGTTCTTATTTTTGCGGTGCAACGTATCCCCCGGACCCCGATTCTCCAAGCGGATTCGCCGCGTCTCAGCCAAAAAAACCGCGCCGCAACCGAGCGTTTCCCTAGGGAAAGCGGGCGAAGTGGCTGATATGTCCGCGAAAAGCCGCAAATACCCGAGCCACCCGCTCGGGTAGCCGCCCGGCCCGCCCGAAGCGGTAAAGACCTACTTCACCACTGGGATATATTACATATTTTTTGCGTAGTTCCTCCTGCCGTGTTATGAGCGGTGAGTGGAACCGTGGCCATGCGGTCCGGCGCGGGGGAGCGGCGGGGCGGAACAGGGCGGTCGCAGGGGCGGTCACGGGCCGGCGACTCGACAAGCAAGCAAGAGAGGGGGAAGCGCCGCCATGGGCCAGCGCCTCGAGACGTTCTACGACGTGATCCGTCGCCGCGGCGTGTCCCGTCGCAGTTTCCTGAAGTTCTGCAGTCTCACGGCGGCCAGCCTCGGGCTCGGCCCGACCATGGCGGCGCGCATGGCGGAAGCCATGGAGACCAAGCCGCGCATCCCGGTGATCTGGCTGCACGGCCTGGAATGCACCTGCTGCACGGAAAGCTTTATCCGCTCCGCCCATCCGCTGGTGGCGGACGTACTGCTGTCCATGATCTCGCTCGATTACGACGACACCATCATGGCGGCCGCCGGCCACCAGGCGGAGGCGATCCTCGACGAGACGCTGAAGGAGCACTACGGCAACTACATCCTGGCCGTGGAGGGCAACCCGCCGCTGGCCGAGGACGGCGTGTTCTGCATTCCCGGCGGCGAGCCCTTCGTCAACAAGCTGAAGCGCATGTCGGCGGGCGCCAGCGCCGTCATCGCCTGGGGCTCCTGCGCCTCGTGGGGCTGCGTGCAGGCGGCCAAGCCGAACCCGACGCAGGCCACCCCCATCCACAAGGTCATCACCGACAAGCCGGTCATCAAGGTGCCCGGCTGCCCGCCCATCGCCGAGGTGATGACGGGCGTGGTGACCTACATGCTCACCTTCGGCACGCTGCCCGAACTCGACCGCCAGGGCCGGCCGAAGATGTTCTACAGCCAGCGCATCCACGACAAGTGCTACCGCCGGCCGCACTTCGACGCCGGCCAGTTCGTCGAGGAATGGGACGACGAGGGCGCCCGCAAGGGCTACTGCCTCTACAAGATGGGCTGCAAGGGTCCGACCACCTACAACGCCTGTTCTTCGGTGCAGTGGAACGAGGGCGTGTCGTGGCCGGTGAAGTCGGGCCACGGCTGCCTCGGCTGCTCGGAAGAGGATTTCTGGGACAAGGGCAGCTTCTACTCGCGCCTGGAGACCATCGAGGGCTTCGGGGTGGAGGGCACTGCCGACGAGATCGGCATCGCTGCCGCCGGGGCGGTGGGGGCGGGCATCGCCGCCCATGCCGCCGCCAGCGCCGTGAAGCGCATCGTCCAGAAGCCGACCACGCACGACCGCCGCCCGCAGGACGGGTCCGGCACCGGCGACCACGCCTGAGCGCCGAGGGGGAGACAGAGCAATGACCATGGTGACGCCCAACGCCGCCAACCTGGATGCCTCCGGCCGCCGCGTGGTGGTCGACCCGGTGACCCGCATCGAAGGCCACCTGCGCCTGGAAGTGAACGTCGATGACGCCAACGTCATCACCAATGCCGTGTCCACCGGCACCATGTGGCGCGGCATCGAACTGATCCTGAAGGGCCGCGACCCGCGTGACGCCTGGGCCTTCGTGCAGCGCATCTGCGGCGTCTGCACCGGCACCCACGCGCTGACCAGCGTGCGCGCGGTGGAAGACGCCCTCGGCATCCAGATCCCCGAGAACGCCAACACCATCCGCAACATCATGCAGCTGGCGCTCTACGTGCACGACCATCTGGTGCACTTCTACCACCTGCATGCGCTGGACTGGGTGGACGTGGTCTCGGCCCTGTCGGCCGACCCCAAGGCGACGTCGGAACTGGCGCAGAGCGTCTCGGCCTGGCCGCTCAGCTCGCCGGGCTACTTCCGCGACCTTCAGGGGCGCCTGAAGAAGTTCGTCGACGGCGGCCAGCTCGGCCCGTTCAAGAACGGCTATTGGGGTCACCCGGCCTACAAGCTGCCGCCCGAGGCCAACCTGATGGCGGTGGCGCATTACCTGGAAGCGCTCGACTTCCAGAAGGAAATCGTCAAGATCCACGCCATCTTCGGCGGCAAGAACCCGCACCCGAACTGGCTGGTCGGCGGCGTGCCGGCGCCCATCAACGTCAACGCCACGGGCGCGGTGGGGGCGATCACCATGGAGCGGCTGAACCTCGTCAGCTCCATCATCGACCGCACGCTGCAGTTCGTGGAACAGGTCTACCTGCCCGACCTCATGGCCATCGCCTCCTTCTATAAGGACTGGGGCGCCATCGGCGGTGGTCTGTCGTCGCTCAACATCCTGTCCTACGGCGACATCCCGGAACGCGCCAACGACTACTCGGCCGACAGCCTGCTGCTGCCGCGCGGCGCCATCATCGGCGGCGACCTGACCAAGGTGCACGAGGTCGACCTGCGCGACCCGTCGGAGATCCAGGAGTTCGTGTCGCACTCCTGGTACAAGTACGCCGACGAGGGCAAGGGCCTGCATCCGTGGGACGGCGTGACCGAGGTCAACTTCGACCCCGGCCCCGGCTTCAAGGGCACCAAGGACAAGATCGAGCAGTTCGACGAGTCCTCCAAGTACAGCTTCCTCAAGGCGCCGCGCTGGAAGGGCCACGCCATGGAGGTGGGGCCGCTGGCGCGCTACGTCCTCGGCTACGTCCAGGGCAACCCCGAGTTCAAGGAGCCGGTGGACAAGCTGCTGCGCGACCTCGACGTGCCGCTGGAGGCGGTGTTCTCCACCCTCGGCCGCACCGCGGCGCGCGGTCTGGAATGCCAGTGGGCGGCCGAGAAGCTGAAGCACTTCCACCTGAAGCTGATCGCCGCCATCAAGGCCGGCGACACGGCGACCGCCAGCACCGACAAGTGGAAGCCGGAAACCTGGAAGGCCGACGCCAAGGGGGTGGGCTTCACCGAGGCGCCGCGCGGCGCGCTCGGCCACTGGATCCACATCCAGAACGGCAAGATCGCCAACTATCAGGCCGTCGTGCCGACCACCTGGAACGGCAGCCCGCGCGACCCGGCCGGCAACGTCGGCGCCTTCGAGGCCTCCCTGCTCGGCACGCAGATGCACGACCCGCACCTGCCGCTGGAGATCCTGCGCACCATCCACAGCTTCGACCCCTGCCTCGCCTGTTCGACCCACGTCATGAGCCCCGACGGCTCCGACGTGACCGTCACCGTCCGCTGACCGGGAGGGCCGCGCCATGAGCGCCTATACGAGCAAGGAAGCGCTGAAGGAAGTCGAAGCCCTCGGCGCGCGGCAGGCCAGCATCTACGTCTACGAGGCGCCGGTGCGCCTGTGGCACTGGGTCAATGCGCTCGCCATGACCGTGCTGGCCGTCACCGGCTGGTTCATCGCGAGCCCGCTGCCGAGCGTGCCCGGCGAGGCGAGCGCCAACTTCCTGATGGGGACGATCCGCTTCGTGCACTTCGCCGCCGGTTACGTGCTCGCCATCGGGTTCCTCGGCCGCATCTACTGGGCCTTCGTCGGCAACCGCCACGCCCGGCAGATCTTCTACGTGCCGGTGTGGGACGCCCAGTGGTGGCGGGAAATCGTGTTCGAGGCCAAGTGGTACGCCTTCCTCGAACGCGACCCGAAGAAGTACGTCGGCCACAACCCGCTGGCGCACTTCGCCATGTTCAGCGTGTTCGTGACGACGACCGTCTTCATGATCGTCACCGGCTTCGCCCTCTATGCCGAGGGAACGGGCATGGACAGCTGGCAGTACGCCCTGTTCGGCTGGGTGATCGCCCTGTTCGGCGACACCTACAGCATCCACACCTGGCATCACGTGGGCATGTGGGTGCTGGTGATCTTCGTCATGGTGCACGTCTACGCCGCCATCCGCGAAGACATCATGAGCCGCCAGACCATGATCTCGACCATGGTCAACGGCCTGCGCAGCTACAAGGACGATCAACCATGAGCGCGCCCATGGCTGCGGAAGAGGGGCCGTCCTACGACACCCTCGTCCTCGGCATCGGCAATCTGCTGTGGGCCGACGAAGGCTTCGGCGTGCGGGTGGTGGAGGAAATCCACCGCCGCTACGCCATGGCCGCCGGCGTCATGGTGCTCGACGGCGGCACGCAGGGGCTCTACCTGGAGCCCTGGGTGCGGCGGGCGCGGAACCTGCTGGTGTTCGACGCCATCGACTGGGGCGACGACCCTGGTACGCTCCGTGTGGTGCGCGGCGACGAAGTGCCGCGCTTCATGGGCTGCCGCAAGATGAGCCTGCACCAGACCGGCTTCCAGGACGTGCTGGCGGCCGCCGCCCTCATGGGCGGCGGGCCGTCGGACATGGTGCTGGTGGGCATCCAGGCCGTGGAGCTGGACGACTGGGGCGGATCGCTGCGGCCGCAGGTGCGCGCCCGCATGGACGAGGCCATCGCCCTCGGCCTCGCCGAACTGGAACGCTGGGGCCGCCCGGCGACGGAACGCGACCGGCCGCTCGACCGCCTCACCGGGCTGGTCGGCAACGGCTTCGACATCGACAGCTACGAGGCCGGCGGCGCCTCCACCGGAGGCTGACAGTCGTGTGCATGGGCATCCCGCTGCGACTGACGGAGGTGGCCGCCGACGGCGAGTCCGCCCTCGGCGAAAGCCGCGACGGCCGCCACGTCGAGCGCCTGGACCTGCGCCTCGTCGGGCCGCAACCGTTGGGCGGCTGGGTGCTCGCCTTCCTCGGCGCCGCCCGCTCGGTGCTGACGGCGGCGGAGGCGGCGCAGGTCGCCGACGCCCTGGAGGCGGTGGCGGCGGTGCAGCGCGGCGAGGGCATCGACCACCTGTTCGCCGACCTGATCGACCGCGAGCCCGAACTGCCCGACCACCTCAAGGACGCCTCGGCCTGAGCCCGCGACAACGGACCTGAGGCACGCAGCACAAGCAACACCGTCGACAGCCGACGGATCGGAGGAGACAGAGCCATGATCGGACCCAGCCTCGGCGACGCCTTCCTCGCGCTGCGCCCCACCAACCCCGACGGCGACCAGCGGCCGCGCGGCTTCTCGGACGCCGAACTGGCGGCCATGACGGCGGGCCGTGCCGCCCTGGACGCGGCGCTGGCGGCCCTGCGCGGCCACCGCATCGACACCGACCCGCCGGTGCGCATCGACCTCTCCGCCCTGCCGGAGGCCGACGCCCGGCTGGTGGACGAAGTGCTCGGCGAGGGCGAGGTGCAGGTGAAGCTGGCCGACGGCACCCGTGTGCAGGAAAGCGTCATGCCCGGCCTGTGGCGGGTGAAGACGGCGGCGGCGAGCTGGCTCGAGGTCGCCGACATCCCCGCCGTGGTGCGCGAGGCGGTGCGGCCGCTGCCGGCCGCCGTGGTCGTGCCGGCGGAGGACCGCATCCCGCGCGGCGCCATGAACATCCGCCCGGTGCTCGGCGAGTTGCGCGACGCCGCCGCCGCCCGTGCCGACGACCCGCGCGCCGGTGGCGGCTGGCACGAGGTGAACCTGACCCTGCTGCCCATGACGCCCGTCGACCTCATGGTGCTGGAAACCCAGCTCGGCGGCGACGGCCCGGTGGACATCCTGTCGCGCGGCTACGGCAACTGCCGCATCGTGTCCACCGGCATCCGCAATGTGTGGCGGCTCATGTATTTCAACGCCGACGACAAGATGATCCTGCATGTTCTCCAAGTCGGCGACGTGCCTGCGGCGGCCCTTGCCGCGCAGGACGATTTGGCCGACAGTGCGGAACGACTGCACGACATTCTTGGAGCTTATTACTCGTGACGGCTGTGTCCCCCGACGTCGTTCTCGCGCGTTCCGTTGCCCTCGAAGACGCCTACCGGCGGGTGGAGGAGGGCGCAATGCGCGGCCTGCCGGTCCACAACGCCGCCCTGCGGGTGGAAGCGCTCGGCTTCCGGCCGTGGGACCTGGAGGCGGCGGGGTTCGGGCAGGCGCTGCTCGGCGTCGTGGTGACGCCGTGGTGCATGAACGTGGTGCTGCTGCCCGCCGAGGCCTCCGGCTGGGCGGACCTGGAGGAGGGGGCGAAGCACGACCTCGACCTGCCGTGCGGTCGCGTCACCTTCACCGCCGGTCGGCTGGAGGGCGTCGGCCCGCTGCTGACCTGTTCCCTGTTCTCGCCCATGCAGGACTTCGCCGACCACGACGGCGCCATGATCACCGCCCGCTTCGCCCTCGGCGACCTGCTGACGCCGCCGCCCGCCGAGGCGCCGGCGCCCGAGCCGCGCCGCCGCCGCACCGAAGGCCCGGCCCCCATGGGTGGTCCGGACCTCAGTCGGCGCGCCGCCCTCGGCATGAGCCGCACGCCGCGCGGGCGCACGCCGCGATGAGACCGCGCGGCGAACGCATCGACGTTCGCCTGCGCCTCGGCCCGGAGCGGGTCGAGCGGGTCGACATTCTTTCGGACCGTACCACCACCGCCGCCGCCGTGCTGGAAGGCAAGCCGGTGCAGGACGCCCTCGGCCTGCTGCCGCTGCTCTTCGCCCTGTGCGGCGTCGGCCAGCTGACCGCCGGCCTGCGCGCCGTGGAGGCCGCCATGGGCATCGTGGTGCCGCCGCAGGAACGGGTGGCGCGGGCGCTGCTGGTGGCGGCCGAAACGGTGTCGGAACACGCCACTCGCATGCTGGTTGACTGGCCGCGGCTCATCGGCGCCGAGGCGGACATCGAAGGCGCCCGCCGGGTGCGCGAGGCGGCGGCGGCGCTGCAGCGGGCGCTCTATCCCGATCCGCGGCTGCGCGGTCGCATCGGCGGCGGGGCGGGGCCGGTCGCCGCGGTGGCGGTGGCCTCGGCGGCCGAACTGGCCGGGGCCGTGGCCGACGCCGTGCTCGGCGCGCCGGCCGGCGTCATGGCCGACGCCGGCGACCTGGCGGACTGGATCGACGGCGCCGATACCATGCCGGCGCAGGTGCTGCGGGCGGTGCTGCGCGAGGGGCTGGCCGATGCCGGCGTGTCGCGGGTGCCGCTGCTGCCGGCCATCGACCCCTACCGGCTGGCGGCCCGCCTCGACCGTACCGACGTCGCCGCCTTCCTGCGGGCGCCGGAGTGGGACGGCGTCGTCTACGAGACCGGTCCGCTGGCCCGGCACGGCGCGCAGCCGGCGGTGGCGGCCCTGCGGGCGCGGCACGGCGACGGCGTCCTGGCGCGGCTGGCGGCGCGGGTCGTCGAGACGGCGGTGGAGGCGCGGAAAATCGTTCGCCTGGCACCCACGTCGTGCGATACTACCGCCACCGTCGAAGAACCCGCCGGGCCCGCCGCAGGGGCAGGAGATGCGGCCGTGCACTGGGGGCTCGGAGTCGAGGAAGCGGCGCGCGGCCGGCTGTTCCACCACGTGGTGGTGGCGCATGGGCGGGTGGCGCGCTGGCGTATCCTCGCGCCGACGGAATGGAACTTTCATGCTCGGGGTGCGCTGGCGGAAGGCTTGCGCCGCCTGCCGGTGTCCGATGCGGCGCGGGTGCGGCGGGCGGCCGACTGGATGGTCATGGCGCTCGACCCCTGCGTCGCCTGCGCGGTGCGGGTGGAGGGACCGGCCCATGCATGAGATGTCGCTGGTCGCCGGCATCATGCGCATCCTCGAAGACGAGGCGCGGGCGCAGCAGTTCTCGCGGGTGCGGACCGTGGTGCTGGAGGTGGGCGGCCTCAGCCACGCCGATGCCGAGGCCCTGCGCTTCGCCTTCGAGGCGCAGAAGCCGGGCACCCTGGCGGCGGCGGCGCGCCTCGACATCGTGACGACGCCCGGCACGGCCTGGTGCATGGATTGCGCCGAGCCCGTGCCGCTCGCCCGGCGCGGCGACGCCTGTCCGCGCTGCGGCGGCTACAAGCTTCAGGTCACCGCGGGCGAAGACCTGCGGGTGAGGGAATTGGAGGTCGAGTGATGTGCACCGTCTGCGGCTGCGGTGAAGGCAAGGTCGAGTCCGGCCCCGGCCATCACCACCACCATGGCCATGGTCACGACCATGACTACCATCATCACCACCACACCGCCGCGGATGCGGAGCACGCGGCCCTGCACGCCGCCGGCGTGCCGCACACCCACGACGGCCACGACCACATCCACTACGGCACCGGCGCCGCCGGCGTCTCGGTCGCCGGGATGGATCAGGCGCGGCTGGTGAAGATCGAGCGCGACGTGCTCGGCCACAACGATCGTCTGGCCGCGGTCAATCGCGTCCGCTTCGCCGCCGCCGGGGTGCTGGCGGTGAACCTGGTCTCCAGCCCCGGCTCGGGCAAGACGACGCTGCTGTGCGAGACGACGCGCGCCCTGCTGCCGCGCATGCCCGTGGCGGTGGTGGAAGGCGACCAGCAGACCACCTTCGACGCCGACCGCATCCGCGAGACCGGCGCACCCGCCATCCAGGTGAACACCGGCAAGGGCTGCCACCTGGACGCCGCCATGGTCGCCGACGCCTGCGACCGCCTGCCGCTGTCGCGCGGCACGGTGCTGTTCATCGAGAACGTCGGCAATCTGGTGTGCCCGGCCGCCTTCGACCTGGGCGAGGCGGCGCGCGTCGTGATCCTGTCGGTGACCGAGGGCGAGGACAAGCCGCTCAAGTACCCCGACATGTTCGCCGGCGCCGACCTCATGATCCTCAACAAGATCGACCTGCTGCCGCACGTGCGGTTCGACGTGGCGCGCTGCATCGACTATGCCCGCCGGGTCAATCCGGGGCTGCCGGTGATCGAGGTCTCGGCGACGTCACACCAGGGCCTGCACAAGTGGCTCGGCTGGATCGAGGAGCGGCGCGACGCCCTGGTCGCGGCGCCGTCCGGCGCATGAGCGCTCCGCTCGCCGATCTGGTGGCGGTGGATCTGGCGCTGCCGCGGGCGGTGCCGGCGGTGCTTGGCATGGGCGCCTTCCTGAAGAACACCGTTTCCGTGGTCGCCGATGGGCGGGCCTGGGTGTCGCGCGACGTCGGCCACACCGACACCGCCGCCGCCATCGCCCGCATGGAGCGTCTGGCCCGCGACCTGCCGGCGGCGCTCGGCGTGCGGCCGGTGGCGGTGGCGCGCGACCTGCACCCGGACTTCCCGTCCAGCCGCTTCGCCGCCCTGCTGGCGGAGGAATGGGGCGTCCCCGTGGTGCCGGTGCAGCACCACCACGCCCACGTCGCCGCCGTCGCCGCCGAGCATGGCCACGACGGCCCGCTGCTCGGCCTCGCCTTCGACGGTTTCGGCCTCGGGCCGGGGGATGAGGCGTGGGGCGGCGAACTGCTGCAGGTGGACGCCGGCCGCCTGGAGCGCCTCGGCCATCTCGGCCTCCTGTTGCAGCCGGGCGGCGACGTCGCGGCCCGCGAGCCCTGGCGCATGGGTGCCGCCGCCCTGCACGCCCTCGGGCGAGGCGACGAGGTGGTGCGGCGGTGGGCCGCCTACCCGGCGGCGCGTCTGCTGCCGGCGATCATGACGCGCGGGCTGAACTGCCCGGCGACGTCCTCGGCCGGCCGGCTGTTCGACGCCGCCTGCGGCCTTTTGAACGTACATCCCCTGGCGGAGTTCGAGGGCGAGGCGCCCATGGCGCTGGAAGCCCTGGCGACGGCGCCGCGGGTGCTCGAAGGCGGCTGGGCGGTGGGCGCCGACGGCGTCCTCGACCTGACGCCCCTGCTGGCGGCCCTGGCCGACTGCGGCGATGCGGCGGAAGGCGCCAACCTGTTCCACGGCACCTTGGCGGCCGCCGTCGCCGACTGGGTGCTGACGCTCCGCCGCCATCGGCCGGACCTGCCGCGCACCGTCGCCTTCGCCGGCGGGTGCTTCTACAACAAGGTGCTGTCGGCCGATCTGGCGGCGCGGCTGGAAGCGCGCGGCCTCGCCGTGCTGCGGCCCCGCCGTCTCGGCCCCGGCGACCCCGCCGTCAGCCTGGGCCAGGCCTGGGCGGCGGCCTGTTCCCCACTCTGAGGAGAGCGCGCCATGTGTCTGGCGATCCCCGCCAAGGTGGTCGACCTGCTGCCCGACGCCATGGGCCGCGTCAGTATCGAGGGGGTGGAGAAGGTGGTCAGCCTCGCCCTGCTCGACGACGTGGCGGTCGGCGACTACGTGCTGCTGCACGTCGGCTACGCGCTGTCGCGCATCGACCCGGAGGAAGCCGCCAAGACCCTGGCGCTGCTGAAGGAAATGGGAACCCTGGCCGAGGAGCTGGAGGCATGAAGTACGCCAGCGAGTTCCGTGACGGCGCGCTCGCCCGCAAGGTCGCCGCCGCCATCGCCACCGACTGCGAGCCTGGCCGCGCCTATACCCTCATGGAGTTCTGCGGCGGCCACACCCACACCATCGCCCGCTACGGCCTGGAAGACCTGCTGCCGCCGGCGGTGCGGCTGGTCCACGGCCCCGGCTGTCCGGTCTGCGTGCTGCCGGTCGGGCGCATCGACACGGCGGTGGAGCTGGCGCGCGACCACGGCGTCATGCTGTGCACCTACGGCGACATGGTGCGCGTGCCCGGCTCCGGTCGCGAGAGCCTGCTGAAGGCCAAGGCCGCCGGCGCCGATGTGCGCATGGTGTGGTCGACGCTGGACGCCCTGCGCCTCGCCCGCGAGAACCCCGACCGCCAGGTGGTGTTCTTCGCCATCGGCTTCGAGACCACGACGCCGCCGACGGCGCTGGCCCTGAAACAGGCCAAGGCCGAAAACCTGAAGAACTTCAGCGTGTTCTGCAATCATGTGATGACGCCGCCGGCGATGCGGGCCGTCCTCGACGACGGCGAGGCCATCCCGCTGCAGGGCATCGTGGCGCCGGGCCACGTCTCCACCGTCATCGGCACGGCGCCCTACCAGCCCTTCGCCGACCGCGGCCAAGCCATGGTGGTGGCGGGGTTCGAGCCGCTGGACCTGCTGCAGGCCATCGCCATGCTGGTGCGCCAGATCAACGAGGGCCGCCCGCGGGTGGAGAACGCCTACGTCCGCGCCCTCACGCCCGAGGGCAACCCCAAGGCCCGCGCCGTCATCGCCGAAACCCTGACCTTGCGGCCGTCGTTCGAGTGGCGGGGGCTCGGCACGCTGCCCGACAGCGCCCTGCGCATCGCCGACGCCTATGCCGACTTCGATGCCGAGCGGCGCTTCGCCGTGCCCTACCGCGCCGTGCCCGATCCCAAGTCCTGCGCCTGTGCCGACATCGTGCGCGGGCGCAAGCGGCCGGAGGACTGCAAGCTGTTCGGCACCGCCTGCACGCCGGATACGCCCATCGGCTCGTGCATGGTGTCGGGCGAGGGGGCCTGCGCCGCCCATTGGCTCTACGGCCGCCACCGTGATCCGTCGCAGAGGAGACTGTCCGCATGAGCCGCCGCCTGTTCCCGCAGCCCCTCGACCTGGCGAACGGCCGCGTCGACATGAGCCACGGCGCCGGCGGCCGCGCCATGGCGCAGCTGGTGTCGGAACTGTTCGCCGCCGCCTTCGAGAACGACTACCTGGCCCAGGGCAACGATGCCGCCATGATGAGCCCGCCGCCCGGCCGGCTGGTCATGTCGACGGACGGCTACGTCATCTCGCCGCTGTTCTTCCCCGGCGGCGACATCGGGTCGCTCGCCGTGCACGGCACCGTCAACGACATCGCCATGGCCGGCGCCCGGCCGCTGTGGCTGTCGGCCGGCTTCATCATCGAGGAGGGCTTCCCGCTCGCCGACCTCGCCCGCATCGTCGAGTTCATGGCCGGCGCCTGCAAGGCCTGCGGCGTGCCGCTGGTGACCGGCGACACCAAGGTGGTGGAGCGCGGCAAGGGCGACGGCCTGTTCATCACCACCACCGGCGTCGGCGTGGTGCCGGAGGGCCTGCACATCGCTGGCGACGCCATCCGGCCGGGCGACGCGGTGCTGGTGTCGGGCACCCTCGGCGACCACGGCATCGCCGTGCTGTCCAAGCGCGAGAACCTGGACTTCGACACCGACATCGTCAGCGACAGCGCGCCGCTGCACGACCTGGTGGCGGCCATGGTGGCGGCGGTGCCCGAGATCCACACCCTGCGCGACCCGACCCGCGGCGGCGTGGCGGCGACGCTGAACGAGCTTGCCAACCAGTCGGGCGTCGGGCTGATCCTGCAGGAGGCGGCCCTGCCCATCCGCCCCGCCGTCCGCGGCGCCTGCGAGATGCTCGGCATCGACCCGCTGGGCGTCGCCAACGAGGGCAAGCTGCTCGCCTTCTGCCCCGCCGAGCGGGCGGAACGGCTGCTCGCGGTGATGCGCGCCCACCCGCTCGGCCGCGACTCCGCCATCATCGGCCGGGCGGTGGAGGACGACCGCCGCCTCGTGCAGATGGAAACCGAGTTCGGCGGCGCCCGCGTCGTCGAGTGGCTGAACGGCGAGCAACTGCCGCGCATCTGCTGAGCCCGAAGCGGACCGCGCGCGGCGGTGGTGCCGCCGTGGGGAGGCCTTGCCTCCACAGCCTGTGCCTGTCATAAAAGCGCCAAATATTCGTAACACGAGGCTCCGTCGATCGTTGACCCGACGGAGCCTCGTTGCACGTTCCGCGCTGACTGACACCGACCGGCAGGTATTCCGTGGCGAAAAAGACCACCCTCGACAAGGACCTCGCGAAGCTCGTCCGCATTGAGGAGGCCACGGCGGCGACCGGCCGCCGCACCGGCGCCCTCGGGCTCGCGCTACTGTTCCTCGCGGCCGTCTTCGCCTTCACGGTGACCATCACCGAAGGGCAATACGCCTCCTTCATCATCGCGGCCGGCGTCATCGGCGGCTACATGGCGCTGAACATCGGCGCCAACGACGTCGCCAACAACGTCGGGCCGGCGGTCGGGTCGCGCGCCCTGACCATGGTGGGCGCGCTGGTCGTGGCGGCGGTGTTCGAGGCGCTGGGCGCGCTGGTCGCCGGTGCGGACGTGGTGTCGACCATCTCCAAGGGCATCGTCGACCCCTCGGCACTGGCCGACAGCCAGGTCTTCGTGCGGGCCATGATGTCGGCGCTGCTGGCCGGGGCGCTGTGGATCAACCTGGCGACCGCCATCGGCGCGCCGGTCTCCACCACCCACTCCGTGGTCGGCGGCGTGCTCGGGGCCGGCATCGCCGCTGCCGGGTTGTCGGCGGTCAACTGGGGCACCACCGGCACCATCGTCGCCAGTTGGGTGATCTCGCCCCTGCTGGGCGGCGGCATCGCGGCCTTCGCCCTGTGGTTCATCACGGCGATGGTGCTGGAGAAAGAGGACAAGCTGACGGCCGCCCGCCGCTGGGTGCCGGTGCTGGTGGCGGTGATGACCTTCGCCTTCACCCTCTACCTCATCATGAAGGGCCTGAAGCAGCTGTGGGTGCCGCCGCCGGGCCTGGCGTGGCTCATGGCCGCCGTGGCCGCCGCCGCCGCCTGGGCGGGCACGCGGCCGCTGGTCGCCCGCCGCGCCCTGACGCTGGAAAACCGCCGCCGGCCCGTGGGCGAGCTGTTCCGCTGGCCGCTCATCTTCTCGGCGGCGCTGCTGTCCTTCGCCCACGGCGCCAACGACGTCGCCAACGCCGTCGGTCCGCTGGCGGCGGTGGTGGCGGCGGTGGAGGCTGGTGCCGTCGAGGCCAAGGTGGTGGTGCCGAGCTGGGTGCTGGTGGTGGGCGCCCTCGGCATCGTCTGCGGCCTTTTGCTGTTCGGGCCGAAGCTGATCCGCACCGTCGGCGAGAAGATCACCAAGATGGACCCGGCGCGGGCGTTCTGCGTCGCACTGGCCGCCGCCGTGACGGTCATCGTCGCGTCGGAACTCGGCCTGCCGGTGTCGTCCACCCACATCGCCGTCGGCGGCGTGTTCGGTGTCGGCTTCTTCCGCGAGTTCCGCACCAACCGCTATGTCTGGCACTGGCGGGAGATGAACCCCGACGTGGCGCTGACCGCCGGCGGCATCCCGACCGGCGCCGCCACCGGCCACGCCGACGCCGCCGCGCCCCAGGACGATGCCGTTCCGGCCCAGCTGCTGGAAAAGAGCCGCCGCCGGGCCGAGAAGGCGAAGCGCCGCCGCCTGGTGCGCCGTCAGCACATGACCACCATCGCCGCCGCCTGGGTGGTGACGGTTCCCCTTGCAGCCCTGCTCTCTGCCGTTATCTTCCTGGTCTGGTCGGCGTTCGTCTGAGCGCCTCGCAGCAGGAGAGGCAGTTTTCATGATCGGCAAGCGTCTGCTGGCGGCGGGTCTCGTCGCCTGCGCGGTCGTCGCCGCGCCCCACGCCGCCCCGGCCCAGCAGCCGGCGCGCGACACGGTGCGGGTGACGGGCTCGTCCACCCTCTACGGCTACGCCACCCGCGTCGCCGAGGCTTTCGGCAGGGTCAGCCGCCACCGCACGCCGGTCGTCGAGTCGTCGGGGACGGGCGGCGGCTTCGCCCGGTTCTGCGCCGGGCTCGACCTCAACTCGCCGGACGTGGTGCTGGCGTCGCGCCGGGTGTTCGACAGCGAGATCGAGGCCTGCCACGACAACACCGTCGACGACATTTCCGAGTTCAAGGTCGGCTACGGCGGCCTCGTGGTGGTCCGTGCCGCGGGCGCCGAGCCGCTCGACCTGACGCGCCGCCAGCTGTGGCTGGCACTCGCCGCCCAGGTGCCGGTCAACGGCCGGCTGGTCGACAACCCCAACCGCACGTGGCGCGACCTCGGCCCCGGCCTGCCCGACACGGCCATCCGCGTCTACGGCCCGCCGCCCACCTCGGGCACGCGCGACAGCCTGGTGCGCCTGGCGCTCGAGCCGGCCTGCGAGGCCGACAGCTACGTCGCCGCCCTGCCGGAGGCGGAGAAGCGCCAGGTGTGCGGCGCCCTGCGCGAAGACGGCGCCTTCATCAATGCCGGCGAGGACGACTCCGATCTGGTCAAGCGCGTCGCCGGCAACCCGGAAGCGGCGGGCATCGTCGGCTTCCATGTGGCGAAGGAGGCGCCCGATCGCCTGGGTTACGCCGCCATCGAAGGCGTGACACCGTCGGTCGAGGCCATCCGCGACGGCCGCTACCCGCTGATCCGGGCCCTCTACTTCTATCTGAAGGACGATCACCTGGGCCGCGTCGCCGGGCTGAAGGCCTTCGTGCAGGCCTTCCTGTCCGACGAGGCGGTGGGGCCCGAGGGCTATCTGGTGGACGAGGGGCTGATCCCGCTGGCCCCGACCGAACTGGAGGAGATGCAGGCGCGCGCTAGCGCCCTGGGCGGGTCCTGAGGCCGCCATGGGGCAAGGCACGACCGCCGCGGTGACGCTGCATCGGGTCGACGACACCTGCCGGGCCGACGTGCTGGGCCTGAGGGTGACGGCGGGCCAGGACGGCTTCGTCACCGGCGTCGCGGCCGCCCTGGAGGAGGCCGCCGCCGTGCCCGAATGCGTGCCGCGGGCGGTGCGCGACGGGGCGGGGCGGGTGGTCGGTTTCGTCATGTACGCCCTCGATCGCAACGAGCACGCGCCGTGGATCTACCGCATCCTCGTCGACGCCGCCTGGCAGGGCCGCGGTTTCGGCCGGGCGGCCATGGAGGCGGCGGTGGCCGAGATCGCCGCGGCCTGGCCGCTGCAGCCGCGCGTGTATCTGGGGGTGCGGCCCGACAATACGGGCGCCGTCGCCTTCTACGGCGCCTGCGGCTTCCGCCCCAACGGCCGCACCATCGGCGGCGAGCGGGTGTTGTGGCGCTCCCTGCCGCCGTGACGGCCCTTGGGGCTTGACGGGCGGCGCCGGATGCGCATACTGCGCCCTTCTTCCGGGAATGCGGGCCGGCGCCACGTCGCCAGCCCCGCCCACCAGGGCCTCTCGCAGGCTCGCGGAACGGGACTACCGGACAAAAACCGCTACGTAACCCACTCAACGGATCGAGCATCGCAATGTCGAAGCGTATTGAAGCCAAGTACAAGATCGACCGCCGCCTCGGCGTCAACCTCTGGGGCCGCGCCAAGTCGCCGATCAACAAGCGCGAGTACGGCCCGGGCCAGCACGGCCAGCGCCGCCGCAAGCCCTCCGACTTCGGCACCCAGCTGATGGCGAAGCAGAAGCTGAAGGGCTACTACGCCAACATCAGCGAGAAGCAGTTCCACAAGTACTACGTGGAAGCCGTGCGCCGTAAGGGCGACACCGGCGAGAACCTCGTGGGCCTGCTGGAGCACCGCCTGGACGCCGTGGTCTACCGCATGAAGTTCGTGCCGACCCCGTTCGCCGCCCGCCAGTTCGTGAACCATGGCCACATCCTGGTGAACGGCAAGCGCGTCACCATTTCGTCCTACATGGTCAAGGAAGGCGACGTCGTCGAAGTGCGCGAGAAGTCCCGCCAGATCCCCATGGTGATCGAGGCCGGCGAGTCGGGCGAGCGTGACATCCCCGACTATCTGGAAGTGGACCACAAGGCCCTGCGCGGCACCTTCCTGCGCACGCCGAAGCTGGCCGACATTCCGTACCCGGTCCAGATGGAACCGAACCTGGTGGTCGAGTTCTACAGCCGCTGATCGGCTGTACGACACTCCCATCCGGACGACACGACGCCGGCGGCTCCCGAAAGGGGCCGCCGGTTTCGCATTTGGGGGTGGGGCTTCGGTGCATGGTCCCGCCGACTTGTCTTGGGCGTCGTGGGGCGCCGGCCTCCACGGTGGCGGACGGTGGGCCGTGGATGCCGGGTTCATGGCCGGGCATGAGACTGGAGAGGGGTGGTTGAAGGAGGAGGAGGTGTCATGCGCCCAGCGCCTCGCCGCCAACCCTTTGCACCACCTTCGAAAGTTGTCATGGCCGGACTTGATCCGGCCATCCACGGCGCCACCGGCGGGAGGCATGGGCGCCGTCCTCCGCGGCCGCCGTCCGTGGAGCCGTGGATGCCCGGCTCAAGGCCGCGCATGACAATGGGGGAAGGGCCGAGGCCGGGCGCAAAGGCGTGAGCGGGGCCGAGGGCAGGGACGGTGCGTCACGCGTCCAGTGCCTCGCCGCCAACCCCTTGCACTACCTTCGAAGATTGTCATGGCCGGACTTGATCCGGCCATCCACGGCGTCACCGGTGGGAGGCATGGGCACCGGCCTTCACGGCACCCGTCCATGGAGCCGTGGATTGTATGTTGGCGTCGCTCTCTGAGATGAGAGAGTAGGACGGAACGTGTCAACGATATTGAGACAGTCTTTTCAGCAGTTTAGGCAGCCTGCTGCTCGGAGCTCTTGGGCGGGTTGATCCATGCTGCGGCGGGCAGTTCCGGCGGCCTGGGCCGGCGGCGGACGAAGCGGCCCTGTTGCTTGGCGTAGGCCTCGTCGAGGACAGCTTGACGCTTCCGCCGGATCTCATCGGCGCGGCCGGCATGAACCTGCTGGGGCGTGAGCAGGCCGATGCCGCTGTGGTGGTGCTCGTTGTTGTACCAGGTGAAGAAGTGGCGGCAGAAGGCGCGGGCGTCCTGGATAGAGCCGAAGCGGTCG
>NZ_OCNJ01000030.1 GCF_900230255.1 Caenispirillum bisanense
ATGGTGTCTGTCAGTATGCCTAGTCATACTCACAGTCAACAGCGAGCCGCCGCCCTACGCCAGCCCCTCGACCGCGACATTCGGCGGAGGGTTACAGTTCGTCCTCGGTGGCCGAGGCGGCAAGCTCCTCGAACTCCAGCTCCATCTGCCCGATCAGCCGCGCCCGGCGCTCGGCGCTCGATCCGTAGAGCGCACGTTTCAACTTCTCGATCTGCAGCTTCTGGTGCGCGATCAGCGCCTGGTCTTCGGCGGCCCTGGCGCGCGCGACCGCCAGTTCCGCCCTCAGGGCGTCGAGCTCGTCTGTCGGAGTTTGGCGGCCGGTTTCCATGCCCCCATGGAATCACAAAAGGCGGTCTCTGACGTGCGGAAAGTGCTCGAAACTCAGCCTACCCTGCGCTTTTCGGGCGGAAGGTGTGGCGCGGGTTGCGCCAGTCGATCCCGTCGAGCATGTAGGCGAGCTGGGCCGGCGAAATGGCCACGACGCCGTCGGCCGGCGACGGCCAGATGAAGCGCCCCGTCTCCAGCCGCTTGGCGTAGAGGGACATGCCGATGCCGTCGTGCCAGAGGATCTTCACCAGGTCGCCCCTGGCGCCCCGGAAGACGAACAGGTCACCGGCGTGGGGATCGCGGCCGAGGCTCTCCTGCACCTGCAGCGCCAGCCCGTTCATGCCGCGCCGCATGTCGGTGCGCCCGACCGCCAGCCAGACCCGGACGCCGGAGGGAACCGCGATCATCGCCGTTCCAGCACGTCGAGGACGCGCCGCAGCGCAGGACCGTGGAAGCCAGCCC
Organism: Caenispirillum bisanense; assembly: GCF_900230255.1. Lineage (GTDB taxonomy): Bacteria > Pseudomonadota > Alphaproteobacteria > Rhodospirillales > Rhodospirillaceae > Caenispirillum > Caenispirillum bisanense_A. The sequence goes on from NZ_OCNJ01000030.1 coordinate 790, forward strand.
CGACACGGACACGATAGCCGCCACCCAGCTCGATCTCGATCCGCTCGTCGAGAGGCTCGCTGGCGTCCGGCACCTCGGCCGTCAGCACGACCGGGATCAGGCCCGGTTCCGCCGGCTCGTCGCGATGTGGCGGCGCCGCTTCGGACGCCGCGGCGAGCAACCGCTTCCGCCAGGAGAAGACCTGGTTCGCGTTCACCCCGTAGCGCCGGGCTACCGCCGCGACCGAGGCGCCGGGCTCGAGCGTGGCCGACACGATCTCCCGCTTCAGGTCATCCGGCCACGACTGGTAGCGCCGCTGCCCCTCTGAACTTCTGTCCATAACCGATTTCGTGGACACCTTTCCCACCGGTCGAAGTTGGCTGAGGGGCCAGCATCTCGGAACTGAATCCGGCTGAGAAGGCGGTGCTCACCGGAGGTTACGACGATGACGCATATTCCGGAATGGATGTGTTCGCCGTCCACCCCATCACCTCTCCCCATCAAGCTCCCCGGAAGGGAGCTCATCGTGACGCATTCTCATTTTTGGCTGTCAGATCAGGCGGGCCCATTACGGAAGTCTGGAGCCTAGCCAGAACTCATATCGACGCACAAAATTAATGTGGCGCAATCCGTTTTGCTTGGATACCATCCCTCCGTACTCTGTAGCTCGAACCTTCGATTCCATGATTGGCTTCGACTGGAGGTGCATGTCCTTGCTGAGCCTGCGACACGGCTGCCTCCGGTTATCTCATCAACCTCATACTGTCGCTTGTTGCTATACCTGGAGACGCTGATTATGACGCCCATAGCCTTTAACGCGAGCTGGTACCTGCAACAGAATCCTGACGTTGCGGCTGCCATCGAAGCGGGTGCTCCGTTCAATGCTGGCGAGCATTTTATGCTGTATGGCCGGAGCGAAGGTCGCTCCGCATCACCCCTGTTTGACGCTCAGCAATACTTGGCCAACAACCCTGACGTTGCTGAAGCTGTAGCGCAAGGACTCATCACCGCATGGGATCATTTCCAGTTGTTCGGAGGAACTGAAGGCCGTTCCCCCACTCCCTTGTTTGACGAATCCTTTTACCTTCAGCAGAATCCCGATGTAGCCGCCGCCATCGAGCAGGGCATTATTGCGTCGGCAGCGCAGCACTTCGCGCTGTTCGGGCAGGGCGAGGGCCGTCCGATCAACCCGGCTATAGACCTGGGCAAATATCTCAGTGCCAACCCGGACGTCGCTGGCGCCGCTGCAGATGGCGCGATTGATCCGTTCACCCACCTGATGCTGTTCGGTGTCAAAGAAGGGCGCTCCTTGGGCAACGGGATCACTCTCGCTGACTTCAGTAACGATCCGCAATTCACGCAGGCGCTAACCAATGGGAACGTAACCGGAGCCTTTGGGCGTGTAGAGTCGGTGGCTCCGTTCATTCCGACTTTCGAGCGCCCTGCGGGCTGGACGCCTCCCGCAAGCACTCCTATTCCAGTGGATTTCGTCCCTCCCCCAGGATCTGGTATTTCGCTCGTTGTCCCCCCGGAGGTGACTGTGCCGCCGACGGTGACGCTGCCTCCGGTGTTTCAGCCGGCAGCCCCCACCCCGACCCCAGGCGGTGGCACTGGTGGTGGCGGTGGCAACAATCTGCCGACGTTCACGGTGACTGAAAGTGCGTCTGGCTCCAAGATCTGGACGCTTTCCACCGGCAATGGCAATGTGGTGGTGACCGATGACGGTACCAACTACGTCTTTACGCCTGCTACGGGCACTGCCGTTTCCAAGGCGAAGGCCAACGTTGACAAGATCATTGTCAACACCATCACCCTGACTGGTACCGCCGCTGTTCTCAGTGGAGAAACGATCGAAGGCACCGGCACAGTCGCCGTCACAGCCCTCAACTCGACGGCAGCAGCCGACCTGAGCGGCATTACCGCCACGACCGTTACCGCTGCATCTGCTGGCAATGTCACCTTTACCGGCAAGTTCGGCAAGGCAGCGGTTGCTGTGACCAGTGGCACGCTGACCGTCGATAACGCAGCCACCATGGGCACCGCGACGTTTGCAGTTGCAACCGGCGCCACACTGGAAGGCCCCGCCGCCAAACTCGGCGGCGTAACCGCTACCGGCACCGGCTCGGTCAATGTCAGCGCACTGGCTGCCAATACCAACCTGTCGGGACTGAACAGCACCCTGACCGTCACCGCAGCCGTGGCCACCAGCGCCGATATTTCCGCCAACACCAACCTCGGCACCGTCGATGCCTACACCGTCGCGACGGGTCAAACCCTGACCATGACCGCCGCGCAGGCAGCAGGCAAGTCACTGACCGGCGCAGGCGGTGTCACCATCACCGGCTCCGACGGCGCGCAGACGCTCAACGTCGCCACTACCGGCACCAACACCATCACCCCGGGCGCAGGCGCGGATAACGTGACGCTGGGGGCGGGGACGGATACGGTGGTGGTGGGGGGGGGTA
>NZ_OCNJ01000019.1 GCF_900230255.1 Caenispirillum bisanense
TTCTTCTGCGACGGCAGGCGCGGGTCCGTCTCCAGCCGCGCGCCCGTGCTGGGGCTGAAGCCGGCCATGGCCGATGCCGTAATCCGGCGATGCGATTTTCTCAGGGTCATGTACAACCTCGCTTGGTGGTCGGTGATCGGTCTGCCGGGCATCACGGTCATCTTCTTGGCGGTTGAAGACCGGATGTCCTTGGCAGCCGTCGCGGCCACTGGCGAGGGCAAAACCCGCGCCGGACAGGGTCCGACCTACGGCCGGGCTACGCCCGCCCTCCGGTCGGACCCTGTCGTCACCAACAATGTCGCTGGCTCGTCAAGTTCAATGTCGCTGTGCACCCGAACGGCGACGTGAAGCGTGTGGAGCTGTGTAGCTGGATCCGTGTGGCGGGTCTCGCCCGCGACTGCAACAGCCAGGGCTGGGAAATCCTCGTCCAGCTCCGCGACCCCGACGGCTTGGTCCACGAGGAGTTGATCCCCTATTCCGAGTTGGCGGGTGACGGCACGACCGCCTACGCCCGCCTGAAGAGCCGCGGCCTGCGGAGCATGGGCGGCAAGGGCGTGAAGAACGCCATCCTGAGCTGCCTTGAGATGTGGGAAACGCCCGTGCGTATCCGCATGGTGCCTACGGCGGGCCATCACGACGGTCGCTTCGTCACCCCGAGCAAGGTCTACGGCCCCACCGACGGCGATGAACTTCGCCTTGACCGCCGCAACCTCCGCCCTGGTCAGATGACCGAGTACAAGGGCACCAAGGAACTGGCCGACGAGTTGGCCTCCCTCTGCGTCGGCAATTCCCGCCTAGTTCTGGCTCTCTCCACTGCCTTCGTCGGCCCGCTCCTCCACCTCCTCGGCATCGAGGGCGGCGGCCTGCACTTCCAGGGCGAAAGCAGCATCGGCAAGACCACCCTGGTCAAGATCGCGAAGACCCCCTACGGCTATTCGCTCCAGACGTGGCGTGGCACCGACAACGGCCTCGAAGGGGTCGCCGCCAACCACAGCGACCTTCTGCTGGTCCTCGACGAAATCGGCGAGTCGGACGGCCGCGTCGCGGGCCGCGTGGTCTACATGCTCGCCAACGGCACCGGCAAGCTCCGTGCGGACGCCCGCGGCGAAGCCCGCACGCCGAAGACCTGGCGTCTCGTCTTCCTGTCGACGGGCGAGAAGACGCTGGCCGAGATGATGGCCGAGGCGGGCCAGACCATCAAGGCTGGTCAGGAAATTCGCATGATCGAGATCGCTGCGGACGCGGGTGCTGGCATGGGCATCTTCGAGGACATCCACGGCTTCCCGTCGCCCGCGGCGTTCGCTGACCATCTGGTCGCCCTGTCGGACAAGGTCGCGGGCGTGGCTGGCGACGAGTACCTCACCAAGCTCATGGCCGACGTGGACTCGGCGGTTGCGACGGTCAAGACGCACATGGACAGCTTCATGGCCACCTATTGCCCCGCGGGAGCCGTCGGTCAGGTGTCGCGTGTCTACCGCCGCATGGCCCTGATCGCCGCCGCGGGCGAGCTGGCGACAAGCATCGGCGTCCTGCCGTGGTCCAAGGGTGAGGCGACGGCCGCCGCGGCCTACTGTGCGTCGAACTGGGTTGATCGCCGCGGCGGCGTCGGCTCCTCGGAAGCCATGCGGTGCATCGAAAGCGTCCTGTCGCAGATCGAACGCTACGGCTCCTCCCGCTTCGATGAATGGACCCAGGCTCCGCTGAGCACCGACGAGATGATCGTCGACAAGGCCCACATCCGCTATGGGTGGCGTCGCATGCAGAACGGCCGCTGGGAGTACTATGCGACCGCCGACGGCTGGGCCCAGTTGCATGAGGGCTTTTCCAAGGACCTCGCCAACAAGGCCCTGATCGATGCCGGTATTCTGAAGCCTGGCAACGACAGGACCCCGAAGCCGGTCACGGTTCCTGGCTACAAAAAGCAGCGTCTCTACCACATCGTGCCGCCCTCGGAGGACGATGCCGATGCGTGACCGCTTCGCCGCTTTCCGACGCGGCGTGGTGGCGGAACACGGGGGCCATGTCCCCCGTGTTCTGGAACACCCCACCGCCGATCACGGTGTTCCCGTCAAAACCGCGGAAAATCAAGTCCTTGACGGCATCGGGAACACGGGAACACCTGGAACACCCGATTTGGCGGACTGGCTTCACGACTACGAGGAGCGGGCCGCCATCCGCGAGCATGACGGCGGCCTGCCCCGCCACGATGCCGAGCGGCTGGCCTACGAGGAAACCCTTCTCGCTTGGCACCACCGCCACGGGATGCCGCCCAAGGGCACCTGCGGTGCCTGCGGCCAGCCTCTCGGGGATTGGACCGTGCCGCTCCCTGACGGGGCCGTCGTCCACACCACCTGCGTCAGGAAGTACCACAGCATCTCGCGGACCCGAGCCGCCGCCGCCTTGACCCTGGCGGGCGTTCCCGCCCCTATCGACAACAGCCACACTGGAGCCTGGAAATGATCGAGTACAAGAAGCACCGCGTCACCGCCGACGACATCGTCCGCACCGTCGGTGCCCGCCCCGCAGACGGCACCGCCCAACACTGGGCGTTCCGCGAGGGAGTCGAGGACGGCTTCGCGGGCCAGCCGATGAAGCCCAAGGGGAACCCGTACATCGCCGCCTGCTACAAGGACGGTCATGCGGTCGGCGTTGCTTTCGCTGACTTCCTCGGCCGCCTCAAGGTCCGCCCGACCCGCCAGATGGTTGAAGGCCTCGCCGAGGCCCTCCGCGAAGAGGGGCGGCAGGACGGTCGCGTCGGAAAGTGGAACATGCCCAAGACCGATGAAATGATTGCGGCGGAGATGGCCGCGTACCAGGAGGGCTACGACGAAGCGGCCCGCTGACGCTGGCGGGGGCGACGGACCTTCCGCCGCCCCTCTCCGAGGATAGGCATCACCACTTGCGAAGGGGGTGCGCTGCGCGCACCCCGCCCCCGAGGGTCCACAGGCAAGGTCGCCGCCAGCCCAGCCGCATGAAGGGCGGCTGGCGGCTCGTTGCGTGGGGACTTCGGGGACAGAGACAGGTAACACTGAGTTGTGAAACGGGAACCTTAAATTGACACCCGATGTTGCCTTCGTACCTCTTTTGACACAGAATTCCCCCTACCCTGATGCTGGGCATACGCCCGTAAAGACCGAGATGCCGCCCTCTTTCCAGATGCATTACTGCCATCGCTAGCAATGTAGAACTAACTAGCACAGGAAAATGAAAGGATGTGGAATGATAAAGTCGACCACAATTATGGAACACAAAAAACCAAAAATAACTAAACTCGATCACGCGGTATCTTGGATAACTTTACTTTCAGTTCTTACGATTTGGGGGCTAATAATAACCTTACCAATATACTTTCTTAACCAGAAAAAGATCGGAAAACGCTGGATTAGCGACATTGAGTCTGAGGCGAATAAAAAATTCATAGAGTTTGTGGGTCAGAACCCGAAATACGTAGATATTTTCATCACCGACGCAGGCGACAAGTATATGTCGGCATCTGCGTTAGCGTATAGAGATGGCCGCCTATTCGTTATGGAGAACGGCTTAGCGGCTGAGATTCCTTGGGCGGCAGTACGCTCGTGGAGCTATGAGGTAGTAGAGGCGGGAAAAATGGTCACCACCTCCAACAACCTATTCGATAAAATGGATGTTGGGAAAATAAACAGGAGAATGCAGGATGAGGCAGACAAAAAGAGTGGCCTGAAGATATTTGTGGCGGACGTTGATAAGCCTGTTTGGTTTTTAATGACGAGTGATGAAGGCATACTTACCAAGTGGCACGAGATATTCAACCAGATTAACGAAGGCACATTGATGATTGCGCCGTATTCGAACGAACCGATACCTGCATAATTTTGCACTGCGGTTAAGGTACATTGGGGGAAGCGTCGCAGTTTCGACCACCGAACAGGCGGTGCCGCTTCTTGGGCAGGTCGCAAAACCACTGTGGGGACGGCGACCTTACCCCTCCCACGGGATGTGTCTCACAGACGACTGTACTGAGGGCGGCTTCGAGGCGGCCTGGGGCAGCCATGATCCCGCAGGCCCGAGCCGCAGGCGTTCCTGGTGTTCCCATATTCCTACCTCCGCAAAGCGGTAGGACAGCGGGTTTTCCTGGGAACACCTGTGGGCACACCCTGTCGCAGGCACGGTGTTCTGGAAAACTGCACCGGAACGCCTCCCATTACGCCAGACCCACGGCTTTTCGCGGGCTCCAGCCATCTGGAACACTAGAACACATGGAACACCGCATATCGGGGACGGTGGCGGTTGCCCGCTCTACCTCTTCTGGTAGACTTCCGTACCCGATCACCTTTGCCGTGGTTTCCATGCCCGTCCTGACCCTCGACCAGCTTGAATCGCACCTGTGGAAAGCCGCCGACATCCTTCGCGGCTCGGTCGATGCCAGCGATTACAAGCACTACATTTTCGGCCTCCTCTTCTACAAGCGGCTCTGCGATGTGTGGGAGGAGGAGTACGAGGACCGCATGAAGCAGTACGGGGACGCCGCCCTTGCCGCCGACCCCGACGAGCACCGCTTCCACATCCCCGACGGGCACTTCTGGAAGGACGTGCGGAAGCACACCACCAACATCGGCGAACACCTCAACGCCGCCTTCCACGCCATTGAAGACGCCAACCACCGCCTGCGGGGCGTCTTCCAGGACGTGGACTTCAACAACAAGGAGCGGTTCCCTGACGCCGTCCTTGAGAAGCTCCTTCAGCACTTCGAAACCCACCGCCTCCGCAAGGTTGACGTGGAACCTGACGTGCTCGGGCAGGCGTATGAGTACCTGATCGCCCAGTTCGCCGATGATGCGGGCAAGAAGGGCGGCGAGTTCTATACACCCAAGATGGTCGTGCGGCTGATCGTCGAATGCCTTCAGCCCGAGGAAGGCATGTCCATCTACGACCCCACCTGCGGGTCGGGCGGCATGCTGCTGGAAGCCTTCCACCACATCGAGCGGCAGGGTAGGAACCCGCGAAGCCTGTCCCTGTTCGGGCAGGAGCGGAACCTCAACACCTGGGCGATCGCCCAGATGAACCTGTTCCTGCACGACATCGACGACGCCTCCGTCGCCCGAGGCGATACCCTAATCGACCCGAAGCACCTGATCGGCGACAGCAAGGCGATCCGCACCTTCGACCGCGTGCTGGCGAACCCGCCGTTCTCGCTGAAGCAGTGGGGGCACGAGGTCTGGAGCAACGGCGACTCCTATGCCCGCGACCTCTACGGCTGCCCGCCCAAGTCCTACGGCGACCTCGCCTTCGTCCAGCACATGGTCGCCAGCCTGAAGGAAGACGGTATGCTGGGCGTCGTCCTGCCCCACGGCATCCTGTTCCGGGGCGGGGCGGAAGGACGCATCCGTGAAGGCATGCTGAAGGACGACATCATCGAGGCGGTCATCGGACTCGCCCCCAACCTGTTCTATGGGGCGGGCATCCCCGCCTGCATCTTGATCGTCCGCAAATCCAAGCCCGCCGACCGCAAGGGCAAGGTGCTGTTCGTCAACGGCGTGGAACAGTTCGTCGAGGGCAAGGCCCAGAACCGCCTGTCGGACGAGAACGTCGCCACCCTGGCGGCGGCGTTCCATGGCTATGCCGACATCGACCGCCTCGCCCGCGTCGTGCCGATGGACGAGATCGCCGCCAACGACCACAACCTCAACATCAGCCGCTACGTCCACGTCACCGAGGACGAGGAAGACCTCGACGTTGCCGAGGAGGTCGAGAAGCTCCTTGAACTGCGGGAACAGCGGGACACGGCGGAAGCCAAGATGATGGGTTTTCTGCGGGAACTCGGCTACCTCCCCGAGGGAGCCTGACCCATGGCGGAGGGAGAGATCATCCTCTACCGCTCCGAGGACGGGCGGGCTCAGTTCCAGCTTACCGAAAGCGACGGCTCAGTCTGGATGAGCCAAGCCGAGATCGCCGACCTGTACCAGACCTCCAAGCAGTCCATCAGCCACCATATCCGCAACATCCTCTCGGAGGGGGAGCTGACCGAGGCGGCAACTGTCAAAGAAAATTTGACAGTTCAAACCGAAGGCGGCAGGCGGATTTCCCGCACCATCAAGCTCTACCGCCTCGACATGATCCTGGCGATCGGCTACCGCGTCCGCTCGCCGCGTGGCGTGCAGTTCAGGCAGTGGGCGACGGCGACGCTGACGGAGTACCTGCACAAGGGCTTCGTCATGAACGACGACCGCCTGAAGGACCCTGGCGGCTGGGACTACTTCGACGAGCTTCTGGAACGCATCCGCGACATTCGGGCGTCCGAGAAGCGATTCTACCAGAAGGTCCGCGACCTGTTCGCCCTGTCGCAGGACTACGCCGACGACACGGCGGCCGCGAACAGGTTCTTCGCCACGGTGCAGAACAAGATGATCTACGCCGTCACCCGCCACACGGCGGCGGAACTCATCGTGGCACGGGCCGACGCCGACAAGCCCAACATGAACCTGCAAAGCTGGACGGGTGATAGGGTCCGCAAGGCAGACGTGATCGTCGCCAAGAACTACCTGACCGCCGACGAGGTGACAGAGCTGAACCGCTTCGTGACCATGTTTCTCGACCATGCCGAGGACCGCGTGTCGCAACGCAAGCAACTGTCGCTGGAGGACTGGCGGACCACGGTCGACCGCTTCATCACCTTCAACGAACGTCCCCTCCTCGACCATGCGGGGAGGATCAGCCACGACCGCATGAAGAGCATCGTCCACGACCGCTATGACTCCTTCGACGGACGGCGGAAGCGAGAAGAGGCCCTCGCCGCCGACGCGGACGACATGGAGGAACTGAAGGCGATCGAGGCATCTGCCAAGGCCGCGAAACGGGACCGCAAGCCATGACGTCGACGAGGGTGCCAAATGGGTGGCAGAGCGTAGAACTCGTGGAGGTCGCTCGCGAGTGCCGTCAGCGAAACACTGACGGCAGCTTGTCGTCCGACACTCTGCTGGGCGTTTTCAAGAACGAGGGCATGGTTCCGATGCGGGACCGCGTCCGGGGAAGCGACGTGTCCCGGTGCAAGGTTCTTCCCGCCGGAGCCTTTGCCTATAACCCGATGAGGCTGAACATCGGTTCCATCGCCCGATGGGCGGGTGATGCGGACGCGATCGTCAGCCCCGACTATGTCGTCTTCCAGTGCGACGAGCGGCAGCTCAGCGGCGATTTTCTCGACTACGTCCGGCAGTCCAAGGACTGGGCGACGTACATGGAGAACGCGGGAAAGGGCGGCGTCCGCATCCGCATCTACTTCAAGGAGTTAGGGCAGTTCCGCTTCCTGCTCCCCCCACTCCCCGAGCAACGCCGCATCGCCGAAATCCTGTCCAGCGTGGACGAAGCCATCGCCGCGACGCAGGCGGTCATCGAGCAGACCCGCACGGTCAAGCAGGGCGTCCTGAAACGCCTGCTGACCAAGGGCATCGGTCACACCCGCTTCAAGCAGACGGAAATCGGGGAGATTCCCGAGGCGTGGGAGGTTGTGCCGCTTCAAGCCATTGCGTCCGTTCAGACAGGCTTGGCGAAAGGAAGCAACAAACCTGATGACCCTGTCGAGCTACCGTACCTCCGGGTCGCAAACGTACAGGACGGCTACATCGATCTTACCGAGGTGAAATCCACTGCGGTTGATCGGTCACGGGTGGCTCGCTACAGCCTTCGTGCGGGTGACGTGCTCCTCACAGAGGGGGGAGACTTCGACAAATTGGGACGTGGTGCGGTCTGGCGTGCTCAGGTCGAACCGTGCCTGCACCAGAATCACGTCTTCGCGGTTCGCCCCAATCAGGAGGTGCTCCTATCGGATTTCTTGGCGGCTCAGACTGCATCGGACCATGGCAGGCGATACTTTCTGTCTTGTGCGAAGCAGACGACGAACCTTGCCTCGATCAACTCCACGCAGTTGAAGGAATTTCCTGCCATCGTTCCGCCGCTGAAGGAGCAGTCCGCAATCAACGCCCGCACGGCGGCCTTGCAGGAGGCTGAAGATGTTGCGAAGGCAAGTCTCCGTCGCCTGGAACAGATAAAATCCGCCCTCATGTCCGACCTCCTGACAGGTCGCAAACGGGTGCCAATGGCGGAGTTAGCCGCCGCCGAATAGGGGGCACGCGGAAACAGGGGGATCACGATCATGGGGATGGAATGGCACCTGGCGGAGAAGCCGACGCTCGCCTGCCTTGAGGGCATGGGCTACGCGGTCGTGCCGCCGTCCGAGCACGCCGCCCTCCGCGACGGCGACAACCAGGTGCTGTTCCGTCCCCACCTTGTGGACGCCATCAAGCGGATCAACAGGCTGTCGGATGCTGACGCCAACGCCGCCTTTGCCGACCTCGTGTCCGTGTCCGACAACGAACGCTGGCTGTCCATCCTGCGGGGCGACTTCAGCCGCACGGTGCAGGGCGAGGCTCGGCACCGCACCATCCGCGTCATCGACTTCCTGAACCCCGCGAACAACGTCTTCACCGTCACCAACCAGTTCCGCGTCAAGGCGGAGCACACCCGCATCCCCGACGTGGTGGTCCACGTCAACGGCATCCCCGTCGTCGTCATCGAGTGCAAGAGTCCTGTCAATGCCAAGGACAAGAGCAGCGAGGCGTTCGAGCAGATCAAGCAGTACGAGCGGGACATCCCCCGCCTGTTCCTGTCCAACGTCTTCAACGTCATCACCGACGGCACCAACTGCCTGTACGGGGCAACGGCAAGCCCGTCCAAGTTCTACGCGACTTGGCGGGACCCGCACCCCCGCAAGGCGGAAGACTTCGCCGACGCCCTCTCCATGGGGCTGTGGAGCCTGCTGGAGCCGTCCCGCCTGTTGGACCTGATCGGCCATTTCATCGTCTTCGAGCGGGCGGGCAGCGGCAGGGTCGTCAAGAAGATGTGCCGCTACCAGCAGTTCCGTGCGGTCAACAAGATCGTGGACCGCGTGGCGGAAGGAAAGCACCGGCGGGGTCTGGTGTGGCACACGCAGGGGTCGGGCAAGTCCCTGACCATGGTCTACGCCGCCCTGAAGCTGAAGACCCACCGCACGGTGTCCTCGCCCGAACTGGCGAACCCCAACATCATGGTGCTGACCGACCGCGTGGACCTGCACAACCAGATCAGCGGCACCTTCGTCGCCTGCGGCCTGCCCAATCCCGTCGCCGTTGAGAGTATCGGCGACCTGCACGCTCTGATCCGCGGCGGGTCGGACGGGCTGACGGTGCTGTCCACGATCTTCAAGTTCCAGGGTTCAAAGACCCCCATCGCCAACTCGGCGAACTGGATCGTCATGGTGGACGAGTGCCATCGGACGCAGGAAAAGGACCTCGGGGCGTACCTGCGGGCGACCCTGCCCGATGCCCGCTTCTTCGGCTTCACGGGCACCCCCGTGAAGAAGACCGACCGCGACACCTATGAAAACTTCGGCGTGGCGGGCGAAGGCTATCTCGACAAGTACGGCATCGACGATGCGGTCGCCGACGGGGCGACGGTGCCCATCCACTACACGGGACGGAAGACCGACTGGCACATCGACGAAGCCAAGATCGACATCCTGTTCGACACCTGGTTCGCCGACCTGCCCGACGACAAGCTGGCCGAGTTGAAGAAGAAGGGCGTGTCGGTCGCCGACCTGGTCAAGCACCCCAGGCGGATCGAGCTGATCGCCTTCGACATCTGGACCCACTTCAAGGCGTATGCCCGTCCCGACGGTTTCAAGGCTCAGATCGTCGCCATCGACCGCGAGGCGGTGATTCTCTACAAGCGGGCGTTGGACAAGGTCATCGCCGAAGACCTGATGCAGGACGGAATGTCCGAGGACGACGCGAAGGCGGAAGCCGCCGCCCTGTCCGCCTGCGTCTACTCCGCCTCCCAGGAGGACGCCAAGCCTAGCGAGGACGAGCGGACGGAGGACATCCGCAAGGACCTGCGGCGGCACTACCTGGATGCGGATGCCGAGACCAAGGCGAAGGATCGCTTCGGCACGGCGGCCGAGAAGCCCGAGTTTCTGATCGTCTGCGACAAGCTCCTGACGGGCTTCGACGCCCCGATCGAGGCGGTCATGTACCTCGACAAGCCGCTGAAGGAGCACACCCTGTTGCAGGCGATCGCCCGCACCAACCGCGTCCACGACGCCCGCAAGCACAGCGGTCTGATCGTCGACTACATCGGCGTCTCAGACAATCTGGACGACGCCTTGTCGTCGTACCGTGCCGAGGACGTGAAGAACGCCCTGCGGAACCTCGACGACCTCCGCAACCAGCTTCGCTCCGCCCATGCCGACGTCCTGCGGATGATGAAGGGGCTGACGCGGTCGGGCACGCTGTCCAAGGACGACCTGAAGGCGGAGTTCGACGCCCTGATCGCCCTGCTGAAGGGCGAGGACCAGTGGTTCATCTTCAAGGGCAAGGCGAAGGGCTACATCGCCGCCTACGAGGCGGTCAGTCCCGATCCCGCCGTGCTGGAGTTCTCGGACGACCTGAAGTGGGTGGCGACGTTCCTGCGGTACGGCACGCAGGTCTTCGAGAAGAAGGAAGCCTTCGACCAGCGGGAGTACAGCCGCAAGATCAGGGACATGCTGGAACGGCACCTCGACGCCACGGGCTTAAGCGTGACGGTGAAGCTCCGCCACATCACCGACCCCGACTTCTGGCAGGACTTCGAGACCGCGGGCAAGAGCGAGTCCGACATCAAGGAAGCCGCCATCCGCAAGACGACCGAACTGCGGAAGACGGTGACCGAACGCATGGGGCAGAACCCTCATCAGTACGGCAAGTTCTCCGACCGCCTGCGGGAGCTTCTGGAACGGCTGGATCGCGGGCAGGAGAGCTTCGCCGAACTTCTGAAGGATGCGGAGAAACTGGCGAAGGACCTGCAAGCCGAGGAGACCGCCCACGAGGGAACGGGTCTGTCGCAGGGGGCCTACGGCATCCTTCAGGTGCTCAAGTCCTTCGACGGCGGCGACCAGGCGGACGACTTGGCGACAGTGATCGCCGACCTGTATTCCAGCGACGAGACCGCCCCGCCCCTGTGGCAGGAGAAGGAAGGCTTGCGGAAGACCCTGCGGCAGGAAGTCCGCAGGCTCGCCCACGCCTTCGGGCTGGGCAATCTGCGGGAAGTCTCCGAGCAGGTCGAGGAGTTCGCCCTCAAGAACTTCGCGAAGGCGTGACGATGCCCGTGCTGACGGTCGGCGACACCCACATCCCCTATGACCTGAAGCGGTCGGAGTCGGCCACCCGTGCCCGCTTGACGGTGACGCCCGAGCGGGTGGAGGTGGTCGTGCCGTCCTCCGCCACCGACGACGAGATCGCCGCCATGCTCCACCGCCGCCGCGGCTGGCTGGTCGAGCAGACGCGGCAGATGACAGAGAGGGCGGCGAAGGCGAACACCGTGCGGCGGTTCGTCAGTGGGGCAAAGATCCCCTATCGCGGCCGGCTGATGCGGCTGAAGGTCGAGCCGACGGACGACACGCTGGTCGAGGTCACCTACCGCAACGGCTTCATCGTCGGGTGCCCGCGAACGGCGTCCGAGGCATCGCGGGACGACCTGATCGAGTCCGCCCTCCGCCTGTGGCTGAGGAAGCGGCTCCGCGAGGACGTGAGCGACATGGTCCGCCGCCATGGCAAGCCGAACGGCCTTGTACCGAAGCGGGTCGAGGTAAAGGACCAGAAGCACATCTGGGGCAGTTGCGGGCAGGACCGCGTGGTGAACCTCAATTGGCACCTGATCTTCGCCCCGAAGACGGTGCTGGAGTACGCCGTGGTCCACGAGCTGTGTCACCTGCGGCATCGGAATCACGACACTGGCTTCTGGGGACTGGTAGGCTCAATCCTGCCCGACTGGGAAAGCCGTAAGGCGTGGTTGGACAGGAATGAGAGTTTCCTTAATCTGAGAAGGCTCGAAACTTGCGGAGACAGCAATAATGCACAAAAAGTATCCCGCTAATGCATCCAGAAATATTAAAGCACTATCTATATGTGCACTATTCGCAACTTTTTTAGCAGCTTGCAGTTCGGCAGACCGCGTCAGAATGTCGCAGTTCTCCCCAGAAGACAATGGATTCACATTTACAGCTGGGGCAGATGCAATTTACCCAGAGAACGGCGCCAAAGCAGAGGAAATAAGGTTGCAATGGCTTCAAGAATACATCCGCCTAAACGGAACATGCCCCCAAGGTTACGAAATTATTGAGCGAAAGGCAGTGAAGACTAGAGATATTCCGCTACCTTTATACAGAATCCACTATAATGGAACGTGCCACTCTGGTCCGCGTGCAGGCAGATCAGCCAAGTAGGCGTCTTGTCATGACCATTCCCGACTTCCAGACCCTCATGCTCCCGGTACTTCGGGCATCCGCCGACGGCGAAGTCCGCATCGGCGACGTAGTCGAGCGGCTCGCTGACGAGTCCGAGCTGACCGAGGAGGAGCGGGCTGACCTGCTTCCCTCCGGCAAGCAGACGACGTTCGCCAACCGCGTCCACTGGGCGAAGAGCTACCTCGGCAAGGCGGGCTTGGTCGAGCTGACCCGCCGTGCCCACTTCAGGATCACGGACGATGGAAGGCAGGTTCTCCAGAACCCGCCAGATCGCATCACCATCAAGTTCCTTGAGCGGTTTGACGCCTTCAAGGGCTTCCGTGACGGCAACGGCACCGAGGGGAAGACGGAGACGCCAGCCACTGCCGAACCCGCGGCGGATGATTTGCTGACCCCAGACGAGGTGATGCGGACGGCCCATCGCCAGGTGGAGGACGCCCTCGCCGACACCCTGCTCCAGCGTGTCCGGTCGGGCACACCCGCCTTCTTCGAGAAGGTGGTCGTCAACCTGCTGATCGCCATGGGCTACGGCGGCACTGCGACGGACATCGACAAGGCCCTGGTCGGCAAGACGGGCGACGGCGGCGTGGACGGAGTCATCGACCAGGACCCGCTGGGGCTGGACCGCATCTATGTGCAGGCGAAGCGGTACGCGGACGGCAATACCGTCGGCTCTGGAGCCATCCGAGACTTCTTCGGGAGCCTCGACCGCTTTAAGGCGGCGAAGGGGCTATTCGTCACCACCTCGACTTTCACCGCGTCCGCCAAGGACACCGCCGACATGCTCAGCAAGCGGATCGTCCTGGTCGACGGCAAGCAATTAGCGAAGCTGATGATCCGGCACGAGGTCGGATGCCGCGTCGCGGAGACGCTGACGCTCAAGAAAGAGGACGAGGACTTTTTTGACTCATAGGGGGGTGTGTTCGGCAAAACGCCAAAAAAGCGATATGGGCGACTGCGTCAGGCCAACCTATTTTTATTTGCGGAAAAGTTGGAAAGAAATGAATAAAGAAAAACACACCTGGATAGCCATAACATTGGGCTCTATTTTGCTATCTCCGCTCCTGTTTATTGGCGGCATCATACTTGGCAGCAACACCGATGTCAGCCATGCCTTATCTTCGGATTCGATGTCGTCCTGGGTAAGTGCGGCTGCAACTCTCGCCATTGCCATCCTGACTTTCATTCTCGCGAAGGAGACATGGAACCTTCGCATCTCCCAGATGCAACAAGTTGAACAAATAAGGAAAGATTCTATCAGACCAAGCGTAGAACTGTATTTTCTCCCTTCTCCTGTAGCGTTCCAGTTCATAAACGTTCATGTCGAAAACAACGGAAGAGGGGTTGCAAGAAGTATAAAATTCACATTCCGCCCAGAAGGGAAAGAGTCATTCACTCCAGCAGAGTTGGACGTAATATCTCATCTAGAGAATATCAACATGCTCAAAAGCGGCCTATCCTCCCTAGGTTCTGGAAAAAGTCGATCAAGTTTCGTATTCAGCTTCCTAGATCTTTCTAAAGTACATAAAGATAAAATGTTCGAAGTTCATTTTAGTGTATCTCTCTCGTTCGAAGACGCAGATGGAATAGCGTATATATCGGAATCTATCATCGACTTTTCCGAGTACATTGGCGTGACGGAAATAGGCGGCGGAGACCCGACCTATCAACTTTTTCAGGAAACCAAAAAAATACGTGAAATACTCCAGAGGGTGCAAGGTAATATGTCTTCCGGTCGTTTTAATGTTAACCTATTCACGTCGGAGGACCGAGACAAGGAGAGAGAAGCAATTCGCAAGGAGATTGAAGAAGCCCGAAAGAGCGAGGAGTCTCGCCGTGCGGTTCCACCTGGCGGAGCCGGTCAGCCTGAACCAGTGCCGAATGAGCCTCCAAGGACCTAAAATACCGCTTAGCCGTGGTTCGGCTTCATGGCAACGCGTTCCGCTCCCTGACGGACGGCGACATTGACAAGATCGCGGCTCAGCCCTTCATGCCAGCTCCCGGCATGATTCCCCATGGCGATGATGGTCATTATTGGGGCATGATGCGGAGCCTTCGCTTCGCAGAGGCATTCGGCATCGACATCCCTGCCCACGCCCGGCAATAGAAAGGAACTCGCATGTGGAGATTTAGCCACGGCGACGACGGCACCCTGCAGGTCCGTTTCCCTGACGGTTCTGGAACCACGCTGCCCCCACAAGAGAGTGCTGAGCTTGCCAACCAGCACCTTCACCACCTTGTCGAGAAGGCATGGCCTCAGGAAGACGAGGGAACCCGCATAGCGAACCCTTTCGCGGCGGTCTTCCACGACCTGTTCCGCTTCATGACTCCCGAGGGGATGCAGGCTTACGACGAGATCCCCGAGATGTTCAAGATGCAGCAGGTGAACCCCTACATTCGGGGGAGCATCGCCGTGGTGGCCGCCATGCAGGCAGTGCCGCTTCTTGAACAGGTCGCGAAACCTCTGTGGGAAGGCGATCTTACTCTTCCCGCCGCGATGCGTCTCACGGACGACTGCATCGAGGGCGGCTTCGAGGCGGCATGGGCGGCAATGACTCAGCAGGCGTGAGCCGCAGGTGTTCCTGGTGCTCACGTGTTCGCGAGCCGCCGAAAGCGTTGATAACCCTCGGATTCTTAGGGAACACCATGTCCCCAGCCTACAGCGTTCCCTTTGCGGGTGGTGTTCCACACTGGTGTTCCTGAACACGGTGAGGAACACCATGGCCCCCACGAGAAACGGCAGATTTCGGCCGTTCCCGAGGCCTTGGAACACTGGAACACCAGGAACACCGATTTTCAGGGCTCCGTCGCCTTCCGCCTCGGCACCGTCCGCCGTGCCGCCCGAATGCGTCCCAGCATCGCCCTCACCGCCTCCAGGTCAAGGAACCCCGTGTCGAAAGAGTCCTCGCCCCACCAGTCGGCGACCTCGTCGTGTTCCTCGTGGTCGGGATCGTTGATGGCCGCCAGAAAGTCGGCGTAGCCAGTGGAGCCGCCGCAGTCCTCGGGAGGGCAGGCCCCCGACCAGTCTAAGAGGACGGGATAGTCGACGCCGTCCTCGGATGGCATGACCTTCTCGACCGCGACCTCATGCCGCCAGTCGTCACCGAAGTCGTAGACGTAATCGAACGTGGGCACGCCCCTCGCGACGATCGTCCCGAGCTTGACGTTCCTGTCGCTGTGGATTCGGGTGCCCTGCGTGCCGAAGGCCAGGTCGCCCTCGATGTCGGGTTCGCCGTATATCTTGCCGCCAATACGGAACTCATGGAGGTGCATGTCGAACCAGCCCATCGTCGCCTGTATCACGTCGTGGACGCGGCGGAGCGGGTAGTCGGCGGGCACCTGTACCCGCCGCCATACGGGCGGATCCACGTCCATGAGGGTGATCTTGAGCTGGATGATGTCGGTCATGGTCGCCTTCAGTGCAGGCAGCACTTCTTGAACTTCTTCCCACTCCCGCAAGGGCATGGGTCATTGCGACCGACATGGCGGTCGGGGTTCGTGTGAGTGCCGACATTGGGTAAGGTGCTGGCCCGTTCCACGGCAGGTCGGGCCGCCGCTCTCTTCGCTTCCTCGGAGAAGGCATGCCAAGCCGCAAGGTGCTCCACGGCATCCCCCATCGGGCGGACGCCATCGTAGTGAAAGGCGGCCAAGCCATCGGAGGTCGAGCGGCTGAGATCGACGAACATGCGGAAGAGGTTCTGGTTGACCTCGGACTCGTCGACAAGCCGCCGCTTCACCAGGTCCTCCACGACCCACTCCATGTTGGCGAAGCCGAGCTGGGCGGGCACCCAACCCAAGCCGACCCACGCGAAGTTGCCGTCCCGTGGCTCCATGGTGTTGAGGAGATGGTTTATGTAGCCCTTCATCGCCTCGCGGTCGATCTCGCCCAAGGCCGTGAGGTAGCCCATCGCTTCCAATGCCCCGAAGCGGACGTACTCGTCGCCGTCGGGGTTCTCGATGACCGCCTTCAGGGCTTCCGCGTCGCCATCCCACGTGGAGATCAGGATTCTCTTGAGGCTTTCGGTGACGCCATCGCCGAGGATGTTCTCGGGGGCCTCTGCGTCCATGCACAGGCGGCAGAGCGGCTTGAAGGCCCGCGTCTCGCCGACCTGGCCCATCAGGTGGATGATGAAGAACAGGGCGTTCTCCGCCTCCGCGGAACGGTGAGAGCCGTCAGCATACGCCTCCAGCGTCCGCAGCAACTCGGGAGCGACGGCATCCCAATCGGCGACGGCCGCCCGCATGGCGTCGGCGGGCAGGTCATGCCCCGCGTCGGTGAACGCCAGAATGATGTCGTCAGCTTGCATGGGCTTCCCCGCCATTGATCGCGGAGAGGCTACCACCCGTTTCTGACATCGTCACGAACTCGGTGTTCATGGTGTTCCCGTGTTCCCTGGCGGCTGAAACCCGCACGAATGCTGGCTTTCGCCGTGCGGGCCTGGTGTTCCCGAAGGTGTTTCGAAGCGTGCTCCCAAACATACTACATTGTATTTTTGTTTTTCTAATTGACAAAGACATAGAAGAAGTGCATTATCCTTCTTGTGCACAGCGTTCTGAACTGCCGAACAGGCAGTCGATTCCCTCGGGGTGTTTCTCCGCATCTGCGGAGCATCTATCTTCTCCACGTTAGTGGAGGTAATGAGTGGCAGTTTTCCCCACGGTAGTGGGGTTCAAACAGAAAGAGGCGGATTCTTCGGAGTCCGCCTCTTTTGCTGTCACGCATCCTCCTCCCGCTCCTCGTCGTGCCGCCGCCACAACTCCTCGGTCGACAACTCCATCCCCTCAGGCGGACGCGGGTGCCCGTGGTTGTCGAAGGGCAAGAGCCTGCCGCTCTGCCATTCATCCAGCACCGCCGCGACGAGCGTCATCGGGCCATCCTCCCGCCGCCAGTCGACGAGCCAGCCCATCGCCAGCACGCTCGTCTTCACTTCCCTGACCCGCCAAGCGTAGTCCTGCGAGGATCGCAGACGGGAGGCGGTGACATTGACGATCTCCACCTCTGCAATGGTGCGAGCCAGATCCCTGTCTCCATGCGGCTCCAGATCGACAGTCACCCTCAGCATCACTTCCCCCTTTCTCGGTGTTCCAGGTGTTCCCGTGTTCCCTATGGCGTGAAAGCCGCGGAATCGCTGGCTTTCCGCTGAGGGAGACGGTGTTCCCGTCGGTGTTCATCACGGTGTTCGGGAACACCAGCGGGTTGCCCGCGATGCAGGGCGTCTCAGGTTGATGTAACCTGGCCCAGGTCGGAACAGTTTGAAATACTTTGCACATTTCCGTTGCACGGGCCAACGGGAGCGTTGCACGGATGCTGACGATCGAGCGTCTTCCCCCGAAGTGCCGTAAACGGCGGCGTATATGGACGTAGACGTAGATGCCGTGCGAGGCTGTCCACAGAGCACTGCCCTGGCCCGCAATCTCGTATACAAGAAAAGTATACAGCGTAGACGAAGACGCCACGGCGGAACGTCAACAAAGCACTCCCGAAATGCCGAATCCGTATACAAGTCTTCAGCTCCCAAAGGCTCGAAGGCCTGTTACTTCTGTCTACACGGAACCAAAAGGGAAGCAAGCCATGGCGTCTACGACACCGCTTGCAAGGGTGCTTCGCCCCCGTTGACCCCCAACCCATGGACAGGAGATCACCTATGCCCACCACCATCGCCACCACCCTCGTCGCCGCCGATGCCTGGAGCCGCTGGCTTCTGGCGACCATGGACGACCACCTGGCGGAGGCCGCCTTCGACGGCGTGCCCATCGATATGCTCGCCGTCTCGTCGGCCTACATCGCCCACGGCACGCAGATTGCCTTCCATGTCGGCGACGTTCCGCCCGCCGACCTCGCCGAACACCTCCGCCGCCTCGCCGACTGCGTCGAGGAGGGCCTTCATAGGGTGCCCGTCCTCGTGGACGGCAGGGGGGACGCATGAGTGAGAAACGGCTCCACGTGGTGAGCTTCAGACTCACCGACGGCGAGGCCGCCCACGTCGACGCGGCGGCGGCGACAACCAAGCCTGTTCGCTCCCGTCAGGACTGGTGCCGAGCCGCCTGCCTGCACCTCGCGAAGGCCAAGGTGCCGAACCCGCCGCCACCGAAGCGGAACCCCGCGAGACGGCTTCCCAAGGCGGATGTCCAGGCCCTTGGCAAGGTGCTCGCCGCCCTCGGCAAAGTGGGCGGGCACACCAACCAGATGGCGAAGGCCGCCAACCAGAACGGCCGCCTGCCGCAGATCGAGGAACTGACCAAGGTGCGTGTGGTCCTTGAGGACATGCGGGCCGACCTTCGTGAGGCATTGGGTCATGGTCATCAAGGGTAGCTCGCGGGGGCAGTCCCCTGCCGATTGCCGCAGGCTGGCCGACCATCTGCTCGACGGGTCGGAGAACGAGTCTGTCGCGGTGCTGGAGGTTCGCGGGGCGGTCGCCGAAGACCTGCACGGGGCCTTCGCCGAGTGGAAGTCGGTGTCGCTGGCGTCGAGGGCAAAGAAAGCCCTGTACCACGCCTCCGTCAATGTCGGCCGCCACGAGGCCGAGATCATGACCGAGGCCAGGTGGCAGGAGAGCGTCGACGAGCTTGAACGTCGCCTCGGGCTGACGGGGCGGCCTCGGGCGGTGGTGCGGCATCGCAAGCGGGACCGCGACCATGTCCACGTTGTCTGGCTCAGGGTCGATCCGCTGACGCTGAAGGTCGCCAGCGACAGCCACAACTACCGCCGCCATGAGGAGGCCAGCCGAGAGCTGGAGGCCCGCTTCGGCCTGGACGCGGTCGTCGGTGCCCATACCAGGCCCGAAGGCACGGCCCGCCCCGTCGCCGCCGCCGCCCATAAATGCTGGCAGGCGGCGGAGCGGACGAAGATGCCCGTCGCCGAAGTGGCCGCCGCCATCCGCGGGGCGTGGCGGGAGTCGGTGGATGTGCAGAGCTTCGCCGCCGCCCTGGAGAAACGAGGCTTGTCCCTTGCAAACGGCGACCGTGGAATCGTGGTCGTGGATCGGGCGGGGACGCCGCACTCCATCGCCCGCCGCCTCGGGATCAAGGCGGCTCAGGTGAAGGAGCGGCTGACCGACCTGGACACGACGAGCCTGCCGACGCTGGCAAGCAGGAAAAAGAACAGGGAACGCAAAGGGAATCTGATGAAGAAAGAGACGAAGAGAACCGCATGGGGCATCGAGGCTCTCGGGCCGATCAAGCCGATGGACTGGGACCGCGTGGAGGCATGGTGGCGGGAACGGGGCTTCGATCCTGTTCGCGAATGGAACCGCCTCATAATCGACGCCTACGGTGCTACTTGGTCCGACTATGGCGACCGCATCGAACTCCACTGTGACGGCGAGCCCACCGACGAGCAGATCGCCGCCATGGTGCGGGCGGGCCGCGAAAGGGGCTGGCAGAGCGTCCGTTTCTACGGCGGTTCCGAGGACTTCCAGCGACGGGCCAGGGAAGAGGCGATCAGGCAGGGCTACTCCCCTGACCGCATCACCCTTGAATGCGAGGAGGGGCGAAAGGCCAAGGAGCCGATGCCCGAGCACCTGAAGAAAGCTCTTGGAACACCGGAACACGCGGAACACCAGGAACACCGCCAAACAGAGGAGGCCGACCATGAGTACGCCGACGCACCCCGACTCTGACGACGTCATCCTGACGTGGGAGGAGATCACCGACCTCGGGCTGGAGGAGGCTCCCGCCGACGCGGGACCGAGCTGGGAGGAGATCAGGAAAGCGAGACGCAGGGGGAGGACCGACGATGACCAAAGGCACTAAACGACAAGCTTCACAAAGGCAGGACCACTACCAGATCGTCACCGACCGCATCATCGCCGCCCTGGAGGCGGGCACACCGCCGTGGCGGAAGCCGTGGGACGCGGGCAAGGCGGCGATGACGGGGCCGCTCAATGCCGTGACGGGGCACCGCTATCGAGGCATCAACGTCCTCCTGCTGGGCATGGACCCGAAGGCGTGGGAGACGGGCGACCCCCGCTGGTGCTCGTACAAGCAGGCTCAGGACAAGGGGTGGCAGGTCCGCAAGGGCGAGAAAGCCTCCACGGTGTTCTTCTTCAAGACTGTCGAGGTGGAGAACCGCGACAGGGTGGACGACAACGGCGACCCCGAGAAAGCGGTGGTGCCCGTCCTGCGGTCCTACCCCGTTTTCCACGCCTCGCAGATCGAGGGCATCCCCGCCTACGAGCCGCCGACGATCGGGGATGCCCCCTGGCGGCGGCCCGAGGCCGTGGAGACCATTCTTGCCAACTCGGGCGTCTCGTTGAGGGTCGGCGGTGACAAGGCGTTCTACTCGCCCAGCACCGACCACATCCAGCTTCCGCCCGACGGCACGTTCTCCAGCGTTCAGGCATGGGCTGCGACGGCGATGCACGAGCTGGGGCACGCGACAGGACATCCGAGCCGCCTGGACCGCGACCTGCGGAATCGCTTCGGCTCCCGAGCCTACGCCCAGGAGGAGCTTCGGGCGGAACTGGCCTCGGCCTTCATGGCCGCCGAGCTGGGGATCCCCGCCGAACTGGAACAGCACGCATCCTACATCGGGTCATGGCTCGAAACCCTGAAACAGGACAAGCGGGAAATCTTCAGGGCGGCGGCGGACGCTCAGCGGGCGGCGGACTGGTGTCTTACCTGCCACCCCGACTATGCCGCCACCTTGGACGCGACGACGAAGGATAAGGAGGCTGAGAGCACGCCCATCGCCGCCTGCGGCGTTCCGTTGCCTCCCCAGGACGAGGAAATGCCCGACCACCTCAAGGCGGCTCTGGGCATGTCGGTGCCGACGGCACAAGCGAACTCGGCTCCTGCCTACGGAGGGCCGCGAATATGACGGGACCGCTGGCACCGTGGGTTGCCCGTCAGGAGGAGATGGCCGTCGCCAAGGCTGTGCGGCATCTCCTCACAGCGGGGGCTTCCGACAGGGGCGTGACCACGCCCCGCCATTGGAGAGCATTGGACACCGAGTTGGCCGCCTACCTGCGGCACGTCGACGCCGTCGGCCAGGAAGCGTGGTCCGAGGAGCTTTCCCGCGTCCGCCGCCGCCAAGCCGCCGCGACGGAGAGAGGCGATCATTGGGCAGGTGGCGGTGCCCCTGCCCTGTCGCTCGTGGCCATCATGGACCTGATGCCGACGTGGCGGGCATGGGGGCGGATGCTAAAGGAAGGGCGGACCTGAACCTTGGCCATCGTGCCTCGCCCTCGTATAATGCGGCCTTTCCCAAAAGGGGATGTGGACCACTCATGTGGACCAATCGCGTGGACCAGTAGAGGCACGTCGCACTGAAAACGGCGGAGAAGCTTGTTGTTTCGGGGACGTCAGGTTCGAATCCTGCCGCCCCAGCCAACTTCTCCCGATCCACGACATGATCGATGTCGGAATCGGCTAAGGATGGGATTCTGCGGCTAAGGATGGGACTCGTCAGTTAAGGATGGGACCGGCGGGACGATAGATCGTTGATTGTTCGACACTTTCGCCCGAATCAGGCAAGCGTGCTCGGCGGGAGCGGACGGACAAGCTGATCCTGATGGTGTCGGTGTTCGCAATGCGCCATCATCGGCCCGCTGCGATTCCTATGGCCGACCGAGCACCACCATGGCTGACGATGCAACGCGCTGGCTCTGCTCTCTGTGCACCACCGATCCAGGTTTGAAGGATCGGATCGAAGACGAGCACACCGAAGCCACCTGCCATTTCTGCGGACGCCATGGGCTGGCGATGCCTCTTGAGGACGCTGCAGATCTTTGCCATGGGGTCTTCACGAAGTTCTTCGGCCTGACACCCGCTGACCCTGACGTCTTCGAGCGCCTCGATCCATCCTGGGAACGTCATGGTGAGGCGCCGCGGGACGTGCTTGTTCGTGCTGCAGGTGTCGATGTGGACGTTGCGGATGAGCTTGTTGGTTGCCTCTCCGACGACTACGGATACCGTGCGGTGAGGGACGGAGACGAGGATCCATACGGACCCGAGGCGAGGTATGAAGCCATCGCCGCGGATGATCGGACATTTCAGGACGAATGGCTGGCTCTTCAGCTAGAACTGCGCGAGCGGTCGCGGTTCTTCAATTCTGAGGCCGAAGACATCCTCGGCAGAATCTTCGGCGGCCTGGAAAGCCTCCAGACCTTCCAGAAGCAACCGGTCGTCGTCACGATCCCGCCCGACGATCCGGACGCCGTTTTCTGGCGGGCTCGGCTGTTCATGACCCAGAGCGAAGCGGAGGACGCTCTCGTTGATCCGGCCGGCTCGATAGGTCCGCCACCTCCGCAAAAGGCGCGGGCCGGCCGCATGAATCCGGCAGGCGTGGCCGTCTTCTATGGCAGCCAGGACATCGACGTGTGCCTCGCCGAGTTGCGCCCGCCGGTCGGATCATGGATCGTCGCTTGTCAGTTCCGGCCATTGCGCCCGTTGCGGCTCCTCGATCTTCCTGCGCTCGAGGCCGTTTACGAGGAGGGCAGCTACTTCGACCTTGATTTCGGGACACGACGGGAGCGGGCAGCCTTCTTGTCCACGTTCTGCACCCAGGTCGCGAGGCCGGTTCTGCCCGGGGAAGAAGATCTCGGGTACCTGCCGACGCAGGTGATTGCAGAGTACCTCGCCGATAAATTGCACATCGATGGGATGTTCTATCCGTCGCCCCAGGCCGGCGGCGACCGTCACAACGTCGTGCTGTTTCATCGGGCTGCGCGCGTACGGCAACAGCTCCCTGCCGAGGGCGAGGAGCAGACCGGGCAGATCGAGGTATTGGAAGAGGGGATTGAAGCTGTTGTTAGGGTTACACGCATGCCTCCTGCGCAAGTCGCTGCGGAAAAGGCCGAGGCGCTCGAACTTCTCGACTTTCCCGGAGAGGCGTGGCTTTCCCAGTGGCCGGCCGTGGCCCAGCCGGAAGATCCGCGCACGGAAACCATCGAGGTCGTGGCGGGTAGCGTCTACGTGAACTACGTATTTGCGGTAACTGTGGGTGCCGCCAGCACTAAGGTCAGCTACTTTGACGTGTCGGACTGGCCGTGAATTTCGCAGTCGCGACGGTCCGCGCAGTTTTAAGAGTACCGCCTAAGACTTCATCATCAGCCCCCTTATCCGCCGTAACACATTTATTGGGACCTTCCTTCGGGGGATCCCCCCATGAATGCTCCGCCGCAATGGCCGCAATAGCCGTCGGTAGGGCCGGAGGAGAGTTTCATCTCCTGGTTCACAGGCTCGCCTAAGCCAACTGGCTGTTGCCGCCGGAGCTCTACGCGCCCGCGGCCTGCGCAAAATCCACCCCCACCGCCTCTTCCGGTTTGACAAGCGCACCCTGCGGCCCCTTAATGCGAACGATACGCATTTTCACGTTGTAAGGTCCCCCGGAGCCCCTTCCATGCCCACGCCGCGGCAGAGCGACACCCTGTTCCGTCTGCTGATGGCCCATCGGCGTCGCCTGGTCCGCTATGCCCGCACCATCGTCGGTGACGACCATCGCGCCGAGGACGTGGTGCAGGATGCCTTCCTGCGGCTCGACGGGGCGGTGGAGGCCGGGCCCAATGGGGCGGCGGCGGTGAGCAAGCCGGTGCCGTATCTCTATCTGGTGGTGCGCAACCTGGCGGTGGACGCCCGTCGGCGCATGACGCGGGAGGAGCGGCGCACGGCGCCCGAGGACGGCCACTTCGCCATGCTCGCCGGCGATCATCCGACGCCCGAGGCCACCGTCATCGCCCGCGACGACCTGCGCCGGCTGGAGGCGGCGCTCGCCGAACTGCCGGAACGCACCCGGGTCGCCCTGAAGCTGCATCGCGTCGACGGGCTGCGGCTGGTCGACATCGCCGCGGAGCTGGGGGTCTCCGTCGGCACCGCCCACCGGCTGGTGAGCGATGCCCTGGATCACTGCCGGCACCGGCTGCGCCGTTCCTGACGCCGCCATGACCGCCGCCCCCGACACGCCCGCACCCCGAGCCAACCGCGGCCACAGGACCATGACCGAGGACTCCACGCCCCCCGCCGCCCCGCCGGCCTCCGCCGAGGAGTGGCTCGTCCTGCTGCAGGACCGCCCCGACGACGCGGCCCTGCACGCCGCGCACCGGCGCTGGCTGGTCGCCGACCCGGCCAACGCCGACGCCTGGCGCGAGGCGCAGCGGGTCTGGGCGCTGCTCGGCGACCCGGAGGGTGCGGCCGTGGTGACCCGCGCCGCCGCCGCCGCCGACCCCCTGTACCATCGTCCCGTCACCGTACCGCCGCGCCGCCGCCCGAGGATG
Source organism: Caenispirillum bisanense (assembly GCF_900230255.1). Classification (GTDB taxonomy): domain Bacteria; phylum Pseudomonadota; class Alphaproteobacteria; order Rhodospirillales; family Rhodospirillaceae; genus Caenispirillum; species Caenispirillum bisanense_A. The sequence continues at coordinate 24,499 of NZ_OCNJ01000019.1, forward strand.
GCCGCCGCCGTCGCTGCCCTCGCCGCCTGCGTCGTGTCGGTGATCCTCTTCGGCGGCGGCTCCCTCGCACCGGCGGACGTCGCGACCGGCGTCGGCGAGACCCGCCGCATCCTCCTGGCCGACGGCAGCACCGCCGTGCTGGCACCGCAGACGGCGCTCGACGTCGCCGTGGACGCGGCCGAGCGGAACGTCATCCTGCGCCGCGGCACCGCCTTTTTCGAGGTGAAGCCCGATCCGGCCCGCCCCTTCACCGTCGGGGCGGGCGCGGTGCGGACCACCGTGCTCGGCACCGCCTTCGAGGTGGGGCGCGACGGCGAGGCGGTCCGCGTGGCGGTCGAACACGGCCGGGTGCGCGTCGACGCCGCCGGCGGTGCGGCGGCGGCCGTCACCCTGTTGGCCGGCCAGGCGGTACGTGTCGATACGGCGGGCATCGGCGCGGCGGAGACCCTGCCGCCGGCTCTGGTGGCGACATGGCGCGGCGGGCTGCTCGCGGTGCGCGACGAGCCGGTCGGCGCGGTGATCGACCAGCTCGCCCCCTACTTCGGCGGCTGGATCGTCGTCGCCGACGAAACCCTGGCGCAGCAGACCGTCACCGGCCTCTACGACCTGTCCGACCCGGCCGCCGCCGTCGCGGCCGTGGCCGCCGCTCACGGTGCCGCCGTCTACCGTATCTCGCCGTGGCTGCTGGTCCTGCGCGGCGGCGGCGCGGACGGGTAGGCATCTGCCCCCGAACTATTTCTGAAAATGCCGGCAGGCCCCGTCGTCTTCTTCAGGATGATGCGAATGCGTTGCAATCGCGCGATGACCGTAGACCGAGCGAGAGAACGAGGAAGACCATGTCCCAAGAGGTTTCGCGCCCTTCCCAGCCGGCGGTGAGCGGCACGTCCCTGGCCGCCCTGGCCATCGCGGGTGCCCTGCTGGCGGCCCCCGCCGCGGCGCAGACGGCCGGCGGCCGACCCGAACTGGCGCAGGCGGCGGCCGTGCGCACCTTCGCCATCCCGCCGCAGCCGCTGGCCGACGCCCTGACGCTGTTCGGGCAGCAGGCGGGCGTGCAGGTGACGGCCCGCGGTGAGGCGGTGCGCGACGTCCGCACCCCCGGCGTCGACGGCGAGATGAGCGTCGACCAGGCGCTGGGCCGCTTGCTGGCCGGCACCGGCCTCGGCTACCGCATCGCCCCCGGCGGCACGGTGACCATCGAGTCCGTCGCCCCGGCCGCCGAGGACGGCGCCATCCTGCTCGACCCCATCCGCGTGGAAGGCACCGCCGACGCCCGCGGCATGGCCCGCGGCGCCGATGCCGCCGCCGCCATCGCCGTCGGCCCGGCGGAGCTGGAACGCCGCAATCCGGGCAAGATGCAGGACGTGTTCGCCGGCGAGTCCGGCATCTCCGTCGGCGGCGCCGTGCCGCTCGGCCAGAAGGTCTACGTCAACGGCATCGAGGAAACCAACCTGGCGGTGCGCATCGACGGTGCCCGCCAGAACAACAAGGTCTTCCACCACACCGGCACCAACCTCATCGACCCGAGCCTGCTGAAGGCGGTGCGCGTCGACCCCGGCGTCGCGCCGGCCGATGCCGGCCCCGGCGCCCTCGGCGGCGCCATCACCTACGAGACGGTGGACGTCGACGACCTGCTGGCGCCGGGCCGCGTGCTCGGCGGTTTCGTCACCGGCAGCTACGCCACCAACGGCGACACCGTCACCGCCGGCGCCTCCGCCTACGGCCGCTCCAACGGCCTGGAACTGCTCGGCTACGTCAACCGGGCGGTGGGCGACAGCTACGAGGGCGGCAACGGCCGGACGGTCGACGGCACCGCTGCCGACCTGGTCTCCGGCCTCGCCAAGCTGGCCTATGAAAGCCCCGGCGGCCACCGCTTCGAGGCAGCCGCCGAGCGGGTGAAGGACGACGCCGACCGGCCCTACCGCGCCAACATCGGCCGCCTGCCCAACCGGCCGGACCCGGTGGTGCGCGCCTACGACATGGACCGCCGCACCGTCTCGTTCACCTACGGCACACCCGACGCCGTCGGCCTGTTCGACCCGGAAGTGGTGCTGGCCTACAGCGAGACCGAACTCGGCATCCCCGAGCCCTTCGGCAGCATCGGCACGACCAGCAGCGCGTCGGGCCGTATCGCCAATACCTTCAACCTCTCGCCCGTCGACAGCGTCACCGCCGGCATCGACTTCTACGACGACGAAGCGCACTACGAGGACCCGACCGCCGTGATGGCGGAGAAGGCCCGTAACGTCGGCGCCTTCGCCCAGGCGCGGCTGCAGCCCATCGCGCCGCTCGACCTGTCGTTCGGCCTGCGCGGCGACCACCAGTGGTTCGAGGGCGTGAACGGTACCGAAATCGAGAGCGCCGGCCTCAGCGGCAACGTCTCGGCCGCCTACCGCCTGACCGACATCGTGACGCTGACGGCGGGCTATTCCAACGTCTGGGGCGGCATCGCCCTGGCCGAGAACTACATCCTCAACGACCGCTGGTCCTACGACCCCGACATGGCGTCAGTGCGGGCGCAGAACTACACCGCCGGCATCGAGACCGACTGGCGCGGCCTGAGCTTCGGCGCCCGCGTGTTCCGCAGCGACTTCGACGACGCCCGCGACGAAAGCTTCCGCGGCGGCCCCTCGCTCACCACCGACTTCGAGACGCGCGGCTACACCCTGTCGGCCGGCTACCGCTGGGCGACCGGCTTCGTCACCGCCAGCTTCACCGACAGCGAGATCGAGGTCGCCGGCCGCGCGCCGGACACCGACGTGACCCAGTACCTCGGCGCGCCGCTCGGCAAGATCATCGCGGTGGAAGCCGCCCACCGCTTCGACTCGGTCGGCGTCAGCGTCGGCGGCGTCGTGCAGGCGGCCCTGAAGAACACCGACACGGAAGAGGCCGGCGGTCAGGCCCTGCCCGCTTACGAGGTGGTCGACCTCTACGTCGAATACGAACCGGCGATGCTGGAGGCGGTGACGCTGCGCCTGGAGGCCAACAACGTGTTCGACGAGAGCTACGCCGACCGCGCCACCTACGGCCAGGACTTCGCGACCGTGGAGCCCCTGCGCGAACCCGGCCGGTCGTTCCTGCTGAAGGCCAAGGCCACCTTCTGACGCCTCCCTTGCACCGGCGGCCCGGCCCGCCATACTGCAGGCTTCGCCGCCGGTGCAGAGAGACCATGCCCGCCCCATCCGTCCACCGCATCGTCGCCGTCGACTGGAGCGCCCGCAGCGGGCTCGCGCCGGTGCGGCCGAGCCGGGATTGCCTGTGGGCGGCCACCGCCCGGGTCGGAGCGGCGGCGGAGCCGGAGGCCACCTATTTCCGCTCCCGCCTCGACATCACCCGCTTCCTGCAAGAGCGCATCGCCGAGGCCACCGCCGCTGGCGAGCGAGTGCTGATCGGGTTCGATTTCGCCTTCGGCTACCCGGCCGGCACGCTGGCGGCGCTGGGCGTCGAGGGCGGCTGGCGCGGGATGCTCGGCCTGATGGCGGGGCTGATGCAGGACGACGGGGCGGAGAACACCCGCTTCGCCGTCGCCGACCGCCTCAACGCCCGCCTCGGCGGCGGGCCGGGGCCGCTGTGGGGGCACCCGCACGGGCGGCGGTTCGAGCATCTGGCGCCGCGGCGCGGCGTCTTTCCCCATGTCACCACCGACGGCCGCGCTCTGCCCGAGTTCCGCCGGGTGGACCTGCCGCTGCGGGGGCGCGGGCTGCAGTCGGTGTGGAAGATCTGCTACACGGCCAGCGTCGGCGGCCAGACCCTGACCGGCCTGCCGTGGCTTCATCGCCTGCTGGACGATCCGCGCGTGGTCGCCTGGCCCTTCGACACCGGCTTCACGGCCGATCCCTTCGCCGTCCGCCCCGGCACGGTGGCGGTGCTGGCCGAGATCTGGCCCGGTCTGCGGCCCATCGATCCGCGCTGGGCCGGCGGCATCCGCGACGAAGGCCAGGTGAAGACGGTGGCCGACGCCCTGCGCACGGCGGCCGAACGGAGCGAGACGGCGGCGTTGTTCGCGCCGCCCGCCGTGCTGGCCGACACGACCCTGGCGGCCGTCGCCGCCGGCGAGGAAGGGTGGATCCTCGGCGCGCCCTACTCCGCCGGCGCAGCCGCTCCCGCCCAGGCGCCGCGCTCGCAGGCATAGGCGACGCGCACCAGATCGCCGTCGCCGGTGAAGCGGCCGACCAGTGACAGGCCGGCCTTCTCCAGCACGCGGCAGGAACCGACGTTGTCGGCCCGCGCCGTCGCCACCACCCGTTCCACCGCCGGCTCGGCGAAGGCGCGGGCGACCAGGGCGCGCGCCCCTTCCGTCGCCAGCCCGCGGCCCCACAGGGCGCTGCGCATGCGGTAGCCCAGTTCCACCACCGCCGGATCGCCGCCGTCGCGGGTGAAACGGAACCAGCCGCAGAAGGCCGCCTCCGCCCGGTCCTCGGCCAGCCAATAGCCGAAGGGCCCGTCGCGGCCGTTGGCGGCGAGGAAGCGGCCGAGGGTGTGGGTCAGGCTCCAGGTGGCGTCCGGAATGCGGTTGCCGGCTTTCAGGAAGGTGCCCGTCGGCCCGACCACCGCCGGGTCGCCGTCCAGTTCCAGCACGTGCGGCGCATCGTCCGGCGTGAAGCGGCGCAGCCGCAGCCGCGCCGTCTCCAGCAGGACCTCCGCACCCGCCCCCGTCACCGCCGTCCCCGTCACCCGAGCCGCCGTTCGAGGGCGTCGCACACCGTCTCGATGGTCTTCACCCGCGCCCAGCGCTTGTCGTTGGCTTCCACCAGGGTCCACGGCGCGGGGTGGGTGGAGGTGCGCTCGATCATCTCGTTGACCGCCGCCTCGTAGTCGTCCCAGCGTTCGCGGTTGCGCCAGTCCTCGTCGGTCAGCTTCCACTTCTTGTAGGCGATTTCCTCGCGGGCCTTGAAGCGGGCGAACTGCTCTTCCTTGGTGATGTGGAACCAGAACTTCACCAGCACCGAGCCGTGTTCGATGAGCTGTTCCTCGAAGTCGCGGATTTCCGAATAGGCGCGCTTCCATTCCTCCTGGGCGGCGAAGCCCTCCACCCGCTCCACCAGCACGCGGCCGTACCAGCTGCGGTCGTAGATGGTGACCCGCCCGGCCCGCGACAGATGGCGCCAGAAGCGCCACAGGTAGTGGTGGGCGCGTTCCTCGTCGGTGGGCGCAGCGACCGGGATGACCTGGTAGTCGCGGGCGTCGAGCCCGGCGGTGAGGCGGCGGATGGCGCCGCCCTTGCCGGCGGCGTCCCAGCCCTCGAACACCAGGATGGAGCTGACGCCTTCCGCCCGCGCCCGGCGCTGCAGGCCGTTGAGGCGGGCACGCTGGATCTGCAGGTGCTCGCCGTAGTCCTTCTTGTCGTAGGCGCGCGTCATGTCGAGCGACGACAGGATGGACGGCATGCGCGTCAGGATGGCCGCGCCCGTGCCGGCGGGCTTGCCGGCGGCCTCCTCGGCGGCGGCCTCCACCTGTGCCGCCTGCTTCTTCTCGCGGGCGTCGAGGGTGGACACCAGGCGCTTGCGCATCTGCTGCGCTTCGATGTGGCGCAGGGCGGCGTCGCGGATGGCGGTGAGCACGGTCAGCGCCCGGTAGCGCGGGTCCAGGCCCTCGACGATCTGCCAGGGGGCGTGCGCCATGCTGGTCTGCACGATCAGGCGTTCGGACGCCGTGATGAAGTCCTCGTACATCTCCCAGTGAGTCCAGTCGCGGTCGGTGACGCGCCACGACTCGTGGGGGTCCTTCTCCAGGGCCTTCAGGCGCTTCTTCTGTTCCTTCTTGCCGAGGTGCATCCAGAATTTCAGCACCAGGGCGCCGTCGTCGGCCAGTTCCTTCTCGAAGGCGGCGATGCGGTTCAGGCGTTCGTCGAACCGCGCCTCGTCGATGCGGCCCCAGGCGCGGTCGAGCAGCGGCTGCGAGTACCACGCCGACAGGAAGAGGCCCATCTTGCCCTTGGGCGGCAGATCGCGCCAGTAGCGCCAGAACACCGGGCGCTCGCGTTCCTCGTCGGAGGGTTCGCCGTAGGCGCGGGTGACGATCCAGCGCGGGTCCATCCACTCGTTGAGCAGGTTCATGGTCTCGCTCTTGCCGGCGCCGTCGACGCCTGCGAACAGGATGACCACCGGAAAGTCGCAGCCGCGCAGGCGCTGCTGCAGGTCGACCAGTTCTATGCGGAGCGTATCGGCGACGGCCTCGAAGTCTTCCTTCGAAACCGTGCGGCCCAATTCGGCGGTGCGGAACATCCCCTCTCTCCCGTCGTGCGTTCGTCTTCGACGGTGACGAGACTACCGCCCCACGCGCCGCGCGCAAACCGTGCAAGTACCTGATATGACGGACGTCGAGCATGTCCTACGCTCGCGGGTGGGTTTTCACGCGGTGGATACCGAACGGTAACCGCAATGGCGCTGGATTCGTCTGCGGTTCTGTGAGAAACGATAGGACCCGTTTTTGACCGCCCCGACGGGCGGTTGCCCCCTGTTCAAGCCGGCCCGCGTTCCGGGCCGCAAGATCATCATGACGGAGGATGGTATGGCAGTTCGCGTTGCGATTAACGGCTTTGGCCGCATTGGCCGCCTTGTTCTGCGCGCCCTCGTCGAGTCCGGCCGCTCGGACATCGAAGTCGTCGCGATCAACGACCTCGGTTCGGCCGAGGCCAATGCGCACCTGCTGAAGTACGACTCCGTCCACGGCATCCTGCCGGCCGAAGTGTCCGTCGAAGGCGACAGCATGGTCGTCGGCGACAAGCGCATCAAGGTCATCGCCGAGCGCGACCCGACCAAGCTGCCGTGGGCCGAGCTGAAGGTCGACATCGTCGCCGAGTGCACCGGCATCTTCACCGACAAGGACAAGGCGAAGGTCCACCTGGAGGCCGGCGCCAAGCGCGTGCTGGTGTCCGCGCCGTCCAAGGGTGCCGACCTGACCGTCGTCTACGGCGTCAACCACGACAAGCTGACCGCCGACCACACGGTCGTCTCCAACGCCTCCTGCACCACCAACTGCCTGGCCCCGGTGGCCTGGGTGCTGAACGAGACGTTCGGCGTGCAGCACGGCTTCATGACGACGATCCACGCCTACACCGGCGACCAGCGCACCGTCGACACCCTGCACAAGGACCTGTACCGCGCCCGCGCCGCCGCCATGTCCATGATCCCGACCTCCACGGGTGCGGCCAAGGCCGTCGGCCTGGTGCTGCCGGAACTGCAGGGCAAGCTGGACGGCGTCGCCGTGCGCGTGCCGACCGCCAACGTCTCGCTGGTCGACCTCAAGGTCGTGCTCGGCAAGACCGTGACCGCCGAGGAAGTGAACGCCGCCGTCAAGGAAGCCGCCAACGGCCGCCTGAAGGGCATCCTCGGCTACAACGAGCTGCCGCTGGTCTCCATCGACTACAACCACAACGCCAACAGCTCGACCTTCGACGCGCCGGGCACCAAGGTGCTGGAAGGCAACTTCGTGCGCGTGATGTCGTGGTACGACAACGAGTGGGGCTTCTCCAACCGCATGCTCGACACCGCGGTGGCCATGGGCAAGCTGCTGTAATCGCAGCCTTTCCCGACCCACTCAGATTCTAAGGACCGCCCCCGCGAACTTCGGCTCGCGGGGGCGGTTCCCCATGGACCGGATGCGATTGAGAAGAGGAACTATTCCATGGCCGACTTCAAGACCATCGACGACATCGACGTGGCCGGCAAGCGGGTGCTGGTGCGCTCGGACCTCAACGTGCCCATGAAGGACGGCAAGGTCACCGACACCACCCGCATCGACCGTTCCTGCGACACCATCCGCGACCTCGCCGCCAAGGGCGCCAAGGTCGTGGTGCTGTCGCACTTCGGCCGCCCCAAGGGCAAGCGCAACGACGAGATGAGCCTGAAGCCGGTGGCCGAGGCGCTGTCCGCCGCCCTCGGCACGGCGGTCGCCTTCGCCGACGACTGCGTCGGCCCGGCCGCCGAGACGGTGGTGAACGGCCTCGCGTCCGGCGAAGTGGCGCTGCTCGAGAACCTGCGATTCCACGCCGAGGAAGAGAAGAACGACCCCGGCTTCGCCCGCTCGCTGTCGGACCTCGGCGACATCTACGTCAACGACGCCTTCTCGGCCGCCCACCGCGCGCATGCCTCGACCGAGGGCCTCGCCCACCTGCTGCCGTCGGCCGCCGGCCGCCTGATGCAGGCGGAACTGGTGGCGCTCACCAAGGCGCTCGCCAAGCCCGAACGCCCGGCCGCGGCGCTGGTCGGCGGCGCCAAGATCTCCACCAAGCTCGACGTTCTCGGCAACCTGATCGAGAAGGTGGACATGATCATCATCGGCGGCGGCATGGCCAACACCTTCCTGTTCGCCAAGGGCATCGCCATCGGCAAGTCGCTGTGCGAGTCCGACATGGCCGACACCGCCCGCGCCATCATGGAAAAGGCGGAAAAGTCGGGCTGCGAGATCGTGCTGCCGCAGGACGTGGTGGTGGCGCCCAAGTTCGAGGAAGGCGCGCCGGCCACCACCGTCGCCTTCGACGCGGTGCCCGCCGACCAGATGATCCTCGACATCGGCCCGCAGGCCATCGAAACGCTGAAGCAGAAGCTGGCCGGCTGCAAGACGCTGGTGTGGAACGGCCCGCTCGGCGCCTTCGAGATCAAGCCGTTCGACACCGCCACCAACGCCATCGCCCAGGAAGCCGCCCGCCTGACCGCCGAAGGCAAGCTGCTGACCGTCGCCGGTGGCGGCGACACCGTCTCGGCGCTGGCCAATGCGGGCGTGGAGGAGAAGTTCTCCTACGTCTCCACGGCCGGCGGTGCCTTCCTGGAATGGCTGGAAGGCAAGACCCTGCCGGGCGTCGCCGCGCTGGCGGACTGATGCACGGCGCATGAGCCGACGAGGAAGGGGCGCCGCCGAAAGGGGGCGCCCCTTTTTTGGTGCGGCGCACACGTCGCAGTAGATATTTTTACGATCTTCTTGCTTTCGGCGGCATATCGGGCAATCTGCAGTAGACGTTCCGCGCGACTCTACAAGGCTAGGCCCGCCATGCACGCCCTGCTCGACCCCGACCGCGCCCACAAGCTCATCAAGGCGGCGCGCGCGCCCGTCGCCTTCGCCTTCCTGCCCGGCAAGACGCCCGACAAGAGCGTGCTCGCCGTCGACAAGACCAAGACGGGCAAGGCGCTGTTCGACCTGTGCAAGAGCGAGAGCGGCCTGAAGAAGGGCGCCCACGGCACCGTCACGTCGGAGGGGCCGCTGGCCGTCTTCGCCTGCGACAAGGACGAAGTGGCGAACCTGGAGCAGGCGATCCTGCGCTACTTCAAGGCCCACGGCGTCACCATGAAGGTGGAACTGGCGACGCCGGACCTGGAGGACGCCGAGGAGCACGAGGCCGAGCACGAAGAGACGCCGCCGCCGAAGCCGCGCCAGGAGGCCGAGCCCGAGCCGCAGGACGAGGCCCGCCCCAAGGCGCCCGTCGACGAGGACGACGAGGACGACGTTCCGGAAGGCAAGATCTTCCAGCCCGACACCATCGTCGCCCTGATCCGCAAGGCGGCCACCAAGCCGCGCCCCTTCGCCTTCGGCCTGGCCGCCGGCACGCCGCTTCTGTGCATGCACCCGCGCCTCGCGCCCAAGCGCCTCGCCGCCAAGGTGAAGCAGGAAGGCGCCCGCCGCGGCGCCTGGGGCATGGTCGGCCGCGAGGGAGCGGTGGCCATCTTCACCACCGAGAAGGCGCCCTTCCCCGGCCTGCGCCGCGGCCTGAAGCGCTGGTTCAAGGAGCACGGCCTGACGCTCAAGCTGCGCGTCCACGGCCCCGACGGCGAATACGACGACCCCGAGGACGTGGAGATCGAGGAGGCGCCGGGGTCGGAGGCGCCCGGCCCCGACGGTGGTGGTCCGCTGGCCGAGCTGCGCAAGCGCGTGGCGGCGGCCATGCCGGGGCTGAAGGCCGTGGCCGAAGCCCGCCGCGACCTCGCCGACGACATCCGCGAAGCCTACGCCGCCGCCCGCGACGCCTCCACGGACGGCGACGCGGTGCGCCTGGCGGAACTGGTGGAGACGCTGGAAGCCCTGGCCGCCGCGCCCCTGGAGGCGCCGGTGGAGGCGGAGCCGGAGGACGAAGCCCGCGAGGAGGTAGCCCCCGGCGACGAAGACGAGCCCCCGCCGTGGTTCGACCGCCCCTCCTTCGAGGCGGCGCGTCAGCGCTGGACGACGGCGGTGGACAGCGCGGAGGCCGAGGTGCAGGCCCTGGTGGCGGCGCTGCGCAAGACGGATGACACCGACCTGCATGCCATCGCCGACCAGCACGTCAGCACGGTCATGGGCGGCATGCGCGTCGCCATGACGGCGGCGCTGTTCAACGTCGCCCAGGCCCCGGATGCGGCCGTCGGGCCGGCGGCGGAGAAGGCGCTGGCCGCCATCGGCCGCTTCCGCGCCCACCTCGACAGCGACCCGCGCATCCCGGCCTGCGAGCGCAACCCCTTCGGCGTCGCCGTCCGTCTGCGCGACCCGCTGCACGGCGCCCTGGACGACCTGCAAGCCGTTCTCGAAGCCGCCTGATGCCTCGGGCGCCCCACCGTTACACCCTGCTGCGGATGTGAGCCATGGACGACGAGATCATCGACTGGAAGGCCCTGTTCGGCGCCCTGCTCCACGACGTGCAAGGCGCGAAAGGCCTTGCCGAAGGTGAAATCGAGGCCTGCCGGGGCTTGACCGATGCCCTGGCCGGCTTCGCGTTCGCCGAAATCGCGCCGCATGAGCAGCGTCTGAACGAAATCCGCGATGCCTTGGCCGACGCCGAGGGTGGCGGATCTTCCGAGGATCGTGTCGAGCGCTATAGGGTCGTGCAGGCGCAGGCGCAGGCCCTGGCACATCAGGTGCGAGAGGACATCGACGCGGCGACACTTCTGCAGCCCCGGATCATGACGGTGACCGCCGGGGCCGAAACCTACAAGAAGCGCCTGACCCTCATCCAGGACGCTGTAGCCAAGGCCGCGCAGCGCGGACCGGTGGACGCCCTGGGTGTGCAGTGCCGGACGTTCACCACGCGGAATGGACTGACGAGCGTGGCACAGACGTTGGGGCTCGCGGAAGCCGGCTTGCAGGCCGTCAGTGGCCCGATCGATATCGCCGTCGGGCAGGGCGTCGACGACATCGTCGCGCAGGCCGAGGCAATGGTCAACAACCTCGGAAACATCCGCGACAACGCCGTGCAGGAGCCCATGGCGAAGGCCGCCCTGACGGCGGATATTCAGGTGGTGACGCAGCAGTTGGCCGCTGCCCGGCTGATCGTCAACCCGACGGACCGGGCGCTCGCCGCCTGGCAGGTCGTCGAGAATTGCGCACCGGCCATGTCGGATGCCATCAACCGCAACAACGACATTCCTCTCGCCAAGGGGAGGATCGAAAACAAGTGTGCCGCGTTGCGGGCCCATGCCCGCGCCATTCCGCACCTCAAGACCGCCGCCAAACCCTTCGAGACCTATGCGGAGGCGGTACAGCAACTGGTGAGCAGTGCCGCTACCTGGGCGGACTTCGACCGCGAGACCAAGCGCGCAGACGTCGCCTTGGACGCGATGATCGCGACGGCACAGTCGGTGCGTCCCACGGCGGAAGCCATCGGCAAGACGATGCGGTCCTTCGACAACATCATGGCGCCTGTCGCAGCGAGCAGCCTCACAGGCCTCTACTTCAATGCCCTGGCGAACGAAAAGTCGGCCTTGGAAGCACGCATCGATCAGAGGCTCGCCACGGCCGCCGCCAGCGAAGTGGTCGGCATGGTGGCGGCACACGGCACGGCGCTCAAGAAGCTCCTCGACCGCGCCCTCACCGAGAAGGCGAAGGTGATCGACGGGCCGGACCGCAGCAAGGAACTCGCGGCGCTGGGCAAGGAAGCATTCAGCATCATCGCGACCATCGCCGATGTCACTGTCAAGGCAGCCCTGGAGAACCGCCACAAGGATATCGCGGAAGAGTGGAACAGCGTCGTCACGAATCCTGACGAGATGGTGAAGAAGACGAAGCTGCTGGAGAGCCTGGTGCTCGCGCGGAACCTGCTGACCGACGCCACCCGCGAATCCCTGAAGCAGCGGCCGGACGACACCGTCTTCGCCACGCTCAAACAGGAGGCGACGCGCCTCGGCGGCAAGGCCCCCGACGCTGTCGTCGATACGAAGTACCGCGCTGCCATCGAGGTGCAGTTCGGGGTCAATCTGCGGGTCGAAGAGAACATCGACACCCGCATGATCCCCAAACTCTACCTGCTGCTGTCGAGCGTTCCCGCCTCCCACATGAAGAACAAGAGCCTGAAGACCATCGATTATGGTCGAGAGCCGCCCAGCGCAGTCAACTACTACCGCTCCAGCGAGAAGCTCATCTCTTTCAACGCCATGCCCGAGAACAATAACAACGAAGCCTACAAACCCGATCAAGGCAACAGCGTATCGGTTTCCTATTACTCCGCCACGACACTGCATGAAGTCGGGCACTCGGTGGACGACGCCCTCGGCTATATGGACAAGAACATGGCCAAGGACGACCACGGGGGCTGGAAGGGCGACGAGACGCTCGACAGCGTCGCCGAGGCCTTCGGCAAGGCCGGGTTCTATGGTCGCCATACACCGCACGGAGCGACCGAGGCGGACTTGAAGAAGCTTCTCAAGGCCGCACTCGAAGGGACCATCCCCGACAAGCCTGCGACCGACACGGCAGCCCTCGGCTCGCTGCGGAACCGCTGGCGGGCCATCACGGGCGACGCCACAGTGTCCGCCTGCCTCAAGGCCCGCACCGACAAGTCGCCTTGGTACGGCGGCAAGAGCCGCGCCGCCGAGTTGACGGCCAGCACCCGGGTCTACCACGAGTCCTACGCCGGCCAATGGTCGAGCTATCTGTTCGCCGCCCGTGCCACCACCGGAATCTCTGAGTACCAATGGCGCGCCGCCGGCGAGTGGTTCGCGGAAGTCTACGCGCTCTACTACCTGGACAAGCTCGACAAGACCCAGGGCATCGGCAAGATCATCGCCGACCTGCCCGACCCCGAAGCCCGCCCCTGATCGCCGCCCGGAGGAGCCGCCATGTCCATCTTCAACGGCGCCAGCGCCCCCTGCCCGGTGTGCGATACGGTCAAGACGCTCGACGTGGTCGCCAGCGTCAATGCCGACCGCCGCCCCGACCTGCGCGACGAGATCCTCGCCGGCACCTTCCAGGGTGTCGCTTGCGACGCCTGCGGCGCCGCCTTCAAGTTCCCGCCGCAGATGACCTACATCGACGTCGGCCGCGGCCAGTGGATCATGGCGCTGCCGCCGTCGCGCCTCACCGCCTGGCCCGAGGCCGAGGCGGCGGCGCGGGCGGTGTTCGCCACCTCCTTCGGCGACGCCGCGCCCAAGATCGCCCGATCCATCGGCGCCAAGCTGGCGGCGCGGATCGCCTTCGGCTGGCCCGCCCTGCAGGAGAAGTTGCGCTGCCGCGACGCCGGGCTCGACGACGTGACGCTGGAACTGGTGAAGACCGCCATCCTCGCCAACGTCGACGGCTCGCCGCTGGCCGACGACCTGGAACTGCGCCTGCTGGCGGTGGAGGACGACACGCTGGTCTTCGCCTGGCTCAGCATGACCACCGAAGCCGCCGTCAACAGCCTGCGCGTGCCGCGCGCCGTCTACGACGAGATCGCCGCCGCCCCGGGCGACTGGGCCGAGATCCGCGGCCAGCTGGACGGCCATGCCTTCGTCGACATCGCCCGCTTCCTGGTGCCGCCGGCGCCGGCGGAAGACGCGGCGTAAACGCACCAGGGGCGCCCGCCGTGGCCGGCGGGCGCCCCTGTCATGCAGGCCGCATGAAAAGCGGACCGGATCAGCTCAGGTCGATCCAGGTCGCCTTCACCTCGGTGTACTTGTCCATGGCGTGCAGGCTCTTGTCGCGGCCGTTGCCGGACTGCTTGAAGCCGCCGAAGGGCATGGTCATGTCGCCGCCGTCCCAGCAGTTGACCCACACCGAGCCCGCCTTCACGGCGCGCGCCATGCGGTGGGCCTGGCGGATGTCGCGGGTCCAGATGCAGGCGGCGAGGCCGTAGATGGTGTCGTTGGCCACCTTCACCGCTTCCTCGGCGTCCTTCACCGAGATCACCGACAGGACCGGGCCGAAGATTTCCTCGCGGGCGATGGTCATGTCGTTGCGCACGCCGTCGAACACGGTCGGCGCGATGTAGAAGCCGCCCTCGTTGCGGCGCACCTGCTCGCCGCCCAGGCGCAGGGTGGCGCCCTCGGCGCGGCCCTTCTCGATGTAGCCGAGCACGCGCTGCATCTGCCCTTCGTCGACGATGGCGCCCATGGCGGTCGCCGGATCGAGCGGGTCGCCGGGCATCATGGTCTCGCCGATCTTGACGATCTTCTCGACCAGTTCGTCGCGGATGCTCTCCTGCACCACGAGCCGGCTGGCGGCGGTGCAGACCTCGCCCTGGTTGAAGAAGATGCCCATGGCGGCGTGCTGCGCCGCCTTGTCGAGGTCGTGGGCGTCGGCCAGCACGATGTTCGGCGTCTTGCCGCCGGCCTCCAGCCACACACGCTTCATGTTGGACTGGCCGGCGTACTGCAGGAACAGCTTGCCCACCTCGCCCGAGCCGGTGAAGGCGACGCAGTCGACGTCCATGTGCAGGCCGAGCGCCTTGCCGGCGGTCGGGCCGAAGCCCGGCACCACGTTCAGCACGCCCTCCGGCAGGCCGGCTTCCACCGCCAGCTCGGCGATGCGCAGCATGGACAGCGGCGACTGCTCCGCCGGCTTGACGATGACCGAGTTGCCGGTGGCGAGCGCCGGGCCGAGCTTCCACGCCGCCATCAGCATGGGGAAGTTCCACGGCACCACCGCCGCCACCACGCCGATGGGCTCGCGGGTGATGAGGCCGAGGGCGTCGGGGCCGGTGGGGGCGACCTCGTCGTAGACCTTGTCGATGGCCTCGGCGTGCCACTGGATGGCGTTGGCCGCGCTCATGACGTCGACGGCGAAGCTGTCGCGGATGGGCTTGCCCATGTCCAGCGTCTCGAGCAGCGCCAGTTCGTTGCGGTGCTCGCGCATCTTGTCGGCGAGGTTCAGCAGGATGCGCTTGCGCTTGGCCGGCGCCATCTGCGACCACGAGCCCTTCTCGAACACGGCGCGGGCCGAGGCGACGGCGCGATCGACGTCGGCCACGTCGCCTTCCGCCACCTGGGCGATGACGCGGCCGTCGCGCGGGCTGACGCAGTCGAAGGTCTTGCCGGACTGGGCGTCGACGAATTTGCCGTCGATGAACAGCTGGGTGCGCGGCGTCAGCTCCGACGCCAGGCGCTGGTATTCGTCGCGCGTGAGAAGCTTGCTCATGGGGTGCGGTCTCCCTGCATCTGCATGTGCGGCGGGTCTTCGGGCGGCGCCTCGGCGGCGGCCTCCATGGGCTGGACCGTCGCCGCCTGACCCTTCTGGAAGGTGGTGGTGGTGCTGGCGGAGACGAGCACGCAGGGCTCCTCCCCCAGGTTGCGGAAGCGGTGCGGCATGCGGGTGCTGAAGTAATAGCCTTCGCCGGCCGTCAGCACCCGGCGCTCGTCGCCGACCGTCAGCTCGATGGCGCCGGAGACGACGACGCCCGCCTCCTCGCCGTCGTAGGACAGCATGGTCCCGCCGGTGTCGCCGCCGGGCATGTATGTCTCCTGCATCATGTGCAGCTTGCGGTCGCGGTAGCTGCCGCCGACCATGCGGAACTTCACCGTGTCGCCGAAGGAGAAATCGGCGAATTCATGCACGCCGTAGAAGGTCTTGTTCTCCGACCCGAGATCCATGGTGAAGAACTCGGCGAGCGAGATGGGCATGCCGTCCAGCACCTTCTTCAGGGAGGCGACGGAGGGGCTCACCCGGTTCTGCTCGATGAGCGAGATGGTGGAATTGGTCACCCCGGCCCGCTTCGCCAGTTCGCGCTGGCTGAGGCCATAGAGGGCGCGCAGGGCCTTCAGGCGGGCCCCCACGTCGAAACTCATGCGCCGTTCCTCCCGTGGCCGGCGGTTCACCGGCGCTCAGAATGTTTTACATCCGGAGTCGGCGGCAGCCGGACGGATGCCGCTGATAGTAAGACCAATGCAGGGCCTTCGGAAGCCCCCTTGTCAAATTTTCTCATCACCCCTACGGTGAATGAGACAGCCCCTCCGAGGAGGAAAAACCACCAAGACACCAAGGCACCAAGAGGTCGTGCCGGCGTCGACGGCGGTGCCCGGCGACGACGTGGCGGCGAAGATCGAGAGCTTGGTGTCTTTGTGTCTTGGTGGTTCCAACACTGCCAGGGAGTCTTCCATGCTCATCGGCGTTCCGAAGGAAATCAAGAACCACGAGTACCGCGTCGGCCTGACGCCGGCCAGCGTGCGCGAGCTGGTGCACCACGGGCACGACGTGATCGTGCAGACCAACGCCGGCGGCGCCATTGCGCTCACCGATGCCGACTATCAGGCCGCCGGCGCGCGCATCGTCGACACGCCCGAGGAAATCTTCGCCCGCGCCGAGATGGTGGTGAAGGTGAAGGAGCCGCAGCCGCACGAATGCCGTATGCTGCGCGAGGGCCAGTTGCTGTTCACCTACCTGCACCTCGCGCCGGACCCGGAGCAGGCGAAGCTTCTGAAAGAGTCCGGCTGCGTCGCCGTCGCCTATGAAACCGTCACCGACGCGCGCGGCGGGTTGCCGCTGCTGGCGCCCATGTCGGAAGTGGCCGGGCGCATGTCCATCCAGGCCGGCGCCAAGGCGCTGGAGAAGTCGGCCGGCGGACGCGGCGTGCTGCTCGG
>NZ_OCNJ01000011.1:0-143577 GCF_900230255.1 Caenispirillum bisanense
TTGCATGTGTTAGGCCTGCCGCCAGCGTTCGTTCTGAGCCAGGATCAAACTCTCATGTTGATCTTGACGGATCGGAACATTCTTGCAAAACGCTTTGCGTCACATCCTGATCTCCGTCCCGAAGGACTTCGATCGGGTGCTTCCCAAGATGCGCTGGCATTCTGTTCGATCCCATTAGGCCGAACCGCCGCCTGCGCATCCCTTCCGTTCGTTCACGATGTCAAAGAGCAGGGAGCCAGAAGCTCCAGAATTCCGTCCCCGTGTTCCGCGGCCCTTTCAGAACCGCCCGGCCCGCCGGGGAGGCCGTTATTTAGAGAAGCGAGAAGTCGTTGTCAACCTCTTTTTTCTCTTCTTCCGCAGCGCCTTGGAGGTCATCTCCGCCTCGCAGCGAGGGGCCGGTTTCTACTCAACCAACCGAACCCTGTCAACCGGTTTTTTCACCGCCGGACCGCAGCGACCGAAGCCACCGGATCCGGAGACGCCATCGGCCCGCACCTGACATCAGGTCGCGGAGCAAAGCCGAAGGTTCCGGAGGCCTGCAGCGGAGAACCCCGCTGCAAGAAGACGGACCTTATCGAACGACGCCCGGCCCTGCAAGGGAAAAATCGGCGCGTGGCCGATCACCCCTCGGCGAAGGCCGTACGGCAATACTGCCCCTGCGCCGCCAGACGGTCACACAGGCGCTGCGCCGCCGCCGAATCCGACAGCGGCCCGGCGTTGAGGCGCCAATAGGTCCCCTGCCCGGTCCCGAGATTCACCTCGTCGTACCGCGGCGACAACGCGCCGAGCACCGAGGAGAACTTGCCGCGCAGGGCGGCCCAGCCGGCCTCGGCCGCTTCCTTGCTCTTGTAGGACGCCAGATGCAGCACCACCGGCGAGCCGGGCGGCCGAGCCGGGGCCGGCGCCGCCGGTGCTTCCGCCACGACCGGACCGCGGCCCACCATGCGGCTCGGATCCCCGCCGCGCGCGGCGGCGGCGGCCAGAGCCTCGGCATCGGTCTTGGGTGGCGCGGCGGGAACGGCGGGCTTGGCCGGAGCGGCCGGCTTCTTGCCGGAACTCCCCTTACCGGTCGGCTTCGGCACCAGCACGGTGCCCGCCCCGTCGGCGCGCGTCATGAGGCGGCCGGCGGCCTTCTCCAGGGCGGCGCGCTCGCGGCCGTATTCGTCCTTGCTGATGGCGCCCATGTCGCGCAGGCGCTGCAGCGCATCGGCCCGTTCGGCCGCATCGGCCAGGCTGGTGGGCGGGCTCGGCGGCGCCATGCGGGTCTTGGGATCGGCCGGCAGCAGGGCGTCGAGGATGGACTCGCGCTCTGCGAAGTGCTCCTCCGGCCGCAGCGATCCGCCCGTCAGCGACTCCCGCAGGGCGTCCAGCCGGGCCATGACCTGCTCGGCGGTCGGCACCGGCCGCCCGAGACCCGGAGCGGGCGGCGTCTGGCTGCTGTAGGGCAGCAGGGCACCGATGTTGGCGGCGCGGCGACCGCCGTATTCGCCGTCGGTGATCATCCCCTCGTCGCGCAGCCGGCGCAGCACGAGGAACCGCTGGGCGGCATTGAGAAGCTCGATCCCCGACAGCGGCGGCTCGGTGCGCGCCGGGAGGGAGGACACCTCGCCCGCCGCGGTCGGCGCGGCGGCGGCCATGACCGTGCCCGGCGGCGGCGTCAGGCCGGCGGGACGCGCCGTGGCCATGTTCATGGCGTCGAGCTGGCGGCCGGCGAGGGCCGCGACCGTGGTGGTCGCCATGCCGCTCCACGGCCCGCCGGACACCACCGCGTCGCGCGCCCGCTCGGACTCCGTCAGACGGCGGAAGATGGCGGCGGCCTCGGCCTCGCTGCCGGCGCCGGAGCGCAGCGCGACGCCGCGGGCGAGCAGCGCGTGCGGATCGTCGGGATCCTCGGCCAGCGCCAGATCGGCCTGGGTGACGGCCTGCCGCAGGTCGCCGCGGGCCAGGGCGGCATAGGCCAGGTCGCTGTGCGACACGCGCGGGGCCATCAGGCCGTCGAGCCCGCCGCCCCCGGCCGGAGCGCATCCGGCGAGCGCCGCCGCGACCACCAGCGGCAGCAGTCCCTGCTTCACAGACCTCACGCGCGATCCCCCACAGCCCTGCCGAGTCGGCCTGCCGGACGGCCCGCGCGGGGCACGGCCTCGGCCGAAGGTGGGGTAACCGTACCGGTCCCGCCTTGCGCTGGCAAGACGGCGGCGTTGCGGAAAAGACGGCTTGTCCCATCCCATGGTCGATGTAGGCTTTCCCGGCACCCGCGTCGAAACGGTTGTGATGGCCGCGTCGGTTGCTACCTTGGTCGCGGACGCCAGGACAGGAGGGACCGTGCATGTCCATCATGGACGACAATACCGAGATCGAGCTCAAGCTCGAGGTCGCGCCCGAGGACATGGATCGTCTGCGCCGCGCCGGGGTGGTCAAGGCGACGCGCCGCGGCCGCGCCCAGACCCGGCCGCTCAAGTCCGTCTACTTCGACACCCCCGATTTCCTGTTGTTCGACGGCGGCGCCAGCCTGCGGGTGCGCCACGCCGGGCAGCGGCGCATCCAGAACGTCAAGTCGCGCGGTGACGGCGGCGCCGGCCTGTTCGCCCGCAAGGAGTGGGAACACGACATCGTCGGCGATTCGCCCGACGCGCAGGCGATCATGGCGACCGGCCTGCAGACCCTGTTCGCCCGCCCCGGCGTGATGGAGGAACTGAAGCCGCTGTTCGTCACCGAGTTCAAGCGCACCACCTATACCCTGGGCAACGGCACGTGGGAGGTCGCCATGACCTTCGACCGCGGCGCCGTCTCCACCGACCGCGGCAGCCGCCCCATCAGCGAGGTGGAGCTGGAGCTGGTGCGCGGCGATCCCTCCCACCTGTTCGAGATCGCCCGCGCCCTGCACGACGTGGCGCCGGTGCGGCTGTCCACGCGGTCTAAGTCGGAACGCGGCTACGCCCTGCTCGGCGGATTGGCGAAGGACGCGGTCAAGGCGCCGGAGCCGACGGTCACGGCGCACATGCCCCTGCGCGACGCCATCCAGACCATCTGCCGCAGCTGCCAGCGCCACCTGCTGGAGAACGAACCCGCGCTGCGCGACCGTCGCGAACCGGAGGCCGTGCACCAGATGCGCGTCGCCCTGCGCCGCCTCCGCAGCGCCCTGTCGGTGTTCAAGGCCGAAGTCGGGAGCCCGGCCACCGACGAATTGAAGGCCGGCCTGAAATGGCTGACCGACGAGTTGGGCCCGGCCCGCGACACCGACGTCTTCATCGCCGAGATCCTGGAGCCGGTGCGGCATGCCCACTCCGACGAGGACGGCCTGAAGGCCCTGATCGGCCGCTTCGACAAGCGGCGCGACCGCCACTACGCCAAGGCCGTCGCCGCCGTGGAGAGCCGGCGCTTCACGGCGCTGATGCTGGAGATCGGCAGTTGGATCGAGGGCGGCGCGTGGCTGCACCCGGTCGATCCCGACCTGGCGGAGCGGCTCGACCGGCCGGTGGGCGGACGGGCGGCGGAGATCCTCGCGACCGCGCACGCCGGCGTGCTCAAGAAGGGCAAGCGCTTCGCCGGGCTCGACGCCCCGGCACGCCACCGCCTGCGGGTGCGCATCAAGAAGCTGCGCTATGCCGCCGAGTTCTTCGGCGACCTGTGGTCGGACAAGAAGACGAAGACCTTCGTGAAGGCGCTGAAGGGCCTGCAGGAGGAGCTCGGCACCCTGAACGACATCGCCGTCGCCCACGACCAGTTGCACGACGCCGTCGCCAAGGCCGAGGATCGGCGCGAGATGTGGGCCGCCGGGCTGGTGGCCGGCTGGCACGGGGCGCGCGAGACGCATCTGCTGGAGGGCGCGCGCGAGCGGTGGAAGGCCTTCGGCTCGGTCAAGCCGTTCTGGCCGACGCCCGACAAGGCGGCCGCCAAGGCCGACAAGGCGGCGGAACAGGCGGCCCGTGCGGCCGCCCGCGAGGCCGCTGCGGCGCAGGGCTGATCCGGCACCCGCCGATGCGCGGGCGACCGGCGTCAGCGCGAGCCGGCGCCGTCGTCCTCGGGCGGGTCGTCAGCCAGGCGCTTGCCGTCCAGGTCGCGGTCGGTGCGGGACTTTTCCAGGTCGCCCAGGCGGCGCTCGGCCTTGGTGCGGCCGAAACGGATGCGGTTGTCGGCCGCCTGCTTTTCCTTCTCGGCCCGCGCCTTGCGCTTGCGCGCCTCGCGCAGGTTGATGATCTCCGCCATGCCCGGACCCTCCCGCACGTTCGGCCGTGTGCCGTACCATGTAGCGGGCGCCGTCGCCAGGACAAGCCTGCCGCGTCATCAAGATGACACCATCCACCGGCAGGGTGAAAACGTTATGGTGCGACCCGACTCGTTTCCACCCTTCCCGGCCAGGAGTTCCCCCGGCGTGATCCGCACGTTCCCCATCGCCGCCGCGGCGGCCGTCGCCGCCGCCTCGGTCGCCGTTCTTCCCGCCCCCGCCGCCGCGCAGGACGCCCCCGCCGCCGATACGCCGGTGTACTTCGATCCGCCCGTGGCCGCCGCCGAGACGGCGCCGCCGCCGGCCGAGGAGGTGCCGCTGGCGCCGCGCGTGGTGAAGGACGACAAGGCGATCCTCAGCGTGCAGGTGGAGAACGACGTCTTCACCGGCACCGACCGCCATTACACCAACGGCTTCCGCCTCGCCTACCTGTCGCCGGAGGACGCGGTGCCGCAGTGGCTGGAGAACGCCGCCCGAGCCCTGCCGCTGTTCGCCGACGACGGCAACGTGCGCGTCTCCTATGCCATCGGCCAGAGCATGTACACGCCGAAGGACATCGAAATAAAGGCGCCGCAGCCCGACGATCACCCGTGGGCCGGCTTCACCTACGGCACCATCGGCATCATCAACGACTCCGGCCGCCGGCTCGACACCCTGGAGCTGACGCTCGGCGTCGTCGGCCCGGCGTCGCAGGCCGACGACACGCAGGAATTCGTCCACGACCTCATCGATACCCGCGATCCCGCCGGCTGGGACAACCAGCTGCACAACGAGCCCATCGTCAACCTGGCCTACGAACGGGCGTGGCGCGCCATGTGGGAAAGCCGCTACGTCGGCTTGCAGGCCGACGTGACGCCGCACGCCGGCGGCGCGGTCGGCAACGCCTTCGTCTACGGCAACGGCGGCCTCATGTTCCGCATCGGCCAGGACCTGCCGGCCGACTACGGCCCGCCGCGCATCCGCCCGAGCCTGCCGGGCTCGGACTTCTTCGTGCCCGACACCGACTTCGGCTGGTACCTCTTCGCCGGTGTCGACGGTCGGCTGGTGTTGCGCGACATCTTCCTCGACGGCAACACCTTCCGCGACAGCGCCAGCGTGGAGAAGAAGTGGCTGGTGGGCGAGATCCAGGCGGGTCTCGCGGTCACCATCGACGGCGTGCGCCTGGCCTATACCCACGTCTACCGCACCGAGCGGTTCGAGGGGCAGGACAGCGGCGACACCTTCGGCGCCTTCAGCGTCTCCTTCCGCTTCTGAGGCCCCGCCGCCTGCCGTTGCTCTTTCCGGTCGCGCGAAAAGGCCACGGCTTTTCGCGCAACGGTAAATTTCGCTATGGTAAGGAAGCGCGGGCGTGGATATAGTGGAGCCAGCTCTTCCGGGGGCGGTAGAGCAGCGCCTATGAGGAGAATACCGTCGGGGGTGCGGCAACCTGCCGCTTTTTCCCGCTTGCGAAGTTCCCGTCGATCTTGCAGGGTTTCAGGCGAGTGGACGGGGTTTCTTGCGCTTCAAAACCCCCGGAGGCTCACCGGCGCCAACCACTGGACGGCGTCGTAGAGGAATTCGCGCTTCGATCGGCAAACCCCAAGGGCACCCCCCTTTTCCCCAATGCCCTCTGCCGATCGTTCGGGCCGCCGGGCCCCCCAACCCGGCGGCCCACCCCTTTCCTCCCCCGTTTTCTCTGTCCTGCGGCCCGCGCCTCACGCGGCCCGGACAGCTGCGCCTGGACGCGACTCGCCCGATGCCGTACAACCGGTCGGAACCCTCGCACTGGACCGGGAAGAAGGCGCATGGCCGCCGCGCATCGCACGCTTCCGCTGCTCGCCGTCGGGCTGGCCCTCGCGCTGGCCGCCTGCGCCGGCCCCAAGACCGCGCCGCCGCCGCCGCCGCCGGCCCAGGTGAGCGGCATGCCGACCGACGGCCCCATGTGCATCGTCGGGCTGGTGAGCGCCAACGTCGCCTTCAACCGCATCCCCGATACCGCCAAGGGCGACGGCTGCGGCATTTCGACCGCCATCTCGCTCTATGAGACGCAGACCGTTCCCTTCAACCGTCCGGTGGAAGTGAGCTGCGGTCTGGCGCAGGCGCTGCTCGCCTACGACACGCAGGTGCTGCAGCCGCTGGCGCAGCGGGTGATGGGTAGCGCGCTGGTGAAGGTGCACCACGCCGGCGGCTATGTCTGCCGCGGCCGCACCTCCAACCGCTCCCGCCTGTCGGAACACGCCTACGGCCGCGCCATCGACATCATGGCCTTCGAGTTCGCCGACGGCCGCATCGCGCGAGTGAAGCAGAACTGGAACGACCGCGGCCCGCTCGGAGACTTCCTGCGGCAGGCGAGCAAGGGGGCCTGCGGCGTCTTCCAGGTGGTCCTCAGCCCCAACGCCGACGCCGACCACGCCGACCACCTCCACCTGGACGTGGGCCCGTGGAAGCTGTGCCAGGGGTGAGGCAAGCTGTTGGTATGATGAGATGATTGGTCATGGCCGGAGTCGATCCGGCCATCGGCGGCGCCTCGGACGGGCGTCGTGGAGACTGTCCCCGCGGCGGCCGGCGCCGTGCACGCCGCGGATGCCCGGCTCGGTGGCCGGGCATGACAAGTGGTTGATAGAACGTCGGAAATTGTCATGGCCGGACTTGATCCGGCCATCCACGGCGCCCCCGACGGGAGTCGTGGAGAATGCCCCCGGGGCGGCCGGCGCAGTGGATGCCGCGGAGCCCCGGCTCGGCGGCCGGGCATGACAAGGTGGGAGAGGTCGGGGCGAAATGGCGCGCCCTCGCCCTCGCCCACCCACCCTCACCCCAGAATCAGGCTGTCGTCGTCCACTTCCTCGCCGCGCACCTTCTCGAACATGTGGAGCAGGTCCTCCACCTTCATGCCGCGGCGTTCCTCGCCCTGGACGTCGAGCACCACGTCGCCGCCGTGCAGCATGATCGTGCGGTGGCCGTGGTCCAGCGCCTGGCGCATGGAGTGGGTGACCATCAGCGTGGTCAGCTGCTTCTCGCCGACGATGCGGTCCGTCAGTTCCATGACGAAGGCCGCCGTCTTGGGGTCGAGCGCCGCCGTATGCTCGTCGAGCAGCAGGATCTTCATGGGGTTGAGCGTCGCCATGACGAGGCTCACCGCCTGGCGCTGGCCGCCCGACAGCAGGCCCATCTTGTCCGACAGGCGGTTCTCGAGCCCGAGGCCGAGCACCGAGATGCGCTCGCGGAACTCGTCCCGCAGCTCGTTGCGCACGGCGGCGCGCAGGCCCCGGCGATGGCCGCGGGCGGCGGCCAGCGCCAGATTTTCCTCGATGGACAGGCCCTCGCAGGTGCCCGCCATGGGGTCCTGGAAGACGCGGGCGCAGAGGCCGGCGCGGCGGGCGGTCGGCCAGGAGGTGACGTCCTGGCCGTCGATGACCACCGTGCCCTCGTCGGGGATCAGCTCGCCCGACAGGATGTTGAGGAAGGTCGACTTGCCGGCGCCGTTGGAGCCGATGACCGTCACGAACTGCCCCTGCGGGATCGACAGCGACAGCCCGCGCAGGGCGTGGTTCTCGATGGGCGTGCCGGGGTTGAAGCGGATGTGCAGGCCGCTGGCGTCGATCATTTGCGCACTCCCCCGCCGGCGGCGATCTTCTTCAGGGCGAACTTGCGGCGCATGCCCGGCAGGGTCATGGCCACCACCACCAGCACCGCGGTGATGAGCTTGAGATCCTGCGCCTGCAGGCCGAGAATGTCGGCGTTGAGCGCCACGGCCACCATCAGGCGGTAGACGATGGAGCCGAGGATGCAGGCCAGCGTCGCCAGCACGATGGTGCGCACCGACATGACCGCCTCGCCCAGGATGACGGCGGCGAGGCCGATGACGATGACGCCGACGCCCATGGTGATGTCGGCCCCGCCCTGCAGCTGGGCGAACAGCGCCCCGGCGAAGGCCACCATGCCGTTGGACAGCGCGATGCCGAGCAGCGTCATGCGCCCCGTATCGATGCCCTGGGCGCGCGCCATGCGCTGGTTGGCGCCGGTCGCCCGCATGGCGAGGCCGGTCTCCGACAGCAGGAAGCGGTCGAGCAGCAGCTTGGCCGCGACCACCACCACCAGCAGGACGATGGGGTTCACCCAGTAGAACGGCAGGCCCAGGTCCTCGAACGGCGTGAAGACCGTCGGCTCGCCGAGCAGTGCGATGTTCGGCTTGCCCATGACGCGCAGGTTTATGGAGAACAGCGCGATCATGGTCAGGATGGACGCGAGCAGGTGAAGGATCTTCAGCCGCACGTTCAGCCAGGCGGTGATCAGTCCGGCGCAGCAGCCGGCGAAGAAGGCTGCCAGCGTCGCCAGATAGGGGTTCACCCCCGCCACGATGAGCATGGCGGCGACGCCGGCGCCGAGCGGCAAGGAGCCGTCGACGGTCAGGTCGGGGAAGTTGAGGATGCGGAAGGAGATATAGACGCCCAGCGCCACCAGGCCGAACAGCAGGCCGATCTCGATGGCGCCGAGGAATGCGATGAGCGACACGGGAGGATTCCCCGAAAAGGCTGCGGGGCCGCCCGGCGGACGGCCCCGCGCCGGAGGACGACTCGAATTACTTCACGACGGTTTCGGCGCGGTCCACCAGCGGCTGCGGCAGGGTGACGCCCATGCGCGCCGCCGCGGCCGGGTTGACCGCGAGCTTCATGGTCTCGACGCCTTCCACCGGGATGTCGGCCGGCTTGGTGCCCTGCAGGATCTTGGCGACCTGGGCGCCGGTCTGGCGGCCGACGTCGTAGTAGTCGAAGCCGGCTGCGGCGGCGGCACCGCGGTTGACGCTGTCGGTATCGCCGGCGAAGACCGGCAGCTTGGCTTCCTCGCCGACCTTCAGCACCGCTTCCAGGGCGGAGATGACGGTGTTGTCGGTCGGGATGTAGACGGCGTCGGCCTTGCCGACCAGCGAGCGGGTCGCCTGCAGCACGTCGCCCGAGGTGGGCGCCGAGGCGACGATCACCTCGAGGCCGAGGTCGGGCGCCGCCTTCTTGGCGAGGTCGACCAGCACGACGGCGTTGGCCTCGCCCGGATTGTGGACGATGCCGATGGTCTTGGCGCCGGGCACGATCTCCTGCACCAGGGCGAGGTGCTTGGCGACGGGCGTCAGGTCGGACACGCCGGTGACAGTGGCGGTGGACTTGCCCTCTTCCTGGATGAGCTTGGCGCCGACCGGATCGGTGACGGCCGAGAATACCACCGGAATGCGCCCACGCGCCGCCGCCACCGCCGCCTGGGCCGACGGAGTCGCGATGGCGACGATGGCGTCGGGCGAATCGCCGACGAACTTCTTGGCGATCTGGCCGGCGATGCCGACGTCGCCCTGGGCCGACTGGAACTCGACCTCCAGGTTCTCCCCTTCCTTGAAGCCTTGCGCGGCCAGTTCCTCGATCACGCCCTTGCGCACGGCATCGAGCGCCGGATGCTCGACGATGGCGGTGATCTTGACGGACTTGGTGTCGGCGGCCTGCGCCTGCGGGGTGAGCAGCGACAGGCCGACCACGGCGGCGGCTGCCGCGACGCGCAACGGTTTCAGAAGCACCTTGCGGACCCTCCTTGGGGGGAAGTTGGGGCGGTCGGAAAAACGGCACGATGCGCGGAAAGCCGCCCCCCGTCAAGGCTGGGAAGGCCGCATCGCCCGTGGTCCGAAACCGCTGCGCCAAGCCGCATGGACGGCGCCGCACCAGCGCCACATCCGCGCGCGCGGCGTGTGACCCCGACGCCTCGTCGCCGTCTAATATTTTAAGCCCATTGCACAAGCGTTACGCCGCGATGCCCGCGTTTTGTGCATATGCGCATGGCAAGGTGCCTGCGCACGAAATTTACGCACAAAAGGAGTTGTCGAAAAATTTAAACGCTGCCATGCTGCAAATGCATGGGCCGGGTGGCACCCGCCGGGGCGGCGGGCACGGCTCCACGACTAACGAACGCAGAAACGGGACGGCACGATGTCAGGCACGCAAGCCCCCCTGGTGGCCTTCGAAGGGGTGCAGAAGACCTACGACGGGGAAACCCTCGTGGTCAAAGACCTCAACCTCGAAATCAGCAAGGGCGAGTTCCTCACCATGCTCGGCCCGTCGGGCTCGGGCAAGACCACCTCGCTCATGATGCTGGCGGGCTTCGAGGTCCCGACCCACGGCGACATCAAGCTGGGCGGCCGCTCGCTGAAGAACACCCCGCCGCACAAGCGCGACATCGGCATGGTGTTCCAGAACTATGCCCTGTTCCCCCACATGACGGTGGAAGAGAACGTCGCCTTCCCCCTGTCGGTGCGCAAGGTGAACAAGTCCGAGCAGGTGGAACGCGCCCGCAAGGCCCTCGACATGGTCAAGCTGGCGGGGCTCGGCAGCCGCCGCCCGGCGCAGCTGTCGGGCGGCCAGCAGCAGCGCGTGGCGCTGGCCCGCGCGCTGGTGTTCGAACCGCAGCTGGTGCTCATGGACGAGCCGCTCGGCGCGCTCGACAAGCAGCTGCGCGAGCACATGCAGATCGAGATCAAGCACATCCACGAGAGCCTGGGCGTGACGGTGGTCTACGTCACCCACGACCAGTCGGAAGCGCTGACCATGTCGGACCGCATCGCGGTGTTCAACGACGGCATCATCCAGCAGCTGGCCTCGCCCTCGGACCTGTACGAAAATCCGCAGAACAGCTTCGTCGCCCACTTCATCGGCGAGAACAACATCCTGAACGGAGCCGTCGAGAGCATCGACGGGGCGTTCTGCTCGGTGCGACTGGACTCGGGCGAGCAGATCACCGCCCGCTCGGTGAACGTCGGCGGCGTCGGCGCCCGCACCAGCCTGTCGTTCCGCCCGGAGAAGGTGGACATCGAGGGCGTCGGCCCCGACCACCCGAACCGCCTGCCCGCCCGCGTGCGGGAGACCATCTACCTCGGCGACCACATGCGCGTGCGCATGCAGGTGGCCGGCAACGACGAGTTCACGGTGAAGATGCGCTTCCGCGCCGGCCGCGCGGTTCCGCGCCCGGGCGAGGAAATGTTCGTCAGCTTCGCCGCCGAGAACTGCCTGGCGCTCGACCCGGTCGCCTGACGCAGCGACCGGTACCCGGCCCGCCCCCGCGCGGCCGGTGTGCAGGGAGGACCGCGTCACCAATCAGCAGGGAGAGTTCGATAATGAGCATCGTGAGGAAGGCGATCATTTCCGCCGCCGCGGCCGCGGTCGTCGCCACCGCCGCCGGCGCCGCACAGGCCCGCGACCTGACCGTAGTGTCGTGGGGCGGCGCCTACCAGGAAGCCCAGAAGGGCATCTACTTCGGGCCGTTCACCAAGGAAACCGGCGTTCCCATGATCGACGAGTCGTGGGACGGCGGCATCGGCGTGCTGCGCGCCAAGGTCCAGGGCGGCGCCGCCACCTGGGACGTGGTGCAGGTGGAGAGCGAAGAGCTGGAGCTCGGCTGCGAGGAAGGCCTCTACGAGGTGCTCGACTGGTCGAAGATCGGCGGCCGTGACGCCTACCTCAAGGCCGCGACCCACGACTGCGGCGTCGGCGCCATCGTGTACGACTTCGTGCTCGGCTACGACAAGGACAAGCTGTCCGACGCCCCCGACGGCTGGGCCGACTTCTTCAACACCGAGAAGTACCCCGGCAAGCGCGCCCTGCGCCAGGGCCCGAAGACCACCCTCGAGATCGCCCTGATCGCCGACGGCGTGAAGCCGGCCGAGGTCTACGACGTGCTGCGCACCGACGAGGGCGTCGAGCGCGCCTTCAAGAAGCTCGACACCATTCGCGACGACCTGATCTTCTGGAAGGCCGGCGCCCAGCCGCCGCAGCTGCTCGCCTCCGGCGAAGTGGTGATGACGTCCGTCTACAACGGCCGCATCGACGCCGCCAACAAGCAGGACAACCGCAACTTCGGCATCCAGTGGGACGGCGCTCTCTACACCGTCGACAGCTGGGTGATCCTGGCCGGTTCGCCGAACACCGAGCAGGCCTACAAGTTCCTCAACTTCGTCGGCCAGCCGGCGACCCAGAAGCAGCTGCCCATGGCCATCGCCTACGGCGTCACCAACAAGGAAGCGATCAAGGCCGTGCCGGAAGAGCGCGCCAAGGATCTGCCGACCTACGACGCCAACATGGCCAACGCGGTGCAGATCTCCGACGCCTTCTGGCTGGAGAACGTCGACCGCCTGACCGAGCGCTTCAACAAGTGGGCCGCCACCCAGTAAGGCGCCTGCGCGAAGCCTGATTGCCCGGGCGGGGCGGCGGTGCCGGGCCGCCGCCCCGACGGTTCACGACTTACCGGAAGAAGAGCGCCCATGCCTTCCGACATCGCCCTTTCGCAGGCCGCGGGGACCCCGCCGGCCGACCGCGCCGAGCGCTCCGCCCTCAAGGCGAAGCTGCGCCGCGCCGAACGCATGAAGCAGCTCAAGGCCTTCGGTCTGATCGCACCGCTGCTCGCCTTCCTCCTCATCACCTTCGTGGTGCCGATCGGCGACATGATGCTGCGCAGCGTCCACGACACGGAACTGTCCGAGGTCTGGCCGCGCACCACCGCCGCCATCGACCAGTGGCAGGACCGCACGGCCCTGCCGCCGGAAGCGGTCTACGCCGCGCTGGCCGAAGACATGCGCCAGAGCCGCGAGGAGCGCACCATCGCCACCGCCGCCCGGCGCCTGAACTACGACGCCAACGGTGCGCGCACCTTCGTCATGGGCACGGCGCGCCGCCTGCCCGAAACGGCCGAAAGCTGGAAGCAGACGCTCATCGACATCGACCCCGCCTGGGGCGAGATCGAGACCTTCGGCGCCATCGACCGCGCCAGCGGCCCCTTCACGTCGTTCTTCCTGCTCAGCGCCGTCGACATGGAAAAGACCGCGAGCGGCGAGATCGTCAGCGCGCCGGAGCAGGAATCGGTCTACCTGACCATCTTCACCCGGACCTTCGTCATCTCGACGATGGTGACGCTGATCTGCCTGATCATGGGCTTTCCGGTGGCCTATCTGCTCGCCAACCTGCCGCCCAAGCAGGCCAACCTGCTGATGATCATGGTGCTGCTGCCGTTCTGGACCTCGCTGCTGGTGCGCACCGCCGCCTGGGTGGTGCTGCTGCAGGAACAGGGCCTCATCAACGACACGCTGCGCTTCGTGGGCGTGATCGACGAGCCGATCCGCATGATCTACAACCGCATCGGCGTCTACATCGCCATGGTGCACATCCTGCTGCCGTTCATGATCCTGCCGCTCTATTCGGTGATGAAGGGCATCAAGCCGGTGTACCTGAAGGCCGCCACCTCGCTCGGCGCGCCGCCGGTGACCGCCTTCGTGCGCGTCTACCTGCCGCAGACGCTGCCCGGCATTTCGGCCGGCGCCCTGCTCGTCTTCATCATCTCCATCGGCTACTACATCACGCCGGCCCTGGTGGGCGGTGCGGCCGACCAGATGATCAGCTACTTCATCGCCTTCTACACGTCGGACACGGTGAACTGGGGCATGGCCTCGGCGCTCGGCGCGGTGCTGCTGGTCGCCACCCTGATCCTCTACACCGTCTACAACCGCCTCGTCGGCGCCGACAACATCCGCATGGGCTGAGGACGGGAAGGAAAACGCCATGTCGACGCACACCCGGACCGCCAGCGAAAAGTTCTGGACCTGGACCCTGTGGATCAGTTCCGGCCTCGTGTTCTTCTTCCTGATGGCGCCGATCCTCGCCATCATGCCGCTCAGCTTCAATGGCGGCCAGTTCCTGACCTATCCGCTGCAAGGCTTCTCCACGCAGTGGTATGAGGAGTTCTTCACCTCCGAGGTCTGGATGCGGTCGCTGAAGAACAGCTTCATCGTCGGCATCGCCTCGACGCTGCTGGCGACGACGCTGGGCACGCTGGCCTCCCTCGGGCTGGTGCGGGCGAGCTTCCGCGGCAAGGGGCTCATCATGGGCCTGCTGCTGTCGCCGATGATCGTGCCGCTGGTCATCACGGCGGTGGGCTTCTACTTCTTCTTCGCCCCGCTCGGCCTGACCGCCAGCTATCTCGGCCTGATCCTGGCGCATACGGCGCTGGCGACGCCCTTCGTCGTCATCACCGTGACGGCGACGCTGCAGGGCTTCGACATGAACCTCGCCCGCGCCGCCGCCAGCCTGGGGGCCAACGGCACGACGGTGTTCTTCCGCGTCATCCTGCCGCTGATCCTGCCGGGCCTGGCCTCGGGCGCCCTGTTCGCCTTCGCCACCAGCTTCGACGAGGTGGTGGTGGTGCTGTTCGTCGCCGGGCCGGAGCAGCGCACCCTGCCGCGCGAGATGTTCTCGGGCATCCGCGAGAACATCAGCCCGACCATCACGGCGGTCGCCACCATCCTGACGCTCCTGTCGGTGGCCCTGCTGGCGAGCCTGGAAGCCCTGCGCCGCCGCGGCGAGCGCCTGCGCGGCATCAAGGGCTGAGGCCATCACGTTGTTCCCGCGGGCGGGGTGCTCTAGATTAGGGGAAACCCGCCCGCAGGAGCCGATGCGATGGGACACGACTGGAAGCCGACACCGCAGGAAGAAGAGGAAAAGCGCAGCAAGGGCCTGCGTCCCGTCGTCCTGTGGGTGCCGGATCGCCAGTCACCCGACTACGCCGCTGAAGCCGAGCGGCAGTCGCGCAACGCGGCCCGGTCACCCGACGAAGACGACATCACCCGCTTCATGGAGGAAACGGGCGATTTCGGAGCCGACGAGTGAAGCGCGGCGCCATCGTCCTCGTCGCCGGGTCCGGCCCCTACAGCCGTAAGCCGCGACCTGCCGTGGTGGTTCAGGCGGAGGAGTTCGGCGGGACGGAGTCTATCGTCGTCTGCCCACTGACGACCCACGACGTGGACGCGCCGCTGTTCCGCCCGTCGTTCGCCCCCGGCGAGGCGAGCGGCCTGCAGCAGGTCTCCTACGCCATGGTCGACAAGATCTACGCCATCCCCAGGCGGAACATCGGCGGCGTCATCGGGCAGTTGCGCGGCGACCAGATCGCCGCCCTCGACGGGGCGCTGGCGACCTTCCTCGGCCTCGCCGCCGCCTCATAGGTACGGCGGCGTGCAGGCGGAGATGATGACGCAGGGCTCGTCGAAGGGATTGCGGAAGCGATGGGGCTGGCGGCTGTCGAACAGGTAGCTGTCGCCGGGTTCCAGGATGTCCTTCTGGTCGCCCACCGTCAGTTCGAAGCGGCCGGAGATGACGATGCCGCCTTCCTCGCTGGCGTGTTGCAGCATGGTGCGGCCGGTGTCGGCGCCCGGTTCGTAGGTTTCGTGGAGGAT
Source organism: Caenispirillum bisanense (assembly GCF_900230255.1). Taxonomy (GTDB): domain Bacteria; phylum Pseudomonadota; class Alphaproteobacteria; order Rhodospirillales; family Rhodospirillaceae; genus Caenispirillum; species Caenispirillum bisanense_A. The sequence goes on from NZ_OCNJ01000011.1 coordinate 15,450, forward strand.
CTGGAGCGTGCGGTTGCGCAGGTCGCCGACCTGGCGGTAGAGCACCCGGCCCTTGCCGGCCTTGCCGATTTCCGTGGTCAGCTGCACCAGATCCGACGGCTTGAAGACGATCTTTTCGCGCGGCGGCATCTCGGTCGAGAAGAACTCCGCCAGCGACATCGGAATGCCCTGCAGCACCTTGCGCAGGGAGGCCACGGAGGGACTGTTGCGGTTCTGCTCGATGAGCGAAATGGTGCCGTTGGTCACGCCCGCCCGCTGGGCGAGCTGGCGCTGCGACAGGCCGTTCTGTTCCCGGATGGCACGCAGGCGGGCGCCCACGTCGAAATCCATGTCCCCAGTCCTCCCGTTTCTTGTTCGTCAAATATTTTAAACTGACAGACGCCGGGCTGCCAGACCGAAAGTGACAGTGGAGCCCCGGGATTCGGCGTGAATGGACCGTGACGGAACGGCCCCGGATGCGTTGTTTATTTTTTTAAACGTGGTAGCCTCGATACCACGCCAGCAAAGGCCGGATGCGGCACGAGGTCGGGCTCCTGCGGGGCCGGAACCGCTGCGTCCCCCCAACCAGACCAAGGAGGCATGAACACGATGGTGCAGCTCACCGACGCCAAGCTCCTGCGCGACAAGGCCTACATCGACGGCGCCTGGGCCGGCGCCGACAGCGGCAAGTCCTTCGCCGTCACCAACCCGGCCGACGGCAAGGAACTCGCCCAGGTTCCCGACATGGGCGCCGCCGAAACCCGCCGCGCCATCGAGGCCGCCGACCGTGCCCTGCCCGCCTGGCGCGCCAAGACCGCCAAGGAACGCGCCAACATCCTGCGCAAGTGGTACGAGCTGATCATGGCCGCCCAGGAAGACCTGGCGAAGCTGATGACGGCCGAGCAGGGCAAGCCCCTGGCCGAAGCGCGCGGCGAAGTGGCCTACGGCGCCTCGTTCATCGAGTGGTTCGCCGAGGAAGGCAAGCGCATCTACGGCGACGTCATCCCGAGCCACGGCGCCGACAAGCGCATCCTGGTGATCAAGCAGCCCATCGGCGTCGTCGCGGCCATCACGCCGTGGAACTTCCCCAACGCCATGATCACCCGCAAGGTCGCCCCGGCGCTGGCCGCCGGCTGCACCGCCGTGATCAAGCCGGGCGAAGACACGCCGCTGTCGGCCCTCGCGCTGGCTGAACTGGCCGAGCGCGCCGGCATTCCGGCGGGCGTGTTCAACATCGTCACCACGTCCAATGCCAAGGAAGTGGGCGGCGAGATGACGTCCAACCCCATCGTGCGCAAGCTGTCCTTCACCGGTTCCACCGGCGTCGGCAAGCTGCTCATGGAGCAGTGCGCCGGCACCGTGAAGAAGGTGAGCCTGGAACTCGGCGGCAACGCGCCCTTCATCGTGTTCGACGATGCCGACCTGGACGCCGCCGTCGCCGGCGCCATGATGTCCAAGTACCGCAACGCCGGCCAGACCTGCGTCTGCGCCAACCGCATCCTGGTGCAGGCGAGCGTCTACGACGCCTTCGCCGCCAAGCTGGCCGACGCCGTGCGCAAGATGAAGGTCGGTTCGGGCTTCGAGGAAGGCGTCACCACCGGCCCGCTCATCAACGAGAAGGGCATCGCCAAGGTCGAGCGCCTGGTGCAGGAAGCCGTCTCAAAGGGCGCCAAGGTCGAGATCGGCGGCAAGCGCCACGCGGCCGGCTCCAACTTCTACGAGCCGACCATCCTGACCAACGTGTCCAAGGACATGGAGCTGTTCTCGGAAGAGATCTTCGGCCCCGTCGCCCCGCTGTTCAAGTTCGACACCGAGGACGAGGCCATCGCCATGGCCAACGACACCCAGTACGGCCTCGCCGCCTACTTCTACGCCCGCGACATCGGCCGCATCTGGCGCGTGTCGGAGGCGCTGGAGTACGGCATCCTCGGCATCAACGAAGGCATCATCTCGACGGAAGTCGCGCCCTTCGGCGGCATCAAGGAATCCGGCATCGGCCGCGAGGGCTCCAAGTACGGCGTCGATGACTTCACCGAGATCAAGTACATGTGCCTGGGTGGGATCAAGTAAAGCCGGGCAGGCTCACGCACTTCCACCAGCTTCCATAAGACTCAACCGTTCATTCGGAGCGTATTCGACATGACCGCCAATACCGAACTTGCCGCCCGGCGCGAGTCCGCCATTCCGCGCGGCGTCGCCACCATGCTGCCCGTCTTCACCGAGCGGGCCGAGAATGCCGAGATCTGGGACGTCGAGGGCAAGCGCTACATCGACTTCGCCGGCGGCATCGCCGTGCTGAACACCGGCCACATGCACCCGAAGGTGAAGGCCGCCGTCGCCGGCCAGCTCGACAAGTTCAGCCACACCTGCTTCCAGGTGACGCCCTACGAGAGCTACGTGGTGCTGGCCGAGAAGCTGAACGCGCTGGTCCCGGGCAACTCGCCCAAGAAGACCCTGTTCCTCACCACCGGCGCCGAGGCGGTGGAGAACGCGGTGAAGATCGCCCGCGCCTACACCAAGCGCTCCGCCGTCGTCGCCTTCTCGGGCGCCTTCCACGGCCGCACCATGATGGGCATGGCGCTGACGGGCAAGGTGATGCCCTACAAGGCCGGCTTCGGCCCCATGCCGGCCGAGGTCTTCCACGCGCCCTTCCCGAACGCCTACCACGGCGTCTCGGTGGAAGACTCGCTCAAGTACCTCGACACCCTGTTCAAGTCCGACGTCGACCCGGCCCGCGTCGCCGCCATGATCCTCGAGCCCGTGCAGGGCGAGGGCGGCTTCAACGTGGCCCCGGCCGAGTGGCTGCAGGCCCTGCGCAAGATCTGTGACGAGCACGGCATCCTGCTCATCGTCGACGAGATCCAGACCGGCTTCGCCCGCACCGGCAAGATGTTCGCCATCGAGCACAGCGGCGTCGAGCCCGACATGATGACCATGGCCAAGTCGCTCGCCGGCGGCTTCCCGCTGTCCGCCGTGACCGGCAAGGCCGAGATCATGGACGGCGCCAATCCCGGCGGCCTCGGCGGCACCTACGCCGGCAGCCCGCTGGCCTGCGCCGCCGGCCTCGCCGTGCTGGACGTCATCGAGGAAGAGGGCCTGGTCGCCCGTGCCAACGAGATCGGCACCCTGATGACCGACCGCCTGAAGGCGATGGCGCAGAAGAACAGCCTGTCGTGCATCGGCGACATCCGCGGCCTCGGCGCCATGGTCGCCATGGAGCTGGTCACCGACCGCGACACCCGCGCCCCGGCCGCCGACCTGACCAAGGCGCTGGTCCAGGCCGTCGCCAAGAAGGGCCTGATCCTGCTGGCCTGCGGCACGCGCGCCAACGTCATCCGCTTCCTGGTGCCGCTGACCGCGTCCGATGCGCTCGTCAAGGAAGGCATGGACATCATCGAGTCCACCCTGGAGGAACTCGCGGCCGCCGCCTGATCCGCCGGCGAACCACGATCCCTGCACCCTCCCCCAGGGACGGCGGCCCGGTTTTCCTCCCCGAAGCCGGGCCGCCACCTTATCGAGCGCCCCCTTCCGCAACCGTCGTTTCCCGAGGTTTCGCCCCATGACGTCCAACAGCCTGCGCGACGCCGACATCGCCTACGCGCTGCACCCCTATACCAACGCCGTCGCCCACGAGCAGTCGGGCCCCATGGTCGCCGTGCGCGGCAAGGGCGTGCGCGTCTACGACGACGCCGGCAAGGACTACATCGAGGGCATGGCCGGCCTGTGGTGCACCTCGCTCGGCTTCGACGAGCCGCGCCTGGTGGACGCCGCCAAGCGCCAGATGGAGGCGCTGCCGTTCTTCCACATGTTCAACCACAAGGCGCACGAGCCGGGTATCCGCCTGTCGGAAACCCTGGTGCAGATGGCGCCGGTGCCCATGTCGAAGGCCTTCTTCTGCAACAGCGGGTCGGAAGCCAACGACACCGCCGTGAAGATGATCTGGTACTACCACAACGCCATCGGGAAGCCGGAGAAGAAGAAGATCATCGCCCGCCTGCGCGGCTATCACGGCGTCACCGTCGCCGCCGCCAGCCTGACGGGCCTGCCGCTGAACCACCGCAGCTTCGATCTGCCCATCGACCGCATCCTGCACACCTCCTGCCCGCACCACTACCGCTACGGCGAGGCGGGCGAGACCGAGGACGCCTTCGCCGACCGCATGGCCGCCGACCTGGAAGCGCTGATCGAGCGTGAGGGGCCGGAAACCATCGCCGCCTTCTTCGCCGAGCCGGTCATGGGCGCCGGCGGCGTCATCGTGCCGCCGAAGACCTACTTCGCCAAGATCCAGCCGATCCTGAAGAAGCACGACATCCTGTTCGTCGCCGACGAGGTGATCTGCGGCTTCGGGCGCACCGGCAAGATGTTCGGCAGCGAGACCTTCGGCCTCGAGCCCGACATCATGACCATGGCCAAGGCCCTGTCGTCGGCCTACCTGCCCATCTCGGCCGTGCTCATCAACGAGAAGGTCTACCAGGGCATCCGCGGCGAGACGGGCAAGATCGGCTCGTTCGGCCATGGGTATACGTACAGCGCCCACCCGGTGGCGGCCGCCGTCGCCAACGAGACGCTGGCGATCTACGCCGAGCGCGACATCCTGGGCCACGTCGGCACCGTCGGCCCGCGCATGCAGGCCCGCCTGCGCCGCCTGGCCGATCACCCCCTGGTGGGCGAGGCGCGCGGCGTCGGCCTCATCGGCGCTGTCGAGCTGGTGGCCGACAAGGCGACCAAGGCCAACTTCGATCCGTCGCAGGCGGTCGGTCCGCGCGTCGTCAACCACGCCCAGGCCAACGGCGTCATCCTGCGCGCCATGGCCGGCGACATCGTCGCCTTCTCGCCGCCGCTGGTCATCAGCGAGGCCGAGGTGGACGAGATGTTCGACCGCTTCGAGCGCGCCCTGAACACGGTGACGGAAGAAATCGGCGCCCCCGCCTAATCCGCCGCCGGCACCGACCGAGCAAAACGCCCCGCGGGATCGATCCCGCGGGGCGTTTTCCGTTCCAGCGTCAACCCCGTCGCCGCCGCAGGGCGCCGAGGCCGAGGAGGCCGCCGGCGAGCAGGGCCACCGTTCCCGGCTCCGGCACCTGCAGCGGGGCCAGGAAGGCCGCCAGCGTCAGGTGCGACAGGGTGGGGGTCTGGCCGCCGCCGTTGGTCCAGCCGATGGCGAAGGTGCCGCTGCCGCCGGTGGAGCCGAAGGGGGTGTAGAGGCTGTCGAACAGCCAGCTTCCGGCATCCGCCGTCGTCTCGCCGTTCTGCGCGCCGACCCGGTTGGGGTTTCCGCCGGTCTGCGCCGATCCCGCCTTCAGGATGACGGCGAGGGTGACGTTGGCCGGCAGGGTGTCGGCGGGGTTGGCGACCCAGCTGATGCTCCAGCCGGTGCCGGTGGTCTGGATGCCGGTGATGACGAGGCCGCCGAGGTCGACGTTCAGCACGACGTCACTGCCGTTCCATTTGCCGACATCGATCAAATGGTCGCCCCACAGGGCGCGCAGCACGTCCATCTCGCTGTTGGTGCCGAGGGTCGTCTTGGCCTCCTTCACCCCGAAGGCCCCGTAGCAGTCGCTGGCGTCGGCGGCCCCCGCCCCGACGTCGATGTTCAGCTGGCTGGTGGAGACGGAGGCGGAGCCGCCGCCGTCGCAGTAGAGCGAGCCGTCGACGAACGCCGCCTCCGCCGCCGCGAACGGCAGCATGGAGGCGAGCAGTCCCCCCAGGACGGCTGCCGAGGTCATGGTGCGCATTTCTGTGCGTCTCCCTGATGTACCCGCAGGTCATCTGCACGGGTTCGCACCGGTAGACAGCAACGGTCGTGCCAGAGCCACCGCCGGCTGGGAGCGCAAGCATTTCCCCGCATATCCGGGAACGTCGGAGAAGCGCCGCCGCCCGCACTGTAACCGGCGACGACAGGGTCGCCGCGCGGCCGGGGGGGAGCCTGCCCCCGCCGGCGTGAGCCTTTGGCCGAACGATCATCGCCCTTTCGTCGCGCGGCACCCCATGGCACCGGCACCGAAGCAACCAGGACGGAAGGTCGGGCGCGTCGGCAGCCGGCGGGAGAGTGTCAGAACCGGCGACTCGTCCGCCCGAGGTACCCCTTACCGCCAGCGGCCGTCGCGCGTCAGGTCGTCGACGATGTCGAACAGCAGCCCGCGCACCGCCGCCGCGGCGATGGACAGCGGCCGGTCGGCCGGGTGGGCGAGCTGGATGGTGCGCTCGATGGTCGGCGCGGTGATGACCGCCCCGGCGAGCCGCCCCTCGTCCAGTTCCCGCGCCGCCACCCGGCGCGACAGGATGGTGTAGCCGGCGCCGCCCTCGACCAGCGCCTTGATGTGCTCCAGCGCGTCCAGTTCCAGAATCACGTTGAGCCCGGCGCCGGTCGCCCGGGCCGTGCGCTCCACCTCGCCGCGCAGGCCGTGCGGCGGGCCGGTAAGGATGAGCGGCAGGGCCGCCGCCTCGGCGAAGGCCAGGCCGCGCGGGCCGGCGGCGGAGAGCAGCGGGTCGCCGCTCGGGCCGATCACCCACAGGTCTTCGTGCGCCAGCGGAGTCAGGGTCAGGCGCTGCGGGTTGTCCACGTCGAACACGATGGCGAGGTCGAGTTGCCCCGCCCGCAGCCATTCCAGCGTATGACCGGACAGGCCCTCGGCGATGCGCAGGGTCACGTCGGGCAGTGCCCGCCGCACCGCCAGCGCCAGCGGCACCGTCAGCACCATGCCGAGCGACGTCGGGATGCCCACCGCCACCGGCCCCGACGGCGCCGCCTCCGCCCCGCGGATGTCGTCGCGCAGGGTCTCCACCTCGGCCAGGATGCGGCGGGCATGGGCGGCGAGGCGCGCGCCCTGCTCGGTCGGCACCACGCCGCGGGCGGTGCGCAGCAGCAGCTCGACGCCCAGTTCCTCCTCCAGCGCCTTGACGTGCGCCGACAGGGCCGGCTGCGCCACCCGCAGGCGCTCCGCCGCGCGGGTGAAGGCACCCTCGTCGCAGATGGCGAGGAAATAGCGGAGCTGGCGGAGATCCATGGGCGCGTCCCGTCCTGGTGACCTGGCGAACCTATCCCGATTCCTTCACCCCGACAAGCGAGCCATAACTTTCCCCTATGACTCGCATCGCAACTCCGTCTTTGATCCCCCTGCCCGGCCGCGCCATCCTCGGACCCAGGACACAGACATCCGTTCGGAGAAGCCGGAGCCATGACGCCGTTCACGTGGGAAGACCCGTTCCTCCTCGACCAGCAGCTGACCGATGAAGAGCGCATGGTGCGCGACAGCGCCTATGCCTACTGCCAGGAGAAGCTGCAGCCGCGCGTCACCAGCGCCTTCGAGGACGAGCGCTTCGACCGCGAGATCATGACCGAGATGGGCGAACTCGGCCTGCTCGGCCCGACCATTCCGGAAGAGTACGGCTGCTCGGGCGTCAGCCACGTCGCCTACGGCCTGATCGCCCGCGAGGTCGAGCGCGTCGACAGCGGCTACCGCTCGGCCATGTCGGTGCAGTCGTCGCTGGTCATGCACCCGATCTATGCCTACGGCAGCGAAGAGCAGAAGAAGAAGTACCTGCCCAAGCTCGCCACCGGCGAGATGGTCGGCTGCTTCGGCCTGACCGAGCCGGACGCCGGTTCCGACCCGGGCAGCATGAAGACCCGCGCCAAGAAGGTCGACGGCGGCTACCTGCTGTCGGGCTCCAAGATGTGGATCACCAACAGCCCGATCTCCGACATCGCCATCGTGTGGGCCAAGACGGACGCCCACGAAGGCAAGATCAAGGGCTTCATCGTCGAGGCCGGCTTCAAGGGCTTCTCGGCGCCGAAGATCACCCAGAAGGCGTCCTTGCGCGCCTCCATCACCGGCGAGATCGTGCTCGACGAGTGCTTCGTGCCGGAAGAGAACCTGCTGCCCAACACCAGCGGCCTCGGCGGCCCGTTCGGCTGCCTCAACAAGGCCCGTTACGGCATCGCCTGGGGCACCATGGGTGCGGCGGAAGACTGCTGGCACCGCGCCCGCCAGTACACGCTGGACCGCAAGCAGTTCGGCCGCCCGCTGGCCAACAACCAGATCATCCAGCTCAAGCTCGCCAACATGCAGACGGAAATCGCGCTCGGCCTGCAGGCCTGCCTGCGCGTCGGCCGCCTGATCGACGAGGGCAACTGGGCGCCGGAGATGATCTCGCTCATCAAGCGCAACAACTGCGGCAAGGCGCTGGATATCGCCCGCATGGCCCGCGACATGCACGGCGGCAACGGCATCAGCCTCGAGTTCCAGGTCATCCGTCACATGATCAACCTGGAAACCGTGAACACCTACGAGGGCACGCACGACGTCCACGCCCTCATCCTGGGCCGCGCCCAGACCGGACTGCAGGCCTTCACCGGCTAACGCCGAAGAAGCGCCTGCGAAACGCGGCGGGGCGGCCCAACCCTGCCCGGCTTCCCACGGGTCGCCCCGCCGCGTTTACTCCCCTTCCGCCAGTCCCGGAGATCCCCGCGCCATGACCGGCCCGCTGTCCCACGTCCGCGTTCTCGACCTGAGCCGTGTCCTCGCCGGACCCTGGGCCGGTCAGATGCTCGCCGACCTGGGCGCCGAGGTCGTCAAGGTGGAGCGTCCCGGCGCCGGCGACGACACCCGCGGCTGGGGCCCGCCGTTCCTCAAGAACGAGGCCGGCGACGACACCTCCGAGGCCGCCTATTACCTGTCGGCCAACCGCGGCAAGCGCTCCGTGACCATCGACTTCACCCGTCCCGAGGGGCAGGAGCTGGTGCGCAAGCTGGCCGCCGAGTGCGACGTGGTGATCGAGAACTTCAAGGTCGGCGGTCTGAAGAAGTACGGCCTCGACTACGCCGCGCTGAAGGCGGTGAACCCGGCGCTGGTCTATTGCTCCATCACCGGCTTCGGCCAGGACGGGCCTTACGCCCACCGCGCCGGCTACGACTTCATGATCCAGGGCATGGGCGGGCTCATGAGCCTGACCGGCGCGCCCGACGGCGCCCCCGGCGGCGAGCCCATGAAGGTCGGCGTCGCCATCACCGACATCTTCACCGGCATGTACGCCACCTCGGCCATCCTCGCGGCGCTGACGCACAAGGAGCGCACCGGCGAGGGCCAGCACATCGACATGGCGCTGCTCGACGTCCAGGTGGCGACGCTCGCCAACCAGGCCATGAACTACCTGGCCGGCGGCATGATCCCGAAGCGGCTCGGCAACGCCCACCCGAACATCGTGCCCTACCAGGCCTTCCCGACGGCCGACGGCTACATCATCCTCGCGGTCGGCAACGACGGCCAGTTCGCCCGCTTCTGCGAGGTCGCCGGCCGCCCGGAACTGGCGCAGGACGCCCGCTACACCACCAACCGCGGCCGCGTGCAGAACCGCGACACCCTGGTGCCGCTGCTGTCGGAGACCATCCGCGGCAAGCCCTCGGCCTTCTGGCTCGACAGCCTGGAAGCGGCCGGCGTGCCCTGCGGCCCCATCAACACCCTGGACCAGGTCTTCGCCGACCCGCAGGTGGTCCATCGCGGCATGAAGGTGAGCGTGCCGCACCCGACGGCCGGCCACGTCGATCTGGTGGCCAGCCCCATGAAGTTCTCGGCGACGCCGGTTTCCTACGACCGCGCCCCGCCCACCCTCGGCCAGGACACCGACGCCGTGCTGGACGGCCTCGGCGTGTCGCCTGACGAGCGGGCGCGGCTGCGCGAGGCCGGCATCGTCTGACCCCGAGGCCCTGACAGACCTCCCTAGGGCTCCCCCCGCGCGATGATCCGCGCAAACCTTCGGCGTCCTCCCGCCCTACCGGGAGGACGCCGCTTTCTTTTTGTTCATCTGGTTGCCTCTCTGTATTTACGACTTTCGGATGCGGCGGCATGATGACGGGATGCGTATCACGTCCTGGAGCCTGCGCACCCAGACCGCAATAGCCCTCGCGCTGCTGATGGTGCTCCTCACGACGATCCTGACCGCCTGGGTCGGACGTCTCGCCGGCACACGCCTGACCGCCGAGATCGGGCAGTCGCTGTCCGAAACCACCTTCCAGATGGCGGAGAAGCTCGACCGCACCATGTGGGCCCGCGTCAGCGAACTGCGCGCCTTCGCGACCCTGCCGGCGCTGCGCGATCCGGCCGGTCGCCCCGGCGAGGCGCGGCAACTGGTCGACGGCCTGCAGGACGCCATCCCGCTGTTCTCGTGGATCGGCTTCCTGTCGCCCGAGGGCGTGGTGGTGGCGGCCAGCGACGGCCTGCTCGAGGGGCAGGACATCTCGCAGCGCCCGGTCTACCGCCAGGGCAAGGACGGCCTCTTCGTCGGCGACGTGCACGACGCCAAGCTGCTGGCGAGCAAACTGCCCGACCCCGACGGCCGCCCGGTGCAGTTCGTCGACATCGCCATGCCGGTGGACGCCGTCGGCGGCGGCCACTCGGGCGTGCTCACGGCGCACCTGAGCTGGCGCTGGGCGGAAAGCATCGAAGGCACCTTCATGGTGCCGCTGCGCGAGCGCATCGGCGTGCAGCTCTTCGTCGTCGGCGTCGAGGGAACGGTGCTGCTCGGCCCCGACGCGATGCGCGGCGACACCCTCGACCTGCAGGCGCTCGGCCGGGCCGCCGGCGGTGACAACGGCTGGATCATCGAGACCTGGCCCGACGGCGAGGACTACCTCACCGGCTTCGCCCTCGGCATGGGCCATGACGACTACGACGGCCTCGGCTGGCGGGTGGTGGCGCGCCAGCCGGTGGCGGAAGCCCTGGCGCCCGTGCGCACCCTGCAGCGCGACATCTTCCTGGCCGGCCTCGGCTTCGCCGCGGCCTTCGCCGTGCTCGGCTGGTACGCGGTGGGGCCGCTGACGGCGCCGCTGCGCCGCATCGCCGAGGCCGCCGACGGCATCCGCAAGGGCGACGGCCGAGAAATCCCGCGCATCGACGGCGCGCACGAGATCACCAGCCTGTCGCTGTCGCTCCGCGCCCTGCTCGACTCGCTCCTGGACAGCCGCCGCGACCTGCGGGACATGGAGGATCGCGCCCACAGCGACCCGCTCACCGGCCTGCCGAACCGGCTCGGGCTTGAGACCTGGCTGGCGGAGGCGACGGCCCGCTGCCGACGGGAGAGCCGCGGGCTGGCCTTCCTCGCCTTCGACCTGGACGGCTTCAAGCGGGTCAACGACACCATGGGCCACGGCGCCGGCGACGAGCTGCTGCAGGAAGTGGCGGCGCGCCTGCGCGGATCGCTGCGCGGCAACGACGTGGTCGTGCGCCTGGGCGGCGACGAATTCCTGCTGATCCTGGAAGGGCCCGCCTCCGCCGCCGAGCATCAGGCGGAACTGGTGGCGGCACGCCTCATCCAGGCCCTGAACGAGCCCATCGAGACGAGCGACGGCACGGCGCGCGTCGGCTGCTCCATCGGCATCGCCTTCTGGCCGCACGACGGCGAGAACCCCGACGACGTGCGCCGACGCGCCGACGAGGCCCTCTACGCCGCCAAGGCCGCCGGCAAGAACCGCGCGGTGGTGCACGGTTCCGCCGCCGACGGCCGGGTCGCCCGCAGCGCCTGACGGCGCCGGCGCCCCTGGGTCACTCCGCCGTGGTGAGCTTTTCGTAGGCCGCCATCGCCTCCATCACCGCGATGTCGAACAGGCGGCCGCCGTGGTCGGCGCTCGCCAGCGACGGGTCGGAGCCGATGCGGCCGTCGGGATGGACGGCGCGGTAGTGTTCCGGACCGTGGAAGGTGTGGTGCGGCGCCACCGCCGGGTCCAGCGGCGCGGCCAGAACCGGCGCGTGGTCGGGGTAGAGGAACTGCATCAGGCTGATTTCGGTGCAGGTGGCGTGGCTGCCTTCCGCGGCGCCGAAGGCCTCGTCGGCATAGGCCTTCACCTGCGCGCCCGACCACCAGTTCTGCACGCCGAAGCGCACGGCGCCGGCCGCCGCATCGCCGCTCTGGCGCAGCTCGGCATGGATCTCGTACCACGCCGACTGCAGGGTCGGGATGTTGCCGCCATGGCCGTTGACGAACAGGAAGCGGCGGAAGCCGTGCGCCGTCAGCGCCATGACGTAGTCGCGGATGACCGCGATCAGCGTCGACGGGCGGTAGGTCATGCTGCCCGCGAAGGCCATATGATGCACCGCCATGCCGATGTTGATGGTCGGCCCGACCATGGCCCCCAAACGCTCGCCGGCGCCGATGGCGATGGCTTCCGCGCAGAGCGCGTCGGTGCCGATCAGGCCGCTCGGCCCGTGCTGCTCGGTGGAGCCGATGGGAACGATGATGCCGGTGGACGTGCCGAGGTAGCCCTCGACGTCGGGCCAGGTGCGAAGCTGCAGACGCATGGTGCCTTTCCGATGAACCGCGGGGGAGATGCCGCCGTACAGACGGCCGATCCTGCCTTCTGCCTACCACGCGGCGGGAGCCGTGCAAAGGGCCACCCCGGCCGACTGTCGACAACAACAGCGACCCCGCCGCCATGACCACCCCTGCCCCCGCCTGCCGAACGCTCCGCCTGGTGTTCGGCGATCAGCTGTCGCCCGACCTGTCCGCCCTCGCCGACGTCGATGCGGCGGGCGACGTGGTGCTGATGGTGGAGGCGGTTGAGGAATGCACCCACGTCCCGCACCACCAGCGCAAGATCGCCTTCTTCCTGTCGGCCATGCGCCACTTCGCGGCCGAGCTGGAAGCGGGCGGCCTGCGGGTCGACTACCGCCGCCTCGACGCGCCCGATGCCCTGCCCTCCTTCGGCGAGTCCCTGGCCGACGCCGTCGCCCGCCACCGCCCGGAGCGGGTGGTGCTGACCGAGCCGGGGGAATGGCGGGTGCTGGCGGCGGCGAAGACCTGGCAGGACCGCCTCGGCGTGCCGGTGGAGATCCGCCCCGACACCCGTTTCCTGTGCTCCATCGCCGAGTTCCAGCGGTGGGCCGGCGGGCGCAAGCAGTTGCGCATGGAATACTTCTATCGCGAGATGCGCCGCCGCCACCGCATCCTGCTCGACGGCGCCGGCGAGCCGGTCGGCGGCCAGTGGAACTACGACGCCGACAACCGCGAGCCGCTGCCCAAGGGTCTCATCCCGCCCGACCCGCCGACCTTCGCCCCCGACGCCGTCACGCGCGACGTTCTGGCCCTGGTGGCGGAGCGTTTCGGCGGCCACTTCGGGCGGCTCGACGGCTTCGCCATGGCGGTGACGCGGGCCGATGCGGAAGCCCTGCTCGACCACTTCCTGGAACACCGGCTACCGCTGTTCGGCCGCTACCAGGACGCCATGAAGCAGGGCGAGCCCTTCCTCTACCATTCGCTGATCTCGGCGGCGCTCAACGTCGGGCTGCTCGATCCGTTGGCGGTGTGCCGGCGGGCGGAGGAGGCCTATCTGGCCGGCGCGGCGCCGCTCAACAGCGTGGAAGGGTTCATCCGCCAGATCCTGGGGTGGCGGGAATACGTGCGCGGCGTCTACTGGACCTTCATGCCGGGCTATGCGGCGCGCAACGCCCTGGGCGCGCACCGGCCGCTGCCGCGGTTCTACTGGACCGGCGAGACGGACATGAACTGCCTGCGCCAGGTGGTGACGGAAACCCGCGACCATGCCCACGCCCACCACATACAGCGCCTGATGGTGACGGGCAACTTCGCCCTGCTGGCCGGGGTCGATCCGGCGGCGGTGAATGCGTGGTACCTCATGGTCTATGCCGATGCGGTGGAATGGGCGCAGCTGCCCAATACCCACGGCATGGCGCTGTTCGCCGATGGCGGCCTGCTCGGCTCCAAGCCCTATGCCGCCAGCGGCAAGTACATCGAGCGCATGTCCGACTACTGCGGCCGCTGCCGCTTCACGCCGAAGCGGCAGGTGGGGCCGGACGCCTGCCCGTTCAACGCGCTCTATTGGGACTTCATCGCCCGCACCCGCGCGCAGCTGGCCGGCAACGCCCGCATGACCATGATCCACCGCTCGCTGGAGCGCATGGACCCGGCCAAGGTCGCCGACCTGCGCCGCCATGCCGAGGCGGTGCTGGCGGGGCTGTACGCCGACGCCTGACGCCGCCGCCCCTGCCCCGCCGCCGCCTGGGCGTCAGCCCTTCACCGGCACTGTGTAGTTGAGCGCGAGGCGCCCGCCGTCGGCGTAGATGCACTGGCCGGTGACGTAGCTGGCGTCGTCGCTGGCGAGGAAGACGGCGACCGAGGCGATCTCGTCGGGCTCGCCGACCCGGCCCATGGGCGTGCGGCTCATGATCTTGTGCATGGCGGCCTTGTCGCCGGCCACCGATTGCAGCACCTCGGTCATGATGGAGCCGGGACCGATGGCGTTGACGCGGATGCCCTTGTCGGCCAGCGCGAGCGCCATGACCTTGGTCAGCTGGTTGACGCCGCCCTTGGACACCACGTAGGGGGTGATGGACGGAATGGCCATGACGGCATTCACCGACGACATGGTGATGATGGACCCGCCCTCGCCCTGGGCCGCCATCTGGCGCGCCGCCGCCTGGCCGCACAGGAACACGCCCTTCAGGTTGATGCGCAGGACGCGGTCGAAATCCTCTTCCTCCAGGTCGAGGAAGTCGGCGGCGTGGACGATGCCGGCGTTGGCGATCATGACGTCGAGCCGCCCGTAGGCGTCGACGGTGTCGGCGATCAGCGCGTCGACCTCCTTCTTGGCGCCGACGTCGCAGCGCACGAACAGCGCCTCGCGGCCCTCGTCCTGCAAGGTGGCGGCGGCGGCCTCGCCGCGTTCCTCGTTGACGTCGGCGAGCACCACCTTGGCACCCTCGGCGGCGAAGCGGCGGGCACATGCGAGCCCGATGCCGGCCGAGGCGCCGGTGACGATGGTGACCTTGCCGGAAAGACGCATGTTCTGAACCTCCGTTTACCTGTGAACGAAGGCCCATGATGCCGCATCGCGGCAGGCCCTGTCAGGGCCATTGCCGACGAAAACCCCGCCGGATCCGTCAGCGCGGCGTGCGGTCGCCGCTGGCGCGGGGGGCGGAGATGACCAGGAAGCGCACCTCGGCGGCCGAGTCGTTGCGGATCTGGTGCGCCTGCTTGGGCGACACGTGGATGCCGTCGCCGGCCTTCAGCGCATAGGTCCGGTCGGCGACCGCCATCACCGCCTCGCCCTCCAGCACATAGAAGTACTGGCGGGCGAAGGTGTGGCTGTGGCGCTGCTCGGCGGCGCCGGGGGGCATGACCTCCTCGATCACCGTCAGGTCGTTGCCCTCGAGCAGGCGCCAGCCCATGCTGCGGTTCGGCCCGTCGCCCCAGTAGTAGCTTTCCGCCGCCTCGCGGTTCATCACCAGCGGCAGCGGGCCTTCCTGGTCGCGCAGGGCCTTCTTCTCCGGGTCGATCTTCGCCATGGCGCGGATGGTCTCCTTGCGTCGGTCAGCGGTGATCGGCGCCGACCGCGTCGGCCACCGAGGCGAAGCCGTCCGCCTTCAGGCAGGCGGCGAGGTCGGCCTTGATGGCCTGCACCAGCGGCGGACCGCCGTAGATGAACGCCGTGTAGAACTGCACCAGCGAGGCGCCGGCGCGGATCTTGGCATAGGCGTCGCGGCCCGAGCCGATGCCGCCGACCCCGACGATGGGGAAGCGCCCCTCCGTCGCCCGCCACATGCGGCCGAGCAGCGCCGTCGAGCGCACGAACAGCGGCCGGCCCGACAAGCCGCCGGTCTCGCCCTTGTGGCCGGAGCGCAGCGACTCGGGCCGCTCGATGGTGGTGTTGCTGACGATCAGGCCGTCCACCCCCTCGGCGCAGACCACGGCGGCGATGTCGGCCTCGTCCTCCGGCGTCAGGTCGGGCGCGATCTTCAGCAGCAGCGGCGGCGCGCCCGTGGCCGGCAGGGCCGCCTTGGCGCGGCGCAGCAGGTCGGTCAGCGGCTCGCGGCCCTGCAAGGCGCGCAGGCCCGGCGTGTTGGGGCTGGAAACGTTGAGCGTCAGGAAGTCCGCCACCGGCGCGAGGCGGCGGATCAGCACCTCGTAGTCGGCGGTCGGGTCGTCGGTTTCCTTGTTGCGGCCGAGGTTGACGCCGACCACCGTGCGCCCGCCGGCGCGGCGGCGGGCGGCCAGACGCTCGGCCACCGCCTCCATGCCGTCGCTGTTGAGGCCGAAGCGGTTGATGACGGCGGCGTCCTCCTCCAGCCGGAAGACGCGCGGCCGCGGGTTGCCGGGCTGCGGCTTGGGCGTCACGCCGCCCACCTCGACGAAGCCGAAGCCGAGCCGGCCGAGGGCGTCGGGGCACTGGGCGTGCTTGTCGAAGCCGGCGGCGAGCCCGACCGGGTTCGGAAAATCGAGCCCCCACACCCGTGTCCGCAGGCACGAGTCGTCGGGGCCGGAGGCCGCCGGCACCAGGCCGCGCGCGAGCGCCGCAACGGCCAGACGATGGGCGGTTTCCGGATCGAGGCGCCGCACCAGCGGCCAGGCGAGGTCGTAAAGCGTCGACATGGCGGGACATTAGCCGTTCACCCCCGGCTTGACCAGACGGGGCGTGACCGCCCTGCCGACCCTACCGAAAGTCGATACAACATCGGTCGAAAGTTTTCCCTTTGGTGTCAGGGCGCGAAAATGCCATAAACAGAATGTGGTGGGGCTTACCCCGTTGGACCGTGAGGGGGAAGACATGCCGCTTCTGGCGTGGCGGGACGCACTGAGCGTCGGCGATCCTGGTATCGACGGCGATCACAAGAAGCTTATCCAGTTCGTGAACGATCTGCAGGACGCCATCGACGGCCGCAAGAACGACCGTGTCGTCGGCAAGATCATCCTGGAACTGGTGCAATACACGAAAGACCACTTCGCCCGCGAAGAGCTGGTGATGAAGGGCGCCGGGTACCCGGACTACGAGCGCCACCGGCAGATCCATCGCGCGCTCACCCGTCAGGTGCTCATCATGGCGGAGAAGTACGTCCGCACGCCCACCGACGAGGTGAAGCAGGAACTCATCGACTTCCTGGCGGCGTGGCTGGTCGAGCACATCATCAAGGAAGACCGCAAGCTCGGCGCCTATCTGCACGGCAAGCGCGTCTGGGTGTGACGGCGCCGCCGTCCCCCGTTTGCCACGGCGGACGGTTCCGGGTATCAAGGGGATCCGGCGACCGGTGGCGGGTCGCCCGACCAGAGAGACCGCGCGCCCCGTGCCCACCCTCAAGGCCCTCATCTTCGACCTCGACGGCACCATCGCCGAGACCGAGGAGGCCCACCGCGAGGCCTTCAACCGCGCCTTCACGCAGGAAGGCGTGCCGTGGCGCTGGGACGCCCCGACGTGGTCGGGCCTGCTGGAGATCGCCGGCGGCCGCAACCGCCTGACCGCCTGGCTCGCCGCCAACCGCCCCGAACTGCTGAAGGGCGAACAGGCGCCCCTGCTGCTCGATCGCCTGCACGGCGCCAAGGACCGCCTCTACCGCGAGATCCTGGAGGCCGGCGAGATCCCCCTGCGCCCCGGCATCCGCGCCCTGGTCGCCGAGGCGCGCGCCGCCCGCCTGCGCATCGCGCTCGCCACCACCAGCCGGCGGGCCATCGCCCGGCGCGTGCTGGAGCGCTGCCTCGACCCGCAGGCGCCGGAGTGGTTCCACGCCTTCCTCGGGCACGAGGACGCCACCTACCGCAAGCCGCACCCCGACATCTATCGCCGCGCCGCCGCCCGACTGCGGCTGCAGCCCGAGGAATGCCTCGCCATCGAGGACAGCGCCATCGGCGTCGCCAGCGCCGTCGGGGCCGGCGTGCCGGTGCTGGTGACGGTGACGCCCTATTCCGAAGGCCACGACTTCGGCGGCGCCGTCGCCGTGCTGTCGGACCTGGGCGAGGCGCAGGCGCCCTGCCGCCTGCTGGAGGCCCCGTCCGACCTGTCGCCGCCGCCGCCCGCCCGCACCGACCTCGCCACCCTGCGCCGCTGGCATCGCCAGGCGGTGAAGGCGAAGCGCGCCGGCCGCGCAAGCCTTTCGTAACCCTTTTCCTCTATCCTTCGCTCTAGGCCCTTCGATTTCCATAAGGATCGATGGACGGACCCGCTTCCCCTTCGGTACAAGAAGGGAGCGGAAAGTGAGGGACGCGGGGTTGCCGGACTCGACGGAAGTCAAGCGCGGGTGCAGGGCCGCCGCCATGGCGGCTGCGGTGCTGCTCGTCTGCGCCCCGGCCGCCGCCGTCGCCCAGCAGGCCCCGGTGACCGCGCCGACGCCGGCCCCGGCCGCCGCCGCTCCCGCAGCGGCCGCCGCCACCGAAGACCCGGCCTTCGGCGTGCTCGAAGACCCCGACGACCTGCCGCCCCCCGACGTGCCCGCCGACGCCGCCCCCGAGGCCCTCGCCACCGGCGAACGCTGCCTCGCCGAGGCGGAGCGCCAGGAACGCGCGCTGGAAATCCCCGCCGGGCTGCTGCGCGCCATCATGCTGGCCGAAAGCGGCCGCTGGGACGGCACGGCCAAGGCCCTGCGCGCCTGGCCGTGGACGCTGAACATCGCCGGCGCCGGCAGCTACCACCCCACCTCCGACGACGCCCGCGCCCGCGCCGCCCAGGCCCTGCGCGAGGGCATCCGGCAGGTGGACATCGGCTGCATGCAGGTGTCCATGGCGTGGCACGCCGGCGGCTTCCAGACGGTGACGGAGGCGCTCGACCCGGTCGCCAACGTGTCCTACGGCGCGCTCTACCTGCGCCAGCTCTACGATCAGCACGGCGACTGGTCGGAGGCGGTGCGGCGCTACCATTCCGGCGACCCCGCCCGCGGCGAGGCCTACCTGCGCCGCGTCGTGCGCCTGTGGCAGGGCGGCGACGGCGCCGGCGAGAGCAGCACCGCCGCCGGCCGCGTCGTCACCGCCGACCGCCGCGACAGCCCGCACCACAAGGCCGCCGCCGCGCTGGCCGCCGGCGACGGCACCACCGCCCGCACGGTCTACCTCGGCATCCTGGAGCGCAACCCCGACGACCGCACGGCGCTGGCCGGCCTCGCCACGGCGCACGAACGGCTGGGCGAGCCAACCGCCGCCGTCTCGGTCTGGCGCGACTACCTGGGGCGCGAGCCGGGCAGCGAGCAGGCCGCCCGCAACCTCGTGCGCCTGACCCTGCCGCTCGGCCTCGCCGAGGCCGACGTGCTGCTGTCCGACGCCGTGCGCGGCGCCCCCGACAACCCCGTGCTGCTCGATGCGCTGGCCCGCCGCCGGCTGGACGCGGGCGACGCCGAAACGGCCGCCGCCCTGTTCGCCCGCGCCGCCGCCCTGGCGCCGGAAGACCCGGCGCTCGCCTACAACGCGGCGGTGACGCTGGACCGGCTCGGCCGGCCGCGCGCCGCCATCCGCGCCTACGAGGCGCTGCTCGGCAACCACGGCCGCAACCCGGTGGCGCAGGCGACCCTGCCGCTGGATGCGGCGCGCGACCGTCTGGTCTGGCTGCGCGGCCAGGGCCTGCGGCCATGACACCCCGGAAGAACGGCGGACGACGATGAGCGACCAGCAGCTGGAAATCACCGATCTCCTGGCCTTCACGCATCAGCAGGGCGGCTCCGACCTCCACCTCATCGCCCAGCGCGAGCCCATGCTGCGCCTGTCGGGCGACCTGCGGCCCATCAAGACCGGCGCCCTGTCGCAGGACACGGTGAAGCAGATGCTCACCTCCATCATGACGGAGGAGCAGCGGGCGGAGTACGAGCGCGAGCAGGAAATCGACTTCGCCATCAGCTTCGGCCGCGAGAGCCGCTTCCGCGTCAACGCCTTCAACACCATCACCGGGGCGGCGGCGGTGTTCCGCACCATCCCGACCAAGGTCCCGAGCCTGGAACAGTTGAACGCGCCCGAGATCTTCAAGAAGTTCGCGGAAAAGGAAAAGGGCCTCGTGCTCGTCACCGGGCCGACCGGCTCGGGCAAGTCGACGACGCTCGCGGCCATGATCAACCACATCAACGAGACGCAGAACAAGCACATCCTGACCATCGAGGACCCGGTGGAATTCGTCCACGACAGCAAGATGTCGCTCATCAACCACCGCGAGGTCGGCAAGCACACCAAGTCCTTCGCCCGCGCGCTGAAATCGGCGCTGCGCGAGGACCCGGACGTCATCCTGGTCGGCGAAATGCGCGATCACGAGACCATCAGCCTCGCCCTGACGGCGGCCGAGACGGGCCACCTGGTCATGGGCACCCTGCACACCAGCAGCGCCGCCAAGACCGTGGACCGCATCATCGACGTCTTCCCCGGCGAGGACAAGGAGATGGTCCGCGCCATGCTGGCCGGCTCGCTGCAGGCCGTGGTGTCGCAGAAGCTCATGAAGAAGGTGGGCGGCGGGCGCGTCGCGGCGCACGACATCCTCATCGGCACCGACGCCGTGCGCAACCTGATCCGCGAGAACAAGGTGCCGCAGATCTATTCCATGATGCAGGTCGGCCAGCGCTACGGCATGCAGACCCTGAAGGACGCGGTGCAGAAGCTGGTGGACCAGGGCATCGTCGACGCCAAAGAGATGGAGGCCTTCGCCAAGGGCGACGACCAGTTGCAGCAGGCCGCCGCCGCCGCCCCGGCCCGGCCCGCCGCCGCCGGCCGCCCGGCCGCGCCGCCGCCGCCTCCCCCGCCGCCGCCGAGCCACTCCGCCCCGCCGCCGCCGCCCGCGCCCGCCGAGCCGCAGCCCGAGCCCGCCGCCGCCGAGGCCGGCGCCCCGCGCGGCAAGCGCGGCGGCCTGCGGTCGTTCTTCAACTAGGGCCGGGAGCGCCGCGCCATGATGCTCGACTACCTGCACGCCTGGCTGACCGACCTGTCCGGCCCCGACGGCTCCGACCTCTACATCACGGTGGGCGCGCCGCCCATCCTGCGCGGGTCGGGCTTCAAGCCGCTCATCGACCAGCCGCTGCAGCTGGGCCACGTGCAAGGCATCCTGAACGAGCTGCTGACCGACGCCCAGCGCGCCGCCTTCGAGGCCGAGTGCGAGTTCAACATGGCCTACATGATCGAGGGCACCGGCCGCTTCCGCATCAACATCTTCCGCCAGCGCGGCCTGCCGGGGCTGGTGATCCGCAAGATCACGACGGAAATCCCGACGCTCCAGCAGTTGAACCTGCCCGACCAGCTCTATGCGCTCGCCAACGAGAAGCGCGGGCTGGTCATCATGGTCGGCGGCACCGGCTCGGGCAAGTCGACCACGCTGGCGGCCATGATCGGCCAGCGCAACCACTCGGCCCCCGGGCACATCATCACCATCGAGGACCCGGTGGAATACGTGCACGAGCACGGCCAGTGCATCGTCACCCAGCGCGAGGTGGGCAGCGACACCCACACCTTCGAGTCGGCCCTGAAGAACGCCCTGCGCCAGAAGCCCGACCTCATCCTGCTCGGCGAGATCCGCGACCATGTGACCATGGAATACGCCATCAACATCGCCGAAACGGGGCACCTGTGCCTCGCCACCCTGCACGCCAACAACGCCAATCAGGCGCTGGACCGCATCCTCAGCTTCTTCCCGCAGGACATGCACAACCAGGTGCTGCTGAACCTGTCGCTGAACCTGAAGGCCCTGCTGTCGCAGCGCCTGGTCCGCACGGTGGACGGCAAGCGGCGGGCGGCGCTGGAGATCCTGCTCAACCAGGGCCTGGTGAAGGACCTCATCCGCAAGGGCGAGGTGAAGGACATCAAGAAGGTCATGGCCGACAACGCCGCCAACGGCATGCTGACCTTCGACCAGTCGCTGCTCGCCCTGTTCAAGGACGGCGTCATCGACGAGGAGACGGCCATGGCCGAAGCCGACAACGCCACCGACCTGAAGCTCGCCATGCGCGAGGCGCGGATGGGCGACGGCGCCGGCCTCGGCAGCGTCGATACCTCCCGCCTGACGCTCTAGCGGCGCCGCCGTCATGGCCGCGGCGGACGGAGGGCGGTCGGCGGCGCAGACTGTGGTGCTGGTGCTGCTGCTCGGCGTCTTCGCCGTGGTGGTGGGCATCAGCGGCCGCGACATGCTGGACCTGACGCGCCAGTTCACCACCCGCCAGGACCTGGAAACCCTGCGCACCCTGGTGCTGCTCTACCGCACCCGCCACGGCGCCCTGCCCGGCGACGACCCCCGCGGCGTCGCCGGCGGCGAGGCAGCGGCGGAGGTGACGGGGGTGCGCGGCAACGGCCGGTGGGACGGCCCGGCGCTCGACCTCGCCCGGCCGGAGCGGTCGGAGGCGGTGGCCGCCTGGGCCGACCTCGCCCGCGCCGGCCTGTGGCAGCCGGACGAAGACCGCACCGCCGCCTTCGCGCCCGTGCCGCACAACCGTTTCGGCGGGCTGACCCTGTTCGCCGACGGGCTGATGGGCCTCGGCCCGGCGCTGTGCCTGACCAGCGTGCCGGCGGCCGATGCCCTGCGGCTGGACGCCCGCATGGACGACGGCGACCCCGCCACCGGCGCCCTGCGCGCCGGCCTGCCGGACGATGCAGAAACCGCCGCCGGGGCCGCCGCCGTCAACCGGCAGTTAAGGACCGGCATACTACCATCGGACGGACGGCGGGCGGTGGTGCTCTGCCTGGACCTCGCGGGCGGATGAGCAAGGCCGCACCCTCCGACGCAGGCGGGTATGACCTATCGCATATGCCGTGGGGGTGGATCGAATTGACGGAAAAGTCATCTATAATATGTGGAAGTTGAATCGCATCAGGAGTATGCCGTAGCCGATGGATCGGCTGCGGCGCGATTGCGCATTCACGCCCGATGAACCGCACTTTCCCCGCCTGTTGGGGGGCCGCCGCGCCGGACGCGCCGGCGGTGAGGGAATAGGAGAGAATGGTGAAGACTATGGACAAGACCGCGCCCCGCGGCGACGCCAATGCGTCCCAGAAGGGCTTTACCCTGATCGAACTGTCGATCGTGCTGGTCATCATCGGCCTGCTGGTCGGCGGCGTGATCAAGGGCAAGGACCTGATCGACAACACGAAGACGACGAAGTTCATCCAGGAAGTGCAGGCCTATCAGGACGCCATCACCGCCTACGAAGAACGGTACGGCGCTGATCCGTTCAACGATACGCTCCAGCGTTTCGGCGAGGCGAACAATACAGACAGCGCTACCGCGACGCTCCGCCTGCGGATTGCCGGCCTAATTTCTCTCGCCCCTGGCGCCAACACTCCGACCAACGCCGTCGCTTTGCATGTCTTCAACGACAGCATCACCTTCCTCGCTGGCAACGTGATGGCCGGCACGGCCACCAACCTCGGCACGGCTAACGACACGCTCGTCTGCTTCGAAGGTGTACCTTCGGAGGCCGCCGCTGCCGCCGACACCAAGTATGATGATGGCGTCGCCAACACGGGCAACATCCGTGCCGCCACCGAAGCAACCGCTGGCACTGCCGTTACGGCCACGGCGACGGCGTCTTTCGGCACCAACACCGCAACTGTTTGCGCTCTCGCCAACTAAACGCTGGAAGCGGAATGACATTCTCTCGTGAGATAGCCTCATCTCCGCATGGAAGCCGGACTGCATCGCAGTCCGGCTTCACCCTCATCGAAATGGCGATCGTGCTGGTCATCATCGGCATCGTCGTCACGATGAGTTTCGACTTCACGCAGGACTTCATGCGCAACCGGCGTATCCAGCAGACGGAAGTCAAGCTGGCGACGATCCAGGAAGCGCTGGTCACCTATGCCTCGCAGTTCCGCCGCCTCCCCTGCCCCGCGAACGGCACCGCCGTCACGGGGCAGGAGGACCGAAGCATGAACGGCACCTCCGTCGCCTCCTGCGGCACCGGCACCAATGCCAACCAGGCGCGCGGCGTGGTGCCCTGGACGGTGCTCGGCCTGTCGCAGGAAAGCGCCATCGACGGGTGGGGCAACTTCATCACCTATCGCGTCGACGTGACCGCCATGCCGACCTCGGCCACGACCTGCCTGCCCGTCCGCTCGCCGGCGGCCTCGGAAGGCATGAACCTCGCCGGCTGCGACCCGTCGACGGCCGGCGCCATCGCCGCCCGCCTGGAAAACGTCGGGTTCTACGTCGACCGCGACACCTCCACCGGCACCCCGGACAACCTCGTCGCCGACCCGCGCGCCGGGATACTCACCGGCGCCGCCTATGTGCTGATCAGCCACGGCGAAAACGGCTGGGGCGCCATCAGTGCCTCCGGCGCCGTCAATACCGCGCCGACGGATGCGCGCGAGGTGCGCAACACCGCCGCCGCCCCGGCCATCCCCGGCACCGGCAACGCCTATGTCGACGGCGAGCCCGGCAGCTTCGACGACCTCGTCCGCTTCGCCACGATCATGCAGGTGGCGACCCGCGCCCGCCTCGGCCCCCGCGCTCCCTGACCGTTAGGCTGTCCGCCATGCGCCCCCGCCGCCCCGCCGCCCCTGCCCGCCACAACCGCGAAGCCGGCTTCACCATGCTGGCCATGGTGGTGGTGGTCGGCGCCATCGGGGCGCTGATCCTGGTCAACCAGGTGCTCGGCTCGGCGCAGCGGGAACAACGCATGCAGACGCGCACCCGCGACGACATGGGCGCCGTGGTCGATGCGCTGGTGGCCTATGCCGCCACCCACAACCGCCTGCCCTGCCCCGACACCACCGCCTCGCCCGACGGCGTCGCGGAAACCACCTGCACCGCCGCCGGCAGCCAGGCCAACGGCGTCGTGCCGTGGATCACCCTCGGCCTCGGGCCGGAAGACGCCGGCGACCGCTGGGGCAACCTGCTGGCCTACCGGGTGGAGCCCGACTTCACCGCCACGACCCCGACTCAGTCCCTGTCGACCCGCTACGGCGCCACCGGCACCACGACCGGCTTGACCGTCTGCCGCACCGACAGCGCCCCTTGCGGCGCCGCCGACCAGATCGTCGGACCGCTGGTCACCGGCGACCGCCCGGCGGGCGCCTTCGTGCTGGTCAGCGCCGGTCCTTCGGGCCGCGGCGGCATCACCGCCGCCGGCGCCGCCACCGGCGCCCCGCCGGCCGGCGGTCGCGAGGCCGACAACCTGACCACGCCGCCCACCACCTACTACGACCTGCCCTTCACCACCCGCACCGCCGCCGGCGCCGAACTCGACCCGGTGACCGCGACGGCGCACTTCGACGACATCGTGGAAACGCTGTCGCTGCAGGAGGTGATGGAGCGCGCCGGACTCCTGACGGGCAGCGGCGCGGCGACGCCCGGCAACCCGTCCATCGCCGGCATGATCGACTTCTCGCCGAAGCCGCTGCAGTCGGTGAATGCCGCCACGGGCGCCTTCGACGGCTGGACCGCCACCAACAACTACACCCAGCGCGGCTATCTGCCGCAGGTGGACGCCGCCACCGGCATCATCGCCTTCGAGGACACCCGCACCCTCAACAACGGCCAGCAGAACCAGGACCACCGCGCCTGCATGTGGGCGCAGCACGCCCTGAAGCTGAAGGAGTCGGTGGTCCGCGCCTATTTCGACATCGCGTTCGAATACGACACCCTCGGCACCCGCAAGCACGGGCTGGTGTTCGCCATGCTGCCGTGGGAACTGCCCACTCGGCGCGACGGCTACTACGGTATCGAGCGCTGCGGCCAGGAAGGCGACTATCTCGGCTTCGCCTCGCAGAACCACAGCAACGTCGGCATGCGGAACCTGTATGAAACCGGCGAGTTCACCGGCAACCCGTCGGACTTCCGGCAGGTCATGCCCTTCGGCGTGGAACTGGACGTGTGGCGCTCGCGCGGCAACATCACCGGCCGCAGCTTCTACGACCCGCAGGCCGCCGAGACCAGCGACCGCAACCACGTCGCCGTGGTGATCGACAACGTCTATCACAACCCCAACGACGGGGCCGACACCGCCGCCAACGCCGAATGCCCCGACGCCGGCTCCACCGCCTGCGTCGTCCCCCAGAGCAGCGCCGCCGCCGACCGCCTGTGGCTGGAGCGCGGCACCAACCAGTGGGCCTCGGTGCGTGTGGAGGTGGAGGACGACACCACCGCCTGCTCCACGGGGCAGATCCACGTCCGGTCCTGGGTGTGGCCGGCCGGCGTGACCAAGCAGGACGGCTACGACGACCTGACGCAGAACTTCGGCGCGGAAGACGCCAACGCCGAGCGCGCGTCCTATTGCGTCACCAAGCCGACCCGCACCGTCTCCATGGGGTACGACTGGACGCCCGCGTCGTGGGATGCGGTGCGCGTCGGCTTCACCGTGGGCTCGCCGGGCGAACCGGCGGAACGGTCCAACCCGCGCCTGCGCAACTTCGTCGCCGGGTCCTTCCCCAAGTGGCCGGCGCGCCCGGAAAGCAGCGCCGTCACCAGCGCGCAGTCGCAGGAAATCTTCAACGACCGCTTCGGCACCAGCGGCAGCAGCTCGCTCAACTGGACGATCCTGAACGACGCCGGCGCGCAGTCCAACGTCGGCCACAGCAGCATGAGCTGGCTGGCGGCGCCGAGCCTCGGCTTCGAGATCCTGAGCTACCGCGGCGAGCTGGTCACCACGCCCTCCACCGGCCGCTGGCAGCAGGGCTTCGGGGTGCGCGGCGTCGGCGGTGCCGTCAGCGAGTGGGACATCCCGCCGCTCGACAACATCGCCAACGCCGCCGACCGCGACGGGCCGGGCACGGAAGAGGCGTTGAGCTTCCACTTCGACGCCCTCTACGGCAAGACGCGCCTGCTGCTCGGCAGCCTGTCGGATACCGAGCGGGCGCGCGTCGTGGTCTACCAGGGCGGCAACTACGCCAAGCGGGCCGAGTTCCAGGTCACGGGCTGCAACGCCAGCTACGGCAGCGTGGTGAACCTCGACCCGGCGATCCTGTTCGACAGCGTCTACGTGGAGCCGCTGCCGGCCGGCGCCGACGGGCTCGGCACCGCCACCAGCCTCTACGTGCGCTCGGTGAGGGCCTGCGGCGACGGCGTGGCCGACTGCGCGCTGGACCTCGCCCTGCCGCCCGCCGATGCGGGCTGGATGACCACCTGCACCGCCACCGCCATTTCGGTTCCCAACACGCCATGACCGCTCCGCCCGCCCCCCGCCGCCGCCGCACCGCCGGCTTCTCGCTGCTCGAGACGGCCATCGTCATGGTGGTCATCGGCCTGATCCTGGCCGGGGCGTCGCAGTGGGGCGGCAGCGTCATCCGCGGCGACCGCGACCGCGACACCCAGGCGCGGCTCGACCGCATCGAACAGGCGCTGATCGACCACGTCATCGTCCACGGTGCCCTGCCCTGCCCGACCCAGGTCTACTCCACCGGCGGCCCGCCGACCGGCCTGTCGTCGGGGCCGCAATCCAACAACCGCTGCATCGGCGAGCAGGTGCGCGGCGTGGTGCCGTGGCGGCCGCTCGGCCTCGCCATGGACGACGCGCTGGACGGCTACGGCCGCTTCATCACCTACCGCGTCTACGACAACGAAACCGCCGCGCTGGACGTGAAGGAAAGCCTGGTCAAGGACGGCGCGCTCAACATGCGCTACTGCGACAGCTCGGTCGCGGCCAATACCGATACTTCCGTCAATGCCGACAGTTGCCCCGAGGGCGCCGGCGTCTCCACCGAGGAGTTCCTGCGCAACAAGGGCATCTCGCTGCGCGTCTCCGCCACCGGCGCCTTCGTCGCCGACCGCACGGCCGGCACGGGCGCGGCCTATGTGCTGATCAGCCACGGTGCCGACGGCGCGCTCGCCTACGACAGCCAGGGCCAGCAGGTGCCGGCCGACGGCAATGCGACGACCGAGGAAGCCGCCAACGCGCCCACGGTCGCCTGGGTGCCGCACAACGCCCTGATGGCGCCGCCGCGCGGCAATTTCGACGACATCGTCCGCTGGCGCACCATCCTGCAACTGGCGGAAGCCGCCGGCATGGGGCCGGGCACGCCGCCACCGCCGGACGCCGCAGCCCCGACGCCGACGCCCACGGAACAGCCCGTGCTGGCGCAGCAGGCCATCGCCGTGCCCATCACCCGCAACTCCCTGCTGCCCTACCTGCCGACGCTGCCCAACAGCCTGAACAACTACAACAGCGGCGTGAACGCCGTGTCGTTCCAGGGCGGCACCATCGACACGCTGGGCGGCAACGTCGGCATCGACAACCGCGGCATCGGCGTGTGGTGGGAATCGCACTACGGCGGCAACCCGGCGGAAATCGGCGGCAACGAGACGCTCGGCATTTCCTTCGACGACCACTTCACGCGGGCGCGCATCGTGATGTCGCTGTTCAACGGCCAGGACCGCTACGTCGTCAGCTTCTTCACCGGCTCGAACCTGGTCGGCCGCGTGCGCCTGTCGCCGCACTCCGGCAGCCGCGGCGGCCAGGGCTCCTACTTCGTCGGCGTCAATGTCGGCGACCTGCCCTTCGACCGCATCGAGTTCCGGGCGGAAAACACCAACACCAGTTCCTTCGTCCACCGGCTGGACGTCTGCCCGGCCGTCGGCGACCTCTGCGACCAGACGCCGACCGGCCTGTCGTCGGCCAACAACAACGCCGGCGTCCTGACGCCGCTGCCGTGAGGCAGGACCGGCGGCCCCGCCGGCCTCAGAACGGCCGCCCTTCCACCACCTGCCCGGTGGAGGGCACGAAGGTCTGGTTGGGTTCCAGCTGCACGAGGCGGGTGTTCTCGCCCCAGGCGACGGCCAGCACGACGCGGCGGGCGTCCACCTCGGCGATGCTGTAGAGCAGGCCGCTGTCGCCCGGCCGCAGGGCGCGGCCGTTGAGCCACACCGTCCAGTCCCCCGGCGCGCTCCACAGGATGCCCGACAGGTAGAGCGGCGTGCGCAGGAACGGCCGCAAGGGCGCCGCCGGCTCGCCGACGCTGCGGTCGAGGCCGCCTTCGCGCATGGCCGCCTCGATGGCCACCCGCTCCTTCAGGCTGAACATCAGCGTCACCGGCAGCGACGCCGGGTCGACCGGCGGCTCGGTGGCCGGCGTGGCGGCGGGTTCGGCCGGGGCCGGGGCCGCGTCCTGGGCGACGGCGGGACCGGCGGCCACCAGAAGGGCGGCGGCCGCGAGGGCCAGGACGGCGGCGGCGACGCGGCGCGGCATCATCCCTGCCCTCCGGCGGCGGAGGGCGCGGCGCTGCGCCACTGGAACAGCAGGCGGGCGCCCACCAGCGGCTCCGGGATGCCGTTGGACAGGCGGGTGAGGCCCTCGGGCGTCAGCGCCCGGCGCTCCAGCCGCGCGTCCTGGAACACCAGGAAGCCGGGTACCACGCCGGCGACGTCGCGGGCGAACTGCAGCATGTCGGCATCGAGCACGCCGGTCGCCAGCACCTCCACCGGCTCGCGCAGCACGTCGTAGGGCTGGCCGCCGACGGTCACCGGCCCCTGGCGCACCTGCGGCTGGAAGCTGATGCTGCCCTCCAGCCGGTTGCCGAGCAGCAGGGTCTTCACCGAATCCTGCGCCGCCAGGCGGTTGCGCTCGGCGAACATGCCGCGGGCCAGCGCCGCCTCGTAGGCGGTGGTGTTGTCGGCGACGTACTGGATGTCGTCGCGCAGGGTGCGGATCTCGGCGTCGACGCTGCGGATCTCGGCGTTGAGGCGGTCCGCCCGCAGGCGCCATTCGTCGAGCAGCATCTCGCCGCCGACGATGAGCGCTCCGCCGAACAGCAGCACGACGCCGCCGATGAGGATGGACAGGCGCGTCGCCCGCTTCAGGCGCTTGAAGGCGAGGAGGGTCTTGTTGGTGCTCATGGCGCCGCTCCCCGGCTGATCTCGATGCGCATGGTATAGGGGCCGGTCTCGCCGCCCTGCCCCGGTGCGCCCGCGGCCGGCGCGGGCGGCGGCGGGGCGCCGCCGGGTGCCGCAGGGTCTTCGGCCGGGCGCTCCAGGCGCACGGTGGTGGTCATGGTCTGGTCGGGCAGGATGTTCACCGGCGGGCGGATGAGCATGACCTTGGCATCGGGCAGCGCCGCCGTCAGGTCCTCCATCAGCCGTTCCGACAGCACCAGCGCCGCCTTGGCGTCGGTGACGTCGGCCAGCTCCAGCTCCATCCCGGCCCACAGGCCGCCGCGCGGCGGGTTGCTGCGCACGCCAGGCTGCGGCGCGGCGGCCGGCGGCACCGGCTGGCCGGGCTCGGGCAGCAGCAGGGCGCCGTTGCGCAGCTCCAGCACGGTGGCGTGGGCGCGGTTCTTCAGGCCCTGGTCGATGGCGCGCAGAAATGGCGGCAGGTCCGCCTCGCCGCGCCGCAATTGCGCCGCCAGCGCCATGGTCTCGCGCATGACGGCGGGGTTGTAGGGCAGCGCGGC
The DNA here is from genome assembly GCF_900230255.1 of Caenispirillum bisanense. GTDB lineage: Bacteria > Pseudomonadota > Alphaproteobacteria > Rhodospirillales > Rhodospirillaceae > Caenispirillum > Caenispirillum bisanense_A. Next base: position 45,477 of record NZ_OCNJ01000011.1, read on the forward strand.
GTGCTCGGCGCGGGTGGTTTCCAGCCGGCCGCGGGCGCGTTCGAGGCTCGCCGTGGCGCGCTCGATCTCCTGGTGGGTCTGCCACAGGGCCTCGCCGGTCAGCCACATGCCGGTCAGCACGCCGGCCGTCGCCAGCACCGCGCCCAGCGGCGCCAGGGGCTCCAGCTGGCGGGCGAGGTCCTGCCGCGGGTTGGCGGAGCGGCGGGCGAGCTTCAGCGCCGGCCGCGGCGCCCGGCCGAACCAGGCGGCGTGCAGCACGTCGCCGAAGGGCTGCTCCGGCTTGCCGACGCTGCCGAGGCCGAGGCGCTGGCCGACCTCGTGCGGCGTGGTGGCGAGCATGGACTGCGCCTCCCACGGCACCTGCCGCAGTTCCTCGGCCAGTTCCGGGTCGACGATGAAGGCGAGGTCGAGGGCGTCGCCCTCGCGGTAGCCCATGCGCTTGACGTAGGTGAGCGTCTGGCGGAAGTCGCGCGCCATGGCGGCGGCGGCCTCGCGGGCGTCCATGTCGTCGGGCGGCGCCGGCGTCAGGCGGGTCAGCATCATGCGACCCTGCTTGGCGACGATCTGGCGCAGGCCGCCCGAGATGTTCATGGTGGTCATGATGCGCCAGCGCACGCCGCCCTGCGCCTTGGCCTCGCCGGCGAACAGGGCGTTCATCAGCGCCAGGCTTTCCAGCGGCAGCAGGTGGAAGCCGTCCTGCGGGTTGGGCAGGCCCTGGTACCACGTCATCCAGGCGTCCAGGCGCGGCGTGCCGGGCAGGCCGCAGAACAGGTAGAACAGCTTGGCGCCGCGCGGATCCTGGCCCTGCGGCAGCGCCCCCTGCCACATGTCGGCCGGCACCGCCGAGGCGGCATGGCGGCGCATCACCTTGGCCTGGTCGAACCGCCCGACCTTGGGCACCGCCTCCTCGCGGTAGATCTGCTCGAAGGTGTCGGCCAGGAAGGCGACCGGCGTCTTGCGGTCGCGGTCGAGCACCGCCTTGACCTCGGCGATGCCCTCCTCGGGGTCGGCGGCGACGATCCAGGCGTTCTCCACGCGCGAGCCGCCCACCAGCGTCAGCACCGCGCATTCCTCGCCCACCGTCAGCACGTAGCGGCGGCGGCGCCCGAGGCGCAGGGTGAGCAGGGAGGAGAGGTCGAAGGACGCCATCTTGCCGGACCTCACACGCCGATCTTGTCGAAACTGTCGTAGATGGGGCCGAGCACGCCGGCGACGATCCACGCCATCATCAGGCCCGCCACCACCGTCAGGGCGGGTTCCGCCATGGCGATGAGCTTGTCGACGGTGTCGTCGACGTCGCGGTCGTAGAAGTCGGTGACGTTTTCCAGCGTGCCCGACAGATTGCCGCTCTCCTCGCCGATGCGCACCATGCGGGTCACCAGGCTCGGGAACTGGCCGGACTGCTTGAGCGCCGCCGACAGGGCCTCGCCGGTCTGCACCCGCTCGCGCACCACCGACATGGCTTCCGTCAGGCAGCGGTTGACCACCACGCGCTGCGCCGTTTCCAGGCACTGCAGGATGGGCACGCCGGAATTGAACATGACGGCGAAGAAGTGGGCGAAGCGCGACAGCGAGATCTTGCGGATGGTGGGACCGAGGGTCGGCACCACCAGCATCACCTGGTCGACCTTGTAGGCGAAGCCGTAGGACACCTTCATGCCGACGCGGATGCCGACGAACAGCACGATCGGCAGTCCGATCATCACGTACCAGCGATCCTGCACGAAGTCCGACGTGGCGATGAGCGACTGGGTGAGCATGGCCAGCTCGTTGCCCTGGCTCTTGAGGAAGCCCACCACCTGCGGCACCACGTAGCCCATCATGAAGGCGAACAGGAAGGTGATCATGGCCAGGATGAAGGCCGGATAGCGGATCGCCTTCTTCACCTTGGCGTTGACCGCGTCGGTCCACTTCAGGTGCTTGACCAGCTGGCTGAAGCTTTCGGTGATGTTGCCGCTTTCCTCGCCGGCCGCCAGCAGGGCGGTGAACACCGGGCCGAACACCTTGGGGTGCTTGCCGAAGGCCTCCGACAAGGGCGCGCCGTCGGACACGTCGCGGTAGATCTCGGCGATGATGTTGCGCAGGCGCGGCTGGTCGGTGGACTCGCGCAGGTCGGCCAGGGCGTCGATGAGCGGCACGCCGGCGGCCGACAGCTGCTCCAGGTGCAGGCAGGTCTGGATCAGGTCGCGCGTCTTCACCCGGCCCGACAGGGCGAGCGCCCACTTGCGCTCGGTGACCGTAGTGGCGTCCACCAGTTCCAGGCCCAGCTCGTGCAGTTGCTGGAACAGCTCGGTCTCGTTGACCGAGTTGATCTGCCCGCGGACGGAGCGGCCCTTCTCGTTGATGGCGCGGTAGGCGTACAGCGGCATGGCGCTACAACCTGTCGGTGATGTTCACCGCTTTCATGAGGCCTTCGATGCTCATCACCCCGGCGAGCACCTTGCCGATGCCGTCGTCGACCATGGGGACGAAGCCGTAGTCCCGCGCCCGCTCGCGGATGCGCGACAGGGGGGCGTCGGCGATGATCATCTCGTCGATGGTGTCGTTGAACGGCAGGATCTCCGACACGGCGATGCGGCCCTTGTAGCCGGTGCCGCGGCACTTCTCGCAGCCCTTGGGCTGGTGGATCACCGGCGGCCGGGCCGGGTCGACGCCGAGGATGCGGCATTCCCGCTCGGTCGCCGGCGCCGGCTGCTTGCAGGCGTCGCACAGCTTGCGGCCCAGGCGCTGGGCGACGACGCCGATGACGTTGCCCGACATCAGGCTCGGCCGCATGCCCAGATCCTGCAGGCGGGGGATGGCGCCGGCGGCGTCGTTGGTGTGCAGGGTGGTGTAGACCTGGTGGCCGGTCATGGCGGCGCGCAGGGCCATGCTGGCGGTATCGGCGTCGCGCACCTCGCCGACCAGGATGACGTCCGGGTCCTGGCGCATGAGCGAGCGGATGCCGTCGGCGAAGGTCATCTGGCTGCCTTCGCGGATCTGGCTCTGGCGGATCAGGCTCAGCTCGAACTCGACCGGGTCTTCCAGGGTCATGATGTTGAGATCGAGCGAGTTGATGTAGTTCATGATGGCGTAGAGCGTCGTCGTCTTGCCCGAGCCGGTCGGGCCGGTGACGATGATGATGCCTTCCGGCCGCCGCACCATCTTGGTGAGCATGTCGAAGTTGTGCTCGGAATAGCCGAGTTCGGTCAGCTTCACCTGGGCGCTGGACTTGTCGAGGATGCGCAGCACCAGGTTTTCGCCGTGCACCGTCGGCAGCGAGCTGACGCGGAAGTCGATGCGCTTGTTGGCCATGGCGAGCGAGAAGCGGCCGTCCTGCGGGTTCAGGCGGTCGGCGATGTTCATGCCCGACATGATCTTCATGCGGTGGCTGAAGGCGCCCCAGTGCTGCTTATGGATGGTGCGGATCTGCATCATCATGCCGTCGATGCGATAGCGCACGCGCAGGAAGTTGCCTTCCGGCTCGAAGTGGATGTCCGACGCCTTGCTCTTCACCGCGTCGAGCAGGATGGCGTTGACGAGGCGCACCACCGGGTGGGTGTAGCCGCCGGTGGTGTCGTCCAGCGCCGAGGCGTCCACGTCGCCGTCGCGCAGCTTCTCCAGCTCGCGCAGCACGCCGTCGATGGACAGCTCGTGACCGTAGTACTGGTCGATGGCCTGCTGGATTTCCGTGTCGGAACACACCAGCGGCTGGATCTCGGCGTCGGCCGGCAGGTGGCGCTTGATCTGGTCGAGCGCCATGACGTCGTAGATGTCGGCCATGGCCATGCGGACGGCCTTGTCCTGCATGGTCACCGGGAAGACGCGGTAGCGGTTGGCGACTTCCTTGGGGATGAGCTTCAGAAGCTCGGGGTCCACCATGGTGCCGGCCGGGTCGAAGCGCTCGAAGCCCGAGTCCTCGGCCAGCACGGCGGCGAGCGCCTGTTCCGTGATGAAGCCGAGGTCGACCAGCAGCTCGCCCATCATCTTGGGGCTGCGCTTCTTCTCCTGCAGGGCGACCTGCAGCTGGTCCTTGGAGATGAGGCCGCGCTCCACCAGCTTGTCGCCGAGGCGCACGGGCGGCCGGCCCGTCGGCCCGTCGGCAGCCGGCGGTGCGGCCGGCGGGCGCGGAAGAGGTTCGGGCGGAGGCGGAGGCGGAGGCGGCGGAGCGGCCACGACCGGGGGCACCGGCGCGGTGGGCGGCGGCGGAGGCACGGGCGCGGCGGCCTGGACCGGCGGCGGAGGCGGCGGTGCGACGGGCGGCACCGCCGCGAGCGGCGGCAGACCACCGGCGGGACGGCCGGCGGCCGGCGGCGTGGCCCTGGGAGCGGCGGCGGCGGGCGCGGCGGGCAGATCGGGCAGCGGCGGCAGGCCGCGCGGCGGGGCCGAGGCGGGCTTGGCGGCAGTCGGAGCCGCGGGTGCCGGCGGCAGGGCTTCCAGCGGCGGCAGCGCGCCGGCGGGCTTTGCCGGCGACGGCGGCGGCGCGGCGGGCGGCGGCGCCTCGGGCTCCGGCAGGCGAGCCTGGGCCGGAAGGGCCGGCGGCGACGGAACGGGCTTCGATTCCTCCGGCGCCCCGAGGTCGAGCGCCACCGCGGCCGGCTTCGGCGGCGGGGCCGGAGCGACGGGCGGAGCGGCGGCGGCGATCTCCTGCGGCGTGCCGAGGTCGAGCGCCGGGGTCCGCGGCGGCGCCGGCACCTCGGCGGGCGGCGGCGGGGCCGCTTCCCCCGCCCCCGGCGCGTCACCGAGTGCGAGCCGCACCGGGCGCGCCGGCGCCGGCACCGCCGGCCCGGTCTCCGCCGCAGTGGTCAGCGTCTCGCCCTGCCCCGGGGTCTCACCGAGCGTGAGCCGCATGATCCCTCACCGTTTCCCTTGCACTGTCCCGTCCGTCCGGCCGATCAGAAGGCGATCGGCCGCGGGTCGGGGGTGAACTTGTTGTAGAGCTCCACGTCGGCCGGATGGACGCTGTCGCGGCCGTTGACGATGGTGGCACGCAGGAAGATGACCAGCTCGACCACCTGCGTGTCCTTCTGCTCACGCCGGAACGGCATGCCGAGCAACGGCACATCCTTCAGCCCCGGCGTTCCGTAGTCGCGATTAGCAGTACGCTCCTGCATCAAGCCGCCGAGGACCAGCACATCGCCGCTGTGAAGCGTGACCATGCTGTCCATTTCGCGCACTTCCACCACCGGCACCAACGAGCGCACGGTAGCGTTCACCGTGGCGGCCTGCAGCTCGACACCGGGATCCGACACCCGGTCGACGATTCTAGACACAGTCGGCCGAAGACTCATCGCGACTTCGCGAGAGTCGAGATTGATGCTCGGCTGCACCGTAAGCACGAGGCCAACCGGAACCGTTCTCAACTCGGACTGGTAGGTGACCGTGTCGGGACCGTCGTCGTTCTGCTCCCGCTCCACCCGGATGGTGAAATAGACCTCGTTCTCGGCCACCTTCAGAACGGCATTCTGGTTGTTCAACACAGTGAGCCGGGGGTTGGACAAGGTTCGAGCCGTTCCGAACTCATCGACCAGATCGATGACCCCTTCGAAATTGACATCGCCTACGGATCCACGACCGCTGATCGTCGAAACGGGGCTGATGGTTTCCGGCGCCACGATGTTTCCGAGCTCGTTCAGACCGCGCCCCGAGAGCAGGCTGCTGGCACCCAAGACCCCGTAATTCGTCGTCAGCGCCGCTCGCCAGTCGATGCCGGCCCGATATTCATCCTTTAAGGTCACCTCGACGATCTTGGCTTCGATGAGAACCTGGGCCTGCGAGTTCCTCTGAACGGATTCGAGATACTTCCGGATTCTGACGTGCTGCCTCCCTGTCGTGTAGACGCTCACGATCCCGGCTTGGCGGTTCACGATGAAGTAGTGGCCGTTGTCTTCAGATTCTGACTCGGCAGACGCGCTTGATGCCTGCCCGTTACCTGCTGTCGACTGCGATCCGGTGGCGCCGGCCGCCAGCGCCGCCTGGATTTGTGTATCTCCAGGCTGCGGAGAGGCCCCGGGGGCTCCCGTTCCTGCCGAAGAGGTGGAAGAGCCCGAGACGGCGGCACTAGCGGGATTGGCGGCAGTGGGCGCTGCCCCGGCGTCCGTGCCGCCGGACGTCGCATTCGTGCCCCCGGTGCCTCCCGACGCAGCCTCTGCGGCACTCGAACGGGCTTGGCCTGTGACGCTGACCGTCCGCGGTACGCCGCCGGCTTGGCTTATGATTGTTTCGAGGTTGCTGCTGATTTCGGCCCACACATCAGCGTCCGCCGTGGTCGTCACGCTCACCGACGAAAGGTTGCTGCCGGTGGTCGTGGTTTGCCCGACCGAGGAAAACACGTCCGTCGAAGAGGCGATTTCCGTCTCCGTCTGACGGCGCTGGGCAAGAACATCCACCCGGTAGCTTTCCAGGTAGGGCTCGTCCAGTTCCACCCGCAGGCGGTTGTCGGCGAACTCGTAGCGCAGGGCGGCGAGGTCGGCGATGCGCTCCACCACGTCCTTGATGGGCCGGTCGCGCGCGGTGATGATGACGCCGCCCTCGATGCGCGGGTCCAGTTCGAGGTCGAGGTCGGCCTTGCGGGCGATCTCGATGAGCAGGTCGCGCACCGGCGTCGGCTCGGTCGCCTGGATGGTGACGCGGCGGCTGTCGGCCAGCGACGGCGGCTGCGGCGCGGCCAGGATGGGCTGCAGGGCGGGGATCGGCGGCTCTTCCACAGGGCGCGCGTCGGCGGCCGGACGGCGGGCCTTCAGGGCCTCGTAGTCTTCCTTGGTCAGGCCGCCCGCCTGGTCGTGGGCACCGCCGCAGGACGCCAGCAGCAGCGTCACGCCGGCCACCCCGAGCAGCAGGGAGCGCCGCACGGCGCCCGAAACCACACCCATACCCGATCCCCCTCGCACTAGACCATGGCCGGCGGCCATCGCATCCCTCACCAACTCGACCTCACATCCGCACTCAATTGCCGAGCGCCCCGAGCGTGTTGCCCGGCAGCAGCAGGCACACGAACAGGGCGCCGATCAGCGCCGGCCCGAACGGAAACTCGACGCCCCGCCCGCTGGCCCGCCACAGCAGGCCCGTCACCACGCCGGCGACGCCGGCGATGAGCGGGAAGGCGACCCATTGCTCCGGCTGCAGCAGCAGACCGGCCACCGCCAGGAACTTCACGTCGCCGCGCCCGAGCCCTTCGCGCCCGGTCACCAGCTTGAACCCGTAGAGCAGCGCGAGCCCCGCCGCATAGCCCGCCGCCGCGCCGATCAGCGCCGGCCACGGCGTGCCGTCCAGCAGCCAGCGGTAGGCCAGGGCGAAGGGCGCCGCCGCGATGTGCAGCTTGTCGGGCAGGATGCCGAATTCCAGGTCGATCACCGCCGCCGTCATCAGGATGACGGCGATGACCATGAGCAGCGCCGCCGGCAGCCAGTGGCCTTCCTCCGCCCACAGCACCAGCACGAAGGCCGCCGCCGTCGCCACCTCGATGAGCGGATAGCGCCACGACACCGACGCGCCGCAGTGCCCGCAGCGGCCGCGCCGCAGCGTCCAGCTCAGCACCGGCACCAGATCGAGCGGACCGAGCGGCGCGCCGCAACTGGTGCAGGCCGACCGTGCGGCGCCGATGGGCAGGCCCCGCGGCAGGCGGTAGGACACCGCGCTGGCGAAGGAGCCGCCGATCAGGCCCAGCAGGGCGGCGAGCAGAAAGTCCTCTATTCCCATCGCCACGACCCGTCGGGCATGCGCCGCCCCACCACCGTCGCGTCGCCGGCGAGAACACCGGCGGACGGCGGCGCGGCGGCAGCCTCGGCTGCGGGAGCGGGAGCGGGAGCGGCCGGTGCGGCGGGCACGGGCGCGGGCGCGGCGGCAGGGGCCGTGGCGGCGGCCGGCGCCGATACCGCCGCGCGGACCACCGGCGCCGGGGCGGCGGGCGGCTTGGGCTTGGCGTCGGGCACCGGGGCCAGGCGCACCGGCTCGGCCACCGGCGTGCGGACAGGGGTCGGAGGCGTGGCGGCCATCGGCGCGGCGGCGGTCTCGGTCCGCGGCGCGGCGGGCGCCACGGGTTCGGGCGCCGGGGCCGGACGCGGCGCCAGGGACGACGGCACCACCGGCGGCACCGCAGGCGCCGGGGCCGGCGGCGGACCGGGCTGGGCGACGGGCGTCGGAGCGGGCTCGGAAGCCGGGACGGCAGCCGGCACGGCCACGGGCGTCGGCTGCGGCGCCGGCACCACCGGCGGCGAGACGGCGACGCGCGGCCCCGGATCCTCCGCCACGGCGGGCGGTGCGGTCGCCTCGGGCGCGGCGGCCGGTACGGCGGCCGGAACCGGCCGCGGCGGGGCGGCGGGCGCCGGGGCGGGCGGCGGAGCGGGCGCGACCGCAGGCGCCGGGGCCACGGCAGCGGGCGCCGGTGCGGGCGCGGGCGCGGCGGGTGCAGGTGGCGGCGGGGCCAGGACGGCGGGCTCCGGCTGCGCTACTTCGGCCTCGCCGGTCAGCATGTCCAGGGCCCGGCGCGGCAGGTCGGGGTTGTAGATCAGCACGCCGGCGATGACGGCCGCCTCCACGGCGATGCTGCCCCACAGCAGGCGACGGCCCCACACGCCGCGCACCTTCGGGACGTCGCCGACGATGGCGCGGCTGTCCTCGATGGCGCGGCCGACGTGGGCGTCGGTGACCGGCATGGCGCTTTCGCCGTACGCGATGAGCAGCGCCTTGTCGGCCAGGATGTTGACGACGCGCGGCACCCCGCGGCTGGCGCGCGCCAGCAGGGCCAGCGCCTGCGGCGTGAACACCGGGAACTCCACCCCCGGCAGGCGGGAGCAGCGGATGCGGTGCTGCACATAAGCGCCGACCTCGGGCGCGCTCAGCGGCTGGGTGTTGAAGGCGAAGGCGATGCGCTGGTTGATCTGGCGCAGGTCGGGGCGGGCCAGCAGGGCGTCCACCTCCGGCTGGCCGAACAGCACGATCTGCAGCAGCTTCGCCGTCTCGGTCTCCAGGTTGGAGAGCAGGCGGATGGTCTCGAGCCCTTCCGCCCCCAGGGCCTGGGCCTCGTCGACCACGACGATGCAGGTGCGGCCCTCGGCGTGGGCGGCCACCAGGAACTCGTTCAGGCGGTGCATCAGTTCCGCCCGGTTGCCGGAGCCGGCCAGCCCGAACTCGATGCACAGCGCCGCCAGCAGCCATTCGCCGTCGGCCTGCGGAGCGTTGAGGTAAGCGACGCCGCCGCGGGTTTCCGGGTTGTCCATCAGCGCCCGCAGCAGCAGGCGGCACAGCATGGTCTTGCCGGTGCCGACGTCGCCGACGACCTTCAGGATGCCGCCCCGCTTGGCCGCGGCGTATTGCAGCGACTGCAGGATGTGGGTGTTGTTCGCCGTCGGGAAATACTGCTCCGTGTTCGGCGTCAGGCCGAAAGGATGCGTCGCGAGGGCGAAGTGGGCGAGGTAGGGCATGGTCAGGACCTCGCACGCAGGAAAGCGACGCGCTGGCGCACGGGCTGCGGGTCGATGCCGCCGCCGGCGCCCGCCTCGATGAGTTGCAGCACCTGCTGATAGGCGCGCAGCGCATCGGCGCGGCGACCGGCGCGATCGGTCACCACGGCGAGATTGTAATGGTAGAGGGCGTTGTCGGGCGACAGGCCGATGGCCCGCCGCAGGGCCGCGGCCGCCCGGTCGACGTCGCCGAGGCGGGCATAGAGCATGCCGAGCTGGGCGGGCACCGGGCTGAAGTCGGGCGCCTGCGCCTGCAGCGCCTCCAGCCGGCGGACGGCATCGCGCGGGGCACTGTCGCCGATCAGGGTGATCATGTTGGCCAGCGCCTCGCGGTTGTCGGGCTGCAGGGCCAGCACCCGCTCGTAGGCCGCCTGCGCCTCGTCCACCCGGCGCAGCTTGTGCAGCGCGGCGGCCCGGCCGGCCAGCGCCGCCACCTCCCGCGGATCGCGCTCGGCGATGGCGGTATAGGTCTGCAGCGCGGCGCCGTAGTTGCCGCGCACCAGATCCGTATAGGCTTCGGCCAGGCTCGCCTGGGTGTCGCGCGGCATCACCGAGACGCTGACGCCGCCGACGCCGCTGGCGCCGGGATCGCGGCCGACGGTGATGGGCGCCGACACGGCGGCGGCATCACGCCGCCCCTGATCGGCCGCCAGGGCATCCTCCACCGACACCCGTTCGGGCGGCTCCGGCGCCGTCACCGCCGAGGCCGGCGCCACGGCGGGCACGACGGGACCGGCATCGGCCGGCACGGCACGGCCGTCGGCGGCGGCCCGGCGGGCGGCGCCTTCCTTCATCAGCAGGGCGATGTCGTCCTCGGGATCGGCCGCGGCAGGCTCGGCCGGTGCGGCAGCGGCTTCGGCGGCGGGTTCCGCGGGACCGGCAGCGGCTTCGGCGGCCGGTGCAGGCGTCGGCTCGGCGGATGGAGCCAGCGCGGCCTCGACGGCCGGGGCGGGATCGGCTTCCGGTGGCGGCGCCGCAGCGACCTCGACGGCAGGCGCCGGTGCGGCCTCCACCGCCGACGCCTGCGCGACTTCGGGCGGCGCGGTCGGCGCAAGGGGCTCGGGCGCCGGCACGGCGGCCGGTGCGGCGGGGTGTTGTGCGGCGGCTTCGGGTTCGGGGGCAGGTGCCACCGTCGGCGGCGGGGCGGGCGCGAAGACGGGCGCAGGCGTCGGGTCGAAGGCGTCGGCGAGCAGGAGCTGGACGTCGTCGCCGAACACCAGCAGGGCGGCCACCAAGGCGCCGGTCAGCGACACGAAGACGAGGCCGAGAAGGCGCACGGCGGTGCGCAGGCCGTTCCGCCGTCGCGTCGGCGGAACGGCGCCCAGGGGCGCAGCACCGTAGGCCCCGCCGCCGGCGTCTGCCGGCTCGGGCTCCTGCGCTTCGGCGTTCTGACGCGCCGCCTTCTCAAGCGCCTTGAAAAGTACGCTCATCCACCACTTCCGACCTGTGGAGAGCCGGCGGCCGGCCGGTTCCCCTTCCCCCACCCGCGTGCCATGCGGCGCCGACGCGGATCACACCGCGCCCGCCGCCCCGCGGGACGGCACCAGAGTATCGACCAGAGGTGACGAATCGGTAAACCGCAAACCATTCGCCGCACCGCGCCCGGCTCGCTCGAAACGCCCCCACTCCTCGGCAGCACGCAGCCGTGCTGCGTCCGCGTTCAGCCTATGGAACCGACTCACGGAAAGCAACTAGGGCTAAAGTCAGCTCGGAGATTTTTCCTTCAAGCCCAAGGGCCTTCCCTGTGGGCATCCATCAGATGAACCAAATGAAGCGGGTTTCACTCGAACGAAACACGAGCTTTTCAGTCGTCTTTGGATCGGCTACCATCCGTCCCGAAACAAGCTTTCGAGGCGGAACCGCCCGACGACAGGCCGCTGCGCCGGGCCCTGCCGAAACAAACTTTTCCTTTTGCCGTTTCAACGGGAGGCATTTGATGAAAAACCTGTTTACCGCCGCCGCCATGGCCGCCCTCGCCGTCGGCGCCACCGCCGGTTCCGCCCAGGCCGGCACGACCTTCGACGCCGTCAAGCAGCGCGGCGAAGTGGTCTGCGGCGTGCACACCGGCCTCGCCGGCTTCGGTGCGCCGGACGCCCAGGGCAACTGGTCGGGCCTCGACATCGACGTCTGCCGCGCCGTGGCCGCCGCCGTGTTCGGCGACGCCAAGAAGGTGAAGTACGTCCCGCTGTCCGCCCAGCAGCGCCTCGCCGCCCTGCAGGCCGGTGAAGTCGACATCCTGTCGCGCAACACCACCTGGACGCTGACCCGCGACACCTCCAACGGCCTGAACTTCACCGCCGTGAACTACTACGACGGTCAGGGCTTCATGGTGCCGAAGTCGCTCGGCGTGAATTCGGCGAAGGAACTGGACGGCGCCACCGTCTGCGTGCAGACCGGCACCACCACCGAGCTGAACATGGCCGACTACTTCCGCGCCAACAACATGAAGCTCAACCCGCTGACCATCGAGGCCTTCGAAGAGGTCAACGCCGCCTACGCCTCCGGCCGCTGCGACGCCATCACCTCCGACGCCTCCCAGCTGGCCGCCATCCGCGCCAACGACCTGCCGAACCCCGACGATCACGTCATCCTGCCGGAGCTGATCTCCAAGGAGCCGCTGACCCCGGCCGTGCGTCACGGTGACGACCAGTGGTTCGACGTCGTGAAGTGGTCGATCTACGCCATGATCGACGCCGAAGAGCAGGGCATCACCTCGGCCAACGTCGACGAGAAGAAGGGGTCCGACAACCCGAACACCAAGCGCCTGCTGGGCGTGACGCCGGGCATGGGCGCCGCCCTCGGCCTGCCGGAAGAGTGGGCCTACAACATCGTCAAGCAGGTCGGCAACTACGGCGAGTCCTTCGAGCGCAACGTCGGCAAGGACAGCCCGCTGAAGCTCGAGCGCGGCCTGAACGCCCTGTGGACCGACGGCGGCCTGATGTACGCCCCGCCGGCCCGCTGATCGAGTAGTCGTCGCACGGTCGCCGGCGCCCTTGTGGGAAAGGGCGCCGGCGATCGGCCTTTTTACGGGTCGTGAAGGTTCATGGCTGAACAGAACTCATCCCGCGGGACGGGCAGCACCGCGGGCGGCCGCAGCGGGTCGTTCCTCAACGACACGCGCGTCCGTGCCGTGCTCTACCAGATCCTCACCATCGGCGCGGTCGTCGCGATCGCCGCCTATCTGGTGAACAACACCCTCACCAACCTGGCGGCGCGCGACATCGCCACCGGCTTCGGGTTCCTCGAACGCGAGGCGGGCTTCGACATCTCGGAGTCCGTCATCGGCTACACGCCCGCCGATACCTACGGCCGCGTGCTGCTGGCGGGCCTGATGAACACGCTGAAGGTCAGCGTCATCGGCATCGTGCTGGCGACGCTGCTCGGCACCATCGTCGGCATCGCGCGGCTGTCGAACAACTGGCTGGTGGCGAAGTTCGCGTCGGTCTACGTCGAAGGCCTGCGCAACATTCCGCTGCTGCTGCAGCTGTTCTTCTGGTACGCGCTGATCCAGACGGCCCTGCCGCACCCGCGCGACGCGCTGCAGCCGCTGGAAGGCTTCTTCCTGTCCAACCGCGGCTTCCGCTTCCCCTATCCGGTGTGGGAGACGGGCTGGACGCTGGCCCTGGTCGGCCTGGCGCTCGCCGCCGTCGCCACCTGGTGGCTGAACCGGCGCGCCGGCCGCATCCAGGGCGAGACGGGCCGCCGGCCGAACGTGATCGGCCCCGCCGTGGCGCTGTTCATCGGCCTGCCGCTGGCCCTGTGGGCCGTCGCCGGGGCGCCGACCGCCATCGACGTGCCGGAGCTGACGGGCTTCAACTTCCGCGGCGGCGCCCGGGTGACGCCCGAGTTCGCGGCCCTGCTGGTCGGCCTGACGCTCTATACCGCGGCCTTCATCGCCGAGATCGTGCGCGGCGGCATCCTGGCGGTGCCCTACGGCCAGACCGAGGCGGCCGTCGCCATCGGCCTGCGGCGCGGGCTGGTCATGCGCCTCGTGCTGCTGCCGCAGGCGCTGCGCGTCATCATTCCGCCGCTGACCAGCCAGTACCTGAACCTGACCAAGAACAGCTCGCTCGCCATCGCCATCGGCTATCCCGACCTGGTGGCGACCGCCAACACGAGCATCAACCAGACCGGCCAGGCGGTCGAGGGCGTGGCCATCATCATGGCCGTGTACCTGACGGTCAGCCTGTCTATTTCCGCCTTCATGAACTGGTACAACGGCCATATCGCCCTGCGCGGGGGACGCAAGTGATGCGCACCGACGAACGCGAACTCCGCAACCCCGCCTACACCCACACGGAGGAACCGGACGAGCCGACCGCCGGCCATCCGCCCACCCGCACGTGGGACCTGCTGGGCTGGACGCGCAAGCACCTGTTCAGCTCCATCCCCAACACCATCCTGACGCTGCTCTGCCTCTACCTGCTGTGGCTGGCGATCCCGCCCGTGGTGGACTGGGCGCTGCTCAGCGCCGTGTGGTCGTCGGACACCGCCGACGCCTGCAAGGTGGAAGGCGCCGGCGCCTGCTGGGCCTTCGTGGAGCAGAAGCACCGCTTCATCCTGTTCGGCCTCTATCCCTTCGGCGAGCAGTGGCGCCCCATGGTCGCCGTGGTGCTGTTCATCGGCCTCATCGCCGGCAGCTGCTGGCCGGGGTTCTGGAACAAGGGCCTGCTGGCGGCCTGGGCCGTCGGCCTGACGGTCTGCGGTATCCTCATGTGGGGCGGCGTCTTCGGCCTGACCTACGTGGAGAACAGCCAGTGGGGCGGCGTGCCGCTGACGCTGATCCTGTCCGTCGTCGGCATCGTGGCGGCCATGCCGCTGGCGGTGCTGCTGGCGCTGGGGCGGCGGTCGGACCTGCCGGCCATCAAGACGGTCTGCGTGACCTTCATCGAGCTGATCCGCGGCGTGCCGCTCATCTCGGTGCTGTTCATGGCCTCCATCATGTTCCCGCTGTTCATGCCGGAAGGGGTGACCGTCGACAAGCTGCTGCGCGCCGTCGCCGGCATCACGCTGTTCACCTCGGCCTATCTCGCCGAGGCGATCCGCGGCGGCCTGCAGTCGCTGCCGCAGGGGCAGTACGAGGCGGCCGACAGCCTGGGACTGAACTACTGGCAGAAGACGCGGCTCATCATCCTGCCGCAGGCGCTGCGCATCGTGATCCCGCCGCTGGTCAACCAGTTCATCTCGACCTTCAAGGACACGTCGCTGGTCATCATCATCGGTCTCTACGACCTGCTGACCACCGCCAAGACCGCGCTCGCCGATCCGGAGTGGCGCCAGTTCTATGCGGAGAGCTACATCTTCGCCGCCGCCCTCTACTTCTGCTTCGCCTTCTTCATGTCGCGCTACAGCCAGTATCTGGAGCGCCGCCTGAACACGGGAACCCGCCGATGACCAACGGTACCGAACCCACCCGCACCACCGTGGAACCCTCCGACGACGCGCCGAATACCCCGGCGCCCGGCGAGGAGGTGGTGATCAAGTTGCAGGGCGTGAACAAGTGGTACGGCCAGTTCCACGTGCTGCGCGACATCAACCTGAACGTCCGCAAGGGCGAGCGCGTCGTGGTCTGCGGCCCCTCGGGGTCGGGCAAGTCGACCATGATCCGCTGCATCAACCGCCTGGAAGAGCACCAGAAGGGCGACATCGTCGTCAACGACGTGACCCTGACCAACGACGTCAAGGCCATCGAGGCGATCCGCAAGGACGTCGGCATGGTGTTCCAGAGCTTCAACCTGTTCCCCCACCTGACGGTGCTGGAGAACCTGATCCTCGGCCCCATCTGGGTGAAGAAGACGCCGCGCAAGGAAGCGATCGAAACGGCCATGTACTACCTCGGCCGCGTCAAGATCCCCGAGCAGGCGAACAAGTACCCGGGCCAGCTGTCCGGCGGCCAGCAGCAGCGCGTCGCCATCGCCCGGTCCTTGTGCATGAAGCCCTCGATCATGCTGTTCGACGAGCCGACCTCGGCGCTCGACCCCGAGATGATCAAGGAAGTGCTCGACGTCATGACCGAGCTGGCGCAGGAAGGCATGACCATGGTCTGCGTCACCCACGAAATGGGCTTCGCCCGCTCGGTGGCCGACACGGTGGTGTTCATGGCCGACGGCCAGATCGTCGAGATGAACACGCCGAAGGAACTGTTCGCCAATCCCAAGGAAGAGCGGACCAAGCAGTTCCTCAGCCAGATCATCCAGCATCACTGATGGTGGAGGTGTTTCTGGAGTGATCGAAGTCGGTCACTCCAGGGCCCTCAGGCGCCGGGCGCGCGCGTTGCGCGCTTGGCTCCCGCGGCAGGGGCCGCGCGGCGCGGTCGCGCCGGTGAAGTATCGACGAAGGGCCGCTTCCGCCAGGGAGCGGCCCTTTCGCTTATCCGCTCACCCGACCGCCACCAGATCCTCCAGCAGCGCGGCCGCCAGATGGTAGCCGCTGAGGAACGCCAGCTCGATGCGCGGGCCGAGGCACCAGTCGCCGCACAGGGCGAGGCCGAGCGCCGCATCGTGCAGGAACGCCGCCCCCGCCGGCCGCTCCACCAGGGCATAGCGCCAGCGATGCGCCTCCAGGTGGACGACATGCTCCGCCACGCCCGTCAGCGCCAGGAAGCGGTCGAGCAGGGCCGCCGCCACGTCGGACGCCGCCGCCTCCAGGTGGCTGCGCGACCACTCGGGCGTCGCGTGCAGCACCCAGCAGTCGGGCCCCTCCGGCCGGCCCGGCTTGGTGCCGGTGCGGGCGGCCATGCCGAGCACGGGGTCGGCCTCCAGCCGGGCGGCATCGAACGGCAGGGCGAGCGCATCCTCCCACGCGGCCAGGACGGCCCAGCAGGGGGCGTAGCGCGCCGCGGCCAGTGCGGGAAAGCCCGCCGCCAGATTGCCCAGCAGCTCCGCCGCCTGGGGCGCCGGCACCGCCAGCACGACGCGGCGGAACGGACCGTAGGCGGTGCCGTCGGCGGCGCGCAGGGTCCAGGCGCCGCGGTCGTCGCGGGTGAGACGCTCGATGCGGGTGCCGCAGTGGACGGCGAGCCCCTCCGCCAATTCCCGCACGAGGCCGCTCATGCCCGGCACGCCGACCCAGCGGGGTTCGGCGGCGCCGGTGCGGGTGACGCCTTCCTCCCCCAGCATGGCCCAGGCCGCCGGCCAGTCGGCGGCGGTGCCGTGGCCGGCGGCGGCTTCAAGCATGGCGCGGAAGGCGGGATCGCGCGCCGTGGCGTACTGGGCGCCGTGGTCGAAGGCGAGCCCGCCGTCGCGGCGGCGGGTGGCGAGACGACCGCCGATGCCGCGGCCCTTGTCGAAGATCACCACCGACAGGCCTTCGTCGGCCAGCGCCCGGGCGCAGGCGAGACCGGCCATGCCGGCGCCGATCACGGCGATGGGGGCGGAAGAGGGACTCATGCGGCGGCTCCTGGTCGAGGTGCGAATGTGCGCAGCCTTTACGGTCGTTGCGGCACGAGTGGTTTCCTCTCTCCTCACACTGGGGGTGCGGCGGTCATTGTGCAATGCACAATCCGATGACCGATCAGTGAACCTGCAGTTTCGCCGCCAGCGCCAGCAGATCCTCCATGGGCGGGTCCTTGCGCGGCCAGCCCAGCTCCACCCCGTCGCCGGCGCGGCGCGGGAGCACGTGGACGTGGACGTGCGGCACCGTCTGCCAGCCGGCCGCCCGGTTGGCCTGCAGCACCGTCACCCCCTCCGGCGCGAAAGCCGCCTGCACCGCCTTCGCCACCTTGTGGACGGTGCGGAACAGGGCGGCGGCCTCGTCCTCGGTCATGTCGAGCAGGGTCTCGGCCGGGCGCTTGAGGGCGACCAGCACGTGGCCGGGGTTCACCTGGCCGGCGTCCATGAAGGCGAAGGTCAGGTCGTCCTCGTAGACCTTGGCGCAGGGCAGCTCGCCCTCGATGAGGCGGGTGAAGATGGTGCGGGTCATGGCGGCGGCAGGCTCCTTCAGGCGGGGCGGCGGGCGACGAGGCGGGTGACGGAGGCGGGGCCGCGGTGCAGCAGGCCCTCGGCCAGCTCGGTCTCCACCTCCTCGAGCAGCAGGAACTCCATGCCGCGGAAATCCTCTTCCAGCGTCGCGGCGTCGTAGAGCATCTCGCGCACCGGCGGCCCGCCCGAGCCGCGGCCCAGCTGGTCGGGGTGGAAGACCTCCATGAGCAGCAGGCCGCCAGGCTTGAGGGCGGCGTACATGGAATGGTGCATGGTGCGGCGCAGATCGGGGCCGAAGTGGATGTAGATGGCGGCGACGGCGTCGAAGGTGCCGACCGGCCACACCCAGTCCGTCAGGTCGGCCACCTGGGCGCGGATGTTCACCCGGCGGTCGAGCGCCAGCTTGAGCGCCTTCTGCACGGCCACGGGCGAGCCGTCCACCGACGTCACCCGCAGGCCCTCCCCGGCCAGCCAGACGCCGTTGCGCCCCTCGCCGTCGGCGACGGCCAGCACCTCCATGCCGCGCTCCAGCCGGTGGCGCTGTGACACCAGGAAGGCGTTGGGCTCGGTGCCGTAGACGTAGTCTCGGCCGGCGAACTTGTCGTCCCAGAACGAAGCGGACATCGGATCCTCGCGGCGGTGAGCAATGGGCGCTGCTACCATGGACGCTCGCGTGGCAGGCGTGCAACACCCCGTGGGAATCTCCGCCATGGTTTGCATTGCAGCGAAATCGTGGGTTGATAGTTCATTGCCAAATCGTTAAGAGTGCCGAGTTCCCGAAAGGGTACGGGGTGCGGCGGATCCGACGAGCTTCGGCACAGGATCCGGCCGGCGGACGCAGCGGGGGCGGCGGTCGCGGGCACGATCCACAAGTGGAATTCGTCCGATGTCCGGCATTCTGTCCGCCTTGACCACGTCGCATGCCAGTCAGGTCTTCACCGTCGCCCGGCTCGCCGCCCAGGCGTTCGAGCGGCGGGTGGGTCGCCTCGGCCTGACCGGCGAGCAGGCCATGATCCTCAGCGCCGTCCTCGACCACGCCAGCCTGCGGGCCGACGCCCTGCCGGCCCCGGCCGGGTGCCTCCCCGCCGATGCCCGCGACGCCGCCATCGGCCAACTGGCGGCGGAAGGCCTGGTGAGCGTCTCCGCCAACGGCCACCTCTCCGCCACCGCCGAGGCCGAACCGCTGCGCCCGGCGCTGACGGCGGCGCTCGACCGCATCGACACGGTGGCGACCAACGGCCTCGACCCCATGGCGCGGCAGGCCGCCCTCTACCTGCTCACCCGCTTGGCCGACAACCTGGCGCGCGACGTGGTGGGCGGCACGCCCGCGCCGGCCGCCCGGCCCTGCCCCGCCTGACCGAAGTTTAAGGTGCCGCCGCAGCCCGGCGGCGCTATAGTCCCGACTCGCGGCGGCCGGAAGAGCCCCGCGAGCCGCCTGCGGGCGGCGTTGGGGGACGCGGGCACCGTCATGCATGATCGAAATCGGTTTTTGCGGCAGGCCCTGCACTGGGCCGGCGTCGCCTTCGCGATCGGCATCCTCGCCGCCGCCGTCTTCGTCGTCCACCGCGCCCTGTCGCAAGTGACCCTGAGCGAGATCCTGGCCGCCGCCGGCCGGGTACCGGCGACGGCGGTCTGGCTCGGCCTCGGCTTCTCCATCCTCAGCCACACCTGCCTCTGCCTGGTCGACATGATGGCCATGCGCTGGGTCGGCGCCCGGCAGCCGTGGTACAAGGTCTTCGCCGCCAGCTTCGTCAGCCAGGCCGTCAGCCACAACGTCGGCTTCGGCGCAGTGACCGGCGGCGCCATTCGCTACCGTATGTATTCCCACAATCGGCCGGGCGCGCGGGTGAGCCCCGGCGCCATCGCCCGCATCATGGTGTTCACCGGCGGCAGCTTCGGCCTCGGCGCCGTGCTGTGGATGATCGTCGCCCTGCTGTGGAGCCCCCGCCAGGCCGCCGCCATCACCACCCTGCCCGTCGAGATGATGCACCTGCTGGCGCTGGCCGGCATCGCCGTGGTGGCGGTCGCCGCCGTGTGGACCTTCCTGGTGCGCCGGCCGCTGCCCCTGCCGGGCCTACGGCTCGATCCGCCGCGGCGCTGGATGCTGCCGTTGCAGGGCCTGCTCGCCATGGGTGACGTCGCCTGCGCCGGGCTCGTGCTCTACACCTTCCTGCCCGAGCACGCCGACCTCAACGTGATCCTCTACCTCGGGCTCTACACCACCGCCCTCATGGCCGGCATCGCCAGCCACGTGCCCGGCGGCCTGGGCGTGTTCGAGGGCGCCATCCTGGTCATGTTGCCGGGCATGCCGCCCGAGCAGGTGATCGGCGCCGCCCTGCTCTACCGCCTGACCTACAATCTGGTGCCGCTGCTGCTGGCGGGGCTGATGATGGGCCTGTTCGAGCTGACCC
This sequence comes from Caenispirillum bisanense, assembly GCF_900230255.1. Classification (GTDB taxonomy): domain Bacteria; phylum Pseudomonadota; class Alphaproteobacteria; order Rhodospirillales; family Rhodospirillaceae; genus Caenispirillum; species Caenispirillum bisanense_A. The sequence continues at coordinate 65,247 of NZ_OCNJ01000011.1, forward strand.
ATCGCAAAGCCCCCGCCGCCTCGCCGGCACCGACCCCCGGTTTGCCGAACGAGGCGGCGGAGGAACTGGCGGCCTGACCTCCCCCCGGGGCGGCCGCCAGGGTCGCCTGCGTCAGTTGAGGCCGGCGCCGGCCATTTCGCCGCGCAGCTTCTGGCGCAGCACGTCGATGGACACCATCTGGTCGCCCGCCTTGAAGTGCCAGAAGGTCCAGCCGTTGCACGACGGCGCGTTCTGGATGGCGGCGCCCACCTTGTGGATGGAGCCCTTGTGTTCCTCGGCGATGATGGTGCCGTCGGCCTTTACGCGCGCCACCGCCCGGCCGCGCGGATCGTAGAGCACGTCGCCCGCCTTCAGCAGGCCGCGCTCGATGACGGTGCCGAAGGGCACGCGCGGTTCGCTGCGCTTGGACGGCGTCGCCAGCAGCGACAGGTCCTTCACCTCCTCCACCGCCGCGATGCGGGCGCGGGCGGCCTCGATGTAGGCCTTGTCGCGCTCGATGCCGATCCACTTGCGGCCGAGCTTCTTGGCGACGGCGCCGGTGGTGCCGGTGCCGAAGAACGGGTCGAGCACCACGTCGCCCGGCTTGGTCGACGACAGTAGCACGCGATAGAGCAGCGCTTCCGGCTTCTGGGTCGGGTGGACCTTGTGGCCGTCGGCGTCCTTCAGGCGCTCCGAGCCGGTGCACAGCGGCAGGGTCCAGTCGGAGCGCATCTGGATGCCCTCGTTCAGTTCCTTCAGGGCTTCGTAGTTGAAGGTGTACTTGCTGTCTTCGTGCTTGGAGACCCAGAGCAGCGTCTCGTGCGCGTTGGTGAAGCGCCGGCCGCGGAAGTTGGGCATGGGGTTGGTCTTGCGCCACACCACGTCGTTCAGCATCCAGAAGCCCATGTCCTGGAGCATGGCGCCGACGCGGTAGATGTTGTGGTAGCTGCCGATGACCCACAGCGTGCCGTCGTCCTTCAGCACCCGGCGCGCGGCGGTCAGCCAGCGGCGGCTGAAGGCGTCATAGGCCTCGAAGCTGGCGAACTTGTCCCAGGCGTCGTCCACCCCGTCGACCCGCGAGTTGTCCGGCCGCGTCAGGTCCCCGCCGAGCTGCAGGTTGTACGGCGGGTCGGCGAAGATCATGTCCACCGACTTTTCCGGCAGGCTTTCGAGGATGGCGATGCAGTCGCCTTCGTAGATGCGGTTGGTCTTCAGGGTGCTGGTCATGGCGTCTCGTGTCCTTCGGGGTGACACGATGGTTCGCCGATGCCGCGACTCCGGTCAAGAATCGGCTTGACTCAGCCACTTATGGGAATGACCGGAAGTGACGTCTGAAGCGCGACTCGGCAGCACCCAAGGCACAGCATCTTGTGACCGATGGAGTCGCACGACTCCACGATATTGGGAATGTGTCAGTTTTGCCACAGTGTGGGGAATTCGCACTCCGGCAGCAGCTCGCGCACCGGCGCGAACGACCTGCGGTGGTGAATGGTCACCCCGAACTCGCGCATGGCGGCACGATGCTCGGCGGTGCCGTAGCCCGCGTTGCGCTCCCACCCATAGCCCGGAAAGGCCGCCGCGAGGGCCGTCATGGCGCGGTCGCGGGTGACCTTGGCGACGATGGAGGCGGCGGCGATGGACAGGCTGAGGCCGTCGCCGCCGACCACCGTGCGCACGGCGCAGCCCAGGCTGAGCGGTGGCGCCCGGTTGCCGTCCACCAGCGCCACGTCGACGGCGCAGCCGAGCGCATGGCAGGCGCGGTCCATGGCCATGTAGGTGGCGCGCAGGATGTTGTGGGTGTCGATCTCGGCGACCGAGGCCTCGCCGACGCCGATGCGGGCGGCACCGCAGGCGTGCAGCTCGGCGAACAGGGCCTCGCGGCGCTTCTCGGTCAGTTGCTTGCTGTCGTTGAGGCCGGCCACCAGCGACTTCGGCAGGGCGTCGCGGTCGAGGATGACGGCGGCCGCCACCACCGGCCCGGCGAGCGGGCCGCGCCCGGCCTCGTCGATGCCGCAGACGGTGCCCGTCTCGGCCCATTCCAGCATGAAGTCAGGCATCGCGGCGCGGCTCCGGCTCCGGCGGCGTCGGGTCCGCCGGGCTTTCCGGTTCGGGTCCGGCGTCAGGCGCCACCTCGGACGCTCCTTCGGCCGGGGCGGCCAGCTGCGGGTCGGGCTCCGGGTCCGGTTCGAGAGCCGGCGGGTCAGGCTCCGGCTCCGGCTCCGGCGGCTCGGGACGCGGCGGCGGCGGCAGGGGCGGCGCCTCGCCGCGGATACGGCTGAGGGCGAAGTGCGACGCCCAGCGCACCTGCCGCGCCTCGTGCCCATAGACGGTGACGAGCAGGTCGCCGAGGCCGCTGAAGCGCCGCCGCCCCACCGTGCCCAGGCGGCGCATGCTGGCGAGCCACAGCGGCGAGAACATCAGGCTGAGCACGGTGACGGCGACGACGAACTGTTCCTCCCGCGCGCCCAGCAGGCCGAGCGACCGGCCCTGGCTCGACAGCAGGAACGAGAACTCTCCGATCTGCGCCAGCGCCACGCCGGCCAGGAAGGCCTGCGGCCAGGGCGTGCGCAGCAGGCGCAGGGCGCCCAGGTTGAGCGCCGTCTTGAACACCGTCACCCACAGCAGCACCACCAGCACGGCGCCCAGGTTCTCCCACACGAAACCGACGTCGAGCAGCAGCCCGACCGACAGGAAGAACACCATGAGCAGCAGCGCCTGGATGGGCTGCGCCGCGTGCTCCATGCGCCGGGCGATGGACGAATTGCCGAGCAGCAGGCCGGCCAGGAAGGCGCCGTAGCCCGCCGACAGGCCGATGAGGCCCGAGGCCGCCGCGCCGCCGAAGCACAGGGCGAAGGCGGCCAGCGGCGCGAGGTCGGTGTGCTCGGCGACGGTGGCGGCGAAGGGCAGCTTCACCTCGCGCCGCAGGAGCAACCAGATGAGCCCGACCAGGATCAGCACGGCGGCGGCGATGCGCGCGCCGTCCATGTAGGTCACCTCGTCGGGCCGGTGCAGCATGGCGATGGCGAGCATCATGGGCACCACCGCCATGTCCTGGGCGATGAGGATGCCGACGGTCAGGCGGCCGGCGGGGGTTTCCATCTCGCCGGTCTGCTGCAGCAGCTTGATGACCACGGCGGTGGACGACAGAGCCACCGCGAAGCCGAGCAGCACCGACATGCCGAGGCTCCAGCCCGCCACCTCGTGCATCACCAGCATGACGCCGACGCTGCCGCCCACCTGGATCAGGGTGGTGACCAGCGCCTGCTTCCACACCGCCATGAACTTCCGCACCGACAGTTCGAGGCCGATGATGAACAGCAGCATCAGCACGCCCAGCTCGGCGAGCAGGCTGATGCTGTCACGGTCCTGCACGAGGCCGAGGACGGACGGGCCGAGGATCACGCCCGCCACGATGTAGCCGACGATGGCCGGCTGCTTCAGGCGATGCAGGATCAGGCCGCAGCCCATGGCGATGAGCGCGGTGACGGCGATGGCGGTGACGTCGGTATGGGCGTGCGCGGCTTCCATGGCCGGCACCTTAGCGGATGTGGATGCGCCTGGGAACGGGGTTGCGGGTCCGCGCGCGCCCGTCTTGTGTCGCCGCCGCCGCCGGTTACAATGCCCTCGGATCGAGAGGGAACCCCGACGATGATGCGACTGCTACCGCTGCTCCTGGCCACCGGCGCCCTGGCCGCCTGCACCACCCTCGGGCTCGGCGGCGACGGTGGCGGCGAGGCCGCGCCGGCGGCCGCCCCGGCGACCCCGGTGGCGCTCGACACGGCGCCGGCGCCGGCGCCGGCGGAGCTGTCGGCGGCGGCGCAGACCAGCCACTACGTCCTGCCGGAGACGGAAACCCTGCGCGTCGCCCGCCTGGAGGCCACCGCCCTGCCCGACGGCCGCACGGTGGAACAGGTGGACCTCGGCCGCGGCTTCATGGTCATCGAGAGCCTGCCCGGCGAGGCCGCCTTCAAGCCCTTCCCCCACGACGCCTTCCTGCCCGCCGCCGACGCCGTGGTGGCGCGCAACAGCGACGGCACCCTGCAGCGCGCCAGCGACGGCTATGCCGACGGCATCAACTGGGCGCTCTACCAGGGGGCCGTGCCCTGCCTGTTCGCCCAGGGCTCCTTCGGGCCGGACACGCCCAACGGCAAGCAGCACGCCGCCCGCCTGCTGCTGTGCGGCCAGCCCGACGGCAGCTCGGCGCCGGGCGACGTGAAGGAGGAGGCGCTCGCCTTCCTGCGCGGCCTGGCGCCGCGCTGAGCGGGGCCTACAGCAGTGCCAGCTGGTCGCCCTTGCGGGGCGGCGGGCGGAACAGGGAGGTGTCGAGCGCCAGGTCGCGCGGCTCCATGCCGAAGCGGCGGGCGGCGATGCGGAAGCGGTTGCCGATCATCTGCGCGATCGGCCCCTCCCCCGTCATGCGCTTGCCCCAGGCCGATTGGTAATAGGTGCCGTCGCGCGACTGGCGGATGAGCGACAGCACCCGCTCCGCCCGGTCGGGCTTATGGGTGCGCAGCCATTCCTCGAACAGGTCGCGGATCTCGAGCGGCAGGCGGAGGAAGATCCACCCCGCCGCGTCGGCACCGGCCTCGGCGGCCTTTTCCAGGATGCGCTCGATCTCGTGGTCGGTGAGCGCCGGGATCACCGGCGCCACCATCACCGCCGCCGGAATGCCGGCGTCCACCAGCGCCTTGATGGCCGCCAGCCGGGCGCCCGGCGTCGCCGCCCGCGGCTCCAGCACCCGCTGCAGGCCGCGGTCGAGCGTGGTGAGCGACAGCGCCACCCGCACCAGGCGCTGTTCCGCCATGGGCGCCAGGATGTCGATGTCGCGCGTCACCAGCGCCGACTTGGTGACGATGGTCACCGGGTGATGGTAGTCGCGCAGCACCTCCAGCACGCCGCGCATGATGCGGCGGTCGCGCTCGATGGGTTGGTAGGGGTCGGTGTTGGTGCCGATGGCGATGGGCGCGCAGCGGTAGGACTTGCGGCGCAGTTCCGCCTCCAGCAGGGCCGGCGCGTCGGGCTTCTCGAACAGCCGGCTCTCGAAGTCGAGCCCCGGCGACAGGCCGAGGTAGGCATGCGTCGGCCGGGCGAAGCAGTAGACGCAGCCGTGCTCGCAGCCGCGATAGGGGTTGATGGAGCGGTCGAAGGGGATGTCCGGCGAGGTGTTGCGGGCGAGGATCGAGCGGCTGGCGTCGCGCTGCACGTGGGTGCGCAGCGGCGGCAGGGCGTCCCAGTCCTCCTCCGGCGCCGGCTCGACGGGGGCCTGTTCCCAGCCGTCGGGCTCGCGCTCGCGGGTGAAGCGCTCGTAGCGGCCGACGGCGTTGCTGACGGCGCCGCGCTTGGGCGTCGGGGTGTCGGGGGCGGTGGTCATGGGCCTCGCTCGCGGAGCCTCGGGGGATCACCGCCGCATCATGGCCGAAGAATGAGAACAAAACAAGATCATCACACACCCCCATGGCAAGCGGCAGGGGCGCGGCGGCGGCCTTGCGCCTATTCCGGCGGAGGCCCTTTTCGCTGGAGGATGCGATGAACGACGACAACCTGAAGAATGCCCTGCTTGCCGTCATGGCGCTGCTCGCGCTGCTCGCCGGACTGTGGCTGTCGGCCCTGCTGAACAAGGCGCTGGCGGCCGAGGCGCCGCCGCCGGACCCGTGGCAGGCGGCGCTGGAGGACGCGGCGGTGCCGACGCCGGCCAAGCGGCGCACCGACCTGATCGCCATCGCCGCCGACACGCCGGGACTCGAATGGCGCGACGGGCGGGTGAAGATGCTCGCCTGGCTGTCGGAGGAAACCTATGCCCACCGCTTCGCCGGCCGCACCCGCGTCACCACGCCGGCCGGCAAGCCCACCCTGTGGCTTACGGCGGCGCCCGAGGTGCGCGATTTCTGCCACGCCCTGGAGACGCCGGACCCGACGCCGCGCCTCAAGCAGTACCTCGGCCTGTCGCCGGCGCAGCCCTTCGACGTCTTCGTCGAGCTGTGGGTGAGCCCGGCGGACCTGCGCCGCCCCTGCCCCGACGACGAGATCCACGACCACGCCTGCGAGGTCGACAGCGGCCCGCCCGCCGCCGGCCGCACCGCCGAGCCCGGCTGGTGGGCCGACCTCTACCGCGACGCCTATCACCTGGCCGGCCGGCCGTGGACACGGCTCGGCTATACCTACGACTGGGGGCGTGACGGCATGGGCGGGGCGAGCGAGTTCGTGGTGCTGCCGGCCGCGACCGTGCGCATCGCCGCCGCCTATACCACCGCGGAATACTGCGGCGGTGCCCGCGTCAGCCGGCCATGAAGGGGCCGAGCGGGCCGGCGGCCAGGGCGGCGGTCACCGCCGCGCGGTCCTCGGCCGGGCGGTTCTGGCTGAGCTTGGCCGTCGCCTCCAGGCTCTCCACGGCCACCTCGATGCCGACGATGGCCTTCAGCATGCCGTCGATGTAGTCGGCCGGGGCGTCGCTCACCGCCCAGGGGTGGTCGCGCCCGGCCTCCTCGGCATCGGTCAGGGCGGCGACGATGGCGAGGGTACGGTCACGATCGCAGGCGGTCACGGTGCCGGCGGCCTGGGCGGCGACGTAGTTCCACGTCGGCACGACCTTGCCGTGCTCGGCCTTGGCGGCATAGAGGCTCGGCGAGACGTAGGCGCCCGATTCGACGAACAGCGCCAGCGCCGGCAGCGGCGCACCTGCCGCCGCGAGCGCCCGCGCCACCGGATTGGCCCGCGCCAGATGGCCGATCAGGCGGACCGCGCCCGCCTCGCCACGCTCCACCAGCAGCGGCACGTGCGCCGCCAGGGGCCGCCCGTCCGCCGTCACCACCAGACTGGCGAAGCGCAGGCGCTCCACCAGCGCGAGGCAGTCGGCGGGATCGCTGATCCGGAAGGCGGCGGGGGCGTACATGGCGGGCTCCGATGACGAAATGGCTCCCCCAGAGTGGCGTAAAAGCTGGATGACGAAAGAGCCATTCAGCCGCGGTGCCGCCAGCCTCTGGATCACGGGCGCGGCGGCCCTTACCTTGGCGGCAGCCCTTCCCCCGCGGACCCGCCCATGCCGCCGCCCCGCCTGTCCATTGTCATCCCGACCCTGAACGCCGCCGCCGGCCTGCCCGCCACCCTGGCGGCGCTGGCCGAGGCCGGCGCGGCGGCGGAAGTGATCGTCGCCGACGGCGGCTCCACCGACGCCACGCCGACCCTGGCGCCCCGCCTGGTGACCGCGCCGCGCGGCCGGGGTCCGCAACTGGCGGCGGGTGCGGCGGCGGCGACGGCGGAGTGGCTGCTGTTCCTGCACGCCGACACCCGCCTCGCCCCCGGCTGGTGGAGCGAGGCGCAGGCGCACATGGCGGCCCACCCCGACACGGCGGCGGCCTTCGCCCTGCGCTTCGACGACGCCGACCCGCGCGCCCGCCGGGTGGAGCGGCTGGCGCACTGGCGGGCGCGGGCGCTCGGGCTGCCCTACGGCGACCAGGGCCTGCTGATCCCGCGCCGGCTCTACGACGCGATCGGCGGCTACCGGCCGCTGCCGCTCATGGAGGACGTGGACCTGGTGCGCCGCCTCGGGCGCCGCCGGCTGCGGCTGCTGCGCACCGCCGCCGTCACCTCCGCCGAGCGCTACCGCCGCGACGGCTGGCTGCGGCGGCCGCTGCGCAACCTGACCTGCCTCGGCTTGTGGTGGCTGGGCGTCCCGGCGGCGCGGCTGCTGGCCTTCTACGGCGGCGGGAAGGCGGCATGAGGCGGCGGCCGACGCTGATCGTCCTCGCCAAGCAGCCGGTGCTCGGGCGGGTGAAGACGCGCCTCGCGGCCGGCATCGGCCCGGTGCGCGCCACCGCCTTCTACCGCACCACCCTGGCCCGCACGCTGCGGGTTCTAGGCGCCGACCGGCGCTGGCGACTGGTGGTGGCGGCGGCGCCCGACCGCTGGCGGCCGACAGGGGTGGAGCGCATGACCCAAGGCCGCGGCGACCTCGGCGCCCGCATGCGGCGCTGCCTGAACGCCCACCTGCCGGGACCGGCGGTGCTGATCGGCGCCGACATCCCCGCCGTGCGACCGGCGCACATCGCCGCTGCCTTCGCGGCCCTGCGCCGGGCGCCGTGGGTGCTCGGCCCGGCGACGGACGGCGGCTATTGGCTCATCGGCGCCCGCCGCCCGGTGCCGCCGCTTGCGCCCGTGCGCTGGTCGACGCCGCATGCCCTCGCCGACACCCTGGCCCTGCTGCCGGGTGCCGCCCTGGGCCCCGTGCTGCGCGATGTCGATGATGCGCGCGACCATAAAGAGTATAATCTGAACTTGACCGCATAGAGAGAATCGGTGTCCCGTTGTCCGTCATGGTGGGGGAGGACAGGATGCGCCCGTTTCTCGTGTTCGTGCTGATGGTTCTGCTGGCGGTCCCTGCCCTCGCGGCGGCGCCCGAGCCGGCACCCATGACGCCCTGGCCCGAAGCCACCACGACGGCGGCGGAAGCCCCGGAAGCCTCGTCCGCCGAAGTGGCGTCGTCCTGCTGCAAGCACTGCAGCAAGGGCAAGCCGTGCTGCGACAGTTGCATCGCGCGCGACAGGGACTGCAGGAGAGGCCCCGGCTGCGCCTGCAGCGCCGACCTGCCCGACGACCCGCTGGCGGAGCGGCCGTGAGGCGTCACGCCCAAGCCGCCCGGCTCGGCCGGTCGGCGGGCCGGACATGAAAAACCATGCCCGGGCGGCGGCCCGGGCATGGTCGACGGACAGAGAGAGAGGATCGTGGACGGCGGCGGCGGTCAGCCGATGTCGCGGAACTTGCGGCGCAGCTGGAACTCCTCCGACAGCACGGCGGCCTCCAGGCGGTTCAGCCGGTCCTCGGCGTCGCGCAGCTTGGCCTTGGCCTCGCGCAGGGCGGCGTGGGGGCCGAGGTGGACGGCGCGGCGCAGGCCCATCTCCTCCTCCGAGCCGAACAAAGCGTCCGGCCGGCGGGGGATCACCAGGATCATCACAACATAGGCGATGAGCACCGGCGGCGTGAAGAAGATCAGGCCGAGCACCCAGCCCAGCCGCACCAGGCGGACATCGGCGCCGAAGTAGTCGGCCATGCCGGCGGCGACACCGGCGATCCAGCCGCGGTCGGGATTGCGGTAGAGGCGGTAGCGGTCGTCGCGGCTGCTCACGGCTCGGTCCTCCAGCCAGGCACCTCGGCGTCGAGGATGCGTTCGAGGTTGATCACCCGCTCACGCAGGCGGTCGGCGGTGCCGAGAAGGTCCGCCATGGTGCGTTCCTCCTCGGCCGAGAGCGTCCGGATGGCCCGCCAGCGCACGATGGTGTGGCCGATGATGGCGATGGGCGCGACCACCGCGAGCGCCAGGAAGCCCAGGACGAACACGACGAACTCCATGTCAGGCCCCCGTCGTTCCGCCCGCCGACCCCTTCACGCGGGCCTTCAGCTGCGCCAGTTCGTCCTCGACCGCCGAGTCGGTTTCCAGTTCGGCGAATTCCTCGCTCAGCGAGCGGCGCCGGCCGAGGTCGTAGGACTCCACCTTGCCCTCGATCTCGTCGAGGCTGCGTTCCACTTCCTCGAAGCGGGCGAAGGCGTTGGTGATGCGCTCGTCGTGGATGTGGCCGCGCATCTTCAGGCGGGACGAGGCGACGGTGTGGCGGGTCGCCAGTGCCTTCTCGCGCGCCTTGGCGTCGGCCAGCTTGGCCTGCAGCTGTGCGAGATCCTCGTTCTGCTTGGCGAGCGCCTCGTCGAGGGCGGCGATTTCCTCGTGCAGGATCTTCAGGGTCTCGACGGCGCGGGCCTTGGCGGCCAGGGCGCCGCGGGCGAGATCCTCGCGGTCTTTTTCGAGGGCCAGTTCGGCCTTGCGCTGCCATTCGTCGCGCTCGGCCTCCAGGCGGCCGATCTTGCGCTCCAGCTCCTTCTTGTCGGCGATGAGGCGCACGGCGGTGGAGCGGACCTCCACCAGCGTGTCCTCCATCTCCTGGATGATCAGGCGAATGATCTTCTCGGGGTCCTTCGCCCGCTCCAGCATGGAGTTGATGTTGCTGTTGATGATGTCGGACAGGCGCGAAAAGATGCTCATGGATGTCTCCAGGGACTGAAACTCGGTGTCGACGACAGGGTTTGCAGCCGGCGTGCCAAACCGCGAGACCGCGGAAATCCAGGGCACCGCCCCCTTGCGCCATGGCGATTTCCGCCACATGATGGCGGTATGGACGATGATATAGCGAAAACCGTCATTCCCGACCCGCCGCCGCTCCTGGGCGAGGCCCCCACGTTCCTCGCCATGCTGGCGACGGTGTCGGCGCTCGCGCCGGTGCCGCGGCCGGTGCTGGTGATGGGCGAGCGCGGCACCGGCAAGGAGTTGGTCGCCGCCCGCCTGCACTACCTGTCGCCGCGCTGGGACAGGCCCTTCGTCACGGTGAACTGCGCCGCCCTCGGCGGGACGCTGCTGGATGCCGAGCTGTTCGGCCACGAGGCCGGCGCCTTCACCGGCGCCACCCGGCGGCGGCTCGGGCGGTTCGAGGCGGCCGACGGCGGCACCTTGTTCCTCGACGAGATCGGCACCATGCCGCAGGAGGTGCAGGAGAAGGTGCTGCGCGTCGTGGAATACGGCGAGTTCCAGCGCCTCGGCTCCAGCACCACCCAGCGCGTCGACGTGCGCGTCATCGGCGCCACCAACGCCGACCTGCCGGCCATGGCGGCGGCGGGAACCTTCCGCGCCGACCTGCTCGACCGCCTCGCCTTCGCCGTCGTCCCCCTGCCGCCCCTGCGCGAGCGGCGGGAGGACATCCCCCTGCTGGCCGAGACCTTCGCCCGCGGCATGACGCGGGAACTCGGCCGCCCGTTCTTCGCCGGCTTCGGCGAGGCCGCGCTGGCGCAGCTTCTGGCCCACCCCTGGCCGGGCAACGTGCGCGAGCTGAAGAACGCGGTGGAACGGGCCGTCGCCCTGGCCGAAGACCCCGAGGCGCCGGTCGAGGCCCTGCAGATCGACCCCTTCGGCCGCCTGCCGGCCGACGCTCCGTCGCCGCCGGCCTCCGCCTCCCCTGCCCCGGCGCCACCGCTGCCCGACGACTTCGACGCCGCGGTGGATGCCCACGCCGGCGCTCTGCTGGCCGAGGCGCTGGAGGCGGCGCGCTTCAACCAGAAGGACGCCGCTGCCCGCCTCGGCCTCGACTATCATCGCTTCCGCCGCCTGCTGAAGAAGCACGGCGTCGGCTGAGGCTCACAGCACGTAGCCGAGCATCCGCCCCGCCACCAGGGCCGCCGGCCAGCACAGCAGGGAGACGGCGGCGAGGCCCGCCATGAGCCAGTCGCTTCCGCCGCCACGTCGGCGCAGGGCGACGGCGGCCAGCGCGTTGAGGGTGGCGACGGCGATCAGCGCCAGCTTGGCCTGGAACAGCCCGAGGGCGGCGTAGTCGCGCGCCTGCACCAGGAACAACAGCACCCCCGTCGTCACCGCCACGACCAGCCCCGCCGCCGCCACCGGCACCAGCAGGCGCTCCACCGCCGCGCGCGGGATGCTGCGCCACAGACCGAGCAGGCGCAGGTCGAGCGGCACCACGCTGCCCACCAGCAGGGCGATGCCGAGGATGTGGCCGGCGTTGACCAGCGGATAGGTCCAGCGCGAGCCGCGCAGGTGAGTCGCCAGCGCCGTCGCCTCCAGCGCCGCCCAAAGCTCCTCGGCGCCCACCGGGTCAGTCGCGCTCTGGGTAGAGGACGTGGTCGGCGCCGTCGATGACGACCCGCTCGGCCTTCACCACCTTCTCGGCCGGATCGGCGGACTTCTCGCCGATGACGGTGATGACGGCGCCTTCGGCCAGCTTCTCCGGCGTCAGGCCGGCGCGCTCGTTGCGCCACGGCTGGCCGACCTCGACCGTCCAGCGCTCGCCGTTCACGTCGAGCGTCACCTCGCCGTGCGGATTGCCGAGGCGCGTCGCCACGACGGTACCGGTCATTTCCGTGTTGATGCCTTCCGTCCAGCGCCAGCCGTGGTGCGCCTGCGCGACGGCGGCCGGCAGCGCGACGGCGAGGACGGCGGCGGCGAGGAGCGTGCGGAGGATGGACATGGGGTCGGGCCTCCCAGGGCGATTGCCGATCCCCTCATGTGAGGCCGACGCCGCCCGCGCTCAACCGCCACCGCGCCGAAGGGTCCGTCAGGGCGATCCGGCCGGACCCCTCGACAAGCGGCGTGCATGCCGCCATCCTGACGCGGTGCAGTAGCGACCACGACGACGAGGGGAGACCGGCATGGCCGCGAACATCACCGATGCGCCCGACGACGACGACAAGGACCTGCCGCTGCGGGACGACATCCGCCTGCTCGGCCGGGTGCTCGGCGACACCGTGCGCGACCAGGAAGGACCGGCGATCTTCGGGCTGGTGGAGCGCATCCGCCAGACCTCCGTCCGCTTCCACCGCCTGGAGGACGTCGCCGCCCGCCACGAGCTGGAAGCCATGCTGGCCGGCATCACGCCGGAGCAGACGCGGCGCATCGTGCGCGCCTTCAGCTATTTCTCCCACTTCGCCAACATCGCCGAGGACCAGCACCACATCCGCCGCAACCGCGCCCACGTGGTCGGCGGTTCGGCCCCGCGCGAGGGCACCGTCGCCTACGCCGTCGCCCGCGCCCGGGCGGCGGGCGTGACGGCGGATCAACTGGCGCAGTTCTTCGCCGCCGCCACCGTGGTGCCGGTGCTGACCGCCCATCCGACCGAGGTGCAGCGCAAGAGCATCCTCAACCGCGAGATGGAACTCGCCCGCCTGCTGCGGGTCCGCGACCGCGAACACCAGACGCCCGACGAGGAAGCCGAGGCCGAAGAGGCGCTCGCCCGCACGGTGGACGCCCTGTGGCAGACCAGCATGCTCCGCCGCACCCGCCTGAAGGTGATCGACGAGGTCGCCAACGGCATTTCCTACTACGACCAGACCTTCCTGGCGGAGCTGCCGCGGCTCTACGCCACCCTGGACGCCTGCCTGCGCCGCGAGTACCCGGAGTGGACGGGCAGCCTGCCGCCCTTCCTGCGCACCGGCAGCTGGATCGGCGGCGACCGCGACGGCAACCCCTTCGTCACCGCCGAGGTGCTCGCCCAGGCCCTGCACATGCAGAGCACCCGCGCCATCGCCTTCTACCTGCAGGAACTGAACACCCTGCGGGCGGAGCTGACCATGGACGCCCGCCACGTCGGCATCTCGCCCGAGCTGGAGGCCCTGGTGGCGGCCTCGCCCGACACCTCGCCGCACCGGCGGGAGGAACCGTACCGCCTGGCGCTGTCGGGCCTCTATGCCCGCCTGCACGCCACCGCCCACGCCTTCGGCCAGCCCGACGTGCCGGTGCCGGGGCGCAGCGACCTGGTGAGCGAGCCCTATACCGACGCCGCGGCGCTGCTGGCCGACCTCGACGTGCTCGACGCCAGCCTGCGGGCGCACGGCGGGCGACGGCTGGCCGACGGCCGGCTGCGGTCGCTGCGGCGGGCGGTGCAGGTGTTCGGCTTCCATCTGGCGACGGTGGACCTGCGGCAGAACTCCGACGTGCACGAGCGGGTGGTGGGCGAACTGCTGGCCGCCGCCGCGCCCGCCGATGCGCCGGCGACGCCCTACGCCGAGCTGGACGAGGAGGCGCGCGTCGCCCTGCTGCTGGCGGAACTGTCGACCGCCCGCCCCCTCGCCTCGCCTTTCGCCGACTATTCCGAGGAAACGGCCGGCGAGCTGAAGATCCTGCACACCGCCGCCGAGGCGCGCCGCCGCTATGGCGACCAGGCGGTGCGCAACACCATCATCTCCAAGGCCGAGAGCATCTCCGACATCCTGGAAGTGGCGGTGCTGCTGAAGGAAGCCGGCCTCATGCGCCCGCGCGAGCGGCAGCTCGACCTCACCATCGTGCCGCTGTTCGAGACCATCCAGGACCTGCGCAACTGCCCGGTGGTGATGGACAGGCTGCTGAGCCTGCCGCTCTACCGCGCCCTGGTGGACAGCCTGGGCGGCGTGCAGGAAGTGATGCTCGGCTATTCCGACAGCAACAAGGACGGCGGCTTCCTGACCTCGGGGTGGGAGCTGTTCAAGGCCCAGACCGCGCTGGTGGAGGTCTTCGCCCGCCACGGCGTGGCGCTGCGCCTGTTCCACGGCCGCGGCGGCTCGGTCGGTCGCGGCGGCGGACCGAGCTACCAGGCCATCCTGTCGCAGCCGCCGGGCGCCGTGCAGGGCAAGATCCGCATCACCGAGCAGGGCGAGGTCATCGCCGCCAAGTACGGCAATCCCGAAGCCGGCCGCCGCAACCTGGAGATCCTCGCCTCCGCCACCCTGGAGGCGACGCTGCTGGCGCCCGAAGGGCCGGCGCCCGACCCGGCCTGGCTCGACGTCATGGAAAGCCTGTCGGCACACGCCTTCCGCGCCTATCGCGGGCTGGTCTACGAGACGGAGGGCTTCGAGCGCTATTTCTGGAGCGCCACGGTGATCGGCGAGATCGCCAACCTGAACATCGGCAGCCGCCCCGCCTCCCGCAAGAAATCGACGGCCATCGCCGACCTGCGCGCCATCCCGTGGGTGTTCAGCTGGGCGCAGTGCCGGCTCATGCTGCCGGGCTGGTACGGCTTCGGCTCGGCGGTCGCCGACTTCCTGCGCGAGCGGCCGCACGACGGGCTCGACACCCTGCGCGCCATGTACCGCGACTGGCCGTTCTTCCGCATGCTGCTGTCCAACATGGACATGGTGCTGGCGAAAAGCGACATCGCCATCGCCTCGCGCTATGCCGCGCTGGTGGAGGACGAGGCCCTGCGGGAAGCGGTGTTCGGCCGCATCCGCACCGAGTGGGAAAGCACCATCGAGGTGCTGCTCGCCATCACGGACCAGGAGTCGCTGCTGGAGGGCAACCCGCTGCTCGCCCGCTCCATCCGCAACCGCTTCCCCTACCTGGACCCACTGAACCACATCCAGGTGGAACTGCTGCGCCGCCACCGCCAGGGCGACACCGACGCGGCCATCCGCGACGGCATCCACCTGTCCATCAACGGCATCGCCGCCGGCCTGCGCAACAGCGGGTGAGGCCCGTCAGCGGTCCGGGTCGGCGGCGGGCGCTACCGCCTGGATCGTCACCGGGTCGAGGCGGCGAAGTGTAAGCTCCGCGTTCAGCCGGCGGGCGGCGATGCCCGCCTTGAACCACTTGTCGGCGGCCGGGAGGTCGAACCGCGCGCGGCGGCGCCCCGGCTTGGGCTGAACCGCCGCCAGCAGGGCCTCGCGCATCTCGTCGATGCGGTAGAGACCGACGCCGACCGGCGGCGGCATCTCCCGCTGCTGCAAGGCCTGCCGCTTCACCTTCAGCTTCTCGGCGACCTCTGCCAGGCTGACGAGATCCGGCCGCACCTCGCGCAGCTCGGCCCCGGGCGGCAGGTGCGCGATGATGGCGCGCGCCGCCCGCAGGATCACCGTCGCCGCGTCGTCGCCGTCGTCCTCGAGCGCGACCGCCAGAAGCCGAGCGTTGCCGGTGCCGACGACGGCGTCGGGGTATCCAGCTTCGAACACGGTGTCGGACAGGGCGAAGGCGTCGTGCTCGCCCTCCGGCAGGGCGAAGATCACCTCGAATTCGAATCGTTCAGGCATCGTGCCTGCCTCCTTTCCTCGCCGTGCAGCCGGCCGCCTTGTCGAGGAGCTTGGCCGCATGGTTCTGCGGGTTCTCCGGCGTCGAGTTGACGGTCATCTGGCAGAAGGTGCCGCCGCGGCAGGCCTCGTCCGGCGTCGGGCAGCGGACGAGGCCCTAGGCATGACCGCGGCCGGAGCGCTCGACGACCACCCAGCCCAAGGCTTCCAGCTGCTGCAGAGCCTTTTCGACGTCCTTCTTCGGAAGCCTGCTGCGCTTCAAGGTAAGCCCCCTCGCTAAATTGTCAATGCGCAAGCCATCCCCGGTCGACTCGCGGCATCGCGGCAAAGATGCAACCAGAACGACACATCGCAAACGCACCTTGCGCTCTTCAAACGCCTGTTTTAATCATATGTTTGATCACCACCGCGCGAGTCCCCCCATGCCTCCCGACACCACGGCCCCCGACCCCACACCCGACCGCGGCGAGGACACCCGCCGACGGCTGGTGGAGGCGGCGTTGCCCGAGTTCGCCCGCGACGGCTACGACGGGGTTTCCATCCGTCGCATCGCCGAGGCGGCGGAGGCCAATGTGGCCGCGGTCGCCTATCACTTCGGCGGCAAGCGGGGGCTCTATCTCGCCGTCGCCCGCCATGTCGCCGAGCGCAACGGCGCCGCCGTGGCGCCGATGGTCGAGCGGGTGGCGGCGGAGGTGGCGGCGGCGGACGGCGACCGGGTCCGCCTCGGCGCCCTGCTCGCCCGCGTGACGACCGGCTTCCTGCGCGGCATGGTGACAGCGCGCGAGGACGGCCGGGCCGGGTTTCTGGTGCGCGAACTGCTGACGCCGTCCGATGCCTTCGACATCCTCTACGACGGCTTCTTCGAGCCCATGAACCGGGCCATGAGCCTGATCGCCGCCGCCGCCCACGGCGTGCCGCCCGACTCCGCCGCCGCCGTGCTGCGCGGCCATCTGGTGTTCGGCGCTGTCATGCCCTTCATCGCCGGCCGGGCCGTGGTGGAGCGCCGCCTCGGCCGCGAGATCCTGGAAGGGGCGGCGCTGGAGGAAACCCTCGGCGTCGCCGTCGCCGCCGCCTGCGGCAGCCTCGGCCTGCCCGTTCCCGCCTCGCCCGGAGTGCCGCCCCATGCGTGAGTTCCTGCGCACCCACTGGCGCAAGGCGCTGGTCCTGCCGCCCGTCCTGATCGCCGCCGGGGCCCTGGTCCTGGCCGTGCAGACCCGCCAGCCGCCGACGCGCGCCGCCGAGACCGAGATGGTGCGCGCCGTGCGCGTCATCGCCGCCCCCGCCCTCGACGTGGTGCCCAAGGCGACCGGCTTCGGCACGGTGGAGCCGGCCCGCGTGTGGCAGGCGGTGGCCGAGGTGTCGGGCCGCGTCGTCGCCCTGCACCCGGAGCTGGAGCGCGGCCAGGTGCTGGCGGCAGGGACGGAACTGATCCGCTTCGACCCGGCCGACTACGAGCTGGCGCTGGCCCGCCTGGACGCCCAGCTGGCGGAACTCGACGCCCGCGAGCAGAGCACCCGCGACAGCCTCGCCATCGAGGAGCGGTCGGTGGCGGTGCTGCGCCGCGACCTCGCCCGCAAGCGCGACCTGCGCACCTCGGGCGCTGCCGCCGCCACGGCGGTGGATACGGCGGAACGTGCCCTGCTGGCCGGCGAGCAGCAGGTGCAGTCGCTGCGCACCACGCTCGCCCTGCTGCCGGCCCAGCGCAAGGCGTTGCAGGCGCAGGCCGATACCGCGAGCCTCGACCTCGCCCGCACGGTGGTGCGCGCGCCCTTCGACATGCGGGTGACGACGGTGAACGTGCAGGAGGGGCAATATGCCCAGCGCGGCACCACGCTGGCGTCCGGCGACGGCATCGCGACGGCCGAAGTGGCGGCGCAGGTGCCGCTGGCGCATCTGTTTCCGCTCATCCGCCGTGCCGACCAGCCGCTCGGCGCCGATGTCGCCACCGTCTCGACCCGCATGGCCGAGGTCAGCGGCCTGCGCCCGGTGGTGCGGCTGCGGGCCGGCGAGCGGGTGGTGGAATGGCCGGCGGAAGTCTCGCGCATCGCCGAGGAAGTCGACCCGAAGACCCGCACCGTCGGCGTCATCGTCAGCGTCGCCGACCCCTACCGCACCGCCCAGCCGGGCGTCCGCCCACCGCTGACGCGCGGCATGTTCGTCGAGGTGGCGCTGTCGGGGGCACCGCACGAAGGCAAGATCGTGGTGCCGCGCCACGCCCTGCACCAGGGTCCGGCGGTCTACGTCGCCACGGCCGACGACCGCCTGGAGATCCGCCCCGTCACCGTCGCCTGGCAGCAGGGCGACATCGCCGTGCTGGCCGGCGGCGTCGCACCCGGCGAGCGGGTGGTGGTGAGCGACGTCATCCCCGCCATCGCCGGCCTGAAGCTGGCGGTCACCCCCGATCCCGACGCCCTGGCGGCGGTGACGGCCGCGGCGGGAGCGGCGCCATGATCCGCTGGTTCGCCGCCCACCCGGTCGCCGCCAACCTTTTGATGCTCGCCTTCTTCGTCGTCGGCCTGTTCACCCTGCCGTCGCTGAAGCGCGAGACCTTCCCCGACATCGACCCCGACGAGGTGCAGATCCAGGCCGTCTACCGCGGCGCCTCGGCCGAGGACGTGGAGGACGCCGTCTGCCAGCGGGTGGAAGACGCGGTGGAAGGCGTCGAGGGACTGGACGAAACCCGCTGCGAGGCGCGCGAGGGCGTCGCCGTCGCCGTCGCCAAGATGATCGAGGGCACCGACCTCGACCGTTTCACCGACGACGTGCGCACCGCCGTGGACGCCATCGACGGCTTCCCGCCCGACGTCGAGCGGCCGACCATCAAGCAGCTCGGCCGCATCGATTTCGTCGCCTCGGTCGCCCTCACCGGCCCCATGGGCGCCTCCGACCTGCGGTCCTATGCCGAAGCGGTGAAGGCGCGGGCCTTGCGCGTGCCGGAGCTGTCGCAGGTGACCATCCGCGGCTTCTCCGACCGCCAGTACCGCATCGAGGTTTCGGCGGACGCCCTGCGCCGCCACGGCCTGTCCATCACCGACGTCGCCGACGTGGTCGGCCGCCAGAGCCTCAACCTGCCCGGCGGCGTGGTGGAGACGGGCGCCGCCGACGTGCTGGTGCGGTTCGACGACGAACGGGTGACGCCGCAGCGGCTCGGCGATCTGGTGATCGTCGGCGGCGCGGCCGGCGGGCAGGTGCGGCTGGCCGACATCGCCACCATCACCGACGCCTTCGAGGCCGCCGAGAACCAGGTGATCTTCGAGGGCCGCCGCGCCGCCCTGCTGGAAATCGCCAAGACCCGCGACCAGGACAGCCTGGAGGTCATGGCGGCGCTGAACCGCTTCCTCGATGCCGAACGCGCCCGCGCGCCCGCCGGCGTCGACCTGACCGTGACGCTGGACGCTGCCTCCATCGTGGAAGACCGCCTGACCATGCTGCTGGAGAACGGCGCCATGGGCCTCGCGCTGGTGTTTCTCAGCCTGTGGCTGTTCTTCAGCTTCCGCTACAGTTTCTGGGTCAGCATGGGGCTGCCGGTCAGCTTCTTCGGCACCTTCGCGCTGATGACGCTGTTCGGCCTGTCCATCGACATGATCACCATGGTAGGCCTGCTGATCGCGACCGGCCTGCTCATGGACGACGCCATCGTCATCGCCGAGAACGTCGCCGCCCACCTCGCCCGCGGCAAGAAACCTTTCGCCGCCGCGGTGGAGGGCACGAGGCAGGTGCTGCCGGGGGTGGTATCGTCGTTCCTCACCACGGTCTGCGTGTTCGGGGCGCTCGCCTTCATGGAAGGGCGCATCGGGCAGGTGATGAAGGTCATGCCCATCGTCCTCGTCATGACCCTCGCCGTCAGCCTCATCGAGGCCTTCCTCATCCTGCCGCACCACCTGGCCCATTCCCTCGGCCATATGGCGGCGAAGACGCCGTCGCGCTTCCGCGTGTGGTTCGAGGCGGCCTTCGAGGACTTCCGCCAGAACCGCCTCGGCGCCCTGGTGGACCGGGCGGTGACGTGGCGCTACCTCACCATCGGTATCATGATCGCCCTGCTGGTCGGCACCGGCGCCCTCATCGCCGGCGGCGCGGTGAAATTCCGCGCTTTCCCGGCCATCGAGGGCGACCTGGTGCAGGCGCGCATCCTGCTGCCGCAGGGCACGCCGCTGGCGCGTACCGAGCAGGTGGTGGAGCAGATCATCGCCGCCGGCCGCCGCATGGAGGCCGACTTCGCGCCCCGCCAGCCGGAGGGGCAGAGCCTGATCCGGCAGGTGACGGTGCAGTACAACACCAACACCGACGCCTACGAGACCGGACCGCACGTCGCCACGGTGACGCTCGACCTGCTGTCGTCGCAGGTGCGCGACGCCCCCATGGCCGAGGTCATCAACCGCTGGCGCGAGCAGGTGGGCAGCCTGCCCGACGTGATCGGCCTCAAGTTCGCCGAACGTCAGCTCGGCCCCGGCGGGCGGGCCATCGACATCCGCCTGAAGGGCGAAGACCTGGACGAACTGAAGGCCGCCGCCCTCGACCTGCGCCACTGGCTCGGCGGCTATGCCGGCGTGCTCGACTTGTCCGACGACCTGCGGCCCGGCAAGCCGGAAATGCGCCTGACCCTGCAGGAGGGCGCGGTGCCGCTCGGCGTCACCGGCCGCACCATCGCCGCCCAGCTGCGCGGCGCCTTCCAGGGTACCCAGGTGACAGAGGTGCAGCAGGGCGGCGAAACCTGGGAGATCCAGGTAATGCTTGCCGAGGCCGACCGCGACAGCCTGGCCGACCTCGACACCTTCGCCGTCATGCTGCCCGATGGCACGCAGGTGCCACTGGCGAGCGTCGCCGACGTGGTGGTCGATCGCGGCTACGCCCGCATCCACCGTGTCGACGGCCGCCGCACCGTCACGGTACAGGGCGAGGTCGACAGCGCCGTCGCCAATGCCGCCGAGATCGTCGCCGACACCCGCGCCCGCTTCCTGCCGACGCTCGCCGAACGCTACCCCGACGTCACCGTCGACTTCGAGGGCCAGGCCAAGGAAGGCTCGACCACCGGCAAGTCGGTGTTGCGCAACTTCGTCGTCGGCCTCATCGGCATCTACATGCTGCTGGCGCTGCAGTTCCGCAGCTATCTGGAGCCGGTGGTGGTGATGGCGGCCATTCCGCTGGCCCTGGTCGGCGCCGTGTTCGGCCACCTGATCCAGGGGCTGGAGATGTCCATGCCGAGCATGGTCGGCATGGCGGCGCTGGCGGGCGTGGTGGTCAACGACACCATCCTCATCGTCATGTTCATCAAGGAACACCGCGCCGCCGGCCTGCCGACGGCGGAAGCCGCCCGCATGGCGGCGCGGGCGCGGTTCCGGGCGATCCTGCTGACCTCGCTCACCACCGTGGCGGGCCTTTTGCCCCTGCTGCTGGAAAAGAGCCTGCAGGCGCAGGTGCTGATCCCGCTGGCGACTTCGCTCGCCTTCGGGCTGGCCTCGGCGACGGTGCTGGCGCTGTTCCTGGTGCCGGCGCTCTACACCATCCTCGACGACTTCCGCCTCGACCCGGCGGCGGTGGAGCCGGACCCGGAAACCGCCGTCCTGCACGGCGAGTCGGCGCCGGCGGAAGCGGGCGGCCGGGCGGCGGAATAGGCGGCGGCCGGTCGGGCGCGGCGGCGACTCCGCGGCCCTCCGGCCGTTCCGCAGCGCAGCGACGAAAACGTTTGCGCAAACGTTTTCCCGGTGGCATGGTGAACCCTGGTAGGCGCGCCGGGAGGAACCTGAGCCATGAAGAAGACCGGCCTTCTCAACCCCGCTATGTCCCATGTGATCGCGTCCATGGGCCATACTGACGGACTGGTCGTTTGCGATGCCGGGCTGCCCATCCCCGAGGGCCCGGAGCGTATCGACGTGGCGGTTTCTCCCGGCGTCCCCTCCTTCCTCCAGGTGCTGGAGGCGGTGGGCGGCGAGCTGCAGATCGAACGCGCCATCATCGCCGGCGAGTTCGAGCACGGCGGCCGCGGCCTCTATCCGGACGTCATGGAGCTGCTGCGCACCATCGGCGAGGCGCAAGGGCGCGAAATCCCCGTCGAGCGCGTCAGCCACGAGGACTTCAAGCTGCGCACCGCGTCGGCGCGTGCCATCATTCGCACGGGCGAGTGCACGCCCTATGCGAATCTGATCCTCTTTTCCGGCGTCACCTTTTGACGTGACGCGTCCTGCCCACTTCGGAGGCCGGCCATGACGACGCCGCTCCTCGACCTGCACGGCATTTCCAAGACCTTCGGGCCCGTCCGCGTGCTCGACCGCGTCGACCTGACCGCCCTGCCCGGCCGCGTGCTGGCGCTGGTGGGCGAGAACGGCGCCGGCAAGTCGACGCTCATGAAGATCGTCACCGGCATCTATCATCCCGACGAGGGCGGCGAGATCCGCTTCGAGGGCCAGCCGGTGCGCTTCACCAACCCGCGCCAGGCCATGGACGCCGGCATCGCCATCATCCACCAGGAACTGAACCTGCTGCCCGGCCTCTCGGTGGCGGAAAACATGTTCCTCGGCCGCGAGCCGCGCGGCCCCTTCGGCCTGATCGACTGGCGCACCATGCGCGAGCGGGCGCGCGCGCTGCTGCACCGCCTGAAGCAGGACCACATCGACCCGGCGTGGCCGGTCGGGCGCCTCGGCGTCGGCGCCCAGCAGATGGTGGAGATCGCGCGCGCCCTGTCGCTCGACGCCGAAGTCATCATCATGGACGAGCCGACCGACGCCCTGACCGACGTCGAGACGCAGATCCTGTTCGAGGCGATCCGCGGCCTGAAGGCCGACGGCAAGGCCATCATCTACATCAGCCACCGCCTGGGCGAGATCTTCTCCCAGTGCGACGACGTCGCCGTGCTGCGCGACGGCGGCATGGTCCACACCGGCCCGGTCGCGGAGTTGACCGAGGCGCAGCTGATCCACCACATGGTCGGCCGTGACATCACCGACCAGTACCCCTACGTGCCCGCCGAGGCCGGCCCGGTGCGGCTCGCCGTCACCGACCTGACGGCCGAGGGAGTCGCCGGCGTCTCCTTCGAGGCGCGGGCCGGCGAGGTGGTGGGCTTCGCCGGCCTCATGGGCGCCGGCCGCACCGAACTGGCGCGCGCCATCTACGGCGCCAACCGCATCTGGACCGGCACCGTCCTGCTCGACGGCGCGCCGGTGCGGCTGAAGAGCCCGCGCGACGGCGTGCGCGCCGGCATCGCCTATGTCACCGAGGACCGCAAGGCCGACGGCCTGATCCAGCCCCACTCCATCCGCTTCAACATGGCGCTCGGCAGCCTCGGCCGCCTGTGCCGCGCCGGCGGGGTGGTGGACCGCGACCGCGAACGCTCCGCCGTCGCCGAATACATGCGCGTCTTCGCCGTCAAGGCGCCCGACATGGACGCAGCCGTGCAGACCCTGTCGGGCGGCAACCAGCAGAAGGTGTCGCTCGCCAAGTCGCTGCTGGCGCAGCCCCGCGTCGTCATCCTCGACGAGCCGACGCGCGGCGTCGACGTCGGGGCGCGGCGGGAAATCTACCAGCTCGTCAACCAGTTGAAGGCCCAGGGCCTGTGCGTGCTTCTCATGTCGTCGGACATGCCGGAGCTGCTGGGCCTGTCGGACCGCATCCTGGTGCTGTCCCACGGCCGCGTCACGGGCACCTTCGCCCACGGCGAGGCGACGCAGGAGAGCATCATGGAACGCGCCGTCGCCGTTCCCTGAGGAAGGACCGTGCCATGACCACCGCCACGCCCCAGCGCACCGACGAGCGCCGCACCGTCCCCCCGAAATCCCAGGGCAACCCGGCGCTGCGCTTCCTCGCCGCCAACAAGTCGCTGGTCGGACTGATCCTGCTGATGGCCATCGTGTCGGCCGTCAGCCCGAACTTCCTGACCTTCGACAACCAGATGAACATCCTGCGGCAGACGTCGATCAACGCGATCATCGCCTGCGGCATGACCTTCGTCATCCTCACCGCCGGCATCGACCTGTCGGTCGGCTCGGTGCTGGCCTTCACCGGCGCGGTCTGCGCCAGCCTGGTCGGCGGCGACACCAGCCTGTGGATCGCCCTGCCGGCGACGCTCGCGCTGGGCGCGGCGCTGGGGGCCGCCAACGGCGCGGTGATCGCGCTCGGCGGCGTGCAGCCCTTCATCGCGACGCTGGTCAGCATGACCGTGCTGCGCGGCGCGACGCTGGTCTATACCGACGGCCGCCCCATCGGCACCATCGACGGCCAGGGCGCCGACGCCTTCTGGGCCATCGGCGGCGAGTACGTCTTCGGCGTGCCGGTGCCGGTGCTGATTTCCGCCGTCGTCTTCATCGTGTGCTGGTTCGTGCTGTCGCGCGTGCGCTTCGGCCGCTACGTCTACGCCGTCGGCGGCAACGAGCAGGTGACGCGCCTCGCCGGCATCGACATCACCGCCGTGAAGATCGCCGTCTATGCCGTCTCGGGCCTGCTCGCGGCGCTGGCCGGCGTCATCCTGACCGCCCGCCTGGAAAGCGCCCAGCCGACCGCCGGCACCGCCTACGAGCTGGACGCCATCGCCGCCGTCGTGCTCGGCGGCACCAGCCTCATGGGCGGGCGCGGGCACATCTTCGGCACCCTGGTGGGCGCCCTCATCATCGGTGTCCTCAACAATGCGCTCAATCTGATGGAGGTCTCGTCCTACTACCAGATGATCGCCAAGGGCGCCGTCATCCTGCTGGCCGTCCTGGTGGACAGCCGCGGCAAGAGTTCGAGTTGATTATTGCCCTCGGGCGGCGGGCGGGCGCTCCTCGCGCCCTTGCCTCCCGCCGCTCGCGTGGCGCCGGCGCGGTCGCGCCGGATGTTGGCCCAAGGCGGTCACGCCGGATGTTCGTCCAAGAATGAAACTGAACCGGGAAAGGTAGGTGTCATCATGCGTAAGACCCTGACGATGGCCGTTGCGGCCGTGGCGCTGCTCGGCTCGACCATGGCGGCGGAAGCCGCCGACAAGATGGCCCTCGTGGTCTCCACCCTGAACAACCCGTTCTTCGTCACCCTGAAGGACGGCGCCGAGGCCAAGGCCAAGGCGCTCGGCTACGATCTGCTGGTGCTCGACAGCCAGAACGATCCGGCCAAGGAACTGGCCAACGTCGAGGACGTGGTGAACAAGGACATCAAGGTCCTGCTCATCAACCCGACCGATTCCGACGCCGTGCGCTCGGCCGTGCGCGCCGCCAACCGCGCCGACGTGCCGGTGGTGACCCTCGACCGCGCCGCCAACGGCGGCAAGGTGGCCGGGCACATCGCCTCCGACAACGTGGCGGGCGGCGAGATGGCCGGCCAGCTCATCGTCGACCTGCTCGGCGGCAAGGGCAAGGTGGTGGAACTGCAGGGCGTGCCCGGCACCTCGGCCGCCCGCGACCGCGGCCAGGGCTTCCACAACGTCGTCGACAAGGTCGAGGGCATCCAGGTGGTCGCCAGCCAGCCGGCCGACTTCGACCGCACCAAGGGCCTGAACGTCATGGAGAACATCCTCCAGGCGCAAAGCGAGATCGACGCCGTCTTCGCCCACAACGACGAGATGGCGCTGGGCGCCCTGAAGGCCATCCAGGCTTCCGGCCGCGACATCAAGGTGGTCGGCTTCGACGGCACCGACGACGGCGTCGCCGCCGTGAAGGCTGGCACCATGGCCGCCACCGTCGCCCAGCAGGCCGGCAAGATCGGCGAGATGGGCGTCGAGACCGCCGCCAAGGTCGCCAAGGGCGAGAGCGTGCCCGAGTACACGCCGGTTCCCCTGCAGGTGATTCAGAAGTAAAACCTGCCCACGTGGGTGGGGCGCGGCTTCCGGCGGCGCCCCACCCGCCTCCTCTGTCCCACCGCCCGGAACCCAGGCCATGGCCACCATCAAGGACGTCGCGCGGGAGGCTGACGTCTCCGTCAGCACCGTGTCCCACGTCGTCAACGGCACCCGCTACGTGGCGCCCGAGACGGCCGAGCGGGTGCGTTCCGCCGTGGAGCGCCTGGGCTATGCGCCGAGCGGCGTCGCCCGGGCGCTGAAGGGCAACCGCACCCAGAGCATCGGGATGGTGGTCACGTCCTCCACCAATCCCTTCTTCGCCGCCCTCATCCACAGCGTCGAGGCCGCCTGTTTCGCCCGCGGCTACAGCCTGATCCTGTGCAATTCCGAGGACGACGGCGACAAGTTCTACGCCTACCTCGCCACGCTGCGCACCAAGCGCATCGACGCCCTGGTGGTGCTGACCGCCAACCAGGAACCGGGGCTGCCGGCCGAGCTGGCCGCCGCCGCCGGCGTGCCGACGGTGGTGCTGGATACCGAGGACGCCGCCCCCGCCACCGCCGTCGCCGACGACAGCTACGCCGGCGGCGGCCTCGCCGCCCGCTACCTGGCCGAAGCCGGCTTCCGCCGCATCGCCTGCATCAGCGGGCCGGAGCGTCATCCGCGCTCGGCCGAGCGCATGGCCGGGCTGCTGGCGGGGCTCGACGCCGCCGGGCTCGACCTCGACCCGGCCCTGCACGTCGTCGCCGACCTCACCGTCGCCGGCGGCAGCGCCGCCATGGCGCACCTGCTCGACCGGCCGGAGGGCGAGCGGCCCGACGCCGTGTTCTGCTTCAACGACATGATGGCCATGGGCGCCCTCTGCGCCGCCCACGAGCGCGGCCTCACCGTGCCCGACGACGTCTCCGTCATGGGCTACGACGACGTGGAGCTGGCCGCCTACATGGCGCCGCCGCTCACCACCATTCACCAGCCGGTGCCGGAGCTGGGCGCCCGCGCCGCCGGCCTGCTCATCGACCACCTGGACGCCGGCGCCCCCCTGCCGCGCGTCGTCAAGCTCGAGCCGCGGCTGGTGGAGCGCCGCTCCGTCGGCCGGCCGCGCGGGAGGACCCCATGACCATCGTCGTCTTCGGCAGCACCAACGTCGACGTCGTCGCCTATTCGGACCGCCTGCCGCGGCCCGGCGAGACGGTGCACGGCAGCGGCTATTCCATCGGCCTCGGCGGCAAGGGCGCCAACCAGGCGGTCGCCGTGGCGCGCCTCGGCGGCGCCGTCGAACTGGCCGGACGCACCGGCGTCGACGCCTTCGGCACGCTGGCGCGCGAGCGGCTGCACCACTTCGGCGTCGGCACCAGCCATCTGCTGCCCGACCCGGCGGCGGCGACGGGCATCGCCGTCATCGGCGTCGATGCGCGGGCGGAGAACTGCATCACCGTGGTCGGCGGCGCCAACATGGCCGTCGATGCCAGCGACGCCGACCGCCTCGCGCCCGTGCTGGCGCAGGCCCGCGTGCTGCTGCTGCAACTGGAAGTGCCGCTGGCTCCGGCGCTGGCCGCCGCCAAGGCGGTGCGGGCGGTGGGCGGGCGCGTCGTGCTCGACCCCGCCCCGGCGCCCGCCGAGCCGCTGCCGGACGAGGTCTGGCGCAACGTCGACGTCATGACCCCCAACGAGACGGAGACCGAGGCCCTGGTCGGCATCCGCCCCGTCGACATCCCCTCCGCCGCCCGTGCCGCCGCCGCCCTCACCGAGCGCGGCCTGCCCGTCGCGCTGGTGAAGATGGGCGCCCACGGCGTCTACTGGCGCAGTGCCGAGGGCGAAGGGCATATCCCGGCCTTCAAGGTCACCGCCATCGACACCGTGGCGGCCGGAGACTGCTTCAACGGCGGCCTCGCCTTCGCCCTCGCCCGCGGCGACGCCCTGCCCGACGCCATCCGCTTCGCCTCGGCCTGCGGTGCCCTGGCGACGACGAAGCGCGGCGCCTCCGACGCCGCGCCCGCCCTCGACGAGGTCGAGGCCCTGCTCAGGCAGGGCTGATCGCCGTCCGCGCCTCAGCGCACGGCAATGCAGTCCCGGCTGTCGCGCGGGATGAAGCCCTTGCCCTTCTCCTGGGAGCAACTGCCGTAGGACATTTCGGAATTGCGGTAGATGTTCTCGCACTTCCGGTCGGTGTAGCAGTGGCCCATGGTGCGGTCGGTGATCTTGTCGACCACCGCCAGCTGGACGAGGCGCTCGACCGGCGGGACGGGCGCGGGCACGTCCTCGGCGGCGCCGGCGGCGGCGGGCGCGAGCAGAAGGGCCGCCAGGGCGGCGGCGGCGATGCGGGTCTTGGTCATGGATGACACTCCGGTTTGCGATGAAGAAACGGCGGGCCGATGCCGACCCGCCGTCTTCCTCTAGCGCGACCCCGCGCCGCTGCGCCCCCGCCGCCCGGCAGGGGCCGCAGCCCCGGTCACACCCGGTAGCCGAGCAGCCGCGGCAGCCACAGCACCAGTTCCGGCCACACGATGACGGCGACCATGGCGAGCGTCATGGAGGCCACCAGCCACAGGATCCACTTGAAGGTGCTCTCCATGGGGATGCCGGCGACGGTGGTGGTGACCATCAGGTTGACGGCGACGGGCGGCGTGAACTGGCCGATGGCGATGTTCATGGCCATGACCACGCCGAACCACGTCACGTTCCACTCGAAGGCGGCGATGATGGGCATGAGCAGCGGCAGCATGATGAGGTAGATGCTCACCCCGTCCAGCACCATGCCGGCGGCCAGCAGGAAGGCCATGACCAGCGCCATGATGACCCACTGGTTGTCCGACAGGGCGAGCAGCGCCTGCGCCGTCGCGTCGAAGGTGCCGAGCGTCGCGCCGGCCCAGGCGAAGATGCCGGCCAGCGAGATGATGAGCATGATGATGGCCGACGTCACCGCGCTGTCGACGAACAGCTGGTAGACGCCACGCCAGGTGAGATTGCGGTAGACCGCCACCCCCACCAGCAGGCCGTAGGCCACCGCCACCACCGCCGCTTCCGTCGGCGTGAACAGGCCCGAGCGCAGGCCGCCCAGGATGATGACCGGCGCCATGAGCCCCGGCACGGCACCGAGGAAGCTCTTCAGCAGCGGCGGGCGCTGCATGTCCTCCATGGCGCCGAAGTCGTGGCGGCGCGACAGCCACAGCACCGGCAGGATGATGGCGAGCCCGGCCAGCAGGCCCGGGATGACGCCGCCGGCGAACAGCGCCCGCAGGTCGGCGCCGGGCATCAGGATCGAATAGACGATGAGCGCGATGGACGGCGGAATGAGGATGGCCGTCGAGGCCCCGGCGGCGATGACGCTGGCGGTGAAGGGCTTCGGGTAGCCCGCCTTGAACATGCTCGGCACCATGACCATGGCGACGGCGGCGGCATCCGCCGGGCCGGAGCCCGACATGCCGCCCATCATCAGGCACACCAGCACGGCGACCACCGCGAGCCCGCCGCGGCGCGGGCCGACCAGGGCGCTGGCGAAGGTCACCAGGCTTTTCGCCACGCCCGACCGCTCGAAGATCATGCCGGTCAGGATGAACAGCGGTATGGCGATGAGCGGGTACTTGGCGATGCCGTTGTACGTGTTCGTACCGACCGTCGCCAGGGCGTAGACGTCGAGCCCCATCCAGATGCCGACGACACCGGCGAAGCCGAGCGCCACCGCGATGGGCGTGCCGATGACGAGCAGCAGGGCGAAGACCCCGAGAAGGGCCACACTGGCGGTCATTCCACGTCCTCCGTCGGGCGGCGCAGGGCGAGCCAGGCGCGCTCCAGGATGCGGAACAGGATCACCGCCGACAACAGCGGCAGCCACAGCGTGTAGATCCAGTTTGGATAGCCGAGGCCCGCCGACACCGTCTCGAACTCCCATTCGTCCAGCGCGAACAGGGCGCCGTAGTAGAGCACCATGGAAAACAGCGCCGTCGTCACCGCCAGGGTCACCAGTTCGGCGGCGAGGCGCACCGCCTTCGGCATGCGCTCCAGGAAGAAGGTGATCTTGATGTGCTCGTGCCGCGCGAAGGCGACGGCGGCGCCGAGCAGCGTCATCACCACCAGCAGGAACACCGAGAACTCCTCGGTGAAGGCGAAGGAGGCGTTGGTCATGTAGCGCACGACCACGTTGGCGAGGCTGATGGCGCAGATGAGCGCCATGGCGAGGGCCGCGCCGGCCTCCTCGATCTTCAGCGGCACCTTGGGCGGCGGCGGCGGCTCCGCCGGCTCGCCCTGGGGGCCGTAGTGCCTCTGGTCGGACAGGTCGCTCACGACAGGACCGTCTTCTGGTAGCTGCCGCCGTCCATGTCGCGGATCTCGACGCTGATGTGGGTCTCGGCCGGCGCGCGTTCGCCGACGGCGGCCGCGGCGGCGGCCAGCACGGCCTCCGACAGGGCCTTCTTGGCCTCGGGCGTGCGGCCGGGCAGCAGGCCGATCTCGATGTGCAGCAGCGACCGCCCGGCGGCGCCGTCGCCGATGATGGGCGCGCCGACGTCGAGCACGCGGGTCTTGCAGGCGGCGACGCTGGCGTTGACGTGCTCCACCGTCAGGCGGTGGATGCCGAGGGCGAGCGACCGGGTGTCGAGCCGCGCGGCGAGGTCGGTGGAGTGTTCGATGCGGATCTGGGGCATGGCGAGGGGCTTTCGTGGGTGGAACGACGCAAGGGGGCGGGTCCCGGACCGCCGGGCCGCCCCCTCGGTATTAAGCGCCGCTTACTTGCGGCTCTGCGCGACCGACTCCTCGGCCTGCTTCACCAGATCCGGGCCGATCTTCTCCGCCCACTGGTCGTAGACGCCGCGGGTGGCGTCGACGAAGGCCTTCTGCTGCTCGGGCGTCAGCTCGACGATCTCGGCGCCGGTCGCCTTGATCTCCTCGATCAGCGACGGGTCTTCCGCGGTGATGCCCTTGCGGGCGGCGGCGATGCCCACCTTGCCGGCGTCGACGGCGGCCTGGCGCAGGATCTCCTGGTCTTCCGGCGTGAAGCCTTCCCACACGCGCTTGCCGACGGCGAAGATCAGCGGGTCGTTCATGTAGTGCCAGAGGGTGATGTGCTTCTGGCCGACCGTGTCCATCTTGGCGACGGAATAGACCGACAACGGGTTTTCCTGGCCGTCGACGGCGCCGGTGGTGAGCGCCGGCTTGGCGTCGGCCCAGCTCATCTGCGTCGGGTTGGCGCCGAGCGCGGTGAAGGTGTCGTTGAACAGCGGCGAGCCGACCACGCGCATCTTCAGGCCCTTCATGTCGTCGGGCGTGCGGATCGGATGCTTGGAGTTGGTGACCTCGCGGAAGCCGTTCTCGGCCCAGCCGAGCGGCACCACGCCCTGCTTCTCGATGGCGGCGAACACGGCTTCGCCCGCCGGGCCGCCGGTGATGGCGTCGGTGGCG
Organism: Caenispirillum bisanense; assembly: GCF_900230255.1. Classification (GTDB taxonomy): domain Bacteria; phylum Pseudomonadota; class Alphaproteobacteria; order Rhodospirillales; family Rhodospirillaceae; genus Caenispirillum; species Caenispirillum bisanense_A. Next base: position 95,893 of record NZ_OCNJ01000011.1, read on the forward strand.
GCGAAGTCGGTGGCGAGGAACGGCAGCGAGAAGAGGTTCAGCTCCTTCACCTGCGGCGACCAGTTGATGGTCGAGCCCACCGCCATGTCGATGATGCCCTGGCGCATGGCGGTGAATTCCTTGGTCTGATCGCCCTGCACCAGCTGGGTGCCGGGGTAGACCTTCATCTTGATGCGCCCGTTGGTGCGCTCGTCGACCAGCTTCACCCATTCCTCGGCGGCGATGCCCCAGGGGAAGGGCGTGCCGAGCACGGTGGAGACCTTGTATTCGTCCTTGTAGTCGGCGGCATGGGCCGGCAGCGCGATCATGGCTGCGACCGCGGCGCCCAGAAGGCCCTTCATCCACTGCATGTCGGTTTCCTCGTTGCGTATTTGTCGATCTGCGGGATGGGAGATTATCCCTTCCCCGCCATTTCGCGCAATGGATGGAAACCTGCCCTGCGGTATGTGCGGGGCCTTACCGCGATTTAATGCATGTTCATTTGTCTGCCGCCGGCGGTGGCGCGACTGTCGGCAGAGGTTTCCAACGGAGTTTCCCCATGTGGAAGGTGGTTCCGGTGATCGCAGCGGGCGCCCTGGCGGCCCTGTGGCACACGCCCGCGACCGGGCTGATCCTGTTCGGCACCCTGCTGTCGGTGTTCCTGGTGTCGCTGTTCCAGTCGACGACGGACACGCCATGACCGGGCCTGCCGCCTCTTCCTCCGCCGGGGCCCAGGCGGTGCGCGCCGTCCTCGTCGGCTTGCGCGACCTGCTGCTGCGCTTCCTGCTGCCCATCGCCGGAGTCGGCCTGGTGCTGTGGGGGGCGGAAGAGGTGCTGCTCGCCTTCGGCGTCCACGGTGACCTGGCCAAGATGCTGCGCTACGGCGTGCTGCCGATCTACGGCCTGATGGTCTTCCGCCTGCTCGGACGCAAGGGCGGGGGCTGACCGCAGCACCGGCCACGACCCGGCGCGATGTCGTGATGCAAATTTGCATTGACGACGGCGCCCGCGGTGCCATATCTGAAGGACATTGAGACCCACCGCACGGCGCCCGCAGAGGGATCATCAGCCGGGCGGGCAAGACGACCCCAGGGGCGCACGCATGTGCGCCCCTGCATTCGTTTTCGGGCACCGCCGTATGGGCGATCCCCGGCATTGTTTCCGAAGGAACGGAAATGTATCTTCCTCTGGCCACTTTGCCAGAGGGAATCATGAGCACCGCAGAGAGTCAGACCGCCGGCCGTGCATCCTATCGCACCATCGTGTTCGTGGACTTCTGGAACTACTCACTTTCAATGCAGAGTATCGAGGAAGGCTTCCCGACAGACTGGCGGGTGCTCCCACACGTGATTATCGGGGCGGCAGTTCAGTTGATCGACCCTGGTGCAGCGGCTCACTACCATAGCATGAGGGTCTACGGGTCCTTTGCCGAGGACGGCGACGCCAAGCTTCGCAATTGGGCGACCACCAAGCTCGACACCTTCCCCGGCGTGACGTGCAACTTCGTGCCACGGCAGCGAAAGCGCACCGGCCCCCGCTGTCCGCAGTGCTACGAGATCGCGGCGACCTGCCAGCACTGCGGCGGCGACATGCGCGGCACCGAGGAAAAGGGTGTCGATACGGCCATCGCCGTCGACATGATCTCGCTGGCCTGGGAGGGGGTCTACGATGTCGCCGTTCTGGTATCCGCCGACCGGGACTTCGTACCCGTGGCGGAGTACCTGATGAAGAAAGGCATCAAAGTCATCCATGGCGCCTTTCCGCCGTCCGGCGCCATGCTGTCGCAGAAGAGTTGGGGCGCCATAGACATCCCGGCCCTGCGCGACAGCTTCCGCCGCCCGCCGAAGGCGTAAGCGTCAGCCCTCGAACACGATGCTCGCCCGCAGGCCCGGCGCGGCGTCGGCGAAGTCGAGCCGGGCGCGGTGCATGCGGACGATCGCGGCCACCAGCGACAGGCCTAGCCCGTTGCCGGGCGTCGTGCGGCTGGCGTCGAGGCGGACGAAGCGGTCGGTCACGCGGGCGCGGTCGGCCTCCGGGATGCCGGGGCCGCAGTCGCGCACCACCAGCGCCGGGCCGGGCGCCGCCTCCACGTGGATGGTCCCGCCCGCCGGGGTGTACTTGATGGCGTTGTCGACCAGGTTGCCGAGTGCCTGGAACAGAAGCTCCCGGCTGCCCTGCACCGTCAGGCCCGGCTGCACCGCCGCCGCCGTCATCACGAGGCCCTTCTCCTCCGCCACCGGCCCGTAGAGGTCGGCGACGTCCTCCACCAGCGCCCCCAGGTCCACCGTCACCGGGTCGGCGACGGCGACGCCGGCTTCCGCCTCGGCGATGGACAGGAGCGCGTTGAAGGTCGCCAGCAGGCCGTCGGCCTCCGCCATGGCCTGGGCGGCGGCCTCGCGCAGATCCTCGGCCGAGCCGCCGCGGGCGACGGCCTGCTCCAGCTGGCTGCGGATGCGGGTGAGCGGGCTGCGCAGGTCGTGGGCGACGTTGTTGGTGACCGTGCGGATGCCGGTCATCAGCCGCTCGATCTGGTCGAGCATCTGGTTCAGGGTATGGGCCAGGCGGTCGAACTCGTCGCCCGAGCCATTGGTCTGCATGCGGTGGGTGACGTCGCCGCGCATGATGGTCTCGGCGCCGCGGTTGAGCCCGTCGATGCGCGCCAGCACCCGCCGGCTGACCAGCAGCCCGCCCCCCAGGCCGAGCACCAGCGTGCCGGCCAGCGCCCAGGTCATGGCCTCGGCCATCAGGTTCTGGAAGCGGTCCAGCGCGCGGGTGTCGCGCCCGACCAGCAGGTTGAAGCCGCCTTGCAGCTTGAAGGCGCGGGCGCGGCCATAGGCCGCCTCGGTGCCGTCGCCGGCCAGCGGGAAGACCACCCAGCTGCCGACCTCGTCGGCATTGGCCGGCCAGGCGGTGACGTTGCCGGCGATGCGGCGGAAGCCCGGGTCGGTCAGCAGATACAGCCCGCCGTTGACGTTGTGCGGCCCGGTGCGGCCTTCGATGGCGCGCACCAGCCCGGCGAGCCCCGCCGTGCGGTAGTGCTGCGCCAGGGCGTCGATTTCCGAGGCGATGGTGTCGTCGATGGCGCGCCCGATGTTCTGCGCCGTCGCCCAGTAGATGGCGCCGAGCAGGAGCAGCACCGACAGGCCGAACACGGCCGTATAGGCCAGGGTCAGGCGGAAGGCGCTGGTGCGCAGGAACCTACGAAGCCGCACGGAGGGTATACCCCGCGCCGCGCACGGTGTGCAGCAGCGGCTGGTCGAAGTCCTTGTCCACCTTCTGGCGCAGGCGGCTGATGTGGACGTCGATGACGTTGGTCTGCGGGTCGAAGTGGTAGTCCCACACGCCCTCCAGCAGCATGGTGCGGGTCACCACCTGGCCGGCATGGCGCAGGAGGTATTCCAGCAGCTTGAACTCGCGTGGCTGCAGGTCGATGACGCGGCCGGCGCGCTTCACCCGGCGCTCGATGAGGTCCATCTCCAGGTCGGCGACGGCGAGGCGCGTCTGCACCGCCGGCTCGCTGCGGCGGCGGGCCAGGGCCTCGACGCGGGCCAGCAGTTCGGAAAAGGCGAAGGGCTTGGTGAGGTAGTCGTCGCCGCCGGCCTTCAGGCCCTTCACGCGGTCGTCGACGTGGCCGAGGGCGGACAGGAACAGCACCGGCGTGCGCACCTCCGCCGCCCGCAGGGCCTGCACCAGGGCGAGGCCGTCGAGGCCGGGAAGCATGCGGTCGACCACCAGCACGTCGTAGGTGCCGTCGGTGGCGTGGAACAGGCCGGCGCGGCCGTCGGTCACGCGGTCGACGACGCAGCCCGCCTCGGCGAGGCCCTTCTCGATGTAGCTTCCGGTCTTCTCGTCGTCCTCGACGACCAGCACGCGCATGGCTGCTCCTTCCGTCCCGATACGCGGATGCGGACGCTCGCGCGCCCGCATCCGGTCACCGTCATACTGTAGTCGCTTTCCACCCCAGCGTCAGGCGCTGCGCAGGGGGACCGGCACGAAGATGGTCTGGCTGTCGCGCTGGACCAGCAGCAGGACGGACTTCTTGTCCTGCTTCTTGGCCTCGCCGACGGCGGCGATGACGTCCTTCGGGCTTTCGACGCTGGTGCTGCCGACGCGGGTGATGACGTCGCCCTGGCGCACGCCGCGCTCGGCGGCGGGGCCCGTCGGGTCGACGTTGGCGACCACGGCGCCCTTCACCGAACCGTCGAGGCCGAGCTGGTTGCGCAGCGCCTCGTCCAGCGGCGCCAGCGCGAGGCCGAGTTCGCCCTTGCCCGCGATCCCGGGCTCGGCGGCGGCCACCTGCGGCTCGTCGGGCATGGTGCCGAGGTCGACGGCGACCGTCTGGGTGTCGCCGCCGCGCAGGATGCCGAGGGTCACCTCGTCGCCCGGCTTGTGGGCGGCGATGATGCGCGGCAGGTCGCGCAGCTGGGCGATCTTCTCGCCGTTGACGGCGGTGATGACGTCGCCGGTCTCGACGCCCGCCTTGCCGGCCGGGGTGTCGCCGCCGACGCTGGAGACCAGCGCGCCCTTGGTGGCGTCGATGCCCATGGCCTCGGCGATCTCCGGCGTCACCGGCTGGATCTGCACGCCGAGCCAGCCGCGGGTGACGTGGCCGTTTTCCTTCAGCTGGGCGATGACCGGCTTGGCGACCGCCGCCGGCACCGCGAAGCCGATGCCGACCGAACCGCCGTTGGGCGAGTAGATGGCGCTGTTGACGCCGACCACCTTGCCGCTCATGTCGAACATGGGGCCGCCGGAGTTGCCCTTGTTGATGGAGGCGTCGGTCTGGATGAAGTCGTCGAGCGGGCTGTTGCCGATGGCACGACCGCGCGCCGAGACGATGCCCGCCGTCACCGTGCCGCCGAGGCCGAAGGGGTTGCCGACGGCCATGACCCAGTCGCCCACCTTCAGGGTGTCGCTGTCGCCGAACTCGACGTACGGCAGGTCCTTGTCGCTCGTGACCTTCAGCAGGGCGAGGTCGGTCTTCGGGTCGGTGCCGACGATCTCGGCATCCAGCGTGGTGCCGTCGGTGAGCGCGATGTGAACGTCTTCCGCCCCGTCGATCACGTGGTTGTTGGTCACCACGTAGCCGTCGGCGCCGATAAGGAAGCCCGACCCGAGGCCGACCGCATGGCCGCCGCGGCCTTCCGGCACGCCGGGACCCATGCCGGGGCCGCCGAACTGGCGGAAGAACTTCTCGAGCGGGCTGCCCGGCGGGAACGGCATGCCGGGGCCTTCGCCGGCGCCGGCCTCGGCAAGGGTGACGGTCTTCTCGGCGGTGATGGTCACCACCGCGGGCGAGACCTCGTCGACCAGCCCGGACAGGCTTTCCGGCATGGGGGCGGCGACGGCCACCTGGGTCCAGGCGATGAGCCCGACACCGGCGGCGGCGGCGAAACGGGCGACGGAGCGGCCCGTGGTGCGCCCGATGGGCGCGGTCTTCCGCAGAGCGAGCATGGGGAGGAAGTCTCCACGTAACACGAGAGGGGGAAGTCTTTGCCGTGGGCGGGAGGGCCGGCACATCCAGGGCCGCGGCGGGGGGTGACGCCGGCACCGGACCGTCGGGAGGGAGGGAGGGGGCACCTGCCGTCAGGGCTCGCGCCGCTCCCGCCCACGGCTGATCCCCAACATGGGGCATGTCCCCTGACGACGGCATTTCCGGCGGATTAAACGTTGGTAACCCCGCCGCGAGCCCTCGTTCAGGCAGGGTTCAGGCGGACGGGACCACCATGGCGAACAGCCTTGAACGAAGAGGGGTCTTTCCCATGTCCGCCCTGCCCGCCTCCGATCGCTACAGCAGCGTCTCCATCGCCTTCCACTGGGCCGTCGCCGCCCTGGTCATCGGCCTGTACGGCCTCGGCCTGTCCCTGGAGTCCTTCGGCGAGGACTTCGAGCGCGCCGCCATCCCGCTGCACAAGTCCTTCGGGGTGCTGCTGCTCGGCCTGACCGTCCTGCGCCTCGTCTGGCGCCTCGCCACGCCGCAGCCGACGGCCCTGGACGGTCCGGCGTGGCAGCACCATGCGGCGACGGCCGCCCATTGGCTGCTCTATGCCCTGATCGTCGCCATTCCCGTCAGCGGCATCGTCATGTCGTGGTCGGCGGGCCGCCCGGTGTCCGTCTTCGGGCTGGTCGAGCTGCCGACGCTGATGGCCAAGAACGATTGGGCGCGCGACCTGAAGGAGGTCCACGAGATCCTGTCCAACGTGCTGATGATCGTCGTCGGCCTGCACGCCGCCGCCGCCATCTGGCACCACCGGGTCCTCAAGGACGCCACCCTCACCCGCATGCTGCCGCAGATGCGTCGCGGCTGATCCCGCCGGCTCATCTCCGCCAAAGAAGAAGGCCGGGTCCTGCGACCCGGCCTTTCGTGCGTTTGCGGCGGCAGGCGCCTCATGCCGGTCGTCGGCGAGCGCCGCACGTCGACGACCGGACGGCGCGACCGCGCCGCGCGGCTCCTGCCGCGGAAGCCAAGCGCGCACCGCACGCGCCCGGCGCCTGAGGGCGTTGCAGTGATCGTGCCCGATCACTGCAACCAAACATCAGTTGATGGCGGAGAGGGCGCCGCCCTCGCGCAGGCGGTCGCGGTAGGCGGACAGGAAGCTCTGGAAGTTCTCCGCCTGCTTGATGCGGTCGGCGACCGTGCGGTAATCGATGACGCCGTCGGCCGGGGCCGCCGTGATGAGGTCGAAGGCGTCGCGGTAGGACGTCTTCTGCATGGCGCCGAGGTAGCGCGAGCGCAGGGTGGCGACGCCGGCATCGTCGTTGGCGAGCGTCAGGGCCGTCGCCCAGTCGAGCACGCGGCGGGCCTGGGTGGTGTCGAGGGTGGCGTCGCGCGCCGGCGCCGGCACCAGATCGGCGAGCGCCTTGGCGGCCCCCTTCCAATCCTGCTTGCGCCACAGGATTTCCGCCCGCAGCAGCTTGGCGTTCTCGCTGTCGTCGCCGGACAGCAGCTCGATGGCCTCGTCGATCTGGTCGAGGTCGGCGAGCGCGCGGGCCATGAGCTGGTTGCGCTGGCGCTCCAGCGGCGCCGGCGTCTCCGGCGCGCGGGTCATGAGCAGCGCCTTGAGCGCCGATTCCGGATCGTGGTTGAGCAGGTGCACGAGGCCGAGGCGGCCGCCGATGCGGGCGCGCTCCACGCCTTGGAGGCGGAACTTGACCTGACGGTCGAGCAGCGCCGCCGCCTGATCGAGCAGATCCATGCTCACCAGCCGGTCGGCGAGGCGGCGGATCATCTCGTCGCCCTTGGCGCCGGTCGGCGTCAGTTCGCGGAAGTCGTCGAACAGGGCGATGGCGGTGATCGGCGACATGCCGTCGGCCGCGCCTTCCAGGTAGAGCTTGTCGAAGATCTGGCGCATGGCTTCCGCCGCGCGCTCCGACCCCGGCAGCTGCGGGAAGTAGCTGGCGGCGATCTTGTAGGTGCGCAGCGCTTCCGGCCACTTCTGCTCCTCGACGTAGAGGCCGCCGAGGCGCATGAGCAGCGAGAACTCGAACGGGCCGCCGCGCCACGCGAAGCGCAGGTCTTCCAGGCCCTTGATGAGTTCCGGCCGGTCCAGGCGCTCCATCTTCGCCAGCAGTTCCAGGCGGTCGCGGGCGGCCTTGGCGCGGTAGTAGCGGCTCGGGCCGGCCTCGACCTCCTCCCACTTCTCCGCCGCCGACTCGTAGGCGCCGGTGGCTTCGTCCAGGCGGCCTTCCAGGTAGGTGATGGCGGCCAGTTCGCCCGGCGTGTTGACGTCGGTGCGGGCGGCTTCGAGGAAGTTGTGGGCGGCCAGATCGTCGGCCGCGTCCACCGAGGCCTCCGCCGCCTGCAGGGCGAGCGGGATCTTGACGCGGTCGGGATAGGCGCCGAGCACGCCGCCGGTCTGGCGCAGGGTGCGGGCCTGCAGGGCCGGATCGCCGAGGGCGGCCTGGGCGGCGGCGCGCCAGAAGTCGGCCTCGTCGACGCCGGCGAGGCTCGGGTGGCTGAGGTCGTCCACCGCCTCGGCATAGCGGCCCATGAGGTACTCGGCACCGCCGCGCAGGGCGCGGAAGGGCGCGGAGTTGATCATCTCCGGCGCCTCGTCCTCCAGCGTGCGCAGCACGCCCATGGCCTCGGCGGCGAAGCCGTGGGCGAAGTAGAAGCGGGCCATTTCCAGGCGGGCGCGCTGCTTGCGCTCGCCGGTGGCATCGGCCACCGCCATGAGCAGGTCCTGGCGGTTCTTGATGTAGTCCTCGGCCGGGCCGCGCATCCAGCCGCGGATGTCGTAGACGTGGCTGAGCACGGACTCGTCGCCGACCCGGTTCATGGCTTCCAGGCGCGCCGTATCGCCCGACAGGCGCAGGCCGCCGATGGCGGTGATGTCGACGCCGTTGCGGGTGGAGGTGGCCGAGACCCGCTCGGTCTTCGGGATCGCCACCACGCCCTGGGCCGTCACCGGCATGTCGAGGTCGGGCAGGCTGCGCGACGGATAGACGCCATGACCGAGCGGGATGACCGGCACCACGATGATGCTGTCGCCGATTTCCGGGTCGCGCACGGTGATGGTGCGGCCGCCTTCGGCCACCGGCAGGTAGAGACGCGGCCCGACCGGGCTCTGCGGTTGCGGCTGCACCTCGATGGCCGTCGCCGGCTTGAGCGGCTGGCGCATGAGGTCGACGATCCACAGCAGGCCTTCGCGCCGGACGCTCGGGTTGTAGCCCGGCTCGACGATCATGCGCACGATGGTGGAGGCGCGGCTCTGCTGCTGGTCGATGTGGGTGACGATGCCGGCGCCGAGGCGGCGCAGCAGGTTGATGTCGACGTCCTGGTGGCGGTCGAACACCACCCACAGGTAGCCGCCGCGACGGAACACGGCGGCGGCCGTCGGCTCGTTCCACGAGAAGCTGAGGCTGGCGACGCGCGCCTTCTGGCCCGGCTGCAGCGGCGGCAGGTCTTCCTCGCCCTCGCCGGGCGGGGTGAGTTCCTGGGCAGCCTTGGCGAGGTCGGCGGCCTGGGTCGCCTTCTCGTCCTCTTTCCCCTGCGCCTTGCGGATGGCCTGGGCGAGCGCCGTTCCCGGCGACGGGCCGCTGCCGGCGGCCTGCGGCGGCGTCACGGCCGGCGCCGCAGGCGCGGTGCCGTCGGGCTTGGCAGGCGGCGGCACGGGAACGGGGACGGCGGCGGCGGCCGTGGTCTCGCCCGGCGCCTGTTGCTGTTCCTCGGGCGTGCGGGCGGGCGGCTGCTGGCCGGCGGCCGGCAGCAGGTCGAGCACCACCTTGCTGCCGCTGGTGAAGTGGCGCACCCGGCCGCCCGGCGGCAGGGGTACGGTGACGGCGAGGCCTTCGCCGCGCGGCTCCGCCGCCACCTGGCGCAGGTCCTGCGGCATGGCGGCGCGGAAGGCCGGCAGGTCGACGGTGGCGTTGCGCTGGAACTCGACCACGGCGCGGTCGCCGTTGCTCAGCACGCGATAGCCGACGGGGCGGTTCCAGTCGAACACCACGCGGAAGAAGCCGGGATGCTCGCCGGTGCGGACCGGCAGCTTGCCGGCGCTCGCCGCGGCGGCCGGCTGCGCGGGAGCGGCGGCGGGCGCCGGGGCCGGCGTCGGCGCGGCGGCGGGAGCCGGCTTCTGCGGCCCGCCCATGAGGTCGAGCACCACCGACGTGCCGATGGTGAAGGTGCGCGGCTCGAACCCGCCCTTCAGCGGCAGGGTGACGGTGCGGCCGTCGGGCGACACGCGGGCGGCGGCGACGTAATCGCGCAGGGCCGCCGGCACGCGCTCGGCGCCGGGGCCGACGGGTTGGTCGAAGCGGATGATGATCTGGCCTGCCGCCTGCTCGACGTCGTAGCGCACCGGGCTGTCCCAGTCGAACACGATGCGGCCGTAGCCTTCGTGGGCGGCGGCGCGCACGGCCGTGGCGGCGTCGGCCGGCAGCGGCGCCAGGGCGGCGACGGCCAGGGCGGCGACGGCCAGGGCGGCGGCCACGGCGGCGGCACGCAACCGCCCGCCGAAACGGCGGGCGAGGGAGCGGATCGGCGTCTCGGCGTGCAGGCCGGTCATCGGCTGCGGGCCCCTTCGTAAATCACCACGTCGACCCGCCGGGCGAGCGACGCGCGCTCCGCCGGCGACAGGGTGGCGGGAAGATCGGCGGACCGGCTGTCGCCGTGTCCGAGGACGGTGATGGGGCCGCCGTAGCCGCCCTGGACGAGCCCGTTGGCGACGGCGGCGGCGCGCGCCAGCGACAACTCCCACGGCGAGGCGAACCCGCCGGCGCCGCCCTTGGCCTCGCCCGGCGCGGCATGGCCGGCGACGGCGACGGCGTTGGTGAGGGTGGTCAACTTGCCGGCCAGCGACGCCAGCGACGCCTGGCCGGCCGGGCTGAAGGCGGCGCCCTGGCCGAACAGGGCGTCGCCCGGCAGGGCCAGCAGCAGGCGGTCGCCGTCCACGGCGATGCGGGCGCGCCCGAGCACCGGGTCGGCGGCCAGCGTCTCTTCCAGCACGGCCGCCAGATAGGTCAGGTTCATGGCGAAGGGAACGTCCCGCGCGACGATGGAATGCTCCATCGAGCGGTCGTTGACCGGCTGCGTCGCGTCGGTCTGCACCGTGCGCGACAAGGCGCGGCTGACCGCCTGCCAGGTGTCGGTCTTCATGGTGGTCATGGAGAACAGCAGGACGAAGAAGGTCAGCATCAGAACGACGAGGTCGGCGAACGTGATCATCCACGCCGCCGTGCCGCTTTCATGCAGATCCGTCCGTTCGTCCATCACCGTTCCGTCACTCCACCGCCGGGGCGGTCGTGGTCGTATCCTCGCGCGGCGGCGCACCCGCCAGCGGGCGGCCGAGCCAGTCGGCGTCGCCGACCTCCTCGACCACCGTGAAGGTCATGCGGGCCCGTCCGGCCTCGGTCGCCGACACTCCCGTCACCACGCCCCCCGGCGCCGCCCCCCTCTCCACCATAGTGCGTGCCAGCACGGCAGCACGTTCCACCGCCGGTGTCACCCCGAGCGGCATCATGTCGCCCGTAGGGTAATCCGAACCGGTTACGAATTCCATTACGTAGCGGTATCCCGGTGGCGCAGACGACAGCCCCGCCACGATGCGGTCGAGCAGCGGCAGGTGCACCTCGCGCAGGCGCGCCTCGCCGGGCACGAACAGGGCCTCGACGGGGAACTCCAGCTCCATGATCCGGCCGCGCGACCGGCGCGTGACCGTGACCGCCGGGATGGCTGCCTCGAACGCGCCTTGCAGCGCATCCTGCCAGGCGCGCGCCTCCTGCACCGCGACGCCGGCATCGCCGGTGAAGCCGCCGAGCGCCGTGGTTTCCGAGCGGCTGAAGGTGGCGTTGACGCTGTCCACCGCCCGCGCCGCCCGCTCCTCCTCGAAGGTCGACAGCGACAGCAGGGTGATGAAGAAGGCCAGCAGCATCAGGTAGAGGGCGAGGAACAGCGACAGCGACGCGTGCTGCCGCTTGTCGTCGCCACGCGCCAGATCCTCGATGTGTTCCATGCGGAACCGGGTCTTTCGTCAATCGAAGCTCGCCAGCAGGGCGTCGATGTCGTCCTGCCGCATGGCGCTTTCCACCGCCTGAGGGCCGTTGAGCAGCTCCTCGTCGGTGGGCTTGCGCGGGCCCTCGGGCGCCGCGGCGGCCGGGTCGGCCGGCTTGTCCGCCGCCGTCGCGTCGGGCGCGGCGCGGGTCTTGTCGAAGGACGGGTCGAAGGCGCGCACCAGCCCGTCCACCCGGTCCTCGATGATCTTGAGGGTGCGCACGACCTTGGTGATGCGCTGGCCGGTGATGTCCTGGAAGGTGCAGGCCTCGTAGATGGCCGTGGTGGCCGCCGCCAGCCGCTCCGCCGCCTCGGCCGGCAAGTCCCCTTGCAGGTCCTCCAGCACCTCGGCGGCGTCCATGATCTGGTTGGTCGCCTTTTCCGTCGCCTCGACGATGGCATCCAGTTCGTCGGAGGCGCTCGGCAGGAACTGCGACTGGATCTCGCCGGGATTGATGGCGGCGATTTCCGACCGGGCGGCGTGGATGTAACGCGCCAAGCCTTCCAGCTCCTTGTAGAGCTGGACGTCCTCGGCGGTCACGTCGCCGGTCATGGTGGCGAGCAGAGCCTCCACCACCGTCGCCACGTCGGCGACGGCGACGGTATCGCCGCGTTCCTGCCGGATCTCCGCCAGACGGGCCTGCAGGGCCTCGTCCACAACCGCACCAGCCATGGCAAACCCCTCCCGCCGGCCATGTACCGACGCCAGTCAGAACCGAAACGACCCAGGTTGCGCCCGTCGACTCAGAAGTCGCCGAGCACGCTGACCAGCTTGCTCTTCAGGGTCTCGGCGTTGAACGGCTTCACGATGTAGTTCGAAACGCCGGCTTCCTTGGCCGCGATGACGTTTTCCGACTTGGATTCGGCGGTCACCATGATGAAGGGCAGCATCTTCAGCTTGGCGTCGGCGCGCACTTCGCGCAGCAGCTGAAGGCCGGTCATCGGCTCCATGTTCCAGTCGGAAATGACCAGGCCGTAGTTGCCGTTGGCGCGCAGCAGCTGCAGCGCGGCACTGCCGTCCGTCGCCTCGTCGATGTTCGTAAAGCCCAACTGCCTGAGGAGATTACGGATGATGCGCAGCATCGTCTTGTAATCATCGACAATCAGGACACGCATATTCAAATCGACAGCCATTCTGGACTCCGTTTGCGACAGCCGGCCGGCAACCAGGCTACGACCCGAAAAACACTACCGCTTCTCATAAAATACCCGACCGTGCGAGGCAACCCTTTTGGTTGATCAACCGGTGCCGTCGCCGGTCGTTTCGTCCGGGTTGGGCAGACGCCGCATGCGCGACATCTCCTCCGTCAGCGCCCGCGCCTTCACCGGATCCATGGATGCCAGGATCGGGGCGGATTTGCTTTCCTTCATGTTCACCATGACCTGGATCAGGATGGGCATGTCCAGGTCGTTGAAGATGCGCGCGGCATCCTTGGGCTTCATGGTGGCATAGATCTTGACCAATTGGGCGACCTTTTCCGCCTCTTTCTGGTCGTACTGCGCCAGAAGACCGGTGATCGTCTCCTGCAGCGTCTTCAATTCGGCGACCTTGCGGTCGATTCGCGTCTCGGCGGCCTGCAGCAGGCCCTCGCGCATGGCGAGTTCCTTCTCGCGCGCCTCGATCTGTTCGCGGCGCTCGGCCAGCTTCTGCAGCAGGTCGATTTCCGACTGGGTGAAGGTCGCCGGGTCCTGCGCCGGGTCGAAGGCCTTGTCGGGCTTGGGCGCCTGGCCGCCGACCTGCGACGCCGACACGGGCGGCAGGCCCTCGGCCGCCGCCGGTGCGGGCGCCGGAGCGGGCGCCACCGGCGGCGCGCCGGCGTCCTGCGCCAGGGCCGTCGACTGGCCGACCGACACGTCGGCGAGGTTCAGGCGGTTGAAGTCCTCGTAGAGGCCGCCGAGGCGCACCGTCAGCATCAGCACGGCGACGAAGATGGTCACCGGCAGAAGCCGTGGCCGCGGGATCGCGAACTTCTTCATGGCACCCAGCTCTTCCCCTCGAACCCCTCGATACCCCTCGGCCCACCCTCACGCCGGCGCATCAGCGCACGGACCGCAGGGCGCGCAACAGTTCCCGTTCCGCTTCCGAGCGTTCCGGCTCGGGCGAGAACAGCGTTTCGTCTTCGTCGGCTTCCGACCGCGCCGCCGCCTCGGCGAGGCCGCGCAGGGCCGCCGTCAGGTCGTCGGTGCCACCGCGCAGGTTGGAGGCGGGCGGCGCCAGCGGCCGGCCCGGCGCCCGCTTCGGCGCAAGCCCGGGACGATCGGCGGCCGACACGGCGAGCGTCGGCGCCACCGGCTGCGGCTGCGGCTGCGGCTGCGGGCGCGGCGCCGGTGCGGCACTGGCGACCGGCGCCGCGGCAGCCGCCGGCGGCGGCGGGGCGGCGGCCGGACGGGCGGCGCCCACGGCCTGGGCGGCCGGCACCGGGCCCGGCGGCGGACCGGCGGGCGCGGCCGGCGCCTGCACCGCGGCGGCGCCCGGCACCGCCTTGATCTCGTTGCGCGCGGCGCGCAGGGTCTGTTCCAGCTTCAGCGCCGTCTCGTCGGCGCGCTCGCACAGGAAGGCCAAGTCGTCGCGCAGGGCGTTGGCGCGCTCGACGCGGTCCTGCAGGCCCTTGCCGGCGTCTTCCGCCGCCTTGCGCAGGCGCGGGATGCCGCTTTCGGCACGCACCGTCGCCTCGTTGAAGTGGGCGATCAGACGCGCGAGTTCGTCGCGGTTCTTGCGAAGGACACCGAGCCGGTTGTTGAGGATCACCGCGAACACGATCGTCGGGATCAACAGCAGCACGACGACGATGTCGAGGATCAGCTTGAGGTCCATCTCGGAAACTCTCCCTCAGCCCATCGTCTGCCGCTTGACCTTCTTGTCGAGACGGATGGCGATGTTGCCGCCTTTGCGGCCCATGCGGCCGGAAAACATTGGCACGTCGCCGCACCGCATCATGATCGGGCTGTCCGGCGTCGCGTTCAGCATGATACGGCTGCCGACCTTAAGATTCAGTATGTCGCGCAGGCTCATCCACTGTTCGTCGAGCACCGCCTCGAGGTCCACCTCGGTGAACCACATCTCTTCGGCGAGGTGGGTTTCCCAGATGGAGTCGCGGCCGAACTTCTCGCCCATGAACATCTGCAGCAGCAGCTCGCGCACGGGCTCGAGGGTGGCGTAGGGCAGCAGCAGTTCCAGGCGGCCGCCGCGGTCTTCCATGTCGATGCGCAGCTTGGCGACGATGGCGGCGTTGGACGGGCGCGAGATGGTGGCGAAGCGCGGGTTGGTCTCCAGGCGGTCGAACCGGAAGGTCACCGGCGACAGCGGGTCGAAGGCCGCCGACAGGTCGGCCAGCACCACATGGATCATGCGCTCGACCAGATTGCGCTCGATGGTCGTGTAGGGGCGGCCCTCGACGCGCATGGCCGCGGTGCCGCGCCGGCCGCCCAGCAGCACGTCCACGATCGAGTAGATCATGGCGCTGTCGACGGTCATCAGGCCGTAGTTGTCCCATTCCTCGGCCTTGAACACGGTCAGCATGGCCGGCAGCGGGATGGAGTTAAGATAGTCGCCGAAGCGCAAGCTCAGGATGTTGTCGAGCGAGACTTCGACGTTGTCGGACGTGAAGTTGCGCAGGGACGTCGACATCATGCGCACGAGGCGGTCGAACACGACCTCGAGCATGGGCAGACGTTCGTAGGACACCAGCGCCGAGTTGAGGATGGCCTGGATGCCCGACTTTTCCTGCCGCTCGTCGTCGGTCTCGTCGAAGCCGAGCAGGCTGTCGATTTCGTCCTGGTTGAGGACGCGGGTGCTCTCGCGGCCGCCGCCGCCGCCGATGTCGGCCCCGCCGCCGCCGTCGGAGGCGCCGAGCATGGCTTCCCATTCGGCGGCCATGGCGTCGGCATCGTCACCGTCGCCGTCGCCCTCACCGCCGCCACCGCCGCCCCCACCGGCATTGTCGCCACCGCCCATGCCGGCCATGGCTTCCCATTCCCGCATGAGGGCTTCTTCGTCGTCTTGCGAGACCTCGCGCTGGGGATCGTTGTCGGCAGGAACCATGAACCGAAGCCTTTCGCCGGACAGCCAGGGCGGCGCGCCGGGGCGCGCCTTACTGGATCAGCATTTCCTTGAACAGCACGTCGTTGACCTTGGCGGGGCGCACGGCGGCATTGACGCGCGCCAGCAGTTCCTCGCGCAGGCGGTACATGCCCTCGGCACCCTGCAGGTCCTCGACGCGCAGTTCGCGCAGATAGACCTGGAACTGGTCGACGACGCGCGGCAGCAGGGCATCGACCTGCGGCGTGTCGCCCGAGCTTCCCAGCTCCAGCGCCACGCGCAGCTTCAGGAAGGTGCGCCGCCGGCTGTCGGTGGAGTTGATGTCCACCAGCATTTCCGGCAGGTCGTAGAACACCGCGGCACTGACGGGCACGCCCGCCGCCCCGGCTTCGCCTTCCTGCGCCACCGGCGCCTCGGCGGCCGGATCCGACGCCATCATGCCGAGCAGCGGATCGGCCAGACCGGCGAAATACGCCCCGGCCAGCGCGCCCACCACCAGCAGCAGCGGCAGCACGATCATCAGAAGGAGCTTCTTCTTCCCCTTCTTGCGGCCGCCTCCGCCACCACCTTCGTCGGCGTCTTCCTCGAAATCTTCCTCGAGATCCTCGGCCATGGCTCTCCCTTCGGGCCGGACCGCCACCAGGGCGAAGCCCCTTCTGGCCCCCGCGACACGCGAATGCGACAAGACAGGGCCGCCGACCGCGGCCCGATCCCCTCGCAAGGGCACCCCGACCGGCGGCCGAACGGCCGTTTGACTGCGGCATACCCTAGCGCCGCGAAGTTAACAATAGGTTGACCCTCCACCCCCTTCGGGCGGCGGGCGGCAGAAGTTGCCCGGCAAGGGTTGCCACCCGGCGGGGCGGACCCGGCCTCGGCGGCGGAGAAGGCAGGGTTTCCGGGACTGCGACCGTCTGGCACGGCAGATGCATTCCTCGGCGGCGACGGTTCGTCCCGATCAGGTACAAGAGTAAGCGTCATGGAAAATTCGGCATATATCGCTCTCGCACATCAGAACGCCCTGTGGCGCCGCATGGACGTGGTGGCGAACAACATCGCCAACATGAACACGCCCGGCTACAAGGGCGAAGAGCTGATGTTCACCGAGTACCTGACCCGCAGCCTGAACACCGACAGCGCCTTCAAGGACCGCATCGTCTTCCCGCGTGACATCGGCATCGCCCGCGACATGAGCGAAGGCGCCTGGCAGAGCACCGACAACCCGCTCGACGTCGCCATCGGCGGCGAGGGCTTCTTCGTGGTCGAGACCGCCGCCGGCCGCATGTACACGCGCAACGGCCACTTCAAGCTGAACCAGGACGGCCAGATCGTCGGCGCCAACGGCAACCCGGTGCTGTCGACCACCAACCAGCCGTTCTTCGTCGCGCCCAACGAGAGCCAGATCAACATCAGCGAAGACGGCACCGTCTCCACCGAGAACGCCGTGCTCGGCCGCCTGCAGGTGGTGTCCTTCGAGGACGAGCAGAACCTCCGCAAGGAAGCCGGCAGCCTGTTCTACACCGACCAGGACCCGCAGCCGGTGGAGACGCCCAAGCTGCACCAGGGCGTGCTCGAGGGCTCCAACGTCAATGCGGTGGTCGAGATGACGCAGATGATCGAGATCAACCGCTCCTACACCAATGCCCAGAAGATGATCGAGAACGAGAACGAGCGGCAGCGCCGCGCCATGGAAGCCTTCCGCGGTCAGGTCTGACCGGCCTCCCGCCAATAACGAGAACACGAGAAGAGGACCAGGATCATGCGCTCGCTGAACATCGCCGCCACCGGCATGCTGGCCCAGCAGACCAACGTCGAGGTCATCTCCAACAACATCGCCAACATGAACACCACCGCCTTCGCGCGTCGGCGGGCGGAGTTCAACGATCTGCTGTACCAGAACATGATCCGCGCCGGCTCGGCCTCGTCGGACCAGGGCACCATCATCCCGGCCGGCGTGCAGCTCGGCCTCGGTGTGCGCACCGCCGCCGTCTACCGCATCAGCGAGCAAGGCAGCCTGAACCACACCGAGAACACCTTCGACGTCGCCATCAACGGCAAGGGCTACTTCCAGGTCCAGCTGCCCAACGGCGAGACCTCCTACACCCGCGACGGCTCGTTCCAGCTCGATCCCAACGGCACCCTGGTCACCCACGAGGGCTACACGGTCGTTCCCGGCATCAACATCCCGGTGGAGGCCATCGGCGTCACCATCAACGCCTCGGGCGAGGTGCTGGTGAAGCTGGACGGCCAGCCCGACCCGCAGAACGTCGGCCAGATCACGCTGGCGACCTTCGCCAACGAAGCCGGCCTCGAAGCCATCGGCAAGAACCTGTTCATCGAGACCCCGGGTTCGGGCGCGCCCAACGTGGCCGTCGCCGGCTCGCCGGGCTACGGTTCGATCATGCAGGGCTTCGTCGAGAACTCGAACGTCAACGTCGTGTCGGAAATCACCGACCTGATCTCGGCGCAGCGCGCCTACGAGATGAACTCCAAGGTCATCAAGACCTCCGACGAGATGATGGGCACGGTCAACCAGCTGAAGTGACGGGCGCCGCGGCGGCCGCGCCGCGATAAAGCGTTCGGTAAGATTTGCCGGGTTATAACGCCCCGGAAACGTGGTCACACGGAGACCGGGTCATGCCGCGCCTCGCCCTACTGTCGAGCCTCGCGCTCGCCGTCGCCCTCGCGGCGCCGGCGGCGGTGCAGGCTGCCGACGAGCCGGCCCTGACGTCTCCGGTGGCGCTCGATCCCGATGCAGCGGCGGCTGCCGCCTTCGACGCCCAGGCCGCCGCCGAGGCGGCAAAACTTGCCGCCTCCACCCCGCGCGTGCCGACCCTGCGGTCGACCGCCGTGGTCGACGGCCCCTACGTGCGGCTGTCCGACCTGTTCGACGGCGTGCCCGCGAAGATCGACACCGTGGTCGCCCCCGCCCCGCGGGCCGGCGAACAGTCCGTCTATACGGTCGACTGGCTGGAGGCCACCGCCCGCCGCCACGGCCTGGAGTGGAAGCCGGCCAGCCGGTTCGAGCAGGCGACCGTCGTGCGCGACAGCCAGGTGGTCGGCCGCAGCGAGATCATCGCCGCCCTGCGCCCGCATCTGGCCGACCAGGGCATGCCGCCGCAGGCCGACATCGTGCTGACGGCGCGGGACAATTCGGTCTCCATCCCGGCCGGCGCGGTCAATGCGGTCGGCGTGCTGGACACCACCTACGACGCCGTCACGCAGCGCTTCAACGCGGTGATCGAGATCCCCGCCGGCACGCCCAACGCCATGCGCCTGAGCCTGTCGGGGCGGGTTCACCTGACCACCGCCGTGCCGGTGCTGGTCACCAGCATGCGCCAGGGCGAGACCATCGGCCCCCGCGACATCGACTGGGTGACGGTGCGCGTCGACCAGTTGAAGCGCGACACCATCACCGACCCCGAGCAGCTCATCGGCCGCACGCCGCGCCGTCTGGTGCAGGCCGGGGCGCCGGTGCAGAGCTTCGAAGTCGACCGTCCGCGCCTCGTCAGCAAGGGGGCCATGGTGACCATGATCTACTACACGCCCTACATGCAGCTCACCGCCCAGGGCCGAGCCCTCGAACACGGCTCCAAGGGGGATCAGGTGCGCATCCAGAACCTGCAGAGCAACCAGACCGTCACGGGCATCGTCGCCGACCAGAACCTGGTGACGGTGCAGATCGGCCCCTCCGGGCCGCTGCGGTGACCCCGCGGCCCCGAAGGACCATCGGAGAGCAGACCCCATGACCCAGCGTTCCGCCGCCCCGCTCGCCTCCCGCCGCCGCCCGGCTCTCGCCCGCCCCGCCCTGCGCCTGGTGGCGCTCGGCGTCGTCGCGGCCACCCTCACCGGCTGCAACGCCATGCAGCGGCTGTCGGAGGTGGGCGAGCCGCCCAAGATGTCGACCATCGAAAACCCGGTGGAAAGCGCCAGCTACCGCCCCGTCAGCATGCCCATGCCGACGCCGCAGCGCGCCGAGCCCAGCGTCAACAGCCTGTGGCGCCCCGGCGCCCGCGCCTTCTTCGAGGACCAGCGGGCCGACGAGGTGGGCGACATCCTGACCGTGGTGGTGAACATCCAGAACGAGCGGGCGAACCTGTCCAACGCCACCTCGCGCTCGCGCGACGCCAACGAGAGCGCCGGCCTGCCCGGCCTGCTCGGCTTCGAGAGCCGGCTCGGCGCCATCCTGCCCGACGAAGTGGACCCGGCCAACCTGATCGGCGCCGAGAGCGAGTCCGGCTCCACCGGCACCGGCACCATCCGCCGCAGCGAGACGGTGGACGTGAAGCTGGCCGCCGTCGTGCTGCAGAAACTGCCCAACGGCAACCTGGTGGTGGCCGGCCGGCAGGAGGTGCGGGTCAACAACGAACTGCGCGAACTGGCCGTCACCGGCGTCGTGCGCCCGCAGGACATCAGCTCGGCCAATACCATCACCGTCGACAAGATCGCCGAGGCCCGCATCTCCTACGGCGGCCGCGGCACCATCTCCGACGTGCAGCAGCCGCGCTACGGCCAGCAGATCTTCGACATCATCTTCCCGTTCTGAGCCGCCCCCGCGGCGGGCCGACAGGGCCGGAGGCGCACGCCGCCTCCGGCCCTTTTTGCGTTCAGGCGACCAGCGTCGCGGCGATGCCGCACATGACGACGCCGATGCCGGCGTCGAGCACGCGCCAGGCGGCGGGCCGGGCGAACACCGGCCGCAGCAGGCGGGCCCCGAAGCCGAGGGCGAAGAAGAACACGAAGGACGCGGTCGCGGCGCCCAGCCCGAAAGCCCCCTTCTCCGCCCCGAAGGGCGCGGCGATGGAGCCCAGCAGCACCACCGTGTCCAGGTAGACGTGCGGGTTGAGCCACGTCAGCGCCAGACACGTCCCCACCGTCGCGCCGAGCCCGACCGACGCCGCATCCGCCGTCGGCGTCAGCGCACCGCCGCCGGAGCGGACGGCCGCCCGCAGGCTGCGCAGGCCGTAGACCACCAGAAAGGCCGCACCGGCATGGCGCATCACCGGCTCCAGCCACGGCAGCCATTGCGCGGCTTGGCCGAAGCCGGCCACGCCGGCGGTGATGAGCACGGCGTCGGACACCGCGCAGGTCAGGCAGACGGCGAGCACGTGTTCGCGCCGCAGGCCCTGCCGCAGCACGAAGGCGTTCTGCGCGCCGATGGCGACGATCAGGCTGAGGCCCAGCAGGAAGCCAGGCAGGAAGGCGGAGGCCATGATGGCGGGTCTCCTCGTGCGGGGGACGGAGGCGCCTTCCCTAGCACGGCCCGCTGCATTAGCATCCTTAAACGATCTTCAGTCGATTAAGGAAAACTGAACCGTGCTCGACTACGCCCTGCTCGCCGCGCTGGCGGCCGTCGTGCGCACCGGCAGCTTCGAGCGGGCGGCGCAGCAGCTGCACGTGACGCCGTCCGCGGTGTCGCAGCGGGTGAAGCTGCTGGAGGAGCGCCTGGGGACCATCCTGGTGGTGCGCGGCGCGCCCTGCACCGGCACGGCGGCGGGGCGTCGCCTGTGCCAGCACGTGGAGCGCGTGGCGCTGCTCGAACGCGAGTTGCAAGCCGACCTGCCGGGCACGCCCGAGAGCGCGCCGCCGGTGACGCTGCGCATCGCCGCCAATGCCGACAGCCTCGCGACCTGGTTGATCGGCGCCATGGCCGAGGCGGGCGACTGCCTGTTCGACCTCGTTCTCGACGACCAGGACCACAGCGCCGACTGGCTGCGCCGCGGCGACGTGCTGGCGGCGGTAACCGGCAGCGCCAAGGCGGTGCAGGGCTGCGACAGCGTGCCGCTCGGGGCGCTGCGCTACGTCGCCACCGCCAGCCCGGCCTTCGTCGCGCGCTGGTTCCCGGCGGGCCTCGACGAAGCCGCCCTCGCCCGCGCGCCGCGCCTCACCTTCAACAGCAAGGACCGCCTGCAGGCGTTGTGGACCCGGCAGGCGATCGGCAGCGACGTGACGGCCCCGACCCACTGGCTGCCGTCGTCGCAGGCCTTCGTCGATGCCGCCCTGGCCGGGCTCGGCTGGGGAATGAACCCGGAGATGCTGGTGGCCGACCACCTGCGCAGCGGCCGGCTGGTGGCCCTCGCGCCCGACCTGCCGCTCGACGTGCCGCTCCACTGGCAGCGCAGCCGCATGGCCAGCAGCACGCTGGCCGCCGTCACCCGCGCCGTCGTCGCCCGGGCCCGTGCGACCCTGCGGCAGGACTGAGGGACTCGGCACGAAAAACGCCGGCCCCTCCCTGCGGAGGGGCCGGCGTTTTTCGTGTATCGGTCGCGCCCGGTGACCCGGCGGCCGACGTCAGTCGGTGCGGTGGGTGCGTTCCATGCGCTCGTGACGCTCTTGCGCCTCGATGGACAGGGTGGCGATGGGGCGGGCTTCCAGGCGCTTCAGGCTGATCGGCTCGTGCGTTTCCTCGCAGTAGCCGTAGCTGCCGTCCTCGATGCGGCCGAGGGCGGCGTCGATCTTGGCGATCAGCTTGCGGGCGCGGTCGCGGGTGCGCAACTCCAGCGCGCGGTCCATCTCGGCCGAGGCGCGGTCGGCCAGATCCGGTTCCTGGAGGCCGCCTTCCTGCAGGTGCTCCAGGGTTTCTTCCGCTTCGCGAAGCAGTTCCTGCCGCCACTTGAGCAGCTTCTGCCGGAAGTACTCCCGCTGGCGCTCATTCATGAACGGCTCGTCGTCCGACGGTCGGTAGTCGGGCGGAAGCGTGACGGTCATGCCTGTTCTACCCTGTTCGTTATATAGGAAGTGGGGGATGTATATCGACACGCGATGCAGGGAGCAAGCACCCATTTGACGGGGCGGTATTGCCACCGCCGGTCGCGCCGGTACGGCGCGCCGCGGGCCGGCGGCTGCTACGGGCGGGACAGCTTGGCGAGTTCCACTTCGGCGCGCAGCTCGATCTCGTCGAGCAGGGCGCCGAGCTGCGGATCCTCCGCCTCCTCCCGCCGGTCGCGCACCATCTGGGCGAGGGCTGACAGGCGCTCCTTGGGGACCGAGCCCATGAGCAGGCCGACGCGCAGTTCCTCCAGCCGATCGAGGATGTCCTCGCCGCGCTGGACCATGGCGCGCCGCTTGGCCGGCCGGTCGGTGGCGTCGGGCGCGGCGTCGACCATCTGCAGGGCGAGCAGGCTGTCGAGGCCGCCGAGGCTCGGCGCGCTCTCGACCGGACGCGGATCGTCTGCCCGCGCTTCGTCCGTGAAGCGGCGCAGCGCGCGGGCGAACTCGGCGCTCTTTTCCTTGCCGGTCTTTTCGGTGCGGCGGCCCTGGGGCGAGCCGCCGGGACCCACGCCGGAAATCTTCATCCGCGTCAACCGTACGTTAATGTCACACGCTTAGATTCTAGGGCGGCCCATCGCGGGACGAAAGAGGGAATCCGGTGCATCCGGTCGGCAATGTTTGCCCAGTGCGGGCGGCGCGGCACGACCCGGATCGACGGCGGAGGCCCGGCTTTCCACCGCGGAAGCTGGCATGGCTTTCGCATGAGCCGAACGCTGCGGCACCTGTCCGGACGGTGCCGCGACGACGAGAGGATCGAAGAGTGACCCGCATCCGCTGCGCCCTGCCCCGCCTGCGCCGCACCGTGGCCCGCCTCGCCGCCGTGGCGCTGGCCTGCCTGTGGCTGGCCGAACCGGCCGCCGCCGCCGCCTCGCGCATCAAGGACATCGCCGACTTCGAGGGGGTGCGCAACAACCTCCTGGTCGGCTACGGCCTGGTGGTCGGCCTGGACGGCACCGGCGACGACATCAAGAAGATGCCGTTCACCCGCGAGTCCCTCATCAGCATGCTGGAGCGGCTCGGCGTCAACACCCGCGACGCCCTGCTCGAGCCCAAGAACGTGGCCGCCGTCATGGTGACCGGCGAGCTGCCGCCGTTCTCCCGCCAGGGCAGCCGCATCGACGTGACCGTCAGTGCCCTCGGCGACGCCGACAGCCTGCTCGGCGGCACCCTGCTCGTCACCCCGCTGCTGGGCGCCGACGGCGAGGTCTACGCGGTCGGCCAGGGCCAGGTGCAGGTGGGCGGCTTCAAGGCGCAGGGCCAGGCGGCGACGGTGACCAAGGGTGTGCCCACCTCCGCCCGCATCCCCAGCGGCGCGCTGGTGGAACGCGAGATCCCCTTCGACATGCGCGAGCTGAACCAGGTCAAGATCGCCCTGCGCAACCCGGACTTCACCACGGCGCGGCGCATCGCCCAGGCCATCAACGCCTTCCTCGGCACGCCGGCGGCGCAGCCGACGGACCCCGCCACCGTGCAGGTGGTGGTGCCGCCGGGCATGGACGTGGTGAGCCTGCTGACCGACGTGGAACAGCTGCGCGTCGAGCCCGACCAGCTGGCCCGCGTGGTGATCGACGAAACCACCGGCACCATCGTCATCGGCGACAACGTGCGCGTCTCCCGCGTCGCCATCGCCCAGGGCAGCCTGACCATCCGCGTCACCGAGACGCCGCAGGTCAGCCAGCCGGCCCCCTTCTCGGAAGGCGGCCAGACGGTGGTGGTGCCGCGCACCGACATCCAGGTCGACGAGGATACCGAGGCCAAGCTGAGCGTGCTGGAAGGCGGCGTCAGCCTGCAGGAACTGGTCAACGGGCTGAACGCCCTCGGCATCGGGCCGCGCGACATGATAAGCATTCTCCAGGCCGTCAAGGCCGCCGGCGCCCTGCAGGCCGAAATCGAGGTGATGTGATGACCACGACCGGACCGCTCGGACAGAACCCCTACGACCTGCTCAGCCAGAGCACGCTTTCCAAGGCGCGCCCCGGCTCCGCCAAGACGGTCGAGCAGGCCCGCAAGACGGGCGAGGAATTCGAGGCCATGTTCCTCGGCCAGATGCTGCAGCACATGTTCGCCGGCATCGAGACCGACCCCGAGTTCGGCGGCGGCGCCGGCGAGGACATGTGGCGGTCCATGATGGTCGAGCAGTACGGCAAGGAACTCGCCAAGAACGGCGGTGTCGGCATCGCCGAGGCCGTCATGCGGCAGCTGCTGCAGAACCAGGAGGTCGAGAAATGAGCGGTCCCGCGCGTCCGCCCGGCCCGCCGCGCCCGCCCGGCGCCGGCCCCGCCGCGCCCGGCGGCCCTGCTGCTCCCGGCCGTCCCGCCGCCCCGGGCGGTCCCGGCGCCCCTGCGGCGCCCGGTGGTCCCGGCCGTCCCGGACCGGCCGCCGGTCCGGCCGGTCCCGGTGCTCCGGCGAGCCCGCCGCGTCCCGGCGGCCCGGCGACGCCGGCCGCCACCACCGCTGCGACTCCCGCCGCGGCCGCGACTCCGGCTCCCGCCGCCGGCCCTGCCGGCCCTGCCGGCCCGGGCCGCCCCGGCCCCGGCGGACCCGCTGCCCCCGGCCGTCCCGGCCCTGCGGCGCCCGGCGGTCCGGCGCGCCCCGCCACGCCCGGCGCGGCCCCTGCGTCCGTGACCCCGAACGCCGCGCCGGCTCCGGCCGCCGCGACTCCGGCGACCGCCGCGCCTGCGCCGGCCCCCGCCGCCGGCCCTGCCGGCCCCGCCCGCCCGGCCGCGCCCGGTGCGGCGCCGGTCGCCGGTGGTCCGGCCCGGCCCGCCGCTCCCGGTGCCGCCGGCCCCGCCGCCGCCAAGCCGGGCGCCGCCGCACAACCGGCGGCCCAGGCGACTCCGGTCGCGGCCAAGGCCGAGCCGGCCGCGCCCGCCGCCGAGGCGCCCGCCGCCAAGAAGAAGGAGCGGCCGGTCATTATCCCCGACTGGCCGACCCTGCCGCTGCCGGCGACCTCGCCCAACGCCACCTATCCGATCTTCGCCGAGCTGTTCGACCTGATGCACGAGCTCTACGACCTGCTGAAGCGGGAGACGGCGAGCATCCAGGCGCGCGACTTCGACGCCGTCAGCAAGTACGCCCTGCGCAAGGCCGGCCTGACGCGACTCTACGAGGACAGCCTCGCCAACCTGAACAAGCGCGAGGACCTGAAGAAGAAGCTGACGCCCGAGGAGCGCGAGGCGGTGCTGGCCGGCGGCAAGATGCTGCGCGAGGCGGCCGAGGAGAACATGAAGGTCCTGCAGGCCAACATCAGCGCCGTGTCGGCGGTGATCGACACGGTGGTCGAGGTGGCCAAACAGATGAACTCGGACCTTCTGTCCACCTACGGCGACACCGGCGTCATGCGCGACAACACCGTGGAGCGCAGCCGCAAGGCCATCTCCATGAACAGCGAGATCTGACGCCGCCGAGGGGCGCGTCAGGGGGACGGAAGGGCGCGGCGGCCGACAGGCCCGCCGCGCCCTTTTCGTTTGCCGATCGGCGCGGGGCGGTGGCACGGTAATTTCTGCCGGGTGGTCAAACCTGCCCGGCGGAATCGGCAGCGGCCTCCCGCCCCGGCACCACCACCGCCCCGAAGCGGCACCATTACGGCCACTTTCATGGTGCGGGCGGCCGTCGTTTCCTGGCATGGTGTTTGCTCCATCCGGTGCGGAGCCGAGGCTTACACGCGGTAATCGAATGTTAAGCCGGAAGGACTAGGCTCTTTGCTGGTATCCGTGGAAACGTCCACCACGGGACAAGGAGTGACGACGATGACTGCTGGTGCGTATAAATCAGCCTACGCTGCTCAGGGTGCCTACCAGTCGATGCAGACTGCGGCCGAAGACCCGCGGTCCCGCGAGTACCGTCTGTTCATCCAGGTGACCGCTCAGCTCGAGCGCGCCGCCGAGGAAGACGAAGTGAACGGCACGGTCGGCCTGGCCCTGCACGACAACCGCCGCCTGTGGAACGCCCTCATGGAAGACCTGAGCGGCGACGGCAACCAGCTTCCCAAGGCGTTGAAGGCGCAGCTCATCTCCCTCGGCATCTGGGTGAATCGCCACAGCTCCGAGGTTCTGCGCGGCGAAGCCCATGTGCAGCCGCTCATCGACGTGAACCGCATGATCATCGGTGGCCTGGCCCTGCAGCAGGAGGCGCAATCCGAGGTGCTGGAGGCCGTCGGTGGCATTAAAGCTTAACCTGAAGCCGGGCGAGAAGATCGTCATCAACGGCGCGGTCATCGTCAACGGCGACCGCAAGGCCTCCCTCGCGGTGAAGAACTTCGCCAACATCCTGCGTGAAACCGACGTCATGCAGGAAGAGGACGCCGACACGCCGACGAAGCGGGCTTACTTCGCCGCGCAGCTCATGCTGCTCGACCCGGAGCACCGGACCGACTACGAAGAGCCGTTCCGCCGCCGGATGAAGGACCTGCTCGGCGCCTTCACCAACGTGGAAATCCTCGGCCTTCTGGAGCAGGCACTGCAACATCATGCCGACGGCGACCATTACAAAATTCTCGCCGTGCTCCGAAAGGTGATAAAGTACGAGGAGGTCCTCCTCCAGGCCATCGAGGCACGCCCGTTGCCGCCGCTGATGGAAGTGGAAGAGAACCCGCGTACCAAGGAAGACCGGTAGGGAAGCCCAGAAGGGCTGGAGGATCGCGAGATGATCATCAGCAGCATCGTCGGGGGGCTGGGTAGCTCCTCTCTCGTCGCGCACACGGTTCTGAACCGCGACCTCGACCGCTACAAGAAGATCTTCCGCGAAGATCCGGCGATCAAGCGTGAGACCGACTACCTGAAGGAAAAGCTGCCGCAGTTCGAGTCGCTCGACGCTCTCGCCGACGACTACCGGGCGTGGCAGGCCGTCACCTCGGCCTTCGGGCTGGACGACCAGGCCTACGCCAAGGCGCTGCTGAAGAAGGTCGTCAAGGAAGGCGTCACCGACAAAGGTGCCATGGCCAACCGCATGGTCGACACCCGCTACAAGGACATGGCGAAGTTCTTCAACTACGACGTCCTCGGCATGGTGGGCCTGCAGAGCGAGAAGAAGATCGCCGATCTCGTGGACCGCTACGAGACCCAGATGTTCGAGAAGGCGATCGGCGAGAGCAACGAGAACCTGCGCCTCGCCATGTACTTCGAACGCAAGATCAAGTCGGTCACGAGCATGTACGAAGTGCTCGGCGACAAGGCGATGTATCAGGTGGCCTTGAAGATGGCCGGCCTGCCCAAGGAATACGCCCAGGTCGACATCGACAAGCAGGCGGATTACTTCAAGCAGAAGCTGCCGCTGAAGGACCTGAAGAATCCGGAGAAGCTGGACAAGCTGCTGCAGTCCTTCTTGGCGCGCGCCGATGCCGAGAACAGCACGGCCGCCAGCAGCCCGGTGGTGCAGTTGATGCAGCCGGCGGTGAACACCGGCTTCGGGCCCATCGTCACCATCGACCCCACCCTCTTCCTCAAGATGTGAGCCGCCTGCGCGGCGGCGGCCGGTCGGTGCGGGCGCAGGCCCGGCACCGCCGGTCCGTCACGCGCAGACCGCAGCACAGCGGCCGGAGCCTCCCCGTCATGCATGTTCGCCTGTTCAAGCCCAGCGTCGGCCGCGAGGAACTCGAGGCCATCGCCGAGGTGTTCGATCGCGCCTGGCTCGGCCTCGGTCCCAAGGTGCGGGAGTTCGAGGAGGCCTGGGCGCGCTATGTCGACAGCCCGGCGGCGCTCGGCCTCAACTCGGCGACGGCGGCCCTGCACATGGCGGTGACGGCGCTCCGCCTGCCGCCCGGCAGCAAGGTCCTGGTGCCGTCCATGACCTTCGTAGCGAGCGCGCTCTGCGCCCTCTACAACGGCCTCGACGTGGTGTTCGTGGACTGCGATCGCGACACCCTGCAGATGGACCTCGACGACCTGGAACGCCGCATCACGCCGGAAACCCGCGCCGTGGTCGCGGTGCACTTCGGCGGCTACCCCGTCGACATGCCGCGCCTGCTGGAGATCGCCCGCCGCCATGACCTGAAGGTGATCGAGGATTGCGCCCACTGCGCCGGCGGCTCCATCGGCGGCCGCAAGCTGGGCACCTGGGGCGACCTCGGCTGCTTCTCCTTCGAGGAGAAGAAGTGCATGACCACCGGCGACGGCGGCATGCTGGTCGCCAACGACCCCGACCTGGTGGAGCGCGTGCGCGCCAACCGCTGGCTCGGCATCGACAAGGACACCTGGAAGCGCCAGGCCGGCTACACCGCCGAAGGCCCCGACGATGCCCGCCACTGGCACTACGAGGTGGCGGAAGTCGGCTACAAGTACAACATGAACGATCTGGCGGCGGCCATCGGTCTGGTGCAGCTGAAGAAGCTCGACGCCATGAACGCCCGCCGCACCGCGATCATCGCCCGCTACCTGGACGGCCTGCGCGACTCGGGCCTGGTGCGGCCGCTGATGCCCTACCGGACCGACGGCGAGCACGCCTACTGGATCTTCGGCGTGCGCGTGCCGGCGGCGGTGCGCGACGACGTGATCCGCATGCTGAAGCGCAGCGACGTGGCGACCAGCGTCCATTACCTGCCGCTCACCCTGCACCCGCTGTTCAAGGCCCACGCCGGCGCCACGCCGGTCGCCGAGAGCGTGTGGGAGGAGATGATCACCCTGCCCCTGTTCCCCGACATGACGGACGAGCAGGTGGACTATGTGGTCGACGCGCTGCGTCGGGCCGAGGCGGCGGTCGCGCCCCAGGTGTCCTGAGCGACCGGCAGGAGGGGGATACGATCATGAAGGCTGTCATCCTGGCCGGTGGCCGCGGCACGCGCATCTCGGAAGAAACCGTGGCGCGGCCGAAGCCGCTGGTGGAAATCGGCGACATGCCGATCCTGTGGCACATCCTGAAGATCTACTCGCATCACGGCATCAACGACTTCGTCATCTGCCTCGGCTACAAGGGCCAGATGATCAAGCAGTTCTTCCTGGACTATGCCTACCAGACGTCGGACCTGACCGTCGACCTGGGCGAGAACGCCGTGAACTTCCACAGCCGCCGCGCCGAGCCGTGGAAGGTGACCCTGGTCGACACCGGGCTCGACACCGCCACCGGCGGGCGCCTGAAGCGCATCCGCCCCTATGTGGAGGGTGACGAGGCCTTCCTGATGACCTACGGCGACGGCCTCGCCGACGTGGACGTCGCGGCCTCCATCGCCCATCACCGCCGCATGGGCCTCTTGGCCACCATGACCGTCGTGCGCCCGCCCGCCCGCTTCGGCTCGGCGGCGGTGGAAGGCGGCCGCGTCATGCGCTTCATTGAGAAGCCGCAGGCCGAGGAAGGCCTCATCAACGGAGGCTTCTTCGTGGTCGCGCCCGAGGCGCTCGACTACGTCGACGACGACCGCACCTCGTGGGAATTCGGCAGCCTGCCGCGCATCGCCGCCGACGACCAGCTCGCCGCCTTCCAACACGAGGGCTTCTGGCAGCCCATGGATACGCTGCGCGAGAAGGATTACCTGCAGTCGCTCTACGACCGCGGCGACGCACCGTGGATGGTGTGGCGCTGACCGGCCCGGCGGGCGCCCCGGCGCAAGGACGATAGTCATGATTACCGAGACCCTTCGCGACTCCTACGCCGGCCGCCGCGTCCTCGTGACCGGCCACACCGGCTTCAAGGGTGCCTGGCTGGCGGAGGTGCTCCTCGGCCTCGGCGCCGAGCCCTTCGGTCTCTCCCTGCCGCCGCCGACCGAGCCCGCCCTGCACGACGTGCTGGGCCTGGCCGACCGCATGCCGGCCGTCATCGGCGACATCCGCGACGAGGCGGTGGTGCGCGAGGCCTTCGCGCAGGCGCGGCCCGACGCGGTGTTCCACCTGGCGGCACAGCCCATCGTGCGGGCGTCCTACGACGACCCGGTCGGCACCTATGCCGCCAACGTCATGGGCACGGTCCACGTGCTGGAGGCCATGCGCCGCACCGGCACCGCCGCCGGCGTCCTCATCACCACCGACAAGGTCTACCGCAACCCCGAGACGGGCGCGGCCTTCACCGAGGACGACGTGCTCGGCGGCCATGATCCCTACAGCGCCAGCAAGGCCTGCGCCGAACTGGTGATCGCCAGCTACCGCGACGCCTTCTTCCACACGCCGGACGCCCCCGCCGTCGCCAGCGTGCGGGCCGGCAACATCATCGGCGGCGGCGACTGGGCCGCCGACCGCATCGTGCCCGACTTCGCCCGCGCCGTGTTCGGCCGCGGCGAGGCGCTGAAGGTGCGCAATCCGCATGCCGTGCGGCCCTGGCAGCACGTGCTCGACCCGCTGGTCGGCTACCTCATGGTGGGTGCCCGACTCCTCGCCGGCGACCGCGGCGGCGCCGCCCGCGCCTGGAACTTCGGCCCCGCCGCCGAAGACTGCGTGCCCGTCGGTGCCCTGCTCGACCGCTGCCTCGCCCGCGCCGGACGCGGCCGGATCGACGTGGAGCCCACCGCCGGCAAGCACGAGGCCGGCCTGCTGCGGCTCGACAACACCCGTGCCCGCACCGACCTCGGCTGGCGCCCGCGCTTCGGCCTCGACGCCGCCGTCGCCGCGACGGTGGACTGGTACGGCGCGTTCTACGCCGGGGCGGACATGGCCGCCTTCACCCGCGACCAGATCGCCGCCCACTTCGGCGTCAACGACCCGGTATCGGCATGAAGTTCGAGACCACGCCCCTCGCCGGACTGCTCGTCGCCGAGCTGGAGCCCCGCCGGGACGACCGCGGCTTCTTCGGCCGCGCCCTGTGCGAGCGGGAACTGTCCGCGGCCGGCGTCGCCGACACCCGCGTCGTGCAGGTGAACGACAGCTACTCGGCCCGCCGCGGCACGCTGCGCGGCATGCACTACCAGCTGCCGCCGAGCGCCGAGACCAAGATCGTGCGCTGCATCCGCGGCGCCATCTGGGACGTGGCGCTCGACCTGCGGCCCGACAGCGCCACCTTCGGCCGCTGGCACGGCGTCGAGCTGACGGCGGAGAACCGCCGCATGCTCGTCATCCCGCAGGGCTTCGCCCACGGCTTCCTGACGCTGGCCGACGAGACGGAGATGCTCTACTTCGTCACCGCCTTCTACGATCCGGAGCGCGAGCGCGGCGTCCGCTGGAACGATCCGCGCTTCGCCATCGGCTGGCCGGAGGCGCCGACCGTCCTCTCCGACAAGGACGCCGGGCAGCGGGACTTCGACCCGGCCTGGCACCTGCCGTCATGACCGCCGCGCCGCCGCTGCCCGCCGGCGCCGTGCTCGTGTGGGGAGGCGCCGGCCACGCCAAGATGCTGCGCCCGACGCTCGCCCGCCTCGGCCGTCCGGTGGCGGCGGTGGTGGAACGCGACGCCTCCCGCGCCGCCGCCCTGCCCTTCCCCGGTGCGCGCTGGCTGGCCGACGAGGCCGCCGTGCGGGCCTGGGTGGCGGACACCGGGGCCGCTGCCGCCGGCGTCGCCTTCACCCTGGCCATCGGCGGCCACAACGGCGCCGAGCGCTGCCGGCTGGAGGATCTGCTCGTCGGGCTGGGCCTGCAGCCGCTCACTCTGGTGCACGACCGCGCCTGGGTGGCCGACACCGCCGCGCTCGCGCCGGGCTGCCAGATCCTGCCCATGGCCGCCGTCGGCGAGGAAGCCGTGCTCGGCCGCCAGTGCATCGTCAACACCAATGCCTCGGTCGACCACGAATGCCGCCTCGGCGAGGGTGTCCACGTCATGCCGGGCGCGACGCTGGCCGGTTGTGTCACCGTCGGCGACCATGCCACCATCGGCTCCAACGCCACCATCCTGCCGCGCGTGACCATCGGCGCCGGCTGCATGGTCGGCGCCGGAGCCGTCGTCACCCACGACCTGCCGCCCGGCACCACCGCCGTCGGCGTGCCGGCCCGCCCGCTGCCGGCCCCGTCCGCCGCCGCCGCGCCGCCCTCTGCCCAAGGAGCCTGATCGAGATGTCGAAGCCGCCCACCGAAGCCGAACAGGCCTTCGCCCGCGAGGTCGAGGAGAACGTCGCCGGCCTCGGCCG
Source organism: Caenispirillum bisanense (assembly GCF_900230255.1). Taxonomy (GTDB): domain Bacteria; phylum Pseudomonadota; class Alphaproteobacteria; order Rhodospirillales; family Rhodospirillaceae; genus Caenispirillum; species Caenispirillum bisanense_A. Next base: position 128,146 of record NZ_OCNJ01000011.1, read on the forward strand.
CGACGCCGTCATGAAGGACCTGACGGGCCAGTGGTTCCGCCGCTCCACCGACCATCGCTACAGCTACAACTTCCGCTGGATGGGCCGCCCGATCATCCAGTACCCGCAGGACATGGTCGCCCTGCAGGAGATCGTGTGGGACACCCGCCCCGACATCGTCGTCGAGACGGGCATCGCGCACGGCGGATCGCTGGTCTACAGCGCGTCGCTGCTGCGCATGCTGGGCGGCGAGCACCGCCGCGTCATCGGCATCGACATCGACATCCGGCCGCACAACCGGGCCGCCATGGAAGCGCACCCGCTGGCCGGCATGATCGACATGATCGAAGCCAGTTCCATCGAGCAGAGCACCCTCGCCGACGTGAAGAGCCGCATCCCCGAGGGCAGCCGCGTCATGGTGCTGCTCGACAGCAACCACACCCACGACCACGTGCTGGAAGAGCTGCGCCTCTATGCGCCGCTGGTGACGCCGGGCTGCTACTGCGTCGTCTACGACACCATCGTCGAGGACCTGCCGGCCGAGTTCTCCGCCTCCCGCCCCTGGGGCCCCGGCGACAACCCGAAGACGGCCGTCCACGCCTACCTGAAGGAAGACGACCGCTTCGAGATCGACCGCGCCATCGAGGACAAGATCCAGATCACCGTCGCCCCGGACGGCTGGCTGAAGCGCGTGCGCTGAGGCACCGGCCGCGACGGACCCAGGGGCTGCACGGCGGCGGAGATCACTCCGCCGCCGTCTGCTTTTCCACGATGACCGCGGCGTCCTCGAACACGTCGATGGCCGCCACCACGCCGTCGACGGCGTTCTGCCACATGGCCCGGTAGGCGGTCTCCATGTTCCGCATGAAGCGGCGGCCGTCCATGATGGGCGAGCGGCGCAGGTCGTCGCGCAGGCTGCCGCGCAGGACCCGCAGCCGATCGACGTCGGCGGCCAGCAGCATCGCCTTGCGGACGTATTCGGCGACGCTCCAGCCGGTCAGCTCGGGATGGCCGACGGTGTCGAGCATGGAGGGGCCGAGGCGCCCCACCGGCGGACGGTCGGCGATGGTCAGCACCGGCACGCCCATCCACAGCGCCTCGCAGGTGGTGGTGCCGGAATTGTGCGGGAAGGTGTCCAGCACCACGTCGGTGCGGGCGTAGAACCCCCAGTAGTCGCCGCTGTGGTACAGGGTCACCCGGTCCATGGGCGCCCCCGCCTCGCGCAGGCGGTTGGTCATGTAGGCGTTGCACCAGGCATCGCCGTAGTCGTGGTGATCGAGCACGAGGCGCGCCGTCGGCACCCGGTTGAGGATCTCCGCCCAGGCCCGCAGCACCTGCGGGTTCACCCGCACGAGGCGCGAGCAGTTGCCGAAGGTGATGTGGCCGGCGGCGTCGGCGGGCAGCGGCGCGATCTCTTCCGGTGCCTTGGCCGACGGCGTGTAGCACGCGAGGTAGTGCGGCAGGCGCACGATCTTCTCGGTGAACAGGTGGTCGCAGCCGGGCGGCGTCGAGACGGCGTCGCCGATGAAGTAGTCCACGCCCGGCACGGCGGTGGTGTAGAGGTAGCCGAGCCACGTCGCCGTCACCGGCGCCGGGCGATGGGGAAAGATGCCGAGGCGATGACCGCCCGTATGGCCGGCGAGGTCGACCAGGATGTCGACCTCGTCCTCGCGGATCATGCGGACCACGTCCTCGTCGCGCACCTTGGTGGTCAGGCGCCAGCCGTCCACCCGGTCCTGGACCCAGCGGGTCTCGCCGTCGCCCACCTTCAGCTCGCCGTAGGCGTAGATCTCCACGGCGTCACGGTCGTGGTTCTCCAGGATCGGCTTGATGAAGTTGATCATGGCGTGGCTGCGGAAGTCGGGCGACAGGTAGCCGATGCGCAGCCGGTCCCGCTTGCCGCCGCGGCTCGGCCGCAGGGGCGCCTGCAGGGCGCTGAGGTCACTGACCGTCTTGTAGCCCTGGTAGTGGCGGAACAGGTCCAGCGCCGTGATGTCCGGGTCGTAGTTGGCGGTGAAGGCGTAGGTGGACCACGGGTTGAGGTGGCCGCGGCAGACGTCGATGAACTGGTCGTAGATGCGGCGCATGGTGCGATGGTCGCCGATGCCGCCGAACAGGGCGGCGAGGCTGACCATGGGCACCATCACGCCCTTCTGGTCCACGTCGGCGAGGTCGTCGATGACCCAGTCGGGCACCGTGCCGGTGGCCAGCACGTGGGCGGCGACCTCCTCGGCCGACTGCTTCAACCCCTCGTCGCCGAACACCGCCAGCAGGAACATTTCCAGCGCCCGGCCGACCTGCTTGGCACCGCGCAGGTTGGCGCCGGCTTCGTAGGCGAAGCTGCGGCGGTTCCCGGCGTAGTCGAGGCCGGTGAGGAAGACCTCCGCCGCCTTCGTGAACTGGCCGCTCTGGTTGAGAGCGCGGCCGAGCATGCGGTAGCCCTCGTCCAATTCCGGCGCCAGGGCGATGGCCTTTTCCGCCTCCTCCGCCGCCTGGGTGTACTGGCCGCGCTCGGTCAGCGACAGCGAGACGGCGGCGCAGAGGCGGGCTTCGTCGGGGTGCTGCTCGATCATGGCGCGCAGCACGCGCTCCGCCTCGCCGGCGCGGGTGTGGCGGATGAGGAAGTCGGCGTAGCGGACGATGCCGCCGACCGGGTCGGCGTCCAGTTCCGCCGCCTTGCGGAAGAAAACGTCGGCAACGTCGAGCCGCTCGGCCTTTTCGGCGGTGCGGCCGGCGTTGTTCCAGGCGGCGTGCAGGGTGGGCTCCACCTGGGTCGCCTTGACGAAGTACTCGAAGGCATCCTCGCCGCGGCCGTTGGCTTCCAGGATGGTGCCGATGTTGTTGTAGGCGCGGCCGTTGCCGGGGTTGAGCTCGATGGTCAGGCGGTAGCACTGCAGCGCCTCCGGCCCGAGGCCGATGTGTTCGAGGCAGCGGCCGAGGTTGAAGGCCGCTCCCTCGTGGCGCGGGTCGGCTTCCAGGCAGGCGGTCAGGGGCTCGCGCGCTTCCGCGAACCGGTCCTGCTTCACCCGCAGCAGGCCCAGCGCGAACTGGGCCGCGACGAAGCCGGGCGCCGCCGCCACCGCCTGCATCAGGCGGCGCTCCGCCTCCGCATGGTCGCCGAGGACGAACAGCACCTCGCCGAGCAGATGGAACACCCCGGGATGGGCGCCCGCCGTCGCCAGGGCTTCCAGCAGGGTGCGGGCCTCGGGCAGGCGGCCGGCCCGCATGGCGTCGTTGACGCGCTGCATGGCCTGGGGATCGGGCGCCGCGGCGGCACGGGGGGGCGGGGTCATGGCTGTCTCCGGTTGCTCGCGGGGATGGTAGGCGCCCCCCGTAAATTCGCGGTTAACACTTGCCGGGATACCATGCCCGGCTTCCGTTTCGCGCCATCCATCGGACACACCATGAGCCGCACCCAGACGACCGCCGCCGCCGTCGCGCCCGACGCCGCCGCCACCGCCGCCCTGCGGCAGTCGGCCGCCCTGCTGGCCGCCGGCCGGGCGGAGGACGCCGCCTCGGTCGCCGTCGGCGTCCTGCAGCGCGACAACCGCATCGTCGACGCCTGGCGCGCCCTGGTCGCCCCGCTCCGGCAGCTGGGCCGCGGCCAGGATCTGGTGACGGCGCTGGAGAACGTCTGCGCCCTGGCGCCGACCGACGGCGACGCCTGGGCGGCGCTGGCCGGCGAATGGCGCCAGCGCGGCCTGGCGGAGAAGGCCGAAGCGGCGGCGCAACGCGCCATCGCCGCCGGCGCCGCCGCCGAAGGCTGGCGCCAGACGGGTCTGCTGGCGATCGGCAGCGGACGCATCACCGACGCCGCCGCCGCCTTCGAACGGGCCTGGCAGGCCGCCCCCGGCGACGCCGGCATGGTGGTCAACCTGCTCAACAGCCTGGTCGAGCTGCGCGGCTTCGGGCGGGCGCTCGAAATCCTCGACGCCCTGCCGCCGGCCGTGCTGGAAGACGCCGACGTCGCCTACGTGGCCGGCGTCGTCTATCGCCACCGCGGCCGCCTGGAGGAGAGCGTGCGCTGCTACCTGCGCGCCATGGCCAGCCGGGTGGAGGCCGCCGACGCGGCCGCTGCCGTCCGCGACGGACTCGGCGCCGACGGCCGCCTGACGCCGGCCTGCCGCGCCGCCGTCGCCGGACTGCCCGACGCCCAGGTCCACGCGCCGGCCTTCGGCGAACTGGGGTCGGTGCTGGCCGTCTTCCGCGCCTTCGACGACGCCATGACCCTGATGGAGCGCGCCGCCGCCCTGCCCGCCACCCGCCAGGAGCGGCGCAGCGACAGCCTGCTGTTCTGCGCCAACTACCACCCCGACCTCACGGCCGACGAGATCCGCGAGATCTACCGCCGGTACGAGGACCGCACGCGGGTGCCGGCCCTGCCCGCCATCGACCCCGCCGACCGTCGCCGCGCCGACGGCCGGCCGCTGCGGGTCGGCTATGTCTCGCCGGACTTCCGCGGGCATTCCTGTGCCCAGTTCATCGAGCCGGTGGTCGCCGCCCACGATCCGGCGGCGGTGGAAGTGGTCGCCTATGCCGAATTGAGCCAGCCCGACGAGGTGACCGAGCGCATCCGGCCGCACTTCGCCGCCTGGCGGCCGACCGTCGGCGTGTCGGACGAGGCCTTCTGCCGCCAGGTCCGCGACGACGGCATCGACATCCTGGTCGACCTCGCCGGCCACACCACCCGCAACCGGCTGCAGGCCATGCGCCGCCGGCCGGCCCCGGTGCAGGCCACCTGGATCGGCTACTGCTTCACCACCGGCCTCGAAGCCATCGACTACTACATCGGCGACGCCGTCTCGGCACCGGCCGGCAGCGACCATCTGTTCGCCGAGAAAGTGGTCCGCCTGCCCTTCGTGCTCGGCTGCTACACGCCGCCGCCGGGCACGCCGGAGCCCGTGCCGACGCCGGCCCTGGCCGCCGGGCACGTCACCTTCGGCTGCCTGTCCCGCGCCATCCGGGTGAACGACCGCGTCCTGGGGGCCTGGGCGCAGATCCTCCACCGCGTGCCCGACAGCCGCCTGGTCCTCAACAGCCGCCACTTCGGCGACCCGTTCCTCGCCCGCCTGACGGTCGCGAAGTTCGGCAGCCTCGGCATCGCGCCCGAGCGTCTGGACATCGGCTTCACGCGCGGGGCGTGGGACCTCTACAACCGCATCGACATCCTGCTCGACTGCTTCCCCCACAACTCGGGCACCACGACCTTCGAGGCCTTCTGGATGGGCGTGCCGGTGGTGACCGTGACCGACCGCCCGCCGGCCGGCCGCCTCGGCGCCGCCGTCGCCAATACCGTCGGCCACCCCGAGCTGATCGCCTACAGCGAGCGGGAGTACGTCGAGGTGGCCGCCCGCCTCGCCGGCGACGTCGCGGCGCTCGACGCGCTGCGCCAGTCCCTGCGCCCGGCCATCGCCGCCTCGCCGATCATGGACGCCCGGCGCTTCGTGCGGACCCTGGAGGCCGCCTACGGCACCATGTTCGACCGCTGGCAGAACGGCCTGCCGCCCGCCTCCTTCTCCGTCGCCGAGCCGCGCTGACCCGGCCGCCTGCCCTCCCGCAGAAACGACGCCGGCCCCGCCTTCTGGCGGGGCCGTTCGTCTTTGCGTCTGACGCGCCCACGGCGCGGGCCGTTCTCGGCCCCCGCCTGCGGGCGTTCGGTCAGAGGAAGTTGACCAGCGACAGCTGCTGGACCTTGGCGGTGATCGAGTAGGTGCCCTGCAGCTGGGTCATCAGCTGGTTGAGCTCCACGGCCACCTTGTACTCGTCGATCTTCTCGATGCGCAGGGTCTGCTGCTCGGTCAGCGAGCGGACGTCCTCGTGGCGGTCGAGGGTGACCTGCAGGCGGTTCTGCGACACGCCGATGGCGGTGCGCACGTCCACCACGCTGGCGGCGGAACCCTTCAGGTCCGGCGCGGCGCGCGAGGTCAGGGCGTGGTAGTGCTCGACCATGTCGGGGTCGAAGTCTACGGCAGCCAGGATGGCGGTGTTCTTCAGGGCTTCCCGCAGGGCGTCCTCGTTGGCGCGGGCGCCGTAGGAGACCCAGGTGGAGTCGTCGATCTTGGCCTTCATGGTGTCGCGCGGATCGGCCGGATCTTCGATCGGCGTGCCGCGCGGCGTCCAGAAGCCGCTGTCCACCTTGTAGAGCACCGCACTGGTGCCGCTGCCGACGACCATCTCGTAACCGTCTTCGGCCGCCGTCCAGTCCCAGTCGATGCCGTTGAAGTGGCCGACGCGGTTGCCGGTGGTGTCGAGAACGGTGGTCGGCTGGTCGGTGGCGATGCCCCAGGTGTTGGTGCCGGCGTCGAACTCCAGCACCTTGCCCTCGTCGGCGGCGCGCGCACCGGCGCCCACCACGACGCGATCACCGTCCTGCACGGCCGGACCGACGACGGTGTTCCAGGTGGCACCGTCCCACTGGACCAGCTGACCCGGGGTACCGAAGTTGTCGCCGGAGACCATGCGCTCGCCGATGGCGGGGGCGGAGAAGCTCCAGGCCGCCCCGTCCCACACGGCGTATTCGTTGGGGTGGCCCGCCCAGGCGCCGGCGCCGGCCGAGGCTTCGGTGGCCGGGTCGACGAAGTAGCGCTGGCCGATGGCCGGCGGCGTCGGCAGCGTGACGCCGTCGCCCTGGGCCATGCCGCCGAAGTCGCCCATCACCAGGCTGCCGGTGGGGCGCGGACCACGCGGGCCGTCGTACCACTCGATGGCCTTGGCGCCGGAAATCTCGTGCGACGTGGCATTGGCGGGGTCGGTGCCGGCGACGATCCGCGGCGGATAGAAGTCGAAGAAATCGTTGGCGGCGGCGACGCCGGAGGCGCCGGCGAGGTCGCTGCGGGCGATTTCCGTGACGCGGTCGCGCAGGGCGTTGACGAAGTTGGCGCTGGTGATCGACATGTCGTCGTCGACCTCGAACTCCACCACGCCCTCGGGCGGAACGGCGCTGCGCGACGTGACGGCGCGCATGGTGACGTCCATGGTCTCGCCCGTCGGCAGCTGGAACGTCAGCATCATCTGGTCGCCGTTGACGACGGTGCCGAAGTCGACGTCGAGGCGACTGCCGGTGGAGGTGCGCTCGACGCCGGTCGACGGCGCGGTCGGCTGGATGCTGCCGCTGCTGAACGACGCCGACTTCAGCTTCAGGCCGAAGGCGCCGCCGTCGTGCACCACGCTGACGCGGGTGCCGGTGCGCGACACCGTGACGCGGCCGTCCGGCGGGTTGGTCGCATCGTCGATGGGACCGCCGAGGTCGGCGAGCAGACGGTTGGCCGCCGCGTCCTTCAGGCCCATCTTGCCCGACTTGCCGTTCAGGATGGTGTAGAGGTCCTGCACCGGTCGGGTCTGCGTGTCGGCGCCCGAGAACAGGTAGCGGCCCTCGATGTTGGTGTTGAGCGAGGTGATGATGCGCTCCAGCGCGCCGAAGGCCTCGCGCGGCACCTGGCGCAGCTGCACCTCGGCGTCGCTGTTCAGCGCCGACATGGCGTAGATGCCGAGGCCGTCGGCCGCCTTCTGGAGAACGTCGGCGGCACCCTGCTGGGCCTCGATGCGGGTCTGCACCTGACCGATGGTGCGCAGGTAGCTGTCCAGCGTCGACATCTTCTGGCGCAGGCCCTGCACCAGCGTCGACTGCGACCGCAGTTCGCCGTGCGACGAGGCCCAGAAGCCGGAGGTCTGCTGTTCGGTCAGCTTGGCGATGCGCGCCTGCAGGTCGCCGACGCTCTCGCGCAGCTTCAGGTTCTGACCCAGCGTGGTGCTCCGCATCAGGACGGAGGGGGTGTGCATGATCGAGCTCATGGCAGTCGTCCTTCAGGTCTTCAGCGGCGCAGGCTGAGCAGGTCGTCGAACAGGGCGTCGACGGTCTGCATGACCTTCGCCGAAGCCGAGTACGCGGATTGCAGCAGGATGAGCTGGGCCATCTCGTCGTCGATGTTCACGCCGCTGAGCGAGGCATGGCGCTCGTTCAGCAGGTCGGTGCGGGCGGCCTGGTCTTCCGCCAGGCTGATGGTGGTCGTCGCCTCCATGCCCTGGTAGGTCACGGTGGCGCGACCGAGATCGAGCACCGTACCGCGGTAGGGGCGCGAGGCGTCGCCGAGACCGGTGTCGGCGCTGTACTGGTAGCGGTACTCGGTCAGCCGGTCGAGCAGCATCGCGGGGCGGGAGTTGTCGCCGTCCGGCACCTCGACGCCGTCGGCGCGGGTGTAGCGCACCAGCAGGCTGTCGTCTTCCAGCAGGGCGGTGTTGACGCCGATGCGGCCGGCGAGGCCGACCTTCGCCCACTTGTCGTCGCTCAGGCGGCCCGTGTAGTCCTGCTGCACGATGCGGTCGCTGTTGCCGTCGCGGAACAGGTTGAGCTGCGGGCCGTCGGCCGTGTCGGTCCAGGCCTGGTTCATGGTGAAGCTGTTCACCACGACGCTGCCGCTGCTGTTGGCGGTCAGCACTTCGCCGCCGGCCGGGTCGGTGAACAGGGTCGACGGCACGTTCACGAGCCCCGACACCGCGTCGTAGATGCGCTGTGCCATGCTGGGCGTCGCCGGGAAGGCGGTCGGCACGGCCACGAAGACGCTGTTGTCGGGGTCGGGCACGCGCTCGAGCAGCGAGGTGTTGTACGGGTCCTCGACGAAGTAGACCGTCAGGTTCCGTTCCTGGCCGCTGACGCGGTAGCTGATATTCATGCTCTGGCCGTCGGCCAGGGTATCGCCCGCCGCCGTCTGCTGCAGCGGCGCAGCGGCGAAGTCGAAGCTCAGCGTCGAGCCGGTGGCGTTGGGGGTCGCCGCGGTCTCGCGGGTCGACAGCGCCATGGCCAGCGTATGGGCGATCTCGTCGAGCTGGGCCTGGGCCTCGGGCAGGCGCTCGTCGCGCAGCTCGAGGTAGGCGGCCAGCTTGCCCTGGCGCGGCGGGCCGTCCTTCAGCAGGTCGACCTGGTTGCCGCCCGGGCTGGTCAGCGTCAGGGTGCCGACATTGCGCTCGTAGTCGTCGTCGCTGTAAGCGTTCTCGGGCGTCAGCACCTGGCGGCTGTCGAACGAGATCTGCGCCGCCCGCTCGTTGACCAGCACGTGGCCCGACGAGGTGAACACGGTGACGATGCCGTCGCCGCGTTCGATGGTGCGGATGTCCATGTTGGCCGACACGGTCGCGAGGTGCATGTCGCGGCGGTCCTCAAGGTCGGCCGTGGTCAGGCCGGCGGCCTGGCGGTTGGCGATCTCGCGGTTGAGCGACTCGATGCCCTTCAGGGCGTTGTTCACCTCTTCGACGCCCAGCGCGAGGCCGTTCTCGGCTTCGCTGCGCATGTCCTGGATGGAGGCCGACAGCTGGTTGAGCTGGCGCGCCAGCATGTCCGCCTGCGCCACCACGGCCTTGCGCACGCCCGAATTCTCGGGGTTGTCGGCCAGTTCGCTCATGCTGTTGGCGAACTCGTTCATGGTGTAGGACAGCGACGTCTGCATGTCCGGGCGACCGAACATCTCGTCGATGCGCTTCAGGAAATCGGCGACGGTCGAGAGACGCGCGGACCGGCTTTCTTCGCCACGCAGGTTCTCCTGCAGGCGCGCGTCGACCTGCCGGGTCACGGCCAGGATGCGGACACCTTGGCCCTGACCGGCCACAAGCGCGTTCTCGCGCGGGGAAATCTTCTTGGTATAGCCCGGGGTACCGGCGTTCGCGACGTTGCGCGACACGACGTCGAGGGCGACCTGGTTCGCGCGCAGTCCGGACAGTGACGTGTTGAGCGCTCCGAACAAGCTCATTTTTCTACCCTCTTACCCTCGGACTGGATGCGGGACACCGGCGTCATCGTCAGCGCTTCAGGTTGACGACTTCTTCGAGCATCTCATCGGCGGTGCGGACCGTCTTGGAGTTGGCCGAGTAGGCCCGCTGGGTCACGATCATCTTGGTGAACTCGTCGGCGATGTCGACGTTCGACTGCTCGATGGCCGAGGCCACGATGTCGCCGGCACCGGCCTGGCCGGCCTCGGCGACCAGCGGGTCACCGGATTCCGGCGTACGCTTGAAGGCGCCGCCGTCCATGCGGGCGAGGTCGTTCGGCGACGCGAAGGTCGCGATCGGCACCTGGAACAGGGTGCGCGAGCGGCCGTTGTCGTAGTTGGCGACCACGTAGCCGAAGTCGTTGATGAACACGTCGGTCAGGATGCCCGGCTGGTAGCCGTCCTGGTCGAGGCGGTAGACGGCGATGTCGTCGGCATAGAACTGGGTCAGCAGGATGTTGGGCTGGCCGTCGTTCGGGTCGTTGTCGATGCCGGTGAAGTCCAGCGTCACCACGTCGTCGATGCCCGCGATGGTGCCGGCGGTGATGTCCAGCGTGCCGATGAAGGCGTTGCCGTCCACCGAGATGGGACGGCCGTCCTGGAAGGCGAACTCGCCGAGGTCGACCCAGGGGGTGTCACCGCCGTTGGGGTCGCGGGCCAGCAGCGTCCACGAGTTCTGGGCGCCGGTGTTCACCCAGCGCATCTGGATGTCGGTGGGCACGCCGAGGTCGTTGTAGACGGTGACGGCACCGCCCGAGTAGCTGCCGTTGGCCGAGTACAGCGAGGTCTCGTCGCTGTTGGCGAGGTTCAGCGCGTACTGGCGGCCGCCGGCCACCACGGCCGGACGGTTGATGCTCTGGCCGCCGATCAGGATCAGCTGGCCGGCCGCGCCGCCGACGTCCGTCGGGCCGAGCGTGGTGGTGCCGGCCGGATCGAACAGGTCGGCGAAGGCGTCGATGAAGCCGTCGAGGTTGGTGTGCGTGGCCACGTCGTAGGTCAGCGTCTGGGTGACGCCGCCGATCGTCATGCTGAGGACGTCGCCCTGGTTGACGGTGCCGGCGAAGGTGACGGTCTGGGTCGCGGCGTTGTTCGTCTCGCCGTCCGCGGCGCCGACGGTGGTGGTGGCGCTGGCGGCGGTGTAGGTGAACGACGGGCTCGCCTGAGTGCCTTCGATGACGAAGGAGTTGGCCGGGCCGCCGTTGTTGGGCGTGCGCACCACCAGGTTCGGATAGTCGGAGCGGATCTGCTGCGCCAGGTTGTCGAGCGCCGCGTTCAGGCTGGTCGCCGGGGCGACCGAGGTGTAGGCGGTGCCGTTGATGGTGATGCTGGCGGTCGACGCGGCGAGCCACGCGGCGCCGGCGGCGGTGGTGAAGTCGACGGTCAGGTCCTGCGGGTCGAGCGTGCCGGTGGAGGCGACGGCCGACGACGGGAAGGCGCCCGCATTGGCCGGCAGGTTGGCGTTGTAGTTGATGCGGCTGGTCTGGTTGGCCTCCATCACGTCGGTTTCGATGCGGATGGGGGCATTGATGTCGCTGGTGGCCAGCGTTTCCTCGCTCAGCACGCGGCGGCCGTTGAGGAAGTAGCCGGCGCCGTTGCGCAGGTAGCCGAACTTGTCGAGCTGGAAGTCGCCGCGGCGGCTGTAGATGTCCTCGTTGTCGAAGGACACGCTGGCCGGGGTGATGCTGTTCGCCTTGGACACGACGAAGAAGCCGTTGCCCGAGATCGCCATGTTGGTGGTGATCTGGGTCTGGCTGACGTCGCCCTGGGTGCTGTGGCGGTAGCGCGGCGTGGCGATGACGCCGCCGGGAGCATGGGCCGAGCGGTTCGACAGGGTCACCAGTTCGGCGAAGCTCGTGTCGACGCGCTTGTAGCCGGTCGTCTGGCTGTTGGCGATGTTGTCGGAAATGTTGCCCAGCGACTTGGACTGGGCACGCATGCCCGAGACCGCCGCATTCATCGCACCATAGACGCTCATGTCTGACCTCGCTTCACAAATCGGCGGAGCGCTTGCCGCCGGGGCGGACTCTCCTGCACCCGTGGATGCAACCTCCATGCCATCACCCGGAAGGCGCGGAACCCCGCGGCTTCCGCCGCTCGCGGCCGGGGTTGGAGAGGCCTGGCGGCGGCCGGGGCAGTTTCTGCCGCGGCACCACCGACCGCTCGGCAGGTTTTGCCGCCCCGGCAAAAGAAGACCGCCCCGGCCGGGGGCGGCGCGCGGCGGTCTGACGGAGGGACGAAGCGGTGGCGGCCGCGTCCTCAGGTGGTCGGCTGCTCCACCACGGCGCGGATCTGGCTGAGCGGGAACGCCGCGCCGTTGATGGTGAGGTAGGGCTCGGTGCCGTCGGTGGAGGCGCCGGTGATGCGGGCCTGAATGGTGGTCCAGGTCTCGACGGTGGCGCCTTCCTGGTCCTTGGCCTCGACCTTCAGCTTGTAGTCGCCTTCCGGCACGGTCTGCAGGCTGTCGTTCTTGCCGTCCCAGGTGAGCACGTGGGTGCCCTGGGTGGCCGGACCGGTGAGGCTGCGGACGAGCACGTTGTTCTTGTCGTAGACCTTGATGGTGGCGCCGTTGGCATTGGACGCCAGGCCGTAGGCGAACTTCACCTTGTCGCCCTCGAAGTGGACGACGTTGTCGTTCACCTCGGCGTACTTGCCGATGTAGCCGAGCGCCAGCGAGTTGATGCTGCTGCGCTGCAGGGCCATCTGGCTCTGCAGGTTCTCGTTCATGCCGATCTGCTGCTCGACCTGGGCGAAGCCGACGAGCTGCTGCGTGAACTCGTTGGATTCCATGGGCGACAGCGGATCCTGGTTCTGCAGCTGGGTGGTCAGCATCATCAGGAACGCATCGAGGTCGCCGGCGATCTTGCTCTTGGCGGCGCCGGTATCGATGGCGCCGGACGCCGCTTCGGTCGTCTTCTTGGCGCTGTTGGCGGCCAGCTGCGCGTAAGGGTTCGTCTGCTGCTGCGTAACGCCGGTGGTGGTGGCCATGGTCGGCTCCTCAGACCTTCACGTCGACGCCGCCGCGGGCGGCTGCGCGGGCGGCTGCCAGCGCTTCGGCGTCGGGGGATTGCGATGCTTCGGCCTCGCCGGACCCGGCGGCGGAACCGCCCTGTCCGTTGCGACCACGGCCGTCCTGGGCCGCCTGCTGCTGCGCCTGCTGCCCCTCGCCCCGCAGATGGAAGCTGAGGGAGGAGTCGTCGGTGCGCAGCCCTGCCTCTTGCAAGGCGCGTTCCAACCCGCGCGCCTCGGCTTTCAGGACTTCGAGCGCCTCGGGGCTGTCGGCGGTGACGCTGACCCGGACCGCGCTGTCGTTGCCGAAGTCGAGCTTGACGTCGACCTGGCCGAGCTTCTCGGGCCGCACCTGCAGGGTGATGGTGCCCTTGCGCAGCGCCGCCGCGGTGTGCAGCTGCTGGCGCAGCTGGTCCGGCAGGTCGCGCAGGCGGGCATGGGCATCGGCCTGCGGACGGGCGAGCGCCTGGGCGAAGCCGGTACGGCCGGCGCCACCCTCGGCCCGGCCGAGCGCGCCGGTGAACGTGGACCCGGTGGCGCCGCCTTCGGCAGAGGCGGACTGGCCGTTCTGGCCGGTGCCGGCATCGCCGAAGGCGGTGCCCCCGAAGTTGCCGGCGGCCCCGCCAGACGCGCCGGCAGGACCGGCGGCACGGGCGGCGGCCACGGCGTTCTGCCCGGTGCCGGCGGCATTCTGACCGGCGGCGCGGGGATCCCCCTTGCCGGCGGCGGTATTGGTCGTGGCGCCGCCGGCGGCGGCGGTCGCCGCACCGGCGGCCGCCCCTGCGACCAGGCCGGACGCACCCTTGCCGCCGTTGGCGACGGTGGACTGCTGGGTCGCCTCGGCGTCGGCGGCGACCTGGGCCTGACGGGCCTGCGCCTGGGCATCGGCGGCGGAGCCTGCCTGCGCGGCGACGGTGGCGCCGGGGGTCGGCTGCGTCGCCGGCTGCGGCTGGGCGGCGGCAGTGGGCGTGGTCGCCTGCGGCTGGCTCGCAGCCTGGGCGCCGGTCTGCGCCTGCGCGCCCGGCTGCGGTGCGGCGGCGCCTTCGGCGACGACGGGCGCCGTCGCGGGGGCCGGGGCGGCTTGGCCCTGGGGCTGGGTCGCTGCGGCAGCTTGCGTCTGCAGCGCCACGGTCGGGCGCGGCGCGGCGGCAGCCTGCTTATCCTGGGTGATGGTGACGCGAGCCCCGTCCCCGCCGGCATCCTTCACCAGCTGGGTCAATTCCTGCACCTGCTCGGCGGCCTTGCCGGTGGGGGCGGCCGCGGTCTGGGTGGCGGCGCGGTCGGCACCCTCGGCGCGCGGCTGCGACGCGGCCGCCTGCTGCTGGGCCGGCTGGGCCGGCTGGGCCGGGCGTTCGGCGTCGGGAGCGGTGGCGGCGGTGCGCGTGGCGGACTGGTCGGCGGCCGGGGCGGCGGCCCGTTCGACGGAAGCGTCGGCAGCGGGGTCGGCGGCGGCCGGCTGGCGGGGGTCCTGCGGCGCGGTCTCGGCCCGGCCGGTGGCCGGCTCGCGGGGCGTCCGCGCCGCGGCGGGCGCGTCGTCGGACGTGTCGGCGGCGGCGGCGGCACGATCGGCCTCCGCCGGCGCATCCACCGGCTCCGGCCGGTCGGCGGTGAGCGGCTGGCGCGGCGGCGGCGGCGGCGCAGCCTCCACCGTCAGGTTGGGCTGGGCGGCGGCCGCGGCATTGGCGACGGCCGCGGCGAACAGGGCACCCCAGTCGGTCGACTGAGCGTCCTTCTTCTGATCCGTCGTCGTCGGCTGGTTCTGCTGCCAGCCCACCCGTGCCACGTCCATGGTCGGCCCCCTGGTGAAACTGCCGGAACCAATGCAAGGACGGTGCCAGAACCGGAGCCGCAGCGCGGGCTGCCCGACGCGCCGGCGCCCCACCGCGAACCGGCAGCTTTTGCCCGACGCGGCAGGTTTTGCCCGGCAAAGGCGGGCCGGGCGCGGCCGGCGCAAAAAGAAAGAGGCCGCACCTTGCGGTGCGGCCTCCGAAGGGACCCGGTCCGAGTCCGCTGCGTGATCCTTAGCGGAACAGCGACAGCAGGGTCTGCGGAGCCTGGTTGGCGATCGACAGAGCCTGGATGCCCAGCTGCTGCTGGACCTGCAGGGCCTGCAGACGGGCCGACTCTTCGTTCATGTTGGCGTCCACCAGGGTGCCGATGCCGACATCGAGGGAGTCGGTCAGGGCGCTGATGAAGTCCTTCTGAATGTCGATACGACCCTGGGCCGAACCGAGCTGGGACGCCGCGCTGGTCGCCGACTGCAGCGCCGACTCGATGGTGTCGAGCAGAGCGTCGTAGTCGGTGGCCGGGGTGGTGGCCGTCCCGAACTTGTCGAACCCGCCGGCGTAGGCGGTCAGCGTGATCTTGCTGCCGTCGACGTCGAAGTTGATGTTGGTGCCCATGGCAGCGGCGCTGCTGGACAGACCGAAGCCGCCGCCAGCCGGCAGATCGCCGAGCGCGGTTTCGATCTCCGAGGCGATCTTTTCGCCGGTGGTGCTGCTGTGGGTCAGCTCACGCGCATCGAGCGCCAGCACGATGCGGTTCGGGTTGGACTGGTCGTCGAGGCGAGTACCGGTGGCGGTGTCGTTGGCGGTGACGCGGAACACGACTTCCTTCTGCACGCCGTTGAGCGTGTAGTTGAAGCCGATCTCCTCGCCGAGGCGCAGCGGCGCATCCTGGAAGTCCAGGA
>NZ_OCNJ01000011.1:143587-144079 GCF_900230255.1 Caenispirillum bisanense
TCGAACGTGAAGCTGGAAGCGTCGAACTTCACGGCTTCGCCCGGGGTCTTGATCGCAGCGCCGCTCCACCCGGTCAGGGTGATGTCGGTGCCACGGTCCTTGGCGCTGATCTTGAACTCCTTGTCGCTCGAGTCGAAGCTGATGTCGAACAGAGCGGAGAACTTGGAGTCGGCGTTCAGCTCGTTGGCGAGGGCCAGGGAGCCTTCGTCATCGGCCGTGATGTTGCTCTTCAGCGTGTGGGTCAGGCTGCGGGCGACGCCGTCCTCGTCCGTGTAGTTGAAGGTCATCTGCTGACCCGCCTTGGCGGCGTACACGGTGGTGGTGTCGAGGGTGGCGCTGCCGGCGCCCGACACGGTCATCGACGAGTAGTCGTAGCCGTTGGCCATCTTGACCGTCAGGCCGGTCGAGTTGTCCCAGCTGGCGCTGAGGACGTTGGCGTTGGCCTGCATCAGCGACGCCAGGTCGTTACCATCCGAGGCGTTCAGGAACTGC
>NZ_OCNJ01000011.1:144089-144450 GCF_900230255.1 Caenispirillum bisanense
TGGTCGCGGTGCCGGTCGAGTAGGTCAGCGTGAAGTCGTTGTCCGTGTTGTCGGTGTCGAACACGAACTTGTCGGCGTCGATGGAGAAGTTGCCCTTGTTCAGGCGACCCATGTCCAGCTCGGCCACGCCGTCGGTGTCCGAACACAGCAGGGAGGCACCACGATCGAGGACCGACAGGGACGAGATGGACTCGAGGCCACCGCCGGCACCGAACGAGAGGTCCTGCGAACGGAACGAAATGTAGCTGGCGTCCACGTTCGAACCGGAACGGCCGATCGAGGACAGCAGGCGCACGTCGGTCGACTGTTCGAGCAGCTTGACGCCGTTGAAGTTGGCCGACTTGGTGATCTCACCGATCTG
>NZ_OCNJ01000013.1 GCF_900230255.1 Caenispirillum bisanense
GCCGCGATGGCTTCCTCGCTGTTCGGCAGTCGCGCGCCTGAGCCGCCGAGGTGGTCGGAAACGTCGATCCAGTCCTTCGAGACGTCGACACCGTAATAGAGCTTGTCCGTCATTTCGACCTCCCGCACCATAGGGGAAGGGTCCGCACGCCGGATTGTATGCGGGTTATGCCCAGACTTCCGTTCGCGTGTAAGACCGTGATGCCGGCGGCTTTCGAGATGCCCTCGGTCGCAAGACCAATCCACGTCCGAAATGCCGCCGGCATCCTACTCTCTCATCTCAGAGAGCGACGCCAACATACAATCCGCGGCGTGCACGACGCTGGCCGTGGAGGGCGGTGTGGACAGGCGGCAGAAGCCAGTGGAGCCGTGGATGGCCGGATCAAGTCCGGCCACGACAATGCAGGGGAAGGGGGCCCCCTCGCCCTGCATCCCCGCCGGCCGCTCCGGCATTCTCCCGGCATGATCCACCACGGCGACATCCGCATCGGCGTGTCCGGCTGGCGCTATGCCGGGTGGCGCGGCGTGTTCTACCCGCCCAAGCTCGCCCAGCGGCGGGAGCTGGAGTTCGCCTCGCGCGCCTTCCGCACGCTGGAGATCAACGGCACCCACTACAGCCTGCAGCGACCGGACTCCTTCGCCGCCTGGGCCGACGCGACGCCCGACGATTTCGTCTTCACCGTGAAGGCGTCGCGCTACCTCACCCACATGCTGCGCCTGAAAGGGATCGAGGAAGCCGCCGCCAACTTCTGGGCGCAGGGGCTGCTGCGCCTCGGCCCCAAGCTCGGCCCCGTGCTGTGGCAGTTTCCGCCCAGCTTCCGCTACGACCCTGCGCGCCTGGAGACCTTCTTCGCCAGCCTGCCGCGAGACACCGAGGCCGCCGCCGCCCTCGCCGCCCGCCACGACCAGCGCCTGGAGGGCCGCGCCTGGACCACCACCGACGCCCGCCGCCGCATCCGCCACGTCATGGAAATCCGCCACGACAGCTTCCGCACGCCCGACTTCGTCGCCCGGTTGCGCCGCCACGACGTCGGGCTGGTGGTGTCGGATTCCGTGGACTGGCCCTGCCTGATGGACGTGACGTCAGACCTCGTCTACCTGCGCCTGCACGGCTCGGAAGAGCTTTACGCCAGCGGCTACGACGATGCGGCGCTCGACCGCTGGGCGGCGCGGGTGGCGGCCTGGGCGACGGGCGCCGAGCCCGACGACGCCGTGCGCCTGTCGCCGGACCCGCCGCCGGCGGCGCGCAGCCGCGACGTCTTCGTGTTCTTCGACAACGACCGCAAGGTCCGTGCCCCCTTCGACGCCCAGGCGCTGGAAGCCCGTCTGCAGGCCCGCTTCACCGGGTGAACTTTCGGACATTGCTCGTCCTGAGGGAGCAGTCGGAAAAGCTTCGCTTTTCTCGCACGGCGTAAGCGGAGAGACTTGCGGCCAAAGCACCCTAAAGAGAGGAGCACGCCGCATGTCGCAGCCGCACATCGTCCCGCAGGAGATCATCGCCCACCTGCGCGCGCGCTTCATCGACCAGGGGATCGACGCCAAGCCGGTGTTCGTCATCGGCCCCGACCGCGAGGACGGCCAGATCGAGTTCTTCACCGGCGACGGCCGCCTGTGGCCGGTGGTGATGCGCGTCGGCGCCGACGGACTGGTGCCGGTGGCCGACCGCGCCGCGGCCGACGATGCCCGTCCGGCGGCCTCGCTGACCGAGGCCGTGGACGGCGTGCTCGCCCTGCTCGGGGCTTCGGCGCCGCAGCCGCTGCGCGATCGCTCCGCCGAACTGGCCGACGCCTAAGGAGTCGCTTCCGGCGGGGGCGGCAGGGTGACCGGGCAGTCCTCGCCGTCGCCGGTGGTTTCGGCGTGGATCATCAGGGCCGCCACGGTCTCCATGGACGTGTCGATGACCCAGCGCACCTGGCGCTCGCCCACCGCATTGCCGGCGGCCACCACCTCCGGCAGGATCTGCTGCTGCAGGAAGCCCGCCAGCCCGGCCAACGCCCGCGCTGTGACGCGCAGGCGTTTGGCCGGCACGACGTAGCTGCCGCGGCCGGCCGCGATGCCGTCGGCGACGCGGTTCAGCTGGTCCATCATCACCGCCACCACGGTGTCGCCGTGGGCGGCGGTGCGCGCCATGAAGCGCAGATGGCGGACGTAGAAGTCGTACGAGCCGGCGGCGGTGGCCATGGCTGGCTCCCCTTGCTTCCCCTGTTCCCTGGTTCGGCCGATCAGCCGCGCGGGGCCGGCGGCAGGTCCATGTCGAGGATGGTCATGTGCAGGTCGAAGGAGACCTCGCCGTCTTCCTCGTCGCGGTGCAGGACGCCGATGAATTCCTCGCCGCAGAACACTTCCACCGGCTGGCCGGCCTTCTTCGGCGCGTTGACGGAGATCTTGGCATTGCCGAAGGTGCGGCGCAGGTATTCCTGAACCTGGGCGATTTCGGTCTTGGTCATGGGCGGCGCCTCCTCTTCGGTGTCCGTGTCTGGGTATCGTTCAGGCAAAACAGGAAAGCCCCGTCAGGACCAACCCGACAGGGCTTTCTCCGTTTCCGTCATTCCGGATCCTGACTTACGGCGGGATTCCCCTCAGGTCAACCCGCCGCACGCCCGGACCGGCCTGCCGTCACTCGAACTCGATGATGATCTGGTCCACCGAGAGCGAGGCGCCCGGCTGGGCGTGGATCTTCTTCACCGTGCCGTCCTGCTCGGCCTTCAGCACGTTTTCCATCTTCATGGCCTCGACGACCGCCAGGGTTTCGCCCGACTTCACGTCCTGGCCCTCGGCCACCGCCACCGAGACCAGCAGGCCCGGCATGGGGGACAGCAGGAACTTGGACAGGTCCGGCGGCTCCTTCTTCGGCATGACGCGGGCGAGGTCGGCCCCGCGCGGGGTATAGACCACCGCCACCGCCTGGGCGCCGTTGTGGAACAGGCGGAAGCCGGTGCCGAGCGCGTCGACCTGCACGGTCACCTCCTCGCCCTTCACCGTGCCGCGGAACAGCGGCTCGCCGAAGGTCCAGTCGGAGACGACGCCGTAGGCGGTGCCGTCGATGGTGACCTCGTAGTGCTCGCCGTCGGCGGCGCGTTCCACGTGGACCGGGGTGTACTCGTCGTTGAGACGGACCACCCAGTCGGTGCGGATCTCCATGCCGTGGCCGGCCAGCTGGCCCGAGACCATGGCGGCGCGGTCGGCGTGCAAGCGGTTGATGACCGCGGCCACCGCCACCAGCACGGTCGGGTCGTCGGCCGGCAGGTCGTCGGCGGAGAAGCCGTCGGGGTATTCCTCGGCGATGAAGTTGGTGGTCAGCCGGCCGTCCACGAAGCGCTGCTTGCTCATCAGCGAGGCGAGGAACGGAATGTTGTGGCTGACGCCGCGGATGTAGAACTCGTCCAGCGCCCGGCGCATGTGCGCGATGGCCTCGTCACGCGTCGCCCCGTAAGTGCAGAGCTTGGCGATCATGGGGTCGTAGAACATGCTGATCTCGCCGCCGTCGTAGACGCCGGTGTCGACGCGCACCGTGTCGCTCTCGGCCGGCGGCAGGTAGCGCACGAGGCGGCCCGTCGACGGCAGGAAGTTGCGGTACGGGTCTTCGGCGTAGATGCGGCTTTCCAGCGCCCAGCCGTTCAGCTTGATGTCCGACTGCTGCACGGTGAGCTTTTCGCCGGCGGCGATGCGGATCATCCACTCCACCAGATCGAGGCCGGTCACCAGTTCGGTCACCGGATGCTCCACCTGCAGGCGGGTGTTCATCTCTAGGAAGTAGAAGTTGCGGTTGGCGTCGACGATGAACTCGACGGTGCCGGCCGAGCGGTAGTTCACCGCCTTGGACAGCGCCACCGCCTGCTCGCCCATGGCCTTGCGCGTCGCCTCGTCGAGGAAGGGCGACGGCGCCTCCTCGATCACCTTCTGGTGGCGGCGCTGGATGGAGCACTCGCGCTCGCCGACGTAGAGGCAATTCTCGCCGTCGGACAGCACCTGGATCTCGATGTGGCGCGGCTGCTCGATGAACTTCTCGACGAACACGCGGTCGTCGCCGAAGGACGCGCGCGCCTCGTTGGTGGCCGAGGTGAAGCCGTCGGCGGCTTCCTTGGCGTTCCAGGCCAGACGCATGCCCTTGCCGCCGCCGCCGGCGGAGGCCTTGATCATGACCGGGAAGCCGATTTCCTCGGCGATCTTCACGGCTTCGGCCGAGTCCTTGATGACGCCCATGTAGCCGGGAACGGTGGAGACACCGGCTTCCTTGGCGAGCTTCTTGGACTCGATCTTGTCGCCCATGGCGTAGATGGCGTGGGCGTCGGGGCCGATGAAGGTGATGCCCTTCTCCGCCAGCGCCTTCTGGAAGGCCTGGTTCTCCGACAGGAAGCCGTAGCCCGGATGGACGGCCTCGGCGCCGGTGTCGACGCAGGCCTGCACGATCTTGTCGATCAGCAGGTAGGACTGGGCGGACGGCGGCGGCCCGATGTGCACCGCCTCGTCGGCCATCTGCACGTGCAGGGCTTCGCGGTCGGCGTCCGAGTAAACGGCCACCGTCTTGATGCCCATCTTCTTCGCCGTCTTCATGACGCGGCAGGCGATCTCGCCGCGGTTGGCGATCAGGATCTTCTTGAACATGATATTGCCTATCCCCTCATCAGCTCGCGGCGGGAGGTCGTGCTGTTGTGAACCACCAAGACACCAAGACACCAAGGGATCCGTTGCACCCCGACCTCGATCGGCTCGCCCGGGCGGTGGTGGATGCGGCGTATCGCGTGCATTCCACGCTCGGTCCGGGCCTGCTCGAATCGGTCTACGAGGCCTGCCTGTGCCACGAGTTGACCAAGCGCCGCATTCCCTTCGCGCGGCAGGTGGTCTACCCGGTGCTCTACGACGGCATCAGGATCGAAGGCGGGATGCGGCTCGACCTGCTGGTCGATGGCCGGCTCATCGTCGAACTGAAGACCGCCGAGCGGCACAATCCGGTGTTCGATGCCCAACTTCTCACCTACCTCAAGCTGACCGGGTGCCGCCTCGGCCTCCTGATCAACTTCAACGTACCGCAAATCAAGCAGGGTATCCGTCGCCTGGTTCTCTAGGTGCGCCAGGCGACGCCCTCTTGGTGTCTTGGTGTCTTGGTGGTTCCTCACTCTCCCGCCAATCCGTCGGACGCTCGCGCTTACAGCGGAATGTTGCCGTGCTTGCGCCACGGGTTCTCCAGCTGCTTGTCGCGCAGCATGGCGAGCGAGCGGCAGATGCGCTTGCGGGTGTTGTGCGGCATGATGACGTCGTCGATGTAGCCGCGCGAGCCCGCGACGAACGGGTTGGCGAACTTCTGGCGGTATTCCTCGGTCCGCTCGGCGATCTTCTTCTCGTCGCCGATGTCGCCGCGGAAGATGATCTCCACCGCGCCCTTCGGACCCATGACGGCGATTTCCGCCGTCGGCCAGGCGTAGTTCACGTCGCCGCGCAGGTGCTTGGAGCTCATGACGTCGTAGGCGCCGCCGTAGGCCTTGCGGGTGATGACGGTCACCTTCGGCACGGTCGCCTCGGCATAGGCGTACAGCAGCTTGGCGCCGTGCTTGATGATGCCGCCGTATTCCTGCGTGGTGCCCGGCATGAAGCCCGGCACGTCCACGAAGGTCACCAGCGGGATGTTGAAGGCGTCGCAGAACCGCACGAAGCGGGCGGCCTTGCGCGAGCTGTCGATGTCCAGGCACCCGGCCAGCACCATCGGCTGGTTCGCCACGATGCCGACGGTGCGGCCCTCGAAGCGGCCGAAGCCGATGAGGATGTTCTTGGCGAACTCGGGCTGGATCTCGAAGAAGTCGCCTTCGTCGACGACCTTCGTGATCAGCTCCTTCATGTCGTAGGGCTTGTTCGGGTTGTCCGGGATCAGCGTGTCGAGTGACCAGTCGGGGCGGTCGCTGGGGTCGCTGGTCGGACGCACCGGCGGCTCTTCGCGGTTGGAGGCCGGCACGAAGTCCATGAAGCGGCGCAGCTGCAGGAGGGCCTGCACGTCGTCCTCGAACGCAAGGTCGGCGACGCCGGACTTGCTGGTGTGGGTGACGGCACCGCCCAGTTCCTCGGCGGTCACCACTTCATGCGTCACCGTCTTCACCACGTCGGGGCCGGTGACGAACATGTAGGAGCTGTCCTTCACCATGAAGATGAAGTCCGTCATGGCCGGCGAGTACACCGCGCCGCCGGCGCAGGGGCCCATGATCATGGAGATCTGCGGCACCACGCCCGAGGCCATGACGTTGCGCTGGAACACCTCGGCATAGCCGCCGAGGGAGGCGACGCCTTCCTGGATGCGCGCCCCGCCGGAGTCGTTGAGGCCGATCACGGGCGCGCCGACCTTCATGGCCTGGTCCATGATCTTGCAGATCTTCTCGGCATGGGCTTCCGACAGGGAGCCGCCGAACACCGTGAAGTCCTGGCTGAACACGAAGACGAGGCGGCCGTTGATGGTGCCGTAGCCGGTCACCACGCCGTCACCCGGGGTCTTGCTGTCCTGCATGCCGAAGTCGGCGCAGCGGTGCTCGACGAACATGTCCCATTCTTCGAAGGACCCTTCGTCGAGCAGCAGCTCGAGACGTTCGCGCGCGGTCAGCTTCCCCTTCCCGTGCTGGGCGTCGATGCGCTTCTGGCCGCCACCCAGGCGGGCCTGCGCACGTTTTTCCTCGAGCAGACGAATGATCTCTTGCATTGGCTCCCTCAACTTGGCGGAGGTCCCACCCGATTTGGCGGGAAATCGGGATAGCACCTTCGCCGTCGGGACGCCACTGAAAAGAGCCCAAAAGCCGCAGGTTTCTGCGGCTTTCAGCAACTTGTTTGCTCGTTTGTCGGACTTACGAACCGACCAGCGCCAAAAATTCCACCGCGTCCGAAATATCCTTGCGCAGGCGGTCCAGACGGGCCTTCGCCTCGGCGTCCTCGCCCCATTGCTCGATCTGGTAGGCTTCGTCCAGGAAGGCTACGTCGGCGGCCTGGTCCGCCGTCACCCGCCCCTCGACCAGCGCCAGCGCCAGCACCAGCGAGCCGAGCGGCGCGGCGGCGGCCTGCAGGGCGGTCAGGCGCCAGTCGTCCAGCTCCTCCACCGCCAGGCGCAGGGCCTTCAATGCCTGCGGCGATTGGCTGACCGGCATGAGGCCGGCGGTGACGCAGAACTCGGCGTCGTAGCGCGTGCGCGCCCAGTCGAGCAGCGGCTGCCACGTCGCCGCCTGACGCTCCTGCAGCGGCCGCTGCGACTCGTCGGCGCGGTAGCACAGCAGTTCCGTCTCGGCGAAACGCAGCAGCTCGTCGACCATCTGCGCCCGCATGCGGCCGACCTGATCGATGGCGGTATTGGCGAGCTGGGTGAGCGGCATCTCGGCCAGCTTCAGCGTCTCGCCCTGGGCGTTCCACTCGGCGGCGACGGCGGCCGCCAGACGCTCCGACGGCACCGCCAGTTCCGCCTTCGACGGCGTACGCACGGGCCGGCCGTCCAGGCGCACGGCGTGGCGGCCGTCGCCCGTCGGCACCGCCTCGGCGGTCTTGTAGAAGCGCTTCATGGGACGGTTTTCGATCGAACTCATCGGTCTTCTGTCCTTGGAAAGATCACTGGCCGAACAGGCCCTTCAACGCATTGCCGATGCCCTGCACGGGGTCGGCAGGCGCCGCCTCGGCGGGGGCCGGGGCCGGCGCGATCTGGCCGGGGGCCGGCGCGGGAGCGGGCGCCGGGGCCGCCTTGCCGAGCGCGACGTCGCAGGCGCCGGCATCGCCGGTGGTGCGGTCGATCAAGGTCTCGGCTAGCAGCGACAGCCCGCCCGAGGCGATGGCGCCGCCGATGGAGACGGCCGTGCGCGCCGCGCCCAGCGGGTCGATGCCGATGCCCGGCTTCAGGATCGGCCCCTGCACCCGCACCAGGTTGGCGAGGTTGGCGGTCGCGATGCCGGTGCCCTCGCGCACCGCCGTCTTCACCGCCAGGTCGAGCGTTTCCGCCCCGAGGTCGATGGTGCCCGAGCCGGCGAGCGAGAACTTGGGCGTTTCCACCGCGATGCCGCGGTCGGCGGTGGCGATGCCGTCCTTCACCGTCAGGTTCACCACGCCGCACTGCATGACGGTGTAGCGTTCCTTGGCGGCGAAGGGGTTGAGGCTGTCCACCAGCCGCAGGGCGATGTCCTGCGTCCACGACTGGATGGCCTGGTTGTCGATGGTGCCGGCGCCGACCGTCACCGTCACCGTGCCGTCGAGCGTGTCCATGATGCCGTGCACGCTGGTGCCGCGGCCCGAGACCTTGATGGTGGCGTCCAGCGGGCCGTCCTTGACGGCGCCGCCCTGCCCCACCTGCTCCAGCAGGCTGCCGAGCACGACGCCGCGGGTGGTGAGGTCGAGGGCCAGCACCGCCTCCTTGCCGCGCGAGGCGTCCAGCGCCCCCACCACGCTCACCGTGCCGCCGCCGAGGCCGGCGTCGAGCGGCTTGAGGTCGAGGCGACCGTTGCGCAGCGCCACCGTGCCCGACAGCGGCGCGATCTGCGTGCCGTCGGGCAGCACCAGAGTCTGCACGGCCAGTTCCAGCTCGGCGTCGGCGAGCTTCATCAGCCCGAACGGCAGGGGCTCCGTCGGGAACACCCGCACCGGCGGCCCGCCCGCCGTCTCGGACGCCGGGCCGAGGATCTTCGCCAGGTCGATGCGCGGCGACGACAGGCTGCCGGCGATCTGCGGCCGGGCACCCTCCAGGGTGGCGCGCAGGCTGCCGGCGAGGCTGGTGTCGCCCAGCGACGCCGCGAGGTTCTCCACCGACCAGCCGCCGGGCACGTCGCGGACGCGGCCGTCGAAGCGCAGCGGCGGCGCGTCGTCGGCGAGGACGAGCCCCGCCACCGCCGCCAGCCGCTCGGGCTCCGGCGCGTTCAGGCTCACCGTCATGTCGATGCCGGTGCCCTCCAGCGGCTGGGCGAGCGTCCCGTCGGCGGCCAGGGTGGCGCCGGCCATGCCGAGCGTCACCGCCACCGGATAGGGCGCCCCGCCCGGCGTCGTCAGGGCCGCGAGCGGGCCGAGGCGGCCTTCCAGGGTGAAGGCGGCGTCGTCCAGCTTGCCCGAGCCGGCGACGGCGAGCGGCGCCGCCCAGCCGTCGGCGGCGGCCTCCAGGGCGGCCAGTTCCAGGCGCCGCGTGGTGCCGGCGGCGCGGTCGGCCAGGGTGACGACGGCGTCCTCGATGCGCACCAGCTGCAGGTCGGGCAGCGTCTTCGCGCCCTCGGTGGCGGGCGCCTCGGCGGCGGCGGGGGCGTCGAGCACCCAGTTGCCGGTGCCGTCCTCGCGGATCTCCAGCAGCAGGTCGGGGCTCACCAGCACCAGGCGGGCGACCTTGATCTCGCCGCGCAGCAGGGGCAGCAGTTCCACCTCGGCCTCGACGCGGCGCGCCTTCAGCATCTCGGGGCGGGAGCCCCAGGCGGCGTTGGCGAAGGTCACGTCCTCGATGACCACCGCCGGCGTCAGCGACACCGACAGGTCCATGCCGCCGCCGATCACCAGGTCGCGCCCGGTGGCGGCCTCCACCTGCTGTTCCACGAAGCCGCGGTACTGGTCGACGTCGACCGCCATGATCATGGCCGCGCCAGCGACGCCCAGCGCCACCACGCCGACGCCGGCCGCCTTTAAGAATGTCCCGATGCGCATCAGCCGCCCTCCCCTGCTCCTCCGCACCACAGGCGCTGCGCCGCCGCGAGCAGGTCCGCGTAGTCCTCGATGACGACGTGGGCGCCGGCGGCGTGCAGTTCCTCCACCGGATGATACCCCCATGCGACGCCGAGCGCATGGCATCGTGCCGCCCGCGCCATGGCCATGTCGTAGGTGGTGTCGCCGACCATCACCGTGTGCTCGGACGCCGCACCGGTTTCGGCCATGGCGCGCAGCAGCATGCCGGGGTGCGGCTTGCCGGGGTTGTCGTCGGGCGTCTGGATGGTGAGGAAGCGGCCTTCCAGCCCGTGGCGGGCCAGCATGGCGGCGACGCCGCGGCGGCTCTTGCCGGTGGCGATGCCGAGGATCACGTTCTGCGCCTCCAGGGCCGCGATGGCGTCGACGGCGCCGGCGTAGAGGTTCTCGACGTGGTCGGGGGCGGCGCGCAGCACCTGGAACGAGCGCTTGTAGCTGTCGGCGACGGCGCGGTGCAGGGCGTCGTCCAGATCCGGGAACAGGGTGGCGACGGCCTCCACCAGCTCCAGCCCGACGACGCGCCGGCAGCGGGCCGGCGGCGGGCAGACGATGCCGTGGTCGGCGGCGGCCATCTCCATGGCGGCGACGATGTTGTGGAGGCTGTCGACGATGGTGCCGTCCACGTCGAGGACGAGGAGGCGAAGCGGAGTCTCGGCGGTCATGGCTCTGCGCGGTGATGGAAAACGGGCGCCCGGCGGCGCGTGCGGCGGATCATAGCCGAGGGGGTGGCCGAAGCGGGGATTTTTTGCCCGCCGTCAGCCGCACGTCAGGCGACGCGGCCTTTAGCCGCCGGGCACGTAGATGTAGCCGGCGCCGCGCACGGTCTTGATGACCTGCGGGTGTTCCGGGTCGGGCTCGATCTTGCGGCGGATGCGGGCGATGCGGATGTCGATGGAGCGGTCGAAGGGCTCCCACTCCTTGTTGTGCGCCATGTCGAGCAGCTGGTCGCGCGTCAGCACCCGGTTGGGGTGGGTGGCGAAGGCGTGCAGCAGGTCGAACTCCATGGCCGTCAACTTCACCTCCTCGCCGTCGTCGCGCAGCAGGCGGCGGGCGTCGAGGTCGAGGCGGGCGACGCCGAAGCGCACGCTGCGCCCGCCCGCCGCCGGGCCGGCCGTGGCGGCGGCGGCGGGAGCGCTCACGGCGGCGGCAGCGGCCTTGCGGTGGCGGCGCAGCACCGCTTCCATGCGGGCGCGCAGCTCGCGGAAGTCGAAGGGCTTGGTGACGTAGTCGTCGGCCCCGACCTCGAGCCCCACCACCCGGTCCACCACGTCGCCCGAGGCGGTCAGCATGATGATGGGCGGCCCGTTCTCGGCGTGCAGGGCGCGCGCGATGGCGAAGCCGCTCTCGCCCGGCAGGTTGACGTCGAGCAGCACGAGATCGGCCGGCTCCTCGGCCAGGGCGGCACGCAGGGTGGTGCCGCACCCGGCGGTGCGCACCTTGTATCCGTGTTCCAGCAGGTAATCCTCGACCAGCTCGCGCAGGTGCGGCTCGTCGTCGACCACGATGATGCGTTCGCCGGCCATTCGGCTCCGTCCGTCAGTCCGTCCTCAGCCGAGCAATATCCGACAAAGCGGCACGGGTGAAAAGCGGGCGCGATGCAACGGCGGTGTTTCGCGGCTGAAACCTTCGAAACAATTTCCCTCCGGCGGCGCCATACAGCCGAAACACGAGCGAGGCACTCTGCCACTCACAGCGGCTGTGCCCGCGACTCGAAACGCCACCCGGAGAGCCCGACCATGCCCAGCGACACCCTCGAACTGCGCGATGCGCCGATCGGCGACGCGCTGACCCTGCACGGCGCCCGCATCGCGCTGGCCGAAACCGGCAGCGGCGAGCCGGTGGTGGCGCTGCATTGCTCCGCCTCGGCCGGCGGCCAGTGGCGCGGCCTCGGCGGCGTTCTGGCCGGGCTCGGCTACCGCCTCGTCACCCCCGACCTGCACGGCTGCGGCGGCTCCGCCCCGTGGCCGGGCAAGAAGCCGCTGCAACTGGGCGAGGAAGCCGGCATCGTGGCCGAGATCGCCCGCCGCCTCGGCCGCCCGGTGCACGTGGTCGGCCATTCCTACGGCGGCGCCGTGGCGCTGCGGGCGGCCATCGACCATCCCGGCGCCGTCGCCAGCATCGCCGTCTACGAGCCGTCGCTGTTCCACCTGCTGCGCCAGGGCAACGACGCCGACCGCCGCCTGTTCACGGAAGTCGCCGGCCTGTCCGCCGCCGCCGTGCGGGCGGCCACCAGCGGCGACTGGTACGGCGGCATGGCGGCCTTCATCGACTACTGGAACGCGCCCGGCACCTTCAAGACCATGCCCGAGGACCGCCGCGCCGCCTTCGCCGCGCAGCTGCCGCGGGTGTCCATGGACTTCTGGGCGCTGTTCTCGGAACAGACGCCGCTGGTCGACTACACCTGCATGCTGTCCATGCCGGTGCTGATCGTGGAAGGCGACCAGTCGCCGGCGCCGTCGCGCCGCATCTGCCGCCTGCTGGGTGCGGCGCTGCCCTGTATGATGCTGCACACCGTGCCGCGCGCCGGCCACATGGGGCCGGTGACCCACGCCGAGACGGTCAACGCGGTGATCGCGTCGTTCCTCGAAGACGTCTCGCGCGGCAGCCGCCGCCAGTACGCCACCAGCGCCTGACGGGCAACCGACGAGGAGGTACAGGCGCCTCCCGGTTCGCCCCCGCCGCCGTCAGCCGTCGGGCCGACGGCGGCGCGGCTGTTTCTGGCGCGGCGCCTGGCGGCCCAGGTCGACCAGGGTCAGCGGGCTCGCCAGCAGGCGGGCGACGGCATGGCCCTGGCGGCCGCAGCCCATCTTGAACAGCGTGTTGCGCAGGTGCCAGCGGGCGGTGCCGCGGGTGATGCCGTGGTCGCGGCTGAAGTCCTCCAGCGTGTTGCCGCCGGCCAGCGTCTGCACCAGTTCCGCCTCCCGCCGGGTCAGGCCGAAGGCGCCCATGAGCAGGGGCACGACGCCGCTCAACCGCCGGTCGAGGCGCGGGCAGAGCAGCACCGCCACCTGCGGCGGCGCCGCCGTGCCGAGCGGCACCAGCAGGGCCGCCGTATGCTCTTCCGGCAGCAGGCCGCGCGGGCTGAACACGCCGACCGCCGGCTGCCGACCGGCCGCCAGATCGTCGCGCACGGCATCGAGGGCGGCGCTGAACAAAGCGGCGTCGCGCGGCGTGCGGCCACACAGGCGGTCGCGCACGGTCATCAGGCTCTCGCTGTCCGCCAGCATGGCGGCGGCGGTGCTGTTGCTCCAGTGGACGACGCCGTCGAGGCCGATGGCGACGACCCCGAAGGCCAGCCAGTCGAGCAGCCCGAGGGCGGCGTGCTGCAGGGGTGCGGGAAGCGGGGGAGAGCCGCCGGAGGATGGCGGTCCCTCCCCCGCGCCGCCCCGGGATGCGTCGTCGCTGCTGCGGGGGGAACGCGACGCCCCGGGGCCGCCGGCTCCGGCCGCCGCGCCCGCCGCTCCGGTGGAGGAGACGACACCGCAGGCGAGCGGGGAGGTGAAGCCGGCGCAGGTCATGCCGCGGGAATCCATAGGCGGTCCCCGGCGGCCGGAATGGCGAATTGCGGATTGTCGCGCAGGCCGAAGACGCGGCCGGCGAAGGTGTCGCGGCCGAGGATCTCCAGTAGCGCGGCGGCGAAGTCCGGCACCGTGGCGCCGGCGGCCAGATGCACCCGGCCGTGCCAGCGGGCCGGCAGGAGCGGCCGCACCATGTCGGCGAGGGCGGCGGGCGTCCAGCGCGCGTCGTCGAGGAAATCGGTGAGGGCACCGTCGCGGCAGGCGGCGGCCACGAACAGATGCTCGTCGCGGTCGAGGAGTTCCGGCGCGGCGGCGCATGTCGGGTCGGCGGCCGTCCGGATCGAGCCGAACAGCCCGCGCGGGCAGTCGGCGTAGAGGGCGCGCGCGGTGGCGCGGCACGCTGTCAGCAGACACAGGATCATGGCGGGTTCCCGGCAGGCGCCCGGCGGCGCGGGGATGAAGAAGGACGAAGCGGCGCGCGGAGGCGGGCGGAACGGCCGGCGCAGTCGGTGCCCCGGCCGCCCCTCCCCCCGCACGACCCGCCGGCGGTTGCGCGGCGGGCCGTGACGGCGCGATCAGACGTTCCGGCGGTCGCGCAGCTCCCAGATCTTCTGGCCGGTGCCCGGGGTGCCGTTGACCAGGGCGACCGTGATGCTCTGCAGGTTGGTCAGGTCGATTTCCTTGGTGTGCTGCGAGGCGGTGTCGCCCTTGATCAGCTCACCCTCGGCGATGTCGCGGGTGTAGACGACGTAGAGCTTGGGCGTGAGCTGGAACACCGCCTGCTCGTCCAGGCCGAGACCGCGCTGCACCAGCAGCACCTTGCCGTCCTTGGCGAGGCCGGCGTCGATGCGTTCCGGCGCGTTGTTGCGCAGGATCACCTCGCTGCCGTCGCTCTTGCCGTCGGTCTCGATGTCGGCGAAGTCGCCCTTGGTGATGAACTTCCAGGCCTGGCCCTGGTCGGTGTCCTGGTAGGTCAGGCGGTTGGCGGCGTTGTAGACCGGCGTGTGCTCCTGCGCCGTCACCTGCAGGTTCACCGGGTAGACGATGGTGGAGGTGCTGTTGTGGCCGAGCGGCACCACCCGCCAGGCGACCGGGAAGACGTCGCTGTAGATGCGGTTGGGGTTGGCCAGCTCCGGCTTCTGGAAGAAGAGGATGTAGGCGTCGTCGTCGGACTCGTTGACGACCTTGATCTGGATATCCATCGAACGAAAACTCCGGATGAAGTGGATCGGTCTGCACGTCTGGCGTGCCCAATCTTGTTACTTCATCCCATGCGCGCTTTCCCCTGCCAATCGGAAGGGTTGTGAAGCATCACGTTTCTCGCGTGCACCCCAACCTGAGTCGACGGCAGGGACTTGCGCCGCGCGCCGGATGCCCTATTGTCCCCGGCCGAAGGACGTGCGACGCCCTGCCGGCCGCGAGCCCGCCGGCGTCGCCCTCACCCGCTCCCCCGGAACCCTGCGCATGACCAAGACCGCCGCCCCCGCTCCCGGCTCCGCCACCGCGTCCAAGCCGGCCGCCCCGAAGATCGGCATCGTCAGCCTCGGCTGCCCGAAGGCCCTCGTCGATTCCGAACGCATCCTCACCAAGCTGCGGGCCGAGGGCTACGAGCTGAGCCCGAGCTACGAGGGCGCCGAGGCGGTGATCGTCAACACCTGCGGCTTCCTCGACAGCGCCAAGGCCGAAAGCCTGGAGGCCATCGGCGAGGCCATGAAGGAAAACGGCCGCGTCATCGTCACCGGCTGCATGGGGGGCGAGGAACAGACCATCCGCGAGCAGTTCCCGAACGTGCTGTCGGTCACCGGGCCGCACCAGTACGAGCAGGTGATGGACGCGGTGCACGAAGCGGTGCCGCCGGCGCACGACCCCTACACCCATCTGGTGCCGGCCGAGGGCATCAAGCTGACGCCGCGCCATTACGCCTATCTGAAGATTTCCGAGGGCTGCAACCACCGCTGCAGCTTCTGCATCATCCCCTCCATCCGCGGCGATCTGGCCAGCCGCCCGGCCGCCAAGGTGCTCTATGAAGCCGAGCGGCTGGTGCAGGCGGGCGTGCAGGAACTGCTGGTCATCTCGCAGGACACCTCGGCCTACGGCGTCGACCTCGGCTACGAGGAAAGCCCCTACAAGGGCCGCCCGGTGAAGGCCCGCATGCTCGACCTCTGCCGCGAGCTGGGCGACCTGGGCGCCTGGGTGCGGCTGCACTACGTCTACCCCTACCCGTCGGTGGACGAGGTCATCCCGCTCATGGCCGAGGGCAAGATCCTGCCCTACCTGGACATCCCCTTCCAGCACGCCAGCCCCGACGTGCTGCGCGCCATGAAGCGCCCGGCCCACCAGGAAAAGACCCTCGACCGCATCAAGGGCTGGCGCGAGATCTGCCCCGACCTGGCGCTGCGCTCCACCTTCATCGTCGGCTTCCCCGGCGAGACGGAACGCGACTTCCAGGTGCTGCTCGACTGGCTGGAGGAGGCGGAGCTGGACCGCGTCGGCTGCTTCAAGTACGAGCCGGTGGAAGGCGCCACCGCCAACGCCCTGGCCGGTGCGGTGCCGGAAGAGGTGAAGCAGGAGCGCTGGGAGCGCTTCATGGCCGCCCAGCAGAAGATCAGCGAGCGCAAGCTGGCCCGCCAGGTCGGCCGCACCATCGAGGTCATCATCGACGAAGTCGACGACGAAGGCGCCATCGGCCGCTCGTGGGCCGACGCGCCGGAGATCGACGGCAACGTCTTCCTCAACGGCGAGACGCGCGTCGCCCCGGGCGACATCGTCCAGGCCAAGGTCGAGTTCAGCGACGAATACGACCTGTGGGCCGCCCTGCCCGACGAAGACTGACCCGGCACCCGCGGCCGCCCTCCGGCGTTGGCTCCCGTAGCCACCGCCCGGGAGCCAGCATGCCGACCGATGCCATCGCCTTCCTCGACGTCGAGGCCTCCAGCCTGAGCCACGGCTTTCCGCTGGAGGTGGCGTGGTGCAGCGCCGACCTGCTGCACGGCGCCAGCTACCTCGTCCGCCCCGCCCCCGGCTGGCTCGACCGCTTCGCCTGGACGCGCGAGGCCGAAGCCCTGCACGGACTGACGCGCGAGCGGGTGGCCGCCGAGGGCCTGCCCGCCGACGAGGTCGCCGACCGTCTGGCGGCGGACCTCGCCGGGCGCATCGTGCGCAGCGACAATCCGTCCTTCGACGGGGGCTGGCTGCGGCTTTTGCGCGATCCGCCGCCCGTCGCCCTCGACCACGCCACCGCCCCCGGCGGGCCGGCGCTCGGCGCCAAGTCGGACCTGACGCCACACCGCGCGCTCGACGACGCCGTGCTGCTCGCCATGGCCTTCGCCAGCTTCGGCGACGGCGCGGCACCGCTGCCGCCGGAAGAGGCGCTGACGCGCGGCCACGCCCTGGTGGCCCGCTGCGGCCGCCGCTGACCGGATCGGCCGGATCGGCGGCGGGCTGGCCGGAAGACAGGCTTTCCTTCGCGGCGCCCCCGCGCTAAGACGCTCCTGCGTAAGCTGCGACGGAGGAACGACCCGTCATGAGGAGCAGGCGGTTCCGCTTCGGCACGGAGCGCCGATGGCTGATGGTCCTGGTGGCGGTGGTGCTCGCCCCGCTGGCCGGCTATCAGGCCGTGCACGTGGCCGAACAGCGCACCTTGATGCTGGCGCACGAACGCGAGTCGATGGCCCGCACGGCCGCCTCCGTCAGCCAGCAGCTGACCGTCGAACTGACCCGCGCCGCCGAACTGCTCGCCTCCCTCACCGCCGTGCCGCAGCTGGCGACGCCGGGCCACCCGGACTGCCCGGCGGTGCTGCGCGGCATCGCCGCCGGCCAGCGGCGCTACACCAACTTCTCGGTGGTCGACGCGAGCGCCTACATCGTCTGCAGTTCCGGCCCGCTGCCGGCTCCTGTCTTCGTCGGCAACCAGATCAACATCGGCGAAGCCTTCGAGACCGGCGGGCTCGGCCTGTCGGGGTTCAAGCTCGGTGCGCTGTCCGGTAAGCCGGTGGTCGTGCTGTCGCAACCCCTGCGCGATGCCGGCGGACACGTGGTCGGCACCATCAACACCGGCCTGTCGCTGGACTGGCTGCAGGACACGCTCACCGCCCGCAGCGGCCGGGCGGGGGCCCGCATCGTCGTGTTCGACCGCAGCGGCCTCGTGCTCGGCGCCAGCGACCCCGCCCTGCCGCCCGGCGCAACCCTGCCGGCGGCGGAGCTGCGCCGGGCCCTGGCCGCCCTCGCCGGCGGCGGCGGCGGCGCCGAGGACGATCCGGAGCGGCTGACGGTGCATGTGGCGCTGTCCGGCCTGCCGCGTGGCGCCATCGTGTCGGCCAGCGTCGCGAACGACGCCGTGGTCGGGCGCATCGACTCGCACGCCCGCCTGTGGTTCGCGGCCTTCGCCGTGCTGGTGGCGGTGTCGCTCGGCGGCGTCTATCTGGCGGTCGACCGGCTGCTGCTGCGCCGCCTCGACCACCTGTCGGACACCGCCCGCCGCTTCGCCCAGGGCGACTACGACGGCCGCGCCGACCGCTGGCACGACCGCAGCGGTCTGGCGGCGCTCGGCCACGACCTCGACGTCATGGCCGACGACCTGGAAGCGCGCGAAAAGAACCTGCGGCAGACGCTGGAGGACATGGCCAAGGCGCGGGCGGAGACGGCGCGCTTCGCCTACATCGCCGCCCACGACCTGCAGGAACCCTTGCGTGCCATCGGCGGCTTCACCCAATTGCTCGCCCGCCGCCTGGGCGACGACATCGACCCGCAGACCCGCCACTACATGACCCGCATCACCACGGCGGCGGAGCGCATGCGCGTCATGTTCAAGGAATTGATGGACTACGCGGTGCTCGACGCCAGCGCGCGCAGCCTCGCCCCGGTGGCGCTCGCCGATCTGGTGCACGCCGCCGCCCGCCGCCATGCCGGCGTCCACATCGCTGCCGAGCACCTGCCGGTGGTGGCGGGCAACGCCGCGCAGCTCGGCTGCCTGATGGACCACCTGATCGACAACGCCGTCGCCTTCGCCGCCCCCGACCGGCCGCCGCGCATCACCGTGCGGGCCTGGCGGCGCGGCGAGGTGTGGGAGGTTTCGGTGCGCGACAACGGCATCGGCGTGCCCGATGCGGCACGCGAGACGGTGTTCCACCTGTTCAAGAAACTCGCCCCCGACAGCGGCCAGGGCGGCACGGGCATCGGCCTTTCCGTGGCGCGGCGAATCGCCGAGATCCATGGCGGAAGAATGTGGATTTGCGCCGCCAACGGTGTAGGGTGCGACGTCCGCTTCACCCTGAGCGCGGTTCCCCCGACGGGCCCGGTCCCCGCGCCCGCTGCCGCCGCTCCCGACTTACCCGCCGATGCGGCCGACCCGGCCGCGGGAGTTCCTGCCTGATGACCCGAGCCCCCCTCTTCCTGCTCGCCGACGACAACCCGGACGACGCCGAGCTGACCCGCGAGGCTCTGAAGGAAGCGGAACCGCGCGTGGCGCTGCACTGGGTGCGCGACGGGCAGGAGTGCATCGACTACCTGCGGAGCGGTCAGCCGCGGCCCGACCTGATCCTGCTCGACCTCAACATGCCCCGCAAGGACGGCCGGCAGACCCTGCTGGAAATCAAGGAGTCGCCGGACCTCTGCGACCTTCCGGTGGTGATCCTGACCACCTCGGAGGCCGAACGCGACGTGGTGGAGAGCTACCGCCGCCACGCCAACGCCTACATGGTGAAGCCCATCACCATCGACGACCTCATCGACATCATGAAGCAGCTGTCGCAGTTCTGGCTCGGCAGCTTCCTGCGCCTGCCTCAGTCGAACTAGCGCAGGGGCACCACCACGTCGGCGCCCTGCGGCCCGACGTCCACCGCCGCCTCGGCGAAGTCGGGCGGGCCGAAGCGCATGGGCGCGCCGTTGCTGAACCCCATGCCTTCCTTCGGCATGCCGAACAGGCTGCGGTCGATGGTGCGGTTGCCGTTCTCGTCGTGGAAGGCCTGCACCGCATAGCGGCCCGGCGGCACGGCGGGCAGGGTCAGCGTCACCGCGCCGAAGGCCGCCGGCGCCGCGGCCCGCAGGGTGCAGCGGTCGGACAGGAAGTCCGCCTCCGGACAGACCGCCGCCAGCACCTCGCCGCGGTCGTTGTGGATGCCGAACACCGTCACCCGCACCGGCACCCCCTGCTGCGCTGTCGCAGGCACGGCGGCGACCGCCAGGGCGGCGGCGGCGATCATGAGACTGCGCAGGGCGGGCCGCCGCGCTGGCCGGCGCGTCGTCTCTTCCTGGCCACTGTGCATGGGTTCCTCAGCCTCCATACGTCCACGGATCGATGACGGGCAGGCCCGCGCCTTCGAACGGGCCGGTATCGCGGGTCGCGACGGAAAAGCCGTGCGCGGCCGCGATGGCGGCGATGTAGCCGTCGGGCGTCGGCAGGCCGCGGCCGGCAGCCCGGGCCGCCACGGCCAGATCCGCATAGCGCAGGGCGGCGGGCGTGTCGAAGGGCAGGATGCGCCCCGCGAACAGCCCGAGCACGCCGTCGAGAACCTCGCCGAGTTGCTGCTTGCGGCGGCCATCCGGCAGCGCGCCGACGCCGAACCGCAACTCGGCGATGGTGACGCTGGTCAGGAACAGCGTTTCCGCCGCCTGCGCATCCAGCCAGTCGCGCACGGCCGCGGCAGGCGCCGGCTTCATCGCCTCGGACACGACGTTGGTGTCGAGGACGATCATTCGAGGCTCATGGGCACGGCGGGGATCCGGTCCCGCGCCTCGGCGAGGGCGTCGACGTCGGCATTGGTCAGGCCC
Organism: Caenispirillum bisanense; assembly: GCF_900230255.1. Lineage (GTDB taxonomy): Bacteria > Pseudomonadota > Alphaproteobacteria > Rhodospirillales > Rhodospirillaceae > Caenispirillum > Caenispirillum bisanense_A. Next base: position 19,949 of record NZ_OCNJ01000013.1, read on the forward strand.
GCCTCCCGGCTCAGGGCGGAAAGCGCGGTGCCGAGGCGCAGGCGGTCGGGCGGGCGGACGGCGGCCGCCAGGATCTCGCGCATCTCCGCTTCGGTGCTGCGGCCGTGGCGGGCGGCGCGCACCTTCAGGGCGCGGTGCACCTCGTCGGGCAGGTTGCGGATGGTGACGGCGGGCATGATGGCACCCTGGCTCCTGTGCTGGCGATGCTATCAACCTAATCCCCCCGCCATCATCACACAACACCGTCACCGCCCGAGCAGCCCGCGCCAGCCGCCGTGGGCGAGGCGGAGGTAGAGGGCGAAGAGGCGGGCGTCGCCGTCGCGCGGCGGTCGCAAGTGGGGGCGGAAGCGGCCGCGGCGGACGCTGATCGCCTTCGGCCGCGTCATCTCCAGCAGTCCTTCCGGCCCGCGGGTGGCGCCGAAGCCGCTCCAGCCGCGGCCGCCGAAGGGCAGGCGCGGGTCGGCGGTCGGGACGATCAGGTCGTTGACGGTGACGCTGCCGACCCGCAGGCGCGCCGCCACCGCTTCCGCCGCCTTGCGCGGGCCGAACACGCTGGCGCCGAGGCCGTAGGGGCCTTCGTGCGCCACCCGCAGGGCCGCCTCGGCGTCGGCCACCGCCACCAGGGTGGTCACCGGGGCGAAGACGTCGGACTGCAACAGCTCCATGGACGGATGGGCGTCGGCCACCAGCACCGGCGCCATGGCACCCTCGGCCGGGTCGAAGGGCGGTGTCGCGAGCCGCGCCCCTTGCTCCACCGCCGCCCGCACCAGCGTCGCCGCCTGCCGCCGCACCCGCAGCGGCACCGCCGCCGGCGGCACCTCGGCGAGGCGGGCGAGCAGACGCGCCTCCAACTCCGCCGCCTGATCGCGCGGCACGACGATGCGGCGCGGCGCGATGCAGGTGGCGCCCGCGTTGAGCCGCAGCCCGTAGGCGACGCTGCGCGCCACCAGATCCAGGTCGGCCCCCGGCAACACGATCACGGCGTCGGAGCCCGACAGTTCCATGGTCGCCGGCACCACCGCCTCGGCCAGCCGGCGCAGCACCGCCCGCCCCGTCTCCACCGAGCCGGTCAGCACCACCTTGTCGACGCCGGCGGCGATGGCGGCCTCGGCCTCCGCCACCCCTTCGCCGAGCACCTGCACCAGCCCGTCCGGCAGCCCCGCCTTGTCGAGCAGCGCCGCCAGCCGCAGCAGCGCCACCGAGCCCTGCGGCGGCGGCTTCACCGCCACCGCATTGCCCGCCGCCAGCGCCTGTATCATCTGGATGCCCGGCAGCATGAGGGGGTAGTTGCCCGGCGCGATGACCAGCACGACACCGAGCGCATCGCGCCGCACCTCCGCCGTCACGCCCGCCAGCCAGCGCGGCCGCCCCTCGGCCCCGAGGCGCCGCGGCGCCAGCAGGGCCTCCGCCTCGCCTTCCAGAAACCGGCAGGCGGCGACCAGCGGCAGGATCTCCGCCGCCAGGGTCTCGGCCGGCGCCCGCCCGGCGTAGGTGTGGACCAGCGCCGCCAGATCCTCGGCCTCGCGCGCGATCAATCGCCGCAGCCGGCGTACCACCCGCAGCCGCGCCTTCACCGGCTCGACCGCCCATGTCGCCTGCGCCCCACGCGCCACCGCCAGCCGCCGCGCCACTTCGGCGACCGGCGACACGGCCAGGGCGCTGCGGCTCTCGTCGTCGGGCATCGTCACCTCCGGGTGAACTGTACGGAAAAAATGTGCGTACCGGTTCAACGTCTGTTGCTGGCAAGCGTCACTTTTCCAAAGGCCGGTGACGCCTCGCCGACTGCGATTGGCCTTCGCACCCGAACGGAGGAGATAGGAGCGATGGCGCGACGCGTCACCATCGTGGGAGCAGGCCCGGGCGGACTCGCCGCCGCCCTCCTGCTGGCCCGAAGAGGAGCCGACGTCACCCTGATCGAGCGCCGCGACCGCGTCGGCGGCCGCAGCGCCGTGCTGGAGCGCGACGGCTTCCGCTTCGATACCGGGCCGACGTTCTTCCTCTACCCGCGCATCCTGGAAGAGATCTTCGCCGCCTGCGGCGAGCGCCTGGCGGACCATGTCGACCTGCGCCGCCTGGACCCCATGTATCGCCTGGTGTTCGAGGCCGGCGGCGAGTTGCGCGCCTCCGACCGGCTGGAGGAACTGCAGCGCCAGGTGGCCGCCCTCAACCCGCACGACGCCGCCGCCCTGCCCGCCTTCCTGGAGGACGGCCGGCGCAAGCTGGAAGCCTTCCGGCCGGTTCTGGAGAACCCCTTCGCCGGCGTCGGCGACTACCTGCGGCCCGACGTGATGAAGTCGCTGCGCTACCTGCGGCCGTTCTCCAGCGTCGACCGCGACCTCTGCCGCTTCTTCGACGACGAGCGGGTGCGCCTCGCCTTCTCGTTCCAGAGCAAGTACCTGGGCATGTCGCCCTTCCGCTGCCCCAGCCTGTTCACCATCCTCGCCTACCTGGAATACGGCCACGGCGTCTACCATCCCATCGGCGGCTGCGCCGCGGTGATGGAGGCCATGGCCGGCCTCGCCCGCCGCATGGGGGTGGACATCCGCCTGCAGACGGAGGTGACGGGCATCGAGTTCGCCGGCCGCCGCGCCAAGGCCGTGGTCACCCCCGACGGCCGGCACGAGACCGACGCGCTGGTCATCGGCGCCGACTTCGCCAATACCATGACCCGGCTCGTGCCCGATGCCCTGCGCCGGCGGTGGACCGACGCGCGGCTGGAGCGCAAGGCCTTCTCGTGCTCCACCTTCATGCTGTGGCTCGGGCTCGACGGCACCACCGATCAACTCGACCACCACACCATCTTTCTGGCCGAGGACTACCAGCGCAACATCCGCCAGATCGAGGACGGCCGCGAGCTGCCCGACCGGCCGTCGTTCTACGTGCAGAACGCCGGCGTCACCGACCCGACGCTCGCCCCGCGCGGCGGCAGCACGCTCTATGTCCTGGTGCCGGTGCCGCACCGCTCGCCGCACATCGACTGGAGCCGCGAGCGCGAGCGCTACAAGGCGCTCGTCTACGACCGCCTGGCCGAGACGCTCGGCCTGACCGACCTGCGGCGGCGGGTGCGCAGCGAAACCGTCTTCACCCCCGACGACTGGCAGGCCCGGCTGCACGTTTACCGGGGAGCGACCTTCAACCTCGCCCACACGCTGGGGCAGATGCTGCACCTGCGGCCCAACAACCGCTTCGAGGACCTGGACGGCGTCTATCTGGTCGGCGGCGGCACCCATCCGGGCAGCGGCCTGCCGGTGATCTTCGAAGGCGCCCGCATCACCACCCGGCTGGTGGCCGAGGACCTCGCCCTCTCGCCGCTCGCCCTGCCCGAGATCGGCGGCCTGCGCGCCGCCGAATGACCCCGACGAAGGAGCCCGCGATGACCCGGACCATGAGCGACTCCCTGCCCATCGCCGTCATCGGCGGCGGCCTCGGCGGGCTGGCGGCGGCGGCGACGCTGGCGGCGCGCGGCCGCAAGGTGGTGCTGTTCGAGCGCAATCCCTGGCTCGGCGGCAAGGCGGCGGTGCTGGAGGACGGCGGTTGGCGCTTCGACATGGGGCCGACCATCCTCACCTTGCCGCGCGTCCTGCGCCGCATCTTCGAGGAAGCCGGGCGACGCCTGGAGGACCGGCTGGACCTCGTGCGCCTCGACCCGCAGTGGCGCTGCTTCTTCGACGACGGCAGCGTGCTCGACCTGGTGGAAAGCCCCGACGCCATGGCGCGGACCCTCGACACCTTCGCGCCGGGCAGCGGCTCGGGCGACGGCTACCGGCGCTTCCTCGGGCAGTCGGAGCGCCTGCACGAGATCAGCGAGCGGTTCTTCTTCTGGAAGCCGGTGGAAGACCTGCGCGACACCATGACCATGAAGGGCAGCTTCGACGTCAAGGTGCTGTCCGACGTGCTGGCGCTGCGCATGGGCTCCACCGTCGCCGGCACCATCCGCGGCCACGTGCCGGAGAAGCGGGTGGCGCAGATGCTCGACCACTTCGTGCAGTACGTCGGCTCCTCCCCCTACGGCGCGCCGGCCGTGCTGTGCGGCATCGGCCACATGCAGACGTCGGAGGGCATCTGGTACCCGCGCGGCGGCACCCGGGCGGTGCCCGAGGCGCTGGCGGGCCTCGCGGCCGACCTCGGCGCCGACCTGCGGCCCGGCACCGGCGTGCGCCGTATCGTCAGCGAGGACGGCCACGTCACCGCCGTGGAGACCGACACGGGCGAGGTGGTGCCGGTGGCCGCCGTCGTCTCCAACATGGACTCGGTCCGTACGTATCGCGAGCTTCTCGGCGGCGAGCCGGCGCGGCGGTTCGCGCGGCGGCGCAGCTACGAGCCGGCGTGCTCGGGTGTCGTGCTCTACCTCGGCCTCGACCGCGCCTACGAGCACCTGGCGCACCACGACTTCGTGTTCTCCCGCGACCCGGAGGAGGAGTTCGACGCTATCTACCGCAAGGGCGAGCCGGCGCCCGACCCGACCTGCTACCTCGCCGCCCCCGCCCGCACCGAGCCGGGCGTGGCGCCGCCGGGGGGCGAGGCGCTCTACGTGCTGGTCCACACCCCCTACCTGCGCCCCGGCCACGACTGGTCGCGCCTGCTGCCGCAGTACCGCCGCACCATCCTCGACAAGCTGAAGCGCACCGCCGGCCTGACCGACATCGAGGACCGCATCCGAGTCGAGCACGTGCTGACGCCGCAGGACATCCACGACCGCTACGCCGTGCTGAACGGCGCGATCTATGGCCTGGCGAGCCACGGCCGCTTCCTCGGCGCCTTCAAGCCGGGCAACCGGTCGCGCGACCTGAAAGGCCTCTACCTGGCCGGCGGCGCCGCCCATCCGGGGCCGGGCATGCCCATGGTGATGATGTCCGGCTGGATCGCCGCCGACGCCCTCGACGCCGACCTCGGGGCCGGCACGGGCGCCGCCGCCGCCCGCCGCGCCGGAGCCGCCTGACATGGCGGCGGCGGGCAGCCCTGCGCCGGAGGTCGTGCGCCTGCGCCAGCCGGCGCTGGTGCGCTTCTTCACGGGCGTCATGACCCGCCGCCTGCGCGGCGCCTTCCATGCCGTGCGCCTCGCCCGCGAGGGCCATCCGCGCACCGAGCCGGGGCGGCCGGTGGTGGTCTACCTCAACCATCCGTCCTGGTGGGACCCCGCCCTCGTCATGCTGCTGGCCGGCCGCCTGTTCCCCGGGCGCGCCGGCTTCGGCCCCATCGAGGCCGAGGCGCTGGCCAAGTACAGGTTCATGGCCCGCATCGGCCTGTTCCCGGTGGAGCACGGCCGGCCCGGCGCGGTGAACTTCCTGCGCCAGTCCCTCGGCGTGCTGAGCGATCCCGACGCCATGCTGTGGATCACGGCTGAAGGCGCCTTCACCGACCCGCGCCGCCGCCCCGTCCATCTGCGCCCAGGCATCGCCCACCTCGGCCGCCGCCTGCCGCAGGCCATCCTGCTGCCGCTGGCGGTGGAATATCCGTTCTGGGACGAGAGCACGCCCGAGGCGCTGGTGCGCTTCGGCGCCCCCATCGACGCCGCCGACCACGTCGGGCTCGACGTCCTGCGCTGGCGCGAGTTGCTGGAGGACCGCTTGGCCGACACCATGGACGCGCTGGCCGCCGACGCCCAGAGCCGCGACCCCGCCCGCTTCACCACCCTGCTCGGCGGGCGGGTCGGCGTCGGCGGCGTCTACGACCTGTGGCGCCGCACCGCCGCAACCTTCCGCGGCCGCCGCTTCCACGCCGGCCACGGCGCGGCGGAGGACGGCGCGCCATGAGCCTCGTCGCGGAGATCATCCTCGGCCTCGCCCTGCTGCCGCTGGCCCTGACGCTGGTCAACCTCGCCTTCTTCCGCAAGGCGCCGCCGCCGCGGGCGTGGGAGGACCCGGTGTCGGTGCTGATCCCGGCGCGCGACGAGGCGGCCAACATCGAGGCGGCCGTGCGATCGGTGCTGGCGGGGGCCGACGGGCCGCTGGAGGTGGTGGTGCTCGATGACCACTCGGCCGACGACACCGCCGCCATCGTCCGCCGCCTCGCCGCCGAGGACCGTCGCGTCCGCCTGGAGCACGCCCCGCCCCTGCCCGCCGGCTGGGCCGGCAAGCAGCATGCCTGCAAGGTGCTGGCGGAGCGGGCGGCGGGCGAGGTGCTGGTGTTCATGGATGCCGACGTGCGGCTGGAGCCGGGCGCCGTCGGCCGCGTGGTGCGCCTGCTGCGCCGCCGCCGCCTCGCCCTGCTCAGCGGCTTTCCGCGCCAGATCACCGGCAGCCTGGGCGAGCGGCTGATCGTGCCGCAGATCACCATGCTGCTGCTCGGCTACCTGCCCATGATGTTCTCCCGGCTGTTTCCGCGCGTGCCTGGCTTCGCCGCCGGCTGCGGCCAGCTGATGGCGGTGCGGCGCGAGGCCTACGACGCCGTCGGCGGTCATGCCGCCGTGCGCCGGTCCTTCCACGACGGCATGACCCTGCCGCGGGCGTTGCGCCGGGGCGGCCACGCGACCGACCTGTTCGACGCCTCCGACCTCGCCCGCTGCCGCATGTACGCCGGCTTCGCCGCCACCTGGGCCGGGTTCTCCAAGAACGCGACCGAGGGCATGGCGACGCCCGTCGGCCTGCCGGTGTGGACGGTGCTGCTGCTCGGCGGCCACGTCGGGCCGTGGCTGCTGCTGGCGGCCGGGGAGACGGCGGCGGGCCTGCTCGGCATCGCAGCCACCCTCGGCCAGCGCCTGCTGCTGGCGGTGCTGCTGCGCCAGAGCCTGCGCGCCGTGCCGTGGCATCCGGTCGGGGTGGTGGTGCTGCTCGCCCTGCAATGGGGCGCGCTGATCGGTGCGGCGCGTGGTCGCCGGCCGTCGTGGCGCGGGCGCAGCGTCACCGAGTGAACCTCTTCTTCTTCCGCCGCGTCGTGGACAGGCGGCCCGGCGATCGTCACCATGGCCGCACCCGACCGACTTGCGAGGAGTCCCCATGGCCGAGGGCCTGGTATTCGACGTGGCGCTGATCCTGGTGCTCGGGCTCGGCGCCCAGTGGGCCGCTTGGCGCTGGCAGATCCCCGCCATCGTGCTGCTGAGCGTCGCCGGCATTATCGCCGGCCCGGCCACCGGCGTGCTCGACCCGCGCGCCGATTTCGGCCAGCTGCTGCAGCCGGCCATCGCCGTGGCGGTCGCGGTGATCCTGTTCGAAGGCGGCATGGGGCTCGACGTCAAGAGCCTGCGCGGCGTGGCGACGGCCGTGCGCCGGCTGGTGATCGTGGGCGCTCCCGTCGCCTGGGCGCTCGGAGCCGCGGCCGCGCACTATCTCGGCGGCCTGTCGTGGCCGGTCGCCATCGTGTTCGGCGGCATCCTGGTGGTTACCGGGCCGACGGTCATCGCCCCCATGCTGCGCCAGGCCCGCCTGAGCCAGCGCCCCGCCGCCGTGCTGCGGTGGGAGGGTATCGTCAACGACCCGCTCGGCGCCCTGTTCGCCGTGCTCGCCTACGAGGTGGTGCTGCACCTGCAGGCCGACGCGCCGCTGGCCGGCATCGCCGGCAGCCTGGCGCTCGGCGTCGGCATCGCCCTGGCGCTCGGCGTCGCGCTCGGCTGGAGCTGCGCCCAGGCTTTCCAGCGCGGCTGGGTGCCGGAGTTCCTCAAGGCGCCGGTGCTGCTCGGCGTCATCCTGGCGAGCTTCGCGCTGGCCAACATGGTCTACGAGGAGGCCGGGCTGCTCGCCGTCACCGCCCTCGGCATGACCGTCGGCAATTCGCGCATCGCCGCGCTGGACGAGTTGCGGCGCTTCAAGGAGTACGTGACGACGGTGCTGGTCTCGAGCGTCTTCGTGGTGCTGACGGCGACGCTGACCTGGGCCGACGTGACGGCCCTGACGTGGCAGCACGCCGCCTTCGTGGTCGCCATCCTGGTCGCCGTACGGCCGCTGTCGGTGCTCGCCTCCACCCTCGGCACGGAAACGACGTGGCGGGAGCGCGCCCTGGTCGGCTGGATCGCGCCGCGCGGCATCGTCGCGGTCGCCGTCTCCGGCCTGTTCGCCGGCAAGCTGGTGGCGGCGGGCTACGAGGACGCGGCGCTGCTGGTGCCGCTCGCCTTCGCCATCGTCTTCGCGACGGTGGTGGCGCACGGTTTCTCCATCCGCGCCCTGGCGCGGGCGCTCGGGCTGGTGTCGACGGCGCGGCCGGGCATCCTGGTGGTCGGCGCCTCCCGCTGGACCACGGGCTTCGCCAAGGCGCTGCAGGACCTGGAGGTGCCGGTCATCGTCGCCGACAACGACTGGTACCGCCTCGGTCTCGCCCGCCGCGACGGCGTGCCGGCCTATTTCGGCGAGGTGCTGTCGGAGGTGACCGAGCACCACCTGGAATTCAACGCCTTCGGCCATGTGGTCGCGGCGACGCCCAACGACGCCTACAACACCCTCGTCTGCACCGACCTGGCGCCCGAGATCGGCCGCGCCAACGTCTACCAGACCGGCAGTCCGGCCGGCGAGGACAACCCGCGCCGGCCCTCCTTCACCATCGGCGGCCGCACCCTGCTGCGCTCCGGCGCCGACCTCGACGACCTGGACCGCCGCCTCGCCGCCGGCTGGAGCTTCCAGAAGACGCGCCTGACCGAGGAATACGACTTCGACCGCTACCTCGAAGCGCGCTCGCCGGATGCCGAGATCATCCTGGTGTTGCGCGAGTCGGGCCGCATCGTCTTCGCCACCGCCCGCGACCGCCCCAAGGCCTCGCCGGGCGATACCATCCTCACCTTCGTGCCGCCGGAGGAGCGCAAGCTCCGCGAGGACCGACGCAAGCAGGACTCCGCCGCCCGCGCCGAAGCGGCCGCCCGGGCGGCGGAGACGTAGGGGTCAGTCGTGGCGATCACCGGCGGGTCCGCCTCGCGTGGCGCGCCTGCACCAGTCCCGGTCCAACAACGCCGCTGCATCGGGATCGGCCGCGACGTTGGCCGCGATGTCCGCGTCCGACTGCCGCTCCACGGCATGCCAATCCGTCTTACCCTGGCGGCTGTCGTTCAGCGACCGCCGCACGACACGTTCCTCTGCCATCGCGCCTTTCCTCCTACCTGATCCGGCGCCGCCTGCGCCCGCCAGTTTGAGGAGCCGCGGCCGTAAATGGCAAGCCCCCTTACCCCACGGCCCCCATCTGCCCCAGGATCGCCGCGAGCCAGGCGTCCTTGCCGGCCTGCATCATGGGGCTCGGGTGAGCGTAGGCGAGCGGGCCTTCCGGGGCCTGTACGCCGAATACCGGTCGCCCGGCCAGCGCCGCCAGGCACTGCTCGGCGAGCGGGAACAGCGCCTTGTGGCGGCCCCAGCCGAGGATCACCGGCGGCGAGCCCTCCGCCGGGCCGATGCGGCGCAGCAGTTCGTCGCGGCGCGTGGCACTCCAGATGGAATGGCCGTCGCCGCCGGGCAGGCCGGCGAGGCTCTGGACGTGGCGGAACAGGTTGGGGCTCTTGGTCTCGCGCAGGTCCGACAGGTTGAGCACGCGGGCGTGCCGCCAGCCGCGCGCCGCCATCACCTTCATGATCTGGTACTGGGTGGTGTCGGGGATGGTCTCCACCAGCCGCCGCACTGCCGCGATGCCGGCCACTCCCGCCACCTGCGGCGGCGTGAAGCCGGGCTCGACGCTGCGCGAGGAGCCGGGGTTCATCATCACCACCAGCAGGTCGGGGCGGCGGTCGAGCACCGGCGAAGGGTCGCCCGCCGGCACCAAGTCGTGGGCGATCAGCTCCAGGATCGAGCGGCACGGCCACACCGCCCCGCCGAGCGGCAGGTCGTAGAACAGGCCGTAGACCCCGAAGCGCTGCTTGCAGTCGGCGGCCCGCAGGGCCTGCGTCGCGGCGACGTCCAGCATGGCGGCGCGCTCAGCCCAGCGCCAGCGGACGGCAGGCTTCCGCCAGCCAGCGCTGCACCTCGGGCTCGCCGGCCAGCAGCGGCGCCAGGGTGTCGAGGACGCGGCGGTGATAGGTGTCGATCCACGCCACCTCGTCGTCGGTCAGCAGCGCCGGCTCGATGAGCAGGCGGTCGAAGGGCGCCAGCGTCAGGGTCTCGAAGCCGTACATGGTGCGCTCCGCCCCGGCGACCTCGCGCCGCTCCACCGCCACCAGGTTCTCCAGGCGAATGCCGTAGGCGCCGGTCTTGTAGTAGCCGGGTTCGTTGGACAGGATCATGCCGGGCTTCAGAGCGATGGCGTTGCCGATCTTGCTGATGCGCTGCGGCCCTTCGTGCACCGACAGGTAGCTGCCGACGCCGTGGCCGGTGCCGTGGTCGTAGTCGACGCCGTCCTGCCACAGCGGCATGCGCGCCAGCACGTCGAGCTGGCTGCCGGTGGTGCCGTCGGGGAAGACGGCCGTCGCCAGCGCGATGTGGCCCTTCAGCACCAGGGTGAAGCGCCGCCGCTCCTCCGGTCCCGCCGCGCCGACCGAGAGCGTGCGGGTGACGTCGGTGGTGCCGTCGAGGTACTGGGCGCCCGAATCCAGCAGGAACAGCTGCCCCGCCTCCACCTTGCGGCTGGTGGCCGGGGTGACGCGGTAGTGGACGATGGCGCCGTTGGGGCCGGCGCCGGCGATGGTCGGGAAGCTGAGGCCGCGGAACAGGTCGCCGGTGGCGCGGAAGCGCTCCAGTTCGTCGGACACGGTCAGCTCGTCGAGACCGCCCTTGGGGGCTTCGGCGGCGAACCACGCCAGGAAGCGCACCAGGGCGGCACCGTCGCGGCGGTGGGCGGCGCGGGTGCCGTCCAGTTCCACCGGGTTCTTGGCTGCCTTGGGCAGGGCGCAGGGGTCGTCGGCGCGCTGCACGGTGGCACCCGCCGCCTCCAGCCGCGCCCGCACGGCGTCGGGGGCGACGCCGGCATCCAGCCGCACCGTCGCCTTGGCCGCGCCGAGGGCATCGAGCGCCGCCGGCAGGTCGCCGGGCTCGCGCAGGGTGACGGCGGCACCCAGGTGGTCGCGCGTTTCCTGCGCCACCTTGCGGCCGTCCATGAACAGGTCGACGCGCGGCCCTTCGGCATGGACGACGGCGTAGCCCAGCGGGAAGGGCGCGCAAGGCACGTCGGCGCCGCGCACGTTGAGCAGCCAGGCGATGCTGTCGGGCGTCGTCAGCACCACGGCATCGGCTTTGTCCTTGCGCAGCGCCGCCGCCACCTCGGCCAGCTTGTCGGCGGCGGCCTTGCCGGCGAACGCCTGCGGGTGCGGCACCACGGGCGCCAGCGGCGGCCCCGGCCGGTCGGCCCACGCGGCGTCAAGCGGATTGCCGTCGGTCGCGACCAGGGTGCCGCCGGCCTTCTCCACCGCCCGGCGCAGGCGCGCCACGCCGTTGGGCGTGTGCAGCCAGGGGTCGTAGGCGAGCGCCGTGCCGGCGGGCAGGTGTTCGGTCAGCCATTGTTCCACGGACACGTCCGTCGTGTGGACGATCTCGAACAGGGCCGTGTCGACCTCCGCCGCCGCCTGCAGGGTGTAGCGGCCGTCGACGAAGACCGCCGCCCGGTCGGCCAGCACCACCGCCGCCCCGGCCGAGCCGGTGAAGCCGCTCAGCCAGGCCAGACGCTCCGCGTTGGGCGGCACGTATTCGCCCTGGTGCTCGTCGGCGCGCGGCACGACGAAGCCGCCGTGGCCGCGGCGGGCGAGCTCGTCACGCAGGGCGCGCAGGCGGTCGGCGGGCGGCAGGCGGGGGCTGTCGGTCATCGGGGCTCCTGGGTCGGCTGCGAGGGCGCGTTCCCGCCAAGCTAAGGGGCGGCCGGCGGGGCGGCAAGCGCCGGTTATAGTCGCCGCCGCGGGACGCTTCGGGACAGGTCGCCGATCCATGCGGAAAAGGCAGTGCTGCGATGCAACAAAGCCGCTGGTGTGCCCTCGGGGCTTCCACCACATTCCCGCCACCGCGCCGGAGGTTAACCGGCGATCGGCAAATCAACTGTAAAACGAGATAGTCCCATGTGGCCCTATGACGACAGCGAAGCCGACTGGCTGGGTGCGTCCGCCCCCGCCGTGACGGTGCCGTCTGCCGCGACCGTCGTTTCCCTCGACACCGTCCGCAGCGAGGCCCGCAAGGCCGCCGCGCCGACCGTCGAGATCCCCGCCGCCGAGGCCGGCCTGGTCGGCCGCCTCATCGGCCGCATCCGTTCCTGGCGCGACCGCCAGGACGCCCGTGCCCGGCTGTACTCCATGAGCGACCGCGAACTGGCCGACATCGGCCTGACCCGCGACGCCATCGACTACGCCGTCGGCACCACCGAAACCGCCCGCAAGCCGTCCTACGACACGGGCGTGCTGGGTGGTGCGGTGCACGGCCTGACCCGCGGTGCCACCAACTGGTGGCAGGCGGCGTAACCCGCTGCGGCGCAGTCTCCTCTCTCGCGCCGATGAAGGCCCGTCCGGACCCTGGTCCTGGCGGGCCTTCTCCTTTTCGGTCCCGCCGTGACGATGGTCACGCCGACCAATGCAGGCGCCGCATTGCAGACCGGCGGTTGAGCGGGGTGGTCGAAATCGGCCGCGAGCGTATCTTTCCGGACAGACGATGCGGGATTACCGCACCTGCACACACAGTCCGAGAAAGCCCACGGAGAGTGCCATGAAACCCCTGTTCCTCATCGACCGCCTCGCCGACAGCCTGCACGCCTGGCACGAACGCCATCTGGTGCGCGACAGCCTGGCCGGCATGTCCGACCGCGAGCTGGCCGACATCGGCCTGACCCGCGACGACATTGACGCCGTCGCCGACGGCCGCTTCGGCAAGGACGCCGAGCGCCTGCACTGAGGCGCCCCCGAGGCCGCCGCCGTCCGGCGGCGCCGGCCTCGGTCGCAGCCTCAGCGCGTCAGCACCAGCGTCGCCCACGGGTCGAGGGCGTAGCGCTTTTCCAGCACCAGCCCCTGCAGACGATAGGCGTTGAGCACCATCGGCTCCTGCCGGCGCAGCAGGCCGGCGAGGATCACCTTGCCGCCGGGCGCCAGGGTGGCCGCCACGTCCTTGGCCATGCGCACCAGCGGACGCGCCAGGATGTTGGCGAAGATCAGGTCGTAGGGGCCGTTGCGCGGCACGTCGCGATGGGCGAAGCCGTTGCCGGCGAAGCTGGTGACCAGCCGCTCCACGGCGTTGCGGCGGGCGTTGATGTCGGTCACCCGCACCGCCTCGGCGTCGATGTCGACCGCCGTCAGCGGGCAGGCCCAGGTCTTCACCGCCGCGATGCCGAGGATGCCGGTGCCGCAGCCCATGTCGAGCACGTTGCGGAAGCGGCGGCGCTTGGCCAGCGTGTCGAGCGCCAGCAGGCAGCCGTAGGTGCTCTGGTGCTCGCCCGAGCCGAAGGCGGTGGCGGCGTCGACCAGCAGCGGAATGCTGCCGACCGGCGGGGCGTCCTCGTAATGGCTGCCGTGGATGAAGTAGCGCCCGGCCTGGATGGGCGGGAAGGCCTGCAGGTTCTCCGCCAGCCAGTTGCGCTGCGCCTCGCGCGCGATCTCGAACGCCGGCTCCGGCACGCCGGCGACGGCGGCGGCGAGCGCCATGGAGGCGGCGACGCCGCTGCGGTCCGGCTCCCCTTCCGCATAGCCGTCCAGGCGCCACAGGGCGTCGTCGCGGTCGTCGTCTTCCACCTCGAACTCCAGCACCGCGTCGCAGTGGTCCTGCAGCGCCGCCTCGAAGGCGGGAATGGCGAAGCGCGGCACGATGGTCTGGATGTGCCAGATGTCGGCGGAGTCCTTGCCGGTCATGGTCTCTTCCGGTGAAGCGAGGGGATGCCGTCCGTCTAGCACAGGGAACGCCGGAAGTCATGCGGAGCGCGCAGTGCTGCACCGCAAAATAGGTCAGTCCAAGATAACCGAAACGGGACTATCTTCGGGCCTGCAAGGATGCCTTCGACGGCGCGGCCTTTTCCCGGAGGCGCGCCAGAAAAACAGAGAGTAGAGTGCCATGACCGCCAAGACGCCGACCGCCCGCGACTTCCACGTCCCGACCTTCGCCGAGATCCACGAGATCGAGCGCCGCGCCCACGAGCTGCGCGCCGCCGAGATCTCCCATCTCGCCCGCGCTGCCGTCGCCTGGGTGCGCGGCGTGCTGCACATCGGCCACGGCGGCAGCGCGGTGACCCACTGACCCTCGGGGTCACTGCCGGCGGGTGACGGGACGGCCGGCCCCGGTCGCACTGGACGCCTCGCCCTCCCCGCCGACACGAAACCCGCCGATCCTGCCGTGCCCTTCCCCTTGGGCGCGGCGGGGCGGCGGGTTTTTCGTGCGCCGACCGCGCCTATTCGGCGGCGGCGGCGGGCAGCCGCACCAACTTGCGCTCGTCGATGGGCCAGTGCAAGAGCGCCGCGACGATGCCGAGCGCGACGCCCGACCACCACACGATGTCGTAGGATCCGGTGGCGTCGTACAGCACGCCGCCCATCCACACGCCCAGGAAGGCGCCGATCTGGTGCCCGAAGAAGACGATGCCGAACAGCGTCGCCATGTAGCGCGGCCCGAAGATCTGCGCCACCAGGCCCGAGGTCGGCGGCACCGTCGACAGCCACAGCAGCCCGATGGCGGCCGAGAATACCAGCACGCTGGCGGTGGAGATGGGCAGCAGGACGAAGGCGGCGATCACCACGGCGCGCGTCACGTAGATGATCGACAGCAGGTACTTCTTGCTGTAGCGCCCGGCCAGCAGGCCGGCGGAATAGGCGCCGATGACGTTGAACAGCCCGACCAGCCCCAAGGCCCAAGCGCCCAGCGCCGGGCTCAGGCCCTTGTCGACGATGTAGGCCGGCAGGTGGGTCTGGATGAAGGCGACGTGGAAGCCGCACACGAAGAAGCCGAAGAACAGCAGCACGTAGCCGCGGTGGGCGAAGGCCTCGCGCACCGCCTCGCCGATGCTCTGGTCGAAGCCGCCGGCGGCGGGCTTGGCGGGCTTGCCCTTCAGCGCCGGCGCCAGCACGGCGATGAGCAGCGCCAGCGACCCCATCAGCACCAGCGCCGTCTGCCAGCCGTAGGCGGAGATGAACCCCTGCCCCAGCGGCACCAGCAGGAACTGGCCGAGCGACCCGGTGGCCGTGCCGAGGCCGAGCGCCCACGAGCGTTTTTCCTCCGGCACCACGCGCGCCATGGCGGCCAGCGCGATGGCGAAGGACGACCCGGCGAGGCCCATGCCGACGATCAGGCCGCCGGTCAGGGTAATGGCGGTCGGCGTCGTCGACACCGCCATGAGCATGGTGCCGGCGGCATAGAGGAAACCGCCGGCCACCAGCACGCGGGCGGTGCCGAAGCGGTCGGCGATGGCGCCGGCGAAGGGCTGGCCGGCGCCCCACAGCAGGTTCTGCACGGCGATGGCGGTGGCGAAGACCTCGCGCCCCCAGCCGTTGGCCGCACTCATGGGTTCGAGGAACAGGCCGAAGCCGGCGCGCACGCCGAAGTTCAGCAGGCCGACCATGCAGGCGGCGACGATCACCACCAGCACGGCGTTGCGCACGGCGGGCGCGGAAGATGGGGGAGCAGTGCTCATCGACAGGGTTCCCGGTTCAGAATCCGACCATCCTACTGCACTTCGAGCAGCGGTCCAGCGGGGCGCTTGGCCGCTTCCGCCTCCTCCGCCGCCTCGATGACGCAGTCGAAGGTGCCGAGGGCGCGGGCGAACTTGTCGCGGCAGCCGGGATTGCAGAAGCCGACGACGCGGCCGCGGTAGAGCGTCAGGCTGTCGGCCGACACCGGATCGCCCGACCACGGGCACACCTGATTGACGCTGTCTTCGACGCGGAGTTGGGGGGCGGGCATGGGAGGGGGCTCCGGATGGATCGCATGGTCCCGCCATCCTGCCCTGCGCCCACGATGACAGGAACGACAAGGACCCCATGGATCGTGCCACCACTGTCATGGCAGGATGGATGGGATCGTCGCCCCTGTGCCACGCCGCGCCCTGGATAAGGCTCGCCTCATGGACCCGTCCGCCCGACTTCCGCGCCGCATCGCCATCCTGGCGCCCTCGGGCCTGCAGAGCCTCGACCTCGCCGGGCCGCTGGAGGTGTTCAACCACGCCGGCCGCCTGGCGCCGCGCGCCTATGCCTCGCCGGTGGCGGTGGTGGGCGTGGGCGGCGGCGTCGTCACCGCGTCGAGCGGCCTGCGCATGCTCGTCGATCCGCTGGAGGACGTCGATCCGGCCACCCTGCAAACCCTCGTCGTCGCCGGCGGCCCAGGCGTCCACGACGTCGAGGCCAATGCCGCCGCCGTCGACTGGCTGCGCCGCCACGGCCCCGGCCTGCCGCGGCTCGCCAGCGTCTGCACCGGCGCCTATCTGCTGGCCGCCGCCGGCCTGCTCGACGGGCGGCGGGCGACCACCCACTGGAAGTACACGGCCTCCCTCGCCCGCCGCTATCCGGCGGTGCGGGTGGAGCCCGACGCCCTGTTCGTCGACGACGGCAACATCCACACCGCCGCCGGCGTCACCGCCGGCATCGACCTGGCGCTGGCGCTGGTGGAGGCCGACGCCGGCCGCGCCGTGGCGCTGGAGATCGCGCGGCTGCTCGTCGTCTACCTGCGGCGCCCCGGCGGCCAAGCCCAGTTCAGCGCCGCCTTGCGCGCCCAGAGCCGCACCGCCAGCGAGCGCCTGGAAGCCCTGGTGGCCTGGATCGCCGACCACCTGGACGGCGACTTGTCGGTGGAGGCCCTGGCCGATCAGGCGGGCATGAGCCCGCGCACGCTGGCCCGCCAGTTCACCCGCGACTTCGGCCAGAGCCCCGGCCGCTACGTCGCCGCCGCCCGCCTGGACGAAGCCCGCCGCCTGCTGCTCGACGCCCCCGACCTGCCGTTGGCGACGGTGGCGGCGCGCGTCGGGCTGGAGACGGCGGAAGGGCTGCGGCAGGCCTTCCAGCGCAGCCTGGGCGTCGCCCCGGAAGCCTTCCGCCGCCAGTTCGCCACCGCCCGCCGCCGCGGCGCCGAGACGCCGCCGGTGGCGCCGGCCTAAGGCAGCGACCGGCAGGCGCGCTTGAGCAGCGCCGCCGTCTCGCGCCCCGGGCTCTCCACCGCCCAGCGCTCGGCGAGCGTGCGCAGCCAGTCAGGGCGCGTCTTGCCGGCATCGTTGAGCCAGTTGGCGACGGAATTCCGCACGTATTGGGACGGATCGGCCTTCAGGGGCTCCAGCACCGGCAACGCCGACTCCGGCCGCTCCTTGAACAGGCCGATGTGGGCGCACCATACGCCGCGCGGCCGCGTCGCCTCGCTGGCGAAGCGGCGCAGGTTCTCCGACGACTCGGCGGTCCAGGGTGTCAGCAACGCCACCGCCCGCTCCGGCTCGGCGGCGAGATGCGGCCGCACCGCCAGCCAGGCCCATTCGCGCACCCCGAAATGCCCGTCGTCGGCGAGCGGCCGGATCAGAGCCAAACGCTCGGTCAGGTCGAGCCCCGGGCGACCGCCGACGACGAAGGCCGCCCAGCCGCGCACGCAATCCGACGGATGCGCCACCGTCGCCTCCAGGGCCGCCTCCGCCCCCAGCGACTCGGCGAGCAGCGCCGCCGCCAGCGCCATGCGCCGGGTCACCCCCTCCCCCGCCGCCGCCCGCAGCGGCTCCGCCGGCACCGCCGGGAAGCAGGCCGCCATGAGCCGGGCGAAATCCATGGCGAGCGTTTCCGACAGCGTCGCCGCCTCGGCCGTGCCGGCTTCGAGGGCCGCCAGCACGGCGGGATCGACGGTGGCGCGACTGGCGGCGCCGGTGCGGCGCGCGGCAGGAGTGGCGGCAGACGGCATGGCGAACTCCGCAAGATCGGTCGGGCCGGCGCCGGGCGGCGCAGCTATGCTGCGACCATACCGCCGAAGGGAGCCGCTGGACATGATCGACGCACGCACCCGCCGCCAAGAGAAACGGCGCGGCTCCTTGCGGAACCGCGCCGTCGTCACATCGGCTCGATGAGGGGCAGGCCGCGCGTCAGCGGACCTTGCCGGCCACCACGCATTCGGCGATCTGCACCGCGTTCAGGGCGGCGCCCTTCAGCAGCTGGTCACCGGAGACGAACAGATCCAGGCCGTTGTCGCCGAACACCGCGTTCTTGCGGATGCGGCCCACCTCGACGTCGTACTTGCCCGAGGCGTTGAGCGGCATCGGGTAGACGTTGTTGGCGGTGTCGTCCACCAGCTTGACGCCCGGCGCATCGCCCAGCACCGCACGGGCGCGGGCGACGTCGACCGGCTTCTCGGTCTCGATGGTGGCGGCTTCCGAGTGGGCGCGCAGGATGGGGATGCGCACCGCGGTGCAGGAGACGGGCAGGTCCGGCAGGCCCATGATCTTGCGGGTCTCCCAGGTGACCTTCATCTCCTCCTTCGTGTAGCCGTTGTCCTGGAACTTGTCGATGTGCGGGATGACGTTGAACGGCAGCGGGTGCGCGAACACCTTGTTGCCGGCCTGACCGCCGTTGAGGGCGGCGCGGGTTTCGTCCTCCAGTTCCTTCATGCCTTCCGCACCGGCGCCCGAGGCCGCCTGATAGGTCGACACGATGACGCGCTTGATGCCGAATTCCTTGTGCAGCGGCGCCAGCGCCACCACCAGGATGGCCGTGGTGCAGTTCGGGTTGGCGATGATCTTGCTGTCGCCGATGGCGTGCGGGTTGATTTCGGGCACCACCAGCGGCTTGTCGTCGTCGTAGCGGAAGGCCGACGAGTTGTCGATCACCGTCACGCCGCGGGCGGCCAGCTGCGGCGCGTATTCCTTGGAGAAGTCACCGGACACGGCGAGCAGCGCGATGTCGCACTCGGCCACCGAATCGACGGTGAATTCCTCGATAGTCTTCGAGCCGAAGGGAGTCTCCAGGGTTTTGCCGGCAGACCGCGCAGAGGCGAACAGCCGCAGGTCGGTGAGCGGGAATTTGCGGTCGTGCAGAACGGCGACCATCTCGGCACCGACCGCACCCGTCACACCCACCACGGCGACCTTCACCCCGGGAACCATATCCTTCGTCATCTAAAACTCCTGTGGTCCTTCGTAAGGAGGGGCGCTTTCTAACAGATTTCGAAGCATCTTTGAACCGGCTTTGTTCCACGACGAACACGAGTATCGCCGTCGGATATTTCACGTGGGTACAATGGGCGGAAAATCCAGCGCTTTCCGCCTTTACGTTTTCTTTAGCCGCATGCGATAAGACCGCACTGTCGCCGCGCCCGCCGTCCGGCCGCCGCCGCGACCCTCCCGACGACAGAGACTCGGCATGATCGCTTACGCCGCCGAGGCCGCCGGCCTCGCCTCCGCCATGCCCGTGCTGCTGGCCGCCGCCGCCCTGCTGGCCGCCGGCTGGGTCGCCCTGCCGCAGGCCATGGGCGCCTTCGCCACCATCCTCGGCCCGGCGCTGCACCGGCTGCTGGGCGGCGCCGTCATCGGCCTCTATTCCGCCTGGGTCGCCACCTCGGCCATGGTGCTCGCCGGCCTGTGAGGCGTTGACGGGGGCGGCGCCGGGCGGCTACACGTCGCGCCACCGGCACGTGCCGGCAACAGCCGAGGACACCCCATGGCCGACGGATACTCCTGCCCCGCGTGCGGCTCCGCCAACGCTTATCACGACGGCTCCCTGTGGGTCTGCCCGGACTGTGCCCACGAATGGAACCCCGACACCGCCGGCGCCGAAGCGGGCGGCGAGGCCGTCATCCGTGACGCCAACGGCAACCCGCTGGCCGACGGCGACAGCGTCACCGTCATCAAGGACCTGAAGGTCAAGGGCTCGTCCCTGGTGGTCAAGGGCGGCACCAAGGTGAAGAACATCCGCCTGGTGACCGACGCCACCGACGGCCACGACATCGCCTGCAAGATCGACGGCCTGGGCGCCATGAACCTCAAGTCGGAATTCGTCAAGAAGGCCTGACGCCCCACCCCTGCGGTCGTCGCCGCCGCGCCTCAGCCCCGGCGCGACGCCGCCAGGGCGAGGCCGGCGCCGATCAGCGCCGTGCCGCTGACGCGGTTGGCGATGCGGCGGCCGCGCACGCTGGTCATGAACCGGCCGAGCCCGCCGCCCGAGGCGGCATAGAGCGCCAGCGCCACCACCTCGAGCGCCAGGAAGGCCGCCCCCATGGCGAGCAGCTGCGGCCACGCCGGCAGGGCAGAGTCTAGGAACTGCGGGAAGAAGGCGGTGAACACCAGGATGGCCTTCGGGTTGCTGGCGGCGATGAGGAACTCGCGCCGCGCCAGGGTGCCGATCACCCGCCGCCCGGCCGCCTCCGCCGCGCCGCCGGTCGCCAGCTCCGCCACCGGCGCCCGCCACAGCTTGACGCCGAGATAGACCAGATAGGCCGCCCCCACCCACTTCAGCACGGCGAAGGCCGTGGCGGAGGTCGCCAGCAGCGCACCGAGCCCGAGCACGGTCAGCCCGATCAGCGTCGCGAAGGCCGGCAACCGCCCGAGCCCGCCCGCCAGCGCCGTGGCGAAGCCGAACCGCACGCCGTTGTTCATGGCGAGCAGGTTGTTGGGCCCCGGCGACAGGTTGATGAGAAAGGTCGCGGGCACGAAAACCAGCCACATGTCCCAGCCCATGGCGGGAGCCTCCGACAGACGCGGGTGAAGGCGGCCATTGGAGCGGCGGCGGGCGCCGCTCCGCAAGGGCCATTCCGGGCTCAAGGCGTCAGGCGCAGCACCTGGGTCGGCCGCCCGCCGGCGTCGCACGACACGCCGTCGGCCGTCACCAGCACCGTCACGTTCCGGCGGAAGGCCGAGAACAGCGCGCTGTCGACCACGTCGATGGGCGTGTCGAACCGTACGCCCAGGCGGTAGAGCCCGCCGGGCAGCGCCTTGACCTCCATCACCCGCGCCGTGAACGGCCGCTTCAGGTAGACGCCACGCACCGGCGAGCCGACGGCGGGCAGCGGCGGCCTGGGGTGGTCGGGCTCCGCCGCGGGTGGGGACTCGGGCGCGGCGGCGGAGAAGGTGTTCCAGTCGCGCCGGCCATGCAGCGCGGCCACCGCCTCCAGCGCCTCGGCGTGGCTGAGCGGTCGGCCGGCGGCCTGGAAGTGGGCGCGCAGGCGCTTGGCCTGGGCCTTGGCGGCCGCGGCGGTGGGAAGGGTGT
The DNA here is from genome assembly GCF_900230255.1 of Caenispirillum bisanense. Lineage (GTDB taxonomy): Bacteria > Pseudomonadota > Alphaproteobacteria > Rhodospirillales > Rhodospirillaceae > Caenispirillum > Caenispirillum bisanense_A. The sequence goes on from NZ_OCNJ01000013.1 coordinate 40,899, forward strand.
CGTCGAGGGTCATCGTCCCTCGTCCTGGCGGACGGACCGCAGCGGGTCGCGGGGGCTCGCATTGCCGCCCCGGGTCCGTCCCATGACGGAAACGACGGGTCAGGCGGAGAAACCGGACGTTCACCATCCCCGAAGGGGCGAGCGGCGGGCCGTCCGAGGCCCGGGACCGGCACCTTACGACCGGCCGAAGGGCCGGTCAACCGGGACCCGAGGGGCGGCCTTCGTCCTGCCTTTCGTCGTGCGGATTAGACCGTCCCGCTAGGTTGCCTGTCCACAGAATTAGCCCCACCATCGACGTGTGTGGGATCTGGTGCTCGCGTCCAAGGGGAGCAGGGACATGGCACTGCAACAATGGCTGCCGATCATAGATCGTGTCGGCATCTTCGCGGTGAGCCTGGGTGGGGTGGCGATCGCCTCGCAGGTCGCCGTCGCCTGGACGACGCTGCGCGCCCGGGCCAACGGGGCGACGCGCACGGAAGCGCGCGCCCGCGGCCGTGACGCCGGCATCGTCACCCTTCTGGTGGCGGTGCTGCTGCTGGCGACCGCCGCCACCCTCGGCCTGTGGGAGATGTGAGCGGCGGCGCCGGTCGTCAGACCGTCGCCAGCTGCTCGAACCCGTCGCCGTCCGGCACCTCGTCGGCGGGACGGGCGTGGACGGCCGCCACCCGGGCGGCGGGCGGGCCGTCCTTGCAGCGCGCCAGCATTTCGTCCACCACCGCCGCCGGACCGTGGAACAGCGCCTCCACCGACCCGTCGGAGCGGTTGCGCACCCAGCCCGCGAGGCCGAGGGAGCGCGCCGTCTGCCGCGTCCAGCCGCGATACCACACGCCCTGCACCTGGCCTTCGATGCGCGCGTGAACCGTCTTCATCTCCGTCGTCTCCTGCTGCTGTGTCTCGCCCATGGCAGGACTATCAACGCGCAGCTCACGCCGGATCGAGCGTCGGCGGCGGCATATGGTGCGGCGGCACCGTCGGCAGCGGGGTGTGCAGCTGCGAATCGACCACCGTCAGCGCCGTCATGTTCACCAGCCCGCGCACCGTGACCGACGGCGTCACGATGTGCGCCGGCTGCGCCACGCCGAGCAGGATCGGCCCGATGTTCAGGCCGTCGCCCAGCACCTTCAGCATGTTGAAGGCGATGTTGGCGGCGTCCTGGTTCGGCATGATGAGCAGGTTCGCCTCGCCCTTCAGGCGGCTGCCGGGGAAGATGCGGTCGCGGATGATCTGCGACAGGGCTGCGTCGGAGTGCATCTCGCCCTCCACCTCCAGGTCCGGCGCGCGGTGCCAGATGGCTTCCACGGCCTTGCGCATCTTGGCTGCCGAGTGGTCGTCGTGGCTGCCGAAGTTGGAATGCGACAGCAGCGCCGCCTTGGGCTCGATGCCGAAGCGCCGCACCTCTTCCGCCGCCAGCAGGGCGATTTCGGTGATCTGGTCGGCGTCGGGGTCGGGGTTGACGTAGGTGTCGCAGATGAAGAACGTGCCCTTCTGCATGATGAGCAGGTTCATGGCGGCAATGGTGTTCACCCCCGGCTGCACGCCCAGCACGTCGAGGATGTGCTGCAGGTGCTGTGCATAGCGGCCGGTGGAGCCGCAGATCAGGCCGTCGGCCTCGCCGCGCAGGACCATGAGCGACGCGAACACGGTGTTGCGGCTGCGCACGATGGTGCGGGCGTAGTCTGGCGACACGCCGCGGCGGCGCAGCAGGCGGTGATAGGCATCCGAATACGTATGGTAGCGCAGGTCGCGCAGCGGCTCGATCACCTCCACGTCGGCGTCGGGCTGCATGCGCAGGCCGAGGCCCTTGATGCGCTCGGCGATGACGTCCAGGCGGCCGATGAGGATGGGCTTGGCGATGCCTTCGTCGAGCACGGTCTGGGCGGCGCGCAGCACGCGCTCGTCCTCGCCCTCGGCGTAGACGATGCGCTTGGGGTGCGCCTGGGCACGCTCGAACACCGGTTTCATCACAAGGCCGGAGCGGAACACGTACTGCTCCAGCTTCTCGCGGTATTCGCGGAAGTCGGCGATGGGGCGGGTGGCGACGCCACTGTCCATGGCCGCCTTGGCGACGGCCGGGGCGATTTCCACGATCAGGCGCGGGTCGAAGGGCTTGGGCAGGATGTAGTCGGCGCCGAAGCGCAAGGATTCGCCCACGTAGGCCGACGACACCACGTCCGACGGCTCGGCCATGGCGAGATGGGCGATGGCCTCGACGCAGGCCAGCTTCATTTCCTCGTTGATGGTGGTGGCGCCGACGTCCAGCGCCCCGCGGAAGATGAAGGGGAAGCACAGCACGTTGTTGACCTGGTTCGGATAGTCCGACCGGCCGGTGGCGATGATGGCGTCGGGGCGGGCGGCCTTGGCCTCCTCGGGCATGATCTCGGGCGTCGGGTTGGCGAGCGCCAGGATCAGCGGCCTGGTCGCCATGCGCTTGACCTGCTCGCCGCTCAGCGCGCCGGGGCCGGACAGGCCGAGGAACACGTCGGCGCCGTCGATCACCTCGTCGAGGGTGCGCGCGGCGGTGTCCTGGGCGTAGGCGTCCTTGAAGCCGTTCATGCCGATCTGGCGGCCCTTGTAGACCAGGCCGTCGCGGTCGGCGAGCCACACGTTCTCGCGCTTGACGCCGAGCGCCACCAGCAGGTCGAGGCAGGCGATGCCGGCCGCGCCGCCGCCGGTGGACACCACCTTGACCTCGCCGATGGACTTGCCGGCCACGCGCAGGCCGTTGCGCACCGCGGCGGCGACCACGATGGCGGTGCCGTGCTGGTCGTCGTGGAACACCGGGATCGACATCTTCTCGCGGCAGCGGCGCTCCACCTCGAAGCACTCGGGGGCGCGGATGTCTTCCAGGTTGATGGCGCCGAAGGTGGGCTCCAGCGCCGTGATGATGTCGACGAGCTTGTCTGGGTCCTTCTCGTTCAGCTCGATGTCGAACACGTCGATGCCGGCGAACTTCTTGAACAGGACCGCCTTGCCCTCCATCACCGGCTTGGACGCCAGCGGCCCGATGTCGCCGAGGCCGAGCACCGCCGTGCCGTTGGTGATGACGGCGACCAGGTTGCCGCGCGCCGTGACTTCCGCCACCTGGGCCGGGTCGTCGACGATGGCCTCGCAGGCCGCCGCCACGCCGGGGCTGTAGGCGAGCGCCAGATCGCGCTGGTTCGCCATGGGCTTGGTGGGCGTGATGGCGAGCTTGCCGGGCGTCGGCCAGCGGTGGTAGGTGAGCGCCAGGTCCTTGAAATCGCGGGTCATCGGCCTGCCTTAACCAGATTGCAGTTAATCGCGCGAAGCGCGGGCTTCCCGGCGGCTTTATAGCCTGTTCCGCCGCCCTTGCCCATGGGGCAGACATGCGGCGGCGCAGCAAACCGACCGATCATTCGGCGGCGGCTGCCGGCCCCGCCGCCGCCTGGATCGCCCGCCACACCTTCAATGGCGTCGCCGGCATGTCGATATGCGTCACCCCGAGCGGCGCCAGGGCGTCCAGCACGGCCGACACGGCGGCCGGGGTCGCGCCGATGGTCCCCGCCTCGCCGGCGCCCTTCACCCCGAGAAGGTTGGTGCGGCACGGGATCTCGACGGTCGAGAAGTCGATGTCGGGCAGCAGGTCGGCGCGCGGCAGGGCGTAGTCCATGAGCGAGCCGGTGAGCAGCTGCGCCGTCCCCGGCTCGTAGACCACTTCCTCCAGCAGCGCCTGCCCGACGCCCTGGCACAGGCCGCCGATGATCTGGCCCTTCAGCAGCAGCGGGTTGATGACGACGCCGACATCGTCCACCACCCAATAGCCCACCACGCGCACCGCGCCGGTGCCGGGGTCGACCTCCACCTCGCAGATGTGGCAGCCGTTGGGATAGGTGGCTTCCGGCGGCGTCCAGGCGGCCTGTTCCTTCAGGCCCGTCGCTTCCGGCACCACGGCCGGATCGAAGGCGGCGGCGGCGACTTCGGCCAGCGTCTTCACCTGGTTGGTGCCGCGGGCGCGGAAGGTGCCGTCATCGAAGCTCACGTCCTCGGCCGGCACGTCGAGCAGGCGGGCGGCGATGCCCTTGCCCGTCGCGATCACCTTGTCCACCGCCTGCGACAGCGAGGCGCCTCCGACCGGCAGCGAGCGCGAGCCGCCGGTGCCCTTGCCGGTCGGTACCACGGCGGTATCGCCCTGAACCACGCGGATGCGATCCACCGGCAGACCCAGTTCCGCCGCCACCATCTGGGCGTAGGCGGTCTCGTGGCCCTGGCCGCTCGACTGGGTGCCGATGAGCACGGTGGCGCTGCCGTCGGCGTCCAGGTGCAGGTGCGCCGTCTCGTCGCCGCCACCGCCGCAGGCCTCGATGTAATAGGACATGCCGAGGCCGCGCAGCATGCCGCGGGCTTTCGCTTCAGCCCGCCGCGCCTCGAACCCGGCCCAGTCGGCGCGGCGCATGCAGGCGTCCATGAGGCGGGCGAACTCGCCCGAGTCGTAGGTCTTGCCGAGCGCCGTGCGGTAGGGCATGGCCTCCGGCGGGATGAAGTTGCGCCGCCGCACCTCCTCGCGCGGAAGGCCGAGGCGGCGGGCCGTCGCTTCCACCAGACGCTCGATCACATAGGCCGCCTCGGGCCGGCCGGCGCCGCGGTAGGCGTCCACCGGCGCCGTATTGGTGACCATGCAGCGCACCCGCACGTGCGCCACCGGGATGGCGTAGACGCCGGTCATCATGGCGCTGCCGGCCATGGTGGGCACGAAGGCGCCGTATTGCGAGACGTAAGCGCCGACGTTGGCGCGGATGTCGACGCGGATGGCGCGGATGCACCCGTCGGCGTCAACGGCGGCCTCGGCGTGGGTGAGGTGGTCGCGGCCGTGGGTGTCGTTCTGGAAGCCCTCGCCGCGGTCGGCGATCCACTTCACCGGCCGCCCGACCGTGCGCGCCGCCAGCAGCACCAGGGCCTGTTCGTGGAACAGGAACATGCGCATGCCGAAGCCGCCGCCGACGTCGGGGCAGACCACCCGCAGCGACTCCTTGTCCACCTTCAGCACCGCCGTTGCCAGCCAGTCGCGCAACAGGTGGGAGCCCTGGCTGCCGGTGGTGAGGGTGAAGGCGCCCGCCGCAGCGTCCCATTCGCCGATGGCGCCGCGCGGCTCCAGCGGAGTCGGGGCGAGGCGGCTGTTCACCAGATCGAGCGCCACCACATGCGCCGCGCCGGCGAAGGCCTCCGCCACGCCCGCCGCGTCGCCCATATCCCAATGGAGCAGCACGTTGCCCGGCGCCTCGTCCCACAGGGCCGGCGCATCGGGCGCGGAGGCTTCCGCCAGATCGGCGACGGCCGGCAGGTCCTCGACGTCGAGCATCACGGCCTCGGCGGCGGCGCGCGCCTGTTCGAGCGTCTCGGCGACGACGAAGGCCACCGGCTCGCCGACGTAGCGCACCCGCTCGCGGGCCAGCACGGGGCGCGGCAGCAGCGGCATCTTGCCGCCGTCGGAGCCGCGCGGCAGCACCCCGACCGGCAGGTCGCCGATGCCCTGCGCCGCCAGATCGTCGGCGGTGAGCACGGCGAGCACGCCCGGCATCTCCCGCGCCGCCATTACGTCCAGCTCGCGGATGACGCCGTGGGCGAAGGGGCTGCGCACCACGACGCCGACGGTTTCGCCGGGCAGGCGGATGTCGTCGGTGTAGCGCCCGGTGCCGGTGAGGAACCGCTGGTCCTCCACGCGCCGCAGCGCCTGCCCCATGCCGAACCGTCCCATGCGTCACCTCCGGTAGCCGAGCGATCGGCTCGACCATACCGGATGGCTCGCCCGGCGGGAAGGAAGCGCGCGTCCGATGGGCCGTTTACGCGCCCTCCCGCTCCGCCAGGAAGGCCTCCAGCGAGACTTGCGCCTGCTCGACGTGCGCCACCACCACCCGGCAGGCGGCCTCGGCGTCGCCGGCGCGGCAGGCGGCGAGCAGGGCGCGGTGTTCCTCCTGCGACGGCCGGTTGTAGTCGAGCGCCGCCATCTGGAAGCGCAGGTAGCGGTCCACCGCCGCCAGGTGCTGCTCCACGAGGCCCAGCAGGCGCGGCAGGCCGCAGCGGGCGTAGAGGGTCATGTGGAAGCGGCGGTTCAGCTCGCCCATGCGGCCGGCGTCGGTCTCGGCGTCCATTTCCGCCGCCAGATCGGCCGCGAGGTCGAGGTCGGCCGCCGTCAGGTGCGGCAGCGAGGCGCGCAGGGCCGCCGGCTCCAGCGCCGCCCGGATGGCGCCGATGTCGGCCATGTCGGCGGCGGAAATCTCGGCCACCACGGCGCCCCGGTGGGGGTGGAACTCCACCAGCGCGCGGGCCTCCAGCTGGCGCAGCGCCTCGCGCACCGGCATGCGGCTGACGCCGAAGGCCGTGGCGATGTCCTCCTGGCGCAACGGCGCGCCGCCCGGCACGGCGCCCGACAGGATGGCGTCGCGCAGGGCCGCCTCGATGAACTCCGTTGCCGTGCGGAAGCGCGGCCGGTGGCGCGCGACGAAGGCCGAAAGGTCGAGGGGCGGCTGGGTCATGACAGGCGGCGCACCTTGCGTGGATATTGGATCCAATATACGCTTCCCCGACTGAACAGGGGAGCACGAACCATGGCATCATCGACAGCGGGCCGCGGCCTGTCCACCCAGGCGGCCGCGACCGGCGTGCTGGTGGCGCTGGTGGGCTACGCCAGTTCCGTGGCGGTGGTCATCCAGGGGCTGACGGCGGTGGGCGCGAGCCCGGCGCAGGTGGTGTCGGCGCTGGTGGGCGTCGGGCTCGCCATGGGACTGCCGGCCATGATCCTCAGCCGCTGGACGCGCATGCCCGTGAGCATCGCCTGGACGACGCCCGGCATGGCCCTGCTGGCCGGCGGCGCGGCGGTGGAGGGCGGATTCGCCGCAGCCGTCGGCGCCTTCGTGGTCACCGGCGCGCTGGTCATGCTCGCCGGGTTGTGGGCGCCGCTCGGACGGTGGGTGGCGGCCATCCCCAAGCCCATCGCCAACGCCATGCTGGCCGGCATCCTTCTGAAGCTGTGCCTGGCGCCTTTCGTCGCCGTCGGGCAGGCGCCGGTGGTGGCGCTGCTGGTGCTGGCGACGTGGATCGTCGTCGGCCGCGTCGCCCGCCTCTACGCCGTGCCGGCCGCCGTCGCCGTGGCGCTGGCCGCCATGGTGGTGCAGGCCCCGGCCGGCGCGGCGGACGGCTTCGCGTGGCCGGCGGTGACCCTGGTGACGCCGGTGTTCACCGTAGAGGCGCTGATCGGCCTCGCCCTGCCGCTGTTCGTGGTGACCATGGCGTCGCAGAACATCCCCGGCCTCGCCGTGCTGCACACCTTCGGCTACCGCCCCAAGGTGCCGCCGCTGTTCCTGCTGACGGGTGCGGCCTCGGTGGTCACGGCGCCGCTCGGCGCCCCGACCGTGAACCTCGCCGCCATCACCGCCGCCCTCTGCGCCGGCCCCGACGCCGACGCCGACCGCGGCCGGCGCTGGCAGGCGGCCTTCGTCGGCGGCCTCGGCTACATCGCGCTCGGGGTGCTGGCGGCGGTGACGGCGGCGCTGGTGCTGCGCTCGCCGCCCATCCTCATCGAGGCGGTGGCCGGCCTCGCCCTGGTCAACGCCTTCGGCGGCGCCGTGCAAGGCGCCGTGCAGGACGAGGACTACCGCCTGCCCGCCCTCATGACCCTGCTCACCACCGCGTCGGGCCTGACGCTGGGCGGCATCGGCTCGGCCTTCTGGGGGCTGGTGATCGGCGGCGTGCTGGTTCTGCTGCACCGCCGCAGCGTGCCCGCCGCAGCGCCCGCCACCGCAACGCGAGATTCCGGAACACAATAAGAACATGCTGTGCTAGCATGGCGGCCGTCCACCCTTCATCCCCCAGAGGAGGATCCGTCATGGTCGAGCCCGTTCCCGCCGCCTACGGCGCCGTCACCGCCTATCTCACCGTCGCCGACGCCGCCGCCGCCCTCGACTGGTACGCCAAGGTCCTGGGCGCCGAGGAACTCATGCGCATGGACTTCGGCGACGGCCGCATCGGCCATGGCGAGATGCGCCTCGGCGACCGCATCGTCATGCTGTCGGGCGAGTTTCCCGAGATGGGCGCCCGCAGCCCGCAGCACTACGGCGGCAGCCCGGTCGGCCTGCTGCTCTACGTACCCGACGTCGACGCCCTGGCGGCGCGGGCGGTGGAGGCCGGCGCGAGCCTCGCCTCGCCGGTGGAAACCCAGTTCTACGGCGACCGCATGGGGACGATGATCGACCCCTTCGGCCACAAGTGGTTCATCGCCACCCACGTCGAGGACGTGCCGCCCGAGGAGATGGAACGCCGCGCCGCCGCCTGGCGGACCGAGCAGGCGGCCAAGGGCTGAGCGTCCCGCCAGGCCGGCGTCCCGCCGCGGGCGGCCCCGCCGCGGCGGCCACAACGGCCCGTGCCTCGGCGGACGACCGTGCTACCCTGAAGCCTTGCACCAGACGCAGGGGCGGCCGGCGGAACCCTCCGCCGGCCGCTGCCGTTGTCGGTCGCCGCCCCACCGCCCCCAGCCACCGCACACCAGGAGCCCGCATGGCCCGTAGCACCAGCGACACCGCCCGCGCCGAGGACATGGCCTTCGGCGAGTTCGTGGCGATCGTCGCGCTGATGATGGCCCTGACGGCGCTGTCCATCGACATCATGCTGGTGGCGCTGCCCGACATCGCGGCGAGCTACGCCCTGTCGGACCCCAACGACCGCCAGTTGGTCATCACCGCCTACCTGCTCGGCTTCGCCGCCGGGCAGCCGGTGTGCGGCCCCCTGTCCGACCGCTTCGGGCGCAAGCCGGTGCTGGCCGCCGGCATCCTGGTGTTCGGCGTGGGGTCGCTCGGCGCCCTGGCGGCGCCGGACTTCGGCTGGCTGCTGTGGGCGCGGGCGCTGATGGGCCTGGGGGCGGCGGCGCCGCGCATCATGGCCATTTCCATCGTGCGCGACCGTTTCGCCGGGCGCGGCATGGCGCGCGTCATGTCCTTCGTCATGATGATCTTCATCATCATCCCCATCATCGCGCCGTCGCTCGGCGCCCTCATCCTGCTCGGCGGCGACTGGCACTGGATCTTCGCCGCCCTGTTCGCCGTCGGCCTGCTGCTGCTCGCCTGGACCGGCATCCGTCTGCCCGAAACCCTGCCGCCGGCCAAGCGCCGGCCGCTGTCGCTCGGCTCCGTCGGCGAAGCTGCCCGCACGGTGGTGACGACGCGCCAGACGGTGGGGTACACGGTCGCCATGGGCTTCATGTTCGGCGCACTCATGACCTACATCGGCAGCGCCCAGCAGGTGTTCATGGACGCCTACGACGTGTCCGCCGAGGTTTTCCCGCTGCTGTTCGCCCTGGTCGCCTCGGTCATGGCGCTGGCGTCGCTGACCAACGCCCGGCTGGTGGAGCGCATCGGCATGCGGCGGGTGTCGCACGCCGCCCTGCTCGGCTTCGTCGCCGCCGGCGCGGTGCTGGCCGCGTTCGGCTTCCCCGGCCATCCGCCGCTGGCGGTGCTGGTGGCCTTCCTGATGGTCACCTTCTTCTGCTTCGGCCTCATCGCGCCCAACTTCAACGCGCTCGCCATGGAGCCGCTCGGCCACATCGCCGGCATGGGCTCGTCCTTGACCGGCTTCTACGGCACCGCCGGCGGCGCCGTGTTCGGCTGGCTGGCGGGCCAGGCCTACGACGGCACGGTGCAGCCGCTCACCATGGGCTTCGCGGCCTTCGGCGTGCTCGCCCTGGTCTGCGTGCTGGTGACCGAGCGCGGCCGGCTGTTCGGCGGCCACCACTAGCAGCGAAGTTTCCACGGCAGGGTCCATTTGGCACGTTCTCTCCGGCTTGCGCCTCGGCTACTCTGTGGCCGGGGCAGGCGTGGGGACGATCATGCCGAGGGGAGCGGACGACACTTCGGGAACCAGACCGGCGACGGCAGCCGACATGCCCGGCGGCCGGCAATCGGTGTTGCCGTGGATCCTGGCGGTGTTGGTGACGGTGCTGTCGCTGCTGGTGGTGCTGAAGTTCGACCAGGTGGAGCGCCAGCGCCTGCGCGAGGAAGAGCGCAACAGCCTGCTCAGCCAGCTCGACACCGTCCGCGCCCGCATGGAGGCGGCCATCAACGGCCCCATGCTGCGGGCGCGCGGCATCGTCGCCTACATCGTCACCCACGGCGACATAACCCCCGAGGTCTTCGAGAACATGGCGGCCGTGCTGCTGGACGGCCACCGCAGCGTCCGCAACATGGTCGTCAGCCGCGGCATGGTCATCGCCATGACCTATCCGCTGGCCGGCAACGAGAGCGTCATCGGGGTCGATTACAGCGCCGTGCCCGAGCAGGAAGCCATGGTGCGCAAGACCATCGAGCGCCGGGCGCCGCTGCTGCAGGGGCCGGTGCCGCTGATCCAGGGCGGCACCGGGCTGATCGCCCGCACGCCGGTGTTCCTGCCCGCCAGCGACGGCGGCCCGGAGCGCTTCTTCGGCATGGTCAACGTGGTGCTCGACATCCCCAGGGTCTGGGCCGACGCCGGCATCGACGCGCCGGACCTGCCCTTCCAGCTCGCCATCCGCGGCCGCGACGGGCTCGGCGCCGAGGGCGAGCTGATCTGGGGCGACGAGGCGGTGTTCCGCCACGACCCGGCACAGATCGACGTCGCCCTGCCGCTCGGGTCGTGGCGCATGGCCGCCATTCCGCGCGGCGGCTGGGAGGCCGTGGACGGCGGCATGACCACCCTGCGCGCCCTCGGCGGCCTCGTGTTCCTGCTCATGGCCTTCACCGCCTTCGGCACCGCCCGCCACATCACCCGCCGGGCCGCCGTCGAACAGGCCCTGCGCGCCAAGACGTTGGAGCTGGAACGGTCCAACGCCGACCTGGAAAGCTTCGCCTACGCCACCTCGCACGACCTGCAGACGCCGCTGCGCAACATCGTCAGCTACGCCCAGTTGCTGGAGCGGCGCTATCACGGCAAGCTCGGTCCCGACGCCGACGACTACATCGGCTTCCTGGTCGGCAACGCGACGCGGCTGTCGACGCTGGTACGCGACCTGCTCGACTACGCCCGCATCGCCGACCATGCCGCCCACCGCTCGGCGCTCGGGGTGGCGGAGGCGGTGGCCGAGGCGCTGCGCAACCTGGACGCCGACGTCACCGCCAGCGGCGGCGAGGTGAGCGTCGGCGCCCTGCCCGCCCTGCAGGTGGACGCGCGGGTGACCAGCGTGTTCCAGAACCTGATCGGCAACGCCCTGCGCTATGCCCGCCCGGGCGTGCCGCCGCGGGTGCGGGTGACCGCCGAGGTGGACGAAAGCGGCCGCTGGGTCTTCACCGTCGCCGACAACGGCATCGGCATCGAGCCGCAATACTTCGACCGCATCTTCGGCCTGTTCCAGCGCCTGGACGCCCCCGGCCCGGGCAGCAGCGGCGGCTCGGGCGTCGGACTGGCCGTGTGCAAGCGTATCATCCACCAGTTCGGCGGTGAGATCTGGGTGGAAAGCGCCCCCGGCGAAGGCTCCCGCTTCCGCTTCACCCTGCCCGCCGCCGGCCGCGCCGCCGCCGCCGAATAGCCGCCGGGGCGCGAGAGGGTGCGAGCATCAGGAAAAGAAGGAGGTGTCCGCCTGGAAAGCACCACGGCCTTCCGCCACGCCCCAGTGCAGATAGTGGCCCAGCGGGTCCATGCCGGCCTGTGCGACATCGGGATTGTCCCGAAGGTACCGATCGCCGTCGAACAGCGGTCCGGCATCACGCCCCTCACGCGCACCCCATGTCGTGTAGTGCTGCCAACTGGTCATTTCAGCGGCCTGCACCGCGGCCGCGACATCGGGATTGCGCGTCAGGTACCAGGCCGCGTCGAACAAGGCGTTAGGCGACCGGTTCTCCGCCGCACCGAACTGCCGGAAATGCTGCTCGGCCGAAGAAAATGACCCTGCGGCTACGGCTGCCGCCACGTCGGGATTCGTTCGCAGGTACAGGGCAGCGTCGAAGCCGTCGGCAGTCGCGTCGACCGTCGGCAGAACGACCGCGCCGTCGCCGAAGACCATGACCTCCACGTCGGTCAAGCGGTCGGTGCCGTCGATACCTCGCGCATCCACGACGACGACTTGTCCGTCCGCCCCACGCGCCATGGCGTAGGCGCTTCGAGGTCCGCTGAACACCGCGGCATCGACACCCGCACCCCCCTGAAGAACATCGTCGCCGGCCCCGCCCGCAAGGCGGTCGCCCTCGTCACCGCCGGACAGGGTGTCGTTACCCGCATCGCCGGACAGCATGTCGCGGCCGCTGGTGGACCCGATGTAATCGTCGCCGCCACCGCCGGCGAGCGTGTCGTCCCCGGGACCGAGAACGATGGTCTGGGCAGCGTCGTCTCCGACGACACGTTGCGCTCCGGCACCGCCGCTAAGGGTGACCGGACCAAGAACTGCCAGGAATTCCACGCCGTTCACAGCTACAGGGGAGCCCGCCGGAAGCCCGCGTCCGTCCAGAACGACGGCTTCGGTGGCTTCTCCGCCGGTGATGGCGATGGGCCCAAGCGGGCTCGATGCTCCTGACGCCGTAGGCGCCATGGTCGTCACAGCCACCAGGGCGCCCGCCGGCAGCGCCTCGGCGAAGGTGGCGGCCCCAGCGCCCAGACTTGCCGGCAGACCCAGCAGGGACTGCAGCACCGAAAGGGCCCCGGCAACCGGCAGAGGCTCCAGCGGACCCGCAGCGGACAAGGCCATACCCCGCGGCAACGACACCGTCAGCCCGGAACCGACGCTGGCCGCACCAAGAAGAACCACGACCGGCTGATCGTCGGGTGGTGCCGTGACCGTGATCGTGGTGCCGGCGACTCCGCCGACGGTCGCAGGCGTCCGCTGCACCGTCGACCCGCCGACGAGTTCGGTGGTCGTTCCGCCGCCGCTTCCGCCATCGGATCCGCCGCTGGAGCCCGTCGGGGCAACCCGGCGCAGATCGGTACCCTCTGCCTTCAGCTGCGAAACGTCAAAAAGCCCCTTCATGTGGACGACCACGTCGGCCTGCCCGGCTACGCCGTCGACGTCGAGGTACAGAACCGTCGTGTCACCAGGGCCCGCAGCAACCTGGACTGCCCCTGCCGCCACGGCCGTGCCGTCACCGCCGCTGATGGCGCCGCTGAAGGAGGCACCGGTGGCTCGGATACGGTCACCCATGTCGAGGTCATCGATGATATCCGTGTCGCCCGCCCCGACGATGAAGACATCGTCGCCCAGGCCGCCGACCAGCGTATCGTCGCCGTCGCCGCCCTGCAGCGTGTCCGCCCCTGCCCCGCCGTCGAGGCTGTCGGCGTCGGCGCCGCCTTCCAAAGTGTCGTCGGCGGCGCCGCCCAGCAGGACGTCGGCTCCGTCGCCGCCCACCAGGTGGTCCGTGCCGGCGCCGCCGTCGAGGGTATCGGCGCCGGCCCCGCCGATCAGGCCATCAGCCCCGTCGCCGCCGAGCAGGGAATCGTCGCCGTCGCCGCCGTTCAGGGAATCCGACCCGTCGCCGCCGGAGAGGGTATCCGCGCCGATGCCGCCGAGCAGGATGTCGCCGCCGGCATCGCCCGCCAGGGAGTCGTCGCCCGCTCCGCCGTCGAGGCTGTCGTCGCCGGCGCCGCCGACGAGGGTATCGGCGCCGTCACCGCCGAGCAGCGTGTCGTTGCCGTCGCCGCCGGACAGGGAATCGGTGCCGCCGTTGCCCTGCAGGCGGTTGTCGGCGACGTTGCCGACGATGGTGTCGTTGCCGCTGCCGCCGACGGCGTTCTCGATCAGCGAACGGGCGTCGCCCTGGTACTGGTAGGGATTGGCGATGTTGCCCGCCGCGTAGGTGCCGCCGGAATTGTCGAGAAGAGCATACTGCCCCCCCAGCGCCGTCCACCCGCCGGGTTCGAGCGAGACCTGCAGCGCCGTCGCGTAGGAGGCGAAGTTGTAGGTGTCGTCGCCGCCGCCATCCCACAGCGTCATCAAGACGACCGGGGCCGTCGGATCGAAGCTGTAGATCGTGTCGCCCGCGTTGTTCGCCCAATTGGGGCCGTAGAGGTGCTGGACCGCCGCGATGTCGTTGAGCATCGGCCGGGACGGGTAGCTGCCCGGCGCGATGGTGTAGCTGCTGACCGGGCCGCCGATGGTCGACCGATAGCTCATGACCGACAGCGGCACGCCGTCGGCAGTCGGATCGGCGGCCGGGAAACCGTTGACGGCCTGGTCCGGGTGTTTGAGCCCGAGGGCGTGGCCGATCTCGTGCACCAGCGTGAAGTAGGGATAGCGCCCGGTCGAGAAGTCGCCCGCCACGGCGGCGCCCAGCTGGATGTCGCCGCTTTCCGCGGTCGCACCGGGAAAGGCGACCGTGCGGGCCGTCAAATTGCCGATATCACTGTAGCGGTAGATCCGCATGTCGGCGGGTTCGGCCGCGCCCTCGGTGAAGGTCAGGTTCGCGACGTCCGACCAGCTTTGCAGCGCCGACCGCACGGCGGCCATCTCGGTCACGGTCAGAGCATGGAAATCGTCACCGTCGGGCCCCGACGTATACCCCGTGACCTCGCCGACGAGCGTCGGAAAGCCGAAGGTCAGCGCCGAGGCGTTCCACTTGCTGCCGTAGAGGAGCGAATCGATGGTGGTCGAGCCGCTCGCCCCGACCAGCGTTCCGGTTGCCATTGCCTTGTTCCCCGCACCGCGCCGGTCCGCTCCACCGCCCTCTCCCGACGGTGGCATGGCGTGGACCGCACGTTGATATCATTCAGCGATAAAAGGATACCAAAAGGAACTTTTTACAAGGCAAAAGTCAACCTACGGCTAATTGGCGCCACTCTAGATCGCCCAGCGCGCGCCATTACCGCCATCGCTGCGGGACGCGACCAGCGCCTGCCCGGCCCCGTCTCCGTGGTTCTGGGACGCAGGTGGTTCCAGGTGCGAGAAGACCTGTGGGGAGGTGATCGGTTTGGCACTCAAGGGGGACGGTGAGAAGGGCGCCTAACCGGCGGATTTCTGCGCCTTTCGGGGCTACGGCCGCTTTGGCACCCGGTGAGCCGTTCTGCGCCAATCTGATCGGGGATCGATTGGAAATCGGCAGCGCTTTGGCACCAGACTGATCGGGGAACGATCTTTATCGGTGGTGGCGACCACCGGCGGGGTATGCGCCCACGGCTGCGCGCCCGGTGGGTGCATATGGCGCGCGTGACGATCACCCGTCAACGACTCTTCAACCCACCGCCGCTATCACGGTCGGCAGTGCCCCCTGCCAACCGTGATCCATCCATGTAGTTGCCTCACCGTAGAACAGCCTGGAAGCCTCAGAAACCCTGCGGCGAGGCCGGGCCGTGGGTGGGGGCGTCGCGTACCAATCTCAGGCCTGGCGTTTGGCGTGGGCAGGATCGGCGGCGTCGCGGCGCAACTGGGCACGGTGTTCCTCAATTCGGCCAGCGAGGGCCAGGCCCTGACCAATGGGATCGTCGGGTGCCTCGGCGACGATCTGGTTGTACCAGCCGGCGGCCACCTGCCCGACCTGGATGTCGGCAATCCCGACGCCCTGAGCCTTGTACAGCGCCTTGATGGCATCAACGACGCGGCCCATTAGCTGCGCGTCTACCTGCGCAGCGTTTTTGCTGCCAAGCATCGTACCCTCTCCGGTCAGCAGCCAGTGTGCGTCGAAGCCGAGGCGGACCAGTTGCTCGAGAACATCTGCCTTCGGCAGTTTCCCTTCGAGTTCATAGCGCTGCCAGGAGTTGATACCGAGCCCGAGCTTTGTCGACAACTCCTGCTGGCTCATCCTGAGGTGCTGGCGCACCGCCCTCAGTCGACCTGATACATCATTCATGATGTGAAGCTCCCAGGGGCCAAAGCTTCACACGAGACCTTCACTGGGACGGCGCTGTGAAGGTCCTGGAAAAAGTCTGATCTATCAATGCAATAAGGCTGGTTGTGGCACCCCCGCCGCCCCATGGGCGAGAGACGGTGACCTTCACATCTTTTTCCATGTTGACGACAACACCGAAACGGATGTATGCCTATTCCTGCGCCGGGAATTGGCGCGGTCACAGAACCTAGACCAGCACGGGGCGATATGATCAAGCCGAAGGACATTCCGACGTCTCCGCACGAACGGCAGCTGTGGGTGAGCATGCAGCTGAAACTGCGCGGGAAGACGCTCGCCGGCCTGGCCCGAGACAACGGGTGGGGCAAGACGACGATGTACTTCGCCATGCGCAGTCCGAGTTATCCGCAGGAACAGGTCATCGCCGACGCGCTTGGGATCGCTGTGCGCGACCTGTTCCCGGAGCGGTACGACGCCATCGGCAATCGCATCCACCCGACCCGCAGTAAAGCGGACGGTGATCCCGAGAGCAATGTCGAAGGCCTGGCGGCCGCCTAGGCACCGCCAGGCCTAACGCGGCGGGGGCCGCGACGGGGAAAGCAGCTTTTTCGCAGGGGAGTACCATTGATGACGATGACCAACCGGCTGGCCGAGAGCCAGCAGGAAACCCTGGCGGCTTGCCCGCTGCCGGCCGACACCGTGTTCATGCTGCGCTGTGACGAGGCGGCGGCGACGTTCGACGAGTTGTACCGCCTGACGTGGCCGAACATCGGCGACACGGGCTGCACGCTGACCGTCGTCGGCGGCGACGTGGTGGCGATCCTGTCCGTCATGCACGACGCTGACACCATCGCCACCTATGTGAACCGGGCCGCCGGTGGAGATGATCCGTTCATCGGCAAGGCCAGGGGCATCCAGGCGCTGTTGAAGGACCGCCTCGGCTTTCTGAGCACGGACCTGATGCCGACGCAGGTCCTGCTGGACGGCGCGCCGCTGGTCGACCTGGATCTGGATGACCTGGTCGCGCGGATCGCGGCGCGGCGGGAGGCGGGGGAATGAAGATGACCCGCCCCATCGGGATCGACGAGGTGCTGGAAGAGCGCAAGGCGATCCGGCAGGAACAGCAGGCGCGTCGCGCCATCCGCCGCGCGGAGATCATGTCCCGGCTGTCGCCTCCGCCGTCGTGGCGCCGGTGGCGCGGGACGGTCGCGAGGCTGCGCGCCAGCATCGTCGACGCCCGGAAGGCCGCAGGCCTGACGCAGGCCGATGCCGGTTTGCTGATCGGTGTGTCCCAGCGGACGTACCGCGACTACGAACGCGGCGCGATCGAGCTGCAGTGCGCCAAGGTGATCCAGCTGGCGGCGTTGCTGGGTCTGACCGTCACGGTGGGCGCGTGCGGCAATGGGCAGAATTCTGCCCATTCGAAGCGGCCGACGGATGCGGGGGATGGCAGCCATGATGCCGCCGCCGGGGCGGCCGCGCAAGAGGGCTTCGGGATCATCGAGCGCGTGAACGGCTTCCGGCTGGACCCAGCCCCCGCGCCGGAGCACGGGAGCCGGGATGTGGAGACGGTTCAGCGGGTGAATGACGTCCGGTCTACTCAGATGGCGGAGTTCTGACATGAACCGGCAAGCGCCGACAGTGCCCGATACCAGAACTCCGTATCTCCATACACGCGGTACGGCGCTGGATCAAACAGAGGCTCTGCATCACGCACTTCCCCCACTGCCCTTATTGCATGGGACAGAAGTCCCCGATACGAGGTCCCCACATAATCTTCCAGTTCTGCCGCTGCGCGGATCAGAAGAAGCGCCTCCAGTGAAGCCGCGACCGCACCAAAGCGGAGAAGCTCGGGTTCAGTCGCAGTCTTCAGAATTTTCTTCTGTTGGGCGGGAGTGGCGCCGACAAGCGCGGCTACGTCGTCAACGTGCTTTGCTTGCCACTCTGCCCACCCCACCAGGCCCATGGCGGCGAGCTTGGTACAGAGCCTGTCGATTGCTGCTTCAGTCCATCCAGCGCCTTGCTCCATCGCGAGGCCCCGAGCTTCCTGGGCGTACCGGTGAAGAGACATAGTTTTCCCCTGGTGGTTGCTTTCCCACCTCCACTCTAGGGGAAGCGGCGGCGGTCGTCACGGGGGCATTCCCCGGCCCGTCCCACCCGTGGCGACCGCGCCGCACCAACCTCCCCCGCACTGGCCGTCAACCCCGGTGCGGTTCCTCGGCCCGGCGCGTCGCGCGCGCAAAACGGCGCGCCGGGTCCTTTTCCACCCCATCAAGGGCAAGAGCAACATCATGACCAGGACGATCAAAGATCCTCGGCAGCTGGTGCTTGACGACTTGTACCAGGTGCCGCCGGCCCGACCGGCAACCCCCGGAAGCCTGCGGATCGCGGACGCGGTCTGCGAGGCGATGTCGGCGGCGCTGAAGGCGTCCTGCCTCAGCCGTTCCGAGATCTGCACCCGCATGAGCGACCTGACCCTCGACCGCATCACCGAACCGATGCTGAACGCCTGGACGGCCGCCAGCCACGGGCGGCACCGCTTCCCGCTTGAGTACGCGGCCGCGTTCGAGACGGCCGCCGAGACCGCCTGCCTGATCGAGCTGCTGGCCAGCCATCGCGGCAGCCTGGTGCTGCACGGGCGGGAGGCGCAGGACGCGCAGCTCGGCTGGGTGCGGCGCCAGCTGACGCAGCTGCGGGCGGCGGAGCGGACCCTTCTGCGGGAGGCATCGCGATGAGCGGGCTCATGCTGAGGGCGAGTGAAATCGCCAAGGCTACCGGAACAAAGCACACCGCCGTTCTCAATCGCGCGAAGCGTGAGAACTGGCCGCACACCGAAGCGAAAGACATGGGCGGCCGCATCAAGCTCTTCGACGCCCGCCGCCTTCCCCAGGACGTTCGGGAGGCGCTCGTCGCCCATGCGGCCCAGGCACCGGCCCAGATGGACCTGCCGCTGCCGCCGGTAGCCGTCGCCGCTGCGCCAACGCCCCCCTCGGCCGTCGGCTTGGCGGACTGGCAGCGGCGGTGCCGCGATGCCCGCATGGCGGTGTTGATGGAGGTCGACCGCTTGGCCGCGGTCGGCGGCATCAACAAGGCGGTCAAGACGCTGGTGGCGCTCGCCTCGGCCGGACAGTTGCCGAGGGCGCTGCAAGAGCTGGTGCCCGTCGCCAATGCGCGGGCCGGCGGAAACGGGGCACGGACGCTTTCCGAGCGCACCCTGAAGCGGTGGCGGTCGGACTTCGCGGCCGGCGGCCCCGCGGCGCTGGTGCCGGCCGACACCCGCACGCCGACGGCGCCGGCGGGCTGGGAGAAGCTGTTCCTGCGGCTCTACCGCATCCCCAGCAAGCCGTCGATCGCCGAGACGCTGGAACGGCTGGCCGAGCGCCTGCCCGAGGACGTCGACATGCCGTCCTACGAGCAGGCCCGCCGCTTCCTGAAGGGTCTCGGTGCGGTGGAGCGCGACCGCGGACGCCGCAGCAGTGGTGCCCTGCTGGCGCTCAAGGGGCACAAGCGCCGGTCGACCGCCGGCCTCCTGCCCATGCAGGTGGTCAGCGCGGACGGCCACAACCTCAAGCAGGGCGTGGCCCACCCGAAGCACGGCCGGCCGTTCACGCCAGAGGTGGTCACCATGCTCGACAGCGCCACGCGCCGGATCGTCGGGTGGTCCACCGGCATAGCGGAAGCCAGCCACGTCACCCTCGACGCCCTCCGCTGCACGGTCAGCACCCACGGCCTTTTCGACATCTTCTACACCGACAACGGGTCGGGCTTCGTCGCCAACGTCATGGGCGGCGAGGTGCTGGGGCACCTGGCGCGCCTCGGCATCACCCATGAGACGGCGACGCCCGGCCGCGCCCAGGCGCGCGGCAAGATCGAGCGCCTGCAGGCGATGTGGAAGCGGGCGGCCCGCCGAATCGTCACCTATCGCGGCCGCGACATGGACCGCGAGGCCCTGATCCGCATCGACCGCCGGATCACCAAGGCCATCCGCGAGAACGGCGCAAGCGACTGGCTGATGCCGTGGGAGACCTTCATGGCGTGGTGCCAGGAAACGGTGGACGCCTACAACGCCCGGCCGCACAGCGCGCTGCCTCGCATCACCGATCCGATCACCGGCAAGCTGCGGCACATGAGCCCCGACGAGGCGTGGCAGAAGCATCTGGACGAGGGGTGGCAGCCGCACACGCTGCCCGAGACGGTGCTGGAAGACCTGTTCCGCCCCTACGAGGAACGGACGGTCACCCGCTGTGAGGTGAGCCTGCCCTGGGGCCGGTACTACGCGACCGCCTTGGAGGACTGGCACGGCGAGAGGGTTCGGGTCGGCTACGACATCCACGATGGCAGCCGGGTGTGGGTGCGGACGCTTGACGATGGCCGCCTGCTGGCGGTCGCGGAGCGCGACGGCAACGTCATCCCCGAAATGCCGGAGAGCAAGCTGGAGCACGCCGCTGTCAAGCGCGCCCAGGGCCAGATCAAGCTGCTGGATCGCCACCGTGAAGAGGCCCTGGCCGCCCTGCCGACCCGCCATGGCGGCACGCGGCCGGCGCCCGAGCCGGCACCCCAGGACCGGCTGATGATCAGCCAGTCGGTGGAGCGCCTGAAGGCGGAAATGTCCGCCCCGGCGCCGACGCCGACCCAGCCGCAGACCCCGAAGGAACGATACCGCAAGGCGCTGGCCGTGCAGGCCGCGCGCGAGGCCGGCCGGCCGGTGGATGCCGCGGATCTTCAGTGGCTGGAGCGCTACCAGAAGCAGTCGGAGTTCCGGGTGCAGCAGGAACTGCACCAGGACTTCGGCGGGGCCTACGTCGCGGAAACGGCGTGACCCGAAAAGGATGCGGCCGGGGGTCGAGCCCGGCCGCGAGGTGACTAGTACCTTCCAGAGGACCGTTATGACCCAGACCTCCCTTACCGTCAATGCCCCCGCCGCCAGTGGTGGCACCATCGCGCCGCTGACCAACGTCGCGCTGTTCGCCGACATGCTGACGCGCCTGATCGAACGGCCGGCGCACCTGCCCGGCATCGGCGTGTTCCACGGCTTCTCGGGCTACGGAAAGACCTGGTCGGCCCGCTACGGCGCCAACAAGCGGCGCGCCTTCTACCTGGAGTGCGGCGAGAGCTGGACGAAGCTGAAGTTCCTGCGGTCGCTGCTGATCGAGATGGGGCGCAAGCCGCGCGGCACCGCTGCCGACATGATGGAGGAGGCGATCTCGGCGCTGGCCATGACCGGCCGGCCGCTGATCGTCGACGAGGGCGACCAGATCGTGAAGCGGGGCTACATCGAAGCCATCCGCGAACTGCACGACCAGTCCGGCGCGCCGATCGCCCTGATCGGCGAAGAGGGCCTGCCCGACATGATCGCCCGTGCGTCCGAGCGGACCCACAACCGGGTTCTCGTGTGGCAGCCGGCCCAGCCCGCCAGCGTCGACGACGCCCACGTCCTCGCCCAGCTGTTCCACGCCGACGTGGAGATCTCCGCCGGCCTGATGGCCGCCCTGGTCAAGGCCAGCGGCGGGCGGCCCCGGCGTATGGTGGTCAACCTCTACAACATCGCCGCCGAGGCTGCGGTGAACGGGTGGGGTGCGGTCGACGAGGCGGCCTGGGGTGACCGGGGCTTCTACACCGGCCAGACGCCGGCCCGGAGGGTCGGCTGATGGGGCGCCGTCCGGTGGATGAAGAGGCCAAGCTGTCGGTGCGAGTGCCGCGCGGCCAACAGGGCTTCTGGGACATCATGCGCGAGCTGCGGCGGTTCCGGCTGGCCGACGTCGACCAGCGGTGCAACGTCCACCGCGAAACCATCCGCGGCTACCTGAAGGGCCTGGAGCGCGCCGGCTTCGTCGAGCCCGTCGGAAAGGACGGCGATCATACCGTCTACGAGCTGCGGCGCGATCAGCCCGACGCTCCGTCGGTGCGGCGGGACGGCACCCTGCGCAAGCCTGCCCTGGGGCAGGAGCAGATGTGGCGGGTGATGAAGATGGCCGGCGCCGGAGGCTTCTCGGCCGACGACCTGGCCGTCACCGCCAGCACCGAAGAGGACCCGGTGGCGGTGGAGACGGCGCGCCGATACCTCCGGGCGCTGCACCGGGCCGGGTACCTCGCCGTCGTCACGCCCGGCAAGACCACCGGCGGCCGCACGGTCTACCGCCTCCTGCCGAACATGCGCACCGGGCCGCTGGCGCCGCAGATCCAGCGCATCAAGGCGGTGTGGGACCCCAACCTGCGGCGCCACGTCGGCACCGCCGAGGTCGAGGGAGGCGCGTCATGAGCCATCGCGACAAGGCCGCCGCCGCCTGGCCCGATCTGCCCGACTGGGTGGCGGTGCTGGCCGAGCGGTGCGACCAGGCCAGCCAGCAGAAGGTGGCGCGCACGGTCGGGTACTCGGCCGCGACCCTCAGCTACGTCATCGGCAACCGGTACAACGGGGACCTCGGCAAGGTCGAGCAGGCCGTGCGGGCGACACTGATGGCCGCCGAGGTGGCCTGCCCGGAACTGGGCACCATGGCCCTCGTGCAGTGCATGGAATGGCGCGAGCGCGCCAAGACCTTCGAGACCACCAGCAGCTTGCGCAGGCAGATGTACGACGCCTGCCGCAGCTGCCCCTTCAACGGGGAGTGAAGGCATGTTCAGCGACCGCTTGCGAAACCTTGCACGGGATGTGCGCATCCAGCGGCACCAGCATTCGACGGCGCAGCGCGTGCTGGCCGACCAGCTGGACTACCTCGCATCCATGGCGCCCTGCGCGACGGTGGCCGACCGCCTGCGCGAGACGGCGGCGGGCCTCCGCACGCTGGCCGACATGGACCCGTGGGAGGCCATGACGCCGATCGAACTCCAGCAGTTCGCCGACTTCCTGGAGCTGGCGGCCGGCACCGCCGAACGGTCGGAGCGCCGCAGCGCGGCAGGGGGTGCGGCATGAAGCCGCCGCGGATCGGCGAGCGGCATCACCTGCCCGACGGGCGGTGGGGGACCATCGTCACCACGCGCGGTGCGGCCCGTGGCGGAAAGGTGTGGTGTGGGGTCAGCCTCGACGAGGGCGGCATCGTGTGCCTCTCCATCGAGACCGGCGAGACCGAGGACCGCCTGATGGTCACCGACGTTCCCGTCGGCCAGGCCTTCGAGCTGGCGCAGTTGGTGATCGGCGGGGCGTCCGTCGCCATGCCCGTGCAGTCCCAGCTCCTGCTGCTCGCCCATGCCCTGATCGCCACGGCGAGGCCGTCATGAGCCGCCGCCCCCCGATCAAGCCGCCCAAGACCCGCTTCGCTCATGTCCCCGGCGGCGGCCCTACTGGCAAGACCTGCGGCGACTGCGGCCACCGTCGTTTCGACGGCAGGACGAAGTACACCTGCCAGGAAGCCGCCCGCATGGCCGGGCTGCGGCCCGAGGCCTGCCAACCGGTCCCGGCGACCACGGACGCCTGCAAATACTTCACCCCCGCCACACCCCGACCTGGAGACCCGCGATGACCCTGCGTCACCTCCTGCTCGGCCGCCTGCTGACGGTCCTGCGGCCGCCGCCGGCGCCGCTGCCCCACGCGGAGCGGCTCGCCCTTTCCGGCGCCGCCAGCGACCCGCGCGCCAAGACCATCACCCCCACCACCTGACCGAGGACAGCATGACCACCACCACCGACCTCCCCGCCGGTTACATGAAGGACGCCAAGGGGCGCCTCGTGCCCGAGAGCATGGTGAAGGATCACGAGCGCCTGGAGGACCAGACCGTTCGGACCATCATCGGCTTCGCCCAGGACCTCGCCGCGCAGATCGGCCGGTTCAAGGGCCACACGTTCGAGGACGTGGCGACCCACCTCGACCTGGTCGCCGACAAGTACGGCCACCGGCCGCGCGGCCTGGACGGCAAGGGCAACGTCACCCTCTCCACCTACGACGGCACCATGCGCGTGCAGGTCCGCATCAACGACCAGCTCGACTTCGGGCCGGGCCTGCAGGTCGCCAAGGACATGATCGACGACTGCCTGCGCACCTGGAGCGTCGACGCCCGGCCCGAGCTGCAGGCGCTGGTGACCGAGGCCTTCCGCACCGACAAGACCGGTACGGTCAGCCGCGAGGCGGTGTTCCGCCTGCTGCGGGTCGAGATCCAGGACCCGCTGTGGCAGCGCGCCATGGAGGCTCTGCGCGAGAGCATCCGCGTCGTCGGCTCGAAGACGTACATCCGCCTGCAACATCGCCCGAGCGGCGCCCAAGGGTGGGCCACCATCGCCATCGACCTCGCCAGCGCCGAGGTGCCCGAGGGCATGGTCACGTCCCACCTGGACGGCGCCGGCGGCGAGAGCGGGGAGGTCGACCATGGGTAAGCCGCTGGAGTTCCCGCCCGTCGGCGACATCGTCTTCGTTCCGCCCGGCCTGCAGGGGCCGATCAAGGCGAAGACCGCGCTGCCCTGTGGGGGCGCTCGCCTCGAAGTGGAGCAGGAAAAGACCGGCGTCGTGTACGTCGCGACGATCCGGGTCATGCCGGGCAGCCGCGTCGACATCTCCATCTCCGCGCCGGAGGCCACCAATGGCTGACCGGGTCACCTGCGGCTGCCCGGCCTGTCGGGTGGCGGACCATGCCGCTCAGGTCGCGGCCGAAGCGAAGGTCGTCGGCACCGAGGACGACACCATCGGCCTGCTGCTCGCCGCCGTCGTCAAGGCCGGGCGCAAGGCCGGCTGGGACGGCGCGAAGATCGCCCACGTCGTCCTGCGAGCCGGTGGCCAGTTGATGGTCGAGCATCTGGCGGAAACCGCGATCCCCGGCACCCCTGCACCGCCGCCTCCGGCACCGTCCGCCCGCGGCCGGCTTCACTGAGGGAGGGACTAGAGCCATGACCGACACCCCCTCGACCACCTACGGCACGCCGCCGCGCTTCGCATGGCTGCCGACGGATACGCTGGTCGTCGACGAACGCTACCAGCGGAGCATCACCAAGGACGGCTGGAAGCGCATCCGCAAGATGGCGGCCGCCTTCGCGTGGCAGAAGTTCGGCGTCCTGCTCGTGAGCGAGGGGGACCGCATCGGCGATCACGCCGTCTTCGACGGTCAGCACCGTCTGGAGACGGCCCGCCTGCTGAAGCTGCCCGAGGTGCCCTGCATCATCGTGGACGCACCGGACCTCGCGGCGCAGGCCGTGGCGTTCAAGGGCGTGAACAAGGACCGCATCGGTGTCACGCGGGTCAACATCTTCTGGGCCGATCATGCCGCCGGCGTGCCGCAGGCCGTCGCCATCAAGGAGCTGTGCGACGCCTGCGGGGTGGTGATTTCCCGTGTCGGCACCGGACGCCAGAAGCCGGGCCACACGGTGGCCCTGGCCGCCATTGAAGCCTGCATGGCCCTGGACGAAGAGAGCCTCCGCCAGGGCCTGCGCGCCCTGGTGACGGCACAGGGCGAAGCCGAGAACGCCTTCCGGTCGGCGACGATCAAGGCCCTGACGCGGTTGCACGCCATGAACCCCGGCAAGGTCGAGCAGGAACGCCTGGTGCGCATCCTGGCCGATCTGGACCTCGACGACGAAATCGACGAGGCGCGGATCGCGGCCAAGAGCTTCCGCGGCAAGACTGAGATCGCCCTGCAGATGCGGCTGACCCGCGCCTACAACAAGAACCTCGGCGCCGACCGCCGCCTGGAAGAGCCGAGGCTGTGAGCATGCCGCACACCGACGCGCTGCTCCGGTGGGGCCTGTGGCTCTGCCTCCATCACCAGGACGCCGGCGAGCCCGTGACGCCCGTCGACGTGCTCGACCGCTGGCATGCCGAGCAGCCGGGCGCCGTCGAGCTGGTCGACGACATCGTCTGGATCACCCACCGGACCACCGTCGCCAGCCACGTCCGCGCCGAGTGGCCGGTGCCGCGCATCCGGTTCGGCCGGGGCATGGAACCGGTGCTGGAGATCCGCGACCGGGCCTCGGGCGAGATCCTGGCCAGCGCCCGCGGCGACGAGCTGGGGACGATCGGGCTGGCCCTGCTGTCGGCCGACGATCCGCCGGCGCCGCCGGTGGAGGTGGCGGTGGTCGAGCCTCGCGCCAGCGATCTGGGACGTCCCGACCCCGAGGACTGGCGCGAGCGGACCAGCCAGCTCCCGCCCCCGCCGCCGCGCGGGCAGCTTTCTCTCTTCTGACGGAGGGCCTGATGGCCGACAAGGACACGATCAAGCGGCGCATCCAGGCGCTGCTGGGCAAGACCACCGACCGCGGCTGCACCGATGCCGAGGCGGAAGCGGCCGCCGCCATGGCTGCCCGCCTCATGAGCGAGCACGGCCTGTCGCGCGAGGACCTGGTGATGGACGTCGACCGGGCGCCGTCGACGGCCCGCCCGACGGCGGTAGACCGTCTGTGGTCGGTGCTGGCCCACTACACCGGCTGCGTCAGCGTGCGCGAGGTCGGCATCCAGTCCCGGCGCGCCTACGTCGGCGAGCAGCCGGGGCCGACCATCGCCGTGTACCTGCACACCTACCTGCATCGCCATATCGAGGCGGCCGTCCGGCGCTACCAGGACAGCCGCGAGTACAAGCGCAAAAAGGCGGGCGGGTCCCGCCGGCGGGCCTGCGAGGCCTTCCGCGCCGGCATGGCGATGCGGCTGGAGCGGACCCTGGCGCAGCACTTCGACCGGCCCGACCCGGCCCGCATCGCTGCCGCCAAGACCTACCTCGCGACGCTCTACACCGGGCTTGAAGCGGACGGAACGAAGAAGCCCTCGACGAGGCACATGCGGGCGGCGGCGGCCGGGTACGTGGCCGGGGGCGAGGTGGAGATCCGCAACGGCCTCGCCGGCGGCACCGCCGGCCTGATCGGGAGGGAGTGATGGGGAGCCAGAGGGTGGTCCGCGCGCTCCCGACCCAGGGCGACCTGGAAAAGCGCCTGGCGAAGCTGACCAAGGATCAGCTGGTGCAGCTCTGCCTGAAGCTCGGCGGTTCGCTCTTCCAGGTCGGGGGCCTGGAGACGTACGTGCGCGAGATCCGGCAGGCGCGTGTGAAACGCGACATCGATGAGGCGTGGGCGGAACACGAACGGCTGACCGTCGCCGAGCGCGATGCCTTTGATGCGGCTTATGGCGCGAAGGAGGGCTTGTCGACCTCCAAGCGCCTCCAGCTGCAGCTGGCGGCCGAGAAGGCGCGCGAAGCCCGGCACGCCGCCTGGATGCGGTGGGAGCGCCTAAGCGACCTGGAGATCGCGCTCTACGACGACCCGTGGAAGGGGCTGTGACCATGGCGACCGCTGCCTGCTACCTCGGCCAGCTCGGGGTCGGCGGCTGGCTGGTGGCCACCTTCATCGTCACCGTCCTGCTGTGGGACTGCCGCTACACGCTGCGCATCACGGGCGACAACAACGTGGTGATCGGCCGTGCCTGCACCGACTGATGGGGCAAGCGCCGGCACGCGGTGCGCCTACGCCGAGGCGGCGACCGGCAAGACCTGGCCCTGGACCTACTGCCGCACCTGCGCCCGAGGACCGAACCACGGCCGGGGCAAGAGCTTCACGCCCTACTTCGCGCCAGGCGCCAAGGGACGGCCCGGCGAATGGGATTGCGCCGACCACCAGCGCCCCCGAAAGGACACGCGATCATGACCAAGTCCGCCCGCACGCCCGTCGCCCCCCAGCGGCGCGCCGCTCTCGCCAAGGTGGCCATCGGCCGCAAGACGCTGGGTTGGGACGACGACACCTACCGCGACACCCTGGAGGCGCGCTACGGCGTGCGCTCGGGCTCGCAGCTGACCGACCGTCAGCTGGTGGACCTGCTGGAGCACATGAAGGCCTGCGGCTTCAAGGGTGAGGCCGCACGGCCGAAGCGCGCCGGCACGCGGCGCCCGGCCGAGAACCCGGAGGGCCGCAAGATCCGCGCCCTGTGGCTGTCCCTGTGGAACCTCGGGGTCGTGCAGGAGCCGTCGGAGGACGCCCTGGCCTCGTTCGTGCGCCGGCAGACCAAGGTCGAGGCGTTGCAGTGGCTGACGCCGGCGCAGACGTGGCAGGTGATCGAGGCGCTGAAGAAGTGGGCGGCCCGCGACGGCGTCCTGTGGGACGATGCCGTCAACCCGGCGAAGTGCGTGGCGCTGGCGCAGGTGCGCAAGCTGAAGCTGCGGGGCCGGTTCGTCGGCCTCGACCTCGCCGCGGTCGCCTACCAGCTGATCGGCGTGCCGGGCCTGGCCTTCATGGGCACCGACGAATGGAACCGGCTGGTCGGCGAGCTGGGCAAGCTGGTGCGGGCGCAGCCATGACCGTCAGCTACCGCCAGACCTACGGCTACCTGCCCGAGCCCTGCGTGCGCCTCCTGGAAGGCGGCGACGAGGAGCTGATGTGGCGTGTGGTCGGCCGTCTGGGCGGGAACACGGTCACGGTCCCCGTGCGGCTGACCGCGAAGTGCATCCTGGTCCGCGAGCTGGGCCAGGACGATGCCGCGCGCGTCTGGCGGATCTGGCGTGGCGACGGCGCCGGCGGCGAGATCGAGGTCACGGTGCCGCGCATGACGCACGCCGCCCTGAAGGTCCGCCGTCGACGGCTGTTGTCTCTGATCGAAGCCGGCGTTACGGTGCGTGACGCCGCCCGGCGTCTCGGCGTGACCGAGCGGACGGCCTATCTCGACCTGGCGCGCGCGCGGCGCGACGGCGAGATCGCGACGCCCCAGCTCGATCTGTTCCCCGGCCTGTAGCGTCTCCCCCTGAAACCTTTCAGGGGCCTTGAAGGGCGCCTGAAACCGTACCTTCCCCGGAGTTACCACCTCCGGTGAGGGTTCCGCCGTGTCCACGCCCATCCTGGCGACCGCCGCCGACCTCGACATCATGGCCCGCACGCTGTGGGCCGAAGCGCGGGGTGAAGGCATCCCCGGCATGATGGCCGTCGCGCACGTCATCTGCGAGCGCCGCCGCCGCCGCCGGTGGTACGGCAAGAGCGTCCCCGGCTTCGACGACCACACCATTGCGGCTGTCTGCCGCAAGGAGTGGCAGTTCTCGTGCTGGAACGCCGGCGATCCCAACCTGCCCAAGCTGCTCGCCGTGGACCTGTCCGACCGCCACTTCCGGCGGGCGATGCTGGTGGCCTGCGCCGTCGTGAACGGCGAAGCCGGCTATGGCGACATCACCCAGGGCAGCGACCACTACTACGCCATGAACACGCCGATCCCGAAGTGGGCGCGCGGCCGGCAGCATGTGGTCGCTATCGGCCGGCATCTCTTCTTCAACGACATTCCGTGAGGCGCGCCATGACCGCTTCCCTGCCCAAATCCCCGCTGGCCAGCCGCACCATCATCGGCGTGCTGGTGTCCCTGCTGTCCAGCCTGTTGGACCGTTACGGCCACGGCCTGTCGCCCGCGCTTCAGGGCGAGGTCGTCGACCTGGTGTTCCAGATCATGACCATCGGCGGCGCCGCCTTCGCGATCTACGGCCGCTGGCGCGCCGAGCGCCCGCTGCGCCTGCTGTCTTCCGGCGGCGGCGACCCCGGCGGCGGGATCGCGCGGCTGTTCCTGCTGGCCTTCCTGTTCGGTGCCCTGGCCGTCACCGGCCCGGTCGCCTGTGCGAGCAAGGTCGAGACCGAGACGCCGCAGCAGCAGGTCTACGCCATCAAGTCGGACCTCGTGGCGGTGCAGACGGTGGCGGCGACCATGGTCGAGAGCCCGCAGACGCCGCCCCTGGTGGTCACGGCGATCCGCACCGCCAACGCCGTCGCCGTGGCGGCCGTGGATGC
This sequence comes from Caenispirillum bisanense, assembly GCF_900230255.1. Classification (GTDB taxonomy): domain Bacteria; phylum Pseudomonadota; class Alphaproteobacteria; order Rhodospirillales; family Rhodospirillaceae; genus Caenispirillum; species Caenispirillum bisanense_A. The sequence continues at coordinate 70,292 of NZ_OCNJ01000013.1, forward strand.
CGCCGAGGCGGCGGTGCGCGGCGGCGACCCCGCCACGGTGCCGGCGCTGATCGCCGCCGCCGTCGAGGCCGTCGACCAGTTCCACCAGCTGACCAGAGGGACGCCGTCATGACCGCTCTCGCCTACCTCACCCTCGGCCTGCGCATCGCCGAGGCGGCCGCCGCCGGCGTCGCCGCCGCCCAGAGCGGCAAGCGCCTGGTCGAGCGCATGGCCGCCGAAGGGCGTGACCCGACGCCGCAGGAGTGGGCCGAACTGGACGCCCTGTCCACCGCCCTGACCGCCCGCATCGAAGGCGATGGCTGACTTCGCCGACGAGGCGGCGGCGCTGACCGAGCGTGAGCGCACGGCGATCCTGACCCGCCGCGCCGCCACGCCCGCCCCGCCCGTCGCAGACGGCCCCTGCCGTCGGTGCAGCGGCGACATTGAGCCCCGCCGCCGCGCGACCCTGCCTCACACCACCCTGTGCGCCGCCTGCGCCCATGACGTCCGGAGCCCGCCGTGATCGACACCCTTCTCAAGTTCTGGCCGGCCGGCTTCGCCGTGATGAACCTCTTCGGGCTGTGGGTCATGTGGTCGCTGCGCCACACGTTCGTGTCGCGCGGGGATCTGGAAGCGCTGCGGGCGGAACTGTCGAAGGCCCAGAAGGCGACGGCCGACCGGGCCGAGGAAAGCGTCAAGGCAGTCCGCGCCGAAGTGGCCGAGGTGCGCGACGACGTCGAGAACGTGCGCGAGGCCCTGGGCCGCACCGCCACCCATGCGGAGATGGCCGAGCTTCAGCGGACGCTCGCGGCGGTCGGGGGCGACGTGAAGGAGCTGCGCGCCACCGTCCAGGGCATGGGCGCCGCCGTCGCCGGCGTGGCCGAGAACCTCAACATGCTGATCAAGCACCACGTGGAGCGGGGACGATGACGGAGATCCTGGAGCGCATCGCGCAGCATCACCGCCTGGTGATCCTGCGCTGCCTGACGGAGCGGCCGCGGGAGGAGATCACGCGGCTGTTGATCGTGTGGACGCTCGCGACACTACCCGAGGGCATCGGCAACCTCGCCATCCTGCAGGACCTCGTCGAGGGCCGCGGTCACCCGGTCACCCGCGATCAGGTGGCGACGGCCGCCGGCTGGCTGGCCGACCAGGGCCTTGCCGTCGCCGACCTGGGCGCGGCGGTGCCGGGCGTTGCGCTGACCGCCGCCGGCGCCGACGTCGCTCTCGGGCGGCGCCAGGTGCCCGGCGTGATGCCGCTGCCGTCCTCGGCCTGGCTGCAGGACGCCATGCGGCGCGTCCACATCGCCGCGAGCATGGAGGACATCGACGCCGCCACGTCGTGGCTGCGGCAGCATGGCCTGGTCGACGGCACCGCCGCCGCATGGTGGCCGGTGCTGCCCGACGCCGCCGACGTGGCCGCCGGCCGGAAGGTGGTGGAGGGTGTCAAACGGCCGTCGCTCGGTGCCTCCGCTCTGACGGCGGCGGCCCGGCTTGCCGGCGACCGGCTGCGGGGCGTGTGATGGCGCACACGCCCGAAACCAAGGCGGCGGTGCGCCGCAGCTACATCGCCGACCGCCTGGGCCTGGAGGCGGCGGCAGAGCGTCACGGCGTGTCGCTGCCGACCGCCCGCCGGTGGAAGAGCCAGGCTGCGGCGGCCGGTGACGACTGGGACAAGATCCGCGCCGCGAGTGCCATCTCTCACAGCGGCGCCAACAATATCGCCCAGTTGGTGCTGACGGACTACCTGACCCTGCACCAGGCCGCCCTGGACGGCCTGAACGCCGCCACCGACGTGTCGCCGCTGGACCGGGTGAAGGCCATGGCGCTGCTTGGCGACAGCTTCACCAAGATCACGAACGCCGTTTCCCGCGCGGCTCCAGACGTTGCGCGTCACGCCGTCGCCATTGAAGTGCTTCACTTCCTGGTGGACTTCCTGCGAGCCAACTATCCCGCCCTCGCGACGGCGTTCGCAGATGTGGTCGAGCCGTTCGCGGCGGCATTGAGCGAGAAGTACGGAGCATGAAGGCCGGCGGTATTCCCCGGTGGAAGCGAAAGGGCCGCTTCGGGACCGAGGAATTCCTCGAAGAGGCGCGCCTCCTGGCCCAGTCGCTGCGCGACCAGATCGCCCAGGCCGACGTGCTCGGCGACGACTTCCCGGCCGACGCGGCCAGCATCGCCGCCCGCCGTCGCCGGGCCGGCGACGACTTCGGCTACTTCTGCCGGACCTACTTCCCGCACCGCGGCCGGGCCGAGTACTCGACCTTCCATCGCTGGATCTTCGCGCGCTGCCACGAGATCACGGAAGCCGGCGGCGGCGCCCGCGATGCCGTCGCCGCGCCGCGCGGCAACGCGAAGTCGACGTACCTGACCGAGCTGTTCCCGCTGTGGTGCATCCTGACCCGCCGGCGCCGCTATCCGGTGATCCTGTCCGACGCCATCGAGGTCGCGGCCATGATGCTGGAAGGCATCAAGACCGAACTGACCGACAACCCGCGCCTGGCGGTGGACTTCCCGGCGGAGACGGGGCAAGGCGCCGTCTGGCAGGTCGGGGTTATCGTCACCCGCACCGGCTGCAAGGTCCAGTGCGGCGGCGCCCGCAAGCGCCTGCGCGGCTTTCGCCACGGGGCGCAGCGCCCTGACCTGGTCATCCTCGACGACCTGGAGAACGACGAGAACGTCCGGTCACCGGAACAGCGCCAGAAGCTCGACGACTGGATCAACAAGACCGTCGAGCCGCTCGGCCCGCCCGACGGCTCCATGGACATCGTCTACGTCGGCACGGTCCTGCACCTCGACAGCGTGCTGGCCCGGAAGCTGAAGGACCCGACGTGGCAGTCCACCCGCTTCCAGGCGATCATCCGCTGGCCCGACCGCATGGACCTGTGGGAGCAGTGGGAAGAGGTCTACCGCAACACCGAGGCCGGCGGCGCGGCGGCGGCGGAAGAGTTCTATCTGGCCAACCGCGACGAGATGGAGCGCGGGGCCGAGGTGCTGTGGCCGGCCGTGCAGACGCTCAAGCGCCTGATGCTGATCCGCATGCGCGTCGGCACCAGCGCGTTCAACAGCGAGTATCAGAACAACCCGCTGGCCACCGACGCGACCTTCACGGCCGTCACCTACTGGGTCCAGCTTCAGCCGCGCCTCGTCTACTTCGGGGCGCTCGACCCGTCCCTCGGCAAGAACAACAAGAGCCGCAGCGACCCGAGCGCCCTGCTGATCGGGGCCTTCGACCGGCAGGCGCCGCGGCTCGACGTGGTCGAGGCGTCGATCCGCCGGCGGCCGCCCAACGTCATCATCGCCGACGCCATCGCCCTGCAGCGCCAGTACCGCTGCGTGCTGTGGTTCGTCGAGAGCGTCCAGTTCCAGGACTTCCTGCGCACCGAGCTGATGGCGGCGGCCGCCCGCGCCGGCATCAACATGCCGTGCCGCGCGGTGCTCAACAGCACCGACAAGGACCTTCGCATCGAGAGCCTGCAACCGCCCATCGACGCCGGCATGATCCGCTTCCATCCGAGCCAGACCACGCTGCTGGCGCAGTTGCAGGGGTGGCCGCAGGCCGATCACGACGACGGGCCGGACGCGCTGGAGATGCTGTGGGCCGGCGCCGTGGCCAGTGCCGCGCTGGTGGACGGCGGCGGGATCGTCGTCGGCGGCCGCCGCGCCAGCGCGACCCTGGAGCCGACCCGCGCCGCACCGGCGCAGATGCACGGCGCCGGCTTCGCCACGGCCCCGAGCAGCCTGAACCTGAGGGACTACTGACATGGGTGAAAAGGTCGTGAAGCCCCTGCTGAAGGAAGTGGCGGCGAGCCGGGACGTTTACCTGTGGGACGGCTACGTCGGCGAGATCCGCGGCACGCCCGACCCGGTGCTGGAGAGCATCGGCGGCGACCTGGCGCTGTACCGGGGCCTCTTGCGCGACCACCAGGTCAAGGCGGTCTGGCAGCAGCGGGTCCAGGCCATGACGGCCGCCGAGTGGGTGGTCGAGCCGGGTGGTGACGCCGCCGTCGACAAGGAGGCGGCCGACTGGTTGCGCGACACCCTCAACGGCCTGCGATGGGACGCCGTCTGCGCCAAGATGGCGCATGCCCAGTTCTTCGGCTTCGCCGTGGCCGAGTTGATCTACGAGCGCGACGGCGGCCGCATCGCCCTGGCCGACATCCGCGTCCGCCGCCAGGAGCGCTTCGGCTTCGACCGCGACGGCACCCTGCGCCTGCGCCGCCACCTCGCCGACTGGAAGGGCGAGCCGGTGCCGCCGGCGAAGTTCTGGGTGGTGAAGGCCGACGGCGACAACGACGACGACCCCCATGGCGTCGGCCTGGGGCACCATCTGTGGTGGCCGGTCTTCCTGAAGCGGAACGGCGCCCGGTTCTGGGCCATCGCGCTGGAGAAGTTCGGCATGCCGACCGTTCTCGGCCACCATCCGCCCGGATCACCCGACAGCGACGTCCAGGCGCTGCTGTCGTCGCTGATGGCCGTCCACGGCTCGACCGCCATCGCGCTGCCCGAGGGCTTCAAGGCGGAGCTGCTGGAGGCGGTGCGGTCCAGCGGCGGCGACCACGAGCGGTGGATGCGCTACTGGGACGGCGCCATCGCCAAGATCGTCGCCGGCCAGACCATGACCACCGACGACGGGTCCAGCCTCGCCCAGGCGAAGGTTCACCAGGACACCGGCGACGCCATCGTGAAGGCCGATGCGGACCTCCTTCACCAGTCCTTCAACGTCGGCCCCGTGCGCTGGCTGTGCGGCTGGAACTACCCCACCGCCGCGCCGCCGCGGGTGTGGCGCCAGCTGGAGGCGGAGGAAGACCTGACGCAGCGCGCCCAGCGCGAAGCGGCGGTCGCCCGGATGTCGGGCCTGCGGCCGACCGCCCGCCACGTCGCCGAAGTCTACGGTGGCGAGTGGGAGGCGCAGCCGGCGCCGGTTCCCCCGGCACTCGGCCAGACGCCGGCGGCCGACGCGCCGGCGGAGTTCGCCGAGGCGCCGCGCGATGCCGTCGACGATCTGGTCGACCAGGTGGAGACGCTGGCCGCGTCGGTGATGGACGGCCTGGTCGCCAAGGTGCGCGCCCTGGTGTTCGCCTCCGACCTGGAGAGCCTCGACCACCTGCCGGCGCGGTTGCTTCAGCTCGCGCCGAACCTGCCGACGGACCAGCTGGCCGAGATCCTCGGGCAAGCCATGATCCTCGCCCACCTCGACGGGGCGGCGGAGGCGGCCGATGCCTGACGGCGGCGTGCCCTTCGTCGAGGCGCAGGAGTACCTGCGTCAGAAGATCCGCCTGCCGTCGCGCGCCTGGACGGATCTGAGGGAGGGTGCCCACGCGCGCTCGTTCGTGGTGGCCGGCGCCAACTCCGACACCCTGGTCGCCGACTTCCACGCCAGCATCCAGCGCATGCTCGACGACGGGCTGACGCTGGCCGACTTCCGGCGCGACTTCGACACCATCGTCGCCAAGCACGGCTGGACCTACAAGGGCGGCCGCACCTGGCGCACCCGCGTGATCTTCGACACCAACCTGCGCATGGCGCGCGCCGCCGGCCGGTGGGCGCAGATCGAGCGCCAGGCGGAGCGGGAAGCCCGCCTCGGCCGGGTGCTCTACCTGCGCTACGTGGCCGTGCTGGATGATCGGACGCGCCCCGAGCATCGCGGCTGGCATGGCCTGGTGCTGCCGTGGGATCATCCGTGGTGGGCGTCGCACTACCCGCCCAACGGCTGGTATTGCCGCTGCACGATCCAGGTGCTGACCGAGCGCGACCTGAAGCGGTTCGGCTTCACCCCGACGCCGGCCGACAAGGTGCCGGCGGTGGAGATGGAGGCGCGTTCCGTCACCCTGGCCGACGGGTCGAAGGAGATCTGGGAGACGCCCGCCGGCATCGATACCGGCTTCGGCCACAACGCCGGGCGGAGCTGGCTGTCGGGTGCCGTGCCGCGCGAGCTGCAGGAGCCCCTGCCGCCGGCGCCGGCGCCGCTGCCCCGGCCGGAGGATCTGCCGCCGCTGCCGCCGCCCCGGCCGGTGGCGCCGGAGAAGATCCTTCCCGACGACCTGGCGCCCGAGGACTATGCCGCCGCCTTCCTGGGCGAGTTCGGCGCGACCGTCGAGCGGGGCGCCCTGTTCCGCGACGCGGCCGGGCATGCCGTGGGCATCGACGCCGATCTGTTCCGCCGCCGGGACGGCACCTGGAAGGTCGACAGCCAGGGGCGCCACCGGTTCCTGCTCGTGCTGGCGGAAGCCCTGAAGGACCCCGACGAGATCTGGATCGACTGGGCGGAGGATCACGAGGGGCGGCCGATCCTGCGGCGGCGCTACCTGACGGCGTTGACGCTTCCGAAGCTGTCGAAGGACGAGAAGGGAACGGGCCTCTACGCCGCCGTCGAGTGGACGGCCGCCGGGTGGCGGGGCGTCACACTCTTCCAGAGCCGCACCGCCCCGTATCTCGACCGCCAGCGCACCGGGGTCCTGCTGTATCGGAGATAGAAGCGGGATGCGGTCAGGGCGCCTCTCGACCGCATCCACCATGATCGCTTGGGAAACCAGGGCCGGTTCGCGATCATGGGAGCCCCGTGACCACCATTCTAGCGCCCCGCCGGCGGGCTGGCAACCGAGGCCGCCGTAGAGGCCGCTGGGATGATGTTCTACCCCCTTCGGGGCGCGCCGATACGCAGGAAGGGGCTTGCGCGCGTCCTGCCCCCTTCAAAACCCCTTCAACGGCGATCCTCCCGCGTGGGGTATTGACGCATTCGCGGTCCCGGCCCAGTGTGGTGCCGCATCCCCCACAGAGCCGCCCCTGAAACCTTTCAGGGACCCGCCGCCGGACGGCCCCGGCATTCTCGCTCCATCCAACGCCACCGATGGAGCGACCGGCCGTGTCCGTCCCCACCCCCGTCATCGAGATTTTCGCCGCCGGCACGCATACCGCGATGTCCGGGCAGCAGCTGGCGTTCGCCGAAGCTGATCTGCAGGCGACGGCCGACGGCTACGACCCGGCCCTGCACCAGGCGCCGGTGGTGATCGGCCACCCCAAGACCGACGATCCGGCCTACGGCTGGGTGTCGTCGGTCGCGGCGGCCGACGGCCGCATGACGGCCCACCTCGACCAGTTGGACCCGGCTTTCGCGGAAGCGGTGCAGGCCGGGCGCTACAAGAAGGTGTCCGCCGCCTTCTGGTCGCCGAAGGCGCCGGGCAATCCCAAGCCGGGCATCTACTACCTGAAGCACGTCGGCTTCCTCGGCGCCAAGGCGCCGGCCGTGAAGGGCCTCGCGCCCGTGCAGTTCGCCGGCGACGACGAGGGCGTGGTGACCGTGGAATTCGCCGAGGGCGCCGCCACGCTGTGGCGCGTCAGCGCCGCCCTGCGCTCCATCGGTCGCATCCTCGGCGCCCTGCGCGACCGCATGATCGAGACCGACGGCGTCGAGGCCACGAAGAAGCTGGTCGACGAGTGGGATCTCGACCGCATCACCAGCATCGCCGGCGAGCTGGAAGGCGCCGCCGATGCCGAACAGACCCCGGCCTATGCCGCTCCCGACACCCAGGAGGCCCCCGTGACCACGAAGGTTCCGGCCGCACCCGCGGCCGCCAATCCCCCGACCGCCGACGACGTCGCCGCGCGCGAGCGGGATCTCGCCACCCGTGAAGCCGCCTTCGCCGAACGCCAGGCGCGGGCCGACGCCGAAACCACGGTCGCCGCCCTGGTGGCGGCCGGCAAGGTGCTGCCGCGCGACCAGGGCTTCCTGGTGGCCTTCATGGCGGGCCTCGACGACGCCGGCACGGTGGAGTTCGCCGAGGGCGACCAGACCGTGAAGCGTCCCCGCCGCGAGGCCTTCGCCAAGTTCCTCGACGGTCTGCCCCGCATCGTCGAGTTCGCCGAGCTGGCGGGGCCGGAAGGCGCGGCCGCCGACCTGGTCGAGTTCGCCGGCGCCGACGGCCTGGCGGTCGACCAGGCCGACCTGGCCGTCCACGCCCGCGCCGTCGAGTACCAGCGGCAGAACCCCGGCACCGACTACCTGACGGCCGTCAAGGCCGTGGGTCGCAAGTAAGGAACCCGCGCATGCCCAACCGCAGCATCCACGCCGAAACCCTGCGCGCCGCCGGCGCGGTCGCCGCCGCCCGTCTGGTCGGCTTCGACGGTGCCCAGGCCACGGTCGCCGGGCAGAAGGTGCTCGGCCCCGCCCAGTACGCCGCCGCCGACGGCGAGCTGGTCGCGGTCGACGCCATCGGCACCAGCATGGTCGAGGCCGGCGCCGCCATCGCCGTCGGCGACGACCTGATCGCCGACGCCCAGGGCCGGGCCGTGCCCGCCGCCGGTGGCGCCGGCGAGTACGTCTTCGCCGATGCCCTGCAGGCCGCCACCGGCGCCGGCCAGCGCATCGAAGCCATCCTGCGTCGCTGACGCCCGATCCGGAGCCTCACATGTCCAACAGCCAGATGAACACGGCGCAGGCGCGGGTGATCGACCCCATCCTGTCCAACCACGCCCGCGGCTACACCAACGCCGAGCACGTCGGGCACACGCTGTTCCCCAACGTCCCGATCCCGCAGCGCGGCATCCGCCGGCTGGAGTTCGGCAAGGAGGCCTTCCGCGCCCAGAACACCCGTCGCGCGCCGGGCGGTGCCACCAAGCGCATCCAGTTCGGCTACGAAGGCAAGCCGGTCGCCCTGGAGCAGCACAGCCTGGAAGGCAAGGTCGCCTGGGAGCACATGGAGGACGCCAGCCGGGTGCCGGGCATCGATCTGGCGACCGGCGCGGTCAACCTGGTGCTCGACGTGATGGCGCTCGGCCGGGAGATCCAGCAGGCCGGCGCGGCCCGCAACCCGGCGAACTACGACGCCAACCACAAGCTCGTGCTCGCCGGCGCCGACAAGTGGTCCGACGGGGCTTCCAAGCCGGTGCAGGACGTCAACGACGCCAAGGAAGCCATCCGGTCGACGGCCGGGCGCTACCCCAACACCATGGTGATCGGCCCGAAGGTCTTCCTGGACCTGAAGGTTCATCCGGCCGTGATCGAGCAGTTCAAGTATACGGGCAAGGACAGCATCACCGTCGACATGCTGGCGCGCTACTTCGACGTCGAGCGCCTGGAAGTCGGCAAGGCCGTGTTCCTGCCCGAGAACGCCGGCGACGACGACGCCTTCACGGACGTCTGGGGCAACGACGTGGTGCTCGCCTGGGTGCCGACGGCGGGCGCCAACTGGCAGACGCCGTCCTACGGCTACACCTACCACCTGGCCGGTCATCCCTTCGTCGAGAAGCCCTACGACGAGCGCAACGCCAAGAGCTGGTTCTACCCGGTCACCGACGAGCATTCCGTCGAGCTGGTCGGCGCCGACGCCGGCTTCCTGATCCAGGGCGCGCACTGATGCGCGTCCTGGTGACCAGCCCGACCAAGTACGGTGGCCGGTTTCACGGGCCGGGCGCCGTCGTCGACATGGAGCCCGCCGAGGCCGAGCGCCTGGAGGCTCTGGGCGCCGGCCGCCGTATGCGCGAGCCGGAGCCCCCGCCGCCGCCTGCGCCCCCGCCGCCGGAGCCGGAGCCGGAGCCCCAGGCGGAGCCGGAGCCCCAGGCGAAGCCGGAGCCCCAGGCGAAGCCGGAGCCCCAGGCGAAGCCGGAGCCCCAGGCGGAGCCGGAACCGACCCCGGAACCGGAACCCCAACCGGAACCGACCCCGGAGCCGGAGCCCCAGCCGGAACCGGCCCCGACCCCCACCAAGGCCCGCAAGCCCGCCCCCAAGTGACCCGAGCGGCCGCCATCCCCGGCGGCCCTCCCGACTGATGGACCCGCCGTCCCATGGCCTACGCGACGCTCGCCGACCTGATCGACCGCTTCGGCGCCGACGAACTGGACGATCTCGCCCGCCCGCACCAGGTGCCGGAGGGCGAGACGGCGCCGGCGTTCGCGGCGGCCCTGGCAGCGGCCGACGCCGAGATCGACGCGGCGCTGGCGGGGCGGTACGCGGTGCCCGTCCCCGAGCCCGTGCCGACGCTGCTGGTGGACATCGCCTGCGACATCGCCCGGTGGCGCCTGCACGACACCAGCGCCGACGAGATGGTGACGGAACGGGCGCGGGTGGCGCGTGCCCAGCTGCGCATGCTGGCGCTCGGCCAGTTGACCCTGCCGCTCCCGGCGGCCGCCGGCGGCGGCGCCGGTGTCGGCCCGCGTCATGTGGCGGCGCCGGTGGTGTTCACCCCCGACAGCCTGCGGGGTCTGTGATGGCCGGCGCCGACATCACCCTCGGCCTCGAAGTCGTCGACGGCGACCTGCCGCTGGCGGTTCTGCAGGCCGTCGCCGCGCGCGCCGTCGACATGACCGACGTCATGACCGCCATCGGCGAGGCCCTGGTGCGCTCCACCCACGTCCGCATGGAGCGCGAGCAGGCCCCGGACGGCACGGCGTGGCAGAAGTCCCGCCGGGCCGCCGAGACGGGCGGCCGCACACTCTACAAGATCGGCCACCTGTACCAGTCGATCACCTCGCAGGCCGGCCCCGACAGCGTGGCCGTCGGCAGCGATGTAGTCTATGCGGCGATCCACCAGTTCGGCGGTGACGTCCAGCACGCGGCCCGCGTGCAGACGATCTACCGCCGCCTCGCTGACATGCAGGCCGAGCGTCCGGCGCCCTTCGTCAAGCGCGGCCGGGCCACCTTCGTCTCGAACCACCAGGTCGCCGCGCACACCGTCACCATGCCGGCGCGGCCCTATCTGGGCGTGTCGGCCGACGATCAAGCCGAGATCCTGGCGGTGGTCGAGGACGCCTTCCTTCTGGCCATGCAGGATGCCGGGCGATGATCGATCACGCCGCCATCGCCGCCCGCCTCACGGCCCAGGTGCCCGATCTGAAAGGGGGCGTCGAGGTCAGCCTCGACATCGCCGAGATCGCCGACCGGCCGGTGAAGCTGCCCCAGGCCTTCCTGTGCCCGACCGGCGACCGCGCCGGCCCGCCGGCGCATGTGACCGGGCACGACCAGCGGCTCGCCCACAGCCTCCTGGTGCTGCTCGGCCTGCCGTCCCGCAACGACCCCACCGGCGGCGGCGGCGTCTCCGCCCTGGAGGCCCTGCGCCGTGACATCCGCGCCGCCCTGCACGGCTGGATGCCCGCCGGCGGCGCCTCCGCCCTGATCTACACCGGCGGCCGCCTGATCGCAGCCCCGAAGGGCGCCGTGTGGTGGGGCCTAACCTTCAGCGTCGACACCTACGAGGACGATCCGACATGAGCGTCGAACGAACCGGCGGGCGCTACGTCCGCGACCCCGAGACCAAGAAGCTGACGCAGGTCGACGGCCCTGCGTTGCGCGCCGCCGCCGAGCAGAAGGCCCAGGCGGCCGCTGCGGAGGCCGCCAAGAAGGACAAGGCGCCCGCCTCGCCCAAGGCCGCCCTGCCGGCCGCCGAGAAGGAGTAACCGCGCATGCCCCGTCAAGACCGCGTCAAGGCCCTTCTGGTCGGGCTCAATACCGGCGCCTACGGCACCGACCCCGTGCCGGACACGGCCATCCGCGCCTTCGACTTCGGCCTGTCCATCGATGGCCAGACCCTGGCCGACGATCCGGTGCAGCCCTACATGGGCGCCGGCGACGATCACATCGTCGGCCGCAACGTCGGCCTGCAGTTCAGCATCCGCGCCGTCGGCGCCGGCACCGCCGGCACCGCGCCGCCGTATGGGGCGCTGCTCCGTATGTGCGGCCTGTCTGAGACCGTCACCGCCGCCACCGACGTCACCTACGAGCCGGTGTCGAAAGCGTTCGAGGACGGCGCCCTCTATTACGTGGTGGACGGCAAGCAGCGTGCGCTGCTCGGCGCCCGCGGGACGGTGACGCTGACGGTGGAGCGCAGCAACGTTCCCATGCTGCGCTTCGAGATGCGCGGACTCTACGCCGCGCCCACCGACGGCGTCGCCATGCCGGCGGTGGACTGGAGCACCTGGCCGCGCCCGAAGCCGGCGGAACCCGCCAATACCCCCACCTTCACCTTCCATGGCCACAGCCCCAAGCTGCTGCGCATGGAAGCCGCCCTCGGCCAGGCGGTGGAGTTCGTGCCGCGCGTCAACGACGAGCGCGTCGACATCACCAACCGCGCCTCGACGGGCAGCGTGACGATCGACGAGCCGGACAGCCTGGCGACCAAGGACTACGAGGCCGCGTGGGTCTCGGGCGAACGCGACGTGCTGCGGGTGGTCCACGGCACCACCGCCGGCAACATCGTCGAGTTCGTCGCCGACAAGGCGCGGATCACCAGCGTCGGCGAAGGCCAGTCCGAGGGGCGCGTGACCCAGCAGCTCGGGCTGTCGCTCAAGCCCGACGGCGGCAACGACGAATGGCGTCTCATCGTGCGCTGAAGCCCGCCTGAGACACCTTCCAGATCCTCCTGACGATAGGGACAGCACCCAATGAAGTTCATCCTGACCGAAGACCGCCGCGCCACCATCGACGTCTCCGCCAAGCTGCCCAACGACAAGGGCGGGATGAGCGAGTTCAAGATGAAGGTCACCTACCGCGTCCTCGCCGACGACGAGTTCCAGGAACTGGCCGGCAACAAGGCCTCTGATTCGGTGGTGGAGCGCTTGGCGGCGCTTCAGCGCAATGTCGATGCCGACGTGCTGAAGGCCACCGTGGTCGACTGGACGGCGCCCGATCTGGTGGACGAGGCCGGCGAGCCCGTCCCCTTCAGCGCCGACGCCCTCGCCAAGATCTGCGCTCACGTCGTGCCCCTGCGCACCGCCATGGCGGCCGGCTACGTCCGCGTCCACAACGGCGAGGGCGTGCGAAAAAACTGATCGACGCCGCCCGGGCCTGGGCGGGTGGCGCCCCGCCGCCCGAGACCACCGCCGACGTGGTCGACGAGCTGGCGGAATGGGGCGCGCCGCCGGAGCTGGTGGAGGAGGAAAGTGCCGCCGCCGAGCGCGCGGCGGCGACCGACCACGTGGCGACTTGGCCGGAGAACTGGCCGGCACTTCGGATCTTCCTCGCCAGCGCGACCCAGTGGCGCGTGGCCCACGGCGGACGGTCGGGCCTCGACTATCCGGCCGTGGAGTGGGTGGCCAAGCGCCACGGTATCGAGATCGACGCCGACTGCCTGGACCGGCTCCAGGTGCTGGAGACGACGGCCCTGGAAGTCTGGGCGGATCAACGTGAGCGAGCAGCCGAAAAGGCGAAGAGGGAGCGGAACCGGTGAGGGGTGACCTGCAAGTCAAGCTTGTCCTGACGGCCGATGCAGCCCAGCTGCAGACCGGCCTGCGGCAGGCCGAGCAGGCCATGACCGGCACGGTCACCACCGCCCGCGACCTCGGCCGCCAGATGACCGAGGCCGGGCGTTCGGCCATCACCGCCTCCACCGGCATCACCACCGCCGCCACCGGGCTGGCCGGCATCGCGCGTGCCGGCGCCGCTGCTGCCGCCGGCCTCGGCCAAGCCGGTGCGGGCGTCGCCGGCGTCGGTGAGCAGGTCGATCGCATGTCGATCAGGGCCAGCGGCGCGCTTACTGCGCTGGTCGCCCATGCGCGGCAGGGCACCGGCGCCGTCGCCGCGGTCGCCCAGGCGGCCGCCGACGCCGCCAAGGCGGCCGAGGGCACCGGCATCCAGGCCGCCGGCGCCGTGCGGGCGGCGCTGGGCGATCTTCAGGGCTTTTCGGGTGCCGTGGCCGGTGCCGTCCGCGAGGTGGGGGCGGCTTCGGAAGTCTCGGCCGGACAGGCCTCCATGGCCCGCCAGATCGTCACCCGCAACATCATGGACATCGGTAACGTCGCCGTCGCCACCGGCGGCCACATCACGTCCATGCTGTCGCCCCTGCCCGACCTGTTCTACGGCCTCAGCCTGCAGGGCGGCCGCATGGCGGGTGTCTGGTCGGCCCTGGCCGGTCCCATGGGCCTGGTGCTGATGGTCGCGGCCGCTCTGGCGCCGGCGCTTATTGCGGGCAGCGAGGCCAGCGAGGCGGCAAGCCGCGCCGCCGACAGCTACGCTCGGGCGCAGGAGTCTGCGGGCCGCGTTACCGAGGACGCGGTCGGCAAGGTCGAGCGGCTGAAGCGGTCCTACCAGGAGCTATCAGCGGCGCAGCAGGATGCGGTTCAGGCGGACCTTCGCAAGCAGCTGGAGGCCGATCAGGCCGCGGCGGAGAAGGCGGCGCAAAGGTTCAAGGACGCCGCCCGCAGCCTGCTCGCCCCTTTGCGCGAGGCCATGCGGGATGCCGGCGACGGTGACGCGTTCAGCGGTCTGACTGCCCGTCTGCGGTCGGTGGTCGACGACGACGCCCTGGTGGCGGTGGAGCGCCTGCAGCTGGAGCTGCGGCAGCTGGCCGCGACAGCTGGCGGTGAGGTGGCGACCCAAGCCGCAGAGGCTGCCGACGGCGTGGCCGGTATGGGAGCCGAGCTACGGGCAGCCAAGGAACAGGCGGCACTCACTGCGGCACAGGTTGCGGAGCTGGACAACAAGCTCACTCCGGCTCAGGAGGCCCTGCTCTCGGCTGCCCGCGCCGGCACGGCATTCCGCGAGGCCCTGCGGGACGTGACGACGGGCGCCGCCGAGGCACAGGCGGTGCTGGAAGCCTACCGCATCGGCGGCGAGGCGGCAGCGCGGGCGGCGGAGGATCTCAACCAGGCGCGCCGGCAGGCGGGTGAAGGAGCCACCCCGGAGGCCGTCGCCCAGCTGCGCGCGCAGATCGAGGCGGCGCGCCTGGCGCGCGAGGAAACCGACCGCCTGCGGGAGGCCGATCGAAAGGCCGTCGCCGAGGCCGAACGCGCCGCCCAGGACCGCAAGCGGGCCGCCGAGGAGTGGGAACGGCAGATCGCCTCGCTGGTCGAGCGCTACGACCCGCTGACCGCCGCCCAGGTCGAGTTCGAGGCGAGCCTCACGCTCATCAACCAGGCGCTCGATCAGGGCCGTATCTCCGGCGCCCAGTACGACGAGATGCTGGCCGGGATGGTCGACGCCTACGCCGAGGTGGTCGACGAGGCCGACATCCTCGGCCGGGCCCACGAGGAGATCTCGCAGCGGCTCCGCGAGCAGCGGGAAGAGCTGGAACTGCGCCTCGCCTACGAGGGCGATACGACAGGCGAGCTGGAAGTGCAGCTGGAGCTGCTGCGCATCCGCCGGCAGCTGGAAGCCGAGGGGGTCAAGGACGCCGCCGCCGTGGCCGCAGGCTACGAGGCCCAGGTCCGCGCCATCGTCGACGCCAACCGCGAACTCGAGCGCGCCGCCCGCGAGCTGGCCACCCCCATCGGCCGGGCCTTTCAGGCGATGGCCGACGAGGTCGAGGACGGCTTCAAGGACGCGTTCAAGGATGCCTTCCGCGAGGGTGAGGGCGGCTTCAGGCGGCTCATGGACGGCTTCGAGAACATGTTCTTCGACATGCTGGCGGAGCTGGCCTACCAGGCGCTGGCCAAGCCGATCATCGTGCCGGTCATGCAGCAGGTGGGCGGCGCGCTGGGCCTATCGGAAGCGGCCACCAACAAGGCGCTGGGCGTCGAGGGCGGCGCGGGCGGGGGTGGCTTCGGCCTGCCCGGCATGGGCGGCAACGGCCTGTTCTCCGGCGACTTCTTCACCAAGCCGTGGCTGTCGGTCGGCGGCGGCGTGTCCTCCGTGACGCAGATGACCTCGGCGGCCGGTGGACTGGCCCATGGCGCCGGTGTCGCCAGTGTGCCGGGCGGGATCGGCAACGCCGCCGGAGCGATCTCCACCACGTCCTCGGCGGCGGCGCCGGCGGCGTTTCAGTTCGGGGCCACTCAGGCCTTGGGCGCGGCCGGGACGCTGTTCTCCGCCTACAACTTCGCCAAGGACCCGAGCGTCGGGTCCGGCCTCGGCCTGCTCGGCAGCGGCGCGGCGCTCGCGTCCTCCATGTCGCCGGCGCTGGCCGCCATGGCGCCGTGGCTCGGCCCGGCGGGCATCGCGCTGGCGGTGGCCGGCCCGCTGATCGGCAGCCTGTTCAAGAAGAAGCCGGCCAACCCGAGCATGGCCATCGGCATCAACGCCGACGGTTCCGGCGCGTTCGCCGCCGGCGGCGCGACCGCCAAGCACCTGAGCCTTGCCGAGGCGCAGGCCATGGGCGAGCCGATCGCCGCCGCCGTCAACCAGACCCTGCAGCAGTTGCTGCCGGGCGCGGTGGTCGCCGGCAGCCGCTACCACGCCCTCGGCTACGACCAGCGCAAGGGCGTCTATGCCGTCCACGACGAGAGCGGCATGGTGGCGGAGTACAAGGACCAGGCCCAGGCCGTGGCCGACCTGATCTTCCGCGTCATCAAGGGCGGCGACTATGCCGGCGTCGGCGAGGACATCGCGACCGCCGTGCGCAACTCGACGGCGGCGAACCTGCAGGAGCTGGCGGCCGACATCGCGTTCGTGCGCGGTCGCCACACCATGTTCGACGCCGCCGATGCGGTCGGCGCCCTAGAGGGGGCGACGCGGACCCTGGTCGACCAGTACGAGGCCGCCACGGCCAAGGCCGAGCAGCTGGGTGTCAGCACCGACAAGATGACCGTGTCGTTCCTCGGCGCGTTGACGCGCCTGGCCGAGCCCGAGGCCGTCACCGGCCCGTTCGAGGCGGCGGTCAACGACTGGCGCAAGGCCATGGCGCTGGCCACCGAAGCGGCCGCCGACGGCGCCGACCAGGTGGCGGCGGCCTGGGAGCGCGCCGGGGTGCGCCTGCGGGCCGGCATCGTCGAAAGCCTCGACCGCGAGATCCGTGGTCTCTCCGGCCTGGGATGGGTGGACGAGCTGCAGGACGTGCTCGACGCCGGCACCGCCCGCCGGCGCGATCTGACACGCGCCGGCATCGGTACCGACCGCGGCGAGGCCCTGACCCGCGCCCAGCTGCGCCAGGTTCTGGAGGGCCTCGACCTGGCGGAGCTGACGGCGGCGGCCGATCGCTTCGGCGGCGTCGTGGCCGAGGTGGCGGTCGAGGTCGCCGCCGCCGCCGAGCTGACCGACGTGCGCGAGCGCATGCTGGACGCCTACGGCCGGGAGGCCGCGGCGCTGGAGCAGCTCGAAAGCCGCTGGATGTCGACGGCCGCGAGCCTGCGGGAGGCCTGGGCGCGGAACCAGATCGGCGACCGCTCGCCGCTGGCGCCGGGGGCGCAGCTGGAGGAGGCGCGCCGCCTGTGGCTCGACGCCCTCGGCCGCTCGCGCTCGCCCGATGCCGAGGTCGCGCAAGCCGCCATGGCCGAGATGACCAGCCTCGGCCAGCAGTATCTCGACGTCGCGCTGGCCAACCTCGGCGCCTCGGAGGCCTACTACGAGATCTGGCGCCAGGTGCAGGCGGAACTGCTGCGCGCCGGCGCCGTCGCCGAGGACCAGGCCGCGATTTTGCGCGACCAGCGCCAGCTGATGCAGCAGCAGCTCACCGCCATGGGCGTGCTGACGGCGGCGACCGAACAGGGCTTCGCCCAGCTCGTGGCGGCATTCCAGGCGGCCGAGGCGGCACGGTCGGCGGCGGCCGCGGCCGCGGCCGCGGCGGCGGCGGCCGGAGGCGCTGGGGGTGCGGCCGGTGGCGGCGGCGGCGGTGCCGGGCCGGGCGTCCAGCCCATCATCGACGGCATCAACAGCGGCTCGGTGTCGGCCGGCTCGGTCCTCGACCGGGCGCAGGCCTACCTGAGCAACAACCCGGACGTCCGCGATGCCATCAACAATGGCACCTGGGGCAGCCAGTACTCCGGCGCCTCTGCCATCGAACTGGCCATGCACCACTACCGGGATCACGGTCAGTACGAGGGGCGCGGGTTCGAGACCGGCGGCGTCACGAGCCACGGCGAGATCGTCCGCGTCCACAACAACGAGCTGCTCTACACCGGCCCGTCGACGCGCGTCTTCAACGCCCAGGAGGCGGCGGAGATCCTCGGCGGCGGAAGACGCGACGACAGCGGCATGCAGCGCCAGGTGGCCATCCTGGTCTCGATGGTCGCCAACCTGACCGCCGAGGTCGCGGGCCTGCGCGACGACACCGGCCGCCACCACACCGAGGCCCAGACCGTCCGCCGGCGCACCGCCGACGACCTGGCGCTCACCACCGCCGGTCTGGCGCCGGCGGGAGGCCGCCGATGACCGCGCCCGCCACCTGGGACGATCTGGTTCGCGATCCGCGTGCCGAGCGGCGCTGGCTTGTCATCGCCCGCCCCTACGACCCGGACCTCGGCGCGACCGTGCCGCAGTACTGGTCGACCCACCCGCTGTTCACGCGCCCGATCGACGGCCTGGCCAACGTGCTGTTCGAGCCCCGCGTCAGCACGCCCCTGGCCCTGCGCGAGAGCGTCTTGAGCGGCAGCCGGGTGCGCGGCCTGACCGCCACCGACGCCGGCTACATCGGCCTGCGCAACGAGGACGGCGGCCTCCATGCCCTGCGGCACCTGGTGTGGCAGGGCTGGCCGGTGGAGGTGCGCATGGGCGCGGCCGGCTGGCACGTCGACCAGTACCAGACCGTCTACAGCGGCGTCATGGCCGACCTGGAAACGCGGAGCGAGGAAGCCCGCCTGATCCTGCGGGACAAGCGCCAGGCCCTTGAAGGCGCTGTCACCGCCGGCACCTTCTCGGGCACGCCCGGCGCCGACCTGACCGGCGGCCCGGCCGAGCTGACCGGCCGGGCCAAGCCGCTGCCGCTCGGCCGCTGCCTTGTCGAGCCCGTGCGCCTCGGGACCACGACCGAGGGCAAGGTGCGGCTGATGGTGTCCGGCCTGCCGGTCCACGACATCCCCGCCGCCTGGACCGGCGGCTACCCGCTGACCAAGGTGGCGGGCACGCCGGCGGAGGGCCAATACCGCGCCCTGCCCGAGATCGGCTGCATCGACCTCGGCGGGTCGAGCCTCAACACCGTCATCATCGCCGAGGTGCAGGGCGTGCTCGATCACACCGGCGCCTGGGCCTCCAGCGCTGCCCAGCTGATCGAGTGGGTGGCGCGCCGGCGCGGCCACACGGCCGCTGACCTGGACGCCGCCAGCCTGGCCGCCGCCCATGCCTTGCAGCCGGCCGAGATGAGCCTCTACAGCAGCGGCGAGGCCGACGGCCTGCGCCTGGTCGGCCAGCTGGCGGCCGCCGCCGGCATGCTGGTCGGCCACGACCGCGCCGGCCGCCTCGGCCTCGACCGCCTGGAGCCGCCGGCGGCGGAGCCCGACGCCAGCTTCGGCGCGCACGAGATCCTGTCCATCCGCCAGGTCGCCACCACGCCGCCGCTGGCGGGCATCCGGCTGCCGTGCGCGCCCACCTGGCGGACGCTGAGCGGCGGCGAGCTGGTGGCCGAGGCGACGGAGGCCATGCGCGCCCGCCTGTCGACCGCCTGGCGCTACGCCGAGGCGCCGGCGCCGGCCGCCACCCTGGCGGCCTGGCCGCTGGCGGAGGTCGAGACCTTCGACGACGGCGGCGGCTTTGCCACGGTGGCCGCCGCCGAGGCCGAGGCCGCCCGTCTGGCGCTGCTGCACGGCGTCGGCCGCGCGGCGTGGGAGGTGGAGGTGGCCAGCGAGGCGCCGCTCGCCCTGCGGCGCGCCGCCACCATCGGCCTCACCGATCCGCGCAGCGGCCTCGACGGGTGGCACGGGCGGCTGATCGGGCTGGCCGGGTCGCCCGGCGGCGGCACCCTGACCCTGACCGTGTGGGGCTGACCCATGGCGCTCTCCACGGCCCATCACCTGCTTCTCAGCTGGCAGTCGTTCTGCGACGGCGCCGACGTCGACTGGTCGGCCTCGACCGGCTTCCTGGCCGGGGCGCCGGCGTCGCGGCTCGCTGATCACCGCCTGTGGCGCGCCGCCCGCACCAGCGGCCTGACCGCCGAGATCGTGTGGTACCGCGCGCGGCCCATGGCCATCAGCATGATCGCGTTGCTCGGCCACAGCTTGAGCGAGCGCGGCACCTGGTCGGTCGAGTGCGCCTCGCAGGCCGACTTCTCCGACGCCGAGACCGTGCTGCCCGAGGAGCTGATCTGGCCGCAGACCGTGCCCTTCGGGAGCCGGCCGTGGGGCGAATGGCCCTGGAATGGCCGCGAGCTGACCCCGGGCGGCAACAAGGGCCTCGCCCTGTTCGAGGCCCGCTATCGCAGCTGGTGGCGCGTGCGGATCGACGACACGCGGCGCACCGACGGCGTGACGTGGCTCGACCTCGGCCGGCTGATCGCCGACAGCCCCTTCCGGCCCCGCCGCAACATCGCGCTGGGGTGGGAGATCGGCGTCAACTCCGACACCCAGCGCCGGCGGTCCCGCGGCGGCACCCTGTGGGCCGAGGCCGGGCCGTCCTGGAGCGAGCTGGTCATGGATCTGGCCGACCTGACGCGCGACGAGGCCATGACCTACGGCCTCGACGTCGACCGCCTGGTCGGCACGCACACCAACGTGCTGGCCATCGTCGACCCGGCCGACGTCGGCAACCGCCACCGGCTGGCCGTGTACGGCCCGCTGGACAAGCTGAGCCGGATCTCCAACCCGCAGCAGCTCCGGTACCGCAAAACCATCAGCATCATCGAGGACCTGTAATGGGCACCGTCAGCTTCACCAACGACGACGAGAGCGTCACGACGCTGTCCGATGCCGAGATGTTCGGCGCCGACGGCAAGGGCTTCTTCACCGAGGACAAGCCGGTGAACGGCGTGACCTATGGCCGATTCCTGGCGGCCTGCGCCATGGCCATCGCCTCGGCCGCCCGCGCCGCCGCCGGCGCCGGCAACGCCGTCGACCAGGCGGCGGCCGCGGACCTCGCCCGGGCCGCCGCCGAGGCCGCGGCGCTGGCCGCCAACGCCGCGAAGCTTTTGGCGCAGCAGGCGGTGCTCGATGCCGGGGCGCAGGTGGCACTGGCGGTGGAGGAGGCCGACCGGGCGGAGCTGGCGGCGAACAGCGTGACCGGCTCGACGGTGCCGGATCCGGCGCCGGACAACGCGGCAATGGTCGCCTACTCGACCGGCTCGGCGGTGACGTGGGCGCGCGGGTCGTCGGCGGCCGTAATCCCCGTCGCCGCCGACGTGCTGTTGATGGATGGCCTGGCGTACCGCCTGACGGCCGCGGCGCCGGTGACGGTGACGTTGCCGGCCGACCCCGCCACCGGGGCGGCCGTGCGCCTCATCGACGCCGGGCTGGGGGTGACGCACACCGTCGCCCGCAACGGCCGAACCATCATGGGCGCGGCGGAGGATCTGGTGTTGGACGTGCCGGGTCTGGTGGTCGACGTCTGGTTCAACGGCGCCGACTGGCGTCTAGCCTGAGAGGGTATCTGAATGGGCAACGTTTCGCAGTTTCTCGCCGACCGGCCGGCCGTCGTTGGCCGGGTGCTGGCAAACCGCCGCATGTGGCTTCGGGCGGGTAACTATACCTTCACGGTTCCTGCCAACGTCTATGAGCTGTGGGTGTACGTCTGGGGCGCCGGTGGTGGAGGGGCCACCAGTAACAACGGCGGCGCCGGTTGCGCGCGAGGCGGCGCCGGTGGTGGATACTCCTTCAAGCGGTGGGCAGTGCAGCCGGGCGACACCGTGACCATCACGGTCGGCGCGGGAGGTGTCGGCGCGGGGCCGGGTTCCGCCATGGTGAACGGGACGAACGGGGGTACGACGTCCGTCACCATCAACGGGGTTACGGTCCAGGCGACCGGCGGAGAGGGCGGTAAGCACACGCCGGCCGCCACTGTCGTCGGGGGTGTCGGGAGCGGGGGCGATGTGAACCGCTCGGGGGGCTCCACCACAGCCATGCTTGGGACGAGCCTCATTAACTGCGGGCAGGGGGGCGCTTCCTCGGGGTCGCCGTTCGGAAACGGCTTTCCGGGCGCAAACCTCGCCAACCTGAACTCGTCCGTTACTGGGGGGCTCGGCGGTGCAGGGTGGGGCGGCAGTGGCGGTGATCTGTGGAACACGGGGGGACGAACGGGCCGATTGCGACCGGCGGGGGCGGCGCTGATGGTGCGGCACCGCTCGTGCCCAACCCGTCTATGAGCACGCCGTATGTCGGCGGTGCTGGTGGCGGTGGAAAGGGCGGGGCTTCGCCTATCTCCGCCACGTCGAACCCCTACTTCCAAGCCGCGGGAACACCCGGCTGGGGCGATCCCTGGTGGCTGCCCGAGGACATCAACGGAGGGGGGGGTGCCGGGTCCAACGGCAGCTTGCCGGCTACCCCTGGGGGTCCGGGTGGTGGTGGCGGTGGTGGGTCTAGTTCGAACTACCCTGGCGCTCCTGGTGGCTTCGGCGGTGGTGGTGGCGGCGGGGCCGGCGCGCGGGGCGGTGACGGTGGTACGGGCGGCGGCGGTGGTGGGTGTTACGCGCCATCTACCCATTCCCGCGCCGGCAACGGCGGTGACGGTGGCGTCATCGTCTATTTCTAAGGGAGTCGACCATGGCGAATTACGCCCGATTGAATGATGCCGGCGAGGTGGCCGAGGTCGTCGATTTCGACTGGTCGGCGCGCCATCCCGGGTCGCCGCTGGTGTTCGTGCCGGCGCCGGATGCCGTGCGGCAGGGGTGGGCGCTGGTTGATGGCGAGTGGGTGGCGCCGCCTCCGCCGCCGGACATCGAACCGGCGCCGCCGCCTCCGCCTTCCCCGGCGCCGCCCCGCTCGCTGTCCAAGCTGGAGTTCGCCCGCCTCCTGGTGTCCGCCGGCGGCATGACCATGGAAGGTGTGCGTCTCGCCCGCGAAGACCCGGTCCTGGCGACCATGTGGTTCGTCCTCGACTTGGCTCAGGCGGTCGAACGGGACGACGCCGATACGTTGGCCGGCCTGGATGCCATGGTCGCCACCGGCCACCTGACGGCCGAGGGCCGGGCGGCGGTGCTGGCGGAGTGGCCGTCGTGACGAGCCGGCTGTCGCGCCTCGCCGCACTCGCGTCCCAGGCGGCCAACGTGATCCTCTTCAACGGCCAAGCCGACGAGACCATCAGCGGGCGCGCCTGGCGCGAGGGTGACCTTCACGGCGAACCGGTGTGGCGCGGCCGGCGGGTGCTGATCGACCGCCTGTTCTGGACGCTGGCGCGGCAGCCGGACCACTGCCGCGAGAGCCACCAGCGAGACGTCGAATTCGCCCTGCTGATCCTGGCCGACTGATCGGCCGGCGGGGGCCGGGGTGCGGGAACACCCCGAGCCGGGAGGTTGGCTCTCCCACGACCGCATCCGGCCGACATACGGCCGTCCCGCCACCCTCGCGAGGGCGGGAGATTCCTACAGGTATCGAAGAGTGGAGTCCATACGATGCGGGCGGTGCGCCCGCCTGTTGGCCAGGGCGACCGAATTTACCGCCCTGGAGATCAAGTGCCCGCGCTGCGGGACCATCAACCACAGGGCCGCGAGCCCGTCCCCCGAGCGCCATGGAGCGCCCTCCGAACGAGGCACCCATGGCAAAACGTCCGTCCCACCATCCGCCGGCCGCCGGCGTCATCATCCGCCGACCGACGACTGACGATCCCGGCTACCTCTACAGCAGCGACGGCGTCGTCGGCTTCGGCACCCGCGAGTTTCACGTCGCCGCGATCCCCCGTTCACGGGCCGTTGAGATGATCCTTCACAACCACTACAGCGGCCGCATTGTCCAGAACTCCTACGTGCACCTCGGCGTCCACATCGGCGGTGCTTTGGTCGGGTGCCTGCAACTCGGCTACGCCATGAACCCCATGCACGTGGGCAAGGTGGTGGCCAACACCGGCCCGCGGGAACACCTGGAGCTGAACCGCATGTGGCTCGACGACGCCGCGCCGCGCAACTCCGAAAGCCGGGCGTTGAGCTACACCATGAAATACCTGAAGCGGGCGCTGCCGGCGGTGCGCTGGGTGCAGTCCTTCGCCGACGAGCGGTGCGGCCGCTGGGGTGTGGTCTACCAGGCCGCCGGCTTCCTCTACCTCGGCAGCCACCGGACGGAGTTCTACGAGGTGGATGGGCAGACCTACCACGGGATGCTGCTGACCGCCCACGGCAAGGGCGGGCAGCGTGGCCAGGTCCTCCGCGAGAACCTGGGCCGGGCCACGCGGCGATCGCTGCGGCAGTTCCGCTACCTGTTCTTCCTGAAGCCCAGCGCCCGCAGGGACCTTCGCATGCGGCCCCGGCCCTACCCGAAGCCGGAGCGGGACAGGTAGGCGGCCGCACGGGCGGGCGGGTGTCTATCCGCCCGCCGTTCTTTGACATTGTGAAGGAGAGGCAAGCGTGGGAGCATCCCCACGCTTCATCCACAGGAGGAATATGACGTGAAGGAAGCGACGTGGCTCCGACTTGCCGGGGCAGCCCTCATCGTACTTTCGGTAGGATGGCTTTTTGGTGCATGGCCGACGCCCGAAGAGGAAGCGGACTTGAGGCGTTTCGGACAGGTCGGCGGCGTCGCGGTCGAGCAGGCTAAACAGACGGTGACGGTCGTGAGCATTGGTGGCTTCGCCCTGGGACTAATCCTGATCGGCCTCGGAGGAGTACAGCATCGCCAGGACCGGCTGACCGCAACGGATGCACTCGACGGCGACGAGGTGACCTGATCTGCGGCCCGAGGGGAGCCTCAAGGCGCGCCCGCACCGATCGTCAGGAGTTTCTCCACCTCCTTGGTGGTGCCAAACCATCTGCCGATCGGTGCCAAACCGTTTGCCGCGCTACAGACCCTGCCGACGAGAGCAGCCGCGGCTAGTGGATCTGCGGAAAGCACAAACGAAAAGGGCCCCGGCAGTACCGGGGCCCTTTCATTTGGTAGCGGAGGAGGGACTTGAACCCCCGACACGCGGATTATGATTCCGCTGCTCTAACCAGCTGAGCTACTCCGCCATCGCGCTGGGAGGCCCGTATATAACGGCAGCCGATGCAGGCGTCAACACCTTGTTTTTCATAATTCGGCAACCCCCTGCCCCCTTGCGCGCCGCGGCCTGCGGGTCCATCGTTGTGCGGTGCAGCACGAGCCGGAAGGAGCCTCCCGTGTCCGAGCAGCAGCCGCCGAAACCCAATGCCGAAGACATTCCGCCCGTCGGTGCCGACACCCCCTGCCGCGAGCCGGGCGAGCCGCGCCGGCGCTTCGCCGCCGGGGTGAAGGCGGCGCTGGGCAAGGTGTTCCGCTTCCGCCCGCCGCAGGTCAAGCTCGAAGGGCGCGGCAAGCCGGTGAACCTCGCCCTGCAGGGCGGCGGGGCGCATGGCGCCTTCACCTGGGGCGTGCTCGACGCCCTGCTCGCCGACGACCGGCTGGAGATCGAGAGCCTGTCGGGCACCTCGGCCGGCGCCATGAACGCCGTCGTGGTCGCCGACGGCCTGTCCCGCGGCGGGCGGGAGGCGGTATCCAGCGACGATTACGATGGCCGCTCTGCCGACGACTACGATGTCCGCATGGGGTGACCGTAGGGCGGGCGTAGCCCGGCCGGAGGTCACCCCATGCGGTGCGCGGTCTTCATAGACCCCGCCGACGGCCGTGATGGGAGACACTGTGCGAAACTCAACTGCAAAGACGAGAACCGCCGGTGCCTGGAACCCACATCACGGACCATCAGGTGAGACTTTACATGAAGCACCGAGGACAACACACGCAGCACGTCGCGGCCGCCAAGGCCGGGTTCAGCGAGAGGACGGCCCGGCGGATCGACAGGGA
>NZ_OCNJ01000014.1 GCF_900230255.1 Caenispirillum bisanense
AAAAATGAGAATGCGTCACGATAAGCTCCCTTCCGGGGAGCTTGAATCACATCGTGAGCCGCTGGGGAAGCCGGTTTATGGGTCCTGACCCTAGTGCAGCGTGAGAGCCCTCACTAAGGGGCTTCCTTCATCCCGTTGGACTGTCCGAAGTGCCAGGCTGGCCACATAAGTCGTGCATAAATTTCCTTGTTTTTGGTAAAAGGCCATGCGATAGTCTCTCCATACCGTAACTGGAGGTGCGGATGGCCGTTGCCGAGATGGGGGAAGTAAAGGGCGTATTAGCCGATTTCGAGCCCCGTATACGTTCAGTAGTTCACGCTTCGTGGGTCGAGTTCCTGGACCTTCAGAAGGCCCGCCGGTTCATGTATGCCCGCACTCGGGCAAACGCCTACTTCGATATCCTCGCGCAGAATGCGATACAGGAGTTCGAAGGGGATAGGCACATCCGCGTTTTGGCGAAGGGCTCGACCGTGCAGTTCCTGTTCAGGGAGCGGGTCCTGCTGCGATTCAAGAAGGCGAATGCCAATGGCGTCGGATCGAACATTGAAACTCAGGAAGTTCTGAATTTCATCGACCCGCAGCTAAACATACCGGGGCTTTTGCCCGACGTTCACCGCGTTGAGGTCTGCTACCAGCCCGATGCTCTCGGTATGCAGTTGCAAGAAGTTGCTGTTGTTGCGCGCAATCGTACTAAGCGGGTGTGGGCATATCCGCTAGAAGGTGGAGCGATCGCGGAAGTGATTCCGCTTCCCGCGCGTTCACCGGACGAGATGCCGCCTACCGTAATTCCGAAGAAACGGAAAAAAGAAAGCAAAGAGCAAGAGTAGTGGCTATGCGACCAAATGGAGATATGCTGCGCTTGGCGCGGCATTTGCGTGGAATGCAGCAGGTCGAGGCGTCCAAGCGCCTCGGCATAGACCAGTCAATGCTCTCTCGTATCGAGAACGGAATTGTCGATATAAGAGATGACATTGTTAGTCGCGCAGCAAGCTCTTATGAGTTGCCGCCATCTTTCTTTTATCTGACGGAGCCCGTTTATGGGGCGCCGGTCAGTGTTCATCCTATGTGGAGAAAGAAAGCAGACGTCGGCGTACGAGAACTCGATTGCGTCATAGCCGAACTAAATGTCAGGGTAATGCACATCCGTCGCCTTTTAGAAGGTGCCGACGTCGCATACAGTAATGAGTTACCGCGCCTGGACGTCGAGGATTACGGTGATCCGGCGAAAATTGCGTCGATTGTAAGGGGTCATTGGCGCATGCCAAGAGGCCCTATTCGCAATCTTACAGTATATGCCGAGAAAGCGGGTGTTTTGGTGGCGCATTCGGCACTCAATGGAGCGTCGATCAGCGGCGTGACCTTTGCAACACCCGGAGTTCCGCCGCTTATTGTTCTCAACAGTGAACAACCTGCTGATAGGATGCGGTTTACCCTAGCCCATGAGCTGGGGCACTTGATAATGCATAGGTTCCCTAACCCAAATATGGAGGAGGAGGCTAATGCATTTGCGTCGGCTCTTCTGCTTCCGAATGCAGATATTCGTCCATATTTCTTAGGTAGAAAGATTGATCTAGCGCTTCTCGCGTCTCTCAAGCCGGAGTGGCAAGTGTCGATGGGTGCCCTCTTAATGGCGGCGGCTAACCTTGGATGTCTCACTGCGAATCAGAAGCAGTATCTGTGGAGGCAAATGAGTGCGAGAGGTTATAGGTTGCGTGAGCCGCCAGAACTTGATTTTCCTCAAGAAAAGCCAACAGTAATTCCAAGCTTGCTGAAGGTGCACTTGGAGGGTTTGGGTTATTCGACCGGCGAGTTGGCGGGTATACTTCATGTAAATCCATCTGATTTGCAGTCGCTTTACCCTGTTGTTAACAATGTAACCTCTAAGGAGCGTCTCCGGCTAACTATCCTAAAATGAAATTTTTGGTTCTTTGCTAGGTTGCAAGGCGGGCGAGCGGCCAGAGGGCGGACTTTATGGGGGGAAATCTGCGGGGCCGCCGAACTAGCTACGTATCCAGCGCTCCCACCCGCGTTGCCTTCTCTTGCGCCCTACAAGCTAGAGGACAGCCCCCATGCCCCGCACCCCCGCCATCCTAACCGCCGCCGCCCTCTTCGCCGCCCCGGCCTTCGCCGTCGAGGAGAAGGTCACGACCCAGCACCCGCCGCGCACCGTCGGCGGGACGATCACCATCTCCGACACCTGGGTGGAGAAGGAGGTGGGGCCGCAGCGCATGGCCTCGGCCTATGCCGTCATCGAGAACACCGGGGACAGCGCCGACACCCTGCTCGGCGCCACCACCGATGCGGCGGGGGAGGTGGAGATGCACACCTATCTGAACCGCGGCCCGGTGCGGCAGATGCAGCGGATCGCGCGCATCCCCATCGGCCCCGGCGAGACGGCGCGCCTCGCGCCCGGCGACCGGCACCTCATGCTCGTCGACCTGCAGCACCCCCTCGACGAGGAGAACACCATCGACCTCACCCTCCGCTTCGAGGTGGCGGGCGAGGTGACGGTGAACTTCGACGTGCGCGAAACCCACGCCGGCCAGCCGCTGTCCGCCGAGGTGCCGGAGGAAGCGGACAGCCGCGAGCGGACGGACTGACCGCCCGCCCGCGCTACCGGTCCAGGCGCTCGGCAATGGTGTCGGCCAGGTCTTCGGCGTCGAAGTCCTCGCCGTTGGCGAGCACGATGACCGTCAGGCCGGTGTCGAGCGTGCGGCGGTAGGCGGTCGCCGTGCCGTACCACGATCCGCCGTGGGCGGCGACGCGGTGGCCGTTGTCGTCCTCGTACAGCGACCAGCCCCAGCCGTAGCCCGCGCCGTCGCCGTCGTCCAGCGGCGAGCCGTCGTCCAGGCGGCCGTTGCGGAACAGGGCGTCGCGCGTCCGGCCCGTAAACAGGCCGTCGCCGGCCAGCGCGGCCTCGTAGCGGGCGAGGTCGGCGATGCTGGTCCACACCGTGCCGTCGCCCTCGACGGCGGTGTCCCACTCGCTTTTCTCGAAGTCGCCGTCCGTGCCGGCGTAGCCGGTGGCCCGCCGCTTGCGGTCGACCGGCAGGCCGAGCGCGGTGGAGGTCATGCCGAGCGGTCGGAACAGGCGCGCCTGCAGCACCGCGTTCAGGCTGCGCGCGCCGTCGACCGCGGCGACCAGCGAGCCGAGCACCACGTAGCCGGTGTTGGAGTAGTCGAAGGCCTCGCCGGGCGCCAGCAGCAGCGGCGTGTCGGCGAGCCAGGCGAGAACCTCGGCGTTGGTGGTCGTCCCGTCGTAGTCGAGCCCGTCGTCGTCGAGGTAGTCGGCGAAGCCCGCCGTGTGGTGCAGGAGATCGTCGACGGTGATCGGTCGGTGGGCGCCGTCGTGGATCTCCGGCAGGACCGGCAGGTGCCGCGCCACCGGCGTGTCCACCGCCAGGCGTCCCTCGGCCACCTGCAAGGCGGCGGCGAGCGCCGTCATCTGCTTGGACACGGAGGCGAGGTCGAACAGGGTGTCGGGGTCGACCGGCCTCTTGCGCCCGATGTCGGCGAAGCCGTAGCCGGCGGCGTGCAGCGTCTCGCCCTTGCGGGTGACGAGCACGGCGAGGCCCGGCGTGTCGACGCCGACATGCGGCCGCACCAGGGCGTCGACCGTGCCCAGGCGCTCCGCCGCCGCGGGCGCGGCAGCGAGGCAGACGGCGAGCCCGGACAGGAGCCGGGCCGCCAGACGGTTCAGAGAGATCATTGCCGGACAGGTCCGTCGATGGCATGCGGGAGGTCAGTCTACCCGCACGCCGCCGGACGTGTCGATGTTCGTCGAAACGTCTCCGCCGCGCCGTGGATCACTCGCCGGCGGCGCGCAGGGCCTTGGGCTGGTTGCGGATGTGCACGAGGCTCGCGCCGGCGAAGCCGGGCACGGGCAGGATCTGCTCCGTCTCCAGGTCGCCGAGCACGTCGAGCGTGCTCCAGGCCATCTGCAGGTTGAAGCCGATGGCGTCGCCGAAGGGCTCGGCGGCGCGTTCCATCAGGGCGCGCAGCGGCTTGGTGGAGGAGAATCGGTTGACCACCAGGATGCTGCCGCCCGGCTTGCACAGGCGGCGCATTTCCGTCAGCAGGCGCTCGGGCTCGGGCGTCACCGACAGCACGTACATGGACACGACGGTGTCGAAGCTGGCGTCGGGGAAGGGGGTGGCGCGGGCGTCCATTTCCTCCAGCGCCTCGACGTGGCGCAGGCCGTGGCGGGCGACGCGGTCGCGGGCCTTGTCCAGCATCTCGCGGCTCAGGTCGATGCCGACGACGCGCGCCTGCGGGTCGTAGTGGGGCAGTGACAGGCCGGTGCCGACGCCCACCTCCAGCACGCGGCCGGGGGGTTGGCCGTTCATCAGGCGCACCGCTTCCTTGCGGCCACGATCGAGCACGCCGCCGAAGATCATGTCGTAGACCGGGGCATAGCGGCGGTAGCTGGCCTTCACGGCCGCCAGGCCGATTCCCATGCGCTTCGGCCGCCCGGGTCCGGACGCCGCGCGGGCGTCGCCGTCGTGGTCGCGGGTGGCCTGCTTGGTCTGCATCATGCTCTCCTCACGGTTGGTCCAACCCCTCATCTGGGGACGGGCTCGGCCTTTTTCACGCACGCCGGGCCCGGCTTCAACGCCTGTAACGCGGAAACGGCTCGCTCAGGGGCGCAGGCGGTGGCGGTACAGGCGGTCGTAATAGGGCAGGGCGGCCTCGGCGACGCGGGCATACTGCGCCGGCAGTTCCGGTGCCGGCGGCGGCGGCGGGCCGAAGCCGGTGGAGGCCTCGACGGCGGCGTACCAGTGCGGCGCCCAGACGCCGTCGCTGTCGCGCCGGCCGGCGGGCCAGGCCAGCATGGCGTCGCTGAAGGGCACGCCGAGGGCCTCGCACAGGCAACTCAGCAAGGCGCGCGGGTCGCCCAGCACGTCGCGGCCGTCGATCACCGGCGGGGCGGCGCCCAGGCGGTCGGCGACGCGGTCGAACAGCTCTGCCTGGCGCACCACGCCGATGTCGGCCAGCTCGCAGGCGGCGCGCTTCTGGGTGTAGGACGCCACCACCTCGCGCGGGTCGCGGATGAGGAAGGCGTGACGCAGGCCGTCCATCCAGTCCAGGCCGATGTCCGGCAGCATGTGGTGGGTCATGTGCTTCTGGTAGAACACCGTGGCGCCGGCCGGCAGCGGGTCCTGCGACACCTGGCGGGCGACGACGCGCCAGTCGGTCGGCTGGCTCGCCATCACCGCCTGGCGCACCGGGTGGTCGATGCCGGTGGCGGCGAGGTAGGCGGCGTAGAAGGGCTCGTCGGCGACCACCGTGTCGGGCCGGTTCTCCCAGGCGCGCATCATGGCGGTGGAAATGTTGCGCGGGCCGGACCACATGGCGATGCGGACGGCGCCGTCGGCGGCGGCGGCGGTCATGCGGCGGCTCCTTCCGACAGCATGAACTCCTCGTAGAGGCCGGAGAGGCGCCGGGTGAGCGGGCCGGGGCGGCCGTCGCCGATGACGCGGCCGTCGATGCGGGTGACGGGCGTGATGCCGCCCAGCGTGCCGGTGACGAAGGCCTCGTCGGCCGACCACGTCTCGGCCAGGGTGAAGTCCAGTTCGCGCGCCGGGATGCCGGTCTTGGCGGCCAGGGCCAGCACCTTGCGGCGGGTGATGCCCTTGAAGTTGTAGCGGCCGGTGGAGGTCCACAGCTCGCCGCCGCGGACGACGAAGAAGTTGGTGGAGTTGCAGCTGGCGACGAAGCCGTGCGGATCGAGCATCAGCGCCTCGTCGGCGCCGGCCTCGATGGCCTGCAGCAGCGCCTGGATGAGGTTGAGGCGGCTGTGGCTGTTGAGGCGCAGGTCGAACACGTCCGGCCCGCTGCAGCGGAAGGTGGAGGTGAACAGGCCGAGGCCCCGTTCCTTCACCTCGGGCCGCGGTGTCTTGTATTCCGCCAGGATGACGATGGTGGGGCCGGAGACGGTGAAGCGCGGGTCCTGGTTGATGGTGCTCTTGCGGCCGCGGGTGACCATCAGGCGCAGGTGGGCGCCGTCGGTCATGCCGTTGCGGTCGAGCGTCTCACGGATGAGGCCGGCCATGGCGGCACGGTCCATGCCGAGGTCGATGCGGATGGCCGCCGCACCCTCGAACAGGCGGTCGAGGTGGTCGTCGAGTGCGAGGATGCGGCCGCGCACCAGCCGCAACCCTTCCCACACGCCGTCGCCGAGGCCGTAGCCGGCGTCGAAGACGGACACGGTCGCCTCCGCCCGCGGCACGAAGCGCCCGTCGACGTAGACCACGACACTCTCGTTGCGCGGGTCTTCCAGGTAGCCCTGCGCGCTGTCCTTCGACATGGTGTCCCTCTGATAGCCGAGCCGGCAATGAGGGTATGCGGAAGGATGCAGCCTGCGCAAGGGGCGCCGCCGGGTTACTTCTCGGCGGTCAGGGGCACTTCCACCAGGGCCTTGCCGTCCTTGAACCAGCGCAGGGTCGGGCCGCTGCCGGTCACCTCGACGTAGGCGTTGTTCATGGAGCAACCGTTGTCGATGCCCTGGCCGTCGTCGTTGCGGCGGCGGGGCAGGAAGGCGTGCGTGCCCTCCACGGCGCCGGCGTATTCCACCCAGGCGTTGCAGTCCCAGTCGCTGACGCCGCGGAACGAGAGGGTGCCGGCGGTGCGGCCGATGCGCTGCGGCTGCACCTCCAGCACCACCGACACGATGCCCGCCTCGGTGCGGGTGGAGCCGCTGTAGCGCCCGGCGAGGCCGTCCGCCGCCTGGGCGGGCAGGGCGGCGCCGGCGGCGGCGAGGGCACAGGCGAGAAGACGAAGGCGCAAACGCATGGCGGGATAACCCCTGCAAAGGTTGTAGCCGCTTCCTTATGCCTCGCCCGCATCGCGCGTGCAACTGTAAGATGATCGCCCTGGCGTCTCTCCCGTTCTTCCCAGGCTCGCGCGGCGGCGCTATGGTGCGGCCATGTTCGGATTGCTGTCCCTGTTCGGCCGGTCGAAAGACATCCAGCGCCTCGACGACGCCCTGCGCGCCGCCGGGCTGCATCCGGCCGTGGTGCCGGAAGCGGTGAAGCTGACGGTCCTCAAGCTGCTCGGCGACTGCCGTCAGGACCCGTCGGCCCTGGGCGAGGCGGCGGCGCTGCTCGGCTACCTCATGCTCGGCCCCGACGACTATGCCGAGGCCACCGGCGCCCGCGCCGGCGCGGCGGCGGAAGCGCGGGTCGAGGCGGCGGTGGCGGCGGGCGATAGCCTGGATGCGCAACTGGTGCTGCTGACCCTGCAGGCGCGCGTCGCCCAGCCGGCGGTGGTGCAGCGCTTCGGCCTTGAAGCGGAGGATTGACGCCATGGCCGCAGACGACCTGGAAGCCCGCCTCGTCGACCTGGAAATGCGCCTCGCCCACCACGAGCGCATGGCCGAGGACCTGTCGGACGTCATCGCCGACCAGGGCCGCACCATCGACCGCCTGACCCTGCAGATTCGCCGCCTCATCGAGCGCCTGCTGGAGGTGGAGGCGGGCGGCCAGGGCTCGCCGCAAGACGACAAGCCGCCGCCCCACTATTGACGCTTTCTGCCGGTTGAATGACCCGCAGGCACCCCGCAACCGGCCGTCGGTGCCGGGTGTTGTCGCATCAGAGCATGCTCGCATCCGCCAGCAGAGAGGTCTGTCCATGTCCGCCTTCCGTGCCGTCCGCCGTTCCTCCCGCCGTGCCGCCGTCGGGGCCGTCGTCGCCCTGCCGCTGGCGCTCGGCGCCTGCGCCGGGGATTCGACCGGCCTCGGCATCAACCTGGTGTCCGAGCAGCAGGTGGCCGAACTGGGCGCGCAGAGCTGGCAGCAGATGAGGCAGGAGATGCCGGCGTCGCGCAACGCCACCTACCAGCGCGCCGCCCGCCAGATCTCCGACCGCCTGCTGCAAGCCGCCGGCCTGAACCCGTCCGAGTGGGAGGTGCAGGTGTTCCAGGGCAAGGAGGCCAACGCCTTCGCCCTGCCGGGCCGCAAGATCGGCGTCTACGAGGGCATGTTCGGCGTCGCCAAGAACGAGGCCCAATTGGCCGCCGTGATCGGTCACGAGATCGGCCACGTCCAGGCCAACCATTCGCAGGAGCGCCTGTCGAGCCAGATGGCGACGCAACTCGGCGTCGACCTCGCCGGGGCGGCGCTGGGGCAGGCGGGGCTCGGCCAGCCGCAGCAGGTGGCGGCGCTGCTCGGCGCCGGGGCGCAGTACGGCCTGCTGCTGCCCTATTCGCGCAACCAGGAACTGGACGCCGACCGCCTCGGCCTCATGCACATGGCGCGGGCCGGCTACGATCCGCGGGCGGCGGTGGAACTGTGGCAGAACATGAGCGCCCAGGGCGGCGGCCAGCCGCCGGTCTTCGCCTCCACCCATCCGGGCCACGAGCAGCGCATTCAGCGCCTGCAGCAGCTGATGCCCGAAGCGCTGGCGGTCTACCGCGACGCCGGCGGGCGGGTGTAACGCCACCACGCCCGTAAAGGAAACGCCCGCGGCGACCGGCCGCGGGCGTTTTTCGTGTCTATCGACTGGCAGCCGTCGCCGGCTCGGCCGGGCGGGGCCGCGGGCGGCGGGCGAGGGCGGGCACGCCGTCCTCGCCGCGCAGGCCGGCGAACCAGCCTTGCAGCGCCACGAAGAAGTTGCGCACCGCGCCGTGCCGCAGGTACTGCGCCGTCAGCACCAGGGTGGTCAGCAGGATCACCGGGTAGAGGCGCGGGAAGAAGCGGCGGCTGAACAGCAGCTTGTTGCGCTCGTCCAGGTATACCGACAGGGCGGAGCGCTGGCGGCGCTGGGTGTTGGAGCCGATGGTGCTGCCGTGGTCGTGCGCCACCACGGCGGCATGGGCGTATCCGAGCCGGTGGGCGCCGCGGCGGAAGCACCAGTCCACTTCCTCGTTGTAGAGGAAATAGCGCTCGTCCATCAGGCCGACGTCCTCGATGAAGGCGCGCGACACCAGCATGGAGGCACCGTTGACGTAGGTCGTCTCGGCCTCCACGGCGGCGATGTCGGGGGTGGCGTCGCCCGGCTGGTTGAGGCCGATGTTGAAGCCGCGCGCGATAAGCGGCCGCCAGCGGCCGCCATAAAGCTGCACCCGGCCGGTCTTGCGGAACACCAGTCGGCTGCCGACCATGCCGTAGGGGCCGCGCGCCAGATGGCGGTGCATCTCGGCGAGCGCGTCGGGGGCGGGTTCGGTGTCGGGGTTGAGCACCCACACGGCGTCCCACCGGCCGCCGGCCATGGCGTCGCGGATGGCGGTGTTGACGCCGCCGGCATAGCCCAGGTTCTCGCCGGGGCAGAGCACGCGCACAGTCTGGCCGCCGGGCTCCAGCCGGCCGTGCCAGACGAGCGGCCCGCCGGCGGGCTCCCCCTGGTCCGCCGGGGCGGCGGCGACGCGGCCGGCCAGCGCCTCCACCAGGGCGCGGGCGGCGGCATGGCCGCCGTTCTCGCAGATGTGGACCGTGAAGGCGCCGTCGGTGGACCGCGCCAGCGCCCCCAGGCACTGGCGCACGTCGTCCGGGTTGCGGTAGCCGACGATGGCGATGGCAGTGGTCATGCGGCAGGTACTCCGTCTGCTGGACCGGCGGGCGTCACGACCGGGCGGTGGAGGAGGCGGCGCCCTGCGGCTCGGCCTCCGCCTGCGGTTCGAGCGCGATGGCCCCGCCGAGGCCGGCGTGGCGGTAGGCGGCGAGCAGCTTCGGCACCTCGTTGGTCCACTGCAGGTGGCTCATCATGCGGTGGTAGCCGTAGACGGCCTTCTCGTGGCGCATGGTCTCGTCCACCAGCAGGCGGCGGGTCTGACGGGCGAAGTCGAGCAGGTCGCCGTTCTCGGCGTAGACGGCGGCATCAAGCGCCGAGCGGCGGCCTTCCACCAGGTCGAACTGCACCAGCGCCTTGCCCATGGCCATGTATTCCATGACCTTGTTCATGGTGCACTTGGACGTGTAGTCGTTGCATGGATCGGGGCACAGGCCGATGTCGATGGACGACAGGGCGCGGTTCAGCGCCTCGCCGCGCAGGTAGCCGGTGAAGGTGACGTAGGGGGCGATGCCGAGGTCCTCCGCCAGCGCCATCAGGCTCTCGCGCTCCGGCCCGTCGCCGATGAGCAGGAAGTGGGTGTCGGTGTGGCCGAGGTCCTGCACGTAGTGGCGCACGATGCGCAGCAGGTCGTCGACGCCGTCCTGGCTGCCCATGATGCCGACGTAGCCGGCGATGTAGGTGGCCTTGGCGCGGATCTCGGGCTCGGGCTCCGACGGCTTGAAGCGCGAGACGTCGGGGCCGCTGCGCACGATGAACACCGAGTCCGGGCTCTTGCCGCCGCGCTCGACGGCGATCTGCTTGTAGCTCTCGTTGGTGCTGATGACGGCGTCGGCCAGCTTCATGCTGAGCTTTTCCGTCAACTGCATCATGCGGTGGCCGACGTCGCGGCGGCCGAACTTCTCGTAATAGAGTTCCGGCGTCAGGTCGTGGTGGTCGAAGATGAACTTGCGGCCGAGCAGCTTGAAGGGCGCGGCCACCAGGAAGATGAGGTCGGGCGGATTGGCGGCGTGGATGACGTCGAACCCGCGGGTGAAGAACACCCGCCACGCCAGCAGCGTCTGGAACAGCAGGGCGGCGGCGTATTCCAGCACGAAGCCCAGAGCCCCGCGCGCTTCCGTCGGCAGCGGGTGGCGATAGATGGCGATGCCCTCGATCTCCTCGAAGCTTTCCGTGTACTGGCGGCCCTTGGGGCAGATGACGCTGACGGAATAGCCGGCGTCGCGCAGCGCGCGCGCCTCCTGCCAGACGCGGCGGTCGAAGGGCACCGGCAGGTTCTCGACGATCTTCAGGACGCGCCGGCCGCGCCCGCGGGTCGGCTGCTGGGAGTGGGCGGTCATGGTGTCCTCCGGAGTGGGATCACAGGGCGGCCGAGGCATCGCGGTCGCCGCAGGAATGCGTCGGGTGGTCGGCCAGATGCCCGCGCAGCGCGTCGTTCATGCGCGCGTAGGCGGCCGGGGTGAGGTGCAGGGTGTCGCGCCGGAAGGCGTCGGGAAGGTCGCCCGCCGGCGCCAGGCGCTCCGCCAGGTCGAGCACCGCCACGCCGGGCGGGTCGGCGAGGCGGCGCAGGGCGTCGTTGGCGGCGGCGACGTGGTCGGTCACCGCCGGGTTCCACACCGCCCGGCGCAACAGCGAGGGCTCCGCCGGCGGCACGATGGTGGTCAGCACGAGGCAGGTGCCGGTCTCGGCGGCGGCGTCGGCCATGAGGGCGAAGGCGCTGCGCAAGTCGGCCGCGGCGCTGCGCTGGTGGTCGGCGTCGCCGAGGGAGGCGGCGACGAGGTCGTTGATGCCCGCCTGCACCACCACGACGGCGGGGCGGGCCTCGCGCAGAGCGGCTTCGAAGCGGCCGGTGAGCTGGCGCGCCGTTTCGCCCGGCAGGCCGCGCTCGGCGACCGCCAGATCGGCCGGCAGGTGGTGGCGCCAGTCGGCGACGCGCGAGTCGCCGATCAGCAGCACCCTCGGCCCCGGGCGGTCGGGCCAGGCCGCGCCGAAGGTGCGCTGCACCGGCGCCTCGGGCGCGGCGGCGTCGGCCAGCTTGCCGGCGACATAGAGTTCGCGCGCCGCCAGGGCGCCGCCCACTGCCAGCACGGCGAGCGCGGCGGCGACGGCCGTCACGACGAAGGTCCGGCGCGGTATCACGCGGCCCCGCGTTCCGCCGCCGCGGCGGCGACGGCCTGCTCGTACTCGTCGAGCAGGATGCCGAAGGCGCGGGTGCGGATGCCGCTCTTCACCACCTTGGCCGGATTGCCGGCGACGATGCTGTGCGACGGCACGTCGGCAGTCACCACCGCGCCCGAGCCGACGATCACCTGATCGCCGATGGTGACGCCGGGCATGACGATGGCGTTGGCGCCGACGAAGCAGTTGCGGCCGATGCGGGTGTCGCAGTGGATCAGCCGCGACATGTCGTGCGACAGCACCACGGCGCCGAAGGCCAGGTAGGTGTCGGCGCCGATGTGGACGCCGCGCGGGTTGGTGAAGTCGAGCCGCGTCTTCAGCGAGAACCGCACGCTTGGGTGCAGGTCCATCCTGAGGATGCGGCGATACACCCAGCAGCGGCTCCACACGATGCCGTTGCGCAGGTGCATGACCAGCCGGCGCAGCGGTCCCTTGCGGTGCGGCCGGTGGCGCCGGGCGCGGGCGCCGCCGGCGGCCTTGCGCTCGGGCGCCTCGGCCAGGGGCGCGGCGGCGGGGGAGGTCGTGGTGGTGGACATGGGTCGCTCCCTTGCCGGTCTCAGTAGGCAGTCTTCTGGAACCAGATGCGCAGGCCCGTGAGCAGGATGATCTTGATGTCCAGCAGCACCGACCAGTTGTCGATGTACTGAAGGTCGTGCTCGACGCGCTGGCGCATCTTCTCGTCCGTGTCGGTTTCGCCGCGCAGGCCGTTGACCTGCGCCCACCCGGTAATGCCGGGGCGGACGTTGTGGCGGGCGAAGTACTGGTCGATGAGGCGGCCGTAGAGCTCGTTGTGGGGCACGGCGTGCGGCCGCGGGCCGACCAGCGACATGTCGCCCTTGATGACGTTCAAAAGCTGCGGCAGCTCGTCCAGGCTTGTGCGGCGGATGAAGCGGCCGATGCGGGTGATGCGCGGGTCGTCGCGCGTCGCCTGCCTGGTGCCGCTGTCCGGCACCGGCCCGGTGTACATGCTGCGGAACTTGAAGATGTCGAAGACCTGGTTGTTGAAGCCGTAGCGCTTCTGGCGGAACAGCGCCGGGCCGGGGCTCTCCAGCCGGATCGCGAGCGCGAGGCCGAGCATGATCGGCGACAGCGCCAGCAGCATGAGGCTGGCCAGGATCACGTCCTCGCAGCGCTTGACGAAGCCCATGGGCTCGTCGATGCGCGAGTTGGCGACGGTGAACACGGGCACGCCGGCGATACGCTCTATGTCGGGCACCTTGGCGCCCCAGATGAGGTCGTGCGGCACCAGGTCGATGCGCACCGGCGTCTGCGACATCTTGTTCAGCAACTGGCGGATGCGGTCGTCGGCCTGCCAGGGCAGGGTGACGATGACGCGGTCGATGGGCTGCTGACGCAGGTTGGCGAGCAGGTCCTCGGTGGTGCCGCGCACGCAGTGGCGGCCGAGCGCCGGCGGGCAGCGGCGCAGGCGGTCGTCGTAGAGGCCGATCACTTCGACGTCGCCGCCCGTGTTGTTGATGCGCTCGAGGATGCCGCGCGCCCGGTCGTTGACGCCGAGCAGCGCGATGCGCTCGCGCAGCAGGCCGCGGGCCCGCTGGCGGTGGACGACGGCGCCGGCGACGATGTGGTTGATCGCGACCAGCGCGACCGCCAGCCCGAAGGCCAGCGCGAGCCACAGGCGCGACGTCTCCTTCAGGTAGCCGACGGCGAAGGAGCAGGCCAGCACCGCCGCCGTCGCCGACAGCAGGCCGAGGAACAGGGCGTTGATGTGCTGGCTGGAATTCTTGAGGGTGTTGACCGCATAGGCGCCGTGCATCTGCAGCACGGCGAGCGTCATGAGCAGCGACGCGCCGACGAACATCAGGTCGCGCGAGGTCATCAGGACGGTTTCGAAGCGGATGGCGTAGGCTGCCACGGCGGCGACGAAGAGCGCCGCGGCATCGGCCACCATCAGGCCGTTCTGGATCATGCGCCAGGCGGCGCGGACGTATTGGTGGCGCGCCCCGGCGCCCGGCGCCGCCCCGAACCGGTCGGCCGGCGCCCTGGCGGTGGGCAGGGGAACCGCGGCGGCGGCGGCGCCGGCGCGGTCAGGGGCCATGGTGTCAAGCGTGTCGTCGGCGGCGAAGGCGGCGGCCGCGACCGGGCCGACCTCCTGCTTGTGCAACGCTTGGCTCATGTAACGTCTCCCATGCGAGTCTTTCCCGAAAGCTGCGGTACTGGGAAACCACACGGCCGCCCGACATGGCGGCGGCAGGGTCACCGGCAAGGCCGCCCGTGGCGAACGGCCGCAAGGATCCTTCGGCCGTTCGCCACGACGATGGGCGGGCGGCCTTGCCGGCTTTCTCTGTGAGAGCAACCGGCCGGGGTTACCGGCCGGTCGCGACGAGCGCGCCTCAGGCGGCGGCCGCCATGGTCTTGCCCGCGTTCTTCTTCTTGCGGAGGCGACCGGCGACGGCGAGGCCGGCGACGGCGGCGCCGAACAGGGGCAGCGCGGCGGGCAGCGGCACCGGCGCGACCGACAGGCTGCCGCCCAGCGCGAGGGTGGCGTTGCCCGGCACGGTGCCGGTGGTCTGCAGGTAGTAGCTCTCACCGGCGGTGAGCATGCCCTCGTACTGCAGGGCCTCGAACTGCGCGGTCACCGGACCGACGACCAGGTTCTCGTAGTCGGATTCCGCCAGCATGGTGCCCGAGCCCGGCGTGCCCTGGAACAGGGCGAGGGTCAGGTCCTGGATGGCGTTGGCCGCCGAGGCCATGGCGACGGTCAGGCTGGAGCTCAGCTTGAAGGCGCCTTCCGGCATCTCGAAGGTGTAGGAGTTGTCGAAGGAGCCGGTCACCGGGGCATAGAAGCCAGCGCTGTAGTTGCCCTGAGCACCCTCGTCCAGCGACAGGTTATAGGTCGCCGCGTCGGCGGTCCCGGCTGCACCCAGCGCGAGGAATCCGGTGATCGCGGCAATGGCTAGGGTTTTCATTCGCTTCTCCACGAGAAATTTGGGCATAGGGCGATTGGCAGTTCCGACGTTCAGTCAGAACCCCTGCCGCAACGCACCATGCGGAAAACCAGTTCTCGAAGAAAAGTCACGTACACATCGAGAAATAACGAAACAAGGGGGTGGCACGTCATAAGACTTAATGTGACAAATGTCCCATTTCGGAAATACCGGAACCGGCGAAGGTTCAACAGCCTTGCGCATGGCGGTCTCGAAGCAATGACAATGCTCGGCTATTCAAGAAAACTGGGCCTCTAGAAATGCCTTTATGTTTTTCGTAGGTAGGCGGCCACCACTCCTGAACGTAAACCGACCAGACGATCCTGCGGCCACGCCATACGCCTCGACGGACGCCCGGCGGGCGGGTCCGGTCCGCGCCCTGCCTCCTTTGAGGTAGGCGGAATTCTCCGGCCACGTTTCGCGAAGGAAAGGTGTTCTTGGCGGAGCGCATTCTGGACGGAAAGGACGATGATGGCGGTCTCGCTTCGACGCAGCGGCCTGTTGACGGCCGTGGCTCTCGTAATGACGCTCGCCGCCTGTGAAGATCCCGCGCAGCAGGCGGCGGATCACTTCGAGAAAGGCATCGAGTTTCAGGAACAGGGCAACCTCGACAAGGCCCTGGTCGAGCTGAAGAGCGCCCTGGAACTGGCCCCCGAGAACCCCGACACCAGCTGGCGCATCGGCCGCATTGAGGAAGAGCGGGGCGATGTCCGCACCGCCTTCCGCTATTACCTGCGGGCGGCCGACCCGGCGCTCGGCCACATGGACGCGCAGGTGCGCGTCATCGAACTGCTCATGGCCGCCGGCCGGCTCGACGACGCCGCGTCGCGCGCCGCCATGGCCATCGGCCTGGAGCCGAACAACGCCGATCTGCTGGCGCTGCGGGCGGCGGTCCTGCAGATGCGCGGCCAGCCCGAGGAAGCGGCCCGCGACGCCGCCACCGCCCTGCGCGCCGAGCCCGGCCACGGTGGGGCGACGGCGGTGCTCGCCACCGTGCACCTGAACGAGGGCGATTACGCCCGCGCCCGCGCCGTGCTGACGGAGGCCATCGACGAAACCGAGCCCGACGTGGCGCTGGTGCGCCTGCTCGGCCTCGCCTACGCCGCGGACGGCAAGGCCGAGCAGGCGGTGCAGGAGTTCCGTCGTCTGGTCGAGCTGCAGCCGGGCGATGCCGGTCACCGCCGCTCGCTCGCCGACCTGCTCGCCGCCACCGGCAAGGTGGAGGAAGGCGAGGCAGTGCTGCGGGCCGGCTTCGAGGCGCCCGAGGCCGACCGCGAGGCCATGGCGGTGGCCTATGTGGAATACCTCGCCCGCCACCGCAGCGTCGATGCCGCGGTCGGCGAGCTCGAGAAGCTGATCGCCGGCAACCCGAACACCAGCACCTACGACATCGCGCTGGCCAACCTGCGGGCGCAGTCGGGCGACGCCCATGCCGCCATCGAGGTGCTGACCGCCGCCTCCGAGCGTCTGGGCGAGACCGAGGCCGGCCTCCGGGCGCGCGGCATGCTGGCGCAGTACTGGATGACCGTCGGCGAGGGCCGCAAGGCGCTCGACCTGGCGCGCGGCGTGCTGGCCGCCACGCCCAACAATGTCGACGCCCTGCTGGTGCGCGCGGCGCTGAACAGCAACGGCGGCCGCAATGACGAGGCGATCCGCGACCTCAACGCCATCCTGGCCGTCGAGCCGGGCAACGCCGTGGCGCTGCGCATGCTCGCCGAACAGCATCGCCGCAGCGGCAACCCGGCGGAAGCCGCCTCGGTCCTGCAGCAGCTGGTCGACCTGGCACCGCAGGCCGGGCAGGCCCGCCTGCAACTGGCGGCCATGCTGCAGCAGTCGGGCGATGCCGGTCAGGCGCAGGCCATCGTCGAGGAGCAGGTGCGGCGCAATCCGGCCTCGGTCGAGGCGTGGCGCGAACTCGCCCACCTCGCCATGGAGCGCGACGACTGGCCGGCGGCCGAGAACGCCGCCCGCCGCCTCGGCGAGATCCCCGGTGCCGAGCGCGAGCGCCTGCGCCTGCTGGCCGAGATGGCCGCCGCCCGGTCCGATTATCCGCAGGCGGCGGAAGGCTTCCGCAAGGTGCTGGAGACGACGGCCGACCAGGGCCTCGACCGCGCCGCCCTGCGCGCCTTCGTCGATGCCAGCCTGAAGGGCGGCATGGCCGCCAGCGCCGAAGAGGTGCTGACCGGCATTACCGAGCGCGCGGACGGTGCCGACGCGCATCTGGCGTGGATGCTGCTGGCGCAGGTGCATGGAGCGGCCGGACAGGACGGCCGGGTCGTGCAGGATCTGCTGTCGGCCATCGACGCTCAGCCGACGGCGTCGGAGCCCTATGTGGAGGTGGCGCGCATCCGCGCCCTCGGCGGCGATGCGCCGGGCGCCATGGAGATCCTGGACAGGGGCCTGGAGGCGGGCGCCGACCGCGTGCCGCTGCTGGTCACCCGCGGTATGGTGCAGGAGCTGACCGGCGACATCGACGCCGCCATCGCCAGCTACCGCGAGGCGTTGCGGGTCAATCCGTCGTCGGTGGTGGCGGCCAACAACTACGGGTCTCTGGTCGCCGATCGCCACGCCGACGATCCTGAAGCGTTGAAGGAGGCGCTGGCGCTGGTGGAGTCCTTCGCCGGCAGCGGCGATGCGCTGCTCATCGACACGGTGGCGTGGCTGAACTACCGCCTGGGCAACCTCGACGTCGCCCGCACCCTGCTGGAGCGGGCCGGCGCCGAGACGCACCAGAACCCGCAGCTGCGCTACCACTACGGGGCGGTGCTGCTGGCTTCGGGCGACGAAGAGAAGGCGCAGGGCGTTCTGTCCTCCACGGTCGGGCACGAGTTCCCCGGCAGCGAGGAGGTCGCCCGCCTTCTCGTGTCCAACTGACGATTACAAGGCAGGAGTCGAACACGTGGTGGAGAACGGATCCGCCGCCGCGCGTCCGGCGGCGAGGCTTCAGGTGCCCGCCGCCGTGAGGCAGGTGGCCCGCAAGCTCGTCGGGCCGCTGCGGCGCAACCGCGAGGCGGTGAGCACGCTCCTTTGGCAGTGGCGCGAGACGCGCCGCTATCTGCGCTGGCAGCACTCGCCGCACCGGACGCGCTCGCGCGGCCAGTTGCGGGCGGCCATCATCAAGGGCTACCACAGCTTCGAGAAGGGCATGAGCCTGAAGGAGCCGCGGCCGGCCTTCGGCCAGCCGTCGCTGCGCTACCTCATGACCATGGTGGACGAATACCTCGCCCGCTTCGGCAAGGATGCCTTCATCCAGGATCCCATCCGCGTCATCCGCAGCTATGCCGCCTTCAACACCCGCCT
This sequence comes from Caenispirillum bisanense, assembly GCF_900230255.1. Lineage (GTDB taxonomy): Bacteria > Pseudomonadota > Alphaproteobacteria > Rhodospirillales > Rhodospirillaceae > Caenispirillum > Caenispirillum bisanense_A. The sequence continues at coordinate 17,927 of NZ_OCNJ01000014.1, forward strand.
GCAGGCCGAGGTGCCGGGGCTGATGGAGAAGCTGGCGGCGTGGGATCAGGCCGGGGCGCAGGTCGACGCCGGGCCGGGCGGCACGACGCTGGTCACCCGCGAGTCCATCCAGCAGCCGGCGGCGGTGGATTTCCTGAGCTTCGTGCAGGCCCGCCACAGCATCCGCAACTTCACCGACGAGCCGGTCGACGTCGACCTGGTGCGCCGGGCCGTGCGCATGGCGCAGGAAAGCCCGTCGGCCTGCAACCGCCAGCCGGGGCGGGTCTACAGCTTCTTCGGCCGCGGCCCGGCGCAGGAGGCGCTGGCCTTCCAGCCGGGCAACCGCGGCTTCGGGCATCTGGCCGGCTGCACGCTCGCCGTCGCCGCCGACGTGCAGAGCTACGTCGGTCCCGGCGAGCGCCATCAGGCCTTCATCGACGGCGGCCTGTTCGCCATGTCGCTGGTCTATGCCCTGCATTCGCTCGGGCTCGGCACCTGCATGCTGGCGTGGTGCGTCGATCCGGCCAAGGACGCCGAGTTCCGCCGCTTCGCCGGCGTGCCCGACAACGAAGAGATCATCATGTTCATCGCCGTCGGCACTCTGCCGGAGACGCTGCACGTGGCGGACTCGCCGCGGCTCGATCTGGCCGACGTGCTGCACGTCTGCCGCACGGCGGACACGCCCGCCGAGGCGGCGTCCGGAGTGGCGGCGCAATGAGGGTGACCGGCCGCTTCCTGCCGCGCTTCCTGCTCGTGTCCGGGCAGATGAGCGAGGTGGTGCTCGCGCTCGTGCGCAACATCATCCTGGCGCGACTGCTGCTGCCGGACCAGTTCGGCATCGCCATCTCGCTGTCGGTGGTCTTCGCCACCGCCGAGCTGGCGGCCGACACCGGCTTCGACCGCTCGGCGGTGCGCGGCGGCGCGGGCGACCCGGAGCTGCGGCGCGGCACCCTGCATACCCTGTCGCTGCTGCGCGGACTGGTGATCGGCGCCATCGTGGCGGCCTGCGGGCCGCTGCTGGCACACACCTTCGGTGCGCCGGAAGTGGGCTGGGCCTTCGCCCTGCTGGGGGTGGGCAGCGTCTTCCGCGGCTTCCTCAACCTCGGCATCAAGGAGGTGGCGCGGCAGTACGAGTTCTGGGTCGACGCCGTGGCGACCGGCATCCTGCAGCTGTCGTGGACGCTCATGGTGGTGGCGTTCTGGCTGGTGTTCGACGACTTCCGCGCCATGCTCTACGGCCTGCTGGCCGGGCAGTTCCTCTACGTCGCAGCCTCGCATCTGCTGTCGCCCTACCGCTGGCGCCTGCGCTTCGACCGCACCATCGCCGCCGAGGTGCTGAAGTACGGCGCGCCGCTGGTGCCCAACGGTATCACCCTGGCGGCCAAGAACCTGGGCGACCGGCTGGTGGTCGGCGCCTACTTCGGCCTGTCGGTGGTCGGCCTCTACAACGTGGTCATGATGACCGCCCTGCTGCCGCGCGGCATCATCCAGCGCCTGCTCAACAGCGTGTTCATGTCCTACTTCGTGAACCAGGGCGTGGACGGGGCCCGCGAGGCGCGGCTCTACGAGGCATACGCATACGTATTGTCCTTCATCACCATGGGCTATGTGGTCGGCTTCTCGCTGTTCGGGCAGCCGGTCATCGGGCTGGTGTTCGGCGCCGAGTACGTGCCCGACCGCCTGCTGGTGGACCTTGTGGCCGCCGCCATGGTGCTGAAGATGATGATGTCCTTCTGCATCCCGCCGGCGCTTGCGTTCGGGCAGACGCGGCTGGTGCTGGCGACCTCGGTCGGCGGCATCCTGTCGCTGGCCTTCGCCGCCCTCGGGGCGGAACTGCTCGGCACGCTGCCGGCGCTGCTGGTGGGTATCGCCGCCGGCGAGGCGGTGATCGTGCCCGCCATCATCGTCCTGACCGCCCGCCGCTTCGGCCTGCGCAAGAGCCCCTATGTGCTCGCCTTCCTGCTGCCGGCGGTGGCGACGGCGGCGGCCGGGGCGGCGGCGCGCTGGGTGCAGACGACGCCCTACGGCCTGCCCGCCGACATCGCCGCCTATCTGGCGCTGGTGGTGGTCATGGCGCTGCTCTACGTCGCCGCCCTGCGCCATGCCCGCCTGACGGTGGGCGACGTGCGCCGCCTGGTGTTCCGCGCCCGCCGCCCGACGGCGGTGGCGCAGGAGGCCGAGGCCGGGCAGGTGCCCGCGCCCGAGGCGGCGCGATGATCCAGAAATCCGGAACACGCTCATGAACAGCCGCATCACATCGCTGTCCCCCATGGCCCAGGTGGTCGAGCGCGAGGCCCTGTGGTTCGGGCTGGCCGGCTTCGTCCTGCTGACGGCGGCCTTCCACAACGGGCTCGCGCACATGGTGTCCATGTGGGACACCGAGGAATACAGCCACGCCTGGATCATTCCGCCGCTCGCCCTGCTCATCGGCCTGAGCCGGCTGGAGGGCTTCACGCCGCGAGCCGGCGACGGCCGCTCCGTCGGGCTCGTGCTGCTCGGCGCCGCCTTCGGCCTGCTGGCGGTCGGCGAGGTGTCGGGCATCTACAGCATCATGAACTACGGCTACCTCATCGGCCTGACCGGGCTGACGTGGGCGGCGCTCGGCACCAGCGGGGTGTGGCGCCTGCGCGGGCCGCTGTTCTATCTGGTTTTCATGCTGCCGCTGCCGAAGATGTTCTATGTGGCGCTGTCGGCCAAGATGCAGCTGTGGTCGTCGGAACTGGGCGTCGGGCTGGTGCGCGCCGCCGGCGTCAGCGTGTTCCTCGACGGCAACATCATCGACCTCGGTTCCTACCAGCTGGAGGTGGCGGAGGCCTGCAACGGCCTGCGCTACCTGTTCCCGCTCATGAGCTTCGGCTTCCTCGCCGCCATGCTGCTCGACGACGCCCTGTGGAAGCGCATCGTGCTGGTGCTGTCGACCCTGCCCATCACGCTCGTGATGAACAGCGCCCGCATCGCCATGATCGGCGTGCTGGTCGACAACTACGGCATCGGCATGGCCGAGGGCGCCCAGCATGTGGTCGAGGGCTTCGTGGTGTTCGGCCTGTGCGTCGGCGTGCTGCTGCTGGAGGTGTGGCTGCTGCTGCACCTGCCGCCGCGCGGCGGCCGCTTCACCGCGCTGGCGGTGGTGATGCCCAAGCTGGATCGCCTGGGCAGCCTCGGCCGCCAGCGGGCGGGGACGGTGCTGCGCAGCTCGGTGGTGCTGATCGGCCTCGGCGCGGCGGCTTCCATCCCGCTGTCGCAGCACCAGGAGGCCATCCCCGACCGCATGCCGTTCTCCTACTTCCCCTTGCAGGTCGGCACCTGGAACGGCCGTGCGGACACGCTGTCGGACCTCTACCTCGACGTGCTGAAGCTGACCGACTACGCCATGATCGACTACCGCCGCGCCGGCGACCGGGCGGGCGTGAACTTCTACGCCGCCTATTACGACAGCCAGCGCTACGGCGTCGCCGCCCACAGCCCGCAGGAATGCATCCCCGGCGGCGGCTGGAGCATCGAAGAGTTCAGCCCCGTCACCCTGCCGGCCGACAAGGTGGGCGGCACGGCCATGGACGTGAACCGCGCCGTCATCTCCCGCCAGGGCGTGCGGCAGGTGGTCTACTACTGGTTCGACCAGCGCGGCCGCCACATCACCAACGAATACATGGTCAAGGGTTGGATCCTGAACGACGCCCTCATGCGCGGGCGCACCGACGGCGCCATGATCCGCCTCGTCAGCCCGATCAACCCGGGCGAGACCGAGGCCGACGCCGACGCCCGCCTGCAGGACTTCGTCCGCGCCGTGCGCCCGCACCTCGACGATTACGTCCCGGCCTGACCGACGACCGCAACCGCCTGACGGAGACGCTGCCCATGTCCCTCGCCTCGCGCCTCGTGGAACGCATCCGCCTGCGCCTGCTCCTGCGCGACGAGTACGAAAGCGAGACCCTGCGCCGGTACTTCCGCGACCGCTGGAACATCGACGTCGGCCTCTATTCCTACGGCTGCTTCGACCGCTGGCGCATCCCGGTGAACACCACCATCGGGCGCTACTGTTCCTTCGCCCGCACCGCCCGCATCGTCGACGCCAACCATCCGTCCGATGCCCTGACGACGCACCCGTTCCTCTACGAGCGGCAGTTCGGGCTGGTGCCGCAGGACACCATGAACCCGCCGCCGGTGACGGTGGAGGACGACGTGTGGATGGGCGCCAACGTCGTCGTCACGCCCGGCTGCAAGCACATCGGCCGCGGCGCCATCATCGGCGCCGGGGCGGTGGTGACGCGCGACGTGCCGGCCTATGCCATCGTCGTCGGCAATCCCGCCCGCGTGCTGCGCTACCGCTTCGAGCCGGACATGATCGCCGCCATCGAGGACAGCCGCTGGTGGGAGATGTCCAAGCGCGAGCTGGGCGAGCTGATCCGCACCAACCCCGACGTGGTGTTCCGACCGACCCTCGAGCGCCTCGCCAGCCGTCCGCGCCAGCGGGCGGCCTGAGCCCGACGGAGACCCGCTGCCATGCTCGACACCACCCGACCCGAGCCCCGCGCCGCCGCGACGACGCCCGCCACCCTGGCGGTGTCGGTCGTCATCCCGCACTACAACGACTTGCAGAACCTCGACGCCTGCCTCGCCCTGCTCATGGAGCAGAGCCTGCCGCGCGAGGCCTTCGAGGTGATCGTCGCCGACAACATGTCGCCCTGCGGCCTCGCCGCCGTGGAGGCGGTGGCCGGTGACCGCGCCCGCGTGGTGCCGGCACCGGAGAAGGGCGCAGGTCCCGCGCGCAATGCCGGCGCGGCGGCCGCCTCGGCGCCGGTGCTGGCGTTCCTCGACAGCGACTGCCGGCCGGCGCGCGACTGGCTGGAGCGCGCCGTGGAGGCCTCGGCGCGGGCCACCGTGGTCGGCGGCCGGGTCGACGTCTTCGCCGAGGACCCGCAGCGCCTGACCGGACCGGAAGCCTTCGAGGCGGTGTTCGGCTTCGACAACCGCACCTACGTGGAGCAGAAGGGCTTCTCCGTCTCGGCCAACCTCATCGTGCGGCGCGAGGTGTTCGACGCCGTCGGGCCGTTCCGTCCGGCGGTGTCGGAAGACCTGGAGTGGTGCCTGCGCGCCGGCCGCGCCGGCCATCCGCCGGTCTATGCCGACGACGTGGTGGTCGGCCATCCCGCCCGCCGCACCTGGAGCGAACTGGCCCGCAAGTGGGACCGCCTGAGCCGCGAGGGCTACCTCCTGATGATCGAGCAGCCGGGCGGGCGCCTGAAGTGGGCGGCGCGGTCGCTGGTGGTGCTGGCCTCGCCGCTGCCGCACAGCCTCAAGGTCGCGCGCTCGCCGGCCCTGTCCACCGCCGCCGACCGCCTGAGCGCCGTGGCGGTGCTGGTGCGCCTGCGCCTGCGCCGTTTCGTCATGGCGTGGCGCCTGCTGCTGGCCGGGGCCTGAGCCATGGGCAGCCTCGCGAGATCGTCGGGCGGCGTCCACTTCTGGCGCCGGGAACACCCGCTGGTGGCGCTGCTGCGCCGCCTGGTGCAGACGGGCGCCGGGGCGGGCGGCATCGCCCTGTTCGGGGCCGTCATCGGCCTGATGGTGGCGGTGCTGCCGCTGCGGTTCCTTTACGTGCCCATCGTGGTGCTGGTGCTCATGGCGGCGCTGGTGCTGTGGGCCATGCCGGACCTGCGCCGGGTGCCGTCGCGCCTGACGCGGTGGGCGTTCTTCGTCTTCCTGCCGGTGCTGGCCTGCGTGCCGCCCTACATGGCCATCGACCCGCCGGCGCTGCCGTGGATCAGCCTGACGCGCGTCGCGCTGTTCTCGCTGATCCTGCTGTTCCTCATGGTGCTGGCCGGATCGTCCGACGCCCGCGGCGCCCTGCGCGCGACCTTGCGCGGCGGCGGCGTCGCCAGCGTCGCTTTCTATGCGGTCGCCTTCACCTTCTTCCTGTCGATCTTTCTGTCCAACAGCGCCGCCACCTCCCTGAAGGCCTATGCGGATGCGGCCATCTACTGGTTCATCCCCTTCCTGGCGACGCTGCTGGTGGTGCGGTCGCACCGCGACGTGCAGATCGTCTATCGCCTGCTGGCGGCGAGCGCCATCTTCCTGCTCGCCATCGCGGCGGTGGAGTTCGTGTGGCAGCAGCGGGTGTTCCTGCGCATCCTGCCCGGCAGCCTGATCGCCAGCGACCCGGTGATGTACGAGGTGCTCTCGCGCGCCAACTTCCGCAACGGCATCTACCGCGTGTCGGCGAGCTTCCTGGTGCCGCTGTCCTACGCCGAGTTCCTGGCGCTCATCTCGCCGGTGTTCCTCTACATGGTGCTCTACGGCGAGAAGCTGGTGTGGCGGTCGCTCGGCGTCCTCGCCTTCCTGTCGGCTTCGGCGGGCATCGTGCTGAGCGGCTCGCGCGGCGGCCTCATCAGTTACATCGCGGGGTGTGCGCTGTTCGTGTTCCTCTATGCGGTGCGCGCAGCCATGCGCAAGAAGGGCAGCTTGATCGGCCCGTTCCTGCTGTCGCTCTATGCCGTCGGGTCGGTGATGTTCGTCGGGCTGGTGTTCACCTGGCGGCGCCTCTACGTCATGATCTTCGGCGGCGGCGAGGCGGCGGGCAGCACCGAGGCCCGCATCATCCAGTGGGACATGGCGACGCCGCACATCATGGCGAACCCGGTCACCGGCCACGGCCTCGGCCTGGGGGCGGCGACGGTCGGCTTCACCACGCCCGCCGGCACGCTGACGCTCGACAGCTACGCCATCACCCTGCTGGTGGAGACGGGCATTCTCGGCTTCGCGGCCTTCTTCCTGCTGGTGCTGGGGACGGCGGCGGCGGGGGCGCGGGCCTACCTGAAGCATCCCGAGGAGCGCGCCGCGCCGGTGCTGCCGCTGGCCTGTGGCCTCGCCGGTTTCGCCATCTACCGCATGGCGCTGTCGCAGACCGAGAACCACACCATCCTGTTCGTCTTCGTCGGCATCGTCGCCGCCATCGTCGCCCGCCTGAAGCACGAGGCGGCGGAGCGTGCGGCGGTGGAGGCGGCGCGCAAGGCGGCGGAACACCGCGCCCGCATCGACCGCCTGACGGCCCGCCGGCTGGCCTCGGCGGAAACCCTGTTCGGGCATCTGCCGAAGCCGTAGAGTGGATGAAGACGGAGGGGACTTACTTCCCCGCCAGTTCTTCCAGCTCCGCCACCGGCATGACCCGGTCGGCGAGGCGCAGGGAGTCGATGCGGCCGTCGAGGAAGCGGCCGTGGATGCCGCCGATGGTCAGCGCCCGGTTCTCGACGGCAGCGAGGCGGCTGTCGAGGCCGGCGGCCTGCGCCACCTCCTGGCCGTCCACACTCAGAACAGCCGTGCCGCGGCTGCCGTCGAAGGTCAGCACGACGCGATGCCACTCGGCTTCCGGACGCAGGGCGCCCTGGGCGACCATACGGGCGCGGTGGCCGTCGGCGCCGAACAGATGGACCACCAGCCCGCCGCGCACCAGCTCAACCCCGAAGGCCTGGTGCAACCAGACGAGGCGGGCGTCGCCGCTGCCTTCCAGCTTCACGTCGAAGGACAGCGTCAGGGCGTCGAGGCCGGAGAAGGCGGCGCCCGGCTCCACCACCACGGCGGTCTCGGCCCCGCCGGCGCCGAAGCGGGCGGCCTGGCCGTCGCGGCCGTCGGCGTAGGCCGGTTCGCCTTGCCAGCGGGCGGTGTTGCCGAGGCCCGAGGCGTCGGCGGTGTCGCCGTCGAAGGGCAGGGCGAGCAGCAGCGGCGTCATGGCTTCCACCGTCCGCCGCACCGGCGGCGCACCCTCGCGCATGAGGGTGACGACGTAGCGGCCGGGGCGGTCGTAGGTGTGGTCCACGGCGCGGCCCACCTTCTCCGTCCCGTCGCCGAGCGACCAGCGGAAGGCGGCGTCCTCGCCGCAGCTCTCGCAGTCGGCCCGCAGGGTGCGGCGCAGGGGCGCGGTGGCGGAGGTCTCCTCGCGGATGCCGACGTCGCCCAGGTCGAGCGCCTCGAACCGGCGGTGGGCGCCGGTTTCGGTGGCGAGGCCGCCGGGCAGGGGGCGCAGGTCGGAGATGTCGTGCACGGCGAAGGCATTGGCGAAGACCTCGCCATAGGGCACGGCCTCGTAGCCGCCGCCGGCGCGCCAGTGGATCAGCCGGGTGCCGTCCTCCAGCACGCGCACGGAGTCCTTCACCGTCAGGCGCGGCGTCAGGTTGCCTTCGAGCTGCACGGTGACGCTGTCGAGCACGTTGAGGCCCGCGACCGTGCGGTCGGGCTTGCCGATCACGGTGTTGTTGCGCACCACCGCGTTACGCACGCCGCCGACAGTCAGGCCGTGGTAGGACGACGAATAGACGATGTTGTCCTCGATGAGGAAGTTCTCGTTCAGGACGCCGGTCTCGCTGCGGATGAAGATGCCCTGGGTGCGGGTGCCCACCTCGATCAGCGTGTTGCCGCGGATCACCACGTTGCGGTTGGAGCCGGTGGTGCCGTTGGTCCAGAACTGGATGAAATCCTTGTGGTCGCCGCCCTTGCGCGGGTCGCCGTGCTGGATGGGGAAGGCGCCGAGGTCGTTGTTCTCGATCAGCGCGTCGGAGACGGCGGCGAAGTTCAAACCGTCGGAGCGGATGAAGCGCGCCGTGTTCTCGCGCACCACCAGCCCCTGGACGGTGTGGAAGACGGCGCAGCGCATGAGGTCGTGGCAGCGGTTGCCGGCGAAGACGATGGTGGCGCTGTCGCGCACGGCGGCGCCGATGCCGTCGTTGGTCAGATCACCGTCGACGCTGCCCGTCAGCGTCAGGCCGCGCACCTCGGCATACTGCACGTTGCGCAAAAGGAAGCCGGTGATGGCGTCGCTGTGGCTCGGGCCGCCGGGCTCCAGGGTGTGGCGCACGGTGAAGTCGGCGAAGGCGAGGTTGCGGCTGTCCTTGACGTGCACCGAGGAAAACACCGCCGGCCGCGCCGGATCGGCGGAGACGATGCGCGTCGGCGCGGTCGTGCTGCGGCCGTCGATGCGCAGGTCGCCGTAGTCGCCGGGCGCCAATGCGATGGTGCCGCCGTCCTCCAGCCGGTCGAGGGCGGCGCGCAGGCCGGCCGCGTCGGACACCTCGACGCGCGGCCCGGCCTCCTGCGCCGCGGCGGGTCCGGCGACGGCCGCCGCCGCCGCCAGGACGAGAAGCAGCCGCCGCCCCGCCATCACGCGGGCACCGGCTGCGGCGCGCCGGCCGGAACGGGGAAGCGCGCCAGCCGCTCCGCCAGATAGTCCTCGTAGACGTCGAGGCGCCGCTGGGCGATGCCGTTGGAGCGCACGGCCGCCTCGCGCAACTCCTCGCGCCGGTCGACGGCGGCGCGGCACAGGTCGAGCAACTCGCGCTCGCTCTGGCTGGTGACGTCGCCGATGAGTGGGTATTCGACGGAATTGAACACGCCGCGGAACTTGCGGCTGTAGGCCAGCGGGATCACCGCGACCCCCGACGACACGGCGGCGATGGTGGCGTGCATGCGCGACCCCGCCAGGATGTCGAGGCCGGAGATGTAGGACTTGGCCTCCGACGGCGAACGGAAGCGCGGCGCCACCTCGACGCCGGGGAACTTCTGCGCCAGGCGCTGCGAGGCGGCGTAGTCGTCCTCCACCGGCATGTGCTCGGGCACCACGTGGGGCACCAGCACCACCTTCACCTGCGGGATCTGCTGCAGCATGCCGATGAGGGCGTCGACGAACTGCGGATAGTCGCAGGCCAGGCCGAACTGGTTGCGGCCGGTGTAGCCGCCGCTCAGCATGAGGCCGGACACGTTGAGGCCGAAGCGGATGGTGCCGTCGTTGACCGGCTGCGGGCGCTCGAACGGCAGGCGGAAGGCGACGTCCACCGTCTGCGGCGCGCCGGGGCGGCCGAGCTGCGCCAGGGCGTCGACGGACTCGGCGTCGCGGGCGAAGACTTCCTCCGACCGCTTCACCAGCCGCTTCGCCTCGCGGATGGCGTAGCCCTGGCGGAAGGGGCCGATGGTCTGCGGGCTGAGCACCAGCGGCGTGCGGGTCGCCAGCGCCACCTCCTTGCTCAGCGCGAGGCGCCAGAAGCGGCGCCAGCCGTAAAGGTCGGTGAAGCTGTCGCCGGCGCCGTTGTCGAACACGATGTCGCACGACGCGATGCTCCGCCACAGCGGTGAGCCGGGCAGGAAGTCGCGCCAGCCGCCGACCAGGCTTTCCTCCACCGGCACGTCGGCAGGCGGGTAGTGCAGGCGGCCGTCGGGGCCGATGACGTGGAAGCGGACGCTGCGCCCCGCCCGCGCCGCGGCCTTCCGCAGCATGGCGATCTGGGCGATCGTCAGGGCGCCGACGCCCAGGTTCTCGTTGCGCAGGGAATGCCACAGCAGCCCGATGCGCAGCGCGCGCGGTTCGTCGATCACGATCCTCGTCCCTCCGATGTGCTGGTGATGTGCCGGCCAGCCGCAAGGCTGGCCGCACGTCAACGCATCGCGGAAGGGAAAGGTGTCACGGCTCCCGCAGGCTTTCGTCGAACACCCGCAGCACGGGGTAGAGGAAGTAGCTGAGGATGGTGCGCTTGCCGGCGTTCAGCTCGGCCACCGCCTTCATGCCGGGCAGCAGGCGGAAGTCCGGCCCCACCTTCTCCAGCGTCGCGTCGGTGATGTCGATGACCATGCGGTAGCCGACGCGGCGGTCCTGCTCCGGCAGGTCGTCGGTGCCCGGCGTGCGGTCGGTGACGATGTTGGGGCTGACCACCCGCAGGCGGCCTTCCAGGGTGCCGTGCTTCTGGAAGGGCAGGGCGTCGAGCTTGATGCGCACCGTCTGGCCCTCGTGCACGTTGGCGACGTCCTCGGGCTTCAGCAGGGCTTCCACCTGCAGGGTGTCGTCCAGCGGCGTCAGGGTGACCAGCGGCGTGCCCTGGTTCACCACCGCACCCGGCACCTGCTCGGCCACCGACAGCACGACGGCGTCGGTCGGGGATTGCAGCGACACCAGGCTCGCCAGGCGCTGCGCCTTGGCGATTTCCTCGGTCACCGCCGCCAGCTCGTCGCGGGCCAGGGCGAGCTGGCGGGCGGCTTCCTCGTTGCGCTCGCTCAGGTAGACGGCGTTCTCCGATCGGATGGTCTCCATCTGACGCTGCAACTGGTCCACCGAGCGCGCCAGCCGCACCGCGTCGCGTTCCAGGGCCGCCCGGTTGCCGCGCGCCTCCAGCAGTTGCAGGCGCGAGCCCACGTTGTCGCGGTAGAGGCTGGAGCGCATCTTCTCCACGTCCTCGTAGATGGCGATCTGCGCCCGCACCGCCTGCAGTTCCTCGCGCGTGGTGGCGAGCTGGGCCTGCACCTCGGCCACCCGTGCCGCCGAGGTCTCGCGGCGGGCGGCGATGGCCTGGCGGCGGGTCTCGAACAGGGTGCGGTTGAGGCTGTCGAGGTCCGGATCGTCGGAGAACCGTGCCGGGGCGGTGCCGGCGATCTCGGCTTCCAGGCGGGCGATGCGGGCCTGCAGGTTGGCGCGTTCCTGCGTCGCCTTGTTGAGGTTGGCGTGGGCGAAGGTGGGGTCGAGGGTCGCCAGTTCCTGGCCCTTCTTCACCACGTCGCCGGTGCGCACGTGCATGGCGAGCAGAGTGCCGGTCTCCAGCGGCGCCACCACCGCCTGGCCCGACTGCGGCAGGACGCGGCCTTCGGCGATGACCACCATGTCGAGCTGGCCGTAGGCCGACCAGCCGACCAGCCCGGCGACGATGGCGATGAGCAGCACCAGCAGCGCCGGCGCCTGCCACGGCGTCGGGCGGTTCTCCAGCACCTCGATGTCGTCGAGCAGCAGCGCCCGCCGCGGCGGGGCGAGCCGGCGGCGGGCCTGCCAGTAGAGGCGGGTCGGCAGCCATTCCTTGCCGCGCGGCGCCCGGCGGCGGTCGTGGCTGCCGACGAAGGCGGCGGCGAGGTCCTGGCGGCGGGCGCTGTCGGCCTCTATGTCGACCTCCTCGGGCGACACCGTCGGCATGTGGGCGGCGGCGGCGATGTGCTCGTCGAAGTACTCCGGCCCCACCACCTGCACCAGCGAGCCGCGGGCGGCATAGGCGCTGCACCCCATGGGCTGGCCGCGGGCGCTGTCGACGTGGCCAGCCAGATCGCCCGGCCGGCAGATGCCGACCACGGTCAGGCGGCCGCCGGGGGCGATGCGGAACAGCATGATCTCGCCCGACAGCACCAGGAAGGCGGCGCCCGGCGCCTCTCCCTGGCGGAACAGCACCTCGCCCTCGGCGAGGGAGCGGACGAGACGGTCGCGGACCGGATCGGTCTGGATGAGGGTCGCGGTCATGTTATTCCGCCGCCTCCAGGTGCTGGTTCTGCCGGTTCCACAGGCTGAGATAGAGGGCTGAGTCGCGCAGAAGGTCGCGGTGCGGCCCGACGGCCTGCACCTCGCCGCGGTCGAGCACGCAGATGGCGTCGCAATGCACCAGGCTCGACAGGCGGTGCGACACGACGATCAGCGTGCGGCCCTCGGCGATGCGCGACAGGTTGGCCTGCACGATGGCCTCGCTTTCCGGGTCGAGCGCGCTGGTCGCCTCGTCGAAGATGAGGATGGGCGGCTGCACCAGCAGGGCGCGGGCGATGGCGAGGCGCTGGCGCTGCCCGCCCGACAGGTTGTGGGCGTTCTCTTCCAGCATGGTGTCGTAGCCCTGCGGCAGGCGCTCGATGAACTCCGACGCCCCGGCCAGCTCCGCCGCCTCGTGCACTTCGAGCAGCGAGGCCGAGGGCTTGCCGACGGCGATGTTCTCGCGCACCGAGCCGCGGAACAGGAAGCTGTCCTGCAGCACCACGCCGACGTTGCGGCGCAGGTGGCCGAGGTCGAACTCGCGGATGTCGACGCCGTCGATGCGGATGGTGCCGGCACTCGGGGCATAAAGGCCCTGGATCAGGCGGGTGATGGTCGACTTGCCGGACCCGCTGCGGCCGACCAGGCCGAGGGTGGTGCCCGGCGGCACGTCGAAGGACACGCCGTCGAGCGCCTTGGCCTCGCTGGTCGGGTAGGCGAAGGTCACGTCCTCGAACCGCAGGCCGCCCTTGACCTTCGGCCGGGCGCCGCCGGTGGAGGCGCCGGCGGTTTCGGGGCGGCGGTTCATGATCTCGCCCAGCATGCGGATGGACAGCGAGGTCTGCTGGAACTCGTTGACCAGCGCGACCAGCTGGCTCACCGGCTGGCTGACGCGGCCCGCCAGCATGTTGATGGCGACCAGCCCGCCGACGGTCAGGTCGCCGGCGAACACCAGGCTCGCGCCGACCCAGATGATGGCGACCACCATCAGCTTCTCGATCAGGCCGACCAGGGCACGGGCGGAGATGGAGACCTTGGCGACGTCGTAGTGGCTCTGGATCGCCTCGGCGCTGCGGGCGCCCCAGACGCGCTGGAGCATGGGCTCGAGCGTCAGGGACTTGACCGTGCGCATGCCGTGGATGGCCTCCACCAGCAGGCTCTGGCGCTGGCCCTCGGCGTCGTAGAGGCGCATGAGGGCGCGGCGGAAGATGGGCAGCAGCACGAAGATCACCGCCGCCGAGGCCAGCGAGAAGGCGACGATGAGCGACGCCATGCGCACGTCGTACCAGAACAGCACCGGCACGAAGACGAACAGCGCCAGCATGTCGATGAGCGCGTTGATGAGCTTGTTCGACATGAACTCGCGGATCACTTCCGGCTGCTGCATGTGCTTGACCAGCACGCCCGACGCGCTCGTCTCGAAGAAGGGCAGGGGCAGCGACACCAGGTGGCCGAAGGTGCGCCGCGCCACCGTCGCGTCGATGCGGGTGGTGGCGTGCAGCAAAAGGGTGCCGCGCAGGTAGGTCATCATCGCCTCGAAGGCGACCACGCCGATGATGCCGAGGCCGAGCACGGCGAGTGTATCGCGCGCCTCGTGCAGCAGCACCTTGTCGATGACGATCTGGAAGAAGATGGGAATGCCGAGGCCGAGCAGCACCAGCGCCACCGAGGCCACCAGCACCTGCGTCATGGTGCGGCGCTCGCGGTGGAACAGCGGCAGGAACCAGCCGAGGCCGAAGCGGCGATCTTCCGACAGGGCGCCGGTGCGGCGGCGGACCAGGATCACCTGGCCGCCCCACACCCGTTCGAACTCTTCCCGCGTCAGGAACGTAAATGCACCGGGGTTGGCCACGATGTCGACGATGGCGATTTCCTCGACCCCGTCGCCCGGCCGCTTGCGCACGCCCGACAGCACGACGCGGCGGCCGCGGCCGACCGTCGCGATGAAGGGAAACTCGTCGCCGAGGCGCATGAGTTCGCGCCACGTCAGCGTCGCCGCCTTGGCCTTGAAGCCGGCCTCGGTCAGCAGGCGCAGCAGCAGCTTGTCGCTCGGTTCCTGCTGCTGCAGACCGTACTGGCGGGCCAGCCCGTCGGCGGAGAGCGAAACACCGTGGTGCGCGGCAACTGCTGCGAGCACGTGCAGCCCCGACGGGGCCTGAGCCGGGACGGGTTCAAGCGCGGTCGGTGCGGGTTCCATGGCGGGACCTGTCTATATGAAGCGATGTGTGAAAGGTGCGCGCCGGGCTGCCGCGGCGGCATCTGCCGCAGCAGCCGGACGTGCGTGACGCTAGTCGGCCGAAACTCAGGCCACCAGCGACGAAGCTGTGAACATTTCTGACGTGGACGTCAGGCTGTCGTCCACGGACAGCATGCTCGTGGTGCTGTCGGTGACGCCGGAGTAGTCGGCCAGCGCCAGCGACCGCAGGGTGGTGGAGGTGCAGCCGACGAGCGGCGTGGTGCTGCCCGCGGGCGCGGCGGCCTGCATCACTTCCATGTTGCGGATCTCGCCGACGAAGTTCTTCCCCCAGCCGTCGGACCCGACCGTCACGTCCCACGACGCCGGATCGCCGATGTCGATGTCGAGGCCGGAGCGGCTGCCCCGCTGCTCGCCGTCGATCCACACGGTGGCGACGCCGGTGTCACGCGAGTATTCGAAGGTCACGTTCTGCCAGGTGCCGTGCTTGACGGCGTCCTTCACCACCACGTCGGAACGGACGCCGCCGACGTCGGTGAGGGCGACCCGCATTTCCGTGCCGCGGAAGGTGACGCCGTAGCGCATGTGGTTCCACAGCAGCGTCTGGTAGGCGGTGGCGGACTGCTGGTCGGCCTTGAAGTCGAACGAGACCGAGACGTTGTCGGCGGTGAAGAACCGCTCGTCGCGGCCGAGCTTCACCCAGCTGGCGCCGTCGAAGGCGGCGGCGGTGCCGGCCTCGCCGACGCCGAACTTCACGTCGCCCTTGGCCTCCAAAGTCAGGCCGGAGGTGCTGTCGTAGCCGGCGCTGCGGAAATCCAGCAGCACGCCCGGCTGCGGTGCCGGCGCCTGGCCCTGCAGCAGCGAGCCGTCGTCGATCACCGCGTCCTCGACCAGGTCCGGTTCCGTCTGGATGGTGCGCGGGCCGGAGGCGAGGACCTCCGACATGGCCGTCTCGCCGGCCGGGGCCAGCGCCACGTCGTAGATGCGGAAGTTGTCGATATTGCCGTTCAGGTACGACCCGTAGGCGCCGCCGACGAAGAGGTCGCGGCCACCGGTCTTGGCGAGCGGCTCGGTGACGCCCGACACGGTCGCCGCCTTGGTGCCGTCCATGTAGAGGCTGGCTTCGCCCTGGGTGGAGTCGAAGGAGACGGCGACGCGGTGCCAGCCGCCGTCGGCCAGGTGCGAGGCATCGGCCAGCAGCTTCTTGCTGGTGCCGTCGGCGCTCCAGAAGGTGACCTCCAGGTTCGACCCGCGGAACTGCGCCAGATAGGCGCCCGGCAGGTAGAACAGGCGGCCGCCGCCGGCGAAGGAATTGACCTGCACGTCCATGCTGACGGTCATCTCGGCCAGGCCCGACAGGTGGTCGGCGCGGTCGACGGTGACGGCGCGCGCCGCACTGCTGCCCTCGAACCGGCCGGCGCGGCCGTCGACACCCGAGATGTAGGAGGCGCCGCCCAGCCACTCGATGACGTTGGCGTAGTCGGAGGCGTCGCCGTCGCTCTCGAAGGTCAGGTTGAACAGCAGCGGGCTGGTCACCTGCTCGTGTCGACTGACGACAGTGGTGGAGCCGCCGACGGTGACGGACAGGCTGACGTCGAACCGGCCGGAATGGCCGTACTGATGCACCACTTCGAGGCCGCGGGCGGTGCTGCCGTCGCCGAAGGTCCAGTGATAGGTGGCGCCGCTCGGCAGGACGTCGGCGAAGGCGCGGGCGGAGAAGGTCTTCACCAGGCCGTTGGCATTGTCGGCTGTCGACGATATGCGATATGGCGCGACGGCGGGACGCTGGGCTCCGACGCCCGAGGCTCCCACCACGGCGAGGTCGTCGGCGCTGGCCGGGTTGAAGGGATTGTTCAGGATGTTCGCGTAATAGTTGGGGCCGTCCGCGTTGGTGCCCTGCACCAGCAGGTTGCCCGACAGCGCGGCCGAGGACGCGGCGTCCTGGCGCAGGTTGGTCATCACGTTGTCGGCGACGATCACCTGGCTGCCGATGCCCGACTGGGTGCCGGCGTCGATGTTGATGGCGGCCAGCCCGTCGGGCGTCGAGATCACCGTGTTGTTGCGGATGGTGGTGTTCACCGCCGGCCGCACGGAAATCCCGTGGAACGAACTGCTGTAGACGATGTTCCCTTCGATGAGGAAGTTCCGGTAGACGAGGTCGTTCTCGCTGCTGATGAAGATGCCCTGGGTGGTGGTGCCCTTCTCGATCAGCACGTTGTCGCGGATGACGACGTCGCGGGAGGCGTAGGTGACGCCATTGGTCCAGAACTGGATGAAGTCCTTGTGGTCGCCGCCCTGGGTGGTGTCGCCGATCTGGACCGGGAAGTTGGTCATGTAGTTGTTTTCGACCACCACGTTGCGCACGGCGGCGAAGTCGAAGCCGTCGGAGCGCACCTCGGTGACCGTGTTGTTGGACACGTTCAGCCCCTCGACGTAGCGGTAGAGACCGCCGCGGAAGAGGTGGTGGAAGGTGCTGTCGGTGACCTCGACCGCCTTGCTGGCGTCGACCCGGATGCCGATGCCGTCGTTCAGCCAGTTGTCGTCCACGGCACCGCGGAACTCGGAGCCGCGCACGGTGATGCCGCTGCTCTTGTTGACGTAGAGGCCGGCCTTGTAGTTGTCGCCGTTGGTGCAGACGCTCTCGAACGTCATGTTGCGGAACGTGATGCCCGAGGAGTTGGTGACCGACATGCCGGCGACCACCGTTCCGGGCTCGCCCTCGATGGTCACGCTGGTCGGGAAGGTATTGTACTTTAGGCTTAGGTTCGTATAGCGGCCGGCGGCCAGGCGAATGGTTTCCCCGCCCTGCGCAATTGCCAGTGCGGCGCCGAGTTCTTCGGCGCTGCGCACGATAATGGCTTCCCCCGTCTGCATTTTCGTACCCTTTTCGTCTGACGAAACCGCTTCCCGCGCCGTCTGACGTCCACGGCCGGCGGATCGGCCATGGGCTCCAAGGCCCCGGGATCCCGTCAGCATGGTACGACTAAAGGATTAATGGCTGTTGAAGATGGTTCCGGCGACATTGCACCCCACCGTTTCCAGGCGTTCGACGATTTCGGTGGTGTCGCGGGTCCGCGAGCGGTTGCGTCGCGCCACGACGATGGCGGATCCGACCACGGCGCCGACGACGCGCGCATCGGCGAATTCCTTGGCCGGTGCGGTGTCGTATATCACGACCCGGTAGCGCGATTCCAGCCATTGGGTCAATTGGGCGAACTCGGGCGAACACAAGAGTTCCTGCGGGTTCGGGGGTTCCGCGCCGCACAGTAATACCGAAAGGTTAGGTACCACTTCGGTTATGACGGCCGAAGGGTCGCCGTCGTGGTGGCGCAGCACCTCCGACAGGCCCCGGCTGCGGCGCGGCATGTTCCACATCTCGGCGATGCGCGGGCTGCGCAGGTTGGACTCCACCAGGATGGTCGGCAGCGTCATCTGCGCCATGGACAGCGCCAGGTTGGAGGCGAAGTAGGTCGCCCCCGCCCCCTCGTGGACGCCCACCACCGCCAGCGACCGCAGGCCCTCGCTCACGTGGCTGTGCAGCAGCGAGGTGCGGATGGCGCGGAATTCCTCCGCCGCCGCCCCGAAGGGCTCGTGGCCGACCACCAGCTCGCGCGACATGCCGTCGCGCCGCTCCATGCCCTGCAGGGTGGGGTACTGGTACTGCCGGGCCAGCGCTTCCATGATGTCGCGCTGGGTGACCAGCCGCAGGGCCACGGCCGCTTCACCGAAGGAGCAATTGTCCTCCATCTGCTTCTGCAGCACGCGGTCGACGTCGCGCGACGACATGCGGCCCATCTGCACCAGCAGGCGGCCCAGGCTCTTCTTGGTGTCGGACGGCGCGACCTCGGCGGGTTCGGCGGTGCGGTCGTCGGACAGGTCCTTGACGTCGGACATGGGGTCAGCTCCCGGGTTCGGCGGCGGGCAGCATGCGGGTACCGCCGCGGCCGATGAACTTTTCGCCGGACCGGCGCATCTGCCGGCGCGAGACCTTGGCCGAGGCCAGCGCGCCGAGCGGCTTCACGCCCACCGCGTCCTGCAGGTCGGAGAAGGTGCGCACGCGGCGGTCCAGCATCTCGATGAACAGCGACAGGATGACGCCGAGGGCGAGGCCGAAGCCGGTCGCCATGACCAGGATCAGCAGCGTGTTGGGGAACGCAGGCCGGGACGGCGGCGCCGCCTCGTCCAGCGAGACCACGTTGATGAAGGACTGCTGCCCCTGCATGCGCAGCGAGGCCGCGCGGGCTTCCGCTTCGTCCAGGCGCTGGCGGCGCACCTCCAGCTCGCGCGTCAGGGCGGCGAGCTGCTCGCGGCCGTCCTGCATGTCGAGCATCTTGGCCTGCTGCTCCTCGACGGCGGTCTCCAGTTCGCTCACGTGGCGGCGCAGGGCCTCGACGAAGCCGGCCTGATCCTCGAGGGAGCGGGCCTCTTCCTCCTCGATGCGGGACAGGATGGAGGCACGGCTGGCGCGCAGGGCGGCCAGCTTGGGATTGTTGGGGCCGAGCTGGCTCGACAGCTGCCCGATCTCGGCCTCCACCGAGGCGAGCGACGACTGCAGGGCGATCATGGTCGGCGACGGCGCGGCGCCGCGGTTGACCGGGCCCACTTCCGCCGGCATCTCGCCGGTGACGGCGGTGCCGCCGTCCTCGGCCGTTTCCGCCGGCACGGCCGGCCCGCCCTGGGTGGCGGCCAGCTGGGCGCGGGCGTCGAGCAGGCGCTCGGTCAGGGCGAGCAGCTTGGCGCTCTCGATGCCGCCGCCCTCGCTTTCCTGCACCAGCAGCTTGTTCTGCTGCTGGAAGTCGAGCAGGCGCTGGCGCGCTTCCTCGGTCTCGCGGCGCAGGCCGTCGATCTGGGCGGTGTACCACTGGGCATTGCGGCGCGCCGGCTCGACCTTCAGGTCCAGGTTGGCGGCCAGGTAGGTCGACTTGAAGGTGTTCGCCATCACCGCCGCGATCTGCGGCGACTGCGCCGTATAGGCGATGCTCATGACGTTGGAGCCGTCGACGAAGCCGGCGTTCAGGTTTTCCTTCAGCCGCTCGGCGATCCAGCGGGTGATCTCGCCGCGCCCTTCCGTCGCCTCCATGTAGGCGGCGCGGTACTGCGGGTCTTCGGCGAGGCGCAGGCGGTCCACCACCTCGCGCGCCACCCGGTCGCTCTTGAGCAGGGCGAGCTGGGTGCGCTGGTGGTTGAGCAGCATGGGCGAGGGCAGCGTCTGCCCGGTGATGGGGTCGGGCTCGGTCGTGTCCATCATGACCGAGGTGGTCGCCGTGTACTGCGGCGGCAGGATGAACACGGCCGCGACGGCGGCCGTGATGGCGGACAGCAGGGCGAGGAGCGTGATCCACTTCCGCGCCCACAGGATCGTAAGAACCTGATGAAGGCTCATTCAGGGGTCCCCGCTGAATTAGAAGATGCGTTCGGGTACCTGGATCGTGTCGAAGGGCTGGATCGGGTCGTCCAGTTCGGCCCGATACTCTTCGACGACGCCGGCGGCGTTTTCGCGGCGGATCCGGATGCGGCTCTCGGAGCCGATCTCGGTGATGCCGCCGCCCACGGCCAGGGCCTGCTGAACCGTCAGCGGGCGCCTGATGGGGTACGCGCCAGGAGCGTTCACGTTGCCGTAAAGATAGAACACGGGGGCGTCGGGGATGTAGACCTCGTCGTTGTTGCGCACCAGCAGGTTCTGGTCGGTCGTCGGGGCGTCGAGCAGCGTGCGCAGGTCGAAGGTCTGGACGCGCACCGTCCCGTCCTCTTCGGTGCGGCGCAGGGTGATGGTGTTGCCGGCCACCGGCGAGACCCCGCCGGCGCGGGCGAGAATCTGCGTCAGCCGGGTCGGCCGGTCGAGCGTATAGACACCGGGGGAGTTGACGGCGCCGAGCACCGAGGCGGTGGAGCCGAAGCCCACCATGGAGGCGACGACCTCCGGCCGGTTGATGATGCCGGCCTCACGCAGGCGGCGGCCGATGAGGTCGGCGGCTTCCTGGGTGGTCAGGCCGGAGACCTCGACGAGGCCGACGTAGGGGAAGGCCACGCGGCCCGAGGGATCGACCCGCACCTCGGTATCGAGGTCGGGCTGGTTGAGAACCCGGAAGACGACCACGTCGGAAGGCACCAGGACGTGGGGGGTTTCCGCTTCGGAAGTACCGGGTTCGGCGGCCTGCGTCCCGACGAGGGGCAGGGCCAGGGCGACCAGGGTCGCAAGCACGAAAAGAATGCGCATCGGCATGGGAATCGCCGCTCCGCTCTAACAGGTTGGTCCGTGACGGGCCTGTTAGAACGAAATGGCGAGGCCGGTGGTTACACGATGCGCGTCGAATTGTGCTCGTTCTATGTTGGAGTCCTGGGTCTTGTACCCGTATTCCGCGAACAGGCGGATGTTGTCGTAGGCTTCCCAGCCGGCGCCCAACTCCAGTTCCAGCGCCTGATCCGTGCGGTCGCCCACCACCGGCGAGTAGTTCTCGTACGTCCGATCGAAGTAGGCGATCTCGCCCGTCAGGTCGACCTTGGGGGAAAGGGTGTAGGTGAGGTCGATGATGCCGAAATGATCGACGCGCAGGTCGGAAACCACCACGTCGGAGCCGCTGACGGCGCGGCCGACGTTGGCCGTCATCGCCAGGATGGGCGTGATGTCCCACGTCAGCTGGGCGTTGTAGATGACGTAGGGGCCGGCATCGATGGCGCCGCCCAGCTGCGAGGCGCCGACGCCGAATTCGGCCTCCGCCTTGCCGGTCAGGCGACGGCGGAGCAGCAGCTTGGTGTCGATCTGCGTCACGTCGTCGGTGAAGCTCGGGTCGACGCGCGCGCGGTTGGGGTATTCGCGCTGGGTGTAGGTCACTTCCACGCCGGCCGCCGAGAATTCGGGACGCACGTAGAGGAAGCGGCCCGTGATGCCGCGTTCCTCGACGTCGGCCAGGGCGCGGCTTTCCAGCTCGTTCTCGGTCTTGCGGGCGAAGACCGCCACTTCGGGACGATAGTAGGCGGCGATGCGGCAGCCGGCCTCGGCCCGGAAGGAGGTGGTGGTCTGGGTGTTGCTGACGATTTCCAGCAGTTCCGACAGGTCGGTCTGGCGCTCGGAGTAGCCGGCCTTCACGACGCCGTTGCAGGCGGTGGTGACGCTCCACTCCAGGCCGCCTTCGACGGAACTGTTGGTGCGGTCGAGCAGGTCGTTCTCGACGTACATGGTGCGCTCGACGGAGCCGTCGACGAACAGGCGCTGCAGGCCGAAGTTGGCGGCGCCGTTCACGTCCAGCCCGTAGGTATGGCTGAAGTCCGACTTGCTGCGGTCGCCGCCCGGCTCGACGCCGTCGGGCAGGCGCAGGACGTTGTCCTGGGCCTCCAGCTTGGTGCTGGCGGTGGCGTCCAGCTCGAACACCTGCGCGCCGGCGGGCGCGGCGGCCAGCAGCACGGCGAGCCCGGCGGTGCCTGCGGCGAGGCGGCGGCGGGAGCGGGAATCCGGCTGGTGGGGGGCGGAGGAGGGGGGCAGGCAATGCCGCGCGACCGGTGGGCCGAAGCGCATCGAAATGTCCTTCTGCGGTTCCCGCTCACGATACGGGCGCGCCGTGGCGTTGTAAAGCATCGGCGCGTCCGCGCGCGGCGGTGAAAAAGGAAGGCGTCGTAAGGCCTTCGACCGTGGTGTTGCGGCTATTCCGCCGCTTCGCCGATGCCGGAAACACGGCGGCGACGGCGGCGCAGAATCCAGGCGGCGGCGACGCCGAGGGCGATGCCGGCGAGGTTGGCGGCGACGTCGCCGAACGACGTCTCGCGCTCGGGCCGCAGCGACTGCAGGATCTCCAACGCGCCGGCCAGCAGCAGCGGCACGCCGAGCGCGAGCCAGCCGAGCGGCAGGCGGCGCGGCGTGACGGCCAGCGCCCAGGCGGCGGCGATGGTGGCGAAGCCGGCGACGTGCGCCACCTTGTCGAGACCGAGCCCCGCCGCCTCGCCCTCGGGCGGCGGCGGGCCGAGCACATAGAGGGCGGACACGGCGATCACCACCGCCGTCCCCGTCCATCGGGGCAAGTTTACGGGCACGGAACGGGCATCCTCCGCCGGGTCAGGCCGGAACCAGGTCGTCGGCCACGCCCAACTTGGCGTCGGCGGCACGGCGCAGCAAGTACTCCCCATAGCCGTTCTTGGCCAGCGGCGCGGCCAGGGCGGCCAGCGCGTCGGCGTCGATCCAGCCGTTGTAGAAGGCGATTTCCTCGGGCACGGCGATGCGCTGGCCCTGGCGCTTCTCGATGGTCTGCACGAAGGCCGCGCTTTCCACCAGGCTGTCGTGGGTGCCGGTGTCGAACCAGGCGAAGCCGCGGCCCAACTGCTCGACCGCCAGGGCGCCGCGTTCGAGGTAGCGGTTGTTGACGTCGGTTATCTCCAGCTCGCCGCGGGCGCTCGGCCGGATGTCGGCGGCGATGTCGACCACGGCGTTGTCGTAGAAATAGAGGCCGGTGACGGCCCACGACGACTTGGGCTCCTTCGGTTTCTCCTCGATGGAGGTGGCGCGGCCGTCGCGGTCGAAGGCGACGACGCCGTAGCGCTCCGGGTCGGTGACGCGGTAGCCGAACACCGTGGCGCCCTCGGCGCGGGCGGCGGCGGTGCGCAGCTTCTCGGTCAGGCCGTGGCCGTAGAAGATGTTGTCGCCGAGCACCAGCGCGCAGCGGTCGCCGCCGATGAAATCCTTGCCGATGACGAAGGCCTGGGCGAGGCCGTCGGGGCTCGGCTGCGCGGCGTAGGACAGCGAGATGCCCCACCGGCTGCCGTCGCCCAGCAGGTGCCGGAAGGCGGCCTGGTCGTGCGGCGTGGTGATGACCAGGATGTCGCGGATGCCCGCCAGCATGAGCGTCGACAGCGGGTAATAGATCATCGGCTTGTCGTAGACCGGCAGCAGCTGTTTGGACGTCGCCTGGGTGATGGGGTAGAGGCGCGTGCCGGAACCGCCGGCGAGGATGATCCCCTTCATGTGCTCTCTCTTCTTCCGTCTGTGCGTGATCGGCCGCCGCGAAACGGCCCGAGCAGGAACACCCGGCGCCGCCGGATCGTTCGTCGGCACCCCCTGTTGCACTGCAGCGAAGAAGGCGTAGGGCGGCCTCCACCGATCAGTGCAGTTCGCGCCAGACGTCGGCGTAGGGGGCGGCGGCCGGCAGGTGGGCGATGGTGTCCTCGCACAGCCCGAACCGCGCCAGCAGCCGCATGGGGCCGGGCACGCTGTGGACCCACAGTTCGATGCGGCACAGGTAGTCGTAGCCGCGCTGGCTCAGCACCCAGCGCTCGATCGGCGCGCCGTCGTCGTGCATGGGCCAGATCAGGCCGTTGCGCTGCAGATAGTCGAAGGCGACGTAGGCGTAAGGGGCGCCGGGCAGGTGCGTCTGGAACGACAGCTCGCCGGCCCGCACGAGCTCGCACCCGCGCCGCAGGGAATCGAGACAGTCGTAGACGACGAGTTCGAACATGGCGATCACCATCCGCTCCGTCGGACATGGAGGGCCGGCTCCCACGGAGTCAACGCCCGTACCGGATGCGGGTCGTCGGGCTATTTCTCCGGAAAGAAGACGTAGTGCAGGTGCGAGACGCTCGCGGCTTCCATTGCTGCCTGCGCAATCGTCCATCGCACAACCCGAAGACGGTTCTCGTAATCGTCATATCTTCTTGGTGGCGGCAAAGAATCGGCCTGGGCAATTGCTACGATGCGCGTTCGGGTTTACTTTCGGAGTAAGCCGCTCGACTCGGCCGGGCGGGTGGGCGCGATTGGGGAAGGGAATGGTCGCGATGAAAACCCTCAGCATCGGAAACAAGATCCTGCTCGCCTGTACCGTCGTCGTGGTGACGGCGGTCGGTGCCTTCGCGGTCTACTTCGATCAGCGACAAGCCGACGAGATCACGCGGTCTCTGCAATCGACGGTCCGCCAGAGCGGTGCCCTCGCCACCGATGCGCTGGCCAACTGGCTGAACCAGCGTCTGGCGCTGGTCGAGAACCTGGCCGACGACGTGGCCCGCGACCCCGCGCCGGAGGCGGTGCGCCAGCTCATCGACCGGCCGACCATGGCATCGCGCTTCATGTTCAGCTATTTCGGCAGCCGCGACGGCGGCATGTACATGTATCCGCCTGAGGAACTGCCGGCCGACTACGACCCGCGCAGCCGGCCGTGGTACCAGGACGCCCAGCGCACCGGCTCCAGCACCATCACCGAGCCCTACGTCGACGCCTCCACCGGCAAGCTGATCGTCACCGCCACCGCGCCGGTCGGCAAGGGCGCCGACGCCGCCGGCGTGGTGGGCGGCGACATCGGCCTCGACGCCATCGTCGACCTGGTGCGCGGCATCGACCTCGGCGGCATCGGCCACGGCTTCCTGGTCAACGGCGAGGGCACGGTGCTCATCCACCCCGACCAGGGCCTGACCATGAAGCCGCTGGCGGAGGCCTTCCCCGGCGCCGGCCTGTCGCCCACCGCCGGCGACGTGCTTCGCGAGGCCGGGCCGGACCGGCTGGTCGCCTTCGTGCCGGTGACCGGGCTGCCGGGCGTGACGTGGTTCCTCGGCCTGTCCATCGACCGCGACGCCGCCTTCGCACCGCTGGCCGGCTTCCGCACCACCATGGTGGTGACGACGCTGCTGCTGCTGACGGCGATCATCGGGCTGGTCGGCTACATGATCCACCGCCTGGTCGCCAGGCCGGTGATGGCCATGACCGGCGTCATGGGCCAACTCGCCGACGGCAACCTGGAGGTCGCCGTGCCCTATGCCGAGCGCCGCGACGAGATCGGTCGTATGGCCAGTTCCGTCAGCCACTTCAAGGAACAGCTGATCCGCGTCCGCCAGATGGAGAAGGAGAAGGTGGAGGAGGTCGTGCGCGCCGAGACGCACCGCAAGGCCGCCCTCAGCAAGCTGGTCGGCAGCCTGGAGGCGACGGTCGGCGAGGTGGCCCACGAACTCACCGGCGCCGCCGGCGCCATGCACCAGTCCGCCAACGACATGGCGGCGGTCGCCCAGCGCACCAGCGCCCAGGCCACCACCGTGAGCGCGGCGGCGGAGGAAGCTTCGGTCAACGTGCAGACGGTGGCCTCGGCGGCCGACGAGCTGTCCGCCTCCAGCGCCGACATCGGCCGTCAGGTCGCGGTGTCGCGCGAGATCGCCGCCCAGGCCGACCGCGAGGCCAAGGCGACGTCGCAGGCCGTGGAAGCCCTGTCCGACGACGTGGCGAAGATCGGCGACGTCATCAACCTCATCAACGACATCGCCAGCCAGACCAACCTGCTGGCCCTGAACGCGACCATCGAGGCGGCGCGCGCCGGCGAGGCGGGCAAGGGCTTCGCGGTCGTCGCCAACGAGGTCAAGAGCCTCGCCAACCAGACCGCACGCGCCACCGAACAGATCTCCGGCAGCATCGAGTCCGTGCAGGCCGGCACGCGCCGCGCGGTGGAGGCCATCCAGTCCATCAACAAGGTCATCGACCGCATGTCGGAAATCTCGGTCGCCGTCTCGGCGGCGGTGGAGGAGCAGAACGCCGCGACGGCGGAAATCGCCCGCAGCGTCGACCAGACCTCGCAGGGCACCAAGGAGGTGTCGCGCAGCATCGTGCAGGTGGAAACGGCCGCCGCCGAAACCGGCACCGCCGCCGGCCGCATCGCCGATTCCTCCAGCGATCTGTCGCGTCAGGCCGGCCGCCTGAAGGACGAGGTGACCCGCTTCATCGCCCAGGTCCGCGCCGACAAGGCCGACATCAAGCTGCTGGAGTGGACCGACGACATGATCATCGGGGTGCACGCCATCGACGAGCACCACCGCGCCATCATCCAGGAACTGAACCGCTTCGCCGGCGAGATGCTGCACGGCGACGGCCGCGCCGCCGCCAGGACCATGTTCGCCAAGATGAAGGCGGAAATGGCCAAGCACTTCAGCGAGGAAGAGGCCGAGATGACGGCCAAGGGCTATGCCGGCCTCGCCGAACACCGGCGCCAGCACCAGGACCTGCTCGAGCGCATGGCGCGGTTCGACGGCGACCTCGAGGGCGACGACCCGGCGGCGGTCAACGCCTTCTTCGAGTACACGGCCGACTGGCTGAAGTTCCACATCCAGAAGTCCGACCGTCCCTTCGTGGAGTTCGCCCGCGGCGGCAAGGGCCTGCGCCGCGTCGCCTGACGGCGGCGGTTACCACAAACGGCACCGCAGGCCGCACCCGAACGCCGGGTGCGGCCTGTGCGTTTGTGAGCATCCTCGCCACAGCCGCAACGGGAGCCGCGCCATGACCGAAGCCGCCGAGGCCGCCGTCGATCTGGACCGCGACGGGTTCGTCCGCCAGCTGGTCAGCCAGCTCGCGGCGACCCTGGAGGACGTCGTCGGGCTGGAGGGGGCGGCCGGCTACATCAGCGTCGTCGGCGCCGCCATGGGCCGCGACATCGACGCCCGGTACAAGCTCGCGCTCGGCACCGACCGCCTGGACCGCCGCCAGGTGGCGGACGTGCTGGTGGACCTGAAGCGGCGCATCCACGGCGACTTCTACGTGGTGGAGGAGGACGAAATCAGGATCGTCTTCGGCAACCGCGCCTGTCCTTTCGGCGACCGCGTGGTCGGCCGCCCGTCGCTGTGCATGATGACGTCCAACGTGTTCGGCTACATCGCCGCCGAGAACCAGGGCTACGCCCGCATCGAGCTGACGGAGACCATCGCCCGCGGCCATGCCGGGTGCCGAGTGGTCGTCCACCTGGTCCCGGAGGACGATCCCGACCCCGACGCCCGCGAGTATTTCGGGCCACCCGCCGATGAGCGATGACGTCCGCCTGCTGGACGCCCTGGACGAACCCGCCCTGCTGCTGACCGCCGCGGGGCTCGTTCATCACGCCAACGCCGCCGCCCGCCGCTTCTTCCGTGACAGCGGCGTGGCGCCGCCGGAGGGCAGGCCGCTCGCCTCCCTGGTGCTGACGCCGCCGGACCGGCTGCAGCCCATGCTCGACGGTTTCGCGCGCTCAGGCCGGCCGCTGGTGGGCAGCGTCGAGTTCCGCGGCCCGCAGGACGCCCCGCTCACCTGCCCGGTGCGGGGCTGCCGCGTGACCCTCCGCGCCACGCCGTGGCTGCTGCTGCGCCTGCAGGTGGCGGAGGCGATGCGCTTCCGGGCGCTGACCGAGACCACCGTGCGCCTCAACGCCGAACTGGCCGAGAACAAGCGCATCCGCCGCCGCCTGGAGGCCGCCTTGGCCGAGAAGGAGGTGCTGCTGCGCGAGCTGAACCACCGGGTGAAGAACAACCTGCAGATCCTGCAAGGCATCCTCGGCCTGTCGGAGCGGTCGGCGACCGACGACCGGGTGCGGCTGTCGCTGGCGGCGGTGCGTCAGCGGGTGGAAGCCATGGGCGTGGTGCAGCGCCTGCTCTACCACCGCGGCGACGTGACGCGGCTCGACGGGCCGGAGTTCCTCGAAAACCTGGTCGGCGGTGCCGTCAACGCCTTCGGCCGCCCCCACATCACCATCGACACCGCCTCCGAGCCGGTGGAGATCAGCGCCCAGGCGGCCTTTCTCATCGGCCTGGTGGTCAACGAACTGCTGGTCAACGCCCTGAAGTACGCCTTCCCCGATCGCACCACCGGGCGCATCGCCGTGCGCCTCGCCCTGCTGGCCGACGGCCGCGGCCTGTTGCGCCTGCAGGTGGAAGACGACGGCATCGGCTTGAAATCGTCGCCGGCCACCGGAACCGGGCTCGTTCTCGTGCGTCGTCTGGTGGGAGCGGCCGGTGGAACGTTCGAGATGCACGTCGATGGGGGTACGCGGTGTACCGTCGTCTTCCGCGATCCGTCGGCCGTCGCGAAATGAGGAGGTGGTTCGGGATGCAGAGCGCGGGCGTGGAGAACGGTGACGTCGTCGGCAGCGCGGGACGGATGCCCTCCGTCGGGCCGGTCTTCGCCGGCCCCGATCGGGCCCGCGGCCGCTACGCCGGCGAGGCGGCGCCGCGGGTGCTGGTGTGCGAGGACGACTGGCTGATCGCCATGACCATCGAGGACGTGCTCTCCGACGCCGGCGTGGGCGTGGTGGGCATCGCGCCCGATGCCGAGACGGCCCTGGCCCTGCTGGAAGACGAGCAGCCGGACTTCGTGCTCATGGACATCCGGCTGCAGGGCGGCGACGACGGCATCGCGCTCGCCGCCCGCCTGTGGCGCGACCACGGCCTGCGCAGCCTGTTCGTGTCCGGCAACATCGACGACGGCGCCCGCCGCGCCGCCGGCCCGGCCCGGCCGCTCGGGTTCCTGAGCAAGCCCTTCTCGCCGGAGGAACTCCTGGCTGCCGTCAAGGGGGCCGATCCGCAAAGCGGCGGGCAGCCCTCGTGACGGCCGGTCAGCCCTCCCACAGGCGGGCCAGCTTGTCCGGGTTGCGGACGATGTAGACCGCCGTCACCCGCCCGTCGACCACTTCCACCGCCGTCGCCTGGCGGGTGCCGTCGGCTTCCACCGTCAGGCGCGCCGGCAGGCCGTTGAGGCGGCAGGCGCGTTCCTCGCGCGGCGGGGCGCTGGTCGGCTTGCGGGCGAGGCCGGCGAAGAAGCGCAGCACCTTGGCGCCCCCGCGGATGATGTTGAGCGCCGCCACCTTGCGGCCGCCGCCGTCGGTGTGCAGCGTCGCCTCCGCCGCCAGCAGGCGGGCGAGGGCGGCCGTGTCGCCGCTGCGGGCGGCCGAGAGGAAGGCCTCCGCCACCGCTTCGCCGGTGGCGTCGGGCACGGCGTAGCGCGGCCGCTCCGCCGCCACGTGGGCACGGGCGCGGCGGGCGAGCTGGCGGCAGGTGTCCTCGCTGCGGCCGAGGGTGCGGGCAACCTCGTCGAACGGCACGTCGAACACGTCGTGCAGGATGAAGGCGGCGCGCTCCAGCGGCGACAGCCGCTCCAGCGCCAGCATGAGGGCGAAGGTGACCTCGCCCGCCAGCTTTTCCGCCGGCAGGGTGTGCAGCGCCGGGTCCTCCAGCACGGGTTCCGGCAGCCAGGGGCCGACGTAGACCTCCCGCCGCCGCCGCGCCTGCTTCAGCCGGTCGAGGCAGAGCCGGGTGACGATGCTGGACAGGTAGGCGCGCGGCGTCTCCACCACGGTGGCGGCTGCGGTGGCGTTGCGCCACCGCAGCCAGGCGTCCTGCACCACGTCCTCGGCATCCATGAGCGAGCCGAGCAGGCGATAGGCGAGGCCCTTCAGCCGGCCGCGTTCGGCCTCGAAGTCGAAGCCGTCGAGGGTCGTGGGGGCGACGCCCGTGTCCGCCTCAGGCGGCATCGCTCGCCGTCTCCACCGGGTGGATGCTGCGGAAGCCGACAGAGAGGCGGTTCCACCCGTTGATGGTGACGATCATCATGGTGAGCTTCACGATCTCCTCCTCGGTGAAGTGACGGCCGAGTTCGTCGTACACATCATCGGGCGCGTGGGTCTGGCTGACCAGGGTCAATGCCTCGGTCCAGGCCAGGGCCGCCCGCTCGCGCGGGGAGAACAGCGGCGATTCCGGCCACGCCGCCAGCAGGTGCATGCGGTCGTCGGTCTCGCCGTGGGCGCGGGCCTCGTTGGTGTGCATATGGATGCAGAAGGCGCAGCCGTTGATCTGCGAGGCGCGGATCTTCACCAGCTCGTAGAGGCTGTGGTCGAGCCCGCTGGCGCGGCAGGCCTTCTCCATCTCGAGCATGGGCTGCAGGGCCTTGGGCGCGACGCCGAAGTAGTTCATGCGGGGCTGCATTGGGGTGTGTCTCCCGTGTGTGCTGTGGGGTTGCAGCAGGAAGACGAGGCGGCGTGCCCCCGCGTGACACGCCGCCGAACTTTTTTCATCCCCAGGCCGCCATCACCTCCAGCAGCCGCCGCAGATGCGGGCGCAGGCGGTCGGCGCGGTCGGGCAGGTAGGCGAAGGGCGGGCCGCTTTCGTCCATGTAGCGGTCCTGCGCCAGCTCCATCTGCACGGCATAGACGCCTTCGGCCGGGCGGCCGTAGTGGCGGGTGATGTGGCCGCCGACGAAACGGCCGTCGACCACGCCGGTGAAGCCGTCGTCCTCGGCCTCGGCGATCACCGCCGCCAGTTTCAACCGCAGCGGCTCGGGGCAGGAAGTGCCGCGGGCGGTGCCGAGGTTGAGGTCGGCCAGCCGCCCCTCGAACAGCCGCGGCACCTGCGAGCGGATGGAATGGGCGTCGTAGAGCAGCGCCCGGCCGTGGCGTGCCTTCACCCGGGCGATCTCCGCCGCCAGGGTGTCGTGGTAGGGCCGCCAGTAGCGATCTACCCGCGCCGCCACCTCGTCGGCGTCCGGTTCGGCGCCGTCGCGGTAGAGGGGGCTGCCGTCGAACAGGGTGGTCGGGCAGAGGCCCGTGGTGGCCTGGCCGGGATAGAGGCTCTCGCCGGTGGACGGCCGGTTGAGGTCGACCACGTAGCGCGAGTAGCGCGCGGCGACGATGGTGGCGCCCAGCTCGACGGCGAAGTCGTAGAGCCGCGGCACGTGCCAGTCGGTGTCACGCAGGGTCAGGGCTTCGTCGGTCAGGCGGTCGGCAAGGCCGGGCGCCAGCTCCGTCCCGCAATGGGGGATGCTGAGCACCAGCGGCCCGTCGCCGCGCACCAGGGTGTAGACGTCGCCGTCGGTCATGGCGTCTCCTCCAGGGTGAGGGGCACGAAGGCTCTCAGCCCGCCGCCGCGCACCAGGGCGCCGACGGCTTGCAGATCGGGCGCGAAGTAGCGGTCGACCTCGTAGCGCGGCACGCGGGCGCGGACGACCGCCAGCGCGTCCTCCAGCCGCGCGGACGTGCGCAGCGGCCGGTGGAACTCCAGCCCCTGCGCCGCCGCCAGCAGCTCGATGCCGACGATGTCGGCCACGTTGCCGGCGATGTCGGCGAGGCGGCGGGCCGCGAAGGTGGCCATGCTGACGTGGTCCTCCTGGTTGGCGCTGGTCGGCAGGCTGTCGACGCTGGCCGGGTGGGCGAGGGTCTTGTTCTCGCTCGCCAGCGCCGCCGCCGTGACATGGGCGATCATGAACCCGGAATTCAACCCCGGCTCCGCCACCAGGAAGGGCGGCAGGCCGCTGATGGAGGCGTCGATGAGCATGGCGATGCGCCGTTCCGCCAGCGCCCCGATCTCCGACGCCGCGATGGCAAGCTGGTCGGCGGCCATGGCGACCGGCTCGGCGTGGAAGTTGCCGCCCGAGATGACCTCGCCGGTGTCGGTCAGCACCAGCGGGTTGTCGGTCACGCCGTTGGCCTCGATGCACAGCGTGCGGGCGGCCATGCGCATCTGGTCGAGGATGGCGCCCATGACCTGCGGCTGGCAGCGCAGGGAATAGGGGTCCTGCACGCGGTCGCAGGCGTCGCCCTGGTGGCTGGCATTGAGCGGGCTGCCGGCCAGCATGGCGCGGAAGGCGCCGGCGACGGCGATCTGCCCCGGCTGGCCGCGCAGGGCGGAGATGCGGGCGTCGAAGGGCTTGTGGCTGCCCTTCACCGCTTCCACCGACAGCGCGCCGGAGACCATGGCGGCGGCGAAGCAGCGCTCGATCTCGAACAGCCCGGCGAGCGCCAGCGCCGTCGAGACCTGGGTGCCGTTGATGAGCGCGAGCCCTTCCTTTGCCTTCAGGTCGAAGGGGTCGAGGCCGGCGGCGGCGAGGCCCTCGGCGGCGGGCACGATGGCGCCGTTCAGCCGCACCTCGCCGATGCCGAGCAGCACGCCGGTCATGTGGGCGAGCGGCGCCAGATCGCCCGAGGCGCCGACCGAGCCCTTGGCCGGGATCACCGGCAGGGCACCGGCGGAGTAGAGCCGCAGCAGGGCTTCCACCAGCTCCGGCCGCACGCCGGAGGCGCCGACGCAGAGGCTCGCCACCTTCGACGCCAGGATGAGGCGCACGACGCCGTCCGCCATGGGCGCGCCGACGCCCGTCGCGTGCGACAGGATCAGGTTGCGCTGCAGGCGGTCGAGGTCTTCCGGGGCGATGCGGCTCTGCGCCAGCTTGCCGAAGCCGGTGTTGATGCCATAGACGGCGGTGTCGCTGGCGGCGATGCGCTCCACCAGGGCGCGCGAGGCGGCCATGCGATCGTGGGCGTCGGGTGGCAGTGTCAGCGGCACCGCGTCGAAGTAGATGCGGCGCAGGACGTCGAGGGTGAGACCGCCGGGGACGAGGGTGATGCTGTCGGTCACGCGAAGAGCCTTTCGAGAACGGACGTGAACCGGCGGGCCGCCTGCTCTTCGAGCGGATGGCGGCCGTCGCGCACGACGGTGCGGCCGGCGATGCAGACATGGCGGACGAGCGCGGCGTTGCCGGCGAAGATCCAGCCGTCGAGCAGGGCGTCGCCCGAGCGGGCGGCGAGGAGCGGGTGGGCGTCGTCGAGCACCACCACGTCGGCGCGGCGGCCGACGGCGAGGCTGCCGGCCTCCAGGCCGCAGGCCTGCGCCCCGCCGGTGGCAGCGGCCTCCAGGAGCATGCGGCCGGTGGCGCGCTCGGGCCCGCCGGCCAGCACGGTGCGGCGGCGGGTGGTCAGGCGGGCGCCGTACTCCAGCCAGCGCAGGTCCTCGACCGGACTGACGGAGATGTGGCTGTCCGACCCGATGCCGAAGCGCCCGCCGGCACGCTGGAAGTCCTCCGCCGGGAAGAAGCCGTCGCCCAGGTTGGCCTCGGTGGTCGGGCACAGGCCGACGACGCAGCCGCGCGCCGCCATGCCGGCCACTTCCGGCGGCGTGACGTGGGTGGCGTGGATCAGGCACCAGCGCTCGTCCACCGGCAGGTTCTCCAGCAGCCAGGCGACGGGGCGGTGGCCGGTGTGGTCGAGGCAGTCGTCCACCTCGCGCGTCTGTTCGGCGATGTGGATGTGGATGGGGCCTTCGGGGGTGGCCGCCACCAGCGCCTGAAGCTCGCGGGCGGGCACGGCGCGCAGGGAGTGGGGCGCGATGCCGACCACCACGTCGTCGGCATCGGCATAGGTCGCGCGCAGGTCCGCGGTCAGGGCCTGGAAGCCGTCCAGGTCGTGGACGAAGCGGCACTGCCCGGCGGTGGGCGGCGTGCCGCCGAAGCCCGAGGCTGCATAGAACACCGGCAGCAGCGTCATGGGCAGGCCCGCCGCCCGCGCCGCCGCCACCGCCCGGTGCGCCATCTCCGCCCGGTCGGCGTAGGGGGTGCCGTCCTGGTCGTGGTGCAGGTAGTGGAATTCGCCGACGGCGGTGAAGCCGGCCTTCAGCATCTCGATGTAAAGCTGCGTCGCCACCGCCTCGAAGGCGTCGGGGTCCATGCCGGCGACCGCCGTGTACATGGCCTCGCGCCAGCTCCAGAAGCTGTCCGACCCGGCGCCCGAGCGCTCGCCGCGCCCGGCGATGGCGCGCTGGTGGGCGTGGCTGTGCAGGTTGGGGATGCCCGGCACGGCGACGCCGTCCAGCCGCTCGGCCTCCGGCGATGGTTGAGCACCGGACTCGATCTTGGCGATGCGGCCGTCGTCGCCGACCGTCATCTCGACCGCCTCGGCCCAGCCGTCCGCCAGCAGGGCCCGCGGGAAAAACAGTTTGCGCATGGGCGCCCTCCCGATATTATAGGCAAGCCTATACAAGTTCAGACAACGATGGCAAGGCCGATCCCGGTGCTCAGTCTTGAGGCGGATCGGCCGCGACAGGAGGTGAGCCGCCATGACCGCCGCGCCCCGCTGGGACAGCCTGTGGATCGACGTCAACGCCGCCACCATGACGGCGGGCGGCGCGCCCTACGGCGCCATCGCGGACGCCGCCGTGGCGGTGAAGGACGGCCGCATCGCCTTCGTCGGCCGTCGCGCCGACCTGGAGGCTGCGCCCGAGTCGCTCGCCACCACCGTCCACGAAGGGCAGAGCGGGTGGCTGACGCCGGGGCTGGTCGACTGCCACACTCATCTGGTCTACGCCGGCAACCGCGCCCGCGAGTTCGAACTGCGACTCGAAGGCGCCACCTACGAGGAGATCGCCCGGGCCGGCGGCGGCATCGTCTCCACCGTGCGCGCCACCCGCGCCGCCGACGAGGACGCGCTGGTCGCCGGCGCCCTGCCGCGCCTCGACGCCCTGCTGGCGGAAGGCGTGACGACTGTCGAGATCAAGTCCGGCTACGGCCTGGAAACGGACACCGAGCTGCGCATGCTGCGCGCCGCCCGTCGGCTTTCCGCCCTGCGGCCGGTGGCGGTGCGCACCACCTTCCTCGGCGCCCATGCGGTGCCGCCCGAGTTCAAGGACGACCCCGACGGCTACGTCGATCTGGTGTGCCGTGAGATGCTGCCCGCCGCCGCCGAGGCCGGGGTCGCCGATGCGGTGGATGCCTTCTGCGAGGGCATCGGCTTCTCCGCCGCCCAGACCCGCCGGGTGTTCGATACCGCCAAGGGCCTCGGCCTGCCGGTGAAACTGCACGCCGAGCAACTGTCCAACTTGGGCGGCGCGGCGCTGGTGGCGGAATACGGCGGCCTGTCGGCCGACCACATCGAGCACCTGGACGAGGCCGGCGTGAAGGCCATGGCAGAGGCGGGCGTCGTCGCCGTGCTGCTGCCGGGGGCCTTCTACGTGCTGCGCGAGACCAAGCTGCCGCCCATGGATCTGCTGCGCCGCCACGGCGTCCCCATGGCCGTCGCCACCGACTGCAATCCCGGCACGGCGCCCGTCACGTCTCTGCTGCTCATGGTCAACATGGCCTGCACCCTGTTCCGCCTGACGCCGGAAGAGGCGCTCGCCGGCGTCACCCGCCATGCCGCCCGCGCCCTCGGCCTATCCGACCGCGGCGAGCTGCGCGAGGGCCTGCGCGCCGACATGGCGCTGTGGCGCATCGGGTCGCCGGCGGAACTCGCCTACATGGTCGGCTTCAACCCCTGCGCCGCGGTGGTCAACGGCGGCGCCGTGCGGGAGCCGCGGACGTCATGACCCAGGCGCTCTACCGCCGCATCAAGGACTCCATCCGCAGCCGCATCCTCTCCGGCGAGTGGCCCGAGGGTTATCAGGTGCCGTCGGAACACCGGTTGCTGGAGGAGTTCAAGGTCAGCCGCATGACCGTCCACCGGGCCCTGCGCGAGTTGCAGGAGGAAGGGCTGCTCAGCCGCGTGCAGGGCGTCGGCACCTTCGTCGCCGAGCGGCGGCCGAGCGTCTCCATCGTCGAGCTGAAGTCCATCGCCGACGACATCGCCGAGCGCGGCAACCGCCACTCGGCGCGGGTGGAGCGGCTGACGGCGGTGCCGGCCGACGCGCCGCTGGCGCGCCAGTTCAACCTGCCGGAGGGGGCGCGGCTGTTCCATTCCGTCGTCATCCACTGCGAAAACGACGTGCCCATCCAGTACGAGGAACGCTGGGTCAACCCCGAGATGGCGCCGCGCTACCTCGACCAGGATTTCGCCCGCATCACCACCACCGCCTACCTCACCGGCCTCTACGGCGCGCCCGACGTGGAACACGTCATCGAGGCGGCGCTGCCGGGGGCGGGCGCGGCCAAGCTGCTCGGCATCACCACCACCGAGCCCTGCCTGCGGCTGACCCGCCGCACCTGGGTGCAGGGCAAGGTAGTGACGCTGGTGGTGATGGTCCATCCCGGCACCCGCTTCCGCCTCGGCACCTGGTTCCGCGCCCAGCCCGGCGCGGTGCCGCTGATGCAGGCCCTTTGACAGACACCACGAACACCACGAAGAACGCGATCAGGGAGACCCCCGTCCATGACCGACACGTCCCGCCTCGACAACGCCCGCGTCATCCGCAGCCCCAAGGGCACGGACCTGACGTGCAAGAGCTGGCTCACCGAGGCGCCGCTGCGCATGCTGATGAACAACCTCGACCCCGACGTGGCCGAGCGGCCGCAGGAACTGGTGGTCTATGGCGGCATCGGGCGGGCGGCGCGCAACTGGGACTGCTTCGACCGCATCGTCGACGCCCTGCGCCGGCTGGAGGACGACCAGACCCTGCTGGTGCAGTCCGGCAAGCCGGTCGGCGTGTTCCGCACCCACGTCGATGCGCCGCGCGTGCTCATCGCCAATTCCAATCTGGTGCCGCACTGGGCGACCTGGGATCATTTCCACGAACTCGACCGCAAGGGCCTGATGATGTACGGCCAGATGACGGCCGGCTCGTGGATCTACATCGGCAGCCAGGGCATCGTGCAGGGCACCTATGAGACCTTCGTGGAAATGGGCCGCCAGCACTACGGCGGCGACCTGACCGGGCGGTGGATCCTCACCGGCGGCCTCGGCGGCATGGGCGGCGCGCAGCCGCTGGCCGCCACCATGGCCGGTGCCAGCATGCTGGCCGTCGAGTGCCAGCCGAGCCGCATCGACATGCGCCTGCGCACCGGCTACCTCGACCGCAGCACCGCGAGCCTCGACGAGGCCCTGGCGTGGCTCGAAGAAGCCAAGGCGACCGGCAAGGCCGTGTCCATCGGCCTGCTCGGCAATGCCGCCGAGGTCTTCCCCGACCTGGTGAAGCGCGGCGTCCGCCCCGACGGCGTCACCGACCAGACCAGCGCCCACGACCCGGTCAACGGCTACCTGCCCGCCGGCTGGACGCTGGAGCAGTGGGAAGCGGCGCGCGAGAGCGACCCGAAGAGCGTCGCCAAGGCCGCCAAGCAGTCCATGAAGGTCCACGTCCAGGCCATGCTGGACTTCCACGCCATGGGCGTGCCCACCTTCGACTACGGCAACAACATCCGCCAGATGGCGCAGGACGAAGGGCTGGAGAACGCCTTCGACTTTCCCGGCTTCGTGCCCGCCTACATCCGGCCGCTGTTCTGCAAGGGCATTGGTCCGTTCCGCTGGGCGGCGCTGTCGGGCGACCCGGAGGACATCTACAAGACCGACCAGAAGGTGAAGGAGCTGATCCCCGACGATCCGCACCTGCACACCTGGCTCGACATGGCGCGCGAGCGCATCCACTTCCAGGGCCTGCCGGCGCGCATCTGCTGGGTCGGCCTCGGCCAGCGCCACCGCCTCGGCCTCGCCTTCAACGAAATGGTGAAGAGCGGCGAGCTGAAGGCGCCCGTCGTCATCGGCCGCGACCACCTGGACTCGGGCTCCGTCGCCAGCCCCAACCGCGAGACGGAAGCCATGCTCGACGGCTCCGACGCCGTATCCGACTGGCCGCTGCTCAACGCCCTGCTCAACACCGCCGGCGGCGCCACCTGGGTCAGCCTGCACCACGGCGGCGGCGTCGGCATGGGCTATTCGCAGCACTCGGGCGTCGTCATCGTCTGCGACGGCACCGACGCGGCGGCCAAGCGCATCGAGCGCGTGCTGTGGAACGACCCGGCGACCGGCGTCATGCGCCACGCCGACGCCGGCTACGACATCGCCCGCGACTGTGCCCGCGAGCACGGTCTCGACCTGCCGTTCCTCGATTGAGGCCGCGGCATCTTTCAATCATAAAATAATCCTCCACCGAACAGGGAGTTTTGGCACATGGATCGCAGGACGTTTCTGAAGAGCGCCGGAACCGGCATGGCCGGCGCGGCCGCCGTCGCCGGTCTGGCCGCCCCGGCCATCGCCCAGGGCCGCGAGCAGTGGACCATGGTCACCAGTTGGCCGCGCAACCTGCCGGGGCCGGGCGTCGCCGCCAACATGCTGGCGGAGCGCATCACGGCGCTGTCGGGCGGCCGGCTCGAGGTGAAGGTGTCGTCGGCGGGCGAGCTGGTCCCGGGCCGCGGCGTGTTCGACGCCGTGTCCGAGGGCACGGCGCAGCTGTATCACTCGGTGCCGGCCTATTGGGGCTCCAAGTCCATCGGCTTCCTGCTGTTCGGCTCGCAGCCCTTCGGCCTGACGGCCATCGAGCAGTCGGGCTGGATGAACCACGGCGGCGGCCAGGCGCTCTATGACGAGATGTACGCCCGCTTCAACATCAAGCCGTTCCTGTGCGGCAACTCGGGCGCCCAGTTCTTCGGCTGGTTCCGCAACGAGATCACGTCGGTGGACGACCTGCGCGGCCTGCGCTTCCGCACCACCGGCCTCAACAGCGAGGTGCTGTCGCGTCTCGGCATGGCGGTGCAGGCCATGGGCGGGGCGGAGATGTTCCAGGCCCTGCAGTCGGGCACGCTCGACGCCGGCGAGTTCATCGGCCCGTGGACCGACAGCGCGCTCGGCTTCTACCAGGTCGCCAAGAACTACTACACCCCCTGCATCGGCGAGCCCTCGTCGGCGGAAGAGTGCGGCGTCAACATGGACGCCTTCAACGCCCTGCCCGACGACCTGAAGCAGGCGGTGAAGCTGGCCTGCCAGTCGCTCTACGACCAGGTGCTGACCGAGTACAACACCAACCACGCCAAGGCCCTGCCCATGATGGTGAAGGAGCACGGGGTGCAGGTGCGCGAGTTGCCCGAGGACGTGGTGGTCGCCATCGGCAACGAGGCGGGCAAGGTGGTCTCGGAACTGCGCGACAACTCCGACGACCTGGTGAAGCGCATCGTCGAGAGCTTCCTCGCCTACCGCACCCTCATGACCCAGTACATGCCGCATTCCGACGGCGGCTTCTACAAGGCGCGGGTGCTGAACTACAGCTATCCCACCGCCTGATCCGGCGCAGTCGTGTCCGGCCTGCGGCGAGCGTGCTCGTCGCAGGCCGGCCGGCGCGACCGCGCCGCGCGGCTCCTGCCGCGGGAGCCAAGCGGCCAGGGGCCGCGCCCGGCGCCTGAGGGGTGGTGACCGCGAGCGGTCACCACCGACAAAACGAATCGGGCCCCCGCCGCCCGATGCCTGCCAACCGCCGAGGGGGGATCATGGCCGCCGCCGCCCTGCTTTCGCGCATCGGTGCCGGGCTGGACCGCATCAACGCCGCCGTCGGGTCGGTGGTGATGTGGTTCGCCGTCGGCATGATGCTCATCCAGTTCGCCATCGTCGTGCTGCGCTACGTGTTCGGCATGAGCTTCATCTTCGTGACGGAAGCGGAGATGTACCTGCATGCCGCCCTGTTCATGCTGGGCGCCGGCTATACCCTGCTGCACGACGGGCACGTGCGGGTCGACATCTTCTACGGCAGCATGACCCGACGCCGGAAGGCGGTGGTGGACCTGCTCGGCACGGTCTTCTTCCTGCTGCCGACCTGCGGCGTGATCCTCTTCTACACCTGGCCTTACGTGCGGCGGTCGTGGCAGATCATGGAAGGGGCGATTTCGGTCGGCGGCATCCCCGCCTCCTTCCTGCTCAAGAGCCTGATCCCGGCCTTCGCCGTGCTGCTGATCGTGCAGGGCATCGCCATGGCCCTGCGCAACCTCGCCGTCCTGCTCGGCCGCGACGCGGACGGGGAGGGCGCGGCGTCATGAGCCTGCTCGCGGCCAACCTCGACCTCGTCATGTTCGCCGCCCTGTGCGGCGGCATCCTGCTCGGCTATCCGGTGGTCTTCACCCTGTCGGGCATCGCCATCCTGTTCGGCGTGCTGGGCCTCGCGCTCGGGCACTTCAACATGAACCTGCTGGCGGCGCTCGGGCAGCGCGTGTTCAGCCTGATGACCAACGAGATCCTGCTCGCCATCCCGCTCTTCGTGCTCATGGGCGTGATCCTCGAACGCTCTCGCATCGCCGAGGAACTGCTGGAGGAGATGGGCCGGCTGTTCGGCGGCGTGCGCGGCGGCCTCGCCGTGTCGGTGATCCTGGTCGGCATGCTGCTGGCTGCCTCCACCGGCATCGTCGGCGCGACGGTGGTGACCATGGCGCTGATTGCCATGCCGGCCATGCTGCGCCATGGCTACGGCAAGCCGCTGGCGAGCGGCGTCATCGTCTCGGCCGGCACGCTTGGCCAGATCATCCCACCGTCGACCATGCTCATCATCCTGGCGGAGGTGATGTCGTCGGGCTACCAGCAGGCCCAGTTCGCCATGGGCAAGTTCACCATCGAGACCATCTCGGTCGGCGACGTCTTCGCCGCCGCGTTGATCCCCGGCCTCTGCCTCGTCGCCATATACATCGCCTTCGTGCTCGGCCTCGCCCTGCTGCGGCCGAAGGCGGCGCCGGCCATCCCGCGCGCCGAGGACCTGACGACCGGCGAAGTGCTGCGCCACCTGGGCCGCGTGCTGGTGCCGCCCATCGTGCTCATCGTCGCCGTGCTGGGCTCCATCCTCGGCGGCATCGCGACCCCGACCGAGGCCGCCGCCGTCGGTGCGGTCGGCGCCCTCATGCTGGCCGGGCCGCGGTTGATGCCGGGCCGGTCGTGGCTGCCCTTCGCGCTGTCGGCGGCGGCCATCGTCGCCATGCTGGGGCTGACGGCCTTCGTCGACCTGCGCACCGGCCGCAGCGAGGTTTCGGCGGTGGAGCAGGCGGGCATCTGGGTGGCGGCGGGCCTGACGGTGGTCACCTTCTGGGGCATCCTGGTGGCGCTGTGGCGGGCCCATCGGGTGGGCGTGCTGCGGCCGGTGCTGGCGTCCACCACGCTCGTCACCTCCATGATCTTCGCCATGATGATCGGCGCGTCGGTGTTCTCGCTGGTGTTCCGCGGCCTCGGCGGCGATGCGCGGGTGGAGGAGTTCCTCACCGCCATGCCGGGTGGCGAGACGGGCGCGCTGCTGTTCGTCATGGCGGTGGTCTTCGTGCTCGGCTTCTTCCTGGACTTCGTCGAGATCTCGGTGATCGTGCTACCCATCGTGGTGCCGGTGCTGCTCGCCATGGGCATGGACCCCATCTGGCTGGCGGTGCTCATCGCCATCAACCTGCAGACCAGCTTCCTGACGCCGCCCTTCGGCTTCTCGCTGTTCTACCTGCGCGGGGCGGCACCACCGGAGGTGCGGACCATCGACATCTACCGCGGGGTGGTGCCCTTCGTGCTGTTGCAGATCGTCGGCATGCTGGTGATCTACTGGCTGCCCGACATCGCCACCTGGCTGCCGCGCCTGCTGGCGCGCTGACCGGGTGAGGCGATTTCATCCGGTGCCGCGCTTGCTCCGGGCGGGCGCGGCACCGACCTGACCGGCTTCCCTGGTCCACCGCCGGAGCCCGCCGCCATGCCGCCTGTCCTCGCCACGCCCGCCAGCCTCGCCGCCGACCTGCGGGGGCTCGGCGTGCGGCAGGGCGGGGTGCTGCTGGTGCATTCCTCCTTCCGCGCCGTGCGGCCGGTGGAGGGCGGGCCGCGGGGGCTGATCGAGGGCCTGCTGCAGGCGATCGGGCCGCGGGGAACGCTGGTCATGCCGTCGTGGGCGGGTGACGACGACGCGGTGTTCGACCCGGCCGCCAGCCCGGTGACGCCCGACTTGGGCGTCGTCGCCGAGGCATTCCGCCATTTGCCGGGGGTGCTGCGGGCCGATCACCCGGCCTCCTTCGCCGCCCTCGGCCCGCGGGCGGCGGAGGTCCTGCGCGACCAGCTGCCCCTGCCGCCCCACATCCCGGCGAGCCCGGTCGGCCGCGTTCACGACCTGGACGGCCAGGTGCTGTTGCTGGGCGTCTGCCACGATGCGAATAGCACGGTGCATCTGGCGGAGCTGATGGCGGGCGTCCCCTACGGCATCCCGCACCACGTCACCGTCCTGCGCGACGGCCGGCCGGTGCGCGTCGACTACCTGGAAAACGACCACTGCTGCGAGCGCTTCGCCCTGCTGGACGCCCCCTTGCGCACCGCCGGCCGTCAAGCGGAGGGCCGGGTGGGGGCGGCGGAGGCCCGGCTCGTTGCTTCCCGCGACGTGGTGGCGGCGGCGCTGCGGCTGCTCATCGCCGACCCGCTGGTGTTCCTGCATGGCCCTGAGGACGACTGCGAGGAATGCGACGCC
Source organism: Caenispirillum bisanense (assembly GCF_900230255.1). Classification (GTDB taxonomy): domain Bacteria; phylum Pseudomonadota; class Alphaproteobacteria; order Rhodospirillales; family Rhodospirillaceae; genus Caenispirillum; species Caenispirillum bisanense_A. The sequence goes on from NZ_OCNJ01000014.1 coordinate 59,953, forward strand.
GCCCGGGCCAGTGTGGCGGGGTAGGGGGCGGTCGCACGCCGGACGGGGTGAGCAGCGGGGAAGCCGGGCGACGCTGCCTCTCACTTGTCATGGCCGGGCTCCGACCCGGCCATCCACGGCGTGCACAGGGCCGGCCGTCGTGCCGCGGCGCCTTCCTCCACGGCAGCCGCCGGGGACGCCGTGGATGGCCGGATCAAGTCCGGCCATGACATTGGGGGCCTTGTGCGACATCCCAACTCCTTGTCATGGCCGGGCCCCGACCCGGCCTTCCACGGCGTGCACGGTGTCGGCCGTCGTGCCGCGGCGCCTTCCTCCACGGCAGTCGCCGGGGGCGCCGTGGATGGCCGGTTCACAAGTCCGGCCATGACATTGGTGGGGGCCTTGTGCGACATCCCAAACCCTTGTCATGGCCGGGCTCCGACTCGGCCATCCACGGCGTGCACAGGGCCGGCCGTCGTGCCGCGGCGCCTTCCTCCACGGCAGCCGCCGGGGGCGCCGTGGGTGGCCGGATCAAGTCCGGCCATGACACTGGGGGAGGTGGGCGAGGGCGCGCCGCGCCGGGGGAGGGGGTGGAGGGCGCGGCATGCCGGGCGGCGCGCCACGGGAAGCGACGCCACCCCCCGCCCACAGGAGGGAGCGCGAGGGAGGGCCTCCCCTCCCTCGCATCGTCCTCACCCCGCCACAGCCGCCGGATCCAGTGACGCGAGGCGGTGGCGGAGGTAGTCGGCGACGGCCGGCGTGTCGGCCAGGTCCAGGGCCCGCAGCAGCGACGCCCGTGCCTCGTCCCGCCGGCCGAGGTCGACCAGCAGGGCGGCGCGGGCGCCGTGGAAGTGGAGGTAGTCGGCCAGCCGCTCGGCCAGCGGCTCGATGAGCGCCAGGGCGGCGGCGGGGCCGGAGACCTTGGCGACCGCGACGGCGCGGTTGAGCGTCACCACCGGCGACGGCTGCACCCGTTCCATCAGGGCATAGAGCCGCTCGATGGCGCGCCAGTCGGTGTCAGCCGGGCGGGCGGCGCGGGCGTGTTCGGCGGCGACGGCGGCCTGCAGCAGGTAGGTGCCGGGCGCGCCGTCGGCGGTGCGTAGACCCTGCGTCACCAGGGCGATGCCCTCGGCGATCATGGCGCGGTCCCAGCGGGCGCGGTCCTGCGCCTCCAGCAGCACGAGGCCGCCGGCGCTGTCGGTGCGGGCGGCGGTGCGGGCGTGCTGCAGCAGCATGAGGGCGGTCAGCCCCGCCAGCTCGGCATCGTCGGGGAACAGGCCGATGAGCAGGCGGGCGAGCCGCAGCGCCTCGTCGCACAGCGACGCCTTCGCGGCGGCGGCGGCCGGGTCGGGGGCGGAATAGCCTTCGTTGAACAGCAGGTAGAGCATGCCCAGGACCGCCCCCAGGCGTTCCGCCCGCTCCGCGGGGGCGGGCGGGGCGAAGGGGACGCCGGCCTCGGCGATGCGGGCCTTGGCGCGGGTCAGGCGCTGTTCCATGGCGCGCTCGCCGACCAGGAAGGCGCGGGCGATGCGGGCGGTGGAGACGCCGCAGACGACGCGCAGCGCCAGCGCGATCTGGTGCGCCGGCGGCAGGTCCGGGTGGCAGCAGACGAACAGCAGGCGCAGCACGTCGTCGGGGTAGCGCGCCGCGTCCATGGTCTCGGCGAGCCGTGCCTCGTGGTCGTCGAGGTCCGACAGCACCGCCTCGTCGGGCAGCGGCTGCTGCTTCTGCAGGCGGCGGGCGGCGTCGATGGCGGCGTTGCGCCCGGCGACGATGAGCCACGCCGCCGGGTCGGCCGGCAGGCCGCGCTCCGGCCAGGTCTTCAGGGCGCGCAGGCAGGCGGTCTGGAAGGCGTCCTCGGCGGCGTCGAGGTCGCGCAGGGCCCGCAGCAGGGCGCCCATGGCGCGCGGCCGCGCCTCCTCCAGCGCCGGGCCGACGGCGGTTTCCGTCATGGGCCGGTGCCGCCGGGTTGCAGGAACAGCCGCAGCGGCCGCACCTCGTACTGCCCGGGCGAGGAACTGGCGCGGGCGAGGTCGCGGGCCGCTTCCACCGCCGCCGCCTCGTCCTCGGCGGTGATGATGTAGAAGCCGAGCAACTGCTCCTTGGTTTCCGCGAAGGGGCCGTCGGTGACCGGCGCCTCCTTGCTCTTGCGGACGGAGCGGGCGGTGCCGGTGGAGTCCAGCCGCGCGGTCATGACCAGCCGGCCGGCGGCGATGAGCTTTTCGTGCACGGTGTGCAGGCGCGCCAGGACGGCTGCGTCCTCGTCCGCCGTCCATCCGTCGACGATGCGTTCGTCGTCGTAGCACAGGATCGCATACTGCTGCATGACTCGCCTCACGATGGTGCCGATCATGGAACTTTAGTCCCGCACGAAAAAAAATCCGAGATGCCTTGTCGGATAGTACCCCCGTCCTTCGTCTTCCAGTCGAGAGCGGAGACGAAGCGGGCGGGTGAGTTTTTCTCATGCGCGCATCAGGAACGCTCGTTTGTGCCGTCGCCCGCGCGCCCCCGATAGTCGGACCCCGCGCGCGGCCACCAGGGAGAGCGTCATGCAGATCACCCCCTACCTGAACTTCCAGGGCGATTGCCGCGAGGCCTTCACCCTCTATGCCGAGCTGTTCGGCGGCCGCGTCGCCGAGGTGCTGACCTACGACCAGGCGCCGCCGGGCTCGGAGATGCCGGGCCTGCCGCCGGAGTGGGCGGGCAAGGTGATGCACGCGCAGCTCGTCGTCGGCGACCAGACGATCATGGCGTCCGATTGTCCGCCGGCCATGTACCGGGCGCCGCAGGGCACCTTCGTGCACCTGGAGTTCCCCGAGCCGGGCAAGGCGGAAGAGGTCTTTGCGCGGCTGGCGGAGGGGGGCATCATCGCCATGCCCATGGCCGAAACCTTCTGGGCCTACGCCTTCGGCATGGTGGTCGACCGCTTCGGCATGCCGTGGATGGTCAGCCGCGGCCGGCCCATGTGATCCCACAGGAGCGCCCGTAATGACCGACGACGACCTCGTCTTCTACACCAACCCCTACTCGCGCGCCCGCGTCGTGCGCTGGATGCTGGAGGAGGTGGGACAGCCCTACCGCGCCGTGGTGCTGCCCTACGGCCCGCCCATGAAGACGCCCGAGTACCTGGCGATCAACCCCATGGGCAAGGTGCCGGCGCTGGTGCATCGCGGCATGGTGGTGACGGAAACCCCCGCCATCTGCGCCTACCTGGCCGACGCCTTCCCGCAGGCGGGGCTCGCCCCGGCGGCGGACAGCCCGCTGCGCGGCCCCTATTTCCGCTGGATGTTCTTCGCCGCCGGGCCGATGGAGCAGTCCATCAGCAACCGCTCCCTCGACCTGATCCCGCCCGAGGACAAGGCCCGCATGGTGGGATACGGCCCGCCGGGCGCCATGGAGCGGGCGGTGGCGACCGCCGTCGTCCCCGGCCCCTACATCCTCGGCGAGCAGTTTTCCGCCGCCGACGTGCTGGTCGGGTCCTACGTCGGCTGGGCGGCGCAGGCGGGGCTCATGGACAGCACGCCGGAGCTGGACGCCTATGCCGCCCGCGTGGAGCAGCGGCCGGCGGCGGTGCGGGCGCGGGAGATCGACGATGCCCTGCACGCCGAGATGAGCAAGGAGACGACATGACGCGCCCCGACAGCGCCGGACGAAGTTTTCCCTACGAGATCGACGGCGCCCCCTTCGAGGGCTGGATCGTCGTGCCGCCGGCGACCGGGCCGGCGGTGCGGCGCCCCTGCGTGGTGCTGACCCACGCCTGGGACGGCCTCAACGACCCCATGCGGCAGAAGGCCGCGGCGGTGGCGGCGCTCGGCTATGTCGCCGTGTGCCTCGACCTCTACGGCCGCGGCGTGCGCGGCGATCCGGTCGGCGACAACACCCGCCTCATGGCGCCGCTGCTCGACGACCGCGGCCTGTTGCGCCGCCGCCTGCTGGCGGGCATCGAGGCTGTGCGCGGCCATCCGGCGGTGGACCCGGAGCGGCTGGCGGTGGTGGGCTGGTGCTTCGGCGGGCTCTGCGCGCTCGACGCCGCCCGCGCCGCCGCCCCCGGCCTGCGCGGGGCGGTGAGCATCCACGGGGTGCTGACCCCGCCGGCCCTCGGGCCGCAGGGGCGTATCGACGCATCGATCCTGCTGCTGCACGGCTGGGAGGATCCGGTGGCGCCGCCGCAGGACGTGCTCACCATCACGCGCGAGCTGACCGACGCCCATGCCGACTGGCAGCTGCAGGCCTTCGGCCATGCCATGCACGCCTACACCTTCCCCGCCGCCGACCGGCCGGAGGCCGGGTTGCAGTACTGCCCGCTGGCGGCGGCACGGACGGAGGGCGCCCTGCGGCGCTTCCTGGCCGAAGTGCTGGAGGATCAGCCACCGGGCGGGGTCGCGTCGGAGCCGTCGCCGTCTTCATCCACCGAGCGGGCTGCCAGCGTGTGACCGTAGCGGTTTCCCCAGTCCTCCATGGCGTCGAGGATGTGGCCGAGCGTCATGCCGCGCTCGGTGACGGCGTACTCCACCCACGGCGGCACCGTCTCGTGCACCGTACGCAGGACGATGCCGTCGTCCTCCAGCGCCCGCAGCTGCAGGGTGAGCATGCGCTGGGTGATCTGCGGCATCAGCCGGCGCAGCTCGTTGAAGCGGCGCGGACCGTCCTTGAGGTGGAACAGGATCGTCGGCTTCCACTTGCCGCCGATCACCTGGACCGTCGCGGCCACGCCGCACCACGGGGGTTCCTTCATGCGCCTCTCCCGTCCTGATCCTGGGGGAGGGGCAGTATAAAATATGTGCGTACTTACGCCAACAGAACTGCGCTGCTAGAGCTGGAGGATCACCGTTGAGAGGAGGACCCGCCATGTTCGCCATCATGGGAGCCACCGGCCAGACCGGCCGTGCCGCCGTCGCCCACCTGCGCCGCAGCGGCCAGCCGGTGCGCGCCATCAGCCGCGATGCCCGCCGCGCCGCCGCCCTGTTCGGGCCGGAGGTGGACATCGCCGCCGCCGACCCGACCGACCCCGCCGCGCTCGCCGCCGCCTTCTCGGGCGCCTGGGGCGTGTATGCCATGCTGCCGCCGCTGCCCGGTTCCGACGACGTGGTGGGCGACTGCGCCGCCATGGCGCGGGCGGTGGCGGAGGCGGTGCGCCGCTCCGGCGTGCGGCGGGTGGTCGCCCTGTCGTCGGGCGGGGCGCACCTGCCGGCCGGCAGCGGTGTCGTGCGCACCCTGCACGACTTCGAGGCCGCCCTGCGCCACACCGACGCCGACGTCGCCTTCCTGCGCGCCGCCGACTTCCTCGACAACTGGGCGCCCATGGTGGCCGCCGCGCCGGCCTCGGGCGTGCTGCCGAGCGCCCGCATGCCGCTCGACGCTCCCATGGAGACTGTGTCGGCCGAGGACGTCGGACGCACCGCGGCGGAGCTGCTGGTGGAGGACTGGCGCGGCATGCGCATCGTCGACCTGCTCGGTCCGCAGGAGGTGACGCCGCAGGACGTCGCCGCCGCCGTGGCCGTGCTGTCCGGGCGCCCGGTGCGGGCGGTGCCGCTGCCGCCGGACTCCCTGGTGCCGGCGCTGCTGGAGGCCGGCGCGGGGTCCGATTACCCCCGCCTGCTGGCGCAGCTCTACGACGGGCTCAACGACGGCCGGGTCGGCTTCGACGCCGCCGCCGACGAACGGCGGCGCGGCACCGTCACCCTGCTCCAGGCGGTGCGCCGCATGCTGCAGCCGGCACCGGCGGGGGTCACATGAGGGCGGGCTCGCGGGCGCTCGCGGCCTCGGCCACCGCCTCCAGCGCCTGCGCCAGCGCCGCCTGCGTCGGCACGCTGCCGAGGCACAGGCGCACGCCGGCGATCATCTCCGGCGCGAGCACGGTGGCGCCCGGCGGCGTCACCCGCACGCCCCGTTCCAGGCTGCGGCGGGTGAGGCGCTCGGCCGCTTCCATGTCGGGCAGGTCGAGCCACACATGCAGGCTGAGCGGATGATCGGCCGGCACGAACCGCGGCAGCAGGCGATGGGCCAGCGCGAGCCGCTCCGCCGTCTCGCGCCGCAGCAGGGCCGTCAGGTCGCCGGCGGTGCCGTCGGCCATGAGCTGTTCCAGCACCGCGCCGGCCAGCACCGGCCCGGTGAGGGTGGTGGAGGCGACCACGTGCTCGACCCGCGGCATCACCGCCGCCGGCACCCGCAGGAACCCGAGCCGCAGCGCCGGGCCGATCACCTTGGACAGGCCGCCGACCCACAGCACCCGCTCCGGCGCCAGGGCCGCCAGGGGCGGCAGGGCGCGGTCGGTGAGGGGGGCGTAGACGTCGTCCTCGACGATCCACAGGTCGTGGCGGCGGCACAGGGCGACGATCTCCTGCCGGCGCGCCAGTCCCATGACCCGGCCGGTCGGCACCTGCGGTCCTGGCGTCAGGTAGAGCAGCCGCGCGCCGGTGCGGCGGATGGCTTCCGCGAGGCCGTCGGGCGTCACGCCCTCGTGGTCCATGGGCACGGCCGAAAGCCGCAGGCGGGCGTGGCCGGCGATGTTGAACATGCAGCCGTAGACGGCGCTTTCCGCCAGCAGCACGTCGTCGGGGCGGGCGAGGGCGGCGAGCGCCAGCGACAGGGCATGCTGCGCCCCGTGGCACAGCAGGACGTCCTCGGCACGGGTGTCGAGCCGGTGGTCGGTGATCCACTCGGCGGCGGCGCGGCGGTGGCCGGGCCAGCCGGCGGGCAGGGGGTAGGACGCCAAGCCGCCGGCCGCGATGCCCTCCGCCGCCGCCGCCATGGCCGCCGCCACCTGACGAGCGGCGAGGCCGGGCGGGGCATAGTTGAGCGACAGGTCGATGGGCCCCTCGGGCGCCGCCGGCGCCGCGGCCACGTACATGCCGCTGCCACGCCGGCCGCTCACAAGGCCGCGGCGCTGCAGCAGGGCATAGGCGCGCGTCACCGTCCCGACCGCGACGCCGATGTCGGCGGCGAGGTCGCGGTGGGCCGGCAGCCGCTCGCCCGCGGCCAATCGCCCGGCCGTGATGTCGGCGGCGATGGCCTGCGCAAGGCGGTCGGCCAGCGGCGCGTCACCCTCGGGGACGAAGGGGCGCCAGGACGCTTTCGGACGCATGCAGCCTCCATGTGTACCGGGACACTTACAAGTGTATCGAGACTCAAATGTGATTGACGAGCGACGCAAGACCCAGTCAGCCTGTCGGTAATATCACGATCCGACCGAAGTGTCTCCCTCCCCCGCGTGTGACGACTGAACCGGACGACCCGCCCATGGCCTACCGACTTCCGCCGCTCAACTCGCTCCGCCTGTTCGAGGCGGCCGGCCGCCACCTGAGCTTCAAGCAGGCCGCGGAGGAGCTTTGCGTCACGCCGAGCGCCGTCAGCCACGGCATCCAGACCCTGGAGGACTGGCTGGGCGTGGCGCTGTTCGTGCGCGGCAACCGCTCCATCAGCCTCACCGCCGCCGGCCGCGCCTACCTGCCGCAGGTGCGCGAGGCGCTGAGCCGCCTCGCCAGCGCCAGCGAGAGCGTGCCGGGCCGCCGCACGGCGCGGGGCGGGCGGCTGCACGTCAGTGTCGCCACCAGCTTCGGCCTGCGCTGGCTGATCCCGCGGCTGCCGCGCTTCAACGCCCGCCATCCCGACATCGAGGTGATGCTCGACACCTCCCGCGGCGCCGCCGAACTGCCGGGCGACGGCATCGACCTCGCCATCCGGCGCGGCACCGGCGAATGGCGGCGCATAGATGCGGTGTGCCTGGCGGTGGAGGATCTGGTGCCCGTCTGCGCCCCCGACGTGGCGCGGCGCATTCACGACGCCGGCGACCTGGCGCGCACGTCGCTGCTGCACGTGGTGGGGCTGGACGAGGACTGGGACGCCTGGGCGGCGCTGGCCGGGCTCGACGGGCTCGATACGGCGCGCGGTCAGCGCTTCGACACCATCCACATGGCGCTGGAGGCGGCGGCGCAGGGGCTGGGGGTTGCCGTCGGGCGGCTGCCGCTGGTGTCGGCCGACATCGCGGCGGGGCGGCTGGTGCCGGTGCTCGGTCCGCCGCGGCCGGGGCGGGCGGGCTACTGGCTGCTCGCCGATCCGCTGGCGCTGACGCGGCCGCATGTGGCCGCCTTCCGCCGGTGGATCATCGGCGAACTGGCGGCGCAGCGGGCGGCCTGAAAGGCACCACCCGCCGGCCGCCGGCGCAGGGTCAGGAGGCGATGAGCCGTTCCTGGTTCGGCGTCTCGGGAATGACCTGGGAATAGAACCCCTCGGTGTGCAGCCGGTCTTCCGGCAGGCCGAGGGCGCGCACCGCCGCCGTGCAATCCTCAACGAAGCCGGGGCTGCCGGCGATGTAGACGCTGTGGCGCGACAGATCCGGGTAGAGCGTCGGCAGCAGCGCCGGGATGCGCCCCGACAGGCCGCCGGGGTTGGGCTCACCGGTCAGCGTGTACTTGAAGTCGAAATTGCGGAAGCGCGCCTTCAGGTAGGCGAACAGGCCTTCCTCGTAGACGTCGGCGCGGGTGCGGGCGGAAAACAGGATGGTCGCCGGCTGGCGGAAGCCGCCGCGCAGGAAGGCCGCCGAGGCGAGCGAGGTGATGGGCGCGAGGCCCGAGCCAGACGCCAGGCACAGCACCGGCGTATCGGCGGCGGGATCGCCGATGAAGGTGCCGTAGGGGCCGTTGATGGCGACCGTCTGGCCGGCCTTCAGCTCGTCGTGGATCCACATGCTGGTGGCGCCGCCTTCGACGCGCGTCACCTGCAGCACGATCTCGTTCTCGCGGTTGGGAATGCCGGCGATGGAATAGCAGCGTTCCGGCCGGCCGCGGCTCTTGTCGCCGAGGGTGACGTACTGCCCCGGCCAGTAGCGCAGGGGCTCGCCCAGCGGTCGCAGGCGCAGCTCGACGATGGAGGGGGTGCGGGCGATCTTGTCAGTCACCACGCAATAGACGTTCTCGCGCGGCGGGAACAGCTTGGGCTGGCCGTCGGCGGTGCCGAACTCGATCTCCAGCACGTCGCTGATGGGCTTGGCCATGCACATGAGGCCGTAGCCGGCGGCGCGATCCTCCTCGCCCAGCGCCATGTCCATGACGAGACCCTGGTCGAAGGTGCCCGACAGCACCTTGCAGCGGCATTCGCCGCAGGCCCCGGCGCGGCAGTTGTTGGGCAGGGCATAGCCGTGGCGTTCCAGGGTGGCGAGGACGGTGTCGCCCTCGTCGACGGCGAGGTCCTTGCCCGACGGCTGGAGGCGGATGATCTTCATGGCAACATCTCTCGATACGGCCGGCGGAGGCGCCGCGCAGGGGCACCTCCGCCGGTGTCGTTGTCGTTGACCTGGCGCGGCGCGATCAGAAGACGGGGATGATGTCTTCCATCTCGACGTCGGTGATCTCCTTGCCCGAGATGCCCACTTCCGGGATGGCGGGGAAGGGGATGTCGTAGCGGTCGAGCACGCCCTTGAGGTTCAGGATGGCCTTGCGCCAGTTCTCCTTCTTCGCCTCGTACTCGGGCACCGCGAAGCCGGCCTGGCGGCACACCGCCTCGCCCTCGCGCTGGTTGTCGATGAAGTCGGCGGGCAGGTCCCAGAACTCCATCGGCGGCTCGAACAGCACGGCCGAGAGGAACAGGTAGCCGGCGCGCACCTGCTTGGTGATGGTGTCGCGGTCGGTGAGGTCGAGCTGCGGATAGTCGCGTTCCATCAGGGCCATGCAGATGGCCATGTGGCGGCCCTCGTCGCGGCCGATGTTGCGGAAGGCTTCGCGGAAGACCAGTTCCTGCGAACCGTCGGCCATCTGCTTGAAGATGGTGGCGGCGGCCACCTCGCCCATGAGGAAGGAGCTGAACAGGACCGCCAGGCTGTACTTCGGCACCGCCTTCTTGTAGCCCTCCCAGTAGCGGCTGCCATTGTAGTACAGCCAGTGGGCGTTCTTCTGCAGGCGCTTGCCGAGTTCGGTCTTCGGCTCGTAGGTCAGCGGGTCGGGGTGTTCCAGCAGCTTGGTGATGGCGAGGCCGCACATCTGCTCGTGGTTCTGCTCGTCACGGGTGACCGAGAAGAAGCAGCGGCGCACCGGGTCTTCCTCGTGGACCTCGTAGGTCTTGATGAGCGCTTCGGCGAACACCGGCGGGGCGGAGGCGTCGAACACCGACAGCAGCGTCCACCAGTAGGCGATGGCCTCGCGTTCCTCCCACGAGTACTTGGTGACGTCGAAGGTGTCCCACGGCAGCTTCTTCGGGTCCCACACCTCGCGCTGGGCGGCGTCCCACACCTCTTCCATCTTCTTGGTCTGGGCCTGCCAGCTCAGCGGGAAGACGTTGGGCTGCACCGCCGCGGGCGGAAACTCCATCTTGTCGGCGAACCGTTCCTTGCTGGACATGTCTCGCGAACTCCCTAGTGCCGTTTTGTTGTGTCTTTGCCCGGGCGGCGTAACGCGTCGCCCGGGATGCGGGCCTGCGCGACCCTCTCCGGCCGCGCCCGTTCTCCCGACGTGGGTGAACGGTAACGTATGTCAGAATTCGCCGCAATCGTGATTTTCTGTAATACGTCGTCGGAATATCCGCCTAAAACAGTTGGAAATAGCCGTAACGGCTTGTATTACAACAGGGCGGCCTTGCGGTGATGCGGCCGTCTCAGCCCAAAGATTTCCGCGGGCTTGATCGGGCGCGGCGGGCGGGGGATGATCCGGGCGACCCGGGCGGACAGACAGGAGAGCGACCCCATGGACGAGGCGCGCGCGCCGGCCCATTCGATGCAGACCCTGGTGCGCGGCCTGACCGCCCGCCGGCCGCCGCGCGCCGGCAGCCTCATCGTCACGGTGTTCGGCGACGTGGTGATGCCGCGCGGCGGGCTGATCGCCACCCAGAGCATCCTCGACGTGCTCGGCCTGCTCGGGCTGACGCCGGGGCTGGTGCGCACCGCCCTGTCGCGCCTGACGTCGGACGGCATGTTCGAGCGCAGCCGCGCCGGCCGCCACAGCTTCTACCGCCTGTCCGACGAGGCCTGGGCGCGCTACGAGGACGCCTCGGCGGTGATCTACGCCGACGCCCGCCCGGCGTGGGACGGCGGCTGGCTGGTGGTGATGCTGGTCGACGGCCCGGCGGCGTCGACGGGTGCGGCCGACGGCGACGAGTCGCTGCGCCGCGGCCTGACCGACCTGGGCTTCGCCAAGGCCGGCCCCGCCCTCTACCTGCGCCCCGCCAACCTGGGGCAGGCGGAGCGGCGGCGGCTCGACGTGCTGCTGGACGACCGGCCGGCGCTGCTGGTGGACGGCCGCGGCGGCGCCATTCCCGCCGGTTTCAAGGCGACGGTGGAAGGCACCTGGGGCCTCGCCGACCTGGCGCGCGGCTACGACCAGTTCGCCCGCCGCTACGGCCCGCTGGCGACCGCGCTCGACCGCGGCGCTCCGCTCGACGACGCCGAGGCCCTGAGCCTGCGCATCCTGGTCATCCACGATTACCGCCTGCTGGTCCTGAAGGACCCCCGCCTGCCGCCCGAGATCCTGCCGGCCGGCTGGCAGGGCGAGGCGTCGCGGCTGCTCTGCCGCGACCTCTACCGCCGCGTCTATGCGGCCTCGGAGCGCTGGGTCGACGCCCACTGCACCGGCGACCACGGCCCCCTGCCGCCGCCCGGCGGGCTGGTGCTGGAGCGCTTCGGGGGGTAGGGCGGCGGGGTGTGCAGTGCTGTGCGGCGTGCCGGTCTCTGGTACACTTGCGCATGGTACCGTGAAACCGATCCGTGTGAATGCCCGCAATGTCGCACCAGGATGCCCTCGCCCTGTCCGCCGATCCCACCGCCGGTGCGGCCTTGCAGGGGGTGATGCTGCTCGACATCGAGGCCGAGCGGCAAAGCGGGCGGGTCCATTGCGTCGGCGTCGTGCTCGACGGCCGGCCGTGGCGGTGGGACGGCGGACAGGGGCTCGCGGCCGGGCTGGCGCGGCACTACGGGACCGCGGCGGCGGTGGCCGGGCACAACGTCATCGCCCATGATCTGCCGTTGCTGGCGGCGACGCTGGGGCAGGCGCCGCCGGCCGCTCTGCCGGTGCTCGACACGCTGATCCTGTCGCCGCTGTCGCACCCGCAGAACCCGTACCACCGGCTCATCAAGGACTACAAGCTGGTGCGCGAGGCGGTGAACGACCCGGTGGCCGATGCCCGCCTTGCTGGCCGCGCCCTGATGCTGGAGGTGCAGGCTTTCGCCGCCATGGCACCCGAGCGGACGGGCTTCTACGCCTGGTGCCTGCGCCATGCCCGCTTCGCCGGAGGCGTCTCCGGCGCCGGCATGGCCGACCTGCTGGAGCGCACGGGCGCACGGCCGCCGGCGACGGCGGGCGAGGCCGCCGACGTCTTCGGCCGGCTGGTTGACGGCCGCATCTGCCGGTCGGTCGGTCCCGCCGTGGTGCAGGCGCTGGTGACCGATCCAGACCGGCTGCTCGGGCTTGCCTACCTGACGGCGTGGATCGGCGTGACCGAACACGGCGACAGCGTCATCCCGCCGTGGGTGGTGCGCTCCATTCCTGCCGTGCGGGACATGGTGCGGGCCTTGCGCGACACGCCCTGCGACGATGCCGCCTGCACCTATTGCCGCAGCCATCACGACGCCGTTCCGCTGCTGCGCCGGACCTTCGGCTTCGACGCCTACCGCGCCGAGCCGGCAGCGCCCGACGGCGGCAGCCTGCAACAGCGCATCGTCGAGGCGGGCCTGCGCGACCGGCCGCTGCTGGCGATCCTGCCGACCGGCGGCGGCAAGTCGCTGTGCTTCCAGGTGCCGGCGCTGGCTCGCTATGCCCGGCGGGGCGTGCTGACGGTGGTGGTCTCGCCCTTGCAGGCGCTCATGCGCGATCAGGTGGAGAATCTGGAACGGAAGACCGGCGCGACCTGCGCGGCGGCGCTGTCGGGCATGCTGACGCCGCCGGAACGTGCCGAGACGCTGCAGCGCGTGCGCCTCGGGTCCGTCGGGCTGCTCTACATCTCGCCGGAGCAGCTGCGCAACCGCTCGACCGTGCGGGCCATCCTGTCGCGCGAGATCGGCGCCTGGGTGTTCGACGAGGCGCACTGCCTGTCCAAATGGGGCCACGACTTCCGGCCCGACTACCTCTATGCCGTGCGGTTCATAAAGGAACAGGCGCCGGCCCCCGTGACCTGCGTCACCGCCACGGCCAAGCGCGAGGTGGTGGACGAGATCCGCACCATCCTGCACGACACCCTGGGCCAGGATCTTGCGGTGCTGCCGGGCGGTGTGCGGCGGTCCAACCTGGCGTGGTCGGTACATGACGTCACGGGGCAGGACAAGCTGCCGCTGCTGCGCGATCTGCTGGCGACCCACCTGGACCCCGAGGACGAGGCCGCCTGCGCCGTCGTCTACGGCCGCACGCGGGGACGGGTGGAGGAGCTGGCGACGGCCTTGCAGGCGTCCGGCCTTGCCGCCGACTTCTTCCACGCCGGCCGCTCCGCGCGCGACAAGGCGCGGCTGCTCGACGATTTCACTGCCGGGGCGGTGCGTGTGATCTGCGCCACCAACGCCTTCGGCATGGGCATCGACAAGGACAGCGTGCGCCTCGTCGTACACGCCGACATTCCGGGATCCCTGGAAAACTACTTGCAGGAGGCAGGGCGGGCCGGCCGCGACGGGCAGCCGGCCCATTGCGCCTTGCTGTACGACGACCGCGACGTCGAGGCGCAGTTCCGCCTGACCGCCTATTCCGAGGTGGGGCACAAGGAAATCACGCGCCTGCTGCGCGCCCTGCGGCACCTGGCGCGGCGGTTGAACAGCCGTCGGGTGGTGACGACCCCCGGTGAACTGGGCGACGATGACGACGCTGCTGACCGCGCCGCCAGCGGGCCGGCGCAGATCGACACCAAGGTCAAGACCGGCATCGCCTGGCTGGAACGGTCGGAGCTGTTGCGGCGGGAGGAGAACGACACCCGCGTCTTCGCCGGCCGCCCGCTGGTCGGCAGCGTGCAGGAGGCGGACCGCCGGCTGGCCGGACTGGCCCTGCCGCCGGCGCTGCATCGCTGCTGGGCCGCCGTCTACCGCACCCTCGTCTCTGCCGCCGGCATGCCGGGCGACGAGGAGGAAACCCTGTCCACCGACGCCCTCTGCACCCTCGGCCCGGTGAAGGCGCTGGGGCTGGCGCCGGAAAACCTGTCCCATGCGGTCATGAGCATCCTGCACGGCATGGAGGACGCCGGGCTGGTGGAAGCGGGCACGGCGCTGTCGGCCCTGGTCAAGCCCATCGGACTGCGGGCGGACTTCGATGCAGTCGTGCGGTTGGAGCGCGCCATGCTCGACCTGTTCCGCGAGGCGGAACCCGAGGCCGAGGGCAGGCCCATCCATGTGGGCCTGCGTCATCTCGCCCAGCGGCTGCGCGACGCCGGGCACCCCTGCGAGCCCGATCTGCTGCGGCGGTTGCTCAAGGGGCTCGACCACGGGCACCACCAGTTCGATGGTCGGCACGTTCAAGTGCGGGTGCACGCGCTCGGCGTCGGACACTGGCGCGTAAACCCCTATGGCACCTGGAGCGAAGTCCTCGCCACGGTCCATCGCCGGCAGGCGGTGTGCGGCGCGGTCATCGACCAGCTCATCGCGCTGACGCGCGGCGAGGGCGGCCGGGCGGCGCAGGCGGTGGTGCGCTTCACCATTCCCAAGCTGGCGGCGCCCCTCAAGCAGGACCTGACGCTGACGGCGGCCGCCGGCGACCTGGCGCAGGAGGTGGAAACGGCCCTGATGGTGCTGCACGGCTGGCGCCTCATCACCTTGCAGCAGGGGCTGGCGGTGTTCCGTCAGGCCATGACCCTCGACCTCATCGCCGACCCGCGGCGGCGGTTCACCAATGCCGATTACGCGCCGCTCGCCCAGCATTACCAGGGGCGCGTGTTCCAGGTTCACGTCATGGCGGAATACGCCCGCCTGGGCCTCGGCGACGTGCAGCGGGCGGAGGCTTTTGCCGCCGACTACTTCGCCCTCGACGCGCGGGGGTTCGAGGCCCGCTATCTGCAAGGCCGCGAAGCCGACTTCCGCCGGCCGCTGACGCCGGAAGACTATGCCCGCATCGTCACTTCGCTGAAGAACCGGGCGCAGGAGGACATCGTGACGGCGCCGGCCGAGGCCAACCTGCTGGTGCTCGCCGGGCCAGGGTCGGGCAAGTCGCGGGTGATCGTCCACCGCGCCGCGTGGCTGATGAAGGGCCTGCGGGTGCTGCCGCGGTCGCTGCTGGTGCTGTGCTACAACCGCGCCGCCGCCGTCGACCTGCGCCGCCGCCTGCGGGCGCTGGTGGGCGACGAGGCGGCGCTGGTGGACGTGTTCACCTACCACGGGCTCGCCATGCGGCTGCTCGGCGCCTCCTTCGCCCGCGACGGCGGCAACGGGGCGGAGGTGCTGGAAGAGCGCCTGCGCACGGTGATCCCCGACGTCACGGCGCTGCTCGAAGGACGCGCGAGCCTGCCCGGCCTTGATCCGGCCGAGGTGCGCGACCGCCTGCTGGCGCGCTATCGCACCATCCTCATCGACGAATACCAGGACATCGACGGCGACCAGTACGCCCTGGTGTCCGCCATCGCCGGCCGCACCGAGGAAGACCAGGACGCCCGGATCGCCCTCATGGCGGTGGGCGACGACGACCAGGCCATCTACGGCTTCCGCAAGGCGAGCGTCGAATACATCCGCCGGTTCGAGGCGGACTATGGCGCCAGACGCCACTACCTGACCGAAAACTATCGCTCCACCCGTGCCGTCGTCACGGCGGCCAATGCCCTCGTGGCCCTCAACACCGACCGCATGAAGACCGACCGCCACATCGAGGTCGACCGCGCCCGCCGCCGCGAGCCGCTCGGCGGGCGCTGGGAGGCGCTCGATCCGCTGGGCCAGGGGCGGGTGCAGGGCCTGCTGGTGGCCGATGCCCGGACGCAGGCGGCGGCGGCGCTGGGCGAGATCCGCCGGCTGCGGGCGCTGGACCCGGCGACGCCGTGGGGCGCCTTCGCCGTGCTGTCGCCGACCCACCGGGAGCTGACCCGCCTGCGCGCCCTGTGCGACGCCGAGGGGGTGCCGGTGGCGCCGCTGTCGGAGGCCGCCGAGCGGGTCTTCGCGCTCCCGCGCCTGCGCGAGGTGGACCGGCTGTTGAATGCTTTGAACGGCGGGCCCGACGTGGCGCTGTCCGATCTGGCCCGGTTGCGGTGCGGCGGGCGGTGGGGTCCGGTGGTCGATGCCCTGCTCGCGGACCTCGCCGCTGCCGCCCCGGCGTCCGGGCTGCTGCCGGTGTCGCTGGCGCGCGAGGTGGCGTGGGATTGCCTCGGCCAGATGCGGCGCGACCGGCCGGCGGGCGACGGCATCGTGCTCGCCACCCTGCATGGCGCCAAGGGGCTGGAGTTCCCCCATGTCCTTCTGCTCGACGGCGATCGCGCCGGTGTCGGCGCCGGCGCCGCGGTGGAGGAGGACCGGCGGCTGGTCTATGTCGGGATGACGCGCGCCGAGCAGACGTTGACCCTGCTGGCCCGCGACGATGCGGCGCATCCCCGCTTCCGCGAGGTTGCGCCGCATCTGCTGGTGCGGCGGCCGGCGGTGGCCACACCGGGGCCGGCGGTGGATCGCGAGGTGGCGCTGATCGGCCTCGACGACCTGTTCCTCGACTGGGCGGGGCGGCGGCCGGCCGATGCGCTGGCGCATGCGGCCCTGCGCGGCCTGCAGCCGGGGGCGCCGCTGGCGCTCGTGTGGTCGGAGGGCAGCAGGGGGCTGCTGCGTACCGCCGCCGGGGTGACGGTCGCCGTGCTGTCGGCCAAGGGCAATGCGCTGTGGCGGCCGCGCGCCGGGCGGCTCGACCGAATCACGGTGCATGCCGTCACCGTCCGCACCGCGGCCGACTGTGGCGAGGACTGGCGCGACCCCCTGTGCTGCGCCGGGTGGGAGGTTCCGGTGGCCGAGGTTTGGTGGCACGGCACGGCCGGATGAGTCCTCGGACCGGCCCGCGGCCCGCTCGGCCTCTCAGCTGCTCGGCAATGCCGGTGCCGGTTCCGAGTGCCGCGCGGCTGGTGCGGCCAGCAACTCCCAGAAGGCCTCCGCCGCCGGGGCCAGGCGGTCGCGGGGGCGGAAGACGCGGACCTCGAGGGGGATCCGCCAGGTCTCGCCCGGAACGGCGGCGAGGCGGCCGGCGGCGAGGTCGTCGCCGACCAGGCTCCGCGGCAGCCATGCCAGCCCCTTGCCGTCGCGCACCATGGGGCGCAGCACCACCGACAGGTGCGAGGTGAAATGCCGCGCCAGATGCGGCGGGCGCGCCAGCCCCGCCAGCCGCCGCGTCACCGCCCGCCCGAGCGCCGAGGCGTCGGAGTAGGCGAGGTAGGGTGTCGGCGCCTCGGCCCCGCCCGGCAGCCACGCGCGCGCGTCCACCAGGGCCGGCGCGACGCAGGGCACCAGCTCGTCGGTCCCCACCTGCACCGACAGGAAATGCGCCGGGTCCAGGCGGTCGGGCTCGGCCGGGTCGGCGTGGCACAGCAGGAACTGGCATTGCCCGGCCAGCAGTGCCTGCTCGCAGGCCAGCATGGTGTCGCTGTCCAGGCGGATGGGGAAGGGCCGGCCGGCATCCTCCAGCGCCCGGATCCAGGCCGGGAAGAAGGTCAGCGACAGGCTGTGCGTCGCGGCGATGTGCAGGGTGGCGCCGGCGCCCGCCTCGGCGGCGCGGGCCTGCTCGCGCGCCTGATGCAGGCGCCGCAGGATGCCTTCCGCCGCCGGCAGCAGGGCCTGGCCGGCGGGCGTCGGGCGGATGGGCTGGGCGGTGCGGTCGAACAGGGTGGCGCCGGTCCAGTCCTCCAGCGCCTTGATGTGGCGGCTGAAGGCTGGCTGGGTCAGGTTCCGCTGTTCCGCCGCGCGAGAGAAATTGCCGACTTCACACAGGGTGACGAAGTCTTCCAGCCAGCCCAGTTCCATCGTCGGCCAAACTCCATGACGCACCGCCGGAACGGCCGTCCTCGAAAGGGGTAGATGCCGATCCGGCATTACTTGATGCGATCTTGGCATTCGCGGACCGGTCGGTCCAGCACCTACACTCTACCCCGCCAAGAAAGGGCCCGCGGCGGCCAACGCCGGGGCGACAACATGGAGGACACGATGGCAACGTTCCGCAAGATCCTGGGCGCCGCAGGCGTCTCGGCCCTGATGCTGGCGGCCGGTCCGGCCTTCGCCGAGTACCCGGAAAAGTCCGTCACCTACATCATCCCCTTCGGCCCGGGCGGCGAGTCCGACATCACCGCCCGCATGCAGCAGGAATTTTTCCCGAAGTACGCCAACGGCCAGGACGTGGTGATCCAGTACAAGCCCGGCGGCGGCGGCAGCCAGGCCTGGGCGCAGCTCAACGACATGCCGGCCGACGGCTACACCATCATGGGCGCCAACGTGCCCCACACCCTCCTGCAGCCGATGATCGCCGACGCCGGCTACAAGACCGACGATCTGGCGGTGGTGCACTACTTCCACTACACGCCCGACGCCATCGTCGTGTCCAAGGACAGCGAGTTCGAGACGCTGCAGGACCTGATCGACTACGCCAAGGAAAACCCGGGCGCCGTCACCTTCGCCGGCTCCGGCTCCAACTCGGCCAACCACCTGATGCAGCAGCAGCTCGACAAGCTGGCCGGCATCACCACCACCTACGTGCCGTTCAAGGGCACGGGTGCTGCCGTGCAGGCCATCATGGGCAACCAGACGACGGCCGGCGCCACCTATTCCACGGTCGGCGTGAACTATCCCGAGACCCGCACGCTCGCGGTCGCCGCCGACGAACGGCTGCCGAGCCTGCCCGACGTGCCGACCTTCAAGGAAGCCGGCATCGACTGGACCGGCGGCGCCTACCGCGGCGTGGCGGTGCCGGCCGAAACCCCCGACGACATCAAGCGCAAGGTGTCGGAGATCATCTCCGCCATCAACGCCGACCCCGACTTCCGCCGCAAGATGGAAGAGGGCGGCTTCGTGCTGACCCCCATCGACATGGACGCCATGCCCGAGTTCCTGGCCGAGCAGAAGGCCAAGTACCGCGGCATCGCCGAGGAGATGGGCCTGGTCGAGCCCGGCCAGGGCCAGAGCCAGGCGCAGGCGGACGACGCTTCCGCCGGCCAGGCTACTCAGTCCCAGACGCAGTAATCCGGGACGGCCGCGCTCATGGACAGGCTGCAGTACCTTTTCGACGCGCTGACGCCGTTCAACCTGCTGCTGGCGCTCGCCGGCGTGGTGGCGGGGACGGTGATCGGCGCCCTGCCGGGCCTGTCGGCGACCATGGCGGTGGCGGTGCTCGTGCCCATCACCTTCGCCATGGAGCCGGCGTCCGGGCTCATCATGCTGGGTGCCATCTACACCGGGGCCATCTACGGCGGCGCCTTCGCCGCCATCCTGGTGAACACGCCGGGAACGCCGTCGGCCATCGCCACCACCTTCGACGGCTTCCCCATGGCCAAGCGCGGCGACGGCGACCTGGCGGTGACGCTGGCGGCGCTCGCCTCGGTGTGCGGCGGCATGGTGGGGGCGGTGGCGCTGCTGCTGCTCGCCCCGCCGCTGGCGCGGGTGTCGCTCGCCTTCGGGCCGGTGGAATACTTCTGGCTCGCCATGCTGGGCCTGACGCTCATCGCCGCGCTGTCGGAAGGCGACCTGCTGAAGGGGCTGATCGGCGCCTGCTTCGGGCTGCTCCTGTCCATGGTCGGTGTCGCGGTGGTCGGCGGCGACGTGCGCTTCACCTTGGGCTCGCCTTACCTCATCGGCGGGATCGAGGTGGTCTCGGCCCTCATCGGCCTCTACTGCATTCCCGTGCTGCTCGACATGGTGGGCACGCCGGAGGCCCATCTGAAGGTGAGCACGGCGCCGCGCGGCTTCCGCCTGAAGGAGGCGCTCGGCATCTCGTGGCGCTACAAGTTCAACCTGCTGCGCTCGTCGGTCATCGGCACCTTCGTCGGCATCCTGCCGGGCGCCGGCGGCTCCATCGCCGGGCTGGTGGCCTATTCCGAGGCGCGGCGCAGTTCCAAGCGGTCGCGCCACTTCGGCACCGGCGAGCCGGAAGGCGTCATGGCGACGGAGGCGGCCAACAACGCCACCGTCGGCGGCGGCTTCATCCCGACGCTGGTGCTCGGCATCCCCGGCACGCCGCCCGACGCGGTGATCCTGGGGGCGCTGCTGGTGCAGGGCATCCGCACCGGGTCGAGCCTGTTCACCGAGCAGGCGGCCATTTCCTACACCTTCATCTTCGGGCTGCTCATCGCGACCGTGCTCATGCTGCCGACGGGGCTGCTCATCGGCCGCTACGCCTACAAGAGCATCGTGACGCTGCCCAAGGCGATCCTGGTGCCGACCATCGCCTTCATGACCGTCATCGGCAGCTACGCCATCCAGAACAGCGCCGTCGACGTGGTCATCATGTTCGTGCTGGGCATCGTCGGCTGGGTGCTGGCGCGCTACGGCTTCAAGCCGTCGCCCATCGTGCTCGGCCTGGTGCTCGGGCAGATCGCCGAGCAGGGCTTCGTGCAGGGCTGGCTCATCGGCTCGGCCACCGACAACCGGCTGGGCATGTACTTCGGCCGCCCTATCAGCATGGCGATCATCGCCTTCATCGTGCTGTCGCTGTTCTGGCCGCTGGTGGCGAGCCGCTTCAAGATCGGCGGCAAGACAGGCGGTGGGGCGCCCGCGCCCGACGCCCCCCGCAAGGAGAAACCGGCCCATGTCGACTGACACCGCGAAGCGCCATCCCCACGACGTCGGCGGCATCGTCTTCGGCCTGCTGTTCATCGGCCTCGGCGTCTGGGTGATCCTGGAGACGGCGGGCATGAGCCGCCTCGGCTCGGTGTTCCCGCGCTCCATCGCCGGCGCCATGATCGTGTTCTCCACCCTCATGGTGGTCACCCGCCTGATCCGCCCGCGCGGGCACGAGACGCCGACGGGCGGCTCGCCCCGGCGCTGGGGTGCCTTCATCGCCGTCATGGCCGTCTGGGTGCTGCTGCTCGGCCTCGTCGGTTTCTTCGTCACCAGCCTGATTGCCTTCCTGGCGCTCATGCTGGTCGCCCAGCACGACCCGTGGACGCCGCGCCGCGCCGTCGTGCTGACGATCGCGGGCGTGGTGATCGTCGGCGCCTTCCAGGTGCTGTTCACCGAAGCCCTCAACGTCCCCCTGCCCACCGGGCTCCTGTTCTGACCAGAGAGAACAATGAAGATCGTCGACATCCGCGAGACGACCGCCTCCATCGCCTCGCCCATCGCCAACGCCTACATCGACTTCAGCAAGATGACGTGCAGCGTCGTCGCCGTGGTGACCGACGTTGTCCGTGACGGCAAGCCGGTGGTCGGCTACGGCTTCAACTCCAACGGCCGCTACGGCCAGGGGCCGCTGCTGCGCGACCGCTTCATCCCGCGCCTGAAGGAGGCCGATCCCGACAGCCTGATCGACGCCGAGCACGGCACCATCGACCCCTTCGCCGTCTGGCGCACCCTCATGACCAACGAGAAGCCGGGCGGCCACGGCGAGCGCTCCGTCGCCGTCGGGGTGATCGACATGGCGGTGTGGGACGCGGTGGCGAAGATCGCCGAAAAGCCGCTCTACCGCCTGCTGGCGGAGCGCTTCGGCGAGGGCGCGCCCGACGAGCGGGTGTGGGTCTATGCTGCCGGCGGCTACTACTACCCCGACAAAGGCCTGTCGGCGCTGCAGGACGAGCTGAAGAGCTACCTCGACCGCGGCTACCGCGAGGTCAAGATGAAGATCGGCGCCGTGCCGCTGGCCGAGGACCTGAAGCGCATCGAGGCGGCGCTGGCGGTGGTGGACGGCGACGGCGCCCGGCTCTGCGTCGACGCCAACGGCCGCTTCGACACGGCGACCGCGCTCGCCTATGCCGACGCCATGGCTCCCTACGGGCTCAAGTGGTACGAGGAGGCGGGCGACCCGCTCGACTACGCCCTGCAGGCGGAGGTTTCGGCGCGCTACCCCGGCGCCATGGCGACGGGCGAGAACCTGTTCTCCATGCAGGACGCCCGCAACCTGATCCGCTACGGCGGCATGAACCCCGAGACCGACTGGCTGCAGTTCGACTGCGCCCTGTCCTACGGTCTGGTGGAATACCTGCGCACCCTGCAGATGCTGAAGGACAACGGCTGGTCCAGCCGGCGCGTGGTGCCGCACGGCGGCCACCAGCTGTCGCTCAACATCGCCGCCGGCCTGCACCTCGGCGGCAACGAGAGCTATCCCGACGTCTTCCAGCCCTTCGGCGGCTTCGCCGACGGTACCCCCGTCGAAGACGGGTATGTCGGCCTGCCCGACGTGCCGGGCATCGGGTTCGAGGCCAAGGCGGCGCTCTACGCCGTCATGAAGCCGCTGGGCGAATGAGAACCGAGAAAAGGAGAGCGAGAGCGTGACGAAGACCTACAAGATCGCGGTCATTCCCGGCGACGGCATCGGCAAGGAAGTGGTGCCGGAGGGCATCCGCGTGCTGGAGGCCGTGGGCGCCAAGTTCGACATCGCCTTCCAGTGGGACGAGAAGGACTGGAGCTGCGAACGCTGGCAGGCCACGGGCCGCATGATGCCGGAAGACGCGCTGGAGGGCATCCGCGGCCACGACGGCATCTTCCTCGGCGCCGTCGGCTGGCCGACCGTGCCCGACCACGTCTCCCTCTGGGGCCTGCTGATCCCCATCCGCCGCGAGTTCCGGCAGTATGTGAACCTGCGCCCGGTGCGCCTGTTCGAGGGCGTGCGCTCGCCGCTGGCCGACCGCGCGCCGGGCGACATCGACTTCATGATCGTGCGCGAGAACAACGAGGGCGAATATTCCGAGATGGGCGGCCGCCTCAACAAGGGCACGCCCGACGAGGTGGTGATCCAGGAGAACATCTTCACCCGCAAGGGCGTCGATCGCGTGCTGCGCTATGCCTTCGACCTGGCGCAGAGCCGGCCGAAGAAGCACCTGACCAGCGCCACCAAGTCCAACGGCATCATCCACACCATGCCGTTCTGGGACGAGTGCTTCGCCGCCATGGCCAAGGACTACCCGGACATCCGCACCGACCAGTTCCACATCGACATCTTGACGGCGCACTTCGTGCAGCACCCGGACTGGTTCGACGTGGTGGTCGGCTCCAACCTGTTCGGCGACATCCTGTCCGACCTCGGGCCGGCGGTCACCGGCACCATCGGTATCGCGCCCTCGGCCAACCTCAACCCCGAGCGCGAGTTTCCGAGCATGTTCGAGCCGGTGCACGGTTCGGCGCCGGACATCGCCGGCCAGGGCATCGCCAACCCCATCGGCCAGATCTGGTCGGGCGCCATGATGCTCGACCACCTGGGCCACCCCGAGGCGGCGCGCGCCATCGTCGCCGCTATCGAGCGGTTGCTGGCGGAAAAGGGGCCGCGCACCCGCGACATGGGCGGTACGGCCGATACGGTGGCGGTCGGCAAGGCGCTCGCCGATCTGATCTGATCCGAACGAAACCGGCCCCGGCATCGCGCGGGGGCCGGTTTTCATTCGGCGGGGGCGAAGGACGGTCCCGCCACCGGCCGGCGGGCGGCGCGCAGGCGGGCGAGGGCGCGCAGCAGGGCGTCCTGCACCCGGTGCGCGACGAGGCCGAGGGCGACGCCGGTGGCGATCACCGCCACGGTCACGGGCGGCCCGGCGATGTCCTCGCCGAATGCGGCGCGCAGCAGGTCGGGCGCGAGGCCGTGGAACAGGTAGATGTGATAGCTCGCCACGCCGAAGGGCACGATCAGGGCAAACAGGCGCCGCGGCAGGCGGATGCGCGGCGCAAACAGCAGCACCGACAGCACCGGGATCTGCAGCAGGAACTTCACCCACGACGACGTCCAGTTGCCGCCCGTATAGGCCATGAGCGGCATCACCACCACGGCGGCGGCGAGCAGCAGCCACTTCTGCCGCAGGCTCACGGCGAAGACGGCGCACCAGCCGAAGGCGGCGAGGTAGAGGTTCCAGTGCAGGGCGAAGATGCGCCGCCAGTCCATGTCCCACACCAGCGGCTGGGCGAGGCGCACGGCCAGGGCGGCCGCCAGGAACCCGAGGCCGAAGCCGAAGGGATCGCGCCGGGCGTAGCGGCGCACGGGCGGGATCGCCATGACGCCGATCCACAGAAGCGTCAACTGCACGAAGGCTTCCACGAACCAGTAGGCGAGCGGCAGCATGGTGTGATGGTCGGGGTCGGCGAAGCCCAGGTTGCCGACCAGGAACACCGACGCCCACGGCACCTGCTGCCAGGCGGCGGAGAACCCGACTACGAGCGCCGCATAGGGCACCAGCAGCGACCCCACCGGGCGCAGCACGCGCGAGAACCGACCCTCCACCAGGGCGTCGTACTGGAAGCGGGCGAGGCTGTAGCCGACCAGCATCATCAGCGCCGCCGCCCCGCCGGGGATCGGCCACAGCGTGGCGTGGTGCACCACCACCAGCAGGGCGGCGAGGGTACGGATCAGCAGGTCGGAGCCGATCTCGCAGCCGCGGCCCGCCGTCTCCTTGCGGCGCAAGGCGGCGAGGCGGCGCACCGGCATGGTCTCCCAGCCGTCGGGAATGTGCCCGAGGGCGCGCTCGAGGCCGATGGAGACCTGCACGTGGCGCAGGGAGTCGCCGCCGAGGCCGACGAAGGTGTCGCCGTCGCCCACCGCCTGCGGGAAGAAGGTCTCGCGGAACAGCGTCGCCACGTCGCTGGCGGCCTGTTCGGCCGGGCGCAGCAGTTCGCCGCGCAGGGTTTCGTAGTCGATCTTGCCGGTGGGCAGGCGGGGCAGGGCGTCGAGCGCCAACGCCCGCACGTGCGCCGCCGGCAGACCGGAGCTCTCCACCAGCAGCCGGCGCACCTCGCACGGCGGCTGGCCGGAGGTATAGGCGGCGAGGATGGTGCGGTCGTCGCCGACCACCGCGCCCTGCACGCCGGCGGCGGCCAGCGCCGCTTCCAGGCCGTCGTGGCCGACGCGGATGCCGGCGATCTTGGACATGCGGCGCAGGCGGCCGACGATGCGATAGAGGCCGTCGGGGTCGCGCTCGGCGAGGTCGCCGGTGCGCAGCTCCGCCAGCTCCGGCCCGCGGGTGAGGTCGGGGCGGTCGTGGGCGTAGCCCATCATGACGTTGGGACCGCGGTAGACCAGTTCGCCCGCCCGGCCGCTGCCGTCGATCTCGGCGCCGCTCTCGTCGACCAGCGCCAGGGCGCCGCCGGGGATGGCGATGCCGATGCGGTCGGCGGCGGCGGGCAGGTGTTCGGGCGGCAGGTAGGCGATGCGCGCCGTCGCTTCGGTCTGGCCGTACATGACGAAGAAGCGCCCGCCGCGCCGGCTCATGTGCAGGTGGTAGCGGCGCACCAGGGCGGGGTCGAGGCGCCCGCCGGCGACGGTCATGGCCCGCAGGTCGGGCAGGGCGGCGTCGCGGAAGCCGATGCGCTCCAGCAGCTCGTAGGAATAGGGGACGCCGGCCATGGTGGTGCAGCGGGCGTCGCGCAGGTCGTCGACGAAGCCGGCGTCGAGGATGAACTTCTCCTGCACCAGCACGCTCGCCCCGACGGCCAGATGGGAGTTCAGCACCGACAGGCCGTAGGAGTAGTGCAGCGGCAGCGCCAGCAGGCCGCGATCGGCGGGCGTCAGGCCGAGGTAGCGGCCGATGCTGGCGGCGTTGCTCTGGACCGCGGCGGCGGACAGGCGCACGGCGCGGCTCTGGCCGGTGCTGCCGGAGGTGGAGAGGAGCAGCGCGAGGTCCGGGTGCAGCGGCGGATCGTCCTCGGCCGCCGCGCCGGTCTCGTCGGTGCGCCAGCGGCCGTCGCGCAGGCGGACGACGTAGTCGGGACGGAAGTCGCGCACGAAGGTGTCGGCGACCCCGGCCTTGCCCGGCGGCAGCAGCGCCACCGCATGACCCCCCTGCAACGCCGCCAGATAGGCGACGACGGCGTGATCGGACAGCCGCGCCTCCACCGCCACCAGGGTCCGCTGCGCGCCGTACCGCGTCGCCTGAACCGCCACCCGCCGTGCCAGATCGGCATAGGTGACGCAGCGCCCGCCGGGAAACACCAGCGCCGGTGCATCGCCGTGGCGGTCGAGGTCGTGGAAGAAGGCGGTGGCGGTCATGGGCGCGGGTCCGTCGGCAGAGCGGCGCGAATGAGAATGCGTCGCAGCACCACCTAGCAGACCGATGTGCCGGTGTAAACCATCATGCGAATTGGGGATTAAGCATCAGTCGGCCTGTAAGCCGGGTTCTGTCCCCACCCCGAGGGGCGGTGGATGGCCATTCATCTGGGACGTCCGTCGCCGGACGCCTCGAGCAACCGACCCGGACGGCGGTGCGGAAACACCTCGCGCCACCTGACCACCCGCGGGCGGGCGGTTTGGCGCGTGCCGTCCCTATTTGGTTTTGCTCCCGGTGGGGTTTACCGTGCCGGTCCCGTTGCCGGGCCCGCGGTGCGCTCTTACCGCACCCTTTCACCCTTGCCGCACGGCGCCCGGAGGCGCGGTGCGGTGGTCTGCTTTCTGTGGCACTTTCCCTAGGGTCGCCCCCGCCGGACGTTATCCGGCACCGTTTTTCCGTGGAGCCCGGACTTTCCTCCCCGGGTTACCCCGGAGCGGCCATCCAGCCGACTGATGCGGCGTCGGATGTAGAGGACTGCGCGCCCGCGGTCAAGCCTCGGTCGCCTGCCGCGGCGTTTCCACCAGATCGCGCAGGGCCTGGATCAGCGCCCAGGTCTCGGCATCGGGCATGCCGGACAGGTCGGCCGGGCGGTAGTGGCGCTGGAAGGCGACGATGGCCTTGCTCGTCGCCTCGTCCAGCGCGCCGGTGCGCGGCACCGCGTAGCCGATGTCGGACAGTGCCGCCTGCACCTCGGCGATGGAGCCCGGCTGCGCCGTCGGCACCGCTTCCGCCGGCACCGGCCACAGGCCGACGCCTTCGGCGGCGAGGCGCTTCCAGTCGAACAGTTCGCCGGGGTCTTCCTTGCGCAGCGGCGCGACGTCGGAATGGCCGACCACGTTGCGCGCCGGGATCGTCGGGTGACGCGCCAGGATGTCGCGGCACAGGCCGATCACCGCCTGGATCTGCGCATCGGGGAAGGGGCGGTAGCCGAACTCGTGGCCCGGGTTGACGATCTCGACGCCGATGGAGCGGCTGTTGATGTCGGTGCGGCCGCGCCAGCTGGAGACGCCGGCGTGCCAGGCCCGGCGGCCTTCCGGCACCAGGCAGTGCAGGGTGCCGTCTTCCTCCACCAGCCAGTGGGCGGAGACGTCGCTGGACTTGTCGCACAGGCGCTTCAGGGCGTCCTGGGCGCTGCGCATGCCGGTGTAGTGCAGCACCAGCATGTCGACGCGCAAACCTTCCGCGCGGGGACCGTGGTTGGGGGAACGGGCGTAGCGCGGCGGCTTGACCATGTCAGGTGGGACTCCCGGGTTCCTCGGGCTCGGCCTCGCGCTGGACCTTGGCGCGCTTCGCCGTGCGCAACTGGACGATGGCGACCCCGATCATCGTGATCGTGCCGCCGACAGCCTTCTGCCACGTCAGCGGCTCCCCTAGCAAGAGGATCGCGGCGATGATGCCGAGCACGGGTGCGAGCAGCCCGAAGGGCGCCACCTGTCCCATCTCGTGGCGGCGCACCAGCCCGTACCACAGGCTGTGGGCGACGATGGAGGCGGCGACGGCGGTATAGGCGACGGCGCCCCAGCCGAGCCAGTCGGCGGCCTGGAACGCCTCCAGCTGACCGTCCTCCAGCGCCCACGACAGCAGCCCCACCTGCGGCACCGCCATCAGGCTCAGCCAGCCGGTCATCAGCACCGGGTTCACGTTGGGCAGGGTCTTCACCACGGCGTTGGACAGCGCCCAGGCGAAGGCCGCCACCGTCACCAATGCCAGCGGCAACAGGCTCGGCAGGCTGGGCTCGCCGGCCAGCAGCATGACGCCGGCGAAGGCGAGCAGGGTGCCGGTGATGCGCTTCCAGCCCAGCCGCTCCTTGAACAGCAGCACGCCGAGCAGCACCGAGAACGGCGGCCCGAGCTGGATGACGATGCCCGCCGCCGCCGCATCCATCTGCGCCAGGCCGGTGAACAGCAGGCCGAAGTGCAGCGTGCCGAAGGTCACCGACAGCAGCAGCAGCCCCTTCAGCGCGTGCCACGGCACCCGGAAGAACGGCACCACCAGCACCGCCACCAGGGCGAAGCGGGCGGTGGTGAAGGCGAGCGGCGGCACCTCCGTCACCCCCACCTTGGCGACCACCAGATTGAGGCCCCACAGCGCCTGCACCAGCAGGGCGAGGAGAATGTCGCGCGGTCCCATGCGGGGCGTCTCCGGTGTGGTCGAGGCGGGGAGGGAAGGGCGGGGGAATGGGGGAAGGGCGGGCCGTCAGGCGGCGCGGGCGGGTTCGGCGGCGGTCTCGGGCGCCTTCTTGGCCTGGCGGACCTGAATGATGGCGACGCCCGTCAGGGTGATGGCACCGCCGATGAGCTTGAGCGGGGTCAACGGCTCGCCGAGGAAGATCGTGGCGCAGACGACGCTCGTCACCGGCGCCAGCAGGGCGAAGGGCACGATGCGCGACAGCTCGTGCCGGCGCACCAGCCCCGCCCACAGGGAATGGGCGACGATGGAGGCGGCCAGCACCGTGTAGACCAGCGACCACCACATGCGCTCGCTCGCGCCCTGCAGGGCGGCGACGTGGCCGTCTTCCAGCAGCAGCGACAGCACGAGCAACTGCGGCGTCGCCAGCAGCGACATCCACCCGACCACGCCGAGCGGCGGCAGCTGGGTCAGGCGCTTGAGGAACAGGTTGCCGGTGGCCGAGCAGGCGGCCGAGCCCACCATGAGCACGATGCCGAGCGGATCGACGCCCTGCGGCTGGCCGGCGATGACCAGCACCCCGGCCAGGGCCAGGGCGATGCCGAAGATGCGCCGCGGCCCCGGCTTCTCCTTCAGCACGAATACGCCGAGCAGCACCGAGAACGGCACCACCAGCTGGCTGACGATGGCGGCCGTGGAGCCCTCCACCAGGGCGAAGCTCGCGAACATCAGGCCGAAGCCGCCGGTGCCGAAGGTGACCGACAAGAGCAGGATGTCGCGCAGCGCCGCCCGCGGCAGGCGGAAGAACGGCACCACCAGCAGACCGACCGCGGCGAAGCGCAGGGCGGTGAACAAGAGCGGCGGCACTTCCGCCACGCCCCACTTGGCCGTGACGATGTTGAACCCCCACAGCAGAACCACCGTGAGGCCGAGGAAGAGGTCACGCAGAGACACGGGACGGGAACCTGTCGCATGCAGGGATCGGCCCCCAGAAGTCGGACATGCGCCCGGTGTTGTCCAGAGACATTCAGCGCCGCCCGATGGCGCCACCGTCCCGCGGCTGCTAATGTCGCGGCCATGATCGACGGTGACACCTACGACGCCCTGGTGGCGGAGCTGTACGACGACATCCTGGCAGACGTGCCCTTCGGCGACCTGGAGGTCTGGGCCGAAATGGTCCGCACCGCCGAGGCGCCGGCCCTGGAACTGGCCTGCGGCACCGGGCGGGTGCTGCTGCCGCTGCTCGCTCGCGGCCTCGCCGTGGAGGGGCTCGACGTGTCGGAGGCCATGCTTGCCGTCTGCCGCCGCAAGGCTGCCGCGCAGGGCCTCGCGCCGGTGCTGCACCGGGCGGCCATGCAGGACTTCGACCTCGGCCGCCGGTTCGGCGCCGTGTTCTGCCCCGTCGCCAGCCTGAGCCTGCTGACCGCCGACGGCAGCCAGGCCGCCGTGCTCGCCTGCGCCTTCCGCCATCTGCGGCCCGGCGGCGTGCTGGCGCTCGCCATGGACGATCTTGCGGAGAGCGAGGACGTATCGCCGCCGGCCGATGCGCCCGCCGTGCTCCACCGCGAGGCCCGCCGGGCCGACGGCAGCGTGGTGCGCGTCCACCGCCGCCCCCTGCCGGCGTCGGCCGCCGGCGTGACGCGCACGGAGCTGGTCTATACGGTGGAGCAGGACGGCCGCGTCGTCACCCGCGCCGTCCGGGCGGTCGACCTGCGGCCGCCGTCGCCCGAGGCCATGCGGGCGCTGCTGACGGCCGCCGGCTTCACGTCCGTCGGCGTCGTGTCGGGGCCGGGCGGTGACGGGTTCCTCGCCACGGCCCGCCGTCCCGCCGCTACTTGAGGCCGCGCTCGCGCTGGATCTGGTCCCACGCCGCGTTGATGGCCTTCATCTTGTCCTCGGCGACGGAGATGAACTCCTGCGGCAGGCCCTGCGCCGTCAGGGCGTCGGGGTGGTTCTCGCGCAGCAATTTGCGGTAGGCCGCCTTCAGCTCGTCGTCGGAGGCGCTGCGGTCGGCCCCGAGCACGGCGTAGGGGTTCGGCCCGCCGCCGGTGGCGCGCGAGCGGCCGTCGCCGCCGGCTCCCGCCCCGGCTCCCGCGCCGGCGGCGGTGGAGCGGGCGCGTTCCACCGCATCGGGGCCGAGGCCGAAGATCTCCGCCACCCGCGCGAGGAAGGCCTCTTCCGCCGGATGGACCTCGCCGTCGGCGCGGGCGATGAGGTGCAGGGCGGTCAGCAGTTCCTCCAGCACCGCCGGGCTGTCGCGGAACAGGCCGGCGATCTGCCGCGCGTAGGCCTCGAAGCCTTCCGACGACTGGCGGGCGGTGTCGAACACCTTGCCGACGGTGCCCATGTCCTCGGCCGGGATGCGGAAGATGCGCTTGAAGGCGTCGATCTCGGCGCGCGTGACCACGCCGTCGGCCTTGGCCATCTTGGCGGCCAGCGTGACGACGCCGACGGTGAAGGCGAGTTGCCGCGCCCGTTCCTTCATGCCGGACAGGCCCTCGGCGTCGAACAGCTTGGGCTTTTCGGCGCCGTCGTCCTTGCGGGTGCGGTCGTAGGCGGCATGGCCCACCGCCACCCCCACCAGCGCCCCAAGCGGCCCGCCGAGCAGCAGGCCCGCCGCTCCGCCGATGATCTTGCCCCAGATGCTCATGCGTCTCGTCCGCTCGCTGTTCTTGACGTCGGGTTTCGCGAGCCTGCACCATGCCGGGCTCCGTTGCCAGCCCTGCGTGCTTCCGAGGACCCCGAACCGTGCCTGCCACCCGCGAAGACCTGCTCGCCCTGCTCGACCGCCTGGGCGTCGCCCACACCACCTACGACCACATCCCCGTCTATACGGTGGAGGAAGGCAACCAGGTCTGGCACACCATTCCCGGCCGCCACTGCAAGAACCTGTTCCTGAAGGACGGCAAGGGCAAGCTGTGGCTGGTCACCGCCCCCAGCGACCGGGCCATCGACCTCAAGACCCTGCCGGAGAAGATCGGCTCCAAGCGCCTGTCCTTCGGCAAGCCCGAACTGCTGATGGAGGTGCTGGGCGTCGCGCCGGGCTCGGTCACGCCCTTCAGCCTGGTCAACGACACCGAGCGCCGCTGCACCGTGGTGTTCGACGCCGAGATGATGGCCGAGCCCCTGTGCGGCTACCACCCGCTCGACAACGCCGCCACCACCGTCATCCACCCCGACGGCCTGCGCGCCCTGGTCGCCCACACCGGCCACGAGATGCACGTCGTCGACTTGCGGTGATCTTTCGCCGTTCCCCGTTCCCCCTTTTGCCCGTGAGGCTCGCATGCCCGAAGGAACCGCCGCCATGACGCCCCGCACCGCCCCCGACGCCCTCATCGCCGAGTTGAAGGACCTGCTCGGCGAGCGCCTGTCCACGGCGGCCGCGGTGCGCGAGCAGCACGGCCGCGACGAGAGCTTCCACCCCGTCGCGCCGCCCGACGCCGTCGCCTTCGCCCAGTCGACCGAGGAAGTGGCGGCCATCGTCAAGGCCTGCGCCCGCGTCGGCGTGCCGGTGGTGGCCTTCGGCACCGGCACCTCGCTGGAGGGGCATGTGGCGGCGATCCACGGCGGCATCTGCATCGACGTCAGCGGCATGAACCGCATCGTGGCGGTGCGGCCGGAGGACATGGACGTCACCGTGCAGGCGGGCGTCACCCGCAAGCAGCTGAACGAGCACCTGCGCGACACCGGCCTGTTCTTCCCCATCGACCCCGGCGCCGACGCCAGCCTGGGCGGCATGGCGGCCACCCGCGCCAGCGGCACCAACGCCGTGCGCTACGGCACCATGCGCGAGAACGTGCTGGCCCTGACCGTGGTGCTGGCCGACGGCCGCATCATCCGCACCGCCCGCCGCGCCCGCAAGTCCGCCGCCGGCTACGACCTGACGCGGCTGTTCGTCGGCTCGGAAGGCACGCTCGGCGTCATCACCGAGGTGACGCTGAAGCTCTACGGCATCCCCGAGGCCATCCTGTCGGCCGTCTGCCCCTTCCCCGGCGTGGCGGAGGCGGTGAACACCGTCATCCAGACCATCCAGACCGGCGTGCCCATCGCCCGCATCGAGTTCCTGGACGACAACCAGATCCGCGCCGTCAACAACTTCTCCAAGACGAGCTACGCCGAGGTGCCGACCCTGTTCTTCGAGTTCCACGGCTCCGACGCCGGCGTCGCCGAGCAGGTGGAGATGGTGCAGGCCATCGCCGCCGAGCACGGCGGCACCGACTTCCAGTGGGCCCGCTCCACCGAAGACCGCGAGCGCCTGTGGCACGCCCGTCACAATGCGTACTATGCGGGCCTGAGCATGAAGCCGGGCGGCAAGGGCTTCTCGTCGGACGTCTGCGTGCCGATCTCGCGCCTGGCCGAGTGCATCGTCGAGACGAAGAAGGACCTGGAAGCCTCCGACCTGTTTACCGCCGTGGTCGGGCATGTGGGCGACGGCAACTTCCACGTCCTCTTCGTCTTCGACCCCGACAACCCCGCCGAGATCGCCGAAGCCAAGCGCCTGAACGCCCGCGTAGTCGACCGCGCGCTCGCCATGGACGGCACCTGCACGGGCGAACACGGCGTCGGCCTCGGCAAGATGCAATACCTGGAAGCCGAACACGGCCGCGACGCGCTGGACGTGATGGCGGCCGTGAAGCGCGCGCTCGACCCGGCGAACATTATGAACCCGGGGAAGGTGGTGGGGGTGTAGAGGGGGCATTGACGGCCTGTTCTCGATTTGAGAACATCGGTGCGGAGAGGCGGGGAGGGCCGGTGTGCGCGTCACGATCGAGACGAAAGCGATCAAGGACATGCGCGCCTTGCCGCCCCGCACCCGCGCCGCGATCCTGAGCAAGATCGACCAGTACGCCGCCGACCCGGCGTCCTTGGCGAACAACGTCAAGAGCTTGCAGGGGCTGGACCTCTACCGTCTGCGCGTCGGCGACTACCGGGTGATCTTCGCCATAGAGGACGGCGAGATCAGGGTCATGGTGGTCAAGCGCGTCCGCCACAGGAAGGAAGCCTATGACTGAAGCCGCCCGTGACGACATGGTGCCGCGCCGGGACTACGAGGCGCTCCTGGCCCGCATCGAAGACCTGGAAGACATCCTCGCCGCCCGCGATGCTTCGGGCGGCGAGGCCCTACCCATGGACTACGCCCGCCGCATCATCATGGACGAGGCTCACCCCGTCCGCGTCTGGCGCGAATACCGCGGCCTGACGCTCCGCGCCCTGGCCGAGCGGGCCGGGATGCAGCCGGGCTACGTGTCGGAGATCGAGTCCGGCAAGAAAACCGGCAGCGTCGACGCCTACCGCAAGCTGGCCGCGGCGCTGGAGACGACGGTGGATGCGCTCGTGATGGAGTAGGGGCAGATGCCCGAGCGGAGTAGGGCGGGCATGCACGCCGGACTCATTACTTTTTTCTGTAATAATATGTTGTACTCAATTCGCCTTCGATTTCAAGATTTCATGAAAGCGCACAATGGAGATCGAACTGTCGCACAGCTAGTCGACTACATTACGAATCCATAATAACTGCGTCAAAAAATTTGCCTGGTGGTTGCAATGGATTATGTATACGCGCTGATAAACCCTGCGATGCCGGGTCTGGTGAAGGTAGGTTGGACTGCCCGAGATCCACATGAGCGGGCAGATGCTCTAACTGCATCTACGGCATCGCCACTGCCATTTGTTGTTATTTACTACGAACCGGTATCTGATGGTCGCGCTGCTGAGGCGGCCGTTCATAGGCTCCTTGAGATCAGCGGGTTGAGGATAAACAAGTCGCGCGAATTTTTCAGCTGCGATGCGCACGTAGTTGTTCGAGCAATTGTTAAGGTTTGTGGGAGCTTTAAGAATAAGATCGCAGAGCATGTAAGTCATGGAGAAGTGGAGGGCTGCAGAGGTAATGAGTTTTCAGACTTTAAGCCAAAAAATCTACTTCGCGAGGGCCTTAAACTCATTTCTTCCGCTGATGATCCCCTGTCTGACCCTGAGAAAGGTCGAAAGCTTGTGGAAGCTTCTGCCATTTTAGGTTATGCGCCAGGGCAATTTCACCTGGCAAAAATAAAAATAGACTGCATTGGGCGAGATCCTTCCACAGAAAAGTCCAGAAATGAAATGATTTCATCTGTTTCGTTGCTTCGCTCTTCTTTGAGTGGAGGCTATGGGCCTGCTATCATATTATTATCTTTTGTTGCACTCGAATATGGACGCACTCTTGAATTAGAAAGTGACTACATAAAAGATATTCCTCGTTTTATAGGTCCTGGTAGCAAGATTTCTGAAATGGAATTGGCAGACATAAAATATGGATCGGATAAGATTTTTTATTGTTTGAGATCCTCATTTTCACTTGATAAGTTGGAGAGAATTATGACGCCTGAAATACTGCTTAATCCGGTATGTGGACCTATATGGAGAAATAATTTCTTCCGGTTTTATGCGACATTGCGAGATCAGTATATAAAATTTATTGAAGATTCAAGGGCTGATCCCATGATTGATATCATGGGAACTACCCGTTCTACATACGAGAGGTACATAACGAGTGTTTTAGATTTCGCTCGGAGTCGTAACTTTATGGGGTAGTTCATCGAAGCCCTCTGAAGATGTGCTTTACTAGGGTCAGGACCCATAAACCGGCTTCCCCAGCGGCTCACGATGTGATTCAAGCTCCCCGGAAGGGAGCTTATCGTGACGCATTCTCATTTTTGGCTGTCAGATCAGCAGTTTGATCGTCTTGCGCCCCTGCTGCCGCAGGACACGAGAGGCAAGCCCCGTGTCGATGATCGCCGGGTCATCAGCGGCATCGTCCACGTCCTGAGGTCCGGCTGCCGATGGGTGGATGCGCCGGAGGTCTACGGTCCGCGCAAGACGCTCTACAACCGTTTCGTCCGGTGGGCGGCGAAGGGTGTCTGGACCGACATCTTCACGGCGCTGGCGGATGCGGGAGG
>NZ_OCNJ01000003.1:0-37836 GCF_900230255.1 Caenispirillum bisanense
GCGAGGATCGCCAGCTTGTACGCGGCCGTGAACGTGCGCCGCCGTGCCTTCATCGGCACCTCCGGATCCGGAGGTGCCGATGAAGGCACGGCCCCATCAACTGCAAACGTAGGCACAGCCTTCCGCATCGCTCACATCCCCCTGCGTCTTGCTCACTAAGCGGCACCCATCAGAGTGTCGCAAGCACGCTGTCACAGAGGGGCCGATGCACAGCCGGAGGCTCCAACTCCTGAGTAGGATCGAGACACATGAGCAAAACGACGAACAAGCTCACCTCCCGGACGTGAAGGGGCTTAAGCGGCGGCTGATCGAGCCGTCGCTTCGCAAGGCGAAGTCATCCAGCGGCTCTAATCGCTCAGCTTGTCCAGTTCCTCGAACAGCAGCCCGTTGGTGCCGCGACGGTCGATGAAGGCTTCGATTTCTTCGAGCACCGGCAATATCTTGGAATCGCTGCTCCTGATCCGGGCCTTCGCGCGGCCCAGCACGTCGCGAACCCGCGGCACGAGCCGATCTCGCTCCGGGTCGAGGAAGTCCGGCTCGATCATGCGGAAGCGCAGAAGTCCGACGAGAAGTTGAGCCGCCGCGAAGAAGGTGTTCTTGATGTTGTTGAGGCCGGCCTGCTGCTCCATCAGTGCGACCGCGGTGCCTGCGAGATCCCCGGCGATCCGGCGGTTCAGCGCGGCGGGCGCGTCGGCGCGGTACATCAGGACCAGAGAGAGGGCCTTGGCTCGGTCGTTGGGTGTTTGCAGTCCCTTCAGTGCGAAATGGTCGCGGGTCGCCTTGAACAGGAGCGCGATGTCGTCGGGCTTTGAGAAGCAGCGACCGGCGGCCTTGTAGTCGTGTCCGCTGTGGAGGGACGTCCAGGGCGAGCGCAGGCTCTTGCGCAAGTAGTCGAGGATGGGCTCCGGCGTCGAGGAATAGCTCCAGGCCGCCGCAAGCATGAGCTGGCGATGCAGGTCCCTGAGCTGTTTCTCGTCGTTGGCGCGCAACTTGGGCGTCAGGCGCTCGAAGGCGGCTGCTGCGGCGTCGAGCACCGCGTCCGAGAGCTGACGGTACGTCTTGAAGCCACCCGGTGGGGCGCCGAGCAGCTCTCGCAGGTCTTCTTCCGCCGGAATGCTGCCGTCTGAGTCGAACACGCCGGCTTTCGTCACGCCGCCGGCCATGCGTGCCCGATCCTCCGGCGCCTCTTTCTTCAAGGGCCAGTCGAGAGCCGGCTTCTTGCCGAGCGCGCTCATGAGATCCTTGGCCGCGAACTCCAGCTTGCCGCCCAAGCCACCGCACGCAAGGTGGAACAGGTGCATGGTGCGGGGAATGTCGGCGGCTTTCCAGACGATGGCGCGGCTTGGCCACGGCGAGGGGTCCGGCCAGGCGAGTTCGACACGCAGTGTGCGAAGATACTCGTCCTCGCCGAGCCCGGTGGACGTCATGGACGACCAGTCGAGGAAGACCGGCCGGTCGGCGAGGCGTTCGCCCTCGGGCGGCCGGATCTCGACAGATGCGAAACCCTGGCCCGGCTTCTGCGTCACGTAGAGAGTGATCGGGATGTTGCGGTCGGCGGGTTCCGGCAGACGGGTCACCGTCTTGCGGACCATGGCGTCGTCCGACCGCGAAAGGGCATAGTCGACCTCGGTGGTGCCGCCCGCGATGGAGAAACCGGTCACGAGGTCGGGGCCGACGGTTGTTCCGCCGGCGACCCGGTCGCGCCCCTTCATCAGGCTGATGAAGGTCGGCCGCCCCAGTTCCTGCGCCTGAATGCGCAGATCGGGCAGCGAGTCGTAATAGCCGACGATGCCGACGCTGCGGCGCCAGGCGTAATGTGCTGCGCCCAGGGCAGCGGTATCGGGTGGCAAGGCGACGGCATCCCGCCCGCCTGCGCGGGAACCGGCCAATGCACTCGCGAGCCGGGTCCCGTCCGGCAGCCGAAGACCGGCCAAGGGCCCCTCGACGGCGACTGCGGCGAGAGGCCGCCGTTCAGTCACTTCATCCAGGCTGGCCGCGAGGGCCGCCGCGAGGATCTCTGCCATTGGCGCCGGCGCCGGCTCCGTCCGGTGCAGGCGATGCCAGCGGCCGCCGGTATCGCGCACGATCTCCTGTGGGGTGGGCCGACCGCACATGGTCGCCCAGGGGCGGCGGCTGATCCAGACGAGCCGCTCCGCAAGGTCGGCGGACACGCCGTGCTCCGAGAGATCCTGGGCGAGCAGGTTCAGTGCCTGCATTTCCATGGTAGCGGGAAGCGCAGGTGCCTGCCCGCGCCCGCTCCGCACCGGCACGAGGTACGGCTTGCCATGGACCTCCTCGACGTCGATGGCGAGGATGCTGACCTCCGGGCGCCAGAAGCCAGCGTGGCCGACCGCGACGGTGGTGCCGGCCAGGCTGCGGACATGGTCGTCCGACAGTCCGAGCGCCCAGCCGAGCAGCGCCGCCACCGGACGCCACAGCAACTCGGCCGAAATCCCGATGCGGCGCAGTCCGTCGATCAGGCGCTGCTGGCCGGCCTCGCCGAGGGTGTCGGGTACGACGACGACACGGTGCGCGCCGGTTCCTTCCGCGACCGCTTCGACATGGGCGGCGACGAGGTCGGCCGCAGCCAGGCCCGGTGCGCCCGCGATGGCATCGGCCGCCCCGTCGAGGCTTTCCAGCAGGGGCAGGATGGGGTGTCGGGCCAGCCCGCAGTCGCCATCCCAGCCGCGCCCCGCCAGACTCTCAAAGGCGGCGCGCCCGGCAATCGGGCGCTCGCCAGGGGCGCCGGTGGTAACGACGCAAGCGGGTGTCGGCTCCGCATGCGCTGCCGCCGCGGTCCCGCTGTCGCGGGCGTGGGCGGCGCAGTCGAGGATGCCGTCGAGCAGAACTCCGACATGGGCAGAGGAGATCAGCGTCATGCAGCCTCTCCGCGAGTCGCCATGGCAGCCAGGCTATCGAGCCCGGCGCGGAAGCCCGGCCCGTCCAGTGGCAGCCCGAGACCCAGCACCGCACCCTCGGCAACCGTCTCCGGATGGGGCTGGTCGAGCCTCTCCGGCGGGACCACGACAATGCCGCGCACGCGCCGGCGGTCGTTGTAATAGCGCCGGCGGTCGTCCTGCCAGCGCGCAAGGGCGGCGGCGGCGCGGGCCGTCAGCTCGGTGAGCGGGCGCGCCTCGATACCGGCCCCCAGCACCGTCCAGATCAGGACGTCCTCGTCATGGCCGGCCGATCCCAGCGGCTGGTTTCGCATCACGAGGCGCGGCCACAGAACGGCGTATCTATCGTGAAGGTCAGGCGGCGCGCCCGGCGCTTCCGCTTCGTGGAGCATGTGAACGCTGTCGCGTCCGGCAAAGACACCGACGCAGCCCGCCGGCTCCAGCCAGCGTCCGCGATCCTGCTCCTTGCGCACGTAGAGGGACGGCACGGCGAGCGTTTCGAGGCCCTGAGCGCGTAGAAGGGCCGTGCCGAGGGCGAGCGTCACGCCGTCGCCCCACAGGCGGCCCTGCCAGCCCCACGAATCGTCCTGCTGCCTGAGCCGATTGAGCAACTGCTGATAGGCCGACCAGATCCGGCGGTAACGCGGGTCCTGCGTCAGCACGTAATTGGCCTGCGCCGTCCCCACCAGAGACCGGATGCGCTGGAACTCCGGTTGCCGGAGCAGAGTGGCACAGGTGCGGCCGTAGCGGCTGACGTCGCCGTATCGCACCGACCCGGCGAGATTGCGGTTGGCACCGAGGTAGCTGTCGGCGGCTTCCGTCGTGCGGATCAGGAAGTCCTTCAGGACGCGGTTTTCCGGCGTATCCACCGTCTCTTCGCGCACCACCGCCAGGAGGGCCTGTCGCGATCCCGCCTTCTCGGCGGGCGTCCGGCCGGGTTGGCGGACGTACCAGGCGAGGCATGCCGGATCCATTTCCTGGATGCGGTGGACCGACTGCATGCTGCGGTTGCGCGTCAGAACCTGGCGCGGATGGCGGCCAAGATCCGCCACCAGACGGTGCAGATCCTGCGCATGGCGCACTATCAACGCCATCCGTGCCTCCTCGACGTCGAGGTCGGCACAGAACGCCTCGGCCGCATGGCGCCAGGTTGATCGGACGCGGCCACGCAAGTTGCCCTGCATCAGCATCTCGCGCCGTTCGATGTTGGTGAGGCGGTCGATACGATCGATCAGGG
The DNA here is from genome assembly GCF_900230255.1 of Caenispirillum bisanense. Classification (GTDB taxonomy): domain Bacteria; phylum Pseudomonadota; class Alphaproteobacteria; order Rhodospirillales; family Rhodospirillaceae; genus Caenispirillum; species Caenispirillum bisanense_A. Next base: position 4,135 of record NZ_OCNJ01000003.1, read on the forward strand.
CCCCGAGCATGTTGTCCCGCTCGAGAATTCGCTGTGCCAGGGGATCGCCGAGGCGTTCCGGACTCCATTGGCCAAGGCAGCCGGTGATCGAGAGTTTGACCGGTGGGTGCTGCCCCCGGTCGTGCAGAAGCTCCAGCTGACGCGTGTGGTCCCCCGCCTGTGCCGGCATCGGCAGGGTCCACAGGTCGATGCGGCGCGGGCCCCACTGAATATCGGGAACCTCGCGGTGCGGCTGCTGGCGCTGCCCGGCGAGGCGCAGCCGCAGCGCATGGGACGAAGCCACTGCGGGGGCACCTGATGCCGGGAGTTCGACGCCATCGTCGTCGGGGCCGGCCGGCGCAACGTCCTCCAGCAGGCTCCACGGCAGGTCAAGGGGAATGACCGTTTCGGTCCGTGCCACGGTCAGCTGTCCCGGTTGAGGCCCTGCCAGGTGAACAGCGGTTTCTGCCGTCCGGTGTTCACGGCTTCGGCCAACGCCTCGTCGCCGATGGCGCGTGCCAAGCTCTCGATCTCGATGAACGCGTCCTGGAAGTCCATCGTGTCGATGCCCCGCAGCTTGGGCAGGATGCGCTGTTCGAGCTGGTCACCGAAGGCGGTGCCGAGACTGCCCGGACCACCGCCAGGGTAGTTGGCGCAGTAGAGCTGGATCGCCTGATTGACGCGGTGGCCGAAGGGCCGGTCGAGCTTGCTCATGGCGTCGTTCAGCTTTTCGATCCAGCCCCGCAGCTTGTCGCGGCTGTGGGCGTCGAGGCTGTCGGCGTCGCGCTCCCACGAGTTCCAGGTGGTGCGGGACAAGTAGCGGTCGGGCGTTGCGATGGTGCTCTTCGGCTGCTCGTGGGCCATCTGCTTCGGCCGGCCGAAGCGCAATACGTTGGCGCGGTCGATGACCTTGTCCGACAGCGTCTGGGTCGACTCGTCCTCGTTCATGGTACCGACGAACAGCACGTTGCGGTCGACGTAGATGTTGAAGGCGCGGTTCATGCCGCCGACGTCCAGGTGCACCTCGGCATTCTGGCGCGCCGCCGGATTGGCGGGATCGGCCGACTTGCGCACTTCCAGACGACTCAGGAATTCGCTGAAGTAGTATTCGACGCGCGCCAGGTTCATCTCGTCGAGCAGGACGAGAAGCATGCGGTCGCGCCACTCCTTCGCCAGATCGGGGTGATTGTGCGGGTCGAGATGGGCGAGGGCGCGAGCGAGGTCGGTGCCGACGTAGCGGTGTTCCAGGTAGTTGTAGAAGCCGAACAGGTCCTGCGGGCTGTCCCACCGCGGCTGCACGGCCATCTGGAGGAAGTGGACGCCGATGCCTTCGGCGTAGCGCCGCGGCAGCTCGCTCTTACCCGTGCCGGAAATACCGGCCAGCACGGTCAGCGGGCTGATACCGTTGATCTTCATGCAGGTGTGGAAGGCGTTCAGCGTGCGCGCCGGGAAGCGGAGCCCCAGCTGGTCGAGATAGTCCCGCAGGCCGGCGAGGGCGTCGTTCTCCGTTACCCGACCGCGATCGGCCCGCAGCCCCGCCTCGCTCAGGCAGGCGGGAGCGCGCTTGAGGTCCTCCAGGGCGTTCTTTTCGTCCTTCTCGCGATCCGCACGCGCTTGCTCGACGTAGCCCTCGAGATGCGCCTTGGCGGCCTCGAGCTCCGCCTTGCGCTGTTCCAGCCTCGTGATTTCCGCGCGGATCTGATCGCAGGTCTGCTTGATCGCGTCCTGCTCGCGGCGCTGACGATCGAGGTCGTCGCGGCCCTCGGCGATCCTTTGCCGGATGTCGGCGAGCTGGCCGTCGGCCTGGCGGATGTCGCCCTGCTTTTCCTGCAGGGCTGCCTCGGCTTCCCGCAGACGTGTCGCCAGATCCTCCAGGTTCGCAACAGCTTCGCCTCGGCGCCGTTCAGCCTCTGCGGCCTTTTCTTCCGCCGCTGCGGCGTCCGCTTCGGCGCGCCGTAGCACCCGGGCCTGCTCCTCGACCTTCGCCTCGGCCTCGACCATCCGCTGCGCGAGGTCTGCCATGGCCTCCTGGCGGGACGCGAGGTCCAACTCCAGGCGCTCGAGCTCCATGCGCTTGGGCTCCATCAGCGCCAGGCTCTCCTGGAGGCCCGTCAGGCGAATCCGCGCCTCCTCTGCCTCGGCCACCGCCATGTCGCGACGGACAAGTTGGTCGGCCAGGTCGCTCAGCTTGTCGCGCAGTTCCGCCTCTTCCTTGCGGCGCTCGACGAGGCGTTCCTCTATGTTCTCGTACTCCGTCGCCGCTGGCTGGCGCGCCTGCCGTCGCATCAACTGGCGATGCTCCGCGAGGGCGACGGCCGGAATGACGATGCCGCCGGCAGCGGCGAGCAGCATGGCATAGGTGAGCATTTCGGGTGTCACGGTACCGTCTCCCGTCTGATCTTCAGTTGGCGCTGCTGGCCGCGGCCGGTGTGGGGCCGGCCGGCCGCGTCACCGCCTGAAGATCATCGATTTCCTGAAGGAGCGCATCGCGGCGCCGGCGCAGGTCTTCCACGGCTGCCGCAACGGCCGCCTGACGTTCGGCCTCCGCCTGCAGCGTCCGCAGCCGTGCTTCCGCATCGACCTGCTGCTGGCGCAGGGCGGCGAGCACCGCTCTCTGGTCTTCGAGGGAGGCGACTTCGGCCCGCAAAGAGGTCACCTTTGCCGCCAGCGTCGCCGCCTCCTTCTCGTCAACAGCGGCCGCCGCCGTGATCCGTCGCTGTTCCTCGATGCGTTCCTGGAGCGTCGCAGACTGTTCCCGCAACGTCGCGACTGTGGCGGCCGCATCGGCGGCCTCCTTCCGACGCTCGGCCAGGCTCGTATCGAGGCGGCTCGACTCCTCGCGTGCCGCAGCCAGTCCGGCCTGGACGATCTCCTGGTCCTTGCGCGCCTGACGCAGCGCCTCCTCGACCCTCGCCAGATCCGCCCGCGACTTGTCGAGAGCCGCGGCGGCGTCCTGCGCCTCTGCCGCGCGAGCCGACAGCTCTGCGACGCGTCGCTCGGCCGTTGCCACTTCCGCCTGACGGGCCGCAAGGGTCTTCTCGGTGTCTGCGAGTGCCTTGCGCGCGGTCTGCAGGGCCTTGTCGGTGGATTCGGCATCCTTGCGCGCTGCCGCTAGGTCGGCCGAAACGCCCTGCAATGCGTCGCGATCGGCAATCAGCTGGTCGACCGCCCGCCGCAGGTCCTTCTCGTCAGTCGAGAGGGCCGCTACGCGCTTGGCGGTTTCTTCCGTCTGCGAGCGGACCGTCGTCAGATTCGTCCGAGCGTCGGTTAGCTCGCTGCTGGCGGTGGCGAGCGCCGCCTCGGTTTCCCGTAGAACATCGCGCTGCTCCGTCAGGCGCTTTTCGGTGGCCTGCAGCAACGTGGTCCGTTCTTCCAAAGCTTCCTTGGCGGCGGCGTCGTCCTCGCGCAGGGCGGCAGCCGAAGTCCTGAGGGCCGTGAGCTCTTTGCCCAGGGACGCGATCTCGTCGCGGTGGCGGGCGAGCGTGGCTTCAGCCTCGGCGGCTTCACTGCTTCGCTGCTGCAGGGTCGCGGTCGCTTCGGCGACCGCCTTTTCCGCCGTCGCTGCCCGTGTCTCGGCCGAAGCTGCTCGCTCCTCCACCGCCGCGAGGTCCCGTTCCGCCTGAGCCGCCGCGGCCTGGGCCTGCGTCACCGCCGCTTCTGCCTCCTGCTCTACGGCTCGCAGTTCATTCAGGCGCTGGAGTCGCGCCTCCAACTCGCCGCCGACCATCGCGACCCGTTCCTCGAAAGCCGAAGCAGTGCGATGGGTATCTACCGTATACCATGCCAAGCCGGCATAGCAGATGGCCGAGGTGGCCAGAAGTCCGACGAGAAAGTAGGGGCGGTCCGCTTTCGCGGGTGTCTTCCGGGCTTTGCGGGCGCCATCATCGTCGGAGGGTTGCGATGATGTCGTCGAGGCATCCATCAAGATCTTCCCTCAGTTGATAGACCCAGTAGCGCTTCACGCGCCATCCCAGGCTCTTGAGTTGGTGATCGCGCCACAGATCCGAGCTTTTCCGGCGGCCGGACGCGTCGCGATGATAACGATCACCGTCGATCTCTACATCAACTTTCGTGGTACCGCAAATGATCGCCAGATCTAGGCGGCGACCTGCAATTGGGAATTGAGGAAGCGTTGCTACGCCACGCTTCATGAGCGCATCGTGCACGATTTCTTCCCACGGGCTCTCGAACACCGGCGCCCCTTCGGATCGTGCCGACGTCTCACGCTCGGCCGCTGCGACCAGCTTCGTAACATGCGGAATACCACTGCGCCGCGCCTCTTCGAGGTTGCCGAAGACATGGCAGACGGCGCGAGCCCGGCTGACCGCGACGTTCATCAGGTTCGCGCTTTCTGCGAGGAAGCTCCGGCTGCCCTGCGGCATGCCCGGGCCGAGGCACAGGCTGAGCAGGATCAGGTCACGGGCATCGCCCTGGAACTGGTGGGCCGTGAAGGCGCCGAGCCGGCTGCGCGCGACGTGCTCGGCCGGTATCGCCTCGGCGATCAGGTCTGTGATCCGCTTCGCCTGCTCCCGGAATGCCGTGACGATGCCGATGCTGCCCTGGTAGCCTTGATCCACCAGCACGCGACGCACGTGTTCGACGATGGCCCGTGCTTCCGCCGGCGAGTGGCAACCGGATGCCGCAGGCGCGATGTCGCCGCCGATACCTGTCCAGTGGATGCCGGGCTTCTGCCCGTGCGGCGGGTTCAGGTTGGCTTCGTCCGTTACGACCCTTAGCCGGCCGCCGTAGAAGGCGTCATTGAAATAGGCAGCGACGGCTCCGGCGCATCGATAGTGGTCGCGAAGCAGATGGCTGGTGATGCCGGGTATCGACGCCACGATGTTGAACAGCGACTGGCTGCGGTAGGAATAGCGCCCAATTCCCTGGGCGAGCAGGCCGCCCGCCTCGAGGAGGCGCACTTCACGATCCTGCGTGACTTTCGTCACGTGCCGCAGCTGAGCGGGGTCGCCGACGATGATCGCCTGCCTGGCGCGCGCCAGCAGGGGGAGGGCGGACGCGATGTCGCATTGGCTCGCCTCGTCGATGATGACGTAATCGAAGAGGCCCGCCTGCAGCGGTAGCGCACGGCCGGCCGAGAGGTTGGTGACGGCCCATAGGGGAAAGTGCTTGAGCAGGATGGGCAGTGCCGCCTCGGTCGCGCGACGGTGCTCGCGCTCGCCGTCGTCGCCCAGCTTGTCGCCGGCGAAGAGGGACATGGCGCCGGCGAACTCCGCCAGGCCCGGTCGATCGTGATCGTCCAGATCCTCCAGCGCATCGGGAAGTGCCCGGAACAGGTCCGCGGCCCGGGCGGTCAGTTCCATCCGGCCGCTCACCAGGGCATCGACCAGCGCCTGTCGTTCGCTCTCGGGCATGATCTTCGGCTTGAGGCGGTCCAGGTCGGCGAGCGCGCCGAGATAGACCGCGAGCTGCCGGAGAACGCCAAGGCGTTCTGCAGGGTTTTCCGCGTGATCGGGCCAGGGGATGCCGAGGGGGGCCAGCGTCTCCACCGCGGCCTTCGCCTTTCGGGCTGCCAGCCAGCGGGCGAGGGCCGGAAACACACGGGCGAGCCAGCGCGGCGGCTGCGCGGCCGACAGGTCTTGCAGGACTGCCGGCGCGTCGGGCCGCCGGGCCCACTCCCTCAGCGCTGCATCCAGCCGCGCCTCGCAGTCCTCGACAGCCGCCTCGGCCTCGGCCACCAGATGACCGAGTTCTTCCTGTCTCGCGAGCTTTTGCTGGATGTCGTAGAGACGGTCTTCCGTTGTTCTCAGTCGGCCGACGGAGCGGATCAGGGTATCTCGTCTTCCGGTGGCAGAGCCGCGGGCGAACAGAGCATCGCTGGCCCGCCGCAGGTCGAACGCCTGGCCTTCGCCGAAGGGGCGGCTGGCGCGGGCGAGGATGCTGCGTCCGCCCAACAGCTCGCCGAGGCGCTCCTCGACGGTGTCTATGGCCTTATGGTTCTTCGAGGCGAGCAGAGCGGTGCGACCGCACAGGGCGGCGCTTGCCATGACCGCGGCGACCGTTTGCGACTTGCCGGTGCCGGGCGGGCCGGTGACGACGGTGAGCGGCGCGTTCAGTGCGGCCGCTGTCGCCTCCGTTTGGTCTTCGTTCAGCGGAATGGGCGAAAGGCAGGGAAGGCGCTCCGGCTTCACCGCCGGCGCCATGCCGAACAAGGCCCCCAGGGCCGAGGCGGTATAATCGCTGTCCGGCCACTGCGCCAGCCGGTCGAGTTCTCGGAGCGTGCGCTTGCTGTAGACGGTGGTCGGTGCGGTGAACAGGGTGAGCACGTTGAGCAGGCGCGGGGAGTCCGTCTCGACCGGCAGGCTGGTGGCCAGGGCGCTCGGTGCCAGACCGGCGGCGCCGCCGCCCGGCAGGCGTGCGGCGAGGCGCGTCGTGACGGTCGGCAGGTCGACCGGATCGTCGTCGAGCGGTGCTCCGTCGTCGTCCGGGTCTGCGGCAGTGATGCCGAGCCAACGCAGCACCGACCGGCGTTCAGCCCCGTCGCGAAACTGCTTTTCCAGCCACTCGGCGTTGACGTCCACCGGCTGAGCCGGTGCGACCACGCGCAGGGTCCCCGCCCCGAGCTCGAACCGGCAGCGAAACGTGAAGACCGGCCGCGCGAAGGCCCCGCCGCCTTGCACGCCGGGTAGGATCTGCACCGGGTAGCCGAGGTAGAGGTCGGCGTCGGGGCCTCGCCGCGAGAGTACGGCCAGGAACTCCGGTGGAACCGAGGCGGCATCGAAGTGGATCTCGACCTGCCGCTGCTCGGTCGGCCACCACTCGCCGGCAGTGGTGAGGGCGCAGAACTCCTGGTCGATCCGCTCCAGCGGCAAGACCGTGTTCGGACGCTCCTCCGCCCGCAGGCACTCCCGCCAGTAAGGGATCAGCTTGCGAAGGAGAGGCAATCCCTGTGGCAGGGAGCCGTGCATCGCCTGCGGTGCCGCGGTCTCGGCGACATCGGTGAGCCGGCCGGTGAAGCCGTGGCAGCGCATCGTCGGCACCGGCGGTCCACCTGCCGGCGCCATCTGTGGGCCGCGCTCTGCAGGCCGGTGCACAGATCCCGGCGTTTCGGGGGCGCCTCGACGTGCGTCGGTGCCTGCCGCCGGCGGCTTGCGGTTCCGGATCGGACCGGTCGTGTTCCACTGCCGGTTCTTGAACGTCACCTTGCCGGCCTGCTGCATGGCGGAGAGCGTGGTGGTCAGCTGCGAGAGCTCCTGCATCACGCCGCGCCTCGCCAAAGCCGTACGGATCTGATCCGTGCGGAGACCCGTCGGGTGCCCCATCAGGACATCGATGACGATGCCGTCGAGCTCACTCTCGGCTGCCGTGCTGCCGGACGTCATACACCCTCTCCCCTGGAGCCATGATACACCTTGATCATAATGCGCAGTGGCGCGTCAACCGATGAGGCCGCTGGTCGACCCGGCCCGAAAATCTAGTCCTTTCGGACGTTCTTTCGAGTTGCTATTGTGCCCTCGGGGAAGTCTTCCGAGCGAGGGGCGGAGAGAATGCAGGCGTGTTCCGCTGCCAGACAGGCGGTGCATGGAAGAGTCGCCACCACTTCGGGTCGCAGCCGGCGAGACCGCTCGCCCTCCTTATACTGTTTCATTGCCTCTATCAGCAGGCACGCCGGTTCAGATGGGGCGCGGGTGCCGCGGAGCCGAAAAACGTGCTGAACCGACAAGTACTGCCTGCCGCAGAAGACCTTCGGGACCGCATCCGCGCGGCCGCCGATCCGATGTCGCGCAGCCTAGTCGTGCGCGTACGGCCGCCGGCCGGCGGCGTTGCCGGTTGGCTGGAGCGCTCGGTCGCGGAGGTTTCCGCCCCATGGGACGGAGAGGCGGGGCTGGAGGGGGTGACCCGGCCGTTCCAGGCTCTGCAGGCCGGCGACGTCGTCGTCGCGGGCGATGACGGATCGCTGGTTCTGGCGGCAGGCGTCGTCACCGAACCGGCGCAGCTCGTCCGCGAGGGCGCCAACTTCTATCGCGCAGGCGTGCGATGGTGGACGGAAGGGCTGCCGCGCGTGGTTCGGCCGGATGCGCGCTGGCAACTCTTCGAGGTCTGCGAGCTGTCGCGAACGTTCGTCACCTCGCTGCTCGTCAAGCCGACGAGCATCGTGCACCAGGAGGTGCCGTTCGATCAGGTCGTGCGAAGCATCAAAAGCGCCGGAATGCGCCTGCCGGAGGAGGTCGTCCGGCGGTATCACGCCGCCCTGAAGTCGCGCGGCTTCGTGATCCTGGCCGGCATCAGCGGCACCGGCAAGACGTGGCTCGCCGAGCTTTACGCGCGCGCCGTCGGTGCCCGCCATATCGTGGTTCCCGTGGCGCCGAACTGGACCTCGAACGAGGATCTGCTCGGCTACCTGAACCCGCTCGACGGCGTCTTCCACGCGACGGCGTTCACCGCCTTTCTGGAGGAGGCCGCCCGGGAGCACCGCGAGGCGCAGGAGGCCGGACATCCGTCGCGGCAGTATCACCTCGTTCTGGATGAGATGAACCTCGCGCGGGTCGAACACTACTTCGCCAAGTTCCTTTCGACCATGGAACTGCGCAGCCGCAGCGACACCGGCACGGCGGCGGTCGATCTGGCGCCGGGTCACGTCGCGGTGCTGCCGCCGAACCTCAAGGTCGTCGGCACGGTCAACATCGACGAGACGACGCACGGCTTCGCCGACAAGGTCTACGACCGCGCCCAGCTTATCGAGCTGGACAGCCCGCGCGAGGCGCTGGAGGCGCATCTCGGGGACGCGCCCCACGCATCCCTTCTCATGCGCGCGTGGGATGCGGTGGCGGCCGTCGCGCCTTTCGCTTTCCGCGTCGTCGACGACATAACGGGCTACATCGCCGTCTGCACGTCCTTGGGCACGCCTTGGCAGGATGCGCTCGACGACCAGGTGCTGCAGAAGATCCTGCCGAAGGTGAAGGGCAACGACGGGCGGGTCGGCGACAGTCTCGCCCGCCTGATCGACGTCTGCGGCGATACGCTGCCGCGCAGCCGGGCGCGGGCGCAGGCGATGCTGCAGGACTACCGGGATCACGGCTTTGCCTCCTTCTTCTGACGCCGCATTCGCGGCCCATCGGTCGCCGACTGCTGGCGATGCAGGGGACCCAGGGATCGTCTTCGTCGACTCCCTGGGGCGGCGCTCGGACGTGCCGCGGGAGTGGGACCCGGGGCTCCTGGTGCTGGACGACGTGCCGGCCGACGACTGGCGCGATGTCGTGGTGCACCTGAACGGGCGCCCGCTGCCGCTGCGGCTGGAGGTCGTCGGCGGCGCCGTGCGGATCGCCGCACACTGGGAGCGGGCGTCGTCGGGCGCTTGGCGGCTGGAGGTCCTCCGGAAGGACGGCGCGCCGTGGTCGTCCGTCATCCGCATTCCGCCGGCCAAGCTCGGCGATGCGGCACTCGCCGCGATGGTCGACGACCTCGAGAGCGGCCTGCCGGCATCGATCGCTGTTGCACTGGACCGGCTGGGTGCCTTTGGTGGCATCGACTGGCGGCCGCCGCGGCGGGTGACGCTCGCTCAGGAACTCGAGCATGTGCGCCGGGCACTGGTCGGGGACGGGGGGCGGCGCGGGCTGATCGACGTGCTGAACGAGGTGGCGCGGGATCCCCACAAGGTGTTGGCAGACGTGCACCCGTGGGTGCGGGCGGAGAAGGCGCGGCGACCGTCTCCCGCCCATCTGCCGCAGGCCTTCGCCAAGGCCGGCAACCTGACGCGGGACGGGCGGCCCATGAGCGTCGTCGACGGCCGCGTCGAGAGCACCTTCGACGTCTACGAGAACCGCCTGCTGCGAAGCTTCGCAGACAGTGTCGACGTCCGGCTGCGGCGGCTCCGCCGGTGGCTGCGTCTGGCGCCCGTGGTAGCAGGCGATGTGGAGGCTGAACTGGCAGCGCTCGCGGCCGCCCTGCGCAAGGCGCGGTGGGCCGCGAGGTTTCTTGACGAGGTCGGCTCGCTGCGGCGTGCACCGACGGACCTGACGATGGTGCTGCTGCGCAAACCGGCCTATCGCGCTGCTCTCGAAGGGTTCCTGGCATTTCGTCGTTCGGCGGCGATCCGGGCGACGGTGCCGGCTTTGGACGCGCCCATGAGCGATGTCCCGACCCTCTACGAGGCCTGGGGCACGCTCACCCTCGTCGAGGCGCTGCTGGAGGCGGCGGCGGACGAGGACTTCCGCGTGGTGTCGCAGCGTCTGTGCAGCGGCGTCGAAGGCGAGCCTGCCGTCGTCCTTCCGCCGGAGGTGCCGGCGGTGCGCCTGGAGCACGTCGACGGGCGGGTCGTCGTCCTGACGCCGCAGCGGCGCTTCCCGCGCGGGGCCTGCAGCGACCTGCACAGCGTCAGCTTCGAGCAGATCCCCGACGCGACCCTGGAGGTCCGGTGGCCGGGCCGGCGCGCCCTGTTCCTGTTCGACCCGAAGTACAAGCTTTGGGGTGACGGCAGCGGAACCGCCGGTGACGGCAGACCAAAGAAGGAGGACATCGACAAGATGCACGCCTACCGCGACGCCATCCGCGATCGGGACGGCGGGCGGCCGGTGCGCTTCGCGGCGATCCTTTATCCCGGACCGGAAGCCTGGTTCGGGTCCGACGTCGCCGCCCTTCCGGCGCTGCCCGGGGGCGACGGCTTAAGAAAGCGCCTGCGGGAGCTGTTGCGGGAAATCATCAGTGCAGACGGCGGCTGCTGGTCGGCTCATGACGTGAGGGGGGAATGGTCGTGACATATTGGACGGAAATCGGTCTGCTGAACGGCCGCTGGCGGGCGGCGGTGCACCTCGACGGGGATCTGCTGGCCGAGGGGTGGGGGCAGGACGAGGCGGCGGCGCGCGCCGATCTGGAGCGAATCCTGGGACGCAGCGTGGGCGGTGCGGCGGCGCCTGCCGGCCCGGCCGCTCTCGTTTCCGCCCGGCGCGTCGAGCCCGCCCCCGCGGCCGGTGGTCTTCGGGAGGCGATCATCGCGCTTCTGCAGGAGCATCCGGAGATCGTCCCGCACGACCGGTGTTCGCCACAGACCAAGTATATGCATCGCTACCGGACCTTGCGTGGACGCAGCATCGGTCACGAGCACTCCCTCAAGGTCCAGAACCTGTGGGTGGCTGCTGCCGGACTGCCTGCCGATCTGAACGATGTGCCGTCCCGCTTCTCCGCGGGTGGGCGCGACGGCGACGGCCGGCATTCCAACCTGAAGGCCATGCCCGACCTTTGCAACGCGGACCTGATTTGCTTCGCACCGCGCGACGGCGCCGAAGCCAGCCGCATCCTCGACGCCGTAGCGGCGCTACCTTCCTCCGACGGGGAGAGCTTGTGATGACCGGCATCCGGTTCGTCTTGGGTGTCCTGGATGGGACTTGGATGGTCGACGTCTTCACCGGCGACGACCACCTCTTCCAGGAAGTCGCCGCCACCGAGGAACAGGCCCTCGCAGCTGCCCGTCGACGTCTGGAGGGGCGGGCTCCGGAGCCGGTCCCTGCGCCCCGGCCCGTGCCGCCGCCCCCTCCGCGTCAGCTTCCGGCGGGCGCGACCGCGAGCCGCGGCATCCAAATTCAGGACCGGGCGGCGCTGCTGCCGGTCCCGGAGGTCTTCTACCTCGAAGAGGGCGTTGATCGCCGCCGGTGGGACGCGGAAAACAGCGTCGACTCGCCGTCCCGCGGGCACCATCAGGTCGATCCCAGGCGGCCGGTGTCCTGCACCCCGATCATGCCGGACGTCCGCCGGGCGGCGACGGAAGGAAACGCCTATCCGCCGTCCTATGCCGCGGCGCCGGATCTGGTCCGGTCGACACCGGCCTATCGGGATCTGGTCGAGGTCAGCCACGCCGTCTACCGGCTGCTGGCCGACGAGCGGACGCTCACCATCGGCGCTGCCAAAGCTGCGATGGAGGCAGCCATGGGGCGGCGGTTCAGCCCGAGGATCCGCGACGCCTGCGTCGCCGACACCCTGCGGGACCTTCGCCTCTATGGTCTGGCGCAGGCTGATCGGGCGGGCCGCTTCACCGCCAGGACGTGCTTCACGTGGGTCGATCCCGCCACGGTCGCCCTGGTCGACCCGGCCGATCCCGGACGTTGACGAAGGAGCCTGCGCATGCGCCGCACCGCCGATACCATCGCCTTTTCCGCCCACGATCTCGTCAACGCGCTCGGCTGCCGTCACCGCACTTTCCTCGATCTCGGCGTCCTGAACGGAGCGCCGCCGCCGCCCGCCTCGCCGGACGACCAGGCGGCCCTGCTGCGGGAGAAGGGGCTGGAGGTGGAGGGCGCGGTCGTCGAGGCGTTGCGCCGCGACGGTCTTGAGGTGGAGACCATCGGCGGCGGGTCGTTCGCGGAACGCGAAGCCTTGACGACCGCCGCCATGCGGGCCGGCAAGGCGGCGGTCCACGGCGCCGCCATCGCCGCCGGCCGCTGGTTCGGGTACTGCGACCTCCTCGTGCGGGTGGAGCGGCCGTCGGGCTTCGGCGCATGGTCCTACGAGCCGGTGGAGATCAAGCTCGCGCGGCGCCCGGCGGCGAAGCACGTCGTCCAGTTGGCCACCTACGGGATGATCCTGTCCGCGCTGCAGGAGGCGCCCGTGCGCACCCTGCGCCTGACCACCGGCGACGGCAAAGACCACCGGCTGCCGGCCGACCGCTTCCGCCACTATGTCGGCCTCGCCGGAAAGCGCCTCGCGTCCTTCGTCGACGCCGGCGCTCCGGGAACGGAAGCCGAGCCGTGCGGCCACTGCGGCGTCTGCCCCTGGCATGGCGCGTGTTCCGAACGCTGGCAGGCCGAGGATCACCTGTCGCTGGTGGCCAATATCCAGCGCGGGCAGATCGTCAAGCTCCGCGCGGCCGGCATAACCACCGTTGCGGCCCTGGGGGGGCAGCCGGAGGATACCCGCATCCGCAAGATGGCGCCGGACACCTTCGCGCGCCTGCGGCACCAGGCCGCCCTGCAGGTGAGGGGCCGAGACGAAGGCCGCCCCGTGCTCGACATCCTGCCGCCGGAGGACGGGCGCGGCTTCGCGCGCTTGCCCCGCCCGGACGACGGCGACCTCTATTTCGACATCGAGGGCGACCCGCTCTATCCCGACGGCCTGGAATACCTGTTCGGCGTCGCCGGCGGCGCACCCGACGCCCACTGGTTCCGCGCCTTCTGGGGGCATGACCACGACGAGGAGCGGTACGCCTTCGAGGCGCTGATGGACTTCTTCGCTGGGCACTTCGCCAAGCACCCGGACGCCCACGTCTACCACTACAACCATTACGAGGTGACTGCGCTGAAGCGGCTGGCCTCGCGCTACGGCACCCGCGAAGCGGTTCTGGACGACTTCCTGCGCCGCCGCCGGTTCGTCGACCTTTATACGGTCGTGCGCGAGGCGATCCGCGTTTCCGAGCCACGGTACAGCCTGAAGAACATCGAAGTCTTCTACAGCGACAAGCGCTCCGGCGGTGTTACCAATGCCGCGGACAGCGTCGTCATGTACGAGCGGTGGCGCCAGACACAGCACCCGTCTCTGCTGCGCGACATCCAGGATTACAACGAGTTCGATTGCGTCTCGACGCTGCGTCTGCACCGTTGGCTGTGCGGCCTGCGTCCTTCCGGGGCCGCCTGGGCTACGGGTGCCGCTGCCACGCTGGACGAGGAACGGGCGGCCGAGCTGGCGGACCGCGATGCCGAACGGGAGGAGATGCTCCGCCGCCTGCTCGACGGCCCACCGTCGGAGCGGCCGCTGCGCACCCTGACGGGCTACCTGCTCGGCTTCCATCGCCGGTGCGAGAAACCGGAGTGGTGGGCGATGTTCGATCGCCAGGAGCGGACGCCGGAGGAACTGGTCGACGACGCCGACTGCCTGGGTGATCTCCGCCAGGTCGGCCCGGCCGGCAGCGAAAAGAAGAGCCTTGTCGGCGTCTACCGCTTCCCGGAGCAGGAGACCAAGCTACGGGCCGGCGACCGTCCGCTGATCGCGCAGACCCTGGAACCCGCTGGCGTGATCGACGAACTGGACGAGGAGCGGCGGCTGGTGCGCCTCAAGCGGGGCGCGGTGAAGGGACCGCTGCCGGAAACCCTGTCGCTGGTGCCGGGCGGCCCGGTGAACAGCGGCGTCCTGCAGGCGGCGGTAGAGCGCTTCGCCGGGAGCCTGATGGCTCGCGACGGCCGCTTCCGGGCGGTGCGCGATCTTCTGGAGCGCAAGCCGCCGCGCCTTTGCGGCCGCGCGGCCGGGGCACCGGTCGTCCCGGCCGGCGCAGACGTGGTCGAGGGCGCGATCGCAGCGGCGCTCGCGATGGACGAAACCTACCTGTTTATCCAGGGACCGCCCGGGGCGGGCAAGACGTACACGTCGGCGCACGTCATCTGTGGGCTCATCCGTGCCGGCTTTCGGGTCGGCATCGCGTCCAACAGCCATAAGGCCATCAACAACCTGCTGCACGGGGTCGAGAAGCGCGCCAAGGCCCAGGGGCTCGACTTCCGCGGTCAGAAGAAGTCGACGGCCGGGAAGGCCGACAGCTTCCTGAACGGCGACCTTATCGAGGACATCGTGAACAACGCCGACGTCGATCCGCGCGCCGCCCTGGTGGCGGGGACGGCGTGGCTGTTCGCGGGGCTGGAGGAGCAGACTGCCGTAGACTACCTGTTCGTCGACGAGGCGGGGCAGGTGTCGCTCGCCAACATCGTCGCCATGGGAACGGCCGCACGGAACATCGTGCTGGTCGGCGACCAGATGCAGTTGGGCCAGCCCATCCAGGGCGTTCACCCGGGCGACTCCGGCCTTTCCGTGCTCGACTTCCTGCTGCGCGACGAGCCGGTGATCCCACCCGACCGCGGCATCTTCCTGCCGACCACCTTCCGCATGCACCGCGACGTCTGCCGGTTCATCTCCGATGCGGTCTACGCCGGCGCGCTGCAGTCTGCCCCATCGACCGAGCGCCAGACGTTGCTGCTGACGCCCGATGCGCATCCCGAGCTGCTGTCCACGGGCTTGCGCTTCATCGAGGCCGAGCACGAAGGCTGCAGCCAGAAGAGCGAGGAGGAAGGCGCCATCCTGCGCGACCTCTTCGACAGTCTGCTGCGTCAGCGCCGGCGCGACGAGGAGGGGCGCGAACGGCCGCTGACGGTCGACGACATCCTGGTCGTCAGCCCCTACAACGTCCAGGTCAACCACCTCCTCGCCGTGCTGCCGCCGGGGGCAAGGGTCGGTACCGTCGACAAGTTCCAGGGCCAGGAGGCGGACGTGGTGCTGATCTCCATGGCCACGTCTTCGGCCGAGGACCTGCCTCGCGACATCGACTTCCTGTACAGCCGGAACCGCCTCAACGTCGCGATCTCGCGCGCCCGCTGCCTGGCCGTCCTCGTGGCGAGCCCGCGGCTACTGGAGATTCCGTGCCGCACAGTGGAGGAGCTCGCGCTTGTGAATACGCTCTGCTGGGCGCGGGAGTACGCGGCGGGGCAGGAGGGGCGTGAGCAACTGAGGGAAGTGACCAGCGCCCACAGCAGCAGGCTCTATCCGTAGGCGGGTGAGACTTAAGTGGGCGAGCATTTTGTCGCCGCGGCTGTGGTAGCCTCGGTGGAAGTGGATGCGGATCGAGCGCCGAGCGCCGGGCGCGGCTGATCGAGCAGATGGAGCTGGAGTTCGAGGAGCTTGCCGCCTCGGCCACCGAGGACGAGCTCGCTGCCGAGCAGGTGCGGTTCTGCGCCGACCAGCCGACGGCCTTGCCGAGGCCGTGGCGCGCACCACCACCGTGGCGGCTTTCACCCGTCGGCGGCCGTCGCGCCAGCCCTTCCCCGAGCATCTGCCGCGCGAGCGGATCATTGAGCCGGCGCCGGCCGTCTGCGCCTGCTGCGGCGGCGAGCGGCTGCGCAAGATCGGCGAGGACGTGACCGAGACCCTGGAGGTGATCCCTCGCCAGTGGACGGTGATCCAGCGGGTGCGGGAGACGTTCAGTTGCCGGGACTGCGAGAAGATCGCCCAGGCGCCAGCGCCGTTCCACGTCACGCCCCGCGGCTGGGCCGGGCCCGGCCTGCTGGCGATGATCCTGTTCGAGAAGTTCGGGCAGCACCAGCCGCTCAACCGCCAAGCCGAGCGCTACGCCAGGGAGGGCGTGCCGCTGGCGCTGTCCACCCTGGCCGACCAGGTCGGCGCCGGCTGCGCCGCGCTGGAGCCGCTGATCAGGCGGATCGAGGCCCACGTCTTCGCCGCCGAGCGGCTGCACGCCGACGACACCACCGTCCCCGTCCTGGCCAAGGGCAAGACCGACACCGGCCGATGTTGGGTCTATGCCCGCGACGACCGCCCGTTCGGCGGCCCGGCGCCGCCGGCGGCCATGTTCTATTATTCCCGCGACCGCGCCGGCGAGCATCCCCAGGCGCATCTGGCCGGGTATGTCGGCCTGCTGCAGGCCGACGCCTATGGCGGCTACGGCAAGCTCTACGGGGCCGACCGCAGGCCGGGCCCCATCCTGGAAGCCGCCTGCTGGGCCCATGCCCGCCGGCCGTTCTTCGCGCTTGCCGATCTCGCCTCCAATGCCCGCCGCAAGGCGCAGGGCAAGACCGGAGCGGTGATTTCGCCGCTGGCCCTGGAGGCGGTGCGCCGCATCGACGCGCTGTTCGACATCGAGCGCGCCATCGCCGGCCGGTCGGCCGAAGAGCGGCGCGCCAGTCTGTCGCGCGGCAACGACCTGGCCAATGCGATGGACTACATGCTCAAGCGCTGGCCGGCCTTCACCCGCCTCCTCGACGATGGCCGCGTCTGCCTGTCCAACAATGCCGCCGAACGGGCGCTGCGCGGGATCGCCCTCCGACGGAAGTCGTGGCGGTTCGCCGGCTCCGACCGCGGCGGCCGGCGCGCCGCCGCCATGTACAGCCTCATCGTGACCGCCAAGATGAACGACGTCGATCCGCAGGCTTGGCTGGCCGACGTGCTCGCCCGCGTCGCCGAGCACCCCGCCCACCGGATCGACGAGTTCCTCCCCTGGAACTGGCGGCCGCAGGACATCGCCAACCGCCTGGCGACCTGACCATGCCCGCCACCACCGCCGTCTTCACCATCGCCCGTGTCGCCGAGATGCTGGGGGAGGACGAGGACTGGCTGTGGGAGCTCTCCATCGACATGTTCCCCGGGGACGGCTGCCTGCGGGTCTACGGCGTCGGCGAGGACATAGTGACCGCCTTCACTATCAGGGCATCGAGACCCTGAAAGCCATCATCGACGACCTGCGCGACATCGGTCAGGCACCGCCGCTGCTCAAGCAAACGCGCTGAGATCCGGGCTGCCTGCGGTGCTCACCGGATGGTTACAAATCAACCAGACGCAGGTCGCTTGACGAACAGAAGGGCGTCCGCGGCTCCCAGTACGCCGAGGCGGCCTATCGAGAAGTTCTCAGTCGGCACAACCTTACAGGCTCGATGGGACGGCGCGGAAACCCGTACGACAACGCCAACGCGGAGAGCTTCATGAAGAGGCTCAAGGTCGAGGCAGTCTACGGGGCCGATTACGAAACCTTCGAAGACGTGGCGGAGGATCTGCCACCCTTCATCGAGACCGTCTACAATAAGCGCCGGCTGCACTCGGCCCTCGGCTACCGCAGCCCGATCCGGTTTGAGGAGCAACACGCCCGCCAGGCGGTCAAAGATCCGATCTGACAGCGTCCACCCCGAGGGGTTCCCTCCATGCAGGGGGAAAAATTCCACGCCGCTTTCCAGTCTGGCCCCCGGAGGCCAGTTATCCTGCTATTCCACGATTGAAGGTTTGAAACCAAAAACACGACTGTGTTCGTTCAGGTGCCCCAGTTTCTGGATGACCGAGGCCCAGTCGCTGCCGCGGCGCCGAAGTTCGCGCGCCAGATGGTAATATTCGGCGCGCATGTTGTTGGCGAAGATGCCGGGATCATCCGAACCCATGCATAGGGCCGGGGCGCGTTCCGCCGACTCTTCCAGCCAACGAAAAATGTGGTGCTCGGCGTGATCGCGGTAAAAGGAAATGCGGACATTGCTTGTGGGCAGGGTTTCTATCGCAACCTGCCGGCTTGCCAAGTCGCGTAGTACTTGCTCCTGCAGGTGGCGCAGAGCCTCGGCCCCAAGCCACGCCGTGTCGACGCGTTCAGGCTTGGCGTAGGCGTCGCGTACTCGGCGCAAATGATAGGCTTCGAACCAACGGAAGGCGTCGGTGTGCTCGGCCGCCGCACGCTGCACGCGGTCGATCTCGCGGCGGCGGTCGAGCTCGATCGCCACCTCCTTCTTCCGCGCTGCCTCCACCGCCATCGGGTCCAGCGCGCGCAAGCTCCACGCTGCGTGGAGCAGGTTGGGGTCCAGTCGTTCTCCGTAGATGCGCCGGGACAGGTCGCGAATGCGGCCTTCGAGTTGCTGGACCACGTGGCCGAAATGGGGGTGACCCACCAGGTAGGCATGGGCGAACACCAGATTGTCCAAATGGTGGCCGCACGTCATGTGCAGGCGTTCGGGCATGCGCTCAAGCCACAGGTCGGGATCTATGCCTACGGCCGTGCCGTGGCCGATACGGTTGCCGTAGCGCAGGTTCAGGAAGCAGGCTGCCTCGGCGACGGCGCGGATACCTGAAACCAGGTGCTCGAAGTCCTCGCCGGCATGGAAGGTGAGATGGACTAGGCCCGACCGCCGCGCGGCGCGGAAAGTCGGGGCGAACACCTCGGGCGAGGCGTGCATCTCGTTTGCGGCAGCATCGATGCCGCACAGGAACCGCCGTGCTATCGCAGAGGTCTCGCGCACATGGCGCAGGGCCAGCCAGCGCTTGTGCAGATTCTTGCGCAGGGCGTAGTGGCGACACGGGGTGGAGCATCCGGTGTCAGGGTCGACTCTCTTGATGAAATGAGCGACCAGGTGCAGTGCCATGCGCGGTTCGCCTGCCGCCGGCTCAGGATCCGGCAGCTCCTCCTGTTCCAGCGAGGTGACCCGCGGGCCGCCACGGTAGCGTGACAGTCCGTCGAGAATGTTGACCAGCAATCTCTTCAGTTCGGCCGGGTTGTCTGGCGGACTGATGCGCCCCTCCAGAACGGCCAGGTCCCGGCGCGGCGCACAGTTCAGTTGCTTGAACCGGTCCAGGTAGCACACTCCTTCCGACAGTCGGCGCATGGAGGTGAAGGTGAACTTCTGGAACTGGTCGAACCCCTTTTGCCGCTCGCTCTGGATCGCCAAGGGAACAGCCATGCCATTGAGGATCAGCAGGTAAAGATGCAGCCAGCGTCCGGCCGGAGCGTCTGGCTCAATATCCAGCCGCTGAAACACCAGGATCAGCAGCATAATTTCCGGAATCAGCTTGCCGATGTCGCCTGGCAGCAGCGGGGAGAGCGGGTGCGCGGCGCTGCGGCGGTCGTCCAGGGCAGCCACCAAAGACGGCCGGACCAGGTCGGCGATGGAAAAAGGAGGGTCTCCCCCTAAGGCGAAGTCAGTCAATGCCAGGCGGACGCGGAACGCCACCTGCAGATAATGTCTCACCGCGTCGGGGGGCAGGCCCAATTGTTCGTACAGTTCGGCCAGCATGGATCGGTCGGGTGTGTCGCCGGCCAAGCGATCCAGCCGCGGCAGGGCGGCGCGAATTGCCTTGGCTGCGCCGTGGACGTCCGCCAGTTGGTCTTGCCAAACCTTATCCACCTCGGTCGATCCGTTCAGATGGATGTGGCGATCGTGCAGGCCCTGGGTGTTGATCAGGTCCTCCACGCGGGGATCGAAGGGGCTCAGCAGCACTGTGTGCTCGAATGGGCGCAGATGCCGGTCGATGTAGCGCCGCACCTCCGGCGCCTCCGTGATCTTCGGCGGGGCGTACCATCGCCAAAGGGCGAAGGCCAGGAACGGCAGCGGCGACAGGTCGGCCAGTTCGCCTTGCCAGCGGCCGAAATTCTCGAAATCCACATGGACGTTGCCGTCGTGGCGGATCAGGAATTCGTCGGCGAATGCCTTGAGCACCGCCTTCAGGATTTTCCATTCACTGTCGGCATCGGCCAGCGCCGAGTCCCGATAGTTGCGCAGCACATGGTCAGGCAGGTGGCTGCTGCGTTCCCATTCACCAACGGTGGCGCGTCGGCGCAGTGTTTCCACGCTGGGCCACCCGCCGGCCATGGCTTCGGCCAGGGTGCGGCGATCCTTGAGGAATTGGCGCAGGACGAGGGTGGGCATGGCGGTTTACTTGCCCTGGCGCGGTTTGCTCGCCTGCCTGCCCGGATTGGCTTGGCGGGCTTTCTGCGGTTCCGGCACCGCCACCGAGTTGAAGAGATGGAAGAGGTTATCGAATTCGACCTCCGTCTCCCCGACCTCGTAGGTAACCTTGACAACCTTGCGAAGGATTGACGAAAATAATTTGCAGGTCACCTCTGCATTTGGGTCAAGATAGGCCGCCCAGAGCGGACAGCGAGCGATGGCGTTGAAGAACGGCGGGCGGTCTTTTCTACTGGGGAGATTACGTAGGAATTCAGTGTCGCGCGTTACCGGGTTCTTCAGGCTGACGTTTTTGTCGTAGTCGGACAGATGGAGGAGCTCCTCCACATAAATCGAGTTGAGAAACAGGATGATTTGACGGTGTAGAAGATGGCCGAGATAGTAATGTTTCGCATCCAGGTCGTCGTCCTGGGCGCTTAGGCCGTAGAAGAAGCGTGTCCAGATGCGGGCCATCACATAGGGCGGCAGCGGAGGCGTCTTTGCCATGACGATCCTCCAAGCCTTCAGCGCCTTGTAGAATAGATAATCTGCGGATTGGTCCTGCTTGAGGCCCGAAGTGTCGTCTTTGTCGTCATCCTCAATGTCTTCAGGCGGTTCGGCGTCCTGGAAGTCCATCACCGCATAAGCTCGAATTTCTGCCGAGTTCTTGAGGATCGCCTTGATCCGGTCGGGACTGGCCACAATGTCCGCCAGGGCGCCTAGGACATTATGGATGCTGGCGTAGGTGGGACGCTCGCCGCTGTGCTTCAGGATGCGACTGAACGGAAGGGCGGCAAGGCTGGTGGCAGTCTCCGAAGGCAGGCGAGCCAGCAAGGAGTCGGCGGTGTTGTACCATTCGCCAAGCCCCCGGGCAGTTTTGTTATCTTTCGTCTTTTCCCAAACGGTATTGCGGAACGGCCTGATGAATTCCGGCGCACTATCCGGGCAGGGGCCCACGAGGGTGCCATAGTCGCCGTACAAACGGCGGATGGTCGCCTCGGTATCTCGGCTGCGGCGCGCCAGGGTCAAGGTCGTCCCCGACCGCAGGGCCTTGGCCGTGGGCTTGTCCGCGCCGCGCAGGATGACGGTCATATGGCGGCCCAACTCCAGTAACGAGCCCGGGCGGTTGAGCGCCAGATAGTCGATGGTGCCGCGCAGTTTTTTTGCATCCAGCAAGTCGCGACCATAATGCACGGCCACCTCGCGGAACTGACAGATGCGCAGCATGTAATCCAGCGCGTGGAGGGCCTGATAGCCACCGGCCATGCCAGCGAAAACCAGGAAGATCAGGTTGACATCGTCGGACGCCAGATCCGGTAGCAGGGTGTGCCCGGTTGACCACAGGTCGTTCCGGGTCAGGAACTCGGCAAGGAAGGCAGCGAACTTCCCGCTGTCTGTCCGATACAAGTCGTCGCTGTCGGTATGGAGTCGGGCGTAAATGTCGGAGAACTGAGCAATGAGAGCGCGCTGGAGTTCCACCTTGCTGTCGGGCTTGGCGTTCTCGACGGTGTCGGCCAAGGCCGTCTCATCCCTGGCCATCAGAGACAGCAGGTTGACCACGGTGCGCACCGGTTGCCGTAGAATAAACTCGATCGCGACAACCATGGCGTTGCCGCGGTACCGGGACAATGTTTGGAACTTTTCGTAGAGGAAGCGCTCGACCTCTACGGTGTTCCCGTCCTCCTCCGGCGGATCTCTAAGCACGATCTTGACCGTGTCGTGGACATCGCTGAATTTGGCCAAGCTGATCCGGTACGCTGGAGGAAGTATCTTCTGCAGATACTGGCCCTGCAAATGGCTGACCATGGTCTCGACAGGGCCAGCCATCTGGTGATCATGCCGCAGCAACCCCTCCGAAAACTGCTCCCACTGCCTCCCGCGCACCAGCATGGCGTAGAGATCCATGTCGCCCGACAGGACGACGATCATGCGCGGTGAGGTCAGATAGCGGCGCAGGATTTCCAGCACCGTCCAGCCTTGCTCGAAATTTGTATCGATGTCGTCCAGCGCCACGATGAATGCCTGCTTTTTCAGGACAACGAGCGCCTTAGCGATCATGTCGTGGAAATTAGCTTCAAGCGATTGGCCCTCACCAGCCTTTCGTAAGCCTTGATCCATGGCATAGTGGGCGTCTTCCCATTGGTCGTCGGCCAGCTGCCGATCCTTGCCGACACCGTCCAGCAGGCACAGGCCACCGGCCAGCTTCCGCAGCGCGTCCTCCCAGTCTCGACCGGCGGCATTTTCCCGCCACTGGGGGGCCTCACAGACCTTTTGCTGAATCCGGTTCAGGATCAGCAGGAATAGGTTCTCTTTGCTGCCGATCAGTGTCGGGTCGATCACGCCAAGGCTGACGAGATCACCCCCTTTCTCTTCGCAGAGATGGTCCAACGCGTTGAGCACGAATGTCGTTTTGCCGCTGCCGCGGGTGCCGTGAATGGTGATGGCACCATGGCGGCGGTCAAGGATGGTGGGATGGGAGCTTTTGGCGGTTGACTCGGCCCGCTCCAGTTGCTCCTCGACGATCTTCTTGAGGCGGGCGAATGCAGTGCGTTGGATGAACTCGCGGTCCCAGTTCGCGCCCTTGCCGGCGTCGAGCTTGCGGACGTCCAAGCTCTTTCTCACATCAAGGTAGATAGAGGGGCCGGCATCCTGCGTCGACTGTTCTTCCTTGGCCATTTCGCGCCTCTTGCGGGTAATGAGGCGCTGACAATATGCCAGGGCGCGCTATGAGAAAAGCACCTATTCATATTGAAAGTGTCGTGTGGAATGCCCGCCGCGGAGGTAGGGGGCACGCGAGGCGGGCATCGTCTCTCGAGCCCGCGAGCAGATACCTGGCCTAAGCGGCACGCCGGCTTGCGAGCGGTCGAGATTGTCGGAAAGCTCAACCATGAACCGGTGTCCTCCGAGGTGATCGCCTCCTGGTCTCTGCATAGAAGACGGTGACCAAAGCCGGAAGCCACGCACCGGGTAAGGGAGATGCACTATTAATCGGCCGCTGGATTTCGATGTTTAGCAACCAATCGAGGTCCCGTGCGGATGCTTATTCTGGTAAGTCGGTGTCGTAGATGGACGGGAGTCTTTGCAATTGGCTACTTCGTCAATTCCCGATCTCCGTCACCTTCGGCACATCGAACTGCGCCCGCACCCGCACCATCCGCCGGTGGCCCTTGGGCGCTTCGGCATCTTCGACCGTCGTCACCTCGAACCGCTGCACGCAGGCCCGCAGCGGCACCGTGAGGCGGTGATCTTCGGGCATTAGCCGGAGTTGCATCAGCATTGCCTGGAACCGCCCCAGTGCCGCCTCAACCGCCGCCAGTGACGGCTGAAGGGCCTGCCGCTGTCGCTGATGCCGAGCCTGCTCATGGGTCAGGCGCCGGATTTCCTGTTCCAGTTCGTCGAGCACCTGGCGCACGCTTTCCGTCCGCGCCCGTGGCCCCAGCGTGGTCAGTATGGCCTTGAGGGAGGCTCGCCGTTCGTCGATCTGCCGGCCGATATCCTCCAGGGCTCCATCATGCTCGGCACGCTCCGCGACCACGGCCGGCGAGGCGTAATAGGCCATGATGTCGTCCGCCTTGAGCTGCTCCAGAGCGTCGATGCACAGCGGCATCAGCTCATCCCATTTGAGGTTGCGATTGGCGCAGCCGCTGACCGGGCAGGCGTAGTGGCGCCAATGCTGGGTGCGGATCTTCACGTCGTGTTCGGCGCAGTGCAGGCGGCCCGAGAACACCGGCAGGATCTTCTTGTGCGGCTGCTCTTGCTGCTCCAGGCGCCACTTTCGTTGCCGCGCGGCCGCGCGGGCCGCCTTGGCTTCGGTGTCCTCGATCTTGCGCTGCTCGATCACCTCCTTGCGGGCCGTCGAGCGTTGGTCGATCAGCGTCTGCACCCGGTCGAAGAGGGCAGCGTCGAGGATCGCCAGGTCGGGCACCGGGGCCAGCACCCATTCCTCCGGCGGCCGCGGCACCGATAGGCGCTTGCCCGTCTCCGGGTGCTTCCGGAAATGCATGCGGTTGAAGGTCACCACGCCCTTGTAGAGCGTCTGGCGCAGGATACCGGTGGCGCGCGACGCCGAGCCGACGAGGGTGGTCACGCCCCACTTGCCGCCGGCAGGGGAGGGGATGCCGAGGGTGTTGAGGTCCTCACAGATTCGCTTCAGGCTCTTGCCCTCGGCGTAGGCCGTGAAGATCTGCCGCACTACCTCGGCCTGTTCCTGGTTGATGGCGCGGGCGCCGCGGATGGGTTCGCCGGCGGCGTCGAACCGCCGCACGATGTCGTAGCCGTAGACCTGGCCGCCGGGCACCGTGCCACGCTGGACCGAGGCGATCTGGCCGCGTCGGGTCTTGTCCGCCAGGTCCTTCAGGTAGAGCGCGTTCATGGTGCCCTTCAGGCCGATGTGGAGCTCGCCGATCACGCCCTCCGCGACCGTCTCCAACACTATATCGGCGAAGCTCAGGCGCTTGAAGAATGTGGCGATGTCGCCCTGGTCGCGGCTGAGGCGGGACAGGTCCTCGGCGACGATGCGCTCGAACCGGCCGGCCAGGGTCTCCTTGATCAGGCGCTTGATGCCGGGGCGGTTGAGCATGGAGGCGCCGGACGTCCCCTTGTCGCAGAAGATCTCCACCACCGTGTACCCGAGGCGCTGGCAGTGCTGCACGCAGCGAGCGATCTGATCCTCGGTCGAGCCCTGCTGCTTGTCGGTGGAGTGACGGGCGTAGATGGCGGCCAACATGCTGATATTCCCTAGGCCTTTCGGACGGGCGGGAATAATCGCTGTGGTCTTCGGCCGCAAGACCAAATGGCGATCGGGTGAGAAAAAATCTCTTGCGGCTGTGTAATTTCTACGAGTTTCTACATGATGCGGTCGGTTTCTACGAATTTCCACGAGTTTCTACATGTTTCCACGAGTTTCCACGTCCTTCTACGACATTCTCCGTCGTCCCTGTGGCAGGATATGTCTGGTGGGCCCACTCGTGGACCCACCAGAC
This sequence comes from Caenispirillum bisanense, assembly GCF_900230255.1. Taxonomy (GTDB): domain Bacteria; phylum Pseudomonadota; class Alphaproteobacteria; order Rhodospirillales; family Rhodospirillaceae; genus Caenispirillum; species Caenispirillum bisanense_A. Next base: position 29,222 of record NZ_OCNJ01000003.1, read on the forward strand.
CGCCCGGTGGGCGTCCTGCCCTTACTCGCATGGCTGCGCCAAGCTCGACGGGTGAAAAAAGCTGCGCCTGTCCTGGATCGAGTCGGGGGTGCGTGGACATCCACAGGGAGGGGCTGGCGGGTGTGACGGCCCGGGGTCATTGGGCTCTCTCCAGGCGGGGGCGGTTCCCCAGGGGCACTTTCTCAGAAAGTTGCCACGCGGACTAAATATGGCTCGCGTTCCGCGTTGTCCTAATATCTAATACAGACATTGCGGGTAAATGGGGAGGGTCTCGTGCACTACTACGCGCACAGCGGGGCCGGCCCTGTCGGGCCGGGGTGGGAACCCCTTTCGGATCACCTCGCCGAGGTGGCGGCGCAGGCGGAGGCCTTCGCCGGCGTGTTCGCAGCGCCCGAATGGGGCGCGGCCGCCGGCTGGCTGCATGATGCCGGCAAGTACCGGCTGTCTTTCCAGCGCTACATCCGGTCCGAGGGACCGGCCGCACCCCATGCGTCCGCCGGGGCGGCACTGGCGGTGGAGCGGTACGGGCCGATCGCCGGCACGCTACTCGGCATCGTGACCTCGGCCCACCACGCCGGCCTTCCCGCAGGGGAAGGGGAGGCCGCCTTCGCCGAGCGGCTGCACGACGGACGCGCCGCCGTGGCGCACGATCTTGCGCCCGAGGCGCAGTCCCTGCCCCTGCCGCCGCGGTTGCCGCCGCCGCCCTTCATGGCGCATCCGAAGGACTCGTTCGGCGCCGCCTTCTTTCTGCGCATGCTGTTCTCCACCCTGTGCGACGCCGACTTCCTGCGCACCGAGGGCTTTTGCGATCCCGCCCGGGCGGCGGCGCGGCGGGGGCCGCGGCCCGAGCTGGCGACCCTGGCGGCGGCGCTCGACGGCCACATGCAGCGGCTCGCCGGGTCCTCGTCGGCGGCGCCGGCCATAGCCGGTGCGCGGGCGGAGATCCTGGCGGCGGCTCGCGCTGCGGCGGGCGAGCCGCCGGGCGTCTTCTCGCTGACGGTTCCGACCGGCGGGGGCAAGACCCTGGCCTCGCTCTCCTTCGCCCTGAAGCACGCCGTGACGAACGGGCTGCGGCGGGTGATCTACGTCATCCCCTATACCTCGATCATCGAACAGACGGCGGCGGTGTTCCGCGAGGCCCTGGGGCCCGACCTGGCCGATGCGGTGCTGGAGCACCATTCGGCGGCCCCGCTGCCGGCCGGCGGCGAGCGCATCGGCCCCCAGCGTGCGGCGCTGGCGGAGGAGAACTGGGACGCACCGGTGATCGTCACCACCACCGTGCAGTTTTTCGAAAGCCTGTTCTCTGACCGGCCGGGGCGCTGCCGCAAGCTGCACAACCTTGCCCGGGCGGTGGTGGTGCTCGACGAGGTGCAGGCGCTGCCGACCGCCCACCTCACGCCGTGCGTGGCGGCGCTGGAGCGGTTGTGGCGCGACTATGGCACGACCCTGCTGCTGTGCACGGCGACGCAGCCCGACCTCACGGTCGGTTCCCTCGGCACCGCTCTGCCGCCGCCGCGCGAAATCGTCGCCGACAAGGCGGCTCTCTATGAGCGGTTCCGTCGTGTGACCACCGAGAAGGCCGGGCGGCTGTCCGACGACGCCCTGATCGAGCGGCTGCGGGGCGAGCCGCAGGTGCTGTGCATCGTCGATAACCGCGCCCATGCCGCCGAGTTGTACGAGCGTCTGGCAGAGGGGCGAGCGGAGCCCGACGAAGTCTGGCACCTCAGTGCCGGTCTCTGCCCTGCCGACCGCCGCCGCATCCTGTCCGCGGTGAAGCAGCGCCTGAAGGAGGGGCTGCCCGTGCGCCTGGTGAGTACGCAGGTGATCGAGGCCGGCGTCGACATCGACTTCCCCGTCGTCTATCGCGCTGCGGCCGGGATCGACTCGCTGGCCCAGGCGGCCGGCCGCTGCAACCGCGAGGGCCGGGGGACCGGCCGGTTCGTCGTGTTCGACCACGACCGCAAGCTCTTCCTCCCCGATCTGGAGCGACGCCGCACCCTCGGCCGGCCCATCCTCGCGGAAGACGGCGACCCGCTCGCACCCGCTCGTGTGGAACGCTACTTCGCGAGCCTGCTGGCCGTGGCGGAGACGGATCACAAGGCAGTCATGGGCTGTTTCGCCCGCAACATAGGGGCGGCCGGCCAATGGGACTTCCGCCGCGCCGCCGCCGACATGCGGCTCGTCGGCGAAGAGACGGTGCCGGTGATCGTGCCCGCCGAGGGGGCCGAAGCGCTGTGTGAGGAGTTGCAGCGTGCCGCCCGCGGCGGTTTCCCGGTGTCTCGGCAGGTGCTGCGGGCCCTGCAGCAGGTGAGCGTCTCGTTCTACCGCAGCCTGTTCGCCGCCCTCGACCGTGATGGTGCCCTGGGACGCCTGGGGCCGGGGGATGCCTTCGTGCGGCTGGTGACCCCGGATCTCTATGACAGCCGCCTCGGCCTTCGCCGCCGGGAGCAGGAGAGGAAGTACTCGGAAAACGTGCTGTAAGATTCTCTTGCCTGCTACGCTATCACACGATACACAGGAATAGCCGGGGCATGACGCGCCGTGGGTAGAAACCTGTGCATTGTTGTGATTGCGATCGGGCTGACGGTTGCCCGGTCGCTCTCCGCCAGGAGCAGCGCATGCGTAAGTTCATCCGGTTCGAAATCTCGTACGGCCAGACGGAAGAAGGTGCCCCGCCGCACCAGGAGCAGGTGCCGACCCTGCGGAAGCTCGTGGGGACGGGTTTGGTAACGGGCCTGCTGCGGCTCCTGTCACGTGCCGCCGGAGGGGGCGGTGGGGCTCCGGATTTGTCTGCGTAGAAAGGGGGGGACATGACCAGAGGCATCCAGATCAAGGTGTGGGGCGATTACGCCCTGTTCAGCCGCCCCGAGTTCAAAACCGAGCGGGCGAGCTACGAGGTGCTGACGCCGTCGGCGGCGCGCGGCATTTTAGAGGCAGTGCACTGGAAGCGGGCCATCCGCTGGGTGATCGACCGCATCCATGTGCGCCGGCCCATCCGGTTCGAGACCATCCGCCGCAACGAGGTGGCCGGCAAGGCGCCCTATACCTCGGCCCGCCAGGCGGCGCGGGGCGAGAAGCCCATGCCCTATCTCGTGGTCGAGGACGACCGGCAACAGCGCGCCGCCCTGGTTCTGCGCGACGTGGAATACGTCATCGAGGCCCACTTCGACATGACCGACCGGGCGGGGCCCGGCGACAATCCGGCCAAGCACCTGGAGATGGCGCGCCGGCGCATCGAGCGCGGCCAGTGCGCCTGGCAGCCGAGCCTCGGCACCCGCGAGTTCACCGCCTTCTTCGGGCCCGTGGAGCCGGGCGAGCTGGAGACCGTGCCCGATGCCCTGCGCGGCGAGCGCGATCTCGGCTGGATGCTGCACGACATCGACTTCGCCGACGGCATGACGCCGCACTTCTTCCATGCCGTCCTGCGCGACGGCGTGCTGGACGTGCCCCCCTTCACGCCCCGCGGGAGGGCCGCGTCATGATCCTCACCGCCCTCCACGAACTTTACCGCCGGCTGTCCGCCGGTGACGGCCCGGATGCCCTGCCGCCCCTCGGCTTCGCCCTGACCAAGGTGGTCGGGGCCGTGGTGCTCGACCGCGAGGGGCGCTTCCAGGACATCCTCGACCTGCGCACCACCGACGGCAAGCGCCAGGTGCCGCGCCTCATCCAGGTGCCGCAGCCGCCGCAGCGGACGGTCAAGGTGGTGCCGGGGTTCCTGTGCGACAACGCCGGCTACCTGTGCGGCCACGACGGCAAGGGCAAGCCGGAGCGGGCGCGGACCCAGTTCGAGGCGGCGCGAGAGCTGCACGAGCGGCTGCTGGCCGGCGTGGATCATCCGGCGGCGCGAGCCGTCCGCGCCCACTTCGCCGGCTGGGACCCGGCGGCGGCGGCGGAACGGCTGGCGGCGCACGAGGATCTCGTCGACGGCTGGCTGGTGTTTCAGGTGCTCGGCCTGCCGGGCGGGGAGCCCTTCGTGCACGACGTGCCGGCCCTGCGCGACGCCTGGGCGCGCCACGTGGCGGCGGCGGAAGCCGGCGCCGAGGGCCAGTGCCTGGTGACCGGCGAGATCGGCCCCATCGCCCGCCTGCACGCCCCCATCAAGGGTGTCCAGGGCGCCCAGACCAGCGGCGCGTCGCTGGTGTCGTTCAACATCGCCGCCGCCACGTCCTACGGCAAGGACCAGAGCTTCAACGCGCCCGTGGGGGAGGCGGCGGCTTTCGGATACACCACCGCCCTCAACCACCTGCTGCGGCGCGAGATGCGGCAGTCCCTGACGATCGGCGATACGACCACCGTCTTCTGGGCGGAGAAGGCCTCGGCGGCCGAGACGCTGATCCCGGCCCTGGTCGATCCGGCGTGGCGGGAATGGGAGGAGCTGATCGCCGAGGCCGCCGCCGACGACCTGGAAGCGGCCCGCGCCGATCGCCTGCGCGGCCTTCTGGTGGCCTTGCGCGACGGCCGGCGGGTGACCGATCCCGACCTGTTGAACGACGCGGCGGTACGCTTCCATGTGCTCGGCCTCGCGCCCAACGCCGCCCGCCTGTCGGTGCGGTTCTGGGACGTCGCACCGGTGGGCGAGATGCTGCGGCGGCTGGGCGAGCACCACCAGGATCTCGCGCTCGACCTCGACCACCCGAACCGGCCGCCGTCGCCGTCGCTGTGGGCACTGGCACAGGAGACGCGGCCGAAGGACCGCGACGGCAAGGCGCGCGGCACCAATTCCCTCGACACGATGAAGAAGCTGCACGGCGACATCGCCCGCGCCGTGCTGACCGGCGGCCCTTATCCACAGACCCTGCCGGCGCTGCTGCTGGCGCGGTTCCGTGCCGACGGCTGGGTCACCCACCCGCGCGTCGCCCTGCTGAAGGCCGAATACAACCGCCGCCGGCGCTTTGCCGGCCAGCCGGAGGATATGATCCCCATGAGCCTCGATCCCGCCCGTACCGAGGTCGGCTACCGCCTCGGCCGCCTGTTCGCCGTCCTGGAGCGCATTCAGGAGGCGGCCCACGGCGGCTCGGTCAATGCCGGCATCGGGCAGAAGTTCCTGTCGTCGGCTTCGGGCACGCCCATGGCCGTGTTCCCGCACCTGCTGCGCCTCAAGGGAGCGCACCTGAAGAAGGTGGCGCGCGACGGCCGCGGCCTGTCGGTGTGGTACGACCGCCTGGTCGCCGAGATCCTCGACGAGGTCGGCGCCATTCCGGCCAGCCTGACGCCCGATCACCAGGGCCTGTTCTTCCTCGGCTACTACCAGCAGCGCCAGGCGCTGTTCCGCAAGGGCGAGACGCCCGCCGCCGAGGTTTCCGACGCCGACACCGATACCGCCGCCTGAGCCGCCGCGACAGTTCCGAGAGGGGGAAGACCATGAGCGTCCTGAGCAACCGCATCGAGTTCGTCTATTACTTCGACGTCACCAACGGCAATCCGAACGGCGACCCGGACATGGGCAACATGCCGCGCGTCGACCCGGCCACCCAGAAGGGCCTGGTGACCGACGTCTGCCTCAAGCGCAAGATCCGCAACTTCGTCGCGCTGGCGAAGGGCGACGCGGCGGGATACGACATCTACGTCCGCGAGCGCGCCATCCTGAACGAGCAGAACCGCCGCGCCTACGACGACCTCGGTATGTCGTGGGAACCGCGCAAGCTGCCTAAGAAGGGCGAGGACGCCAAGGCGGTCACCGAGTGGATGTGCAAGACCTTCTTCGACATCCGCGCCTTCGGGGCCGTCATGACCACCGACGTCAACTGCGGCCAGGTGCGCGGACCGACCCAGATCACCTTCGCCCAGAGCGTCGACGCCATCCAGCCGCTGCCCGTCAGCATCACCCGCATGGCCGTCACCACGGTCGCCGAAGCCGAGAAGCAGTCGGGCGACAACCGGACCATGGGCGAGAAGCACATCGTCCCCTATGCGCTCTACCGCGCCGAAGGCTTCCTGTCGCCCCACTTCGCCAACGCCACCGGCTTCTCTGAAGACGACCTGCAGCTTCTGTGGCAGGCGCTGATCAACATGTTCGACCACGACCGCTCCGCCTCCCGCGGGCGGATGACGGCGCGCCGCCTCATCGCCTTCCGGCACGACAGCGCCCTCGGCAACGCCCCGGCCCACAAGCTGCTGGAGCTGGTGAAGGCCGGCTCCGCCGCCGGCCGCAGCCCCGACGCGCCGGCCCGCACTTTCGAGGATTACGTCGTCACCTTCGACGAAGCGGGCATGCCCGCCGGGGTCACGGCCGAAATCCTGCTGTAGGTTGCGCAGGCCGGGAGCGGAGCCATGGAGGAAGACGACGACGACATCGACCTCCTGCCGCTGTCGGCCTTGCAGCACCTGGTCTTCTGCCCGCGCCAGTGTGTCCTCATCCACGGCGAGCGCCAGTGGGCGGAGAACCGGCTGACGGCTGAAGGCCGGGTGCTGCACGACCGTGTCGACACGCCGGAGGAGGAGGTGCGCGGCGGCCTGCGCATCGCCCGGGCGGTGCCGCTGGCGAGCCGTCGCCTCGGCCTGACGGGGCGCGCCGACGTGGTGGAGTTCCACCGCGATCCTGCCGCCCCGGATGCGCCGTGGCGGCCGCTGCCGGTGGAATACAAGCGCGGCCGCCCCAAGGACCACGACGCCGACCGCGTGCAGCTTTGTGCCCAGGCCTTGTGCCTGGAGGACATGCTGGGGCTGCCGGTGCCGGAAGGGGCGCTGTTCTACGGCCAGCCGCGGCGGCGCCAGACGGTGCCGTTCGACGCCGCCCTGCGGGCCCGAACGGAAGACCTCGCCGCCGAGCTGCGCCGCCTGCTGCGGGCGCCGGCACTGCCGCCGCCGCTGGTGGACGACCCCCGCTGCCGGTCGTGTTCCCTGGTCGACATCTGCCGGCCCGCCGTGGCCGGCCGCTCGGCGGCGCGGTGGCTCGACCGGGCGCTGGGCCGCCTGCTGGCCGATGACGCCGGGACCGCTGAAGAGGACGACGGGCCATGAAGCAACTCGGCAACACGCTCTACATCGCGTCGCAGGGCACTTATCTCGCCAAGGACGGCGACTGCCTGCTCGCTACCCGCGAGGACGGGGGCAAGACCCGCGTGCCGTTGCACAAGGTGGACGGCGTCGTCTGCTTCGGCCGCATCTCCGTCAGCCCCTTCCTGCTCGGCCACTGCGCCGAGGTGGGCGTGACGGTGACCTGGCTGACCGAACACGGGCGCTTCCTGGCGCGGGCCGAGGGGCCCGTATCGGGTAACGTGCGCCTGCGGCGGGCGCAGTACGCCGTGACGGACGACCCGGCGCGGTGCGCCACCATCGTGCGCTCCATCGTCGCCGGCAAGCTGGCGAACCAGCGGCATGTGGTGCTGCGGGCCCTGCGCGATCATGGCGCCGACGACGGCGGGCGCCTGCCGGCGGCGCGCGAGGCCTTGGAAGCGCTGCTGCGCCGCCTGCGGTCGCCGGCCGGGCTGGCCGCGACGGTCGATGAACTGCGGGGCCTGGAGGGGCAGGGCGCCAACGCCTACTTCGCCGCCTTCCCGGCGCTGCTGCGGGCGCGCGATCCCGCCTTCACCTTCGAGGGGCGGGTCCGCCGGCCACCGACCGACCCCGTGAACGCCCTCCTGTCGTTCATCTATACCCTGACGACCCATGACGCGCGATCGGCGCTGGAGGGGGTGGGGCTCGACCCGCAAGTCGGCTTCCTGCATCGCGAGCGTCCGGGCCGTCCGAGTCTGGCGCTCGACCTGGTCGAGGAGTTCCGCGCTTGGTTCGCCGATCGGCTGGTTCTGTCCCTGGTCAACCGCGGGCAACTCCGCGCCGCGGACTTCGAGACGGCGCCCTCCGGTGCGGTGACCCTGACCGACGACGCGCGCAAGGCCGTGCTCGTCGCCTATCAGGAGCGCAAGGGAGAGGAGGTGAAGCATCCGTTCACCGGCGAGACCGTCGCGGTCGGCTTGCTGTGGCACGTGCAGGCGCGCCTGCTCGCCATGCACCTGCGCGGCGACCTCGACGCCTACCCGCCCTGGCTGGCGCGCTGACGAGGAGGGAGGGTATGCTGGTCGTCGTGACATACGACGTGTCGACGGAGGATCGTGCCGGCCGGCGCCGCCTGCGGCGGATCGCCAAGGCGTGTCTGAACCGCGGGCAGCGCGTTCAGTTCTCGGTCTTCGAATGCGACGTCGATCCGGCCCAGTGGACCGCCCTGCGGGCCGAGCTTCTGGACCTCATGGACCCGGAGAAGGACAGCCTGCGCTTCTACTTCCTCGGCTCCGGCAAGCGCCTGAAGGTGGAGCACGTGGGCGCCAAGCCGGCTCTCGACCTCGACGGTCCGCTGATCCTCTAGCCCCCTCGCGCCGGCGCGAACCCGAAGCGACCATCCGCCGCCCGGCAGGTTCGCGCGGCGCGGCGCGGCTTGCTTGGGTGAACCGGCTGGCGGCATTGACCCTGGGCGGGAGGGCATGCTCGGGCCGGTTCGCGCAGATGCGTCTGTTCCGTCTGGTGTGACAAGACGCTAAGGTCGAACAGTCGCCCCCTGCACGGGGGGAGGGCATGCTCGGGCCGGTTCGCGCAGATGCGTCTGTTCCGTCTGGTGTGACAAGACGCTAAGGTCGAACAGTCGCCCCCTGCACGGGGGCGTGGATTGAAACTCGACGCCA
>NZ_OCNJ01000003.1:42884-233199 GCF_900230255.1 Caenispirillum bisanense
TGGCTGGGAAGTCGCCCCCTGCAGGGGGGGCGTGGATTGAAACCTGGGGGCCGCGACCCAGTGGCGGTACATGCCCAGTCGCCCCCTGCACGGGGGCGTGGATTGAAACGTCCTGTCCATCTCTGCACTACCGCCTGAGCGCGCCGTCGCCCCCTGCACGGGGCGGAGGGCTCAGACATCTGAGGGTTCGATTACGACCAATGCCTACCGCGGTACCTGAGGTGATCAGAGTTCCGGAAAATGGAGACCGATCATGCGCGACATGACTCACGAGGAGAGCCGGCGGTTCTGGGCCGAGAGGTAGAGATGTGGCAGCCAAGCCGGGTGTCGCGTGGAGAGTTCAGCTGGCGTGGCGAGCATGTCGGGGGCGACGTTCATCCGGCGGGCTGAACGGCTCTCCGAAGTGAGTTAGCCGTGCCAGACGCCCTAGTGGTCCGGGCCTTTGTCCTGCAGATTGCCGAGCGGCCTCCGGCGGTCCACCTCTACTCTCGGACCCGCCGGGGCAAAGAGCCGCGCCAGCACCTGTGCGACTTCCACAGCCCCCTGCATTTCCCCGGCTTCAGCGGCGGCGACACCCTCTGCCACGATGCCGCATCCTGGAAGTTTCGGGGAGGGCACACGCAGTGGGCGAGGTATTCGGCGTCCACGAGGCGACGAAGGCGCCACGGCCCGCCGAAGCCCTGCAGCGGATCGCCGATCTTTACAGCGTCGAGCAGGAGCCCTCTGGCAGGCCGCCCGACGGGCGACACTCGGTCAGGCGGTGCCGCTTCTTTCCGAGCTCAAGGTTTGGTTTCGACGGACAGATCGGCCACCTGCCGCCGAGCTGGCGAAGGCCATGGCCTACGCCCGGAAGCGCTGCGACGGCCTGTCCCGCTATGTCTAGGACGGCTGCCTATCCGTCGACAGCAGTCCTCGTGAGCCCGTCTTGCGCACCCCGGTTCGGGCGCCGCAACTGGTTGTTCGCCGGCTCCGCGAAGCACGGCGAGCGCGCCACCATCATCTACAGCGTCGCGGAGATCTGCCGCCTGAACGGCATCGACCCGTTGCCCTGACTCCGGAACGTGCTGTGGGAGTGACCGAACATCCGAGTAGCGTCCCGCTGAGGATATGCAGATTTGCTATCTGTAGTTATAGCGTGGAACACGAGAGTTGCGGCGCGAACTGTCGGTTTGCCTGTCGTCCTGGCGAGATGCCAGTAAAACCTTGGTCACGCGGCATCCCTGGAATTGGAAGAATTGCATATTGCCCGGAGCAGGGGAATCAATCTATGAGGAAGGTTAGGCTGACAACGTTGTACGGGGCATGGGCATGGCGACGCGTGGGCAAACTGGAGTGCTAGGGCGGAGGTTCGAAAAGAGCGGAAGAGAGGGCGTCGACTTCTCCGACCTGTTTCCCGCCGCTCCTCACGGGTCGGTGTCGGGCTTACCGGCGGATGATTTACGGCAGCTGGTGCTGGAAAGCTCGTCGGGCCAGGCGATCAAGGACATCCGAATCAAGAAGGCTGTATTTAACGGCAATGTTCACCTGGAACATGTTTCATTCGGCGGCTATCTCCGGTTCGAAGATTGCCGCTTCAAGGGCAAGATTGACCTCAGGCACGCGCGTTTGCGCCGATTGAAATTTGTTAATTGTGTGTTTGAAGGCGTGGTGGAGGCTGACGTCGCTGTGATCGAAGGCGATGTCGATTTTGAGAGATGCGACGCTTTGAAAGGAATTGCCTTTCCTTCAGCGGCGGTGGAAGGGCGCTTTGTATTCTCAGACACAACAATCCGTACCATCGCCGACACCACGGGTGCAGCACCCGAGCAAACCGCATTTGATGGCGGAATGCTCAGCGTGAAAAAAGGTTTGTTTTTCAGAAAAAGCAATTCAAGCGAAAGCTCCTTGAATCTTGAGGGCACCGTTGATCTTCGTCTCTCTACCATAGGCGGTGATCTTGATTTTGATGGAGCTGTCGTCTCTTCACATCCGCGTCATCCTGCCATAGACGGATCCAATTGTTCTGTTAGCGGGCTATTCAGTATCAGGGGACAATGCCAGTTCTCTGGCCGCGTCGACCTATACGGAGCATGCTTGAACATCTTTCAAATTAAGAAAAGCACGGTCACGGTCGGGGAAGAAGAACAGGAATCTGCGATTTATGCCCATTGTTCGAGATTAACGGGTTCTTTCACCCTTGGTGACGACGCGATTCTTGATGGTGTTGACCTTACGCATTCCCGTGTCGGGGGAGCATTTCAGTTCGGCAGCACAGACGATGAGCCGTATTCGGAGGAGCAAGTCCCGCAGGGGGGCAAGGCCCGGAAGTCAGGCGCCAACTTGATCTGAGGCACTCGGTTATCGGCAAGATAATTTTAGTGACCGAGAAGTGGAAAGAAAAGAAATATTCCGGAATGGAGGTTTTCGTTGATGGGTGTGAGTATGGCGACATTTTAGGGCACAAGTGCAGAAATGGGGCCGATGAGGATCCGGATATCAATTATGTCGGACACTGGCTGCTGAGAATAAGCGATGCGGCATTGAAGTCGAAAGAACCAAGATTCTGGTCTGCCTTCAAGAAGGAGGGGCAATATTTAGTATCGGTAGACGATAAGAAAAAGTATTGCCCGCAAATATTTTCGCATCTTGAAAACGTATTGATCCAAAAAGGTAGGCATCGCGAGGCCAGGGAGGTAGGGTCAATCGGTGCGCGCATAAGAGTAGAAAAAAAATACGGGAATGACCCGTGCATTGTAGAAAAAATCCAGAGGTGCGGATTAAAGGCTTTTTCTCATCTCACCTCTCATTCTTATAGTATAAAGTGGGTGATTTTTGTATCTCTGTTAATAATTTATGGCGGATCTTTTTTTTACAAGTGGGCTTACCACAACGACATGATGGCATTTTCTAGCGATATCATTGGACTGGAGGAGAGTAGGGTACTGCCGCTTGGCGGCAATAGCGAGGTGCGGGATGACGAGTGGGGGTGCTTTGTTTTTTCTGTATTCGGGTTTCATGACTACAAGACATGTCGCAGTTGCATCAACGCTTATTCTGAAGGCGTCAACAAAAAATACGGAAGCTGGCCACCATACAATTATGTTGAATTCAATCCGTTTCTATATTCACTGGACGTCTTCCTGCCCATAGTCGATATTGGGCAGGAACGGTTTTGGGGGCCCACTACGTCTGGACCGTGGACTACTATCTGGTTTTTGCGGGTCTTTCAGATTTTGACCGGGTGGGTCTTCTCCGGCTTGGTCGTCGCCTATTTCTCAGGCGTGATGCGAAAGAGCTACTAGTTCCTAGAAGCCCCGCATCGGCAACCCACTCCCCCGTCGCAGCCAGTTGTCGGCGGGGTAGTGGCAGCGGGCGTCGATCGCATGGAGGACGTAGGACTGGCGCGTGCGGGACGACACGTTGGTGTCGCTGACGTGCGGCAGCAGGCCGTGCATCACCACCAGGCTGTTGCGCCGCACCCGCACCGGCACGAAGTCCTCGCGCGTCCAGTTCGTTTCGATGAGGGTTTCCACGCCATGATTGCCGCCGATGTCGTCGCGGCGAAAGCGCGCGGCCAATGGCCCCTTGTGGGCGCCGGGCAGGACGTGGAGACAGGCGTTGGTTTCGTTGGCATCCTCGAGGGCGAACCACAGTGCGATCACGCTCGGCGGCTCGGTCACCATGAAGGTGGCGTCCTGGTGCATGGGGAAGGCCAGCCCGATGCCCGGCTGCTTGAAGATGTACTGCGACTGCAGCAGCAGGGGCTCCGCCACGCCCAGGGCGTTCACCAGCGCGGCCAGTTCCGGCGTGCGGGAGAAGGCGTCGAACACCGGGTCCAGGTCGTGCAACGCCCGCCCGATCTTGCCGATCGCCTGGTGCTTCGGGCGCGTCAGGCGGCCATCGTCGCTGACCGCCTGCGGCTCGAGAAAGAAGCGGATGTCGTCGCCGGCGTCGAGCATGTAGGCCTCGTATTCCGGGCTCTGGAGCTGCACGGCCGTGCCCACCGGCTCGAACGCCTCGACGAGTTCCCATGCCCGCCGGCGCAAGCTTTCCGCGGCGTCTTCCGTGATGAAGTCCGGGAAGACCAGGTACCCGTCGCGGTCCCAGCGGTCCAGGTCCACGCCGGTCATGCCGGCGCCTCCGCCAGCACCCAGGGGCTGACCGACCTGCCGAGCGGGTCCCGTGCGCAGGAGCCGAAGACGCGCGTGTTCACGAGCCCCACTTCGCCGCACAATCGCGCCAGAAGACCCGCATCGGCAACCGCCAGGGGGTGTTCCTCCCACGCCAGTTCGCCGAGCGCCTTGCCCGCGTAGACATAGCGGGCGAGGGCAGTGTCGGCGCCGGTCGCGGTGAACTGGAACAGGAACACGATGTCGTCGGCCGCCCCGTCGGGTCCGTCCTCGCGATCCTCGAGCACCCGCCCATCCATGTTGGGCGCGTGCGCGGTCTGGATCAGCAGGCGTCCGCCGGGCTTCAAGGCACGGCGGAAGCGGCGCAGGATGTCGCGCGCGGCGGCTGCGTCGGCAGCGTAGTTGATGACCCACGACAGGGCGCAGATCCCGTCGTACGCGTCTTCCGCCGCCAAGCTTTCCATGGCTTCCTGTCGCACGCGCTGGTCGCCGACCTTGGCGGCCGCCTCGCGCACCATTCCGGTGGCGACGTCGGTCCCGTAGGCGTCGAAGCCCTGCGCCAGGGCCTTCTCGAGAAAGACGCCGGTGCCACACCCCACGTCCAGGATCCGGGGGCCGGCCCGACCTAACTCCTCAAGGACGAAGCGGTGGTCGGTTCCGTAGTGGTGCGCGGGGGTGTGCAGGTCGTACCGGTGCGCAAGGTCGTCGAAGAGGCGGAACCGTCGCGGCGTCATCGGGCGAAGCTCGCATGTAAGAAGGCATGGCGAACGACTTCTCCCAAGGCGTGCGCTGCACCGCCGGCAACCTCGCACGGGGCTCCTAGCGGCGTATTCGGCTTGGCGGCCTGAAGGCAGGCGACCACGCGGCTGCGGGTCATCGCCTGCCGGTTGCGATGGGTCTGCATGCCGTCGATTGCCTTCAACAGGTCACCCACGGTCCCCGTCCTCACCCACTCCACGAGAGGCTTGTCGTTCAGCGTCATCAGGCGGAAGGCTATACCGTGTCCGGTCCCGTCGCAGCTGGGGCAGGGAACGGGCTGACGTTCCTTACGCACCTTCTCTGCCCAGTCCTTCCGTTTGCTGCGCGGAAGCTCGCCCCACAAGTGCGAGAACAGGCCGTTCCACCTTAGCCACGAGGCGACCTCCTCGGGTTTTTCTTTGGCGCTCTTGAGGAACGCTCCATGCCCGGGGCGGCGCCAGAAACCGAACAGCAGATCCTGGGGGAGACGCTCGTGGTCGGCCAGCCCTTCTTCCTCCAGCCGCCGGAAGAAGGGCCGGGCCTCGCTGCGCCAAAGCCCCTTGAAAAGCTCGGCGGCTTCAGGAGTCAGGACGTCTTCGATCTCCTTGGCCGATTGGCCGAGCGGCCTGAGCAGCAGGGACTCGCGGGTTCCGTCGACGGCGCCCGATCCGCCGCAGGCATCGCAACGACCCTCGGCACGCAGCCGGGAAAAATGAGGCAGCGATAGGCTTTGTGGTCCCACCAGACCGCGTTGGAGGTCGAGCGGTGTGACGGCGAGCCGTGCCACGACCTTGTCGTCGGCGGTCCGCAGCTCTGCCATGCCGCCGCCGATGGCCAAAGCGTGGTTCAGCATGGCTGCCCGCTCTTCCGCCTCCCTGCCGACCGGCGGCAGCACGATCCGCAGGGAAGCCGGGCGGAGACACACGTCCTGCACGGCATCAGTGCGGAGGCCCGAAAGGCCCATGTGCGGAAGGCGCTCGATGAGGGCTTTGGCTGCGCTGCGCGGCAAGGTCGGACCCCAGATCCGCATGTCCGGAATGGCCGGATTTATGGCGAGCATGAGGTCCGGCTTCTCGATCCAGCTCTTCAGGAAGACGCCGCGTTCCTCGTCGACGCGGCGGGCGTGCTCGTCCAGCAGCAACTTGCCTACTTCCAGGTTGAGGTCGCCGATTTCCCAGATGCGCCTGCCTTTGAGCATCCGCCGGACAGGATCCTGGTTCGCTTCCTTCGACGCGTCCTCGCGATCCAGGTCTCCTTCAATGATCGCGGTGATGTTCAGCGGAGCATCCGGGCTCGCTGTGTCCAATCGCAGAACCTCGGCATTTGCGGGGTTCCCATCGCGGGAGAGGGCGGAGCCCGTGGGCGTTTCACGCTCGGCAACCTGTGCGGGCGTACCTTCGGCGATGACACGGCCACCGGCGGGGCCGGCGCCGGGACCGAATTCCACCAGCCAATCGACCGCGCGCACCACATGCATGTTATGCTCGATGACGACGACGGTGTTGCGGCCGCCATCGACCATCCGTCGCAGCACGTCCATCAGGCGGTGCGCATCGTCGCGATGCAACCCGGCTGCGGGTTCATCCAGGATGAAGAGCTGGCCGCCACGGTCGTCGCGCCCTGCCAGCGACCGTGCGACCCGCAGGCGCTGCATCTCGCCGCCGCTCAGGCTGTCGACGCGCCGCCCCAGCGCGATATGTCCGAGGCCGAGCTCCTCCATGGTCTCGAACAAAGGCGCAAGGTCTGAAGCCAGGGCCGCGGCGCCGTGAAACAGCCACGTCTCCCGCAGGGCGCGGACCGGGCGGGCCAGGGTTTCCGCGATCGAGAGGCCGGCGACCCGCGGCGCCAACGCTGCTTCCCTGTACCGGCGCCCGCCGCAGGCGGGGCAGGGCGTGTCCGCCTCGTCGTTCGCAGTGCCCGTTCCTTTGCAAGTTGGGCAGCGGGCGGACCCGGCATTTATACTGAAATCCTTGGTGCCGAAACCCGCCTTGCGCGCCTCGTCAGTGTCGGCAAAGCGTTCGGCGATGGTCTCGAAAACGCCCGTCGCCGTCGCAACGAGGCTGCGCCGGTTTCTCTGGGGCATCCTCTGATGCAGCACATGCACCTTGCGCACCGCATCCAGACCCTCGGCGTTGCGCCAATGCCCCTTCAGGAGGTCGTCGGAACTGGGCGCGTCGCCTTCGATGGCGCACTCGTTCAGGAGCGCGGGAATCAGGACGCCGCGAACGAAGCTGGACTTGCCCGACCCTGACACGCCGACGATGGCGGTCACCCCGCCCAGCGGCAGGCGGACATCCTGGTTTCGGACCGTGTGCACCGACGCGCCATAGATGCCGAGCCACCCGTCCCGGCCAACGCCCTCCGGCTTGTTCGGCGCGTTGTGCCGCCGGATCGAGGCTGTCTCGAACGGGACGATCGCCCCTCCCTCGGGGCCGGCGCCCGGCCCCAGGGCCACAACGTGGTCGGCGGCAGCAATCACCGGTGCGCGGTGCTCGTTCAACAGCACGCAATGCCGCTCCGCCAACTTGCGGAGCACGCCGATCATGGGATGGAGGTCAGTTTCGTGGAGCCCGCGCGCAGGTTCGTCCAGCAAGAGCAGGAGGTCTTGGCCCCTGGCGGCCAACGTGGCGCCGATCTGCAGGCGCCGCGACTCCCCGTCGCTCACGGTGTCCATTCCGCGCGCAGCGGACAGGTGGCCGAGCCCCAGTCGGTTCAACATCTCGGCGCGATCCGCGATCCGCTGCAGCGCCTCCCTGCCGCCTTGCTTCCGTGCTCTGGACGCGGCGTGACGTGCTTCCACTGTGAGCACCGTCATGGGCATGTCCAGCCATTCCGCCAGCCGGACTCCAGCGGCCGTCAGGGCGCGGGCCTGCCAGGACCACCGGCTGCCGCCGCACGCCGGGCACGGGCCTTCGTGGATGAAGTCCTCCAAGGCAGCGGGCGGTGTCTTGCTTCCCAGTTTCGCGAGGATGGCGTGGCGAAAGCCCGGAAACGGGCGGGGCGAGCCCTGTTTCTTGCCGCTTTTGGGATCAATCCCCTGGATCTTTTCATTTTCCAGGCCGGACAAGATGAGGGCTTGCGCCTGTTGCGGAAGATCTTGCCATGGCCGATCCGGATCAAAGCCCTCACGGCCGCGCAGCCCCTCGATGATCTCATGCTGGATGTTGACGTGCTTGTAGTTCTTCGGCGTCCAAAGGGCGAACGCACCCCCGTGCATGCTTTTTTGGGGGGCGGTGACCAATGCCTCCAGAACCACGTCGACCGCGCGTCCCAGTCCCTTGCACGTGGGGCAGGCCCCGGTGTCTTCATGCTCCGGAGCATTGAACGACAACAGGTGTCTGTCCGGCGCCCGGAACACCGCGCGGGTTGCTGGATCGACATAGTGGCGGGCGCCGTCGAGCATCTGTCCGCGCGGCGTCGGGCTCAGGTCGTCTGGCGCATCGTGGAGTTCGACGATGACGTCGGCACCGCTTAGGTCCCATGCCTCGTTCAGCACGTCCAGCAACTGCTCCCGCACCGCCGGTCCCGTCACATCAAGTGACCCGACCTCAGCCTCCAGGTTGTAGGCTCGGTCCGGAGTCAGCGGCGTCCATTTCCGCGGATCGACCAGACGCCCGGCTTCGTGCAGCTTCGCGTCATCCGTCGTGCTGCGAAGTATCGCGCTGGTGAAGCCGGCGCGCGCCAGCTTCTGCGCAGCAGTCACACCATCCGTCTTCAACCAGCGAAGGGGAATGGTCCAGATGGTGGCGGCGCCCCTGTAGTGGTTGATCAGCCAGTCGGCATAGGTGTCCGGTGAGGGCCTAGGGACGATGCGCCCCGCATCGCTTTCGGGGTCCCCTTCTGCTAGAAATAGGGACCGCAGATCTCCCAGAAGGCCGGTCGCAGTTCCGACGGTCGTGCGGGAGGAGGCGCGGAATGCCCTCTGGCCGACGAAGAGCGCGAGAGGTGACGCTCCGACGTAGGCGCCAACCGTGTTATCGCCACTGACCTGCTTGTGCAGCCCGTGAAACAGCGTGTTGCGCCTGAGAACTTCCGCCGCAATGGTGTCCTGAAGCAGAGAACTCTTGCCCGAGCCGCTGACACCCACAACGGCGGACAGTCCGCGACGTGGAAATGCGCAGTCGATGTCCCGCAGGTTGTTCGCGTCCGCACCTACGACATCCAGTTCTTCGGCTTTACGCATGCGGTCTCTCGTCGGTGACGTGCAGGACGTTGATCTGTCGCGCTTCGAATACCAGCGGGTATCGGACGAAGCGGACGGAACATTCGCTTCGGTAATGCAAGGTCCTGTGGTTGGAGAACAGCAGGACGTCCCCTGTGCCGAGGCTGATCGGGCAGGAGGCGGCGACGCAAGCGTCCCCTATCGTGTACAGGATGTCGTCCGGAGGCTTTGTGCCGCGTCGACGGCAGGCGGCTCGGATAGTCTCCGGGTGAAAGCGAACGATGCCGCCGTCCACGATCTTGCTCTTCCAGATCGTCGGCGAGCGTTCATTGGCCATCTCGACTTCAGCGTCCGTCAAGAAGCGTACGGCCTCCGAGGCACCCCGCCTGGTCAGTTCGGCCAAAAGGTCAGGTAGGCGCACGACCCGGTTGTAGCCGAACCGAGGGGCGCCGGGGTCAGGGTGAACGCACTGGATGCCGGTCAATGCCGGCGGTGACGGGCTGGCGTTCAGGTCGGTGTGGAAGAAACCCTCGGCTCCAGCGTGGGCAAGGTCGCGCGACCATGGGCTCATTGAAAAGACCTTAACGACCTTGCCGTCGCCGTAGGTCATGAACCTTCGGCCGAGTGTATGAGCCAGCGCCATGAGGACGCGTCCTCCGGGAAGGTGCGTAACGCCACGGACGCGAACATGGTCGTGCCGTGCAAAGACCGATCGCATCTCCTCGACAAGGTCGGTCCACACGCTTAGGCCGTCGAGCGGTAGAGAAAGGCCGTTCGGAGCGTCGGCCTCCATCTGATCGGCCGGAATGGGCGAAAGCGTCTCCGCGATGATCTTGGCGAGCGCCGGTGGGACAGTGACGGTGATGGCGCTTTCCGATGACATCACGAGGCCTCGAAGCGGAACAGAAGCTTATGTCTGTAGTGGTGGTCGCACAGGGCGGCGACGTTTGGCACCGGAAAGCGGGCCTGCAATGGCGCGTGGATGATCCAGCCGTCGCGGCGTAGCGGCCTCACGGCGGGCCTTAGTCCAGCTGCCTCACCCATCCGCATGATTTCCAGCGGCGCTCGGTCGTGAGCCACCACGCCCATCCCCCTGAGAATGGCACTCCACTCCGGCCACAGGGGATTGTCCGTGTGTGACCCGAGGGTGAAGTAGGCACGGCGCCGCGGCCGCAGGACGCGTGCGACATGGGCAAAAAAGGCCTCCAGATCTTCGATCAGGTAGAGAACCTCCTGGCCGACGACGAGATCCGCCGCATTCCGCGGGATGAGATTCCAAGACTCCGGCGGGAGCAGCATGGCCCCGATCCCCGCCATTTCAAGGCGGCGCTCCGCTATGGTGCGGGCGGCTTCAAGTGGCTCAATTCCGAAGACGTGGTCGCACTGCCAGTGCGCGGCGGCTCTGTACAGAAAGCCGCCGCGATGACAGCCGACGTCGACCATCGTGCCGATCGGCGTTCCGGCGTAGTCGCTATCGATGTGGTCGACGAGTGCCTGCCAGAAGACGGTGTTGATGTCTTCCAGGGCCGCATCCTCGGCCTCCGACGGGAAGAAGGTGCGACGGCCGGACATCCGGCGGCCCGTCAGGGGCAGTTCTGGGAGCGGCAGGATCGCGCCATGGTGTCCCCGCGCGTCGGGTCGATGCCGAAGTGGCTGACGAACAGGGCGACCGACTCCTCGAACGTGCGCTCCAGGTCCTGCTTGTCCTGCTCCCCCCGCATGCCGAAGTACGGGAAGTGGTGCAGCAGGCGCCCGAACAGCGCCATGCAGTCACGCTCGTAGGCCCGCGTGTCCAGGATGTGGTAGTGCCACATCACGTCGATCGGCCCCGTCGGGCAGATCTTGCGGTCCGGATAGCGCATGTTCAGCGCGAGGAACTTGCGGTACAGATCGTCGATCTCGTCGCATTCCTCGGCAGTCATGTTTTCGTCGCGGCAGACCTTGGTCTTGAGCATGGTGAAGTCGAGCTCGGCAACCTTCGCCAGCGCCGCCTTCAGCGCATCGTCCTGCTCGACCAGAGCCATCGCCTGCGACATCGGGATCACGCGATCCGCAACATTTTCTCCAACAGCGCCCATCGGAACCCTCTAGGATATCGGTTGTAATTTCCGGCCGCAGCATCGCACCGCGAGACCGAACCGTCAACATTCACAGGGCTGCATTTTCGTGATCACTGTGTCGTCGTTGGAGGCCTAGGGGGAAGGTCACTCTGGCTCGCACCGGTGGGAGGACTTCTCGGCCGCTTCCTTCGGGATCTCTGTCCATGGCGTCGTCGGGCGCCGGCGCACGATCGACACCGACATGGACTTCGATCCCCACGAACAGCAGGAGTTCGACGCGCTGATCGCCGCCTGGCTGCCGAAGCCCGATTTCTACCCCTTCGTCCTGTCGCCGACCGTCCTCGGCAAGCTCCGGTTCGTTCACGGGCTGATTCACCCCGAAGGAAACGTCAGGTGACGGAGGCCGGTGGCTGCGGATGTCGCCGCGATCCCTGAGCATCCCACATGGCAGGGCCGAGCACGACCCTCAGACAGTGGGCGCTGCCATCGAGGGGGACGCTCAGGCCGGCCGTCACGTCCACCTCGTCGCCATCCAGCACGGCGGCGGCGATGCCGCTGCCGATGCCGCTGCCGGCGCGGTCTGGGTTCTCCACCGTGATCTCGTAGCGGGTCGTCCCCTGGCGCAGGGTGGCCTTGAAGCCCGGCCACGCGGCGGGAATGCAGGGGGCGACATGCAGGACCGCCCCCTGCTGCCGCAGCCCGAGAATGCTCTCGATGCCGGCACGGTACATCCACCCCGCGGAGCCCGTGTACCACGTCCAGCCGCCGCGCCCGGTCAGCGGCGCGACGGAATAGACGTCGGCCGCCACCACGTATGGCTCCACCTTGTAGCGGGCCGCCCGCTCGGGCGACCGGGCATGGTTGATGGGGTTGAGCAGCGAGAACACGCGCGCCGCCGTGTCGCCCCTGCCGAGCCTGGCGAAGGCCATGATCGCCCACATGGCGGCATGGCTGTACTGGCCGCCGTTCTCGCGGCCGCCCGGCGGATAGCCCTTGATGTAGCCGGGGTCGTGCGAGGTCTTGTCGAAGGGCGGCGCGAACAGCAGCAGCAGGCCGGGATCGGGCACCAGCAGGTGCTCTTCCACCGCCGCCATGGCACGGGCCGCGCGGTCTGGATCGGCGGCGCCCGACAGCACCGCCCACGATTGAGCGATGGAGTCGATGCGGCATTCCTCGCTTTCGGTCGAGCCGAGCGGCGTGCCGTCGTCGAAGGTGCCGCGGCGGTACCAGTCGCCGTCCCAGCCTTCCGCCTCGATGGCCGCGCGCACCGCCTCGGCGTGCGCCTCCCAGCGGCGGGCGCGGGCGGGGTCGCGGTCGGCGGCGAAGGGTGCGAAGAGGGCGATGGTGCGTATCAGCAGCCAGCCGAGCCAGACGCTGGTGCCGCGGCCGTCCTCGCCAACCCGGTTCATGCCGTCGTTCCAGTCGCCGGTGCCGATCAGCGGCATGCCGTTGGTCCCGGTCAGCTCGATGCACTGGTCGATGCCGCGGGCGCAATGCTCGAACAGGGTGGCGGACTCGTCGGAGACCTCGGGCAGGAAGAAGGCGTCATGGGCGCCCGGCGGCACCTCGGGCCCGTCGAGGAAGGGCACGATCTCGTCGAGGATGGCGGCATCGCCGCTCGTGTCGATGTAGGTCGCGACCCCGAAGGCGAGCCACACCCGGTCGTCGGAGATGCGGGTCCGCACGCCGCGCCCGGTGGCCGGCAGCCACCAGTGCTGTACGTCGCCTTCCGGGAACTGGCGGCCGGCGGCGCGCAGCAGGTGGCCGCGCGTCGTGGCGGGGTCGATGAACGTCAGCGCCATGCCGTCCTGCAACTGGTCGCGGAAGCCGAAGGCGCCGCTCGCCTGGTAGAAGGCCGAGCGCGCCCACAGGCGGCAGGCGATGGTCTGGTAGAGCAGCCAGCCGTTCAGCATGATGTCCATGGCCCGGTCGGGCGTCTCGACCTGTACGGCGCCCAGCGTCTCCTCCCAGTGGTCCGTCACCTCGGCGAGCACGGCATCCAGGTCGGCGGCGCGGTAGTGGGCGATCAGGGCCTGCGCCTGTTCAGTGGAGGCAGCCTGGCCGATCAGGACGACGATCTCCACGGACTCGCCGGGTTTCAGCGCCACCGGGGCCGACAGGGCGGAACAGGGATCGATGCCGGCGCCCGTGCGGCCGGAGAGCGCAGCCGTGCCCGTCAACGCGGCGGGCCTTGCGAGGCTGCCGTTGCGGCCGATGAACTCGCCACGGTCGCCGGTCCATGCCGTCTGCCGGCCGCCGAGGTCGGCGAAGGCGACGCGGCCGGGGAACTCGCCGTTCCACGGGTTGCGGGCGAGCATGGCGCCGCTCGCCTCGTCCATCTCGGTCACCACGAAGGGCGCCGACGCCGCCCGCCGCGTGCCCAGCACCCACTCCACATAGGCCGTGATCGACAGCCGCCGGGGGCGGGCGGAGAGGTTGCGGATGGTCAGGCGGGAGATCTTCACCGGGTCCGCCAGCGGCGCGTACTGCAGAAGGTCGAGCGCGATGCCGTCGGCCGTGTGCTCGAACCGGCAATAGCCGAAGCCGTGGCGGGCGACGTAGGTGCCGTCGTCCCGGCATGGCTGGGCGGTCGGGCTCCACAGGGCGCCGGTCGCATCGTCGCGGACGTAGAAGGCCTCGCCGGGCGGGTCGCTCACCGCGTCGTTGCTCCACGGCGTCAGCTGGTTCTCGCGGCTGTTCTCGGCCCAGGTATAGCCGCTGCCGGTGGCCGAGGCCTGGAAGCCGAAGTCCGGATTGGCGACGACGTTGATCCACGGTGCCGGGGTCTGCCGGCCGGGTGCGAGGACGGTGACGTACTCGCGGCCGTTGCGGGCGAAGCCGCCGAGCCCGTTGAAGACGTCCAGGTCGAGCGATGCGACATCGACGGCGGGGCCGCTGGGCGTCGCCGGCCGTGCCGGGCTTTCCGGCCGCAACCTTAGGGCGGCGGCCGCCGACGCGCCGGCGATCTGCGACCCGATGCTGCCCCGGCCGGCGACGAGGACGATCCGCGCCACGGACCGCAAGAGGGCGACGTCCTCGGCCGTCATCAGGTCGGTGCGCAGGGTGAAGATGTCGCCGGACGCCGGCGTTCTGCTCCCGGCGCGTGACCGGGCGCTGCGCACCATGGTGTCGATGCCGTTCTGCAGATCCTGCACGTAGGACGACTGGCGCTCGTTGACGATCACCAGGTCGGCGGCCAGCCGCTTCATCTGCCAGTACTGGTGTGCGGCCACGATCTCCCGCACCACCGTCATGTCCTCCGCGTCCTTCACCAGGACGAGGACGATGGGCCGGTCGCCCGAGATGCCGTGCCGCCAAAGCCGCGACTGGCTGCCGGCGCCGCGCGCGATGGCGCCGGACGACGAGCGCAGGCCGCGGTCGGCGTGCACGACGTAGCCGGCCAGCCGCTGGAATTCCGCCGCATCGCGCGTCGTCGCGCCGATGTGGCGCAACTCGACCTGGGCCTGGGTCCATGCCAGGGTCCGGGCGCGGTCGAAGGCGTGCAGGTCGCGGTGCTTGTCGATGAGGTCCAGCAGTTCGTCGCGCGACGCGGCGACGATGGTCCAGAACGCGATCCGCGCCACCTCGCCGGCGGGAACGGAGAGCCGCCGGCGCATGGCGAACACCGGATCGAGAACCGTCCCGACGGAGCCGGAAAGCGGCCCCGGGGCGGTCACTGCGAGCGCGTTGCCGATGCGGCGGTCGCGGCCGATGAAGCGGGCGCGATCGGTTTCGACCTCGATGTCGCCCACTGTCACCCCTTCGACGACCCCGACATGCGCGGCCCAGACCTCCGCCCCGCCGCGCGACCGTCGGCGGCGCGTCGCCACCAGGGCGCCCAGGTCCGGCAGGTACTCCGTCTCGACGAACATCTTCGAGAAGGCGGGGTGGGCGTCGTCGTCGGCCGGCGGGGCGAGGACCACCTCGCCGTAGGACGTCACCTCGACCACGCTGTCGGCGCGGCCGACGTTGGCGATGGTGACCCGGCGGACCTCGGCGTCGTCCTCGGGCGAGACGAGCACGTCCATGGTGGTGACGAGGCTGCCGTCGCGGCGGCTGAACTCGGCGTGATTCTCGCCGAAGGTCACGTCGTAGCTGTCGGGCTCGGCCAGGGTGGGTTGCAGCCCGGCCGACCAGGTCCGGCCGGTGTCGGCGTTGCGGAGAATGACGTAGGAGCCGCAGTCGTCGCGCGCCGCATCCTCCCGCCAGCGCGTCACGGCGAGGTCGTGCCAGCGGCTGTAGCCGGAACCGGCCGCCGTCAGCATGACGCTGTAGTCACCGTTGGACAGCAGATGCACCGCGGGCGGCGACTGGCTGCCGTCGCGCAGGCGGCGGACCACCTGGTCGTCAGGGGCCGGCGTCATGGCCCCGGCCGGGTTTTCGTCGGTTCGCGGACGGGCGACGGCGGCATCGCGCGGCATGCGTTCCTGCAGCAGCAGATCGGTCGCCTGGATCATCGGCTCGGCATGGAACCGGCGGCGCATGCAGCCGTCGTGCAGGGTGTTGGCGATGGCGACGATGGTCATGCCCTGGTGGTGCGCCATGAAGGCGCGGACGACGGCGACGCGCTCGCCCTCGGCCAGGCGGCGCGCCGTGAAGTCCAGCGCCTCGTAGAAGCCGTAGTCGCCGCGGCCGCCGAGCTTCGCCAGGGCGGCGAAGTTGCGCAAGGCACCGCGCGGGTCGACCATGGTGGCGAGGGCGGTGGCGTAAGGGGCGACCACGGCATCGTTGCCGAGGCCGCGCTTCAGGCCGAGGCCGGGCACGCCGAAGTTGGAATACTGGTAGGTGAACTCCAGGTCGCGGGCGTTGTAGGCCGACTCCGACACCCCCCACGGCACGCCGAGCGACCGGCCATGGGCCTTCTGGCGGCCGACGATGAGGCGGTTGGTCTGTTCGAGGATGCTGCCGACCGGCGCCCGCAGCACCAGCGACGGCATCAGGTACTCGAACATCGATCCCGACCAGGAGTTCAGGGCGGAACCGCGCCCGACCGGCGTAGCGAGGCGACCGAGGCGGAACCAGTGCCGCGTCCCGACGTCGCCCTTGGCGATGGCGAACAGGCTGGCGAGACGGGCCTCCGAGGCGAGAAGGTCGTAGCAGCTCGCGTCGCGCTGGTTGTCGCTCAGCGAGTAGCCGATCGACAGCAGGTTCTTCTCGGGGTCGAGCAGGAACCCGAACTCCATGGCGAGGGCCATCTCGCGCGCGGTGGCGGCGATCGCCAGCAGGCGGGGCGTCAAGGTATGCGGCATGTCGACGATGTTGTGCAGGTCGCGCTGCCGCTCGGTGATGATCGACCGCAGCGCCCGCGTCCAGTAGACCACGTCGGCGGCGGCGGGATCGCCGCGGGCGATGGTCTCGGCGATCTCCACCGCGTGGCCGGTGATCGGCTTCAGTGTCCGCAGCCGCCCTTCCGCCGACTGCTCGTCGGAGGCGCCAGGCGACAGATGCTCCGCGATGTCGTCTAGCGCGCGGCTCAAGCGGCTGCGGAGGCGGCCGGCACCTTCCGGCACCCGCTCCAGGGCCTCGCGGGCCAGGTGCATGGTGACTTGCAGCCCGCCCAGGCGCTCGATGTCGCTGATGCGGGTGGCCGTCCATTCGGTGCAGGCGTTGGCGAGGGCGATGAGGTGCCCGGCGAGATTGCCGCTGTCCACCGACGAGACATAGGCCGGTTCCAGCACCCGCAGGTCGCGCGTGTCGTACCAGTTGAAGAAGTGGCCGCGGTGCCGCTCGAGCTTCGCCATGGTGGCGAGCGTCGCCTCCAGCCGCTCGACGGTCTCGGTCGTCCCGGCCCAGCCGAAGTCGCGCGCCGCCACGGCCGACAGCAGGTAGAGCCCGATGTTGGTCGGCGACGTCCGGTGGGCGATCACCGGTTCCGGGTCTTCCTGGAAGTTGTCGGGCGGCAGCATGGAGTCGAGCGGCGTGACGAAGGTCTCGAAGTAGCGCCACGTCCGGCGCCCGATCAGCCGCAACTCCCGCGCGTCGGCGTCCGAGACGACGAGCCGTCCGGCCCCCGCCGACGATCGGCTGAGCCACAGCGCGATGGCCGGAGCCGCCAGCCACGGCACCACGAAGGCCAGCACCACCGGCCAGGACGCCGGCGACACCGCCACGGCGACGGCCGCGGCCGCCGTACCCAGCAGCACGCCGCCGCTCATCCGGCGGTAGAAGCCGAACAGACTGAGGCGCGGGCTGATCTTCGCCTGCGCCGCCGTGACCCACTCCAGGAGGTGACGGTGCGACACCCCGAGGCGGAACAGGGTTCTGGCGATGGCGTCGATCATCAGCCAGGCCTGGTCGGCCAGAAAAACGATCCGCAGGGCGACTTGGCTGGCGGCGATGCGCACGTCACCGCCGAGCGCGCCGAGGTGGCTGCGCAGCGTGATGCCGGCGCGCCGCGGCAGCAGCGCGAAGGGCAGGGGCACGAGCGAGGGGACGGCGATCATCGCCAGGATGAAGGCCGTCCAGGCGAGCACGGCCGGCAGCGGCAGGAGCCATCCGGCCGCAAGGGCGAGCAGCGCCATCGGTGCCTGCAGCGACCGCCGCAGGTTGTCGAGCATCTTCACGAGGCCGATGGGCGGCACCCGGTCCTTGTCTTTCCCGGTGCGTCCCGTGATCCACGGCAGCAACTGCCAGTCGCCCCGCACCCAGCGATGCTGGCGCTTGGCGGCGACGTCGTAGCGCGCCGGCGCGTCCTCGAACACCTCGATGTCGGAGACCAGGCCCGACCGGGTGAAGACACCCTCGAACAGGTCGTGGCTGAGCAGCGTGTCCGGCGGGACGCGCCCCTCCATCGCCCACTCGAAGGCGTCGATGTCGTAGATGCCCTTGCCGGTGTAGGAGCCCTCGCCGAACAGGTCCTGGTAGACGTCGGACACGGCGGCGGCATAGGGGTCCATGCCGCCCGGCGCCGACAGGAGAGCCTGGTAGAGCGAGCCCTCGCGGCCCATGGGCAGGCTGGTCGTCACGCGGGGCTGCAGGACGCCGTAGCCTTCGACGATCCGCTGCTCCCGCGCATGACGGCGGGGCCGGTTGAGCGGATGGGCCATCTTGCCCACCAGCCGCCGGGCCGCATCGCGCGGCAGCCTGGTGTCGGCGTCGAGCGTGATGACGTAGCGGACATCGGCGGGAACGGTGGGCGGTGCGCCGTCGCGACCCACGAAGCTGGTGTCGGTGGCGCCGCGCAGCAGGCGGTTCAGTTCGTGCAGCTTGCCGCGCTTGCGCTCCCAGCCCATCCAGCGGCCTTCGCTGGCGTTGAACAGGCGGCGGCGGTGCAGGAGGAAGAACCGCTGGCGGCCGTCGGCGAAGGCGTGCAGGCGGTTCAGCCGCGCCACCTCGTCCGCCGCGGCGGCGAGCATCGCGGCATCGCCTTCGCGGTCTTCCTGGTCGGCGTCCACCCCGTCGGTCAGCAGCGCGTACGACAGCTCGCCGCCAGAGTTGGACAGGTGATGGACTTCCAGCCGCTCGATCTGCTCCCGCAGATCGTCGGCGGTCGTCAGCATGGTCGGCACGGCGACCACCGTCCGCAGCGAAGCCGGAACGCCGCCTTTCAGCTCCAGCCCGGCGAGCGGCTTGGCACCGCTCGCCCGGGTCGCCACCCGCTCGACCAGGGCGGTCGCCGCGTCCATGGCGGGAAACAGCCCTGCGACGGCCAGCACGGCCAGCACCCAGAGCGGCGCGGCCGGCAGGATCAGCAGGCCGATGGCGAGAAGGACCGCCGTCGCGGCCAGGATGGCGGCGACGTAGCCGCCGACGCCCAGGCGTCCGACGATGCGGCCGCAGCGGCGCAAGGCAGGGGGCCGGAAGCCGATGTCGCGTTCGAGGACGGGGCGGCCGGCGGCGATGAGGTAGTAGCCGGGGTCGCCGTGACGGGCGTCGGTCCAGGCGTCGCCGCCGCCGGGCGGGTCTTGCCGCGCCAGGGCGATGGCGACGTCGGCGACGTCCGTTTCCGCGCGCCCGGACCCGCGGGCGAGTTCCTCGATGGCTTTGCGGTAGAGATCGCGCGTCGGGAAGTCCAGCGCCGCGAAGTCGCAGGCGGCGCGCAGGCGCTCGTCGACCAGGCTGACGCTCTCCACCACATCCGGCCATTCGGTGTTCGAGATCAGCCGCATGCTGGTGATGATGTTGCGGACCGTGACGTTGCACGCCCCCTGCCGCCGCTGCGCGTCGTGAACGACGGTGTCGATGGTGCTGTCCTGCCACCCGAGCCGCTCGTCCAGCCAGGCGCGGGCGGGCGTCACCTCGGGATCCTGGTCGCGCAGGCGCTTGGCGAGCTGACCGGCGAACACCGCCGGCAGCGGGCCGCCATGATAGCGGCCGAGCACGTCCTCGGCCGCTTCGCGCGGACGCCCGGGCCGGCCGATGAGGCGGTCGGCGACCGCGTCGGCCTCGGCCCGTTCAGCGGTCGCCTCGCCGATCTGGTCGGCGAGCCGGCGCAGGTTCTCCACCAGGATGATGCGCAGCGTGATCGCCAGCGCCCACAGTTCGCCGATGCTCAGCGGCTGCACGCGCTGATAGGCGTGTACGAAGCGGCGCAGCGTCTCGGCGTCGAACCGGCTGTCCGTGTGGGCGACGAAGGCCCAGGCGAGGCCGAACACCCGCGGATACCCGGCGAACGGGCCGTCGGCGAGCTTGGGCAGCTGGCGGTAATAGCCGGGGGGAAGGTCGTCGCGGATCTCCCGGATCTGCTCCTCGACCAGGTGATAGTTGTCGAGCAGCCACTCCGCCGCCGGTTCCACGGGCCGCCCATCGGGGCGGACGGCGCTGGCGCGGTAGGCGGCGAGGAGGGCGGCGGCATTGTCCGTCAGCCGGGTCGCCAGCGGCAGGACCGCGGCCGGCCGCGCCGTGACCGTCTGCACGGCGGCGAGCGTCTCGGCATGGCGCTCGAGCCGCTCGACGCTGAAGAGTTCCTCGCGGACGGGATCGCCGCTCGTCCAGATGGAAGACGGGGTGGTCCGGCGAAGGATACGGTCGACTGTCGACATTGGTTGAGCCTCTTCTACGGGCCGGTTGGAAGCGCAGAGCGCTTGGCTGACCCGGAGGCTCGCTGGCCCAGGGGTAGGTATCCGCGCGCAAGGCGGCGGGCATGTGGCTCACGGAGAGCGACACCCGCCGCCGGCGGATCAGGGGGCCGGGGTGGGGCGGTCGTCCGGCACGGCGCCGACGATGGACATACCCTCGTTCTCCGCCCGGTCGATCGCGCCGCCTTCCGCGCCGGCGCTCTCTTCCGGCTCGGCGGGAGCGGCCGGTCGCGGCGCCGGCGATGCCGCGGCGTCCAGCGCCAGGGCGATGTCGAGGTCTTCCGGTCGGACGGTCAGGCTGCGCCGGATGCCGGGCTGTGCGGCATCGGCCGGCAGGTGGACGATGGTGAGGACGCGCCGGTAGGCATGGAAAGACAGCCCTTCCAGCAACTCCTCCTCCGTCTCCACGTCGTAGGTCCCCGCCGGCAGCCTCTCTTCCGCATCGCCGAGGACGAAGGGATGCGCGAATGTGACGGTCGTACGTGTCGTGCGAGTCAGCATGGCTGTGCCTCCCAAGGAGCCTCTCGCGCCATGGTATGCGAGAAGAATACGCACAAAACTACCGTTTCCGACCCTCGTTTTGGGTCGGTACAGAAAGTATCGTAGCAAAACGCGAAAATGAACTGGAGGGATAATTGGGATATTTTTTGCGGCATTTTATTGTAGTACTACGTCTTGCGTTTCTCTGCATGCCGAGGGGCCGTCTTCGGTAACCGCCATGGCCGCCCGCTCGACGACGCGCAGATCCAGCGGGCGACCGGACCCGGGTCAGGAGGTCGGCTGCGGTGGCGGCGACGGCGCTGCGGGCCACGTGCGGCGTGGTCGCCAGGATGGCCTTCAATGCCCCGCGCACCGTGAGGCAGACCTCGACGTTGGAAGCGCCGGCTCCTGCGCCGGCTTGCGGGTCATCCAGGTGTCCAGGGTGCACACATTCGGCGTGGATGACGTTGATCGCGGTGCCCGGATCATCGACCCTGGGCGACAGCGCCCGCGACGCGATCTCGGTCAGGACGATCAAGCGGGCAATGGCAATCGTCGGGGCGGGATAGTCCCTGTCCATCCCGATGCCGTGACTACCGAACGGAGCGGTCGGAGCGCCGCGAGACCAGGCGATCGAGCAGGAAACTGGTCATGCCGTGGATGACCGCGGATGCGAAGACCGCGTATGCGACGAGGGCCCACAGCTGGTTTTCGTTGATGAACTCCATGTGTCCGGCAGCATAGGCGATGTAGTAGATGGAGCCGATGCCCCGCACTCCGAAGAAGCCGACGATCCAGCGATCGCGCGAGGTGAGGTCGGTGCCGACCATCGACAGCCAGCCGGCCACCGGGCGGATCAGCAGCAGCAGGCTGAAGCCGATCACCGAGTGACGCCAGTCCAGCGCCGGCCAGAGCGCCGGCAGGGTGCTGCCGACGAGCACCAGCAGGATTGCCGTCAGGGCATGCTCGATCGCTTCGCTGAACAGGTGCAGTTGGCGATGGAACTGGTGTCGCTCCTGAACCCGGCGGCACACCAGACCGGCCATGAACACCCCGATGAAGCCGTAGCCCTCGGCCATCTCGACGAGGCCGTAGCAGAAAAGTACCGCCGCCAAGGCGATCACGCCGGGGCCGCTTTTCTCGATGGCGCGGGCACCCCAGGGCGAGAACAGGCTCCTGCCGAGCAGCCATCCCACGCCGGCGCCCAGCGCCACGCCGACGGAGATGCGATAGAGGAGGTCGCGCAGGACCCAGTCCGAGAGCCATCCCGACGGATCCCCGCCGAGCGCCGCGACGAGAATGCCCAGGTGCACGAAGGGGAAGGCGAGCCCGTCGTTCAGGCCGGCCTCCGCCGTCAGGGTGAAGCGCACGGGGTGCTCGTTGCCTTCCAGCGGAGGGCCCACCTGCACGTCGCCGGCGAGCACCGGGTCGGTGGGGGCGAGAACGGCACCGAGAAGCAGCGCGCCGGCCACCGTCATGCCGGCGAGGCCCCACGCCACGGTGGCGACCGCCGCGATGGTGAGAGGCATGGCCACCAGAAGAAGGCGCACCGTCGGTCGCCAGAGGCGGTAGCTTCTGATGTTGTCGATGCGCAAACCGGTGGCGAACAGCACGATGATCACCACCAGCTCGCTGGTCAGTTCCCAGAGGTGCGGTGCCGCCGTCGGGTCGGCGGCCGCCGGCATGCCGGGGATGACCGCATAGGCCAGGCAGCCCATGATCATGAGGAGAGCGGCGTTGGGCGGGGACCTGTTGATCAACAGTCGCGGCACCCAGTAGGCCACGAAAATTGCAGTCCCTATGGCGGCCAGCAGGACATGGTACGGGGCGAAGTCGTAGGAGATGAATGTCTCTGGCGCCAAAGCGGCTCGCTCCTCAACGTATTGTCTCGGACCTGTTTTTTGCTCAGGCGGCCTTGGCATCTTGTACCCGTATGAGGCCGTGGGCCACGGGTCTTGTGGCTCGGCTTCTCGTCACCCTGCGTTAATCAGAACGAAGACGCGGTGGTGGTTCGGCCGTCGCATCGGCGTCGCTTCAGCCAAAGGCTTCGTTCGAAACCGGGCCGGCGGTGTCCTCCCTGGAGGGGACCGCCCCCACCGTCGGCGGAGCGCCGCTGCAGCGGCCATGAACCCCGTCGATCGCCTGTCGCGACCGGAAATGCCGGCCGTTCTCCCGCCTCCACCTGGTCAGCTGCCGGAACCTCCTGATCTGTCTGGGCCCGGCCGCCCACGGACTGTCCGAAGCCCTTCGCGGTCTTCGCATCATAGTTTCCGGCGATCTGCTCTTGGCGGGTGGTGATCTTGCGGAACGGCTTGAGTTTGTTGAAAAACCGTTCCACCAGGTTGCGCTGACGGTATAAGGCTCGATCGACGCCGCTTCAGCCTCCCGTCCTCATCGGCCGCCGGACACCGCCGTCCACGGGCGCCGCACGGTGTAGCGCCGCTCCGCCTGGTCGATCTCCGCCAGCCGGGCTTCCGTTTCGCCGATGTCGTCGAGGCCGCACAGCAGGCGTCGGCGGCTGCCGGCATCCAGGGCGACCGGAAGGCGCAGGGCGCCGGCCGTCAGGACGCCCTGTTCCAGGTCGACGGTGACCGCGGCATCGGGCTCCCGCGCGAGCACGTCGGTCAGGGCGGCGTGGTCGGCTGCGGACAGTTCCACCGGCACGAGGCCGTTGCGAACGGCATTGTTGCGGAAGATGTCGGCGATGCGGGTCGACACGACCACGCGGATGCCGGCGTCCACCAGGGCGTAGACCGCCCCCTCGCGCGACGAGCCGCAGCCGAAGTTGTCGCCGGCCACCAGCACCAGCGGCGCCGGGCCCGGCGCATTGAGCGGGAAGTCGGGCTTCGGGGCGCCGTCGGCGTCGCGGCGCAGGTCGTGCAGCAGGTAATCGCCGTAGCCGGCGTCGCCGCCGCGCGGTTTGCGCAGGAAGCGGGCGGGGATGATCTGGTCGGTGTCGACGTTGTCGACGGGCAGCACGACGGCGCGGCCGGTCTCGCGGACGAAGGGGGTCATGCGGACGCCTCCTGCGGCAGAAAGGTGCGGACGTCGGTGATGCGCCCGGTGACGGCAGCGGCGGCGGCCATGGCCGGGCTCATGAGGTGGGTGCGGGCGCCCTTGCCCTGGCGGCCGGGGAAGTTGCGGTTGCTGGTGGAGGCGCAGCGCTGACCCGGCCCCACCATGTCGCCGTTCATGGCGACGCACATGGAACAGCCGCTGTCGCGCCATTCGGCCCCGGCGGCCCGGAACACCTCGGCGAGCCCTTCCGCCTCGGCCGCGGCCTTCACGGCGGTGGAGCCGGGAACGATCAGGGTGCGCACGCTCACCCGCCGGCCGCGCAGCACGGCGGCCGCCTGGCGCAGGTCGTCGAGGCGGGAGTTGGTGCACGAGCCGATGAAGGCGACGTCGACCGGCGTCCCCGCCACGGCGGCGCCCGCCGTCAGCCCCATGTACCCAAGTGCGTCGGCGAAGCGGCCGTCGGCGTCGTAGGGCACGCGCCCGTCCACCGGCGCCACCTGCTCGGGGCTGGTGCCCCAGGTGACCATGGGCGCGAGGGTGGAGGCGTCGAGCGTCACCTCGCGGTCGAAGGCGGCGTCGGGGTCGGACGGCAGGGAGCGCCACCACGCCACGGCGGCCTCCCACTCGGCGCCGGCGGGGGCATAGGGGCGGCCCTGCAGCCACGCGAAGGTGGTTTCGTCCGGCGCCACCATGCCGGACCGGGCGCCGGCCTCGATGGTCATGTTGCAGAGCGTCATGCGGCCTTCCATGGACAGCGCCGCGACCGCCTTGCCGGCGTATTCCACGGCGTGGCCGGTGGCGCCGCCGGTGCCGATGGTGCCGATGACGTGCAGCGCCAGGTCCTTGGCGGTGACGCCGGCGGGCAGGCGGCCCTCGACGGTGACGCGCATGGTCTTCGGCCGGCGCTGCCACAGGGTCTGGGTCGCCAGCACGTGCGCCACCTCGGACGCGCCGATGCCGAAGGCGAAGGCCCCGAAGGCGCCGTGGGTGGCGGTATGGGAGTCGCCGCAGACGATGATGGTGCCGGGCAGGGTCAGGCCCTGCTCGGGTGCGGCGACGTGCACGATGCCCTGGCGCGGATCGCCCATGCCGAACAGCGCGAGGCCGTTCTCGGCGGCGTTGCGGTCGAGCAGGGTGATCATGGTGGCGACCTCGGGGTCGCGGGCGCCGGCGGCGTGGTCGGAGGGGACGTAGTGGTCGGCGATGGCGAAGGTCGCCTGCGGCCGCCGCACCCGGCCACCGCGCGCCTTCAGCTTGCCGAACGCGTGGAACGAGCCCTCGTGGACGAAGTGGCGGTCGACCAGCAGCAGGTCCTGGTCGCCGTCGGAGGCGACCACGTGGTCGTCCCAGATCTTGTCGAGCATGGTGCGCGGCATGGATGCGGCTCCGTCGTCAGGCGTCGGCGGGAGAGGATGAGGCGGCGCTCTTGCGGCGGCGGCGCAGCGTCTCGATCAGGCGGGGCAGGGTGGAGGCGACCAGCAGCGCGATGAGCACCAGCGTGATCGGCCGCCCGGTGACGAAGGAGATGTCGCCGCCGCTGATCTGGTAGCTGCGCACCAACTCGCCCTCGGCCATGCCGCCGACCAGCAGGCCGACCACGGTGGCGGCGACGGGGAAGCCGTAGCGCCGCATGAACCAGCCGACGATGCCGGACGCGACCACGGTGACCGGCCCCACCATGTTGCCGGTGATGGCGTAGGCGCCGACCACCGACAGCACCATCACCACCGGCGACAGCAGGCGCAGCGGCACCTTGACGATGGCGCCGGCGGCGAACACGAAGGCGGCGCCCACGAACAGCAGCCCGACCGCCTGGATCATGTTGCCGAAGATCAGGGCGTAGACGATGTCCTTGTTCTCGGTGATGAAGCGCGGGCCCCCGGTGACGTTGTGCATGGCGAAGGCGCCGAGCAGCACGGCGGTGCCGGCGCCGCCCGGTAGGCCGAGGGCGAGCAGGGTGACCATGGACCCGCCCTCGGAACTGCTGTTGGCCGATTCCGAGGCGACGACGCCGTCCGGATTGCCCTTGCCGAAGCTGTCGGGATCGGCGGCGCGGCGCTTGGCGACGGCATAGGAGGCGAGGTTGGCGACGCTCGCGCCCACGCCCGGCACGGTGCCGATGGCGGTGCCGAGCAGGGCGCCGCGCAGCAGGCCGACGGGCCGGCGCACCGTCGCCGCCATGCCGCCCAGGATGGCGCGCAGGCGCACCACGCGCAGGGCCTCGTCGCGCACGATGTAATCGCGGCCGACCAGGTTGAACAGCTCCGACGCCGCGAACAGGCCGATCAGCACGGCGATCTCGGGCACGCCGTCAAGCAGGTACATGCTGCCGAAGGTGCCGCGCATCTGGCCGGCGTCGCTGTAGCCGATGGTGCTGACCAGCAGGCCGAGGATGCCCGCCGCCACGCCCTTGGCGACACTCGCGGTGTTGAGCACGGCGATGAGCGTCAGCCCCCACAGCGCGACCACCAGCATTTCCGTCGGGCCGAGGCTCAGCACCAGGTCGGCCACCGTGTCGACGGCCAGGAACAGGGCGACGTAGCCGATCAGCGTGCCGACTACCGAGGCCATGAGCCCGAGGCCGAGCGCCTCGGAATGGCGGCCCTGCACGGACATGGGATAGCCGTCGAAGGCGGTCGACACCGCCGACGACGTGCCGGGAATGCCCATCAGGATGGCCGGGATGGCGCCGCCGAAGCCGCCGCCGGTGAAGATGGCGGTCAGGAACAGGATGGCCGGCAGGAAGTCCATGTACAGCGTCACCGGCAGGAAGACCGCCATGGCGATGGAGATGGACAGCCCCGGAATGGCGCCGAAGATCAGGCCGATCAGCAGGCCCGGCGGCACCACCAGCCAGGCCATGGGATCGTTGAGCAACTGCACGGCCGACAGGGTGGCGGCGAAATCGATCATGGGGAAGGACCCTCCGGTGCCCGCGTCACAGGATCAGGGTGGCGAGGCGCACCTGCAGCAGATGCACGAAGACGTAGACGACCGGCACGGTCACCAGGGCGGCGAACAGCAGGCAGCGCCACCACGACCGCTCGCCCTGGACCACCAGCGCAGCGGCCAGGAACAGGAAGGTGCCGACGTCGAAGCCGGTCCACGGGATGGCGGCGACATAGGCCGCCAGCAGCGCCATGAAGGCGATGGAGCGCAGCGGGTGGGTCTCGTCGCCGGCCGCCGGCACCTCGTCGTCGGGGGCGGGGACGGCACGATGGGCGCGCACGTCCTCGACGATGCAAACCAGCAGGGCGATGATGCCGATGGCCGCGGCCGGGACGATCATCATCCAGTCGGTCGGGCCGCGCGCCTTCAGCGACACGTCAACGGCATACCACGCGAAGGCGCCGGCGACGGCGAGGGTGAAGACGACGGCGCCGACCGGCCAGGCCGGGCGGCGGGTCGGGGTGGCGGTGCGGTCCATGGCGACCTCCGGGACGCTCGGCCGGCCGCCTGCCCGGACAGGGGCGGCGGCCGGCGGGTGCGGGGGAAACGGCGGCGGCTTACTTCAGCATCTCGGCGTAGCCGGTCTGCGTCTGGTAGGCTTCGTCGACCATGGCCTGGCTCTCCTCCGGGCCGACCCAGTCGGCGCCCATGGAGGCTTCGGCGGCCCACTTCTGGTATTCGGCGCTTTCCACGGTGGCGCGGTAGGCGTCGAGGAGCTTCTTGTAACGCTCGGGGTGTTCGGTCTTCAGGGCCGTGTGGGCGAGCAGGCCGGTGACGTTGCCGCCCATGAGCGGAACGGGGTCGGCGCCGAGCTTGGTCATCACCTCGTTGAGCGGCGGCGCCTTCCAGTCGCCCTTGTCCTCCTTGGCGACCACGGCCAGCACGCGGATGCGGTCGCGGATGGCGTTGGCGGCCTCGGCGGCGAGGATCTCGAAGTCGACCTGATTGCCGGCCAGCGCCGCCCGCAGGGGCGCGCCGCCGTTGTAGGTGACGAAGCGGACGTTGTCGGTGGGGATGCCGAGTTCGTCCATCACCACCAGCGTCTGGATGTGCCCGCCGTTGCCGACGATGATGCCGGAGCTGACCTTGCCCGGCTCCTTCATGGCCGCCACCAGGTCCTCGAAGGACTGGTAGGGGCTGTCGGTGTTGACGGCGACGATGCCGTAGTCGTTCCACTGGGCGTTCAGGAGGTGGAAATCCTCCCATTTCACCGGCGCGCCGCCCACCAGGATGGCGCTGGCGAGGTAGGGCGTCGCCTGCATCACCAGCAGGGTCTGGCCGTCGGCCGCCTGCTGCTGGAAGTAGGTGGCGCCCAGCGCGCCGGCGCCGCCCGGGCGGTTCTCCACCGTCACCGGCACACCGAGGCGCGGGCTCAGGTGCTCGGCGAGGCCGCGCGCCATGCGGTCGGCGCTGCCGCCGGCATTGAAGGGCACCACGATGGAGATGGGATCGGTCGGCCACTCGGTGGCGCCCGCGGGGGCGGCGGCGCCCAGGGCGGCGACGGTGGCGGCGGCGGCCACGGCGGCGCCGCGCAGGCGGTTCAGGAACCCGTACTTCGCGGTCATGTCGTTCCTCCCGGAGAATGAGACTTTGTCTTGCTTCATTGGCACCATTCACGCATAGTCATTTTGTCATGTCAATATGACAAATCCGGCGCGAGGGGCGCTGCCGATCCCGTCCGGATGAAGCCTCTGGCGGTGTGTGCCGGTGGACGGCGGTCGCCGAATTTGTTCTAAAGGTATGACGAATGCACTCATGGGGGCGAGACGTGCGCGACCACACCGGCCACTCCTCCGGCGACGACCGGAACCCGTTTCCGAAGCACCATCAGGTCTACCTGGTGCTGCGCCAGCAGATCCTGGAAGGCCTGTACGACGACACCACCGCCCTGCCCAACGAGATGCAGCTGTGCGACCAGTTCGACGTGTCGCGCATCACCATCCGCAAGGCCATGGAGCGGCTGGAGCGCGAGGGGCTGGTGGAGCGTCACCGCGGCCGCGGCACCTTCCCGCGGCCCGGCTTCCGCGACAGCCCGGTGCAGGCGAGCATCTCGGGCTCCATCGAGAACCTCATCGCCATGGGCCTGAAGACCGAGGTGCGGGTCGAGAGCCTGGTCTACGTTGCCGCCCCGCCCGACGTCGCCGCCGCCCTCGACCTCGCGCCCGGCACGCTGGTGCAGAAGGTGGTGCGCGTGCGCAGCCACCAGGGCCGGCCGTTCTCCCACCTCACCACCTGGGTGCCGGAGGATCTGGGCCGCACCTTCGACCGCCACGACCTGACCTCGCAACCGCTGCTGCGCCTGCTGGAGCGCGCCGGCGCCCGCATCGACCGCGCCGAGCAGGCGATCACCGCCAAGCTCGCCGCCCCCGACGTCGCCCGCCTGCTGGAGACCGACCCCGGCGAGGCGCTGCTGTGCATCCGCCGCGTGGTCTGGGACAAGACCGGCCGGCGGGTGGAGTACATCACCGGCCTCTACAGGCCCGACACCTACGAGCACCAGATGTCCTTCGAACGCCGCACCCGCGACGGCAAGGACGTCTGGTCGACCTGACGCCGGCGCCGCCCAAGGTGCGGCGCGTCATGACGAACAAGGAGGACCACCCGCCCATGCCGAGCCTCATGCCGCTTCTCGACGGCCGCCGCTCCGCCCTGGTCGCGCCCGGCGTCTACGACGCCTTCACCGCCGCCCTCGCCGCCGAGGCGGGCTTCGAATGCCTGTACCTGTCGGGCGCCAGCATCGCCTACACCCGCCTCGGGCGCCCCGACCTCGGCCTCGTGTCGGTGTCGGAGGTGGCCGATACGGTGGCGCTCATCCGCGACCGGGTGGAAACGCCGCTGATCGTCGACGCCGACACCGGCTTCGGCAACGCGCTCAACGTCCAGCGCACCATGCGCACCTTCGAGCGCGCCGGCGCCTCGGCGATCCAGCTGGAGGACCAGACCTTTCCCAAGCGCTGCGGCCACCTGACCGGCAAGAGCCTGATCTCCACGGCCGAGATGGTCGGCAAGATCAAGGCCGCCGCCGACGCCCGCCACTCCGCCGACACCCTGATCTGCGCCCGCACCGACGCCATTGCGGTGGACGGTTTCGACGCCGCCATGGAGCGCGCCGCGCGCTACGTGGAGGCCGGCGCCGACATCCTGTTCGTCGAGGCGCCGCGCGACCGCACCCAGCAGGAAACCATCGGCCGCACCTTCGGCGATCGGGTGCCGCTCATCGCCAACATGGTGGAAGGCGGCCACACGCCGGTGTCCGCCGCCGACGACCTCGCCGCCCTCGGCTTCCGCATCGTCATCTTCCCCGGCGGCCTCGCCCGCGCCATGCTGCGCCAGGCGCGCGCCTACTTCGCCAGCCTGAAGCAGCACGGCAGCAACGCCCCCTTCCGCGACCGCATGGCCGATTTCGACGAGCTGAACGACGCGATCGGCCTCGGCGAAATGCTCGGGACGTCGGAGCGCTACATGCAGTGACGGCAGCCAGGGCGGCCGGTTCCAAGGGCTGCGCCGGCCGCGGTGCCATCAGCACGCCCGGGATGGCCGTTCATGCGCGCCGCCGCCAGCGGCGTCGTCGCGACCCCGGCCGCCGTCACCGGCGCGGCGATCCATTGTCGCTGCCGCCGAGCGTCCGGCACCCGATGAGGACCGGCTGACACAGGGTCCCCCTGGCCGCACCACATAACGTCCACATAAAGAATTCGCGGAAACTTTACGCCGCCGCCGCCTGCGCCAGATCGCGCCTTTACGGCCTTCCGCAGCATCCTCCTTCGACACGAGCAACGAAGGAGGTTTCCATGCTCGACATTCTGTACCTGGCGCTCGCGCTCGGGGTCTTCGGTCTGTGCGCGGCCGCCGTGCCGGCGCTCGACCGCCTGTGACCGGAGCCGCGCCCCATGGACTTCACCCACATCCTCGGCCTGACGGTCGCGCTGGCGCTGGTGGCCTATCTCGGCTTCGCGCTGCTGCGGCCCGAGAAGTTCTGACGGAGCCGGTCCCATGCCCATGACCGACCTCGTCCAGCTCGCCCTCTTCGTCGTCCTGATCGCCGCCCTGGCGCCGCCGCTCGGGCGCTACATGGCACGTGTCTACCAGGGTGAGCGGACGCTGCTTTCGCCGCTGTTCGCCCCCGTCGAAACGGCGGTGTGCCGCCTGACCGGCACGCGGCCCGACGCCGACCAGCACTGGACGGCCTACGCCTTCGCGGTGCTGGCCTTCAACCTGACCGGCTTCCTGGTGCTGTTCGCCATCCTGCGCCTGCAGCACCTGCTGCCGTTCAACCCGCAGGGCCTCGCGCCCATGAACGCCGACCTCGCGTTCAACACGGCGGTCAGCTTCATGACCAACACCAACTGGCAGGCCTATTCCGGCGAGGCGGCGCTCAGCTACTTCAGCCAGATGGCCGGTCTGACGACGCAGAACTTCGTCTCCGCCGGCACCGGCATGGCCGTCGCCGTCGCTGTCATCCGCGGCTTCGTGCGCCGGTCGGGGCGCGGCGTCGGCAACTTCACCGTCGACCTGACGCGCAGCGTCCTCTACGTGCTGCTGCCGCTGGCGATCGTGGTCACGCTGATCCTGATCTGGCAGGGCGTGCCGCAGAACCTCATGGCCTACGTTCCGGCGACGACGCTGGAAGGCGGGCAGCAGCTCATCGCCCAGGGGCCGGCGGCCAGCCAGATCGCCATCAAGCAGCTCGGCACCAACGGCGGCGGCTTCTTCGGCGTCAACTCCGCCTATCCCTACGAGAACCCGACGCCGCTGTCGAACCTGGTGCAGGTGGTGTCCATCCTGATCATCCCTGCGGCCTTCTGCTTCCTCTACGGCCGCATGGCGAAGGACAACCGCCAGGGCCGCGCCATCTTCGCCGCCATGGGCGTGATGTTCCTCGTCGCCCTCGGCGTGACCTACGGGGCGGAGCGCGCCGGCAACGACCTGATCGCCGCCCTGCCGGTGGACCAGAGTGCCGGCAACATGGAAGGCAAGGAGGTCCGCTTCGGCGTCGTCAATTCGGCGCTCTGGGCGGTGACCACCACGGCCGCGTCCAACGGGTCGGTCAACGCCATGCACGACAGCTTCACGCCGGTCGGCGGCATGGTGCCCATGTTCCTCATGCAGTTGGGCGAGATCGTGTTCGGCGGTGTCGGCGCCGGCTTCTACGGCATGCTGCTCTACGTCGTGCTGGCGGTGTTCCTCGCCGGGCTCATGGTCGGCCGCACGCCGGAATACCTCGGCAAGAAGATCGAGGCCAAGGAGGTCAAGCTGGGCGTGCTGGCCCTGCTGTCGATCCCCCTCGGCGTCCTGGTGCTCGGCGCACTGTCGGCGGTGCTGCCGGCGGGCGTTGCGAGCGTGCAGGATGCCGGCCCGCACGGGCTGTCGGAGATCCTCTACGCCTACAGCTCGGCCACCGGCAACAACGGCTCGGCCTTCGCCGGCTTCGGGGCAGGGACGCTCTACCAGAACACCATGCTCGGCATCGCCATGCTGCTCGGCCGCTTCGCGATCATCGTGCCCATGCTGGCCGTCGCCGGCTCGCTGGTCGGCAAGAAGGTCCACGCCGAGACGGCCGGCACCTTCCCGACCCACGGTCCGCTGTTCGTCGGCCTGCTGATCGGCGTGATCGTCATCGTCGGCGGCCTGACGTTCTTCCCGGCGCTCGCCCTGGGTCCGCTCGCCGAGCACTTCGCCATGACCGGCGGCCTCGCCTACTGACGCCGCCCGAGCAAGAGAGA
Organism: Caenispirillum bisanense; assembly: GCF_900230255.1. Classification (GTDB taxonomy): domain Bacteria; phylum Pseudomonadota; class Alphaproteobacteria; order Rhodospirillales; family Rhodospirillaceae; genus Caenispirillum; species Caenispirillum bisanense_A. Next base: position 75,141 of record NZ_OCNJ01000003.1, read on the forward strand.
CTACGATGTCCAAGCATCGCCCCAAGGATACGCGCCTTCTGGACCCGGCCCTGGTCGGTCCGGCGCTGCGCCAGTCGGTGGTCAAGCTCGACCCCCGGGCGCTGGTCCGCAACCCGGTCATCTGCGTGACCGCCGTCGTCGCCGTGGTGGCGACCGGCCTCGCCGTCGCCGCCCCCTTCACCGGGGCGGCCTACGGCGACCCCGCCACGGTGGCGCAGATCGCCGCCTGGCTGTGGTTCACCGTGCTGTTCGCCAATTTCGCCGAGGCCCTGGCCGAGGGCCGCGGCAAGGCGCGTGCCGACAGTCTGCGCGCCACCCGTACCGACACGCCAGCCAAGAAGCTGGCGACCCTCGCGGCCGAAGGCTGGGACGAGGTCTCCGGCGCCAGCCTCAAGCCGGGCGACATCGTCCTGTGCGAAACCGGCGACGTCATCCCGGCCGACGGCGAGGTGGTGGCCGGCATCGCCTCGGTGGACGAAAGCGCCATCACCGGCGAGTCCGCGCCCGTCATCCGCGAGAGCGGCGGCGACCGCTCGGCCGTCACCGGCGGCACCCGCGTGGTGTCCGACGTCATCAAGGTGAAGGTCACCCAGAAGCCGGGCGAGAGCTTCCTCGACCGCATGATCGGTCTGGTCGAAGGCGCCCAGCGCCAGAAGACCCCCAACGAGGTGGCGCTCACCATCCTGCTGGTCGGCATGAGCCTGATCTTCGTCATGGTGGTGGCGACGCTGGAGCCCTTCGCGCAATACGCCGGCGCCACCATCCCCGTCGCCTTCCTGCTGGCGCTGCTGGTGACGCTGATCCCGACCACCATCGGCGGGCTGTTGTCGGCCATCGGCATCGCCGGCATGGACCGCCTGGTGAAGTCCAACGTCATCGCCAAGTCGGGCCGCGCCGTCGAGGCGGCCGGCGACGTCGACGTGCTGCTGCTCGACAAGACCGGCACCATCACCTACGGCAACCGCATGGCCGACGAGCTGATCCCGCTGGCCGGCGTCGGCGAGCGCGAGCTGGCCGCCGCCGCCATGCTGGCCTCGCTCGCCGACGAGACGCCGGAAGGCAAGTCCATCGTCGACCTCGCCAAGCGCAAGTACCACATGAGCCCCGAACGGGCGCGGGTGGCGACGTTCGTGCCCTTCACCGCCCAGACCCGCATGAGCGGCTGCGACCTGACGGACGGCACCGTCATCCGCAAGGGCGCCGTCGACGCCATCCTGCAGCACGTCGTGGCGCAGCCCGAGCCGGTGGCCGCCGCCCTGCCCGGCCACGCGGTCATCGTCAGCGACGGCACCCGGCAGTCGCGCCTCGCCGAACAGTGCCGGCGCGAGGTGGAGCGCGTCGCCAAGGCCGGCGGCACGCCCCTGGTGGTGGCGGAGAACGGCCGCCTGCTCGGCGTGGTCTACCTGAAGGACATCGTCAAGCCGGGCATCCGCGAGCGCTTCGCCCAGTTGCGCGCCATGGGCATCCGCACCGTCATGGTCACCGGCGACAACCCGCTGACCGCCGCCGCCATCGCCGCCGAGGCCGGCGTCGACGACTTCCTCGCCGAGGCGACGCCCGAGAAGAAGCTGGAGCTGATCCGCAAGGAGCAGCAGGACGGCCGCCTGGTCGCCATGTGCGGCGACGGCTCCAACGACGCCCCCGCGCTCGCCCAGGCCGACATCGGCATCGCCATGAACGACGGCACGCCGGCGGCGCGCGAGGCGGGCAATCTGGTCGACCTCGACAGCGACCCGGCCAAGTTGATCGAGGTGGTGATGGTGGGCAAGCAGCTGCTCATCAGCCGCGGCGCGCTGACCACCTTCTCCATCGCCAACGACGTGGCGAAGTATTTCGCCATCATCCCGGCCCTGTTCGTGGCGGCCTACCCGCAGCTCCAGGCACTCAATGTCATGGGGCTGGCGAGCCCGGAGAGCGCCATCCTGTCGGCGGTGATCTTCAACGCGCTCATCATCGTCGCGCTGATCCCGCTGGCCCTGAAGGGCGTCGCCTATCGCCCCGCCTCGGCTGCGTCGCTGCTCCGCCGCAACCTGCTGGTCTACGGCCTCGGCGGCCTGATCGTGCCCTTTGTCGGCATCAAGGCCATCGACCTCGCCCTGTCCGGCCTCGGCCTCGTCTGAGGACCACGGAGACACCACCATGCTCGTCAAGACCCTGCGCTACGGCGCCCTCTACCTCGGTTTCACCGCCGTCCTCGGCATCGGCTACCCTTTGGCCATGACCGGCCTCGGCCAGACCCTGTTCCCCGAGCAGGCGACCGGCAGCCTGATCGAACGCGACGACGGGACGGTGCTGGGGTCGGCGCTGCTCGGACAGAGCTTCACCCGGCCCGAGTACTTCCATGGACGGCCGTCTTATGCCGGCGACGGCTATGACGCCGCTTCCTCCGGCGCCTCCAACCTGGGCGCCACCAGCCGCACCCTCGTCGCCGCCGTGACCGAGCGGACGGAGGCCGCCCGCGCCGCCGCCGGCTCCGGCGCCGCGGCGGTGCCGGTGGACCTCGTGACCGGCTCGGGCTCCGGCCTCGACCCGCACGTCTCGCCCGAAGCGGCCCGCTATCAGGTGAGCCGCGTCGCCGCCGCCCGCGGCCTGCCGGAAACCGCCGTCCACGCCCTGGTGGCGAAGCACGTCGAAGGCCGCACCCTCGGCCTCCTCGGCGAGCCGCGGGTCAACGTGCTGGCGCTGAACATGGCGCTCGACGCCCTGGCGGGAGGGGCGCCGCCGCGATGAGGACGCTGGACCATGGTCGAGAGCCTGTGGGATCGTCTGCGCGCCCTGTGGACGAGAGGCCATGACCGACGACACCGCCCGCCCGGAACCCGAGGCCCTGCTGACGGAAGTCCGCAAGGAAAACCGCGGGCGCCTGAAGATCTTCCTCGGTGCCGCGCCCGGGGTCGGCAAGACCTACGCCATGCTCCAGGCCGCCCACGAGCGGCGCAAGGAAGGGACCGACGTGCTGGCGGCCGTGGTGGAAACCCACGGCCGCCAGGAGACGGAGGCCCTGCTGCGCGGCCTCGTCATCCTGCCGCGCAAGCGCATCGGCTACCGCGGCCGGGTGTTCACCGAGATGGACCTCGACGCCCTGCTGCAGCGCCGCCCGACGCTCGCCCTGGTCGACGAGCTGGCGCACACCAACGTGCAGGGCTCGCGCCACATCAAGCGCTGGCAGGACGTGGAGGAGATCCTCGACGCCGGCATCGACGTCTACACCACCCTCAACATCCAGCACCTGGAGAGCCTGAACGACATCGTCGAGCGCATCGCCAAGGTGCGCGTGCGCGAGACGCTGCCCGACAAGGTGCTGGAGATGGCCGACGAGATCGAGCTGGTCGACCTGCCGCCCGACGCCCTCATCCAGCGCCTGTCGGAGGGCAAGGTCTACGTGCCCGAGCAGGCGCGGCGGGCGGTGCACCACTTCTTCTCGCGCGGCAACCTGACCGCCCTGCGCGAACTCGCCATGCGCACCGCCGCCGAGCGGGTCGACACCGAGATGCTCGCCTACATGCGGGCGCACGCGGTGCCGGGGCCCTGGCCGACGCGCGACCGGCTCATGGTCTGCCTCGACGACGGCGCGGGCGGCCCCGCCCTCGTCCGCACCGCCCGCCGCATGGCCGAGCGCGCCCGCATCCCGTGGATCGCCGTGCACGTGGAGACACAGGCCGACGACCGCCTGGACGAGGATGCCCGCACCCGCCTCGACGACACCCTGCGCCTCGCCCAGCGCCTGGGGGCGGAGGTGGTCACCCTGCAGGGCGGGCCGCTGGTCGCCCGCGACCTGATCGCCTATGCCCGCAGCCGCAACGTCACCCGCATCCTGGTCGGGCGGGAGCGGCGGGCGGCCTGGCAGCGGTGGTTCGTGCGCTCGGTGCCGCACGGGCTACTGCGTCTCGGCCGCGACTTCGAGGTCACCGTCGTCGGCACCGATGCCAAGGCGGCGCCCGTCCGCGCCCTGCGGACCCAGGAGGAGAGCGACCGCCGCCGCACCTTGCGCGGCTTCGCCTGGGCGACGGCGGCGGTGGCGGTCGCCGGCGGCGTCGCCCGGCTGGTGGAGCTGGTGCTGCCGCTGCCGAACCTGTCGCTCGTGTTCCTCACGGCGGTCCTGCTCATGGCCGTGCGCTTCGGCCTGTGGCCGGCGCTCTATGCCGTCGGCCTCAGCCTCGCCGTCTACAACTACTTCTTCACCGCGCCCTACCTGACCTTCAGCGTCTATCACCAGGCCGACATCCTGACCCTGCTGTTCTTCGTGCTGGTCGCCGTCATCACGGGAAACCTGGCCGGGCGCGTGCGGGCGCAGCTCGACTCCATCCGCCAGACCGCCCGGCGGAACGCCAACCTCTACGAGTTCAGCCGCAAGGTGGCGGCCGCCGCCGGCCTGGACGACGTGCTGTGGGCGGCGGTGCATCACGTGTCGTCGACGCTGACGGCGCGGTCCCTGGTGCTCATGCCGCGCGAGCCGAAGCACCCCGACCTCGCCATCGCCGCCGGCTACCCGCCGGAAGACCGTATGTCCGACACCGACTGGGCGGCGGCCGAATGGGCGTGGAAGAACGAGCGGCCGGCCGGCTGGGGCACCGACACCCTGCCGGCCGCCGGCTACCTGTTCATGCCCCTGCGCACCGGGCGCGGCGTCATCGGGCTGCTCGGCGTCGCCTTCGACAAGCCGGGCAAGGCCCTGTCGCCGGAACAGCAGCGGCTACTGGGCGCCGTCGCCGACCAGTCGGCCGTCGCCATCGAACGCGCCCAGCTCGCCGCCGACATCGAGGACGCGCGCCTGCTGTCGGAGACGGAGACCCTGCGGTCCGCCCTGCTGTCGTCCATTTCCCACGACCTGCGCACGCCGCTCGTCTCCATCATCGGTTCGGCGACGACGCTGTCGGAGGTCGGCGACCTGGTCTCGCCCGCGGACCGCAAGGACCTGGTCGGCACCGTGCTGGAGGAGGCCAACCGCCTCAACCGCTTCGTGCAGAACCTGCTCGACATGACGCGCCTCGGCTACGGCGCCATGCAGCCCCGGCGCGACTGGACCGACCTGCACGACGTGGTCGGCCGGGCGGTGCAGCGCCTGCGCGACGTGCTGGAGCCCTTCCGCGTCACCGTCGACGTCGCCGCCGAGACGCCGCTCCTGTGGGTCGATCCGGTGCTGATCGAGCAGGTGCTGGTCAACGTGCTCGACAACGCCGCCAAGTATTCGCCGGCCAACGGGCTCATCGTCGTCGAGGCCGCCCCGCGCGACGGCGTGCTGGAGCTGCGGGTGGAAGACGACGGCCCCGGCATCCCGCCCGACGAGCGGGACCTGGTGTTCGACATGTTCTACCGCGTCAAGGCGCGCGACAGCCGCACCGCCGGCACCGGGCTCGGCCTGTCCATCTGCCGCGGGCTGATCGAGGCGCACGGCGGCACCATCACGGCGGAGGAAGGCCGCGGCCAGCGCGGCGCCGCCATCGTCCTGCGCCTGCCGCTCGGCGCGCCGCCGGTCCTTGACGCGAGCGACGGCGAGCCCGAGGCTGTGGCGGCGCAGGACCCAGGAGAGAGCGGACGATGACGCGGGCGGAGACGGCGAAGATCCTCGTGGTGGACGACGAGGCGCAGATCCGCAAGTTCCTGCGCATCAGCCTGACCGCCCACGGCTACGAGGTCGTGGAGGCGCCGCGCGGCGAGGACGCCGTCCGCAAGGCGGCGACGGAACAGCCCGACCTCGTGGTGCTCGACCTCGGCCTGCCCGACATGGACGGCCAGAGCGTGATCCGCGCCGTGCGCGAATGGAGCGAGGTGCCGATCCTGGTCCTGTCGGTGCGGGCCGGCGAGATGGACAAGGTGGAAGCGCTGGAAAGCGGCGCCAACGACTACGTCACCAAGCCCTTCGGCGTCGCCGAACTGATCGCCCGGGTGCGCGTGCTGCTGCGGACGCGCCCGGCGGCGGCGGGCCCGGCCGACGCCACCGCCTTCGAGAGCGGCCCGCTGCGCATCGACTTCCCCGGCCGCCGCGTGTGGGCCGACGGGGTGGAGGTCAAGCTGACCCGCAAGGAGTTCGACCTCCTGCGCCTGCTCGCCCGCAACGCCGGCAAAGTGCTGACCCACGACCTGCTCCTGCGCGAGGTGTGGGGCCAGGCCTATGTGAAGGAGACCCAGTACCTCCGCGTCCACATCGGCCACCTGCGCCAGAAACTGGGCGACGACCCCAACGCCCCCCGCTTCGTGTGGACGGAGCCAGGGGTCGGATATCGGCTGATCGTCCAGGGCTGATCGCTCTCCCGGCCGCCAGGCAGGGCGCATGTGTCATCGACACCCAGTTTGAGGACGTGGCCCAGGACGGCGGTCACCCCCTGCACCGGGGCGATCGAAACGCCGGCACGTCGGACCGTGGAGGCCGGGGCTACGAAGGTCTTGCGGCGGGCTTGTCAGGCCTGGGGATCGCGCCGGCCGTCGGGCTGTGGCGCCCGGCCGTGGTCGAGGAAGAAGCGGAGCATTTCGCGGCTGGCGTCGGGGCCGCGCGGGTCGGTGTAGGTGCCTGACGGGCTGCCTCCGGCCCAGGCGTGGCCGGCGCCGTGGATGGTCCAATGCTCGCACACCGTGGCTCCCGACGGGGCGGTGTGAACGACGCGGCTGTAGGCGTGGCCGCCGCTCGTCTCGCCCCGGTGCTTCGTCGCCCGCGCGCCGGCGGTGGAGGCCGTGGATTGCGCCGCGACGGCATCGCCGTTGGACGCATTGACCGTCGAATCCGTGTCGCCGTGGAAGACGATGGTCGGGATGGCGAGGATCGTCTGCGCGTCCGAGCCACCACCCTGGCGCATGGCGGCGAAGGCGGAGGGAATGTCGCGGGCGGCTCCGACCGGCAGGCCCGAATGGACACCTGCGGCGGCGAACAGGTCGGGATAGGCCGCCGCCAGCACCGCCGCCGTCGCACCGCCCGCCGACAGGCCGGCGACGTAGACCCGGCTCGGGTCGGCCGGATGGTCGCGCAGGATCTGGCGCGTCAGGCCGGCGAGGATGGACGGCTCACCCTGCTCGCGCTGCTGGTCCTGCGGGTTGAACCAGTTCCAGCATCGGTTGGGGTTGGCCGAGGACGGTTGTTCCGGATAGGCGACGAGGCAGCCGTGCTCCTCCGCCAGGGCGTTCATCCGGGTGCCGGCGGCGAAATCTTCGGGCGACTGGGTACAGCCGTGCAGCATGACGACCAGGGGCAGGGGCGTCGCCGGCCGGTTGGCGGGGACGTAGAGCTTGTAGCTCCGTGTTCCGGCGGCGTTGGCGTAGGTGAAGGTCTCGAACGACGCGCCCTCGGGCAGCGGCTCCGTCACCCCATGCGCCGCCTCGCCGAGGCCGCTCAGGCCGCCGCCGCCGTGAGCGCGCACTTGCGTCGCCAGGCGGCGCAGCGTCTCGCCGAGACCGGTGCCGGGAGTGCGGCCGGGGCGTCCGGCGTTCGAGGGTGCCGGCTGCGGCTGCGGCTTCGGTGTCGGCGCGTCCACCGTGACGTACTCGGCGTCGATGACGGGTGGCGACTGTGCCGTCGGCGGCGATGACGCCGGCTCGCCAGTGAGCATCCGGCGGATGAGCGAGGTCGCGTCGGCCAGCTTGCCGGCGCGGGTCAGGCGCGCGGCTTCGGCCATGCCCGTGGGCAGGGGATTGGTCATCGGGGGGAGCCTTCCAGGGCTTGTGTCGGGGGCGAACGGCGCCTTCTGGGGGGCGGCGCCGGAGGAGGCTACGCGGTGCGGTCGGCGATCGCCGCCTTCACGGCGGGACTCGCGTGCAGTGCACCAAGTACGGAGACGGTGGCGATGGCGGCGCGGGCGAGCTCCGGCGTGACGTCGGCTGCGATGCTGCACAGGCCGAGAACCCGGATGTCCAGCATTTGCCCGGCGTCGCGCGCCGCCTCCAGGTCGAGACGGGTGTAGTGCCGCAGGCCGAGGTCGACGCTCTTGCGGGCGACGGCCTGCCGGACCACGTCGCCATGCCGGTCGATCTGGTTGCGGATGGCGGTGCGGATGAAGTCGGTGCGGTTGGAGTAGAAGCCTTCCTGCACCAGAAGATCGACGTGCCCCAGGTCCACGAACCCCAGATTGATCGTGATCTTCTCGCTTTCCGCCACCTTCGGCGGGGTCGTCCTGCCGTTCTTCGCCATCTTCTCGCCATCCATGAACCATCTGTCTGGATGGTGAGATGGGGCGGGTGACGGCTTCCGCAAGAGCCGGCCGGACGTCGGGAGGCGACTTGTCCCTCCCGCGGTCCATCGGCCGGCAGGGCCGGGAACGCGACGCGCCTTCCGGTGGTGATGTTCTGAGCGATCAGGGGAGAGGCGAGATCGTCACCCCGGGTTGCCCGCGGGCGGCGGATCTGCCGGTCCCTCCTGCTCGAGGAGCCGCGCGAGGTCTGCCAAGGCGCGGTCGACAAGTTCCTTCCGGCGGGGGTCCGCACCGTCCAGCGTCGCGCCGTAGAGGCGGATCAGATATTCTGCCTTCACCGCGACCTCGGCCCAGGTGGCGGACGGTTCCGTCAGCAACTGGGCCTCCAGGTCCTCCTGCCGCCGCCGCAGTGCGTCCTGATCGGCCTGGATTCTCTTCAGGGCGTGGCGGCGATGGTCGACCCCCATCTGCCCCGCGGCTGTTCGCCGGCCGTCCAGTTCGACGGGATCGTCATCCATGACAGTCTCCAGGTAGGAGGGGGCCGCATTTGCCGCTCGGGCCGCGTGCGGTGTCGACCCCGTCGGGTGCAGGGAGGAGCGTCGGCCTTCGGCGGTGCGGCCCGCGCCGCATCCCCGCCGGAAGATCTCTCGTGCGGAGGCCTTCGAGCGGTCATGATAACTGATAATCGCAGGCCGCAGAGGCGTGCGAAACCGCAAAAAGGGATGTGGACGGATGGCCGCCGAACAGAATCGCAGAAGTTCCGGCACCACACAGGAAAACGAGGCCGAAATGGAGAGATACGGGATCACGAAAACGTACGTCGCCATATACTCTTACGGCGAATACCGCTATTCGTCCCTGCAGGACGCGGTGGCGCAAGCGAAACGCGACGAGGCCAGACGCGGGGCCTGACACTTGATGGAACCGCACCGATGAAGCTTTTCGAGTGCCAGAGCTGCGGCCAGCTGCTCTACTTCCAGAACACCCACTGCGAGGGCTGCGGCCTGACGCTGGGTTACCTGCCGGACCGCACCCTTCTGACTGCCCTGAAGCCGCAGGGCGGTGACCGCTGGACGACGGTGGCGGCACCGCAATCCGCGGTGCGGTTCTGCGCCAACGCGCGCCACGGCGCCTGCAACTGGCTGGTGCCGGCCGACAGCGGCGATGCCTTCTGCCGGGCGTGTCGCCTCAACCGCACCATCCCGGATCTCGACGTCGCCGACAACCTGCTGCTCTGGCAGCGGGTCGAGGCGGCCAAGCACCGCCTGGTCTACAGCCTGCTGCGCCTCGGCCTGCCGCTGGTGAGCCGGTTCGAGGACCCGGAGCACGGGCTCGCCTTCGACTTCCTGCGCAGTCCCGAGTGGCCGCAGGCTGGTCCGACGGTGATGACCGGCCATGCCTCCGGCCTCGTCACCATCGACGTCGGCGAGGCCGATGCCGTCGAACGGGAGCGGCATCGCCGCGACATGGTGGAACCCTACCGCACGCTGCTCGGCCATTTCCGCCACGAAATTGGGCACTACTACTGGGACCGCCTGGTGCGCGGCGGCGTGTGGCACGACGCCTTCCGCGAGATGTTCGGCGACGAGCGCCAGGACTACCAGCAGGCCCTGGCGGCGCATTACGCGCAGGGGCCGCAGGCGGGATGGCAGGACACCCACGTCAGCAGCTACGCCGGCTCCCACCCGTGGGAGGACTTCGCGGAGACCTGGGCCCATTACCTTCACATCGTCGATACCCTGGAGACGGCCGCCTCCTTCGGGATCTCGGTCCATCCCGTCGTCGGGCGCCGGCGCACGATCGACACGGACATGGACTTCGATCCGCACGAACAGGAGGAGTTCGACGCGCTGATCGCCGCCTGGCTGCCGATCACCTACGCGGTCAACGGCCTCAACCAGAGCATGGGCCAGCCCGACCTCTACCCCTTCGTCCTGTCGCCGACCGTCCTCGGCAAGCTACGGTTCGTTCACGGGCTGATCCACCGCGAAGGAACCGTCGGCTGACGACTATTCGGCGCCGCGCCGGTCTTCGAAGTCCAGGGCGGGGTGGCGCGCCGGTGCATGACCCGCGGTGCCGTCGGCATGCACGAGCGCTGCGGCCGCCTGTTCCACGGCGCGAAGGTCGGGCGGATGCGACATGTCGGACCGCGCCCGCGCCAGCAGATCGACCGCGGTCTCGGCGACGGCCCGGCCGAACACATGCGGCGCCGCCGCGCGGATGGCCTGCAGGGCCTCGCATACCTCCAGGCAGACTTCGACGTTGCCGGCGCCGTCGCGGACGATCGGGCGGAAGGCGACCGTCATGACGTCCTGCGGCGTGATCCGGCGCATGGAGACGCGGCTGAACGCCGCCGCAGGCCTCTGGCCCGGTTTCTCGGTCATCCACGTGTCCAGGATGCGGATCTGGGCGTGGATGACGCCGATCGCCGTCCCCGGGTCGTTGACACCGGGCGACAGCGCCCGGGAGGCGATCTCGTTCAGGACCACCAGCCCATAGAGCGGGTCGTGGTCGAAGGTCCGGTTGCGGCCGACGACGAAGGCGTCCCGGATCCGCCGCCGCGCGCCTTCGGTCACCGGCCCGGCCACCATGGCCAGCGGCTGCGCCCGGGTGGCGTAGATCCCGGGGCGGGCGACGACGTGGATCCACAGGTCGTCCTCCTCCGCGATCTTCTGAAGCTCCGCCGGTTCCAGATGCTGGACGAAGCCGACGCGGTCGGCATGAACCGCCACCGCGCCGTGCTGCGCCGCCTCGCGTTCGCAGCAGCCGAACAGGGGCGTTCTCGCGATCTCGCAGAATGCGGCGGTGGTGGCGGCTTCGACCCGTTCGATCGTTTCGCCCACCTGGCCGATGGACGAGATCTTGTTGATCCAGCGGATGAGGGCGCCGACCACGAGGGCGACGACGACGATGGTCGCGGCGAACAGGATCAGGCGCCCCGAGGCCGTGAAGAAGCCGCCCGACAGGGCGATGATCCCGACCACCGAGAACAGGAACGCGCCGACGAAGGCGGAGATGGACGCCTGCGCCGTCCTGTCCTCGGCGATCAGGCGGACGGCGCGCGGCGATGTCCCCTGCGAGGCACCGGACAGCGCGTTCACCATGGTCGCCAGGGCGAAGGTCGCGACGGCCAGCATGCTCGACCCGATGATGGTCAGGATGTCCTCGATCGCCGATTCCGAGATGTCGATCGGCAACTCTTGCGGCAGGAGGGCGGCGGAATAGTGCGCCGTCGCGACGGTCGCGATGGCGCCCGCCGCGAACATCGTCGGCAGGAACCACATCTTGCGGATGATCTGGTTCAGCTTGAACGCCGACTTCATGTCTGGTCCATGACCGGAGGCACTCCGAAGGGGGGGGCGGACGCCGGCGCCGGGCGCCGGAGCAGGGGTCTTCACAGGAAGAACGCTCGACGGCGCCGGGCAGTCGGCCGTCACCGCCGACCGGTGGGGACGGGCGTCCGCCACCGGCCGAGGGGTGACCGTCACGGGCTGGTCAGTCGCGGTGTTCGGGCGGTGCGAACAGGATCAGCTCCACCCGCTCGTCGCCCTCCACATGGCCGTCGTGGCCGGGCGGGATGTCGAAGAAGTCGCCGGGGCCGAGGCGCGTCACGGCGCCCGTGTCGGCCATGCGGACCGCGAGCGTGCCGCTGATGCAGTAACCGGTGTGGTGCATCGGGCAGGCGTCCGGCGAGCCGAGCAGCGGCTTCTCGTCGGCCTCCCAGGTCCAGCCCGGCTCGAAGACGGCGCGCATGCCGGCGCTACCGTCCGCCATCGTCACGATGGAAATGCCGCCATGCTCCTTCATATCGAGGAGCTGGTCGGGGTCTTCGAAGCGCCGCGTTTCGATCACGTCGGTCATGGGGGGATGCTCCATCTTGCGGGACTGGGCTGCGGTGCGGTCAGGCCGTCTTCAGGGACGGGCGCGTCGCCGGCGGCACGTTCTGGTTCTGGCGGAACAGGTTGGTCGGGTCCCACGTGGCCTTGAGGGCCGCCAGCCGGTCGTAGTTGGCGCCGTAGGCGCCGGCCACCCGGTCTTCGTCGCCGGGTATGAAGTTGACGTAGACGCCGCCCGTGGCGAAGGGTGCGGTGGCGTCCGAGAAGGCGCGGGCCCAGGCGATGCAGCCAGCGTCGTCGGCGGGGTCCGTCCAGCGCGTGTGGACGTTCATCACGTAGGCCGCATCCCGGTGCGGATAGGCGGTGGCGTCGGGTGCGGGACGCGACGCCGCACCGCCCAGCTGGGCGATGAAGATCTCGCTCTGCGGCGACGGCAGCCGCATGGCGTTGTCCACCAGCAGGTCGATCAGACCGTCGTCGAGGGCGGTGAAGTTGTGCGACTTCCAGTAGTTGCGGGCGCCCGGCGTCAGCAGGGGATCGAAAGCCGCCTGCCACGCCGCGAAGGGCATGGCGCCGACATGGACGCCCACCGGCGCGCCCAGCGCCAGCAGCGGCGCGACATCCCGTTCGGCCTGCTCCACCGTGCCGCTGTGGCACAGGGCGAACACCAGCACCGGCGTGCCGTGCGCCTCCGGCGGCAGGAAGGGCAGGGGAGGCGCACTGCGCATGACCACCCACACCGTCAGCGCATCGGGCGCCGCCGCCGCCAGGTGGCGGTACCGGCGCAACAGATCGGCCGCCTGCGACAGGGGATGGACGATCAGCCCCGCGAAGACCTGCGGCCCCACCGGGTGGAGCGCGAAGTCGAAGGCGGTGACGACGCCCAGGTTGGCGCCGCCGCCGCGCAGGCCCCACAACAGCTCGGCGTGACGGTCGGCGTCGACCCGCAGCCGGCGGCCGTCGGCGGTGACCATTTCGGCCCCGGTCAGGGAGTCCACGGTCATGCCGAGCGACCGGCTGAGCCAGCCGAAGCCGCCGCCGAGGGTCAGCCCGGCGACGCCGGTGGTCGAGTTGATGCCGAGCGGCACGGCGAGGCCGTGGGCCTGGGCCTCGCGATCGAGGTCGGACAGCAGCGCGCCCGGCTCGACGCGGGCGGTGCGCGCCTCCGGATCGACCTGGACCGAACGCATGAGCGACAGGTCGATCACCAGGCCGCCGTCGCACATGGCCGAGCCGGCGATGTTGTGGCCGCCGCCGCGCACGGCGGTCAGCAGGCGGTGCGCGGCGGCGAAGCGCACGCAGGCCATGACGTCGGCAGTGCCGAGACAGCGGGCGATGACGGCGGGGCGGCGGTCGATCATGCCGTTCCAGATGCGCCGGGCCTCGTCGTAGCCGGCGCTCCGCGGCGTGAGCAACGGGCCGCGCATGGAGGCTTCCAGCGCCGCCAGCCCGGTATCGTCCAGGGCGAGGGTGGGGCCGTCGAGGGTCGCGATCCGGTTGGGTTCCATTGTGCATCTCCGCGGAACGGTTGACAGGTCGTCCGCATGCACATTGGACATGTCCGGCAAATGCGCTCAAGTTCTGGAACTGTACTGCCGGGAAATGTCTCGGGCAGCGTACTTAGGGAGGGCCGTGTCGTGACCACCCAGTCCTATGGGCAATTCTGCCCCGTCGCCATGGCGGCGGAGATCCTGTGCCGGCGCTGGACCATGGTGGTCCTGCGGGAACTGATCGCCGGCAGCACCCGCTTCAACGAACTGCGGCGCGGACTGGCGCGCATGTCGCCGGCGTTGCTGTCGACCCGGCTGAAGGAACTGGAAGAGGCCGGCCTGATCGTGCGCGTGGCGCTCGGCCAGCCCGAGGTGCACCACTACCGGCTGACGGAAGCCGGCCGCGACCTGCGCCCGGTGGTGGAAGCCATGGGCCTGTGGGGCCAGCGCTGGGTCCAGACCGAGCCGAGCCTGCGCAACATGGAGCCGGGGCTTCTGATGTGGGACATGCGGCGCAACCTCGACTGCTCGCCCATGCCTGACCGCCGCTGCGTGATCGAGTTTCTGTACCCCGAACTGCGGGAGGCGCGGCGGCACTGGTGGCTCATCGTCGATCGCGGCGAGGTGGACCTGTGTTCCATCGATCCGGGCCTCGACGTCGACCTCTACGTCGTCACCGACCTGCGCACCATGACCCGCATCTGGATGGGACTGAGCAGCGCCGGCGCGGCCACCGACGACGGGACCATGACGGTCTCCGGTGATCCGCGGCTGGCGGACTCGATGGGGGTCTGGCTCGGGCTCAGCCCGTTCGCACGCGAGCCGAAGCGGGTTGCGGAGGCCGTCGGTGCGGGATAGGCCCGGCCCGTTCCGGGTCCGTCGGGGCAGGCTCGATGGCCGGGTTGCGCGGGATGGGCAGTCGTCGTTTCGTTCGACCGGACGTCCGGTCACAATAGACGAGAGGCGGGAAGCAGGTCTCGCGCCGCCTGCCGGCCTTCGGCGACACTGCTTTTTTTGGCTCGGAGTAGATTTTCTGGCGTTTGCCGACGGCAAATCGCCGGAAAACATGGCGCTATCTTGAAATTATATTTATCATGCTTACTCATTCAGGCGGATGATGGCCACGGGTCGTGCCGCATCGGGTTCATCCACCAGGGGCCGCCCCCTGCCGTCGGCGGGGCGCCGCCGCAGCGGCCATGAACTCCGTCGACCGCCTGTCGAGACCGGAAATGGATGTCATGACAGATGCCCCCGAACGCGATGCCGATACCGTGTAATGGTTAATCCACCAAACAAGGCTGCGTCCGGGCGTCAGGTGCCTCCGGCTGATCAGGAAGCCGCAACTCCACGCTTGCCCCAGGACACCGCGATCGCCGGATCCGACGAGGGCGGGGACGCATCGACCGATGACGCCGAGGACGGCTTTCCCGTCGTCGGCATCGGCGCCTCGGCGGGCGGCATCCAGGCGCTGATCCGCCTGTTCGAGGCGACGCCGTGCGACACCGGCATGGCGTTCCTGGTCGTCGTGCACCTCGACCCCACCCGCGAGAGCGCCCTGGCGCACATTCTCGGCCAGCACACCGCGATGCCCGTGGTCGAGGCGGCGGACGGCATGGCGATCGAGCCCGACCGTGTCTACGTGATCGCGCCGGATGCCTCGTTGACGGTCGCCGGCGGCAAAATGAAGCTGACGCCACCGCCCGAGCGGCGCGGCCACCGCTACCCCATCGACCGGCTGTTCGCGTCGCTGGCGTTGCATCGCCGTGAACGCGCCATCTGCATCGTCCTGTCGGGGACCGGCAGCGATGGCACGGAAGGACTGAAGGAGGTCAAGGCGTACGGCGGCTGCATCCTCGTGCAGGACCCCGCGACCGCCGCCTTCGACGGCATGCCGCGCAGCGCCATCACGGCGAACCTCGCCGATCAGGTTCTCGCGCCGGAGCATATGGCGGACGCCCTGCTGCGCTACATCCGGCACGCCTACCTTGCCGGGCCGGAAGATGCCGACGACGCGCCGCCCGACGGACCGTCCATCGATCCGGTGCTGGCGCTGCTGCGCACCCGGGCCGGCCAGGACTTCCGCCATTACAAGCCCGGCACGCTCCTGCGCCGCATCCACCGGCGCATGGGCCTCAACGGCGTTCAGGCCGTCGGCGACTACGTCGACTTTCTCCGCGCCAATCCGGCCGAGGTCGACACCCTCGTCAAGGATCTGATGATCAGCGTCACGGGGTTCTTCCGCGATCCGAAGGCCTGGAAGGCCCTCGACGAAGCGGTGCTCGCGCCGCTGGTCGCAGCGCGCGAAGACGACACGCCGGTGCGCATCTGGGTTCCCGCCTGCGCCACCGGCGAGGAAGCCTATTCCGTCGCCATGCTGCTGGTCGAGCGCGCCGAGGCGTCGAACAAGCGGCTCGACATCAAGGTCTTCGCCACCGATGGCAGGGACGACAACCTGGACCGGGCCCGCGTCGGCCTCTATGCCGAAGGCGCGGTCGCGACGGTGCCGCCGGAGCGTCTGCTTCGCTTCTTCGACAAGCTCGACGGCCACTATCAGGTGAAGCGGGAGCTTCGCGAGCGCGTGGTGTTCGCGACCCATAGCCTGCTGCGCGACCCGCCGTTCTCCCGCCTCGACCTGGTCAGTTGCCGCAATCTGCTGATCTACCTGGGGCCGACCGCCCAGAAGCGGGCGCTGGCGCTGCTGCATTTCGCGCTGCGCGAGGGCGGGCATCTGTTTCTCGGCAATGCCGAGACCGTCGGGCAGCAGGACGACCTGTTCGAGGCGGTCTCGAAGAAGTGGCGCATCTATCGCCGGCTTGGTCCGACCCGCCGCGGCATCGTCGAGTTCCCGGCCCTGCCGACGCTCACGCGGACGCGGCAGGTCGACGAACCCGGCGCGCCGGAAGAGGCCCGCCCGCTGGCGCGCCCGGCCGAACTGGCACGACGGGCGCTGCTGGATCGCTTCGCCCCGGCCTCCGTGCTGGTCGACGGCAAGGGGCACGCCCTGTGGTTCCATGGCGACACGGGCGACTATCTCGCGCCGCCCCCGGGCGAACCGAGCCGCGACCTGCTCGCCATGGCGCGCGGCGGTCTGCGCGGCAAACTGAGCGACGGCCTGCGCCGTGCCGCCAGGGAAAGGCGGTCCGTCACGCTCCATGCCCGGGTCCGGCTGGGCGGCGGCACGCAGGCGGTCACCGTCATCGTCGCACCGGTGGCGGCCCCCGAGGGGCCGAGCAGTCTGCTTCTGGTCAGCTTCTGCAAGGCGGATGCACCGCATTCCCCCGCCACGGCCGCCGGCGGTCGCGGCGACGGCCACGAGGGCGCCGGCGCTCGCGCCAGCTTCGAAGACGAACTGGAAACGACCCGTGCCGAGTTGCAGGACACGATCGACCGGCTGGGGGGCGCCAACGAGGCGTTGAAGGCGGCCAACGAGGAAGTGACCTCGATGAACGAGGAGCTTCAATCGACCAACGAGGAGCTGGAAACCTCGCACGAGGAAATGCAGTCGTTCAACGAGGAACTGCAGACCCTCAACAGCCAGCTTCAGCACAAGGTCCAGGAGGTGGAGGACGCCGCCGACCGGCTCAGCAACCTGTTGGCCGGCAGCGACGTCGCGACGGTGTTCCTGGACGAGACCCTGTGCATCATGTGGTTCTCGCCGGCCAGCACGAAGCTGCTCGACCTTATGCCCTCGGATATCGGACGGCCGATCAAGAATTTCGCCTTGAAGGTCGCCGACGACGCGCTGCTGCGGGATGCCGAGGCCGTGCTCCGGGATCTGAGCGGCATCGACGCAGAGGTGCGCAGCGACGCCGGCCGCTGGTACATGCGGCGTCTGCTCCCCTACCGCACGCACGACAATCGTATCGCCGGGGTGGTCGTCAGCTTCTTCGACATCACGGACCGCAAGCTGGCGACCGATGCGGTCGACGAAGCCCGCATCTACGCCGAGGCGATCATCGATACGGTCCGCCACCCGATCCTGGTGCTCGACCAGGAGTTGCGCGTGCTGTCCATCAACCCGGCATTCTGCGAGTCGTTCGCCTGTCCCCAGGAAGCGTCGGCCGGACTTCTGTTGCAGGACCTCGATCACGGCGCATGGGACATTCCTGAGTTGCGGCACCTGCTGCAGGCCGTGCTGGCGGAGGACAAGCCGTTCCAGGGGTTCGCCGTCAAGCACCACTTCCCGCGCCTCGGGCTGCGCAACATGCTGCTCAATGCGCGCAAGCTGGTGCGGCGCGGCGGCGATCCGCGGGACCTCATTCTGCTCGCCATCGAGGACGTCACCGCCCGTGTCGATGCCGAAGACCGCGCGGCCATCCTGATCGACGAACTCAATCACCGCGTGAAGAACATGCTCGCGATGGTGCAGTCGCTCGCGTTTCAGACGGTGCGGCGCAGCCGGTCGCTCGACGAGTTCAAGGAGGCGTTCGAAGGGCGCCTGCACGCGCTCGGCCGCACCCACGACCTGCTGGTCCAGCAGGACTGGGGCAGCACGGAACTGGGTGAAATCGTGCGGCTGACATTCGACCCCCACGGAGCGGACGACCGGATCGCCGTCGACGGTCCGGTCTCGTCCCTCACGCCGGAAGCCGGCGTCGCCATGGCGATGGTCCTGCACGAGCTGATGACCAATGCGGTCAAGTACGGCGCCCTGTCCTCCAAAAGCGGCCACCTGCAGGTGAACTGGCGCGTGGAGGGGGCGGCCGGGGATGAGCAGATCCATTTGAGCTGGATCGAAAGCGGCGGGCCGCCGGTGACGCCGCCCGCCCGTCACGGTTTTGGGTCCAGCCTCATCGAGCGGACCATCGTCAACCAGCTCGGCGGCACGGCGACGCCGACGTTCCGGCCGGACGGGCTGCACTACGAGATCATCGTGCCGTCTCACGGAAACGTACCGAGCCTGCCTCCAACATAGGATTGAGCCATGGACGGACGGTCAGAAGCCCTTCGCGGTCTTCGCATTCTCGTCGCCGAAGACGAGATGCTCGTCCTGATGGAGATAGAGGACATGCTGGGAGAGCTGGGGTGCGTCGTCGTGGCGCGCGCATCCACCGTCGCCGCCGCACTGGCCATGGCCGACGACACCGCGCTGGACGGCGCGCTTCTCGACATGAATTTGCGCCGTGAATCTATTCTACCCGTTGCGGAGAAGCTCATGGCACGAAACGTGCCCTTCTTCTTCATCACCGGCTACGCCGGCCGTGCGGGGGAAACGCCAATTCTCGCCGATGCGCTGCGGCTGACCAAGCCCTTCACCAAGCGCGTTCTGAGCAACGCCATGGTCCAAGCCTTCGCCGGCCGGAACTAACGCAGGTTAAGGCACGGCCGGCGCCGCCGCGCCACAATGGTTGCCGTACCATGATCGGCAGCCACGGCACCCGCGTCATGCCGATCGGGGGCCACCGCTACCGCGTCGAGGCCGGCGGAGACGAGCAGCCGATCAACAGGATGGCGACCGAAACCATCGTCCGCGCCCGTGTGCTCGACCCGGCCGGCCGGCCAGGACGGCGGCATTCTGAGCAACCAGTGACTCCGGAGGGCGGCATGCTCACCATCGAGGACTGCATCGGCCTGAGTGAACTGACCGACGACGAAATCCGGGCCATCGCCCAGCATGAGCACATCCCCGAAATGGCCGCCGTGGAGTTGGGCAACTATCTGCTCCACCTTCCCGACGGCGGCAAGCGGATCCGCCAGGTGATCCTGGACGACATCGAGCACGCCTCGCGCACCAACGACGTGGCGCAGAGCGCCAAGCTCAAGCTCGTCCTCAAGGCCTTCATCGGGATGCACCCGGAGGCATCGGTGCGGTCGGTGGAACGGGAGTAGGCGGACCGGGCGGGCAGGGGCCCAGCCACGCGCCGGCCGCCTCGACGTCGAAGCACGCGGCGGCGGCGAGGCGGTCGGGGTCGAGGATGCGCAACATGCCGCCCTCGTAGGCGACGAGCCCGTCGGCGCGCAACGTCTTCAGGGTGCGGTTGACGTGTACCGCGGTCAGACCCAGCGCATCGGCGAGGACACCCTGCGTGAGCGGGATCTGCACGGCGTGATCGGGGATCGCCGCCCGCCGGCAACGGTAGTACAACTCGACCAGCAGCAACGCGACGCGCTCGCGGGCCGTGCGCCGGCCCACCGCCGTCAGGTGTTCGTAGGCCATCGCGGCATTGCGCGACATGGCTTTCATCAGGACATGCAGCCCGGCCGGATGCGCCGTCGGCGATGTGGTCGCAGCCGCCACCGGCATGGCACATACGGTGGCATCGGTGGCGGCCTGGATGCCGAAGCCCGCACTGCCGACGAGGAGGGGCACCACCACGTCGCCGGGCACCACGATGTGGAGAATCTGCCGCCGCCCGTCGCTCAGCAAGGCCGAAAGCAGCAGCCAGCCCTCGATGAGGGTCAGGATGTCCGCCGGCGGCTCGCCCTGCGCCGCGAGGTCCGCGCCTGCCGCATAGCGACGGATGCGGCCGTGTCCCTGTGGCAGCGCCCCAGGATCCCGCCAGCAGGAGCGGCAGGCGCGGTGGGTGCCGCAGGAGGCGGGGTCCGACCGCTCGGGAGGTCGGGGGCGCGGAAACACCATGACTCGTTTCCTCCCTGGCCGCAGCGTGACGCTGCGATGCTTTTTTATTGTGGACCTGGAAGTATGCGCGCCGCAGGCCGTCGGCCGCGAGCCGGGAGAAGAGGTATGCAGCGGGTCGCCGCACTCACCGACCGGCGGGGAGCTTCCGCTTTCGTATCGCCGTTCTTCGAAATGGCGCCGTGGATACTGGTCCACGACAGCAAGGGCGGGGACGCGCTGCGGTGGATCCGCAACGAGGACCGCGACCGTCGGCGGCTCCGCCGCAGGATCGTCGACCAGGACGTCGACGCCCTGGTGTGCGGATGGATCGACAGGGAGTCCCTGGTGTACCTCATGTGCCGCAGCGTATCCGTCTTCATCGCGCCGTGTGACGAGCCGGCCGCCGGCCTGGCGGCGGACGTCGCCGCCCGCCGTCCGACTGCCTTCGCGACCTTGGAAAATCTCCGGCATCCCTGACGGCGGGACCGCCGCCTCTGCATCGAAGGCCGGGCGGATGCGCCGGAACGACGCCGCCTCGTCGGCCGGTTCCGGCAGAGCGCAGGGCGCCGTCGCCTGCCGGTCTACCGGGCGACCTCGAGCCGCCGTCCCGCGCGCCGACCGCCGCCGACCAGCAGCACCGTCACGTTCAGCAGGTTGACGACGACCAGCGCGCCGGCGGTGGCGGCGGCGGCCCCGAGCGATCCGTGCGACGGCACCAGCGCCAGACTGCCGCCGAGGGCGCAGGCGAGGCCGACGACGGCATTCACCGCATAGGCGCGCTCGCGGCCGGTCATCATCAGGGCCGTGCCGCATGGCCCCGCCGCCGCCGAGGCCATGTAGCCCACGGCCAGCACCTGCAGGAGCGGCGCGGCGGCGGTGAAGCCGGGTCCGAACAGCGCCAGCGCGGCGTGCGGCGCCAGGCCGAACAGAAGCAGGAACGGCAACCCGCCGGCGGCGCTGGCGAGGCAGACGCGGCCATACTCCCGCCGCAGCCGCGCCGTTTCGCCGGCATGGTGCAGGGCGGCGATGCGCGGGCTGAAGGAGGCGGTGGCGGCCCGCAGCACGAAGACCGTCATCAGCACGAGCCGCGCCGCCGCCTGATACTGCCCGGCGCCCGCCTCGTCGCCGGCGGCGCCCAGCACCAGCACGGCGACCCGTGCCGTGGCTTCGTCGGAGACGGAGCCGATCAGGATGGCGCCGCTCATCCACAGCCAACTGCGCGGCGCCGGGGCGGCGGCGGCGGCGCGCCAGCCCTTGGGCAGCCGGTGCAGGATCACCGCCGCCGAAACCGCCAGCGCCACCCCCGCCGCGCCGGCGTAGAGGACCGCCGCCGTCGCCGCCTCCCGCACCGGCAGGAGCCACAGGCCGGCGATCACCAGCATGGGCAGCAGCAGCATGGGCAGGGCCTCGCCGGCCTCGCTGCGGTCGAGCCCGCGCAGGATGAAGCGGTGCAGCTCCAGAAGCGTCAGCGCCGCCGCCAGCGGCAACCCCACCGCCGGCAGCCACGCCGCCGCCAGCAGGGGCGTCCGGGCGAGTGCGGCCAGCAGCAGGCCGGCCGCGACGAGGCCGACGGCCGCGCTCAGATAGGCGCGGGCGAGGCCGGCCTTGAGCAGCGGCAGGTCGTCGTGCGCCCGGGCGGCGGCGACGAAGCGGGTGGCGGCGTTCTGCCAGCCGAGCGGAGCGAAGCGGGCCACCAGGGTCGCCGTCACCAGCAGGTAGGCGAAAACCCCGTAGCCGGCGACGCCCAGCCGGCGCGCCAGGGTGATCTCCAGGCCGTAGAGCGCCAGCACGCCGGCGCTGCGCACCGCCAGGACACGCAGGATGCGGCTGCGCCAGAGGCCGCGCAGGCGGTCGCGTGCGGTCATGCCGTCCTCCTCCGCAGCAGGGGGCGGCCGGGACGGGCCTGTGCCCGCGGCCCGGCACCGGCCAGGGTGCGGCCTGTGCCGTCGCCGATCAGCGCCATGCCGATGAACAGCAGCGCCGCGGCGGTGGCCGGCGCGTCCAGGTCCTCGAAGCCGAGCCATACCCAGGTCGCCACTTGCAAGGTGAGCAGGATGCGCAGCTCCGTCACCCCGCGGGCGTCGAGCCGGGCGGCGCCGGTGGCGGTCATCATCCACGCCAGCGTCCAGCGCGCCGCCGGCAGCAGCACCAGATAGGCCGTCGCCAGCAGCAGGCCGAGGATGCCGCCCTTGGTGAACACCGAGACATAGGTGGAGTGGGAGCCGAGGGCGATGTGGCTCTCCTCCCGCGGCTTGATGCCGAGGCCGAGGATGGGCGCGAGGTCGAGGGTGCGTTCCACCGCCTCGGCATAGTTCTCGAAGCGGCTTTCGGAACTGTACTGGCGGTAGCTGGCCGCCTCGCCGACGTCGAGGGAGCCGAGCAGCACCATGCCTCCGGCCATCACCGCCACGGCGGCGGCGGTCAGGCGGCGGTGGATGGTGCCGAACAGCAGGTTGGCGAGCACGAACCCCATCACCCAGCCGCCGAGGCTCGACCGGGTGAGGGTGAGGGCGAGGGTGAAGGGCACGACCGCCTCGAGGACCAGGAACCGCAAGCCGCGGCCGTGGCGCTCGGCGACGTAGAGCAGCGACAGGGTACCCAATGCGGCGACGGTGGCCGCCGTGGCGGCGGGATAGGGGCCGAACACCCGCATGCGCGGCATCGGCACGCCCGGCAGGCCCCAGTCGGCCAGGGTGAACACCAGCCAGGCGTGGCGCTGGATGTGCGGCGCCGAGTCCGGGATGCGGTCGCCGACCAGCAGCCCGAAGACGCTTGGCGTGATGAGCGACAGGTCACCCACGGCATAGGCTAGGGCGACGGCGCCCCAACCGCAGGCCACCAGCATCAGGAAGGCGACGTGTCCGGCCCACAGGAGGCGCATGCGGCCGTCGGGATCGTGCACGAGGATGTGGCGTACCTGCTGCACCAGGATCAGGCCGCACACCCAGAACGACAGGTTGTAGAGGGCGGCGACGAAGCGCGAGTGCTCGCTGCCCTGCAGGAAGCCGCCGAGGTAGGCCGACAGGCAAAGCGACAGAATGGTCGCCGCCAGCAGGTGGTCCGACAGGCTGAAGCGCCGGTGCGCCGTCAGGCAGACCACGACCAGCAGCGCCGCCAGTCCCTGCACCACGATGAAGTCGATGCCGAGCACCCACCACAGCGGAATGCCGAGGATGTAGCCCTGCAGCAGCAGGCGGGTGCGGGCGGCGGCGACGGCGGGGGAGTGGGTCATGCGGGCGCCTCAGCTCTCGATCCGACCGCTGCCCTTCCAGGTTCCCGGCTTGCCGGCGGCGACGTTCACCCAGCCGCCCCAGCCGCCGGCGGCGGGGTGGGCGTTGTCGATGCGCAGCCCCTTGGGGTGCCAGCCGGCGGTCGGCGGGGCGTCGGCGGTCTGGAAGTTGTTGCCGGAGAACGAGACGGCGACCCCACCTTCGTCCCACGGGTCGAGGAACAGGTCGATGCCGCCGGCCACCGCGTTGCCGACCACCACCGCCTCCAGCCCGTTGTCGCGGCTGCCGCCGCCGGCGCGGCTGAAGTCGAAGGCGCCGAAGGGGTGCGCGGCGTCGCGCCGGCGCGACATCGTGTTGCCGAACACCACGCAGCGCGGCGTGCCGCTCACCCCCGCCC
The DNA here is from genome assembly GCF_900230255.1 of Caenispirillum bisanense. Classification (GTDB taxonomy): domain Bacteria; phylum Pseudomonadota; class Alphaproteobacteria; order Rhodospirillales; family Rhodospirillaceae; genus Caenispirillum; species Caenispirillum bisanense_A. The sequence goes on from NZ_OCNJ01000003.1 coordinate 98,770, forward strand.
GCAGCGACAGGGCAGCGAAGCGGTTGCCGGTGGTGGCGCCGACCTTGCGGGCGCGAATGCGGTTGGCGCCGACGATCATGGTGCCCTCGGCGTCACCCGCCAGCGAGATCATGGCGGGGCAGGACACCGCCGCCAGCAGCCCTTCGTTCCGGTCGACGGCGACCGCCCAGCCGTCGAGGTAGTTGCCGGTGACCTCGGTATGATAGGCCTTGCGCAGCAGCAGGGCGTTGCGGCCGGCGCCGTTGACGTGGCAGCCGATGACGCGCCAGCCGGCGGCCTGGGTGATGTGGATGGCGTCGCCGCGACACCCCAGATCGTCCTCCGGCCCGGTGGCGACGGTGCAGCCGTCGAGCGTGCCGTCCGTCGCCAGCGCCGGTTCGGCCTCGCCGTCCGGGTCGCGGGCGCCGGCCAGGGCGCCGATCTGGAAGCCGCCGAACCGGAAGGTGCCGTGGTCGGTGGTATAGGTGGCGTCGCCGATGCCCGCCCCGCGCACCCACACCCGCCGCAGCACGGAATCGACGATGGGCTTCACGAAGGTGCCGTCGGGCAACTGGGCGTTGATCCACAGGCCGAAGCCGGTGGCGTGGCGGATCCACACGTTGTCGGCGTCGACCTTCTGGTTGGTCAGCATCATGCCGTGGATCGGCGCCCCGCGGCCGTCCACCTGGCCGTCGACGTCGAGGAACAGGTCGCGGATGTGCAGCCGGCCGGCGAAGTCCTTGCCGGCGACCCACTCGCGGCTGACCAGCAGGGCGGCCACGGGCAGCGACTGCTCGGCCTCGCGCGTGCGGTACCGTTGCACCAGGTCGGAGGCGAAGCCCGGCAGGGCGCGGAAGCCGCACATGGGGCTGTTGCCGGACCCCGGCATCAGGCCGACGATCTCGATCTTGTCGGGCACCAGCAGCGGGCCGCCGAGGCCGAACAGGCCGTCGGGCACGCGGATGGAGCTGCCGGGCCGTTCGCCGGCCCAGTCGAGGGCGGCCTGAACGGCGGTGCGGTCGTCGGTGCGCCCGTCGCCGACGGCGCCGAAGTCGGCGAGCGACGGCCAGCCGCCGGGCGGGGGCGCGTCGGCCACCGGTGTGGCAGCAGTCGCCGCCGCCGGCAGAACGGCGCCGCCGGCGGTCAGGGTGGCGGCGGCGAGCAGGGCGCGGCGGGTCGGTCCGGGCGGGATCGGCGGCGGGGTCATGGGCGGCCCTCCAGGAGAACGATGCCGAGAACGCGACCGCCGGCGGCGGCCAGGGCGGCGGCCGCGGCCGCGGTGCGGTCCACCGGGGCGCCGGCCGGCCGTTCGGCGAAGACGACGGCGTCGACGTTGCGCGCCACCAGGCAGGCGTCGGCGGTCTCGCTGGCCGCGGGGGCCGCCACCAGCACGCGGTCGTAGCGCTGCCGCAAGTCGGCCATCAGCGCCCGCAAGCCGGCGTCGGTGAGCGGCGCCGGGTGCGCCGTCGGCACGCACAGGACATCGACACCCGGCATGGCGTCGCGCTGCACGGTCGCGGCGTCTCCCTCGGCGGCGGTCTTCAGGTCGAGCAGGGCGGCCAGTCGCGGCGTCGCGAGGTCGAGGTCGACCAGCACGGTGCGTCCGCCGTCGGGCACGCAGGCGAGCGCGGCGGCGAGGGCGGCGGCGCCCGGGTCGGCGGCGGTGGTGGTGACGGCGACGGCGACGGGCGGCGGGTCGGCGGCCAGCAGCCGCACCGCCACCGAGCGAACCGCCTGCGCGGTCGGCGCCTGCGGCGACTGGCGCACCAGCCGGTGCAGCGGCACCTCGCGCACCGCCGGCACCACCGCGAGGCAGGGCAGGCCGAGCAGCGCCTCCGCCCGGTCCGCCGTGCGCAGGCGGCGGTCCAGGGCCTCGCGCATGAGCCCGGCCAGCACGCCGAGCACGCCCGAGGCGGTGAAGCCGACGGCGGCGAACAGGAAGGGCGAGGGCGAACTGGGCTTGGTGGGGCTTTCGGCCCGCGAGATGATGCGGGCGTCGGCCGCCACCGTGTCGAGGCGCGTCTCGGCCTCGTAAAGGCGGGTGAGCAGGCTGTCGTAGGAACTGCGCTTGACCGCCGCCGCCCGGTCCAGGTCCTGCAGCAGCACGCCGCCTTCCGAGCGTGCCACCGCCTTGTCGACGACGAACAGGTGCTTGGCGCGCAGTTCGGCCAGTTCGCGCTCGGTCGCCAGCACGTCCTCGCGCTGGGCCGCCAGCTGGCCGCTCAGCCATTCGACGCTGCGGCGGGCGGCCTCGCGCTTCTCGGTCACCTGGCGGTCGAGGTAGGCGGTCGCCAGGGCGTTGGCCACGGCGGCTGCGAGGTCGGGGTCGCGGGCCCTGAAGCTGACGGTCAGCACGTAGCTGTCGCCGGCGTTGGACACCTTCAGGTCCTCCGCCAGTTTCTCGGCCGCGAAGTCGTGGGTGCGCTCCTCCGCCGCCTGGGCCGCCTGTTCCGGCGATTCCTCGGGCGCCGCCGGATCGGCGGGCGGCGTGCTGGTCAGCCAGGCGAAGCGCGGCGCCATGTCGCCCGGCTCGACGCGGTAGTCGGGGTGGTCGTAGAGCGCCAGCTCCTGCATGGTCCGCCGCACCAGGGTGCGCGACTTCAGGATGTCGGCCTGCGTGTCGATGATGGCCGGCAGCGGCGAGGTGGCGCCGCCGGCCGGCAGGTTGGGCTCGATCAGCACCGAGGCGGTCGCCGTGTACTGCGGCCCGCGCAGGACGCCGACCGCGAAGGACGGCAGCGTCACCACCGCCACCACCAGGGCGATGGTCGGCGCGCGGCGGCGCAGGATGTGCAGCAGGTCGTGCAGCGACAGCAGCGGCTCCGACGCGGTGGCGGCCGGCCGCTCGCCGGCGGGAGCGCCCCTCATGACAGGTCTCCGCGCCGGCCGAACGGCGGCTCGCTCGCCCCGGCCAGCGTGGCGGCCGGCACCCGGCGGCGCACCTCGGCGGCCAGCAGGCCGGCGTACTTGGGGTATTCCACCAGGTAGCGCCGCCACAGCCGGCGCGGCTCGCGCAGCAAGCGGTAGAGCCAGCGCAGGTTCAGCGCGTCGACGGCGCGCGGGTAGTAGTGCAGGCCGCCGGCCAGCTGATCGAAGTAGCCGCCGCAGGTGAAGGCCGGGCAGCGCAGGGCGCCGGCGGCGCGCAGGGCCAGCAGCAGGCGTTCCTGCCACGGCGCCCCCATGCCGACGATCACGAGGCCCGGCGCGGACCGCTCGACCGCCTCGGCATAGGCCTCTGGCGTGCGGAACCCGTCGAGGGTGCCGCAGATGTCCAGGCCGGGAACGTGGGCCTGCACCTGCTCCGCCGCCCGCGGGGCGACGCCGGCGGCGCCGCCGATCAGCAGCACCGGGCGGCGGTCGGCGGCGGCGCGGCGCAGCACCGGCAGGGCGAGGGAGGTGGTGTCGAAGCTCAGCCGCGGCAGATCGCCGCCGCGCACCAGCCGCCACCCCCACGACACGCCGATGCCGTCGGGCAGCACCAGGTCGAAGTCGTCGAACAGGGCGGCGTAGCCGGGGTCGCGGGCGAGCACCAGGGAATAGGGGTTCACGAAGGTGGTCAGCGTCGGGCCGCCGGCGTCGAAGGCGGCGTGCACGGCCTCATCGGCGGTGACGCCGACGCTGAGGGAGACGCCGCAGAAGGCGGCGCGGCGGGACGGGGCGGAGACGGTCGTCGTCATGGCGCCACCCTCTCAGTAGGCGTTGCGGCAGGAGACGAGCACCCCGAACGTCCGCACGAGGATTTCGAGGTCCAGCGCAAGCGACCAGTTTTCGATGTAGTAGAGGTCGTGCTGCACGCGCAGCTCCATCTTCTCGCGCGTGTCGGTCTCGCCCCGGTGGCCGTTCACCTGCGCCCAGCCGGTGATGCCCGGCTTCACACGGTGGCGGCCGAGGTAGGCGTTGATGACCCGCTCGAACTGCGCGTTGTGGGCGACGGCGTGGGGGCGCGGGCCGATCAGGCTCATGCTGCCGCCGAGCACGTTGAACAGCTGCGGCAGCTCGTCCAGGCTGGTGCGGCGCAGGAAGCGGCCGACGCGGGTGATGCGCGGGTCGTCGCGGCGGGCCTGGTCGAAGGCGCCGTCGCCGGCCTGGCAGGTGGCGGCCGCCATGGTGCGGAACTTCAGCACCTCGATGACCTTGTTGTTGAAGCCGTTGCGCTTCTGGCGGAACAGCACCGGCCCCGGGCTGTCGAGCCGCACGGCGACGGCGATCAGCAGCATGAGCGGCGCCAGCGCCGTCACCAGGACGGCGGCGAGCAGCCGGTCCTCGGCCAGCTTGATGACGTAGCTCCAGCCGTCCAGCGGGCGCGCGGCGATGCGCAGGAGCGGCCGGCCGGCCAGCACGGCGACGCCGGCCGCCGGGTCGGGGGCGCGGATGGCGCCGACAGGGGGGCACACCAGCACCTCGGCGGGCACGTTGCGCAGCACGCCGAGCCAGTCGGACAGCCGCTCGTCGGCGTGCCAGGGCAGGGCGACCACCACTTCGTCCACCGCCGCGCTGCGCACGAAGGCCAGGAAGTCCTCGCGCGTGCCGCCGGTGGGGAAGGGCGACGTCCCGCCGTCCGCCGGCTCGTGGTCGGGCCGGCCGTCGTGGAAGACGCCGAGCAGGCGTACGGTGGGGTCGCCGGCGGCGACCATCTTCTCCGCCAGGCCGCGCGCCACGCCGTAGTCGCCGACGATGACCGTGTTGCGCACCATGCGCCCGCTGCGCGACCACCAGCGCAGCGCGGCGGCCATGGAGGCGCGGCCCGCGAAGACGAAGCCGGCGCCGAGCAGCAGCCACAGGCCGAGCCACAGGCGGGACACCGGGTATTCCAGCGACACCAGCAGGGCGAGCCCGACCACCCCGGCCGCGGTCAGGCCGTAGGCGACCAGGAACCGGCGGCGCGGCCGGTGCTGCACGCGGGCGGGGGCGTAAAGCTCCGCCGCCGTGAACAGCAGCATGAGAAGGAGCTGGCCGAGCAGGACGAGGAACAGTTCCGGCCAGTAGAACTCGGTCCAGAACGAGACCTCCGCCCGGTCGTAGAGCGACGGATGGGCGAGGACCGCGGCGGCGGCGAGAAGGCCGCCGTCGCCGACCCGCAGCAGGCCACCGAGCACCGGTTCGCCGAGCCATTGCGGTCGGGCGGACAGAAGGGAGACGAGCGCGACCATGAGGCACCTCTGGGCTTCGGCCGGTCCCGGAGCAGGGAAACCGGTGCGAGCGTCACGGAAGTTTCATGGAAGATTAGGCGGCGCCGTAACTCTGTATCTGTCGAAAACCCGACGGTATGGTCGCTCTAAAGTGAAGTAAACCGATAGATCATATTGGACATATATTATAGTGTTATTGAAGGTCACCGGCGGGCGCAACGGCCGGATCGCACACCAGGACCGGCCCGTGGTGGTCCGCCCCGACGCGGCAGGCGACGGCCTGGGCGCCGCCACCACCACCACCGGCGGCGGAGGGCGGCAGGGCGGCGGGGGCGGCGGCCACTTCCAGCACGTCGCCCGGCAGCAGGGGCGTTTCCGGCCCTGCCTCCAGGATCGTCAGGCGGCCGTCGATCACCCGGCTGACCGTGAAGGTCAGCGGCTCGGCCCCGCCCCCCACCGCCGCGCCAGCGCCGATCATGCCGAGGGCGAGGGCCTGGTCGCGTGCGGCCGCCAGCTTGGCACGGGCGATTTCCAGGTCGCGCACCACGTCGGCGGTTTCGCGCAGGTAGGTGTTGCGCCGGTCTTCTTCGAGCGTGCGGAGCTTTTCCTCGACGCGGATCTTCTCCTGCCGGGCCCGCGACAGATAGGCCGCCTGGCGGTAGCGGTCTGCTTCCAGGTCGCTGCGCATCTGCTGCAGGCTCAGCAGCCGGCTGCTGGTGGTCAGGCCTTCGTTGCGCAGCGACTGGGTCTTCTGCAGTTCCTTCACCACCAGGCTGCGCTGGGTGTCGAGGGCGGTTTCCTCGCCCGCCAGGGCGGCGATCTCCTGGTCGAGCTGCTCGATCTGGCGCTGCGTGAGGCTGCGGGCGTTGGTCATCACCACGTCCTCGGAGGCGAGAAAGGCGACCTGGTTGAGCAGCAGGTCCTGCACCGCCGGCGTCGCGGCCTCGGATGCCAGTTCCGGCGGCAGGAGGATGTCGCTGCGCCCGGCCAGGGCGGCCTCGAGGGTGGCGCGACGGATCAGCAGGTCGCGCACTTCGGCCTCGAACTGGCGCACCTTGTGGCGCGCGGCGAGGATCTCGATCATCTGGTCGCCGCCCGAGGCGCCGCTCAGCCCCGCCGCCGAGGCATAGGCCTGCAGGGCCTGCAGGCCCGGCTGGTAGGCCTGCTGGCCCGGCCGGGTGACGGCACCGACCACGAAGACCGGGCGGTAGGCCGCCATGTCGATGGTGACCGGCGCGGCGTACTCCAGCACCGCCGCGACCCGCTCCCGGATGGCCGCCTCGGCCGCCGCCAGGTCGAGCCCGGCGACGGCGATGCCGCCCGCCAGCGGCAGCCGGATGCGCCCGTCGAGCCCCACCTGATAGGTGCCGGACAGGTCGTTCTGGCCGTAGACGGCGATCTTCACGGCCTCGCCCGCCGCCAGCCGATGCTCCGCCTGCGGCGGGGCGTCGGCGGCGCGCGCGGGTGGGGCGGCGGCGGCGGCCGCGACGGCCGCGACGACCGCGGTGGCGGCGAGACTCGGCAGGCGCAGGGACGGGCGGCGAGCCATGGCGGCGGTCTCCTCACCCGTGCTGCAGGATGCGACTGGGCGCGGCGTGGTAGCACTCGCAGGCCATGGCTTCGAGGCCCGGACGGTCGAGAATGCCGATCTGGCCACGGCGATAGGTGATGAGGCCCCGCTCCATGAGGCCGTGCGCCGCAGCCGTCACCGTGGTGCGCTGCACCCCGAGCATGGCCGCCGTTTCGTCCTGGGTGAGCAGCAGGGTCTCCTTGCCGGTGCGGTCCTGGAACTCCAGCAGGAAGCGCGCCAGCCGCGCCCGCGCCGGGTGCAGGGCATGGCAGGCCGCCGACCGCACCACGGCTGCGTGCAGCAGAGCCTCGGCCCCGAGCAGGCTGGCGTGCAGGGTACGGCTGGCGTCGCACAGGCGGCGGACTGTCGCCACCGGCACGCGCAGGGCATCGCCGCCGACCAGAACCGTGGCCCGTACGGCGGACGCCGGCACGCCGAGCAGCGCCATGCCGCCCACCATGCCCTCGCAGCCGACGAAGGCGACCTCGGCCGAAGTGCCGTCGCGCATGGGCACCACCAGGGCCAGCACCGCCGTTTCCGGGAAGCACAGGCGAACCACCGGATCGCCGATGTCGGTCAGGGTCTCGCCGCGGTGCAGGCGCACCCGTTCCGCGCAAGCCATGATCAGGGCGGCATCCGACGGCATGGACCGGTTGAGGACGGCGTTGCGGGACCGGCGCTTGTCGTGCGGTGAAGCCGCGGCACGCGGGCCCTGCGCCCCCGTGGAGGACGCCGACAGAGAGGTGGCGCGGACGGCGGCGTCCTCGTCCTTCGCAATGAATTCCATTCCGGAAACTCCGTCGATGGTGAGTGCGCGACACACGGTCGCAGCGACCGGGGACACGCGCTCGGCGGGAGTCTGCGGCACTAGCTTGCCGCTCATCTCGAAAAATGCTCCGGCGCAAGTTTGTCTGCAACAAAACTGAAGTCGCAGTGTAACAATGGAATCTCCACCTGATGTGTGGGCGGGGATCTATAAGTTGGCGCGGAGGATTGCCTTGGAGGCGTGCAGTAACGCCCCGTTGTATCAGTTGCCACCTTTTGAAGGTGTTGCACTGCGACAAAGGTCTCGAATTCCCTCTACCGGCGAGCCCGCGGCTTCTATGCCACCGTGTCGACGGCATGACGGAGGAGCGCCAGGTAGCCCGCATCCTCCGTCTGCGCTCTGTCTGCCTCCCTCGCTTCGGCGAACCACAGCACCGTTTCGATCAGGCTGAGGATCGCCAGCAGTGGCGCATGCGCCGGTTCCAGGCCCTGCGCCGCCAGGGTGGCGGCGGCTTCCGCCTGCAGGCGACGGGTGCCGCGGGGGCCGGGGCGGGCGTCGCGTCGGTGCTGGTCGAACTGGAGGAACTGGAGCAGGTCGCGGCCGAGCGGTGCGTCGCCCGCTGCCCGCTCCCAGTCCCATACCACCAGGCGGCCGCCGCGCTGCACCCGCATGTTGGGCGGGATCCAGTCGCCGTGGCCGAGGCCGAACACCAGCGGTTCGTCGCCCCAGCGCTCCTCCACCACTCGTGCCGCGTCGGTCAGCGTCGCCGCGCCGGCGGCCGACAGGTGATCGGCGAGGGTGCCGATGCGCCGGCGCTCGCGGTGCCAGAACGGGCTCTGGCCGAGGCGCAATTGCCGTGGCGGCAGGGCGCAGACCAGTGCCGACAGGGCCTCGGGCGGAATGTCGGCCAGCCGCGCCGGCGCCCGGCCGCCCGCGGGCAGGGGGGCGACCACCAGGGCCTGCAGCCCGTTCCACGGCCCGGCGGCGAGCACCGCGGGCACCGTCACCGGGCTGCCGGCGACCGCCGGGGCGAGGGTGGCGAGCATCGCCGCCTCGGCCGCGATGAGGCGGCGGGTCAGCGGCTCCCAGCCGAACTTGGCGTAGGCGAGGGGGCGTCCCTGCGGGTCGCTCACCTGCACCACGGGCTTGCCGTTGGGCCGGTCGGGCGCCAGCCGCAGGGCGGTGACGAACCGCCGGGTGCCGAGCACGTCGGCGAGGTAGTCGTGCAGCGGCAACGCGCTCCCGGGCAGCGCCGGCCCGACCGTCAGGCGGTGGCGCAGCAGGGGCGCCGCCAGGCCCAGGCGGCTGAGTGCCTGCAGCATGCGCGCCGCCACCCGCATGGCCGGCGCGGCGGCACCCTCGGCATAGGGGGCGAGTGCCGTCCGCAGGCAGGCGGCCGAGGCGTCGAGCGGCAGCAGGGCGCGCGGGTTGCGGGCGCTCGGCACCAGGGCATAGCGCCAGGGAGCCGACGTTCCGCCGCCGCGGCAGACCAGCGCCGGATCGCCGCCGCCCAGCACCACGAGGGCCTGCGCCAGCGGATCGGGGGGAGGGAGCGGCAGCGGCGGCATCACAACGCCTCCCACACGGCGGCGACGGCCCGCGCCGCGGTTTCGTCGAGGCTGCCGGAGGTGTCGATGGCGATGACGCGGGAGTCGGGAAAGTCGGCCATGCGCTCCAGGTCCCACCGGCGGCGGACGGCCGCGGGATCGGGGCCGCCGGCCTTGTTGCGGGTGGCGTCGCGACCGAGGGCGACGGCCAGCGGCGCCTCCAGCCGCAGGACGATGTCGGGTACCGGCATGGCGGCATAGGCGCGGCGTTCCGCCTGCATCAGCCACCGCTTCGGGCCGCCGCCGGCGGCCTCCACCGCGGCGGCGTCGAACCGCGAGCTGTCGATGGCCCCGTCGGTGCGCGAGGGGTAGCGGTCGCACACCACGACGCGGCCGCGCGATGCGTGGCGGAAGGCGCGCCGCAGCAGGCTGCGGCGGTCGTGCGCCAGCAGCGTCATGCGCACCACATGGAACAGCGAGAAGGTGTTGCGCCGCCGCCGCTCCGGCGTCTCGTACTCCGACAGGCGCTCGTGCGGCAACAGCCGGCGGGCGAGCGGCACGAACAGCCGCGGCAGCGCCGACAGCACGGTCGCCGGCGGCTTGCCGACGTGCATGGCGCGCACGTCCAGGTGCCGCCCGAGGCGCTCGGCGACGGCGGCGGAGAGGGTCGACTTGCCAGTGCCCTTGGGGCCGACGACGGCGACGACGGCGCCGCCGGTCAGGGGCGACAGGTCGCCGTGGCCGCCGGCTTTATCGGCGATCCAGGCCAGCACCCGCCGCAGGCGCGACAGACTGTCCGCCACCGGATCGAGGCGGCGGAAGCGGCGCAGCCGCCACGCCGTGACCAGGCCGAGCCGGACCCGCGCCGCCACGGCCGCCGCGCCGCGCCGCTCGGCCGCGGCCAGCAGCGCCGTCCACAGGGCGTCGTCGATCTCCGGCAGGTGGCGGACGCGCAGGCGGTCGGTCTCCGCCGGGTCGGCCGCCGCCCGCAGCCAAGCCAGTTCGGCGACGGTCTTGCCGTAGCGGCGGTTGATCTTGGCGACCTCGATCAGGCTGGTGTGCTTGAGCGCCACCCGCACGACGAAGGACAGCAGTTCCGCCTCCGCCGACGGCACCGGCACGCCGGCCATGGGCCGCCGCCCGCCGAGCAGCAGGGCGGCGAGGGGGAAGCGGGTGTTCTTGACCAGGCTGTCGCCGCCGACCACGGCGAAGTGGACGTGCAGGTCGATCAGCCGGCCGCGCTCGCGGTCGAGGCCGATGGCGTGGAAGACGCCGGGATGGCCGACGCCGCGCTGCGACAGGCAGGGCTTGAACCCGGCCGCCGCCACCGCCTGCAGGAGCCCGGCCTGGTCGCGTCGGTCGACCAGCAGGTCGATGTCCTGCAAGCCGGCCAGGGTCTCGCCCAGGCGGATGTTGCTCTTGAAGTGGCAATGCCGGACGCCGCGGGCCGCCAGTTCGGCGAACAGCCGCAGGATCTCGGGCCGGGCACCCTCCCGCCACTCGGGCGGGGCCGGACGGTCGAGCAGCGGCGGCACGGCCGCGATGGGGCTGCCGGTGGGGTCGTGAGCCTCGGCGTCGGGCATGCGCAGCTCCTGCGGCGGGGACGGCTGGGAGCTGCGATCCTGCGGCGGCCGACGCCGCCGGTCCGTCGGAACCCCGACACTTTCCAGCTTCCGGCGAGGCAGCCTCATCCGTCTGGTATCCCGGCTTTCCGGATGGGCAGGTGGGTCGGGAAGCCGACGGACCGCGGCCCTCGCGCCCGGTTAGATGCCGGAAAAGGCGCCTTGCCCGATGCCGGTCTGCCAAGGGAGCGACAGGAATGGTCTACGCCGTCACAGTCTACAGCACCACCGCCATGGGCAGCGTCGATCCCGCCGGGCTGACCTACGACCCCATCGCCCGCAAGCTGCTGATGGTGGACTCGGAAGTGGACGAGAAGCCCTTCTACGCCACCGACAACATGTTCGCGGTGAGCCTCGACGGCACGCTGGAAAAGCGCAGTCCGCTGACCAAGGTCACCAAGGAACCGACGGGCATCGCCTACAATCCGGCGACCGGCACCCTGTTCGTCACCGACGACGACGCCCGCAAGATCTACGAGGTCAGCCGCAGCGACCCGACGGTGGTGCTGAGCTCGTTCTCCTCCACCGCCGTCGGCGTGACCGACCTGGAGGACATCTGCGCGGCGCCCGACGGCAACCTGTTCCTCATCGATGAATACGACCGCTCCATCGTCGAGGTGACGCGCACCGGCGAGCTGGTGGCGACCACCTTCATGCCGTCCATCATCAAGCGGCCGGAAGCCATCGCCTACGACGCCGAGAACGACGTGTTCTACGTCGCCGGCGGCTGGTACGCCGACATCTACAAGGTCGGCCGCGACGGTTCCATCCTCGGCACCATCAAGGTGCTGCGCGACTACCGCAACGTCGACGGCGGCAACGTCGCCCCCAAGGGCCTTGCCCTGGTCCACAACGACGACGGTTCGACGACCCTGTGGGTGGCCGACTACGGCAAGGACCAGGTGGCCGACGGCCGCCTGTTCAGCATCGAGATCGAACCCGCCCCGCCGCCCCTGGCCGTCGCCGTATCGGACGGCACGCCGCTGCCGCAGGTGGAGCAGGCGGGCGTGCAGGTGGCCTTCACCCTGTCGCTCAATACCGTGGCGACGGAAGCGGTGCGCGTCACCTGGTCGACGGTCGACGGTACCGCCAAGGCCGGCAGCGACTTCGTGGGGGTCAGCCAGGGCACCGTCGAGATCGCGGCGGGTGCCAAGACGGCCACCGTCTTCGTCACGCTGCTCGACGATGCGACGGTGGAGCAGACCGAGGGCTTCTCGGTGGCGGTGCAATCGGCCGTCGGCGTAGACACGGGCAAGGCCGTGCTGCTGGCCGACGCCTCGGGCAGCGCCACCATCGCCGACGACGACGCGGCGCCGCCGCAGGTCATGGTCTACGACGCTGGCGCCTTCGGCAGCACCGATCCGTCGTCCATCACCTATGTCGCTTCGCGCGGGCTGGTGGTGACCGGCGATTCCGAGGTCGACGAAAACCCCTTCTACGCCAAGGACAATGTGTTCGTGCACGGCATCGACGGCACCTTCCGCGGCGGCATCGAGATGACGCGCGTGAGCCAGGAGGTGACCGGCGTCGCCTGGTGGCGCGACCCCGCCGACGGGGAGGACTACCTGTTCATCACCGACGACGACCAGCAGAGCGTGTTCAAGGTCGCGCTCGACGCGCCGACGGTGAAGCTGGCGCAGTTCTCCGCCCCCGCCGCCGGCTGCCAGGACCCGGAGGACATCGCCGTCGACCCGGTGACCGGCAACCTGTTCCTGGTCGACGAGGCGGGGCGCGCCATCCACGAGACGACGCAGACCGGCCAGTGGATCGCCACCATCGCCATGCCGGCGGAGGTGGGCGCGCCCGAGGCGCTGGCCTACGATGCCGATGCGGGGCTGTTCTACGTCTCGGGTTACAAGAGTTCCGACATCTTCGTGGTCGACCGCGCCGGCGCCCTGGTGGACCGCCTCACCGACATCGACGACTGGGCCGGTCGCGATCCGGTGCCGAAGGGCCTCGAACTGGTGCCCGACAGCGACGGCAGCGGCATGACCCTGTGGGTCGCCGACTACGGTGCCGACCAGGTGGCCGACGGGCGGATCTTCGTGATCGAGCTGCCCGACCACGATCCTCTGGTCGCCGGCCTGTTCGGCACGGAACTGATCCAGGTCTGACCTCGGCCGATCCGGCGCACCCTGCGGGGGAGATGTCCATGGTTCCCGTTCTCGTCACCGGGGGCGCCGGCTTCGTCGGCAGCCACACGTGCAAGGCCCTGGCCGCGGCGGGCTTCCTGCCCGTGGTCTACGACGACCTGTCCAACGGTTCGGCCGCCGCCGTGCGATGGGGGCCGCTGGTGGTCGGCGACATCCTGGACGGCGCCCGCCTGCGGGCGGCGCTGGCAAGCTGGCGGCCGGCCGCCGTCATGCACTTCGCCGCCTTCATCGAGGCCGGGGAGTCGGTGCGCCGGCCGCTCGACTTCTACCGCAACAACGTGGCGGGCGCCGTCGCCGTGGCCGAGGCCATGGTGGCGAGCGGCGTCGGCCATCTCGTGTTCTCCTCCACCGCCGCCGTCTACGGCGAGCCCCGGCAGGTGCCGATCCCCGAGCGGCACCTGCTGCGGCCCACCTCCCCCTACGGTCGCAGCAAGCTGATGGTGGAGGAGATCCTGCGCGACGCCGTCGCCGCTCACGGCCTGCAGCTCGCCGTGCTGCGCTACTTCAACGCCGCCGGCGCCGACCCCGAGGGCGAGCTGGGCGAAGGCCACGACCCGGAGACCCACCTGGTGCCCCTGGCGGTGCGGACGGCGCTCGGCCTGCGCGGGCCGCTTGTCCTCTACGGCACCGACTACCCGACGCCCGACGGAACCTGCGTGCGCGATTACGTCCACGTCTCGGACCTGGCGGCCGCCCATGTCCTGATCCTGCGGCGGTTGCTCCTGGAGGACGGGCGGGACCCCGGCGCGGTGCCGACCTACAACGTCGGCACCGGGCGCGGCCATTCGGTGCGCGAGGTGGTGGCGACCGTCGCCGCCGTCACCGGCCGCCGGGTGGCGGTGCGCGAGGCGCCGCGCCGGCCGGGCGATCCCGCCGTGCTGGTGGCGGCGGCCGACCGCCTGCGCGACGATCTCGGCTGGCGCCCGCAGTGGCCGGCGCTGGTCGATCAGGTGCGCCATTGTCTGCAGTGGACCGCGGGCCGCGCCGCCGTCGCCCTGCCGGCGGCCGTGTCCGACGGCAGGGCGCCATGACGGGCTCCGCGCCGGGGCCGCAGGCGCGTCTGCCGGGATGGCTCGTGCCGCCCGTGCCACCCTCGGCTTCGGAGGAGAGGTCCGTCGTGTCGATGACCGGAGATCCTCAGACCCAGGTCATGGCCGACCGGCTGGCCGCACTCGGCCATCCGACGCGCATCACCATTGTCGAGCATCTGGCGCACTGCCCCGAGGGCCTGGCGGTGACCGCCCTGCAGGAGGCGCTCGGCATCCCGCTCAGCACCCTGTCGCATCATCTGGTGAAGCTGGTCCACTGCGGCATCGTGTCGCAGCACCGCAACGGCCGGACCCTGCTGTGCCGGGTGGAAGCGGGCGTCCTCGCCGACGTCTCCAGCCGCCTGTCGCCGGCGGCGCGGCCTCCCGACGGCGAGGCCTGAGACGCACGGGTGCGCTCAGGTGGGGCCGCTGGTCGCCAGGTCTTCCGCCGGCAGCGTGGTGCGGAAGTCGCTCATGGTGAAGGTATCGAAGCCGAAGGCCTGCAGGATGATCCAGTCGTGCTGCAGTCCCGTCATTCCCACCGACACCATGGGCACCACGTCCGGCCCCGGGCGGCCGGCGAAGCCCTGGCCGACGTGGGCGTATTCGACATACACCCGGTCCGCCGGCACCGGGAAGCTGCCGCCCAGCTGCGCGGCGGCGGCGATGGCGGCGAAGGCGTCGCCGTCGTAGCCGGTTCCGACCGCGCAGGTGCCTACGGTGCAGGTGCAGCCGGCCGTCGTGCAGCGCAGGGTGAAGGCCGGCAGGCGCGCCGTCGTCAGGTCCGTCCCCGGCGCGAGCCCGAGGGCGCCGACGGCGCTGTAGGCGGTGAAGCCCGACGCGGCGGGGTCCGACTGCACCGCGAGACGCGCCGCCCGCTCGGCCCCCTTGGCGGCCAGGGTGTGGATCCAGGCCATGCGCGCGAAGTCGACGATGGCGAAGGTGACACCGAGCAGCAGGACGACGACCAGCGTGAACTCGATCATCACCGCGCCGTCGGTATCGCGCAGCAGGCTGCGGGGGCGGGCTCGCGACCGGGAAAGGGACAGGGACAGATACGCCATGACGGGAAGCCTCCTCGCGGTCAGCCGTTGCTGCCGATGTAGGGCTGGCGGTGCACCGCGCTCAGCGTCGGCGCCCGGCTGCTCACCAGGGGCAGCAGGCCGAGGCCCTCGTAGGGCAGGGTGATGGTGACCGCCACCACGGCGGCGCCGGTGGCGTCGGTGGTGCGCTCGATGCAGATGGTGTCGAGGCCTTCGTCCGGCCAGTGGCGGATGACCGGCGCCGCCGTCGCGTCCGGGCGGCCGTAGACGGCGAGCAGCCGCGCCGTGTGGCTGGCCGCCTGGGCCGCCGTGCCGCCGCTGGCGACGTCGGTGCAGCCGGGCTCGACGGCGCGGGCGCGGGCGAGGAAGCGGGCGGCGTCGCGCGCTGCCGCCTCGATGCGCTGGTGGTCGAGCAGCATCCGGCCGTACTCCAGGAAGCCGCCCATGAGGAGGAACAGCACCGGCAGCACCAGCGCCATCTCCAGAACCGCGACGCCGTCGTCGCCGCGCCGCAGACGGTCGAGCAGGACCATGGCTCACCTCCGGTAGATCTGGACGACGTCCTTGAACATGTCGTCCAGCACGCCGTCGGCCATGGGGCCGAGGTCCTCCAGCACGATGGTCGCGCCGGCCGGCGTATACATGGGCTGGACGATGAACATGAAGCGGATGTCGTCGGGGCTGAATGCGCGCGGGTCGAAGCTCGGATCGGAACAATCGGCCACCACGACCGGCAGCACCCGGCGGTCGCGCAGCAGGCGCAGGTCGTTGGCCGGCGCGCCGTCGAACCAGGTGTAGTCGGGCGTCGCCAGGGCCGTGCCGTCCTGGAAGCATTGCGGGGCGCCGTCCTCGCTGGTGGTGCCGCCGCCGCCTATGCTCTGGCCCGGCTGGACGATGCGGCCGGCTTCGATCTCCGCCCGGTAGACCTCGAAGCGGATGGCCGCGCCCGTGCCGCCGGGGATCTGGCCGGAAAAGCCGGCGAGCACGCCGTCGCTGCCGCCGTGGTTGACGTCGAAGTACCGGGTACGGTCCCTCACCCCGTCGCCGAACCGGCCGTTGGGGCAGGTGCCGGAGACGAGGCAGGTGTCCGACGGCAGGGCGGCGGCGGTGGCGGCGGAAAGGTCGCTGCGCTCGCACCGGGTGGTGCCGGCCAGCGGGCTGCCTTGCGGCTCGGTCGCCTGCGTGACGTTGCGGGCGGGCACGTAGCGCGCCTGCCGCCGCCAGTCGCCCAGCGCGTCCTTGGCCTGCGGCGACCACCAGTCGAGCCGGGCATTGATGCCGGTGCGCACCTGCTGCAGCGACACGCCCGGCTTCATGGACATGGTCCGCGAGGCGACGCAAGTGCCGTCGACCGAGGCGATGTTCTCGCCCACCGAGCTCGCGCCGCAATTGACGCTGTCGTCGGCCGGGCACAGCAGGCCGAACTGGCCGGGGATGTAGCTGGCGCCGCCGCCCGCACCGGCCGGCTGCATGAAGACCTCCACCGCCTTGCCGCGACCGAGGGCGTCGGGGTCCATGGGGCGGCACATCACCAGGGGCGGGACGCCGCAGATGAGCGGGTCGTTGCCGGCGACGGCGGAGGCGCCCGGCGCGGCGGTGCCGCCGGCATCGCCCGGCGCCGCCGGCCCGGTGCGCGGCAGGACGTCGAAGAAGATGGCCTCCACCTCGGTGCGCGGCACCACCACCTGGATGAAGCGGGCCTCGGCGTCCAGGGTGGTGTCGCCGCCGGTGATGGGGGTGCCGTCGTCGGCCGGCAGGCTGCGCAGGATGCGGGCACAGCCGGCGGCCACGTCGCCGCCGCACAACGGCAGGATGGTCGTCCCGGCCGGCCACACCGCCCCCGGCGTCTTGCCGAAGTCCTGCCGGTTGAGCACGGCGGCGGCGGCGCGGCGGGCGCGGTCGATGGCGCCGCTCTGACCGTCGAGTTCGCGCGCCCCGGCCAGGGCGGCGGCGTCGGCGGCGTACTGCAACTGGTCGTGTGTCACGGTGACGCGGCCGACGTCGATGGCGAGCAGGCCGGCGCCGACCAGCAGGGGCGACAGGAAGGCGACATAGGGGCCGACGGTGCCGGCCTGGTCGCGCAGCAGGGATCGGAGGGTGCGGCGCATGGCGGCGGCTCCGGCTCAGGTCAGGAACAGGGGCAGGCGCGGCGCCACATAGAGCCCGGCGCCGGCGATGGCGATGCCGAAGGGGACGCCCTCGCCGGGGATGAGCACACGCGGCAGGGCGACGCGCTCGGGGTGCGGCAGCGCCGCCAGCAGCACCCCCGCCAGCACCCGCCGCACCACCAGCAGCGCCAGCGCCAGACCGCCGCCCACCAGCGCCATGCCGAGCAGCAGCTCGGGCATCATGGGGCCGGCCCACAGGGCCACGGCGGCCCCCAGCTTGACGTCGCCGGCGCCCATCCAGCCGAGGGCGAAGGAGAAGGCGCCGATCACGAACACGCCCGCTCCCGCCACCAGATGCAGGCTCCAGTCCACCGGCCCCGGCGCCAGCAGGGCGGCCGGCACGAAGCCGAGCGCCAGCAGGGCGCTGAGCAGGTTGGGGATGCGGTAGGTGCGCAGGTCCCACAAGGCCGCCACCACCAGGGGGGCGCCGTAGGCGGCGGTGAGGAACGGCACGGTGATCTGCGGATCGAGGGCCATGGCGGTGGTCTCCCGGCTCAGGTGGCGGCGCTGCGCAGGGCGTGCAGGTGCTCGAGGTTGCGGCGGGCCGGCGCGAAGTACGACGCGCTCGCCTCGACGGCGCGGCTGAGCAGGCTTTCCGCCTCGGCCAGGTCGCCGCGCAGCAGGGCGATGTAGCCGACGTTGTTCAGCACCTCGGCCTGCTCGGCCCCGGCGGCACCGGCGACGGCGGCGTCGTAGCGACCCTGCCAGGCGAGCGCGAGGCGCAGGTTGGTGCGCGGCAGCGGATGGTCGTGCGCTGCCCGCGCCGCCTGCACCAGAAGCGCGCCGGCTTCGTCGTGGCGCCCCTGCAGCAGCAGCGAGAAACCGCGGTTGTTGAGCACGGCCGGTTCCTCGGGCGCCAGCGCCAGGGCTTGTTCATAGGCGGTGTCGGCGGCGGCGAAGGCGCCGGCCCGGTCGTGGGCGGTGCCGAGGCCGTTCCAGGCGCGCCACAGGGTCGGGTCGGCGGCGACCGCCTGCTCCAGCTCCTGCACCGCCGTGTGGCCGTCGCCGCTGCGCAGGGCGCACAGGCCGAGGCCCTGGCGGGCACGGGCGGCCGTCTCCGGTACCTGCGTCAGGCGCTCGAAGCTCTCTCTCGCGCGCGCCGTCTCACCGGCCGCCAGGGCGACTTCAGCGAGGCCGAGGTGGGCGAGGGGGTGTCCGGCGTCCTGGCGCAGGACCATTTCGTAATGGGCCGTGGCGTCGGCCGTGCCACCGGCGGCGAGGGCACGGTCGCCGCGCTCCACCAGCCGGGCGAGGGCGTCCGGATCGGCGGGCCGGGCGGCGGCGGCCTCGGCGGCGGTGCGGCCGGGTTCGCCGGTGCCGGCGCAGGCGGTGAGGGCGAACACGGCGGCGGCGGCGACGGCGAGACGCAGGCCGGCGGTCATGGATACGGTCATGGCGTTTTCCCCTTCATGAGCCTGTCGTCGAGGACGAGCAGGTCTCTCCCCAGTACCAGCCGCACGTCGGCGGCCATGTCGGGCGCCGGCTGCGCCCGCGGCGCGGTCGGCAGCAACGCCGCCAGGGCCTCGGCGGCCGGGCGGGCGGCCTCGTCGCGGTAGAACACGGCGGCGGCAGCGTGGTCCCACGAGGCGGCGTTGGTCAGGCGGGTGACCGGCACGCCGGCCTCGCCCAACCAGGCGGCGGCGCGGGCGGCCATGCGGGTGCGGCCGACGCCGTTGGAGACTTCCACCGACAGGCCGGTGAAGGCGGTCGTCGCCGCCGTGGGCATGGGCCGCGACACCGGCCCGGCCGGCGTCTCCGGCACCGCCATGGCGAGCTGCGCGGCCTCGGGCAGGGCGGCGACGGCGGGGACGTCGCTCTCCACCACCGGCGCGGCCGGTCCGTCGGCGGTCACCAGCAGCAGGCGGTCGGCGGCGCGGCGCTCCAGGTAAGGGCCGGTCGGACGCTCCAGCACCGGGATGGGCTCCTCCGGCGGCGTGCCGTCGGAGCGGGCGGCGAGCACCCGGCGGTTGCCGGCGATGGTCGCGTCGTCGGGGCGCAACGCCGCCGCCTGGTGCAGATACACCGCCGCCAGTTGCGGCTGCCCGCGCAGCAGGCGCGACCAGCCCATGTTGTTGAGCGTCACCGGGTCGTCAGGCGCCAGCGTCAAGGCCCGCAGGTAGGCGTCGTCGGCGAGGTCGGACCGGCCGAGGCGGTCGTAGGCGGCGCCGAGGCCGTTCAGCGCCTCCACCGACCCCGGATCGAGGTGGGAGGCGCGACGGAACGCCTGCACCGCGGAACCCAACCGTCCGGCGGCGAAATGCTCCTTGCCGGCGGCGTAGAGGCCGGCGGCGCCGTCGGCGAGGGCGGTATCGAAACCGGCGGAGGCGGCCCGCAATTCGATGTCGGCAGCGCAGGAGGCCAGCAGCAGCACCGCGACCGAGGCGGCGAGGGGACGGAGGGGGCGGTGGCGCGTCATGTCACAACCCCACCTGCGGCACGACGCGGATCATGCGGATGATGGCCGGCAGCAGGATGACGATCACCAGCGCCGGCAGCAGCAGCCCGGCCATGGGCATGATCATCTTGGCCGGCAGCTTCTGCGCCTTTTCCTCGGCGGCCATCATGCGGCGGTAGCGCATGTCGTCGGCGTAGACCCGCAGGGTGTCGCCGACCGACGTGCCCAACTCGTGGCTCTGGATGAGCAGGGTGGCGAAGGAATTCACCTCGTCCACCCCGGTGCGGTTGGCGAGGCCGCGCAGCGCATCCTCGCGGGCGCCGCCGGCGCGCAGCTCCAGGCTGGTGATGCGCAGGTTCTGGGCGAGCACCGGATGGGCCAGGCTGATCTCCTCGGCGGTGCGGGCGATGGCGGCGTCGAGGCCCATGCCCGCCTCGACGCAGACCAGCATGAGGTCGAGGGCGTCGGGGAAGCCGGACCGCACCGCCCAGCCGCGCTCCCGCGCCCGCCACCACACGGCGACCGCCGGGCCGTAGAAGCCGAGCGCCAGCATCAGCGCCCCCACCAGCAGCTGCGTGCTCATGGTCATGTCGCGGCTGATGAGCGGCAGCAGCAGCAGGTATGCGGCCACCATGGCGAGCGCGGCGCCGAGGCGGATGCCGTAGTAGAGGGTCACCGCGGTGGGCGACAGGAAACCGGCGCGCACGAGCCCGGTGCGCACCCGCGACAGTTCCTTGCCGCGGGCCGGCGTCAGGTGCGGCGCCAGCGGTCTGAGGACCTTCTCGAGTGCTTCGAGGCCGCTGGCGTGGCGCAGGCTGTGCCGGGCCTCCGCCCCACCCCCGGCGGCCGCGCGGCCGCCGGCCGCCATGCGGCGGGCGGTGCGGGCGGAGGGCAGCAGCGCCCCGACGCCGGCCACCGCCAGCACGACGGCGAGGAACAGGCCGCCGAGGACGACGATCTCCGCCGACGGCGCGGCGAGCAGGGCCTGGAAGTCCATGGCGGCATCTCCCTCAGTAGCGGAAGCGGACGAGCTTGAAGATGATGGCGACGCCGAGCATGAGGCCGACCAGGGCGCCGCCCAGCATGGGGTCGAACAGCGGGTCTTCCGCCACGCCGTCGAAGTAGTTGGGCCGCGCCAGCTTCAGCGCCCCGAACACGAAGAAGGGCGCGGCCGTGATGCCCCAGGCGGAAAACCGCGCCTGTGCCGACAGCGCCTTGACCCGCAGGCCGAACCGGCCGCGCTCGCGGATCACTCGCGCCAGGCTGCCGAGCACTTCCGTCAGGTTGCCGCCCGAGGTGCTCTGCAGCCGGATGGCGGAGATCATGAAGTGCAGGTCGTGGCTGGGCAGGCGGCGGCTCATGCTTTCCAGCGCCTCGCGCAGGTCCATGCCGTAGGTCATCTCGTCGACCACCAGGCCGAACTCGCTGCCGATGGGGTCGGGCATCTGCTCGGCCACCAGCTTGAGGGCCGCCGTGGTCGGGTGGCCGGCGCGCAGCGAGCGCACCACCATGTCCAGCGCGTCGGGCAGCTGGGCGTTGAAGCGCCGGATGCGGCGGGCGGCGGCGACCTTCAGGGCGATCAGCGGCAGCACGCAGCCGAGCCCGCCGCCGAAGGCGAGGGCGGACAGCGGGTCCAGGCGCTGCACCGCGATCAGCAGCAGGGTGATACCGGCGCCCGCCGCCGCCATGAGCAGCGCCAGCCGCACCGGCGACAGGGGCACACCGGCCGCCGACAGCATGGCGCCGAGGCGGCGGACCGGCGCGAGGCCGGCCAGCAGGCTGCCGTCGCCGTCCGGCCCCTGGCGGCGCAGGGTGGTCAGGATGTCCTCGCTGCCGCGGCCGTCGGCGCGCATCTGCAGGCGGCGGTTGACCGCGCGCCGCTGCCGCCGGCCGCCGATGGCGCCGAGCAGGGCGTCCAGCGCCAGCAGCATGGCGAGGCTGAGGGCGATGCCGGCGATGGTCAGGCTGTCGAACACCATGGCGCGGCTCCCTCACCCCAGCGGCTGGTCGGGGGAGAAGGTGCGCGGATCGAGCGTGATGCCGCGCGCCTCCAGGTCGGGCAGGAAGGTCGGCCGGATGCCGGTGGCCCAGAAATGGCCGCGGATTGTGCCGTCCTCGTCGGTGGACTCGCGGCGGAAGCGGAAGATCTCCTGCATGGTCACGACGTCGCTTTCCATGCCGACGATCTCATGCACGCTGACGCAGCGGCGGCGGCCGTCGCTCAGGCGGGCGACCTGCACGATGACGTCCACCGCCGAGGCGATCTGCGAGCGGATGGTCTTCAGCGGCAGGTCGAAGCCGGCCATGCCCACCATCTGCTCGATGCGCGAGACGGCGTCGCGGCAGGAGTTGGCGTGGACGGTGGTCATGGAACCGTCGTGGCCCGTGTTCATGGCCTGCAGCATGTCGAAGGACTCACCGCCGCGGCACTCGCCGACGATGATGCGATCGGGGCGCATGCGCAGCGCATTCTTCAGCAGCTCGCGCTGGGCGATCTCGCCCTTGCCCTCGATGTTGGGCGGCCGGGTCTCCATGCGGGCGACATGGGGCTGCTGCAACTGCAGCTCGGCCGCGTCCTCGATGGTGACGATGCGCTCGGCCTGGTCGATGAAGCGGCTCATGGCGTTGAGCATGGTGGTCTTGCCCGAGCCGGTACCGCCCGAGATGACCACGTTGAGGCGCCCGAACACCACTGCCCGCAGCACTTCGGCCATCTGCGGCGTCAGGCTGCCGATCTCCACCATGCGCTCCATGTGGATGGGCGTGCGGGAGAACTTGCGGATGGACAGAAGCGGCCCGTCGACGGCGATGGGGGCGCAGACGGCGTTGACGCGCGAGCCGTCGGCCAGGCGGGCGTCCACCAGCGGCGAGCTTTCGTCGATGCGCCGCCCCACCGCCGAGACGATCTTGTTGATGATGCGCAACAGGTGGCGGTCGTCCTTGAAGGTCACCGCCGTGCGCTCCAGCCGCCCGCGCCGCTCCACGTAGACGGTGGAGTAGGTGTTGACCAGGATGTCGGAGACGGTGGCGTCCTTCAGCAGCGGTTCCAGCGGCCCGAGGCCGAGGATCTCGTCCAACACGTCGTCGACCAGCTGCATGCGTTCCTGCTGGTTGAGCGCCACCTTCTCCTCGCCCAGCATGGCGGCCACCAGGTCGCCGATCTCGCGGCGGAACTGGGCCGGCTCCATCTTGTCGATGACGGCGAGATTGATGGCCTCCAGCAGCTTCTGATGCAGGCGCACCTTGAGGGCGATCATGGCCGCCTCGCCGGCGGTGATCTCGCCATGGCCGGCGGCGGGGGGCTTGGGGGCCGCCTCGGCGCGGGTGGAGACGGCGGCGGGCGCCGGCATCACCGGCGGCCTGGGCGGCGGGGCGAAGCGGCCGGGCGCGGGCGGCGGCGCGGCGGCGTGGGGCTGGGCGGTGTCGGCGGCGGCCGAGCGGCTGGCGAAGCGGAACATGGTGGCGGTCTCCCCTGCGGCGGTGTCGTCAGGCGGCGGTGCCGGTGCCGGCGCGGGCGCGCGCGGCGGCGGCGACGGCGGCGGCCAGGGCCTCCACCGCCTTGCGCACGGGCTTGGCGGAGCGGTCCTCCACCAGCGTCGCGCCGGTGTCGACGGCCGCCGACACCGCCTTCCAGTCGCTCGGCACGAAATGGGCGAGCGGCACGCCGAGGGTCTTCTCCGCCCGCTTCACGAGGTCGGGCTTGCCGAACAGCCGCGGCGGCGCCATGCGGTTGACCACCGTCACCAGCGGCGTCTCGGCCAGGCCCTCGGCGGCCAGGGTCTCGATCTGCCGCGCCGCCTGGTGGATGTTGGGCACCGTCATCTGGGTGACCAGGACGATCACGTCGCAGGCCCCCAGAACGCTGCGGGTCCACGGCGTCCAGGCCTGCGGCAGGTCGATGACGACGCCGTCCCACTGGCGGCGGGCGACCTCGATCAGCCGCGCCGCCTGGTCGGGGTCGACGGCGTCGAGCGGCATGGGGGCGGGCGGCGCGGCGAGGACGGCGACGCCGCTGCGGTGACGGGCGGCGGCGCTGGCCAGCAGTTCGGCGTCGAGGCGATGGCCGGCCTGCATGACCTCCAGGCTGCCGAGGCGCGGTTCCAGGTCCATGTAGAGGGCGCAGGCGCCGAACTGCAGGTCGAGGTCGAGCAGCCCGACCGCCTCGGGCCGCGTCGCCCGCGCCGCCAGCACGCCGGCCAGGTTGACGGCCAGGGTGGTGGCACCGCTGCCGCCGCCGCCCTTGAGCAGGGCGGTCACCAGCCCCTTCGGCCGGCGCGTATCGGGGCCGCGGGGTGGGGCGGGGCGGCGGCTGTGGGCGAGGCGGATGGCCGCCAGCAGTTCCTGCCGCTGGATCGGCTGCGGCACCACGTCGGCGATGCCGAGCCGCATGAGCCGCCGCATGCCCGCCACCGAGGCGCCGCGCGTCGTGACCACCATGGGCGTGCGCGCCAGCGGCCCGGCCATGAGGGCGGTGAGCGCGTCGATGTCGCCGTCGTCGTCCAGGTCGGCGTCGACCACCACCACGTCGGTGAGGTAGCCGCCGGTCTCCTGCCTGGCGAGGCGGGCGAGGGGGCCGACCCGGACCTCGCTCAACAGGCCATTGTCGAGACCGGCGGCGTCCCGCAGCGCGTCCGCCACGTCGGAGGAGCGGACCAGCGCGATGACAGTGGGTGTCTTGGTGATGCCGTGGTGGGTCATGGTGTCCAGCCTTCTGCCTCGGGAACTCACTTTTCCTCGGTGGTCGCTTCCGGGGCGAGCGGCAGCGTCGCGCCCGTCTGGTAGCGCTCCACCGCCAGCCCCGTGCGCCGCCCGGAGGACACGGGCAGGGCGCCGGGCGGATAGGCGGGATCGGGGTTGATGATGTGCACCGCCATGTTCTGGCGGACGGCGTTGCCGAAGTCGCGCGACAGGGGCGCATCGGCCGGCTGGCAGGCGGTCAGGGCGGCGAGGGCGGCGACGGCGCCGAGGACGGCCAGGGGACGCAGGACGGGGATCATCGCGTGGCTCCTCACTTCAGGATGTGGCCGTAGGGGCCGCTGATGCCGCCGCCGGGGCGGGCGGACAGGACCTGACGCTCCACTTCCAGGGCGGCCGGGTCGCTTCCCTCCACCTGGCCGAACAGGAAGAGCTCGGCGTCGGACGGCGGCACGAAGCTGTCGGTCGGGGCGGCGAGCAGGCCCGGCGGGGCCGGCTGCACCAGGTGCGGGGTGACGATGATCACCAGTTCCGTCTCGCTGCGCTGGAACTCGCTGGAGCGGGCCAGCGCGCCGAGGATCGGGATGTCGCCGAGGCCGGGCACCTGGCGCACCTGATCGGTGAAGTCGCTCTGCAGCAGGCCGGCGATGGCGAAACTCTGGCCGTCGCGCAGCTCCACCGTGGTGCGGGCGCGGCGGGTGGACAGGCCGGGGATGGTGAAGCCCGAGATGCGCACCGACGTGGTCGGGTCGATCTGGCTCACTTCCGGCGCCACCGACAGGTTGATGAGGTCGCCGTCGAGCACCGTCGGCGTGAAGGCCAGGCTGACGCCGAACTGCTTGAAGACGACGGTGATGGTGGAGCCGTCCTCGTCGTCCTCCTGCGCCACCGGAATGGGAAACTCGCCGCCGGCCAGGAAGGTCGCCGTGTCACCGGAGAGGGCGATGAGGTTGGGCTCGGCCAGCACGCGGACGGCGCCCTTTTCCTCCAGCGCGTCGATCAGCAGATCGATGGCGAATTCCGACGCCGTCAGCATGATGTCGGCGCCGAGGAAGCGGGTGATGTCCAGCGGGTCGAGCACGTCGACGAAGAAGTCCTCGCCGAACACCGTCGGCTTGATGCCGATGCCGCGGGCGAGGGAACGGCGCACCTCGGCCACCTTAACCGACAGCATCACCTGCTGGCTGCCGGCCACCGACAGGAGGTTGGTGACGGCACCGGGAGCGTAGCGCTCGGCCATGGCGACGGCGCGTTCCAGCGCCCGGGCGGTGCCGACCGTGCCCGACAGCACGAGGCCGCCGGCGACGCCGCGCACCTCCACGTCCTCGCCGGGCAGCACGTCGAACAGGCGCTGCTTCAGGCCCTCGGCGTCGTGGGTGATCACCAGGTCGATGACGGCGAGCAGGTCGCGGCCGGGGCCGTAGATGGTCAGGTTGGTGGACCCGAGCCCCTTGCCCAGCACGTAGACCGAGCGGTCGCTGAGCGGCACGACGTCGGCGATTTCGGGGTTGCCCACCAGGATGTCGGTGAACGGGCGGTCGACGGTGAGCACCTGGCTCTTGTCGACCGGCACGGTCATCTCGCCGGCGCTGCCGCCGCTGGCGACCACGAAGCGGGGTTCGGCGGGGGCGGCCGTTTGGGCCGCGGCGGGACCGGCGGCGGCGACGGCGACGGCCAGCGCCAGGGCGGCCGAGGCCGCCAGGCGGAGAAAGGCGTGCATGACGGGGCTCCTGTTGCGGAGGACGGCGGCGGCGGTCAGGAGGCCGGGCCGGCGAGAACGGGCGCGGGCGTCGGGGCGGGCTCCGGCGTGGGCGACGACGACGCGGCGGCAGGCTCCGGAGCGAGGGCGGCCGCCGGTGTGCGGCCGCGGCCGACCGCTTCCTCGGTCGCCGTGGTGCCGCGCACGACGCGCACCGTGGTCACCACCGGGCGCGGCGGCGCGACGACCACCGGCGCCGGGGCCGCGACGGGCGCGGCGGCGGCCGGCTCGGGCGCGGTGCGGGCCGGCTCGCCGCGGCCCAGGTCGGCCAGCGTCACGGTGCGCTGTTCGGTGGCATCGGCGGCGAGCTGGTTGCGCAGCGACAGGCTGAGGCTGCCGACCGTCTGGCCGAGGGTCAGCTTCTGGGCCTGCACCGGCGTCACCTCCAGCGTCACGGCGCGGGCGACCACCGGCTTATCCTTCTGGTCGCTGGCTTCCTGGTCGACGCCGAGCACCTTGACGCTCTGCAGCAGGATGTCGGTGATGGGCTTCTCGCGCTCCACCTCGCGGGTGATCATGATGTCGACGCGGTCGCCGGGCAGGACGAAGCCGGCGACGCCGTTGACGTCGTCGACCCGGATGGTCACGGCGCGCATGCTCTCGTCGATGATGGTCGACAGGGTGGCCCGGCCGCCGAAGCCGGACACCTTGGTGGCGAGCACCGGCTCGCCCGGCTCCATGGAGCGCAGCACGACCCGTTCCTCGCTGGCCGAGATCAGCTCGTCGAGGGTGGTGAAGCTGCCCTCTGGCCGTGCGCCGGCCGGCCAGTCGACCGCCTTGAGGTTTTCGGGCGCCAGCTTGTCGCCGAAGCTGAGCGGCACCCGGGCCACGACGACGGTGGACATTTCGATGGCCGGGCCGCTCGGCTGCGCGCTGCGCACCGCCTCGGTCAGCCACTGGCGCGCCAGGAACACCGAGGCGCCGCCCAGCGCGACCGCTGCGACCAGAAGAACGACGGGACGTTTTGCCATGGTACGAGCACCCCCTGCTTTACCCTGCGATGGTGCTCGTGGGGTCGGCGCCTGAACGCTCCGGCCCCACGAGTTCACCGGCTTCAGCCGCCCGCGGGGGCGGTGAAGTTGGTGCCGGTCAGCTTGCCGTTCAGGTTGGTCCAGGCATTGGCGACCTTGTCGCCGACGAGGCCGATGGTGACGATCGTCGCGATGGCGATGAGCGCCAGCAGGATGGTGTACTCGACCATGGCGAGGCCCTCGTCGTTGCGGAGGAGGTCACGGCCGAAGGCAACCAGCTTGTTCATGTGCATTCTCCCGAGTTGATTACTTCGCGATGTCTTTCCGCGGCGCGGCGTCGGAGGGCCTTCGGACCGGGCCGCATCACGCCGACGGGTCCTATGCTGGGGCTGCGGAAGATCTTCGCTCAACCTATCGATCGGGCGGCGGGAAGGGTCTTTCGGGCGCCGGATGATCAAGATGAGTGGACCCTTCACCACCGAGGTGGTGCTGTTTGCGGCGGATGATCCGGCACGCGCACGAGGCCGGCGACGTCCGGAGAACGCGAGGGAAAGGTCGTCGCAGAGCCACCGGCGCCGCTGCGGGAAAGCCGCACGTTTCCGCCGTTCTGGAGGTGTGGCTCGCGGAGCGGCTACCACCATGGTCGCGGAGGTTCCACCGGATGATCGTCGCATGCGGGATCATCATGGGGTCCTAAGACACGGCTACCTCACTCGACCTGTCTTCAAGTCGCGGGCAGGCCCGGGGAGCACAGTGTCGGCGCGGTCAGTGCGCGTGGCGAAAACTCGGATAAAATTTTAACTAATGGGATGGAGCGCAACTGCCGATTTACGGGCTGACGTTTAAATCTTTCCTGGTGCGGAACGGCGGCCCGCGACCGTCGCGCCGAGGGGGGAACCGGCCGGAGTCGGCATCGCCTCGGCCTGCCCCCTTCAGGGGGAGGGGGCGGCGCCACGCCTCCTCGCGCAGGCACCGAAAGCCGGCCCGCGGCGACCGTGCCGCCACCAGAACGGCGGCGGGGATGCAGAATTTTGATGCGAATGCGAGTGACTCACATTAACAACTGGGGGCGGTGCCGCGCGCGCCGGTTTTCCAGGGGCCTTCAGAAGGATGCACGTGATGCTTACGAGACGCCTTTTCACCGGTCTGGCCATGGCGGTGGCGACCCTCGCCGCGGCGGGCAGCGCCGTCGCGCAGGATGCGCCGACCGTCACCATCGAGCACGCCCAGGGGAAGACCGAGGTCCGGCAGAACCCGAAGCGCGTGGTGGTGCTCGACCTGGCGACGCTCGACACCCTCGATGCGCTCGGCGTCGAGGTGATCGGCGTGCCCGGGGGCGTCAAGCCGGAGCGTCTGCTGAAGTACGACGCCGACCGCTACACCAAGGTCGGCACGCTGTTCGAGCCCGATTACGAGGCGATCAACGCCCTCGATCCCGACCTCGTCATCGTCGGCAACCGCTCGGCGGCCAAGTACAAGGACGTGTCGGTCATCGCGCCCACCATCGACCTGACGGTGGACCAGAAGGATTTCACGGGCAGCGCCATCGCCACCGCGCGCATGCTCGGCTCCCTGTTCGGCAAGACGGCCGAGGTCGAGCAGATGGTCGGCCGCCTGAACGCCGCCATGGCGCAGAGCCGCACCATCGCCGCCGACGCCGGCAGGGGCATGCTGGTGCTCACCACCGGCGGCAAGATGAGCGCCTTCGGCCCCGGCTCGCGCTTCGGTGTCCTTTACGACGCCTTCGGCGTGCAGGCGGCCGATCCCGACCTGGAGGTCGGCCTGCACGGCCAGGCCATCTCCTTCGAGTTCATCCTGGACAAGAACCCCGACTGGCTGTTCGTGCTCGACCGCGACGCCGCCATCGGCCGCGAGGGCACCCCGGCGCAGCAGTTCCTCGACAACGAGATCGTCCGCCGCACCACGGCCTGGAAGCAAGGGCAGGTGGTCTACCTGAAGGCCTCCAACTGGTATCTGCTCGGCGGCAGCCTGCCGGCGCTGCTGGAGAACGTGGAGCAGGTGCAGGCGGCGCTCGCCAAGAGCTGATGCCCGACCGCGCCGTCCGATGAACCTTCTCCTCTCCTGCCTGGGGCTCGCCGTCGTGTCGGCGGTGAGCCTCTTCGTCGGGGCCAGCGACATCGCCTTGGCTTCCCTGGTCACCGGCGACGGCGGCGGGGAGGCCTTGCTCGTTCTGCTCGCCAGCCGCCTGCCGCGCACGCTCGCCCTCGTCCTGGCCGGTGCCGGCATGGCGGTGGCCGGGCTCATCATGCAGATGATCGCCCGCAACCGCTTCGTCGAGCCGTCGACGGCCGGCACGGCGGAGGCTGCCGCCTTCGGCATGCTGGCGGTGACCCTGCTGGCGCCGGAGATGCCGGTGTTCGGCCGCATGCTGGTGGCCGCCTGCTTCGCCATGGGCGGCACGCTGCTGTTTCTGGCGATCCTGCGCAAGGTGCCGCTGCGCTCGCCGCTGGTGGTGCCGCTGGTCGGGCTGATGCTGGGAGGCGTCATCACGGCGGTGACGGTGTTCTTCGCCTACCGCTTGGACCTCATGCAATCCTTCTACGCCTGGACCAACGGCGACTTCTCGGGCGTGCTGCGCGGGCGCTACGAACTGCTGTGGACGTCCTTCGCGCTCACCGTCGTCGCCTACCTGGCGGCCGACCGCTTCACCGTGGCGGGGCTCGGCGAGGACTTCTCCACCAGCCTCGGTCTCGGCTATCGCCGGGTGGTGGCCGTGGGGCTGACCATCGTCGCACTGGTGACCGCCGCCGTGGTGGTGACCTGCGGCATGATCCCCTTCCTCGGCCTCATCGTGCCCAACGTGGTCAGCCTGCTCATGGGCGACAACGTGCGCCGCTCGCTGCCCTTCGTGGCGCTTCTGGGCGCCGCGCTTGTGGTGGTGTGCGACATCGTCGGGCGGATCGTCGTCCACCCCTACGAGATCCCCATCGGGACCATCATGGGCGTGGTCGGCAGCGCCGTCTTCCTCTACCTGCTGCTGCGGAGGGACGGCCGTGCTGCATAGTACCTCGGTGAAACGCCCCGCGGTCGTGCTGGCCGGCCTCGCGGCCCTGGCGGCGGTGGCGGTGGCCCTCTACATGACCGTCGGGGTGCGCGGCGACTGGGGCTTCGTGCTCGCCTTCCGCGGCATGAAGCTCGCCACCATGATCGTGGTCGGCTACGCCGTCGCCGTCTCCACCGTGCTGTTCCAGACGGTGGTCGGCAACCGCATCCTGACGCCCGCCATCATGGGCTTCGACGCCCTCTATGGCCTGCTGCAGTCCATGCTGGTGTTCTTCCTCGGCGCCGCCTTCGTCGCCGCCTGGGACCCGCGCCTGCGGTTCGCCGTCGAGGTGGCGGTGATGGTCATCTTCTCCGTCACGCTGTACCGCTGGCTGTTCTCGGGCGGCCTGCGCAGCCTGCATCTGCTCATGCTGGTCGGCATCGTGTTCGGCGTGCTGTTCCGCAGCCTGATGCATTTCCTCAACCGCATCATCGACCCGACCGACTTCCTGGTGGTGCAGGACCGGCTGTTCGCCAGCTTCAACCGCCCCGACCCGGGGCTGCTGGCGGCCTCGGCGCTGACGGTGCTGGCGGTGTCGGTGGTCGGCCTGCGCTGGCTGCGGGCCTTCGACGTGCTGGCGCTCGGCCGTGACGCCGCCGTCAACCTGGGCGTCGACCACCGCCGCATGGTGACGGGCTTGCTGCTCATGGTGGCCGTGCTGGTGTCGGTGTCGACCGCGCTGGTCGGGCCGATCACCTTCCTCGGCCTGCTGGTGGCGAACCTCGCCTACATGCTGGTGCCGTCGCACCGCCACGCCCTGGTGCTGCCGGGGGCGGTGCTCGTCGCCGTCACGACCCTGGTCGGCGGCCAGGTCGTCCTCGAGCGGGTCTTCGCCTTCGACACGGCGCTCAGCGTCGTCATCGAGTTCGTCGGCGGCCTGTTCTTCCTGTTCCTCCTGGTGCGTGGGTTCGCCCGATGATCGACGTCAAGAACGTGAGCAAGTCCTACGGCCCGAGCGTGGTGGTCGACGACATCACGCTTCGCCTGCCCGCCGGCGGCATGATCTCCATCGTCGGGGCCAACGGCGCCGGCAAGTCGACGCTGCTGTCCATGATCAGCCGCCTGCTGCCCATGAGCGCCGGCACCGTGACCGTGCACGGCCTCGACGTCACCAAGGCGCCGAGCGACGAGTTGGCGCGGCGCCTGTCCATCCTGCGGCAGGACAACCACGTGGTGTCGCGCCTGACGGTGCGCGACCTGGTCGCCTTTGGGCGATACCCGCACTCCAAGGGCCGCCTGACCGAGGCCGACCGCGGTCACATCGACCGGGTCATCGGCTATTTCGAGCTGGAGCCCTTCGCCGACCGGTTCCTCGACGAGCTGTCGGGCGGCCAGCGCCAGCGCGCCTTCATCGCCATGGTGCTGTGCCAGGATACCGACTACATCCTGCTCGACGAGCCGCTCAACAACCTCGACATCAAGCACGCCGTCGCCATGATGAAGCTGTTCCGCCGCACGGCGGACACCTTCGGCAAGACCTTCGTCATGGTCCTGCACGACATCAACTTCGCCTCCTGCTACTCCGACCACACCGTCGCCATGCGCGACGGCCGGGTGGTGCATGCCGGCACGCCGGCCGACGTCATCACGCCGGCCGCCATCCGCGACGTCTACGGCCTCGATACCACCGTGCAGGAGACGCCGGAGGGGCGGCGGATCGTCCACTACTACGTCTGAAAAGACATCGGGGCACGCCCGCATCGGGACCGGTGCGGCCCGCCGGCGGCGCCATCCTTAGCCACCCCGGGCGCCTGAGCCGTCGCGGCCGCTCGCGCGTCGCGCGCAGGATGACGCTGGTTAAATTCAGCCGTTTCCGCCCGGAACGTCACTGCTTCCGACCCGTTCAGCATCCAGTACCACCGCTGGCCGGAGAGGGGATATGGCAGATCGGCTGACGAAGGCCGCCGCCCGGAACATATTCTACGGCGGCTCCGCCTTCTTCTTCGTGACCTTCGTCGCACTGACGGCGCACAGCCACTTCTACATGGTGACCACCAGCACCGACGAGTCGACGCTGACCGAGAGCGTCGCCCGCGGCAAGCACGTGTGGGAGGAAAACTCCTGCATCAACTGCCACACGCTGCTCGGCGAAGGCGCCTATTTCGCGCCGGAGCTGGGCAACGTGTGGCTGCGCTACGGCGGCGCCGACGATGCCGAAGGCGCCCGCATGGCGCTGATCGCCTGGATGCAGTCGCAGCCGAGCGGCATCGAGGGACGGCGGCAGATGCCGCAGTTCAACCTGACGGACCAGGAACTCAACGACCTCGTCGACTTCCTGGCCTGGACCTCGACCATCGACACGCAGGGCTGGCCGCCGAACGAGGCGGGCTGAGCCGGGAGGGGGCGCCTGATGAGATATCCGACCCAGAAAATCGCCTACTGGTACTTCACCGCGGCCATGCTGCTGTTCGCGCTGCAGGTGGTCTTCGGCCTGCTGGCCGGCACGGTCTATGCCGTGCCCAACTTCCTGGCCGAGATCCTGCCCTTCAACATCCTGCGCATGATCCACACGAACGCGCTCATCGTGTGGCTGCTGCTCGGGTTCTTCGGTTCGGCCTACTACCTGATCCCCGAGGAGGCGGAGCGCGACATCGAAAGCCCGCTGCTCGCCTATGTGCAACTCGCGATCCTCATGGTCGGCGCGGTGGCGGCGGTGGTGGGCTATGCCTTCGGCATCCACGGTGGGCGCGAATTCCTGGAACAACCGACCTGGGTGAAGGTGGGCATCGTCGTGGCGGCGCTGATCTTCCTCTACAACGTCAGCATGACCGTGCTGCGTGGCCGCCGCACGGCGGTGACCAACGTGCTGCTGCTGGGCCTGTGGGGCGTGGCGCTGTTCTTCCTGTTCGCCTTCTACAACCCGACCAACCTGGCGCTGGACAAGATGTACTGGTGGTACGTCGTCCACATCTGGGTGGAAGGGGTGTGGGAGCTGGTGATGGCCGCCATCCTCGCCTTCGTCGTCATCAAGCTGAGCGGCGTCGACCGCGAGGTGGTGGAGAAGTGGCTCTACGCCATCGTCGGGCTGGCGCTGTTCTCGGGCCTGCTCGGGACCGGGCACCACTACTACTGGATCGGCGCGCCGGGCTACTGGCAGTGGGTCGGCTCCATCTTCTCGGCGCTGGAGGTCTTCCCCTTCTTCGCCATGATCATCTTCGCCTTCACCATGGTGTGGAAGGGCCGCCGCGACCACCCCAACAAGGCCGCCCTGCTGTGGACGCTGGGGACGCCGGTGATGGCCTTCTTCGGGGCCGGCGTCTGGGGCTTCATGCACACGCTGGCGCCGGTGAACTTCTACTCGCACGGCACGCAGATCACCGCCGCCCACGGGCATCTCGCCTTCTTCGGCGCCTACGTCATGCTGATCCTGGCTATCATCACCTACGCCATGCCGCATCTGCGGCGGTCGCAGCCCTACAACCAGGTGCTCAACATGTGGAGCTTCTGGATCATGACCTCGGCCATGGCCTTCATGACCTTCACCCTGACCTTCGCCGGCGTCGTCCAGACGCACCTCCAGCGGGTGCTCGGCATGTTCTACATGGAGGTGCAGGAACAGCTGGTGATCTTCTACTGGATGCGCCTCGGCTCGGGAGCCTTCGTGGTGCTGTCGGCGCTGCTGTTCCTCTATTCCATCTACGGGCCGGCGCGCCAGCAGGTGCCGCGCCACATGCGCTCCGCCGCCGACACCACACCCGCTCAGTGAGGCGCGCCATGAAGCCCATCGCACTCGCCGCCCCGGTGATCGCCGCCGCTCTGCTGGCGCCGTCCACCGTCCTCGCCCAGGCCGACCTGAAGCCCGACGAGACGCCCCGCCTCGGCGTGCCGGGCGAGCAGGGTCTGCCGCAGGAGGATCGGCAGTTCCTGGCCGGCGCCGCCGCCCTCCACCGCCTGGAGCGAGACCTGGCGGCGCTGGCCGAAGAGCGTGCAGGCGGGGAGGCGGTGCGCCGCCTCGCCGCGACGCTGGCCGCCGATCATGCGGACCTGGACCAGCGCCTGCGCGCGGTGGCGGAGGGGCTCGGCGTCGGCGTCGATCCCGGCGCCCGGGTGCCGGAGGACGGCTCCGCGCCGGAGGTGCTCGCCCGCCTGCGGGAGCAGTCGACGGGGCAGGGCTTCGACCGGGCCTGGGTGGCGGAACAGATCGCCGTGCACGACCGCCTGATCGCGCTCTACCAGACCACCGCCTCGCAGACCCAGCCCGACACCCTGGCGAAGGCGGCCATCACCGGCATGGTCGTCCTGGTCGAGCACCGCGAAGCCCTGCGCGCGGCGGCCCGCGGCATGGGGATGGCGACCGATCCCGAGGGCCAGCCGCCGCAGTACGGGGAGCGGTGAGGGCAGCCGCCGGTCACGCACGGCCGGGCGGGCAGGGCAGTGCAGGGGGCATAAAGAAGGTTTGCGCCGGCCGAACCATTTATGCTGAAACTACTGTCACAGACACTCTCTTTCCCTGCATCGGACCACCATGCCCCGTCGCCGACCCTGCTCCGCCTCTGCCCGCCGACCGCTCGCAGGGTCCGGAGCATGAGGCGGCATCTCGGGTCGCTGGCGGCCGGCGTCACCGCCGGGATGGACAACCTGGGTGCCGGCGTCGCCTTCGCGGCGCTGCTGTTCCCGGGTGCCCTGGCGGCGGGGCTCGGCATGGGCGTCGGCGTCATGCTGCTGAGCGCGGCGCTGCTGTCCATCGTCATCGCCTGGCGCAGTTCCCACGCCGGCACCGTCGCCCTGGTGCAGGAAACGGGCATCGCCGTTCTCGTCGCCTCCATGGCGGGGCTGCTCGCCGGGCTCGAGGGGCGGCCGGTGGAGGACCGCATCGCCACGGTCTTCGCCATCCTCGGCGCCAGCACCGTGGTCACCGGCGCGTTGTTCGTGCTGTTCGGCCGCCTGCGGCTCGGCACCCTGGTGCGTTTCCTGCCCTATCCGGTGGTGGCGGGCTTCCTGGCCGGGTCCGGGTGGCTGCTCATCGAGGGCGCGCTCATCATGGTGGCCGGCGAGCACCAGCTGTCGGCCATGGCGGCGGCGCTGGACCGGCCGCTGGTCCTCGGCGCCCTGGCGCCGGCGGTGCTGGTGGCCGTGGTGATGGCGGTCAGCCTGCACCGGTCGTCGCACCCGCTCACCATGTCGACGGTGCTGCTGGGGTCTGGCGCGGCCTTTTATCTGGTGCTCGCGGCGGCGGGGATCGCGGTCGAGGACGCCCGCCTGTGGCACTGGCTGCCCGACGTGCCGGCCGAGGCGGCGGTCGCCCTGCCGTCGCCGCTGTGGATCGCGGCGCATGCCGACTGGGGGACCGTGCTCCAGGCGGCGCCCGCCATGGCGGCGGTGGCCGTGCTCAACATCATCGGCCTGCTCCTCAGCACCAGCGGCCTGGAGGCGGCGTCGGGGCGGGAGATCGACGCCAATGCCGAGCTGCGCGCCAGCGGCCTCGCCAACCTGCTGGTCGGCGGGCTCGGCGGCCCGGCCGGCTATACCGGGCTCGGCATGACCCTGCTGGCCGCGAAGATGGGCGCCACCGGGCGTGGCGCCGGCATGGCCGCCGGCCTGATCCTGCTGGTCGGCCTCGGCTTCGCCGGTGTGCTGGCCTCGGCCATGCCCACCTTTCTGGCGGCCGGCCTCATGGTGTTTCTCGGCGGCGAGCTGCTCTACCAGTGGGCGATGGCGACCCGTCGCCAGTTGCCGCGCGCCGAGTGGCTCATCGTCCTGGCGATCCTGGCGGCCATCGCCGCGCTCGGCTTCCTGAGCGGGCTGGTGCTGGGCCTCGCCTTCTCGGTGGTGATGTTCGTCTACAACTACGCGCGCCTCCCCGTCGTGCGCCTCGTTGCCGACGGTCGGCAGCTACGCAGCGGCGTCGACCGCTCGCCCGACGCGGTGCACGCCCTCGACCGCCAGGGCGAGCAGGTGCATGTCCTGCGCCTGCAGGGCTACCTGTTCTTCGGCACCATGGAGCAGGTGGTGGCCCGTGTGCGCGAGCGCATCGCGCAGCCCGACGCGCCGCCGCTGCGCTTCCTGATCCTCGACCTCGCCGCGGTCAGCGGCATGGATTCCGCGGCGACCTCCGGCTTCCTGAAGATCCGCGGCATGGTGGCCCACGCCGGGGCGCCGCTGGTGTTCTGCGCCCTGCCGCCCGGCATGGCGGAGGCGCTGGCGCGGTCCGGCCTGACGGTGGACGCCGATGCCACGGCCGTCTCCGCCGCCGACCTCGACCATGCCCTGGAGCGCTGCGAGGAAGAGCTGCTGGCGACGGAAAACCTGTTGTCGGGCAGCGACGACGTCACCCATCACCTGGAGGCCATCCTCGGTCCCCACCCGCGCCTGGTCGACCTCGCCGCGGCCATGCGGCGCCTGCGCCTGAGCGCCGGGACGACGCTGATCCGCTCCGGCGATCCGGCCGACGACGTCTTTTTGGTGAGCAACGGCCGGGTCCGGGTGCAGGTCACCCTGGCCGACGGCCGCGTCCTGCGCCTGCGCACCATGACGGCCGGCGCCGTCGTCGGCGAGGTCGGCCTCTGCCTCACCGGCACCCGCACCGCCGACGTGGTGGTGGAGGGCGCCGCCACCGTCTTCCGCCTGTACCGCAGCGACCTGGAGCGGCTGGAGCAGGAGGACGGCGAACTGGCGGTGCTGTTCCACCGCCTGCTGACCGTCACGCTGGCCGAGAAGCTGGTGCTCGCCAACCGTCTGGTGCAACTGGCCCACGGCTGAGGCCGCCGCGGGCCGCCGACGGTGGCCGTGCTCGGGAGAGCGGGGGCCACCGCCGACGGGGCGGGTCAGGGCGCGGTGCCGGCCTCGGCCGCGCCGTCCGTGGCGGGTGCGGGCTTGCCCTTGCGCCGCTCGCGCCAGCTTTCGACCATGCGGAAGAACATGGGCACGAAGAGCGTGGCGAGGAAGGTCGCCGCCAGCATGCCGCCGATGACACCGGTGCCGATGGAGTGGCGGCTCGCCGAGCCGGCGCCGGTGGAGATGGCCAGCGGCACACAGCCCAGGATGAAGGCGAGCGACGTCATGATGATCGGGCGGAAGCGCAGGCGCGCGGCTTCCAGCGCCGCCTCCAGGATCGGCAGGCCCTCGCGCCGTTTCATGGCGGCGAACTCGACGATCAGGATGGCGTTCTTCGACGCCAGGCCGATGAGCGTCATCAGGCCGATCTGGAAGTAGACGTCGTTCTGCGTCCCCCGCAGCCAGATGGCGAGCAGGGCGCCGAACACCGCGAAGGGCACCGCCGTCACCACCGCCAGCGGCAGGCTCCACCGCTCGTACTGGGCGGCGAGGATGAGGAACACCATGACGAGGCCGGCGACGAAGGCGAGCGCCGAGGTGCCGGACGTCGTCACCTCCTGGTACGACGTGCCGACCCAGCCGAGGGTGTAGGTCTCGGGCAGCACCTCCGCCGCCACCTGCTGGAAGGCCTCCAACGCCTGGCCGGAACTGACGCCCGGCGCCGGGTTGCCCATGATCTTGGCGGCCGGGAAGACGTTGTAGCGCTCGATCATGTCCGGGCCGGTGACCCGGTCGACCGTCACCAGGGTGTCGAGCGGGATCATCTCGCCGGTCGCCGACTGCACGAAGACGTGGCGCAGATCCTCCGGCTTGGCGCGGAAGTCGGATTCCGACTGCAGGCTGACCTTGAAGGTGCGGCCATAGAGCGTGAAGTCGTTGACGTAGAGCGAGCCGAAGGTGCTCTGCATGGTCTCGAACACGGCGTTGATGGGCACGCCGAGCGCCTTGGCCTTGGCGCGGTCGAGATCGATGAAGTACTGCGGCACGGAGGTGTTGAAGGTGGTGCGCACGCCCGCCAGCTCCGGCCGCTTGTTGGCGGCGGCCACCAGCTCGTTGGCCATGCGGGCCATCTCTTCGGGCGAGTCACCGGCGCGGTTCTGCAGGTAGGCCTCGAAGCCGCCGGTGGTGCTCATGCCCATGATGGGCGGCGGGTTGATCATGAAGGCCAGCGCCTCGCGGGAGGTGCCGGCCGCCTGGCCGGACAGGGTGCCGGCCAGCACGCGGGCGTCCTGGCCCGGCTCGGTG
Organism: Caenispirillum bisanense; assembly: GCF_900230255.1. GTDB lineage: Bacteria > Pseudomonadota > Alphaproteobacteria > Rhodospirillales > Rhodospirillaceae > Caenispirillum > Caenispirillum bisanense_A. The sequence goes on from NZ_OCNJ01000003.1 coordinate 136,678, forward strand.
CGCTCCGACCAGTCCGTCAGCGACACGAAGCTGACGCCGGCGCTGGTCTTCTGGGCGCCGGAGAGCAGGTCGAAGCCGGCGAAGGTGACCACCGATTCCACCTCGTCCTGCGCCAGCAGCATGTCGGTCAGCTTGGCGGTCTCGGCGTCGGTGCGGCTGAGGGCGGCGGCCGGCGGCATCATGACGATGGAGAACAGCACGCCCTGGTCCTCGTCGGGCACCAGGCTGCCGGGCACGCGCTCGAACAGCTGCCAGGTGGCGACCAGCATGACGCCGACCACGGCCAGCCCCAGCACGACGCGCTTGAGGAACAGGTTCACCGCCCGCAGGTAGCCACCCGTCACGCGGTCGAAGGCGGCGTTGAACCAGCGGAAGGGGGCGGCCGGCTCGTGGTGGCCGGGCTTGAGCATGAGGGCGCAGAGCGCCGGCGTCAGGGTCAGGGCGACGATGCCCGAGATGGTGACCGAGACGGCGATGGTGATGGCGAACTGCTTGTACATCACGCCCGTCAGTCCGCCCAGGAAGGCGACCGGGATGAACACGGCGCACAGCACCAGCACGATGGCGATGACGGGGCCGGTCACCTCCTGCATGGCCTTGATGGCGGCCTCGCGCGGGGTCTTCTTCTCCTGGTTCATGACGCGCTCGACGTTCTCGAGCACCACGATGGCGTCGTCGACCACGATGCCGATGGCCAGCACCATGGCGAACAGCGTCAGCAGGTTGATGGAGAAGCCCACGATGTAGAGCCCGGCGAAGGTGCCGATGATGGACACCGGCACCGCCAGCAGCGGGATGATGGTCGCCCGCAGGCTCTGCAGGAAGACGTAGACCACCAGCACCACCAGCACCAGCGCCTCGATGAAGGTCTTCACCACCTCGTCGATGGACACCTGCACGAACTTGGTGGTGTCGAAGGGCACGGCGTACTCCAGCCCCTCGGGGAAGCGCTCGGCGACGCGCTCCATGGTCTCCTTCACCGCCGCGGCGGTATCGAGCGCATTGGCGCCGGGCTGCAGGTAGATGCCCATGGCAATGGCCGGGCCGCCGTTGTAGGTGGCCGAGAAGGCGTAGTCCTGGGCGCCCAGCTCGATGCGCGCCACGTCGCCGAGGCGAAGCGCGGCGCCCGAGGCGTCGGAGCGCAGGATGATGTCGGCGAATTCGTCGGCGTCGGCGAGGCGGCCCTGGGTGCGCACGCTGTAGGTGAAGGCCTGCGGGTCGGCCATGGGCTCCTGGCCGAACTTGCCGGCGGCGAACTGGGCGTTCTGCTCGCGCACCGCCGCCGCCACGTCGGCCGGCGTCAGGTCGTACTGCGCCAGCTTGTCGGGGCGCAGCCAGATGCGCATGGAATAGTCCTTGGCCCCGAACAGCGAGGCATCACCCACGCCCGGCGTGCGCTTCAACTCGTCGAGCACGTTCAGCAGGGCGTAGTTGGACACGAACACCGGGTCGTAGCGGCCGTCCGGCGACTGCATGGTGACGACCTGCAGGATCGAGCTCGACTTCTTCTTCACCTGCACGCCCTGGCGGCGCACTTCCTCGGGCAGGGTGGCGAGCGCCGCCTGCACGCGGTTGTTGACGTCGATGGTCGCCTGGTCGGGGTCGGTGCCGACCTCGAAGGACACCGACAGGCTCATGGTGCCGGCGTCGGAGTTGGTCGACCGCATGTAGATCATGTTGTCGACGCCGTTGATCTGCTGCTCCAGCGGCGCCGCCACGGTCTCGGCGATGACCTGGGCGCTGGCGCCGGGGTAGGTGGCGGTGACGCTCACCTCGGGCGGGACCAGTTCCGGGTATTGCTCGATCGGCAGGCCGCGCATGGCGGCGAGGCCGGCGATGACGATGATGATGGACAGGACGGTCGAGAAGACCGGCCGGTCGATGAAGAACCGCGCGATCATCCCTGCGCCTCCTCGCTGGCGGGGGTCTCGGCGGCCTCGGCGGGCGGCGCGGCCTGCACCGGCGCGCCCGGGCGGACCTTGATGACGCCCTCGGTGATGACGGTGTCGCCCTCGGCGAGGCCGCCTTCGACGATACGGCCGTCCTCCACCAGGGCGCCGGTCTGCACCGGGCGCGCCTGGGCCTTGCCCTCGGCGTCCACCACGTAGACGAAGGGACCCTGCGGCCCCTGCATCAGGGCCTTGTCGGGGATGACGGCGACGTCGTTGCGCACCAGGCCCTTCACCCGCACGCGGACGAACTGGCCGGGCAGCAGGCGGTGGTCGGGGTTCGGCACCACGGCGCGGGCGCGGATGGTGCCGGTGGCCGGATCGACGCCGCTGGCCGTGAAGTCCACCCAGCCTTCCTGGGCGTGCACCGAGCCGTCGCCGAAGACGACATCCACCGGCACCCGGCCCTGTTCCTCGATGCGGCTCGCCTTGCCGGATTCGAGCAGCACGCGCTCGCGCATCTGCTCGGCCTCGGGCAGGGAGAAGACGACGTGGATGGGGTCGAGCTGGGTGATGGTGGCCAGCAGGCTGTCGCCGGCGCCGGTGCCGACCAGGCTGCCCTCCGGCAGGTCTTCCAGGCTGGTGACGCCGGACAGCGGCGCCTCGACGCTGGTGTAGCCGAGGTCGATGCGGGCCGATTCCACCTCCGCCTCGGCGGCGGCGACGGACGCGCGGGCGAGGTCGAGGGCGGCGCGGGCGTCGTCGTGGGTGCTGGCGCTGATGGTGCGCGACTTCCACAGCTCGTCGATGCGGTTCCAGTTGCGCTGCGCCTGCTGAAGCGTGGCGCGCGCCTGCTGCAGGCCGGCCTCGGCGGCGTCGAGGCGGACCCGGAAGGGTTGCGGGTCGATGCGGAACAGCAGGTCGCCCTGCTGCACCGTCTGGCCTTCCTGATAGGTGCGTTCGAGCAGGATGCCGGTGACGCGGGCGCGCACCTGCACCTCGCGGGCGCCCTGGGTGCGGCCGGCGTATTCCTGGGCCACGGGCACGTCGGCCATGGCGACCGGCTGCACCGTCACCTGCGGTGGCGGGGGCGCGGCGGGGGCGGCCGCCGAGGTCGTCGTGTCGCCGCCGTCGCAGGCGGCCAGTACAGCCACGACCGCCGCCGCCACCATGAGGCGGGGAAGCCGCCGAGTTTCGTACTGCATCGTCGTCGTCCTTTGCGAGGGAATCGATTGGGCGCCATTTATATACATGCATGCATGTTTGTAAATAGCCTCGACAGCATGGCAGGGACGCGATATATCCAGCCTCACGGCATGGCTTTCAGAGACGGACATGGCCCGCAAGACCAAGGCAGAAGCCGAACAGACCCGGGAAGCGATCCTCGACGCGGCGGAAGCGATCTTCTTCGAGAAGGGCGTGGCGCGCACGACGCTGGACGAGATTTCCCGTGCCGCCGGGGTGACCCGCGGCGCGCTCTACTGGCATTTCCGCAACAAGGCCGACGTGCTGACGGCGCTGGTGGAGCGGGTGGAACTGCCCATCGACCGGCTGCTGGCCGAGATCGCCGAGGCCGACGCCGGCGAACGCGGCCTGCTCGGCCGCACCCGCGACCTGTTCCGCCGCGTGTTCCGCGAACTGGCGGAGGACGCGCAGCGCCAGCGCGTTTTCACCATCCTCATCCAGGGCACCGAACTGGTCGGCGAGATGCAGCCGGTGCAGGACCATTTCGAGGCCAAGGGCAATGCGCTGGTCGCCGCGCTCTGCCGGGTGATGGAGCGCTGCCGCGAGACCGGCGAGGTGCCGCCCGGCCTCGATCCGGCCCTGGCCGCTTCGGCCGTGCACGCCTTCCTCATCGGCATCCACATGCTGGCCCTGCGCTGCGGCGGCCCCATCGACCTGCGGCGCGACGCGCCGGCCATGATCGACATGTTCTTCGACGGGCTCGTCGGGCGCCCGGCCGGCTGACGACGGCGTGCCGCCTCAGGCGGCTTCGGCGAGGACCCGGCGCAGGGTGTCGAGGATGCGCGGGTCGCTGCTCTGCGCCACGTTGAAGCGCACGAACGACCCGGCCGTCTGCGACACGCTGAACACGTTGCCGGGGGCGAGGACGACCTGGCTTTCCAGCGCCCGGCGGGCGAGGGCGGCGGAGTCGTGGCCCGGCGGCAGTTCGCACCACAGATAGAAGCCGCCCCGCGGCATGAGCCACGGCCGGATGCCGAGCGGCGCGAGGCGCGCGGCCGTGTCGCGCCGGGCACGGGCGAGGCGGCGGCGCAGCTCCTCCAGATGCTTGCGGTAGCCGCCGGCCGCCAGCACGCCGGCGATCAGCTCCGCCGCCATGGGGCTCGGGCCGCCGAAGTTGGTGGCCACCTGCAGGTCGACCAGCGCCTCGATCCAGTCCGGCCGGGCGGCGATGTAGCCGCAGCGCACCGAGGCCGACAGGGTCTTCGAGAAACTGCCGATGCGCACCACCCGCTGCAGACCGTCCAGCGACGCGAGGCGCGGGGAGAGGTCGGGCTCGAAGTCGCAGAAGATGTCGTCTTCGACGATGGTCAGGTCGTGGGCGGCGGCGGTCACCAGCAGGCGGTGGGCGGTCTGCGGCGACAGGGTGGCGCCGGTCGGGTTGTGCAGGGCGGCGTTGGTGATGTAGAGGCGCGGCCGTTCCGCCGCCACCACCGCCTCGAAGGCCGCCGGATCGGGACCGGTGGGGCCGTAGGGCACGCCGACCACGCGCGCCCCGTGCGCCCGCAAAAGCGCCTGGAAGTTGAAGTAGCAGGGATCGTCGATCAGCACCGTCTCGCCGGGCCGCAGCAGGAACCGGCAGACGAGGTCGATGGCCTGGGTGCCCGAGCCGGTGAGGAGCATCTGTTCCGGCCCCACCTCCAGCCCTTCCGCCGCCAACCGGCCCAGCAGCACGCGGCGCAGCGTCATGGAGCCGCCGGTGGTGCCGTAGTCGGCCAGAACGGCATCGTCGTGGCGGGCGAGGCGGCGCAGGGCGCTGCGGATCGCCGCCGTCGGCATCCAGTCGGCGGGCAGCCAGCCGCAGCCGGGCTTGAGGGTGGCGGCGTCGGCATCCAGCGACTGGCGCGACACCCACAGCGGATCCACCGCCCGGTCGCGCCGCGGCGCCGTCTCGGCCAACGGCAGCGGCGGCACGGCACCGCCGGCGACGAAGAAGCCGGCGCCGCGGCGGGCGCGGATCAACCCTTCCGCCGCCAGCCGGTCGTAGGCCTCCACCACCGTCGACGGCGACACGCCCATGGTCGCCGCGAACTGCCGGATGGAGGGCAGGCGGTCGCCGGCGGCGAGGCTGCGGCTCGCGATCTTGCGCCGGATGGTCGCCATGACGGCGCCGGTGCGGGTGTCGTCGCCGCCGGCCATGGCGGTCTCCCTGCGTGAGTGTATGGTCTGCTGATGCAGTACAGTTCGGCGGAATTGTACTGCACTGTCCCTGGCCGGACCAGGGCCGTCTTCCTACCATCGCCGCTCCTGAACGAGAGGCGAGACATGAACCGGACTTTGGAAGGGTGGGGCTTCGGGCTCCTCGGCATCCTGATCTTCAGCGGCTCCCTGCCGGCGACGCGGGTCGCGGTGGCCGGCTTCGCGCCGCTGTTCCTGACGGCGGCGCGCGCCGCCATCGCCGCGGTGCTGGCGGCGCTGCTGCTCGCCGCCCTGCGACAGGCGCGGCCGGCACGGGCGGACCTGCTGCCGCTGGCGGTGGTGGCGCTCGGCGTGGTGGTCGGCTTCCCGCTGCTGACGGCGCTGGCGTTGCAGCACGTGACGGCGGCCCATTCCATCGTCTTCATCGGCCTGCTGCCGCTCGCCACCGCCCTTTTCGCCGTGGTGCGCGGCGGTGAGCGGCCGAAGCCGGCGTTCTGGCTGTTCTCCGGCCTCGGCAGCGCCGTCGTCGCCGGCTTCGCCCTCCTCGGCAGCGGCGGCGGCACGCTGACCGGCGACCTGTTGATGGTGGGCGCCGTGGTGCTGTGCGGGCTCGGCTATGCGGAAGGGGCGACGCTGGCGCGGCGGCTGGGCGGCTGGCAGGTGATCTCGTGGGCGCTGCTGCTGGCGGCGCCGGTGATGGCGGCGGTGGCGCTCGCCACCCTGCCGACGTCGTGGAGCGGCATCACCGCACCCGCCTGGGCGGGGCTCGGCTACGTCTCGGTGTTCAGCATGCTGGTGGGCTTCGTGTTCTGGTACCGCGGGTTGGCGGCCGGCGGCATCGCGGCGGTCGGCCAGCTGCAGCTGCTGCAGCCCTTCTTCGGCCTCGCCCTGGCGGCGCTCGTGCTGGGCGAGCCGGTGGCCTGGACCATGATCGTCGCGGCGTCCCTGGTGGTGCTCTGCGTCGCCGGCGCCCGCCGCTTCGCCTGACGCGGCTTCACCTGCGGCCTTGACGAGCGGGGCCGCAGTCGATTTCCTCTCCTGCCCAGTCATCACCAACGGACAGGACAGGATGCCCCAGCCCCATACGCCGCCGCCGGTCGTGGCGACCGACCACCGCATCGCCCTTCCCGGCGGGGCGATCTTCGTCCGCTCGTGGGATCCGGCGGGCGGCGATGCGGCGGCGGCGCCGGTGATGCTGATGCACGATTCCCTCGGCTGCGTCGACCTGTGGCGGAGCTTCCCCGAGCGCCTCGCCGCGGCCACCGGGCGTCGCGTGATCGCCTACGATCGCCTGGGCTTCGGCCGATCGGACCCGCATCCCGGCCGGCTGACCGTCGGGTTCGTCGCCGACGAGGCTGAGACGGTGGTGCCGCGCCTGTGCGGCGCGCTCGGCATCGAGTCCTTCGCCGCCTGCGGCCACAGCGTCGGCGGCGGCATGGCCATCGAGACGGCGGCCCGCCACCCGGACCGCTGTTGCGCGCTGGTGACCATCGCAGCGCAGGCCTTCGTGGAGGATCGCACGCTGGAAGGCATCCGGGCGGCCCGGCAGGACTTCCAGGACCCGGCCAACCTGGCGCGGCTCGCGCGCTACCACGGCGACAAGGCGCGGTGGGTGGTGGATGCCTGGACGGAAACCTGGCTGTCGCCGGAGTTCGCTGACTGGACCGTCGACGCGGCCCTGGCGGCGCTGCGCTGCCCGGTGCTCGCAATCCACGGCGCCGAGGACGAATACGGCACGGCGGAACACCCGCGCCGCATCGCCGAGGGGCGCGGCACGGCCCGCCTGCTGCCCGGCGTCGGCCACGTGCCGCACCGCGAGCAGGAGGCGCTGGTGGTTGATCTGGTGGCCGGCTTCCTGGCGGAGTAGGGGGGCGGCCTCAGGCCTGGAGCAGGCGCTCCATCAGGCCGTCGAGCCGCGTCTCCGCGCCGCCGCGGTACTGGATGACGAAGTTCTGGTTCTTCTCGAGCTGGATGCCGGTGACGGTGATCTTGTCGCGCAGCGAGTTGGCGAAGGTCAGCTCCAGCTTCATCTGCCGGCCGTCGAAGGTCAGCTTGTGGGTGACGTCGCTCTCGCGATAGTCCTTGAGGATCAGCGTGCTGCCGCCGAGGTCGCCGCCCAGCGTGTCGGTGCCGTCGCCGCGGCGATAGGTGATGTCGGCCACCACGCGGTCGAGCTGGATGGAGTCGTCGCCCGTCCCGCCATCGACCTGGGCGATTTCTTCCGCGGCGATGAAGTCGCGCCCGCGCGTCAGGGTGATGCGGTCGTCGCCGGCGCCGCCCTGGATCTGGCTGCCGTGGTCGGCGGTGATGGTGTCGCGTCCGTCGCCACCGTCGACGATGGAATTGGCACCGACGGTGATGCCGTCGTCGCCTTCGTCGCCGGCCACGACGGAGCCGTGGTCGACCATCACCACGTCGTTGCCTTCGCCGGCGCGCACCATGGCGTTGTCGCCGCCGAGAATCACGTCCTTGCCGCGACCGCCGACGGCGGCGCTCTTGTCGCCGACGGTGATGCTGTTGCCGCCGTCGCCGCCGGTGACGAAGGCGTTGTTGCCCGCCACCACGTCGCCGTAGCCGTGGGCTTCCACCACCGAGCCGTCGCCGACCCGCACCCGCTGGCTGGAGCGGGCGATGGCGTGCATGTTGTCCTCGCCCTTCAGCATGCCGCCGAACTGCTGCAGCTTGGTCAGGGCCGCACCCGCGCCGGCCCCGACGGCACCGGCCTGGGAATAGGCGCCGAGCTGGGTGAGGAACTCGGCATCCAGGTTCGCCCGCTTCATGTAATCGGGCGAGCGGTTGACGAGGTTGACCATGACGGCCTGCGCCACGTTCTTGGCGCCCAGCGTCTGGCTGGCCTTGTTGCCGGTGAGCTTGGACAGCATCACTTCCCGCGGCGTGGGGAAGAGGGTCGTGAGCAGGCGGATCGGTTCCATGGCGGCGCTCCGGGCGCCGGCGGTTGGGCGCCTCACGTTGCTTGCACTAAGGAAACTGTTATAGCCCGCTAGCGATCGCGCGGATACTTATCTACACGTATATATGCCTATGGGAAGGGAGGCGTAGAGCCGGCGTCAGAGGCGCGCGCGCCGCGGGAATCAGGAGCGCAGCCGCGGTTCCACGAAGTCGACCGCCATCTCGATCTGGGCCGCGAAGTCGTCGTTCCACGGCTGCGGCGGCATCCCGAGCATGAGCCGCAGCAGCGTCGGACCCTGCACCATCTGCAGGAACATGCCGGCGAGGCGCCGGACCTCCACATCCGACAGGTGCGGCGCGTGGGCGTGGAAGCGGCCCGCCACATGATCCACCACCAGCATGACCGCGCCTTCGTAGAACAGGCGGGCGAAGGCGGGAAACCGTTCCGCCTCGCCGATGGCGGCGCGGTAGGTGGCGAGCCGGTTCGGATCGGTCACCAGTTCGACGAAAGCGGTGCCGAGGGCGTGCAATTCGTCGTGCAGGGTCGCCGACTCGGGCAGCGGCGCGTGCGGAAAGCGGCCGGCACAGACCTCGTGCAGCATGGCCTCGAACAGCGCGTCCTTGCTGCCGAAGTGGCGGTAGACGGTCATCTTGCCGACGCCCGCCTCGGCGGCGACGTGATCCATGGTCGCGCCGGCGAACCCCTGGGACAGAAACACCTTCTGCGCCGCCTCCAGGATGGCGAGGCGCTTCTGCGGGTCGAGCGGGCGGGTCGACGATGATCTGTTTTCGGCCATGCCCCTTACATAGCAGGTGACTCCGCACTTGACGAGACGCATCGGTATCGCATCTAGTGAAACGAGACGATACCGTATCGTCTCGTTTTCCGTTCCGTAGGGAGAGTTCGATGGTGCACATGGCCCGGGCGCTGAAGGGGAGGGGCGGCATCGCCGCGGCGGTGGCCGTGGTGGTGCTGGCGGTGGGAGGCGCGGGCCTGGTGGCCGCCTCCGTCGGACCGGCGCCGGACGCACCCGCCGCGACCGCCGCACGGCTGCCGGTGGCGGCGCTGCAGGTGGAGCCGCAGGCCGGCCACACCGTCACCGACCGCTTCCTGGGCCGCCTGGAGCCGGCGCGCCGCAGCACGCTCGCCTTCGAGCAGCCGGGCCTGGTGACGGAGATCCTGGTGGAGGAAGGGGCGGCGGTCGCGGCCGGTGCGGTGGTGGCGCGGCTCGACGATGCAGCCCTGCTGGCCCGGCGCGACCAGTTGGCGGCCCAGCGCGACCAGGTGGCGGCCGACCTCGACCTCGCCCGCCGCACGCTGGATCGCCAGCGCACCCTGCGCGACCAGGGCCACACCCCGGCGCAGCGCTACGACGAAGCCCGCCTCGCGGCCCAGGCGCTGACGGCGCGCCTGGCGGAGACGGACGCGGCCTTGCGGGCGGTGCGCATTGACCTGGACAAGGCCGTGCTGCGGGCGCCCTTCGCCGGCACCGTCGGGCCACGCCTGCTGGACGAAGGAACGGTGGTCGGCGCCGGGGCCGCGGTGGTGGACCTGCTGGAAACCGGCCGTCCGCGCGCCCGCGTCGGCGTCTCGCCCGAGGTGGCGGCGCAACTCTTGCCGGGTGCGCCCGTGCGCCTGCTGGTCGGCGGTCGGCCCGTACCGGCCGAGGTGCTCGCCGTGCGGCCCGACCTGAGCGGGGCGACGCGGACCGTGCCCGTGCTGGTGACGGTCGACGCGGCGCTGGACGGCGGCTTCGGCGACACTGTGGAACTCCACGTCGACCGCACGATCCCGGCGCCCGGCGCCTGGGTGCCGCTGACGGCGCTGGTGGAGGCGCGCCGCGGGCTGTGGAGCGTCTTCGTCCTGCGCCCCGATGGCGCGACCGCGGAGGCCGGTCTGTCGGTCGTGCGTGAAAGCGTCGAAGTCCTGCATGTGGAGGGCGACCGCGCCTACGTCGCCGGGCCCCTCTCGTCCGGCGACCGCCTCGTCGCCGCCGGCGCCCATCGGGTCGTGCCGGGGCAGAGCGTTGTCGTGGCGCAGGCGGAGTGACGGCCATGGAAACCCTGTTCCTGCGCCGGCCGCGCATCTTCGCGCTGACCGTGCTGATGATCGTGGCGCTCGGCGCCTCGGCGCTGCTGACCATCGGCCGGCAGGAGGACCCGACCATCACCAACCTCTTCGCCACCATCGCGACACCCTTCCCCGGCGCCGCCCCGAGCCGGGTGGAGGCGCTGGTGACCGAGAAGATCGAGGACGAACTGCGCGGCATCTCCGAGATCAAGGAGATCCAGTCCACCTCGTCCACCGGCATCTCGCTGGTGCAGGTGGAACTGGCCGACACGCTGCCCGACGCGCGCCTTGACCAGGTGTGGTCGGAAATCCGCGACGCCCTCGGCGATGCCGCCCGCCAGTTCCCGCCCGGCGTGCCGGAGCCCGCCTTCGACGACGAGCGTACCGGCGCCTTCACCCTCATCGTCGCCCTGACGCCCCGCGAGGGCCGCACGGTGCCGCCCTCGGTGCTGCGCCGCCATGCCGAGGACCTGCAGGACCGCCTGCGCGGCCTGCCGGCGACGGAGGACGTGCGCGTCTACGGCGTGCCGGAGGAGGAAGTGCTGGTCACCCTCGACCCGCAGGCGCTGGCCGGGCTCGGCCTGACGGCGCCGCGGGTGGCGGCCGCCATCGCCGCCGCCGACGCCAAGGTGCGGGCGGGGCAGGTAAGGGGACGCGCGGCCGACCTGCTCATCGAGGTGGCCGGCGAGATCACCGACCTCGACCGGATCCGCGCCGTCACCGTGGCGACCGCCGCCGACGGGGCGGCGGTACGTGTGGGCGACGTGGCGACGGTGGAACGGTCCGTGCGCACGCCGGCGGCCTCCATCGCCCGCAGCGGCGAGAGCACCGGCGCCCTGGTGGCGGCCCGCATGCAGAGCGACCGCCAGGTGGACGCCTGGACCGCCCGCGCCCGCGCCGCCGTCGACGCCATGCGGGGGGCATTGCCCGGCAGCCTGGCGGTCGAGGTGGTGTTCGACCAGGGGCCCTACACGACGGAGCGGCTCGGCGACCTGACCGCCAACATGGCGGTCGGTCTTGCGCTGGTGATCGCCGTGCTGATGCTCACCATGGGGTGGCGGGCGGCGCTCATCGTCGCCGCCGTCATACCCCTGACGGCGCTGGTGGCGCTGGCGGTCATGCAGCGGGTGGGCATTCCCGTCCACCAGATGTCGGTCACCGGCCTCATCGTCGCCCTCGGCCTGCTGGTGGACGCCGCCATCGTCATGATCGACGAGATCCGCCGCCGCCTCGCCGCCGGTATGGCGACGGAGGCGGCGGTGGGCGAGGCGGTACGCCGGCTGGCGGTGCCGCTGCTGGCCTCCACCGTCACCACGGTGCTCGCCTTCCTGCCCATGGCGCTGCTGCCGGGGCCGGCGGGGGATTTCGTCGGCTCCATCGCGCTGGCCGTCATCATCATGCTGGTGGCGTCGCTGGTGCTGGCGCTGACCGTCACCCCGGCCCTCGGCGGCTGGCTGCTGCCGAAGGGTGCGCCGGCGGAGGCGCCGCGGCCGACCGCATGGGACGGGCTCGGCCGCCTGTTCGCGGCGAGCATCCGGTGGTCCTTGCGCCGGCCGCTGGCCGCCGTGGCGCTGTCGCTGGTGCCGCCGGTGGCCGGGTTCCTGCTGTTTCCGACGCTGACGGCGCAGTTCTTCCCCGGCGTCGACCGCGACCAGTTCTACGTGCAGGTCCAGCTGCCGCCCGGGGCGGCCATCGGCGAGACGCAGCGGGTGGCCGAGGCGGCGGGGGCGGTGCTGCTGGCGGCGCCCGGCGTGCGGCAGGTGCAGTGGGTGGTGGGCGAGAGCGCGCCGGCCTTCTATTACAACATGCAGGCCGACCGCGACGGCAACGCCGGCTTCGCCGAAGCCCTGGTCACCACCGACTCGCCGGCGGCCACCGACCGCCTGGTCCCGGACCTGCAGCTGCGCCTCGACGCCGCGCTGCCGCTGGCGCAGATCCTGGTGCGCGGCCTGGTGCAGGGCCCGCCCGTGGCGGCGCCGCTGGAGGTGCGTCTGGTCGGTCCCGACCTCGACCGGCTGCGCGACGCCGGCGAGGAGATCCGCCGCCTGCTGGCCGAGGTGCCCGACGTCATCCACACCCGCGCCACCCTGGTCGGCGGCGCACCCAAGCTGGTCTTCCGCCTGGACGAGGACAAGGTGCGGCAGGCCGGCCTCGACCTCGTGGCCGTGGCGGGTCAGCTCGACGGCCTGCTGGAAGGATCGGTCGGCGGCTCGCTGCTGGAGGCGACGGAGGAACTGCCGGTGCGGGTGCGCGTCGGGCCCGCCGACCGCGGCACGCTCGACGCCGTGCTGGCGATGACTGTCACCGCGCCGCACGGCGCGGCGGAGACCGGCTTCCCCGGCATCCCCCTGACGGCCCTGGGCGCATGGCGGGTGGAGCCGTCCGACAGCCCCATCGCCCGCCGCAACGGCGAGCGCATCAACACCGTGCAGGCCTACCTCGACCACGGCGTGCTGCCGGAGGAAGCCTTGCGCGACTTCCAGGCCCGGCTGGCCGCCAGCGGCTTCGCCTTGCCGCCGGGCCTGCGCATCGAATACGGCGGCGACAGCGACGCGCGGGCCGAGACGGTGACCAACCTGATCTCCACGCTCGGCCTCGTGGTGACGCTGACCGTCGCCACCATCGTGCTCACCTTCATGTCGTTCCGCCTGAGCCTGGTGGCGCTGGCGGTCTGCGGCCTGTCCATGGGGTTGAGCTTCCTCGCCCTGGCGGCCTTCGGGCACCCCTTCGGCATCCAGGCCCTGATCGGCGCCATCGGCTCCATCGGCGTGTCCATCAACGCCGCCATCATCATCATGACGGCGCTGCAGGACGACCCGCAGGCGGCCAGCGGCGACCGAGAGGCCATGGCGGCGGTGGTGGTGCGCTCCGCCCGCCACATCGTCTCGACCACGGTCACGACGGTCTGCGGCTTCGTGCCGCTGATCGTCGCCGGCGGCGGTTTCTGGCCGCCCTTCGCCGTCGCCATCGCCGGCGGCGTGCTGCTGTCGGCCGTGGTGTCGTTCTACTTCACGCCGCCCATGGTGGCCCTGGTCAGCCGCCGCCGGATCCCCGGCGCGGCGGCCGCGGCGGCGGCGTGAGGAGGCGGGCCGGGCACATTCAACCAAACGGTTGACAATTGGGCGGGAGGCGTCTACGTTCAACCACATGGTTGAGCAAACAGACGCCCCCCGCCTCGACGCGCTGTTCCACACCCTCGGCGACGCCACCCGGCGCCGCATGCTCCGCGAGCTTGCGGGCGGGGCGCGGTCGGTGAGTGAACTGGCGGAACCCTTCACGATCTCGCTGGCCGCCGCCTCCAAGCACATCAAGGTGCTGGAGGCGGCGGGACTGATCCGACGCGAGGTGCGCGGCCGCACCCACCTGTGCCGCCTCGACCCCGGGCCGCTCGCGACCGCGCACGAGTGGCTCGCCTTCTACGAGCGCTTCTGGACCGGGCGTCTGGACACCCTCGACCGGCTGCTCCGCGCGGAAGACGCGGCATCCCCCGAAGCCCCCACAGGAGACGACCCATGACCGAGACCCTCACCCGCGACGCGCACGGCGTGCTCGTCGAACCCGCCACCTTGAAGATCGAACGCCTGCTGCCCGGCCCCGTCGACCGCGTCTGGTCCTACCTCACCGACGGCGAGTTGCGCCGCCGGTGGCTCGCCGCCGGGGCCATGGACCTGCGCGTCGGCGCCGGTTTTGAACTGGTATGGCGCAACGACGGCCTGTCGGAGGCCGACGACGTGCGGCCGGAGAGCTTCCGGGAAGAGGAGCGGATGACGAGCCGCATCACCGAGGTCGACCCGCCGCACCGCCTGTCGTTCACGTGGATGGACGACGGCGAGGTGACCTTCGAGCTGACGCCGCAGGGCCGGGACGTGCTGCTGACGGTGGTGCACCGCCGCCTGCCGGACCGGGCCATGTCGCTCTGCGTCGCCGCGGGCTGGCACACCCACCTCGACATCCTCGTCGCCCGGCTCACCGACACCGCGGCGCCGTCGTTCTGGAGCACCTGGACGCGCCTGCAGGCCGAGTACGACAGCCGCCTGCCGAAGTGACCGGCACCCTCGCTGGCGGTCAGCGCTCGCTGGCCGCCAGTCGCAGGCCGAGGGCCAGGAACAGGGCGCCGAGCGAGCGGTCGAGCCACAGGCCGAAGCGGCGGCTGCGGCGCAGCGCCTCGGTCAGGCGGCCGCCGAGCAGCACCAGCGGCGGCTCCACCACGGCGGCGACCACGATCACCAGCGTGCCGTGGACCAGCAACTGCAGCCACACCGGTCCGGCGCCCGGTTCCACGAACTGCGGCAGGAAGGCGAGGAAGAAGATCGCCACCTTGGGGTTCAGCAGGTCGATGAGCACCCCCTGCCGGAACACCCGCCAAGGCGCCACCGCCGGCCCGGCGGCGGTGGGCGCGGCGAGGCTGCCGCCCTTGGACAGCAGCGCCTTGATGCCGAGCCAGACAAGGTAGGCGACACCCACCCACTTCACCACGGCGAAGGCGGTGGCGGAGGCGGCGACGATGGCCGACAGGCCGAGGGCCGCCAGCACCACGTGCCCGAAGGCACCGGTCCAGATCCCCAGCATGGCGGCGGTGCCGGCGCGCACGCCGCCGCGCACCGTATGCCCCAGGATGAAGGCGATGTCCGGTCCCGGCGACAGGTTGAGCACCAGCGCCGTCAGCAGGAAGGTCCCCCAATGGGCGAGGTCGTAGGACAGCATGGCGTGATCTTCCAGCGGCGGCGGAGGCCGGCAGCATAGCAGAGCCGCCGGCCGGTCGTCAGCCGGGCACCGGCGCCTCGGGGTAGCGGGGCGGACGGGCGCTTTCGAAGGCGTGGCAGACCGCCAGCACCGTCGCATCGTCGAACCGCGCCCCCACCACGTGCAGGCCCACCGGCAGCCCGTCGTCGCCGAAGCCGCACTGCACCGAGGCAGCCGGCTGCTGTGTCAGGTTGAAGGGGTAGGAGAACGGCGTCCACTCCATCCAGTGTCGCAGGCCCGAGCCCGGCGGCACGTTGTCGCCGAGCGGGAAGGCGGTGATGGGCACGCTCGGCGTGACCAGCACGTCCCACTCGCGGTGGAAGGCGGCCATGCGTTCGCCGAGTGCCGTGCGGGCGTCAACGGCGCGCAGGTAGTCGACGGCGGAGATGCGCGCCCCTTCCTCGGCGATGACATGCAGGCCGGGGTCGACCAGCTCGCGCTTTTCCGGCGGCAGGTTGGCGAGGATCTTGGCGGCGCCGGAGAACCACAGGGTGTTGAAGGTGTCGATGGGATCGGTGAAGCCGGGATCCACTTCCTCGACGATGGCGCCCAGGTCGGCGAGCACCTCCACCGCCTCGGCGACGGCGCGGGCGACGTCAGATCGTACGTTTACGTATCCGAGTGTCGGGCTGTAGGCGATGCGCAAGCCCCGCACGCCACGGCTAAGGCCGACGGTCCAGTCGCGGGTGAAGGGCGCGCCGGTCATCCAGTCGCGGTCATCGGGCTGACCGACGGCGGTCAGCATGAGCGCCACGTCCTCGGTGGTGCGGGCCATGGGGCCGAGGTGAGACATGGTACCCATTGCGCTCGCCGGCCACTGCGGCACATAGCCGAAGGTCGGCTTGATGCCGGCGGTGCCGGTGAAGGCGCAGGGGATGCGGATGGACCCGCCGGCGTCGGAGCCCTGGTGCAGCACGCCCATGTTGAGCGCCGCCGCCGCCCCGGCGCCGCCGCTCGACCCGCCGGCGGTGGTGCCGAGGTTCCACGGGTTGCGGGTGGCGCCGTAGAGGGTGTTGTCGGTGACGCCCTTCCAGCCGAATTCCGGCGTCGTGGTCTTGCCGAGCAGCACAGCCCCCGCCGCCCGCATGTGGGCGGTGAAGGGCGCGTCGACGTCCCACGGGCCGGCGGCATCGGTGGTGCGCGAGCCCTTGCGGGTCGGCATGCCGCGGGTCGGCGTCAGGTCTTTGATGGACGACGGCACGCCGTCCAGCGGCCCCATGGGCCGGCCGGCCTGCCAGCGCGCTTCCGACTCCCGCGCCGCCGCCAGGGCGCCGTCTTCATCGACGTGGCAGTAGGCGTTGACGGCCGGGTTGAAGCGGGCGATGCGGTCGAGCGCCGCGCGCGTCGCCTCCACCGGCGAGGCCTGGCGCCGGCGGTAGAGGCGCAGCAACTCGGCGGCGGTGAGGGTGCCGAGGTCGGTCTTGGGGGTGGTGCTCATGGGGCTCCCTTCAGGCGCTCAGGGCCAGGTAGCGGTCGCGCACCGCTGGGTCGGCCGCGAAGTCGTCGCGGCTGCCGGCATAGACGATGCGGCCCTGTTCCAGGATGTAATGGCGGTCGGCCAGCTTCTCGCAGACGGCGATGTTCTGCTCGACCAGCAGCACGGGCATGCCGCTTTCGCGGATGCCGCGCAGGATGCGCACGATCTCGTCGACGATGACGGGGGCGAGGCCCTCCGTCGGTTCGTCGAGCAGCAGGATCTTCGGGTCGTTCACCAGGGCGCGGGCGATGGCGAGCATCTGCTGCTCGCCGCCCGACAGTGCCCGCCCGCCGTTGCGGCGGCGTTCGCGCAGGCGGGGGAACATCTGGTAGACGTCCTCGATGGACCACCGGCCGCCCTTGCGCTCGGCGACCCGCAGGTTCTCCTCCACCGTCAGCAGGCCGAAGATGCCGCGGCTCTCCTGCACGAAGGCGACGCCGGAGCGCGCGATCTGGAAGCTTTCACGCCCCACCGTCTCGCGGCCCTCGAAGGTGATGCTGCCGGCGCGCGGCCGCACCATGCCGGCGATGCTGCGCAGCGTGGTGGTCTTGCCGGCGCCGTTGCGGCCGAGCAGGGTGACCAGCTCGCCCGCCTTCACCTCCAGCGACACGCCCTCGAGCACATGGCTCTTGCCGTAGTAGGAATGGATGCCATCGACCACGAGCATCAGGCGGCCTCCCCCAGATAGGCGCTGCGCACGCGCGCATCGGCCCGCACGACCTCGGGCGGGCCCTCCACCAGCACCTTGCCCTGGTGCATGACGGTGATGGTGTCGCTGATGGACATGACGATGCTCATGTTGTGCTCGATCAGCATGACCGTGTACTCGCGCCCCAGTTCGCCGATCAGCCGGGTCATGACGGGAATGTCGTCGACCCCCATGCCCGACGTCGGTTCGTCGAGCAGCAGCAGGCGGGGGCGGGCGGCCAGCGCCATGCCGACCTCCAGCACCCGCTGCTGGCCATGCGACAGGTCGCCGGCGGCAGTGTCGGCGCGGGCCGTCAGCGCCAGCCGCTCGAGGATCTCGTCGGCCACGGCCAGATGCTCGCGCCGGCTTTCCGCCGGGCGCCAGAAGGTGAGCGCGCGGGCGCCGTCGCGCCCCTGTGCCGCCACCCGCAGGTTCTCGCGCACCGACAGGTTCTGGAACAGGCTGGTGAGCTGGAACGACCGCGCCATGCCGAGGCCGACGCGGGCGTTGGCCGGCTTGCGGGTGACCTCGCGGCCCTCGAACAGCACCCGGCCGCCGGTCGGCCGTCGCTCGCCGGTCAGGCAGTGGAAGGTGCTGGTCTTGCCGGCGCCGTTGGGGCCGATGACGGCGTGGATGGTGCCGCGGCGGATGCGCAGCGACACGCCGTCGACGGCCATGAAGGCGCCGTAGGCCAGTTGCAGGCCTTCGGTTTCCAGGATGACGTCGTCGCTCATGGCGCGGTCCTCCGATGGGCGCGGCGGGCGCGGATGGTGTCGTACAAGCTCTCGACGCCGCCCCACAGGCCGCCGCGCATGAAGATGACGACGCCGATGAGCACGATGCCGAGCAGCATCATCCAGCGCGGCCACACCGCCGACAGCAGGTCGCCGAGCAGCACGATGCCGGCGGCGCCGAGGATGGAGCCGAACAGCGATCCGGTGCCGCCGATGATGGTCATGATGAGGATGTGCTCCGACATCACCAGTTCGATGTTCGACAGCGGCGCGAAGTTGAGCAGCATGGCGTAGAGCGCGCCGGCGAGGCCGGTGATGGCGCCCGACAGGCTGAAGGCGAGGATCTTGAACTGGCGCGTGTCGTAGCCGAGGGCGGCGGCGCGGCCCTCGTTCTCGCGGATTGCCACCAGCGTCGAGCCGAAGGGCGAATGGATGATCCGCCGCGCCGCCACGAAGACGGCGACGAACAGCACCGCGACGAAGGCGTAGTAGACCGCCGGATCGGACAGGTCGACCAGGGTCGCACCGGCGATGGCGACGGGCGGGCGCGGCACGTCGAGCAGGCCGTTGTCGCCGCCGGTCCAGTCGCTCAGGGTATAGGCGACGAAGTAGGCCATCTGCGAGAAAGCGAGCGTCAGCATGACGAAGTAGATGCCGGTGCGGCGGATGGCGAGCGCCCCCACCACGGCGGCGACGGCGGCGCCGAACACCATGGCGCCGACCAGCGCCGTGAACAGGCCGGCGCCCAGGTGGATCATCAGCAGCGAGGCGACATAGGCGCCGCCGCCGAAGAAGATCCCCTGCCCGAAGGACAGGAGGCCGGTGTAGCCGAGCAGCAGGTTGCAGGCCAGCGCCGCCATGGCGAAGATCAGGATCTCGGCGGCGAGCGTCGTGGACGGCAGCACCAGCGGCAGCACGATCACCGCGGCGACCGTCAGCAGCGTGATGCCGCGCAGGAGGGAGGGGCCGGCGGCCGGCGCAGTGGCCGCAGCGGCGGGGGCGGGGGTCATGGAGCGGGCGTCTGCCATGTCAGGCCCTCCCGAACAGGCCGTAGGGCCGCAGCAGGATCACCGCCGCCATGGCGCCGTAGATCATCAGGCTGGCACCCTGCGGCCAGATGCTGGTCATCAGGCTCTGCACCAGGCCGACCAGCAGGCCGCCCACCAGGGCGCCGCTGAACGACCCCATGCCGCCGATCACCACCACCACGAAGGCGAGGCCGAGCACTTCCGTGCCGATGAAAGGGTGCGCGCCGCGCAACGGCGCCGACAGCACGCCTGCGACGCCTGCGAGCGCCACCCCGAGTGCGAAGGTCAGGGAGAACAGGCGGAAGATGTTGGTGCCGAGCAGCGCCACCTGTTCCGGGTTCTCGCTGCCGGCGCGGACCAGGGCACCGAACTTGGTGCGCTCCAGCAGCAGCCACAGCAGCAGGCCGATGACGGCGCTGAAGACGATGAGGAACAGCCGGTACTGCGGATAGGCGAAGTTGCCGAACCGCACCACGCCCTGCAACAGCTCGGGCACCGGCACGCTCTTGCCGACCGGCCCCCAGATCATGATGGCCGATTCCTGGATGATGAGCGCGATGCCGAGCGTGATGAGGATGTGGAAGGTATGCGGCAGGTGATAGACGCGCACGATCAGCACGCGCTCCGCCACCCACGCCAGCGCGCCCACCACCAGCGGCCCGGCGATGAGCGACAGCCAGAAGTTCCCCGTCCACGCGACGGTGGTGTAGCAGAGGTAGGACCCGAGCAGGAAGAACGCCCCGTGGGCGAAGTTCACGAAGTTGAGCAGCCCGAAGATGATCGTCAGCCCCACCGAAATGAGGAAATAGATCATCCCGAGCCCCAGGCCGTTGAGGACCTGGAACACATAGACGTTGGCCATGGCGGGCTCCGCAGGCGAGGGCAGGGCGGCGGCGAGGGGGACGGGGAGCCCCGCCGCCGCCGCGCATCGGGCGCCGGCGGCGGGGCTTCCGCGTCGCGGGCCTGGCCTCAGGCCATCTTGCAGACGATCTGGTCGCCCTCGGGGAAGGAGCGGCCGGAGCTGACGATGCCCGCCAGGTCGTCCTCGTCCTTCATGGCCGAGGCCGCCTTGCCCTTCAGCAGGTAGTAGTCCTTGATGACCTGATGATCGGCGGCGCGCACCGTCTCGGTGCCCGTCGGGCCCTCGTAGGTCATGCCGGCCAGCGCCTTGCGCACGGCGGCGCCGTCGGTGGTGCCGGCCGCCTTGATGGCGTCGAGGATGATCTTCGTGCCGATGTAGTCGGCGGCCAGCGGGTAGCTCGGGTTCATGCCGTGGGCGGCGCGCACCTTCTCCACCAGTTCCCGGTTCATGGGCGTGTCGACCTGGTGCCAATATTGGGCGCCCAGGTAGACGCCCTCGATGACGTCGGGGCCGAGTTCCTTGAACTGATCGAGGCCGGCGGACCACGCCAGCAGAATGGTCATCTGGTTCTTCAGGCCGAAGTTGACCGCCTGGCGCAGCGCGTTGGACGACTGGCCGCCGAAGTTGAGCAGCAGCAGAACGTCGGGGCTCTGGGCCATGGCGTTGGTCAGGTAGCCGGAGAACTCCTGCTCCTGCAGGGAGTGGTAGCTGTTGCCGACGTGCTCGATGCCCTTTTCGGCGAAGATGGCCTTGGCGTTCTCCAGCAGCGCCTCGCCGAACACGTATTGCGGCGTGATGGTGTACCAGCGCTTGGCGTTGGGCATCTCGGCGATGAGCGGGCGCACGGTTTCGTTGATGGCGCCGTAGGTGGGCACCGACCAGCGGAAGGTGCCGCCGTTGCACTCGCTGCCGGTCAGTTCGTCGGCGCCGGCCGGGGTGACGAAGACGCCGCCGGCCTGGTTCACTTCCTTGCCGACCGCGAGGGCGGACGACGACAGGGTGCAGCCGTTGAAGAATTTGGCGCCGTTCTGCTGGATGGCTTCCTGCACCTTGCGCACGGCCTTGCCGGCGTTCCCCTCGGTGTCGATGGTGGTGTAGGAGACCGGCGCGCCGAGCAGGTCGCCGTAGTCCTTCACGGCCATCTGCGAGCCCATCTCGGCGAACTTGCCATAGCTGGCGAAGCCGCCGGACATGGACTTGACGCCGTAGAGGGTGATGCCGTCGGCGGCGCGGGCGCGGCCGACGAGGGCGGGGGCGGCGAGCAGCGCGCCGGCGGCGATGCCGCTCTTGAGGAAGGTCCGTCGTAGCATGTGAAGCCTCCGTGTCCCTGATGTCAGAGTTGTTCTGATCGTGCGTGAAGCGGTGGAGTCCCCTGCCTTGTGCTTTGTTCTTCGTTGTTGGCCGGTCCGGGCGGTCTTGTGCCGCCTCGGGGGCGATGGTGTCGGTCAGTGGCCGTGCGGCGGCCCGTCGAGCAGGAAGCGTTTCGCCACTTCCCCTTCCAGCGCGTGGAGGTGGTCGTGGGCGTCGCACATGTGCTCGCGCATCAGGCGACGCACGGTCGCCTCGTCCTCGCGCCGGTAGGCGTCGAGCAGGCGGCGGTGGTAGTCGAGGTTGGCTTCGCCGAACTGCCCGCGGGCCGGCAGGTAGACCTTCTTCAGGACCACCAGGTCGCGCAGCAGATCGTTGAGGAAGCGGCCGAGGAAGGCGAGCAGCGGGTTCGGGCACAGCGCGGCGAGCATGTTGTGGAACTCCAGCTCGGCGATGCGCTGGGTGCGCTGTTCCTCCTCGTCCTGCGGCGGATGGGCGCAGAGGGCGATGTTGTCTTCCAGCGCGCGGAAGTCGTTCTCGCTCAGGCGTCCGACCACGGAAGCCGCCACTTCCTCCTCGATGAGGATGCGCAGCTGGTAGATCTGGTCGCCGTCCAGGTGCTGGAAGTGCAGGAAGTTGCGCAGTGCCCGCGCTGCGTGATCGACCGTCGGCTGGGTCAGGTAGGCGCCGCCCGTCGGGCCGGTCTTGGTGACGATCAGGCCTTCGACCTCCAGGCCCTTCAGGGCCTCGCGCACGGTGCCCTTGGCGCAGCCGTACTGCTCGATCAGGTCCTTCTCGTTGGGCAGGCGGTCGCCCGGCTTCAGCCGGTCGCTGACGATGCGGCGCTTCACGTCCTCGACGATGAGGTCCGACAGTTTGTGCTTTCGCCTCAGGGACACGCCGGCCATCCGTCGCGGGTTCATCCGATGCCGTTTATCATGATAAATCGCATCGAGCGGCGCAAGAGGGCAGACATATCCGGCCCAAGGGCGACATATCCTTGCTCTGGGCTGCGATATTTGAATAATCTTCGGCTCTGATCGAAAACGTCGAACCGGCGGGCAGCGGGCCGACGCGCCATCACAGAAACGCAAAAACGGGAGAGTCGGAATGTCCACCAAGCTCGCGCGCGCCGCCGGTGCCGCCCTGGCCACCCTCGTCACCTTGTCGACTGTCGGCGGTGCCGCCGTGGCGGCCGAACAGGTGACCCTGAAGTCGGCCAAGTCCACCAGTTCCTACTACGTCATGACCGTGCAGCTGGCCGAAATGCTGAAGAAGGCGAGCGACGGCGCGCTCAACCCGACCGTCGAGGAAAGCCAGGGCAGCGTGCAGAACGTGAAGGAGAGCTTCGTCCGCCCGGGCAACTTCGTCTTCACCACGCCGCCGAGCCTGCTCGCCTCCGCCCGCGCCGGCGAGGCGCCCTTCGAGGGCCAGGCCAACGACGGCGCCCGCACGCTGTTCGTCATGCCGTTCATCACCGTTCATTTCGTGGTGCGCGAAGGGGCGGGTATCGACAGCGTCTCCGACCTCGCCGGCAAGACCTTCATCGCCGGCGCCAAGGGCACCTTCTGCGAGCGCCGCACCGCCAAGATCCTGGAAATCCTGGGCATCGCCGACAAGGTCGAGTCGGTGGACGTGGAACTGTCCGCCGCCAGCGCCGCCATGCGCAACGGCAAGGTGGACGGCTTCGCCACCTGTTCCTCGCACCCGACGCCGCAGCTGGTGGAGCTGTCGGCCACCACGCCCGTCGACATCCTGAGCTTCACGGACGAGGAACGCGCCAAAATCCTCGACCTCGACGCCATGTCGGGCCCGCTGACCATCGCCGCCGGCACCTACGAGGGGCAGGATGCGCCGGTGGAGACGGTCGGCGTGCCGGTGGGTGCCTATACCACCGCCAACATGAGCGACGAGACGGCCTATACCATCACCAAGACTTTCTGGGAGTGGAAGGACCGCCTAGCCGCCGACAATCCGTGGTGGACCGGCGTCGAGCCGAGCATGGTGTCGCTCATGGGTGCCCCCGTGCATCCGGGTGCGGCGCGCTACTACGAGGAAAAGGGCATCGCCATGCCCGCGGCGCAGAATTGAGCCGGCGGCGGGACACTCTTCCCCAATGATCGATACCACGGAAGCGGGCGGCGTGCCGGAAGGCGCGCCGCTGTCCCGTCCGCTCTCGCGCATCACGGTGCGGGAGTGGCTGATGCTGGCGCTCGGCGTCGGCTCGGTCGGGTTCCATCTCTATCTGGTGTTCTCGGGCCTCGTCCCGGCGCTGGTGGCGCGGCCCATCCACTTCATGCTGGCCATTCCCTGGGTGTTCTTCCTGGCGCGGGTGGAGCGGGCGTGGCTGCGCCGGCTCGGCTACGGGTTCGGGGTCGCGGGGCTGGCGGCGGCCGGCTACGTCGTCGCCAGCCGCGAGGCGCTGATCGACCAGTACGGCGCCCTGCAGGGGCCGCTGCAGATGGTGGTGGCGGTGACCCTCATCGTCGTCGTGCTGGAAATGGCGCGGCGGGCGGTGAAGGCGGTGCTGCCGGTCATCACGCTGATCGTGCTGGTCTACGGGCTGTGGGGGCACCTGGTGCCGGGCGACTTCGGCCACGGCTACCTGCCGCCCTCCTACTTCCTCGGCACCCTGGTCATCGCCGAGGGCGGGCTGTGGAGTTCCCTCACCGGCATCTCCGCCGAAACCATCGCGCCCTTCATCATCCTCGGCGCCTTCATCTCCGCCGGCGCGGCCGGCATCGGCTTCATGGCGCTGGCGACCCAGGCCGCCGGCCGGTTCAGTGCCGGCGCCGCCAAGGTGGCGGTGCTGGCGAGCGCCATGTACGGCACCATCTCGGGCGTCGCCGCCGCCAATACGGCGTCCACCGGCATGGTCACCATCCCGGCCATGAAGCGTCTCGGCTACCCGCCCGCCATGGCGGCGGCGACCGAGGCGGTGGCCTCCACCGGCGGCCAGATCATGCCGCCGCTCATGGGCGCCGGCATCTTCGTGATGGCCGAGCTTCTGCGCACCGACTACGCCACCATCATGACGGCGGCCAGCCCCTCGGCGCTGCTGTTCTTCGCCACCGTGTGGTTCGGCGTCCACATGTTCGCCCTGCGCTGGGGCCTGAAGGGCCTGAGCGCGTCCGAACTGCCGGGATGGCCGGTGGTGCTGCGCACCTTGCCGTTCTTCCTCGCGCCCTTCGGCACGCTGGTCTACATGCTGGCCTTCACCGGCTACACCGCGCCCTATGCCGCCGCCCTGGCGACCGGCCTGACGGCCCTGATGCTGCTGGCCGACAGCCTGGGGCGGGTACGCCTGAAGCGCTGGCTGCACCGCCTGTGGACCGCCTGCGTCGATGCCGGCCGGCAGGTGGCAGCCATTGCCGCCATCATCATCTGCGCCAGCATCATCGTCGGCGTGTTCGGCATGACGGGCCTCGGCGTCAAGGTCACCTCGCTGATCCTATCGGCCTCGGGCGGCAACCTGTGGCTGGCGCTGATCCTGACCGGCCTCGCCGCGCTGGTGCTCGGCATGGAGCTGCCGACGACGGCCGCCTACATCATCGCCGTCGCGGTGGCCGGTCCTGCCCTGACGGAACTGGGCCTGCCGGAGTTGTACGCCCACCTGTTCGTGTTCTGGTACGCGCTGCTCTGCACCATCACGCCGCCGGTCTGCGGCAACGTCTTCATCGCCGCCGGCATCGCCGAGACGCCGTGGCTGCCGGTGGCGTGGCGCTCCATGCAGCTCGGCATCGGCCTGTTCCTGGTGCCGCTCGGCTTCATCGCCAACCCGAGCCTGCTGCTGCTCGGCGAGGCGCCGTGGATGGCGGTGGCGGCGGCGGTCAAGGTGGGGGCGGGGACGTGGCTCATCAGCTACGGCGCCATCAACCCGCACCGCAAGGTCTGGGCGGCGCTGGCCCTGGCGGCTCTCGGCGGGGCGGTGATCTTCGTGGGAGGGATTTGAGCCGCAAGGAGCAACGAGGGGTAAGGCTTTAGCACTAACGTAAGGTTTCTAGGGTACTAAGGTGCCGAATGACTCAAGCGCGGGTGCCGTGTGAAAGACCTTCCCCTCGACCTCCTCCAGGACCTCGCCGTGGCCGTCGATCAGGCGGCCATGCTGTCGGTGCAGGAGCCGGACGGCACCATCGTCGTCGTCAACGACCGGTTCTGCCGCGCCACCGGCTTCGCGCGTGAGGAACTGGTGGGCCTGTCCTACCGCGACATGCTGGGGCAGGAGGGCGAGCCCGCCTGCGCCGAGATCGCCGCCGCCCTGCGGGCCGGCCACATCTGGCGCGGCACCCTGCGGCAGCGGCGCAAGGACGGCGGGCCGTTCTGGACGGAAGCGGTGGTGCATCCCTTCCTGGCCGGCGGTCGGCTGCGCCGGGTGGTCACCGTGCAGCGCGACATCAGCCGCGTCATGCAGACGGAAAACGCCCTCAACGCCGCCCTCGACCAGCTCGACGAGGTGCAGACGCTGGCGCATGTCGGCAGCTGGGAGTGGGATCCGGCCACCGACGTCCTCAACTGCTCGCGCGAGACGCTGCGCATCTACGGCCTACCGGAAACCGACGGCATGGTGCCCTTCGGCGACGTGGTCGGGCGCATGCACCCCGATGACCGCGCCTTCGTCCTGCGGGCGGTGGCGGCCATCAAGGCCGACGGCGTGGCGCGCAATGTGGAGTTCCGCATCGTGCTGGACGACGGCACCGTGCGCAACGTGGCCGTCGGCGCCAAGGGTGCCCGGCGCGGGGACGGCAGCGTCGCCGTGCTCAGCGGCACCACGCAGGACATCACCCAGCGCCTCGCCGCCGACCGGGACCTGAAGCGCCAGGCCCTGCGGGACCCCCTGACCGGCCTGTTCAACCGCCGTGTCGTCGACCTGCGGCTGGAGGAGGCCATCGGCCGGGCCGACCAGACGGGCGGCACGGTCGGCGTCCTGTTCCTCGACGTGGACGGCTTCAAGGACGTCAACGACCGCCACGGCCATGGCGCCGCCGACGGCCTGTTGCGCCAGATGGCGACCCGCCTGCAGCAGGTGGTGCGGGCGACCGACGTGGTGGCGC
Source organism: Caenispirillum bisanense (assembly GCF_900230255.1). GTDB lineage: Bacteria > Pseudomonadota > Alphaproteobacteria > Rhodospirillales > Rhodospirillaceae > Caenispirillum > Caenispirillum bisanense_A. Next base: position 162,820 of record NZ_OCNJ01000003.1, read on the forward strand.
GGGTCGGCGGCGACGAGTTCGTCGTCGTGCTCGACGGCCTGAAGGGGCCGGAGGCGGCGGTCACCGTCGCCGAAACCCTGCGCCGCCGCCTGCAGGAGCCCTGCGACCTGCCGGGCCAGCGCTCGCAGACCGCCAGCGTCAGCATCGGCGTCGCCGTCTACCCCGGCCACGGCCGCACCGCCGATCAGCTGGTGCGCTGCGCCGATCTCGCCATGTACCGGGTGAAGGACGCCGGCCGCAACGGCGTGCGGGTGTTCGAACCGGAATGGGGCACCCGCTCCAACCGCCGCCTCGCCCTGCTGGAAGCCTTGGACGGAGCCCTGGCGTCCGGCGAGTTCACGGTCCACTATCAGCCGCAGGTGTGCCTCACCACCGACCGCATCGTGTCTGTCGAGGCGCTGCTGCGCTGGAACCCGCCCTGCCACGGCGCCGTCTCGCCGGCCGAGTTCGTGCCGCTGCTGGAGGAAACGGGGGCCATCGTTCCGGTCGGCCGCTGGGTGCTCGGCAAGGCCTGCCGCGACGTCGCCGGCTGGGTGGCGCGCGGCGCGCCGGTGCGGGTGGCGGTCAACGTCTCCTACGCCCAGATCCTGCACGGCGACCTCGTGCCGGCGCTGGAGATGGCGCTCGCCGACAGCGGCATCGACCCGGCCCTCATCGAGCTGGAACTGACCGAGAGCATGTTCGGCCAGGAGATCGCGCCCGTGGCCCAGGCGCTGGACGCCTGCCGCGCCATGGGCGTGTCCATCGCCGTCGACGATTTCGGCATCGGCTATTCCAGCCTCGGCCACCTCAAGCGCTTCCCGGTCAACGTGCTGAAGGTCGACAAGGTGTTCACCGAGGAGATCCACCGCAAGGACCGCGACGCCGCCCTGGTCGGCGCCATGGTGACGCTGGCGCGGTCCCTCGGCCTGCGGGTGGTGGCCGAAGGCATCGAGGTCGCCGAGGCGGTGGAAGTCTGCCGCGTCCTCGGGTGCGACCTCGCGCAGGGCTATTTCTTCAGCCGTCCGCTGCCGGCCGCCGACGTGGAGGCGCTGCTCAGGCAGGACGCCGCCGCGGCCGGCGCCGGGTCGGCGGCGTGATGACCGGACGGGAGACGCCATGACGCTGTCGAGGATCAGCCCCGCCCGCTGGCTCACCGCCGGAGCCCTCGTCGCCATGCTGTTCGGCGGCGGGATCCTGCTGCACGTGCGCGAATTGCGCCTCGACGTGCTGGAGATGGCGGAGGTCGCCGCCGTCTCGGCGGCCACGACCACCACGGCCCGCATGGAGGATGCGCTCGAGATCCTCGGCCGCACCGTCGGCACCGTCGAGGAGGTGATCCGCTTCAATCCCGACGGACTGCGGCGGGACAACCGCGCCCTGCACGATCTGTTGGCACGCCAGAAGGCGCTGTCGCCGCTCATCAAGGAGATGGCCATCATCTCCATCGACGGGCTGCTGCTGGCGGAGGGCCAGGATTATCCGTCGCCGCCCCTGGTGCTGCTCGACCGCGACTACGTGCAGCAGGGGTTCGGTGGGACCGCCCGCCTGTTCATCGGCCGGCCCGTCGTCAGCCGCCGCGGCCTCGGCTGGCTGGTGCCGGTGTCGCGACCGATCTACGGCCCCGACGGGCAGGTGATCGCGGTGGTCGCCGCCGCCTTCGACCCGGCGCAACTGGCGGGCCTCGTCGCCGTCGGCGATCTGCCGGCGGGGACGACGGCCGGCGTGCGGCTGGTCGACGGCCCGTGGCTCACCTGCGCCCCGCAATGGCAGGCCTGCGTCGGCCGCAGCGACACCGATCCCGCCGGCGTCGCCTACGGGGGGCACGACGGGGTGGCGGGCGCGGTCCGCATCCGGAGCGTCGCGTCGCCCCACTACCCGCTGGAAGCGGTGGTGGTGGTGGAAAAGGCCAGCGTGCTGGCGCCGTGGACCGCGCTTCTGTCCACGCTCGTCGCCCTGGGCATCGTCGGCAGCCTCGGCGCCGCGGTGGGCGGCGTGCTGCTGTACCGGTTCGGCCGGCGCAGCGACCGGGCCATGGTGGCGCTCGCCGACAGCACCACCCGCTTCGAGGCGCGCGTGCGCGAACGCACCGAGGAACTGGAGCATCTGGCCCGCACCGACGCCCTCACCGGCGCCCTGTCGCGGCGCGCCTTCCTGGCCGACGGGGAGCGGAATCTGGTCGACGCGGGGGCGGCGGAGCGGCCGGTGGCGGTGATGATGATCGACGCCGACCACTTCAAGCGCATCAACGACCACTACGGCCATGCCGTCGGCGACGCCGTGCTGCGCGACTTGACGGATGCCCTGCGGCAGGTGCTGCGGGCGAGCGACCTGCTCGGCCGCCTCGGTGGCGAGGAGTTCGCCGTCGTGCTGCCGCGCACCCCCGCCGCCGGCTGTGCGGAAGTGGCCGACCGCATCGTTCAGGCCGTGCGTCGGCGGCGGGTGGACGGCGGCGGTGCCGCCATCCGTTACACCGTGAGCATCGGCTGGCACGTACTGACGCCGGAGGAGGCGCGCGCCGTCGATGGCCTGGCCGAGGCCCTGCGCCATGCCGACGCCGCGCTCTACCGCGCCAAGGCGACGGGCCGCGATCGGGTGGTCGCGTCGCTCGCCGCTCCCGAGGGCGATGCGTCTGCCGCCTGACGTCACGCGGCGGCCCGTACCCGCAGGGCCCGCCCGCCCAGCAGCACGACCACCGCGACAGCCTGCACCGCCGCGGCGGCGAGGAACAGAGCGGCATTCCCGTCCGATCCCCCCCGCAGCAGCCCGAAGGCCGCCGGCGCGAAGGCATAGGCGGCCTGCGCCGTCGCCACCATGAGCGCCACGGCGCGCAGGCAGTCGGCGCGGCGAAACTCCTGCTGCGCCACCAGGGGCGGCAGCGATGTGGCATTGCCGATGCCGAAGCCGAACAGCGCCACCCCCGCCACCAGCAGCGGCAGCGACCCGGCGGCCGCGGCGAGCACCAGCGATCCGGCGATCTGCACGGCCAGGCTCGCCGCCGCCGCCAGCCGCCGGTCCGCGCCCGCCGGCAGCAGCCAGCCGACCAGAGTCCGGCCGGCGATGGCGAGGGCGGTCGCGAGACCGGCCAGCAGCCCCGCTTCCTGTGCCCCCAGCACCGGCGCCAGCACCGACACCAGATGCGCCAGCAGGCCGATCTGGGCGAACAGCGTCAGCGCCATGGCGCCGGTGAGGGTGGCGAAGCGGCCGTCGCGCCAGATGCCGCCGGCCGGCAGGGGCGCCGCCGTCTCGACCGCGGCCGCCGCCGCGGGAGGCGCGCCGCCGTCGGAGTGCTGGCCGAGTGCCGCGGGCGTCAGGCGGAAGACGCGTGCCGACAGCATCGCCACCACCGCCACCATGACGACGCCCACCGCCGCCGCCGCCGCCGGGAAGCCCCAGCCGGCGATGGCGGCGACCCACAGGGGCGAGAACACCACGCCGCCCAGGCTCGCGCCGTTGTAGGCCATGGCGAGGGCGGCCGGGCGGCGGGCGACGAACCACGGCGCCAGCACGGCATTGACGGCGGCCGCGCCCATGGTCACCCAGCCGGCGCCGCTCAGCAGCGTCGCGGCGATCAGGTGCCAGGGCTCCGCCGCCACCGCCCAGCCGCCGACACCCAGCGCCAGCAGCAGGCTGCCGCCGGTGGTCACCGCCGGCACGCCGAAGCGGCGGTGCAGGCGCGGCAGGTTGGCGACCACCAGGGCGCCGACCAGGAAGTGCAGCGTCACCGCCGCCGAGACGGCGGCCACCGGCCAGCCGGTGCGCACCTGGACCGCGTGCAGGAACACCGGCGGGCCGTAGAACCCCACGCCCCACCCGAACAGGGCCAGCACGAAGGCCGCCCGCACCACCGTCCACCCGAAGAACCACGTCATCGTCCGCTCCTTGCCGCAGGAAAACCGTCCGCACCATGGCGCCTCCTGCGGCCCTGTTGCTTCGGCGGCGGGCGAAGTATCGTCGGGTCGGATCGTGGCATCATGCCCGCCACCCCTCCGGAGACCGCCGCCATGACCAGCACCGCCGCCTTCGCCGAGATCGCCGCCCTGGCCGGAGACCCGGCGCGGGCCGCCATGCTGCACGCCCTCATGGACGGCCGCGCCCTGACGGCGACGGAACTGGCGGCCGTCGCCGGAGTGACGCCGCAAACCGCCTCCGGCCATCTGGCGCGGCTGGTGACGGCGGGCCTGCTTGCGATGGAGAAGCAGGGGCGGCACCGCCACTACCGGCTCGCCTCGGCGGCGGTGGCGGGAATGGTGGAGACGCTCATGGTGGTGGCGGCGACCGTCGCGCCACCCCTGCGGCCGGTGGCGACAGGGCCGCGCGACGCCGCCCTGCGACGCGCGCGGACCTGCTACGACCACCTCGCCGGGCGGCTCGGCGTGGCGCTGTGCGATGCCCTGGTGGCGCGCGGCGCGGCGCGGGTGGAAGACGAAGGGGCGGAACTGACGGAAGACGGCCGTGCCTTGCTCGCCGGGCTCGACATCGCGCTGCCCCGGCCGGGTGGCCGGGTCTACTGCCGGCCCTGCCTCGACTGGAGCGAGCGTCGCCCGCACCTCGCCGGGGCCGTCGGTGCCGCGCTCTGCCGCCACGGCTTCGACCACGGCTGGATCCGCCGCATGGCCGGCACGCGGGCGGTGGAGGTGACGCCGCTCGGCGGGCGGATGTTCCGCGATCACTTCGGCATCGAGGCGTGAGCCCGGCACCCGACGGCATGGCAACCTTGCGTCCTTTGCAGGGTCGACTGCTAACCCTTTGATCTACCATGAGGCAAACCCATCGATCGGCAGGGGATGACGATTATGCCCGGCAGAGGAACCAAGGCCGCGCTCGCGGCCGTCGCGGTGGTGGTGGCCGCCGGTATCGGCGTCGCCGTCTGGCGCGCGCCGGCGGCGACGGAAGCGGCGCTCTACGGCACGGTGGAGGTGCGGCAGGTGGACGTGGCCTTCACCGTGGAAGGCCGCCTCGCCGAGGTGCTGGTGGAGGAGGGCGACGCCGTCCGCGCCGGGGAGCCCGTCGCCCGCATGGAGCGCGGGTACTTCGAGGACGCCCTCGCCATCGCTTCCGCCCGTGTGGCGGCGCAGGAACAGGTGCTCGCCAAGCTGGAAGCCGGATCGCGCCCGCAGGAAGTGGCCGCCGCCGAGGCCGAACGGGCGGCGGCGGAAGCGCAGCTGGTCAATGCCCGTGCCGAATTCACCCGCCAGGAGGATCTCGTCCGCACCCGTGCCGCCGCCCAGCGCAGCCTGGACGACGCCCGAGCCGCCCTCGACGTCGCCCGCAACCGCGCCGCCGCCGCCGAGGAACGCCTGTCGCTGCTGCGTGAAGGCGCCCGTGCCGAAGACGTCGCCGCCGCCCGCGCCCAGCTGGAGGGCGAGCGTGCCCTGCGCGACCTGGCGCAACGCCGCCTGTCCGACACCGAACTGACGGCGCCGGCCGACGGCGTGGTCATGAGCCGCGTGCGCGAGCCCGGCTCGGTGCTGGCGCCCGGCGCGACCGTCGTCTCGCTGGCCAAGACGGCGCCCGTGTGGGTGCGCGCCTTCGTGCCGGAACCGCGCCTCGGCGCCGTGCAGCCGGGCAGCCGGGCGCAGGTGTTCACCGACAGCCGGCCCGATCAGCCCTATCACGGCACCATCGGCTATGTCGCGCCGGTCGCCGAGTTCACCCCGAAGACCGTCCAGACCGAAGAGCTGCGCAGCGACCTGGTGTTCCGCTTCCACGTCGTCATCGACGGCCCCGACCCGTTGCTGCGCCAGGGCATGCCGGTGACCGTCGTGCTCGAGTGAGGGCGCCATGGCCGCCGCCTCCGATCCCCTGGTCGTCCTGCGGGGCGTCGTCAAACGCTTCGGCCGCACCGCCGTGGTCGACGGCCTCGACCTCGCCGTCGCGCCGGGTGGCGTGACCGCCGTGGTCGGCCCCGACGGCGCCGGCAAGACGACGCTGCTGCGCCTCATGGCCGGCCTGCTGGCGCCCGACGCCGGCACCGTCACGGTCTGCGGCCACGACACCATCGCCGAGCCCGAGGCGGCGCGGGCGGATCTCGGTTACATGCCGCAGCGCTTCGGCCTCTACCAGGACCTGAGCGTCGCCGAGAACCTCGCCCTGCACGCCGACCTGCAAGGCCTGCCCCCGGCGGACCGGCCGGTGGTGTTCGAGCGGCTGCTGGCCTTCACCGGCCTCGCCCCCTTCACGGGGCGGCTGGCCGGCAAGCTGTCGGGCGGCATGAAGCAGAAGCTCGGCCTCGCCTGCGTGCTCATCCGCAAGCCGCGCGTGCTGTTGCTCGACGAGCCGACGGTGGGCGTCGACCCGGTGTCGCGGCGCGATCTGTGGGCCATGGTGCAGGCTCTGCGCGACGACGGTACGGCGGTGGTGTGGAGCACCAGCTACCTCGACGAGGCGGAGCGGTGCGAGACGGTGGTGGTGCTCGACGGAGGCCGCGTCCGCTTCGCCGGGCCGCCGGCCGATCTGACGGCGCAGGTGGCGGGCCGGACGCACGTGGTCGAGGGCCTGTCGGGCGACCGCCGCCGCATCCAACGCCGCGCCAACGCGTTGCCGGCGGTGGTCGACGCCCTGATCCAGGGGCCGGCGGTGCGCCTCGTGCTGGCCGAGGGCGCCGCGCCGCCTGCCGCCGAGGCGCTGGGCGATTCTGCGGCGCAGGTGGTGCCCGTGCCGCCCCGGCTGGAAGACGCCTTCGTCGCCCTGCTGGCGCCCGCCCGGCCGGCGGTGCCGGGCGTGCGGCTCGACGTGCGGGTGGGGAAGGGGGCGGCGGACGCCATCGCCGTCCACGACCTGACGCGCCGCTTCGGCGACTTCGTGGCTGCCGACCGGGTGACCTTCAGCGTGCCACGCGGCGAGGTCTTCGGCCTGCTCGGGCCCAATGGCGCCGGCAAGTCCACCACCTTCCGCATGCTCTGCGGCCTGCTGCCGGCCAGCGGCGGCACGGCCCGCGTCGCCGGCTTCGACCTCGGCCGCGCCGCCCCGGCGGCGCGGGCGCGCATCGGCTACGTGGCGCAGAAGTTCTCGCTCTACGAGGCGCTGACCGGGCGCCAGAACCTCGCCTTCTTCGGCGGCGTCTATGGCCTGGGGCGGCGGGCGCTGGCCGAGGCGGTGGCCCGCGTCGCCGGCGGCCTGCACCTGGATGCGGCGCTGGATGCCACCGTCGCCGACATGCCGCTCGGCATCAAGCAGCGCCTGGCCGTCGCCTGCGCCGTGCTGCACGGGCCGGAGATCCTGTTCCTCGACGAGCCGACCTCCGGCGTCGACCCGCTCACCCGGCGTGAATTCTGGCGCCACATCAACGGGCTTGCCGAGGACGGCGTGACGGTGATGGTGACCACCCACTTCCTCGACGAGGCGGAATACTGCGACCGCGTCGCGCTCATGGACGCCGGCCGGGTCATCGCCCTCGGCCCGCCGGAGGACCTGAAGGCCGCCCACCGCACCGCCGAGGTGCCCGAACCGACGCTGGAAGACGCCTTCATCGCCGCCATCGCCGCCGAGCGCCGGGAGACGCCGCCATGACCAGATCCGCCGGCCTCGACCCCCGCCGCACCGCCGCCCTGGTCCGCAAGGAGGCGCTGCAGGTCATGCGCGACCCGTCGAGCCTCGCCATCGCCTTCGTGCTGCCGCTGGTGCTGCTGTTCCTGTTCGGCTACGGCGTGTCGCTGGACGCCGACGACGTGCGCCTCGCCGTGGTGGTGGAGAACCCGACGCCCGATACGGCGGGCTTCACCGCCACCCTCGCCAACTCGCCCTATTTCCAGGTCACCGAACTGCGCAGCCGGCAGGAGGCGGTGCCGCTGCTGGATCGCGGTGCGGTGCGCGGCATCGTCGTGCTCGGCCAGCGCTTTTCCGCCGACTACCGGGCGGGGGCGGAGGCGCCGGTGCAGGTGATCCTGGACGGCGCCGACGCCAACACGGCGCGGCTGGTGCAGGGCTACGTGCAGGGGGTGTGGAGCACATGGCTGACGCAGGAGGCGCTGCGCCAGGGCCGCTCGCTCGCGGTGCCGGTGGTGGCGGAGGGGCATGTGCGCTACAACCCGCAACTACGCAGCCGCAACTTCCTCATCCCCGGCCTCATCGCCATCATCATGGCGCTCATCGGCACCCTGCTCACCGCCCTGGTGGTGGCGCGGGAGTGGGAGCGCGGCACCATGGAAAGCCTGATGGCGACCCGCGTCGGCGTCGGCGAGATTCTGGTCGGCAAGCTGCTGCCCTACTTCGTGCTCGGCATGGGCGGCATGGCCCTGTCGGTGGGCTTGGCGGTGACGCTGTTCCAGGTGCCGTTCCGCGGCAGCGTCGCGGCGCTGGTGCTGGTGTCGGCGGTGTTCCTGCTGGGGGCGCTCGCCATGGGGCTGGTGATCTCGGCGCTGACCCGCAACCAGTTCGCCGCCGGGCAGGTGGCCATCGTGGCGGCCTTCCTGCCCGCCTTCATGCTGTCGGGCTTCGTATTCGAGATCAGCGCCATGCCGCTGCCCATCCAGGCCCTGACGACGGTCGTCTCGGCCCGCTACTTCGTCTCCAGCCTGCAGACGCTGTTCCTGGCCGGCACGGTGTGGCGGGTGCTGCTGCCCGACCTGCTCGCCATGACGGCCATCGCGGCGGTGTTCCTGGCCATCGCCGTGCGCTCGACGCGCAAGCGGCTGGACTGAGGGAAGGAGAGCCGGCCATGCTGCGACGCATCCTCAGCCTGATCGTCAAGGAACTGCTGGCGCTGCTGCGCGACGCCAAATCGCGCTTCGTGGTGATCGTGCCGCCGCTGGTGCAGCTGTTCGTATTCTCCTACGCCGCCACCTACGACGTGACGTCCATCCGCCTCGCCGTGCTGGACGAGAGCCGCACACAGGAGAGCCGCGCCCTGCTGGCCGCCTTCCAGGGCGCCCCGGCCTTCGCCGAACTGGTGCCGGTGGCGCGCGACGACGACCTGTCGGCCCTGGTGGAGCGCCGCGCCGTGACGGCGGCCCTGCACATCCCGCCGCGCTTCGCCGCCGACCTGCGCACCGACCCGCCGGCGCGGGTGTCGCTGGTGCTCGACGGCCGCATGTCCAACACGGCGCAGATCGTCCACGGCTACGTCACCGCCATCCTGCTCGACTTCGGCCGCGCCTGGGGTGCCGCCCACGGATGGCCGGCGCCGCCGTCGGTGATCGTCGAGCGGGTGTGGTTCAACCCCAACATGGAAAGCCTGTGGGTGGTGGTGCCGGGGCTCGCCGGCGTGCTGACCATGGTGGTGGCGCTGGTGGTCACCGCCCTGTCGGTCGCCCGCGAGCGCGAACTGGGCACCTTCGAGCAGTTGCTGGTGACACCGCTGCGGCCCGTGGAAATCCTCATCGGCAAGACGGTGCCGGCGCTGATCATCGGGCTGCTGGAGGCGACGCTCATCGTGGTGGCGGCGCAGGTGTGGTTCGGCGTGCCGCTGACGGCACCTGTGTGGCTGCTCTATGGCGCGCTGACGGTGTTCCTGCTGTCGATCATCGGCGTCGGGCTTTTCATCTCCTCGCTGGTGCAGACGCAGCAGCAGGCCATCGTCGGCGCCTTCCTGTTCCTGGTGCCGGCCATCATCCTGTCCGGCTTCGCGACGCCGCTCGACAACATGCCGCCGTGGCTGCAGGCGGCGACCTGGGTCAACCCCCTGCGCCACATGATGGTGATCCTGCGCGGCGTGTTCCTGAAGGACGCCGCCCCCGCCCTCGTGCTCGACAGCCTGTGGCCCATGGCCGTCATCGCCGTCGGCACCCTGGCGGGGGCGGCCTGGCTGTTCCGCCGCCGCCTGGGGTGAGCCGCCGGCCGGCGCCGATCAGGGCAGGCCGGGCAGGATCTTGTCGGGCGTCGCCGGCAGGTCGCGGACGCGCACGCCACAGGCATTGTAGACGGCGTTGAGGATCGCCGCGCCGGCGCCGCAGATGCCCAGCTCGCCAATGCCCTTGGCCTGCATGGGGTTGGCCCAGGCGTCGCGTTCCTCCAGCAGGTCGACCTCGATCTGCGGCACGTCGGCGTTCACCGGCAGGTGATACTCGGCGAAGTCGTGGTTGACGATGTGGCCGTGGCGCGGGTCGAACAGCAGTTCCTCCGTCAGCGCCATGCCGATGCCGAACACCATGGCGCCGAGGCACTGCGACCGCGCCGTCTTGGCGTTGAGGATGCGCCCGGCGGTGAAGGTGCCGTGCATGCGGCGCACCCGCGTCTCGCCGGTCACCGCGTTCACCGCCACCTCGGCGAAATAGGCACCGTAGGTGGCCTGGCGGACTTTCTTCGACGTCTCCCCGGCCTCGACGTGGCCTTCCTCCGTCAGGGTCTGGCCGCCCAGCAGGTCGGTCAGGGCCACGCGGCGGTCGCCGGCGATCGCCATGCCGTCTTTGAGGGTCAGGTCCTCTTCCTCGCAGGCGAGGCGGGCGCAGAGGTCGCGGCGCAGGGCTTCGCAGGCGAGATAGACGGCGGTGCCGGTGGAGGAGGCGCCGAACGACCCGCCCGATCCCGATCCCGACGGCAGGTCCGTGTCGCCGAGCCGCGTCTCCACCCGGTCCATGGGCAGCCCGAGCATTTCCGAGGCGATCTGTGTCAGGATGGCATAGGTGCCGGTGCCGATGTCGGTCATGTCGGTTTCCACCTCGGCCCGGCCGTCGGCGGTGAGGCGGACGCGGGCGCGGGCCTCCACCACCATGTTGACCCGCACCGCCGAGGCCATGCCCATGCCGATCAGCCATTCGCCGTCGCGCACCGACCCCGGCTCCGCCTTGCGCCGGTGCCAGCCGAAGGCCTCGGCCCCGTGATCGAGGCAGCGCCGCATGGTGTGGGAGGAAAAGGGCAGGCCGCTGCTCGGGTCTTCCTCGGGGATGTTGCGGCGGCGCAGTTCCACCGGGTCGAGGCCGGTCGCCACCGCCAGCTCGTCCATGGCGCTTTCCAGCGCCGTATGCCCCACCGCCTCGCCAGGGGCGCGCACCGATCCGGCGCAGGTGCGGTCGAGGCGGGCGACGGACAGGCCGACGACGCGGTGCTCGCCGCGATAGACAAAGGGCGTCGCCTGGGTCACCGGCTCGGCGAAGACCTCGCCCGGCAGGTTGCCGACCAGCGCCTCGTGCCCGATGCCGACGAGCCGCCCCTCGGCGTCGGCGGCGAGGCGGATGCGCTGGCGGGTCTCGGAGCGGTGGGTGGTGCCCTCGAACACCTGCGGCCGCGTCAGCGCCACCGACACCGGGCGCCCGAGGCGCTCCGCCGCGATGGCGGCGGCCACCGCCTCGGGGCTGATGCCGAGCTTGGAGCCGAAGCCGCCGCCGACGTAGGGCGACAGGATGCGCACCCGGTCCGGCTCGATGTTGAGGGAATCCGCCAGCTCCAGCCGGTTGAAGCGGAGCATCTGGTAGCTGCCGCGCAGGGTCAGCAGGCCGTCGTCCCACGTCGCGATGGCGGCATGCGGTTCCATGGCGGCGCTGACGTGACCGGGGGTGCGGTAGGTGACGTCGACGGCATGAACGGCCTCGCGCATGGCGCGGTCGAGGTCGCCCTGGCTCGCCTGCTTGCCCGGCGGCACGTCGACGGCGGCGCGGTCGGACTCCAGGTCGAGCACGGCGTCGTCGCTGCGGTCGAAGGCGATCTGCAGGGTCTCGGCGCCGTGGCGGGCCTGCTCGAAGGTTTCCGCCACCACCAGCGCCACCGGCTGGCCGAAGTAGGCGATCCGGTCCGGCCCCTGGGCTGGGGCGGCGCCGGCCATGCCCTGGGCCGGATTGCGCAGGAAACGCTCGTCGGTGACCACGGCGAGCACGCCGGGCAGGGCCTCCACGGCCTCCCGCCCCACCGCCGTCACGCGGCCCTTGTCGGTGGAAGCGCGCACCAGCACGCCATGACACAGGCCCTCCACCGGCCACTCGTCGGCATAGGTGGCGGTGCCGGTGACCTTGAGCGGCCCTTCGGGCCGGTCGAGCGGCGCGCCCAGGGTGCCTTGCGCCATGTGGTCCAGACGGTTGCGGTGGTCGGGCTCGTCGATCTTCAGGTGGGTTGTCATGCGGCGGCCTCCCGGGTGGCGTCGGCCAGCACCGCCTTCAGGGTGCGGCGGGCGAGGGGGATCTTGAAGTCGTTGCCGCCCTGGCCGCGGGCGTCGGCCAGCAGGCGGTCGGCGGCGCGGTCGAACAGGGCTTCGGACGGCGCCTCGCCGACCAGCAGGTCCTCGACGGCCGGGTCGCGCCACGGCTTGTGCGCGAGGCCCCCGAAGGCTAGGGCGGCGTGGGCGATGCGGCCGTCTTCCATCCGCACCACGGCAGCGACGGAGACGAGCGCAAAGGCATAGGAGGCACGGTCGCGCACCTTGCGATAGACCTGCCGCCCGCGCACCGGCGGCGGCAGGGTGACGGCGGTGATGATCTCGCCGGGCTGCAGCACGGTCTCTATGTGCGGCGTGTCGCCGGGCAGGCGGTGGAAGTCCGCCAGCGGCACGGATCGGCCCTCGCCCTCTGGCCCCTCCAGCTCCACCGTGGCGTCGAGCGCCAGCAGGGCGACGGCCATGTCGCTCGGGTGGGTGGCGATGCAGTGCTCGCTGGCGCCGAGGATGGCATGCAGGCGCGTGACGCCGCCGATGGCGCCGCAGCCCGATCCGGGCTCGCGTTTGTTGCAGGGCATGGCGGTGTCGTAGAAGTAGTAGCAGCGGGTGCGCTGCATGAGGTTGCCGCCGGTGGTCGCCTTGTTGCGCAACTGGCCGCTGGCGCCGGCCAGCAGGGCGCGCGACAGCACCGGGTAGTCGCGCCGCACGCGCGCGTCGGCGGCGAGGTCGGCGTTGCGCACCAGCGTGCCAATGCGCAAGCCGCCGTCGCCGGTCTCCTCGATGCCGCCGAGGTCGAGGCGGGTGATGTCGATCAGCCGCTCGGGCGCCATGACCTCCAGCTTCATGAGGTCGAGCAGGTTGGTGCCGCCGGCGATGACGGTGGCGCCGGGGGCGGCGACGGCGCGGGCGGCCTCGGCGGAGGAGGTGGCGCGGTGATAGTCGAAGGGTCTCATCGCGTGCCCTCCGCCGCGTCGCGGATGGCGGCGACGATGTTGGGATAGGCCGAACAGCGGCACAGGTTGCCGCTCATGCGCTCTGAAATCTCGGCGTCGGACAGGTCGGGCGCGGCCTCCAGGTCGTCGGTGACGTGGCTCGGCCAGCCGGCCGCCACCTCGTCGAGCATGGCCGTCGCCGAGCAGATCTGCCCCGGCGTGCAATAGCCGCACTGGTAGGCGTCGCGGTCGACGAAGGCCGCCTGCAGCGGCGCCATGGCGACGGGCGTGCCCAGTCCCTCGATGGTCGTGATGGCCTCGCCGTCGTGCATGCAGGCGAGCGTCAGGCAGGAATTGATGCGGCGGCCGTCGACGATCACCGTGCAGGCGCCGCACTGCCCGTGGTCGCAGCCCTTCTTGCTGCCGGTGAGGCCGAGGTGGTGGCGCAGGGCGTCGAGCAGCGAGGTCCGCGGGTCGGCCTCCAGCACGTGCACCGTTCCGTTGACGGTCAATTCGGTTCGCATGGCCGGTCCTCGCCTCCTGTGCCGCTGGGGTTCCGAAGGGCCAACGCGCCGCCGCTCGGGGGTGTTCATGGCCAGATCGCCGGCGGACGGTCGCGCGGGCTTCGCTGTGCGAAAATCTACTTGAAGGCGCGGGGGCGGACCCCGTACATGACGGTGCGAAGGACCTGCCGTCGGTGGGTGGAGGAGCGATCCATGAGGCTGCAGCTGCGAGACCCCGTCACGCGCCAGGCGTTCCGCCAGGCGCTGCGCGCCCGCATCCCGGCGGCGCGGCCGGAGCACATCGACGAAACCATCGCCGCCGCCACCGGCTTCGGCTCCCGCTTCGACCTGGAGGCGGCGCTGCGCGACGACGAGCAGGGCTATTTCGTGCAGGCCGCCGAGGCGTCGCTGAAGGCCTGCGACTTCGGCCACACCCTGTCGGCGGCGGCGGTGCTGGCGGCGGCCCGCTTCGCCCACGAGGTGGGCGGCCGGCAGCCGACGGCCGACAATGACGACGACGCCTTCGTGCCGCGCGTCGTCGGCGTCGCCTATGCCGGCGGCCGCGCCGGGCCGCACGCCACCCACGGCAGTGCGCTGATCGAATGGACGGAGCCCGGCCGCTTCCGGCTGGAGGTGGTGCTCACCCGCCGCGGTGGAGAGCGCCGCACCTTCGTGTGGCGCGGCGACAGCCCCGAAGCGGTGGTGGCGGAACTGCGCGACGCCGTGGAGCGCGCCGCCATCCTGCCGCCGCCCGACGTCCGCGCGTTGCTCGCCGAGGCCTTGGCGGCGGCGCGGCAGGCGCTGGGCGAGACGGTGGGCTGAGGCGGGGCTCCGGCCGCCCCTCACTCCGCCAGCAGGTGGGCGAGCAGGCTGCGGAGGCGGGCGGGGCGGGCCGGCTTTGTCATCAGGTGCCAGCCGCGTTCCTGCACCGCCCGCGCGATCTCCTCCGTGCGGTCGGCGGTGACGATGACCGTCGGCACCGGGCGGCCGATGCGGGCGTGCAGGGCCGCCACCGTGTCGAGGCCGATGGCGTCGTCGGCCAGGTGGTAGTCGGCGACCACCACGTCGGGCACGCAATCGGCGGCCTCGACGGCGGCCAGGATGCCCGGCGTGTCGACCGCCGTCAGCACCTTGCACTGCCAGCCCGACAGCAGGGCGGCCATGCCGGCGAGGATGCTCGGCTCGTTGTCGACGACGGCGACCGTCGCCCCGGCCACCCGGTCGCGGCCGCGCGGGGCGGCGACGGGTGGCGGCGTGCTCAGCGCGGCGCGGCTGCCGCGCGGCACCAGGATGCCGAAGAACGAGCCGCGCCCCGGCACCGACCGCACGATCACCGGATGGCCGAGGCGGCGGGCGATGCGCTCGACGATGGCGAGGCCGAGGCCGACGCCGTTGTCGCCGACGCGGTCGGGCTCGGCGCGCAGGCGGCGGAATTCCTCGAAGATTTCGCGCTGCTTGTCCTCCGGGATGCCGATGCCGGTGTCCCACACGCCGATCAGCAGCCCGTCGGGCCGCCGCCGGCAGCCGAGCAGGATGCGGCCCGTGCGGGTGTAGCGGAGCGCGTTGGACAGGAAGTTGCGCAGCACGCGGCTCAGGAGCTTGTAGTCGGTGCGCACCACACTGCCGCAGCCGACGTGGCGCAGCGTCAGCCCGCGGGCCTGGGCGAGCGGAGCGTGTTCCCCGGCCAGTTGGGCCAGCAGGTCGGCGATGGAGAAGTCGCGCACCTCGGTCGTCAGCACGCCGGCGTCGAGGCGGGAGATTTCAAGCAATGCCGACAGCAGCTCGTCCACCGCCTCCAGCGCCGCCGTCACATTGTTCAGCAGGTCGCGGTTGTTGGGCGACAGGCGGCGCTCGGTCAGCGCGCCGGCGAAGACGCGGGCGGCGTTGAGGGGCTGCAGCAGGTCGTGGCTGGCGGCGGCGAGGAACTTGGTCTTCGACAGGTTCGCCTGCTCCGCCTCCGCCTTGGCGGAGCGCAGTGCGTCGTTGAGGCGCAGCAGGGCGGCGGTTCGCTCGGCGACCCGCAGCTCCAGGTTTTCCTTGGCCTCGCGCAGGGCCTCGGCAGCGCGGCGGCGTTCGGTGATGTCCTGGATCAGGGCGAAGAAGCCGACCACCTCGCCGGTGCGCGCCACGTGGGGGATGTAGGTGGCATGGGCGTATTCGATGCTGCTGAGGGAGGTGGGCATGCGCATCTCGAAATCCACCGGCTCGCCGGCCAGCGCGCGGCGGACGTAGGGCTCGCGCAGGTCGAACAGGACCGGGCCGAGGGCTTCCTCCATGCTGCGGCCGTTGATCTCGTCGCGCGAGCGGCCGAACCAGTCCTCGTAGCCCTTGTTGGTGAAGCGGTAGCGGCGCTCGGCGTCGACATAGGCGATGAGCGCCGGCATGGCGTCGGTGATGAGCCGCAGCCGCCGTTCGCTGTCGCGCAGGGCCTCTTCCGATCGCTTGCGGGCGGTGATGTCGGTATAGGTGCTGACGAAGCCGCCGTCGGGCATGGGGTTGCGCCGCACCTCCAGCACCCGGCCGGACGCCGTGCGGTGTTCCAGCACGGCGGGCAGGGTGAGGCTGTCGCGCCAGGTGGCCGGGTCGTCGTCCACCAGCAGCTGGGCGCGGATGGTCTCGTTGCGCAGGAACTTCTCGAGCCCGGCGCCGAGGGTGACCGCCGCCGGGTCGATGTCGAGCAGGCGGGCGAAGCCGTCGTTCCACGCCGCCAGCCGGAAGGTGCCGTCGAACACCGAGATGCCTTGGGTGATGGTGTCGAGCGTCGCCTGCAGCAGCACCGACTTCTCGGCCAGTTCGCGCTCGCGCTGGCGGGCCTCGGCGAGCTTGATCTGGGTGATGTCGGTGTAGACGCCGACGATGCCGCCGTCGCGGGTGCGCCGCTCGCTGATCTGGATCCAGGCGCCGGTGGTGAGCTTGACGACGATGGGCTCGCCGGGGCGGCGGTGCTGCATCATGCGGTAGCCGAGCCAGCCCTCCAGGCTGTCGCGGCTCGGCAAGGCGGCGGGCGGGTCGGCCATGGCCTCGACGATGTCCAGCTCCAGCGCCCGCTGCGCCACTTCGGCGAAGGTCATGCCGGGCACGATGTGGTCGGACAGGCCGGGCCACAGGTGGCGGAACTTGGTGTTGAACAGAACCACCCGGTCGTCGGCGTCGCACAGCACGAAGCCTTCGGAAATGGTCTCGATGGCCTCGCGCAGCAGGGTCTGCGCGCTTTCCGCCTCCTCCTTGGCGATGGACAGGTCGCGGTTGCTGCGTTCCAGCTCGCGCAGGGCCTTCTCCAGCGCCTGGGTACGCTCGCGGATGCGGTTTTCCAGCACGATGGCGGTCTGGAACAGCGAGAAGGCGTTGCCCTGGTAGTCCATGCTGCGCTCGACCCGGTCCATGAGGACCTTGTTGATCTTGCGCAGCTTGGCGTTCTCGTGCTCCAGGCGGGCGATGCGGTCCTCGGGCGAGAGGGCGTCGCCCATCGCGTCAGCGGCCATAACCGATCGCCACCCCCGTGAAGGTCTGGTTGACGTGCATGGCGCCGAACTGCTCGCCGTAGGTGTTGAAGCCGATCACCCGCTGTTCGGCCAGCAGGCAGGAGACGTCGTCGAGCAGGCCGTTCTGCTCCAGCTCCAGCGAGCGCAGGATGCAGTCGCAGCCGATGACCAGCTGCGGCGGCCCGATCTGCTGGCGGATCCGGCGGAAGGCCTCGCGCAGGTTTTCCTGGATGTCGACGCCGGTGGCGGCGGTGAGCACGATGCCCTCGTCGATGGCGCAGTAGAAGGTGAGGCTGCCGTCGGGGTTCACCTTCTGGATGGACCGCACGTAGGGCACGCCGCCCACCTTCACCACCACCGGGCGGGCGGCGAACATCATGGGCGTCAGTTCCTCCACCTCCACGCCGTGGACGCGCGCGTATTCGTGGGCGGCGGGCTCGGCGTTGATTTCCGTGACGACGCGCCGGCCGGGGTCGGCCTCCGTCACCACCATCTTCTCTTCGGCCGCCACGAAGTGCTCGGTCTTGAAGACCTCGAAGGGGTGGTGGGTGGCGACCAGCAGCAGCACGGCGGCATTGCGGTGGAAGGCGCCGTCGTGCAGCACGCCGGTGTCCTGGAAGGCGAGGTCGTCGCCGGCCGAGCCGCCGAACAGCGGGATCTCGCCGAGCGCCTGGTAGAGGCCGGAGACCACGCGCTCCTCGCTCGCCGACAGGCCGTCGATGAGCAGCATGGCGAAGACCTGGTCGGTGCGCATGCCGGGCATCTTGCGGCCGAGCTGGGTCAGGCCGTCCTGCACCAGCTTCATGCTGTCGGCGACGCTGAAGTCCTCCAGCGCGTCGATGCGCAGGGCGACCGCCTGGAACTCGGGCGCGGCCAGGCTGACGCCGGTCAGCGCGCCGCGGCGGTAGCCGAGCGGCGTCAGCTCGCCCGCGGTGGTGCAGCCGACCACGGGCACGCCGGGCAGATGCTCGGCCAGGGCCGCCGCCAGCAGGCCGCGGTCGTGGCGCGAGGAGGCGAAGACCAGCGCCAGCACCGCATCGGGCTGCGCCAGGTCCTCGGCCAGTTCACGGACGGCCTGGTCGGTCTGGTCTGATCGCGAGTATCCGCGGCGGATGCGCGGCGTGTCGAGCATGGGACGGCGTCTCCCTGGTGGCGCGGCGGTGGCGGATTGGCTCCCGCTCTCGGACTGGTCATCATGCGGCGGCAGAAGGTCCATGGGAACCGATCTTTCAGCGCCAGGGCGCCGGCACGGCCGGCACCAGGGGCAGCCCGGCCGCCCCCCAGTCGTCGGTGCCGCCGGGGAACCACAGGACCGGGCCGTAGCCCCAGGCGGCGGCGCGCTTGGCGGCGTTCCACGACATCCAGCAATCGGCCTGGCAATAGAACAGCAGCGCCGCCCCCGGGCGCTCGGCGGTCACCGTGTCGAGGGTGGCGCGGAACCACTGCTCGACGGCGGGGTCGAGGGCGCCGTAACCGATGTTGGGCATCCACAGCGAGCCGGGGATGTTGCGGCGCGGCTCCGGCCGGGTCCACTCCACCCGGTCGCCCAGGTCGTGCCGGGTGGCCGGGACGGCGTCGATGAAGACCGCGCCGCCGTCGGCATGCAGCCGGCGCACGGCGTCGAGCGCCACGGTCTCCGCCCCCGGCGCGGCGGCGGGGACGGGGGCGCGGTAGGAGTCCATGCGGTAGCCGTCGGTGGCTAGGGCCGGGCCGGCGAGGGCCACCAGCACCAGGAGCAGGAGGGGGATGCGCATCGGGTTCTCAGGCCTCCGCCTTGCGCCGCATCAGCCCCCGCGCCGGGTCGTAGCCGATCACCGCCAGCGCCATGAAGATGACGGCGGCGACCACCGTCCAGCCCAGCGCCTGCCATGCGATCTGCAGGTAGAGGGCGTGGCGGATCAGCTCGACGGCGTGGGTGAAGGGGTTGATGCTGCAGATCTGATAGAGAAGCACGCTGCTCTCGCGCATCTTCCACAGCGGATAGAGCGCCGAGGAGCAGAAGAACAGCGGGAAGACGACGAAGTTCATGACGCCGGCGAAGTTCTCCAACTGCTTGATGACCGACGACAGCAGCAGGCCGAGCGCGCCCAGCATCATGCCGCTCGCCACCAGCGCCGGCAGCACGGCGAGCAGGCCCCAGCCCGGCGTGTCGATGCCGAAGGCGCGCGCGATCAGCAGGAAGGCATAGACCTGCAGGATGGACACGACGGTGCCCGCCAGCAGCTTGCAGGTCAGCAGCCACCAGCGCGGCAGGGGGCTCGTCAGCAGCACGCGCATGGACCCCATCTCGCGGTCGTAGACCATGGACAGCGAACTCTGCATGCCGTTGAACAGCTGGATCATGCCGACGAGGCCGGGAAGGATGTAGACCTCGTAGGTGATGTAGGTCTCGTAGGGCGGCATGATCGACACGCCGAGGGCGGCCCGGAAGCCGGCGGCGAAGACCAGCAGCCAGATGAGCGGTCGCACCAGCGCGCCCAGGAACCGGCTGCGCTGGTGGACGAAGCGCAGGATCTCGCGGATCACGATGCCGCGCAGGGCGATCAGGGGAGCGGTCATTGCGCGGCCTCCTGCACCGGCGGCGGGTCGGCGGTGAGGGCGGCGAAGGCATTGGCGAGGCTGCCGTGGTCGGCGACCAGCGTCGCCGCCGGGGCTTCGGCCCGCACCTTGGCTTTGTGCAGCACGACGACCCGGTCGCCCGCCGCCACTTCGTCTATGAGGTGGGTGGTCCACAGCACCGCTAGCCCGTCGTCTAGGGCAAGCGCGTGGACGTGCGCCACCAGGGCGGCGCGGGTCGGCACGTCGAGGCCGACGGTCGGCTCGTCGAGCAGCAGCAGGGCGGGGCGGTGCAGCAGGGCGCGCGCGATCTCCACCCGCCGCCGGTGCCCGCCGTTGAGCGCGCGCACCTTCTCCCCGGCGCGCGCCGTGAGGTCCAGGCGGTCCAGTTCCTCGGCCATGCGGGCCTCGGTCCGGCGGCGCGGCAGGCCGTGCAGGGCGGCGAAGACGCGCAGGTTCTGGGCGACGGTGAGGTCGAGGTCCAGCGTCGGCTGCTGGAACACGATGCCCATGCGGGCGAGCGCCTTGCGCGGCGCCGTCGCCATGTCGTGGCCGAGCACCGTCAGGCTGCCCGGCGGCGGGCGCAGCAGGCCCGCCGTCAGGGTCAGCAGGGTACTCTTGCCGGCGCCGTTGGGGCCGAGCAACGCCGTCACGCCGCCCGCCGGCACGCGGAAGCTCACGTCGTCCAGGGCGACGCGCGGCCCGTAGGCGAAGCTCAGGGAGCGGACGGCGAGGGCGGCGGCTGCGGCTGGCTCGGTCATGGCGTGATGGCGAGCCCCCAGGGGTAGCGGCCGACCTTGATGCTCTTCACCACCTTGCGATCCTCCACGTCGATGACCGAGACGTCGCCCGAGACGCCGTTCGCCGTGAACAACGTTTTCTCGTCGGGCGTCAGCGCCATGTGCCAGACGCGCCGGCCGACCAGCAGGTAGTCGAGCACCTCGTAGGTCTGCGCGTCCACCACCGCTACGTGGTTGGCGGGGCCGAGGGAGACGAAGGCGAGCTTGCCGTCGCGGGTCAGTTCCATGCCGACGGGCTGGATCTGGTCCTTGTGGATGTTGGGCAGGGCGAAGGCGATGGTCTGGACGATCTCCTTGCTGTCGACGTCGATGACCGAGACCGTGCCGCCGATCTCGGAGCTGACCCACAGGCGGCGGTCGTCCCGGTCGAACACGGCGTGGCGCGGGCGCTGGTCGACCAGGGTGTTGGCGACCAGCTGCTTCGTGGCGGTGTCGATCCAGTGGACCATGTTGGTGGTCTCGCTGGTGTTGACGGCGTAGCGGCCGTCGTGGCTGACGGCCATGCCCTCGGGCTCGACGCCGACCTCGATCTGCTGCACCACCTGCCGGCTGTCGACATCGACGATGGTGACGATGGCGTCGTCCTCGTTGGCGATGTAGAGGTGCCGGTCGTCGGGGTGCAGGGCGAACTGCTCCGGGTCTTCGCCGGAGGGCAGGTCGTGCAGGATCTTGCCGGTCTTCAGGTCGAGCACCTGCACCGTGTCGCTGTCGGAGGCGCAGATGTAGAGGACGCTGCCGTCCTTCGAGAGCGTGATGCCGCGCGGCCGCTGGCCGACGGGGATGGTGCCGACCACCTCCAGCGTCGCGATGTCGATGATCGACAGGCTGTCGTCCTTCTCGTTGGAGACGTAGAGCGTCCCCGAAGCGTGGGCCGGCAGGGCTGCCAGGAGGCCGAGGCCGAGGGTGAGGGCGGGCAGGCGCATGGACGGGGTCTCCCTTAGGGGCAGGACACTTCCGGGGCATCGTGGCCGAGGGTGTCCATTTCGTTGCTGTGGTGCAGGAACCCCTCGACGGGGGCCAGCGCGACGAGCGAGCGGGCCGTCACCAGGGGGATGGGCTGGCGCAACTGGCCGTTCCAGGCGCGGAACGACAGCTTGCGGCCCTTGAAGCCGGCCAGCTCGAAGGCGTCGGACCGGATGAAGTCGCGCAGGGTGGCGAAGTCGGTGGTCTTGGTGCGGGTGACGGCCTCGCCGACGGCGCGCACGGCGGCCCAGGCGGCGTAGTCCTCCGGCCCCATGGCGCGGCCGTGGTCCTCGGCGAAGCGGTTCTGCAGCTGCACCGCGCCCCACTGCTCCACCACCCGGTGCCAGGCGGCGGGGACGAGGCCCTGGGTGCCGGCCACCAGCTTGGGCTCCCAGGTGTTGTAGGCGACGTATTCGCCGAAGTCGCCGCGTTCGTCGGCGACGACGAGCATGTCGTAGTCGACGCCCTGGGTGACCAGCGGAATTTCCTCGTGCGCCGTGCGGCGGATGTCGTGGTCCCACTGCCAGTCCTTGCGGGCGACGATGCGGCCGCCGAAGCGCTTGGCGGCGCGCTCCACGGCGGCGGCGAACAGGCGGTCTTCCTCGGCCGGGCCGACCACCAGGACCCAGTCGGTCCAGCGCTTCTTCACCAGGAACTGGGCGAGGGCGTCGGCCAGCATGGCGCGCGAGGGCAGGGTGTGCAGAAGGTTGGCGCGGCAGCCCGTCACCCGCAGGGCGTCGTCCGGCGCCCCGGCGTTGAAGATGAGGGTGTCGGCGGCCTCGGGCAGGGCGGCGACGGCGGCCAGGTCCGCCGCCGGCAGGTCGGCGACGAAGAACCGCTCGCCCGCCGCCACCAGGCGCTTGAAGGCCGCGGCGACGTCGCCGTCGACGGCGACGGTGGTCTCGCTCAGGGCATAGGCATGGCCGGTGAAGCGGCCGGTGGTGGCATTGTCGGCGATGCCGCGGCGGGCCCCGGCGAGGCCCTTGTCGGCCGGGATCTCGTCCAGGTTCGACAGCACCGGCGGCAGGTCGCGTGCCTTGCCGAGCCACGCCAGGCGCACCGTCTCCGCCGCCTGGACGGGCAGGGCGAGCAGGCACGACAGGGCTAGGGCGGGCAGGACGGTTCGACGCATGGGCTCACCCGGTGTCTCGTGTTGTTGCCAGGCGATCATGGTCGGCCGCCGGTGGGTGCCGGGGCAATGCGACTATGGTACGGGTTCCGCCGCCGCCTGGCCTGTCGTAGCCTCGGCATGCTGGGAGTCTTTTGTCCGCGGAACAGTAATGGTCGAGAACAGGGGCAGCGTACGAAAGTACAATGGTGCGTCGAACGCCGCTGTGGCTCCATTTCCTCCGACACAAGCCGGCGCCGATGGTGCCCACTCGGAGGGAACGACATGCTTCAGCAGGAACTCGACAAGATCCAGACCAAGTTCGCCATCCGCAACCGCTATGAAAACTTCATCGGCGGCGAATGGGTCGCGCCGGTCAAGGGGCAGTACTTCCAGAACATCAGCCCGGTCAACGGGCAGCCGGTGTGCGAAGTCGCCCGCTCCAGCGCCGAGGACGTCGAGCTCGCCCTGGACGCCGCCCACAAGGCCTTCCAGACCTGGGGCAAGACCCCGGTGGCGCAGCGCGCCGCGGTCCTCAACAAGATCGCCGACCGCATGGAGCAGTACCTGCCGCTGCTGGCGCTGATCGAGACCACCGACAACGGCAAGCCGATCCGCGAGACCACCGCCGCCGACCTGCCGCTCGCCATCGACCACTTCCGCTACTTCGCCGGCTGCATCCGGGCGCAGGAAGGCAGCCTGGGCGAGCTGGACGACGACACCGTCGCCTATCACTTCCACGAGCCGCTGGGCGTCGTCGGCCAGATCATCCCGTGGAACTTCCCGATCCTCATGGCCGCCTGGAAGATCGCCCCGGCGCTGGCCGCCGGCAACTGCGTGGTGCTGAAGCCGGCCGAGCAGACGCCCATGAGCATCATGGTCGTCATGGACATCATCCAGGACATCCTGCCGCCGGGCGTGCTCAACGTCGTCAACGGCTTCGGCATCGAGGCGGGCAAGCCGCTGGCCACCAGCCCGCGCATCGCCAAGGTGGCCTTCACCGGCGAGACCACCACCGGCCGCCTCATCATGCAGTACGCATCGGAGAACATCATTCCGGTGACGCTGGAGCTGGGCGGCAAGTCGCCGAACGTGTTCTTCCCCGACGTGATGGAAGCCGACGACGACTTCTTCGACAAGGCGCTGGAAGGCTTCACCCTGTTCGCCCTGAACCAGGGCGAGGTCTGCACCTGCCCGTCGCGCGCCATCGTGCACGAGAGCATCTACGACGCCTTCATCGAGCGCGCCATCGCCCGCGTGCAGAAGATCAAGCAGGGCAGCCCGCTCGACCCCTCCACCATGATCGGCGCCCAGGCCTCGGTCGACCAGCTGGAGAAGATCCTCAGCTACATCGACATCGGCAAGCGCGAGGGCGCCAAGGTGCTCACCGGCGGCGGCAAGGCCGAACTGGGCGGTGATCTCGACAGCGGCTTCTACGTGCAGCCGACGGTGTTCGAGGGCCACAACAAGATGCGCATCTTCCAGGAAGAGATCTTCGGCCCGGTCCTGTCGGTGACCAAGTTCAAGACCACGGAAGAGGCGCTCGCCATCGCCAACGACACGCTCTACGGCCTCGGCGCCGGCGTGTGGACGCGCGACATCAACACCGCCTACCGCATGGGCCGCGAGATCAAGGCCGGCCGCGTGTGGACCAACTGCTACCACCTCTACCCGGCGCACGCCGCCTTCGGTGGCTACAAGCAGTCGGGCATCGGCCGCGAGACGCACAAGATGATGCTCTCGCACTACCAGCAGACCAAGAACGTGCTGGTCAGCTACAGCCCGAAGGCGCTCGGCTTCTTCTGAGCCGGAGCCGACGGTCCCGGAGCCGGCTCATCCCCGAGGTCGGCTCCGGGGACCCCACCCCATCCGCTGCGCCGTCGAAAGGTGGATCGTCATGGTCGAGCGCGTCACCGTCACCCCCGCGGCGGTCGCCGTCGTCGAACGCCTGCGCGCCCTGCACGGGCCGCTGATGTTCCACCAGTCGGGCGGCTGCTGCGACGGCTCGGCGCCCATGTGCTACCGCGCCGACGAGTTCCGCACCGGCCGCGCCGACGTCTACCTGGGCGACATCGCCGGCTGCCGGTTCTTCATCGGCGCCGCCCAGTTCGAATACTGGGCCCATACCCAGCTCATCATCGACGTGGTGCCGGGCCGCGGCAGCGGCTTTTCCCTGGAGGCGCCGGAGGGCGTGCGGTTCATCACCCGCTCCCGCGTCTTCGACGACGCCGAGGCCGCCGCCCTCGATGCGGCAGGACCGCCGCCGCGCGCCGATGCGCTGCCGCCGCCCGCCGGATACTGACCGGCCGCCCGCCGCCGACCCCGAGACCCATCGCCAGACGCGAGGAACAGTCCGATGACCCGCTTCCGCAAGATCACCGCCGCTGCCGCCGTGTTCGGCCTGGCCACGGCCGCCGGCCTCACCGTTCTGTCGACTGTCGCCGGTGCCCACGGCGACGTGACGCCGCAGGCCGTCGACATTTCCGGCCTGGAGCCGCTCGGCGAGGAATGGCGGGAGGAAAACCCCTATGCCGGCCACGCCAAGGCCATCGAGGTCGGCGCTTCCGCCTACAACCAGAACTGCGCCCGCTGCCACGGCCTGGAGGTCATCTCCGGCGGCATCGCGCCCGACCTGCGCTACCTGCCGCAGGGGCCGGAGGGCGACGAGTGGTTCGCCATGCGGGTGCGCAACGGCGTGGTGCGCAACGGCATGACCTACATGCCCGACTTCGACGAGGTGCTGAGCCAGGAAGCCCTGTGGGCCATCCGCGCCTACATCGAAAGCCGCTACGACGGCTGAGCTGCCGCGCGAGGCCGAGGGATTTCCGCCAAACAAAGACCAAGAAGGTGCGACCGTGAGCTTCCAGACCGCCGTCCGCTCCCTCCTCGCCGCCGCCGTCGTCCTCGTGACGACGGCCCCGGCGCAGGCGCTCACCTACGACGAGATCGTCGCGGGCGGCGTCCTCACCGTCGGCGTCTACCGCGACTTTCCGCCGTTCTCTTCGGAGGAGGACGGCCGGCTGGTCGGCATCGACGTCGATCTCGGCCGCGCCCTGGCCGAGCGCATGGGGCTGAAGGCGACCTTCCTGCAACTGACGGCCGACGAGAACATCGACGACGACCTGCGCAACGGCGTGTGGAAGGGACCGGTGACCGGCGGCGGCGTCGCCGACGTCATGCTGCACATGCCGGTCGATCGGGCGCTGAACGTGCGCAACGACCTGGTGGTGCTGTTTGGCGCCTACTACCGCGACAGCTTCCTGGTGGCCCGCGATCCGGTCCGCACGGGCGGCGTGAAGACGCTCGCCGTCTTCGCCCACGAGCCCATCGGCGTCGAGGTCGACAGCCTGGCCGACACCTACCTCTCGGGCGCCTTCGGCGGCGTGCTGCGGGCCAAGGTGACCCACTTCATGACGACGGAAGAGGCGGTCGGCGGGCTGGTCGGCGGCCGGGTGGCGGGCGTCATGGCGCCGGTGAGCCAGCTGGAGGCGGGCCTGCGCGATCACCGCGACCGCTTCGAGATCGCCGCCGTGCCCACGCCGGGTTTGCCGGCCAACGGGTGGGACGTCGGCATGGCGGTCAAGCACACCAACCGCGACCTCGCCTATGCCGTCGGCGACGTGGTCGACGCCCTGGAGGCCGATGGGACGCTGGCGCGGATCTTCGCCGACCACGGCGTGACCTGGCGCAAGCCGGAGCATTGACCCCGAGCAGGAGGACCGCGTCATGCGTCTCGCCGCCGTCGCCGCCATCATCGCCGCCACCGGCGCGGCCTTCGTCGCCGCCTCGCCGGCCACCGCCGAAGGACCGAAGGACCCGCTCAATTCGGTCCTGTGGGACTACGTCCACGAGCAGATCCTGGAAGGCGCGCCGGTGGTGTTCGACGACCGGGTGCAGGTCTTCGCCCCGATGGTGGTGGAGGACGGGCGGCTGGTGCCGGTGTCGGTGCGTGCCGACGGCATCCCGGGGGTGACGCAGATCCTGGTGTTCGCCGACCTCAACCCCATCCCGCGCGCGGTGCTGCTGGAGCCGCTGAAGGTCGAGCCCTACGTGGCCCTGCGCATGAAGGTGAACGAGGGCACCGCCATCCGCGCCGCCGTCCGCACCCTGGACGGGCTGTGGCACCTGGGCGGCACGGTGGTGGCCGCCCCCGGCGGCGGCTGCGCCGCGCCTCGGCTCACGGCCGGCGATGCCGACTGGGAGGATCACCTGGGCGAGGTGAGGGGTCGCGCCTGGACCACCGCCGACGGCGGCGAGCGCCTGCGCATCCTCGTCCGCCACCCCATGGACACCGGCCTGGTCGACGGCATCCCCGAGTTCTTCGTCGAGCGCATCACCGTGACCGACGGCGGCGGCGCGGAGATCGCCCGCATGCAGGTGTGGTCGGCCATGAGCACCGATCCCGTGCTCACCCTGGAACTGCCGCCGGCGGCGGCGGGGCAGGGCGGCTTCACCGTGCAGGCGCGCGACAGCGACGCCAACGAGTTCGCCGGCACCATTCCGGCCCCGGCGACCACCATGCCGCCGGTTTCCCTGCAGGAGGTGATGCGATGACCCGCGCCGCTTTCGCCCTCGGTCTCGCGCTGCTGGTCCCGGCCCCCACCGCGGCGGCGCAGGACCTGACCTACGCCCTCGCCCCCATGGCGGTGGCGCTCGACACCTACGTGGTCGAGGGCCGGACCGAGTTCTTCGACCGCCGCAACGGCGGCAACATCGTCAATACCGCCTTCATCGTCACCGACGCCGGCGTGGTGGTCGTCGACGACGGCCCGTCGCGCCGCTACGGCGAGGAGTTGCGCGCCGCCATCGCGCGGGTCACCGACAAGCCGGTGGTCAAGGTCTTCGTCACGCACCTGCACCCCGATCACTTCCTCGGCGGCCAGGCCTTCGCCGACGTGCCCGTCGCCGCCACGGCCGCGACGCGGGCCGGCATCGCCGCCGAGGGCATGGCGGTGACGGAAAACCTCTACCGCCTGTCCGGCGACTGGATGCGCGGCACCGAGCCCATGGAGCCGACGGAGACCATCGCGGAGGGCGAGCAGGTGGTGGAGATCGGCGGCCATCGCCTGCGGCTTCTGCCCCTGCAGGGCCACACCGACAGCGACCTCGTCCTCCTCGACGAGACCACGGGCGTGCTGTTCGCCTCCGATCTGGTGTTCCACGACCGGGCGCCCACCTTTCCCCATGCCGATGCCGCGGAATGGCTGGCGGCGCTGGATCGTCTGGCGGCGTTGGACGTCGCGGTGGTGGTGCCGGGTCACGGGCCGGTGGCCCGCGACGGCGGCCCCATCGCCCAGACGCGCGACTACGTTCAGTGGCTCGATCAGGCGCTGCGCACGGCCGCTGACGAGGGGCGCGAGATCACCGAAGTGATCCGCATGCCCATCCCGGAGCGTTTCGCTGGCATGGCGCTGGTGCGCGACGAGCTGGCGCGCAGCGTCCTGACCCTCTACCCGGCGCTCGCCCGCGCGGCGCTGCCGGTGGTCGGCAACTAGTCCAAAGTCGCATTGTGGACGCGGTGCGGCGACGCCTAGACTTGATGCTGTTCGAAGAAGAACCCACAAGACGGAAGGAACGATACATGCGGACCTGGAAGAAGCCCAAGTACGTCGAAATCATGGTCGGTCTCGAGATCAACAGCTACGCCTGCGCCGAAGACTGAACCGACCGTGATCCGGCCCCGCTGCCGGCCCCTCGCCCCTAAGATCCATGAAAGGAGAAGCGACGTGCTTCGAATTCTTGTCCTCGGGGCGGGAGCCGGCGGCGGGTTTCCTCAGTGGAACTGCGGCTGCGCCCAGTGCCGCCGCGCCCGCGCCGGCGACCCTGCGGCGCCCGTCCGCACCCAGTCGTCCATCGCCGTCTCGGCCGACGGGCAGCGCTGGGTGCTGGTGAACGCGAGCCCCGACCTCGGCCGCCAGCTGCTCGACCGCACGGCGCTGCACCCGGTCGGCGGCCTGCGCCACAGCCCCGTCGCCGCCGTCGTCGTCACCAATGCCGACGTCGACCACGTCGCCGGCCTGCTGACGCTGCGCGAAAGCCACGCCTTCCCCCTCTACGCCACGCGCCGGGTGCACGACATCCTGGGCGCCAACGCCATCTTCAACGTGCTGAACCCGGAGTACGTGGCGCGCCGCCCGCTGGCGCCGCACGAGCCCGAGCCGCTGGCCGACGCCACCGGCGACAGCCTCGGCCTCAGCGTCGAGCTGTTCCCCGTGCCCGGCAAGATCGCCCTGTGGCTGGAGGACCCCACCAAGCCCGGCTTCGGCAGCGTGCCGGAAGACACGGTGGGCGTGAAGATCACCGAGACGGCCACCGGCCGCCATGTCTTCTACATTCCCGGCTGCGCCTCTCTGCCGCCCGACCTCGGCCGGCGCATCGACGGCGCGCCGCTGGTGCTGTTCGACGGCACCACCTTCACCGACGACGAGATGGCGGCGCACAAGGTCGGCACCAAGACCGCCGCCCGCATGGGACACATGGCCATGAGCGGGCCCGACGGCTCGCTGACCGCCTTCGCGCCGCTCCGGATCGACCGCAAGGTCTACATCCACATCAACAACACGAACCCGGTCCTGGTGGCCGACACCGCCGCCCGCCGGGTGGTGGAGGAGGCCGGCTGGGAGGTCGCCTACGACGGGATGGAGATCGTTCTATGACCTATCAGTTCGTCCGCACGCCCGTGCCTTCGCGCACCCTGAGCCCCGACCAGCTGGAGGCGGCCCTGCGCGCCATCGGGGCGGAGCGCTACCACAACCTCCACCCGTTCCATAAGCTGCTGCACGGCGGCGACCTGACCAAGGGGCAGGTGCAGGCCTGGGCGCTCAACCGCTATTGCTATCAGGCGGCCATCCCGCGCAAGGATCACGCCCTCATGGCCCGCATCGACGACCGCGAGGTGCGCCGGGCGTGGCTGCAGCGGGTGCTCGACCACGACGGCCACGGCCCCGACACCGGCGGCATCGAGCGCTGGCTGGTCCTCACCGACCACCTCGGCCTGCCGCGCGACTACGTGGTGAGCCAGGACGGCGCCCTGCCGGCCACCCGCTTCGCCGTCGAGGCCTACGTGCGCTACGTGTGGGACAACCCGGGCCTGCCGGCCATCGCCTCGTGCCTGACCGAACTGTTCGCGCCGAAGATCCATGCGGAGCGCATCGTCGGCATGCTGGAGCACTACGACTTCGTGGAAGACCGGGTCATGGCCTACTTCCGCAAGCGGCTGGACCAGGCACCGCGCGACTGCGACTTCGCGCTGGCCTACGTGCTGGAGCACGCCCGCACGCCCGAGCAGCAGGCGCAGGTGATGGATGCCCTGACCTTCAAGTGCAACGTGCTGTGGGCGCAGCTCGACGCCCTGTACGCCGCCTACGTCGCGCCCGGCATGATCCCGCCCGGCGCCTTCCGGCCGCAGGAGGGGTAGATGCTGGTGTCCCGCACGGTCGTCACGCCGCAATCCGTTCCGGCCCTGGCGCCGCACGTCACCCTGAGGCACGACGGCGTGCGCGACCGCTGGGTCGTGCTCGGCCCCGAGCGCATGCTGGTGCCCGACGAGATCGCGGTCGAGATCCTCAAGCTGTGCGACGGCGAACGCTCCGTCGCCGCCGTGGTGGCCCGTCTGGCGGCGGAGTTCGACGCCGCCGAGGCCGACATCGCCGGCGACGTGACCGACCTGCTGCAGTCGCTGGCCGACAAGGGGTTCGTGCGCGCATGAAGGATGCAGCCCCGATGCCCGAAGCGACCGCAGCCGTCGACCTGCCCGTCGCCATGCTGGCCGAGCTGACGCACCGCTGTCCCATGCGCTGCGCCTATTGCTCCAACCCGCTGGCGCTCGACGACCCGCAGGCGGAACTGACCACCGCCGAGTGGAAGGACGTGCTGGAACAGGCCGCGGCGCTCGGCGTCATGCAGGTGCATTTCTCCGGCGGCGAGCCTACGGCGCGGCAGGACCTGGCGGAACTGGTGGCGCACGCCGCCGGCCTCGGGCTCTACACCAACCTCATCACCTCGGGCGTGCTGCTGGACGCAGGCAAGGTGAGGGCGCTGGCGGCGGCGGGGCTGGAGCACGTGCAGCTGGCCTTCCAGGACTCCGACGCGGCCGGGGTGGACGTCGTCGGCGGCTGGTCCGGGGCGCTGGCGAAGAAGCGGGCGGTGGCGGGACTGGTGAAGGAGGCCGGCCTCGCCCTGACCGCCAACCTCGTCATCACCCGTCACAATGCGGCGCGCGTCGGTGCCATGCTCGACATGGCGCTCGACCTCGGCTGCGAGCGGGCGGAAGTGGCCAACGTGCAGTACTACGGCTGGGGGCTGCTCAACCGCGCCGCCCTCATGCCGTCCAAGGCGCAGCTGGCAGCCATGACGCCGGTGGTGCGCGAGCGGCAGGAGCGATACCGCGGCCGCATGGTCATCGACTACGTCATCCCCGACTACCACGCCCGCCGGCCGAAGGCCTGCATGGGCGGCTGGGCGCGGCGGTTCCTCAACGTGACGCCGACGGGCAAGGTGCTGCCCTGCCACGCCGCCGAGACCATTCCCCATCTGCCGGTCGAAACGGTGCGCCAGCGGCCCCTGCGCGACATCTGGCTGCACGGCGCCGCCTTCGAGGCCTATCGCGGCGAGGCCTGGATGCCGGCCGGCTGCCGCTCGTGCGACCGCAAGGAGATCGACTGGGGCGGCTGCCGCTGTCAGGCCCTGGCGCTGGCCGGCGACGCCGCCGCCATGGACCCGGCCTGCGAGTTGTCGCCCCATCACGCCGCCATGGCCGAAACGGCCGAGCAGGAAGCGCAGGCCGGCGGGACGCGCTTCGTCTACCGTGCCTTCGGGCCGCACAAGCATAGTACTTTTTGACAATTGCGGCGCTCCGGCCTCAGTCGGAGAATAGGTAAAATAAAGAAAATCGGAACTTTGGAGAGATGCTTTGGAAGTCTTTCGGCTTCCGAGGCAAGGGGAAGTTCGTGCCCGCGTCATGGGGCGCCGGGCCGTCAACACGAAGAATTGGGAGGAAGCGGTGAAGCAACTCGTTCGTTCCTTGACCACCGCCAGCGCCGGCGTGGCGCTCGCCGTCGCCCTGATGGCCGCGCCCGTCCAGGCCGCGGGCGTCACCGACGAGGACATCCTGAACGACCAGGCCACCACCGGCGACGTGGTGTCCTACGGTCTCGGCCCGCAGGGGCAGCGCTACAGCCCGCTCGACAAGATCAACACCGAGACCGTGAAGGAGCTGCGGCCGCTGTGGGCCTTCTCCTTCGGTGGCGAGAAGCAGCGCGGCCAGGAGAGCCAGCCGCTGGTCAAGGACGGCGTGATGTACGTCACCGCGTCGTACTCGCGCCTCTACGCCATCGACACCAAGACCGGCGAAGAGCTGTGGGAGTACGAGGCCCGTCTGCCCGACGGCATCATGCCGTGCTGCGACGTGGTCAACCGCGGCGCCGCGCTCTACGGCGACAAGGTCTACTTCGGCACGCTGGACGCCAAGCTGGTGGCGCTCGACGCCAAGACCGGCAAGACCGTGTGGCGCAAGGAGCTGGGCGACTACAAGGCCGGGTATTCCTTCACCTCGGCGCCGATGATCGTCAAGGGCAAGGTCATCACCGGCGTTTCGGGCGGCGAGTTCGGCGTCGTCGGCAAGGTGGAGGCGCGCGACGCCGAGACCGGCGAGCTGATCTGGTCGCGCCCGGTCATCGAAGGCCACATGGGCACCCTGAACGGCAAGGACTCCACCGTCA
Source organism: Caenispirillum bisanense (assembly GCF_900230255.1). Classification (GTDB taxonomy): domain Bacteria; phylum Pseudomonadota; class Alphaproteobacteria; order Rhodospirillales; family Rhodospirillaceae; genus Caenispirillum; species Caenispirillum bisanense_A. The sequence goes on from NZ_OCNJ01000003.1 coordinate 194,884, forward strand.
CCGGCACCACCAACGCCACCTGGGAAGGCGACATGTGGCAGTACGGCGGCGGCGCCACCTGGAACGGCGGCACCTACGACCCGGCGACGAACCTCATCTACTACGGCACCGGCAACCCGGCGCCGTGGAACAGCCACCTGCGGCCGGGCGACAACCTGTATTCGTCGTCGACGCTGGCGCTCGATCCCGACACCGGCGAGATCAAGTGGCACCTGCAGACCACGCCGCACGACGGCTGGGACTTCGACGGCGTGAACGAGTTCGTCGCCTTCGACATGGAGAAGGACGGCAAGGTCGTGAAGGCCGGCGCCAAGGCCGACCGCAACGGCTTCTTCTTCGTCGCCGACCGCGAGACCGGCAAGCCGCTGTCCGTCACCCCCTTCGTCAGCAAGATCACCTGGGCCGAGGGCTGGGACCTGAAGACCAACCGGCCCATCGTCATCCCCGAAGGACGCCCGGGCAACCCGGTGCAGGCGGCGGCGCAGCCCGCGGCGGCCGGCACCACCGCGCCGGAGCAGCACGCCGGCGCCGTGTTCTCCTGCCCGTCCTTCCTCGGCGGCAAGAACTGGATGCCCATGGGCTACAGCCCGGACACCAAGCTGTTCTACGTGCCCGCCAACGAATGGTGCATGGACATCTGGAACGAGCCGGTCACCTACAAGAAGGGTGCCGCCTACCTGGGCGCCGGCTTTACCATCAAGCCGCTGCACGAGGACTACATCGGCGCCCTGCGCGCCATCGACCCGACCACCGGCGAGATCGTGTGGGAGTACAAGAACAAGGCGCCCGTGTGGGGCGGCGTGCTCTCGACGGCCGGCAACCTGGTGTTCTTCGGCACGCCGGAAGGCTTCATCAAGGCCTTCGACGCCAAGACCGGCGAGGAGGTGTGGAAGTTCCAGACCGGCTCCGGCGTCGTCTCCAGCCCCGTCACCTGGGAAGAGGACGGCGAGCAGTACCTGGCCGTCGTCTCCGGCTGGGGCGGTGCCGTGCCCCTGTGGGGCGGCGAGGTAGCCAAGGCCGTGAAGTACCTCAACCAGGGCGGCATGGTCTGGGTCTTCAAGCTGCCCAAGTCCGCCTGATCCTTCCTTTTCGACGTCCTCACCTGGGCCTCGGGGCGGTCGCAAGGCCGCCCCTCTTTTTTGTTTTCCAGGATGTCGCAGTCTTGAAATAATCCGAAAGTCGGGCTCGACCCCAGGTCGCGGCGCCTTGTATCGTCGTGTGGCAACGGCCCGCAAGCAGGCCGGCGAACGAAGATGCGCAGGGAGAAGACGCGGCATGGCCCATCCGGAGTCCGTTTCACTGCCGGCGGGGGGCGGCACCGGCGGCGCGACGGCGCTGCCCGCCATTCTCATCGCCGACGATCATCCGCTGTTCCGCGAAGCCCTGCACCAGGTGGTGACGGAAGCCTTCGCCGACTTCGCCGTGCGGCTCGCCAAGGACTTCGAGCAGGCCATGGCGGCGGTGTGCGAGGACGACGGGCTGGAACTGGTGCTGCTCGACCTCAACATGCCCGGCATGAACGGCTTCAACGGCCTCATCGCCCTGCGCAACCAGGTGCCCATGGTGCCCATCGTGGTGGTCTCGGCCAGCGAAACCGCCGAGACGGCGGGGCAGGTGCTTACCTTCGGCGCCTCTGGCTTCCTGCCCAAGAGCCTGTCCAAGGGCGAGATGGCGGCGGCGCTGCGCCGCGTGCTCGACGGCGACGTCTACCTGCCGCCCGAGCTGGAGGCGGAACTGGAGACCGGCGGCGGCCTGTCGGCGGCCGACCGGGCGCTGGTGGAGCAACTGGGCGCGCTCACCCACCAGCAGCGCAAGGTGCTGGAGATGCTGGTGGCCGGCAAGTCCAACAAGGTGATCGCCTACGAACTCGACATCGCCGAAAGCACGGTGAAGGCGCACGTCTCGGCCATCCTGCGCAAGCTCGGCGTCACCAGCCGCACCCAGGCCGTCATCACCGCCGGCCGCATCATCGGCCGCCTGCCGAGTTAGGACCGGGGCGGGCAAGGCGAAGGGGCGGCGCCTCGCGGCGGCCGCCCCTTTTCGTTTTCGACCCGACCCGACCCGACCCGACCCGAGCGTCGCCGCGTCAGACGGCGCTGCGGATGTCGTGCAGGAAGCTGTCGACCTGCGCCTTCAGGCGCTCCGACTGGTTGGACAGCTCGCGCGCCGCCGTGAGGACCTCGCCGGCGGCGTGGCCGGTCTCGGTGGCCGCTTCGGTGACGGTCGAGATGTTGGAGGTCACCTCGCTCGTGCCCGACGAGGCCTGCTGGACGTTGCGGGCGATTTCCTGCGTCGCGGCGCCCTGCTGTTCGACGGCGGCGGCGATGGCGGCGGCGATCTCGTTGATGCGGCCGATGGTGCCGGTGATGCCCTGGATGGCGCCGACGGCACTCTTCGTCGCGTTCTGCACCTCGGTGATCTGGCGGCCGATGTCTTCCGTCGCCCGCGCCGTCTGGTTGGCGAGGTTCTTCACCTCGCCGGCGACGACCGCGAATCCCTTGCCGGCGTCACCGGCACGGGCCGCCTCGATGGTGGCGTTCAGCGCCAGCAGGTTGGTCTGGCTGGCGATGTCGTTGATGAGCTTCACGACTTCGCCAATCTTGCCCGCCGCGGTGGCGAGGCCGTTGACCATCTGGTTGGTGCGCTCGGCCTCTTCCACCGCTTCCGACGAGATGCGGTTGCTCTCGGCGACCTGACGGCTGATTTCCGAGATGGAGGCGTGCAGTTCCTCGGCGGCGGCGGCGACGGTCTGCACGTTGCCGGCCGCCTGATCGGCGGCGTTGGCCACCAGCGACGACTGGCTGGAGGTGCGGTCGGCCGTCTCGGCCATGTTCTGCGAGGTGGACTGGAGTTCGGTCGCCGCCGCGGCGACGATCTCCACCATGGCATGCACCTCGTTCTCGAACTTGCTGGCGTGCTCGTTCAGGGTGCGGGCGGCGGTCTCGCGGGCAGTCTGGATGTAGACGGAGATGGCGACGTCCATGTCCAGGAACACCGCCTTGTTGACGGCCTGGATGATGGCGGCGGCGCGCTCCGGCTTCTTGCGGTAGTGGGTGTAGATCAGCTGCACCAGCTTGTTCAGCGTGAAGGCATAGGCGGCGATGTACCACCGCGGCTCCAGGCCGACGCGCTCGTGGGTGCGGCCGATGAGGGTGACCTGCCGGAAATAGGCGTCGCCGAACTCGCCGGAGAACACGTTGTCCAGCCAGTGCTTGCGCTGCTGGTCGCGGGCGTTGCGGATTCCGGCGTCGCTGCCGAACAGGCGGGCCACGGCGTGCGTCTGCCGGACGTAGCCGTAGAAGGCGTCCAGCACGGCATCGATGTTGCCGGCCAGGATGCCACGGAATTCCCGCAGAAGGCCTCGGGTTTCCTCGTCGATCTGCAGGAAGCCCAAACGACCGACGCGATCCAGATCGTCCGCCATCTCCACTCTCCGATGAAGCTCTTCGTTTCCCCCGCCTGGCGGACATACCCCCTCCGCGCCGGCTGATTGGCCTCTGCATATACTATTTTCCAAGGCCTGCAAACACGGAACACAAGGGCTGTGGGGGTTGCCTGGGCCAATGGCATATACAAAAGTGCATAGTCTGTTTCATCGGAATGCCGGTGCCCGCATCTGCGTCTCTTGACGGCGCGGCTCATCCGTTGCACAAGACCGGTTTCCGGCGCGGCCGTGGCGGAACTGGTAGACGCACTGGATTTAGGTTCCAGCGCCGCAAGGTGTGTGGGTTCGAGTCCCTCCGGCCGCACCATCCCGATCCATCCACGCACCGGCCCTCGTCGCCGGCCGGCGGGTGGGAGCCATTGTGTCGGTTTTTTCGCCGGCCCCGGTTGCGGCGGCGGGCGTGTCTGCTATAACCGCGCAACGCCGTGGCTCGCCCACCGAGTCGATCACTGACACGAGAGATAGAGACTCTAGATGCAGGTTACCGAAACCAACGCCGAGGGCCTGAAGCGCGATTTCAAGGTGGTCGTGCCGGCCGCCGACCTCGCTGCCAAGAGCGAGGCGCGCCTCAAGGAACTGTCCAACCAGGTCAAGATGCCCGGCTTCCGGCCCGGCAAGGTGCCGCTGTCGCTGGTGAAGAAGCGCTACGGCCAGTCCGTCCTGGGCGAGGTCGTCGAGCAGTCGGTGCAGGAAGCCGCCGAGAAGGCCATCACCGAGAACAACCTGCGTCCGGCCATGCAGCCGAAGATCGACCTGCAGAACTTCTCGGAAGACGCCGACCTCGAGTTCACCATCTCGGTCGAGGTGCTGCCCGAGATCACTCCGGTCGACTTCGCCACCGTCGAGCTGACCCGCCCGAAGGCGGACGTCGCCGACCAGGAGATCGAGGATGCGCTGAAGCGCATCGCCGAGAGCCAGAAGACCAACGAGGCCGTCACCTCCAAGACCCGCAAGGCGAAGGAGGGCGATGCCGTCCTCATCGACTTCGTCGGCAAGAAGGACGGCGAGGAGTTCCCCGGCGGCAAGGCCGAGGGCTACGAGCTGGAGCTCGGCTCGGGCACCTTCATCCCCGGCTTCGAGGATCAGGTCGTCGGCCTGAAGGCCGGTGACCAGAAGACCATCACCGTCACCTTCCCCGAGGAATACCCGGCCGAGAACCTCAAGGGCGCCGAAGTCACCTTCGACGTCACCGTCCACGAGATCCGCGAGCCGAAGGTGCCGGAGATCGACGACGAGCTGGCCAAGACCGTCGGCATGGAGAGCCTCGAGGCCCTCAAGACCGCCGTGCGCGAGCAGATCCAGCGCGAGTACGACAACCTGAGCCGCCAGAAGGTCAAGCGCCAGCTGCTCGACAAGCTGTCCGACGCCCACGACTTCGAGGTTCCGCCGACCATGGTGGACATGGAGTTCGACGGCATCTGGAAGCAGGTGGAGCAGGCCAAGGAACAGGGCCAGCTCGACCCCGAGGACGAAGGCAAGACCGACGACGAGCTGAAGGCCGACTACCGCAAGCTGGCCGAGCGCCGCGTGCGCCTGGGTCTGCTGCTGTCCGAGGTCGGCCAGAAGAACGAAGTGCAGGTCACCCAGGAAGACCTGAACCGCGCCATCATGGCCGAAGCCGCGCGCTTCCCGGGCCAGGAACAGGCCGTGTTCAGCTACTTCATGCAGAACCGCGGCGCCATCGACCAGCTGCGCGCCCCGATCTATGAAGACAAGGTCGTGGACTTCATCATCGAGAAGGCCAAGGTCGAGGACAAGCCGGTCTCCGTCGACGAGCTGATGAAGCAGGACGACGCCGAGGGCGACGATGCCGCCGCCGACAAGCCGGCGAAGAAGAAGGCCGCCAAGAAGGCCAAGAAGGCCGAAGGCGACGCCGCCGAGGGTGACGCCGAGAAGGCCGCGGACTGAATGGTCCGCGCGTCTTCCACCCGCGCCTCGTACTGACGGTCGGGGCGGTGGCTGTTGCGGCCGCCGCCCCGATCGCATGTTTGCGTCATGTCATTGCATGACGATCGACTGCCCCGCATATCGGGGGACCACAGGAATGGATGGAGCCGATGAGCGAACGTGATCCGATCGACGTCTACAACAACTACCTGGTCCCGATGGTGGTCGAGCAGACCAACCGCGGCGAGCGGTCCTACGACATCTACTCGCGCCTGCTGAAGGAGCGCATCATCTTCCTCACCGGCCCGGTGCAGGACGGTGTGTCGGCGCTCATCTGCGCCCAGCTCCTGTTCCTCGAGGCCGACAATCCGTCGAAGGACATCGCCTTCTACATCAACTCGCCCGGCGGCGTGGTGACCTCGGGCCTCGCCATGTACGACACGATGCAGTACATCCGCTGCGACGTGGCGACCATGGTGATCGGCCAGGCGGCCTCCATGGGCTCGCTGCTGCTGACCGGCGGCGCGCCCGACAAGCGTTTCTCGCTGCCCAACAGCCGGATCATGGTCCACCAGCCGTCCGGCGGCTTCCAGGGCCAGGCGGCGGACATCGAGATCCACGCCCGCGAGATCCTGTCGATCCGCGACCGCCTGAACAAGCTCTACGTCAAGCACACCGGCCAGCCGATCGAGGAGATCGAGCGCGCCATGGAGCGCGACAAGTTCATGACGCCGGAAGAGGCCAAGGCCTTCGGCCTGATCGACACCGTCGTGACCTCGCGCGAAGAGGAAACGAAGCTGCGCGAAGGCGGCGACGGCGCCAAGTAACGAGGCGCCTGCATGACCGATGGGGCGGGGACGCGGCCGCAGGGCTGCGTCCCCGTCGTTTTTCGCCCTGGCCGAAAGGCGAAGGCCTGGACGTCCGGCCGAGGACGCTCCCCCCTTCGTCACATGCCTTGCAGGCCCCGCGCCATCTCCCCATGTTGCAGCAACGATGTCCGATCCGTTACGTCCCGGCGGACGTAAAGGCTTTTAGGCATTGTCCTGCGGCGGAAGGACCGGCTAACATGAGCGCGAAGCGGGCCGGCCGGCCGCAAACTTATGACGGCGCGCCGGCGGTGCCGGCCGCGCACGGAGTGGAGACACGATGACCAAGTCCTCTGGCGGCGATTCATCCAAGAACACCCTGTATTGCTCGTTCTGCGGGAAGAGCCAGCACGAGGTGCGCAAGCTCATCGCCGGGCCGACGGTGTTCATCTGCGATGAATGCGTGGAACTGTGCATGGACATCATCCGCGAGGAGAACAAGAGCAATCTCGTTCGTTCCCGCGATGGCGTTCCGTCCCCCCGCGACATCATGGCCGTGCTGGACGATTACGTGATCGGCCAGAGCCATGCCAAGCGCGTGCTGTCGGTGGCGGTGCACAACCACTACAAACGACTGCAGCACGGCGGCGCCAAGGGGAACGAGGTCGAGATCGCCAAGTCCAACATCCTGCTGGTCGGCCCGACGGGCTGCGGCAAGACGTTGCTGGCCCAGACCCTCGCCCGCATCCTCGACGTGCCCTTCACCATGGCCGACGCCACCACGCTGACCGAAGCCGGTTACGTGGGCGAGGACGTCGAGAACATCATCCTGAAGCTGCTGCAGGCGGCCGACTACAACGTCGAGCGGGCGCAGCGCGGCATCGTCTACATCGACGAGATCGACAAGATCAGCCGGAAGTCCGATAATCCGTCCATCACCCGCGACGTGTCGGGCGAGGGTGTGCAGCAGGCCCTGCTGAAGATCATGGAAGGCACGGTCGCCAGCGTGCCCCCGCAGGGCGGCCGCAAGCATCCGCAGCAGGAATTCCTGCAGGTCGACACGACCAACATCCTGTTCATCTGCGGCGGCGCCTTCGCGGGCCTCGAGAAGATCATCTCCGGCCGCGGCAAGGGCACGTCCATCGGCTTCGGCGCCACCGTGCGCGACCCCGAGCAGCGCCGCACCGGCGAGATCCTGCGCGAGGTGGAGCCGGAAGACCTGCTGAAGTACGGCCTGATCCCCGAATTCGTCGGCCGTCTGCCGGTGATCGCCACCCTCGACGACCTGGACGAGGACGCGCTCATCGAAATCCTGACCAAGCCGAAGAACGCCCTGGTCAAGCAGTACCAGAAGCTGTTCGACATGGAGAGCACCAAGCTCACGCTCACCGACGACGCGCTGACGGCCATCGCCCAGAAGGCCATCGCCCGCAAGACCGGTGCCCGCGGCCTGCGCTCGATCATGGAAAGCATGCTGCTCGAGACCATGTTCGACCTCCCCGGCATGGAAGGGGTGGAGGAAGTGGTCGTCAACCGCGAGGTCGCCGAAACCCGGGCGAAACCTCTCTACATCTACTCGGATCGCTCCGAGGAGGTCGGGACGGGCGCCTGAGGGCGCCCTTTCCACCTCGACCCGGCCGATCGGCGTCCGAAGCCGCGCGATATCACCGGGTGTCAACCCCTGGCCGTCCGCTTTGGAGCCTCCCATATCAGGGCCAAAGCCGATCAACCTGGCGGTGCGTCAGACGGCCGCCAAGCTAAAAAAGAGGGACATCATCGTGGAGAGTCGCGGAGACATCCTTCCTGTCCTCCCGTTGCGTGACATCGTCGTCTTCCCGCACATGATCGTGCCGCTGTTCGTCGGCCGTGAAAAGTCGGTGAAGGCGCTCGAAGACGTCATGGCCGAGGACAAGCAGATCCTGCTCGTGGCGCAGAAGAACGCCGGGCAGGACAACCCCGATCCGGACGACATCTACACCGTCGGCACCGTGTCGACCGTGCTGCAGCTGCTCAAGCTGCCGGACGACACCGTGAAGGTCCTGGTGGAAGGCGGCCAGCGCGCCCGCATCCTGCGCTACACCGACAACCAGGACTTCTTCCAGGCGGAAGTGGAACTGCTCGACGACGAACACCAGGACAACCAGGAGCTCGAGGCGCTGTCCCGCTCCGTGGTCGGCCAGTTCGAGCAGTACATCAAGCTGAACAAGAAGATCCCGCCCGAGGTTCTGGTGTCGATCAACCAGATCGACGACGCCGCGAAGCTGGCCGACACGGTCGCCTCGCACCTCGCGCTGAAGATCGCCGACAAGCAGGAACTGCTTGAAACGACTGCCATTTCCGATCGCCTGGAGCGTGTCTACGGCTTCATGGAAAGCGAGATCGGCGTCCTGCAGGTCGAGAAGAAGATCCGCAACCGCGTCAAGCGGCAGATGGAGAAGACCCAGCGCGAGTACTATCTGAACGAGCAGCTGAAGGCCATTCAGAAGGAACTCGGCGAGGGCGAGGAAGGTCGCGACGAGGCCTCGGAGATCGAGGACCGCATCAACAAGACCAAGCTGTCGAAGGAAGCCAAGGAAAAGGCCATGGGCGAGCTGAAGAAGCTGCGCTCCATGAGCCCCATGTCGGCGGAAGCGACGGTGGTGCGCAACTACCTGGACTGGCTGCTGTCGATCCCCTGGCAGACCAAGACGCGCGTCAACTACGACCTGAAGCGCGCCAAGAAGGTGCTGGACGACGACCACTTCGGCCTGGAAAAGGTGAAGGAGCGCATCCTCGAGTACTTGGCCGTGCAGCAGCGCACCAAGAAGCTCAAGGGTCCGATCCTGTGCCTCGTCGGCCCGCCGGGCGTCGGCAAGACCTCGCTCGGCCAGTCCATCGCCAAGGCGACGGGCCGCAACTTCGTGCGCGTGTCGCTCGGCGGCGTGCGCGACGAAAGCGAGATCCGCGGTCACCGCCGCACCTACATCGGCTCCATGCCCGGCAAGATCATCCAGGGCATGAAGAAGGCGAAGACGTCCAATCCCTTCTTCCTGCTCGACGAAATCGACAAGCTGGGCGCCGACTGGCGCGGCGACCCGTCGTCGGCCCTGCTGGAGGTGCTCGACCCGGCGCAGAACTCCACCTTCAACGACCACTACCTCGAGGTGGACTATGACCTGTCGGACGTGATGTTCGTCACCACGGCCAACACGCTACGCATGCCGCAGCCGCTGATGGACCGCATGGAGATCATCCGCCTGTCGGGCTACACCGAGGACGAGAAGGTCGAGATCGCGCGCCGCCACCTGATCCCCAAGCAGATGGAAGCGCACGGCCTGAAGAAGACCGAGTTCACCATCAGCGAAGACTCGCTGCGCGACCTCGTGCGCTACTACACTCGGGAAGCCGGCGTCCGCAACCTGGAACGCGAGCTGGCGAACCTCGCCCGCAAGTCGACCAAGACGCTGGTGGAAAAGAACATCAAGCAGGTGGCGATCACCCGCCGGAACCTCGAAAAGTACGCCGGCGTCCGTCGGTATCGCTATGGCGAGGCGGAGCGCGAGGATCTGGTGGGCGTGACCACCGGCCTGGCGTGGACCGAGGTGGGCGGCGAACTGCTGTCCATCGAAGCCGTCACCCTGCCGGGCAAGGGCAACTTCATGCTGACGGGCCAGCTCGGCGACGTCATGAAGGAGTCCATCCAGGCGGCGCGGTCCTACGTGCGGTCGCGGTCGGTCAGCTTCGGCATCAAGCCGACGGCCTTCGAGAAGCGGGACATCCACGTGCACGTGCCGGAAGGCGCGACGCCCAAGGATGGTCCGTCGGCCGGCGTCGCCATGTGCACCTCCATCGTCTCGGCGCTGACGGGCGTGGCGGTGCGCAAGGATGTCGCCATGACCGGCGAAATCACCCTGCGCGGCCGCGTGCTGCCCATCGGCGGTCTCAAGGAGAAGCTGCTGGCGGCCCTGCGCGGCGGCATCAAGCGGGTGCTCATCCCGCGCGACAACGAGAAGGATCTCGCCGAGATTCCGGACAACGTGAAGCGCGGCCTGAAGATCATTCCGGTCTCGACCGTCGACGAAGTGCTGAGCAACTCCCTCGTGAAGGAGCTGACTCCCATCGAGTGGCAGGAGCCCAGCGACGACGACGTGCCGGCGCCGAAGACCGCCGACGGCGGCGACGCGGTGATCACCCACTGATCCCCGGATCGATATCCATCTGATGCTGCAGTGCAGCGTCCTATGGTTCTAAGAAGCAGCGGCGCATCCGGCAGGGTGCGCCGCTTTCTTATTTGCCTGTCACTTGAAGCAGACAATTGTCTAAAAGTTGCTCTATTTGGCACCTCATACTACCGGCGGAACCCGAAATGCCCCTTTGTCAAGCTGGGATATCAGGCTGGAAGGCGCAAAAAACGGGGGAAAACCGCGGTTTCCCGATTGACGGACGCGAAAGGCGCGCCTTACACTCCCCACCGTTAAATCAACGGACATCGTTGCCTTTGATTGAACCCAGTTTTTGTCTTTGCTTTTAGCAGAGGGGGCCCTCAAGTGAACAAGAACGATCTCGTTGCCGCCGTCGCCGACGCCAGCGGCCTCTCGAAGGCGGATGCCGGCAAGGCGGTGGATGGTGTTTTCAATGCCATCACCGATGCTCTGAAGAAGGGCGACGAAGTGCGCCTGGTCGGCTTCGGCACCTTCGCCGTCGCCGAGCGTGCCGCCAGCGAAGGCCGCAACCCGCGCACCGGCGAGACCATCAAGATTCCGGCCTCCAAGCAGCCGAAGTTCAAGGCTGGCAAGGGCCTGAAGGACTCCGTCAACGGCTGATCGCCCGGCGGTGCAAGTACTGGAAAATGCCGGTCCGAAGACCGGCATTTTTCGTTTTGGCGATACTTGACAGACGGCGGCCGTCGCGTCTTTGATGCAGGGCGCGCACGTCGTCGAAAGACCGACGCCGGTGGCGCCGGTCGCTGCGGGCGATTAGCTCAGCTGGTAGAGCATCTCGTTTACACCGAGAGGGTCGGCGGTTCGAACCCGTCATCGCCCACCACATCCGCCGCATCCCACCCCGGCGCCGCCGTGCGCCGGGGTGCGGCCGGCGAGGACCGCGAGGGACGCCATGACCGAGACGCCCGCTCCCGCCGCCGATTTCGCCGGGGACTGCCTGCGCCGTGCCGAGCTGTACCGCTGGTTCGCCGGGTTGCTCGCGTCGCGTCTCGATCCCGTCCTGCTGCGCGCTTACCGCAACGGGCCCGGCCGGGCCGTTCTCGACAACCTGCGCGCCGATCCGCCGCTGCAGGCGGGGGCGGCGCGCATGGAGGCGGCACTGGACGCCGAGGCCGACGATGCGGCCCTCGCCAAGGCCCTGGCGCGCGATTTCGCCTCTCTGTTCGAGGACGGCAAGGCACCGCCGCGCGCCTCGGCCTGGCACGACGGCGTCGCCGACGTGCCGGAGGACGCCGAGGCGGCCGAGGGCGGCCGGCGTGATCCCATCAGCCTCATGAAGGCGCTGCTGCGTCGCACCGGCTTCGGCGTGCGCGACAGCCTGCCCGACGCGCCGGATCATGTGGCGGTGCAGCTCGACGTCATGGCGCAACTGGTCGCCGAGGGGATGGCCGTGTGGCGCGAGGCCGGCGGTGAGAGCTGCGCGCCCGACGACCCCGCCCTGACGGGCAACTGGCGCCAGCAGGGCGCCTTCCTCGATGCGCACCTGCTGCCTTGGCTGCCCGCCTTCCGCGACGCCTGCACCACCCACGATCCCGACGGCTTCTACGCCGGCGTCGCCATCCTGCTGGTCGCCTATGTGGAGCGCGACCGCGCCTACGTGGCGGCGGCCGAGGCAGCCGGGCAGGGTGGCACCGACGGCACCGACGGCCGGCCCTGACGGAAGTCGAGGGCGATCCCCGACGGACGATCTATTTGCTTCCGGCAAGATTGACCCGCGGCGCGGTCGGCGGGATGCTGGACCGTGGACCCATGGTCGCGGAGGACGCCTGCAATGCTGGGAGTCGTGATCGCCGTGAATGCGCGGCGCCGCATCCTGCTGGTGGAGGTGGAGGCGGGGTCGTGCAGCCTGCTCACCGACTGCGAGGATCAGCCGCGCCCGGGCACCGTCCTGGAAGGACTGCTCGACCGCAAGGGCATCGAGACGCTGCGCAACATCAACACGGGCCGGGTCTTCTCCGGCCGCGTGCAGTTCACGCGCCTGCCCAAGCGCACCGCCCTGCTGCAACTGGTGGGCGAGGCGCAGCCGGCGTGAGAGCCCGGCCGCGCCTCCCGCCGCCGCGTCAGATGCTCAGCAGCGTCACCAGCGCCCAGACGGTGCCGATGGCGGCGAGGCCGTAGCACACCACCACGGCGAGGCCCTTGTTGTGGATGCCGAGGTCGTGCAGCGTGACGCGCATGCGATGGCCGAAGTGCCACAGGAACAGCGTCAGCACCCCGAACAGCACCAGCTTGCCGAACCAGTTGCCGGCGAAGGCGTGCATGCGCTCGTACGAAAAGGCGTCGGGACCGAACACGCCGAGCGGCAGCAGAAAGCCGGTCAGCAGGATCATCACCGGCGCCAGGAAGGCGGCGACGGTGCCGCCGGCGGCGAACAGGCCCCAGAAGATGGGCTTGGACTTGGACCGGGCCATGGCTCACACCCCCGCGATGACGAGAACGACCAGCGACACCACCGCCCAGGCGGCGAAGTGGGCGCCGACGATGTAGTGGCCGGGCAGGAAGTCGTCGCCACGCATCACCGGCATGGCCTTGGGCGTCAGCTGGAACCACGTGACCGTGTGGTAGACCATGAGCACCAGGGCGACCAGATGGAAGGTGACGAAGCCCGGGCCGCGCAGGGCGGCGACGAAGGCGGTCCACGCCTCCGGCCCCTCGGCCAGGCGGCCGAGCCCGTAGATGACCACGGCGGCGTAGAGCGCCAGCGCGATGCAGGTCAGCTCGCGGATCATGTAGAGGGCGTAGGTGCGCTTGTGCAGCCACCAGTCGTTGTGCCACGGACGGGAGAAGGGCTTGCGCGGGGTCGGCTGCATGGTCACTTGTCTCCCTTCTTGGGCATGAGCATGCCGAGGAAGAAGTCGGTGGTCGCGGCGATCTTGCCCTGCTGGATGGCGGCCGCCGGGTCGACGTCCTTGGGGCAGACGGCGGAACACTGGCCGACGAAGGTGCAGTCCCACACGCCGGCGTGGCTCGCCACCACGTCCTTGCGTTCCTCGTTGCCCTGGTCGCGGCCATCGAGGTTGTAGCGATGCGCCAGCGCCAGCGCGGCCGGGCCGATGAAGTCGGTGTTCAGGGCGTACTGCGGGCAGGCGGAGTAGCAGAGCATGCAGTTGATGCACATGCTGAACTGGCGGTAGCGCGTCAGTTCCGCCGGCTTCTGGCGGTATTCACCCTCGCCCTCGGTGACCTTGGCGTCGTCCTCGCGCACGATCCACGGCTTCACCGACTGCAGCTTGTCGAGGAAGTCGTCCATGTCGACGATCAGGTCGCGCTCGATGGGGAAGGTCGCCAGCGGCTCGACGCGGATGCGCCCGCCGTAGTCGCGCACGAAGGCCTTGCAGGCCAGCTTGGGCTCGCCGTTGACCTGCATGCCGCACGACCCGCAGACGGCCATGTGGCAGCTCCAGCGGTAGCTCAGCGTGCCGTCGATGGTGTCCTTGATGTGGTTCAGCGCATCCAGCACCACCCAGTCGTCCTGGCAGGCGACACGGTAGGTCTGGAAGGTGGGCTCGGGGTCGGTGCCGGGGCGGTAGCGCAGCACCTCGAATTCGATGGTCCGTTCGCTCATTTCGCCTCTCCGCCGTAGACGCGCTCGGCCGGCTGGGACTTGGTGATGACCACGTCGCGGTAGTCGATGGCGGGCGGCGCGCCGCCCTCGCCACGGATGGCCAGCGAGTGCTTCAGGTAGGTGCCGTCGTCGCGCTTCGGGTGATCCAGGCGCTGGTGGGCGCCGCGGCTCTCCTTGCGGTCGAGGGCGGCGTGGGCCATGGCCTGGGCGATCTCCAGCATGTTGCCGAGCTCGATGGCGTGCAGCAGCTCGGTGTTGAAGACCTTGCTCTTGTCGGTGACGTGGACGCGCTTGTAACGCTCGCGCAGGCCGGCCAGCTTGCCGACGGTTTCCAGCAGGGTGCCTTCGGTGCGGTAGATGCCGCAGCCGTCCTCCATGGTGGAGGTCATTTCCTTGCGCAGGCCGGCGATGCTCTCGGTGCCGTGGCGCTCCTCCAGCAGGCCGGTGACGCGGCCGGCGAGGCCGTCGGCGAGGTGGGCGATGCTGGTTTCGGTCGCGCCCTTGCCGGCCTCGTCGCGCACATGGCGGGCGGCGAACTCGCCGGCGCGGCGGCCGAACACCAGCAGCTCGGTCAGCGAGTTGGAGCCGAGCCGGTTGGCGCCGTTGATGGACAGGCACGACGCCTCGCCGGCGGTGAACAGGCCGGGCAGGGCGGTCTTCGTGTCCATGTCGCAGTCGATGCCGCCCATGGTGTAGTGGACCACCGGGCGCACCGGCACCGGGTCCTTCACCGGGTCGACGCCGACGTAGTTGGTGGCGAGCATGCGCACGAAAGGCAGCCGCTCGTTGATCTTCTTTTCCCCCAGGTGGCGCATGTCGAGGTAGACGACGTCGCCGTAGGGACCTTTCACCGTGCGGCCCTTCTGCTGCTCGTGCCAGAAGGCCTGGCTGAGGCGGTCGCGCGGACCCAGTTCCATGGCCTTCTTGCGCGGCCAGGGGTCGGCGGGGCCGAGGCCGTAGTCCTGCAGGTAGCGGTAGCCGTCCTTGTTGGTCAGGATGCCGCCTTCGCCGCGGCAGCCTTCCGTCAGCAGGATGCCGGTGCCGGGCAGGCCGGTCGGGTGGTACTGGACGAATTCCATGTCCTTCAGCGGCACGCCGGCGCGGTAGGCCATGGCCATGCCGTCGCCGGTCTTGATGGCGCCGTTGGTGGTGAAGGGGAAGACGCGCCCGGCGCCGCCGGTGCAGACGATGACCGCCTTGGCGACGAAGGCCACCATGCGCCCGGTGCGGATCTCGATGGCCAGCAGGCCGCGCACGCGCCCCTCGTCGACGATGAGGTCGACCGAGAAGAACTCGTCGTAGCGCTTCACCTGCGGGTACTTCATGGAGGTCTGGAACAGGGTGTGCAGCAGGTGGAAGCCGGTCTTGTCCGCCGCGTAGCAGGTGCGTTCCACCTTCATGCCGCCGAACGGGCGCACGGCGATGCGGCCGTCGGCATCGCGCGAGAACGGGCAGCCCCAATGCTCCAGCTGGTACATCTCGTGCGGGGCGGCCTTGACGAACAGCTCCACGATGTCCTGGTCGCACAGCCAGTCGCCGCCCGAGACGGTGTCGTGGAAGTGGTTGTCGAGGCTGTCGTTTTCCTTGATGACGGCGGCCGCGCCGCCCTCCGCCGCCACGGTGTGGCTGCGCATGGGCAGGACCTTGCTCACCAGCGCGACGTCGAGCCCCGGATCACTCTCCGCGACCGCGATGGCGGCCCGCAGGCCCGCCCCGCCGGCTCCGATGATCGCGACGTCGGTCTTGATCACGTCCATGCACACACCTCCGTTGGAATGCCCCGTACGGTTGCCCCACCATAACAAAGTTCCAGCCGTCTTGAAGGACGATCACGAGTCGATGGGGGCAAATCATAGAAATTTCATGGGCATCGAAACGACGACGGGGCCGCTGCCCGGCGACAGCGACCCCGCCCGAAGGGGTGGGTCGGGTGGCGTCTACGCGGCCGGATGCGGCGGCGCCGGGTCGTCGTGGTGGGCGGCGCGGCCGGTGATCATGGCCTTCAGGTAGGCGGTCGCCGGCCGGCCGGTGAAGGCCATGTAGACGTGGCCGACGAAGAACAGCACCAGCGCGAAGGCGGCGGCGGCGTGCACCAGGGCGACGGTGCCCAGGCTCAGGAAGCCGAGGCCCCAGGCGTCCCACTGATTGTAAGCCATGTAGAGCAGGCCGCTGATCCACAGCGCCGGCATGATGACCACCAGGAAGCCGCCATAGGCGAGGCGCTGCAGCGGGTTGTGCTTGGCTGCGCGGGTCGGGCGGTAGGGGTGGGCGATGCGCGGGTCGAAGATGCCGGCGGTGTAGTAGCGCAGCACCGCCCCCATGCTGGCGAGCGTCGGCACGTACTGCCGCCACTCGCCGGTCACCAGGTGCCAGAACAGCGCCAGCACCCACAGGCCGAGCAGCGTCCAGGCGAGCACCTGGTGCAGGCCGACGGCCGTTTCGTAGCCCACCACCCGGCAGGAGCCGAAGACCTCGAACCCGGTCAGGCCGAGGGCCAGGATGATCACCGCCTGGGTCCAGTGCCACAGGCGCTCGAAGCGGGTGAACATCACTTCGTCCCGCGGGCTGTCGGAATGCGTCGTGCGGTCCATGATGCCGCCTCCTAGCGCTGGCGCCGCGCGCCGAGGACGCGCAGCAGGGCGTGGACGAGGATGCCGAGCAGGGTCAGGCCGGCGAAGCTCCAGCCGACGGTCCCGAGCCAGCCGTGGTGGCCGGCGCCCGGCATGTAGAACCCGCCGAGGGTGGCGAGACGGCCGTTCTCGGAATGGCACGACTCGCAGGCCAGCGCCTCGTCCTTGGGCGCCACCATGTGGGTGATGGGCCAGGCGTATTCCGTCTCGACGAAGCCGTAGCTGCCGCTGTAGGTCACGTCGCGGGCCTGCATGCCGACGGCGATGGCCTTGTTCCAGTCGTAGCGGCCGGCGCCCCAGAAGGCGTTCTCGTCCTTGCCGAACAGGTGCGGCACGGCGAGGATGTTGGTGCCGGCGTCATAGGGCTGGCGGCCGCGCATGATCTTGAACGGCCAGATGCGCGAGTCGGGGTCGCCCGGGCCGCCGCCGAGGGTGTTGATGGGCACCACGCCCGTCGGGTCGATGGTGTCGCCGAGCAGGGTGTAGCGGATCTCGCCGTCGAACCAGCGGTATTCCGGCACGACGTTCGCCTCCCACACGAAGTCGCCCTTGGCGCTGTCGTAGGTGTGGTTGCCGGCGCCGTCGCCGACCGTGAAGGGCTTGCCAGCGTCGTTCAGCTTGCCCGCCGTCGACCAGTCCCACCACATCTTGGTCTTCTTGCCGCCGCGGGCGAATTCGGGCACGTGACAGGTGGGGCAGGCGACCACGTCGGTGTGGTCGTTCACCTTGGCGTCCTCGTGCGGCACCATGCCGTGACAGGATTCGCAGGTGGCGCGGGTGTCGTCGGTGTGGCCGGGCACGTCGATGCCGACGCGGTCCACCGCCTTGGTGACGTAGCGGCTGCCGGTGACCTGATGGCTGCCCGTGGTGTGGCAGGTGCTGCACTGGAAGTTCAGCCCGTCGGGCGCCATGTGGACGTCGAGCGCGCGGCTCGGCATGGCCATGGTGCTGTCGAGGTCGCCGTGCTTCACCGCATCGCCGCCGCCGCCGTAGAAGTGGCAGGCGCCGCAGGTCTGGCGGCTGGTCGGACCGACGGTCTGCGCGATCTTGGCCAAGTCGGGCGGCTGCCACACCTTGCCGGAGCCCGGCGGAAATTCCTTGGGCTCGTAGGTCGGGTGGCCGGCGCCGGTCGGGAACTTCTTGTAGGTGCCGGTGGTGTCGTGGCAGACGACGCAGTCGACGTTCTGCTGCGCCGCGAAGTCGAAGCCGGTGTCGTCCTTCCAGCCGTAGCCGACGTGGCAGCTGGTGCAGCGCGGCCAGTTGGTCGCCGTGGCGACGCAGAAGTTGTTGACGACGTTGCGCTTTCCCAACTCCTGGCCGGTCGTCGGGTGGCGGAAGGCCCAGGTCCAGTGGGTGGTCTGCTGGATCTGGTGGGCGGCCTCGGTGTGGCACTGCAGGCAGGCCTTCGTGACCTCCGGCCCCGTCGCAAAGGGGCCCGCCAGTTCCTTGAATTTGCTGTGATCGGCCGTGGTCGTCGCGGTCGCCTGGGCGGACGGCGCCGTGGTGGCCGAGGGCGCCTGGGCGACCTCCTCGGCGACGGCGGCGGTGCTGCTCCAGGCGAGGACGGCGAGCATCAGCGCGAGACGTCGCGTGAGCATGATCCAGTCCCCCGGTTCATGGGCGTGGGCGGCCGGCTGCCTGCCGGCGCCACCCTGGATCATAGCAAATCCTAATATTAGATTCTACGCAAACAAGCCGTAACGCGTTGATTCTCTTGTATATGAGCGGAACGCTCGGGTACCTCGCGGTCAGCCGAGGCGGCGCGCCACCACCTTCTGGTAGAGGCCCCCGAAGTAGGTCGTCTTCTCCCACGTGAAGGCGTCGGGCGCCGAGGCGTAGTCGCGGATCTCGTTTGCCCACAAGGCCTTGGCGAAGGGCTCCAGGCGGTCGAACACCACCGACATGATCGGCTTCAGCGGATGCCAGCCGACCGGCCGGTGGTAGTCGACGAACACCACCGTGCCGCCGTCGTGCACCGCGGCGAGCATGTTGTCGACGATGGCGCGCTTGTATTCCTCCGGCACCTCGTGCAGCAGGAAGAAGCAGGCGACGGCGTCGTAGGGGCCCTTGCCGGGCGCCGCGGCGTCCTCGCGCCGCACGCTGGCCTGGCGCACGCCGGCCAGCTTGCGGCGGGTGAGTGCGACCTGGATGGGGGCGATGTCGCAGACGTCGAGGCGCCCGTCCGGCCCCACCGCGTCGGCGACCCGCAGCGAGAAGTCGCCGTAGACGCAGGCCGGCTGCAGCACCCGCCAGCCCGGCTTCATCTCGGCTGCGACACTGCGGATGAGGCGGCGGGCGTTGCCCCACAGGATCGTCGAAACCACCAGGGGCTTGTCGAAGAAGCGCGTGCCGAAGCGGCTCAGGTAGGCCCAGGTGTAGGTGTCGCGCAGGTACTCGGGCACCGCGGCCTCGGCGTCACGCGGCGGCTCCGCGGGTGCCGCGGCGCCGGTGCGGCGCGGAGCGTCCATCAGGTCGGCGGCGCGGTCGGCGGCATAGGCGGTGGGGGCGTAGCGGTCGGTCAAGGCGGCGGTCTCTCTTTCCCTCGTCGTCGGCATGCGGTCACGCCCCGGGGTCCACGTGGCCCGCGTCGGCGGCGCGGGCGGCGGCGGCGGCGGCCGTGTCCGGCGGGCCGTAGACGTGGCGGGCGCGTTCCTCGAAGGCGTGCACCATGCGCTCGGCGCTGTCGCCGGCCATGATGCGGCTGGCCACCTGCAACGCCCGCGACCGCAACTCCACGTCGACGGTCAGCGCAATATGGCACGCCCCGTCCGGCACGGCGGTGAAACTCCAGAGAATCTGCAGGTGATCGAAGGGCCCCTTCACCGCCGTAACGGTGATGGCATGCGGCTTCTCGAGGTGCGTCTCGGTGACGAATTCCTCGCGCAGCGGGCCGAAGCGCACGATCTGGTCGGTCTGGTAACCGCCCGGGATGTGGCGGATGATGCGCGCTGCCGCCCAGTTGGGCACGAACAGCGGGTAGTGCTCGACGTCGGCCACCAGGTCGAACAGCCGTTCGGGCGGGTAGGGGACGGTGCGGGTGACGGTGCGGGCTGGCATCGGGCGGGGCCTCTGGGTCCGCTGGAGCGGACGGCGGCGCGGGGTCGCGGCGCCGTCCGGTGGAGGTGGCGGCGGGCCCGTCGGGTCGGCCTGAGGGCTTACCCCGACCGGCGCTCGCTGCCGGTGAAAACGGGACGATTTCGGCAGTGCAGAAAGTTCGTTGTCAACGGGCTTGTTCTCTTGACTTGCATAAGGGCCGCGGATTAGATCACCGCATTCCGCGGGGGGTCCACCCGGTCGGGTGGCTCTGGACTTCGTTCGTCCGATACCTATGTATGCGTGTCGGTGGGCGAGCCGCGGCCGGTCTGAACAAGGCACGGAGGCGTTACGCGGCCAGCCAAGCAGCGGCGTTCCCGATTCCGGTACGGGGTGCGAAGCCCCGCAGGACGTATCGGTCTCTCCGTGACCGACCCGACGCACCTCCCACCTTTTCGGATGCGTCGCCCGGGTTCGGATCATCACGCCGCACGAAGCCCGCCGAGTACCAGCCGCCGACAAAGTTGGGAGCGCAGGAGCGAACGCCATGGAGGATCTGCTCCGGGAATATCTGCCGATCCTGATCTTCATCGGGATCGCTGTCGTCATTTCGGCCATTGCGGTCGGTGCGTCCTACGTGGTCGCCCGCCAGCGCCCCGACGTCGAAAAGGACTCGGCCTACGAGTGTGGCTTCGAGGCCTTCGAGGACGCGCGCAGCCGGTTCGAGGTCCGCTATTACCTGGTGGCGATCCTGTTCATCATCTTCGACCTGGAAATCGCCTTCCTGTTCCCCTGGGCCATCACCCTGGGCGACGTCGGCCAGTTCGCCTTCTGGTCGATGATGGTGTTCCTCGGCGTGCTGACCATCGGCTTCATCTACGAGTGGCGTAAGGGAGCTCTCGAATGGGAGTGAGCAATACCAGCGGCCCCGGCTTCGCCGGCCCGCCCGGCGCGGGCATTCCGCCCGGCGCCGATCAGGACGCGCTGATCAAGGGCGTGCAGCAGGAACTGACGGAGAAGGGCTTCATCCTCTCGAGCGTCGATTCGCTGGTGAACTGGGCCCGCACGGGCAGCCTGTGGCCGATGACCTTCGGCCTGGCCTGCTGTGCGGTGGAAATGATTCACGCCTACATGCCGCGCTACGACCTCGACCGCTTCGGCGTCGTGCCGCGCCCCAGCCCGCGCCAGTCGGACGTGATGATCGTCGCCGGCACGCTGTGCAACAAGATGGCGCCGGCGCTGCGCAAGGTCTACGACCAGATGGCCGAGCCACGCTGGGTGATCTCCATGGGCAGCTGCGCCAACGGCGGCGGCTACTATCACTACAGCTATTCGGTGGTGCGCGGCTGCGACCGCATCGTGCCGGTCGACGTCTACGTGCCCGGCTGCCCGCCGACGGCCGAGGCGCTCGTCTACGGCATCCTGCAGCTGCAGAAGAAGATCCAGCGCACCGGCTCGCTGCTGCGCTGAACGAGGGACCGGCGAGGACATGATCCAGACGGACGAACAGATCCAGGCGCTGCGGGACCTCGGCGATTACGTCGCCGCCCAGTTTCCGCAGGACGTGCTGAAGACCGAACTCGCCAAGGGCGAGCTCAGCGTCTCCGTGCCGCGCACCGCCATCACCAAGGTGCTGAGCTTCCTGCGCGACGACAGCAACTGCCTGTTCAAGCAGCTGGTCGCCATCTGCGGCGCCGACTACCCGCAGCGCGAGGAGCGCTTCGAGGTGGTCTACATGCTGCTGAGCATGAAGCACAACCTGCGCATCCGCGTGAAGCTGACCACCGACGAAATGACGGCGGTGCCGAGCGTGGTGCCGGTGTTCTCGTCGGCCGGCTGGTTCGAGCGCGAGGTGTGGGACATGTACGGCGTCATCTTCGCCGACAACCCCGACCTGCGCCGCATCCTTACCGACTACGGCTTCGAGGGGCACCCGCTGCGCAAGGACTTCCCGCTCACCGGCTACGTCGAGATGCGCTACGACGACGAGCAGAAGCGCGTGGTCTACGAGCCCGTGAAGCTGGTGCAGGAGTTCCGCTCGTGGGACTTCCTGTCGCCGTGGGAAGGCGTGACGCATCCCTATGGCCTGCCGGGTGACGAGAAGGCCACCCAGCCGGGCCAGGTGCAGCTCGGCGAGAAGGGGAAGAGCTGAGATGGCCGAAGCCGAGATCAAGAACCTGACGCTGAACTCCTCCACGGCCATCAACTTCGGCCCGCAGCACCCGGCCGCCCACGGCGTGCTGCGTCTGGTGCTGGAGCTGTCGGGCGAGCTGGTGGAACGCGCCGATCCGCACATCGGCCTGCTGCACCGCGGCACCGAGAAGCTGATCGAGTACAAGACCTACCTGCAGGCCGGTCCGTACTTCGATCGCCTGGACTACTGCTCGCCGATGAACATGGAGCACTCCTGGGTGCTCGCGGTGGAGAAGCTGCTCGGCGTCGAGGCGCCGGAGCGGGCGCAGTACATCCGCACCCTCTATGCGGAACTGACGCGCATCTCCAACCACATCCTGAACGTGACCTCCTACGCCATGGACGTCGGCGCGATGACGCCGATGCTGTGGGGCTTCGAGCAGCGCGAGAAGATCATGGAGTTCTACGACGCCGCCTCCGGCGCTCGTATGCACGCCAACTACTTCCGCCCCGGCGGCGTCGCCTGGGACCTGCCCGAAGGCCTGGAAAGCGAGATCCGCGCCTGGGTGAGCGAGTTCCGCGACTACATCCGTGACATGGAGACCATGATCACGGGCAACCGCATCTTCAAGCAGCGCACCGTCGACATCGGCGTGGTGACGCAGGCGCAGGCGCTCGACTGGGGCTTCACCGGTCCGAACCTGCGCGCGTCGGGCTTCGCGTGGGACCTGCGCCGCTCGCAGCCCTACGACGCCTACGACCGCATCGAGTTCGACGTGCCCGTCGGCAAGATCGGCGACTGCTACGACCGCTACCTCGTCCGCGTGGAAGAGATGCGCCAGTCGCTGAACATCATCGAGCAGTGCCTGGACAAGATGAAGCCGGGCCCGGTGCGCGTGCAGAACAACAAGGTGACGCCGCCCAAGCGGCCCGAGATGAAGCGGTCCATGGAATCGCTCATCCATCACTTCAAGCTGTTCACCGAGGGCTTCCACGTCCCGGCCGGCGAGACCTACTTCGCCACCGAAGCGCCCAAGGGCGAGTTCGCGGTGTACCTGGTGGCCGACGGCACCAACCGTCCCTACCGCTGCTACATCCGCTCCCCCGGCTTCGTGCACCTGCAGGCCATGGACATGATGTCCAAGGGTCACATGCTGGCCGATATCCCCGCGATCATCGGCTCCATTGACGTCGTGTTCGGTGAGATCGATCGATGAGTGCTGCAGCCCACCAGGATTTCGAACAGCCCGCGACCTTCGCCTTCACGGACGAGTACCTGGCGCAGGCCAAGGTCATCATCGCCAAGTATCCGGCGGGCCGTCAGCGCTCGGCCACCCTGCCGCTGCTCGATCTGGCGCAGCGCCAGGAAGGCTGGGTGAGCAAGGCGGCGATGGACCACATCGCCGACATGCTCGAGATCCCGCCCATGCGGGTGTACGAGGTGGCGACCTTCTACACCATGTACAAGCTGGCGCCGGTCGGTAAGCACCACATCGAGGTGTGCACCAACGTCGCCTGCATGCTGCGCGGCTCCGACGCCATCGTGTCGGCGTGCAGCGAGCACCTGGGCATCGGGGTGGGCGAGACCACCAAGGACGGCCAGTTCTCGCTGGCCGAGGCCGAGTGCCTGGGCGCCTGCGTGAACGCGCCGATGATCCAGATCGGCGACCACTATTACGAAGACCTCGACAAGGACAGCATGAAGGCGATCATCGACGCGCTGAAGCGCGGCGAGGCGCCGAAGCCCGGTCCCCAGAACGGGCGGCATGCCTCCGAGCCGGCCGGTGGTCCGACCACCCTGACCACCCTCGGCTCCAAGCCCGTGGGAGAAGGCTGATGCTGCGCGACCAGGACCGTATCTTCACCAACCTCTATGGTTTCCACGACTGGCGGCTTGCCGGCGCGCGCGCGCGCGGCGACTGGGACGGCACCAAGGCCCTGATCGAGAAGGGCCGCGACGCCATCATCAAGGAAGTGCAGGACTCGGGCCTGCGCGGCCGCGGCGGCGCCGGCTTCCCGACTGGCCTCAAGTGGTCGTTCATGCCGAAGGAAGTGGGCGAGCGGCCGCACTACCTCGTGGTCAACGCCGACGAGGGCGAGCCGGGCACCTGCAAGGACCGCGACCTCATGCGCCACGATCCGCACAAGCTGATCGAAGGCTGCCTGATCGCCTCCTACGCCATGGGCGCGCACGCCTGCTACATCTACATCCGCGGCGAGTTCGTGCAGGAAGCCCTGAACCTTGAGCACGCCATCGCCGAAGCGCGTGAGGCCGGCCTGATCGGCCCCAACGCCTGCGGCACCGGCTGGGACTTCGAGTGCTACGTGCACCGCGGCGCCGGCGCCTACATCTGCGGCGAGGAAACGGCGCTCATCAACTCGCTCGAAGGCAAGAAGGGCCAGCCGCGCCTGAAGCCGCCGTTCCCGGCCGGCGTCGGCCTCTACGGCTGCCCGACCACCGTGAACAACGTCGAGTCCATCGCGGTGGTGCCGACCATCCTGCGGCGCGGCGGCGCGTGGTTCGCCGGCCTCGGCCGCCCGAAGAACTCCGGCACCAAGGTGTTCTGCATCTCCGGCCACGTGAACAAGCCGTGCAACGTGGAAGAAGAGATGGGCATCCCCCTGAAGGAGCTCATCGAGAAGCATGCAGGCGGCGTGCGCGGCGGCTGGGACAACCTGCTCGCCGTCATCCCCGGCGGCTCGTCGGTGCCGGTACTCGACAAGGCGGTCTCCGACACCGTGCTCATGGACTTCGACAGCTTGCGCGAAGTGGGCTCGGGCCTCGGCACCGCCGCCGTCATGGTCATGGACAAGTCGACGGACCTCATCAAGGTCATCGCCCGCCTGTCGCGCTTCTACATGCACGAAAGCTGCGGCCAGTGCACGCCGTGCCGCGAAGGCACCGGCTGGCTGTGGCGCGTGATGGAGCGCATGGCCCGCGGCGAGGCGAGCGTCGAGGAAATCGACATGCTCTTCGACGTGACCAAGCAGATCGAAGGACACACCATTTGCGCCCTGGGTGATGCGGCCGCGTGGCCGGTTCAGGGTCTCATCCGCCGGTTCCGTCCGGTGATGGAGGCCCGCATCCTGGAACGCAACCGCGCCGCCGCCGGCGCCGCGGCCTGATTGAGGGGACGTGAGCTTCCATGCCTAAGCTGACGATCGACGGGATCGAGATCGAGGTCGAGCCGGGTACCACGATCCTCCAGGCCGCCGAGCGACTGGGGATCGAGATCCCGCGATTCTGCTACCATGAGCGCCTGAGCATCGCCGGCAACTGCCGCATGTGCCTGGTCGAGGTGCAGCCGGGTCCGCCGAAGCCGGCGGCCTCCTGCGCCATGCCGGTGGCCGAGGGGATGACGGTGAAGACCAACAGCCCCATGGCGCTGAAGGCGCGCAAGGGCGTGATGGAATTCCTGCTCATCAACCACCCGCTCGACTGCCCCATCTGCGACCAGGGCGGCGAGTGCGACCTGCAGGACCAGGCCATCGCCTTCGGTGCGGACAAGAGCCGCTATGCCGAGGCGAAGCGCGCCGTGACCGACAAGTACCTCGGCCCGCTGGTGAAGACCGAGATGACGCGCTGCATCCACTGCACGCGCTGCATCCGCTTCGCGACGGAAGTGGCGGGTGTGCCGGAACTCGGCGCCACCGGCCGCGGCGAGCACATGGAAGTCACCAACTACGTCGAGCATGCCCTGCACTCCGAGCTGTCGGGCAACATCGTCGACCTCTGCCCGGTCGGCGCGCTGACCAACAAGCCGTACTCCTTCCACGCCCGCCCGTGGGAGCTGAAGAAGACCGAGAGCATCGACGTGTTCGACGCCGTCGGCTCCAACATCCGCATCGACTCGCGCGGCCCCCAGGTCATGCGCGTGCTGCCGCGGGTGAACGACGACGTCAACGAGGAGTGGATCTCCGACAAGACGCGTCAGGCGGTCGACGGCCTGCTCTACCGCCGCCTCGACACCCCCTACGTGCGCGGCGCCGACGGCAAGCTGAAGCCGGCCACCTGGAACGAGGCCTTCAAGGCCATCGCCGACCGCATCCAGGGCGTGCCCGGCAGCCGCATGGCCGCCATCGCCGGCGACCTCGCCGATTGCGAATCCATGATGGCGCTGAAGGACCTGATGACGGCCTTCGGCAGCACCAACCTGGATTGCCGCCAGGACGGCATGAAGGTCGATCCGGCCATCCGCGCCAGCTACCTGTTCAACTCCACCATCGCCGGCATCGAAGAGGCCGACGCGCTGCTCATCGTCGGGGCCAACCCGCGTTGGGAAGCGGCGGTGCTCAACGCCCGCATCCGCAAGCGCTGGCTCGCCGGCGGCTTCAAGGTGGCGCTGGTCGGCCAGGCGGTGGACCTGACCTACGGCTACGAGCACCTCGGCACCAACCCGCAGACCCTGCAGGAGGTGGTGGACGGCAGCCATCCGTTCGCCGCCGTGCTGAAGGACGCCAAGCGGCCCATGATCATCGTCGGCTCGGGCGCCCTGATGCGCGACGACGGCGACGTGGTGCTCGGCGCCTGCTGGAAGATCGCCCAGGCGACCGGCATGGTGGCTGACGGCTGGAACGGCTTCAACGTGCTGCACACCGCGGCCTCGCGCGTCGGCGGCCTGGATCTCGGCTTCGTGCCGGGCGAGGGCGGCCGTGACACCCGCGCCATCGTCGAAGGTGCCGCCAAGGGCGAGATCGACGTGGTGTGGCTGCTCGGCGCCGACGAGATCGCCGGCGAGCGCCTCGGCAAGGCCTTCGTGGTCTACCAGGGCCACCACGGCGACCGCGGCGCCCACCGCGCCGACGTCATCCTGCCGGGTGCCGCCTATACCGAGAAGAACGCCACCTGGGTCAACACCGAGGGCCGCGTGCAGCGCGGGCGCCTGGCCGTGTTCCCGCCGGGCGAGGCCCGCGAGGACTGGACCATCCTGCGCGCCTTCTCCGACGTGGTCGGCAAGACCCTGCCGTACAACTCGCTGGCGCAGCTGCGCGACCGCCTGACCGCCGCCAACCCGGTGTTCGGCGCGGTCGACCGGGTGGTGCCGGCGGAATGGCGGGCGTTCGGCATCGACGGGGTGATGAACACCTCCAAGGCCTTCGCGCTGCCCATCGAGAACTTCTACATGACCGACGCCATCAGCCGGGCCTCCAGGACCATGGCTGAGTGCACGGACGTGTACATCAACGGCAACGACCAGAAGAAGACGGGGACCCATGACTGAGGTTTGGGAAGGCTACATCTGGCCGGGCGCGATCATCATTCTGCAGATCGTCGCCATCGTCCTGCCGCTGCTTCTGGCCGTGGCGTACCTGACCTACGCCGAGCGCAAGGTCATCGGCGCCATGCAGCTGCGCCGCGGCCCCAACGTGGTGGGCCCGTGGGGCCTGCTGCAGCCGCTGGCCGACGGCGCCAAGCTGTTCCTGAAGGAAACGGTGATCCCGACCGGCGCCAGCCGCGCCGTGTTCGTCCTGGCGCCGATGCTGACCTTCATCCTGGCGCTGATCGGGTGGGCCGTCATTCCCTTCGACGAGGGCTGGGTGCTCGCCGACATCAACGTCGGCGTGCTGTACCTCTTCGCCATCTCGTCGCTGGGCGTTTACGGCATCATCATGGCCGGCTGGGCGTCCAACTCGAAATACGCCTTCCTCGGCGGCATGCGCTCCAGCGCCCAGATGGTGTCCTACGAGGTCTCCATCGGCCTCATCATCATCTCGGTGCTGCTGTCGGCCGGGTCGCTGAACCTCTCGGTGATCGTCGAGGCGCAGCGCGAGGGCATGTGGTACTTCCTGCCGCACTTCCCGATGTTCGTGCTGTTCTTCATCTCGGCCCTGGCGGAAACCAACCGCCACCCGTTCGACCTCCCCGAGGCCGAAGCCGAGCTGGTCAGCGGCTACAACGTCGAATACTCGGCCATGACCTTCGCCCTGTTCTTCCTGGGCGAATACGCCAACATGATCCTCATGAGCGGGATGGTGACCATCCTGTTCCTGGGCGGCTGGCTGCCCCCGTTCGAGGTGGCGCCGTTCACCTGGGTTCCGGGGATCATCTGGTTCGCGCTGAAGATCGCGCTCTGCCTGTTCGTGTTCATCTGGGCCCGCGCCGCCTTCCCGCGCTACCGCTACGACCAGCTCATGCGGCTGGGGTGGAAGGTGTTCCTGCCGTTCTCCGGCATCTGGGTCGTGCTGACCGCCGGGTTCCTGCTGTTCACCGACAACCTGCCGAAGTGATCCGAGGAGTGTGACTGCGATGGGTTTCATCGACCGGACGGCTCGCGCCTTCCTGCTCCTGGAAATGCTCCAGGGCATGGCGCTCTCGTTCAAGTACATGTTCAAGCCTCGGGTGACCATCAACTACCCGATGGAGAAGGGGCCGCTCAGCCCGCGCTTCCGCGGTGAACATGCGCTGCGTCGCTACCCCAACGGGGAAGAGCGCTGCATCGCCTGCAAGCTGTGCGAGGCCATCTGCCCGGCGCTCGCCATCACCATCGAGGCCGAACCGCGTGCGGACGACAGCCGTCGCACCACGCGCTACGACATCGACATGACCAAGTGCATCTACTGCGGCTACTGCCAGGAGGCCTGCCCGGTGGACGCCATCGTCGAGGGACCGAACTTCGAGTTCGCCACCGAGACGCGCGAAGAACTGCTCTACGACAAGGAGCGCCTGCTGGCCAACGGCGACCGCTGGGAGCCGGAGCTGGCCAAGCGCATCGAACTCGACGCGCCGTACCGCTGAACCGGGTCGCACGAGCGGCCTGACGCGGATGCACGAAACAAAAGACGAGACGGGATCGATCATGGTTAAGGTGCGGGCTCCCGGAGCCGCCGGGAAGGGGGGTCGATGATTATCGCCACGTTTGCCTTCTATCTGTTCGCGGTCATCGCGGTCATCAGCGGCACGCTGGTGATCTTCGCCCGCAACCCGGTCCACTCGGTGTTGTGGCTGATCCTCGCGTTCTTCAACGCGGCCGGCCTGTTCGTCCTGCTGGGCGCCGAGTTCCTGGCCATGCTGCTGGTGGTGGTCTACGTGGGCGCCGTCGCGGTGCTGTTCCTGTTCGTGGTCATGATGCTCGACCTGAACACGCTGAACTTCCGCGAAGGCTTCCAGAGCTACATGCCGATCGGCCTGGCCATCGGCGCCGTCCTGCTGGCCGAACTGGTCATGGTGGGCGGCGGCTGGGCGCTGACGCCGGAGCTGCAGGCGCTGCGCGCCATGCCCTTCGACGCGGCGACGGGGGTGACCAACACGGAAGCGCTCGGACGGATCATCTACACCGACTACGTCTACTTCTTCCAGGCGGCGGGCGTGATCCTGCTGGTCGCGATGATCGGCGCCATCATGCTGACCCACCGCGAAGTGGCCGGTGTGAAGCGCCAGAAGGTGGCGCGCCAGTTCGCGCGTCAGCCGGGCGACACGCTGGAAGTGAAGAAGGTTCAGACGGGGAGGGGCATCTGATGGTCGTCGGACTCGGACATTACCTGACGGTCGCCGCGATCCTGTTCACGCTCGGCATCTTCGGCATCTTCCTGAACCGGAAGAACATCATCATCATCCTGATGTCGATCGAGCTGATGCTGCTCGCCGTCAACATCAACCTCGTCTCGTTCTCCGCCTTCCTGGGCGACCTGGTTGGCCAGGTGTTCACCATGTTCGTGCTGACCGTGGCCGCGGCGGAAGCCGCCATCGGTCTTGCCATCGTCGTGGTGTTCTACCGCAACCGCGGCTCGATCGAAGTCGAAGACATCAACCAGATGAAGGGCTAAGGGGCACCGATGTACGTCGCAGCCATCTTCCTGCCGCTTCTCGGCGCGATCGTCGCCGGTTTCGGCCGCCACATCCTCGGCGACCGGGGGGCCCAGATCGTCACCATCTCCGGTGTCGGCATCGCGGCCATCCTCAGCGTCTTCATCTTCTTCGACGTGGCCCTCGGCGACAACAAGCTGGTGGTCGTCGAGCTGTTCACCTGGATCGCCTCCGGCGACATGGACGCCAAGTGGGCCCTGCGCATCGACACGCTGACGGCGGTCATGCTCATCGTGGTGAACTGGGTGTCGTTCATGGTGCACCTGTACTCGGTCGGGTACATGCACCACGACCCCTCGATCCCGCGCTTCCAGGCCTACCTGTCGTTCTTCACCTTCGCCATGCTGATGCTGGTGACGGCGGACAACCTCATCCAGCTGTTCTTCGGCTGGGAAGGCGTGGGTGTCGCCTCCTACCTGCTGATCGGCTTCTGGTACCACAAGCAGTCGGCCAACGCGGCGGCCATGAAGGCCTTCCTGGTCAACCGCGTGGGTGACTTCGGCTTCGCCCTCGGCATCGCCGGCGTCTTCTTCCTGTTCGACACCGTGAACTTCCAGGAGATCTTCGAGCGGGCACCCGAGTTCGCCGAGACTACCGTGGTGTTCTTCGGCATCGAATGGCACGCCCTGACGATCATCGCGATCCTCCTGTTCATCGGCGCCATGGGCAAGTCGGCCCAGCTCGGCCTGCACACCTGGCTGCCGGACGCCATGGAAGGCCCGACGCCGGTCTCCGCGCTCATCCACGCGGCGACCATGGTGACCGCCGGCGTGTTCATGGTCACCCGCATGTCGCCGCTGTTCGAGCTGGCGCCGACCGCGCTCATGCTGGTCACCATCATCGGCGCGCTGACGGCCTTCTTCGCCGCGACAGTTGGTTGCGTGCAGAACGACATCAAGCGCGTCATCGCCTACTCGACCTGCTCGCAGCTCGGCTACATGTTCTTCGCCATCGGCGTGTCGGCCTACCAGGCCGCCATCTTCCACCTGATGACGCACGCCTTCTTCAAGGCCCTGCTGTTCCTCGGCGCCGGCTCGGTGATCCACGCCATGTCCGACGAGCAGGACATCCGCAAGATGGGCGGCATCTGGAAGCACATCAAGCTGACCTACGCCATGATGTGGATCGGGTCGCTCGCGCTCGCCGGTGTGCCGTTCTTCGCCGGCTACTTCTCCAAGGACATGATCCTGGAGGCCGCCTACGGCGCCCACAGCGGTGTCGGCCAGTTCGCCTTCTGGATGGGCATCGCCGCCGCCTTCATGACCGCCTTCTACTCCTGGCGCCTGCTGATCCTGGTGTTCCACGGCAAGCCGCGCGCCGACGAGTACGTCATGAGCCACATCCACGAGAGCCCGGCCGTCATGACCGTGCCCCTCATGGTGCTGGCTGTCGGTGCGGTGTTCGCGGGCTATGTCGGCTACGACATGTTCATCGGCCACGGCATGGAAGCCTTCTGGGGCGAAGCCATCGCGCGCAGCGGGTTCGACGCCATCGAGGCGGCGCACCACGTTCCCGGCTGGGTGCCGCTGGCACCGACCGTGGTCGGCCTGACGGGCATCGCCATGGCCTACGTGTTCTACCTGTTCGCCCCGGGCATCCCGAAGGCGCTGGCGAGCACCTTCGCCCCGGTCCACCGCTTCCTGCTGAACAAGTGGTACTTCGACGAGCTGTACGACGCGATCTTCGTGCGCCCGACCTGGTACCTCGGCCGCGGCTTCTGGAAGTCGGGTGACGGTGCCCTGATCGACGGCGTCGGCCCGGACGGCATCGCCGCCGCGGCCAAGGGCGTGGCGCAGCGTCTGTCGAAGATGCAGTCCGGTTACGTCTTCCACTACGCCTTCTTCATGATCGCGGGCCTGTTCGGCTTCGTGACCTGGTACATGATCAAGGGATGACCCCACGATGACCGATCTGCCCCTTCTGACGATCATCACGTTCCTGCCGCTCGTCGGCGCCGGGTTCATCCTGTTCGTGCGCGGCGGCGAGGCCCAGGTGGCCTCTAACGCCCGCAACGTGGCGCTGCTGACGTCCATCGCGACGTTCGTGCTGTCGCTGTTCCTGTGGTTCAACTTCGACAGCTCCACCGCCGACTACCAGTTCGTCGAGCGGGCGGAGTGGCTGCCGGCCTTCAACATCGCCTACAGCATGGGCATCGACGGCATCTCGCTGTTCTTCGTCCTGCTGTCGACCTTCCTGACGCCGCTGTGCATCCTGTCGAGCTGGGAAGCCGTCACCAAGCGCGTGAAGGAATACATGATCGCCTTCCTGGTCCTCGAGACCATGATGATCGGCATGTTCTGCGCGCTGGACGCCTTCCTGTTCTACATCTTCTTCGAAGCGGTCCTGATCCCGATGTTCATCATCATCGGTGTCTGGGGTGGTCCGCGCCGCGTCTACGCCGCGTTCAAGTTCTTCCTCTACACGCTGCTCGGCTCGGTGCTGATGCTGCTGGCCTTCCTGACCATGTACTTCCATGCGGGCACCAGCGACATCCCGACCCTGATGACGACGCAGTTCGCCTACGGCATGCAGATCTGGCTGTGGCTCGCCATCTTCGCCTCCTTCGCCGTGAAGGTGCCCATGTGGCCGGTGCACACCTGGCTGCCGGACGCCCACGTGGAGGCGCCGACTGCCGGCTCCGTCATCCTGGCCGGCGTGCTGCTGAAGATGGGCGGCTACGGCTTCCTGCGCTTCTCGGTGCCCATGCTGCCGGAGGCCACCGAGGCCTTCACGCCCATGGTCTACACCCTGTCGGTGGTCGCCATCATCTACACCTCCATGGTCGCTCTCGTGCAGAACGACATGAAGAAGATGATCGCCTACTCGTCCGTCGCCCACATGGGCATGGTCACCATCGGCATCTTCGCCATGACGCAGCAGGCCGTGGAAGGCGCCATCTTCCAGATGCTGTCGCACGGCATCGTGTCGGGCGCGCTGTTCCTCTGCGTCGGCGTCGTCTACGACCGCCTGCACACCCGCGAGATCGCGCGCTACGGCGGTCTGGCAAACAACATGCCCAAGTACGCCCTGGTGTTCATGGTGTTCATGATGGCCTCGGTCGGCCTGCCCGGCACCGCCGGCTTCGTCGGCGAGTTCCTGATCATCGTCGGCGTGTTCCAGGTGAACACCTGGGTGGCCCTGCTGGCCGCCACCGGCCTGATCCTGGGCGCCATGTACATGCTGTGGCTGTACCGCAGCGTCGTGTTCGGCAAGCTCGAGAAGGACGAGGTCAAGGCCATGCTCGACCTGTCCAAGCGCGAGATCGCCATCGTCGCCCCGCTCATCGTCATGGTGCTGTGGATGGGCATCTACCCGTCCAGCTTCCTCGAGCCCATGAGCGTGTCGGTGACCAACCTGATCACCAAGTACCAGACGGCCCTCGAGGCCGCCGGCAGCCTGCCGCTGGCCACCCGCTGAGGACGTGAGGGAGACCAATGACAATGACCTCGGCTCTTAACCTGAGCGCCGTTCTGCCGGAGATCGTGCTGGCGCTGTCGGGCATGGCTCTGCTCATGTTCGGCGTGTTCAGCAAGGGCGACACCACCCGCTCCGTCGGTTGGCTCGCCGTGATCGCCTTCGTGGTCGCCGCCGTCCTGGTGCTGACCGGTGCGCCGGACCAGCTGGTGTTCGGTGGCGCCTTCATCGTCGACAGCTTCGCCGTCTTCTCCAAGGTGCTGATCCTGGGCGGTGCCGCCCTGATCCTCATCATGGCGCTGCAGTGGCTGGAGGCGGAGAAGATCGGCCGCTTCGAATTCGCCATCGTCCTGCTGTTCGGCACCACCGGCATGCTGATGATGGTGAGCGCCAACGACCTGATGTCGCTCTACCTCGGCCTCGAGCTGCAGTCGCTGGCGGCCTACGTGGTCGCCGCCTTCAACCGCGACAACCTGCGCTCCACCGAAGCGGGCCTGAAGTACTTCGTGCTCGGCTCGGTGGCCTCGGGCCTGCTGCTGTTCGGCATGAGCTTCGTCTACGGCTTCGCCGGCACCACCACCTTCATCGGCATCGCCGAGGGCCTGAGCCACGGCCACGCCTCCACCGGCGTCCTGGTGGGCCTGGTGTTCATGCTGGCCGGCCTGTCGTTCAAGATCTCGGCGGCGCCCTTCCACATGTGGACGCCCGACGTCTACGAGGGTGCGCCGACGCCGGTCACCGCCTTCTTCGCCATCGCCCCCAAGGTCGCGGCCCTGGCCCTGATGGCCCGCGTCTTGCTCGGCCCGTTCGAGGCCATGGCGGACCAGTGGCAGCAGGTGGTGTGGTTCGTCGCCGTGCTGTCCATGTTCATCGGCGGCTTCGCGGCGATCACCCAGACCAACATCAAGCGTCTGATGGCCTATTCCTCCATCGGCCACGTCGGCTACGCGCTGATCGGTCTGGCCGTGGCGGACCAGGAGGGCGTGCGCGGCATGCTCATCTACCTGGCCATCTACCTGTTCATGAACGTCGGCACCTTCGCCGTCATCCTGTCCATGCGCCACAAGGGCCGCGCCACCGAGAACATCTCGGACCTCGCGGGCCTGTCCAAGACGCATCCGATGATGGCCCTGTGGCTCGCCGTCTTCATGTTCTCCATGGCGGGCATCCCGCCGCTGGCCGGCTTCTTCGGCAAGCTCTACGTCTTCCTGGCCGCCATTCAGGCCGAGATGTACGGGCTCGCGGTCATCGGCGTGCTCACCAGCGTGGTGTCGGCCTTCTACTACATCCGCATCATCAAGGTGATGTACTTCGACGAGCCGGTGGAAGCCTTCGACCGTCCGACCAAGGCGACGAGCGCCATCCTCGGCCTGTGCGGCCTGTTCGTCACCCTGTTCATCCTGTACCCGGCGCCGATCCTGGGTGCCGCCGAGGCCGCCGCCGCCTCCCTGTTCTCCGCCGGCTGACGGGGAGGGGAGACGGGCGCCTTGACACACCCCGTCCTGCCGCCGGGCTGGCGGCTCGCGGCCCACGCGACGCTCGACAGCACCAACGCCGAACTCCGCCGCCTCTCCGAAGGGAGGGGCGGCGCGGCGTCTGGGGCCGTGGGCATGGCGCCGGGCGTCGACGAAGGGCTGATCGTCCAGGCCGACGTGCAGACCGCCGGCCGCGGCCGCCGCGGCCGCGTGTGGCAGAGCCCGGCCGGCAACCTGTCGTGCTCGGTGCTGGTGCGGGTCGGCGGAGCCTGGGGCGAGGCCGGCCAGTTGTCTTTCGTCGTCGGCATCGCCCTGCACGAGGCGCTGGCGGCGCTGGCGCCCGGCCTGCCGCTCACGCTGAAATGGCCCAACGACGTGTTGCTCGACGGCCGCAAGCTCGCCGGCATCCTGCTGGAAACCGCCTTCGAGCCGGCCGAGCCGCCGGGACACGGCTTCGTCATCGTCGGTACCGGCGTCAATCTGGCGACGGCGCCGGCCGCTGGCGAGCCGCTCTATCCGGTGGCGACGCTGGCCGAAGCGGGCGTTGCCGTCACGCCGCTCGCCGTGGTCGGCCTCTATGCAGAGGCGCTGGCGGGCTGGCTGGCGCGCTGGCGGACCGAGGGCTTCGGCCCGGTGCGGGAGCGCTGGCTGGCCGTCGCCCACGGTGTCGGCGGCCCCGTCACGGCCCGACTGGCCGACGGTCGGGAACTCACCGGCACCTTCGCAGCCCTCGACACCGACGGGGCATTGCTGTTGCGCACGGCCGACGGCGGCACGACCCGCATCCTGGCCGGCGACGTGTTCTTCGGCCCCAAGGCCGGCGGAGGCACCTGATGCTGCTGGCCATCGATTGCGGCAACACCAACATCGTCTTCGCCGTGTTCGACGGCGAGCAGGTGAAGGGCGAGTGGCGATCCTCCACCGCCGCCGACCGTACCGCCGACGAATACGGCGTGTGGCTGACGCTGCTCCTCGGCACGGCGGGGCTGAAGCCGGCCGACATCTCGGCCGCCATCGTCGCCAGCGTCGTGCCGGCCAACGTCTTCACCCTGAAGACCCTGTGCCGCCGCTACTTCGGCTGCGAGCCGCTGGTGGTGGGCGAGCCGGAGGTGAAACTCGGCCTCGCGGTGCTGCTGGACCGGCCCGAGGAAGTGGGCGCCGACCGGCTGGTGAACGCGGTCGCGGCGCATGCCCGCTACAAGGGGCCGCTCATCGTCATCGATTTCGGAACGGCGACCACCTTCGACGTGGTGGCCGAGAACGGCGACTACCTGGGCGGCGCCATCGCGCCCGGCATCAATCTGTCGCTGGAAGCGTTGCACATGGCGGCGGCGAAACTGCCGCGCATCGCCGTCGGGCGCCCCAAGGGCGTCGTCGGCAAATCCACCGTGCCGGCCATGCAGTCCGGCGTCTACTGGGGGTACGTGGGCTTGATCGAGGGGCTCGTCCGCCGCATCTCGGAGGAGATCGGCACCGCCGCGACGGTGGTGGCGACCGGCGGCCTCGCGCCCCTGTTCATGGAAGCGACCGACGTCATCCACCATCTGGACCAGGATCTGACCCTCCGGGGCCTGCTCGAAATTCACCGCAGAAACGTCTAAGGGAAGAGTGTGACCAAAACCGACGACAACGGCTTCACGCCGCGCAACGAACTGTGGTTCGTGCCGCTCGGCGGCTCGGGCGAGATCGGCATGAACCTCAACCTCTATGGGTGCGAGGGCAAGTGGATCATCGTCGACATGGGCGTCTCCTTCGGTGACGACAGCGTCCCCGGCGTGGACGTCGTCATGCCCGACCCGGCCTTCATCGAGGACCGCGCCAAGGACCTGCTCGGCATCGTGCTGACGCACGCCCACGAAGATCACCTGGGTGCCGTGGGCTACCTGTGGCCGTGGCTCAAGTGCCCGGTCTACGCCACCCCCTTCGCCGCCGCCTTCCTCGAGACCAAGCTGCAGGAAGAGGAACTGCTGGGCGAGGTGCCGGTGAACGTGGTGCCGCTCGGCGGCAAGGTGACGCTCGGGCCGTTCGACCTGGAGTTCGTGTCGCTCACCCACTCCATCCCCGAGCCCAACGGCATCGTCATCCGCACCGACTACGGCACGGTGTTCCACACCGGCGACTGGAAGCTCGATCCCGAGCCGGTGGTCGGCCCCAACGCCGACATCGAGCGCCTGAAGCGCCTCGGCGACGAAGGCCTGCGCGCCGTGGTGTGCGACAGCACCAACGTCATGACCAAGGGCCATTCCGGCTCCGAGGGCGCGGTGCGCGACAGTCTGGCGGCCCTCATCGGCCGCTACGACCGCAAGGTTGCGGTCGCCTGCTTCGCGTCCAACGTGGCGCGCTTGAAGACCATCATCAACGCGGCGCACGACAACAACCGCGAGGTCTGCCTGGTCGGCCGCAGCCTGTGGCGCATCGTCGACGTCTCGCGCAAGACCGGCTATCTCAGCCATAACACCCGCTTCCTGGAGGCCGACGAGGCCGCCAACCTGGCCGACAACCGTGTGCTCTACATCTGCACCGGCAGCCAGGGCGAGCCGCGCGCGGCGCTCAACCGCATCGCCTGGCAGTCGCACCCGTCGGTCAGCTTCGGGCCGGGCGACGCAGTGCTGTTCTCGTCGCGCATCATCCCGGGCAACGAGCGCTCCATCTTCCGTCTGCAGAACCAGTTGGTGCGGCTCGGGTGCGAGATCGTCACCGACAAGGACCACTTCATCCACGTCTCCGGCCACCCGGCGCAGGACGAGATGCGCGAGATGTACGGCTACCTGCGGCCGGAAGTCTCCATCCCTGTCCACGGCGAGCGCCGTCACCTGCACGAGCACGAGAAGCTCGCCCGTGAATGCGGCGTGCGGCAGGTGGTGGTGAACGAGAACGGCGGCATCGTGAAGATCGGCCCGGGCGAGCCGGAAATCATCGGCCACGTGCCGACGGGGCGTCTGGTGCTCGACGGCGACCGCATCGTCCCCATCGACAGCGAGATCCTGCGCGACCGCAAGCGCATGGTGCAGAACGGCGCCGCCGTCATCACCATCGTCATGGACGCCCGCGGCAAGCTGCTGGCCGATCCTCTCGTCACCACCCACGGCCTGTTCGAGCCGGACGAGGAGGACGAGAGCGTGCTGGTCGACGTGGTGCAGGCGGCCATCCGCCGCCTCGGCCCCGACGACCGCCGCAAGGACGAGACGGTGGCGGAAGCCGCCCGAATCGCGCTACGTCGGACGTTCCAGGCCGACCAGCGCCGCAAGCCGCTGACCGACGTGCACCTGGTGCGGCTGTAGACTTGGGACAACGAGGGTCGAGGAGGGAGTAGACCATGATCGGACGCTTGAATCACGTCGCCATCGCGGTGCCGGACCTGGACGCCGCCATCGCCACCTACCGCGACGTGCTGGGCGCGAAGGTATCGAAACCGGTGGCGCAGCCGGCGCACGGCGTGACCGTGGTGTTCATCGAACTGCCGAACACCAAGATCGAGCTGCTCCACCCGCTGGGCGAGAAGTCGCCCATCCAGGGCTTCCTCGACAAGAACGCCACGGGCGGCATCCACCACGTGTGCTACGAGGTGGAGGACATCCTGGCCGCCCGCGACAAGCTGAAGGCCGAGGGCATGCGCGTCCTCGGCGACGGCGAGCCGAAGATCGGCGCCCACGACAAGCCGGTGCTCTTCCTCCACCCGAAGGACTTCAACGGGACCCTGGTGGAACTGGAGCAGGCGTAAGGGCGGGTCTCGGTGCAAGTGCTTGTTCTGCCGTAAGAAGCCGGGGGAAGTGCTTGGTTCGTAACGAGAAAGTGTCGTGGCCGGGCGCGGCCCGGCCACCCACGGCGTCCCCGGCAGTCGACGGGGGCGCCGTTTTCCGTGGCAGGCACCGTGCACGCCGTGGATGCGCGGGTCGAGCCCGCGCATGACAAGGTTTTGAGA
>NZ_OCNJ01000003.1:233434-356567 GCF_900230255.1 Caenispirillum bisanense
ATGCGCGGGTCGAGCCCGCGCATGACAAGGTTTTGAGATCGCTGAGGAAATTGCCATGGCCGGGCGTGACCCGGCCACCCGCGGCGTCACGGCCGGCGGCCGCGGGCGCCGTCCTCCACGGCAGGCACCCGTGCACGCCGTGGGTGCGCGGGTCGAGCCCGCGCATGACAAGTGGTTGAAATTTCTCCTTAAATTGTCATGGCCGGACTTGATCCGGCCATCCACGGCGCCACCGGCGGCGGCCGTGGCGTCCTGTGCCTCGGCGGGCGGAAGGTGCGTCCCCACCCGCTGTGACAACCGCCTCCGCCGCCCCGGAAACGTTAACCCGGCGGTAAGAGACCGGCCTCACTGTCGCGGCAGCCGTCCCCGTGCCAGGAGCCGCCGTCCATGTCCCTCCGCCGTCTCATCGCCCTTGCCGCCGTCGCCCTCGTGGCGGGACCGGCCGCCGCCTCGGCCGCGTCCGAGCGCTGCGCCGTCGCCGCCACGGCCCATCCGCCGCTGCCGCGGGTGGCGCGGCTGGTGACCGAGGGGCAGCCGCTGCGCATCGTCGCCATCGGCTCGTCAAGCACCGAGGGTACCGGCGCCACCAGCCCCGACCGCACCTATCCGGCGCAGCTGCGCGCCATCCTCGCCACCGGGCGCCCGGCGGTCGCGGCGGAAATCGTCAACAGCGGCATCGGCGGCGAGACGGTGGGCATGAACATGGCGCGGCTGGACCGCGACGTGCTGGCGCACCGCCCTGACCTCGTCATCTCGCAGATCACCACCAACGACGTCTTCCGCAACGTGCCGCAGGCGACCTATGCCGCCGAAGCGCGGGAGGGCATCCGACGCCTGCGCGCCGGCGGCGCCGACGTCATCCTCATGGAGCCGCAGTACCTCGCCGCCAAGGCGGGCGACGGCGCCTTCCTGGCCGCCGTCGCCACGGTGCGCGAGCTCGGGGCGGAGTTCGGGCTGCCGGTGGTCGCGCGCTTCGACTTCATGAAGCAGTGGCTGGACGACGGCCGCTTCACACCGACCGACCTGCTGTCGGCCGACGGCCTGCATATGACCGACGCCAGCTACCGCTGCCTCGCCGAGGTGGTGGCCGACATCGTGGCGCCGCCGGCCGTCGCCACCGCCTCGGGCGGCTGACACACCCCCCGGCTCATTGCGGCAGGGCGTAGGCGATGACGGCGTCGCCCGCCTTGGTGCCGAGCGACCCGTGGCCGCCGGCGATCACCAGCACGTACTGCCGGCCGTCGGCGCCCTCGTAGCTCATGGGCGTCGCCTGTCCCCCGGCGGGCAGGCGGGCGCGCCACAGCTCGTCGCCCGTCGCCACGTCGTAACCGCGCACGTAGTAGTCGAGCGTCCCCGACAGGAAGGCGACGCCGCCCGCGGTCACCACGGGGCCGCCCAGGTCGGGCACGCCCATGGCGAAGGGCAGGGGCACCGGCGCCATGTCGCGCACGGTGCCGTTCTTGTGCATCCAGACGATCTCGCCGGTGGTCAGGTCTGCCGCCGAAACGTAGCCCCACGGCGGCTGCTGGCAGGGCAGGCCGATGGGCGACAGGAAGGGCTTCAGCTCCACCGCGTAGGGCGCGCCGAAGTTCTCGTTGAGCGCCGGCAGGCTGCCCTCGGGCGCCTTCGTGTTGACGTACAGGGACTCGTCGTCCTCGCGCGGGATCAGCCTGGACGTGAAGGCGAGGTAGGCGGGCGTCGAGAAGGCGATCTGGCGGTGCGGGTCGACGGCGATGCCGCCCCAGTTGAAGACGCCGAAGTTGCCGGGATAGATGAGCGAGCCCTGCAGCGACGGCGGCGTGTAGCGACCCTCGTAGCGCAGCTGCTTCAACTGGATGCGGCAGGCGAGCTGGTCGAACAGCGTCGCGCCCCACATGTCGGCGCCGTCGAGCGGCGGCGGATCGTAGCTGAGCGCCGATACCGGCTGGGTCGCGGCGGTGTGGTCCCCTTCGGCGGCACCCTGCGGCGCCACGACCTCGGTCACCGGCAGGATGGGCTCGCCGGTGCGGCGGTCGAGGACGTAAAGGTCGCCCTGCTTGGTGGGCTGCACCAGGGCCGGCACGGTCTCGGCGTCGATGGTGAGGTCGACGAGGCTCGGCTGGGCCGGCACGTCGTAGTCCCACAGGTCGTGGTGGACGGTCTGGAAGTGCCACCGCGGCATCCCCGTTCGCAGGTCCAGCGCGACCACCGACGTCGAGTAGCGCTCCACCATCGCGCTGCGGTTGCCGCCGAACTGGTCGGGCGGCTGGTTGCCGAGCGGCACGTAGACCAGCCCCAGGTCCTCGTCCGCCGCCGAGATGGACCAGCTGTTGGGGGAATTGGGCGTGTAGGTCTCGCCCTCGGGCAGCGGGTCGGTCTGGGTCGGGTTCGCAGGGTCCCAGTTCCACAGCAGGTCGCCCGTCGCCGCGTCGAAGCCGCGGATGACGCCCGACGGCTCGCTGGTCGAGACGTTGTCGAGCACGGTGCCGCCGATCACCACCACGTCGCGCGTCACCACCGGCGGCGAGGTGGAGTAGTACGCGCCGGGGTTCACGTTGGGCATGTGCTGCCACAGGTCGACGTCGCCGTTGCCGCCGAACTGCTCGCACCGGGTGCCGGTTTCCGGGTCGAGGGCGATGAGGCGGCCGTCGGCGGTCGGCATGTAGAGGCGGGCGTCGCAGCGCTCGCCTGCGCCCGCATCCGCTCCCGCCGCCTGCGCGGCCGGCGGGCGGTAGCCGAGGCCGCGGCAGGTGAGGTGCTGCAGGGCCAGCTCGCCCTGGATCTTCGGGTCGAAGCGCCACAGTTCCTCGCCCGTGTCGGGGTCCAGCGCGATGACGAACTGGTGCGGCGTGCACAGGAACAGGCGGTCGCCGATCTTCAGCGGCGTCACCTCGAAGGTGGTTTCCGTCGGGTCGCCCGGCTGGCCGCGCATGTCGCCGGTGTGATACTCCCACGCCACTTCCAGCCGGTCGACGTTCTCCGGCGTGATCTGGGCGAGCGGGCTGTAGCGCTTGCCGTCGTGGGTGCGGCCATAGGCGTGCCACTCGCCGGCCGGGATGCCGAAGGTTTCCGCCGCCGCGCCGGCCGGAGCCTCGGCGACGCGCCCGGCGATGCGGTGCGGATCGGTGAACCAGGACGCGACGGCGACCGCCAGCGACACCGCCAGCACCACGGCGAGCGGCAGGCCGGGCCGGCGCGCCAGGGTGCCGCCGGTGGGCGCGCGCAACGGCCGGGTGATCCACGGCAGCAGCAGGAGGGCGCCGAGCACGAAGACCAGCCCGCCGCGCGTCGCAAGCGGCCACCAGTCGAGCCCCGCCTCCCGTAATGCCCAGGCGAGCGTTCCCGCCACGACCGCCGCGAAGACCCACAAAGCCGCCGGACGGCCGGCGACGAGCAGCGCCGCCGTCGCCAGCAGACCGAGGCCGGCGATCAGGTAGAACCACGATCCGCCGAGGGCGATCAGCCACCCGCCGCCGGCGGCGAGCGCGAGGCCGCACAGGGCGAGCACCGCGGCCAGAATCCAGACGAGGGCGGAGCGGGGCGAGGCGGCGGCCATGGCATGTTTCTCCGGCGACGAGCAGGATGCGTGCACGGTGAACGCGCGGTTCGCGCCGGCGTTGCACTGCGCGGTCGCCTGAGAAGCCGCCCCTTACGCGCTGATTTCGTTCGATAGTTCGACGAGATTGCCGTCCGGGTCACGGATGTAGACCGACAGCAGCGGCGCCCGCGCGCCCGTCCGTTTCACCGGGCCGTCCTCCACCGCCACGCCCTCCGCCGCCAGATGGGCGAGAACGGCCTCCATGGGGGTGGCCGTGCGGAAGCACAGGTCGGCGGAGCCGGGCAGGGGCGTGCGGGCCTTGGGCTCGAACTCGGCGCCGGCCTGGTGCAGGTTGATCTTCTGACTGCCGAAGGCGAGCGCCGTGCGCCCGCCGCCGAAGGTGACCGGCTCCATCCCCAGCACCCGGGCATAGAAGTCGGTGGTGACGGCGATGTCGGCGACGGTGAGGACCAAGTGGTCGAGGGCGTCGAGGCGGATGGTCACGGGGCGGGCTCCACGGCGGCGAGCAATTGAGCGAGCAGCAGGCGGGCGGGCACGGTCAGGGCCTCGCGGTCGCGTACGGTGATGACGAGGTCGCGGCGCGCCCACGGGTCGGTGAGCGGCACGGCGGCGATGCCCATGCGCCCGAGGTGCGGCCGCACGCAGCCGGCCGGCAGCACTGCGATGCCGAGCCCGGCCTCCACAAGCCGCATGGCGGCGTCGAAGCTGGTGACGGTCAGGCGCATGCGCAGCTCCGTGCCCGCCTCGCGGGCGGCCTGGGAGAGCAGGGCCTGCAGGGCGCTGTCGTCGCGCAGCACGATGTGCTCCCACGCCAGCAGGTCGCGGAACTCCGCCGTCTCGCGCGCCGCCGGGGCGGAGCCGGCCGGCACCACCGCCACCAGCCCGTCGCCGCGGTAGGGCAGGCTGTCGAGCCCCGGCGGCAGATCGACATGGACCGAATGCAGGCCGAGGTCCACCACCCCGTCCACCACCGCCTGCACCACGCGGGCGCTGGTCATCTGCTCCAGCGCCACGCTGATGCCGGGCTGGGCGGCGGAAAAGGCGGCCAGTTCCTCCGGCAGGTGCAGCAGCAGGGCGGAGGTATTGGCGGCGAGGCTCACGCGCCCGCGCAGGCCCTCGGCGTATTCCGACAACTCGCCCTGCATGCGGTCGATGATGCCGAACAGGCTGCGCGCATGGCGTGCCAGGGCGGCGCCGGCGGCCGTCGGCACCACGCCCTTGCTGTGGCGGGTGAGCAGGGGCGTGCGCAGCGTCGCCTCCAGGTCGGAGATGCGCTTGGAGACGGCGGAGGCGGCGATGTGCTCGCGGTCCGCCGCCCGCGCGATGTTGCCCTCCTCGGCGACGGCGAGGAACAGCTTGAGGGTGACGAGGTCGTAGCGCATGCGGGCATCCGGATGGGTCCTGGTACGCCGTACCCTGCGACATTTTCCTGACATCGCGCAATCTGCGTCTGCGCGCGGCAGCCATCGCGACGCGCGACGGATGTGTCGCGGCGTGCTGGGGTCTTGGCACGGGCGCCGGGGTGGGGCATTCTCCGCCATTCCCGAATCGTCAAGGCACCAGGAAGACCGATGACCGACGACAGGCGCGTCTACATCTACGACAGCACGCTGCGCGACGGTGCGCAGACGCACGGTGTGGATTTCTCCGCGGCCGACAAGGCGGCGATCACGCGCGAACTGGACGCCATCGGCATCGACTACATCGAAGGCGGCTGGCCCGGCGCCAACCCCACCGACGACGCCTTCTTCAAGAACCTGCCCGAGACGAAGCGCGGCCGCATCGCCGCCTTCGGCATGACGCGGCGCGGCGGCCGCTCGGCCAGCAACGACCCCGGCCTGACGGCGGTGGTGAACGCCGGCGCGCCGGTGGTGACGCTGGTGGGCAAGAGCTGGGACTTCCAGTGCAAGGTCGCGCTGGGCGTGGAACTCGACGAGAACCTGCGCATGATCGGCGACAGCATCGCCCACGCCGGCACGGTGGCGCGCGAGGTGATGTTCGACGCCGAGCACTTCTTCGACGGCTACAAGGCCAACCCCGACTACGCGCTGTCGTGCATCAAGGCGGCCTACGACGCCGGTGCCCGCTGGGTGGTGCTGTGCGACACCAACGGCGGCACCCTGCCGCACGAGGTGGAGGCCATCGTCGCCGCCGTGACGCGGGTGGTGCCGGGCGGCAACGTCGGCATCCACTGCCACGACGACACCGGCAACGCCGTCGCCAACAGCCTGGCCGCCGTGCGCGTCGGCGCCCGCCAGATCCAGGGCACCCTCAACGGCCTGGGCGAGCGCTGCGGCAACGCCAACCTGATCTCCATCATCCCGAGCCTCATGCTCAAGATGGGCTTCGAGACGGGGCTGACCGCCGACGACCTGAAGGGCCTGCAGCGCCTGTCGCGCTCGCTCGACGCGCGCCTCAACCGGGTGCCCGACCGCGGCGCGCCCTACGTCGGCGAGAGCGCCTTCGCTCACA
This sequence comes from Caenispirillum bisanense, assembly GCF_900230255.1. Lineage (GTDB taxonomy): Bacteria > Pseudomonadota > Alphaproteobacteria > Rhodospirillales > Rhodospirillaceae > Caenispirillum > Caenispirillum bisanense_A. The sequence goes on from NZ_OCNJ01000003.1 coordinate 239,445, forward strand.
AGGGCGGCCTGCACGTGTCGGCCGTCGCCAAGGACCCCAAGTGCTACGAGCACGTCGACCCGGCCAGCGTCGGCAACCGGCGGCTCATCCTGGTGTCCAACCAGGCCGGCCTGTCGAACCTGCTGGCGCGGTTCGAGGAGATCGGCATGGAGGTGGACCGCAAGGACCCGCGCCTCGCCCGCCTCATCGAGCTGGTGAAGGAGCGCGAGTTCCAGGGCTACGCCTACGACGGCGCCTGGGCGAGCTTCGAGCTACTGGCCCGCCGCATGCTGGAAGACGTGCCCGAGTACTTCAAGGTCGACGCCTTCCGCGTCATCGACGAACGGCGCTGGAACGCCAAGGGCAAGCTCATCACCCTGTCGGAGGCCATCGCCAAGCTGACGGTGAAGGGCGAGCGGGTGATGTCGGTGGCCGAGGGTGACGGCCCGGTCAACGCGCTCGACGCCTGCCTGCGCAAGCTGCTGCTGCCGCGCTACCCGCAGCTCGGCGACCTGCGGCTGGTGGACTTCAAGGTCCGCATCCTCAACCCCGATGCGGCGACGGCGGCGGTGACCCGCGTCACCATCGAAAGCGCCGACGGCACCGGCACCCGCTGGACCACGGTCGGCGTTTCGGAAAACATCATCGACGCGTCTTTCGAGGCGTTGTCGGACAGCATCAACTTCAAGCTCTACCGCGAGGGCGCCACCGCCTGAGGCGGCGGGGCGCACTTCCGGTACGGCACGATTGGACCGATGGCAGGAACAGACAGAACCCGGGCCCGCGAGGCGGTGATCGACCCGCTCGCGCCCATCATCATCCTCGACCGCCCGCAGCTCGGGGAGAACGTCGGCACGGCGGCGCGCGCCATGCTCAACTGCGGCCTGACGCAGATGCGCCTGGTGCAGCCGCGCGAGGACCATCTGGGCGAGAAGGCGATCGCCGCCTCGTCGGGCGCGCTGGAGGTGCTGGAGAAGGCGCAGGTCTTCGACACGCTGGAGGAGGCGGTAGGGGACCTGCACCGCGTCTACGCCACCACGGCGCGCCGCCGCGACATGATCAAGCCGCTGATGACGCCGAAGCGCGCTGCCGAGGACATGCACGCCCAGGCGGCGCTCAACCAGCGCACCGGCATCCTGTTCGGCAAGGAGCGCACGGGGCTCGAGAACGACGCCCTCGCCGTGTCCGACATCATCGTCGAGGCGCCGCTCAATCCGGCCTATTGCTCGCTGAACCTGGCCCAGGCAGTACTGCTCATGGGCTACGAGTGGTACCAGATCAAGGTCGATCCGCCGGCCGAGGTTCTGGTCACCAACCAGAGCCAGGTCGCCAGCAAGGACATGGTGTTGCGCTTCTTCGCTCACCTGGAGGCCGAACTGGACGCCAGCGGTTTCCTGCGCGTGCCGGACAAGCGGCCGTCTATGGTGCGCAACATTCGCAACATGTTCTGGCGCGCCACCCTGACCGAGACCGAGGTGCGCACCCTGCACGGCATCGTCAAGGAACTGCGCTGGGGCCGCCGCCCCGACCAGCCGCCCTACAGCGGCCGCCAGAAGCCGTCGGAAGTGGGCGAGGAAGCCCTCGCCGCAGCGCCTCCGCCGCCCGACGACGCGGGGAGCGGCAAGTGACGGCCGCGGGGGGCGGCTCGGCGCCGGTCTTCGACCAGCGCTTCCGCGCCCAGCTGCGCGACCTGATCGCGTGGCGCCGCGACATCCGCCACTTCAAGCCGGACCCCCTGGACCCGGCGCTGGTGGACGACCTCGTCCGGCTGGCCTGCCAGGCGCCCTCGGTCGGCAACAGCCAGCCGTGGCGCTTCGTGCTGGTGGAGGACCCGGCCCTGCGGGTGCGGGTGCGGGCCAATTTCGCCGCTGCCAATTCGGAAGCCCTGCACGAATACGAGGGCGAGCGGGCCAAGCTCTACGCCTCGCTGAAGCTGGCCGGCCTCGACAAGGCGCCGGTGCAGATGGCGGTGTTCTGCGATGCCGCCGGGGCGCTCGGTCACGGTCTCGGCTCCCGGACGGTGCCGGAGACGCTGATGCATTCGGTGGCCGGCGCGGTGACGCTCCTCGCCCTGGCGGCGCGGGCGCATGGGGTGGGCGTCGGCTACGTCTCCATCCTCGACCCGCAGCGCCTGTGCGAGGATCTGGAGGTGCCGGCGGACTGGCATTTCGTCGCCTACCTGTGCCTCGGCTACCCGGGCATCGAGGACAGCGACGTGCCGGAACTGCAGCGCCGCGGCTGGCAGGACCGGCTGGAATACCGGAGCTTCGTGCACCGGCGGTAATGGGCCCTCAGGCCTCACCACTCCTCCGCCGCCGCTTCCGCCAGGGCGTCGAGGGCCTGCTGGGCGGCCTCGGCGACGCGGTCTTCGGAATCCTCCGCCAGTTCGCGCAGCACCGGGGCCGCCGTCAGGTCGCCCAGGGTTTCCAGCGCCGCCGCCACGGCCGCCCGCACCTCCGGCTTGCGGTCGCGGGCGAGGCGGCCGAGCCAGGTGACGGAGGCACGGCCGTCGATCTGGCCGAGCGCCGCCACGATGGCCAGCCGTCCCTCCAGGTCCGCCCGCTCCGCCGCCCGGCCGAGCAGCACGGCCGTATCCTCGTCGGCGACGGGCACCAGGGCCGCCACCACCGCCGGCAGGTCGAGCGGCGTCGCCGCCGGCAGCCAGGCTTCCAGGGCTTCCTTGCCGCCGCGCAGGGCCAGCGCGCCCAGCGCCAGGGCGGCGGCGCGCGCCACCGACTGCACCGGGTCGACCAGCAGAGCCTCCAAAGCCGGCGCCGTCTGGCGCAGGCGCAGGGCGCGGGCGAGGCCGCAGGCGCTGATACGCACGGCCGCCACCTCGTGCGTCAGGTGGCGACGGGCGAGGGGTGCCGCCGGCCGATGGCGCACCGCCGCCAGCACGTCGAGCGCCAGCGCCAGCGACTCGGCCGACAGGGCATCCAGCGTCGCGAGGTCGGTCACCGCCGTCGCGCAGGCGGGCTCGGCGACCGCCGCCAGCGCCCGCAAGGCGGCGCGCATCTCGGGCGCGGCGGCGTCGCGGTCGAAGCCCGCGAAGCGGTGGGCGAGGCGCAGCAGCACGGGCGCCGCCGCCCGCTCGGCCCGCGCGCCCAGGGCATCGGCCAGGGCCACGAAGGCCGCCATGGCCGGGCGGTCGTCGTCGAGCAGTTGCGTCAGGTGGGCGATCAGCTCCGCCGTCGGCAGTCCACCCAGCGACTCCATCGCCCCCGTCTCGACGGCCGGCGACTCCGCCTCGGCCGCCGCCGGGGCAGGGGCGGGGGGCGGCGCCGGCCGGCGCGGCCAGGCGAAGAGGTCGCCCTGGGAGCGGGCGGCGCCGCCGCGGCGGCCCTTGGCGGCGCGCTTGGCCGGCCGGGCGCCGGAGGGCGCGCGGCCACGGGTGCCGGCGGGGCGGGTGGGCTCGGGCAGGGGGAGGAGGTCCATGGCGGGCATCCGGCAGAAGGGGTGTTCGACGTCTGTTCCGTTCCGCCGATCATGGCGAGGATGAGAACATTCTGTCAACATGCCTCCGCTTTGGGCGCTGGCTGCCTCGCCGCCGGGCAGCGCCGCCGCCGACCTTGACCAAATGGACGAAAAAACGCCGGGCCTCCGATGTAATCGAATTGGCACAAACGGTGCAGCGCGGTAAAAGGAGTTTCGACGACGGAGCGCGCGGGGGCTGCCTTGCTGTCGCCTTTTGCCGATCCGGTCGAGACGCCGCCCTAGCGCATCCGATCCGGCCGTCGTCCGGCCGCTGTCATGGAAGAGGCATGTCCCCCACGCCCCGTACCGACGCCGACCGAACCGAGTCCGCGCCGCCGACGCCGCGTCTGGCCCTGCACGGCATCACCAAGGTCTTCCCCGGCACCATCGCCAACCAGGACGTCTCGCTGTCGCTGCTGCCCGGCGAGATCCACGCCCTGCTGGGCGAGAACGGCGCCGGCAAGTCGACGTTGGTGAAGATCGTCTACGGCCTGCTGCAGGCCGACGCCGGCGAGATCCGGTGGGAAGGGGCGCCGACCGTCATCGCCAGCCCGGCGGAGGCGCGCCGCCTCGGCATCGGCATGGTGTTCCAGCATTTCTCGCTGTTCGATTCGCTGACCGTCGCGGAGAACGTCGCCCTCGGCACCGGCGACCGCACCCCCATGCGCCAGCTGGAAGAGCGCATCCGCGAGGTCTCCACCCGCTACGGCCTGCCGCTCGACCCCAGGCGACCGGTCCATGCCCTGTCGGTGGGCGAACGCCAGCGCGTGGAGATCGTGCGCTGCCTGCTGCAGGACCCGCGCCTGCTCATCATGGACGAGCCGACCAGCGTGCTGACGCCGCAGGAGGCCGAGCAACTGTTCGAGACCCTGCGCCGCCTGCGCGAGGAAGGCCGCACCATCCTCTACATCTCGCACAAGCTGGAAGAGATCCGCGTGCTGTGCGACCGCGCCACCATCCTGCGCGCCGGTAAGGTGGTCGACGCCGTGAACCCGCGCGAGAAGACGGCCCGCCAGCTCGCCCAGGCCATGATCGGCTCCGACTTCGCCACGCCGGCCCGCGCCGCCGCGGCGGCCGTGGAGGCGCCGCGCGGTGACGGCCTGCTGGAGGTGGAGCGCCTCAACCTCGCCTCCGGCACGCCCTTCGGCACCACGCTGGTCGACGTGTCGCTGTCGCTGCATCCGGGCGAGATCCTCGGCATCGCCGGGGTCGCCGGCAACGGCCAGTTCGAGCTTCTGTCGGCGCTGTCGGGCGAGACGCTGGTGCAGGATGCCCGCAGCGTCCGCATCGCCGGTGCGCCGGCCGGCCACCTGGACCCGCGTCGCCGCCGTGAACTGGGCCTCGGCTTCGTGCCCGAGGAACGGCTCGGCCGCGGTGCCGTGCCCGACATGAGCCTGGCGGAAAACGCCCTGCTGTCGCGCGGCGGCGGGGCCGACGACATGGTCAGCCGCGGCCTCATCAGCTTCCGCAAGGCCCACGGCCTCGCCGAGCGCATCATCTCCGCCTACAACGTGGTGGCCGGCAACGGCGCGCGGGCGACGGCCAAGAGCCTGTCGGGCGGCAATTTGCAGAAGTTCATCATCGGCCGCGAGATCATGCGCAAGCCGCGCATCCTCATCGCCGCCCACCCCACCTGGGGCGTCGATGCCGGCGCCGCCGCCGCCATCCATCAGGCGCTGCTCGACCTGCGCGACCAGGGGACGGCGGTGCTCATCGTCAGCCAGGACCTGGATGAATTGTTCGTGCTGTCGGATCGCATCGCCGTCATGAGCCACGGCCGCCTGTCGGAAAGCCGCCCCGCCCACGAGGCGACGGTCGAGCAGATCGGCCTGCTCATGGGCGGCGTGTTCGAAACCTCCGACGCCTGGGAGGCGGACGCTCATGCGCATTAAGCTCGAGGCCCGCGCCCACACGCCGGCTGCCGTCGTCTATGCCACGCCCGTGGTGGCGGCGCTGCTGACGGCGGTCGCCGGGGGCGTGCTGTTCGCCGCCCTCGGCTACCCGCCGTTGCAGGCGCTGCACGCCTTCTTCATCCAGCCGCTGTCGACCCTGAACGGGCTGGCCGAGGTGGGGGTGAAGGCGACGCCGCTGGTGCTCATCGCCATCGGCCTGTCCATCGGCTTCCGCGGCAACGTGTGGAACATCGGCGCCGAGGGGCAACTGACCATGGGCGCCGTCACCGGCGGTGCCGTGGCGCTGGCGTTCTATGACGTCGAAGGGGTGTGGCTGTTGCCGCTCATGACGCTCGCGGGCGCGCTCGGCGGCATGGCCTACGGGGCGATCCCGGCACTGCTGAAGACGCGCTTCAATGCCTCGGAAATCCTGACGAGCCTCATGCTCACCTATGTGGCGACGCTGTTCCTCAGCTACCTCGTCCACGGGCCGCTCATGGACCCGGACGGCTTCAATTTCCCGCAGAGCCGCCTGTTCCACGACAGCGCCATCCTGCCGGTGCTGGGCTTCACCCGCCTGCACCTGGGCGCGGCGGTCGCGCTGTTCGTGGTGCTGGCCGGCTGGTTCGTCATGGCGCGCACGCTGATCGGCTTCCAGATCAAGGTCATCGGCCTGACGCCGGCGGCCGGCGGCTATGCCGGCTTCAGCCAGAAGCGGGTGGTGTGGCTGAGCTTCCTGGTGTCCGGCGGCCTCGCCGGCATGGCCGGGCTGTTCGAGGTGGCCGGCCCGATCGGCCAGTTGCAGCCCTCCATCTCGCCGGGCTACGGCTTCACCGCCATCATCGTCGCTTTCCTCGGCCGCCTGCATCCGCTCGGCATCCTGCTCGCCGGCCTGCTCATGGCGCTGTCCTACCTGGGCGGCGAGGTGGCGCAGATCGAGCTGGGGCTGCCGCTCGCCATGACCGGGGTGTTCCAGGGCATGCTGCTGTTCTTCCTGCTCGGCGCCGACGTCTTCACCCGCTACCGCCTGCGCCTCGGCAGCCCGCCGGCCGCCGCGCGCGTAGCCGCCGCCGCCGACAAGCCCAAGCCGGCCGGGGAGGCCGCCTGACATGGACCAGTTCGTCAACTTCATGGTCATCATGCTGGGCGCCGCCACGCCGCTCATCTTCGCCGCCGTCGGCGAGCTGGTGACGGAGAAGTCGGGGGTGCTCAACCTGGGTGTCGAGGGCATGATGCTCATGGGCGCCGTCGCCGCCTTCGCGACCACGCTGACCACCGGATCGCCGGTGCTCGGCCTGATCGCGGCCATGGCGGCGGGCGTGATGATGTCCATGATCTTCGGCCTGCTGACCCTGACGCTGCTCGCCAATCAGGTGGCGACGGGGCTCGCGCTGACCATCTTCGGCATCGGCCTGTCGTCCTTCGTCGGCCAGGACTTCGTCGGCAAGCCGGTGCAGGCGGTGGCGGCGGTGGATCTCGGCCCGCTGACCGCCATTCCGGTCATCGGCCCCATCGTGTTCGGCCAGAACCCGCTGGTCTACCTGGCGCTCGCCGTGGTGGCGGGCGTGGCGTGGTTCCTCTACCGCACCCGCGCCGGCCTGATCCTGCGCGCGGTCGGCGAGAGCCACCATGCGGCGCACGCCATCGGCTACCCGGTCATCGCCATCCGCTACGGCGCGGTCGCCTTCGGCGGCGCCATGGCCGGGCTCGGCGGCGCCTACCTGAGCCTCGCCTACACGCCGATGTGGGTGGAGAACATGACCGCCGGCCGCGGCTGGATCGCGCTGGCGCTGGTGGTCTTCGCCACCTGGCGGCCGTGGCGCGTGGTGGCCGGCGCCTGGCTGTTCGGCGGCGTCACCATCCTGCAGCTGCATGCGCAGGGGGCGGGCATCGCCGTGCCGTCGCAGCTCATGAACATGCTGCCCTACCTCGCCACCATCGTGGTGCTGGTCGTCATCTCGCGCGACGCCACCCGCATCCGCATGAACGCGCCGGCCTCCATCGGCAAGGTGTTCCATCCGGAACGCTGAGGAACAAGGCGTTCCACCCGGAACGCCGACGCCGGCGGACGCCGCCCGAACCATACGCCTGTCCCTTCAGAGGAGTGCATTGGGGATGAGTGAGAAGACCTGGACCATCACCCGCCGTACCGTGCTCGGCCTGGCGGCCGGCGCGCTGGCGCTGGGTGCCGCCGTGACCGCGCCGTTCGGCGGCGCCGCCCTGGCGGCCGACCCGTTCAAGGTCGGCTTCGTCTACGTCGGCCCGATCGGCGACCACGGCTGGTCCTACCAGCACGACCAGGGCCGTCTCGCCGTCGAGAAGCAGTTCGGCGACAAGGTGAAGACCACCTACGTCGAGAACGTCGCCGAGGGCGCCGACGCCGAGCGCGTCATCAACCAGCTGGCGCAGTCGGGCCACGACCTGATCTTCACCACGTCCTTCGGCTTCATGAACCCGACGGCCAAGGTCGCCAAGCGCTACCCGAACGTGAAGTTCGAGCACGCCACCGGCTACACCCGCGCCGACAATCTGGCGACCTATGCCGCCCGCTTCTACGAGGGCCGCTACCCTGTCGGCGTCATCGCCGGCCGCATGACCAAGTCCAACGTCATCGGCTACATCGCGCCGTTCCCGATCCCGGAAGTGGTGCGCGGCATCAACGCCTTCACCAAGGGCCTGCACTCGGTGAATCCCGAGGCCGACGTGAAGATCATCTACGTCAACGCCTGGTACGACCCGGGCAAGGAGCGTGAAGCCGCCGAGACGCTGGTCGCCCAGGGCGCCGACGTGCTGGTGCAGCACACGGACTCCGCCGCCGCCATGCAGCTGGCCGAGGAAAAGGGCCTGACCGCCTTCGGCCAGGCCTCCGACATGCGTCAGTTCGGCCCCAACGCCCAGGCGACCGCCATCGTCGACAACTGGAACGACTATTACGTCGCCCGCGTCCAGGCAGCCATGGACGGCACCTGGAAGAGCGAGGACACCTGGGGCGGCCTGAACACCGACATGGTGCACATGGCCGACTACGGCCCCAAGGTGCCGGAAGAGGTGAAGGCCGAGGCGAACGCCATCATCGAGAAGATCAAGTCGGGCGAATTCCAGATCTTCGCCGGCCCGATGAAGGACAACCAGGGCGCCGTCCGCGTCGAGGAGGGCAAGGTGGCCTCCGACAAGGACCTGCTGTCCATGGACTGGTACATCGAGGGCATCGACGCCCAGCTGCCGAAGAAGTAAGCCTTCGGCCGCAAGGTACGACGGAAAAGGCCGGTGTCCCGCGCGGGACACCGGCCTTCTTCTTGTGGAGCGAAGCGGGAAGGGGGCTTACTGCGGCGCCGTGCCGCCGCCCATGGTGCTGCCGCCCATGGTGCTGCCGCCCGCCGTGCCACCGGTGGGCGTACCCGCGCCGCCGGCCGGCATCTGCGCCGTTTCGGGCTGCTGCGGTTCGGTCGGCTCCGGCTCCCACTCGGGCAGCTGCGACAGCTGGTCGTTGGTCATGTCGACGTGCACGCCGTCGTCCTGGATGTCGACCGCCGACAGCTCCAGCGCGATGCTCTTCTCGCCGATGCCGAGGAAGCCGCCCTGGTTGACGACGATGCTCTGCATCATGCCGTCCTTGCCGACCAGCACGTCGGAGACTTCGCCGACCTTCTCGCCGTCCTGGCCGATGACGTCCATGCCGACCACGTCCTTCATGTCGGATGTGTCGGTCACGGCGGCGGTCTCGCCCTGCTGCGGGTCGGCGGGCGGCGGCGGGGCATCGGCGTCGGCCTGCTCGGCTTCCTGCTTCACCTCTTCCTTGGCTTCCTGAGCCTCCTGCTTGACTTCGCCGGCGGCCTCTTCGGCCTTCTGCTCGACGGCGGCGCCCGCCTCTTCGGCTTTCTGCTCGACCTTGGACTCGGTCTGCGTCGCGTCGGCGGCGAAGGCGGCCGGCGACAGGGCCATGAGGGCGACCGCGGCCGCCGCGGTGGTGAACTTGCGCATAGCGTGTCTCCTGCATCAGGTTCCACATTCGCCTTCATAACGCCCGGCGTGCAGTCCTGGCGGCACGGACACGAAGAAGTTTTCGTTCCGACACCGCTGGGACCACGGCAGCCACAGGAGCAGCATCAAGACCGCGCAAGAAAAAGGCCGGCACTGAATGCCGGCCTTCTCCCGCGCGGATCACCGCGGCTCAGTTGCCGGGGCCTTCCCATTCGGGAAGTTCGGAGATCTGCTGGTCGGTCATGTTGACCTGCACGCGGTCCTGGGCGACGGTCAGGTCGTCCATGTCGATGGCGATGGTCTTCTCGCCGATGCCGAGGAAGCCGCCGCGGTCGATGACGACGCGCTCGGCCTCGCCCTGCTGGTTCATCAGCACGTCGGAGATTTCGCCGACCTGCTCGCCGGTCTCGCCGTAGACGGCGGCCCCCACCAGATCCTGCAGGTTGGAGGCCTGGCCCATCTGGGCGGTCTGCGGCTGGCCGGTCTCCAGGGCCGTGCGCTCGCGCTGACGCTCGATCTCGTCCTGCTGGATGTCCAGCGCAGTGGTGTCGGTGCCGGGCTCGACGGAGCGGTCGTCGTCGGTGAGGGGCTGCGGCTGGCTTCGCTCCTGCGTCTGCGGCTGCTGCGCAGTCTGCTGCGTCTGCTGGGTGTCGCGCTCGACGATCGTCACGTCGGCCTGGCCCTGCTTCTGGACGTTGACGTCGGGCTTCGCCTGATCGATCTCGACCTCCGGCTTCGGCATGTCGACGCTGACCTGCGGCTCCGGCGTCTGGACCGTTACCTGCGGCTCGGGATCGACCACCGTCACGTTCGGCGCCGGCTGCTGCACGCCGACGTCGGTCGCGCCCTGGTCGACCACCACCTCGGTTCCCGGATCATTGGCCATGGCCTGCTGCTGGGACGACTTGCCCTGCGACTGGCCGCTGGAGGCCTGGACCTGGGCGCCCACCTGCTTGGCGACGTCCTGGGCCTGCTGATAGTGCTGCTCCAGGATCGGCGTCGTCTGGTCGGCGTAGGTCACCAGCGCCTGGAACTGCCCCTGCTTGGTGTACTGGCGATAGGCCTGCAGGTCCTTCTCGTGGTCCTTGACCATCATTTCCATGTAGGCGCGGTCGAACTGCTCGCCCTTCTGCTGCGTCAGGCGGTCGACCTTCTGCTGGGCGTCCTGCGGCAGCTGCTGCGGCACCTCGGCCTTGGCCTGCTGCAGGATCTGCTTCAGCTTGTCCTGCGCCTTGCCGTGCTCCTGGGCCATGCGCTCGCCGAACTGCTTCACCTGATCGTTCTGGCCCTGCTTCTGGGCCAATTCGCCGAGCTGCACTTCCATCATGTTGCCGGTGGCGGCTTCCTTGGCGAACTTCCGGTCCTGCTGGCTCATCTCGCCCTGTTTCTGCTGCTGCCCGCTCTGGGACTGCTGCTGGGCCTGGGGCTGGGTGGCCTGAGTCTGCTGCGCAACCGCGGGCACGGCAGTCATCAGCGCGACCACGGCGGCCGCCGTCGTGAACGTGCGCATGAAACACTCCTTCGTCGTGATTGGTGCGGGGGCCTCGTTGCCCTCTGTCCATCCCAACGATCCGAAGCCCGAGTGGCTCCCCAGGACTTGGCCCGATCAAACAAATTTACGCATAAACGTCGCCATGCGGCTACTTGCGGTTCATTGCCTGCGTAACGCTTGCCCTCAGTGGTGGAAAAGCAGAAAGAAAGTTGCCGCGCCTGCTGCTCTGGAAGAAATTCGCGGCGCCGTCTGGCAGATGCTCGGGCGCGCTCGGCGGTTGGCGCACGCCCTTCAAGGGCTTATAGTCCACTTCCGGGCTCTGGTATCACCGGCCGTGGGAAGCCGAAGACATAGCCGCATTCATTACCGGGAGGAATTTTTCATGAAGAAGACTATTGTGGCGGCAGCCTTCGCCGTCGCGAGCATGGTCGCGGCGCCGATGGCGCACGCCGAGCAGTTCGTCACCGTGCTCACCGGCGGCACCTCGGGTGTCTACTACCCGCTGGGCGTCGCGCTGTCGAAGCTCTATGCCGATTCCATTCCCGACGTGCGCACCAGCGTGCAGTCCACCAAGGCGTCGGTGGAGAACCTGAACCTGCTGCAGCAGGAACGCGGCGAAGTGGCCTTCGCCCTCGGTGACTCCGTCGCCGACGCCTGGGCCGGCAACGAGGAGGCGGGCTTCCGCCAGAAGCTGGACAAGATCCGCGGCCTCGCCGCCGTCTACCCCAACTTCATCCAGATCGTCGCCCGCAAGGACAGCGGCATCGCCACGCTGGCCGACCTGAAGGGCAAGCGCGTGTCCGTCGGTGCGCCCAAGTCGGGCACCGAGCTGAACGCCCGCAAGGTGTTCGGCGCCGCCGGCATGACCTACGACGACTTCGGCAAGGTCGAGTACCTGCCGTTCGGCGAGAGCGTCGAACTGATGAAGAACCGCCAGCTGGACGCCACGCTGCTGTCCGCCGGCCTTGGCGTGTCGGCCATCCGCGACCTCGCCTCCACCACCGACATCACCATCGTCGAAGTCCCGCCCGAGGTGGTCGAGAAGATCGGCGAGCCGGTGTTCATCTCGGAAAAGGTTCCGGCCGGCACCTACAACGGCGTCGACAAGGACACCCCGACCGTCGCCATCATCAACTTCCTGGTCACCCGCGAAGGCCTGTCCGACGACGTGGTCTACGAGATGACCAAGCAGATGTTCGAGAAGAAGGACCAGCTGGTCTCGGCGCACTCCGCCGCCCAGGGCATCGACCTGAAGACCGCCGCCAAGGGCATGCCGCTGCCGCTGCACCCGGGCGCCGAGAAGTACTACAAGGAGCAGGGCGCCCTCTGAGGCCCCGCGGGCTCCACACGAACGGCGGCGGCGGCCCGGCAACGGACCGCCGCCTGCTGCTTTCGGCTCGCCGCCGGTTGCCGCTGCTGAGCGACGCCGGCGGCCGCCGCATCCTCGACGCTTCGTCTTCCCGCACTCCGCCGAGATAGAGACCCGTCCATGTCCACCGGGAGCCACCCCGAGCCCGTCACCCCCGCCGAGCGGGAGGCCGACGCCGGCGTCATGCACATCAGCCTGGGCGAGCGCGACACGCTGCTCGGCAAGCTGGTCTTCGCCATCGCCATCGCCTTCTCGGCCTGGCAGATCCTCACCGCCGCCGGCCTGATCGCCGAAAGCACCATCATCGTGCGGTCGATCCACGTCGGCTTCGTCCTGCTGCTGACCTTCCTGCTGACGGCGCGCATGCGCACCAGCACCGGCATCCGGTTCTGGTCGGACGCCTTGCTCGGCGTTCTCGGCATGGGGCTCGCGTTCTACCACTGGGTCTTCGAGGCCGACATCATCTGGCGCGCCGGCGACCCCAACACCACCGACATCATCGTCGGCTGCATCACCGTGGTGCTGGTGTTCGAGGCGGCGCGGCGGGTCATGGGCATCGCCCTGCCCACCATCTGCGCCCTGTTTCTGGCCTATGCCCTGCTCGGGCAGTACCTGCCGAGCCCGCTGAACCACCGCGGCTATGCCTTCGAGCAGGTGGTGGACCAGATGTTCCTCGGCACCGAGGGCATCTACGGCATCCCGACCTACGTGTCGGCCACCTACATCTTCCTGTTCATCGTCTTCGGCTCGTTCCTCGAGCGCGCCGGCATCATCAAGCTGTTCACCGACATCTCCATCGGCTCCGTCGGCCACACCCAGGGCGGTCCGGCCAAGGTGGCGGTGGTCAGCTCGGCCCTCATGGGCACGGTGAACGGCTCGGGCGTCGCCAACGTGGTGACCACCGGCCAGTTCACCATCCCCATGATGAAGCGCTCCGGCTTCAAGCCGGCCTTCGCCGGCGCCGTCGAGGCGACCGCCAGCATGGGCGGCCAGATCATGCCGCCGGTGATGGGCGCCGTCGCCTTCATCATGGCCGAAACCCTGAACATGCCCTACGTGGAGATCATCAAGGCCGCCATCATCCCGGCCATTCTCTACTTCGGCACCGCCTTCTGGATGGTCCACCTGGAGGCCGGGCGCCTCGGCCTGAAGGGCCTGCCCAAGGACGAGCTGCCCAACGTGCGCAAGGCCGTCGCCGCCGGCTGGTACCTGCTGCTGCCGCTGGCGGTGCTGGTGTTCCTGCTGTTCGCCGGCTTCACGCCGCTGTTCGCCGGCACCGTCGGCCTCGGCTTCACGGCGATCATCATCATGGGTTCGGCGCTGTCGCTGCGCTTCCGGGCCATGGCGCTGCGCTACGTGTTCTGGGTCGTCATCGGCATCGTCGGCTGGCTCGCCTACGACAACAACCTGCTGCCCGAGATGCTGCTCGGCACCTCCGCCGTGCTGGTCGGCGGCCTGGCGCTGGTGAAGGGCGGCAAGCGCACCCTGCAGGTCTGCCTGGAGGCCCTCGGCGAGGGCGCCCGCAACGCCCTGCCGGTGGCGGTCGCCTGCGCGCTGGTCGGCGTCATCATCGGCACCATGACCCTGACGGGCGCGGCCACCAACTTCACCCGCGTCATCGTCGAGGTCGGCGAGAGCAACCTGTTCCTGTCGCTGGTGCTGACCATGCTCGCCTGCCTGGTGCTCGGCATGGGCATCCCGACCATCCCCAACTACATCATCACCAGCTCCCTCGTCGGGCCGGCGTTGGAGAACCTGGGCGTGCCGCTGATCGTCAGCCACATGTTCGTGTTCTACTTCGGCATCCTGGCCGACCTGACGCCGCCCGTCGCGCTGGCCGCTTTCGCCGCGTCGCCCATCGCCAAGGCATCGGGGTTGAGGATCGGGATGCAGTGCCTGCGCATCGCCGTGGCGGGCTTCGTCGTGCCCTACATGGCGGTCTACACCCCGGCGCTCATGCTGCAGGACGGCGGCCCCATGGCCGAGGCCATCGGCTATTGGCCGGCGGTCGCCTACATCATCCTGAAGGCCGTCATTTCCGTCGGCCTGTGGGGTGCGGCCTCCATCGGGCACCTGTTCACGCCGCTGGCGTGGTGGGAGCGCCTGTGGGCCGTGGCGGCCGCCTTCACGCTGGTGGTGGCGCTGCCCGTCACGGACGAGATCGGCTTCGCCCTGGCGCTGTCGTTCATCGCCTTCCAGGTGTTCGTCCGCCGCCGTCGCGCCACGCCCGCCGCGCCGGCATGAGCGTGGCCGCGGCCGCCCTCTGCATCGGCCTGCTCGGCACCACCGCCCCGGCGGCGGTGGTGCCGGAGCCGGCCTTCACGCTGACCTGGACCCATTCCGTCGAGAAGATCGTCTGGCGCGAGGCCTATGTCCTCGCGCCCCGCGGCCTGCGGCTGACCGAGGCGGCGGTGCAGGGCACCGGCGCCGGCATGGAGCCGCCGCCGGAGGCCCGCCTGGTCGACGGCTGGTACGTCTACGCGCCCGACCGCACGGTGACGGACATCGTGATCCCCGACAGCGACTTCACCGGTCCCATGACGCTCTGCGCCGGTGAGCGGTGCGCGCCGGTCGCCGCCTGGGCGGGGCGGCCGGCGGACGCCATCACGCCGGTGCGGCTGTGGCCGTGCCCGGCAGCGGACTGAGCGCGGCCCTGCCGTAGGGCAGGGGCGGGCGGCGGAGGGCTCGGGCAGGGTGGCGGCATCGTCACTCCTGCGGAGACTTCTCCCATGACCGGCTCGCCGTCCAGCCCCACCACCCCCACCTCCGGCTCCTCCACCGCCAAGGCGCCGGCGCCCTTGCCGCACCCGAAGGCGAGTTCCAGCGTCACCGGCCCCATCCGCCGCCTGCTGCTCACCATCGCCGCCGACGTCGCCCAGAACCTGCAGATGCAGGCCGTCTACCGCGCCATCCTGGTCGAGATGCCGGCGACCACCAGCTTCGTGATCGTCGTCAATCCGGCCGTGCAGGCGCTGGTGGAGGGCTGGGTGCAGCAGTTGAACATGCAGGCGCGGGTGCAGCAGATCGTGTTCGACGCCGATTTCACGGCCTGGGCGCGCGACCCCTTCGTCGCTGTCACCACCGACGGCGACGCCACCATCCACCTGGCGCAGCCCGAGCCGTCGGGGGACCATCCCGATACCCAGATCGTCGCGCAGATGGTGGCGGCCCCGGTGCCCGGCATCGCCGCCTATCCGACGCCGCTCTACTTCGACGGCGGCAACGTGCTGGCGGGTGACGACTTCTGCATCCTCGGCGCCAACGAGCGCCAGCGCACCCTCGACATGCTGGGGACGGGCGGCCTGCCGCAGCCGCAGCCGCCGACGACGCCGGAGGAACTGGTGGACCTGCTGTTCCAGCAGTACATCGTCGGCGTGGACCGGGCGCTCCACTGGCTCGGCCTGCCCGACATGCCCGAGCAGGAAGAAGTCCCCTTCGAGCATAACGGCGAAGAGTGGGAGCAGATCTTCTACTACGGCAACGACCCCGGCGCGCAGCAGCCGGTGTTCCACATCGACATGTTCCTCACCCTCATGGGGCGGGAGGACGACGGCTACCACGTCCTGCTCGGCAGCCCGACCCAGGCCGCGTACATCATGACCGGGCAGATGCAGACGCCGCCGGAAGCCCAGGCCGAGGCCTTCGACGCCTTGCAGACGCAGTTGCAGGAGATGGGCTTCATCGTCCACCGCAACCCCATGCCGCTGATCTACCAGGACGACCCGGTCGAGAAGCTGCGGACCTGGTACTACGCGGCCTACAACAACGCCCTGGTGCAGGTGGACGAGACCGGCCGCCGCGTCTGGCTGCCGAGCTTCGCCCACGGCATCTGGCAGCAGGCGCTGCAGCAGGTGGAGCAGGCCAACGTGCAGATCTGGCAGGAGCGCGGCTTCGAGGTGACGCTGATGCCCGACTTCCAGGTCTTCACGGCCATGGCCGGGGCACTGCGCTGCATCACCAACGATTTCGACCGCGGCGAGGCGTGACGATCCGGGCGCGGCGGCGGAGATGGAAAGCCGCCGCCGCGCCCGATCCAGTCAGCGCACCACGGTGCCGGCGTCTTCGTCCCACCGCCAGGCCGGCTGGTCGTTGGCGAGGTCGACGGCGCCCACCCAGTGCTCCGGCGTGTTCCAGTCGAGCCAGTCGGCCACACCGGCGAGCAGGGCCTCGCCGTGGCGGGTCGGCGCGAGCCGGCCGTCGCCGTCGCGGGCGAGCGCCGGGCGCGGGGCGTTCTCCAGCCGCCGCGCCACCGCCTCGAACATGAGCCCGCCGAGGAAGGGCTGCGGGTCGATGTCCTGCACGGCGCGGAACAGGTCGGCCACCGGCGACGGGCGGTAGGCCGCCGCCCGCAGAGTCAGGCGCTCGGTCAGCGACAGGCCGTCGCTGGTCCACGGCAGTTCCTGCAAGTGGCGGCGCAGGGCAGGGGCCAGGAACGGCAGGTCCGGCGTTCCCGTCTCCGCCAGGGCGCAGATCTCCTCCGGGTCCGGCGAGCGGAAGGCGCCCCAGGCGTCGGCGGCGGCCCGCAGCATGGCGGCGGTCACCGGCTCGGCCGTCGGCACCAGCTCCGCCAGATCGGCGGGGGCCAGCTGGCCGAGGCCGATGAAGCGGTCCACCGCCGGGTGGCGGTCGAGCGTCACCAGCGCCATCTCGCCGCCGGTCCGTCGCGGGTTTCGGCGGAACCACGCCAGCAGCCGGATGAGGCAGGCCTGGTCGTAGAGGTCGTGCTCGAACCACAGCAGCAGGCGGTCGCGCTCGCGCGCGTCCTTCAGCCCCTGCCACTCGGCCAGCAGCTTGCGGCGGGCTTCCCCGAAGGGCATGCCGTATTCGCGGGTGATGAAGTGGGCGCGGCGTTCGATGAGGGCGTCGCCGGAGTCGACCATGCCCGGCGGCAGCGGGCCCTGGCAGACGGGGTCCGAGAACTCCAGGTAGTCGCCGACGACACCGCCGGCGACCAGCTTCTCCCGGATGTCCGACCCGCAACGGATATGCAGGGTGTCAGGCGTGGACATTCACGCCTCCGGTGCAGTTGAGGAAGGATACGGGGTCCCGGCGAGGGACCCCGTTGGACCTACCGTAGCGGATATTCCCCTAGCCGGGAAAGGCTCTAAATAAAAAGGGGAATACTGCGCTGCACCATCCACCTTCGTCGAAATGACGAAGAGGTAAACGGCCGGGTTACTTCTTCTTCATGCCCGCCTTGGCGAAGGCTTCGGCAAGAGCACCACCGAATACACCCTGCGGCGCACTGGGCTTTTGGTCGCGTCCGCCGTCGCGACGATTGCCGCCCGACGGCCGCGGGCCGCGATTACGCTCCGTCTTCTCGGCGCCGCCGCCCGGCTTGCGTTCCGCACCGGGTTCGTCGGACATGCGCATGGTCAGGCTGATGCGCTTGCGCTCCAGGTCGACCTCCAGGACCTTCACCTTTACGATATCACCCGGCTTCACCACCTCGCGCGGGTCCTTCACGAAGCGGTCGGCCAGGGCGGACACGTGGACGAGGCCGTCCTGATGGACTCCGACGTCGACGAAGGCGCCGAAGTTGGCGACGTTGGAGACGACGCCTTCCAGGATCATGCCCGGCTTGAGGTCGCTGACCTTCTCCACGCCCTCCTTGAACTCGGCGGCGCGGAACTCGGGACGCGGGTCGCGGCCCGGCTTCTCCAGCTCCTTCAGGATGTCGGCGACGGTCGGCACGCCGAACTGCTCGTCGGTGAATCGCTCGGGGTCGAGGGAGCGCAGCAGCCTGGCGTTGCCGATCAGCTCCTTCACCGGGGTGCCCGTGGCCTCGACGATGCGGCGCACGACCGGGTAGGCTTCCGGGTGGACGGCGGAGCGGTCGAGCGGGTCGTCGCCGTTCATGACGCGCAGGAAGCCGGCGGCCTGCTCGAAGGCCTTGGGGCCGAGGCGCGGCACGTCCTTGAACTGCTTGCGGCCGGTGAAGGCGCCGTTCTCGTCGCGCCAGGCGACGATGTTGCGCGCCAGGCTCTCGCCGAGGCCCGAGACGCGGGCGAGCAGGGGGATGGAGGCCGTGTTGACGTCGACGCCGACGCCGTTCACGCAGTCTTCCACCACCGCATCCAGGGCGCGGGCCAGCTTGGTCTGGCCGACGTCGTGCTGGTACTGGCCGACGCCGATGCTCTTGGGGTCGATCTTCACCAGCTCGGCCAGCGGGTCCTGCAGGCGGCGGCCGATGGAGACGGCACCGCGCAAGGACACGTCCAGCTGCGGGAATTCCTTGGCCGCGAACTCCGACGCCGAATAGACCGAGGCGCCGGCCTCCGACACCATCACCTTGGTGAGCTTCAGCTGCGGGAATTGCTTCATCAGGTCGGCAGCGAGGCGGTCGGTTTCGCGGCTGGCGGTGCCGTTGCCGATGGCCACCAGCTCGACCCCGTGGCGGCCGCACAGGGCGGCGAGGATGGCGAGCGACTCGTCCCACTTCTTGGCCGGCTCGTGCGGGTAGATGGTCGCCGTCTCCAGCAGCTTGCCGGTCTGGTCGATGACGGCCACCTTCACGCCGGTGCGGAAGCCGGGGTCGAGGGCGAGCGTCGGGCGCATGCCGCCGGGGGCGGCCAGCAGCAGGTCGCGCAGGTTGCCGGCGAAGACCTTGATGGCCTCTTCCTCGGCGGCTTCGAACAGGCGGCCCATGAGGTCGAGTTCGATGTGCAGGCTGATCTTCACCCGCCACGCCCAGCGGGCGCAGTCGGTCAGCCAGCCGTCGGCCGGGCGGCCCTGGTCGACGATGCCGAAGCGGCGGGCGACCTTGTCCTCGAAGTGCGCCCGGCCGGGGCCGCCGTCGGCATCCTCCACCGACAGGGCGATCTGCAGCACCTCTTCCTTGCGGCCGCGGAACATGGCGAGCGCGCGGTGCGACGGGATCTTGGCGATGGGCTCGCCCCAGTCGAAGTAGTCGGAGAACTTGGCGCCCTCGCGCTCC
Source organism: Caenispirillum bisanense (assembly GCF_900230255.1). Classification (GTDB taxonomy): domain Bacteria; phylum Pseudomonadota; class Alphaproteobacteria; order Rhodospirillales; family Rhodospirillaceae; genus Caenispirillum; species Caenispirillum bisanense_A. The sequence continues at coordinate 258,569 of NZ_OCNJ01000003.1, forward strand.
TTGCCCTCGACCACGCGCGACTTCAGGCGGCCGGTGGTCCACACCTCCTCGCGCAGGGAGCCGACCAGTTCGGCGTCTTCGGCGAAGCGCTCCATGAGGATCTGGCGAGCGCCTTCCAGGGCGGCCTTGACGTCCTCGACGCCCTTCTCGGCATCGACGTACTGCGCCGCCACCGTCTCGGGGGTCTGGGTCGGATCGGCGAGCAGGCCGTCGGCCAGCGGCTCCAGGCCCTGCTCGCGGGCGATCATGGCCTTGGTGCGGCGCTTGGGGCGGTAGGGCAGGTAGAGGTCTTCCAGGCGCGCCTTGCTGTCGGCGGCGTCGATCTGCCCCTTCAGCTCGGGGGTCAGCTTGCCCTGTTCCTCGATGGACTTGAGGATGGCGCCGCGGCGTTCCTCCATCTCCCGCAGGTAGCGCAGCCGCTCGTCGAGGGTGCGCAGCTGGGTGTCGTCGAGGCCGCCGGTGGCCTCCTTGCGGTAGCGGGCGACGAAGGGAACGGTGGCGCCGCCGTCGAGCAGCTCGATGGTGGCGGCCACCTGGGCCTCGCGCACGCCGAGGTCGGCGGCGATGATCTGGGAGATGGAACGGGTCACGCGGGGCTTCTCACTGCGGTTGAGGCGCGGAAGGGATCGGGTGTCGGGCTGTGTACCGAACGACGGCGGCAAAAACCAGTCTTGACCTGTGGCGAAGGCATGGCGCGGGCCAGGACCGCGGACCGGCATCGTCCCGCCCGGCCCCCGCGTTTCCTCCATGGACCCCCTCAACCCGGAGGACCCCATGGTCGAGATCCGCGAAAGCATCACCGTTCCGGCGTCGGTCGAAGAAGTCTACCGCTACATGGACGCCAGCGTCCGCCTCATCGAGCTGACCCCCGGCATGCAGAAGCACGGCGACCTCGCCGACAAGCCGGGCGGCAAGGACAAGGACAAGGAAGCCCGCGTCGAGTACACCTACGAGATGCAGGGCATGCCCGTCCGCGGCTCCGTCGAGATCGCCGAGAGCGAGCGCAACCGCCGCGTCGTCTACCGCCTGACCGGCCCGAGCCCGGCGACCTTCACCTGGACCTTCGAGCCGGAAGGCGACAACGCCACCCGTGTGGCCGTGCACCTGGACTACGGCGCCGCCGTGCCCATGCCCGACGCCATGCTGTCGTTCTTCACCAAGGCCTATAACGAGGGCCAGGTCGGGGCCATGCTCGACCGCCTGCGCGGGCAGTTCATGCGGTAGCAAAACACGGCCGCACTGCAACCGGCTCTACCACCGATGCGTTCCAGAACCGGTCGCGGCGGCCGAGCCCGCCTGCGCCGATCCGTTCCCATCCTCAGGGGGTTCCATGGGCAGCGAAAGCCTTCACGCGCCGCGCGAGCGACTGTCGCGGCGCACACTGACCATTCACCACGCCATCGTCTCCATCATGGAAGAACTGGAGGCGGTGGACTGGTACCGCCAGCGCGCCGACGACTGCGAAGACGAGGAACTGCGCGAGATCCTGCTGCACAACATGCGCGAGGAGATCGAGCACGCCGCCATGGCGCTCGAGTGGCTGCGCCGGTACGACGCCGACGTCGACGAACAGTTCCGCACCTACCTCTTCACCGACGGCAAGCCGATCATGGCGGTGGAGGAAGGCGCCGAGCACGAGGAAGCCCCGGAGGACGTGGGGCTCGACGCCGACGCGACCAAACCGCCGTCACCCGCCCCCTCGGGCCGCCGGAAGACCATCGGATCGCTCAAGGGCAAGAAGGGCTGACGTCATGGACATGCTCAACCGCAAACTGGCTCCCTTCGGCGCGGACCTGTGGGAGACCATCGACGAAGCCGCCACCGAGGCCGCCGCGGCCATGCTCACCGGCCGCCGCTTCCTGGAGGTGGAAGGCCCCTACGGTCCCGGCCTGACCAACATCGAGGTCGGCAACGACGGCTTCTGCCGCCAGGTCGGCGACGACGAGGCCGGTGCCGTGGTCAGCCGCGCCGTCTCCATCCCCATGCTGCGCAAGCGGTTCCGCATCTCCACGCGCCGCCTGGTGGCCGCCACCGAATACGGGCAGCCGCTCAGCCTCGCGCCGGTGGAAGACGCCGCCGAGGCCATGGCGCGCCGCGAGGACGAGTTCGTCTACTACGGCAACAAGGATTTCGGGCTGGAAGGCCTGTTGACCGCCACCGGCCGCCGCACCCTCACCGCCGGCGACTGGACCCAGGTGGACCGGGCGCTGGAAGACGTGGTGAAGGCCGTCACGCTGCTCGACGACGGCGGCTTCCCCGGTCCTTACGCCATGGCGCTGTCGCCGGCGCTCTACAACCAGCTGTTCCGCCGCTACGAGGGCTCCGACCTGCTGCAGCTGGAGCACCTGAAGCGCGTCTGCACCGCCGGCATCTTCAAGGCCCCAATCGAGGGCGGCGTGGTGGTCGACGAGCGCGTCGGGCCCATCATCCTCGGCCAGGACCTCATGGCCGGCTACGTCGGCACCGACGGCATCCACCACGAGTTCTTCCTGACCGCCAGCATGGTGCTGCGCCTGGACGATCCGGAAGCCATCTGCACCCTGGACGCGACGCCCGCCACGGCGGCCTGACGCGCCGTCAGCCGGCCGCGACGAGGCCGGCCAGCGCCTGACGCACGACCTGGCGGGAGCGCCACAGCACCTGCTCCCGCCAGTCGTCGGCGTCCGGATAGAAATGGCGGCGCAGCGCCGCCTTTATGCGCCGCGTCTCCGGCGCCTGCCAGTCGACGGCTCCGGTCCGGTGCAGGACATGGTCGGCGCGCAGCACCTCGAACATCCGGCCGGTGGGGAAGGTGCCCACCTCCAGCGTCACGAATACCACCTGCGGTCCGACGGCGTGCCAGGCGTAGTCCACCAGCCCGGTCTTCGCCCCCGACGACGACGTGCCGAGCAGCGGCTCGGTCACCGACACGCCCCACCACGCCCGTGCCCGCGCCACCGCCGCGCTGCCCGGCGGATGGTCGCAGATCAGCTCCCCATAGCCGTAAGGACCGAGGCCGGTGTGCAGGTCGATCACCGCCACCGACCGGCGTTCGGCCATGCGGTGGCGGGCGAGGATGCTCTCCAGGGTCCGCCGCGACCACGTCGGGCCCGTGCCGCCGTGGAACAGTCCATCGGCATGGGTGTGCTGGCCGGCGGTGACCACCTCCTCCAGCGCCCGCTGGCCGTGGTCGGCGGCATAGGCGGCCAGCGCGGCGTCGGCGGCGGCGAGCGTCGCGGCGTCGGTGGCCGGCGGCACCAGGGCATCGGCGAGCGCCTCGTATCCCGCGTTGGCGGGCAGGGGGCCGGCGAAATCCACGAAGTTGCGATTGAGGTCGACGCCGTCCTCGTTCACCCGGCGCAGCCAGGCGAAGCCGTGCGGGTTGAGGGCGTGGATCAGCAGCAGGGCCGTGTCCGGCGGCAGGCGCGGCGCCGGGGCGGCACGCAGCAGGTCGGTCTGGATGCCGGCGCCGCAGAAGCCCTCGACGCCGTGGGTGGCACTCTGCAGCACCAGCACGCGGCCGGCGTCGGCGGGTCCGAGCCATGCCGTGTCCGTCGCCAGCGCCTCGCCGGAGGGGCCGGTCAGCGGGTGGGCGAAGCTCTCGACGGCCGCCTCCGCCGTCGCCGCGGCCGCCAGAAAGCGGCTGCGGGCGGCGGCGTAGTCGGCCGCGAAGGCGTCCTGTGCTGCCGGAGCGGCGGGATGCGGGGCGGCGGCGAACAGTTCGGCCATCGTGGTGCCTTACGAGGCCTTGGCGACCTGATCGAGGCCGAGCAGGCGCACCACCGTCTCCTGGATGAAGGCCGGCTCCACCGGCTTGCCCAGCACGGCGGACACGCCCAGGTGCAGCGCCCGCTCGCGCACGCCCTGCTCGCCGGTCACCATCACCAGCGGCACGTCGGCGCAGCCGGGCAGCAGGCGCAGGGCCTCCATGAAGGTCAGGCCGTCGAGGTTCGGCATCTTGTAGTCGGTGACCACCGCGGCGGGCGGCATGGTGGCGCAACTGGCCAGGGCGTCGAGCGGGTCCTGGAAGGAATCCGCCCGCAGGCCGGGTACGCGGTTCAGCAGATGCTTCAGCAGGAGGCCGCTGACGAGACTGTCGTCGACGATGACGATGCGATGCACGGGACCGTCTCCTGTGTCAGGCGTCGTGGAGTCTCTCCTCCACCGAGGCCCGGGTGCGTTGCAGAGTGCGATGCAATTCCGCCACGAGGTGCGGAATGACGTCCGCCGGTCCGGCCGCCGCCGCCGTCTGCAGCCGGTGCGCGACACCCGCCAGAGCCCTCAGTCCGAAGTTGGCGGCGCTGCCTTTCAGGCTGTGCGCCGCGTACTCCACCTGGTCCAGGTCCCCGGTCGATGCGCCCGACGTGATCGTGGCGGCGAAGGCCTCGGCCTCCGACAAACAGGTTATCAGCAAGTCCCGTACCAGTTCCGCAGGAAGTTGCTGTTCCAGTTCGACCAAAGCCGCATGATCGAGCAGCAGGGCGTCGTCGTCGCCGGGGGCGGCCGGGGCTTCACCGGCGGTCGGCGGTTCCCAGTCGACGCGGGCGACGGGGGCGGCGGCGACGCGGGTGATGACCTCGGCGAGACGACCGGCGTTCACCGGCTTGGACACGTAGTCGGTCATGCCGGCGGCGAGGCAGCGCTCGCGGTCGCTCGGCAGGGCGTTGGCGGTCATGGCGACGATGGGGATGGCGGCGACCTCGCCGGCCAGGCCGCGGATGCGGCGGGTGGCCTCCAGCCCGTCCATCTCGGGCATCTGCATGTCCATGAACACCAGGTCGTAGGGCAGGGCGCGCACGGCCTCCACCGCCTCCAGCCCGTTGCCCACCACGTCGACGTGATGGCCCAGGCGCTCCAGGATGCGCTGGGCGACCTGCTGGTTCACGTGGTTGTCCTCGGCCACCAGGATGCGCAGGCGCTGGGTCGCTTCCACCGGGTCGGGCAGGACGCGGGCGGCATCGGCGGCTTCCCCACTCGCTACGGCGGCGACGGCGGTGCGGTCGCCGGCCAGGGCGGCGGCGGCGAGGCGCAGGAAGACGCTCTGGCGGATGGGGCGGCCGACCAGGGCGTCGGTCTCCCGCCGGGCGACGCGGGAGGTGCCGCCGAAGCCGCCGAGCAGCAGCACCTTGAGGCCGGCCCAGCAGGGTTCCGCCTTGATGCGGCCGGGCAGGGCGCTGCCGTCGGGCAGGGCGCCGTCCACCACCACCAGATCGAAGCGGGTGCCGCAATCGCCCGTGAAGACGGTGCGTTCGCGCAGCCGCTCGATCCCCTCGTCGGCCGATCCGGCCAGCGCGACGGCGGCGCCGGCGCTGCGCAGGTGGCGGGTGGCGAGGTCGCGGGCCGGGCCGGGCGCGGCGATGAGCAGCACGCGCACCTCTGCCAGCGCGGCGGGAGGCGTTGCCGCCGGCTCGCCGGCGCACAGCGGCACCACCACCGTGAACACGCTGCCTTCGCCGAGCCGGCTTTCGACGGCGATGCGCCCGCCCATGGCCTCGGCGAGGCGCCGGCTGATGGCGAGGCCGAGGCCGGTGCCGCCGAACTGGCGTGCCACGCCCGACTCGCCCTGGTTGAACTCCTGGAAGAGGTGCGGCAGCACGTCCTCGGCGATGCCGCGGCCGGTGTCGGCGACGCGGACGGCGATGCCGCCGGCCTCGGGTTCGGCTTCCACCGTCAGGGTCACGGCGCCCCGTTCGGTGAACTTCACCGCGTTGCCGACCAGGTTGAGCAGGATCTGGCGCAGCCGCCCGGGGTCGCCGCGCCACCGCCCGGCCACCCCCGGCGCCACGTGGGCGGCGATGTCGACCATGCGGGTGAGGGCGCGCGGCGCCAGGATCTCCACCACGCTCTCCACCAGCGGCAGCAGCTCGAACTCGCTTTCCTCCAGCTCCAGGCGCCCGGCCTCCATCTTGGAGAAGTCGAGCACGTCGTTGAGGATGGCGAGCAGCGCATCGGCGCTTTCCCGGATGGTCTCGGCGAAACGGCGCTGCTGGCCGTCGAGCGGCGTGTCGAGCAGCAGCCCGGTCATGCCGATGACGCCGTTCATGGGCGTGCGGATCTCGTGGCTGATGGTGGCGAGGAACTGCGACTTGGCGCGCGCGCCGGCCTCCGCCTCCTCCTTGGCGTCGCGCAGCTGGCGGTCGATGCGCTTGCGCTCCGTGATGTCGCGGAAGGCCACCACGGCGCCCGAGATGACCCCGTCGTCGGCGATGGGGGCGACCGTGTAGGCGACGTCGAGGGCGCTGCCGTCCTTCTTCCAGAAGACGTCGTCCTCCACCAGCCGCGCCACCCCGTCGCGTGCCGCCGCCACCAGCGGGCTCGCATCGGGCGGCAGGTAGCCGCCGTCGGCGGTCTTGTAGTGGATCAGCGGGTGCAGCGGCACGCCCACCAGCTCCACCGGCTGGAACCCGAGCAGCCCGGCGCCGGCGCGGTTGACGAAGATGCAGTGGCCGGCGGTGTCGAGGCCGAAGATGCCGTCGGCGACGGAATTGAGGATCAGCTCGTTGCGCCGCGCCAGCCGTTCCAGCGCCGCCTGGGCGGTCTTCAGGTCGGTGACGTCGACGCGGGTGCCGACCACGCCGCCGTCGGGCGTGCGGCGCTCCACGCTCTGGATCCATCGCCCGTCGGCGAGGCGCTGCAGGAACGGCCGGCCGGAGGGGTCGCGGTGCTCGGCGAGGCGGCGCGTCACCCAGCGCTCCAGATCCTCGCCGGACTGGGCGAACAGGCCGAGGCGCACCGCTTCCTCCACCATGGCGGGGAACGAGACGCCGGGCTCCAGCATGTGGGCGACGCCGCCGTACATCTGGCGGTAGCGGTCGTTGCACAGCACCAGCCGGTCCTCGGCGTCGAACAGCGCGAAGCCTTCCGAGATGGCGGCGATGGCGGTGTAGAGCTTGCGCTCGGCCGAGGTGACGCGCTCTTCCGCCTCGATGCGGTCGGTGACGTCGGTGCCGGTGCCGCGGTAGCCGAGGAAGCGCCCGTCGTCGGCGAAGATCGGCTTGCCCGACACCTGGAACCAGCGCGACCGGCCGGTCTGCGGACCGGTGCGGTAGAGGAAGTTCTTGAACGGCCGCCGCGCCTCCAGATCGGCCAGATGCTCGGCGATCCGCGCGGGCTCGTTGACCGGGTCGAACAGGTCCTGGCGGCGGCGGCCGATGACCCAGTCGCGGATCTCCGGCTCGCTCAGGGTGGTGGCCCCGGTCAGGCGGGTGAAGCGCAACTCGGCGTCCATTTCCCAGAACCAGTCCGAAGTCGCCTCGGCGAGGTCGCGGAAGCGCTGTTCGCTGGCGCGCAGCGCTTCCTCGGCCCGAGCCCGCACGGTGATGTCGCGCACCACGCCGATGAACAGGCGCTGGCCGCCTTCCTCCACCTCGCCGACGGCGATCTCCATGGGGAAGATCGTGCCGTCGCTGCGCTGGCCGGACAGGCGCCGCACCACCCCGATGATGCCGCCCTCGCCGGTGGCGAGGTAGCGCGTCAGCTTGGCGTCGTGGCCGTCGGCATACGGCTCCGGCATCAGCATGGCGACCGGCGCGCCGATCATGCGGGCCGCCGGATAGCCGAAGATCCGTTCCGTCGCCGGGTTGACGGCGCGGATGATGCCGTCCTCGGAAATGGTGACGAGGCCGTCGACGACGGTGGCATGGATGGCCCGCAGCCGCGCCTCGCGGGCGGCCAGCTCCTCGGTGGTGCGGCGCAGGCCGGTGATGTCGACGGAGATGCCGAGCACGCCCGTGCGCCCGTCGCCGAGACGGATGGGCTGCTTCAGGGTGCGGTAGAAGCGCACCTCGCCGCTCGGCAGCGTGAAGGGTTCCTCCACCTCCCGGGCCACGCCGGTGTCGATCACCTCGCGGTCCATGCGCAGGTAGCCCTCGACCTCGTCGGCGTGGTCGTGGATCTCGGCGTTGTGGGCCTCGACCATTTCTTCGGGCGTGCGGTCGAACAGGGCGGCCAGCGCCTTGTTGGCGAGCAGGAAGCGGTTGTCGCGGTCCTTGACGAAGATGAGGTTGGGGTCGCTGTCGATGACCGTGCGCACGAAATCGCGCTGGCGGCTCGCCTCGCGCTCCAGGGCCTTGCGCTCCTCGATGTCGACGGAATAGCCGACCAGCACCTGGGTGCCGCCGCTGGCTTCCACCACCGCCTTGCCGGCGATGAAGGTGCGCTCGCGCCCGTGGCGGTCGATCACCGTTTCCTCGTGGGCGTCGAGCCGGCCCAGGCGCCACACCTGCTCGTCGGCGGCGCGCAGGCGGGCGGCCACCTCGGGCGGGAAGAGATCGAAGTCGGTACGCCCCTCGACCGCGCCGCGCTCGGCGCCGACGGTCGCCAGGCACTCGCGGTTCATGAACAGGAAGCGGCCGTCCCGGCGCTTGACGAACACGTTCATGGGCAGCGTGTCGAGGATGTCGGCCAGCAGCCGGCGCTGGCGGTGCAGGTCCAGTTCGGTGTTGCGCAGGTCCGTGATATCGGTGCTGTGCACCAGGGCGGCGCGGTCGCCGGTGGCCGGGTCGTCGATGGGCATGATCTCGGTCAGGTGCCAGCGCGGCTCCTGTCCCGGACCGACCGCGATCTCCACCGCCGCCGCGAAGGCGAGCCCCTCCGCCGCCTGGGCGAGGAGGTCGGCGGCGAGGTCCGGGTGCCGCAGGGCCTCGGCGAACGGCCCGCCGGCCGGGCCGAACTGGCGAATGGCCGCGGCATTGCGCTGGATGACGCGGCCGTCCAGTCCGACCAGGCAGGTGGCGCCGGGCGCGTGGCGCATGATTTCGGTGCCGCGCAGCAGATCCGGCGCCACGGCGCTGCGGTCGAGCACCGCCGCTTCCACCAGCATGGGCTCTGCGAACCCGGGCCAGCGCGCGGCGGAGCACCGGCAGGCGGCGGTGACGGCGACGCCGGCCGGATAGAGGGTCCAGGTTTCCTCCAGCGTCTGCCCGGCGGCGAAGGCGGCGCGGTAGCCGGCGAGGCGGGCGGCGACGGCGGGGGAGGGGTTCGTGAAGTCGCGGCCGCACAGCTCCGCCACGCTCTCCGCCGCCCACAGGCGCAGGGCGGCTGCGTTCGCCCACACCATGCGCAACGTTTGCAGATCGAACACCCAGACCGGGGTCGTCAGGCGGTCGAGGAGATCGGCGGGCGGCGCAGGCGGAGGGACGACGGTCATCGGTACTACCAAAGGCGGGGTGGGCGGTGCCACTATACGCCGAGCGGCCGGGCCGCGTCGCGCCGGAACATGCAGCACGGACCATCATGAGCGACCATCATCACGATCACCACCACCACCACGGCACCATGGCGGCGCCGGCCAGCGACCGCGATGCGCGGCGGGTTCTGGTGGCCTTCGTGCTCACCGCGTCGTTCATGGTGGCGGAGGTGGTGGGCGGCATGGTCTCGGGCTCGCTGGCGCTGCTCGCCGATGCCGGGCACATGCTGACCGATGCGGCGTCGCTGGCGCTGGCGCTGTTCGCCTTCCGCCTCGCCCGCCGACCCGCCGACGCCGCGCGCACCTACGGATGGCACCGGGTGCAGGTGCTGGCGGCCTTCGTCAACGCCCTGGCGCTGCTCGTCATCGTCGCCTGGATCGGCTGGGAGGCGGCGGCGCGCCTGCTGGCGCAGCAGCCGGTGGGCGGCGGCATGATGCTGGGCGTGGCGGTGGCGGGGCTCGCGGTCAACGTGGCGGCCTTCGCGGTGCTGCACGGCGGCGACCAGCGGAACGTCAACCTGCGCGGCGCGGCGCTGCACGTGCTGGGCGATCTGCTGGGGTCGGTGGCGGCCATCGTCGCGGCGCTGGTCATCCTGTGGACCGGCTGGACGCCCATCGACCCCATCCTGTCGCTGCTGGTGGCGTTGCTCATCCTGCGCACCACCATGCCGCTGCTGCGGCGCACGGCGCACATCCTGCTGGAGGGCACGCCCGAGGCGCTCGACGTCGCATCCCTGCGCGATCATGTGGCGACGGTGGACGGCGTGGTCGAAGTGCACCATGTCCATGCCTGGATGCTGACGCCGGATCGGAACCTGGTGACGCTGCACGCGCGTATCCTACCCGGGACCGACGACACGACGGTCCTGCACCGCATCCACCACGAGCTGCGCGAGCGGTTCGACGTCGGGCACGCCACCGTGCAGATCGAGCGCGACACCGAGTGCCCGGCGCCGCCGTGCCGGCCGGGCCAGGGGAGCGGGCCCGGGCCTGCCACGACATCGCCTCATTCGCGCTCCCATTGACGCCACATGCGCGGGCCAGCCTCGGGCCTGAAGAGTCGACGGTCGCGCCACGGAGGTCCGGACCATGAAAACCCACCGCCTGATACTCGCCGCCGGTCTCGGCGTCGCCGTGACCCTGGCTGCCACCGGCGGTCGGCCGCACGCCCAGACGTCGGAGACCGCGCCCGCCGTGTCGGTCGAAAAGAAGGACGTGATGGTGCTCGACGGCAACACGCTGCGGCTCGGCGACCGGGTGGTGACGCTCGCGGGCGTCGAGGCGCCGGCCCTGCGGCAGCAGTGCGTGCGCGACCAGCGCGTCGAGCCCTGCGGCGAACAGGCGGCGCAGGCCCTGCAGAAGATCGTCGATCTGTCGGTGAAGCCGGTGGAATGCCGGCTGGAGAGCGGCGGCGAGGCGGTCTGCCTCGTCGAGGGCCGCGACATCGGCGAAGCGCTGGTGCTCCAGGGGCGCGCCCTGTCCAAATCCGACCGCTACGTCGAGGCCGAGGCACAGGCCAAGAAGGGCAATCTCGGCCTGTGGAGCAGCGCCTGGGTGCCGCCCGACCAGTGGCGCGACGGCCACCGCATGCCGGAAGAAGTCGCCGCCCGCAGCCGCGCCGTCGCCGGCGAAAAGAAGCCGCAGCAGGACTGACGCGCACGCAGCAGGACAGGATGTGGGGGAGGGTCTTCCAGCGGTGACGGGACGCCGCGGCGTCCGGTCGCGGATGGGGGATCGGGGACACGTCGCCAGGCCGGGCAAGCAAGGGGGGGAAGCCCGACCGGCGTGGACGCGGGCTGACCCGTCACCGCCGGAGGCCGAAGAATGGCCGTCGCGTTAACGAATCTGAAATGCATTTATCGCATGGCCGATATGCATATTATGCCCAAAGGCATAAGATGTAGGTCGCGAGACCCAGTCGGGGCCTACTTGACCAACGGACAGTTCCCATCCTTCAACGGCCGGTAGGCCTCGGCGCCCGGGATGACGCGGACCAGCTTCAGCAGGTCCCACTCGCCGGTGGACTCGGCCGGGGTCTTGGCCTGCATCAGGTACATGTCGTGCACCATGCGGCCGTCGGCGCGGACCACGCCCTTCGGCGCGAACATGTCGGCGACGGGTAGCGCCCGCATCTGCGCCTGCACGGCGTCGGGGTCGTCGGTGCCGGCCGCTTCCACCGCTTTCAGGTAGTGGTGCACGGCCGAATAGACGCCGGCGTGGATCATGCTCGGCATCTGCCCGGTGCGGCCGTAGAAGCGGGCCGACCACTCGCGAGTCGCCTCGTTCAGGTTCCAGTAGAAGCCGGTCGTGAGCAGGAGTCCCTGGGCGGCATCGAGCCCGAGGGCGTGGATGTTCTGCAGGAAGATGAGCATGGCCGCCAGCTTCTGCGGCCCCGGCGTGATGCCGAACTCGGCCGCCTGCTTGACCGCCAGAACGGTGTCGGCGCCGGCGTTGACCAGCCCGATGACGTCCACCTTCCGCGCCTGCGCCTGCAGCAGCAGCGACGACAGGTCGGGCGCGCCGAGCGGGTGGTGCGACCCACCGACCACGATGCCGCCGGCCGCCGCCACGAAACGCTTGGTGTCGGCGTCCAGCGCGTGCCCGAAGGCATAGTCGACGACGATGTTGTACCAGGTCTTGCCGCCGTCCTCGACCAGCGCGGTGGCGGTGCCCTTGGCGAGGGCATAGGTGTCGTAGGCCCAGTGGAAGCCGTAGGGACTGCACTTCTCGCCGGTGAAGGCGGTGGCGGCGGCGCCGACCGCGAGCACGATGGTCTTCGTCTCGCGCCCCACCTCCTGCACGGCCAGCATGGCGCCGGAATTGGGGATGTCGGCGACGGCGTCGACGCCCCGCTCGGCGGCCCAGGTGCGGACGACCGCGGCGGCCCGGTCGGGATCGTTGCGGTGATCCTCGAACACCATGTCCACCGGTACGCCGAGGACGCGGCCGGCGAACTCCTCCACCGCCATGCGGGCGGCGACCACCGATCCCTCGCCGCTGATGTCGGCATAGACGCCCGAACGGTCGTTGAGCACGCCGATGCGCACGACGCCGTCGGACGGGCGCGCCGCTTCGGCCGCGTCGGCATGGCCGGGCAGCACCGCCGCGACGAGCGCCAGTCCGGCCGCCGCGGCGCGGACGGCCCATGAACCCTTGACCCCCAACCCGATCCCCTCCAGCCGCGATCAGTCGCCGCCGCCGTCCTCCGCCCCGGACAGCAGGCGCCGCAGTTCCGTTTTCAAGACCTTACCGTAGTTGTTTTTCGGCAAGTGTTCCACGAAACGATAGCGTTTCGGTCGCTTGAAACGGGCGATGGCCGCGAGGCAGAGGGCGTCCAGTTCCTCGGCCGTGCAGGCGGCGCCCGCGGCGGGCACCACGAAGGCGATCACTTCCTCGCCCCAGTCGGCGTGCGGCTGCCCGACCACCGAGACCTCGCGCACCGCCGGATGGGTCAGCAGCACTTCTTCCACCTCGCGCGGATAGATGTTGCTGCCGCCCGAGATGATGACGTCCTTGCTGCGGTCCTTCAGCGTCAGGAAGCCGTCGTCGTCGAGCGCGCCCATGTCGCCGGTGAACAGCCAGCCGTCATGCACCGTGCGCGCCGTCGCCTCGGCGTCCTGCCAGTAGCCGAGCATGACCGACGGGCCGCGCACCAGCACCTCGCCGGTTTCGCCGGGCGGCAGCGGGCGGCCCTCGTCGTCGGCCACCCGCACCTCGACCAGCGTCTGCCGCACGCCGACGGAGGCGAGACGCGCCTCGTGCCGGGGATGGGCGGCGTCGGCGTGCAGGGCCTTGGACAGGGCGGTGATGGTCATGGGGCTCTCGCCCTGGCCGTAGATCTGGGCGAGCTTGGGGCCGAACACCTCCATGGCGCGCCGGCAGTCGGCCACGTACATGGGGCCGCCGCCGTAGACGATGGTCTTCAGGTTGCGCGTATCGGACCCGCCCGCCGCCGGCGCATGGGCGAGGCGGTGAACCATGGTGGGCGCCGCGAAGAACGACAGGCCGGGCTGGTGCGGCAGCAGGGCGAGGATCTCGTCGGGCTCGAAGCCGCCGCTTTCGGGGATCACCTGCCGCGCCATGGCGGCCACGTGCGGCAGGATGTAGAGGCCGGAGCCGTGGCTCATGGGGGCGGCGTGAAGCAGGGCGTCGGCGGCCGAGACGGCGTCGACGTCCATGAAGTAGCAGGCCGTCATGGTCAGGAGGTTGCGGTTGGACAGCATGGCGCCCTTGGGCCGCCCCGTGGTGCCGCTGGTGTAGAACAGCCACGCGAGATCGTCCTGGCCACGCGGCACCGGGGGCAGCGGGTCGTGGGCGAGCAGGCCGCGCCACTCCGCCGAGCCGGCCTCGATCAGGCGCACGCCGCCGTCGCGCACGACAGGGCAGGCGCCCAGGCTGCCGGCCATGTCCGGCGTCACCAGCACGACGCGGGCGCCCGAGTGGGCGAGCATGTAGTCGAATTCCAGGCTGTGCAGCTTGGCGTTCATGGGCACCGCCGCAAGCCCGCCGTGCCAGATGCCGAACAGCGCCTCCACGTACTCCGGGCAATTGGTCATGGCGATGGCGACCCGCTCGCCCTCCGCCAGGCCCAGCCCATGGCGCAAGGCGCCGGCGAGGCGGGCGGCGCGGTCGGCGAGGGCGGCCCAGGTGGCGACGGTGGTCGTCCCCACCTGCACGGCGGGCGCCGTGGCGGCGACCCCGGCGGCGCGGGTGAGCAGGGTGGCGAGGTTCATGGCGGCGGCGATCTCCCTGTGGGCCGTTCTGTGCGGCGTTTCAGGGGCTTATCCTACGACACCTGTGCCGCCACGTCAGGAGCCGCTAAAGGGGGAGTGTCACGGTCACCCGCAGGCCGCCGCCGGGCGCGTCGCTGAGGGTGATGGTGCCGCCGTGGGCATGGACGATGGTCCGCGCCACCGACAGGCCGAGCCCGGTGCCGCCCGTTTCCCGCGAGCGCGACGCCTCGATGCGGTAGAACGGCGCGAAGACCTTCTCGCGCTCCGCCGGCGGGATGCCGGGGCCGCGGTCGTCCACCGTCACCACCGCCGCGCCGGCGTCCCGCGTCACCAGGACGGAGGCGCTGCCGCCGTACTTCTCGGCGTTGTCGAGCAGGTTGGCGAAGACCCGCTTCAGGCCGGTCGGGCGCGCCTGCAGGACGAGGGCGTCCGGTGCCTCCACCGTCACCGGCCGGCCTTCCGCCGCGTCGCGCAGCAGGGCGGCGAGGTCGACGGCGGCGGGCGGTTCCGCCTGCGCGTCCTGGCGGGCGAAGGCGAGGGTGGCGGCGATCATGCGCTCCATGTCTTCCAGATCGGCGAGCATCTTGTCGCGGTCGGTCTCGTCGTCCATCAGTTCGGCGCGCAGGCGCAGGCGGGTGATGGGCGTGCGCAGGTCGTGGGAGATGGCCGCCAGCATGCGCGTACGGTCCTCGACGTAGCGCGTGAGGCGGCGCTGCATTTCATTGAAGGCTGCCGCCGCCCGCCGCACCTCGCGCGGGCCGGTTTCGGGCAGGGGCTCGGTGCGGACGTCGACGCCGAGCCGCACCGCCGCCGCCTCCAGGGTGCGCAAGGGACGCACGGCGCGGCGCAGGCCCCAATAGGCGATGGCGCCGACCACCAGGGTCACGGCGGTCACCAGCACCAGGAACTGCGGCTGCCACAGGCGTTCCGGGCGGTCGAGCACGACGACGCCGGTCAGCCACATCCCGTCGCTCAGGCGCATGCCGGCCGCCACATGGGGCAGGGCGCCGGGGGCGGTCATGCGGGCGTGCATGCGGCCCATGCCGGGCGGCATGTCGGAGGGCGGCGGCAGGTCGTCGCGCAGGCGGCCGACGCTCAGCTCCACCGCGTCGGGCAGACGCTCGCGCAGCAGCCCCTCCATGATCCGCACCAGCGGCCCGATCCCCGGTTCCACCACCGGCGCCGGGCTCAGCACCACGCGGAAGCCGTGGCTGCCCATGGCGCGGGCGACGCCGCGCCGGGCCTCGGGCGGCGCGGCGGCCACCGTCTCCACCGCCGCCGCCATGCGGTCGGCGGCCTGGCGCAGGCCCGCCGCCTCCAGCGCCGCTTCGCGGTTGCGGGCGTAGAGGCCGAGCACGGCGAGGTGCGACACCAGCAGGACGGCCGCCAGCACCACCACGAACCAGCCGGTGATGGTGTCGGGCAGCAGGCGGATGCGGCGGCGCGCGCTCATGCCCGTTCGACCTCCGGCGTGAACAGATAGCCGCCGCCGCGCACGGTCTTGATGAGGCTGGGCTGCTTGGGGTCGGGCTCGATCTTGCGGCGCAGCCGGCTGACCTGGATGTCGACGCTGCGGTCGAAGGCGATGGCCTGGCGGCCGCGGGCGAGGTCCAGCAACTGGTCGCGCGAGAGCACCCGGCGCGGATGCTCCACGAAGGCGAGCAGCATGTCGTATTCGCCGGCCGACAGGTCCAGTTCCGTGCCGTCGGCGGCGGTGCAGGTTCGGGTGGCGGGGTCGAGCACCAGCCCGGCGAAGCGGTAGGATGGCTCGCCGGGCGCATCGGGGGCAGTGTCGGGCGCCGGCGCGACGTCGGGCGGCGCGGCCCGGCGCAGCACTGCCTTGACACGGGCCACCAGCTCGCGCGGGTTGAAGGGCTTGGGCAGGTAGTCGTCGGCGCCCATCTCCAGGCCGACGATGCGGTCCACGTCTTCGCCCATGGCGGTGAGCATGACGATGGGTGTGCGGTCGCCCTCGGCGCGCAGGGTGCGGCAGAGCGTAAGCCCGTCGTCGCCCGGCAGCATGAGGTCGAGCACCACCAGATCGGGCCGGTCCTCGGCCATGCGGGCGCGCATTTCCACCCCGTCGGCCGCCGTCGTCACCCGGAAGCCGTGGCGGACGAGGAAGCGGCCGAGCAGGTCGCGGATTTCGCGGTCGTCGTCGACGACGAGCAGATGAGGTTCGGCGGGCAGCGTGCTCATGATGGCCGAGGATACCCCCTCCCGGCCCCGCGGCGGAGAGGGAAAAGCACGCCGTTACACTGTGTTACGGTGCGATACGGCGGGGCTGCGTCAGGATCGGCGCATAGACCACGAGGAAGCACAGGAAGGCGAGGCTCCACAGCACGCCCGACGACACCATCAGGCCCAGGTAGGCGCCGGGCTTCAGCGCCGGGCCGAACACCCGCACCAGCGCCGCCATGCCGACCAGCAGGAAGGCGAGGCTGGTGAGCGGTGCCGCCACGATGACCCGCCCGCTGTGGCCGAGGGCGGCGCGGCTCATGACCGCCAGCGTCATGGTGCCGACGGCGCCGACGGTCATGGCGTGCCAGGCGGTGGTCGGCGGCAGCCAGTCGAACAGATGCGCCGCCGCCTCGGTCAGGAAGGCGATGCCGATCCAGGCATAGCCCACGTGCAGGACGAAGAGGATGGGCTCGGCCAGCGTCGCCATGCCGTTCCAGTGCGACAGCCGCCACAACACCGCCACGCCGGCCAGCAGCGCCGCGATCCCGGTCAGCCACCACCACGCGCCGAGGGCGTGCAGGATCAGCATGAGCAGGGCGAGACCGACGGCCACCTTCTCCAGCGCCCCGTCCTGGCGCACCGAATCGGGCCGGCCGTGGGCTTGCATCCAATTGCGGGTGAAAGTGGGCACGATGCGCCCGCCGATCAGCACCATCATCACCGCCGCCACGTCGATGGCGAGGCGGCGGCCGTAGGTGCCCGTCGCGGCGATGCCCATGAACTCCAGGTGACTGAGCAAGGTGCACAGCCACCACACCATGAGCAACGGCAGGAACACCTGGTTGCGCGGCTTGCGGGTCGGCAAGAGGGCGCGGGCCAGCACGCCGATCAGCACCGGCAGGAAGGCGAGGTCGACCGCCGCCACCAGCCACTCCGGCAGCAGCCCCGCCGCCCACAGGCCGATGCGCCCGGCCAGCCACAGGCCCGCCAGCAGCATGACCGTGCCGCGTCCCGGCTCGGCGCAGCCCGTCCAGTGCGGCACGGCGGTGAGCAGGAAGCCGGCGGCCGTCGCCACGGTGAAGCCGAACAGCATCTCGTGGGCGTGCCAGCCGACCGGGTGCGTGGCTGGCCCGAGCGCCGCCCCGCCCGGCACCGCCAGCCACAGCGCCCACAGCGCCACGGCGAGCGTCGCGTGCAGGCCGGCGAGCAGGAAGAAGACGCGGAAGGCGGCGGAAAACACGGCCGGTCCGCCGGATCGCGACGCGGCGGAGGCGGCGGCGCGGTCGGTGTCTGTCATGGCGATCTTGATCCCGGTCAAGTGGCGGGTCAGGGTCGTGGCCTAGGGTGGTCCTGCACCCCCGGCGTGTTCCCTCTCGTGCACTGGACCGACGTTTGACATGACCCAATTGTTGCTCGCCGTCGCGGTCTTCCTGCTGACCCACAGCCTGCCCGCCGCCCGCCCCCTGCGCAGCCGCCTGATCGCCACCGTCGGGCGCGGCCCCTACATGGCCGGATACTCCGCCCTCAGCCTGCTGGTGCTGGCCTGGGTCGGCTGGGCCTATGCCACCGCGCCCTACGTGCCGGTGCGCGATTACGTGGGGGCGACGGCCTGGGTGCCGCTCGTGCTCATGCCGGTCGCCTGCATCCTGGGCGTGGCGGCGCTGACGCAGCCGAACCCGCTGTCGGTGGCGGTGCGCTCGCGCGGCTTCGATCCCGACCGGCCGGGGGTGACAGCGGTGGTGCGCCATCCGCTCATCTGGGCTTTCATCCTGTGGGCCGGCTCCCACCTGATCGCCAACGAGGATCTGGCGTCGCTCATCCTGTTCGGGCTGCTGCTGGCGCTCAGCCTCGCCGGACCGCTCGCGGTGGACGCCAAGGCGCGCCGCGGCCTGGGCGAGGCGGAATGGCGGCGGCTGGCCGCCCGCACCTCGGCCTGGCCGCTGGCGGCGCCACTGACGGGGCGGGTGCGGTGGCGCGATGCGTGGCCGGGCTGGGTGCCGGTGGCGGCGGGGCTGCTGCTCTACGTCGCGCTCTTGCACCTGCACGGGCCGGTGATCGGCGTGGTACCCTGGGCGGGGCTGTCCTGAGGCGCGGCGACCCGCGCCGCCGCGGCGGCGTTGCTGGGAGCGTGGGGCGAATCCGGCCCCGTCACGGGAGGGAGGAGGAGCCGCATGCCGTTGGTAGACCGGGCGCTGTCGCAGACCATCGAGGCCTTTGCCGACGTGCTCGACCGATTGCTCGGCGGCGACCCCGAAAGCACGCCGCCGCCCGTCATGACCTTCTGGTGCGGCGCCGGGTTTTCCAAGGCCTGGGACCGCCATGCCCCCACCGACGGCGAGCTGTTCGTGCTGCAGGCCGACGAACTGGAGGACTTCCCCAACCTCCGCCAGTTGCTGAAGGCCATCGGCTGGGGCGACCACGACCACATCAACTTCGAGGGCTTCAAGACCCTCGGCTACATCATCGACATGCAGATCCGCCACCCGGAGATCCGCAACCGCCATGTCGATGCCCACAACCTGAAGCTCAGCGTCAACGAGATCCGCACCCTCATCCAGCGCCGCTTCCGCGCCGCCTGCGAGATGGCGACGGTGGACCCGGAGACCCTGCGCTTCCCCGTGCGGGACGACCCCGACAAGCGCGCCATCCTGAGCTTCTTCGACCGGCTGGCGACATCGGCCAGCCGCATGGGGCGGGCGGTGCCGACGCCCTTGTTCCACTTCGTGACCACCAACTACGACTTCACCATCGAGACCATCCTCGACCACATCGGCGGCGGCCCGTCGGTGTTCGGGCGGCTTTATCGCGGCGTCACGCCGTCGCGCATCTGCGGCCGCACCATCTGGGACCACCTGCCGCTGACCGTCGACCGCAACCTCATCAAGGTGAACGGCGGGTTCGAGATCCTGCGCAGCGGCGACACCTATCACTTCGACTACCGCGACCGCCGCGACGAGGCCGTGCGCGAGGAGCCGCCGCTGCTCATCCTGCCGTCGCGGGCGCAGGACTACGGCGACCCCTACTTCCATGAAATCTTCCCGAAGGCGGTGCGGCTGCTGCGCGAGACCGACGTGCTGGTGATCGTCGGCTACAGCATGCCGCGCGAGGACGCGCTGCTGCGCTTCATCCTGCGCCAACTGGCGGAAAACCCCGAGGACGCCCGCGGCAAGCACGTCTTCCTCATCGACACCAAGCCGCCGGACGTCATCCGCGAGCGGCTGGAGAAGGTGTTCTTCTCCATCGACCGCATCGGCTGGCCGCGCACCCACTACTACCCCGGCCGGTTCGAGGACTTCTGCCGCGCCGCCGCCGGCGCCGGGGAGTACTGCTGACGCGGCTTGCGCGTTGTTGGGGTATGACCGACCGTCGTGCCGCCCTCGTGTTCTGGCTCCTGTCGACCGCGCCCGCCGCCGCCGCTTCGGCCGGCTGCGGTCAGCCGCCCCCGGATCGGCCGCCGCAGGCGGTGGGGCTGGAGGGTGGTGCGCGCGGCATCCTCGTCGCCGTGCCCGAAGCCTACGATCCCGCCGTGCCGCACCGGCTGATCGTCGCCTTCCACGGCCGCACCAACCCGGCGGAGCGCGTGCGTCGCTACTACGGCCTGGAGGACGCGGCCAAGCGCCCGACCATAGTCGTCTATCCGCGCGCCGAGCGGCAATCCGACGGCACCTTCGTCTGGCGCCTGCCGCAGGACGCGGCCCTGTTCGACGCGGTGGTGGAGCGCATGGCGGCGGACTATTGCGTCGACCGCGACCGCGTCTTCGCGGTCGGCCATTCCCTCGGCGCCACCTTCGCCAACACGCTCGCCTGTGCGCGGGGCGAGACCTTGCGCGGCGTGGCGACGGTGGCCGGCGGCATCCAGCCGGCCGAGTGCCGGGGAGAGGCGGCGGCGCTGTTGCTCCATCACCCGCAGGACCGGCTGGTGCCGGTGGAGACGGGGCAGGCGGCGCGCGATGCCTTGCTCGCCGCCAACGATCTGCCCGCGACGCCGGCGGAAAGCTTCGCCGAGCCCTATGTATGCCGCCGCTACGGCGCCGCCGACGATCCGGCGCCGGTGGCGTGGTGCCTGCACGATCAGTCTGCCACCCGCACCGGCCGCACTTACGCCCACCAGTGGCCCGACGGCGCGGAGCAGGCGGCGCTCGCCTTCTTCCGCGCCCTCGAAGGCGACTGAGCGGCCCCTACGCGACGGTCCAGGTGTCGCCCTTGTGGAGCAGGGCGAGGATGTCCTCCACCGGGTCGGCGGCGGTATCCACCGCCGGTGCCCGGCAGGCCGACTCGAACGTCTCGGCGGGGGCGCAGTGCAGCACGCCCATGACCATGGGGAAGTGCGGCGGCCGCAGGGACGCCAGCGCCATGCCGAGCAGGCGGTTGGTCTCGTCGTGGACCAGCGCGTCGGCCTCGGTCACGCCGTTTTCGCCGAGCGTCGCCACCGCCAGGCCGAAGCCGTCGGGCGAGCGGACGAGGCCCTTGCTTCCGTCGCGGCCGAACAGCATGGGCTTGCCGTGTTCCACGAACAGCACGGTGTCGGCGACGGTCTTCTTGTCGGTCACCGAGTCGAAGGCGCCGTCGTTGTAGATGATGCAGTTCTGCAGGATCTCGACGAAGGACGCGCCCTTGTGGGCGTGGGCGCGCTTCAGCACCTCGGGCAGTTGCTTGAGCAGGGTGTCGCCGCCGCGCGCCACGAAGCGGGCGCCGGCGCCGAGCGCGAAGGCCGCCGGCACCAGCGGCGCGTCGATGGACCCGGCCGGGCTCGACGGCGAGCGGGTGCCGCAGGGCGAGGTGGGCGAATACTGCCCCTTGGTCAGGCCGTAGATCTCGTTGTTGAACAACAGGATGTTCAGATCCACGTTGCGCCGCAGGACGTGCAGCATGTGGTTACCGCCGATGGACAACCCGTCGCCGTCGCCGGTCACCACCCAGACGTCCAGCTCCGGGTTGGTCACCTTGAGGCCCGTCGCGACGGCCGGCGCGCGGCCGTGGATGGTGTGGAAGCCGTAGGTCGCCATGTAATAGGGAAACCGCGACGAACAGCCGATGCCCGACACGAAGACGGTGGAGTCCGGCGTCGCGCCCAGTTGCGGCAGGGTGCGCTGGACGGCCTTCAGGATGGCGTAGTCGCCGCAACCGGGGCACCACCGCACGTCCTGGTCGGAGGCGAAGTCCTTGTCGGTGAAGCGGGGGGAGTCGCTCTGGATGCCCATGGCGGTCACTCCGTCAGGGAGGCGAGAAGGGCGGCGATTTCCGCCACCTTGAAGGGCTGGCCCTGCACCTTGGTGTGCGAGCGCACGTCGCGCAGCAGCTCCGAGCGCAGCAGGGTGGCGAGCTGTCCGGTGTTCAGCTCCGGCACCACCACGTGCTCAAACCCGTCGAGCAGCTCGCCCAGGTCGGGTGGCAGCGGCCACACATGACGCAGGTGGATGTGCGACACCGCCTTGCCGGCGGCGCGGGCGCGGCTGACGGCGACTCGGATGGCGCCGTAGGTGGAGCCCCAGCCGACCACGGCGACCTTGCCGGTGCGCTCGCCCTGGTCGACCTCCTGCGGCGGCAGGTCGCGGGCGACGGCCGCCAGCTTGCCCATGCGGGCGTCGGTCATGCGCTGGTGGTTGGCCGGTGCGTAGGAGATGTTGCCGCTGTCGTAATCCTTCTCGATGCCGCCGATGCGGTGGGCGAGGCCGGGCGTACCCGGCTTCACCCAGGGCCGCGCCAGGGTCTCGGCATCGCGCAGGAAGGGGTGGAAGCCTTCCGGCTCGGTGCGGAAGGTGGTGGGGAAGGGCGTCATGGAGTCGGCGTCGGGCAGGCGCCAGGGCTCGGCGGCATTGGCGATGTAGCCGTCCGACAGCAGCATGACCGGCGTCATGTGGCGCACCGCCAGCTTCACCGCCTCGATGGCGCAGTGGAAGCAGTCCGACGGCGTGGCGGCGGCGATCACCGGGATCTGGGCGTCGCCGTTGCGGCCATACACCGCCTGCAGCAGGTCCGCCTGCTCCGTCTTGGTGGGCAGGCCGGTGGAGGGGCCGCCGCGCTGCACGTCGACGATGACCAGCGGCAGTTCGGTCGCGATGGCGAGGCCGATGGCCTCCGTCTTCAGCGCGACTCCGGGGCCGGAACTGGTGGTGACGCCGAGCGACCCGCCGTAGGAGGCACCGATGGCGGCGCAGATGGCGGCGATCTCGTCTTCCGCCTGGAAGGTGGTGACGCCGCGGTCCTTCATGCGCGCCAGGGTGTGCAGCATGGAGGAGGCGGGCGTGATGGGGTAGGAGCCGAGGAACAGCGGCAGCCCCGCCAGCCGCGCCCCCGCCCACAAGCCCCACGACAGGGTCTCGGCGCCGGTGACGGTGCGGTAGGTGCCGGGGGCGACCTGGGCGGCGGGAATGTCGAAGCGGCGCACGTCGCCGCTCAGTTCCATGGTCTCGCCGTAGGCATGGCCGGCCTTCAGGGCGGCGACGTTGGAGTCGCGCACCGTATCCTTGAACTTGCGGGCGAGCCAGGCTTCCACCGCCGCGGTGTCGCGGCCGAACATCCACAGCACGAGGCCGAGCGTCCACATGTTCTTGCAGCGCAGGCCGTCCTTCTGGCCGAGGCCGAAGTCCTTCACCGCACCGAGCGTGAGGGCCGAGACGTCGAGCGGCAGCACGCGCACGCGGGCGAGGCTGCCGTCTTCCAGCGGGTTGGCGTCGTAGCCGGCCTTCTTCAGGTCGCGCTCGGCGAAGGCGCCGCTGTCGACGATGACGAGGCCGCCTTCGCGCACGTCCGCCACGTTCACCTTCAGCGCCGCGGGGTTGAGCGCCACCAGAACGTCGGGCGTGTCGCCGGCCGTCAGGATTTCCGTCTGGCCGATGTTGATGGAATAGGCCGAGACGCCGTAGGTGGTGCCGACGGGCGCACGGATCTCCGCCGGGTAGTCGGGGAAGGTGGCGAAGTCGTTGCCGAACTGCGCCGACGAGGCCGCCATGCGGGTGCCGGTCAGCTGGATGCCGTCGCCCGAGTCGCCGGCGAAACGGATACGCACGAAATCCACTTCCGGCGTCAGCGAGACACGGCCGGCGGCAGAGCGGCGGCCGGCGAGCTTCTGCCCGGAAGCGGGGAGGGTGGGGGCTGTCATGGAACGGTCCTCCGCACGGTTGGCGGTGCGGCGCCGCTCCGCCCGCGGTTGGGCGGCGGCGCTCTCCTGATTGAGTGTATGCAAACGAAATGAAGGGCGTCAACGGGGCAAAGTAGTCCTGACCGACCGGTCAATTACCCACGGACTTTGCAAGAAATGATCTTGCGCGGACTGTGGCGAGAAAGGGGCTTGCGCCGGCCCGCCGGTTCTGGAACACTTGCCTCATAACGTAAGCATGCAAACGAGTTTCCGGCGCCGCCGCAGGGGTCCCCGACGGACGGACGAACCGGAAACCGCATGAACAGGAGGCGAAGCATGGCAGCCATCGCGCAGCCGAGTACCGCCGGAAAACTGGTCGTCCGCAACATCGGTCTGTTGCTGTCGGGCGACCTGAAGGCTCCCATTCTCGACGCCGACTGCATCGTCTGCGTCGACGGCAAGATCGCCCAGGTCGGGCGGGAAGCCGACTGCGACACCGGGGCGGCCGACCGCGTGGTCGACGCCAAGGGCACCACCGTCGCGCCCGGCCTCATCGACAGTCACGTCCACCCGGTGCTCGGCGACTGGACGCCGCGGCAGAACCAGTTCGGCTGGATCGACAGCTTCCTCAACGGCGGCGTCACCACCATGGTCTCGGCCGGCGAGGTCCACGTTCCCGGGCGGCCCAAGGACATCGTCGGCGTCAAGGCCATGGCGATCTTCGCCCAGCGCTCCTTCCTCAACGCCCGGCCGGGCGGCGTGAAGGTCCACGCCGGGGCGCCGGTCATCGAACAGGGCATGACCGAGGAAGACTTCAAGGACATGGCCGAGGCCGGCGTCAAGCTGCTCGGCGAGGTCGGCCTCGGCAGCGTCAAGGCCGGCGAGGAAGCCCGCCAGATGGTCGCCTGGGCGCGCAAATATGGCATCCAGTCCACCATCCATACCGGCGGCCCGTCCATTCCCGGCTCCGGCCTCATCGACGCCGACGTGGTGCTGGAAGCCGACGCCGACATCATCGGCCACATCAACGGCGGCCACACCGCCCTGCCGCAGAACCAGATCCGCTGCCTGTGCGAAAGCTGCCACCGCGGCATCGAGATCGTTCACAACGGCAACGAGAAGATGGCGCTCTTCGCCATGCGCACGGCCTTCGAGCTGGGCGCGCCGGAGCGCGTCATCCTCGGCACCGACAGCCCGGCGGGCTCGGGCGTCCAGCCGCTCGGCATCCTGCGCATGGTGAGCATGCTGTCGAGCCTGGGCGACGTGCCGGCGGAGGTGGCTTTCTGCTTCGCCACCGGCAACACCGCCCGCATGCGCGACCTGGACTGCGGCCTGATCGAGGTCGGCCGTGCCGCCGACTTCGTCATCATGGACCGCGCCCAGCACACGGCGGGCCGGAACCTGCTGGAAAGCGTGCAACTGGGCGACCTGCCCGGCATCAGCATGACCATCATCGACGGGCTGGTGCGCACCGGCCGGTCGCGCAACACCCCGCCGGCCGAACGGCTGGCGGAACTGGTGAGCTGACGCGACCGCCGGACGCCGCGCCCGGGGGCCGCCCGTCTCCCGCTCCCTTCCAGCGGGCGGCCCCCCTTCTTCCCACGTGACGACGACACGGGGACCACGGAATGCCGAAATACTTGCGCGTTCACAGCGTCGACCAGGCGCTCGAGTGCCTCAGTGACGGTCCCTGGCGCATCATCGCCGGCGGCACCGACGTCTATCCGGCGCTGGGCGAGGGGCCCATGCGCGACGACATTCTCGACATCTCGGGCCTGCGTGACCTGCGCGGCATCCGGCGCGACGGCGACGCGTGGCGCATCGGCGCCCTGACCACCTGGACCGACGTGCTGCGCGCCGACCTGCCGGCGTGGTTCGATGGCCTGAAGCTGGCGGCGCGCGAGGTCGGCTCGGTGCAGATCCAGAACGCCGGCACGGTCGCCGGCAACGTCTGCAACGCCTCGCCCGCCGCCGACGGCACCGCCGCCCTGATGGCGCTCGACGCCGCCGTGGAGGTCAGCGGCCCGGCGGGCCTGCGCGTGCAGCCGCTCGGCGACTTCGTCACCGGCGTGCGCCGCACCACGCTGGCGCCGGGTGAACTGGTGACGGCGGTCATCGTGCCCGACGGCGGCGAGGCCGGCGTGTCCGACTTCCTCAAGCTCGGCGCGCGGCATTATCTGGTCATCTCCATCGCCATGGTCTCCGTGGTCCTGCGCCTGAGCGGCGGGAGCATCGCCCGCGCCGGCGTCGCCGTCGGCTCCTGTTCCCCCGTCGCCCGCCGGCTGCCGGACCTGGAGGCACGCCTCGCCGGTCGAGCGCCGGAAGGGCTGGCCGCGCTGGTGGAAGACGGCGACGCCGCCGTCCTCAGCCCCATCGACGACGTGCGCGCCAGCGCCGCCTACCGCCGCGAAGCCGCCCTGACCCTGGTGCGCCGCGCCCTGACCCGCTGCGAGGAGGCCCTGCGATGACCCTCGACCTCCGCCCCGCCGACGTCCGCCCGGTGGACCTGACGGCATCCGTGCCCGTCTCCTTCACCCTGAACGGCCGCGCCGTCACCATCGCCGTGGAGCCCATGCGCCGCCTGACCCAGGTGCTGCGCGAGCAGATGGGCCTGACCGGCACCAAGGTCGGCTGCGACGCCGGCGACTGCGGCGCCTGCACGGTGCTCATGGACGACGAACCGGTCTGCGCCTGCATGGTCCAGGCCGGCCGGCTGGAGGGCTCGCGCGTCGAGACGGTGGAAGGCCTCGCCGCCGACGGCACGCCGCACCGCCTGCAACAGGCCTTCCTGCGCTTCGGTGCCGCCCAGTGCGGCATCTGTACCCCCGGCATGCTCATGGCGGCGGTGGCGCTGCTGCGGGCCTGTCCGCACCCGTCGGAGCAACAGGTGAAGGACGCCCTCGGCGGTGTTCTCTGTCGCTGTACGGGCTATTCCAAGATCATCCAGGCCGTCATGCACGCCAACGACCCGCTGCCCGAGGCGGTGACGGCGGAAGCGGGCGGGGCGGTCGGCAGCCGGCTGGACCGGCTCGACGGCCTGCCCAAGGTGCTCGGCACCGACGTATTCGGCGCCGATGCCTGGCCGGCCGACAGTCTGCTCGTGCGGGTGATCCGCAGCCCGCACCACCGCGCCCGCTTCCGGTTCGGCGACATCGACGCCTTCGTGCGCGCCCATCCCGGCGTCGAGACGGTGCTGACGGCCGCCGACATTCCCGGCCGCAACCTGTTCGGCGTCATCCCGCCGCTGGCCGACCAACCCGTCTTCGCCACCGACGAATGCCGCTTCAAGGGCGAGGCGGTGGCCGCCGTGGTGGGCGAGGAAGCGGTGCTGCGCCACCTCGACCTCGGCGCCTTCCCGGTGGAGTGGGAGGCCCTGCCGGCCGTCCTCACCCCGCCCGAGGCGCTGGCGGAGGATGCGCCGCAGGTCCATACCGCACGGGCCGGCAACGTGCTGGTGCGGGGCCTGGTCCGCCACGGCGACCCGCAGGCGGCCCTGCCGCAGGCTCATGCCGTGGTGGAGGGGAGCTATTCCACCGGCTTCATCGAACACGCTTATATCGAGCCGGAAGCAGGCTGGGCGCGGCGGTCGGGCGACCGCATCGAGATCGCCGCCTGCACCCAGGCGCCCTACATGGACCGCGATGACATGGCGGCCATCCTCGGCCTCGACCCCGAAGCGGTGCGCATCCTGCCGACCGCCGTCGGCGGCGGTTTCGGCAGCAAGCTCGACCTGTCCTTGCAGCCCTACATCGCACTGGCGGCGTGGAAGACCGGCCGCCCGGCGCGCATGGTCTACAGCCGCACCGAAAGCATGGCGACCACCACCAAGCGCCACCCGTCGGCCGTCACCGCCCGCATCGGCGCCGATGCCGAGGGCAAGCTGGTCGCCATGGAGTTCGAGGGCGTGTTCAACACCGGCGCCTATGCCTCCTGGGGGCCGACGGTCGCCAACCGGGTGCCGGTTCACGCCAGCGGCCCCTACCGCCATCCCAACTACGAGGCGCGGTCGCTCGCCGTCCACACCCACACCGCCCCGGCCGGCGCCTTCCGCGGCTTCGGCGTGCCGCAGTCGGCGGTGGCGCAGGAGACGCTGTTCGACGAACTGGCCGACAAGGTGGGCCTCGACCGCCTGGAGTTCCGCCTGCGCAATGCGCTCGACAACGGGCTGCCGACGGTCACCGGCCAGGTGTTTGCGCAAGGCGTCGGCATCAAGCAGTGCTTCGAGGCCCTGCGGGAGCCGTGGCGGGAGGCGCGCGCCGCCGCCGCCGCCTTCAATGCCGCCTCCGACGGGCGCATCCTGCGCGGCGTCGGGGTGGCCGGCATGTGGTACGGCTGCGGCAATACCTCGCTGCCCAACCCGTCCACCATCCGCGTCGGCCTGACCGCCGAGGGGCGGCTCGTGCTGCACCAGGGGGCGGTGGACATCGGCCAGGGCTCCAACACCGTGATCGCCCAGATCTGCGCCGACGCCCTCGGCCTGCCGGTGTCGCAGATGAGCCTGTTGGGTGCGGATACCGACCTGACGCCCGACGCCGGCAAGACCTCGGCCTCGCGCCAGACCTTCGTGTCGGGCAAGGCCGCCTACCTGTCGGGCAAGGCGCTGCGCGACCAGATCCTGCTGCGCCTCAACGCCGCGCCGGATACTCCGCTGGTGCTCGACGGTCCGTGTCTGCGGGCGGGTGACCGGGTGCTCGACCTGCGCACCCTGGAACCCGACGCCCGCGGCTACGTGCTGGCGGCGGAGGAAAGCTTCGACCCGCCGACCGCGCCGCTCGACGAGAACGGCCAGGGCGAGCCCTACGCCGCCTTCGGCTGGGGCGCCCATCTGGCGGAGGTGGAAATCGACACCGAACTCGGCCGCGTCACCGTAAAGCGCCTGGTCTGCGCCCACGATGTCGGCCGCGCCGTCAACCCGACCCTCATCGAGGGGCAGGTGGAAGGCGGCTCGGCGCAGGGCCTCGGCCTCGCGCTGATGGAGGAATTCATCCCCGGCCGCACCGAGAACCTGCACGACTACCTGATCCCGACGGCCGGCGACGTGCCCGAGGTCCGCACCATCCTGATCGAGGAAGCCGACAGCCACGGTCCGTTCGGCGCCAAAGGCATCGGCGAGCAGGTGCTGATCCCGACCGCGCCCGCCATCCTCAACGCCATCCGCGACGCCACCGGCGTGCTGGTGCGCGACCTGCCGGTGACCCCCGACAGGCTGCGCCGCGCGCTGCGTGAGAAGGGGTAACGCCATGTCCGCCACCACCCTGCCCGACAAGCCGGTCACCGACGCCTCCGGCAAGATCCGCTGCGATGCCTGTCCGGTCATGTGCTACATCGCCGACGGCAAGTCGGGCGCCTGCGACCGCTATGCCAACGTCGGCGGCGAGCTGACCCGCCTCGACCCGCTGGTGGTGCTGGAAGGCACGCTGGAGAAGGGCGAACAGGTGGTGCCCTTCATGGCGACCGGCACCGACTGGGACGGCGATCTGGTGAACCCCGGCGAGCGCTTCGTCACCGCCGTCGGCGCCGGCACCACCTATCCGGACTACAAGCCGGCGCCCTTCATCGTCTCCAGCGAGGCCGACGGCGTCGACATGGTGACGGTGGTGACGGAAGGCATCTTCAGCTACTGCGGCGCCAAGCTGAAGATCGACACCGACCGCCACATCGGCCCGGAGCGCGCCCTGGTGCGCTTCAAGGGCGAGCCGGTCGGCCACGTCACCACGGGCGAATACGGCTCGCAGATGATGTCCGTCGGCGGCGTCAACCACCTGACGGGCGGCAGCAAGAAGGAAGGCCGCATGACCTGCCAGGCCATCCTGGACCTGTGCAACCGGCAGGCGGTGGAACTGACCATCGACGACGGCGCCACCATCGTGGTGCAGGCGGGCAAGCCGCCCATCGTCGACGGCGAGCAGGAAAACCGCATGCGCGTCGGCTGCGGCTCGGCCACCATCGGCATGTTCGCCCGCCAGTGGTTCGGCCACGTGGACGACGTGGTGGTGGTGGACGACCACATCACCGGCGTGCTGTCGGAACACCAGGCCGGCAAGGTGCTGGGCGTCGAGCCGACGGGCATCAGCATCAAGGGCCGCCGCTCCACCCCCGGTCGCTACTTCCAGGTGGCCGAGCCCGGCACCGGCTGGGGCGGCACCGACATTTCCGACCCGCTCACCATCCTCGGCGATTTCAACGCCAAGGAGGCGCGGCCGGGCCTGACGCTGCTCATGGTCTCCACCACCGGCGACCACGCCGCCTACTACGTGCTCGACGAGGCGCTGAAGCCGGTACCGGCCGAGATGCCCGAACCCCTGCGCCTGACCGTCGAGCGCATCCAGGAAAACTGCGAGCCGGCCCTGTGCTCGGTCGTCTTCATCGGCGGCGCCGGCGGGTCGCTGCGGGCGGGCGTCACCGAGAACCCGGTGAAGCTCACCAAGTCGGTGAAGGACACCCTGACCTACGTGTCGAGCGGCGGTGCACCCGTCTACGTCTGGCCGGGCGGCGGCATCACCTTCATGGTGGACGTGACGCGCATGCCGGAAAACTCCTTCGGCTACGTGCCGACGCCGGCCATCGTGGCGCCCATCGAGTTCACCATGCGGCTCGACGATTACCGCACCCTCGGCGGACACATGGACTCGGTGGTGCCGCTGGAGCGCGTGCGCGACGTCGCCCGCAAGCGCAACCTGCTGGCCAGCACCACCAATCCCTGGCCCATGAACCGCACCAACTTCCGCTGGTAGCCGGAGCCGCCGCCATGCAGACCGCCACCCACCGCCTGTTGCCCGATGGCCGCCGCCTGCACCTGCAGCACGGCCCCATCGACCTCATCGTCGGCGCCGACGGCCCGGCGCCCGAGGTGCGCGCGGCCCACGCCCAGGCGGCGGCGCGGTTCGAGACGGTGCTGACCGAGCTGGTGGCCGAACTGCCGGTCCTCCGTACACCGGTGGGCGTGGCGCCGTGCCCGCTCGCCGGCCCCGTCGCCCGCCGTATGTGGGGCGCGACGCGGCCGCACGTGCCGATCTTCGTCACCCCCATGGCGGCCGTCGCCGGCGCCGTGGCGGACGAGGTGCTGGCGGCACTGACCGCCGGCCGGGCGCTCACCCGGGCCTACGTCAACAACGGCGGCGACATCGCCCTGCACTTGACGCCGGGCGCCGTGCCCTGGCGGCTCGGCGTGGTGGTGGACCCGGCGGCGCCGAAGAGCCCCGGGGCGCTCACCGTGCGCCCCGACATGCCGGTGCGCGGGGTGGCGACCAGCGGGCGGCTCGGCCGCAGCCTGTCGCTCGGCATCGCCGACTCCGTCACCGTGCTGGCCCGCACGGCCGCCGAGGCGGACGCCGCCGCGACCTTGCTCGCCAACGCCGTCGACCTGCCGGACCATCCGGCGGTGACGCGCACCCCCGCCCGCAGCCTGCAGCCCGACAGCGACTTGGGCGACCGGTTGGTCACCACCGCCGTCGGGCCGCTCGACCCGGTGGAAGTGGCGGAGGCCCTGCACGCCGGCCGCCATGCCGCCGAGCACATGCGCGAGCGCGGCCTGATCGCCGCCGCCGTTCTGGTGCTGGGCGGGCAGGTGCGGGTGGTCGGCGGGCCGAACCTCATCATGGCGCCGCCGCCGCGCTTCGTCGGGACACAACAGAGGGAGGACCGCATCCATGCCTGAGGTCGTGCTGCGCAAGCAGCAAGTGGTCGTCGAGGAGATCTTCCACGAAGGCGGCCCGCGCGCCGCCGAACCGCTCCGCCGCGCCGCCGTCGTCAGCGTCATCGCCAACCCCTTCGCCGGCCGCTACGAGGCCGACATCGAGGGGTTCATGGAAGACCTGAAGCCGCTCGGCCTCGCCATGGCGCAGCGCCTGCTCCAGGTGCTCGGCGGCGACCCGAAGGCGGTGCAGGGCTACGGCAAGGGCGCCATCGTGGGGGCCGCCGGCGAGCTGGAGCACGGCGCCCTGTGGCACGTGCCCGGCGGCTACGCCATGCGCGAGGCGCTGGGCGGCGCCAAGGCCATCGTGCCCTCCACCAAGAAGGTCGGCGGCCCGGGTACGCGCCTCGACGTGCCGGTGACGCATGTGGACGCCTCCTACGTCCGCAGCCATTTCGACGCCATGGAGGTCGGCATCCCCGACTCCCCGCGCGCCGACGAGATGGCGGTCGTGCTGGTCATGACCACCGGGCCGCGCATCCACGCCCGCGTCGGCGGCCTCAAGGCTTCCGAGATCAAGGGGGAGGACGGACTGCGATGAGCGCCGAGATCCGCAAGCTGATGGTCGTCGTCGACGAGATCCACCGCGAGATGGGCCGCGAGATCAGCCCGCCCACCCGCCGCGCCGCCGCCGTCGCCGTCATCGCCAACCCCTTCGCCGGCCGCTACGTCGAGGACCTGACGGAGCTGATGGACATCGGCGCCGAGCTGGGCGGGCTGCTCGGCCGGCGGGCGGTGGAGGCACTCGGCGTCGCGCCCTCGGCCATCGAGAGCTACGGCAAGGCCGCCATGGTCGGCGAGAACGGCGAACTGGAACACGCCGCCGCCATCCTCCACCCCAAGCTGGGCGCGCCGCTGCGCCAGGCGGTGGAGAAGGGGGCGGCGCTGGTGCCGTCGTCGAAGAAGCGCGGCGGGCCGGGGCAGGTGCTCGACATCCCGCTCGGGCACAAGGACGCGGCCTACGTGCGCAGCCACTTCGACGGCATGGAAGTGCAGATCAACGACGCGCCGCGCGCCGACGAAATCCTGGTGGCCGTCGCCGTCACCGACAGCGGTCGACCGCTGCCGCGGGTCGGCGGACTGACCACCGCCGAGGTCAAGGGAGAAGACGGCTTGCGTTGATTTTCAGAGGCTTTTCGGGTCAGGCTCCAATCCAACCATAAATCACCGGCCCGACCCCCACAGGGAGAACAGGAGGCTCACATGGTTCGAGTGTCAGGGTACGTGAGGAGCACATTGGCCGCGGTCACGGCGGCGGTCGCCGTCGCGGCCGGTCCGGCCCAGGCGGCCGACACCATCAAGGTCGGCGAAATCAACAGCTACACGGCGCTGCCCGCCTTCACCGAGCCCTACAAGAAGGGCTGGGAGCTGGCGCTGGAGCAGATCAACGCCGCCGGCGGCGTCAACGGCGCCAAGATCGAGGTCATCTCCAAGGACGACGCCGGCAAGCCCGGCGACGCCGTCACCGCCGCCAACGAGCTGGTGTCGCGCGAAGGCGTCGACCTGCTCATGGGCACGTTCTTCTCCCACATCGGCCTCGCCGTGGCGGACTACGCCAAGCAGCGGCAGGTCTTCTTCGTCGCCGCCGAGCCGCTGACCGACGCCATCGTCTGGCAGAAGGGCAACGACTACACCTTCCGCCTGCGCCCGTCCGTCTACATGCAGGCCAACATGCTGGCCGACGAGGCCGCCAAGCTGCCGGCCAAGCGCTGGGCGACGGTGGCGCCCAACTACGAATACGGCACCTCGGCCGTCGCCGCCTTCAAGGAGGCGCTGACCGCCCGCCGTCCGGACATCCAGTGGGTGGAAGAACAGTGGCCGCCGCAGGGCAAGATCGACGCCGGCTCGGTGGTCCAGGCGCTGGCGCGCTCGGAGCCGGAGGCCATCTTCAACGTCACCTTCGGCCCCGATCTCATCAAGCTGGTGCGTGAGGGCACCACCCGTGGCCTGTTCGAAGGGCGCGAAGTGGTGAGCCTGCTGACCGGCGAGCCGGAATACATCGACCCGCTGGGCGCCGAAACGCCCGAAGGCTGGATCGTCACCGGCTACCCGTGGGACAAGATCGACACCCCCGAACACAAGGCCTTCCTCGACGCCTACCAGGCCAAGTTCAACGACTATCCGCGCCTCGGCTCCATCGTCGGCTATGCGACCATGATGTCCGTCGGCGAGATTCTCAAGAAGGCCGGGTCCACCGAAACCCCGGCGCTGATCGAGGCGGCCAAGGGCATCGCCGTCGCGACGCCGCTCGGCCCGATCACCTACCGCGCGGTCGATCACCAGTCGACCCTGGGCGCCTTCGTCGGCCGCACCGCCGTCGTCGACGGCAAGGGCACGATGGTCGACTTCGAGTATCGCGACGGTGCCGACTACCTGCCGCCGCCCGACGAAGTGCGGCTGCTGCGGGCGACCAACTGACGGCGTTTCCCGTTCCGCCGGTTGATCCGGCGGCCGGAGTGCGGCGCGCCCCCTCGGGCCCGCCTCCGGCCGCCGCGACGGCCCTCGTTCCTCCCAGACCGCCCCCCTCGGCGACGGAGTGCAGGACGTGGACTTTCTCTTCGTGCAGTTTCTCAACGGACTGGCCAGTGCCTCGTCGCTGTTCCTGGTGGCGAGCGGCCTGTCCATCATCTTCGGCGTGACGCGCATCGTGAACTTCGCCCACGGGGCGTTCTACATGCTCGGCGCCTACATCGCCTACACGCTGACGCAGCACCTGACGGGCGTCGTCGGGTTCTGGACGGCGCTGCTGCTGGCGGCGCTCATCGTCGCCGCGCTGGGCGCGCTGATCGAAATGACGCTGCTGCGCCGCATCTACGACGCGCCGGAACTGTTCCAGTTGCTCGCCACCTTCGGCCTGACCCTGATGGTCGAGGATCTGGTGGTGATGATCTGGGGCCCCATGGAACTGCTCGGCCCGCGCGCACCGGGGCTGGAGGGGGCGGTGCCGGTGTTCGGGCAATTGTTCCCGGCCTACGATTTCGTGCTCATCGCCCTCGGCCCCGTCGTGCTCGGCGGCCTGTGGCTGCTGTTCAAGAAGACCCGCTGGGGCGTGCTGGTGCGTGCCGCGACGCAGGACCGCACCATGGTTTCGGCGCTCGGCGTCAACCAGTCGTGGCTGTTCACCTCGGTCTTCGCCCTCGGCATCTTCCTCGCCGCCCTCGGCGGTGCGGTGCAGATCCCGCGTGAGGCGGTCCACCACATGATGGACCTGCAGATCATCGTCGAGGTCTTCGTGGTCGTCGTCATCGGTGGGCTCGGCAACGTCTTCGGCGCCTTCCTCGCCGCCGTCATCATTTCCGAGCTGAACGCCTTCGGCATCCTGCTCTTCCCGAAGATCAGCCTGGTGCTGGTGTTCCTGGTGATGGCGGTGGTGCTGGTGGTGCGCCCGCACGGCCTGCTCGGCAAGGCGGAAAGCGACTCCCGCCCGGCCATCGGAACCGCCATCGAACCGTTCCGCCGGTTCGGCACCCGCGGCCGCAACGCCATGGTGGCGGTGCTGCTCGGCCTCGCCCTGGTGCCGCTGTTCGCCGGCAACTACCTGATGTCGGTCGGCACCGAACTGCTGATCTTCGCCCTGTTCGCCGCCAGCCTGCACCTGATGATGGGCGTCGGCGGCATGGTGTCCTTCGGCCACGCCGCCTACTTCGGGCTCGGCGCCTACGGGGCGGGGCTGCTGGTGAAGTACCTGGGCGCGCCCATGGAGGCGGCGCTGGTCGCCGGGCCGGTGCTGGCCGTCGCCGGAGCGATCCTGTTCGGCTGGTTCTGCGTGCGGCTGTCGGGGGTTTACCTCGCCATGCTGACGCTCGCCTTCGCGCAGATCGTCTGGTCGATCATGTTCCAGTGGTACGACGTGACGGGCGGCGACAACGGCATCCTCGGCATCTGGCCGAGCCGCTGGGCGTCCGACCCCATGGTGTTCTACTACGTCACCCTGGCGCTGTGCGCGGCCTGCATCTACGCCATCCGCCGCATCGTCTTCTCGCCCTTCGGCTACGCCGTGCGCGGCTGCCGCGACAGCGTGATGCGGGCCGAGAGCATCGGCATCGACCGCCAGCGCATCCAGTGGCTCGCCTTCACCCTGGCCGGCACCTTCGCCGGCATCGCGGGCACGCTCTATGCCTACCTGAAGGGCAGCGTGTTCCCCGACGTCGTGGGCATCCCGACATCGGTCGACGGCCTCGTCATGGTGCTGCTCGGCGGCCTGCAGACGGTGGGCGGACCCATCGTCGGTGCGGCGGCCTACAAGGCGCTGTCCATCTGGATGACCAGCCAGATCGACTTCTGGAAGCTGGTGCTCGGCGCCCTCATCGTCGTGCTGGTGATCGCCTTCCCCGAGGGCATCGCCGGGTTCTGGCAGCGCCGCGTATCGCCGCTGTTCCGTCGTTCCGAGACCGAGGAGGAGGCGATCCCATGACCGCCCTGGTCGTGCAAGACCTGCGCAAGTCCTTCGGCGGCGTCGAGGCCGCCAAGGGCATCACCTTCACCGTCGCGGAAAGCGAGCTGCTGGCGCTGATCGGCCCCAACGGGGCGGGCAAGAGCACCTGCTTCAACATGCTGAACGGCCAGCTGAAGCCCGACAGCGGCTCCATCAAGCTGTTCGGGCAGGAAATCGTCGGCAAGCGCCCGCGCGAGGTGTGGCGCATGGGCGTCGGGCGCACCTTCCAGATCACCGCCACCTTCGGCTCCATGACGGTGATCGAGAACGTGCAGATGGCGCTCCTCTCCCACCACCGCCGGCTGCGGGCCATGATCCCCTTTGCCGGCGACCTCTACCGCGACGAGGCGTGGGAGCTGCTGGAACTGGTGGGCATGGCGGACCAGGCCGGCCGCGCCTGCGGCACGCTGGCCTATGGCGACCTCAAACGCCTGGAACTCGCCATCGCCCTCGCCAACCAGCCGCGCGTGCTGCTGATGGACGAGCCGACGGCGGGCATGGCGCCGCGCGAGCGGGTGCAGCTCATGCAGCTGACCGCCGACATCGTGCGCGCCCGCGGCGTCAGCGTGCTGTTCACGGAACACGACATGGACGTGGTCTTCACCCACGCCGACCGCGTCATGGTGCTGAACCGCGGCGAGCTGATCGCCCAGGGCAGCCCGCAGGAGGTCCGCAACAACAGCGACGTCCAGTCCATCTATCTGGGCTCGGGCGCTCTCTACGGCGCCGAACCGGCCATGGAGGCGAGTGCATGAAGCTGGAAGTCCACGGCCTGAACGCCTGGTACGGCCGCGCCCACATCCTGTTCGACGTCCACATGCGGGTGGCGCGCGGCGAGGTGGTGGCCCTGCTCGGCCGCAACGGCGCCGGCAAGTCGACCACCTTCGCGAGCCTGGTCGGCCTGGTGCCGGCGCGGCGCGGCGACATCGTGTTCGACGGCCACGCGGTCGGCGCCATGAAGACCCACGATGTGGTCCGCCTCGGCCTCGGATACGTGCCCGAGGACCGGCGCATCTTCACCGACCTGACCGTCGAGGAAAACCTGGAGGTCGGCCGCCAGCCGCCGCGCGAGGGCGCCCCCACCTGGACGCCCGAGATGATCTACGAGCTGTTCCCGAACCTCGCCAGCATGCGCCGGCGCGCGGGCGGGCACATGTCGGGCGGCGAGCAGCAGATGTTGACCATCGCCCGCACGCTCATGGGCAACCCGTCGCTGGTGCTGCTGGACGAACCGTCGGAAGGCCTCGCGCCCAAGATCGTCGAGCAGATGGCGCACGCCCTCATCGAGATGAAGCGCCAGGGCCTGACCATCATCATCTCCGAGCAGAACCTGCACTTCGCCCGGCTCATCTCCGACCGCGCCTACATCATCGAGCGCGGCCGGGTGCAGTTCGAGGGGACGTTGAAGGAGCTCGACGCGAACCCGGAGGTGCGTGACGCCTATCTGGCGGTATGACACGCTTTCAGGTAGGTATCACGGCGAGCCTGGAGCGGGGGAGACGACCATGAACCACGAGCGGCCACGCGGCTACGTGCTGGACGGACAGATCGGCTTCCTGCTGCGCAAGGCGCAGCAGCGCCACCTGAACATCTTCGCCACCCACATCGGCGAAGACCTGAC
This sequence comes from Caenispirillum bisanense, assembly GCF_900230255.1. Classification (GTDB taxonomy): domain Bacteria; phylum Pseudomonadota; class Alphaproteobacteria; order Rhodospirillales; family Rhodospirillaceae; genus Caenispirillum; species Caenispirillum bisanense_A. The sequence continues at coordinate 295,479 of NZ_OCNJ01000003.1, forward strand.
GGCCCAGCAGTTCGCCGCCCTCGCCAAGCTGCACGAGGGCGGACCCAGCTCGCAGAACTCCCTCGGCCGGCAGACGGCCATGGACGTGGCGACCATCAAGGGCGTGGTGTCGCGCCTGAAGGACCGCGGCCTCGTCGACAAGAGCCCCGATCCGCAGGACAAGCGCCTGCACCTCATCGACCTGACCGCCGAGGGCCGCCGCACCATCGAGCGGGTGCTGCCGCTGGCGCGGGAAATCTCGCGCATGACGCTGGCCCCGCTCGACCGCGCCGAGCAGCAGACGCTGCTGCGCCTTCTGAAGAAGATCACGTAACCGGTCGAACCGATTCAGCCGCCGCCGAGCAGCACCGCGACCGCCACCTTGCGGCCGGTGCCGTCGGCGGCGAGCGCGAAGGCGAGGCGGTCGAAGCGCGGCGACGTCAGCATCTCCGCGTAGGCGGCGTTGCCCATCCACTGGTCGACGAAGCGCTCCACGTCCTCCGCCGTCACCTCCACCCCGGCAGCCGCCGCACTGGCCGGCCAGGATGGACAGCCGCGTGGCGCGGCCGGCGTCGCCCGTCGGCAGCAGGGCGCGCGGGTCGTTCAGGGCGGACTGCAGGTCGAAGGCGGCGAGGTCGGTGTCGGGGAGGGCGTCGCGCAGCCGCTCGCTCACGGCCGGGGCGGCGGCGAGGGGCGTCACGTCGCGTTTCCGGCGCAGCGCGTTGACGGCGGCGACGGCGGCGTCCAGGCGCTCCTCCGCGGCGATGGCGGCGCCGCCGCTGGTGCCCGGGCCGGCGAAGTTCTGCACCGCGTAGAGCCCGCCCTCCGCGCTGGCGGCGAGGCCGAAGCCGAAGTGGGTGAGGCCCGGATCGAGGATGTTCTTGCGGTGCCCCTCGCTGCCCATCCAGCCCTCCTGCAGGCCCTCGACCCGCGAGGGTTCGATGGGTGGCGCGCAGCCGGTGCAGCGGGCGATGTTCTCGGCAACCCGCTTCGCCCGGCTGCCGCCGGCGGCGAGGTAGCGGTCGAGCACCGTCTTGCCGCCCGGTGTGACGTGGCTGTAGTAGGTGCGCGCCAGCATGTCCTCGGCATGGGCCTGGGCGGCGGCGGCCAGAGTCGGGTCCGTCTCCAGCGGCGGCAGGTCATGGGCCTGGCGGGAGGCGGTGACGGCGGACAATGCCGTCTCGCGCAGGGTCTGCAGATCGGCTGCCCAGGCGGGCAGGGCGGCGACCAGCAGCACCAGCAGAAGCGGCAGAAGAAGGTGGGAACGCACGAGGTGTCTCCGGCGGCGGGGGCTCGGTTCCACAACTCCCCACCCGGCGGCGCGGTTGCCGGTCAGCTGGCCGTCACGACGCGCTGGCTGGAGCGCCCGGGCTGGCCGGTCAGGGTGAAGCGGGAGACGTCCGCTGCCGGCTTGCCGAAGAACCAGCCCTGGCCGTAGCCGATGCCCAGCTCGCGCAGCAGCCACATGGTGTCCGAGTCCTCGACCATTTCGCCGATGCACTGCATGCCGAGGTCGCGGGCGAGGCCGGCGATGGCCCGCAGGAACGGGCGGCCGTGGCGGGTGTGGAAGGCATCGCGGATGTAGCTGCCGTCGATCTTCACGTAGTCCACTTCCAGCGCCTTCAGGTAAGGGAAGGCGGCGGCGCCGGCGCCGAAGTCGTCGATGCAGACGGCGCAGCCCATGTGGCGCAGCCGGCGCAGGATCTGGTTGGCGCGGGCGAGGTCGGTCATCTCGTGGCTTTCCGTCACCTCGAACAGCATGCGCGGCAACAGGTGCTCCGACTTCTGCAGCAGGAGGAGAAGCTCGGCGCAGAAGCGATCGTTGACGACGGAGCGACCGGACAGGTTGATGGCGATCTTGGCGCCCGAGCGGATGCCGCGGTTGTCGGTGAGAATGCCGAGCGCCTTCTTCATCACCGCCATGTCCATTTCCTCGACCACGCCGAATTCCTCGGCGAAACCGATCAGGCGGGCCGGCGCGATCAGGCGGTCGCCGCTGTCCAGGCGGGCGAGGGCCTCGTAGTGGTGCACCTGCCACGTCGACAGGTCGACGATGGGCTGGAACACCAGTGTCAGGTTCTGGCCGACGGCGCGGCGGAAGGTGGCGACCTTGCCCAGCGTCTCCTCCATGGCCGCCTTGTAGCCGGCGGTGATGGAGCCGAAGTCGGTGCCGATGGCCTCGCCGCGCACGAAGTTGTTCATGGTGTAGACAAGGGCCTTGGACAGGTCCTCGTCGGACAGATCGCGACCGTCCACCTCCACCGTCGCCGCCTTGATGTCGATGGGCTTGGCGCCGGGGTCGAAGACGGTCAGCATGTCGTTGACCTTCTTCGAGATGTCGTCCTGGTTCAGCGACCCGTCGTGCAGCACGCCGAGGGACCCGTTGTCCAGCCGCCCGACGCCGTCGCCGCCCACCGACCACGCCCGCAGGTAGTCCATGACCGAATCCATGAACTGCTCCGCCCGCTCGGCCGGCAGGGCCTCGGCCAGCTTGTCGGGCGTGAGGTCGAGCAGGGTGAGCTGGGGGTCGTCGACCTCGCCGCTGCGAATCTTGTCCTTCACCTTGGCCGCGAAGCTGTCGACCGCCACCGGGGTCTTCACCAGCGGCGCGGGGGCCAGGGCCGCCGGGCCGCGCAGGTGGGTGAGGGTGAGGTAGGTCACGTCCGGCGTTTCCGGCAGCAGGATGGCCGACAGGCTCAGCCGCTGGTCGCCCTCCGGCCCCTGGAAGTGCAGCGGAATGCGATCGAGACGGGCGGTGCGGCGCAGGCGCACCATCAGCTCGTCGAGCATCAGCATGTCGCGGTCGGACACCAGGTCGTGCACCGGTGTGCCCTTCAGGTCCTTTGGGGCGCGGCCGAACATGGCCTCCACCGTGCCGGCGCAGTACGACACGCAACCGTCGGAGTCGAGTTCGAGCAGGACGTCGTTGCCGGCGAAGGCGAAGGCGATGAACCGCGATCTCTGGGCGCGCAGGCGCTCGATCTCCGCGTCTTGGCTCATGACCTCTCCTTCCCCCGTCGTCCCGCCCTGCATCGCCCCCGGCCGTTCGCCCGATGCGGGTATGATGGTGCGCGGGATATGCCGATAAGGCAAGGCATAGACATCCGAGGAGGTAGGAGATACGCCTTTCGTCTTGGCGGTCGGCAGACGTTCGGGGCGCTGTCTTTCGGCGGTGCAACAGCGATCCTGTATTTCACCGCATGACGACTTCAAGTCCTTCCTCGGTGGTCGGGCTTTCATTTGCGGTTGAAGTCCTGCGGCGCGTTATTCGCCGTAAATACGAAGGGCTTAGGAAATACGCATCAAGTGTCCGGTTGCTGCAATGCACACATCTCCCCTATACTGTCCGAACGGCGGGTCCTGGGCCCTCGCCCGTGTGGAGGGTGGACGGATGAAGCACGACGCCACCGGCGGTGACGCGCTATCCCTGATCAGTATTTATGAAATCAGCAAGATCCTGGGGTCTTCGCTCGACCTCGAGAAGACGCTGCACGACGTGCTGAACCTGCTCAGCTCCTACCTGCAGATGCGCCGCGGAATCATAGCGCTGCGCCAGGAGAAGGGCGGTCCGGCGCGGGTCGTCGCCGCCTCCGGCCTGTCGCGCCAGAGCCTGAAGAACGGGCTGTGCCTGTTTCCGCCGCAGGTGATCGACCGGGTCATCGGGTCGGGCGTGCCCATGGTGGTGGGCAACGCCGTCACCGACTCGGCCTTCGAGGAATACCTCCCCCACGCCGACGCCGAAGCCGGCGACGCGGTCTCGGTGATCGCTGTGCCCATCAAGATCAACGGCGAGTCGCGCGGCATGCTCTCCATCGAGCGGGAGTGGGAGACCGAAGTCCGCTTCAAGTTCGAATCCGACGTCCGCTTCCTCACCATGGTCGCCAACCTGGTCGGCCAGACGATGCGCCTGCACGACACCGTCGCCAGCGACCGCGAGCTGCTGATGGCGGAAAAGGTCAAGCTGGAGAAGCGCTTGCGCGAAGAGGTGGATGCCGCGCAGGAAGAACTGGCGATCGGCAACATCATCGGCGACAGCGCCGCCATGCGCCGCGTCTTCGCCGAGATCCAGCAGGTCGCGCCGACCCGCTCCACCGTCCTTCTGCGCGGCGAGAGCGGCACCGGCAAGGAACTCATCGCCCGCGCCGTCCACTACCTCAGCCCGCGCAGCGACAAGCCGTTCATCAAGGTGAACTGCGCCGCCCTGCCCGAGACGCTGCTGGAATCCGAACTGTTCGGCCACGAGAAGGGCGCCTTCACCGGCGCCACCCAGGAACGCAAGGGGCGCTTCGAACAGGCGAGCGGCGGCACCCTGTTCCTCGACGAGATCGGCGAGATTTCCGCCTCCTTCCAGGCCAAGCTGTTGCGCGTGCTGCAGGAAGGCGAGTTCGAGCGGGTCGGCGGCAACAAGACCATCCGGGTCGACGTGCGGCTCGTGTGCGCCACCAACAAGAACCTGGAAGAGGCTGTGGCAAAAGGCGATTTCCGCGCCGACCTCTATTATCGCATCAACGTGGTGCCGGTCTTCCTGCCGCCCCTGCGCGACCGCAAGGACGACATTCCGAACCTGGTGCGCCACTTCCTGACGCGCTTCAACCAGGAGAACGACCGCTCCATCGACATCGCCGCCGACGCCATGCAGGTCTTCCAGTCCTGCTACTTCCCCGGCAACGTGCGCGAGCTGGAGAACTGCGTGAACCGTGTCGCCACCATGACCCGCGGCGAGGTCATCCACCACATCGACCTGCCGTGCCAGCGCGACCTCTGCCTGTCGTCGGTGCTGTGGCGTCACCGCACGCCGGACGACCGTCCGGTCGGCGGGCTGGGTGCCGCCCCGCCGGAACCGCGGCGTGAGCGCTATGCCGTCGGCGGGGGCGGCGGCGGTGGTGCGGCCATGCCGGCGCCGTCGGTTCCCGTGTCGATGCCGGCCCGCGCCGTGGCGGCCGACCCGGGGCGCCACGAGGACGACGAGGAAGACCTGTCCATCCTCGACGACGACTACGAAGGCAGCGGCGGCCTGACGCCGCGCGAACGCCTGGTGGCGGCCATGGAGAAGGCCGGCTGGGTGCAGGCCAAGGCGGCCCGCCTTCTGGGCCTGACGCCGCGCCAGATCGGCTATGCCCTCAAGAAGCACAACATCGAGGTCAAGCGGCTCTGATACGAAAGGATCATATGGCCGTGCGGCTTTGTGCGGTTGGCAAAGTGGTATAGACTGGCGGGATATTCCGGCCTGCGCCCCTGCCGAAGGGGTGGGCCGCGCGTGAGGTGACTCCCGTTGAACGCCTGCAAGGTCCTGGTCATCGACGACAACCCGGCCGATGCCGCGCTGGTCCAGTTCGAGCTGGAAGACGCGGCGCCCGGGGTCTACGAGGTTTCCGGCGCCGAGACCCTGGCCGAGGGCCTCGCCCTGGTGGCCGAGCGCCCGTTCGACGTGGCGCTGCTCGACATGGGCCTGCCCGACAGCCGCGGCATGGAAACCGTGCGCCGCTTCATGGAGGCGGCGAGCGACCTGCCGGTGGTGGTGCTGACCGGCCTCGACGATCCCCACATCGGCCTGCAGGCGGTGCAGGCGGGGGCGCAGGACTACCTCATCAAGGGGCAGGTGCGCGGCGAATTGCTGGAGCGCGCCATCGCCTATGCCCGCGAGCGCAAGCGCGTCGAGGGCGAACTGCGCGAGAGCGAGAAGCGCCTGCGCACCATCCTCGAGACCAGCCCCGTCGGCGTCGCCATGTCGCGGCTGGACGGCCGGCTGCTGTTCGGCAACTCCCGCATGGCGGAAATGACCGGCCTGCAGCCGGAGCAACTGATCGGCTATCGGGCGCAGGAGCTTTACGCCGACATCACCGACCGCGACGCCCTGGTGCGCGAGGTGACGCGCGGCGTCGACGTACGCGACCGCGAGGTGCAGCTCAAGCACGCCGACGGCAGCGTCTTCTGGTCGCTGCTGTCCATGCAGCCGATCCAGTACGAGAACGATTACGCGCTGCTCATCTGGCTCTACGACATCTCCAGCCGCAAGCAGGCCGAGGAGGCCCTGCGCCTCGCCAAGGAACACGCGGAGGCGGCGGCGCGTGCCAAGTCGGAATTCGTGGCGGTGATGAGCCACGAGATCCGCACTCCCATGAACGGCATCCTCGGCATGGTGCGGCTGCTGCTGGAAAGCCCCCTGTCGGAGGAACAGCGCGACTGGGCGGAAACCATCCGCTATTCCGGTGAAGCGCTGATGACCATCCTCAACGACGTGCTCGACCTCTCCAAGCTGGAGGCGGGGCGCATGCTGCTGGACGAGGGCGGCTTCGACATCGGCCGCCTCAGCCGCAGCGTCGTGCAGTTGCTCGACGGCCGGGCGCGGGAGAGGGGCATCGTCCTCACCCTCGACACGGCGGAGGACGTTCCGGCGATTCTGGTGGGCGACGCCAACCGCCTGCGGCAGGTGCTGCTCAACCTGCTGAGCAACGCCATCAAGTTCACCGAGCGCGGCGAAGTCGCCGTGCGTGTCGGCCGCACCTACGGCCTGCCGGCCCTGGCGGCGGGAACCGTCGGAATCCGGTTCGAGGTGAGCGACACCGGCATCGGCATTCCGCCCGACGCCTGCGAACGCCTGTTCAGCGCCTTCAGCCAGGCCGACAGCTCCATCTCGCGGCGGTACGGCGGCACCGGCCTCGGCCTTGCCATCTGTCAGCGGCTGGTGGACCTCATGGGCGGGCGCATCGGCGTCATCAGCGTGGAGGGGCAGGGCAGCACCTTCTGGTTCGAGCTGCCGCTGAAGCCGGCGGATGCCGTGGCCGCGACCGTGCCCGCCGGCACCGTCGCGCCCGAGCCGCCACGGGTGGGGGCCCTGCACGTGCTGCTGGCCGAGGACAACCCGGTGAACCGCAAGGTCGCCAGCGCCTTCCTGGAGCGCCGCGGCCACCGCGTCACCATCGCCTGCGACGGGTACGAGGCCGTCGCCCAGGCGGGGCGTGGCGGCTTCGATGCGATCCTGATGGACGTCAACATGCCGGGCATGGACGGCTACGAGGCGACGCGGCGCATCCGCGCCCTGGCCGACGCCCGCGGCCGCGTGCCGGTGGTGGCCCTGACCGCCAGCGCCCTCAGCGGCGAGGAGGAGCGGTGCCGCGCCGCCGGCATGACCGCCTATCTGGCCAAGCCCATGGACCCGGACCTGCTGGACCAGACCCTGTGCGACATCGTCGTTGGTGGCGGCCAGGCGCGTTCAGTCGCCCCGGCGGCGGCGACGGGCGCCGTGCCGACGGCGGGCGACTCGCCCCCGGTGCTGGAGCCGCGGGCCCTGGAGTCCCTGCAGAGCCAGCTCGGGTCCGAGTACCTGTCCGAAATCCTGCGGGAATACGTGACCCAGGCGCGCGGACAGGTGGAGTTGCTGACGCAAGGCCACATCGACATCCTGGCGCCCGAGGTCCTGCGGGCTGCCCACGACCTCAAGTCGACGTCCGTCAACTTCGGGTTCCTGTGGCTCGCCCGGCTGGTGGAGCAGGTGGAGGCGGCGGCGCGGGCCGGCGACGTGCAGTCGGCCCAGGCCCTGGCGGCCGAACTCAAGGGCCGGCTGGGCCGCACCCTGCAGGCTCTGGCGGAGGCCTATCCCTCCGTCGCCGTCGCGGCCGAATGATCCCGCAGAGATTTCATTCCGGAACGGTGGTATAATCGCATCGTGGGGCAGCCGGTCGCGCCACTTCCGTTTGCGGAGGGGCGAGACTGCGGATAGTCTGCTGACGGTGCGGGATTTTCGGCGTGGCGGCCGATCGCCCAGGGCAGGGGCCCGGGTGGTTCGGACGGGCGCCGTGAGCGTGGGGAAGGGCCGTGGCGCCTATGGGGATGAACATCCTTCTGGTCGAGGACAACCCGGGTGACGCCCGGTTGATCCAGGTTCTGCTGGCCGAGGAGGCCGGAGCCGAATTCCACCTGACGCACGTGGAACGGCTGGCCGACGCCTGCGAACTGGTGAAGCAGGAAGAGTTCGCCGCGGTGCTGCTCGACCTGTCGCTCCCCGACAGTCACGGTCTGGATACGGTCAACGGCCTGCGCCGCTCGGGCCCCGACATCCCCATCGTCATCTTGTCGGGCCTCGACAACGAGGAAGTGGCCCTCGCCGCCCTGCAGTCCGGCGCCCAGGACTACCTGGTGAAGGGGCGCGCCGACGGCATGCTGCTGAAGCGCTCCATCCTCTACGCCATCGAACGCCACCGCACGCGCAAGCAACTGCTGCTGGCGGAAGCGGCCTTCAACTGCACCGACACCGGGATCATGGTCATGGATGCCGGTTGGCGCGTGATCCGCGTCAACCCGGCCTTCACCCGTGTCACCGGCTACGAGCCGGACGCCGTCATCGGCCAGAAGCCCATGGTGCTGGCTTCCGGCGTGCACGACCCGGAGTTCTACGACGACCTGTGGCAGTCGCTCGACGCGAACGGCGCCTGGGAAGGCGAGATCTGGAATCGCCGCAAGAACGGCGAAGTCTATCCGGAATGGCTGCGCATCAACGCGGTCGCCGACGAACAGGGCGGCATCACCGGCTACGTCGCCATCATGTCGGACATCACCCACCGCAAGAAGGCGGAGACGGAGCTGCTGCGCCAGGCGACGCGCGACCCGCTGACGGGCCTCGCCAACCGCCAGCTGTTCATGCACGTCCTCGACGACAGCATCGAGCGGGCGGGATCGCTGGAGCGCTCCTGCGCCGTGCTGTTCATCGACCTGGACGGCTTCAAGGACGTGAACGACCGCTGGGACCACGCGGTCGGCGACGAGATGCTGAAGGAAGTGGCGCGCCGCCTGCGCGGCTCGGTGCGCGTGTCCGACGAAGTGGCGCGCCTGGGCGGCGACGAGTTCACCGTGGTGCTGACCGAAGTGCGCGAGACGCAGGATGCCGCCCGGGTGGCGGAGAAGATCGTCGCCGCCGTCGCCCAGCCCTATGCCCTCTCCGTCGGGGAGGCGACGGTGTCGGCGTCGGTCGGTATCTCGGTCTACCCGGCCGACGCCACCAGCGCCGAAGACCTGCTGCGTGCCGCCGACCAGGCCATGTATGCGGCGAAGCGGGCCGGCAAGAACCGCTTTCGGTTCTACGAAGGGCAGCGGCCGGAGCCGCGCAAGGCGGTCGCCACATGACCCCTGGTTGCGCGATGAAATCTATGGGACAGTAAGATCACCCGGGCGTGTGCGGCGCCTGCAACAATACAACAAGGACCGTGGATCGGAGCAACGAGGGGCATGGCGTTGAACGGCAACGTGGTCGGGACGATGGAAATTCTGCTGGTCGAGGACAACCCGGGCGATGCCCGCCTCGCCGCGGAAGCCTTCAAGGAGGGCAACATCCCGACTCAGCTTCATGTGGTGCAGGACGGCATCGAGGCCATGTCCTTCCTGCGGCGGGAAACGCCCTATGGCGAGGTGCCGCGCCCGGATCTCGTGCTGCTCGACCTCAACCTGCCGCGCAAGGACGGCCGCGAGGTGCTGGCGGAGATCAAGGAAGATCCCCACCTGCGCCGCATCCCCGTCATCGTGCTGACCACCAGCCAGGCCGAGACCGACATCTCGCGCTCCTACGAGCTGCACGCCAATTGCTACATCGTGAAGCCGGTGGACTTCGACCGCTTCATCGACGTGGTGCGCGGCATCGAGGACTTCTGGTGCTCGCTGGTGAAGCTGCCGCCCACCGGCTGATACACGTTTCCGGTCTTATTGGTTCACGCCGGCGGAGCCTCCGCCGCCGCCGCCGCGCCCCCGGCGGCGCACGAGGTGGTCGCGTCGGCCGCCTCGATCACCGCCAGCATGTCCGCCACCCGGATGAACTTCTCTCGCGGGCGCCCTTGCGCCGCGGCGGCGCGTTCGGCTTCGTCGATGCGCTGCCAGTCGGCGAAGGCGACGGTCCGATAGCCGCGGCTGGCGAGCAGGGCCTCCAGGGCCGGTCCGCCCGGCCGGTTCTCCCCGTGGGCCGCCAGATGCTCCACCGCCATGGCGGCGGCGTCGCGGGCGCTGGCGCGGTTGGCGGTGATGACGCCGCGCGGCCCGTGGCGCGCCCAGCCGGCGACATAGAGGCCCGGCTCCACCACGCCCTCCGCATTGGCGATGACGCCGCGCTCCTCGTCGAGCGGCAGGCCGCGGAAGGGGGTGGCGCGGTAACCGATGCAAGTCACCACCGTGCCGACGGCGAGGCTGGTGGTGGCGCCGGTGGCGCGGACGGTCCCGCCGGCCACCTGGGTGCGCTCCACCAGCAGGGCGGTGACGCCGTCGCGGGCATTGCCGAGGATGGCGCGCGGGGCGTGGCGGAACAGGAAGTGGATGCGCACGCGATCCTCGCCCGGCGGGGGCGGCGGCAGGTCGGCGAAGCCGCGCAGGATCTCGAGGTTGCGCTTCAGCCGGCGCGCGTCGCGCGGGTCGATGTCGTCGGGCACCGCGTCGGGCAGGTCGCCCGGGTGCACGACGGGATGAGCGGCGGCCAGCTCCCCCATCTCCCGCAGTTCGGCGGAGGTGAACTGGGCCTCCAAAGGGCCGCGCCGGCCGAGCAGGTAGATGTCGGTGAGCGGCGTCGCGGCGATGGCCTCGGCGGCCGGGCGGGCGAGGTCCGTCGCCGCCATCTCGCCCGGCGTCAGGGCGAGGATGCGGGCGACGTCCAGCGCCACGTTGCCGTTGCCCACCACGGCCACGCGCGGACCGGGGATGCGCGGCCTCATGTGGGCGTAGTCGGGGTGGCCGTTGTACCAGCCGACGAAGCCCGCCGAGCCGTAGACGCCCGGCAGATCCTCGCCCGGCACCCCCAGCTTGCGGTCGCCGGCGGCGCCCACGGCGATGACGACGGCGTCGTAGAGGCGGCGCAGCTCGGCCAGTTCCACGTCCTCGCCGACGCTGACGTTGCCGATGAAGCGCACGCCGTGGGCGGTGAACAGGGGCTCGAATTGCCGAACGACGCTCTTGGTCTTCTGGTGGTCGGGGGCGACGCCGCCGCGCACCAGGCCGTAGGGCGTCGGCAGACGGTCGACCACGTCCACCGTCACGCCGGGCGCGAGGCGCCGGATCTCGTCGGCGGCATAGAGCCCGGTGGGGCCGCTGCCGATGATGCAGACGCTGCCGGTACCCTCCATGCGACCGCCTCCCTTCGCGTGGAACCCTCGCCAGTGTAGCGGACGCGGGCGGCGATGGGTATGCGCGAAGGGGGCAGGGGACGCCACCCGCGGTCCCCCGCGACGTCAACCGCCGTTCAAATTCGTCATGGGCGGGCGGTGGAACGCCGGCGCGGAGCATTATACCATCAGCCGTTGTGTGGAAATTGCGCCGGTGGGGGCCGGCCGTCGTCCAACCTTCGTGGTCGGGGTTTCTGCCATGAGTGTTCGGGAACTGGAGCGCTTTGCGCGCGACATGCACGGCAACGACGCCATCTACCGCGCTGCGCTGCAGGCCGGCGCCGTCTGCCGCACGGTGACCGAGCTGGTCGCCTTCCTTCAGGGACTCGGCTACGACGTCCGCCCGCACGATCTGCGCGAGGCCCAGGGCGCGCACGCCCTGCCATCGCCGCCGCCGTGCGAGGCGGCGGTGCCGATCGTCGCGTGGTCAACCGCCTGAGCCCTTGCGCAGCCGCCGGCGCCTCCGTAGGCTCTTGTCCCACAACGACAAACAAGAGCAACTGGAGGCGTCTGCCGTGCCGTTCTATGCCATCGACGGGATCGTTCCCGTGGTCCACCCCAGCGCCTACGTCCATCCGACGGCGGTGCTCATCGGCGACGTCATCGTCGGTCCCAACTGCTACGTCGGCCCCGGCGCCTCGCTGCGCGGCGACTTCGGCCGGCTGGTGCTGGAGGAAGGCGCCAACATCCAGGACAACTGCACCATGCACGGCTTCCCCGGCACCGACACGGTGATCGAGGTCGACGGCCATGTCGGCCACGGCGCGGTGCTGCACGGCTGCCGCGTCGGCCGCGGCGCCCTGGTCGGCATGAACAGCGTGGTGATGGACGGCGCCGTGGTCGGCGAGCGCGCCATGGTCGCCGCCTGCGCCTTCGTGAAGGCGGGGCAGGAGGTCCCGGCCCGCAGCCTCGCCGCCGGCATCCCCGCCAAGATCCTGCGCGAGCTGACGGAACAGGAAATCGCCTGGAAGGAAGCCGGCACGCGCGATTACCAGAACCTCACCTTGCGGTCGGCTCGTTCCATGGTGGAGGTCCGCCCGCTGACCGAGATGGAGGACGGCCGCCCCCGCTATTCCGGCGGCGAGGCCAAGCCCAAGAAGGCGGGCGGCTGACGCGACCGGCGCGGCTGCAGCAGGAGCGAGCATACCATGGCCATCGGCGACGACCCGTTCTTCCTGGTCCACAGCGGCCTGCGCCGCGAAGGCCCCGGCACCGACGCCACCACGCGGGAGGCGCTGCGCCCCCTGCCGCCCCTGCCGGAGCGGCCGGTGGTGCTCGACCTCGGGTGCGGGCCGGGCGGACAGACGCTGGTGGTGGCGGAGACGCTGCGCACGCCGATCACCGCCGTCGACCTGCACGGCCCCTATCTGCGGGCCTTGGAGGCGGCGGCGGGGCGGCGCGGTCTCGCCGACCGGATCCGCACACGGCGCGAGGACATGCGGCAGCTGTCCGACCCGCCGGAAAGCGTCGACCTGATCTGGGCGGAGGGCTCGGCCTACGCCATCGGCTTCGGCGATGCGCTGGCGGCGTGGCGGCGGGTGTTGAAGCCGGGCGGCGTGCTGGTGGTGTCGGAACTGGCGTGGCTGACCGACGCGCCGCCCAAGGAGGTGCAGGAGTTCTGGGCCTCCGCCTACCCGGCCATGACGACGCCCGAGGCCAACGAGCAGACGGCGCTGCGGCTCGGCTACCAGGCGGTGGATCGCTGGGTGATGCCGCAGACCGAGTGGTGGCCGGACTACTACACGCCGCTGCGCCAGCGCTGCAAGGAGCTGATGCCGGTCGCCGAGCACGATCCGCAGCTCATGGCCGTCGTCGCCGAGCAGATGCGCGAGATCGACGTCTTCGCCGCCTCAGCCAACAGCTATTCGTACGTTTTTCACATCCTGCGAAAGCGCTGAGGGGCAACGGCTTTTCGCGTCCGGCCGGCGGGAGGCACCGTTCGTTCCGTTCGGGCGCCTTGACGCGGGGCCTGCATGCGCCGACTCTAAGGGACGCGGCAGCCTGCCGCCCCGCCGGTTTCCGGGCTTCGCCGGTGGTTTGTTTCGTCCTGTGCTCCGGGCGCGCGCCGCGCCGGAGCCGGAACAGGGAGACGACGACGATGAAGCATCGCCTGACCAGCCTCTATGTCGGCGCGTTCGCGCTCGCGGTCGCCGTGGCGACCTTCGTGGCCGCCAACCCGGCGCTCGCCGCCTGCACCAAGAGCCACAGCGTCTGACGCCGACCGACCATCCTTCCTGCCGGAGCCCCCGGCGCCCGTGAGGGCGCCGGGGGTTCTGCGTCTCAGCCTTCCAGTTCCTCGCGCAGCATCTCCAGCTCCAGCCAGCGTTCCTCCGCCTGTTCCAGCTCGGCGCGGGCGGCGTCGAGGGCTTCGGCGGTCTTCTGGAAGGCGGCGGGGTCGCGCTGGTAGAGGTCGCCGACGGTGAGCGTCTTGTTCAGCTGCTCCACCTTGACCGTCAACTCCTCGATCTGCCTGGGCAGGATCTCCAGGTCGCGCTGCTGCTTGTACGTCAGCTTGGCGGTGCGCGGCTTGGGCTTGTCGGCCGCCGGCGCCTTGGCCGCCGCGGGCTTGTCGGCCTTGGCCGCGGCCTTGTCCTCGGCCACCGGGGCGGCGCCGCCGCGCTGCGCCATCATGTCGGTGTAGCCGCCGGCGTATTCCACCGCCGTGCCGTCGCCCGGCACCAGGATGGTGGAGGTCACCACGCGGTCGAGGAAGTCGCGGTCGTGGCTGACGATGAGCAGCGTGCCGTCGTAGTCGGACAGCACTTCCTGCAACAGGTCGAGCGTGTCCATGTCGAGGTCGTTGGTCGGCTCGTCGAGCACCAGGAAGTTGCTCGGCCGCGCCAGGGTCTTGGCGAGCAGCAGGCGGTTGCGCTCGCCGCCCGACAGGCTGGAGACGGGGCTGCGGGCCTGCGTGGCGTCGAACAGGAAGTCCTTCATGTAGCCGACCACGTGGCGCGGCGTGCCGCGCACGTTGATGTGGTCGCCGCCGGAATCCGCCAGCGTGTCCCAGATGCTCTTTTCGGTGTCGAGGCTGCTGCGCTGCTGGTCCAGGTAGACCATGCTCAGGTTGGTGCCGAGGCGGATGCGGCCGTCATCGGGCTCGATCTGGCCGGTGAGCAGCTTCAGCAGGGTCGACTTGCCGGCGCCGTTGGGGCCGACGATGCCGATCTTGTCGCCGCGCAGCACCCGGATGCGGAAGTCGCGCAGGATGGTGCGCTCGCCGTAGGCCTTGGCGACGCCCTCCGCCTCGATCACCAGCTTGCCCGAGGCCTGGCCGCTTTCGGCCTCCATGGTGACGGAGCCGGTGCGGGCGAGGCTCTGGGCGCGTTCCTGACGCATGGACTCCAGCCGGTTGAGGCGGCCCATGTTGCGGCGGCGGCGGGCGGGCAGGGTGCGGTGCGCCCACACCGCTTCCTCGGCGATGAGCTTGTCGAGCTTTTCCAGTTCCGCCGCCTCGCGGGCCATGACCTCTTCCGACCAGCGGTCGAAATCGGCGAAGCCGGAGTCGTTGCGCCGCACGACGCCGCGGTCGAGCCAGAAGGTGGTGTTGGTGAGGCGGTTGAGGAAGGCGCGGTCGTGGCTGATGAGCACGAGGCCGCCGCGGAACTTCAGCAGTTCCTCTTCCAGCCACTGGATGGTCGGCAGGTCGAGGTGGTTGGTCGGCTCGTCCAGCAGCATGATGTCGGCGCCGGTGACGAACAGGCGGGCGATGGCGGCCCGACGGGCCTCGCCGCCCGACAGCGTGGTCGGGTCGCGCTCGGGGGCGAGGGCGACGGCGTCGAGCAGGATGTCGACCTTGTGCAGGTCGTCGGCGTGGGCGGCGGTCAGGCCGGCGGCGACGTAGTCGTGCACGGTGGCGAAGCCGGACACGTCCGGGTCCTGCGGCAGGTACGCGACGGTGATGCCGGGCTGCACCCAGACCTCGCCGCCGTCGGCCTGCACCACGCCGGCGGCGATCTTCAACAGCGTCGACTTGCCCGAGCCGTTGCGGCCGACCAGCGAGATCCGCTCGCCGCGCCCGACCGCCACCTCGACGCCCGTGAAGAGCGCCTTGTCGCCGAGCGACAGGCGAATGTCCTTGAGGGTGAGAAGCGGGGGAGCCGGGGGCACGGGCGAACCTCGTCACTGATGGCGGAAGCCGGGCGGACTGTGTAGCACCGCCCGGCCCCGTCCATCAACGTGGGGCACGGCTCAGCGCACCAGATCCTTCTCGATGTTGAAGGCGACGTCGCCGACGCCCAGGCGCTGGCGGTAGACCTGCACGCCCTCCAGCACGCGCTGCACATAGTTGCGCGTCTCGGCGAAGGGGATCTGCTCCACCCAGTCGATGGGGTCGACGCCGGGACTGCGCGGGTCGCCGAAGCGCTCCACCCACTGGCGCGAGCGGCCGGGGCCGGCGTTGTAGGCGGCGATGGCGAGGACGTAGGAGCCCCGGAAGTCGCCGATCAGCGACTGCAGGTAGTTGGACCCGAGCGTCACGTTGAAGGCCGGGTCGCGGGTCAGCCGCGCCTCGGAGAAATCGAGCGCCAGGCGCCGCGCCTCGCTTCTGGCCGTCGCCGGCATGAGCTGCATGAGGCCGCGGGCGCCGACGCGGCTCATGGCGTCGGTGTTGAAGTTGCTCTCCTGCCGGATGATGGCGAGCACCAGCGCCTTCTCGATGCCTTCGGCGGTCTTGAACTGGTCGACCGGATAGCCGCTCTCCACCAGCGTCACGCCGTCGAGCGCGGCGCGGCGGGCCATGGCGACGGCCGTGTGGCGCTGGCCGATGGAATGGGCGAGGCGAGTCGCCAGCAGCTTCTGGCCCGGCGTGCGGCCCTCGGCCTGGAGCTGGTGCAGGAAGCTGGCGGCGTCGTCGGGGCGGCCGATTTCCGACAGGGCCATGGCGGCGCGGACGATTTCCTTCTTTTCGAAGGTCGCGATGTCTTCCGGGGTCGGCAGCGGGTCCTTGGGCAGGCGGCCGTCCCACTTGCCGCCGAGCTTGGAGGCCGCGAGTTGGCCGTAGTAGGTCGTGCCGTGCTCGGCCGCCTTCATGTACCAGCTTTCCGCCTTGTCGGCGTTGCCGGCCGCTTCCTCCGCCCGGCCGGCCCAATAGGCGCCGCGCGACAGGCTGATGGGGGTGGTGACGTTGGCGTAAAGCTTCTCGAAATGGGGCAGGGCCTTCTGCGGCTGCTTGAGGAAGCGCAGGGCGATCCAGCCCGACATCCACTCGCCGTCGGCGAGCGCGGCGCCGGCCTGCGCCTCGTGCCCGTCGATGAGGGCATAGGCGCGGCGAGCATCGCCGAGGTCGAGCGCCTCGCGCGACAGGATGGCGCGCTCGCGCCACCACAGGTCGGCGCGGCCCTTGTCGGCGTTCTTGTGGCGCAGCAGCTCCTCGGCGCTCTCGTACAGGCCCTTGGAGCGGCGCCAGCGCAGGCGCTCGTAGACGAGGCCGGGGTCGTCGACCAGCGACGGCGGCACGCGGTCGACGGCGGTGTCGACGCCGCCGGCGTCCTCGATGAGGGCGATGCGCGCCTGCGCCAGGGCGCGGCGGTCGGCATCCACCACCCGCAGCATGCGGCGGGCGGCGTCGGTGTCGCGGTCCCACAGCAGGCGGTCGAGGCGGGCGAGGTGGTCGGCGTCGGTCAGATGGCCACCGAAGCGGGCGACGAAGGTCTTTTCCTGGGCGCTGCCGAAGGAGACGTCGCGCCAGGCCTTGCGCACGGCCTTCTGCAGCTCGTCCTTGCGGCCGAGCTGGTCGAGGGCCTGGGCGAGCGCCAGCCAGCCGTCGGCGCTGACCGGTTCCTTGTCCTGGAACCAGGCGTAGACCTGGGTCGCGTCCTCGCGCAGGCCGATGGCTTCCTCGGCCCGGCGCAGCAGGGCGGTGCGCTGCGGCCAGTCGGGGTTGTCGGAGGCGAAGCGGGTGATCTCGGCGAACGACAGGCCCGAGCGCGGCTCCAGCATGCGGCGCCACGTCAGCGCCTTGGCGAGCACCGGGTTCTTGGCGGCCTTGGCGGCGGCCAGCGCCTCGTCCCACGCACCGCGATCGGCGGCGGCGTAGGCGCGGGCATAGACGGCCTCGTCCGCGGCCGACAGTTCATCGGCCTGCGCGGACGCGGGCAGGGTGCCCGCGGACAGCACCGAAAGGGCCACGACGGCAGCCCGCAGCACGGCGATGCGTGATGTCACCATATCCTCGACAACGACTGGAGAACCGAACCCTCGCTGGCATCGGCGGCCGGGTTCCGGGGCACCCCCTGCGGTACCGTCCGGCGCCGCCGATCCAATGACCGCGACTCTCGCACAGAACCCGGTTCACCGGCAACAGCGCGGCGCATTCGCGACGGTTACGATGCGGTGACGAACGATGCTTGCGGCGGGCGTTCGGGGCGTCTACCTTCTCCCTCTTTTCACGGCTCATTTCGCGCACGCACGGAGCAAGACATGTTCAAGGGGTGCATCACCGCGCTCATCACCCCCTTCCGCGACGGCAAGGTCGACGAGAAGGCGTTCCAGGATTTCGTCGCGTGGCAGATCGCCGAGGGCATTCACGGCGTGGTTCCCATGGGGACCACGGGCGAGTCCCCGACGGTTCTGCACGAAGACCACGCCCGCGTGGTCGCGCTCTGTGTCGAGGCCGCCGCGAAAAAAGTGCCCGTGATCGCCGGTACCGGCTCCAATTCCACCGATGAAGCCATCTGGCTGACGCAGCGTGCCAAGGACGCCGGCGCCGATGCCGCGCTGGTGGTGACGCCCTACTACAACAAGCCGACCCAGGAAGGCCTCTTCCAGCATTTCAAGGCCATCCAGGACGCGGTGGACATTCCCATCGTCATCTACAACATTCCCGGCCGCAGCGTCGTCGACATGAGCGTCGAGACCATGGCGCGCCTGGCCAAGCTGCCGAACATCGTCGGCGTGAAGGACGCGACCAACGACCTCGCGCGGCCGCTGAAGACCCGCCTCGCCATCGGTGCGGACTTCTGCCAGCTGTCCGGCGAAGACCCGACGGTCATGGGCTTCCTGGCCCAGGGCGGTCACGGCTGCATCTCGGTGACGTCCAACATCGCGCCGCGCCTGTGCGCCCAGATGCACGAGGCGTGGCAGAAGGGCGACCTTGAAACCGCTTTCGCCATCCGCGACCGCCTGATGCCGGTGCACGAGGCGATGTTCGTCGAGACCAGCCCCGGCCCGGTGAAGTACGCCGCCAGCCTGCTCGGCAAGTGCGACGGCTCGGTCAAGCTGCCGCTCGTGCCCGTCACCGACGCCACCAAGGAGCGCGTGCGCAACGCCATGGTGAGCGCCGGCATTATCAACTGACGTCATGGCAAAAAAAGAGAATCCCAAAAGCGAGCTGATCAGCCACGGCAACGTCGCCCAGAACCGCAAGGCCCGCCACAACTACGAGATCGTCGACACGATCGAGGCGGGCCTCGTGCTCATGGGATCGGAGGTCAAGAGCCTCCGCATGGGTCGGGCCAACATCGCCGAGAGCTTCGCCGCCCCCCAGGGCGGCGAGCTCGTGCTGATCAACAGCTATATCGCCTCCTACAACGCCGGAAAGACCTTCGGGCACGAGGAACGGCGCAAGCGCAAGCTGCTGCTTCACAAGAAGGAGCTGGCGCGCCTGCTCATGTCCGTCGCGAAGGACGGCATGACGGTGGTGCCGCTGTCGCTGTACTTCAACCAGCGCGGCCTCGCCAAGGTCCAGCTCGGCCTCGCCAAAGGCAAGAACGTGGTCGACAAGCGGCAGTCCGTGAAAAAGCGCGACTGGGAACGCCAGAAGGCGCGCATCCTGCGGGACAAGGGCTGAGGCGTCACGTCAGCGACGCGAGGAAAGCGCGTGCGCCGGCCAGTACGGAAGCGTCAGGACGACACTCCGCCAGGCGGGCGAGAAGGTCGTCGATGTCGAGCGGACGTTCGGCATGGAACGCCGCGATGAAATCCTTGTCCTTGTCCGTCAGCCGATGGAGCTTGGAGACGATCAGGTCGCGGGCCGACGGGGCGACGGCCGTCAGTTCGCCGGCCTCGTCCAGGATGGTGCGCGTAACGGCTTCCGCGCGCCAATCCGGCGGGAGCTTCGCGGTACGGTCGTCGACGCCGTCGATGTAGAAGCCGAACTGCTCGTGGAAGGTCGAGCCCCAGCCGAAGAGCGCATTGATTTCCTCGCTGGCCGGCTCCCGATTTCGGTCTTCCCACTCCCGGATGTTGCCGGGATAGGCGTCGATCTCACCGGACGTGCGCACGATGATCGGAGCGTCCGGCCACTCGAGTAGAGCGGCTTGGCTTCCGATAAGGATCACGTGGTCGGTCCTGAAATGCCGGCAGAGCGACCGCACGGCGCGTTCGACGTCGGCGAGCGTGCGCACGTCAGTCGCCATGCGCGAGCCCCCGGCGGGCCTTCCTCCAGATGCGACGGCGAAGCTCGGGGTCGCCGAGGCCGGCGACGCGGCCGAAGGGCGAACTGATCCGCAGGCGCGTCATGTCGGCCGAGCGCTCGGTGATCTTCCGGCGAACGGTGGCCGGATCCATGGACAGAAGCGCCCGCCACTCCGCGTCGGCCGCGAGACCGTCAGTGGCCCGGACGAACTCCAGCGCCCTCGCCGCGAGGCCGGGCTCGTCCCGCAAGCGGCGTGCGACGAGGCGATGCATGAGGAGCTTCGCCCGGTCGTTGACCGCTTCGGCGTTCGCCTGACGATAGGGGTGCGTCGTGCCGCTCATTCCGCTTTTCCGCCGCCGGGCGCCGGATAGTTCCGGACGCCTCGCTCTGGAAGACTATAAGCGGAAGCGCCGTGCCCTTCAAATGGCCGGCCGCCGCGGCGGCCGGCGGCGCGTCACCGCGACGCGAAACTCATCGCTTCCTCGGCGGCGCGGACCAGGGCGCGGGCCTTGTTGGCGCATTCCTGGTACTCGCTCTCGGGGTCGCTGTCGGCGACGATGCCGGCGCCGGCCTGGATGACCATGCGGCCGTCCTTCACGACGCAGGTGCGGAGCGCGATGGCGGTGTCCATGCTGCCCGACGCCGCGATGTAGCCGATGGCGCCGGCGTAGAAGCTGCGGCGCAGGCCTTCCAACTCGTCGATGATCTCCATGGCGCGGACCTTGGGCGCGCCCGAGACGGTGCCGGCCGGGAAGCCGGCCATGAGGGCGTCCATGGCGTCGTACTTGGGGTCGATCTCGCCTTCCACGTTGGACACGATGTGCATGACGTGGCTGTAGTTCTCGATGATCATCTTGTCGGTCACCTTCACGGAGCCGACCTTGGCCACCCGGCCGACGTCGTTGCGCCCCAGGTCGAGGAGCATGAGGTGTTCCGACAACTCCTTCGGGTCGGCCAGCAGGTCGGCGGCCAGCGCCTGGTCCTGTTCCGGCGTCGCGCCGCGCGGGCGGGTGCCGGCGATGGGGCGCACGGTGACGGTGCCGTCGCGCAGGCGCACAAGGATCTCCGGGCTCGACCCGACGATGGTGAAGCCGCCCATGTCCAGGTGGAAGAGGAACGGCGACGGGTTGGTGCGCCGCAGGGCGCGGTAGAGCTGGAACGGCGGCAGGCCGAAATCCAGCGTATAGCGCTGCGACAGCACCACCTGGAAAATGTCGCCGGCCAGGATGTACTCCTTGGCCTTGGCGACCATGGCGTGGAACTGCTCGCGCGTCAGGTTGGACTGCGGCACCGGCAGTTCGGGCTGGCGGTGCAGCGGTTCCCGGCGGTAGGGCAGGGAGCGCTCGAAGTCGGCGACGGCGTCGGCGAGCCGTTCCTGCGCCGCCTCGTAGGCGGCTTCCGCCGACACGCCGTCCTGCGGGCGCACCGGCGTGACCAGCGTCACCGTGTCCTTGATGCCGTCGAAGATGGCCATGACCGTCGGGCGCAGGAACACGCCGTCGGGGATGCCGATGGGGTCCGGGTTGGCGTCGGGCAGCTTCTCCACCAGCCGCACCATGTCGTAGCCCATGTAGCCGACGAGGCCCGCCGCCATGGGCGGCAGCGGCGCCGGCAGGTCGATGCGGCTTTCGGCGATGAGGCGGCGCAGGGAGTCGAAGGCGGTGCCGTCGGGCTCGAAGGCCTCGGGGCGGGTGCGGGCGTGGCGGTTGATTTCGGCGGCGTCGCCGCGGCAGCGCCACACCACGTCCGGCTTCATGCCGATGACCGAGTAGCGGCCGCGCACCGCGCCGCCCTCGACGCTCTCCAGCAGGAAGCTCATGGCCTGCCCGTCGGCCAGCTTCAGGTAGGCCGACACCGGCGTCTCCAGGTCCGCCACCAGGGTCCGCCACACGACCTGCGGCGTGCCTTGCGCATAGAGGCCGGCGAAGGTGGTGAAGTCGGGATGGGCGGTCATGGGAGGCGGTCCTGCTCGGCTGGCATGGCGGCGGTGGAAGAAGTTCGGGGCCGCCCGCTGCCGGACGGCCCCGCGACGGGCTCGGCGGTCAGAGGGTCTGGTCGATGACGGCGCGGTTGACCTGCACGCCGAAGCGGTCGGCATAGGCGTTCAGGAACTGCGTCGCGAGGTCGTCGGCGATGGTGGAGCGCATCTGCTGCTGCACCTGACCGAAGCTCGGCAGCTCGGCCGGCTGCTCCACCGGATGCACGGCAGTCAGCTCGGCGGCCGCCCAGCCGGCGGACGTGCGGCCGACGGCGACGGCGCCCGGCTCCGCCGCTTCGAACAGGTCGTCCACCAGGGCGGCGGGCAGGCTGCCGGCTGGCGTCGCGACACCGTTGACGACGCGGGTGAAGCGCGGCGTCTGCGCGACCGTGGCGCCCGGGATACCTTCGGCTGCGGCCTGCGGATCGCGGCCGGCGCGGAGGGCCTCGGCCACCGCGTCGGCCTGCTGGCGGGCGAGATCCTGGCGAGTCTTCTGCTGCCACAGCTCCACCACCCGGTCGCGCACCTCGGCGAAGGGGCGCGGCTGCGGCGCCGTCACCTCGTCGACACGGACGATGAAGTAGCCCTGGCCGATTTCCTGCAGCAGGGAGTCGCGGCCTTCTTCGGTCTGGAAGGCGGTGTCGAGGAAGGCCTCTTCTTCCGGCAGCCCCTCGGCCGGCGCGCCCTTGGGCGTCAGGCCCTGGCGGTCGACGGCCTGGATGGTGGTCAGCGGCAGGCCGGCCTGCTGCGCGGCTTCCTCCAGCGTCGCGCCGCCGCCGAGGGCGTCCTCGATCTGCGCGGTGACGTCGTAGAGGGTGTCGACGGCCTGGTCCTGCGCGAGGCGCTGGCGCACCTGGTCGCGCACGGCGTCGAGCGGCTGCGTCTGCGGCGGGCGCACCTCGCTCACCTGGAAGACGTGCCAGCCGAGCGGCGTCTGCACCGGGGCGCTGACGCTGCCGGCCTCGAGGCCGAAGACGACGTCGGCGGCCTCGCCGGGCAGGGCGTCGCGGCCGACGGCGCCGAGGTCGATGGGGGCGCCGGCGCCGGCCTGTTCGGCGGCGGCGGCGAGCGTCGCGCCGCCCTTGGCGGCGTCGGCGACCGCCTGGGCGGCGGCCTCGTCGTCCACCAGCACCTGCTGCACCACGCGCTGCTCGGGCGTACGGAACTCGTCGATGCGCTGTTCGTAGGCTTCCGCGACGGCCTCGTCGGTGACCTCCACCTGATCGGCGAGGTCGGCCGGGCGGACGATCAGGGCGGTCAGGCCGCGGTACTCGGGCGCCGTGAAGGCGTCGATATTTTCGTCGTAGAGGCTCTGCAGGCCGGCATCGTCGGGCACCGGCGGCAGCGGCTGGGCGCTCGCGTCGATGAAGACGGCGGTCGCCTCGCGTTCCTCGTTCTGGAAGGCCACCAGCGGCGCCACCACGGGCGCCGGCGCCACGGCGCCGCTGACCGGGCCGACCAGCAGCGCGTCGCGCACCATGTCGCGCTCCAGGCTCTGCAGGAAGGCCTCTTCCGACAGGTTGTTCTGCTGCAGCACGCGGGCGAACAGGGTGCGGTCGAACTGGCCCTGCGCGTTGCGGAAGGCCGGAATCTGCTCCAGCTGGCGGCGCAGCTCGGTGGAGCTGACGACGATGCCGAGGTCCTGGGCGGCGGCACGCACCACGGCGTCGCGCGCCACCTGGGCGATGGCGGCGTCGAGCAGGCCGAGCTCGCGGGCGCGTTCGGCGGTCATGTCGGGGCCGAGGGTGCGGCGCAGGCGGTCCAGCTCCTGCTGGAACACGGCTCGCACCTCGCCCGGCGGGACTTCCACGTCGCCGACCGTAATGGCGGCCGTGCTGCCGCCCACCCCGCGCACCACGTCACCGATGCCCCAGATGCCGAAGCTGAGGATCAGCAGGATGAAGAGAACCTTGGCGGGACCTGTGGAGGCACCCTTGCGAAGCGTATCGAGCATGGTGCGGGAACGTGTCCATGTTCTGTGGAAAGTCTTTGGGTCCGGCATCTTATGGGGCGGGAGCCGGCCCGGCAACCGGAGAAACGGCGCAGTCCCGCCGTTCCGCCCCCTGTGGTCAAGCGTTGGCGGCTGTGGTAGAGCTTCCGCCACCCGATTCTAGGAGGGATAGACCACCATGACCGCCCGCCGCCCCCTCATTGCCGGCAACTGGAAAATGAACGGCCTGCGCGCCGACGGCCTGAAGCTCGTAGAGGGCCTGGTGGCCCATCTGCGCTCGGGCGACCAGGCCTTCGACATGCTGGTGTGCCCGCCGACGACGCTGGTGGCCGAGGTGGCCGCCGCCGCCACCGGCTCCACCCTGCTGGTCGGCGGCCAGGACTGCCACGCCAAGGAGAAGGGCGCCCACACCGGCGACACTTCCGCCTGGATGCTGAAGGACGTCGGCGCCTCCTGCGTCATCGTCGGCCATTCCGAGCGCCGCCAGGACCACGCCGAGAGCAACGCGGTGGTCAAGGCCAAGGCCGGCGCGGCCCACGCCGCCGGCCTGATCGCCATCGTCTGCATCGGCGAGACGCTGGACCAGCGCGACCGCGGCGAAGCCCTGTCGGTGGTCACCAGCCAGCTGCTGGAAAGCCTGCCCGAAGGCGCCACCCCGGAGAACACCGTGGTCGCCTACGAGCCCGTGTGGGCCATCGGCACCGGCAAGGTGGCGACCCCCGACGACGTCGCCGAGGTGCACGCCGAGATCCGCAAGCAGGCGCGCGAGAAGATGGGCGACGACGCCGCCCGCCTGCGCATCCTCTACGGCGGGTCCGTGAAGCCGGACAACGCCAAGGAACTGCTCGCCCTGACCGACGTGGACGGCGCGCTGGTCGGCGGCGCCAGCCTGAAGGTCGAGGATTTCTGGGCCATCGCCCAGGGCTGCCCCTGACGCGACGCGATTTGCCCTGGATTTAGAAGACCGGGCGCACTAAAACAGCGCTCGACCATTTCGGATAAGGCGGACGGGGCCGGCCCCCTTGCAGGATCGGCCCTCGTCCGCGTTTGGGTTTTGGAAGACCGATGATCACTGTCGTACTCGTCATCCATCTGCTGATCTGCATCGCGCTGGTCGGACTGATCCTTCTTCAGCGGTCCGAAGGCGGCGGGCTCGGCATGGGCGGCGGCGGCGGGGGCGGCGCCGGCCTGATGAGCGGCCGCGCCGCGGGCAACGCGCTCACCCGTGCCACCGGCATCCTGGCCGCCGGCTTCTTCGTGACCAGCATGACGCTGGCGCTGCTGGCCAACCAGGGCGGTTCGCGCGTCGACGCGATCCTGGAAGAGGCACCGGTCGATGCGCCCGCCACGCCGGGTCTGCCGTCGGGCGGCGAGGCGGCTCCGCCGGTTCCGGGCGCTGCCGCTCCGGCCACCCCGGCCGCTCCGCAGGCGCCGATCTCCGGCAACTGACGATCCGCTTCGGAGGCGGCTTCCGGGCCGCCTCCCGCTGTTTGCAAGTCCATCGAAACGGGACCGCCGCCGCCGGGCGCGGGGCGGCCCCATGCGATTCGAGGCAGGTTAGGCTCCCATGACGCGCTTCATCTTCATCACCGGCGGTGTTGTCTCCTCTCTCGGCAAGGGGCTCGCCTCCGCCGCGCTCGGTGCGCTGCTGCAGTCGCGCGGCTACAAGGTGCGCCTGCGCAAGCTCGACCCGTACCTCAACGTCGACCCGGGCACCATGAGCCCGACCCAGCACGGCGAGGTCTACGTCACCGACGACGGCGCCGAGACCGACCTCGACCTCGGCCACTACGAGCGCTTCACCGGCGTGCCGTCGCGGCGCTCCGACAACGTCACCACCGGCAAGATCTATTCCACCGTGCTCGCCAAGGAACGCCGCGGCGATTACCTGGGCGGGACGGTGCAGGTGATTCCCCACGTCACCGACGCCATCAAGACCTTCGTGCTGTCGGACATCGACGACGAGGACTTCATGCTCGTCGAGATCGGCGGCACCGTCGGTGACATCGAGGGCCTGCCGTT
This sequence comes from Caenispirillum bisanense, assembly GCF_900230255.1. GTDB lineage: Bacteria > Pseudomonadota > Alphaproteobacteria > Rhodospirillales > Rhodospirillaceae > Caenispirillum > Caenispirillum bisanense_A. Next base: position 320,897 of record NZ_OCNJ01000003.1, read on the forward strand.
CCTCGAGGCGATCCGCCAGCTCGGCAACGAGCTCGGGTCGCAGCGCACCATGTTCATCCACCTGACGCTGCTGCCCTACATCCCGACCGCCGGCGAGCTGAAGACCAAGCCGACGCAGCACTCCGTGAAGGAACTGCTGTCGGTCGGCATCCAGCCCGACCTGCTGCTGTGCCGCGCCGACCGCCAGATCCCCGACGGCGAGCGCCGCAAGGTCGCGCTGTTCTGCAACGTGCCCTACGAGAACGTCATCCCGGCGCTCGACGTCTCGACCATCTACGAGGTGCCGATCTCCTACCACGAGGAGAAGCTCGACGTTCAGGTGCTGAAGCACTTCGGCATCGAGGCGGCACCCAAGGTGGACCTGTCGCGCTGGGAATTCGTGCGCGGCCGCGTCGCCAAGCCGGAAGGCGAGGTCACCATCGCCGTCGTCGGTAAGTACACCTCGCTGCTCGACAGCTACAAGTCCCTGGCCGAGGCGCTCACCCACGGCGGCATCGCCAACAACGTGAAGGTGAAGCTCGACTGGATCGACGCCCAGGTGTTCGAGAAGGAAGACGCCGCCTATTACCTGGAGAACGTCGGCGGCATCCTGGTGCCCGGCGGCTTCGGCGAGCGCGGCGCGGAAGGCAAGATCAAGGCGGCGCAGTTCGCCCGCGAGCGCAAGGTGCCCTACCTCGGCATCTGCTTCGGCATGCAGATGGCGGTGATCGAGGCGGCCCGCAACATGGCCGGCATCACGGGCGCCAGCTCCACCGAGTTCGGCCCGACCAAGGAGCCGCTGGTCGGCATCATGACCGAATGGCTGCAGGGCAACACCCTGGTCCGCCGCCACGCCAACGACGACCTGGGCGGCACCATGCGCCTCGGTGCTTACGAGTGCCATATCAAGCCGGGCACCCTGGCGCACGAGGTCTACGGCAGCGAGCGCATCATGGAGCGCCACCGCCACCGCTACGAGGTCAACATCAACTACCGCGACCGTCTGGAAGGCGCCGGCCTGCTGTTCTCGGGCATGTCGCCCGACGGCCTGCTGCCGGAGATCGTCGAGAACCCGGACCACCCGTGGTTCATCGGCGTGCAGTTCCACCCGGAGCTGAAGTCCAAGCCCTTCGAGCCGCACCCGCTGTTCACCGCCTTCGTGAAGGCCTCCATCGAGCACTCGCGGCTGGTGTGAGGCGGGCCGTTCTCAGGGCAGCGCCCTCCACGGCCGCCGTCCGGGCATGACACAGACGGCAATGTGCTGAGAGTAGACATATGAGCTTGTCATGGCCGGGCTCGACCCGGCCATCCACGGCGTCACCACCGCCGGCCGCCGGAACACTGCCCTCCACGGCCACCGTCCGGGGAGCCGTGGATGCCCGGATCAGTCCGGGCATGACAGAGTAGGGTTTTAGAGAGGTGTCATGGCCGGGCCCGACCCGGCCATCCACGGCGGCACCACCGCCGGCCGCAGGGCATCGACCTCCACGGCCGCCGTCCGGGGCGCCGTGGATGCCCGGATCAGGTCCGGGCATGACAGTGTAGGGTTTTAGATGAGGTGTCATGGCCGGGCTCGACCCGGCCATCCAGGGCGTCGCCACCGCCGGCCGCGGAGCACCGCCCTCCACGGCCACCGTCCGGGGAGCCATGGATGCCCGGATCAAGTCCGGGCATGACACTGTGAAACAGTAGAAAGACCGGTGCGGCCAGGCCTCCTCCCGGCCGCCCGCGAAGCCCCGTCCGTACCTGAGGAAGAGAGCCCATGACCGCCGCAGCCCCCGTGCGTCACGTCTCCGCCGGTTCCGTCGTGTTCGGTAACGACCTGCCGCTCGCCCTCATCGCCGGTCCGTGCCAGATGGAAAGCCGCGAGCACGCGCTCGAAGTCGCGTCGGCGCTGAAGGAGATGACGGCGGCCCTCGGCATGGGCTTCGTCTACAAGACCAGCTTCGACAAGGCCAACCGCACCAGCCTGAAGGGCAAGCGCGGCCTCGGGCTCGACAAGGCGCTGGCTGTGTTCGCCGAGGTCCGCGAGTCGCTCGGTCTGCCGGTGCTCACCGACATCCACACCGCCGAGCAGTGCAAGCCGGTGGCCGAGGTGGTGGACATCCTGCAGATCCCCGCCTTCCTCTGCCGCCAGACCGACCTGCTGATCGCCGCCGCCGAGACCGGCGCCGTGGTCAACGTCAAGAAGGGCCAGTTCCTGGCGCCGTGGGACATGAAGAACGTGGTGGCCAAGCTGGACGACAGCGGCAACCGCAACGTCATCGTCACCGAGCGCGGCGCGTCCTTCGGCTACAACACGCTCGTCACCGACATGCGCGGCCTGCCGCAGATGGCGCACGACACCGGCTGCCCGGTGGTGCTGGACGCCACCCACAGCGTGCAGCAGCCGGGCGGGCAGGGTCAGAGCAGCGGCGGCGACCGCCGCTTCGCGCCTGTCCTGGCGCGCGCCGCCGTGGCGGTCGGCATCGCCGGCGTCTTCATCGAGACCCACCCGGACCCCGACTGCGCCCCGTCGGACGGCCCCAACATGATCCCGCTGCGCCAGATGCCGGAGCTGCTGGCGCTGCTGCAGAAGTTCGACGCCGTCGCCAAGCAGCATCCGGTGACGCTCGGCTGAGGACCGCTCAGACGGTGGGGATGGTCCCGCCGTCGATGACGTACTCGGTGCCGTGAATGGCCGAGGCGCGGTCCGACGCAAGGAAGGCGATCAACTCCGCCACCTCCTCCGGCTGCGCCGGACGGCCGAGCGGGATACCGCCGAGGGAGTCCAGGATGCTCTGCCGCGCAGCGTCCCCCGAAATTGCCGCGCCTTCGGCGATCCGTCTGACCAAGGCTTCGGCGGCGGAGGTGTAGATCCAGCCAGGCGCGACCGAGACCACCCGCACGCCCTTCGGCCCGACTTCCTTTGACAGGGCCTTGCTGTACGTGCTGAGGGCCGCCTTGGCGGCGGCATAGGCGATGGTCGAGTCGTGCAGAGGAAGGCTGCGTTGAATGGACGAGGTGTGGATCACCACGCCTTTGCCGCCGGCCACCATGGCCGGCACGAGAAAGCGGTCGAGACGGACGGCGCTCAGGAGGTTCAGGGACAACTCCTTCGCCCACATGGCGTCGTCGAGGGCCATGAAGCCGCCCGACGGCGCGGATGACCCGCCGAGGACGTGGACCAGGATGTCGACGCCGCCCAGGACGTCCCGCGCGGCCTCCGCCAGAACGGAACAGCCGGCGTCGGTGCCGAGGTCGGCGCGGATCAGCGTCACTCCCTCCGCTATGTCTCCCGGCCGGTCGCCGCGGGCGGCGGTCACCACGGCGGCGCCTGCGGAAACCAGGCGCCGTACCACTGCAGCGCCGGTGCCTTTGGTGCCGCCGGTGACGACGATGCGCTTGCCCGCGAACTCGCCGGCGGCCTGCGGCACGGAGCCACGCACGCGTGTCATGCCCCGATCTCCAGCTTGGAAATGGCGTCGCCCGCGAGGGTGAACCGAAGGGTGAGGCGGATCGGGCTGCCCGGGAAGTTGCCGGTCACTTCGGCTGCGACGGCGACCAGGCTGCCGTCTCGCCGGACTGCGACGGGGGTCGCGACAGCGGCGTTGGCGATCGTGGCTTCGTCGATCCAGGCGCGGATCGCCGCGGTTCCCCGGTGGCTGCGTCCTTCGTCGTGCACGACGGCATCGGGGGTGAACGGCGCCGCCATTGCGTCGGCGTCTAGGCGGGCATTGGCCTCGACGTAGGCGGCGATACCTGGGGGCAGGGCCAGGGCTTCGGTCACGGGATCCTCCATGGGCTGGTGTTGCCGGACCCCGAGGATGCGAGTAGCCTAACCTTCAGGCAAGTACGCACGAAAAAGTAAGGTGCGCACCAATGAGCGAGCGTCCGACATACGATGCCTTTTCCGCCACCGCAGGCATCCAGCACACGTTGCGCATCCTCGAAGGGCGGTGGAAGCTGGTGATCCTGTTTCACCTGTTCGGCGGCAAGGTGCTGCGGTTCTCCGAGTTGGAACGGGCGATCCCCGGCATCTCGCAGAAGATGCTCAGCCAGCAGCTGCGCCAGTTGGAGCGGGACGGCGTCGTGGCGCGGACCGTCTACCCGGAGGTGCCGCCCCGCGTCGAGTATCGCCTGACCGACTGGGGGCAGGCCCTGTGCCCTGCGCTCGACGCGTTGCTCCTGTGGGCGGAGGCGGCACCGCCCGATATCCGCGCCACACTCCTTTCGGAGGAGGTTTCGGCGGCCGATTGACCGGACGTCCCTGTTGCGCCGCGCGTTTTCGCATCGTCACCCGACGTTGCCTTGCCAACCGCCTGCCGGAGGGCTATGAGGGAACCCGTTCAAAGACCCACCCAATCCAATTCGAGGGCTGGACTCGCCATGACTGCCATTATCGACATCCACGGCCGTGAGATTCTCGACTCCCGCGGCAATCCGACCGTCGAGGTCGACGTGATCCTGGAGAGCGGCGCCTTCGGTCGCGCCGCGGTGCCGTCGGGTGCGTCCACGGGCGCCCACGAGGCGGTCGAGCTGCGCGACGGCGACAAGGGCCGCTACCTCGGCAAGGGCGTGCTGAAGGCCGTCGAGAGCGTCAACGGCGAGATCTTCCAGGCGCTGTCCGGCATGGAAGCCGAGGACCAACTGGTCATCGACCAGACCCTGCTCGACCTGGACGGCACCGACAACAAGGCGCGCCTCGGCGCCAACGCCATCCTCGGCGTGTCGCTGGCGGTCGCCAAGGCTGCGGCGGAAGAGGCCGGCCTGCCGCTCTACCGCTACATCGGCGGCGCCTTCGCGCACACCCTGCCAGTGCCGATGATGAACATCGTCAACGGCGGCCAGCACGCCGACAACCCCATCGACATCCAGGAATTCATGATCATGCCCGTGTCGGCCGACAGCATCGCCGATGCCGTCCGCATGGGTTCCGAGGTGTTCCACAACCTCAAGAAGAAGTTGCACGCCGCCGGCCACAACACCAACGTCGGTGACGAAGGCGGCTTCGCGCCGAACCTGAAGTCGGCCGACGAGGCGCTCGGCTTCATCATGCAGGCCATCGAGGCCGCCGGTTACAAGCCGGGCGACGACATGATGCTGGCGCTCGACTGCGCCTCCACCGAGTACTTCAAGGGCGGCAAGTACGTCATGGAAGGCGAGGGCAAGACCTTCTCGGCGGAAGAGAACGTCCGCTACCTGGAAGACCTGTGCAACCGCTACCCCATCCTCTCCATCGAGGACGGCATGTCGGAAGACGACTGGGACGGCTGGAAGATGCTGACCGAGACCCTCGGCAGCCGCGTGCAGCTGGTGGGCGACGACCTGTTCGTCACCAACCCGGAGCGCCTGGCCGACGGCATCGCCAAGGGCGTGGGCAACTCCATCCTGGTGAAGGTCAACCAGATCGGCACCCTGTCGGAGACCCTGCAGGCCGTCGAGATGGCGCACAAGGCGCGCTACACCGCCGTGCTGTCGCACCGCTCTGGCGAGACGGAAGACTCCACCATCGCCGACATCGCCGTCGCCACCAACTGCGGCCAGATCAAGACCGGCTCGCTGTCGCGCTCCGACCGCCTGGCCAAGTACAACCAGCTCATCCGCATCGAGGAAGAGCTGGGCTCGGCCGCCGTCTACATGGGCAAGGGCATCCTGCGCGGCTGATCGCCGGGCCGGACCTGCGATAGGGAAGGGCGCCTGGACGATGGTCCGGGCGCCCTTTCCCGTTCGTGGATCAGCCCGGCAACCCCTCCCGCGCTGCCGCCTCCGCCAGCGCGTCCACCGGGCCGCCGGAGATCAGCGGCAGGTGGCGGGTGATGGCCTCCACCGGCCAGTCCCACCAGCGCAGGCGGAGGAGCGTCGCCACGTCGTCCTCGGGGAAGCGCAGTCGCACCACGCGGGCGGGGTTGCCGGCGACGATGGCATAGGGCGGCACGTCGGCGGTCACCACCGAGCGGGCGGCGACGATGGCGCCGTCGCCGATGGTGACGCCGGGCATCACCAGGCTGTCGTAGCCGAGCCACACGTCGTTGCCGACGCGGGTGTCGCCCTTGTGGGGGAAGTCCATCTCGCCGTCGAACCGGCCGGCCCAGCCGCCGCCGAAGATGAGGAAGGGGAAGGTGGACGGCCCGGCGGTGCGATGGCTACCGCCGTTCATGATGAACTTGGTCTGCCAGGCGATGGCGCAGAACTTCCCGATCACCAGCCGATCGCCAATGAAATCATAGTGATAGAGCACGTTCTTCTCGAAATGCTCCGGCCCGTCGGGGTCGTCGTAGTAGGTGTACTCCCCGACCTCGATGAGCGGGTTGGTCAGCAGCGGCTTCAGGAACCCGACACGCGGATGGCCCGGCATGGGGTAGGGCGTCATGGGGTCGGGCGGCAGCAGGTCGGCGGATGCGGGCATGGCGGGCTCCGGCGGTCGGGGCGGAGAGGCGAGGGGTGAAGGGCGACCATACCACGGCCGACTGCGGCCGCTGGAGCGGCGCGGCGAGCGCCTCTGTCGAAGGTCATACTCCTCCCAAAGGGTGAGTCTCTTCGGCAACACCGCGCGACTCGTTGAAACTCCTCACAAAGATGAATTGACGCCGCAATCGGGCCGTGATTCTCTCTATGCCATGACCCTGATGAACGAAATACGCCGCCGCCTGCGCTACGCCGTCGCCCCCCTGATCGGGATGGGCGCGGTGGTGTACTTCAGCTATCACATCGTCCAGGGCGACCGCGGCCTCATCGCCTGGGTGCATCTGAAGAACGAGATCACCAAGGCCGAGGACACGCTGTCCGAAGTCCGCGCCGAGAAGACGGAGCTGGAAAAGCGCGTCTCGCTGCTGCGCCCCGACAGCCTCGATCCCGACATGCTGGAAGAGCGGGCGCGCATCATGCTGAACATGGGCTATCCGGACGAGCGCATCCTGCCGGCCGATCGCCTCTAGACGATCCCGCACACCGACGCCATGTGAGACGGCGGGGCCATCCCGGGAGGGACGGCGCCGCTGTTCGAGTCCGTGCGTTCGCTGCACCGCGGCAACCGCCTGTCGGGCCACCCGAACGGGCAGTGCGGGTGTGGAAGTCCTTGTTATTTCGTTACCCTTCGAAGCGCATGGGGCGCATCAAATACCCCGCCCGAGCCCTGTTTCGCGACCGCGAATGTCGTGGACGGGAAATCCGACAATGGCATTCGTGTTGCTCGCCAGCTACTTAACCGTGTTTCGGTTAACGCTGGTTTGTGCATTGCAAAACAACAACTTATAACGAACCCGCGCTTGCAAAACGGGCGGTGATCGATAATTTCAGAGGATCACCCGAGCCGGCGCCCGCCGGCGCGACCGTCATTCCGGGGAGGAACCATGGCAACCCAACGCCGCAAGCCCAAGTCCCCCGCCCCCCAGGGCGACGTCTCCATCACCCCCGACGATCTCCAGTCCTACTACCGCGACATGCTGCTCATCCGCCGCTTCGAGGAGAAGGCGGGGCAGCTGTACGGCATGGGGCTCATCGGCGGCTTCTGTCACCTCTACATCGGCCAGGAAGCGGTCGTCGTCGGCGTGCAGGCCTGCGCCAGCCCGGGCGACACCATCATCACCAGCTACCGCGACCACGGCCATATGCTGGCCACCGGCATGGACCCCAAGGGCGTGATGGCCGAGCTGACCGGGCGCCGCGGGGGCTATTCGAAGGGCAAGGGCGGCTCCATGCACATGTTCAGCCGCGAGAAGGGTTTCTTCGGCGGCCATGGCATCGTCGGCGCGCAGGTGCCGCTCGGCACCGGCCTCGCCTTCGCCCACAAGTACCGCGAGGACGGCGGCGTGTGCTACTGCTACCTGGGTGACGGCGCGGTCAACCAGGGCCAGGTGTACGAAAGCTTCAACATGGCGGCGCTGTGGAAGCTGCCGGTCATCTACATCATCGAGAACAACAAGTACGGCATGGGCACGTCGGTGGAACGCCACTCGGCCCGTGCCGACCTGCACGAGCGCGGTCACGCCTACGGCATCCCTGGCAAGGCGGTCGACGGCATGGACGTCACCACCGTGCGTCAGGAGACGCAGGGCGTGGTCGACATGGTGCGCGACGGCGGCGGCCCGTACATCCTCGAGATGAAGACCTACCGCTACCGCGGCCACTCCATGTCCGACCCGGCCAAGTACCGCACCAAGGAGGAAGTCTCCAAGATGCGGTCGGAGCACGACCCCATCGACAACGTGCGCAAGATGCTGCTCGACGGCGGCATGAGCGAGGACGCGCTGAAGGAGATCGACCGCGAGGTCAAGGCCATCGTCTCCGAAGCGGCCGAGTTCGCCCAGAACAGCCCGGAGCCCGATCCGTCGGAGCTCTTCACCGACATCCTGGTCGACGCCTGAGGCGAATAGGAGCGCACAGAGAACATGGCTACCGAAATCCTGATGCCCGCCCTGTCGCCGACCATGACGGAGGGCAAGCTCGCCAAGTGGCTGAAGAAGGAAGGCGACGCCGTCGCCGCCGGCGACATCATCGCCGAGATCGAGACCGACAAGGCCACCATGGAGTTCGAATCGGCCGACGAGGGCATCCTCGGCAAGATCCTGGTGCCCGAGGGCACCGAGGGCGTCGAGGTCAACCGCCCCATCGCCGTGCTGCTGGAGGAGGGCGAGGACGCCTCCGCCGCCGAGGCGGTCGCCGCCAAGGGGGACGCGCCGGCCTCGACGCCCGCCCCGGCCAAGCCGGAAGAGCAGGCGCCGCCGTCCATGCGCAACACCGCGCCGGCCGAGCAGCCGACAGCCGCCGACCTCGGCGATCTCTACGAGGCGGTGATCGAGACCACCACGGCCTACGCCCCGCCCATGGAGGCGGAGCCGACCTACGAGAAGTTCAAGCGCCAGACCGTGCGTGAAGCCCTGCGCGACGCCATGGCCGAGGAAATGCGCCGCGACGAAGGCGTGTTCCTCATGGGCGAGGAAGTCGCGCAGTACCAGGGCGCCTACAAGGTCAGCCAGGGTCTGCTGGACGAGTTCGGCGACAAGCGCGTCATCGACACGCCGATCACCGAGATGGGCTTCGCCGGCCTCGGCGTCGGCGCCGCCTTCGCGGGGCTGAAGCCGATCGTGGAGTTCATGACCTTCAACTTCTCCATGCAGGCCATCGACCAGATCATCAACTCGGCGGCCAAGACCCTCTACATGGCCGGCGGCCAGATGGGCTGCCCCATCGTGTTCCGCGGCCCCAACGGCGCCGCCGCCCGCGTCGCCGCGCAGCACAGCCAGGACTATGCCTCGTGGTACGCCCACTGCCCGGGCCTGAAGGTCATCGCGCCGTGGTCCGCCGCCGACGCCAAGGGCCTGCTCAAGGCCGCCATCCGTGACCCGAACCCGGTGGTGTTCCTCGAGCACGAGATCATGTACGGCCAGAGCTTCGATGTGCCCGACGTGGACGACTTCGTGCTGCCCATCGGCAAGGCGAAGGTGGAGCGCCAGGGCAAGGACGTCACCATCGTCGCCTACTCGCGCATGGTCGGCGTGGCGCTCGACGCCGCGGCGCTGCTGGCCGAGGAAGGCATCGACGCCGAGGTCATCAACCTGCGCACCATCCGCCCGCTCGACGTCACCACCATCATCGCCAGCGTGCGCAAGACCAACCGCATCGTGACGGTGGAAGAGGGCTGGGCCTTCTCGGGCATCGGCTCGGAAATCAGCGCGGTCATGATGGAGCAGTGCTTCGACTGGCTGGACGCGCCCGTCCGCCGCGTCGCCGGCGCCGACGTCCCCATGCCCTACGCCGCCAACCTCGAGAAGATGAGCCTGCCGCAGCCCGAGAAGGTCCGGGATGCCGCCAAGGCCGTCCTCTACAAGTAAGCCCGGCGAAGGAGACAACGCACCATGGCGACGCAGATCCTGATGCCGGCGCTTTCGCCCACCATGACGGAGGGCAAGCTGGCGAAATGGCTGAAGAAGGAAGGTGACACGGTGGCGGCCGGCGACATCATCGCCGAGATCGAGACCGACAAGGCCACCATGGAGTTCGAGGCCGCCGACGAAGGCGTGCTCGGCAAGATCCTGGTGGCGGAAGGCACCGACGGCGTAGCGGTGAACCAGCCCATCGCCGTGCTGCTGGAAGAGGGCGAGGACGCCAGCGCGATCGACGCGGCCGCCTCGCCGGCCGCGGCCGAACCGGTGCCGACCAAGGGCGACGCCGCCGCTTCGGCCGCCACCCCGGCCGCCGCCGGCGCGCCGGCCACGGAAGCGCCCAAGCCTGCCGCCGCCGCTCCGGCGCCGGCCGCCAAGGGCGACCGCGTCTTCGCGAGCCCGCTCGCCAAGCGCATCGCCAAGGATGCCGGGCTCGACCTCGGCCAGATCGCCGGCACCGGCCCCAAGGGCCGGGTGGTGAAGGCGGACGTGGAGAAGGCCAAGGCCGACGGCACCGGCAAGGCCGCGCCGGCCGCCGCCGCGGCGGGCAAGGCGGAGACGGCGCAGGCCGCGCCGCAGGCTCCCGCCGCCGCCAAGGCGGTCGCCAGCGCGACGCCGGAGCAGGTGGCCATGGGCCGGCCCTACCGCCTGGAGCCCAACTCGGGCATGCGCAAGACCATCGCGCGCCGCCTGAGCGAGTCCAAACAGACGGTGCCGCACTTCTATCTGACCATCGACCTGCGCATCGACGAGCTGCTGAAGCTGCGCAAGCAGCTGAACGACAAGGGCGGCGATGCCTTCAAGCTGTCGGTCAACGACCTGGTCATCAAGGCCGTCGCCGTGGCGCTGCGCCGCGTGCCGGCCGCCAATGCCAGCTGGACCGACGAGGGCATCCTGTATTGGGACGACGTGGACGTCTCCGTCGCCGTGGCGACCGAGGGCGGCCTCATCACGCCCATCCTCAAGAAGGCCGACCAGAAGGGCCTCGCGACGCTGTCCAACGAGATGAAGGACCTCGCCAAGCGCGCCCGCGCCGGCAAGCTGAAGCCCGAGGAATACCAGGGCGGCGGCTTCTCGGTCTCCAACCTCGGCATGTTCGGCATCCGCGAGTTCGCGGCCATCATCAACCCGCCGCAGGGCTGCATCCTGGCCGTCGGTGCCGGCGAGCAGCGCCCGGTGGTGGTGGACGGCGCCCTGACCGTCGCCACCATGATGACCTGCACGCTGTCGGTCGACCACCGCGTGGTGGACGGCGCCGTCGGTGCGGAATTCCTCGCCGCCTTCAAGGCGATCGTGGAAGACCCGCTGTCCCTCATGCTGTGACGCCGACGGGCGAGAAGGAGACCTGATCCCATGGCCGAAAACACCTTCGACCTGGTCGTCGTCGGCGGCGGTCCCGGCGGCTACGTGGCCGCCATCCGCGCCGCCCAGCTCGGCATGAAGACGGCGCTGGTGGAGCGCGAGCACCTGGGCGGCATCTGCCTCAACTGGGGCTGCATCCCGACCAAGGCGCTGCTGCGCTCGGCGGACATCTACCGCACCTTCAAGCACGCCAAGTCCTTCGGCCTCAGCGCCGAAGGGGTGGGCTTCGACCTGGACGCCATCGTCAAGCGCTCGCGCGGCGTGGCCGGCCAGCTGTCGGGCGGCGTCAAGCACCTGCTGAAGAAGAACAAGGTCACCGTCTTTGACGGCCACGGCCGCCTCGCCGGCAAGGGCAAGGTGGCGGTGGAGAAGGACGGCAAGCCCGTCGCCGACGTCGCCGCCAAGCACATCATCCTGGCGACCGGCGCCCGCGCCCGCACCTTCCCGGGCCTGGAAGCCGACGGCAAGCTGGTGTGGACGTACCGCCACGCGCTGGTGCCCAACACCATGCCGAAGAAGCTGCTGGTGGTCGGCTCGGGCGCCATCGGCATCGAGTTCGCCAGCTTCTTCGCCGCCTTCGGGACCGAGGTGACGGTGGTCGAGGTGCTCGACCGCATCGTGCCGGCGGAGGACGAGGAAATCTCGGCCTTCCTCAAGAAGGCGCTGGAGAAGGAAGGGCTCAAGATCAAGGTCAACACCAAGGTCGCCGAGTTGAAGAAGGGCGCGGACAGCGTCACCGCCGTGCTCGACGAGAACGGCAAGAAGAGCGAGATCACCGTCGATCGCGTCATCCTGGCCGTCGGCATCCAGCCGAACGTCGAGGACATCGGCATCGACGGCCTGGGCCTGACCCAGGACAAGGCCGGCTTCATCCAGGTGGACGGCTACCTGCGCACGGGCGTCGACGGGCTCTATGCCATCGGCGATCTGGTGCAGGGCCCCTGGCTCGCCCACAAGGCCAGCCACGAGGCCATCATCTGCGTCGAGAAGATCGCCGGCCTGCCCGACGTCCACCCCATGAACCGCAGCAACATCCCCGGCTGCACCTACTGCCACCCGCAGGTCGCCTCGGTCGGCCTGACCGAGAAGAAGGCGAAGGAGCAGGGCTACGAGGTGAAGGTCGGCCGCTTCCCGTTCATCGGCAACGGCAAGGCCATCGCCCTCGGCGAGCCCGAGGGCCTGGTGAAGACCGTGTTCGACGCCAAGACCGGCGAACTCCTGGGCGCGCACATGATCGGCGCCGAGGTCACCGAGCTGATCCAGGGCTATGGCATCGCCAAGACCCTGGAAACGACGGAAGCCGACCTCATGCACACGATCTTCCCGCACCCGACGTTGTCGGAAATGATGCACGAGTCCGTGCTTGACGCTTTCGGCCGGGCGATCCATTTCTAGGTCACCATGAGCGACACCCCGATCACCACCCCCGCACCGCAGCCCGACGCCGAGGCGAAGCCCGCGCACCAGCGCAAGCCGTCGTGGATTCGCGTCAAGGCGCCGACCTCCAAGGAATACGGCGAGACGCGGCAGCTCATGCGCAAGCTGTCGCTGAACACCGTGTGCGAGGAGGCGGCCTGCCCCAACATCGGCGAGTGCTGGAAGAACCGGCATGCGACGGTGATGATCATGGGGGATACCTGCACCCGGGCGTGCCGGTTCTGCAACGTCAAGACCGGCCGTCCGAACAGCCTCGACCCCCACGAGCCGAAGAACGTGGCCGAGGCGGTGCGGGAAATGCACCTGCGGCACGTCGTCATCACCTCCGTCGACCGCGACGACCTGGAAGACGGCGGTGCCGACCATTTCGTGAAGGTGATCGGGGCGGTGCGCGAGCATGCCCCCGGCACCACCATCGAGATCCTGACGCCCGACTTCCGCAACAAGGAAGGCGCCATCCGCAAGGTGGCCGAGGCGCGGCCGGACGTGTTCAACCACAACCTGGAAACCGTGCCGCGGCTCTATCAGGCGATCCGTCCCGGCGCCCGCTACTTCGGGTCTCTGCGCCTGCTCGACACCGTCAAGGACGCGGCCCCCGACGTCTTCACCAAGTCCGGCATCATGGTCGGCCTGGGGGAGACGAAGGAAGAGGTGATGCAGGTCATGGACGATCTGCGCTCCGCCCGCGTCGACTTCCTGACCATCGGCCAGTACCTGCAGCCGACGCCCAAGCACGTGGCCGTCGACCGCTTCGTCACGCCGGACGAGTTCGACGACTACGCCCGCATGGCGCGCGCCAAGGGCTTCCTCATGGTGTCGGCGTCGCCGCTGACCCGGTCGTCCTACCACGCCGACCGCGACTTCGAGCAGCTGAAGGCGGCGCGCCTCGCGCAGCTCGGCAAAGCCGCCCCGGCGGCCGAGTAACGGCCCGCCGATGCCGACGCACGCCGAGAAACGCTTCCTGCCCTACACGCCGCAGGAGCTCTATGCCCTGGTGTCCGAGGTCGAACGCTACCCGGAGTTCCTGCCGTGGTGCCTCGCCTCGCGCATCAAGCGGCGCGAGGGGCACGTGTTCTGGGCCGACTTGGTCATCGGCTTCAAGATGGTGCGCGAGAAGTTCACCAGCCGCGTCGCCCTGTCGCCCGACGACTGCCGCATCGACGTCACCTATACCGACGGCCCCTTCAAGTACCTGAACAACCACTGGGTCTTCGAGGAGGCCGAGGGTGGGACGCTGATCGACTTCTACGTCGACTTCGAGTTCCGCTCGCTGGTGCTGCAGAAGATCATGGGCGCGCTGTTCTCGGAAGCGGTCGCCCGCATGGTCGCGGCCTTCGAGAAGCGCGCCCATGCCCTCTACGGCCACCGCGAAGGCGGCCACGTGGTCAGCCAGACCAGCCGCTGATCCGGCACCCTTTTCCAGCTATTCCCGTCGCTCACGCCACCCGCGCGAACACCGCCCGCACGCCCGTATGGTCGCTGGGGTAGGTGCTGGTTTCCGGGTCGGGCTTGTCGAGCACGCGCTCGGTCGTGACCAGCCGGTAGCTGGGGGCGGCCTGGGCGGCGCTCAGCAGGAAGATGAAGTCGATGCACTTGTCGCGCGTCGCGGCGCGGCGGGGCAGGGCGCTCACCAGGGTCGGGAAGCTGACGTCGAGATCGCCGACGTGATAGGCGTTGGTGACCTCCAGCCCGTGCCGACGGCCGAGGGTTGTGATGAGTTCGCTGTCGGCGCCGGTGTTGAGGTCGCCGCCGAGGAAAACCGCCGACGGCGTCTCGGGCAGGGCGGCCACCGCATCCAGCGCGGCATCCATCTGGGCCTGCCGCAGCTCGTCGGCGCGGGCGAGGTGGGACAGGTGGGTGGTGACGGCGATCACCGGCCGCGCCGGGTCGTCGCCTTCGATGACGGCGATGAGCGCCTGACGGTCGCCGTCGCGCGGGTCGGTCGGCAGCTCGATCACCTCGTGCCGCAGGATGGGGCGGCGCGACAGGATGGCGAGGCCGGAGGTGGAGACCACCGTCCGCGTCTCGAACAGCCGCTCCTTGCGCCTCCCGGCGTGGCGGACCACATGCATGCCGGTCGCCTCGGCGAGGCTGAGGGCGGTGTCCACCGGCTCGCCGGTGCCGTCGTCGTCGGCCGCGAAGGCCTCCTGCAGCATCACCAAGTCGGGCGCCAGGGCGCGCAGACCGTCGGCCATGAGGCGCAGGCGGTCGCGGTACAGGCCGTCGCACTTCCAGGTGTTCAGGGTGACGACAGAAAACTCCATCGAAGGCCTCCCCCGGCGGTGATCTTCCTTGGCGGCGACGCTGGCCGTCGCACCCGACGCCGGGCGATTTTGTCCCGCCGCGCCGCGCCCGTAAAGCGCTTCCTG
This sequence comes from Caenispirillum bisanense, assembly GCF_900230255.1. Classification (GTDB taxonomy): domain Bacteria; phylum Pseudomonadota; class Alphaproteobacteria; order Rhodospirillales; family Rhodospirillaceae; genus Caenispirillum; species Caenispirillum bisanense_A. The sequence goes on from NZ_OCNJ01000003.1 coordinate 335,907, forward strand.
AAGACCTCCACCTTATCCCCCGCTTGTTTAGGGAATCCGCGGGTTTTAGCGGTATTTTCAACGCCCTGTCACGCGACTGTCACGAACCACGGGTAAACTCGGAGAGGTGGACGGCAGGGTGCGAATACCATCGCCCGTAACCGCCGGACCCCCACGATCACAGGCAGGGACGGATCAACCGTCCGCCGGGAGGACGCGTGTCACACAGCCTCTACAGCGCCGCAACGCCCGCCGTGCCGCCGCTCGCCGCACCGCCCACCGCCGCGCGCCGGCGCGCCCGGCGCGTCGACGAGATGGCGGCCCGCCTCGACCTGCAACGGGAACTGGCGCTGCTGGTGGGGCGGGTGCAGGGCCTGCTCGCCGGCCGCGCGGTGCTGGAGGTGGCGTGCGGTGCCGGCTGGTGGACCCGCCACCTGGCCCTGGCGGCGCACGGTGTGCTCGCCCTCGACGACGATGCCGACCTTCTCCGTGCCGTCGCGGCCGCGGGCAAGTTCCCGCCCGGGCGCGTGCGCTTCGCCGCCTGCGAACTCGGCGGGCTGGAGCGGGTTTCCGGTGCCTGGGACGCCGGCTTCAGCGCCTTCCTCTCCTCCGCCCTGCCGGAGCCCGAGGCCGCCGCCGTTCTCGCCGGCCTGCACCGGCGCCTCGGGCCGGGCGCGCGGGTGGTGCTGATCGACGAGCGCGAGGCCTTGGGCGGCGGCGACGAAGCCGCTGCGCGGCGCCGCCTGCGCGACCTGCCGCCGCCCGATGCCCAGGGGGTGAAGCTCGACCTCGGCGCCCATTTCTGGTGCCTCGGCTACACACTGTAGGGCGTCGCGGTTTACCGGGCGGGCGTTTGGCGGTAGAAACGCCCGTCGCGCCACCGCCTGGAAGCCGCCTTGTCCGCCGAGACCCCGAAGCCCGTCCGCAACGCCAAGCATTCCTCCCGCGCCCTGTTCGGCCGCCTGCTGCGCGAGGCGGTGAAGCCCTACGCCGGGCGCATCGGGCTCGCCGTCGTCTGCATGGCGGTCGCCGCCGGCGCGCAGGGCCTGACCGCCTGGCTCATGGAGCCGGTGGTCGACAAGGTGTTCACCGCCAAGGACCAGAGCATGCTGTGGCCGGTGGCCGTCGCGGTGCTGCTGACCTTCACGGTCAAGGGCCTCGCCGATTACGCCCAGTCCGGCCTCATGAGCCACGTCGGCCTGCGGGTGATCGCCGACTTGCAGAACCGCCTGTACGGCCACCTGACCACCATGGACGTTGCCTTCTTCCAGCAGCACAAGACGGGCTCGCTGGTGTCGCGTTTCCTGGTCGACGTGAACATGCTGCGCGCCGCCGTCTCCAACGCCATCACCGGCTTCGGCAAGGACGCGCTGACCGCGGTCGCGCTGATCGCGGTCATGTTCTACCAGGACTGGCTGCTGGCGGCGGTCGCCTTCTTCGTGTTCCCCATCGCCATCTACCCCATCGCCCGCCTCGGCCGGCGCATGCGCAAGGTGTCGGTGAACACGCAGGAACACATGGGCCTGTTCAACACCATCCTGGAGCAGTCCTTCGCCGGCATCCGCATGGTGAAGGCCTACCGCATGGAGCGCCGCGAGCGCGAGCGGGTGGCCGGCCTGACGGAAGACGTCTACCGCCTGACCCAGAAGGCGGCCCTGACGCGCGCCGCCTCCAGCCCCATCATGGAGACGCTGGGAGGCCTCGCGGTCACCGTCGTCATCGTCTACGGCGGCTACCGGGTGATCGAGGGCGTGACCACCACCGGCGCCTTCTTCTCGTTCATCACGGCGCTGATGATGGCCTACCAGCCGCTGAAGTCGCTGGCCCGCCTGAACACCACGGTGCAGGAAGGCCTGGCGGCGGCGCAGCGGCTGTTCGACGTGCTCGACACCCGCCCGTCCATCGCCGACCGCCCCGGTGCGGCACCGCTGGCGCTCGCCGGCGGCGGCGTGCGGATGGAGCGCGTCACCTTCCGCTACGATGCCGCCGACACCGACGACCGCCCGGCGCTGCGCGACCTGACGCTGGAGGTGCCGGCGGGCAAGACCGTGGCGCTGGTCGGACCGTCGGGCGCCGGCAAGTCGACGGTCATGAACCTCATCCCGCGCTTCTACGACGTCACCGACGGCCGCGTCACGGTGGACGGCATGGACGTGCGCGACGTGACGCTGGAGTCCCTGCGCAACGCCGTCGCCCTGGTGAGCCAGGAGGTGGTGTTGTTCGACGACACGGTCGCCAACAACATCGGTTACGGCCGCCCCGACGCCGACCGCGCCGAGATCGAGGCGGCGGCCCGCCATGCCGCGGCGCACGAGTTCATCGAGCGCCTGCCGCAGGGCTACGACACGCTGGTCGGCGAGCGCGGCCTCAAGCTGTCCGGCGGCCAGCGCCAGCGCCTCGCCATCGCCCGCGCCATGCTGAAGAACGCCCCCATCCTGCTGCTCGACGAGGCCACCAGCGCGCTCGACACCGAAAGCGAGCGCCAGGTGCAGGCGGCGCTGGAAGAACTGATGAAGGGCCGCACCACGCTGGTCATCGCCCACCGGCTCTCCACCGTGGTCAGCGCCGACCTCATCCACGTCGTCGACCACGGCCGCGTCATCGAGAGCGGCACCCACGAGGATCTCCTTCGGCGCGACGGCGCCTACGCGCGCCTCTATCAGTTGCAGTTTGCCGCCGAACAGGCGCCGGGGACGGCCGACCAAGGTATCGCTCTCTCCCCCTGAGGACCTGTCCAGGCGGATAAAAGGGTGGTGTTTTCTTTGCCTGCCTCTGCCCGATGATCTATGACCGTAGAACTGGTGGGTTTTCCCCGCCGGTCTGCTCATCGGAAGAACGCATGCCCGGTTCCGTCTTCAGCCTGTCCGACCGCGACTTGCATCCTGTGCAGGCGATGGGCCGCGGTGCCGTGCTGGTGGTGATCGGGGTGGCCCTGCTGGTGGCGGCGGCCAAGGTGCAGGTTCCCTTCTGGCCGGTGCCCATGACCCTGCAGACCATCGCGGTGTTCGCCGTGGGCACCGTCTATGGCGCCCGCCTCGGCGTGGTGACTGTCGCCGCCTATCTGGTGCTCGGCGCCGCCGGGCTGCCGGTGTTCGCGGGAACGCCGGCGCGCGGCATCGGCCTCGCCTACATGACCGGCCCGACCGCGGGATACATCGCCGGCTTTCTCGTCGCCGGGTGGCTGGCCGGATGGCTGGGCGATCGGGGCTGGGATCGGCGGGCGTTCACTGCGGGCCTCGCCATGACGTTCTGCGTCGTCGTCATCCTCGGCCTCGGCTGGGCTCGGCTCGCGCTGCTCATCGGGCCGGAGCGGGCGCTCGACCTCGGCGTCGTGCCCTTCGCGCCGGCCGAGGCGCTGAAGATCGCCGCCGTCACCCTGCTGATGCCGCTCGCCTGGAAGGTGCGGGCGGGACGCCCCGGCGCCTGAGCCGCGTGCGCCTCAGCGCACCGGGCGGGCCGGGTTGCCGACCACCGTCGCGCAGGCCGGCACGTCCTTCGTCACCACGCTGCCGGCGCCGATCACCGCGTCGTCGCCGACCGTGATGCCGGGCAGCAGGATCGCCTGCCCGCCGATCCACACGTTGCGCCCGACGGTGACGGGGCGGCCGTTCTCCAGCCCCTGGCGGCGGGCCTCCGGGTCGCGGGGGTGGTCGGCGGCGTAGATCTGGACCTGCGGGCCGATCTGGGTGCCGTCGCCGATCTCGATGCGGCAAACGTCCAGCAGCACGCAGCCGAAGTTCAGGAACACGTCGCGCCCGAGCACGATGTTGTAGCCGTAGTCGCAATAGAAGGGCGCGCGGATTGCCACGCTCTCGCCGTAGCCGCCGAGCAGGCGGCCGAGGATTTCCCGCCGCCGCCGGCCGTCGGCGAGGGTGGTGACGTTGTAATTGCGCAGCAACTCCTGCGCCCGGCGCCGGTCGGCGACCAGTTCGGGGTCGCCGGCGCGATACAGCTCGCCGGCCAGCATCTTTTCCTTCTCGGTCATGGCGCGAGCCTACTCCGAACAGCTGTCGTACTGCATCTGCTGTTTCGGGAAGTCGCCCTTGGGGCCGATGGGCTTGCGGTCGCGCTTGAAGGCCGGGTCCGACTGCATGTAGAGCGCGAGCAGCGAGGCGACGGCCCGCAGGCTCTTGACGTGGGTGCGCTCCCACCCGTGGCTGCCGTCGACGGCGAAGCACAGCAGGGCGGTGCGGATGTCGTTGCCGGCCTCCAGCGCCGACGCGGCGTCGGAGCGGTAGTAGCGGAAGACGTCGCGCGTGTGCTCGATGCCGAAGCTCTTGCACAGCTCGATCAGCTTGCGCGTCAGGTACCAGTCGAACGGCCCGGACATGTCCTGCATGGAGATGGTGGCGCCGTACTCGCTGGTGTTCTGGCCGGGCGCGATGGTGCCGTTGTCCACCGAGACCATCTCGGCCACGTCGCCGTGCAGGATGTGCGAGGCGCCGACGCCCACTTCTTCCGAGATGGTGAACAGCAGGTGGCAGTCCACCGGCAGTTCCACCCCTTCGTCGCGCACCGCCTTGGCGGCCGCGAGGATGGCGGCGACGCCCGCCTTGTCGTCCAGGTGGCGGGAGTTGATGAAGCCGGTGCCGGTCACCTCGGGCTGGGGATCGATGGAGACGTGGTCGCCGACGTTGATGCCAAGCTCCTCCAGGTCCTTCCTGGAGTGGCAGACCTCGTCGATGCGGACCTCCAGGTTTTCCCAGGTGGAGGGCTGGGTGTCGATCTCCTCGTTGTAGACGTGGCCGGAGGCCTTCAACGGCAGGATGGTGCCGCGGAAGCTGCGGCCGTCGTCGCTGTAGATCGTGCAGCGGGCGCCCTCGGCGAAGCGGGCCGACCAGTGGCCGATCATGGCCAGCGACACGCGGCCGTTGTCCTTCAGCCGCTTGACGATGGCGCCGAGGGTGTCGATGTGGCCGATGATGGCGCGGTCGGGGCTGTAGCGCGTGCCAGACAGGTTGGCGCGGATGGCGCCGCGCCGCGTCAGCTCGTAAGGGATGCCGAGGGCTTCCAGTTCTTCCAGCACGGCATGCACCACGGCATCGGTCATGCCGGTGGGCGAGGGGGTTTCCAGCAGGCGCAGGAGGACTCGCAGCAGATAGTCGGTATCGACGTCGAGGCGTCGCACGGCATCAGGCTCCCTCGTGGTGGCGGCGATCGGACGAACGGCCGGCGGGCGGCGCGAAGCGGGTCTGCGGGAACAGCAGGTCGATGAAACGCTCCGCCGTCGGTTGCGGCTCGTGATTGGCGAGGCCGGGGCGCTCGTTGGCCTCGATGACGACGTAGTCGGGGCCGCCGATGTCGGGCACCAGGAAGTCGAAGCCGACCACCGGGATGTCGAGCGCCCGCGCGCCCAGCACCGCCGCCTCCACCAGGGTGTGGTGCAGGCGGTCGGTGACGTCGTGGATGGTGCCGCCGGTGTGCAGGTTGGCGGTCTTGCGCACGAAAACGGTGCGGCCGTCCTCGGGCACGTCGTCGTAGGACAGGCTTTCCATGGCGAGGCAGCGCTCGGTCTCGCCGTCGAGCGGGATGCGGCTCTCGCCGCCGGTGGCGGCGGCGCGGCGGCGGCTCTGCGCCTCGATCAGTTCGCGCACCGTGTTGCGGCCGTTGCCGGTGATGCAGGCGGGGCGGCGCACGGCGGCGGCCACCACCTTGCAGTCGATGACGATGATGCGCAGGTCCTGGCCCTCGCAGAATTCCTCCAGCAGCACGGTGTCGCAGAACCGCCGTGCCTCCTCGACGGCGCGCGCTACGGCGTCGGCATCGCGCACGTCGACGGAAATGCCGTGGCCCTGCTCGCCGCGCGCCGGCTTGACGACGATGCGGCCGTCGCAGGAGGCGAGGAAGGCGGCGTTGTCGTCCTCCGACCCCGCCTTGCGCTGGGCCGGCACGCGCAGGCCGGCGCGGTCGAGCAGGCGGCGCGTCACCGCCTTGTCGTCGCAGCGCGACATGGCGACGGCGGTGGTCAGCTCAGGCTCTCGCGGCAGACGATGGCGCGGCCGCCGAAGGACAGGGCGAAATAGTTGGCCTCCTCGTCGATCACCTCCACCGCGATGCCGCGCCGCCGCGCCTCGTCGACGATGATGCGGGCGTAGGGGTTGAGGTTCGCCTCCGGCTCCGGTCCGATGTAGAGCCGCTCGTTGATGGAGTTCTTGTTCTTCAGGGTGAACACCGGCACGCGCTCGAACCCCAGCTTCTCGTAGAGCTTGATGGCGAGGGTGTTGGTGTGCATCACCGACAGGTCCATGAAGGCCCGGCCGCACGCCTTGTAGTGCTCCGCCAGGTGGCGCACCAGCGCCTCGCCGATGCCGGGCAGGGACGACTGCGGATCCACCGCCAGCGCCCACAGGGACGAGCCGTTGTCGGGGTCGTCGAAGGCGCGGGCGTGGTCGACGCCGGTGGTGACGCCGATGATGCGGCCGCTGGCCTCGTCCACCGCCACCAGCACCGTCAGCACCCGCGAATTGCGGTTGGCCCACAGGAAATCCTCGCGGAAGGGCACCATGTGGCGGCCAACGTAGATGCGGTTCACCTGCTCCGCTTCGTCGGGGCTCTTGATCTTGCGCACGACGAAGCCGGCCGGACGGCGGTGCGGCGCGCGGTAGCGGTCGACCCACAAGCGGAAGGTGTGGCTGGGGTCGAGGAACAGTTCCTGCGGCGCGTGCGCCAGGGCGACGTGGGGGTCGCGCAGGTAGAAGGCGATGTCGCGCTGGCCGGGGCTTTCCTGGCGCAAGGCATCGGCGACCTTGCGCGGGTCCTCGAAGGTCTGGGCGAAGATCAGGCGCCCCCAGCCGCATTCCACCACCACGTCGCGCTGCATGGCCTGGGCGGCGGGGTTGGTCGGCATGTCGCCCCAGTTCTTCAGCGACGGCGAACTGATGCGGTCGAGCCGGTGGTCGTGGTGGCCTTGGGGCAGAGGCGTCGGCTTGCGGGCCATGATTGTGTCGCGTCCCTCTCGGTCGGTGCGGATCAGGTCAACGCGCGGGGCGCGCTCACAGACCGTGCGTCTGCAGCCACATCTCGAGCAGCGCCACCTGCCACAGCTTGGAACCGCGCAGCGGCGTGATGCGATCCGTGGGCGAGGCCAGCAGTTGGTCGACGGCGGCCGGGTTGAACAGCGCCCGCTCGCGCGCCTTGGCCGAGGTCAGGTGATCGCGCACGAAATCCAGGTACGGCCCCTCGATGTACTTGAGCGCTGGCACCGGGAAGTAGCCCTTGGGGCGGTCGATGACGGCCGACGGGATGACCTTGCGCGCGCCTTCCTTCAGCACCCACTTGCCGCCGTCGCGCACCTTGTGCTCGGCGGGGATGCGGCCGGCCAGCTCCACCAACTCGTGGTCCAGGAAGGGCACGCGCGCCTCCAGGCCCCAGGCCATTGTCATGTTGTCGACACGCTTCACCGGGTCGTCCACCAGCATGACGGTGGTGTCGAGGCGCAGCGCCTTGTCCACCGGTCGGTCGGCGCCGGGGCGGCCGAAGCGCTCGCGCACGAAGTTCAGGCTGTGGTGGGTGCCGTCGACGAAGCGGCGGTCGACCGTCCGCGCGTATTCCTCCTGCGTGCGGTCGAAGAACACGCGGGCGTAGTCGGCGACCGGATCGTCGCTTTCCAGCAGGGGCGGGTACCAATGGTAGCCGCCGAACACCTCGTCGGCGCCCTGGCCCGACTGCACCACGTGGACATGCCGGCTGACCTCCTGGCTGAGCAGGTAGAAGCCGACGTTGTCGTAAGACACCATGGGCTCGCTCATGGCGGCGAAGGTGCGGGGCAGGGTTTCCAGCAGGCGGTCGCTTTCGACGAAGATCTTGTGGTGGTCGGTGCCGAAGTGCTCGGCGACGATGTCGGAATACTGGAACTCGTCGCCCTTCTCGCCGCCGGCCGCCTCGAAGCCGACGGAGAACGTTTTCAGGCCCTGCTGGCCCTGTTCCGCCAGCAGGCCGACGATGAGGCTGGAATCGAGGCCGCCCGACAGCAGCACGCCCACCGGCACGTCGGCCACCAGCCGGCGCTTCACGGCGAGGCGAAGGGCTTCCATCACGCGGTCCTGCCACTCCTCGCCGGAGAGGCGGCGGTCGGCGTCGGACTGCTGCACGGCTAGGTCCCAGTAGGTGCGGCTCTCGCGCCGGCCGTCGGGCTCGACGGTCATGATGGTGGCAGGCGGCAGCTTGCGCACGCCCTTCAGGATGGTGCGCGGCGCCGGCACGACGGCGTGGAACATCATGTAGTGGTGCAGGGCGACCGGATCGACGTCGGTGTCGATGTCCTCGCGTCCACCGGCCAGCAGGGCGGGCAGGGCGGAGGCGAAGCGCAGGCCGCCCGGCACCTCGGCGAGGTAGAGCGGCTTGATGCCCAGGCGGTCGCGGGCGAAGGTGACGCGGCCGGTGTCGCGTTCCCACACCGCGAAGGCGAACATGCCGTGGAAGCGGGTGACGCAGTCCGGCCCCCAGGCGTGGAACGCCTTGAGGATCACTTCCGTGTCGCCGTGGCTGAAGAAGCGGTAGCCTTTGCCCTCCAGCTCGCCGCGCAGTTCCGGGTAGTTGTAGATGCAGCCGTTGAACACGATGGACAGGCCGAGGTCGGCGTCCACCATGGGCTGCTGGGCGCTGTCGGACAGGTCGATGATCTTCAGGCGCCGGTGACCGAAGGCGACGCGGCCCTGCGCGAACAGGCCGGCGGCATCGGGGCCGCGGTCCTGCATGCGGCCGGCCATGCGGGCCACCGCCGCGGTATCCGCCGCCGTCGTGTCGAACCTGATTTCGCCGCAGATGCCGCACATGGGCCGTCGTCCTCCGTCGTCGCTGTCGGTTTCGTTGCAAAACAACGCCCGACTGCGCGTTCCGCTGCCGAAATCGCCGAAACGTCACCGACGCGGCCCGGCGCCCGCCGAACGACCCGCCGACTTGTCGGGGTTACGACACGGGTGTCACAGGTGCGACAGCCGGGCCTGGGGCGACAATCCATGTAAAACAATGACTTAGCATCTGGCACGGCACGTGCAATCCCGTCCGGCAGAGCCAACCGGAGCGAGGGAGACGGCCCGTGAGCCAGGTGATCTCGTTGGACAGCATCCTGACCCAGCCGGCGTCCACCGCCGAGATGCGGGCCGACCTGTCGAAGGGCGGCTGTTCGTCCTCGTCCTGCGGCAGTTCCGAGGGTCCGGCCGACATGCCGCCCGAGGTGTGGGAGAAGATCAAGGACCATCCCTGCTACAGCGAGGAGGCCCACCACTACTTCGCCCGCATGCACGTCGCCGTGGCGCCAGCCTGCAACATCCAGTGCAACTACTGCAACCGCAAGTACGATTGCGCCAACGAGAGCCGGCCGGGCGTGGTGTCGGAGCGCCTGACGCCCGAACAGGCGGCGCGCAAGGTGATCGCCGTCGCCAACGAGGTGCCGCAGCTGTCGGTGCTCGGCATCGCCGGGCCGGGCGACAGCCTGTTCGACTGGCGCAAGACCTTCAAGACCTTCGAACTGGTCGAGCAGCACCTGCCCGACATCAAGTTCTGCATCTCCACCAACGGTCTGGCGCTGCCCGACCACGTGGAGGAGATCGCCAAGCACAACATCGACCACGTGACGATCACCATCAACATGGTCGACCCCGAGATCGGCGCGCAGATCTACCCGTGGATCTACTTCGAGGGCAAGCGCATCACCGGCGTCGAGGCCAGCCGCATCCTGCACGAGCGGCAGATGCTCGGCCTGGAGATGCTGACCGAGCGCGGCATCCTGGTGAAGATCAACTCGGTCATGATCCCCGGCATCAACGACGACCACCTGAAGGTCGTCAACGCCGAGGTGAAGAAGCGCGGCGCCTTCCTGCACAACGTCATGCCGCTCATCTCGGCGGCGGAGCACGGCACCCACTTCGGGCTGGTCGGCCAGCGCGGCCCGACGCCCATGGAGCTGAAGGCCCTGCAGGACGATCTGGCGGGCGGCGCCAACCTCATGCGCCACTGCCGCCAGTGCCGCGCCGATGCGGTCGGCCTGCTGGGCGAGGACCGCGGGCAGGAGTTCACCCTCGACAAGCTGCCCGAGGACATCTCCTACGACCCGGAGAAGCGCAAGCTCTACCGCGATCTGGTGGAGGCCGAGCGGGCCGACCACCGCAAGGCGACCGCCGCCGCCACCGAGGCGCTGGCCCACGTCGCCGAGCCGGAAGCGGCCAAGCCGCTGCTGGTCGCCGTCACCACCAAGGGCGGCGGGCGCATCAACCAGCACTTCGGCCACGCCCGCGAGTTCCAGGTCTTCGAGGTGGACGCCACGGGCGTGCGCTTCGTCGGCCACCGCCGGGCGGACAACTACTGCGTCGGCGGCTACGGCGAGGACGACAAGCTCGACGTCATCATCGCCGCGCTGGAAGGCGTCTCGACCGTGCTCACCGCCAAGATCGGCGACTGCCCGCGCGAGGCGCTGGAAAAGGCGGGGCTGACCGTCAGCGACGCCTACGCCTACGAGTACATCGAATCCTCCATCGGCGCCTACTACACCGCATCGGTGGGCACGGTGGACGCCGGACGGGCGAGTGCCTGAGCCTGGGGGCGTCAGGCACGGACCCGTCACATAAACCCACGAACGTGGACTTCGAGAGGAGTTGGTTCCATGGCCTACAAGATCCTGGCGGCCGAATGCACCGTGTGCGGCGCCTGTGAGTTCGAATGCCCCAACGGCGCGATCCGCATGAAGGGCGACACCTACATCATCAATCCCGACAAGTGCACCGAGTGTGACGGCGACACCGCCACCAAGTGTGCAGCGGTCTGCCCTTCCGGCGCCTGCGTACCGGCGGCGTAAGGGTGACGGGCGCGGCGGCGGCCTCTGGGGGCCTTGTGCCGCCGCCGCTGCCCGGTCAACCCCGCCCCGGCCGACCAGCGGCCGAGGAGCGGGAGAAGAACGGGCGAGAAGGGGCGGAAACCATGTCGGCGGACACCACGAGCAGCAGCGCCGAAGGCGCGCTTCGCACCGGCGAGCCGGTCCAGGCCATCGACTGGCAGGGCCGCCCGGTCAGCTGTTCCGCCTGCGAATTCCGCGACGGCGTGCTCGCCAAGGGTCTGTGCAAGCCCATGCTGGCCTGCGTGCACGACCGCTACGCCAAGCTCATCGAGCGCTTCTTCGACACCAATCCCGAGCTGTCGGACATCGGCCTGTCGCACCCGCATTTCGAGGTGCGCGCCATCTCCGTCCGCCACGCCAGCATCTTCAAACTGCCGGCCCTGCTGGCCGATCCCGATCCCGAGGTACGCGCTGCCGCCGTGATGCGGCTGCCGGCCCGTCAGGCGCTGCGCCTGCGCGCCGATGCCGACCGCAAGGTCCGCGTTGCCGTCGCCGCCCGCCTGACCGGCGCCGACCTGGTGCCGCTCGGCTCGGACGAGGACTACTACGTGCGCATGGTCACGGCGCGGCGCCTGCCGCACGACATGCTGCCCATGATGATGCACGACCGCGAGCCCGAGGTGCGCCGCGTCGTCGCCCGCCGCATCGCCGAGGACTGGCTGATCGCCATGGCGTGGGACGAGGACCCGCTGGTGCGCCTGGAAGTGGCGCAGCGCCTGACCGGCCACCAGCTGGCCGTGCTGCTCGACGATCCCGACTTCCGCATCCGCTTCGCCGTGGCGGAGCGGGCGGACCCCGAACACCTGGCGGTGCTCGCCGGCGACCCCGTGGACGTGGTCGCCGACATGGCCCGCTCCCGGCTGACCCCGCGGCAGGCGACCGTGATCGCGGTGGACGGCTCCCCCCGGACAGGAGGTTCCCCCGATGCGTGACGAGGTGGTGGAGATCTACGACGATCCCAAGTACGAGTACGGCATGAAGGTCGTCTCGCGCAAGAACGTGCGTAACGATGGCACCTTCCCCGGCAAGGAAATCGGCGAACTGCTGGTGAAGAAGGGCGACGTCGGCTACGTCCATTCCATCGGCACCTTCCTGCAGCGCTATTACATCTACGGCGTGGACTTCATCGACCGCGGCTACGTCGTCGGCATGCGCGTGCACGAACTCGACGTGGTCGAAGAGCAGGAGAGCAAGCGATGAAGGTCACGATCCGCATGGTCGGCGACATCTACGAGGCCTACGTGCCGAAGAAGGACCTCGAGGAGAAGGTCGTCGCCATGGACAACGGGCAGATCTGGGGCGGCATCGTGACGCTCTCCAACGGTTGGAAGTTCCAGATGCCGGAGTTGCCGGCGGATACCCGCCTGCCGATCACCGTCGACGCCCGCAAGCTGTCCGGCGAGGACTGAGCGCGTCCCTTCGTCCCCCCATCAGCCCGGTTCCCGCAGGAGGCGCCCATGACCGCCCCGCTCACCGCCGCCGCCGCGCGCGACGTGCTCCTCGGCCTGCGCGACGACATCGCCGCCGGCCGCCTGATCCCCTACCTCGGCCCCGACCTGCTGGTGGCCGACGGCCAGCCGGCCTCCATTCCCGTCACCACCCGCGGCCTCGCCGACCGGCTGAACGCCAAGGTGGCGGTGCCCGGGCGCATCCGCGGCAACATGTGGTCGGTGGCCCAGTACATCGAAAGCCGCCGCCACCGCCAGACGCTGATGAAGCTGCTGGCCGAGATCTTCGGCCCGGCCGTGGCCCCGACGCCGCTGCACCACTGGCTCGCCGGACTGCCCGGCCTGCCGCTCATCATCGACACCTGGTACGACGGCGCCATGGCCGCCGCCCTGGCCGAGGCCCGGCCGGCGGCGGAGTGGGGCCAGATCCAGGGCGTCACTCGCAACGGCGAATGGCGCGACATCTGGCGCAAGACCTTCGACGCCGCCGGCACGGAGCTGGAGGACGAGGGCGCGGCCGCCGCGTGGCAGACGGTGCTCTACAAGCCCCACGGCTCGGTGGCGCCGGCAGCCAACTACCTGATTTCCGACAGCGACTACGTGGAAGTGCTGACCGAGATCGACATCCAGTCGCCGATCCCGCCGCTGGTGAAGGACCTGCGCACGACGCGCGGCTTCGTCTTCCTCGGCTGCCGCTTCTACGACCAGATGCTGCGCACCTACGCCCGCCAGATCATGAAGCGGTCGGTGGGGCCGTACTACGCGGTGCTGGCCGAGACGCCGACCAAGAACGAGGAGAAGTTCTTCGCCGAGCTGGGCATCCAGGTGCTCGCCCTGCCGCTGGCCGAAGCCGCGGCGGTGCTGGCCGGCGAGGTGGCCGCCGCGGCCTGACCCGGCCGCTGCGGAGACGACGACGGAAAACGATCAGGACGTCCTTGGGGGAGGGTGCCTGGTCGTGCGAGGGCGGGAAGCGGTCATCCCGCCCTCGCGCATTTCAGGGGCCGGCATCGCGAGGTGCCGGCCCTTGTGCTTTGCGGGGGAACCACCAAGACACCAAGGGACCGGTGCGATGCGGCGCCGGCGCGGATCGGGTCAACCGGCGGGGCAGGTTGGGCGGCTTAGTGCTGGAAAGGTCAACAGTATCAGACTCCTGTGGCCCGAGACCCGACCCTCTGCATCAACTGCCCCACGCCGTCACCCCTTGGTGTCTTGGTGCCTTGGTGGTTCAAAACCATCCTGACAAAAAGCCCAACCGGCCAGACGGCCATCCCTGCCCCCTGTGCTTTGCCGGCAGGTGTGGAGCGGCGTTGGGGGAACCTCCAAGACACCAAGACACCAAGGAAGCGGTGCGCCGCGGCGCCGGCGCGGATCGCGTCAACCGGCGGGGCAGGCCTGGCGGCTGAGGGGCGGGAGGGTCGACAGTATCAGACTCCTGCGGCCCGAGACCCGACCCTCGGCATCAACCGCCCCGCTCCGACCCCCTTGGTGTCTTGGTGCCTTGGTGGTTCAAAACCATCCCGCCGCCCCCAAAAGCAGACCGGCCGGAGGGTCGCCCCTCCGGCCGGTCGCCATGCTCTGGTCGATCGTCGCGATCAGCGGGTCAGGTCGAACGAGATGTCCGTCTTGCCCGGAATGTTGGTCTCGACGTCCAGCTGGTCCATGATCTTGTCGAGGATCGTCACCAGCACCCGCAGGCCGCCCTGGTAGCCGAAGGTCGGGAAGCGGTGGTGGTGGTGGCGGTCGAAGATCGGGAAGGTCAGGCGGATCAGCGGAATGCCGAGGTCACGCTCGAGGTACTTGCCGTAGGAGTTGCCGATCAGGAAGTCGGTCGGCTCCGTCGCCAGGATCGAGCGCAGGTGCCACAGGTCCTTGCCGGCCCAGACCTGGCAGCCCTCGCCGAAGGGCGAGCTGGCCAGGAGTTCCTTCACGGCCTTTTCCCAGGCCTTGCCGCCGTTGGTGGCGAGGATGTGGGTCGGCTCGGCGCCCACTTCGAGCAGGAACTGCGCCATGCCCAGCGTGAAGTCCGGGTCGCCGTAGATGGCGAACTTCTTGCCGTGCAGGTAGTTCATGCTGTCGGCGATGGCGTCGACCAGGCGGCCACGCTCCAGCAGCAGGGCATCGGGCACGTCCTTGCCGGTCAGTTCCTTGACCGCCATCAGGAAGGCGTCGGTGCCCTTCACGCCCATGGGGTAGTTCAGCGCCTTGACGGCCTGACCCTTCTCCGCGGCGTATTCGAGGGTCTTCTCGGTGCAGTACTGCTGCAGCGAGAGGGTGGCCTTGGCGTTGAGCGCCGCCGCCGTGTCCTCGATGGTGGTGCCGCCGGCGTACATGTTGAAGGTGCCGTCGGCCGGCATGTCGTAGACGTCGGAGACGTCGGACAGCAGGGTGTACTCGACGCCCATCAGGCCCAGCATCCGCTTCAGTTCGCGGTTGTTGGCGACGGCGTAACCGTCGAAGCCCGGGATGACGTTCAGCTTCTCGCCGGCGACGCGGGTGCCCTTGTTCCAGAAGTAGGTCAGGATGCCCTTCATCATGTTGTCGTAGCCGGTGGTGTGGCTGCCGACGAAGGCGGGCGTGTGGGCGAAGGGCACCGGGAACTCGGCGTCGACCGAGCCCTTGTCCTTGGCGTTGGCGATGAAGGCCTGCAGGTCGTCGCCGATGACTTCCGCCATGCAGGTGGTCGACACGGCGATCATCTTCGGCTTGTACAGGCTGGCGGCGGTCGCCAGGCCGTCGATCATGTTGTTCATGCCGCCGAACACGGCCGCGTCTTCCGTCATGGACGAGGAAACGGCCGAGGACGCTTCCTTGAAGTGACGGGCGAGGTGCGAGCGGTAGTAGGCGACGCAGCCCTGCGAACCGTGGACGAAGGACAGCGTCTCTTCGAAGCCGGCGGCGGCGAACACCGCACCCAGCGGCTGGCAGGCCTTGGCCGGGTTCACCACCAGGGCTTCACGGGCCAGGTTCTTCTCGCGATAGTCCCACGACTTGGTCCAGTCGGCGATCTGCTGAACCTTGTCGTCGGGGTGCGGGCACTCGAACTGTTCCTTCTTGGCCTTGAACATCTCCTGATATTCAGGCTCCTGGAACAGGGGCTTGTGGTCGAGGACCTTTTCGGCGCTCTGAGGCATGTCGGGTACTCCTGATCTCTAGCGTGGGGCCGGGCGAAGGAAGGCGCTTACGCGGCCTTCCACGGAGCCTGGTAGAGGCCCCACACCGGATTGTTGATCGCCATGTCCATGTCGCGGGCGAAAATGGCGAACCCGTCGTAGCCGTGGTACGGGCCCGAGTAGTCCCACGAGTGCATCTGGCGGAAGGGCACGCCCATCTTCTGGGTGGCGTACTTTTCCTTGATGCCGGAGCCGACCAGGTCGGGGCGCAGGCCTTCGATGAACTTCTCCAGTTCGAAGCCGGAGACGTCGTCGTAGATCAGCGTGCCGTCCTTCACGTAGTGGGTGGTGCGCTGGTAGTCGTCGTTATGGGCGAATTCGTAGCCCGTGCCGCAGATCTCCATGCCGAGATCTTCGTAGGCGGTGATGACGTGACGCGGGCGCAGGCCGCCGACGTAGAGCATCACGCGCTTGCCTTCCAGGCGCGGGCGGTACTTCGCCACCACCGCGTCGACCAGCGGGCGGTACTTGGCGATCACCTTCTCGGCATTGGCCTGGATCGTCTCGTCGAACTGCGCGGCGATGTTGCGCAGGGACGCTTCGATCTGGCTCGGGCCGAAGAAGTTGTATTCCATCCACGGCACGCCGTACTTCTCTTCCATGAAGCGGCAGATGTAGTTCATGGAGCGGTAGCAGTGGATGAGGTTGAGCTTGCCCTTCGGGGCGCGCTCCAGCTCGGCCAGGGTGGCGTCGCCCGACCACGAGCCGATGACCCGCAGGCCCATTTCCTCGAGCAGGATGCGCGAGGCCCAGGCGTCGCCGCCGATGTTGTAGTCGCCGATGATGACGACGTCGTAATCGCTGGTTTCCCACTGCGCCTCGGACTTCTCCAGCACCCAGTCGCGCACCGCGTCGTTGGCGATGTGGTGGCCGAGGGACTGGGAGACGCCGCGGAAGCCTTCGCAGCGGACCGGCACGATGGTCTTGCCGATTTCCTTGGCCTTCTTGCGGGCGACGGCTTCGATGTCGTCACCGATCAGGCCGATCGGGCACTCGGACTGGATGGAGATGCCGTTGACCAGCGGGAACAGCTCGTTGATCTCGTCGATCGTCTTTTCGAGCTTCTTGTCGCCGCCGAACACGATGTCCTTCTCCTGGAAGTCCGTCGTGAACTGCATGGTGCCGAAGCTGTCCACACCGGTCTTGCCGATGTAGTAGTTGCGGCGCTGAGACCAGGAGTAGTGGCCGCAGCCGACCGGGCCGTGGCTGATGTGGATCATGTCCTTGATGGGGCCCCACACCACGCCCTTGGAGCCGGCGTAGGCGCAACCGCGGATCGTCATCATGCCCGGGACGGACTTGACGTTCGACTTCACGCCGCAGTCGGACTTGCCGAGCTCGGTGACGCCGAGGTGCTTCTTGCGCTTCTTCGCCGCCTTCTCGGGGTAGGCTTCGAGCACCTCCGCGATCAGCTTCTGGGAGAGCTCCTTGTCGTTCGTATAGTCGAGGCTCATCGGCCTGTCTCCTGTCTCTCAACCGGCCCCTGCGGGCCTGGGGCCGCCCCGGCGTGCGTTGAATCGCACGTCCCTCCGGGGCGGCGGCCGGTATCGTCGGCGCCCCGGAGGGCGCCCCGCGCCTTACGCCTTGGCGGCGGCGGCAGCGGCTTCCTTGGCTTCCAGTTCGGCCAGGGCCTGCTCGTCCGACTTCATGATGCCGAATTCCATGAGCATCTCTTCCAGCTCTTCCATGGAGATCGGGGTCGGGATGACGCCCTTGCCGGCGTTGTTGTGGATCTTGGTGGCGAGCTGGCGGTATTCCTCGGCCTGCTTGCTCTCCGGCGCGTACTGGATCACCGTCTGGCGACGCAGCTCGGCGTGCTGGACGATGTTGTCGCGCGGCACGAAGTGGATGACCTTGGAGCCCAGCTTGGCGGCCAGCGCGTCGGCCAGTTCCAGTTCCTTGTCGGTCTGACGCTCGTTGCAGATCAGCCCGCCGAGGCGCACGCCGCCGGTGTTGGCGTACTTCAGGATGCCCTTGGAGATGTTGTTGGCGGCGTACAGCGCCATCATCTCGCCGGACATGACGATGTAGATTTCCTGCGCCTTGTTCTCGCGGATCGGCATGGCGAAGCCGCCGCACACCACGTCACCCAGCACGTCGTAGGAGACGTAGTCGACGTCGTCGTAGGCGCCGTTCTCTTCCAGGAAGTTGATGGCGGTGATGACGCCACGGCCGGCGCAGCCGACGCCCGGCTCCGGACCGCCGGACTCGGTGCACTTGATGCCCTTGTAGCCGATCTTCATCACGTCTTCGAGTTCCAGGTCCTCGACCGAGCCGGCTTCGGCGGCCAGGTGCAGCACGGTGTCCTGCAGCTTGGTGTTGAGGATCAGGCGGGTGGAGTCGGCCTTCGGGTCGCAGCCGACGATCAGGATCTTCTGACCCATCTCGACCAGGGCGGCGAGGGTGTTCTGAGAGGTGGTGGACTTGCCGATGCCACCCTTGCCGTAGAACGCGATCTGACGCAGAGCCATGGATCTATCCTTCCTTTTCCATGTCGGGTCTTCGAAACTCTCCGGCGGGGCAATCACCCGCCACGCAGACCGCCGAATGCATCGGCCGTGCCAAGTTCACGTACCAGCCGTGTGGGCTTTGGAAGGGCGAGTAAATTCAACGGGTTGACGGTGTTTCCCGACACGACGCCGTGCCGTGACGGCACTGTTGCGAACCCGACAAAGGCCGCACACAGTGTCGCGACCCCCACAGGTCCGGCGACGGCCCGCCGGCCCCTGATCGGGCCTTTCCCTCATTTTCTTCAGGGGCATGGTTCTTGCTTGGCTGTCGCTTCGCTTCGGAAAGGACGACGCGACCGTGGACAAGACCGCCAAGCCGCCGCCGCACCAGGTCGGCCACAGCACCAACCTGGTGGGCATCCCGACGGCCCTGCTCGCCAGCGCCGCCTACAATGCCCATCCCATACCGCTGCGCATCGCCGGCGTGCGCGAGATGAACAAGTCCTTCTTCACCATGCTGGAGGACAGCCCGACGCTGGCCGACGCCGCCGACGCCCTGCACAAGTACATGGCGGCCATGTTCGACCTGGAGCCGGAACAGCACGAGAAGGCGAAGCGCAACGACGGCGTCCGCCGCTTCCGCTCCAGCTACCTGCGGCTCTTCAAGGGCTGGGGCTACGACAACAACAGCCCCGAAGGCGCGGTGCTGAAGGGCTGGGTGGAAAGCCGCTTCGGCCTGTTCCCCACCTACCACAAGGAGCCCATCCTGAAGGTGGGCTCGCCCAGCTGGGCCGGCTACATCGCCGAAAAGATGTCCAGCCGCTTCCACAACAACTCGATTTACGTGCAGCTGGACATCATGTACGCCTTCTGCCAATGGGCGCTGGAGCGCTTCGTGGCTCCGGGGGCGGCGCACCTGACCCTGTGGCGCGGCGTCAACGACTACGACGAACATCAGTTGGTGGAGCGCCTCGGCAAGCGGCGGGCGGTGATCCGCATGAACAACCTGATCTCGTTCTCGTCGGAGCGCGACATCGCCTGCTGCTTCGGCGACAACATCCTGGAGGCGCAGGTGCCGGTGACGAAGGTGGTGTTCTTCTCGCGGCTGCTGCCGGTGCACCCGCTGAAGGGGGAGGACGAGTTCCTGGTCATCGGCGGCGACTACGAGGTGGACGTGTCGTACTTCTGACACGGGCGCTGCAGGGGGTGCGAAGGCCGCGGCGACAAGCGGCCGGGCAGGGCAGGGAACGGCCGTCGCAAGCGCCCGGGACAGGGTGCGGAAGGCCACTGTGAGAGACGAAGGATGAGCCGGTGATGGAGACACCCGACCTGCACCAGCGGGCGCTCGGCGCCTATCTCGGGCTCGCCGTGGGCGACGCCCTGGGTGCGACCGTCGAGTTCATGACGCGCGCCGAGATCCAGACCCAGTACGGCGTGCACAGCAAGATCGTCGGCGGCGGCTGGCTGCGGCTGAAGCCGGGGCAGGTGACCGACGACACCGACATGTCCCTCGCCCTCGGCCGCGCCCTGGTCGGGGCCGGCGGCATGGACCTGACGGCGGTGAACGAGTCCTTCGCCGAGTGGCTGAAGACCAAGCCGCCCGACGTCGGCAACACCTGCCGCCGCGGCATCCGCCGCTTCATCACCCACGGCACGACGCAGACCGACTACCACGACGGCGACGCCGGCAACGGCGCCGCCATGCGCATCCTGCCCGTGGTGCTGGCGACCCTGCATGACGACGCGGCCTTCGAGGACTGGACGCTGAAGCAGTGTCACGTCACCCACAATCACCCGCTGTCGGACGACGCCTCGTTGACCCTCGGCCGCATGGTGCGCACCCTGGTCAAGGGTGGCGGCATGCGCGACTGCCGCGAACTCGCCAAGCAGCTGGTGGAAAAGCACCGCACCTTCCGCTTCGACCCCTACAAGGGCCAGTCGAGCGCCTATGTGGTCGATACGGTGCAGACGGTGCTGCACTACTACTTCCTGACCGACAGCTTCAAGCAGTGCCTGATCGAGACGGTGAACCAGGGCGGCGACGCCGACACCACGGGCGCCATCGCCGGCATGCTGGCGGGGGCGACCTATGGCGTCGACGCCATTCCGCGGGCGTGGCTCACCAAGCTCGACGGCGCCAAGAAGGGCGAGATCTACACCCAGACCACGGCGCTCCTGCGCCTGAGCGGCATCGACTTCTGACGGAGGGACGAGGAATGGTGGACGTCGTGTTCTACGAAAAGCCGGGCTGCCGCAACAACACGCGGCAGAAGGCCTGGCTGACCGCCAGCGGCCACGCCGTGGAGGCCCGCAACCTGCTGACCGAGCCGTGGACGGCGGAGACGCTCCGGCCCTTCTTCGGGGCCAAGCCGGTGCCCGAGTGGTTCAACAAGGCGGCCCCGGCGGTGAAGTCGGGCGAGGTCGATCCGGCGGTCTTCGGTGAGGCCGAGGCCCTGGCCGCCATGCTCGCCGAACCCTTACTCATCCGCCGCCCGCTCATGGCCGCGGCCGGCGAGAGGCGCTCGGGCTTCGATCCGGCGGCGGTGCGGGCGTGGATCGGGCTGACGGAGGAGGACAAGGGCGACGTGGAGACGTGCCCGAACCTGCACACGGACCACAAGTGCGGCGGGCATGGGTGAGGCAGGGCTGCAGGGTCGTCTCTTACCTTATTGATATCGTTACGTCTATTGTCATGGCCGGGCTCGACCCGGCCATCCACGGCGTCGCGAGCATCGGCCGTTGGGGCGCCTGTCTCCACGGCCACCGGCGGGCGAGCCCTGGAC
>NZ_OCNJ01000003.1:356821-546696 GCF_900230255.1 Caenispirillum bisanense
CCCGGCCATCCACGGCGTCACCGGCGGCGGCCGTTGGGGCTCTTGTCGCCACGGCCACCGGCGGCGGAGCCGTGGATGCCCGGATCAAGTCCGAGCATGACATAAGTGTCTGAAATTACGAAGAAACGTGTCATGGCCGGGCTTGGCCCGGCCATCCACGGCGTCACCGGCGGCGGCCGTTAGGGCGCCTGTCGCCACGGCCACCGGCGGGGGAGCCGTGGACGCCCGGCCGCAGCCGCAACCCCTACCCCAGCGTCCGCCCCTGCTCGCCGGCCAGGTCCTGGATGAACTGCCACGCGACGCGGCCCGAGCGGCTGCCGCGGGTCACCGACCACTCGATGGCGCGGGCCTTCAGGGCGTCGGGCTCGATGGCGAGGCCGTAGGCCTCCACGTAGCCGCGGATGATGGCGAGGAAGGTCGCCTGGTCCAGGTTGTGGAAGCCGAGCCATAGGCCGAAGCGGTCCGACAGCGACACCTTCTCCTCCACCGCCTCGCTGGCGTGGATGGCGGTCGACTTCTCGTTCTCGATCATGTCGCGCGACAGGATGTGGCGGCGGTTGGACGTGGCGTAGAGAATCACCGTGTCCGGCCGGCCCTCGACGCCGCCTTCCAGCACCGCCTTCAGCGACTTGTAGCTGCTGTCGTCGCCGTCGAAGGACAGGTCGTCGCAGAACAGAATGCAGCGCCGGTCGCCGTCGCGCAGCACGTGCAGCAGGTCGGGCAGGGTGGGGATGTCCTCGCGGTGGATTTCCACCAGCGCCAGCGAGCCCGGCACGTCCTCGTTCACCTGGGCGTGCACCGCCTTGACCAGCGAGCTCTTGCCGGTGCCGCGCGCGCCCCACAGGAGGGCGTTGTTGGCCGGCAGGCCGCGGGCGAAGCGGCGGGTGTTTTCCAGCAGCGTGTCGCGCTGGTGCTCGATGCCCTGCAGCAGGCCGAGGTCCACCCGATTCACCTTGGGCACCGGCTCCAGCCACTGTCGTTCGGCGTGCCAGACGAAGGCGTCGGCGGCGGTCAGGTCGGGCGTGCGCGGCGCCGGCGGGGCGAGCCGCTCCAGCGCCTCGGCGATGCGGGTCAGCACGGGAAGGAGATCGTTGTCGTTCATGGCTTTCTTCGACGAACTTGAGTGGCAACGCTAAGGGGATCGGCGGATTGCGTTTGCAACTGTCGCCCGGCCCGTTATAGTCCGCCCAATCGGTTTGGACCTAGGAGTTTGTCCGGATGTTCATTTCGCCTGCGTACGCCCAGGCCGCCGCGCCGGGCGGCGGCATGGGGGGGATCGAGGCCTTCCTGCCGCTGATCCTGATTTTCGTCGTGTTCTACTTCCTGCTCATCCGCCCGCAGCAGAAGCGCATGAAGCAGCACAAGGAACTGCTGGCCAACATCCGCCGCGGCGATCGCATCGTCACCAACGGCGGCCTCATCGGCCAGGTGACGAAGGTGCAGGACGGCGAGCTGCAGGTGGAAATCGCCGAAGGCGTCAAGGTGAAGGTGCTGCGCGACATGGTCGCCAACGTGCTCGCCAAGACCGAGCCCGTCTCCGGCGGCAAGGCTGACGACGGCGAGACCGCCGACGCCACCGCCGCCAACGACGGCGCCGCCGCCCCGGCCGAAGAAAAGAAGCCGGGTGGCTTGAAGGGCCTCCTGTCGGGCCGCAAGTAAGCAGCCGAGCAGAGAGAGTGGCGGGCGTCGACGCCCGCCGCTTTGGTTTTCAGCATAGCCCCACCGGATCCAAGCCCGACCCATGCTCTATTTCGCCAAGTGGAAGATCGGCCTGATTCTGGCCGTGGTCTTGGCCGGCATCGTGTTCGCGCTGCCGACCGCGCTGCCGCGATCGGTGACCGCCGATCTGCCCGAGTGGCTGCAGCCCGTCACCCTCGGCCTCGACCTGCAGGGCGGCTCCTACCTGCTGCTGGAGGTGGAGACCGACGCGGTCATCGAGGAACAGCTGACCAACACGGTCGAGACGATCCGGTCGTCGTTCCGCGAGAACCGCATCCGCTACCGCGACCTGGGCGTCCGTGCCGGCGCCGTCGAGGTGCGCGTGCCCGAGGCCGAGGACCGCGCCAAGGCGGACGAGCTGCTGCGCGGCATCGACCCCGAGGGCCAGACGGTGGATGCGGCCGACGACGGCCTCTACCGCGTGACCTTCACCGAGCAGGCCCTGCAGCAGCGGCGCATCAACGCCGTCACCCAGTCCATCGAGATCGTCCGCCGCCGCGTCGACGAGACCGGCACCCGCGAGCCCACCATCCAGCGCCAGGGCGACCAGCGCATCATCGTGGAGCTGCCGGGCCTGGACGACCCCGAGCGGGTGAAGGAACTCATCGGCCGCACCGCCAAGCTGACCCTGCACATGGTCGACCACGAGGCCGACATCCAAGACGCCCTGCGCGGTCGCGTGCCGCCGGGCTCCACCCTGGTGCAGAGCAACGAGCAGACGGCCGGCGGGCAATCCATCCCCTATGTGGTGAAGCGCCGCGTGGAAGTGTCGGGCGACCGCCTGACCGACGCTCAGCCGTCGTTCCAGAACGGCCAGCCGGTGGTGTCCTTCCGCTTCGATTCGGCCGGTGCCCGCCAGTTCGGCAACGCCACGACCGAGAACGTCGGCCGCCAGCTCGCCATCGTGCTCGACGACCGCGTCATCAGCGCACCGCGCATCAACGAGCCGATCATCGGCGGCTCGGGCATCATCACCGGCAACTTCACGGTGCAGGAAGCCCAGGACCTGGCGCTGCTGCTGCGCGCCGGCGCCCTGCCGGCGCCGCTGACCGTGCTCGAGGAACGCACCGTCGGCCCCGGCCTCGGCGCCGACTCCATCGAGGCGGGCGCCATCGCCTCGGTCCTCGGCCTCGTGCTGGTGGTGGTGTTCATGGGCGTGGCCTACGGCCTATTCGGCCTGTTCGCCAACATCTCGCTGCTGACCAACCTGGTGATCCTGCTCGGTGCGCTGTCCGGCCTCGGCGCCACGCTGACGCTGCCCGGCATCGCCGGCATCGTGCTGACGCTCGGCATGGCGGTGGACGCCAACGTGCTGATCTACGAGCGCATCCGTGAAGAGATCGCGGCCGGCCGCACCATCCAGAACGCCATCGAAGTGGGCTACCGCCAGGCCTTCAGCGCCATCTTCGACTCCAACATCACGACGCTGGCGGCGGCGGCCCTGCTGTTCTCGTTCGGCACCGGCCCGGTGAAGGGCTTCGCCGTGACGCTCGGCCTCGGCATCCTGACCTCGATGTTCACCGCCATCATGGTGAACCGCTTGATCGTGGTCACCTGGCTGCGCCGCGCCCGTCCCAAGACCCTGCCGATCTGAAGGTGACCGTCATGTTCCGCGGTATTCGTCTCGTTCCCGACACGACGACCATCGACTTCATCGGCAAGCGCATGATCGCCATGGCGCTGTCGGGCCTGCTGATCCTGGCGTGCCTCGTCTCGCTGGTGACCCAGGGCCTGAACTTCGGCATCGACTTCGCCGGCGGCCTGCTCATCGAGGCCCGCACCGAGCAGCAGGCCGACCTGAGCGACATGCGCCAGCGGCTCAACGCGCTGGGCCTCGGCGACGTCGCCATCACCGGCATCGGCGACACCGGGCGCGACGTCATGATCCGCGTGCCCAAGCAGCCGGGCGAGGAAGAGGCCCAGATGGCGGCGCTCAACGCCGTGAAGGCCGAACTCGGCACCGGCGTCGAGTTCCGCCGCACCGAGGTGGTCGGCCCCAAGGTCGGCGAGGAACTGGTGCGCGACGGCGCGCTCGCCGTCGGCCTCGCCATCCTGGTGATCTCCGCCTACATCTGGATCCGCTTCGAGTGGCAGTTCGGCGTCGGCGCGCTGGTCGCGACCATCCACGACGTCATCGCCACGCTCGGCATCTACTCGCTGTTCCAGATCGACTTCGACCTGACGACGGTGGCGGCGCTGCTGACCATCGCCGGCTATTCCATCAACGACACCGTGGTGAACTACGACCGCGTGCGCGAGAACCTGCGCCGCTACAAGACCACCACGCTGGCCGATCTCATCAACATCTCGCTGAACCAGGTGCTGTCGCGCACCATCCTCACCAGCGGCACGACGCTGGTGGCGGTGCTGGCCATCCTGTTCTTCGGCGGCCCCGTGTTGCGCGGCTTCGCCATCGGCCTTACGTGGGGTATCGTGATCGGCACCTTCTCGTCCATCTACGTCGCCATGCCGCTGCTGCTCTACACGGGCGTGCGGCGCGAGAGCGAGGAAGACCCCTTCACCGAGGGCGAGCAGCAGCAGCCGGACGCCGGCGGCAAGGCCAAGGGCTGAAGCAGCGCGGGCGGCCGCCGTTCGTGCCGGCCGCACCCCTTGCATCGGAGGCCGTATTGGACATCACCCCCCTCATTCCCGGCGATCGCAAGCTCATCCAGCGCTACGGCGACGGCCGGTTCCGCATCACCAACGAACAGTACGACGGCAACGTCATCGTCTTCCCCGACAAGGTGGTGCCCTGGCCGGTGGACAGTGCCGGTGCCATGACGCTGGAAAGCCTGCAGTCGGTGGTGGATGCAGCGGGGGCGGTGGACATCCTGCTGGTCGGCTGCGGCCGCTCCATGGTGCCGCTGCCGCCGGCGGTGCGGCGCGGGCTGAAGGAGCAGGCGGGCGTGACCATGGACCCCATGGACACCGGCGCAGCCTGTCGCACCTACAACGTGCTGCTGTCGGAAGAACGCAAGGTGGCGGCGGCGCTCATCGCCGTCTGAGCCGCCGCGGCCGCGTCGGCGCCGGCGTTGGTGCCGCAGCCGAAACCCAGACATGAAAAAGGGCGGAGCCTGTCGGCTCCGCCCTTCGTCCGTCAGGAAGACGACGGCGCTCAGGCGCCGGCCTTCTCCAGCTGCTGGTTCACGAAGTCCCAGTTGACCAGGTGGTCGAGGAAGGTCGTGACGAAGTCCGGGCGACGGTTCTGGAAGTCGAGGTAGTAGGCGTGTTCCCACACGTCGATGGTGAGCAGCGCGGTCGCGCCGTGAACCATCGGGTTCTCGGCGTTCGGCGTCTTCATGATGTCGAGCTTGCCGTCCTTCACGACCAGCCACGCCCAACCGGAGCCGAACTGCGTCTTGGCGGCGTCGGAGAACTTCTCCTTGAAGGCCGCATAGCCGCCGAGGTCGGAGGCGATCTTCTCGCCCACCTTGCCGGTCGGCTCGCCGCCGCCGTTCGGCTTCATGCAGTTCCAGAAGAAGGTGTGGTTCCACACCTGGGCGGCGTTGTTGAACACGCCCATGTTCTTCGACGACCAGGCGTCGTGGATCACCTCTTCCAGCGACTTGGTCGCCAGCGGAGTGTCCTTGGTCAGGTTGTTCAGGTTGGTGACGTAGGTGTTGTGATGCTTGCCGTGGTGGAACTCCAGGGTCTGGGCCGACATGTGCGGCGCCAGGGCATCCTTCGCATACGGCAGGGCGGGCAGTTCGAAAGCCATTACCAACCTCGCAATTATGGGTTTTGGAAAGTATCTAAACAGGGTGCCTACATAAGCCGGACCGAGCGGCGGATGCAAGGCCGCGCGGCGAAATTTCTGGTCATCGCTCGCGCACTCCGTGCGGTGCCGGGCCGGCCCGCCGTGCGGCTTCGACGCCGGAACGGACGGCGCCTTCCACCGTGCAGGGATAGCCGGTGGCGGTCCAGTCGCCCGCCAGGAAGAGGTTGCTCCATGGCGTCGTCGTGCCCGGCCGCAGCCGTTCGGCCGCCGGCGTGTGGGCGATCGTGGCCCGCCGCTCCCGCACAACGCGGCAGGGGGGCAGGCGGTTCCGCAGGGCGGCGAGGGCGGGCAGGCGGCTCGCGTCCGCCCACAGCCGGGCGGCGATGGCGGCGTCGTCGGCCTCGGCCAGCGCGTCGGCATCGCTGACCGTCACGGACAGCACGTCGTCGCGCAGGAACACCCAGTGCGCCTGCCCGCCGACCAGCCCGACGAAGCCCGGCGGCGGCAGCCGCACCGGCTCCGGCAGCAGGAAGTGGGCGTTGACGATGGCCCGCGTCGCCAGGGCCGGCGGCGGCAGGTCCGGCAGCAGGCGGCCGACGGCGAAGGCGGGCAGGGCGACCACCACCCGGTCCTGCGGCGCGAGGGCGATCAGTCCGTCGCGGGTCTCCAGCCGCTCCGCCCGGTCGGCGGCGAAGCCGATGCCCTTCACCGGCGCCGACAGCCGCACCTCCGCCCCCTGCGCCGTCAGCCAGGCGAGTGTCGGCTCCACCAGCGCGGCACCGAGGCCGGCGGGGAACAGCCACGGCCGGCAGGCCGCTTCGCCGCGGGCGAGGCTGTCGCCCACCACGGCACGGAAGCCGGCGGCGGAGGCTTCCGCCGGCGCGGTGTTCATCACCGCCTCGGCGATGGGGTGCCACAGCCGGTCGTAGAGCGGCCCGGCGAGCGCCTCGGCCACCGTCGCGTTGCGGCCGGCGGTGAACAGCCGGGCGAGGGCGCGCAGGTGCTGCATCGCCGTGGTGCCGGGGGTGCGGTGGTCGGCGCGGAACAGCCACAGCGGCAGCCGTCCGGGTGTCAGGCGCACGCTCCAGGCCGCATCGTCGCGCAGGTCATGGAAGGCGAAGGCGGCCGGGGCGACCTCGGTCACCCGCGCCCAGCCACCGGTGGTCTCCAGCAGGCGGCGGGTCTCGCGGTTGGCCGACAGCATCAGGTGGGAGCCGTTGTCGATCACCCGGTCGAGCCGCGCGTCGCGGTAGGAGCGGCAGCGGCCGCCGGCCTGCGGAGCGCCTTCGTGCACGGTCACCCGCCAGCCGCGGCGCACGGCCTCCACCGCACACGCGAGCCCGGCCATGCCGCCGCCGATGACGTGCAGGCGGGCGGTCATGCGGCGCCGAACACCCGGTGCCGCAGCGACAGTCCGATCAGCTCCAGGCGCCCGAGCGCCGGCCGCTGGTCGAGGTCCCGCCAGCCGCGCGCCGTGAGGCGGTCGAGCAGGCGGCGGTGCGCCTCCAGCATGACGCCGGCGCCCTGGGCGGCGGTGGGCCGCAACTCGGGCAGCATCAGCCGCGCTTCCTCGAACCGGCTGGCGGCCAGGGCTGCGAGGCTGTCGCACACCCATGGCAGGGCGTCGTGGCCCAGCACCTCGGCCGGGCTGGCGGCGACGATGCCCGCTTCCGCCAGCGTCTCGCGCGGCAGGTAGAGGCGCCCGAGGGCGGCGTCGTCGGCGAGGTCGCGCAGGATCACCGTCATCTGCATGGCCTCGCCGAGCACCAGACCGAAGCATCCGGCGGGCCGGCTGCGGTCGCCCAGAATGCCGAGGCCGAGGATGGCGACGGCCCCCGCCACGCGGCGGCAGTACAGGCGCAGGTCGCACAGCAGCGGCGCCAGCATGATGCCGGCGGCGTCCATCTCCATGCCCTTGACGATCTCTTCCAGCTCGTCGCGCGGCAGGTCGTAGCGACGGATGGGGTCGAGCAGGGCGAGACTGAGGCCGGTGGCGGGCAGGCCGGCGTAGAGGGCGTCCAGCTCCCGCCGCCACGCCGCCAGCCGGCCGCGCTTCTCGGCCAGCGGCACCGGGCCGTCGGCGACGGCCTGCAACTCGCGGCAATAGGCGGTCAGCGCTGTCAGAGCCGCCCGCCGGCCGCGCGGCAGCAGGCGCAGGCCCCAGTCGACGGGCGCGCGCGGGCGGAGCGGCGGGGTGGCGGGCGGCTGGCTCATCGGCCGCCTCCGATCCCGGCCCACAGGCCGGCCAGCGCCGCCGCGGCCCAGTCCAGGCGGCCGGCCTTGACACCGGCGGTTTCCGGTGCGGCGGCGCGCAGGCGGCGGGACAGGCGCTCGGCGAGGTCGATCACCATGCGCGCCTGCATGGCGAGGCCGCGGTCGCCGGCGAGGCCGGGCAGCGGCCGGGCCTCGGCGAGCAGCGCGTCGGTGCGGTCGAGCGCCGCCAGGATGGGGCCGCGGAAGGGCTCCGGCATGGGGCCGCGCGCCATGTCCTCAGGCGTCGCCCCGGCCGCCTCGATCCACGCGAGCGGCAGGTAGAGGCGGCGCAGGCGCAGCCAGTCTTCCCGCATGTCCTGCAGGTGGTTGAGGATCTGCAGGGCGCTGCACAGGGCGTCGGAAGGGCGGTCGGCGGCGGCGGGCGCCCCGTGCAGGCGCAGCAGGAAGCGGCCGACCGGGTTGGCGGAATGAACGCAGTAGTCGAGCAGGTCCTGCCAGGTGCGGCAGATCTCGCCCCGGCTGTCGGCGCGGAAGGCGATCAGCAGGTCGGACGCGACGGCGAGCGGGATGCCACGGTCCAGCAGCAGCGGGCGCAGGGCGGCGGCTTCGGCGGACAGGCGCGGGTCGGCCTCGCCGGCCAGCACGGCGGCCATGGTGTCGAGGGCGGCGACCTTGGCGTCGGGGGCCACGGCCTCGGCGTCGGCGATGTCGTCGGCGGTGCGGGCAAAGCGGTAATAGGCGACCACCACCGGCCGATGCCGGGCGGCCAGCAGCCGCGAGGCCACCGGGAAGTTCTCGTCCCCCATGCCCTTGCCGGAGCGCGGCGCCGCCGCGGGGGCCGCGGTGGGCGAGGGGTCGGAGACGGCGGTGTCGCTCACCGGCATGCGGGCGGGTTTCCCTGCAACGTTGAAACCTATATATGGCACAGCAGACGATGCCCCCGCAAACCACCCCGTCAGTCGCAAGGCAGGAAACCATGGCCGACGCCGCCAGCCGCCCCGTTCGCACGCCGCCGCTGTCGCTGGTGGGCGAGGAAGTGCGGCGCCACGATCGCGACCGCTTCACCACCGCCCTGTTCGCTCCGGCGGAGGCGCGCGAGGACCTGTTCGCGGTCTATGCCTTCAATGCGGAGGTGGCGAGCATCCGCGAGAAGGTGCACGAGACCATGATCGGTTTCATGCGGCTGCAGTGGTGGCGCGACACGCTGGATGGCATCTACGCCGGCGGCGCGGTGCCCGCCGGTCACCCGGTGGCGCAGGCGCTGGCGGAGGCGATCCGCCGTCGCGACCTGCCGCGCGACGCCTTCGACGCGGTGCTCGAGGCACGCGAGCTGGACATGGCCGACGAACCGCCGGTCGACCGGGCCGCCTTCCTCGCCTATGCCCGCGGCTCCGGCGGCGGCCTCCAGCGGCTGGCGGCGCACGTGCTGGCCGGCCGCGACGCCGAAACGGCGGCGGCGGCCGAGGATGTGGGCACGGCCTGGACGGTGGTCGGGCTGCTGCGCGCCGCGGCCTTCCACGCGGCGCAGCGGCGGGTCTACCTGCCGGCGGCCGATCTGGCGGCGCAGGGTGAGGGGCCGGAGGTGGTGGTGGCGGGTGTTCCGCACGCCGCCGTCGCCGCCGTCGCCGAGCAACTGGCGGGGGAGGCGAGGGGAGCCCTTGCCGCCGCCCGGGCGCGGCGTGGGGCGGTGCGGCGCGAGGCGGTGCCGGCCCTGCTGCCGGCGGTGCTGGCGGACGGCTATCTCGCCAGGCTTCAGCGACTCGACTGGAACGTCTTTCACCCCGACATGGCGATGGTCGACCCGCAGCCGCTGCGCCTGACCCTGCGCGCCTTCCTGCGCAGGTGGTGAGGGGGTGGCCTGGACTTCCGCCCGTTGTGGCACGGAAGGCTATGTCCATACTGAGTTTGGTGATAGGCCCGGCCGCCGACTTACGTCGGGTGGTTAGGGGCGGTTGCCAAACAAATCAAGCCATTGATTCCGAGTCGCTGCGGGCGTACTTTAACAGCCGACCCTCAGGGTCTTGGTGAAGAGAGGATTTTTTCGCCCAACGCAATCCCGCGAAGAGGGGAGACGGCGATCATGGACCCGCGCAAAGCAACCGCCGGCCAGCATGCTGCTGCCGTGTTGTGCGTTCTGCTCGTCAGCTTCGTCATGCATGGCCTGATTTCCCTGGGCGGCTGGGGTGAGACGGGGGCGCAGGCCTCGCTGTCCACCGACCCGGCGCTGGCGCAGACCTTCGACAGCGTGCTCTACCTGAAGCCAGGCCTGCGCTGAAACACCGAAGGGGCGCCTCGCGGCGCCCCTTGCGTTTGAACTCCATCGTTTTCCGGCCGTGTCTCAGGCCGCCGCCGTTCCCGTCCCGCCGAAGGGCGACGCGGCGAGCCAGGCGTCGAAGTCGCGCATGGCCCGCCGGCTGTAGGCGGCTTTGCGGTCGCGCCCCTTGGGCAGGCGGCCGCGGGCGGTGCGCTCCAGGTCATCGGGCCCGAGGTCGGGGAACAGGCCGAAGTTCACGTTCATGGGCTGGAAGGTCTCCGCCTCCGCCCCGCCGGTGATGTGGCCGAGCAGGGCGCCCATGGCCGTGGTGCGCGGCGGTGCCGTCTGGTCCAGCCCGAGCCGCTCGGCGGCGGCGAATCGGCCGGCGACCAAGCCCATGGAGGCGCTTTCCACATAGCCCTCGCAGCCCGAGATCTGGCCGGCGAAGCGCAGGCGCGGCGCGGCCTTGAGGCGCTGGCGGTCGTCCAGCAGGCGGGGGCTGTTGAGGAAGGTGTTGCGGTGGATGCCGCCCAGCCGCGCGAACTCGGCATTCTCCAGGCCCGGGATCATGCGGAAGATGCGCGATTGTTCGCCGTACTTCAGCTTGGTCTGGAAGCCGACGATGTTGTAGAGCGTGCCGAGCGCGTTGTCCTGGCGCAGCTGCACCACCGCATAGGGGCGCACGCCCGGCGTGTGCGGGTTGGTCAGGCCGATGGGCTTCATGGGGCCGAAGGTGAGGGTGCGGCGGCCGCGTTCGGCCATGACCTCGATGGGCAGGCAGCCCTCGAAATAGGGCGTGTCCTTCTCCCACTCCTTGAACTCGGTCTTCTCGGCGGCCAGCAGGGCGTCGATGAAGGCCTCGTATTCGTCGCGGCTCATGGGGCAGTTGATGTAGTCGGTGCCCGTGCCCTTGTCGTAGCGCGACTGGTACCACGCCTTGTCGAAGTCGATGGACTCCTTGTAGACGATGGGCGCGATGGCGTCGAAGAAGGCGAGGCTTTCTTCGCCCGTCAGCCGCCCGATCGCCTCGGCCAGCGGGGCGCTGGTCAGGGGGCCGGTGGCGACGATGACGCTGTCCCATTCCTCGGGCGGCAAGCCGGCGACCTCGCCGCGCTCGATTGTGACGAGCGGGTGCTCGGCCAGGCGCTGCTGCACTTCTTCCGCGAAGGCGTCGCGGTCGACGGCGAGCGCCCCGCCCGCCGGTACCGCATGCTTGTCGGCGCAGGCCAGGATCAGCGAGCCGCAGCGGCGCATTTCCCAATGCAGCAACCCGACGGCGTTATAGTCGGCGTCGTCGGAGCGGAACGAGTTGGAGCACACCAGCTCCGCCAGCCGGTCGGTCTGGTGGGCGTCGGTGCGGCGGTGCGGGCGCATCTCGTGCAGGATCACGGGGACGCCGGCGCTGGCGAGCTGCCACGCCGCTTCGGACCCGGCGAGACCGCCGCCGATGATGTGGACGGGTGCGATGTCGGACATGGGCCGTCATGTAGTCGTCCGCCGCGCTGCTGTCCAGCGTGGAGTTGACTTAAGGCCCGCCGCGACCATTCTATGAGCGCCTTTTCATGAACACGGGCCGGGACGACCAGACGTGGAAGCCTTCTTCGCCGAGTACAAGGACCTCATTCTCGCCGCCGCCGCCGGCGTGTTCGCCTATGTGGGCATCAAGGTCATCCCGCGGCTGATCTCGGGCGCCGGATTCATCGGCCCGCGCGAAGTGAACGAACGCCTGAAGGCCGGCGACGAGGTGGTGATTCTCGACGTGCGCGAGCCGGCCGAGTTCAGCGGGGATCTCGGCCACGTACCGGGCGCCGTCAACCTGCCGCTCGGCGAGCTGGGCCGGCGCATGGACGAGCTGCGGCCGCAACTGGCGGCCTATGCCGACACGCCGGTCTACGTCATGTGCCGCACCGCCGCCCGCGCCGCCTCCGCCGCCCGCGTGCTGAAGAAGGCGGGGCTCGGCAAGGTGCAGGTGGTGGCCGGCGGCATGGTCAAGTGGAACAGCGAGAAGCTGCCCACCACCCGGCGCTGACGCCGCCGCCCCGTTCGGGTGGGTTCGGCGAAACTTCATGGTTTCAACGGCGCCCGGAAGGCCTTATACAGGGCGCCGTCCTTTTTCTGCCGACCTAAGGAGACCGGGGCGTCATGGCGAGCAAATCCTACTACGTGATCGGCGGCGAATATGCCGACACCAGCTTCACCAAACCGGCGGCGGGCACCGAGCTGGAAAAGCACGGCCCCTTCACCGAGAAGGAAGCCCACGACTTCTGGCGCGACCTGACGGGCAAGACCGTCGACAACGCCATGGTCCGCTACGTGGTGCGCAACGAGGGCGACCTGCCCGACCAGCAGTTCTGGGTGGTCGGCGGCGAATACAAGTCGACCGACTTCGAGGAGATCGCCGAGGGCCGCAAGTTCGAGGTCTACGGCCCCTTCGGCAAGCAGCAGGCGCTGGACTTCTGGCGCGGCCTGACCAGCCAGACCATCGACAGCGCGACGCACCGCTACAGCATCGTCACCGACCCGGACAAGACCCGCGAGAAGCAGGCCGAACAGGCCTCCTGACGCGAGCCGAGAGGCCAGGGCAGAGCAGGCGGTCGGAGTTCGGTACTCCCCCAGTCTCCACGACGACCGCCCCTGCACCGCGACGGGACACGGATGAACCAAGGCCCGGCCGGGGAAACTCGGCCGGGCCTTCGTGAGTCCAGCTCCCGATTGCAGTCTAGCTGCTGTGGACGGGTAGGAGCGTCGCGCCGTATCGCGGCATGGTCCGGTCGGCAGAGACGAACGTCAGTCCGTCGCATAGCGCCTGCGCGACCAGAACGCGGTCGAACGGGTCACGATGGTGGGGCGGCAAACCTTCGAGGACGGCCAGGTGCCGGATCTCGATCGGTAGCAGTATGAAGCCGGCGCGTTCCAGCAACTCGCGGAAGTCGAGATCGAAGGTCAGTTTGCCGAGGCTTCGCTTGATGACGATCTCCCACAGCGACGCAATGCTGACGTAGACCGTCGCGTCCGGTGCCGCGATCGCATCGGCGACCGCTGCTGGAAAATCCTCGCCGTTGGCCCACCAGATCAGGATGTGGGTATCGAGGAGTAGCTTCACCGGCTGACGTCCCCGTCGTCGCCGCGGCCCTCGAAGGCGTCAATCAACCACTCCGGTGTCTCGTCGAAGTCCGGCGCCATCCAGACCCGGCCCTTGTACTGGCCGGGGCGCCGGTCGGGACGGCTCTTCACGTCGACAGGGTCCGGAACCGCCACCAGCCGCACCGCCTTGCCGTCCTTGCGAATGACCACGTCCTCGCCGGCCGCCACGCGGTCGACGAGGGTCCCGAGCTGGCTTGCCGCTTCCTGGTCGGTGACGACGGTGGTCCGCATCGGCGCGCTCCTTCTTCATCAGAGTATAAGGCCACGCCCGGTCGCCGTCACGCCCGTTGCCGTGCGCGCAGACATCCATGGCGTCCCTCGATGCTCAGCGCTAGTCCGGCATGTACTCGTCGTCGAGCGCCTGCTCCAGGGTGAAGGGCGCTTCCTCGGGGAACGTGGAGGCGGGCAGCCCGGTTTCCGCTACCGCATTGCGGCGGGCCACGCCATAGGCCTTGTCCCAAAGGGTCGTCAGGTGTGGCCGCAGGCTCGGGCTGTCGGCGACCAAGGCCGCGATCTCGTCGCGGGCATTGATGATGGAGACTTCCCTCCCGCCTTTGCGCTTGTCCGGTTGGTACGTCCACTTCAGGAGGTGCAGCAGCAGCACCTTCAGGTGGCTGTTGAGCGCCTGGCGTTGCGCCTTGCCCATGTCTTCCAGTTCCTCCGCCACCGTGTCGGCGTCGATGGCAGTGCCGATGCGGCTGCCGGCGGCGCGCAGGGACGCCGCCTGATCCATCAGCCAGGCGTGATAGTCCTCGTCGTAATGCGGTCGCTGGTGACGCATGGGTGCCTCCAGGGGCGGTCTCGCGCCAAGTCTATCCGCTGCCGCCGCCCCCGTCACGCCCGCAGCCGGGTGGCCGTGTTGGTCAGGTAGGGCTTCAGGTAGCGGCCGGTGTAACTCTCCTCCACCTCCACGATTTCTTCCGGCGTGCCGGCGGCGACCACCTTGCCGCCGCCCGAGCCGCCCTCGGGGCCGATGTCGACGATCCAGTCGGCGGTCTTGATGACTTCCAGGTTGTGCTCGATCACCACCACCGTGTTACCCGTCTCCACCAGCTGGTGCAGCACTTCCATGAGCTTGCGCACGTCCTCGAAGTGCAGGCCGGTGGTCGGTTCGTCTAGGATATAGAGGGTGCGGCCGGTGGCGCGGCGCGACAGTTCCTTTGCCAGTTTCACGCGCTGCGCCTCACCGCCCGAAAGGGTGGTGGCCTGCTGGCCGAGGTGGATGTAGCCGAGGCCCACCTGCTTCAGCAGTTCCATCTTGTCACGGATCACCGGCACCGCCTTGAAGAAGTCGGCCGCCTCTTCCACTGTCATGTCGAGGACGTCGGCGATGGACTTGCCCTTGAAGGCGACCTCCAGCGTCTCGCGGTTGTAGCGCTTGCCCTTGCAGACGTCGCAGGTGACGTAGACGTCGGGCAGGAAGTGCATTTCGATCTTGATGAGGCCGTCGCCCTGGCACGCCTCGCAGCGCCCGCCCTTCACGTTGAAGCTGAAGCGCCCCGGCTTGTAGCCGCGCGCCTGGGCCTCCGGCAGGCCGGCGAACCAGTCGCGGATGGGGGTGAAGGCGCCGCAGTAGGTGGCGGGGTTGGACCGCGGCGTGCGGCCGATGGGGCTCTGGTCGATGTCGACGATCTTGTCGATGTGCACCAGCCCGTCGATACGCTCGTGCGGCGCCGGGTGTTCGCGGGCGCCGTGCAGGGTGCGGGCGAGGGCCTTGTAGAGCGTCTCGATCACCAGCGACGACTTGCCGCCGCCGGAGACGCCGGTGACGCAGGTGAAGGTGCCGAGCGGGAAGTCCACCGTCACGTTCCGCAGGTTGTTGGCCCGCGCCCCGACCACGCTCAGCGCCTTGCCGTTGCCCTTGCGGCGCACCGCCGGCACCGGTACGAACTTCTTGCCCGTCAGGTACTGCCCGGTCAGCGAGGCCTCGTTGGCCATGACTTCGTCCGGCGTGCCCTCGGCGACGATGACGCCGCCGTGGCGGCCGGCGCCGGGGCCCATGTCCACCAGATGGTCGGCGCTGCGGATGGCGTCCTCGTCGTGCTCGACCACGATGACGGTATTGCCGATGTCGCGCAGCCGCCGCAGCGTCGCGAGCAGGCGGTCGTTGTCGCGCTGGTGCAGGCCGATGGACGGCTCGTCCAGCACGTAGAGCACGCCCGTGAGGCCCGAACCGATCTGCGACGCCAGCCGGATGCGCTGGCTCTCGCCGCCCGACAGGGTGCCGGAGGTGCGCGCCAGGGTCAGGTATTCCAGGCCGACGTTGTTGAGGAACATCAGCCGCTCGTTGATCTCGCGCAGGATGCGGCTGGCGATCTCGCGGTCCTTGGGCTTGAGCTGCGCCTCCAGGCCCTCGAACCAGGCGCCTGCGTCGGCGATGGACAGGTCGGTGATGTCGGAGATGTCCTTGCCGGCGATCTTCACCGCCAGCGCTTCGGGCTTCAGGCGCTTGCCGTTGCAGGCCTCGCAGGGGGCGGAGGCGCGGTACTTGTCGAACTCGTCGCGCATGTGCTGCGATTCGGTCTCGCGGTAGCGCCGGGCGATGTTGGGGATGACGCCCTCGAACGGCCGTTCCGTGGTGAAGGCGCGCGAGCCGTCGCGGTAGCTCATGCGGATGGGCGTGTTGCCCGAGCCGTCGAGGATCACCCGCTGCAACTCCGCCGGCAGGTCCTTCCACGGCGTGTCCATGTCGCAGCCGAAGTGGGCCGAGACGCTTTCCAGCGCCTGCTGGTAGTAGGGCGAGACCTGCCCCGTGGCGGCCCACGGCGCGACGGCGCCCTGGCGCAGGGTGCGGCGTTCGTCGGGCACCACCAGCATGGGGTCGAAGTACATCTTCACGCCGAGCCCGTCGCAGGTGGGGCAGGCGCCGAAGGGGTTGTTGAACGAGAACAGCCGCGGCTCCACCTCGTCGATGGTGAAGCCGGAGACCGGGCAGGCGAACTTGGCCGAGAAGGTGGTGCGCTCGCCCGAGCCGGCGTCCTCCGCGAACACAAGGCCGTCGGTCAGGTCCAGCGCCGTCTCGACGGAGTCCGCCAGGCGGCTCTCGATGCCTTCCTTCACCACCACGCGGTCGACCACGACCTCGATGTCGTGCTTCACCTTCTTGTTGAGGGCGGGTACCTCGTCGATCTCGTAGAGCTCGCCGTCGACCTTGACGCGCTGGAAGCCCTTGGCCTGCAGCTCGCGCAGTTCCTTGCGGTACTCGCCCTTGCGGCCGCGCACGATGGGGGCCAGCAGGTAGAGGCGGGTGCCGTCGCCCATCTCCATGATGCGGTCGACCATCTGGCTGACCGTCTGGCTCTCGATGGGCAGGCCGGTCGCCGGGCTGTGCGGCACGCCGACCCGCGCCCACAGGAGGCGCATGTAGTCGTAGATCTCCGTCACCGTTCCGACGGTGGAGCGCGGGTTGCGCGACGTCGTCTTCTGCTCGATGGAGATGGCCGGCGACAGGCCCTCGATGGATTCCACGTCCGGCTTCTGCATCAGTTCCAGGAACTGGCGCGCGTAGGCCGACAGGCTCTCGACGTAGCGCCGCTGGCCTTCCGCGTAGATGGTGTCGAAAGCGAGCGACGATTTGCCCGACCCCGACAGGCCGGTGATGACCACCAGCTTGTCGCGCGGCAGGGCGACGTCGATGTTCTTCAGATTGTGCTCGCGGGCGCCGCTGACGCGGATGTACTGCTGCGACATGGAGACTCCGGGGAAAATCGAGAGCGCAGGCGGGCCGGTCCCTCGGCGGCGAGCCGGATTTCGGAACCAACCCGGAACAGATAGAGCAACTTCACCGCCGTGACCAGAGCCCATTACGCACATCCGAAAGGGCCGGATCGGTCCCTATTGCGGTGCAACAAATGATCCACGCAATGCCGTTTCGCCGCAACGACTGTTCCGGGAAACTCCCTTTCGTAAAGAAGAAAATTTCGTGACGGGGGCGGGTGCAACTTCTTGACAGGTCGGATGGGTCCATTACGCTTCCGCCCTTGCTAGTCCCACCGTGCAACTGGGACTTGAAAAAAATTTAAACATGGGGAACAGCAGGGTGGCCTACTTCCTCCAACAGCTCATCAACGGTCTGACGCTGGGGTCGATCTACGGATTGATCGCCATCGGCTACACGATGGTGTACGGCATCATCGGCATGATCAACTTCGCCCACGGCGAAATCTACATGATCGGCGCCTTCCTGTCGGTCATCACCTTCCTGGTGCTCGGCACCGTCGGCATCGACAGCGTGCCCTTCGCGCTTCTCGTCATGCTGGTGGTCGGCATGGTGTTCACGGCGGCCTACGGCTGGACCGTGGAACGCATCGCCTACCGTCCGTTGCGCGGGTCCTTCCGCCTGGCGCCGCTGATTTCGGCGATCGGCATGTCCATCGCGCTGCAGAACTACGTCCAGATCACCCAGGGCGCGCGCGTGAAGCCGCTGCAGCCCATCATCTCGGGCGGTTTCACGCTGTATACGGGGCCGGACGGCTTCACCGTGCAGCTGTCGTTCCTGCAGCTGTTCATCTGGGTGCTGACCATCGCGCTCATGGTGGCCTTCACCTACGTCATCACGCAGACCTCCATGGGCCGCCAGCAGCGCGCCTGCGAGCAGGACCGCAAGATGGCGGGGCTGATCGGCGTCAACGTCGACCGGACCATTTCGCTCACCTTCGTTCTCGGTGCGGTGCTGGCCGCCGTGGCCGGCCTGATGGTGACCCTGCAGTACGGCGTGATCGACTTCTACATCGGCTTCCTGGCCGGCATGAAGGCGTTCACCGCGGCCGTGCTGGGCGGCATCGGGTCGCTGCCGGGCGCCATGCTGGGCGGCCTGCTGATCGGCCTCATCGAGGCCTTCTGGTCGGCTTACTTCACCATCGAGTACAAGGACGTGGCGACCTTCGGCATCCTGGTTCTGGTGCTGATCTTCCGTCCCACGGGCCTGCTCGGCAAACCCGAGATCGAGAAGGTCTGATCCATGGCGACCGATATTGCCTCCCCCTCGGCGTCGGCCGCCGCCAAGCGCCCGGGCAGCTACGACCTGCCCGGCGCGCTGAAGGAATCGGCCATCACGGCGGGCGTCGCCGCCGTTCTCGCGTTCCCCTTCCTCGGCCTGCAGGCCAACAACGACGGCCCCGAGCTGGTGCTGCTCACCCGCTGGGAGCTGTTCTTCTGGGCGGTCGCGGTCGTCTTCGTCGGCCGCATGCTGCTCACCGTGTTCCGCTGGCGCTCCGACGCCCGCGCCAAGAGCGCCGAGGGCCTGAAGGCCTTCGGCGCCAAGTTCCAGCGCTACAACGTCTGGATCGGCCTGGCCGGCGCGATCTTCGCCTTCACCCTGCCCATGTGGCCCTTCGCCGACCGCTACGTGGTCGACATCGCCACCACCTTCCTCATCTACGTGATGCTGGGCTGGGGCCTGAACATCGTGGTCGGCCTCGCCGGCCTGCTCGACCTGGGCTACGTGGCGTTCTATGCCGTCGGCGCCTATTCCTACGCGCTGCTGGCGACCATGTTCGACTGGTCGTTCTGGATCTGCCTGCCGCTGGCCGGCCTGTTCGCCGCGACCTTCGGCGTCATCCTCGGCTTCCCGGTGCTGCGCCTGCGCGGTGACTACCTGGCCATCGTGACGCTCGGCTTCGGCGAGATCATCCGCGTCGTGCTCATCAACTGGTACGACGTGACCAACGGCCCGGACGGCATCGGCTCGATCCCGCGCCCGACCTTCTTCGGCTACGCCTTCGACCGGTCGCCGGAGGAAGGCACCATGGCCTTCCACCAGCTGTTGGGCATCGACTTCGACAGCATGCACCGGATCATCTTCCTCTACTTCCTGATCCTGATCCTGGCGCTCATCACCAACGCCTTCACGCTGCGGGTGCGCAAGCTGCCCATCGGCCGCGGTTGGGAGGCCCTGCGCGAGGACGAGATCGCCTGCCGCTCGCTCGGCATGAACCCGACCAACACCAAGCTGTCGGCCTTCGCCATCGGCGCCATGTTCGGCGGTTTCGCGGGGTCGTTCTTCGCCACCCGCCAGGGCTTCATCAGCCCCGAGAGCTTCACCTTCATCGAGTCCGCCATCATCCTCGCCATCGTGGTGCTGGGCGGCATGGGCAGCCAGCTCGGCGTCGTCATCGCCGCCTTCGTGCTGGTGATCGTGCCGGAATGGCTGCGCGAGTTCGCCGAATACCGCATGCTGCTGTTCGGCCTCGCCATGGTGCTCATCATGGTGTGGCGTCCGCGCGGCCTGTTGTCGCACCGCGACCCGACCGTGCGGCTCCATCCACCAGGATACGTGCCGCGGCACGGGGTGGAGGCCCAGAAGGTGCAGGCCCAGGAGGCCGAACTCGCGGCCAAGGCGAAGTGAGGGTGTGACGATGACGACCGGAAATGTTCTGCTCGACGTCGAGCACCTGACCATGCGCTTCGGCGGCCTGGTGGCGATCGACGACCTGTCCTTCGAAGCCCGCCGCAACGAGATCACGGCCCTCATCGGTCCCAACGGGGCCGGCAAGACCACCGTGTTCAACTGCCTGACGGGTTTCTACAAGCCGACCGTCGGCCGGCTGAAGCTCAACCACCCCGCCAAGGGCGACTACCTGCTGGAACGCATGGACGGCTTCCGCATCACGCAGAAGGCGGATGTGGCCCGTACCTTCCAGAACATCCGCCTGTTCCCGCAGATGTCGGTGCTGGAAAACCTCATGGTCGCCCAGCACAACCGGCTGATGAAGGCGTCCATGTGGACCGTCGGCGGCCTGCTCAACCTGCCGTCGTTCCGGCAGGCGGAGAAGGAAGCCATCGAGCTCGCCAAGTACTGGCTGAACAAGGTCAGCCTGTACGAGCGCGCCGACTGGGAAGCCGGCAACTTGCCCTACGGCGACCAGCGCCGCCTGGAAATCTGCCGCGCCATGTGCACCCGGCCCGTCCTGCTCTGCCTCGACGAGCCGGCGGCCGGCCTCAACCCCAAGGAATCGCTGGAACTGAACGAGCTGCTGCTCGGCATCCGCGACGAGGAGAAGATCGGCATCCTGCTCATCGAACACGACATGAGCGTGGTGATGCAGATCTCCGACCACGTCGTGGTGCTCGACCACGGCCGCAAGATCTCGGACGGCACGCCGACCGAGGTGAAGAACGATCCGGCGGTGATCCGCGCCTATCTCGGCGAGGACGAAGACGAGGACCTGCCCAAGGAGGTCGCCAACGATCTCCACATGCCGAGCCACGCGCACGGCACGGGTCACGACCATGGGGGAGGGCAGGGCTGACATGCTCCGCGTATCAGGCGTACACACGTACTACGGCCAGATCCATGCCCTGAAGGGCGTGGACGTCGAGGTCAACGAGGGTGAGATCGTCACCCTCATCGGCTCCAACGGCGCCGGCAAGACCACCCTGCTCATGACCGTCTGCGGCAGCCCGCAGGCGGCCAGGGGCGAGATCGTCTTTCAGGGCCAGGACATCACGCGCATCCCGACCCACAAGCTGGTGGAACTGGGCATCGCCCAGTCGCCGGAAGGGCGGCGCATCTTCCCGCGCATGACCGTCTACGAAAACCTGCAGATGGGCGCCCTGCGCGCCGATCCGGGCCACTTCGAGAAGGACCTGCGGCGGGTCTACGACCTGTTCCCCCGCCTCGAGGAGCGCAAGAGCCAGCGCGGCGGCACCCTGTCGGGCGGCGAGCAGCAGATGCTCGCCATCGGCCGGGCGCTCATGAGCCGGCCCAAGCTGCTGCTGCTCGACGAACCGTCGCTCGGCATCGCGCCGCTGGTGGTGCGCCAGATCTTCGAAGCCATCAAGGAGATCAACCGCACCCAGGGCATGACGGTGTTCCTGGTGGAGCAGAACGCCTTCCACGCCCTGAAGCTGGCGCACCGCGCCTACGTCATGGTCAACGGCAACATCACCATGTCCGGCTCGGGCCGCGAGCTGCTCGACAATCCCGAGATCCGGGCCGCCTACCTCGAGGGAGGCCACTGATGGAAGACTTCATGGGAACCGACCCGCTGGCTTTCATTCTGTTCACCTGCGTGATGGGCGGCTGGCTGGCCTACATGACCGGCAATGCCTGCGCCGGCACCTGGCGTCCGCTGTGGCAGGTGGTGCCCTACACCATCCTGCTCGGCGTCGCCGACCGCTTTTTCCACTTTGCCCTGTTCGGCGGCGAGCTGCTGTCCGTGACGGGGTGGCTGATCGACACCGCGGTGCTCATGGCCATCGGCGTGCTCGCCTACAAGGCGACGCAGGCGCGCAAGATGGTCGCCCAGTATCCGTGGATGTACGATCGGGCCGGTCTGCTCGGCTGGCGCTCCAAGGGCTGACGGCAGCGGCCCCGGCCGGCCGCGCAGGCGGTGCGGCGGGGGCCACTTGCCGATTGACAGGAGCGATCCAATACCCGCCATAATGTTTCGATAAAACAAGCGGGTAATGTCCGAGCGAAATACCCTGTCGGCCGAGGGGATCGATGCCGGCGGGGACCGTGGATCAGAGATCCCACCTTGCGAACCAGGGAGAGCAAGCATGTCGAAGTTCAAGATCACTCTCGCCGCCGCCGCCAGCGCCGTCGCGCTCCTGGCCGCGACCGGCGCGAACGCCGAGATCGTGATCGCCACCGTCGGTCCGATGACCGGCCCCTATGCCACCTTCGGCGAGCAGATGAAGATGGGCGCCGAAATGGCGGTCAAGGACCTCAACGCCAAGGGCGGCGTGCTGGGCGAGAAGCTCGTCCTCGAGGTCGGCGACGACGCCTGCGACCCGAAGCAGGCCGTGGCCGTGGCCAACCAGTTCGTCAACAAGGGCGTGAAGTTCGTCGCCGGCCACTTCTGCTCGGGTTCGTCGATCCCGGCGTCGGCCGTCTACAACGAGGAAGGCATCATCCAGATCTCGCCGGCCTCCACCAACCCGCAGCTGACCGAGCAGGGCTTCAAGGGCGTGTTCCGCACCTGTGGCCGTGACGACCAGCAGGGCGAAGTGGCCGGCAAGTTCATCGCCGACAACTACAAGGGCAAGAAGATCGCCGTCGTCCACGACAAGCAGGCCTATTCGAAGGGCCTCGCGGACGAGACGCAGAAGGCCCTCGAAGGCCTGGGCATCAAGCCGGCCCTCACCGAAACCGTCACCCCGGGCGAAAAGGACTACTCTGCCCTGGTGACCAAGCTGAAGCAGGCCGGCATCGACGTCCTGTACTACGGCGGCTACCACACCGAAGCGGGCCTGATCGTGCGCCAGATGCGCGAGCAGGGCATGGACACCCAGCTGATCTCGGGCGACGCCCTGGTGTCGGACGAGTACTGGTCCATCACCGGTGACTCCGGTGCCGGCACCCTCATGACCTTCTCGCCGGACCCGGCCAAGAACCCGACCGCCAAGCCGGTGGTCGAGGCCTTCGAGGCGATCGGCTACAAGCCCGAGGGCTACACCCTCTACACCTACGGCGCCATCCAGGCGTGGGCGCAGGCCGCCGAGAAGGCCAAGTCGTCCGAGTTCGACGCCGTGGTCGCGGCGCTGAACGCCAACCAGTTCGACACCGTGCTCGGCAGCGTCGGCTTCGACGAAAAGGGCGACGTGACGGCGCCGGGCTACGTGTTCTACAAGTGGGAGAACG
Source organism: Caenispirillum bisanense (assembly GCF_900230255.1). Classification (GTDB taxonomy): domain Bacteria; phylum Pseudomonadota; class Alphaproteobacteria; order Rhodospirillales; family Rhodospirillaceae; genus Caenispirillum; species Caenispirillum bisanense_A. The sequence continues at coordinate 379,457 of NZ_OCNJ01000003.1, forward strand.
GCACCTACAAGGAGCTGGCCTCCAACTGATCCGCGCCCGCGCGTGATCGAACGGGAAGGGGCCCGGCGGCATCACCGCCGGGCCCTTTTTCCGTTCTTTCGCCGCGCGCGGGAAGGCGTTAAAGTCGCCGGCCGAGATCGATATCCAGACTCAGACAGAGAGCTTTTCCATGGCAGGCAGCGTCAACAAGGTCATCCTGGTCGGCAACCTGGGCCGCGACCCCGAGGTCCGGACCATGCAGAACGGCAACAAGATCGTGAACCTCAACATCGCGACCTCGGAGACCTGGAAGGACCGCCAGTCGGGCGAGAAGCGCGAGCGCACCGAGTGGCACCGCGTGGTGATCTTCTCGCCGCCGCTGGCCGACATCGCCGAGCGCTACCTGAAGAAGGGGTCGTCGGTCTACATCGAAGGCCAGCTGCAGACCCGCAAGTGGCAGGACCAGAACGGCCAGGACCGCTACTCCACCGAAGTCGTGCTGCAGCCCTTCAAGGGCGAGCTGACCCTGCTGGGCGGTGCCCCGGGCGGCGGCGGCGGTCGCGGCCAGGGCGGTGGGTACGACCAGGGCGGCGGCTATGACCAGGGCGGCGGCTACGACCAGGGCGGTTACGGCGGCGGCTCGGGCGGCGGCTACGGCGGCGGTGGTGGCGGTTACGGCGGCGGCCAGGGTGGCGGCGCCGGCGGCGGCCGTTCGGGTGGTGGCGGTGGTGGCGGCCAGGGCTCCGGCTGGGAGCCGCCGGCCTCCGACCTCGACGACGAAATTCCGTTCTGAGCCTGCGCGGCGCAGACCAGGGAAACGACTCAACGGCCCGGCATCTTCCGGGCCGTTGCCGTTTGGCCCGATGCCGTTGCTCCGTTTCGGCACAGGCCGTAAGATGACCCCGCGGGATGGCGCCCCCGAGGGGGCGGATGCGGGGGGTGCATGACTAGTCTCAGAGGCTTTCGGCGGTGGTTGCCGGCGGCTTTGGCGGCGGCGGCGGCCATTCTGGCGATGCCGGCGTGCGGGACGGCCGCGGGGCCGCTGCCCACGCTGACGCTGTCGACGGAAAACACGCCCGACCACGTCCAGACCCGCATGCTGCACCGTTTCGCCGAGCGTCTTCAGGTACGGCTGGACGGCCGTGTCGCGGTGATGGTCAAGGACAGCGCCGTGCTCTACAGCGACCGCGACGTGGTGGAGGCGGTCGCCGCCGGGCGGGTCGACATGGCGGCGCCGGGCCTGTGGCACCTCGATCGCTATGCGCCCGACTTCGCGGTCTTCCTGCTGCCCATGTTCTACGGCCGCGACGACGCGGTGAACTACGGCCTGCGCGACGGCCCGGTGGGGACGAACCTGGCGCGGCGCCTGGAGGCGGCGGTGGACGTCCACGTGCTCGGCCGCTGGATCGACCTCGGCGACGCACACGTCTTCACCCGCGGCGCCGATCTGCGCACCGTCGACGACCTGCGCGGCCTGCGCATCCGGGTCGCGGGCGGCGAGGGCAACGCCGAGCGCATCCGGGCGCTGGGGGCGGAAGCGACGGTCATCCCGTGGCCCGACTTCCCGCGTGCCCTGGGCGACGGCCGGGTGGACGGAACCCTGACGACGGCGGCGACGGTGGTCAGCGCCAACCTGTGGCGCTTCGGGCTCGACCATGCCTTCCTCGACCGCCAGTACTTCCCGCAGTACGTGCCGCTGGTGTCCGGCCGCCTGTGGGCCCGTCTGCCCGCCGACGTGCGCCAGGCCATGACCGAGGTGTGGGACGGCCTGGTGGATGAGGCGCGCCTCATGGCGGCAGAGGAACAGGCGTCGGCCCTCGAGACGTTGGCCGCCAACGGCGTCGCCATCGTCCGTCCGCGGCCCGCCGACGTAGCCGAGACGCGGGCCGCGCTCATGGCGCACCAGGATGCCATCGTCGCCCGCCTGGGGCTCGACGCGGCCCTGGTGAAGACGGTGGCCGAGGCGCTGGAGCGCGGGCCGTGATCCCCGCCCAACCGGCGCCGGGGCAGACGGGGCGCTGGTCGCGCCGGCTGTCGGGTGGCGCCGTGGTCGTGGCGCTGGTTCTCGTGGTGGCGATCATGGCCGTCGGCATTCTGCTGCTGCAGCGGGAACGCGCGAGCATTCTGCGCCTCGCCGCCGCCAACGCGGATCACCTGGCGCGGCAGGTGGCGGCGGAAACCGCGACGCTGACCCTGCTCGGCGACGTGGCGGCGCTGGCCGCCGCCGCCAGCGCCTTCGACCATGCCCACTCGGCAACGCGACTGGGGGCCGAACTGGAGACGACGGCGGTGGGTCTGCCGGGCGTCCGCGCAGCCGCGGTCTATGATGCCTCCGGCGCCGTTCTGGGCGCGAGCCGCCGGTACCCGGCGCTGGCCGCCGGGGCGATCCACGGCATCCTCGCGGCGCATCGCGACGGCTGGCAGGAGATGGGGCTGACGCCCGGCGGCTCCCTCGGCCTGGACGGCGTGCTGGCCGTCAGCCGGGCGCGCTGGAGCGACGACGGCGGGTTCGTCGGCTTCGCCGTCGCCATTGTCGATCTCGGGCGCCTGGCCGACTGGGCCCGCGAGCAGCGGGCCGTACGGGCGGCGGCCGTCGCGGTTTATCTGTCGGACGGGCGCCTGCTTGCGCGGCTGGAGGGCGACGAGCCCCACACCAGCGCCGCGTCCCTGGTCGCCGGGCTGGGCGAGCGTTGGACGGTCGAGGGCCACGCCCAGGGCGCCGGTCCGGTGGTGACCGGGGTCGGGATCGCGCGCGACCTGCCGGTGGTGGGGCTGGTCGAGATCGACAAGGCGGACCTTCTGGCACCGTGGCGACGCACCGCGATCATGGGGGTGTCGGCGGCAGCTCTGCTGTTCGCCGCCGCGCTCCTGTTCCTGGCCGTCTACGTTCGTGCCGAGCGCAGCCGGGCGGCCGCCGACCGCAGCCTCCGCCTCAGCGAGGAGCGGCTCGCCGCCGCGCTCGACAACGGCAACCTCAGCCTGTGGGACTGGTCCGTCGATCGCGGCGAGGTCCTGTTCGGCGACCGCCTGGCGGCCATGCTCGGGCGCCCGGCCGGGGATCCGCCGCCGAGCGTCGACGAGTTCCGCGCCCTCATGCACCCGGACGACCGCGAGGCGGTGGTGGCGGCGATCGACGCCCATGTGCGCGGCGAGACGGAGGTCTACGCCGCCCACTTCCGCGTCGCCCGCGCCGACGGCGGCTGGGCCTGGATCGCCGACCGCGGCCGCGCCGTCGACCGCCGGCCCGACGGCACCGCGCGCCGCGTCATCGGCGTCCACGCCGACATCACCGCGCTGAAGGAGGCGGAGGGAGCGCTGCAGGAGAAGTCCCGCGCCCTGGCGGACTCCAACCGCGAGCTGGAGCAGTTCGCCTACATCGCGTCCCACGACCTGCAGGAGCCGCTGCGCATGGTGTCGTCGTTCCTGTCGCTGCTGCTGCGGCGGGAAGGGGCGCGGCTCACCGACGAGGGGCGCTCCTTCGCCGAGACGGCCATGGACGGCGCCAAGCGCATGTCGCGCCTGATCCATGACCTGCTGGACTATTCCCGCATCGGCACCCGCGGCGCCGCCTTCGAGGCGGTGGAGACGTCCGAGGCCGTCGCCGAAGCCCTCGCCAACCTGAAGATGGCCGCCACCGATGCCGGCGCCGTGCTGGAGGTGCAGCCGGACGCGCCGGCCGTGCTCGGCGATCACGGGCAGATCGTGCGGCTGGTGCAGAACCTGGTCGGCAATGCCCTCAAGTACCGCGCGCCGGACCGGCCGCCGCACGTGCGCATCGGCTGGAGCCGCGATGCGCCGGGAAGGCTGCATCTGGCCGTCGCCGACAACGGCATCGGCATCGCCGCCGAGCACCACGAGACCGTGTTCCAGATCTTCAGCCGGCTGCACAGCGGGTCCGAGTACGAGGGCACGGGCATCGGGCTGGCCGTCTGTCGTCGCATCGTCGACCGTCACGGCGGCCGCATCTGGATCGACTCCGTCCCCGGGCAGGGCTCCACCTTCCATGTGGACCTGCCGCTCGCGACCGCCAAGGCCCGCAGCACCGCCGCCGAGTAGCGGAAACCGGCGCGCAAAGCAGCGAAACGTTGCCGCATCCCGCTCGATTTGCTAGGTTTCCCGGCTCTTGGGCGACGCTGTCTGCGGTGCCGCCCCACCTTCTGCGTCCGGCGCCTCGCGGTGCCGGCCCGTTGCCCTGAAACCGATCCAGGCCACAGCTTTGACGAACCCCCCGTCCACTCCGAAAGAGTTCGACGTCACGCCGGTCGCAATCGAAGACGAGATGAAGCGCTCGTACCTCGATTACGCCATGAGCGTGATCGTCTCGCGTGCCCTTCCCGACGTGCGCGACGGCCTCAAGCCCGTTCATCGGCGTATCCTCTACGCCATGAAGGAAAGCGGGTACGAGTACAACAAGCCCTACAAGAAGTCGGCGCGCATCGTCGGTGACGTGATGGGTAAGTACCACCCGCACGGCGACAGCGCGATCTACGACGCCATGGTGCGCATGGCGCAGCCGTGGTCCATGCGGCTGCCGCTCATCGACGGGCAGGGCAACTTCGGCTCCATGGACGGCGACGCCCCGGCGGCCATGCGCTACACGGAAGCGCGCCTCGCCAAGTCGGCCCATTCGCTGCTGGACGACATCGACAAGGAAACGGTCGACTTCCAGGCCAACTACGACGAAAGCTCGTGGGAGCCCATCGTCCTGCCGGCCCGGTTCCCGAACCTGCTGGTCAACGGCGCCGGCGGCATCGCCGTCGGCATGGCGACGAACATCCCGCCCCATAACCTGGGCGAGGTGATCGACGCGCTGTGCGCCATGATCGACAACCCGGACGTCACCGAGGACGAGATCCTGGAGATGGTGCCCGGCCCCGACTTCCCGACGGGCGGCACCATTCTCGGCCGCTCGGGCATCCGCAGCGCCTACACCACCGGTCGCGGCTCGGTGGTCATGCGGGCGCGCTGCCACATCGAGGAAATGGCCAAGGGCCGCGAGGCCATCATCGTCACCGAGATCCCGTATCAGGTGAACAAGGCGACGATGCAGGAGAAGATCGCCGAACTGGTGCGCGACAAGCGCATCGAAGGCATCTCCGACATCCGCGACGAGTCCGATCGGTCCGGCGTGCGCGTGGTCATCGAGGTCCGCCGCGACCATCAGGCCGACGTGGTGCTGAACCAGCTCTACAAGTTCTCCCAGCTGCAGACCAGCTTCGGCGTGAACATGCTGGCCATCAACGGCGGCAAGCCGGAGATGATGCGCATCGTCGACATCCTGCGGGCGTTCATCGTCTTCCGCGAGGAGGTCATCCGCCGCCGCACCGTCTACCTGCTGCGCAAGGCGCGCGAGCGGGCGCACACGCTGGTCGGCCTCGCCATCGCCGTCGAGAACATCGACCCGGTGATCGAACTGATCCGCGCCGCCCCCGACGCCAACGTCGCCCGCGAGCAGCTGATGGCGCGCGACTGGCCGGCCGGCGACGTGGCGCCGCTGGTGGAACTGATCGCCGATCCGTCGCATCAGGTGATCGACGGCAAGTACCGCCTGTCGGAAGCCCAGGCCCGCGCCATCCTGGAACTGCGCCTGCAGCGCCTGACCGGCCTCGAGCGCGAGAAGATCCACGGCGAACTGCGCGAAATCGGCGGCGAGATCGAGGAATACCTCTCGATCCTGCGCTCGCGCGAGAAGCTGTACGAGATCATGCGTACCGAACTGGTCGAGATGAAGACCGAGTACGCGACGCCGCGGCGCACGACCATCGAGTTCAGCGAGTTCGAAGCCGACATCGAGGACCTGATCCAGCGCGAGGACATGGTCGTCACGGTCACCCAGTCGGGCTACATCAAGCGCGTGCCGCTCGCCACCTACCGCTCCCAGCGGCGCGGCGGCAAGGGGCGCGCCGGCATGGCGACGCGCGAGGAGGACGTGGTCACCCGCGTCTTCGTCGCCAGTACCCACCAGCCGGTGCTGTTCTTCAGCTCGACCGGCATGGTCTACCAGATGAAGGTCTGGCGCCTGCCGCTCGGCAACCCGACGAGCCGCGGCAAGGCCATGGTGAACCTGCTGCCGCTGTCGGACGGCGAGACCATCTCGACCGTCATGCCGCTGCCGGAGGACGAGGGCACCTGGGGCGATCTGAACGTCATGTTCGCCACCACCTCGGGCACGGTGCGGCGCAACAGCCTGTCGGACTTCACCAACATCAAGTCCAACGGCAAGATCGCCATGAAGCTGGAGGAAGGCGAGGCCCTGGTCGGCGTCGCCACCTGCACCGACGAGTACGACGTGCTGCTGGCCGCCCGCGGCGGCAAGTGCATCCGCTTCCCCGTTTCGGAAGTGCGCGTCTTCGCCGGCCGCAGCTCCATGGGCGTGCGCGGCATCCGCCTCGCCGACGGTGATCGCGTGGTGTCGCTGTCGATCCTGCGCCACGTCGACTTCTCCAGCGAGCAGCGCGACTGCTACCTGCGGGTCGCCGGCGCCCTGCGGCGCGGCAACGGAACCGGCCACGAGGGCGAGGACGCGCAGGCGCCCGAGGTGTCGCTCGACCAGCTGCTGGCCGACGCCGGCCTGTCGCGCGACGACTACGAGACCTTCGCGGCGGCCGAGGAGTTCATCCTCACCATCACCGAGAACGGCTACGGCAAGCGCACCTCGGCCTTCGAGTACCGCATCACCGGCCGCGGCGGGCAGGGCATCACCAACATCGACACCGGCGAGCGCAACGGCATGGTCGTCGCGTCCTTCCCGGTGGCCGGGACCGACCAGGTGATGCTGATCTCCAATGCCGGCCAGATCATCCGCATGGGCGTGCACGACATCCGCATCGCCGGGCGCAACACCCAGGGCGTGACGCTGTTCCGCACCGCGCCCGACGAGACGGTGGTGTCCATCGCCCACCTGCCGCTCGACGGCAGCGAGGAGGACGAAGCCGCGGCCATGGACGCCGAGGCGGACGCCGCCACCGGCACCGAAGGCGGCGACACGGCGACCGGCGGCGACGACGCGGCCGGGGAAGGGAGCGACGGCAATGGCTGATCGTGCGGAGCGGGTGGGGGTCTACCCCGGCACCTTCGATCCGGTGACCAACGGGCACCTGGACATCATCACCCGCGCCACGCGGCTGGTCGACCGCCTCATCATCGGCGTCGCCGTCAATGCCGGGAAGGGCCCGCTGTTCTCGCTGGAGGAGCGCGTCGCCCTGACCGAGCAGGCGGTCGCCGCCCTGAACGGTCCCAACGGCTGCGCCATCGAGGTGCGGCCGTTCTCCAACCTGCTCATGCACTTCGCCGCCGAGTGCGGTGCCTCCACCATCGTGCGCGGCTTGCGGGCGGTCTCGGACTTCGAATACGAGTTCCAGATGGCCGGTATGAACGCGCGCGTGAACCCGCGCATCGACACCGTGTTCCTCATGGCGTCGGAGCGCTGCCAGTTCATCTCCTCGCGCTTCGTGAAGGAGATCGGCCGGCTCGGCGGCGACATCGCGTCCTTCGTGCCCGAAGTGGTGCGCCAGGCGCTCGCCGACCGTTTCGCAGAAGAGAAGGCCAAGGGGCTGGGTCCGGACGCCTGATCCGGTCCCGCCCGACCCCTCGACACCGTTTGCGCCCGCCGGACCCACCGCGCCGGCCGGGCGGAGGAAACCGTCCCATGCTGAATCGCATTCTGAGCGCACTCATCGGAGTTCTTTTCGCCATGACCGCTTCGCAGGCCGCCCAGGCTCTCGACCCCGAAAACACCCTGTACATGGAGCTCGAGTCGGGCCGCGTGGTGATCGAACTGCGCCCCGACCTGGCCCCCAACCACGTCGCCCGCATCAAGGAACTGGTGCGTGAAGGCTTCTACGACGGCACGCCGTTCCACCGCGTGATCCCGGGCTTCATGGCCCAGGGCGGCGATCCGACCGGCACCGGCACGGGCGGCTCGGGCCAGAAGCTCGACGCCGAGTTCTCCAAGGAGAAGCACGTGCGCGGCACCGTCTCCATGGCGCGCGCGGCGAACCCCAACAGCGCCGACAGCCAGTTCTTCATCGTGTTCGAGCCGGCGTCGCACCTGGACGGCCAGTACACCATCTGGGGCCGCGTGGTCGAAGGCATGGAACACGTGGACGCCATCAAGAAGGGCTCGGGCCCGAACGGCATGGTCAGCTACCCCGACCGCATCCTGAGCATGAAGGTCGCCGCCGACGCCAAGCAGTAAGGCGTTCCGGCAGCGGGAAAAAAAAGGCGGGGCCAGCGGCTCATGAGGCTTGACCGCCCCGCCCCCTTTCCCTAGTCTGCCGCCTCCCCGCACCGGGGGCCCGTAGCCCCGCACCGGGGGCCCGTAGCTCAGTTGGTAGAGCAGCTGACTTTTAATCAGCGGGTCACAGGTTCGAATCCTGTCGGGCTCACCATTACCGAGGCCCTGGAAGCACGCCGCTTCCAGGGCCTCGTCGTTATCCGCGGCCCGCTTGGTGCGGCGCGTCTGCGTCCATGGTCGTATGGCCGATGGACTATTCGGTTTCGGCTGCCGCGGCGCCAAAGGCGGTGCAATACTCCCGCCGGTTGCGGGAGAGTCGTGGGGAATTCCTCCCGCAGTGGACTTTCGGCCCAAGGGGGCCGAACTGGGGAGAGACCTTTCCGATGAGCGCACCGGACATCCTGCTGTCCTATCCGTCCATCCTGACCAACAAGGACTGGCAGAAGAAGAAGGGGCCGTTCGCCAAGATGGCCGGCAAGACCGGCCTCGGCGACACGCTGACCGACTGCGAGAAGGCCTGGGGGGCCGTCAAGTGGGCCGCCTTCGACGAGACCAAGGTGAAGAACGACCGGACCGCCATCGAGAATGCGTGGAAGGCGGCGCAGGCCGAGTACAAGAAGTCGGTCGAACCCCTGCGCAAGGCACTGCAGGGCGTCATCGCGACGGCCCAGAAGACGTCGGCCGCCTTCAAGAAGAACAAGCTGATCCCGAGCAGCGCCACCAAGGCCGCCGACGACATCGGCAAGGCGGCGGAGCGGCTGCTGGTCGCCACGCGGTCCATCGACACCAAGTGGTTCGAGGCCAAGATGGAGCGCTACAAGCGCATGGACAAACTGCGCACTTACGAGGACGCCCTGAAGGACCGCGAGTTCGCCAAGGAGTTCATGGCGTTCTGCGCCAAGGAGTTCTCGACCGAGAACGTCGAGTTCCTGGCGCGCAGCAAGGGCGTGAAGGTGACCGAGAAGAACGCCCAGGCTGTCTACGACACCTACCTGAAGCCTGGCGCCAAGTCGGAGATCAACATTCCCGGCTCGAAGCGCACCGCCTACGAAAAGTGCATGAAGACGGGCGACTGGAAGGGCATGGTCGACGTCATGCAGGGTATCCGCGCCGAGGTGGAGATCAACGTCGCCGACACCTTCTCGCGCTTCATCCTGCTGCCTTAGAACACGGGGCAGGGCGCGGCGGCAGACCGTGGCAGGGAAGGGTGCGGTCGACGCAGCGCCGCCCCCTTGCGATTTCCGGCATCCGGCGGCACCTTCGGTTCGTATACCGCAGGAGCGCCGGAATGCGGCGCCGGTATCCGAGGGGCGCTCGCCATGAAAGCCACGCACGACACCACCCTGGTCCGCTTCCTGGTGCAGCACTGCGCCGCCGGAGTGATCGCCGGCCTCGTGTTCTGCGGCGCCGTCATCTACCTCGACATCGCCAACATGCGCACCCTGCTGCTCGGGTCGGAGCACATGGGCAAGGGCCTCTACCTGCTTCTCGGCTCCATCTGCGGCACCTTCGGGGCGCTGGCCATGGCCGTCGGGGTCATGCGGCTCGGCGACCACAGCGACCACCCCGACCGCGAGTACTGAGGCACCGCCGCCTCCGACGGGGCGAGGCGAGGCTTTGCCGGCGCGCCGGGCTGTGGCACCATCGCGCCTCGTGAGGGTATTCGCCGGGGGATGAGACATGATCGGCACGTGGAGACAGGCGGCCGCCGCCGTGGCGGGACTGCTTCTTCTTCTGACGGCAGGCCAGGCCGCCGCCGACGGCATGCCGCCCGAGTTCGCCGATCCCGGCATCCGCACCGCCCCGGCCCCCGCGCCGCAACCCGCCCCGACCCCCGTCGTGCGGGCGATGCCGGCCCCCCTGCCGCTCGACATCGCGCCACCGCCGCCGCCCGAGCCCGTCGCCTTCACCGTCACCTTCGCGGAGTCCGTCGGCTACTTCGCCCGCATCGGCTACGAGGCGACCAAGGACAACGCCAGCCTCTATTGCGCGCGCTATGGCCGGGTCGCCACCCTCGACGCACGGTTCAGGGTGGAGAGCGACTGGTACGTGCGCTTCAAGTGCCTGCCGCCCGCCTGACGGGCGGTCCATTTCCATCATGCTCGAAGACTAGCGGGCGGCGGGGCAGGGCTCCGCCGCCCGTCTTCTTGCGCCGCGGCATGATCGCTAAACCCTTTCGCAACAGTCGAGAAATAACGACAATTTCCGTGTCGCAACGCGCCGCAACATAGGCAAAGCCTCTATTTTTGGTGCGGGCGAAATTGTGCGAAAAACCCCTCACGCTAGTCAGGAAGCCTCTTGCTCCCTTCGGCGCGAATCGCCCATACTGGCCTCACAGACAAGAAAACAAACAATGTCGCAAGGACTGGTCGCCGTTTTCACGCTCGAACCGATCCAGAGGGGCTGAAATACCCGGCAGGGGACGGCGCGGTCCAGCCAAGGGAGGCTAGGACATGACAGTGCAGTTGCCGCGGTTGCCCCGTCTGGGCGCGGCCGCAGTCGCCTTCGCCGGTGTGACTCTGCTCGCCGGTGCGGCCTTGGCGGGGCAGCCGGAGCCCTGGCAGGCCAACATGCAGGATCCCGCGTCTCCGACCATGGAGCGCATCTACAGCCTGCACAATTACATCACCATCATCATGATCGCCATCGTGCTGCTGGTGACCGCCCTGCTCGGGTGGTGCATGTTCCGCTTCAACGCGCGCCGCAACCCCGTGCCGTCCAAGACCGCCCACCACACGCTGCTGGAAGTGGCGTGGACGGCGGTGCCGGTCCTCATCCTGGTGGCCATCGCGGTGCCGTCGTTCCGGCTGTTGTACTTCATGGACCGCACCCAGGAGGCCGACATGACCCTCAAGGTCATCGGCCACCAGTGGTACTGGTCCTTCGAGTATCCCGATCACGAGAACGTCGCCATCGACAGCTTCATGAAGATGGACGAGGACCTGGCGGAAGGCGAGCCGCGCCTTCTGGCGGTCGACAACGCCATCGTGCTGCCGGTGGACACCAACGTGCGCGTCATCGTCACCTCCACCGACGTCATCCACAGCTTCGCCATGCCGGCGCTCGGCCTGAAGACCGACGCCGTACCGGGCCGCCTGAACGAGACCTGGGTGCGCATCGAGCAGCCGGGCGTCTACTACGGCCAGTGCTCGGAGCTGTGCGGCGTGAACCACGGCTTCATGCCGGCCGCCATCCGGGCCGTGCCGCGCGAGGAGTTCGATGCGTGGATGGCGGAAACCCAGGCGGCGATGGGCATCGAGCCGGGTGACGGGCCGGCGACCGAACTCGCCCGCCGGTAAGAAAAGCCAGGACAGGGGACTGAAGCGATGTATCAGGGAACAACGGCCGACCAGGCCCACGGCCACGGGCATGACGATCATGCGCCGACCGGCTGGAAGCGGTGGGTGTTCTCGACCAACCACAAGGACATCGGGACGATGTACATCGTCTTCGCGGTCATTGCCGGTTTGATCGGGGGCTTCATGTCGATCGTCATCCGCGCCGAGCTCTACGAGCCCGGCCTGCAGGTGCTCGGCGGCGACAACCAGCTCTACAACGTGTTCGTCAGCGCCCACGGGCTGATCATGATCTTCTTCGTGGTCATGCCGGCGCTCATCGGCGGGTTCGGCAACTGGTTCGTGCCGTTGATGATCGGCGCGCCGGACATGGCCTTCCCGCGCATGAACAACATCAGCTTCTGGCTGCTGCCGCCGTCCTTCCTGCTGATCTGCACGGCGCTGTATACCGGCGTCGGGCCGGGCACGGGGTGGACGCTCTACCCGCCGCTGTCGCTGAGCATCTCGCACTCAGACGCCGCGGTCGACCTGGCGATCCTGTCGCTGCACATCGCCGGCGTGTCGTCGATCCTGGGCGCCATCAACTTCCTGGTCACCATCATCAACATGCGCGCGCCGGGCATGACCATGTTCCGCATGCCGCTGTTCGCGTGGTCCATGTTCGTCACCGCCTTCCTGCTGCTGATGGCGGTGCCCGTGCTGGCCGGCGCGCTGACCATGCTGCTGACCGACCGCAACTTCGGCACGACCTTCTTCGACCCGGCCGGCGGCGGTGACCCGCTGCTCTACCAGCACCTGTTCTGGTTCTTCGGCCACCCCGAAGTCTACATCATGATCCTGCCGGCCTTCGGCATCATCAGCCACATCACCTCCACCTTCTCGAAGAAGCCCGTGTTCGGCTACCTCGGCATGGTGTGGGCCATGGTGGCGATCGGCGTCATCGGCTTCGCGGTGTGGGCGCACCACATGTACACGGTCGGCATGGACGTCGACACGCGCGCCTACTTCATCATGGCGACCATGCTCATCGCCGTGCCGACGGGCATCAAGGTGTTCTCGTGGATCGCCACCATGTGGGGCGGCTCCATCGAGTTCAAGACGCCCATGCTGTTCGCCATCGGCTTCATCTTCCTGTTCACCGTCGGCGGCGTGACGGGCGTGGTGCTGGCCAACGCCGGCGTCGACATCGCCCTGCACGACACCTACTACGTGGTGGCCCACTTCCACTATGTGTTGTCGCTCGGCGCGGTGTTCGCCATGTTCGCCGGCTTCTACTACTGGATCGGCAAGATGAGCGGCCGCCAGTACCCCGAGACGCTCGGCAAGATCCACTTCTGGCTCACCTTCGTCGGCGTGAACCTGACCTTCTTCCCGCAGCACTTCGCGGGTCTGGCGGGCATGCCGCGGCGCATTCCGGACTACCCGGACGCCTTCACGGGGTGGAACCAGATCTCCACCATCGGCGCCTACATCGGCGGCTTCGCGGCGCTGTTCTTCTGCTTCGTCATCTGGCGGACGCTCGCCGCCGGCGAGCGGGCCGCGAGCAACCCGTGGGGCGAAGGCGCCACGACGCTCGAGTGGACGCTGACCTCGCCGCCGCCGGTGCACGCCTTCGAGGAGCCGCCGGTGATCCCCGGCGCGCCGGCCGAGTAACGACCGCATCGACAGGGCAGGGGCCGGCCGCCGCGCCGGCCCCTGGCCGCACATCCGCACGGAGGGCCGTCGCATGACCGCAGCAGGGAACAGCAGGGCGCGCAGCAATGCCCGCACCGGCCTGATCTTCGCCGGCGTCGCCGTCGGCATGGTCGGCCTCGCCTTCGCCTCCGTCCCGCTCTACCGGCTGTTCTGCCAGGTGACGGGCTACGGCGGCACGCCGGCCATCGTGCTGGAGAAGAAGGGCATCACCGCCGATCCCGCCCATCCGGTGACGATCCGCTTCGACGCCTCGGTCAACGGCCGCATGCCCTGGCGGTTCGAGCCGCTGCAGCACGACGTGACCGTGCCGCTCGGCCAGGACACGCTGGTCGCCTATCGCGCCGTCAACACGTCGGACCGCCCCGTCGTCGGCACCGCCACCTTCAACGTGACGCCGGCCAAGGCGGCCCAGTACTTCAGCAAGATCGAGTGTTTCTGCTTCACCGAGCAACGCCTGGAGCCGGGCGAGGCGGTGGAGATGCCGGTCACCTTCTACGTCGACCCGGCCATCCTCGAGGACGAGCACGCCCGCGACGTCCATACCATCACGCTGTCCTACACGTTCTTCGAGAAGAAGGGCGAGGACGGGTCCTCATGACCGGGGCGTGACGCACCGCCGTCATCCTCCGTCACCGCGCGACGGGCCGCACCCTCCACAAGACGGCCCGCGCCATGCAAGGGAGCGCCAGCGATGAGTCAGGTTTCGGGCCATTCCGCCCGCAAGCATCCGTTCCACATCGTCGACCCGAGCCCGTGGCCCTTCGTCGGGTCGGTGGGCGCCTTCGTGCTGGCCATCGGCGCCGTGCAGTACTTTCACGACGCGCCGCCCTGGCTGATGCTGGCGGGCTTCGCCATCATCCTGGTCACCATGTTCGGCTGGTGGCGCGACGTGGTGAAGGAAGCCATGGTCGACAAGGCGCATACCGGGAAGGTGCGCCTCGGCCTGCGCATGGGCATGGCGATGTTCATCGCATCGGAGGTGATGTTCTTCGTCGCCTTCTTCTGGGCCTATTTCAACAACGCCTTCATGGTCAGCCCCGGCGTCACCGCCTGGCCGCCGGAGGGGATCGAGCCGGTGCACGCCTGGGGCATCCCGGCGCTGAACACGGCCATCCTCATCACCTCGGGCTTCACGCTCATGGCCTCGGCCACGGCGCTGAAGAAGGGCGCGCGCGGCCGCCAGCTGTTCTTCCTCGGCCTGACCATCGGCCTCGGCGTCATCTTCCTGGGCTTCCAGATCTACGAGTACGGCCTGATCGCCTTCGGCTTCCAGGACGGCATCTTCCCGTCGGTGTTCTACATGGCGACGGGGTTCCACGGCTTCCACGTGTTCGTCGGGGTGTGTTTCCTCGGCGTCATGTTCTACAGGAGCCTGAAAGGACACTTCGCCCCGGGCCGTGAGGCCATCGGCTACGAGGCGTCGGAGTGGTACTGGCACTTCGTCGACGTGGTGTGGGTGTTCCTTTTCGTGGTGTTCTACTGGTGGGTCGGCCCCGGCGTGGGTCACTGAGCCTACCCTCCGGCGCGATCCCGGCGCCCGTTCCCAGCCCCGGCCGCGGCTTCCGCGGCCGGGTGCTTTTTTGGGCGCGAAAAGCCCTTGCCAGGGCGCCGCGGCTTGGGGTAGTTTCCCGCCACTTCGCTCCTCCGGCCATCCCCGCGCCGGAAGTTATCCACAAGTCGGAAGATGCAAGCCACAAGCGGACCAACGGTGTTGGTGCCGCTCTTTTGTGCGTCCGGGATCCACCAGCGGTTCGCGCTTCCGACCGCTGCCGAAGTCGCGTGGCTGGTCCACGAACGTCGCAAACCGTTGCATTTTCTGTATTTGCCATGGTGTTTGGGCGGATCGCGGCGGCTCATGCCAGTAATCACCGCCTTGCCTCTTCCATGGGCTCCCGGTCGTGCCGAATTCTTAGGCAAAGGGGTGAGAGGTGCGCGGGGCGCGGGATCCGAACCGCTCTGCACAGACTTATCCACAGAAACGGGGGAAAAGCGCAAGCGCCCTGGGGAGAGTGCGGCGGCGCTATGGGGAGGGACTGCGGCGGATGCGAAAAGGGCGCCTCCCCGGTGGGAGACGCCCTCGACGGCCAGTCGCCGTGGTGCGGGGACCGCCTGCGGCCTTACGGCTGCGGCTCGGTCGGCAGGTTGATCTCGGCAGTGGGGTCGTTTTCGACGAGGCGCGCGACCTCCTCGTAGGCGGCCGCGTTCTGCTCCATCTGCTCGGCGAGACTCGGATTGTCCTGACCGACGGCCCGGAAGAAATTGGCGGCGCCGCGGAGCATGTCGCCGGCGATGTTGGCAATGGTGGCCATTGGGCTTCCCCTGATGTGTTTGCGAATTGTGCTGTGTTGCGCGCCCTCAGGCTACAAGCCCGCACACATCGGGTCAAACGCTGCGGGCGGGGCCGTCGTTACAATTTGCACCGCAGCGATAGGGGTATCCGCTCACCCCGCCACCGGCTCCACCCACCAGATCAACTGCGGCGCTGCGTGCCGTTCGTGCGCCAGCCGGAACTCGGCGAGGTAGCGGCTGAGGGGGCGGGAGAGGGCGCCGGTGGCACCGGTGAGGGGAGACTTCCAGAACACCTTGTACATCAGGACCACCCGTTCGGTTACGGAACCATGACGGCTCATACCTTCGGGCTAATCCCTTCGGCGTTTCAATGCTGAACTTTTTGTGGGTAAGGGAAGCGTCAGTCCGAGCGGGCGGCGACGGCGTCCACCACCGCTGCGACGTCGTGGGGCGCGACCCCGTGCAGCAGGGCGCCGCCGACGATCTTCACGTTGGGGCCGATGGTGCAGTGGCCGAAGCAGACGCCGACCTCCACCTCCGCCGCCAGGCGTCCTTCCGCGGCCGCCTGCTGCAAGGCGGCCAGCAACTCCTCCGATCCGCGCATGGCGCAGGACTGGGCCTGCGGGCCGAAACGGTAATGTGTACAGACGAGGACGCGGCAGGGGCTCGTTTCGGTCATGGCGGAGCGGCGGCAGGGGACGATCCATCGACTTTAGGTGCCGGCGCGGCGAAATCCTAGTCTTTCGGTCGGGCATGAGCGACAGGGTGCCCCCGCTTATCCGGCAGGACCTTTGCCCCTGTCGCCTGCGGGTGGCAAAGTTCCCCATGCAAACTTGAGGGGAGGTTGTCGCCGATGTTCGTAGAGTGGCGTCCGGAGTATGCCAGCGGCAACGGCGACATCGACGCCATGCACCGGCTCATCGTCGACCGGCTGGCCTGCGTCGGCCGCGCCGTCCAGGAAGGACGCGGGGCAGCGTCCGCCTTCCGCGACCTGCGGGGGGCGGTGCTCGACCATTTCGACGCCGAGGACCGGCTGTTGGAATTGATGGGGGCCGCCGCCAGCGCCGGTCACCGGCGGGAACACGGCCACCTCGCGCGGCTGCTCGCCGACGGGCAGGCATTGTGCGAAGACCACGGGCGCGCCGCCGCCGTCCCCACTTTCGTCGATGTGGTCGGGCGCTGGCTGATCCACGAAATCACCGCCAACGACCGCCATCTGGTCACCTTCCTCGCCGCCCGCGACCGGGCCCGGCAGCAGGCCGACTTCTGACGACCACCCGGCGACCACCACCTTCGGCTTACGCTTGACCGAAGGATCGGAAGCCCTCACCTTGCACGGCGGGAGCAGCCGGGGGAACGAACATGCAGCACATGGAGCCGAAGCAGCGGGTCATCGAGCGCAAGGTGTTCTATGCCGGGCAGTACGTCTTCCGCGAGGGGGAGGAGGGCAACCTCGCCTACCTGGTGCAGGAAGGGCGGGTGGAGATCATCAAGCGCACCGCCACCGGCGACAAGTTGCTGGGCGACGTGAGCCGCGGCGGCATCTTCGGCGAGATGGCGCTCATCGACAACCAGCCGCGCATGGCGTCCGCCCTGGCGGCCGAACAGACGACGCTCATCATCGTGACGCGCGAGCAGTTCGAGAAGAAGCTGCGCGACGCCGACCCCTTCATCCGCGGCCTTCTGAACATCTTCGTGCGCAACATCCGGTCCATGGCGGGCAAGTCCTGATCGTGCCGCCGGGAAACGTTGAACTGGGGCGGGGAATGCTCCACATTCACCCGCATCTTCTCCGTCCCACCGGATCCCGATGAGTCACGACCCCCACGAGCCCGCGCACGACCACCACCACGAGCCCGTGGACATCCCCTCCGTCAAGCCGCGCATCACGCTCGGCGGGCGGTTGCGGGCCTACTTCTTCGCCGGCATCCTGGTGACGGCGCCGGCGGCCATCACGTTCTACGTGGCGTGGCTGATCATCGGCTTCATCGACCAGCAGGTGACCAGCCTGCTGCCGAGCCGCTACAACCCGAACGACATCCTGCCGTTCTCCATCCCCGGCCTCGGCCTGGTGATCCTGATCGTGGTGCTGACCATGATCGGCGCTTTCACCGCCGGCTTCGTCGGCCGCATGGCGGTGCGCCTGAGCGAGGGGTTGCTGGCGCGCATGCCGGTCATCCGCTCGCTCTACGGCGCGGTGAAGCAGATCTTCGAGACGGTGCTGGCGACCCAGTCGACGGCCTTCCGGCAGGTGGTGCTGGTGGAATACCCGCGCCGCGGCATCTGGGCGCTCGGCTTCGTGTCGGGCGTCACCAAGGGCGAGGTGCAGAACCTGACGGAGGACGAGGTCATCAACGTCTTCCTGCCGACCACGCCGAACCCGACGTCGGGCTTCCTGCTGTTCGTGCCGCGCCGCGACCTGGTGGTGCTGAACATGACGGTCGAGGACGGCATCAAGATGGTCGTCTCCGGCGGCATCGTCACGCCCCCCGACCCGCGCCCGCCGGAAGAGAGCAAGGTGCCGCTCGTCCGCTCCAACGAACTCGAACAGCCGCCCGCGGTGCCGGAAGACCGCCAGCCGGTGGCGTGAGGCGCCGGGTTAACCACCAAGACATTGGGTTAACCACCAAGGCACCAAGACACCAAGACAGCGTGCCCATTGAAGCCGCAGTGCCTGCCGTCCCGCTGCGGCCTCTTGGTGCCTTGGTGTCTTGGTGGTTCAAAAAGCCGGAGCCGCCTCACCCGCTGCGCAGGGTCTTCACGCCTTCGTCGCGTTCGAACAGGTAGAGCAGGACGCGCAGGGCCTTGCCGCGCTCGGTCTGAAGTTCGGGGTCGCGGTCGACGATGAGGCGGGCGTCGTCGCGGGCGATGGCGAGCAACTCCCCATGCACCGCCAGATCGGCCAGCTTGAACTCCGGCAGGCCCGACTGGCGGGTGCCCAGCACCTCGCCGCCGCCGCGCAGGCGCAGGTCTTCCTCGGCGATGCGGAAGCCGTCCTCGGTGTCCTTCATGATGGTCAGCCGGGCGCGGGCCGTCTCGCTCAGCGGCTCGGCGAACAGCAGCAGGCAGGTGGAGGCCTTGTCGCCGCGCCCGATGCGGCCGCGCAGCTGGTGCAGCTGGGCGAGGCCGAAGCGTTCGGCGTGCTCGATGATCATCACCGTCGCCTCGGGTACGTTGACGCCGACCTCGATCACCGTCGTCGCCACCAGCACGTCGAGCCCGTCGCCGGCGAAGGCTTCCATCACCCGGTCCTTGTCCGTCGGCTTCATCTTGCCGTGGACGAGGCCGACGCGGTCGCCGAAGTGCTCGCGCAGGTAGGCCCAGCGCTCCTCGGCGGCGGCCATGTCGGAAACCTCGCTCTCCTCCACCAGCGGGCAGACCCAATAGACCTTGGCGCCGCCCTGCACGGCGCGGTCGACGGCGCCGACGATCTCGTCCAGGCGGTTGGTGGAGACGGTGCGCGTCTGAACCGGCTTGCGGCCCGGCGGCTTTTCGTCCAGGCGGCTGACGTCCATGTCACCATAGAGCGTCAGGGTGAGGGTGCGGGGAATGGGCGTCGCCGTCATCACCAGCACGTCCGGCGCCCGGCCCTTGGCGGCCAGTTGCAGGCGCTGGTGGACGCCGAAGCGGTGCTGCTCGTCGATCACCGCCATGCCGAGGTCCTTGAAGGCCACGTCCTCGGAGAACAGGGCGTGGGTGCCGACGAGGATGTCGATGCGGCCCTCGGCCAGTTCTGCGAGCAGCGCCTCGCGCGCCTTGCCCTTGTCGCGCCCCGTCAGCAGCCCGAGCCGCACGCCGGCGGCATCCGCCAGCGGCTCCAGCGTCGCCAGGTGCTGGCGGGCGAGGATTTCCGTCGGCGCCATCATGGCCGCCTGGGCGCCGGTTTCCACGGCGTTCAGCATGGCGAGCAGCGCCACCACCGTCTTGCCCGAGCCGACGTCGCCCTGCAGCAGGCGCAGCATGCGGCTCGGCTCGGCCATGTCGGCGTAGATCTCCTCCAGGCTGCGGGCCTGGGCGCCGGTCAGGGCGAAGGGCAGGGCGGCGAGCACTTTCTCCCGCAGGCGGCCGTCGCCGGCGAGCGGCCGGCCGGCCAGCCGCTTCTGGCTCTGGCGCACCAGCAGCAGCGCCAACTGGTTGGCCAGCAGTTCGTCGTAGGCGAGCCGCATGCGGGCCGGCGCCATGGCGCTCAGGTCTTCCTCGTCCTCCGGCGCATGGGCGGTGCGCAGGGCGGCGTCCCACTCGGCCCAGCCGTGGCGCGCCTTGAGGGGAGCGTCCATCCACTCCGGCAGCACCGGCACGCGACCGAGCGCCCCCAGCATGGCCTTGCCCAGCACCCGCGGCTGCACGCCGGCGGTCATGGGATAGACGGGCTCCACCCGTTGCAGGCTCTCCAGGTCTTCCGGCGGGCCGACGTGGTCGGGGTGGACGATCTGCGGCTCGTTGTAATTGTACTCCACCTTGCCCGAGACGACTCGGGTGGAGCCGATGGGCAGGATCTTCTCGATGAAGCCGCGCTTGAGGTGGAAATAGACCAGGTTCAACCGCCCGCCGGAGCCGTCGCCGCACACCACGCGGGTCGGCGAGCGCGGCCCGAAGCCGGTGTGATGCTCCAGCACGCGCACGACGAAGGTGCAGATGCGGCCCTCTGGCGCTTCCGTCAGCGGCGGCGAGAAGCGGCGGTCGATCATGCCGCTCGGCAGGTGCCACAGGAGGTCGACCACATGCCCGCCCTCCACCAGCCGTTCCACCAGCGGCGCCAGCTTGGGGCCGACGCCCGGCAGCACCGTCAGGGGCGCGAACAGGGGGTAGAGGATTTCCGGGCGCATGGTTCTCGGGCGGACTGCTGCTGACAGAAGTGTGCGGAAGCTTTATATCCTACCCCACCGCCCGCCTACCAGCAGAGCAGGACGACCACCCGTGGACGAAATTCGCCGCAAGCGCCTGATCTATCGCGCCAACCACCGGGGCATGAAGGAGGCCGACGTGATGATCGGCCGCTTCGTCGAGACCCACATCGACCGCCTCAGCCCCGAGCAGGTCGACCGGCTGGAAAGCCTGATGGACGAACTGGACCTCGACATCATGGATTGGCTCATGGACCGCCACCCCGTGCCGGCGCGCCATGATACGGACGTCTTCGCCATGCTGAAGGCCTTCGAACCCGCCGATCGCGAAGCCTATCGGTGAGCCGGCCGGTGTCGGATTTCGAAACGCTGTTCGCCGCCGCCGGCCGCCGCGCCATCGCCGGTCTGCCGGAGGGCATGGACGCCCTGTTCCTGGCCGACCTCGCCCGCTCGGGCGTGGCGCCGGAAATCCTCCACATCGCCCGCGACGACATCCGCCTTGCCACCCTGCGCGAGGCGCTGGCCGTCTTCGCGCCCGAGGTGGAGGTGCTGGAGTTCCCGGCGTGGGACTGCGTGCCCTATGACCGCGTCAGCCCCAACATCGAGATCGTGGCACGGCGCATCGACACGCTCTCGCGCCTCGGCCAGCCGCGCACCGGCACCGAAGGACCGCGCGTCGTGCTGGCGACCATCGGCGCCGCGGTGCAGCGCGTGCCCCGGCGCGAGGAACTGGAGGAGGTGGTCTTCGCCATCCGCCTCGGCGGCACGGTGGACATGGAGGCGCTGTCCCTCTACCTCGCCCGCAACGGCTACGGCCGCGCCGAGCAGGTGATGGAGCCCGGCGAGTATGCCGTGCGCGGCGGCATCATCGACGTCTTCCCGCCCGGCGGCGACGAGCCCTTCCGCATCGACCTGTTCGGCGACGAGGTCGACGGCATCCGCACCTTCGACCCCATGACCCAGCGCACCACCGGCAAGGCGGAGCAGGTGTTGCTCAAGCCCATGTCGGAAGTGTTCCTGGACGACGCCGGCATCGCCCGCTTCCGCACCGGCTACCGCGAGCTGTTCGGGGCGGCGACGGGCGGCGATCCGCTCTACGAGTCCATTTCCGAAGGCCGCAAGTTCAACGGCATGGAGCACTGGCTGCCGCTGTTCCACGACGGTCTCGACACGCTGTTCGCCTATGTGCCCGAGGCGGTGGTGACGCTGGATCACCAGGCCCCGGAGGCGCGCGACAGCCGCCTGGAGATGGTGTCGGAATACTACCAGGCGCGCCGCACTCTGTCGGACCAGAACATGGCCGAGGGCGGCTTCGTCTACCGCCCGGTGCCGCCGGAGCGCCTGTACCTCAACGCCGAGGAATTCGACCGCCTGCTGGCCGCCCGGCCGCACGCCACCTTCTCGCCCTTCGCCGCGCCCGACGTCGGATCGACGGCAATCGACCTGGGCGGCGTCACCGGGCGCGACTTCGCCGACGTGCGCGCGCGACCCGGCGAGAACGTTTACGACGCCCTGCGCCAGCACGTCGTCCGCCTGCAAGGCGAGGGGCGCACGGTGGTGGTGTGCTGCTACTCCGCCGGCTCGCGCGACCGCATCGGCGGCGTCATGCGCGAACATGGCATCGCCGGGCTGGAGTACGTCGACACCTGGGCCGATGCGCTGAAGGTCGGCACCAGGGGCGTCGCCATGCTGGTGCTCGGGCTGGAGCACGGCTTCGTCGGGCCGCAGGTGGCGCTGATCTCCGAGCAGGACGTGCTCGGCGACCGCCTCGCCCGGCCGAGCCGCAAGAAGAAGAAAAGCGACAAGTTCATCCATGACATCTCGGCCCTGGCCGAGGGCGACCTGGTGGTTCACGTCGAGCACGGCATCGGCCGCTATGACGGGCTGGAGACGCTCCAGGTCGGCGGCGCGCCGCACGATTGCCTGCGCCTGATCTACGAGGGCGGCGACAAGCTGTTCCTGCCGGTCGAGAACATCGACGTCCTCAGCCGCTATGGCACCGAGGCGGCCGGCGTCACCCTCGACCGCCTCGGCAGCCCGGCATGGCAGGCCCGCAAGGCCAAGCTGAAGGAGCGCATCCGCGACATGGCGGAGCAGCTCATCCGCATCGCCGCCGTGCGCCAGCTGAAGCCGGCCCCCAGCCTGTCGCCCGCCGAGGGCCTGTGGGACGAGTTCTGCGCCCGCTTCCCCTATACGGAAACGGAAGACCAGCTGAAGGCCATTTCGGACACCATCGACGACCTCGGCAAGGGCCGGCCCATGGACCGGCTGGTGTGCGGCGACGTCGGCTTCGGCAAGACCGAAGTGGCCCTGCGCGCCGCCTTCGTCGCCGCCATGTCGGGCATGCAGGTGGCGGTGGTGGTGCCGACGACGCTGCTCGCCCGCCAGCACTACCGCGCCTTCCTGGAACGCTTCCAGGGCATGCCGGTGCGCATCGGGCAGTTGTCGCGGCTGGTGACGCCGAAGAACGCGACCGTCACCAAGAAGGAACTGGCCGACGGAACCCTCGACATCGTCGTCGGCACCCATGCCGTGCTCGCAAAATCGGTGAGCTTCAAGCGCCTGGGCCTTGTCATCGTTGACGAAGAACAGCACTTCGGCGTCGCCCACAAGGAGCGGCTGAAGCAGTTCCGCTCCGACGTCCATGTGCTGACCCTGACGGCGACGCCCATCCCGCGCACCCTGCAACTGGCGCTGACGGGCGTGCGCGAGCTGTCCATCATCGCCACGCCGCCGGTCGACCGCCTGGCCGTGCGCACCTTCGTGCTGCCCTTCGACGGCGTGGTGGTGCGCGAGGCGATCCTGCGCGAGCGCTATCGCAACGGCCAGTGCTTCTACGTCTGCCCGCGGCTGGCCGACATCGACCGCGTCGCCGACCGCCTGAGCCGCCTCGTGCCCGAGGTGAAGGTGGCCATCGCCCACGGCCAGATGGCGCCGACCCAGCTGGAAGAGGTGATGACCGCCTTCGCGGACGGCGAATACGACATCCTGCTCGCCACCAACATCATCGAGTCCGGCCTCGACATGCCGTCGGTGAACACCATCATCGTCCACCGCGCCGACATGTTCGGCCTGGCGCAGCTTTATCAGCTGCGCGGGCGCGTCGGGCGCGGCAAGGCGCGCGGCTATGCCTACCTCACCCTGCCGCCCAGCAAGCCGCTGACCCCGGCCGCCGAAAAGCGGCTCCAGGTCATGCAGACGCTCGACACCCTCGGCGCCGGCTTCAACCTGGCGAGCCACGACCTCGACATCCGCGGCGCCGGCAACCTGCTCGGCGACGAGCAGTCGGGCCACATCAAGGAAGTGGGCATCGAGCTGTACCAGCACCTGCTGGAGGAAGCCGTCGCCTCCGCCAAGTCGGGCGAGGGCCTGGGCGAGGAGATGGCGACCGACTGGGCGCCCAGCATCAACCTCGGCACGGCGGTGCTCATCCCCGAGACCTACGTCAAGGACCTGGGCCTGCGCCTGTCGCTCTACCGCCGCATCGGCGACGTCACCGAAAGCAGCGAGATCGAGGCGCTCGCCGTCGAGATGATCGACCGCTTCGGCCCGCTGCCGCCGGAGGTGGAGAACCTGCTGGAGATCGTGGCGATCAAGGCCTATTGCCGCGTCGCCTGCGTCGAGAAGCTGGACGCCGGGCCGAAGGGCGCCGTGGTCGGCTTCCGCGAGAACAAGTTCCCGAACCCGGCCGGGCTCGTGCGCTTCATCAGCCAGCAGGTCGGCACCGTGAAGGTGCGCCCCGATCACCGGCTGGTGGTGCAGCGCAAGTGGGAAACGCCGAAGGAGCGCATCGACGGCGCCAAGCGGCTGCTCAAGACGCTGGCCGATCTGGCGCAGAAGGAAGGCTGAAGAAGGGCGAGGGAGGGGTGGCCCTCCCTCGCGCTCCTCCGTTACGGTTTCAGGGCCTGGCGGCGGCGCAACTCGTAGACTGCGGCGCCGATCACCGTGATGCCGATGAGGATCACACCCAGCGCGTTCACCGCCGGCGTCAGGCCGGTGCGCACCTGGCTGGCGATGTAGACCGTCAGCGTGGTGTCGAGGCCCTTCACGAACAGTGTCGTGTTGTAGTTCTCGAAGCTCTGCAGGAAGGCGATCACCGAGGCCGCCGCCAGTGACGGCGCCAGGAAGGGCAGGGTGATGCGGCGGAACACCTGGGTATGGGTCGCGCCGAGGTCGAGCGCCGCTTCCTCCAGTCCGGGGTCGAAGCGCTGCATGCGGGCCAGCACCATCAGCATGACATAGCCGGTGATGAAGCTCGCCTGCGCCAGGATGGTCAGCAGCACGCCGCCCGGCATGCCGAAGGCGCGGTCCCAGAAGATCAGGGTGGAAATGCCGATGATGACGCCGGGCGTCAGCAGCGGCGAGACCATGAGCGCATAGACGATGTTGCGCGCCCGCGCGTGCAGGCCGTTGAGCAGCAGCGCCGCCGCCACGCCCGTCGGCAGCGCCACGGCGACCACGCCGGCGCCGACGATCAGGCTGGTCCACAGGGCGTCCCACATCAGGCGGTCGTCGAGCAGCACGCCGAACCACTTGGTCGTCGTGCCCAACCACGGCAGCACCGTCGGGAAGCGGCTGTCGTTGAAGGTCGCCGCCGACATGATGGCGAGCGGCAGGAACAGGTAGGCGAAGAACAGCACCAGATAGAAGCGGGTCAGACCGCTGCGCAGCCGTTCCGCGGCGGGCGTCGTGGCGGCGGTGCGGCGGCGGCGGGTGGTCTCCGGCTCGCGCGGGGCCTGGGCCTCGGCGAGGGCGGCGAGGCGGTCGGGGGCGATCTCGGTCATTTCGCGATGTCCCCCAGCCGCACCTTGAACAGCTTCAGCATGAGCAGGATGAACCCGAGGCAGAGCAGCAGCAGGATGAAGGCATAGGCCGACCCCTGCGGCCAGTCGCCGCCTTCGAAGAACCAGTTGTAGATGATTTCCGTGAACCACCGGCTGCCCGGCGACCCCAGCAGCGCCGGCACGGCGTAGGATCCGGCCGCCAGCATGAAGGTCATGATGCAGCCCGTGGCGATGCCCGGCTTGGAATGCGGGATCACCACCCGCCAGTGGATGCGCGGGATGGACGCGCCGAGGTCGCGCGCCGCCTCGATCTGGTTGCGGTCCAGGCTCTCCATGGCGGTATAGAGCGGGAACACCATGAACAGGATATAGGCATAGACCATGCCGAGGATGACGCCGAGGTCGCCCTGCTTCAGGTCGATGGGCTCGGCGATGAGGCCGAGGCCCATGAGCGCCTCGTTGATGGGGCCACCGCGCGACAGCAGGATGTACCACGCGAAGGTGCGCAGGATCTCGTTCACCCAATAGGGGATGACCAGCAGCACCGCGAACAGCCCCGCCTTCGGCCCGCGCGCCACCTGCGCCATGTAATAGGCGATGGGATAGCAGACAACGAAGGTGACGAAGGTGACGAGGCAGCTCGCCCAGATGGTCTTGAAGAAGATGGCGAGGTGGATCTGGTTGGACCACAGCGTCTTGTAGTTCGCCAGGGTCCAGACGTCTTTCTCGGTGCCGATCTCGCGCGGCAGCAGGTTGGGGCGGAACGAGTAGTCGACCATCACCAGCTGCGGCAGGACGACCATCACCACCACCCACCACGCGCAGAGCAGCACGATGACCGCCGTCAGCGGCCAGCCGTAGCGGCGCAGCAGGGTGGTCATTCCGCCGCCTCCTGCGCCGGGGCGGCGCGGCCGTCGTCGGGCAGCACGATGGCCTCGTCGGGGCGGAAGGCGAAGACGGCGCGTTCGCCGACCGCCGGCCCGCCGTCGCCGCCGCCGGTGTGGACGAGGTGCGCGGTCACCGGCGTGCCGCCCTCGGTGCGCAGGGTGTAGAGGGCGAAGGCGCCTTCGAAGGCGCGGTCGGTGACGGTGACGGGGATGCGGTTCTCGGCGACGGCTTCCTCGCGCGGCGGCACGAGGCGCAGGCGCTCCGGCCGGGCGAACAGCAGCACGGCATCGCCCGTCTTCACGCCGGCTCCGGCGCGGGCGACGAGGCGGCCGGCGGCGGTCTCGACGCAGGCCAGCCCGTCCAGCACCTCGACCACGCGGCCGGGGAAGCGGTTGTTCTCGCCGACGAAGCCGGCGACGAAGGGGCTGACGGGGGCGTCGTACAGGCGCTCGGGCGTGTCCACCTGCTCGATGCGGCCGACGTCCATCACCGCCACCCGGTCGGACATGGCGAGCGCCTCGCCCTGGTCGTGGGTGATGTAGACGAAGGTGACGCCGGTGCGCTTCTGCAGGGCGCGCAGTTCCGACCGCATGTGCTGGCGCAGCTTGAGGTCGAGCGCCGACAGCGGCTCGTCGAGCAGCAGCACCTGGGGTTCGACCGCCAGCGCGCGGGCGATGGCGACGCGCTGCTTCTGGCCGCCCGACAGCTCCGCCACCTTCTTGTCGCCGATGCCGGGCAGGGCGACCAGGTCGAGCAGCGCGTCGGCGCGCTTGCGGCGCACGTCGCGGCGCACGCCGCGCACCTCCAGCCCGAAGGCGATGTTCTCGGCCACCGACATGAGCGGGAACAGGGCGAGGTTCTGGAAGATGAGCGTGGTCGGCCGCTTGTTGGGGCCGAGGCCGGCCATGTCCTTGCCGCCGATGCGCACGACGCCCTCGGTCGGCTCCATGAAGCCGGAGATGAGGCGGAGCAAGGTGGTCTTGCCGCAGCCCGACGGGCCGAGGAAGCTGAAGAACTCGCCGCCGTTGATGGTCAGGTGGGCGTCGCGCACGGCGGTGAAGTCGCCGAAGCGCATGGTGACATGGTCGAGATCGACGCTCTGGCTCATGGGGCCTCGCGGAAAAGGGCGCGGCCGCCCGGGTGCCGAGGCATCCGGGCGGCCGGCCTGTCACAGGGACGGTCAGGCCGACAGGAAGCGGTCCTGGTACTCGTTGCGGATGGCGACGTAGGCCGGATCCTGCACCGGCCACCACCACAGCTTGTCCAGCGCGTCGCCGGGGTAGGCTTCGGTCACGAAGGACTTCCACACGTCGCCGAGCTTGTCCTCGGCGCCGACCGAGGCGCTGGCGATGCCGCTCTTCTCGGTGTACATGGCGCCGGCTTCCGGCGTGTAGAACCAGTTGATGAAGGCGTAGGCCTGCTCCAGGTTCTCGGCGCCGGCGGGAATGCAGAAGCCTTCCATCCACGCCAGGGCGCCTTCCTTCGGCGCCATGAAGCCGATGGGCAGGTTTTCCTTGCGCAGCGCGTAGGCCGTCGAGTCCCAGGTCTGGCCGAGCACGGCGCCGTTGGTGCGGAAGGCGCCCTGGGCCTCGTTCTCGTTGGACCAGAACTGCACGATGTTGCCCTTGGCCTTGATGGCTTCGGCGACGATGGCGTCGAAGTTGGCGCGGGCGACGGCTTCGTTGCCCGGCTTGAACTGGTCGAGCAGCGGGTGCGGCAGCTTGCCCTGGCTTTCCAGGTATAGGCCGATGCCGATGAGCGCGGAGTGGGCGCGCAGGGTCACCTTGCCCGGCAGGTCGCCGCGCAGCATGTCGCCGTAGGACAGCGTGCCGTATTCGGCCTTCAGCTTGTCCTTGTTGTAGCACAGCGCCTCGGTGCCCCAGTCGGACGGAACTTGGTAGCGCTTGCCGTCGACCATGGCGCCGCGCGTCTCGGACCCCTTCACCAGGGCGGAAACGACGCCGTCCCACTTGATCTTGCTGTCGTCGAGCGGCTGGATCAGGCCGAAGTCGACGTAGTTCGGCACGCGGTCGACGGTCGGCCAGATGATGTCGAAGCCGCGGCCCTTGGTGGCGCGCAGCTGGTTCAGCAGCTCGTCGTTGGTGCCGTAGGGGGTGTAGGTCGGCTTGATGCCGGTCGACTTTTCGAAGGCGGCCAGCATCTCGTCGGAGATGTAGCCGGCCCAGGCGAAGATCTTCACCTCGCCCGACGACGCGCGGGCATTCGTCACGATGGCCGGGGCGGCCAGCACGGTCGCGGCGGCGGCGGTACCCTTGAGCAGCGTACGGCGGCTCAGCGCGGACAGGACGGTCATGATGGTTCCTCTCTTGCGGTTGGAGGATGTTGTAGGCCGAACCCGCCGATGGTGCGCCATATGTACCCCTGCGCGAAAATCACCCGGCGAGTGCTCGCCCTCCCTTATAGCGACGGCCCGAGAAACCTTTATGACGCCAATGTTACGAAATGATGTCAACGAGGGAGAAGGTCGAAATCTATCAGGGGTTTAGGGTCGAAGGTCCCACGACTTTCGTCGGGTATGCCGTGGGGCTTGACCTTCCAGCCGCTGGAAACCTCACATTGGACCCAACGTTCCAGTTTTTGGAAGGATTGGGTCCCATGACCACCACCACCGCCGCCGGGCCCGGCGCCAGCGTCGCGCTGCCCATCCGGGGCATGACCTGCGCCGCCTGTTCCACCCGGCTTGAGCGCGTGCTGAGCAAGGCGCCGGGCGTCGCCGAGGCGCGCGTGTCGCTGGCCGCCGAGCGGGCCGACGTGCGCTACGATCCCGCCGCCACCGGCGTCGCCGCCATCGCCGAGGCCGTCGCCAAGGCCGGATTCGCCGTGCCTGCCGCCGAGGTCGAGCTGGCGATTTCCGGCATGACCTGCGCCGCCTGCGCCACCCGCATCGAGAAGGTGCTGGCCCGCGTGCCGGGCGTGCAGACGGCCGCCGTCAATCTGGCGACGGAGCGCGCCAAGATCACCCTGCTGGAAGGCGCCGCCTCCGTCGCCGATCTCGTGGCGGCGGTGGAGCGCGCCGGCTTCACTGCCGACCCCACCACCGACAGCCGCGCCGCCGCCGAGGAGTCGGAGCGCAAGCGCGAGGCGGAGAACCGCCGCGAGCTGTGGATCCTGGGTGCGTCCATCCTGCTCACCCTGCCGCTGGTCGGCGGCATGGTGGCGGAACTGCTGGGCGGGTCCATGCTGCCCGGCTGGTGGCAGTTCGCCCTGGCGACGCCGGTGCAGTTCGTCATCGGCCGGCGCTTCTACGCCGGCGCCTGGAAGAGCCTGAAGGGCGGTGCCGGCAACATGGACGTGCTGGTCGCCATGGGCACCAGCGCCGCCTGGGGCCTGTCCACCTGGCGGGTCGCGGCAGGCGACGGGCACCACGGGCTCTACTTCGAGGCGGCGGCCGTCGTCATCACGCTCGTGCTCATGGGCAAGGTGCTGGAGGGCCGCGCCAAGCGCGGCGCCGCCTCGGCCATCCGCGCCCTCATGACCCTGCGCCCGGAAACGGCGCGGGTGGAGCGCGCCGGCGGCATCGTCGAGATCCCCGCCGAGCGCGTCGCCCACGACGACGTGGTGGTGGTCCGCCCCGGCGAGCGCCTGCCCGTCGACGGCGTCGTCATCGAGGGCCGCACCTCGGTGGACGAGAGCCTCATCACCGGCGAGAGCATGCCCGTCGCCAAGGAACCGGGCGACCCCGTCACCGGCGGCGCCATCAACGGCGAGGGTCTGATCCGCGTGCGCGCCACCGCCGTCGGTGCCGAGAGCACCCTGTCGCGCATCATCCGCATGGTGGAGAACGCCCAGGCGACCAAGGCGCCGGTGCAGAAGCTGGTGGACCGCATCTCGGCCGTCTTCGTGCCGGTGGTGGTGGTCATCGCCATCGGCACCTTCCTCGGCTGGTGGCTCATCGGCGGGTCGCCGGAGACCGCCTTCGTCGCCGCCGTGTCGGTGCTGGTCATCGCCTGCCCCTGCGCCCTCGGCCTCGCCACGCCGACCGCCATCATGGTGGCGACGGGCATGGCGGCGCGGCGCGGCATCCTCATCAAGGACGCCGAGGCGCTGGAGCGCGCCCACGACGTGACCGCCGTCATCTTCGACAAGACCGGCACCCTCACCGAAGGCCGCCCGTCGCTGACCGACGTGGTCGCCGCCGCCGGCGCGACTGAGGACGAGGTGCTGCGCCTCGCCGCCGCCGCCCAGCAGGGTTCGGAACACCCGCTCGCCAAGGCCGTGCTCGGCGCCACCGGCGCCCGCAGCATGGCGCTGCCGGCCGTCGTCGACTTCCAGGGCCTCGCCGGGCGCGGGCTCGCCGCGATGGTGGAGGGGCGGGCGATCCTGCTCGGCTCGCCGCGCCTGATGCGCGAGCGCTCCGTCGAGACCGCCGCGCTGGAGGCCCGCGCCACAGCGCTGGAGGAACAGGGCCGCACCATCATGTGGCTCGCCGAGGCCGACGGCCGCCTGCTCGGCTTCCTCGCCGCCGCCGACACGGTGAAGGAGAGCGCGCGCGGTGCCGTCGCGGCCCTCAAGGCGGCCGGTGTGACGCCGGTGATGCTGACGGGCGACAACCCCCGCGCGGCCCATGCGGTGGCGGCCGACCTCGGCATCGAGCGCGTCGTCGCCGAGGTGCTGCCGGAAGACAAGGCGGCCGAAGTCGCCCGCCTGCAGGCCGAGGGCCACACCGTCGCCATGGTGGGCGACGGGGTCAATGACGCCCCGGCGCTGGCCGCCGCCGACGTCGGCATCGCCATGGGCACCGGCACCGACGTCGCCATGCACACCGCCGGCATCACCCTCATGCGCGGCGATCCCGGCCTGCTGCCCGATGCCCTCGGCCTGTCGCGCCGGGGCTACGCCAAGATCCGCCAGAACCTGTTCTGGGCCTTCGCCTACAACGTGGTGGCCCTGCCCATGGCGGCGCTCGGCATGCTGTCGCCGGTGATCGCCGGCGCCGCCATGGCATTCTCCAGCGTCAGCGTGGTGTCCAACTCGCTGCTGCTACGCCGCTGGAAGGGAGGCGTGCGATGAACATATCCCAGGCCGCGAAGAAGTCCGGCGTCCCGGCCAAGACCATCCGCTACTACGAGAGCATCGACCTGATCCCCGAGGCCGGACGCACCGCCAGCGGCTACCGCGTCTACACCGACAAGGACGTGGAGCGGCTGCGCTTCATCCAGCACGCCCGCGGGCTCGGGTTCTCGGTGAAGGACGTGGGCGACCTGCTGGCGCTGTGGCAGGACCGCTCGCGCGCCTCCGCCGACGTGAAGGCGGTTGCGGCCAAGCGTGTGGAGGAGATCGACCGCAAGATCGCCGAGCTGCAGTCCATGCGCGACACCCTGAACCACCTCATGGACCGCTGCCACGGCGACGACCGGCCCGACTGCCCGATTCTGGAAAGTCTGGCCGACGCCGACGTGCCCGCAGCAGCCGGCGGCTGCCACTAAAGATCGCCGCCTATTGAAATTTTTAGGCGACTCTTCAAGGTGCTGCGGGAAGCTGCTAAGGTTGCGGCGCAAGGTCGGTCCAGCGCGACCGCCTTGCGTTCGCAACCTTCCCCCAGGACTCCCGTTTCGTGGCTGACACCCCCCGGTCCCGCTCGTCCTCGCGTTCCGCCACCGCGTCCGCCGCGGGCGGCGGCAGCCGGTCGTCCAAGGGGACCGGAACCCGCCGCGCCGCCGCCAAGCCGGCCGCGGGCAAGGGCACCAAGACCACCGCCGGCAAGCCGCGGCGGTCGAGCGGCGGCGGCTCGCGCACCGGGGCCAAGCGCCGCGGTGGCAAGGGCGGCGGCACTGCGGGCCGCATGCCGGGCCTGTCGCTGCGCACCCTCGTCCTGACGGCCGTCGCCGTCGCCCTGGTGGTGGTGGGTGCGGCCATCGGCGTCTCCATCGACAAGACCCTGCGCGAGGAGGAACGGGCCGAGGCCGCCGCCCGCCTCGCCGAGGAACGCGCCGCCGCGCCGCGCCCGGCGCCCAAGGTGACGGCCCCTTCCGCCGTCACTCCCGCGCCGGCCGAGCCGACTCCGGCGCCCGCCGCGGCACCCGCTCCGGTCGAAGCGTCGACGCCCGCCGTCACCTCGACCGAGGCGCTGGACTACGCCCACGCCAACTCCGGCTTCACGGAAGTCCCGCCGGCCCATTCGCCGGCGGTGTCCCCGCCCGCCGTCGTCACGCCGCGCACCAAGCCGCCGGTGCCCGCCGCCGCGCCGGCGCCGGAAACGCAGGTGGCCGCCCTGCCGGTGCCGCCGCGGGCGGTGTTCCAGCCGGCGCCCAAGGCCTTCGATGGCGAGGCGCCGTGGGTCAAGTACGCCGTGCCGTCGCCGGCGGCCAACGGCCGGCCCATGATCGCCATCGTCATCGACGACCTGGGCGTCGACAAGGCAGGCGCCAAAAAGATCGTCAGCCTGCCCGGGCCGCTCACCACCGCCTGGATGACCTATGCCGACAACGTCCGCGCCCAGGCCAAGGCGGCGCGGGCGGCGGGCCACGAACTCATCATCCACATGCCCATGGAGCCGCTCAACGGCGCCATCGACAGCGGCCCCGACGTGCTGAAGACCAGCATGACGCCCGAGCAGGTGCGCGCCCGCGTGCGCCACGGCTTCGAGCAGTTCGACGGCTACGTCGGCATCAACAACCACATGGGCAGCAAGTTCACCGCCGACAGCGAGGGCATGCGCGTCGTCATCGACGAGTTGCGGTCGCGCGGCCTGCTGTGGCTCGACAGCAAGACCTCCCCCAAGTCGGTGGGCGCCCGGCTGGCGGAACAGGCGGGCATCCCCTTCGCCGAGCGCCACATCTTCCTCGACAATACGGAAACCGTTTCCGCCATCCTCCACCAGCTGGCGGAAACGGAGAAGGTCGCCCGCAAGGTGGGTTACGCCATCGCCATCGGCCACCCGCACGACGCCACATACCGGGCGCTGAAGCAGTGGCTGCCGACGCTGGAGGACAAGGGCCTGGTGCTGGTGCCGCTGTCGGCCATCGTGCGCAAGCGCATGGGCCAGGGGTAGAGCGGTTTCCGATCGTACGAGATCGGAAGCCGCGGCCAGGGGCGCGACTGCGCCCCGCGCCGGTCAGGCGCGGGAGCCAGCGTGGCGCGTGAACGCAGCACTGGCGCGACGGCGACAGAGCGCAAACGGCTCCAGGGCTTGACCTTCCAGTAGCGGGAAGGTGCACTCTCGGCCCACAAGGTCAGCAGAGGAACCGACCCATGAGCAAGAGCTATACCGTGAAGGGCATGACCTGCGGCGGCTGCGCCCGCTCCGTCGAGCAGGCGATCAAGGCGCAGAAGGGCGATGCCGTGGTCACCATCGACCTGTCGACCGCCCGCGTGACGGTCGAGAACGGCCCCGACGACGTCGCCGTCGCCAAGGCGGTGGACGACGCCGGCTTCGAGTACGCCGGCCCGGCCTGACGCCCGTCCGGTGCCGCGACGAGGCCGCCGCTCCCGGCTGGGAGGGCGGCCTTTTCCGTGCCCGGGATCAGGCGCTGCCGACGAGCTTGGCGCGCGGCAGGCGCACCAGGCGGCCGGGCAGGGGGATGTCCTTGGAAAAGGCGCTGCCGCCGATCTGGCCGATGCCGTGGTCGAGCGCCGCCCCGATCTCCTGCCGCTTGCGCAGGCCCCACACGAAGGTGCCCGAGGCGCCGCCGAGGCGGGCCTTTTCCTCCAGCGTCTTGAGGCCGGGGCCGAGCCGCTCGGGCTGGCGGTGGGCGGCCGGCACGCTGTCGAGGTCCGACCCCACCAGCACGCCCTTGATGCCGAAGACGGCGCGGCTCGGGTCGAACAGGTTGGTCCGCAGGGCGACCTCGCGCACGACCGGCCGCAGGGCCTGCACGGCGGCGAGCACGGTCGCGGGCTTGGTGCCGGCGGTGATGCCGACCAGTTCCACCCGCAGCGACAGCATGCGCTGGCTCTGTGTCGCGCCGGACAGGGCCTTCAGCACATCCGCGCGTCGCTCGCCGGCCAGCGACACGGCGTGCAGGGGCACCACCAGCACCGCCTTGGTGCCGGCCGCCGCCATGGCGATGAGCGCCTCGGCCGCCTTGGTGGCGATGAGGGGATCGTGCAGCGACGCCGGCTCGCGCGTCTCGCCGGCGGGGATGGAGCCGCCGACCAGCACCGGGCGCAGCAGGAAGCAGTCCACCGCCTCCGTCGCCGCCGTCCAGCACGGCCGCAGGGACACCTGCACGCCGGCGGGCGCCTTGGCGGCTTCGTCCACCTCCGGCTCCGGTTCCTCGGGCGGCGGCGGCAGGGGCGCCGGCGTGTCGTCGGTCTTGTCCAGGCCGCCGCGCTTCAGATAGTCCTGCGGCGACAGGGTGGCGAGCAGGCCGCCGTGCATCTCCTCGAAGTGGCGACGCTCGGCCTCGCTCAACGGCTTGACGATGGGTTCCCACTTGGGCGTGCGTGCGGCCTCGCGGGCGGCGGCCAGGACCGGGTCCTCGGTTTCCGCCGGCTGTTCGTCGTAGTCGGCGCCGGCGCCCGAGGTGGCCCAGCTACGGCGGCTCGCCTCGCGGTCGGGCAGGGCGGCCTGGTGCCAGTGGCGGCGCTCCGGCTGGCCGAGGGCGGTGGGGTCGGTGGTCGGCAGCAGGCGCTGCGGCTTCTTCTCCGGCGGGCGGGTTTCCCAGAAGTGATGCGCTGCCTGCGAGTCGGGCGCCGCCGGCTCGACCGCCTGCCCGCCGGCGACCGCGGCGTGCAGCGCGTCCTCGTCGAGGCCGCCGTCGCCGCCGAGCAGCGCCTCGGGGTCGATCTCGGCGACGCGCACCAGCGCCTGCTTGCCGCCGAAGTTGGCGCCGGCGAGACGGCCGCCGATCTCCTCGGCCACCATGATGGCCCGGTTCTTCGCCTCGCCTTCCGACAGGCCGCGGAAGCCCAGCACGAACATGTCGGTGCCGCGCTGGGCGTAGGCATGGGCATGGCCGAGGCGCGAGCGCAGCACGCCCTCGGCGATGAGCATGATGTTGCGCGACAGCTTCAGCCACTTGGCCGAGCCGATGGCTTCCTTGAATTCCACCAGTGAGATGATGTGCATCTTGCCGCCGAAGGCGCCGATGTCCTCCTTCAGGATGTCCTCGAGGGTCATCTCGGGTGGCTCGTCGTCGAAGGCGGAGGCCTGCTGCCCGTCGGCGGCGGGCGCGGCGGCATCGGCCGGGTCGTCCTCGACCAGGCGCTTGATGACGTCGGGCACCACCTTGTCGACGATGCGCGAAAGGAACCGGGGCGGCTTGGCCATGACCTTGTTTTCCAAGAGGAAACGGCGCGGACCATGGGGGTCCGCGCCGTCGCTACTCTAGCGCCTGACGGGTGCCGCGGGCAACCGCCGCGCGCCGTCCGGTTCAGGCGGCCTTGATGGCGTCGAGGAAGGTCTCGACCTCGCGGCGCAGGGTGTCGGCTTCGGTTTCCAGTTCGTGGGCGGCGGAGCTGACGGCGCCGGCGGCCGACTTGGTCTCTTCCGTCGCTTCCGAGACGGCGGCGATGCTCTCCGTCACTTCCTGGCTGCCGCGGGCGGCTTCCTGGACGTTGCGGCTGATCTCGCCGGTCGCGGCCCCCTGTTCCTCGACGGCGGCGGCGATGGCGGCGGCGATCTCGTTGATCTCGACGATGGTGCCGCTGATGCCTTCGATGGCCTTCACGGCCTCGCTGGTGGTCTGCTGCACGGCGCCGATCTGGCCGGCGATCTCGTCGGTCGCCCGCGCCGTCTGGTTGGCGAGCGACTTCACCTCGTTGGCGACGACCGCGAAGCCCTTGCCGGCCTCACCGGCGCGCGCCGCTTCGATGGTGGCGTTCAGGGCCAGCAGGTTGGTCTGCTCGGCGATGTCGGTGATGAGCTTCACCACCTCGCCGATCTTGCCGGCGGCCTCGGCCAGGCCGCGGACGATGCCGTCGGTGCGGCGGGCTTCTTCCACCGCTTCGGCGGCGATCTGCGACGAGCGCGACACCTGACGGGTGATTTCCTGGATGGACGCCGACAGCTCTTCGGCCGCCGTCGCCACCGTCTGCACGTTGGCCGAGGCCTGTTCCGACGCCGAGGCGACGCGGGTGGAGCGCTCGGCGGTATGGGCCGCGCCGGTGTCGAGGCTGGAGGCGGCGCTGCGCAGGCTCTCGATGGAGCCTTCCACGGTGCCCATCAGGCGAATGACCGTCTGGTCGAAGCGGGCGGTCAGCTTGGCCACCTGCTCCTGGCGGGCGATCTTCTGCTCGGCCTCGGCGGCGCGGGCGGCGGTCAGGCGGTCCTGCTCGATGGCGGCGTCCTTGAACACCTGCAGGGCGCGGGCGAGGTCGCCCAGCTCGTTCTGCTCGTCGGCATAGGCGACGGTGATGGCGCGGTCGCCGGCGGCGAGCGCCCGCATGCCGCCGGTCAGCGCACCGATGGGGCCGGTGAGGGAGCGGCTGATCCACAGCGCGATGCCGACCACGATGCCGAGCATCACCAGCGCGATGGCGATGTACGGGCCGGCCACGCCCCAGAACTTGGCGTCGATGGTGTCGACGTAGATGCCGGTGCCGATGAACAGCTTCCACTCGGGGATCTCGATGGCGAAGCCGATCTTCGGCGCGTTGCCGCCGATGCTCGGCTTCGGCCAGATGTAGTCGACCACGGCTTCGCCGGTCTTGTCGGCCTGCCCGATCATCTCGCGCACGATGAAGGTGCCGTTCGGGTCTTTCAGGTCGATGAGCTCCTTGCCCACCATTTCCTTCTTCAGCGCGTGCATCTGGAACACGCCCTTGCGGTCGAAGGCGTAGAAGTAGCCGTCGTCGCCGAAGCGGTAGGTGGCGAGCGAGGCCAGCGCCTGGCTCTTGGCCTCTTCGGGCGTCATTTCGCCGGCCTTGCCGCGCGCGATGTAGTCGTCGACCAGCGAGCGGGCGGCCTGGGTCACCTGGCGCAGGCCGTTGGTCTCCTGCTCCACCAGCGAGCTGCGCAGCTGCCACAGGCCGTAGCCCATGAGCAGCGTCATGCCGACGGCCACGGTCGCCACGATCAGCCAGAACCGGGTCATGATACGGAACGTCTTCACGCTGAAAATTCCCTTCCCCAAACCCTCGCGAGCCCCGCCATGGCTGGCGGCAGGCAGGCGAGGCCAATCCTTCGTCATGGGATACGACAATAGGCGTATTCCCATCAAGCTGAAGGGTGATTTCGTATATCCGCGGTGTAATTCAGCGTTCGATAATACGATCAGCCGAACTTGTCGCGACAGAACAACCGGAAGTCGCCGTTGGGCTCGGGCTCGATGAACAGGCACACGGCGGTGACGTGCAGCGGCTTGCCGAGGCAGTCGCGGAACTCGTCGGCCAGGGCCGCCATGACCGCGTGCCGCTCGTCCTCGTCCGGCAGCGGCCCGCCGAGCGTCATGTGGAAGCGGTAGTCCTCGAAGACGTAAGGGTAGCCCCAGTGCTTCAGGTGGTCGAGCTGGCGCGGCGTCAGGCGGGTGTTGCGGGCCTTGCGGCGGGCGATCTCCTCGGCCGAGGGGGCGGCGCGGAACAGGTCGAAGGCGCGCACGCAGTCGTCCGCCAGGCGGTCGAGCGCCGCGCAGGGCTCTTCCGGCACCAGGGCGGGAAAGCCGAGGCTGGAGGTCAGCACCAGGCTCGGCACCGTGAAGGGATGGCGGACCAGGGTGAACTCCCGCAAGGACCGGCGCAGTTCGGTCGGGTCGCGCCCCTCCGCCAGGCGGAAGGGCGCTTTCAGCGTCGCATGGAAGCCGTAGCGCCGGGCGTCGGCCGTGATCTCGCGCAGCCGGTCCGGGCTGACGCCCTCCACCCGCGGCTGCTCGACGGGCGCGCCGGTGCGGCAGTCACGGCCGAGCCAGCGGCGCGCGATCTGCGCCAGCGGCTCGTCCGGCGACGGCGCGAAGTAGAGGGCGTAACGCCAGGCGGAAAGCTCCGTATGCTCCATCAGCAGACCCGTTTGCCGGTGACCCAGACCTCGCGGACCACCGGAGTATGCTCGGTGTGGGTGACGCGCACCAGATCGGCGCGCAGGCCTTCGGCGATGCGGCCGCGGTCGGGCAGACCGACCATCTGCGCCACGTTGTCGGAGACCTTGGCGACCGCGTCATGGAGCGGCATGCCCAGCTTCTCCGTGAGAAGGAACGCCGCGAACAGCAGTGAGGATGGCACGTAGTCGCTCGACAGGCCGTCGAGCTGCCCTTCCGCCGCGCAGTCGACGGCGGAGATGTTGCCCGAGTGCGAGCCGCCGCGCACCACGTTGGGCGCGCCCATGACCGTCTTCATGCCGGCCTCGCGGGCTTTGACGGCGGCGGTCATGGTGATGGGGAACTCGGCGATGACGACGCCGTCGGCGATGGCCTCGGCGACGTGGTCTTCCGTCGCGTCGTCGTGGCTGGCGAGCGGGATGCCGTGGGTGCGGGCCAGTTCCACCACCTGCCGGCGGTGCTTCGTGGAGTACTTCTCCTGCTCCGCCCGCAGGCGGTCGAGCTTGGCCTGCAGTTCGGCCTCGGACCAGTTCTCGCCCTTGTTGTACTGGACGAACTTGGACACGTCGGTCCACTGGCGCTGGCCCGGCGTGTGGTCCATGACCGAGACGAGGCGCACCAGCGGTTCGTGGGCGTAGGGCTCGAACATCTCGATGACGCAGGGGTCGGAGACTTCGCAGCGCATGTGGAAGTAGTGGTCGGCCTTGGTCAGACCCTCGGCGCGGCCGTGCTTCACGGCGGCGAAGGACTGGGCGAGGATGTTGCGGCGCGGGCCCTTTTCGGCGTATTCGCCGACCGAGATCGCGTCGAACACGGTGGTGATGCCGGCACCCGCCACCTGCAGGTCGTGGCCCAGCATGGCCGCCATGGGCGACGGCCACAGCACGCCGGGGCGCGGCACGAAGTGCTTTTCCATGTTGTCGGTGTGCATTTCGATCAGGCCGGGCAGCAGGTGGTCGCCGCTCAGGTCGAGCGCGCCGGGCGCCGCCGAGACGCCCTCGGCGACTTCAGCGATGAGGCCGTCGCGCACCACCACGGTGCCCTGCTCGATCACCCGGTCGCGGCAGACGACGCGGGCGTTGGTGAGGATCATCTCCTGGCTCATGGTCTTGCTGCTTCCGCTCTGCTGGTCACGCGGCATGACGGTATCCTTCGATTTCGAACAGACGGTCGCACACGCGGGTGCGCACATCGGCGTCGTGGAAGATGCCGACCACGGCGCAGCCGCGCGCCTTGGCCTCCTGGATCAGCGCCACCACCGTATCGCGGTTGGCGGCATCGAGCGACGCCGTCGGCTCGTCCAGCAGCAGGGCCGGATAGTCGACGACGAAGCCGCGGGCGATGTTGACGCGCTGTTGCTCGCCGCCCGAGAAGGTGGCGGGCGCGAGATGCCACAGGCGTTCCGGAATGCGCAGGCGGGCGAGCAGGCCGCCGGCCTTCTCCCGCGCCTCCGCCTCCGACGTGCCCAGCAGCTTCAGCGGCTCCGCCACCACATCCAGCGCCGGGACGCGCGGGATGACGCGCAGAAACTGGCTGACGTAGCCGAGGGTATGCTTGCGCACCGCCAGCACGTCGCGCGGTTCGGCCGTCGCCATGTCGACGAGGCGGTCGCCGTGGCGCACCAGCACCGACCCGGTGTCGGGCTTGTAGTTGGCATAGAGCGAGCGCAGCAGGGTCGACTTGCCGGTGCCCGACGGCCCGTGCAGGCCGACGCACTCGCCGGCCCCGACCGCCAGCGACAGGCCGTTGAACACGGGGATGCGCACGCCGCCCTGGGTGTGCAGGACGAAGTCCTTGCAGAGGTCGCGCACTTCGATGATGGGGGAAGACATGGAAGGCTCCTCAGACCTGCAGCACGGATGAGACGAGCAGCTGGGTATAGGGGTGGTGGGGGTCGTCCAGCACCTGGTCGGTCAGGCCGTGCTCGACGACGCGGCCGTCCTTCATGACCATCAGCCGGTGGGCCAGCAGGCGGGCGACGGCGAGGTCGTGGGTGACCAGGATCACCGACAGCCCCATCTCGCCCACCAGCGTGCGCAGCAGATCGAGCAGGCGCGCCTGCACCGAGACGTCGAGGCCGCCCGTCGGCTCGTCCATGAACATGAGGCGCGGGCCGGTGACCAGGTTGCGGGCGATCTGCAGGCGCTGCTGCATGCCGCCGGAGAAGGTGCGCGGCAGGTCGTCGACGCGCTCCTCCTTGATCTCGACGCGGCCCATCCAGTCGATGGCCTGGTCGCGGATGCCGCCGTAGTGGCGGGCGCCCAGCGCCATCAGCCGCTCGCCGATGTTGGCGCCGGCGGAGACGGCCATGCGCAACCCGTCGCGCGGGTTCTGGTGGACGATGCCCCATTCGGTGCGCACCAGCATGCGGCGGCGCGGCTCCGACAGGCCGTAGACGTCCACCACCTCGCCGTCGCGGGTCTGGTACTCGATCCGCCCGGCGGTGGGGTCCAGGCGGGCCGACAGGGTGTTGAGCAGGGTCGTCTTGCCCGAGCCGGACTCGCCGACGATGCCCAGCACCTCGCCGGGCCACAGGTCGAAGGAGACGTCGGTGCAGCCGATGCGGTCGCCGTAGTGGCGGGCGAGACCGGCGACGCGCAGCAGGGGGCGCTCGTCGCCGGGGGTGGCGGTGTTCTGGTCGAAGGGCATTATTCCGCGGCCTCCTGCGCCTGGGCAGCCTGACGGTCGCCGCAGAAGTCGGTGTCGGAGCAGACGTACATGCGGCCACCCTGGTCGTCGATCACCACCTCGTCCAGGTAGCTTTCGGTGGACCCGCACAAGGCGCAGGCGTGGTCCCAGGTCTGCACCTCGAAGGGATGGTCCTCGAAGTCGAGGCTGTCGACGCGGGTGTAGGGCGGCACGGCGTAGATGCGCTTCTCGCGCCCGGCGCCGAACAGCTGGAGCGCCGGCATGCGGTCCATCTTGGGGTTGTCGAACTTGGGGATGGGCGAGGGCGCCATGACGTAGCGGCCGTTCACCTTCACCGGGTAGTCGTAGGACGTGGCGATGCGGCCGAGGTGGGCGATGTCCTCGTAGAGCTTCACGTGCATGACGCCGTAGTCTTCCAGGGCGTGCATCTTGCGCGTCTCGGTCTCGCGCGCCTCCATCCAGCGCAGCGGCTCGGGGATGGGCACCTGATAGACCAGGATTTGGTCCTCGGTCAGGGGCTTTTCCGGGATGCGGTGGCGGGTCTGGATGACGGTCGCCTCCGTCGTCTTCTCGGTGGTGGCCACGTCGGCGACGGTGGCGAAGAAGCGGCGGATGGAGACGGCGTTGGTGGTGTCGTCGGCGCCCTGGTCGATGACCTTCAGCGTGTCGTCCGGCCCGATGATCGAGGCGGTCACCTGGATGCCGCCGGTGCCCCAGCCATAGGGCAGGGGCATCTCGCGCCCGGCGAAGGGCACCTGATAGCCGGGGATCGCCACCGCCTTCAGGATGGCGCGGCGGATCATGCGCTTGGTCTGTTCGTCCAGGTAGGCGAAGTTGTAGCCCGCCAGGGTGTCGTCACTCGGCCGCATCGGCAGCCTCCTGTCGCTTGTCGTGATCCTTGCGCAAGGTCCGCACGGTGACCAGCTCGC
Organism: Caenispirillum bisanense; assembly: GCF_900230255.1. GTDB lineage: Bacteria > Pseudomonadota > Alphaproteobacteria > Rhodospirillales > Rhodospirillaceae > Caenispirillum > Caenispirillum bisanense_A. The sequence continues at coordinate 420,979 of NZ_OCNJ01000003.1, forward strand.
CCTGGAAGTCGACGTAGTGGGGCAGCTTGAGGTGCTGCACGAAACCGGACGCTTCCACGTTGTCGCAGTGGGACAGGACGAATTCCTGGTCCTGGGCCGGGGCCACCAGATCCTCGCCCAGGTCCTCCGCCCGCAAGCTGCGGTCGACCAGCGCCATGGCCATGGCCTTGCGCTCGCCGTGGCCGAAGGTGAGGCCGTAGCCGCGGGTGAACTGCGGCGGCGCCGCCTTCGATCCCTTGAACTGGTTGATCATCTGGCATTCGGTGACGGTGACCTCGCCGATGTCGATGGCGAAACCCAGCTCCTCCGGCACGATCTCCACCGCCACCTCGCCCATGCGGATCTCGCCGGCGAAGGGGTGGGTGCGGCCGTAGCCGCGCTGGGTGGAATAGGCGAGGCCGAGCAGCCAGCCCTCGTCGCCGCGCGCCAGGGTCTGCAGGCGCACGTCGCGGCCGGCGGGGAAGGACAGCGGCTCGCGGGTGATGTCGCCGACGGGGGCGGCGTCGGCCGGCCTCTCGTGCTCGATCAGGCCCTCGTGGTTGAGCAGGTCGGTGACGCGCGGCACCGTCTCGTCCTGGCGCGCCTCGGCGCGCTCCGGCTCGGGCGGCGGCGCGTCGGTCTCGGCGGCCAGCCGGAAGTCGAGCAGGCGGTGGGTGTAGTCGAAGGTCGGGCCGAGCACCTGCCCGCCCGGCAGGTCCTTGTAGGTGGCCGAGATGCGGCGGCGGACCGTCATGCGGGCGGTGTCGATGGGCTCGCTGACCGCCAGCCGCGGCAGGGTGGTGCGATAGGCGCGCAGGAGGAAGATCGCCTCCATCAGGTCGCCGCGCGCCTGCTTGATGGCGAGCGCGGCGAGGTCGCGGTCGTAGAGCGACCCTTCGGTCATGACGCGGTCGACGGCCAGCGTCATCTGTTCCTTGATCTGGGCGAGGCTGAGTTCGGGCACCGCCGCATCGCCCCGCCGCTCGTGGTCGAGCAGGCGATGGGCGTTGTCGATGGCGCGCTCGCCGCCCTTGACGGCAACGTACATGGCGTCACTCCGTGATGCGGGTGGTGCGCGGCAGCGCGGCGATGCGGTCCGGCGCGGCCAGGATGACGTCGATCCCCTGCGGGAACAGCGCCGCGTTGGCCGCCAGCGCCGGCCAGAACTCCGGCGCTAGGCCGGGGGCGGAGACGCGCGCGGTGTCGGCGATGCCGGGGCCGGTGAGGGTGGGCCCGGCGTCCTCGGTCAACGCCGCCACCTGCACGATGACGGTGGTGGAGGTTTCCGGGAACTCGGGCGTGCCGGTGGCGAAGCCGTCCATCTCGCCATCGGCGGGCACGACGGCGAAGGCGCCCTGCCAGCGCGCCTCGACGATGGGGCAGCCGGCGTGGAAGCGCAGCCAGGCCCGCACCGCGGGCGTATCCAGCGCCGGGTCGAGCCACACCGGCGCGTCCAGGTCGGCCAGCGCCAGCAGCACGGCGGCGGCGGCCGGGTTCAGCGGTGGCGGCGGCGTCAGGGCCACCGGCAGCGGCTGGATGCGGCCGGGGAAGGACAGGGCCTTCAGCACCGTGCGGAACACGGCCTGCCCGTCGAGCACCGGGTCGGCGAGGCCGGGGCGGAGGTCGGCAGCGGCGGTCATGGTCAATCCTCCCCGCGCACCATGGTGAAGAACTCGACCCGCGTCGCGGCGGCCTCGGCCACTGTGGCGGCGCGGGCGGCGGCCAGCACCTCGGCCTGCGGCTCGATCAGGTCGTTCAGCAGGCGGCGCCGATGGCGCGGCGTTTGGAGCAGGGCGTCGAATACCGCCGCCAGTTCCGCCTTGCGGCGCGAGCGGCCCGCCACATAGGCGTGGCCGACGGCCCCCTCGGCCGTGCGGACCGAGCAGCGGGTGACCGTCATCTCGCCCATGTTGAAGCGTTGGCCGGATCCGCCGGCGCGGGCGCGCACCAGGGCGGAGCCGATTTCCGGCCGCCGCAGGGCCTCGTAGGCCGGCGGCTCGGGCAGGGCGGCGAAAGCCTCTTCCAGGCGGGGCAGGGGCGTGCGGGCCAGGATGCCCATCCACCGCTGCCGGGCCGCGACGTCGTCGGTCGTCATCGTGATCCTCGACAATCAGAAAATTTGTCTAGACGTCTATATCTGAGCCTTTTATACTCCGCGCCAACCGGAGGCGGCAAGGGCGCATCCGGTGAAACTTCGATGACGAAAACCTTGAAATCTCTGGGGAGACAGAGCGATGGACGACGGCATCGACCGCCGCCGCGGCGCCGGGGTGGCCCTGTGGCGCCAGATCCAGCAGGTGCTGGAGCGCGAGATCGCCGACGGTGCGGTGAAGCCCGGTGAACGCCTGCCGACGGAGTTCGAGCTGGCCGAGCGCTTCCAGGTCAACCGCCACACGGTGCGTCGGGCTCTGGCGGAGATGGAGGAAAAGGGCCTGCTGCGGGTGGAGCAGGGGCGCGGCACCTTCGTGCACGAGCACGTCATCGACTACGCCGTCGGCAAGCGCACCCGGTTCGCCTCCAACCTCATGAAGGTGGGGCGCGAGGCCGGCCACGAATTCGTCCGCGCCGAAGCCGGCGAGGCCGACGGCTCGGTCGCCGAGGCGCTGTCCTTGCGGCGCGGTGCGCCGGTGATCGTGCTGGAGACGGTGGGCATGGCCGATGCGCGCCGCATCTCGTTCTCGACGCAATATTTGCCGGCCGACCGCTTCCCCGGCTTCGACATCGCCTTCCGCGAGACCCAGTCGATCACGCAGTCGCTGGCCCGCTACGGCGTCGCGGACTACACCCGCCGGTGGACCCGTGTCGTCGCCCGCATGCCGACCGCCGCCGAAGCGGACATCCTCCACCAGCCGCGCAACCGGCCGGTGCTGGTGACGGAAGCCCTCGACGTCGACCACGACGGCCGGCCGGTCAACCTGGGCGTGACGCGCTTCGCGTCGGACTGGGTGCAGCTGGTGATCGAGTAGGGTCGGGTCGTCTCGCCCCCAGCGTTCATACCCTCTTCGGCAGTGCGGGCCCTGTCTGCCCAATTCACGGATTGTATCGGCGATTCATCCTTACGGCGTAGGCGGCCCTCTTTTCTCCTCGTGCCGACCCTGTCCGATCGGGTAAGACCGAAAGATTACAGTTTTGTTCCGCTGCCGTGCCCTGTGCGCGGCGGTCGGTTCGCGCACGAGGGGAACTCCATGACCATCGCGAAGCTCGACCTGCGGACCCAGTTGGGTCTGATCGGTGTGGCCGTTCTCGCCGGCTTCGCTGCCGTGGCCGCCATCTATTGGTTCAGTGCCGACCGGGCCGCCGACGTCCGCGCTCGGCAGGCGGCGGTGGTCGGCGATCTCCAGTCGGTTCAGAATGCCGCCGCCGCCGCCCTGCGCGCCCAGACGGCGCAGAAGGACTTCCTGGCGTACCGCAACACGTCGGACATCGACGCCTTCCGCCGGTGGACCGAGGCCGCGGGCTCGGCCCTCTCGGCCGTCGACGATCCCGACCTGCGGCGCGACGCCGAAGCGGCCGCCAAGCGTCTCGGCGACTTCCGCGCTGCGTTCGCCAAGCTGGCCGACCACGCCCGCACCCTCGGCCTGGACGAGACGCAGGGGCTGCAGGGCGCCTTGCGCAGTTCCGTGCACGCCATCGAGAAGCGCCTGACGGAGGCTGCCTCCGACGACACGACCCGGCTGCAGGTCGACATGCTCATGCTGCGCCGGCACGAGAAGGACTTCATGCTGCGCCTCGACCCCAAGTACATCGAGCGCCACGCCGAAGGCGTGCAGGCCTTCGCGGCGACCCTGGCGGCGGCGTCGCTGCCCTTTCAGGCGCGGCAGGACATGAGCGATCTGCTCGCCGCCTACGGCCGCGGCTTCGCGGACTTCGCCGAGGGGCGCCTGATGGTGGAGGCCGACGCGGCAGCGCTGCAGGACATCCTGCAGTCGCTGCTGCCGCAGCTCGACGCCCTGGCGGAGCGGGCGGCGACGGCGGCGCAGGAAGCCGGCCGTCAGCAGGCGGAGAACGAGGTGCTGACCGGGCGCCTCATCACCGGCTCCATTGCCGGCGTGACGCTGGTGGTGGGCGCCCTGCTGGCCGTCATCGCCATGCAGCTGTCGTCGGTGCTGACGCGCATGGGTGCGGCCATGACGCGGCTGTCGGAAGGCGATCTGGACGGCGACGTTCCGGCCCACGGTTGGCGCAACGTGATCGGCCGCATGGCCGGCGCCATGGACGTGTTCCGGCGGAACATGACGGAGGTGCGCCGCCTGGAAGCCGAGCAGAAGGAGGCCGAGGTGCGCGCCGCCGCCGAGCGGAAGGCGCTGATGCAGCGCCTCGCCGACGACTTCGAGACGGCGGTCGGCGGCCTGGTGGCCGGCTTCCGCGGTGCGTCCGAGACCGCCAAGAACCACGCGGTGGAGTTGATCCGCGACGCCGCCGACACGTCGGAGGAAGTCGTCTCCGTCTCCGCCGCCGCCGAGCAGGCGACCACCAATGTGCAGACGGTGGCCTCCGCCGCCGAGCAGCTGTTCGGCTCCATCGCCGAGATCAGCCGCCGTGTGGGCGAGACCTCGAACCTCGCCCGCACCGCCTCCACCGACGCCGCCACGGCGGTGGAGCGCATGCAGTACCTCAACAGCGCCGCCGGGCGCATCGGCGAGGTGGTGACCCTCATCACCGACATCGCCAGCCAGACCAACCTGCTGGCCCTGAACGCGACCATCGAAGCCGCCCGCGCCGGCGAGGCGGGCAAGGGCTTCGCGGTCGTCGCCAACGAGGTGAAGTCCCTGGCGTCGCAGACGGCGCGGGCAACCGACGAGATCGTCGACCAGGTGAAGAGCATTCGCGAGGCGGTGGAGCACTCGGCCGCCGCCATCGGCGAGGTCGCGTCGCTGGTGGAGGAAACCGAAACCTACGCCACCGCCGTCGCCGGGGCGGTCGAGGAACAGTCCGCCGCCACCAACGAGATCGCCCGCAACGTCCAGGAGGCGGCGACGGGCACCCAGCACGTCAGCGCGGCGGTGCAGCGGGTGAGCGTGAAGGCCGACCGCACGCGGACCGCGGCGACCGTATTGGAGCAGGCGTCGGAAAGCCTGTTCGACGACGCCGCGCAACTGGACCTGCGGGTCCGCGACTTCCTCGGCACCATCCGCCACGCCTGAGGCGGGCAGGGGGCGCGGCGGAAGGATCCACCGCACCCCGCAAGGCATCAGGCGCCGTCGACGCGGGCGTTCGCTCGCTTCAGTTCCAGATCCGCCACGTCGGCGTCCAGGATCCGGTCGAGGGCGGAGAGGCGGCTCTTGCAGGCGTTCTCGTCGGCGCTGCACTGGGACGCGGTGGTCGCCTTCGTCTGCTCGTGCCGCACGCGCAGGGCGGCGATCTTCTGGTCGAAGAAGGCGTCGCGCGCCATGGCGCTGGGGAAGGACACCGGCGCGAGCTGCACGGTGACGCTCGGCGGGTACTTGTTCATGGCGCCCGAGGCGGCGTCGATGCCGACCCCGACGATGCCGCCGAAGATGATGTTGCCGAAGGTCATGCCCTCGAACGAACTGGCCAGCGTGCCGGCGCTGGGCTGGTAGCCCTCCTTCTCGCACAGCACCGTGACGTTGTCCTTGGACTTCTCCAGCTGGATCGACCCGGGCGTCGGGTTGACGATGCCGACGATCCCGCGGTTGCTCTCCAGCCGGCAGGACGCGCCAGACGGGTCGGTCATGACCGTGACATTCTGGGAAGACCCCTCGACGATGGTGGAGCAGGCGCCCAAGGTGACCAGCGACAGGCCTGCGAGTGCGGCACGAACGAACATTCGATATTCCCCCAAGAATGGCAGTTGCGGTGCTACCATATCCCAGGGGCAAACGATGCTGGCAATATTTAATCGGTGGGGCCGATGAACGGCGTGTGCCGTTCCTATGTCACGCCGCCGCGGCGGACTCCTCCGGCACCAGCGCGAGGGCCTGTTCCACCACCTCGGGGCCGGCGCCCGGGCGGGGGCCGTTTTCCGACAGGTGGCGGCGCCACGCGCGGGCGCCCTTGCAGCCCTGGAACAGCCCGAGGATGTGGCGCGTCATGTGCTTGAGGTGCGTTCCCGCCGCCAGTTGCTCCTCGATGTAGGGCAGGAAGCGGCGGACGACGGCGTGGCGGCTCTCCGGCTCGTGGGCCGGGTCGCCCCACACCCGCCGGTCGGCCTCGTGCAGGATCCACGGCGTCTCGTAGGCGGCGCGGCCGATCATGACGCCGTCGGTCGGGCCGAGGTGCGTCAGGGCCTCGGGCACCGAGCGGATGCCGCCGTTCAGGACGATCTCGAGGTGCGGGAAATCCTGCTTCAGGCGGTGCACCACGTCGTGCCGCAGGGGCGGGATCTCGCGGTTCTCCTTGGGGCTGAGGCCGCTCAGCCAAGCCTTGCGGGCGTGCACCACGAAGGTCCGCACGCCGGCGCCGGCCACCGTATCGACGAAGCGCGTCAGGTGGTCGTAGCCGTCCAGGTCGTCGATGCCGATGCGGTGCTTGACCGTCACCTCCGGCCCGTCGGCCGGTACGGCCTCGCGCATGGCGGCGAGGCACTCGGCCACCAGCTGCGGCTCGGCCATGAGGCAGGCGCCGAAGCGGCCGGCGCTGACACGGTCCGACGGGCAGCCGCAGTTGAGGTTGACCTCCTCGTAACCCCACTCCGCCGCGATGCGGGTGCAGGCCGTCAGCTCCGCCGGATCGGACCCGCCGAGCTGCAGCGCCAGCGGATGCTCGACGGCGCTGTGATCGAGGAAGCGCGCCGGGTCGCGGCCGTGCAGGATGGCGCCGGTCACCACCATCTCGGTGTAGAGCAGCGTGCGCCGGGTGAGGCAGCGCAGGAAGGCGCGGTCGTGGCGGTCGGTCCAGTCCATCATGGGGGCGACGGACAGGCGGCGGTCGACGCGGCGCGGCGGGAGGATATGGTCGGTCATGGCGGCGAATATAGGCCGGGCGGCGGTGCGAGAAAAGAGCGGGTTGACGCCGTGTTCCACGTGTGTTCTCATTCGCTCACGGGAACATTCCGCGAACTGAACCATCACAGAGGAGACCTGCCATGTCCTTCGCCGTGCTGTTCCGCGAAACCGTCGCCCTGCTGTCCCTGCTCGGCGTCATCTACCTGTGGTCGGTGATCGCGACGGCGCTCGTCGCCTGATCCTGCGCGCGATGTCGTGGGGAACAAAAGGAGATCGACCGCAGCCGCGGCGGTGGCCGGTTCCGTAGGTCCCGAATCGTTGCAATCGGTGCGCCCGCGTCGTATACCGGGTTCCTTCCATGAACACGCGCGTGCGTATTGCGTAAGGGAATTGCGAGATGCCTGGGACCTGGACGCCGGAGAGCTGGAGAAGCAAGCCGATTCAGCAGGTTCCGGTCTATCCCGACGCCGACCGTCTGGCCGCTGCCGAAACCACTTTGCGGGCCATGCCGCCGCTGGTCTTCGCCGGCGAGGCGCGGAACCTGAAGAAGGCGCTGGCCGAGGTCTGTGAAGGCAAGGCGTTCCTGCTGCAGGGCGGCGACTGCGCCGAGAGCTTCTCCGACTTCTCCGCCGACGGCATCCGCGACACCTTCCGCGTGCTGCTGCAGATGGCCGTGGTGCTCACCTTCGGCGCCTCCTGCCCGGTGGTGAAAGTCGGCCGCATGGCGGGCCAGTTCGCCAAGCCGCGCTCCGCCCCCACCGAGGTGATCGACGGCGTCGAGCTGCCGAGCTACCGCGGCGACATCGTCAACGGCCCGGAATTCACCGCCGAAGCCCGCGTGCCCGATCCCGAGCGCATGGTGCGCGGCTACAACCAGTCGGCCGCCACGCTCAACCTGCTGCGCGCCTTCGCGACGGGCGGTTATGCCGACCTGCACAAGGTGCACCAGTGGACGCTCGGCTTCGTCGGCAACAGCCCGCAGGGCCCGCGCTACGAGGAACTGGCCAACCGCATCGGTGAAAGCCTCGCCTTCATGGAGGCCTGCGGCCTGACCGCCGACCGCGTGCCGCAGCTGCGCGAGACCAGCTTCTACACCAGCCACGAAGCGCTGCTGCTGCCCTACGAGCAGGCGCTGACCCGCGTCGATTCCACCACCGGCAAGTGGTACGACTGCTCGGCCCATATGCTGTGGATCGGCGAGCGCACCCGCAACCCGGACGAGGCGCATGTCGAATTCCTGCGCGGCGTCGAGAACCCCATCGGCTGCAAGGCCGGCCCGTCGACCAAGGTGGACGACCTGCTGCGCCTGTGCGACGCGCTCAACCCGAAGAACGAGCCGGGCCGCCTGACCGTCATCGTCCGCATGGGCGCCGAGACGGTGCAGGAGAAGCTGCCGGCGCTGGTGCGCGCCATCAAGAACGAAGGCCGCAAGGTGGTGTGGGCCTGCGACCCCATGCACGGCAACACCATCAAGGCGTCCAGCGGCTACAAGACCCGCTCCTTCGACAGCGTGCTCGAGGAAGTGCGCGGCTTCTTCGCCGTCCACCGCATGGAAGGCACCCACGGCGGCGGCGTCCACTTCGAGATGACCGGCCGCGACGTCACCGAATGCATCGGCGGCGCCCAGGCCATCACCGAAGCCGGCCTCGCCGACCGCTACGACACGCTGTGTGACCCGCGCCTCAACGCCAGCCAGTCGCTGGAGTTGGCGTTCCTCATCGCCGAAGCGTTGAAGGAAGAACGGTCGCAGCAGTTCGCCGCCGCCACCGCCGCGCAGTAATCGCGCGGCGGCCGGCGCCGGCCTCCGGAGGACGGAATGGACGGCACTCAGCCCGATCCGGTTGCCCTGTGGCCCAGCCTGGACGACCTGCCCAGCTGGACCGACAAGTACTTCCGCCGCACCCGCGACGTCGTGCTGAAGTTCGGCGACGCCCAGGTGGTCTACGCGGTCTTCATGCGTCGCCCGGTGCTCTACGCCGGGCGCCTCGCCTGCGAGTGGCTGCGCCACATCACCACGCAGCGCGGCCAGACGGTGGCGATCGACGAACGCTACAAGGAAGGCGAATGGGTCGGCGCTGGTGAGCCGATGATCTACATCCGCGGCTCCTTCGCGGCGCTGGTGGATCTGGAAACCATCTTCCTGCAGAAGCTGGGCGCTGCCTGCGTCGCCGCCTACAACGCCCACGCCATGTGCGAGGAACTGCCGCACGTCGCCTTTCTCGCCATGGACGCCCGCCACTGCGCCGGCACGGAAATGGCCGAGCTGATGGCCTATGCGGCCTCGGTCGGCAGCGCGGCGGCCCGGCGGCGGGTGAACGCCGTCGGCTTCGTCGGCAACGCCACCGACGCCACGGCCCATTTCTTCGGCGAGAACGAAGGCCGCGGCACCATGCCGCACGCCCTCATCGGCTATGCCGGCTCGACGGTGCGCGCCGCCGAGATGTTCCACGAGACCTTCCCGGAGCAGATGCTCATCGTGCTCGTGGACTACTTCGGGCAGGAGATCACCGACAGCCTCGCCGTCTGCCGCCGCTTCCCCGAGCTGGCGGCGCAGGGGCGCATCGGCGTGCGGCTCGATACCCACGGCGGCAGGTACGTGGAAGGGCTCGACACCCAGGCCAGCTACGAGGTGCTGGAGCGCAACGCGCCCAAGGCCATCCGCGGCTACCGCACGGAGACGGAGCTGAAGCACCTGATCGGCACCGGCGTCTCGGCCGCGGCCATCTGGTACACGCGCGAACGGCTCAACGCCGCCGGCTTCCCCAATGTGAAGATCGTCGCGTCGTCGGGCTTCTCGCCGGCCAAGTGCCAGGTGATGGCGCTCGCCAACGCGCCCATCGACGTCATCGGCACCGGCAGCTACCTGCCGAGCGAATGGGGCGAAACCTACGCCACCGCCGACATCGTCGAGTACGACGGGGAATCGCGCGTGAAGGTGGGCCGCGAGTTCCTGCTGCGCGACCGCGCCCGCACGCCCGCCGGCAATGGCAACGGCAACGGCAACGGCAACGGCCGCTGAGGCCGCCAGCGCGGTCGTCGGGGTCGGCCGGTTGCCGACGCCGCTGGGTGATCTCGTCGTCGCCTGGAGCGGCGCAGCGCTGGTGGTCGCGGACTTCGCCGACAGCGGCCTTCGCCTCGACGGGCTGATCGGCAAGGCATTCAAGAACAAGCCGCAGGAGCTTGATGTTCCTGCGGTTTTTCGTGACCGGTTCACGCGCTACTTCAACGGGGAAATCGCGGCCTTGGACGGGGTGCCGGTGGCGCCCGTGGGTACGCCGTTCCAACTCGCCATGTGGCGCGGCCTGCGCGCCGTGCCGCCGGGCGAGCGCCTGACCTACGGAGCCATGGCGGCGCGGCTCGGGCTGTCGGCGACGGCGGCGCGGGCGGTGGGCCGGGCCAATGCGCTCAACCCCATCAGCGTGGTAATCCCGTGCCACCGCCTCACCGGCGCCGACGGAACGCTCACCGGCTATGCGGGAGGCCTGCATCGCAAGGCCTGGTTGCTGCGCCACGAGGGCCGCTTGGTCTGAGGCCGCCGCTGCTCAGGCGGCGGCGCCGGGCACGTCGCGGCGCGCGGCCAGATTGCCGAGCAGGGCGCGCAGCGCTGCCACCGCCTCGCCGCCGTAGTCCTCCGACAGGCGGCCTTCCCCGCCGGGCTGGGCCAGCGTCAGGCAGAGGTCGCCGTAGAGGGCGTCCAGCAGCAGGACGGCGCGGTCGGGGGTGCAATGCCAGTCCGGTTCGGCGTCTTCCTCGTAGCGCGGCGGCCGGTGGTTGTCGATCACCATGCACAGCCAGTCGAGCCGCCGATCGAAGTCGCCGAAGTGCTCGGCGGCGCCCATCAGGGTGGCGCGCACGAGGCGCGTCATCAGCGGGTCGCGGGCGAGGACGTCCCAGTCGGTGTTGCCGGCGGTGCGGGCGCGGTGAGCGGTCAGCAGGTTGGCGGCCAGCAGGCGACGCTCCGCCATGTGCTCTTCACCGGCCATCATGGTCAGGGCCTTCATGAGGCCGCGGATGAGGCGGCGCGACAGCGGGGCGCCGTGCAGCCGGCCGTCGTCGCCGGGGCGGTGCGGCAGCAGGTCGGCGAAGGCGCGGGCCAGCACGCGCTCGAAGGCCATGTGACGCCTGGCGTCGAACAGGGCGGTGCTGCCGTCGCCGATCTCGTCGGCGAGGTCGGCGGCCAGCCGGGCGAGGGTGGCGAGCGAAACGGTGGCACCGTCGCCCTCGGTTGCCGCGGCGGCGGCGGCGCGGCTCAGGAAGGCGCGGATGTGGGCGGCGCATGGGCCGGAAACGCCCAACTCCGGGCGGAACGGTACGGTCTGCATGAAATGATCCCCCAGGACATGCGATCCCTTCGCCCTGGGGTTTAGCAATGGCGGCGGCCATATACGCCGTTCGAATGAACGGGGCGCCAGCAGCCGCCGTCGCGCTCAGGCCGGCTGCATCGCCGGGTGCCCGACATCCGCCAGCAGATCCTGCACTGCCGCCATGTCGGCCTCGGTGAAACGCTCGCGCAGGCCGAGGCCGCCATCGCTCGCCAGGGCGAGGCGGAAGGGCTCGTAGAGGGCGCGCAGCATGGCGTCCACCGCCTCCGGGGTGCAGCGCCAGGCCGGATCGCGGTCCTCACGCAGGGGGGCGGTCAGGTGGTTGTTGATGACCAGGCACAGCCAGTCGCGGCGGCGCGCGTAGGGCCGGAAGTGCCGGGCACAGGCCACCAGCACCTCGGCCACCAGCGCCCGTGCGTCGTCGGAAGCGGCCAGGTCGCTCCACTCCACGAGGCCGAGGCGCTCCTCCCGATGACGGGCGAGCATGGTGGCGGCGGTGCGGCTGCAGCGCTCCATGGTCTCGACGCCGACCATCATGGTGAGCGCCGTCATGAAGCCGGGGATGAGGCGGCGCGACAGGGGCGCCGCGCCGGAGGCGGTGCCGTCGTCGCCGAAGCGCTTGGGAAACAGGTGACTGAAGCGCCGCGTCAGCAGGCGTTCGAAGGTGCGGAAGCGACGGTCTTCCCACAGGATGGTGTCGTGCAGGCGCAGGCAGTCGGCCGGGGCGGGCGTCGCCACCCGGGTATCGGCGAGGAAGCTCTCGGCCAGCCGGCGCAGGCGCAGCATGTCGAAACAGCCGTCGTCGGGGCCGCCGCTCGCTTCCACCTGCAGGTGGTCGAGGAAGGCCGTCAGAAGGCGGCGGTTCATGGAAAGCGGGCACCCGCGCTCCTCGGCAAGCCCCTCGGGCGACGGCACGGCGGCCATGGACGGTCTCCACCAGGAATTTAGGGTTATTACGGGCAGCCTACACGGCTTTGGCCGCAGGGGCGATAGCCTGAACCGCATGCGACGAAAGTCCAGGGTTGGCGCCGCCCGTCGTCGCGACAGATCCCGCCGCCGCGCCCCGGCGTTGACACGAACGAGCGCCGCCCATAGCTTCCCTGCCAGTCTTTCCCTGGGGTCCGCGTCCCATGACCGATGCCGCCGCCGCCCGCCTGTCCGTCCTGCTGGCGCAGATGAACCCAACCGTCGGCGACATCGCCGGCAACGTGGAGCTCATCCGCCGCACCCTCGACCGCGCGCAAGCGGCCGGTGCCGACCTGGTGGTGACGCCGGAACTGAGCATCTGCGGCTATCCGCCGGAGGACCTGGTCTACCGCCGTGCCTTCCTGGAGGAGGTGGAGCGCGGCGTCGAGGCGCTCGCCGAGGAAACCATCGGCCGCCCCGCCATCCTCATCGGCGCGCCGTGGCGCATGGAGCTGGGCGTGGTCAACGCCGTCCTGCTGCTGGCCGACGGCGGCGTGCAGGCGGTGCGGGCCAAGTGCCACCTGCCCAACTACGGCGTCTTCGACGAGCAGCGCGTCTTCGTGCCCGGCCCGCTGCCGGAGCCCATCACCTGGAAGGGCCTGCGCCTCGGCGTCCTGGTGTGCGAGGACATGTGGTATCCCGACGTGGCGGGCCATCTGCGCGCCACGGGGGCCGACATGCTGATCGTCCCCAACGGCTCGCCCTTCGAGGTCGACAAGCACGAGGTGCGCCTCAACCACGCCGTCGCCCGCGTGTCGGAAACCGGCTTGCCGCTGGTCTACGTCAACCAGGTCGGCGGCCAGGACGAGCTGGTGTTCGACGGCGGCAGCTTCGTGGTGAACGCCGACTACGCCCTGGCCGCCCGCGCCGCCAGGTGGGCCGAGGACGACCTGCTCACGCAGTGGACCAAGAGCGCCCGCTTCGGCACCTGGAACGTCGACTCCGCCCGCATCGAGCCGCAGCTCGACCGCTGCGAGGAGATCTACAACGCCATGGTGCTCGGCACCCGCGACTACGTGGGCAAGAACGGTTTCCCGGGCGTCATCCTCGGGCTGTCGGGCGGCATCGACAGTGCGCTGGCCGCCGCCGTGGCGGTCGACGCCCTGGGGCCGGAGAAGGTGCGCTGCGTCATGATGCCGTCGCCCTATACCAGCACCCACAGCCTGGAGGACGCGGGCGCCATCGCCCAGGCGCTGGGGGTCCGCTACGACACCGTCGGCATCGGCCCGGCCATGGAGGCCTTCGACGCCATGCTCGGCGGCTTGTTCGGGGGCACGGCACCGGGCATCACCGAAGAAAACATTCAGTCGCGCACCCGCGGCGTCATCCTGATGGCGCTGTCCAACAAGTTCGGCCCGATGGTTCTCTCGACCGGCAACAAGTCGGAGATGAGCGTCGGCTACGCCACCCTCTACGGCGACATGAACGGCGGCTACAACCCGCTGAAGGACGTCTACAAGACCGACGTCTTCGCCGTCTGCCGCTGGCGCAACGCCCACAAGCCGGCCGGCGCGCTCGGCCCCGACGGCCCGGTCATGCCCGACCGCGTCATCACCAAGCCGCCGTCGGCGGAACTGCGCGAGGACCAGAAGGACGAGGACAGCCTGCCGCCCTACGACGTGCTCGACGCCATCCTGCGCGGCCTCAACGAGGATCAGAAGGGCGTGCGTGAGCTGGTGGCCGACGGCTACGACGCCGAGGTGGTCGAGAAGGTCTGGACGCTGCTGAACCGGGCGGAGTACAAGCGCCGCCAGGCGCCGCCCGGCGTCAAGATCACGCGGCTGGCCTTCGGGCGCGACCGCCGCTACCCCATCACCAACCGTTACAAGTGACGGCCGCCGCATCCCGCGGCAGCGTCCCGAGACACCGGAAAGCATGACCCTTCGCGTACGCTTCGCGCCGAGCCCGACCGGCGACCTGCACGTCGGCAACGTCCGTGTGGCGCTGGTCAACTGGCTGCTCGCCCATGGCGCGGCCGGCGGTGCCTTCGTCCTGCGGTTCGACGACACCGACGCCGACCGCTCCCGCCCCGAATACGTCGACGGCATCCGCCGCGACCTGACGTGGCTCGGCCTGCGGTGGGACGAGGAACACTTCCAGTCGCAGCGCCTCGACGCCTACGACGCCGCCTTCGAGCGGCTGCGGGCGGCCGGGCGCATCTACCCCTGCTGGGAGACGCCCGAGGAGCTGGACTTCAAGCGCAACCGCCTGCGTGCCCGCGGCCTGCCGCCGGTCTACGACCGCTCGGCCCTGCGCCTGAGCGAGGCGGAGCGGGCGGCGCTGGAGGCGGAGGGGCGCCGGCCGCACTGGCGCTTCCTGCTGGAGGCCGAGGACGTGGCGTGGGACGACCGCGTGCGCGGCGCCTGCCACTACCAGGCCGGCAGCATCTCCGACCCCGTCGTGCGGCGCGAGGACGGCACCTACCTCTACATGCTGCCGTCGGTGGTGGACGACGTCGCCATGGGCATCACCGACGTGGTGCGCGGCGAGGATCACGTCACCAACACGGCGGTGCAGATCCAGATGTTCCGCGCGCTGGGGGCGGAGCCGCCGCGCTTCGCCCACCTGCCGCTGCTGGTCGACGCCGAAGGGAAGGGCCTGTCCAAGCGCCTCGGCAGCCTGTCCATGGCCGATCTGCGGGCCGAGGGCATCGAGCCGGCGGCCGTGGCCGCGCTGCTCGCCCGCCTCGGTACCGCCGACCCGGTGGTGCCGGTGCAGGGGCTGGCGGAACTGGCGGCGGCCTTCGACATGGGCCGCTTCGGCCGTGCCGCCGCGCGCTTCGATCCGGCAGAGTTGCGCAGCCTCAACGCCGCCGTGCTGCACGGCATGCCGTTCAGCGCCGCCGGGCCGCGTCTGGTGGCGCTGGGCGTCGCCACCGCCCAGGCGGAGGCGTTCTGGGAGGTCGTGCGCCCCAACATCGCCCGTTTCGCCGATGCGTACCAGTGGTGGCGGGTGGTCGTCGGCCCGGTGACTCCGGTCATCGCCGACGAGGATCGCACCTTCGCCGCCGACGCCGTCGCCGACCTGCCGGCCGAACCGTGGGACGCGACGACGTGGAGCGCCTTCAGCGGCGCGGTGAAGGCGCGCACGGGCCGCAAGGGCAAGGCGCTGTTCCAGCCGCTGCGACTCGCGCTGACGGGGCTGGACCATGGGCCGGAACTCAAGGGCCTGCTGCCGCTCATGGGTCGCGCCCGCGCCGCCGCCCGCCTGTCCGGGCGCACCGCCTGACACCGCGGCGTGGTTCGCCCGGCGCCTTGGATGCTACTCGCAGCCATGCCCGCCGATGCAGTGGGGTCAATACGACGAAAAGTGTAATAGGCTTGGGATTCTAGGTCTTTTGACGCTATTGTGTCACCCATGCCGATCAGGGTCGGCATGGCGGGCAGGAAGAGCATGACCACCGTACTCCTCGTCGAGGACAATCAGGTATTCGCGCAGTTGATCCGCGGATTGCTGACCTGTGCCCAGGGACTGGGCTTCACGGTCCTGCATGCGCGGACCCTGGCGGATGCCCACGACCGTCTGGCGGAGACGTCGGTGGATGCCGTGCTGCTCGACCTCGGCCTGCCCGACAGCGGCGGCATCGACACGGTCAAGCGCATGGTGGCCCTCGCGCCCAGCCTGCCGGTGGTGGTGCTGACCGGCGTCGACGGCGAGGAGACGGCGACCCAGGCCCTGCGCGCCGGCGCCCAGGACTACCTGACGAAGAACGAACTCACCACCGACCGCCTGGCCCGCAGCCTGACCTATGCCATGGAGCGGCGGGCCCGCCTCAACGCCGCCCGCGACGCCGACGGCGGCCTGATGGAAGGGCTGCTCAACAGCATGGCGGCGGTGGTCTGCCTGCTGGATACACACCGCGACGCCCTCGGCACCGTCACCGATTTCATCTTCCGCCTCGGCAATGCCGCCTGTGGTGCCGTGCTCGGCCGGCATGCGCGCGAACTGGCCGGGCGGGGCCTGCGGGAATGCCTGCCGGCGCTGGTCGACGCCGGCGTGCTGGACCAGCTGCGGGTGGCGGAGGCGACGGGCGCTGCGCCCGACATCGAGGTGACGGTGACGCCGGCCGGCGGCGGCCTGCCGCTCCGGGTCCGCTTCACCGCCAGCCGCATCGACCACGGCGTCGCCCTGGTCGGGCAGGACATCACCGACGTCCACCAGCAGACGGAAGCCCTGAAGTCCGCCAAGGACCGGGCGGAGAAGGCCGACGAGGACAAGTCGGCGCTGCTGCGCGCGCTGAGCCACGAGGTGCGGACGCCGCTCAATACCATCCGCGGCTTCGCCGAGATGATCACCTCGGAGATCCAGGGGCCGCTTCCGCATCCGCAGTACAAGGGCTACGTCGACCACATCCACAAGGCTGCCGAGGCGCTCGTCCAGATCGTCGACGGCATGCTCGACATGAGCCGCCTGCAGGCCATGGGGCGGCGCGAGAGCGGTTATTCCCACCTCATCGACCTGGCGCCGGACTGCATCGCGGTCTGTTGCGACGGCCGCATCGAACTGGTGAATCCCGCCGGCGCCGACATGCTGGGCCTGGCCGACCCCGAGGCGGCGGTGGGGCGCATGTTCAAGGAATTCGTGGCGCCGCACTACCGCCCCATCGTCGAGCACGGCCTCGACATCCTGGTGCGCGAACGCTCCCGCGTGCCCATGAAGATGGTGCGCGAGGACGGCCTGCCGGTGGACGCCGAAGTCGCCGCCACGCCCTTCGAGACCGAGGACGGCAAGCCGGCCGTCATGCTGGTCGCCCGCGACGTCACCGAGCGGCAGCGCGCCACCCGCGCCATCGTCCAGCGCGAGGAACGGCTGCGCAAGATCATGGAGACCATGGTCGACGCCCTGGTCATCATCGACAGCCGCGGCATCATCGAGACCTTCAACCGCGCCGCCGAGCGTATCTTCGGTTACAAGCCGCAGGAAGTGGTCGGCCGTTCGGTGAACATGCTGATGCCGGCCCACATCGGCGCCCAGCACGACGGCTTCATCCGCAGCTACATCAGTACGGGCGCGAGCCGCGTCGTCGGCATGGGGCGCGTGGTGGAAGGGCGCCGCAAGGACGGCTCCACCTTCCCCATGGAACTGGCCCTGTCGGAGCTGTTGCTCGGCGAATCGCGCCTGTTCATCGGCGTGCTGCGCGACATCACCGAGCGCCGGGCGCAGGAGGAGCGGCTGCGCTACCTCGCCACCCGCGACCACCTGACCGGCCTGCCCAACCGCGCGCTGTTCCAGGATCGGTTGGAGCAGGCGGTGGCAGCGGCCGACGACGAGGGCCACCACGTCGCCATCCTGTTCATCGACCTCGACCATTTCAAGAACATCAACGACACCCTCGGCCACCCCATGGGCGACCGCGTCCTGCAGGCGGTGGGGCGGCGGCTGGAGGCGGCGGTGCGGCCGGGCGATACGGTGGCGCACCTGTCCGGCGACGAGTTCACGGTAATCCTGAGCCGCGTCGGAGGCCCGACGGAGGCCTCCGCCATCGCCGACACGCTGCTCGACCGCCTCGCCGAACCCTTCGAAATCGAGGGACGGGAGATCTACACCTCGGGCTCCATCGGCATCGTCATGTACCCGGAAAACTCCGAGGACATCGCGAACCTGCTGAAGCACGTCGATACGGCGGTGAACTTCGCCAAGAAGCAGGGCCGTAACAACTTCCAGTTCTACACCGAGAAGCTCTCGGCCGACATGGTGCGTCGCCTGCAGGTGGAGAACGGCCTGCGCCGCGCCCTGGAACGCCAGGAACTGGAAGTCCACTACCAGGCCAAGGTCAGCCTCGCGAGCGAGGAGATCATCGGCTGCGAGGCTCTGCTGCGCTGGAAGTCCGCCGACCTCGGCTTCGTGTCGCCGGTCGAGTTCATTCCGGTGGCGGAAGAGACGGGCCTCATCGTGCCCATCGGCGAATGGGTGCTGAAGCAGTCGCTGCGTCAGCTGGACCTGTGGATGCAGGCCGGCCTGCCGCCCATCCGCGTCGGCGTCAACCTGTCGGCCCGCCAGTTCCGCGAGCCTCAGCTGGCGGCCAAGATCATGCTGGCGCTGGAAGAGGCGGGCGTCGGGGCCGAACTGCTGGAGCTGGAACTTACCGAGTCCATGCTGGTGGAAAACGCCGACGAGGCCATTCAGGCCCTGTGGGCGCTGAAGGGCCTCGGCATCACGCTGTCCATCGACGACTTCGGCACCGGCTATTCGTCGCTCAGCTACCTGAAGCGCTTCCCCATCGACGAGCTGAAGATCGACCGCTCCTTCGTCAAGGACATCCCCGACAGCGCCGACGACATGTCCATCACCAAAGCGATCATCTCCATGGCACGCTCGCTGGAGATGAAGCTGGTGGCGGAAGGCATCGAAACGCGCGATCAGGCGGCCTTCCTGCGCGACAACGGCTGCCACACGGGGCAGGGCTACCTGTTCGCCAAGCCGCTGCCGCCCGACGGCTTCCTGCAGCTGTTCACGGCGCAGAAGCAGCTCGCCTCCAACGACGATCTGCCGCTGGCAGCCCTCGGCGAGTAGCCGGGCAGGGCCGCGCCGGACTGCGTCACAGGTGCCAGACGAGGCGCCCGGTGGGCAGCACCAGATTGCGCCACATGCCCTTGATGTCGGCGATGATCCCGCCGGGGCTCACCAGCCGGTCGAACACATCCGACGAGAAGCCCTTGTAGGCGTCGTGCGGTACGGCGCCGATGAGCGCATCGTAGCCCCTGAGGCCGTCGAGGCTGCGCTTCAGCTCGATCTGGTAGTAGCGCGCCGCCTCGTCGGTGTCGGCCAGCGGGTCGTGGACGTCGACCAGATGCCCCTTGGCGCGCAGCTTCTGCACGATGTCGACCACGCGGGTGTTGCGCAGGTCGGGCACGTTCTCCTTGAAGGTCAGGCCGAGCACCAGGACGCGGGCGTTCTCTTTCTCCGGTCCCATGTGGTCCATGACGCGGTCGGCGATGTAGTGGCCCATGGCGTCGTTGACCTTGCGGCCCGACAGGATGATCTCCGGGTGGTGGCCGAGCTGGCTGGCGCATTCGGCCAGGTAGAAGGGGTCGACGCCGATGCAATGGCCGCCGACCAGGCCCGGCTGGAACTTGAGGAAGTTCCACTTGGTGGCGCTGGCTTCCAGCACGTCGTGGATGGACAGGCCCATGCGCTGGAAGATCATGGTGATTTCGTTGATGAAGGCGATGTTGATGTCGCGCTGGGCGTTCTCGATCACCTTGGCCGCCTCGGCCGCCTTGATGGACGCCGCGCGGAACACGCCGCCGGTGGTGACGCTGCCGTAGACCTGCGCCAGTTGCTCGGTCACTTCGGGCGTCTGGCCGGCGATCACCTTGGTGATGCGCTCCACCGTGTGCTCGCGGTCGCCGGGGTTGATGCGCTCCGGGCTGTAGCCGAGAAAGAAGTCGCGGCCGCACACGAGGCCGGAGAAGCGCTCCAGCAGCGGGCCGCACAGGTCTTCGGTGACGCCGGGGTAGACGGTGCTCTCGAACACCACCGTGGCGCCGGGCTCCAGCACCTCGCCGACCGTGCGGCAGGCCTTGCGGACGGGCTCCAGGTCCGGCTTGTTCCACTGGTCGACGGGCGTCGGCACGGTGACGATGTACATGTCGCTGCCGCGCATGTCCTCGGCATCGGTGGTCGACCGCAGGGTGGTGGCGCGCATGGCCTCGTCGTCCACTTCGCGCGTGCGGTCGTGGCCGGCCTGCAGTTCGGCGACGCGGCGGCCGTCGATGTCGAAGCCGACCGTCGCCGGGACGTGGCGGGCGATGGCGACCGCGAGCGGCAGCCCCACATAGCCGAGGCCGATGACGGAGATCTTGCTGATCGCGGACATGCGCGCTTCCCCTGGATGCCGTTGCACGAGGTGGACCCGGTGTAGCACCCGCCCCTGGGGCGGCCTATTCCGCTTGGGTGGGTACGCCGCGGGGGTTAAGCCGCTTCGTCTTCATCCGGGAGAGTGCGCGACGCCTCCGCATGGATGAGGCGCCGGCCCCCTCGGCGGCGGGCGGTTTGGCGCTGGACGCGGGCATTTCCAGAGGGTTGACTGAAGATCGATCCAACGAGGGGAACCTGCATGAGCTGGTATTGCGACGTCGCGCCGAACGATCCGTTCCACGCGCCCTACCACGACGGCGAGTACGGCTTCCCCGTTTCCGACGACCGGGTGTTGTTCGAGCGCCTGTCGCTGGAGGTCTTCCAGGCCGGCCTGTCGTGGCTGCTGGTGCTGAAGAAGCGGGCGGCCTTGAACGCCGCCTTCGCCGACTTCGACCCGGTGAAGGTGGCGGCTTTCGACGACACGGACCGGGAGCGCCTGCTGGCCGACGCCGGCATCATCCGCAACCGCCTGAAGATCGACGCCACCATCGAGAACGCCCGCCGGCTGTTGGTGATCCAGGCCGAGCACGGCAGCTTCGCCGCCTGGATCGACACGCATCACCCCCTGCCGAAGGAGGACTGGGTGAAGCTGTTCCGCAAGACCTTCAAGTTCATGGGCGGCGAGGTGGTGAACGAGTTCCTCATGAGCACCGGCTGGCTGCCCGGCGCCCATCGCCCGGACTGCCCGGTCATGGAGCGCATCCGGGAGGCGGGTCCGGCGTGGGGGCGGGTGGAGGGGTGAACCACCAAGACACCAAGACACCAAGGCGACCGAGCGGGGCGGCAGGCCCACGGGCTTCAAGCCCCCGTCTCATCATTGCCGGCGGCGCGACTCAGGCGGAGGCGCAACCTGCACGGCCTCTTGGTGTCTTGGTGTCTTGGTGGTTCAACAACCGCCGCGAACCCATTGAAAAAGGCCGGAACCTCCCGGGCTCCGGCCTTGCGCCTTTGCGGCGTCCTTGTTCGGCGCGGTGCGCCGGCCGCTGTCGCGGCGTCCTCCCTAAACCTGAGCCGTTGCAGCCCTTGTTCGAACGAGATGGAAGATATGAAATTTTCAGGCGTGTGTCACCCTGAAATCGACATGAAATGACCATACCTCTTCAGGGGTAGACGCATCATTGCGCGAGCGGGTGTCGGCTCGGCTCTCGCAGGTAGGCGAACGGGGGTGCGGCGAAGGCGGGGACGACGATCCAGGGCGAGCCCGAAGAGGCAAGGGGCGGGGCCTCCGTCGTCGCGGGTTGCGGGGGCGCCGCCGCAACCCTTCCTTAAGGGAGCGCCACGCAGACTGGCGCGGACGGTTCCGGATTGAAGGGGTGACGACGATGGCGCGTGGCGGGATGAGGGCGACGCTCGCGGTGCTCGCAGGACTCGCGCTGCCGGTGGGGGCCGCCGGTGCGGCGGAGGTGACCGTCACCGAGGACGGGCCGCTGCGCATCACCATCACGCCGCTCGACTGTTCCCGCATCGACCAGGGCATCGCCTACCGCCAGCCGCCGGGCGTCGAGTACCAGCCGGGCGTCGACGCGCGGGGGCGGGCGGTGGCGCCGGCCGACGTCGGCGGCGGCTACAATATCGACCTGCCGGAGGAGATTTCCTTCTACCTCTCCCTCGACCTGGCGGAACGGCTGCAGGAGCGGGTGCCCGAGGCGGCGCGCGGTGCCATCAAGGCCGAGACGGTGCTGGGCGCCGTCACCATCTACCAGGGGCAGGCCTACTGGAACGGCGAGCCCATGGAACCCTCCGTCCAGCGCGAACTGCGGGAGGCCTGCCGCACGCTTGAGGCGCAACGGCAGGCGGCGCGGCAGCGTTCGATGCAGCGCTGACCGCCCGCATTTCCGCCCCATTGGGGGTCTGGAGTGAGGGTGCCGCGTGCTGTTGCCCCGGGGCAGGGCGCGCGGTAGAGTGCGGCCCAGCCTGCCCGGCCGAGTCCTTCGGTCGCGCCTTCCCATTGCCATCCGAGGATTGCATGCGTCTGTCCCGCTATTTCCTGCCGACGCTCAAGGAGACCCCGTCCGAGGCGCAGATCGTCTCGCACCGCCTGATGCTGCGCGCCGGCATGATCCGCCAGCACGCCGCCGGCATCTACAACTGGCTGCCGCTCGGCTACCGGGTGCTGCGCAAGGTGGAGCAGATCGTGCGCGAGGAACAGGACGCCGCCGGCGCCCAGGAAGTCCTCATGCCGACCATCCAGTCGGCCGACCTGTGGCGCGAGAGCGGCCGCTACGACGACTACGGCAAGGAGATGCTGCGCATCACCGACCGCCACGGGCGCGACATGCTCTACGGCCCGACCCACGAGGAAGTGGTGACGGACATCTTCCGCAACAACGTGCGCAGTTACAAGAACCTGCCGGCCAACCTCTACCAGATCCACTGGAAGTTCCGCGACGAAGTGCGGCCCCGGTTCGGCGTCATGCGCGGCCGGGAGTTCCTGATGAAGGACAACTATTCCTTCGACCTGAGCAAGGAAGACGCCCGCAAGTCCTACAACCGCATGTTCGTCGCCTACCTGCGCACCTTCGCTCGCATGGGGCTGAAGGCCATCCCCATGCAGGCCGACACCGGCCCCATCGGCGGCGACCTCAGCCACGAGTTCATCGTGCTGGCCGAAACCGGCGAGTCCGGCGTCTATGTCGACAACGCCCTGCTGCAGAAGCCCATCCCGGAAAACGTCGACTACGACGGCGACCTGCAGCCCATCGTCGACGAGTGGACCAGCCTGTTCGCCGCCACCGACGAGAAGTACGACCCCGAGAAGGACGAGAAGCCGGCCGGCGACGTGGTGAACGCGCGCGGCATCGAGGTCGGGCACATCTTCTACTTCGGCACCAAGTACTCCAAGCCCATGGGCGCCGTGGTCACCGGCCCCGACGGTGACGAGGTGGTGGTGCACATGGGCAGCTACGGCATCGGCGTCTCCCGCCTGCTCGGCGCCATCATCGAGGCGAGCCACGACGACGCCGGCATCATCTGGCCGGAGAGCGTGGCGCCCTACACGGTCGGCCTCATCAACCTGAAGGCCGGCGACGCCGCCTGCACCAAGACCTGCGACGACCTCTACGCGGCGCTGAACGCCGCCGGCGTCGAGGTGCTGTACGACGACCGCGACGAGCGGGCCGGCGCCAAGTTCGCCGACATGGACCTGATCGGCGTGCCGTGGCAGGTCATCGTCGGGCCGAAGGGCGTGGCGGCCGGCATCGCCGAGATCAAGAACCGCAAGACCGGCGAACGCAGCGAACTGCCGCTCGACGCCGTGGTCTCCCGCTTCGCCGGGTGAGTGGACTCTTGAACCACCAAGACACAAAGACACCAAGGGCGCCGTGCCACCGGCCGCCCGGAAGGCTCGTGACGATCACACATCTGCCTTCGTGTCTTGGTGTCTTGGTGGTTCCACTTCCCGTCGGTGCGGCTGAATAAGGACAGGCATGGTGTTTTCCGCCTTCGAACGGATGATGGCGTTCCGCTACCTGCGGGCGCGGCGGCGCGAGGGCTTCGTGTCCGTCATCGCCGGGTTTTCGCTGCTCGGCATCGCGCTGGGCGTCGCCACCCTCATCATCGTCATGGCGGTGATGAACGGCTTCCGCCAGGAGCTGCTCACCCGCATCCTCGGCCTCAACGGCCATGTGACGGTGTTCTCCAACGGCCCCAACTTCTTCGACTACGAAGGCGCGGCCGGCGAGATCCGGGGCCTGCCCGGCGTGGTGGCCGTGACACCCATGATCGAGGGCCAGGTCATGGCGACCGCCAACGGCCAGTCGGGCGGCGCCATCGTGCGCGGCGCGGCCATGGAGAACCTGGCCCAGCGCAAGATCATCGCCGACAACATCGTGCAGGGCTCGCTCGCCGACCTCGGTGACGAGAAGATCCTCATCGGCCAGCGCATGGCGGAAAAGTACGGCCTGCGCCTCGGCGACAAGCTGTCGCTCATCAGCCCAAAGGGCAACGTGACCGCCTTCGGCACCGTACCGCGGGTGCGCGGCTACGAGGTGGGCGCCATCTTCAACGTCGGCATGTACGAATACGACAGCAGCTTCGTGTTCATGCCGCTGGCGGCGGCGCAAGTGTACTTCCAGCAGCCGGAGGCGGTGACCCACCTCGAGGTGGTGCTCGACAACGCCGACCGCACCGAAAGCGCCATGGCGGCCATCGCCGGCGAGCTCGGCCCCGGGTACCGGCTGTTCGACTGGCGGCGCACCAACTCCAGCTTCTTCAATGCGCTGCAGGTGGAGCGGAACGTCATGTTCCTGATCCTGACGCTCATCATCCTGGTGGCCGCCTTCAACATCATTTCCGGCCTTATCATGCTGGTGAAGGACAAGGGGCGCGACATCGCCATCCTGCGCACCATGGGCGCCTCGCGCGGGTCGGTGATGCGGATCTTCTTCATGGCCGGCGCCTCGGTGGGCGTGGCGGGGACGCTGGGCGGCCTCGGCCTCGGCGTCGCCTTCGCAGCCAACATCGAGGAAATCCGCCAGTTCCTGCAGAGCCTGACCGGCACCGAGCTGTTCTCGGCCGAGATCTACTTCCTCGCCCACATGCCGGCGGAGATGGACTGGAACGAGGTGCTGTCGGTGGTGCTCATGGCCCTCGGCCTGTCGTTTGGCGCCACCATCTACCCGAGCTGGCGCGCCGCGCGCCTCGATCCCGTGGAGGCCCTGCGCTATGAGTGACCCCGCACTGCGCCTGGCGGAGGTCCGCCGCAGCTTCAAGCAGGGCGGCGAGACGCTGGAGGTCCTGCGCGGCATCGACCTCAGCATCGCCAAGGGCGAGATCGTGGCGCTGGTCGGCCCGTCGGGCTCCGGCAAGTCCACCATGCTGCAGATCTGCGGCCTGCTGGAAAAGCCGAGCAGCGGCTCCGTCGCCATCGCCGGCACCGAGGCCGGGCGCCTGTCCGACGACAAGCGCACGGCCCTGCGGCGCAGCCACCTCGGCTTCGTCTACCAGTACCACCACCTGCTGCCGGAGTTCTCGGCCGTGGAGAACGTGGTGATCCCGCAGATGATCGCCGGCGTCTCCCGCGGCAAGGCGAAAGAACGGGCGATGATGCTGCTCGACGGCATGGGCCTCGCCAAGCGGGCGAGCCACCGGCCGGCGGAGCTGTCGGGCGGCGAGCAGCAGCGCGTCGCCATCTGCCGCGCGCTCGCCAACCGGCCCAAGCTGCTGCTGGCGGACGAGCCGACGGGCAACCTCGATCCGCACACCTCCGACCACGTGTTCGGCGGCTTTCTTCATCTGGTGCGTGAAGAAGGGCTCGCGGCCCTCATCGCCACCCACAACCCCGATCTCGCGGCCCGCATGGACCGCACGGTGCGGCTGAACGACGGCCGCCTGACCTGATCGGGCGACGGCCATCCGGCCCCTGAAACGACGACGGCGCGGGAGTTTCCTCCCGCGCCGTTTTCGCATTCAGCGGACGTCGGTCCGCCGGTCCCGGTCTCAGCCGCGGCTGTTCATGGGCACGAAGTCGCGCTTGGTGTGGCCGGTGTAGAGCTGACGCGGACGGCCGATCTTCTGGTGCGGGTCCTCGATCATCTCGTTCCACTGGGCGATCCAGCCGGTCGTGCGGGCGAGCGCGAACAGGCAGGTGAACATGCTCACCGGGATGCCCATGGCGCGGAAGATGATGCCCGAGTAGAAGTCGACGTTCGGGTACAGCTTCTTCTCGACGAAGTATTCGTCCTCGAGGGCGATCTTCTCGAGTTCCATGGCGATCTCGAGCAGCGGCTCGTTGTGGACGCCGAGCTCGTCGAGAACCTCGTGGCAGGTCTTCGACATGATCTTGGCGCGCGGGTCGTAGTTCTTGTAGACGCGGTGGCCGAAGCCCATCAGACGGAACGGATCGTTCTTGTCCTTGGCGCGCTTCACGAACTCGGGGATGTTCTTCTTGTCGCCGATTTCGGTCAGCATCTTCAGCACGGCTTCGTTGGCGCCGCCGTGGGCAGGGCCCCACAGCGAGGCGATGCCGGCCGCGATGCAGGCGAACGGGTTGGCACCCGACGAACCGGCCAGGCGGACGGTGGAGGTCGAGGCGTTCTGCTCGTGGTCGGCGTGCAGGATGAGGATGCGGTCCATGGCACGCGACAGCACCGGGTTGTCCACGTACTCCTCGCAGGGGGTCGCGAACATCAGGCGCAGGAAGTCGGCGGCGTAGCGCAGGTCGTTCTTCGGGTACATGAACGGCTGGCCGACCGAGTACTTGTACGCCCAGGCCGCGATGGTCGGCATCTTGGCGATCAGGCGGTAGCTGGCCACCATGCGGTGGTGCGGGTCGTTGATGTCGAGCGAGTCGTGGTAGAAGGCCGACAGCGCGCCGACGACGCCGCACATGACGGCCATCGGGTGGGCGTCGCGACGGAAGCCCGAGTAGAACTTCGTCAGCTGCTCGTGCACCATGGTGTGGTGCGTGATGTCGAACTCGAACTTGGTCTTCTGCTGTTCGTTGGGCAGTTCACCCTTCAGCAGCAGGTAGGCGACTTCCATGAAGTCGCAGTTCTCGGCGAGGTCTTCGATGGCATAGCCGCGGTGCAGCAGAATGCCGTTGTCGCCGTCGATGTAGGTGATCTTCGATTCGCACGAACCCGTCGAGGTGAAGCCCGGGTCGTAGGTGAACATGCCGGTGTCGGCATAGAACTTGCGAATGTCGACGACGTCCGGTCCCGTCGAACCCTGCATGACGGGGAAGTCGTACGTCTTGCCCGTCTTGTGGTCGGTTACCGTGACCGAGTTATTCTTGCCGGCATCAGTCATCTTGTTCTCCGTTCGAAGATTTTTCCCTGTAACACGTATCGGCTGTCACCGCTTCTGACGGCCCTGTTCTACTGCTTGGTGTCCACGGCATCGCGAATGCGCGCCAGGGAGTCGTCACGCCCCAGGATCTCCATCACTTCGAAGATCGGCGGCGAGACGGTCGAGCCGGACAGCGCGGCCCGGAGGGGTTGGGCGACCTTGCCGAGCTTGAGGCCCTGGCTTTCCGCCGTGCGGCGGGCGTGGTCCTCGAGGGCGGCGGCGGTCCAGTCCAGGCCGTCCAGCTCGGGCAGCATGGTGCGCAGGAGGTCGCGGCCGCCGTCGGCGAGGATCTTCTCCGCCTTCTCGTCGATGGGCAGCGGCCGGGCGCGGAACAGGAAGGCGGCGCCGTCGGCCATTTCCACCAGAGTCTTGGCGCGCGGCTTCAGGTCCTTCATGGCGCGGGCGAGCAGGCCGCGCTGGGCGTCGGTGAGCGTCAGGCCGTGATTGTCCGCCAGGAAGCCGGCGACCAGATCGGTCAGACGGGCGTCGTCGGCCTCGCGGATGTAGTGGCCGTTCAGGTTGTGCAGCTTGTCAAGGTCCATACGCGACGGCGAGCGGCCGACGTCGACGATGTCGAACCATTCGATCGCCTTGTCGGTCGGAATGATCTCCTCGTCGCCGTGACCCCAGCCGAGCCGCAGCAGGTAGTTGCGCATGGCCTCCGGCAGGATGCCCATGTCGCGGTAGGCCTCGACGCCCAGCGCCCCGTGGCGCTTGGACAGCTTGGCGCCGTCCTGGCCGTGGATGAGGGGGATGTGGGCGAACTTCGGCGCCGTCCAGCCCATGGCCTGATAGAGCTGGTACTGGCGGAAGGTGTTGGTGAGGTGGTCGTCGCCGCGGATGATGTGGGTGATGCCCATGTCATGGTCGTCCACCACCACCGACAGCATGTAGGTCGGCGTGCCGTCGGCGCGCAGCAGCACCATGTCGTCGAGCTGGCTGTTGGCGACGTGCACCTCGCCCTGCACCAGGTCGGGGATCACGGTGGAGCCGTCCTGTGGCATCTTCAGGCGGATGACGCCGGGCACGCCCGCCGGCGCCTCGGCCGGGTCGCGGTCGCGCCAGCGGCCGTCGTAGCGGATGGGCTGGCCGGCGGCGCGCTGCTCGGCGCGCATGGCGTCCAGTTCTTCCGGCGAGGCATAGCAATAGTAAGCCTTGCCCTCGGCCAGCAGCTGGCGGGCGACCTCGGCATGGCGGTCGGCGCGGGCGAACTGGTGCACCGGCTCCTCGTCCCAATCCAGCCCCAGCCATTCCAGGCCCTGGAAGATCTTCGCCGTGGCGTCTTCGGTGGAGCGGGCGCGATCGGTATCCTCGATGCGCAGCAGGAACTTGCCGCCCGTGTGGCGGGCGTACAGCCAGTTGAACAGCGCGGTGCGCGCGCCGCCGATGTGCAGGTACCCCGTGGGGGACGGGGCGAATCGGGTTACGACCGTCATGAATCCGCTTTCCGGCCTATTCTTTAGAGTTGGCGGACCCGACCCGCACCGCTGGGGAAAGCGGGCGGTTTCTGCCGGGCGCGCGTCCTTGTATCATACTCCTTGCGCGCTTGCAGCATGAGGAATGCGGTGGACGCCACCGACGTCTTGCCCCTGCGGCCGGCACCGGCCGCCGAGGCATTCTCAGATAAACGAAAAGGGCGCGCCCTGGCAACGGCTTGGCGCGGGTTGTTGCCGTCGCCCGCGAACGATCTGGCGGCCGATCGCGACCGCTGGGTGCTGTGGCTGCCGCCGGCTTTCGGAACGGGTGCGGCGGCCTATTTCCTCCTGCCGGCCGAGCCACCCCTGTGGGTAGGGCCGAGCGGGGTGGGCGCCGCGCTCGCGCTGACGGCGCTGGCGTGGCGGGCGGCACCGGCTTTCGTCGCCCTGCTGCTCGGGCTGCTGGCGGTCGCCGGCGGCTTCACGGCGGGGCAGGTGCGCAGCGAGCTGGTGGCCGCGCCCGTGCTGCCGCAGCAGATCGGCCCCGTCACCGTCACCGGCGAGGTGCGGCTGGTGGAGGACAAGGGCGGATCGCTGCGGGTGACGCTGGCCCCGACCTCGGTGGAACGCCTGTCGCCGGCGCGGGTGCCAGCCACCGTGCGCCTCACCCTGCGCGGCGACGGGCCGGAGCCGAAGCCGGGCCAGATGCTCCGCCTGCGCGCCGTGCTCATGCCGCCGCCGGCGCCGAGCGCACCGGGCGCCTTCGACTTTCCGCGGCACGCCTGGTTCCAGCGCCTGGGCGCGGTCGGCTACACGGTCGCCCCGGCGGAAGTGCTGCCCGGGCCGCCGGCCGGCGGCTTCGCCGTGGCGGTGGAAACCTTGCGCGATACGGTCACCCGCCGGATCCGTGCCGCGGTCGGCGGTATCGAGGGTGAGATCGCCGCTGCCCTCGTCACCGGCGCCCGCGCCGCCATTCCCGAGGCGACGCTGGAGGCGTGGCGCGACTCCGGCCTCGCCCATCTGCTGTCCATCTCCGGCCTGCACATGACGCTGGCGGCTGGCCTGGTGTTCGTCGGCGTGCGCACGGTGCTGGCGGCGATCCCGGCCGTCGCGCTGCGGTGGGACGTGAAGAAGGCGACCGCCGCCGTGGCGCTGGCGGCCGCGGCCTTCTACGTGGTGCTGTCCGGTGCTGCGGTGCCGAGCCAGCGCGCCTTCGTCATGACCGCCATCGTGCTGCTGGCCGTTCTCGCCGACCGCACGGCCATTTCCCTGCGCACGCTCGCCTGGGCCGCCATGGTGGTGCTGCTGACCCAGCCCGAGGCGCTGATGGGGCCGAGTTTCCAGATGTCCTTCGCCGCGGTGACGGCGCTGGTCGCCGGCTACGAGTTGGTGGCGCCGCGGCTGTCGGCGTGGCGGGGCAGGGGGTGCTGCCGCTGGCTGCGGACGGCCGGCGTCTACGTCGCCGGCGGCGTCGCCTCGACGGTGCTGGCCTCGGTGGCGACGGCGCCCTTCGCCGCCTATCACTTCAACACCGTCGCCAGCTACTCGCTGGCCGCCAACCTGGCGGTCATGCCGGTGGTGAGCGTCGCCGTCATGCCGGCCGCCATCGTCGGGCTGCTGCTCATGCCGCTCGGGCTGGAGGGCCTGCCCTTCATGGTCATGGGCTACGGCCTCGCCGCCGTGAACGCCGTCGCCGAGACGGTGGCCTCCTGGCCCGGCAGCGCGTGGCCGGTGCCGGTGCTGCCGCCGTGGGGGCTGGCCGCCGTCACCCTGGGCGGCCTGTGGTTGTGCCTGTGGCGGCGGCCGTGGCGGCTGGCGGGGCTGGTGGTGGCTGGCGTCGCCATGTCGAGTGCGTGGTGGAGCCCGGGACCCGACATCATGGTCAACGACGAGGGCACCGTCATGGCGGTGCGCGGCCCCGGCGGCGGGCTCATCCTGTCGCCGGGCCGCAGCGACGGCTTCGCCCGCGACCTGTGGCAGGAGCGCTTCGGCGCCCCCGACCCGATCCCCTGGCCGCGCAGCGGCGCATCGACCGGTCCGGCGGTGCCCTTCACCCTGGACAGCCCGCCGCACCTCGCCTGCGACGGCATGGGCTGCATCTACAAGGCCCGCGGCCTGTCGGTGGCCCTGGTCAACCGCCCCGATGCGCTGCCAGAGGATTGCTGGGCCGCCGACGTGCTGGTGGCGACGGTGCCCGTCGGGCGGTGGTGCGATCAGGCGCTTGCCGTGATCGACCGCTGGGACCTGAAAGACAGGGGCGCCCACGCCATCTGGCTCGGCCCTCGCCCGCGCGTCGAGACGGTGGCCGAAACCATGGGCGACCGGCCGTGGTCCCCGTTCCATCGCTGGCGTCAGCGGCAAGCGGAGGGCGAGGGCGGCCCGTGAGCCGCTCCAGGGCGTGTCAGTACTGCCGCAGCAGGCCGACCAGACGGCCCTGGATCTGCACCCGGTCGGGGCCGAAGACGCGCGTCTCGTACTTGGCGTTGGCCGGTTCGAGCGCGATGGAGGAGCCCTTGCGGCGCAGGCGCTTCAGCGTCGCTTCCTGGCTGTCGACCAGGGCCACGACGATGGAGCCGTTCTCGGCCGTCTCGCAGCGGCGGATGATGACGGTGTCGCCGTCCAGGATGCCGGCCTCGATCATGGAATCGCCTTCCACCGTCAGGGCGTAGTGCTCGCCGCCGGTGATGAGGCTGCCGGGCACCGGCACGGTGGCGGTGGTGTCGCGCAGCGCCTCGATGGGCGTTCCGGCGGCGATCTTGCCGTAGAGCGGCAGGTCGACGGGCTCGCCGGCGCCGGCGGTCATGCCGGGCATGGGGGCGAAGTGGCCCTTGATGACGTTGGGGTGGAACGGGGTCCGCGGCTCCGCCGGCGCGGCGGCAGCAGCCTCGGCGAAGGCCGGGTGCGCGGCCGGCGCGGGCGCCTCCACCTTGGTCCCGGTCACGTTCTCGGGCAGGCGCAGCACTTCGAGGGCACGGGCGCGGTGCGGCAGGCGGCGGATGAAGCCGCGTTCCTCGAGCCCGGTGATGAGACGGTGGATGCCCGACTTGGACTTGAGGTCCAGCGCATCCTTCATCTCGTCGAAACTCGGGGAGACGCCGGTGGCGCGCAGCCGTTTCTCGATGAACATCAAGAGTTCGTACTGCT
Organism: Caenispirillum bisanense; assembly: GCF_900230255.1. Lineage (GTDB taxonomy): Bacteria > Pseudomonadota > Alphaproteobacteria > Rhodospirillales > Rhodospirillaceae > Caenispirillum > Caenispirillum bisanense_A. Next base: position 452,356 of record NZ_OCNJ01000003.1, read on the forward strand.
TCCTCGTCAGCATGGACGCGACTCCCCGGTAAGGCGGCGGCTGGAAATGGTCTGGGAACAAAGACGAAACGATCTTTGGTTGTTCTAGTTTGGTTCGCCGCCTGTCGTCAAGGGAAAAACCGGGGAAAACTGCCGACTCGGCAGAATTCGAAGAGAGCCGAAGGGGTCTAGTCGGCCGTCCAGGTGCCCGACTTGCCGCCGCTCTTGCTCACGACTCGCACGTCGGTGATGCGCATGCCGCGGTCGACGGCCTTGCACATGTCGTAGACGGTCAGCGCCGCCACCGACACGGCGGTCAGCGCCTCCATCTCGACGCCGGTGCGGCCCTTGAGCTTGCAGGTGGCGGTGATCTCCACCGCGTCGTCGCCGAGCATCAGGTCGACGGTGACCTTGGTCAGCGCCAGCGGGTGGCACAGCGGAATGAGGTCCGGCGTGCGCTTGGCGCCCATGATGCCGGCCAGCTGCGCCACGGCCAGCACGTCGCCCTTCTTCACCCCGTGGCCGGCGATGAGCGCCGCCGTCTCCGGCTGCATGAGCACCCGCCCCTTGGCGACCGCCACCCGCTCCGTCTCCGCCTTGTCGGAAACGTCGACCATGACGGCGTTGCCGGCCTCGTCGAAGTGGGTGAAGTCGGCCATGGGATCAGGCCTCGACGGGGGCGAGCAGGGCGCGCGTCGCCGCCGCCACGTCGGGCTGCTTCATCAGGCTTTCGCCGATGAGGAAGCGGCGGGCGCCGGTGCGGGTCATGCGGGCGAGGTCGTGGTTGGTCTTCAGGCCGCTCTCGGCCACCAGCACGCGCCCGGGCGGCAGCATGGGGGCGAGGCGCTCGGTGACGGCCAGGTCGATCTCGAGGGTCTTCAGGTTGCGGTTGTTCACGCCGAGCAGCGGCGAGCGCAGGGTCGCCAGCGCCCGCTCCATTTCGCCTTCGTCATGAACTTCGATGAGCACATCGAGTCCGTAACGATCGGCGGCGTCTTCCAGCTCGGCGGCCTGGGCGTCGGACAGGGCGGCCATGATGACGAGGATGCAGTCGGCGCCGATGGCGCGCGCCTCGGCCACCTGGTAGGGGTCGACCAGGAAGTCCTTGCGCAGGACGGGCAGGGCGCAGGCGCCGCGCGCCAGGGCAACGAAGGTGTCGTCGCCCTGGAAATACTGCCGGTCGGTCAGCACCGACAGGCAGGTCGCCCCTCCGGCCTCGTAGGCGGCGGCGAGCGCCGCCGGGTCGAAGTCGGGCCGGATGAGGCCCGCCGAGGGCGAGGCCTTCTTGATCTCGCAGATGAGCGCGAGGCGGCCTTCGGCGACGGTGCGGTCCAGTGCGGCGGCGAAACCGCGGGCCGGTGCCTGCTCCGCCGCGGCGGCCTCCACCGCGGACAGCGGGCGGGCGGCGCGGGCGGCGGCCACTTCCTCGCGCTTGGTGGCGAGGATCTTCTGCAGCACGTCAGACACCGGCCGTCTCCGTTTCCGTCTGGTCTTCACCGTTGGTGATGCGGATCATGTGGGCGAGCGTTGCCGCCGCCTTGCCGCTGTCGAGCGCCGCGGCGGCCAGCGTCACGCCCTCGCGCAGGTCGGCGGCACGGTCGGCCACAACCAGGGCGGCGGCGGCGTTGAGCAGCACGATGTCGCGATAGGCGCCCGGTCGGCCGGCCAGCACGTCGCGGATGGCGGCGGCGTTGGTCTCGGCGTCGCCGCCCTTCAACTGGTCCATGGTGGTGCGCTTCAGGCCGGCATCTTCCGGCGTCACCTCGAAGGTGGTCACGGCGCCGTCGGCCAACTGGGCGACGAAGCTCGCGCCCGTCGTGGTCAGCTCGTCCAGTCCGTCGGAGCCGTGCACCACCCAGGCCTTCTCGCTGCCGAGGCGGGCCAGCACCTGGGCCAGCGGCTCCACCCACTGGTGGGCGAAGACGCCGAGCACCTGGCGCCGGGCATGCGCCGGGTTGGACAGCGGGCCGAGCAGGTTGAAGATGGTGCGGGTGCCGAGCTCGGTGCGCGTCGGACCGACGTGGCGCATGGCGGCGTGGTGGCGCGGCGCCATCATGAAGCCGATGCCGGCCTCGTGCATGGCCTTGACCACTCGCTCGTGCGGCGCGTCCAGGTCGACGCCGAGGGCGGCCAGCACGTCGGCGGAGCCCGACTTGGAACTGGCGGCGCGGTTGCCGTGCTTGGCGACGGGCACACCGCAGGCGGCCGCCACGATGGCGGCGCAGGTGGAGATGTTGTAGGTGCCCGAGCTGTCACCACCGGTGCCGCAGGTGTCCAGCGCCCGTGCGGGGGCGGGGATGCGGGTGGCCTTGGCGCGCATGATGCGGGCAGCGCCGGTGATTTCCTCGACCGTCTCGCCACGCACCCGTAGCGCCATGAGGAAGGCGCCGATCTGGCTCGGCGTGGCGGCGCCCGACATGATGACCTCGAACGCCCGCTCGGCGTCGGCCTCCGACAGGCTGGCGCCGGTGGCGACGGTCGCGATCACCTCTTTCATCAGGTCGGCGGACATCAGGCGGCCCTCCGCTCGGGCGCGCGGGCGCTGTCGAGGAAGTTGCGGAGGATCTGGTGGCCGTGCTGGCTCTCGATGCTTTCGGGGTGGAACTGCACGCCGTGGATGGGCAGGTCCTTGTGGCGCAGGCCCATGATGAGGCCGTCGTCGGTCCAGGCGGTGACGGCCAGGCTCTCGGGCAGATCGTCGCGGCGCACCACCAGGGAATGGTAGCGGGTGGCGCGGAAGGGGCTCGGCAGGCCGGCGAACACGCCCTCGCCCGTGTGGGTGATGTCGGAGACCTTGCCGTGCATGGGCTGCGGCGCGCGGATCACGGCGCCGCCGAAGGCCTGACCGATGGCCTGGTGGCCGAGGCAGACGCCAAACAGCGGCAGCTTCGCTTCCGCCGCCGCGGCGATGAGGTCGAGGCAGATGCCGGCGCGATCGGGATCGCAGGGGCCGGGCGACAGGATGATGCCCTGGGGCTGCAGCGCCAGCGCCTCGGCGACGCTCAGGGCGTCGTTGCGGCGCACCTCCACCGTGGCCCCCAGTTCGCCCAGGTAGTGCCACAGGTTGTAGGTGAAGCTGTCGTAGTTGTCGATCAACAGGTACATGCGCTCGCCGCCCTGGTCCCGGTTCGTTCGGCCGAACATGGCAAGCGGCGGCGGGCGCGTCAAGAAATCCGGGCGGCTCAGCCGGCCGCCGCGCCGCCCCCGCCGGTCAGCAGAAGCACCAGCATGATGGTGCCGACGACGATGCGGTACCACGCGAAGGGCGCGAAGCCGTGCCGCCCGATGAAGGCCAGCGCCGCCTTCACCACCACCAGGGCCGTCACGAAGGCGGCGGTGAAGCCGGTGGCGATCAGGCTGCCGTCGCTGAAGTCCAGCTCGCCGCGCGCCTTGTAGACGGAATAGACGGTGGCGCCGAGCATGGTCGGGATGGCGAGGAAGAACGAGAACTCGGCCGCCGTCTTGCGCTCCACGCCCGCCAGCAGCGAGCCCATGATGGTGGCGCCGGAGCGCGACACGCCGGGCACCATCGCAAGGCACTGGAAGATGCCGATCTTGAGAGCGAGCGGGGCGGAAAAGTCTTCCACCGCATGGACTTTCGGCGTTTTCCTCAGGCGCTCTATCACCAGGATGGCGACGCCGCCGACGATGAGCGCGACCGCCACCACGATGGGTGCGCCCAGCATGGCCTTGATCGCCTTGTAGGCGACGGCGCCGATGACCATGGCGGGCAGGAAGGCGATGAGGATGTTGCGCACGAAGGCGCGCTCCCGTGGGTCGCCGAACATGCCGGTCGCCGCCCGCCACAGGCGCGGCCAGAACAGCAGGCAGACGGCCAGGATGGCGCCGAGCTGGATGACCACCTCGAAGGTCTTGCCGGGCGGGGCGGGGAAGCGAAGCAGGTCGACCAGCAGGACCAGGTGCCCGGTGGAGGACACGGGCAGGAACTCGGTGAGCCCCTCGACGAAGCCGAGGAGGGCGGCGAGCAGGGTGGTGTCCAAGGGATACGACTCCGGAAGTCCGTGGGCGGCAGGATGATGGTGCCGCGGCAGAGGAAAGGCAACGCCGCCGGAAGGCGCACGGCCTCCGCTGAAAGGGGCAGAAAGCTGCCGCGTTTCACGCATTTCACGGCTGCGTGCTGCCTCTCGTCTACTAGTAGACGACATCGGCGCCAAGGAGTCGCGTCCTAGGGACGGGTTCCTAGGCTTTCAGTCCGTGAAACATGCGAAACGCGGCAGCTGTCGGGAAATCTCTGCGTCTCGTCAAGGCCATGAGGCAACGACGCAGGCCTGCCCCGCCGTGCCTTTACCGGCCGGCTGGGGAGCGGTCTACTAGTAGAGAATGGGAGCGTCAGAGTTGGCTGACGGGGGCCAGGGCGTCGGTTTCGGCCGCCATGTCGATCATGCGGACCAGCACTTCCACTTCCTGGGCGCCGGCCATGCTGAAGCGATCGCCGAACACGAAGCACGGCACGCCGTTGATGCCCATGCGATGGCTGCGCGCATTGGCGGCGTAGACGGAATTGGCGCCGGACTCGCTGCGCAGGCGGCGGAACACGTCGTCGCCGTCCAGGCCGTGGGCGGCGGCGACGGCGGCCAGTTCCGCCGGGTCGCCGATGTCGATGCCGTGGGTGAAGTAGGCGACGAACAGGGCGTCCACCAGGCGCGGCTGCACGGCCGCCGGCGTCATCTGGATCAGCCGGTGGCTGTTCAGGCTGTTGGGCGTGCGGCGGATGCGGTCGAAGCTGAAGTCGATGCCCTCCACCCGTCCCGCCGCCGCCAGGGCGTCGTACATGCGGTCCACCCGCTGCCGACCGCCGAACTTGCGCTCGAGGTAGAGCGAGCGCTCGGTGCCCTCGGGCGGCAGTTCGGGGTTGAGCAGGAAGGGCTGCCAGCCGAACTCCGGGCGCACCTCCGGCCGCGACCGCAGCGCCCGCTCCACCCGGCGCTTGCCGATGAAGCACCAGGGGCAGACGGTGTCGAAGACGATGGAAATGCGCATCGGAGGGTCTCGGCGGCGTTCCGGCGGCGGCGTCGGGTTGCGGTTCAGGCTCAGTCGGCGGCGGCCTCGGCGCGGGCGAGCAGGGCCGCCGCGCTTTCGCCCGGCGTCCAGGCGGCGGCGCCCACGTGCGGCCAGACCTTCACCACCTGGTATACGTCCTGAACGGCGAAGTCGGTGTAACCGATGACGCCGGCGATGCGCTGCATCACCACTTCCGCCTCGTCGAGCGGTGTGTCGGGCAGGGCGACGGCGAAGCGGCTGCCGCCCAGGTGGGCGGCCAGATCCTCGGCGCGGGTCAGGCTGATGATCCACTGGCCGAGCTGCTGGCGCAGGTGGTTGCCGGCCGGGGTGCCGAACTCTTCCTCGATACGGGCGACGCCGCCGAAGGAGAAGTGGATGATCGAGAGCGGCTTGCCCTGCGCCGCCGCGGCGGTGACGCGATCGGCCAGATAGGCGTCGAGGAAGGCGGCGGTGTAGAGGTCGGGCAGGTCGGTCGACAACAGGGCGGGCAGGCGGGTGCGGTCGAAGGCGCGGCGGATGGCCCAGCGGCGCTGCTGGCGACGCACCAGCGTGGTCAGCGCCCAGCGCAACGCATCCTCGTCGGGGTGGCGCGGCAGCACCTGGCTGGCGCCGAGCACGTAGGCGCGTGCCATCTCCGCGGCGTCGGCGCCCTCCGCCAGCAGCACGACGGGCAGGTTGAACAGGCGCGGGTTGCGGCGGATCTGGGTGCAGATGTCGAGGGCCTGATCGGCGGCGGCCTCGTCGACGGCGATGACCAGGCAGTCGAAGATCCGCCGGCTCATCAGGTCGTCGGCTTCGAACAGGCTGTCGGTGGCGGTCAGGTCCATGCCGGGGCCGGCGGCGGCGGTGACCGCGGCGACGTCTGCGGCCTCTCCGCAGACCAGCACCTGGGGCCGTTCCGAGGGGGCGTCGACATGGTCGGAAACGGAAAGGCCGAACCGTCCGGCGCTGGCGGTCCGGTGCGTCAGCTCGGCCTGCATGGTCGACAGCCGCACCAGCGGACGCAGCCGGGCGGCGAGCACCGAGCGTTCGGCATCGGCCGGCAGGGCATCGTCGACCCCCGCCGCGGCGAGCTCGCCGAGTCGCTCCGGGTGCCAGTCACGTGCGGCGAAAAACACCGGAATGTCGCGGGTCACCTGCTCGTCCTTCAGGTGCCGGATGAACTCCATCGCCGTCATGTCGGCGGGGTGTTCGCCCACCACCACCACGTCGGGCCGGCGCGCCCGGGCTTGGGCCAGCGCCTCGGCGCCCGAGCCGATCAGCGGCCCCGTGAAGCTCTCCGCCGTCAACGCCCCATGCAGGGCGCGGGCCGCTGCGCCGTCGGCCATCACCAGCAGGATATTGGCGAGATGAATCATGCTCTCCCCCACGCAGGATCGCGGCGCTTGCCCCTGCCGCGCCGGTTTCGGCCAGACTAGCGCCGAAAACCGGGCGGGGATAGGGGCAATGGCAGGCGTGAACCCAGCGGCGGAAGGCGGGCAAAAGAAAGGGGAAAGGCACGGCGGCCTTTCCCCGGAAAACGTCCGGCAGGGAGGGGAGCGGACGGCGGGAGCCTTCAGAGATCGCCGTCGCTCATCTGCAGCACGGTGCGCAGGTTGGCGCGGCCGCGCGACAGGCGGGACTTCATGGTGCCGACCGGCAGGCTGTTGACCGCGGCGGCGTCCTGGTGCGACATCTCGTCGATGCCGAGCATCTGCACGGCGGCACGTTCCTGGGAGGAGAGCGCATCCAGCGCCTTCACCGTTTCCTTCAGATAGACGCTGTGCATCTGGTTGGGGCGGGCGATCATGGTGTCGTCGTGCACCACCTGCGCCATGTAGCGGTTGGCGACGGCCTCGCGGCGCTTCTGGCTGATGAAGACGTTGCGCATCATGGTGAACAGCCAGGACCGCAGGTTGGTGCCGGGGCGGTAGAGGTGCCACTTCAGGATGGCCCGCTCGACGCAGTCCTGCACGAGGTCGTTGGCGTCGTCTTCGGTGCGGGTGAGGGACCGGGCGTAGCGCTTCAGGTCGGGGATCTGGGCCTCGATCTGGATGCCGGGATCAGCGTGCATGGGGGCGTTGCTGGTCATTCCGAGGGCTCCTTCTCGTTCGTTTCGCTGTCTGGCGGGCCGGCCGCGCCGTGGCCCCGCTCTCCATGGATCCCAGACTGCCCCCGATGCCCGTAAAGCCGCCATGCGGCCTTTCATCGGGTCGCGTAAAGGGGGTGTCAGCGCTTCCCACCGGCCGCGGGCAACCGCGACGCAACCTTCGGGCCGCACGGCCAATGCGGTCGAAACATGCGTGAAATCAGCGGCTTGAGGGGGTGTCCGCCACCCGTTGCAGGGCGCCTCGCGAGCGGCCCGGGGGTGTTCCGGCAGGCCATAAAAGGGATGTAAGCGGTTCGGCGGGGGCGACCGCGACCTCGGGAGAATCGCCCTGTTCGGCACGGGCGGCCGGGCCGGCTCGGCGGCCCCGACGGAGCCGCCCGCCCGCGCGTGAGGGCTGCCGGCCAAGACGTTGATATTGACGCATTTCGCCAAGCAGGGTTACCGTGGTCCCCTCAACAGGGTAATGGGGCGAGCCATGACCGGGAGAACCATAACCCGCGCTCAGCTGAGCGAGGCCGTGTACCAGGAGGTCGGGCTGTCTCGGAACGAGTCCGCCGATCTGCTGGAAATGGTGCTGGAGGAGATCTCCACCGCGCTCGCCGAGGGCGACGTGGTCAAGATCTCGTCCTTCGGCAGCTTCTCCGTGCGGAAGAAGGGCCAGCGTGTCGGGCGGAACCCCAAGACCGGCGAGGAGGTTCCCATCCTGCCGCGGCGGGTTCTGGTCTTCCGGCCGTCGCAGCTCCTCAAGAGCCAGATCAACGACAGCTTGAAGGACGGCGAGGCCCACTGAGGGTCCGCCGGGCAAGGAACGAGGACATGACCGACTCGACGGCCGGACCCCGCGCTGCCGCGGGCAAGTCCGAGGCCGCCTTTCGCACCATCAGCGAGGTGGCCGAGGAACTGGACGTGCCGCAGCACGTCCTGCGCTTCTGGGAAACCAAGTTCACCCAGATCCGCCCCATGAAGCGGGGCGGCGGCCGGCGCTATTACCGGCCCGAGGACGTGGCGCTGCTGCAGCGCATCCGCGCCCTGCTCTACGACGACGGCCTGACCATCAAGGGCGTGCAGAAGCTGCTGCGCGAGAAGGGCGTGAAGGCGCTCGTCGGCGACCCGCAGCCTCTGCCGGCGACGCTGGCCGAGGTCGAGGCTCCGGCCGTGGCGGACGATCGGGCGCCGACGCTGCCCTTCGACGCGGCGCCGGCGGCACCGGATGCGGCCGTCGCCGGCCTCAGTGCCCGCCAGCGGCAGGAGATCGAAACGGCGCTCGCCGAACTGATCGCCCTGCGCGACGACCTCGCGGCCGAGCTGCGCCGCCAGGAAGCGGCCTGATCCAAAAGGAGAGGGTCGGGTCCCAAGTATTTGCCGCAAGGGAATTTTTACCCTGCGAAATTTTCTGAAAATAGGCGTTGCCCACCGGCCGGACGGCCGGTATAGTGCGCGCCTCTTCGGGGGACAACCTCCGGAGCAGAGACGGTCGGAGCGTGGCGCAGCCTGGTAGCGCACTTGACTGGGGGTCAAGGGGTCGCAGGTTCGAATCCTGTCGCTCCGACCATTCTCTCCAAATCCAGGAACGACGGGGCGCCCTTTGGGGCGCCCTTCGTCGTGATACCGCTAGCGAAACATTTTTTCATCGGGTGCAGAAATGGGTGTCGTCGGTTTGATGCTCGTCGTGTGGATGGCGGTCTTCGCCATGCTGCGTATGGCGCTGGCGAGCGCGGCCTCGGCGGCCGGCGCGACCGCCTTCGTGGCGCTGCTGGCGGGCCTGGTGGCCGCCAACGACCACGGACTGTGGTGGGGTCAGGCGCTGAGCCTCGCTTCCACGGCCGTGCTGGTCGCGGTGCTGGTGGCGACGGTGCGTCCGCGCTTCGGCTGAGCCGCGCCGCAGGGCGATGACGGCAGGACAGGGCGCCGGCGACGGCGCCCTTCGTGTTTCCGCCTCCGCCCGACGCCGCTATAACGGCTGCACCGATCCCCGCCGGAGTCGTCCATGCCCGCCGTCTACGCCGCCGTCACGCCCCATGGCTACGGCCATGCCGCCATCACCCTGCCGGTGCTCGATGCCTTGTGGCGCCGGCGTCCCGACGTGCGCATCGGCCTCGTCGGCGGCCCGCCGGAGGAATGGGTGGCGCGGCGGCTGACCGTGCCGCTGGTCCTGCACGACCGCGACATCGCCGACCTAGGCATGGTGAACGCCGACAGCAACACGGTGCTGCCGGGCCCGAGCCTCGACCGCTACCGCGCCCTCATGGCCGACTTCGAGCCGGTGGTCGCCGCCGAAATGGCGCGCCAGCGGGCCTTCGCGCCGGATCTCGTGGTCTCCAACGTCGGGTTCGTGCCGCTGGAGGCGGCGCGGCGGCTCGGCATCCCGGCGGTCGCCCTGGCGCCCTTCCACTGGGGGCAGATCCTGGCGGCCTACTGCGATGCGCCCGACATCGTGGCCCGGCTGGAGGCCATATACGCCGGCTGCGACGCCTTCATCCAGACCAGCCCCTTCGTGCCCATGCCCGGCCTCGCCAACGGCATCCCCGTCGGCCCGGTCACCCACACCGCCCGGCGACGGCGCGAGGATTTGGTGGCGGCGCTCGGCTGCGACTCCGACCGGCGCCTGGCGCTCATCGCCATGGGCGGCATCGGCAGCGACCTGCCGGTGGCGCAGTGGCCGCGCTTTCCCGGCTGGACCTTCATCCTCTGCGGCCCGGACCGCAGCGACGGCCATCCCGACCTGGTGAACGGCGACGCGCTGCCGCTCTCGTTCACGGAGCTGGTCGCCTCCGTCGACGTGGTGGTGACGAAACCCGGCTACGGCACGGTCACCGAGGCCGCCTGCGCCGGCACCCCGATCCTGTATCGGGAGCGCAACGACTGGCCGGAGACTCCGCACATGATGGGCTGGGCACGGCAGCACGTGCCGGTCGCCGAACTGGCGGCAGAGGCTTGGTTCAGCGGAGATTTCCGGGAAAAACTGCAAACGTTGTCGCAGTCGCCCGACCGCAACCCGGCCCGGCCGACCGGCGCGGAGGAGGCCGCCGCGATCCTCGCCCGCTACCTGTGATCCGCCAGCGAGGCGCGGCCGAGGTCGGTGAGCTTGCACACCAGCCAGTCGGGCTTCAGGGGGTTGGCGAACCACGGCTCGCACAGGCCGCGGTCGAGGCAGGCCTGCACCGTCTGGCGGCTGACGCGGCGGCCCTCGGCGTCGAACAGCGGCAGCTTGCCGCCCGGCTGGTCGAGGCCGCGGGCCAGCCACTTGCGCTGCGCCGGCGTCAGGGGAATCGGAGCGGCGGCGCCCTCCGGCGCGTTGACCTCAACACTTTGATCGCGCACCTTTTTCCCCCGCGGCATCGGCACCGGTCCCTCATCCGTATGGTCGATGCCCCATCCTAAGGTCCGGAGGGAGTGGAGTCCATGTCGAGCCCCGTCCTCGTCTACATGACCGCCGCCACGCGCGACGAGGCGCTGGCCATCGGCCGCACCCTGGTGGAGGAGCGGCTGGCCGCCTGCGTCAACGTCCTCGGCGGCATGACGTCGCTCTACTGGTGGGACGGCGCGGTGCAGCAGGACGAGGAGGTCGCCTTCCTCGCCAAGACCCGGCAGGGCCTGGTCGACCCGCTCATCGAGCGGGTGAAGGCGCTGCACAGCTACGACTGCCCGTGCATCGTGTCGCTGTCCATTCAGGACGGCAACGTCGCCTTCCTGCAGTGGATCCAGGACCAGACCAGCGAGTTGCCGCGGCCGTAGGCCCTGCCGGGCAGTCAGTAGAGCGCGGGCAGCAGCACGGTCGCCGCCGCCTGGGCGGCGATGCCTTCGCCGCGGCCGGTGAAGCCGAGGCGTTCCGTCGTCGTGCCCTTCACGTTCACCCGGTCGGCGGCGATGCCGAGGATCTCCGCCACCCGGGCCCGCATGGCGGCGCGGAACGGACCGACCTTGGGGCGCTCGCAGATCAGGGTGACGTCGACGTTGACGATGCGGCCGCCGCGCGCCTCCACCAAGCGTGCCGCATGGGCCAGGAAGACCGCCGAATCGGCGCCCTTCCAGCGGGCGTCGGTGGGCGGGAAGTGGCGGCCGATGTCGGCGGCGCCGATGGCGCCCAGGATGGCGTCGGTGAGGGCGTGCAGGCCGACGTCGGCGTCGGAATGACCCTCCAGCCGGCAGGAGTGGGGCACCAGCACGCCGCACAGGTGGACGCCGTCGCCGTGGTCGGCGAAGCGGTGGACGTCGAAGCCGGTGCCGCTGCGCGGCTCCAGCGGGCGGTCGAACAGGCGTTCGGCGCGGGCGAGGTCGTCCATGGTGGTGATCTTGACGTTCGCTTCCGCCCCCGGAACGAGCGCGACGGTGCCGCCGGCCGCCTCCAGCACCGCGCCGTCGTCGGTCAGCACCTGGCCGGCGGCCTTGCGGTGGGCGTCCAGGATGTCGGCGAAGCGGAAGCCCTGCGGCGTCTGGGCGCGCCACAGGCCGTCGCGCGGTACCGTCTCGACGATGACGCCGTCGCGGCCGCGCTTCAACGTGTCGGCGACGGGCAGGGCAGGGATGGCGCCGGGATGGCCGTCCAGGGCGGCGATCACCCGGTCGACCAGCCCGGCCTCCACGAAGGGGCGGGCGCCGTCGTGGACGAGCACGACGTCGGGCGACAGGGCGGCGGCGGCTTCCAGGCCGAGGCGCACGGAATCCTGCCGCTCCGCTCCGCCGATGACGGGGTCGGGCAGGGCGAGGCCGGCGGCCGCTTCGTCGTAGAGGCCGCGGTCGTCGGCGTGGATGACGGTCAGCACGGCGTCGACCGAGGGGTGCGCGGCGAAGGCGCCCAGGGTGTGGCGCAGCACCGGCCGGCCGCCGAGCAGGCGGTACTGCTTGGGCATGCCGGGACCGAGGCGCGAGCCGCGTCCCGCCGCCACCACCAGGGCCACCACCTTCGCCATGGGTCGTTCTCCCGTCGTCGTCGTCGTCGTCGTCGCATGGTGCCGCGCTCTGCCGCCGCGGGGCGGTCGTTGCGCGGCCGGACGGTAGCAGCCGGGGCGTTCGCGCGCGATTGTTTTTCGCCGGGGGCTGTGCCTATAGTCCGCCCATGTTCCAGGGCTTTCTCTACGATCTCGGCGCCGCGCTGTCGATGGTGCCGCTGGCGCTGGTGAACCGGCGCGTCGAGGCCCGCCGCGACGGGCCGTTCTGGATCGCCATGGCCGTCGCCGTGGCGGGGCCGGCGACCCACGCCGTCGGCCAACTTTCCGGCCCCTGGCACACCGGCTTCGCCATGGCGCTGTGGGTGGCCATCGCCGTCTCCATGGCCATCTTCGCCGGCCTCGCCGCCACCGCCCGCAACGCCTGGCGCATGGCGCCGCTGCTCGCGCCCTACATGATCGCCCTCGGCCTGCTGGCGGCGGTGTGGCGCACGGCGGTCGGGCCGCGGCTGGCTGCGCCGGTGCCGCTCGGCTGGCTCGAGGTGCACATCGGCGTCTCGGTCGTCACCTACGGCCTGCTGACGCTCGCCGCCGTGGCGGCCCTGGCGGCCTTCCTGCAGGAGCGGGCGCTCAAGCGCAAGCGGCGCACGCCGCTGACGGTCATGCTTCCGCCGGTGGCCGACAGCGAGGCGCTGTCCGGCCGCCTGCTGCTGGCGTCGGAGGTGGTGCTTGGCGCCGGCCTTGCGACCGGCATGGCGGTGCAGTACATGGAGAACCAGCGGCTGCTGGTGGTCGACCACAAGACCCTGCTGTCCATCCTCGCCTTCGTGCTGATCCTCGCCCTGCTGGCGTCGCGTCGGTTGTGGGGAGTGCGGGGCAGGGCGGCGGCGCGCGGCATCCTGGTCGCCTATCTTCTGCTCACCCTTGCCTATCCCGGCGTCAAGTTCGTCACCGACGTGATCCTCGCCTAGGCTACGGCGTGTGCAATCGCCCTTGCGGTGGGCGATGTGCCTAATTACTATGCAGCCTTGTTCCCTCTCTGGCATCCGGTCGCTCGGCACCGGAGGAGATGCATGACCCTGTCGTCCAGCCCCTTGCAGATCGGTCCGCTGACCGTCGCCAATCCGGTGCTGCTCGCCCCCATGTCGGGGGTGACGGACCAGCCGTTCCGCCGGCTGGTCAAGCGCTTCGGCGCCGGCCTCGTGTTCTCGGAGATGATCGCGAGCCGCGAGATGGTGCGCGCCCATGCCGACACCATGCGCATGTCGACGGCCTGCGCCGACGAATTCCCCATGGCCGTCCAACTGGCCGGCAACGAGCCGGAGATCATGGCCGAGGCGGCGCGCATGAACGTCGACCGCGGCGCTGCGCTGGTCGACATCAACATGGGCTGTCCGGTGAAGAAGGTGGTCAAGGGCTACGCCGGCTCGGCGCTCATGCGCGACGAGGCGCTGGCCGGGCGCATCATGGCCGCCGTGCGCGCCGCCGTGCCAGACACCATTCCGGTGACGGTGAAGATGCGCCTCGGCTGGGACACCGACTGCCTCAATGCCCCACGGCTGGCGAAGATCGCCGAGGACAGCGGCCTCGCCATGGTCACCGTGCACGGCCGCACCCGCCAACAGATGTACACCGGCACCGCCGACTGGAGCGCCATCCGCGCCATCGTCGAGGCGATCTCGCTGCCCGTCGTCGGCAACGGCGACGTGCTGAGCGAGGACGACGCGGCGGAACTGCTGCGCCAGTCCGGCGCCGCCGGCGTGATGATCGGCCGTGGCTGCCAGGGGCGCCCGTGGTTCCTCGGGCAGGTGGCGCACTTCCTCGCCACCGGCACGCGCCGCCCCGACCCGAGCCTGCCGGAGCAGCAGGCCGTGCTGCTGGAGCACCTCGACGCCCTGCTGGAGCACTACGGCGACTGGAAGGGCCTGCGCATCGCCCGCAAGCACATCGCCTGGTACACCACCGGCCTGCGGGGCGGCAACGCCTTCCGCGAGCGCATCAACGGGATGGACGAGGCCGCTGCTGTGCGGGCCGAAATCGCCGCCCTTTACGAGTCCGCCGCCGCCGACCGGCGCGCGGCCGCCTGACCCCTGGGTTCATCGTGCCGAAGCCATCCACCGCAGTCTCCTCTTCTGCCGCTCCCCTCGGGCGCGGCGCCCTCGATCCGGCGAGCGTGCTCAACACGCTGCCGACGGCCGTCATGGTGCTCGACGACGACGGCGTCATCCGCGAGGTCAATACCGCCTGCGAACACCTGTTCGAGCTGGGCTCCGGCCACCTCTGCGGCATGGGTCTGACCGAGCTGCTGCCCGCCGACAGCCCCGTCGTCGGCCTCGTGCAGCAGGTGCGCGACGAAGCCTATGGCGTCTCCGAGCACGGCGTCACCCTCGACAGCCCGCGCACCGGCCTGCGCACCGTCACCGTGCAGGCGACGCCGGTCGCCGAGCGGCGCGGCTGGGTGGTGCTGGCGCTGGTGGAACAGACGCTCGCCATCCGCATCGGCCAGCAGATGGGCCACCGCAATGCGGCGCGGTCGGTCAGCGCCATGTCGGCCCTGCTGGCCCACGAGATCAAGAACCCGCTGTCGGGCATCCGCGGCGCCGCCCAGCTGCTGGAGCAGAGCAGCGGCGAGGAGGATCGCGTCCTCACCCGCCTCATCATGGACGAGGCCGACCGCATCGTGAAACTGGTGGAGCGCATGGAGGTGTTCTCCGACACCCGCCCGCCGGTGCGCGAGCCGGTGAACATCCACCAGGTCATGGAGCACGTCCGCCGCATCGCCGAAAGCGGCTTCGGCCGCGCCGTGCGCTTCACCGAGCACTACGACCCGTCGCTGCCGCCGGTCCCCGGTGACCGTGACCAGTTGGTGCAGGTCTTCCTCAACCTCGTTAAGAACGCCGTCGAGGCGGCGCCCGAGCAGGGCGGCGAGGTGATCCTGTCCACCGGCTATCAGCACGGCGTGCGCGTCGCCGTGCCGGGCTCGCGCACCCGCATGAACCTGCCCCTGGTGGTGTCGGTGCAGGACAATGGCGAGGGCATCCCCGACGACCTGCGGCCGCACCTGTTCGACCCCTTCGTCACCACCAAGCCCAAGGGCTCCGGCCTCGGCCTCGCGCTGGTGGCCAAGATCGTCAACGACCACGGCGGCATCATCGAGTTCGACAGCCAGCCGCGTCGCACCGTGTTCAAGGTCATGCTTCCGATCCTGCGCATCGGGGGCCGAGAGAGAAAGTCCCGATGACGACCTCCACCATCCTCGTCGCCGACGACGACCACGGCATCCGCACCGTCCTCAGCCAGGCCCTCGGCCGGGCCGGCTACGACGTCCGCACCACCGGCAACGCCGCCACCCTGTGGCGCTGGGTGTCGGACGGCGAGGGCGACCTCGTCATCACCGACGTGGTGATGCCCGACGAGAGCGGCCTCGACCTCATCCCGCGCATCAAGAAGATCCGCCCCGACATGCGCATCATCGTCATGTCGGCGCAGAACACCCTGCTGACGGCGGTGAAGGCCACCGAACGCGGCGCCTTCGAGTACCTGCCCAAGCCCTTCGACCTGACCGAGCTGGTCAACGTGGTCAAGCGCGCCCTCAGCCTGCCCAAGAGCCCCGGCGCCCGCACCACCACCGAGGTGGCGGAGGAGGAGCGCCTGCCGCTCATCGGCCGCTCGCCGGCCATGCAGGAGATCTACCGCACGCTCGCCCGCCTGATGAACACCGACCTGACGGTGATGATCAACGGCGAGTCGGGCACCGGCAAGGAACTGGTGGCGCGCGCCCTGCACGATTACGGCAAGCGCCGCAACGGCCCCTTCGTCGCCGTCAACATGGCCGCCATCCCGCGCGAGCTGATCGAGAGCGAGCTGTTCGGCCACGAGAAGGGAGCCTTCACCGGCGCCCACGCTCGGGCCCAAGGCCGTTTCGAGCAGGCGGAGGGCGGCACCCTCTTCCTCGACGAGATCGGCGACATGCCGCCCGAGGCCCAGACCCGCCTGCTGCGCGTTCTCCAGGAAGGCGAGTACACCACGGTCGGCGGCCGCACGCCCATCCGCGCCAATGTGCGCATCGTGGCGGCGACTCACCGCGACCTCAGCCAGCTGATCCGCCAGGGCCTGTTTCGCGAGGACCTGTTCTACCGCCTGAACGTGGTGCCCATCCGCCTGCCGCCCCTGCGCGAGCGCGCCGAGGACATCGCCGAGCTGGCGAGCCACTTCCTCACCATCGCCAGCGAGGAAGGCCTGCCGCCCAAGGCGCTCGACCCCGCCGCCATGGACCGGCTGAAACGCCACCGCTGGCCGGGCAACGTGCGCGAGCTGGAAAACCTCATGCGCCGCCTTGCCGCGCTCTATTCGCAGGAAGTGCTGGGCGTCGAGGTGATCGAGCTGGAACTGGCGTCGGCCACCAGCGCCCCGGCCGCGCCGGCGGGCACCGACGGCGAGGGCCTGTCCGACATGGTGGAGCGGCATTTGCGCGACTACTTCTCGGCCCATGCCGACGGCCTGCCGCCGCCCGGCCTCTATGACCGCATCCTGCGCGAGATCGAGCGGCCGCTGCTGGCGCTGACGCTGGAGAGCACCCGCGGCAACCAGATCCGCGCCGCGCAGGTGCTGGGCCTGAACCGCAATACCCTGCGCAAGAAGATCCGCGACCTCGACATCTCCGTCGTGCGCGGCATGAAGTGACCGACGGATACACCGCCGTGAGCGACACACCGCCGTCCCCGTCGCCGACCCAGGGCAGCTCCAGCGTCTCGCTGAAGCGCACCTTCCTGCGCCTCGGCCTGTGGGCCCGCCACGTCGACCTGGGGCGCAAGCTGGCGATCCTGCTGACGCTGGCCGCCATCGCCTCGGGCGCCGCCACCTACGTGGTGATGACCGACCAGGGCGGCACGGCGACGGAAAGCTCGTCGCTGTTCCTGCTGCTGCAACTCGACCTCGTGCTGCTGCTGGCGCTGACGGTGGTGGTGGTGCGGCGCATCGTCGCGCTGTGGATGGAGCGGCGGGCCGGCTCGGCCGGCTCGCGCCTGCACGTGCGGCTGGTGCTGCTGTTCTCGGCCGTCGCCATCACGCCGACGGTCCTGGTCGCCGTGTTCTCCGCCCTGTTCTTCAACCTGGGCGTCCAGGCGTGGTTCGGCGAGCGGGTGAAGACGGCACTGGAGGAAAGCCGCGAGGTGGCGCGCGCCTACATGGTCGAGCACCAGCAGGCCATCGGCGGCGAGGTGCTGGCGGTCGCCAACGACATCCTGCGCCAGTGGCCGCAACTGGCCCGCTCCACCCAGGCGCTGGAGCGCTTCCTGGAGGCGCAGGCGAGCATCCGCGGCCTGTCGGAAGCGCTGATGTTCACCACCGACGGCAAGGTCTTCGCCCGCGCCGGCTTCACCTTCGCCCTGCAGTTCGAGGACGTGCCGTTCTGGGCGCTGGAGCGCGCCAACAACGGCGAGGTGGCGGTGCTGACCGGCGAGACCGACGACCGCGTGCGCGCCCTGGTGCGGCTCGACACCACACCGGCGAGCTACCTCTACGTCGGCCGCTTCGTCGACCGCAAGGTCATCAACCACATGGAACGGACCGAGCAGGCCGTCTCCGAGTACCAGCGCCTGGAAGGCCAGCGTTCGGGACTGGAGATCACCTTCTCGCTCATGTTCATCGTGGTGGCACTGCTGCTGCTGCTGGCCGCCGTGTGGGTCGGCCTGACGCTGGCGACGCGGCTCGCGAGCCCCATCGTCGCCCTCATCGACGCGGCGGAGCGGGTGCGGGGCGGCGACCTGAACGTGCGGGTGCGCGAGATCGTGGCGAGCGACGAAGTCGCCTCCCTCGGCCGCGCCTTCAACCGCATGACCAGCCAGCTGTCGAGCCAGCACGACCGGCTGGTCGCCACCAACCGCGAGCTGGACGAACGCCGCCGCTTCACCGAGACGGTGCTGGAAGGCGTCTCCGCCGGCGTCGTCGGCACCGACGAGGCTGGGCGCATCACCCTGCCCAACCGGTCCGCCTGCACGCTGCTGGAAACCGACCTGCACGCCTGGGTCGGCTGGCCGGTGGCCGACGCCATCCCCGAGTTCGCCGAACTGATGGAGGAGGTCGCCCAGCGGCCCGACCGCACCCTGCAACGCGACCTCGGCATCGTCCGCGGCAACCGCTCGCTGACGCTGCTGGTGCGGGTGACGGCGGAAAACCTGGACGGGCAGGTGATCGGCCACGTGCTGACCTTCGACGACATCACCGAACTGCAGTCGGCCCAGCGCAAGGCGGCGTGGGCGGACGTGGCGCGCCGCATCGCCCACGAGATCAAGAACCCGCTGACGCCCATCCAGCTGTCGGCCGAGCGCCTGAAGCGCAAGTACCTGAAGCAGATCGACGAAGACAGCGACACCTTCGTCAAGCTGACCGACACCATCGTCCGCCACGTCGGCGACATCGGCCAGATGGTGGACGAATTCTCGGCCTTCGCGCGCATGCCGCAGCCGGTGATGAAGAGCGAGAACTTGAACGAGCTGGTGCGCCAGGCGGCCTTCCTGCAGCGCACCGCCTATCCGCAGATCACCTTCGACCTCGACCTGCCGGCGGGCCGCGTCGCCCTCGACTGCGACGCCCGGCAGGTGGGTCAGGCGTTGACCAACCTGATGAAGAACGCGGTCGAAGCCATCGACGGCCGGCCGGAGCCGGACCAGCCGGGCGACGCCCTGCCGCCGGGACGCGTGCGGGTGGCCGTGGCCGCGCCGGCGACGGCGGGCGAAGGGCCGGTGCGCGTCACGGTCGAGGACAACGGCAAGGGCCTGCCGACCGGCGAGGAACGCGGCCGCCTGACCGAGCCTTACGTCACCACGCGGGCCAAGGGCACCGGCCTCGGCCTCGCCATCGTCAAGAAAATCCTGGAAGACCATGGGGGCGAATTGGTATTGGAAGATGCCGAAGCCGGCGGAGCGCGCATCACGCTCGTTTTCCCGCCGTCGCGATCCGCGCCCGGAGACGCCGCGGTCGACCAGTCGAAGCCCGAATCCATCCCTTCGTCAGACGTTCGATCCAGCCATGGCGCGTGACATTCTCATCGTCGACGACGAATCCGACATCCGCATGCTCATCGCCGGCATCCTGGAGGATGAAGGCTATGAAGCCCGCGAAGCCTCCGACGGCGACCAGGCGCTGGAGCAGATCCGCGCCCGCGCGCCCTCCATGGTGGTGCTCGACATCTGGCTGGAAGGCAGCCGCCTCGACGGCCTGCAGGTGCTGGAGGCCATCAAGGCCGAGCACCCGCATGTGCCGGTGGTGATGATCTCCGGCCACGGCACCATCGAGACGGCGGTGTCGGCGCTGAAGATGGGCGCCTACGACTTCATCGAGAAGCCCTTCAAATCCGACCGCCTGCTGGTCATCATCCAGCGCGCCATGGAAGCGGCCAGCCTCAAGCGCGAGAACGAGGAACTGCGCCTGCGCGCCGGCGGCCCGGCGGAGCTGGTGGGCGCCTCGGCGGCCATGGGGCAGGTGCGCCAGGGCATCGACCGAGTGGCCCCGACGGGGTCGCGCGTGCTCATCTCCGGCCCGCCGGGTGCCGGCAAGGAGGTCGCAGCGCGGCTCGTCCACGGCAAGTCCAAGCGCGCCGGCGGCCCCTTCGTGGTGGTCAACTGCGCCGCCATGCACCCCGACCGCATGGAGATCGAGCTGTTCGGCACCGAACAGCCGGTGGACGGGCAGGCGACCCGCAAGGTCGGCATGTTCGAGCAGGCCCACGGCGGCACCCTGGTGCTCGACGAGGTGGCCGACATGCCGCTCGAAACCCAGGGCAAGATCGTGCGCGCCCTGCAGGAACAGACTTTCGAGCGCATCGGCGGCACCAAGAAGGTGCAGGTGGACGTGCGCGTCATCGCGACCTCCAACCGCGACCTGCAGCATGCCATCGCCGAGGGCGCCTTCCGCGAGGACCTGTTCTACCGCCTGAGCGTGGTGCCCATCAGGATCCCGCCCCTGCGCGACCGCCGCGAGGACATTCCCCAGCTCGCCCGCCACTTCATGGAGCGCGCCGCCCAGGCCGCCGGCATGGCGCCGCGCATCATCGGCGATGACGCCATGGCGGCGCTGCAGAGCTATGAATGGCCGGGTAACGTGCGCCAGTTGCGCAATGTGGTGGACTGGCTGCTCATCATGGCGCCGGGCGACCCTCGCGAGCCCATCACGGCGGAGAACCTGCCGGCCGAGATCGGCTCCATCACGCCCGAGGTGCTGCGCCTCGAAAACTCGGGCCAGATCATGTCGCTGCCCCTGCGCGAAGCGCGCGAGCTGTTCGAACGCGAATACCTCATCAGCCAGATGACGCGCTTCAACGGCAACATCTCGCGCACGGCGGAGTTCGTCGGCATGGAGCGCTCGGCCCTGCACCGCAAGCTGAAGGCGCTCGGCGTCACCGGCTCGGGCGGCGGCGGCGACGACGGCAACGGCAAGCGCTGAACCAGGCGCCGCGGCACGACCCGCGGACGGAGGACACCCATGAAAGTCATCATCTGCGGCGCCGGTCAGGTCGGCTTCAACATCGCCCGCTATCTGGCGGTGGAGAACAACGACATCACCGTCATCGACCAGCGGCCGGACCTGATCCGCAAGATCGCCGACAGCCTGGACGTCAAGGCGGTGCTGGGCTACGCCTCGCACCCCAACGTGCTGGAGCAGGCCGGCATCTCCGACGCCGACATGATCATCGCCGTCACCGCCTACGACGAAGTGAACATGGTGGCCTGTCAGGTGGCGCACAGCCTGTTCTCGGTGCCGACCAAGATCGCCCGCGTGCGCAACCAGTCCTACCTGCAACCCATCTGGGCCAACCTGTTCTCGCGCGAGAACATGCCCATCGACGTCATCATCTCGCCGGAGATCGAGGTGGCGCGCGCCGTCACCCGCCGCCTGCGGGTGCCGGGGGCCATCGACATCATTCCGCTGGCGGAAGGGAAGGTCCAGGTGCTGGGCGTGCGCTGCACGGAAGCGACGCCGGTGGTCAACACGCCGCTGCGCCAGCTGACCCAGCTGTTCCCCGACCTGCAGATCGTCATCGTCGGCATCGTGCGCGACGACCGCGCCATGGTGCCGTCGCCCGACGACCACATGCTGCCGGGCGACGAGGTCTACTTCGTCGTCTCGCGCGACCACATGAGCCGCGCCCTCTCGGCCTTCGGGCACGAGGAGAAGGAGACGCGCCGCGTGCTCATCTTCGGCGGCGGCAACATCGGCCTGTTCCTGGCCCAGCAGCTGGAGACGGAACACCCCGAGATCAGCGCCAAGGTCATCGAGCTGGACAAGGAGCGGGCGGAATTCGTCGCCAAGACGCTCAACCGCACCATCGTGCTGAACGGCGACGTGCTCGACCCGGAAATCCTGGACGAGGCCGCCATCGGCAGCGTCGAGACGGTGGTCGCCGTCACCGACGACGACGAGGTGAACATCCTCGCCTCGCTGCTCGCCAAGCGGTCGGGGGCCCAGCGAGCCATCGCGCTGCTCAACAAGACCACCTACAACGCGCTCGTCGGCCCGCTCGGCATCGACGTGGTGGTCAACCCGCGCGCCATCACCGTCTCCAACATCCTGCAGCACGTGCGCCGCGGCCGCATCCACGCCGTCCACTCGCTGCACGAAGGCTTCGGCGAGATGATCGAGGCCGACGCACTGGAGACCAGCTCGCTGGTCGGCAAGCCGCTGCGCGACGTCAAGCTGCCCAACGGCGTCATGATCGGCGCCGTGGTGCGCGGCAAGGACGTCATCAGCCCGCGCGGCAATACGGTGGTGCAG
This sequence comes from Caenispirillum bisanense, assembly GCF_900230255.1. Taxonomy (GTDB): domain Bacteria; phylum Pseudomonadota; class Alphaproteobacteria; order Rhodospirillales; family Rhodospirillaceae; genus Caenispirillum; species Caenispirillum bisanense_A. The sequence continues at coordinate 474,103 of NZ_OCNJ01000003.1, forward strand.
GGCGGCGACCGCGTCGTGCTGTTCGCCGCCAAGGAAGCGGTGAAGCGGGTCGAGAAGATGTTTTCGGTGCGGCTGGAGTACTTCTGATCCCACCGGCGCCGGCGGATCGTATACAGTCGCCGGACTACTGTCTGCACACGGAAGAGGGGAACCCCCGCCATGTCCCGCATCGCCTACGTCAACGGCCGCTACGTTCCGCATCGCGCCGCCACCGTTCACATCGAGGATCGCGGCCTGCAGTTCGCCGACGGCGTCTACGAGGTGATCGCGATCTGGCGCGGCCTGCCCGTCGACCTCGGCCCCCACCTGAACCGCCTGGAGCAGGGCCTGACGGAGCTGCAGATCCCCATGCCCGCCAGCCGCCGGGTCGTCGCCCACGTCCTGCGCGAGGTGGTGCGGCGCAACGGCATCGGCACCGGCATCGTCTACCTGCAGGTCAACCGCGGCGTGGCGCCCCGCCTCCACACCTGGGACCACGGCCTGCGCCCGAGCATGATCGCCACCGCCCGCCGCATGCCGAGCATGGCGCGCACCGTGATCGAGGACGGCGCCAAGGTCATCTCCGTCGAGGACATCCGCTGGAAGCGCCGCGACATCAAGACCGTCGGCCTGCTGCCCAACGTGCTCGCCAAGCAGAAGGCCCAGGCCGCCGGCTGCCCGGAGGTGTTCCAGGTGGACGGCGACGGCATGGTGACGGAAGCGGGCGCCTCCAACGCCTGGATGGTCGACCAGGACGGCCGCCTGATCACCCGCCCGCTCGGCCACGAGATCCTGCCCGGCATCACCCGCCGGACCCTGGTGCGCCTCGCCCGCGACGCCGGCATGGAGGTGGTGGAACGCCCCTTCAGCCTGGAGGAGGCGAAGGCTGCCCGCGAAGCCTTCTTCTCCAGCACCACCAACTTCGTCATGCCGGTGGTGCAGATCGACGACGCGGTCATCGGCAACGGCAAGCCGGGCTCGGTTTCCGCCCGCCTGCGCGCGCTCTACCTGGATTACCTGAACGGACTGACGCCCGATGCCTGGACTGCCGCGGCCTGACGCGATCCTGTTCGACTGGGACAACACCCTGGTCGACACCTGGCCCTGCATCATCAAGGCCATGAACACGACGCTGGACGCCATGGGCCACGACCCATGGACCGAGGAAGAGGCGCAGCGCCGCATCGCCCGGTCCTTGCGCGAGGCCTTCCCCGACCTGTTCGGCGACCGCTGGCAGGAGGCGGCGGAGATCTTCTACCGCACCTTCGCCGAGGTCCACATCGACATGCTGCGGCCGCTGGCCGGCGCCGGCGAGGCGCTGGCGGCGCTGCGCGAGGCCGGGGTGACGCTGGCCGTCGTGTCCAACAAGACCGGCCGTTACCTGCGCGAGGAAGCCGACCATCTGGGCTGGACGCCCCACTTCCACCGGCTGGTGGGGGCGGGCGACGCACCGCGCGACAAGCCGGCGGCGGACGTCGTGCACCTCGCCCTGTCGGGCAGCGGCATCGACCCGGCGGAGCATTGCGTTTGGTTCGTGGGTGACATGGCGGTGGACATGCAGTGCGCCCAGGCGGCCGGCTGCCGGTCGATTCTCGTCCGCCCGGCGGAGCCGACGGCCGAGGAATTCGCAGACTGCCCGCCGGAGGTTCGGCTGGCGTCGGCGCAGGAGCTTCTCCAACTGTTTCGTGACGAGACGGTTCCCAACGCCGCGGATTGATGGTAACCAGGGCTGGTGAACGTTCCGATGCGGGGCCAACCCGCGCGGGGGCAAGAATAACAAACCAAAGGGCCAACCTAATGTCTGCTGAAAAGAGCCAGAACGTTCAGGACGTCTTCCTGAACCACATCCGCAAGAATAAGGCTCCGGTGACCGTCTTCCTCGTGAACGGCGTGAAGCTGCAGGGTATCGTCACCTGGTTCGACAACTTCTCGCTGCTGCTGCGTCGCGACGGCCATACCCAGCTGGTCTACAAGCACGCCATCTCCACCGTCATGCCGACCTCGCCGATCTCGTTGTTCGAGCAGACGAAGGAGGAAGGCGAGGCTCAGCAGTCCTGAACTGCGAAGGCCGCGCCCACAGCGTGACAGAAAAAGACAAGCACAGCCGCGAACGCGAACCCGCCCGCTGCATGGTCGTCCACCCGACGCTGAAGCGGGGCGGGGCCGACGATGCGCGCGACCCGCAGGCCCGCCTGGACGAGGCGAAAGGTCTGGCGCTCGCCATCGATCTCGCCATCGTCCACGGCGAGGTGGTGCCCATCAACAAGCCGAAACCCTCCACCTACCTCGGCGAAGGCCAGGTGGAGCGCCTGGCGCAGATCGTCGAGGACAACGGAGTCGAGGTCGCGGTCATGGACTGCGCCGTGACGCCGGTGCAGCAGCGCAACCTGGAACGCGCCTGGAAGTGCAAGGTCATCGACCGCACCGGGCTGATCCTGGAGATCTTCGGCGAGCGCGCCCGCACCCGCGAGGGCATGCTGCAGGTGGAACTGGCGCACCTCAGCTATCAGCGCTCCCGCCTCGTGCGGTCGTGGACCCACCTGGAGCGCCAGCGCGGCGGCTTCGGCTTCCTCGGCGGCCCCGGTGAGACGCAGATCGAAATCGACCGCCGCCTCATCGGCGAACGCATCGCCAAGCTCAAGAAGGAGCTGGAGGAGGTCAAGCGCACCCGCCATCTCCACCGCGAGGCGCGGCGGCGCGTGCCGTACCCCATCATCGCCCTGGTCGGCTACACCAACGCCGGCAAGTCGACCCTGTTCAATCGCCTGACGCGGGCCGAGGTCTACGCCCAGGACCAGTTGTTCGCGACCCTGGACCCGACCATGCGCGGCCTCGTGCTGCCGTCGGGCACCAAGGCGATCCTGTCCGACACCGTGGGATTCGTCTCCGACCTGCCGCACGAACTGGTGGCCGCCTTCCATGCGACGCTGGAAGAGGTGCTGGAAGCCGACGTCATCGTCCATGTGCGCGACGCCGCCAGCCCCGACACCGAGGCCCAGAAGGCCGACGTGGAGACGGTGCTGCGCGTCGAACTCGACCTCGGCGACGAGGTGGACGAGGGCCTGCTCGAGGCCATGAACAAGATCGACCTGCTGCCCGACGAGGAGCGTGTCGAACTGGTCAGCCAGGCGCGCCGATCGGAGCACATGGTGGCCCTGTCGGCGGTGACGGGCGAGGGGACCGACGCCCTCTTGCGCCGCATCGACGAGCTGCTCCAGCGTAACCGGGTGACGGTGGAACTGGACGTGCCGCTGACCGATGGCGGCCTCATCGCCTGGCTCTATCGCAAGGGCGACGTGGTGTCGCGCAGCGACGGCGAAGAAATGGCGCACATGATCGTCCGCCTCGACCCCGCCGACGCCGAACGGCTGCGCAACGGCAAGCCGGTCCGGGACTGACCGCTATGGCCGCCGACCGCCTGACCGGCACGCTGCAACGCGGCCCCTTCGCGCTGTCCTATGCGGTCGAAGGGCAGGGCGTGCCGGTGCTGGTGGTCGGCAGCGCCGTCTACTATCCGCGCACCTTTTCCGCCGACCTGCGCCGGCACCTGCGCCTCGCCTTCGTCGACCACCGCGGCTACGGGCGGGCGACGGGGACGTATGGGGCGGAGGACATGACCCTCGACCGCGTGATCGAGGACATGGAGGCGCTGCGCCGTCACCTGGACCTGCGTGAGAGGGTCGTCGTGCTCGGTCATTCCGGGCACGGATACATGGCGCTGGAATACGCCAAGCGCTACCCGCAGGCCGTCGCCGCCGTGGCGCTGGTCGGCACCGGTCCGAGCCACCGGCCCGAGCACATGGAGCAGGCGGAACGCGCCTGGGACGAGGCCGTCTGCCCGGAGCGCAAGGCTCGTTCCGCCGCCGACATGAGCGGGCTCGCGGCCGCCGTCGAGGCCGACCCCGACAACCGCTTCGTCACCTTCTGCCTGCGCATGGCGGCGCGGTCGTGGTTCGACCCGGCCTACGACGCCGCGCCGCTGTGGCAGGGCGTCGACGTCAACCTGCCGGTCATCGATCACCTGTGGGGCGAGACCTTCCGCGACATCGACGTCGGCGCCGGCCTGCCCGACCTCGATCGGCCGGTGCTGCTCGCGCTGGGGCGGTTCGACTATCTGGTGGCGCCGGTGGAAGCCTGGGCGCCTTACCGCCCGCTGTTCCGCGACCTGACGGTGCGGGTGTTCGAGCGCAGCGGCCATACCCCGCAGTTGGAGGAACCGGCGGCCTTCGACGCCGTGCTGCTGGACTGGCTCGGCGCCAAGGGCCTCCTGCCGGTGGCGGGCTGAGCCTACTTCTCCTGCCCCATGGTGCTGAGCAGGCGGGTCGGGAAGCCGGCCTTGTTCAGGTTCTCGATGATGCGGTGGACGTGCGGCGCGTCCGTCGCCTCGATCACCGCGTCGACGTCGGTGCGCTTCAGCGGCACGTCGAGGAACAGGCGGTGGTGGTAGATCTCGATGATGTTGCCGCCGCCGCGGCCGATCACCTCGGCGACCTTGGCGAGCACGCCCGGCCGGTCGGGGATCTCCACCCGTAGCTTCACCATGCGCCCCGCCCGCGCCATGCCGCGCAGCAGGATGGACGCCAGGATCTGGCTGTCGATGTTGCCGCCGGAGACGACCAGCGTCGCCGTGCGGCCCTCGAACAGGTCGGGGCGCGACAGCACGGCGGCGAGCGGCGCGGCGCCGGCGCCTTCCACCACCACGTGCTGTTCCTCCATGAGCAGCTGTACGGCGCGCTCCAGCGCCGGCTCGTCGACCACCACCACCTCGTCGACCAGCCCGTCCATGATGGCGGCGGTGAGGCCGCCGGGTGCCTTCACGGCGATGCCCTCGGCCAGGGTCTGCCCGCCGCCCGGCTTGCCGCCGCCGCTGCGGTGCAAGCTGTAGCCGGCGTAGCTCGCCACCTGCACGCCGATGATGCGGGTCTGCGGCGCCAGCGCCTTGACGACGGTCGCCACCCCCGACATGAGCCCGCCGCCGCCGATGGGCACCACCACGTCCTGCGGCGCCGGGCGGTCCTCCAGCATCTCAAGGCCGACGGTGCCCTGGCCGGCGACGATGGCCGGGTCGTCGAAGGGGTGGACGAAGGTCAGGCCGTCGCGGTCGGCCAGCATGCGGGCATGCTCGCGCGCCTCGTCCAGCGTCTCGCCTTCCAGCACCACGGTGGCGCCCCATTGCTCGGTCAGGCGCACCTTGGTGAAGGGGGTCTCCATCGGCATGACGATGGTCGCCGGGATGCCGAGCCGCCCGGCGTGGTAGGCGACGCCCTGGGCGTGGTTGCCGGCCGACATGGCGACGACGCCGCGGGCGCGCTGCGCCTCGCTCAGCGTCAGCAGCTTGATGAGCGCCCCGCGCGCCTTGAACGAGCCGGTGACCTGCAGGTTTTCCAGCTTCAGCGTCAGCTCGCAGCGGAACAGGCGCGACAGGGTGAAGGAATCCACCGTCGGCGTGCGCACGATGGCGCCGGCAAGGGCGGTCGCGGCGGCGCGGATGTCGTCGAGGCCGACGGTGACGGGGGCGGGGCCGGGGGGCGTGGCGGTGGTTTCAGTCGTCATGGTTCAAGCGAAGCACGGAAACGGGTTCTCCGTCCAGTTCCAGTAGTTCACCCTTCAACCACAGCATCATCTGGTCGTCGTAATGGGGCGACAGCGGGTTCTCCGACTGGCCCGTCGCAATGACGAAGCGGGAACGGTCGGGCTGCGCCATGTCGAGCACCATGCGTAGGCCGGCGCCGTGCACGGCATCGAAGGCGAGGCCTTCACCTGACCGCCATCCGGCGCGCAGCAGGGTGTGATTGCCACCGTCCAGCGGCGGGCGGCGGTTGGCGAAGTCGCCCACCACCGGCAGCATGCCGTAGATGCGGTTGACGAAGGCGGCACGGTGGGCGTCGCCCCAGCGCCAGGACCGCAGGTCTTCGCCCCAGCGGGCGGACCCGGCGGCGACGGCGCGGTCGAGCGCGGCGCCCAGCAGGGCGCCGCACGACTCGATGGCGCCCTCGGTGCCACGGTCGTCGCACCACGATGCATCGCCGGCGAGCGCCGCGAGCATCGCCTGTTCCCGCTCGCCGTCCCAGTCGTCGAAGGCAGGGCCGAGGTCGTCGGCGAAGACCGCCCGTTCCGCCTCGCGCAGCCACAGGGCGAAGAGCAGCGGCTCCGGCCGCTCGGCGCGTTCGCGGAAGTCCCACCCGGCGAGCAGGGCACGGGCCTGCGACGGTGCCGACTCGGCCGGCAGGGCGGCGAGCATGCGCGGCAGCAGGGCCTGCGCGGCGGTCGACAGGGCATCCACCTGCATGGCGGCGCTGTCGGACAGGCCGTGGCGGTCCTTGCGCGCCAGCAGTGCCTCGGCGCGCACCGCCCGCCACGGCGCCGGCCATTCGGCGGCGATGAGGTGGGGGTAATCCTCGGGCACCACGCGGTTGTTGGCGTTCATCAGGACGCCTGCGGGCGGCGTGGTCGCCTGCGGCAGGTCGTCGTAGGGCACGAAGCCGGTCCAGTCGTGGCTGCCGTCGGCGCCGGGGACGGGCAGGGTGCCGTCGCCGGCCCGCCGCACCGGCACCAGCCCCGCCGACACGAAGCCGGTGGCGCCGGCGGTATCGGCGAAGAACACGTTCTGCATGGGCGCCTCGAACAGCCGCAGCGCCTCGTGGGCGGCCGCGGCATCGGCGGCATGGTTGAGGCGGTAGAGGGCGTCGGGCGTGCGGTCGCGCGGCCGCAGGGCCGTCGCCGCCAGCGCCGTCACCTGCCCCGGCGCGCCTGCACCGGCGAAGGCGGCGAGGTCGGAGACGACGGGGCCGTGGCGGGTTTCACGCACGGTCAGCGCCACCGGCTCGCCGCCGCGCACCTTGATCAGCTCGTCGCGGGTTTCGAAGGGCCGCGGCCCGCTCGGCGTCAGGTAGGTGCGGCTGTCGTCGGCGAGGGTTTCCACGAACAGGTCCATGGTGTCGGCGTGGGTCGTCGTGATGCCCCAGCCGAGGCCTGCGTTGCGGCCGATGAGGTGGAAGGGCACGCCGGGCACGGTGGCGCCCGCCAGTTCCCAGTCGGGCGTGCGCACCGTCGCCAGATACCACAGGATGGGCGCCTCGAACCCCAGGTGCGGGTCGTTGGCGAGGATGGCGCCGCCGGTGGCCGACCGGTGCGGCGCCAGGCTCCAGACGTTGGAGGCGAGCGTCGGGGCGAACTCGGCCGGTGGCGCCGGCGGCAGGGCGGCCTCGCGCAGCGGGACGGGCAGGGTGACCGGCGTCGCGTCGTCGTCTTCCGGCCACAGCGCCGCCACCCGGTCGGGCGGCAGGCGCTCCAGCAGGCGGGCGCGCAGCAACTCGTCGGGCCAGTTGCCGGCCAGCCGCAGGGCCATGAGGCGCTGCCACACCAGGCTGTCGGCCGGGCGCCACGGCTCCGGCGCCACCCCGAGCGCCAGCAGCGCCGGCGGCAGCACCTGCCCGCTCTCGGCGAGCCAGGCGTTGACGCCGTCGGCATAGGCGGCCAGCGCCTCCTGCGTCGCGTCGTCCAGGCCGGCGACGGCGGCGTTGGCGCGGCGGTAGAGGCCGAGGGTGCGGCTCCAGCGGTCGATGCCGACGCCGCGCTCGCCGATCACCTCCGCCAGCCGCCCGGCGCCCAGGCGGCGCATCATCTCCATCTGCAGGAAGCGGTCCTGGGCGTGCACGAAGCCGAGCAGGGCGTAGGCGTCGCGCGTCGTGCCGGCGGTGAGGGTGGGGATACCGTGAGCGTCGCGCACCACCGTCGCCGGCCCCTCCAGGGCGCCGAGGGTGAGGCTGCCCTCCACCGTCGGGCGCGAGGCCTGGAAGACGCCCCAGACGGCGCCGCCGGCGAGGACGGCGACGGCGGCCAGGGTGGCGGGCACGGCGATCAACCAACGGCGCAGGCGACGGGGAATGGCGGTGTCCTCCGCAATGGAAAAAGGGCGCCCGGCGGATGCCGGACGCCCTTCGTCCAGACTCTCGGCCGGAGCTTACTTCATGTTGAAGATGATGGTCTTTTTGTGGGTGAAGTGCTCCAGCATGGCTTCCAGCGAGGCTTCCTTGCCGAGACCCGACTGCTTGATGCCGCCGTAGGACAGGTTCGGCTGCACCACCAGGTTCTGGTTCACCTGCACGAAGCCGGCTTCCAGGCGCCGGGTGGCGTCCATGGCCGTCTTCAGATCGTTCGTCCACACCGTCGCGGCAAGGCCGAACACGCTGTCGTTGGCGGCGGCGAGCACTTCCTCGTAGTCGGTGAACTTGAACACGCAGGTCACCGGGCCGAAGATCTCCTCGCGGCTCGGCGGGGCGTCGGCCGAGATGTCGGTGAAGATGACCGGCTGGATGAACAGGCCCTTCTTCAGCGCCGGATCCTCGGGCAGGGCGGAGCAGGCGTTGGCGGTGCCGCCGGCGTCGATGCCCTTCTGGATGTAACCCTGCACCTTCTCCAGCTGATCGCGCGAGATGATGGTGCCGATGTCGGTCGCCTCGTCCAGCGGATCGCCCATCTTCATGGCGTCGGCCTTGGCCTTCAGCTTGGCGACGAACTCGTCGTGGATGTCGGCGTGGACGTAGATGCGGCTCGACGCCGTGCAGCTCTGGCCCTGGCGGGTGAAGCGCACGCCGGCGACGGCACCGGCGACGGCCCGCTCCAGGTCGGCGTCGGCGAAGACGATCATCGGGCTCTTGCCGCCCAGTTCCAGCGTCACCGGGATCAGCTTGTCGGCGGCGGCCTTGGAGACGATCTTGCCGGTCTCGACCGAGCCGGTGAAGGTGATCTTGTTGACGGCCGGGTGCGACACCAGCGGCGCGCCGCACTCGGGGCCGAAGCCGGACAGGATGTTGAACACGCCCGGCGGCAGCACTTCGTTCATGATCTGGCAGACGCGCAGCACGGTCAGCGGCGCTTCTTCCGCCGACTTCACCACCACCGTGTTGCCGGCGACGATGGCCGGGGCGATCTTCAGCGCCATCAGCATCAGCGGCACGTTCCACGGAATGATCGCGCCGACCACGCCGATGGGCTCGCGCACCGTGACCGTCAGCATGTCGGGGTTGAAGGGCACGCTCTCGCCCTTCAGCTCGCTGGCGAGACCGCCGTAGAAGATGAAGGCGTCGGCCAGCACCGAGGCCTCGACGCGGCTTTCGGTGCGCAGGGCCTTGCCGGTTTCCAGCGCCACCAGACGGCCCAGTTCTTCCACCCGCTCGGTGAGGCGGCGGCCGCACTCGGCCACCAGCTTGCCGCGCTCGCGCGCCGGCATGGCCTTCCAGGCCTTCTGGGCGCGGGCGGCAGCGGTGGCGGCGCGATCGACGTCGGCGGCGTCACCGGCGGCGGCCTCGCCGACCTTCTCGCCGGTGGCCGGGTTGACCACGTCGAAGGTCTTGCCGGAGGCGGCGCGCACCATCTCGCCGTCGATCAGGTGGAAGCCCGACAGCTCCTTGGCGAGCGAGAAGGGATCGGTGTTCTGGGAAATCTTGCTGACCATGTTCATGGCGTCTTCTGGCCCTCTTGGACTAGGTTCTGATTATGGCTGAGAAAGCGACGACAACCCTTTGAGAAATCACGCGACGTAGCCCTGCGGCAGCGTCGAGATGAAATCCGTGAACACGTCGCCCTGGACGTTGACGTGGCGCGCCATGAGGCGGCTCGCGGCGTCGGCGTCGTAGGCGAGGATGGCGTCCACCACCTGCTTGTGCTCGGCCAACGACTCGCTGATGCGGCCTGGGCGGTTGAGCTGGTGACGGCGGTAGGGGGCGGTGCGGCGGTGCAGGGTGCGGGTCATCTCGGCCAGCACCTCGTTGTGGCTGCCGTCGTAGATGGCGTCGTGGAAGACCTTGTTGGCGGCGTAATAGCCTTCCAGGTCGATCTTCTTCTCGAAGCCCTCGCAGTCGCGCACCACCTTCTTCAGCGCCTCGCGCTCCGCCGGGTTCATGCGGCGGGCGGCGAGCCGGGCGCACATGGCTTCCAGCTCGGCCATCACCTCGAACATCTCGACGAGGCGGGGCAGGGTGATGACGGCGACGACGGCGCCCTGGCGCGGTCGCACCTCGATGAGGCCGGAGGCCGAAAGCTGGCGCAACGCCTCGCGCACGGGCGTGCGCGACACGTCGAACCGCTGGGCGAGGCTCTGCTCGTCCAGGCGGTCTCCCGGTTTCAGGCGGCCGGCGAAAATGTCTTCTTCGAGAGCGCGGCGCAATTGGTCCGCGCGGGTCGGCGTTCTTCTCGGCATGGATGCGCCTTTGTTTCTTGGCGGCGCCCCGTGGACACTCCCGCCTTTGACTCAGCGCCTCTCATGGGCGAACGGCGGATTGCGCACGGCTCAGGACGCCAGACGTTTCTCCCTGTAACACGACTTGTATACATCAACGTGCCTTTCCGTATCCAGCACTTTCCCTTTGCGGAAGGGCCGCCGGCTTGCCACCCTCGGGATCGGAACACGGTCACGGAGGACGATGATGGCGATGACGCAGCGGACGGTGCCGGTGCTGCGGCCCGAAGGGTTCAAGCGCATGGCCTACACCGAGTGGGGCGCGGCCGACGCGGCGCAGACGGTGGTCTGCGTCCACGGCCTGACGCGCCAGGGCCGCGACTTCGACGCCCTCGCCGAGGCCCTGAGCGCCGACCCGCGCCGCCGGGTCCTCTGCCCCGACGTGCTCGGCCGCGGCCGCAGCGAGTGGCTGGCCGACAAGGCGGGCTATGCCTACCCGCAGTACATGGCCGACATGACAACCCTGCTCGCCCGCAACGGCGCCGAGACGGTGGACTGGGTCGGCACCTCCATGGGCGGGCTGATCGGCCTGTTCGTGGCGGCGACGCCCGGCAACCCCATCCGCCGCCTCGTCATCAACGACATCGGCCCGCTGGTGCCGTGGGAGGGCCTGGCGCGCATCGGCACCTACGTCGCCGAGGACCCGCTGTTCCCCGATCTCGACACGGCCTCCCGCCGCCTGCGCGAGCGCACGGTGACCTACGGCCCGCTGCCGGAGGAGCGCTGGATGCCGCTGGTGGAGGCCTCGACGCGCCCGGACCCCGAAGGCAAGGGCCTGCGCCTCGCCTACGACCCGGCCATCGCGCTCGCCTTCCAGGCGGTGCCGCAGGACCAGCCCATCGACCTGTGGGCGCTGTGGGATCGGGTGACGGTGCCGGTGCTGGTGATCCGCGGCGCCAAGTCGGACCTGCTGCCCGCCGAGGTCGCCGCCGAGATGCAGCGCCGCGGCCCCGGTTGCCAGGTGGTGGAGGTGCCGGATGCCGGCCATGCGCCGTGGCTCATGACGCCCGACCAGATGGCGCCGGTGGTCGACTTCCTGACCGGGCACGGGTGAGGGGCGGGGCGCCCTACTCTGCGAAGCGCTCGGTGACGGCCTCGGCGGTGCCGGCGACGCAAAATTCCATGCCGTTGTCGAGATAGACGAACGACGCCTGCGTTCCGGGCACGCTGCGCACCGCCGTCACCTTGTCGCGGCAGATGTGCAGCGTGACGCCGGTCTCGCTGCCGGTGGTCGGGTTGAATTCGGCGACTGTGACGAAGGGCTCGGCCATGGCGCGGTCTCCGCTGTGGGGCAGGGACCGTCACCATAGCACGCCGGCGGGCGTCAGCCCCGCTTCAGAAGGCGCGCCGCTTCCTTGGCCGCGTAGGTGAGCACCGCATCGGCGCCGGCGCGGCGGAAGGCCAGCAGGCTTTCCAGCACCGCGGCGTCGTTGTTCAGCCAGCCGTTGTGGACGGCGGCCTTCAGCATGGCGTACTCGCCGCTCACCTGATAGGCGAAGGTGGGAACCGCGAAGGTCTCCTTCACGCGCCGGATGATGTCCAGGTAGGGCATGCCCGGCTTGACCATGACGAGGTCGGCGCCTTCCTGCAGGTCGAGCGCCACCTCGCGCAGGGCCTCGGCGGAATTGGCCGGGTCCATCTGGTAGGTCTTCTTGTCGCCCTTCAGCGCCCCGCCCGAGCCCACCGCGTCGCGGAACGGGCCGTAGAAGGCGCTGGCGAACTTGGCGGCGTAGGAGCAGATGCGAACGTCCTGGAAGCCGGCGGCGTCCAGCCCGTCGCGGATGGCGCCGATGCGGCCGTCCATCATGTCCGACGGGGCGATGATGTCGCAGCCGGCCTGCGCCTGAACGATGGACTGGCGCACCAGCACTTCCACCGTCTCGTCGTTCACGACATAGCCGTCGCGGCAGATGCCGTCGTGGCCGTCGGAGTTGAACGGGTCGAGCGCCACGTCGCACAGCACGCCGAGGTCGGGCAGGGCGTTCTTGATGGCGCGCACGGCGCGGCAGACCAGGTTCTCGGGATTGGTCGCCTCGCGGCCGTCCGGCGTCTTCAGCGCCGGATCGACCGAAGGGAACAGCGCCACGCAGGGAATGCCCAGGTCCCAGGCTTCCCCGCAGGCCTCGACCAGCAGGTCGATGGACAGGCGCTCGACCCCCGGCATGGACGCGACCGGCTGCCGCTCGTTGGTGCCCTCCACCACGAAGACCGGCCAGATGAGATCATCGGCGGTCAGGCGGTTCTCCGCCACCAGCCGCCGGGTGAAGTCGTCCCGGCGGAGGCGGCGCAGGCGCGTGCGCGGAAAGGAGCCGAATGCGGCGGTCGGTCGGGCGATGCCAGGGTCGCTGCTCACGCTTTCTCCAGGGCCTGTTCCAGATCGGCGAGGATGTCGTCGATGTGTTCGATGCCGATAGACAGACGGACATACCCCTCCGACACGCCCGTTGCAACCTGGTCTTCGGCCGAAAGCTGCGAATGGGTGGTGGAGGCCGGGTGAATGGCGAGCGAACGGGCGTCGCCGATGTTCGCCACATGGTAGAACAGCTGCAGCGAGTCGATGAAGCTCTTGCCGGCCTGCAGGCCGCCCTTCAGCTCGAAGCCGAGCAGGCCGGAATAGCCGCCCTTCATGACGGCGTCGGCGCGCTCGCGCTGCTTGCCGGTCGACAGGCCGGGGTAGATGACCTTGGTCACCTTGGGGTGCTTGGCGAGGTAGTCGGCGACCTTCTGGGCGTTTTCCGAATGCGCCCGGATGCGCAGCGGCAGCGTCTCCAGGCCCTGGATGATCTGGAAGGCGTTGAACGGCGACATGGCGGCGCCGATGTCGCGCAGCAGGATGACGCGGGCGCGGATGATGTAGGCGATGGGGCCGAGCGGCTTGACGGCCTCGGTCCACACGGCGCCGTGGTAGCTGTCGTCGGGCGAGTTCAGGGTCGGGAAGCGGGCGCCCTGGGCCTCCCAGTCGAAGTTGCCGCCGTCGATGATCATGCCGCCGATGGAGGTGCCGTGACCGCCGATGAACTTGGTGGTCGAGTAGACGACGACCGCCGCGCCGTGGTCGAACGGACGCACCAGCACGGGGGCCGCCGTGTTGTCCATGATCAGCGGCACGCCGAGTTCGCGGCCGATCTTGGCGACGTCGGCGATGGGGAAGACGTGCAGCTTGGGGTTCGGCAGCGTCTCGGCATAATAGGCGCGGGTGCGGTCGTCGGTGGCGCGGCGGAAGTTCTCGGGGTCTTCCGGATCGACGAAGCGGACTTCGATGCCGAACTGCTTCAGGGTGTTGGCGAACAGGTTCCAGGTGCCACCGTAGAGGTCGGTGGACGACACGATGTTGTCGCCGGCCTGGCACAGGTTCATGACCGCGAAGGTGGAGGCCGCCTGGCCCGACGCGACACCGAGGGCCGCGACGCCGCCTTCCAGGGCCGCCAGGCGCTGTTCCAGCACGTCGACGGTCGGGTTCATGATGCGGCTGTAGATGTTGCCGAATTCCTTCAGCGCGAACAGGTTGGCCGCATGGTCCGTCGAATCGAACTGGTAGCTGGTGGTCTGGTAGATGGGCACGGCCACCGACTTGGTGGTTTCGTCGCGGCGGTACCCGGCGTGCAGGGCGAGGGTTTCCGGGCGCGCGGTCTTGAGGGTCATGGCAGGCTCCCCTGGGGTGGCGATGATTCCGTGGATGCAGCAAAGCCGAGGCCGGCCGTTCTGTCAATACGATCCTTGCGGTTGCAACTGTAAAAAAGAAACAAACAACACGGAATATGGTGGATTTCCGCAATCGGAAACCTTGTCCTTTACAGCCGGCGCCGCGTGTGTATGATCTTCGACCAAAATTGTATGCAAGAACGATAGCTTCGGGAGGAGCACCATGGATTTCCTGCTCACCGAGGATCAGGTCGCCTTCCAGGACGCGGCGCGGTCCTTCGCCCAGAACGAGATGCTGCCCCACGCCGCGACGTGGGACGCCGAGCACATCTTCCCGGAAGAGGCCCTGCGCAAGGCGGCCGAGCTGGGCTTCGCCGGCATCTACGTGCGCGATGACGTCGGCGGCTCGGGCCTGACGCGCCTGGATGCCGCGGTGATCTTCGAGGAACTGGCCGCCGCCTGCCCGTCGACCGCCGCCTACATCTCCATCCACAACATGGCGTCGTGGATGATCGACCGCTTCGGCAACGACGAGCAGCGCCACAAATTCCTGCCCAAGCTCTGCTCCATGGAGCACTTCGCCAGCTACTGCCTGACCGAGCCGGGGGCGGGCTCGGACGCCGCCTCGCTCAAGTGCCGGGCGGAGCGCGACGGCGACCACTACGTGCTGAACGGCGAGAAGGCCTTCATTTCCGGCGGCGGGCGCTCCGACGTCTACGTCGTCATGGTGCGCACCGGCGAGCCGGGGCCCAAGGGCATCTCGACGCTGGTGGTGGAGAAGGGCACGCCCGGCCTGTCTTTCGGCAAGCAGGAAGAGAAGCTCGGCTGGCACAGCCAGCCGACCAGCGCCGTGATCTTCGAGAACTGCCGCGTGCCGGTGGCGAACCGCCTGTCCGACGAAGGCATGGGCTTCAAGATCGCCATGATGGGCCTGGACGGCGGCCGCCTGAACATCGGTGCGTGCTCGCTCGGTGGCGCGCGTGCCTCGCTGGAGGCGGCGCTGGAGCACGTGACGGTGCGCAAGCAGTTCGGCAAGGCGCTGGCCGAGTTCCAGGGTCTGCAGTTCAAGCTCGCCGACATGGCGACCGAGCTGGAAGCGGCCCGCCTGCTGCTGCACAAGGCCGCCTGGACGCTCGACCGCAAAAGCCCCGACGCGACGCAGATGTGCGCCATGGCCAAGCGCCTGGCGACCGACGTCGGCTTCAAGGTCACCAACGAAGCCTTGCAGCTGCACGG
This sequence comes from Caenispirillum bisanense, assembly GCF_900230255.1. GTDB lineage: Bacteria > Pseudomonadota > Alphaproteobacteria > Rhodospirillales > Rhodospirillaceae > Caenispirillum > Caenispirillum bisanense_A. Next base: position 489,200 of record NZ_OCNJ01000003.1, read on the forward strand.
CGGTTACGGGTACATCCGGGAATATCCCATCGAGCGCTACCTGCGCGACCTCCGGGTGCACCAGATCCTCGAGGGGACGAACGAGATCATGCGCCTCATCATCTCGCGCAAGATGATTTCCGGCTGATCCGGCGCAGGATCGCAACGCTCCACCAGCCGCCGCCGCCGGCATCAGACCCGGCGCGGCGGCCGTCGAAGGAAAGAGGGACCGGATGTCCGAGGACGAGATCCTGTTCGCGGTCGAAAACGGCATCGCGACCATCACGCTCAACCGCCCGAAGGCCATGAACGCGCTGACGCTGGCGCAGGTCGAGGCCATGGACCCGCAGCTGCGCCGCTGGGCGACGGACGATGCCGTGCACGCCGTCGTCATCCAGGGCACCGGCGAGAAGGCGTTCTGCGCCGGCGGCGACGTGGTGGCGCTGCACCGTGCCGGCCAGGCCAAGGACGAGGCCTACCTGGCGCGCTTCTACGCCGAGGAATACCGCCTCAACCGCCTCATCAAGACCTATCCGAAGCCCTATGTCGCGCTGCTCGACGGCGTGGTGATGGGTGGCGGCGTCGGCGTGTCGGTGCACGGCTCGCACCGCATCGCCACCGAACGCACCCTGTTCGCCATGCCGGAGACCGGCATCGGCATGTTCCCCGACGTCGGCGGCACCTACTTCCTGCCGCGCCTGCCGGGCAAGCTCGGCATGTACCTCGGCCTGACGGGCGCCCGCCTGCGCGCCGCAGACTGCGTCCATGCCGGCGTCGCCACCCACTACGTCCCCGCCAACCGCCTGAAGGACCTGCTGCAGGCCCTCGGCGAGGCGGAGACCGAGGCCAAGACCCCCGACGAGATGCAGCAGGCCGTGACGGTCGTGCTCGACATGTACGGCGAGGAGCCCGGGTCGGCGCCGCTCGCCAAGGTGCAGGAGCAGATCGACCACTGCTTCGCCGGCGACTCCGTCGAGGACATCCTGGCCCGCCTGGACGCCGACGGCAGCGAGTGGGCGCAGCAGACGCGCGACACCATCCTCGCCAAGAGCCCGACCGCCACCAAGGTGGCCTTCCGCCAGATCCAGGTCGGCGCCCAGGTCGATTTCGACCGCGCCATGCAGATCGAATACCGCCTGTCGCAGCGCTTCATGAAGGGCCCCGACTTCTTCGAGGGCGTCCGCGCCCTGCTGGTGGACAAGGACAACGCCCCCAAGTGGAGCCCGGCGGACCTCGACGCCGTGGCGCAGGAGGCGGTGGACGCCTTCTTCGCCCCGCTCGAACAGGGCGACCTGACGGTCGAGTGACCGTCCGACGACGACCGGCCGGCCGCCGAACCCGGCGGCCGGCATCTTACCCCACAAGAACACGATCAGGAGGAGTGACGTCATGGCGAGCATCGGGTTCATCGGTGTCGGCAACATGGGCGGCCCCATGGCCGTCAACCTGGCCAAGGCCGGCCACACCGTGAAGGCCTTCGACCTCAGCAAGGAAGCCGTCGACAAGACGGTGGCCGGCGGCTGCACCGCCGCCGAGACGGTGACCGACGCCGCCCGCGACGTCGACGTCATCATCACCATGCTGCCCGCCGGCAAGCACGTGGCGCACGTCTACGAAGGCACCGACGGCGTCTTCGCGACGGCCCGCCCCGGCGCGCTGATGATCGACTGCTCGACCATCGACGTCGACACCGCCCGCGCCGTCATCGCCGCCGCCGAGAAGCACGGTTTCCCCATGGTCGACGCGCCGGTCTCCGGCGGTGTCGGCGGTGCCGAGGCCGGCACGCTCACCTTCATGGTCGGCGGCTCCGACGAAGCGGTGGAGAAGGCCCGCCCCATCCTCGAGAAGATGGGCAAGGCGATCATCCACGCCGGCGGCCCCGGCAACGGCCAGGCGGCCAAGATCTGCAACAACATGATGCTCGGCATCCAGATGCTGTCCGTCGCCGAAGCCTTCACGCTCGCCAAGCGCCTGGGGCTCGACGCGCAGAAGCTGTTCGACATCTCGTCGAAGGCCTCGGGCCAGTGCTGGTCGCTGACGTCGTACTGCCCGGTGCCCGGCCCGGTGCCGACCTCGCCGGCCAACCGCGACTACAAGCCGGGCTTCGCCGCCGACATGATGCTGAAGGACCTGAAGCTGGCGCAGGAAGCCGCCTCGCGCGCCGGTGCCTCGACCCCGCTCGGTTCGGCGGCCGAGAGCCTCTATCAGATGATGTCGAGCAAGGGGAACGGCGGACTGGACTTTTCCGCCATCATCAAGATGATCGACGGCGAGATCTGAGACCCCATCCGAGGCAGTCATGGCGGCGCGGCAACCCGGCGATGTCCTGTTCGAGATCACCTACCAGGGCAACGTGGCACGCTGCTCCGCCATCGACGTCGCGACCAATACCGAGGTCTCCATCGTCGCGCCGGCGACCTATTCCCGCTTCACGTTGCAGCAGAATGCGCTGCGCAAGCTGAACCGGGCGCTGGAGGCGAAGGGGCAGGGCGGGCGCTGAGCGCGACGCCCTCACCGTCTCGGCGGCATCGGAAACGGAAAACGGCCGCAGGTCCAGGGACCTGCGGCCGTTTCTTTTTGGCCCTGGGGCGCGCGCCTTACTTGGCGGCGCGGCGGCGGCCACCCTCTTCCGAAGGCTTGCGGCCGAGACCGATCTTCTTGGCGAAGGCCGAGCGCTGCTGGGCGTAGTTGGGCGCCACCATGGGGTAGTCGGGCGGCAGGCCCCACTTCGCGCGGTACTCGTCCGGCGTCATGTTGTAGTTGGTCCGCAGATGCCGCTTCAGCATCTTCAGCTTCTTGCCGTCTTCCAGACAGATGATGTATTCGGGCGTCACCGACTTCTTCGGATTGACGGCCGGACGCGGCGCCTCCGCGGACGGGGCCTCCGGACGCGAAAGCCCGGCGAGGGCCGCGTAGACGGTCTGGATGAGCTCCGGAATCTGCGCCCCCGGCATGCTGTTCTTGCTGACGTAGGCGGCGACAACGTCGACAGCCATGCGCAGCATGTCGTCGCGGTTGGCTTCCTCAATCCGGCTTTCAGTCATCTCGTCACCAGTTCGTTTTCTATCCGCACAATCAGTTCTCGACGGTTTCCGCCATCCCTCCGCCGCCGAATTTCGGGGCGCCCGACTACGGCGATACCGTCGCAAAGTGGCTACTCTATGTCGCCATGTTTGTTGGTTTTTACCACGTTGTCAATTGGATACGGATGTTTATCCAATAATTCAATACTTGATCGAGCGGTCGGGTGCAGTAAAAGGTCTTTGGCCCGATCGCTGCAAGAGGGGCCTGACTGGCGCGATGGAGGGTCCGGTTGGTCGCGGAACATGCCGATGGAAATATCCGCGGGTCATGAGTACCGGCGGAAGGTCTGTTTACCTGTACTTTAGTGCCGATCTGATCGCGAGCGCGCCCGGCACCGGCGGCCGGGTCGGGCAGGGGTGGGGCCGGATGTCGTGGCCGTGCTGGCATGGCGCGCCGACATATGGTAACAGTCCGGCAACCCTTTCCCCCGAAGCAGCAGCGGCGTGCCATGTCCGACACCATCGCCATCGCCTCCGACCACGGCGGCCTGGAGCTGAAGACCCTTCTGAAGCAGGATCTGGAGGCCCGCGGCCTCTCCGTCCTCGATCTCGGGACCAACTCCACGGATTCCGTCGACTATCCGGATTTCGCCGACGCCATGGCGGAGACCGTGAAGTCGGGCAAGGCCGCGCGCGGCGTGTTGATCTGCGGCACCGGCATCGGCATCTCCATCGCCGCCAACCGCCACCCGGAAATCCGCGCCGCGCTGGTCCACGACGCCTTCACCGCGCGTATGGCCCGGCAGCACAACGACGCCAACGTGCTGGTGCTGGGCGGCCGCACCACGGGTCCGGAAGTGGCCCGCGACTGTCTGGCCGTCTTCCTCGATACTGCGTTCGAGGGTGGTCGCCACGCACGGCGCGTTGAAAAGATGAGCCGGCCGGGTTAAATCCGGCGGCAGCGACAGCTCTATACTTTTTCCGGCAGCAAGGATTGATCGCAGCGATGTCCGCCAACAGCTTCTTCGGCGCCTCCCTGGCCGAGGCCGATCCCGACATCAAGAAGGCTCTGGACCTGGAGCTGGGCCGCCAGCAGAACCAGATCGAGCTGATCGCGTCGGAGAACATCGTCTCGAAGGCGGTGCTCGAGGCGCAGGGCTCGGTGCTGACCAACAAGTATGCCGAGGGTTACCCCGGCAAGCGCTACTACGGCGGCTGCGAGTACGTCGACATCGCCGAGAGCCTCGCCATCGAACGCGCCAAGAAGCTGTTCGAGTGCGAATACGTCAACGTGCAGCCGCACTCCGGCGCCCAGGCCAACGGCGCCGTCATGATGGCGCTGGTGAAGCCCGGCGACACCATCATGGGCATGAGCCTCGCCGCCGGCGGCCACCTGACCCACGGCGCCGCCCCGGCGCAGTCGGGCAAGTGGTTCAACGCCGTGCAGTACGGCGTGCGCCGCCAGGACGCCCTCATCGACTTCGACGAGGTCGAGCGTCTGGCCGTCGAACACCAGCCGAAGCTCATCATCGCCGGCGGCTCCGCCTATCCGCGCGTCATCGACTTCAAGCGCTTCCGCGAGATCGCCGACAAGGTGGGCGCGCTGTTCATGGTCGACATGGCCCACTTCGCCGGCCTCGTCGCCGGCGGCGCGCACCCGAGCCCGCTGCCCTTCGCCGACGTGGTGACCACCACCACCCACAAGACCCTGCGCGGCCCGCGCGGCGGCATGATCCTGTCCAACAACCCGGACATCGGCAAGAAGATCAACTCGGCCGTGTTCCCGGGCCTGCAGGGCGGTCCGCTCATGCACGTCATCGCCGCCAAGGCCGTGGCCTTCGGCGAGGCGCTGCGCCCCGAGTTCAAGCAGTATGCCGCCCGCGTGGTGGAGAACGCCCGCACGCTGGCCGACACGCTGGTGCGCGGCGGCCTGGAGATCGTCTCCGGCGGCACCGACACCCACCTCATGCTGGTCGACCTGCGGCCGAAGAAGCTGACCGGCAACGTCGCCGACCAGAGCCTCGAGCACGCCGGCATCACCTGCAACAAGAACGGCATCCCGTTCGACCCGGAAAAGCCCATGGTGACCTCGGGCGTGCGCCTCGGCACCCCTGCCGGCACCACCCGCGGCTTCGGCCCGGACGAGTTCCGCTACATCGGCGAGCTGATCGTCGAGGTGCTGGACGGTCTCGCCGCCAATCCGGACGACAACTCGGCCGTCGAAGCGTCGGTGCGCCAGCGCGTCGAGGAGCTGTGCGGTCGCTTCCCCATCTACCAGGGGGCCTGAGGCATCGGCGCCGCCGGGGTTAGAGGGGGATTTGCCACATGCGTTGCCCGTTCTGCGGACACGACGACACCCAGGTGAAGGACTCCCGGCCGACGGAGGACAACTCCGCCATCCGCCGGCGGCGCTACTGCCCGTCCTGTGAAAGCCGCTTCACCACCTTCGAGCGCGTGCAACTGCGCGAGCTGACGGTGGTGAAGCGCAACGGCCAGCGCATCCCCTTCGAGCGGGAGAAACTGGCCCGCTCCATCCGCACCGCCTGCCGCAAGCGGGCGGTGGACGAGGAGCGCATCGAGCGCATCGTCAACGGCATCCAGCGCCGCCTGGAAAGCTCCGGCGAGACGGAAATCCCGTCGAGCATGATCGGCGAGCTGGTGATGGAGGCTCTGCAGGGCCTCGATCAGGTCGCTTACGTGCGCTTTGCGTCGGTCTACAAGAACTTCCGCGAAGCGAAGGATTTCGAAGACTTCGTGGAAAAGCTCGGAGGCGAGTGAGCCGTGACCGCCGGTTCCGCCGCCGCTCCGGCCGATCCGGCACCGCCGCCGGAGGAGATGCTGCGCCACATGCGGGCCGCCCTGGCCCTCGCGCGGCGCGGGCTCGGGCGCGTCTGGCCCAATCCCACCGTCGGCTGCGTCATCGTGCGCGAGGGCAGGGTGGTCGGCCGCGGCTTCACCCAGCCCGGCGGCCGTCCGCATGCCGAGCCGCTGGCGCTCGCCATGGCCGGTGAGGCGGCGCGCGGTGCCACGGCCTATGTCTCCCTCGAACCCTGCAGCCATTACGGCAAGACCCCGCCCTGCGCCGACGCCATCGTGAAGGCCGGCGTGGCGCGCGTGGTGGCGGCCGCCGTCGATCCCGACCCGCGCGTGTCGGGGCGCGGCCTCGCCCGCCTGCGGGAAGGCGGCGTCGAGGTCATCGAAGGCGTGCTGCGGGCCGAGGCGGAGGCGCTGAACGCCGGCTTCTTCCTGCGGGTCGGGCAGGGGCGGCCGCTGGTGACGCTCAAATGCGCCACGACGCTGGACGGCCGCATCGCGCTGGCGAACGGCGAGAGCAAGTGGATCACCGGCGATCCGGCCCGCCAGCGCGGCCACCTGCTGCGCGCCGACCACGACGCCATCCTGGTCGGCTCCGGCACCGCCCTCGCCGACGACCCCAGCCTCACCTGTCGCCTGCCGGGCCTCGCCGACCGTTCGCCGGTGCGGGTGGTGCTCGACGGGTCCCTGCGCCTGCCGCTGGCCTCTGCGCTCGTGCGCACGGCGCGCGAAGTGCCGCTGTGGCTGGTGACGCGCGAGGGCCATGCCGAGGCGCGCCTCGCCGCCTACCGTGCCGCCGGCGTCGAGGTGATCGAGGTCGCCTGCGACGACACCGGCCGCACGTCCGTCGAGGCCGCCCTCCATGCCGTCGCGGCGCGCGGCGTGACGCGGGTGCTGGTCGAAGGCGGCGGGCAAGTGGCGGCGAGCCTGCTGCGCGCCGGCCTGGTCGACCGCCTCGCCTGGTTCCGCGCCGGCCGCGTCATCGGCGGCGACGGCCGACCGGCGGTCGCCGAGATGGCCCTTGACCATCTGGCCGACGCCCCCGATTTTGCCCCCGTCTCGCTCACCCGCGTCGGGGACGACGTTCTGGAAGTCTTCGGGAGACGCTGATCCATGTTCACCGGCATCATCACCGACCTCGGCCGCGTCCGTTCGGTCGCCCGCCAGCCCGGCGGCGACACGCGGTTCGAGTTCGCCACCCGCTACGACATGAGCACGGTGGACATCGGCGCCTCCATCGCCTGCAATGGCGTGTGCCTGACCGTCATCGAGAAGGGCGACGGCTGGTTCACGGTGCAGGCGAGCGACGAGACCCTGTCCAAGACCACCCTCGGCGGCTGGAGCGAGGGCCGCCCGGTGAACTTCGAACGCGCCATGAAGGTGGGCGACGAACTCGGCGGTCACATCGTCTCGGGCCACGTCGACGGCGTGGCGAGTGTGGTGGAGATCCGCGACGAGAACGAGAGCAAGCGCTACGTCTTCGAGGTGCCGGAAGGCCTGCGCCGGTTCGTGGCGCCCAAGGGCTCGGTGGCGCTCGACGGCGTGTCGCTGACGGTGAACGAGGTCGAGGGCGCCCGCTTCGGCGTCAACATCATCCCGCACACCCAGGAGATGACCACGTTCGGGTCGTACCGGGTGGGCGACCGGGTTAACATGGAAATCGACATGCTGGCGCGCTACGTCGCGCGTCTTCTCGAAAAGGACTGACCGTGCCCTACAGCGAGTACCTCTCCTCCATCGAGGAGATCATCGAAGACGCCCGCAACGGCCGCATGTTCATCCTGGTCGACGACGAGGACCGGGAGAACGAGGGCGACCTGGTGATCCCCGCCCAGATGGCGACCCCCGACGCCATCAACTTCATGGCCAAGTACGGCCGCGGCCTCATCTGCCTGACGCTGACCAGCGACCGCTGCGACCAGCTCGGCCTGCCCATGATGCAGAGCCACAACCAGTCGCGCCTCGCCACGGCCTTCACCGTCTCCATCGAGGCGAAGGAAGGGGTCACCACCGGCATTTCCGCCAGCGACCGCGCCCGCACGGTCGCCGTCGCCATCGACCCGACCCGCGGCAAGGACGACATCGCCATGCCCGGGCACATCTTCCCGCTGCGTGCCCGCGACGGCGGCGTGCTGGTGCGCGCCGGCCATACGGAAGCGGCGGTGGACGTGGCGCGGCTGGCCGGCCTCAACGCTTCGGGCGTGATCTGCGAGATCATGAACGACGACGGCTCCATGGCCCGCATGCCGGACCTGGTGCAGTTCGCCCAGCTGCACGGCCTGAAGATCGCCACCATCGCCGACCTCATCGCCTATCGCCGCCGCAAGGAAAAGCTGGTGCGCCGCGAGGCCGAGATGCCGTTCCAGAGCGTCTGGGGCGGCGACTGGCGCATGATCGTCTACGTCAACACGGTGGCCTATGCCGAGCACATCGCCCTGGTGAAGGGCGACATCACGGGCCACGAGCCGGTGATGGTGCGCATGCACGCCCTCAACGTGCTCGACGACGTGCTGGGCGACGTGCATGCCGGCAAGGGCCGCCAGTTGCACACCGCCATGCGCCAGGTGGACGAGCACGGCCGCGGCGTCGTCGTGCTGGTGCGCGAGCCGCTGCCGACCAGCCTGTCCGACCGGGTGCGCGAGCGCCTCGCCGGCAAGGCCGATCCGGCCCGACTGGTCGATTACGGCGTCGGCGCACAAATTCTGTTGGATTTGGGCGTGAAGGACATGATCCTGTTGTCCAATACGCCGAAACACATCATCGGGCTTGACGGCTACGGCCTGCGGGTGGTGGAACAGCGTCCGATCCCCGCGCACGAGGAAACTGAGTAATGGCTACCGGACCGCGCATCCTCATCGTCGAATCGCGCTTCTACGAAGACATCGCCGACCAGTTGGTGAAGGGTGCGGTGCAGGAACTGACCGCCCAGGGGGCGGGGTACAAGCGCATCATCGTGCCGGGCATCCTCGAGATCCCGGCGGTGATCCGCTTCGCCGTCCGCGCCATGGAGCTGCGCGCCACCGACTTCCGCTTCGCGGGCTACGTGGTGCTCGGCTGCTCCATCAAGGGCGAGACCGACCACTACGAGCACGTCTGCAACGAGTCCATGCGCGGTGTGAGCGATCTGGTGCTGCAGTACTCCCTCGCCCTCGGCAACGGCATCCTCACCTGCCGCACGCGCGAGCATGCGTGGGAGCGGGCGCGCGTCGACGGACGCAACTTCGGGGGTCAGGCGGCGCGCGCGGCGCTTCGCATGATCCAGGTGAAACGCGAGATGGGCCTGTGAGCCCGGAACGGATGTCCGAGATTCCTTCGAACAAGACCGAAACCCCGAAGCCCCGCAAGGCGCGCCTGCCCGGTGGCGGCGCCCGCCGCCGCTCGGCCGCGCGTCTGGCGGCGGTGCAGGCCCTCTACATGATCCATGTGGGCGAACAAAACCCCGACGACGTCATCCGCGACTTCCTGGAAGGGCGCATGGGCGGCGAAGCGGTGGAGGTGGACCCCGACACCGAAGAGGAACGGGTCACCAGCCTCATCGACTTCGACCACGAGCTGTTCGTCTCGCTGGTGCGCGGGGTGCTGGCCCGCTGCGAGGATCTCGACGGCGTGCTCAGCCAGTCCCTGTCGTCGGGCTGGCAGTGGGACCGCATGGAGAACACCGTGCGCGAGATCCTGCGCTGCGGCTGCTTCGAGATCCAGGAACGCACGGACGTGCCGCCGCGCGTCGCCATCAACGAATACGTCGACGTGGCGCACGCCTTCTACGCCGGCCCGGAGACGCGGCTGGTCAACGCCGTGCTCGATCGTCTCGCCCGCGTGGTGCGGCCCGACGAGATGGAGCGCGGCCGCGACGGCGGTGGTCATGGCCGGCCGGGGTGAGTTCGGCCTCATCGCCGATCTCTTCGAACCGCTGGCCGCCGGCTACCCCGGAGCGCTTTCCCTGCACGACGACGCCGCCCTGGTGGAGGTGGACCCCGGCCATCGGCTGGTGGTGACCACCGACGCCCTGGTGGCGGGCGTGCATTTCCTCCCCGACGATCCGCCCGACCTGGTGGCGCGCAAGGCCTTGCGCGTCAACCTGTCGGACGTCGCCGCCATGGGCGCCCGCCCGGTGGCCGTATTGGTGGCCGCCTGTTTCCCGAAGGAAGCCGGCGAGGCTTGGGCGGAGATCTTTGCCCGCGGCCTGGCCGAGGACGTGCGGGGCTTCGGGGTGCCGCTCATCGGCGGCGACACGGTGGCGACGCCGGGGCCGGCGACCATCACCGTCACCGCCCTCGGACAGGTGGCCGTGGGGCACGAGTTGCGCCGTGACGCCGCCCGCGAGGGTGACGTGCTCCTGGTGTCAGGCACCATCGGCGACGGCGCGCTCGGCCTGCTGGTGCAGCGCGGGCGCTGCCCCGGCCTGTCGGACGCCCATCGGGAGTTCCTCATCGACCGCTACCGCCTGCCGCAGCCGCGGGTGACGCTGGGACCGGAACTGGCCGGCATCGCCCGGGCCTGCCTCGACGTGTCGGACGGGCTGATCGGCGACGTCGGACACATCTGCCGCCATTCCGGCCTCGGCGCCGTCATCGACGTCGACGCCGTGCCGCTGTCGCCGGCTGCCGCCGCGGCGGTGGCCGAGGACGCGGCGCTGCTGCGGACGGCGGTGCTGTGCGGCGGCGACGATTACGAGCTGGCCTTCACCGTGCCCGCCGAGCGGGTGGGTGAGGCGCAGGCCGCCGCGGCCGCCTGCGGCGTGACGGTGACGGCGATCGGTGTCATGGTCGCCGGCGACGGCGTGAAGGTGCGGAGCGCCGGCGGTGCTCCGGAAGCCTTCACCGAGTCGCCGGCCTGGCGCCATTTCTAGGGACGGCGGGCGGGCGCCGGGGGCAGGGGGAACAACATGAAGCGGCTGCTGATCGTCGTGTTCGCGCTGGTGCTGTTGGGCGGCGCCTCGCTGGTGGGGCTGGTCGCCTTCGGCATCGTGCCGGACTTCCTCGGGCTCGGCATCCGCATGGAGGAGAAGGTGGCCGAGGCGCCGCCGCCGCCTCCGCCGCCGCGTCCCGACTACGTCAACATCGCGCCCTTCGTGGTGCCGATCATCCTGGAAAACGGGCGCCTGCACCGGCAGCTCTACTTCGACCTGCGCCTCGAGGTGCAGCCCGGCAAGGCGGGCGAGGTCTACGCCCGCATGCCCGTCCTGCACGACGCCTTCATCCGCTATCTGCACCAATGGTACCCCCTTTGGATGCGCGACAATTCCGACATCGACCTGCGGGAGACGAAGGCACGGCTGAGAACGGTGGCCGAACGGGTGGTCGGTCCCGGAGTGGTGGACGAGGTGCTGTTCATCGCCCTGTTCGACAAGCCGGTGTAAGGCTTTGGCCCGCTTGCGCTTTCGGCGACGGGGCAGGGCTGCTGCCTTGCCCTGGCCGGATCGGCGGAAGAACGTCGGCAAGTAAATCGGAAGTCGCCCATCCGTTCGACGCGAAGCGGCAACATTCCTTACGCAAATAATTCCCCGAGTCGGGGCAGGGTGGAATTTATCCGCCATTGCAAGCGCTTGCGGCCTCTGGCAGGCTTTTCCCGTCCCGCGCGGCTCTCGGGTGGTTCGCCCATTGAGCGAGCCGCCGCGCCGCGGGCCGGAGCGGGCCGTTCCTTTTCGCCCCATGCGGAAAAGGGGGAGGCTCCCCAATGGCCGGAACCATTATTTTCGTCATTCTTTGCGGGATACTCGCCGTCGCCTACGGCGCCTATTCGAGTCGCGCCATTCTCGCCCTGCCCACCGGCACCGAGCGGATGGTGGAGATCGCCAAGGCGGTGCAGGAGGGCGCGCAGGCGTACCTCAACCGCCAGTACCGCACCATCGCCATCGTCGGCGTCATCATCGGCATCCTGCTCGGCCTGCGGCTGGGCTTCCATGTCGCCGTCGGCTACTTCCTCGGCGCCATCCTGTCGGGACTCGCCGGCTTCGTCGGCATGCTGATCTCGGTGCGCGCCAACGTCCGCACCACCGAGGCGGCGCGCTCCCACGGGCTGGACGAGGCCCTGCAGGTCGCCTTCAAGTCGGGTGCCGTGACGGGCATGCTGGTGGTCGGCCTCGGCCTGCTCGGCGTCGCCGTCTACTTCGGCATCCTGCTGCTGTTCGACCTCGACAGCCGGGCGGTGATCGAGGCGCTGGTGGCGCTGTCGTTCGGCGCCTCGCTCATCTCCATCTTCGCGCGCCTCGGCGGCGGCATCTTCACCAAGGGCGCCGACGTCGGCGCCGACCTGGTCGGCAAGGTCGAAGCGGGCATCCCCGAGGACGACCCGCGCAACCCCGCCGTCATCGCCGACAACGTGGGCGACAACGTCGGCGACTGCGCCGGCATGGCCGCCGACCTGTTCGAGACCTACGCCGTCACCGTCGTGGCGACCATGCTGCTCGGGTCCATCTTCTTCACGGGCGAGGCCCAGATGGCGACCATGGTCTACCCGCTGCTCATCGGCGGCGTGTGCATCATCGCGTCGGTCATCGGCACCTACTTCGTGAAGCTGGGGACCGGCGACACCAACATCATGAAGGCCCTCTACAAGGGCTTCATCGCGACTGCCCTGTTCTCGCTGATCCTCATCGTGCTGGCGACCGGCTTCCTGTTCGGATTCTCGGGCGGAATCACCGACGGCCAGGGGCGCGTCATCACCGACCTCGACCTCATCGGCTGCGCCGTGGTCGGGCTCGGCGTGACGGCGCTCATCGTGTGGATCACGGAATACTACACCAGCACCGCCTACCGCCCCGTGCGCAGCGTCGCGGCGGCGTCCCAGACGGGACACGGCACCAACGTGATCCAGGGCCTCGCCGTCTCCATGGAGGCGACGGCGGCGCCGGTGATCGTCATCGTCGTCGGCATCCTGCTGTCCTACGGCCTTGCCGGGCTCTACGGCATCGGCGTGGCGGCGACGACCATGCTGGCGCTGGCCGGCATGGTGGTGGCGCTCGACGCCTACGGCCCGGTCACCGACAACGCCGGTGGCATCGCCGAAATGGCCGACCTGCCGGCCGACGTGCGCAAGATCACCGACGCCCTGGACGCCGTCGGCAACACCACCAAGGCGGTCACCAAGGGCTATGCCATCGGCTCGGCCGGCCTCGCGGCGCTGGTGCTGTTCGCCGCCTATGTGGAGGACCTGGGACACTACTTCCCGGACCTCGAGGTGCGCTTCGCCCTGTCCGACCCCTTCGTGGTCATCGGCCTGTTCATCGGCGGCATGATGCCCTACCTGTTCGGGGCGCTCGGCATGCAGGCGGTGGGCCGCGCCGCCGGTGCCGTGGTGGTGGAAGTGCGCCGCCAGTTCCGCGAGATCCCCGGCATCATGGACGGCACGGGCAAGCCGGAATACGGCCGCTGCGTCGACATGCTGACCAAGGCCGCCATCAAGGAGATGGTGGTGCCGTCGCTGCTGCCGGTGCTGTCGCCGCTGGTGCTCTATCTGCTGGTCTGGGGGCTCGTCGGCCAGGCGCAGGCCTTCACCGCGCTCGGCGCCATGCTGCTCGGCACCATCGTCACCGGCCTGTTCGTCGCCATCTCCATGACGTCCGGCGGCGGCGCCTGGGACAACGCCAAGAAGTACATCGAGGACGGCCACTACGGCGGCAAGGGATCCGACGCCCACAAGGCGGCGGTGACCGGCGACACCGTCGGCGACCCGTACAAGGACACCGCCGGTCCGGCGGTGAACCCCATGATCAAGATCACCAACATCGTCGCCATCCTGCTGCTCGCCCTCATCGCCGGGTGAGGGCAGGGCAGGGCAGGGCAGAGCACTTTGCGCGAGTCGTGAAAAAGGCCCCGGGGCGCGTCGCCCCGGGGCCTTCGTCCTGTCGGTGCGCCGGTGTGCGCCTACTTCGCCGCGTCTTTGTTGAAGCGGCCGAGGTTGCCGAGCAGCTGCTGGATGATGGTTTCCTCGCGGCCGGGAGTCGGCGTGGTGCGGTCGACGATCTCCACGTCGCGGCCCGCCGTCTCGTCCATGGTGCGCACGTCCTTGACGATGCCGCGGTCGTCGAAGGAGATGGCGACCACCTGGCGCTGCAGTTCCTCCGTCGCGTTGAAGGCCCATTGCGTCGTCTGCGAGCTGATGTAGTACCAGGTCTCGTCGCCGAAGGCCGAGGTGGTCGACGGCGAGCCGAGCAGGGCGCGCACGTCGCCGCGGGTCAGCTCGCCCGGCTTCACCTGCGCCAGCAGTTCCGGCGCCGGTTCGTTGCCGCGCGGTGCGATGTCGGCCGAGCAGGCGGCGAGAACGGTCAGCGCCGCCAGAGCCAGCGTAAGGCGGCCGGCCGTGCGGGCGGGGCGGGGGAGGTATGTCATGCGGCGTTCACCCAAGTTCTTGTCCAGGGCCGGCGATCCCTGCTAGAGAACCGGCGGCGGCCCTTGCGTCGTCCGTCGACCCGCAGCATTTATCACACAATCGCCGTCGGACGGAACATCCGCCGACCACCGCCCGCCGATTCGGATGCGCACTCCATGATCTTCGACCGCTTTTCCGCCACCCGGCGCCGCCGCCGTCGCCTCGCCGAGGAGGTTTACGTGCGCCTCGTGGAACGGGCGCGCGACCCGTGGTTCTACGACGTCGCCGCGGTGCCAGACACGGTGGACGGCCGCTTCGACATGATCGTCATCCACGCCCACCTGCTGTTCCGTCGCATGGGCGAGACCGGCGCGGAGGGCGAGGCGCTGGCGCAGGACATCTTCGACGTCATGTTCCTCGACATGGACCGGTCCTTGCGCGAGATGGGCGTCGGCGACCTGTCGGTCGGCAAGCACGTGAAGGGCATGGCGCGCGCCTTCTACGGCCGCGGCGGCGCCTACGAGTTGGGGCTGCAGCAGGGCCGCGAGGTGTTGCGCCGCGCCCTGGTCGAAAACGTTTACAGACAGAGCGAGCCGTCGACGGAAGCGATCGACGCCCTGGCGCACTATATGGAAACCCAGGCGGCCGCCATGGTCGACATGCCGCTCGATGCCATGACCGCCGCGACGGGCCCGTTCCCGCCGCGCCGCTGAGAAGACCCGGAAGAGCCGACCCATGACCACCGACGCCCCCGTGCCGCCGCCGGAATTTTCCCGGCCCCACTCACCCGACCGCATTCCGCCCGACGGCTTCGTCGGCCGCTTCGAGGCGACGCCGGAGGAGCGCGCCGCCCTCGCCGCGCGCTTCGGCCTGCCTGCCATCGCGGCGCTGGCCGGCGAATTTCATTTGAAAACCGTCGCCGGCGGTCCCATGGTGCGGCTGACCGCACGGTTCGCGGCCGACGTGACGCAGACCTGTGTCGTGACGCTCGAACCGTTCGCCGCCCATGTGGAAGACGGCTTCGAGATGCTCTACGGCCCCGAGGCCGACGACTACCGTCCCGGACAGGAAATCCACCTGGACGTCGACGCCGCCGACCCGCCCGAGCCGTTCGACGCCGACGGCATGGTCGACGTGGGCGAGGCGGTCGCCGAGCACTTGTCGCTGGCCCTCGACCCGTTCCCGCGCAAGCCGGGGGCGGTGGTGGAGGCGCCGAAGGGCGTCGAACTGGACGGGCCGGACACCCTGCCGAACACCCCGTTCACGGCGCTCGCGGCGCTGAAGGAAAAGCTGCGCTGAAACAAAACCGTCCACGGCTTGCCGCGCGGACTCTTTTCCGCTAAATAAGCTGGCTTTCCCGTGGCCCCTTAGCTGGAGTTAGCAGAAAATGGCCGTTCCCAAGAAGAAGACCTCCAAGTCCCGTCGCGACATGCGCCGCGCCCACCACCACCTCGGCGCCGTCAACGCGCACGAGTGCCCGAACTGCGGCGAGCTGAAGCTGCCGCACCACGTCTGCACCTCCTGCGGCCAGTACGATGGCCGTGAAGTCGTTGCGACGGCCGAGGCGTAAGGCGTCCCGGCGAGAGTTGTGGAAGCCACGGAAGGTGCGAGGCCAGTGAGCGAGCGGCTCACCCTGTCTCTGGATGCCATGGGGGGCGATCACGCCCCTCATATGGTTATCGAGGGAATTCAGCTGGCGCGGAAGCGCTATCCCGACGTCCATTACCTCCTGTTCGGCGACGAGCGGCTGATAACGCCGCTCGTGCCGCAGGAGCTGAAGGACTTCGTCAGCGTGCGCCACACCGACCAGGTGATCTCCGGCGACGACAAGCCGTCGCAGGCGGTCCGGACCGGCCGCAACTCGAGCATGGCACTCGCCATCAAGGCGGTGAAGGAGGGCGAGGCGGCCGGTGTCGTCTCGGCCGGCAACACCGGCGCCCTGATGGCCATGGCGAAGCTCAGCCTGCGCACCCTGCCCGGCATCGACCGGCCGGCGATCGCCACCATGATCCCGACGGTGCGCGGCGAGAGCATCATGCTCGATCTCGGTGCCAATACCGAGGTCAAGGCGAACAACCTGGTCGAGTTCGCCATCATGGGCGAAGTGTTCTCGCGCTGCCTGCTCGGGCACGTGCAGCCGACCATCGGGCTCCTCAACATCGGGTCGGAAGACCTGAAGGGGACCGATGCGCTGCGCGAGGCCCACAGCATCCTGCGCGAGCACCCGCTCAACATGAAGTTCCACGGCTTCGTGGAGGGCGACGACATCGGCGCCGGCACGGTGGACGTCATCGTCACCGACGGCTTCACCGGCAACGTCGCCCTGAAGACGGCGGAAGGCACCGCCAAGCTCTATACCAAGTTCCTCAAGGACGCCTTCGGCAGCTCGCTGCTCGCCAAGATCGGCTACCTGCTCGCCAAGGGGGCGCTCGCCAAGGTGCGGCAGCGCACCGACCCGCGGCGGTACAACGGGGCGATGCTGATCGGCCTGAACGGCATCTGCGTCAAGAGCCACGGCGGCACGGACGCGGTCGGCTTCGCCAACGCCATCGGCGTGGCGATCGACCTGATCCACAACCGCCTGAACGACCGCATCCGCGAGGAATGCGCCCATCTCGCCGGCGAGCTGGAGACCCCTCCGCCCGTCGCTTCGTCCTCCTCAGCCGCTTCGGGATAAGAATGGTCACTCGGTCCGTCATCGTCGGCTGCGGCGCGTATCTGCCGCAGCGGGTCGTCACCAATGCGGAGCTCGCCGAGAAGGTCGAGACCACCGACGACTGGATCGTCGAGCGCACGGGCATCCGCAGCCGCCACATCGCGGCCGACGGCGAGACGACGGCGGACCTTGCGACCCACGCCGCCCGCGATGCCCTGGCGCACGCCGGCATCGACGCTTCCGAGGTCGGGCTGATCGTGCTGGCGACCGCCACCCCCGACAACACCTTTCCGGCCACCGCCGCCAAGGTGCAGGCGCGCCTGGGGTGCGTCGGCGGGCCGGCGTTCGACGTGCAGGCCGTGTGCTCGGGCTTCGTCTACGCGCTGGCGGTCGCCGACAACTTCATCAAGGCGGGGCAGGTGAAGACGGCGCTGGTGATCGGCGCCGAGACCTTCAGCCGCATCCTCGACTGGAACGACCGCACCACCTGCGTGCTGTTCGGCGACGGCGCCGGCGCCGTGGTGCTGCGCGCCGAGGAGGCCGCCGGCACCAACCGCGACCGCGGCATCCTCTCCACCCACCTGCATTCCGACGGCACGCAGCACGACCTGCTCTACGTCGACGGCGGCCCGTCGTCGACCCAGACCGTCGGCCACCTGCGCATGACGGGGCGCGAGGTGTTCCGCCACGCCGTGGTGAACCTCGCCCAGGTGGTGAAGGAAGCCATCGAGGCCAACGGCCTGACGGCGTCGGACATCGACTGGCTGGTGCCGCACCAGGCCAACAAGCGCATCATCGACGGCACGGCGAAGAAGCTGAACGTGTCGGCGGAGCGCGTGGTGGTGACGGTGGAGCGCCACGCCAACACCTCGGCCGCCTCCATCCCGCTGGCGCTGAACGAGGCGGTGAAGGACGGCCGCATCCAGCCCGGCCAGCTCGTCCTGCTGGAAGCCATGGGTGGCGGCTTTACGTGGGGCTCGGCGCTCGTTCGGATGTGAGGGGGGGGGCCTGTCGAAGCTTGTCGACAGCCGAACTGGCCGGAGCGACAGCTCCGGCCTTTGTCTTTTGTGGTCCCGGCGAGCAGGATCACTCCAGACGGAGAACTAAGGGCCACGTCCAATTGCTCAGAACATGGATTGCGGTATTCTGCTGGCTGTCGGCCGCTGAGCGTGCGGATAACCTGCTACCGCCTGAGCAGAGGATAAAAGGCGCCTCATGTCGATCAGAATTTATGACTATTACCACTTGTTTCCGGATGAAGATGGCAGTTTGAAGAAGCGACTGCAGTCACAGTCTGAAAAGGACAGGCAGGGTGCAGAGTTCGAACTGCTGCTGCACGAGATGTTCCGGCGTGCTGGATGCCAACTTACGCCTCATCCGAAGATTTCAGGTTCTTCTGAAACGCCAGATTTTCTCGTCGATACTCCTGACGGAAAAAGCTTCTTTTTGGAAGCGACAGTCGTCACAGGGACGTCTGATCATTTTGAGAAGAGCGAAGCAAGGAAGCGCCCACTTCTAGAGAAGCTCTACAGATTGCGCCGCGAAGGCATATACTTGGAGTTCGGCATATATGGAACGCCAGAACAACCGGTTGCTACACGTGCAATTATTCGCCGCGTACAAGATTGGCTCGCTTGCCTGAGTGTTGAGGCGGTGCGGCGGCGCCGGCGCTACCTTACGAATCATGCTGAGCGGTACCCCAGATATAGATTGCCGCGTCTGGGAGAACGCGAACCTGAGTGGAAGGAACCAGATCCCCCATCGTCGCCTGCCGAGAAAACTAGCCTCTACATCATTCTTGGCGAAGAGTGCCATCTGATTGTCGTAGCATGGCCAGAAGATGAGGTTCCTGCCGGGATACCGCTTCAGGTGCTCTGTCAGCCATTCTTCGGTGAACCGGGAATTAAGGCCAAACTTGCCAAGAAAGCAAGGAAGTACGGACCCGTAGACAAACCACTATTGGTCGCCGTGAATGTCATGCGCCATTTCGGCTCATCACTTTCCGACGTGGGTGCGAGATTCTCTGAGGAAATCCTCGGTTACCGCGACACTAATTTTGACGAAGACGGCAATCTCGTAGATGGTGCGTATATCAACGGAGTATTGAGCCCAACTGCAAACCGCAAGGTGAGTGGCGTTCTCGTATTCACAAAATTCGACGTAAAACATTTGCAAGATAGTTACGCTCGTTGGATCATAAATCCATGGGCGCGAATTCCACTCACGAATCTGCCGGTAGAATTACCGCCTTATGATCCTGAATCCTATCAGATCGATGCGACGCCGAATGGACCCCATCTACTCGGGCTTCGTTAAGGATCAATCGCCTAGACTTGAATCCTATATTTCCCATTGGTTGCCGAGTCTTTAACCGCTCAACTGCAGTAAGTTTCTTTGGCGGCGTCTCAACCCCCACTCGTTGTCAGCGCGGTCGCTATCCGGCGTCATCGACAGACAGCCTAGAGCAAGCAAATGGCGGATGGGGTGGGATTCGAACCCACGGTGGGGCGGAACCCCACGCCGGTTTTCAAGACCGGTGCCTTAAACCGCTCGGCCACCCATCCCGCGCGCCGGCGCGCAAGTGCGCGGCGGCCGGGCGCGGACGATAGCGCCCCGCCTGCGTGCTTGCAAGCCTGCCGCCGGTACCGGATGCTTCCGGATCATGAGCTTCGTCTTCTCCAAGATCGCCTGGCTGATCCTCCAGCCCGATACCCTTCTCGTACTCGCCCTGGTGGGCGTCTTCGTGTTCGGTCGAATGGGGCGACGGACGCGGGTCGCGCTCGGGGTGGTGACGGGCGTCGTCGTCGCACTGGCCGTGCTGCCGCTGGGCAGCTGGCTGCTGCGGCCGCTCGACGACCGCTTCCCGCCGCCCACGCCAGAGCAGGTGGCGGCGGCGCCGGGGATCGTGGTGCTGGGCGGGGCGGTTTCGCTCGGCATGACGGCGGCGCGGCCGGGCATTGCCCTCTCGGGGCGCGCCGAGCGCTATACGGAAGCGGCCCGGCTGGCCCATGACCATCCGGAAAAACCTTTAGCGTTTACAGGTGGTACCGGCTCGATGCTCGACCCGCATAGCAGGGAAGGGGAGGTGGCGCGCGAGCTGTTCACCGCCTTCGGCGTCGCGCCCGAGCGGCTGGTGATCGAGAGCGACAGCCGCAACACGGCCGAGCACCCGCGCCTGCTGGCGGCCCTGCTGCCCGAGGGGGCGCCGCAGGCGGGGTGGCTGCTGGTCACCTCGGCGTGGCACATGCCGCGGGCGGTCGCGGTGTTCCGGGCGGCGGGGTGGCGGGTCGTGCCCTATCCGGTCGATTACGCAACGCTGCCGCGCGGCGGCTGGCTGCCGGGGCTGCTCAACGGGCTGGCCGGCGTCAGCTATGGCGTGCACGAGTGGCTGGGCCTGATCGCCTACCGTGTGATGGGCCATTCGGACACCCTCTTTCCCGCGCCCTGACGATGGTTGCCGCCGGGGCGCCGGCTGTGGCACAACCCGCAGGTCCACTGATTGCCAGGGTGTCCCGCATGCAGCGCCGCTCTCCTTTCCGTACCGCCGCCGTCGCCGGTGCCCTTCTGGCCACGGGGGCGCTGCCGGCCTGCTCGGCGACCCCGCTGCCGACCGAGAAGCCGACGCCGCAGGCCGCCGCTCCGGCCCCCGCGCCGGCGCCGGCGCCCGCTCCGGCCAAGCCGCAAGCGGCGGCGCCCGCCAAGCCCACGGTCGCCGTCGGCCCGGCCGAGAATGCCGCCTTCGCCGAGTGGAAGCGCGCCATGGCCGCCGAGGCGCGTGCCGCCGGCCTGTCCGCCCGCGCCGTCGGCGCCCTGGAGGCGGCGCAGATCCAGGCGCGCGTGCTGGAACTGGACCGCAGCCAGCCCGAGTTCACGCAGACCTTCTGGGGCTACGTCGGCCGCCTGGTCAACGACCGCCGCGTCACCGAGGGGCAGGCGCTCCTGCGCAAGCACGCCGCCCTGCTGGCCGACGTCGAGGCGCGCTACGGCGTGCCCGGCCGCTTCCTGGTCGCCTTCTGGGGCATGGAGACCAACTACGGCGCCACCTTCGGCGGCTTCCCCGTGGTCGATGCCCTGGCAACGCTCGCGTGGGACACCCGCCGCAGCGACTTCTTCCGCCGCGAGCTGATGACGGCCCTGCGCATCATCGATGCCGGCCACATCGCGCCGGAGCGCATGGTGGGCTCGTGGGCCGGCGCCATGGGGCACATGCAGTTCATGCCCTCCACCTTCGCCGCGCACGCGACGGACGCCACCGGCGACGGCCGCATCGACATCTGGGGCAGCCTGCCCGACGCCTTCGCCTCGGCCGCCAAGTACCTGTCGGACATCGGCTGGAGGCGCGACGAGACCTGGGGGCGCGAGGTGCGCCTGCCGCAGGGCTTCGACTTCTCCCTCGCGGACGGCGAAACGGAGAAGCCGCTGGCGGAGTGGGCGGCGCTCGGCCTCGCCCGCGCCGAGGGCGGTGCGCTGCCGGTGGTGGAGGGGATGACGGCGACGCTCATCCTGCCCGGCGGCGCGCGCGGCCCGGCCTTCCTGGTCTACGACAACTTCGACGCCATCATGAGCTGGAACCGCTCGGTGCTCTATGCGGTCTCGGTCGGGCATCTGGCCGACCGGCTGGCCGGGCTGCCGCCCTTCGCGACGCCGCGCCCGGCGGACGACCGGCCGCTCAGCCGGGCCGACGTGGTGCGCCTGCAGACGCTGCTCAACGACGCCGGCTTCCCGGCGGGCGCTCCCGACGGGCTGGTCGGCTCCGGCACCCGTGGGGCGCTGCGGGCCTTCCAGCGCGCCGCCGGCCTGCCGCCCGACGGCTACCCGACGCCCGAGGTGCTGGCGGCGCTGGAAGCCTTCGCCGGACGCCGCGCCGCCCAGATGCCCGTCCAATGATGCCGTTGCGGTTGCGAGCATCTTGCGGAACCGCTAAGGTCTCGCGAGATGCGGGGAGAGAGCAGGGTAGGGGCCACCAGATGTTGCGTTCGCGCGGTTTGTTCCGTGGTCTGGCCGCCCGAGCCGGCGTGCTGGCCGTCGCCACCCTGGCGCTCGCCGCCTGCGCCGAGACCCAGTTCGCCGCCCATACGGCGAAGCGGGTGACCGGCTCGGCCGACCTGCCGGCGCGCGGCGTCTACAAGGTGGGCAAGCCCTACCAGATCGACGGCACGTGGTACTACCCGAAGGAAGAGTACGACTACCGCGAGGACGGCGTCGCCTCGTGGTACGGCGCCGACTTCCACGGCAAGCCGACCGCCAACGGCGAAGTCTACGACATGAACGACCTGACGGCGGCGCACCGCACGCTGCCGCTGCCGTCCGTCGTGCGGGTGACGAACCTCGACAACGGCCGCTCGCTCATCCTGCGGGTGAACGATCGCGGCCCCTTCGCCAAGAACCGCATCATCGACGTGTCGCGCCGCGGCGCCCAGCTGCTCGGCTACGAGGCCAAGGGCACGACGCGGGTGCGGGTGGAGATCCTGCCGGAAGAAAGCGTCGCCCTGCGCGACGCCATGCTCGGCAAGGGCCGCGGCGAGGGCGCCGTGGTGACGGTCTCGGCCCCGGCCGCCCCGGCGGCGGCCGCACCGGCCGTGGTGGTCGCGACGCCGGCGCCGCCGCCGGTCATGGTGCAGACGGCGCCGCCCGCGCCGGCCCCGGTGGTCGCCGCGACGCGGCCGCAGGCGGCCGTGGTCGGCGGGGCCTACGTTCAGGCCGGCGCCTTCTCCACCATGGAGAACGCCCGTCACCTGGAGTTCCAGTTGCAGGACTACGGCCCGACGGTGATCATGCCCGTGCAGTCGGGCGCGGCGACGCTCTACCGCGTCCGCATCGGCCCCCTGGCCGACGCCGGCGAGGCCCAGCGCATGCTGGACCGCGTGCGCGGCGCCGGCTATTCCGACGCCGTGGTGGTGGCCGACTAGCGCGGTCGGGCCGCCGGAATTTCCGGAACGGCGGCGCCGGCGCCATCAAGTCGCCCCGATCGGGTGGCAGCGTGGCGGTCGCCGCGACGGACGCGGGCTTTCGAACAACGATGTCATGACAAGGTACAGGGTACGATGACGGTGACGACGGGCAAGACCTACCGGACCTGGACGCGCGGCGGCGCCGCCGCGGCACTGGCGGCTGTGCTGTTCGCCGCGGCCTCGGGGCAGGCGGCGGCCATCGAGACCAAGGCGCGCGAAGCGCTTCTCATGGACTTCCACACCGAGACGGTCATGTTCGCCAAGGACGCCGACATCGCCATGCCGCCGTCGTCCATGAGCAAGCTGATGACCACCTACGTCGTCTTCGAGCTGCTCAAGCAGGGCAAGCTGAAGATGGACGACGTGTTCACCGTGTCGGAAAACGCCTGGCGCAAGGGCGGTGCGGCCTCGGGCGGCTCGACCATGTTCCTCGAGCCCAACAGCCAGGCGACGGTCGAGGATCTGCTGCACGGCATCATCATCCAGTCGGGCAACGACGCCTGCATCGTGGTGGCCGAGAACATCGCCGGCAGCGAGGACTCCTTCGCCGAGTTGCTGAACCGCAAGGCCAAGGAAATCGGCCTGTCCGGCTCGCACTTCACCAACGCCACCGGCCTGCCCGACCCCGACCACTACATGACGGCGCGCGACCTGGCGACGCTGGCCAAGCGCCTGATCCTGGACTTCCCGGAATACTACTCCATGTACAGCATGACGGAGTTCACGTATAACGGGATCACCCAGCACAACCGCAATCCGCTGCTCTACATGCCCATCGACGCCGACGGGCTGAAGACCGGCCATACGGAGATCGCGGGCTACGGCCTCACCGCCTCGGCCAAGCGCGGCGACCGGCGGCTCATCCTGGTGGTCAACGGCCTCGCGTCCACCAAGGAACGCGGGCAGGAGACGCAGCAGCTGCTCGACTGGGGCTTCCGCAGCTTCGAGAACCGCGACCTGTTCAAGGCCGGCGACACGGTGGAGAACGCCGAGGTGTGGCTGGGCGAGATGGCGACCGTGCCGCTGGTCATCGACCGCGACCTGCGCCTGACCATGCCGCGCCGCCCCGGCGACGACTTCCAGGTGAAGGTGGTCTACGACGGCCCGGTGCCGGCGCCCATCCAGAAGGGCCAGCAGATCGCCCGCCTGGTGGTCGACGCGCCGGAGATGGAGCGCAAGGAATACCCGCTGGTGGCGGGCGCCGACGTGCCCAAGCTCGGCTTCTTCGGGCGCATGGTGGCGGCCGCCAAGAACATGGTGTTCGGCTACGTGCAGCCGCAGCCGGCCGCAGTGCCGGCGGCGGCGCCGGCGCAGAGCCAGTAAGGCGCGGCCGGTGACGCAGGCGCGGCGGCAACGCGGGGCTTTCATCACGCTGGAAGGCGGCGAGGGCGCAGGCAAGTCCACCCAGGCGCGCCTGCTGGCCGAGGCCCTGCGCGGCCGCGGGCTCGACGTGGTCGCCACCCGCGAGCCCGGCGGCTCCACGGGCGCGGAGGACATCCGCACCCTGCTGGTGACCGGCGAGCCGGGACGCTGGGACCCCATGACCGAAGCCCTGCTGCACTACGCCGCCCGCCGCGATCACTGCCGCCGCGTCATCGCGCCGGCGTTGGTGGGCGGGCGCTGGGTGGTGTGCGACCGCTTCGCCGACAGCACCATGGCCTACCAGGGCTACGGCCATCAGCTCGGCCGCGAGACGATCCGGCGGCTGGACGCGCTGGTCCTCGACGGCTTCAAGCCGGACCTGACGGTGATCCTCGACCTGCCGGTGGAACAGGGCCTCGCCCGCGCCGGCGGCCGCGGCGGTGCCGAGGACCGCTACGAGCGCATGGACGTCGCCTTCCACGAGCGCCTGCGCGAGGGCTTCCTGGAAATCGCCCGCCGCGACCGCCAGCGCTGCGCCGTCGTCTCCGCCGAGGGGACGCCGGAGGAGGTGCACGCCGCCATCCTCGCCGCCGTCGCCGAACGCCTGCCGCTGCCCGACGCGGCGGCTCCGGCGGGAGACGGCCCGGCATGAGCCCCGCCGCCGACGCCGCCCTCGACGATCCGCTGCTGCCGAGCCGCATGCTCGACCTGGTCGGGCACGAGGCGGCGGAGCGCGAGGTGCTGGACGCCTGGACCTCGGGCCGCATGCACCACGCCTGGCTGATATCCGGCCCGCGCGGCATCGGCAAGGCGACGCTCGCCTACCGCATCGCCCGCTTCGTGCTGGCCCAGGGCGCCACCGACGCCGGCGCCGCGGCGGCGGCCGGCCCCAGCCTGTTCGGCGACGCCCTGCCGCCGGTGCTGCCGACGTCCCTCGACCTGGCGCCCGATCATCCGGTGGTACGCCGGGTGGCGGCGGGCGGCCACGGCGACCTGCGGGTGATCCAGCGCGAGCTGGTGGAGGACAAGAAGACCAAGCGCCTGCGCGCCCAGGGCGTCATCACGGTGGATGCCGTGCGCGGCATCGGGCACTTCCTCTCCATGACCTCGGCCGAGGGCGGCTGGCGCATCGTGCTCATCGACGGCGCCGAGGAGATGAACCGCAACGCCGCCAACGCCGTGCTGAAGGTGCTGGAGGAACCGCCGCGCCGCGCCCTTCTGCTGCTGGTCAGCCACAACCCGGCGCGCCTGCTGCCGACCATCCGCTCGCGCTGCCGCCGCCTGCCGCTGACGCCGCTGCGCCATGCCCAGGTGGTCGACCTGCTGGCCCGCCACAAGCCCGGCCTCGCCGCCGCCGACCGCGACGCGCTGGCGGCCATGGGCGAGGGCAGCGTCGGCGTGGCGCTGGACCTGGAGGAACAGGGCGGGCTCGACCTCTACCGCGACCTGCTGGCGCTGCTGCAGGGGCTGCCCAAGCTCGACGTCGGCGGCCTGCACGCGCTCGCCGAGAAGCTCGCCCGCGGCGACGACGGCTTCCGCATCGCCAGCGACCTGTTCACCTGGTGGCTCGGCCGCGTGATCCGGGCCAAGGGCAGGGGCCATCCGGACCCGGAAGTGCTGCCCGGCGAGGCCGCCCTCACCCGAAGGCTGGCCGAGGCGGGTAGCCTTGAACAATGGGTGCAGGTGTGGGAAAAGATCACCCACCTTTTCGACCGGACCACCGCGGTCAATCTCGACAAGAAACAGGCCCTCATCAGCGCCTTCCTCGCGGTCGAGCGGCTGGTCCGGGCTTGAGACACGCCAGCCGGAGGCCCTCGCGATGAGCGGGCAGACGCCCTTCTACATCACCACGCCCATCTATTACGTCAACGACAAGCCGCACATCGGGCACGCCTACACCACGCTGGCCTGCGACGTTCTGGCCCGCTTCAAGCGGCTGGACGGCTTCGACGTGAAGTTCCTGACGGGCACCGACGAGCACGGCCAGAAGGTGGAGAAGTCGGCGGCCGCCAAGGGCATCGCCCCCAAGGCCTTCACCGACGAGGTGTCGCAGAACTTCCGCGACCTCGCCGCGGCCATGAACTTCTCCAACGACGACTTCATCCGCACCACCGAGGAACGCCACCTCGCCGCCTGCCAGGCCCTGTGGAACCGCCTGATCGAGAAGGGCGAGATCTACCTCGACGCCTACAAGGGCTGGTACGCCGTGCGCGACGAGGCCTTCTACGCCGAGGACGAGCTGGTCACCCAGCCCGACGGCACCAAGCTGGCGCCCACCGGCGCGCCGGTGGAATGGGTGGAGGAGCCGAGCTACTTCTTCAAGCTGTCCGCCTGGGGCGACCGCCTGCTGAAGTTCTACGAGGACAACCCGGGCTTCATCGCCCCCGACAGCCGCCGCAACGAGGTCATCAGCTTCGTGAAGTCGGGCCTGCAGGACCTGTCGGTGTCGCGCACCACCTTCAAGTGGGGCGTGCCGGTGCCGGGCGACGACGACCACATCATGTACGTCTGGCTCGATGCCCTGACCAACTACATCACCGCCGTCGGCTACCCCGACCAGGGCGGCGAGTACGCCAAGTTCTGGCCCGCCGACCTGCACATGGTGGGCAAGGACATCCTGCGCTTCCACGCCGTGTTCTGGCCGGCCTTCCTCATGGCCGCCGAGCTGGCGCCGCCCAAGCGCGTGTTCGCCCACGGCTGGTGGACCAATGAAGGCCAGAAGATCTCCAAGTCGGTCGGCAACGTCATCGACCCGCTGGCGCTGATCGAGAGCTATGGCCGCGATCAGGTGCGCTACTTCCTGCTGCGCGAGGTGCCCTTCGGCAACGACGGCGACTTCAGCCACCGTGCCATGGTCAACCGCATGAACGGCGAGCTGGCCAACGACCTCGGCAACCTCGCCCAGCGCGTGCTGTCCATGGTCGCCAAGAACTGCGGCGCCCAGGTGCCGGCGCGCGGCGAGCTGACCGCCGACGACCGCGAGCTGCTGGACGCCGCCTGGGGCCTGATCGGCCGCCTGCGCCCGCTCATGGACCGCCAGGCCTTCCACGAGGCGCTGGAAGCCATCTGGGTTGTCGTGCGCGCCGCCAATGCCTATGTGGACCGGCAGGCGCCCTGGGCGCTGCGCAAGACCGATCCCGACCGCATGGCGACCGTCCTCTGGGTGCTCATGGAGACCGTGCGCCAGGTGGCGATCCTGATGCAGCCGGTGACGCCCGAGAGCGCGGCGAAGATGCTCGACCAGCTGGCCGTGCCGGCCGATGCCCGCGCCTTCACGGCGCTGGGCGAGGGCGGGGCGCTGGTGCCAGGCACCGACCTGCCGAAGCCGCAGGGGGTGTTCCCGCGCTTCGTCGAAGAGGAGAACCAGGAGACCAAGGGCTGATGCTCGTCGACAGCCATTGCCACCTCGACTTCCCGGACTTCGCGGAGGAACTCGACGCCGTCGTCGAGCGCGCCCGCGGGGCCGGGATCGGGCACATGCTCACCATCTGCACCCACGTCACCAAGTTCGGCCAGGTGCTGGCCGTGGCGGAGCGTTTCCCCGAGGTGACTTGCACGGTCGGCATCCACCCGCACGAGGCGGGTGCCGAGCCGGCGGTGACGGCCGCCCAACTGGTCGAGAAGGCGCAGCACCCGAAGGTGATCGGGTTCGGCGAAACCGGGCTCGACTACTTCTACGACCACAGCCCGCGCGAGAAGCAGCAGCGCTCCTTCCGCGCCCACCTCATGGCGGCGCGCGAGGCGCAGTTGCCGGTGGTGGTACACACCCGCGACGCCGACGCCGACACCGCCCGGATCCTGACGGAAGAGATGGCGGAAGGCGCCTTCCCCGGCCTCATCCATTGCTTCAGCTCCGGCCGGGAACTCGCTGAAAAGGCTGTTGAATTGGGCCTGTACATCTCGCTGTCCGGCATCCTGACCTTCAAGAAGTCGGAAGACCTGCGGGAGACCGCCCGCGCGGTGCCGCTGGACCGTCTACTAGTAGAGACGGACGCGCCCTATCTGGCGCCGGTGCCCAAGCGCGGCAAGCGCAACGAGCCGGCCTTCGTCGCCCATACGGCGGCGGTGCTGGCCGAGGTGAAGGGCGTGTCGGTGCGCGAGATCGAGGAGGCGACCACCGCCAACTTCTTCCGGCTGTTCGGCAAGGCGCCGAAGCCCGCCGCCCTGGCGGCCGAGTAGGCCGGGCGAGGGGCGGGCGGTGCGGGTCACCCTCCTCGGCACCGGCGCCGCCGGCGGCGTCCCCATGCTGTCGGTCGGCTGGGGCGCCTGCGACCCCGCCGAGCCGCGCAACCGCCGCCTGCGCTCCTCCATCCTGGTGGAGGACGGCGACACGCGCATCCTGGTCGACAGCGGCCCCGACGTGCGCGAGCAGTTGCTGACCGCCGACGTGCGCCACCTGACGGCGGTGCTCTACACCCACGCCCACGCCGACCACATCCACGGCCTGGACGAGCTGCGCGAGATCAACCGCGCCATGCGGGCGCCGCTCGACATCTGGGGCGACGCCGACACGCTCGCCGACCTGCAGCACCGCTTCGCCTATGCCTTCGAGGGCATCGACCTGGCGACGCAGCCCATCTTCCGCCCCTGGCTGATCCCGCACGAACTGGCGCCGTCCTTCCAGGTGGGCGGGCTGACGGTGCGCAGCTTCGCCCAGGATCACGGCTGGACCACCAGCTGGGGCTTCCGCTTCGGCGACTTCGCCTATTCCACCGACGTGCTGAGCCTGGACGAGGCCGCCTTCGCGGCGCTGGCGGGGGTGCGCACCTGGGTGGTCGGCTGCCTGACCGACCAGCCCCATTCCACCCACGCCCACGTCGCCAAGGTGGTCGACTGGCATGGGCGGGTCGGGCCGGCGCGCACCATCCTCACCCACATGGGGCCGGGGCTCGACTACCGCACCCTGTGCGACACCCTGCCGGCCGGGATCGAGCCGGGGTACGACGGCATGGTGCTCGACGTCGCCTGACGCCGCGTGTCGTCTTCATACTTTCACTGGAAACCCGCAGCCGATTAAGGCGTTTTGCCGTGGCGTTGCACTGCAACAAACCCTCACGGAGAGCGCCATGTCACCCTTTTCCTTGGCCGGCAAGAAAGGCCTCGTCATCGGCATCGCCAACGACCAGAGCATCGCCTGGGGCTGCGCGCAGCAGTTCCATGCCGCCGGCGCCGAACTGGCCGTGTCCTACCTGAACGAGAAGGCGAAGCCCTACGTCGCGCCGCTGGCCGAGCGCATCGACGCGCTGCTGCTCGGCCCCTGCGACGTGCGCGAGAGCGGCCAGCTGCGCGGCGTGTTCGAGGCGGTGACGGAACAGTGGGGCGAGCTCGACTTCGTGCTGCACTCCATCGCCTTCGCGCCTAAGGACGACCTGCACGGCCGCGTGGTGGATTGCTCGCGCGACGGCTTCGCCCAGGCCATGGACGTCAGCTGCCACAGCTTCATCCGCGTCGCCCAGTACGCCGAGCCGCTGATGAAGAACGGCGGCAGCCTGCTCACCGTCACCTTCTACGGCGCCGAGAAGGTGGTGACCGACTACAACCTCATGGGCCCGGTGAAGGCGGCGCTGGAGAGCGTCACCCGCTACATGGCCGCCGAACTGGGCGAGAAGGGCATCCGCGTCAACGCCATCTCGCCGGGGCCGCTGAAGACCCGCGCCGCCAGCGGCATCCAGCGGTTCGACGAGATGATGGCGCGCGCCGCCGACCGGGCGCCGCAGCACACGCTGGTGACCATCGAGGAAATCGGCGACTACGCCAACTTCCTCGTGTCCGACGGCGCCCGCACGGTGACGGGCGGCGTCCACTACGTCGACGCCGGCTACAACATCGTCGCCTGAGGCGGGGTCGGGCAGGGCAGGCGGGAGGGGCCGGACAATGGATCTTTCCGCCCGCCTGACAAGGGGTTAGGCTGCCGCTTTTCACGCGCCGCGGAAACCCCATGGACCTCGCCGACCTCGCCCTCATCTGCACGGCCGCCTTCTTCGGCGGGGCCTTGAACGCCATCGCCGGCGGCGGATCGTTCCTCACCCTGCCGGCGCTGGTGTTCATCGGCGTGCCGCCGGTGACCGCCAACGCCACCGGCACGGTCGCGCTGCTGCCCGGCTACGTGGCGAGCGCCTGGGGCTTCCGCGACCTGCTGCGGCCGCCGCCGGGCGGCCTGTCGCTCAAGGCCGTGGCGGTGATCACCGGCATGGGCGGTGCCGTCGGTGCGGCGCTGCTTCTGGTAACCAGCAACGAGGCCTTCAGCGCCCTGGTGCCCTGGTTGCTGCTGGTGGCGACGCTGCTCTTCGCCTTCGGGCCCATGCTGCTGGCGCGCCTCGGCCGCGGCGGCGCGGGAGGCGGGCAGGGCGCCGCCGTCACCGGCCTCGCCATCCTCGCGGTATCCGTCTACGGCGGCTACTTCAACGGCGGCCTCGGCATCATCCTGCTGGCCATGCTGCGGCTGCTGGGCGAGGCCGACATCAACGTCGCCAACGGCCTGAAGAACGTGCTGTCCGCCCTGCTGACGTTCATCGCCGTGCTGCTCTATGCAGGCGGCGGCGTGGTCGAGTGGGTCTATGCGCTGCCCATGGCGGTCGCCGCCGTGGCCGGCGGCTATGCCGGCGCCCGCGCCTCCCGCGCCGTGCCGGCCGCCTGGGTGCGGGGCGTGGTGGTGGTGACGGGCGCGGTGATGACGGCGCTGTTCTTCGCCCGGCTCTAGCAGGTGGCCGCGGCTGCGACCGACCGGCCGGCCGCATCCCAGTCGTCCCAGCCGGGGAAGCGCAGCGGCACGTCGCCGTCGAGCCGGTGCAGACGTTCCGCCCAGACCCGCTTGCGCTCCTCCAGGTGGCCCGCCAGGGCCTCGGCGCCCTGGTAGGTGTAGCCGTGGCCCTGGATGCCGCCGGCGAGGGCAGGCGGCAGCACCGTGAATCCCATGTAGTGGAGCGAGTAGTGCAGGGGCCATAGGATGGCGCCCAGGTCGCCGCCCCGCCCGCCTCTGCCGAAGGTTCCCGCCGGGGCGCCGGCCGTCACCGAGACCAGCGCCCGCTTGCCGCGGAAGTGGCCGCGGTCGTAGCGCTTGGTGCTGGTGTAGAGCCGGCCGCTCACGAAGACCCGGTCGAGCCAGCCCTTGAGCATGGCCGGCGGCGCATGCCACCAGACGGGAAACTGGAAGATCACCAGGTCGGCGCGCTCCAGCCGCGCGATCTCCGCCGTCACGGCCGAGGGCAGGGTTCCGGCCTGGCCGGCCTGCCGCTGCTCGGCCAGCGCGGCGAAGCGGTGCGGATCGGCCCGCGGGGCGTAGTGATCCGGCCCCTCCACCGGATCGAACCCGGAACGATACAGGTCCGAAACTTCCACCGCATGGCCGGCCTGGCGCAGCATTTCCGTCGCGACGTCGGTGAGGGCGGCGTTGAAGGACGTCGGCTCGGGATGGGCATGGACGATGAGGACGTGCACGGCTGTTCTCCTTTTGGGCTTGTCTTGATGGTCTAGCCAACGTAGGCTGTTCATAGCCGGACAGGCAGTCCTCATTCCTGCCGAAGGAGCTTGCAGAAATGGACAGGGCGTTGCGCTGGGACGACCTGCGCATCGTGCTCGCCATCGCCGAGGCCGGATCGCTCGCCGGTGCCGGGCGCCGGCTGGGCGTCAGCCACACCACCGTCTTCCGCCGGCTGGATGCGCTGGAGGACCGCCTCGGCGTGCGCCTGTTCGAGCGCCTGCCGGAAGGCTACACGGCGACACCGGCCGGCGAGGACCTCGCGGCGGTGGCGCGGCGCGTCGAGACGGAGGTGCTGGACGCCGAGCGGCGCGTCCAGGGGCGCGACCTGGCGCCCTCGGGCATCGTGCGCGTCACCACCACGGATACGCTCTATGCCGGCCTGCTTGCGCGGATCCTGACCGACTTCCGCCGGGCGCATCCGGCCATCACCCTGGAAGTGACCGTCTCCAACCGCGTCCACGACCTGTCGCGGCGCGACGCCGACATCGCCATCCGTCCGTCGGACAGCCCGCCGGAGTCCCTGGTCGGCCGACGGCTCGGCCAGCTACGGCAGGCCGTCTACGGCGCCGCCGGGGCAGGGCAGGCCGCCGCCCTCGCCGCCGCAGACTGGATCGGTCCCGACGACACCATGGGCTACCGGACGCTGGAGCGCTGGATGGCGGCCGCCGGGTACGCCGAGCGCTGCGTCCTGCGCCTGGACAGCGTGCTGGCAATGGCCACCGCCGTGCGATGCGGTTCGGGCATCGCCGTGCTGCCGCGCTATCTTGCCGACGCCGATCCCGGCCTGCAGCGCCTCGGCGACCCGATCGAGGCCCTGGCGACGGACCTCTGGCTGCTGACACATGCCGACCTCCGGCACACGACGCGGATCCGGGCGCTGCTCGATCATGTGGCGGCGGCTTTGGCCGGGAAACCCTTGTGAAGCGCCCTCTTCCGGATCTGCGGCAATCCTCTTCATAATATACATTATGCGACAAACGGATGTTGGGCGGCCAGGAAGGCCCTCCTCAGCGCTTGCCGTACACGTAGTCCCACCGGTCCACCCACCAGCACAGAGAGGCATTGCCGTTCCGCCGGAAATCCGGGTTCTTGCACCACTGTCGCTGGACGTTGGTCGGCTTGCATGACGGCGAAAGGCTCGGCTGCTGCCAGCACGCCTTCGCCGATGGCGTATCCTTGCGCTTGGCGCCGCCATTGAGGACGGCGGCATCGCCACCGGTCGGAACGGCGAGGGTCGAAGCGACGATGCTGAGGCACACGAGAAGCCGACGGACCATCGGCGCGATCTCCTACAGGTTGATCGATGCTATGAATGCACCCTCAACAAGCCTGTGCCAATCCTGCCGAACGTCAGAGGTGTTGCGTGCCCTGCCCTGACCCGCCATGATCCGCCGGTCCGCCCGATCCGCCACGACGGTCCGCATCCCAATGTCCGACGACGACCTCGGAAACCGCTTCGGCCAGCACTGGCTGCGCATGAGCGATCTGCTGCTGGCGGAGCTGAAGAAGCGCGAGCTGCTCGATACGCCCGAGGCGCAGGCCTTCATGACCGCCCGGCGGCGGCAGATCCGTGCCGTCAAGGCGGCGGAGGCGGCTGGCGCCCTGCCCGCCGGCAAGGGCGGCGAGACCAAGTGGCAGGCCTTCCTGCGCCTGATCGGCCGGCCGCCCGGCTCCACGACGAAGCACTGAGCCGGTATCCCGGCGGCAAACTGGAAAGCACCGAGGCAGCATGACGCACGAGATCCGTCCCCGGCCCGTCGACGACCTGCTCGCCATCATGGCCCGGCTGCGCGATCCCGACGGCGGCTGCCCGTGGGACCTGGAGCAGACCTTCGCCTCCATCGCGCCCTACACCCTCGAAGAAGCCTACGAGGTCGCCGACGCCATCGAACGCGGCGTCATGGCCGACCTGCAGGACGAACTGGGCGACCTGCTGCTGCAGGTGGTGTTTCACAGCCGCATGGCCGAGGAAGGCGGGCATTTCGCCTTCGCCGACGTCGTCGGGTCCATCTGCGCCAAGATGCTGCGGCGGCATCCCAACGTGTTCGGCGATGCCGAGGTGGCCGACGCCGATGCCCAGACGGCGGCGTGGGAGGAACAGAAGGCCCGCGAGCGCGCCGCCAAGGCCGCCGCCGAGGCGTCCGAGGGCGCCGCCGCCCGCCATTCGGTGCTGGACGGCCTGCCGGTCGCCCTGCCCGCCCTGGTGCGCGCCGTGAAGATCCAGAAGCGCGTCGGCCGCGTCGGCTTCGACTGGCCCGACGCCGCCCAGGTCATCGACAAGATAGAGGAAGAGCTGGAGGAAGTGCGCGTCGAGCTGGACGCCCCCGAACAGGACCCGGCCCGCGTCGAGGAGGAAATCGGCGACCTGCTGTTCGCCGTCGCCAATCTCGCCCGCAAGACCGGGGTGGACGCAGAGAGCGCCTTGCGTGCCGCCAATGCCAAGTTCGAGCGTCGCTTCCGCGCCGTCGAGGACCTGCTTGAAAAGCAGGGGAAATCGCCGGAGAATTCGAGCCTGGACGAGATGGAGGCCCTGTGGGGCCGAGTGAAGAAAGACCTCCGCGGATGACCGCCGCCCTCGCACGCCGCCGCCTGCTGCCGGCCCTGCCCGCCTTTGCCCGCCGTGCCGTGCGGGCCGCCGCGGCGCTGGTGCTCACCCTGCCGCTGCTGGCCGGATGCTACCTGCCCGACCGCTTCCAGTCGGAAATCCGCCTCGCCCGCACCGGCGAGTACGGCGTGTACTTCAAGGGCAATCTGACGTGGCTGCCGCTGGTGAAGGACCTGCGCGAGGGCAAGGTCAGCGAGGCCGAACTGCCGGAGCGCATGGCCGTGTTCCAGCGCGACCTGGACCGCGACAGCAACTTCTCCACCGTCCGCCCCGTCGGCCCCGGCACCTTCGCGGTGGAGTACAACCGGCTCGGCCGGCTCGACCTGCCCGACCTGGTGACCTTCGTGCGCCGCAACGCCCGCATCATCAGCATGCAGACGGCGGAAGACGGCAAGATCACCGTCACCGGCAGCCAGGCCATCAAGATGATCCCGCCGGAAACCATCGAGCGCGCCGGCCTGAACAGCCGCGGCCTGTTCCGCATCACCACCAACGCCGAGGTGATTCGCCACAACGCGGATTCGGTGCGCCTCGGGCCCGAGGGCTACGTGATCTACGACTGGAACATCAACGGCGTGCGCGGCCAGGAACCGCATTTCGAGGCCAAGCTGGAGATTCCCGGCGCGGCGCGGCCGGGGAACTGACGCGCCCGTCGCGCAGCCCCTGCCCGCCCCGTCAACGCCGCTTGGCGTGGGCCGCCACGTGGGGAGCGATGATCTCGCGGATCTCCCGCCACACCTCTTCGTCCGGTGCGAGAATGATGTGGTCGCCCGCCGTGTCGCCGGGGCGATAGCTGCGCCCGTCGAACAGGCGGGCATAGCCGCCGGCCTCGGCGTGGATGAGCGCGCCGGCGGCGTGGTCCCACGGGTTCAGGCGTCGGCGGAACAGGGCGAAGCCGATGCGGCCGTCGCTCGCCTGCATGTAGTCGTGGGCGGCGCTGCCGGTCTGGCGGGTGCGGATGCCCATGGGCTTGAACAGCTTGGCGTGGGCGTAGCCGGTGGCCCCGGTCAGCCGGCGCAGCGGAGCCGGCTCGCACACCCGGATGCGGCGACCGTCGCACCAACTGCCGGCGCCGCACTCGGCGACGTAGAGGCTGTCGGCCACCGGATCGAGGATCCAGCCGGCGACCGTATCGCCGCCGCGCACCAGCGCCACCATGACGGCGAAGCGGGCGACGCCGTGGGCGAAGTTGCGGGTGCCGTCGACGGGATCGAGCACCCAGACCGGCGCGTCTTCCTGCAGCTTGTCGAGCACGGCGGGGTCGGCGTGCGCCGTTTCCTCGCCCACCACCACCGATCCGGGCAGCAACGCCCGCAGCCGCTCCGCCAGGGCCTTTTCGGCCGCCACGTCGGCGGCGGTCACCAGGTCGCCCGGGTGGCTCTTCTGGCTGATCTCGTGGCTTTCCAGGCTGCGGAAGCGCGGCAGGATCTCGGCCAGCGCCACCTCGCGCATGATGGCGGCGACGGCGTCGGGATCGACGGTTCTGTGGATCGTGGCGGCGGTCATGGTCCCTCTTCTACGGCAACCCGCCGCCGGCGGCAACGGCCGGGCGCACGGGGGGACAACGTCCGTCAGGGGGCATAGAGCTCCCGGTCGGATTGATAGGCGTCCGACAGCAGATCGAGGAGTCGCGCCGCCTCGGCATTGTGGCCGGACTGCTGCATCAGCCATTGCACGACGAAGGCCGAGAAGGCGACCGCCTCGCCCTTGCCGCGCAGCGCGAAGCGGTCGCCCACCTCCTCCAGCCAGGCGTGCACCTGCCCGCGCGCCATGACGTTGAGCTGCTTCTTGACGTAGCGGTTCTTGCGGCGCCAGCGCGTCTGCGATTCGGTGGTGGCCATGCGGCGCCCTCCTGTCTCTCTACTAGTAGAAGACGATCGCACGAGGGCGGTTGCGGGTCTACCGTGTTTCACGGTTTCCCGGCCCGCTGTCTACTAGTAGATGGCTGCAGCGTCAGTCCGGCAGGGTACCGTCGCCCTCGCCCAGCGGCCGCTGCATGAGCACGCTGTCGACCCACCGCCCGAACTTGAACCCCACCGACGGCAACAGGCCGACGCGGACGAAGCCGAGGCTCTCGTGCAGGCCGATGGAGCCGCTGTTGCCGCTGTCGCCGATGACGGCGATCATCTGGCGCAGGCCCATGGCCTCGCAGTGGGCGACGACGGCGGCGAGCAACTGCCGGCCGATGCCCCGCCTGCCCTGCCCCGGCGCCACGTAGACCGAATCCTCCACCGTATGGCGATAGGCCGGCCGCGGCCGGTAGAGCCCGGCATAGGCGTAGCCGACCACGGCCCCGCCCTCGCCGTCCGTCGCCACCAGATAGGGCAGCCCGCGGCCGACGATGTCGGCACGGCGGCGGAGCATTTCCACCTCGTCCGGCGGCACCGTCTCGAACGACGCGATGCCGGTCAGCACGTGGTGGGCATAGATGGCCTGCACCTGCGGCATGTCGGCTTCGGTGGAGGGGCGGACGACGATGGGGGACGGCATGACGGCAGAAGCTCCGCGGCTGGGACCGGCGGCGGGTCTTAGGCCGACGGCCGAGCCCCCTGCAAGGGCCTCTCTGCGCCGAAAGTGCGGGCCGCCCGGCCGGCACACGGCGAAAGTCCTGCCGTCTTAACGGAAGATTAGGGCGATCAGAGGCAGGAATCGATGCGGGCATAGGCACCACGGAAGTACAGCAGCGGCTGCCCGCCGGTCTGGTACTCCATGTGGTGGACGCGCCCGAGGAAGATTTCGTGGTCGCCGCCGTCGGACACGCTCTCGACCGAGCATTCCAGCACGGCGAGGCAGTTGGGGAGAATGGGGGCGCCGGCGACCCCTGTGCGGCATTCCAGCCCGGCGAACTTGTCGTCGCGGCGGCTGGCGAAGCGGATGGAAAGTTCCCGCTGGTCCTCGCGCAGGATGTTGACGGCGAAGGAGCCCGAGCGGAAGGCGTCGATTCCCGAGGTGCGGCGGTCGAGGCAGAACAGAACGAGCGGGGGAGACAGCGACAGGGAGGTGAAGGCGCTGACGGTGACGCCGACGGAGCGGCCGGCCGCGTCGGTGGTGGTCATGACGGCGACCCCGCTGGCAAAACAGCCGAGAGCCTTCTTGTAAGAGCGTTCGTCGATGCTCATCTGCCTGACCCGATAGTTCGGACGGGGATCGCGGGGGCACGACCGGTGTCCTCCGGACTAACATGAATTGCCACACAGGCGCAAAGGTGACTTTGGGGTACCCACGCGGCGGATGAGACTTCCCTTTCGATCGGTCGCATCGCTATAATCGCGCCGCTTTCTGCGGCCCCGGGGCCAACCGCCCGAACTCGCTGGTTTTTCCGACGCGGATGCCGTATCGGCAGAACGCCTGAAGCTCTGAACGGATAGTAGGACCAGAGAATGCTCGTCATCATCGGCACCATCGTCGTCATCCTGAGCGTGATCGGCGGGTACATGGGTGCAGGCGGCCACCTCGGCGTGCTCTGGCAGCCGTTCGAGTTCGTCATCATCTTCGGCGCGGCCTTCGGAAGTTTCATCATCGGCGCACCGAAGCCGATCCTGACGGGCACGATCAAGGCGATCGGCCCCATGCTGCGCGGTCCCAAGTACAACAAGGACAGCTTCCTGGAACTGCTGTCCATGCTGTACTCGGTGTTCAAGCTGGCCAAGACCAAGGGCGACCTGGCGCTGGAAAGCCACGTCGAGAAACCCGACGACAGCCCGCTGTTCCAGCGCTTCCCCAAGTTCGCCGCCGACCACCACAATCTGGCCTTCCTGTGCGACTACCTGCGTCTCCTGACGCTCGGCACCAACAACGCGCACGAGGTCGAGGCCATCATCGACGCGGAAATCGAGGCCCATCACCACCACAACCACGAGATCTCGCACAGCGTGATCAACATGGCGGACGGCATGCCGGCCCTCGGTATCGTCGCGGCGGTGCTGGGCGTCATTCACACCATGGGCTCGATCACCGAGCCGCCGGAGGTGCTCGGTCACCTCATCGGCGCGGCGCTGGTCGGCACCTTCTCGGGCGTGCTGCTGTCCTACGGCTTCTTCGCGCCCTACGGCAAGGCGATGCAGTCGGTGTTCGACAACGAGACGCTCTACCTGCAGTGCATGAAGGCCGGCCTGCTGGCCCACATGCAGGGCTACGCGCCGCAGGTCTCCATCGAGTTCGCCCGCAAGATCCTGCCCGACCACCTCCGTCCGACCTTCCAGCAGCTGGAAGAAACCGTCACCAACCTGCCGACCGAATAAAGTAGCGGACGAGAAAACCGGCCTGCGGGCCGGGTAGAGGAAGCGTCATGGCGGAAGAACGCAACGTCACGATCATCAAGCGGATCAAGAAAGGCGGCGCCGCGCACCACGGCGGCGCCTGGAAGGTGGCCTATGCCGACTTCGTGACCGCGATGATGGCCTTCTTCCTGCTGCTGTGGCTGCTGAACGCGGTGACGGAAGAGCAGCTGCAGGGCATTTCCAACTACTTCAGCCCCGTCACCGTGTCGCAGAGCCCCTCGGGTGCCGGCGGCATGCTGGGCGGCCAGGTGATCGGCGAGGGCGCATCGTCCAACAACAGCGGCTCGCCCATCGCCATGACCCTGCCGCCGCCGACCATCGGCCAGGGCGGCGACGACTTCACCGACCCCAAGGAAGGCCGCACCGACCAGGACGTCGACGACTTCGTCTCCGGCACCCAGGCGAGCAAGGCCGAGGCCGAGCGCCGTCAGGCCGAAGAAATGGGGAAGGTGGAAGACGAGTTGCGCGCCGCCATGCAGTCGGTGCCCGACCTCGCCAAGATGGCGCCCAACCTGGTGGTCGACCAGACTCCGGAAGGCCTGCGCATCCAGATCGTCGACAACGAGGGCCGCAGCATGTTCCCGGCCGGCGGCGCCGGCATGTTCCCGCAGACCAAGGCGCTGCTGGAACTGGTGGCCAACGTGGTCAAGCGCCTGCCCTACCAGATCGCCGTCGACGGCCACACCGACGGCACGCCGTTCAACGACCAGGGCGGATACGGCAACTGGGAACTCTCGGCCGACCGCGCCCTCGCCGCCCGCCGCGTGCTCTCGAACGCCGGCGTGCCGGAGGATCAGGTCAACCGCGTCACCGGCAAGGCGTCGTCGGAGCTTCTGGTCGACGACCAGCCCGACAACCCGCGCAACCGGCGCATCAGCATCATCCTTCTGCGGGATCGCCCGACGGACGAGGCGCCGGCCGAAACCCCCGCCAACGACCGGATGCCGAGCATCATCCGCGGTCGCTGAGGGCCTCGCGGCGCCCCCTGCCCGCCCGCGCGCCGCCAACCGCGGCGACGGCGAGGCCGTTTCTCCGGCAGACGGGGGGACTGGAACGAGCCGCCGCCATGCCCCATAGTGAAGTGACGAAGGCGGGCGCCGGCGGCACGGGCCGCGGCGCCGACCGAAGGAGCGTCAGTCTGCATGGTCATGGACCACCAGTCAGTCAAGCGGCCGCAGTTCTTCTTCACGACCGCGCCCATGCCCTGCCCCTACCTGCCGGGCCGGATGGAGCGCAAGATCGTGACGGAACTGACGCCGCCGGGCGCCGACGCCCTGCACGACGTCCTGTCGCGGGCCGGATTCCGCCGCAGCCACTCCATCGCCTACGCGCCCGCCTGCTCGGGCTGCAATGCCTGCGTGCCGGTGCGCATCGTCACCGCGGAGTTCAGCCAGTCGCGCACCCAGCGCAAGGTGTGGGCCGCCAACCAGGACCTGCACGCGACGCCGGTGCCGGCGCGCGCGACTGCCGAGCAGTACGCGTTGTTCAGCCGCTATCAGGCGGAGCGCCATACCGGCAGCGACATGGCGCTCATGGGCTTCTACGACTATCGCTCCATGGTCGACGAAAGCCCCATCGACACCTGCCTGCTCGAGTTCCGCGACGGTGACGGCGAGTTGAAGGCCGTGTGCCTGACCGACCGCATGACCGACGGCCTCTCTGCGGTCTACAGCTTCTTCGACCCGCGCCTGACCGACCGCAGCCTCGGCACCCACATGGTGCTGTGGCTGGTGGCGGAGGCGCGGCGCCTCGGCCTGCCCTACGTCTATCTCGGGTACTGGATTCGCGACAGCCGCAAGATGGCTTACAAGATCCGCTTCCGGCCGCTCGAAGGCTTCACCAGTCAGGGGTGGCGGCGGATCGATGAAACGTTCGTTCCGGAAACTCCGGCCGACCGTTAGCCAAACCCGACCCGGGGCGTTGCACATTCGGCTAAATCGCTTATACTTCCGCAACTTGATTGCGGGAGGTCGCATGGCATCTTGAACCCTTACAACCCCGGCGCCATGTAGCCCCGGGACGGTTCGACCGGTGCCTGTGGATCATTTAATTCAATCAAATGCGTCGAAGGGAAACATCCATGAAGCGTCGTGAGTTCATCAAGGGCGTCGTGCCCGCCGCCGCCGGTCTCGCCGCCGCCTCGGGCCTCGCCGCCCCGGCGATCGCGCAGAACAAGCGCGAGCTGAAGATGGTGACGGCCTGGCCGAAGAACTTCCCGGGCATGGGCGTCGGGGCCGAGCGTCTCGCCAAGCGCATCACCGAAGCGACCGACGGCCAGTTGTCGGTGCGCGTGTTCGCCGCCGGCGAACTGGTGCCGCCGTTCGAGATCTTCGACGCCGTTTCCTCCGGCACGGCCGAGATGTACCACGGCGCCGAGTACTACTGGCCCGGCAAGTCGCCGGCCTTCAACTTCTTCTCCGCCGTTCCCTTCGGCCTCACCGCCGCCGAGAACAACGCCTGGATCTACCACGGCGGCGGCCAGGAACTGTGGGACGAGCTGTCGGCCAAGTTCAACGTGAAGGCCATGCTGGTCGGCAACACCGGCGTCCAGATGGGCGGCTGGTTCAACCGCGAGATCAACACGCTCGAGGACCTCAAGGGTCTGAAGATGCGCATTCCGGGCCTCGGCGGTGAAGTGCTGCGTCGCCTGGGCGCCTCCACCCTGTCGCTGCCGGGCGGTGAGATCTACCCGGCCCTGCAGTCGGGCGCCATCGACGCGACCGAGTGGGTCGGCCCCTGGAACGACCTGGCCTTCGGCTTCCACAAGATCGCCAAGTTCTACTACTACCCGGGCTTCCACGAGCCGGGCACGTCGTTCTCCGTCGGCTTCAACAAGGGCGCGTGGGAAGGCTTCACGCCGGCGCAGCGCCAGATCCTGCAGAACGCCGCCGCCGCCGAGAACGACTACATGCTCGCCGAGTTCAACGCCCGCAACGGCGCCGCGCTCAAGACCCTGGTCAACGAGCACAAGGTGCAGCTGCGCAAGTTCTCCGACGACGTCATGAAGGAAATCGGCCGGGTGTCCGGCGAGACCATCGCCGAACTGGCCGCCGGCAACGAGGACGTGAAGAAGGTCTACGACAGCTTCATCGACTTCCGCGCCAACGCGAAGGAGTGGGCCAACATCTCCGAGAACGCCTACTTCGACTCGCGCAACCTGGACTACAAGTACACGAAGTAAGCGCGACAGCGTCCATCACCGGCCTGCGCCTCCTCCGGGGCGCAGGCCGCCGTATTTGAGGGCGGCGGAAGGCCCTGCTCTTCCGCGACGGCCGGGACTCCGGCTAGACTGCCAGCGCATCCCGGGTTCGGGACCTCTTCCACCGCATAGCGCGAGAGTGCCACCGTGCAGGCTCTGTATCTACTGGCGCGGGCCATCGACCGCACCAACAGCATCATCGGCAAGCTCATGGCCTGGCTGACGCTGGGCATGGTGCTGGTGCAGTTCACCGTCGTGGTGCTGCGCTACGTCTTCGGCCTCGGCTTCATCTGGATGCAGGAAAGCATCCTCTACATGCACAGCCTGGTGTTCCTGGTGGGCGCCGGCTATACGCTGCTGAAGGAAGGGCACGTCCGCGTCGACATCTTCTACCGCGGCGCGACGGTGCGGAAGAAGGCGATGGTCGACCTCGCGGGCGTCCTGCTGCTTCTGTTCCCCTTCTGCATTCTCGTCTGGTACGTCGCCCTGCCCTACGTGATGAACTCCTGGGCGGTGTTCGAAGGCTCCAAGGAGACCAGCGGCATCCAGGGCGTCTATCTGCTGAAGACGACGATCCTGGCCTTCACCGTGCTGGTGGCCCTGCAGGGCCTCGCCATGGCGATCAAGTCGGGCCTCGTGCTCGCCGGCGTCATCGACGACCACGGCGACACCACCGTCCCTGCCCACGAACGTACCGGCGGAGCCCACTGACATGGCCACCATGCTGGAAAAGGAAGTCTTCGCCGGGCTCATGTTCCTCGGCACGGTCATCGTGCTGCTGTTCGGCTTCCCGGTCGCCTTCACCCTGGGCGGCGTGGCGCTGCTGTTCGGCATCGCCGGCTGGTTCTACGGCGCCTTCGACATGGCCTTCGTGGCCGCCATGCCGCAGCGCATCTACGGCAGCATGACC
Organism: Caenispirillum bisanense; assembly: GCF_900230255.1. Classification (GTDB taxonomy): domain Bacteria; phylum Pseudomonadota; class Alphaproteobacteria; order Rhodospirillales; family Rhodospirillaceae; genus Caenispirillum; species Caenispirillum bisanense_A. The sequence goes on from NZ_OCNJ01000003.1 coordinate 531,769, forward strand.
AACGACGTGCTGATCGCGGTGCCGCTGTTTGTGTTCATGGGCATCATGCTCGAACGCTCCAAGGTCGCCGAGGAACTGCTGGAGAGCATGGGCAAGCTGTTCGGCCCCATGCGCGGCGGCCTCGGCATCTCGGTCACCATCGTCGGCGCGCTGCTGGCGGCCTCCACCGGCATCGTCGGCGCCACCGTGGTGACCATGGGCCTCCTGTCGCTGCCGACCATGATGCGCCGCGGCTACGACCCCAAGCTCGCCTGCGGCACCATCTGCGCCGCCGGCACGCTCGGCCAGATCATCCCGCCGTCCATCGTGCTGGTGCTGCTCGGCGACCAGATCTCCAACGCCTACCAGGACGCCCAGCGCGCCCTCGGCAACTGGTCGCCGGAGCCGGTGTCGGTCGGTGACCTGTTCGCCGGCGCGCTGATCCCGGGCCTGATGCTGGTCGGGCTCTACATCGTCTACCAGCTGATCGTCGCCCTGCTCCGCCCCAACGCCTCGCCGGCGATTCCGGCCGAGGAACGGGTCGGCGGCGACTCGGGCGGCGGCTGGAGCACGCTGCTGCACGCCCTGATCCCGCCGGTGGTGCTCATCATCGCCGTGCTCGGGTCCATCCTCGGCGGCGTCGCGACGCCGACCGAAGCGGCCGCCGTGGGTGCCGTCGGCGCCGTGCTGCTGGCCGGCCAGCGCCTGACGGATGGTCCGGCGTGGTCCATCTACGCCGCCACCGGCGCGCTGGTGCTGGTGCTGGTGCTGACGTCCTTCATGGACCTGCGCGTCGCCCGCAACGAGATCCCGGCCGGCGACTGGGTGGGCATCGTAGTCGCCATGATCTGCTGCGCCGCCATCGCCTGGGGCCTGATCGCCAGCCTGAAGAAGGTGTGGGACAACAACACCCTGATGGAGGTGATGTCGTCCACCCTGTCGGTGACGTCCATGGTGTTCATCATCATCGTCGGCGCCGGCCTGTTCTCGCTGGTGTTCCGCGGCTTCGGCGGCGACGACATGGTGCACGAGTTCCTCACCAACCTGCCGGGCGGGGTGTTCACCGCCATGCTGGTGGTGATGCTGGTGATGTTCGTCCTCGGCTTCTTCCTCGACTTCATCGAGATCGTCTTCGTGGTCGTGCCCATCGTCGGCCCGATCCTGCTGAAGATGGACATCAACCCGGTGTGGCTCGGCGTCATGATGGCCATGAACCTGCAGACGTCGTTCCTGACGCCGCCCTTCGGCTTCGCGCTGTTCTACCTGCGCGGCGTCGCCCCGCCGAGCATCACCACCGGTCACATCTACAAAGGCATCATTCCCTTCGTGATCATCCAGGTGCTGGCGCTGGGCATCCTCGCCCTGTTCCCCGAGCTGGCGACCTGGCTGCCCAAGGTGATCTTCGGCTGAGGCCGACGGCACCCGCCGGCAACGAGAAAGGCCCCGGAGCATGTGCTCCGGGGCCTTTTCTCTTGCGGGGTACGGGGTCGGCGGGATCAGCCGGTGAAGCGGCCCGAACGGGGGAAGCCGGCCGGCGGCAGCTTGCCGCTGGAGGCCCGCTTGCCGATCCACGGCGTCAGGTCGGTTTCCGTGCGGGTCTTCTCGCCGAGGCGCCACGACAGGCCGTCGGCCGCCTTGAACAGCATGAGGTCACGCAGGCCGCCGTCCTTGTACTTCTGCAGGATGACGCCGCGCCCGCGGGCCATCTCCGGCACTTCCTCCAGGGCGAAGACCAGCAGCTTGCGGTTGTCGCCGACCACGGCGACGCTGTCCTGCCCTTCCTCCACCGGCACCACGTGGGTAGCGCGTTCCTTGTCGGCGACGTTGAGGATCTGCTTGCCGGCGCGGGTCTGGGCGACGACGTCGTCCTCGGCCACCAGGAAGCCGCGGCCGCCGTCGGAAGCGAGCAGCAGCTTGCGGCCGGGCACGTAGACCAGCATGGCGACGATGTCGCTGTCGTTGGGCAGGTCGACCATCAGGCGCACCGGCTCGCCGAAGCCGCGGCCGCGCGGCACGCGGTCGCCGGTGACGGTGTAGAAGCGCCCGTTGCTGCCCAGGATGAGGATCTTGTCCGTGGTCTGGGCGTGCAGGGTCATCTTGAGGGCATCGCCCTCCTTGAACTTGGTGGTGTCGTCGCCGGTGACGGCGTTGTGGCCCTTCACGGCGCGCAGCCAGCCCTTCTCCGACAGGATGAGGGTGATGGGCTCGCGCTCCACCAGCGCCTCCAGCGGCACCACCACGGCGGACGGCGCATCGCCGATTTCGGTGCGGCGGCGGCCGAGGGCGGTATGCTGGCCGAACTTCTTCTTGGTGTCGCGGATCTGGTCGGCGATGGTCTTCCAGCGCACGCCCTCGTCGTTGAGCAGGGTGATGATGTCCGCCTTCTCGCCCGACAGGCTGTCGTGCTCGCGGCGGATCTCCATCTCCTCCAGCTTGCGCAAGGACCGCAGGCGCATGTTGAGGATGGCTTCCGCCTGCACGTCTGTGAGGCCGAAGACGCGCATCAGCTCCTGCTTGGGCTCGTCCTCCTCGCGGATGATGCGGATCACCTCGTCGAGGTTCAGGTAGGCGACGAGGTAGCCTTCCAGGACTTCCAGGCGGTGGTTGATCTTGTCCAGCCGGTGGCGGCTGCGGCGCACCAGCACCTCGTGCCGGTGGTCGAGGAAGGCGCGCAGCACCTCCTTCAGCGACATGACGCGCGGCACATTCTCGCCGTCGAGCACGTTCATGTTGAGGCCGAACCGGATCTCCAGGTCGGTCTGCTTGAACAGGTGCTCCATGAGCACGTCGGGGTCGACGGTGCGCGACCGCGGCTCCAGCACCACGCGCACGTCTTCCGCCGACTCGTCGCGCACGTCGCCGAGGATCGGCAGCTTCTTCTGGTTCAGCAGCTCCGCGATGCGCTCGATGAGCTTGGACTTCTGGACCTGGTAGGGGATCTCGGTGATGACGATGTGCCACAGGCCGTGGGACAGCTTCTCCACCTCCCACCGCGCCCGCAGGCGGAAGCCGCCGCGGCCGGTGGCATAGGCCTCGCGGATGGCCTCGGCCGTCTCCACCAGCACGCCGCCGGTCGGGAAGTCGGGGCCCTTAACATAGGCCAGCAGGTCGATGGTCTCGGCGTCCGGCTTCTTGATGAGGTGCAGCAGCGCGTCGCACAGCTCGCCGGCGTTGTGCGGCGGGATGTTGGTGGCCATGCCGACGGCGATGCCCGAGGCGCCGTTGGCCAGCAGGTTGGGGAAGGCGGCCGGCAGGACCACCGGTTCCTCTTCCTCGCCGTCGTAGGTGGAGCGGAAGTCGACCGCGTTCTCGTCCAGCCCGTCGAGCAGGGCGATGGCGACCTCGGTCAGGCGCGCTTCCGTGTAGCGCATGGCCGCCGGGTTGTCGCCGTCGATGTTGCCGAAGTTGCCCTGCCCTTCGACCAGCGGATAGCGAACGGCGAATTCCTGCGCGAGGCGCACCATGGCCTCGTAGACGGCGCTGTCGCCGTGCGGGTGGTACTTACCGATGACGTCGCCGACCACGCGGGCGCATTTCTTGAAACCGGCGTTGGGGTCGAGCTTCAGCTGCCGCATGGCGAACAGCAGGCGGCGGTGCACCGGCTTCAGGCCGTCGCGCACGTCGGGCAGCGAGCGCGAGACGATGGTCGACAGCGCATAGGCGAGGTACCGCTCGCTCAGCGCCTTCTCCAGCGGTTCGACGCGGATGTCCTCGGGTTTCGCGGGCTTGGTGGTCATCGGCAGGTACTGTTTCCCGGTGTTTCTGGGGCGTTGGGCGCAAAATATAGGCTATCGGCCCGCCATGCGGTCAAGAAATCGTGCCCGCGCCCCCGGCACCGGCCGGTCCAGCGCCGGGAACAGGCGGCGCTCCAGGAAGTAGCCGGACAGCCGGAGGCCCTGGCGCACCGCCTCGGCGTCGGGCTCGACCCCGGACTCCGCCGCCGCGCCCAGCAGGAAGGGCGGCAGCGGCAGCAAGCGGTCGGCGTAGGCGGCACCGGCGGCGCGGCTGACGGCGCGGCCCGAACGCGGGCTGACCCAGGCGAGATCCTCCGTCGCGCCGGTGGCGGCGCATTCCGACAGGTCGAGGCCGTACCCGAGTTCGGCCATGAGCACCAGTTCCCACCGCACGTAAAGCGGCGGCCAGCCGTCGTCGCGCACCAGGGCGTCGGTGAGCAGGCGCAGGCCTTCGAACAGCAGGGGGTGCGGCTCGCGCTCCGGCAGGGCGGTTTCGGCCAGGGCGCAGGCGGCCGCCAGGCAGGCGAGCCGGGTGCGGTCGCCGAGTAGCCCGGCGGCACGGGCGTCGAGCAGTTCGCCGGTGAAGGTGCCGAGGTGTTCTTCCAGCCGCCCGCGCCAGGTGGCGTCGACGCGGTTGCCCGGCTGCCACAGGCCGCGCGAGCCTTTGCCGGCGGCGCCGCGCACCAGCGCGCCGTGGCGGCCGTGGTCGCGGGTGAGCAGGTGGACGACGGCGCTGGTCTCGCCGTGGCGGCGGGCCGTCAGCACGATGCCCTCGTCCCGCCATTCCACCGCGGCGGCCCTAGAGCACGCCGAGCGCCAGGGCGCCCAGGCCGAGGATCATGGCCGATACCCCACCGACGGTGAGCAGCGCCTCGGCCCCGCGTTGCGCCTTGGTGGCGGCGAGGCCGGCGCGGGCGAGGCGCTCGCGCATGACGATCAGCGCCCCGAGCAGCAGCACCCCGAGGCCGAGGAACATGACCCCGGCCGCCAGATGATACGGGTTCAGAACGCTGCCGCCCATGGGACCGCCCTCGCCTCGCCGTCCCTGCCCTTACGAGTCGAAGTCCAGGCCCCACTCGGCGTAAGTGTCGCGCCGCTCGGCCCAGTCTTCCTTGACCTTCACGTGCAGGAACAGGTGCACGCGACGCTCCAGCAGCGCCTCCAGTTCCTCGCGGGAGGCGGCGCCGATGGCCTTGATCTGCCGGCCCTGCTTGCCGAGCACGATGGAACGCTGGCTTTCGCGCATGACGAAGATGGTCTGGTCGATGCGCACAGACCCGTCCTTGCGCTCCTCCCAGCCCTCGGTGTGGATGGTCACGGCGTAGGGCAGTTCCTGGTGCAGGTTGAGGAACAGCTTCTCGCGGGTGATTTCCGCCGCCAGCAGGCGCTGCGGCAGGTCGGAGATTTCGTCCTCGGGGAACAGCCACGGGCTTTCCGGCATGCGCTTGGCGAGCAGGCGCACCAGATCCTTCACGCCGCTGCCGGTCAGCGCCGAGATCATGAAGACCTCGGAGAACACGCTGGTCTCGTAGAGTTCCTGGGCCAGGGCGAGCAGCTTCGGCCGCTCGATGGCGTCCACCTTGTTGAGCGCCAGGATCGCCTGCCGCTTGGTGCGGCCGAGGCCGTCGACGATGCGCTTCACGTCGTCGCTGAAGCCGCGGCGACTGTCGACCACCAGCAGCACCTGGTCGGCATCCTGCGCGCCGTTCCAGGCGGCGGAGACCATGGCGCGTTCCATGCGCTTCTTCGGCTCGAAGATGCCCGGGGTGTCGACGAAGATGAGCTGCGTCTGCCCCTTCATGGCGATGCCGCGCACGATGGAGCGCGTGGTCTGCACCTTGGGCGAGACGATGGTCACCTTGGCGCCGACGATGGTGTTGACCAGCGTCGACTTGCCCGCGTTGGGGGCGCCGAGCACGGCGATGAAGCCGGCCCGGGTCGGGCCCTCGGCGTCTTCCTCGTCGTCGGCCTCGCCGTCCTCGTCTTCGCCGTCGAAGTCCTCGTCGTCCTCGAAGTCCTCGTCCTCGTCGCCGAGGTCGTATTCGAGGTCGCCGTCCAGGACGTCGTCCTCGGGTTCGCGGGCGTCTTCGGAAGCCGCGTCGGCTTCGGTGGGCGCCGCGGGGGCGTCCTCGGGGCGGCGGCCGTCCGGGGTATCGTCGTCGGTCATGCTGTCTTCGTCACCTTGTCGAGCAGCGCCTCGGCGGCCATCTGTTCCGCCTTGCGCTTGGAAGTACCGGTACCGGTGGCCGGCGCCACCCCGTCGACGGCCACCTCCACCACGAAATGCGGCTCGTGCGCCGGTCCGACGGTTTCCACCGTACGGTAGACCGGCAGCGGCTTGCCCTGCCCCTGCGCCCATTCCTGCAGGGCGGTCTTGGCGTCCTTGGGCGGCTTCAGCTCCGCTTCCATGAGCGGCGTGAAGCGCCGTTCCACGAACCGACGGGCGGCTTCGATGCCGCCATCCAGATATAGGGCGCCGATGACCGCTTCGCAGATGTCGGCCTTGAGGCTCGCCGAATTGCGCGACCCCGCCTCCTCCTCGCCGCGCGACAGGCTCACGTGGGCGCCGAGGTCGAGGCCGTCGGCCACCACCACCAGAGCCTCCTTGCGCACCAGGGCGGCGTGCCGGCGGGCGAGTTGGCCTTCGGCTTCCGTCGGGTAGCGGGCCAGCAGCATGTCGGCGACGATCAGGCCGAGCACCCGGTCGCCGAGGAACTCCAGCCGCTCGTAGCCCACCGGGAACGGCCCGCCGCCGCTGCGATGGGCCAGCGCCTCCGCCAGCAGGCGGGGATTGCCGAAGGTGTGGCCGAGGGCCGCTTCCAGCCGCGCCCGGTCGGGCGTGGAACCGCTTGCCGCCATCGGTCAGCCCACCGCGTCGAAGAACCGCGACCAGCGGATGGAGCCCGGCCACTTCCAGAGCTCCCAGATGCGCGCCGTGCCGTCGGTGGAGAAGAACAGCACCTCGGCGCGGCCGACGAAGTTCTCGAAGGGCACGAAGCCGACATTGCCGCGGCTGTCGTCGGAATTGTCGCGGTTGTCGCCCATCATGAAATAATGCCCGTCGGGCACCACGAACTCGCGCGTGTCGTCGGACATGCGGTCGTCGCCCATCTCGATGATGCGGTGCTGGGTGCCGCCCGGCAGCGTCTCGATGTACTGGGCGAAGCGCCGGGTGTTGCCCAGCGGGTCACGCTCCACGTAGTCCTCGATGCGCTCGCGCGGCACCACCTCGCCGTTGATGACCAGGCGGCCGGCCTGCATCTGGATGCGGTCGCCGGGCAGGCCGACGACGCGCTTGATGTAGTCGGTCTTGTTGTCGCGCGGGAACTTGAACACCGCCACGTCGCCGCGCTGCGGCTCGTCCGCCAGCACGCGCCCGTCGAACGGCGGCATGCCGAAGGGGAAGCTGTAGCGGCTGTAGCCGTAGGAGTACTTGGAGACGAACAGATAGTCGCCGATGAGGAGACTCGGGATCATGGACCCCGAGGGAATGTTGAAAGGCTCGAAGGCCACCGTGCGCACGACGACGGCGATCAGGACGGCGTAGATGACCGTGCGGATCGTCTCGCCGAAGCCGCCCGACTTCTTCTTCTCGCTGAACAAGTGCCTTCACCTTGTTGATTAACAAAGGAATTTCGAACAAACACGAAAATCGCAACCGCCGCGATCAAAGCGCCGGATGCGGGCCATGTCAAGGCGCACCGCCGATCAGGCCTTGTCGGCCGGCACGGCGGTGATGATCACCATGGCTTCGGCGATAGGATATTCGTCGGTGAGCGTCAAGTTGATCTGCGCCCTCATGCCCGGCGGCGTGATTTCCTTCAGCCGTTCGGCGGCCCCGCCGGTGAGCACGACCGTCGGCTGGCCGCTCGGCAGGTTGACCACCCCCATGTCGCGCCAGTAGACGCCGCGCCGGAAGCCGGTGCCGAGGGCCTTGGAGGCGGCCTCCTTGGCGGCGTAGCGCTTGGCGTAGGTGCCGGCGTACTGCTTGCCGGCGCCCTTGCGGCGTTCGGCCTTGGCGATTTCCGTGTCGGTGAAGATGCGGCGGATGAACCGCTCGCCGAAGCGCTCCAGCGTCTGCTCGATGCGGCGGATGTCGATGAGGTCGGAACCGAGGCCGATGATCATCGCGGGTGTCCTCCGTGTTCGGGATGGGCGGGCGTCACGGTCACTTCTCCGCCTCGCGGGCCGTACCCTGCCCGCCCGTGAGGGCGGCGAGGCGTTCCAGGCGGCGCATGGTGCGCAGGCGGTCGTAGGACGCCAGCACGCGCTTGATGGGCAGGTAGAACAGCAACCACGTCACCACCGCCCACGGCAGCGAGCCGACGAACATGGGCCACCACACCGGCCACACGCCCTGCATGAGCAGCGGCCCGTCCAGCGTGACCACGCCCTGCCACAACGCATGGAACAGGTCGGCGAAGTCCAAGTGATGCACCGATTGCGCCTGGCCGCCCAGCAGGAAGTTGCCGGTGTGCCAGCTCGCCACCCAGATGAAGGGGAAGGTCCAGGGGTTGCCGACCACCGTGCCGATGGCGGATGCGATGATGTTCCCGCGGAGCGCCCAGGCGAGGGCCGCCGCCAGCAGGAAGTGGAAGCCCACCATGGGCAGGATCGACACCGCCGCACCGCAGGCGAAGCCGGCGGCGATGGCGCCCGCCGACCCCTGCAGGCGGTAGAGCTTCAGGGCATAGAGGCGGCCCGACCGCCGCCAGCCGAGGCGCGGCCAGAAGAAGTCCCGCATCTTGAGGATGAACGTCTTGGGGACGCGGCGCTTGAACATCGGAGGCGGCAGGGTCTCGGGGCCGGGCGGGACGCCGCTGGGCTCGCGCCGGCGGCGGGGTGACGGGGGTAGGCTTGCTCGCTAGGCCCGTACGGTCGGCGGTGGCGGCTCGACGCGCCGCCCCCGCTCCGCCGAAGCTCGATTATTGCCGCGCCCGCTCCACGGTGTTCACCGCGGCGTTGGCGCGGAGCGCCGCGATGATGTTGGTCAGGTGTTTCACGTCCCGCACTTCGATGTCCATCAGCATGTCGAAGAAATCGGTGGTGCGGTTTAGGATCTTCAGGTTGGTGATGTTGCCGAGGTTCTTGGCGATCACCGTCGACAGGGTGCCGAGGGTGCCCGGCTCGTTGGCCACCACCATCTTGACGCGGCCGATGTGGGTGCGCGCCCCGCTCTCGCCTTCCCAGGCGAGGTCGAGCCAGCGTTCCGGCTCGTCGGAGAACTGCTCCAGCTGGTCGCAGTCGATGGTGTGGATGGTGACGCCGCGCCCGGTGGTGACGATGCCGACGATGCGGTCGCCGGGCAGCGGATGGCAGCAACGGGCGTAGTGCACCGCCATGCCGGGGATCAGGCCCTTGATGTGCAGCGCGCCGATGCCGACCGCCTTGGGCTCGCGGTCCATGGGCCGGTGTTCGGCCGGCGACGGGTGGCTCCGCTTGCGGCGGAAGAACTGCACCACGTTCTCGATGCGCGACTGCTTGACGCCGGGATAGACCGCCGTCAGCACTTCCTGCGCCGTGTGGGTGCCCTCGCCTACGATGGCGTGCAGGTCTTCCACCGAATCGGCCTTGAAGCGGCGCAACACGCCCTCCAGGCCCTTTTCCGTCAGGTCGTAGCCTTCGTGCTTGAAGGTCCGCTGCAGCAGCTGGCGGCCCAGTTCCACGTACTGGGCGCGGGCCTGGCTGCGGATGAAGCGGCGGATGCGGGCGCGCGCCTTGCCGGTGGCGACGAACCGCTCCCATTCTGGCGACGGCGTCTGCGCCTTGGACGTGATGACGTCCACCTGGTCGCCGTTCTTCAGCACCGTGCGCAGTGGCACCATGCGGCCGTTGACCTTGGCGCCGACGCAGGTGTCGCCGACCTGGGTGTGGACCGCATAGGCGAAGTCCACCGGGCAGGCGCCCGACGGCAGGGCGATGAGGTCGCCCTTGGGCGTGAAGCAGAACACCTGGTCCTGGAACATCTCGAGCTTGGTGTGCTCGAGGAACTCCTCGGGACCGGAGGCGTGCTCCAGGATCTCCAGCAGTTCGCGCAGCCAGCGGTACTGGCGGCCTTCCATGTTGGGCGAACTGCCCTGCTTGTAGGACCAGTGCGCCGCCACGCCCAGCTCGGCGATCTCGTGCATCTGGCGGGTGCGGATCTGCACCTCGATGCGGTGCTTCTCCGGCCCGATGATGCCCGTGTGCAGCGACTTGTAGCCGTTGGGCTTGGGGGTCGAGATGTAGTCCTTGAACCGCCCCGGAACCATCGGGTACGAGCCGTGGATCACGCCGAGCGCGCGGTAGCAGTCCTCGACGCTGTCGACGATGACGCGGAAGGCCATGATGTCGGACAACTGCTCGAAGGCCACGTCCTTCATCTGCATCTTGCGCCAGATGCTGTAGGGCGTCTTCTCGCGGCCCGACAGTTCGACACTGTCGAGCCCGTTCTCCTTCAGGACCTTGTTCAGCTCGTCCAGGATGCGCGTGACCAGATCGCCACCCTGCTCGCGCAGGTACTTGAGGCGGGTCATGATGGACTCGCGCGCGTCCGGGTGCAGCTCGGCGAAGGCGCGGTCTTCGAGCTCCATCTTCCACGCATCCATGCCGATGCGTTCGGCGAGCGGCGCGTAGATCTCCATGGTCTCGGCGGCGATGCGCTGGCGCTTCTCCGGCTTCTTGATGTAGTGGAGCGTGCGCATGTTGTGCAGCCGGTCGGCCAGCTTGACCAGCAGCACGCGGATGTCCTCGGACATGGCGAGCAGCAGCTTGCGGAAGTTCTCCGCCTGCTTGGCCGAATCCGAGGTCAGTTCGATGCGGGTGAGCTTGGTGACGCCGTCCACCAGACGCGCGACCTGCGGCCCGAAGAGCTTCTCGATCTCTTCGAGGGTGGCCGGCGTGTCCTCGATGGTGTCGTGCAGCAGCGCCGTGATGATGGAGGCGCTGTCCAGCTTGTAGTCGGTGAGGATGCCGGCGACTTCGACGGGGTGGGAGAAATAGGGGTCGCCCGAGGCCCGCAACTGCGAGCCGTGCATCTTCATGGCGAAGACGTAGGCGCGGTTCAGCGCGTCTTCGTCCGCCTGCGGGTCGTAGGAACCGACCCGCTCCACCAGTTCGAATTGGCGCATCATGGCGAAATACCCTCCGCCATGCCGGCGGCACCACCGAGAGCCGGAATGCTGCCGGTGAGGGGTCGGGCCGAAGCCCTATGTCGGGTGCACCCCTCGTGCGCCATCATCACCTCCGGACGGGACTCAGAGCTCCTCGTCCGCTTCGTCGTCGGTCGCGCCCTCGGTGTCGTCGATGGCCTCTTCGGCGCCCATGTCCTCGGCGGAGAGGGCGTCGGACTCTTCGTCCAGCGTCGAGCTCTCTTCCTCGATGGTCAGGGCGTCGGCATCGATTTCCTCGAGCTCGGAGGCGTCACCGAGTTCCGAAGACAGCTGGCGGGCTTCGAGCTGCTCGAACTCGTCCTCTTCCAGCTCGTCGACCTCGACGTGGCGCTGCAGGCTCTGAATGACCCCGTTGCGCAGCGGCTCGGTCTGGACGGTCTCGTCGGCGATCTCGCGCAGGGCCACGACGGGGTTCTTGTCGTTGTCGCGGTCCACGGTCAGCGGCGCGCCGGCGGTGACGTCACGCGCCCGCTGGGCGGCGAGCAGCACGAGCTCGAAGCGGTTGGGAACCCTGAGGACGCAGTCTTCGACGGTAACGCGGGCCATCGAGCACTCCAAAAACACGAAGGACGGAAAGGAAGCAGACTATATATGGGGCGGCAGCGGCGAAGGCAAGGAATTATGGGGCTTTCACAAGCCCGGCGGGCGCGTCGGACAGGCGCTCGCAGCTCTCGACGTCGGCCCGCGGCAGGGCGGCGAGCAGGTCGGGAAGGGCCCTGCCCGTCCGCGGATCGACCCAATCCGGCGCCACGTCGCGCAGCGGCAGCAGCACGAAGGCCCGGTCGGCGAGACGCGGGTGCGGCACCACGACGTTGCCGTCCATCACCACGGCGCCGTGCGCCACCAGGTCGAGGTCGAGCGGACGGGCGGCGTTGGCGACGCTGCGCACGCGCCCGAAGTCGGCCTCCACCGAATGCAGGCAGGCCAGCAGCTCCACCGGGCCGAGCGCCGTCGTCACCCGCGCCACGGCGTTGACGTAGTCCGGCTGGTCCGAGCCCGGCGGCCACGGCGGCGTGCGGTAGAAGGCCGAGCAGGCCGCCACCGCCACCCCCCGTTCGGAGAGGGCGGCCAGGGCGGCCCGCAGGGTATCCATGGGGCCGCCGAAGCGGCTGGGCAGGTTGGCGCCCAGCGCGACGAGGATCGGGCGATCGGGAGTCAACGCAACTCCTCCTGGAAACGTATGCAGCTTGGGGAGGTGCCGTCTTGCGCCGCCCGGGTCGCGACCTTACCCTCAGGGCACGGCTGCGGTTGAACGACCGGCGCCGTGGCTCGCGGAATAATGGCGCGGGCCATGAATGTTCTCCATTTCGTCCGCTGCGGCGGACCGTCGATTGGCGACGAAGTCATTTCAGAAGGATTGCCGACAATGATCTTTTACCCGTCGGAACGCATAGCCTTGTTCATAGACGGCTCCAACCTCTATGCCGCGGCGCGCTCGCTGGGCTTCGACATCGACTACAAGCGCCTGCTGGAGCTGTTCGCCGCCAAGGGGCGGCTCATTCGCGCCTTCTACTACACCGCTCTCGTGGAAGACCAGGAGTATTCGCCGATCCGCCCCCTGGTCGACTGGCTGGACTACAACGGCTACACCATGGTTACCAAGCCGACCAAGGAATTCACCGACGCCGCCGGCCGCCGCAAGATCAAGGGCAACATGGACATCGAGCTGGCCATCGACGTCATGGAGATGGCCGAGCACGTCGATCACATCGTGCTGTTCTCGGGCGACGGCGATTTCCGCCGCCTGGTGGAGGCGGTGCAGCGCAAGGGCGTGCGGGTGACGGTGGTGTCCACGGTGCGGTCGCAGCCGCCCATGGTGGCCGACGAATTGCGCCGCCAGGCCGACAACTTCGTGGAGCTGCTGGACCTCGAAGCCTCCATCAGCCGCATCGTGCCGCACCGCCAGCAGCAGGCGGTCTCTCCGCCAGTCGTTGGATCAGCTCGAGGACAGGCTGACGACTGATCCAATATCTGAGGGTGGTTATTGTGCTCGAAGCAGTGTGCGCGACAACTCATGAGGCGGCGGTTACGCCGCCTCGCCCTGCAGCCGCGGCATTCACAACTCAAGTGAAAGGAGCCGTGTCAATCAGTGAGGCGCGGCGCAAGGCTGTGATTCCTGTGGTACAAGTATAGTGTCGAGGACCTCATAAATTCGCGCATCACCAAAAGATTTTTCTATCCACGCATCATAACCAGTCCGCCCATCGCTTTCGGGGCCATGCGCCGAAAAAATAATAAACTTGCTTCTCATGCCTGTCATCTTCATGGTTTTCATCATCACGATACCATCCATATCAGGCATACGCATATCCAAAATAACTGCAAGATATTCCGTGCCCACAGCAGATACCAATGCGCCCTTACCTCGATCGTAATGAACGACCTCAACGGGATAGCGATCAGTAATTATCTTTGCGAGAGCCTTTCCGACCAAAGGGTGATCGTCGACAATAAGCACCTTACCAATCGGATTATCAGCGTTCTTGAATGAATTTTCTCGCCCTCCCACGCATTGTCCGGGCGTATAGCGAAGCAAAAGCTTATGCACACTGGAAAGAGCTGCTTCAAGTCGAGCGACAGCGCCACTGTAGTCACCCTGAAGCAAACGATCCTCTGCCTCATTAACTAAACCAGTGAGATGTTCGCACCCTGCCATCACAGGCACCTCGCCCACCCGTCTTAGTAGTTCCGCAAATTTTTTCAGGGTGGCACGCCTGTTCTGACGACGCAGTAGCCACCGAGATTCTGATCTGTAGGGCAAGTCAGCCGTCTTGCGATAAGCAGCAACGGCTATCGCCCACGGCTCATTCTGCGGAAACGCAAGCTCCGGAGGAAGCACTCTCTCGACTTTCAGATGCCGTGCACCGTCAAAGCTGAGCATTACGATTAAGTCGTCATAATTCAGTGGCAAAAAAGAAAATGAGGCCTCAAACATGAGCGGATGCGCCTCAATCTCTCTGTAAATGAACTCTAAAATATCATCCTTCTGCAGCTTCATAATAATAATGTCATTTTCGCACATCCAGAGAAATGATATTTTCCACTCGCAGCCCTCCTCCGATGCGAGCTTATCTGCCGATTCGTCCGTAATGCTGTCAGAAAACCCACCGCTGACGGGCTGAGCGTCAAGATCCACCGATAAATCGCGGAATTTGAAACTTCTAAGAGGCTGTTTGAAAAAGGCTTGAGCGCCTGAGGCGGGGATGATTCAAGCTGTCGATGTGGAACACATCGACGCGCAGCCGCATGGCGGCCATTGAAAAGAAGACGAAACGGTATCCCAGCGACCTGACCGATGAGGAATGGGGCGCGCTGGAGCCTTTTCTGCCGCAGCCTTCGGGGCGTGGGCGCAAGCGGACGACCGATTTGCGCGAGGTGGTGAACGCCTTGCGCTACATGGTTCGGTCCGGTTGCGAGTGGCGGATGTTGCCGGTCCATTTCCCACCGTGGCAGACGGTCTATTGGTGGTTCCGGCGTTTTGTGCGTTCTCTGCTGTTTCGCACCATCCATGACGTGGCGCTGATGATCGACCGCGAGCGCGCCGGACGGGAGGCCAGCCCGACGGCAGGCGTCATCGACAGCCAGACCATCAAAGCCCCGATGGCTGACAAGCGCGGTTACGACGCGGGAAAGAAGATCGTCGGTCGCAAGCGGCACATCGCGGTGGACACAGATGGGCGGCTGCTCGCCGTTAACCTGACCACGGCAGATATTTCCGACAGCGCCGGGGCAATGCCTATCCTCGACGCCATCCGCAAGCGCTGGCCGTGGGTGAAGCACTTCTTCGCTGATGGCGCTTACGACCGCCGCAAGCTGCTCGACAAGGCCGCCTTCCTCGATTTCGTCGTCGAGGTCGTGCGCCGCTCCGACACCGATCCTGGGTTCAAGGTCATCCCGCGTCGCTGGGTGGTTGAGCGTAGCATCGGCTGGCTGACCCGGTACCGCCGCCTCGTCCGCGATTACGAGCAACGTATCGACGTGTCCGAGGCAATGATCTTCCTCGCAATGGGCAACCTACTCGTCCGCAGGATCTGCCACCCCTGACATTCTCAAACGGACTCTAA
>NZ_OCNJ01000022.1 GCF_900230255.1 Caenispirillum bisanense
GGATCCGCTTCAATCCGGTGCTGAAGATCTTCTACGAGCGCCTGATCACTGAGAACCGCCGGCCCGGGCGGGTCGCCCTGACGGCGGTGATGCGCAAGACCCTGGTCATCCTCAACGCCATGGCCCGCGACGACCAGCCGTGGAGGTACGCCGCACCCGCGTGAGGCCGCCCCGTCGAAGGCCGACGCTCGGCGCTCCGCGCCGACGTCATGGCCGGCCCCCGAACCGGGCGCGCGGACGCGTCAAGGCCGAAGCCGCCCGCAGGGCGGGCGCGCCCGCCGCGCGCCTTGACGCGGAGCACGCCCGGTTCACTCCGACGCCGGCCACCCAGCGACGGCCCTTGACGTTGAACACGGAAGATGCCCGGCTCGGTGGCCGGGCATGACAAGAGGTTGATTTCACTTCTGAAATTGTCATGGCCGGACTTGATCCGGCCATCCACGGCGTCTCCGGCGGCAGCCGCCCGCACCGCCCTCCTCCGCACCCCCGAGCGGCACCGGACGGCGGAGCGCCCCCCAGCGTCCCGCCGAAGAACCGCCCGCACCCCCACCCGCCGCTCGCTCCCGGGCTTCGTTCGTGGCATGCTGCGGCCGCCGAGGACGAACGTCACCAGGAGCCGACCCGTGTTGCGAGCCGCCATCGACCGCCTGCCGCTGGACCGCCTGCCCCTGCACCGCCTGCGCGGCAAGGTGTGGGTGGTCGTCGGCATCGTCCTGCTGGTGCTGGCGCTCTATTACCCCGCCGGCATGCTGGTGACGCACACCATCAACGACGACGTCGACTTCACGCCGCCGGCCCGCTTCCAGGTGGAAGGCGGGTCGCAGGCGGTGTCCATGGCGACCGCCCTCATCTCCCGCGAGATCGAGGACACCACCTGGGCCGCCAACAAGCCGTGGATCTTCCCGGCCGCCGCCCTCGACAACATGCCGAACTTCCAGATCGGCCTGATCTACGCCGTGTCGCGCTTCGCCATCGAGATGACCGACAGCCTCGGCCGCACCCGCGGCTCCAGCCAGGCCGACGGCGACCTCGACCGCGCCTCGGGCCTGCTCAAGTACGACGGCACCATCTGGGTGTGGGAGCCCTCCACCAGCCTGCTGCCGACGGCCAGCGCCGAGAAGCAGTACGAGGCCGGCATGAAGGCGCTCATGGGCTACAACCAGCGCCTGGGCACCGGCGCCGCCGTCTACGACCGGCGCGCCGACAACCTGATCGGCTTCCTCGAGCGCGTGTCGTCGGATCTGGGGTCGGCCTCGGGCGCCCTCGACTACCACACCATGGAAAGCGACGCCGGCTGGTTCGACACCGACGCCGACGACATCTTCTATGCGGTCAAGGGCCGGCTCTACGCCTACCACATGCTGCTGGCGGCCGTCGGCCAGGATTTCCAGGGCGTCATCGCCGAGAAGAACGCGACCGCCGTGTGGGACCAGATGCTCGCCAGCATGCGCACGGCCGCCGAGATGGACCCGCTGCTCATCGCCAACGGCAGCAACGACGGCCTGCTGGTGCCGAGCCACCTGGCGGTGCAGGGCTTCTACCTGCTGCGCGCGCGCACCCAGCTGCAGGAAGTGGCGAGCATCCTGCTGAAGTGACGCACCCGTACGGAGGGTGGGGCTTCACAGCCGCGGCGGGCGCCGTATAGTGGAAGGCGGCGTGCCCCCGCACGCCCGCAGATCACGGCCAGAGGCATCACCCCCATGCCGCTCATCGACTGGCAGCCGGCCTACAGCGTCGGCGAGCCGCAGCTCGACCAGGACCACCAGAACCTGGTGGACCTCATCAACACCCTGCACGAAGCCTGGGAGGCCGGCGAGGACCTGACGGTCCTGCACGGCATCTTCGGCGAGTTGCTGATGTACACCGACTATCACTTCCAGCGCGAGGAAGGGTTGCTGGCCGAACGCGGCTACGACCGCCTGGAAGACCAGCGCACCGCCCATGCCGCCCTGCGGCGCCGCGTCACCGACTTCCGGGCGCGCTATCTGGCCGGCGAAAGCCCCGTGCTGACGCTGGAGATCGAGGACTTTCTCAAGACCTGGATGATGGAACACATCCTGGAGGAAGACCTGCGCTACCGCCCACTGTTCGAAGACGGCCGCTGAAGCCGTTTCCATCGACTTAGGTCGACACTCGCCGACCGGGACGCGCCGGTCAGGCGCGGGAGCCTGCGTGGCGCATGATCGCAGCTCTGGCGCGACAGCGACAGAGCGCAATCGACCCGCCACCTCAGGCGCTGGCGGCGAACAGTTCGTCGACCAGATCGGCCACGCGCGCCAGGCTGACCGGCTTGCGCAGCACGGCCGCCACGTCGTCGTCGGCTTCGAGCGCCCGCGCTTCCTGTTCGCCGACGTGACCGGTCACCACCACCACCGGCAGGTCGGGCACGTGGGCCCGCAGGCGGACGATGAGGTTGCGGCCGTCGCACCGCGGCATGCGCAGGTCGGTGACGAGGATGTCGGCGGGGTCGCGCATGAAGGCTTCCGTCGCCTGTTCGCCGTCCTGGGCGATGGTGACGCGATTGCCGCGGGCGCGCAGGTAGTCGGCCATGAGCAGGGCCGCCTCGCGCTCGTCGTCGGCGACCAGCACGTGCGGCACCAGGGCGGAGGCTTCCTCGTCGTCGTCGGCATCGGCCGCCGGCGGCGGCACGATGCGCGGCGGGGCGGGCGGACGCACCGGCTCCGCCGCCGGTCCGGCACCGACGCCGAGGTGCGGCAGGGTCACGACGAAGCGCGCCCCGTCGCCCAGGGTGCGCGTCTCCACCGCGATGCGGCCGCCCATGCCGCGGATCAGGCCGTCGCTGATGGACAGGCCGAGGCCGGTGCCGACGCCGGCCGCCTTGGTGGTGTAGAAGGGCTCGAACAGGCGCGGCAGGATCTCGGCCGGCACGCCTTTGCCGGTGTCCTCGACGCTGATGACCACGCTGCCCGCCTCCACGTGGCAGCCGAGCGCCACCGTCGGGCTCCAGCCCTGCGGCAGGCGGCCGTCGCTGCGGCGTTCGAGGACGGCGTCGCGGGCGTTGGTCAGCAGGTTGAGGATCACCTGTTCCAGCTGCACCGGGCGGCCGCGCACCCAGGCGAGGCCCGTCGGCGGCAGATCCAGGTGGACCGCGATGCCGTCGCCGGTGAAGGCATGGTCGACCAGCGCCAGCGCGGCCCGCGCGGCGGCGGCGGCGTCGAAGGTCTCCTCCGGGCCGTCGTCGCGGCGGGTGAAGATGCGCATGTGGTCGATGATCTCGCCCATGCGGCCGGCCTGGCCGGCGATCAGCTCGAAGCGCTTGCGCACCTCGCTGCGGCCCTGCTCGGCCGCCGGCGGCGGCGCCTCGCCCGGCGTGTCGAGGCGCAGCAGCGCCGCCTCGGCGGCCATGCGGATGATGTTCATGGGCTGCGCCAGCTCGTGCGCCATGCCGGCCGCCAGTTCGCCGAGCGTCGCCAGCTTGGCCGACTGGGCGACGCTCGCCTGCTCGGCCCGGCGCAGGGTGACGTCGCGCACCACCGTGTGGATGCACAGGCGCCCGGCGAAGGTGATGGGGGCGGAATGCACCTCGGCCACCATGCTGCGGCCGTCGGGCAGGGCGAGGCGCATCTCCACCCGCTCCAGCGGGCGCGGGTCGGCGTAGAACGAGACGACACGGCCCTCGGCGAGGCGGCGCTGTTCCGGCACCACCACGTCGAACAGCGAGCGGCCGATCACCGCCGCCGGCTCGCTTTCGCCGAACAGCTCGGCGGCGCGGCGATTGGCGAACAGCACCCGGCCGCGATCGTGGGCCAGCACCATGTCGGGCGAGCTTTCGATGAGGGCGCGGTAGCGTTCCTCGCTCTCGCGCAGGCGCTCGCGGGCGTCGCGGCTGTCGGTGACGTCGCGGATCATCAGGTGGGTGGCGGCGCGACCGCCGTAGCCCATGGGGCCGATCACCACCTCGGCGTAGAAGTCGCGGCCGTCCAGGCGCGTCAGGCGTACCTCCAGCAGCGTGACGGCGCCGTCGTCGCGGCTTTCGACGATGCGTTCGCGCACGATGTCGCGCGCCTCGTCGTGCACCAGGTCGACGAGCGGGCGGGCCAGCAGTTCCTCCAGCCGGTCGGCGCCGAACAGGCTGACGGCCTTGGAGTTGGCGTAGAGCACGGCGCCGCGCGCCTGCACCACGATGGCCTCCGGCGCCAGTTCCACCAGCGTGCGGTAGCGTTCCTCGCTCTGGCGCTTCACCGACAGCTGGGTCTCGCTGGTGATGAGGGCGGCCTCGCGGCTGGCGAGGCGCTCGGTCAGCTGGTCGAAGGCGTGCGACAGGTCGGCCAGTTCGGTGATGCCGCCGTAGGGCGGGCCGAGGCGCTGGGCGAAATCGCCGCGCATGAGGCTGCGGGTCGCCGTCTCCAGCCGCCGCACCGGCACCACCACCATGTAGTGGGACGCCATGTGGGCGACGATGACGCCGACCGCGAACACCAGCGCCAGCCAGCCCAGGCCCTGCACCAGGGCCGTGTCGGCGGCCGCCATGGCCTGCGCCCGGTCGGCCGCGACGGCGATGGTCAGGCCGCCCTCGTGCCCCGCGAAGGCGAGGATCACCGGCCGCTCGTCGAGCATGGAGTCGGGCAGCACCTTTTCCTCGGCGCTGCCGGCGGCGGCGATGGCCGCACCCTCGGGCAGCGGCCGGCCGATCAGCTGGGGGGCTTCCGGCACCGTCGCGATGATGCGGCCGCCGCGGTCGGCCAGCACCAGCATGTCGCTGCGGCCCGGCAGCAGCTCGACGAGACGCGGGCTGAACCACAGCAGGTCGAGGGCGGCGGCGAGCACCGTGCGCGGCTGTCCGTCGGGGCCGGGCACCGGCTGCGCCACCGGCAGCAGGGGCCGGGCGCGCAGATCGGCGTGGGTCACCTCGGCGGTGGTGAAGCGGCCGCTCGCCAGGGCTTCGCGGGCGACGGCGGCGGCGACGGCGGGGCCGGGCGGATTGCTGCCGGCGCTGCACAGGGACATGAGGTCGGGGCGCACCAGCGACACGCCGGTCAGCACGCCGATGCGCGCCGCCGTGGCGGCCAGGTCGGCGGCGCAGGCCGGCGTGCCCTCGACCACCGCCGGGGCGGTGGACAGCAGCGCGAGGCCGCGGCGTCCTTCCTCCACCAGCAGGCGGTGCTGGGCGGCCAGGGCGCGGGCGAGGCCGAGGGCGTCGCGCTCGGCGGCTGCCACCGCGTCGTGCTGCAGGCTGAGTCCGCGCCACACCTCCAGTCCGAAGACGGGCAGCGCCGCCAGCAGCAGCAGCGCCAGCAGGCGCGCCTGCAGGCGGCCGAGGGGCACGCGCCGGCCGGCGGCGGGGCGTTCCGCCGGGCGCGTCACCACGGCCCCCGGATGCAGGGCCGGCGTCCAGTCGAGCTTGTCTGCCAAGGGCGGCCGCCCGCTCCCGTCCATGTGGACCATACCGACCCGTTTCTCCCCGTTCCGCCCGCCTGCCGCGGGTCATCGGCACAGTCTACGCGCAACCGCCTGCCCGCCCCAGCCGTGCAGGCGGGTCACCGGCTGCAACAAGGTATACGGCAGCGGACTCGACGGCGCACGAGAGTATAAGCCGGCGCCGCCGGCCGACCACCGGGCTACGGTCAGGGAAAAGGAGAGGGGATGGGGAGGGGCCGCCGTCACGCCGCCGGCGCGGCGGCTCCGGCCCGGGTGGAGGCGGCGGCTGTGAGGATCAGGGTCACGGTGGTGCCGCGGCCCTTGACGCTGGCCAGCCGGAAGCGGCCGCCGTGCAGTTCGGTCAAAGCCTTGACCAGGGGCAGGCCGAGGCCGGTGCCGCGGGTTTCGCTCTGCAGCGGGTTGTCGGCCTGGCCGAAGGGCTCCAGGGCCTTGCGCATTTCGTCGGGCGTCATGCCGATGCCGGTGTCGCGCACCATGACCGCGACGGCCGTCGGCGACACCGCCCGCCCCTCGATGGTGACGCGGCCGCCCGGCTCGGTGAAGCGCACGGCATTGGACAGCAGGTTCACCAGCATCTGCCGCCCCGCCCGCGGATCGACCATGAGCGCCGGCAGGTCGGGCGACAGCGCCGTTTCCAGCCGCACGCCGCGCTCGTCCGCCAGCCCGCGCACCAGCCGCACGGCGTCGTCGGCCATGCCGCGCAGGTCCTGCACCGCCGGCGCCAGGGTCATGCGGCCGGCCTCGATCTTGGACAGGTCGAGGATGTCGTTGATGAGGCCGAGCAGATGGCTGCCCGCCTCGTGGATGTGGCCGGCGTAGGTGGGATAGACGCGGGCGTCGGCGTCCGGGCCGAGCAGGCGGTCGCGGATGACCTCCGAGAAGCCGAGGATGGCGTTGAGCGGCGTGCGCAGCTCGTGGCTCATGGTGGCGAGGAAGGCGCTCTTGGCCTGGTTGGCGCGCTCCGCCTCCTCGCGGGCGGCGCACATCTCGGCCTCCGCCTGCTTCTGGGCGGAGACGTCGTGCACCACCGCGACGAAACGGCGTTCCTCGCCCTCGCCATAGCGGGCGAGAGAGACGCGCACCGGCAGGGTGGAGCCGTCGGCGCGGCGCGCCGTCACCTCCAGCACCAGACCGCGCCCGGCCCGCCCGGCGGCCGCCAGACGCGCCAGCCGGCGCAGGCGCGGCGACTGCTGCACCAGGGCGAGGGCGTGCTGGCCCTCCAGCCGCCCCGCCGAATAGCCGAGCATCTGCGCCGCCGCCGGATTGGCGCCGCGCACGAGGCCGGCCGCGTCCACCGTCAGGATTCCGTCGAGGGCCGAATCGATCACCGTGCGCAGCCGCTCGCGCGCCGCGTCCAGTTCCGCCTCGCGCCGCTGCAGGCCGTCGGCCATGGCGTCGAAGGTGGCGGCCAGATCGCCGATCTCGCCGAGCAGCGGCCGCCCGGTCGGCCCGAACCGGCTGGTCAGGTTGCCGTCGGCCATGGCGCCGGCGGCGACGGTCAGGCGGCGCAGCGGCGTGACGATCAGCCGCTCGCCCATGACGCCGGCCAGCACCATGCCGAGCACGGCCACCAGCATAAGCACCCCCATGCTGCGGGCGAAGGCGGCGTCGGCCTCGGCCAGCACGCGATGGCGGTCGAAGCCGACGGCGACGCGGATGCCGCCTTCGAAGTCGCGCACCGCCACCAGACGGCTCTGGCCGTTGTCGACCAGGGCGGCGAGCGCGGCGTCGTCGTCCACCGGCAGGCGGCTGCCGATCAGATCACCGCGCGGCGGCGCCGTCGCCAGGATGGTGCCGTCGGGGCCGGTGACGAAGACCAGCGCGTCGGCCGGCGCCTCCAGCCGCCCCAGGCGATCCTGCAGCCACGCGAGATTGACCTGGGCGACGAGGTAGAGCGGCACCGCGTCGTCGTCCACCGCCGCCAGCGGCAGGGCGAAGGGCACCAGCGCCCGCCCGCCGCGCCCCTGCAGGGCGCCCGGCCCGGAGGCGAAGGCGCCGGCATCGGTGGCGGCGTACAGCGCCGCCGCTTCCACCGGCGTCAGCGCCTTGTCGGTGTGCATGGTGGAGCAGGTGACCTGGCCATCGGCCCGCGCCCGCGCCAGTCCCGTCACCAGCGAAGACCGGCGGACGATGTCGCCCAGGCGGTACTCGCAGGTCGGGCGGTCGCCGAAGGTCACCTCCTCGTCGGCGGCGGTGAGCATCATCAGCGTGCGCACGCCCTCGGCCAGCGAGCGGTGCTGCTCCGCCACCGCCGCGGCCAGGCGCGACGCTTCCACCTTGGCATTGGCGAGCGCGGCGCGGCGGCCCTCAAGCCCGTTGTAGGCGCCGAGGCCCACCACCGGCACCAGCACGGCGAGCGCGAACCAGAACAACACGCCCCGGGCGGAGTGAAAAAAGAAGCGGGCGGGCAGCGTCATGCCGGGAAGCGGCCTCTCGGAAGCGGAACGTCATATGTCGAAAGTCTGGGAGTAAACCAATCACTGTCGCAAGCGGTAAAAGGTACATCCAAAGTTCCAAGGGTGGACGGCCCGGAAAATCCGCTGGCGAAGTCCCGCGATTGAGCGTAGAGGAACGCAATCGCTTCTCACCTTCTGCCGGGACGAAAACCACCATGGGCCGCCGTATCGCGCTGCTCGTGACCGCCCTGTGTGCGGTCCTCGCCATCGCCTTCATCGTCCGCCAGGGCCGCCCCGTACCGGTCGCCGACGGGCCGGACGGCAAGGTCGCCTGCGTCTCCTACGCCCCCTACGACCGCCACCAGACGCCGTTCGACGAAACCCTCGTCATCCCGCCCGAGCAGATCGAGCGGGACATGGCGGTGCTGGCCACCTTCACCCGCTGCGTGCGCACCTATGCCACCGGCCAGGGGCTCGACAAGGTGGCCGAGATCGCCCACCGCCACGGCCTCGGCGTCTATGCCGGCGCCTGGATCGGTCGCAAGGACGTCGACAACCAGGCGGAGATCGCCCGCCTGATCGCCATGGCCAACGCCCACCCCGAGGCGCTGAAGGGCCTGATCATCGGCAACGAGGTGCTGCTGCGCGGCGAACAGACCGCCGCCGCCCTGGCCGCCTACGTCGGGCAGGTGCGCGCCGGCCTGGACCACACCATCCCCATCACCTATGCCGACGTGTGGGAGTTCTGGGTCGAGCATCCCGAGCTGCGCGACGCCGTGGACTTCGTCACCGTCCACATCCTGCCCTACTGGGAAGACGACCCGACCTCGGTGGAGGAAGCGGTCACCCACGTCATGGCCGTGTGGCGCGAGGTGCGCGACGAGTTCGCGCCCAAGCCCATCCTCATCGGCGAGACCGGCTGGCCGTCGGAAGGCCGCCGCCGTCAGGACGCCGAGCCGACGCTGGTCAACCAGGCGCTGTTCATTCGCGGCATCCTGACCGCCGCCCACGAGACCGGCGCCGACTACAACCTCATCGAGGCCTTCGACCAGCCGTGGAAGCGCGAGCTGGAAGGCACCGTCGGCGGCGCCTGGGGCATGTTCGACGCCGAACGCGGCCCCAAGGCCAGCCTCACCGGCCCGGTGGTCGAGCGCAGCGACGCCTTCGCCTGGCTGGCCGGCGGCCTCGCGCTCGGGGTGCTGCCGCTGCTGGTGACGCTGGTGCGGCGCGAGACGCGCGACCCGGCCGCCCTCGGCATCCTGCTGTTCGGCGGGCTGTTCTCGGGCTGCGTGCTGGTGCTGCAGGGCTGGCACGCGCTGGACGCCAGCCGCTGGGCCACCGAATGGGCGGTGAACCTGGGCTGGCTCGCGGTCAGCGTGGGGATCGCCGGCGCCGGCCTGCGCCTGCTGGCCGGGCTGCCGTGCCGGGTGACGGCGGTAGACCTGCGGTTCCTGTCCACCTGCGCCATGAGCGTCGCCAGCCTCGGGCTGCTGTTCAACAGCCGCTACCGCGACCTGCCGGTCAGCATGTTCCTCATCCCCGCCGTGCTGCTGGCCCTGACGCCGGCCGACGGCGAGGAAGGGCCGGAGCGCCGCGCCATGGCGCTGCTGCTGGCCGCCACCTCGCTCGGCGTGCTGCTGAACGAGGGGGTGCTCAACACCCACGCCTGGCTGTGGACGGCGACGGCGCTGCTGCTGGCGGCGCCGACGCTGCTCAGCGGTGCTTTCGCGCGCGCCGGGAAGACGGCTCCCGCTTCCGCATGACGACGATCAGGCCGAGCACGAAGCCGACGGCCGCGGGCTCGGCATTGTAGAGCACGAGGCCGACGGCGCCGCTGAGCAGGGCGGCCGCCCCCCAGGCGCGGCCGCCGAACACCAGCCCGACCAGGCCGGTGACGACGCTGACCACGCCGAACACGTAATACTGCATCACCGGCACCAGCGCGCCGCGCAGCGGGCACCACCACTGGGCCTGCTCGCTGGCGCACATGAGGGCGGCGCCGCGCGGCTCGACCATCAGGAAGCGGGCGGCGAGCGCCGCGGCGAAGGCCACCGCGAGGGCGGCGGCGAGTTTCATCAACTGGTTACGCGACACGGGCGCACACTCCGTTCAGGATCTTCCTGATCGCTAGCACAGGCGCGGGCGGCGGTCACGGGGGATCGTGACGGGCGCGCGCCGGCTCCCCATATGCATCGCATGCATCTGCAAGGGATTCGTCCATGTCGCTGATTCTGAACATCCTGTGGCTGTTTTTCGGGCCGGGCATCATCGCCGGCCTGCTGTGGCTGCTGGCCGCCGTGATCATGGCGGTCACCATCGTCGGCCTGCCGTGGGCGCGCGCCTGCGTGACCATCGCCCTCTTCACCTTCTGGCCGTTCGGCCGCGCCGCCGTCGACCGCGAGGACCTGACGGGGCGCGAGGACATCGGCACCGGCACGCTCGGCACCCTCGGCAACATCCTGTGGTTCGTGCTGGCCGGCATCTGGCTCGCCATCGGGCACGTGTCGGCGGCCATCGCGCTCGGCCTGACCATCATCGGCATTCCCTTCGCGTGGCAGCACCTGAAGCTCGCCCACGTCAGCCTGTTCCCCATCGGCAAGACCATCGTCGAGACCGAGGTCGCCGACGAGATCCGCCGCCGCAAGGCCGCCGGCATCCTGGACCGCACCCGCTCCGCCTGAGGCGGGGCGTTGCGGGCGGCGGCGGGTTGCGCCACAGTGGGGCGACTCGCCGCAACCGGGGACCCCGCATGGACGACGACTACCTCGAAGGCCGCCCGCGCCGTGCCGTCAACGCCGCCCTCGAGGCGTTGCTCGGCAACAGCTACGTCACGGCGCCGCAGTTCATCCAGCACATGGACGGCGTGGTGGCGGAAGAGGCGCGCGTGCTCTACGGCCGATTCGTCGGCGAGGTGGACCCGCGCGAGCTGGTGGATCTCGCCCGCATGGCCAGTGCCACCCGCGCCCGCTACGTCGGCACCGCGCTCGCCATGACCCAGGCCAAGAGCCCGCCCGGCAAGCCGGAAATCGAGGAACTGCGCGAGCTGCGCGAACGCGCCGACGAGCTGGACCGCGCCCTCGACACCATCAAGCGCGCCGCCGCCGAGGGGCTGATCACCCTCAAGGGTCTCGCCGCCGACCGCTGACGGGCGCGGGCCGCGTGCAGGGGGCTTCTGTCGCGCGCCCGTTAGGTGTACGCTCTTACCCCGAAGTGTAACACGCGCGCCGGAGACCGTGGGCCATGATGACGCCCGCCGTCATGCAGCAGTTGGCCACCAAGCCCACCGCCTTGCCGCCCTCGCCGGTGCGGCCGGCGGGCGAGCCGCTGTCGACCATCCGCCAGACCGATCTCCGCACCCAGCGGGCACCAGCCGCCGACGCACCGGCGGCCGCGGCGCCGGAAACGCCGTGGAGCGCCCCGCTCAGCGGCGAGACGGCGGTCACCGCCCAGCGCCTCGGCCAGCAGACGGCGGCGGAGGAAGAGCCGCCGGCGGACGACGCCGCGCCGCGGTCCATGCCGGGCGAACTGTCGCCCGAGCAGCAGGCCCGGGTGGCCGAGCTGAAGGCCCGCGACGCCGAGGTGCGCACCCACGAACAGGCCCACAAGGCCGTCGGCGGCCGCTATGCCGGCGCCCCGCGCTACGAGACGACTCGCGGCCCCGACGGCAACACCTATGCCATCGGCGGCGAGGTGGCGATCGACGTCTCGCCCGCCGGCACGCCAGACGAGACCATCGACAAGATGATCCAGGTGAAGGCCGCGGCGCTCGCGCCGGCCGAGCCCTCGCCGCAGGATCGCCGAGTCGCCGCCATGGCCGACGCCCTGCGCCTGCAGGCCATGGCGGAAGCCCGCGCCCAGGGCGCCGCCGAGTCGGACGCCGCCTTCGCCGAGTCGCAAGGCGACGGGGAGGAGATGGCGCCCTTCGCCCTCGGCGGCGGCGCGGGGGCCGACGTCGTCCCGCTCGCCTACCGCAAGCCGCCCATCCCCATCCTGCTGCACGGCATGGCGGCCTATGGCGCCACGCTGGCCATGAACGCCCCCTCGCCCTATGCCCAGCGCGCCGAGCGCTTCGACCTGGTGGCGTGACGCCGCCGCGCCGACTCAGCCCTTGCGGGAGAAGTAGGCGCGCGAGGCGGCGAACACCACGCCCGACAGGGCCAGCAGGGCGATCAGGTTGGGCACGGCCATGAGGGCGTTCATCACGTCGGCCACCAGCCACACCACCTCGAGCTTCGCCGTCGCGCCGACATACAGCGCCACCACCCACAGCAGGCGGTAGGGCAGGATCGCCCGCACCCCCAGCAGGTAGACCGCCGTGCGCTCGCCGTAGTAGGCCCAGCCGAGCACGGTGGTGAAGGCGAAGACCACGAGGCCGAAGGTGACGATCAGCTCGCCGCCCTCGAAGCCGGCGCCGAAGGCCGCCGCCGACAGGGCCGCGCCGGTCTCACCGCTGGTCCACAGGCCGCTGGTCAGGATCACCAGCGCCGTCATGGTGCAGACCACGATGGTGTCGATGAAGGTGCCGAGCATGGCGACGGTGCCCTGGCGCACCGGCTCGCGGGTGCGGGCGGCGGCGTGGGCGATGGGGGCGGAGCCGAGGCCGGCCTCGTTGGAGAAGATGCCGCGCGCCACGCCGAAGCGGATGGCGGCCCACACCGCCGCGCCGGCGAAGCCGCCGGTGGCCGCCGTGCCGGTGAAGGCGTCGCCGACGATCTGCGCCAGCACACCCGGCACCTCGCCGATGTTGACCAGGATCACCGCCAGCGCCCCCAGCACGTAGACGATGGCCATGAGCGGCACCAGCGCCTCGGCCACCTGGCCGATGCGCTTGACGCCGCCGATGATGACCACGAAGGCGAGCACCGCCATGGTGATGCCGGTCCAGCCCTTGGGCACGCCGAAGGTGGTCTGCATCACGTCGGCGACGGAATTGGCCTGCACCGTATTGCCGATGCCGAAGGCGGCGACGGTGGCGAAGAGGGCGAACAGCCACGCCAGCCACGCCCACTTCCGCCCCATGCCGTTGCGGATGTAGTACATGGGGCCGCCGATGTATTCGCCCCGCGCGTCGGTCTCGCGGTAGGTGACGGCGAGGACGGCCTCGGAATACTTGGTCGCCATGCCGACCAGGGCGGTCACCCACATCCAGAACACCGCCCCCGGCCCGCCCAGCGCGATGGCGGTCGCCACACCGGCGATGTTGCCGGTGCCGACGGTGGCCGCCAGCGCCGTGGTCAGCGCCTGGAACGGGCTGATGTCGCCGTCCTCGCCGGCCGGCGCGGTGCGGCCGGCCAGCGTCATGCGGATGCCGTAGGGCAGCTTGCGCTGCGGCAGGAAGCGCAGGCCGACGGTCAGCCACAGGCCGGTGCCGAGCAGCAGCACCAGCATGACCGGCCCCCACACCACGCCGGAAATCTCGCCGAGCAGAGTCCTGAAGTCCATGCGTCGATCCCTCCGTCGCACCACGGGAAAGGGCAGAGCGGTGACACAACGCAGGGAGAAGCCGAAAGGGCCGCTTCGGGGTCGTCGATGGGGGCGATCGGGGTTACAGGTGGAGGATCGGTCCCGGATAGCGCGCGATTGCGGCATCTGCCGTCACCAGCGTGGCACCTTCCACTTCCGCCTGGGCGATCAGCATTCTGTCGAAGGGGTCGCCATGCAGGTGGGGCAGGCGGAGCACGGCGATGGCGTGCTCGGACAGGATGGGGATTTCCCGGTAGCCCCGGTCGAGCCATGCTCGGCGCAAGACGCGCGGGTCCGGTGCCCGGAAGTCCGCGCGGCCAAGGCCGAGCTTGATCGCCACCTCCCAGAGCGACACGACGCTGAAGGCCGGGGTATTCCGCGTGTCCTTGATGAGGTCGAGCGCCCGGCGACCGAGTCGCTCCGGTTGACCTGCTGCCCAGAGGAGGATGTGCGTGTCCAGTAGAAGCAGACCAGGCACGTCAACTGCCCTCGAACAGTCGTCGGATTTCCTCGGCACCCATGGTGTCGAAATCGTCCGGCACGTCGATGGAGCCGATCATGAACCCGACGCGGCTCAGAGTCGCGTCTTCCTCCGTCAGCGGGACGACCTTGACCATCGGGCGGCCAGCCTTTGCGATGATGAAGGGTTCGCCGGCCGCAGCTTCCTCGACCAGCCGCGACAGGTTCGTCTTGGCGTCATGCATGTTGACCGAGCGCACGGGCAGCCTCCTCCAAACCGAACTAAGTTCAGTTAGTTTAGGTCGTCCGGGATCGACTGCCAAGACGCCTACCCCCGCACCACCCCGTCCAGCGCCGCCGCCACCTCGTCGGCCGGCAGGTCGCGCAGGTGGGGGCGTTGCAGGGTGACCACCTGGTCCGCCCACGGGCGGTTTTCCACCGGGTCGGATTCGGCGGAGAACAGAACCACGCTCGGGCAGCCCGCCACCGCCACCAGGTGCATCGGCCCCGTGTCGTTGCCGACCGCCCCGGCGGCGCGGCGGGCGAGGCTCGCCAGCTGGCCGAAGTCGGTCCGGCCGCGCAACGACAGTGCCTCGGGCACCGCCAGGGCTATGGCGTCGAGGACGTCGGCCTCCTTGTCGGTGCCGACGAGCACCGGCGTCAGGCCCTGGCCGAGGCAATGGCGGGCGAGGCTGACGTAGGTGGCGACGGGTGCCCGCTTGGCCGGGCGCTGCGGCGCGCCGCCGGGCACCAGCAGCACGAAGCGCTCGGGCAGCGGCGGCAGCGGCGTCAGGTCGCCGTGCAGGAACCCCAGGTCGGGATAGGGCGGCACGGTGATGCCGGCGACGCGCAGTTGGTCGGCGTAGCGCACGGCGGCATGGCGACGCGGCTCGCGCGGGTCGGCGATGTAGAAGGTGGCGCCGGGGAAGATGCCGCTCCACTCCAGCCCCGGCCGGCCGAACCGCAGAACGTGGAAGAACAGCCGCGTGCGGTCGTTGCGCTGCAGGTCGTAGACGCGGTCGAAGCGGGCGCGCCGCAAATCCAGCGCCAGCCGCACCTGACCGGCGAAGCCCGACGGCCGGCCGTCGCCGCGCACGGCGTCGAACAGGCCGCTCGCCTCCGCCAGCCCGACGAAGGGCGGCGTGGTCAGCAGGGTGAGGTGGGCGTCCGCATGGGTCTGCCGGATCGCCTTCATGGCCGCCAGCGCCACCACGAAGTCGCCGAAGGCCCCCAGCTTGACGACCAGGATGCGGCGGGGCGACGGGGCGGAGGACGACATGGCGGGACCGGATCGATTGCGGCGGACCGACCGTCTATAGCGGACCCGGCGCCTGTCTGTCACGGCCGGGCATCGTCCGCCCGCGGCGGCGCCGCGGGGCCACTCTCTTCGCCCCCCTCATGCTAAAATTCATGTTTATCGTGAAAAACAGCTTGCGAAGCATGATCCGCAGCGCTAGTGTTCCGGCATCGAACGAACCCCGAGGTGGGACATGACCTCCGTCGAAATCTACAGCCGGCGCCTGGCGCGGCTGGTGCGCGTGCTGATCTGGCTGGTGCCCGTCGGTTGGACAGTCCTGATGGCGGTCGCGCTGCTGACGGGCAACGTCGCCCTGCCAGAAGGCTCGCGACCCGCCGCCGAGCTGAGCTGGCAGTCGCGCGCCGCCGTGGCCGTCCTCGGCACGGCGCACGTGGTGGTGCTGGAGGTCATCCTGCTCACCCTGCACGCGCTCTTGCGGCTCTATGCCGCCGGCCGGGTCTTCGTGCCCGAGGCGGCAGCGGCCATCCGGCGCCTCGGCGTGCTGCTGCTCGTCTTCGTCGGCGTGGATGCGGCCGCGGTCGCCCTCATCGGACCAGCGCTATGGCTGTTCGAGCCCATGGCCGAGCCGCCCGTCTACCTGGAGTTCCAGGTGACGCCCTTCTTCATCGGGCTCGTGGTCATCCTGCTGGCGCGCATCATGGCGGAAGCCTGCCGCATGCGGGAAGACCTGGACCTGACCGTGTAGACGGAGGACCGCGTGTCGATCGTCGTCAACCTGGACGTCATGCTCGCCCGCCGCAAGATGAAGCTGATGGACCTGGCGGCGGCGGTCGGCATCTCGGTGCAGAACCTGTCCACCCTGAAAACGGGCAAGGCCCGCGCCGTGCGGTTCTCCACCCTGGCCGCCCTGTGCCGGGTGCTGGACTGCCAGCCCGGCGACATCCTGGAGTACCGCGACGACGGCCTCGATCAGCCGCCCGACGACTGACGGCGCCGCCGCCGCATCCTGATCCCCGACCCGACGATGCCCGTCCGGCCAGGTCACCCGACCACCGGCGAGCCCCGCCCTCTGCCCGCGCCCGCCCCCATCGGCGCCGGCAGATCCCCCGCCTCCGCCGCCGTCGCCACCCCGGCGCGGCGCGATGTCCCCGATCCACCGCCGCGCCGTCGGCGGCGGAGGCGGTTCCCTTCCTGCGTCCTGAAAGGAGCCTTCCATGTCCCACATGCTTCGCCGCGGCCTCGCCGCCGCCGCCTTCACCGCCACCCTGTCTGCCTGCGCGGTGCCGACGCCCTCCGCCCCGCTGGCGGCGGCGGACCGTCTGGCGGCGCCCGAGGTGGCGGCGCTGGTGCAGAACGGCGCCACCTTCCGCTCCACCGTCAACCCCGTGGTCTACCGCCTGCAGTCGGGCGGCGCCCTGCGCATCGAGGTGACGGCGGGCAACCAGACCATCCCCGGCACCTGGCAGCGCAGCGGCGACCGCCTGTGCATCACGCCCGACCGCGACACCCAGGCGTGCTACGTGGTCGCCACCGCCGCCGGTGGGCGCTACCGCTTCCAGGACACCGCCAGCGGCCAGGTGTCGGAGGACTTCGAGGTGGTGCGATGAAGCCGCGCCGCCCCGACTGGGGCCTGGCCCTGGGCTGGGCGCTGGTGGCGGGCGGCGCCGCCCTCGCGCTCGCCGGCCTCGTGCAGGCGTGACCGCCTCAGTACCGCACCAGCATGCTCCAGTCGCCGGGCAGATAGCCGGTCAGCACGGTCGTTTCCATCCCCGCCGCCTCGAAGGCGTCGCGGAAGGCGGCGGGGGTGGTGTAGAACATCAGGCGGTCGGGCCGTGGATGGTCCGTCCCCAGCATGTTGAAGGCGAAGCCGCGGCGGCAGCGGGCGGCGAAGGCGGTCAGGCGCTCGATCACCTCCGCCCGCCAGTCGTCGGGATCGGCGCCGGCCAGCACGTTGAAGGTGCCGGAGGCGAAGCCGTAGTCGGCGTCGTCGGTCGCTTCGTCGGCCAGCAGGAAGGCGGCGCGGTGGTCGCGGATGGCCTCGCGCGCCCGCGCCACCATGGCCGGCGTCATGTCGTAGCCGACGTAGCGCGTCACCCGCACGTCCGGCAGCCGCAGCAGGAAGGGGAACAGCGCCCCGTAGCCGCAGCCGAGATCGTTGACGGAGACCGCCGCGCCGCGCGGCTCGCCCTCCATCACCCGCACCAGCTGGGCGAAGCGCAGCAGTTGCCCGCGCCCGTCGCGCCAGCCCACGCCCTTGGCGCGGGTGCCGTGACGCCGCACCGCCAGCGTGTAGAGCCAGCGGATGCGGGTGTCGCGGTCGTCGACCTCCTGCTCGTCCGACACCGGCGACCCCGTCAGCCCAGGAACCGGTCGAGGGTGCGGTCCACCGCCGCGACGTAGGACCCGCCGAACAGCCGTACGTGAACCAGCAGGGGATAGAGGTTGTAGAGGTCGCGCCGCTCCTCCATGAAGCCCGGCGCCAGCGGCCGGATCTCGCCGTAGCGGCGGAAGAAGGACTCGCCGAAGGTGCCGAACAGGGTCGAGAAGGCCAGCTCGATCTCGGGGTCGGCGTAGTAGATGGCAGGATCGATGAAGCCGGCGATGCCGGTCGGCCCGCACAGCACGTTGCCCGTCCACATGTCGCCATGCACGAGGCCCGGCCGCTCCGGTTCCGTCAGCCAGCGGTCGAGCCGGCCGGCCAGGATGTCCACCCGGTCGCGCAGGGCGGCGGGCAGGCGCCCGGCGGCGTGCGCCTCGGCGGCCATGTGGCGCAGCCGGTGGTCGCGGAAGAAGTCGAGCCACGACGGCGTCTGCGGGTTGGGCTGGCGCAGGCCGCCGATCATGGTGTCGCGCTCGAGGCCGTAGGTCGGTGCGGTGATGGAATGAAGATCGGCCAGCATCTCCGCCGCTTCCTGCTGGCAGACCGAGGTGACCGAGCCGCTGCCGCGGGTGTCGATCCAGCTCATGACCAGCAGGCCGGGCTCGGCGTGCAGCACGCGGGGCACCGGCAGGCGGGTGCGTTCCCCGAGGTAACGCAGCATCCAGCCTTCGGTGTCGAGGCCACCGGTGGCGGGATCGGCGATCTTGACCACCACGGCGCCGCCGTCGACGAGGTCGGCCTTGGCGACATCGCCGACACAGCCGCCGCCCAACGGGCGGATGGCCGTCACCTCGCGTCCGAGCACCTCGGCGACGCGGTCCTGCAGAGTCGTCATGGACATGGCCGCCACCTCCTTCCCCTGATGTGGGTGCGGCCCGGTCGCCTTACAGCCGGGTCGTCCGAATGTGTTCGAGCAATCCTTGCGAAGCCGTCTCGACCATGTCGAGCACGTCCTCGAACCCTCGCCCCTCGCCGTAGTAGGGGTCGGGCACCTCGTCGTGGTGCAGGCCCGCCCCGTAGGCGAGGAACATCCCCACCTCCGCCTTCGCGCCGGCCGGCGCCATGGCCTTCAGCGAGCGCAGGTGGCCGCGGTCCATGGCGAGGATGAGGTCGAATTCGGCGAAGTCTTCCGGCGTCACCCGCCGCGCCCGCTGGCCGGAGATGTCGACCCCGCGCCGCGCCGCTGCCCGCACCGAGCGCGGATCGGGCGGCTCGCCCACGTGATAGCCGGCGACGGCGGCCGAATCGGCGGCCACCCGGTCGCCCAGCCCCTCGCGCACCACCAGGTCGCGGAACACGCCCTCGGCGGTCGGCGACCGGCAGATGTTTCCCGTGCAGACGAACAGAACCTTGATCACCCCACCCGGTCCTTTCCTTTCCTGCGCCCCCGCCTCTGGATTACCATGCCGGCCCCTGCAACGGAAAGTCCGGAGCCAGCCGCCATGTCCGCCGCGCATCCCTCCATCGTCGTCCTCACCGGCGCCGGGATCTCGAAGGAATCGGGGCTCGACACCTTCCGCTGCGCCGGCGGCATCTGGGATCGGGTGAACCTGGAGGACGTGGCGACGCCCGAGGGCTTCGCCCGCGACCCGGCGCTGGTGCAACGCTTCTACGACGACCGTCGCCGCCAGCTGGTGGAAAGCGACGTGCAGCCCAACGCCGCCCACGTCGCCCTCGCCCGCCTGGAGCGGGAATGGCCGGGCGAGGTGCTGATCGTCACCCAGAACATCGACGACCTGCACGAACGCGCCGGCTCCACCAACCTCATCCACATGCACGGCGAGTTGCTGAAGGTGCGCTGCGACGCCTGCGGAACGATCCAGGCATGGCGCACCGATCTGCACGTGGAGACGCCCTGCCCCGCCTGCGCCCACGTCGGCGCCATGCGGCCGCACGTGGTGTGGTTCGGCGAGATGCCGCTGCAGATGGAGCGCATCCACGAGGCACTCTCCGGCTGCGGCCTGTTCCTGTCCGTCGGCACCTCGGGCAACGTCTATCCGGCCGCCGGTTTCGTGCATGTGGTGCTCGACCTGGGCGACGCCCACACCGCCGAGCTGAACCTGGAACCGTCCCTCGGCGCCAGCCTGTTCGAGGAACAGGTCTACGGCCCGGCGACCGAGGTGGTGCCGGCCTACGTGGAGCGCCTGCTGACCAAGGGCATTCCCTGACGCCCGCCTCTTCCGGCGCCGTCGGCGGCGCCCTACATCGCCGGCCATGACGACAGCCCCGCTGCCCAGCCCGCCCGGCGCCGACCTCGCCGCCCTCATGGCCGAGGCGCGCGCCTGCACCCTGTGCGCCGACGCCTTGCCGCTCGGCCCGCGCCCGACCTTCCGCGCCTCGCCGACGGCGCGGCTGCTCATCATCGGGCAGGCGCCGGGGACGCGGGTGCACGAGACCGGCATCCCGTGGAACGACCGCTCCGGCGACCGCCTGCGCGACTGGCTGGCGCTCGACCGCGAGCGGTTCTACGACGAGTCGCGCATCGCCATCGTGCCCATGGGGTTCTGCTATCCCGGCCGCGACAAGAACGGCGGCGACGCCCCGCCGCGGCGCGAGTGCGCCCCCCTGTGGCAGCACCGCTTCCGCGCCGCCCTGCCGCAGGTGGCGCTGACGCTGCTCATCGGCATCCACGCCCAGACCTATTGGCTCGGCGTCCTGCGCCGGGGCCGTTCCATGACCGAAACGGTCGCCGACTGGCGATCCATGCCCGAGGGCCTCCTCCCCCTGCCGCACCCGAGTTGGCGCAACACCGCCTGGCTGCGGCGCAATCCGTGGTTCGAGGCCGACCTGGTGCCCGAGTTGCGCAGGCGGGTCGCCGCAGTCCTATAGGGACTCGCTTTCCGCTGAAAAGCTGCTACATCACCGTTTCTCACCAACTCATTCCGCTGAACGGAGGCGCGATGGACCGTGTCTTTGCGTGGGGTCCGGCCGAGACGGTCGCCGATCCCGCCCGCTCGATCCTGCCCGACAGGTTCGAGCCGAGCTCCTGGGCCACCCGGGAGGTCTTCACCGCCGACGAATGCGCCGCCATCGTCGCCCTGCGGGAGCGCCGCGCCGCGGCCGCCGGCACGCTGGTCAACGGCGTCGCCACCGACGGCATCCGCCGCTCCCGCCTCATCTGGCTGGAGCAGGACGACCCCGAGGTGGAGTGGATCGCCCAGCGCCTCACCCGCGCCGTCGCCGATCTCAACCGCGACCATTTCGGCTTCGCACTGAGCGGCTTCGACGAGCAGATCCAGCTCACCGAGTACACCGACGCCAACCTGGGCTTCTACGACTGGCACTCCGACGTGGGCGGCCGCGGCATCCCGCGCACCCGCAAGCTGACGCTGACCGTGCAGCTGTCGGACCCGGCCGAGTACGAGGGCGGCGCGCTGGAGCTGAACTTCAACGGCAACCCGGTGGAAGCCCCGCGCGACCGCGGCGTCGGCACCGCCTTCCCCAGCTACACCCTGCACCGCGTCGGCCCGGTCACGAGCGGCGTGCGGAATTCGCTGGTGGTGTGGACGCACGGCCCCCGCTTCACCTGAGGGGGGCGCGGCGATCCTCCATCGCGCCGGCCGGCGCGGTCAGCGCAGCATCTCCATGGCGGCGTTGATCTGCGCCATGCGCTCGTGGCTGCCGTAGCGGCCGTCCGGGTGGTGGATGGTCGCCAGCATGCGGAAGCGCGCCCGCAGGGTGTGCCGGTCCGGCCGCGCCGATGGGGCGAAGCCGAGCACGAAGAGCGCTTCCTCGCGCGTCTGCACGCCGTCGGGCAGCGGCTCGAACGCCAGCACCGAAACGACCGCCCGCAGCCGCGCCAGTTCCTCCAGGATCGCCGGGTCGGGCGCCGCCGCCTTGGGGGGCGGCGGCGGCGGCGGAGGAGGAGGAGGCGGGGGCGGTGGTGGCGGAGGGGGTGGCGGCGGTTCCGGCTTCGGCTGGGCGGCGGCCGTGCGCTGCGGCTTGGCGCGGGGGTCGACCAGATCGACGCGGCGCTCCCCCGCCTCCAGCTTCAGGGCGATGTCGAGCGCCCGGCGGATGAAGGGGATGGACAGGCCGGGCACGGTGCGCACCTGCAGGCGCGGCTTGCGCTTCCACGGCCGGCCCTGCGACGGGCCGCTCTTCAGCACCACGGTCTCGCGGTCGTCCTCGGCCGGGCCGCCCGGATCGGGGTGACTCTCGATGTCGAGCGGCGGCACCACCAGCATGACCGAACGCGCGATGTCGCCGCTGTTCACGCCGCGGCGGCGGGCCAGCGCCTCCACCGCATCGCGGAAGGCGGCGGCGCAGGGAACCGTGTACGAGGCCTTGACGTGGCCGCTGCCAGCGCCGCTCACGGGCCCGAGTCCGCGTTGAGGTTTCGTGACATTTCAATGCCTTGCCGCAATGGATCGGCCGGGACTCCGGCGTTCCCGGAAGTGTCGTATTGCGCTGCGGCGGCGTCAACTGCATTTGCAGGCACGGCCGCAAATCCGCATCGGAAGCGAAACGAACCGGCGCCCCGGAGCCCCCGTCCCCGCCGGCCTTGGTGCCGCGGCCGTCCGGTGGTACACCTCGCAAGCGCCGCCGCGGCTCCCCAAGTCCCGGCGATCCCGCCAACCCTCTGTAGAAGTGCGAAGGATGACGACGCAGCACCCGCTCCGCCTGTTCAACAGCCTGGGCCGCGAGGTTCAGGAGTTCCAGCCCATCGACCCGCGGAACGTGCGCGTCTACTCCTGTGGCCCGACGGTCTACAACTATGCCCACATCGGCAACCTGCGCGCCTACGTCTTCGCCGACACGCTGCGCCGGGTGCTGACCTTCAAGGGCTACAACGTCACCCACGTCATCAACATCACCGACGTGGGCCACCTGACGTCCGACGCCGACACCGGCGACGACAAGATGGAACTGGCGGCCAGCCGCGAGAAGAAGTCCATCTGGGACATCGCCGCCCACTACACCGACGTCTTCAAGGACGACGTGCGCCGCCTCAACATCCTGGCGCCCAGCCATTGGACGCCGGCGACGCAGCACATCCAGGAGATGATCGCCTTCGCCCGCGAGCTGGACGCCGCCGGCTACCTGTATGAGCTGGAGGACGGCGCCTACTTCGACACCTCCAAGGTGCCGAACTACGGCCAGCTCGGCCTGCTCGACCTCGCCGGCATGGACGAAGAGCACCGCCGCATCGACGGCCCCGGCGGCAAGCGCCACCCGGCCGACTTCGCCGTCTGGCGCAAGAGCCCGGCCGGCGTGCAGCGGCAGATGGAATGGCACAGCCCGTGGGGCGTCGGCGCGCCGGGCTGGCACCTCGAATGCTCGGTCATGTCCATGAAGTACCTGGGCGAGCAGTTCGACATCCACACCGGCGGCATCGACCACCGCCAGGTCCACCACTGCAACGAAATCGCCCAGAACCAGGGCTACTGCGGCTCCGGCAAGACCGGCGCCAACTGGTGGATGCACAACGAATTCCTCATCATGCGCGACGGCAAGATGTCGAAGTCGTCGGGCAAGTTCCTCACCCTGCAGAGCATCGTCGACCAGGGCATCCACCCGCTGGTCTACCGGCTGTTCCTGCTCGGCGCCTCCTACCGCTCGTCGCTGGAGTTCACCTGGGACGCCCTGGTCGGCACCCGCGCCGCGCTGCGCCGCCTGCTGCTGCGCATCGCCGACCTGAAGTCCAAGATGGCCGATGCCGAGGTGGCGCGGCTGGCCGGCGAGATGCGCTACAGCTCCGGCGGCTCGCTCGCCTACATCCGCGAGCAGCTGACCGCCGGCCTGTCGCCCAAGGCCGCCGAGTGGGCCGACCGCCTCGACGCCGCGGTGTCCAACGACCTGGCGACGCCGGCCGCGGTGGCCCTGTTGAACGAGATCCTGTTCGACAAGAAGCTGGCGCCCGAGGAAGGGCTGAAGCTCGCCGCCCTGGCCGACCTCGTGCTCGGTGTCGAGCTGCTGACCCTGACGGCCGAGGACCTGGTGATCCGCCCGGCCGGCCAGACGCTCGACGAGGCGACCATCACCGCCCGCCTCGCCGAGCGCACCGAGGCCCGCAAGGCCAAGGACTTCGCCCGCTCCGACGCCATCCGCGACGAGTTGCAGGCGCAGGGCGTCGGCATCATGGACACGCCCCAGGGCACCACCTTCGAGTGGCTGCCGCTGATCGGCGGCGAGTGATCACCCGTCCTGCGGCGGGCTCCGCTCGCCGCAGGACGGACGGCGCCTGAGGGCCGAACAC
The DNA here is from genome assembly GCF_900230255.1 of Caenispirillum bisanense. GTDB lineage: Bacteria > Pseudomonadota > Alphaproteobacteria > Rhodospirillales > Rhodospirillaceae > Caenispirillum > Caenispirillum bisanense_A. The sequence goes on from NZ_OCNJ01000022.1 coordinate 23,556, forward strand.
TCGACATCCCGGTGATCCCGGTTCGGTGGGGGCGCGTAAGGCAGACAGCGTCCCCACCGGCCGGAGGCCCGCCATGCCGATCCGCCTGCTGCTCGCCGTCCTGATCGTCCTGCTGCCGACCTCCGTCCGCGCCGCCGAGGCCGAGGCCCTGTGGCAGTCCTTGCGCGACGGCGGCCGGGTGGTGATCCTGCGCCACGCGCTGGCCCCCGGCACCGGCGACCCGCCGAACTTCCGCCTCGACGATTGCTCCACCCAGCGAAACCTCGACGACCGCGGCCGCGCCCAGGCGCGGGCTTTGGGCGATGCCTTCCGTGATCACGCCGTCCCGGTCGCCCGCGTCCTCACCAGCCGCTGGTGCCGCGCCGCCGAGACGGCCGACCTGATGGCCCTGGCCCCGCCGGAGCCCGAGCCGCTGTTGAACAGCTTCTTCGGCGACCGCGCCAGCGGCCCGGCCCAGATCGCCGGCCTGCGCCGCCTGCTCGACGGCCTGCCGCGCGACGGCGACACGGTGGTGATGGTGACGCATCAGGTGGTCATCACCGGCCTGACCGACGTCTTCCCGGCCAGCGGCGAGGGCGTCGTGCTGCGCCTGCTGCCCGGCGGCGGCACCGCGGTGGAGGGTCGCCTGCCGCCGCCGCAGCCGTGACGATTCCGTCACGGCTTTTTCACACGCCCTCCGTGACACTAGAAATCCCGCCGGACGCAGAGGGTGACGGCACAGATTCCCGCGTTCCTGCGCGCAACGGCGGTATCGGATGCACGTTGTACCTGCGGCTGACTTCCCGGCGGCCCCGCCGCTGCTCGCGGAGGCCCGCCAGCCGCCCCGACAACAGCATCCGACGCCATATCGATGACCGCCTCCGACTCTTCCGCTCCGGCCCGCGCCGTCAGCCGGCGCTCCCTTCTCGCCGGACTGCTCGGCGCCACCGCGCTCACCCTGTCGGGCCGCGCCCTCGCGGCGCCGCCGCCGGTGACCCCGGGCGCCGCCGCCGACGCGGCTCCGGCCGCCGCCACCGCACCGACCGGCGCGCCGTTCTCCTATGACTGGCTGGTGAGCGAGGCGCGCCGGCTGGCGGGCGAAAGCTACCAGAGCGGCGACGGCGCCCTGCCCAAGGTGCTCGCCGACCTGTCCTACGACCAGTACCGCGACATCCGCTACCGCGGCGACCACGCCCTGTGGCGCGACGTATCGCCCTACGAGGTGCAGTTCTTCCACCTCGGCGCCTATTACGACCGGCCGGTGGCGGTGTTCGACGTGGAGGGCGGCGTCGCCCGGCCCGTCACTTACCGCCCCGCCGACTTCGACCTCGGCCGCAACCGCTTCGCCGAGCCGCTGCCCGACGACCTGGGCTTCGCCGGCGTGCGGGTGCACTACCCGCTCAACGATCCCGAGGTGCTGGACGAGCTGCTCGTGTTCCTGGGCGCCAGCTATTTCCGGGCGCTCGGCCGCGGCACCCGCTACGGCATATCGAGCCGCGCCGTCGCCGTCGACACCGGCCTGCCCAAGGGCGAGGAATTCCCCGCCTTCACCCGCCTCTACCTGGAACGGCCGGCGGAGCGCGGCTCGCCGCTCATGGTGCACGCCCTGCTCGACGGCCCGAGCCTGACCGGCGCCTACCGCTTCGCCGTGCAGCCGGGCGAGACCACGGCGGTGGACGTCACCGCCCGCCTGTTCTTCCGCACCGACGTCGAACGCCTCGGCCTCGCGCCGCTGACCAGCATGTTCGACCACGGCCCGAGCGACCCGGCCGACCACCCCGACTACCGCCCGCGCGTCCACGACAGCCAGGGCCTGCTGCTGCATTCCGGCACCGGCGAGTGGATCTGGCGCCCCTTGCGCAACCCGCGCGCCCTCGCCCTCTCCGCTTTCCAGGAAACGGCGCCCAAGGGCTTCGGGCTGCTGCAGCGGGTGCGCGAGTTCGACGCCTACGAGGACCTGGAGGCGCGCTACGACCTGCGGCCGTCGCTGTGGATCGAGCCCAAGGGCGACTGGGGCGAGGGGGCGGTGACGCTGCTCGAAATCCCGACGCCGGACGAGACCCACGACAACATCGTCGCCTTCTGGCAGCCCAAGGCCCCCGCCAAGGCCGGCGGCGAGGCGGTGCTGCGCTACGTCATGCACTGGGGCCTCGCCGGCCCGCAGCAGCCGCTGGCCCGCGCCGTCGAAACCCGCCTCGGCCGCGGCGGCCTGCCCGGCCAGCAGGAAGAGGCGGAAACCAAGCGCAAGGTGGTGGTCGACTTCGTCGGCGGGCCGCTGCCCGACCTGCCGCCGGACGCCGACGTGGTGCCGGTGCTCGAAGCCAACGGCATCGAGGCGGGCGAGATCGTCGCCCACCCGAACCCGGTCACCGGCGGCCTGCGGGTGTTCTTCGACCTGCCCGTGCCGACCGAGGACACCACCGCCGAGTTGCGGTGCCGCCTGACGCTCGACGGCAGGCCCATATCGGAAACGTGGAGCTTCCAATGGTCCAGCATCTGACGCTCGCGGCCGCTGCGCTGCCCGACGGCCCGGTCGCCTCCGCGCCGCCCGACGCGACGGCCCAGATCGAGGCCTTCTGGCGCCACCTCCGCCTGAAGACCGCCGTCTACCTGGCCCAGGCGCACGGCCTGCCGCGGCCGCAGGCCATGGAGGAGGCACGCGGCGTGATCGAGTCGGTGCGCCGCGACACCCACGTGCCCGACCGCGAGACCGCCCTCGGGCAGTGCCTCATCGCCGCCGCCGCCCGCGCCGCGGCGCTGAGCCGTACGCTGCCGCTGCGGCCGACCGTCCTGCCGGTGGCCGGCCTGCCCATGAACCCGCAGCCGCTCGCCCCCATCCTCATCGCACCGTCGCCGGTGGTGGGGGCGGCCCGTCTGTGGGCCATGGCCGCCGCCGCCATGGTGGTTCCGGCGCTGGCCGCCTTCGCGGCCCTCGTCCTCGTCTGATCACAGGAGGCCGCCCATGGGCCGCCGTACCGTCTTCGTCGTCGGGGTGCTCGGCACCGCCGCCGCCCTCGTCGCCTCCTACACCCGCATTCTCTTCGTCGACGGCCTGAGCCTGCTCGACATCGCGCTCATCGCCGTCTTCGTGCCGCTGGCGCTGTGGCTGGCGCAGTCGTTCTGGACGCTCGGCGCCGGCTTCCTCGTGCTGCTGCTGCGCGGCCCGGCCCCCGCCGAGCCGCCGGTGCCGGCCGTCACCGCCAAGGGGCCGACGGCCGTGGTGGTACCGGTCTACAACGAAGAGGTCGGACGCGTCTTCGCCGGCATCCAGGCCATGCGCCACGACCTCGCCCGCCACGGCCTCGGCGAGCACTTCCACGTCCACGTGCTGTCGGATTCCACCAAGCCCGGCCCCTGGCTGTCGGAGGTGAACGCCTGGCGCGACCTCGCCGACGGCGCCGACGAGGTGCGCGGCATGCCGCCCGTCTACTACCGCCGCCGCCTGCAGAACCGCGAGCGCAAGGCCGGCAACATCGCCGACTTCGTGCGCCGCCACGGCCAGCTCTACGAGTACATGGTGGTGCTCGACGCCGACAGCATCATGACCGCGAGCTCCCTCGCCCGGCTGGTGGCGCGCATGGAGGCCGACCCGCAGGCCGGCCTGGTGCAGGCACCGCCGCGGCTGGCTCGCGGCGAGACCTTCTTCGCCCGCGTGCTGCAGTTCGCCGGCGCCGTCTACGGCCCGCTGTCGGCCGCCGGCATCGCCTTCTGGGCGGCCGGCGAAGGCAACTACTGGGGCCACAACGCCATCATTCGCACCCGCGCCTTCTCCGACTGCTGCGGCCTGCCGCACCTGCCGGGGGCGGCGCCGCTCGGCGGCGAGATCCTCAGCCACGACTTCGTGGAAGCGGCCCTCCTGCGCCGCGGCGGCTGGAAGGTGCTCATCGCCGACGACATCGACGACACCCTGGAAGAGCCGCCGCCGACCGTCGGCGACTTCGCCACCCGCGACCGCCGCTGGTGCCAGGGCAACCTGCAGCACGCCCGCCTGATCCCGGCGCGCGGCCTGCACTGGGTGAGCCGCCTGCACTTCTCGGTCGGCGTCATGTCCTACGTCAGTTCAGCCCTGTGGCTGGTGTTCCTGGTGCTGTCGGCCCTGCAGGCCTGGCAGCTGGCGCGCACGCCGGTGAGCTACTTCGCCGACGGTCGGCCCTTCCCGCAGTGGCCGCTCGACGTCCAGGGGGCGGCACTGGCGCTGCTGGCGGTCGCCATGGGGCTGCTGCTGGTGCCCAAGCTGTTCGGCCTGCTGCTCACCTTGCGCGACGGCCGCCTGCGGCGGTCGCTCGGCGGCGGCGGGCGGGTGACACTCGGCGTGCTGATCGAGACGGTCTATACCGCCCTGCTCGCCCCCATCATGATGCTGCTGCACGCGCTGGCCGTGTTCTCCACCATGCTCGGCAAGGCCGTCGGCTGGTCGGCGCAGAACCGCACGGCGTCCGAAGGCGCCTTCGAGGCCCACCTGGAACGCTGGCTGCCCTTCACCGCCATCGGCACCGCCGCCACCGCCGGCGCCTGGGTGACCTCGCCGACCCTGGCGCTGTGGCTGTCGCCGGTGGAGGCCGGCCTGATCCTGGCCCCCCTGGTGGTGTGGCTGGGCGACAGCCGCCGCCTCGGCCTCGCCCTGCGCCGCGCCCGCCTGCTGCTGACCCGCGAGGAGACGCAGCCCTCGCCGGTCCTGCAGACCCTCGACCGCCTCATGCTGGAGGAGGATCAGTCGACCCGCCCCGGCCGCACCGAGTTGCTGGCCTGGACCGTGCTCGACGCCGACCGCCTGCGCGACCACCTGGACCTGCTGCCGCTGGCCGGCCAGGAGTCGCGGGCGAGCGCCGAGGACGCCGCCGCCGCCGCCCGCAAGCTGCGCTACCTCGGCCCCGCCTCGCTGAGCGACGCCGAGGCCCTGGCGGTGCTGGAACACGCCGAGGCGCTACAGGGGCTGCATGCCGCCTGCTGGACCCGCTCGCTGGCCGGCGACTGGCCCGACGCGCCGCCCCTGCCGCCGCGCCCCGACACGCACAAACTGGCCGGATGAGCGGGCACCGCGCTCCTGCCGCCGCCGCCCTCGCCCTGCTCGCCTGTCTCACCGCCGCCGCCCCCGCCGGCGCGGCGCCGGAGGCCGACGAGCGGGTGCGGGTGCGGCTGAGCAACGGCGACGTCCTGAGCGGCCGCCTCTTGCGCGACACGCCGGAGGAAGTGGTGATCGAATCGGGCGTGCTGGGCGAAGTCGCCATCCCGCGCCCCGAGGTCACCGGGCTGATGAGCGCCACCGCCGCCGGTCCTCTGCCGCCCCGCCTGCCGCCGGTGCCGCAGCGCAAGCCCGTGCTGCCCGATCCCGCGCCGCCGGCTGACGAGGCGGAGAAGCCGCTCACCGGCGAACTGGCCGTCGGCCTGCGGCTGTTCTCGGGGCGCAACGACCGCAGCGAGATCTACCTCGACGGCGAGGCGGCCATCGCCTGGCGCGACCACCGCCTGTCGCTCGACGCCGAGGTGGAGCGCGACCGCCTGGGCGAGGAGCAGATCGAGGACAGCTTCGACACCGAACTGCGCCTCGACCTCGGCGTCGACGAGCCGCCCACCATCTCCCCCACCGCCCGCTGGAAGCGCGACGAGAGCGACGGCATCGCCCTGCGCCAGGAATACTCGGTGCTGTTCGGCTCGCCGCTGGTGGACGAGGAGGACGGCCGCTACCTGCGGCTGGAGGCCGGGCCGGTCTACTACCACGAGCGCCCGGTCGGCGACCTGCCCGACGGCGAGGGCATCCAGTCGGGCGTCGGCGTCACCTGGGGACTGAAGGCCGCCTGGCCGCTGGCCGAGCGCCTGCGCTTCGTCCACGACCAGACCGGCCTGCTGCCCATCGGCCTGCAAGGCAGCGGCACGCCGTGGATCGAGACCTCCACCGGCCTGCGCTACAGCTTCCAGGAGGGGCTGTTCCTGCGCGCCCTCTACGACCTCGACTGGGACGGCGACACGCCGGCCGATGTCGACCCGCTGGAGCGGGTGCTGCGCATCACGGTGGGATACGCTTTTTAACGATAGGAATAGAATTTTCGCAACATGACTTGCGCGGAGGGGCAACCCTGCGCAACATGAGTGCTGCCGCCGGCCAAGAAACACACGATCGCCAGGGAGACTCGCCCACCATGAACCACGCGCCCGTCCGCAGCCGCCCGCCGCTCGACGACCGCCGCCTGCAGCTGCTCGGGCAGCTGGAGAAGAAGACGCTGTGGCTGTCCCACTGGATGATCCACAACGCCAACCACATCCGCCCCAAGCCCGAGCCCCTGAAGGTGGGCGGCCATCAGGCGAGCTGCGCCTCCATGGCGACGCTGATGACGGCGCTGTACTTCCACGAACTGCGGCCCGAGGACCGGGTGGCGGTGAAGCCGCACGCGAGCCCCCTGTTCCACGCCATCCAGTACCTGCTCGGCCACCAGGACCGCGACCGGCTGGAGCGCTTCCGTGCCTTCGGCGGCGCCCAGTCCTATCCGTCGCGCACCAAGGACGCCGACGACGTGGACTTCTCCACCGGCTCGGTCGGCCTCGGCGCGGCGCAGACCATCTTCGCGAGCCTCGTGCAGGACTACCTGGTGGAGCACGGCTGGATGCAGGGCCGCCCGCCCGGCCGCATGATCGCCCTGGTGGGCGACGCCGAGCTGGACGAGGGCAACGTCTACGAGGCGCTGCTGGAAGGCTGGAAGAACCACCTGCGGAACTGCTGGTGGATCATCGACTACAACCGCCAGAGCCTGGACGCCATCGTCCGCGACAACCTGTTCACCCGCTTCGACGAGCTGTTCCGCGCCTTCGGGTGGGAGGTCGTCACCATCAAGTACGGCCACGCCCTGCGCGCCGCCTTCGCCGAACCGGGCGGCGAGCGCCTGCGCGAGTGGATCGACGCCTGCCCCAACCAGCTCTATTCCGCCCTCACCTTCCAGGGTGGCGCAGCGTGGCGCAAGCGCCTGCTCGACGACATCGGCGACCAGGGCCCGGTGTCGGCCCTGCTGGAGGCGCGCTCCGACGACGAGCTGGCGCGGCTCATGACCAACCTGGGCGGCCACGACCTGCCGGCCCTGCTGGAAGCCTTCGCCACCGCCCCGACCGACCGACCGGTGGTGTTCATCGCTTATACCATCAAGGGCTACGGCACGCCGCTGGCCGGCCACAAGGACAACCACGGCGGCATCATGACCGTCGACCAGATGGCCGCCTTCAAGACCGACCACCGCATCGCCGACGGCCGCGAGTTCGAGCCCTTCGAGGGGCTGGCCGAGGACGTGGCGCGCGACCTGCCCGCGTTCCTGGAGAGCGTGCCCTTCGCCCGCACCTTCCCGCGCCGCTTCGCCGCCCCGCGCCTCGCCGTGCCCGACACCCTGCCGTTCCAGCCGGCCGAGACGTTGTCGACCCAGGAAGGCTTCGGCAAGCTGATGGCCGAGCTGGGCAAGGCGCGCGAGGACTTCGCCGGGCGCATCGTCACCACCTCACCCGACGTCGCCTCCTCCACAGGCCTGTCGGGGTGGATCAACCGCGTCGGCCTGTTCTCCCGCATGCCGCAGGAGGACACCTTCAAGGCCGAGAAGGTGCCGAGCCTGCAGAAGTGGGGCCTGACGCCGGAAGGCCGCCATGTGGAACTGGGCATCGCCGAGATGAACCTGTTCCTCATGCTGTCGGCCGCCGGCCTGTCGCACAGCCTGTTCGGCGAGCGCCTGCTGCCGGTCGGCACGCTGTACGACCCCTTCGTCATGCGCGGCCTCGATGCCCTCAACTACGCCTGCTACCAGGATGCCCGGTTCGTGCTGGCGGGCACGCCCTCGGGCGTCACGCTGGCGCCGGAGGGCGGCGCCCACCAGTCCATCGGCACGCCGCTCATCGGCATGGCGCAGGACGGGCTGGCGAGCTTCGAGCCGGCCTGGGTGGACGAGCTGGCGGCCATCCTCGCCTGGAGCTTCGACTACATGCAGCGCGACGGGTCCGACCCGGCGCCCGAACACGACTGGCTGCGCGACGAGACCGGCGGCAGCGTCTACCTGCGCCTGTCGACCCGCCAGTTGGAGCAGCCGACGCGCACCCTCGACAAGGCCTTGCGCGACCAGATCGTCGCCGGCGGCTACTGGCTGCGGCCGCCGAGCCCGTCGACCTCCGTCGTGCTCGCCTACCAGGGCGCCGTCGCGCCGAACGTGATGCAGGCTGCCCTGCGCCTGGCCGAGCGGCGGGCCGACGTCGGCGTGCTGGCGGTGACCTCCGCCGACCGCCTGGACGCCGGCTGGCGCGCCGCCCAGCGCACCCGCCGCCGCGACCGCGACGCCGAGGACCGCGCCCGCCCGTCGCATGTGGAGCGCCTGCTGGCCGCCGTGCCGCGCGACGCCCTGCTGGTGACCATCCTCGACGGCCACCCGGCCACCCTGTCGTGGCTCGGCGGCGTGCGCGGCCACCGGGTGCAGGCGCTGGGGGTGGAGCACTTCGGCCAGTCGGGCACCATCCCCGACCTCCACCGCGCCTACGGCCTGGACGCCGCCGCCATCGTCGAAGCGGTGGAAGAAGGCCTGCGCCGCCCAGGCTTTGCGGAGGTGTAGGCCGGGGCGTCGGGGGCCGATCGGGAGAACGACAGACCCGCCGTCTCGCGACGGCGGGTTTCGTCGCCTCGCCGAGGGGAGAGTACGCCACCGTCCCGGCGTTCTGCCGACGCCCGCAGCGCCGCGTGCAAACGGCGACGCCGCCCTGGCGTGAGCCTGGGCGGCGTCGAGGAACGGGTTGGTTGCGGGGGCACGAATCCACCGACGTCGAAGAAGAGTGCTTCGACTGCCAGACGTCCCAATCCCCACAGTCATGATGACCGTGGCTGTGCCCCAAAGGCGGGCGGTGCCTGCCGTGGCGTAAGGCTCTGACGCTCGGCCTGCCTGATCAACATGCCCCAGGACCGCCAGAGGGGGAGGTACTCCATGATGACGACCAACGACATACCGGTGCCCGGCGCAGGCGGGTCGCCCCTCTGGCGCCGTTTAGCCGCCTGTCGAATGCGCACCCGCAGAACCTCCTCACGCCAAGCATCCGCCTCCTCCACCGAACGGAGATAGGCGGCAAGATCCTGGTCCAGCCCGACCTTGCGGCGATGCTCAGGATGGCACCGTCCGTGCGAGAGCAGAAGGCGACGCACCGCCCTCGCAAGGGCCATCTCAGACTTTGACGGCGGGTCGGTCATCATGGGCCTCTTCAGGCGTCGGATCTTCTTCATCCAGACCCAGACGCTTCCGCAGGTGCTCGGGCATTGGCACCTGCTGCGTCTCGGGACACTGAGGCTCGCAATCAAGCGTAATGCTCTGCGGGTCGTAGCCTTGGCGGATCGCCTCCTGCTTGGCACGATGCTGGAAGGCGGCCGAGCCTGAAAAGTGGATGCCCTTCCACCCCCTTTGCCTTGCAGCTTCGACCAGCGCGCGGACTTGTTCATCCGACGGCTCCCCGTCCGTCTCCAGCGTGATGCCGTCGCCCTGGTCAAGCCAGCGCGCGCCCAGCCACAGAAAACGGAGACCGTCCAAGCCTCGCTGGACGTCGGTTGCGCCTTGCCGTCGCCAATACTCCTCGATCTCGTCCCAACTTACAGGCGCCCAGGTCTGGGCCTTGGCCTGAATGGTCTGTGTGTTCGCTCTCTTCCCCATCTTTTTCTCCCCTCGTTGCTGTGCTGCTTTCGCCTCTTCGACGGTCGGCAGATCATCAATCTGAAGGTCTGCGAGCCGCTTCCTCACCTCCGCCGCCCGCACCCCCAGCCTGCGTGCCAAGGCGTGAACGGTGCCGCCTTCATCCACGGCCACCACGCCGCGCCGGCCTTGTGCCAGCACCAACCAGCGCGCCGCCGTTTCATCTCTGAACCCACGCCCATCGCTGGACGCCGCCCATGCTTGACAGAGCCGGTTGGCGACCGACATCGTCGGCACGCCCGTTCTCAAGCTGGCCTGCCAATCCCGGTGGTTTGCCTTCGCTACCGGTCGACGTGTCCCCCTTGGGCGGGTGTGGACGCCCTGCACTGGCGTCAGCCCCCATCGCCGTTCCAGCGTGCGGCTCACTTCTTCATGCCGCCGATAGTTACGGCTGTCAGAGGCGCACTTGAGCGTTTCGGGATGCACCCTGCCCCAAACCACATGCAGATGCTGTCGGCCGTTCTTGGTGTGGAGCACCAGCACCCGCTGGTGCCCCTCCAGGCTGCACAGCGACATTGAACTTGACGAGCCAGCGACATTGTTGGTGACGACAGGGTCCGACCGGAGGGCGGGCGTAGCCCGGCCGTAGGTCGGACCCTGTCCGGCGCGGGTTTTGCCCTCGCCAGTGGCCGCGACGGCTGCCAAGGACATCCGGTCTTCAACCGCCAAGAAGATGACCGTGATGCCCGGCAGACCGATCACCGACCACCAAGCGAGGTTGTACATGACCCTGAGAAAATCGCATCGCCGGATTACGGCATCGGCCATGGCCGGCTTCAGCCCCAGCACGGGCGCGCGGCTGGAGACGGACCCGCGCCTGCCGTCGCAGAAGAAGGCCGACCGGCGCCATG
>NZ_OCNJ01000016.1 GCF_900230255.1 Caenispirillum bisanense
TCATCACGATGTCGCCATCGTAAGCCTTTGATACCGCCTCAAGAAGACGGTCCCAGACCCCGGCTTTCCGCCACCGGACAAAGCGGTTGTAGCAGGTTGTAGAAGGGCCGTAGCGCTCCGGGATCTCGGCCCATGGCGAGCCCGTCCGAAACCGCCAGAGAATGCCATTCAGCACGCGGCGATCATCGACGCGGGGAACCCCACGCGGCTTGTTGGGCAACAACGGCGACAGGATTTCCCATTCGCGGTCAGTGAGTTCATAGCGGCGGCGCGTCATTCAAGGCTCCCTGGTTCGGGAACCTTGAATCACGACGGCCGCATAACGCCAAGGAAATTTATGAGTTTACGGCCTAGGCGATCCGCACCCCCGCCGGCAGGTGTCCGCGCAGGCTCAGCAGTTCCAGCCGTTGCAGCGCCGCCACCGCCATGGCGTCGGTGATCTCGCCGGCGGCGACCATGCGGAAGGCCTCGCTCAGCGGCACGCGGCGTACCATCAGGTCTTCCGTCTCCTCGGGCGCCGCCTCGCCTTCCGTCAGGCCCCAGCACAGGAAGATGATGGCCTGTTCGTCGGACAGGGAGTTGGAGAGGTCGAGGCGGATGAGTTCCTGCCAGTGCTCGGCCGCGAGCCCGGTTTCCTCGGCCAGTTCGCGGCGTGCCTCGTCGATGGGCGGTTCGCTCTTGCGCCCGCCGCCCTCGGGGATTTCCCACGAGTAGCGGTCGAGCGGATAGCGCCACTGGCCGACCAGCCACGTATGCCCCGCGTCGTCCACCGGCACCACGCCGATGGCGAGCCCCTTGGGCCGCACCACCCCGTAGATGCCGGGCGTGCCGGCGGGTGTGAGCACGGCGTCCTCGATCACGGTCATCCACGGGTTGTCGTAGACGACGCGGCCCTCGCGGCGGGTCCACGGGTTGCGGTGAACAGGATCGGTCAACGGCTCTTCCCTCGGGGGTGACGGTCGGGGCATGCTCCACTGCCGCTTGCAACGGCACAAGGGTTTTTGCCGTTGCGCCCTTTCCGCCGGGTGCCGCCCATCCCCACATGGGTGGAACGCCAGGACAGCCAGAACCGGAGGATTCCGTGAAGACCGAAGAGCGCCGCGTCATTCGCCTCAGCGAGTATGCCCCCTACCCGTTCCGCGTCGACTCGCTGGCGCTCGCCTTCGACCTGGACCCGGCCAAGACCCGCGTACAGGCGACGCTACGCCTCACCCGCACCGGCACGGCCGCCGACCTGGAGTTGGACGGCGAGGACATGACGCTGGTCTCGGTGGCGCTCGACGGCGAGACGCTGCCGGCCGACCGCTACACCGCCGGCGACGGCAAGCTGGTGGTACGCGGCGTGCCCGACGCCTTCACGCTGGATGTGGTGACCGAGTTCGCCCCGGCCGAGAACACCAAGCTCGAAGGCCTCTACGTCTCCGACGGCATGTTCTGCACCCAGTGCGAGGCGCAAGGCTTCCGCCGCATCACCTACTTCCCCGACCGGCCGGACGTGATGACGCGCTACACCGTCACCCTGCGCGCCGACAAGGCGGCCTATCCGGTGCTGCTGTCCAACGGCAACCGCATCGAGCAGGGCGACCTGGACGGCGGCCGGCACTTCGCCGTGTGGGAAGACCCGTTCAACAAGCCGTCGTACCTGTTCGCCCTGGTGGCCGGCGACCTGGAGCGCGTGCAGGACGGCTTCCGCACCCGCTCCGGCCGCGACATCGAGCTGAACATCTGGGTCGAGCACGGCAACGGCCCGCGCTGCACCTTCGCCATGGAGAGCCTGAAGAAGGCCATGAAATGGGACGAAGACGTCTACGGGCTGGAATACGACCTCGACCTGTTCAACGTGGTCGCCGTCTCCGCCTTCAACATGGGCGCGATGGAGAACAAGAGCCTCAACATCTTCAACGCCAAGGCCATCCTCGCCGACCCCGACACGGCGACCGATGCGGAATACGAATACGTAGAATCGGTGGTCGCCCACGAGTATTTCCACAACTGGACCGGCAACCGCATCACCTGCCGCGACTGGTTCCAGCTGTCGCTGAAGGAGGGCCTGACCGTCTTCCGCGACCAGCAGTTCTCGGCGGACATGCGCTCGGCGCCGGTCGAGCGCATCAACCAGGTGCGATCCCTGCGCGGCCGCCAGTTCCCCGAGGACGGCGGGCCGCTCGCCCACCCGGTGCGCCCCGACAGCTACATCGAGATCAACAACTTCTACACCGCCACCGTCTACGACAAGGGCGCCGAGGTCATCCGCATGATGCACCGGCTGCTCGGGGCGGAGGCCTACCGCAAGGGCATCGACCTCTACGTCGAGCGCCACGACGGCACCGCCGCCACCTGCGACGACTTCGCCGCCGCCATGGCCGATGCGGGCGGGCGTGATCTGAGCCAGTTCAAACTGTGGTATTCCCAGGCCGGCACCCCGCAGCTGCGGGTGACGGAAACCTATGAGGACGGCGTCTACGCCCTCACCATCCGCCAGCACACCGACCCGACGCCCGGGCAGCCGGACAAGCGGCCGCTGCACATCCCGCTGGAGGTCGGCTTCCTCGACCGCACCGGCCAGCCCCTGCCCGTCCGCCTGGAGGGCGAGGACACGGCCGCCGACAGCCGCGTGCTCGAACTGCGCGAGGCGGAGCAGACCTTCCGCTTCACCGGCCTCGCCGAGAAGCCCGTGCCGTCGCTCAACCGCGGCTTCACCGCCCCGGTGCGCCTGGTGGAAACGCCGCACACCGATGCCGACCGCGCGCTCCTGATGGCGCACGATCCCGACACCTTCGCGCGCTGGGAAGCCGGCCAGCAATACGCCGTCGACCTGCTGCTGAAGATGGTCGCCGCCCGCGCCGCCGGCAGCAACGAGGGGCCGGACACCGCCGCCTTCGTGGAAGCCCTCGGCAGCAGCGCCGCCGACGAGAGCCTCGACGCCGCCTTCCGCGCCCAGGTGCTGACCCTGCCGAGCGATGACTTCCTGGCCGAGCAGATGGCGGTCATCGACATCGACGGCATCCACGCCGCCCGGGAGGCCCTGCGGCGCGACATCGCCCGCGCCCACGGCGCCCTGTTCCGCCGCCTGCGCGACACCCACCGCGCCGCCGCCGGCCCCTTCGCCCCGACGGCCGAGGGCGCCGGCCACCGGGCGCTCGCCAATGCCGCCCTGTCCTACCTCGGGCTGGATGCGGCCAACGCCAAGCTGGCGCTGGAGCAGTACCGCGCCGCCGACAACATGACCGACGCCATGGCCGCCCTGCGGGTGCTCAACGACCTCGACGTGCCGGAACGGGCGGAGGCGCTGGACCACTTCCACGACCGCTTCAAGGGCGACCCGCTGGTGCTCGACAAGTGGTTCTCGCTGCAGGCCATGTCGCAGCGCCCCGACACCCTGGCGCGCCTGAAGGACCTCATGGGCCACCCTGCCTTTTCCATGCGCAATCCCAACCGGGTGCGGGCGCTCATCGGTGTGTTCGCCAACGCCAACCCGGTGCGCTTCCATGCCGAGGACGGCGCCGGCTACGCCTTCCTGGTCGACCGGGTGCTGGAGCTGAACAGCCTCAACCCGCAGATCGGCGCCCGCCTGCTGCAACCCATGGGCCGCTGGCGGCGCATGGAGGCGGCCCGCAAGGCGCTGATGACGCGCGAGTTGGACCGCGTGCTGGCGACGCCGGACCTCGCGCCCGACGTCTACGAGATCGCCAGCAAAGCGCGGGCGGAGTAACGACCCCTTGGCACGCGCGCCCACCCCTGCCCTGCCCGACCGGCCGACGACGCGGGACCTCAAGGTCCTGCGCCGCACGGCGGTCTTCCTGAAGCCCTACCGCGGCGCCATGATCGGCGCCGCCCTGGCGTTGTGCGTCACGGCGGCGGCGACGCTGTCCATCGGCGTCGGCCTGCAACGGCTCATCGACCGCGGCCTCAGCGCCGGCAATCCGGCCATGCTGGACCGGGCGCTGCTGCTCATGCTCGGCGTCATCGCCATCATCGCCGCCGGCACCTTCGCCCGCTACTACCTCGTGACGTGGCTGGGCGAGCGGGTGGTGGCCGACATCCGCAGCGCCGTGTTCGACCGCGTACTGACGCTCAACCCCGGTTTCTTCGAGGTGACCAAGACCGGCGAGATCCTGTCGCGCCTGACCACCGACACGACGCTGATCCAGACCGTCATCGGCTCGTCGGCCTCGGTGGCGCTGCGCAACCTGCTGACCCTGTCGGGCGGCCTCGTCATGCTGTTCGTCACCAACGTGAAGCTGGCCGGCATGGTGGTGCTGGTGGTGCCGCTGGTGGTGGTGCCCATCGTGGTGTTCGGGCGCAAGGTGCGGCGCCTGTCGCGCGCCAGCCAGGACCGCATCTCCGACGTGTCGTCCTATGCCGAGGAAGTGCTATACGGCATCCGGACCGTGCAGGCCTTCACCCACGAGGCCATCGACCGCCGCCGCTTCGGCGATGCGACGGAAGCCGCCTTCGCCACCGCCGTGCGCCGCACCCGCGCCCGCGCCGCGTTGACGGCCGTCGTCATCCTGCTGGTGTTCGGCGCCATCGGCCTCGTGCTGTGGGCCGGCGGCCACGACGTGCTGCAGGGCGACATCACGCCCGGCGAGCTGACCGCCTTCGTGTTCTACGCCGTCGTCGTCGCCAGCGCGACAGGCGCGGTGTCGGAGGTCATGGGCGACCTGCAACGCGCCGCCGGCGCCACCGAACGCCTGGTGGAACTGCTGGAGACGCGCCCCGACGTGGAAACCCCGGCGCACCCCAAGCCCCTGCCGCAGCCGCCGCAGGGCCGCGTGCAGATGGAGGGGGTCGCCTTCCACTACCCCTCCCGCCCCGACCGCGCCGCCCTGCACGGCTTCGACCTGACCATCGAGCCCGGCGAGCGGGTGGCCCTGGTGGGGCCGTCGGGGGCCGGCAAGTCGACGGTGATGCAGTTGATCCTGCGGTTCTACGACCCGCACGCCGGCCGCATCCTGCTCGACGGCGTCGACCTGCGCGAGATGGCGCCGACCGACCTGCGCAGCCGCCTCGGCCTAGTGCCGCAGGAGCCGATCATCTTCTCGGCCGACGCCATGGAGAACATCCGCTACGGCCGCCCCGACGCCAGCGACGCCGAGGTGCGCGCCGCGGCCGAGGCCGCCCAGGCGCTGGAATTCATCGAGCGCCTGCCGGAGGGCTTCAACACCTTCCTCGGCGAGAAGGGCGTGCGCCTGTCGGGCGGCCAGCGCCAGCGCATCGCCATCGCCCGCGCCCTCTTGCGCGACCCCTGTGTGCTGCTGCTGGACGAGGCGACCAGCGCGCTGGATGCCGAAAGCGAACGGCTGGTGCAGCAGGCGCTGGAGCGGCTCATGGCCGGGCGCACGTCGCTGGTCATCGCCCACCGGCTGGCGACGGTGGTGTCCGCCGACCGCATCGCCGTGGTGGACGACGGGCGGCTGGTGGCGACGGGCACGCACGCCCAGTTGCTGGAGTCGAGCCCGCTCTACGCCCGCCTCGCCGAGCTACAGTTCGGCCGTCAGGAGGCGGCGGCCTGACGCACCGCCGCCTGCTGCTCGGCCTTGAAGCCGACCACCACCGTCTGCCCCAGATCGAACACCGGGCGCTTCAGCAGCGCCGGTTGGCCGAGTGCCAGCGTCACCGCCCGCTCCGCCGTCAGATCCGCCGCCTGCTCCTCAGGCGGCAGGCCGCGCCAGGTGGTGCCGCGGCGGTTGACCAGGACATCGGGGCCGGTGGCGGTCATCCAGCGGCGCAGGTCGGCCTCCGGCAGGCCGTCGGCGCGCAGGTCGTGGAAGCGGTGGGCGATGCCCTGCTCCATGAGCCACTTCAGCGCCTTGCGGCAGGTGTCGCAGGTCTTCAGGCCGTAGACGACGATCACGGGCGGTCCTCCTCCCTGGTGGTTTGTGTTTGGTGAGTGCGCAGACACGACAAGGCCGGGTCCGCCAAAGGGAACCCGGCCTCTGGGTCTGCGGTGGGTGCAGGGTCTACGGCTCAGCCGACCGTGTCAACCATGCGGCCGCGATCGGGATCGGGCGTCACCGGCACCATGCGGCGGGCCTGCTCGGCCTCGGCGGTGGCGGCGGCCTGCTGGGCACCGGCGGCGACCTGCCGGGCGGCGTCGGCGATGGGGCTCATGCCCTTGTCTTCCTGCGCCTGCTGCGGCGACAGGGCCTGCTGCGCCTGCTGGGCGGGCGTCATGGCGGCGGCGGCGGCGGTTGCGGCCGCAGCGGCGACGGCATCCTGGCTCGGGTAGGGATTGGGTGCGACGTACATGGTTCCCTCCAGCGGCGGGCGCGACTCTGCGTGCGATCAGTCTACCACTCTAGTTCGGTGCGCACCACCCGGCTTCAAGGGGCTATATGCGGCGCACCGCCGCCAGCAGGGCGCCGGCGCCGATCAGCATGCCGCCCGACAGGCGGTTGACCAGCCGGCCGAAGCCCGCCCGCTTGAGGATCGGCACCAGGCGGCCGCCGCCGGTGGCATAGGCCATGATCCACAGGAACTCGCAGATCCCGAAGGTGACGGCCAGGATGGTCACCTGCGGCACCAGCGGCTGCGTGGTGTCGATGAACTGCGGGAACAGGGCGACCAGGAACACGATGGCCTTGGGGTTGGAGACGCACACCAGGAAGGCCTGAGTGCCGAGCTTCCACGCCGAGGCCGGGCGCGCGTCCAGCCCGGCCGCTTCCGCCTGCGAAACGTCGACGTGCGGCTCCGCCCGCCACGTCTTCACGCCGATGAACAGCAGGTAGGCGACACCGCACCACTTGACCACCAGGAAGGCCGTTTCCGACGCCGCCAGCAGGGCGCCGAGGCCGGTGACCGAGACGATCTGCAACAGCGTCAGCGCCAGCACCGCGCCGATGCCCGTCGCCACCGCCCGGCGGGCGCCGTAGCGGATGCCGTGGCTGAGCGCCAGCAGCATGTTCGGGCCGGGGGTGCCGGACAGGAAGAAGACGGTGGTGACGAACAGAAGCCATGTCTGCCACGCCATGAGGGTCGCCTCCGATGCAGGGAGATCGCACCATAGTCTGACGGCCGATGCCGCGGAAGAGCCATTTCCCGGGCTCTTCGAACCACCAAGACACCAAGGGGGCCGGGCTCGGTGGCTCCGTCAGCGCCGGCCTCTTTGTGTCTTTGTGTCTTGGTGGTCTTCCTGCCCCCCGCCCTACCCTCTCGACAGGGCGGGCCGCCGGTGGCAAGGTGCCGGCCCAATCCCGTAAAGATCCTGGAGACCCGCCGCCATGACGGCCGATGCGTCCTTCTTCGGCGTGATGCCCGTATCGCGCTTCCTCGCCGAATACTGGCAGAAGAAGCCGCTGTTCATCAAAGGCGCCTTCAAGGATTTCGTCAGCCCCATCGAGCCCGACGAGCTGGCCGGCCTCGCGCTGGAGGAAGACGTCGAAAGCCGCATCGTCGTCGAGAACGGCAAGACGCCGTGGGAATTGCGCCACGGCCCCTTCACCGAAAAGACCTTCAAGGGCCTGCCCAAGGACAAGTGGACCCTGCTGGTGCAGGGCGTCGACCTGTGGGTGCCCGAGGTTTCGGCGCTGGTGGACGACTTCCGCTTCGTGCCCAACTGGCGCATCGACGACATCATGATTTCCTACGCCGCCGACGGCGGCGGGGTCGGGCCGCACTACGACACCTACGACGTCTTCCTGCTGCAGGCCCACGGCCGCCGGCGCTGGGAGATCGGGCAGATGTGCGAGGCCGCCACGCCCATCCTCGACCACCCGTCCTTGCGCATCCTGACCGAGTTCCACACCACCGACGGCTGGGACTGCGAGCCGGGCGACCTGCTCTACCTGCCGCCGCGCCTCGCCCACCTGGGGGTCGCGCAGGGCGACGACTGCATGACCATCTCGGTCGGCTTCCGTGCCCCCGGCGTCGGCGGCATGATCCGCGAGTTCGCCGACACCATCGCCGAGCGGGTGCCCGAGGAAGAGCGCTACGAGGACCCCGACCTGGTGGTGCAGGACAATCCCGGCGAGATCACCCCGGCGGCGGTGGAGCGCATCCGCGCCCTCATCATGAAGCGCCTGGACGACCCCGACAGCCTCGCGGCGTGGTTCGGCAAGCACGTCACCGAGCCCAAGTACGAATACTTCCCCATCCCCGCCGAGACGCCGCTCGGGCCGGAGGGTGTGCGCCGGGCCTTGGCTGACGGCGCCGATCTGCGGCGCAACGAGGGCAGCCGCTTCGCCTTCCAGGAGCGCACCGGCGGCGGCATCCGCCTGTTCGTCGACGGCGAGGGCTTCCTCTGCGCCGGCGCCGCCGCCGACCTCGGCCGCCTGCTGTGCGCTGAAACGTTCATCGAGGGCGACCGCCTGCGCGAGGCCGTGCGCGACGCCCATGCCCTCGGCCTGCTCGCCGAACTGCACGACCGGGGCTCGCTGCACCTTGATTGAGATCGAGGACTATCCCTTCACCGGCTACCTCGCCGCCGACGGTTTCCTCGACCCGCTGCTGGAGGAACTGGGCGATGCGGTCAGCCACGTGCACGGCCGGCTGGTCTTCGCCCCCGGCCCGCCGCGCCCCGCCGCGTGGTCGCAGAACACCTGGCTGGCGCCCCGCCTCGTGCGCTTCGAAAGCAACGGGGATGCGGCGCGGGCGCTGAAGGACATGCAGCGCAACTGGGCGTTCTACGGCGTCGAGCACCACCGTCGCGCCGCCCTGATCCAGGAGAAGCTGCCGCACGTCTCGGCCAAGCCGCTGGTCTTCCCGCAGGCCGCACCGACGGCGCCGCTGGGCTCGTGGACGCTGCTCGACCGCACCACCATGATCGCCTCGGCCGCGTGCTCCAGCCCCTTCCCCAACGGCGAGGTCGCCTTCGTGGAGGATCGCGAGGGGCCGCCGAGCCGCGCCTACCTGAAACTGTGGGAAGCCTTCACCCTCGCCGGCCGCATGCCGGGTCCGGGCGACCGGGTGATCGACCTCGGCTCCTGCCCCGGCGGCTGGACCTGGGTGCTGCAGCGGCTCGGCGCCCATGTGGTGAGCGTCGACAAGGCGCCGCTCGACCCGCGCGTCGCCCGCCTGCCCAACGTGGAGTTCCGCCAGGAAAGCGCCTTCGGCCTGAAGCCGGCCGACGTGGGCGCGGTGGACTGGCTGCTGTCGGACGTCATCTGCTACCCGCAGCGCCTGCTTCGCCTGGCGCAGGAGTGGATCGACAGCGGGCTCGCCCACAACTTCCTGTGCACCATCAAGTTCCAGGGCGAGACCGACCACGCAACCGCCCGCGCCTTCGCCGAGATCCCCGGATCCCGGGTCCTGCACCTGTCCGCCAACAAGCACGAGTTGACGTGGATCCGCCAGTCTGACGGCTGAGGCGTGGAAAATAGCTGCCATACCATACTCATACCGGAAGACAGTTGCCTTCCCTGCACGCAACTATAAGATAGATGCGGGTATTGGGTAGGGGACACCATCGACCATGGACCGGGAAGACAGGGGCGGCGCCGCCGCCTTCGATGCCCGCATGCGTGACCGCGAGACGCGGGCGCTGCAGTTGTGCATCCGCCACCTCATGCAGGACGCCGAGGCACTGGGCCTCGACGCCGTGTGCGTCGCGCTCGAAGCCGCCGCCGCGGCGGTGGAAGAGGCCATGACGGCGAACGGCGGCGCCTGATCGGGCGCCGCCGTCTTCTTCCGGTCCGGCCGCCTCAGCGATTGCTGCGGTTCGCCACGCGCTCGACCATGCCCCAGACGGCGCGCATCTGCACCCCGTTCTTGGTCAGGTAGTCCTGCGTGGTGAAGCCCCACCAGTCCCAGCAGCCCTTGGGATTGGGCATGCCGAGCGGGTTGAAGGCGCTCTTCTCCGACGCCTTGGTCTGCGGGTAGAGGACGATGATGTCGTTGGCCGCGGCGTGTTCGTTGTAGCCGGTGCGCAGCCAGTAGTCGTCGCCGATGAAGTCCTGGTTCTGCTGGCAGCCGTGGAACACCACGTGCAGCTTGCAGGCGGTCGCGCCGGTCTCGCACTGCTCGGGCACGAAGAGGTGGCCGAGGTCGTGCAGGCCGTCGTAGCCGATGGAGTCCTCGGGCACGAATTCGCGCTGGTCGAACTCGATGATGCGGCCCTTGGCGTCGGGATCGCTCTTCAGCGGGCCGTAGATGGTCGCCAGGGTCTTGCCGGCGCCGTCGAGCTTGCAGTCGTTGATGTAGGGCAGTTCGGTCACCGGGCAGTCGTTCTTGTAGTCGCCGGTGATCATGGCGTGGCCGGCGTCGACGCCGAAATCGCCGGTGACCTGTGCCGCCGGGACGAAGGCGCCGTACCACTGCTTCAGGGCCGTCATCACCGCCTGCGGCACGGTGTGGTCGGCCTTGCCGGAGAACAGGTAGACCTTGTCGTCGGCCAACCCGCTCACCGGATCGATCGCGCCGCTGCGGGCGAGATCCTTGGTGCCGGCCACGAGGTCCTTCACCACCGGCGGCCGCAGGTACGAGCCCTTGCCGCTGACCGGCGTCCACGACACCTGCTAGATGTTGACGCAGCTGGTGATGGCCTCAGTCAGAGTCGCCAGTGTCAGACCGCCGCGGGCGCAGCCGTAGGGCCCGCCGGCGAAGATGCCCGCCCCCATGATGTCGGCCGAATGCGCTGTCTGCATCTGCACCGCCATGTAGGCGCCCGAACTGAGGCCGGAGACGGACACCTGGCTCCAGTCCACGGTGAGCCGCGGCAGCGGCGGCGCCTCCGCCGCATGCCCCGCCGGCACCGCAGCCAGCATCGTCGCCGCGGCGCATACGGCCGCGGCCCCCTTGTTGAAGATCGTCATGACACACATCCCCCTGTTGCCGGGAATCCCCCACAGCAACTTGGAGTGTAATGTGGTTGTGCGGTGCGGCAAGGGAAATGTGCGGTTGTGCGGGCGCGGGGGAGACTGGCGCTGCCGGCGTCACGACAAGGTGCTGAGGTAACTGCAGAAATCGTCATGGCCGGGCTCGACCCGTCCATCCACGGCGTCACCAGCGGCGGCCGTGATTGCGGCATCCTCCACGGCCGCCGCCGGGGGAGCCGTGGATGCCCGGATCAAGTCCGGGCATGACACTGTAGGGAAGAGGCCGCGGCGCCCCCCCCTCGTCGCGACGCACCCCCTACCCGCGCGGCAGCGGTGTGAAGTCGCTGCTGCCGAGGAAGTGCGGCCGGCGCTTGGCCGGGCCGAAGGCCTGTTTGGGCGTGTTCTCGACGCTGTTGTAGACCATGAACACGTTCGACCGCGGGTACGGCGTGATGTTGCCGTTGGAGCCGTGGATCACGTTGCATTCGAACAGCAGCACCGATCCGGCCGGGCCGATGGGCTGCTCGATGCCGCAGCGCTGCTCCAGCCATTCCATGCTGCCGTTGGAGGGCACGCCGAATTCCTGGCGGCGCAGCGAGGCCTTGAAGTGGTCGTCGGGGGTGCCGCCAGAGCAGCCGACGTACCATTTGTGTGAGCCCGGCATGACCATCACCGGCCCGTTGACCGGGTTGTTCTCGGTCAGCCAGATGGCGCAGGAGACCATGCGCATGCGCGGCACGCCGTCTTCCACGTGCCAGGTCTCGAAGTCGGAGTGCCAGTAGAACTCCTTCCCCTTGAACCCGGGCTTGTAGTTGATGCGGCTCTGGTGGACGTAGACGTCGCTACCCAGCAGTTGGCGGGCGCGGTCGGCGAGGCGCGGGTCGGCGGCGAGCGCCCGGTACACGTCGCTGGTCTCGTGCACCCGGAAGATGGAGCGCACGATCTCGCTCTCGGGCTCGCGGATCACCTCGTCACCGGCGTCGGTGGCGGCCGCCTTCCACAGGCGGTCCAGCTCCGTCTTGAACGACGCCAGGTCGTCCGCACCGAAGAAGCCGGGATAGAACAGGAAGCCGTCGCGGTCGTAGGCATCCAGTTCGTCCTGGCTGAGCGGGCCGTCCGCCGCCGTGCCGTAAACCACCGGGTCCTTGCGGTCGGTGATGGTGTCTTCGACACCCTGGCGCGACGGGTAGAAGTCCTGCTCCTGGATCGCGTTCATGACTTGTCTCCTCTTATGATTGTCGTTGTCGGGTGATCAGGTCCCTTTCGCGGAGGGGACGGGAAGGCGCGCGGTCGCGCCTTCCCAGAAGGCCGCAGCGGCGGCGGTCAGGCGGCCGCGTCGTCCTCGTCGGTGATGAGCGGGTAGACGCCGTTCTCGTCGTGGTCTTCCTTGCCCGTCAGCGGCGGGTTGAAGACGCAGATCATGCGCATGGTCTCGGTGGCGCGCAGCCAGTGGCGCTCGTGACCGTTCAGCGCGTACATGACGCCGTCGTGCAGCTCGAACTTCTCGCCGGAGTCGATGACCTCGATCTCGCCCTTGCCGCCGACGCAGTACACCGCTTCCAGGTGGTTGGCGTAGTGGATGTAGGTTTCCGTGCCACCGTGGATCAGCGTGTCGTGGAACGAGAAGCCCATGCCGTCCTTGCGCAGCAGCATGCGGCGGCTGGTCCAGGTGCCCTTGTCGGCCTTCACTTCCGCTTCGGTGCCGATGAGGTCTTCGAGCTTGCGAACGATCATCGCGGTCGTGTCCTTTGTTCTTGGTCGTCGGTCGTTGTCAGTCGGGGGGTATCGTCTTCCGGCAGCACAACGGGCAAGCGCCCGGCTTTTCAGCCGAGCGCCCGTCGTGGCCGGAACTGGATCACGCAGCCGATCTGGCGTCGGTCGAGCCGGTCTTGCCGCGCTTTCCCGCCACCGTGGCGAAGGCCGCTTCCAGGATGTCGAGGCCCTTGGCGAGGCCGTCGCGCGTGATGGTCAGGGGCGCCAGGATCTTCACCACCTCGCCGCTCGGGCCGGAGGTTTCGATGATGAGGCCGCGTTTGAACGCCTCGGCGCAGATCTCCTTGGCGGCACCCTCGGCGCCGAGCGCGATGCCCTGCATGAAGCCGCGGCCGCGCACCTCGCCGTCGAGCTGCGGGAAGCGGTCGCGCAGGCGGATGAAGCGCTCCTTGATGACGGCCGCCTTCTCGCGCACGTCGTCGGCCAGGTCCTCGGTCTCCCAGAAGCGCAGGGCTTCGGC
Source organism: Caenispirillum bisanense (assembly GCF_900230255.1). Lineage (GTDB taxonomy): Bacteria > Pseudomonadota > Alphaproteobacteria > Rhodospirillales > Rhodospirillaceae > Caenispirillum > Caenispirillum bisanense_A. Next base: position 12,988 of record NZ_OCNJ01000016.1, read on the forward strand.
GGCGGCGACGAAGGCCAGGTTGTTGCCGCGGAAGGTGCCGTTGTGCTCACCCGGGCCGAACACGTCGTACTCGGGCTTCACCAGCGTCACGGCAAACGGCACGCCCATGCCGCCGAGCGACTTCGACAGGCAGACGATGTCCGGGTCGATGCCGGCCGGCTCGAAGCTGAAGAAGGTGCCGGTGCGGCCACAGCCGGCCTGCACGTCGTCGACGATCATCAGGATGTCCCAGCGCGTGCAGATCTCGCGCAGGCGCTTCAGCCACGGCATGGAGGCCGCGTTGATGCCGCCCTCGCCCTGCACCGTCTCCAGGATCACCGCCGCCGGCAGGTCGAAGCCCGAGCCGCTGTCTTCCAGCGTCTTCTCGAAGTAGTCGAGGGTGTCGACGCCTTCGCCCATGTAGCCGTCGAAGGGCATGAACACGGTGTTGTTGAGCGGCAGGCCGGCGCCGTCGCGCTTGAACTGGTTGCCGGTGACCGCCAGCGAGCCCAGCGTCATGCCGTGGAAGGCATTGGTGAAGCTGACGATCTTCTCGCGGCCCTTGACCTTGCGGGCGAGCTTCAGCGCGCTCTCGACGGTGTTGGTGCCGGTCGGCCCCGGGAACATCATCTTGTAGGTCATGCCGCGCGGCTTCAGGATCACGTCCTGGAAGCGCTGGATGAAGCGGCCCTTGGCGCTGGTGGCCATGTCCAGGCTGTGCATGACGCCGTCGGACTGCAGGTACGCGATGAGCGCCTGCTTCATGCCCTCGTCGTTATGGCCGTAGTTGAGCGCACCGGCGCCGGCGAAGAAGTCGATGTACTCCCGGCCGTTCTCGTCGGTCAGGGTGTGGCCCTTGGCCTTGACGAACACGGCGGGAAAGTCGCGCACGTAACTGCGGACGTTGGATTCGTAGGTCTCGAAAATGTCCATGGGGTCGGTCCTCCCGGTCTTCTTGGTGTCTCCGGCGGTGGCGGCGGGCAACGGCCCGATGCGGAACAGGCGCTCGGGCTCGTGGTCGGAGCCTTCGTCGCCCGGGAACCACTCGCCGGGGAAAATCTCGGATATCTTCAGGCGGGCGCCCTGGCGGCGCGCGACGGAGCGGAACAGCATTTCCGACGCCGTGTTGGACGGCGTGACGGTCGCTTCCAGATAGCGCGGCCGGCCCTCGGGGCCCTCGCATTCGAGGAAGGCGTCGAGCAGCCGCTTGCCGACGCCGCGGCCCTTTTCGCTGGGCGCGACGCCCACCTGCCACACGAAGATGGTGTCCGGCTGGGTGGGCGGCACGAAGCCGATCACGAAGCCGACCACGCGGCCGTCGCGCTCCGCCACCACGCAGGTGTCGGAGAACCACTGGCCCATCATCAGGTAGCAGTAGGCGGAGTTGAGATCGAGCGAGCCGGTCTGCTTGACCAGCTCGAACATGGCGGCGCCGTCGTCCGCCCGGGCGGCCCGGATGACCAGGTCGCCGATCCGAGTGGCAGGCTCGTCCGCATCGGGCACGGCCCGCAGGGTGGCGGGATGACCGGAATGGCCCTCCGGCGCGGCGCAGGCGCCATATGGAGTTCGAGAAATCGTCATCACCTCGTCACGCAATCTTGAGTCCGAGCCGCCAACTATTCCGTCGGGGCCCGCTCGTTCGTCGGATGGGCATCTAAAACGCATCGGACGCCGCCCGGTTGCCGCCGCGCATGGCACTCATGCAGGGAAGGCAGCCGGAGTGGCGGATTAACCTGAATATCGCCCACCGGACGCTCGCGGTGTGTGAGAATAAAATACGAATCCGCCGCGAAATGTCAACCCCGCCGCCCACCACTTCCTTTCTACTTAGCTTCTCTGCATTCTCAAATCCGACTGCGATTAGGCATAGTTTTACTCAAGACATTATCGGCGTGTTTAGTTACGTGATTACATGGAAATACATTTTTACTCAAAAAGGGGGTTGCATCGCGGGGCGCGAACGCTAACATGGTCGGCGACGGGCGGAACCAATGCCGCCGCGGCCTGATACTCACCCTCTACTCGTTTGGCGGCGAATCGTGGTTCGGCGCGTTTGTGCATCGGGTCGGGAGATTGTGGAGGATCGCCCGTCTGGACTACTCGCCCGAAGACGAGAACCAAAACGGAGGTCGAAGAGACCCATGAAAGGCTATATCACCATCGTGCGACGCGACCGGGACGACGGCTATCAGGCCGAGATCCTGGGCGTGCCCGGCTGCAAGTGCACCGCGCCGACGGTGGATGAGGCCCTGCACGCGGCCAATCAGACGCTGCGCCGCCGCGCCGAGGAATTCCAGGAGCGGGGCGTCGACCTGCCGGAGCCGCGTCCGTCGCATCACCTCATCAGCGAATCCGCCAAGCATGCCGCCGTCGCCGGCGCCTGCCTGCGCGAGCCGAAGCTGAGCGCGTAAGCGCGCCGCCCATCGGCGAACGCTTACGGAAAAAGCCCTCCGCACCGGCTGGTGCGGAGGGCTTTTTGCGGGTCGGGCATGGAGCCCGGGGCCAGGGCGGCGCCGTCAGTCGGGCGCGGTCTGCCGGATGTCGCCTTCGAGCCCCTCGTCGCGGCCCTGGGCGGGGTCGCCCTTCATCATGGGCGCGCCTTCCGTCGGGTTCTGCACCGGCGCCAGGCCGGTGGCGGGCATGACCGCCGATTCCTGGTTCCACTGGTTGAACAGCCACCAGCCGGCCACCACCACCGCCAGAACGACGATGATGGTCAGCAGCTTGCCGCGCCCGGAGCCACTTCTTCCTTTTCTGTCAGCCACTTGCGTCCCTCCGTTGCGGTCATGCGGCGGCCCGGGCCGGACCGGCCGCGAGGTTGCCCTTGCGCGTGTGAGGGAAACGGGGGCCGGCGGCGCCGGGTTCGGCGGCGCGCGGCGGAAACTCCTTGCGCGCCGGGGCGGCGCCCGGTAACCCTTGGGCGCATCGACGCCCGGCAACCCCTGCCAGAAGTGCCGCCATGACCAGCCGCCTCTCCCTCGTCCTGCGCAACCCCCAGCTCAAGTCGCTCTACGCCTACTGGGTATCCCGCTGCGGCGACGACTCGCTGCCCATGGCCGAGGACGTGGAACCGGCGGACCTGCGGCCGTGGATCGGCAACCTGGTGGTGATGGACGTCAGCCGCAACGGCAGCGACGACGCCGCGCGGTATTCGTACGCCTATTACTCCAGCGGCTTCGCCAGCGCCTTCGGCGACAAGGCCGGGCGCTCCATCGACGAGCTGCCGGAGGAACAGCGCGCCCTGCTGAAGGCGGAATACGACCACGTACGGGTCGACCGCATCCCCACCTCGCGCGTCTATACCGCCGAATTCCCCACCGGCCGCCAGAGCTGGGAACGGCTGGTGCTGCCGTTCTTCGATCCCGAGGGCGAGGTCGTGAAGCTGCTGGTCGCCGCCTACCGCCTCGACACCTGAGCGGTTTCGCCGAGTCGCGCCGGTTTCTGTTGATCCCGACGGGCCTCCCCTGAGATAACTGTGCCGGTTCGTTCCGCACCCGCCGGTCGCGCGGGCGCGCCCTCCTTCCTGTCGCTGCAACCGGAATCGCCCATGACCGCCGACCTCTCCGACGTCGCCGCCCCGGACAAGTACGAGGTGATGACCGCCGACGAGTTCAATCTCTGGTGCGCGCTGAACGGCAAGCCCTACCGGCTGGCCCGCCACGTCTGGCCCGACGGCCGCGCCGAGTGGGACGTGGAGGTGAACCCGGGCAAGGCCGACGGCCTGGTGTGCTACGGCACCGGCCGCGAGGACGAGGCGGTCGCCGCCGCCGCCGCCTTCGCCTTCATCGCCGGCGTGGAATGGGCCGAAGCCGCCATCCGCGCCCGCCTGGAAGACGAGATCCTGGCCGACGCCGAGGCGGACGAGGACGGCGAAGGCGACGCCGAGGACCTGCCGTGGTCCGAAGACGACGCCGACGCGGCCGAAGACGACGACGACGGCTACGACGACCGGCCGTCGCAGGGCTGCATCGCCCCGGCGGCGCCCGAGGCGTGGGACGAAGGCGAGGACGGCTCCGACACCCTGGAAGCCGCCGATGCGGACGAGGACCGTGACGAGGAACCGGAGGCCGTCGCCCCGGCCCCGCTCGCCGTCGACGCCCTCGCCGAACTGGGCGCCGAGGCCGGCCCCGCCGCCGTGGACGAAGCCGCCGCCGACGCCGCAGCCGAGCCGGAAGCGCCCGCCGAGGACACCGACGGCTACGAATACCCGCCGCTCGACCTGCTGCAGTTGCCGAGCAACCGCGACAACACGCCCGAGGACGAGGCGAAGCTGGCCGAAAACGCCCGCTCGCTCGAAACGGTGCTGAAGAACTTCCGCGTGCGCGGCGAGATCATGGAGGTCAAGGTCGGCCCCGTGGTCACGCTCTACGAGCTGGAGCCGGTGCCGGGCACCAAGTCGGCGACCATCATCAATCTGGCCGACGACATCGCCCGCTCCATGTCCGCCATCACCGCCCGTATCGCGGTGGTGCCGGGCCGCAGCGTCATCGGCATCGAGCTGCCCAACGAGGCGCGCGAGACCGTGTGGCTGCGCGAGATCATGGACAGCGACCCCTTCCAGGGCAATCACAAGCTGCCGCTGGCGCTCGGCAAGGACATCGGCGGCAACCCCATGGTGGTGGACCTCGCCCGCATGCCCCACCTGCTCATCGCCGGCACCACCGGCTCGGGCAAGTCGGTGGGCATCAACGGCATGATCCTGTCGCTGCTCTACCACCTGCCGCCGGAAAAGTGCCGCCTCATCATGGTGGACCCGAAGATGCTGGAGCTGTCGGTCTACGACGGCATCCCGCACCTGCTGACGCCGGTGGTGACCGACCCCAAGAAGGCCGTACAGGCCCTCAAGTGGGCGGTGCGCGAGATGGAAAGCCGCTACAAGGCCATGGCGACCCTCGGGGTGCGCAACATCGAGGGCTACAATGCCCGCGTGACCGAGCTGGTGGCCAAGGGCGAGCGGGTGATGCGCCAGGTGCAGGTCGGCTTCGACCGCGACCGCCGCGAGCCCATCTACGAAGAACAGCCCATGGACCTGCGGCCCCTGCCCTACATCGTGGTGGTGGTCGACGAGATGGCCGACCTCATGCTGGTGGCCGGCAAGGAGATCGAGGCCGCCATCCAGCGCCTCGCCCAGATGGCCCGCGCCGCCGGCATCCACCTCATCATGGCGACGCAGCGCCCGTCGGTGGACGTCATCACCGGCACCATCAAGGCCAACTTCCCGACCCGCATCTCCTTCATGGTGACGAGCAAGATCGACAGCCGCACCATCCTGGGCGAGGCCGGCGCCGAGCAGTTGCTCGGCCAGGGCGACATGCTCTACATGGCCGCCGGCGGCCGCATCACCCGCGTGCACGGCGCCTTCGTCGCCGACCACGAGGTGGAGAAGGTGGTGCGCTTCCTCAAGGACCGCGGCGAGCCCGAATACCTGCACACGGTGACCGAAGACGACGACCTGGACGGCGACGGCCTCGGCTACGAGGGCGGCGGTTCGGGCGGCGGCGGCGCCGTCGGGCTCGAGAACATCCCCTCCTCCGGCGACGACCTCTACGACCAGGCCCTCGCCCTGGTGCTGCGCGAGCAGAAGGTGTCGGTCAGCTTCATCCAGCGCCACCTGCAGATCGGCTACAACCGGTCCGCCCGCCTCGTGGAGCGCATGGAGAACGAGGGCGTCGTCAGCCCCGCCAACCACGTCGGCAAGCGCGAAATCCTGGTCTCGGCCGCCACCTACGGCGGTGGCATGGGCGGCGGCGGCATGGCCTCCGCCGTGGACGACGACGACGATTTCTGAGCCACTCACCAAGGCATCGGGCCGACGCCTCCTTCCAGGCTGGTCGCGCGTTGCTGCACTGCAACCGCGACCACCGAGGAGCCGCCCGCATGCCCCGTAGACCGTCCGCCGCCGCCACCGTTCCCCTGTTCGGCCTCGACGCCTTCCGCGCGGCGGTGAAGTCGGCGGAGATGCTGTCGGCCGCCGCCGTCACCATCGGCTTCCGCACCACCTCCATGGCCGCCGCCTGGGGCGGCTGGCAGCCCCACGACACCGCCGAGAATACCCGCATGGTGACCGAAAAGATGGCCGCCGCCGGCGAATGGGCGGGCGCCGCCTCCAAGGCCATGATGGGCATGCAGGCCGAAGCGATGCGCCTATGGACGGTCGACAGCTGGACCGGCGGCCTCGACGCCTGGACCCGCCTCGCGACGCTCGGCGTCAGCGGCTACGGCGGCATGCTGGCGCCCTACCACAAGCGCACCACCGCCAACATGCGCCGCCTCGGCCGGAAGGCGTGAGGGGGTGGGCGCCATAACCCACTGAACATCCTCTGAAAATGTCATGGCCGGGCTTGACCCGGCCATCCACGGCGCCCCTGTCAGCCGCCGCGGAGACAGCCCCGAAGCGGCCGGCGCGGTGCACGCCGTGGATGCCCGGCTCGGTGGCCGGGCATGACAAGCAATTGAAAAGACAGAGAAAATTGTCATGGCCGGGCTTGATCCGGCCATCCACGGCCCCGGGCGGCCGCCGTGGAGACAGCCCAGGAACGGCCGACGCCGTGCATGCCGTGGATACCCGGCTCGGTGGCCGGGCATGACAAGCGCTTGATTCAGAAGGCAGAATTGTCATGGCCGGGCTTGACCCGGCCCTCCACGGCGCCCCGGACGGCCGCCGTGGAGACAGCCCCGAAGCGGCCGGCGCGGTGCACGCCGTGCACGCCCGGCTAGGAGACCGGGCATGACAACGTGTTGAAAAGGCGCCGGTAATCGCCCGTGCCGCCGGCCCAGGCGCCCCGCCCTGCCCTACCGCGCCGCCAGGTCGGCGGAGCCGTCCAGGTACTTCACCGGGTCCACCGCCTTGGAGCCCTTGCGCAGTTCGAAGTGCACCTGCGGGCGGTCGACGTTGCCCGTGGCGCCGGACTTGGCGATGACCTCGCCCTTCTTCACCGTCGCGCCGCGCTGGGCGATGAGCTGGCTGTTGTGGGCGTAGGCCGTCATCCAGCCGCCATCGTGCTTGAGCAGCAGCAGGTTGCCGAAGCCCTTCAGCTCGTTGCCGGCGTAGACCACGACGCCGTTCTCGGCCGCCTTCACCGGCGTGCCCTCGGGCACCAGGATGTTGACGCCGTCGTTGTGCAGGCCCTTGCCGGCGGGGCCGAAGCCGGCGATCACCGGCCCCTTCACGGGCCACGCGAAGCGGCCGCCGGAGCGGGCGGGCGGTTCACCGACCGGGGCCGGCTTGGGCGGAGCCGCCGCCACCTTGGGCGGCTCGGCCGGCGCCGCCGGGGCGGTGGTTGCGGACGGCGGCGGAGCGGTGGTCGGTGCCGGCGCGGCCGGGCCTTGCGCCACCACCGGCGGCGCGGGCGCGGCGGACGAACTGCCGGGGTCGGTCTTTTCCACCAGCACCGGCGGGCGCGGCTCCGGTTCCGCCCGGTCCGCAGCCATGGCCTGCACCGTGCCGGGCAGCACCAGGCGCTGGCCCTGGGTGATGACGTAGGGCGGCCCGAGGCGGTTGGTGCGGGCGAGCGCGTTCATGTCCACCGCATGGGCGCGCGAGATGCCGTAGAGCGTGTCGCCCGGCTGCACCACGTAGACCTGCTGCGCCGGCATGCGCAGCACCTGCCCGACGTAAAGCGTGTAGGGCGGCGCGAGGCGGTTCATTTCCATGAGCTGGCGCATGGGTACGCCGTAGGTGCGGGCGATGCCGTAGACGGTGTCGCCGCGCTTCACCGTCACTTCCGGCGGCACGTCTCGCACCGGCGCGCCGGTGCCGCGGCCGGTGGGATGGAAGACGGAGTTGTATTCCGGCTGGGCGTCCCACTGCGTGCAGCCCGCCAGCCCGGCCGCCATGGCTGCGGCCAGGAGAACGGCGCGGCGTCCGCGGCGCATGATGAACCCCCTCATCCTCATGGCCGCCAGCCTATACGGGGTTGCCGCGTCGCTCAATGGTGCAGTGCCGCTGATCAGCCGTTGCCGACCGGCAGCCCCTCCACCAGCGGCACGAAGCGCACGGGGAAGAGATGCGTCACCACCGGCTCGGCGCCCTCCTCCTCGGGCTTCACGACCTTGATGAGTTCCTGGTCGGTGCCCGGCTCGTAGCCGATGGGCAGCACCAGGATGCCGCCCGGCTTCAACTGGTCGAGCAGCGCCTGCGGGATCTCGCGGAAGGCCGCCGCCGTCACCATGATGCGGTCGAAAGGCGCCTGTTCAGGCCAGCCGCGGGTGCCGTCGCCGACCATGGTGGTGATGTTGTGCAGGCCGAGCTGGTGGAAGCGCTGCTCCGCCACCCGGCTGAGCGGCCGATGTCGCTCGATGCTGTAGAGCCGCCGGCAGAGGCGCGACAGCACCGCCGCCTGATAGCCCGACCCGGTGCCGACCTCCAGCACCTTCATGCGTGGCCCGACCTCCAGCGCCGACGTCATCAGGCCGACGACGATGGGCTGGCTGATGGTCTGGTCGCAGCCGATGGGCAGCGCCCGGTTGGCCCAGGCCTGGCTCTGGTACACCGCCTCGACGAAGACCTCGCGCGGGATGGCCTCCAGCACCGTCATCACCCGCGGATCGACGCCCTGGCGGCGCAGCTCCATGACGAGCTGCGCCTTGTGGCTCTGATCCATCATCGCAGCACCTGCTTGAGGGCCAGCATGGTGGGTTCGTGGGTCAGGTCGACGCACAAGGGCGTGACGGACACCACGTTGCGCCCCACCGCCTCGATGTCGGTGCCGACGACGGTGGTTTCCTCGTTGCGCTGGGGGCCGATCCAGACATAGGGGCGGCCGCGCGGGTCGTGCCGCTCGATGAGCCCGTCGCCGAGCTTGCGCTTGCCCTGGCGCACCACTTCCACGCCGGCCACCGCGTCGGGGGCGCAGTTGGGGAAGTTGACGTTGATGGTCACGTTGCGCGCCCAGCCCTGGGCGCAGCACGCGCGTATCACCCGCGCCGCATGGGCGCGCGCCGTCTCCCACGGCACCGGGTCGGGGTGGCGGAAGATCTGGCTGAGGGCGATGGACGGCACGCCGAGCAGCGTGCCCTCGATGGCGGCGGCGATGGTGCCCGAATAGGTCACGTCGTCACCCAGGTTGGCACCGCGGTTGATGCCCGACAGCAGCAGCGTCGGCTTGCGGTCGGGCACCAGCTTGTTGACGGCCAGCAGCACGCTGTCGGTCGGCGTGCCGTCGACGGCGAAGCGCTTCTCCGCCACCTGACGATAACGCAGCGGATGATGCAGCGTCAGCGAGTGGGCCGTGCCGCTCTGTTCCGTTTCCGGCGCCACCACCCAAACGTCGTCGCTGAGGGAGAGCGCGATCTCCTCCAGCAGGGCGATGCCCGGCGCATGGATGCCGTCGTCGTTGGAGACGAGGATGCGGGCGGTCGACAGATCGGTGACGGGCTCAAACATCGGCGGCGATCACCTCCACGCCGCCCATGTAGGGGCGCAGCGCCTCGGGCACCACGATGGAGCCGTCGGCCTGCTGGTAGTTCTCCAGCACCGCCACCATGCAGCGGCCGACCGCCAGCGCCGAGCCGTTCAGCGTGTGCACGAAGCGAGTGCCCTTCTCGCCCTCGGGGCGGAAGCGGGCCTTCATGCGGCGCGCCTGGAAGTCACCGGTGTTGGAGCACGAGCTGATCTCGCGGTAGCGCCCCTGCCCCGGCAGCCAGACCTCGATGTCGTATGTCTTGCGGGCCGAGAAGCCCATGTCGCCGGTGCACAGGGCGACGACGCGATACGGCAGGTTCAGGCGCTTGAGCACTTCCTCGGCGCACTGGGTCATGCGCTCGTGCTCGGCGTCGCTGTGGTCGGGGTGGGCGATGGAGACCAGTTCCACCTTCTCGAACTGATGCTGGCGGATCATGCCGCGCGTGTCCTTGCCCGCCGCACCCGCTTCCGAGCGGAAGCAGAGCGTGAAGGCGGTCATGCGGATGGGCAGCGTGTCTTCCGTCAGGATCTGGTCGGCGACGGTGTTGGTGAGCGTCACCTCGGCGGTCGGGATGAGCCAGCGGCCATCTTCGGTGCGGAACAGGTCCTCGGCGAACTTGGGCAGCTGGCCGGTGCCGTAGAGCGGCTCGTCGCGCACCAGCACGGGCGTGTTCATTTCCGTATAGCCGTGCTCGCCGGTGTGCAGATCCAGCATGAACTGCGCCAGCGCCCGTTCCAGGCGCGCCAGCTTGCCCTTCAGCACCACGAAGCGGGCGCCCGACAGGCCGGCCGCCGTCTCGAAGTCCATGAGGCCGAGGCCGGTGCCGAGCGCGTCGTGCTCCTTGGGATCGAAGTCGAAGGCGCGCGGCGTGCCCCAGGTGCGGATCTCGACGTTCTCGGTCTCGTCCTTGCCCGCCGGCACGTCGTCGGCCGGAATGTTCGGCAGCGCCATGAGCAGGACGTCGATCTCGGCGGCGGCGGCCTTCTCGGCCTCTTCCGCTTCAGCGAGCTTGCCCTTGAAGGCCGCCACCTCTTCCATGATCGCGCTGGCGTCGCCGCCCTGCGACTTGATCTTGCCGATCTGCTTGGACGCCTCGTTGCGCCGCGCCTGCAGGTCCTGCATCTCGGTCTGCAGGGCCCGGCGGCGGGCGTCGATCTCCTGAATCCGGGCCGACAGGGGGCTCAGGCCGCGGCGGGCCAGACCCTCATCGAAAGCCTCAGGGTTGTCGCGGATCCATTTGACGTCGAGCATGAGCGCGTCCGGTCTTTCTTCTCTGAAATCAATGCCATGAACGAAGCCGGTGAGGCCGCTCGCGCGGCCTCACGACTGGTTGAAATCGGTCTCGTCGACGCCGTCGGCCAGGGCCTCGGGGTCTTCCTCTTCCTCCAGCGCCTCCTGCCGTTTGCGCTGCATGAGGCCGACCGTGATGATCGATATCTCGTAAAGCGCGATGAGCGGCAGGGCAAGGCCGACCTGGCTGATGACGTCGGGCGGCGTCATGATGGCGGCGAAGATGAAGACGCCTACGATGGCGTACTTGCGCTTGCTCTTCAAGCCGTCCGCCGTCACCACGCCGGCGCGTGCCAGCAGGGTCAGCACCACGGGCAGCTGGAAGCTGACGCCGAAGGCGAGGATCAGCTTCATCACCAGGCCGAGGTATTCCCCGACCTTGGCTTCCAGCTCGATGGGCAGCACCGTCTCGGATCCCGAAGTCTGGAAGCCGAGCAGGAAGCGCCACGCCATGGGGATGATGAAGTAATAGACCAGCGCCGCGCCGATGGCGAACAGCACCGGGCTCATGAACAGGAACGGCAGGAAGGCCTTCTTCTCGTGACGGTACAGGCCCGGCGCGACGAACCGCCACAGCTGCCAGGCGAACACCGGGAAGCCGATGACGGCGGCGCCGAAGGCCCCGACCTTGATGTAGGTGAAGAAGGCTTCCGTCAGCGCCGTGTAGATCATGCGCTGGCTGCCGCCGACCTCGTGCATGATGTCGGCCAGCGGCTGCACCAGGAAGCCGTAGATGTATTCGGCCACGAAGTAGCAGCCGAAGAACGCCACGATGAAGGTGACGGCGCAATAGAGCAGCCGCTTGCGCAGCTCCAGCAGGTGCTCGAGCAGCGGCATCTTGTTCTGTTCGGGATCGTCCCGCACGACGGCCATGGATCAGGCGCCCCCTTCGCCGCCGGCGATGCGCCGCGGCTCGTCCGCCGCCGGCGCGGCCGGAGCCGAAGCAGGCGCGGCGGCGGGGGGTGCGGCCGAAGCCGGCGCCTGGGCGGGCGCCATGTCCGCCACCGGACGCGCCGGGTCGTCGGTCGGCCGCGCTTCCGCCGCCTTCGCCGCCTGGCGCGGCACGGTGTTGAGATCGAGGTCCTTGCGGGCCTCGTTCAGGTCTTTGGTGAAGTCGCCGGTCGGGTCGACCTGCTTTTCGATTTCGCGGCCAAAATCCATGGTGCGCGCCTTCTTCAGGCCGTCGCGCACCTCTTCCAGTTCCGCCTCGCGGACGACGTCGTCGATGTGGCGCTGGAACTCGCGCGCCATGCCGCGGATGCGGCGGGTCCAGCGGCCCAGCGTGCGCAGGGCCGTCGGAAGTTCCTTGGGACCGAGGATGATCACCGCCAGCACGATGATCAGGCCGAGTTCATCCCAGCCGAGGTCGAACATTCAGGAAACCTTCGGATAAGGGTCGAAGGCGTCGGCGGCGCAGCCTCGCGGGCGCGCCGCCGCACGCGGCTGCGGGATCAGCCCTTGGCGCCCGCCTCGTCGCGCTCCTTGTTCACCGGCGCGGCGCCGGTGGTGTTGGAGGTGGTGGCGGCACCGCCCTCGATGGACTTGCGCTCGGTGGTCGTGGCGGAGGCGTCGTCGGTGTCGTCGCCTTCCTTCAGACCCTTCTTGAAGGCGTTCACGCCCTTGGCGACGTCACCCATGAGCCGCGGAATCTTGCCGGCGCCGAACAGGACCAGGACCACCAGCAGAACGATGATCCAGTGCCAGATGCTGAAAGTACCCATAGACCATATCTCCGAAACTGACTTGTCTGCGCCGCGTCAAGGTTCGCGGATCATCGCAGAAACCCCAGGCCACCGCAACACGCGGGGCGATTGCCGATTTGTGTCAGTCCTGGCCCGCCGGATAGACGAAGGCAAGACTGCGGTCGAGCGACACTTCCAGCCGTTCTTCGGGCGGCGGAAGGTAGCGTCCCGGCACCCGCGCGTGCAGGTGCAGGCCGGCCCCGTCCGGCGTCTCCACCTGCAAGTGGACGAGGCTGGTACGGCCGAGCATGCGCGAGGCGAGCACCCGGCCGACCACGTCGGGCGACGCACCGTCCTCGATGGCCGCCAGTTTCAGCGCTTCGGGCCGCACCATCACGGTGGCGGCGGCCCCGGAGATCAGCCCCCGGCCGTCGAGCGGGCCGAGCGGCGTCTCCACCTGCCCGCCCGCCCCGACGCGGGCGGCGAACTCGTTGACTTCGCCGAAGAAGCGGGCCGCGAAGGCCGTCTTCGGATAGCAGTACAGCTCCACCGGCGATCCCATCTGCACGATGCGGCCGCGGTTCATGAGCGCGATGGCGTCGGCCATGAACATCGCTTCCTCGGGGTCGTGGGTGACCATCACGGTCGCCACCCCGCTCGCCTTCAGCACGTGCAGCGTCTCGTCCCGCACCTGATCGCGCAGCCGGCGGTCGAGGCCGGAGAACGGCTCGTCGAGCAGCATCAGCTTCGGCTCCGGCGCCAGCGCGCGGGCCAGGCCGACGCGCTGCTGCTGGCCGCCCGACAGGGTATGCGGGTAGGCCTGGATATAGTCGGCCATGCCGACCTGCGAAAGAACTTCGCGGGCGCGTTCCTGCTTTTTCTTTCGGGGCATCCCTTCGAGACCGAAGACGACGTTCTCTTCCACCGAAAGATGCGGGAACAGGGCGTAGTCCTGGAACAGGAAGCCGACGTTGCGGCGCTCCGGCGGCACGAAGCTCTGACGGTCGGCGACCAGCATGCCGGCCACCCGCACCTCGCCCTCGGTCGGCGCCTCCAGGCCGGCGCAGATGCGCAGCGTGGTGGTCTTGCCGCAGCCCGAGGGGCCGAGCAGGCACAGCAATTCACCGGGGCCGACGGTCAGCGACACGCCGTCCACCACCGGCTCGCCGCCGTAGGAATGGCGCACGCCCTGAAGCACGAGGCCTGCCTTGTCGGGGTCGACCTCGCCGCGCAGGGACACGGGACGGATGGGGTCGATCCTCATGGGCGGCGGTCCTCGGGGTTGGCTGTCACTGGCGGGCGCTGCCCGGCCGCGACCGGGCGATGGCGAGGCTGAGGAGTACCACCGGCACGATGCCGACGGCAACGATGGCGAGGGCCGCCGGCGCCGCCTCGGCGAGGCGTTCGTCGGTCGCCAGTTCGTAGGCGCGCACGGCCAGGGTATCGAAGTTGAAGGGCCGCATGATGAGCGTCGCCGGCAGTTCCTTCATCACGTCGACGAAGACCAGCAGGGCGGCGGTCAGGATGCTGCCGCGGATCATGGGCAGGTGGACGCGGCGCAGGGTCGACAGCGGCCCGTGGCCGAGGGTGCGCGAGGCCCCTTCCAGGTTGGCCGTCACCTTGCCGAGCGAGGCCTCCACGGCATTGTACGACACCGCCAGGAAGCGCACGAGGTAGGCGTAGATCAGCGCCGCCATGGTGCCGGTGAGCAGCAGCCCGGTGCCGATGCCGAAGGTCGCCTTCATCCAGGCGTCCAGGGTGTTGTCGAAGGACGTCAGCGGCACCAGCACGCCGACGGCGATCACCGAGCCCGGCACGGCGTAGCCGAGGCTCGCCACCCGCACGGCGGCGAGCGTCGCGGGGCTCTTGCGCATGCGCTGGCCGTAGGCGAGCAGCAGGCCGATGGCGGCGGCGGCGACGGCCGCCGTGCCTGCCAGCGTGAAGCTGTTGAGCGCCCGGTCCCAGAACCGCCCGCCGGCCATGACCTCGCCCCAGGTGTCCACCGCCCACAGCGCCAGCACCCACGACGGCACCACGAAGCCGAGCACCAGCGGCAGGGCACAGCCCACCACGGCGGCAGCCGCCTTCCAGCCGGTCAGGGGGATGCGCGGCAAGGCGCGGATGCGGGTGGACATGTGCTGGTAGCTGGCCCGCCCGCGCGACCACCGCTCCATGAGCACCAGGGCGAAGATGAACAGCATGAGCACCGCACCCAGCTGCGCCGCGGCGGCGGCGTTGCCGAGGCCGAACCAGGTGCGGTAGATGCCCGTCGTGAAGGTGTCGACGGCGAAATAGGCGACGGTGCCGAAGTCGTTCAGCGTCTCCATGAGCGCCAGCGCGGTGCCCGCCACGATGGCCGGCCGCGCCATGGGCAGGGCGACACGGAAGAAGCTCTTCCACCGGCCGCAGCCGAGCACCCGGCTCGCCTCCATGGCGCAGACCGACTGCTCCAGGAAGGCGGCCCGCGCCATCATGTAGACATAGGGGTAGAGCACGAGGCTCATCATGGCGATTGCGCCGCCGAGCGAGCGCAGCTCGGGGAACCAGTAGTCGCGTCGGCTGGTCCAGCCGAACACCTCGCGCAGGGCCGTCTGCACCGGGCCGGCGAAGTCGAGCAGGCCGGTGTAGGTATAGGCGATGACGTAGGCCGGCACCGCCAGCGGCAGCAGCAGCGCCCACTCGAACATGCGCGCGCCGGGGAAGCGGCACATGGTGACGAGCCAGGCGGTCGACACGCCGATCAGCAGCACCCCCGCCCCGACGCCCACCATGAGGCCGATGGAGTTGAGAATGTAGCGCGACAGCACGGTGTCGGCGAGGTGGCTCCAGACGTCGCCGGTCGGCACGAAGACGTGGGCGAAGACCACCAGCACCGGCAGGGCGATGAGCCCCGCCACCAGCAGCACGGCGACGCTCCACCAGCGGCTGCCGGTGGCCCGGCGGCGACTGCGCACCGCCGCTCCCGCTTCGGGCTTGCCGACGTAGTCTGGAACGCTGACCTGCTGCACCTGCGACACGATGCTCGACGACCCTTTCTGCGGCCTGTTCAGAGGCGCCGCGGCCCACCGGCGCCGGCGCATCCCGTCACTTTGGTGCAAGCCATTCTCAATTTCAAGACCTTAGTCGCCGTGTGGTGTTGAAGGCTGGCCCGGCTACTCGTCGTCGCCGAGCATGTCGAGCTGGTCTTCGGGCTCGTCCGGCGCGTCTGTATCGACGAACTCGCCGGTGTCGTGGGCGCGGGCGCCGTAGGCGGCGATGGCGGGGCGGGCGTCGAGCAGGCCGGCGGCCTTCAGTTCCTCGATGCCCGGCAGATCCTTCACGGTCTCCAGGCCGAAATGGTCGAGGAAGCGGTCGGTGGTGCCCCAGGTGAGCGGCCGGCCGGGGGTGGCGCGACGGCCGCGCGGGCGGATCCAGCCGGCTTCCAGCAGGGTGTCCATGGTGCCCTTGGACAGGGCGACGCCGCGGATCTCCTCGATCTCGCCGCGGGTGACGGGCTGGTGGTAGGCGATGATGGCCAGCGTCTCGACGGCGGCGCGCGACAGGCGGCGGGTCTCCACCGCGTCGGTCTTCAGGTGCTCCACCAGGTCGGGGGCCGTGCGGAAGGCCCAGTGGCCGCCGGCCTGGAACAGCTGCACGCCACGGCCGCGGTACTGCTCCTGCAGGGTCGCCAGCACCTTCTTCACGTCGATGCCGGCCGGCAGCTTCTCCTTCAGGCCTTCCACCGACACGGGCTCGGCGGCGGCGAAGACCAGGGCCTCGACGATGCGCACGGCGTGGTCGAAGTCGACGTCGAGCGACCCCTGCCGGGCGCCGGGAGCGGCCACCGGCGCGGCGGCGGGGCCGGGCGAATCGTCGAGCACGTCCAGGTCGGGGGTGTCGTCCACGGGTCAGACCTCCTCGATGCGCGGGGTGCGCGGCGGGCGGATGCGGATGGGCGAGTAGAAGCCGCCATCCTGGCGGACCTCCAGCTTGCCCTGCTTGCACAGTTCCAGCGTCGCGATGAAATGGGCGCACATGGCGGAGCGGCGCATGAGCGGCTCGCCGATGCCGGTGGGCAGGAAGTCGGCCAGCGCGCTCCAGTCGGGAATGGCGCCCAGCATGGCCTCCAGCCGCTTGATGGCGTCGTCCACCGAATAGAGCGTCAGCGGCTCGATCTCGAACTCGATCTTGGTGGTGCGCTTCTTGTGGTCGGCGTAGGCGCGCAACAGGTCGTAGAGCGTGACGTCGTAGACCGAGCGCGACACGCCGCCGACATCCTCGGGCGCGCCGCGGACGAAGCGGCGCTGGCCGACGCGCGGCATCTCCAGGAACTTCTCGCCGGCGTCCTGCATGGCCTCCAGGCGGCGCAGCTGGAATTGCAGGGCGGCGGCCAGTTCCTCGCCCGAGGGCTCCTCGTCCTTCTCCTCGGGCGGCAGCAGCAGGCGCGACTTCAGATAGGCGAGCCACGCCGCCATCACGAGGTAATCGGCGGCCAGTTCCAGGTGCTGTTCACGCACCGCATGGACGAAGGTCAGGTACTGCTCCGCCAGCGCCAGGATGGAGATATTGAGCAGGTCGACCTTCTGGTCGCGGGCGAGCGTCAGCAGCAGGTCGATGGGGCCTTCGAAGCCGTCCAGATCGAGCATGAGCGCGGCCAGCCCGTCGCCCTCCTCCGCCGCGCCGTCGGCGGCGGGGCCGGCCCGCCGCGGCGGGTCTTCCTCGAAGGGCACCGGATCGGCCATGGTCGGCCCTTACACGAGTCCGAAGACGGTGAGCAGCACGCGCATCATGGCCTGCACCGGCACCCCGACGATCCACGACAGCACGTTCAGATCATACCCGATCTGGCCGCCGATCAAGGGCAGAAGGAACAGCAGGCCGAGCAGGATGAGGATGCCGAAGCGCTCGGTGCGCGCCAGCCGGACGGCGAGCGGCCGCGGCAGCAGGCCGACGGCGATGCGCCCGCCGTCCAGCGGCGGCAGCGGGATCAGGTTGAACGCCATGAGCACGAGGTTGATGGTCATGGCGTTGATGAGGTTCAGGTACCACCACTCGGCGGCGGCGTGCGGCATCAGCGGCACGGTATAGATGAGCGCCGTGGCGATGGACGCCATGATCAGGTTGGACCCCGGCCCCGCCGCCGCCACCAGCACCATGTCGCGGCGCGGGTTGCGCAGGTTGCGGAAGTCCACCGGCACCGGCTTGGCCCAGCCGAACAGGAAGGGTGCGCGCAGGAGCAGCAGCAGCGCCGGCAGGATCACCGTGCCGAAGGGGTCGACGTGGCGCAGCGGATTGGCCGAGATGCGCCCGGCCAGCCGCGCCGTCGGGTCGCCCAGCTTGTCGGCCACCCAGCCGTGCGCCGCCTCGTGAAAGGTGACGGCGAAGAGGACCGGCAGGACCCAGGTGGAGGCCACGCCGATCCACCCGAAGGCATCGCCCATGAAACCGTCCATGATCAGGCCGCCCGCAACAGGCGGTCCAGCTCGGCCAGCGTCTCCGCCGCGTCCAGCCGGGCGAGGCGCTGCTCGCGGAAACGGCCGAGGCGCGCGGCACGCAGTTGCCCGGCGGTGTCGAGCGGCCGGCAGCCCTCGGCGACGGCGGTCATTTCGTCCCGGTCGCCGTTGCAGTGGAGCACGAGGTCGCAGCCCGCCGCGAGGCTGTCGGCGGCGCGGTCCTGGAACCGGCCGGTCAGCGCCTTCATGGACAGGTCGTCGGTCATCAGCAGCCCTTCGAAGCCCAGTTCGCCGCGCACGATCCCGCCGATCACCGCCGGCGAGGTGGTGGCCGGGCGATGGGCGTCGAGCGCCGTGTAGACGATATGGGCCGTCATGCCGTAGGGCGCATCCTTGAGGGCGCGGAAGGGCACGAAGTCGGTGGCGCGCAGCTCCTCCAGCGAGGCGTCGACCACCGGCAGGTCGAGGTGGCTGTCGGCGACGGCGCGGCCGTGGCCGGGGATGTGCTTGACCACCGGCATGACGCCGCCGTCGAGCAGCCCGGCGCAGGCGATGGACGCCAGATGCGACACCACCGCCGGATCGTGCCCGAAGGCGCGGTCGCCGATGATGTCGTGCGAGCCCTGCACCGGCACGTCGGCGAGCGGGTAGCAGTCGACGTCGATGCCGAGCGCCGCCAGCTCCACCGCCAGCAGGCGGGCGTTCAGGCGCACGGCATCGGCCGCCGCCTTCGGGTCGCGGGCGTAAAGCTCTACGAAGGGCGCCATGGAGGGGGCGTCGCGCCAGTGCGGCGGACGCAGGCGGCGAACCCGGCCGCCCTCCTGGTCGATGAGCACCGGCGCCTCGCGGCCGACGCAGCCGCGCAGGTCGGCCACCAGGGAGGCGACCTGCTCCGGCGTTTCCACGTTGCGGGCGAACAGGATGAAGCCGTAGGGGTCGGCGTCGGCGAAGAAGGCGCGCTCCTCCGCCGTCAGCCGCGGCCCCGACAGCCCGAAGATGGCGGCGAGCGGGGCCTTAACGGACAACAATGCAGCCGACCTTCCGTGCCGCCAGCTTGTCGCACAGCGCCTTGGCTTCGGCCGCCGAGGCGAGACCCTTGGCACGCACGCGGTAGAACACGCCCTTGGCGCCCAGGTCGGCGCGCTGGATGTCCATGTTCAGGTTGCCGAGCAGATCCTTGTTGGCCGCCACCGCCTGGTTCCAGGCGGCGCGGGCCGAGGCCTCGTCCTTCAGGGCCGCCAGCTGCACCATCATGCTGCCACCGCCGGCGGGCGCCGCAGCGACCGGAGCCGGGGCCGGCGCGGGAGTCACGGCAGCCACCTGCGGCTGCGGCGCAGGCGCCGGAGCCGGCTTGGGGGCCGGGGCGGGCGTCGGGGCCGGAGCGGCGGGGGCCTGGGCCTGCGGCGCCGGCGTGGGCTGCGCCGGGGCGGTCACCACCGGCGCCGGCGGCGTCGGCACGGGCTGCGGCGTGGGGGCCGTGGCCACCTGCTGCTCCGGCACCGGCGCGGGCTCGGCGGGCTGTTCCTCGGCGACGGGCTCCGACGGCGGCGGCGGGGCGGTCGGTGCCGCCGGCTGCGCCAGCAGGTTCTCGACACCACCCTCGGCCTGGCTGTTCTGGCCCAGGCGGTCGTAGACCATCTTGTCGGTGTTGGGCACCTGCATGCCGCCCGGATCGGCCGGCCGCACCTTGTAGGGCTGGCCGTCGGCGGCGATCACCGGCGTCTGCGCCACGGTCTGCTCGGGCTCGGGCTTTAGGAACAGGTACCAGCCGGCGATGCCGGCGGCGACGGCGCCCACCACCACGGCGATCATCACGCCGCGCGAGCCGCCGGAGCGGCTCTCGGGCTCGTCGTCGTAGTCCTCGGGCTCGTCCTCGACGTCGTCGTCCACCGCCGGGCCGGCCGACAGGCGGGCGCGCGGCGCCGCACTCGCGGGCGCCGGCGGCGGATCGAACTCGTCCTCGGGGCCGAAGTCGTCGGCGGGGTCGGCGGGGTCGGCCTGGGTGGCGCGCGGCGCCAGACGATCGGGGATCAGGTTCAGGAAATCGTCGTCGTCAGTGCCGTCGGACCCGGACCCCGATCTGGGCGCGCCGAGGCCGGGCTCCTTGCGTTCGCTGGGGGCCATTACCGCATCTCCTCAACAGGATCCACACCGAAGACTGCGAGGCCAGACGCTATCACCGTCGCCACGCCCTGCACAAGCGCAAGGCGCGCAAGGCTCAGCTCGCGATCCTCGGGCAGCAGGAAGCGCAGTTCGGTGTGATCCTTGCCCTTGTTCCACAGGCCGTGGAAGCCGGCCGCGACGTCGTTCAGGTAGTAGGCGACGCGGTGCGGCTCGTGCGCCTCCGCGGCACTTTCCAGCAGGCGCGGCCAGCCGGCGAGCGTGCGGATCAGCGCCATCTCGTCGGGGTCCACCAGCCGCTCCACCGGCGCGCCGGCAAGCGCCTCGGCCGTCACCGTCGCGTCGTCGAACATGTCGGCCGCCGCATGGCGCAGCACCGAGCGGGCGCGGGCGTGAGCATACTGCACGTAGAACACCGGGTTGTCCTTGGACTGCTCCAGGACCTTCGAGTAATCGAACTCGAGCGGCGCGTCGTTCTTGCGGGTCAGGATGATGAAGCGGACGAGATCCTTGCCCTTGCCGCCGCTGCGCTCGTTCAGCTCGTCCACCACTTCGCGCAGGGTGATGAAGGTGCCGGCGCGCTTGGACATTTTCACGGGCTCGCCGTTGTCCATCAGCTTGACCAGCTGGCAGAGCTTGACGTCGAGCGTCGCCTCGCCGGCCGAGACGGCCTTCACCGCCGCCGCCACGCGCTTGACGTAGCCGCCGTGGTCGGCGCCCCACACGTCGATGAGGGTGCGATAGCCGCGCAGGTACTTGTCGCGGTGATAGGCGATGTCGGACGCGAAATAGGTGAAGCTGCCGTCGCTCTTCATCAGGGCGCGGTCGACCTCGTCGCCGAAGTCGGTGGCCTTGAACAGGGTCTGCGGGCGCGGTTCCCAGTCGTCGGGCAGCTTGCCCTTGGGCGGCTCCAGCACGCCTTCGTAGATCAGGCCGCGCGCCTTCAGGTCATCGAGCACCGACTGCACGGTGCCGGCGTCGACCAGGCCCTTCTCCGAGGTGAAGACGTCGTGATGCACGCCGAGCACGGCCAGATCTTCGCGGATCAGCGCCATCATCTCGTCGATGCCGAAGGCCCGCAGCGCCGGGCGCCACTCGTCCTCGGCCACGTCGGCCCACTTGGCGCCGTCGCGGGCGGCCAGCTTCTCGGCCGGCGGCACCAGATAGTCGCCGCCGTACTCGATCTCCTTCGCCGCCAGCTTGGCGTCGAACTGCGCCTGCGTCTCGCGCCCGCAGGCGACGAGGTAGCGGGCGTAGAGCGCGTCGGCCAGCTTGTCGACCTGCGCGCCGGCGTCGTTGATGTAGTATTCCTTGCAGACCTCGTAGCCCGCCTTGGTCAGCAGCAGTGCCAGCGCATCGCCCACCACCGCTCCGCGGCCGTGGCCGACGTGCATGGGGCCGGTGGGGTTGGCCGAGACGTATTCCACGTTCACCTTGTGGCCGCTGCCCATGGTGCTGTCGCCGAAGCGCACGCCCTGGCGCAGCACCTCGCGCAGCACGCCGCGCCACACGCCTTCGTCCAGGCGCAGGTTGATGAAGCCCGGCCCGGCGACCGAGGCTTCCGTCACGCCCGGCACGGTGGCGAGCCTGGCGACCAGCGCATCCGCCAGATCGCGCGGCTTGAGGCCGGCGGGCTTGCTCAGCACCATGGCGGCGTTGGTGGCGATGTCGCCGTGGCTGGCGTCGCGCGGCGGCTCGGCGGTGACGCGGCTGAAATCGAGCCCCGCCGGCAGAGTGCCCGCGCCCACCAGGGCTTCGAGCGCCGCGACGATGTGATCCTTGTAGACGTTGAAAAGGTTCATGGTTTTACCGATGGGTCGAACAATCTGGTGTGCTCGTCGAGCGCGAAGCGATCCGTCATCCCGGCGATGTAGTCGGCCACCTGGCGGGCCGTCTTGCGGCCGCGGGGGCCGTCGCACGGAAGCTGCCAGTCGGGCGGCATCAGGTTCGGTTCGGCGACGAAGAGGGCGAACAGGTCCTTCACCACCCGCTTGGCCTTGGAGGTCATGCGGTTGACGCGGAAGTGCCTGTACATGTTGGGGAACAGGAACGCCTTCAGCGCCCTGTCGTGGGCCACGATCTCGTCGGAGAAAGCGACCAGCGGCCGGCCGAGCAGCCGCACGTCCTCGGGCCGCTCCGGGCGGGCCTCGGCGATGCGGCGGGAGGTTTCGGCCACCAGGTCGTCCACCATGACGGTGATGATGCGGCGGAAGCTTTCGTAGATCAGGCGGTGCTCGTCGATGCCGGGATAGCGCGCCATCACCTCGCGGAAGATGGGGCCGACCAGCGGCAGGGCGAGCAAGTCGTCGATGCGGAACAGGCCGGCGCGCAACCCGTCCTCGATGTCGTGGGCGTTGTAGGCGATGTCGTCGGACAGCGCCGCCACCTGCGCCTCGGCGGAGGCATAGGTGTGCAGTTCCAGGTCCTGGCCTTCCGAGTATTCCACGATGGCCTTGGGCAGCGGCTTGCTGTCGGGGCGGCCGACCAGCGGGCCGTTGTGCTTGACCAGCCCTTCCAGCGTCTCCCACGTCAGGTTGAGGCCGTCGAACTCGGCGTAGCGCCGTTCCAGCTTGGTGACGATGCGCAGGGACTGGGCATTGTGGTCGAAGCCGTCGTACTCGGCGAGGCAATCCTGGAGGGCGAACTCGCCGGCATGGCCGAAGGGCGTGTGGCCGAGGTCGTGGGCCAGCGCCAGCGCCTCCGCCAGATCCTCGTTCAGGCCGATCATCCGGCAGATGGCGCGCGCGACCTGGCTGACCTCCAGGCTGTGGGTCAGGCGGGTGCGGTAGTGCTCGCCCTCGTGATAGACGAAGACCTGCGTCTTGTACTTCAGCCGCCGGAAGGCGTTGCAGTGGATGATGCGGTCGCGGTCGCGCTGGAAATCCGAGCGTGCGCCGGCCGGCGGCTCCGGATGAAGCCGCCCGCGCGACCGGGTCGGATCACAGGCGAAGGGCGCCAGGGTGCTCGTCATGGCGGCGACACTACAGGGGCCGCGCCACCCTGGCAACCACCGCCGTGCGGCGGTGCGGCATTCCCGCACACCGCCCCTTCCTGGAATGGTTCCACCTTGCGGAAAAGGCGCGCGCGGCCTAGATTCCGCTCGACCGCACCCTCCCCCGCTCTCTCCAGGTTCCAGAGGATCGAGACCCATGAGCGACACCGAAACCCTGGCCCCGGCCACCGGCATCTCCATGACCGAGTCCGCGGCCGCCCGGGTGCGCACCCTGATCGCGCAGGAGGCCAAGCCGGGCCTGATGCTGCGCCTGACCGTGTCGGGCGGCGGCTGCTCCGGCTTCCAGTACGGCTTCGACCTCGACGCCGCCGTCAACGACGACGACACCGTGGGCGACTTCCACGGCGTGCGCCTAGTGGTGGACGAGGCGAGCCTCGACCTGCTGCAGGGCTCGGTGGTCGATTACGTGGAAGACCTCATGGGCGCCGCCTTCGTGGTGAAGAACCCCAACGCCACCGCCACCTGCGGCTGCGGATCCTCGTTCGCGATCTGACGCGGGGACGGGCGTCGCCGCCTCACCAGGCGTCGCAGCGCTGCTGCAGGCCGTGGTAGTTGTCGGCCGTGTCGATGGCGGCGTTGCGCAGGCGGTGCTCCGCCCGCAGCGCTTCCAGCGGCTGCGCCAGCGCGGCGTTGATGACGCCGGCCGCGAGGCTCTTGGCCTCCTGCGCCGTGGCCGCCCACCGCACCCCCATGCCGTCGCCCGCCCGCCGTACCGCGCGATCGAGGTGCGGCGCATGGCGCATCAGCACCTCGCGGGTGATGGCGACGTGCTCCAACTCGTGGTCGTGCACGGTGGTATAGGCGCAACTGCCCGGCCGGAAGTCGGCGGGGATGTAGACGCGCAGTTCCGGATAACCGATCTCCACCCGCGCCCCCTGCAACTGGGCGCACCAGCCGCCGCCGGGTGCCGGCCAGGTGGCGGTGCGCGTCGCCGTGCGCACTTCCAGGCTGCTTTCCGTCAGGCCCACCGTCGTCCAGCCGCCGGTGGTCATGCGGGCGTTGTCGCTGCCCTGGAACAGGGTGGTGAGCTGCATCTTGTCGCGGCTGACGTCGAGCACGACGCGGCCGGGATCGAGCACCACTTCGGTCTCCACCGGACCGTGCGGCACCGCGCGGCAGCCGGCCGCCGCGGAAGCCTGTGCCGCAGGCGCGGCGGCGAGCAGCAGGAAAGCCGCCGCGGCGCCCGCGCGCACGACGACACGCCCCGCGGAGACGAACTCCGTCAGCATGATGACCTCGACTCTCTCTCGTCTGTCGTCGACGGGGCAGCCGGTGCGGACCCTGCCCTGGGCGGTCCGTCGCGGCGGTTCATGAGGCTTACCCGGTAGGCACCGTTCCGGGCTTTGTGCTACCACCGTCGACACCGCATCCTGCCACGCCGAACGGAAGCAAGTCCATGCTCAAAATCGCCGCCTGGAACGTCAACTCCATCAAGGCCCGCCTGCCGAAACTGACGGACTGGCTGGCCGAGGCGCAGCCCGACGTGGCCCTGCTGCAGGAGATCAAGACCGTCGACGACGGCTTCCCGCTCATGGAGATCCGCGCCGCCGGCTACGAGCACTGCGCCGTGTGCGGCCAGAAGAGCTACAACGGCGTCGCCATCCTGTCGCGCCACCCGCTGACCGAGGTGCGCCGCGGCCTGCCCGGCGAGCCCGAGGACCAGCAGGCGCGCTATGTGGAAGCGGTGGTGGACGGCCGCATCCGCGTCGCCTCGGTCTACGTGCCCAACGGCAATCCGGTCGACACCGAGAAGTTCCCCTACAAGCTGCGGTGGATGGAGAACCTGCGCCTGCATGTCCAGCGCCTGCTGACGGAAAGCGACATGCCGCTCTTGGTGGGCGGCGACTACAACGTCTGCCCGACGGACGACGACGTCTACGACCCCGACGGCTGGAGCAACGACGCCCTGTGCCGGCCGGAGAGCCGCGCCGCCTTCCGCGCCCTCCTGTGGCTCGGCCTGACCGACACCTACCGCACCCTGCACCCGGAGCCGCACCGCTACACCTTCTGGGACTACCAGCAGGGCGCCTGGCAGCGCGACCTGGGCCTGCGCATCGACCACCTGCTGCTCGACGGCCGGGCGCTCGACCGGGTGCGCGCCTGCGTCATCGACAAGGGTCCGCGCGGCCGCGAGAAGGCCTCCGACCACACCCCCATCTGGGCCGAGATCGAGGTCTGACACCGGCAGCCGCGCCCCCTCCGATCACAGGGCGCCGGCGGCGGCGTCCACCCCTAACATCCGCCCTACCCCCGCCGGACGCGCCGCGCTAAGGTGAGCCGCCCGCGGGGGAAGCGGGTGGAACGGGGGACGACGAATGGCGATGGGCGGCATCGAGCTGGCGGTGCTGGGCGTGGCGGGGCTGCTCGGCCTCGTGATCCTGCTCGTGCCGGCGGCGGCGCGCCTGAACGTGCCGTTCTCGCTCGCCCTCGCCGTGTTCGGCATGGTGCTCGGCGTCGCCGCCGAGGCCCTGCCGCCCGGCCTGCTGGCCGCCGGCCTCGACGCCTTCCACCTCTCGTCGGACGCCTTCATCGTCCTGTTCCTGCCGGTGCTGCTGTTCGAGACCGCCGTGGTGGTCGACGTGCGCCGGCTGATGGACGACATCACCCCCATCCTGCTGCTGGCGGTGGTCGCCGTGGTGGTCTCTACCGCCGTCGTCGGCCTCAGCCTCGCCGCCGTGTCCGACGTCGGGCTGATCGCCTGCCTGCTGCTGGCCGCCATCGTCTCGACCACCGATCCGGTGGCCGTCGTCGCCATCTTCCGCGACCTCGGCGTGCCGCACCGCCTGAGCCTGCTGGTCGAGGGCGAAAGCCTGTTCAACGACGCCGCCGCCATCGTGCTGTTCACCCTGTTCCTCGGCATGCTGACCGGCGAGCGCCAGCCCGACCCGGTGGCGGCCGTGGGCGCCTTCGCCTGGGGCTTCGCCGGCGGGCTCGCCGTCGGCTGGCTGGCCGGGCGCGCCCTCTTCCTGCTGGTGAGCGCCCTGCGCGGCCACCGCTTCGCCGAGATCACGGCGACGGTCGCCGCCGCCTACCTCGTGTTCATCGTCGGCGAGCACGAATTGCACGTCTCGGGCGTCGTCGCCGTCGTCACGCTGGCGCTCGTGCTGAGCTACGAGGGCCGCACCCGCATGTCGGCGCAGACCTGGACCAGTCTGGTGGACGTGTGGCAGCAGTTGGGCTTCTGGGCCAGTTCGCTCGTCTTCGTGCTGGCGACCCTGCGGGTGCCGGAAATGCTGCGCGCCATGACCGGTGCCGATCTGGTGCTGCTGGCCGTGCTCGTGGTGGCGGCGTTGGCGGCGCGGGCGCTGGTGCTGTTCGGCCTGCTGCCGGTGATGACGCGCCTCGGCCTCGCCCAGGGCATCAGCCGGCCGTTGCGCGCCGTCGTGTTGTGGGGCGGCCTGCGCGGCGCCGTGTCGCTGGCGCTCGCGCTGGCGGTGGTGGAGGCGCCGGGCGTGCCGGCGGCGACCCGCGACTTCGTCGCCGTGCTGACCACCGCCTTCGTGCTGTTCACCCTGTTCGTCAACGCGCCCCTGCTCGGCCCGCTGATCCGCTGGCTCGGGCTCGACCGTCTGTCGCCGGCCGATGCCGCCGTGCGCGGCCGCGCCATCGCCGCGGCGCTGGCGACGGTGCGCGGCCGCATCGACGAGGCGGCGGAGGACTACGGCCTCGACCCCACCCGCGCCGCCGCTGTCGCCGCCCGCTACACCGAACGCCTCGCCGCCGCCGAAGCGGAAGCCTCGCCCGAGGGCGGCACCGACGAACGCCTGCGCGCCGGCCTGCTCATGGTCACCGGGCATGAGGCGGCGCATACCCTCGCCCAGTTCCGCGACGGGATCCTCTCAGGCCGCATGGCCCGCCGCCTGATGGCCGAGACGGCGCGGCTGGAAGACGCCCTGAAGACCACCGGCCTCGACGGCTACGCCGCCGCCTGCACGGCCGCCCTCGCCTTCTCGCCGCGTTTCCGCCTGACCCTGGTGCTGCAGCGCCGCTTCGGCTGGGACCGGCCGCTGGCCGCGGAACTGGCCAACCGCGCCGAGGCCCTGCTGCTGACCCAGACCACCCTGCGCCAGTTGCGCGCCTTCGCCGCCGACCGGCTGGCGGCGGTGATGGGCGGCGCGGCGGCGGCGGCTTGCGTGCAGGTGCTGGACGCGCGGGCTGAGGGCGTGGAGAAGGCGCTGGACGCCCTGCGCCTGCAATACGGCGGCTTCTTCCAGGCGCTGCAGCAGCAGTACCTGGAGCGCGCCGCCCGCCGCGTCGAGGAAAGCGAATACCGCCGCCTGCGTGCCGACGGCGTCATCGGGCACGAGGTGCACCGCGACCTGCTCGCCGACCTGCGGACCCGCGCCGCCGCCCTCGCCCGCCGGCCGCCGCTGGACCTGGACCTGGAGCCGGCGGTCCTGCTGCGCCGCATGCCGCTGTTCGACGGCCTGAGCCCGACCGACCTCGCCGCCGTCGCCCGCCGCCTGCGGCCGCGCCTCGCCGTGCCGGGGGAACTGGTGGTGCGCAAGGGGGATCGCGGCGAGGCCATGTACTTCATCGCCTCGGGCGCAGTCGAGGCCAAGGTGGCACCGGCCCCCGTGCGCCTCGGCACCGGCGATTTCTTCGGCGAACTGGCGGTGCTCACCAAGGCGCCGCGGCGCGCCGACATCGAGGCCCTGTGCTTCTGTCAGCTGCTGGAGCTGCACGCCCGCGACCTGGACGCGCTGACGCGCACGTCGCCGTCGCTGAAGGCCGCCATCCACGACACCGCCCGCCGCCGCCTGGATGCGGCGGACAGCCTGCAGCGGGCGGCGGAAGCGGTGTAGCGGCGGCCGTGGCCGTGGCCGTGGCGGTAGCCGTGGCGGCAGCCGTCAGCGGCTGAGGGCGCTGGTGGCGGCGTCGAGGAAGCCGCGCGCGGTGATGGGCTTTTCCAGGAAGTCGTCGACCCCGGCCGCGACGGCGCGGTCGCGCACGTCGTCGTCGGAATAGCCGGACATCATGATGATCTTGGCCTGCGAGCCGCCGGCCCGCGCCTGGCTCACGAACTCGATCCCGTCCATGGCTTCCATGCGCCAGTCGCACAGCACCAGGTCGGGCACCGCCGCCGCCAGGGCGGCCAGCCCTTCCTCGCCGTTGCCGGCCATGGTGATGTCGCGCACGCCGAGGGACTTGAGGATGGTCTGGATGATGATCTGGAAGTTGCGGTTGTCTTCCACCACCAGCACTTTCACCCGCGCCCAGTCCACCAGCGGGGCGCCGTCGTCCTCGTAATCGTCGCCCTCGGCATGGTCGAAGGCGACGCCGGTGGCGGCCTTGATCGCCACCTCGTTGCCGACGCAGGCGCCGCGGTAGGCCATGTCGTGGCCGTTGATGTGGTCGACCAGCCAGGACCGCAGGAAGTTGAGCACTTCCTCGCCGTGGACGCTCTCCGGGTCCTGCTCGAAGCGGGTGCGGATGGCGACCACCTGGGCCGTCAGGTCACGGTGCAGCGCCTTGTGGCCGGCGAGGCCGCCGTAGCCGGCGACCTCCTGCAGCCGTTCCTCGCGGGCGAAGTGGTACTCGGTGTAGTCCACGAGGGAGTTCAGCACGCTGCCGAGCGTCGCCTTCTCCTCGCGGTCACCGACCGTCTCGAACACCTGGTTCAGCAGCGAGACCAGGACCTTGTGATCGGCATCGATGATCGGGATGCCGATCTTCAGGTCTTCGGTCCACTCGATCGGCCGCACCTCAGCAGTACCCACTTGCGCCCCCTCCCTGTCTGCGCTCAGCTCTTTTCGAGCTGGCTCACGTCGCGCACCGCCCCACGCGCCGCGCTGGTGGTCATGGCAGCATACGCCCGCAGCGCCTGACTGACCACACGCTCCCGCTTCACCGGCTTCCACGCCGCCGCGCCCTTGGCCTCCATGGCCGCCCGACGGTGCGCCAGTTCCTCGTCGGACAGGCGCACGGCGATGGTGCGGTTGGGGATGTCGATGTCGATCATGTCGCCCTCTTCCACCAGCCCGATGGCGCCGCCTTCGGCCGCTTCCGGCGAGGCGTGGCCGATGGACAGGCCCGAGGTGCCGCCCGAGAAGCGGCCGTCGGTGACCAGGGCGCAGGCCTTGCCGAGGCCCATGCTCTTCAGGTAGCTGGTCGGGTAGAGCATTTCCTGCATGCCGGGGCCGCCCTTGGGGCCCTCGTAGCGCACCACCACCACGTCGCCTTCCTTGACGACGCCGCCGAGGATCTTGGCGACCGCCTCGTCCTGGCTCTCGCAGATGACGGCGGGGCCGGAGAACTTCAGGTTGCTCTCGTCGACGCCGGCCGTCTTCACGATGCAGCCTTCCAGCGCGATGTTGCCGTACAGCACGGCGAGGCCGCCGTCCTTGCTGTAGGCGTTCTCGGCCGAGCGGATGACGCCCTTGGCGCGGTCGCGGTCGACCTCGGTGTAGCGGCGGTTCTGGCTGAAGGCTTCCGTCGTGCGCACGCCACCCGGCGCGGCACGGTAATAGGTGTCGACCTCGGGCGCCGCCGTGCGCACGACGTCCCACTTGTCGATGGCGTCGGCCAGCGTTTCGGCGTGCACGGTCGACACGTCGGTCGCGAGCAGGCCGGCGCGCTCCAGCTCGCCCAGGATGCCGTAGACGCCGCCGGCGCGGTGGACGTCCTCCATGTGGATGTTCTGCACCGCCGGGGCGACCTTGCACAGCACCGGCACCTTGCGCGACATGCGGTCGATGTCGGCCATGCCGAAGGGCACGCCGCCCTCCTCCGCCGCCGCCAGCAGGTGCAGCACGGTGTTGGTGGAGCCGCCCATGGCGATGTCGAGCGCGATGGCGTTCTCGAAGGCCTTCACGGTGGCGATGCCGCGCGGCAGCACCCGCTCGTCACCCTGCTCGTAGTAGCGCTTGGTGATGCGCACGACGGTGCGGGCGGCTTCCAGGAACAGCTCGCGGCGGTCGGCGTGGGTGGCGAGCACGCTGCCGTTGCCGGGCAGCGACAGGCCGAGCGCCTCCGTCAGGCAGTTCATGGAGTTGGCGGTGAACATGCCCGAGCACGAGCCGCAGGTCGGGCAGGCGGACCGCTCGTAGGCCTGCACGTCGGCGTCGGAGACCTTCTGGTCGGCCGCCACGATCATGGCGTCGATCAGGTCGATGGCGTGTTCCTTGCCCTCCAGGATGACCTTGCCGGCCTCCATGGGGCCGCCCGAGACGAACACGGTCGGGATGTTCAGGCGCATGGCGGCCATGAGCATGCCCGGCGTGATCTTGTCGCAGTTGGAGATGCACACCAGCGCGTCGGCGCAGTGGGCATTGACCATGTATTCCACCGCATCGGCGATCAGCTCGCGCGACGGCAGGCTGTAGAGCATGCCGGCGTGGCCCATGGCGATGCCGTCGTCCACGGCGATGGTGTTGAATTCCTTGGCGACGCCGCCGCTGGCCTCGATCTCGCGCGCCACCAACTGGCCCAGGTCCTTCAGGTGCACGTGGCCCGGCACGAACTGGGTGAAGGAATTAGCGATGGCGATGATGGGCTTGCCGAAGTCCTCTTCCTTCATGCCGGTGGCCCGCCACAGGCCGCGGGCGCCGGCCATGTTGCGGCCGTGGGTGGACGTGCGGGAGCGGAACTCGGGCATGGTCGGTCTCCGGTAAGCCGCAGAACTTATGCGGGAATTTTCGGGCGTCACAAGAGTTTTATACGCTTAAGCGCCCAGGGCTTTACAATCAAGCCCCGCCATGCGCCGGCGAAGAAATTTCATTCAAGATTCAGGGCGTCTTCGCGACATAATCGGGAAGAAGCCCCGCCTCCCGGCAGCGCGCCAGCGTATCCTGCCCGGCCAGGAAGCCGCATTCCACCAGCACCACCTTCATGCCGGCCCCACGGGCACCCAGCACGTCGGTGTGCGGGCTGTCGCCGACCATGAGCATGCGGTCGCGGGCGACGTCGGGGAAGCGTTGCCCCACCAAGTCGTAGACGGCGCGGAAAGGCTTGCCGAGGAAGGTGACATCGGTCAGGCCGCGCTCCGCCAGTTCGTGGGCCGGGTGGCCGGGTTCCAGCGAGATGCGGCCCTTATATGGGCAGGCGACGTCGGGATTGCACACGATCATCGGCCGCGGCCGCTCCGCCAGCGCATCGGCCAGCAGGGCGGCGTGAGCCTCGTCCCAGAAGTTGTTGTCGACGAACAGGAAGCCGTCCACGGCGGCGTAGTCGGCGGCGGTCGCCTCCGCCCCCAGCGGTCGACAGTCGGCGAAGCGGGCGGCGATGTCGGCGGCATGGCTCGTCACCACGCCCCAGGGGCCGGGCGCGCGCTGCGCCATGACCTCGGGCAGCAGCGAGCGGCCGGAGATGATCTCCTGCGGCGTCACGTCGTAGCCGCGGGCATTGAGGCCTTGCGCGACGCCCTCCGGCCCGTGGGTGACGTCGTTGGTGACGACGCACAGGCGCTTGCCCATCTCGCGCAGCGCCCGGAAGGCCGCGAGCCCCTCCGGCAGGGCCTCGCCGCCCAGGTGCAGCACGCCGTAGGCGTCGAACACCACCAGGTCGAAGCCGTCCACCACGTCGAGCAGCCCGGCCACCCGGCGCGGTTCCACCGGCGGCGGGAAGGCCGGCAGGCGGGGACGCGCGGCGAGGTAGACGCGCCAGGCGTCCTCGAAGGTGACGGACAGCATGACGGGTACTCTCTCCTCAGCTCGGGTCCAGGTCGTGGGCGTCCAATTCCTTCTGGAGGCCCTTGGCACGCGCCTTCAACTCGTTCTCCAGGCGGCGCACCTGGCGGTGCAGGTCGTCCATGCGGCGCAGCGCCGCCTGCCGCCGCTCGTCGCGGAAGCGGCCGAGGGGCGAGCGGACGAACAGCGCCCCCATGATCCACAGCAGCACGAAACCCGCCGCCATGATGGCGACCGCCGCCCAGACGCGATCCGGCGCCTGCCCGATGGCCAGCGCGGTGCCCCACACGCCGATGGTCGACAGCGCCGCCCCGCCGAGCAGCACCAGCCGGTCGAGGACGCGGCTGTCCTTGGCCTGCTCGCCCTCCACGGCGCGCACGGCGTCGGCGATCTCCTGCTTCGCCATGGCCTGCCAGGACTTGAACGACACGCCGGCGGAGGCGGAGCGCTTCTCGCGGATGAAGCGCTCCAGCTTGGTCACCACCACCTCGGCCCGTTCGTCCGGCGTCGGCGCGCCGGGTGGCCGCGGGGCCTTGCCGGCCCCGCCTGCCCTGCCCTTGGCGCCCTTGCCGGCCACGGCGACGACCGCGTCTTACAGCGCCGCGAGACGGTCGAGCGCCTCGGCGAGCTTCGCCTTGGCGGCTTCCGCCTCGGCCAGACGCTCGCGCTGCTCCTCGACCACCTCCGGCGGCGCCTTGGCGATGAAGCCCTCGTTGCCGAGCTTCTTCGCCAGCTTGTCGATCTCGCCGCCGACCTTGGACAGTTCCTTGCTCAGGCGCGCCTTCTCCTGGTCGACGTCGATGACGCCGGCCAGCGGCAGCAGGGCCGTCGCCTCGCCGATGACCACCTGCGCCGCGCCCTTGGCCGGGGCGTCGTCCACCGCCTCGACACTCTCCAGGCGCGCCAGCGTCTGGACCAGCGCAGTGTGGCGCGCGAGGCGCTCCTTGGTGGTCGCGTTGGCGTCCTTCAGCAGCAGCGGCAGGCGGGCGCCCGGCGGCACGTTCATCTCCGACCGCACCGAGCGGACGGAGGTGACGAGGTCCACCACCCAGTCCATCTCCGCCACGGCATCCGGCGCGGCGAGGCCGCTGTAGTCGCCCCAGGCTTCGGAAATGAGCATGCCGGCGCGCTGCTCGCCGCCGATGGCGCCCCACAGCTCTTCGGTGATGAAGGGCATGAAGGGGTGCAGCATGACCAGGATGCGGTCCAGCACCCAGGCCGCCGTCGCCCGCGTCTCGGCCTTCAGCGCCTCGTCGGTGCCGTTGAACACCGGCTTGGCGAATTCCAGGTACCAGTCGCAGAAGGTGCCCCACACGAAGGCATAGGCGCCCTGCGCGGCATCGTTGAACTTGTACTCGTCGATGCCGACGGCGACCGCCTCCGCCGCCTCCGCCGTCTTGGCGACGATCCAGCGGTTGAGCGTCAGGGTCACGCCCTTGGGGTCGAAGCCGGCCTGCGGGCGGCACTCGTTCATCTCGCAGAAGCGGGCGGCGTTCCACAGCTTGGTCGCGAAGTTGCGATAGCCGGCGACGCGCTGCTCGCTCATCTTGATGTCGCGGCCTTGAGCGGCCATGGCGGCGAGCGTGAAGCGCAGGGCATCGGTGCCGTACTGGTCGATGATGACCAGCGGGTCGATGACGTTGCCCTTGGACTTGGACATCTTCTGGCCCTTCTCGTCGCGGACCAGGGCGTGGATGTAGACGTCCTTGAACGGCACCTCCTGCATGCCGTAGTGGCCGAACATCATCATGCGGGCGACCCAGAAGAAGATGATGTCGAAGCCCGTGACCAGCACGTCGGTCGGGTAGTAGCGCGCCAGCTCCGGCGTCTGTTCCGGCCAGCCGAGGGTGGAGAACGGCCACAGCGCCGAGCTGAACCAGGTGTCGAGCACGTCGGGGTCGCGCGTCAGCTCCACACCCGCCTTGCCGTAGTGCTTTTCGGCGGCGGCGCGGGCTTCGTCCTCGGTCTCCTCGACGAAGATCTCGCCGTCGGGGCCGAACCACGCCGGCACCTGATGGCCCCACCAGATCTGGCGGCTGATGCACCACGGCTGGATGTTGCGCATCCACTCGTAGAAGGTGTTCTCCCAGTGCTTCGGCACGAAGCGGGTGCGACCTTCCTCGACCGCCTTGATCGGCTCCTGCGCCAGGGTCTTGGCGTCGACGAACCACTGGTCGGTCAGCCACGGCTCGATGACCACGCCCGAGCGGTCGCCGTAGGGCACCGTCATGGGGTTCTCGTCGATCTTCTCGAGCAGGCCGAGCGCCTCGATCTCGGCGACCACCTTCTCGCGCGCGGCGAAGCGGTCGAGGCCCTGGTAGGCCTCGGGCGCGTTCTCGTTCACGCGGGCGTCGCGGTCGAAGATGTTGATCATGGGCAGGTCGTTGCGGCGGCCCACCTCGAAGTCGTTGAAGTCGTGCGCCGGGGTGATCTTCACCGCGCCCGAGCCCTTCTCGGGGTCGGCGTACTCGTCGGCGACGATGGGGATGCGGCGGCCGACGATGGGCAGCACCACGTTCTTGCCGACCAGATCCTTGTAGCGCTCGTCCTCGGGATGGACGGCGACGCCGGTGTCACCCAGCATGGTTTCCGGGCGCGTGGTGCCGACGGTGACGAACACGCCGTACTGGCCTTCCACCGGGTAGCGGAAGTACCACATCTTGCCCACCGTCTCGCGCTGCTCGACTTCCAGGTCGGAGATGGCGGTGTGCAGCTTGGGATCCCAGTTGACCAGCCGCTTGTCGCGGTAGATCAGGCCCTTGCGGTGCAGGTCGACGAAGATCTTGCGCACGGCGGCGGACAGGCCGTCGTCCATGGTGAAGCGCTCGCGCGCCCAGTCCGGCGAGGCGCCCAGGCGGCGCAGCTGGCGGGTGATGGTGCCGCCACTCTCGGCCTTCCACTCCCACACCTTGTCGATGAAGGGGCCGCGGCCGAGGTCGTGGCGCGTCACGCCGTCCTTCTCCAGGCGGCGCTCCACCACCATCTGCGTCGCGATGCCGGCGTGGTCGGTGCCCGGCTGCCACAGGGCATCGCGGCCCTTCATGCGGTGGTAGCGGATCAGCACGTCCTGCAGCGTGAACGTCAGCGCGTGGCCCATGTGCAGGCTGCCCGTCACGTTGGGCGGCGGCATCATGATGGTATAGGGCTTGGCGGACGAGGCGGGATTGCAGGCGAATACACCGGACGATTCCCACCGTTCGTACAGCTTCTCTTCGACTTCGGCGGCGTTGTAGGTCTTGTCCAGCATCGCGATGGTCTTCCCGTTGGTGGCTGCGACGGTATGGGGGTTGCGTGTCACGCTAACGAAAGCGCCGGGCCCACGGGGACCCGGCGCAGTCATGGGGTAATGGGACCCGGAGCGGTTCTAGAACTTTTGCGACCGCGATACCAGCCTCTGGATTTCCTGCTTCACCAGGCGCTCCACGATCTCCGGCAGGTTGGCGTCGATCCACTCGCGCAGCAGCGGCTTGAGGGCATCGCGCACCAGTTCTTCCAGGGTGATGGCGCCGTGGCCGACGGCCAGCTGGCGGTCGCTCGCCATGGTGCGGGCGAGCTGCGACAGGGCGGCGGCGGAGGCGGCCTCGGTGGCGCGGCTCATCAGGCCGTCGTCGTCGTCCTCGGGCTCCATGCGCGGCGGCGGGGGAGGAGGCGGCGGAGGCGGAGGCGGCGGCTCGGGCTCGGGTTCCGGCTCGGGCTCGTCCCACTGGAAGGGGGCGGGCTCCGGCTCGGGCTCCGGCTCGTCCCACGAAACGGCTTCGGGTTCCGGCTCGGGCTCCGGTTCCGGCTCGAAGACGGCCTCCGGCTCCTCCTCCGGCAGCATCATGCTGTCGGTGAGTTCGAGGATGTCCTCCTCGGGCTCCGGTTCCGGCTCGGGCTCCGGTTCGAACACGGGTTCGGGTTCCGGCTCCGGCTCGGGTTCCGGCTCGGGCGGTGGTGGCGGCGGCGGAGCGGCCGCCTTCTTGGGAGCCGGTTTCGGCTCCTCGTCCTCGTCCTCAGACAGGATCTTGCGGATGGAGGCGAGGATGTCCTCCATCGATGGTTCCTGCTGGCCCTTGTCGTCCATCATCCCAAACCGTCAGCCAAAACTAATCCCGCGCCGAAGAGTAGCGGATAACACCGCACCACACCACGGGAAAAACCCCCTGCCCCCGCAGGGGGCGCGACGTCACTCGCCGAGCTTCACGCCGACGACCCCGCCCTTGTCGGTGCCGGTGCGCGCCAGTTCGGCGTCGTCGTCGGCCCACTGGCTGGAGCCGAACCACTGGTTCCGCACATCCAGGTAGTGAGCGTCGGGGTCGTAGGTCTCCACCGGCAGGCCGAGAGAGCCGACCGTCATGCGGCCGACGGCGGCCAGCAGCTGGTAGCCGGCGACGTAGCTGTTGCGCTGGGCGCGCACCAGCGAAACGCGGGCGTTCAGCAGTTCCTGTTCCTGGTCCAGCACGTCGAGCACGGTGCGGGCACCCACCTGCGCCTCGCGCTGCACGCCTTCCAGGGCGATGTTGGCGGCTTCCACCTGGGCCGACAGCGACTCGATGGAGGCGCGGGCGGCGGCGAGGTTCTCCCACGCCTGCACGGCGGCCTCGCGGGCCTCGAAGCGGGCTTCGTCCACCTGGATGCGGCTCTGGCCGGCGCGGTGCTTCTGCTCGCGCAGGCGGGAGTACACGGCACCCGCCTGATAGAGCGGCACGGTCGCCTGCACCACCACGCTCGCCGTTTCGGTGGAGCTGTCTTCCTGGGTGCGTTCCCAGTCCTCGCCGTAGGAAGCGCGCAGGTTCACGCTCGGCAGCAGTTCGCCGCGCACTTCGCGGATACCGTCGACGGCGGCGTCGGCGGTGTACTGCTGCGACACCACGCCCGGCGCCGAGGTGATGGCGAGGCGCACGGATTCTTCCAGGCTGTCGGGCAGGTTGCTCACTTCGGCGGGGTTCTGCACCTCGCCGGGGACGGCGCCGACGACGCGCTCGTAGGTGGCGCGACGGGCCTGCAGGTCGCTTTCCGCTGCGATGCGGTCGGCGACGGCGCCGGCGACGCGGGCTTCGGCCTGGGCGACGTCCGTGCGCGTGACCTCGCCGACGCGGAAGCGGTCGCGCGTGGCTTCCAGCTGGCGCTCCAGCACCTGCACGTTGTTGGTGGTCAGCTCCACCACCGCCTGCGCCTCGATGACGTCGAGGTAGGCGACGGCGGCGGCCAGCAGCACGTCCTGCTCGGTGGCCTGCAGCCCGGCCTGGGCGGCGCGCACCGAGTTCTGCGCCCGGTCTACGGCCGCTTCGGTGCGAAAGCCGCGGAACAGCGGCTGCGTGACGGTCAGGTCGTAGCTGCGCGTCGTCAGGTCCTGGTCGCGGCTGACGCTGGCCACGCGGCTGGTGGTGTCGGCGAGGCCGGCGCTGCCGTTCAGCGTCACCGTCGGGCGCCAGCCGGACAGCGCCTGCGGCACCGATTCGTCCACGGCCCGCACGGCGGCACGCTGCGCCCGCAGGGTCGGGTTGTTGAGGTAGGCCGCCGCCAGCGCCTCCTCCAACGATTCGGCGTGGGCCGCCGGCACGGCGGCGGCGCCGAACAGGAGAACCGCGACAGCGAGCGAAACCGTCTTCTGCATCCCGATCACCTTCAAATGGGCGGCGCGGCAGGCGCCGGGTCCGGAACCCGCAGCATACCCGACCGCAACCGCAAATCAAACGGGGGAAAATAAGAGAACTCTAATGTACTCGACGC
This sequence comes from Caenispirillum bisanense, assembly GCF_900230255.1. Classification (GTDB taxonomy): domain Bacteria; phylum Pseudomonadota; class Alphaproteobacteria; order Rhodospirillales; family Rhodospirillaceae; genus Caenispirillum; species Caenispirillum bisanense_A. Next base: position 50,248 of record NZ_OCNJ01000016.1, read on the forward strand.
CCCGCACGGGCCGCGCCCATATGAGGTGGCGGCGCGGCCCGCCGCAACCCCCGGACGCATGAAGATTTAGAACGTGAACTTCACGTCCGGCTCGAAGCCCGGCAGCACCGGCACGTTGGCCTCGAACACGGCGCGGCGGCCGACGGCGCCTTCGTTGCGGGTCACCAGGACGGCGCGGCCGAGCTGGATGCGGTCGGCTTCCGTCACGGCGACCAGGCGGCCGCCCTCGGCCAGCTGGTCGCAGATGGCGGCGGGAATCTCCGACACGCCGCCGTCGAAGAAGATGACGTCGTAGGGCGCCTGCTGCGGGTAGCCCTGGTCGAGCGGCCCGGTCACCACGGCGACGTTGTCGATGCCGAGGTCGGCCATGAGGCGCGAGGCGGTGTCGGCGAGGCCCTGGTCGCTTTCCAGCGCCACCACGGCCGAGGCCATGTGGGCCAGCGCGGCGGCGGCGTAGCCGGTACCGGCGCCGATCACCAGCACGGCGTCGGTGTTCTGCACGGCGGCTTCCTGCAGCAGGCGGGCGAGCGCCAGCGGCTCCATCAGCGCGCGGCCGCCGCCCAGCGGCACGCCCTCGTCCATGTAGCAGATGCTCTGCATGGCCTTCGGCACGAACATCTCGCGCGGCAGCGCCTTCAGCGCGTTGAGCACCAGCGGGTCGGTCACGCGGTTGGTGCGGATCTGGCCCTCGACCATGTTGCGGCGAGCGACGTTAAAGTCCATGGAAGACCCCTCTGCGGTGCCGGAGGCCGGCGGCGGTGCGCCCGGCGGTCCGTCGTCACGATGATCCCGTTACCCTGCCCCTTCGTGCAGGTTTCCGCGGACTTATAGCCCTCGCGGGCGCGAAAGACAACGCCCCGCGACCACGCCGCCGGCGCATGCCCCGGCCGCACGCCGAGAAAGGGTGTTGACCGGCGTTTCGAAGGTCCCTATAAAACGCGCCTCCCCCGAGGGGGAAACGACGATCCCGCCGCGCGGTGCGCGAACGGATCGAGGGCCCGGTGGCAGAGTGGTCATGCAGGGGACTGCAAATCCCCGTACATCGGTTCGATTCCGGTCCGGGCCTCCATATATACAGAGCTGGTACTGGTCCGGCGTAGCTCAACGGTAGAGCATGCGACTGTTAATCGCAGGGTTGTAGGTTCGAATCCTACCGCCGGAGCCACCTTCCCAGCCTCTTTGCTCCAGGGAGCGCCAGCGTGTCCACGCGATCCACCCAGCGGCGAGCCCGGTTCTCCATCGGTCAGACCGTCCGCCACAAGTCCTACCGTTACCGCGGCGTCGTGGTGGACGTCGATGCCTCGTGCCGCATGGACGACGCCTGGTACGACACCCAGACCGAACGCCGCCCGCCCAAGGACAGCCCGTGGTATCACGTGCTGGTCGACCAGTCGGAAATGTCGACCTACGTGCCCGAGCGCAACCTGCAGGCCGACGACAGCGACGACCCCATCGACAATCCCGACATCGAGGAGTGGCTGGGCGAGACCGACGACGGCCTCTACCTGCCCCTGACCCGGCCCAACTGAGGCCGCCCCTCCGCCGCCTGCCCCCGCCGCCCCGCCGCGCACCTCCGCCCGGCGGGGTTTTTCGTGCCTGCCTGCAGCGCGTGCGGTCATGGCGCAATCGGGCCGATCCACGGGTATTGCCACAAGTCATATTGCCCGTGGGCATGGAACCGTGGCATGACTCATCCGAAAGACAATACAACCGGAGAGTCACGGGAGCCCCGCCGCCACGCGGCACCGGCCCTCGCGACGGCACCGGCGACCACCGTCCGGTCGGCAGGAGCGCACGCCATGATCCCCATAGCCTCCCCCGGCGGCCTTACCCTGGCTGCCGTGAAGCAGTTGTTCGGCGGCGCCCAGCGGACACCGGGCCTCGTCGGCACTGCCAAGGCGCCCGGCCCCGACCCCATGGATACCGCCGCCAAGCGGGTCAAGGCGGCGGAGCCCCAGCCGGCGCCGCACACGACGGCGGCGCGCATGCGGGACGACGGGTCTGCGTCGGCTACAGACCGGGCCATGCGCACGGGGGAAAGCCTCGGCGTGATGACAGGCTTGGCTGACGCCGCACTAGCCATATTGGACGGTCGGGCTGGGCCATCGACGACGTCCTTGAAGAACGCTGTGGACAAGGCCGACCCCGAGAGTATCGACAGAAAAGAGCACAGAGAGAGCGTCGCCTCTCTGCTTCTGGAGACGATGCTCGGCCATCTCGAAAGGGCCCTCGGCAAGCCCGCCGAAATCGAAACCACCGCCGAGGGTTACCGGCGCGTCGCCGCCTTCGAGGTGACGCGAGAGCTCAAGGACGGTCCCGCCGAGACCGACGGGGTGTCCATGACCTTCACCGGCGGCGGCGGGCGCGAGTCCCGCTACAGCATCACCGACAACCGCAGCGGATCGACCTGGACCTACCGCTACGAACCCCGCTTCGACGAAAGCCAGGAGCCCCGCGGCGTCCTCGTCGACGCCTCCGCCTGAGGCGGGATCCGACGACCGCCGCGCGCACAGGAGCCGCCGCCATGACCCCCATCGCCCCCGCCAACGGCCTCACCCTGGCTGCCGTGAAGCAGTTGTTCGGCGGTGCCCAGCAGAGGCCGGGCCTCGTCGGCACGGCCAAAGCGCCCGGCATCGACCCCATGGATACCGCCGCCAAGCAGGTCAAGGCGGGGGAGCCCCAGCCGGCGCCGCACACGACGGCGGCGCGCATGCGGGACGACGGGTCTGCGTCGGCTACAGACCGGGCCATGCGCACGGGGGAAAGCCTCGGCGTGATGACAGGCTTGGCTGACGCCGCACTAGCCATATTGGACGGTCGGGCTGGGCCATCGACGACGTCCTTGAAGAACGCTGTGGACAAGGCCGACCCCGAGAGTATCGACAGAAAAGAGCACAGAGAGAGCGTCGCCTCTCTGCTTCTGGAGACGATGCTCGGCCATCTCGAAAGGGCCCTCGGCAAGCCCGCCGAAATCGAAACCACCGCCGAGGGTTACCGGCGCGTCGCCGCCTTCGAGGTGACGCGGGAGTTCAAGGACGGTCCCGCCGAGAATGACGGGGTGTCCATGACCTTCACCGGCGGCGGCGGGCGCGAGTCCCGCTACAGCATCACCGACAACCGCAGCGGATCGACCTGGACCTACCGCTACGAACCCCGCTTCGACGAAAGCCAGGAGCCCCGCGGCGTCCTCGTCGACGCCTCCGCCTGAGGCGGCCGGGAAACTGCTTCTCCATTGACGTCCGTCAATTACATTAGGTATCACTTATGTAACTGTCGGAGGCGTCCCCCTTGTCGCCGTTCCCGTCCATGGAGCCGTCCCATGTCGCAGTCCCCGCCGCCCGTGCCCACACCGGCCGCCGCACCCGCCGATGCCGCCGCCGGGGCGCCGCCGGCGGGGGCCATTCCCGCCGCCACGGCGACCGCCGGGCCGTGGCTCATGCATGTGCCGGTGCCGCTGTTCGCCGTGGTGATGGGCGTCACCGGCCTCGGCATCGCGTGGCGCAAGGCGGCCCATGTGCTGCATGCGCCCGCCGCCGTCGGCGAGGGCATCCTGGCGCTCGCCGGGGTGCTGTTCGTCGCCATCGCCGCCCTCTACGCCGCCAAGGCGCTGCGCTTCCCCAAGGCGGTGGCGCACGAGTTCGGCCACCCGGTACGGGCCAACTTCTTCCCCGCCGTCTCCATCGGCATGCTGCTGCTGTCCATCGCCGCCCTGCCCCATGCCCACGGCCTGGCGGTGGCGCTGTGGGGGCTCGGCGCGGCGATCCACCTGACGCTGACCGTGACCCTGCTGAAGCGGTGGATCCTGCGCGACGTGGAGCTGGTGCATTCCAACCCGGCGTGGTTCATCCCCATCGTCGGCAACATCATCGTGCCGCTGACCGGCATGCAGCTGGGGCAGGTCGAGGTGTCGTGGTTCTTCTTCTCGGTCGGCCTCGTGTTCTGGCTGGTGCTGCTGACGGTGATGATCTACCGCATCATCTTCCACGCGCCGCTGCCGGTGAAGCTGCTGCCGACGCTGTTCATCCTGCTGGCGCCGCCGTCGGTCGGGTATCTGTCGTACATGGGCCTGGCGGGCGGCGAGGCGGCGGCGCTGGACGGTTTCGCGCGGGTGCTGGTCTACATCGCCCTGTTCAAGGCGCTGCTGCTGCTCGCCATGGCGCCGACCTTCCTGAAGGTGCCCTTCGCGGTGTCGTGGTGGGCCTTCACCTTCCCCTCGGCGGCCCTGGCGGCGGCGACCATCGATTACGCCGCGCGCACGGGATCGCCGGTGCTGGCGGCCGTGGCCTGGGCGTTGCTGGCGGCGGCGACGGCCATCATCGCCACCGTCTTCGTGCGCACCCTGCGGGCGCTGGTGGGCGGGCACCTGTTCGTGCCGGAGTGACGGCGCCCCTCCCCTTCCGAACGGCCAGGGGGAGCCCTTTCCTGTTGCACTGCAGCGTGAAGAGACTAGGCTGACCCCCGAGAGCCATGCGCATGATGACGAGGGGGATCATGAGCGTCCGCAACCTGCCCAGCCTGTTCAAGCCGCAGTCCGTCGCCGTGATCGGGGCGTCCAACACGCCCGACACCGTCGGCAACATCGTCATGCGCAACCTGCTGGCCGGCGGCTTCGCCGGGCCGATCATGCCGGTCACGCGCTCCGCCCAGGCGGTGCAGGGCGTGCTCGCCTACCCCGACGTCGCCAGCCTGCCGCTGACGCCGGAACTGGCCGTGGTGGTCATTCCCGCCGCCGAGGTGCCGGCGGTGGTCGACGACCTGGGCAAGCGCGGCACCCGCGCCGTGGTCATCGGCTCTGCCGGACTGTCCAAGGCGGAAAACGCCGACGGCCGCACCCTGATGACGGCGGTGGACGAGATCGCGCGCAAGTACGGCATGCGCATCCTCGGCCCCAACAGCATGGGCCTGATGGTGCCCGGCGCCGGGCTCAACGCCAGCTCGCTGCACCTGCCGGCGCGCAAGGGGCGGCTCGCCTTCGTGTCGCAGTCGGGCGCGCTGTGCGCCTCGGTGCTCGACTGGGCGCACACGCGCGGCATCGGCTTCTCGCACTTTCTGTCCATCGGCGAGGCGGTGAACACCGACTTCGGCGACATCCTGGATTTCCTCGGCAGCGATCCGCAGACGGCGGCCATCCTGCTCTACATCCAGTCGGTGAAGGACAAGCGCAGCTTCCTGTCGGCCGCCCGCGCCGCCGCCCGCAACAAGCCGGTGCTCGCCATCAAGGCCGGCCGCCACGAAGCGGTGAGCCACGCCGTCGCCAGCCACACCGGCGCGCTCGCCGGCTCCGACCACGTCTACGACGCCGTGTTCCGCCGCGCCGGCATGCTGCGGGTGTACGACTTCGAGGAACTGTTCGCCGCCGTCGAGACCCTCGGCCGCTCGCGCAAGCTGAAGGGTGACCGGCTCGCCATCGTCACCAACGGCGGCGGCGTCGGCATCATGGCGACCGACGACCTCATCGGCCTGGACGGGCGCCTCGCCACCCTGACCGAGGACACCATCGCCAAGCTGGATGCCGTGCTGCCGGGCATCTGGTCGCGCACCAACCCCATCGACCTCATCGGCGACGCGCCGCCCGACCGCTATCTGGAAGCGCTGAAAATCCTGCACGCCGCCAAGGAAGTGGACGCCGTGCTGGTGATGCACGTGCCGGTCGCCATGGTGGACGCCACGGCCGTGGCCGAAGCGGTGATCGCCTTCGCCAAGGAAAAGCGCACCGCCCACATCACCACCTGCTGGGTCGGCGACGAGAAGGTGCGCGAGGCCCGCCGCCTGTTCGCCGAAGCCGCCGTGCCGACGCTCGACACACCCGACAAGGCGGTGCGCGCCTTCATGCACACGGTGGAATACAAGCGCAACCAGGAACTCCTGATGGAGACGCCGGCCTCCGTCGCCACCGACTTCATGCCGGCGACGGTGACCGCGCGCATGATCATCGAGGACGTGCTGAAGCGCGGCGACACCCTGCTGTCGGAGCCGGAGGCCAAGGCGGTGCTGGCGGCCTACGGCATCCCGACGGTCGAGACCCACATCGCCAAGACCCCCGACGAGGTGTTCCGCCAGGCCGAGCGCCTGGGGCATGCCGTCGCCATCAAGATCATCTCGCCCGACATCGCCCACAAGTCCGACGTCGGCGGCGTGGTGCTCGACCTCGCCACGCCGGACGAGGCGCGTCAGGCCGCCGCCGCCATGGCGGAACGCTTGCGCCGCACCTTCCCGGAAGCGCGCATCGACGGCTTCTCGGTGCAGACCATGGCGCGCCGGCCGGGCGCGCACGAGCTGATCGTCGGCATGTCCACCGATCCGGTGTTCGGCCCCGTCGTGCTGTTCGGCCAGGGCGGCATCGCGGTGGAAGTGATCGGCGACCGCGCCGTCGGCCTGCCGCCGCTCAACACCACGCTGGCGAAGGAGCTGATCGGCCGCACCCGCGTCTCGCGCCTGCTGGAAGGCTACCGCGGCCGCCCGCCGGCGGACCTGGAAAGCATCAGCCGCACGCTCATCCAGGTGGCGCAGCTGGCGACGGACATCCCGGAAATCGTCGAGCTGGACATCAACCCGCTGTTCGCCGACGCCACCGGCGTGCTCGCCATCGACGCCCGCATGCGGGTGGAGCGCACCACCCAGTCCGGCCCCGACCGCCTCGCCATCCGGCCCTACCCCAAGGACCTGGAGGAGGTGTTCACCATGCGCAACGGCCGCCCCGTGCTGCTGCGCCCCATCCGGCCCGAGGACGAGCCCAACCACCACGCCTTCGTCGCCGCCCTGACGCCCGAGGACATCCGCTTCCGCTTCTTCGGCCTGGTGCAGGAACTGCCGCACAGCCAGATGGCGCGGCTGACGCAGATCGACTACGACCGCGAGATGGCCTTCGTCGGCGTCGCCACCACCGAGACGGGCGACGACGAGACGCTGGGCGTGGTGCGCACCGTCACCGACCCCGACAACGAGACGGCGGAATTCTCCATCGTCGTGCGCTCCAACCTGAAGGGCTCCGGCCTCGGCGTGCGCATGATGGAAAAGATGATCGAGTACTGCCGCGGCCGCGGCACCCGCTACATGGTCGGGCAGGTGCTGAAGGAAAACCACCGCATGCTCGCCTTCGTCGAGCACCTGGGCTTCAAGCGCACCGCCACCATCGACATCGACATCGTGGAAGTGACGCTCGACCTGCAGAACACGCCAGTGGCGGCCCCCTTCACCGGCTGACCGGCGGCAGCGGGCAGACGGCGAGCGTCGGCGCCACCACCGAGCCGAGCACCAGCAGGCCGTCGGCCGCCTCCACCGCCGTGGCGGCGCTGACGGTCTCGCCGGCGGGATCGCCGAAGACGGTGGCGGGCTGCCCGCTCGGCGGCGCAATGCCGACGGCGGCGCTGGCGACGCGGCCGTCGCCGTGCAGGTGTTTCAGCGCCAGGAACAGGACGAAAGGCTCCGGCAGCACGGCGGCGAGCAGGCGGCCGCCCTCCTCGTCCAGGTTCAGGTTGTCGGGCTGGCCCGGCAGGGGGATCTCGCCGGCCGGGCTCAGGGTGCCGGAAAGCGCGCCGTCGAACACCAGGATACGCTCCGCCCGCATCTCGGACACGTAGAGCCGGTCGCCGTCGCGGGTGATGCCGTTGGCGAAATAGAGCCCGTCGCGCGCCACCGTCGCCTCGCCGCCCGCATCGGGCGCCGGCAGGCGGTGGATGGCGGCGCGCTTCGCCCCCGTCACCAGTTCCCAGGCGGTGCCGAGCCCGGTCTCGGCGGCGTGGTCCTGGGTGACGTAGACGCCGCCCGACCCGTCGGGCACCACGTCGTTGGCGTTGCGGACCCGGCCGTAGGCGCCCGCTTCCGTCAGGCTGCCGTCGGCGCCGACGGTGAAGCGGTGGATCGTGGCGCCGCCCTGCCCGTCCGCGCCGCGATGGTCGACCACCGCCAGCTCGCGGCGCGCCACGTCCAGGCCGATGCCGTGGGGCTGCCGCACGTCGGCGGCCGGCGTCAGCGGCAGATCGGTGCCGGTGGCGGTGCGCAAGGTGTCGATGGCGACGGAATAGACGCCGGGTCGGCCGTCGCGCCCGCGCGGATCGGCGGAGACGAAGAGGTGGCGCGACACCGGGTCCCACACCAGATCCTCCGGCCCGCGCACGAGGTCGGCGCCGGCTTTCAGGGTGAAGGTGCGGCAGCCGTTTCTCGTCTCCTCCGGCCACGCGCCGGAACAGCCGCCGACGGACAGCACGAGGCAGAGCGCCGCCAACCGGCGGCCCGACGGAAACGCGATGGCGGCCATGGATTCCCCCTCCGATGCCGCCGCAACCTTACGGCGGCGGTTCGGAAACGGTCAACCGTGCGCCGCGACCGGCAGCACCGGCGCGCCGGCGGACTCCCGCTGGGCGGCGAGCAGCGCCCCCACCTGGTCGGCCGGCATGGGCTTGCCGAAGTAGTAGCCCTGCGCCACGTCGCAGCCCTCGGCCTTCAGGTAGGCGAAGGTCTCGACGTCCTCGACGCCCTCGGCGACCACCTCCAGGCCCAGGCTGTGGCCCAGGTTGATGGTGGCGCGGGCGATGACGGCGTCGTTCTTGTCGGTGGTCAGGTGGCGCACGAAGCTCTGATCCACCTTCAGCTTGTCCACCGGGAACTGCTTGAGGTAGCTGAGCGACGAATAGCCGGTGCCGAAGTCGTCGATGGCGAGCTGGATGCCCAGGTCCGACAGGTCCGTCAGCAGCTCGATGGCGACGCGGGCGTCCTGCATGAGCATGCTTTCCGTCAGCTCCAGCTCCACCGTCGTCGGGTCGACGGCGTGGGCCGACAGAAGCTCGGTCACCCGCGCCACCAGCCCTTCCTGGCGGAACTGCACGGCGGAGATGTTCACCGCCATGGTGATGGTCGGCAGGCCGGCGTCCTGCCACGCCCGCGACTGGCGCAGCGCCTCGCTCAGCACCCAGTCGCCGATGGGCAGGATGAGGCCCGAGTCCTCGGCGATGGGGATGAAGCGGGCCGGCGAGATCATGCCCTGCTCGGGGTGCAGCCAGCGAAGCAACGCCTCGACGCCGATGATGGCCCCGGTGGCGACGCTGATCTGCGGCTGGTAGTAGAGCTGCAGTTCCTTGCGCTCGACGGCGCGGCGCAGGTCGCCCTCGATGCCGAGACGCACCTGGGCCTCGGCATTCATCTCGGAACTGAAGAAGTAGTAGGACGCCGTTTCCGAGCGGATGGCCCGGTACATGGCCATGTCGGCGTTCTTGATGAGGTGGTCGGGGTCGTCGCCGTCCTGCGGGTAGATGGCGATGCCGACGTTGGCGCCCAGGTGGATGGCGTGGCCGTCCATCTCCACCGTCGCGCCGACGGCGTCCACCACCTTCTTGGCGAGCACGGCGGCGGCCTCGGCGTTCTGCAGGTCGGCCTGGATGATGGCGAACTCGTCGCCGCCGATGCGGGCCACCGTGTCGGCGTCCTCGGCGACGGCCTGGATGCGCTCCGCCATGAGGCCGAGCAGCTTGTCGCCGGCGGCATGGCCGAGGGTGTCGTTGATGCGGCTGAAGCGGTCGAGGTCGACGAACATCACCGCCAGCGCCTTGTGCACGCGCCGGGCATGGCCGACGGCCTGGTGCAGGCGGTCGCGGAACAGCACGCGGTTGGGCAGGCGCGTCAGCGTGTCGTAGTTGGCGAGGTAGCGGATGCGCTCCTCCGCCCGCTTGCGCTCGGTGACGTCCTCGTGCACCGCGACGAAGTGGGTGACGGCGCCCTTCTCGTCGGTGATGGGGGCGATGGTCTGGTCGACGGTGTAGAGGGTGGCGTCCTTGCGGCGCTCCACCATCTCGCCGCGCCACACGCGCCCCTGGGTCACCGTCTCCCACAGGGTGCGGTAGGCGTCCTTGCTCTGGATGCCCGACTTGAGCACCGCGGGCGTCTGGCCGATGACGTCCTGCGGCTCGTAGCCCGACAGGCGCGTGAAGGCCTCGTTCACCCAGAGGATGCGGCCGTCGACGTCGGTGATGAAGATGGCGTTGGCCGCCGCCGCCATGGCGGTGCCCTGCAGGCGCAGGCGTTCCTGGTCGCGCACGATCTGGAAGGCGGAGCCGAGGCGGGCGCCGGCACGCTCGATGCGGGCGGTGTCGGGGCGGGCGAGGTGCTGCGCCGTACCGGCCAGCACCACCACGCCCACCACCTCGCCCTGCGCGTGCAGCGGCACGGCATGAATGGCCTCCAGGCCGATCTTCATGGCGGCGCGCACGCAGGGGCCGGGCTCGCCCTTCAGCTCGGCGATGACGAGCTGCTGCGCGACGCCTGATCGCACCGCCTGGGCGGCCGGACAGATTTCCGTCATCGGCTGGTCCCAGCGGATGGCGGCGGCGTCGAAGGAGACTTCAGGCGCCTTGCTGCCGGCGGCGCCACGCAGGCGGACGGTGCCGTTCAGTTCCTTGGTGCCGATCCACACCAGCTGCAGCGAGCCGGCCTCGGCCAGCCGTTCGGAGGCATGCTGCGCCACGTCGTCCAGCGAGGCGCCGCGGAAGGCGCGCTGGTCGAGTTCCAGCAGCAGGTCGTCCAGCTGGTCGCTCATGAGCGCTTCGGAAATGTCGCGCACCACCGCCACGTAATGGGTGCCGCTGGCGTCGAACATGGTGGCGACGCGCAGGTCGACGGTGATGAGGCTGCCGTCGCCCCGGCGTGCGGCCACCTGCACCGATGCCTCGCCGTCGGGCCCGGCGCCGCGGCGCAGGCGGGCCGCGATCTCGGCGATGAGGCCGCCGCGGCCGCCGCCGGGGCGCTCGCCGGGCAGCAGGCGCTCGGCCGGGGCGCCGATGGCGGCGGCGGCGGGAATGCCGAAGATGCGCTCGGCGGCGGCGCTGAAGTCGGTCACCGTGCCGCCGCCGTCGACGCCGACGATGCCGTCGGCGACGGTGTCGAGCACGGCACGCACGTGTTCCGCCTGCCCCTCCGCCAGGCGCTCGGCCTCGATGGCGGCCTCGCGGGCGGCGGCCAGTTCGCGCGCCTGGCGGCGCTGCACCAGCACGATGAAGCCGACGGCGACCGCCATGGTGATGCCCTGGGCGGTGAGGAACCCGAAGGACGCCAGGATCTCGTCACGGCCGAGGAAGGGATAACCCAGGGTATGCACCGCCCACAGCAGGAACAGGCCGGCGATGTAGGTGTAGTTGTCCACCTGCTCGGCGCGGCGGCGCCAGAAGGCCCAGGCGGTCAGCACCATGACCACGGCCATGAAGGCGTAGTGCGGCAGCGTCGCCCACAGGAACGACATCTCGAGCAGCGCGGCGGCCAGCGCCCAGGCGAAGGACAGGCCGAACAGCCCGACGAACACCACCGGCCGCCCGGCATTGCCGAGGAAGCGCCAGGTGCCCGCCAGCAGCAACACCGCCGTCAGCGCCTGCAGCACTTCCGACAGGAACAGCGCCCAGGGCTCGGCGGTCAGCGGGTCGTTGGCGATGACCATGAGGTGCAGGGCGTTGGCGACGAACGAGGCCGCCCAGGCGCGCAGGCCGCGTGCCGCACCCGGCAGGCGCGCGAGATAGGCCAGTGCCGACGCCAGCACCAGCGACCCCAGCACGGCCCCGACCACCGCCGCAGACAGCGAAAACGCCATCACCTTCCCACCCTAACCTCAGTCTCATGGACCGGATCGCCCCCGCCGGCCTCCTCCCACAGTCGCAGGAGCTTTCCATCCGAAGGCAGTATCACCTTACCACGTATGACACAACTGCGAAGCACGGCAGCCGGCGCCGCCCCTGCGTCCCGTCGCGGCGACCGCCGTCGCCCCATGCGTTCGAACGGGGCTTCCCACCACCATCTGCTTTACGCATTGTCGCCATTAGGATATAGAAGGCTCAGCGCGTGCCACTTTCGTTTCTGGGGGGACTACCGGTGCAGCGTACCTCTTTTGCCGTCTACTTCGGCATGGCGATCTGCTTCGCGAGTGCGCCTGCCGGTGCTGCCTCGCTGGTGGAGGAGCTGCGCCTCCTGGTTGATACGAACCCGCAGGTCCAGGCCGGCCACAAGAACGTGCTGGCGGCGACGGAGGGGGTCGACGAAGCCTTCGGCGATTATCTGCCGAACCTCGACCTGCGCGCCGACTACGGTTACGGCTACAACGACCTGCGCGCCCGCCGCACCGGCCAGGGCCAGCCGGGCGGCCAGCCGACCGACGCCTTCGAGGGCAGCCGCGAATCCGCCACCCTCACCCTGACCCAGAAGCTGTGGGACGGCGGCGCGCGCGAAGCCACCTACGAGACCGCCAAGCTGCAGCGCGACGCCGCCGGCACGTCGCTGGAAGCCACCCGCCAGCAGGTCATGCTGGAAGGCATCGCGACCTACATGAACGTGCTGCGCCAGGTGCGCCTGCTGGAGCTGTCGCGCCAGAACGAAGCCAACATCATGACCCAGCTGAGCCTGGAGAACGAGCGCGTCGAGCGCGGCTCCGGCATCGCGGTGGACGTGCTGCAGGCCAAGTCGCGCCTGCAGGTCGCCAAGGAGCGCCGGGTCGCCGTCGAAGGCGCCCTCAAGGAAGCCCAGGCGCGCTACATGCAGATCTTCGGCAATGCCGCCGACGTCGGCTCCATGGCGCGCCCGCGCCCGCCGCTCGACGCCCTGCCGCAGAGCCTGGACGAAGCGATCGAGATCGCCCAGCGCGACAACCCGGCCGTCGAGTCCGGCGCCAAGCAGATCGCCATCGCCAACGAGCGCCGCAACGTCGCCGAGGCCGGCTATTACCCCCGCTTCGACTTCGAACTGTCGGGCAATTACGAGAACGACGTCGACGGCGTCGAGGGCGTGCGCCGCGACGTCACCGCGCTGCTGCGCGCCAACTGGAACATCTTCAACGGCTTCGCCACCCGCGCCGCCGTCGCCCGCACGGCCTTCGAGCACGCCGCGGCGCAGGAGAGCCAGTCGCACACCCGCCGCCGCGTGACCGAACAGACCCGCGTCGCCTGGGAAGCGCTCGACACCGCCCGCCAGCGCGTCGCGCTGCTGCAGAACGCGGTGAACATCGCCGAGGAAGTCTATTCCGCCCGTCAGCGCCTGCGCGAGGCCGGCAAGGACACCGCCCTGAACGTGCTGGACGCCGAGAACGAGACCTTCACGGCGCGCATCAACTACGTCTCCGCCCTGTTCGACGCGCAGATCGCCAGCTATCAGGTGCTCGCCGCCATGGGCAAGCTGTCGCTGGAGGTCATCGAGGCCTACGGCACCACGGCCGGTAACGAGGCCGCGCCGGTGCTGGCGAAGCAGTAAGCCGCCCCTCGGGCACACATACGAAAAGGCCCCGCCGGAGCGCTCCGGCGGGGCCTTTCCTTTTGCCGCTGGGCGGCGGCCTTACTTGGAGGTCGCCACGAACACGCCGTCCCACTCCGCGCCCGGTGGGTTGGCCTCGTAGGCCTCCATGCGCTCGTCGTAGAGGTCGTAGAGGCCGTCCAGGTGCAGGCCGATGGCCTGGGCGTCGGCCCGCAGTTCCGCCATCAGCGCCCGCGCCTCGTCCCACCGCTGGCCGCGGTAGGCGGCGAGCATGCGGTCGTGCTTGGCGCGCAGGGCCTGGAAGCCCTCGGTCGCCGCCAGGGCCGGATCGCCGAGCAGCGAGAAGATGCGCACCGCCTCGGTCTTGCCCTTCACCTTGATGAGGTCCAGCTCCAGCAGCGCGTAATCCGGCGCCTGCGACGCCGTGTGCTCGCCCAGCACCACGGTCACGCCATAGGTCTTGGACTGGCCTTCCAGGCGCGAGGCAAGGTTCACGTTGTCGCCGAGCACCGAATAGTCGAAACGCTGCTCCGAGCCCATGTTGCCGACGCAGACGATGCCCGAGTTCAGTCCGATGCCGATGTTGAGCGGCACGTGGCGGCGGCCCTCCTCTTTGGCCTCGCGCTCCAGCGACTCGTTGAGGCCGCGCAGGGACGCGATCATGGCGAGTGCCGAGTCGCATGCATGGCGCGCATGGTTGGCGTCGTCCAGAGGCGCGTTCCAGAACGCCATGATGCAGTCGCCCATGTATTTGTCGATGGTGCCGCGGCGTTCCATGATGATGTCGGTCATGGGCGTCAGGAAGCGGTTGATGAGCCGCGTCAGGCCCTGCGCGTCGAACAGTTCGGAAATGGTGGTGAAGCCGCGCACGTCGCAGAACATCAGCGTCATGTCGCGCATCTCGCCGCCGAGCTTCAGCTGCGTCGGGTCGGACGCGAGACGCTCCACCAGGGCCGGCGACAGGTACTGGCCGAAGGCCTGGCGCACCTGCCGCTTCTGCGCCTCTTCCGCCGTGTAGCCGACGTAGGTGAGGTACATGTAGAGCAGCGTCGCCACCAGCGCCGGATAGACCGGGTCGTAGAGCGTCAGCGACGTGTCGAAGGAATACCAGGAATAGCCGAACATGGCGGCGACGCCGGCGGCGCCCACCATGGCGCTCCACCGCGCCCGCACCATGGGCACCAGCACGATGACGGCGATGCCGATGGCGAGCGCCGCCGTGGCCTCCAGGTAGTCGGCGTCGCGCGGCCGCCAGATCTGCTCGCCGCCCAGGATGTTCTCGATGATGTTGGCGTGCACCTCCACCCCCGGCAGGAAGGCGTCGAGGGGCGAGGACTTGATGTCGAGCAGGCCCACGGCTGAGGTACCGACGAGGATCAGCTTGCCGGCGATCTTGGCCGGGTCGACGGCGCCCGTCAGCACGTCCACGGCCGGGACGTACTTTTCGGTGTCGTAGTGGGAGAAGTAGACCCAGACGCGGCCGCGGTTGTCGGTCTGCACCACGTTCGGGCGGATGACGACACCCTCGACCCCCTCGGTGCCGCGCGCCTTCACGGCGATGCTCTGGTTGCCGGTGGCGACGCGCAGCATTTCGATGGAAAGACTGGGGTAGAGGTCCTTGCCCTCCACCGTCACCACCATGGGCACGCGGCGCACCAGGCCGTCGACCTCGCCGGTGGTGTTGAAGATGCCGCGGCCGGCGGCGGCGTTGTCGAGGATGGACAGGTTGCGCAGGATGCCGGCGTGCTGTTCCAGCTTGTCCTTCACGTCGCTGCCGATGAGCGCAACGGAGGGGCGCGGCGCATCGTCGGGCACGGGCACGGCGTCGGCGCGCACCGAATGGCCCATGACGACGCGGCTCTGGGCGATGGCCTGCGCGAAGACCTCGTCGTTGGAGGGCATGGCGAGCATCTGCTGCCGGGTGGCGGGGTCGAGCCCGGGCATGGACGCCTGCATGATGCCAGGCGACATGCGGTCGGGCTCGGCGAAGACAATGTCGAAGCCGATGACGATCGCGCCCATGGCGGTCAGGCGCTGCAGCAGGTCGGCCACCGTGGTGCGCGGCCACGGCCACTGCCCCACCTCGCGCAGCGAGCGCTCGTCCAGGTCGACGATGGTGACCGGGCGCTGCTTCACCTCGCGCGGCTTGATCTTCTGGTAGACGTCGAAGGTCTTGACCCGCAGGAGCTGCAAGGGCTCCGGGTCCTCGACGCGCAGCACGAAGAGCGCGGCGAGCAGCAGCAGCGCCCACCCGCGGCCCTTGCCGAAGGCGCGGCGCACGACGCGCAGCACCCGGCCCATACCCGTAGTCGCCATGGCGATGGTGATCCCCTCGATACCCCATTCCCTCAGCGGCGGAGCATAGCGCAACTCGAACCGGGGCGCGGAGAGGAAAAAGCTCTTGCCACCGGGCCGCGAGCGGGTGTTGTCTCTCGGATGGGGTAAGTCGTGCGGTACAGCGGTCGAAAAACCGCCTACCGCCTAGCGGTGAGTCACCTTCCACATGAAAGACGCCGGCTCTTCGTCGTGGCTGCGCCCGGTGCTGGCACCGTTGCGGCCGCTGTTTCTGGAAGTGTTGACCATTTCCTTCTTCGCCAACGTGCTCGCGGTGGCGGCACCCGTCTTCACCCTGCAGGTCTACGACCGCGTCGTCTACCACAACGGCCTGTCGACACTGCAGGGCCTGGTGCTCGGCATGGTGCTGGTGGTCGCCTTCGACTACGTGCTGCGGCAGACGCGCTCGCGCGTGCTGCAGCGGGTGGCGCTGGAGATCGACGTGAAGGTCGGCCGCCGCCTGTTCGACACCCTGGTCGGCCTGCCGCTGCGCACGCTGGAAACGCGCCCCGCGTCCTATTGGCAGGGCGTGTTCCGCGACCTGGAGACGGTGCGCAACACCCTGTCGGGCGCCACCGTGGTGCTGCTGGTGGACCTGCCCTTCGTGTTCCTGTTCGTCGGGCTGGTGTTCGTCATCGCCGCGCCGGTCGCCTGGGTGATCGTGGCGGCCTTCGTGGTCTTCCTGCTCATCGCCTGGCGGTCCGCCGCCAGCGTCACCGGCGCCGCCGGCCGCGAGAAGAAGCAGGCCGGCGAGCGCGACCGCCTGATGGCGGAAACCATCCTCGGCCGCACCACCATGAAGGCGGTCGGCATGCACGATCACCTGCGCCCGCGGTGGGAGGACGCCCAGGCCGCCGCCATCGCCCAGTCGGTGGACCGCGGCATGCGCAGCGACGGCTGGGTGAACCTCGGCCACGCCATGACCATCGCCACCACGGTCGCCATGACCACGGTCGGCGCGCTCGCCATCATGGAACAGCAGATGACCATCGGCGCGCTCATCGCCGCCAACATGCTGTCGGGCCGCATGATGGGCCCCATGAACCAGATGGTCGGCGCGTGGCGCACGGTGAGCGGCTTCCGCCAGTCGCTGCGGCGCCTCGACGGCCTGTTCGCCCTGCCGCTCGAGCGCATGGCGGCGACCATCACCCACGAACGCCCCGCCGGCCGCCTGTCGCTGGAGAAGGTGAGCTTCCGCTACGGCGCCGCCGCCAACCCGGTGGTGAGCGAGGTGTCGCTGGAGGTGCCGCCGGGCGGCATCACCTGCCTCGTCGGCCGCAACGGCAGCGGCAAGACCACCCTCGCCAAGCTGCTGGCCGGGCTCTACGCGCCCGAAAGCGGCCGCGTGCTGCTCGACGGCGCCGACGTGGCGCAGTTCTCGCGCGACGAGCTGGCGCGCTGGATCGGCGTTGTGCCGCAGGACTGCGTGCTGTTCGCCGGCACCATCCGCGACAACATCGCGCTCGGCGCTCCGCAGGCCGGCGACGACGAGATCACGGCGGCGGCCAAGGCGGCCGGCGTGCACCTCGCCATCATGGACATGGCCGACGGCTACGCCACCGACGTCGGCGAAGGCGGCGCCGTGGTCTCCGGCGGCATCCGCCAGCGCATCGCCATCGCTCGCGCCCTGGTCGGCGACCCGCCGGTGATCGTCATGGACGAACCGTCGAGCAACCTCGACCGCCAGGCCGAGGAAGACCTCGCCAAGAGCCTCGCGCGGCTGGCGCAGGACCGCAACGTGGTGCTGGTCACCCACTCCCCCGCCCTGCTCGCCGTCGCCCGCTCCATCGTGGTGATCGAGCGCGGCCGCATCGCCGCCGGCGGCCCCGCCGCCCAGGTGCTGGCCTGGCTCAACGGCCAGAAGCCGGCCGGGCAGGCCCAGCCCGCCGCCAAGCCCACCCCGGTGCCTGCCCGGACGCTGCTGCAATGACCGACACCGCCGCTCCCGCCCCTGCCCTGCCCGCCCGGCCACAAGGCGCCGCCGCCGACCCGCTCGGCACCCTGCTGGCGAGCCGCCGCGCCCCCGGCTGGCGCACCGCCGCCGCCGTGATCGCGACCTTGCTGGCGGGCGCCATCGGCTGGTCCGCCGTCGCCCAGCTCGACGAGGTCTCCGTCGCCGCCGGCGAGGTGGTGCCGCAGAGCAAGGTGAAGGTCGTCCAGCACCTGGAAGGCGGCATCATCACCGAGATCTATGCCCGCGAGGGCGACGTGGTGACCGCCGGCGCGCCACTGGTGCAACTCGACCTCGCCGTGACCGCCATCAACAAGCAGGAGATCGAGGTCCGCCTCGACGCCTTCCTGCTGGCCCGCGCCCGCTTCGTCGCCGAGGCCTCGGGCAAGGAGCTGGAGCTGCCGGCCGACGCCGCCGCCCGCCGCCCCGACATCGCCGCCGGCGAGCGCGCCGCCTTCCTCGCCCGCCGCAACGAGCTGGAAAAGCAGGTGTCGGTGCTGAAGGAACAGGTGGAGCAGCGCCGCCAGGAGATCCGCGAGTTCGAGGCCAAGCAGACGTCGCTCGCCTCGTCCCTGCGGCTCGCGCGCCAGCGCCTGGGCCTGTCGGCACAGCTGCTGAAGGACAACCTGACGCCCAAGCTGGAACACCTCGCCCTGCAGGCGGAAGTGCAGGACCTGGAAGGCCAGGTGGCGGTCATCGCCCAGAGCGTGCCGCGCGCCCGCTCCGCCCTCGCCGAGGCCGAGAAACGGGTGGAGGAAGAGATGCTGCGCTTCCGCCGCGCCGCCCAGGAGGGCATCTCCGAGGCCGAGCTGAACATCGCCCGCACCCGCGAACTGCTCAACGACGCCACCGACCAGGAGCTGCGCACCGAGGTCAAGAGCCCCATCGACGGCGTCGTCAAGAACATGCGCTACAGCACCATCGGCGGCGTGGTGAAGGCCGGCGAGCCCATCATGGACATCGTGCCGACGGGCGACACCCTCATCATCGAGGCCCGCCTCAACCCCGCCGACCGCGGCTACGTGCGCGAAGGCCAGCCGGCCACCGTGAAGGTCAGCACCTACGACTACGCCCGCTACGGCGGCCTCGACGGCGTGGTGACCCACGTCGCCCCCGATTCGACCACGCCCGATCAGGAGACCCCCTACTTCCGCGTCCTGGTCGAGACGTCCAAGGACTACCTGGGCGCGGTCGAGGGCGAGTACGCCATCACGCCGGGCATGCAGGCGACCGTGGACATCCACACCGGCACGCGATCGGTATTGGACTACCTTATCAAGCCGGTCTTGAAGCTGAAGCACGAGGCCTTCCGGGAACGCTGATCTGCCGCGCGGACTGCCCAATCAGAAATAGTGTCTTTTGGAGGCACCTTCGCCTATAGTGCTTACTCCATAAGACGGAAGGCGCGTCGGGGGGACGGACGGAGCCAGAAGGCGCGTTCATGAGGGGCAGAAGTCAGAATGTCGTTCGCTACGATCATCGGTGTTCTTCTCGGCTTCGGCCTGTTCGTCGGCTCCATCATCCTGTCGACGGAGAACTTCTGGGTCTTTCTCAACCTGCCCAGCTTCGTCATGGTCATCGGCGGTACTTTCGCCGCGACCTTCACCGCCTATGAATTCCGCTACGTCCTGCTGTCGCTGAAGAGCCTGCAGTCGGTTCTGTTCATCAACAAGGTGACCCGCTCCATCCTCACCAACGAGGTCGGCCGGGTTATCCGCTGGGGTTACATCATCCAGAAAAGCGGCCTGCCCGGTCTGGAGAGCGACGCCGGCAAGATCCGCCACCAGGACCGCTTCCTCGGCTTCGGCATCGACCTCGTCATCTCCGGCTACACCGGCCAGGAAATCCGCGAGATCCTGGCGACGACCGTGGAAACCACCTTCCAGCGCAACACGGTGCAGTCCGACATTCTGCGCGCCATGTCCAGCACGGCGCCCGCCTTTGGCATGATCGGCACGCTGGTCGGCCTCATCATCATGCTCGACAACATGGGCGAGGATCCGTCCAAGATCGGCCCGGGCATGGCGGTGGCGCTCATCACCACCCTCTACGGCATCCTGTTCGCGCGGCTGGTGCTGCTGCCGGCCGCCACCAAGGTGCAGCAGCGCGAGGAAATCCTGCGCTTCCGCAACTACCTGATCGCCGAGGGCCTCGCCCTGCTCGCCGAGCGCAAGAGCCCGCGGTACATCCAGGACAAGATGAACGCCTACCTCGACCCCTCCATCCACTTCAGCATCGACCGCATGCGCAAGGGGTAGCCCGATGATCAACAACCTGGGCAGCCGGTTTCAGCGCAAGAAGCAGGAAGCCGACGAAGACTGGATGACCACCTTCGCGGACATGGTCACCCTGCTTCTCACCTTCTTCATCATGCTGGTGTCCATCTCCAAGGTGGACGTGGTGCTGTTCGAGCAGGTGAAGGCGGGCGTCGCCAAGGGCATCGGCAACCGCGACGAGGTGCGCCCCATCCAGTTGCTGAAGATCGACGTCCAGGACGCCGTGCAGGCCATGAAGCTCGAGGACGTGGTGGCGGTCGGCACCGACGACCAGGGCCTGACCATCGAGTTCGCCTCGTCGGCCTTCTACGAGCCGGGCTCGGCCGAGATCCGCGAGGAAGCCATCGAGCCGCTGACCCGCATTGCCGCCACCATCGGCGCCGAGCGGTACCGCGGCTTCCAGGTGGAGGTCCAGGGCCACACCGACGACACCGGCATCTCGACGCAGATCTTCGCGTCCAACTGGGAGCTTTCGGCGGCCCGCGCGACGCGCGTGGTCCGGTTCTTCGCCGACACCGGCATCGCGCCGGAGCGCATGGAGGCCATCGGCTACGCCGACACGCGCCCCAAGGTGCCCAATCGCGACGCCTACGGCGACCCGCTGCCGGCCAACCAGGAAGTGAACCGCCGCGTCGTGGTCCGCGTCTACCCGCGCTGACGGCGCGGTTCGTAAGAGCGTGGGTGCCGCTTCTGCCGCGCCACGCCCGGCCTCCGCCCTCTCCCGCGCGTCGTCCGACCGCCACCCTCACAATTTGGCATGCCCGGCCTTGAGCCGGGCATCCACGGCTCCACGGACGGGTGCCGTGAAGGCCGGCGCCCACGCCTCGCGCCGGTGACGCCGTGGATGGCCGGATCAAGTCCGGCCATGACAATTTTCGAAGGGAGGACAAGCGGTTGGCGGCGAGGTGCTGGACGCCTGACGCACCGTCCCTGCCCTCGGCCCCGCGCACGCCTTTGCGCCCGGCCTCCGCCCTCTCCCCATTGTCATGCCCGGCCTTGAGCCGGGTATCCACGGCTCCACGGACAGGTGCCGCGGAGGACGCCGCCCATGCCTCCCGCCGGTGACGCCGTGGATGGCCGGATCAAGTCCGGCCATGACAATTTTCGAAGGTTGCGCCAGGGGTTGGCGGCGAGGTGCTGGACGCCTGACGCACCGTCCTTGCCCTCGCCCCGCTCACGCCTCCGCGCCCGGCCTCCGCCCTCTCCCCATTGTCATGCCCGGCCTTGAGCCGGGCATCTTCCGTGTTCAGCGTCAAGGGCAGTCGCTTGGTGGCCGGCGCCGGAGTGAACCGGGCGTGCTCCGCGTCAAGGCGCGCGGCGGGCGCGCCCGCCCTGCGGGCGGCTTCGGCCTTGACGCGTCCGCGCGCCCGGTTCGGGGGCCGGCCATGACGTCGGCGCGGAGCGCCGAGCGTCGGCCTTCGACGGAACGGCCTCACGAGGGCGCGGCGTACCTCCACGGCTGGTCGTCGCGGGCCATGGCGTTGAGGATGACCAGGGTCTTGCGCATCACCGCCGTCAGGGCGACCCGTCCGGGCCGGCGGTTCTCCGTGATCTGGCGCTCGTCGAAGATCTTCAGCACCGGATTGAAGCGGATCCCCGCGCGGGCGACATTGAACAGGACCTCGCGCACCCCGGGGCGGCCG
>NZ_OCNJ01000031.1 GCF_900230255.1 Caenispirillum bisanense
AAAGCACCGATGAGGAGGATACCCCCGACTGTCGTCGCGAGGATGATCCAGCCGAGGTCAGCCAGCAGCGAAAAACCTCTCCCCTCGGGCAAGGCATAAGTGGAGACAAGGAGCCCCAGAAGCCCCAGGTGTTTCGCGCTCAAGGCGCCGCTTCTGCGCTGGATCGTATGCCTGAACAGGATGCCGGCCGATGCCGCTAGGACTATGCCCAGCACTCCGGCCGGTGCACCGATGCCGCCCACCGCCAGCCGGTAGGCAGCCGCCACACCAGCCGTTACGATCGCGGCCACAGTGCCGCCGAAAGGAGCAGCCAAGCCCAGGACTACACCGCGTCCATCGAGGTAGAAG
Source organism: Caenispirillum bisanense (assembly GCF_900230255.1). Lineage (GTDB taxonomy): Bacteria > Pseudomonadota > Alphaproteobacteria > Rhodospirillales > Rhodospirillaceae > Caenispirillum > Caenispirillum bisanense_A. The sequence goes on from NZ_OCNJ01000031.1 coordinate 349, forward strand.
CCGGGTATGACTTGAAAGGGCGCACTCATGACGGCAATGACGCCCACGGCGAAGAGCGCGGACAACAGCCACGGCTGAACGCTCTGCCCATCGAACCGCCGCGAAACCACGCTGTGAACAAGCGTCAGGAGCGACAGCAGCCCCAGGCTCTGAAGGAGCTGCAAGAGAATATTCGACTGCTCGCTCACGTATCACCGTCGCAATAGTTTTGCCCAATGTGGGACACTTTCAGCTTCTACCACGAACGGCCGGGGCAGCGAAGCGCGGTGGAAATAGCTCACCCGGCGTAAGGTGGGGCACCGCCACCCTGTATGGATGCTCAGGTAGCCAAAGTGCCTCCACGTCTTCACGATCAAGAGGGCGTCCCTTCCGCAGAGACAGGCGCACGCACCGCTGCAAATTACTGAGGGCGTGTTTGGGAGCAGACCAAGTTGTGTACCCGATCCATCAGGAATAACTACATCCGCCGTCTCGTAAAGGATCTCTTACTGGAAGTTCTTCCTTACGCCCCGCAAACGATTGAGGAGGTGCGCGGCTGTTGCGGCGCCTGGGCCGCCGAACGTCTCCTCCACTTAGCCGAGCCGGAACGAACTCAGGTCATCGCGGAGGCTGTTGCCGTTCTCGCTTTACGCCCAGAAGGTAAGCCGCATAGCGGAGAGAGCGAGTGACCTTCTCCCTGAAGTAGGTCCGGGCCGAGACTGAACTCTGATTCATCGCTATAGATGTCGCAGGCGTCTAGGGCTACGCCGCTACGGCCAAGGTGATCGAGGCGCACTGCGAGCGTGATCGGCCGGTAGGGGTGGGCGTTTCGCCCACCCTGGACCCTCAGACCAACGTGATTCCAGAGCGCGACCTTTACCGCCTGATCATGCGCTCCAAGCTGCCGGCGGCCGAGCGGTTCGAGGATTGGGTGGTGGGCGAGGTCTTGCCGGCGATCCGCAAGACCGGCCGCTACGACGCGGCAGGCCAGCCGGCGCCGTCGGACCAGGCCTTCGATGTGCGCATCCCGTTCCAGCGCTACGAGCGCCTGCTGCAGGACCTGATCGCCAAGCAGGACCACATCGCCGCGCTGGAGCGGAAGCTCTCCAAGGTGGCCGGGCGGGACCTCTTCGTGAAGATGGCCCAGGCGATGCTGACGACCGGCCTGTCGGACGAGGACATCGCCCACACCATGGAAGACGTGATCGGCTCCTACGCCCCGGAATGGGTCGCCTGGCAGCGCCGCAAGCTGGCGGAGGCCTCCGCCCCGTCGTAAACCAGCGCAAGCTGAGCGACTCCAGAAAGCCGCCCCGTCGTGGGCGGCTTTCTCATGCCCGCTGGGCACCACCCGGTGCGCAGCTTTTTTCACCCGTCGAGCGGGGCGCAGCACTGCGAGTAAGGGCAGGACGCCCACCGGGCGGTCAGGTAGGCCACGAGTGGGCCTACCTGACATATCCTGCCACAGGTACGACGGGATGAATTCGGGCCAACTTCGGCCAAGTCGCGCCGGTTTCAGCCAACTTCCGCCAACTCCAGCCAACCGCAGGTATACCCACGCCTTCGCCTCGGGCGCCAACATAGCCCCTTGGATGGTGCCCTTTTTCCGATTGCGGATACCGGTTGGACGCGCCATAGATCGGGCATGACGACAGCTCCACGTATCGCCATTTACGCTCGCTATTCCAGCGACTTACAGCGCCCGTCCTCCATCGCAGACCAGATCGCCCTGTGCCGCTCGCTCATCACGCGACAGTTCGGTGAGACGGCAGTTGTGGTGGCTGTGTACGAGGATGCCGCCCAGACGGGCGCAACCATGGCGCGGGGTGGTCTGGCGGACATGCTCAAGGATGCCGAGGCCGGCCGGTTCAGCATCATCGTCGCCGAGGGCCTGGACCGGATTTCCCGCTCCCTTGCCGATATCGCCTCCATCCATCGGATGTGTCAGCATTACGGGGTCAGCCTCTTCACCAGTCACGAGGGCGAAGTGACGGACCTGTAGAGCGACATCGTCGGTGAGGAGCGCGCGACATCGAAGGTGACACGATGGACCGCGACGGTGGTGATGATGGATCGGCCTCGCGGTCAGC
>NZ_OCNJ01000021.1 GCF_900230255.1 Caenispirillum bisanense
GTCTGACCGCCGGTCAGATCGCCGACTGCACCGAGGCCGATGCCTTGATCGACGGCCTCGGCGAAGGCGATATTCTTCTGGCCGACAAGGGCTATGACAGCAATGCCATCCGCGCCAAGGCCGCCGAGCGGAAGGCCTGGGCCAACATCCCGCCAAAGGCCAACCGGAAGGGAACCTTCGTCTTTTCGCCCTGGATCTATCGCCAGAGGAACCTTGTGGAGAGGTTCTTCAATCGCATCAAGCAGTTCCGAGGCGTCGCAACGCGCTATGACAAGCGCCCGGAGAACTACCTCGCAGCCGTAAAGCTCGTGGCAGCCAGGCTCTGGTGCAAGAGCTTATGAGTCTACGGCCTAAGGCTGGTCCGGCTTGCGGGTCGGCAGCACCATGGCCTCCTGCACCATGCCGCCGCCCTCGGCACCGGGGGCGGAGGCGGTGAGGGCGGACTCGTCGGTGCATTCCTTCACCCAGATGTCGTAGACGGGGTGTTGGAGCCCCGACAGGGACGGGCTGTCGGCGAACATCCAGCCGCTGAAGATGGGCGCGTCGGGGCCGTCGCCCACCGTCTGCACCGTTTCCCCCCACGAACTGTCGTCGCGGATCTCGACGAAGGCCGCCTGGTGCGGCGTGGTGGAGACGGGCGTCGTGCGGCAGGCCCGCACCGTCACCCGCAGGCCGTAGAAGCGGGCCGTCTCGCCCACCGTCACGGGGATTTCGCGCACCCGGCCCATCTGCTTGTCGAGCGCGCGCAGCACGGCGTAGCGGGTGGGCACGAAATCATCCGGCGTGATGGCCGACTGGGCGGCGGCCGGTCCGCCGTGGGCGAAGCCGGCGGCGAGGGCGGCCAGGGTGGCGAGGCCGAATGGGGCGGTGGCGGTGCGCATGACGGAAGTCCTCCTCGCCATACTTACGCACAAGAGGTAGGAGAGGTGGCCCGTCCGGAGGAATCACCACCCTTTGACGCACGGTCCGTTGCCCCTAAGATGCGGCAGCGATTCGAGAGGCTGTTCAGCATGCGTGTCATTCTCGCCGACGATCATTCCATCATCCGGGCAGCCCTGCGGGCGGTCGTGGTCGACATCGATGCGACCGCCGAGATCGTCGAGACCGGCTCCTTCGACGCCCTGGAGGCGACGCTGGCCGATTTCGACCGGCGCCCCGCCAATTTGGTGGTGCTCGACCTGCGCATGCCGGGCTACCGCGGGCAGGACCAGATCCAGGCCATCGTCGAGCGCGTGGCGCCGTGCCCGGTCGCCATCTTCTCCATGAGCGAAGACCCCGAGGAAATGCGCGCCCTGCTCGGCCTCGGCGTGCGGGCCTTCATTCCGAAGTCGACGGAACACCCGGTGCTCGGCGGCGTGCTGCGCATCGTGCTGGCCGGCGGAACCTACGTGCCGCCGGTGCTGGGCTTCGGCGGCGGTGGCGCGCCCGTGGCGCCGCCGGTGACCGAGGTGCTGCGGTCCGTACCGTCCGCAGCCGGCTCCGGCGCCTCCCGCGCCGCCCTGCCGCCGGCGGTGGCCGGGCTGACGCGGCGTCAGCGCGAGGTCATGGACCTGCTCGCCGAAGGCCTCTCCAACGCCGAGATCTGCGAGCGCATGGGCCTCAACCTGTCGACGGTGAAGGCCCACGTCTCCGGCGTGCTGCGGGCGCTGGGCGTCGACAGCCGCACCCAGGCGGCCCTACGCATCCGGGAAGTGCTCGGCCGGCGCTGACGCCTGGCGGCAATCCACCGTGAAGCAGGCGCCGCGGCCGGGGTGGGACTTCACCCACACGCGGTGGCCCATGAGCCTGCACAGCCGGTCGACGATGGCGAGGCCGAGGCCGAGGCCTTCGCTGCGGTCGTGCGTCGCGTCGCCGACCTGGACGAACTCCTGGAAGATGCGCAGGTGGTCGGCCGGCGCGATGCCGACGCCGGAATCGTAGATCTGCAGCCACACCCGGCCGCCGCGCCGGCGGGCGCCGATCACGAGCCCCCCCTCCTGCGTATAGCGCACAGCGTTGCCGACGAGGTTGCGCAGGATGCGCTCCATCAGCAGCGGGTCGGTCTCCACCCACAGGTCCGGGGCGACGACGTTCAGCCGCAGGTCCTTGTCGAGCGCCTGCGGCCCGAACTCGGCGGCGAGGCCGTGCAGCAGCGGCCGCACCGCCACGGGGCGCAGCGTCGGCGTCACCGTGCCGGCCTCCAGCTTGGACACCTCCAGCACCGAGTTCACCAGATGGCGCAGCGAGCCCTGGGTGCGCCGCAGGTCGGTCAGTACGGCGCGGCCGCGATCGCTCAGATCCTCGCCGTCGAGCAGGCCGGTGAACATCTCGGCGGCCTGCAGGGGCTGCAGCATGTCGTGGCCGGCGGCGGCCAGGAAGCGTGACTTGCTGCGGTTGGCCTTCTCCGCCTCCGCCTTGGCGTCGGCCAGTTCGCGGGTGCGCTCGGCGACGCGGGCCTCGAGGTCTTCGTTGGCGCGGCGGAGCGACTCCGACATGCGGTCGATGCGGTCGAACTGGCTGCGGATGCGCCCGACCATGGGCCGGAAAATGAGCGAGGCCTCCAGCAGCAGGGTCAGCAGCGTCATCGCGACGAGCATGAGTTCCATGCGGCGGAGATCCTCCAGGGCTCTCTCGCCGTCCAACTGATACTGAAGGACTATCTTGTCCAAACCATCCAGCAGCGCACCCGGTCCTTGCGTCAGGACGAGGCGCACGGCCTCCGCTTCCGCCGACAGTTCCTCGGGCGCCGCCTCGGCCACCAGGCGGGCGGCGGCGGCATACCGCTCCACCTGCTCGTGCAGCGACGGCGTGCCGGCGAAGTAGAGGCCCTGGACTTCGGGACTGGTCGGCCCCGGCACGTCCAGCTGCGCGCTGCCGAAGGCCAGCGCCCGGTGGGCGGTGGCGAACTGCTCCACCGCCTCGCGCAGCTCCGTCACGCAGTCGGCGCGGGACGACACGCAGCGGTTCTCCACCAGCTTTTCCACGTAGAGCGCGATGCGCTGGCTGAGCATGCGCTGGCGGCCGGACATGTTGACCACCGCCAGCGTGCGATCGTGGGCCGCCACCAGCGCCTGGAAGGCCCCGAGTCCGGCCACGGCGAGCAAGGCCACCGCCGCCAGCGCCACCACGTAGCGCCGCGTCATCCAGCCTGTCGGCCGATGCTTTGGTACTGCAGCGGAGTTGTCGGGAACTGCGCCTGTTCCGGTGCGCATGCTGATCCTGATCCTGTCGCGAGTAAGAAAATCGGCGGAAATGGCGGAAAGCCAAATGTTCTCTAAAGTCGACTATTTCGCTCTCTATTATACCCTACTAGTTCCCTCAGTTGATATGCGGTCTTTGGGACGGTACAAAGGTATCATGTTTCGACCGGCCTCGGAGGGGCCGCATGACCGCCGCACCCAGCACCGCAGTATCGCCTGCCTCACTCACCCGCCGCGGCCTGTTCCGTCGGCTGGCCGGGGCCTCGACGGCTGAAGCGCTGCGGCCGCCGTTCGCGGTGGCGGAGGCGGACTTCACGGACCTCTGCACCCGCTGCGGCGACTGTGCGGCGGCGTGCCCGCCCGGGATCATTGTCATGGCGGGCGGGTACCCGGAAGTCAATTTCCACCAAAGCGGATGCGACTTCTGCGGCCGCTGCGCCGATGCCTGCCGCGACCATGCCCTGGTGCGCGGCGCCGCCGCCGGGTGGCGCCACGCCGTCGCCGTCGCCGACTCCTGCCTGGCGGCGCAGGGCGTCGTCTGCCGGGTGTGCGGCGAGCAGTGCGAGGCCGGCGCCATCCGCTTCCGTCCCGCTGTCGGCGGCCGCGCCGCCCCCGTCGTCGATCCCGCCGCCTGCACCGGCTGCGGCGCCTGCATCGCGCCGTGCCCCGCGGGTGCGGTTTCCGTCGCTTTCGCCTGAAGAACCCGAGGAGGGGAGCCAGACCATGCGGACCGGCCGCTTCGACCATGCCGACCACACCGCGCCCGCCGGCGGGCCGGCGCTGGTCAACATCTGCGGCGTCCTGCTGCACGCGGCGCCGAAATCCGCCGACGCGGTGGCCGAGCGCCTGAGCCTGACGGCCGGCTGCGAGGTCCATGCCCGCACCGGCGACGGCCGCATCGTGGTGGTGATCGAGGACACGCCGGAAGCCACGGCGCTCGATCGCATGCGCCAGTTCACCGAATGGGACGGGGTGGCGGCGTCCTCCCTCGTCTTCCATCAGTTCGAGGACGCTGAAGCCCTGGAAGGGGAGATCGACCAATGACCATCACCCGCCGCACCTTCGTGAAGGCCAACGCCGCCGCCGCCACGGCCGCGGCCGCCGGCATCTCGCTGCCCACGATCGCCTCCGCCGCCGCCGCCGGCGCGGACGGCATCGCGTGGGACAAGGGCGTCTGCCGGTTCTGCGGCACCGGCTGCGGTGTCCTCATCGGCACCAAGGAAGGCCGCGTCGTCGCCACCCAGGGCGACCCCGACGCGCCGGTCAACCGCGGCCTGAACTGCATCAAGGGCTACTTCCTGTCCAAGATCATGTACGGCAAGGACCGGCTGACCCAGCCGCTGCTGCGCATGACCAACGGCAAGTACGACAAGGAAGGCGACTTCCAGCCCATCTCGTGGGATGCGGCCTTCGACATCATGGCCGAGAAGTGGAAGGCGACCCTGAAGGAAAAGGGCCCGACCGCCATCGGCATGTTCGGCTCCGGCCAGTGGACCATCTTCGAGGGCTACGCCGCCGCCAAGCTCATGAAGGCGGGCTTCCGCTCCAACAACCTCGACCCGAACGCGCGCCACTGCATGGCCTCGGCCGTCGCCGGCTTCATGCGCACCTTCGGCATCGACGAGCCCATGGGCTGCTACGACGACCTGGAGCACGCCGACGCCTTCGTGCTGTGGGGCTCCAACATGGCCGAGATGCACCCCATCCTGTGGTCGCGCCTGACCGACCGGCGCCTGACCCACGAAGGCTGCAAGGTCGCCGTGCTGTCGACCTTCGAGCACCGCTGCTACGAACTCGCCGACCTCGGCATTCTGTTCCATCCGCAGTCGGACCTGGCGATCCTCAACTTCATCGCCAACCACATCATCCAGACCGGCCGGGTGAACGAGGCCTTCGTCTCCGCCCACACCAAGTTCAAGAAGGGCGCGACCGACATCGGCTACGGCCTGCGGCCCGAGCATCCGCTGGAGCAGGCGGCGACGGGCAAGGATCCGAACGCGGCGGAAGACTGCGACTTCGCGGCCTACAAGGCTTTCGTGTCCGAGTACACGGCCGAAAAGGCGAGCGAGATTTCCGGCGTGCCGGTGGCGCAGCTGATCGAGCTGGCGGAACTGTATGCCGACCCGAAGGTGAAGGTCGTGTCCTACTGGACCATGGGCTTCAACCAGCACACCCGCGGCACCTGGGCCAACAACCTCGTCTACAACATCCACCTGCTGACGGGGAAGATCTCCGAGCCCGGCAACGGCCCCTTCTCGCTGACCGGCCAGCCTTCGGCCTGCGGCACGGCGCGCGAGGTCGGCACCTTCGCCCATCGCCTGCCGGCCGACATGGTGGTCACCAACCCCGAGCACCGCGCCAAGTCGGAAAAGATCTGGAAGCTGCCCGAGGGCACCATTCCGGAAAAGCCCGGCTACCACGCCGTGCTGCAGAACCGCATGCTGAAGGACGGCAAGCTGAACTGCTACTGGGTGCAGTGCACCAACAACATGCAGGCGGCGCCGAACCTCAACGAGGAAACCTACCCGGGCTACCGCAACCCGGCCAACTTCATCGTCGTGTCGGACCCCTACCCGACGGTGACGGCGCTGTCGGCCGACCTCATCCTGCCGACCGCCATGTGGGCCGAGAAGGAAGGGGCCTACGGCAACGCCGAGCGGCGCACCCAGTTCTGGCGCCAGCAGGTGGAGGCCCCCGGCGAGGCGCGATCGGACCTCTGGCAGCTGATGGAGTTCGCCAAGCGCTTCACCATGGAAGAGGTGTGGCCCGAGGATTTGCTCGCCAAGGCGCCGGACTACCGCGGCAAGACCCTGTTCGACGTGCTCTACGGCAACGGCCAGGTCAACGCCTATCCGCTGACCGAACTGGCGCCGGACCAGCTGAACGATGAAAGCCGCGCCTTCGGCTTCTACGTGCAGAAGGGCCTGTTCGAGGAATACGCCACCTTCGGCCGTGGCAAAGCCCACGATCTGGCGGCCTTCGACCTCTACCACAAGTCGCGCGGCCTGCGCTGGCCGGTGGTGGACGACAAGGAGACGCTGTGGCGCTTCCGCGAAGGCTACGACCCCTACGTCAAGGCCGGCGAGGGCGTGACGTTCTACGGCCAGAAGGACGGCCGCGCGGTGATCTGGGCGCTGCCCTTCGAGCCGGCGGCGGAAAGCCCGGACAAGGACTACGACCTGTGGCTGGTCACGGGGCGCGTGCTGGAACACTGGCACTCGGGCTCCATGACCCGGCGCGTGCCGGAACTGCACAAGGCCTTCCCCAACGCCGTCGTCTTCATGCACCCGGTGGACGCCCGCGACCGCGGCCTGCGGCGGGGCCAGACCGTGAAGCTGCAGACCCGGCGCGGCGAGGTGCTGACCACCGTCGAGACCCGCGGCCGCAACAAGCCGCCCCAGGGCGTGGTGTTCATCCCCTGGTTCGACGAAAGCCAGCTGGTCAACAAGCTGACGCTGGACGCCACCTGTCCGATTTCCAAGGAAACGGACTACAAGAAGGCCGCGTGCCGCGTGGTCGAGGCCTGACGAACGGAGACGGACGGCGGCACCCCGCGTGACCGCCGTCCGCCCCCTCCCGCAGAGGGGTGAGGATCATGGCAGAGCGCACACCCACCACAGACGAGCAGGGCCCGAGCCGGCGCGCCATGCTGACCGGCGCCGCCAAGGCGTGCGGCGCGGCCTGCGTGCTCGCCCTCGGCCTGGGCGCTGTCGCCGGTGCCCAGAAGGGTGCCAAGGCGGCGCAGGCCCTGCGGCCGCCCGGCGCCCTGGCGGAGGACGACTTCCTGGCCGCCTGCGTGCGCTGCGGCCTGTGCGTGCGCGACTGCCCCTACGATACCCTGGTGCTGTCCGGCCTCGGCGGCCCGGCGCAGGTCGGCACCCCCTACTTCCACGCCCGCGCCGTGCCATGCGAGATGTGCGACGACATCCCTTGCGTGAAGGCCTGCCCGACCGGCGCGCTGGACCCGGCGCTGACCGACATCGACGACGCGAAGATGGGCGTCGCCGTGCTGGTCGGCCGCGACACCTGCCTCAACCTGCTCGGCCTGCGCTGCGACGTCTGCTACCGCGTCTGCCCGCTCATCGACAAGGCCATCACGCTGGAGATGCGCCCCAACCCCCGCACCGGCGTCCATGCCGTGTTCGAGCCGGCGGTGCATGCCGACGTCTGCACGGGCTGCGGCAAGTGCGAGAAGGCCTGCGTGCTTCCCGAGGAAGCCGCCATCAAGGTCTTCCCCGTCGCCCAGGCCACCGCCGCCTCGGCCGAGCACTACCGCCTCGGCTGGGAAGAAAAGCGCAAGCGCGGCGAAGCGCTGATCCAGGACACCATCGACCTGCCCGACCGCGGCTATGAGCCGAGCCACGTCGAGCAGACGGAAACCGGCGGCCTGAAAGGGTTCAAGCCATGAGCGCGCCGACCCGTACCGTCGTCACTCGCGAGGCGCCGGCGGCGCTCGCCGTTCGCACCAAGGGTTGGCTGGCCGCCCACAAGTGGCTGATCCTGCGCCGCACCAGCCAGCTCGCCGCCCTCGGCCTGTTCCTGTCCGGCCCGCTGGTCGGCGTGTGGGTGATGAAGGGCACGCTGGCGTCGAGCCGGCTGCTCGACACCATCCCCTTCACCGACCCGCTGGTCTTCGTACAGTCGCTCGCCACCGGCCACGGCCTCGCCGCCACCGCCTGGATCGGCGCCGCCCTGCTGGTCGCCCTCTATGCCGTGGTCGGCGGGCGGGCCTTCTGTTCCTGGGTGTGCCCGGTCAACGTGCTGACCGACGGCGCCCAGCGGGCGCGCGTGCGCCTCGGCGTCAAGGCCAACCTGCCCATGAGCCGGTCCTTGCGCTGGTGGGTGCTGGGCGCGGTCGTCGTCGTCTCGGCGCTGACCGGCGTGGTGGCGTGGGAGGCGGTGAACCCCGTCACCCTGCTGCACCGCGAGCTGGTGTTCGGCGTCGTCTTCGCCGGCTCGCTCGCGTGGACGCTGGTGCTCGGCATCGTGCTGTTCGACGTCTTCGTCGCCAACCGCGGCTGGTGCGGCCATCTGTGCCCCATGGGCGCCACCTACGGCCTGATCGGCCGGCTGAGCCTGACCCGCGTTTCGGCCCGCAACCGCGCCGCCTGCGACAACTGCCTCGCCTGCTACCACGTGTGCCCGGAGCCGCAGATGCTGGCGCCCGTGCTGAAGGGCGATGCGGGCGGCAGCCCCGTCATCCTCGACGGCGCCTGCACCAACTGCGGCCGCTGCATGGACGTCTGCCACCGCGACGTCTTCGCCTTCACCCACCGTTTCGACCGCTCGACGACGGCCGACCGTGCCGCCGAGCCGTCCGCCCATGCTTCACAGGGGAGTGTCTGAGATGCGCCACCACACCAAGCTTCTCGCCGCGGCGCTGGTCGCGCTCGGCCTCGGGGCCGGCCTGCCGGCCGTCGCCGCCGACGTCACGTCGCTGCGCGGCGCGGTCGCCGTCGACGAACTGGACGCCAAGCCGGAGATCTGGGGCGTCGAGGAAGGCAAGGCCTTCGGCCGCGCCTACCGCCAGCAGCCGCCGCTGATCCCCCACCGCGTCGACAAGTACGAGGTCGACCTCAAGACCAACCAGTGCCTGAGCTGCCACGACTGGCCGTTCAACACCGAATTCGGGGCGCCCAAGGTTTCCGAGACCCATTACGTCGACCGCCAGGGCAACCGCCTCGACAACGTCGCGCGCACCCGCTGGTTCTGCACCCAGTGCCACGTGCCGCAGATGGACGCGCCGGAACTGGTCGACAACACCTTCGAGCCGGCGCGCTGACCGCGCCGCTCGTCCTAGAGTTCTGAGGAGGGACCCGTCATGTCCACCGAGCAGGAAAAGCGGCCGAACGTCATCGTGCGCCTGTGGCGCTGGTTCTGGGGCCCGGCCGGCGTGCTGTCGCTGGGCGTGCTGCTGATCGCCGGCTTCGTCGGCGGCATCGTCTTCTGGGGCGGCTTCAACACCGCCATGGAGATGACCAACAACGAAACCTTCTGCATCTCGTGCCACGAGATGGAGAACAACGTCTATGCCGAGTATTCCGGCTCGGTCCACGACACCAATGCCTCGGGCGTGCGCGCCACCTGCCCGGACTGCCACGTGCCGAAGCAGTGGAACCACAAGATGGTCCGCAAGATCCAGGCCTCCAACGAGGTCCTGCACAAGGTGCTCGGCACCATCGACACGCCCGAGAAGTTCGAGGAGCAGCGCCTGCGCATGGCGCAGCGGGTGTGGACCGCCATGAAGACCACCGACAGCCGCGAATGCCGCAACTGCCACGACTTCAAGGCCATGGACGTGGCGCTGCAGAACAAGCGGGCGCGCGAGAACCACCTGCGGGCCACCGATGAGGGCCTGACCTGCATCGACTGCCACAAGGGCATCGCCCACGAGCTGCCCAAGGGTGCCTACGGCATCACGCCCGAGATCGTGAAGGCGCATCCGGCGCCCGCGCCGCAGCCCAAGGGCTGACGGCCGGCGCCCTCCCCACCGGCACGGCCGACAGCTCCCCCGCTCTCCACGGCCGTCCGGCGCCGGCCGCCGGGCCTGCCCTCCTCGGGCCCGGCGGCCTTCCTGTTTGTTGGAACCACCAAGACACAAAGACACCAAGAGGTCGGAGTGTTCGGCTGGCGCCTGTGCTCGGTGCCGAACAACCATTCAGGACGTCGAAAACGAAGAGAGGCTGCGGCTCATCCTGCCGCAGCCTCTTGGTGTCTTCGTGTCTTGGTGGTTAAAGCCGAATGTCCCATCGTTCGGTCTTGCGGCTGGCGCTATTCGTAGCCACCAAGGCACCAAGTACACCAAGACGTCGGTGATCTAAGCGGACACTGCGCCCGGCTTCCTCTGCGAGAAAATTCTCATCGGGAAATAGGAAGAGGCTGCGACATTCCTGCCGCAGCCTCTTGGCGTACTTGGTGCCTTGGTGGCTAAACCGTCACCTCACTCCGCCGCCAGCCGCGGCGCCTCCGCCGCCAGGTCTTCGGCCCGGGCGAAGGTGCGGCCGAAGCGGTTGGCGAGGAAGTCGGCGAGGCGGATGTCCTCCTGCCGCACGAAGCCCTGCTGCGGCAGGCGGCCGTCGGCCAGCAGGTCGAGCACGGCGCAGACGCCCGAGGCGGTGGTCGCCTGGATGCCAGAGTAGAGCTTGCCCTCGATCTCGCGGCCGTAGACCTTGTTGGCGTAGCTTTCCTGCATCAGGCGCCCCTGCTTCCAGCCCGACACGGTCACGAAGATCAGGATGACGTCCTGCATGGTCGCTGGGATGGCGTTCTCCAGGATTTCCTTCAGCATGTCGCGGCGGCTGCCCAGGTTCAGGTCCTGCAGCAGGGCCTTCATGATGTCGCGGTGGCCGGGGTAGCGCACCGACTTGTAGTTCATCACGCGCACCTTGCCGGCCAGCGTCTCGCACAGGGTGCCGAGGCCGCCCGAGGTGTTGAAGGCCTCGTAGCGCACGCCGTCCAGGCTGAACTCCTCGCGTTCCTCCAGCGGCGGCACGCTGGCGAGGCGGCCGTTGACGATGGCCTCGCAGGGTTCGAGGTACTCGTTGATGACGCCTTCCGTCGACCAGGTGAGGTTGTAGTTCAGCGCGTTGCTGGGATAGAGCGGCAGGGCGCCGACGCGCATGCCCACGCTGTCCAGCCGGTCGAAGCGCTGCGCCACGTCGTGGGCGACGATGGAGATGAAGCCGGGCGCGAGGCCGCACTGCGGGATGAAGGCCGACGTGGCGTCCTTGGCGAACGCCTTCACGGCCTTCGTGGAGGCGACGTCCTCGGTCAGGTCCAGGTAGTGGATGCCGGCCTTGCGCGCGGCCTCGGCCACCTTGGTGGTCAGGTCGTAGGGCAGGGCGGACAGCACGGCGAAGCGGCCCTGCATGGCCGCGGCCATGGCGTCGACGTCGGCGGCGTCGAGCACCAGGGTCTGCACCCCCGGCTTCTTCGGCAGGCGGTCGAGGGCGGCCTGCGAGCGGTCCGCCACGGTGACCGCGTAGTCGCCGGTCATGGTGAGGAAGTCACAGATGGTTTCGCCGATCTTGCCGCCGCCGAGAACGAGGATGTCGCGCATGATGCTCTCCCAGGATGTGAAGCCGAGCGCCTTGGTCGGGCTCTTCTGATCCCAGTGTCGCCGTCGTCGCCGTCGATTTGAAGCGGCCGATCTGCCAGAATGGTGCGAGATTGTTGTCGAAACGACGAGAAGGCTGGCGAAATGATGGACGACCTCGACCGGCGGCTGCTCGACTGCCTGCGCCAGGATGCCCGCGCGAGCACGGCGGCGCTGGCCCGCAAGCTGCAGATGTCGCGCTCGACGGTGCAGGCGCGCATCCGCCGGCTGGAGGAGACGGGGGTGATCGCCGGCTATACGGTGCGGCTGACGGAGGACTTCTCGGCCCGCCTCATCCGCGCCCACGTCATGCTGAGCGTCAGCCCCAAGCTGGCGGCCGCCGTGGTCCACGCCCTGCGGCGCATGGACGGCGTGCGGGCGCTGCACACCATAAGCGGTGTCTACGACATGATCGCCCTGACGGCGGCCGAGACCATGGAACAGATGGACGCCCTCATCGACCGCATCGGCGCCCTGGAGGGTGTGGAGCGGACGACCACCTCCATCCTCATGACCACCAAGTTCGAGCGATGAAATCGATCAAAAATCGGTAGACAATCGGCGTGATAATGCGAGCGGTTCGCAATACCTTGGTGTCACGGGATGAGCCCGAGCCACGGAGTGCCGACCATGAAGAGCCTGACCAAGACCATCACCTTCGCCCTGGTGCACTTCACGGTCGCCTTCACCGTGGCCTACATGCTGACCGGCAGCTGGGCGATCTCCTCGGCGCTGGCGCTGGTGGAGCCGGCGGTGAACACGGTCGCCTTCTACTTCCACGAACGGGCGTGGGAGATGCTGGACAAGGCGAAGCGCTGGACCGGCCTGGTGCCGGCGTGAGGGGGCTGTCCCTCGCAGGGAGGGGCTGACGTTTTCACCGTGACCTCAACCACTTGTCATGCCCGGACGTGACAATTATCCAGGATTATCAATTACTTGTCATGCCCGGCCACCGAGCCGGGCATCCACGGCGTGCACTCCGCCGGCCGCCCTGCCGCGGCGTCCACTTCCACGGCGGTCGACCGTGGCGCCGTGGATGGCCGGGTCAAGCCCGGCCATGACAATTATCCAATGTTCTCAGTAACTTGTCATGCCCGGCCTCCGAGCCGGGCATCCACGGCCCCCGCCGCCGGCCGTCCTGCCGCGGCGTCCTCTTCCACGGCGGCCGACCGTGGCGCCGTGGATGGACGGATCAAGCCCGGCCATGACAATTATCCACTGTTCTCAGTAAGTTGTCATGCCCGGCCTCCGAGCCGGGCATCCACGGCGTGCACGCCGCCTGCCGTCCCGCTGTGGCGCCGACTTCCACGGCGGCCGACCGTGGCGCCGTGGATGGCCGGATCAAGTCCGGCCATGACAATTATCGAATGTCCTCAGTAACTTGTCATGCCCGGCCTCCGAGCCGGGCATCCACGCCGTGCACTCCCCCGGCCGCCCTGCCGCAGCGTCGTCTTCCACGGTGGCCGACCGTGGCGCCGTGGGTGGCCGGGTCGAGCCCGGCCATGACATATTTCAACAATTTCAACCACCTACACCCCTCACCCCGCCACCAGCGCCCGCGCCTCCTCGTAGAGCGAGGCGCCATTCTCCACCCGCTCCATCCAGCGCGCCACGACCGGCCGCGTCACCTCCTGCCAGGCGACCCGTTCGGTGGCGTCGAGGCGCACCACCCTGTGCCCTGCGTCCATCGCCGCCTGACGGGCGGGGGCCTCGGCGGTGTCCCAGGCGCGACCGGCGGCGGCCACCAGGGAGGCGCCGGAGGCGGCGTCGATCACCGACCGCAGGTCCGCCGGCAGCCCCTCGTACCGCGCCTTGTTCATGGCGAACAGGAAGGTCGCCGTGTAGAGGTCCGACTCCAGGTGATGGGTCGTCAGCTCGTTGATGCGCAAGGGGCCCACCACCTCCCACGGCAGCAGGGCGCCGCTCACCACGCCGCGCGACAGGGCCTCGTAGGTGTCGGGCACCGGCATGCCGACCGGCGCCGCGCCGAGCGCCGCCAGGGCTTCGCCGATGGGCTTGGAGGGCAGGCGGATGCGCTGGCCGCGCAGGTCGGCGGCGGTGGTCACCGCATCCTCGCGCATGTGCAGGGTGCCCGGCGCGTGGACGTGCAGGGCGAGCGGGTGGACCTCGGCGTACTCGCCGTCGAGCAGGTGCTTCTCCGCATAGGCCCACAGCGCCTTCGATCCGGTCTCGGCGTCGGGCACCATGAAGGGCAGCTCGAACACCTCGGTCTTCGGGAAGCGGCCGGGGGTGTAGCCGGGCAGGGTCCACACCACGTCGGCGACGCCCGTGCGCACCTGGTCGAACAGCTGCGGCGGCTTGCCGCCCATCTGCATGGCCGGGTAGATCTCGACGGTCAACCGCCCGCCGGAGTCCTCCGTCACCGCCTTCGCCCAGGGCTCGATCAGCTGACGCTGCGCCGTCGAGGTGGGCGGCAGGAAGTGGCTGACGCGCAGGGTCACCGGCTCGGCGGCCCGCGCCACCCACGGTGCGGCGGGCAGGGCGGCGGCACCGGCGGCGAGGCCGGCGAGCACGGAACGGCGGCTGACGGCGGGCGTGGGCAACGATCATCCTCCCGATTGCGTTGAGCCGCGGCACCTTACCCAGGCACCCCGAAAGCGTCGAGGGGGCAAGGGGTGAACCGGCGGCTGCGCGGAACCATATTTCCTCACCCGCCGAGTACGTCTTCGGGTGGTGCCGGCGGATCATGGCCGTTAGACTGGCTCGTCCGACGACCATAGGCAGACAGGCGCGGACCGGCCGGCCGGCGCGCAGGACAGACGGGAGGCATCAGACCCACATGACCCGCTTCACTCGCAGGATTCTCGGCGCCGCGCTGGGCGTGGCGCTCGGCACCGCCGCCGCCGGCTCGACCGTCGCCGCCGACACGCTCACCGTCGCCTCGAAGATCGACACCGAGGGTGCGCTGCTCGGCAGCATGATGGTGCAGGCGCTGGAAAGCGCCGGCTACGAGGTGGAGAACAAGGTCCAGCTCGGCCCCACCAACATCGTGCGCAGCGCCATCCTGGCCGGCGAGATCGACCTCTACCCCGAATACACCGGCAACGGCGCCTTCTTCACCAAGACGGCCGACGATCCGGTGTGGAAGGACGCCGACGCCGGCTACGAGAAGATCAAGCAGATGGACCTGGAGCAGAACGACCTGGTCTGGCTGCCGCCGGCGAACGCCAACAACACCTGGGCCATCGCCGTGCGCGGCGACACCGCCCGCGAGCTCGGCCTGAAGACCATGGGCGACTTCGGCAAGTGGGTGAAGGAAGGCGGCCAGGTGAAGCTCGCCGGTTCGGCGGAATTCGTCGAGAGCGCGGCGGCGCTGCCGTCGTTCCAGCAGGCCTACGACTTCACCCTGAACCAGGACCAGTTGCTGGTGCTGTCGGGCGGCAATACCGCCGCCACCATTCGCGCCGCGGCCGAGAAGACCAGCGGCACCAACGCCGCCATGGTCTACGGCACCGACGGCGCCATCGCCGCCGCCGACCTGGTGGTGATGGACGACCCGAAGGGCGTGCAGATGGTCTACGAGCCGGCGCCGGTGGTCCGCAAGGAGGTGCTCGACGCCGACCCGAAGATCGCCGAGGTGCTGAACCCCATCTTCGCGGCGCTCGACCGCGAGACGCTGCAGACCCTCAACGGCAAGATCCAGGTCGACGGCCTGCCGCCCAAGCAGGTGGCGCGGGACTGGCTGGAGAGCAAGAACCTGCTGGGCAAGAGCAACTGAGCGCGGCTCCCTTGACCGCCACCATCCTGGACGACGGCCGCCGCCGCCTCGTTGCCGACCGCGTCCTGCTGACGTTGTGGGTGGCGGGCGCGGCGGCCGTGCTGCTCCTCCCCTTCGCCAGCATGGCGCCCAACCGGCTGGTTTCCGGCCAGCCGGTGATGCTGTGGGCGGCGCTGCTGCCGTGGCAGGCGTGGACGGCCGCCGGCCTGGCGGCACTTCTGCTGCTGTCGGCGCTGGCGACGCCGCTGCCGCGGGCGCTGGCGCACGGCCTGACGCTGGCCGCCGCCTGGGGGCTGGCGCTGCTGGTGCTCTACGGCATCGGCACCTACGCCGGCCGGGCGGTGACGCCGGACATGCCGGCGGCGCGGGTGTCGCTGGGCTCGGCCTTCTGGGTGGTGCTGTTCTGCGCCGCGCTCGCCATGCTGGACGCCTTCCAGCGGCTGAAGGCGGGGATGCTGCCGCAGGTGCTCTATGCGGTGGCGACGGTGGGCGCCGTCGCCGGGCTGTTCGCGCTCGATCTTTTCGACGACCTGTCGATCCTGCGCGAATACGCCAACCGCGAGGACGCCTTCGCCGGCGAGTTCCTCACCCACCTGGCGCTGGTGGGGGCGGCGCTCGGGCCGGCTCTGCTGCTGGGGTTGCCGCTCGGGCTGTTGGCGCGGCGGCGGGCGAAGCTGCGCGGCGGGCTGTTCGGCCTGCTGAACTTCTTCCAGACCATTCCGTCCATCGCCCTGTTCGCCCTGCTGGTGGCGCCGCTGTCGGCGCTGGGCGACGCGGTGCCGGTGCTGAAGGCGGTCGGCATCAAGGGCATCGGCGCGGCGCCGGCGGTCATCGCGTTGGTCATGTATTCGCTGCTGCCCATCGTGCGCAACACCTACGCCGGCTTTGCGGGCGTGCCGGCGGCGGCGGTGGAGGCGGCGCGCGGCATGGGCATGACGACCCGCCAGGTGCTGTGGCGGGTGGAGGTGCCGCTGGCGCTGCCGGTCATCCTGTCGGGCCTGCGCATCGTCACGGTGCAGGCCATCGGCCTGACGGTGGTGGCGGCGCTCATCGGGGCCGGCGGGCTCGGCACGTTCATCTTCCAGGGGCTCGGCCAGTACGCCATCGACCTGGTGCTGCTGGGCGCCATTCCCACCATCTTCCTGGCCGTCACCGCCGACTTCTTCCTGCAGATCCTGGTGGCGCTGAGCAAGCCCGAGGGGGCGCGATGATCGAACTACAGGGCCTGACCAAGGTCTACGGCGGCAAGACGGTGGTCGACGACGTGTCGCTGACCGTCGGCCAGGGCGAGTTCTGCGTGCTGATCGGCCCGTCGGGCTGCGGCAAGTCGACCACGCTGAAGATGGTCAACCGGCTGGTGCCGCTGACGTCGGGCCGCATCGTGCTCGACGGCGAGGACGTGACCACCCTGCCGGCGGAACAGCTGCGCCGCCGCATCGGCTACGCCATCCAGTCCATCGGCCTGTTCCCCCACTGGACGGTGGCGGAGAACATCGCCGTGGTGCCGAAGCTGCTGAAGTGGCCGAAGGCGCGCATCGCCGACCGGGTGGAGGAACTGCTGGCGCTGTTCCAGCTCGACGCCGCCGAGTTCCGCGACAAGTACCCGCACCAGCTGTCGGGCGGGCAGGCGCAGCGCGTCGGCGTGGCGCGCGCGCTGGCGGCCGACCCGTCGGTGATGCTCATGGACGAACCCTTCGGCGCCCTCGACCCCATCACCCGCGACGTTCTCCAGGCCGAACTGGCCCGCGTCCACCGCGAGACGGGCAAGACCATCATCTTCGTCACCCACGACATGGACGAGGCGCTGAAGCTCGCCACCCGCATCGCCATCCTGAACGAGGGGCGGCTCGTGCAGTACGACCGCCCCATCGAGCTGATGTTCGAGCCAGCGGACGACTTCGTGCGCGATTTCCTCGGCAAGGCGGACCTCGGCCTCAAGCTGCTGACGCGGCGCTGGGTGCACCAGTACGTCGCCCCCGCCCCCTGGGCCGACCGCAAGGCCTCCATGGGCGAGCTGCGCGACATCGTCGCCAGCCACGGCCACGTCTGGCTGGTGGACGGCGAGGGGCGGCCGGAAGGGTTGTTCGGGGCGCGCCTGTGGCGGGCCGACGGCGATCCGCTCGGCGAGCTGTCGCGCGTCCACCCCGACTGGATGGCGACCCCGGACATGAGCATGAAGGAGGCCCTGTCGCGCATGGTGTGGCGGCGCATCCTGGCACTGCCGGTGGTGGACGAACAGGGCCGGCTGTCGGGCGAGGTGACCATGGCCGGCGTCATGGGCCGGCAATCGGAAGGGCAGGCGGCATGACCCAGGCCGCCGCCTTCGCTCCGCTCCGCCGCGGCGGCGGCCGCGGCGTGCTGCTCGTCGTGCTGACGGCGGTGCTGGTCGGGCTCGTGCTGTTCATGGAGGAGCTGGAGCCGCTATTTCGCGCCTGGTTCCCCGACCTCGACAACCCCCTTTACCGGCGCGAGACCTTCCTGCGGCTGACGCTCGACCACATCGTGTTGGTGCTGGTGTCGTCGGCCATCTCGGTGAGTGTGGGCGTCGCCGCCGGGCTGTTCGTCACCCGCCGGGCGGGGCGCGAGTTCGAGCCCATGGTTTCCGCCATCTCGGCCATCGGCCAGACCTTTCCGCCGGCGGCGGTGCTCGCCATCGTGGTGCCGCTGGCCGGCTTCGGCTTCGTGCCGACCATCGTCGCGCTCACCCTCTACGGCCTGCTGCCGGTGGTGCAGAACACCATCGCCGGCCTCGGCACCGTGCCGCCCGCCACCCTGGAAGCCGCCCGCGGCACCGGCATGAGCCCGCGCCAGATCCTGCTGCGGGTGGAGCTGCCGCTCGCCATGCGGGTCATCATCGCCGGCGTGCGGGTGTCGGTCATCATCAACATAGGCACGGCGACCATCGGCTCGACCGTCGGCGCCCAGAGCCTCGGCACGCCCATCATCGCCGGGCTGGTGGGCGACAACATCGCCTATGTGATCCAGGGCGCGGCGGTGGTCGGCCTGCTCGCCATCGTCACCGACATGGCGTTCGAGCGCCTGGAGCGACGGTTCACGTTCGGGTAGCTTGCCCTCGTCCAGATTTTGGACTAGGTTATCCCCATCGCGGAGGGGCGATGGGCAGGCTGTTCTACTTCGGCAACGTGCGGGGTGTGGTGCACGGTGGTGACCATCTGCCGCCGCACTTCCATGTGGTCGGCCCCGACTTCCAGGGCGTCATCGAAATCGAGACGCTGGCGCTGCTCGCCGGGCATGTTCCCAAGGCCGTACTGCACGAGGTGCTGGACTGGACACGAGACAACCGGGCGGTCATCGTCGCCGAATGGAACCGCTGCAACCGACGCTTCACGATCTGAGGAGGCGCCCATGTTCAAGCCCGGCGAGACCATCCCCCGCTTCGCTGCTGTCGAAGCCGTGGAGCCGGATACCCTCGATATCGTCTGGGACGACGGCCGCTCGCAGCGTGTCAGCCTCGCCGGCTGGATCGCGGCGAACGACCTCGGGCCGGTGTTCGCCGGCGTGCGCCGGTTCGGCGACATCCGGGTCATCGACTATGGCACCGCCATCCAATGGGGCGAGGACGACGAGCTGACCATCGACAACCTCCACGTCCTGATGATCGGCCAGGAACAGCAGGAACTCTCCGCCGGCGACATCGGGAAGTGGCAGGAGAGCATGCACGTGTCCAATCAGGAGGCGGCCGACCTCATCGGCGTTCGCGTCAGCACGTGGCACAACTACAAGTCCGGCGAAACCCGTATCCCGAAGGGGACACAGATCGCCCTGCGCGCCATGCTCAAGGACCCCGTCGTCTTCGAGGCGCACTACCGGCCGAGGCGGGCGGGGCGGCCGGCCAAATCAGGCAGCGGCGTGTCCCGTTAGAGGGAGTGCGCGACGCCCTCGGCGCCCCCACCTCGGGAGAGCATAAGGGCCGCAGGAGTATCCTTCACCATGGAACAAGCCCTCATCGCCGTCGCCGGGGCGCTCGTGCTGGCGTTGCTGGCCGGGGCGCCGTTCTGGCTGGCCGACCGGCGGGCCGAAGCGCAGGGGCTGGCGGCGTGGCTGGCGGGCGTGCAGGGGCGGCCGGAGGAGGAGTTTCCCGCCGCCTTCGGGCGCGCCTTCGATCACCTGTTCGGCAAGAGCCCCGGCCGCCTCGGGTTCATCGTGCGGTCGGTGGTCGTGTCGTTGCTGACGGCGGCGGTGGCGATCAGTCTGGTGATGCTGCTCAACGGGCCGTTCCTGCGCAGCGTGCTCGACGACGAGTATCAGCGCGGCGCCGTGTTCGGCCGGTTCCTGTCGACCGTCATGCTGGTCAACCTGGGCGTCGGCTACATCTGCCTGGTCTATTGCCGCGACGTGGCGGCGCAGATGGCGCGGGGCTGGAGCTGGCGGCGGGTGCCGTGGTTCCTCGCCAAGGACGTGGCGGTGAAGGCCGTGGTGCTGCTGGTCGCCATGCTCTTCGTCTTCACCAGCGTCTCGCCCAACGGCACCGGCTCCGGCCGCATGGACAGCGTGCTGCTGTCGGTGCCGGAGGGCCTGTGGCACGGCCTGCTGTTCGAGAACCTGAGCGCCGTCTACGTCTACAGCGCCTTCGTCAGTTCGCTGTGGCTGTGGGGCTACGTCGGCGCCGCCCTCGTGCTGGCGCGCCTGCGGCCGGTGCGGGCAGTGCTGCCGGTGGGGCGGCGGCCGATGCTGTCCATCGCCGTGCTGCTCGGCGCCGGGGCGGCGGTGGCCTACGGCCTGCTGGTCGGCCTCGCGGCGGCGTCCTGAGCTTCGGCGACCAGGGCCGCCAGCCGTGTCACCAGGCGTTCCGGCGCCACCGGCTTCTGCAATACCGGCGCGTCGCGGCTACGCGGATCGCGGACGTAGCCGGTGGTGAACAGGCGCGGCACGCCCCGCTCCACCAGCAGGTCCGCCGCCGGCCAGATCTCCTGCCCGTTCAGCCGCACGTCGAGCACGGCGGCGTCGAGGTCCGGGGCATCGGCCGCCAGCCATAGGGCTTCACCCAGGGAGCCGGCGGGGCCGACGACGGTGCAGCCGGCCTGCTCCAGCGTCCGCTGGGTGGCGGCGGCGAGCAGGGCGTCGTCCTCCGCCACCAGGATGCGCAACCCCTGCAGGGCCTCGATGTCGGCCTGGCTGGCTTCGGCCGGCGTGGCGGGGCCCTCGGCGGCGGTACTGCGCACGAGGTTGGATGCGGCGATGCGCACGGTGCACACGACGCCGCCGACGCGCCAGTCCTTGGCGCTCTCACCGCGCAACTGACGCGCCGCGCGCTGGATCATTCCCGAGCCGAAGCCGCGCCGTGACGGCGCACCGGGCACCGGCGGGCCGCCGGTCTCCTCCCAGGTGAGCCGCAGGTCGCCGTCTTCGCCCATGTGCCAGGCGACGGCGACGCGCCCGGTGGGACCGGACAGGGCGCCGTGCTTGACGGCATTGGTCGCCAGTTCGTGCAGGATCATGGCGACCGGCTGCACCGCATCGGGGGCGAGCGTCACCGCCGGCCCGTCGAGGGTGGCGCGTTCGGCCGCGGCGTCCAGGTAGGGGGCGAGTTCGTCCTCGGCCAGGCGGCGCAGGTCGCCGCCGGTCCAGCGGGCGGTGGCGAGCAGACCGTGGGCGCGGGCCAGCGCGGCGATGCGGCCCTCGATGGCCTCGCGATAGGCTTCCGGCGAGTCGGCGGGCGTCAGACGCACGACCGCCTGGACCACGGCGAGGGCGTTGCGGGCGCGGTGGTCCACTTCGCGCGCCAGCAGGGCCTGGCGTTCCTCCGCCTCGCGACGGTCGTCGATGTCGAACACCGAGCCGATGTGGCCGAGGAAGCTGCCGTCGGCCCCGAAGCGCGGCACGGCGGCGTCGATGACCCAGCGGTAGGTGCCGTCGGCCCGGCGCAGGCGGTATTCCAGGCGCAGGCCCTCGTGCGCGGCGAGGGCGTCGCGGAAGGCCACCTCCGCCGCCTCGTGATCCGCCGGATGGGTGGCGTCGAGCCAGCCGAAGCCTTCGCCGTCCTCGATGGTCTGGCCGGTGAACTCGTACCAGCGGCGGTTCAAGTAGGTGCACCAGCCGCTGTCGTCGGTGACCCAGATCATCACCGGCGCGGTGTCTGCGAGGCGGCGGAAGCGCTCCTCGCTCTCCATCAGCCGGGCCTCGGCCAGGTGCTCGCGCGTGACGTCGGCCGCCCGGTGGATGATGGCGGCGACCGAGCCGTCGGCGGCCAGCACCGGCGTGTTGAGGGGCTGCCACCAACGCGGCTCGAAGCCGCCGCCGTCGGCGGTCGGCCGGCGGATGTCGTAGCGCAGGGTGGGGAGGGCGTCGGGCTGCCGCGTATCCAGAACGCGCCGGAACGAGGCGTGCAGGGTGCGCACGCCGTCGACGGCGGGATCGCCCGGGTTGTCGGGGAAGACGTCGAACATGGGGCGGCCGACGATGGCGCTGCGCTCGGTCATGGTGGTGCGCAGGTAGGCGTCGTTGACGGCGACGATCTGCAGGTCCGGCGACAGCACCAGGAAGGGCGTCGGCGAGGCCTCGAACAGTGCGCGGAAGTCGGCCGACAGGTCGGCGACGCCGGCCATTTCGCGATAGGCCGCCTCGGCCTCGCGGCGGGCCTGTTCGGCGCGGACGCGGGCGGTGGTCTCGAAGGCGACCGTCATTACGCCGCAGACGTCGCGGCCGTCGTCGGCGATCACCGGGTTGAGGCTGAAGTCGAAGAAGCGGTCCTCCGCCGTCTCCGGCCCCGTCAGCGGCAGTCGCTGGTCGCGCCCTTCCGACGCCCGGCCGGTCGCCAGCACCTCGCCATAGGCCGGGCCGAGGGTCTGCCAGACGTCGGCGAAGACGGTGCCGCCGGGCTCGCCGAAGGCGGCCGGATGGCGCTCGCCCATGAGGCGGCGCCAGGCGTCGTTGTAGAGCACGCGCAGGTCGGGCCCCCAGAACACCGCCACGGGCCACGCCGCGCGCAGCATGACGTCGACCGCAAGGCGCAGGGACGCCGGCCAGTCGTGCAGCGGGCCCAGCGGAGTGTCGGACCAGTCCCGCCGGCGCAGAACGTGCGCCGTCTCTCCGTCGGCGGCGGGCCACGCCGGGGTTTCGTCAAGCGAATGCAAAAGGAAGGTCCAGTCGTCGAGGGGCTGTCCTTCCCATGATCTGTTGGAAGTGTTCTAAAAATCAACCCTGGTGGCACCCACTCCCTCCAACCGTCACCCACTACCTCCATAGAAAACGGGGAGGCCCCGGTGCGGGACCTCCCCGAAGGTGGGCCAGGATTGCGGCCTTGGGAGCTTGGGAGGTTACTCCGCCGCCGCCTTGCCGCCGCGGTCGACGGCGGTGGGACGCAGGCGGTCGGCGGTCTTCTGCAGGGCGTCGAACACCGGCGCGAAGGCCGGGCGCTCGACATGGCGGCCGGAGCCGCGCTCGGCCGTGAGCGTGCCGTCGCGGTACTTGACGACACCGGCCGAGATGGTCACCGCCGGCAGGCCCGTCACCGTCATGCCTTCGAAGATGTTGAAGTCGACGTTCTGGTGATGAGTCTTGGCGGAAATGGTCTTGGTGGCGGCCGGGTCCCACACCACGATGTCGGCGTCGGAGCCGACGGCGATGGTCCCCTTGCGCGGGTGGATGTTGAAGATCTTGGCTGCGTTGGTGCTGGTGACCGCCACGAACTCGTTCATGGTCAGCCGCCCGGCGCCGACGCCGTGATGCCACAGCACCGCCATGCGGTCCTCGACACCGCCGGTGCCGTTGGGGATCTTGGTGAAGTCGTCCTTGCCGGCGGCCTTCTGCGGCGCGCAGAAGCAGCAGTGGTCGGTGGCGGTGGTCTGCAGGTTGCCCGATTGCAGGCCCTTCCACAGCGCTTCCTGGTGTTCCTTGCCGCGGAACGGCGGGCTCATGACGTGGGCCGCCGCGAAGTCGAAATCGGGGTGGCGGTAGACGCTGTCGTCGATGAGCAGGTGGCCCGCCAGCACCTCGCCGAACACGCGCTGGCCGTTGGCGCGGGCGGCGGTGATGGCCTCCAGCGCCTCCTTGCACGAGTTGTGGACGATGTAGAGCGGCGTGCCGAGCACCTGGGCAATGCGGATGGCGCGGTGGGCGGCTTCGCCCTCCACCTCCGGCGGGCGGGACAGCGGGTGCCCCTCCGGCCCGGTGATGCCCATGTCCTTGATCTTCTGCTGCAGGCGGAAGACCAGCTCGCCGTTCTCGGCGTGGACGGTCGGGATGGCGCCCAGTTCCAGCGCGCGGCTGAAGCTGTTCGCCAGGATTTCGTCGTCGGCCATGATGGCGTTCTTGTACGCCATGAAGTGCTTGAAGCTGTTGACGCCGTGCTCATGGACCAGCGTGCCCATGTCGCGGTGGACGGTTTCGTCCCACCACGTCACGGCGACGTGGAAGGAGTAGTCGGCGCAGGCTTTCTCCGACCACTCGCGCCACTGGCGCCAGGCGTCCATCAGCTGCTGCTGCGGCGCCGGGATGACGAAGTCGATGATCATGGTGGTGCCGCCCGCGAGGCCGGCGGCGGTGCCGGTGTAGAAGTCCTCGCTGGCGACGGTGCCCATGAAGGGCAGCTGCATGTGGGTGTGCGGGTCGATGCCGCCCGGCATGACGTAGGCGCCGCCGGCATCCACCACCTCGCAGCCGGCCGGCGCGTCGAGGTCCGGCCCGACGGCGACCACCGTGTCGCCCTCGCACAGCACGTCGGCGCGGGTGGTGGTCTCGGCGGTGACGACGGTGCCGCCCTTGATGAGCAATGCCATGGTCGATCTCCCAGAATCGAAGTCGTATCGGTGGTCGTCGGGTTCGGACGAGCGAACAGAAGGGAGGGGAACCCCCCGCTTACGCGGAGGGCGCCACCTTCGTCTCGGGCGCGGTGCCGCCGGCTTCGGCGGTGCGCTTGCCCCACATCAGGCCGCCGTAGACGGCACCGGCGATGCCGAGGCCGACGAACCAGGCGTAGCCGTAGAGGGTCGTCCAGAAGGCGCCGACACCCTCCACGAGGCCGGCGGCCCCGAGGAAGCCCGGCAGGTTCGGCAGGATGCCGAGCACCAGGGCGATGACGGCGGCCGGGTTCCAGCCGTTGTTGAAGCTGTACTTGCCCTCGCCGCGGAACATGGCGGCGACGTCGGGCTCGGTCTTGCGGATGAGGAAGTAGTCGACGATCAGGATGCCGGCGATGGGGCCGAGCAGGGCCGAATAGCCGACCAGCCAGGTGAAGAGGTAGCTGCCGGCCGTTTCCAGCAGCTTCCACGGGAACATGGCGATGCCGATGCCAGCGGTGATGTAGCCGCCCATCTTGAAGCTGATCTTGCTGGGCGCGAGGTTGGAGAAGCCGTAGGCCGGCGCCACCACGTTGGCGGCCAGGTTGGTGGTCAGGGTCGCGATCATCAGGGCGAACAGCGCGATGACGACGCCGAAGCCGCCCATCTTGCCGGCCAGCGCCACCGGATCCCAGATCGGCTCGCCGAAGATGACGACGGTGGCCGAGGTGACGGCGACGCCGATGAAGGCGAACAGCGCCATGGGCAGCGGCAGGCCGACCATCTGGCCGACCACCTGGTCCTTCTGGCTGCGGGCGAAGCGGGTGAAGTCGGGGATGTTGAGCGCCATGGTCGCCCAGAAGCCCACCATGGCGGTCAGGCCCGGCCAGAACACGGCCCAGAACTGCCCTTCCTTGGCACCGCCGGCGACGAAGGCCGAGGGCGTCGACAGCATCTCGCCGAAGCCGCCGGCGTTGACGTAGGCCCAGGCCAGCAGCGCGAGGCCCATGAGCAGCAGGAACGGCGCGGCGAGGTTCTCCAGCCAGCGGATGGATTCGGTGCCGCGGCCGATGAACCACACGTGCAGCGCCCAGAAGGCGAGGAAGCAGAGCGTCTGCGCGATGTCGATGCCGAGCACCGGCAGCGGGTCACCCTTGAAGACGTCGCCGGTCAGCGCGTTCAGGATGACGTAGATCGCCATGCCGCCGACCCAGGTGTTGATGCCGAACCAGCCGCAGGCGACCAGTCCGCGCATCAGGGCGGGCAGCTTGGCGCCCGTGGTGCCGAAGCTCGACCGCAGCAGCACGGGGAAGGGAATGCCGTGCTTGGTGCCGGCGTGCCCGATGAGCATCATGGGAATGAGCACGATGACGTTGCCGAGCAGCACCGTCAGCACCGCCTGCCACCACGCCATGCCTTCCGACACGAGGCCGGCCGACAGCATGTAGGTCGGCACGCAGACCACCATGCCGACCCACAGGGCGGCGATGGACGACCATTGCCAGGTGCGGGCTTCCGGCGTCGACGGCGCCAGGTCTTCGTTCCACAGGTTCGGATCGGCCCCGGCGAACCGCTCGTGGGATACCCCGAACTCGTCCTTCACTTCGGTGTATTTCTCAACCATCGAAAAGCGCTCCCTGTTTGCGCGGATCCGAGGTGCAGGCCCGTTCTGATTACTGTTCGACGGGTTCCTTGCGCATCGGATTGTTCGGGTGTTGCGTCCAGTTGAGGTACGTCCTCCCGTCGTCCACCCGCTCCATGCTGATGCAGTCCGGCACGGGGCAGGCGAGCATGCACAGGTTGCAGCCGACGCAGTCCTCGTCCACCACCTCGAACTTGCGCAGATCGGCGCCGTCGGTGTGGTAGCGGATGGCCTGGTGGCTGGTGTCCTCGCACGCGATATGGCAAAGCCCGCATTTGATGCACGTGTCCTGGTCGATGCGGGCCTTGATGTCGTAGTTCATGTTGAGCTGGTTCCAGTCGGTGACGTTGCCGACGGCCATGCCGCGGAAGTCCTCGATGGTCCGGTAGCCCTTGCTGTCCATCCAGTTGTTCAGGCCGTCGATCATATCCTCGACGATGCGGAAACCATAGTGCATCGCTGCGGTACAGACCTGCACGCTGCCGCAGCCGAGGGCGATGTACTCGGCGGCGTCGCGCCAGGTGGAAATGCCGCCGATGCCCGACATGGGCAGGCCGTGCGTCGCCGGGTCGCGGGCGATTTCCGCCACCATGTTCAGCGCGATGGGCTTCACCGCCGGACCGCAATAGCCGCCGTGTGTGCCCTTGCCGTCCACCGTCGGGGTCGGCGCCATGATGTCGAGGTCGACCGACACGATGGAGTTGATGGTGTTGATGAGCGACACCCCGTCCGCCCCGCCGCGCTTGGCGGCGCGCGCCGGCTGGCGCACGTCGGTGATGTTGGGGGTCAGCTTCACGAGGCAGGGCATGCGGGAGTGCTGCTTCACCCAGCGGGTGACCATCTCCACGTATTCCGGCACCTGGCCGACGGCGGCGCCCATGCCGCGCTCGCTCATGCCGTGGGGGCAGCCGAAGTTGAGCTCCACCCCGTCGCAGCCGGTGTCTTCCACCAGCGGCAGGATGAACTTCCAGTCGTCCTCGTTGCAGGGAACCATGAGGCTGACCACCATGGCGCGGTCGGGCCACTTGCGCTTGACCTCCTTGATCTCGCGCAGGTTCACCTCGAGCGGGCGGTCGGTGATGAGCTCGATGTTGTTGAGGCCGGCGATGCGGGTGCCGTTGTAGTCGACGGCGCCGTAGCGCGAGCTGACGTTCACCACCGGCGGGTCGATGCCGAGCGTCTTCCACACGACGCCGCCCCAGCCCGCGCGGAAGGCGCGTTCGACGTTGTACTGCTTGTCGGTGGGCGGCGCGGACGCCAGCCAGAAGGGGTTGGGCGACCGGATGCCGGCGATGGTGCAGCGAAGATCCGCCATGTCGTCGTTCTCCTCGATCGGGCCGCGTCAGGCGGGCAGGGGGGCAGGGGCGGCGGCGGACGCATCGGCGGCGGCCGAGGCGCGCAGCCAGGCGTCGATGGCGATGGCGGCGCGCTTGCCGTCCTCGACGCCGGCGACGGTCAGGTCCTGACCGCCGGCCACGCAGTCGCCGCCGGCCCACACGCCGGGCAGCGAGGTGCGGCGGGTCTCGTCGACCTTGATGCGGCCCTTCTCCAGGTCCAGCAGTTCGACGCCGCCTTCGGTGAGCGGGGCTGGAACGAAGGTCTGGCCGATGGCCTTCAGCACCACGTCGCAGGGGATGACGCGGGTTTCGCCGGTTTCCACCAGGCGCCCGGCGGCGTCGGTGGCGGTATAGGCGAACTCGACGCCGGAGACGGTGCCGCCCTCGGCCAGCACGCGCTTGGGCGCCAGCCAGTGCTTCACGGTGACGCCGTTGGTCTGGGCGAACTCCTGCTCCACCCAGGTGGCCGACATCTGCGCCGCGCCGCGGCGGTAGACCAGCGTCACGTCCTCGGCACCGAGCTTCCTGCTCTGCACCGCGGCGTCCACCGCGGTGTTGCCGCCGCCGATGACGACGATGCGGCGGCCGACGGGCAGGGCCGACAGGTCGGCGGCCTGGCGCAGTTCGGCGATGAAGTCCACCGCGTTGCGCACCCCCGGCAGGTCCTCGCCTTCCGCACCCAGCGCGTTGACGCCGGCGAGCCCGAGGCCGAGGAACACGGCGTCGTAGTCGCGCCGCAGGCCCGACAGGGTGACGTCGCGGCCGAGCGCCATGCCGGTCTTCACGGTGATGCCGCCGATGGCGAGGATGTAGTCGACTTCGCGCTGCGCGAAGCCGTCGACGGTCTTGTAGGCGGCGATGCCGTATTCGTTCAGGCCGGCGAGCTTGTCGCGGGCCTCGTAGACGGTGACGTCGTGGCCGAGCATGGCGAGCCGGTGCGCCGCCGACAGGCCGGCGGGGCCGCCGCCGACCACCGCGACCTTGCGCCCGGTCGGCGCGGCGCGGGTGAACAGCTGGGTGCCGGCGGCGAACAGGGTGTCGGTGGCATGGCGCTGCAGGGCGCCGATCTCCACCGGCTTGTGGCCCTCGGCATTGCGGACGCACTTGTCCTCGCAGAGGATCTCCGTCGGGCAGACGCGGGCGCACATGCCGCCCATGATGTTGGCCGACAGGATGTCGTGCGCCGAGCCCTTGAGGTTGCCGGTCGAGATCTTCTTGATGAAGCTCGGGATGTCGATGCCGGTCGGGCAGGCCTTGATGCAGGGCGCATCATAGCAGTAGTAGCAGCGGTTCGCCTCGATGACGGCGTTCTTGCCGTCGAGCGGCGGGTGAGCGTCCGCGAAGTTGGCGGAGAGCTGGTCCGCCGACAGGCGGCCGGGCGTGATGTCTCCCGTGTGGGTCATGGGATCTCCCCGTTCATCGGTTCGTTTTGGGCGTGGGGCCGGGCAGTGGGGGTGCGGGATCAGGCGGGGGCGGTCTCCTTCACCGTTTCGTTGGCCTTCTGCAACATGGCGTGGAGCAGCACTTCGCAGCCGGCGGCGATCCATTCCGGCTTCGCGTCCTCCACCTCGTTGTGGCTGATGCCGTCGATGCAGGGGACGAAGATCATGGCGGTCGGCGCCACGCCGGCCAGGTAGCAGGCGTCGTGGCCGGCGCCCGACACCATGTCGCGGTTGGAAAAGCCGCCTTCGGCGACGCCCTTGCGCACGGCCTCGACGCAGCTCGCCTCGAACTTCACCGGCTTGTAGTAGAAGATCTGCTCCAGCTCGACCTGCAGGCCGATTTCGCCGGCGATGCGGTCGACCTCGGCGCGCAGTTCCTTGTCCATCTCGGCCAGCACGTCGTCGGACGGGTGGCGGAAGTCGACGGTGAAGAAGACGCGGCCGGGGATGACGTTGCGCGAGTTGGGGTAGACGTTCATCATGCCGACCGTCGCGCAGGCCACCGGCGCGTGGGCGAGGCCGATGCGGTTCACCGCGTCCACCACCCGCGCCGCGCCCAGCAGGGCGTCCTTGCGGCGGCTCATGGGGGTCGGGCCGGCGTGGCTCTCGACGCCGGTGAAGGTGAGTTCGTACCAGCGCTGGCCCTGCGCGTCGGTGACGACGCCGATGGTCTTGTCCTCGGCCTCCAGGATCGGGCCCTGCTCGATGTGGGCCTCGAAGTAGGCGCCGACCGGGTGGCTTTTGTACGAGGCGTCGTCGGGACCGGCGTAGCCGATGCGCGCCAGTTCCTCGCCCATGGTCTTGCCGTCCTGGTCCTTGCGCGACAGGCCGTAGTCCACGTCGAACACGCCGGCGAAGACGCCCGAAGCGACCATGGCGGGGGCGAAGCGCGAGCCTTCCTCGTTGGTCCACACGGCCACTTCCACCGGTGCTTCCGTCTCGTAGCCGAGGTCGTTGAGGGTGCGCAGGACCTCGACGCCGGCCAGCACGCCGTAGACGCCGTCGAACCGCCCGCCGGTCGGCTGGCTGTCGAGGTGGGAGCCGGTCATGATCGGGGGCAGGGCGGGGTTGCGGCCCTCGCGGCGGGCGAAGATGTTGCCCATGCGGTCGACGCGGATGGAGCAGCCGGCCTCCTTGCACCACTGCACGAAGAGGTCGCGGCCCTGGCGGTCGAGGTCGGTCAGCGCCAGACGGCACACGCCGCCCTTCTCGGTGGCGCCGATCTTGGCCATTTCCATCAGGCTGTCCCACAGGCGCTGGCCGTTGATCTTCATGTTCTGGAGGGCGGTCATCAGGGTCTCCCCGGTGTCTCGGTGACGGACGGACACGGGCACGCACGCCGCCGAGCGGGCACGGCCCAGGGTTCGCGGCCGAAGGGTCGGCCGCAGGAGCGGGGCGCCGGCGAGGGCCCATGGAAATGGCGGTGCGCTCACGCCCAGCGGTGGCGGGCGCGGAACGCGGGGCACAGGATGCCGGCGCGGGTCATGGTGTGCGGACGCGCCGAGGGGCGACCGTCCTGCCATGCCTATGGATCAGGTGGTATCGGTGGTACTGGCGTTGGTGTGGCGCATATCCGTCTCCCAGTGCGCCGCCCCGGACGGCCCCGGGGTGGTGATGTTGCAGGTGGCAGTTGCTCCGCCTTTCCCGCGACGTTCCTCGCGCTCGCCCCGGCGCCTCCCGAGCTCCGGTGGACACGGCCCTTGTCTTTGTGGTTTTTGAATGCGACAGGGTCCGTTCGCGATAGTTCATGCTATTCATCTCCTGACCGAACGGTCAAGATAGGAAAAGAGCAATTTCGTAGGAAATTTTGCGATGACGGCACCGCAGCGCACCACGGTGAAGACCAGGAAATCCGCCATCCGCCAAGAAAATCAGGCGCATATCCTGCTGGCGGCGGAAAAGGTATTCGCCGAGTACGGATACAAGGGCGCGACGACCGGCCTCATCGCCGAATTGGCGGGCGTGCCGAAGGCCAATGTCCATTATTACTTCGGAACCAAGGAAAAGCTGTACCGCACGGTGCTGGAAGACATCGTCGGTACCTGGTTCGCGGCGGCGGCGGAGTTCGATTCGCTCGACGACCCCGAGGCCGCCATCAGCCACTACGTGCGTCTGAAGCTGCGCCTGTCCAAGGAACGGCCCCTGGGATCGAAGGTTTTCGCCAACGAGATCATCCACGGCGCGCCGCACCTCATCGGCTACCTGCACACCACCTTGCGCAAATGGGCCGACGCCAAGGCGGCGGTGATCGAGCGCTGGATCGAGCAGGGCAAGATCCGCCCGGTGGACCCGCGCCACCTGCTGTTCATGATCTGGGCGACCACCCAGACCTACGCCGACTTCGGCACGCAGGTGACGGCGGTGCTGGGCGTGGAAGACCTGTCCGACGCCGACTACGACCGCGCCGCCGAGACGCTGACGACGGTGATTCTGCGGGGGTTGCTGGCGGAATAGGCCCCGGCGCCTTGGCCGGAGCCGATCCGCTCACCCACGGCGGTCCGGTCGGCGGCCGCCCTGCTCGTGGTCCACGACCGCCGTCACCACTCCGCCAGCACGTCCTCCGGCGCCGGGCGCTCGCGCGGTCCCGGCGGGTTGGCGACGGTGCCGAGGCCGATGAAGCCGACCAGCTCCTCGCTCGCCGCCAGGCCGAAGGCGTCGCGCAGGGCGCGGGTCGTCACCTCGCCGCCGCTGATGAGCATGCCGCCGTAGCCCATGGCCTCGGCGGCGAGCAGGATGTTCTCGCAGGCGGCGCCGACGCTCATGGCCTGTTCCTGCACCGGGATGCTGGCGGCGCGGTCGGGGCGGAAGATCACCACCAGCGTTTCCGGCTCCTTGTGCGCCTTGGCGCGGGCGCGCTCCAGGGCGACGTCGGTCGGCTCCGGCTCCAGTTCGCGCTTGGCGGCGACGAAGGCCTCGGCCAGGCGGTCGCGCGACCCCGGCGCCACCCGCAGGAAGCGCCACGGACGCAGGTCGCCGTGGTCCGGCGCGGTGACGGCGCAGGCGACGAGGGTATGGATCTGCTCCGCCGACGGGCCGGGGGCGGCCAGCCGGCGCGGGGCGACGCTGCGGCGGGACAGGATGAGGTCGAGGACGGGATGCGGCGTCATGGCGGGTCTCCTTGGCTCAGAAGCTGGGCGGGGTGCAGGCGGAGATGACCGTGCACGGCTCCTCCCCCACGTTGCGGAAGCGGTGCGGCAGGCGGCTGTCGAACAGATAGGCGTCGCCGGGGCCGAGCACCCGTTTCTGGTCGCCCACCGTCACCTCCAGCCGGCCGGAGATGATGACGCCGCCTTCCTCCCCCTCGTGGCGCAGCAGGATCTTGCCGCTGTCGGCGCCGGGGGCGTAGCGCTCGTCGATCAGCTGCAGCGCCCGGCCGGTGAGGTCGGTGCCCACCTGGCGGTAGGAGATGCCGCCGCGGCCGATCTCCA
The DNA here is from genome assembly GCF_900230255.1 of Caenispirillum bisanense. GTDB lineage: Bacteria > Pseudomonadota > Alphaproteobacteria > Rhodospirillales > Rhodospirillaceae > Caenispirillum > Caenispirillum bisanense_A. Next base: position 31,601 of record NZ_OCNJ01000021.1, read on the forward strand.
CCAGTTCGTTGGCGGGGAAGAACACCTTGCGCTCCGTCTCCTCCGGCAGCTCGAAGGAGAAGAACTCCGACAGCCCCATGGGGATGCCGTCGAGCACCCGCTTCAGGCTGCCGACCGACGGGTTGATGCCGTTGCTTTCGATGAGCGAGATGGTGGCGTTGGTCACCCCGGCGCGGCGGGCCAGCTCGCGCTGCGACAGGCCGTGCTGCTGGCGGACGGCGCGCAGGCGGGCGCCGATGTTGAGGCTCATGGTCGGGTGCCCCGTTAAGCGTGTTCACGATCCTGAACACGGTGCACCGCCGCATCATATTTTTCAAGCACTTGAGCCGGCCCAAGAAAACGGCTTGTTAAGCGCCCGGCGCAGTGGGAGCCTGGGAGAAAGCCGGGCGATAGCCGGCGAAAACCCAGGTTCCACGGAGGTCTTCATGCTGGACGCGCCCAACGTCAACGATCTCGGCCCGTTCTGGATGCCCTTTACGGCCAACCGGCAGTTCAAGTCGGCGCCGCGCATGTTCGTCGCCGCCGAGGGCATGCACTACACCACGGCCGAGGGCCGCCAGGTGGTCGACGGCACGGCCGGGCTGTGGTGCGTCAACGCCGGCCACGGCAACCGCAAGATCGTCGAGGCGATCCAGAAGCAGGCCGCCGAGCTGGACTACGCGCCCGCCTTCCAGATGGGCCACCCCAAGGCCTTCGAGCTGGCGAGCCGCCTCGCCACCCTGATGCCGGGCGACCTCGACCACGTGTTCTACACCAACTCGGGGTCGGAAAGCGTCGACACGGCGCTGAAGATCGCGCTGGCCTATCACCGCGCCCGCGGCGAAGCCTCGCGCACCCGGCTCATCGGGCGCGAGCGCGGCTACCACGGCGTCGGCTTCGGCGGCATCTCGGTCGGCGGCATCGTCAACAACCGGCGCTTCTTCGGCTCGCTGCTGGCCGGCGTCGACCACATGCGCCACACCCACCTGCCGGAGCAGAACGCCTTCTCGCGCGGCCAGCCGGAGCACGGCGCGGACCTCGCCGACGACCTGGAGCGCATCGTCGCCCTGCACGGGGCGGAGACCATCGCCGCCTGCATCGTCGAGCCCATGGCCGGCTCCACCGGCGTGCTGATGCCGCCCAAGGGCTACCTGGAGCGTCTGCGCGCCATCTGCGACAAGCACGGCATCCTGCTGATCTTCGACGAGGTCATCACCGGCTTCGGCCGCCTCGGCTCCGGCTTCGCGGTGGAGCATTTCGGCGTCATGCCCGACCTGGTGACCGCCGCCAAGGGCCTGACCAACGGCGCCGTGCCCATGGGCTGCGTGTTCGCCCGCAAGCACATCTACGACGCCTTCATGACCGGCCCCGAAGGCGCCATCGAGCTGTTCCACGGCTACACCTATTCCGGCCATCCGCTGGCCTGCGCCGCCGGCATCGCCTCGCTCGACGTCTACCGCGACGAGGGCCTGTTCGAGCGCTGCGCCGCAATGGCACCCTATTGGGAAGAGGCGGTGCACAGCCTGAAGGGCACCCGCCACGTCATCGACCTGCGCAACATGGGCCTGATCGCCGGCATCGAACTGGAACCGCGCCCCGGCAAGCCGACGGCGCGCGCCTTCGAGGCATTCCTGAAGTGCTACGAGAAGGGCGTGCTGATCCGCACCACCGGCGACATCATCGCCCTGTCGCCGCCGCTCATCATCGAGAAGGAGCACATCGACGTGATCTTCTCGACCATCCGCGACGTGTTGAACGATCTGGACTGAGTTTCAAACCACCAAGGCACAAAGACACCAAGAGGCCGTGCGGGCTGCACCGTCGCAACCCGGCACGGCCCCCTTGGTGACTTGGTGTCTTGGTGGTTCACAAAAAGAACGACAGGGAGTCCAAAATGCTCATCGGCGTTCCGAAGGAAATCAAGAACCACGAGTACCGCGTCGGCCTGACGCCGGCCAGCGTGCGCGAGCTGGTGCACCACGGGCACGAGGTGATCGTGCAGACCAACGCCGGCGGCGCCATCGCGCTCACCGATGCCGACTATCAGGCCGCGGGCGCGCGCATCGTCGACACGCCCGAGGAAATCTTCGCCCGCGCCGAGATGGTGGTGAAGGTGAAGGAGCCGCAGCCGCACGAATGCCGTATGCTGCGCGAGGGCCAGTTGCTGTTCACCTACCTGCACCTCGCGCCGGACCCGGAGCAGGCGAAGCTTCTGAAAGAGTCCGGCTGCGTCGCCGTCGCCTATGAAACCGTCACCGACGCGCGCGGCGGGTTGCCGCTGCTGGCGCCCATGTCGGAAGTGGCCGGGCGCATGTCCATCCAGGCCGGCGCCAAGGCGCTGGAGAAGTCGGCCGGCGGACGCGGCGTGCTGCTCGGCGGCGTGCCGGGCGTGCCGTCGGGCAAGGTGGTGATCCTCGGCGGCGGCGTGGTCGGCACCAATGCCGCCAAGATGGCCATGGGCCTGGAGGCAGAAGTGGTCGTGCTCGACAAGTCGGTCAACCGGCTGAAGGAGCTGGACCTGCTGTTCGGCGGCCGCATGCAGACCATCTACTCCACCCGCGACAGCGTCGAGGACTACGTCTGCCAGGCCGACCTGGTGATCGGTGCGGTGCTGGTGCCGGGCGCCTCGGCGCCGAAACTGGTGGACCGCGCCATGCTGGCGAAGATGCAGAAGGGCGCGGTGGTGGTGGACGTCGCCATCGACCAGGGCGGCTGCTTCGAGACCTCCAAGCCGACCACCCACGCCGAGCCGACCTACATCGTCGACGACGTGGTGCACTACTGCGTCGCCAACATGCCGGGCGGCGTGGCGCGCACCTCGACCTTCGCGCTCAACAACGCCACCCTGCCGTTCGCGCTGGCGCTGGCGGACAAGGGCTGGCGGCAGGCGCTGGCCGACGACGCCCACCTGCTCGACGGCCTGAACGTGGCGCACGGCGAGATCACCCATCCGGCTGTCGCCGA
>NZ_OCNJ01000018.1 GCF_900230255.1 Caenispirillum bisanense
TTCAATCCGGTGCTGAAGATCTTCTACGAGCGCCTGATCACGGAGAACCGCCGGCCCGGACGGGTCGCCCTGACGGCGGTGATGCGCAAGACCCTGGTCATCCTCAACGCCATGGCCCGCGACGACCAGCCGTGGAGGTACGCCGCGCCCTCGTGAGGCCGTCCCGTCGAAGGCCGACGCTCGGCGCTCCGCGCCGACGTCATGGCCGGCCCCCGAACCGGGCGCGCGGACGCGTCAAGGCCGAAGCCGCCCGCAGGGCGGGCGCGCCCGCCGCGCGCCTTGACGCGGAGCACGCCCGGTTCACTCCGACGCCGGCCACCCAGCGACTGCCCTTGACGCTGAACACGGAAGATGCCCGGATCAAGTCCGGGCATGACAAGTGCTTGAAACGAGATTAGAAATTGTCATGGCCGGACTTGATCCGGCCATCCACGGCTCCACTGGCTTCTGCCGCCTGTCCACACCGCCCTCCACGGCCAGCGTCGTGCACGCCGCGGATGCCCGGCTTGGAGGGGCGGCGGCTCCTCCTGTCCGCCGCCCTGTCCGCAGACCCTACTGCCCCTGGCCGAGCGAGAACCCGGGTTCACCGTCGAAGGTGCACAGCGTCTCCAGCTTGATGACGTCCAGCCCCTCCGTCACCGCCCGCTGCATGAGCGCCGCCACCGCCTGGCCGGTCACGGTCGCGCCCTTCGGTGCCTGGAAGCGGCAGCGCCAGTGGTCGGTGCAGAAGGTCTCCGGCGCGCCCTCGGGCCACACCTTCACGCCGCGGTTGGTGATCATGGCGAGCGGCAGGCCGACGCCCTGCACCGCCTGCAGCCGCGCCGCCAGGTCCTCCGGCGCGGCGTCGGCGGCGTGCAGGAACAGGTCGACGCCGACCAGTTCCTTGTGCTGGCGCGGCAGGCGCACCGGCGGCGGCACGGTCACGCCGCCGGCGCCCGTTTCGTAGGCGACGGCGGGCAGGCGCTGCGGCGTGCGGCCGAGGCGCTCGATCACCGCATGGGCGAAGGCCTGGGTGCCGACCTGCCGCTTGCTGGTGCCGGGGGTGAAGACGTCGCGGGTGTGGATGCCGTCCTCAATGGTGGTGAGCCAGGCGTTGTGCAGCGCGCCGGCGTGCTGCGGCAGGCCGACGTGCACCAGCATCTGCACCGCCGCCAGCATGAGGCCCGACGGGTTGGCGACGTCCTTGCCGGCCAGCCGCGGCGCTGAGCCGTGGATGGCCTCGAACATCGCCGCATGCTCGCCGATGTTGGCCGAGCCGGCGAGCCCCACCGAGCCCGCTACCTGCGCCGCCACGTCCGACAGGATGTCGCCGTAGAGGTTGGGCAGCACCACCACGTCGAAGGCTTCCGGCGTGTCGGCGAGGCGGGCGGCGCCGATGTCGACGATGAGGTGCTCGTGGTCGAGGTCGGGGTAGTCGGCCGCCACCTCCTCGAACACCTTGTGGAACAGCCCGTCGGTCAGCTTCATGATGTTGTCCTTGGTGAAGCAGCTGACCTTGCTGCGGGCGTGCGCCCGGGCGTATTCGAAGGCGTAGCGGATGAGGCGCTCGGTCCCCGGGCGGGAGATGAGCTTGAGGCACTGCACCACCTCGTCGGTCTGGCGGTGCTCGATGCCGGCGTAGAGGTCTTCCTCGTTCTCGCGCACGATCACCACGTCCATGCCGGCGTGGCGGGTGGCGACGAAGGGCGCGTAGGCGACGCAAGGCCGCACGTTGGCGAACAGGCCGAGCGTCTTGCGCACCGTCACGTTCAGGCTCTTGTAGCCGCCGCCCTGGGGCGTGGTGATGGGCGCCTTCAGGAACACCTTGGTGCGGCGCAGGGAGTCCCAGGCCTCGGGCGCGATGCCGGCGGAATGGCCGCGGTGGAACACCGCCTCGCCGATCTCGATGGTCTCGAGGGCGAGCGGCGCGCCGGTCGCCTCCAGCACCTGCAGGGTGGCGGCCATGATCTCGGGGCCGATGCCGTCGCCGTGGGCGACCGTGACGGGAATGCGGGTGGTCATGTCCGTGTCCTCTGACGGAGTGAATGCCGCTCCTCAACTACGCGCCCGGCGCCCGCCGCAGAACCCCGCCCGCCGCAATGGCAGGCATTGAGATCGTCAATGGCACGCCCACCTCTCCCCATTGACGATGCCAATGGCCGGCATTGCACCGCGCCGGGTTCCCGAGGTCCGGCGCGGCATCGCATGTTGAGGGCGATACACACCCCCCTGGTTCGGAGGATCCCGCCATGGTCGACCCCATCCCGCTGCACCGTCCCGCTCCCGCCGCGCCCGCCCCGGCCGCCACGCGCCTGGTGGAGGTGAGCGTCGCCGCCGCCGCCAACGACGACGTGCCCGACGTGCTGGCCCGCGCCGCCGCCGACACCGCCTTCGCGCTGACCGGCGCCATGTCGTGGGACGGCGGCTGGCGCTGCCGCTTCGTCCTGAAGGCGCCGGTGGGCGTGGTCGGCGACGCCCAGGTGTTCGACCTGCTGCGGTGCATCGGCGTCCACTACCGCTGGACCGGCGTCGAGAAGGTCGCGACCGCGGCCGACGCCCGGCGGGCCGCCGAATGACGGTACTGCCGCCGGCGCTCGACATGGACCTGCTGCGCACCCTGGTGCTGGTGGCGGAGACGGGCAGCTTCACCCGCGCGGGGGAGCGCCTGCGCCGCACCCAGTCGACGGTCAGCCTGCAGGTCCGCCGCCTGGAGGACGCCGTCGGGGCGCCGCTGTTCCTCCGCGGCGCCCGTCGCGTCCACCCGACCCCGGCCGGTGAGATGCTGCTGCCCTACGCCCGCCAGATCCTGCGCCTGAACGACGAGGCGCTGGCCCGGCTGGCGCGCGGCGATCTGGCGGGCACGGTGCGCCTCGGCACGCCGGAGGACTTCGCCACCACCCACCTGCCGCAGGTGCTGGCCGCCTTCGCGCGGGCGCACCCGCGGGTGTCGCTGGAGGTCGGCTGCGACCTGACGCTCAACCTGCTCGACCGCTTCGCTGCCGGCGAGTTCGACCTGGTGCTGGTGAAGCGCGAGCCGCAGGGCCCCGGCGGCGGCGTGCGGGTGTGGCGCGAGCCGCTGGTGTGGGCGGCGGCCGCCCCCGGCCTCGCCGCCCTGGCCGAAGCCGGCGAGGCCCTGCCGCTGGTGGTGGCGCCGCACCCCTGCGTCTACCGCAAGCGGGCGATGCAGGCGCTCGATGCGGCGCGGCGGCCGTGGCGCGTCGCCTATACCTCGCCGTCGCTGGCCGGCACCCAGGCGGCGGTGAAGGCGGGGCTCGGCCTCACCGTGCTGCCGCGCGAGATGGTGCCGCCCGACCTGACCGTGCTCGACGAGGCCGACGGCCTGCCGGCGCTGGCGGAGACGGAGATCGCCCTGCTGCGGGCGCCCGGCCCCGGCGCAGCGACGGTGGTCGATCGTCTGGCGGACCACATCGTCCGTTCGCTGGAACGGCCGTATCCCCCGCTTGAGACGGAGGCCGCCGCGCCCATGTGACCGGCCGTGACGTCGACAACGACCATAAGCCCCGGGAGGCACACGATGACCACCGCCGTACCTCTGTGGAAGCTCGCCATCCCGCGCCCGGACCGCCTGCCGCGCGCCCGCCGCGCCGTCGAGGTGACGGTGGTGGCGCCGCAGACGCCCAACGCGCTGCACGACATCGGCGGCATCGCCCGGGCCACCGCTTTCCGGCTGACCGGCGTCACCCCCCTCGACCGCGGCTGGCGCTGCCGCTTCGAACTGGCGGCGGAGGTGGGCACCGTCGGCGACGGGCAGGTGTTCGAGCTGCTGCGCCGCATCGGCGACGTCTACCCGTGGTCGTCGGTGGACAAGCAACTGGTGGCCCGGCCCAACCAGTGGCAGGGCGCCCCGGACATGACGGGCGCGACGGCCGCCGCCGCCGAGTGAATGGGAGACGTCTGCGCTCTGTCGCGGCCGCGCCAGAGCGGCGTTCAGGCGCCACGCAGGCTGCCGCGCCCGACCGGCGCGGGGGCGCCGTGTCCCGTTCCGTCCGAACCGGACACGGCTCTATCCGGCCCGCAGGCGGGCGAGGAAGCCGTCCAGTTCCCGGCGCAGCACTCCGGCCTGATCGGTCAGCGCGCCGGAGGCCTGGAGCACGTCTTCCGCCCCCTGCTCGGTCTGGTGGACGATGCCGGTGACGTCGGCGATGCCGGCCGACACCGCCTGCACGCCACGCGCCGCCTGTTCGGTGTTGCGGCTGATTTCCGCCGTGGCGGCGTTCTGTTCCTCCACCGCGCCGGCGATGGCCGAGGCGATGTCGCTGACGCGGTCCATGACGCCGGCGATGGCGTGGATGGACTGCACCGTGTTGGTGGTGGACTCCTGGATGCCGCCGATGAGGCTGCCGATCTCGGCGGTGGCGCGCTCCGTCTGCATGGCCAGCTGCTTGACCTCGTTGGCGACGACGGCGAAGCCCTTGCCGGCATCGCCGGCCCGCGCTGCTTCGATGGTGGCATTGAGCGCGAGCAGGTTGGTCTGCTCCGCGACGTCCTGGATGAGCCCGACCACCTCGCCGATGCGGCGGGCGCTTTCCACCAGGTCGCCGACCATGCGCTCGCTCTCGCTCACCCGCGCCACGGCGTCCTGCGAGACGCTGACCGAGGCCTGCGCCTGACGGCCGATCTCGGCGATGGAGGCGGCGAGCTGCTCGGTCGCCGCCGCCACGGTCTGGACGCTGGCGTTGGCCTCGGCCGCGCCCGAGTTCACCGCTTCCGACCGTTCCTCGGCCGTGCGGGCGCCGTCGGTGAGGCCGGCGGCGGTGGCGCGCATCTGGCCGGAGGCGGCGGCCACCTGCTCGGCGACGCCGGACAAGGCGTTTTCCAGGGCGTCGGCCATGGCGAGCAGGCCGGCGCGGCGCTCCTCCTCCGCCCGGCGTTCGTCCTCGCGCTGGCGCGCTTCCAGGCGGTGGCGCTCGATGGCGCCGTCGCGGAACACGGCGACGGCGCGCGCCATGGCGCCCAGCTCGTCGCGGCGGTCGCGCCCCGGGATGTCGATGGTGGTGTCGTCGTCGGCGAGACGCCCCATGACGTGCTCCAGATCGTGCACCAGCCGCATCTGGCGGCGCAGGAACCACAGCGCGCCGGCGCCGATGACGATGGCCGCGCCGAAGCCGAGCAGCGCGATGTCGAGAGTCAGGATGTCGACCGTGTGCAGGAACTGCTCCGCCTTCAGGCCGACGAAGAGGACGCCGACGACGCGGCCGGTGGTGTCCTTGATGGGGTCGTAGGCGGTGAAATAGGCCTCGCCCAGGATCTCCGCCTCGCCGCGGAAGGGGCGGCCGTTCTTCAGCACGGCGTCGTAGACCGGCCCCTGGGCGAGGCGGGTGCCGACCGCCCGGCTGCCGTCGGGCTTGCGTACGTTGGTGGCGACGCGCAGGTCGCCGTTGAACAGGGTGGCGGTGCCGCCGACCAGGGCCTGGATGCGATCGGCCACAGGGTCGTTGCCGTCGAGCACGGTGTCGCCGATGGTCAGCCGTCCGTCCCGCAGGGTGACGCCGTCGCCGTAGCTGCGCAGCACGTCCCACGCCACGCGCATGTTGGATTCCTGCGCCCGCTGGGCCTGTTCCATCATCTCGGCCCGGGTGACGGTCCACGTCACGGCCAGCACCGCCGCGAGCAGCAGCGCGATGGCCGCCAACGTGAACAGGACGATCCGCGTCGACAGCGACAGGCCGGTCTTCACGGTCTTCATGGCATCCCCTCCAAGTCCCCGTCTCTCTCCGATCCATAATGATGGGGGGATTCACCGGGGGCAATGGAAACAGGGATCGTGGATCGACTTCCGGTAGTCCAGTTACGACTTCGTCTTAGTATTATTTTGTAAGTATACGATTTGTCCGGCCGCAGGTCTCCGTCGGACCGACCGGGTGGCACCCGGCGGCGCCGGCGAGGGATCCGGACGGCTCCCGTGGACCCGCGACGGCGCGGATGGTATGTCTGCCCGACGATCCTGTCCGGGAGACACCGCCATGCGCCGCCTATTCCCGAGTCTCGCTCTCGGTTTCGCCCTGCTGGGTGCCGTCGCCACCGCCCAGGCCGAGGAGGTGGGCTGTGTGTCCACCGTGTGGAAGATGCTCGGCCCCGATCACAAGATCTGCATCGACGCCTTCGAGGACCCCGAGGTGAAGGGCGTCGTCTGCCACGTCAGCCGCGCCCGCACCGGCGGCATGAAGGGCGCCTTCGGGCTGGCCGAGGACACCTCCGACGCCGCCATCGCCTGCCGTCAGGTGGGGCCCATCGAGATCGTCGGCGACCTGAAGGACGGCGAGCAGGTGTTCACCGAGCGCCGCTCCATCCTGTTCAAGACGCTGCAGGTGGTGCGCTTCTTCGACAAGCCGCACAACACGCTCGTCTACCTGATCTACAGCGACAAGCTGATCGAGGGCAGCCCGAAGAACAGCATCTCGACGGTGCCGATCATGCCCTGGCGGGAGTGACGGCGCCGCTGCGAGCGATCCGACCGGCTTCGGCGCGCGTAGTCCAGGAAAGGGAACGCCGACGGAGGAAGTCCATGATGCTCGCCCTCGCCAAAATGCTGGTGGCACTCGCCGCCTGTGCCGCCGCCGCCTGGGCGGCCGACCGCCAGAGCCGGCGCGCGGCGCGCATCCCCGTGAAGGTCAGGCGCCGATAGGCCGGGCCAGCAGGGCGACCCGCTTGCTGCCGCCGTAGGGTTCCAGCTCGCCGACGCTCGCGAAGCCCAGCGCCTCGTGAAAGGCCATGGAGACCGGGTTGGCCGGGCGGATGTTGACCTCGCAGGTCACCCGCGCCACGCCGCGCGCCGCGGCTTCCGCTAAGACGTGCTCGTAGAGCGCCCGCGCCGCCCCGCTGCGGCGGCGGGTGGCGTCGACCACGATGCGGTCGACGTAGAGGAAATCGTCCATGTTCTCGCAGAACCAACGGTAATTCTCGCTGGCGTAGCCGGTGCCGGGGGCGAAGACGACGACGAAGCCGGCGATGCCGCCGGCCGCATCCACCGCCTTCACCGCGATCGCCGCCTCGTCCAGCAGCGCCTGCATCGCCTCTGCCGTCAGGTCGTTGACGTGCGGCACCGCCGCCGTGTTGAGCGGCACGATCACCGGCAGGTCGGCGGCGGTCAGCGGCTGCATGCTGAAGGCGAGGGGAGCGGCGGTGGTGGTGGTCATGGTCGGTCGGTCTCCGTGAGGCGGCGGCGTCCGGTCTAGCGGGCGCCCCGGCGGCGGCCAAGGGCCATTTACCGCAGCAGCCCGGCGAGGCGCATCCACACCCGTGCCGCGTCGACGGCGTCGCCTTCGGCCGAATGGCGGCGGCCTTGCGCCTCCAGGTCCTCGCGCGCCAGGGCTTCCTCCAGCGACACCCGCTGGCCGCAGCCGCGCAGCGTGGTGTAGAGCTGCGCCAGATCCACGAAACCCGGCGAGAAGGGATGGTCGGCAAGGCCGGCGGCCGCCACGGCATCGTCCAGCAGGATGCGGTCGGTGCCCCAGGCGTACCAGGCCTTGCGGCCCGGCCCCCAGTCCTTGCGCAGCGATCCGAAGACCTCCGACAGCGGCCGGCCGTGGCGGCGCAGTTCGTCGGCGGTCAGACCGGTGAGTTCGGTGCAGTAGTCCGACACGGAGGAGCGGTCCGGCCGCACCAGGTAGCGGCCGCTGCGGGTGATGCGCAGGTCGCCGGCGTCCACCTCGGCGAGCCCCACCTCGATGATCTCGCTGCGCTCCCCCGGCGGCGGGTCGCCGCGCCAGCAGGTGAGTTCCAGGTCGACGAAGAGAAGGCGGTCGAGGCGAAGCGTCGTGGGCATGGCCTGAACATAGCGTCGCCGCCGTCGCCGGACCAGGGGGCGGCGGCAAACGTTCTCGCGACAGGAGAGATCACCCTGCCAAGGAGGACCGACCGACATGGGCCAGCTCATCCTGCTGCGGCACGGCCAGAGCCGGTGGAACCTGGAGAATCGCTTCACCGGCTGGACCGACGTCGACCTGACCGACGAAGGCCGTGCCCAAGCATGGCGCGCCGGCGAGGATCTGGCGAAAGCCGGCATTGCCCCGACGCTGTGCTTCACCTCCGTGCTCAAGCGGGCCATCCGCACCCTGTGGCTCTGCCTCGACGCCACCGACCGCATGTGGCTGCCGGTCACCCGCGACTGGCGCCTGAACGAGCGCCACTACGGCGCCCTGCAGGGACTGAACAAGGCGGAGACGGCCGAGAAACACGGCGACGAGCAGGTCCACATCTGGCGCCGCAGCTACGACATCCCGCCGCCGGCCCTCGACGCCGACGACCCGCGCGGGCCGTGGACCGATCCGCGCTACCGGGCGATCCCGCGCGACACGCTGCCGCGGGTGGAGACGCTCAAAGCGACGGTCGAGCGGCTCATGCCCTTGTGGACCGGCCCCATCGCCAGCGCGCTGCGTGCCGGCGAGGTCGTGCTCATCGCGGCGCACGGCAATTCCCTGCGCGGGATCGTCAAGGAACTGGACGACATCCCGAACGACGTCATTCCGAACGTGGAGATCCCGACAGGCATTCCGCTGGTCTACGAGTTGAACGAACACCTGCGCCCGCTCGACAGCCGCTACCTGGGCGACGCGGCGGCGGAGCACGAGACGCCGGCCGAGGTCAGGCGGCGCGCCGCCGGCGGCGGCTGACGCGCTCGGCGCGGCGGGCGGGGCGGCTCAACGTCTCGACGGCGGCGGTCACCAGCACGCCGAAGGCGATGTGGGTGACGAAGCCGCGGGCGTGCGTCTCCCACGGATAGGCCCGCGGCCCGCGCGACAGCTCGAGCGCCGGCACCAGCCCTTCGTCGAGCGCCAGCGCCATGGCGCTGCCGCACACCAGGGCGGCGCCCGCCGGGTGCAGCCCGCCCCAGCGGCGCAGCAGCATATAGACGGGCGTCCAGCCGAGGCCGGTGGCGTAGTGGACGATCCAGCCGCCGGTTTCCAGCGCCTTGCCAGTCAGCTCCACCCCGGCCAGCCGGGCGAGGCGCTTCGCCGCCGTCTGTGACGGGTCGAGCGGCAGGGCGGCGTCGGCTTCCTCCTGCTTGGCGTCCTCGGGCATCATGCGCCACAGGATGCCCTGCACGGTGCCGGTGATGCGGGTGGCGATGAGGCCGGCCGCGAGACCGACGAGGCTGTCGAGCAGGACCGTCCGCAGGCGCATGGGGCGCGTCTCCTTCTGCCGTGGGTGCGGAGGAGCAACGGCCGGGCCATGGCTGCGGTTGGTGAGGGCAAGGCGGAAACGGACGAGGCCGCCGACCCGGTGGGGACGGCGGCCTCGGAAGTGGTGCCCAGGGACGGAATCGAACCGCCGACACGGGGATTTTCAATCCCCTGCTCTACCAGCTGAGCTACCTGGGCACTCTGGTAACCGGAGCCTTTTGCCCCGGCCTCACGGGCGCTTGGTGCGTCGTGAGGCCGGCTTTATACGGAACCGGCGGGGCCTTGTCCAGACCAAAAAATGCAAAATTTCAAAGGGGGATGACGCGGCGGCAGAACGGCCCGCTCCGGCCTCGGCCGCCATGCCTCTTGCCAAGGCCGCCGCCCTGGCGTATCACCGTGTCCAGCATCAAGAGCGTGGGCTGACGCCCATCACCAACCTGCCATCCCGGGCAAGGTGGTGCTCTCCGCAGAAATAGCGCGGGGAAGATGCGGCCGGACCGGCAACCAAACGGGTTCCAGGACCACAGCCGCGCGAAGCGTCAGCCTCCACCGTAGAGAGGAGGCTTCGTCATGGCGTATCCGCTGCATTCCCTCATCGAGCCGGCCCTGGTGGTCGGCCCCGCCGACGACGTGCTCGGGCTGCCGGGCGGCGTCTATGTGGTGGTGCATCGCCGCTTCGGCACCTTCACCCACGTCTATCGGGCCGAGCGCTGTCGCCGTACGGGCCGCACCGAGGTCCACCTGCTGCGGGTGCTGACCGGCGCCCGCCTGGCCGAGGCGCGGGCCTGGGTGCGGGCACGCCTGCCGGCCGTCGCCGCGGTTTCGCCGCTGGCCGCCACCCCCTTTTTGCAGGCGGCGGAGTAACCCTTTCGGAAGTCTGCTATTGCCGGACGGCCTGCCGTCGCGTAGCTTCAACCGCTGATAGGGATCCGGCGACACGGGGGGAACCATGGCCGATCCGCGGACCCGCAGTGCGGAGGAGAACCAGAGGGAACTCCGCCGCCTGCAGCAGTTCTATGCCTCCCTGCCGCCGGAAAAGCGACAGGCGCAGGAACCGCATCTGCGTAAACGCATGCAGGAATTGATCGACGCCATCAACGGTCCGGCCCGCGGCAGCAACAGCGGCGGCGGTGGATTGGTGGAGGCGTTGTCGAAGGGAGCGCTGTGGATCGCCGTCATGCTGGCGGTGGTGGCCGCGGGCTTCTTCGGCGTCATGACCTGGGCGCGCTTCTGACCGGCGCGGCCGCCCCACGTTGAGGGTGGTTCACCGGGGGGGAGTCGTGTAAACATGCGCCTCCATCTTTGCCGCAAGCCGCCGAGAAGACGTCATCCATGGGTCGTGAAAGCCTGGTGATCGCCCTGCCCAAGGGGCGGATCCTGGAAGAATGCATGCCGCTGGTGCGTGCCGTGGGCATAGAGCCCGAGGCCGCCTTCGACGATCCCAAGTCGCGCCAGCTGCGCTTCAAGACCAACCATCCGCACATCGACATCGTGCGGGTGCGGTCGTTCGACGTCGCCACCTTCGTGGCCTTCGGCGCCGCCCATCTGGGCGTGGCGGGCAACGACGTGCTGATGGAGTTCAACTATTCCGAACTCTACGCGCCGCTCGACCTCGACATCGGCCATTGCCGCCTGGCGGTCGCCGAGCCAGCCGACCTGTCGGGCGAGGACGATCCGTCCAAGTGGAGCCACGTGCGCGTCGCCACCAAGTATCCCGAGACGACCAAGCGCCACTTCGCCCGCCGCGGCGTCCAGGCCGAATGCATCAAGCTGAACGGTGCCATGGAACTGGCGCCGGCGCTCGGCCTGTGCAGTCGCATCGTCGACCTGGTGTCCACCGGCTCGACCTTGAAGGCCAACGGGCTGGTGGAGGTGGAGCACATCTGCGACGTCACCTCGCGCCTGATCGTCAATCGCACCGCGTTGAAGACCCGCCCCGACGAACTGGGCGGCTGGGTCGAGAAGTTCCGGGAGGCCGTGAATGCCCGTTGAATTGCGCGCCGGTGACGCCGGCTTCGCCGAAGCCTTCGACCGCCTGATCAACGACAAGCGGGAAACCTCGCACGACGTCAACGCCGTGGTGGCCGAGATCCTGGAGGCCGTGCGCCGCGACGGTGACGCCGCCGTGCTCGCCTATACCAAGCGCTTCGACCGCCTGGACCTGACCGCCGAGACCCTGCGGGTGACCGCCGACGAGGTGGAAGCCGCCTACGCCGCCTGCGACCCCGACCTGCTCGACGTGCTGGAGCTGGCGGCGAGCCGCATCCGCGCCTACCACGAGCGCCAGCTGCCGGAAAGCTTCCACTACACCGACGACGCCGGCGTGCGCCTCGGCAGCCGCTGGCGCGCCGTGCAGGCTGCCGGCCTCTACGTGCCTGGTGGCACGGCGGCCTACCCGTCGTCGGTGCTGATGAACACCCTGCCGGCCAAGGTGGCGGGCGTGCAGCGGCTGGTCATGTGCGTGCCGACGCCCGACGGCAAGCTCAACCCGCTGGTGCTGGCGGCGGCGAAGATCGCCGGCGTCGATGAAATCTACCGCATCGGCGGCGCCCAGGCCGTCGCCGCCATGGCCTACGGCACCGCCACCATCGCGCCGGTCGACAAGATCGTCGGCCCCGGCAACGCCTTCGTGGCCGCCGCCAAGCGTCAGGTGTTCGGCACCGTCGGCATCGACAGCATCGCCGGCCCGTCGGAAATCCTGGTGGTCGCCGACGGCGCCAACGACCCGACGTGGATCGCCGCCGACCTGCTCAGCCAGGCCGAGCACGACACCGCCAGCCAGTCCATCCTCATCACCACCGACGCCGCCTTCGGCAAGGCCGTGATGCAGGCCGTCGAGACGCTGCTCGAGACCCTGCCGCGCGCCGAGATCGCCCGCAAGAGCTGGGCCGACCATGGCGCCGTCGTCGTCGTCGACAGCCTGGACGCCGCCGTGCCGCTGGTCGACCAGGTGGCGCCCGAGCACCTGGAACTGGCCGTCGACGACCCGGAGCCGCTGGCGGAGAAGATCACCAACGCCGGCGCCATCTTCCTCGGCCGCCACACGCCGGAAGCCATCGGCGACTACGTCGGCGGCCCCAACCACGTGCTGCCGACGGCGCGCTCGGCGCGGTTCTCGTCGGGCCTCGGCGTGGTCGACTTCATGAAGCGGACCTCGCTGCTCGGCTGCGACGCGCGCTCGCTGGCCGGCATCGGCCCGGCGGCGGTCAAGCTGGCCGACGCCGAGGGACTGCAGGCGCACGGGCTGTCGGTCAGCCTGCGCCTCGGCAAACCGGGGGAATGATGCCATGGCGGGGGGAGCGGCGCGCAAGGACGTGATCGTCAACGTGGTGCTCGACGAGCGCACGCTGGTGCGCCGGCGGCCCGAGGTGGAGCACGAGCGGGCGGTCGCCATCTACGACCTGCTGGAGGAAAACGTCTTCCGGCTGAAGGACGCCGCCATCTCCGGCCCCTACGTCCTGCACCTGTCGCTGTCGGACAACCGGCTGGTCATGGACATCCGCGACACCGCCGAACAGCCGCTGACCCGCATCACCCTGCCGCTGACGCCGTTCCGCGGCATCGTGCGCGACTACTTCATGGTGTGCGAAAGCTACTACGGCGCGATCAAGACCGCGTCGCCGAGCCAGATCGAGGCCATCGACATGGGCCGGCGCGGCCTGCACAACGAGGGGGCGGAATTGATGCGCGAGCGGCTGGCCGACCAGGTGGAGATCGACGTCGATACCTCGCGGCGCCTGTTCACGCTGCTCTGCGTTCTCCACATCCGCGGCTGAGGGCACTGCCGGTGCCGACGAGCCTGCCGGGAAGCCTCCTGTTCGCCTGCACCATGAACGCCATCCGCTCGCCCATGGCGGAAGGCATCATGAAGCGGCTGCACGGCACCCGCGTGTTCGTCGACTCGGTGGGGGTCCGCAAGGGCGAGCTCGACCCCTTCGTGGTCGCCGCCATGGACGAGATCGGCATCGACGTTTCCGGCCACCGCCCCAAGACCTTCGACGAGCTGGAAGACACCAGCTTCGACGTCATCGTCTCGCTGTCGCCGGAGGCGCAGCACTCGGCGGTGGAAATGACCCGCACCATGGCGTGCGACGTGCTGTTCTGGAACACCTTCGATCCCGCCCTGGTGGAAGGCAGCCGCGAAGTGCGGCTCGATGCCTACCGGCAGGTGCGCGACGAGCTGTACAAGCGCATCGTGGCGGCCTTCCCGCCCACCAAGTTGCCGGCGGGCTGACGGAATTTCCGTCATGGCCGTGAAAAGAGCTTGACCCGCATTCGTCTCCACCGCATTTGTTGTCGGCATTTTTCCATAGGGCCCGGTAAGGAAAATGGCCAAGGAAGATCTGATCGAATTCCAGGGCGTGGTGGTCGAACTTCTGCCCAACGCCATGTTCCGCGTGAAGCTGGAGAACGGGCACGATATCCTCGCCCATACCTCCGGCAAGATGCGCAAGAACCGGATCCGGGTGCTGGCGGGCGACGCCGTCACCGTGGAAATGACTCCCTACGACCTGACCAAGGGTCGCATCACCTTCCGCTTCAAGTGAGCGGCGGCAGGGCATGACGGATTTCGCGCCTCCGCGCCTCGTTCTCGCCTCGGCTTCGCCCCGCCGCCTCGACCTCCTGAAGCAGATCCGCATCGCGCCGGACGCCGTCGATCCGGCGGACGTGGACGAAACGCCCCTGCGCGACGAACTCCCCCGCCAGCATGCCGCCCGCCTGGGGGCCGAAAAGGCCCGCGTGGTCGCCGCGCGCCATCCCGGCTGCGTCGTGCTCGCCGCCGACACGGTGGTGGGCGTCGGGCGCCGCATCCTGCCCAAGGCCGAGGACGAAGCGACCGCGCGCCGCTGCCTCGCCATGCTGTCGGGCCGTCGCCACCACGTCTACGGCGGCGTCACGCTCATCGGCCCGGACGGGCGCGAATGGCACAAGCTGGTCGACAGCGTCGTCTCCTTCAAGCGCCTGGAAGAGCGCGAGATCGCGGCCTACCTCCGCAGCGGCGAATGGCACGGCAAGGCCGGCGGCTACGCCATCCAGGGGCTGGCCGGCGCCTTCGTGAAGCAGGTCGGCGGCAGCTATCCCAACGTGGTCGGCCTGCCGCTGCTGGAAACTGCCAACCTGCTGGCGGCCGTCGGCATCCGCCCGGTCGTCTAGGCCCACGATCCCTCGCCGGCGCGGGCGCCTCGCCCTGACCCGAGGGACACCACTCATCGAAGGAGCCTGGCCGTCATGCTCCCGCCGTGCCGCATCCTCGTTTCCGACAGTCCCGGCGAACGCCGCGCCGCCGTGCTCGACGGCGCCGAGCGGGTGGTCGCCGTGTTCCATGCCCGTACCGGCGATGCCGAGGTCGGCAGTCTGCACCTCGGCCGCGTGACCGGCCGCCTGCCCGACGGCCGCGCCGCCTTCGTGGACATCGGCGGCGACGGGCCGCCCGGCTTCCTCAATGCCACCGACGTGCGCGGCGGCCTGCCGGCCGAAGGGGCGGCGGTGATCGTCCAGGTGACGGCGGAGGCGCGGCGGGAGAAGGGGCCGCGGCTGACCGCCAAGCTGTCGTTCACCGATTCCGTGCTCGCCTACACGCCGCATCGCCCCGGCGTCTCGGTGTCGAGCAAGCTGCCCGCCGACCTGCGCGACATCCTGCGGATCGCCCTGTCGGCGCTGCTGGACCCGGGGGAGGGCGCGGTGGTGCGCACCGGCGCCACGGGGCCGGAGCTGCCGGCCAGCCTCGACGCCCACCGGGCGGCCTGGAAGGCCGCCCAGGCGGCGGCGGAGACGGGCCGGCCGCCGCTGCGCCTGTCGCCGCCGGCCGACGGGCTGGCGGACGCCCTGGCGCTGTGTCCGGACCCGGAGGAGATCGTCTTCGACCACGCCCCGGCGCTCACCGCCGCCCGCCGCGCCCACGCCGCCCTGGCCGGGCGCATGCGGGCGGAAGGCCGCGACCTCTTCGCCCAGGAGGGTGTCGACGAGGCCATCGAGCAGGCCCTGCAGCCGGTGGTGCCGCTGCCCTGCGGCGGGCGGCTGGTGATCGAGCCGACGGCGGCCCTGGTGGCGGTGGACGTCGACGCCGGCCCCGCCGCGCCGGCCGTCGCCAATACCGAGGCCATGGCGGAACTGGTGCGCCAGCTGGACCTGCGCGGCCTCGCCGGCATGATCGTCTGCGACGTCGTGCCCGACCAGGCCGACCGGAGCCGCCGTGGCCTGCTGGAGGATCTGCGGCTGCGGCTTGCGGGCACGGCCGTGCCGACCCACATCGCCGGCGTCTCCCGGCTCGGGCTGGTGGAACTGCGCCGCGACCGCGGCCGGGCGCCGCTGGCCGAGCGGCTCGGCGACGGCTCCGGCCGCCTGTCGGATGCCTCGCTGGCGCTGGCCGCCCTGCGGCGGGCGGTGTGGCAGGCGGCGGCGGAGCCCGGCGGCGGGCCGCTGGTGCTGACCCTCGCCCCGGCCGTGGCGGAGGCGGCGCGGCCCTTCCTCGCGGAGGCGGAGGCACGCCTGCACCGCCCCGTCGTGCTCGACCCCCGGCCCGACTGCCCGCGCAAGCGGGTGGAGATCGCCTCGTCCCATCGTTCGTGAGTGTGCCCGTGCCCGATCCCGTCCCCGCCCGCGTCGCCACCGCCGCCTGTCCCCTCTGCGGCAAGCCGACGGAAGCCCGTTACCGGCCGTTCTGCTCCAAGCGCTGCGCCGACGTCGACCTCAACCGCTGGCTCGGCGGCGCCTACCGCGTGCCGACCGAGGAACCGCCGCCGGAAGGCTACGTGCCCGAGGCCGACGAAGAGCGCTGACGGACCTGCGACGGCGGTGCGCCGGAAACATTTGAAACCATCTGCGACATCGCCTGGAAACGGCGGCGGACGATCCTGACGGGGTAGCGCATTCCCCTCGGACCGGAGCCGCCCGCCATGACGCCTAGCCAGATCGCCCTCGTCCGTGAAACCTTCGCCCAGGTCGTGCCCATGCGCGACCAGGCCGCCGCCCTGTTCTACGGTCGCCTGTTCGAGCTGGAGCCGAACGTGCGGCCGCTGTTCCGCGCCGACCTCGCCGTGCAGGGCCAGAAGCTGATCGCGTCCATCGCCATGGTGGTGAGGGAACTCGACCGGCTCGACGTCATCCTGACCGACGTCAAGGCCATGGCCCGCCGCCACGTGACCTACGGCGTGCAGGAACGGCATTACGCCGTGGTCGGCGACGCCCTGCTGTGGACCCTGGAGAAGGGCCTCGGGGCCGCCTTCACCGCCGAAGTGCGCGAGGCCTGGACCGCCGCCTACGGCACCCTGGCCGGCGCCATGATCGCCGCCGCCCGCGAGGAACCGCGCGCCGCCTGATCAGGCGAGGCCGCGGTTGCGCGCCTCCAGCGCCGCCTCGGCGCGGGAGGAGATGTTGAGCTTGGCGTAGATCGCCTTCACGTGCGACGCCACCGTGTGCTCGCTCAGGCCCAGCAGGCGCGCCGCCTCGCCGGTGCGCAGGCCGCGGCCGAGCAGGGCCAGCACCTCCGTCTCGCGCGGGGTCAGGGCGTCCGTGGGTGTCTCGCAGGGCTGGGGTGGCGCTGGCGGGCTGCGGAAGTGCGCCAGCAGCCGGCGGGCCAGGGCCGGCGACAGGGGCGGCTCGCCGTCGTGGATGCGGCGCAGGTAGCCGGCCATGGTCTCCGGCGGGTGATCCTTCAGCAGATAACCTTCCGCGCCGGCCTGGATGGCCCCGAACAGGTGGTCGTCGTCGTCGAAGATGGTGGTCACCACCGTCAGGGCGGGGGGCCGGGCGGTGGTCAGTTCGCGCACGAGATCGAGGCCGGAGCCGTCGGGCAGGCCGATGTCCACCAGGGCCACCAAACGGCCGGCGCCGGGCTCGGCGCGACCGTCGACCCACCGCCGCGCCGACGCCAGATCGCCCACCGCCGTCACCGGCAGGCCGGGAAAGGCGCGGCCCAGAACGTCCACCAGCCAGGTGCGGGTGTAGGGTTCGTCCTCGACCACCAGGCCGGCCGCGGGCGCGGCCCCGGGCATCATGCCGCGCCCTGCAGAGCAGCGGCCGGCGCGGCGCCGGAAACGGGCAGGGTGACGGCGAGGCGTACGCCCGGCCGGGCGTCGTCGACGCGCACCGCGCCGCCGGCCTCCTCCACCCGCCGCCGCAGGCCCGCGAGGCCGTGCGAGCCGGGCTTCGCCGGCGCGTCGGCGGGGGCCGGCAGGCCGCGGCCGTCGTCGGTGACGGACAGGTGCAGGGCGCCGTCGGCCAACGTCGCCCCGACGCTGACCCGGCCTGCCTCGGCATGGCGCAGGGTGTTGCTGACCGCCTCGCGCACCACGGCGGTGACGGCGCGGCTGACGGGGTAGGGCAGGGGCACGTCGGCGGCCGCCGCCGCACCGTCCAGCGGCCAGTCGAGGGCGAGGCCGGCGGCCTCCAGCCGGCGCGCCGTCTCGTGCCGCAGGTCGGCCAGCAGGTGGTCGAGCGGCATGCGGCTGCCGTT
Organism: Caenispirillum bisanense; assembly: GCF_900230255.1. Taxonomy (GTDB): domain Bacteria; phylum Pseudomonadota; class Alphaproteobacteria; order Rhodospirillales; family Rhodospirillaceae; genus Caenispirillum; species Caenispirillum bisanense_A. Next base: position 17,578 of record NZ_OCNJ01000018.1, read on the forward strand.
CAGCCCGCCGACGATGGCGCGGATGTCGGCCGTCGCCTCGCGGATCATCTGGCGGGCGCCGGCGAGGTCGGGCTGGTGCAGGGCACCGAGCAGCCGGGCGCCGACGTCGTCGTGCAGGTCGGCGGCGATGCGCAGGCGTTCCGCCCGCGCGCCGGCGGCATGGGCGTCGCGCCCGGCCTCGGCATGGGCCATAAGCTCGATCAGGCGCACGGCCATGGCGCGGTGCGCCGGGGCGAACAGGGCGCGGCCGCCCCACGGCAGGCGCAGCAGGATCGGCCCGGCGTCGGCGACCGGCGGCAGCAGCATCTCCAGGCCGTCGTGACGCACCGTGACGGCCTCCGGCGGGGAGGCGTCGGCCGGCGGGGCGGTCAGTTCCAGCGGATCGAACAGGCGGCGCAGCAGCGCCCGCCACGCCTCGGCGCGCTCGCCGGGGGAGACGCGGAAGGCGACCTCCATGACGGCGGCGAAGAGTTCGTGGTCGGCCAGACTGTGACGGCGCACCATGCGGCGCCACAGGAGGTCGCGCAGGGGCAGGTAGAGGAAGCCGACGATGACCAGCGCGATACCGAGCGCGATGCCGCGGTCGACGTGCAGCGCCAGGATGAGCAATGCGTCCAGCGCGATGAGGGCGCCCAGGCCGAGGGTCGCCAGCATGACGCGGAAGGCCCACTCGCCCATCTCGAACAGGCGGTAGCGCCGCAGGCCGAGGGCGAGGCCGGCGTGGATCAGCAGGAAGAAGCCGAAGGCGTAGCCCTGCTCCAGCGGCGGCTCGCCGCCCAGCAGCTGCGGCAGCGACACCAGGCTGACGAAGGCGCCGGCGCCGAGGATCACCGACAGGCCGAGCCAGCGCAACGCCGCCCGCCCCACCGGATCGCGCCGCGTCGCCCACCACTGGGCGCCGATGGCGGCGACGATGCACAGCATCTCCACCGCCGTCGCCAGATGGCCGCCCTGCGCCGGCGTCTCGGGCAGGCGCAGTACCGTCGCCACCAGCCAGGCGCCGAACACGGCCATGGGCACCAGCAGCACGACCGGCGGCACGAGGCGGCGCGGGTAGCACAGGAAGACGCCGATCATGGCGGCGCCGAAGGTGAGGGCGCCGGTGACGTTGACGTCGGACAGGATGCGGAACAGCAGCCCGTCGAGCGCCGGACTGCGGCTCGTATAGACGGCGGCGGCGGTCGCGAAACCCAGCATGCCGAGGCCGGCGAGCGCGAACATGCGCGCGCCCCAGTCGCCGCGCCGCAGGGCCCAGACCCAGCAGCTCAGCAGCAGGCCGAGCACGCCGACGGCCACCTGGAACCAGTATTGCGCCGGCAGGTCGCCGAGCGGCCGGGCGGCGGCCGGGGCGACGACGGCCCAGCTCTCGCCGCCGCCGTCGTCGGCCAGCAGCAGGCGTACCGGGCCGGCCCGCAGCAGGGCGTCCAGCCGCGTATGGCGATCGAACAGGGCGGCCTCGGCGCCGTAGGTCTCCAGTTCGTCGGGCTCGGGCGTCAGATCGGTCGCCGTCAGCGTCAGCGTGTCGCCCTCGCCGCCGCCGGCGGGCGCCACGGCCAGCACGCGGGCACCGACCGGCAGCGCCGCCGCCGGCCCGTCCGCCGCCACCGCCGCGAGGCGGACACCGCCGTCCTCCGTCGCCTCGAGGGTCACCCCGAGCCACGGCTGCACCACCAGCAGGCGCGTCGCCGCCGCCGCCACCGCCAGTCCCAGCAGCAGCGCCGCCGTCATCGCGGTGAGCGGGCTTCCCCGTCGCCACAGCCGCATGGTGTCTCCCCTTTCGTGCCCCCGCATCGCCGAAAGTATTAGGCCCGAACGGCTCGGGGACAACGGCTTTTTGTGCCGTCTCCCCAGTTCGGGGGATACTGCCGCCGTCATCCCCCATGGTACCCCGGACCCATCGAAACGCGGCGGGCGGGGGCCCGCATCGCAAACCCGGGGGTGTGGCACATGGTATCGAAGGTTCGCGGCGCGGCTGCGGCGGTAATCGTCTTCACGGGGCTGACGGCTGTCGGCGGCGCCGCGCAGGCGCAGACCTCGTCGGTGGTGACGCGGCCCGACGGCACGCAGATCCAGACGACGGTGTTCAGCCCGACGTCCATCCGCATCAACATCAGCGGCGGCCCGGACTACACGTCGTCGCCCATGGAGGTGAACTACACCAACATCTCCTACGGCGCCGGCGAGATCGTCTACCAGGGCACGTATACGTACAAGGGCGTGACCGAGCCCATCAACTGCCGGGTGAACTCGGCGACGGGCGCGGTCAGCGGCTCGTCGGCCTGCCAGAGCAGCCTGGGCACCGGCAGCAGCAGCTCCACTGCCACCACGACCTCGACCACGAGCACGACCACCCAGACCGGCTCGACCGCGACCACGTCCAGCACGGTCACCACCACGGCCGGCACCACCACCGTCGTCACCACCACCAACACCGCCACGGCCGCCAGCCAGGGCCGCGACTGGGTGAAGTCGGGCGTCCTGCAGTCGCTGCTGCCGGGCGACGGGGTGGCGCGGGTGGTGGAAAGCCTCGCCGCCGTCCAGACCGCCGGGCTCGACCCCTTCTACGAAGCCGTCGCCGGTCTCGCCACCAACACGCAGCGCGCCGCCGCGGTGAAGCAGCTGCAGCCGGTGTCGCCCGGGGCGCAGATCACCAGCGCCGTCGCCACCGCCCAGGCGGTCACCGGCACCGTGCTCGGCCGCACCACGACCGTGCGCGGCGGCACCGGCGTCTCCACCGGCGACCTCACCCGCGGCCTCGGCGTCTGGGTGCAGCCCTTCGCCTATAATGCCCGCCAGGACATGCGCGACGGCCAGGACGGCTACGAGGACACCACCTACGGCGTCGCCATCGGTGCCGACACGGCGGTGGCCGACAGTGTCCGCGTCGGTCTCGCCCTGTCCTACGCCTCGGCCGACGTCGACGGCCGCGACGCCTCGGTCGGCGACACCACCGACGGCTCCAGCGGCCAGGCGACCCTCTACGCCCAGTACGAGGGCGAGGCGGTCTACGTCACCGGCCAGGTCTTCGGCGGCCTGAGCGCCTACGACGGCCGCCGCCGCATCGCGCCGCTCGGCAGCGTCGCCGATGCCGACTACGACGGCTGGCAGGCCGGTGCGCGGGTGGATGCGGGCATGCCCATCGCCCTCGGCTCGGGCTGGCAGGTGACGCCCATGGCGGGCCTCGCCTACGTCCATACCCACATCGACGCCTACACGGAAACCGGCGCCGGCGCCCTGAACCTGACCGTCGGCGACCGCAGCAACGACGCCCTGACGGCCTCGCTCGGCGGCCGGGTGGCGGTCGACCTCATGGCCGACGGCTTCACCTGGACCCCCTACCTGCAGGGCATCGTCAGCTACGACCTGATCGGCGAGCGGCCGGAGACCACCAGCCGCTTCGCGGCGGGCGGCGCCAGCTTCGTCACCCAGGGCGCCGATCCGGCGCGACTGGGCGCCGATCTCACCGTCGGCCTCGAACTCATGACCGACGGCAACCTGTCGGTGGACGCCGCCTACACCTTCGGGCTGCGCCAGGACTACCGGGCGCATGCCGGCGCCGTGCAGGTCCGCATGGCGTTCTGATGGCCGCGGTCCGGCCGCTGCTCGCCCTGGCCCTCGCCGCCGCCCTCGCGGGCTGCGGCGGGGCGGCGGAGCGCCACGCCGCCGCCGAGGGGATCGCCCGATCGGGCGGTCTCGTCGCCGGGCGGGTGGCGGCCGGACCTTTCGATCTGGCGCTCTGGCAGCGGCCGGGTCGTGCCGAGTCGGTCACCGTCTACATCGAGGGGGACGGCTTCGCCTGGGCCGAGCGCGGCCGGCCGTCGCCCGACCCGACGCCCTACCGGCCGCTCGCCCTGGACCTGGCGGTCCGCGACCCGTCGCCGGCCGTCGCCGTGGTGGGGCGGCCGTGCCAATACCGCGCCGGGGCGGCGCGGCCGCAGCCCGCCTGCGACGATGCCCGCTGGTGGACGGGCGCCCGCTTCGCGCCCGAGGTGGTCGCCGCCGTGGGGGCGGCGGTGGATCGCGCCAAGGCGGCGGCCGGCGCGACGGCGGTACATCTCGTCGGCTATTCCGGCGGCGGTGCCGTGGCGGCCCTGGTGGCGGCGCGGCGCGACGACGTCGCGTCCCTGCGCACGGTGGCCGGCAACCTCGATCCCGCCTGGGTCAACGCCCGCCACGGCGTCGACCCCCTGCGCGGCTCCCTGTCGCCTCTGGATGTCGCGCCGCGCCTCGCGCGCCTGCCGCAGACGCATTTCGTCGGCCGCCGCGACGCCGTGGTGCCTCCCGAGACGGCCGAGCGTTTCGTGGCCGCCCTCGGCACCGGGACGTGCGCCCGCGTGGTGGCGGTGGAGGCCGACCACCACGACGGCTGGATCGAGGCCTGGCAGCGGCTCGTCGCCTACCCCTCCGCCTGCGCGCCGTGAGGCGGCGGCCCCTGTTGCGCCGAGACATCGGGCGGCGGATCGGCTAAGACTGTCGGCCGTTTCTTCATCGTCCTGCGTTTCCGGAGCTTCCCGCCATGCCGCGTCCGCCGCGCCGTCCCGCCGGTCCGCCCCGTCCGTTCCAAGACGGCCGCTCGGCCGCCGGCCCGCGCCGCCGCTCCGGCCCCGTCGGCGGGCGCGAGCGGGAGAAGCGCGACGCCTCCGACTTCGTGCGCATCACCGGCCTGCCGGCGGTGGCGGCGGTGTTCGAGCGCGACCCCGAGCGGGTGGAACGCCTGTTCTTCGAGCCGCATCTGGCCGGCAAGGTCGGCCCGTGGTCGCAGCAGATGGCGGCGCGGCGCCGGCCCTATCGCATCGTCGAGGCCGACGAGCTGGCCAAGATCGCCGGCACCACGCTCAACGGCGGCATCGTCGCCGTCTGCCGCCCGCGCGACGTCCCCCGCTTCGACGTCGAGGCCGCCAAGGGCTGGGCCAAGACGGGCAAGCCGCTGGTCATGCTGGACGGCATCGGCAACCCGCACAACCTGGGCGCCATCGTGCGCACCATGGCCTTCTTCGGCCTGGAGCACCTGGTGATCTCCGACCACCCCGGCCAGGCCGGCCTGTCGGAGGCGGCCCACCGCGTGGCGGAAGGCGGGCTCGAATGGGTGTCCCTGTGGCGGGCGGAGCGCATGCCGCTGGTGCTGCGCGACCTCAAGCGCAACTGGCTGACCGTCGGCACCGCCCTGCAGGACGGCCCGTCGCCCACCATCGCCGACCTGAAGGCCACCGCCAAAGCCGCCGGGCGCCCGGTGGCCCTGGTGCTCGGCAACGAGGAAGACGGCCTGCCGCGCGACACCCTGAAGGCCTGCGAAAAGATCCTCACCCTGCCGGGCACCGGCCGCGTCCAGTCCCTCAACGTGGCGGCGACCGCTGCCATCCTGGTGCACGCCTTCACGGCGGGGTGAGCGGTCAGGACCCGTGCGCGCGCTCCGGCGCTGCCAGCGGGTACTCGCGGATCAGAACCTCCGCCGGCAGGTCGAACTGATCGTGCAGGGCTCGGATCATGTCCAGGCTGAGGCGTCGGCGGCGGTTGAGCACTTCCGACACGCGACCCGAAGGCCCGAGCGCCGGCTCGAGGTCCCGACGGCCAAGCCCGCGGGCCTCCATCAAGTGTTCGAGAAGGGCGATGGGGTCCGGCGCCTCTATCGCGTGATGACGCGCCTCATAGGCCTGAACCAAGGTGACGAGGACGTCCAGCGTCTCGCCTTCGGGCGAACCGGCGGGTGCCGTCATCAGCGTTTCGATCTGGCGCAGGGCCGCCTCGTAGTCGGCTTCGGTGCGGATGGGATGAACCGTGACGACCGTCATATGCTCTCGACCTCTATGGCATCGTATTCCGAATGACTTCCGACGAACCGGACGTAGACGGTGCGGCGAGGGTAGTTGATCCAGGCGACGAGCCGGTACTTGTTGCCCGCGATGTTGAAGACGACCCGGTCGCCGACGAAGCTCGCGGTGCGGTATTGGCGCTTCACGTCGGCCGGCCCGGACCAGTCGGCCGCAGTGACCACCGTGTGCCACGCCTTGAGCGGCTGTTCGCTGTCCTCACGGCCGGGCTGCTGCCAATGGCGTCGCAGCGTGCTGAGCGCGATGATCCTCACGGCAGTCTAGCGTCCTCCCGAAATGGGAGCAAGCCTCGCCGTCGGCAAGGCCGGCCGCCTCACCCCACATCTCCCGTCGCCGCCAGGGTCACGCCCGCCGCCTGCATGGTCGCCAGGGCGTCGGCCAGGGTACCGGGCATGTCGACGGCGCGGCAGGCGTCTTCGATCAGCACGGCGTCCAGGCCCAGCGCGCGGGCATCCTGCGCCGAGTAGTTGACGCAGAAGTCCGTCGCCAGCCCGCACAGGAAGACCCGCCGGATGCCCTTGTCGCGCAGCCAGCCGCCGAGGCCCGTCGGCGTGCGGCGGTCGTTCTCGAAGAAGGCGGAATAGCTGTCGACGGCCGGGTTCATGCCCTTGCGGACGATCATCTGGGCGGGGCGCGTCACGAGGTCGCGGTGGAAGGCCGCGCCCGGCGTGTCCTGCACGCAGTGGTCGGGCCACAGCACCTGCGGGCCGTAGGGCAGCTCGATCACGCCGAAGGGCTCGCCGCCGTGGGTGGAGGCGAAGCTGGCATGGCCGGCCGGGTGCCAGTCCTGCGTCAGCACGACGGTCGCGAAGCGCTCCATGAGGGCGTTGCACAGCGGCACCACCCGGTCGCCCTCGGCCACGGCGAGGGCGCCGCCGGGGCAGAAGTCGTTCTGCACGTCGATGACCAGCAGAGCGTCGGTCGCGGTGGGGACGAGGGACATGGCGGCGCCTCCTGAAGACGACGGAAGGGTCACACCGGCAGCGGCCGGATGGGGATGACGTTGCGGTGGTCCTGCACCTCCACCGCCGCCTGCGCTTGCCGCAGCGGGGCGGCGTCGAGGGGGCGGAGGTCGGCTACCGCCTCGCCCTCGGCCAGGGCGTAGGAGACGCCGGGCGGCCAGCGGCCGATCTGGGTCGCCACCGCCTGGCGCAGGTGGAGGGGCAGCAGGGTTTCCAGGTCGCCGCCCTCGCGCTCCGCCTGCTGCATGGCGGCGGGGGTGACGGCGCTGGCGAGCGTGCCAAGTTCCTCCAGCCCCTCGGCCAGCGCCACCGCATCCACCCCGCGCACGATCACACCGAGCAGCGGCCGGTCGAGCATCAGAAGCTCGCCCGCCGCCTGCCACGTGAAGACGCCGCATCCCGGCTCCAGCTCCGGGTCGGGCAGGCCGGCGAGGTGGCGCAGGTAGGCCACCGCCGCCGGATCGGCCCAGCTTTCCCACAGCGACCCGGCGAGGCCGCGGCCGAGCGTCACCTCCCGCGCGAGGCGGGCGGCGATGCCGATGGAAGGGGCGGGGCCCGTGGTCATGGTGCGGCGATCCTCGGCCGGTCGGGGCGGCGTGTGGGGGCGTCAGCCGCCCTGGTTGAAGGCCGGCTTGCGGCGCTCCAGGAAGGCGTCGATGCCTTCCTCCCAGTCGGCGGTGGCGGTGGAGGCGGCGAAGCTGTCGCGCTCGGCGTCGAGCTGCGCCGCCAGGTCGTTGTGCAGCGAGGCGTTCAGCAGCGCCTTGGTGCGGCCGATGGCGCCGCCGGGCAGGGCCTTGAAGCGCTCCGCCAGGGCGGCGGTGGCGGCGGACAGGTCGGCGCGCGGGTGGACGGCGTTGACCATGCCCCAGCGCTCCGCCGTCGCCGCATCGAAGCGGCCGCCGAGCAGGGCGATCTCCGCCGCCCGCTTGGCACCCACCAGCCGCGGCAGGAACCAGCTGCCGGAGCCGTCGGGCGTGGTGGCGATGTTGATGTAGGCGAGCGTGAAGTAGGCGTCGTCGCTCGCCAGCGTCATGTCGCAGGCATTGGCGAGCGACAGGCCGAAGCCGGCGCAGGCGCCATGGACGCTGGCGATCACCGGCTGCGGCAGGGCGCGCATGCGGGCGATGGCGCGGCCCACCTGGTCGATGAGCGGCGCCACCTTGGCCGGGCGGGTCTCGCGCGGCTCGGCGTTGAGGCTCTTGAACAGGCGCAGGTCGCCGCCGGCCATGAAGTGGTCGCCGGCGCCGTTCACCACCACCACCCGCACCGCGGCGTCGCCGGCGATGCGGCCGAAGGCGTCGTCGAGCCCTTCCGCCATGGCCATGTCGAGCGCGTTCAGGCTCTGCGGCCGGTTCAGGGTGACGGTGGCGACGGCGTTCTCGATGTGCAGCAGGACGGCGGGGTCGGCCATGACGGAAGCGGGCTCCTGTGGACGTTTCTGGATCTTGTCGTCTGGTTATATCGGGCGCCGCGCCTCAGGCAAAGAGACCGGGACGCGCCGCCGGCTCCGCCAGGTCGGGCAGCGGCTGCTCGAAGGCGGGCGTGACCTGGAAGCCGAGCCCGCCCTTCAGGCCGAGCGCACTGACCGTATTGGCGAACAGGCCCATGAGGTCGCGCCGCATCTCCGTCGGCAGTGGCTGGTGGGTGCGCAGGATGAGGTCGAAGCGGCGGTCGGTCTTGCGGAACAGGCCGTCGATCTGTAGCGCGCCCAGGCGCGACAGCTCCAGCGTCAGCAGGAAGCGCTGGCCGCCGCCGCCCTTGCCTTCGCCCTCGCCGCCGTCCTCGTGGTCGCCGGAGCCCTGGCGGCGGCTGATCATCTGGATGCGCGTCACCTCGCCGCCGACGTGGAAGGGCAGGGTGGTGACGCGCCATTCGGTGCCGCTGCCGTCGCGGCGCACGGTGGAGGCCTCGGCGAGGTCGCCCTTGAGCGTCTTCGCCACCCGCTCGCCGCGCTCGCCGGCCCGCTCCAGCGCCCGCATGACGCCGCTGCCCGGCCACAGGCGCACCTCGCCGCCCGCCTGCGCCGCCGTCGAGAAGCCGGCGATGGTGGCGACGAGGCGCGGGTTGGCCTGCGGCAGGACCTCGGCGAGGCGGCGGCCGGCCTCGCTGGTGCCGAGCACCTGCAGGGCTTCGGTCAGGCTCGGCCAGGCGGTGGCGGAGAACACCGGGGCCGCGCCCGCCGGCAAGGGCGCGGCGGTGGCGGGCGGGGCGGCGGCGCGCAGCACCTCGAGCCCGATCTGGGTGCCCGGCGGTGCGGCGATGCGGCCGGCGACGGCCAGCGTGCCGGCGCTCGTTTGCACGAAGGTCTGGCCCTGGGTGCCGCCGGGCAGCACGGTGCCGGGTAGCACGGCGGCCGGGTCCGTCGCGGTCACCGTCGGCGCAACCCAGGGCGTCGCGACGCCGGCGGCGGGGGTATAGGGGATGGCGGCGCCGGTCAACGGCATGGCGGGCGTGGGTGTGGCGCCGGGGACCGGGCCTGCGGGGCCAGCCGTCGCGGGCGCGATGGGCGCCGGGGTTCCCCCGACCGACACCACCCGCACCATGACCGCCGTCCCCGGGGTGAGGGTGACGCCGTTGACCACCGGCGCCGGTGTGGCCGGAGCAGGGCTCGCCGGGGTGGGCGTGGCGGGTGCCGAGGCGGCCGGGATGGTTGTGGCACCTGCGGCAGGAGCCTGTCCGGGAGCCGCCGGCACCGGCTGACCGCCGCTCGCCGGGGCGGCTGCCGGCACGGCCTGACCCGGCGCCGCCGTCGGCACGGTCGCGGGAACGCTCGCCCCCGGCGGAACCACCGCCGCCGCCGGCGGCGCCGCGCCGGGGATCGGCGGAAGGGGCGTCGCCGCGCCCGGTACGGGCTGGCCCCCGCCCGGCAAGAGAGCCCCCGGCGCGACCTGCCCGGCGAGGCCGGGCACCGGAGCCGAGGCGCCGGGTGTAGGTAGCGGAGCGGTGACCACCGGCGGCGCCGAGGGCGCCGGCTGAGCGGGGGCGGGTGTGGCAGTCACCGGTGGGGCTTGAGGCGCTGGAGCCGGCTGCGCGGGGGCAGCCGAGCCGCCACCGGCCGGCGGCGGTGCCTGTGGTGGGGCCTGTGGTGGGGCCGTTTGCGTCGTCGCCGGGCTGCTCTGCGGCGACGGGGCGGGCGCCGGCTGGTTACCCGCCGCCTGAGCGGCCGGAGCGGCCGGCGTCGCTGCCGGGGGCGGCGGAGCGGCGGCCGGTGGCGGCGTAGGCTGGCTGGGCGCCTGCGTCGAAGTGGGCGCTTGCGGCGCGGCGGGTTGGCCGGTGGGTTGCGGCGGCGCCGGGGCGGGCGCCGGCGTCCCCCCCTGCGGCGCCGGCGGCGACAGTGTCGAAGTGGTTCCAGCGGCGGGCGGTGGCGGCGCGCCAGCGCCCTGCGGCGCCGGGGCTTGTGCCGTCGATGCTTGCCCTGTCAGTGCAGGCTGAGCCGCCGAGACTGCCGGTGCCGCGGGCGGGATGGCCGCCGCCGCACCCTGGCCCGTCGGCGCAGGCGTCGGCGTCGCTTGTGCTGCAGCCTGTTGCGCAGCGGGTTGGGTGGGAGGTGTCGCCGGTGCGACGGCCTGCGCCCCGGTGGGCGGGGCGGCTGGCGCAGCTGTCTGCCCCGTCGGCGCAGGCGCAGGCGTCGCTTGTGCCGCAGGCTGTTGTGGGGCGGATTGGCCGAGAGGTGTCGCCGGTGCAGCGGCCTGCCCCGCGGGCGGAGTCGCCGTCGCGGTCTGGCCTGTCGGTGCAGGGGCCGCCGTCGATTGTGTCGCGGGCTGCTGCGGAGCAACTTGGCCGAGGGTCGTCGCCAGCGCGGCGGCCTGTGCCCCCGCGGGCGGTGCGGCTGCCGTCGCTGTTTGGCCCGTTGGTGCAGGCGCAGGCGTCGCCTGTGTCGCGGGTTGTTGCGGAGCGGATTGCCCGGGGGGCGTCATCGGCGCGGCGGCCTGTGGTCCCGCGGGCGGTGCGGCTGGCGTCGCGGTCTGGCCTGTCGGTGCCGGCGCAGGCGTCACCTGTGCCGCGGGCTGCTGTGGGGCGGTTTGAGCCGGGGGCGTCGCCGGTGCGGTGGCCTGCCCCGCGGGCGGAGTCGCCGTCGCGGGCTGGCTTGTCGGTGCAGGCGCAGGCGTCACCTGTGCCGCGGGCTGCTGTGGGGCGGGCTGAGCGGCGGGCGTCGCCGGTGCGGTGGCCTGCCCCGCGGGCGGAGTTGCCGTCGCGGGCTGGCCCGTCGGTGCAGGCGCAGGCGTCGATTGTGTCGCGGGCTGCAGCGGAGCGGATTGGCCGAGGGGTGTCGCCGGCGCGGCGGCCTGTGGTCCCGCGGGCGGGGCGGCTGGCATTGTTGTCTGGCCCGTCGGTGCGGGTGCAGGTGTCGCTTGTGCCGCAGGTTGTTGCGAAGCGGCTTGGCCCGGGGGCGTCACCGACACGGCGGCTTGTGCTCCCGCGGGCGGGGCGGCGACGGCAGGCTGACCCGTCGGCGCGGATGCTGGCGTCGCTTGAGCCACGGCGGGCAGGGGCGAGGGTTGGCCGGGAGTGGTCGTCGTGGCTGCTTGCGCCCCCGCCGGTGGGGGGGCTGCCGTTGTGCTCTGGCTTGGCGGCGCAGGCGCTGCTTGGGTTGCGGGCGGCGGTGCTGCGGGTTGGCTGGAAGCCGGCGCCGGCGCCGGCGTCTGCGGAGCGGGCTGGGTCGGCGTCGCCGCCTGTGTCTCTGGCGGTTGAGCGGCGGCGGGTGCCGCCTGCCCAGTCGGTGCAGGCGCGGGGGATGCGGCGCCGGTGGGCGCCGGAGCGGAGGCCTGTTCGGCCGTGGGCTGGGTGGCGGCCGTCGCCGGCTGTCCGGTCGGTGCAGGTGCTGGCGTGGCTTGGGCAGGCGCCGGTTGCGGCGTCGGCGGAGTGGTCGCGGTCGCCGGTGTGGGGACTGGGCCTCCGGCCGGCTGCTGGGCGGGCGCCGGGGGCGAGGGCGCCGGTTGGCTGACCGCAGTCGTCGGCGCGGCGGGTCGTCCTGCCGTCGGCTGGCTGTCGGGAGACGGCGCCTGCGCCGGCGATTGCGGCGCGGCGGTGCTGGTGGCGGGCGGTGACGGCTGGCGACCTGCCGGCTGAGCGGCCTGTGCCACGGGGGTCTGGGCGGCGGCGGTCGGTACCTGCGCCGGCACCGGTGTGCGGCCGTAGGCGAGGGCGGCGGCCTGGGTGGCAGGTTGCGGCGGGGGCGCCGTGCCGGCGGCCGCCCCCGGCGTCGGGCGGAGGACGATGGCGAGCAGGCCGTCGCGGTTGGACAGGCTGAGGGTGTCCACGCCGCTCGCCGCCACCGTCGGGGCCTGTGCCTGTGGCTGGGGCGGGGTGGCCGCCTGGGGTGCCGGTGCCTGGGCGGCCGGCGCCTGCGGCCGGGCGGCGTGCAGCTCGGGCAGGGCCTGGGCGAGGGGGCGGCCGTCGACGGCGGTGACGCGGAAGACGGTGGCGTCGGTGGTCTGGCCGCTTACCTGCACGGTCAGGCGGGTACCCTCGGGCAGGGGCAGGGGGGTCCGCAGGGTGACGCTCGCGGTGCCGCCGCCGGGGGCGGGCAGGCTGGCGGTCACGGTGCCGCGGTCGGCGGCGGCGGTGGCGGTCAGTTCCACCACCGCACCCGGCGGCAGGGCGCGCACGGCGGCGGGCGGATGGCTGGCGGCGGCCACCGAGGGCACGGGCGCCGGCGCCCGCGGCGGAGCGCCCGCGGCGGCGGTGGGGGGCGGCGGCAGCGGGCGCGACATGCCCCGGCCCTCCGTTACAGCTTCAGCAGCCGGTCGGCGATGGCCTCGACGTCGGCGGCGGCTTCCGCATTGGGGTGGCGGGTCAGGATCGGCGTCTGGTTGCGGATGGCCTCGCGCACCCGCATGTCCCGCCGCACGATGCCGAGCAGCGGCGGATTGATCTTCAGGAAGCCCTGGCAGGCCTTCTGCAGGGTCTGGTAGGTGCGCTCGCCCTCGCGCGTCGAGTTGGCGGCGTTGATGACGACGCGCACGTCGACGCCGGCGCGCTCCATGGCCGTCACCTTGATGAAGGCATAGGCGTCGGTGAGCGAGGTCGGCTCGTCGGAGGTCACCACGATGATGGTGCCGGCGGCGCGCGCCAAGTGGCGGACGCTCTTCTCCACGCCGGCGCCCAGGTCGAGGATGACGCGGTCGTACTTCTGCGCCATCAGCGCCAGGTCGTCGGCCAGGATCTGCAGGCGGCTCGGCGGGATGTTGGCGAGCGAGCCAGAGCCCGAGCGCCCGGCGAGCACGTCGAAGCCGCCCGGCTCGTAGCGCATGATGGCCTGGTTCAGCGTCATCTTGCCGGCCACCACGCTGCCCAGGTCGGCGCGCGGCATGAGGCCGAGCTGGATGTCCACGTTGGCGAGGCCGAGGTCGCCGTCGAACAGCAGCGCCCGCTGGCCCTTGCGCGCCAGCGCGTGGGTGGTGGTGATGGCGAACCACGTCTTCCCCACGCCGCCCTTCCCCGAGGCGATCGCGATGATGTTGCGGCCCTTCTGCCGCTCCGAAGGACGCGGCGCCAGCGTCGGCACGGCGTCTGACGAGGAAGTCATGACTGGCGAGCCTCTCTCCAGGTGTTGAGTTCTTCCTTACCGGAAACCCTCCGCGGGGGCGAGGCTTCCTGAGGCACGGCATCTTCTATGCCGGAGGGCTCGCTGGGCGGCACGATGAGCCGGGCGAGCGACACGGGATTGATGGGGCAAAGCCCGTTGGCGACATGCGGGTTGACCGACACGTCGGAGAACATGAGCTGGCCGGCATCCGCCGCCGCCAGCACGGCGCCGAGGCGGCGCGTCATGTCGAGGCGGGTGGCGAGCAGGCGGGTGGCACCGGCGCCGGCGAAGGCCTCGGCGATCTCGGTCGCCTCGACGGCGTCGCCGCCCGCCGCCAGCACCAGGATGGGCTCGACGTCGGCGGCTTCCACCAGCGTGCGCAGGAAAGCCATGTCGTTGTTGTTGAACGGGTTGAGGCCGGGGCTGTCGATGAAGGTCAGGTCGTGCTCGCCGGCCCGCGCCGCCAGCACCTGGCGCAGGCTGTCCGGCCCGCGCGCCTTTTCCAGCTGGATGTCGAGGATGCGGGTGAAGGCGGCCAGCTGCTCCGTCGCCCCCGCGCGCACCGAGTCGGCGGTCACCACGCCGACCGTCCGGCCGGCGAGGCGGGCTCGGGCGGCGAGCTTGGCGGTGGTGATGGTCTTGCCGGCGCCCGGCGGTCCGACGATGAGAAAGGGCCGCGGCGACCGGCGGGCGGGTAGCGGCGCGAAGGTGAACAGGTCGTCGAGCGCGGCGGCGCAGGCCATGGTGCCGTCGGCCACTTCCAGCACCCGCACCTTGGCGACCAGCCGGTCGAGCAGGACGGTGGGCACGCCGTGGTAGTCCAGGTTGTCGCGGACGATGTCGGCGATGGGCGAGGGCTCGACGCCCGTCAGCACCTGCTCGATCTCGTCGTCGAGGGCGAGTTGTTCCTCGACGGCCGCCGTGATGCGCACACCCTGGCCGCCGGCCGCCCGCTGGGTCGAGACGATGATGGCATCGTCACCCAGTTCGGCGCGGACCATGGCCATGGCCTCGGCCATGGTGTCGGCGGCGTAGCATTTCAGGCGCATGGACAACCCGGAACAACGGAAGGGGGTAGGTCTCCCCCCATCGGACGCAAAGCCCTTTATGCCGCAGGAAGAGTTACTTCTCTCTTACCGACTCACGCAGAACCGGGCGCCGGGGTCAACATTCGCGTTTTCGGGCGCCTGCGGTTCGGCCGCGCTGCCGCCCGTCTTCCTCAATACGGCGCCGATCGTCCGACCCGGGCCAACTCCAGACGCCACTCTCGCCCGGCCTTGTCGATCAGGGTGTCGAGGCGGTCGTAGAAGTCTTCGGCCGTTTCGAGAAGTGCCCGCACCGGATCGGATCCGCTCTTGCCCTTGGCGACGTCGCGGTACGACTGGTTGCCGTAGATCTGCACCTGTTGCAGCGGCAGCGTCAGCACCGACCGCGGCGCGCCGCCGCCGACCGCCAGCTTCTGCAAGGCCAGGAGGGCTGCAGCGACGGCCTTGGTCGGGTCCGTGAGGTGCTTCTGGAACAGCTTGGCGTCGATGTCGCCCCGGCTCTTGCGGGCCTGCGCGACCTTGCTTGCCGCCGCCTCGACGGCTGCCTGGGTCGCCGAGAAGGCGGCGGCGCAGCGTTTGACGTCATAGGGCGCGACCTGCCATTTCTCTTCGGCAGCCTCGCAAGCGGTGTCCAGACTGTCGGCGATGTCTTCCAGAGCTTTGGCGAGCACGACCAGTTGCTCGGCATAGACCGGGTCGGCATCGGCGTCGCCCGACTTGGCCTTGCGCAGGTCGGCGACGTAGCCCGCCGTGGCGCGGCGCATGTCGGCGCGCGCCGCCTTCAGTTTGGCGGACGTCTTGTCATCGGGGTCGCTCGCCAGTTTGAGGGCCAGGCCTTCGCAGGTGGACAAGGCCTTCTCGATCCCCGACGCCATGCGGAACGCGCCGAGGATCGTGCGGCTGGGCTTCTTGCGCTTGGTCTTGGCTTCGAAGGTCTTCTTGGCGTCCTGCCAATCGCGCGTCCAGGGTCCCGCGGCCTTGAAGACGGTGCCGCCGCGCACGGGCTTCCATTCGTCGACCCACATGTCGGCCATGGCCGAAAGGGTCGTGTCCATCTGCTTCACGGCGCCGGCCGAGATCACGGTAATGCCGACCTGCGCCTCCATGGCCCTGATCTTGGCCACCACGCCCGAGAACTTGCCGACCGCGGCCGTGAGCGCCTTCACCATGGCTTCCGTGGGCGCGCTCTCATAGCGGGCGACAAGCTTGTCTACCTCGGCCATCAGGGCGGTTCCCTCGTCGATCGCCTTTTGCAGCTGCTTGCCGCGCGGGGTGTTGGAGGCCTTCTTCAATTCCGCAATGTGGTACTGCGCATCCTTCCAATCGCGCGAAAACTTCCCCATGCCGTCCCCGTCGGTGATGCCTGACGCCAAACCAGAGCAGATCGCGGCTGCCGCGCGAAAAATCGTTCGGCTGCACAACTTGTGGGGGATTATGCGGAGGGAGCCTGCCGTGCGCAAGCTTTTGAGGTCGGGCTGTGTACGCGCGCGCAGTGGCCCATCGGTCCCGCCACCAGGCCGCATCATTGCGATGGTACTCGGCCATACCCGTCGTCCAGGCGGACGATGTCGTCCTCGCCGAGGTAGCCGCCGGACTGCACCTCGATCAGGTGCAGCGGGATCCGTCCCGGGTTTTCCAGGCGGTGGACGGTGCCGGCGGGGATGTAGGTTGATTCGTTCTCGCGCAGCAGGAAGGTTTCGTCGCCCCGCCGCACGAGAGCGGTGCCGCTCACGACCACCCAGTGCTCGGCGCGGTGGAAGTGGCGTTGCAGTGAGAGCCGACCGCCGGGGTGAACGACGATTCGTTTGACCTGGAAGCGGTCGCCGGCGTCGATGGCGCGGTAGCTGCCCCACGGTCGGTGGACGGTGCTGGGGGCCGTCGCCTCGGTGCGGCCGGCGGCCGTCAGGCGGTCGACCACGGCCTTGACCTCCTGGGCGTGGCTGCGGTCGGTCACCAGCACGGCGTCGTCGGTCGCCACCACGACCACGTCGGTGAGACCGGCGACGGCGACGAGGCCCCGGTCGCTGCGGACATAGGCCCCGCGCGTATCGTGCAACAGCACGTCGCCGCGCGCGACGTTCCCGGCCGTGTCCTTCTCTCCCAGTTGCCACAGGGCTGACCATGCCCCCAGGTCGTCCCAACCGGCGGCCAGGGGAACCACGGCGGCGCGGCGCGTCCGCTCCATCACCGCATAATCGATGGAGGTGGCAGGGCAGTCGGTGAAGGGCTCGGCGGCGAGGCGGCGGAAGGTGAGGTCGCGGGTGCTGCCGGCCAGGGCGGCGCGGCAGGCCGCCACGACGGCAGGCGCGGCCGCTTCCAATTCATCGAGATAGGCCTGTGGTGAGAAGAGGAAGATGCCGCTGTTCCACAGGTGGCGGCCGCCGGCGAGGAACTGCTCGGCGCGGGCGGCTTCTGGCTTCTCAACGAAACGGGCGACGGCACACACGTCGGGATGGAGCGACATCGCGTCGCCGGCCTCGATGTAGCCGTACCCTGTTTCGGCCCGGTCCGGCGTTACCCCGAAGGTCACCAGGGCTCCGTCGCGGGCGGCCGGGGTGGCGGCGATCACCGCCTGCAGGAAGGCGGGCACGTCGGCCATGACGTGATCCGACGGCATCACCAGCATCAGATCCTCCGCCGCCGCCCCGGCCTCCTGCAGGTGAAGGGCGGCGATTGCGGCCGCCGGCCCGGTGTTGCGGCCGACTGGCTCGAGCAGGATGTCGCGTGGTGCCACGTCCACGGCCCGCAACTGCTCCGCCACGACGAAGCGGTGCTCCTCGTTGCAGACGACCAGCGGCGACGCGAAGCCGGCGCCGACCGTGCGCAGGACCGTCTGCTGGATGAGGCTGAGCTCGCCGGCGACGGGAATGAACTGCTTCGGATAGTCGGCACGCGACAAAGGCCACAGGCGGCTGCCCGAGCCGCCGGACAGGACGACGGGCGTGATCTGGGCCGTCGGCATGGCTGTCACGGGATCCTCCTGACTGGCGGCGGGGTGCGGCGTGCGTAGGCCTCAGGGTGCCTCATGTCTCCGCCCGCCGGAAGCCGGGTTGTCGATGGCGATGACCGGTTCGTGCACGCAAAGCCTATCGTAGGTTCATCCCGTCCGTGTCATACAGGCGCTGGTAAGGCCCGGCGGGCGACATGCGAAACAGGGGGATGCAATGGCGCAGAGGCGCGCGCTCGTCACCGGCGTCACCGGGCAGGACGGCACGTACCTGACGGACCTGCTGCTCGCCAAGGGCTACGAGGTGCATGGCCTGCGGCGCTATGCCGCGTCGGCCGGTGATCTTCCGCTGTTCCGCCTTCCCGGTCGCCGATCGGTCGGACGGGAGGGGGCGCTCCACCTGCATTACGGCGACGTCGGCGACGCCGCCCGCCTGATTCGCCTGATCGAGGCCGTGCGGCCAGACGAGATCTACAACCTGGCCGCCCAGAGCCATGTTCAGGTGAGCTTCGACACCCCCGTCCATACCGGCGACGTCAACGCGCTCGGCGTCGTGCGCCTGCTGGAGGCGGTGCGCACCCTCGGCCTGGCGGGGCGGACCCGCATTTATCAGGCGTCCACGTCGGAGCTGTTCGGCGCCGCCGCCGAGTGGCCGCAGCGGGAGAGCACCCCGTTCCGCCCGCGCAGCCCCTATGGAGCCGCCAAGCTCTACGGGTACTGGATCGCGGTCACCTATCGCGAAGCGCACGGTCTGCACGTCTCCAACGGCATCCTGTTCAACCATGAGAGCCCGATCCGCAGCGAGGCCTTCGTCAGTCGCAAGATCACCCGGGCGGCCGCGGCCATTGCGGTCGGTCGACGGCAGGTCCTGCGGCTGGGCAATCTGGAGGCTCGCCGCGACTGGGGGCACGCCCGCGACTACGTGGAAGGCATGTGGCGGATGCTGCAGCAGGAGGGCCCCGGCGACTACGTCCTGGCGACGGGGGAAGACCACTCGGTGCGGGATTTCGCCGACCTCGCCTTTCGGCTCGCGGGACGGCCGCTGGTCTGGCGCGGAGGCGGTGCGGCGGAAGAGGGCCGCTGTGCGGCGACGGGCGAGGTTCTGGTGGCGGTGGACCCGCGCCTCTACCGGCCGGCGGAGGTGAACCGGTTGCTTGGCGACGCCTCCATGGCCGGCGAGCGGTTGGGCTGGCGCCACCGCATCGGGTTCCCCGATCTGGTGCGCGAGATGGTGGAGCACGACATGGCCGCGCTGCGGGGTTCGGCGGTGTGAGCCGCCGAAGCCTGAGCCGTCAGCGGAACAGCTGCAGCAGCGTCTGCGAATTGCCGTTGGCGATGGACAGGCTGCTGATGGCCAGCTGCTGCTGGACCTGCAGCGCCTGCATGCGGGCCGAGGCATGCGTCATGTCGGCGTCCACCAGGATGCCGTTGGCGCGCGTGAGTTCGTCGATGAGCGAGTTCGCCATGGTCTGGGCCGTCTCGATCTGCACCGCCTCGGAGCCGAAGGCGGCGCCGACCTCGAGCACGCGGCTCATGGCGACGTCGATCATGGCGTCCAGGCGAAGGCCGAGCGAAATGCTGTAGCCGCTGGTCTGCTGCGCCTCGTACTCGGCCGCGGTGAGCGGCGGGGCGAGGTCGCTGATGTCCACCGATCCGTCGTCGAAGCGCAGTTCCTGGATGTTGGTCAGGGTGTCGCGCCCGTCGCGGCCGATGACCCGCACGGTGCCGTTGCCTTCGTCGGAGATGGTGTAATCGGCCTTGTTGCCGTTGAACACCGCCACGTTCCAGCCGGCGCCGCCGTCGATGACGTCGTTGCCGAGACCGCCGGTGAAGGTGTTGTTCGCCTCGTTGCCCTTCATGCGGTCGGAGCCGCTGCCGCCGATCACGTTCTCGACGATGGTGCCGTAGGCGATGCCGAGGGTGTAGTTCTCGGTGACCGTGCCTTCGAAGGTGACCGTGGTGCCGACGTTGCTGTAGGAGCCGGGCGTCAGGTCGATGTCGAGGGCGCCGGTCTTGTTGGACAGGTCGATTGTGTCGACGCCGCCGCCGTCCCAGATGGTCTCGAAGGTCCGGCCGCTCCAGGAGTAGGTGTCGTCGCCCGAGTTGCCGGCGCCGACGCCGTACATGGCCTGCAGCGCGGCGATGTCGCCCACCATGAACGACGTCGGGAAGAAGTCGGCACCGTAGCCGTCGTTGGTGTCGCCCGCGAAGTCCTTGTAGGACATGACGCTGTACTTCAAGTGGTCGTAGGCGCTGCCGTCGTAGTTGTATTCGTCGTCGATGTTGGCTTCGTGCGGATGCTTGAGGCCGAGGGCGTGACCCAGCTCGTGGATGATGGTCTGGTAGGGATAGCCGGCGCCGGCGGTGACGGTGGCGTAGGCACCCGTGATGCCGGTGGTGATGAAGGTGTCGCCGCCCGCCGCCGCGCTGTTGGGCAGATAGGCGAAGGCGGTGCCGCCGCCGTCGGCGTATTCGGCGAAGCGGAAATCGCCGACCACGCCGGCCGATTCCGTCACCTCGGTGAAGGTGACGCCGCTGAGGCCCGAGGCGTAGGTCATGATGTCGCGCACGGCGGCCTGGTAGCTGGCGTTCAGCGCGGTGATGGCGCCGGCGCCCGGCGCATAGCTGTAGCCCTGGGTGCCGTTGTACAGCGAATAGGTCAGCGCCGCGCCCGATTGGGCGCTGCCGCCCCACTTGGCCCCGTAAGCCAGCATCTTGACGAAGTCACTGGCGCCGTCGTCGACGTTGACGGCGCTGGTCTGCGCGATGGAGCCGGTGATGCCGTTGCCGCCGCCGGGACCGGCGACCGCGGTGCCGGCCGACAGGGCGTCGTTGCCGAAGACGCGGCCGGTCGGCGTGGCGGGCGAACTGGTCGAGGTCGTCGTCTCGACCGGCGGCACCACGGAGTCCACCTTGGCGAGGATGGCGTCGAGGCCGAGGGTGGTGCTCGACATTTCGCGGCCGCCGATGACGATGGTCTCGCCGCGGGCGCCGGTCACCACGCGCCGTTCCTCGCCGTCGAGCAGCGTCGCGCCGTTGAACGACGTGTCGGCGATGATCTGCTCGGCCTGCTGGATGCGCGTGACCACGTCGGCGCGAATGGCCTGGCGCGCCTGTTCGCTGGTCGCGCCGTCGAGATGGATGGCACGCTCGCGAGCCTGGTCGAGCAGTTCCGTGATCTTGCCGGTGGCCGCCCCGATCATCGCCAGCTCGGCCTCGGTCCGGCTCAGTCCGTCGCGGACGGCGTGCAGCGTGTTCACATCTGAGCGGATGGCGAAGGAGACGGACCAGATGGCCGCATTGTGCTTCGCATTACCGACCTTCAAGCCGGTGGCGACCTGATTGGCCACGCCGGACATGTTGGTGTCGATGCTTTGCAGGACCCGCAGGGCCTGCATGGAGCTCACGTTGGTCAGCAGCGAAGACATCTTCTTGTCCCCCGTCGACCGTCCCCCCGGCGGTTCTGCCGGCCCTCTTACGACGGTCACCTTCCGCCCGAAATTAAGAGGTAAATGGCACCACGAAAAGCGTAAAAATGCTCATATCCGGCAACCAGTCGGGCAAGCGCTTGATGTTCCTGCCGCATTTTCGCCCGGCCCGGCGGAGCGGCGGGAATCGGCCCGGTCGCGACATCGCCGCCCCGGCGCGACTCCGCGGGGCGGCGATGAAACGTCAGATTTGGCCGAGGGTTCGGATCTTCGCCTTGGGGTGGATCTCGTTCTGCGACATCACCGGCGTCAGGGGCCGGAAGCGCTCGACGATGGACCGCACGTAGGGGCGGATCATGGGGCTGCACAGCAGCACCGGCGTCTCGCCCTGCATGGCCAGCCGCTCGAAGGTCTGGCGCACCGAGACGATGAACTGCTGCAGGCGGCTCGGGTTCATGGCCAGCTGCTTGTCCTCGCCCTGGCCGACCAGGCTTTCGGCGAAGGCCTGCTCCCACTCCGGCGCCAGGGTGACGATGGGAATGACGCCGTTCTCGTCGGAGTAGGTGTCCGACAGCTGGCGGGCGAGGCGGGCGCGCACGTGCTCGGTGATGGTGGTGATGTTGCGCGATGCCCCCGCCGCCTCGGAAATGCCCTCCAGGATCGACGGCAGGTCGCGGATGGACACGCGCTCGGCCAGCAGGTTCTGCAGCACCCGCTGCACGCCGCCGAGCGAGATCATGCCGGGGATGAGGTCGGCCACCAGCTTCTGGTGCTCGCGGTCGAGGTCGTCGAGCAGGCGCTGGGTGTCGGCGTAGGACAGCAGGTCGGGCATGTTCTCGCGTACCACCTCGGTGAGGTGGGTGGTGATGACCGTCGGCGGGTCGACCACCGTGTAGCCGCGGAACAGGGCCTCTTCCCGGTTGGCGGGGTCGAGCCACAGGGCCGGCAGGCCGAAGGTCGGTTCGCGCGTCTTCTCGCCGGGCAGGCCGATCTCCTCGCCGCGCGGGTCCATGACCAGCAGCATGTTGGGCCGCAGGTCGCCCTTCCCCGACTGCACCTCCTTGATGAAGATGGCGTAGGAGTTGGCCGGCAGCTGCATGTTGTCCTGGATGCGCACCGACGGCATGATGAAGCCGGTCTCCACCGCCAGCGCCCGGCGCAGGGCCTTGATCTGGTCGGTCAGCCGCTGGTTGGGGCCGCCGTTGATCATGGCGAGCAAGCCATAGCCCAGTTCCAGGCGGATCATGTCCATGCGCAGGGCCTCGGAAATGGGCTCCTCGGCGACCGGCGCCTCGGCGGCGGCCTTGTCCTTGCGCTGGATGTCCTGCGCCGCCTCTTCCACCACCTCGTTCTGGCGCCGGCCGAGCCACCACGCGGCACCGCCGGTGATGCCGGCCAGCATGAGGAAGGGCAGGGCGGGCGTGCCTGGCAGCAGCGCCAGCGCCACCGCCAGCGCGGCCGACATGCCGAGTGCCTTCGGGTAGTTGGTGAACTGCCCGATCAGCGCCTTTTCCGTGCTTTCCGTCAGGCCGCCCTTGGACACCATGATACCGGCGGCGACCGAGATGATGAGCGCCGGGATCTGGCTGACCAGACCGTCGCCGACGGTCAGGCGGGTGTAGGTGTCGGCGGCCTTGGCGAAGCTCAGGTCGCCCTGCACCATGCCGATGATGATGCCGCCGATGACGTTGATAGCGGTGATGATGAGGCCGGCGATGGCGTCGCCGCGCACGAACTTCGAGGCACCGTCCATGGCGCCGAAGAAGTCGCTTTCCTTCTGGATGTCGGTGCGGCGCTGGCGGGCCTGCTGCTCGTCGATGAGGCCCGACGAGAGGTCGGCGTCGATGGCCATCTGCTTGCCCGGCATGGCGTCCAGGGTGAAGCGCGCCGTCACTTCGGCGATGCGCGTCGAACCCTTGGTGATGACCATGAAGTTCACCAGGATCAGGATGGCGAACACGATCACGCCGATGACGAAGTTGCCGCCCATGATGAAGCCGCCGAAGGCTTCGATCACCTCGCCGGCCGCGTCCGTCCCCTTGTGTCCGTCGGACAGGATGAGTCGCGTCGACGCCAGGTTCAGCGCCAATCGGAACAGCGTCGCGATCAGCAGCACCACCGGGAAGACGTTGAACTCCAGCGGACGCTCGATGAAGATCGTCGTCATCAGGATCAGCACCGACAGCGTGATGCTGAGTGCCAGCATGATGTCGAGCAGCCACGGCGGCAGCGGCATGATCAGGACCACCAGGATCATGATCACGCCGGCGGCGAACATCAGGTCGCCGCGGCTGGCCGCCTGCACCAGGCGGTCGCGTGCGGAGGTGGCGCCGAAGGCACGGGTGAACAGGCCCCCCATGCCGCCGCCGCCGGCACCGCCGCCGGACGCGCCGGCAGGCGCCGCGTCCAGCTGGCCCGAACCTTCCTCAGCCATGTCTCTTGCTCCTGCCCGTCACCGGCCTGGTCTTCGTGGTTCGCACGCGGCCGCTCACGGATGCGCCTCGGCATCGCCGGCGGGCGGCGGCACGGGCACGCCCTGGTCGGCATAGAGCTTCAGCTTGTTGCGCAGCGTCCGGATGGAGATGCCGAGGATGTTGGCGGCATGGGTCCGGTTGCCGAGGGTGTGCTTCAGCGTTTCGATGATGAGGTCGCGCTCGACGTCGGCGACCGTGCGGCCGACGAGGCCGGAGGTCGCATCCCCCGCCGCCGCGCCGCCGCCTGAACTGCCGCCGGCGTTGGCCATGGCGCTGCCCGGCGTCGCGCCGCCACCGCCGGCGGGCGGAATGGCCGGGCCGCGCGGGGCGGTGTCGGGCAGCAGGATGGCTTCCGGCTCGATGGCGGAGCCCTGCGCCAGCAGGACGGCGCGGTGGATGGTGTTTTCCAGCTCGCGCACGTTGCCGGGCCACGCCTGCGCCCGCAGCAGGGCGCGGGCGGCCTGCGACAGCGGCCGGGCCGGCATGTCGTTCAGCTCGGCGTACTTGAGCGCGAAGTGGTCGGCCAGCGCCTCGATGTCGGCCGGGCGCTCGCGCAGCGGCGGCAGGGCCAGGTTGACGACGTTGAGGCGGAAATAGAGGTCCTCGCGGAAGTGGCCCTGGCGCACCGCGTCCTGCAGGTTGCGGTTGGACGTGGCGATGAGGCGCACGTTCACCTTCACCGGCGTGTTGGAGCCGACGCGGTCGATCTCCTTTTCCTGGATGGCGCGCAGCAGCTTGGCCTGCAGGCGCACGTCCATCTCGGAAATCTCGTCGAGCAGCAGGGTGCCGCCGGTGGCTTCCTCGAACCGCCCGATGCGGCGCGCAACGGCGCCGGTGAATGCCCCCTTCTCATGGCCGAACAGCTCGCTCTCCAGCAGGTTGTCGGGGATGGCGGCGCAGTTGACGGCGACGAAGCGGGCCTTGGCGCGGCGGCTCTTGGCGTGGACGAAGCGGGCCATCAGCTCCTTGCCGGTGCCGCTCTCGCCGGTGATGAGGATGCTGGCTTCCGACGGTGCCACCTGCTCGGCCATCTTCATGACCCGCTGCATGGACGGGTCGCGGAAGACGATGTCGCGGTTGTCCTCGGTCACCGCCTGCAGCACGGCGGCGATGAGTTCGGGCTCCGGCGGCAGGGGGATGTATTCGCGGGCGCCGGCCTTGATGGCGCGCACGGCGGCGCGGCTGTCGTTCTGGGTGCCGCAGGCGACCACGGGCACGGTCATGTGCTCGGCCGCCAGGCCGAGGATCAACTGTTCGACGTCGAGCGCCACGTCGACCATGACCAGGTCGGCGCCGGTGGTCCGCAGGCGTTCCAGGCCGCGCGGGATGTCGTCGGCCTGGCCCACTTCGGCGCCGCGGGCGATGGCGATCTGGCTCGCCGCTCCGATCTGCCCGCCCAGGGATCCGATGATCAGAAGACGCATCCTCGTTCACTCCAAAGCCGTCACTGCGGCCCTTCGGCCGTCATTGAAACCCGCCACGGCCCAGCGGCCGTCACTGAAATACGGTCACGCGCTGCGCCGGCGGCAGCACGCTGTTGATCTGCATCTCGAGGCGCCGCGGATTGTCCTTGCGGCCGATGGACAGCACCCCGAGCAGATAAATGCGCCCGACCAGCTGCTCGTCCGCCGAATTGCGCTCCAGCTTGGAGGCCAGCGGGGTGAACACGATGGTCGCCAGGATGGCGCCGTAGAAGGTGGTGAGCAGGGCGACCGCCATGCTCGGCCCGATGGTCGCCGGGTCGTCCAGGTGGCCGAGCATCTGCACCAGGCCGATGAGGGTGCCGATGAGGCCCATGGCCGGCGCGATCTCGGCGGCCTTGCGCAGCACCTGCACGGCGATGCGGTGGCGGTCCACCATGGCGGTCAGCTCGCCGCGCAGGATGCCGTCCACCTCGGGCTCCGGCGTGCCGTCGATGGCCAGCGTCAGGCCCTTGTGCAGGATCGGCTCGCGCCGCAGCAGGTCGAGCGCCGGGCCCTGCATCTTCAGCAGGCCCTGCTGGCGCGCCAGGGTGGCGAGGTTGATGACCTTCAGCGCCGCGTCGCGCGGCTCGCGGCCCGAGGCGCGGAAGGTGGTGCCGGTGACCTTCAGCGTACGCAGCACGTCGTCGACCGAGAAGCAGGCGGTGGTCACCAGCAGCGTGCCGCCGATGACGATGAGCACCGACGGCACGTCCACGAACGACGCCACCGACCCGCCGAGCAGCAGCGCCGCGGCGATGAGCAGCGCCGCACCGCCCAGCCCGACGATGGTGGCCAGATCGAGCGCCGGGCGTGCGGACCGCGCGGGAATGTCGAGGCCGTCGGCCATCGCGTCCTCAGCTCCGGTCGGTCTTGATGATCTCGGTCATGGTGATGCCGAGGCGGTCTTCCACCACCACCACCTCGCCGCGCGCCACCAGCCGGTTGTTGACGTAGATGTCGATGGCCTCGCCGACCTTGCGGTCCAGCTCCACCACCGCGCCGCGGCCCAGCTTCAGCAGCTGGTTCACCTGCATGGACGACTTGCCGAGCACCGCCGAGACCTGCACCGGAATGTCGTAGACCGCTTCCAGGTCGGCCGCCGAGCGCGGCTTGTCGGGCACGTCGGCGATGACCTCGTCGAGGTCCACCATGCCGCCGTCGGACGGGGCGGGGGAGGCGCCGCCGGCCAGTTCGTTGAGTTCGAGATCGTTGTCGTCAGCCATGTGTCTGGTCTCTCACGGAAACGGGTCAGCCGGCGGTGCCGGCGCGCGGGGCGTCGTCGCCGAGGTTGGCGCGCGGGGAACCGTCGGGGGCGGCGGCGGCCATGGCCTCGGCGGTGGCGGCGGCCTGCACGCGCGCCTCGTGCTCGGCGAGCAGGCGGCTGCGCTCGGCGTCGGCGGCGGCTTCCGCCTCGCCGAAGTCGCCGGTGATGCCGCTGGCCGCCAGGACGTTGCGGTCGATGACCTGGAGGATCTCCCCCCAGGTGCGGGGCGTGTCGCGCTCGATGCCGCCGTCGGCCCATTCCAGGCGGGCGTCGCCCGGCTGGATGGCGGCGTCGTCGACCACCAGCAGGCGGCCTTCGAAGCCGGTGTCGGCGATGACCGGCTGGACGCCGTCGCGCACCATGCCCGACAGGGCGGGGTGGACGCGCACCACGATGCGCGGCTGCTCGATGATGGTCGGCAGGATGCTGCGGATCAGGCCCTCGATCTCGGCGGTGCCGTACTGCAGGGTGACCATGGGCAGCACGCGCCGGCAGATGGCGACGGCGACTTCCACCGCCATGGGCTCCAGCCGCTTGTAGGGCTCGTTCATGGTGGCGCCGAGCTGGCGCAGGCCCTGCGCGATGAAGTGCAGGCTCTCCGACGCCAGACGCTCGGTGGCGGCCTCGGCCTCCTGCAGGGCGGCGGTGTGGCCGGCGACATAGGCCTCGTCGCGCGCCGCTTCCACGTCCTGCAGGCTGAAGGTCGGCTCCGGCGGCGTTTCCGGCTCCGGCGGCTGCATCTGGGCGGCCAGCGCTTCCGCCTCGGCGGCGGCGGCGTCGGCTTCGGCCTGGGCGACCGCTACGTCTAGCGGCGTCTGCGGCACCTGCGGCTCGGGCTCCGGCTCCGGCTTGGGTGCGAGGGCCGCGCTCTCCGGCTCGAAATCCTGCACCGTCGTATGCGCCGGCTGCTCGTAGGACCGGCGCACGGCGTCGCGGTCGTCGAGGTCGAGGTCGAAGGTGAACTTGCGGATCGCGGCTTGCTGGCGCATGGCGGACACGGGTCTCTCCTGGCGGCGCGGCGGGGGCTACGGCGGCGGGACGGCGAGCGGCATCAGTAGATGAGCTCGTCGTCCTCCTTGCCCTCGGAGATGACGATCTGGCCGGAATTGGCCAGTTCCTTGGCGAGCGCGACGATGATGTTCTGCGCCTCGTCCACTTCGCGCAGGCGCACCGGGCCCATGGCGTCCATGTCTTCCTTCAGCATCTTGCCGGCGCGTTCCGACATGTTCTTGAAGAACAGGTCCTTGATGCTGTCCGACGAGCCCTTGAGCGCGAGGCCGAGCTTGTCCTTCTCCACATGGCGCAGCAGGGTCTGGATGCCCTGGCTGTCGATGCGGTTGAGGTCCTCGAAGGTGAACATGAGCTGCTTGATCTTCTCGGCGCTCTCGCGGTTGCGTTCTTCGAGGGCGGCGAGGAAGCGGGCTTCGGTGTTGCGGTCGAGGTTGTTGAAGATGTCGGCCATCATCTCGTGCGCATCGCGGCGGGCGGTGCGGGCGAGGTTGGACATGAATTCCGTGCGCAGCGTCTTTTCCACGCCGTCGAGCACTTCCTTCTGCACCGCCTCCATGTGCAGCATGCGCATGATGACTTCCATGGCGAAGCCTTCCGGCAGCAGCCCGAGCACGCGGGCGCCGTGGTCGGCCTTGATCTTGGACAGCACCACCGCGACCGTCTGCGGGTATTCGTTCTTCAGGTAGTTGGCCAGCACCTGCTCGTTCACGTTGCCGAGCTTGTCCCACATGGTGCGGCCGGCCGGACCGCGGATTTCCTCCATGATCGCGTCGACGCGATCCTTCGGCAGCGACTTGTGCAGCAGGCGTTCCGTGCTCTCGTAGGAGCCGACCAGCGAGCCGGTGTTGGAGATGGCGTCGGCGAATTCCACGAACAGGCGCTCGACGATGGAAGACGACACCGTGCCGAGGTTCGCCATGATCTGCGACAGCTCGCGGATCTCGTCGTCGTCCATCATGGCGAACAGCTTGGAGGAATGTTCCTCGCCCAGCGACAGCATCATGATGGCGGCCTTCTGGGGCCCGGTGAGGCTGCGGTAGTCTTCCTTGACGCGTCCCACGGTCGTTCTCCTCAGGCGGCCCGCATCCGGTGGTGCGGGAGGGCGGGGCCGCGGTCGTCTTCAGGCGGCGATCAGGCTTCCTGGTAGAGCCAGTTGCGGATGATGCTGAGCGCTTCTTCCGGGTGCTTGTCGACGATTTCGCCGATCTTGCGCAAGCTGGAGGCGCGCACGCGGCCTTCCACCTTGTCGATGTCGATCAACTCGTCGGCCTCGATCTCCTCGTCGATGGGCACCGGCATGGAGCCCGGACCGGTCAGCTGCGGGATGCCGGCGGCGGCGTCGGCGCTCAGCAGCTTGGCCTCGTCGGGGGCGGCGCTTTCGAAGGCGCGGGTGATGAGCGGGCGGACCACCAGCAGGATGACCAGGATGGCGACGATGGCAATGCCGAGCCCCTCGGCCATCTTCATGATCTCTTCCTTGGTGAAGCCCATGAAGGTCCACTCGTCGGTGGGCAGCAGGTCGTCCATGGTGGCGAAGCGCATGTTCACCACTTCCACCTGGTCGCCGCGGTTGGCGTCGAAGCCGACGGCCGAGCGCACCAGGGTGGCGAGCTTGTCCATCTGGTCTTCGGTGCGCGGCTCGTAGACGCGGTTGCCTTCGCCGTCGAGGGTATATGTGCCGTCGATGAGAACCGCGATGGACAGGCGGTCGATGCTGCCGCCCTCGCTGACCGAATTTACGGTCTTGCGGCTGATCTCGTTGTTGACGGTTTCCTCGGTGCGCGTCTCTTCGCTGGTGGCGGTGGGGCCGCCGGCGTTGAGGTTGGCGTCGGGCAGGTTGTTCTGCACCGTCACGTTGCCGGGGTCGTTCTCCGACGTGCGCAGGTTCTCCTCGCGGGTGACGGTGGAGCGCGGCACGACGCTTTCCGGGTCGTACACTTCCTGCTGGGTGACCGTGCGGTCGAAGTTCATGTCGGCGCGAACCTCGGCGCGGACCTTGCCGGGGCCGACGGTCTGCTCGATCAGCTGCTCGATGTTGGCGCGCAGGCGCTCCTCGGTCTTCAGCCGCATTTCCTCGCGGGTGAAGGCGATCATGTCGCTGTCGTTCTCGAAGTTGCGCGACAGCAGCGCGCCGTTCTCGTCGACGATGGAAATGCGCGACGGCTTCAGCTGCGGCACGGCCGCCGCCACCATGTGCTGGATGGCGTTGACCTGCGCCTGTTCCAGGCGGCCCGACTTCATCTTGATGTAGATGGAGGCCGACGGTTCCTGCGTCTCGCGGGAGAACAGCTCGCGCTTGGGCATCACCAGGTGGACGCGGGCGGCCTTCACCGTGTCGATGGCGGTGATGGTGCGGGCCAGCTCGCCTTCCAGGGCGCGCACCAGGTTCACGTTCTGCATGAAGTTGGTGGCGCCGAGGCTGTCCATGTTGTCGAACACCTCGTAGCCGACGGACGACCCGCCGGCCGTCGCCAGCTCCGCCACGGCGAGGCGCTGGCGCAGCACCTGGTCGCCGGCGACGTAGATGGCGGTGCCGCCCTCGCGCAGCTCGAAGGGAATGTTCTGCGCCTCCAGCTGCTCGACGATGCGCTTGGAGTCCGCCGGCTCCAGGTTGCCGTAGAGCAGCTCCATGGGGGTGGAGCTGAACCGGGTGGCGAAATAGATGATGAACGCGAGCAGGCCGACACCGACGCCGGCCATGGCCGCGAGCCGCATCGGGCCCAGGTTCTTCAGCTGTTGTACGAAGGCGTTCACGGCGGGCGTCCTGCGTGTGTTCTGCGGGCGTGGAGCCCTCCGCAGGATCGCCGCGGAGATACCCCATCCGATGTAGCCGGAAGGTAAGGCGCCTTATTAAAGAAGACGTTAACGGTAGGCAAATTTTACCCGGCCGGTGGATGCGCGGCTGGGTCAAGATTGCCGGGGCGCGGACGTCTCTGCCGCCGGCCCTGCCCGAGTCGCCGCAGCCGGGGCAGCGGCGGGGGGTGCCCGGGGGGAGGTGGGGGGCTGTGGAAAAAGACTCAGGCGCAGCAACGAGTCGTTTCGCGGATGGCGCGTCGGCCGCGCCGGACTCGCGATGGTCGTGCCGACGTGTCGGCGAGTTGGCACAGGGATTGAATGGAGGGGCGTCGGCAGTCTCATGCCGCAGAAGCGGCTAGGCCATACTCGGAATCGGAGTAAGAAAGAGATGACCTCGTCCATCCTTACGAATTCCAGCGCGATGACCGCGCTGAGGGTGCTGAATCAGATCAACAAGGATCTGTCCACCACCCAGAACCGCATCTCCACCGGCCTCAAGGTCGGCAGCGCCAAGGACAACGCCTCGTTCTGGGCCGTGTCCAGCGTGATGAAGTCCGACGTCAACAGCTTCAAGGCCATCGGCGACAACCTGTCGCTGGCCGAGAACAGCCTGTCGGTGGCCCGCACCGGCGCCGAGCAGATCGCCAAGCTGATCGATACGGTCAAGGCGAAGGCGACGGCCGCGCAGGAAGGCTCCATCGACAAGGCCGCCCTGCAGGCGGACATCGACGCGGCCCTGGAGCAGATCCAGGAGATCACCAAGTCGGCCAACTTCAACGGCGTCAAGCTGCTGGAGACGAGCTCGAAGGTGCGCCTGCTGTCGTCCATCGGCCGTGACGGCTCGAACGTCGACGCCAGCTACATCAGCTTCACCTCGCAGGATCTGACCTTCGCTCCGCGCGGTGGCCTGGAGGCCATTTCGGGTCTTTCCGTGCTGGATCGCGGCGACAGCCTGGTCGAGAACAAGACCGACGGCGTCACCGAGTTCAACATGGGTGCGCCGAACGCCAGCCAGTTCTTCATCGACGCGAACAAGTTCACGTTCGATACGGACAACACCGACAACGACTTCACGCTGACCTACTCGACCGGTGCCGCCGTCAGCGACACCACGACGGCGCAGTTCGTGAACATCACCGACGGCAACGACCTCGTCACCGCGCTGACCGCCTCTGCCGCCGTGGTCAACGCCGCGTGGGACAACCAGACCGGCCTGACCGTCAAGCTCGCCAACGGCTACGACTTCAAGGCCCTGGACGTCGCCGCCGGTGCCGGCATCACCGCCGCCATCGACGACAGCGTGGTCTACTCGGCCAAGGCCGGGCAGAAGCTGACCTTCGAGTACATCGACGACGAAGGCGTCAACCGCACGCTGACGCACACGCTCGAGCAGAGCATCGCGGTCGGCGACGACGGCGCGCTCGCGCTGGTCGACGAGCTGACGACGTCCAAGGATTTCTCGAAGCTGTTCAACATCAGCTACGTGAACGGCGAGTTCAAGCTGGCCGCCAAGGACCGCGAGACCGACATCACCTTGACCGGGTGGAGCGGCGGCCCCTTCACGTCGCCCGGCGATGTGGTGACCTATGCCCCGACCGCCTTCACGTTCGACACGGACAACACGGACAACGACTTCCTTCTGACGTACCGTGACCGTGACGGGTCGATCCAGACGTCCGCCATCGCCGACGTCGACGCCACGGCGCTCGGCACCACGGCGACCGCGCTGGCCGCCACGACCTACATCAAGAACGCGTCGTGGGACACCACCAACGGTCTGACCATGGTGTTCGAGGAAGGCTTCGAGTTCATCAGCCTCGGAACCGCCGCCTCGGCCTCAGCCTCGGCGACCGTCGCCTCGGCGCCGACCTCCACCGCCATGAGCATCGTCGAGAGCAACGAGCTGAACTTCCAGGATCAGCCGCTGCGCCTCGGTGAGGAGATCACCCTCAACTACACCGTCAACGGCACCAACAAGACGGTCGTGCTGCGGGTGACCGGCCAGGACACCGCCACCGGCAACCGCCTCGACGACCAGTCCAACCCGAACCGCATCGAGCTCGCCCTCGACGCCCGGGAAGTGACGCACGAGAGCACGACGGGCAAGAAGATCGTCGACCAGATCGTCTCCGCGCTGGGCAACCTGCCGACCACCTTCGGCCTGTCGAGCAGCGCGGCCGCCTTCGGCTCGAACATCCAGTACACGTTCAACAACAACACCCTGACCCTGACCACGGCCGGCACCGGTATCGACAGCATCGGGACCACGGGCCTGCCGATCACGGACTACGACCAGCTCCTCGACAACATCGAGGAAGCCATGCAGATCGCCACGGACGCCGCCGCGGCGCTCGGTTCGGCCCAGGGCCGCATCGAGATCCAGAAGGAGTTCATCACCGAGCTGACCGACAACCTCACTGAGGGCATCGGCACGCTCATCGATGCCAACATGAACGAAGAATCGGCGCGTCTGCAGGCTCTGCAGGTCCAGCAGCAGCTGGGCATCCAGTCGCTGTCCATCGCCAACCAGGCACCGCAGGCCCTGCTGTCGCTGTTCCAGTGACTTGAAGGCCCGAAGACCCGCACGAGAAGGATGGGGTTGCCGATTTCCGAAGAAAGGGGTGCGCCAGAAGGGCGTGCCCCTTTTTTCATTTCCGGCCGGCGGGGATGGGCGCTCGGCGTCATGGTCGGTCCGCGCCGGAGCCGGAGTCGAAATGGCCCTGCGGGGGCGCCATGCCGGTGGCGCAGCCCGGGGACGCCCGAAAGTGGGGGGGGCACCACTTCGTGTCCAGCCGGCTGACAAATGTCAAGCCATTGAAATAGAACGTTTTAATGGCCTGTTGGTGAACGCGGTGAGTGCTGAGGCGGCTTGCGTGGTGCGGCCGCCTGTGGCTTAATCCGTGATGAATATGTGCCTAAAATGGAGCCTTGGTCCACAGAAGTGGGCCGTTTGAGAACCAGAACGGAGTAATTGCCATGTCGTCGTCGATTCTGACGAACTCCAGCGCCATGACGGCGCTGCGCGTCCTCGAGCAGACCAACAACTCCCTCTCGAAGACGCAGAACCGCATCGCCACGGGCCTGAAGGTCGGCAGTGCGAAGGACAACGCCTCTTTCTGGGCGGTGTCGACCACCATGAAGGCGGACGTGAACAGCCTGAAGGCCGTCGGCGACAACCTGTCGCTGGCCGACAACTCGCTGGGCGTCGCCCGTACCGGTGCCGAGCAGATCGCCAAGCTGATCGACACCATCAAGAGCAAGACCACCGCCGCCCAGGAAGGCTCCATCGACAAGGCCGCGCTGCAGGCCGACATCGACGCC